>NZ_SUKA01000001.1 GCF_005049105.1 Sphingobacterium alkalisoli
ATTGTCTTGTTTTTATATCTATTCCGGACTGACCTGGCTGGTCAGTTATTGCTAACTTATCGTTCTTAACTTTCGCCAAAAACTTCAGCTACTCGTTACGTTACATGATCATTTCCTTAAAGAACTTTCTCCGCATCCGCTTCGCGCTTCTGCTGCTATTTCAAAGCCTTTCGGCCCTTTTTATCTTTTTTAAAAACCCCTTCGTTTCCGACGGGACTGCAAAGGTAGAAATCTTTCCCGAACTTCCAAAATAAAAAAAATTTATTTTTTCGGCCCTCTCCGATTTCCGCGTTTAAATATTGTTAAACCCTTCTTTTTTCAGGTGCCGGACCCTGCGGACCGACCGTTCCTCCCTTGCGGAGTGGTGCAAAGATAGGAACTTTACAACATTACCTCCAAGTAAACTAAACGTTATTTTTACAACTTTATTGTAAATCACTGATGCATTGATCAATAATTTTATATTTTCATGTTCTCCTAGCTAGCTTCATAGCTAAAAACCCCCGATGTACGATCACATCGGGGGTTTTCAATTAAATGAAGCGGCTAGCGCCGCCGTCGCTTACCATCTAGCAATCTACTCACGAGGTAACTTACTGCCGCACCAATTACAGCCATCAGCACCGTATGAAACAAATTGGACCAGTCGAAGCTATTCCAGATTGAGCAGCACGTACCGCCAAGCGTACCCGCCTGCACATTATTCATCTGCCTCATCGCTTCCCTCCTCCATCGTCCTCGCCCGTTTCTTCGGCATCCATCTTTAATCCATGATCCTTATTCTTTGATCCTCCATTGTCACCGACATCGATGCTAGTAATGTCCGCAGCATCTTTTTCCTGATCCCGGATATCCGATTCCCGATCCCCAGTTTCCGACTCCTGCTTCCCATCGTCCAGTACAGATTCGATAATCCCCAGCCCCACGGCTACGTATTTTAAAATGTTCAATGCCTTCCCCGGCAACTTGATTGGAGCCAGCAGTACCACCTGTAACGCTTGGCTTATTTTGTTTATAATGCTTCGCATAGTATTAAGTATTAAGTATTAAGACATTAGATTTGAGATGTGAATTTGAGATATGAGAACCGCAAACTGGAATCAGAGACCCGATTCCTGATCCCTTACTCCTAGTCACTAGTCACACCAACCCCTCTAAGATTGCCGCGTCGCTATGCTCCTCGCAAAGACGAGAATAACAGTTCTGACCCCTAGTCTCTAACCCCTCGAAGATCGCCACGTCTTTCCTGCTCGCGAAGACGAGAAAAATAGTCTAGTCACTAATCACCAACTCCTAGTCTCTAACCCCCATTCACCAATTCGTAATTCTTACCCCCTAATCACTAAAAACACTTCTGCCTCCATATCCCATAGGCTGTACACCAGTTCTTTCAACTTATCGAGTGCCTTACGACTATGGTCGCCAGTACCCTCTCCGGTAAGCGTAGTCACGGGTGCAATGCAGCCCAGCAATTCTTTCTGCGCATTATTGGCTGCATGAATCAGGATCGCTTCGCGCCCGGTTACATTTGGAATTCCGATTTGCTCTCCATTCTTAGCGTAGGTGCGCTTCACCAGTTTATATCGGCCTTCGGGGATACAACTTTCGCGTCGTTTGTTATCCCGCCATGGTAACTCAATGGTGTGGCAGACTGCGTCGCCCAGAAAATAAATGGTTCCGTTGGTTCCCCTATCTCCGTATTTCCGTTGGAGTATCAGGGTGATCTGTGTTTTCATAGTTATTAGATTTCAGATGTGAGATGTAAGATTTGAGACATTAGATGTAAGATATTAGATTGGAATCTGGAAGCCGGAACCAGGTAACCGAATACGGTTTCCGATTCCAGCTACCTGATTCCCTGCTTCTAGAGACCAGTCACCAATCACTAGTTACCAATTAACTAGCCACCTAACTCTTAGTCACCCTACGCTATGAAGTCATATCCTCACCGTATGCTTTGATCACCGTTGTGATATTTTTCGGTGTATCCAGCATGGTAATTCGATAGATCGCGTTTTCGTAGTCTGCGTTTGCCGCAGTAGCTGTGTAGCTCCATTCAACATTATCTGCATCGAGCGGAACGGCCAGTCCAGATTCGATCAGGATTTCACTTTGATCCAATATCTCGATATTGATCTCTGTGACCTTCATGATATCCTTAATCAGGAAATTGAGTTCATCTCCCACCGCGCCTTTGTAGTTGCTGTCGTTGAGCCTCCGTACCTGAGGAGCGGTAAAATAGTCCTTGAATGCTACGTTGTAGGCCGACTGATTGATGTTCGCTTTTGCAGCATATGCTGCTTTCAGCTCCTCGTCTTTGATCGCTTTCTTTGCATAGAGTGAAGCATCTAAAAAGCGGTTCTGCACTTTCAGCTGTTTTTCGCTGGCCGGTTTGTCGGCTGCTGTCCTTGGCCTTTTGGCGATGATTGTCTGATCGCCTTTTTGACGGAAGACTAAATTTCTTCCTACTTTACCTGATGCTCCCTGCATCACCACATTGTCTTTTGACTTTGCCATTTTTTTAGTCCTTTATTACTGTTAAAAAATTTGTTCCCGTAAGCTTCCCGGGGTACCCTTTCGATCGGCTTACTGAAACAAAGGTTTATAAAATTTTTCATAAATAAATGACTATCAATACTTTGCGAATGATTACGGATTATTATGAACGATTATGAATAATTATGAAGTGAATTAAGAATACATTGCGTTTTGCCAGTCGTGTCTTGGGCATTTATTGGAAGTTCCTTGTTTGTAGACAGGGTATAGGCTGTACTGCGGTAGGTTCTAGCTAGGGTCATCCTTGGGTTGGTGTAGGCTTGTTGTTGTGTCGTGCTAGGGTGTTTCTTGGATTGCGCTAGGCTTGTTCTTGGGTTAGGCTAGGCTCAGGCTAGGGAAATTATTAGGGCAAAGTGGGGGTAAAAGATCGCCACACCTTCGTGTCTCAGGTTCGCGATGACGACGATGTTACTATCGCGATGACGGGACAACTCATCGATGGTGATAATATCTATGACGGTGCTATGGACCGTCATTTTCCTCCCTGTTGTTTTTTGGAAGAGCCTGGTGCTTTTTAATTGTTTCCAGCACCTCATCCGCCAAATAGAAATCCGTTGAATCGAGCTCATAGGTTTTGAAAAGCTTTTTCATCTGGAAGAATTTGG
This sequence comes from Sphingobacterium alkalisoli, assembly GCF_005049105.1. Taxonomy (GTDB): domain Bacteria; phylum Bacteroidota; class Bacteroidia; order Sphingobacteriales; family Sphingobacteriaceae; genus Sphingobacterium; species Sphingobacterium alkalisoli. The sequence goes on from NZ_SUKA01000001.1 coordinate 3,162, forward strand.
TATTTCCAGATTTAAACAGCGCTTTGAGATCCATATTATCCATGACCATTTTCTTCAGTGTTTCTTTATCTACGGGGATCTTCATCGAAACCAGTTTGGCGATGAGGTTATTTTGCTTTTTGGTGAGTTTGATATTCTTTTTTTGTTGTTCAATCAATATTTGTAGTAAGTTTTCCATAGGGTACTAGGTTGTGCTTCTTCACGACCCACACATCTCCTATACACGTACTCGTTCACATCTTCACTATCCCAAAAAGTGAAGGCAGATCTACCTAAAAAGGTTTCCATGAACAATACCTGCATCCCTCCTAACGAAGCGGTTTACAAAGTGGTTAGCGTTTAAGAATTTCTTATTTATTCGTATGTGTTGCCTGGTAGTGGTTCAGTCTACGGAGCATCCTTTCCAGCAGCTGGCGGATCTGCCTAATTGTCGTCAACTCGAACTCGCTGTACTTCTTTCGCAGGCTCTCGTAAGAAAGTGCTTCCTGCACAGGCGTACGCACATTTAGCTGTAAAAAACGGAGATACGGTTTTAACTGTGGTTCGGGAAGCAGCTCCATGTCCTTTGCCAATCGCAACAGCAGCAAGAGCTGCCTAACGGTAAGACCTATAGTACATTTATTTGCTGATTTATCTATAATCTGTTCAAAATTATTTAACCAGGTACGGTAAAAGTTTATCTGATCACTATAGAATGACGCGAAAGCGCTGTCATTTATCGTCGCATCGCTTATTGCATTCTGCAAGCCCATCCTACTGACGATTTGGTCGGTCATCTCTTCCATAAATTGATGTACCAGGCTCGAAAAGCTATTTATTTCGCTGTTAAATGCAGTCAAGCGTGCTACCTGCTCTTCACGCGTCAGTGCCTCCTCCCCAAGCAATAAGTACTTCTCCCAAAGGATCTGATAGTGTACTTGTAAGTCTTTATTTTCCATGCTTTCGATTTCGTATTTCCATTTCCATTATAAGCTCTCTAACTTTATCCATATAAGTCCTTCCAATCGGTATAGAATTTACATACAATGAATTACGAAGACTAATTGACGGTTCTGTAAGCTTGATATTACCTATATTTTTGACTGCGACAATGTAACCCTTATGTATTCTTATAAAATGGGCTGCCGGTAGGAGTTTCATAAATTCGCCAAGCCCATAGCACAATTCGACCCGACCATCTGTATGCGTTACAAAGGTATTATCTCCTGATGATTCGATCAGCTCGATATCGATCAGCTGCATACTCAATACCTCATTATCCGGCATGCGAAACATAAAACTTTCCTTCAGATCGAGTGGTGTTATCCGCTTTTTGTCAGCATTAACGGGGTGGCGTTCCTTGACTTCCCACACTCTTTCCACCATCCTGTTGAACAGGTGCTCCTTGATCGGTTTCTTCAGGTACAGCGCGACTTCAAGCTCGGAGAGTTCTGTACCAAATTCTTTATGCGCCGAACAGCAGATCACTTCTGTGCGGCCGTTCAGGGCTTTGACTACGTCGAGTCCATGCATGTGCGGCATCTGCAGATCAAGGAACACGAGTTCTATACTGTGCTTCTCAACCAGCCGAACGACTTCTCTGGGATCCTTTGTCGATCCCGCCAACAGCAGGTCGTGCCGCTTCTTTATCAACGCCGTGAGTCCCTCGATACCGGCATCTTCATCGTCCACTATTAAACATTTCAGTATTTTCATAAGCTTTCTCCTGTATTAAATTTGGTTGATAATCAGTTTTACATTATATGTATCCCCTTCTTCGACCGCTTCGAACGTATAGCGGCCGGCGAATACGGCATCCATACGGGCAATTATATTTTTGTGTCCGAGACCCGAGGAAGCTGATGTCTTCCGGGAGCGATCAATCGTATTTGAACATTCAAATACAAAGCTGTCGGCTTCGATCAGCAAGCGGATTTCAATTGGATGATCCACATCTGTATAAATGCCATATTTAAACGCATTTTCGACAAGCGTAAGTAACGTACCCGGTACCAGCTTATGTATGGTTGGTTCGCCGGTTACTTTAAAATCCACATGGCAATTCTCGAATCGGCTACGTTCCAGCAGTATGTAGGATTCTATCGCTTCAAGCTCACGAAAGAGCAGCACCCGCTTCACCCCGTCTTTCGATGCGGTGAGCAAGTAGTTCATTAGATCTCCCAGCTGATCAAGGCTCTGCGCTACCTCAGGCAGCACTCCTTTCGTACGCTGCTGCATTCCATTAAGGACATTGTATAAAAAATGCGGATTGATCTGTACCATGTGGAAGGCAAATTCCATCTCTTTTGCTTCCAGCTCCTTTTTGTGGCGGAGTTCCGCTTCTTTCTTAAGTCCGCGGGCATTTATGACTGATCTGATATGGAAGACCAAACCCGCCGACATCATCAACAATCCAAGATACCTATTGAACATGCGCCAATAGTATTGTTCATCTTGGTGCGACCAAGGTAATAGGGTTATCGGTCCTGTAGAATCCCTGATCCACGACGCGCCAAAATGTTGGATCAATTCCGTTGCTGTAAAAAATAAGACGACGATCAATACTGCAGATTTCCATATCCAGTTCTTCAGGAACAGTGTGTAAAAAAGACCGATACAAGCGTTAAACATCAGCAATGTTATCGCAAACGCGATCAATTGGTTTGAGGCCGTTACCTCAGGCCTTATGTTGTGGTTAACTAATAACATCAGTGCAATATAAATGGGCCATCCATGGGCCTGAATCCTTAAATTCTCTTTAAAAAAAATTTGACTTGGCATAACAAGAAAGGAGTAGTTTAAACGCCAATATACAAACTTTATAGAAATATTTTATTATCTCCCCTGCCCGTACCAGTGCTTTCTGAGCATGTGGTATTCCGTACGGTCGATCGGAAAAGTAGTCATATCGCTTTTGCGAAGCAAAAAATCCGAATCTCCATCAGTATAAATCCCATATTTCAGTTGATCCGTATATGCCTCGGAATCTAGCTTTCGCCATCGATTACTTGAGAGCTGATGTTGGTTTATCCGTATGTTATGCACATATGGCCAATTGGTCCATTGCTCCGGCCAATGAATGAGAAACGTCGCCAGCCAACCGTACAGCTTGCCCATCACGGCGTTGACAAAGATTGACCTATCGACATCCTCTACTGGATGTATAGTTGGTATAGCTTGAATGGAGACGGATTTTTCTTTCCTTAAGGCCAATAGGGTATAAATCGGTAGTTTTAAGGTATGTGCGATATGTGCCGCACCCCAGGGTACGGCTACCTGTTGCCCCATAAAGGACACCTGCTCCAGACCCGCATTTTTGGACTGCCTGATCCCTTCAAGACCATCTACATAGATCAACAGCTGAAATCCCTTCTTCGATAAGCTATACATCCGGCGAAGCGATGCCGCTTGGTTCGCATCCAGTAATACAAACCGGCCTGCCTCTTCCGCTTCGTGGAGTGCTTCCAACAGATCTGGATAGCGTCGCTTCCAGGTTTCCTTAACCACGCCAGCGACGAGCAGCGCGAAGGGAACCTGTGCTTTGACAAGCAAATAATTAATCAATTGATACGCACCAAAATGGTACGTGCATATGATACCCGGTCGTTTCCGTATCTCTGTCAACACTGCTTTCCATCCAGTGATACGCAAAGGATATTCTTCTTTAAAAAAAGCGACATCTTTTGCATTTAGCCAGTGCTGTAGCTGGAACTGCCGAAATATATTTATGTGCATTTCATAGTTTAGCATGGGTAAAAAGTGTCCCAGGTTCGCACTTAAAAACGCGAACGAATTGACCGCCTCATTGTTCAACATTGGGTTTTGCGCTGCCAATATGGACTTTATGCGCCGCAGCTCTGTCAGGTAATATTCTTTTGTATTCATCTTTATACCATTTACGGTTCAAATTGCCCGGCATAGACCTATGCATTGCTTCTGCAGGGCGATATATATATATTAAAATGCATTCCCGTATCCGTTGTTACCGATTGCGGGAATGCGGTTATTTATGCTAGAAGAAATCGATCCCCGGAAGAATTACATCGCAGGGGCTTGAAAGCTCCCTCGATAAAAGCAGTGTACAGCCCCGTCCGATTAGGGGAAATGGCTTGTATTGTAACGCTTTTGACAGTACTTCTTTTACAGATTTTGCCTGCTTTGCAGAAATGTTTTCATTTTTCATTGTAATCATTGCTTTAAGTTGATGACCCTTGATTTTCTATCCTATTGCCCTAGGTTGCCATACGATATTCATCAAGTTCATCGTTTCTGTTCATTAAGTTAAATCCTAATGGGGCCCCAAAAACGTATGCATCATGAACCAAACCTATTATAGTCTGCAAGGAAAAAAGAAAAAAAAGTTACATGACTGTGCTGAGCCGATAAACTGCATCCGTCAGCCGATATCTGTTTTTGTGTCACCCGAGTTCACACGGAAAAGTATCGTCAGATGGATTACCATTGCATTAAAACCCTATCCCGCACAGGTAACGTCACTGTTGTCACTTGATGCGCAACGATCTTTGTGCTTTCTTAGCTGTATAAAGCGGTACAGCTAACCCTTAAAACGCAACAGAAAATTATGAAAGCCTATTTTTTATCCCTATTTGAAAGTGAGCAAGAGATCAACCAGCATTTTACACAGCGGGATCTCCATCGTTTGCTTGCCGCATTAGAACTTAGCTATTACGCTCGGGGCACCAATCTGGACATCCGGCACCCAAGTATTGGTTTCGTAGCAGAGGGACTCATCAAGGAATACCGGCGGGCGGCTAAAGGAAGGCCGACTTTTATGCAGTTTATTGAAAAAGGAACCACATTTATCTACCATCCGCTATGGTACAATAATACCTACAAGGCGCTAGAGCCAAGTTGGGTATTACATATACCGATAGAGGTGCTGTCGGCTACCTTCCAATCGCATCGAGCTGTTGCCAATTGGATCGAGCAGGTATGGCAAATACATGATGCCGGGCATGCCCTCCCCTTTTTCCTCCGCGAGCTCGACGATCCAAAAGAGCGGATTCAGATCTTTCTGTCTGAATGCGGCCAGTATATGGAGTACCTGAGCAATCGAGAGCTAAGCCAGTTTATGGCTATCTCCGAACTACAAAGTCGGAAAATATTCGGGAATTTACTTTAGATGTATGGGTATGCGTCGGATAAGCAGAAAACACCGTGCGTCGATACAGCTCCTTCTGCAACATTGGGGAAAATTCGGAGCGATCCAACCGTTTCACGAACAATGGGCCACGGAACATACGGACTATCATTACTATACCCGGAAGCAATGTATCTATGAGGAAGGATGGACCGATGAGCTCGTATTTTATGTCTGTAGCGGTATGGTCGCCCGCATTACAATGGACGAGGAAAATCGAAACCGAAATATACTCTCTGTGGGATTACCCCGAATGGCGCTATTTACCACTGAGCATCTGTACTCCCAAAATCAGGGCGATGGTAAAATCGTGGCGCTGCGACCAAGTGCCGTATTGATTATACCCTACCGAACGATAAAAATCTTTAAAGAGGAGGAAAAAAGTCTGGATACGCTGATGGACGCCCTGACGAATAAAAAGAAGCGGCAGCTTGCCCGCCTGCGGAAGCTTTCGCTTGTTAAGGATGATATTATATCGTGCTATACACAGTTTACCGAAAAGCTACCGGAATTATACCATATACTGAGCCATAACGAGCAGAAGGATCTGCTTGGCCTATCGCGGAGTTCCGTCCAGCGCGCCGATTATTTTCTCTTAACTGGCAAAAACAAGCAAAAAAAGCGTCTCTAGAGACGCCGAAACTCAAAAAAACAGTTCAGATCTTTGAAATATACAATTGATGATCAGGAATAGATTGACAAGCAACGCAAGAACATATATACCTAGGCAGCACCTAGAAGTCATGAAAAATATGAAAACGAGTACAAGAATACTACTAGCATTATCGGGGACAATTCTATTGTTTATGATGGGACTTCTTTATCTGAAGATGAGGAGCGAAATCTATTGCTGTATCATCACTTTTTTGGATAGCGCAACTTCAGGTACTATGTTCACTGTGAATGGAACATGCCGAGATGATGGCACCATCGATCCTTGGCATTATTACGGAGTAAACGATATAGAAAGCGAAGCAGATCACACAGCAAAATAAATACGATATGAAAACAAGATTATATAGACGAAAATTTGCGGTATTTCCCGGGTAGGCCGGTACGTCAATACACCCTGGTTCAGCGGCTGGAGCAGTCGAGGGATCGCTATACGAAAGACAGATCATAATACAGCGCAATTAAATATGGAAAAGCACCTCACAACAGTAAAGAGCAGTATCAAAGCAGGGACAGCACAGGTCTGGCAGTGGATTATACGTAAATCCCGCTGGCTGTTTCAACAGCGCCATTGGGTGGTGGTGTACGGCTACGCCTTTCTGTACATGTTTACGGGGCATAACAAATTAGTGAATATGCAGACCTTCGTAAAGGGTAACAAACGCATCCCGGTGTTAGGACAATATGCCGAATTTATCGGCTGGGGTATTCCCCTTCTAGAAATCCTACTGGCGATCGTATTGGTTTACCCCTGGCGGAAGATGCAGCGATGGGCGCTGTGGACATCTACGGTGCTGATGGGGGTCTTTACACTCTATATTGCCCTGATGCTGCTCTTTGCAGAGAAGCGGCTTTGCCATTGCGGCGGCGTGATCGAAGAAATGGGATGGCACACACATCTGATATTCAATGCTGTTTGGATTGGGCTAGGTATGTGGGCTATCAAACGACTAAAAAATTATACAATTTAAGTTTACTAAAATGACTTTAATCAAAAAAACAACAAAAACATTGGTGCTGGGAGTAGCGCTATTAGGTTTAGCAATAGGTGCTAGTTCTTGGGCAAGTGCCCGTACAGAAGCGCAATTAGCGACTGGACATCTTGTCAATAAGGGAAGCGGACAGTTTGAGCTGAGAAGTTCGATAAATCCTATGGATTGTCAAGCTACTGAGCCAACACCTTGTACGTATCAAATCTTGTCGCCGGACAATATTCCTGCACAAGATAGCTACACGGCTTCGGAGTTGGAAGCATTTGAAACAAATGGGTGGATCGAACCATCTAATACGAACGGTGTTTATCAAAACTAGAAGAGTGGGGCCGATGGCCCCATTTCTTTTCTTCCTAATCGACCTTTGTCAACAATTCTATAAAGCCCCTTCTACCTTCCGCATTGATTGGTCGCGGAGGGTCATAGGACACCAATTTCCCTTGAGTATCCACAACCAATACCTGTGGAAAAGCGATAAAACCATAATAGGAAACCATATTTGGCTGGGGATCAATAACCCGCAAATTGACGCCTCCCTCGGATGTATACTTTCCGCTTGCCATTCCTCGGTGCCACCTTTCTCTGTTTACATCTACATTTACACTAATGAACATTATAGAAGGATCATTTATTTGCTGCTCGATTTTTACCAGTTCCTTATGTAAGAGCGCGCAGCCCGTGCACCCATCAAACCAGAAATCCAAGATAATCTTCTTTCCCCTGAACGATTCAGGCGTATAGATATTTCCATTAACATCCTCCAATCGGAACGGATAGACATCGGCGTTGCTGTATCTTCTTTTTTTGATATCCTCTAAATAAGACTTGATACGTGTGTTTACCACGCGGTCTAGCGCCTTTTCAATGACTTCTTCACCGTTTATCGCTTTTGTGCCCAAGCGACTGAACAGAAATGCGGTAACCTTATCCTTAGTCTCATCGTCCAAATCAAACTTTATAACCTCTTCATAAATTTCGTTCAGATAAATAAGCGGTACGCTTTCGGGATCTTCGATATACTTTTCCATAAAATACTTAGCTACAAATACATCGGTAAGGTAGTTTGTGTAGGCATAGGATTTTCCAGCGCTCCCCATACGCTTACGAATCGAAGCATCAAATTCCAGCACTACATGCTCTTTCAACAGTTGCTGATAAGGAGCTCCGGGCTCTACTGAGCTTACCATTGGATTTATCCGCATACTCTCCGTGAAATAAACGCATTCGTCTTTTATATAATCATATACATTATCACTTATCTTCTGGCGCTTCAGGTCCAATAACTGGACCTTACTGGCTATCATCGCATTATAAAAATCATTACGTACAGCATAATACATGGAGATATCGCCGCTTTGTATGTAATAATCCAACCAACCCAAGGTCATACGCCTGTTTACTCCAGCGATTCGCTCCCTAATTATATTCTTCTCATTACCTACTCCACCTAGCGTGATTTTTTTACCGAGCTGAAAGGACAGATTGTCTTCTGGCTCGATCAGGTAAGCGCTTGCTGGCAGGAAGAACAAGACAGGAACATCATCCAAAAAGAGCTCTACTTTGATCACGGAGATATCTTGCTCAAGGGGGATATTGAATGCTATGTTCTTATCTTCGACGGCATACCGGTACTTCTCGTCATACAGATCGATAGCCGTAATATAAAAATGCGAAAAAAGCGAGACCTCTAATCTCAAGTTTCCTTTCGACAAAAGTTCGTCATCAAACGAAAATGTGACCTTCGCTGTTTTCGTATCGTTTGCGATTACATTGCTATTATTCGCACATGCAATTGCCAACAATACTAGAATGGTGTAATATATTAACTTCATAAATCTTAAATTATTTAGTGTAAGTGTATCATTTCGTTATCAGGAATCGGAAAGACAATGCGTGCATCGTTCATGGGAAGCAGATACACATCGTCTCCAAGCTTTCGTGTTAAGGTCGTATCAACACCTAATTTGTATAGTCTTTTCAGGTCTGACCATCGGGTGGACCGCCATACCAGTTCTTTACGACGTTCCAGTAGTATTCGCTCGATCAGTGCATTCTTGGTTAAATCGTCTATCCCGAAATCGTAGCCTGCTGGAAAGCGCTTTCTTAGTAATTGTAGTAATGTCTCCGTCGCATCGGACAAATTTCCGGTGCGCGCCAGACTTTCCGCCTTGATCAGGTAGATCTCATCGCTTGCCAGACCAGTGAAGGGATATAGGTTTACACCGGTACTTCCGAACATCATCTTTCGATAATATCTACCCTGCGCGTTCTTATTAAAGAAAACTTGTGGACGTAGATCCGTCGCATCATATAAGTCAAGGAGTACGGTATCCATTCCGATATAATTGCCGGTGAGCGTACCAACACCGGAAGTTGTTGTATAATCCAATACCTGTGTCGTGTAATAAATAACATCGTCGTTGTTCCATTGAAAAGGCTGATCGGTATCCAGTGCTACCGTATTAAAATCAGTAATAACCGGGTAAAGGCGTAAGCATGCATCAGCCGACGCCGCTGCTTTCGCAAAATCCGCCATATACAGGTAGACTTTTGCAAGCATCGCATAAGCCGCAGTCTTGCTCTGCCGTGTACGTATCTGAGCTGGCCTTTCGGTAACGAGGAGATTTACGGCATCATTAAGATCGGTAAGAATCCGGTCGTAACAGGCCTGTACTGTTGCCCTTTTTTCCACCTGATTAATATCGGCGGAAAGCCGTATCGGGACACCAAGATCTGTGGCGGCTGTAGTTACGTCATAAAATGGTGCAAAGGTATTAAGCAGATCGAACAGTGAATAGGCGCGTACAAAGAGCGCTCTTCCCCGGATATCGTTAATCCGGGTCTGATCTGTCCCGCCAATTCGATCCAGTTCTTCGAGCACACTATTGGCATAGAAAATAGCTGTATATAAATTATCCCAATCTTTGATGTTGGTCTCCCCTTCATAAAGATCTGCATTCCATAGGTACGCATTTCGCTGCGTCGAGCTGAATAGACCCTGCCATATCTGTGGTGTGGGAATATAATATTCATCTGATGCCAACCGCTGCAATGCGCCGTTTACATTGATTACCAGATCATAATCCAACAGCCGTTCGAGATCTTCCAATGTCTGTGGACGGATGATATTCGAGCTCGGTTTTACGGCGAGAAACTCCCGTTCACAGGCACCGAAGAGCAGTAGTATACTTATCGCTGTTACAATTTTTTTCATGTCTATTAAAGTCTGATTTGAATACCTAGTGAATATGTGGTCCTGATGGTATTACCATTGAAGAATACCGGATCAATTGATTTATTGTTTCGGGTCCAGAGCACACCTATATCCGTAGCGCTAAGAATTAACCTAAGCTGTTCAACTGATAATTTACGGGCAAAAGTAACGGCATTGTATGCAAATTGAAGATCCTGAAAGCGAAGATGATCGGCCGGCTCGATCAACAGGCCGCTATATTTATAGAAATCGCTCCTATTAACATTGTTTGGATACACCAATGCAGGCACATCGGTGCTGTTTTCATCACCTGGGTTTTGCCATCTTTGCTGGTAGTCCCATGCGGTATAACTTCCGTTGTATATTGACGCGTTGTCCAGTGAGTTCCTGCGGAACACATGACCTGCGTACCAACGTAACGAAAACGAAAGTTCCATACCCGAGTAACTAAAGCTGTTCCAAAGCGTACCGTGGAAGGTAGGTACAGATGTGCCCATGTACTCCATTTCCGAAAGATCCTGCGTATTTTTGATGGCACGGTAGTCTTTTGATTCCTGCCCTCCCAGATATCCTATTGGATCACCTGTTTCATCTAACCCTTTCATGGGGAACGCAAAGAAGGCGAACTGCGGATGATCTATCTGGGGATAATCGTTGATGCCAGACATGATCGCAAAATTCGTTGCCGGAACGATATGATAATCCAGCACGCGATTGGTCACACGGCTGATAAAAGCCTGACTGGACCAGCTGAACCGACCTGTAAGGTTACGCGATTGAACGGAGACATCGATTCCCTTCGATAGCGTGCTTGCCGTGTTTCCCGTAAATCCGGCAACTCCTACCTGGGTGGGCGTAGGCCGGTTTGCAATCAGATCCTGCCCCCGCTTTTGCCAGTACTCTGCTGTGGCGGAGATACGTTGATTGTGCGAAGTCAGGTCGACACCTACATTGATATTCCTCACCTTTTCCCAACGAAGCGCCGGATTGGGCGGATTCACGATTTCATAGTAAGGCTGACCATTTGCTAGGGTAAATGTCCCCTGTCTAGCCGTCAGGTATCCAGATACCGAGCGGTTTAAATTCCCATTGTATCCATACGAAGTCCGGAGCTGCAGCTTTGAAAGTACATGTTGCGGGAAGAAGGTTTCCTTATGTATATCCCAGAGCCCTCCTATCGACCACAGGGGTATGAACTTTTGGTTGGCATCTACACCGAACAGGTTAGAACCGTCGCGACGCAAGCTTGCACTCAGGCGGTAGCGGTCTTTGAACGCATACATTATATTGGTGTAGTATGACACAAAGCGATCCTGCACAGACGACTGATCGGTCATGGTCGGTATGCGTAAACTTTGACCACTATGCCACATCCTAAATGGTTCCAAATAGTTCACAAGATGATTTTGGTTCGTCTGGTTCTCTTCGTTATATCCATACCACCCGTACGATGCATTAAGACCCGAATTTTCTCTGATCTCTGCACCTGCAAGCATATTGAACTGTTGATCATTGCCAAAATATCGATCATATTCCACCTGAAGACGCCCTGTCTGATTACGTCCTTTCCCATTTCTGACCAATTTGATAGCGCCTAAGGGAATACCATACTCCAAATTTCCGCTGGAATTTAGATAGGAGAAACTATTGGTCTGGTTTCTCGTATAGTAGGAATTGGGGCCGTAATAGGTAGGTGCATCGCTATAAGATTCTTCATATAGGTACAAAGCAGAAGCCTTGAGCCCGTTTATTATATTCGCTTCTATCTGTAGGCTATTCCTTAGGTTCGTCATTCGGTTATTACTGTAAAAATCGCTAGTGTGGAGATCATCCATCGGCCTTAGCTGCCAATCCAGCAGTCTCTCTTCTGATAAGCCGTCTATATAAGAGAGCCTGAGAGTAGATACCTCGGGAAGGTGATTACCATCGGCATCGATGTATTGGCTATAGGGATATTTTGGGGAGGAAGGGATACTAGATGCTACCTGCCTATCAATCTTATTGCTGTAGAGTATCCGATGGGACAGCTTTATCCTGTTCTCCCAGAATCGCAAGGTATTTGCTGCCTGTAAGGCCCAACGTTCAAAGCTGTTTCCTACGGTCTGCGCCTTATTCCGATCCATGCCAGCCGAAATAAAATAATCGTGGTTGTCGGTAGCGCCCCGAGCCGAGGCATTATATTGCTGATTGAGCAGCGGTTGGTTGAAGTACGTATTATACTGTCCCCGAGCATCCTGGCCGGCTATTGTTGCCAGCATCCGCTCCCCATCCTGCTCCGTTATTGTCGCTGCACGCATCTGTGCCAGAATTTCTACGACAGGTGATACGGGCTGCCAGCCTGTATTCAACGTAGAGTTATACCGTCCCTTCCCAAAAAGAAAACGCTCTATGTCGATAAATTCGGATGAACTAAGCATTGGCTGATCGAATACATTACGCTTACCCGCTAACGACATATTCGTATTGAATTCAATAACTGGCTGACGCCCCTGCTTTCCGGACTTAGTCGTAATGACAATCACGCCGTTGCTGGCTCGTACGCCCCAGATGGACGCTGCTGCCGCGTCTTTGAGGATGGTAATGTTCTCGACATCATTCGGATTGATAGATTCTAGACTTCCTTCGAATGGAAAATCGTCCAGTACGATCAATGGTTCGCTATTGGAATATAGGGTTGACCTACCCCGTATTTCAATATCCCCCTGCCCGCGCTGTTTCCTATCCAGATTGGTGATAAGGCCCGGAGCCATACCGTCTAAGCGGTCAATGATGTTGGTCGATACTCTCCTATTGAGCAGCTCATTATCGATCTGCACGAAAGATCCAGTTGCTCTTTCCTTTGGGATCGACTGGTACCCCGTGCTTACCACCTCAACTTCTTCAATCTGGTTTTCGGCGGGAATTAAGTTAATTTCCAAATGCGAAGTTGTTTTATCATAACCTAGCTTTTGTTCGGCAAAGCCGATGTGTCTAATGTGCAATATGCCAGTGGCAGCTCCGACACGTAGGCTAAATTTACCGTCGCGATCGGTACTGGTCTTCTCCCTTCCTTTTTCAGTAAAGATAGATACCCCTTCGATAGTCTGCCCGTCGGCAGCCGAGCGTACCGCTCCTCCGAGGATACGACCCGACTGCGCTTGGGCATCACTAAACAACACAAACAATAATATCAGGACGGCAAACCGTAATCCATAGGCCCTAGGCGTTGAATTACTATTCTTCTTGTAGCAATTCATTACCTCAGACCTGACAAACGACTTACAAAATCTAATCTTACTCCTTCTTTAATGTCACCTACTTGTTCTGCGGACAAAGACCGGCCGATGGCACTATCCGTACGGTTTATATAATGCACCGTATGGCTAGCCATCATATAAGACAAAAAATCTTTTAAGAAACTATTCAGTGCCTTGGCTTCGTTGCTTTTCTCAGCAACGGCTCCTTGCGCCAGAAGAATCAAGTCAAACAGGTTAAATTGTTCCGTATTATCCCAACTGTGTTTGGACCAGAAACTATCGATAATTTTGGAAGGTTGGTAATCCGCAAATTCCGTTATACGAAACTCCTTTGCCATAATGGAAAGAAATTGCCCATATTTCACTATCCGGGCATCATCAATGTAGATTTTTTGTGCAGGAGATATTTTCTCCTTATATATATTATCTCGAGAAGCTACCTGCTGAGACTGCAGTCCATAGCTTTCCCCTTTGCGTAATTTTCGCATTCTTTTAATAGTTAGGCGTGTTGGGAAAAAACGGAAAGCGATGAAAATTCTGCAGCTATCTTATCGCTTTACTTTGCCCGCCACGCAGTTAATAAAATATTTTAATTGGAATGCGAGTTCTTCTCTTCTTCAGGTAAATAACGGTGATGATTTACGCATTCTTTTAGAAAGCCATATTGGCTTTTTTCGCGCGTGTTACTCGGGCGGACAGATCAGATTTTTAATTCTTTGTTTTTTCACGTTCTTACTCGTTTATTTTCCGACCTTGAGAGAATCTGGCAGGAAACAAAAAACGAGCGAAAAAAAGCCACCCTATTGCTTGCTCTGCCGAGAAGGCGTAGGACGGCCACCGTTTTTCAACGGCCGAGCACAGAGCAAGCAGGGTGACCCGCCTTATGGCTATACAAAGATAGCATAAGACAAAGGCCTTTCCTACTCCTTGCGCTCGAACGTCCTACTTTTCTCCGCAAGATTTTTAAAGCATCCTAATGTTGTTATTATTCAACGCCTTTGCATAATAACAACATTTTATACGAATCACATATACTTTTACATATTACATTATATATCGAATAGGACAAATATAAATATATAAATACGAAAAAACAAGTAAAAACAATAATTATAACTCCTGTTGACTTAAAAACTTAATGACGTAATTGTTTTATGGCAAATACAAATGAAGAACAGGACAAAGAATTCGAAAATTTTCTGAAAACGCTAGGGGATTTTATCCGAGACAAAAGAAAATCCCGAGGCCATAAAAGCGCGGAAACCTTCGCTAATTCAATCGACATGGATGAAGATCAGCTCCGAAAGTACGAAAGAGGCGAAATACCGATGACGTTAAAAACCTTGCATAAGATATTTAAAGGTCTTCGAGAAGGAAGTGAAAATATCGCCGAACAACTGGCCGAATTATCTGAACCCCCGCTCGAAAAGTCGGATAAACCGTTGTCGGCAGAACAGATAACACATGTAAAGAACCAAGTGAAAAAGTTGAACGGAAATGAAATATTAATCACTTTACGAGATGAAGATATCCAGCGACTAGGAAAAATACTTATTATTGGCTTTACGACGGTTCCAAAAAATATATTTGTCCAAAAAGTGGGATTATTTTCTAGAAGTAAGAACTTCAATATAGTTTTCAGCATAGCGCTTAAAAATAATTGGATAGTGATGCTCTATCCCGAATCTCCCCGTCGCCATGATCAAAAATACCATACTACCGAAGCAGGCAAAAAGGTATTACAACTGGGCAATAAGGCACAAGAGTAATTTTTCTAAATTAGCTTAATAACCATTATGAACTTAGATAGTTATCCTTTCTAAACCAATGATGGTCACATTGATTTTGAATTTGACAGTGAACTACCAAAATGTACGATCAAGAAAGTAGTAGGTTCCAGTCCTCAAAATGCAAATGGAACAACATACTTTAATCTCGGCATCGGCGACCTTACCCTCACTACGGACGCTATTAGCTATTTAAAAAGATCCAACAATAGAGATAATGAAAAAATTCTGTCAACTATTGCGTGCATCATCTTAACTGTCTTAACATATGCGTTAAAGCGAACTGGATAAAAATGACAAAACCTCACAAGCCTAATTCAAGAGCACAAATGTATCAGATTACATTAGAAGGAAAAAAATACTATTCTTCCGCTAATAGTAAGCTAGCGACGATAGTAATCCACCGAGCTGTATAAAGTTATAGCCGGACTTTTTTTAACGTGACACATTCTTCAAAAAGTACCACCAGCGATATTGTCATGATCGACATTAAACATGAAACCTATAATCAGGAACTTATCGAAAGGATCTCCTTGCAGTCCAGTAATTAATGCTACCACTTCGTTCGCCTTCTGAATAGATAACATAACGCACCATAATCGTAACATACGAACGACGACAGCGTCATCTCCTGATCCCTGTTCCCAGCCTATAAGTTCTACCAACATAACTCCCTATCCCAAACGTAAGCCAATTTTCCATTCTGTCATTTAAACGTCATAAAGAAATCGTTTTAGCACGGTGAAACATCCTTTTATTTGGAAATTCCCTATTTTAGGAAAAATAAGCCGAGCAGTTATAGACCGATCCCAGTGCAATATTAATCAGCTACACTTATCCCCTCTGCTTATGTCTAATTGTGTCTAAAATTACGTCATGTATTTTAACAAGAACAGGGTTCGATATACAGGTTATGTTATGCCAAAGCATGACATAGAATACCTTGCACAAGATTGGAAAGCATTCCTTGCGAAGATCCCCGCATATCCACATCATCGTTATGCTGAAAAAGGCATTGTATATACTGCCGGTGGAGTCAGCCACGTTACCTGTCTGTGGGTGTCTATAAATGAATTAAGGAATTTAGGATGCCTTTTACCTATTGAGGTGTGGCATCTCGGAAACGAGATATCTATCGATGTGATGGAGTTCTTTGAAGGATTAGATGTTCGGTTCAGAGATTTTCAGGACCTTGGGCCAATCGATAGGACAGGCGTGTTTTTAAAACCCCTAGCTATCTTGCATAGTTCTTTCAGAGAAGTATTGTACATAGATTCGGACAATGTCTGCCTACGCGATCCGACCTATTTATTTGATATCCCCGAATACAACCGTTTAGGAACGGTGTTCTGGCCCGACTATTGGATAACGGACCCCCATAATCCTATTTGGAAAATTATAGATTCGAGTGCTTTTGATACACCCGAGCAAGAGAGCGGACAGTTGCTAGTTAACAAGGAAATGTGTTGGAAGGAATTGAATCTGTGCTTACATTTCAATATGTTGGAAAAATACTATTATAAATTACTATATGGTGATAAAGACACCTTCAGGTTTGCATGGTTTGCGTTGAAAACATCATTCTATATGATTCCGACGCTTCCGGGCACTTGTGGAACAATAAAAGAGGATGCTTTTTATGGCAATACGATGTTACAACATGACGAGAACGAAAGTGTCTTGTTTCTTCATCGAAACCTTTTAAAATGGGATATAACTCGACCTTATGAGAAATCATGGCAAATCATGAAACGTTTTGAAAAAGATGCAGTAGTTAAAGAGGCGCTTTTAAAAAAATTGAACGGAAAGCCGATGATCGATCTTGATGGAGACACACAATATGAAAATGCCTCCACAGAAATTACCCTCTTGGAGGAAAAATGTCTTAACTACCTAAGAACTTGGCGCAACTCCGTAGCATATTTCAGTTTTTACGAACACATGCATTTTGTGAATCAACGATATACTTATTCCAAATCTTTTTCATTAGAAATTTGACATGGTACCACAGCTAATACATCAAATCGTAGGTAGGAAACCATCTAAGCTGGCTCAGATCTGTTTAAGGTCATGGAAAATCCTAGAAAGTAAAGGTTTCGAAATTATTTATTGGGACGATGAAATGCTGGAGAAGTTTATCGGTGAATACTATCCATTCTCCCTACAGGCTTTCCTTTCCGCCCGGAACCACGCAGAAGCTGCCGATATTGGCCGATACCTTGTAGTGCATTATTACGGTGGATATTATGTGGACTGGGACATCAGTCTGAACGATGTGGAAGCATTTATCTCTCTAGCACACCATGAAAAGCAAGGCTATCTTGTCGAAGACCCGTCAAACCAAACTCTCGCATCCGAACATTTTTCTGCATGTAAAGCAAATGTATATCTCTCCACTATTGCAAACGACATTGTGGACATCTTTAACCGGGGCGAACGGGATAAAATAAGTACACCAGATTACTCCGGACCTTTCCGCATGCGCGAGTCATTAAAAAAAATAGCACCCGTTGAACAGACCAAGATTCCGGTAAAAGACATCTTCGAGTATGATTACAGCGAAATAAGAAAACAGCCAGAATACCGGAAATCGGGGATTATGACCCATTTTTGGGAGCATTCATGGATTCCATCCAGAAGACAGCTAAACAGAATACCATAAAATAAGGAAAAATTAACAAATAAATAGATAGCCTAAAAAAAGAACGATGAGAAAAAAACTTAAACTTGCATTCGAAGAACTGGAAAAAGAACTGACCATCATCACACAGGCCGAACTGATGCAGCTAATGGGCGGCAATGGATCAGGACTTAGTGCAGATGCCTCGGTAGAAGAAGTGGCATCTTATCTACATGACATTGGTGTTCCACTTACCCAGGACTCTAGTGGTAACTATTATTTTAGCAGCTCCGGCAATAGCATCATGATCGAGGAAGTCGTTGTTATGGGCTACTCTACTGGCATGAATAGCAGTGGAGACGGCCAAAGTGGATACAGCTCTGGGATTAATGGCGAAATGACCTCTACAGACATGGTCGTTGCCTATCTACAGTCCTATGGTTTCGCATTCAGCTTCAATAATGGGAGCTACACTTATTATTCTCCCAACGATAACAACAACTCAAATCCTAATGACAGATGGCAAAGAGATCCAAACGGCAATATAGTTGCAACTCCAACTGGAAGAACAACAACCTTTCCAGAAGGCGAAAATTCTACGGTAAATGGACTAATATTCGAGTATAAGGAAATGGAATTATTAGCAAAAAACGGGCAGAAGTATATCGTATACGAAACAACATCTGTTTGGGATACCAATACAGGACAGTTTCTACCTCTTGATGCACAATATCAGTCGAATTGTTTTGGACTAGCCGTTGCAGATGGTAACTATTATTTTTGGGACGATACATCAACGACCACTAATGAGTTTTCTTTTGAGTCATATAAAAATGCATTTTTTGAGGAGACAACCAGCTACGACCCTAATGCTAGCCTTGCGGTAATATATTCCGGTGACTATGCAATACATGCTGGAACATATGGCATGACACAGGGCTTCACAGCGAAAGGAATGGTCTCGGGAGTAAATACATATTCTTCAGAAGCTGCATTTCAAAAAGGACATACCGAAGAAAGTACTACAATTTTGTACCCAGGGTCTGTAAAATATTATAGATTAAAATAATCGTTATGGATACATGGAAAAAACAGCAGCCCTTTATGCGGAAAGCATTGGTTAGCCTATCTATTACGGTAATATTGTTAGGTATTTCTAATCATAGTTATTCACAGGCCTCATATAGTGAGAATAAGTATATAAAATATACAAAAACACCAAATAAAGATGTAGAATTTTTTTTTACAAAGTATCCTACTGCTTACTCCCTAACGATGCTTTATAGTAACCGTATACCTCGTAGATCACTTTTGTTTCTTAGAGAATTTGATGAGAACAACTATTATAAGTCACTATACTTTGATTTAGAATATGAAGCTGATTCAATTTATTTTCATCAATCGTACAATGTGAATAATACTGTATTGAAAATGATAAAGTTTTCGGACTTTGAATCGCATGAGACGTCTAAGAATGATTTATATAGTATTGTTATGTTTAGGGATTCCGTTGTCTATAGATTTATAAAAGACAGGGACTTCATTGAGAACGAGAAACAAAAATTTCTGGGATGGCCCGCGTCTTATGGCGGTAATATCAAGGATCTGGAGCAGGGAATAAGCATAAGGTACAAAAAGAAAAAAAAGGTTAGCAAAAAAGTAGATTCCGTTTATGTCTTTAAGTGTATGGTTCTTCGCAACGACAGCTTAGGTGATGTAGAACAGATCGTTGGGAAACCATCATCCTTATCAGATATCATTGTAGAGGAATTTCGTAAAAGCAGTAAATCCTGGAAGGCAGCGATTTTAGAAACATCAGGGCTACGACATGACACATTCATCCGTGTATCTGTACGTTTGAATAGTGACGAAAGCATAACGATAAAAACACCCAAAGGACTTCATACCATACAAGGATATTAAAAAATTGGATCCCGAGTATTTATAGTAAAAACGCCTTTATTCTTTTAATGGAGCCTGATGGTGATCCTTTATATATACAAAATCAGATACTATGAAAATATTACTTAAAAATGTTGGCTTAATGTTCCTGCTGCCGCTGATAAGGATCTTTCCGGATGCGCGAGTCATTAAAAAAAATAGACACTGTTGAACAGACCAAGATTCCGGTAAAAGACTTTTTTGAGTATGACTACAGCGAAATAAGAAAACAGCCAGAATACCGGAAATCGGGGATTATGGCCCATTTTTGGGAGCATTCATGGATACAATTTAGAGGACATTTAAAACAGAACAGTATAAACATATAAAATATTATTAATCAATTTAAACAAGTTAAATTAAACATTATGAGAAACAAAGTTAAACTTGCATTCGATGAACTGGAAAAGGAACTCACCATCATCACACAGGCTGAGCTAGCGCAACTGATGGGCGGCAACGGTTCGAGCTATAGCTCAGGCCTTACAGCACAATCCAGCGTAGAAGACGTTGTCAACTATTTTAGTGCCATGGGATTTACCTTTACGCAGGATTCCAGCGGCAATTACTTTCTAGGAGGTGCGATAAAGATTGAGGAAGTGACGGTCGTAGGTTATTCGACAGGATACAACATGGATGACAATGGAGGCAGTGGCTTCGAATTCGGGAGTACAGGTTTTAATGGCTATGAACAAGCTTACTTAGATCTTTTCCAAAGCCAAGGCTATTTCATTCCGGGACAAGAGAATACTAGTGGATATCAGCAGAATACCTCTGTGAATGACGTTATACACTATTTTCAGGGAATAATTTCTGCAAAAACAAATGCTAATGCTAATAACGTATCAAGTGGTGAACTTATTGCAAACTGGATCGGAGGAAATTTCTTATCAAATTATAATTCGCAACCGAATAACTGGCGAGAAACCTGTGCGAGTTCATTATCTTTAGCTCTTAATATGATGGGGCCCGAATACGCCATACCGTATAGATCAGGAGAGACGGTGTCGGGAGATCAGAATAATGACGGTCAAAACGAGTGGTACTTTTACAGAGCTGCTGAAATGAAAGACTATGTTTCGAACAGATATGGTAGCATGACACAAATTTCTGATCCTGGTGCAATTCCGGAAGGAGCGAAAGGCTTTCTTTATTATGAAGATTTCCAGGGTATTGACAGAAGATATGATCACATAGATTTTTGGGATGGCACTAAAGTCATGGGAGGTACGGATTATAGCGACAGACAAGATGTTAAAGTTTATTTTGTCAGAACAAATTAAAATAAACATTCATGAAAACAGTACGTAAATTAATATGGTCATTATTTTTGCTTCCCTTTGTCGGTTGCTCACAAAATAAACCGTATACTAATGAATACCTGTATCTAGTGGTTGATACTACTGGCACCCTTATGAAATATGGATATAAGGATGAGCAAGGCAAAATGGTAATTCCTTTTGGCAAATATTATATGTGCTTCACCGACACGATCAAAACAATTGGATTCGTTGCCATTCCAAAGCAAGGTTTTTGGGCTATTAATAAGAATGACGAAAAACTTTTTAGAGTCGTTCCATTTGACAATGGTCCCGATTATCTGCGTAATGGTCTGTTTCGGATTTTCGGTGAAAACGATATGATCGGTTTCGCGAATATGGATGGTGAGGTGGTTATACCTCCTCAGTATTCATATGCAGATCCTTTTGATAATAACATAACAAATTTTTGTGACGGATGTAAAACATGGCGAGAAAGTGCTTCCAATGATGAATTTAAGCACCAAAAACTGTCTCGAATTTTACAGATACATAAAGATACAGTCCTTTTTGACCGTAATGCTAAATATGGTGCAATTGATATTAGAGGCGACACAATCTTGCAGCCCGTATATGATCGAATTGGCCGGTTCAAGGAGGATATTGCACTGGCCTATAAAGACGGTAGAGCTTTTTACATCGACCGATCCGGCAACGAAGTAGTTTATGACCCGAAAAAACATCCCAATCAAAAGCCTTTGGATAAGAACATTAATAGTAAAATAAAGTATATTGATGGATGGGAAAGTTTATTAAACGATTAAAACAAGTATTTGAAGAAATGCAGATTTAGTAAACAGAGCCCCAGAGTGGAAGTATTATTTGGACAAAAATTAAAAAACAAAAGGCAATGAAAGCACTTACTAGAATTATTGGCTTACTGTTCCTACTTCCGCTTATAGGCTGCCGCCAACCCAAGAAACAGTATGGACCAGACGATTATCTCTATAGAGTGAGCGACATGCATAAAGACTATCAACGATCCGGTTACAAAGATAGGGAAGGAAATATAGCCATTCCGATTGGCAAATATAAATTCTGCTTCACTGACACGATCAAGACGATCGGATTCGTTGCCATTCCAAAGCAAGGTTTTTGGGCTATTAATAAGAATGACGAAAAACTTTTTAGAGTCTTACCATTCGACAATGCACCAGATGAGATCTATCATGGCCTGTTTCGTATCCTAAACGAAAACGATATGATCGGTTTTGCCAATATGAATGGTGAGGTCGTCATACCCCCAAGATATTCGCTTGTTAAACCATTTTTTGACAGTATCACTAATTTTTGTGATGGCTGTAAGACGTGGCGTGAAAGTAAAACTCTTCATGAAAGTGCTCATGAAGGGCCTAGGGATTTACTAAAAAGACTAAAGGATACAGTTATGTTGAACCGCAATGTTAAATATGGCGCTATCAATATCAAAGGTGATACAGTATTACAACCTCTTTACGACAGGATTGGTCGCTTTATAGATGATATAGCATTAGTCTACAGGGATGGTAGGGCCTTTTACATTGATCGATTCGGCAACGAAGTAGTTTATGACCCGAAAAAACCTCCCAATCAAAAGCCTTTGGATAAGAACATTAATAGTAAAATAAAGTATATTGACGGATGGGAAAGTCCATTACATTAAAACGGTAACTCTTGGTTCAGTAATAGAAAATCTATTTTACCTGGATAAAAAGCAATGACTATGCAATCATTAAATAAATTAATGTGGGTATTATTGTTAGTTCCATTTGTCGGCTGCTCACAAAACAAGCAGTTTAGTAATGATGATTATCTGTATCTGGTGGTTGATACTACTGGCACCCTTATGAAATATGGATATAAGGATGAGCAGGGCAAAATGGTAATTCCTTTTGGCAAATATTATATGTGCTTCACCGATACCATCAAAACCATTGGATTCGTTGCCATTCCAAAACAAGGTTTTTGGGCGATTAATAAAAACGAAGATCAGCTTTTTAAAGTATATGTATATGACAATGGCCCCGATCGAGTGCGTGATGGCCTGTTCAGAATTTTAGATGAACACGATTTAATCGGATTTGCCAATATGCTCGGAGAGGTAGTTATTCAGCCTAGATTTGAACGGGTAGATCATTTCAGCGAAGGATTGGCAGGTTTCTGTGAAGACTGTTTATATGAACCAGTTTTAGGGTTAGGTGGGGTAGTCGACAACAAAGCTCTCGGCAGGAAAATAAGAGGAAAATACGGCTTTATCAATAAGAAGGGTGAGGTGGTCATTGCTCCAAAATTTGATTCAATCCGGTGGTTTGAAAATGGACGGGCTAAGGTAGGAATCGGAGATAAAGAGTTCTATATTGATAAGATGGGGAGCGAGCTACTTTTTCACAATGACGAGCATGATTGACACGAACTTATCATCTAAATTGAATTGTTGATCCTGTTATTTTCTCTAGTCGGCTGTTGTCAGCCATTATAGGCCGAACGAATACTTTTATCGATTTAAGTGGTAAACGGTGATTTCATGACCAGTGAGATATTACAAAGTTGAAAGAAAATTAAATATATGATTAACCTATATATAATCGATTATTTTAACCAAAAAAGTAGTGGACTGACGACCTATGTCGACCAACTGCGGGAGTATATACTCAAAGATAAAAGAATAAACCTTCATTTTATATTTGTAAGGGCGACCTCCTACACCACAGTTCAGAAAGAGAAGATTGGAAACAGCGTTCATTATTACATTCCCCACGATATAGGCCCCTCCACTACCGCAGAGCAGGATAAACAATTTATTGATTTCTTACGAAAAGATATTCGCGAAAAACAGGTGATCTTTCATTTCAACTGGATCAATCATGCCCCTTTTGCACAGGTCTTGAAGAAGGCATTCCGTTGTAAAATCGTACTGACCAAGCACTGTATTCCCTGGCGTGACTTTATTACGGCCAACTATCCGCTGTTCCGTATACTGAATAAACAGTTTCTTTCCGAGGAGAATCCGACGTATCTTGATGGATCATTAATTCGGGAACAGTTAACCTACCATGCTTTGGACCATATCATTTGTGTAACTGAACTTGCGCGAAATTCGTTAGACAAGCTGTTTTGTTTTCCAATGGATAAGGTTAGTGTTATTTACAACGGATTATTGCCCCGAAAAGCAAATCCCCAGCTTAAAGAAAAACTAAAAAGCAAATACGGTTTTAGCTTAAACGAGCGAATTGTCCTTTACGCAGGTGCTGTCAATGAGCGGAAAGGGGTATATGATCTGGTAGCTACTTTCGATAAAGTTTTGCAACAGATAGATAATGTTCGCTTGGTCATCGCCGGAACAGGAGATTTTGGAGCTGTATTCAAGAGTACAGATAAAAATTGGGCAAAGATTACCCTAACGGGAAATCTCGACAAAAACACCCTATATGATTTTTATCAAATCGCCGATGTAGGTGTAGTGCCATCCTATATCGAACAATGTAGCTATACAACCATTGAAATGATGCATCATGAGCTGCCACTCATCGTAGCAGATGTAGACGGATTGGCCGAAATTGTTCCGGACGACGGTGGCCTCAAAGTCCCTTTAGTACTCGAACAGACAAAGGCATACATTCATCAGGATAAACTTGCCGAGTATATTGTGTATCTATTGGAGAATCCAGAAATTGCCCGACAATATGCCCATAAATCCAAACAGCATGCTTTAAAAAACTTGAGTGTAAAAAAAATGGTGACAGAGACTATTCAGGTATATGACAAGCTTTTTTTACAAAACGAATCTTTGCCTGCCAATACCGACCGCCACAGCAAGGGCGAATTGGTCAGCGTATTGTTACCATGCCATAACGGCGAAAAATACCTAAATGCCTGTATCGATAGCGTGCTGAAACAGACATATCCACAGTTTGAACTTATTGTAGTCAATGATGGTTCCACCGACAAAACAAGGGAAATTGTAGAAAAGTATGATGACGAGCGAATCCGTTTGATTAACTATAAACAAAACGTAGGCATTGTAGATAGTTTAAATCATGGGATTAAGGAGGCAAAAGGAAAATATATCGCCCGTATAGATGCAGATGACATGATGCATCCGGATCGACTGCATAAGCAGATTCAGTATCTTGAAAATCAAGAAAATCAAGATGTGGGATTGGTGGGAAGCCATCATTATGTAATAAATTCAATAGGAAAAATTACGAGTCTAAAACAGTATCCAATCACCAATAATGAAATAAATGCAACCTTGTTGTTCCACAATCCCTTTTCACACCCTTCGGTTATGATGCGTGCGGATGTAGTAAAAAAGATTAAGTATTCTAACCAGTATCCACACGTAGAGGATTACCACCTTTGGTTCAATATATTAAAAAAACATAAGGCGGGTAACATACCAGAGTATCTTACATACTATAGAGTGCATGACAATAGCCTTTCCGTAAAAAGTAACAAAGATCAAAAAGAAAACGCCGCAGATCTGGTTCTCACGGAATTGGAACAACGGGGCGTCGATCCAACGGTTGAAAATTTGAAAATACACATTGCCATTTTACAGGGATATAGAGGAAAGTTCTTTAACACAAAAGAGAAGGTAGAATTGCTTCAAAAATGGATAACTAGTATATTAGAAGTGCAACAAGGAAAACACAATTACTCTGATCAATTTAGCAAAAACATGAAGAAGCATATCCTACAGATGTATTGCAACATTTATGAATAAAAAAATACCTTTGACCACACCCAATTTGAATCTGTTATGAGCTTTACTTCCTTCCCTATAGATCGACAATTAGACATGATGGACTGCGGTCCAGCTAGTTTAAAGATGGTAGCAAAATATTACGGCAAATACTATTCCCTACAGTACCTGCGCGATCTCTGTGGCAATACCAGAGAGGGTGTCTCGTTGGCGGGCATTTCCCATGGAGCGGAAACCATCGGACTACGCTCTTTAGCAGCCCACTGTAGCTTACAAGACATTGTTGAAAAAGTACCTTTACCTGTTATTATCCATTGGGATAACAGCCACTTCGTGGTACTCTACAATGTCAAACAAAAACGCAACGGTAACCTTAAATTCTATATCGCCGATCCGGCCAAGGGACACATCAGTTATGACCAAAGCGAATTTGAAGAGAAGTGGATTAAGAAAAACGAAAATAAAACTTCTGGTGTAGCCTTGATCCTGGAACCGCAGGCCGATTTTAAGCAACGGCAGGCAGGTGAGAAAGCGGAACGGGGCAGGCATCTCGAAAATATCATGGGCTATTTTATACCCTATAAAAAGAGTTTTTATTATCTGGGGACCGTGATGTTGTTGATTACGGCCATGCAGGCCGTGCTCCCTTTTATCTCCAAGGCCGTAATCGATGTGGGGATACAGACACAGGACGTCAGTTTTATTAATATCGTGCTTATTGCTAATCTGGCGTTGATTGTCAGTATTACACTCAGTTCGGCCGTACGGGACTGGATACTGCAACATATGTCCTCGCGGATCAACATTGCCCTGATCTCCGATTACCTAATCAAACTGATGAAACTGCCGGTCTCCTTCTTTGAGAATAAGATGCTCGGGGATATCCTGCAACGAGCCAATGACCACGAAAGGATACGGAGCTTTATCATGAATAACTCACTGAACCTGGTTTTCTCTACGCTGACGTTCTTGATATTCAGCATCATTTTATTGATGTACAATACTACGATTTTTTACATCTTCATCGTAGGCAGCACGCTTTACATCCTGTGGGTAATGGGTTTTCTAAAATTGCGCAAAAAATTGGATTGGGATTATTTCGAACTGACGGCCAAAAACCAAAGTTATTGGGTAGAGACCATTAACGGAATACAGGACATCAAGATCAACAACTATGAACAGGCCAAACGCTGGAAATGGGAAGGTATTCAGGCCCGGCTATTCAAGGTGAACCTCCGTATGTTGGGCATTAATAATGTGCAGAACCTCGGGGCTAGCTTTATTGATTCGGTAAAAAATTTGCTGATTACCTTCTTTTGCGCCAAGGCAGTGATCGCCGGCGAGATTACCTTCGGCGTGATGATATCCACACAATTTATGATCGGCATGTTGAATGGACCGGTACAGCAATTGATCTCGTTCATGGTATCCTTCCAATTTGCACAGATCAGTTTCCTGCGCCTGAATGAGATACAGATGTTAAAGGACGAAGATGAGGATACAGGGAATAATGATCTCGCATTGACAGGTAAAAAAGACATCGTTGTCAAAAATGTATCTTTTCACTACACACAGGTATCCCCTTTAATCTTGCAGAATATCCACCTGGTAATCCCCGAGGGGAAGGTAACCGCTATTGTGGGCGACAGTGGCAGCGGGAAATCAACTTTATTGAAGTTACTATTACGGCTGTACAAGCCGAGCCACGGTGAGATCCTGATCGGGGGCATGAACATCAATAATATCGGTCTACGACAGTGGCGCGAAAAATGTGGCGCAGTGATGCAGGATGGAAAGATATTTAATGACACCATACTCAACAATATCGTACTAGATGATGAGAAGTTGGATAACGACAAGCTCCGCAAGGCGGTCGCTGCTGCTAACATAGGATATGAGATCGAACAATTGCCCCTGGGTTATCAAACCAAAATGGGCGAAGATGGCAGGGGTCTTAGCGGCGGGCAGAAACAACGGGTACTGATTGCCCGCGCGCTGTACAAAAACCCGGACATTCTATTCTTTGATGAGGCCACCAATGCACTGGATTCCATCAACGAACAAAAGATCACGAGTGCCCTCGGTGAGGTATTTCAGGGCAAGACCGTGATCGTAGTCGCTCACCGGCTTAGCACCATCCGCAGGGCAGACCAGATCGTAGTGATGAAAGATGGCCATGTAGTTGAGACTGGAAACCACAACACATTGATGGAAAGAAGGGGAAGGTATTTCCAGCTTGTGGAAAGCCAGTCAGAAGTAAAAATATTAGCCAATTAAGGTATGGAACAAGAAGCAGTAAAAGACACTATCCCCACCAAACGCACAGAAGAGGTCACCGATATTATAGAGCGTATGCCCGTTACTTTCGCAAAACGGATTACGGCATTGGTCTGTTTTATCTTTGCGTTAATTATATTCTTCGGCTATATCGTTAAATACCCCGATATCGTAACCGGGGAAGCCACGATTTCGGCGGAACAGTCTCCCCTACAATTGGTTGCAGAGCAGAGCGGAAGGCTAAGAATAAACCAGATCAAATCACAGGATAGCATCTCCTCGGGTCAACTGCTTGCCTGGATAGATAATCCTGCCCATCCAGAACTGGTGCAGCAGATTACGGAGCTGGTAAAAACAACTTCTCTCCCTACATCCGATGCGCGAAAGCTGTATGCCCAACTGCCCAAAAGCTTGAACCTAGGTGATCTGACCATCCCCTACTCCTCCTTTATATCGAGCATAAAACAGCTGGCCGACTATCAGATCAATAGATTATACGATAAACAGGAACACGCCCTGTCGAAAATACTAAATGAACAGCAAGATGCCCTGAAAACATTGAAGGACAAAGAGCATCTGAGCCTCCAACATCTTGCCCTTACCGACAAATTTCTGGAACGGGACTCGATATTACTCGCGAAGAAGATCATTAGCCAGGCGGAGTTTGAGCAGTCGATAGCGAGCCGTATAACTGCGGAAGATCACGTAAAGTCTTCTCTACGTAGTTCGGGTTCTATCCGGGAGCAGATCAGCAGCACCGAGAACTCCATTCAGGAAACACGCATCACCAAATCGGAACGGGAACTTCAACTGGACCTGGAAGTACTCACCTCTTTCAACAACCTCATCGATAAGATCAATCTTTGGGAAAAACAGTACCTAATCCGATCCCCAATTACCGGCAAAGCGCAGTTCCTAAAGTTCTGGAACGAAAACCAGTTTGTACAGGCGGGTGAACCTATTTTCTCCATAGTTCCCAAAGAGAACAGCATACTGGGAAAAGTACAGCTACCTATTAGTGGCGCGGGTAAGGTTAAAGTGGGCCAGGAGGTTATCGTGAAGCTGGCGGATTACCCCTACATGGAGTATGGCTATATAAAGGCTACGGTGAGGGACATATCATTGGTATCAAGCCCCGTGAATACGGGAGACGGAACATCGATGGACTCCTACCTGGTGACCCTTTCCTTCCCAAATGAACTAGCGACAAACTATGGTACCATTCTCGACTTTAAATTCGACGCAAAAGGTACTGCAGAAATAATTACAAAGGACAGAAGACTGATCGAGCGGTTCTTTGATAACCTGAAATACATCGGACATTCCAAATAATGAAGAAGTGGTTTTTGATAACGTTGCTGGTTTTGTTATTACCCCTGCTCTCGCATGCGCAATTGGTACTCTCACTGGAACGCGCCCGAGAGATTCTGGTGGAAAACAGCCTGGATCTAAAACAGCGGGAACTGCAGGAACGTATTGCCACGATGAACGTTGATCTGGCAAAGGATGCCGCGATACCGAGCATCTATTTCAATGCCAATAACCAGCATACCCTGGGACTCGCTTTTGATCAGGTTACCGGGCAGCTGATTACGGGAAACCAGTGGTCTAATTATGCGAATGCCAATATCGCAACCAATGTAATCCTGTTCCAGGGCTTTCAAAAAGTAAATACTGTAAAAGCGGAAGAACTGAATCTGGAGCTGGCAAAACTGGATATTGAAAAGTTGAAAAGAGAACTGGATCTACAGTTGATATCGTTGTTTTTTCAGACATTGATCAACCATGATCTTTACGAAGCAAGCCTGGTACAGTTAAAACTGTCGGAGCAACAGCTTGCGCAGGAAGAGATACAGATCGAAGTGGGCAAGCGGACCATAATTGACCTATCCCAGGCCAAAAGTAAGGTAGCAAATGACAAGCTCAATATCGTAACGGCAAAGAATGGCTACAACCTGGGCTTACTAAAACTCAAACAGCTATTGGAGATGGCGGAATCAGATGAACTGGAACTCGTACCTCCTACCGCATCAGGTTTACCTTTAGCCCCACCTGAAGAATACCTCATAAACGATCCTTACCTCAAGGCTATAGATAGGCAGATCGACCTGGCACATGTCAATATCAAACTTGCAAGATCGGCTTATTACCCCACCATATCGCTCAATGGTGGGTACGGTACAAACTATTCGTCACAACGCTATAATATGTTTAATAGTATGGTAATGCCTTTATGGGAACAGTTCAACCAGAATAGATCGCTATATGGTAACATCTCTATTTCCATGCCCATCTATGACGGCTTTAAGGCTCGGGCTAATACCAAAAAGGCGAGACTCGGGCAGGAAAATCTCCTATTTGAAAAGGGAAAGGTCGTAAAGCAGCGAAAGGAGGCATTCTCGCAGTCCGACCTAGAATATCAGGCATCCATAGAGGAATTGAAAGCTTTGGAGGCTGCATTTGAAGCGAACAAGGTGAACTACGAAGCTATGAACGAGCGCTACAAAATCGGAAAAAGCTCTTCGATGGATCTCTACAAGGCGTTGACGGATTACAATGTTTCTGAATTCAGGTTGATCAACGCCAGATATTCCATGCTGTACAAGGGCGAAATTTTGAAAACATTGACGAAATAGAACTGATGACTATTTAACGGGTCAATTCATCCCCTTTTGGGGTCAGGTAGACCAAATAAATCGCCATATCTGGGTCTGTCGCTGAGCATGCCTATATTCGCTGGATTCAAAACAAAAAGCAATATCAATAGAGCGAAGCTTACACTTGATTTACAAAAAAACGAGCTGGACAAAACGCTAAAAGATCAAGAAAAGATCTTGCTAATGGCCCGACAGGAGTACAACAGATCGCACAAGGAGTACCAGGTCGTACAGACGCAGAGCCTCAGCCTTAAAAAGAGCTTAGAGGCCATGAAGGAACGCTACGAAATAGGCATGGCTTCATCCATAGATTATTCCAAAGCCTTGCTGGATTACAATATTTCCGAGTTCAATCTCATCCGAGCGAAATATACCGTATTGTACAATCAGGAGATTTTGAAAGTATTGACGGATTCGTATTAAGTACTGCTTGATCTTATGTACAACGAGTTTCACGGATGTTTGCTAATGCTTCTTATATGTCTGTCAACTTGCTTCGTATGTTTTCCTATCTTACTTGTTTACACGTGTTCATTTATTTCCATAAAATGAACATGTTATACAGATGTGTCCACTATAAAAACATAATCTACATCCCCAGCATTGAACGGTCTAACAACGTATCACGCAAAAATAAAATACGTTTAAAACCTTAATTAATATTCAATACCAAAATCTATTCATAGGAATCAAAAATCAAGGTACTTCAATTAGGACACAACAAATCGGGATTGCTCATTTTAACAGATCGTTAATCATCCCGCTTACAGCGTCATTTCCGGGAAAGGTTGAAAATTTATTCATGAGTACGCTTTCTTTATTATATAACAGATAGGACGGAATATACTCAAAATCAAAATAATCCATCATCGTGTACCACTGGGTGTCTGTCAGATAATAATGCTCGTCCCCTATTCCAATTATTTTTTCCTCCCACAGCTTTTGGGGTGAAGATCCATTTGTGAGGTATACAAAGACGACATCCTTATCGTTAAAATCACCCTTTGTACTCCTGAATTGTTTGATTGCTTCCAGACATGGAGCACACCATGTTGCCCATAGGTCAATAAATACAACCTTGTCCTTGTAGTTGGAAACAATTGTCTCCATGACCTTATCTTCTGGAACCGATGAAATGTCATTTACGACAACAGGAGATTTTACTTTGTCCAGTTCAACAACCTGATCGTTTTTCCGAAATAATATTTTCCCGATTTCTCCATCTTTCCAATAATGTGCTATATTTTCTTTTTGTTTTTCGCTTAGCTGCTTCACGTGCTCGTTGAGCTGCCGACCATAGGCATTAGCCGCCAGAATATCATAATATGGGCCGTCATGGAAGCCGACCAAATCAGCTAAAATAACTTTCACGCTTGCCAACCAGGTGGGGATATCGCTTTCTCCAATAACTGGAAGCCCTAATACTTCATTTTGGAGAATTAAGTTCTGAAATTCAGGGAATGAGTAAGTGTGGAGGTATTGCGGATCGTTGAGATGGAAGTCTTTCAAAAAGCGAAAATACGATCTGTCAATCTTTTGGATTTCAGGAGTATTGACTGTATCACGAGTTATGATACGATAATTACGCTTCATCTCTGCTTCGTAATCGATGACATGTCCCGTATATACGAATAAGCGATATTCTTTAGATATAAACCCTTTGAACTCCTTGGAGAATAAGTCATCATCATCTACGAATTGTGCCAATCTTGTAGATACATTACTTTTAACACGATTCAGAAACTCATCTGTACTTTTATCATAGAACCGTGGATATTCCCAATTTGGTCTATCTGGTCTATAATCAATCATTTTGTTTAAGACCTCCATGCCCTGCCGCATATCATATGGCTTCATGGCAGACGTAACATCCACATTTTTGATATTACGGCCTGAATCATAGGCGATATCAATGTGCGTAGAGTCATTATTTATTGATCTGATTACAAGCCCCTTATGCGGATTTACACTCGTATACAAACCGAATAAAGAAGTCTCGGTTTCCATATCAAAGTCCAGTGAGAAGTAGCCCGATTGGTCAGCGAGAATATTATGTCTGACACTTTCTCCCGAAATTGGATGCAGAACAATAATAGTTACCATAATACTATCCTTATTTTGACCATCGGGAGTGATGATTCCTGTTATTTTGGAAGTACCGGCGACTATGTTTGTAGTGTCTGTAGCAATCTCTGTTGCCCGGTTACATGACAAAAAGAACAAAAGACTACAGACGAAAAGACGTTTTATTTTAATCATTGTTATCTTGATTTAAACCCCGGAAAAATTTAAAAAAGTTCTGGCTCTTTAGAACATTGGAAATCACTAACAAAAAAAACACTTAGGATGATCCGTATAACGGAAGGTCTCATAATTTAAATTTTACGTTAAAATACGTATTAAAATTCATTTTAGCAAGGTCTTATTGGTCAAAAGTAAATTCACCCCGTCACCGATTTTTTTAGTCGTATTGAAATTTAAGTTTACAAAAAGTTTTACTATTCTTAAAGTATACATTAAGAATAGTAAAACTTTTTACAATTGCAATATAGATCTATCTAAGCGCCTCGACAAAAAGCACATCACCGCTAATTAATGCTTAAAATTTCACGGTGGTGGATTTCAACGTCGGCAATAGGCACGTCAGTGATTCGCATGAGAAAGTGGACAAGGTGGTGGTTGCACCACACAAAAGACGCTACCGAAAAAGCCGTAATCAAAAAGGTGAGAGGAGAGACACTTAACACTGTCAGAACTTGCTAAGCTAGTAGAAAAAAACGTGATTATATCTCGAAAATTGAGAATAACGGAAATAATATCACTTTAAAAACACTGTTTGACATCGTTGAAAAAGGATTGGGCGGAAAAGTAAAAATTTCAATCGACTTTTAGCCCTTACAGTCCGTCTTTAATAGTCATCGAAGTTACCCAGAGAGCCACACATCAAGCTCATGGGTGTCATTCTAAATAGCTCGTTTTTTGTGCATGCGGTAAATGTCTTCCCATTATATTTTGCAATTACTAGCTGCTACTTAATGACCCAGTACCCCCCGGTCTTTGGCGCTCCACGGAACTCTATTTGATCGTCAGACCGTAAAGACTTTATCCATCTTTCGATGGTTTTGACTGATATACCTAGCTCTTTTGAATAGAATGGTGCTCTTTTCCCCGGTGCAGACTTTATGATAGATAGCAACAGATTTACTCCCTC
The DNA here is from genome assembly GCF_005049105.1 of Sphingobacterium alkalisoli. GTDB lineage: Bacteria > Bacteroidota > Bacteroidia > Sphingobacteriales > Sphingobacteriaceae > Sphingobacterium > Sphingobacterium alkalisoli. Next base: position 36,912 of record NZ_SUKA01000001.1, read on the forward strand.
AACTATGGCATTATCCTGAGCTTACACCGACAAATTCAAAAGCGCTGCTGGATTATAATATTTCGGAATTCAATCTCATCCGCGCGAAATACAACGTACTGTACAATCAGGAGACTTTGAGAGTATTAACCGATTCGTATTAAATACCGTCTGATCTTATGTACAACGGGTTTTTACGGATGTTTGCTAATGCTTCTCATTTAACATTCCTATGAAATAGAGATAAGATAGTTATATTTGTAAGGAATTAGTTGTCGTATCCAATGATTAAACCGCTTATAGAAGATTCACATACGGAATTTAAAAGTTCATTTAATGACGGGGTTATCGAGTCGCTTTCGGCCTTTGCCAATACGAAAGGAGGAAGGGTCCTTATAGGTATTGCTGATAATGGTAAACCCGTCAAAGGTTTTACAATAGGAGATGAGACGTTACAAAAATGGATTAACGAAGTCAAAAACAAGACCCAGCCCAGTATTATTCCTGATGCTACTGCTCTTGAGATAAACGACGCCGTAGTTGCCCAGCTTTCTATCAAGGAGTTCCCTATAAAGCCCGTGGCGTTCAAGGGAAGATACTACAAGAGGGTTAACAACTCCAACCATTTGCTATCTTTATCGGAAATAGCGGAAATGCATTTGCGATCGTTCAATACAAGTTGGGACAGCTATATCAATCCGGAAAAAAACATCGACATGTTGTCTCTAGACAAAGTCAACAACTTTATATCCAATTGCAACAATGGGAAGCAATATGTCATAACTGATGATCCTCTGACCGTTTTGAACAAATACGACCTTATCAAGGAAGGGCAAGTTACCAATGCAGGATATCTTATGTTCGCACGCAGCGATTTGTTCGATGCAACGATCGAGTTAGGACGATTTTCAACTCCCACAAGTATCAAGGACAGCACGACAATACGCTCGGATCTATTCAGCGAGGTCGATTTTGTATTAGATTTTGTTAGGAAGCATATCAATAAGAGCTATATCATAACAGGAGATCCGAGAAGAGAGGAAAGATGGCAGTATCCGATGGACGCCTTGCGTGAGATTGTTATCAATATGATAGTGCATCGTGACTATATGCACTACGGTGATTCTTCTGTGAAGATTTATGATGATTATATAGAATTCTTCAACCCGGGCAGGCTTCCCGAAAATATTTCAGTCGAGCAATTATTGAGTGGAGATTATTCTTCCCAAGCCCGAAACAGGAAAATCGCCTCTGCTTTTAAAGAAGCACAGCTTATTGAGAAATACGGCTCTGGTATTAAAAGGATTATGGAGGGATTTGCTAATTACGGATTAAAACCTCCTCTTTTTGAAAACTTTCAACATGGGTTTAGAGTTATAGTGTACGCACAGGATGCTGAACCTATCGAAGAAACTGTGGGAGAAACTGTGGGAGAAACTGTGGGAGAAACTGTGGGAGAAACTGTGAAAGGAACTTCTGCTTTAGTACTCTCTTATATAGAGGACAATCCCCACATCACAAGAGAAGAACTCGCTGAAAAAACCCAGCTTTCAGTTAGAGGGGTAGAATACCAACTGGCCAAGCTACGTCGAGCCAAACTAATAGAAAGAGTAGGTTCTACAAAAAGGGGCTATTGGAAAATTATTGATCGATGAAAATTAAACTGTTATTATTTTATTTATTCCTATCACTAAATTCGTCAGCTCAAATTAATGACAATATCTCAATATCTCCCAACATAGATAAAAACGATACAACGAATAGGCATATTTTACTTGCATTAGACTCGTTCTTGCTAAAAAAAGACACTGCTTCGTATCCAGAATTATTCAAATATTGGGATATAAATGACTTTGAAAGATTTAGAACGCCCTATTACTTTTTGAAAGGAATAGAGAAAAATGGAGCAGGAGAAGTTGCTTACAAAGCTAGTGTCATGGAGATACTGCCACTAAAAAATGATGTATATATCGTAAAAATATCTTATATCTCTACTTCCCCTTCTAATCTTTTTGTCAAGGTAATATTTAATTTAATAGCCAAATATAACGATGGGAAAGTTCTGTTTTCATCCTATATCAACCTCATAGATGACAAATGGAAGGAGATTATCGACGGGGAGGCAAAGTACATAGTTAGTCCTAATCGAAATTCTTTTTATGACCAAGATATACAGAAACAAAGAGATTTTAATAATTTTATAAGTGAGTATCTCAAAGTTGAAAAAGTACCATATACCTTTTATTCTACAGGCAGTGTCGAAGAATTCTTTAACATACAAGGTTTTCAATACCATCCTATGATGTATGCAGATTCAACTGGAGGTATCGTTTTTAATAACATAATCATATCTGCTAACAATTCCGAATTCTATCCGCATGAGATAGCCCACCTGTATATAAAAAAACGTATGCCAAATATAAATAGCTACTTTGATGAGGGATTAGCGACATATTTGGGAGGGAGTGGAAAGATCATGTACCAAGATTATTTAAATAAGCTAAAAGAGAATATAGATGAATATGACCTTCTAACAGTTTTTAAAAAAGATATATTTGATAAGAGTCTATGGGAAGCTGATATGCCTATTACCTATGTATTGGCTGCTGTTATCTGTGATTACGGTATCAATAAAATGGGAAAGGATAAGTTTTTCGACATCGTTGACGGGAACAAAGATAATCATTCTATTTTAAATCAATTAGGTATTGGTGAAGCCGAGTTTAACAGTATTATTAAAGATTTTATAAATCAATAGGTTGGATAAAAGCAATATTTATAACATACAGTAAGAATTTAGACTCCTTCAAATCTGTTTACACATTAAGTCTAGCAAAATACTTGACTAATGAGTTTATGGATGACTATGCTAATATTCGTCTCCCCTATAAATTCAATGGCTCTGAAACGATAGAGGCCCACAAAACACTTTCTTTCAATTTGTATTATATGCTTTCCTTCAATAAGATATATAATAATGTAGATCCATTTTGCTTAGTCATTGACAATGTTAATCAGGTGTTTATGTTTGAACATTTTTTCAAAGCAAAAAATGTTAAGATATTCTGTTTTGTAGATATGCAAACAATTTTAGATGAAAAGGAAAAAGTTCTTTCCCTAAATCCAAAATGTATCATTTTATCTCCAAATGACAATTGTTTGTCTTTGATTCGACAAATGGGATTAGAGAATATAATTCATATTTTCCCATATTATCGTGCAGCAGATATTAGATTAAAGGTTAAGATAAAGTATAAATTCATATGGGTTAGTCATGAGAAAGAAATTGAATTACATCGTTTAGAGTTAATAAAATCAAAAGAGAAAATAATATTTTGTGGTACTATAGATTTGAACAAAATACCCGTTGAATTCCTTTTGAAAGACAATTTGTTTTTCTTAAATTATCGTTCGATTGATCTCTTATATAATCTGGCAGCCTCGGTTGATAAGGTTTTTTGTCCGAGTGAATATGTTGCCCTTTGTACAATTTTAATTTTAGGTGAAAAGAATGTGTTGTATACATATGAAAATCTAAGTGATTTAATTAACGGAAAATTCTTGGATATCAATAAAGCCGATATTCCAGAGCTGGACAATGATAAAGACATACTATGCAAAAAATTATTGGAAATACTGCACTATTAGTTGCTTTATGTACTTGTTGCATTTTCGCCAGTGGACAAGAATTAGCTAGGCAAGTGAGAAATATTCAAGCATTCGGAAAGATTGCTGGTTACGTCCAGTTTTTCTCTGCTTCGGATGTTAGTCAATCTGTAATAGGAGACTGGGATAGCATTTATATTAATGGGGTACAAACGGTCAAAAACTGTAAGGACGACCAAGAGCTTTTGGACAGTCTTCGCCAAATTTTTGAACCACTAGAGCCAGCTATGGAGTTTACCTTTCGAGGCGAAAGGCAAAATAATGTTATTGAAAGAAATTTGATGCAAGGGCCTATGAAAGTATTCAAACAAAATATTGGCTTAGAACTTTATAGTGGCAAGACAAATGCCTTTAAGAGTATACGGGTGAATAGACGCTCAGCGATAAGTGATTACAATACGATAGAAGGCACACTGCTCGATTCCGCAATAGCTGATCTGACAAATGTGAATTTTCGTTCCAGTATTGACCTTAACCTACCCATGGACATGGAAGTCTTTGAAGATGATCGGATAATCCTTAAACGGCTATTGAACAAAAGCGATTCGCTTATCAAAATTCCGTTACAAAATGTCCGTTCTGGAAGGGTGCAGGTAAAACTCAAAGTAGATGCTGATAAAAGAATTGATATTTCGAATTCCTCAATACAAGGTGTCCCGACACGCTACACAAACAGACTGGAAAAAGACTCAACGAATAAGGTGCATAAATACACTGTAGTGCTTCGAGGTTTTGATAGCCCTCTTTATGAGGATTCTCTTGATATATCAGATAGTTTACATACTGCTATTACAGACGAAATTTCAATATCCTTTCCTCTTTGTCTTTACGGAGATTCTTCAAATACGTATCCCATTTCTAATCTTTCTAGCTATCGGTACAATAAAGCGGCCAACCGCGATTATTTCAGGGACACGGGCATACTGTATAATGAAGTACAGGTCGCAAACCTATTGATGATATGGAATGTATTTCGGTTTTCTTTCGCATATCTTAATTTAAACGAGAAGGAGCAACAAAATCTTTTGGAGGATGTCCTTAGAAAAAGTCTTAGCGGCAATGACTTGGAGGCCTATGTCAACAATGTCTGGTATATGTTGCGTACGTATGGGGATTCACATATATTTTTCGATCTGGCCTATATTAGGGAAAAAACGGCTTATTCGATCCCTGTCGACTTACAACTGATAAAAAATAAGTTATACGTAAAAGATGTTTTCAATGACAGCATAACGGCGTTGATAAATATAGGAGACGAAGTCTTGTATATCGATAACAAGCCCGTTTCCCAAGTTCTTCATGACAATTTGCTAAGGACGACTGGTTCGGACCATAATCGTAAAAGGGTAGCGATAGACAGATTGCTAGACGGGCCGCAAGGAAGTCGGTTAAGTTTACGTCTTAAACCGGTGGGCAACAGAAAAAGTAAGGAAATCTTAGTCAGAAGGAATGAGAAGGCAATTTGGAACTTGCCCGGAAATTCCGGATATCTAAAACTTAATAATGGTTATTTGGATTCCAATCTTTACTATTTCGATTTAACGCGTAATCCTTTTGACGAAAACCTACTTAATAAAGTTGCGAAAAATTGTCCGAATATTATTATCGATATGAGAGGTTATCTTGTGGAACCTAATTACAACAAGATGGTTCGCAATCTGCTTAAAGATTCTGTCAAAGTCCAGAGGATATGGGTACCTAATATTATAAGCCCGACGCAAACAAAATGGAAAAGTGGAGGGGAGGAACATTACCCCACCGGAGGTTCCTTGTCTAAAGCTAATATATTTTTCTTTGCAGATGCTTCAACACAGAGTGCACCGGAAACCTTACTTGAATTAATGAAGTACAAGAAGGTTGGGCATATCCTAGGTGAGAATACATCTGGTGCCAATGGGACAATAAACTATCTTTCGTTACCCGGAAACATGTTGGTTACTTTTTCAGGTCATATTTTCAAGAATTCAGATGGAACCCGGCATCACAAGATCGGAATAATTCCTGATTACAGAATCGAATATACGTTAAAGAATATTATAAATAGAGAGGATCCTTATATAATTAAAGTCAAAGAATTACTTAAGAGGCAGCTAAAATAGTGTTAAAACGACTAATACGAAAAGAGCAAATGGATAATGAATTGTATGTTCTCAATCGATTCAACAAATTGTCAAAAAATTTAAGAATTACAAATATATTATTGCGACGGAGCATCAAATATCGGAAGGGAATGCGACGGAAGTTGTGCCCAACTTGGACAAAAATACGGATGCAAATATTCGATTATATCAAGGATCGGGAGTATATCTTGAAAAGGAACCGTTTAACTGTGAGATTATATCTTTAATGTATGCTATGCCCGAGAAGATTTGGTTCGGAAACGCGTCGATAAATACTTTTTTAATCAAAGGCGGTGTCTAGCAGATTAATATCTATGGTACATCGAACGTGTGCTACGACGGAATTCAAATTAAATCACCTTTTTTGCCTATATGATTCACAGATCTTCTCCAGTCGTAACATAACAAGCAACTAAAAAGAACTTTACACCCTTTATTTAGAACCATTTTGAGTCTAATAAAGATTGATTCCAGTTCTTTGTACGCCATGAAAATTAGCTAGAGAAATCTTCAAAAGATAATAGAATGTTCATAAAACACAGGATCATATTATATCCAATAACTGTAATTGTAATGTTATCTTTTTCGAAAATATGCTATTCACAGCTACCAACTTTTGACTTAGATCAGGCCTACATCATCCTCGACCAACAGAATATAGATATCAAACAAGCGCGGATCCAGTTGCTGCTTTCACAACAGGATCGTATCGATGCAAAAAACAGCCTTTTGCCAACGCTATCGCTCGGTGCGGGCCATAACTACAACCTTGGATTGGCTTTCGACCAGATAGCGGGTCAGCTCGTTACCGGCAACAGATGGTCTAACAACGCAAATGCCAGCGTTAGAATGAACGCAACGCTATTTCAGGGTTTCACAAGATCTAACCAGATTAAAAATGCATTGCTTGACATAGAAAGTAGCGAACTGGAGATTAGCCGGTTAACGAAATCACTACGGTTAGAGCTACTGTCACTTTACTTTGATGCCATTGTTAACCAAGCGCTACATCGCTCCAGTCTCGAACAGCTCAATTATTCCAGAGCGCAGCTCGATCAGCAGCAAATACAGTTTGATATGGGCACCAAAACATTGGTAGATGTATCGCTGGCGGAAAGCCAGGTCGCTACGGATGAATTGAATGTCTTGGTGAGCAGAAATACCTATGAAAGCAAAACGCTGGATATACAACGACTGCTAGACCTGCCTTACACCGACAGCCTCATATTAGCTACACCGCTATTTGAGCTGATGCCCGCGGAGTTAAGCCGGAGCCTCGCGGTTACCAATGAGCCTACTATCCAGCAAGCACAGGTACGGATCAAACAGGCGGAGCTGGGGTTGAAGACTGCTAAGAACGGCTATTACCCATCCTTAAGTTTTTCAAGTGGATATGGCACAAACTATTCTTCGGAACGAAATGACTATTTAACGGGTCAATTCATGCCCTTTTGGAATCAGGTAGATCAAAATAAGTCGCTATATCTGGGTCTGTCGCTGAGCATGCCTATATTCGATGGATTCAAGACAAAAAGCAATATCAATAGAGCGAAGCTTACACTTGATTTACAAAAAAACGAATTGGATAAAACGCTAAAAGATCAAGAAAAGATCTTGCTGATGGCTCGACAGGAGTACAACAGATCGCACAAGGAATACCAGGTTGTACAGACACAGAGCCTCAGCCTTAAAAAGAGCTTCGAGGCCATGAAGGAACGCTACGAAATAGGCATGGCTTCATCCATGGATTATTCAAAAGCCTTGTTGGATTACAATATTTCGGAGTTTAACCTCATCCGCGCGAAATACAACGTATTATACAATCAGGAGATTTTGAAAGTATTGACAGATTACTAGCTGCTACTTAATGACCCAGTACCCCCCGGTCTTTGGCGCTCCACGGAACTCTATTTTATCGTCAGACCGTAAAGACTTTATCCATCTTTCGATGGTTTTGACTGATATACCTAGCTCTTTTGAATAGAATGGTGCTCTTTTCCCCGGTGCAGATTTTATGATAGATAGCAACAGATTTACTCCCTCATTTACTCCCTCGCCTATGGCATTATCCTGCAGTTCAGCCGAAAAAACCACTACCCGAAAGCCATGCTGGAAATTCTCAAATATCGGCGGTACTAAGCCATAAGCTGCAAAACCATCCCTTATCCTTCTAATTCCAGAGCCATACTTCTCGATAAAATGTGCCTCTTTAAGCGCCTCGACAAAAAGCAGATCACGGTATTAACAGGAATGAGACGCTTAGAAACTTTCTTTTAATAAAAAATCTGTTATGTAAAGGTGCTGGACACCATCTATAGCACCTTTCCAGAATTCGTCCATCGTGACAACGTATTTGGGATACTGATCCTCGATTGCTAAAAGGTTTCCAAACTCCCTTTCTATTGTTTGTTCGTTTTCTAGTTTGTAGGCTACCTGAATATATAATTTATTGCCTTGCTTTTCGCCAACAAAGTCAATTTCGGTATTTTCCAGTTTTCCCACATATACCTTATACCCTCGTCTTTTCAATTCTAGAAAAACTATATTCTCTAAAATTCCACCTATCATCCGATCGCGGTTGCCCATAGTCGCATAAATAATGGAAACATCGCTGACATAAAACTTTTCCTGCGTTTTAAGGATTTCTTTCCCTTTGATATCATAACGTGGTACACGGTAAAGAATAAACGCCCCCTCCAAAGCATGCAAATAATTGTAGACCGTATTGATGTCTATCTTACGTTGTTGGCTTTTGAAGTAGTCAGCCAAATTTTTCCCAGAAAACGTATTTCCAATATTGTCAAAGGCGTACTTTATCACGCGCTCTAACAGTTCTACATCCCGTATTTTGTATCGCTGGACCGTATCCCTCAGAATGACCGATGAATAAATATCATACACAACCTTATAAGCTGATTCCTCGGTATAATCTGCCGTATGTATGACCGGAAACCCTCCTTTGCGCAGGTACTGCAAAAACAGGTTTCCAGCATTCTGCTCATCCGAAAAATAACTCTTCCTAAAATCCAAAAACTCCACATAGGACAAAGTATAAACAGGGATTTCGATGTATCTGCCAGCTAAATAAGTAGCTAACTCCGAGGACAACAAATGGGAATTGGATCCTGTAAGATAAATATCAACGTCAAAATCAACCAGAAAGGAGTTCACGGCTTTTTCCCAATCTTCGACCTCCTGTATTTCATCCAAAAGCAGATAGTGTTTGCCAGAGCCCTCTTTATGCTCATTTATAAATTGATATAAAGCTGGGGCGTTTAATATGTCGGCATATATGAAACTTTCAAAATTTATGGATATGATCTGTTTTTCGTTGATACCTCTTGTCAATAACTCTTCCTTCACCAGACGCAATACAGTTGACTTTCCGGAACGTCTGATACCAGTAAGTATCTTTATCTGCGGTTTATCGATAAAACTTTTGACCTGATCTATATACGCTGTTCTTAAAATCATCTTTATGGTTATAACCACAAAGATATGTTTTTTACACATGTAATTATGGTTATAACCATAAAAAGTTTTGACATAAAAAATATTTACATAGTAATATTCTAATGCAGTATTATAAGTTTTTGGCGCGGTAAAAGTTCATTTTCAAGCACCCGATTCAGAGGTTAAACGATCTTTATTAATTATTTTTCTTATCTTGATATCTGATAATCAATAAAAAACAAGTGGAGCTTGCTATTGAACAGGAGACATTGAAAAACTATTTCCCGATGGCGGAACAGTTGGTATCGTGTACTTTTATTCTTCTATCGAACCTCATGGTGATCTTTATATGTACAAAATCAGTTACGATGAAAGTATTACTTAAAATTGTTGGCTTATTTCTGTGGCTTCCATTTGCAAGCTGTACACAAACTAAAAGACAGTACGGCCCTGACGAATATCTGTACATGGTACGGACCGAATCTGATAAGTACGGATACAAAGATAAGGATGGAAATATGGTAATTCCTTTTGGCAAATATTATATGTGCTTCACCGACACGATCAAGACCATTGGATTTGTTGCCATTCCAAAGCAAGGGTTTTGGGCGATCAACAAGAATGATGAAAAGCTTTTTAGAGTCCTTCCATTTGACAATGGACCAGATTATGTAGAGAACGGTCTGTTTCGGACCTTCGGTGAAGACGATATGATCGGTTTCGCGAATATGGATGGTGAGGTGGTTATACCTCCTCAGTATTCATATGTTAATCCATTCTTTGACAGTATAACTAATTTTTGTAACGGGTGTAAGACGTGGCGTGAGAATAAATCTAATAATGAAAATAGTCGCGATAAACTAATGCATGCATTAAAGAAATTTGGAGATACAGTCCTTTTAAACCGTAATGCTAAATATGGTGCAATTGGTCTTAGAGGCGACACAATATTGCAGCCTGTATATGATCGGATTGGCCGGTTCAAGGATGATATTGCACTGGCCTATAAGGACGGTAGAGCCTTTTACATTGATCGATCCGGCAAAGAAGTAGTTTATGACCCGAAAAAACATCCCAATCAAAAGCCTCTGGACGACAATATAAATAATCGGATAAAGTACATTGATGGATGGGAAAGCTTGCTAGAACATTAGGAAAGTCGTTGGTTTGAAAAACATTGACGAAATAGAACTAATGACTATTTAACAGGGCAATTCATGCCTTTCTGGAATCAGGTAGACCAAAAAAAGTCGCTACAATGTATTGTACAATCAGGGGATTGTGCCATACATGTATATTTTTATTATGCATAAAAGACACAAACTTTGGAATATCTGATAATCTATTTTGTATTTTCAGAAATAGTCATCTACTAAAACTACAAATACGCTATTATTTTTTTCTTTCTAATAAGGAAGTATCTAAATCTGCTTTTGTAACTCGTTTACTGAATCGAATGGTTCTTCCCGTTCGTGATACACCCTGAACCGTAATAATATACGAATCCGACAGGGTGTTGTTGTGGAACCTAACGGGAAACTTCACGTTGCCCTTGATCTGTACATCAGGATTCCAGTATAGGGTCTGCCGATCGTCATAAGCCGGCAAGCTGTCTCTGTTGTACTTTTTGTGGTGGAAATCATGAAAACCACTATAGCCAGCCACGTTGGAAAGTGATATTTTCGCCACACCAATATCCTTGTTCCTTGCATTGACGCCCGAGGTGTAGTACATAATGGCTCCTCCTCCTGAAGGATGTTGGATATACTTTTCGTACACCCTTGCAAAGACAATCTCCGTAACATCCAACGGCATATCTCCACCTGTCCATGTCTTATCCCTATCATGTATATTGTTCGCCAATATCAAAGGCCCTAGACCTCGTATTATCGGATATTTGTTTTTTAGGTATTCAGTCAGTTCCTCTAAAGTAAACACATAACCAGGTATACCTTCGTGGAGAAGATCAATATCCATCACCGATTCGCGGTCGAACCAGCCCCGGGAGAATTGTGCCTGCATCTTCTGGATCCGGGCGTCGACCTTCTTTCGGGGAATACCAACTTCTTTGATGGCACGTTCCCCCGAGGGAAGTATGTAGTAATGGGGATCAAATTTTCCGATGTAGACGTGTGACAGATCCGTTCCCGCTTCAAAATCCGGGACAACCATTCGGTCGACTGGCTCAAAGTTGGAAAAGCTCCATTCGATCTCATGCGCAATGGTTTTGAGGCGTTCGTCGATCTGTACCACCCGGGTCTGCAGCATGTCATAGAAAACGATGTCACGCAGGAGCAGGTTGCCCAGAGTATCGTACTGCACCTCCTCATAGCGGAAATCCGCTTCGGTCAATAGCCGGTAACCAAATGAAGCCCCTTTCACGGTCTTATCTTCTCTTTCAAGGCCCTGCTGCCTTTTGTGGCGCAGACCCCAAAACTTCTCCCATTCTTTGGGCGGCATCTTTATCCGGCCTTTCAGCGAGAGAAAGGCATCATTAATGGAATCAGCGGGGCCAGGCTTGGGGTAGGAATAGCGGTATCGGCCGCAAGTGGCAAATTTATGGCGTGCCGGATCATTCGAACCGCTTGGCAACAGGCCGTCGTGCACAGAAACAGACAGATTCCATTCATTATAGTCCGGGATCAGGATATCGAAGCTGTTCTCGCCAAATCGGTCAAAGGAAACCTGTTCGAAGGACAACTGTGGCTGAATGGGATTAAAGCGGTCAAGCCGCATCGTGGCAAGCACAGAGTCTTGTTCTTGCAGCACGAAGTCTCCGGAATAGCTACCCCCTAGCAGTTCTTCAAGGGAGAAGCTGATCACATTATTTAGTCCAAAAGGCAGGTTTTTATGCCATGTGGTACCCGGTTCCGGACTGAATAGCAAGGTCGCATTTCTGAATCTAGACGGGTTTTCGATAATGATCAGGGTAGTGTCATCAGCTTGTTCAAGCCACATACGTGCGCCATAAGGACTATCCGAGAGAGCTTGCTCATAATTCGTGCCCTGATGGGACCAACGTAGGAACAAAGGAGACTTTTCTGCCCTGAACTCCACGGATGCCCTGCCCAGGGTATCGGTTGTAAAAGCGGCTACTTCTGTTCCCGTCTCGTCTGCTAGTACAGCATTGATCTCGGTACGCACATTCCACCGAAAAGTCGCGCTGTTAGAAAGTCCGCTAAAGATTCCCCCTCCTTCTATAAATACCGCAACAGCAGGTTTACTGTCTGATACGACTTCCTTCTTCTGAAAGACGCCTATCTTGGATACGAATAGTTCGTGCTCTTTTCGTTTAGTGTACAGGTTGAAATAGAGCTCATGGTCTTTATAATCATCCGGTATAATATATTGCCCAAAGGTCGAACCTCCTACAACAGGCCTTAGCTGTTGCTCAAGGATATCTTTGTCCGGCCGGCCGATGACCATGGCGAGATTTCGTATGGTGGTGTCGGGGCTGCCTTTATAAATGAGGTTAGCTTTATACCACACCGTGTCACCTGGAAAATAATATGTCCTATCTGTATGCAGTTGCACATCGTGCTGGGCATAAAGTTTATGGGCAAATATAAAATACAGCAGCACCATCAATTGTCGTTTGCTAACAGCACGAACAACGCTATTGCAAGTATTAATTTGTAATATGGTCAACTTCTTAATATTTGAAAAGTGTACGGTCATGCTAAGTATTAATCGTCCTTCTCTTTTTTAACGAATACTAAAAACTTCAATGGACGGAATCAAGATGAACAAATATAAAAAATCAAATCATCTATCTTGGCTGGGGCTAGCTGAATCATAATTGAATATAACTGTCTGAAATAAAGATACTAAAACGTTTTTACATATAAAAAAAGAATAAGCAGCTCGGTATCGAACAAAGAATAACCGTTTTCAGTTAATAATGATAAGATGGCATCTATTTGCTGTTTTGCATCATGGATTTAGCGGTTATTAGTTACGACAATATTAACAATTTTATGTCGCGGTTTAGAGTTATAGTTTACGCCCACGATGCTGAACCTATCGAAGAAACTGTGGGAGAAACTTCTACTTTAGTACTCTAATATAGAGGACAATCCCCACATCACAAGAGAAGAACCCGTTAAAAAAATCCAGCGTTCAGTTAAAGGGATAGAATACCAACTGCTTTTCAATCCGTTTTTATGGATAAAATACGGATAAGATACAGACTCCCGATATTCTGTTGAAACGTTAAAAAATGATAAATAACGAAGGAGCTTATGAGGTGTATAAATATTTCGATATAGATTAGTTCCAACATAAAGATTATATCATGAAGGTAGTATTACAACTTCTATTATTTGTCGTGTTTTTTAACACAGCTGCTTTAGCTCAAGTTTCCCAAAGAGACTACAATCTGGATTTTAAACAAACTAAAAATAATCTCCCAATTGGCTGGCATATCGTTAATAGCGAGGGTTACGATATCGGGATGGACACCAGTCAATTAGCGTCGGGTACCCCCCCTTTGAAAATAAAGTCCGTAGCTGAGGTGAATTCAGGAGCAGGTGTATTAGTTTTCGATATTCCCGATAATTTAGCAGGGAAATCCCTCACTTTCGTTGCTAAAATAAGAACTGAAAATGTTTCGGAAGAAGGGCAGGTCGGGATCTATGGCCATGTCCATCATAAGGTTGATTTTAAAAATTTGGAAGACCTAAAAATTAATGGCACCCGTGACTGGAAAGATTACAGCATCACATTGGAGCTCGCTCCTGAAGAGACCGATAAGATAAGTATAGGATTATATTTGATCGGAAGTGGCACAGCATGGTTCAACGAATTGCGCTTGTTTGTTGATTACAAAAACTATAAGCAAGCTCCGGTCTTTGAATCCACTGCGGATTCTATTTACAGGTCAAGTTCCCGTTTATCCCCTTTCGAACTAAACGACCAGAATCAAAAACTTTTAAAAGATGTTGCGCTGGTCTGGGGAACAATCAAATATTTCCATCCTTCCGTAGCTGAGGGAAAATGGAACATGGATGCCGAATTGTTTAAATTTCTTCCTAAGATTTTATCCCTTCAATCAGAAGAACAACAGGAAATTGAATTCATTAACTGGATCCACAAATTTGGCGAAATACCATCTAGATTAAACAATAAACAAGATCACAATGAAAAAAACGAACTGAAACTGAGAACAGATTTGACCTGGATCGCGCAATTAGATTATTCCGATAAACTGAAAAAGATACTTTTACAATTGTCGGAAGTTGAACCTCCTGATCAACATAGATATATAGCGTATTTTGCAGGCCCAGATCACCCGGACATCAAAGAGTTTTCATACACAAAGGCAAGTGTGGATGATATTGGTATTAGACTGCTGGGATTATTTCGTTACTGGAATATCATTCAGTATTTCTTTCCTTACCGCTATTTGACAGAACAGCCCTGGGACGGGGTCTTGGAAGAATTCATACCGGTTTTCCATCGTGCCAATACCTTCTCGGCTATAGATAGTGCTTATCTAAAATTGTTTTCTAAAATAAACGATGGTCATGCTTTTGCTACTCTTTCGACTTATTATAATACAACTGTATTCGGGAATAACGGTGTCGGGTTTAAGATTAAGATTATTAATGACAAGGCAGTTGTTGCGGCGTTGGGAGTCGATAGCCTGGACCGTGAAAAAGGTCTGTTAGTTGGAGATGTTATATATGAAGTTAATGACATCCCCATCGTTGAATATATTCGATCCAGACGCCCTTATATAGCCGCTTCGAATGAAAAAACAGCTTTAAAATATATGGAGCCGATTCTTTTCCAAACGAATGAAGATCAACTGAAAATCAAATTTTCAAGAAATGACATTGAAAGTTTCATTAGCATCCATACATTAAATCTAGATTCTATCCGATCAGTCCCAGAAAAAAGCTCGCCACCTTTTCAGATTATAAATAACCGTATAGGGTATGTCCAGCCTGGAAAATTCAAAGAAAAAGATCTCGAGCCGTTCCTTAATTTGATGGAAGGTAAAGAAGGCCTAATATTAGATTATAGGCAGTATCCAGCGGAAGAGATGCACCAGTTATTTTCAGATTATCTATTTCCGGAAAAAAAAACCTTTGTTAGGATTTCAAATAACAAAGGTCTTTCCCCGGGCGAATTTGCTATAAAGCGTTCAAGCGCCATTGGTAATTACAACCCTAATCATTTTAAAGGCAAGGTGGTCATATTAATAGACGAGGGCTCACAGAGTGCTGCTGAGTTCCAGACGATGGCCTTCCAGACCATCCCAGGCACAGTGGTAATTGGGAGAAACAGCGCAGGAGCAGATGGAAATTTCTCTTCGATCCCGCTACCATTTGGTTTTAAAACTGCATTTTCTGGAACGGGTATCTATTATCCCGATTTCGGAGAAACCCAAGGAATAGGAATTGTTCCCGACATTTATGTAGAACAGACCATCGAAGATGTTAAAAGCAAGAAAGACAGGATATTACAAACCGCAATAGATCTATTTTAATAAAAACAGTTATGGTGTCATCCATGGATTATTCAAAATCGCTGCTGGATTATAGTATTTCCGAGTTTAAATTTATCAATGATAACTAGTTTAAAGATGAGTTCCAAAACTTATCCGACATCAACCGATTGCATCTTTTCTTGTGTATTTTTATCTTTTGGACATTACGCAAACGTTTGTTTGTAAAACAGTTAATGTAAGTTTTTATTTTGTTTTATATCTTTAGATATAAACACATAAGCTAGACCTAAGATGATCAATATTCGTTTTTTTTCTGTTAACCTCGTACATTTTCGCTGCCGTGCAATTGGACTTTATTCTTTCATTTCTATCGGGCTTTGTTTTATTCGATATTCCAATTGCAATGCCCAAGACAGTAGTCTAAAACTTTGGTACGACAAACCCGCCAGCATTTGGGAAGCCACTCTTCCATTGGGAAATGGGAAGATCGGTATGATGCCCGACGGAAAGGTAATAGACGAAACCATTGTACTGAATGAAATCAGTATGTGGTCGGGAAGTCCGGAGGATCCGAATGACCCAGAAGCTTATCGCAAAGTGGAACGTATTCAAGCCCTTCTCCTTGCAGATAAAAATGATGAAGCAGAAAAATTAGTCAACCAAACATTTGTGACAAATGGTAAGGGATCTGGTCATGGGAACGGGGCAAACGTACCCTATGGTTGTTATCAGTTGTTTGGCAACCTGCAGTTGAAGTTTGATTCTCTTGATCACATTTCAAACTATCGACGAAGCTTGGATTTGGAGACTGCTACCGCCGTAACGGAGTTTACAGCGAAGGGCGTCGAATATAAACGTAGATATTATACGGCATTTGGTCCTAATGTGGGGGTAATTGCCTTGCATGCCAACAAAAAAAACACGTTGCGTTTTTCCTTGAGGCTGGATAGACCAGAAAATGTTGATGACTATCGCATCACTTCGGATGGCCTGCTAATCAACGGATCACTGCCGGACGGAAAGGGAGGAAAAAATTTACGCTTCGCGGGAATAGTAAAGGTGAAAGGAAAAGACCTGCGCATTGAAAAGAAAGGAAAGGAGTTGACGGTTCAAGCCAGGGGTGATGTAGTCATATATATTGCGGCAAGCACGAGCTACTATGGTATTGACCCCGAAAAACAAGCTCAGGACGAGATAAGCAAAGTTGCCACGATCTCCGAAAAAAGACTTTACGCCGAACATGTGAAAAATTATCGTGCAAAATTTGACCGCGTTCATCTGCAACTTGCTACTGGAAAAAACAGTGAATTACCTACGGATAAACGTATCACGAATTTTTTCACGGATCCACATCAAGATCCGGCTATGGCTGCCTTGTATTTTCAATTCGGGCGCTATTTAACATTGTCCAGTACGGCTCCTGACGGTGAACGAGCATTGCCGCCCAATTTGCAGGGGCTATGGGCACATCAAATTCAGACTCCCTGGAATGGTGATTATCATTTAAATATTAATGCGCAGATGAACCACTGGGGTGTCGAGGTGGGAAATTTAAGCGAATACCATATGCCATTTATTCGACTGATCAAAGCATTGGCGCGACAAGGTAAACAAACGGCACAGGCATATTACAATGCGCCGGGCTGGGTGGTTTACATGATGACTAATGTATGGGGCTATACGGCTCCCGGCGAACACGCTTCATGGGGGGCGAGCACAGCTTCAGGTTGGCTGTGCAATCATCTATGGGAACATTACCAATTTACACAAGATACCAGCTATTTGAACGATATTTACCCGATTTTAAAAGATGCAGCGGTATTCTATGATGCAACGCTGATTAGAGATCCCGCTACAGGATGGCTCGTAACCGCACCATCTGTTTCTCCAGAAAACGCTTTTCGCCTACCTAATGGAAAGGTGGCTTCTGTAGTAATGGGTCCAACGATCGACAACCAGATTGTACGTGAACTGTATCTTTCTTTAATTCAAGCAGATTCCATCTTACAAAAAGAAGATCGTTTTGTAGCAGCGTTAAAATCTAAGCTGACCCAGATACCTCCGCCTGTTGTGATCAGCTCAAATGGTCGTGTCATGGAGTGGCTGAAGGATTATGAAGAAATAGAACCGCAACATCGGCATGTTTCCCATTTATACGGTTTATATCCGGCTCCGTTTATTTCTCCGCAAACCACACCAATATGGGCGGACGCGGCTCGCAAAACTCTTACCATACGGGGGGATCAAGGTACGGGATGGTCGCGCGCATGGAAGATTCTATTTTGGGCTCGTTTGCAGGATGGAGATCATGCGTTGGAAATATTACGCCAGCTTTTAAAGCCTGCTCATACAGATCAAGTTGCCTATAAAGGTGTTGGAGCAGGAACCTATCCTAACCTTTTCTGTGCCCATCCACCTTTTCAGATAGACGGCAACTTCGGCGGAAGTGCAGGTATTGCTGAAATGCTCTTGCAGAGCCATAATGGTTATATTCACCTTCTGCCTGCGTTGCCAAAACAATGGCACGACGGCGAGGTACGAGGATTGAAAGCCCGCGGAAATTTTGAAATCGATATCCGGTGGAAAGCAGGGAAGGTGTTGGATTACAAGATTCGGGGACCGAAGGGCAATATAAAGGTGCTGATAAATGGTCAATATAAAATAGTGGGTACATAGCTGCTAAAGGGCCGACTAGCCCTGTAGCAGTTATTATTCCTCTTAATTCGGAGGTAGACGTTCCGCTAACATATGCTGATTACTATTATGTAGAAGCATTGATTCGTTATAAAAGATTGTTGAATGGTGAATCCCTGATTAAAACCTTATAGGGACAAGGTTATCACTACGACTTTTTCCGAATGTTGGGTACATTATACAGAACCTTCCATTCGGAATTTTCGTTTACCAACGTGATATTAGATGAAAAGCACAGCAATTCGCTCTCCAGTATAACCTTGGCGATGGCGATGTTGCCCCTTTCGTCTATAGACTCGATCTTAATCGTACGTGGTGAACCCCCGAATCGTTTTGTCTCAATCAGTTCGATGTAACGTGTCTTGGAAAAGATAAATATTCCCTTCTGTTCAAAAAATCCATCTTGTATATTTTGGTATGCATCGTGCATTACGGCGGCTAATACGGAGGTATTACGTGTATCGGCGGCATTTACGAAGGTATGTATAGCCTGTATAATCGCTATGCTACAGTTCATTGTCGTCATTATAATTTTAGATGAGTGCTGTTTTGATTTCCTGATAAATAGAGGCTAGATTGGTTGGCGTCGTTAATGGGTTGGCCGTGCCTTCTATTTCAAATAAATAGCTGTGGCTAATGCCCATAAACGCCAAAATATCCGTTAAGTATCTTCCAAATATATCGATGTGCTCGGTAGGGTCTTTTTGGCCTCCCCTAGCCGTAATTACAAATGCCTTCTTGTTAACAAGTAATCCTTGATGCGTGCCTTCTTCTGTATATCTAAATGTTTCATTGACCCGTACAATATGATCAATATATGCTTTTAGACGGGAAGGGATCATGAGGTTATACATCGGGCAGGTGATGAGTAGATAATCACTTGCTTTAATTTCATCAACGAGAGCATTGGATAGGTCTAGAATGGCCACCTCTCTATCCTTGGCAAAAAATGCTGTAGTTAATTCCTGATGAAGATCGGGTATATCCAGAATTCGTAGATCACGGTAGATTACGTTTCCATGAGTATATTTTTTCTTCCATCGTTGTTCTAAAAAATCACCCATTGATCTACTATAAGAGCCGTCTGTGCGTATACTTGCATCGATTCGTAGTAATGTTTTCATAAATACGTTTTTTGTTTACAAGACAACAAGTACTATCTGAATGTGACACTATTCTAAATTATTTTGGAAATGTGATAATTTGTCCGGATCTACGATGGAATATATATTTTCTATATGACCAGATGGACTGACAGAAAATATCTGACAGTTATAGAGTTTATTATTTTTATAAAAGCATACGGCCGGCTGATGGTTGACTATGGCAAATGAATAATCCTTTGCTTCGAGAAACATCCCGTACACATATTGAAGAAGTTTTGCTGTTGCTTCACGACCTACCTCAATATCCTTTACCACATTGACTTTCTGTCCACCATCTGCCATTATTCTGATATCATCGACCAATAGTTCTTCTAAACTACGAATGTCGGCATGTACGATTGCGTTGATATAGCGGGCTAGCAGCTCGTCTGGTTGCTGTCTTATCTTGAACGGCGCCCGGCACATTGCTTTTTTGGCTCGAGTCAGTAGTTGCCTGGAATTCGCTATACTGATTTCAAGTAAATTGGAAATCTCCTCATGCGTGTAATCAAATCCTTCTTTGAGTATAAAAACTGCTCGTTCCCTTGCATTCAATTTTTCCATCAATACCAGCAACGTATAGTTCGCAGTATGTTCTTTGAGCAGTTTCGAAGCGGGGTTGTCCGTAGCAACAGGCTCGGGCAACCATACACCATATTTAGCGGTACGTTTATTTCTCTTCTTAAAGTTGATGGAAAGATTGATGACAGTACGGATGAGATAATTGCGCTCATTTTCTATCTTAGATTTATCAACAGCAATGTATTTTTCGAGGGTATCCTGTACCAGATCTTCTGCATCCTCATAAGATCCGACGATATTGTAAGCGTATGTAAGTAGTTTGCGGTATGTTTCGTCCATTATATTCTTTTTCTTACGGACAACTAAAGCCGATGAAACGTGACAACTTATATATTTTTTTGTTAATGGGTGAATTGAACTGTTATTTATTAAGAACAAATGTAAAATTCTTCTACTAAATTAAACAAACGTTTGTTTGCAAATCCACTAGTGAAGATTTTCTTTTGTTTTATATCTTTAGGTTCAAATATATTCGCTAAACTATGAGACTATCGCTATTGGCTTTATTCCTATTGACCCCTTTCCTTATTGCCATAGGACAGCAACAACGGCCAAACATTATCTTCATTCTGGCCGATGATCTCGGCTATGGAGATATTGGAGCCTATGGTCAAACAAACATTAAAACTCCTGTATTGGATAAGCTTGCTGCAGAAGGGAAATCTTACACACAGTTTTATGCTGGAAGCACTGTTTGCGCCCCGTCCAGAGCAAGCTTAATGACCGGAAGACATACCGGTCGCGGATATATCAGAGGCAACGGAGAGATCCCTTTGAGGAGAGAGGACACTATCCTGCCCGAGATGCTAAAACAATCAGGTTATACCACGGGTATGATGGGTAAATGGGGGTTGGGACTGGCAGGCACCGAAGGGGCTCCCGAGAAGAAGGGTTGGGACTTTTTCAGTGGTTTCCTGCACCATGTTGAAGGACATTTTCAGCGCAAAGATTCGGTGTGGACATACCAGAATGGAAATAGCACAAAAGTAGCCCTAGAAAAAGGAACCTACGTCAATGAGTGGTTTGCGCAACAGGCACTCAATTTTATAGATATCAACCAAAATACACCTTTTTTTCTATATGTTGCTTTTACACTACCGCATGCCGAGTTGGCGGTACAACACCGCTATTTAGATCAATACCTAGATGCGAAAGGAAATAGTATTTTCCCGTCGGAAAAAGCGCAACCAAGCGGTTTACATTATGGACCTCAATCTTTTCCTAAAGCAGCTTATGCGGCAATGGTCTCTAGTGTAGACGATTATACGGGTTGGATTTTGAACAAGTTAGATGAATTAGGCATCGCAGAGAATACGCTTGTGATCTTCACGAGTGATAACGGTACTCACCAAGAGGGTGGCCGGACATTAGCAGATGCAACAGATGTATTTCGAAGCAGTGGACCATTGCGGGGAATCAAACGCGATCTGTATGAAGGCGGAATAAGGATTCCGTTTATTGCCCGCTGGCCGAAGAAGATTAGTGCCGCAACAACGAGCAATCATATTGGTGCGTTCTGGGATATCTTACCCACATTTACGGAGCTCGCAGGGGGTAATGCTACTGCTAATATCGACGGAATATCGTTTGCTGCAGATTTGACTGGTGGAAAAAATCAAGCACAGCATGAAACACTTTACTGGGAATTCAATGAAGGTGGATTTAAACAAGCATTACGGATGGGTAATTGGAAAGCAATACGTTTTTACAAAGGTAAGGAACCTCAACGTACAGAACTTTACGATTTAAGTACCGATATTGGTGAAACAAAAGATCTTGCTAATGAGTTTCCGGATCAGGTCAAAAAAATGGAAGATATGATGGAAAAGCATCACACTTCCTCACAGCACCCTCTATTTAGGATTAAATAGGGGAAATGGCCTTGAACCTATCATTTAGCATGATAAAAACAAATCGTGTAAAAAAAATCTTTCAAATCGTTTAGAAAGCCAATAAAAATATCCTATTTTAGTCAAAACTAACAATACCTTGCATATGACCACTACATCTCAGAAAGCTCTCCTCCACCACATTAAAAAACATACAAGATCCACGTTTTTAGGAAAATCTCCGTTGTTTTAGTTGATGCGACCGCAGTCCAGTGATCAGGTACGAAAACTCACCATTTTGGTATCTATCGATTACTATAAGGAGATTACTCCTTAAACCACGCGAGCGTACAAATCATAAAACATTATACTGTTATTAGTAGGCCGAAAATAACACATGACTGAAAATAAAAAAACGAAAAAATCTTTAATCACTAAATCAAAACTATTAAATGCGGTAGAAACAGTGCTTATCGATAAAGGATTTACAGAATTAAAGGTAAATACAATTTGCGAGGCTTCGAAGGTAGATAAAAAACTGGTTTATTTCCATTTTGGAGACTTGAAGGGGTTACAAAACGAATACCTTCGAAAATATGACTTTTGGGAATCAAAAAGGGAAATCCCTGAAGAGGTCAACAAAGAAAAGGTCAAAGAGATACTTACGGATCAGCTGGCCTCTATTCATGAAAAGGATATACTGAAACGGCTATTAGTATGGGAGCTAAGCGAGGGCGACGAAGCGCTCAAAAAGGTTGCGTACGATAGGCAGAAAAATATGTGCAAGATGATCGATAAATTTGTTAATCAGCACAACTTCAAAATGGATGTACCTCCGCTTTTGGCTTTAATGATAGGTGGTTTACATTATCTCTCCATCTATCCTACTGAAAAGGAAAACAAATTCTACGGCATCGATATGAATAGGAAAACCGATAGAAAGAGAATGGTCAGTACGATCAAAAGACTAATCAAACAGATAGAATAAAAGGGTATTATAGGGCTAAAATTTAAAATATTTTAAATTTTATTTTGATTCTACGAATTACTTCGTACATTTGATTACGAAACAATTCGTAGAAGATATGAACGAACAATTAATGAAGCCTACCGAAGGCGAAATGGAAATTTTGCAAGTTCTTTGGAAAAGAGGGGAATGTACCGTGCGTGAAGTATTCGAAGAACTAAACAAAAAAGACATCGGATATACCACCATCCTGAAAATCATGCAGATCATGCTCGAGAAAGGAATGGTTGACAGAAACACCTCCTCAAAAACGCACATCTATAAAGCGTTGCTTAATAAAGAGAATACACAACAGCACTTTCTGAACAAGATGATAGATACCGTTTACAACGGATCTACAGCACGATTAGTGATGCAGGCTTTGGGTAATAAAAGTGCGAGTAGGGAAGAAATCGATTTAATAAAAGAATACCTGGAAAAACTTGAAAAATAAAAGACTATGGAAGCTATTATTCAAAATCTAGTCAAGGCCCTCGGATGGAGTATCGTACACTCCCTCTGGCAAGGAGCAATACTTTATTTGATATTGTTTGGACTATTTACCTTGATGCCTAAGGCGAGTCCAAGAATAAAACACAATATCGCCTTCGGTACTTTACTGGCAACATTGACAGCTTTTATTTTTACCGTTATTTCGACGTTCACTTTACCTGTCGCACAAAGCAATCCCGGTGTTAAATTTAACGAACAGGACTATGTTGTGCTCTTAAAAGAATTTCAAAAAGGGCAATTCGCTACAGAAAACATTTTCCCCTTTATCGTTGCGATATACATCCTGGGGATGATCTTTCAGACGGCTTTTCTGCTGAAAGGCTATTTAAAGCTCAAAAATATCCGTAAGCATAACATTGCTCCTGTCCCTGCCGAATGGGCCGTCCTTTTTAAAAAAGCCGCAAAGAAATTGGACATTTCTAAGTCAATAGGTTTTTATCTTTCAACAAGCGTAAGTGTACCCTTGGCGATTGGTTATTTCAAACCAGTAATATTATTTCCAATTGCACTTATCAACCACCTTAACACGGAACAAGTAGAAGCCATACTTTTACATGAATTGGCACATATCCGCCGAAATGATTATCTAATTAACCTAATCAAAGTGTGTGTGGAAACAATGTTATTTTTCAATCCTTTTGTGTGGCTTACCTCCAGGTTTATGCACATCGAACGCGAACACGCTTGCGATGATTTAGTCGTCGATTCTACGCATACACCGCTGGCCTATGCGAAAGCATTACTCCACCTAGAAACACTCAGAATGCAACAAGCTCCAGCGATGTCTATGGCGGCTACAGGAAATACACATTATTTATTAAAACGTATAAAAAGAATAACGAACATGGAAAAAAACTATCCCAATGTGAAGCAACAGCTGCTTGCCATCGCATTGACCTTATTTACTTTTGTCACTGTAGCCTGGATTGCGCCGAACAGCAATAAAAAGGATGTGGCAAAGAACGAGAAAACGGAAATAGAAACACAAGCAACCATAGACATAGAAACAGAAATACGGGAAGTGCTGACATTCGCGTCCGATTCGGATACGATCGCCGTGCCGGAAAGAACTCCTATAGCCCGCACTATGTCGGGGGAATCAACGGTAATTTATCACTCGGATAACAGACCTGATAGTTTGAATGGAGTCTGCGACGATACGGACCTTAAAGCCCACATGTCGAGAATAGCGGAAAATGCCGAAGAGATGGAACAATACCACAATTCTCCGCAATTCAAAGCCCAGATCGCTAAAATAGAAGCCAATGCTAAGGAAATCGAAAAGTATTTCGAATCGCCGGAGTTCAAACAAAAGATCTCCAATATAGAAGCGCATGCAAAAGATGTAGAGAAATACGTAAACTCGCCAGAGTTTCAGGGAAAAATTGCCAAAATAGAATTAGAAGCTAAAAAAATAGAAAAATACTTTGATTCACGAGAATTTAAACAAAAGATCGCGAAGATAGAATCAAGGGCAAAGGATATCGAAAACTACGTTGAATCGCCAGAGTTCAAAGAGAAAATAGCGGAAATAGAAACGAAGGCGAAAAACCTTGCAGCCTATTACGAATCTCCTGAATTTAAGAACAAAATAAATAAGATAACGGAAGCATACGACTCTCCAGAGTACCAAGAAATCCACAAAAGATATCAACAGGAATTGGAGGCTTTACAGAAATCAAAGAGAAATAAGACGATCCAGACGCCACTTTTGGTCTTGTTCTAGGCGAAACGACGGTTTTTACGTATTATTGTGCGTAGGAACACGTCGTTAACAAATGGAAATTATATATTATAGCGACCTTTTAGGTACAATGGTTTTCGCCATCTCGGGAGCTATGGCTGCAAATCGCAACGGCATTGACATTTTCGGTGCTACTTTTACCGGATTTGTAACGGCAATCGGCGGCGGATCTTTGCGCGACATATTCCTGAATATTAGGCCGGTATGGGTCGAAGATGGAAATTACCTGATTGCGATCTTTATAGGTGTATTTATTTCAATAGTAGCCAACAAGCACTTAGACAAACTGGCGCGCACATTATCTTTATTTGACGCGATCGGTATCGGTTTCTTTACCGTGGTGGGTGTCCAAAAATCATTATCCTACGGTAGCAGCGACATAGCCGCAATAATACTGGGTATGTTTTCGGCAGCAATGGGCGGCGTGATACGCGATGTATTAATGAATGTAACACCATTGATATTGCGTAAAGAGATTTATGCTACAGCGTGTTTATCGGGAGCCTTTCTCTTTGTCCTCTTACATAACTTCCATGTGGATAATGGTACAAATGCCTTTTTTAGTGCAGCGCTGGTATTTTTAATTCGGATATTGTCGGTCAAGTTTAATTTATCCTTACCGTCTGTTACCCCAATTGAAAACAAAGACTTAAAGTAGTTCCAATAATTTTTCGAAAGCCATCCCTCGCGAAGCCTTCAGTAAGATAAAACTCTCCGCAATAGTCGAGACTGCCGCCTTTGCTTCTTCGGTAGTTTGGTAGTATTCCCCTTCGGGTTCCTTTTGAGCATAGAAGGCTTCTCCTACAAAGATAAGTCGATCGACACGCAAAGACTTTGCCTGTGTAATAATTTTTTGATGCTCTGCATATGTATCGTCACCCATTTCAAACATATCACCTAATATCACGACCTTACGATCCGCTTCCAATACCTTCATATTATCCAGAGCTGCGGACATACTACTCGCATTTGCATTGTAGAAATCCGCAATGACCGTGTTCTTGGTTGTTTTCGTAATCTGCGAACGATTATTTTTCGGAACATACCCCTCGACCCCCATATTAATAGAAATGGGAGATACATCAAAATGTAACCCCACTGCAATAGCGGCCAAGATATTCTCGCTATTATACGATCCTGTGAGACTGGTAGATACTTCATAAATTGGGGTTGTATCCTTCATTTTCCAACTGATGGAAAGGTAGGGGTTAGCATGTAACAGCTTCCCGATTACATCATTTTGACCGGAAAAACCATAGCGCACGATTTTATTAAAGGTCCTCGTATTTACCATTTCCAGCAATTCAGTGTTGTCGCTCTGTAAAAAGAGAATACCCCCGGATTCCTGAAGAAAATCATATAATTCTCCTTTCGCCTTTTTAACGCCTTCGAAGGAGCCAAAACCTTCCAAATGCGCTTTTCCAACATTAGTGATGATTCCATGCGTGGGGCGTGCAATGTCACTTAACAAGGCAATCTCTCCCACATGATTTGCGCCCATTTCTATAATAGCCACCTCATGCCTGCTATCTATGGAAAGAAGGCTTAAGGGTACCCCAATATGATTATTTAAATTGCCTTGCGTCGAAAAGGTGTTATACTTCTGAGACAGGACTGCATACAATAGCTCTTTCGTTGTTGTTTTACCATTTGTTCCGGTGATACCGATAACCGGAATATTTAGCTGCGAGCGGTGATATTTCGCAAGATCTTGAAGTGTAGAAAGTACATCCTTCACGATAATATAATCATCTCCTTTATCGTACAGGGGTTCATCTATCACGACATACCGTGCTCCAGCAGCTAAGGCCTGCTCGGCAAATGCATTGCCATTAAAGTTAGCTCCCTTTAAGGCAAAGAAAATACTATCTGCTGCTATATTACGCGTATCTGTAGTGACTTTGGGAAACGCCTTATAAATATTGTAAAGTTGATCGATCTGCATAGCCTCTTAATTGATAAAACAAAAGTAAACATAAAAAGGAGCATTATTTTCTAAATAATGCTCCTTTTTATGTTGACATCCTTCTACTTAAGTTTATAGGCGATCACGCTATTACTATTAAAGGTAGGGATATACAGAATCTTCTCCTTGGGGTTATATCCGAGGTCGGCTGTATTCATGCTTCCCTGTACATCCATCATTTTCTGAAAAGATCCGTCTGCACGCACATAATAAACGATACCTGGCCAGCAGGTAACTAAAAAATCGCCATTTCCTACAGGTTCTAGTCCATCTCCACCCTTCTCAAATCCAGTAGCAACAACCGTCTTATTTTTATTGGAATCTATCTTCCACAACTCCGGTCCAGCCAGCGCATATAAGCTGTTATCTAAAAATTTGAGTCCATTTACCGACGGAACATTTTCCATATATAAGGTATATTTAAATCCCTTGATTTGGAATATTTTGTTTTGTCGGGTATCAGAAACGTATACGACACCATTATCATCCACGGTTACATCATTTAAGAAGGTCGATTCTGCTATCTCAATTTCATTTATTATATTTCCGCTGATGACATCGACGACCACAACGGAACTAATATCTGCAATGTACAACAGATCGCGGTACAAAGCCAGACCTTTGGGGGCATTTAGCCCAGTTATCCAATCTACTTGCTTAAGCGACCCGTCAAGGTTTAAAATCGCGACACCTCCTTGGCCATCTTTCGCTGTTCCCTCTCCATCGATTAAGGAAACGTATAATTCATTTTTCTCGGGAACAAATAGCACGGATTCCGGAACAGGTAATTGATCTTTCGATTCCCATAACTTATCCAATGACTTCTGTTGTGCGCTAAGTCCTTGCATGAATAGCGCGGTAAATAATATACTGATTAACTGTTTCATATTAATTCATTATTTCGTGAGCTCGCAAGCTCGGTTATTCATCAATTACGTTAGATTCTCGATTCCATTATGTTCCGATCGAAATGACGGTTTAACCCTTTTTAAATAAACTTCGGTTTACCTTTTAACGGCCGTGGAATATTTCTCCCTTATAACGAGCATCTATACTTTTATGGTGCTCGCGTTGCTTCTAGGACATTCGCACCGATGTACTTGTCTCTATCAATATCGCATCGCACCCGATGTTTGGATAAAAATAGCCAAATTAAACGGTAACGTCAAATTCAACCTCCTTATACCTAACACAATTCCTTCGCTATCGTTTGCGTAAAAATCACTTCGAACTTCTAATAAAATTGGTTAGCATTGTATATCCAATATAATGTCTCTATGTATTTAAATCATAAAAATCTAGTTTCAATAACAAATGCTGCAGTTGAGAAACCAACTGAAAAGATTCTAAATCTTCCTGAAAAAATAATCCAATTTGGTACGGGCGTGCTATTGCGCGGCCTGCCCGACTATTTTGTTGACAAAGCAAATAAAAAGGGGATTTTTAATGGCCGAATTATCGTTGTTAAATCTACTTCTTCGGGTGGCGTAGACGCTTTTAAGGATCAGGACAATCTATACACGACCTGTATTAAGGGGATCAGCAAAGGAGAGATTGTTGAAGAGAATATCATCAATGCTTCTATCAGTCGTGTGCTATCCGCGCGAGAAGAATGGAATGAAATACTAACGACTGCAGCCAGTCCAGCTATTGAAGTGATTATTTCGAATACCACCGAAGCGGGAATCGTGGAAAGCAATGATAATATTAACGATGCCCCACCGACGTCATTTCCCGGCAAACTGCTATCGTACTTATATGCGCGCTACAACGCGTTTGGCGGAGATTTGACCAAAGGATTAATTATTTTACCAACGGAGCTTATTTCTAACAATGGCGATGTACTAAAAAAATATACCATTTCCCTAGCGCAAAAAAACAATCTAGAAGATGCGTTTATTCATTGGCTAAAAGCTGCTAATACGTTTTGTAATACGCTGGTTGACCGCATTGTACCTGGGAAGTTTGTCGACGAGAGTTTAGGGTACAAGGATGACCTTATGATTATGGCGGAACCCTTCACCTTATGGGCCATTGAAGCCAGCGATCCAAAAGTGAAAGAAATTCTGAGCTTTGCGACGGTAGATGCTGGTGTAGTCATTACCTCATCCGTCTATAAATTCAAAGAGCTTAAGCTTCGCTTATTAAACGGCTCACATACCTTTACCTGTGCATACGCTCTGCTACAAGGTTTTGTAACCGTAAAGGAAGCCATGGAAAATGCTTCTTTCAAAAAGTTTATCGAAGAACTGGCATTTAAGGAGATCGGTGCGGCTATCGAATCGGATGAAATAACCCGTGATGATATCAATGATTTTGCAAACAGTGTAATCGATCGCTTTAGCAATCCTTTCTTGGCACATCGATGGGAATCCATCTCCTTAAACTATACGTCAAAAATGGTGTTGCGAAATGTTCCCATTGTTGAAAAATGGTATAGTAAATCAGATGATGTACCGAAGCATATTGCAACTGGATTCGCGGCATATATTGCACTTATGGACACCAAGAAAATGGACGATAAGTTCTTCACAAAAATGGAAGACAATTCGTTTGCCCTCCAGGATGATCAAGCAGAAAAACTATATGATCATTGGCAAAATAAAGACACAGCTGTCGAACGCATTTTAGCTGATCAAGGAATTTGGGGTATCGATTTAACGTCGTTCCCGGGATTTTCAGAAGAAGTGCAAGTGCAAGTTAACGCAATTAAGAAAAATAATAAAACCGCGGTATAAGATGAAATCACGCGTATTACGTATACATCCTAAAGACAATGTACTGGTTGCTCTTCAGGATTTGAAACAAGGGGAGACCATCACCTTTGAGGACAAGGTTTATACCCTGACAGAAGATATTCCTGCTAAACATAAATTTTTTACGCAGGACATGAACTTGCAAGACGAGATTTATATGTATGGTGTATTGGTTGGAAAGGCACAATATCCCATTCCGGTCGGTAGCATCATGAATACACAGAACACCAAACATGCAGTAGAACCCTATACCTATCGTCCGTATCAATACGATTGGCAGGCTCCAGATGTGTCCAAATTTGCAGGCAGTACGTTCAATGGATATTGGCGCAGCGATGGCCGCGTGGGCACAGCGAATTACTGGCTTTTTGTACCGACGGTCTTCTGTGAAAACAGAAATCTGGACGTCATAAAGGAGGCAATGCATAATGAGCTGGGATATACGGTAACTGATAAGTACAAGCGCTTCACACACAGTCTGATCAGATATTATGAGCAGGGTGAAGATATCACCAACGTTGACTTTTCTGCGGATAGTACGGCACCAAGCGAACGATATTTTAAAAACATCGACGGCATCAAATTTCTTAATCATCAGGGTGGTTGTGGCGGTATCCGTCAGGATGCAGCGGTACTCAGTAAATTACTAGCAGCCTATGCGGACCACCCCAATGTGGCAGGAGTGACTGTATTAAGCCTAGGCTGTCAAAACTTACAGGTTGCGGATTTTCAAAAAGATCTATTGGAACGTAACCCCGGTTTTGATAAACCCCTCTTTATTTTCGAACAACAACAATCTCAAAGCGAAGAGCAACTCATCAAAGAGGCTATAAAACAGACTTTCGCAGGCTTGATTGAAGCGAACAAATTAGCACGCAGCCCGGCACCAATCAGTAAACTGGTATTGGGTGTTAAATGTGGCGGAAGCGACGGTTTTAGTGGTATCAGCGCCAATCCAGCCGTCGGATATACCTCCGATTTATTAGTCGGTTTAGGTGGTACGGTTTTATTGGCCGAATTTCCGGAATTGTGCGGCGCCGAGCAACAGCTTATTGACCGCACAAAAGATGAGCAAGCAGCAAAAAAGTTTATCAAATTGATGGGAGCCTATAGCGCTGCAGCCGAACAGGCTGGGTCAGGCTTCCACATGAACCCTTCACCCGGAAACATCAAAGACGGGTTGATCACAGATGCGATAAAAAGTAATGGCGCGGCAAAAAAAGGAGGTACCTCTCCAGTCGAAGATGTATTGGATTATACAGAACAGGCAATTAAGCCTGGATTAAATTTAGTATGTACGCCTGGAAACGATGTAGAAGCTACCACCGGCAAGGCGGCATCTGGTGCGACACTCATTTTATTTACAACTGGATTGGGTACCCCCACGGGAAATCCGATCTGCCCAACGATCAAAGTATCAACCAATAAAGAGCTGACCCGTCGAATGAGCGACATTATCGATATCGACACAGGACCCGTAATCGATGGTGAAAAAACCATCGAACAAATGGGAGAGGATATCTTAGCTTACTGCATCAAAGCGGCTAGTGGCGAAATTACACCAAAAGCAGTATTATTAAATCAGGACGACTTCATCCCTTGGAAAAGAGGAGTGAGTTTATAATTATAAAAACTATTGAACATGAAGAATTTTTTAGACGATAATTTCTTGCTACAGAGTAAAGTAGCAGAAGAATTATATCACACCTATGCTAAAAATCAACCTATTATAGATTACCATAACCATTTGATTCCTGATCAGATAGCTAACAACATCAATTTTGAAAATCTGACACAAGTGTGGTTATATGGTGATCATTATAAATGGCGGGCAATGCGAACAAATGGGGTTAATGAGCGATATATCACTGGAGATGCCACTGACTTTGAAAAGTTTCAAAAATGGGCAGAAACTGTGCCGTATACGATGCGGAACCCCTTGTATCATTGGACACACCTTGAATTGCAACGTTATTTTGGAATTAGCACCCTACTAAACGGAGATACGGCTAAAGATATCTACGACGAAGCTTCTGCGAAACTCCGTACATCCGAATATGGTGTACGTGGTCTATTGCAAAAAATGAACGTCGAAGTCGTTTGTACAACAGATGATCCGATTGACTCGTTGGTATATCATCAGCAATTTGCTAAGGAGGGGGCTACGCTAAAAATGTTACCTGCTTTTCGTCCGGACAAGGCGATGAACTCCGACAATATAGCGGATTTGAATGCATACATTGCAAAATTAGAACAGGTTACCAATACTTCCATAGGTTCACTGGATGAGTATTTGAGCGCGCTCAAACAACGTCACGATTTCTTTGCAGCCAATGGCTGTTCAGTATCTGATCATGGACTAGAACAAATCTATGCAGAAGATTATACGAAAGACGAAATCACGGCTATTTTCAGCAAAATCCGCACAAATCAGGAAATCAGTTATTCGGAAAACCTCAAGTTTAAATCTGCCATGTTGATCTATTTTGCGGAATGGGATCATGAAAAAGGATGGGTACAGCAGTATCATCTTGGTGCACTTCGAAATAACAACACCAGACTATTGACCAAATTAGGTCCGGATACGGGTTTTGACTCGATTGGGGATTTTAGCCAGGCAAGAGCATTATCCAAATTCTTAAACAGATTGGACACACAGGATAAACTTACAAAGACGATTATCTACAATCTTAATCCGGCGGACAACGAATTGATCGCTACGATGATCGGTAACTTTAACGACGGATCGGTGGCCGGCAAGGTTCAGTTTGGATCAGCCTGGTGGTTTCTCGACCAAAAAGACGGCATGATCAAACAAATGAATACTCTTTCGAATATGGGTTTATTGAGCCGGCTTGTTGGCATGCTTACGGATTCCCGAAGTTTCCTTTCGTTTCCTAGACATGAATATTTCAGAAGGTTAGTTTGTAATCTTTTCGCGGAAGACGTGGTAAACGGCGAATTACCACATGATATGGAATGGATTGGGAAGCTTGTAGAAGATATCTGCTATAAAAACGCAAGAAACTATTTCAATTTTTACAAATAATACAACAAGGTGCTCAACATATCACCTGTCGAGCACCTTGTTAACTTGAGCATACAATCATCAAACAACTAAACTTATTATGAGCTTAAATTTAGACAATCTCTTTTGGGAAGAAAAAGACATCCCCAAAGAGTATCTCTTGGAAGAGCAGATCGACCAGCGCACATTTCTATCAAATGGCGAAATGAAAACCTGGGATGGGTCTGTCAGTGAAGTTTTCTCACCCGTTTGCATAAAAACGAAAGACGGCTTGGTTCGTAAACGTATTGGTAGCTATCCGGTATGTACGGAAAAAGAATCAGAAGAAGCATTAAGTGCTGCTGTGGCGGCATACGACAATGGTCGCGGAAAATGGCCTACGATGTCTGTGGCCGAGCGCATTAAATGTGTCGAAGATTTCACCAATAAAATGATCGACAAAAAAGATGTTGTTGTCAAATTGATCATGTGGGAAATCGGAAAATCATATGCCGATTCGATCAAAGAATTTGATCGAACAGTGGAATATATTTACGCTACTATCGATTCTTTAAAAGATCTGGATAGACAATCTTCCCGTTTCGAAATAGAACAGGGTATTATCGCTCAAATCCGTCGTTCGCCACTGGGTGTCGTATTATGTATGGGACCGTTCAACTATCCCTTGAATGAAACATTTACGACGTTGATTCCGGCCTTGATTATGGGTAATACGCTGTTGTTTAAACCACCAAAACATGGTACATTATTACATTACCCCTTACTGGAAGCGTTTCAATCTAGTTTTCCAAAAGGCGTAATCAACACCATCTACGGTAGAGGTAATAAGATTATTCCCGCACTAATGGAATCTGGGAAGATCAACGTTTTAACCTTAATCGGTAGCAGTAAAGTTGCAAATGAGCTTAAGAAACTGCATCCGAAAGTAAATAGACTTCGTGCTATATTAGGCTTAGATGCTAAAAATGCAGCTATTATTACAAAGGATGTTGATCTTGACCTAGCGGTAAAGGAAACGGTACTGGGCTCTTTGTCATTCAACGGGCAACGTTGCACGGCTATCAAGATAGTATACGTACACCGCAGCTTGGCTCAGGAGTTCTTAAAAAAGCTCTCTGAAGAGGTCTCCAAACTAAAATTTGGAATGCCGTGGGAAAGCGGGGTGTCGCTTACGCCACTTCCAGAGCCTAATAAGCCTACATATTTGCAGGAATGCATCACAGATGCGGTGGCAAATGGTGCTAAAGTAATCAACGAGAACGGTGGACAAACATTAGAATCCTTTGTTTATCCTGCTATTTTATATCCTGTAAACGATAAGATGAAGCTGTATCGGGAAGAGCAATTCGGACCATTGATTCCTGTCGTGCCTTTTGATGATCTTGAAGAGCCTATAGAATATCTGATTAGCTCACCCCATGGACAACAGGTAAGTATATTCAGTCGGAATGCGGCGATTATTTCATCATTGATCGATCCCTTGGTAAATCAGGTAAGCCGCGTGAATATCAACTGTCAATGCCAACGTGGACCAGATAGTTTCCCGTTCACGGGTAGAAAGGATAGTGCGGAAGGTACACTTTCAGTGTTTGACGCCATCCGATCATTTTCTATACGATCGTTGGTGGCAGCAAAGTACACTGACGACAACAAGAAGCTCCTCAATGATATCATTGAGAGCAACAATTCTAATTTCGTCAGTACCAAGTTTATATTTTAGAAATAATTGATACAAGTCAAGCCTCCGTGCTTGACTTGTATCGTTATAAGCCTTTTGTCGATTCGGCTGTCCAATAGCTACTATCTTAATAATCTCCGCTATGAAAATATTTTTATCTATTCTGCTGGCCGCACTATTCGGCATTTCAACTGCGCAAGAGCTGACGGATCCTATAGCGGAACGCATGATCAGCTATCAACTTAAAAATGGAGGTTGGCCTAAACAATTGGCGGATAAATCGGTTGTTAACTATTCGAAGCTCCTGACACCTGCTCTACAAAAAGTCATCAATCGATCAACCGAAAAATTGGCGACTATCGACAACAATGCAACCACCCGCGAGATAAATCATCTTCTTCTAGCTTATTCAAAGACTAATAATAGCACCTATCTTGACGCGGCAACAAAGGGCGTACAATATATTCTTAGTGCGCAAAATGACAAAGGGGGCTGGCCTCAATATTACCCTGATAGCAGCTCATACCGAGGTCAGATTACCTACAATGACGGGGCGATGATTAATGTATTGGAAATTTTACTTTCTATATCAACTAAACAGGAACCTTACACCGTCTTGACCGATAAATTTAGTGGAGAAATAGAACCGGCTCTAACCCAAGGGATCGACTGCATCCTACGGACCCAAGTTAAACAAGGAAACAAAGCAACTATTTGGGCCGCTCAATATGACCAGAAAACAATGGAACCGGCTCAAGCTAGATTGTTTGAACCGATAGCTTTAGCTACGGCGGAGTCTGCGGGTATTCTTCGCTTCTTAATGCATATCGAGAACCCCGCTCCGGAGATAAAAAATGCTATTACCCATGCCGTGGAATGGTTTTCAACTCACAAAGAAGTAGGATATGATTATATTAAAACAGAAAAAAACGGAAAACTCATCAGAGAGCTAGTTACTTCACCTACGTCGACCATATGGGCGAGGTTTTATGATGTCAAGACTAACCAGCCTATTTTCGGTGATCGCGATAATAAGGTAAAGTATTCTTTAAATGAAGTAAGCGAGGAACGAAAAAACGGCTATTCCTGGTACGGCAATTGGCCGCAAAAAGTCATCACACGAGAATATGAAAAATGGCTTAACAAGGTAAATCGATGAATCTAAGTGGATATGCTAAACGCATAGATGGTATTCCCCTTAAGTTACGAATGGTGTTTTTTCAATAGGTATTTTCCACTAGTGCCTGCTTCGATGGCATGCATGCGCTCACTACGTCCGGTTTGCGAATGCCAAGCATTTTATCTAAGTTTACCTTTGTGAAGTACAGAAATTACACTCTTAAAGATGTTGCGCAGGATTTAGGTGTTTCCACCTCTACTGTCTCACGTGCGCTCCGGGATAGTCACGAAATCAGTGAAGATACCAAAAAGAAAGTGTTGGACTATACAGCGAAAATAAAATTCAAAATAAATCCTATTGCCAGAAGTCTGAAAGAACGGAAATCGCAAAGTATAGGCATCGTGGTCAGCGAGATCGCGAATAATTTCTTTTCTCAGATCGTAAACGGCATCGAATCCGTAGCACATCAGAAAAACTATCACGTCATTATTTCACAGTCTCATGAATCGAGTGAGAAAGAGAAGATGAATATAGAACATTTGGCCTCTCGGTCGGTAGATGGCCTTCTCATCTCCTTATCGTCCGAAACCCACAATATCGATTATATTAAGGAGCTGTACAACAGGGGGCTACCAATTGTTTTTTTTGATCGCATTCCAAAAAACTTCAATACATTCACCGTGGTATCCGATAATTTTCAAGGTGCATATAGAGCTACAGAAGAGTTTATATTAGCTGGAAAAAATCGGATTGCACATCTTACAAACTCGAAGAGCCTTTCTATTACACAGTCTCGTCTTGATGGCTATAAAGCCGCGCTGGATAAACATAGTATTGCTTTTGATGAACAATTGATCCAATACTGTCCATACGGGGGAATGCACATGGATGAAATCCACCGCGCATTAGACCATTTTGTCCAGAAAGGTTTTGACAGTATTTTTATATCGGGGGATCGTCTTACCGCCGGCTTTCTATTGGCTACGAAAGAGAAAAACGTAACGCATGATTTTCCGATTGCAGGATTTACCAACTCGGATTTTATTCAGTTATTTTCTCCAAAAATAACGGTAATCCGACAAAATGCGTTTGAGATGGGTAAAGCGTCTGTAGAATTGCTGATCAAAATGATCGAAACAAAATATCCGATCACCGAATTCGAGCAGATCGTGCTGCCTGTACAGCATAGCTAATTTTCGCCTTTTATGTTTGATCCTGAGTAAGCCATTTGGGTACATTGGCCGGTATATACGATTCCATTTTGAGGATTAATGCTTCTATCGTATTATCCACCAATAGCATCTCTTGATTTTCCTTTTTTAACAGCCCTACCTGCACCAAATGATCGATAAAGGTAATGAGATGATCGTAAAGCCCATTCGTGTTTAATATCCCTACTGGCTTTTGATGTAAACCAAGTTGGGCCCAGGTTATCATCTCAAATAGTTCTTCCATCGTTCCGAATCCACCTGGGAGCGCAATGATACCCTCAGACATTTCATCCATAATCGTCTTACGTTCGTGCATGGTCTCCACGCAGATTAACTCCGTAACCCCACTATGTGCTATTTCCTTACTGTTTAAAAAATTGGGTATGACACCGATAACTTTCCCTTGCTTGGCTAACGCACCATCAGCTACAGCGCCCATAAGTCCTACCCGTCCGCCTCCGTACACCAAGGTAATATTCTTAGTCGCTAAATATTCGCCCACATGACGAGCTTCTCGCATCCATGATTCGTCGAAACCAGAACTTGACGCGCAAAAAACAGATATGCTATTCATCTTCATACTACAATTATAATTAAAAAACCGCAAGCAAAGTGCTTGCGGCTTAATTATAAAGCCCTGCTTTTTTCCTCGCTATCGCTATCTTTTTTGCGAATAGACTGTTTTAAATTTCCAAATTTATACGTATACGTCAGTCGTATTGTCTGCGCATCATTATACTGACGTATTTTGGAATTGAACTTCGAAAAATTTGTTGACAGATTATTCCTATTGGTTTTAAAAATATCTGTCGCGGCAAATTTGAGGGAGCTTCTCTCGTCTTTAAAATTATACGTAGCTCCCACATCCATGTTCCATTTGGTCTCTATACGGTATACGTTATAGATAAATGGAGAGGTATAGTTAACGGACATTTCGGCAGAGAATGCTTTTGAAAGCTTAAAGGTATTCATAGACGCACCTTGAAAGAAAACCGAACCTTGTTTTACGTATGATCCGGCAATCGGTCCCTCGAAATACATATGAATTCCTGTTAAGTTATTATACATGGTCCAAAACTTACCGATCCGGAAAGGTGCACTGATATTTACATAGCTGGTTGAAGATTTGCCTAAATTTTCTCGGATAACCCACGTTGTGTTTTTTGTCGAATCCTGTCCCATACTCTCTACCATCGCATCTGTTGTCAAGTCAGTACCTAGAGTAATATTAAACATTTTGTACAGACTGTAGTTAAGCGTAATATTATGGGTATACTGTGGATTCAGATAGGGATTTCCTTTCATGAAGGTAAATTTATCGATATAAAACTCAAAAGGATTGAGGAAGCGATAGTTTGGTCGCGAAATCTTACGTGCATAGCTCAATGCCAACACATGATTCTCATGGGCATTATAACTCAACGATCCGGAAGGAAACATATCCAGATAATCCCGCTTAACTTGTTCATCCTTTGTAACGGAATGTCCGTCAGATATCGTGTATTCACCTCTCAATCCAACTTTTGCATTCCACTTACCAAATGTTGTATTGTAGTCGATATATCCGGCGGCGATTTGCTCCTTATAAATGAAATAATTGGAACGATTCGCGTCATTTTGCCAGCTATTGTTAAGGAATAAATCGTACTGCGTATTATTATCCGAATTTACGTTGCTATATTTAACTCCGATCTCCAGCTGACCCTTTCCGATGGTCTTTAAAAAGTCCAATTTTGCAGCAAAAATATCAATCTCGACGGGCATTATATTACGCTCCAACTCGGGATCATACAAAGGAGACTGGTCCGGATTCAACATACGGTAGTCATAATCAACATGATTAGTTGTACGAAACATGCTGTAATCCACATCGGCTGTCAGCTTCGTTCCGTTCGTGTCAATTTTAAACTCGTTATTTGCATTCAATGAGTACCGGTTAAAGGTTTGATTGCTAACGGTTACGGAATTCAGGATGGAATCTATGCTAATCAAATTAGGACCAAAATTGGTTATACTGTTGTTATCCTGCTCTTCAATGTTATTATTCCCATTAAATTGAAGTGTTAAGATATTTCTGTCAGAAGTCTTTTGTTCTATGCCCACTTTATAATTATGGGTACGGTCATTTTCCACAAGGGTAGTTTTTTGATTCGAAACAGTATTCACATTCTTATTCGAAATCGTCCGTTCGATCTCCAAGTCATCCTCTCTTGTATTATTTGTATAGGAATAGTTACCAAACAATGTCGTATTGTTCTTCTTATAATTTAGACTAATAGATGAATTACCCCGGAAATGCTTACCCATGCCACCACTCGCTACAAAAGACCCGTTAAAACCTTCCATCTTATTCTTCTTCATCACAATGTTAATGACCCCAGCCGCTCCTTCTGCGTCGTCTTTAGCAGACCGTGTGGTAGAAACTTCTATACTTTTTATCTGAGCGCCATCTGTACTCTTTAAAAATGTCGCTAATTGATCTCCCGTCATATAGGTTTGACGGCCGTCGATAGTCACATTAACACCTTGTTGCCCCATCAATAACACATTGTCATCCTTGTCAACACTCACACCAGGGGCCCTTTTTAAAACTTCCAAAGCGTTATTACCAGCCGAAATAGATGAATTTTCGACGTTTAATATTAATTTTCCGTTCGAGCTTTGAATGAGTGGCAGTTCACCTTTGATTTCCACTGCCTCAATTTCGGTCGACAATGGCAACATCGTAATGACGTCCATTTCTGTTCCTTTATCGGCAATTGTAAACGGCTCGCTTTTAAATGTGGATAGTCCTACTGCCGACACTTCAATTACAAATGAACCCTGGGGTGCATTTTTTATTTCATAATACCCCCCATTATCGGTGACGCCGGTTTTGATAATGACCTCTGTATTTGAAGACAAAAGGTAAACGGAAGCACCGACAATAGGTTCCTGCTGTTCGTTAACAACCTTACCTTTTACATCTGTTTCTTGCCGTAAGGCCCAAGCAAAATGAACAGTAGCTAGCATATTCAATAGCAATACTAGTAATATTTGCTTTATATATCTATTTTTCATTATCTCCTAGACGTGATTTATTCTGATTGAGTTGCATCCTTTTCTTCATTTTCTTCTTCGTCCAATTTTTCTGGTATTGCACAGGTCAAACCGGATTTTGTCATAATCCACTCGGTTTGTTTCGTTTTCGATTCATCGGTATAATTATCATAGCAATTGTCGTAGGCAATCTCTCTAATTTTATTTTGCAAAGACTCCATTATTTCTACTTTGGCGCCTACCGGTAGGTACACCACCACATTTACACGTTGATCCCGGTAAACATCATCAGCCCCTAATGCAAAATGGCTATTAAAGATTACTTTATTGTCCACCTGTTCGGCTTGATAGTTTATTTTCGAAGCACGTTCAGCTGCCAGTTGGTATGATTTGCCTTTTGCTTTGTAATGATATTGGATAAAGGGCTTTTCCAATGAATCTAATGATTCAAAACGAATTTCAATATCCGAACGCAACAGGTTATGCAAACTTTCTCCGTCGACCTGAATATCGTATTTTGTTTTACCATCTGCTGAGGACGATGCTTCGATTACACGTACATCTTTCTCTGAAAACGAGTACACGCTCTGCGTCTTAAGGGTTCTATCTACTTTGATGATACTATCTTCCCTAAAATCTTGTGCCCCTATCACACAATAGAAAATTACCACGATAATAGAAACAATCCAGGTCGCCCACATACCCAGTGAAAGGTAATTATTCAGGGGCTTGATCTTAAATAAGATCCGAAGGAAAATATAAAATAACGCAATAAAAGGCAGGGCAACGGCGAGAGTACCTGCTAGCAAAGCGAAAAATGCCTGTCCCGGTTGCAGTATTTCCAATGGAGGAAATTTGATTTCTTCCTGATAGCCCATGATCGCTAATGTACAGGCGACACAGAAGAAAAACAAACCAAAAACAACAGATCCGGTGACCACGAGCATACAAGCAGCTAATGCCTTTCCGATGAATTTGAAAATCTCTCCGAAACCAGTACCAACAGTACGTAGTCCTCTGCTAAAATGGGCGTTGGCGCCAGAAAGGTTTTCACGGATACCTTCCATTTCCTCCTCAAAGCTCTTTTTGAAGTTTTGCAAATTGGGTGCTTCACCTCGCATTGCCATCCTATCCGTACGAGTGGAAGCGACCGGCATCACCGCCCACAACACAATGTAAAGAAGTACACCTGATCCTCCAATCAAAACGAACAGAATAAAGAATGCACGCATCCATTTGGGCTGAACACCAAAATAGTGCCCTAGCCCACTACAAACACCACCGATCGTTGTGTCTTCTGGATCACGCATTAATTTCTTCCCAGTTGGGAAAGATTTATGGTCTTCCTCGCCTGACGGTTCTTGCTGATGAAAAGATTGTTGTCCCTTCTCTTCTTCTTCAGAAGCCTCTTCGAAATCACTCACCCGACCCATCTGTGCAATGACTTCCGAAACATCGTCTTTATTGATCACTTCTTTTCTTCCTGTCTGAATACGCTCACTAAACATTTCAGCGATTCGGTTTTCAATGTCAAGCAATATCTCTCCACTATCTGCAGATTGACTAAAATGTCGCTTAATATCGATCATATAGCCACGTAATGTCTCATAGGCATCTTCTTCAATATGAAAAACAATGCTGTTGATATTTATGATGATGGTCTTATTCATGATTTTTACTGTTATAGTTGGGTTGTTTATGTTTGTTGTTATTTTCGTCCAAATAATGATGTCTCTACGGCGTAAACCAGTTCCTTCCACGTAATATCAAGCTTTTGCAATACTTCGGTACCTTCACTGGTGATTTGATAGTACTTCCGAGGAGGACCGGAAGTCGATTCCTTCCAGCTATAACTCAAAAGTCCATTATTCTTAAGACGAGTTAATAGTGGATAAAGCGTTCCTTCCACTACCAGAAGCTCTGCCTTTTTAAGCTCGCCTATAATATCCGAAGCGTATATTTCACCCTTAGAAATAATGGAAAGAATACAGTATTCAAGTATCCCCTTTCGCATTTGGGTTTGTGTATTTTCTGCTATCATAATAATACAAAGATATATTCTTTATATAGTACTTTGCAATGCCTAGTACTATATTTTTTAACAAAACACAATTAATGTACTGAATATCAGATAAATAATTTTAAAACAGCAATATACTATAGGAGTAATATCAAATGATTTTTATGCTTTTACGCAGAATTACTTTCTCTAATTCAAAGATTAATACGACATTTAGGCCGACATGAGATATATTGTAAATTACGTTTGGGCTATATTTTGGGCGCTTATTATGTTTGTGCTTATGATAATGCCTTCCAATGAGGTAGGAATACCTCTTTTCGAAGGTTTCGACAAACTGGCACATTGTGGCACATTCTTCGTTTTGACTGTATTGCTATACTGGGGATCTATCATTAAATCTAAAAGGCGAGCGTCCAAATGGATAACTATTTTTAAAGTGCTGATAGCTACTGTGATATTTGCTTTCATAACCGAAGGTGCTCAACTGTACTTTTCACCAACACGTATGTCTGATTGGTGGGACATATTTGCGGATGTGGTGGGTATAGGTATGGGAACTTTTGCATATATTTTATACTATCAAAAAAAAGATTTCTAATGCAAAAAAAACACTTAATTTGGCTGATTATAGCCTTGCTGACCACAACAGGCTTACAGTCCTGTAGTATTTTTAAAAAAGACTGTGATTGCCCTTCACCGATTGGAAAACGAAGATAGGCTACGCTCTTGCTATGGTTGCTACGCTTACTTTTGCTCCCGCATCGATCAAGACATTTCCTAGGGATGAAATGGTAGCTCCAGTAGTCAACACATCATCGACAATCAAGATGTGTTTATCTTTTATCGCCCCACTGTCTTTGATGTGGAATATGTTCTCTACATTGTCGTACCGATCTGATCGACTCTTTTTCGTCTGGCTTACCGTAGCCTTTAAC
Organism: Sphingobacterium alkalisoli; assembly: GCF_005049105.1. GTDB lineage: Bacteria > Bacteroidota > Bacteroidia > Sphingobacteriales > Sphingobacteriaceae > Sphingobacterium > Sphingobacterium alkalisoli. The sequence goes on from NZ_SUKA01000001.1 coordinate 79,853, forward strand.
CGACGCAACAATGTGTCTGTCCATTCTTTTTCTAGCCCCTCCGCAAGGCCCTTTGCAAAATAGCTAGACTGATTGTATCCTCTTGTCCGTAATTTCGAACGATGCAACGGAACTGGTAAGATTAGATCGATCTGTTCTATATCGGAAACCCCTACCAATTTTCGCGCATACATTTTACCCAGATAATAGCCTACCGCCGGCTGATTTCCGTATTTTAAATTATGGATGATCTTTTCTACACGGGAGAACTTAGACAGATATAACATGGATACGGCAAATTGAAAGTCTAATTTGCCCCACAACTGGCGCGCTGTCGCACTCTCTGGATCTAAATGAAAATCAGTAAAAGGAAGGTGATATAAGCATTCTGTACATAGCAATTCTTCATGAGACAAGAGGGGTGTCTCACATCCTACGCATATACTTGGAAAGAGTAAGTGTACTAGATCCTTAAAATATTGACGAACTACCACATCTTTAGTCGGTTGGTTGATTAAAGATAGTAAAAATAAAGTAAGTATGCTGTCGTTTCTTTTTTCTGAAAGTAACTGTCACCAATCGCCATCAGGAATGTTCATGACTATTGGTGATTCAATGGAATCATGAAAGTTCTTCCTTTATCGCCAATTGACCACATGCCGCATCAATATCCTTTCCGCGACTGCGGCGCACATTGGTAATAATACCTTGACTCCGCAAATAAGCAGCAAACTGATCGATTTTATCTGCTTCTGCATTGACAAAATCAGCAAGTGCGATGGGATTGTACTCGATAATATTGACTTTGCAAGGCACATGTTTACAAAAACGGGCTAGTTCCTTCGCATCCTGCAGCTCATCATTGAAATTGTGAAATACAATATATTCGAACGTAACCGGGTTTTTGGTTTTAGCGTAATAATATTTAAGGGCTTCGGCTAGAGATTGAAGCGTATTCTGCTCATTGATAGGCATAATTTCATTACGCTTTTCATCATTTGCAGCATGTAATGAAAGTGCCAGATTAAACCTCGCTTCATCATCCCCTAACTTTTTAATCATTTTGGCGATACCCGCAGTGGAAACTGTAATACGTTTCGCTGCCATATTCAACCCGTCTGCCGCTGTAATGCGTTCAACGGACTTCATCATATTTGAATAGTTCAATAGTGGCTCCCCCATTCCCATGTAAACGATATTGGTAAGAGGCAGGCTATATTTCTCTTCAGCTTGCTTACTGATCAGAACAACCTGATCATAAATTTCATCTGCATTTAGATTACGCTTGCGGTCCATATACCCTGTAGCACAAAATTTACACGTAAGACTACAGCCCACTTGCGAACTCACACATGCTGTCATACGCTCTGGCGTTGGGATTAATACGCCCTCGATGATGTTGCCGTCATAAAGTGAAAAACTACTTTTTATGGTCCTATCTGAACTGATCTGCGATTCTTTAACCCTAACAAAATTAATTGCAAAACCAGTCTTTAATTTTTCCCGAAGTGGTTTACTCAAATTACTCATTTGATCAAAATCAGTTGCTGATTTTTGCCAGATCCACTCATAAATCTGTTTTGCACGGAAAGCCTGCTCACCCATTTCGGTAAGTTTCTCTTTCAATTGATCCAATGAAAGACTTCTGATATCCACTAACTTAGTTTCTTCTGCCACACGACAAAGATACAGCAAATTTTATTAGTAGTCCTACTATCTCCCAACACCTCAATATAGATTACACAAATATTATATTAAAGACCAAGAATATGCCTGAGACTCAATATATTTGCGTTATGAAAGCACATACCATTCTGTCAACTATAATAGTACTATTTGTCTTCTCTTCATGTGGAGGGGGAAAATATGCCGCCACCGAAAAAATATATAAAAAGAAGGCAAAGCAGTTCGCTGAAGTGTATAAAGAAAGTCCTGTATTAGGGCAACTGGAGAAAATTAATTCCACTGATAAAGAATGGATCGCATCTATTAATTTTGGTTTACGCAAACCCAATTATGTAATGATACACCACACTGCTCAAGATTCATTGGAGCAAACGGTAAAAACGTTCCATAGTGAGCGAGCGGGTGTAAGTTCGCATTATGTTATCGGAAGAGATGGAAAAATTGTGCAGATGGTCAACGATTATTATCGTGGGCACCATGCCGGGCTGGGAAAATGGGGTAATGATACCGACTTGAATTCCTCCTCAATCGGTATAGAACTGGACAATAATGGAATATCCGATCCCTGGCCTGAAATCCAGATCGACGCTTTGGTTCAGTTGTTGACCTATTTAAAAGATGCGCACAAGATTCCCCAGGCTAATTTTATAGGCCATATGGATTATGCTCCTACAAGAAAAAATGACCCATCACGTTTCCCCTGGAAAATTTTGGCCGAAAAAGGTTTTGGTTTTTGGTACGATGAGTACTTGGAAGCTCCTCCCCTCGGTTTCGATCCCCGATTAGCGCTACGAATTATTGGTTATGATGTTAAAAATCTGGATGCTGCCATTAAAGCATTCAAAATACATTATATCCAAAAAGACACCACAACAGCTAGCCTCAACGAGGAAGACCTAAAGATCTTGTATTCCATTTTCAAGAAGTTCTTGTAGTGTATAAAAATCCATATGCCGCCTTTTGGAGGTTTAACCGGACGGAGTGCTCTTACATGCATAATGGCTAATGCCTAAAGAAGTATTCTATTTAATACAGAATTGTAAACTTAAAGTCTAAGGGGTGAAAATGTTTCACTAACTCTTTGACCAGATCATCTCCATACTTAATATACAATGTTGCAAAATTCTCTGTACGTTCTTGTAGTCCTCCGCCGGGAAATAATTGCTCTTTTACCCTTTCAATATGGATTAAGGCTTCTTCGTGGTTTCTCTTGTCGGCTTTCAGAAGCTTTTTCTCTAAATTATTCATCGCCTTTTTGAGACGGGCCTTTACGGCCTCTGCACTAGGACCCAGACTGGGATCAATTTTGTGGGTACGAAGCTTGATTTTCCCAAATATCGCGTTGATCTCCATCCACTCATCCTTTAAATTAAGACGGTAGGTAGTATGCCGTTTGACATAATCATTCTGCAGGGTGAGAGCTGATTTAAAAATACTTTTAAACGTGAGGTCCAATCTAAAAATTTTACCGGCAACTTTATCGTCCGTGATCATGGCCGAGTTACGTGGTATCAGAATCGGAAAAGGAACGCCAAACTGATCGAAATTAGCTTTCAGTTGAAGCCAATAAACAATTTCAGCGCCGCCACCGATATAGGCCAGATTAGGCAGAATTATCTCTTCATATAGAGGTCGCATAACTACATTGGGGCTAAAACGCTCGGGATGAGATTGAATTTCGGTTATTATTTCCGCTTCAGTAAAGTATATATCCTGATTTAAAACTTCGAACCTACCATCCGGATTTTTGACAATCCGTTCCCGGAAATCGTCGGTTAGATAAAAAAAATTACATTCTCTGGCGTGTACTTGTGCTTGAAAACCTTTCTGTTCTAGCTGCTGAGACGTATCGCTAATGGCACGGAAGCTTTTTTCATGTAAGATATCATCCTGAATAATATGGGCAAAGAGCTTTTTTAGCTCCGGTTTATCGGCATCAACAATGACCAGACCATACTCCCTAAATAGCGCATTTACGAAAACACGAGTTGCATCTGCTAAAGACCGGTCTCTGCAGTAAGCTTCTTCCACTATCGCGGTGAGCTTCGCGGAATTATCCGATAGACCCAACATCGAACAGTATTGACGTACCACGCGCTCCATACTGCCTGTATCCATTCTTCCAGTACCCGACACACGTGGAACATCCCAGACTATCTTCTTGCCATAGACACGTGTGTTGTTAATCTCCTCAAAATCATGATCCTCTGTTGCCATCCAATAAATGGGCACGAATTCTTTATCTGGAAAGTCTTTTTTTAAATCGGATGCCAGACGAATCGCAGTAACGATCTTGAAAATAAAATACAAAGGCCCGGTAAAGATATTTAATTGATGCCCTGTTGTAACGGTAAAGGTATTGTCACTCTTTAACAACTCAATATTGGCCGCCACCTCGGGCGAGCCCGATAATAGATCACCATACTGTAGTTGTAACTGTTGGACTAATACAGCCCGATGTTCAAAAGAAGACTTTAACTCGATTTGTCGTTGGAAACCCGCAGTGTCAGGAGAATTGCCATAAAAACTGGCAAGATTTTCATCTGTTGCCAAATAAGCTAATAATGTTTTCGAAAAATTGCTGGTGTCTTTATAGTCGATATATGTTGCTTTCATCTACCTTTTTAAAATCTTGCACAAATGTATACTCTTTCGGTATACAAATTACAGTTTTTTCCAAAAAGGTAGGTTTACAGAACGAATTATATCATTTATTTGACAATTGTGAATGATGCCGGTCCTTTACTTTGTAGTCTGGGCGATGGTATTAAACGTATAGCCTACTCCCGAACGTGAGATATTTACCGTAAACTTCTTATTCACGTCGATTTCAAACATGTATTTATCCACTGCAGTACTCAAATCGCTGATACGATATAGTTGTAACTCTACCTTTTTCTCCTCGGAAGGAACATAAGTAAATTTGTTGACGTCAATATCACGGATCAACGAATCCCCCATTATATCGACTCGATATTCTGCCGGATTACCGTCGATAAGATTCCAGCGTATTGATGGCATAATAATAAATTGATTATCAGAACTATAAGGAGCATCTAAATGAAGCTGTACGCTATCGTTATTATATACCATTAAGGTGTAATAGTTGTGCTTATTTATTATAAGGCTATCCGTGTATTCGCCAATGGAAAACTTCCGAAGCCCAGCCTGAATATCTTCGTATAACCCTGTCTGACCTGATGGTCCGCCAATTTTTATTCCCTTACTCGATCCAAATAATCCATCAATATTTAATTGATCTGGCAACGTAGCTGTTTTATTAGATACATTGATAACCGAAAGAGACGCAATATCCTCAACGGGATCAATGATTAGCTCCGGCTCAACATGACTTGGGTTGCATGCCATAAATAGCGAACCCAACAGAAGGGTGAAGAAGGATAAATTTTTTGTCATATTGATCGTAATAAGATGGTTAAAATAATCTATAACAAACTTAGCGAACTTTCTGGCTTTTTCAAATGTTTTATTTTAAATAATCAAAAGCAGATCAGCTACGATTTTCATGTTCCGACCAAGCAACAACACGGTTGCACCGTCACATGATTACCGCACAACAGTACCATACAAATCAAAGTCTTCAGCCCGATGAATATTTACCTGCACGAAATCACCGATACGGGCGTAAGTTTCCTTCGTTTCGATAAGTACCTCGTTATCAACTTCGGGAGAGTCGTATTCGGTACGCCCCACAAAATAATCTCCGTCTACTTTATCGATTAAGACCTTGAAGGTCTTCCCTATTTTTTCTTGGTTGATGTCGTATGAAATACCCTGCTGTACATCCATGATAGCTTCTACACGTTGTTGCTTTACTTCTTCCGGAATATCATCCATCAATGTATGTGCATGCGTTTTTTCTTCGTGCGAATACGTAAAACATCCCAAACGGTCGAACCTCGTTTCTTCCACCCACTCCAACATTTCTTGGAAATCTTGCTCGGTCTCCCCTGGATAACCACAAATCAGTGTCGTACGTAGCGCTATGTTTGGAACTTTATCCCGAATTTTATCAACAAGATCTATCTGCTTTTGCTTACTTGTACCGCGACGCATCGAACTTAACATCTTATCACTGATGTGTTGTAAGGGCATGTCCAAGTAATTACAAATATTACTTCTTTCGTTCATGGCATCCAATATATCCATCGGAAAACCAGAAGGATATGCATATTGCAAACGAATCCATTCGATTCCATCTACATCAGAAAGTTGTCGCATTAAATCCGAAAGATTACGTTTCCCATAAATATCTAACCCATAATAGGTTAAATCTTGTGCAATCAAGATAAGTTCTTTGGTACCATTTGAAGCCAAGAATTTCGCTTCTTTTACTAAATCATCGATTGATTTAGAAACGTGTTTTCCCCGCATAATCGGAATAGCACAAAAGGAGCAGGGACGATTACATCCTTCCGCAATTTTGAAATACGAAAAATGAGACGGTGTCGTTAATAAACGTTCGCCCAATAGTTCATGCCGATAGTCTGCACCTATAGAGGAAAGTAGATCAGGCAGATCGTTCGTTCCGAAATAGGCATCTACATTTGGAATTTCGGACTGTAATTCAGGTTTATATCGCTCAGATAAACATCCGGTTACAATTACTTTGTTTATTTTACCCTGATCTTTGAGTTCTGAATATTGCAGAATCGTATCGATCGATTCCTGTTTTGCATTATCGATAAATCCGCAAGTATTAATTACAACAATGTCATTGGCCTGAATGTTCGTCGATTCATGAACGACTTCGATTTGATTACCCTTTAATTGTCCCATCAATACCTCACTATCGTGTATATTTTTCGAACATCCTAATGTAACGACATTCACACGAGGTTTACTCACTGGTGGGGTAACCTTTGCATATTTTGTTCTCATATTGTTTTAGTATTGCGTAGTCAGATATGCCCCCTGTCTGCAGTAGGCAGGTATCGAGAAGATATACTCACTACCAAAAAAACGAAAAGTCTTTCTCTAAAATCACGGAAAGAGCTTCCTTATCTAAAAAAGCTTTTGATATATTACTTAAATAGTGAATCCACGAAATCCTTCTTATTAAATAACTGTAAATCGCCAATTTTTTCACCCACTCCAATATATTTTACCGGAATCTTGAATTGATCGGAAATACCAATTACCACACCGCCTTTCGCAGTACCGTCTAGTTTCGTCAGCGCCAGAGCATTAACGTCAGTAGCTTGTGTAAACTGTGTACACTGTTCTATTGCATTCTGACCGGTAGATGCATCCAAAACCAACAAAATTTCATGTGGCGCACCTGGCACAACTTTCTGCATTACGGTCTTGATTTTACCAAGCTCATTCATTAAACCCACCTTATTGTGCAAACGACCTGCTGTATCAATAATAGCTACGTCGTCACCATTAGCAACGGCGGACTGTACCGTGTCGAATGCCACAGAAGCCGGGTCCGAACCCATGGCTTGAGCCACAACCCGTACACCTACCCGTTCGCCCCAAAGTTGAATTTGATCTACCGCAGCTGCTCTAAATGTATCTGCTGCCCCTAAAACGACACTATTTCCTGCTAATTTGAGCTGATGTGCCAACTTACCTATCGTAGTCGTTTTGCCGACCCCATTAACACCTACCACCATAATAACATAGGGTTTGTGATTTCCATATTCGAAATTTTCAAAATCCGCACTGTTATTTTCTGCCAACAGGTCTTGGATTTCCTCTTTAAGAAGTCCATTCAACTCATCGGTACTTACATATTTGTTACGGGCTACACGTTGTTGAATACGCTCTACGATTTTTAACGTAGTCGTAACTCCAACATCCGACGTGACTAATACCTCCTCAAGATTATCCAATACATCATCATCCACAGTCGATTTGCCAACAACTGCTTTTGTAATCTTGGACAGAAAGCCTTCCTTAGTCTTCTCCAAACCCCGATCTAAGGCCTCTTGCGCTTCAGGAGTCTCCTGTTTTTTCTTGAAAAAATCAAATAATCCCATGAATGTAAACTGTGTGAAGTAATGTTTTAATCTTCTTTCCCAAACTTAGATAAAATGCTTTAAATTCACAACTCCAGTAGAGCGCGCCCAAGCATGTCATTGGAACCAAGTGAAGGGAGTTCATCGATTCCCTCAAAAGATATCCGCCCGATCAAGAAACAAGCCGAAATGCAATAGACTTAAACACGCCATACTAAAAAAGCCCTTCTGGTGCAATACCAAAACGGCTTTTCGTGTTTCTAAAGAAAAACTTTAAAAAAGGAATATCTTCTGCTTATTTTGATCCTGCAGCAACAACATCTTTTACGTTGTCATTGTGTACCATACTTTCTTTAAAAGTATACGCTCCAGTTTTTGCAGATTTAGTAGTAATGATAACTTTAGTAAATTCTTTACCGCCACCTTTTTGTAACGATGCAACTGCCTTCTTTGCCATGGTATTATTTTTTTTAAATTAATGGTCCTGAACCATCAATAACGTGATTACTTAATTTCCTTGTGAACAGTAACTTTTCTCAAAACAGGGTTGAATTTTTTCAACTCTAAACGCTCTGTAGTATTCTTTTTATTTTTTGTTGTGATGTAACGTGACATCCCTGGAAGACCACTTTCTTTGTGCTCAGTACATTCTAAGATTACTTGTACTCTATTTCCTTTTTTAGCCATTGTTTTACTTTATTAAAATCCCGAGGGACTAATGTTCATGAATATTTTTAATTAACAGGCGATTAAAGACTAAACGTATCCTTTTTTGATAAATTTATTGATAACCGAAGTAATTCCGTTCTTGTTAATTGTTTTAATAGCAGATGTAGACACTTTTAAAGTTATCCAACGATCTTCTTCAGGAATATAAAAACGCTTAGTTTGCAAATTCGGATAGAATTTACGTTTAGTTTTAACGTTCGAATGAGATACGTTATTTCCTGTTAATGCCGTTTTGCCTGTTAGATCACAAATTCTTGACATGATATTTATTTTTAATGTTGTCTATTTACACAAATTATCCCTTTGCACTCTCTGCAAAGAGTTTGCAAATATCTAAATTTTATTTGTGAAATACAATAGTGAAACAAGAATTATTTGAAATAAATAATTCAATAATCGGCTCTTATCGCAAATGTATATCTTTTATAATATTATATTTGTCTGCAGAAGGCAAAATAGTTTTCAACAATTCACAATGAACAAATATCTATTCCGCGGCATTCTCCTTTTACTGACCGGCATTGCTGCTGTGTATGGTGGAAACATCCTTATGGAAAGCGAAAATAGCACTTACAAAATTAGTATGGTAATCGGTGTGATTCTATTCGGAATGGGATTTCTCCTAATCATTTATAGTTTTTTTCGCAAAATAGACCGCAAAACTATTTTAGACAGAAGGAGAGAAAAGCAATAAGAAAAATATGCTCCAGAAGACACGAGGAATTGTCCTCAAAGTCACTCATTATTCGGAAAACAGTGTCGTGGCTCAAATATTTACAGAAGACTTGGGGCTTCAATCGTATTTGATCAATGGTGCCAGAAAACCCAAAGCCAAAATCCACATCAATATTCTACAACCACTTCACCTCCTGGAGTTGGTGGTATATTATAAAGATAACAATACACTGCAGCGAATCAAAGAGGCGCAACAGTATCCTACACTGCAGCACATACCCTTAGATATTGTAAAAAGTTCATTAGCACTCTTTCTTAATGAAGTACTTTATAAAGTATTAAAACATCAACAACCCGATCCGCAACTATTTCATTTCATACATCAATCTATATTGTGGCTGGATGAAACAGAAAGTCCTTTGGCCAACTTCCATCTTAGTTTTTTAATGAAATTGAGCAAGTTTTTAGGTTTTCTGCCTACGGTAAACCAAGATCAAAAACCGTTCTTTGATCTAATTGACGGTGTGTTTACCGGATCGCTCCCGGCACACCAGCATATATTGCAGGAGCCACATACTACGATATTCCACAATATACTTACGGCCAGTTATGAAGTATCCCATCGCTTTCATATGAAGCATGAGGATAGGATCTACCTTCTGCAAAAAATAATAGACTTCTATCGTCTGCATACGGAAAATTTTGGAGAAGTGAATTCGTTATACATTTTAGAAGAAATATTTCATTAGGCTTCCCAACAGTTATCTCAATATTTGAGTTACTACTAAAAAAACACTGTTGTCCTACACGTACATCATACAGAAAGTATATTTGTCAATTCGGAATTGATTCTCGATATTTAATGTCAAATTAAATTTATAACAATTATGGAATGGTATCTAAAAGTCGTTCGCGACAATTACGCTAATTTTAACGGTCGTGCACGCCGTAAGGAATTTTGGATGTTCACCTTGTTCAATTTTATAATCAGCTCAATCCTCGCTATTATTGATCAGGTAATGGGGCTAACTTATGGTATAGAAAATCAAATCGGTATGGAAAATGGCATCTTACAATCCATCTACGGCCTGGCCGTCTTTATTCCTTCACTAGCGGTTGCAGTTCGAAGATTGCAGGATACGAGTAAGTCTGGATGGAATCTTTTGTGGGTATTTACTTGTATTGGTATATTTTACATATTGTATCTTTATATCGTAGAAGGCGACCACGGACAAAATAAATATGGGCCAGATCCCAAAGAAGACGAAAATCAAGACCCTTTTGCTGGACAACGTCAGGCATTTCAGGACCCCAATAATCCCTACAATACCAATCCGCCCACACCCAATAATCCTTTCGACGGCAATAGACCGATCTAAAAAGGCATTGATAAGCATAAAAAAGCCCGTATTCAGAACTTGAATACGGGCTTTTCACAATAAATATATGTAGAATCTATTAGATAACTTTTACATTTACCGCGTTAAGACCTTTGCGGCCTTGATCCACATCGTAAGAAACATTGTCGTTCTCACGAATTTTGTCAATTAATCCAGATACGTGAACGAAAATCTCGCTCTCTCCAGAATTTGGAATGATGAAACCGAAGCCTTTGGTTTCATTAAAGAATTTTACTACTCCTTCTTGCATTGTATTAAGGTATTATTTTCTCTAAAGATATTAATTTTTTTGAAAAGATGTATTTTTTTTGAAAACAACTTTAAACGCTCGTAGTTGTTCCGTGTCTATCCAATACATAAAAACGGTAGAGTTTTTGAAGTACTTTTACATATATTTAGAATCAAACATTTTATGAAAAAATTATTAGGTATCATTATGTTAACAGGCGCGATGGCATTAGCACAAGCACAAACAGGAAATGTAGAAAACAGTCGTAAGGTAGCGACCAAAGGCTTCTCCGAACGCGAAGTAACGCCAGACATCATTTATCTTTCCATTAATTTGAAAGAATTTTATATGGATGGAAATACCAAGAAAAAAGTTCTTATTGAAACACTAGAAAAGCAGTTGTACGATGCTGCGCTGGCAAATGGTGTAAAAAAAGAGGATTTTACCATTCAAAATGTATATAGTTATAACTATAATACGAAGAAAAAGGGAGCCGAACTATTGCAGGCGCGCCAATATCGTCTCAAAATATCTAATCTCAACAATTTAGACGCCATGTTGGATAAAGTAGATCCATTTGGAATTGAAAGCACATCTATTAGTGGATACGATCACTCCCAGAAAAAAGAAATTGAGAAGGAATTAAAAACAGAAGCGGTAAAAGATGCGCGTCGCAACGCAGAAATATTAGCAGAAGCAGATCAACAAGAAGTAGGAAAGGCTTTGGTCATCAATGACAACAGTAGTATGAATTTTAATGATCTCATTCCACAACCCCGTATGATGTCTTATGCAAAAGCCGCCAGCGACTCCGTAATGGAATCAAGTGGAAATGGCCTCAATATAGACATTCGCCCCATCAAATTGACCTGTTATATAGATGTGGTATTTGAGCTAAAATAATAAAAAGGTGCCGTGGAACTTCCTCAGAACAATCGTTTCAAAAAGTTCCCGTGGCTAAAATGCACATGGACAGAAAGTGTATTTTAACATAAAAAATAGTGCTTAGTTGAAAAAATTAAGCACTATTTTTGTTACATGTCTAAAACAAGAATATTTGCATTAATTATTATCGTCATCATGCTCGCAGCAATTGTGACCAATCCTAAGGAGGAAACGTTTTATTCTGCCGTAAAAGAAAAAGCGACGCTTTTAGTGGAGAAACAGCTCAATTACGAACACCGAGATGCATTAGATCTCGGCATGACCTTATTTGGGAATCGCATTGTTGACGAGTTTGTGGAGAATAATGTGAAGATAAAAAACTATTATCTGTTCTCTGTGGTAAGCCTCAAATGGCAGGGTGAAGAAACTCCAATAGGGGGCGGAGCTTTTAAAAAGATATGGTTTAGTTCAAAAATTGATGAAAAAGCAGAAGAGATCGTTGATATTCTCAAAACATTATAATGTTAGAAATACTCTACAAAGATGAAAATCTTATCGCCATCAATAAACCTCACGGTCTATTGGTACACCGATCTTCCATTGCAGCAGACACATCATTATTTGCACTGCAACTCCTCCGGGATCAAATCGGTAAAACAGTTTATCCCGCACATCGTCTCGACAGAAAGACCGGGGGTGTCCTATTATTTTCGTTAGATAAAGAAACTGACCAGCTGATTCAACCCCTATTTGCCAGTAAAGCGATTAAAAAAAGATACATATCAATATTAAGGGGCTTCTGTGTTGAAGAAGGTACAATAGACTATCCCTTGGCTAAAGAAAATGGTATTATTCAAGAAGCCGTAACACACTTCAAAAAGCTGGCGCAAGCGGAGATTGGTATTCCTTCCGGAAAGTTTCCAACTTCACGTTATTCGTTGGTAGAAGCTACTCCCGAAACCGGGCGAATGCATCAATTAAGACGACATTTTGCGCACATTCTCCATCCCATAATAGGTGACAGGCCACATGGATGCAACAAACAGAATAGGCTTTGGAAAGAACTATTTGAGATGGACACGATGATGTTACATGCGCAATCACTTGACTTTATTCACCCTCGCACACAAGAAAGTATACATATTAAAGCCGCTCTACAACCTGAGTTTCATCGTGTACTCAATATACTATCTATAGCTAATCCCCAACAAGCATGATCAACAATTTCTTAATCGAAATATTTTTAACCATTACTGGGGTAGGGGCAGTATCTGGTCTACATTATGAAAATAACACCCTTTTTTTGATATCAGACAACAGCAATTATCTGTATACGTATCGGATTCCCGAAAGCAAGCTCGACAGGTATTTACTCTATGAAGGAAAAGACAATAATGAACAAGTAAAAAAGTCTGAAAAACTTGATATGGAGTCCGTTTTTAAAAACAACAATGAATTCTATGTATTTGGCTCCGGATCGACAAAAAATAGAAATCATCTTTTTAGGTTTAATCCAGATAGACCCAGTGTAGTAAAACATCAAAAAATGGCTAAAAAACTCGATCAGATCAAGAAGTCAATAGCCATTGCAGATGAAGACTTTAATATTGAGGGTTCTTTTATCTATGAAGATTATTTCTATTTATTCAACAGAGGAAATGGTCCCGGTAACCGAAATGGGATAATCCTCGTAGATAAATGGTTTAAAAAACCTGCACAATTTTTTCCAGTTTCACTTCCTCATTACGAACAAGGCATAGCTGGTTTTACAGACGCTATACGGATAGACAACATCATTTATTTTTTAGCGGCGATTGAGGAAACAAAATCTACATACGAAGACGGGGAAAAGGGTGGGAGTCTATTTGGCAAAATGAATTTAGCAACAAGAGAGATTCTCGAATTAAAAATGATTTCTAAAACGCATAAGTTTGAGGGGATCACCTTGATGGAAACAAGCGACAATGATTTGGTTTTTTTGCTTTGTGAAGATCCGGACGACGATAGCCTTGAAACGACTATCTACAAACTTACCATAAGAAGGTAATCGATTGCGCAATTTTACTGATCTCATAAAAAGATCCTCTTTATTGTTGTTTAAATAACTATTTTTGTAAAAAACATTACTTATATAAATAGAACATCAACTTGTTTCCTTGTTGCTCCCAAAAAAATAACTATAAATAAATGAAAAACACTGCTTTAACAGACCTACATATATCATTAGGTGCTAAAATGGTTCCTTTCGCCGGCTTCAATATGCCCGTGCAATATTCCGGTATTAATGATGAGCACGAGACAGTACGGACGGCCGTTGGCGTTTTCGATGTAAGTCATATGGGCGAATTTATATTAAAAGGAGAAAAAGCGTTGGATCTGATCCAAAAGATCTCTTCAAATGACGCCGCGAAACTCTACGACGGCAAAGTGCAGTATGGGTATATTCCCAATGAAGACGGGGGTATTGTAGACGACTTTTTAACGTACCGTATCGACGACATTACATATTTATTAGTGGTAAATGCTTCTAATATCGAAAAGGACTGGAACTGGATCAGTAAATACAACACCGAAGGTGTCGAGATGAAAAACATATCTGATCAAACTTCATTGTTAGCAATCCAAGGTCCTAAAGCAGCAGATGCATTACAATCGCTAACAGATATCGACCTCGCTCCAATGGAATACTATACCTTTCAAAAAGGAAAATTTGCTGGCGTAGACAATGTAATTGTATCAGCTACCGGATACACAGGCGCTGGAGGTTTCGAAATCTATGTTGCGAATGAAGATGTTAAGAAAGTATGGGAAGCCATATTTAAAGCCGGTGCGGATTATGGTATCAAACCAATAGGATTAGCCGCACGCGATACATTGCGTCTGGAAATGGGATTCTGCCTATATGGTAATGACATAGATGACAACACATCGCCGTTTGCCGCTGGCTTAGGTTGGGTGACAAAATTCACAAAAGACTTTGTAAATTCAGCTGGTCTTAAAGCGGAAAAAGAAAATGGAGTTACCCAGAAATTAGTTGGTTTTGAAATGATCGATAGAGGTATCCCACGTCACGACTATGAAATAACTGATGTTGATGGTGCCATCATCGGGCGTGTAACTTCGGGTACACAGTCTCCTTCATTGAAAAAATCTATTGGTCTCGGCTATGTCAATGCTGCCTTCGCAAAAGAAGGTACCGAAATTTATATCAATATTCGCAATCAAAAGGTGAAAGCGGTAGTCAAAAAACCACCGTTTATAAAATAATTACATCAACAAAAAGGGCTAAAATAAAATTTTAGCCCTTTTTGTTTTTCTCTTGCTTAATCAGAGGCGGCTTTCGTAACTCCGGTTTAACCTGATTTCGAACGTATTTTAAAAGCACCATTTTTAGGTAGATCAGTACCACGCCAATCGCTATAGCCAATCCCAAGATCAGCATATTTCCACTTTTATAAGCGGCAATACCACTCATAATCAGAAAAACAATTCCAAGATTCAGTAATACATTTAAGATAATTTGCTTCTTCATTTTTTTTGCCTCTTTTTATCTTTCTCTATTAAAAATAAAGCCCTACATAGAATAGGTCCTAGGTGTACTGATTTTAAAGCTCACCATTCATATCCCTATCCTTTCACAAAGATACGTGAAGTTTTATAGATGAAGTACCCCGACATACTTTTAATATACAAAACAGTCTCCTAAACAACATACAAATTTAGGAGACTGTTTACGCAATTGATCGGACATAATATCTGCGATGATTTTAAATGTTTTCTCTACGGGAATATACCTAATTCCTCGTAAGAAACACCGACTTTGTTAATCGCACAAATAAATGCCGCAGTACGCATATCCTCGACACCAGGCGTATTGACATAGATTTCCCTTATTTCTTGATAAGAACCCATCATCGTGTCTTCAAGTCCGGAATGAACGAGGTCAATTTCATCAGGGCCCTTAAGGATGATTTTACGTTCTATATCCGAAACTTTCTTATTGGTCATGTTTTCTACAGAATTGATAATCTCGGCATACCTATTTTCACTAAATCGCTTTTCTAAACGACCATACCGCACATGACTCAGATTTTTTAACCATTCAAAGTAAGAAACAGTAACACCACCTGCATTCAGGAACATGTCTGGAATGACCAGTACGCCTTTGGCGAGTAAAATTTCGTCTGCATCTGGAGTCAAGGGACCATTTGCAGCTTCACCTATGATCTTCGCTTGAATACGGGAAGCATTGTCTTTATGAATTACCGATTCTAAAGCTGCTGGAATAAGGATATCGCATGCTTGCTCCAAACCTTCGGAGACATTCTCTATATTTATAGCATTCGGGAAATTCAATAACGAACCGCTCTTTGCACGATGCGCCTGCGCCATATCTACATCTATTCCATTTTCATCGTATATAGCTCCATTATATTCTATCAATCCCACGATAATAGCTCCTGCATACTGAAAATATTTAGCAGCATGATAGCCTACGTTTCCTAGGCCCTGTACGATAATTCTTTTCCCTTTTATACCTGTAGTAAGACCCAGTTTTGCCATATCTTCTTCAAAAGAACAGGCCTCTCGGACACCAAAGAATACACCTAGCCCGGTTGCTTCTACACGCCCCCTAACACCTCCCTGCGAAATGGGTTTACCTGTAACGCAAGCCATGGCATTAACATCGTTGGGATTCAAAGAAGAATACGTATCTACTATCCAACTCATCTCACGACCACTTGTACCGTAATCGGGTGCGGGAACATCAATACCTGGCCCAATAAAATTCTTTTTACATAATTCAGAGGTGTAGCGACGCGTGATTTTCTCTAATTCAAATACAGTATATTTTTTAGAGTCTATTTTTATCCCTCCTTTTCCTCCACCAAAAGGGACATTCACAATGGCACATTTATACGTCATAAGTGCCGCCAGCGCCATCACCTCATCCTGGTTTACTTCCATACTAAAGCGGATCCCTCCTTTACAAGGTAACTTGTGGTGTGAGTGCTGCACACGATAGGCTTCTATTACTTCCACGCCATCACCGATACGCACCGGAAACTTGACACGCAATATAGAATTACACGCCTTGATCTGCTCTAATATACCAGCAGAAAATCGTGTAAATTTGGCCGCCTTATCAAAGCTTTGTCCTACCCCTTTGAAAAAACTGTATTCACCTGTAGACATAAAATGGTTTATTTAATCTGTTTATAATTTTCAATAAAATTACCAAAAAACAAGACATAAATATTTAAAAATCAACGGAAAGTGAATTTTTAATAACTTTTTAGCCGTAGCCCCATATTGTTAAAAAATAATAAGCAAAGATCTGAATTGATTAAAATCTTGCTAGGTTTCTCTTGAAAAATCGACAAAAAAGAAAAAGGGAACAAACTATGTTTTATTCCCTTTTTATACTTATTTAATGCCGATATGACTAATATACATCCAATTCGGGATCAATTTCGTCTCTCCATGCTAAAATACCACCTTTTAGATTAGAAAGGTTTGTATAGCCTTTTTGCTCTAGCAGCATCACTGCCTGAGCACTTCGTTTACCTGAGCGACATTGAATGACAACAGGAATATCTTTAGAAATTTTCTCAGCCTCAATCACAACGCCGGATAGCGGAATATTAAGACCATTTAAATGAGATACTTCATATTCAAAAGGTTCACGAACATCGATTAATTGAAACTCTTCGTTTCTATCCATCATTGACTTTAATTCTTGAACAGTAACTTCTTTCATAGCTTTCTATTTTATTCAAACTTAGATAAAATGCTTTGAATTCACAAACCAAACATAGCGAACTTATGAATGCGGCTAAGATAGGCACAAAATGAAAAATCAAAGCCCAAGCGCATGGATTAAATTGTTCGCTTTCGTGTCAGTAAGGAACAATCTTTTTGCATAACAAAATCATCTAATATATACTTGTAATAAGGTATATCTACCTGCTGCGTAACCAAGAATCCCTGTTTCAAATAAAAATGATAGGCTTTGTTCCCTCTGTTCACATTTAATTCCAGAATGGTTTTACCCCGTTCTATTGCCTCATTCGTAGCGAAATCGATAAGCAATGTACCGCATCCTTTGCCCTGCGTTTCTGGAAGAAGGTATAATTTTTCGATCCGTAGCGGAGAGATCTCATTTTTCTGCTCTAATAGGGCAATAAAACCCATCGCTCCTCCATCTTCATCAAACAGAAGATAAAACTCCTGGCCATCAAGCATGGATTTCTTCAACGCTAAAATACCGTATATATTTTCGAGCATAAAATCTATCTGCTCTTGACTTAATACATCCTTATAGGTGGACGGATAAATCTGATGCGCCAATTGATGAATAGTTAAAACATCTTCAGTAGCAGCCATTCGGATAGTAAACATTAGATTTCCTCTCCTATCCAAACAAATTCAGCTGTATTAAAAGCAAGATGAATAAATCCATCTTGTTCGGTAATAAATATGTTTCTAGCTATCTTTTGGATGCCAAAAAGTGATTTCAATCGGTCCTCCCTAACAAAAATCTTATCTCCCTTTTGTTTCCATTTTTTGTATTCACATTCTACAAAAACATATCTTTTACCAGCAATAAATAACACAATATTTATCTGTTTACAAAATGCAAAAACTATATCAGGAATCTCATTACAAATAATGTTAACGGCTTTATAGTGATTCTCGACTAAATACTGTAATGCATCAGTGATAAACCCTTGCTGAACAGGGATTCTTTTTATCTGTTCCTGCGTATATAAATTGCTTTGATTCGTAAAGACAACATCTACTTTAATATCATCTGCCAGAAAGAAATCGATCGTGTAATCGTTCGTAAAGACGGTAGGACTCCATTCCAACAATTGTCCAATATATTCGGTGTCTAAATCAGTAACCGATTCCACAATCAGCGCCGGTTCCTGATTTTCTTTTACAATGTGATGAGAAGACATATTATGCTCCTAACTGACGAAGTGCTATATAAGACATCAAGCCGATACTCAATTCCAAGGCATTTTCATCAATATCAAATGTCGGCGTATGAACAGCAGAAGTAATTCCTTTTGCCACATTTCCAGTACCCAAACGATAGAAGCAAGCATTAGTTTCCTGCGAATAATACGCAAAATCTTCCGCCGCCGGCCATAAATCCAACTCTACAACATTTTCATCTCCCAGAAATTCTGAAGCAAAGTCTCTGGACTGCTTTGTCAGCTCAGGTTCGTTAATCAAAAAGGGGTATCCTTTTCGCACTTCTATGGTGCAGCTAGCACCCATGCTGTCGGCAATTCCCACAGCCATCTTCGTGATTTTTTCATGTGCTTCGGCACGCCATTGCTCATCGAAAGTCCGGAATGTCCCTTCTAAATAAACTTCATCTGGAATAACATTCGTAGCACCAGTCCCTACTATTTTACCCCATGATAGTACAGTAGGGATACGAGGGTCGGCACTACGACTAACAACCTGCTGAAGGGCGGTAATAATCTGTGCTGTAATCGCAATGGGATCAATATTCTGATGAGGTTGAGCTCCGTGCCCGCCTTTTCCATGTACCGTCATGAAAAGTTCATCACAAGAGGCCATATATTTACCCGCTCGAAACCCAACTTTACCCGCTTCTATAAAAGGCATTACATGTTGGCCGATAATCGCTTGTGGTTCGGGATTTTTCAAAACGCCTTCTTTGATCATGATAGACGCTCCTCCTGGAAGACGCTCCTCACCAGGCTGGAAGATAAGCTTTATCGTACCGCCGAACTTAGACTTAAGACGATATAAAATTTTTGCAACCCCCAATAGGGAAGAGGTGTGCACGTCGTGTCCACAGGCATGCATAACGCCCATATTTTGCGAACCGTATTCCCGTCCTTCTACTTCGGTGATGGGCAAAGCGTCCATATCAGCACGCAACGCAACAACGCGATCGGAGGGTAGTTCACCTTCTATAATGCCCACTACGCCTGTGTTAGCCATCGACTGATAGGGAATCCCTATCTCATCCAGTCTTGCTTTTACATAAGCGGCTGTATTAAACTCCTGAAACGAAAGTTCAGGATTCTGATGTAGGTGACGTCTTATGACAACTGTTTCTGCAAAAAGCTCCTGCGATATTGATTTGATAGTATCCTTTAAATCGGACATGATGTAGACTTTTTTTGCGAGTTAAAGATTTTATTCCCAGATCCAAATATCTTCAACAAAAACGAAGACATTGTTGTATTGTGAACGTAGAACACGCATAAAATTATTCGCCTCCGCTCTACTTTTGAAATCGCCTACTTTAACCCGATAATTGGGTTCGTCGTAATTAATATAGCTATCCACGTCAGCATATTGATTTTTGAAGCGACTCTGAACAGCATAAGCCTCATTGCGACTTGACCCGGAGAAAATCTGTACTCTAAAGCCCTTACGTTTTACCCGAGTTGCTGTTTTTTTATCTATTGGTTTCGTACCTAGACTAATGGTACGCATAACTGTAGGATTGATTTCATGTGCAGATCTATATTCTTGTAACAACATAATCAATGAATCTTTTGCAACTTCTACGGTGCCTTCCTGCGCCTTCGCTACACTAGATAACGCTACAAGCACTACACATAAAATCAACCCTTTTTTCAGCATCACTGTATATTTTTTAACCGTTTTTTCCGTGACAGTTCTTATACTTAAGACCGGAACCACATGGACATTCATCGTTACGCCCCACAGTCTGTTCCTTACGTATCGGTTGTGTGACCTGTGGTGTTCGTGTATCAATATCCTCGTCACTAACCCCCGTTGGCGAATTTAATTGCTCTTTAGTTGCTGTAACCTTAGCCTGCTGTACTGGGATAGGACGGGCCTCTTGGATATCTTGTTGTTGCTGCCCCGGTATCTCTCCTTTGAATAAGAAACTGACAATATCCTTGTTCATGGAAGCAAGCATAGCTTTGAACAAATTGAAAGCCTCCATTTTGTAAATAATGATCGGATCCTTCTGTTCATAAACTGCATTTTGTACAGATTGTTTCAAATCGTCCATTTCACGAAGATGATCCTTCCAAGCTTCATCAATAAGTGCTAATACAATTCCTTTCTCAAAAGATTTGAATACTTCTAATCCGTTAGATTCGATAGCTTTCTTCAAGTTCGTCGCAACTTGTATGCCACGAATTCCATCTGAAAATGGAACGACCACATTTTCTATCATATCACCTCGCTCTGCCATTACATTTGTCAGAACAGGCAATGTCTGTGCCGCTATATTTTCACCCTTGCTTTCGTAATGTGTAATTACTTGCGTAAACAGCCTATCCGTTAACGTAGGGATATTGCTAGACGCATATTCTTCCGCTGAGATAGCAGGATCAATTGCAAATAGACGAATGACTTCAATTTGGAACTCTTCATAAGAGCCCCCTTCTTTCGATTCCGTAACAATATCTTCGGTGACATCGTAAATCGTATTGTTCAGGTCGACATCAAGACGTTCACCGAACAATGCATTTTTACGCTTTTTATAAATTACGGTACGTTGCGAGTTCATCACGTCATCGTACTCCAACAAACGCTTACGAATTCCAAAGTTATTCTCCTCCACTTTACGTTGTGCTCTTTCGATCGATTTCGTCAACATGCTATGCTGCATCACTTCACCTTCTTCGACCCCCATTTTCACCATAATATTAGAGATACGCTCAGATGCAAATAAACGCATCAACGGATCTTCCAATGAAACGAAGAATTGAGAAGATCCAGGATCTCCTTGACGACCAGCACGACCGCGTAACTGACGATCCACACGACGAGACTCGTGACGCTCGGTACCAATGATGGCTAAACCACCGGCATTAATGACTTCTTCAGCCAACTTAATATCCGTACCACGCCCAGCCATGTTCGTAGCAATAGTTACCTGCCCGGGACGCCCTGCTTCAGCTACAATATCCGCCTCTTTTTGATGAAGTTTTGCATTCAATACATTGTGTTTGATCCCTCTCAACTTCAACATACGACTTAATAACTCGGAAATCTCCACCGAAGTAGTACCTACTAGCACTGGTCTACCTTGTTCAGTAAGAAGTTGAATTTCTTGTGCTACTGCATTATACTTCTCTCGCGCTGTACGATAAATAAAATCTTGTCTATCATCACGCTGCGTGGGTCTATTTGTTGGTATTTCTACCACGTCCAATTTATAGATTTCCCAAAGCTCTCCTGCCTCTGTGGAAGCCGTACCTGTCATCCCTGCAAGTTTGTGGTACATACGGAAGTAATTTTGCAGCGTGATCGTAGCGTATGTCTGTGTAGCATCTTCAACTTTTACATTCTCTTTCGCTTCAATAGCTTGGTGCAAGCCATCCGAGTACCTACGACCATCCATGATACGTCCGGTTTGCTCGTCTACAATTTTTACTTTGCCCTCATCTACAATGTACTGATCATCGATTTCGAAAAGCGTATAGGCCTTCAACAATTGATTAATAGAATGTATACGTTCTGCCTTCACAGAATAATCTCTCAGTAGTTCCTCTTTACGGGAAGCTTTCTCTTCTAATGTAATATCAGCTTTTTCAATATCAGCGATTTCCGTACCTACGTCTGGAAGGATGAAAAAACTGGTATCCTCTCCTGAGGCAGTGATCAATTCTATCCCCTTTTCGGTAAGCTCTACTTGGTTATTTTTTTCGTCAATAACAAAGAATAATTCTTTATCCGCTTTGGGCATATGACGATTTTGTTCTTGCATATAGTAGTTTTCTACTTTTTGAAGAACTTGACGATTAGCGCCCTCACTTAAGAATTTGATTAACGCTTTATTTTTCGGAAGACCACGGTAAGCGCGAAATAACGCTAAGCCTCCTTTTTCAACGTCGGTATCACCGGATGCTATCGCTTTCTTAGCCTCATTCAGCACTGTATTGATATATGCCTTTTGCGCATTTACTAATTTTTCGATACGCGGTTTCAACTGATGAAACTCATGTTGATCTCCCATAGGGATTGGACCTGAGATAATCAATGGAGTACGCGCATCATCGATCAATACCGAGTCAACCTCATCAATCATGGCAAAATGCAATTTACGCTGTACCATTGCATCTGGTGTCTGCGTCATATTGTCACGCAAATAATCAAACCCAAACTCATTATTGGTACCATATACGATATCGCATTTGTACGCATTACGGCGTTGAGGCGAGTTCGGTTGGTGCTTGTCAATACAATCCACACTTAACCCATGGAATTCAAACAAGGGACCATTCCACTCCGAGTCACGCTTTGCCAAGTAATCGTTTACGGTTACGATATGTACGCTTTGTCCCGATAAAGCATTTAGATAGGTCGGTAAAGTACCCACTAATGTCTTACCTTCACCAGTAGACATCTCCGCGATCTTACCTTGATGTAAGACAATACCACCGATAAGTTGTACATCGTAATGTACCATGTTCCACGTGACTTCCGTTCCCGCTGCATTCCATGTATTGCTCCAATGCGCCTTATCACCGTGAATAGTTACATTCGGTTTGCGGGCTGCCAAGTCTCTATCAAAATCACTAGCGGTAACCTCAACAATGGTGTTTTCAGTCAACCGGCGTGCAGTATCTTTTACAACGGCAAAAGCCTCAGGAAGAATTTCTAACAGTATTTCCTCTAGCTTCTTATCCCTATCTTTGGTTAGCTTATCGACCTTCTCATAGATCTCTGTTTTCACCGATATATCAGATGTACTCACATCTGCACTTGCTTTCAGTTCTGCTATTTCAGTATCTATATCTTTTAAATATTCTTGGATTCGGTTTTTAAAATCGGTAGTCTTTGCGCGCAGTTCATCATGCGTAAGATCGGTCAGTTTACTGTATTCTTCTTTGATCTTGGAAACTAGTGGTTGAATAACCTTAATATCTCGCTCAGACTTACTACCAAAAAGTTTACTTAAAAATTTTAACATAATATTTTTTTATCTCCGTTGTAGTACTCAAAATTAAATCCAAAAAAATCTTTGAGACAATTTGGCACTAATCGGGCAAATTTACTTATTAAGGATGATAACTTACACTATGACAAGGTTTTTTTTTCTTTTTTTTATGTCAGAAAAATATTCGTGTCAAATTTCGGTATAAGACCCAATTCAAGGGCCTTATCGAATAGTATGTTCACAGCAGATCGGCCGTCCTTTCCCAGATGTATGGAATATTTATTAACGTACAACGCTATGTGTTTATACATTACCGTTTCTTCCATCTCCTGTGCATGCGAACGGATGTATTCCAATCCTGATTTGGGATTTGCGAAAGCGTATTCAACACTTTCTCTGATAAGCTGATTGACCAATAATTTAATTTCTGCTGGAAGATCACGCTTGATAACGATACCGCCCAACGGAATGGGTTGCTGTGTCTTTTTTTCCCAGAAATCGCCGAGATCTACCACTTTAAAAAGGCCTTTATCTTGATACGTAAATCTATTTTCGTGAATAATCAGGCCCAAATCAATCTCATTGTCCAACAAAGCCTGTTCGATATCCGAAAAAACCAGCTCTTGCTTACTTTGCAAAGTTGGAAAAGCCAATCCGAGTAAAAAATTGGCTGTCGTATATCTGCCCGGAATACCAACCCGCAAATCCTGCAATGCTGCCGGTAGATCCTTTTCTGGGTATTGTTTCAGCTTAGTGGCCAAATTTTCACCTTTTGTAATCAATAACGGCCCTACGCCGAAACCTAAAGCACTACCTGCGTCGAGTAATTCGTATTTATCCACCGCATATGCAAAAGCATGATAGCTTAGTTTGGTAATATCTAGCTCATTATTAAATGCTTTATCATTAAGCGTCTCGACATCATAGTACTCCACCCGAAATGTCAGCCCTTTCGTATCAATTTTATGATGTATCAGTGCATCGAAGATAAATGTATCGTTTGGACAAGGCGAAAAGCCCAACGTTAGTTCCATATTCCTAAATTTTCAATTTTGTTCCAAAAACAAGCAACAATGCACCGATAAAGGTTATCAAAACTACACCCCGTCCGGTAGTTTCATATCCTCTTTTAAACAAGATACGCGTCATTATTAAATTAACCGCGGCGGCTACGACATATAAAAAAATGGGCTTATCTGAAGATAGCACGATTTCAAGATCAGTATAAACAGTAAGCAAAAAAGCTATTAAAGGGGCAATAGCGCCAATTAACAGACCTTGAATTAACGAGTTTCTCATATTTTATTTTACATCAAAATTCCAGGAATTTAACTCCGTAATGGTATGGTGGGCTGTCATGTCAAATTGTGTAGGAACAATCGAAACATAACCATTGCTTAGCGCAAAAGCATCGGTATCCTCTCCTCGATCTAACAAGTGAAATTTACCAGTCATCCAAAAATACTCTCTGTTATACGGGTCCAGGCGCTCGTCAAACTCCTCAAACCACTTGGCTGTCGCCTGTCGACATATTTTTATACCTTTTAACTCCTTACTGATATGCGGAAAATTGACATTCAACAAAGTTGCTTTTTGTAAACCATTGTCCAACACTTGTTGCGCTATAGCCCGTACATAAGGTCGACAATGCGAAAAATCGGCATGATGGGAAAAGTCATCTAACGAAAACCCTATCGACGGAATATCCTCTATCGCTCCCTCTACGGCAGCTGACATCGTCCCCGAATACAGCACGTTAATGGAATAATTCAACCCATGGTTAATACCCGATACACATAAATCAGGCTTTTTCCCTTTAAAAATTTTGTTTACCGCTAATTTGACACAGTCTACTGGTGTACCGGAGCATTTATACATTTCCACGCCTTCATACAAGTCAATTTTATCCAAACGGAGCGGCTTTCCGATCGTGATAGCATGCCCCATTCCCGATTGTGGACTATCCGGAGCAACCACCACCACTTCTCCTAATTTTTGCATTTCTTCTATAAGTACTTTGATACCTGGCGCAGTAATGCCGTCATCATTTACCACCAAAATAGTTGCTTTTTTCTTTACCATACTGCGAAGTTAGAAAGAAAAATCGACTAAATTCAGCTAGCCGCATCCCAATTAAATTGCATATCAGCTTAATTTTATCTAAGTTTAGGGTTTATTTTAAAATTCAACTAGACTATGAGTAACATTACCTTTGAGAGCCGATACGCCATTGGACCGAACGAAGCTAAATCTTTAGACACGAAAGGTCTTCGTGAAAATTTTTTAATCGATAAACTTTTCTTCGAAGATAAAGTTCACTTTGTTTATACCCATTATGACCGCTATATGGCAGGAGGAGCGCTTCCGGTTAATGGAAAATTAAAACTCGATACAATTGAACCGTTGCTAAAAGAACCCTATTTTTTGGCGCGTCGGGAACTAGGTATTATCAATGTCGGCGGAGATGGAAAAGTAGAAGTCGATGGGGAAACTTTCGAGGTGAATTACAAGGAGGCATTATACATCGGAAAAGGCGCTAAAGAAGTTTATTTTGTCAGCAACGATGCAAGCAAACCGGCAAAGTTTTATTTAAATTCCACGCCAGCTCATCACACCTATCCAACAAAACGCGTAACCAAAGCTGAAGCAAATAAAATTGAACTAGGTGCTTTGGAAACGGCCAATCACCGCACAATTAACCAGATGTTGCTGCATACTGTTATTCAAACGTGTCAATTACAAATGGGAATGACGGAATTAAAACCGGGTTCTGTTTGGAACACCATGCCAGCTCATACACATGATCGTCGTATGGAAGTGTATTTCTATTTTGACGTACCTGAAGGACAGTCTGTTTCCCATTTTATGGGACCCATCGATGAGACCCGACACATTTGGATGCAAAATGAACAAGCCGTTATTTCTCCACCCTGGTCGATCCACTCTGGTGCCGGAACAAGCAATTATACCTTTATTTGGGGCATGGCCGGAGAGAACATGGACTACGACGATATGGACAAAGCCGCAATAACTGATCTAAAATAAATAACGAACTATATGTCAATATTAAATTCTTTCGATTTAACCGGAAAAGTTGCGCTCGTTTCGGGGTGTAAAAGAGGTATCGGTAAAGCATTGGCGGAAGCGCTTGCAGAGGCTGGAGCAGATATTATCGGTGTATCAGCAACTTTAGAATTGGAAAACTCCAAAGTCGAACAATCGATCAAGGCAATCGGTCGAAATTTCTATGCGTACCAATGCGATTTTTCAAAACGCAAAGAGCTTTATAAATTTATTGAAAAAGTAAAAAAAGAACACCCTCAAATAGATATTCTCTTCAACAATGCAGGAAATATTTTACGTAAGCCTGCTGCGGAGCATCCTGATGAATATTGGGATGAAATCATAGAAATTAATCAAAACGCTCAATTTATCTTGACCCGAGAAATCGGTAGAGATATGATTGCACGCGGTTCTGGTAAAATTGTATTTACCGCCTCTTTATTAACTTTCCAGGGTGGAATCAATGTGCCGGGATATGCTGCTTCAAAAGGGGCTATCGGTTCTTTGGTAAAAGCATTTGCCAACGAATGGGCTTCCAAAGGCGTTAATGTAAACGCAATCGCTCCAGGTTACATCGCTACCGATAATACGGAAGCATTGCGCGAAGATGCCGAACGTTCGGCTTCTATATTAGGACGCATTCCTGCCGCACGATGGGGAGAACCGGAAGATTTCAAAGGACCCGCTGTATTCTTGGCTTCAAAAGCTTCTGACTATGTACACGGCACCATTCTTACTGTAGACGGGGGTTGGATGGGTCGATAACATTGAAGCTATTCTAACGAGAAATGCCATTGTATATAACTATACAATGGCATTTCTCGTTAGTGACACCTCTACGAATACAGACCTTTTTTCTCTATAAAATCAATAACCTTATCTGTTGTATAAAACTTAATGCTTTTGCCTTCTTTAATAGATTTGCGGAGAAAGGTCGATGACAGTTCCATGAGGGGAGTTTGCGTCATAATAACGGAAGGGTGATTTTTTAATTCGTCGCCGTGGGATCCAGCCCGGGGATACACTATTACTTTATAATCCCGAAGGATAATATCTACATTTTTCCATTTCGGAAGACCTGCTAAATTATCTTCTCCCATAATCAAAAAAAAATCTTTCGTTGGATATTTTTCTCCTAAATGCATTAGGGTATCGATTGTATAAGAGGGTCGTGGTAACTTAAATTCGATATCGGAGGCCTTCAGGTTTTCTGTATTCTCGATCGCGAGGTTTACCATTTCCAATCGATCATACATATTTCCCAAACTTTTTTTTTCTTTGAACGGGTTTTGAGGAGATACGACAAACCATACCTCATCCAGTTCAGTATAATTAGCCATATAATTCGCAATAATCAGATGACCTATATGAATGGGGTTGAACGAGCCAAAGAATAGACCAATTTTTTTATTTACCATTATCCTTTAAAAAATCCAACACTAACGTTTCAGCTTCCTTGCATGCTGTATCTAGGTCAAAATTATTCAGTACCACATCAAATTTATCGGCGTACGATAGTTCCAGTTCCGCTTTTGCAAAACGTTCTTTCAATTTTTCTTCTGAATCGGTACCGCGTCCTGAGAGGCGTTCTTTTAAAACTTCCAAAGATGGGGGATTGACAAAAATAGCAAGAGCGTCGTCTGGATATTTCGATTTTAAACGCAGTCCGCCAATCACATCAATATCAAAGATGACATGTTTTCCCAAAGCCCATATCCGTTCCAACTCCGAACGCAACGTACCATAAAAGGTGCCTGCATAAACCTCTTCAAATTCAATAAACTCATGTTTTGCTATCTTATGCAAAAAATCATCCTTTGAGATAAAATAGTAGTCTTTTCCATCCTCTTCTATTCCGCGTGGATCACGTGTGCTAGCAGAAATCGAGAACTCGAATTTATCACTATAACGTCCTAAAATATGTCTTACTATCGTCGTTTTTCCCGCACCCGATGGTGCGGAGAAAATTATTAATTTACCATTCATTACTATAATACATTTAGCAACTGCTCTTTAACCTTTTCCAATTCTTCTTTCATCCGAACGATTATTTGTTGAATACCCGCATGATTCGCCTTTGATCCTAACGTGTTGATTTCCCTGCCCATTTCCTGAGAAATAAAGCCTAATTTTTTTCCATTAGAATCAGTTGCAGTCAATGCCTCTAAGAAGTAGTTACAATGACTTTTCAAACGAACTTTTTCTTCAGTAATATCTAATTTATCAATATAAAAAATCAGTTCTTGTTCGAAACGGTTTCTGTCAATATTCTCTTTTCCTACCGCATCATCCATGTACTGACTAATTCGCTCGCGGATCAAGGGTATCCGATCTCCCTCTGTTGATTCCACTTCCAATAAAAAGGATAAAATCATTTTAACACGGCTCTCCAAATCCGCCTTTAGAACTTTGCCCTCATCCAAACGAAACGTATTAAATTTCTCTATAGCTTGATGAAAAGCTTCCATTAAAATTTTACCTTCTTCTTCATCCACTTCATCTTCGTTATTAGTCACCACCTCGGGCATATTCAAGGCCAAACCAAACAAAGAAGCATCTTTATCTCCTACTTGAAAAGCAATTTCCTGAAGTTGTGTATAATACTTTTTAAGCAGGTCGCCATTGATTGTAGAGGCTTTTGCTGTTTGATCAGTGTATTCTGAAGATATCATTACATTGACTTTGCCTCGTTCAATAAGTTTACTACACTCACCGCGCAAAGTTAATTCTTTATCGGAGACTACTTTTGGAAGGCGGATACTGAGTTCCAAGAACTTAGAATTTAGGGATTTGATTTCCACAGTGTATTTTACCTGCTCGTTTTCTTTCGAGCCAACACCATATCCTGTCATTGATTTTATCATATGCAAAGGTATAAAATATTCACTGTCAACAACGCACCCACATCTATGAATATTCTATGCAGTCGTAAAAAGCCAGAAAAACAGGCGTCTACCAGTCATGTTTGGCGATCAGGACACATAAATAAGTCGTATAACGAGAACCTGAAGGTACACGCACAAAACCAATACCTATATCAACGAGCGACGCATTCCATTCATCCATTCCTAAAACATGCTTCCGGTGCATAAAACCCGGCGAGTTTTTCCCAATAATAAACGCTTTTATACCCTCCGAAGCAGAAGGGTGATTGGCTGCAATAGATTCGAAGTTATTAGCAGAGCGCTTCTTTAACCAGTCGCTATTCAATGAATACCCCGCTTCCGAGATATAATGATTCGGACCAATACCTTTGGGTGAAGTATGATCAAAATAGTTATGATTAGCCATATCATAAGCTCTAAATTCAGCTACTTTAGCTAAAGTGTTATTCCAGATTAATTTCGTACGCTTCACTTTTGAGATATTAGAAATTCCCAATTCCTTGGCATATTTTTTTGGATTCATTCGAATATCGTTCAGTAATTCATAAGCCGCTTTGGCCTGCGACTTATCAACAATAATATTCTTCTTTTGAGCGCTAAGGGCTGTAAATGAAAAAAGACAAATTACTAAAATGAGAACACGCATGAAAATATATTTCTATTAGAGACTAATGACCGACCATGACGTTTAAACGGGATAAAGCTTATTGGATACTGGATAGATCTAATCGCCAGGGCAGCATGTGGGAAACAATAAATACGTCATCATTGGAGAACAGCTGCTTCACAAAGAAAGCATAGATTAAGAAGCTTCCTTTTTTCTAGTGAATTT
This sequence comes from Sphingobacterium alkalisoli, assembly GCF_005049105.1. Lineage (GTDB taxonomy): Bacteria > Bacteroidota > Bacteroidia > Sphingobacteriales > Sphingobacteriaceae > Sphingobacterium > Sphingobacterium alkalisoli. The sequence goes on from NZ_SUKA01000001.1 coordinate 110,123, forward strand.
TTCCTTAGCAACTTCGAATAGAATTGGAACTATAGAAACGAAAATAATGATCAACACTACTTTTGAAAAGTTATCTCTTATAATAGGAATATTTCCCAAAAAGTATCCTGCCAAGGTTATTCCAATAACCCAAAGAAGTGCTCCTATAATGTTATAAGTAATGAATGTTCCATAATTCATTTTTCCTATACCTCCAACGAAAGGAGCGAGGGTTCTTACGATAGGAACAAAACGAGCAATTACAATCGTTTTGCTACCATACTTCTCGTAAAAGGAATGTGTTTTGGTAATCTGATCATCTGTTACCATTTGCTTACCAAAAAGTTTGAACTTCGTAATCCGCATCCCAAACTTTTTTCCTATGGCATAATTAAGTGAATCACCAGAAATCGCCGCAATTAATAAGAGGATAATCATAATCCCTATATTTAACTCATTAGGTTGCGCAGCTAGCATGCCTGCTGCAAATAATAACGAATCACCGGGTAAAAAAGGCATGACAACCACACCGGTTTCAACAAAAATTATCAAGAACAGTATCAAATATGTCCAATACTGATAATCATTAACAATCTCCACAAGATGGTCATCAATGTGAAGTATAAAATCTATTAAAGAATGAATTAATTCCAAAATGAAATGTATTAACCGATATTATTTAACATAACAGGCATCACCAACATCAAGATATCTTCATTATCTTGTTTTATCGCCGGTACTAATAATCCTGCTCTATTTGGCGTACTCATTTCTAATACAACTTCTTCACAATTCAGATTATTTAGCATCTCTACCAAAAATTTGGCGTTGAAGCCGATCTCTAAATCTTCACCTTCAAATTGACAGCTTAGCCTTTCGTGCGCTTCATTGGAAAAATCCAAATCTTCCGCCGATATATGCAACTCACTCCCATTAATCTTTAATCGTACCTGATGGGTTGTTTTATTTGCAAAAATTACAACCCTACGAAGGGTGTTTAAGAATACTGATCTGTCGACAGTAAGCTTATTGGGGTTTACTTGAGGGATAACGGCTTCGTAATCCGGATAACGTTCATCTACCAATCGACAGATTAGGTGAATGCTCCCAAACTTAAAGAAAGCATTTGTATTGTTGTATTCAATAGATACCGTCACATCATCCGAAGGAAGTGAAGACTTCAATAACGTCAGCGCTTTTTTTGGAAGTATAATAGAAGTTGGCTTTTCAGTACCTATATCCGTGCGGCGGTACCTGACCAGACGATGTGCATCCGTAGCTACGAAAGTCACATTTTGCTCTCCCAGTTGTACGAGTACCCCCGACATTGCTGGGCGCAATTCATCATTACTTACTGCAAAAATCGTTTTGTTAATTGCTTCTGCTAAAATTGGCGCGACAATATTTACGATGGTTGCATTTTCTACAACAGGTATTTTAGGAAAATCGTCGGCATTCTCCCCGCTTAATTTATATTTCCCATCTCCTGCGCTTATTTCAATAGCCAATGTATTTGTATCTACCGAAAATGCTACCGGTTGATCTGGAAGAGTTTTCAACGTATCTATCAAGATTTTGGATGGCATAGCTACACGACCCTCTTCTTTCGCTTCAATTGGAAGCGAAGTGACCATACTGGTTTGTAAATCTGTCGCCGAAATAGTAAGTGTATTATCTTTGATTTCAAATAAAAAGTTTTCCAATATTGGAAGCACAGTACTAGTACTAGAAGCTCCGCTAACAGCTTGCAATTGCTTTAATAAAACTGAAGTAGATACAATAAATCTCATTTCTGATTTGCTAAATTTTTTATATGCAATAATACAGAAAAATTATCAAATCTTTACCATACCGTTGAAAGGTTATTGTATCGTTTCAACCAGCCCAATTATAAAATCACTACATTCCTGTCCTAAAAAAATCGATCATTAGTTTTATATCCAAAGCAATTAAATTGCGTATGAATAAGCAATTTTATCTAAGTTTGTAGTCAAGAGATATGCAGTTTAAAGAGATTTTAGGGCACGAAGACATTAAAGCACATTTACTCAACACGGTGAACGAAAACCGGGTAAGTCACGCACAATTGTTTTTAGGACCAGAAGGTTCTGGAAGTCTCGCCTTGGCAGTAGCCTATGCTCAGTACGTAAATTGTGAAGATAGGGAAGATGATGATAGCTGCGGACGCTGTCCATCCTGCCGGAAATACGAAAAATTAATTCATCCGGATTTACATTTTTCCTATCCTTTTTTTGCAAAAGGTAAAGACGAAACAGCAACGACCTATATTGAAAGTTGGCGTAAATCTTTTATAGCAAACCCCTATATGGGTTTATCCTTTTGGAGAGACCAACTGGAGGCCGAAAATAAACAAGCAAATATCAATATAGCAGAAGCGCATAGTATTATTAAAAAGTTAAGTCTCAAATCCTTTGAGGCTGAATATAAAGTGTTGATCATGTGGCTGCCTGAATATTTGGATACGCAAGGGAATGCACTATTGAAATTAATTGAAGAACCTCCAGAAAAGACACTCTTCTTACTAGTGGCAGAAAATCAGGACAAAATAATTAATACTATTATTTCTCGTACCCAACTGATCAAAATCAATAAATTACAACACGATAAAATCAAGAATTTTCTTATTGAAAACAAAAATATTGATCCTAAAAAGGCCAATGAGATCGCTTTTATTGCTGATGGAAATATTCAAGAGGCTTTAAATCTTATTCAACAAGAAAGCGAAAATAAAACATTTGACCTGTTCGTGTACTGGCTTCGTCATATTTATTCGGACAACGGCTCGGAAATTATTTCTTTGTGTGATGAAAATCTTGCAAAATTAGGACGAGAAAACCAAAAAAGTTTCTTACTTTATGCCATTAATATGTTGCGACAAATTATATTGATGCAACAAGGCTTACGCGATTTAGTGTTTTTGCAGCAGGAAGAGCTGATTTTTGTTGAAAAATTTAGTGGAATTTATCAATTTGAGCAATTAGAAGAAGCGATAGGACTGCTTGAAAAAGCACATTACGCAATTGAAAGAAATGCAAATCCTAAAATATTATTTTTAGATTTGTCTTTGCAATTAATTTTATTGTTCAAATATCAAACGTTCCCGAAAGGGGCTCAATATATATAAAATAAAAATATGGGATGTGGCAGTTGCTCGTCCGGAAGTTGTGGAAGCAGTAGCAAATTAGGCACTGTACCAGCAGGATGCCAGGATAATGGCTCATGTATGACTAGCGGATGTAATAAATTAGATGTATACGACTGGCTTTCCGACATGGATTTGCCATCAAATTATAAACCATTTAATATCGTAGAGATTCGTTTTAAAGGATCTCGTAAAGACTTTTTTATCAATACAGATAATATCTACTTAGAAATGGGTGAGATGGTTGCTGTAGAGCCTTCTACGGGAGGATATGATATAGGACACGTTTCTTTGACGGGTGAATTGGTACGATTACAACTCAAAAAAAATAACGTAGTCCCCGATTCAGTTGCGAAAAAGGTATACCGGAAAGCCAATGAAATGGATGTTGCTAAGTTTAATGCGGCGAAAGAGTTGGAATGGGAAACCATGCATAAAGCCCGCAAACTAGCTCTGGATTTAGGACTTTCTATGAAAATATCGGATGTAGATTATCAGGGAGACAAAACTAAAGCAACTTTCTATTATACAGCAGAAGGTCGCGTAGATTTTCGTGAACTGATCAAAAGAATGGCCGAGACCTTTCGTATCCGCATTGAAATGCGACAAATTGGTATGCGTCAAGAAGCAAGCAGACTTGGCGGAATTGGATCCTGTGGAAGAGAATTATGTTGTTCTACCTGGCTTACTGATTTCAAAACCGTGTCTACTTCAGCGGCACGTTATCAAAATTTATCCTTAAATACGCTTAAATTAGCTGGACAATGTGGCAAGCTGAAATGTTGCTTAAATTATGAATTAGATAGTTACATGGATGCCCTCAAAGACATTCCCAATGATGTAGATCGTCTCGAAACCTTAGCAGGGATGGCTTACCTGCAGAAAACCGACATATTCAAAAAAACGATGTGGTTTTCCTACCCGGGAGTAGAGAACTGGATTCCATTATCAATTGATAAAGTGCGAGAATTTGCTGAAATGAATAGAGGTGGTGTAAAACCTGAAGCGTTGGAGCACACCCCGGAAAAACTAGAGGTTAAAAAACCCGCTGTTTTGGATTATGAAAATGTGGTTGGACAAGATAGTCTGACACGTCTCGATGAAAAGAATAGAAGAAAGAAAAAGAAAAAAAACAAACCAAAAAACCCACCCGTTACGACTGCTGGAACGAAAGAAAATCCATCTAGCGAAAGGAAACAACTTCCTAAAAATCAAGGTGAAAGGAAAACGGAGAATACTGCAGAAAATCAGTCAAGACCAAAAAGACGATTTAATAATCGCAATAGGAACAGAAACAACGATAAATCAAATAAAACGGGTGAGTAAGTGAGTAGATCTTTCCAAATTTTGGTATTATGCATAAGCATCTTTTAATCGTAGCCAGTGTAGTTATTTTACTTGCTTCTTGTATAGATGGGGCTTATTATGAAAAGAATTTCACAATGCCTAACCAATCTTGGTCTTACGACAATATTCAAAAATTTGAAGTAGATATTGATGACTCTACCATCAAATATGATGTGTATATCAATTTAAGGCATAGTGCTAACTATAAATTCTCCAACGTATTTATCTTGTTTCATGAAAAAGGAAAGGGATTAAAAGACACCGTCTATAGAAAGGAGATTGTGCTCGCTCAATTAGACGGAAGATGGTTAAGCAATTCAGCAGGAGGTATTTACGAAAATCAATATTTGGCTAAAGAAAATTTTACTTTCCCAGATACCGGTAAATATGAATTTGCAGTGGAACAAAATATGCGCGAAAATCCGCTAAAAGAGATCATCAACGTGGGAATTAAACTCGTAAAAAAATGATCCCGCTACTCCGGTGGATATTGTTACCAATTAGCCTAGCTTACCTCCTCATTGTCTGGGTTAGAAATAAACTTTACGATGAGGGCATTCTAAAAAGCAAATCATTTGATGTACCCAACATTGTGATTGGAAACTTAGCGATAGGAGGGACAGGTAAAAGTCCAATGACAGAATACCTTATTCGTTTATTATCTTCGCATTTTAGGGTAGCAACTTTAAGTCGTGGATACGGACGTAAAACGTCTGGTTTCCGATATGTTGAGATGACTTCAACAGCTATAGAAGTAGGCGATGAGCCCCTACAATTCAAAACCAAATTTCCAAAGCTCACTGTGGCAGTTAGCGAAGATAGGTGTAAGGGGATCGAAATATTGAAGAATAGTCACCAGGTTATTATTTTAGATGATGCTTATCAACATCGCAGATTAAAACCCGGATATACCGTTTTACTTTTTGATTTTGTTTCTTTATTTTCTACAACTATTACACTCCCGACGGGAAATTTTAGAGATAACTTCTCGGCTTCAGCTCGGGCAAACTTAATCGTGATCACCAAATGCCCTCGTCAACTTTCATTGGAACAGCGACAACATATAAAGCATCGCATCAGAAAGCATTCTGAGGCACCAATATTTTATTCTGCCATCAAATACGAGCAACTAAGAGATCGTACGCATTTGCCAGTAGAATTTAATCTATCGGCTTATCATATCCTTTTACTCACCGGTATAGCCAATCCCTTACCCCTAAAAGAATATCTTGTTGATAAAGTCATTTCCATTAAACAATTAACTTTTCCCGATCATCATAATTTTAGTGAAACGGACTATATTAAAATCCACTCTGCTTTTCAAAACATTACGGGAAATAAAATAATTATTACCACAGAAAAAGATATACACCGCCTCCAGGACAAGATCTTATCGGCTATTCCAATATATTATATTCCCGTACAATTAGACTTTATTACCGATCAGAGTACATTTGATCAGCATATATTAAACTACCTTTCTCATGCTCAAAGTGTTAATGAACATTAATAAAGGTTAATGTTTACTAAACTTCTTCCTTTTGTGCTTTTTTATAGAATAAATTCCTGATTTTTATTCTACATAAGATCATTAATAGTATGCATATGAAAAATTTAATATTAGTATTAATAGCTATAACCCTATCTGCCTCTGCAGCTGTAGGCCAAGAAAGGGGTAATCGTCAAGGACTGGGTCAAAATAGAACGCCAGAAGAAAGAGCTAAAGCAGAAGTAGAAAGACTCGGTACCGCCTTAAATTTAGATCAAAGTCAACGTGATTCTATTTATAAACATTCCCTTGAACAGACTAAAAAGCAACAGGCCTTATTTCAACAAGGGGGTGGAGACAGGGAAAAACGCTTAGAACAAATGAAATCTTCTCGAAATGAATACGATACAAAGATCAAATCCTTTTTGACCGAAGATCAAATCAAAAAGTATGAAGAGGTACAAAAAGGGCGAGTACAACGCAGGCAAGCGAGAAGTAAAGAGTAATAATCTCAATATTAGACAGTTAAAGGGTGAATAATAAATTATTCACCCTTTTTAATTTGTTAAATCATGTTAAAATGTAACAAAATAGATACATTAATACAACATATTTGTGTTTTTGGCTGTTATTATATCAACAACGGTTAAAAATATAATATTTAAACATTTTAAAAATTTAATGCTATGAAAAAATTAATTTTAACAGGATTGAGCTTCTTATTTGCTATTACATTAACATTTGCTCAACAAGGTACACCAGAGGAAAAAGCAACGGAAGTAGTAACAACGCTTACCGAAAAATTGACGCTCACTGAAGAACAGCAGGCTTCCGTATATAATATTGTTTTAGAGAAAAAGACAGCAAAATATGCGCTAAAAGCAGATACTACATTATCTGAAGATGTGATTAATGAACAAATCTCGACATTGACTTCGACAGCGGATGCAAAAATATCAGAGTTGCTTACTGAAGAACAAAAACCCGAATTTGTTAAATATATCGAAGAACGTAATGCTAAAAAAGCTGAAAAAACCTCTTCTATGCAACCAGTACAATAATTAAAAATGTAACGTCAATAAAAAAGGAATTCATAAAAATGAATTCCTTTTTTATTGACATTTGCACCTTATGACGCTTTTAATTTCTTTTGGATATCCTGCACATAAGTTTTAAACTTTTTATCCGTTTCAATTAAATCCTCTACTGTTTGGCAGGCATAAATAACAGTGGAGTGATCTCTGCCACCAAAAAAATTACCTATTGATTTCAGGGAAGATTTTGTGTGATTTTTAGCTAGATACATAGAAATCTGACGGGCCTGTACGATCTCTCTCTTACGCACCTTTGATTTGACCATCTCAACGGGTACTTCGAAATATTCACAAACTAACTTTTGGATATATTCCATAGAAATCTCTTTGTTTGTGTTCTTAACAAAATTCTTTAACATAGACTTTGCTAAGTTCAAATCTATTTCTTTCTTATTCAAGGTAGACTGAGCCAACAAAGATACCATGGCACCTTCTAATTCCCGAACACTATTATCAATTTGTGTAGCAACATATTCTACTACACTATCGGGTAATTCTATACCATCAGAATACATTTTCTTTTTCAAGATAGCCATTCTAGTCTCCAAATCAGGAATCTGTATATCTGCCGATAATCCCCATTTAAAACGGCTTAATAACCTCTCTTCTAAACCCGACAAATCTTTGGGCGCTTTATCGGAAGTCAAAATAATCTGCTTTCCCGATTGGTGTAAATGGTTGAATATATGAAAGAATATATCTTGTGTTTTCTCTTTCCCGGCAAAATTGTGTACATCATCCATTATAATCACGTCCATCGCTTGATAGAAGTTTACAAAATCATTGATGGTATTGTTTTTCAGTGAATCAACAAACTGCTGACAGAATTTTTCACAAGACACATAAATAACGAGCTTATCTGAAAGATTTTTCTTAATTTCATTTCCAATAGCTTGCGCTAGGTGAGTTTTACCTAATCCTACATCTCCATAAATCATTAGTGGATTAAAAGAAGTACCTCCTGGTTTATTAGCAACAGCATATCCAGCTGAACGGGCCAAACGATTACATTCACCTTCAATAAAATTATCAAATGTATAGTTTTGATTTAATTGCGGATCTACTTGTAATTTCTTCAATCCAGGAATAACAAAAGGATTCTTGATATTCTTATTAAGCGCTACAGGAACCGGAATTGACTGCTTTTTTGCTTCCGCACCATTTCCAGTTGAAGGAATATTAGTCGTATATGGTATATTAGTCGAAGATTTTTCTACTACAATATTGTATTCTAGACGACCTTGTTCACCTAAAAACTTTTTAACTGTCTTACGAAGAATACCCACATAGTGCTCTTCCAACCATTCGTAGAAAAACAAACTTGGTACTTGAATAGTCAAAACGTTTCCTTCCAAACGAACAGCTTTTACCGGCTCGAACCATGTCTTGAAACTTTGTGTTGGGATATTGTCTTTTATAACCTGAAGACAACTATTCCAAACACTTGTGTACGTTTTTTCCATTCCTAAATTGTTAATAACTTGATAACCAATTAATGATATAAAAAGTGTTTATAACTTTTCCTTACAACGAAGATGACAAAAATTTTTCAGCTAAAAAATTAAAAAATTAAAAAAAACACAACTTACTATATTACAATTATTTAAAGTAATTTTAGTGTTATTTTCAGCGAATTAATGTCTGTCAACTTATACTTTTCAACAGCCAAAATTTTAGTAAAAATTTTAGTAAATTTTATGTTTGAATCTATGGTAGTTATTAAAAATGTGGAAAACTCTAACTATAAAATTTGTCAAAGTTTTACCACAAAAAATAAGCCACAAATACTTGTGGCTCAATTGATTTTTACGAATAGATAGCCCTTAACTTACCATACTATCCGTAGGCATTGCTTTTGCTATTCTGCGACATTCTTCAGTAATAGCTTTTGCATCATAATAGCAGATACTCCATAATTCGGACTGTTCACCATGCTCTACAATACTGTCCGGAATTCCCAAACGCCTTACTTGTGCTTGGTAATTGTGATCTGTCATAAACTCTACCACGGCAGATCCAATTCCGCCAGGTAAACAACCATCCTCCACTGTGATCACCTTATTAAATTTATGGAACACCTCATGCAGCATTTCCTCATCTAAGGGCTTAGCAAAACGCAAATCATAGTGAGCAGGATAAATGCCTTCTGTATTTAGTACAGTTATTGCTTTCGTTGCTTCATTACCAATGTGTCCGAAAGTTAAGATAGCAACATCTTCTCCATCTACAATCTTTCTTCCTTTTCCAATCTTAATTTCTCTAAAAGGCCTTTTCCAATCCGCCATCACCCCGTTACCTCTTGGATAACGAATTACAAAAGGACCTTTATCGTCCAATTGCGATGTATACATCAGATTACGTAGTTCCTCTTCGTTCATTGGCGAAGAAACAATTAGGTTGGGAACACAACGCATATAGGCGATATCGTATGCTCCATGATGTGTAGGACCATCGGCTCCTACTAAACCAGCTCGATCAAGACAAAACACAACATTTAACTTCTGCAATGCTACATCATGTATAACCTGATCGTAGGCCCGTTGCATGAAAGATGAATAAATATTACAAAAGGGAACCAATCCCTGTGCTGCGATACCCGCACTAAATGTAACAGCATGTTGCTCCGCTATACCTACATCAAAAGCACGCGCAGGCATTTCCTTCATCATGATGTTCATAGAAGAACCCGAAGGCATAGCCGGGGTCACACCCATAATTTTAGCATTAACTTCTGCCAGTTCTACTAATGTATATCCGAAAACATCTTGATATTTTGGAGGTTGAGGTTTATCCGATAAAGACTTCTTAATTTCCCCTGTAATTTTATCAAACAAACCGGGAGCGTGCCATTTCGTTTGATCCTTTTCAGCCAGCGCATAACCTTTTCCTTTTACCGTAACGGCATGTAATAATTTTGGTCCAGGAATATGTTTAAGATCTTCGATCGTTTTTACCAACTTATTAACATCATGCCCATCCACAGGACCAAAATATCTGAAGTTGAGTGATTCGAATAGATTTGCATTTTTTAATAACGTTCCTTTGATACTTTGCTCCAATTTTTTAGCCCATCCATATGCATCTGGTCCGTTTTTTGAAATCTTAGCTAATACAGAAATCAAATCGTCGCGAAATTTATTGTAGCTTTTTGATGTTGTAATACTGGTTAAATATTCCTTTAATGCACCTACATTTGGATCTATCGACATACAATTATCATTAAGGATAACCAATAAATTTGATTTTTCTATCCCCGCATGATTTAATGCTTCGAAAGCCATACCCCCAGTCAGCGCACCGTCGCCTATAACTGCAACATGTTGTCTATCTGTCTCTCCTTTGTATTCAGAAGCCACAGCCATGCCTAAAGCTGCCGAAATCGATGTGGAAGAATGTCCTACACCAAATGAATCATATTCGCTTTCGCTACGCTTAGGAAAGCCCGAAAGTCCCCCAAATATTCTATTCGTATGAAAATTTTCACGTCTACCTGTTAATATTTTATGGCCATATGCCTGATGCCCTACATCAAATATAATCTGATCATAAGGGGTATTTAATACGTAATGTAACGCAACTGTCAATTCAACAACTCCTAAACTAGCAGCAAAATGTCCTCCGTTAACAGATACGATATCAATTATATATTGTCTCAGCTCTCTACATACTTCCTCTAAATCAGATTCCTTAAGTTGTCGTAAATCAGATGGATAGATTATATTCCGTAGGAGCGCTCCTGCCTCTATTTGCATAACTTGAAAATTTCAAAATAAGATACAAAGTAACAATTTATTCTATAAATACTAGAACAATATAAGCAAATAAAAGTTTAGCTCCACCTGTATCTCGATATAAACCATTTGCAGCTAAAAATATTATTTGTAAAAAAAATCAAGTTTGTCTAAGTTTGAAAGAGTTTATGGAAGCTATTAGTTACGAAATCAAATTAGAACAATTCGAGGGTCCTTTTGATTTATTATTGTTCTTTATTGAGCGTGATGAATTAAATATACATGATATTCCAATTTCTAGAATTACAGATGACTTTTTAGATTACATCCAAAAAATGCAATCTTTAAATATGGAATTGGCAAGTGAATTTATTTTTGTAGCCTCTACTTTAATGCGTATTAAAGCAAAAATGCTACTTCCAAGACCTGATCTTGATCAGAATGAAAACGAAATAGATTTAAAAGAACAACTCGTACAAAAATTGATTCTCTACAAGCAATTCAAAGACGTATGTGAACATCTCAAAGAAGCTGAGGATAAAAGATCAAAGCTACATATCCGGGGTAACATTACCCATGATTTAAAGAATACAAAACGTCAGATCACAGAAGAAGAACTTTCCTCCTTTGATTTATATAAGTTGATGATGGTTTATGAGAAAATGATGTATCATTTTACGCACCGCATACTTCCTGTAACACATACCGTTGTCAAATTTCCCTACACCATCGAACAGCAGAAGAAAGCTATTTCCCAGTTAATAGAACTCAACAAAAAACTCGATTTCCAAAACATTCTAAAGAATTCAGAAAACAAAGTACATTTTGTCTTTAATTTCCTTGCTATTCTTGAGATGCTTCAGCAAAAACTACTGGAAATTGAAGTGGGGATTGGATATAATAATTTTTCAGTGGAGAAAAGAGCAATTGAATTAAATTAATGTTTCTTCAAACTATCTAAGCAGTTTTTGAGATATGCAAATTGTTCGTCCTTCGTCTTGCTGGGTATCTGTCTCAAAGCCTGAATACCGGCCATCAACGCTTTAGTATTACGGTTTTCAAAGGAGGTGGTAAGCGATTCAATGGTATTATCATCTATAAACCCATCGACAATACCAAGGGCTATGGCTTCTTCCACATCAAAATATTCGGTTTGTAGACATAGCTGTAATACCTTTTTTTCGGGCATTACTTTAAGCAAACTTGCCATCACCTGAAATGGAAAAAGCCCCAAGGCTAACTCAGGAAGTTTAAACAGCGTCTCCTTTTTACAATAGACGTAGCTGCAACCTAGAATAATGAGAAAACCCCCCGCAATAACATTTCCCTCTACGATCGCTATCGAAGGCTTTAGAAGACTATCAAATACCTGCCCTAAGGAAATATCCTGATTAGGAATGGACAGATTAGGAGTATCAAGCGCGGCATTTTCAAACGTATGAAGATCCATTCCTGCACAAAAAACCGGACCTTCTGCTTTAATTATTACGGCTTTGATGGCATCATCAGCATTGGCCAATTCAAACGCATGTGCTATTTCATTGACCATTGTAGGTGTAAACGCATTTCTTTTTTCCGGGCGAGCCAATGTCAGAATAAATCTAAAATCCTTCTTTTCTATTTTTATAAAATTATACTTCATTATTCGATACCCCCGCTTAATCTAAAGATATACTTTTTTATATGCTACAGCGAATATTCTATTTCGTGGATTCCACTAAATCTTGTAATTTTATCCTTTATTTTTAATCTAACATCTAACATCTAACATCTAACATCTAACATCTAACATCTAACATCTAACATCTAACATCTAACATCTAACATCTAACATCTAACATCTACTTATCAACTCTTGAAAACCTACTAATAATGATCTTCGTTGCGTTAGATTTCCTTTTCCAAACCTATCCAAAAGCATTTCCGAAGGTATATTGCCTACCAACTCATCTTGGGCAAAAGGACATCCTCCATATCCCAGTATCGCACCTTCAAATGTCCTGCATCCTACATCATAGGCCGCATTTATTTTTAAAAGTGCCAAATCGACACTGCTATGCAAATGAATACTAAAATCCAACTCTGGAAAGTTTGCAAATAATGACCCCAAAAGTTCCTTTATCAGTAAAGGAGAGGCCTGCGATGTGGTATCAGCAATTGAAAATCTGCGAATACCTATTTCTTTAAGCTTTCCAACCCACTCCAGCACAATATCTATATCCCATCTATCTCCATATGGATTACCAAAAGCCATAGAAATATAAATCAATAATTGCTGAGCAGGAGTGCGATCCAAAATATCTTTACACGCTCTCACCTTACCATAGGTGTCGGATATAGATGAGTTTGTATTTCGTTGTTGAAACGTCTCAGAAATAGAAAATGGGTATCCCAAATAGTCAATTTTTTCAAATTGACAACCAATTTCAGCACCTTTTTCATTGGCTATAATGGCAATTAATTTGACATGATCATCCTTTTGAATTAGATCGATAAGCGAAATAGTGTCCCTCATTTGAGGGACCGCTTTTGATGAAACAAAACTTCCACAATCAATATAATCAAAAAGCTCACTCGCTATCAATTGATTAATATATTTTGCTTTCTTTTCCGTCGGTATAAAATGAGCTATACCCTGTATAGCATCTCTAGGACAATCCACCAATTGAATATCTGCTCTATTTAACATCCTTCTTTATTTCTCTGGAAATAACCATTTTTTGAATTGCGCTCGTACCTTCTCCAATCGTACACAATTTTGCGTCGCGGAAAAATTTTTCCGCGGGGTAATCCTTTGTAAAACCATAACCACCATGAATTTGTACACTTTGATTGGAAACCTCTACGGCAGTTTCAGAAGCGAACAATTTAGCCATTGCACCTTCTTTTGTCACATTCTTACCTAGATCTTTCATATATCCCGCTTGCCGAATCAACAGTTCCGAGGCTTCTACTTTTGTCGCCATCTCGGCCAAAGTAAAACCTACATCCTGAAAATCAAATATTTTCCGATTAAACTGTTCACGTTCATTTGCATATCTTAACGCACATTCGTAAGCTCCACGTGCTATACCTAGCGATAATGCAGCAATAGAAATCCTTCCTCCGTCCAATAATTTTAAGGCCTGTATAAACCCCTTACCCACCTCTCCAATTACTTGACTTTTATGTACTCTACAGTTATCAAAAAACAAACTAGCTGTTTCGGAAGCACGCATTCCCAATTTATCAATTTTTTTTCCCGCCGTAAAACCAGGTATTCCTTTTTCAATAATAAATGCAGTTACCCCATGCTTATCACCTTTGTCTCCAGTACGAACCATAACTACGGCGACGTCGCCACTAATCGCATGGGTAATAAAAGTTTTCGATCCATTTATAATAAAAAAGTCGCCGTCAGCTATCGCTGTTGTAGTCAATCCTCCTGCATCCGATCCTGAACCAGTTTCTGTCAGCCCCCACGCCCCAATCCATTCTGCCGAAGCTAATTTAGGAAGGTATTTTTGTTTCTGCTCTTCATTCGAAAATGATAATATATGATTGGTACATAAGGAATTATGTGCAGCAACAGACAAACCTATAGAACCACATACCTTAGATATCTCATCTAAAATAGTTATATATTCTTGATAACCTAAACCCGTACCATTATATTTTTCTGGAACTAAAACACCCATAAAACCATACTCCCCCATTTTTTTAAATAGTTCAATAGGAAAATACTGACCTTCGTCCCATTCCATAATATAGGGTTTGATATGAGCTTGTGCAAATTGGCGAGCACTTTCACGTACTAAAGCCATCTGTTCCGTATTCTTTAATTCGTACATAATGAAATATTGCTTAAGTTTATATAGGTATTTTATAATATTTACAAATATTATAAAAAACAAATAATATTTTATGATATTTATAAAAATATATTCTTTTATGGATGTAAAATTAATATTTTTATAATACATCGAATTAGATTCTGTATAATCATTCTACTTAAAAAGAAACGAAAAAGGATGCTTATTGTTTCCGCTAAAGAACAAAATACATCAATAAACATTTTGCACTAATGAAAAAACTATTGACTTTATTGAAGGAAAAAACTGAAAAACTCCATTTAGGAGGTGGTCTACATAAAATAGAAAAACTTAAAGAAAAGGGAAAATTAACTGCTCGGGAACGGATTAACTATCTTTTAGACGAAGATAAACCACATACCGAAATTGGAATTTTTGCGGGAGATGGAATGTATAAAGAAGATGGCGGATGTCCAAATGCTGGTGTCGTAGTTGTACTCGGTTACGTAAAAAATAAACTGTGTGTCATTGTATCAAATGACGCCACAGTAAAGGCAGGAGCATGGTTTCCAATTTCAGCTAAAAAAAATCTAAGAGCACAGGAAATTGCAATGGAGAATCGTCTACCTATTATCTATTTGGTAGATTCTGCTGGTGTATATCTACCCATGCAAGATGAAATTTTTCCAGATAAAGAACATTTTGGTCGAATATTTAGAAATAATGCAAAGATTTCGGCCATGGGAATTCCACAAATTTCGGCAATAATGGGATCCTGTGTAGCGGGCGGGGCCTATCTACCCATTATGTCTGATTACGCTTTGATAGTGGAAGGAACTGGATCTGTTTTTCTTGCTGGATCTTATCTTGTACGCTCGTCAATAGGGGAAATAATTGATAACGAAACTTTAGGCGGGGCAAGTACACACTCCGAAATATCCGGCGTTACGGACAATAAATATCCAAATGATGAAAGTTGTTTACACGCCATTCGTAACATCGTCGACAAATTTGGGGATAATTCTCATGCCGGCTTTTCTCGCATTGAACCGAAATCGCCAGCATTTCCGGTTCAGGACATTTATCAACATTTACCAGAAGATAGGCTCAAGCCTTATAATATGATACAGATATTGGAAGCAATTGTGGATAATAATTCATTAGAAGAGTATAAAAAAGATTACGGTAAAACGATCGTATGTGCGTTAGCACGTATAGATGGTTGGGCAGTAGGAATTGTAGCGAATCAGCGTAAAATTGTGAAGGCTAAGAAGCCAGGAAATACAACCGAAATGCAGATGGGGGGAGTAATCTATTCCGATTCAGCAAATAAAACCGCTCGCTTTATTATGAACTGTAATCAACAGAAAATTCCACTAGTATTCTTTCAGGATGTAACGGGTTTTATGGTGGGAAGTCGCTCAGAACATAACGGAATAATTAAAGATGG
Organism: Sphingobacterium alkalisoli; assembly: GCF_005049105.1. Taxonomy (GTDB): domain Bacteria; phylum Bacteroidota; class Bacteroidia; order Sphingobacteriales; family Sphingobacteriaceae; genus Sphingobacterium; species Sphingobacterium alkalisoli. The sequence goes on from NZ_SUKA01000001.1 coordinate 126,167, forward strand.
GGCGAAAATGGTAAATGCAATGGCCAACTCCGTTGTACCAAAATTCACATTTATAATTGGAAACAGTTACGGTGCGGGTAATTATGCTATGTGTGGAAAAGCATATGATCCCAGATTAATCTATGCTTGGCCTACTGCGCAAATAGCCGTTATGAGCGGTGCATCTGCTGGGAAAACGTTGCTTCAAATACAGGAAGCAACTTTAAAATCTCGCGGAGTAGAGCTTACAGAACAGGATAAAAATAAACTACTGAAAGATATTGAAACCAAATACAATGAACAACTAAGTCCCTATTATGCAGCTGCTCGTTTATGGGTTGATGGTGTCATTGATCCTAAAGATACCCGTAAAATTATATCAATGGGTATCGAAGCAGCGAATCAAAATTCACATATGGACCGTTATAATGTAGGTGTAATCCAGACTTAGAAATGAGCTCTAAACTAAAAAATTGAATTTAAACGTATTTAAACAGAAGTTTTAAAATACGTTTAAATCTTTAATATTATCTTTATTTAGCGGCGATTCAATTACCTTCGTTCCAAACTGGTTGAATATTCGCAGATTAAAAATCACTCCATCGTTTACTAACGTATTCAAATCAGGATGGGCATTAATAACCTGACCGAGAATACTCGAAAACGATTTCTTCAGTATATCGTTCGTTATGACTGAATCTTCAGCATTAAAAATAAAATCTATATTAGCTTCTCTTTTATTAATATAATAAGCTTTGGATTGCTTAATCAGAGGATTGACAATTTCTGAATTATTAAAATCCTCGACGAAAGAAAAAATTTTACCTTCTTTGGATTGACAAGAAGCTAACGCTAACGCAACCAATAAAAAGAATATAGATTTCTTCATAGTTTTATATTTACTTATTAAAATTAGTAGTTTTTCATATTTCCATAATCGCTTTTTAAAACCTGGAACGTAGATTTTACTGATGAAGATCCATAAAGTCTTAAAATATTCTACCTCTAAATTAATACATTATTTCTTAAAAGCATTCCATCCTTGCGCTGTAATAGGATGGACATGTCCTGATTTTGAAATCATTTCACATCCGGCATGCTCTTCTGTAATATAGCCAATAATAGAAATATCAAGCTGATTTTTAATTTTATCGTACTGATCCTGTGAAACGGTAAACAGCAACTCGTAATCTTCCCCGCCACTCAATGCACATACCGTAGGATCTAGACCAAATTCCCGAGCAGTTTCATACGTCATTGGATCCAAAGGAATTTTCTCTTCATACAGCCTACACCCAACTTTAGAAGCATGACAAATATGTAAAATTTCTGATGCTAAACCATCCGAAACATCGATCATTGCGTTAGGTTGTATACCATATGTTTCAAACAATTCCACAACATCTTTTCTAGCTTCTGGTTTTAATTGTCTTTCAATGATATAATCTTTACCTTCTAAGTCAGGTTGAATTTCCGGATTTTCAAGGAAAATATTCTTTTCGCGTTCCAACAGCTGTAGTCCTACATAGGCGCCACCTAAGTCTCCCGAAACACATAACAAATCACCTTCCTTCGCACCTGAACGATATGCAATCTTATCTGCATCTGCATATCCGATACTTGTAACTGAGATCACAAGCCCCTGTGCAGAAGCAGAAGTATCGCCTCCAACTAAATCTACATTGTATTTTTTACAAGCAATAAGTGCACCTTCATATATTTCCTCTACAGCCTCCAATGGAAATTTGGAAGAAAGCCCTATAGAAAAAGTTATCTGCGAAGCTAGGCCGTTCATTGCATATATATCACTTAAATTTACCTGAACAGCTTTATACCCTAAATGTTTTAGCGGAACGTAGCGCAAATCAAAATGTATTCCTTCCAATAATAAATCGGTAGAAATTAATGTTTTCTTATTATTAAAATCCAGAACGGCTGCATCATCACCAATTCCTTTTGTTGTTGATGATACTGTAATTTCCACAGCATCTGTCAAATATTTTATTAGACCAAATTCGCCTAATTCATTAATATCCGTTTTATCTTTATTATCAAACATCGTAAAAGTTTAAAAAACTGAGATCTATATGTTATAATCCCAATTGTGCTGAAATTTCCAACATACGTTCAATTGGTTTCTGAGCCCTAATGATAACGTCTTCCGCTAAGCTAATTTCGGGTTGCTCGTAATATAAACAATTATATAATTTTTCTAATGTATTCAACTTCATATGTGGACAATCATTACAAGCACACATGTTATTTGGAGGAGCAGGAATAAAAGTCTTGGTTGGACTAGCCTTTTGCATCTGATGTAAAATTCCGGATTCTGTGGCCACGATATATGTTTGACTGGAATCTTCAATCGTAAATTTCAACATTCCAGACGTAGATCCAATATAATCAGCTTTAGCTAAAATATGATCCTCACATTCAGGATGTGCTATAAATTTTGCATCTGGATACGCCGTATGTAAGGCATCTATCTTGTCCTGAGAAAAAATCTCATGCACCATACAGGCACCGTTCCATAATACCAGATCACGTCCTGTTTTCTTTTTAACATATGCTCCCAAATTCCGATCAGGACCGAATATAATTTTTTGATCTATAGGTAGACTTTCTACTATTTGAACCGCGTTGCTCGAAGTACACACAATGTCCGATAAAGCTTTTAATTCTGCAGTACAATTTACATAGGTAATAACCAGGTGATCAGGATATTGTTCTTTAAATTTAGCAAACAGATGTGGAGGACAACTATCTGATAAGGAGCACCCAGCTTTCAGATCTGGCAATAGTACCTTTTTTGTTGGAGAAAGAATTTTAGCCGTTTCAGCCATGAAATGTACACCAGCAAATACAATTACATCCGCGTCAGTTTTGGCCGCTTGTTGTGAAAGACCTAAACTGTCTCCGATGTAATCCGCAATATCCTGAATTTCAGATTCCTGGTAATAATGAGCTAAAATAACTGCATTCTTTTCCTTCTTCAATCTATTTATTTCTGCAATCAGATCGATAGTAGGATTAATATCCACATCTATAAATCCTTTTGCTTCTAAATCCCTTTCAAAAGTCGTGTTCATTATCTCTTCTCTAAAATTATCGTTAATTACTTTGACTAATTAACTTCACAAAAGTAAACAAAGAAATTCAAACGAAATCCACATTCCCTTTTTTCAATAAATAATAATTCTTTTTATAAAAGAGAATCTTATTGTTTATTAGCGTGTGGAAAATGGGGATAATTTAGAGCTACTTTTTTTTTATATATGGAGAAGATGTTTTTACCAACATGTTATCCACAATTTGAATATTATTGGGTACTGATTATCAATCAAGTAAAAATATGACGTTTTTATTTTCCATATTTTTATGTTGACTTTTTTAAGTTTATAATTTGTTAATATTAGGTTCAAATTGAGGTAATAATTACATAACATATGTGTGTATTTAAAGTGGATTGTGGAAGACTAAATAGTTTTGAAATTTAATTCACTATTTATCTACACGTTTTCCACATATTTTGTTAATTTGTTGTCTTATATAATAATGGATATATATAAGGAGTAATATGTCTTTCAGAAAGGTTGATTTTTTAATAGTTGGGTCTGGTATAGCTGGTTTGAGTTTTGCATTAAAGGCGGCAAGATTGGGAAAAGTGTTGATTGTCACTAAGGCGAGTGAAGACGAATCAAATACGAAGTATGCTCAAGGTGGGGTAGCGGTCGTTACAGATCAGACAGATAGCTTTGATAAGCATATTTACGATACGCATACTGCGGGAGATGGATTGTGTAATCCACAGGTTGTGGAAAACGTGATTAAGGAGGGGCCGGCTCGAATTGAAGAACTGATAGCTTATGGAACTTCTTTTGATAAAGAAGCTTCTGGGGAGTATGATTTAGCTAGAGAGGGTGGTCATTCGGAACATCGTATTTTGCATTATAAAGACATTACGGGATATGAGATAGAACGTGCGTTATTAGATCAGGTACATCAAAACGCAAATATTGAGATACTTACTCATTATTTTGCAGTGGATTTGATTACTCAGCATCATCTAGGACAGCATGTGGATAAGAAATCGAAGAATATAGATTGTTACGGTATATATGCCTTTAATACTAGATCAAATAGAGTAGAGAAATTCCTTGCGAAAATAACTTTAATGGCCACGGGCGGAGCTGGACATGTCTATGCCAGTACAACTAATCCTATCATTGCTACTGGTGATGGAATTGCTATGGTGTACAGAGCTAAGGGTAAGGTAAGAAATATGGAGTTTATTCAGTTCCATCCTACTTCATTATATAATCCGAGGGAGTATCCAGCTTTTCTTATTTCGGAAGCAGTGCGCGGTTTTGGAGGTATTTTGCGTAGGGCGAACGGAGACTCTTTTATGGAAGAGTACGATGAGCGCGGTTCGTTAGCGCCACGTGACATTGTTGCACGTGCCATTGATGCCGAGATGAAGAAATCAGGATTAGATTACGTCTATTTGGATATCACACATCGTAGTAAATCGGATTTACTCTCCCATTTTCCTAATATTTATGAGAAATGTCTTTCAATTGGTCTGGATATGACGAGCGATTTTATACCTGTTACACCAGCAGCACATTACCTATGCGGTGGAATATTGGTAGACGAATTTGGAGCAACATCGATCCAAAATTTGTATGCTTGTGGCGAGTGTTCTTCTACCGGGTTACATGGTGCCAATCGGTTGGCTTCTAATTCGTTGTTGGAAGCAGCGGTGTATGCGCACCGTATTTTTTTAGATGCCAGCACTAAATTCAATATGTTGACTTTTCAAGATAATGTTCCGGATTGGGATGATTCCAATACACGGCTTTTGAATGAAGATATATTAGTGACACATAATCTACGCGAAACACAGAAGTTTATGAGTGATTACGTAGGTATTGTACGCTCAGATTTTCGATTGGAGCGCGCAATGAGTAGATTAGGACTTTTATATGAGGAAACCGAATCTTTTTATAAGAAAACAAAGCTTTCTGTAAAACTATGTGAATTAAGAAATGTTATTCAGGTAGCATATCTTGTAGTGAAATCTGCAATGAAACGGAAGGAAAGTAGGGGATTGCATTACACAACAGATTATCCTGATCACGTAGATGTACTCGAAGATACTATTTTATAATATATGGCTGTTATATTACCCGTTAAAGAACATTTTCCATTTATTGGATCGGATACTTATCTCGCTCCCAATTGCACGATTGTAGGAAATGTTACAATAGGTGAACATTGTTCTGTTTGGTTTAACGCTGTAATTCGAGGCGATGTTAATTATATTAAAATAGGTAGTTATACTAACATTCAAGATAATGTGACTGTTCACGGTACCTATGAACGCAATGGTACTAATATAGGTAGTTATGTTAATATCGGTCACAATTCCGTTATTCATGGTTGTACAATATATGATTATACATTGATTGGAATGGGTGCTATCGTCATGGATAGAGCTATTATTGAATCCAATGTTATTGTAGCTGCTGGTGCGGTCGTATTGGAAGATACGGTATGCGAGGCTGGCTATTTGTATGCAGGAGTTCCAGCAAAGAGAATTAAGCCATTAACAGATGACCAGCTTAATTTATTGCGTAAACTACCACATAACTATGTGTTATATAGCTCTTGGTTTATGGATCAAGTCTAGTGGCTCGGGAGAGTCCACAAGTCTAATCAAATTTGACTTCGATTGTCTCGTTTTGTTCCCAGTTTGCACGAATGCTAAAAGTCTTGTTCAAGTACCAAATCGGTTCTGCTTGTTCTAATACGTATACATTAGCGCCATCCCATTTATTATTGTTATTGATGTCATGTATTATTCTTATGGAATATTTTCCGCCAGGAAATTTATTATATGTTAATGTGGATTGATTTTTTATAATTCGTTTATTAAATACTTTTGTTTTAGCTTCATCGATTAATTCGACGATATAATTTGATGATGTATCTAGACCTGTTATCTGGAAAATAATATCTCCGTAATTATCGGATTCATCAAGCGTAAATTTAGTTATGAGCTCTTTATTAAAATCATCAAAGGGACTGAGGATAGCCTTTTCTTCTAGTACCAATTCATAATTTTTATTTGCTCTCCAGTTGAATCTGATATGGTAGAGGTTATTATTTAGGCTATCTTGTTGTAGTTGGAAATTTCTTCTTGATACAGAATCTTCCAACAATTTCAGTTTGTTTTTATCGATGGAAGCAATAGGGTATTTGCTTGTTAAGGTAATATGATTTATTTTATCAACTTTATTGGAGATATTTAACAAAGGTGTGATGAAACGCTCATATTTATCGTTTTTTCCCCTGCGAAGTAAAATAGTATCGATGATATTTCCGCTATTAGATAACTGAAATTTAACCGAATCGAAATCTAATTTTTCTAGGTATATAAATGCGGAGTCTTTATTAGTAGAGTAATTAACGATTTTTTCATCGTCATATGCGCTGGGATCGATAATTATGATACTCGGGGAGTCTAGTTGTTGATTAAAAGTAAGTAATATTCTGCCGTCTTTTTCTATTTTCTTTTCTAATGTACGGTGGGTTTGCGGCTTTCCTTTAGAATATTCTAAATGTATACCCGATATATTGGTTGACAATACAATACTGTCTTTTAAGAATCCGATCGCTTCATCAGGACTATTATATATTCTATCATTATTTTGCTCCTGAAGAGCATAAATTCGGTAGGTGTCTTCCCTTAGATTCCTAAATAGAAAATTTCCGCTGGTATCTACGCTGGTATATATGGAAGCTTTTTTCTTACCGAATATTGAGTCTTGGCGAGTGGGAATTAATAGCACACGAACATCTTTGTCTACTTTTTCATCGAATGTTTTTGTATAGGCATTTTTTACTGACCCACTTATTGTTAGGGAGTCAAGTTCTGGTCCGGTAGCAAATACATAAGTGTAGTTTATAATTGGATTACCTTCGTTATAATCTACTAATCCTTTTCCGAAGTTTATCGTGTAGGTTGTATTGTTCTCAATGCTGTCAGGTAGCTTGATAATGAGATTTTTTTTACGCACTTTGTATTCCGGTTGTTTATCAACATCGGGGGATATACTGAATTCTTTAAACTGATTGTTTAATTTAATGAATTCATCGAAAGTGAGTACAATTTCTGCCGCATTGAAATTGGTAGTCAGATTTGAAGGTGATTCATTTAATAATTTTGGAGGTAACGAATCTTTAGGCCCGCCTGTGGGCCTTTGCATATTAGCACAGCGGAAAAAGGTAAGTGATATAAGAATAAAAAAGCCAAAAATGACTAATGTTTGATATTTAGTCGTTTTTGCGCTTTCTGAGCTATTTTTATACAATATGGATATCGGCTTCATTTTTTTTAAAATATTGTCTTATATCGTTCAATTTCAATTACTGTTATTTTTTAATATAAACACCTGATTTAAAGTGTTTTAATTCATATGAATCATTAAAACACTTATATCCGAGGGAGAAACCCCCGATATTCTAGAGGCTTGACCAAGTGTGCGGGGCTTTACTTTAAATAATTTTTCACGGGCTTCAATAGACAGGGAAGTTAAAGATGAATAATCAAAGTCGGGATTTATTTCTTTATCCTCCATTTTTTTCATTTTATTAACAATTTCCATTTCTTTTTCAAAATAACTTTCATATTTTATTTTAATTTCAGCTTGTTCAATCGTTACTTCATCGAATGAATTGAGAAAGAGTTGAAATTCTGTATCAGCCTGGGCTATATCCAATATGCCCACTTGGGGTCTCGTTAGTATATTAAATAGACGCGATGTTTGGCTTAGCTTGGTTGATCCTAGTTTTTCAAGTATAGGGTTTATTCGATCAGGTGTTACATTTTTTTGTTTCATGTACTTCACGATGGCGTCAGAATTTTCGATTTTATCTTTAACCATTTGTTGCCTTTCATCAGATACTAAGCCAAGTTGATGTGCTAGAGGTGTTAGTCTAATATCTGCATTATCTTGTCTAAGCAATAATCTATGTTCCGCTCTTGAAGTGAACATACGGTAAGGCTCCTCTGTACCCTTTGTTACTAGATCATCGATTAATACGCCGATATAGGATTCAGATCTTTTTAAGATCAGTTCGTGTAAATCATTCACACGTTGATGTGCATTTACGCCAGCGACAAAACCTTGTGCTGCGGCTTCTTCATAGCCGGTGGTTCCATTAATTTGACCAGCGAAGAATAATTTTTTTATGCGTTGGGTTTCCAGTGTAAGATCGAGTTGCATAGGAGGGAAATAGTCATACTCTATGGCGTAGCCTGGTCTATACATCTTAGCTCGTTCAAATCCGGGAATCAACTGCAGTGCTTTTAACTGTATATCTTCGGGGAGAGAGGTAGAAAATCCATTGACGTAAATTTCTACAGTTTTAAAACCTTCTGGTTCTACGAATATTTGATGTCGTTCTCTTTCTGCAAATCTGTTAATTTTATCTTCTATGGAAGGGCAGTAGCGAGGACCAAGACCTTTAATTCTTCCGGTGAACATTGGAGATTTTTCAAAACCGGTCTTAAGTACTTCGTGCACTTTTTCGTTGGTATACGTAATCCAGCAGCAACGTTGTTCGGAGGGTATCTCTACGTTTGCATAGGAAAATTTACCTTTTTTTTCATCCCCCCATTGTTCTTCCATAACGGAGTAGTTTAAACTTCTACCATCTATTCTAGGTGGGGTACCTGTTTTCATGCGGCCGGATTCGAAGCCAAGGGATACCAATTGTTCGGTAAGGCCTGTCGCAGATTTTTCACCCGTTCTACCTCCACCAAATTTCTTTTCTCCGATATGGATAAGACCATTTAAGAAAGTCCCGTTGGTTAGTACCACAGCGTCGGATTCAATACGGATACCTAGCGAGGTGATAACGCCCTTGGCCTGTCCATTTTCTACTATAACTTCTTTCACTGTATCCTGCCACATATCCAAATTAGATATGGATTCTAATTGTAATCTCCATTCTTCCGCAAAACGCATTCTATCATTTTGGGTTCGAGGGCTCCACATCGCCGGACCTTTAGACTTATTAAGCATACGAAATTGAATCGTAGATTTATCAGCAATAATACCTGTATAACCTCCCATTGCATCTATTTCACGTACTATTTGTCCTTTAGCAACGCCACCAATAGCTGGATTACAGCTCATTTGAGCGATTACACCCATATTCATTGTAATTAATAAAGTGGATGAACCCAAATTTGCTGCTGCTGCTGCTGCTTCACATCCGGCATGTCCAGCACCTACGACAATAACATTATATTTTTTAAACATATTTTAATTTTGATGTTTCACGTGAAACAAATTCAGGTGTTTCACGTGAAACTTTACATGTACTCTGCTAATTCTAGCCAACGCTCGGTTTTTTTATCAAGCGATAATTTTAGATTTTCAATTTCTATTGCTATCTCAGCTAACTTAATATGGTCGGTCATTTCAGATAATAAGTTAGTTTTATTAGCAATGCTATCTTCTGTTTTTAATATTTCGGTTTCTAAATTTTCGTATTCTTTTATTTCTTTATAATTTAATTTTCTTTTTTGAAAATTTTCAATAGGAGGTGGGAGAGCCGGAATAGCTTTGTTCTTAATAAGAGCCTTTTCCTCTTTTATTTTTTGTTCTTGCTCCAGTTTGAAATCTGCATAGTTGCCATTATAAATGGTAACAACACCTTCACCATCGAATATAAAAAGCTGTTCTGTTAATTTATCGATTAAATATCTGTCATGTGATACCAGTACGAGTACTCCAGGGAAATTAATTAGAAACTCTTCTAATACATTTAGGGTATCTATATCGAGATCATTAGATGGCTCATCTAAAATAAGAAAATTAGGATTCGCCATGAGCACTCTCATAAGATGAAGTCGTTTTTTTTCTCCTCCGCTTAGCTTACTTACCATGCCAAATTGCTTTTCAGGAGGGAAAAGAAATAAGGTTAATAACTGAGATGCGGTAAGCGTGTCCCCATTTGCCATTTGTATATATTCCGCAATGTTTTTTACAACATCTAGAACACGTTCACCTTCGTTAAATTGGAGGCCACTTTGTTTGTAATATCCAAACTTTGTTGTTTCTCCTATCTCGATCTTTCCATTATCTGGCATTATCTCATTTGTGACGAGATTTAAAAATGTGCTCTTTCCAGATCCATTTTTACCAGCTAATCCAATACGATCGCCCTTCTTGAAAATATAGCTAAAATTGGATATAATGTCTCTATCGTTATAGATTTTGTTTATATTTTCGATCTCGAGAATTTTTGATCCTTGACGGGAAACTTTAACACTTAGGCTTACTTTGTCGTTTTGGCGAGGACCTTTAGATTTATCTTCCAAATCATAGAATGCCTCTATCCGCGCTTTGGATTTCGTTCCACGGGCTTGAGGTTGTCTTCTCATCCACTCTAGTTCTTTTCGCAACAGATTTCGTGCTTTTTCTGCAGAAACCACATCATTGTATTCCCGTTCAGATTTCTTTTCTAGGTAATAAGCGTAATTACCTTTATAGATGAAAAGTTGTCCTTTGTCTAACTCTCGGATTTCTGAAGAAATGTTATCCAAAAAATAACGGTCGTGTGAAACGGTTAATACTGTTTTATTCCCTGTTGTTAATAGTTTTTCAAGCCATTCGATGGTTTCTATATCCAAATGATTGGTTGGCTCATCTAAAATGTATACATCTGGCTCATCAATTAATAATTTAGCCAATGAAAGACGTTTTTTCTGTCCACCAGATAAATTATCTATTTTTTGATCAAAATTGGAAATTTGTAGTCTATTAAGAATAGTCTTAATATTGTGTTCATACTCCCATGCATTTAAAGAAGTTAGTCTATCCGTAATATCAGCTAGTTTATCGTTGTCAATATCCTCACTATCAATTAATTGTTCATATTCTTTTATTAATTGTTGCTGTTCGTTGTCGGCACTATATATAAAATCATTGATTGTATTCAATCTAGAAAAATTTGGTTCCTGAGGAAGATAACCTATGCGGATTCCTTTCTCTTTTACTACCTTTCCTTGATTCGGGGGAAGTGTTTCAGCGAGGATTTTTAAAAGAGTAGATTTCCCTGTGCCATTTATACCTACCAAAGCCACCCGTTCTCCTCGCTGTAGCGCAAAATGCAAATCTTTAAAAAGCCATTTGTCATTAAAAGAATGACTTACCTGTTCTGTACCTAATATACTCACGCTATTTTTTTTATTTCTTCTGTTTTATAAATATAAATTCGTTTGCTCGAAAAAGTAGCAACATGTACTATCGTCAAAATAACTAGGAGGGAATCGAAGTTGCGTAGATTTTTAAACCTACTAACTGATAACATATCTGCTAGCCTATGAATAATAGCTGCGATTTTTTCTAAAAACCTCTTGTCGATTCTATTTCCGTTGAACAAAGAAGGGCGGAAAAATTTTATACTTTCAACTTCCTCTGCCATTAAATCTCGGTCTGTTTTTCCCTTCATTTGTGATTAGAAATTTTTAGAATCGGGATTGGCTAAGTATATACTAATCCGTTGGTTCGCAATACCAATACGCAATATTTTCTCGCAGACATACTTCTCCACAACAAAAGTAATGAAATATTCTTTTTAAGAGTGGAAAATAGTAGGAGAGACTATGTTTTTACAAATACCTGTTAATTATATCTGAAATCAGCTATTAAATTGAATCGGGGAATATCAACATGAATAATAGCAGAATCAACTTCACGAACCATCGTATAAAAGCCTTCCATATAGCCCATATCACTTTTTAAATTACAACCCGAGACATATTGATGAGTATCTCCTGGTGCTAACGTGGGTTGTTCACCTACAACTCCTTCGCCATCAACTTTTTTATGTGCACCAATAGAATCGAAAATCTCCCAATGTCTGCTGAGTAATTGAGCCGTATGATCACTCGCATTTTCGATCGTGATCCGATAAGCAAACATGAAATGCATATTATTAGGATTAGAATATTCAGGCTGATAGATGCATTCTACAGAAACTTTTATTCCAGACGTCGTTTGCGTAATCATATTTAATTCAAAAATAATAACTTACGGGGACTTTTCATAGTGGTTCTGTAAACAAACAGAACAAATCTGCAGATTCGTAGGTTCGCAAACCTGCAGATTTGTTTCTAAACTTTACTTGCTTCACGTACTTTCGGCGCAATCTTATTCCCGTATATTTCAATCGCTTTCATCATATTTTTATGAGATGGACTACCTACGTCCATATGTGCGGAAAAACGGGTTAAATTAAATGTTTCTTTCACGCGGAGAATTTTATCTATCGCTTCATTTGAATCCCCTACAATTAAATGACCATGTGAAGATCGTCCGAAGTCAAATTGTGAGCGCTGGTAAGGGGGCCAACCCCGAGTAGCACCTATTCTATCCATTTGAGCAGAATAAACGGGATAATATTGGTTAGCTACTGTCTGGCTGTCGTCACCGAAAAAGGCGTGCATGTGGACACCAACCTGAAATTTAGACATATCATTGCCATTATCAGTGTAGGCCTGTTCATACAATTCAAATAGTGGTTTGAATTGTTCCCAATTTCCACCTATAATGGCAAACATTACGGGGAGACCTAATTTACCTGCTCGGATAACAGAGGATGTAGTTCCTCCAACGGCTACCCAAATTGGTAAATGATTGTTGGTAGCGCGGGGTAATACCTCCTGATTAATTAATGATTTACGAAATTTACCAGTCCAATTAATCGGGTTTTGGGTATTTATTTTTAGAAGGAGATCTAATTTTTCTTCGAAAAGCTCACTGTAATCTTTAAGGTCATACCCGAATAAAGGGAACGATTCAATAAAGGAACCTCGTCCGGCCATTAGTTCAGCCCGACCGTTTGAAAGCAGATCTACTGTAGCAAAATCTTGATAGAGTTTTACAGGATCCGTAGAACTCAACACAGAAACGGCACTACCTAGTTTTATGTTTTTGGTAACAGTCGAGGCTGCTGCTAAAATAATTTCAGGCGAAGCAACAGCATAGTCCGGTCTATGATGCTCCCCCATTCCAAAGAAATCTAAACCAACTTCATCCATTAACTTGATTTCTTCAATAATTTCTTGAAGACGTTGTTGAGTAGATTGGATTACTCCTGTTTTGGGATCTATTTGCAGATCTCCAAACATCCCTATTCCTAATTCTAACATAATTTTTTCTCCTTTATGAAAACAAAGGTACTACCGGAATCTCTAATAAATCTTGAACTAGATTAATAATTTTAGAATTTCAACTTTTTTGCTTTTGCTAGGATACAGGAAGGATTTATTTTCGATATTAACAAGGATATAAGAGGGATATTATAGGGGGTTAACAGGGGTTTAATAGGGGTATTGTCACTATGATATCACTATAATTATCATTTAAAAGTAGATTAAATAGATGACAAATAGCGAAATTATGCCTAACTTTAACAGACAACTAACCCAATAAAGAATTATGGCAATACAAAAAGATGGACCAAACGGAGCTTTTATCGGAAAAGTAGGCAGCGTTTTCGGATACGTAATGAACGGACAAAATATTATTCGGGGTGCAAGAAAGAAAAAAAAGAGGAAACCGAGTGAAGCGGAATTACTAAATCGAAAGAAGATGAAGGTTGCCGGGGAATTTATGAGCATGATATACCACGCAGTACGGTATGGCTATAAAGACATAGCACCCAAGGGGAGCCGTGTAGGCCCAGTGCAAATGGCACAATCGCATGTGTTAAAAGAATGTATGGAATTAAATGATCGACAGGAACCTTTTGTAAACCCAGAGAAGCTATTGGTTTTTCGGGGAAAATTATCGTCCCCTCAGGAATGTGTGGTTGAACAAGATGGTGATAGCTTAAAATTCCGTTGGCGGATTAACTCCGCGTATAATGATTCTTCTTATAAATTCAATGTATTCATTTACGAAATTGGTGTTGAAGCAGATATAAAGATTGCTATAGTCGACGCAAATTTGGGCCAGTGCACAGTACCTTTTCCGTTGTTGAAGAAAAGCAAAAGTCCTGTACATGTTTATGCGGGTTTTGTGGATGTGTTTGAGGGCGTGCTATCCGATTCGGTTTATCTTGGTGTGGTAGGGTAATTACCCGTGTATGTGTTCCTTATTTCCATAGGATTGAATAAGTTGCCCTTCAAAGTCTAGCCATTCTTTCCATCGCTTATCAACATCCACATCAATCGTATATTTGCGCGCAAAATTTAAAAATGTGGTGTAGTGGTTAGCTTCAGAGACCATGAGATCATAATAGAACTTGGCCAAGGTTTCATCTTTTAAATTTTGAGTCAGGACCCGAAAACGCTCACAGCTTCGTGCTTCGATCATGGCGGCAAATAACAATCTATCAATGAAAGCTTGATTGCGCGATCCATCTTTCTTCGAAAACTTCATCAGTCGACCAACATAGTCATCCTTACGTTCACGGCCTAAGGTATAGCCTTTTTCTTTGATGATGTCGATTACCATCTTAAAATGTTCCATTTCTTCAATGGCTATTGCTGTCAGCTCATGTACCAAATCTTCGTATTCCGAATTCTGAGTGATCAACGAAATAGCATTCGATGCTGCCTTTTGCTCACACCAAGCGTGATCGGTTAATATTTCTTCTAAATTTGATTCCGCAATATTCGCCCAACGAGGATCTGTTAATAGTTTTAAACCAAGCATAGTCAATCGATTTCTAAATCCAAACTTAGATAAAGTTATTTTATATGCAAAATAATATAGAAGAACTAATTAAATCACCCCCTCTAAATCAAAACCATGTTCCTTCAGAACGTCTTGTGGCACACCATTCCATACCCCCGGTATATTACCCACATATCCAATGTCTTTTACACCCATCTGACTAGTGAAAAAACCCGAGGCTGTTAGGTTTCGCAATAGTGTGAAGAAAGCAACCCCTTGCTGCACCTCCGGATTTGCCTTACTCGGATAGGCAATCTCATCCAATAATGCAAATTGCTCCTCCTGTTTACATTCAATGAAAACGTTATTATATTTCTTTTGAGATCGTACGTCTAACCATTTCAGACCGCCTCGCATTGGTATTTGGCCCTCTGGAAGATCTTTTACCATAAACTCAATAAAATCAGGGACGCCTGCCTCGGAAGCAGAACCCGAAATATCATCTTTTGGTATAATAAAATCAACCAGCAATGTGATGGTAGCAAATTCGTGCTTGCTGAAGAATGTTTGCTCCGTAATTTGGATATTTCGGGCATGCTCAAAGTCTTGAACACCCGGTAATTTATCTGCAAGTTTAAGTTTGGCAGTATCTATCTTTTTATTATTACAGGAATTGGCAATAATTCCTGATCCTGCGGCTAAAAACCCCAGTGCTTTTAAAGTGTCTCTTCTATTCATGATGCCGTTAGCTGTTGAGTTGAGTCTTTTGATTTAATATATACTCTGATGTCCGCATGGATAAGGCAAGGATTGTCCAGGTCAGGTTTTTATCTCCTTGCTGAACGAATGGACCCGCATCGACTACAAAAAGATTTTTGCAATCATGTGCCTGCCCCCATTTATTAAGTACTGATTTTTTTGGATCGTCACCCATACGTGTCGTTCCTCCCTCGTGAATAATTTTTCCGGGAGCTTCAAGACCATACAAGCTGTCTTTTCCGGGAATTTGTGAAGTTATAACGGCACCCATTTCGTGCATAATGGACTGAAAAGTTTCTTGCATATGTTTTGCTTGCGCAATTTCTTCGTTCGCCCATTTATAATGGAATCGTAACACCGGGATACCAAATTTATCGACTCTATTTGGATCTATTTCGCAATAATTGTCTTTACGGGCTAACGCTGTTCCGCGTCCGGCCATTCCAATATTTGCGCCATAGAAGTTACGGTAATCCTGCTTCAACCCCAATCCATAGCCCCCTTTTTCCTTTGCTTGCCCAGTGGCTCCTGCTGCGTGATTGTTCACCTCTGGAACCCAATTTAAAAAGCCATAGGATGGCATGTGCAGACCGCCACCATATTCAATATGGTATCCTCTGGGAAAGCTAAGATTTTTATTATCCAACCACCAAGGCGAGTAAATATGTACACTGCCTACTCCGTCTTCGTTATACCGCTTTCGTTCCATAAGTTGTGGAAGGAAACCTGATAAACTTGCTCCAGTCGAATCATGTAGGTACTTTCCGACCAAACCGCTACTATTGCCTACTCCGGCCGGGTGCACAGAAGATTTAGAATTCAGCATGATGCGAGCACTTTCACAAGCACTGGCACCCAAAATCACAGCTTTTCCTTTAACCGTATATTCCTGCATATCCGTAGTGTTTACATAGGAAACACCCACAGCAAGACCTTCGTCATTAGTCAAAACCTCCCGCACCATCGCATTGTCTACTAAGGTTAGGTTTCCGGTTTTCATGGCTGGAAAGACCAAACAAGATGATGATGAAAAGTCACCATAAACTTTACACGATCTTCCGCATTGACCACAGTAAAAACAGACACCTCGATCTTTATTTCCCGGCAAAGCTTCTGTTAACACGGATCCGCGTCCCGGAATAACCGTTACCCCTGCTTTTCTGGCACCCTTTGTAATGTATAATTCGTTTAATCTCGGCTTCGGCGGCTTCAGGAAAATGCCATCAGGTTCGTTTGGAATCCCCTCTACCGTACCATATATTCCCACCAGACGATCAACTCGGTCATAGAACGGCTTTACCTCGTCGTAGGTAATTGGCCAAGCATCCGTAACACCATCCTTAGGTTTAAAATCTTCAGGACCCATTCGAAGAGAAATTCTTCCCCAATGGTTTGTACGACCGCCTAACATGCGCGCTCTAAACCATTCAAAGTCTGTGCCCGCGACTTTAGTATAGGGTTCGCCATTGAGTTGCCAACCGCCGAAGGCCGCGTCAAAATCACCAAATGGTCGAGTAGTAGAAGCTCCGCGACGAGGCGATTCCCAAGGCCATCTTAATTGAAGTGCATCTTTTGCCGGATCAAAATAGGGGCCAGCTTCCAGCATCAAAACTTTTTGGCCAGCATGAGCCAATATATAACCGGCCATTCCTCCTCCAGCACCCGACCCAACAATTATGGCATCGTACTCTTCTGGATTTTCTTTAATTTGTAAATTGATCATAAAACGTTATATCAGTCTTATTTTAGGTTTTCTATATATGCTAATACAATTTAGCGAAATTAAAATTAGATAAAATATTCGAATTAAAGAAAAGGAAACAGGATTATTACTTTTTCCATTGCTAAATAAAATATCTACTTTCGAAAGATGGAATTATTGTGGGATTGTCCATGTTGTTGGGGATTAAACAAAATTAAGCGGATGAAAAAGATTCTAATTATAGGACTGGTTTGGCCAGAACCGACATCTTCTGCGGCAGGTTGGAGGATGTTACAGTTGATAAAGTTGTTTTCCTATTCCTACGAAGTACATTTTGCCTCCTCCGCAGGCAAATCAGATTACTCCCATGATTTAGTTGCATTGGGAGTTCACGAGCATAGCATACTGTTAAATCACAGCTCATTTGATAAGTTTATCAGTCAACTTCAGCCTGATGCAGTATTATTCGATCGCTTCATGATTGAAGAGCAGTACGGTTGGCGTGTTGCAGAATACTGCCCTAATGCATTACGTATATTAGACACGGAAGATCTGCATTTTTTGCGATTGGCCCGGCAAGAAGCCTACAAGAAAAATCAACCACTAAATATAAATTCAGATACGGCAAAAAGGGAAATAGCGTCTATTTTACGCTCCGACATCTCGCTTATCATTTCAGAAAATGAAATGGAAGTTTTACAAAATGAATTTAATATACCGCCAAATCTTTTATACTATTTGCCCTTTCAGGAGGATGAAATTGCCGCGGATAGAATTGACCGATGGCTGAATTTTGAGGAACGAAAGCATTTCGTCTTTATTGGTAATTTCATCCACGAGCCCAATTGGCGGACCGTAGAAATTTTAAAAAATATCATTTGGCCTGTGTTAAGAAAGAAAGTACCTTCTGCGGAATTACACGTTTACGGATCCTATGCTTCAGAAAAAGTATTTCAATTACACAAACCTCAGGAGGGCTTTTACATAAAAGGCAGAGCTGGTAATGCGCGACAGGTGTTAGAACGATACCGTGTGTTATTGGCACCCATTCCTTTTGGGGCAGGAGTAAAAGGCAAATTGATAGATAGTATACAGGCGGGGACGCCAAGTGTCAGCTCATCCATAGGAGCTGAGTCCATGTCGACAAATGGCAAATGGAATGGTTTTATATGCGATGAATATCCCGAGTTTGTGGAAATGGGAGTCGCGCTCTATAATCATAGAGAACTTTGGTATACGAGTCAACGGACAGGAGTACAAATTTTGAATGAGCGTTATGCAAACACGACTTATGGGACAGTGCTTTTATCGCTGTGCACGGATAAATGCAGCCGTCTAATAGAAGACAGAAATACTAATTTTATGGGTCAGATTCTCCGTCAACAGCATCATCAAGCTACAAAATATATGGCGCTTTGGATAGCAGAAAAAAACAAGAAAGCGCAACCTTAGCTGCGCTTCTTTTCTCATTAATTTAACGTTTGTTACTACCTTACCTTTTTCTTTTAAATACAATCTCGGTTCGCACGCTAGCCGTGATATTTATTAAAGTCAACGTGGCGATTGACTGTACAATATTTTCTTTAATATCGTAATCCATACCATCAAACGTCATTTTTTTAGGAGACGATAGGTTATAATTCTTGGATGTCTGTACATCAGATTCGGTTGTTTTTATCCACGCTTTACCATCTTTGTCGAAATTCAGTGTTTGATTTTCTGCTAATAATTCTGTCGTTATATTTAATGTGTTATCTGAATTTCCAGATATTGTCTTAGTGGCTTTTTGCCATACTCCGGCGGTAATAATATTTAAAGCTGTATCACGAGTGATGCTATCTATCGTTTCCTTGCTACAGGAAGACAATCCGATTATGGAAACCGCCATGAATAGTATTAATGTAATTTTAGTTTTCATATGTATATAATTATTTGTAGTTATATACCAACTATTGTACCAACCCCTAAAATATAAAGACAATGATTTATGTTAGCTCAAACTAAAATCAGATTTCTTACCTTTATAAGGCAATCAAAAAACAAACTAAATGAAAACAATCAAAGGACCAGGTGTTTTTTTGGCACAATTTATAGGAGAGGAAGCCCCTTTCAATTCATTGGACGGTATTTGTAAATGGGCCGCTGATTTGGGCTTCAAGGGAATTCAAATGCCTACATTAGATAAGCGATTTATAGATCTTCGTCTTGCTGCAGAGAGTAAGACGTACGCCGACGAGCTAAAGGGTAAAATAGCTTCGTATGGTTTGGACATTACCGAGTTGTCTACGCATTTGCAAGGGCAATTGGTTGCTGTTCATCCAGCATATAATGAATTATTTGATTCTTTTGCTGCGCCTGAAGTGAAAAATAACCCGAAAGCGAGAACAGAATGGGCTATTCAACAGTTGAAATATGCCGCTCAAGCATCGCAGAATTTGGGTTTGAAAGCACATGCCACCTTTAGTGGATCCCTATTATGGCAATATTTTCATCCGTGGCCCCAACGCCCAGAGGGATTGGTCGATGAGGCTTTTACCGAATTAGCAAAAAGATGGACACCTATTTTAGATGCATTCGAAGAGTGTGGGGTTGATGTCTGTTATGAAATACACCCGGGAGAAGATTTATTCGATGGTATTACGTATGAAATGTTTTTGGAGAAAGTGAATCAACATCCTAGAGCCTGCCTGTTATATGATCCATCGCATTTCGTACTACAGCAATTGGATTATATCCAATACATCGATTTTTATCACCAACGGATTAAGGCTTTCCATGTGAAAGATGCTGAATTTAATCCAACGGGACGACAAGGTACATTTGGCGGATACCAAAGTTGGGCAGATCGTGCAGGAAGATACCGTTCCCCGGGCGATGGTCAGGTTGACTTCAAAACTATTTTTAGTAAGTTAGCGCAATACGATTACGATGGATGGGCGGTTATGGAATGGGAATGTTGTATCAAGAATCAAGAAGATGGAGCCCGCGAAGGATCAGAATTTATTCGCAAAAATATAATCCATGTAACAGACAAAGCCTTTGATGATTTTGCTGGAGCTGAAAACGATGCAAATTTTAACAGGAAAATATTAGGACTATAAATTACATTCATCTAAAAAGGCCAATGAATATTTTATTGGCCTTTTTAGCGTTATCGTCCTTTTTTGACAAAAGGGAATTTCATCTTGTAAGATACCGTTACATTACCTTTCGAGATAGCATCTAACTTGCTTTTCAACATGGCCTTTTTTACAGGACCTAATTTATCGATAAATAATTTTCCCTCGATATGATCGTACTCATGTTGTACAATACGTGCTGCAAGTCCGGATAAAGCGACTTCATGTTCTTCGAAATCCTCATCAAGATAATTAATAACAATATTGGCAGGGCGTTGCACTTCTTCGGTAATATCTGGGATGCTTAGGCATCCTTCGTTGAATCCCCATTTATCTCCGGTCTCCTCTACTATAATTGGGTTTATCAATACTTTTTTGAAATCTTTCAACGACGGATCGCCTGCTTCATCTTCATCATCTTCTGCAAAAGGAGATGCGTCAATCACAAAAAGTCGAATCGGCAAACCCACCTGTGGGGCAGCAAGTCCCACACCACGGGCTGAGTACATCGTTTCAAACATATTGTCGATTAGCTCTTTTAAATTTGGGTAATCTTCATCTATTTCGGCGGTCTTTTTTCGTAACACGGGATCGCCATACGCTACTATTGGTAATTTCATTTTCTTTATTTGCAAAGTGCAAAGTTACCAATTATTTGTGACAAGGTTCTGAACGAATAATTAGTAATTTTACGACCATGAGCGATCACAAGCAGATAGTATTGGAATTTATTCAAAAAATAAGGCAACGAATTCCATTGAATTTTACGGTACTTGTGCGTGAGAAAACAGTTTCTTTGCTATCCGAAAAATTCCATGTAGTTTTCTATCATCCGCAATCCGTACGTTTATCGAATGAGATCATTCGAAGAACCATTCATATCGATTACGATATAGTAATCTCTTCGTCCGAAAAATTATTAGCTCGGTTAGAAAGTATCTTTGGATTTGGGAATCGCATTTATGCGCGGGATACGGTGGTTGCACGGGTTGATAAAAAGGTAGCCCTGGAATTTCAGGAAGAGCATCATCTGCAATTGGCCTTACCAGGAAAATATCGATATGGTCTATATCGTCAAGGGGAACTGGTATCAATAGCCGTATTCAGCGGAGGTAGAAAAATGAATGATACACCGTTGGATTATCGATCTTTTGAATTGCTTCGTTTTTGTCACAAAGGATCCGATATTGTGATTGGTGGATTGTCTAAATTAATAAAGGCTTTTAGGAAAGACTTTAAACCCGGAGACATTATGACGTATGCTGATCTAGACTGGTGTCAAGACTCCACTTTGGAGAAAATCGGGTTTATACCCGTACAAAGAACTCCACCTCAGCTGATTCTTGTAAGAGAAGGTATCCGTGTATTCGGAAAGAATATAGTGGTTAAAGATCAAAAAAACGATTATTGGGTTGAAAATAACGGAAGCCTGAAATTGAAGATGATCTTTTAATTTCTTTATTTTAAGCAATAGCCCGCCAATTTATTGCATTTAAGATCAAATTTGCCTAAGTTTATTTTTCGGTTACGGGCCGAAAGTCTTAGTTAGTAAACCCTGTTTAGAAACAAACAAAAAACACACACATATGACACGAAAACTTCGTATGGGAATGGTAGGCGGAGGAAATGATGCCTTTATCGGTGCGGTACACAGAATTGCCGCTTTTATGGATGGAAAAATTGAACTTGTATGCGGTTCATTTAGTGTAAATCCGACGGTTTCCCTTGAATCGGGTAGAGATTTATTTGTTGCAGAAAATCGTATCTACGCCGACTATAAAACAATGATTGAGCAGGAAGCGCTCTTACCCGAAGGAGAAAGAATGGACTTCCTAACTATTGTGACACCTAATTTTCTGCATTTTGAACCTGCAAAATTGGCGTTAGAGAATGGATTTGATGTTGTGGTCGAAAAACCAATGACCGTATCGTTGGAAGAGGCAAAGCAACTTCAAGATATTACGATTCGGACCGGACGTACTTTATGCCTTACGCATACGTATTCAGGATATCCCATGGTAAAGCAGGCAAAGGCTATGGTAAACGGAGGACATTTCGGAAAAATTCGGAAGATCGTTGTCGAATATCCACAAGGGTGGCTTAGTCGTTTATCGGAACGCGAAGGTAATTCCGGAGCGGCCTGGAGAGCAGATCCAAAACGATCGGGAAAATCTTTGGTAATGGGAGACATTGGCACCCATGCCGCTCATTTAGCGGAGTATGTGTCCGGCTTGCGGATAACTGAATTATGTGCAGATTTAACCACGTTTGTAGAAGGGCGTCAAATGGATGACGACGGTTCTGTCTTACTCCGTTTTGATAACGGCGCTAAAGGTGTTTTGATGGCATCACAGATATCAGCAGGGGAAGAGAATGCGGTTCGCATACGTATATATGGTGAAGAAGGCGGACTCGAGTGGGCCAATGAAGATCCAAACAATTTAATTATAAAGATGTTGGATCAGCCGCGACAGATTTATCGCACGGGTAATGCATATGCTGCACCTTATACCTTAAGTTCCTTTGCCACACACAATACACGGATTCCGGCCGGTCATCCGGAAGGACTATTGGAATCTTTCGCTAATATCTACCGAAATTTTGCATCCACTGTATCTGCAAAAAGAGATGGGCTTGAACCTAAACCAGAGGAGCTGGATTTTCCGAATGTACAGGATGGTGTACGAGGGATGGCCTTCATTGATACGGTAGTAGAAAGCAACAATAGTAACGAAAAATGGACTAAATTTGTGGTGTGATAAACATCCATTCTGTAGTCCATTATCTTCAGACAGAAACCTCTTTTCTGTCTGAAGATTTATTAATTATATTGGGCCCCACAGCCAGTGGAAAAACGAAACTCGCCGTAGCGCTAGCTCAAGTATTTGATGCTGAAATCATCAGTGCCGACTCCCGTCAGGTGTACCGAGGTATGGATATCGGTACGGGTAAAGATCTGCAGGAATACCAAGACATCCCTTATCATCTCATTGATATTTTAGATCCGGGCGAAAAGTACAATGTTAGTTCTTTCCTACAGGATGTTAAAGAAGCGGTCGACGCAATTAGACGAAAAGGAAAGAAGGTTATTGTCTGTGGTGGAACAGGTTTTTACGTGCAGGCCTTATTAACCAGGAGACCCTACATGCATATTCCCGTTAACCCTGATCTTCGATCGAAACGATCTGACTGGTCCAAAGATGAACTCATAGCTCAGATCAAATCCAAAAACATCCCAGAGGAGTATGATATCGACTTTCATTCGCATAAGCGTTTAGTCCGCGCATTGGAGGTGTTATCCTGGCTTGCTGAGAATCCTGGGGAAGAGATAACTTCTATCCCTCTTTACACCGCAACAGTGATCGGACTTAATCCGCCGGTAGAAACGAGGCGAATGCGTATTTCGAAACGTTTAATTGCACGTTTGGACAACGGCATGGTCGACGAAGTGAAAACTTTACTGGCCGGAGGCGTTACACAAGAAGAGTTAGAATATTATGGATTGGAGTATAAGCATATAACGTCCTTCCTGCAAGAAAAAATGAGTTATGCAGATTTTACGCTTAAGTTAGAAACAGAAATTCATCGTTATGCCAAAAGACAGATGACCTATTTTCGAAAGATGGAAAAAGATGGGATAAAGATTCACTGGTTTTAAAAAAAGGTTATCAACCGGGGAGATTGATAACCTTTAACTAACCAATTATTAACCTAAATTATGAGCAACAAAGATAATGTTCCACCTGGAAATAGTCAAGTTTTTAACCTATATTAACGATAATGATACAGTTTGGTTGCGAAAGAAAGAATTCCTCCCAGATGTCAAAAATACTTCATATTTCGTATCCATACGGAGCGTTATACAACATGATCAGCAATTACACTGATTGCATTTAAAGATAGCACGCTCTCGTTTTCTCATTCGCTTCAATTTTGATTCATTTTAGCAAAAAGATGAACAGAATCTACAACCCTCAATGGTTTTCTTGCTTTACTTTTGATTTACAGGTAACAGATTTATAAACAACACTGCAAAATAATTTTCTCGCCAATGCAACACACGCTTAGACAGCGTGAGAAATTCTCTCGGTGGTCAGCCCTTGACTTCGTTGGATAAAGATAGATTGGCGAGAAAAATTAGAGGGGTAATGCGAATCAGTAATATATAGACTTATGGAAAAAAACTGAAAGATTTATTTCTCCCCGACGAATAACTCGATACGGAGGATGATGTGGCAATTAATTAAAAAAGAGAAAAGATTTCAAAATTAGATTTATGATGATAAAGACATCCTTACAACGACCGTGGAAAATGAGCGCGCGCGGTTTAGTTTTAGTATTATGGACCTGCCTTGTGCCGTTCATGGTACTTGGACAGAACAGATCGATAACAGGTACCGTGACCGATGCGCAGACCGGAATGCCTTTGGAGGGAGTTGGAGTGCAGGTTCAAAACGGTTCGGCTGGAACGAGCACGGCCGTCGACGGAACGTTCTCCTTACAGGTACCGGCAAATGCGGTACTGACGATTTCCTTTGTCGGTTATGAGTCCCAGACACTAACCGTAGGGAATGACATTGATCTTCAGATAAAATTGACTGCCGGTATCGAATCCATGGAAGAGGTGGTTGTGGTGGGTTATGGTACCATGCGGAAAAAGGATCTGACTGGTTCGATTATTCAAATCCGTCCGGATCGGATAGCAAACGAAAACCCACGGACCGTTCAGGACATCCTACGCGGCACACCGGGCATTAATGTGGGTTTTAATCCCTCCGCGAAGGGAGGAGGGTCTTTACAGATCCGTGGACAGCGTTCTGTCTATACAGCCAACAATCACAATAGCCCTCTGATTGTCCTTGACGGCATGTTCTTTTACGGAGAGCTATCGGAAATCAATCCAGATGACATCGAGCAGATCGATGTTTTAAAGGATGCTTCAGCTGCCGCTGTATACGGTTCAAAAGCAGCAAATGGCGTAATCATTATTACTACGAAGCGTGGAAAGGTTGGTAAACCTGTGATCAATTTCACGGCCAATATGGGAGCTACTGGACTAAGTAATTTCCGTGAGCGGTGGGATCCTGACGCCTATATGAGGCACCGCCGAGATTGGTTGTTACAGTCTACTTATGGCCTCAACCCTGAAACAGGCGTCTATGGAGCCTATCAATCAGGGTTAGCAAATCAGCCTGAATTCTATACGCGCCCCGATGAGCTGCCGTCCAACGTCTCATTGGACGCTTGGCGGGGGTATACTACTAATAATCCTGAAGAGTCAGATCTAAGCATCTGGGCCACAAGGTTAGGCCTAGGAGGTGGCAATGGTAGTGGTAAAGCACTACAGAACTTCCTCAATGGTAACGTAATAGATTGGAAAAAGCATGCGTTTCGCACGGGCTTCGATCAAGATTATAATACCAGTGTGAGCGGAGCAAGTGAGCGGTCAAACTATTATTTCTCCATGGGTTATTTGAAGAATCAAGGCGCTGTTGTAAGTGATAACTATCGCGCGGTCCGCGCTAATATGAAGTTGAACACGCAAGTAACCGACTGGTTGGAGATTGGTGCAAACGTTAACTTTCAAGATCGTTCGGACGGCAATATTGGCATTGATCTTGGACAAACAATGCAGAATAGCCCTTTTGCTGACTACGCCGATGAAGCCGGTAATCTTCTACAATTCCCTCTGGATGATCAATTTGGCCAACGCGGGTATAATTTCGATTTTCAGCGACAATTTTTAGAATTAGACAAAGGTTTTACGGTATTTAACACCATATTACAAGCCAAAGTTAAGCTGCCTTTTAATATTACGTACTCCTTTAATGCTTCACCGCGTTATCAATTTTTCCACGACCGCTATTTTATGTCGGCCGACCTACCAGGATCCAATCCCATCAATCGAGGAGCCAACCGGGAATCGGCGAAGCGTTTTGATTGGTCTTTGAACAATACGATTACATGGGATCATACCTTTGCAGAGAAGCACCGACTCAATGTAACTCTGGTACAAGAAGCCGAGCAATTGCGGTATTGGAGTGAACGGATTGAAGCACGTAATATCCTGCCCTCCGATGCCTTAGGATTCCATGGTATCGGCTTCGGTGATAAAGAGTACTCTAATTTTTCCAGCAATGATATCAACGAAACTGCCGACGCATTAATGGCACGTTTGTTCTACAATTACGACGACCGCTATATGCTCAACGCTACCATCCGTCGAGATGGCTATTCGGCATTTGCGACGAATGATCCTTACGGTGTTTTTCCTTCATTTGGAGCAGCCTGGGCCTTTAGTAATGAAGGTTTCTTCCAAAAGTGGAGTCACATCATGAACAACGGAAAACTTCGAGTCTCCTACGGTGAAAATGGTAACCGATCATTAGAGCACCCTTATCTTGCTCTGGCAGATTTGAATCGTGGAGGGGGAAAAATGCAGGGATATATCAATTCTTCTTCCGGTCAAATGTTGCAGTACCGCTACTTAATGATGGGGAGATTAGCTAATCCAAACCTAGAGTGGGAAAAAACCGCCTCATGGAATTTTGGTTTAGACTTTGGGTTCCTTAATGATCGTATTTCAGGTTCACTGGAATATTACCATGCACAAACCCATGATATGATTATGAATGAGCGGTTACCTGGATTCTCCGGATTTGCTAGCATCACGACCAATCTTGGACAGGTTAACAATAGCGGTATCGAGCTCGCACTTAACACGCGTAATATCGAAAAAGAAAACTTCCGTTGGTCCACCGGTATTGGATTTTCCTATAATAGAAACCGCATCAAGCACTTGTATTATGACTACGAAGATGTACTGGATGCCGATGGAAACGTGACGGGCCGCAGAGAACTTGATGATGAGAATAATCAATGGTTTATCGGTCAATCCATCAATACCATCTGGAATTATCGGGTAACGGGTATCTGGCAGGTGGATGAAATTGAAGAAGCGGAAAGATATGGACAAAGACCCGGTGATCCTAAAGTAGAGAATAGCTATACAGGAGATGATAGAGTGAATTCCGACGGAACAATTACAGCTGTATACAACAATAGGGATCGACAGTTCTTAGGTGAAGGGGTCGCTCCGTACCACTGGTCATTTCGTAATGAATTTACGTTTTGGAAAGACCTGACCTTTTCTTTCCAAATCTACTCGTTTATGGGACACAAACGAACTTCAGGCAATTACCTAAACAACGATGATTCTGGCGGGAACATGCAACACGGGCTTGCAAATCGACAAGCTAAAGAATACTGGACTCCAGAGAATCCGACCAATAAGTTCGGACGTATACAGGCCACGGGTCCAAGAAACACTGATGCCGCTACACCTCCAAAACTGTATAATGCTTCCTTTATACGGTTGGACAATATTGCGATTGGATATACACTACCGCAGCAATGGACATCCCGATACAATCTTAACCGTGTTAAGGTATTTGGTGCAGTCCGGAATGCTGCAACTTGGGCGCAGGAATGGATTTATGGAGACCCCGAGGTAAACGTGGGTGATTTTCCTGACTCTTGGGCATCCCGGACATTCACTTTTGGGATAAATTTAAATTTATAGACGATAAGAAATCACAGAGATGAAAAAGATAACACAACAACTACGTAGCGTAACGTTAGGATTACTCATAGGCGGAACTTTACTTGGCGGTGGCTGTTCACGGGACTTTTTGACCCCAGATCCCCTTTCGTATTATGAACCCGGAACAACATTCAAGACAAGATCGGGCATAGAGGCGACCATGGCTATATGCGACCGCCACCTTAAACTCTACTGGATGACTGACCACGGTGAAGTTCTTTCATTAGGTACAGAGTACATGTTTTCCGAATTGATGGTAGCTGCCGCGACAGACCAGCTCAATATGATGGCTGATATCGCTACGATGCTCTCACCGACCAGTGATGATGGCAATGCTAACAACATTGGCCGAACAAATAGCCTCTGGTACTTCTGGGACGAAACATACAAGGGCATTAGGAATGCCAATACGATCCTCCATTATGTTGACGACGTGGAAGAGCTTGATGAAGCGACCAAAAATAGGTTCAAAGGACAGGCTTATTTCCACCGCGCATTCCGCTATTTAGCTTTAGTCTTTCAGTACGGAGATGTGCCATTAGTAACCAAACTGTTGGAAGTTTCCAAACAAAACTACCGGAGTACAGAACGTGAAGCGATCCTGCAGATGATTACGGAGAATATGGAATTCGCGGTGGAGTGGGTGCCTAACCAGAGTGAAATCGGATTGATCGGTATGGTGAATAAGGGAGCTTGTCGCATGCTCTTATCTAAGTGCTATCTGGCGATGGGCGAATATGAAAAAGCCAAGGAACAGTTGGATATTCTGATCAATCAGTCAGGTTATTCCTTGTTACAAGGCGATCAATTTGGGACATTCAACGACGGTGGCGAACCCCAAACCTGGCCCATTACACGTAATATAATTTGGGATATGCACCGTGCGGAAAACAAACTTCGCACGGATAACAGAGAATTAATTATGGGGATGCCAAACCGTGGTTCAGATGCCGAATCCTTTGTTCGGATGCTTACCATGCGTGTTCTCTATCCTTTTGTTTTTGACAACAGGGTTCAAGCAAAAGATGGCCGGCAAGCGCTACTCAACATTATCCGTAGTAACGCAGACTATAATCCACAGTACGATTATATGCGGGCATTCGGACGTGGCATCGCCACATTTCGTCCCACACGATTTCAGATGACCGATCTCTGGCGCGTCAATGGAGTAATGGACGAGACGGATTTGCGCCATAGCTCGGAAGCTGGGAACTGGGTCCGTATGGAAGATTACAAAGTCAACAATAAGATATCAACCGAATTTGGTAAGCCGCTCACGCTTTTTAATCCTGATAATGGAGCGTTATTATGCAGCGATACAATCCGCCGCTGGTTTGATGTGCCTCACTACAAACTTTACCTCGATGACCCAATCAATGAAGCGAATCCAAATTCCAACGGGTATCAAGGAGCGACCAACGGCGGTAATGCGGACTGGTACCTGTACCGACTAGCTGAAGCCTATTTACTTCGAGCTGAAGCAAAATTTTATATTAATCCGAGCGATCCTACCATTAAGGATGATCTCAATATCATAAGACAACGTGCGCAATGCTCTGAACTCTACACAGGTACAGTGACCATTGGTGACATCATGAACGAGCGCGCCCGTGAGCTGTATTGGGAAGAATGGCGGAATGTGGAATTAAAACGTGTGTCGCTTTGTCTAGCCCGAAGTGGCAGACCCGACGAATGGGGTAATACCTACAATCTGGATAACTTTGATAAACAAACTGGTACAGATAATGCGGGGGGTAGTTATTGGTTCCAGCGTATCGTAAACTACAGCATGTACAATAAAGGTCCGATCCAGATCAATGCTACAGGCAACAACAATCCGCACTACAGGATGGACAAAAAGAATATGTATTGGCCTATTCCAAATGCAGCGATTACCGCAAATAGAAAGGGTCGACTCGCCCAGAACTATGGCTATGATGGTTATGACCCTAATGTACCCGTATGGGATAACTGGGAAGATGCGGTAGCTGACGAAGAAACAGCTGAGTAAGGCTTATTTTACCTCGCCCCTGTGACTGGGCTGCTACAACATGCAGCTCAGTCACAGGTTTTTTTTTCAGACAGATTTAAATATTAAAACTGAAAGTAATCGTCGTTACCTCGGTGATGGCCTAAGCATCAATTTAGGGCAGGGTTTAATAGTGTGTGATAAGCCGAAACAAATTGTGGTCTAGTATTTGTTTATATAGCGACATAGAAGATGAGTATGAAAATGAGAAAAATTTTAGGGTTTATTCTAGTGTTCGCTATGTTGTTGAGCTTTTCCTCCTGTTACACGCATCGAAATGCGCGTGGACATGTACCTCCGGGGAAAGCAAAGAAGGTCTATGGGGATAAATCCGCAAAGCGATATGCCCCCGGACAACAGAAGAAAAAGACGAAGAAGGGCAGAGGACACCATAAGTATGACGTTTATCTGTACCGAGCGTTGTAAGATAGCAATCAGTCCTCTATACATAAAGGACTGATTACCTCTCTAAATACGTTAATGCTTAGAAAAGGCACTAAATTTTACTAAAAGTAAGTTTTGGAATAAGCTATTTTTCTTTATTTTTAGCGAAAGAGAATCGTCTTGCGATACTAAAACCCCATCTAAATTGCCCTTTGGTCCATGTGCTTGTTGTCTCGGTTATGAATTGTGACTCTTGCACCGCGGTAGCGTTAGTAAAATTTAGATGGAATATATGTCCGCCAGTTTCCAGCTCTAGACCTACACCCAAGGCATTATAGAATTTCTGTTGATTCACCTCTTCTATGTATTGTTTTTTCTCTTGATTTCTGAAGGGCAGAAAATAATCAGCAACGACAGCCATACGCTTACTTATTTTCAAGCGTCCTCCTGCTCCGATGGCAAAAACGCTATTCTGATCTCCAAAAGCTGTATAGTTGCGGTGCGTATAGGTTGGTAGAATAGCAAAGGAAAAAGATGGGCTAAACTTTCGGGCGATGATAAATTGGCTGATATAGGTTAACCGATCCCCGAATCCCCCATAACTGATTGGAGAAACTGGGTCATTTGAAGCTCCTACAGCTGCAGCCGTTGTACTCGCGAAGAAAGCAATACTAATTGGTCTCACATTATCCCGTGTTTGGTCTAGAAAGCGATATTTTACATTCATTTCATAAAGTTGAGTCGCAGCTGTAGCACCTTTTGCCCGTGCTATGCCGACTGTCACATTGTCGAATAAACCGTAATCAAAACCTATACGTATATCTGTCGAATGATCCATCCCAAAGAAATTCTTTACACCCCCTGCTCGACCGGCAAGATCTCCGAAGCGATGGTCTACACGGAAGTCCATTTCATTCTTATGAATGGTTTCGGTAGTCTTTATATTGATCAAATTACCTGATTTAAAGGTTGCCAATATTTTCTCGGAATTATTGGTTTCCAGCTCGATGAGCTTGTCCAGGTCTTCCTGTGCAAACGACAAAAGTGGCATGGTTAGAACAATGGCTGTTACGATTTTCAAATACAATAATTTCATAGTTATGATTGAGGAATTAATATTACTGAGGGTTATAGCTTGCTGATATCTCAATATTTACGACTTCGGCAATGTTTCTACCTACAATAGAGGGTATCTTAATCTTGTGGTCTGCAAGTTTAACGTTAAAGCGGCAGGTCGCAGATAGTATATTGTCTTTGACAATAATCTTAGCCTTAGTTTGATAGAGTTTGGTTACCCCATGGATGAGAAGTGTACCTGACACATCGACTACGTAGGTTCCGTTTTTATTTAACTTTTGTGGTTCCTCAATTTTACCTTTGAATTCAGATAGCGGATACTTATCGCTTTCCATATAATTTTCATTAAAATGCTCCTGCATTAGTTTTTTGTCAAATTCAAACGAGGTATTTCTTACCTTAAAGACAATATCTCCGGTGCTGAGGTTCAAAGCGGAGGCAGCAGTTTTGCTAATAGCTTGTATATCTTCTAAGGGAGCATTGCTAAAGAAAGAAATCTCCGCATGCTTAGCTGTCAGCGTTTTTTGTGCGTAAACCAACATAGGTAGACAACTCGTTAGTAATATGATGTATTTTATCAATTTCCGCATATTTGTTCAATTAGTTTTCGGGTGTATTACGAGTGAACCAGGCCGCGAGTAATTCTCTTTCCTGTGATGTTAATGATCCACCCAAAGGCATGGTGCGATTTTCGAGTACGACGTTTTTTATGGTGGCAGCATTGTTTTTAACGGATGTATATCCGCTGAAAGTCCATTTTCCGCTCGCGGATGCTCCGGCCGCGTGGCATGAGCTGCATTTGCTTTCAAAAAGAGCTCTTGCAAAGTTGATATAACTTACATTTTCTACAGTTACGCTTTCAGGAGACGGTTCTGGATTTGGTTCTGCTGCTTGGTCTTTAGAACAGCTTACTATAGCGGTGATAATCGCAATGATGGATAATACGACGATGTTCGTGCTTGTTAACGGGCGGGTGCGTCTGCATTTGTTTTTTAATTGTACTAATTTCATGTTCATTCTTTTAGTATAAACTTAATTGCTTGGGGCTATGGAGCTGTTTTCGTTTACAATCGGCCATATACCGGGTTGCGGTACGCTTACTCCTTTATTATCTCCAGTTTGGCTGTCCTGACCAAAATAGTAGAGCGGCCATCCTTTGTAGGTAAGCTGTTTTTTACCAAATACGTCTATATTATCTATTAGGTCGTCAGCAATTATCGAAGGTAGTGCTCCGCTTATCATTTGATAAATCGGCCATATAGGATCGTTACTAAAGTCTTCTTTGGTGAATGTGTTTTTATTGAATTTATCTGGAGCAAAGGCATAAAGTGTGCGTCCACGATCGTCTGTAAAGTAAATTGTATTTCCCATTCCTTCAGACAGATCTTCTTTATAATTTTTTCCATTAGCTCCCACCAATTGGCTGTTCACAACCATTAGCATATAGTCTGGTTTTGCTACGAACCAGATTTTTTCTAATCCATCGCCATTGATGGTATTGGCACTATTGTCGCCAGTAAAGTAGTATAACGGCCAACCTTTATAGGTTGTCTGCTTAGATCCGTCGGCTCTGGTAATTTCTCCAATCTCGGCTTTGTCGACTGCCATGTCAGTACTCGTTTCGGCACTATGATATTTAGGCCACGTTGTCAAGCAGCCAGCTGTGCATGTCGAAGTGCCTTTTGCGTCGTTGGAAAAGAAGTATAGAGTTTTTCCCTTCGCATCCGTAAGGACATCCCCGAAAACAGGATCAGCTCGTAGCTGTAAACCCATTGGGTCATTCTTCAATTCGTTTTCGTCATCTGAGCACGAGATAAATGTTGAAAAGGCCATCACTAGTAGCGAGGCATAAACTGGCGTTTTTAAAAAATTAATCATATCTTTCTATGTTGAATGTTGTAACATACAGTACGGAGATGGATTACAAAGGGTTGCCAAGAGGAGAAAAAAAGTTCTAAAAAAAAATTACTAATGCAGGCAACCTTTTGAAGTTACCTTACGTAGGTAGAGTAGAAAGGAGAATTGGTGAAATCCATTACGCAGATTAATTCCATCAAAAATATTATTAAGGGTTGTATAAAGGAAGACCGTAGATCTCAAAAAGAGCTCTATCGTGTTTTCTATGCATTTTCGATAGCTATCTGTACGAGATATGCCAACAATAGAGAAGATGCGGCCAGTATAATGAACGAGGGTTTCTATAAAATCTTTACACAAATCAAGAAATTTGATACCAGTAAACCAATGGAGCCCTGGATTAGAAAAATTATGACCAATACCGCGATAGATTTTTATCGGCACAATCTTAAGTTTGCGTATACATCAGATATAAGCGATTATGAACATCTCGGAGATCGTTACGAGCAGATATATGCCAAATTGCACTATGATGATCTGATACTCATGATTCATGCTCTTAGCCCTTCTTATCGAGCAGTTTTCAACCTTTATGTCATTGAAGGGTATAACCACGACGAGATTGCCGAAATGTTAAATGTTTCTATAGGCACATCAAAATCTAATTTATTTAAAGCGCGCGCCAAACTGGCTGAAATGGTCAAATTAGCGGAATTAGGGACAAATGAAAAAAAAATGAATGTGGAGGAGTAATGGAGAAAAAAAGAAAGAATATTGATGAGTTATTTCAAGAAGGATTGCAGCGTCCATTAATACCCTTTGATGAGATGAATTGGCAAGCGATGGAACAGAAGTTGGAGCGGAAGAGACGTCTACGAAAGACCAGAGTAGTGAGTATATTTGTTGCCATGACTGCAGCCTCAATAGCTGTATTTTTGTTATTGCATATTGACAAACCCGCGCCTATCCGCTCAAATGTTGTGTTAGGCAAACCAGAATATCTTGCGGATACAGCAGTTGTATCCAAGAATGCTAAATTTGAAGACAGGCATAGGATAGATGAAGTCGTCAAGAACAGAGGAAATGTAGGACAAAAAGAGAAGAGTCAAGGGCTTGATAATAAAATCAGACTAATTGCGGCAAGCGAAGGACAGTATTTTGGGCGTGGGGAAATACAGGAGCTAACTTTGGCGTATAGACTTTCAGCAGCTTCATTAGACTTAAAGCTCGCGCCTGCCGCTTCACCGAGAGAAATAAAGATGCAAATCACGGAGGATACACTCTTTGTGTTCGAAGAGCAAGACCAACGATCTATTTCTGCCAAGCAATTGATTAAAGAGAGCCCTTTTAAACAAAAGGGTACATTGAGTGTATTAGCTGCTCCAGATTTGTCTAATGTCCGTGGTGCGGGTCAGTATTCATTGAGTCAAAACGTCGGTCTGCTTTATACCCATTCTTTAAGTAAGAAGATTAGTATTTCGACAGGAATCCTTTATGCGAAGAAAAACTATGAATCTTCATATAGTTTCTATAAACCAAAGTCAATAGCTGAAGGTATTCAGCTTCCTTCTGATGTAGATGCCTCTTGTGATGTGATCGATATCCCCCTATTGGTTAATTTTAATGTAGCAAATCTTAAAAAGACGAAAGTGACCTTGAGCGCCGGTCTTTCAAGTTATTTTATGTTGAGGGAAAATTACCGTTTTTCATATGACGAACAGCCTAGTTATTCTAGTAGTACGTTGTACAATAACTACGAAGTACGCGGGGAGAACAAACACATAATGGGGGTAGCCGACGTTGCAATATCTTTTGATCGTCAGATAAATGATAAAGTCAATATCGGCATAAGACCTTTTGTGAAATTACCTTTGACCGGGATAGGCTATGGACGGACACGTTTAGAATCAAAAGGCGTTGCTATAGCCGTTGGATTGAATATTTTCGGTCGATAATGAATTAAAGTTTTTCTAATCTTTTATTTGAGTAAGGCGCAAGGAAATGTAGGTCTGATGTGCTTCCTTTATACGGATGTTAAAGAGATAAAATTACATAAGTTGTTTTCACTCACTTATATACCGCATTCGCTCGATGAAAGCCACACTCTGCTCATTAGCCTGATATTTTCGGATTTTATGTGTTTGTTTTGATGTAACAAGCCCTATGAAAAGTAATGTAAATAGTGGCAATATACTATTTGTTATGAACACTAAAAGCCTGATTAAGATTGTCCCGATGGTTATACGCATTGGAAGCTATTCATTAAGTTGTACAAAAGGAGGTGTGGCAGTTCCCCGGGACGAACGAAGTGAGTGGGGAGATGGTGGATTTTCCGCTAATGCCATTGTTAATTGGCACGATTACAGGAGTGTAAAAGCGGCATTCCGTGTCGCCGACTAATTTAGTTTGAAAAAATCCCCTTGCCATGAAATTCTCCCTTTGGCTTTGTCTGTTGGTAGCGTTGATAGTTAAGACCTCGACTACACTTGCCCAAGACTTATCGAACCTTCAAGCCCAGAAGCCCATCGGGTTCAATGGCACTCTCGAACTTCGGGGTATCTATTACAATGCCAGCGGCATTGCCAATCGGCGTGATCCTTTTACCTATTTGCTGAGTGGAAGCCCTACGGTGAGTCTTTACGGATGGAGTGTGCCCTTCAGTTTTACACTGAGCAAAGATGACCGTGCGTTTAGGCAGCCTTTCAACCAATTTGGGATGAGCCCTACCTACAAATGGATCACCTTGCATGCCGGGTATAGAAATGTGACTTTCTCTCCCTTTACCTTGGCAGGCCATACGATGCTCGGTGGGGGATTCGAGATCAACCCTGGCAAATTGCGGGTTGGATTCATGTACGGGCGACTCAATCGAGCTACTGTTGTAGACACAACTACGCAATCATTAGTGCCGTTTTCCTTTAGCCGTAAGGGAATGGCTGCCAAGCTGGGGTATGGAACCTCCACTAACCATTTTGACTTGAACTTCCTGCATGCCAAGGACGATAGTACTTCCCGGCCGGATGTCCGGTTACCCGACAGTTCGAATGTACTGGCCGCGGCCAATACGGTGTTGGGTTATAGCATGAAGTTTACGTTATTCAAGAAATTCTCTATAGAAAGCGATGGTGCGGCAAGTATCTACACCCGCGACATAAATTCACCGATTACATTCGATTCCATAGCCGACCCCACGCTTCGGCGAATGAAAGGGCTCCTGGACATCAACGGTACAACGGAATGGTTTCTGGCATTTAATGCGGGCATCGGCTACCGGGAGAAAAACTACGGTATAAAGGTAAACTACAGGCGTATAGAGCCTGATTTTAAGACTATGGGTGCCTATTTTTTCGCCAATGATGTGGAAAATTTGACGATCAACCCCAATTTCTCCCTGCCTAATGGAAAGCTACGCGTAAATGCAAGCCTAGGCATACAACAGGATAACGTGAATTTACAAAAGCAAGCCACCAATAAGCGGATTATCGGTTCGGGTGTGATCGGTGCGGAAATTACCGATAAGCTGGGTGTAGATATCAACTATAGTAATTTCTCTAATAACCAGCGGCCGAATACGCTGCGGTTCGCCGATTCCTTGAAGATCGTGCAAACTACCCAGACACTGAATATCATGCCACGATACACGATTATCGGGGAGCGAATGACCCATACGGTCATGCTCTCTGTAAACCTAAGCGGTATGAAAGATTACAATAGTTACTTTGAGCAGGAGGCCAACAACCGGGACATTAATACCAGCCAATACCTGCTGAACTATAGTGTGAGTTTCCCTTCCAAACTATTGAGCGTGTTCGCAAGTCTTAGCCACACCGCGATGGAAGGCGCAGGCACGGAAACGAGTTACAGCGGGGTGACCTTGGGGGGCAACTATAGTATGGCGAAGCAAAAGCTACAGACCGGCCTCAATGGCAGCCTGATGCAAGGCAATACGTCGTCAGGCAAAAGTATGATTATCAATGGATCGATGAATCTTAACTATCGAGTCAATAATTGGCAATCTATACGTGCCTCGTTCTTTTTGACCAACAATAATCCAGGGAGTGTGATTACGGGAGTGAATCCTACATTTACCGAGACACGTGGTGAGTTGGCCTATCAAATCAACTTCGGACTATGAAAAACTTACCATTGATATTTCGTCATATTAGTTTGATCCTGTTGTTTTTGACGGCGTATGACGTCGACGCGCAGGTCAATGTAAACATCAGGGTGTTACCGCCTTACCAAAGCCGGATCACCGAGTATGCCTCCCGGCCAGATCTAATGCTGCTCACGCTCACCAATACATCCATCACGCCACGCCGTGTGCAACTATCTGCATCCATAAGTGGCGACAACGGAGTGGGAGCTTGGGTGAGGCCGGGGTATCGCAGCCCACAAGCTATCGAACTGGCTCCGGGACAAGTGCTTAACCTCAATGGGACGGACATTGCCTTTTTATTTGACCATAACCAGATCCAGTATACCGGCATCAGTCAAGCGGATTTCACAAGAGGTGTGGGGTTGTTGGAGGGAACTTATCAACTATGTGTGAAGGCGCTGGATTACGATACGCACAATCCACTGAGTCCAGAAGAGCCTATCGGCTGCACGCAGCTGGTAATCAGCAGTGTGGAACCACCTACGATCATTTCGCCTTTCAACGAGCAAGAATTGCGCGCTGATGGTCCGCAAGCGTTTCCCATCACATGGAGCACACCGCCGGGCGCATCGCCGATGACGCAATATAAAGTGAAGTTGGTGGAAATGATTGTGCCCAGGAACCCAAACGACGCCATTCAGTCATCTACTACACCGCCCTTTTTTGAGGAAACGGTCAACATGAACATGTTGTTGTATGGCCCGCAGTACCCACAATTAACTCCGGGAAGGCAGTACGCACTGATGGTGCAGGCCATAGACCCATTTGGCACAATCAGCTTCCGCAACCAAGGGATGAGCGAGGTGGTGCTATTCACGTATGGTGCTACGCAGGCGGAGCCGGCGGGTCCCATCGTTGTCTATCAGGGAGACACCTTGCGTAAAGATACCACGCGTATCCGCGGGCGGCTCCGGTATCGCTTTGCGGGTGATGCCGAGGGGCGCACATTCCCCGTGGCCCACGAGCGGGTATACCTGAAAAAGGTGTTCGCTCGGCAGGAAATGGACGACGACGGTGTAGCGCGGTTTGTGCCGCTATCATCCCGTGAGTCTTTAGCCATCGACGACCAATCGGCCATGCTCGACGGTGTGGCCGTGGAAACCGATGAAGATGGAAACTTTACACTGACCTGCCTGATGTCGGCATTGGATAGCGCGGGGGTCGTCCCTGACGGAAAGCGGGATTGGTTTACCGGCGGACAAGCAACGAAATCACGGGTTTCCGGATTCGGGAATTTCGGTCAGGTACCTGACAACCTGGTGCTGATGTATCAGTTGGTGACAACCAATCCGCATTATAAACCGTACGGAGAATACCTGGCCATCACCCCCGGCGGTACCCGTGATCTGGCGGACGTGGTGGTAGCTGCCAACAGCTATACGTTGAGCGTAAATGTGCAGGAGGTGTTCAACCAACTCCGTGGCGATTACGTAGCGGGGGCTAAAATCCGGATTTACCGGAATATGGCCGACAAGAACGACAAGCGGCTCGGTATCCCGAAATACGAAGGCGACCTGTTGGACGATGGGCGATTGAATAACACGACGGCCGCTGATAAGGTGCTGATCGCTGAGCGTACTACGCCCAGCCCTTCAGGTTCGGCCGATCCGGAAACGTTCCGGGTCAATTTCGAACGGCTATTCAGGAACTTGGATGCCGAGCCGTACCGATACCGGGTCAGCCTCGAAAACGGCAACATGGTACTGATGGAAACTTCGCTCGACCAGCTGCAAATGGCGCTGGGTGTTTCGCCGTTGGGCGACCGCATCGCGAAGCAAGGAAAATCCGACGGAAAGGAAACGGCTAAGGCAATCGATACAAAAGGTCTCGTTGCACTTTTCGGAACTGGGGCGGCCAAACCGGCTCCTAGCAATCCCAAGGGCGAATCTCCTCAAGCGCAGACATCGGACGGCAAGGCAGAAGCCCGTGTTGCCAACGCAACACCCAAGCCCAGCACGAATAGGAGTGGCTGGCTGAGTTATCGGTATAACGACGAGCCGGATACGGCCCGGCTGACGCTCGATAAAAACCTGGTGACGCCGCCAAGGACCAAGCTGACCGGCAAATTGCAGTATGCCTATAAAACCGACCGCAGCATGCCCGCTACCCCATATGCGAATATGCCCGTTAAGTTGGTGGTCTTCTACCTGTTGGATGAGAACGGGTCGTCGACCCCTGATAAGAGGGGCCGTGAGGTGACCGGCAAGACATTAAAGGGAGTTACCGCTAAAGTGGGTGCCGTGACGTCAAGCTCGTTCTATTCAACCGCCGCTATGCGGTATGCCAATCAAGATTTGGTAGGCCCACAGGCCAGCGCGTCGGGAAGCATAAGCGGCGCCAAACTGTTTGTCCCTGGAATCAGCGCGGAGGTGGGGGCTACAGCCATCGGTTCGAGTTCGGTTGTCCAAGGCGTGTTGAACGGCGAGCTTCAAGCAGGGAGTGAGGATGGGTACGAGCGGTTGGCCGGCAACAATATCGAGGTGGGCGGTAAAACCATCCAGGACAATATGCAGGTGCTACAGACGGTGTATACGGATGCAGAAGGGCGCTTCACCTTCGATTTTCCCAACGGCGAATTTACGGGGGCCGAGCTTGATGGGTCGGTGGCTACGCCTGTGCCGGACCAGACGGGCTTGCGGGCGTACGGAAAGGTAAAGCGGGTATACCGCGTCGTTCCCGACGTGCGGTACTATTGCGCGCCGGATGAGAACATCGTCGTACAGCCTTGGGAGGATGCCGACTGCGGTACCCTCACTTCATTCGTGCAAACGGTGAATATCGATGTGCATGTCGAAAAGATCGGCAGACTGGATAAACCGGATATCCTCGGTGGTTTTGCCAACGTGCCGGTAAACCTGTATAAGCCCGCCTATAGCTCCACCCGGAAATATTGGCCCGTGATGCAGGGTATCGACATCAACAGGGAAGTGAATCCGTTCAATAGTGGAGGGAACATGATGCTGGCCGGCACTGTAACGATGGCGACCGGTAGTATGGCCAATACGGGCAATTCAAATACGCTCAACAACGCGTTCCAAACCGCGCGGTTTACGCCCAACTACAATGCAACTTACAGCGGAGCCAGCTTGGTCGCGTTTAGTGGCAGACAGACGGACGGTAAACCGGCCGCTGCAAATGTCCTGGCTATGCGGCCCCAATATGGCGTACTACAGTCTGCGGCGCCGTTGGTGTCCTCGCCCGTGGTGACGAATTTCCAAACCTATGTATTGTATCGGCAGGGGGCCAGTGACGAAAACGGGAATATACGGTTTGAAAACGTGCCAAAGTCGCTGCCAATCACCCAAGACATGATTATGCTGGAAGCCGATGGCCGCGACCGGCTTACCGCGGCCGCTTTTGAGACGGCCTACCTCGATTTCCCGGCCACGAAGAATATCCCTACGCGGCGGGAAGTGGAAAATCCCGGAATTGACATGGATAATAAAGGGATTATCCGAACGGATGCATCTAGCTTCGTTTTCAATAGCGAGTTCGACCCGAGTGTTAATCAATCGGTTTACTTCCGCGTACTGGCCAAGCCCACCGAAGTTCGTGGACGGATTACGGATGATTTTACGACGTTAGGCATCAAAGGCGTCAAGCTCCATGTGAGCATCAGCTTCGGCGTGAACAATAATGCATACTACCTCTCTGAATTTACGGAAACGAATGCTGATGGGTATTATGATTTCTCTTCGAAAATAAAGGATTTCCTGATCAACGCTGGCAACGATGGTGTGGAAAAAACCGGAGAGACAGGCTACCTCTATGTGCGTTTAATTTCGGCACCGGGATATGAAGTGCCGGCCGAGCCCTACGGTGTGCAGATCGCTCCGGGAGTAACCGGAAAGCGCGAAGATTATACCACCGCGCTGAAGCCGCTCGGGCGGAATGCCTTCGGCTACGTGGTGGACGCCGAGAACCCAGCCAAGGGCGTAACCGCTCGGGTGAAAATCAAAGACCGCGGGCGTTGGGTAGACACCTATGCCTACACCGGAAAAAAGGATGAGCCCGCAAAAGAAAAGAATTACATGGAGTACAATGGATACTACGCGAGTTCATTTGACGCTGTGGTGCAGTCGAATATCCAACTAGCCACCCAAAGTGGCACTCAGTCTGTATCGCGACCGTTGGGCAACGCCGGCATGTTGGTGACCACCTTGGTAAACAATAAACCTCAAACCACCTTCAAAGCCAGCTCCGCAGCCAGTGTTTCACCGATTGTTCAGGCAGCCATGGCCCGGTCGGAAGAATCGGGAAGCAATATTCAGGTGATGGGGGCTATACGGGACATGCAGGTGGGCCCTTCAGTGGGCGTCACCGCACTCAACCGGGTGACCGACCTACAGCGGTTTGACATCGACCTACCGGCAAGACCCGATTCGATCATGATCTTGCCCTATGATCCCGCCTACATCGGCGTAACCGTGGCAGTGAATCCGGACGGTCCGGACGCGTATCTCGGCGATTTCAAATTGCAGCGGAGGGAGCACCGCGTTGAGATCCTGGTGAAAACAACAACCGGGGGAGTGGTGACCAATGCGAACGTAGAAATAGAAGGTGCGGGCGACGATAATTTCCGGAAAACGAACAGCATGGGGTTGGCATCGTTTACGTATGTAAATAACTCCATCGACAACTTTACCGTGCGGGTTAGCAACGGCGCGCAAC
Source organism: Sphingobacterium alkalisoli (assembly GCF_005049105.1). Lineage (GTDB taxonomy): Bacteria > Bacteroidota > Bacteroidia > Sphingobacteriales > Sphingobacteriaceae > Sphingobacterium > Sphingobacterium alkalisoli. The sequence goes on from NZ_SUKA01000001.1 coordinate 168,208, forward strand.
CCCGTTCGCAGACAGGTAAAGCACGGGAAACGGCCCCTGATACGGCCCCAGCGAAAGGTGCACAGCCGCAGCAAACCGGTGGATTGCGTCTGCCGGACGGAAATGTGGGCAACGCTAACGGAACAGGGAACGGGCAACTCAACATCGTCAGCCCCACGCGGCAAAACGTACTTTTCGTTCCCCGCACGCAAAATTTTGTGAGCAACGATGACAATGTGGTGCACCGGGTTACGGTCGTTGTCCAACCCGCCACCGTGATGACGGGCCGTGTGGTCTTCGCCGCGGATAGCTCACCGGTAAGGGGTGCCGTGGTCTACATAGACCAAGGGCGGGGCAGCGAGTCAGACATGCGGGCGGAAACCCGTTCGGATGGTACCTACGAACTAATTGTCCCGGCACCTGCCGCCAGTGGATTATTCCCGAGTGGCAATAGCCAGCTCCCACAGGCGATTACCGCCACCTATTCGGCGCCGGGCCGCACCTATATCGGCCAAACCGTATCGTTGGCCAAGCGGGGCAAGGTGCCTCAATCTGCGCCTACTTCCGTCGATTTCGCGATACGCGAAGCGGGCGACATCGATGTCAGCAAGCTGTACGGATTCCCCGCGCGGTTGAACGATTTACGTCCGACAAGCGGCGGATACCTTGTCAGCGGTGAATTGTACGACCTGGAAGACAACCCGAATTTTGCGCTCCGGTCGGCATCGGGACCGAAAGTGCTGGCGTTTGAAAACCTCAAGGTCGGCGCTTCCACCATCACAAATGATGACGGAGTTCCGTTGGCTGTACCCACGGAAGACCACATCCAGTTTGAACAGAAACAGCTGCGGATCCGTGTGTTTAACGTATTCAACGGACAGCTGGCTGAACAGGGCAACGGTAAGTTGAAGATGACCAAGGGGCAGACAGATACCACGGGCGTACTCAATGGACAAGTACGTATTGTTGACAATTCGTTTAATTTCCCGACGAGTTACATGACCATCAGTAATTCGGATTTTTACGTCGGGAATTATGGGAATGCCAACACGGCCCAGAAGTTGACCATTCCGGTCTTCCGCACAGGTGAACCTTATCCGCTGACGAAATTTTCGATTACCGCGGGCAATGGCAGCCCAATCCGATTCAAATACCTCGGCTTCGACGGACTCACGGAGACCGCCGGCGAGCGGGAGTCTTTTGTGATGGGCGATAGCGTGAACCTGTTCATGAACCTAACCGCGCGCATACAGGGTGGGATAACCCTAGACCTCAAGGCGGGCAAGGCCGTAATCAGGCATGACCGCATGGATCCGGTGGTGACAGACAATGAGGTGCGCTTTAAGCTGGAGGAGTGGGAGGTGCACAGTACGTCATGGACGCTGTCTAATACATCGGGCGGTATCGTGCTGAATAACAATACACTGTATACCGGGAAAGCCGATATCAAATTGAGCAAGATCTCAATCATCCCCGGCGAGCTTATTTTCCACAACGCTACCGGATCGGAGGCCGCAAATCTCCGCAAAAACCTCACGGTGGGGGGCAAAGCGAACATCAAGCTGCATGTCAATCCCCGGGCAGACATTGCTTTTGTCTACGATCCGGATGTAGGCCGTATACCCGGACAGGGGCATTTCAAGTTTACGCTGCGGAGCGATGACGGAAAGGCGGCGCACCTGAAAGGACTTCCTGGGATGACGAATCCGAATGACCGGTTGGAGATCCAATATATGTCGCTGTTGAGCAACAACGAAGAAGTGTTCGGCTTCAGCACGGATGCGGAGGGTATCACGTTCCAAAATCAACTGTCGTTCAAACCACAAAGCATATACAGCGCGTTCGACCGGCTGGTCATTTCCGGAGCTGCTAGTCTACATATTCCCAATGTGCCAGACAACCTGTCGGCCACCATTTCCTACTATCCGGAAGGCAACGGCACCAACCGCTTGGTGGTAAGTCCGCTAGAATTTTCCTTTACGGGCAGCGGTGGCACCACGTTCACCACCCTGAAGCAGGAAAACGCACAACTGTTTCATGAAAAGGGCATCGGGATTGCCGGCACGATAAAGCTGCCTGGACAGTCCACGACGCTGAAGGCAAACCTGGTGAGCATGGTCACCGGTGGCCTCAATGGGGCTGCCGACGAAGCGCGGCGGCAAACGGAGATCGTATTGGGAGCCTATCAAGAAGAAGCAGGCCGGATGGCCGCGAATTTGGTGGATGAGGTGGCCAATGATCCCGCGCTGGCCGAAGCGCGCCGGACACTCGAAGAAGCCATGGGTGGCGCAAACGACACTTACAACCAGTTGCTCCAGATGGGGGGAACCGCCGAACAGGCGATGCAGGAGCTTGCCGGCAAATGGCGGCTGATCGGTGAGGGGATGGATATCGTCAACAACGGTATCGACAATAACCCCATCGGGGCCGCGATGCAGATAAACGGCATCATCAAGGGCTTCTCGGGTATCGATATTGCCGACAAGGCAAAGCAAACGGCCAAGATGGTGGCCATGGAGGCGCTAAAAGGGATTCAGGATGAAATCCCGGTACAGAAAATCGCCGACGGGGCAGCGGGAGGCAATGGTGGCTTCTCAGACATGAAGTTTGATTTTGACTTCGCTAATGGCCGCGTGTTCGGGTCGCTCAGCATGCCCAAGCTGGAGGCAGGTGCCGTGACGCTGACCAAGCTGGGCATAGAAATGTTGTTTGACCCCAAAGGCTGGTATTTTTACACTGGCGCCAATATCAACGTACGGGGCGTGCCGCTGATTTTCCCACTGGGCGTAGGCATGTGCGTGGGTTCCTATCCCGAGATTTCACCGGCACTGGAAGCGCGGATCACCGAAGTATCGTACGTGAAGCGCCTGCCGAATACGTATAAGGCCAACGGCATACAGGGCTTCTTCCTGACCGGGCGAAAAGACATCATCGAGGAAGTGAAATTCGAGGTGCCGGGGATCGGGATCGAAGTTGGTGCCATGGCGGGCTTGGATGCCCGTATCTATGCCAATTTCGGCGGAGCCTCGCAAGAATTGGGTATCGGGGCGATGGCATTCGGGCGCGCTTACGCCCGCATGTCGCCGGTTTCGCAACTACTCATGGGATGCGGCATTTCCGGCGAGGTCAAAGCGGAGTTGGGTGTGAAGACCACCTTTACCAACAGCCCGGCCGGTGTCACGTTCAACGCCCGGGCGTGTGGCTCGCTTAACATGAAGGCCGAGGTTACCTGTTTGCTGGTGGCAAAGAAATCGTTTGACATCGGATTCCTGGCATTGCTTGATCTTTGCGTCGGTGCGGATTGCACAAAGACCGTGAACTTCAATGCCCGCCTCTCCGATGAAAGCTGCAGTGAAAGCAATGATTTTGATTATTAATACGATAAAGCAATGAAATCTGCGAGTATAAAAAGTGTGTTGATGTTAGTGGTGGCCGGCTTTGCCGGTATCACGGTCGGTTTGGCGCAGCAGCGTAAGACGGGCGAAAAGGCCTACTTCACCGGTACGGTGCAAGGGCTCTACGTGGAGTTCAATGACGTGGCGGTGGCGCGGATGGGGCTGACCGTTATGCGGAAAAGCAAGGCGGACGCCGATTATGTGCCTGTCGGAAGGACTGCCCGGCCGACCAGCGGTGCTGATTTTTACCGACGGATGAGCGATGTGGTCGATTTGTTTCCGGGATACAGCCTACCCGCTACGGAGCTGGCGGATTCGCTGTGGCAGGTATGGAGTGGTCAGGACGCGGCCTCGTTATTGGGTGTGCGTAGTCCGATCATCCATTTGGCGCTGGGCCTGAGCTTTTTGGATACCGGCGCTGTAAGCGGCGAAACCTATGCCTATCAATTCACAGGCAAGGCCGATGGATCCCGTTTTGGATCAGAGTGGGTGGACTATGAACGGACATCGCCGGCATTTTCCCCGATGAGGAGCACCATTGTTGACCCCGGAGAAAGCCGGCCATACCTGGAATGGCAATCCGCGCAAGCGAACGGGGCCATGCAATTTGACATATGGCGAAGGGTAAGCGGCACGGCTACCGATTTCGAAAAATTATTCACGCCGTCTGGCGTAGTCGTGAATGCCAAGGGCGATTCGCTTACCTACTTGGTCACCGATACCACGGCGCTATCGGGTGTGCGGTACGATTACTACATTGCCAGCAGGGATATCTTTGGCAACCCCGGCAATCCCTCGGATACCGTTACCTTGCAGGTAGGCGGGCGTCGGAATATCGAAACGGCGTTCAATGTGCAGACCCAGGCGGTAGACAACGGCATACGGCTGTATTGGGAGCCGTTGGAGCAGCGCTATAGCCTGCAGAACATCGTCATCCTGCGAAGCGCTGTGTACGACGGGGGGTACGAAACCATTGCTACTGTGCCCGTAACGGATACCGCCTACGTAGACCTCGACGTGCGCGGGGGAAAGAGCTATTACTACCAGTTGTTGATACAGGGCGAGGCCAATTTTTCCCTAGCGTCGCCGCGCGTTTCTGGCATCTATCAGGGCGTCGTGAAGCTATTGCCGCCCCAGAACCTCGAAGGCAAAGATACGCCCGAAGGCTGCCGTTTATCGTGGTACTATGCTGATACGGTCAATCTGCGCGGTTTTTACGTGTATCGCACCACGTCCCCCACATCGCCCTTGGAGCAGGTAAGCGGACTGCTACCCCCCACGGCGGGCCTCAATACTTATGTAGACACTGCACAACGGGCAGCGGGTGGCCATGCGTACTACATGGTTGCTGCCGTATCTACCACCCAATCGTTGAGTCCACCTTCCGCCGTCATCGAAGTACTGCGGTCTGGTACGAACGAAACCGTGCGGTTAACCGCACCCAGCCAGCTGAGGCCGCTTTGGCTCACCGATACAACGGTTTCGCTCACCTGGTTGGATTTGCACCGCATTTCTGAGCACGTGGCTGTTTACCGGGTGTACCGCAAGGACACCGATGATGGAGCATTCGGGGAAAAAGCATGGCTGGAAACCGATATGAACGAATTTGTCGACACACTGACCCACGGGCAGCAATATTGGTACGCCATCCGATCCGTTGATGCCAGTGGTACGCTGAGCGCGCTGAGCCCGGTAGTGGTCGTAGCCTCCCAATATCAGAAACCCCTGCCGCCAGGGAGTGTGCGATTGATGGCGGGCGACGGCGGCGTGGTAGTTAACTGGGACACCGATGGCGCATCGGGCAACATTCATTCGTATCGCATTTACCGGGCGCTGGCCGCAGGTGGTACGGAAATGATTGCCGACGTTGAATCCGTGGGAGAACAGCAAAGCTATTTAGACAAAACGGCAAAAGCGGGCAATCGCTATTATTATTATGTCTCGAGTGTCGATAAACGCGGAATTGAAAGTGAAGTAAGCGAGGAGGTTTCGATTACGATGCCTTAACGGCGCCTAACCCTACCGGCCTCCTTGCTTGGCGGCGGGTATTGGCACGGATGTGAACAGCTCCCTCAATCAAACGGCTCACTCGCTCATTGATACGCTATACCGGCGCATTGTTGGAAATAAAATCTGAGGCATGACTTAGGTTTGTGTAGTCATTCGTTAAATATAGATGTTATGAACAGACTTTCACTATGCATCGCAGTTGTCCTATTGACCATGGCTTGCGGCAAAAAAGACAACCCTCAACCCGAAAATGAGTTGACTTACAACGGGCAAGCCATCACGTTAGCCAGTGCCAGCTATATCATCGCCAATGACTACGAGTCGCTGGAGGTATACAGCGAAGACCAGCAATGCATGATCAACATCCTTTTGAGTAAGCTTGGCAACGAGGTGGCACAGGGCACATACACCTATGCCAATCAGAATAATAATCCAAACTACAATCCTTCGGAAAACTTTTGGTATGGACACATCTTGGTGGCAGATGAACCGGTGGATGAAGTGGTTTCCGGTTCGGTCAGTATCCGCAAAACAGGAAGTAATTACCAAATAACATTCGATTTGGTTGCCGAAAAGAGCACGATCAAAGGAAGGTATGCAGGGCCGGTGAACATTAGCCCATAAAATGAGAGCACGATTAAGACGATTTGTAAGATAAGGTGCTGTTTTGCGATCAGGGCGGCTGGAAAAATATTATACAAGTGATAATGAGCACGATACGGTTCATTGACTCTAAAAAACTAAGCGAAATGAAATTCAGTTTAACATGGGTATGGATAGTGGCATTGGGAATTGCGTTGGGATGCAAAAAGGAAGGTAATGGCCCACATGTGGCGCAATGTGCGCTGCCAGATTATAAGGCGGTTTCGCAAGGCGATTTCGGCCGGCCATGCGGTATAGCGGTTTCCAAAAGCGGAATGGTCGCAGTGAATGCATATAACGGATTTGGCGAATATGGTGGAGCATATGGTATCCTTGGAAAAACCAGGGTTTGGCGCAATTACAGTGACTTTCTGACTAAGGCCGCTCCTGTGGCTGAATGGGACAACCGAGGGGCTGAGGCGTTGGCTTTTGACAGCGATGATAACCTATATGTGGCCGAAACCGAGCAGGTTGCAGGCATTGCCGTTTATCGTAAACAGGTGTTTACGATTTCTGGGCGACCAGACGTTGTCACTTACCACTATGTCAAAACTATACAAGGCGGATTTGTGAACCCGCGAGGTCTGGCTTTCGACAGCCAGGACAGGCTCTACATCGCAAATGATGGCGTGGGAAACATCATCCGGATGAATAGTCCGCTTACCTCGGATGTGAAGCAACCCATCGCCTCAGGTTTTGGCAATGTCAAAGGGTTGGCCATCTATCAGGATACGCTGTACACCACAACGTTTGGTGAAGACGTCGTGATGAAGCATACTTTAAATGGGGATGGGTCGTACGGTACAATTTTGGGCATTGCGAGGGGTATCGCCAACCCGGTCGATATAGCTGTAACGGATGGGGTGTTGGTGATCAGTTCGCCGGTATCTGGCATAGTTACCCTTCTTAACCCACAGGGGTTCAACGGTCCATCCGTGAGTTACAATGATTGTGTTAAGGAAATAGCTGTAGGTCGCAATTTGTTCGGATTGGCATTTGTGCCCACGCCAAGCAATGGTGTGGGCTTATTGGCCGCCCATCTCGATCAGAATAAAGTGATTTTTTACCAACCATAATGATTGAGATTAAATTATTACACCATGAAAGCACTTCAAAAATTAATATTTTCTGCCATGTTGATCTGCCTGATGTCGGCATGTAAAAAAGATAACAACCGTCCAGACGAACAGTCAGGAGATGTGACCATCCGTGTCGAAACGGCCAGCGGAATCACCTATAAGGTGTATGTCAATGAAAACCTGGGTAGCTACAAAGGCATCCTGGTGATGGGTAGCGGCAATGACCCTGGAAATCCTAGTCCCGGCAGCTTGGACGGGGGGCTTGAAAATAACACCTGCAAGAAAGCAGCAGAAAACGGTTACGTGGCTGCCGTGGTGCAATACCGCGCTACACCGGGGAATGCCGATTGGAATGGCAGCGCCACCATGGTAGGACAGGATTACGCCACGTGCATCAATGCTTTGTCGGCAAAATATGGAGTGGACAAGTCCAAGTCCGTGGTGGGTGGTGTATCGTATTCTTCGGCCATGCTGCTTACCAATATCGTCCTTTCGGAAGCCCTCAAACACACCAAAGGACTGCTCGCTTCCTGCTGGACGGCTGATGCATGGAGAGCACAAAACTTCAAAATTCCCGTATTCAACATCGTATGCAACTGCAACTGCGATGGCGGCGGGCTCACTGGAGCGGCGCTTATGGCGCAAATTAACCCGGCAGTAAAAGCGCAAAGTGAAGCCGTGGTAGACAATAGTTGCAATACACATTGCGGCGGCAATTGGGTGGATCCGCTCTATACGAAAATGACAGCTTGGTTAAATTAATTCACATAACATTCAAATTCCATGAACACAAAACAATTTTCCCTCGTACTGACCATGTGCATGATGTTACTTGGCGGGGTACAACATGCAAAAGCACAATTCCCCGTGAAATTCGGCATTGGATTGGAAGTCGGTCTTCCGCTTACAGAAGGCTTGGCGGAACACATGCTGGGTATCGGTGCCACGTTCAATGCCAGCTATGCTATGCCATTCCACGAGCCCTTGGACGTGATTGCCTCGGTGGGATACCACCGGTTTGTGTATTATGAAAGACTCGAAGGCGTAAATAATCCGCAGTATGTGCCCATAAAGCTGGGAGCGCGATACAATTTCAATACGGCTTTTCCCGTGTTTGCCAAATTGGAATTTGGTCCGATGATTTCCCTCCAGGATGCTGAAGTGGGAGAAGGCACGAGCTTCCTAGTTTCACCGGGTGTTGGTACCCTATTTGGTCCCGTCCGTGCCGAGCTGAAATATGAGGAATGGATGAATTCAGGAATTGCGGACTTTGGGCTACTCTCCCAATCCTTTTTGGGACTCAAATTCACCTATGAATTCTAATATGCACCGCACACACCGTGTGATTAATTATTCGAAATATGAAACATCTTATTACCTATATCTTTCCATGGTTGGTCGGGCTGCTGGCGGTGGTAAGCTGCAAAAAGGATGGTACATCATCCGACCAACAGGATAACCTGGCCAACACCCTTTTATACGGTCATTTTACCGACGATGCCCTGTCAGACGATAATAGGCTTTTTGCTATTAGATTGCATGAAGGGGGTAAATTCACCTGGTACGATGCTGTCAATACCTTTTCTGGCGAATGGTCGCAGGAAGGGAATAAGGTTGATTTTAGGTTTACCGAAGGCGCATTCAACCGCTGGAGTGCGACCAGAAATCGGGATGAGCTGGTGGATATCATCGGCCCAACTCCTGCAAATTATTTTCACTTGGTCAATATCCGTATAGCCGGTGCCAGTGGCCCTAACTCATTGAAGGGAACTGAATGGCGGGAAATCAACGAAAATAGCCAGCTAACTATTTTTCCCGGCCAGCCGGAAGGCTTGATGCAAGTTGTCGGGGTAAGACTGCGAAGCTTGGGTAGCGATGGCTTGATTTTTAAGCAAGTGGATAGACAGGTCTTGTTGCCAAATGACAGCTATGCTGGACAATATCTCACCATGCTCATTACGCATGGGAATTTCTTGGTCATGTATTGTTATGAGCCCACCCCTTATTCAGGGATGAAGAAGTTCACAACTTATACTTACCTATTGAAGTAATAGAAAAGCAAAATGAAACAAGAGGAAATAAAAAATTAATACATGAAAACATTAGCAAGAATATTATTCGTCGTCTTATTGCTGGGAGGGGCGTCTGCCTGCAAAAAGGACAATGTCAATGCGGGCTTTGATCTTAATGAAGATATAGGCGGATACGTAGTCATTGGCAAAATAACGCCTGTAGAAAATATCCAATCCACGTTTATGATCACATTCGACCCATTGGTCAAACGCGCAACATTCTATGATGGCTCCTCGTATATTTATTCGCACCGTTTTACGGTGAGCGGGAATGAAGTGCACATCGATATGGATAATCAGTATTTGAAAATCAGTATCAGGGAGGGAGCGATCGCTTCTTGGGATGCTGGCGATTCGGAGTTTGCAGCCAATATTGTGGACAACTCACTTTCCCTACACAAGATACCGGATAGCAATGTACTACCTGGCCAATACGAACGTACCCAATGGGCAACTAATATTCCAGCGTATTTCATTCCATATTTCAGGACCCATCTGGCGGTATCCACAGACAGTTTTGTGTTTGGTGTAGACGAGGACACTGAGCCGACAACAGCATATGAATTGATCAATAACATGGCAGCAGATCACCTCACGTCGGTAATGTCCAACGATGTCCGAATACGAACCCTGATGATCAGGATAGGTAATCACATGGAGGTGGTGCGTGTGCGGTCGTTTTTTAGCAACGGGGCCATACAAGGTTTTGAAAGCACGCAATATGCACGCAAGTAAAGGAGAACGGATCGATCTAAAAGAAAATTCTAAGGCGGTTGGTGACAACATCCAGCCGCAGGGTTTGTTTATTAAGTGCGGATTTGGAGTAAAAGTAAGCTTTGGCATACCCTTATCATGTTGGTTTTATAAGTATATGCTTAGGCTTTCCGTGTCGAAGACTCGCGCACAATCAATTCTGTTTTTAAGGTAATCACCTGATGGTCGATAATGTCAAAGTCTTGATCCTGAATATGTTGAATAAGCATTTTGGCGGCCGCTTCTCCCATTTGTACCGCTCGGTCGTTAATAGTGGTTAGGCTGGGTTCGATAATCTGCGCAATAGGATAATCACTAAAACCGACTATTGCGACTTGTTCTGGTACGTTTATTTTTCGTTTATTAAGAACTTTTACCACACTGGCAGCCGTGTAGTCGTTAGCACAAAAGACACCATCAGGCAGCGGATTTAATTCCAATATTTTTTCAGCACATGTTAGCCCTTCTTGATAACTTAAGCTATGGGTCACAAAAATATGGTCATCCCTAAGAGGCAGATGGTATGATTTAAGCGCTGCTTTATACCCCTCTAGCCGAGCCCTGAAAATTCCGGTCGATTGATTACCAGCTATATGCACGATGTTCTTGCAGCCGATCTTTATCAAATGTTCCGTTGCATTGAAAGCCGATTCAAAGTCATTAATCGTAATTTTGTTGGTGTCGAAAGTTTCTGGTGTTCGATCGTAGAAAACGACAGGAAGTTTAGTTTTAATGAGTTTTTTGAGATGATCAAAGTTTTTGGTTTCCATTGCCAAACAGATAATCATACCTTCTACCATCATGTTTTGTAGATTCTGAAGGATCTCTTTTTCCATTTTGTAGGAATCTTTGGACTGAAAGATAATAACATGATAGCCACTCTTATATGCATAATCTTCAATACCGCTAATCACACGGGAATGGAAATCAATATCTATCCGTGGAGCGATAATCCCTATAGACTTTGTTTTTTTGCTTCTAAAGCTTGAAGCGATAGCGTTAAGACGAAAACCCGACTGTTCAGCTTTATCAGAAACCAATTTTTTAGTTGCTTGACTTATTTTAGGGTGATCAGAAAGAGCTCTCGATATGGTTGAAGGCGAAAGATTAAGTTCTTTGGCCAGATCTTTTATTGTTATAGGTGTTGTTTTTTTTTCTTTCATCTCGATATCAAACTATTTTCCGCTCGTTAGACTTACCGTACTACGCGAGGCGAAATAACATTAAATTAGTATAGCAAATAAAGATAAGCAAAATTTCCACGCAATGCTGTCTTTGTTCAATTTAGTGACAAACGTTTGCATTAATTTGTTTTATTGCCATTTATTTTCATTTTATTTATTTATTTATTTTTATATATAATATGTTCTATATAAGTGTGTTGAATATAATTTTAGAAAGTTTAAGTACCGCTGTAAAGTAAATTTTGTTAGGCAAATGTTTGCATTAATTAATCTTATTCCTTAGTTTAGATTTACATTTTATAACCTCGATAAATGATGATATATGACTTTAGAAACTAATCCTAAAATTTCTTTCAGCCAAAAAAGAAATCAAGCAGTCATTAGGTGGATAACCTTAGTTGCTTTCAATTTCCTCTTGTTTCAATCTGTACTGGCACAAACAAGAGCGATTTCCGGCAGGATTACCGATGCGCAGACAGGAGCAGCAGTATCAGGGGTCAGTGTGGTAGTCAAGGGTGGATCCCAGGGCGTCAGTGCGGGGCAGAATGGAGAATATAATATACCAGGTGTAGCGGATAATGCTGTCTTAATATTTTCCATTTTGGGATATAGTACACAGGAGATAGGTGTCGACGGACGATCCGTACTTAATGTTTCGCTGCAGCCCGCAGCGAATGAACTAGAAGAGACCGTGGTCGTGGGATACGGTCGTCAGAAAAAGCGAAATCTGACAGGATCGATTGTTTCCGTAAATAGCGAAGAGATCGAAAAAACAGCATTACAGGACCCAATATCTATTTTGCAGGGACGTGCAGCGGGTGTTCAGATTACGTCCAATTCGGGCGCTCCAGGTAGTGAGATGACTATTCGCGTGCGGGGTAGCTCCTCACTGAATTCTGGAAACAACCCACTTTTTGTTGTTGATGGTATTCCGATCGAATCGGGATCCATGTCCAACCTCAATGGCACAGAGGGCTTCGGATTAAATCCTTTGGCCGCCATAAATCCCGGGGATATTGAATCAATAGAAATATTAAAAGATGCGGCATCCACGGCTATCTATGGTTCGCGGGCTGCGAATGGTGTGGTGATGATCACCACCAAAAGAGGGGCGGAGGGTAAGGCCATTGTGGATGTTAATTTAACCACCGGTGTAAGTGAGTTAACGCGCAGGTTGAGTGTGTTGAATGCCACACAATATCGTCAAGCTATTATCGATTCATACAATAATATGGACAATCCGGAAGAGCCCTTCTGGACGATTTTGGATTCATTGAGTGCAACAAATAACGGAGATGTGGATTGGCAGAGCGAGTTGATGCGTGTGGCACCACAGTATAAAGTAGATTTATCTATTCGAGGAGGAAGCAAAACAACGCAATACGCTTGGAGCACATCATATCTGGATCAAGATGGTATTATTTTGAATTCCAATTTTAAGCGACTTACCTCCCGGTTGAATACAGATTTCAATATTACGGATAAGCTGAAAATTGGCCAAAGTATTTCATATACGAATGCCCTTAATAACAGGATCAATGCTGCCGGTGCCGGCAATTTAAGTGTGATCCGGGAATTGCTGGTCCGTCCACCTATTATGTCTATGTACTTGCCAGACGGTTCGTTAAACGGTTATAGTTTAGGGAGACGGAACCCGGTAGGTATTGCCAAATATGCGACAAATCTAAATAAAAGCAACCGGATAATAGGTAGTCAATACCTCGAGTATCAGATTATACCCGACCTTATTTTCAGAAGTAATTTAAATTTCGACTTCACATCAATGAAGGAAGATGAATTCATGCCGACAATACTGGATTACAGAGAAGGTTATAATACGGGTGCGGTTAGAAGCAGTACCAACATGAACTGGGGGAGTGAAAGCTTTTTGCGCTATACCAAAACAGTCAATCAAGATCATAATTTTGGAGCCTTGTTAGGGTTTAGCTTACAGAGCTGGCGCTATGATCGTACAGGGCTAAACGGCATGTTTTTTCCAAGCGATAATATCAGGACATTGAATGCTGCAGGTACGATCTCTAACAAAGATGCGAATGGTGTAGATATCAATGTTGCTTCCGAACATGCGATGCTGTCTTATTTTGGTCGTGCGTCCTATGATTATCAAGGGAAGTATCTGGGAGAAATCAACCTACGTTCCGATGGTTCATCTAGATTCGGTAGGCAGAAGCGATTTGGTTACTTTCCTTCTGCATCGGTTGGTTGGCGCTTCTCACAAGAAGATTTCTTCAACGCTAACGTAGTCAACGATGGTAAGATACGCTTCAGTGTAGGTAAGACGGGTAATGAGGCCATCGGAGATTACACCTCTCAAGGCGAATTTGTTGTTGGTGCCAATTACCTTGACTTTTCTGGCGCAGCTCCTACGGTTATGCCGAATGAAGGCTTAACTTGGGAAACGACGACACAATATAATGCAGGTCTGGATCTGGCGTTTTTTGCGAACAGAATCACCTTTACAACCGATTTGTATATTAAAAATACCGACGACCTGTTATACGACGTTCCTATTCCTACAACAACCGGATTTGGCAGCTTTATGCAGAATATCGGTAGTATACAGAATCGTGGTGCGGAGTTCTTGTTGACCACTAAAAATATTTCCCGTGAGAAATTTTCGTGGGCAACAAACCTTAACATCAGTTTGAACCGTAACAAAGTCTTATCACTACCGGAAAATCTCTTGACAAACGGGTATATCCAAAATGGAGCATACCATATCTTACAGGAAGGGTTGCCTATCGGCGTATTCTATGGGTGGCGCTTTGACGGGGTATATGCTCGTGATGAAGACAATGTGAATGCGATCACGCATGGTGCATTGGGACCGTTATTTAAGGGTGGCGATCCCATCTGGCACGATCTAAATGGCGATGATTTTATTACGCCTGATGATCGTCAGATCATTGGTATGGCCGAGCCTAAGTTCTTTGGAGGCTTTGGTAACGACTTTACGTACAAGAACTTTGCATTGAATGTGTTTTTCCAGTTCTCATACGGCAATGATATCTATAGTGCGATAAACCAGGAACGGAATTCTATCGTGCGTTATAACAACCTATCAGCAGATGCACTGAACAGGTGGCGAGAGCAAGGTGACGTCACAAACTACCCAAAACCGGTAAGGGATGACCCAAAGCAGACAGATAGCCGTGTGTCCAGCAGATGGGTAGAAGATGGTTCTTATATCAAATTGAAAAATGTTAATCTAAGATATACGTTTGCCAATAGTTTAGTGAACCGGATCGGACTGCGCAAGGTCGATGCTTTTGTAACTGGTACCAATTTGATCACATGGACAAAGTACACTGGATTTGATCCAGATGTCAATTCCTTTTCTGGCTTGCGTGTCGGTGTGGATCAAGGTTCTTATCCGCAAAGCCGTATGTTCATTTTCGGGTTAAATATTGGTCTTTAATAGAATATATTATGAAAAATACGAATATAAAATTTCTGCTATTCACGCTGATCGTACTGGTTAGCTCATGTGCAGACTCATTTTTAGATAAGGAGCCGATCAGTGGCTTTTCGGCGAAGGGATTTTACAAGAATGCAAGCGATGCGCAGGCCGGTGTATATGGTATCTATAATTCGATGCAATCGGCTTTTCGCCAAAATTTTGCCTTGTGGGGTGAAGGCCGTGCCGACGCCGTATCAACCAATCAGGCGGGCGATCCGCTGGCGTTGACTCAAAACGACCTCACGCCGGTTATGCAGTCTGCCCGTTGGGATAATCTCTATACCGTTATAAGCCGGGCTAATTATGCAATCAAATATATTCCGCAGGTGTTTGACTCAGAAGAAGGTACCTTGCGTAATCAATTAATAGGGCAGGCTAGAGCATTACGGGCTATCGCTTACTTTTATGCCGTGCGTGTATGGGGTGACGTTCCGCTCATTGTGGAACCTTTCGAAAGCGTTCAACAAGATATTTTTTCCACCCGAACCAATCAGGAAGCTGTGCTGGATATGATTGAGGAAGACCTCCTCTATGCATCTACCTATTGTGCAGATAATTACACAGGCGCACGTAATCGCGTAATCTTAACAAAAGGAGGTGCAGATGCGTTCTTGACGCAAGTTTACATGTGGCGCAAAAAATACCAAGATGCGATCGATGCCGC
Organism: Sphingobacterium alkalisoli; assembly: GCF_005049105.1. Taxonomy (GTDB): domain Bacteria; phylum Bacteroidota; class Bacteroidia; order Sphingobacteriales; family Sphingobacteriaceae; genus Sphingobacterium; species Sphingobacterium alkalisoli. The sequence goes on from NZ_SUKA01000001.1 coordinate 183,467, forward strand.
TGAGCGTGTTATTGAAAGTCCGTATTACTCCTTGGTTTCTATGCAAGACTGGAACAAAATATTTACGGATGGGATGAGCAATGAAAGTATTTTTGAAGTCGGTTACAATGAAATTCAAACTAATGCACTGCGCGTCATCTATGCTCTGGGCTCTGATAGCTACTATTTTCCCAGTTTAGCATTTAGAAGCACATTTGAAGATGGTGACCTACGAAGAACCCGTATTTACGATGTCACACAGACAGCGCCACGTAAAATATGGAAGTTTTTTGGTGAAGGATTTAATGACGAAAGCCCGGATCCATCTTCTAATAATATTGTTTTGGTGCGGCTAGCCGATATCATCTTGTTAAAAGCGGAGGCTCATGCCAATCTAAACGAACCGGATTTAGCCCTCCCTTTATTGAACCAAATAAGAAGACGTGCCGGCTTAGATAATCTAGATTTGTCTGGATCCACCGCTTTGTATGGCGATTTGGCGTCTGCCGTGTTGCACGAGCGCGCAGTTGAATTGTGTTACGAGGGTCATCGTTGGTTTGATTTAGTCAGAACCGGCAAGGTGGTCGAAGTCATGGGGCCAATTAATGAGATCAGTGATACCCGCAATTTTGTGTGGCCTATTCACGAAGACATCATCAACCGGAATCCAAATATCGATCAAAATGAGTTTTATAAATAACTTTTAGTTGGTTTCAAAATATATACAGATGAAAAATATAAAATTAATAAGACGTCTTCTGCTATCTTGCAGTGCTATTTTGATCTTATTCAGCAGTTGTGAGATACAAGAAGATTTCAAATATCAGCCATCCAATGTCGATGGAAAATTAGACGTAAACGCCTGGGACTATATCCAGCAGAGCGATTCACTGTCTTTCCTGCAACAGGCAATCACGTATGCAGAGGTTCAATCCTTGTTTAATGGATCGGAAGCGAAAACCTATATTCTTCCTAACAACGCGGCATTCAGGACTTACCTACGGGAAAATCAATACAGCACAGTAGAAGACATCCCGCTGCCCATATTGCGTAATATATTACGTTACCACACGGTGAAGGATCGCGTTATCTTCACGGATCCTGCATTGGCGCCAAGCAATCGTCCCATCGCTTATGAGACGGAAAATGGTCAGGTGATGTACCTTTCGCACAACAGCAGTTTTATCGGGTTGATCAATGAGGGCACCAATGTACAATGGCAGATCCGGACGTCAAATCTGGAGCCGACCAATGGAGTAATTCATGTCGTCAATTCGGTTGTCTATTATTCCGCTCCTACAGGTGAGGCTGCCGCACCCAATCCTAACCTCATTCGTGATACCATTTATGCGCTTCACGATTCGTATGTCAATGGACCTCCGTCCGCAGGAACGAATTTTGGAACTGCCACAACATTGCGTCTTAAAAATCTTAACGGCAACAGTGAAGTAGACCGTCGTGTTTACCTGCTATTTAATTTTGACGATTTTAAGAAAGACGGTATCGTGACCGATATGCAATTGAAGATCCAGACAGCTTTTACAGCTGGTAAGGGGGTATTTACCTATTTATATGATGTACCAGGATACACGGATTGGACAGAGACAGCCATTAATTTCAATACGGCACAAAAGCCTCCTGCTGGGACTAGCCCTATTGCCAGTTTTATTGCGGTTGCGGGGCAGCCATTTGTTTTCGATGTTACCGGCTTTTACAACACAAAGCCCGATCACGGACGTGTTACCTTTATGTTGGATGCGCAAGCGGGTTCGGATGAAACAACGGATCTTGCTTCGAAAGAACACCCGACGTTAGCACCTCCTATGTTGATTGCCATATTAGCATCGGGGGTAAGCACCTTGACGTTGGATGCAAATGCAGGTATCAACGTATCCAGTGGCGGCGTGTTTGTGCTGGATAAAGAGGTCTTGGAGGTAAGTGGAGCTGCAGCGGCTGATATTGCTTATACCGTAGATGACATATCGTCAAATGGCTGGTTGATCAAAGGCGCAAATATCCTGCGACCAGGAGATCGGTTTACACAGTTGGATATTGACCTGAAGAATATTCTCTTCATCCACAATGGAGAAAACAATGCTGCGAGTACGATTGGTCTGTCTGCTAGGGATAGATCGGGAGGATTGGTTGACGATATATCGGTTAATATTAATGTGCAATAATTTTAAAAACACTTCTGATATGGTAAGAAAGTTTGATTTCAATCCGATCGGCCGTGCGTTGCTGTGTATGGGCCTCATGCTGGCTACCATGTCGTGTTCGAAAAGTGCTGTCAACGAAACAGGTCAGGATACGATAAATACAGATAGGACACTGTCTTTTTCAGGGATGGATTGGATAGTGCGTACCTCAGGTACTGCAAAACAGGGACCCGGGCCAAATCTATTTTCAGACGCCCCCGAAAATGTGTGGGTAGACGAACAGGGTCGTCTGCACTTAAAAATTGTGCAGAAGGGTGGATTCTGGTATTGCGCAGGGGTTATTTTGCGCCGAAGTATGGGTTACGGCCAGTATGTGTTTTATATTTCGAGCGACGTTAGTAAGCTGGATCAAAACGTAGTAGCTGGATTATTCACGTATAAAAATGATCATGAAGAGATTGATATCGAGTTTTCCCGATGGTCGGTAGCAGACAATAAGGATTCGCAGTTTGCGGTGCAGCCATCGGATCGGGCCGGCAATAAGGTACGTTATGACCTCAACCTATTGGGAACCCAGTCGACACATGCTTTCGACTGGCAACCAGATAGAATCGACTTCATCAGTTTACAGGGGCATGGTTTAAGTCCTAAACCTGAAAATCTGATACAGGAGTGGACCTATACGGGAGACGATATTCCTCCCAAAAACGAGGAAAGGTTACGCATGAACTTATGGCTGTTTCGTGGTGCAGCACCGTCAGATCTGAAAGAGCAGGAAATCATCATCGAAAAAGTAGAGTTTATTAAAAAATAAATAGGAAAATGTCAGAATATTTTAAAAATGTCCATGTTTTTCTGTCGGCACAACAAGCAGGTTATGCGGCAGGACAGGCTATTGAAGAACAGATTGTACAATTACAGAAAGAGAAGCAGCATATTCGAATGATATTTGCGGCAGCTCCCTCGCAAGATTACATGTTGGAATACCTTTCGCAGTCCAAAAATATTCAATGGGCTAACATCATCGCTTTTAATATGGATGAATATGTTGGCCTGGCAGAAAATTCTCCCCAGTTGTTTTCCCAATATCTGGAAAAGAACCTTTTTTCTAAAGTAAATGTTCGGGAAAAACATACCATATCGACTAAAGGAGACGTGCACAACGAGATAAGACGTTTTTCGGAGATGATTGAAAACGGACCTATTGATATCGTATGTCTCGGCATCGGAGAAAATGGTCATCTCGCATTCAATGATCCGCCGGTGGCTGATTTTAATGATCCCGATACCGTCAAATTGGTGGATCTGGATGTTGTATGCCGGCAACAACAGGTAAATGACAAGTGTTTTTCTACACTAGATGAGGTACCGTCGACAGCGTTAACTTTAACGATACCGACTTTGTTACGTGGCGAAGCATTATTTTGCGTCGTTATAGGTGCGCATAAAAAGGAGGCTGTTAGACATGCCTTGCTTAGCCCTGTTGATGCTTCTTGGCCGGCAACGATCCTGCGCGAACATCCCAATTGCCAGTATTTCTTCGATAAAGAAGCCTATAGCGAAGTCGCAGTAATGAAGGTTTGATTTTGTAGCCAATTTTCACTAGGTTTAGTAGGATGAGCAACTTGTTGATATATAATGGAAGACTGATCGGTACTGCAGGTATTTTAGCAGAAGCCTATCTCTATGCCAGAGATGGGGTGATATACGACATAGGTGTGGGTAAACCGGCGCATATAGACGAAGATGCTGTGCTGATTGATGCCGAAGGCTTGTATATTTCTCCTGGTTTTATTGATATGCATGTTCATGGCGGTGGTGGACACGATTTTATGGACGGCACGGTTGAAGCCTTTCTGGGTGTTGCAGAGACCCATGTTAGGTACGGTACAACAGCCCTGAGTCCTACCACGTTGACCAGTACCACAGAGACCTTGTTTCAGACATTGGACGCATACAAAGCAGCTAAAGAAATTAATACCAAGGGCGCACAATTTGTCGGCGTTCATCTCGAAGGCCCATACTTTGCGCTGAGTCAAAAGGGCGCACAAGATCCTAAATACATTCGTCACCCAGATCCTGAAGAATACGAGAAGATATTGGCGTACTCGGATGATATTGTACGGTGGAGTGCCGCCCCGGAGTTACCCGGAGCCATAGCGTTCGGTAGGTACGTGAAATCCAAGGGTAAGGTATTAGCTCTAGCGCATACCGATGCAGTATATGAAGAAGTACAAGTGGGGTTTGATAATGGTTATACCTTGGCCACACATTTTTATTCGGCCATGTCGGGCATAACTAGACGAAATGCCTATCGATATGCCGGCGCCGTGGAAGCGGGGTATTTGATCGACGAAATGGATGTTGAGATCATCGCTGACGGCATTCATGTTCCATCCCCATTGCTCCGACTGGTTTTCAAAATCAAAGGCGCCAACAGGATAGCATTGGTCACAGACGCCATGCGTGCTGCGGGCATGCCTGAAGGAGAAAGTATACTTGGTGCAAAACAAGAAGGCACAAAAGTCATTGTAGAAGATGGCGTAGCCAAGTTGTTGGATAGGTCTGCTTTTGCGGGGAGTGTCGCTACTGCTGATCGCTTGGTGCGAACCATGATGCGGGAAGGGCATGTGTCGCTCTTCGATTCGGTCAAGATGATGACATCGACTCCAGCCCGCATCATGGGACTAGATAGTAAAGGCTATTTAGCAATCGGAATGGATGCCGATATCGTCTTATTTGATGATGATATCCGTGTTGCAGTGACCATAATTGCGGGTGAAGTAAGGTATCAAGCCCATTAAAAGGTTATTGATGTGACGTAATGTAAACTCAACATTTTGTCTAATGCGAAATCTGGGTTAAAATTAATATTATGAAAAATTATATAAGTCTACTCGTTGGAATTTGGTTTTTGTTTACAGCGACCGCTCTTGCCCAGCGAGATGTGGATCGAGATTTTAAGGTGAAAGGGTTTCATTTGGATCTCCGGATCCAGGTCATGAAGTTACCCGCATTAAAGGCTTTTGCAAAAAAGCTGAAAGACAATGGGTTGAATACATTGGTCATGGAGTGGGAGGCTACTTATCCATTCAAAGATCATCCGCTGATTCCCAATAGATATGCCTATACACGAGAGGAGGTCGTCGATTTTATTTCGTATTGTGATTCTCTAGGACTCGACGTGATTCCTTTACAGCAGAGCTTCGGTCATGTGGAGTACATTCTTCGGCATTATCGATACAAGGATCTACGGGAAGATCAAAAAGATTATTCCCAGGTGAATCCGCTTCGTGAAGAATTAAACAAGGAACTGTTTACAAGTCTTTACAAAGATCTGATCGGCACACACACCTCAGATTATATCCATATTGGGGGAGATGAAACCTACTTATTAGGACATTCTGCCGAATCAAAGAAAAAAGTTGAAGCCGTGGGCAAGGGCCGATTATATGGCGATTACATTAAACTGTTGTGCGATATTGTCGTGAGTTTAGGAAAACGGCCTGTACTTTGGGCGGATATTGCGTTAAAATACCCAGACGCGTTGGAGGGTCTGCCCAAGGAAACTGTTTTTGTAGATTGGAATTATGGCTGGGATATCAATATGTTTGGCAAGCATGATAACCTATTGAATAGTGGTTTCGAAATATGGGGATCACCGGCCATCCGAAGCCATCCCGATAATTACTTCTTAACACAGTGGGAAAAGCATTTTAATAATATACGGGATTTCATCCCTCTGGCCCGAGAATTTGGTTATCAGGGCATGGTCATGACCTCATGGTCTACATCGGGACTGTATTCTCCCGTATGGGAATCGACGCGCGATATTGTCGACCTGTATACAATCCGTCGTGTATATCCCATTTCTGGATTCAATATCTTAATAGCGGCTTATTTTCAGAGCGTTAATAATAGTTCAGCATTAGATGTGAATGATTTTGTCACATCATATGCTAAGGCGCAATATGGTTTTGGCGATAAACAAGCCACACGATTCCGGGAAGCTCTGCACGCTATTCCCTACGAAATCAATCAGGGAAAAATCAGTAAAGAACCCCTCGAAATCACCGCTTTTCGGGATAGTGCACAACTGGTTTCACAAATTTTCCATGAACTAAAACCGCGTAAGAATGTGGAAGAATTTGAACATTACCGTTTGATGGCCGATATTCGCCTACAATACTTGAGTTATATGTCTATCGAATTGCGGGCAAATTCACCGGATTTTCAACAAAGGGATGTTCCTGCACTATTGGCAGAACTGCAGGCTATAGATACGACAACACTAGACCGACGATTTGCCGAATTAAACAAGTATTTGCTACATGATGCTGAAATAGCACAAGAAAACGAGCTACGAAACAGTAAAATCAAAATACTCTACGAGCGATTGGCCCGAGATACTACACATTAAGATATATATGATGATAAAAGCGATATGTTCAAGCCTCTGTGCGTTGCTATTATTTGCGTTGCAAGTAAATGGCGCATCACAACAAGATACATTGCGAATCGATGTGAGCTGGTTACCCATCGAAAACAACTATGCAGGTAAAGAGCAGGCCCTGTCTGTACTGACCTTTAAAAATAATGGGGAGATAGCCTTGCCTAAAACCGGTTGGCGGTTGTATTTTAACTTTATACGGATCGCGACACCCAAAAACGAGCAAAATTTGCTTGATATTAATCATGTGAATGGAGATTTATTCTATTTTAGCCCCTCCAGAGACTTTGAAGGACTAAAACCAGGCGAGGAAATTAGCTATGAGTTGATTTCTCATTCGTGGTTAGTCAACCGCTCGGATGCCCCTCAGGGATTTTATGTCGTCTGGGATGACAAGCGGATTCAGCCTCTGGCAGCAGTGGACATTCGTGCTCCTCAAGATGAAAAGAAATTTTATCGGGTAGCAAACGACAACGAAGAGACATCGGCGTCCTTATTCGACCAAAATCAATCGATTCATGCTAAAATCAAGGTGATCCCTCAAAAAATCTTTCCGACGCCACAGGTTTACGAAGAGAAAGTCGGTCATTTTGAACTCAATCATGCCACAAAAATAGTTGCCGATGTCGTGTTTTCGAATGAAGTGGAACTACTGAAGGAAGATCTTTCTGCGTTAATGGGAGTTCAGTTCGGAAGTGGATCCGGAACTGGAAATACGATACAGCTTAAAGTCGATGCAGCACTGTCTGAGGAAGCTTACCGTATGGAAATAGACCATGATGGGGTGCGGATTTTTGCAGGTCAAGCAGCAGGAGCCTTCTACGCCATTCAATCGTTGAAGACGCTTATCGATCCCCACTATTTTGCTTCTTCACAAAATAAATCCATTTCGTTGCCCGCCATCAACGTTGCAGACGAGCCACGCTTTGGTAAACGGGCACTCATGCTGGATGTAGCCCGAAATTTCCAATCCAAGGAGCAGGTGCTTAAAGTTTTGAACCTGATGGGATTATATAAGCTTAATACCTTGCATTTTCATTTGAATGATGACGAAGGTTGGCGACTGGAAATTCCAAGTTTTCCGGAGCTTACAGCGATCGGAAGTCAGCGGGGACATATTTTTGGCGAAGATCAGACCAGTCTCCCACCATCATACGGATCAGGACCATTTGCTGGGAAGAACTCAGGTTCGGGCTATTACACCGAAGCAGACTTTATAGAGATCTTGCAATATGCTACAGCACGACATATTCGCGTTATTCCCGAGATTGAAACGCCGGGCCATGCCCGTGCAGCAATTAAAGCGATGGAAGCCAGATACCAGCGATTAATGAAAGAAGGTAAGGAAGATGAAGCCAAAAAGTATCTATTACGAGATTTTGACGATCAGTCTGTGTACCGTTCTGTCCAAAAATGGAATGATAATGTCATGGATGTTTCTATGCCCTCAGTATACGATTTTCTGGAGGTCGTAGTAGATGACGTTATTGCGTTATACCAACAAGCAGGCGCCCCATTGGAGATCATTCATTTCGGTGGCGACGAGGTACCCAATGGTGTTTGGGAGCAATCACCAGCATTTGCTAAACTAAAGGCTACCGATGAGCAAATTGAGCATACAGATCAGTTATGGGATTACTATTTTGATAAAGTAGATAAGCTTTTGAAAGCACGAAACCTCACCTTGTTCGGTTGGGAAGAAGTGGGTATGCACAAGGTTTTGGATGGAAATGGAAAAAAAAGGTGGATTCCCAATGAACAGTTCAAAGACCGAAATATTCATCTCAATGTATGGAATAATCTATCTGGAAATGAAGACTTAGCCTATCGATTGGCGAACTCGGGATACAAGGTAATGCTTTCTTTCGTTAGCAACTTTTATCTTGATATGGCCTATTACAAAAGCTTTAACGAGCCCGGGTTTTATTGGGGAGGTTTTATAGACCTAGATAAACCATTTAGTTTTATTCCATTTGATTATTTAAAAAACCAACAACGAGATTGGCTAGGGCGCCAGCTACGCCCCGAAGTATTGCAAAATGCGGAAAAGCTAACCGAAGCAGGTCGAAAAAATATCATTGGAATTCAAGGCTTACTTTGGGCAGAGACCGTTAAAAATCCGGAACAGATGGAGTATCTGATTTTACCCCGTTTTTTTGCCCTGGTCGAAAAAGCTTGGGCGCAAGCCCCAAATTGGGAAACCGAGACAGATCAAGTTCTTTTCAACGAACAATATGCAGGGGATTTAGCTACTTTTTACCACACCTTAGGTCATCGTGAACTGAAGCGTATGGATTATTATGCCGGAGGCTTCAATTATCGTATTCCAAGACCAGGCATCAAATCAGCGAGCGGAAAGTTGTATGTGAATACACAACTGCCGGGTTTTACCGTTCGATATACGGTAGATGGTACGGAGCCCACGATCGACAGCCCCATTGTTACCCAGCCGATTGAGTTTAACGACAACGCGCGCTTTAAATCATTTAATGACTTGGGCAGAGGATCTGCGGTATCGAACACAAACAATTAACAACCGATAAATTATGGCACAAGATAAGACAGTAACTGTAGCTTCCCTGAGTAAAAGAGATACGATAATTTCCATTGCAATTATCGGGGGATTGTTCTTTATTTTTGGTTTTGTAACGTGGGTCAATGCGATTCTAATCCCCTATTTTAAGATCGCTTGCGAACTTAATCATTTTGAGTCTTATCTTGTTGCCTTCGCTTTTTATATTGCCTATCTCGTCATGTCTTTGCCGGCTGGATATCTATTAAAAAAGATAGGCTTTAAAAAAGGGATGATGATTGGCTTTCTGATTATGGCCGTAGGTGCCGGGTTGTTTGTTCCTGCAGGATTTTCAAGGGCCTATCCGTTGTTTCTGACAGGTCTTTTTACCTTAGGTGTCGGATTGTCTATTCTGCAGACTGCCGCTAATCCATATATCACGATCTTGGGTGACAAAGAGCGTGCGGCACAACGCTTTAGTATTATGGGGATTTGCAATAAGCTGGCGGGTATTATTGCACCATTATTGTTTGCTGCGGTTATTTTGCGTTCGACCGATAATGCGTTATTTGAACAGATCAGTCTGATGGAGGGAGCTGAGAAGGAGCTGGCACTGGATGCGCTTATTGCGCGTGTCATCATGCCTTATGCCGTAGTGGCAGGGGTATTGTTACTGCTCGGCCTCTTAGTGCGCTATTCACCGTTGCCTGAGATTGATACAGAAACCGAAGATGAGCAGATGGCGACATCTAATGCGGATAAGAAAAGTATTCTTGATTTTCCCCATTTAGTATTTGGGGCTATTGCGATTTTCTTTCATGTCGGCTCGCAGGTAATCGCAGTGGACAGCATCATCAATTATGTGGCCGCGACAGGCGTTCCTTTTCTGGAGGCTAAAGTTTTTCCCTCATACACATTAACCGCGACAATTGTTGGCTATTTATTGGGGATCGCGTTTATTCCTAAAATTATGAGCCAATTAACTGCATTAAGAATATGTACCATTTCTGGTCTACTGTTAAGCGTAATGATTATATTGGTGGAAGGTAATGTGGCGTTTTTGGGACATTCTACAGATATTTCGGTTTGGTTTATCGTGTTGTTGGGCTTTGCTAATTCCATGATCTGGGCAGGCGTATGGCCTTTAGCTTTAGACAATCTCGGGCGTTTTATCAAAATCGGCGCTTCGTTATTGATCATGGGCTTGTGTGGAAACGCGATAATGCCTTTGATATATGGTTATTTGGCCGATACACATGGGCTAAAAGAAGCGTACTGGGTGTTGGTACCTTGCTATATGTATCTCATATTCTATGCCTATTATGGCTTTAAGTTGAAACGCTGGTCATGATTTTAGCGCGGGTATTTACTCTTCATTTTTATTGGTCGATTTCTTGCGATGATCATCCATATCACTCAGCTCAAGTTCCAACGCTTTGTTGCTCAGCTGAATTTCAATAAAGGAAATGACTAAAGACACCGTAAAAAACAATAAGCTTGATGCAAAAGAAATTTCTGCAATCAATGTGTTATCTAGGTATATGCCGTACATACATGTGATACAAGCTATAAAACTTAAGACCCCCATGCCCTGCATATGCCGTAGTAGATTAAGTCGATAACGAAGATTCCCAATCTGACCTTTTAGTACCCCACCTTTATTGTGTTCAAGATATTTAGCATGCAGGCTTCTAACCAAAGCTGCCAAGGCCAAAAATCGATTTGTGTATGCTAGCATAATTAAACTGATAGCAGGAAAGAGCAAAGCCGCCGTATTGTACGTTATCATGAGCTAAATGGATATATTTTATGCTGTAAAGTAATAAAGCAATTCTCAAAGATATTAAGCGCAGTTTTAAAATCCATATAATATTTTTTTTATGCCTAGCGGTTGGCCCGCTTTCTTCTATAATTCATCTGCTAAAAGTTTAAATTTCGTGCCTACAACATTACGTACCACAATATTCTTTGTCTTGGACATGTGTTTTCTGATTTACTGAATCAAGATATAGAGCAAACGAAATGATCATAATGAATTTCTCAGAATCACTTTGGTAGGACATCGTAAAAAAACTGCATTTTTATTCATAATCGCTTTTGCAGCCTCCGCGCCCATTTTGCTGAAATCAGTACTGATTACGGTAATACCATCTTCAATTATTTCTTTAACAGCTGTATCGTTGTAGGATATTAGACCTACTTCCTGTCCCAGCTTCCAACTCTTTTTACGAACGTTTTTTACTATATCGACATCATCTTGGTCATATCGGCTAAACGTGATATATACGTCCCCTTTTTCCATTTCCTTCTCCTGCACAAGATGAACAATCTTTTGTTTTTTTCCGTGTTCATTAGCAAACGACTTAAAGCCATCTATCAGATCGCCTGCATGAAAGGCTTCCAAAGGAGCTACCAAGACCAACCGTTTGTACTTTTCTAGCTGCGGTAATAACTCAGTCAATGAGTTGATAATATCCTGCTCGTGGTCTTGATAGATAGAGGTATACTCCCCTTCTAGTCCTTTTTCTAAATGGTCGATAATCACGCGCTTGCTTGCCGGGATTTTATTTAAAATATGATTGGGATTTTCCTTAAAATAGGTCACCACGACAAAATGCGTATAACTTCCAAGATTCTCTTCGATAAGTTTTTCAAACACCTTAAAATTGTGATGATGAAAATACACATCAACTTCCGCATGTTCTTTTATCGTTTCAATGAAAGATTGATATACACGATCACGAAGAATGTTCATCTTATCCAAAACGAGGCACACTCGATAAGGGAGATGTTGTTTTAGACGTTTTAAATAGTAGCCTTTGCGGTATTCAGATTCAATAATCCCTTTTTCTAGCAAATAATTTAAGCCTTTCAGTGCTGTTTCTTTACTTATTTTAAGTCGGTCTGTGAGCTGATTGAGAGAAGGAAGTCTATCGTTTATTTCAAGTTTGTTCTCTTCAGCGAGGGTCATTATAAAGTCGACCAATTGCATGTATTTTAAACGGTTCATTTTTTTAGCATTAAAACAGCACTCTATCGTTGATCAGTGAATCACAAATCTATAAGTTTCTTTTATTGAAAGCAAGTAAACATATCAGACCAGACTAGATTTCTGCTATTATTATTGAGAAATAATTTGGTTTTAAAAAAATGTTAAGTATAATTGCATTGATTATAGACCACACCAAACCAGATCAATTTGATTTGTATGCTCTGGGTTTGTCTGTGCCACTGTCTTAGAAATAGTCAGATTGTATTGCTGGGATGTAAAATTGGAGAATTAGTTGCGATAGCTCGGCGAAAGATGGCGTAGTCGTATCGTTCGGTTCGGGAGAAAAGGAGAGAAAGTAAAAGATTAAATAATGATAAAGAAAGAATACGAAGCAAGCCGGGCATTGAAGGTCTCAGAATACCATACTGAACTTGCCATTATTGGCGGGGGGCTGTCAGGTGTATGTACCGCTATAACGGCAGCGCGTATGGGAGTAAAGGTCGCATTGGTGCAGGATAGACCTGTGCTTGGAGGGAACTCGTCTAGTGAGGTGCGTCTGTGGATATTGGGTGCCACGTCCCATTTAGGCAATAATAACAGATGGAGCAGAGAGGGGGGCGTCATCGACGAGATACTGGTCGAAAATACGTATAGAAACAAAGAAGGTAACCCACTGATCTTCGATTCAGTGCTACTGGATAAGGTAATGGCAGAACCAAATATCACGCTATTGCTTAACACGGCGGTGTATGAAGTTCAGATGAGAGAAGAATATACTATCAGTTCGGTGAGAGGGTTCTGTAGCCAGAATTCAACCGAATACATCATTCATGCGCCCTTGTTCTGCGATGCTTCGGGGGACGGTATTGTCGGTTTCCTTTCGGGTGCCGCTTTCAGAATGGGAGCGGAAAAGAAAGAAGAGTTCGGAGAAAGGTTTGCACCCAGCGAGGAATACGGAGAGTTATTGGGGCACAGCATGTACTTCTATACAAAAGATACCGGGCGTCCGGTAAAATACCGCGCGCCAGCGTTTGCGATGGACATTACTAGAGAAGTTCCACGTTTCAGGAGTTTCAATGCGAAGGAATTTGGATGTCAGCTTTGGTGGCTCGAACATGGTGGACGGATGGATACCGTGCATGATACCGAGCAGATCAAATGGGATTTATGGAAAGTTATTTATGGCGCCTGGGATTATATAAAGAACTCCGGTAACTTTCCCGATGCTGAAAGCCTCACGTTGGAATGGGTAGGAACAATTCCCGGGAAGCGAGAAAGTCGACGGTTTGAGGGAGACTACATGTTGCATCAGCAAGACATCGTGGAGCAGCGGATACATGACGATGCCGTGGCATATGGAGGATGGTCTATCGACCTACATCCGGCCGATGGCGTTTTTAGTGAGAAGCCCGGTTGTAATCAATGGCATGCTAAAGGAGTGTATCAGATCCCGTATCGTTGCCTTTACAGCAAGAATATCAAAAATCTATTCCTTGGTGGCCGGCTTATTAGTGCTACACATGTGGCTTTTGCGTCCACTCGTGTCATGGCCACAGCGGCCCATATCGGCCAAGCTATCGGCATGGCAGCGTATATTGCGAAGGAAAAAGGAAAGAAAGTAGAAGACTATCTAACACCGCGCGATATACTTTCCGAAGGTTTTTTGCCCGCTCTGCAACAAGAGCTGCTGAAGAGCGGGCAGCATATTCCAGGTTTGGTTGTGCGCGATGATACCGATCTGGTACAGGAAGCAAAGCTTACCGTTTCAAGTAGTTTGACACTAGGCAGTTTAGAAGCTGATTTCGCTTTACCAATAGATATCGCCGTGGCACAAATGGTACCGTTAGAGGGAGGAGATGTGCCCACGATAACTATTGAGGTCGATGCCTTGAAAGATACCGTGTTGAAAATGGAGTTGCGGGTCAGCAGTAAGGTAGGTAACTATACGCCAGACATTACTCTGGAGACTAAGACCATTGATATACAAAGAGGTAGGAGAAAAATCAAAATATCGTTTACGGCGACAGTATCCGACCGTTGTTACGTTTTTATCATTTTCCATAAGAATACTGATTTAGGGTTATACAGATCAAATCAGCGTGTTACAGGGATACTCTCTGCATTCAATTCGGTTAATAAAGCAGTATCCAACTTCGGAAAGCAGACTCCTCCAGCAGATATAGGCATGGACGAGTTTGAGTTTTGGTGTCCCCAACGACGGCCTCACGGACAGAATGTGGCTATGCAGATCGACCCTCCGTTGCAGGTGTTTGCTAAAGAGGCTATAAAGTCGGGTGTATATCGGCCGACAACTTTGCCAAACGCATGGGTTGCCGATTTTAAAGATCCGGCTCCCCAGGTAAAGCTAAGCTGGGAAGAACCACAGGAAATCCGTCGTATAGATTTGTTCTTTGATACCGATTACGATCATCCCATGGAAAGTGTATTGATGGGCCATCCGGAAGATGTAATGCTTTTTTGTGTTAGGAACTATAAAATATTGGATGACATTGGTCAAGTAGTAGTGATAAAAGAAGGTAATTATCAAAGTAATAATCGAATAGAATTTCAGGAACCTGTCGTGACGGCGTCACTCGTCATCCAGATGGAACATCCGTCTGTTCAGGTTCCGGCCTCTTTGTTTTCCATTCGGTGTTATAGCTAAATAAGAAAAATGGATATTTTAGATTATATTGTCATTCTCGTCTTTGCGGTAATCATTGTTGCGGCGGGTTTGTCTTTTAGAAAAACAGGCAAATCCATGAAATCCTATTTTGCTGCAGGAGGTGCCGTGCCTTGGCGGATCAGCTCGCTGTCGTTGTTTATGAGTTTTTTCTCGGCCGGTACATTTGTGGTTTGGGGCGCTATTGCATATCAACACGGCGTTGTAGCTATTGCTATTCAGATGACGATGTGCGTTGCCGGGCTTGTTGTTGGAATGTTTATAGCGCCTGCCTGGCAAAGATCCCGAGCTCTGACAGCAGCAGAATTTGTATCTCGAAGATTAGGAGTCACGGTGCAAAAGTTCTACAGCTACCTTATTTTGCTGATATCATTAATGTATACTGGGGCATTTCTTTATCCCGTAGCAAAGATCATCAACGTATCTACGGGATATCCTATTGAGGCCTGTATTTTGTTGCTGGGTATACTTATTATCATTTATACTGTAATTGGCGGACTTTGGGGAGTGATGATAACCGATGTGATCCAATTTGTTGTATTAACTGCTGCGGTGCTTATAGTTGTGCCCCTTGCTTTCGACCGGATAGGAGGTGTCAATGAACTGTTAACGAATGCGCCTCCCGATTTTTTTATGCCAGTAAATGGGGAATATTCCTGGCTCTTTCTATTAGCGTTCGGAGTTTATAACGGAATTTTTATTGGAGGAAACTGGGCATATGTCCAGCGCTATACGACAGTAGACAGCCCTAAATCAGCCAGTAAGGTAGGCTATCTATTTGCGGGGCTTTATCTTATCAGTCCAGTTATCTGGATGCTACCCCCCATGATCTATAGGCTGGTTAATCCCAATTTATCGGGATTAGCGAGCGAAGGAGCTTACCTGATGATGTGTAAAGAGGTGCTTCCTAAGGGGTTACTTGGACTGATGTTGGGCGGCATGGTGTTTGCAACGGCAAGTTCCGTAAACACGACACTAAATCTTTCTGCAGCCGTATTTACTAATGATTTGTACAAGTCTGTACGACCCCATACTAACCCCAGGGGGTTGATGTTTATTGCGAAAATGGCTGTTGTGGTCTTTGGGCTGATTACAATTCTAGTTGCGCTATTGGTTCCTTCGGTCGGAGGAATCGTAGAGATCGTATTGAGTGTCGGGGCGGTAACAGGATGTTCGTTGTATGGGCCGCCGGTATGGGCGCTGTTTTCCAAATACCATACCGGACAGTCTATTCTTTGGTGTACTATCTTGGGTTTAGCGATCAATGTGTACCTAAAATTTATACATCCATTGTTGACAGCAATCTCATTGACCCGGGCTGAAGAGATGCTAGCCGGCGCTGTGATTCCTTTTGTACTGCTGGCGGGATATGAGGTATGGGCTAGAGGTAAAGGGCAGCTCGCCGATGATTATGTACGTTATAAAAAAGGACAACGGCACATAGTGGGTCAAACCGCGGAAGAAGATGAGGAAGAAACGAGCAGTGAAGAACAAAATAATTACGGTTTGAAAGTTTTAGCGAGAACATTGGCTATAACTTCGTTAATTTTTGTAGGGCTGGCACTTATTGCTGATGGAAAAGCCTTATGGATCACGCTTTCCATTGGTATTATGGTCGGTTTGGGAGGATGGTCGATATATCAATCGAAGCGAAATAGTTAATTAATATCAAATGACGAAAAAAAATACGCGATGTAAAGGAAGCTGACTCGGAAGTAAATTCTGACGTGTCGGAAAAGAATTGCTGCCAACTCCTTGTTGAGAACGCTCCAAGATTATATACCGCTATTTCGAAGTCTTTT
This sequence comes from Sphingobacterium alkalisoli, assembly GCF_005049105.1. Taxonomy (GTDB): domain Bacteria; phylum Bacteroidota; class Bacteroidia; order Sphingobacteriales; family Sphingobacteriaceae; genus Sphingobacterium; species Sphingobacterium alkalisoli. The sequence goes on from NZ_SUKA01000001.1 coordinate 200,044, forward strand.
GCAAGAACAATAACTGTGTGCCTGCAGCAATCAGTGTTTTCCTATTTTAGAATCTGTCCTGCCTATTACAGGTTGGGTTGTTTAAATTAATATTAAGTTAATATACCAACTGTATCTTTGGGTCGGATTGGATTTTTAGATTATTGTCTCTACCTTTATCAAGAATCTAAATTATCCTCAGGTAATAGCTGACACCATGATTGCAGGCTTAACAGAGATATTATTACAAATTAAACAAGGGGACAAAGCGGCCTTCAGGATGCTGTATGATACCTATTCCCCATTGGTTTTCGATCTGGCTCATAAGCTGTTGAAAGATACAGCTGTTGCGGAAGAGATCGTACAGGACTGTTTTGTAAAGATATGGGGCAGTCGTGAGCAGATCCGAATAGACCAGGATATCTGGCCGTTGATTTACGTAACCGCAAAGCGGCTCTGTTATAATCAATTAAGGCATGCCCGCGTCGCGCAGAAGTACCTCGGGCAGGTAGAAAGTATAGTTGTCAACGATGTACAGGAAAAACTGGATCTCCGAGAGCTGGAAAGTCAACTCGAGCGATCTATCGCAAAATTGCCAGAACAACAAAAGACAGCTTTGAGACTGAGCCGTATGGAAGGTTACAGTCATCAACAGATCGCAAGCGAAATGGGAATTTCTCCCAATACGGTCAAAAACCATATCACGCAGGCCCTAAAAAGTTTACGTAAGACGCTAACCCAAGCGGATTACAATTATCTCATCTTTGTTTTTTTATATCTAATTCGGTAGCCAGTGATCAATTTCCACTTTTTCACATCTAATATCTAAATCAACTACTTTTTTTCATTTCAACTAGTCGTATGGTCTTACTTAGGTGTACTGTCTATAGATTAAGCACATAAAAAGTTGGATAAAAATAAATTTCGGATTCTTTTTAAGCGTTATCTGGCTGGTACGCTCGACGAAAAGGAGCAGGAGGAGCTGGATAGCTATATGTCCCTCTTGGATGAGGCTGATTTTTTGGAGGCAGTGGACGAGCTGGTAGAAACGGAAGAAAATAGGGCCTTTGAGAAAGATCGTGTTTTTCAGGGTATTTTGAGTCAGATAGACGAAAAGGGGAGAGCTATAACAGCTACCGCTCCACGCTCATGGAAAATGCGCTTAGTACAATTCGGAAAGGTGGCAGCTGTGCTCCTCGTCTCGGGTTTATTAGGCTTGGTGGCGTATCAGATTTTTGATGTCAGACAGCATATGGATGAAGTGATATCGATGCAGCCAGCTGTTTCGACTGGGGAAATAGAACTGCCTCAAGAAGATGCCTTTATTACGCTTGCTGATGGAAAGCAGATGTCATTGGATGAAATAAAGGAAGATACAATCCACTACAAAGGGTTGGCTATCATGCGTTTGGATGATGGTACAATCGTCATGAAACAAGATCGGGAGGCTGATTTTTTTCAGGCCGATGAAAAGCATCATTTTGTGACGCCTAAGGGCGTTAGTCTACGTCTGATGCTCCCTGATGCCTCGATCGTGTATCTCAATTCCAATTCCAGCATGCAGGTATATGCCGCCTTTGGAGAGAAGCAACGACGAGTGGCGCTTTCGGGTGAGGCTTTTTTTGAAGTCGCACACAACAAAGAACTACCATTTGTAGTACATGCCAAAAATACAGAGGTAAGCGTATTGGGAACGAAGTTTAATATATCGGCTTATAATGAAGACAGGCAGGTAGAAACCACGCTACTTTCGGGGTCCGTGGAGGTGGGTGCCGACCGGAACCGATTGCGCATAAAACCTGGCCAACAGGCCGTAGTCCATTCATCGAATACGATCCAGCTGCGTAAAAACGTGGATATCGGTAATGTATTGGCTTGGCGGGACGGTTATTTTAGGTTTAAGGACGAGTCTATACGAACAATAATGGCCGATCTCGCCAAGTGGTATCCTATCGAAGGTGTGGAATTTAAAGCTGGATCTTCAGATCAATTTACAGGTAGTATAAAACGTTCGAAAAAACTCAAGGATGTCCTGGAAAGTATAGAGCAGGTGTCTGATTTACGATTTGATATTCAGGAAGGGAGGGTGATCGTGATGAAGTAAGAATTGGATATCAAACAGGAGAAGAGGAGATGCAGCAACATCCCCTCTTCGATAGTACCCGGAAATAGCATCAGTTATGAATTAATAATATTTACCAAATACCTATCAAATGTATAAAAATATTACTGCAATCGTGCGGACTCATCGTCGATTGTTTACCTGTTTACTTATGATGAAGTTGTATTCATTCTTGCTCTTTGGTTTCTTCTTACAGGCGAGCGGAAGCACTTATGCACAGAAGGTGAGCTTATCGGTACAACAAGCCGAACTGGTTGATGTGCTGGCTAAGATTCAGGAGCAAACTAATTTAGATTTTCTTTACAACAGCAGCCAGCTGAAGTATGTGGACAAAATCGACCTGCATGTTAAAAATGTGGATTTGAAGAAGGTACTGGATGCCTGTCTTACCCCCCGCGGACTCTTTTATGTTGTGCAGAACAAGACCGTTCTCATTAAGAAGGCTGTGGAAATGGGTGGTACAGTACTGGAGGATGTGCAGCAGCGACAGATCAACGGCGTGGTCTGGACCGGTGAAGGTGAGCCTTTGGTCGGAGCATCTATCCGTTTAGTAGAGAGCAATATTGCTGCGGCCTCGCAATTGGATGGTTCTTTTTCCATACCTGTGGTACAGGATGAAGGTCAGCTACTGATCACAGCACTCGGATATGAAGAGCAGTTGTTAACATATGAGGTAGGTACTCCACTGAACATTGTTTTACAGACCAAGAAGAGTGACCTGGATGAGGTAGTCGTGGTAGGATATGGTGTGCAGCGGAAGGCCAATCTCACAGGCGCAGTCGCGCAGATCAATGCAGAGGATATCGCTCTGCGGCCGGATGCGAATATCTCCGCGACCTTGCAAGGCTTAATGCCGGGGCTGAATATTCAGATCAATAACGGTGACCCTTCGGCTACGCCCGATATCAATGTGCGTGGATTTAACTCGATCAATGGAGGCAGACCCTTGGTATTGATCGATGGGATTGAAGGAAATATCACCCGCGTCAATCCAAATGATATCGAATCAGTAACGGTATTAAAAGATGCGGCATCCTCTGCCATCTATGGAGCGAGAGGTACTTTTGGCGTGATATTGATCACTACCAAAACGGGTAAGGTGGGTACGACTTCGGTTAATTATACGAATAACTTTGGCTGGACTACACCCGCTGCGCGGACCGATTATATTTCCGACCCTTATGTTTATGCGAAGACGGTGGATGCGGCCATATTCGGATACAATGGCAGCAGTTATAGCCAATACAATGCCATGGATTGGGAAGCCATTCAAATGGTGGCACGGGGAGAGATTGAACCCTTTCACGAACTGCAGGCGGATGGTACGAACAAATTTTTCTATAAAACGGATTGGTGGGATTACTTATTCCGCAAATATCAAGCCTCCAATTTTCACAATATATCGGTATCCGGAGGATCGGATAAACTGAAAGGATATTTGTCTGGACGCGTCTTCGAACGCCAAAGCATTAATAATATCAATAAAGACGCAGGTATGGACCGTCAGAACATGAAAGCAAATCTAGTTTTTACTCCATATGAGTGGTTGGAGATATCCAGCAATGTGCAGTTTATCAATGAAAAAGATAAAGATTATGGCGGGTTTTCCAATGGGTTTGGTGGACTTTGGAGTACGACGACTTGGTATAACCTGATGCCTTTCTACCCTAACCTTGTGGATGGTGTACCTACCGATATCGGTACTGGCTCTGGCGGCCAAGGAGGTAATGCAGGACTGGTGTCGGGTAAAAGCTGGAGAGAAAGCAATACAGAAGAGTTTACCAATACTTTCCGTGTTGTTGCAAGACCTCTCGAAGGACTGCAGATCAACTTTGACTATAGCAATCGCATTGAAAACACGAACTTGGCCCTCCGATTAAATCAATTTAGTTATTTGTCCGGGAATCGGTTGAACAACCAAACGGTGGGAATAAACCGTCTAGAGGAGCAGCGTTCGAAAGATAAGTACAATGCGATGAATCTATTTGCTACCTATCAAAAATCTTTGATGGATAAACATAATTTTAAACTTCTACTGGGTTTTAACCAAGAGGAATTTGATCGAGACTTTATCGGCGTGAAAGGAGATGATCTGCTGATTGACAATCTGTCAAACCTGGCGTTGGCGACCACGATGAATAGTATGACGGGTTCTGCGCTGAATTGGGCTGTGCGTGGATTTTTCGGACGTTTTAATTATGATTATGACAATAAATATCTACTAGAGATAAACTCGCGTTACGATGGCTCATCGCGTTTCCCTACGGATAGCCGCTGGGGGTTCTTTCCGTCGGTTTCCTTGGGATGGCAACTGGATCGGGAAACGTTCTGGGAAGATATCAAACCCTACGTACCTTCCCTCAAATTAAGAGGTTCATACGGCAAGTTGGGCAATCAGACAGTAGATGTCAACACCTTTAAAGAACTGATGAACGTCGCTCGGAATAACAGTTGGCTCAATATGGGCAATATGCTCACCATAGCACAGATGCCTGCTCCACTACCTAGTGTCGTAACATGGGAAACCACAAAGAGTTTAAATTTTGGAGCAGATTTAGGTTTGATCAAGAACAAATTGTTCTTTAATGTAGATTGGTATCGCAAGGACGTCGAAGGGATGTATCTGCCCGGCGAACCTTTGCCGTCTGTATTTGGAGCGAATGAGCCTAAGGAAAATTATGCTGCGCTGCGTAACGATGGATACGAAATAGGTATTTCGTATCAGGACAAGTTTGAAATGGCAGGCGCGCCGCTAAGTTTCAATGTGACGGCAAACGTTTCTAATTTTAAAGGTATCATTATGAAGTATAATAATCCCAAAGGTTTATTGAGCTCCTACTATGAGGGACAGCGTTTGGGCGAAATCTGGGGGTACCGTATTGATGGACAGTTTCAGTCGGATGAAGAGGCATTGGCCTATCAGCAATCTTTTGATAACCCTTCGACCTCGTTGGGCCAAGTGTATGATGATGTTCTAAACATCATGCAGAACAGCGAATGGAGTGTTTTGCGTGGAGGAGATATTAAATATCTGGACCTGAATGGCGATGGTAAGATTGATAAAGGCGATAATACGTTGACTAATCACGGTGACCTCGAACGCATCGGTAACGCCATGCCACGTTTCCCTTTCGGTCTGAACCTCAATGCAAAATGGAAGAATTTTGATTTGTCCGCTGCCGTAGCTGGAGTTGCTCGACAAGACTGGTATCCGACCGGAGAATTATATTGGGGGACATACCAACGACCCTATCTATCCTTCATTCGGAAGGATTTAATCGATAATGCCTGGACTCCCGATAATAAGGAGAACACTTATCCACAGATATATAGGGGGTATTCTTCGTTGCAAAACAGACGTTCCCTGTACGAGATTAATGATTATTACTTGATAAATGTGGGTTATTTGCGCATGAAAAACCTTACTGTCGGGTATACACTCCCACAAGAATTGACGAGAAAAGTTAAAGTGGATAGATTGCGCATATTCTTCAGTGGCGAAAATATGTTTACCTGGAGCTTTGGGAAGCTGACTAAATACATTGACCCGGAGCAAGGTGGGTCTGCAATCAATTATTCATCTCCGGCGACAGCGGATGATCGAAGTGACCAACGGGTGTATCCTATGGGTAAAACATATTCTTTTGGTGTAATGTTGGGTTTATAAAAAACAAGTTATATACATATGAAACTCATGAACTTAAATATAAAGACAATTGGACTATGGGTCGTAACTGCGCTGTTCTTCTCCTCATGTAACGAAGATTTTCTGGATCGGGCATCGGAGGATCAGGTCGAAGCCCCGTATTTTTTCAATACGGCGAAAGATCTGGAAGTAGCGACAAATGACTTTTATGCCATGCTGCCCGGTACAGGAAATTATACCGAGGATGCAAAATCGGACAACCTCATGCCGCTGAACCCGGATCCACGGATACGTGGTGCACGGGTAGTTCCGGTCACAGGAGATGGCTGGTCATGGACTAGTCTACGTAAAATAAACTATTTTCTTGCCAACTACCATAAGGTAGCGGATGAAGGAGCCAAAGCTAAATATAGCGGTATTGCACGCTTTTTTCGAGCATATTTCTATTATGATAAGGTAAAGACGTTTGGTGATGTGCCTTGGTATGGAAAGGTGCTAGATGCTAACGATCCGGAGTTGTATAAAGCTAGAGATTCACGTACGCTGGTGATGGATTCGGTAATGGCCGATCTGGACTATGCCATAGCAAATATTCCGGCCGAAAAGCAGTTGAATCTAATCACTAGGTATACAGCAATGCTGTTAAAAGCTAGAGCAGCACTTTTTGAAGGAACTTTCCGAAAATATCATGGCCTTGCGGATGCGAATAAATATTTGACGCTTGCTGCTGAGGCTTCGAATGCGTTGATCAGTACGGGGGCATATACATTGTATACTGAAGGTGGGGCGGAGTCGGCTTATCGAAATTTATTTTCCTTAATTAATCAGAATAACACCGAAACCATATTAGCGGTTGATTATGAACTAGGAATCAAAATACATTCTTTGGGATACTCTTTTACCTCAGCTACCGCTGGATCTTATGGGTTACCCAAGGATCTCATCAATAGTTATTTGATGCGCGACGGTTCGCGATTTACCGATAAAGTCAACTATAACACGATGGGATTTTACGAGGAAATGCAAAACAGAGATCCTCGCCTTACGCAGACTACAGCTGGGCCCGACTTTCGGGTGAATGGCGAAACGAGAAATGAGCCTGTCAATTTGACCATTACGACGACCGGCTACCGGTTGGTCAAGGCTTTGCCGGAGCGTAGTCAATGGGCTACCTCAGCTGGTTATTTTGATATCATTCTCTTCCGCTACGCTGAGGCGCTGCTCATATTTGCTGAAGCAAGGGCTGAATTAGGTTTACTGACACAAGCTGATCTGAATCTGACGATTAATAAATTGCGTGCGCGCGCAGGTATGCCTAATCTCGATTTGATACAAGCGAATGCAAATGCGGATCCATATTTAGAGGTTATGTATCCCAATGTGGACAAGGGGGCTTTTAAGGGTGCGATTTTGGAAATACGAAGAGAAAGACGTGCTGAGCTATTTAACGAAGGTTTCCGCTGGGATGACCTGATGCGTTGGAAAGAGGGACTGAAGATTACGCAACCTATTGTAGGGGTGTATTTCCCAGGAGTAGGGGCTTATGATTTTACCGGCGACGGCGCGGCTGATGTATTTGTACATACCGGTAGTACTTCGGGAGCACCCTCGTCCGTAACATCGATGATCAATATCAACCAACGTACGCTACGCAATCCCATAACAGGTGCACAGAATGCGCCGGCGGGAAATATAGATCCTTTTCCGCAAGATGGAAAATTTAGGGAAGATAGGGACTATTTTGCGCCACTGCCTACCGAGGATCTGCTGCTGAATGATAACCTGAAACAAAATCCAAAATGGGACGAATAATGAGAAATGTTATCCATATAGTTATTTGGCTGTGGCTAATCGTTCCTTTCTCCGGTACTGCGCAACCAAGAAAGACGAATGAAATAGGCTATGCCCTAGATTTTCAAAAGATATCGCTGGAACGCATGCAGTATGCCAAATCTTTGGGTATCAATTATATCGAACTATCGGGTGTATCCGCCGTGCTCGGCAAGGATTTGAGCATCAAGGATTCTGCAATTTCCTGGACTCAAAAGATAGACAGCTTAAAAGATATATTGGATGCTTCAGGAATGAAGGTTTGGTCTATCCATATGCCTTTTTCAAAGCAAATGGATTTGTCCATTTTGGATGAAGATACCCGACAAAAAGTGATAGAGGCACATCTACAAGTTGTAGCGTTATTCCGACCGTTGAAACCGCAAATTGTGCTGTTCCATCCCTCATATTACCTCGAAAAAGGCGAGCGCGAGCATCGAGTAACACAGTTAATCAAGTCGGTAAAAGAACTGTATAAAGGTGTGCGTGACCACGGAGCAAAAATGGTGGTGGAGAATATGCTGGGACCACAACTGACAGTAGGCGAGCGTGAACGGCCGTTGTTAAGGACGGTAGCGGAATGTCAGGAAATCTTTAAGCACTTTCCTAAACAGGTGGGATTAGCGGTAGATATGTGTCATATCGCACTACCGGAGAAATTGTTGCTGGCATTCGGCAAACGGGTGAAGACCCTGCACGTATCGAATGGGAACGGGCAGGCCGAGTACCACTATCTGCCTTGTGATAGTCGCGGAGAAAACAATTGGGTAGCAATTTTTAAAGCCTTAGATCAAATCGGCTATAGCGGTGTATTTATGCATGAGTGTAAATATGCGGACGAGCAGGAACTGGTGGATTGCTATCAGACTTTATGGAATCAATATTTAAATACTTTATAGGTAAGAATTTAAAAAAATAAACCGAGTGTAAAATGTGGACGCATATTGTTGAAACGCTTACACTCTTAAAAAACTATTCCAATGAACAATATGAACTATATACTGCTTGCTGCGCTCATATTCCTGGGCTTGGGCAGCTGTAAAAAGGATAAGGACCCGTTTGTAGAAAAGCTTCTGATGGGCACAGACTATATGGAGGTAGGTAGTAAGTCCAACACCTACAATTTTGAAGTACTGTCAAACCAGACCATTTCGGTCGAATCGGATGTGGATTGGATACAGCTAGACACAGTGGCCTATGGCAAGGGAAAACAGCGTGTGGGATTTACAGTAGTGACTAATGCCGATGACGAGCGTACAGGAGTTATTCTGGTGCGGATTAACGAAACAGATGTCAAACAGGTGCTCGTAGTACAGGAGTCGGGTAAAGTTCCTGTTTTCTATGTAACGGTAGACGGTACGGGAGACGGGAAGTCTTGGAATTCGCCGACCGACTTGAATACGGCATTGGAGCAAACGACAACACGTAGTACGATCTATCTGGCGGAGGGGGTGTATACACCTTCGAAGACCATCCGTAACGGAGACGCCAATGAAGAATCGGATATGACCTTTGAAATTTCGAAGAATATTTCGCTGATCGGAGGTTTTGCCGTGGATGCCCAGCCTGGTGCTACACCAGATGCAGCTCGCTATAAGACGATATTGGATGGGAAAATGACATCGGGTAAAGAGGCCTTCCATACCGTAACGGTGACGGCCGTACTGGACAACGAATCTAAGGTGTATCTCGAAGGACTCACGATTCGTGGTGGAAATGCAACCGACAGGACCACCAATACCACTATCAATGGAACACGCTACAGTCGTGGGCAGGGTGGGGGCATAGTCATAGCAAATGCTATAGTACACCTGAAGCAGGTAGAGATTATGGATAATAAAGCGACGGCAGACAAGGGGACTGCAGGTTTTGCAGCCGGTATGTATGTGTTCGCAGGAGCGAAGGTGACGATGGAAGATTCGAAAGTAAGTAATAATTCGAACAATAATAACAATGGTGGCGGCACCTGGGTCGCTGATGCGAGTTTAACAGCTTACCGATCGCAATTTAATAACAACTACGCACGAGGTACGGCTGCAGGAATACATGGTTATCCGAATGCAACGATCCATCTATATAATTCGGAAGTGCTAAATAACAGTAACACGTCATTTGGTGCAGGCATATATATGCGGGAAAAATCGGAAGCGATCCTTGTTAATTGTCTGATCATCGGCAATAAGAGCACGTCGCCTAATGGAGGTGGAGGGGTGATGCTGTATGCAGGAAGTAAGGCGGATATCATCAGTTGTACAATAACTGGAAACGAGATTGCCGGACCTGGCGGAGGGGTATTCCGACAGTCTTTGGTGAATAATCTAACTATCGTCAATTCAATCATCTCGGGAAATACGCAGCGCAGTGGCTCTCGGGACGTGGATTCCCATGCCGATAATGCTGCAGTAGTTCCGGTTATCAAGAATTCTGCCATCACAGCGGCGGTCTACGGAGATGCAGGTTCTATTGTGGCTGGCGTATCGTTTTCTCCTGCCACGATGCTGAATAGTGCTTTCTTACCAGTAGGGGACAATAATCCGGCACTATCCTATGGATTGGATGGTACGCAATTGGAAGCGTTGGCGCAGACCTATAATCCGGTACTGGATGATGTGATAGCTGCAGATATCCACGCAGAAAACAGATCTTCGGCTATCATGGGGGCTAAAGTGAAATAAGATGAAGAAAATACTGTGGATATCCGTGTATTGGATACTAGGAATAAACCTAGGGATAGCTGCTAACCCCAAGACCGTTATGTTGGTCTTGGGATCGGCAGACCCAACGACATTAGAAGAACGGATCGAAATCGCCGCTCGACTATATCGTATCCAATCTATCGATAAGATTATCGTCAGTGGTGGATGCGGTGCGCATGGCTCGGGTGTATGCGAGGCGACGAGGATGCAACAGGGACTGCAAGCTAAGGGTGTCAAAGGAGAAAAGATCTATAAAGAAGAGAATGCCAAGACTACGGTGCAGAATTATATCTTTAGTAGAGTTTTGCGGGATGAGTATGATCAGCAAATTATACAGCCTGGCGATACCGTATTTGTCGTGTCTAATCATTGGCATGCCATTTCGGTAGCGGCTAGGTTGCAGCAGTATGATCAAGTAATAGCCCGCTTCTATATCGAAGGTAATCTGATACCCAAGGAAACGGATAAAGTAGACTATGTTTCCATTTTTAATGGACAACCCGATAATGACAAGTTTGTGTTGCGCGGAACATGGCTCACTCCTGAAGCGGTCTGGTCATCGTCGGATTCACTGTACTACCTTTCGGGCAATCTGATTTATGCGACTGACGCGGGTAACAGTTCGTTTACTTTGCGACAAAGTAAACAGGTTTTTCCTTTTTTGAACACATTGTGCCCCGACTGTTCGCGAGCTTTTATAGATGCCGGTGAGTTTTGGTGGATACGAAGTGGTAATCGCCTGTTGAAAGTTGACAAAAGCTCAAAACAGATCGTCGGCGAGGAAGCATGGGAAGAATGGATTGAGGGTATACCCAACTCTTGGAAAAAGGCTGCATTTTCGACAGGTGTGATTTGGAATGAAACACTACTGTTGTTTGCACCGGAAAAGATCTTGATTGCTAAAGAGGAGAAAGGGAGGTTTGTTTTTGTGGAAGAAACTGTGGCAGGTAATTATTTTAAGGATTGGCCTTTTTCCTGGGGAAATAGCAATGTGGCGTCGGCCATCGCCGATAAGGATAGCGGAACGCTAGCGCTTTTTCGCAATAGGGAGACCGTTCGCATAGGCAAGGATTTGAGGTTACAAGGCAAGCCTGAAATTTTAAAATTGAAATGGATTGATGATTTAAATCATAGATAATATACACGCATAAATAAATAAGCGCATGAAAAAGAATGTTTTATATAGTTTGATGCTACTATTCCTTTTTATCTCTTGTAGTAAAAAGGATGACGGAACCCAGCTCCCTTACGATTATTCTCAGGAACAGCAGGTAGACCTGACGGAATTATTGGCAAAGGCGGAATGGAAGAAAAAGGAGGTGTCGGCAGGAGTAGTTTGGAAGTATTTTCAGTTTACGCAAATTTTTGAATCCAAGCAGTATGTCAACATATTTGAAATCGACTTGAGCAAGGGTTTTCAGATTGAAATACCGTACGTAATGTCGGGTTTTTTGAAAACAAGTGATGCCGCTGCGGCGAAGGATGCACTGGTTGCTTTTAACGGCAGTTATTTCAATACGACTAGCGGTGGATCCACGGTTTTTTTAAAATATGGAGGACAGATTATTAATCAAACAATAAATGGATTTAACAGCTATAGGGAAAACGGAGCTCTTGTATTGAGTAATGCCGGTCAACCTCGTATCGTGACCAAGCCATCAGCGGGCTGGTCTTCTCTTACCGAACCAATCGCTTTGGCGGGGGGGCCTTTATTGATTTCGGAAGGAAAACAGCTGACCCAATTAGAAGTAGTCTTCAACCAGAATAGACATCCCCGTACTGCAGTCGGAGTCACCGCAGATAATAAAATGATTGTTGTGGTCGTGGATGGTCGGTCTTCTCAATCACAGGGTTTGACCATTCCGCAGCTCTCCGAACTGATGGCTGCGCTAGGTTGCACAAATGCCCTCAACCTAGATGGGGGAGGTTCTTCAACAGCTTGGGTGAAGGACGAGGGGGTCGTGAATTTTCCGTCCGATAATGGTAAGTTTGACCATGAAGGTGAACGTGGCGTAGCAACTGTATTTACAGTAAAGAATAAGCAATAGTTGAAGGATGTGCTATAAAAAACAGGAGATGGCTAGCGCCCATCTCCTGTTTTCAATTAAAACTACATCAAACCATTTTGCTGAAAAGGCCTAGGCTATTAAATATTCTGTCGCTAATTTGATTTCCCAATGACGATTTTATTTTTTATCAAAATAGTCTATTTGAAAAAACAATGGTATAAATTTAAAAATATCCTGCAATCCTATCATTGTTTCCTATTTTTGGAAAAACGTAAACTTCGTGAATAGACTTTTCATTGTACTCTGCTTTTTATTAACGATTCAAGCCACATTTGCGCAAAACTCAAAACTTTTGGGCATCATTAAAGACTCGCTGTCAACTATGCCAATCCCTTACGCTAGTATTGGTTTATTGGACGCCAGTAATAGGGTGGTCGACGGTATGATCGCCGATACAGCTGGTAATTTTAGTTTTTCCAATTTAAAGAATGGGAAATACAGCCTAACTATAAAATTCATCGGTTATAATCAAAAGAAAACTGCAGTAGAAATCAAGGAGCAAAAGATAATAGATCTTGGAACCATCCTTATTTCCAGTGCCGATAATAGTTTAGAACAAGTTACGGTTACCGCCAATGTAGCGGGACAAAAACACAGTAGCGACAGACAAACCTATCAAGCTAGCCAATATAAAAATGCCATAGGTGGTACGGCATTAGACATCGTTAAGAATTTACCTTCAGCATCCGTAGATGCCAATGGAAATATCAGTATGCGGGGCAATACTGGCGTAATCGTGTTGATCAACGGAAAGCCATCATTCCTGGATCCAGTGACCATATTAAGTCAAATAGCTGCCAATGATGTTGCTGAGGTAGAATATATCACTAGTCCTACCGCCCAATTTGACCCAGATGGAAAAGGGGGCATCATTAACTTAAAAACTAAGAAATCTGCAGTTAATGGATTTGCTTGGATACTTAACCTTCAAGGTGGACTTCCAAGTATGGACGATTATGATAACCGCGAAAGCCAAACGCGTTTTGGTGGTGACATTGCTTTCCAATATAGAAAAGACAAATTGGAATTAAATGGTTCTGCGAACTACTTAAGGAATGACAATGCGGGATTTAGAGAAGGAGACGTAAATACCATTATCGGGGATCGTCAGACCTTTTTTCCTTCTAAAGGTGAACGAAGCTTTGATAAATACAATTTCGGAATCAGACTAAATAGTGCCTATGAAATATCCGACAAACATTCCGTGAATTTAGGCGTACTGGCATCTAGAAGGTTTCAAGATCGTGTTGCCGATATCCATTATACCAATAGGACGATTCAACCATCTACAGGCCAAGAAATATCCAGAACCAACTACTTTAATCCTAACCTTCAAAATAAACAGGGAGAATTTTATTTACTGGATTTCTCTTATCAATACAAAATCAGTGCTGCTCATTCCCTGCAATTGGGTGCCATATACGAATATGCCGACATTTATGGTTCCACAGAAAATGCCAATATTGAGAATGGAGTCGACACGGTGCAATGGACGCATAACAGGTATACTAATCCATTGCGAGGTTTAAGGCTTTCTTTACAACATAGTTGGGCACTAGGAAATGCAGAATTATTAACAGGCTATCAATTAAGGAACGACAAGCAGAAAGGTGATTTTGAGTACCTTGCATCAGAAAATGGAACGAATAGTCTTGAATTGATTCCAGAGTTTACCGGCAAATTGAATGCAACCAATAACGTTCATGCTCTTTTTACGCAATATGACCGTAAATTCACGAATACAGCGCTTTCATTAGGTCTACGTTATGAGTATTATCAGCGTGATCTACTCTTGCTACAAACCAACCAAGAATACCCCTATTCCATTCATCAACTATACCCTACCTTCAATTTAATGCATAATTTAGGCTCAGGTTGGTCATGGAAATTAGCAGCAACGAGAAGAGTACAACGAAACAATAACTTTGAATTAAACCCTATTCCTGAACGTGAACACTCCGAAACGCTTGAGCAAGGAGATCCAGCGTTGCTACCTGAATTCACCACCAATGCAGAAACAGGATTGGTAAAAAAATTAAAAGCCGGAAGTGTCTTTTTGAATGCCTATTATCAACATACTAAAAACCCAATTCAAAGGGTAAATTCCGTTTATACAGACACCATCCTTCGTCGAGTTTTCACGAATGCAGATTATGCCTCCCGCTATGGACTGGAATTGGGAGGAGAGGGGAACGCATTGTCGTGGCTGAAAGTCAACGGTGGCCTTAACGTATATAACTATAAAATTTCAGGACAGGTATTGGATTACCAAGAACCGAGGGAAAATCAAGAATGGGTGTATTCCATCAATGCCGGTATCCAAGCGGATTTCCCAAAAAGCTGGAGTACTGGACTACAGGTGAATTATCTTTCAGAAAGACCAACCGTACAAGGTATGGACTCAAGATTTGTCACCCCGCACTTCAACCTAAGCAAGGCTTTCCTGAAAGGAGCAATGACAGCTCAATTACAATGGCAATTTATGGAACTTGGTCAGTGGGGCGTGAATGAACAACGAATCACAACATTCTCCAATGATTTCTATACCACTACCAATTATATTTATGAAAAGAACGTGTTTTTAGTTAATCTGAATTTTAATCTCCATAAGTTAAATCAGGTCTTAAAACTACCCAAGAGTGAATTTGGAGAAAAGGAGTTTTAGGATAAATTTACGCCCGTTGCTCAAAAGTTCAGAGGGCTTTGGATGCCATAAAAATGCGCTCAAAAGCTGATATTATGTAACTTTTTGAGCCTAGCAGATCAATTTCTTTATATATTTGCAGAACTGTTCGACGTACGTACAGGAATTATTTATGAAATATTCACGTTAGCGAAATACAAATGAATATTCCATATGGCCATTAAACGTCAAAGCGAGCATAGCGAGCTCACGACAAGATTTTTTATACATATGAAATTTTTAGTTACCGGAGGTACAGGATTTATTGGAGCACGTGTAGTGGTCAATCTGTGGGAACGTAAAATACCGGTGGTGGTTGCCGATTTGAACCTGAATATTGAATGGACGAAGCAAATTGCTCTTTTAAAATATGACAAAAATACGGCTGAGCTCGCCGAGATTCAGGAGCAGATAGATCAGACCTCATTTATTAACTTAGATGTATCGAATAGGGAACAGGTCAACGATGTGTTTCTCAAATTTCCGGATATTACCCATGTGGTTCATTTAGCCTACCTGATGAGTGCTGAAGTGGAAGCCGATCATCACCGAGGAGCTTCCGTCAATATTTTGGGAATGATCAATATGTTTGACATGGTGGTCGAACATAGGTTGTCACGCCTTGTGTTTGCCAGCAGTGAAACCATCTATGGAGCCAATCATAGTGCATACGGCGATGAAAATTATGCGGTCAAGGAAACGGATTTCTGTTCCCTTGACGACCATTTTTTTACCTATGGTGTGATGAAAATGCTCAATGAATTTACCGCCCAGAAGTACATAAAAACCAAAGGAGTCAGCATCGCCGCTATGCGCCCACCAATAGTATATGGTGATGGGCGGATGAGAGGCTCAGTCCTGTGGGCCTGTGAGTTTGCCACAAACCCTGCACTCGGTAAGAAAGTAAAATTGCCATTTTCAAAAGATTCCCGCGACTGCTGGATCTATGTAGACGATGTAGCCGAGCAGTTTGTTCTCCTTTCCCTAAAGCCAAAGCTCAACCATTTTGCATACAATAATGGAGGGCATTCCGTCACGGCCGAAGAACTAATGCAGACGGTTAAAAGCATTGTTCCTGATGCAAAATATGAATTTGACGAGAGCATACCGCGTACTGCGCTGGTGGATCGCTGCGATAGCACTCTTCTGGAAGATGAGATCGGGTTTATCCCCCGTTCATTGGAGGATGGGGTAAGGATGCAAATTGAGGAAGCCCGCAACAGGGAGATGCAGATCAATTACTAAAAAAGGTCTATATTTATTGATATTTAAGTACGATAGTAAAACCAAGATATATGTCAGGATTTCGTAATACAGTAGTAGGTAGTTATCCCCGCCCGGAAAAACTGGAGGATACAATGAAACGACCTGTGATGAACCGTGAAGAAGTGGAGGATTACATCAAGTGGGCGGCAAATGACCAGGCCAAACTGGGACTGGACACGATCACCGATGGCGAAGGATACCGGGAAAACATGTATTATTTCTACCAAAAACGTATTGACGGTATCACCTTTGAGGATATGCCTAAGGTTTCATTTGGTACTGCCGGTTTTGGGATTGAATGCCCTAGAGTGATTGGTGAACTTAAGAATCCACGCTTTGATACAGCCCGCAACTGGAAAATAGCCCGTGATGCAGCTCCTGCCGATGTAGAGGTAAAGCTGACCGTAACGGGCCCCCATGTGTTGTATCGCTTTAGTGTCAACGAGCGTAAAGACCTTTACCCCGATGCGCAGGCCCTATGCCGAGCGTGGGCAAATGTTTTGAGAGATGAAATATCTGAAGCCATAGCGCTGGGATGCGAGCATGTGCAGTTTGATGAACCGATGTGGACAGAGTCTCCAGAGGAAAGTGTATGGGCGGCCGAGATACTCGCCGAGCTGATCGAATCGCTGCCTACCAAGGTGCGTATAGGATTACATGTATGTGGTGGCAATCCGAGGCGGAAGCGAGTTTACTTCACCAAATACACCGATTTAGTTGAAGCATTTAAAAGGGTTCCTATTGATGAAGTCATGCTTGAACACTGTACGCTCAGCTACAATATGCTGGAATTGTTTGATATCTGGGATTTCAAAGGAGATCTGGCTATAGGCGTGATAGACCAGCGTAGTGATGAACTGGAATCTGTAGAGGAAATACGTGCGCGGATAAAGCCAGCCTTGGATTATTTTCCTGCTAATCGTTTGATACTGACGAGTGAATGTGGATTTGGCCATGTACCCATTGAGATTACCCATGCCAAATTAAAACGACTAGTCGAGGCATCGAAGGCTTTATAAGAAGCGTTTCGACTCTTTATCTTCTTCATTCGGAGCAAACTATAATTTACCTTAAGTGTTAGACTACTGGATCAGGTTACCATCATACACTTAAAAAAAATTGAATGAACGCGTCAGACCTATTTGTAAAAGCTTTGGAGAATGAAGGGGTGGAGTTTATATTTGGGCTTCCAGGAGAAGAGAATATAGATTTCTTGAACGCGTTAACTAAGTCGAGTATTAAATTTATCGTTACTAGGCATGAACAGGCAGCGGGTTTTATGGCAGCGACCTATGGACGGTTGACCGGGTGTCCAGGTGTAGTACTGTCAACATTGGGCCCGGGGGCTACGAATTTGATGACAGCAGTAGCTTATGCCCATCTGGGGGGGATGCCAATTTTTATCCTTACCGGACAGAAGCCTATTCAAGAAAACGAGCAGATGCGTTTTCAGCTTATTGATGTGGTCGCTATGATGAAGCCAGTCACAAAATTTTCGAAGCAGGCGTCATTCAGTACCAGTATACCAGCGATGGTACGGGAGGCCTTTAAGATTTCAACCCAAGAACGACCCGGCGCAGTTCATGTGGAACTGCCAGAAGATGTAGCACAGGAGGAAGTCGAAGTGGAGATTTTTCCTGTAATATTTGATAGTCTTCCCGTAGCGAATGAAGATGCCATTCTGCAAGCTGTAGATTTAATTCGTAGCGCTAAAAATCCGTTGATATTAATTGGCGCCTCGGCTAATAGACCGGGGGTTCATGAGGCTTTAGAGAAATTTATTGCACTACACGGCTTCTATTTTTTTAATACACAGTTGGGAAAAGGTCTGGTAGACGAAAGATCTCCCTATTACCTAGGGACAGCTGCTTTGTCAAAGGATGATTTTATTCATGCAGCACTGTCGGAAGTTGATCTTATTATCAATGTAGGTCACGATGTTGTAGAAAAGCCTCCCTTTCTTATGGGACAAGGAGACCAAAAGGTAATACACCTCGATTATGGTCCTGCCAAGATTGATCAGGAATATTATCCCCAGCTAAGCGTTGTAGGTGATATCGCCACATCTATTGATCATGTATCCGCAGGTCTGGATTTGGGAGAAAAAAAATCTTTTCCCTCATTAAAAGCAGCCCGTGTTCAGATCAAGGAACTACTGAGCCGGTATGATGAAGATGACCGATTTCCTATCTTACCTCAGCGGCTAGTCAATATAGTTCGGAATATACTTGAGGCGGACGACGTGGTAACGCTGGACAATGGCATGTACAAACTGTGGTTTGCGCGCCATTACTGCACCTATAAGCCCAATACATTGCTGCTGGACAATGCATTAGCTTCCATGGGGGCAGGTCTGCCATCTGCTATCGCTGCAAAATTGGTACATCCGGATAAGAAAGTTGTTTCTATAAGCGGTGACGGTGGTTTTATGATGAATTCCCAAGAGCTTGAGACAGCTGTTCGGCTTCAGTTGGATCTGATAATTATTGTGCTGCGCGATAATGCCTATGGTATGATTAGGTGGAAGCAGGAGTCCATGGGCTTCGAAAATTACGGTTTAGATTTCGGGAATCCTGACTTTGTGAAATATGCGGAGAGTTATGGTGTGAGCGGATACAGGCCGGATAGTGTTGCCGCATTTGAAGATACGTTGCATAGGGCGCTCCATACGTCCGGAATCCACCTGATCGACCTTGAGATCGATTATTCGCTCAATCAGCATTTAGGAAAGGATGCTTAGTATATACTGTGATGACCATTCTTCCGGAAACTCTAGGATTGTTGCTCTTATCTTCTTCATAGTTGATTTTTAATTATTCGAACTCAATCGGTTTAACAATTCCGTAGGAGCATATCCAAAATGTTTTTTGAAAGCATAGGAAAAATGGGATAAATTTTCGAAACCTGTCTCGTAACAAACCTCGATAGCCTTCCTTTTCTTTTCTACAAATTGGTAGTGTGCCAGTTCCAAACGTTTTCGAGTAAGCCAACGTTGTGGTGTACAATTAAAAGCTTTGCTGAAATCACGTTTGAACGTAGTGAGACTTCGACCGGTGAGATAACCGAATTTTTCCAGTGGCAGGTTAAACATGAAGTTCCTTTCCATATAGTCTGCTAAATCAATCTTGCCCGGTTCTTCGAAGTTGGCCAGCAGATTATCTATTCCTTTTTCTATGGTTCGCAGAATAGTGACAGCTTCCGTAATTTTCAGTGATGCAATATCTTCCGGAAGTTCTTGCATCTCAAAATATGGAACCAATGAAGCCAAACAACTTTCCAGCAGAGGATGACTATTGAACACGTATATTTTCTGTAATTCCGATGCTTTTGGTTTCACATTAAGTTTAGCATAAAAATGTCTTAACCGTTCTGTTGACAAATGCATCACTACTGTTTTGTGCGGCTGCCCCTCTTTAGGATAATTAATAATCGTTGCCAGTTGGTTTCTGGGGATTAAAAAAATATCCCCTTTCTTAAAAAAATAAGTAGCGTCTGCCTGTACGATTTTGGTTTCGCCCGAAATGAACCAAATTAGCATATGATGGTCGAACATAATATCTGACTTAAAGAACTTGTCATCGTACGAGGAAAGTTTGATATCCTCTGTTATATATTTTGCTTGATATTCCATTGTCTATCTTTAAACGTCCTTTCTTCACAAAGGAAGTAATTAATACAAAAGTATTGATAATTATATAGTTTTATTTTAGATGCACTTAGCGCCGTATATCATATCGATGTTGCAGCCCGTGTTGGTGGCAACATTGTCTTTAAAATTTGGAATTTGTTTTGTATGATCAATTAATAGAGAATGAAATGCCTGTCAAATCTTCAGTCAGTTTCCACAATCGTATGGCATTGGTTTGATCCAATGAATACGGTTTTACCCCTGAAGATATGTCTTGCCCTAAAGCTAACTCTGCAACATCTACATCTTCGCAATAAACACCACCCATAGAATCCAGCATCGGACTAGTAGCGCACCATATCGTCGTGGCAGCACCTTGAGGAATGGTTTTTAATGATGCTACTATTTCTGGCAACATATTCCCCTCGGCGTCGCAGAAACCCATTTTTTGAAATAACTCCAGTGGAGCTTCCCTTCCCAGTTCCGTTCCACCAATAGAACCGGGATGCAAAGAATACGCCCTTACATTAAAAGTTTTCGCTCGGTTGTCCAGTTCAAGTGTAAATAAATTGCTGGCCGTTTTTGATTGTCCGTAGGCCTGAAGTGTTTCGTATTCCCTGTTCAGAAAGTTGGGGTCGTCAAAATTGAAAGGAGCGAATTGATGCCCTTGTGATGAAACATTCAGGACCCGTGCGCCATTAGCCTTCTTGAGAGCGGGCCAGAGCTTTGCCGTTAGCTGGAACTGTGCTAGGTAATTAGTGGCTAATTGGGACTCAATGCCACGGCTATCCCTGCGTAGTGGAACCCACATAATACCTGCGTTGTTGATCAACAAATGAAGGGATCTGTTCGAAGCCAAAAACGTTTCAGCAAAGGTGTCGATGGAAGCGGGGTTCATCAGATCCATTGCTACTATCTCTACGTTGTTAATGCCCTTGAGGTTACGCTTTGCTTTTTCAATGTCTCTGGCTGGTACAATAACCGTCGCTCCCGCCTTTGCCAATGTTTTTGTGGTTTCCAGACCGATACCGGTATTACCACCCGTTACGATCGCATTTTTCCCGCTTAGGTCAATTCCTTTGATTACTTCATTTGAAGTAGATGCCATGCTGAAGCCCGAATCTATAGATTTCTGAAGCGCTCCCTGATAGTTGTTTTGTTCCATTTTTTATTTTATTTTTATTAATAAAACAAAAGTAGACAGGTTCGTTCTGTTGGAGTTTGTTTAAACGTCCGAATTTACTTTGCTCAAAAGGCCGGAACAGTTTAGATGGAGTAGAGTTTGCGTTGTAAAAAGGAGGTAGCGGAGAATTAATAGGGACAAATACATCATTTATCATAAAAAATTATTAACCTAAATTATGAATATCAATAGAATAACAAACGAAACATGCGTGAACAATTTAGAACCCATATTAATAAGTTTGTAAACGTCGGCGACGATGAATTGACCGATATAATAAGCTATTTTCATATTCAAACTTTGAAAAAGAAAGAAAACCTGCTGAATGAAGGACAAATTTGTAAAGCCAGTTATTTCGTATTGAAGGGTATTCTGAGAAAATTTTTTGTCAATGAAAAAGGAGTAGAGCGAACCACCGAATTTGCAATTGAGAACTGGTGGATGACAGAGACCTTCTCTTATCTGAACCAAAAACCCACCGAGTTTTCTATTCAGGCAGTAGAGCTTACAGAAGTATTAGTCATTGATCGAAATGCTTACAATGATTTGTTGGAAAAGCACCCGGTTATGGAGAGATATTTTCGTTGCATTTATCAAAAAGCGTATGCTGCCGCACAAATGCGGATTAAGTACATTTATGAACATTCCCGGGAAGAATTGTATCATAGTTTCCGGAACAGCCAACCCGAATTTCTGCAGCGGGTTCCGCAGTACCTAATTGCTTCCTATCTTGGTTTTACACCAGAATATTTAAGCGAAATTCGCAAGAAAAGTATTTCTTAAACCAGTTTAAGTTTTCCTCATTTTTGATGTTTTAGTTTTGTAGGATCAAATTAAAAAACAAAAAAAATGGGAAAGCGTATCAACATCGGCGAAACAGAACCTCTGGCATTCAAAGCAATGTATGGGTTAGAAGGCTATTTGGCAAAAGCAGAAATATCCAGAACTTTAAAAGAACTTATCAAAATACGTGCATCACAAATCAATAACTGTGCTTACTGTATTGATATGCACACCAAGGACGCCATTAAAAACGGGGAAAGCAACCAACGTATTTTTCTTGTCAGTGCCTGGAGGGAAGCAACGAAATTCTTTACCGAGGAAGAACAAATAGTGTTGGAAATGACTGAAGAAATCACCCTTATTCATCAACATGGATTAAGCGACGAAATGTATCGAAAAGCTTCCAGTATTTTCTCAGAAAATCAAATTGCACAAATTATAATGGCTATTGTAATCATCAATTCGTGGAACAGGATTGCAGTAAGTACCCATAAGGAAATAGAAGAATAACTATTGAACTCAATAGCCAAATTGTTCAACTTCAATTTGCCGAACCTTATAGTAGGATAGAAACAGATATATTTTTATTTAGAATAATTCCAGATAAAAATATATCTTTGAACGTTTCTATTTTAATGATTTAGTTGGGTGGCATTTAAACTTCTATTTAAAAATAAGGTTGAGCAGACAAGACCGCAAGAATTGATCTTTCAGGACTGGTTCGATACCTACTGGGAGCAACTCGTAGCCTTTTGTCAACATCATTGCAATGATGAAGAGATCGCGATGGATATCGTGCAGGACATTTTCTGTTCCATCTGGAAACGTAAGGAATCGATGGAAGAAATTGTCCAAATTGAATATTATCTCTTTCGCGCAGCCAGGATGCGAATAAGTGATTATTACAGGGAACGTTATAAACAGATCAATCGAGATAAACTCCTATTCGACACTTTTTGCGATAGCATCAACAATACAGAGGAAACCATCTATTATAGGGATCTCGATCATTTTGTCGAGGGGTTAACAAATCGATTACCTTGCCGTTGCCGTCAGGTATACTCCCTTAGTCGTAATAGCGGGTTGAGTATATCCGAAATTGCCGAATCCTTAGCGATATCGGAAAAGACCGTAGAAGCTCATCTTACGAAGGCCTTGAAGTTTTTACGAAGCAATATCCCAACGGATTCCATAAAATAATTTTTTTCAGATAGACTAAGGGTAAATAGGCCAAATGACGACTTGTATATAAAATATATGAAGATCGATCATCAGCTGTTGGACAAATACTGGGCAGGCCAATGCACACCTACCGAAAGGCAAGCCGTGGAAGCTTGGATAGCTGACGGTGTACCTGAAGAAGATTTTCACCTTCAATCACCTACTAAATCTCCGGAAGAAATCAAATCTATCTTATGGCAAAATATTCATAAAGAGACCAAGATCGATCATATTCCTGTATTGCCTACTGCCGTTTCTAGCGTTAGACGTTGGTTTACTGTCGCAGCTACCATAGCAATTTTTTGCCTTTTATCTTTTTTCTACCTCTATGTGTCTCGACATGCAAAGTCAAAAAATGCAGCCGAAACGATCAGCTATGTGCAAATAGAGGTTCCTTTTGGAAAAAAGCAAAAGGTGACATTGAATGACGGTACAGTGATTTCCCTTAATTCGGGAACGAAGTTCTGGTATCCGAGAAGATTTGAATCTGATCAAAGAGAAGTTTTCCTTGAAGGCGAGGCCTTTTTTGAGGTCAGTAAAGATCTGGCTAGGCCCTTTGTGGTACACACGAAAAATACGAACACCCGTGTATTAGGTACCCGTTTTAACCTTCTCGGCCGTAAAGAACATCCAGATGTACTTACTGTAGAAGAAGGACGGGTACAATTTACAGCCACAGGCGGTGCGGATACCTTGATCTTGGAAGCAAATATGCAAAGCATATACACAGCAGGTAAGATGAACCTCATCAAGGTTAGAAGCGAAGGCTACAAGGCCTGGACAAAGGGAGAATTGATATTTAGTAACAAAACACTAAAAGAGGTGATTCCTGAATTAGAGCGCTGGTACAATGTAGATATCACCTGTAAGGATTCAGAACTGTTGAACTATCGGGTGAAGGGTAAGTTTAAGCAGGCTTCCTTAGCAACCGTTTTACACGATATCGCCTTTGCCCTCGCGATAGAATATACGATTAAAGATAAGGAGGTCAGCTTATATAAATAGTTTACGGAGATAAAAGAACCCGGTGTACGCCTCTTCAAAAATGTGCACCGGGCCATGAAATTAATTTTTAATATTTAATCACATTAATCAAAAATATGAACTTTTTGCTACTTGGCGCACAGGTATTTCGGAAAACATGGAAAAATACCGGCCTTTTTGTTGCTCTTTTTCTATCCGGTATGTCCACACAGGCACAGCAGGGAATTCTCAATACGCGGATTTCCATTCAAGTTAAAAACCAAACGATAGCCGAAGCGCTCGAAAAGATCGAGGAAAAAACGGGCTACACCATTTTATATAGTCCAAGTTTGTTGAATACCGATAGGAAGATTACGATCGATCTAAAGAATACACGGTTGGATGCCGTACTACAAGAAGTCTTGGGTGATGCCGTTCGGCGTGTCGAAACAAAGGGTAATCAGATCAATTTACAACCTTCGGCAGGCAAAGGAAGCCTCTCCGGTCAGGTACGTAGTAGCGACGGATATCCTGCGAGATATGTCAACATTAATTTTGCGGGCAGACAGATCCAGGCAGATGAAACCGGTCATTTTAACTTCAGCAATATTGAAGTTGGAGAGTATACGGTAGAAGCGAAATATGTAGGCTTACTTACCCAAGCCCAAAAGGTTGGCATTGGCGCAAATAAGAATACACAAATCACTTTTGTGATGTACGAAGATGATAAAGCGCTGCAAGAGGTCGTGGTCAATAGGGAACGAACCAATAGATTTGCAAATAAAGATAGTGAATACATAGCGCGTATGCCACTAAAAAATCTGGAAAATCCGCAAGTCTACCAAGTAGTCACCCAACAATTGATGAAGGAGCAGGTTTCTTATACCATTGCTGATGCCATGCGTAATGCCGGTGGCACAGTTCCTGTTATCAATCCTTCTGGGGGATTAAGTGCCTATTTCCGTGGTTTCGGTACAGGTATAAACGCGAGAAATGGTATGGAGTCTACGTCTGACCGATCGGCAGTAGATTTGGCCAATGTGGAGCGGATAGAAGTACTTAAAGGTCCTTCGGGAACATTGTTTGGTGCCGCGGTGTCTTCCTTTGGCGGGGTGGTAAACCTAGTGACGAAAAAGCCGATCGAAGCGAAACGTACGGAGGTAAACTATACCACGGGCAGCTTCGACCTTAATCGGTTATCGGTGGATGTGAATACACCATTGACTGCGGACAAGCGAGTGCTGTTCCGTTTAAATTCGGCAATGCATAAGGAAAGGAGTTATCTTTCGCATGCATTTAACAATACGTTTCTGGTTGCGCCAAGCTTAAGCTATCAGGTGCATGAAAAGTTGAGCCTAAACCTGGATGCGGAGTACCTGAAGGTGCACAATACGCAACCCAATAATTTTGTGATTCGCGCAGAGGATGTATTCCAACCCAAAGACTTACAGCTAGATTATCGCAAAAGCTTATTTCATAGCGATGCCGATGTGAATAATACAGCGACAAGGATATTTACAGAGGCCGTTTATAAAATTTCTGACAAGTTCACTTCAACAACGCTCTTCTCGTATGTTTCTGAGAATGTAGATCGTAGCTATCAGCGTGTTGTACTCTTGAACTCTCCGACGGAGATTGTTAGAGCATCTTCCATATACCGCGACGTATATAACGGTTATTCCAATATTCAGCAGAATATTAACGGCGAGTTTACTACCGGGGCGCTCAAGCACAAATTACTGATTGGTGCCAACTACAGAAACCTAAGCAGTAGCTTTCTCTTTGGAGACCTCCAGATCTTGGATCAGGTGGATGTGACGCAGGGGTTCACACCGTTACAAAGACAGGCGATCGATAAGGATGCGGTTTATGAGCCTTATCCCACACCTACGCAACGCACGGCCAGTGCTTATGTGTCGGATATGATAACGTTTCTTCCGCGCCTTTCGGCCATGCTTTCTTTGCGTGTAGATCATTTTACGCGAAAAGATATAGCAGATGCGGATGATGGCTTTGAACAAACTTCATTGGCGCCGAAATTCGGATTGGTATATCAAGTGTTACCGGAACAGGTGTCGCTATTTGCAAACTATATGAGTGGCTTTCAGAACGTAGCTCCTGCTTCACAACCTGACGGCAGTCTATTTTTCGCGGATCCCATTTTTGCTAACCAAGCGGAGGGAGGGATTAAGTCTGAAATCTTTAAGAAAAAATTGAGTCTAACGGCAAGTTATTATTATATCAAGATCGACAATGCCCTGCGTGTTAATGCGGATATGTTGACGGTGCAAGATGGCCAGCAGGTCAGTAAAGGAGCCGAATTAGAAGTTATTGCCAATCCATGGGTAGGTTTGAATATTATTGCCAGCTATGCTTTTAACGATAATCGGATTGTCAAAGCGTCCGATGAAACTGTAGAAGGGAACAAGGCTGCCTTTGCACCGGAAAATGTAGCGAGCCTTTGGGCTTCGTATACCTTTCAGGAGCAGATAGAAGGCTTAGGAGTAGGTTTTGGAGTGAACTATGTGGATAAGATGTATAGGGCAACCACGAATAGCTTCTTTATCCCAAGCTATACGTTGGCCAATGCAACTTTGTTTTACAACCGGCAGGCGTGGGGAATCCAATTAAAGGCCAACAATATATTCAATAAGCAGTACTGGGACGGCTGGGGGAATTTGCAGGCCCCTTCGAACGTAGCAGCCAACCTATCGTATCGTTTCTAAAAATTCCACTAGACGGGAGTAGGTCGCTTTTCCGAATATACCTACTCCCTTATAAATCAACTCGTGCTAAAAAAAATACTATATCAGACACATCTTTGGATGGGCTTATTTTCTGGATCTATCGTCTTTATCTTAGGCGTTACGGGTTGTATACTTGCATTTGTGGATGAGATTAAACCCGTCGTCTATGCAGATCATTACTTTGTGGACCCGACGGGCATTTCCGAGCCGCGAAAATCGTTTTCAAGTTTGTTGCACGCTGCAGAGCGGTATTGGGGGCCCGAAAAGCCGATTTCGGTGGTGGAAATTGAAAATAATCCACAAAGAAGCTGGCACTTTAGAGCTTACCGGCAAGATAGTATTGATGGAATCTGGTATTGGAATGAGAAGAAATACTACGAATCCTTTTTTATCGATCCATATACCGGTACGAAAATATATAGCGAGAATGCGGAGTTTGAATTTTTTAGGATAATCCTCTATATTCATTGGTCCTTATTGCTAAAGACAGAGATTGGGCAACCTATTGTGGGCACTGCAACCTTATTTTTTGTTATTTTACTCGTGACAGGTTTATACCTTTGGTGGCCTAAAAATAAGAAATCACGACGGGTTCGTTTTTGGTTTCGGTGGAAGAAAGATACAGGTAGGAAGCGAAAAAATTACGATCTGCATAATATCTTGGGTTTTTACTCCTTTTTTATTGCTCTAATTCTTGGTTTGACGGGTTTGATTTGGGCTTTTTCTTGGTTTGATCAATCGGTACAAGGTCTATTGAATAAGATCGGTAACACAGCGCCAAAACAAGAACGCGGGTTGCCTGTTCATGAAACAATTCGCGATGTCGGTCTTGACGTCTATGAGCAGGTGTTGCAAGAAGTACAGCAAAAATATCCCAAGGCACAGGGGTATTATTTTTATTTTCCTCAAAAAGAAAATGCGCCTTTGAATGTCTATATCAGTTTTGGAAAACGATATTCCTCGATCGTTCGACAATATCATGCGACAGATGGTAAGCTGTTGAATGTTCTTGATTTTTCGGATAAGGATAATGGACAAAAAATGCGAGCCTTAAATTATGATATTCATTTGGGCAGCATACTGGGCATTCCTGGAAAGATACTCGTTTTTTTGGCATCCTTGGTCTCGGCAAGTCTACCGATTACCGGTTTTTATATTTGGTACAATCGGCGCCGAAAAAAGAAGAAAGAAATTCGTAAGAATAACCGGAAGCTACATCGCCGCTCTTTATAGCTATCCTTAATATATCAGAAATGACTCAATACGAATAAAAAGCACATCCGTTCTATATACGGACGACAATGGTGAGACTCTTTGTGAAGGTCGAAATTTGATAAATAGCTTGATTAATAATTGTTCCACCTTTGATCATCAATACTTTTTCTGTCCCCTTGACTTCTTTATAGCACCCTCGGCGAGACTTAGAACAGTTGGGGTTTCTCAAGAAAATTTGAGGAAAATTGATTGTTGTTACAAACAAATAACCTGTTAAGACGGTTATTTGTTAAAGAATTTCCTTCCGGTCGGTAGATGGTTGGAGCTATTATGTACAAATGTAAGAAGTATGGCAATCAATGAACAAGAAAACCACAATAGAGGAGGGAATCACGAGGTGACTCCCTTGATTTACGCCGCGCTGGACGCCAGTTCGTCGGGTATAATCATCACAGACAATAGACTTCCGGATAATCCGATCATCTACAGTAACAAGGCGTTTGAAAAGATTACCGGATACGAAGCAAATGAAATTATTGGACACAACTGTCGTTTTTTACAAGCAGATGAAAGAAGACAGGAAGCACGGGAAATAATACGTGAGGCGGTAGACAAAGGGATGCATGTGACGGTAGAAATCAGAAACTACAGAAAAAACGGAGATCTTTTTTGGAATGAGCTATCTATCTCTCCTTTACGAAATGAAAAAGGTGAGGTTACGCATTTTATCGGTGTACAAAATGACATAACTGCACGGAAAAATGCAGAGGAGAAGCTTTCATTTGAACGCCAGCGAATGGAAAAAGTGATTTTGGAAAGAACCGAAAACCTACGAAACAACGAAGAGTACCTCAACAGTATCATTCAGACTATTCGAGAAAGTCTCGTAGTACTTGATCCAAACCTAAATGTGCTGACCGTTAATCAGTCTTTTCTGCGAACATTTAAGGTAACTAAGTCTGATACGATAGGAAAACTCCTTTTTGATCTCGGAAATAGGCAGTGGGATATAGAAGGACTTAGGACGATGCTCGAAACCGTACTACCAACAAGTAATCCTGTTCTGGATTTTGAAGTCGAACATGATTTCCCGTATATAGGCAAAAAAAACATGTTGCTCAATGCCCACCGCGTGGAGCTTGAGGGCGATTACAAAGACCGGATCTTATTGGCAATTGAGGATATTACCGAAAGACGCGCTATCGAGAAAAGAAAGGATGATTTTCTGTCGATAGCAAGTCATGAACTCAAAACACCCTTGACAGCCGTTAAGGGGTATATACAACTGATAAAAAGATTTGTGCCAAAGGACAACAGCAGGTTGATCGATGTCGTCCAGAAATCCGATACACAGATTGAACGATTGAACAAGCTTATCGTGGAGCTGCTAGATGTGTCTAAAATCCAGTCGGGAAAGCTAGATATCCATCGAGGAGAATTTGATTTCGATAAGATGGTAAAAGATACTATTGAGCACATACAGTTCAGTAATGACGAATGTAATATTGTGCTTGAGGGTACGACCGGTGTAATGTACGAGGGAGATGAGTCGCACTTAAGTCAAGTGGTCGGAAACCTCATCTCCAATGCAATTAAGTATTCACCGGGAAATAACCAAATCAATGTTTATTTGTCATCTCTTATGAACCGTATCAAATTTTCAGTACGAGATTACGGATTCGGGATCAGTATAGAAGATCAAAAAAAGGTATTTGATAGATTTTACCGTGTCGGAGAAATACGGGAAAAAATTGCTGGTATGGGAATTGGTCTGTACATCTGTGAGCAGATCATAAAGCAGCACGATGGAAATTTATGGGTTGATAGTGAACTGGGGAAGGGTTCGATATTTAGTTTTACGCTCCCTCTTAAATAGATAGTAATGATGGATCAAAAGAAAATATTTGTATGCGATGATGATAGTGGGATCGCCGATATGTTGGAGATGGTATTTGAAATTCTAGATTCAGAAACTGTCACAGAAACAAACAGTATTCACGCCTATGAAAAGATACTCCACCTTAAGCCGGATGTAGTTATCGTCGACCTTTGGATGCCGGTCGTCACGGGAGATCAATTAATAAGGAAGATCAGAAAAAATGAGGATATGAAGGAAACGTTTATTCTGTGCATCTCCGCAAGCCGGGATGGAAAAGATATTGCGCTAGAGGCTGGCGCAAATACGTTTTTGCCCAAGCCTTTTGATTTGGATGAAATACTCGCTATTGTAGAAAAAGCGTTGTAAATGATGGTGTAATTGTCGTTGTTCGTCTATGCTTTTTTTTAGCCCGTAGGGAAAAAATCCTGAACCATTTTATTAAAGACCTGAGACGTTTAGCATGCAAATGATTTGAGAACTTTCGTTCAAATGATGCAAATATAGGGAAATGTAACGGTCGACTTGGGTGTTGACTTATAGTCAATTATTTGGGGGTCTGTTGTAAAAAGCTACCAGCAGGCTCGCCCCCTGATAGGGATGGCAATACATCTACATGTTGTAACTCTTCGAGTTGTTGCAAAGCGGCTATTAAGGCCTGATGCCATCGTTTACTGATGGCTATCATTTTTTTTGTAATTATGAGTAAAAATATATAACGATTAAAGAAGATAAAATTATAATTATTAATTGAGCGCTCATTCATTTATATTTACACCATGAGACCACGGGACGACAGCAAGATTACAGCGATCCGGTAGCACTCGTGCTGACAATTGAAATTACGAAAAAGCTAAAGGACGCACTTATTTAGTAAAATTGTGCTTTAGTGTATGTTATACAGTCTATATTCGAGAAAAAATATAGTATTCATCAAGATAAAAACGTAATCGAGCATGAAACAAATAGTTGGTTTAATAGTTGGTTTATTTATCACTCTGGCAAGTTTTACAATCTCAGCACAGCAATCGAAATTTGCGAACGTTTATCCTTTCATCGAAAATACAGCGGTATTTGAAATCAACCAGACTGAAGGTCACACGGTTTGTATTCCTTTTAAATCGGTTGGTGAAGCATTAAATCTTCAGAAATCGAAGTCAGCAAATGTGCTTCCGTTGAATGGAAGGTGGAAATTCCATTATGCCGATACTCCGGAAGGTACACCCAACGACTTTTTTAAATCAAATTTTAATGATCAGAAATGGTCTGAAATTACAGTTCCCTCCAACTGGGAAATGCAGGGTTTTGGTGATCCTTTGTTCCGAAATGTTGCACATCCGTTTCGCTCTAATCCGCCTTTTGTCCCGCGCGAATACAACCCGACAGGCTCGTATCGCAAAACATTTACCCTACCGGCAAATTGGAAAAGCAAACGCATTTTTTTGCGCATGGAGAAAACCGCTTCGGCATCATTTGTCTGGATCAACGGACAGGAAGTGGGCTACAACGAAGGTGCTCAAGAGCCCGCAGAATATGATGTGACCAGTTTCCTGAAACCGGGAAAAAATACCATTGCCGTCAACGTAATTAAATATTCAGATGGAGTGTATCTCGAAAGTCAGGACTATTGGCGCCTGGCTGGTATTTTCGACGATGTTTGGTTGTATGCAAAAGCGGATGTGCATCTCTTCGACTGGTATGCCACTACCGACCTGGACGAAAACTATGAGAACGCAAAACTGAATTTGCAGATTACGGTAAATAATCAATCGAAAACAAATAAACAGAACTACAAGGTTCGAGCTTCGCTGTTTAATTCAGACAATGTGTTGGTTCAGAACTTTGCTTCTGATGCAGTTCAAATAACTGCTGATAATAAGCAAATTGTTAGTATTTCATCAGAAGTATTAAATCCTAAAAAGTGGACCGCAGAAACGCCCAATCTTTACCGGTTAACGCTGGAATTAATAAACAATGAGGGAAAAATCGAAGAAGTAATTACTGGTCGTATAGGTT
The DNA here is from genome assembly GCF_005049105.1 of Sphingobacterium alkalisoli. Lineage (GTDB taxonomy): Bacteria > Bacteroidota > Bacteroidia > Sphingobacteriales > Sphingobacteriaceae > Sphingobacterium > Sphingobacterium alkalisoli. The sequence continues at coordinate 231,967 of NZ_SUKA01000001.1, forward strand.
TTAAAGAAACCGAAATCCGAAATCAGGTTTTCTACCTCAATGGCAAGGCCATAAAACTTAACGGCATCAATACGCACATGCAACACCCCACTTTGGGGCATACTATGGACGAAGCCACTATTCGGAAAGATTTTGAACTGTTTAAACAATTCAATATAAATTGTGTACGCATATCACACTACCCACCTGTAAGGCGCTATTTAGAATTGGCAGACGAATATGGGTTTTACATCATCGATGAAACCGGAAATGAAGCACATGCTACAGAATCCCTTGGCAATAATCCGGACTGGGAACCCATGTACCGCAACCGTGTAAAACGCATGGTATTGCGCGACCGCAATCATCCTTCCATTCTTTTCTGGAGCGCAGGCAACGAGAGTGGTGAAGGGAAAAATATATGTGCTGTAATTGACGAAGGACGGAAATACGATACTACACGATACTGGATGTATGGAGGGAATGCTTTTTCGCATCACTGCGAAGAGATTATTGGCCCACGTTATCCTTCTCCTTTTGATCTCAAAACACAGGTGGGGATGGTTCCAGAAAGTGTTGATCCGCGACCATCGTTTATGGACGAATACCTTTCGGTAGCTGGAAACGCTGGTGGTGGACTGGATGAATATTGGGATGTCATTTACCAGTATCCACGCATCATGGGCGGTGCAATCTGGGATTTCGTGAGTCCAGGTTTGCTCGAACCGGTTCGTAAATTGACAGATTCTTCACCCAACAAGGTCGCAACTCACATTATGGGACGCGCAAAACTGGTTGCCGGCCATGATGGAAAAGGCATTGATCTGAATGGTCACGACCAATGGGTGGAAGTTTATCAGGATAGAAATATTGAAATCTCGGGTGATGAACTAACGGTTTCGTTTTGGATTTTTCCACGCGATTTAATGAAAATGGGTGGAACACTGCTCACCAAAGGAAACTATCAATTTGGTTTGCAGCAAGTGGGTGACAACTCGCTCGATTTCTATATCTACACTTCGAAAAAAACAGTTGTCCGTGGTGCATTACCCGAAGATTGGACACAAAACTGGCATCATGTTGCCGGTATTTATGACGGGAAGACGATTTCACTTTTTATCGACAACAAAAAGGTGGCTGAAGAACCGGTCACCGGGAACATTACTAATTTCCCTTTTCCTCTTAATGTGGGCAAAAATGCCGAGACACATGGTCAGCATACCTCCGGTTATTTGTGCGATGCCATTATCGATCAGGTGGGTATTTTCCGTACAGCGATTGAAATCAATGATTTATTTACAGCAAAACCTGACTTGAAAAATCGTGCAGCTTTGTGGCTCGATTTTGAACATGAGCAAAACGATGGCGAGTTTTTTAGCTATGGAATTGGCGCGCGTACCTATGGAAGTATTTGGCCCGATCGGGTTCCGGAGCCTGAAATGTGGCAAATAAAAAAGTCGGCTCAACCCATTTCTGTAAAGTGGAGCAATGCCGAAAAAATGGAAATTGAAGTGCAGAACCGAAACTTTTTTACCAATACGAATGCCTTTGAAGCACGTTGGAATCTGGAGGAAAATGGAATATCAATAGCTTCAGGAAAATTGGAAGTGGATGCCGAACCGGAAGCAAAGAAAATCTACGTTCTTCCTATTCCAAAGCCTCAGCTAAAAGCCGGTGCAACTTATTTGGCAACAGTTAGTTTTCATTCGAAAGAAGCTGCACAATGGGCACCGAAGGGTTTTGAACTGTATTGGGATCAATTGGAATTGCCATGGATTGTTCCTGCCGATAAAAAATTGGTACAGCATCAGACCAATCCTTTAAAAGTGACAGATAATGAGCAACATTTGATTGTATCCGGAGTAAATTTCGATTATACCTTTAATAAAGCCGATGGACAATTGTACTCCATGAAATACATGGGCAAAGAATTGCTGAAACAGGGAGCACAACTCAATGTTTGGCGTGCCCCTCTGGCGAATGAACAGGACGACTGGACCTATCCTGCGGTTAATGTATTTCCTAGAATAGAGGGCTACGGAAGGATGGTTGCCACCTCATGGTATTCCATCGGTCTGGATAAAATGAAGTCAAAACTTGAGTCATTTCGGGTTGAAAATAAGGCTGAAAATACAATTGTCAGTATTCGTGAAATTGCTCTTTTTGGAAATGGACGCGGTGCAGGCTTCGAAAACGAGATGATTTATACGATTACGCCCGACGGTGAAATTAGTTTACAGCACACGATTAATCCGAATGGAAAAATGCCCATGTCGTTGCCACGCATCGGAACAAAATGGGTTTTCGATGACCAAATGCAACATGTAGAATGGTTTGGACGTGGGCCGGAGGAGAATTATCCAGACCGCAAAACCGGCTACCGTGTGGGGCTTTATCAGTCGACAGTTGATGCGATGTTTGTACCGTATTTGCTCCCTCAGGATTGTGGCTTGCGAACCGACAACCGCTATGTACGACTGGCAAATGCTGAAGGAATCGGAATTGAGTTCTCGGCGGCTAATCCATTCAATTTCAATTGCTATAATTACAGCACCGAAAATTTGTCAAAGGCAAAATACACCTATGATCTGATCAAATCGGATGGTGTAACATTCAATTTCGACTACCAAACTACCGGGGTAGGATGCACGGCAATCGGGGTTATTAATAAATATCAAACCATTCCTCAAACCATACAGTTCACAAGTTCGATAAAACCATTTAAAATCAATAAGTAAAGTTGAAGATCTGAGAAATCTACAAACTTCAAAATTTTGCTCCGACATCCATCTGAGCTGTTTGTATCGACTAGAACTAAACGTGTAATACTAACAAGATATTTATGATGCATAAGCTAAGGCCTGCCAGTTAAATAATAGTTATATGTTCCCTCCAAGCTTTAACATAACATGAACTGACCAATAAGTTAAAACCATGTGCCTTATTTTGCATCACTATCAAAACTGGAATTTGTCAATGGTCATTTTGGGGTATCCACAACTTACTTACCTCAACAGCTGTTGGATGAGTTTGATCATCAGTCTGAACGAAGGATCAGGGTAGGCCACCCGGTTGACCGTACTGTGTATAGGCATCTGCTTTTCATCCTTGCGATTCTCCTTCCCCCTCTTCCATTCCGTCATCGTCATCCTCGCCACCGAAAGCAGCCATACCGCCCATCATAATCCCCAGTAGCTTCATCCCGTAGTCTATATCCGTTAGGGCATACAACGGTGCTGTTTTCTTTGCAATCAGCATATCGTCACTTACGGGCGTCTTTTTGACGGAGACTATTTCATACACCATGGTAGGTTCGTTCCCGTTATCCAGGTAGATGTCGATGCGCATAATCCCATGATCTTCGGGCAAATAGTAAGGATGTGAAAAATTGATCACTTTCGGAAGATCTTTGCTCGTATACACGACCAGTTTGTGTAACTGTATGGCAGGCATGCCTAATGAAGAAGGCGCTTCCTGCTGCAAAGCCTTTGGTGTATAGGTCGCAATGGAACACATATAGCCTGCGACGTCTGCTGTATTGGAAGACCGTTCCACCTTAAAATTTTGGGAGGAAATACGCTTATCTGCTGTGAACAGCTCTTCGTACCCATCAGAGGGCTTATAGGCAGAGGTTACCGCCTCTGTCGGCTGAATCAGCGAAGCCGTATAAAGAAAAGCTTCATCGCTTTGTTCATTATGGTAGTGCTGTATCTCGTACCCTAACCCTTTGGTCTTGACCATGGCCACCTTATCCTTTATATAGATAGTCGCTTGCGGAGGCGTCATGATCATGGCCATTCCAAGCATCGGATTTTTCTCCATCATCGACTGCATTCGAGCAAAATCCTGAGCTGGAATGCTTTTGTATAAAGCTGCGAGCTGTTGCTGGATATCCCCCTTTTGATAATCAATATTCTCTGTGATCGTGCTGAGATCGACTCCTGCAAGTGAAACCTTTGTGGTCAGGATACCTTGGAACACAGGATCCTGTACGTTTTTATTTTCTTTAACAGGTACTTTAGTATCGGAACCCGAGGCCATCCGAATAGATGCAAAGGACAGGATAATTAGGAATAAATAATTTATTTTGGACATGATTGTTTGGATTTTAATCCCTATATAATTTATCAGGATAAAGTTAAACCTATTTACTTCAACTGGCAATGTGGATAGCAAAATTTAATCGCAACTTAACAGAAAATAAAAAAGCTAACATTTGCCACGTCTTGATGATACACTTGCATAGAACCTAAATATTTGCTGCCACGCATATTAAGCAATCCCTATAATACAGCAGGAATCAGCCAGGTTAATGTTATGTTAACAAAAACATAACTTCCGACTCGTTTTTCATTGGCTAATTTTGTGTTCGAATTCGACGATGCAATAGGTCAAAAAGGGAATAGACAGGTTCATAGAACAATGGCTGGAAGGCGATGAGTCGGCTCTTATTCCCTTTATTTAACAAGCTTAATGATACAATGCGATAGCTATAGAAAGAAAACAGATGAATATCGAACCCCGAGGATAAATCTGACAGTCTCGTATATCGCTTATTTTCAGTGGATTATAAGTAATAAAAAAAGGCAAACCAGAATTAGATCTGAATCTTGCCTCTTTTGCAATTTTGTAGCCCGTAGGGGAATCGAACCCCTGTTTCTAGAATGAAAATCTAACGTCCTAACCCCTAGACGAACGGGCCATTTCTCATTTGGTGATGCAAATATAGAGGCTTTTTTATAAGTTCCAAAATATTTTCACCGCCAAAATTGTAACTTATTGGATCTTAATTTTTTATTTTTAAATAAGGTCGAATCCAATGTCCGTTCTGAAGTATTTTCCTTGATAAAAAATACGCCCGGCATCAGCCGTTGCCTGTTGTAATGCCGAAAAAAGGTCATCCTGTAATGTAGTGACGGCTATTACGCGTCCACCTGCAGTCACCACTTCGCCGTTTACCTCTTTCGTGCCAGCGTGGAATACAATGGATTCTTTTACATTCTCGATATTGGAAATCACTTTCCCCGAATCGTAGTCGCCCGGATAACCACCCGATACCAACATGACGGTAACTGCCGTTTTTGGTGAAACCGTATACGAGCGCGTTTCTAAATTTCCTTGTGCAACGCCTTCCAACAGATCGACAAGATCGGATTCTATGCGAGGAAGTACCGACTCTGTTTCTGGATCACCCATGCGTACGTTGTATTCGATCACAAAAGGCTCGCCGTCGATGTTCATTAGGCCGATGAAGATAAATCCTTTATAGGGAATGTTGTCTTTTTTAAGACCTTCAATCGTAGGTTTGATAACACGTTCTTCTACTTTGCTTAAAAAGGTTTCATCTGCAAACGGTACAGGTGATATGGAGCCCATTCCGCCGGTATTCAAACCCGTATCACCTTCGCCGATACGTTTATAATCCTTTGCAGAAGGTAGTACTTTATAGGAAGTTCCGTCGGTCAATACAAATACAGAAAGTTCAATGCCCTTTAAAAACTCTTCGATAACGACTACACTGCTCGCATCGCCAAATTTAGCATCGGCAATCATTGCCGTAAGTTCGTCTTTGGCATTATCAAGAGTCTCGCAGATCAAAACACCCTTACCGGCAGCTAATCCATCGGCCTTTAAGACAATCGGAAGGTTCTGGGTGTCGAGGTATGCCAATCCGTCTTCTAAATTTGATTTGTCAAAGGATTTATAGGCTGCAGTAGGGATCTGATGTCTGAACATAAACTCCTTTGAAAAGTCTTTGGATCCTTCCAGCTGGGCACCAAGTTGTTGCGGACCAATCACCGCGATGTGCCTAACATCTGCTCTATCTAAAAAATAATCATGAATTCCTTTTACCAATGGTTCTTCTGGTCCTACTAAGATGATCTCGATACTGTTTTCTAGGGCAAAAGCTGCAATTCCCTCAAAATCGGTCACTTTCAATGGTACGTTTTGACCATATGCACCCGTTCCGGCATTGCCTGGAGCAATAAAAAGTTTTGATAGTTTGGGGCTTTGTGCTAGTTTATAAGCAAAGGCAGATTCACGTCCACCGGATCCAACGATTAAGATATTCATGGAACAAAGATATTGATGTCTGTTAAGATTACATAAATTTTTACCTATCATAATGCGAATTGCATAATATTTTTTATCTTTCACCTATTAGATTTTAAATCAATTGACAATAATTATGAGAGCCTTTTGCCTATTATGTTTCTTTTTGCTGGTTTGTTCAACGGGTTATACCCAAGATATTCAAAACACATTAGCGAAAGCGGATGATTTTTATCAAGCGAACCCACAGGAGAAAATGTATCTACACCTGGATAAGTATGCTTATACGGCGGGAGAAACTATTTGGTTTAAGGCGTATACGACGATCGGCATTCACAATTTCTTTTCCAATTTGAGCGGCATTGCTAATGTGGAGTTGATTAGTCCCAGTGAGGAGATTGTAGCTGCTATAAAAATTCCATTGATTTCGGGCTTAGGCATTGGCGATCTGTTATTGAGCGACACGATAGTAGAGGGATCCTACCGACTTCGGGCGTATAGCAACTGGATGCGTAATTACGACGATGCCTATTTTTACGATCGTACGATCCAGATCAGCAACGGTCGTCTGGACAATGTCTTGACAACGACATCCGTCGTATCGGAGGAGAAAGATCACATCTATTCGATTGCTTTGAAAAGCATGGCCGGAACACCGCTTGTTAAAACAAGTATACGTTATGAAGTAATGAACGAAGGCGAATCGGTAGATAAAGGGCGAACAACGAGTGATGAGAAGGGAGTAGCAACCATAAAAGTAAATAAGAAGCATCAAATGCCAATTATTAAACTCCGGTTTGAAAATATGGAGAAGATGAATATCACGAAGCTGATCAAAGCTCGTATACCGCAACAGGACAATAATTTGCAAGTTTTTCCGGAAGGGGGTAAATTGTTGGCCAATGCCATCAACAACATTGGGATAAAGGCGATTCAACCGAATGGATTGGGGATAAAGGCGAAGCTTGTCGTGTTAACTGGAGCGGACACGGTTGTTTCTGTAGAAACAAATGAACTGGGGATGGGGGCATCATCCCTATTTGTTCGTGAGAATGATGTACTTAAGGCATTTGCAGAGTTTTCGGACGGATCCAAAATAGAAGTGCCTTTCCCTGCGGCAGAAAAATCAGGTTATTCGCTTCTCGTTAATAATCTAAATCCAAGTAAAGTATATGCCCAGTTGAATGCGTCTCCGGATTTGATCGATCAAAAGGACATGTATTTCGTCGTACAGCATCTAGGGCAAATTTATTTCGTGTCGAAACAAAAGTTAACGAAGAACGAATTGGTTTACGCCGTGGATAAGGCTAAATTGCCAACCGGGGTCGTAACAATCTCCATTCTAAATGATCGCTTTGTACCGGTGGTAGAGCGTGCTTTTTTTAGCTATAAACCGGAGAGCGTACTTCCCGTGGAACTAAAGTTGGATAAAGCTAGTTATGCTACGAGGGAGAAAGTGGAGGTGAAGTTGAATGTAGGGACACAAGGGGATAGTATTCGATATGCGGCGTTATCGGCAGCTGTGGTCGACCTGTCTAAAATTAAAGATGATTATGCGGTAGCTCCAAATATACTATCCACGTTGTTTTTGAGTTCGGACTTAAAAGGATTCATTGAAAACCCGGGCTATTATTTTAGTAATGATGTAAAAACAACGGATCTGGATTTTCTAATGCTCACACAAGGATGGAGAAGTCTGGATTGGAAAAGCCTGGGCATCGTCGATACGCCTCGATTTGAACCGGAAAAGTCCTTGAAGATTTCCGGTTACACTAGAAAGCTAGGTAGAAAAGCCGTTGAGCCGAATGCCTCTGTTCAGCTTATTTCCACCAAAAATTTTATGGATTATGTCGATACCCTATCTTCGGAAGAAGGTTATTTTGAATTCGACCAGTTATTGTTCCCCGATAGTGTCAAGTTTTTGGTCTCGGCTAAAAATGAGAAAGGGAAAAATAATATTGACATCGAGATCAATACTCCCGAAATGCCTTTGATTTCTGCGAATCGGAATGCGGCCTTAGAACGAAGCGATATCAATAGTTTTTATAAAGACGAAATTAATAATTCAAAGCAGTTTTTTGCCGAATTGGAACGTAAGGGGTTGATGGAGAGAGCGATCGCTATTGAAGAAGTGGTGGTGCGGGCAAAAAAGAAGCGTGCTGCGGAAAACTCCAGTAATCTCAATGGATCTGGTAATGCCGATCAGATTATCTCAGCGGAGGATTTGTCTACCTGTGCAAGCTTAGAGATGTGTCTTGCGGGCCGTCTAATGGGAGTGACTTTCATGGGGGGTATTCCGTATAATACCCGCGGAAATGTCCCTATGCAGGTGGTATTAGATGGGATGTACATCGAAGCAGATCAGTTGTCGATGGTTAATGTAGCTGATGTGGAGAGCATAGAAGTATTACGGAATATTAATTATACATCGATATACGGTTCATATGGAGGTAATGGCTTGCTGATTATTACTTCGAAGACGGGAGCATCAGCTATGCGAAGCTTTACGCCGAAAGGATTAGTCACCATACAGCCACAGGGTATACATGTAAACAGAACGTTTTACAAACCGGCCTACGATGTAACAGATGAAGGTCAACTTAATCGTGATTTCCGCACTACCATACATTGGGATCCAAGCCTGGTTGCCGATAAGGACGGGCAAACTTCTTTTCAATTTTTCACTTCGGATGGGAAAGGGAAATATTTAATGGTTATTGAGGGAATCGATTTAGGCGGACGGGTCGGTAGGAAGACCATTGAGTTTGATGTAAAATAGAAAATGGTGGGATTTTTTAAATCCCACCATTTTCTATTTTAATGAAGCAATTAAATCGCTCTCTCGCGAAGAGATTTTACTGATCATGTATCGTTTAGTATCGGTTATCTGCATCTCGTCGAGTGCATGGATGATGTCCTTGGTGCGTGCATCCTTATTCGGCTTAATCAATACGATCATATCTTTGCCGTCGGTTGTAAGGGGAATAGCACGTTTCAATTTTAACAAAATAGCCCGCAGCTCCGGCGATTCTAGCTCTATTTTTTGTGGTTTCGAGAGCGGCTGGTCGAGATTCCCATGGTACCAGGTTACTTCATTTTCCGCAAGCAGGAGTGAAATAATCCGACGTTCATCTATCTCCACGGGTTTTTCGTTTCCATTATCGGGCATGGCCACATCCAGCGAGTTCGGTTTGTTAAGCGACGTCGTTAACATGAAGAATGTAATTAATAGAAAGGCTAGATCGACCATTGCGGTAAGATCGACCTTTGGTGCTTGCCGGCGTACACGATGTTGCTTTGTCGTTACGGGCGCTGATTTTTGATTTAATTCTGCCATGGTTTCGATAATTAGTGATTAAGCAAAAGAAGTAGATTATTTATATGAATGATGATGTAAAGCTGTTCTTTCCATAAAATGGTGTATAAAAAAATGCTTATCTTGTGTCAAACTTAATGGAGTTTAGGTTGTGTATATACAAGACAGTATAGGTGCTGTCTTCGTAATTTTTTGGTGGAACTAAGTTGAAACGATGAATTTTTTAAAAGTCATAAAAGACGATCATATTTTTCATATTACCTTGGATCGGGGCAAGTCGAATGCAATTGACATCCATATGGTGAACGAACTTATTGCAGCGATTCAGGAAGCCGAGGTAGACCCCGCAATTGAAGGGCTGATATTATCGGGTAAAGAGGGGTTCTTCTCCTCGGGATTGGATCTAATTACGCTTTATGATTACAATGCCGAAGAAATGAAGGAGTTTTGGAGCCGCTTCATGTTGCTACTTCATAGCTTGGCAAGTTTCTCTAAGCCAGCTGTCTCTGCGATTACAGGGCATAGTCCGGCGGGAGGGTGTGTCTTAGCGATTTGTTGTGATTATCGTATTATGGCGGAAGGGGAATATATTATTGGATTGAATGAGGTACCGGTAGGTATCGTTGTACCAGATAGCATATTTGAACTGTACAGTTTTTGGTTGGGCAAGGCACAGGCCTATCGTTTTTTGTTAGAAGGTAAATTACTCAAGCCACAGGAAGCATTGAAAGTGGGACTGGTGGACGAAGTGGTGGATTTCAATCGGATCCAGAACGCCTCTATGCGTAAGGTGAAAAGTGTTACCCAGTTTGAAAAAAATGCGTGGCGGCTTACAAAGCTCAATTTAAGGAAATCGCTTTTATCAACGCTTTCCGAAAATCATGATACGGTGATCGATCAAGTTTTAAAACAATGGTGGTCTCCAGCCACCCGGACCGTTATGAAAACGATTATTGCTAACTTAACGCATAAAAAAGCTTAATATGAATATCCAGGGAGCGTTGAAAGAAAATGCCTTAAAAGGTAAGACTATTGTAATAACAGGGGGGGGCACAGGGCTGGGAAAGGCTATGGCTACCTATTTTTCCGAGTTGGGTGCCAATCTGGTTATTGCAAGTCGTAAATTGACCGTTCTTGAAACAGCGGCGGCAGAGATTTCAGGTAAAACAGGCCATAGGGTATTACCTGTTGCCTGTGATATTCGTCATATTGAGGAAGTAGACCAGCTTCTCGCCAAAAGTGAGGAGGTCTTCGGGCAAGTGGATGTATTGGTCAATAATGCAGCAGGTAATTTTATTTCACCAACCGAGCGGCTTTCTGCCAATGCATTTTCAACAGTTATAGACATCGTGCTAAAGGGTACTGCAAATTGTACCTTGACGTTTGGTAAGAATTGGATAAAACGAAAGCAACAAGCGAGTGTACTGAATATCATTACGACCTATGCATTCACAGGGTCGGGTTATGTGGTGCCTTCCGCTGTTGCCAAAGGAGGAGTATTGACCATGACCCGTTCCTTGGCCGCAGAATGGGGGAAATATGGCATTCGGCATAATGCGATTGCTCCCGGTCCATTTCCGACCAAAGGTGCCTGGGATAGATTACTTCCAGGAGAGCTGGCCGAGAAATTTGATTTTAAAAACCGTGTGCCGCTGAAGCGCGTAGGGGATCACCAAGAACTGGCTAATCTAGCAGCGTTTTTAGTGTCTGATTTTGCAGGATACATAAACGGAGAGGTTATCACGATCGACGGAGGGGAGTGGTTACAAGGTGCTGGACAGATGAATGGAATGGAAGCCGTTCCCGAAGAAATGTGGGATATGATAGAAGAAACAATACGAAAAAACAATGCATAGAATGAAATCGCTATTTTTTACTATTTCTGGCGTGCTGATCTTATTATCCGCCTGTAATCAAAACAAAAGCAAGGAACAAGAGACACAGGATAGCACCTACATTAAGGCCCCTCAAACGATGGAGGAAGTTCAGCAGCTCAGTGAAGTTGTCACCCGCTTCGTACGAGCCTATATTAACCAGGACAATGAGAAAGCAAATGCGCTCATACACCCAAAATTAGGGTTCACAGTGATACATAGGCCTGGGGTTGCCGATGTATTTACGAAGGTAGATAGCATTGATTTCGGAACTCCTGTTCCGGCGCATTTTCCTTATCCTACTTTTTCCAACGATTATGTACTGACCTTCGAGACGCTTCCAACTTTTGATTGCGGCACGGAGAAGTGGAGCAAAGAAGGTTTCTTTTGTGATACAACAGCACATCCAGACCAATTATCCAGGATAGCATTATTTCAGAGGGAATTTAATCAAGAGGAATTTTCTGACGCGGAAATTGATGCAATTAAGAATGCCGAAAGGAAAAGCTACCGTGTTATCCTCACGGCTAAGGACCCGCTGATTTTTCACCTGCAGCACGAGGAAGGCGTTTGGTATATTACGGTGCTCGACAGAGCCTACGCAGGTTGTGATGCATAGCGTCCGAAGATGCGTGTTTCCCGTTTGTTGCCTACATAGATCGTGAAAAAATTATTGGATTAGCGACGGTTTTATAAGTGCATTTTGGTGCATTAAAATTATATTTACAACAAAAAATTATAGTGTTAGTCATGACGAACTTTGATAACGAAACAAATGGCCGGATTCAACAATGGTTGACGGCAGAATATGATGAAAATACAGTAGCGCAGGTACAAAAGTTAGTAGATGAGAAAGAGGAAACAGAGCTACTGGATTCATTCTACAAGGAACTGGAATTTGGCACAGGAGGTCTCCGCGGTATCATGGGGGTAGGTTCCAATCGAATGAATAAATATACCTTGGGAAAAGCGACGCAGGGTTTGTCAAACTATCTTAAAAAGGCATTTGCTAAAGAAGACCTGAAAGTTGCGGTTGCGTACGACAGTCGTAATAATTCGCAGGTTTTTGGGAAAATGGTGGCGGATGTATTTTCAGCCAACGGCATAAAGGTCTACTTGTTTGAAGAGTTACGCCCAACACCTATGCTTTCCTTCGCGGTGCGCCATTTTGGTTGCCAAGGGGGTGTTATGCTGACTGCTTCACACAATCCCAAGGAGTACAACGGTTACAAGGCCTATTGGAATGATGGTGGTCAGCTGGTTGCTCCTCATGATAAAAATGTGATTACCGAGGTAAATGCCATACAGTCGGTTGCCGAAATTAAGTTTGAAGGGAATACCGAGAATATTACGGTTTTAAAAGAAGATTTTGATCAAATCTATATTGATGCAAATAAAAAGCTAAGCATTCATCCAGAGGTCGTTGCTGCAGAGAAGGACCTCAAGATTGTGTTTTCGCCGATTCACGGAACGGGTATTACCCTGGTTCCCAAAATACTTGAAGCTTGGGGGTTCAGGAATGTAGCGGTGGTGGAAGAGCAATCGAAGCCCGATGGAAATTTCTCAACCGTGATTTACCCCAATCCGGAGGAAGAAGAGGCGATGTCTATGGCCAAACGTAAAGGCGAGGAGCTTGATGCAGATGTTGTGATGGCAACAGATCCCGATGCAGATCGTGTAGGTGTGGCCGTTAAGAATGCAAAGGGCGAATTTCAGCTGCTGAATGGTAATCAGATTGGGAGTTTGCTTACCTACTATGTACTGTCGGCCAAAAAGGAAAAGGGTGAATTACAAGATGCGGATTATATAGTGAAGACCATCGTTACGTCTAACCTATTTTCGGATATTGCCGCGAGTTTTGATGTAAAATGCTACGAAACTTTAACGGGATTTAAGTTTATAGGCGAAGTCATTACGAAACTGGAAGAGAAAGAGAACTATTTGGTCGGTGGTGAAGAAAGCTATGGTTTTTTGGTGGGCGACCTTGTACGTGATAAGGATGCGGTTAACTCCTGTGCTTTTATTGCGGAGATGACAGCTTATTTTAAAAGTCAAGGCAAATCACTTTTCGATGTGCTGCTGGAGATCTATGAGAAGTACGGGTTTTACCAAGAGAAGCTGATTTCATTGACAAAAAAAGGAAAAGCGGGTGCCGACGAAATTAAACAGATGATGATCGACCTTCGTGCGGATTCACCAAACGTATTGGGTGGTGTTGCCGTGCGCGAAATCCGGGATTATGAAAGCAAGGAAGCCTATAGCCTAACGACAGGTGAAAAGCATACCATCGATTTACCCAAGTCGGATGTATTGCAATTTATCACGGTAGACGGTGATGTGATTTCAGCTCGTCCTTCAGGTACGGAGCCGAAAATTAAATTTTATTGTTCGGTAAAAGAAAATTTATCCGCTGCTTCAGAATACGATAATGTAGCGCAGAAATTAGAGGATAAAGTGAAACGAATTATGGCGGATATCGTAAAAAACTAATATGGAAAAGTGGACGCTCCTAGATTCTAAATATATTATTCAACGGCCTTGGGCGACGCTACGGGTAGATAAGCTGCAATTGCCTAATGGTAATATAAAGGACGAGTATTATGTGCTGGAATATCCGACTTGGGTTAATATGATCGGCATTACAGCCGAGAATCAAGTGCTATTTGTGACGCAGTATCGGCATGGTTCAGGAAAGATAATGACGGAGTTGCCGGCTGGGGTTGTAGAAGAGGGAGAAGATCCAGAAGATGCCGCCCGAAGAGAATTGCTGGAAGAAACCGGTTATGCCTTTGATTCGATCGAAAAGATAGCCGAGCTGTATGCTAACCCGGCGACAAGTGGAAACATTACCCATACCTACGTATTACAAGGAGGAAAGAAAGTGCAGGAACAGGAATTGGACAACTCAGAAGATATCGACGTGGTCTTAATGTCTATAGAAGAAGCCAAGACTTTTTTATTTGAGAACAAGATCGGCCAGGCGCTGCATTCTTCGGCATTGTTTTATGCCTTCAAACATTTGGGCATGTTGTAGGTGCTAGACGAGAGATATTAGGTGTGAGATACGAGAGTGAGGTAACTTTTTGTACCTTTGCAAAATGGCAAGAGAGATATTCGAAACAAAACGAAAAGCACTAAAGATTAATCTTAATCCAGATATTTACGGAACGTTTGCAGAAATTGGTGCGGGTCAGGAGGTGGCCCGCAATTTTTTTGAAGCAGGGGCTGCTTCGGGAACGATTGCAAAGACGATGTCGGCCTATGATATGGCATTCAGTGACGCAATTTATGGAGCCGAAGAGTCGGGGCGCTATGTGAGCCGTACACGATTGACCAAAATGATTGAACATGAGTTCAATTTGCTCACCGAACGTCTTCAGGGACATAAGTACGCGAACAAGACGTTTTTTGCGTTTGCGGATACAGTCACAACCCTGAATTTTGCAAAAACAAATGAACCACACGGCTGGGTAGGGATACGTTTTCAACATGAAGTAGGAGGCCCCACAAATGATATCGTTATTCATATACGTTTGTTGGATAGCGACAATAGGTTGCAGTCCAAGGTGTTGGGGATTATTGGTGTTAACTTGGTGTTTGCGGCATATTTTTATGCAAATGATCCGCAAACAATGATTGAATCGTTGGTCGACAATCTTTCTGTAGGTTCTGTCGAAATCGACTTGGTCAAGGTTTCAGGGCCTATTTTTGAACAGGTAAACGAGCGCTTGATTAACCTCTACCTGATCGCAAAAGGATTTGCCAACGCGGCGATCTTCAGACCTGATGGGAGGGCCGTGCAAATAAAGGATTATTTATATAAAAAAAACATCATTATTCTACGTACGAAATATCGCCAGAAGTCGAACCCCAACTTCGACCTTTTTAATTTAGCCGTTGAGCAGTTTCGTAAGAATACACAGGCCGTCCCTGAGGACACGGTGGTTCTTATTGAAGTACTGATGGGAAATGCATTAGACGAAGATAATACCATTACCGATGCGGATTTAAACTATTTTGCAGAACGCGCTGAATATTTGTGTTCCACAGGAAACAACATTATGGTTTCTAATTTTCGACGTAACAATCATTTAGCTGAATTTGTCAAAACATTTCGACCCAAACATGTCGGAATTGCCACCAACGTATCCAATCTGCGCAACATCTTTACTTCGGACAATTACAATAAAGAACAGTATACCAACGAACTTCTTACCTATATTTCTGGAATGTTCAGCAAAGACGTGAAGCTTTATGCGTACCCGTATCTGAATAAAAAAAATAACGAAATCATTACCACGAAAAATATGACGGTGTCGGAAGAAGCGAAACCCCTTTTTGATTTTCTGATCAAAAACCACTATATCGTCGATATTGAAAATTACGACGAGAAATTTGTGAAAACCGTTTAAAAATAGAGTAAACTGGATGACGATATTTTTTTCGGCGATGTACTACTAAAAAGGTCGTTAAAATACGCAAACGATTGATTCCATACCCTTATAAGAATAAGCAATTTATACGAATTAATTCGCTTGAAAAAGCGTATCTTTGCGCATCAAAAATCACAAAAACTAAAAACGCTTAACTTAATTGAAATACAGTACGTTAAGTGATTACGAAAATACTCCAATCAAACGGCAAAATGAGTAACGTATATTACCAAGAAAAATTTGAAGATCGCCACAACGGCCCAAGTGCTGAGCAGGCGAAAGAAATGTTAGCCTTTTTAGGCGTCGATTCTTTAGATCAATTGATTGAACAAACTGTTCCGTCTCAGATTAGAGCTAAAAATCAATTAAATCTTCCTCCGGCGCTAAGTGAAGTAGCTTACTTGGAAAAAGTAAGGCAGATTGCTGAGAAAAATAAAGTAGTCAAGTCGTTTATTGGTCAGGGGTATTATGATGTGAATGTACCGGGAGTGATTCAGCGTAATGTGCTGGAGAATCCAGGATGGTATACGCAGTACACACCTTATCAAGCAGAAATTGCGCAAGGTCGTTTACAGGCCTTATTAAATTTCCAAACCGCTGTTTCCGATTTAACGGGTTTGGAAATTGCCAACGCATCGCTGTTAGATGAGGCGACGGCGGCCGCTGAAGCGATGTTTATGCTATATAGCGCGCGTAAAAATAAAGACGCAAATGTTTTCTTGGTTACGTCAAACGTGTATCCGCAAACTTTAGACGTATTGCAGACCAGAGCCATTCCTTTTGGTGTAGAGATTCGGGTTGCAGATATCATTGTGTCAAATTTGACGGATGATGTGTTTGCAGCATTCATCCAATACCCAGCAGCGGATGGTTCGATATGTGATTACAGGGCTTTTACAGAGAGCGCACATGCAAAAAATATAACCATTTGTGTAGCAGCAGATTTGATGTCATTAGCATTGTTGACGCCTCCGGGCGAGTGGGGTGCGGATGTTGTGGTCGGTAACTCCCAACGTTTTGGTGTGCCAATGGGATTTGGCGGTCCTCATGCAGCCTTCTTTGCGACCAAAGATGCATACAAGCGTAATATTCCAGGCCGTATCATCGGTGTAACGTCGGATTCTAACGGTAATTATGCATTACGCATGGCTTTGCAGACTCGTGAGCAACATATCCGTCGTGATAAGGCTTCCTCTAATATTTGTACGGCACAGGCTTTACTTGCCATTATGGCTTCGTTCTATGCCGTATACCACGGACCCAAAGGAATTAAGCATATTGCATCGCGTATCAATGATCTCGCAAAATTAGCAGATAAAGCTATCCAGGCATTAGGCTATCAGCAAATGAATAAAGCTTATTTTGATACCTTACGGTTTCAGGTGGGTGATCAGGTAGGTACGCTAAAAGGGGAAGCGTTAGATAATGACTTGAATTTCTTCTATCATAAAGGTACGGTAGGTATATCGATCGACGAAACCACGACGTTTGAAGATGTCCAAACAATTGTTAAAGTATTCGCTAAGATTAAAGGGAAAGTACATTCCGAGATGGATTTAATGGATTGGGCAAAAGAGGAAATCTCGTCGATCCCTGCAGAATTGGTTCGTACGTCGGCATATTTAACGCACCCAATTTTCAACAGCTACCATTCAGAAAGTGAAATGTTGCGCTATATTAAATCCTTGGAAGTGAAGGATCTTTCGCTATGTCATTCCATGATACCATTGGGATCCTGTACCATGAAGCTGAATGCCACCACGGAGATGGTTCCGTTGACATGGGCTCGCTTTGGCGGATTACATCCATTTGCTCCTGCGGATCAAACGACAGGATATATGCAGTTGATCAATGAATTGAATGACTGGCTATCGGAGATTACCGGATTTGCTAAAATGTCTTTTCAACCCAATTCAGGCGCGCAAGGTGAATATGCTGGTTTAATGGTTATTCGTGCCTATCACGAAAGCCGTGGTGAAGGACATCGTAATGTATGTCTGATCCCTGCCTCAGCGCATGGTACTAACCCGGCTTCCGCCTCGATGGCAGGATTGAAAGTGGTGGTCGTAAAATGCGATGAACGTGGTAATATTGACGTTGCGGATTTGAAGGCGAAAGCAGAAGTACATTGTGAACAGCTGAATTCGTTGATGGTAACTTACCCATCTACGCATGGCGTTTTCGAAGAGCCTATTATCGAAATCTGTCAGATTATACACAATAACGGCGGGCAAGTATATATGGACGGTGCAAATATGAATGCGCAGGTGGGCATAACGAGTCCCGGATTTATCGGAGCTGACGTTTGTCATCTCAACTTGCACAAGACCTTCTGTATCCCACACGGTGGAGGTGGCCCAGGCATGGGACCTATCGGTGTGGCAGCACATTTGGTTCCGTTTTTACCTAACCACGAGATCGTTGAAATATCAGGTGAGCAGGGAATATCAGCTGTTTCAGCAGCGCCATTTGGTTCGGCGTCGATTTTGGTAATTTCACATGCCTACATTGCAATGATGGGCGCTGCGGGACTTACAAATGCGACGAAAATGGCAATTTTAAATGCAAACTATATCAAAGCACGTTTGGAAAACCATTATCCGGTGTTATATGCTGGAGCAAACGGACGTTGTGCACATGAAATGATATTGGATTGCCGTGCCTTCAAGAACTTTGGTATTGAGGTAGGAGACATTGCTAAGCGTTTGATGGATTACGGTTTCCATGCACCGACGGTGTCATTTCCTGTAGCAGGGACCTTAATGGTAGAGCCAACCGAGTCGGAATCGAAAGCCGAATTGGATCGTTTTTGTGACGCCCTAATTGCGATCCGTAAAGAGATTGCTGCGGTCGAGCAGGGTGAGGTTGATCAAAAAGAAAACGTATTGAAGCATGCACCTCATACAGCAGAAGTCGTGACAGCAGATGCGTGGGATAGGACGTATAGCCGTCAGACTGCCGCATATCCATTGGAATATTTGAAAGTAAATAAGTTTTGGCCTTCTGTTGGCCGCGTAAACGATTCGCAAGGCGACCGGATGCTGATCTGTTCATGTCCTTCTATCGAAGAGTACGCAGATATCGAGGCATAAGGCCCTTTATCTATTTCCTATAAAGCCTCCATATTTAACGTATGGGGGCTTTATTATTTGTATCCCACATCAAGAAGATTGTATGATATAGGCCATAGAGACAACTCTTTTTCGGCATTTGAACTAATTTTTGACGTTTTTGAACCATAACTAAACATCAAATTTGTTACAAAACGTTCTCTTTGTATAGCGGAAGGCTGACTGACCCAGTTGCACCATATAAACCAAAAATACAAATGAAACAGCGAGACACAGATACTTCATGATTTGGGATACAAGAATACTTCACTCCCAAAAACTAGGCAATCCATTTTAAAACGATCGGCGTCAGCCATATTGATGCCGTTACCAATAAAATCTATATGATAAATCAAATAAGAAGCAGATGGTACAAGACCATTGTAATATTGCTGTGCGCACTATGTTATTCCATGTACGGATTAGCGCAAAGTTCCCAGATACGAGGAACAGTCAAAGATGCAAATACAAATGAGGCACTCGCGGCAGTTACCGTAACGGTAAAGGAAAGTCGTACTACAAGAAGCCAGACGGATGCTGCCGGATCATTTACGATAGATGCACCCCAAGGATCGGTTTTAATTTTTACTTCCGTAGGCTATGCCGATAAAGAAGTTACCGTGGGACAAGGAAACACGCTCGACGTGTTGCTCATTCCATCTGATAATATGCTGGAGGAATTGGTTGTCGTAGGCTACGGTGCACAAAAGCGATCTGATATTACGGGATCGGTGGCGTCGGTTCCAAAAGATCGGCTATCGAAGTTACCTGTAAATAATGTCATGCAGGCCATACAAGGAGCCGTGGCCAACGTAAACATCAGCCAGGCGTCATCCGTACCGGGTGATGCGCCTTCGGCGTTAATTCGTGGAAGGAATTCCTTTAGCGCGACTACAGGTCCTTACATTGTGGTAGATGGAATACCACTTTCCAAAACGGATGGATCCGTCAATGATATCAATCCCAATGACATCGAGTCCGTTGAAATACTGAAGGATCCTTCCGCGGTTGCAATTTATGGTGTAAATGGATCGAATGGTGTTATTTTGATCACGACAAAAAGAGGAACGACAGGTAAACCGACGATTCGTTACAGCGGTTATGGCGGTGTCGAAGAAGCTGCTCATATATTAGAACCGGTTTCTGGAGAAGATTTGCTGAAGCAGTATGCCGAGTATGCGCGCATTACGAATACGAGCTTGTACAATGGCGGTCCCGTGCGGAACGAGTTTGAATATGATAACTATATTAGCGGCAACACAACTGATTGGTTCGATGCGGTAATGCAGACTGGCGTTATTCAAAACCATAATATAGGTCTTTCGGGAGGAAGCGACAATGCGCGTTATTTTATATCGACTGATTACCTGAATCAAAAGGGGATCATAAAAGGGTATAATTACAAGCGCTATTCATTCCGGGCAAATACCGATTTTAATGCCACAAAGTACTTAACAGTGGGAACATCAGCCTTTATTGTTGCACACAATAGGGATGGAGGCCGTGCCAATTTAATGCAGGCGGCGGCGATGAGTCCTTATGCCAGAATGTATAATGACGACGGTACATTAACACAATTTCCGATGTATTCCGAATCATTGTGGTCGAATCCACTTCTGCCTACGACTTTGGATCCGGAAAGAAGAGAGTTTAATGTATCGTTGAACGGGTACGCTGAAGCAGATTTCGAAAATATTTGGGCACCATTGGCTGGCTTGAAGTACAAGTTTAACGGGGGATATTCCTTTATTCCTAAACGCACAAACGAATATGAAGGGGAGTCCGTGTATAATTTTGCGGGTTTAGGTCGCATTACGAACAGGGAATCGCAGACCTATACCATTGAAAATATTTTGACCTACACCAAGGACTTTGGTTTACACCGTATTGATTTCACGGGTCTGTATGCCGCAAAGAGTAAATACTACCAGGAAGCAATCGCGACAGGAGAAGTGTTTCCGAACGACGCGTTAGGCTGGGGTAATCTAGGCGGTGCATCGACACAAAAAGTTTCATCTTTTGCCGACCTTTATCGTTCCGTTTCGCAGATGGCGCGGATAAATTACGGCTACGACAGCCGTTATATGTTGACTTTGACGGTGCGTCGTGATGCTGCCTCTATATTTGGCGATAATCATAAATACGGGACTTTCCCTTCGGCCGCTGTGGCTTGGAATATCCACAACGAATCCTTTATGGCTAATACGAAAGATGTAGTAAGTAATTTGAAATGGCGTATGTCGTATGGTGTGTCAGGAAATGAGGGCATAGGTATATATGACGCGCTTTTTTTGATGAATTCCAATCCGCTTGCTATGAATGGCTTATCCAGCGCCGCGATACGCTACCGGGTACGCATGGGAAATGCGGATCTGCGTTGGGAAAAAACGGCCGGTTTTAATACGGGTGTTGATTTTGGTTTCTGGAACAACCGTATAACCGGTACGATAGATTTCTACAAAACCCGCACACAAGACATGCTACTTTCGCAGAATCTTCCGCGGCTTACGGGTTTTCAAAATGTGTTTACGAACTTGGGTAAACTCGAAAATACCGGAATCGACGTGATGTTGAATACCAAAAATATAGCAAAAGAGAACTTTAAATGGTCTACCACATTCGTTTTTGCACACAATAAAAACAAAATTGTTGATATCTACGGCGATGGTAAAGATGATTTAGGAAACCGATGGTTTATTGGCCAACCGCTTGGAGTTATTTACGATTATACCAAATTGGGTATCTGGCAAGAAGATGAAATTGCAGCGGACGTAAACGACGGATGGGATGCCCAAGCGGAAGCTGGCGCGGTGAAGTTGGCGGATCTCAACGGAGATGGAATTATCAATAACGACGATCGTTCTATTCTAGGGCAGACAGCACCAAAATGGACCGGGGGTATTACAAATAGCTTTACCTACAAGTCCTTTTCCCTAAATATTTTTATCAATACCGTACAGGGAGCGATGCGCAATAATCCACAGATCGGTGGCGCATCGGATGAGATGGGAAGACGGAGCACACCAGCCGAACTCGGCTATTGGACACCGGAGAACCAAAGCAATGAATGGCGCTCGCTGAGTAACCGTTCCAATATTTATGGCTATGCTTTTCCTTCCAATGCCAGCTTTACCCGGTTAAAAGACGTTACGTTCAGCTATAATCTTCCGCAGTCTGCTGCTAGCCGGATCGGTGTCGGAGGCGTAACGCTTTACGCAAGTGGTCGAAACCTCTATACGTGGACCAATTGGCTTGGTTGGGATCCGGAAGCGCGGGACGTGCCAAGAGGTAATTCTGTTGACGGCGTTGGCGACAACCTCAACTACCCCATGGTCCGCACTTACGTTTTTGGTTTGAATCTTACATTTTAAACATACAGTCATGACGATATATAAATACACAAAGATATTCTCGCTGTTCGCTTTGCTATCTTTTAGCGCAGCCTCCTGTAGCGACAGTTTCCTGGAGGAAAAGCCTTATTCCAACTATGATGCGAATGCCAATGATCCGTCTACTATAGAAAACCAATTGATTGGTTTGCATTATATCTATGCGGAATTATATGGTTATAGCGGACGACAGGGCTTTCTATCTATTTGGCAGATCGGGATGGATATAACGAGTGCCGGCTCAACAGAAGGCGTCGAAAATCCGTTTTATCAGTATGCGGATCTAAATTCCGAGAATGGCGGAGTGAGCTATATGTGGATAAAGTGCTATGAATTTATCAACAATGCGAATGGTATTATTCAGTCCGTTGGTGAAAGTAATCCCGCCGCTGCCGCTGAAGCTCGTTTTTTTAGGGCTTATGCTTATAATACACTAGTAACGCTTTGGGGAGACGTACCGCTACTAACGGAACCTATTAGTGTACCCACCTTTAATTATTCGAGAGCGCCTGTGGCAACTGTCGACGCTCTTATCGAAGAAGATCTGACCTTTGCGGTTGTTAATCTTCCAGAGGTAGGTAGTGCGGCTTCGGAAAGTCGTATCAACAAGGATATGGCAAGGCAATTGGCGGCAGAAGCTTACCTTCGCATGGGCATGCGGGATGCTAGTTATTTCGAAAAGGCGGAAAAGGAAGCTACGGATATCATCGACGGAGAGAAATATAAACTGATCGAGCAACGGTATGGTAAATTCCTGGCAGAAGGTGGAGATTATTACCGCGATATGTTCCGTCAAGGAAATATGCGCCGTTCTGAAGGAAATACCGAAGCGATTTGGACTTTTGAGCTCGAGTTTAACCGGGAGGTAAACGGTGGTACTATTGATAATCCGCAACACCGTCGGGTATGGCAGCCGGCGTACCATAAATGGGACGGAATGGTAAATGCAGATTCGCTGGGCGGGCGTGGTAATGGACGGTTGCGGTTGAGTAATTTTATGAAATATACGGTATGGAACGGACTTGCTGGAGATATACGCAACAGTAATTACAATATCCGGCGCACGACCAATTACAATCGCGTGGGATTTAGTACCGAGATTGGTGTAGATGCAGACGGTTATCGTGTAGCGAAAGATGCGGGCGTACAAAACATCACTATCAAGACAGGTGACAAGGTGGTCCCGTTTCGTACAGATAGTTTAGAAGTTTGGTATCCTTTTCCCACCAAATGGGGCGGGTATGATCCACTAGATGATTTTGGCTATGCCTTGGTAAAAGATTGGCCTGTCATGCGTCTCGCGGAAACCTATCTTTTGCGTGCCGAAGCGCGTTTCCGTCAGAATAATCCCGGAGGAGCTGCAGCCGATATCAATGTATTGCGAAATAGATCGTTTAAAGACGCCCGTACGAATTCCGGAAATGCTACGCTCGGTGCTGTATCTGCCGGGCAAATAACAGTTGACTTTATTCTTGATGAACGGGCTAGGGAATTGATAGCGGAAGAAAATAGACGGATGACCCTTGTGCGTACTGGAAAGTTGAAGGAACGTATCGCGTTAAATGGGGATCAAGGTCCTAGTAATAAAATAACGTCTGGATTTCAGGATTTTAATGCATTACTGCCGATTCCATTAACTGAAATACAGCTGAATAACAAGGAAGGAGAAGGACTGGTTCAAAATCTAGGATATACAAAATAAGTGTAGTTTTAAGTTGGCTTTATTTACCCTATTTTGGTGTAAATAAAGCCATAATTTTTCTAGTTCAGAGATCCACCCTTTTGGTATTCCGAAGGTGTTAGTCCAAATTCGGCCTTGAAACAAGTGGCAAAATAACGAGGATCAGAAAACCCTGTCGCAAAAGCCACTTCGCTGACCGATATGGACTTGTCTTGATCCATCATTTGACAGGCATGCTTTAGCCGAATGTTTTTGATAAACTCGCTCGGAGACAGATTAAGCAATACTTTCATCTTACGGTATAAGGTCGATTTAGACAATCCAAGCTTATCCCCCAGAACAAGCACATCGAATTTTGAATCGGATAAATGCTCCTCGATGATGTGGAGCATTTTTGTTAAAAACTTCTCATCCAACGGCGTATGATTTAGCGTGGAGATATTGACTTGTCGGTCTGCCTTAAAATCCAACTGTTTCGTCCGTTTGTTGATCACGAAGCTGTGTATTCTTGCTTCGAGCACTTTTAGCTCAAAAGGTTTACTAACATAACCATCCGCCCCCGCCTGATAGCATTCAATTCGATCGTCTATACTATTTTTGGCCGTTAATAATATAACGGGGATATGATTGATTTCATCTGTTTTCTTGATTGTTTTGCAAAGCGTCAGTCCATCCATTACGGGCATCATGATGTCGCTGATGACGATGTCAATTTCGTGCTTGCGTAGTAAGGTGAGCGCTTCTTCGCCCTGTGTTGCTTGGTAAATGTTATAGTTTTTTGATAAAACATTGCTCACCGTTTGTCGAAGATCTTCATTATCTTCTACCAGCAGCAGGTTGAGCTGCTGCTTTTCGGAATCCGGTAGGGCAAACTCCATATCAGTGGATTCTCCGATAGCGGAAGAAAGGCTCAACCCGCTCCTAAATTGTTCGCCGACTTCCTGTAATTCGGTTTCATGGTAAGCGTCTTTATCTATAGGAAAGCGAATGGTGAAGCAGGATCCTTTTTGTGGTACACTGTCTACGGTGATACGCCCGTGATGAATTTCGATAAGTTCTTTCGTGAGTGCCAGGCCAATACCATTGCTTTCTTTTTGTGTAGTGCGTTTGTTATTATAAAAAGGGATAAAAATTCTATCGATTTCTTCCGAAGAAATGCCTACTCCTGTATCCGCAATCTGTACTATTAAGTGTGTGCTGCCGTTTTCGCTGCTGCTTTGATAAGATAGGGAAACCCGACCCGCATCCGGGGTGTATTTGAATGCATTGGATAGGATATTAAACAGTATTTTGTCTAGCTTGTCTGCATCAAAGTAGCCTTCCAGTTCAGGTTGATGGGAAGGGAAATCAAAATGAATGTTTTTTCGTTTGGCCAGGGGACTAAAGTAAACCGAACACAGTTCTTCAATAAAATGGCTAATGATTCCTTGGTTTACACGAAGCTCCATTTGCTTATTTTCCACCCTTCTGAAATCCAAGATTTGTTGTAATAATCTTTTTAGGCGGTTCAAATTGAATCGCATTTTTTCATACTGGGAGAGGTTTTTCTTCGTGGTGATCTGCACATCATCGATTAGACAGGAAATAATTGTCAATGGGGTTAGCAGTTCATGAGAGATATTGGTGAAATAACTGAGCTTGGTCTGTATCAGTTCATTCGCTTTTTCTTTTTCGATCTGCGCTATTCTTAAATCACTGCGTAACTTCAGTCTATTTAGTGCAAAGGTGATGATATAATAGATAAGGACAATCACAATCAGCGTGTAAATAAGATAGGCTAAGTTGCTTTCGTAAAATGCGGGCTTTTTTTTGATGGTGATTTCAGTAACAGCCGAGTTCCATTTATTGTTAAGATCTGTGGATTTAATCAAAAAGCGATATTTTCCTTTGCCCAGGTTATTATACGTTGCGAAATGGCGTTCTCGTGGGGCATATACCCAGTCTTTGTCTATGCCTTCTAGCTTATAAGCGTACCTAATTTTATCGGGGTGACTATATTCAAGAGAGGTAAAGCTAATTTCTAAATTTTGGTCTTCCGGTTCCAAAACAAGTGACTGCTTGTAAAAGTCAAACTTTTGGTTCTGCGAATGAAGTACGGCGGATTGATTATTGATTTTAATGTCTGAAACGATAACACGAGGGGTATGTTCGGCAACAAAATCTGAATGTTCAAAATGTACAACGCCGTTGTATCCTCCAAAATAAACAGATTTATTTTTTCGATCCACTGCATAGGCTCGTTTTGCGAACATGTTTACATTTAACCCGTCGCTGGCAGTATATTCTATAATGTTTTTGTTGGTTGGGTTTATCTTATATATATTTCTAGTGGTTGACAGCCAGATGGTTTGGTCAAAACAGATGACATCAAGAAGCTGATTTTTCGAAAAGAGCTGTGAATTGGCGAACTCGTCTATTTTTTTCTGCTGAATATGGTAGCACAGCAAACGTGCATCTTTTGTGCCGATCCAAAGGTTACCCCGATCGTCAGTACTCATGGTTTCAATATGATCGGTTAGCAGCCCTGGTGTATGTTTGCCGATACGCTGATTTGCTTTCCACGGTTTCTGCGGATTAAGTTGATAAATCCCCTTGCTTCTGGTCGCCACCCATATACTTCCATCTGGGTCTTCGGAGATCGCCGTGATATCGTCCTGTATACCCTGGATCGCAAATAACTCTTGGTCGTCTTTTCCCTGCACAAGAATTCCGTTCGTTGTCGCGATCCAAATATTATGGTGCGTATCGGCGAAGAAAAAGAGCGGTATACCAGCCTGCGGGTTCCCTTCCAGTAGATTTATTTGCCGTTTTAGTAGGATGGCTCCATCGTTTTTTTGGAAAATCGATATGGTTGGTTCATACGACGAGCCAACCCAGATCTCATTATTCACTTCAAATGCGGAGGTTACCGCCCGGATAGCTACCAAATCCTTAAAACTGGTGTTGCTATAGGTATATACTATATTTTTTTGTGGATCAAATTTACCAAGACCAATCCGTTCCAGATTGAACCAAAGCTGACCGTCGTTGTCCCGATAAAGCATATTTAGAATTGGCGATAAACCATGTCTTTGCTTCACCTGTTCAAAGCCGAAATACCGCATATTCGGCCGATCAAAATGAATGGCGGATACACCTTTGCCTCCGATAGATAACCATAGTGTGCCTGTTCGATCTTGATAGATACCATTGAAAATATTGGACGTATTGTCAAACACGGACGATTGATCAATTGCTTTTAGGGCTCCTGTTGCGGTATACGCAAAGGTAGATACGCCGGAGAATGACAAAATCCAGATGTATTTTTTATGCCGATCTTGGATCATGTCATAAAAAAGCTCTTCTTTCCCTGTCCTCCTTTTATTTTTTATGATAACTTCCTGGTACAAGTTCTTTGGATCGTCGGGATTGAATAGAAAGAGTCCGTCTCCCCAGGTAGCGATCCAAAGTTGCCCATGATCGTCTTCCAACATTTTGAAAGGGTTGTTTCTTAGTCCTAGTTGTGGATAGGAAATAAACCTGTTTTTGTTTTTGTCCAATTTGAAAAGCCCTTCGCTCCAGACGCTCATCCACATATTCCCCCGGCGATCCTCAAAAATGATACTGACCGTACCCGAAGGGATGGTGTTTTTGTTATTCGGATCGTGTATGTATTTTTTTAAAAGACTAAGATCTGGTCTGTATACATAGATCGCATTAAGGGTTCCTACCCAAATGTTGGACTCCCCATCAATATGGATGGTCGTAATATTTGCATTTTCCAATGCTCGATCGGGAAAAGGGAGCACTGCATACGATCGCTTGTCCATCATATACAATCCATTTTGGGTCGCTAACAGAAGTAAACCTTTTACTTCACTTATCGACGTTATATTTTGATCAGCAATGAGGTTGCCGTCATTATTTTTTAGTTTGAAATTGAGTACATTAAAAGCATCAAACCGACTAAAACCTTGTGCAGTAGCAAACCAAATAAAGCCATCACTGTCCTGAAAAGTTCGGTTAACAGTTAACGAAGGTAATTCATGTTCAACGCCGACAGACGTGATTCCAATTTCTTGCGCAAACGAAAAGCAATAAAAAAATAGTATGGAAACTAAACTTAGGCAGTATGATGCAGCTCTCTTCACAATTATTCCGTTTAAAATCACTTAACTAAAGATACAGATAAGATGTCTTTAGATTATAAATCCTGTCGTATAATTTGGTAAGATATTAAAGATATCGTATTTGTACAAGTTTGATTTATTTATTGCCTCTTTCTTCCTGTTGGCTTTTAGCTAACGGGAAGAAAGAGGCATTGGGCAACAACTAATATCGAATAATGCAGAATGAGCGAAATTATTAAAAACTTCTTGGTTTAATTTTATAGGTTTGCGTATATGAATGCTGGTAAACTTTATTTGATTCCTGTACCGCTTGCGGAAGGTGCTGAGAAATCGTCTTATACGTTCTTGCACCAGGAAATAATCGATACTATTAACGAATATGTAGTGGAAAATGAGAAAACGGCAAGGCGTTTCTTAAAGTTAGCGGGGTTGAAAATACCCCAAAATCAACTAATTATGCACGACTATGGAAAACATGCCCGTGGTCAAATGGATTACGGCGAGGTTTTTGCGAATGTGCTGAAAGGTAAGGATATTGGGCTCATGTCGGAAGCAGGATGTCCCGCTGTGGCAGATCCCGGTTCGGATATAGTTCTAGAGGCACATAAAAGAGGCATTCAGGTAATACCCTTGGTTGGACCAAGTTCTATTCTGCTCGCATTAATGGCCTCGGGTTTTAATGGGCAAAAGTTTACCTTTCAGGGTTATTTACCTATTGACAAGGGAGAGCGCGCCAAGCGGATAAAGGATTTGGAGAATCAAAGTGCTCGGGAAAAGATGACACAGATTTTTATTGAAACACCTTTTCGGAATAATCAATTGCTCAGTGAATTATTGCGCATTTGTAAACCCTCTACGCTGTTAAGTATATCCAGTAATCTTACCGCTGCGGACGAACAGATTAAAACCATGTCTATAGCAGCCTGGAAAAAGAAACCGCAGGAATTGCACAAGATTCCCGCAATCTTTTTATTGTTTGTTTAAGTCTGCGTAAATTTAATCCCTGATGGAAACGCCGCATAGCAAACAGTAGAATGCTAAGCTGGTAGGTCTGTTGTTAAAGTGAAGTGAAACATATGGAAGAATTAATACAGAATAACCCGGACTTAGAGAAGATACTGCCTTATCTCATTATAGGAGCCATAATACAGCTTACATTGTGGCTGTTTTTTGCGAATACGGTGCGGTCCACACTGAAATTAATACAAAAGGAGAATCTATGCATATTACCGAGCCAGGCATGGTTTTTGGCAGTTCCTTTTTTTAACATCTATTGGAATTTTGAGGTCGTACGTCGGCTAGCTGATTCACTAAACAATGAATTTTTTGATCGGAAGATTGCCGTTGAAGAGAATCCCACACGTAAGCAGGGCTATATTTTTGCCGTTTCCTTTTTGGTCGGAAATTTGCCGTTGCCTATCTTTTTGAGATATTTAGCCTCACTGGTTAATTTCATATATCTTATCGTATACTGGGTTAAAATTGCAGAATATAAAAAGCTATTGAAAGCACATAATAGGCATACGGATACACTAAGCGATAGCTCAACCGCTAAAATCAACTAAATGAAGATAAAAGAACTGACAAATTATTTGGAGCGTATTGCCCCCTTGTCTTATCAGGAATCATATGACAATGCTGGACTTATTGTTGGCAATGCGGAAGACGAGATTACAAAGGCACTTATTTCCTTAGATTGTACGGAGGCTGTCGTCGACGAAGCGATAGCAAAAGGCTGTGATATTATCATATCGCACCACCCTATCGTATTTAAGGGGTTGAAGAAATTCAATAATCGGAATTACGTGGAACGGACTGTTATCAAGGCGATTAAGAACAACATTGCGTTGTATGCGATACATACCAATTTGGACAATGTCGTGGGAGGTGTGAGTTCGAAAATTGCAGACAAACTCGGGCTGGAGGCCCAGGCAATTTTAAGTCCTAAATCGGGACTGTTGAAGAAGTTGATCGTATATGTGCCTCGAACAGATGTGGAGCCGGTGCGTCAGGCTTTGTTCGATGCAGGAGCTGGTCATATCGGTAATTATGACCAATGCAGCTATAATTCGGCAGGTTATGGTACTTTTCGTCCGCTAGATGGCACAACGCCTACCATTGGTGAGGTGGGAAGTCAAGAGCGTGTGGAAGAAACCCGAATAGAAGTCGCTTATCCAAGCCACTTAGAGCGTTCGATTGTGGTGGCGCTACTGTCTGCTCATCCTTATGAAGAGGTTGCATATGACATCATGACGCTGGAAAATACATCGCGTCATATCGGATCAGGAATAATTGGAAATTTGCAAACTCCCTTGTCTGAAAAGGACTTTTTGGCGTATTTAAAGGAAAAGCTGAAGCTAAATGTGATTCGATATACACAATTTTTAGGAAAAGAAATCTCGCGGGTTGCGGTTTGCGGAGGTGCAGGTGGATTTTTGTTGGAACATGCAAAGCGGTCAGGGGCTGATGTTTATGTGACCGCAGATTATAAGTACCATGAGTTTTTCGATGCGGAAGGTCAAATCATAGTTGCAGATATCGGACATTTTGAAAGTGAACAATTTACGCAAGAATTATTGTTCGACATAATTCGGAAAAAATTTGCTAACTTTGCTGTCTTAATAACGGAAACAGACACAAATCCAATCAAATACTACAGTTAATGGAACAAACCGTAGAACAAAAATTACAAGCATTATGGTCGTTGCAAACGGTCCATACTAAAATAGACAAAATTCGCCAAGTGCGTGGTGAACTTCCTATTGAAGTGGCTGATTTAGAAGATGAAATCGCTGGATTAGAAACGCGTCTTGAAAAAATTAGAGTAGATCTTGACGATTTAGAAGATTCAATTGTAAAACGTAAAAACATGATTAAAGACGCACAGTCTGCCATCAAGAAATACGAAGGTCAATTGAACGAAGTGAAAAACAATCGTGAGTATGATGCTATTTCTAAGGAAATCGAAATTCAAGGTCTTGAAATTCAAGTTTGCGAAAAACGTATAAAAGAAGCCGAGTTTGAAATCAAAAATAAAACGGAAGGCTACGACAAGACGTTGAGCAACCTGGATTTTAACAAAGCTGAATTAGCGGTTAAGCAAAATGAACTGGAAACAATCACTTCTGAAACACAAATTGAAGAAGATGCCTTGTTGACTAAAGCCGAAGATGCAACAAAACACAACGAAGAGCGTTTGTTGAAAGTGTATAATAGGCTCCGTAATTCTTACCGAAACGGCCTTGCCGTTGTTTCTATCGAGCGTGATAGCTGTTCAGGTTGTCACAACAAGATACCACCTCAGTTGCAGTCTGAGATTCGTCAACGCAAAAAAATCATTATTTGCGAGCACTGTGGCCGTGTCTTAGTTGATGAGGAAATCGCTTCTGAAGATTAAAAAAATTTTATGTAGAATCATGAACGCTGGAATTAATTTCCGGCGTTTTTTTTTCTGAAAGGGTCTATTTCTCAAAGGCCATCAAGAACTTTCATGCCTGTTGGCGATCCAATGGATCATGAAAGTTTTGTTGATGCCTATATATATGCAACAACTTGGATATAATGGCACTAATTGTTGAAAATCAAATATATTTGCTACTCAATATTCTTATCTCTATATGTTAAAAAAAATATCCTTCTACTTAGGTGTTGCATTCACTTTTGTTAACCTAAATAATAGCCAGGCGCAAGAAGAAACCTTATTGTTGCGTAACCCGAGTATAAGTAAGACGCACGTTGCCTTTGTGTATGGAGGTGATATCTGGGTTGCGGATAAAAGTGGACAGCATCCACGACGACTGACAGTAAACCCAGGCGTAGAACAAAATCCGATTTTTTCTCCCGATGGATCACAAATAGCCTTTACCGGTAATTACGATGGCAATACCGATGTTTATGTGGTGCCTGTGAAGGGCGGCGAACCCAAACGCATTACTTTTCACCCCGCTTCGGATGTGATGAGAGGCTGGGTGAATAACAATGAAGTGTATTTTACGACTACCCGTGAATTCAACTATTCTTTAGGCGCAAGATTATACAAGACAAGCTTGCAGGGAGAATTAGCTACACCATTACTAATGCCGGAGGCCTATCAGGGTAGCCCTTCAGCAGATGGTCGCTATTGGGCTTACATCAAAAATGGAGATCCCACGGAACGGGATCGTGTTGCATTTAAGCGTTATAGAGGCGGAGGTATGCCTTCCATCTGGATTTTTGATACCAAAACCAAAGACGTGGAAATTGTTCCCGGGGAAAGATGCAATGATGTAAAGCCAATTTGGTTAGGAGGTAAGGTGTATTTCTTATCCGATAGGGATAAGATTGTTAACATCTTTAGCTATGATGTAAAATCCAAGAAGGTAGAAAAGCTGACAAACTATACCGATTACGATGTACGTACCTTGCAGGGTAACGACAACGAGCTAACCTTTGAATATGCAGGACGTATTCATATTTTGGAGGTAAATAGCAAAAGCGTGCATTCATTAGCTATTGCTGTACATGCCGACGCGTTGTACAAAAGAACACATTATGTAAATCTAAGAGACGATATTAGAGGCTTTAATATTTCACCTACGGGACAAAGAGCATTATTTGAAAGCCGTGGTGAAATCATTTCCGTGCCGAAGGAAAAGGGCGATGCCCGGAATATTTCCAACGAAGCAGGGAGCCATGAGCGTTTCCCTGCTTGGTCACCAAATGGAAAATGGATTTCGTACCTATCCGATAAAAACGGAAAATATGAATTGGTTCTTCGCGACCAGAAGGCGGTCAAAGAAGCGGTTTATATTAATTTAGGAGCAGGACCTTTTTATTTTCAGCCCCAATGGTCGCCCGACAGCAAGAAATTATTTTTCAATGATGCCCATCTTAACCTGTACTATGTCGACGTGATCAGTAAAAATGTCACCCTAGTGGATTCGGATAAATTAAGCTCTACCTTGGGACGTACCCGTAATCACTTTGAATCGGCCTGGTCCTTTGATTCCAATTGGATTGCCTATTCCAAATCTTTGATTAACGGAGTGAGTGCAATTTTTATGTACGACCTGAAAAGTGGAAAAAGCCATCAAATAACAGATGGCATGAGTCAGGCCGGCAGTCCGACATTCAGTAGAGACGGTAAATATCTTTTCTTTGCGGCGAGTACCAACACGGGACTGACCAATTCGGGCTTACACATGAGTGCTTATGAGCGGAGTCCTAATTATAGTGTATACGCTTTCATCCTATCAAAAAAGACACCTTCTCTCTTCAAAAACGAAAGTGACGAAGAAACGGTAAAAGAAGATAAATTAGAAGAGCCAAAAAAGGCGGATAAAAAAGAGGATCGTAAGAAGAAGGATGACAAAAAGGATGCTGCGGAAGAAAAAGAACCTGTGAAAAAATTGGAAGTAGATTTTGACGAAATCAACAACCGTATCGTGGCCTTGCCGCTACCAGCAGGTTACTATAGTTTAGATGGCGGTGTAGATAAAATGCTCGTCTATCGCCGGGGAGGTACATTAGGTGTATACGATCTGGATAAGCTGGAAAACAAGACTTTGATCGAGAATGTGAGGGGTTTTGAAATAAGTGCTGATGGCAAGCGGATGATCTATTCGAATGGTAAAGACTATTTTATCGTACCGGCCGGACAGAAGCCTGCTCCAGATAGTGGCAAGTTGAATATAAACGATTTCAAGTACGAGGTAGACCCTGCCGCGGAATGGAATCAGGTATTTAATGAGGTGTGGTCGCTCCAGAAGGATTTTTTCTATGTAGAGAATATGCACGGTGCCGATTGGACAGCTATCAAAGGAAAATATGAAAAATTTCTTCCCTATGTCAATCACCGCTCTGATCTAGGTTATCTGCTTAACGAGATGATGGGCGAGATGGTCGTGGGGCATAATTACATTTATCCGGGTGATGAGCCTTCTACGCCATCCGTAAGCACAGGTGTATTAGGAGCAGATCTAGAAGCGAGCAATGGCGTGTATAAGATTAATAAAATATTCACACGCTTGGACTGGAATCCAGCATTTAAAGCACCTTTAGCAGAACCTGGATTGAATATTAAAGAAGGAAGCTATATTGTTGGTGTGGATGGGGTAAAATTGGATGCCTCGGTGAATATTTATAAGTTATTGGAGCAACGGGTAGATAAACAAGTAACGCTCCGAATCAACTCGAAACCATCGTATGATGGGGGTAAGGATGTCGTGGTGAAGCCAATCTCCTTCGCAGATGAAATTGCTTTGCGAAGGATGGATTGGGTTGAAAATAACAGAAAAAAGGTCGATCAAATGAGTAACGGTCAGATTGCTTATGTGTACATGCCCAACACTGGACAGGAGGGATATACCTATTTCAATCGGTATTATTTTGCGCAGATGGACAAAAAGGCCCTTTTGATGGACGAGAGAAATAATGGAGGCGGCTCGGTAGCCGATTACGTCATTGATCTATTATCCCGTGACCTGATTGCAGGTTGGGGCATCCGTGACGGTAAAAGTTTTACCACACCGGGAAATGGAATCTACGGTCCTAAAGCCATGATCATTAACGAGAACGCAGGTTCAGGAGGCGATATGATGCCTTATATGTTTAGGTTTAAAGGACTAGGCAAATTAGTCGGCCGTACAACCATGGGGATTTTAGTGGGTATTTCGGGGTATCCACCGTTGTTGGATGGCGGACGTATTACGTCACCTAACTTTGGTGTGTTTGACCTTAACGGTAACTACATCATTGAGAATGAAGGAGTAGCACCTGATATCTTTGTCGAACAGATGCCAAAAGAGCTATTAGAAGGCAAGGATCCACAATTGGAGAAAACGGTTCAGCTTCTGTTGGAAGAAATGAAAACGTATCCGTATAAGAAGATTAAAAAACCAGCGGATCCGATCCGTGTCAATTAAAAAAAAGCAAAGGGCAAAAAAAATTGCCCTTTGCTTTTTTAATAATACTTACCTTTAACTTATGAATGGATACACAGCATCACCGAATTCGCCGGGGAAGTCGCTCCTTATTTTAGTAGTTCTCACTATCGGGCTAAGCATTGCGATGCAGATAATCGTGCTTGCGGGCAAAGTGATCTTTACCGGAGATTGGGGAAGTATGATTACGGATACCAATTCGATTTATACCGGCAGTAGTAACCTTACTTTTTTGTATCTGTTGCTGGCGAGTAGTTCTGTTGGGACATTTCTGTTGCCTGCAATCTTCTTACAAAAAATTGAAAGCTATTATACCTATTTTCCAGTTAGGGAGATTACCAATATAAAAAGCTATATACTAGCTGCAGCGCTCTTATTTGCTTTTGCTCCTTTGATGCAACTTATTGGAGAATGGAATATGCGTATGCAATTACCTGAGTCGATTAAGGAGGTGGAAAATTGGATGCGTGTACAGGAAGACAATATGGCGGTGCTCACCCAGAATATTGTCATGGTGGATCGTA
The DNA here is from genome assembly GCF_005049105.1 of Sphingobacterium alkalisoli. Taxonomy (GTDB): domain Bacteria; phylum Bacteroidota; class Bacteroidia; order Sphingobacteriales; family Sphingobacteriaceae; genus Sphingobacterium; species Sphingobacterium alkalisoli. The sequence goes on from NZ_SUKA01000001.1 coordinate 267,356, forward strand.
TTGATCTATTATTGCTCAATATCGTCGTCATGGCAGTTTTACCCGCTATCGCCGAGGAGTACTTTTTTCGTGGATCGCTTCAGCAGATTTTTCAACGGGTATTCAAAAATCATCACCTAACGGTTTGGATAACAGCTATCATATTCAGTGCCATTCATGTGCAGTTCTATGGCTTTTTTCCCCGCTTGATATTGGGCGTGTTTTTCGGATATATGCTGGTTTGGTCGCGCAATATCTGGATACCTATTATTTGCCACTTTCTCAACAATGCCTCTGTTGCCGTATTAGCCTACGTGTATACGAAACAGGGAAAAACATATGCAGATTTGCAGGTTAGTGAAACCTACCCAATAATTGTGTATCTTGGCAGTTTATTAATTACAGCTGTAATAGGCTGGTTTTTTTATAAACATGTACATCAGAATAGGAAGATAAATGGAGAACGACTGGACCAAAATTAGAACGTATAACAACGCAATTGAAAGTGAAATCGTGAAGCAAATGCTTGAAGAACATGGGCTAAAGGCCGTGTTGTTGAATAAGCAAGATTCTTCATACTTATTTGGGCGGATAGAATTGTATGTGCCACAAGAAGAAGTACAAGAGGCGGAAAGTCTGATTAATGATTACGGTGCCACTTCTCAAAATCCAACAGATGCTGACTAGAGCGATCACCGGATTTTTTTTTATAGCCGTATTGATTGGAGCTATCTTGTTAGGACAATATAGTTTTGTTGTTTTCTTTAGTTTGCTGGGCGCCTGGTGTCTATACGAATTCTATGGGATGGTGAAAAGTGATACCGTGCATCCCAATGTACCGGTAGGACTAATTACTGCTTTGGTATTAGGCGGTTTAGTAAGTCTGTATTGTCTTGGCATGATTCCGTTGAATGAAGTTTGGTTGTTTCTGCCATTGTTCTCCGTAGTGTTTATCGTATCCTTATTTAGTAAGCGTACGCAGCCATTTCATGATATCGCTTATACGTTTTTAGGCGTGATATATGCGAGTTTTCCCTTTTTGTTCTTCCTTTCATTGGGATTTATCAAAGGTGGATACAATCCATATATTCCCCTTGGTTTTATGATTATTCTATGGTCTAACGATACGGGTGCTTATCTTGCCGGAAGGAGTTTCGGTAAGCGGAAACTATTTGAACGCATTTCTCCGAATAAAACGTGGGAAGGTTTCTTTGGGGGCGTATTGCTCGCTTTTTTTGTCGCACTTAATCTAGCGCAGTATTTTGGTTCGTTGCAAAAATGGGAATGGGCTACCATGGCCATTATCATAGGTGTGTTCGGAACGTTTGGAGATCTGGTTGAGTCCATGCTAAAACGGAGTCTTGGTGTAAAGGATTCGGGAAAGATTCTACCAGGACATGGTGGATTGCTTGATCGCTTTGACGGACTTTTGATTGCTGCGCCGTTGGTTTTTATTTTTTTACTACTCATTCAATAATAAGAATTTAGAATGATTTCATGGTATGCTTTTTTTTAAATTTAAGTTTTGAATTTTAGTCTAATATCTCAATTCTTACATCTAATATCTACTTATGCTTATTCGTTCAGCTACATTTTCATTTTTACGAAATCTCAAAAAAAATAATACACGGGAGTGGTTTCAGGAACACAAAGAGGATTACGATCTCGCTAATCAGAATGTAAAGGAATTTATCGAAGCAATGATTCAGCGATTGTCGGAGTTTGATTTGCAGATTAATACGGACATCAAGGCGGCAAAATGCATGTTTAGGATTTATAGGGATATCCGATTTTCGAAAGACAAGACGCCCTATAAGAGTTGGTTGGCGGCAGGAATATCGATAGATGGACGTAAATTGGATGGACCGGAATATTATATCCATATCGAATCGGGAAACAATTTTTTAGCGGCAGGCTATTGGAGACCAAAGAAAGAACACCTCGATGCGATACGTCAGGAGATTGACTACAATGCTGTTGAGTTTGTCAACGCCCTAGCAGCAGGTGGCTGGAAGCCAGAAGATCTGTCTCAAGAGGATAAACTGGTGCGACCACCGGCGGGATATGATGCGAACGATCCAAATATTGAATTATTAAAACTCAAGAGTTTTATCCTGTATAAGCAGTTTTCGGACGAAGAGATGCAAAGTGCCGATGCCTTGGATAAAGTGATTAATACCTGCAAGGATATCTATCCGTTTAAGCTATTCATTCATCAGGCAATTGATAGTTAAAAATGCGAATTCGCAAATCTACAAATTTGCAATACCTGCATGCGGTAAGAAAGCGCTAGCTAGGAAAACTAATTTTACCCATACAGACGGCGGGAGAATTTTTAATGTTGTTAAAGTTTTCCGGACTCCCGGCCACGGTCTCATTAGCCAATAGTGCAAATAGACAAGCCTCTTTCGCATCGGGATCCATGTTGAGCTGTTGCATGGATTCGATTTTCACCGATGGAAGATCCTGACGGATGTTTTCAATCAGCAATGGATTATGAATACCCCCTCCGCTCATATATACAGCTATCTGTTGAAGTCCTTTTGTCACCTTTTGAATACCTTGGGTAATCGCTTTTGCCGAAAAGGCATTGAGGGTAGCCAGTACGTCCGGATGGCTTAGCGAGCTTGTATTTGTCTGCTGTTGTATTTGCTTCAGGTACTGAAGATTGAATAGCTCAGGTCCTGTTGTTTTTGGGAAGTCCTGCTGCAGAAACTCTTCAGCAAGTAGAGCGGACAATAATTCGCGATGTACCGTTCCCTGCTTCGCAATTTCTCCATGTGTATCCATTTCTATGCCATAATATGTAGCGACATATTGGTTCATCATCGTGTTGCCCGGTCCTAGATCTGTGGCGAAAGACTGCAGGTCACTGCCCGTATGGGGCAAGAAAGTGAAATTCGAAATTCCGCCGATATTTAATAGGATACGATTTTCTACGTCGTCGGTAAACAACAGGTAGTCGCCGTAAGCTGCTAATGGAGCACCTTCGCCGCCCGCCGCAATATGTTTTTGGCGAAAATCGGAGATGGTAATAATTCCTGTATGGACGGCGATATGATCGCCATCACCTATCTGTAGTGTACTGTTGGGAAGTGACAGGTCTTTGGTCAAGATCTGCGGAGCATGGTAGACGGTCTGACCATGGCTTGCGATAAGATCTATTTGTGCAGGTTCGATCTGCCATTTATTTAAGGCACGCTGAATCAGTCTGGCATGTTCCATGCCGATAAATGAGTTTAACCCACAGAGTGTCTGCTGGTCAATTTCTCTTTTTGCAAAAACCCGCCTTACTTTGTTACGAAAATCAGCTGTATAGTCCAGTGTAGCGAAATGAAGCAGCTCAAGTCTAGTCTTTATACCACTATTTTGGATGCGACAAAGTGCAATATCCAAGCCATCTAGAGAAGTACCGGACATTAAGCCTATGATCAGACGATCGCTCTTGCTGCCGATGTTGTAAAGCTGTTGGATTTGCGCATTCATAGCGTAAACTTAGCTAAATCTGCATTTATATGCAATCAAATACAAAACTTATATTTGTTATAAAAAGCAATTTTATCTAAGTTTGGAAAAAAACAAAAAAAATGAATTTTCCAGCAGAATTAAAATACACAAAGGATCACGAGTGGGTTCGTGTAGAAGGAGATGAGGCTGTAATTGGTATTACAGACTTTGCACAGCGTGAATTAGGCGATATCGTTTTTGTCGATATCAATACTGTAGGAGAGGAAGTAGCAGCAAACGAAGTATTTGGTACGATCGAAGCTGTGAAAACTGTTTCAGATTTATTCATGCCGGTTACAGCTACCGTGGTCGCTATCAATGATGCAATCGATGCCTCTCCTGAACTAGTAAATACAGATCCTTATGGTGAAGGATGGATTATCCGTGCAAAATTAGCAGACCTCGCAGATATCGATGGTTTGTTGTCTGCAGAGGATTACAAATCCGAGGTAAATGTATAATCAATACGATTTTTAAGACAAAAGGCCTTTCAGTGATGGAAGGCCTTTTGTCTTTTGTTGCAGTGCTATCTGTATTCGGATGTCTCATAGAACTTGAGTGTAGGAAATTTACTTTTTGCCTGCTGCAGGTCCCAAGCAGAATTGGCTAAAAATACGAGCCTATTCTCCTTGTCATGGGCAATATTATGGCGGTGGGATGCCGAAAATTGTTTAAGCGCATCATCATCCTCCATACTTAGCCAGCTTGCTGACGAGAATTCCCTTGCCCTAAATGTGCAGGATGCGCCATATTCTTGTAGAAGCCTGAATTTTATTACCTCGAACTGCAGTTCCCCCACTACACCGACAATACGTTGTCGACCAAGCGTAAATGTAAATACCTGCGCCAGTCCTTCGTCGGCCAGCTGTTCTATCCCCTTGTCCAGCTGTTTGGTCTTGAGGGGATCCATGTTTTCGAGCTCTTTGAAAATTTCGGGAGAGAAACTCGGAATACCCTTGAATTGAAGGTTTTCGCCTTCAGTTAATGTATCGCCAATTTTAAAATTACCTGCATCATAGAGCCCCACGACGTCACCAGGCCATGCTTCCTCCACGACTGTTTTTTCCGAAGCCATAAATGTAGTCGGTGAAGAGAATTTTAATCTTTTTTCTCGGCGCGTGTGATAGTAAAAGGTATTTCTTTTGAATTTGCCGGAGCAAATCCGACAAAAAGCTATTCGGTCCCTATGTCTAGGATCTAGATTGGCGTGTATCTTGAAAATAAATCCCGTGAACGGTTCTTCATTAGGGGAAACAGTCCTGGTCAATGTTTCTCGCGCTTGGGGAGACGGCGCTACGGATATAAATGTATCGAGCAGTTCCTGTATACCAAAATTATTAATGGCGCTGCCAAAGAACAGGGGCGCCAAATATCCCGCTTGGTAAAGGGGTTCGTCGAACTTTTCAAATTCATTCGAGACAAGTTCCACCTCATCCCTTAGCGAGTTTGCTAGGGATTCACCGATCAACTTAGGTAATTTCGGATCATTTAGATCCTTGATCTCTATATAATCATCGGCTTTCTTCGTTTTGCTCGCACTGTAAATGTTAAGCGAGCTGTTGTACAAATGGTAAACACCCTTAAAAGTTGATCCTATTCCGATTGGCCAGGTCATTGGGCAGGTGGTAATATCCAGTCGCTGCTCGATTTCTTCCAAAAGCTCAAATGGATTACGCCCTTCCCGGTCAAATTTGTTAACAAATATAATAACCGGAATGGAACGTAGGCGGCATACTTTCATAAGCTTTTCCGTCTGTTCTTCCACCCCTTTTACGCAATCGATGACTAATATTACGGAATCCACGGCCGTAAGGGTTCTGTAGGTGTCTTCAGCAAAATCCTTGTGCCCTGGTGTGTCCAAGATATTAATTTGACACCCCTTGTACGTAAACCCCATTACCGAAGTGGAAACTGATATTCCACGTTGTTTCTCGATTTCCATAAAGTCGGAAAGAGCGGTTCTTGCGCCTCTGTTTCGCTTTACAGTTCCTGCAGTTTGCACAGCACCCCCGAAAAGGAGAAATTTTTCTGTCAGTGTCGTTTTTCCGGCATCCGGATGGCTGATTATCCCGAAGGTTTTTCTTTTATTTTTTTCTGTTGTTGGATTCATGCTGTTTGTTGTAACAGGGCTTTGGTGACAAATAAGAATATAAATAAAATGTCCCTAACTCTGGTTAGTTTGTTGAGCCGCTAGGCATCGGGCATTACCTTATAGGTCGGATCTTCTAGAATATTCACATCAATAGAGGTTCCTGCGTTGCCAAGCAGTATCCGACAATCCTCACTGAGATGTCTAAGGTGCACTTTTTTGTTGAGTTTTGCATATTTCTCGGTAATTTTATTAAGCGCATCTATGGCAGACATATCTGCTACCCGGCTTTCGCGAAAGTCGATTACAATTTGTTCGGGATCTTCCGCTACTTCAAATTTTTCTAAAAAGGCCGTGGTCGAACCGAAAAACAATGGGCCGTAGATCTGATAATGCTTTACACCATCTTCATCAATAAACTTTCTGGCTCTGATGCGTTTGGCATTGTCCCAAGCAAACACTAATGCCGCAATGACGACTCCTATTAGTACAGCCAGGGCAAGATTGTGTAGGATAATGGTGATAAGCGCCACGAGGATGCCGACGAAAATATCTGACTTTGGAAATTTGTTTATGATGCGAAAACTAACCCATTCGAATGTTTCGATGGCAACCATCATCATTACACCTACGAGCGCAGCCATTGGAATTTGTTCGATAAAGGGCGCCCCAACCAATATGATGACCAAAATAGCGATTGCACCGATGAAGGCAGACAACCGTGTCCGTGCGCCGGCATTCAAATTGACCAAGGTCTGTGCCACCATGGCACATCCCCCCATACCACCGAAAAAGCCATTAACCACATTTGCCGTTCCCTGTGCCATGGCTTCCCTATTGGATCGACCTTTCGTATTGGTAATTTCATCGACCATATTTAATGTCAACAAAGACTCAATAAGTCCAACACCGGCCATAACGAGGGCATAAGGAAAAATGAGTTTTAATGTGTCAAACGTAAACGGAATTTCCGGGATACTGAAAGTAGGAAGAGAACCACTAACAGAGGCAATATTTATTACCTTTTTAGTCTCTATACCAAAAACGGTTACCAATCCGAAGACAACTAATATAGCGACTAGCGACGCTGGTATTGCCTTTGTTAGACGAGGTAGACCGATAACAATTAAGATGGTAAGAATAGTTAAACCCATCATCGTGTACAGGGGCGTGCCGCTCATCCAGCCCGCTGCATCGCCAGGCAATTTAAACTGTTCGATTTGCGCCATGAATATGATGACCGCCAGACCGTTCAAAAATCCGTACATGACAGGCTGCGGGATCAACCTGACAAATTTCCCTAGTTTGAATAGACCTACTAAAAACTGTAGTAACCCGGCCAATACTACAGCGGCAAAAAGATATTGGACGCCATGGCTGGAAGCAAGCGCGATCAGTACAACAACAGTTGCCCCCGCCCCCCCCGATACCATACCTGGACGGCCCCCAAGGATAGATGTAACGAGCCCCATTAAAAAAGCTGCATACAGTCCTGTTAAAGGAGATAATCCTGCTAAGATGGAAAAAGAAAGTGATTCGGGAATCATCGTCATCGCCACCGTTAGGCCAGCAAGAATTTCATTTTTAAAGTTCAGATTACGAATCGATTGTAAATTGAATGCTTTTTCCATTAAATTGAATCTAGATATAATAAAACAGCGTAGCTCTCGTAAAGAGCGACTAAAAACAATATAAAGGTTTATTAGATTTTATTGAAGGAGAATTCCAAGATTCCGGCTAGCTAACCAGAAAAAGAATAGTGCATCTTTTATCTAGTATACCATGACTGTGAAACAGCTTTTAGTCGGCACAAAAATAGAGGTTCTTTTGAGAAAACAAAAGAAAATAATAGATCATTAAAAAAAAGCGTTAGTTAACCTCTCTCAATTCTACTGTTGATTTTATTTTTGATCCTTGAAATTCCATTTCAGAAGTAACCGTAGAATTCTTTGTAAAAAAGGTTTTTGGATCCAAAACATAATAACCTGTTGCCGTCCCAATAAAATTACCGGAATTATCGGTGTAATTTCCTGAAACGGAAACACGGTATCCATCTGCTGTTTTTTCGGTCAGCGTGTTGGTTGTTGTGCCTTTGGCGCCCAATTGCTCCAGGGCAATTTCCGAATCCCAAGAATCTCCGATTGCAATTTCATTTTCTGGGAACGATATAGACATCCCTTGGATGCTTCCCCTATCAAATGCCTGATCCGGAACATTCGGAAAATCCATGCTGATGACCTTTGCCCTTTTGTCCATCACGATAGAAAGCGTACTTTCCAGTAGCGGCTTGAATTGAGAAGCCATCATTTCCTCCATTTGATTTTCTGGCGTTTTCTCTGAATCATAAGAGATCGTCATCATTCCGGCGTTGATGTCGGTACGTATTTTACCATACTTCGATTCGTAAGTGATCGAGTCGGTAGTAACTTCTTTTGCAGTCATCGTTAACCCCATGTTCATGTCCATGATCATGCTTTGTGGCCCTTCTATATCCGATTTCATAATCATTTCATACGTTTTCGTTTCTCCCTGCTGTGGAGCCAAACGCAACAATACTTTTTCTTGGGCCTGGGTATACGTAATAAAAAAAACGAATAGCAGTAAGGAACTTAATTTTTGCATGGTGTTAATTTTATGAATCAATGTGGAAAGATAGCATTTTTTGATTAGATATTATCGCTCAATTTAGAATAATAGTTCGATTGAAGATTCGCATATGGTAATATCTTGTTATAAGAAGATAATTATCCACATGAATAAAAGCGCAAAAATGTGTTTTTTTGAGTTGACAATTATAAGCGAAGTGTTAAAGCAGGTTTCACTTTATATGGTAAAGATAAGGGAGGCTTTTTATTCTTTTTCGTGGCGCTATAAAATAAGTAATGGATAGACAAATGACTTCTAGAAAACAGCTTTTATTGGTATTTTCATTTTTTTTGGTGTTTGTTCTGCACACGACCGCTCGCGAAAAAAGTGTTTTTTTTTCTAGGGATGGAGTTAGCAATACTGCCCGCTTTAACTACGCTGTCGAGCGTGTGAGGGAATTTCTGAATGTTGAGGAAGCCGCGTGTAAGCCATTTTCAACGACAACTCCCTTGGGTGCTGCTGATGTGCTAGTGGGTTTATCGTCAGGATCTTCAAACCTGAACAAGATGGTGCCTAGATCCTTACTCGATAAATTGATAGATAAGGAGTCTTTTTTGGTTTATAGAAAGGATGCAGCCTCGGCATTGGTAATTATCGGGAAAGATGAAGCCGGACTTTTGTACGGCTGCTTGGAGGTCATCAATCAAAACCATTATAATAACAAAAATTCGATTGCCTACATTGATGCACCCGAAATGGTACTCAGAGGTACTTCGATTGGTATGCAAAAAACGGGTTATTTACCTGGTAGAGAGGTGTATGAGTATCCGTATACGGAAGATCTTTTTCCCTGGTTTTACGATAAAGAGCTTTGGTTGAAATATCTGGATATGCTGTTGGATAACAAATACAATACGTTGTATTTGTGGAATGGACATCCCTTTTCATCGTTGGTCAAATTGAAGGATTATCCCTACGCATTGGAGGTGGATGACGAGACATTTACCAAGAATGAGGAAATTTTTGGTTTTCTAACCCAAGAGGCGAATAAGCGCGGCATTTGGGTGATTCAGATGTTTTATAATATTATATTGCCAAAGCCTTTTGCCGAGAAGCACAATTTAAAAACACAGGAAAGAAACCGCGTTATCACGCCCTTAATAGCGGACTACACGCGGAAGTCCATCGCAGCTTTTGTGGAGAAGTATCCGAATGTAGGTCTATTGGTTACATTGGGAGAAGCCATGGAAGGCGTTGGGCAAGATGATATTGACTGGTTTACAAAGACGATTATCCCGGGTGTACAGGACGGACTGAATGCAAATGGAAGTACGATAGAACCACCGATTGTATTACGAGCGCACGATACCGATGCACCGGCGGTGATGAAAGCCTCTCTGCCCCTATACAAGAACCTGTATACGATGGCCAAGTATAATGGAGAGGCGCTAACAACGTATACGCCTCGTGGGAAATGGGCTGAGCTCCACCGAAGTCTTAGCGCGATGGGAAGTGTACACATACAAAATGTACATATCTTGGCAAATCTAGAGCCATTTCGATATGCTTCGCCGGATTTTATCCAAAAATCAGTACATGCCATGCACGATATTTATCATTCCAATGGTATCCACATCTATCCACAGGCGTCCTATTGGGACTGGCCCTATACAGCGGATAAAGCAGACGAACGATTGTTGCAGTTGGATCGGGATTGGGTATGGTACCGGGCATGGGCCAGGTACGCCTGGAAGGTGGACCGTCGTAAAGAAGAAGAACAGGCATTCTGGTCTGATCAATTGAAAGATTATTATGGGATAACGGAGAAGGATGCAGGTAATCTGTTAAGCGCGCTGGAAGAGATAGGCGAAATATCGCCAAAAATTTTAAGGCGATTTGGAATTACCGATGGCAACCGGCAAACATCGACATTGGGCATGCTGATGACACAGATGATCAATCCTTTTCGGTACGGTCTATTTACCATGTTGTACGAATCTGAAGCGCCCGAAGGAGAAATGATCATCGACTATGCGGAAAAGCAGTTCAAGAATGAGCCTCATATCGGCGAAACACCGATTCAAGTAGCAGATGAAATTGTTAGACACGGTAACAAGGCTGTGGACCTCGTGAAACAGATTGGCGTAGCGAATAAGCATACGGAAGAATTTCAGCGGTTAATAAATGATGTGTATATTCATAAAGCACTGGCGGAGCACTACAGTTATAAAGTAAGAGCCGCCATTCAGACATTAGCTTACAAGTATACGGGAGATATCGCGTCCTTACAAGCTGCTGTTCCTGATCTGGAAAGGAGTGTAGAAGCCTATAAAATCCTCACAGATCTGACGGAGCATTCGTATCTATACGCGAACAGTATGCAGACAAAGCAACGAAAAATACCATTGCGGGGAGTGGACGCAACCTTTAAGCATTGGAAAGAAGTGCTGCCGGTTTTTGAAACAGAATTAGATAACTTTAAAGCGGCAATAGATTCGTTGGCCAATAAAGGGAATATAGAAGAGGTAGAAAGTAAACAGTATGTCAGTAGCGACGTCGTATTGTTAAGCGACGCCAAGTTTACGCCGTTGAAAAAAGGTGCTAAATTATATATAGACCAGGAATTGGTGGTGACTCACCTGCCGCAAGAATTGGAAGGCTTACAGGCAGTTATGGTTAATTCCGAACAGCAAAAATTAAATGGTTATTCGTTAAAATTTGAGAGCGCACAACAGGTCAAAGTACTGGTAGGGTATTTTAATAGTACGGATAAAGTTTTTGCACCGAAACCGGTATTGGAAATTGATGCTTCTGCAAATGATTACGGACAAGCGGAGGCAAAGATACGGAATGCAATGCGCGTTCAATATATGCCGATGATTGATATACACAGCTATTCTTTTCCGGCCGGCCAACATGAGCTTAAGTTGCCAAAAGGTGAAGCCGTAATTTTAGGATTTGTGAAAGATAGCGAATTATTGCATCCCTATAATGCCGATATTGATAATCAGGGAGATGATCTGGACGATTTATTTGGGTATTATAAGGAAACTAAACTGTAAAAAGAAGAGAAGTATGAAAAGACGTGTATCGGTACTGTTGTTATTATTTCCCTGTTTAGCCATAGCACAGGTTGATCTCAATACAAAATTGGAACAGTATGTCACAAAATTTAACAGCCAAGACAATGAAGCCGTTATCAATCTAATCGATAATAAGCGCTCCGGAGAATGGCTTAAGACGAATATTCCCCTTTTTGACTGTCCGGATGAAGATATAGAAGAAATATACTACTTCCGTTGGTGGTCATTTCGGAAGCATATCAAGACTACCCCCGAAGGAACGATCGTAACCGAATTCATAGAGCCGGTAAAGCATGCGGGAAAGTTCAATTCCATTAGCTGTGCCTTAGGTCACCACCTATACGAAGGACGCTGGCTACGGAACAACGATTTTTTAAAGGAGTACATTGATTTTTGGCTTTACAAGGCAGACGAAGGGCAGTCAAAGCCCCGGTTTCATCAATTTAGCTCGTGGCTGCCAGATGCGTTGCTTGCCTACCACAAGGTATCAAATAATACCGCTTATTTATCGAGTCGGATAAAAGATCTCGATCTGGATTACGAGAAATGGGAGGAAGAGCGTCAGTTGCCTAATGGCTTGTTTTGGCAGCACGATGTAAAGGATGGTATGGAAGAGTCGGTTTCCGGAAGCCGGAGAGATAAGAATATGCGACCCACAATAAACAGTTATATGTATGCCAATGCAAAAGCCCTTGCTGAAATTGCCGAAATTGTAGGTCATACGGATTTGAAGGCAAAATATGAGTTAAAGGTGCGCGAACTAAAACCAAAAGTGATCGATTCGCTGTGGGATAAAGAGGATAAATTTTTCAAGACCAAATTACCGGATGGCAGTTTGCACGGCGCACGCGAGGCGATCGGTTTTATTCCTTGGTATTTTCATATTCCAGCGGATAAAAAGCAATATGCCGAAGCTTGGAACCAAGTCTCGGATACAGCGGGTTTCAACGCCCCTTGGGGACTAACTACAGCCGAAAGAAGGGAACCAACCTTTAGAACGAGGGGGTCAGGACATAGCTGCGAATGGGATGGTGCCCTTTGGCCTTTTGCTACCTCGCAAACATTACGAGGTATGGCCAATCTGTTGGCGGACTACAAACACCATGGAAAGGTTGGGAAAACGGATTTTTATCGAGAGGTGCAGAAATACGCCAAATCACATGTATTGGACGGAAAGCCGTATATCGGGGAATATCAGGACGAAAGTACGGGGGAATGGTTGAAAGGCGACCACCCAAGAAGTAAATTTTATAACCACTCTACCTTTGTGGATGTCGTTATACAGGATTTAATCGGATTGAAACCTCAAGTCGAAAATACACTTGAAATAAAACCGTTAATTCCGTCAGGAAAATGGCCCTATTTCGCATTGACCGATCTCGCCTATCATGGAAAGGATGTTTCCATTTATTGGGATGAAGACGGAAAACGATATGACAAAGGAAAAGGCTTAACGGTGTATGTAGACGGAAATAAGGTTGCCCATACCAAGAAACTAAAGAATATTAAAATAAAATTAAACTAACATGCTTAACAAACTATTTGCTGGATTTTTCATCGGGATCTCCTTGTTTTTTGGATCAGAAGTAGGTGCTCAGGAATTCTTTAATGTGATGGATTTTGGTGCGAAAAACGATAGTTCGGCCATCAATACACAGGCCATAAAGAACACAATTGACGCCGCTGCGAATAAAGGAGGGGGCACTGTTTATTTTCCGGCCGGGAAATACCTCACTGGCCCCATTCATTTGAAAAGTAATATAACGATACATATTGAAGCAGGAGCGGAACTCCACTTTAGTGATAATTTTGATCATTATCTTCCCATGGTTGAATCCCGTTGGGAAGGCACGGAAGTAACAAATTTTTCGCCCCTGTTTTATGGCAATGGATTAGAAAATATTGCAATTGTTGGGCGGGGGTTAATCGATGGACACGGGAAGAAATGGTGGGGATTTTCGGAAGTAGAGGTCAAGAAGCTTACAGAAGATAGTAAGTGGCAAAAAGAATTCAAACGCTTAAATAAAGATGTACTCGCTCCTGATCTGCCCGGTTGGGTAGAAAGAGGGTTTTTACGGCCGCCGTTTATTCAATTTTTAAACTGCAATAATGTTCAGATCAAGGATATCAAGATTCAAAATTCTCCTTTTTGGACAATTAATCCACAGTATTGCAATAATGTAACGATCGACGGTATAACGATCGATAATCCACCTTCGCCCAATACCGATGGCATCAACCCGGAATCTTGTCAAAACGTTCATATCGCAAACAGCCACATTAGTGTTGGAGACGATTGCATCACCATTAAGTCGGGTAAGGATCGATCAGGGAGGAAAGTAAATATTCCAGCAGAAAATTATACGATCACCAATTGTACGATGCTACGCGGGCACGGTGGAGTCGTGATCGGTAGCGAGATGTCTGGAGGGGTAAAAAATATCGTGATCTCCAACTGCGTTTTTGATGGAACAGATCGTGGGATACGCCTTAAGACAGCGAGAGGACGTGGTGGAGTCGTGGAAAACATCCGGGTCAGTAATATCGTCATGCGTAATATTCGCGATCAGGCAATCGTGATGGACATGCAGTATGCGAAAACTGACGTAGAACCTGTGTCCGAAAGAACGCCTGCATTTAAGAATATTTTCATAAGTGATATGGCCGGAAATACCAATCGTGTGGGGCTTATAAGGGGACTGTTGGAGATGCCCGTTGAAAATGTCAGCTTTGCAAATATTAACATGCAGGCCCAGGCTGGGTTTTCGTTGGAGAATGCCAAGAACATCAGTTTTCTAAATGTGCAGGTAGATGTAGCCAATGAGCCATTGATTAAAGCCAAAAATGTGGTTTTTTTGGATATCCAGAAGATCCAGAACTTTACGCCTCAGCCCGATAAAGCGATGATCGTATTGGAGGAAGCGAAACAGGTGAATATCCAAAATAACTTCCCGTATCCCGGAACGAATCTGTTTCTGAAAGTGGTTGGAAGCAAGAACGACGATATCGCCGTTCACAACAATAACTTCTCCCATGTGAAGCAGGTGATAAAAGAAGAAAATAAGATGGTGAAAATCCAAAATAATATAACCAAATAAAAAGCATATGTATTTGACGCGTTTACAACTGCTCGTTCTAGTTCTTTTTTGTTCGACACTATCGTTGGCGCAAAATAAACTATGGTACTCCACTCCTGCACGTGTATGGGAAGAGGCGTTACCTATTGGCAATGGCAAGTTGGGCGCGATGATATTTGGTGGTATAGCCGAAGACGAGATTCAATTTAACGAAGAAACACTTTGGACAGGATCTCCACGGGATTATAATGCGGCGAATGCCCATCAATACTTAGATAGCATCCGCTATTTACTGGAAGTTGGCAAGCAGAAGGAGGCCGAAGAGTTGGCCATGCGGGAATTCATGGGATTGAAAAGTGAAACCGAAGACCCTAGCCAATGGTTAACGAAAGTAGGTGAGATCCGCCAACAAGAGGATGGACCCTCGGCTTTTCGTTTCGACGATTCGCAATGGAAAAGCTTAGCCGTTCCGGCATATGAAGGATGGGAATCGGTGGGATTGGAGGGTCTCGACGGAGCGGTATGGTTTCGTAAAGAATTTTATTTATCCAAAACGGATCTAACCAACAGCTGGACATTGGATCTGAATCGTATTCGGGATCTGGATTATACCTACGTGAATGGCAGGCTGATCGGCAGTAGCGAGGGGGAATCTGCGAAGCGTAATTACGAGATTCCGAAAGGCGTATTGAAAGAAGGGAAGAATGTCGTCGCGATCCAGGTCATTAATTTTTTTGGAAAGGGAGGAATAGCCGGCTATAAAGATACGAGTCGGCATATTGGCTTGGTGAGCTCGGAAGGACAGCTGCGATCATTAAATGGCTCCTGGAAATACACTGTTCAAGACGACCATGCGCCGAAAGTAGGTACCTATCAAGCCGCTTATCAGCCTTTCGGAAGCCTTAAATTATCTTTTCCACATGAAACAGCAAAAGATTATCAGCGCATATTAAATTTGGATGAGGGGCTGGCTGAAGTCAACTATACATTAGGTGGCACGCACTATACGCGGACTTATCTGGCGAGTTTTCCCGATCAGGCAATCGCTATCCGACTTTCTGCCGATCAAAAGAAAAAGATAACATTTAGCCTCGCACTAGAAACCAAACATGTGCAGCATAAGATTGAACAAGTAGATGAGCGTACACTTTCCTTAACAGTGCATGTCAAAGAGGGCGGATTAGTGGGCAGCAGTTTGATTCGTATAAATGTTACCAACGGTTCGGCTAAGGTGGTAAACAATCGGATCGAGGTTAAAGGTGCGGATGAGGCCGCTATTTACCTTTCTGCGGCGACTAATTTTGTAAACTACAAAGATATTACGGGCGACGGCTACCAGAAGGCGCAGGCCGTGCAACAGAAAATTGCCGAAAAATCCTTTGAGGCGGTTGTTCGCGACCATCAACAAGATTATAAGCACCTTTACAATCGTTTTTCGATTGATTTGGGACCGCAAAGTAAACAAGCGACAAGTATACGGTTAGCTAATTTTGACAGTGATGTCGACCCTTCCTTTGTTGCACTATATGTTCAATATGGCCGCTATTTACAAATAGCAAGTTCGAGGGAAGGCACGCAGCCTGCAAATTTGCAGGGCGTATGGAATCACTTGCTCGAGCCGTCCTGGGGGAGTAAATATACGGCCAATATCAATTTAGAAATGAATTACTGGCCAACGGAAGTGCTAAATCTAAAAGAGCTGCATGAACCGTTATTTCAGATGATCCGTGAGTTACGGGTTGCTGGCCAAAAAACGGCTAAGCAGTATTACAACGCGCGGGGATGGGTACTTCATCATAATACAGATATTTGGCGTGGTACAGCTCCCATTAACAACTCCAATCATGGCATATGGCCTACGGGCGGAGCCTGGCTTGTGACGCATTTGTGGGAACATTATTTATTCAACCAAGATCTCCATTTTTTGGAGGATCATTATGATATCATCAAAGAGGCAACCTTATTTTTTAAGGATGTGCTCGTAGAAGATAAAGAGACCGGATGGCTCGTGAGCACACCGTCGAATTCACCTGAAAATGGCGGCCTGGTAAAAGGGCCCACCATGGATCATCAGATTATTCGGGCCCTATTTAACATCTTTATACAGTCGTCGGATATCGTGAATAGCGATGCGGCTCTAAGGGATTCCATCATACAGATGCACGCGAAGATTGCACCGAATCAGATCGGGAAATACGGGCAGCTGCAAGAATGGCTGGAAGACAAGGATGATCCGGAGAATAAACACCGACATGTCTCTCATTTATGGGGTTTGCATCCGGGGAATGAAATCAATATGGAGGCGACACCGAAGCTAATGGATGCGGCGAAGCAAACCCTGGTCATGCGGGGAGATGATGGTACCGGTTGGAGTTTGGCTTGGAAAATAAACTTTTGGGCACGTCTTCAAGATAGTGAGCATACCTTAAAAATGATAAAAATGTTGCTCCGTCCTGCGGACCGCAATGGCGGATCCTATCCGAATCTTTTTGACGCACATCCTCCTTTTCAGATTGATGGAAATTTTGGTGGTGCAGCAGGTATAGCCGAACTATTCTTACAAAGTCATCTTTCCTACGTCGACTTATTGCCCGCTTTGCCCGCTAAGTTTTCCGATGGCAGTATCAAAGGAATAATGGCTCGGGGGGGATTTGAAATGGACTTTGCCTGGAAGGATCGTAAATTGACCACATTAGTGGTGCGCTCATTAGCAGGGAAGCCACTAAGCTTGAGATACGGCAAAAATAACATACAGCTGAATACAGAAACAGGGAAGACTTATACATTCGATTCAGGCCTCAAACACATAAACTAACTATGCTCCCATATTTATTTTCCATTCTGGTGCTGCTTTTTCCGATTGTTGTATCAGCTCAACAAAACCCTCGGCAACAGCTTTCGCTACATGCAGGATGGAGCACGGCAATGGATGAAAGTGATACGGCTAAATACGAGGGGTTTCAACAACTCGATTTTGAAGGTGCATCGCAATGGAAGCAGGTGCAGGTACCGCATAATTGGGATCAATATGCAGGCTATCGGCGGCAATTACATGGGAATCTCCACGGTTATGCCTGGTATCGGAAAACATTTGAACTGAAAAAAGGCAAAAACGATACGAAGAAGAGGTATTATCTTTTTTTTGAAGGGGTGGGATCCTATGCGACGGTATGGCTGAACGAGAAGCGGGTTGGTTATCACGCCGGAGGCCGGACTACCTTCACAATAGATGTGACAGATGTCCTATTTGCGGATGGACGCCCAAATGTACTGGCGGTTAGAGCAGATCATCCTGCTGATATCCGTGATCTACCTTGGGTTGATGGGGGCTGTTCGCCAGAAAGGGGTTTTTCGGAGGGTTCGCAGCCATTGGGTATATTTAGGCCAGTAACCCTCATCATCAAAAACGAAGTCAATATTGAGCCATTTGGCGTACACGTTTGGAATGATGAAAACATCCGCTCCGATCAGGCGGTTGTTCACCATACCGTAGAAGTAAAAAATAACGCTACCGAAGCCCGCGACTTACGTATTGATACGCGGTTAAAAGATCATAAAGGACGGGTGCTGTATTCTTCCCAAAGTAAACAAGCTATTGCAGCGAATACGGGGCTCACACTAAAGTTGAAGGATATTGTTATTAAAAATCCAACATTATGGTCGCCCGAGCAGCCTTATCTCTATACGATCGAAACAATCGTAAAAGATGGGAAGAGGGTACTAGATCAGGAGACGGTACCATATGGAATCCGAAAAATCAGCTGGCCAAAGGGCTTGAAACCAAATGGTACAAATCAACTTTTTGTAAATGATAAGCCCGTTTTCATCCATGGGATAGCAGAATACGAACACAAGCTGGGGAATTCACATGCCTTTGCGGATGAAGAGATCTCTGCACGTGTTCGGGAAATGAAGTCGTTGGGATTTAATTCTTTTCGGGATGCACATCAGCCACATAATTTGCGCTACCAGCAGTTTTGGGATGAAAATGGAATCTTACTCTGGACCCAGATGGCAGCGCATATCTGGTTTGACAATGACGCATTTAGAGAAAACTTTAAAAATTTGCTCCGGGATTGGGTAAAGGAAAGAAGAAACAGTCCATCTGTTTTTTTGTGGGGCTTAGAAAATGAAAGCACATTACCGGAAGATTTTGCGAAGGAATGTACAGCGATCATCCGGGAGCTTGATCCAACCGCCTCTATCCAGCGACTAGTAACTACATGTAATGGTGGTAGCGGTACGGACTGGGATGTTCCTCAAAATTGGACAGGAACCTATGGTGGACACCACAACACTTATGGAGAAGATCTGAAGCGGCAGGTGCTGGTTGGTGAGTACGGTGCTTGGAGAAGTCTCGAGCTGCACAGTGAGGGGCCTTACCTGCCAAATCACAATGAATACAGTGAAGAACGTTTTTCGGAGATCTTGCAAACGAAAATCCGCCTAGCGGATTCGGTCAAAGAAGAATCTATCGGGCATTACCTATGGCTGTGGAATTCACATGATAACCCCGGTCGTGTACAGGGAGGCGAAGGGTTTAGGGATCTGGATAAAATCGGCCCGGTGAATTATAAGGGAATTTTAACGCCTTGGGGAGAGCCCTTGGATGCCTATTACATGTATCGTTCGCATTATGCGTCAAAGGAGGATCCCATGGTTTATATTGCCATGCACACTTGGCCCAATAGATGGATAGAACCGGGGCTAAAGAACAATATTCGAATTTATTCTAATTGCGACGAAGTAGAGCTTTTTAATGATGTTGACAATCGATCACTGGGTAAACTCGCAAACCCTGGCCTCGGCCGGCATTTCGAATTTAATAATGTCGATATACAATATAATGTGCTGCTGGCCGAAGGCCGAATAGGTGGGCAGGTCGTAGCGCGAGATACCATTATCCTTCACCACCTACCCAAAAGTCCCCACTTCACCCGGTTGGTCGATAAGTCTGAATTGCTCAAAGGAGACGTAAACCAGACGTATTTGTATCGGGTAAACTGTGGTGGGGATATCTATGTCGATGCATTTGGTCAAACTTGGGCGGCGGATCAGCCCTATACCAGCGAGACGGGTTCCGGATCTCGGTCCTGGGCAGATAACTATCAAGTGAACTCCTACTTCGCAAGTCAACGGCGCACGTTTGATCCGATCAAAGGCGTGGAAGATTGGGCACTGTTTCAAACCTTCCGGTACGGACAGGATAAACTAGCTTTTGAGTTCGATGTTGAGAACGGCGAGTATCTCGTAGAGCTTTATTTTGCGGAACCATGGATCGGTACAGGGGGTATAGCAGATGGTACGGGCTGGCGACTTTTTGATGTCGCGATCAATGATAATGTGATCGAAGATAAGTTGGATATCTGGAAAGAAGTAGGTCATGATAAAGCCCTAAAGCGCAGCTATAAAATTTTGGTTGACAATGGAAAGATTATAATCAACTTCCCGAGGGTTTATTCCAATCAAGCCCTTATTCAGGCTATTGCCATTGCGAAACGAGGGACAGCAAACGTAGAAAGGAAATCAGTCCATTTTAATATTAAGCCTACACAAGCGGAAAATCTTGTTGTGAACTCCTGGATGGATATAGACAGTTCTTTTCAATATCTTCCCTCTTTTTTATATGGATCGGATTACTTCCGAACAGCGGAGAGCAAGCGATCGTTCACCTTTAATTATCCGACTAATTTTTATGTGATTTCGAAAGCAGGGGTACCCACCTACGAGAATACGGGAGATAGCGTAGTGATGCACACAGGAGAGAAATTTTTGGTATCAAGGAGAATAGTGGATAGAGAGGAAGTTCTGACTCTTCCAGATGCGGGGCCCGAAGCGATCTATGCATTTCAGGTGCAGAGCGGTTTACAACCGGCGTACGACCTGAAGGAAACCAGTGGGTATAAGGCAAACCAATCTACGCTATCGGAGCAGATGACCCGGGTTGATTTTCAGGGGCAGGAGCGTCTGCAGTATATGGAGCGCGACTGCGGTTTTGTGGGATGGGAAATTCAAGTAGGTGTGGCCGATATCTACGCCCTAACATTCAAATACCATAATGCGAGCAAGGAAGCGAAATCCGGGTTTTATGAGGTATTGGCCAAGGATGGTGCTATTTTAAAACCGAAGACTGCTGTTACATTCGAGCCCACACGGGAAGGAAAATGGAATTATCTTGATGAGAACACATCAACGATGATTAACGCCGGTACCTACATTGTAAAACTCTATGCGGCGGATGCGAAGGATGTATATGTTGACAATCTTGATGTACGATGAGGAGTAATGTCTTAGCTTAGGTACCTTCTTTTATAATCTAAGGGTGTCATGCCGGTGACTCTTTTAAAGTGACGGTAAAAGTTGGACACGTTATTGAATCCGCACTCAAAACAAATGACTTCCGTAGGGAGCTTATTTTCGACAAGCATACGACAGGCATGGCTAATTCGTATTTCAATTAAAAAATCGTAGTACGTTTTTTTAGTCATCATTTTGAAATAGCGACAAAATGAGGTGACACTAAGATTCGAAATATTAGCGACCTCTTCGAGCGAAATATCCTTTTTGAAGTGCGAATGGGTAAAATTGAAGACGTCATTAAGCCGCATGCTTTCCGCTTCATTGGATTGGTAAAACGCACTTTGCGTCTTGACAATGGTATCGTATTCTTCACCTTCGGCCAGGACCTGAAGGATCTTCATCAGCGTAATAATTCTTCCCATTCCCTCCTCCTGCACGCATTCATGCATTAATTTCGCTACGGTGTCTTTCGTTTCACCTTTTAGCAGTAAGCCGCTTTTTGCCTTTTCGTATAGTTTTGGAAGTAAATACATTTCGGGCAGCCCAACGAGCTGTTTGCCAAAGCAATCGGGCAAGAACTGGAGTACGATGGCCTCTATGGAAAGATCCGGATTGTTTTGGTAGTACTCTTGGTTACAACGCCAAGCGTGGGGTAATTTTTCACCGACCAAGATAATTTCACCAGGCGAAAAACTGTTGATGTTGTCGCCGATAAAACGAATGCCTTCCCCTCGGATTGTAAAGTGAAGTTCTAATTCGTCGTGGTAATGCCACACATTGCCAAAATTAGGCATGACATCGTGTCTGGCCGAGAAGGAACTTTCGTACTGAACCGGAACTTTTCTAAACAGTGGTTTCATAAATTGACTGATTTCCTTAGTTTATAGCTGTTAACAATTTCAAAATTAGCACATTTTTTCTATGAAAACATGAAAGCGCAGTGTTAGGTACCCCAATTTGTGTAATATTTTCTTGACGAATGTGTATATACTTGCTGTGATCTGTTTAGTTAGTGTTCTAATAATCAATATATTGTTTCTTTTTAGGCTGTTTTATTTGTGCAAAGAAACTACATATTTAGGAAATTGAGTAAGGATGGCAAGATGTTACAATAACAGGGCAGGGAGAGCAAGAAAATAGCTGATGACTTTGACTTATTTGGAAATAATAATTTTAAGACCGGGGGCGTGAGGGCGATTTGCAAGACCTCATACGGCAGTTACTATTTAAGGTTACAACCCTAAATAAAGTCGATTTTCAAAAGAAGGTGTCTAAAAAGGTCGTCACCTACAAGAAAACGCGTCATTGCGAGGAAGAATGACGAAGCAATCTGCGTTTTTAACATCGTCAGATTGCTTCACCATCGTTCCTCCGGTTCGCAATGACGACGATGTTGTGCTTTTTGGACACCTCCTTTTTATGGATAAATAGCTAACTTATCGTGTCGACGTTATTACCTAGATTACGGTAATCGATTTTTTCCTGCGGATTTGTTCCATTTAGATATTCTTCTATGTTGGTATAACCATCACCGTCAGCATCCATGGCCCCATCTTTTGGATTTTTAGGATCAAGGCCATGTTTGATTTCCCATGCGTCAGGCATGCCATCTCCGTCGCTATCAACTGGTACCTGGGCAGCATCGAATGTTAAGTTGGGGTAACCACCTACTTCAGCAACATCTTTAATGATACCCGTTTCCGTGGTTGGTTTTCCACTTCGTACCATTTCTGTAACACGAGTGTCTACCGCATCACGTTTGGGTAAAGTTGCTCCAGCCTTTGCAAGTACCGATTCGAAAGCGGCTTCCGCTGTCTGGTGTGGTGCCACAGGCCATCCTACAAATGGGGTATTCACCCGGGCAAATTTTTCGCCTTCGCTCTCATTGGGAATGACCGATTCTTTCGTGTCTTTGACGCGTATACCGGCCCAGTTGTTGTTGGTCACCTCTTCGTTGCCGTGCATAACGTTGCCAGCCACATACCATTTTCCAGGACGGTTTGATTCTTTTGGATACCATTCGCCTTCTCGCCACGCACTACCGGGAGAGTACATGCTCCGTTGTTCAACGCGGGCAAAGACTGCTCGCATGTTATCATTCGTTGCAGGCCCTGGCTTGTAATAGTTGTTGATGACATTGATCATAGATGTTTCATCTCCGCCATCCATTGTACGGTGGCGCCAGTTGAACACCACATTATATCGGAAATCAAACGGACCGGACATTCCTATTGAGGGATTCCGAGCTGTGTTGCTCGCAAATAAGTTGTGGTGGAACGTAGATGGATCTCCTCCCCAGGTGCCACCAAAAGCATGTCCCTTGGCATCGAGCGCTTCACTGGAAATGGTCCATTGCACTGTTATATGCTCTGCGGGGTCTTTTATCTGTGTGGTACCGTCGAGCGATGGCCTCATGTGGCGGTAAAGCGAGATGTTTTCGTCCATGCCCCAACTAGTTGAACAATGATCGATGATGATATGATGGTCCGGATTGCCACCTATGTTGTCGTCACCTTGACCACCCACGGGAACACCCCGGCGTACGCGTAAGTGTCGGATAATGACATTGTGTGTGTTGATATTGAGCGTGCCGGCAATACAGATCCCGTCTCCAGGTGCAGATTGTCCTGCAATGGTGATATCTGGCTGATCGATGTTAAGGTCGCCATTTACTTTTAATGTACCAGCTACACGAAATACGACAATACGAGGGCCTTTTGCTTCTAATGCGGCGCGGAAACTGCCGGGGCCACTATCGTTAAGATTTGTAACAGCAATCACTTGGCCTCCGCGGCCTCCAGTAGTAAACATACCGCCGCCCCATGCTCCGGGAAATGCCGGAATAGCACCTTCGGGCAATCTTGGTGGATGTGGAGGTATTTGTCCGACTTCGGGTTGTCTATTTTGCGCGTATACGTCCACGGAATAAAAAGACGATAATGCAAGCAGGCCTGCTATCGCAATTTGATAGAATGTTTTCATTTTCATGTTATTCGTGATAGGATATTATCATTTGTTTATAAATTGTAATTAAATATACATTAAGCTTGTTCAAATGAATGTAACAATTCTGTTTAACAAAGTATTGTGCTGCAAATACGGAAATTGATATAATTTTTTAGCATTTCTAATACCGATATTAATGGGTGATTTCCAGAAAGAACAAATGTTTTTTTATGTTAATATTATATAATAAAAAGAAAATATTATATAATATGTTTTGAAGAAACAGAGTATGCTAGTCCTAGCATAACTGTACATCAATTAAACATACGATGAGATATTGATGTAACTTTGTTATATCTAGGTTCCTCCTGAAAATACGGAGTATTTACTAACTGAGATCGAATCAAAAATTGCCAAAGAGCAACCAGAAGTTCAGTGGGGCAATGAATTTTACAGTAGGTTGGATAGGCGTTTATGATAAAAAAATACCGCAAGCGGTGTGTAGCAATTGGTGAGAAGACTGGCTCGACAAGGCAATAGGGACGGGGAATCTAGTATCAGTATAACGGCACTAGGCGGCTAGTCTGAAAATTTTGAAAGAAAATAGGTGATTAGTTTTAAAAATTTGTAAAACCGATGGTGTTACCCAGACTTAGTAGGAAATTTTTGCAGAATAGAAAGTTAAATTTTTATTATAATCTAAAAAATTTGTATATTAGCTTAGTTGTAAAAGTTTGTTAATAGGTGGTGAATCCAAAACGTGGACAATTCCCAGATAGAAGAAAAGCTCGATCAGATTGTACGCGTTAAAGGTGAGCGGCGACTCAATGAGTTCCGGGACAGCGCAAGAGGAATCGGTTCCCAGCTGGCCATGGGTAAGGAGTTCGAAAAGCTGAATCGAATGATCCGTGCCATGCTGTCGACCAAACCAAGTGATATCCTGAAATCTTCGGTAGCTATTGCTCGCGCGTTAGAGCATTCCTAGCAGGTACTTTAGTTGGAGGGGTAGGCTACTTCAAAAAGTCAAAAGAATATCTATATAAATCTTTCATTATTCCTTTTAAATCAGCTTTAATTCCCCCTAAACATTAATAATGAATAGACCAACTAAATTAAAATATTTTTATTATTATCACCTTACAGCATATCTTACTTTAATTGTCAGCTTATACGGACAATATTTCGCATCTGAGGGAGGTTTTCTATCAGAAATGCTCCAATTGCTGCATTTGTTTTTAGCGGTTATCACTTTACCTATAAATTTCATCAGTTTTGCAATGGTATTTTTTGGATCGGCGAGTTTTCTTTCAATTACACTTATTCAGATAGATTTTTTTGCAATAAGTCAAATGATTTTTAATTCTGTCGTAAAAGAGTAAACTCAAGATGAAAGGTGTGTCAAAAGACAAAATAACTGACGTATATCTTTTATATGAATTGCCTAATCTGTAATGAGGGTTCTGTTTTTAAAAATCAACTTATAGGCTTGTTTTTTTTAAAATTTTTAAAAGAAATTAATCCCTGCAATTGGCCGTTCTCCGCTGTAGAAGTAATTCCACCAATCCTAAATCCAATGTTTCTTTGAATTAAGCTTCTATAATGTCAGCTAGGTCGAAACCTTAGCATATCTTTCGGGTTACGCCATTTTGTTCAATGGCTTTTACGCGTAAAGAGAGCGGGTCATTCTTAGCCTGATGAAAAACGCTACAATGTATTTTTTAACATAGCCTACAGGCTTACCGTTGAAAGAAACGCTGACGGCTTCTTTATCATAGGCGTTGTTTTCTTCAAATGTATACTGGAGTTCGTCCCCTTGTTTTACAAAATCTCGTGGCAAGTTAACGTGTGACAGGCCAGACAGATCAGTTAGGAACTGTAAATCATTATGATATTGATATTCTGCGAGAAACTCAAAGTTATCTGTTGCTGTCAACCCTTGTGTTTGACCCAATAAATAAAACTTGTCATGTGTTTTTGCTGGGTCTACTTCCCAAAACTGTTAGAAAGTGCCCGCATCAGGACGTTCCGATTTTATCAAGTTAGGTTTTTGGGCCTATGGTTGGCTACCTATAGTTGGCTATTTATATTTATCAATTCTATCCTCCTACCGACCACTTAATCTATGATCTTTAAAAGAGAATAATTTCATCTAGCATCAGTCATGATAATATAGTATACTTACATGATAACATGTTGTAGTAATTATTAAAGTAATAATAAGAATTTAGTGGTGCTATCTATGAAAGAACTAATATGAATAGGCAGTCCTGTCTTGAAGGATTGTGTAGAACCAATACGATTGCCATCGAAACGAAGAGTGAGTCGTTCCATCATCGAAGCTAGTTTAACTGAAAGTAATTTGCATTTTTATTGTCCGAGAGATCTGAAGGGATTTGTGGTAGGGTCTGTGTGGTAGAGTCTAATCTTTTTGGCCGGTCACTATGTTAGCTACGTAACAGAATAAAAACCATCAATATCTATATGAAAATAAGGAATTGTCTGAAT
Organism: Sphingobacterium alkalisoli; assembly: GCF_005049105.1. Classification (GTDB taxonomy): domain Bacteria; phylum Bacteroidota; class Bacteroidia; order Sphingobacteriales; family Sphingobacteriaceae; genus Sphingobacterium; species Sphingobacterium alkalisoli. The sequence goes on from NZ_SUKA01000001.1 coordinate 293,428, forward strand.
TCATTTATTCGTGCTATTGTTCTTGTAACGTTTACGTTTTCTTCGATTGCGCTGGCACAGGAACAGCTACCTGTAGTTATCCCTCCTTCACCGACATCGGTACAGTTCCAGCGGTATGGCGAACATTCTGTGGGTCATTTCACCGGAGTACCCGAGATTACGATCCCTATCTTTACGATCCAGGAGGGGGATATCACGGTACCCATTACGATGAGTTACCACGCTTCGGGATTCCGTCGCCATGAACCCGATGGCCATGTAGGCATGGGCTGGATGTTGAACACCGGGGGAATGGTTACAAGAGAAATCCGCGGATTGCCGGACGATATGGCTCCAGTGCATACCCCCGATGCGTCATACGGGATTATGTCCCCCGATCATCCTGGTATTTCGGATTATCCCTATCTAAATGATCTTTATAAAAAAAGCCTTTACAGTGCCGCAGATGTCGATCATGAGATTGATATATACAGCTATAATTTTCTGGGCCGATCCGGTCAATATATCAGGGATCCAAATAATTCCAATAGATTGACATTTCTACAGCTGACGGACCTTAAGCTTGACGATATAGAAGGGTTTCAGGACCCGAACGGAATTACCTATTACTTCGGCGGTCCCACAGGTGTAGAGACGCAATGGGTTGACGTGAACAATGCACATTATCAGACTTCCACAACGTTCCATATGTCTTCTATACTGTCCTCCAGATATCCAGGTCGGGGAGTAAGCTATCAATATCAGGAAGGCAAGATTTTCTCCATATTTAATACGACAAACTCAGAAAACTGGCAGTACATGTGGGATTATGGTATTAATCCAACCGCTCATCTTTATGCCCCTGAAGAGTTGTTATATCCTCCTTTAACCCTCAATAATCAACGTGTTTCGTCAATGTATCTTCCATTTTCAACATACACTACCAAATTTCCGTCGCAGATCAGTTTTTCTTCGGGGGCTGTAACGTTCCAGTTTTCGGCCCAAAAGCTGTTGGAACGGATCGATGTCAGGAATTACCAAGGTCTACTGATCAAGCGGATTACCTTCGAATACGGAACATTGGAAATATCGGGTAGAAATGCTTCAAAGTTGAAGGCCATTGTTTACCGCGATGCGACTAATCAAGAGATCGAGCGGTATTCTTTCGAATATTATAATGAGTATTCTGCTATTACAAGAAAAGGCAGTGATCACTGGGGGTTTTATAACGCCGACACCTATGATGATATCGTGCCGTTTACAGAGGATGTTGTGCGTACATACTGGCAGGATTCGGCAGACGGCCTCACTCGTTGGGTTGCGGCGACTACACATTTTAATCTCTCAGTTGGAGGAAGGGCGCATAAAATACCAGACTTCGGTGCGACCAGAACCTATACTTTGTCCAAGATAACCTATCCCACGGGAGGATTCACGGAATTTGAATATGAGCTTCATCAGGATGTTGTAAACCAGGCAGCCGGCGGACTGCGGATAAAAATGATAAAAAGCTATGCTTCATCCGGTTTACTGTCCTCCCAGAAGGAATATGTTTATCAAGGAGGTTATCAGGAAGTGGTACCGTCATATGATCTTTACCGGAAAGACGAAGACGTTTATGGCCATGGTATACAAACATACCGACGCCTTTACCTTAACCAACATCTGCCTATCAACCCTTCTCCGCATGGGGCTTCCGTTGTATACGGTCTGGTTACAGAGATCGAGGGTGATCATAAAACGAGCTACCAGTACGCAGTTGGTCCTGCCTATGACTATAAGTGGCTGAGGAACCCTGCGGGCAATACGGACTATGACCGTGTATTCGCCCACAACCACAGACCATGGAATTATGGCCATCTCATCTCCAAAACTATCCTTATGGACGGGATACAGATATACTGGGAGGCTAACGGTTACGATGAATTTGAGACCGGACATATCCATGACCTCGTGATCGAGCGTGCCGCTTCTATGCATCCGGGCTATTCGTCAGAATATAGTCACTATAATGTATACGGAACGGAATTTTTCAACTATTCCAACCGTTATCACCCTATCGGGGGAAAGCGACTAGTCGGGAGATCTGTCCTAAAGGACGGAGTACTGAAGTCGGTAAACAACTATTATGAAAATCCGGATTATCCTTTCGCCGTGACAAAAACCAGGACGGTCACGAGCGGCCGGGATACGGTTTTCAGCGAGATGAAATATCCATTCGATTATGCATCGGCTCCCTATACCACGATGGCCTCCGATAACCGACAGGAAGTAGTCGGGGAAGAGCGAAGCCATGGTAGTGCCGGTATCTTTATGGATGCGAGCAGAACGGAGATGAAGGACTGGGGAGGGGATGTGATCGCACCGGAGTTCACCCAGTTTAAAACCGGTAATATGGCCAGTGCCTATCAGGACGAAATTCGTTACCATGGCTATGACGGATCCGGTAACATAGCGGCCGTATCCCTGGCGCACGGTCCACAGGATTCTTATCTCTGGGCTTACAGGGAGACATATCCCATCTTAAAAGGAATGAACGTAACGCAGGAGCAACTGAGAACGGCGTGTGATTCTGCTTTAGCTGACCTAGGGCATAACGGTGGGTGGGAGAATAGAGGGGAATACTTCCTGAGTCTCCTGGGCAATCTGCAGGGTACTGCCTCCAAGGGCCTGCTACGGTCTTTTACAGCATCCCTACGGAGCTATCTGCCGGAGGGCGGACAGGTTTCGGTGCACACTTACATCCCGTTGGTGGGCATGAGCAGCTCGACCGACGCGAAAGGAAACACGATATATTACGAATATGACAGCTTTTACCGATTGAAGGCGGTAAGAGATGATGAGGGAAACATCCTCAATACCTATCAATACCATATCAGATAAACCGATGAAGAGAAGATGTGCAATAGTAGCGGCCACCATGTGCATGCTTTATGCTGTTGGCTATGGACAGGAGCTGGGGGGCAGGGCAAAGGAAGGTACAAAGAAAGAACTGACCGCTTCCGAGATATACCAACGTATCCAACGGGTGGGATACGAACGTGAGCTTAAGATAGATTCTGCCAAGGCGATGGTACTGGTGCTGGCCGACAAAATCGTGCAGCAGCGTATACAGGGTGCTCTGCAAAACAGGGAAATGACCGTTAACAGTAAGGCGCAGGAGATAAAAAGAGCCAAAGATGAACGGGAGCAGATGTTCAGGGAGGTGCTGACGAAAGAACAGCTGGCAAAAGTTTATGGGGCTGCCAAGGGAAACGCCAGTTACCGACCATTGGCGTACGGAGGAGAAAGGAAAGGCAACGCCAGTCCTCCTTTAGATCTGACGAAAACAAGTACAGAGGAATCGGAAAGGATCCACCTGCAGCATATCCGTGAACTTCAGGAGCGTCAGAACAGGATTTTTGAACGTAGGGCTACAAAGCCCGTTGCCCCTGAGCGGCCGGTGCCACCGAACAACCAAGACCGAGGAAAATGAAGAGACCGATAACCTTTACGCAGCTTTGGCTAGCCGTACTGACATGCTTGCTGTCATTCACGGTATATGGGCAGCAGGGCAACATAGCTCCCAATTTAAACTACAATATCCCTTCCGAGATTACGGTCGGTTCCTATGTGAACTATCCGGCCAACAATACAGGAGGATCGATCCATCAGGATGGATATGTGGGCCGGATAGCTGATAATATAAGTGTTCCGCAGGGAACCAATATGACCGGTCCGGCGACGGGTGCCGGCATCGGGGAGGTAACGGCAATGACATCCGACGGTCAGGGCGGGATCTATCTGTTCGACTGGTCTGCGTACCGCATGTACCACATCTCGGAAAGCGGCTAGATAAGCTTTTTTTGCCGACGACGGAGTTAACAGGGTACAGAACGGCACGGGGGCATCCGTATCTTTTGGAGTTGTGGTGGGCATGGCTACCGATGGTTTCGGAAACATCTATTTCTGCTAGTATGATTATCATGTCATCCGCAAGATAACCAATGTCAATATGCTCATTAATAAAAAAACAAACTTCGTATAGCATTATTTTTGACAAAATAGTATATTCTTATGCTAAGATCTTATATTAATTAATGGGATAATAATTAGATATTAGTATTGCTATCCGTGAACGGAATAAATATAAAAAGGCGGTCCTATCTGTTAGGGATTGTGTAGAACCAATACGATTGCCATCGAAACGAAGAGTGAGTCGTTCCATCATCGAAGCTAGTATAAACTGAAAGTAATTTGCATTTTATTGTCCGAGAGATCTGAACTGATTTGATGTAGGGACTGTGTCCTAGAATCTGATCTTTTTGACTGGTCACTATGTGAGCTACGTAACAGAATAAAAACCATTAATATCTATATGAAAATAAGGAATCGTCTGAATTTATTCATTCGCGCTATTTTTCTGGGAGCGTTTACGTTTTCTTCGATCGCGCTGGCACAGGAGCAGTTGCCCATAGTTATTCCACCGTCACCCACCACTGTAGAGTTCTTGCGTTACGGGGAGCATCCAGTCAGCCATTTCACGGGAGTTCCTGATATCACGATCCCGATCTTTACGATCCAGGAGGGGGATATTACTGTTCCCATTACAATGAAATATCACGCTTCGGGATTTCGTGCCCATGAAGCGGATGGTCATACGGGCATGGGCTGGACCTTACATACGGGAGGCTTTTTTTCGAAAGAAATACGTGGTTTTCCGGATGAGCTGTCCATTATGGATGTTCCTGACGCGGGGCCAGGGATTTTTTTGCCGGGTTATCCCGGTAAGCCAGATTATGAACGCTTAAAGTATCTTCATACCAAGGGTAGTTTTATGGGGCATAATGGTCCGGTTCCCGTTGATACAGAGTTTGATATATACAGTGTTAATTTTTTAGGCAAATCACTTAAGTATCTGTATGATTCAAATAATAGTGAATATTTCATTATAGAAGATAACGGTCTTAAGTTTAGTGCTGACCGGACTAAAATTCTAGATGAGCGTGGTATTTCTTATTCTTTTGGCGGTGGTGGCGGTGTAGAGAGTCAGTGGTTTGAATACCGAAAGTTGCAGGATGCGGAACCAACCTATTACCAGACCTCTACAACGACGCATTTAAGTTCGATTCTATCGACGCGATATCCTGGTCGTGGCGTCAGTTACCAGTACCAGCCGGGAAAGGTATTTCCAAATGGAGGAAGTACACGGAATGACCCGTTGCAGGCCACATGGGATTACTATTGGGATTGTTATGGGTGTGATCCCAGAGATCTGCTTTACTCAGGTAGTGATCCCTACCAGATTACCCCTAATATCCATGTTTTAGCGAACCATCCCCGATCGAATTATACCACCAAATTTCCGGACCGTATTACGTACTCCTCTGGCATGTTGCGCTTCTATCTCTCCAGCGACCTGCTCCTGGATCATATTGATATTCTTGGTAGAGAGGGGCAACTTCTCAAGCGAGTAACCTTTGAGTATGGGACGTTCGATATCTATGAAAAGACTGGAAGTAGTACTTATGCCCGCCCCCGTTCCAAACTGGAGGCGATTGTATTTAGGGACGTCAACGGAGATGAAGTCGAGCGGTATAGCTTTAGTTATAATGGTGCGGGATATACCGTAAAGGGAACAGACTACTGGGGTTTCGCAAACGCCGATCCGGTCGGAGGGCTTATCCCTTGGAGCGAGTCTGTTCCGTCCTATACCCTTAATAATTCGGGGCATATACAATTTAATTGTCACCCACCCTTTCCAAAACCTCTTGGTGGATATGCCAATAAAGAAGCGAGCGAGTATGTAGGTAGTCTGTTTTCGCTGCAGGAGATCACCTATCCCACCGGCGGGTACACGAGGTTCACCTACGAGGGGCATCGACATGTTTGGGGCGCAGTAACCGGAGGTATTCGGATCAAAAAAATTGATAATTATTCTGCATCCAATGTCTGGGTTGGTGGGAAAGACTATATCTACGATGGACCATATCAGGAGGTATATCCTACCCGTGATCTGTACCGGAGAGACCACTTCTTAAAGTGGTGCGGAGGACTAGTGGATGCGATGCGGCTATATATCAACGAAGATCCGAAGATCAACACCTCACCTATGGGATCTTCGATGGTATATGGCCAAGTGACCGAGATAGAAGGTGACAGACGCACGCAGTATAATTATGCCGTAGGCCAAGCTTATCGGTATAAGGAATTGCGCTACCCCATCGGTCCTACCTATTACGACCGCATATTTGCGGACTGTTACCGCCCCTGGAACTACGGATACCTGACGGGTAAGACCATATTCAGGAACGGTGTTCGGGAAACCGCGGAATACTATGATTATGAGACCTTCGAGACGGGTGAGACCCGTGATTTTTTGATCGACCGTGACAGGAGCGTGGTGCCCGGGGTGATCACAGCAAGCGAAACCCACCTTGCCAATATCTATGGCATAGACTTTTTCAACTACGACAACCGTATCCATCTGAGCGGGGGAAAGCGATTAAAGAGTAAGGGGGTAATTAGAGATGGAGTAAGTTCGGTCACCTACTACGACTATACGAACCCGGACCATATACATCAACCAACTCGCAGCCGTATCCGTACAAGTGAGGGCGATGAGATCTGGACGGACATGAAGTACAGTTTCGATGAGCCGGCGGCTCCGTATCCGACCCTGCTTGCGCAGAACCGTATGGATGTGATCGAGGAGACGAGCTACCGGCATCCGAGTAATGCATTCATCGGTGCGCATCGTAAAGATTGGCGGGACTGGGGGTCAGGCGTTATTGCACCAGAGTTGACAAAATATAAAAGTGGTCTGCTGAGCAATCCCTGGGAACCAGCCGTGCGCTACCATGGGTACGACGTGAACGGCAATCCGGAAAGCGTCTCACTGGAGCACGGAGCACGGGAGAGTTATCTCTGGGGCTACGGCCGTGTCCATCCTGTGATCAAGGGCATCAACATGACTGCGTCGGAGCTGCGCACGGCCAGTGCTTTGGCACTTGCCGACCTTGGCTATACCTCTGGCTGGGACGTGAATGCGGATGCCTTTCTGGCCGCTGTCCGCTGGCTGTCCCAAAGTACGGTGCGTTTACGTCTGCAGAGCTTTATCACTGCGCTGCGGAACCATTTGCCGGCGCAGGGAAAGGTCGAAGTGTACACCTATTCGCCAGGCGTCGGTATGAGCAGTGCGACCGATGCGCGGGGTGTCACGGTGTATTATGAGTACGACAGTTTCCAGCGACTAAAGGAGATACGTGATTTTGAATACAATATCCTTAAAGGTTATCAGTACCACTTACGATAAATATATGAAAAAGAACTTATTAATGTTATTGTTGTTCGGTCTGTCGGTGCTATTTGTCCATGGACAGTTGCTGGACCAAGCCGTCAGACCTGCCGCAATTCCTACCGGCAAGCAGCTTTCGGAGATAGAGATATACCAACGTATGCAACGTGTAGGATATCAGCGTCGCTTGGGATTGGATTCCATTACAGCAATGAAGCTTGTGCTTGCAGATCAAGCTGAACAAGAGGGGATTCAGTCTACACTTGAGAATCGTAATCTGACTGTAGAAGATCGTGCTATAGCGATAGCGGAATATCGGAGTAAGCGTGAATTGGTGATTGGCGCAGTATTGACAAAGGAGCAGCAGTCTAAATTTAATGGATCACTTGTGAATAAAAGAAAGAACTTTGAAGTGAATGAACAGAAGAATGGCGGCTCCGTTGGTATGGAGAAAGTGATATTGCGTTACAGTGAAGGGCTTTCTGCGGTGAATAAAGACAGTAATCTGGATGCTTCAACCCGTCATAAGAAAATTGCTGATCTTGAACGAGAACGAGATAAAGAGCTTATTGCATTAGATAGCCTCCATTTACAGGAAATCAAGAAGCTCAACGAGCGGCAGGCGACGTACTGGCTGCGTCCCGAGGTTGCTCCAGATTCCACGCAGAGCCGGACCAGGGAGCTGCTGGAGCGTAACAGAAAGACCTTCCCGACAGATGGCAGGATCCAATAGCAGGCAAAGAGCATGTAACATAATTTTACGGGAACGAACAAAAGAAAAAGATGAAAGAGAACCTCTTTACCTATATCATAAAGCTACTGTGGCTGCTGCCATTTCTGCTGGCCAATGCCGTGTATGGTCAGAGCCATACTCCGCCGAATATCAGCTATAGTATCCCACCTGCCTTAACCGTAGGCACATACGTTAACTATTCTCCCGATAATACCGGGGGGGCGATCCACCGGGATGGCTACGTCGGTAGGATTGCCGGTAATACAAGTGTTCCCCAGGGAACCAGTATGACCGGCCCGGCGACAGGTGCCGGTATCGGAGAGGTAAGCGCCATGACATCCGACGGTCAGGGCGGTCTATATCTGTTCGATTGGTCCATGTACCGTATGTACCACATTTCGGAAAGCGGCCAGATAAGCTTCTTTGCAGGGGATGGTGTCGACAGGGTACAGAACGGTACGGGGGCATCCGCATCTTTTGGAGTTGTGGTGGGGATGGCTACCGATGGTCTGGGAAACATCTATTTCTGCGAGTATGATTATCATGTTATTCGCAAGATAACGCCATCGGGTGTGGTCAGTACGATAGCGGGCAGCGTAGGGCAGTCGGGCTATGCTGATGGACAGGGTTCCTCGGCACGGTTCGAGAGACCGGCCGGGATTGCCGTTGACGGGGCAGGCAATCTCTATGTCCGGGATTCCGAAAACGCGCGTGTCCGTAAGATCACGCCTTCGGGCATGGTGTCGACACTGGCGGGCAACGGTTCCTTTTCGAGCATCGATGGACCGGCCGCGACGGCGAGTCTGGACCTTTCTTCTTTGGTCCGAGCGAACGGTATCGCGGTCGATGCGAATGGTAATGTCTACGTGTCGGAAACCTATAAGGGACTTATCCGTAAAATAACGCCTGACGGCACCGTGTCCACTTATGCCGGCCTTCGGCAGGGAGCAAGCGGTGCTCCGCGGAGCGGTCCAGCGCTTACCATCCGGCTGGAAGACCCGGCAAGCCTTGCTATCAACCGGACAACCGGTGACCTCTATGTAGTCAGTTCCATCGACGGCATAGTCACACAGATCAATGCCGGAACCGGCATGGCGACCACCGTTGTAGGCGGCGGGTCGATGCAGGTGCAGGAAGGAGCTCCGCTGGAGGTGGGTTACAGCTGGGCAGAGGGCCTGCTCTGTCTGGAGGACGGCAGTCTGGTGATAGAAGACCTGGGTTCGGCCGGCCGCAGTACCCTCTACCGGCACGAGACGAAAGCCTTTAGCATAGATCCGGCGCTACCGGCCGGACTGAAGTTTGATGCTCGGGGGAATATCTCCGGCCGTGCCCTTCTGACCAGCCCGCAGACAAACTATACGATCACGGCACACAATGCCTGGGGCAGCCACGATTATACGGCGAGCTTTGCGGTGGAGCTTCCACTAGGCGGTGCCCCTGGGCTACACACAGGTCCTCCTGACCAGATAGCAGCTACCCTCAGTCAGAATTTTATCGAGGAGACAACGATCAAGGTGCCGGGGCTTACAGTACTAGTTAGCCATCTTGATGTGGGGCAGGCCGATCGCAGCATCGTCTACTATGACGGTCTGGGCCGTCCGATCCAGACGGTGCATTGGCAGGGGAGTCCGAATAAGAAGGATATCGTGCAGCATATAGAGTACGACCGTTACGGCCGGGAGGTTATCAAGTACCTGCCGTATGCGGAATATAGCGGCAGCAACGGGGCTTACCGAGGTACGGCCAAAGCCAGCCAGCAGACCTTCTATAGTAGCATGGGCTGGGATGCCGACGTTCACAAAACGGCTTATCCGTATGCCCACACCGCATATGAGCTCAATCCGATGACAAACCGTCCTTTGCAACAGGGTGCTGCGGGAGCTTCCTGGCAGCCCAGCTCTCCATCAGTTGCGGGTTCGGGCCATACGGTGGCCATGGAATATGGTACGAATGTAGCTGACGAGGTACGTCTATGGCGAATAAACCCGGCAGGTAACGGAGCCAATGGTTCGGAGCATTATGAGGCCGGTAAACTTTACAAGACTGTTATAAAAGATGAGAACTGGGTATCGGCGAATGGAAAGGCAGGTACGGTTGAAGAGTTCAGGGATTTTCAGGATCGTGTGGTGCTGAAGCGGATATGGAAAAGTACCGAAGCGCTTAACACGTATTACGTGTACGACATATTAGGTAGCCTGCGGTATGTCATTCCACCGGGCTATACAACATCCACGGTTACCGATAACAATGTAGATTTCAATGAAATGGTTTACGCTTATCGTTACGACACCAGAAAACGCCTGATAGAAAAGAAGATCCCGGGTAAGGGCTGGGAGTATCTGATATACAATAAGGTTGATCAGGTGATCCTGAGCCAGGATGCCAACCAGCGTGCGGTCAAGAAGTGGAGCTATAGCAAGTACGACGCCTTCGGAAGAACAACATCTACGGGTATCTACACCAATACGACAACAAACCAGAGTACCCGTGCGCAGGTACAGACACTGGCGAATGCAGTGGCCCCGCAATGGGAAAATCGCCTTGGTACTACAAACTATACGAATACGACATTTCCCAACACGCCATCGCAGCTGCAGGAACTCACGGTCAGTTATTATGACGACTACTCCTTTGCCGGCGCATCGACCAGTACCCTACAGCCCTCGGGTATTACTAAGAGTGATAAAACCCAGACGCTTCTCACGGGGATGAAAGTGAGCAGGGATGATGGCACCGCACCGCTGCTTACGGTGAACTATTACGATGACCGCGCTCAGCTTATCCAATCCGTATCGCAGAACCACCTGGGCGGCACTGACCGTATCACCAATGAATATACCTTTGTGGGCGAACTGACCAAGAGCACCCATGTGCACATTGCAAAGGGTGTTACGACGACCATGGTGACCACGAACAGCTACGACCATGTGGGAAGACTACTGGCAAGCAAACATTACATCAACGACCCACTGAAAGAAGTAACACGGGCAAAGAACGAATACAACGAGATCGGCCAGCTGAAGAAGAGATCGGTTGGTGGAGATAAGAACGGGGCGAACTATCATACGACGGTGGACTATGCCTACAATGAGCGCGGCTGGACGACGGGAGCGTCCTCCCCGCAGTTCACCTATCAGCTGAACTACGACAGGAACAGTACAGGTACTATCCTTAGCAATGCGCAGTACAACGGCAATATTGCCCAACAGCTCTGGGGACATGGTCCCACAACCAACAGCACATTCGCATACAGCTATGACAAACTTAACCGGTTGACCAACGGAACAAGTACGGGGACTACGGTGATGATCGAGGCGCTGACCTACGATGATATGGGCAATATCAAGACCCTTGCCCGCAATACCGGGAATACGACAGCTACCACATCGACGACCTATACGTACAATAACGGCAACAAAAGTAATAGACTGGCGAGCCTATCGGGCAATACGAACACCTATCTCTACGATGCGAACGGTAATGCGACGAAAGACCGTACAGGTATGACGATCCGCTACAACCACCTGAACCTGCCGGATTCGGTTTACAATGCTTCGGTCCGGGTCGGTTACCTTTACGATGCTATGGGCACCAAGCTGCGCAAATATTCCAACCAGGGCGGAAACAGGGATTATGTAGGGGGTGTAGAATATAACGGGAACAACATCGAGCTGATCCATATGGGCGAGGGGGTGGCATACCGGAATACATCTAACAATACATACACGTACCGTTACAACCTAACAGACCATCTTGGAAATGTACGTTCAACGGTGTACCGTAACCCGACCACAAATGCTATCGAGGTACTGCAGAAGGATGATTACTATCCGTTCGGCAAACAGCGTGTTGTAGCGGCAGGGAATAATAAGTATCTTTATAACGGCAAGGAAATCCAGGGCGAGCTTGGAGGACAGTACGATTACGGGGCGAGGTTCTATGACGCGGAGATAGGGAGGTGGAATGTACCTGATCCGCTGGCGGAAGTTTTCTATAATGTTTCGCCCTATAACTATGGAATGAACAATCCTATTCTGATGGTTGATCCTACTGGTATGGCGGCAGATACGACTATCAATACTTCAGTTAGTGCTGTGATGGGGAAGAATAATATATTATCAGTAACCCAAACAACCACTACAACCATAGTCGATAAAAATGATAGGGGCACTACTACTACAAAAATAGTTTCTAGTGCTACAGATAGAGTTTCCAGTGATCCTGATAAGGATACTGAAAGGGGGGATGTAATTACCACAAGAGTGACAAGTCATATGGACAAATCCGGTAAAGGAAAAATATTGGATAAAAGTGGTTCTCGAGAGTCTAGAGACCAAACTAAAGTTGATACTGATCCTCTGAGGCAGGTCACAAATAGCCTTGAAAATTTCAGAAACATCAATGGGGAACAATTTGTCTCAAATATCAATAGGTATGGTACAAATGCTACAAGTATTGCGGGAGCGGGAGCCGCTGCTCCATTTGGAACTGCCTCTTTAATAGGGCAGTTGATTAATAGCATTTTAGGGAAAGGAACAGTTTCGGCTTCAGGATTATCGGCTGTATTACCTAGTCTGGGAATATCTACAAGCAACTATGGTGTCAGTAGGTACATTAGTACCTTTGGTATAGGTAACGAAAAAATTATGCTGATCAAACACAATAATGTTGAACGTTTTAGATACTTAAAGTAAGAAAAATGAATAAGAGGATTATTGCCTATTTTTATCTACTATCGTTTTTTGTTGGAATATTTCTGCTTTTTTACCCTTTCGCTAAGGAGGTTTATAACAAGAAATGTATAATCGAAAAGTACGGTTTTGGCTTTAATGAACGGAGAACGGCGTTAGGTTTATATCCCATACCCTCTGATTGGTCAATCGAACAACTTGATTCCTGTATAATATGGAAAAACCCAGTTGGAAAACTTGGACATAGATGGAAAAATATAGCTTTTAAAGAGTGTGATATTCTAAACGAACTTGATCTTTTCTCTTTTGGTTATGATTCGATTGCCGGAAAATATTCTAAAATAATAGAAGTTGAGACTTTGTATGATGAGAGTGCACAATTGAAGAATGTTATCTATAATTTGCAAATAGGAGATGAAAGTATAATAATTTCTAAGACAGAAGCTGATTCTTTGTTGAGAACTTTGAAGTAGGTCAATACGATTACGGAGCGAGGTTCTATGCGGAGATAGGTGGGTGGAACGTGGTGGATCCGCTGGCGGAGCAGATGAGGAGATATTCTCCGTATAAATATGCATTTAATAATCCTATACGTTTTATCGATCCGGATGGACGTAGACCTATTCCTTTATATAATACGTTTAAGAAGTTTAGTTGGAGAGTGGATTCTTGGTTTGGCCCAAGAAATACCGGATTAAAAGGCGCTAGTACTTATCATAAAGGTTTAGATTTTAATTATAAAGGAGGGGGTAATACTGACTTAGGGGCTCCTATTTTAAGTACACACGATGGAGTGGCATCTGTTAAGACAAGTACTTCTGGAACTGGTGGACGAATGATTACTGTAACTTCGCCAGATGGTAAATTCAGAACGAGGTACATGCACTTGCAAGATATTAATGTAGAAGAAGGACAAAAAATTTCGGAATCTGTAGAAATTGGTACTATGGGAGGAAGTGGAAAAGGAAAGGAATTGGGATGGTCATCACATCTTCATTACGAAATCCAGGTCTTTAATGAAGGGACGGGAGAATATGATCCTTATAATCCGACTCAGGGAAAAGGGAATAATGCTGATAACATCGTTGATCCACAGTCTTGGATTTCGGGTGGCCAACAAGCGAATGAGAATGAAGGATCTTCCGACAGGAATGGTGTAGGAAATGAAAGTCCGAAGGATGTGTCTAGATCTGAGGTGATTATATTTCATTTTAAGAAGTTGTTAGAAAGTTATTTTAATAAAAGAGATTAATATGAGCGTCCATTTGTGTCTATGCATTATTGGATTGGCAATGGGGTGTCAACCCAATAATACATCACAGTCTTTTCACTCAAAAGTTGATTCGTCTGCTTTGCAGTACCCAAAGTTCGATCTCAGTGATGATGAGTTTGGTTCTTTTCTAAAAAAAATCAGTGATGATACTGTTTATCAGTTTTCAAGAATCAAATTCCCTATTGTTAAAAAAAAGCTAACTGAAGATGGGGAAGAGGAGTCAAAGGTGGAATCTTATACGTGGGAGCATATGAACTTTGATAATGTTGAAGGGGTTCAACGTGAAATTTCCGCTCCTGTTGAGTTAGTTAGGAATGTTCGTTACTTTGATCCAGAGATTGCTTTAGAAGTTATTTATGTTTTTCATGAATTAGACGGGAAATGGTTCCTTGTTGAAATAGTAGATAATAGTAATTAGATTGGATCGCTCTTAATAAATCACAAGCACCTGACAAACTACGGATCGGGTGTTTGTGATTTATTGCGCATAGGCTTTTCCGGTCATTGCATCCCTGATAATGGCATTTGCCAGAAAGAGGAGCTTGTCCTTTATCGAGGCTTCGAGCTCCTCGATATCGTCTATGAGCTTCAATGTCTGCTTGTCCATGCTTACTTTGTCGGTCGTTCCGGCGAGGTAATCCTTTACGGGCCTCAACTTCGGAGGCTACATTTGCTGTAACAGATGAACAGACCAACTTTAAAATGCCGCTTGCACAAACCAAACAAACTGCTATCTTTGGGTAGATAAAGTTCTTTGAGATAGGCGATTTGGAGCTGTCACAGAATCGGGCAGACTACGGAAAAATCGTGGTAGCCAATTAGATTACGGGGCGAGGTTCTATGATGCGGAGATAAGACGGTGGAATGTGGTGGGGTTCGTAGATTTACCTCAGAGGTAATTCCCATTGCATTACGGATTTTATTGGGAATATCATCCATCAGTCTTTTATAGTCATCGATTCCCAATACGTTTCCATTATCATCTTTGCCGATAAAAATTACCCCATCTTGAGCATTAGCGAAACCGCATACCCTTTTAAGTAATCATCGTGCCTCGCACTTTTGTATTCTATATTTTGTTGTTCAGGCATAATGTTTTCTAAGGTTTTTTACGAATAATTGACCGTTTATTTTGGTTTATTATATTTGGTTGATCTTATTCACTTTCTTAAACTTCTATTCCCACCAGCGGCCGTTCTCCATCGCCGTAGAAATAATTGAAAAGCTGGCTGGGTTTGAGGCCAACTGCAATTGCTAAGCCGTAAGCTTCATACGCATATAGCTCATTAAACCTATTCTTAAACAGCTCTCCTAATCGAGTCTCTTTGATACATGATGCTTTGCTTAATTGTGCTTTTGAGTTTAATAAAGGGTTAAAAAGAATCTCCAATTTGTTGGTATTATTTTCTAAAGATTTTAGCTTGGATGCGGGATGGTTTTTAAAAAATAGTTTACAAAATTTGTCAAAGTCCTCATCAAGTGTCGAAATTACATTGCGAAAAGATTTTGCAGTGAGTCGAGAAGTCTCCCCTAGTAGAATTGTTTCAACTCTACCCTTTATATCGGAGTAATTAAATTTTCCCTTAAATTTTTTTGATAAAATATTCTCAACAAACAGTTTGAATGAATCTAAATTATATTTTTGATAATCAATCATTTGTGTATTATTTATTATCTAAATCGAGTATATGCTCGTTATTTATAGTTTAATTGTTATATTTGTTTTATAATCAGTTTATCTGATTGAGTCTCGTCGGAAGAAACTAGCAATTTTGTAAGACGCGAGACCACTAGGAGTTTTATCCCTATTTTGCCTATATTTGCAGAATGCGGGATAGGCTCCTGCTGGAAACCGTGTCAGGTCTTTGCTAGTACCTTTCTGGCGGTGGAAAGCAGGAGCCTATCCTTTTTTATTGCGCTCTCTTTTCCAAAGACTCATTATATTTTTTTACTAACCATAAATGATGCGATGAAAAGGAAACCCGTACTAACCCCTCAAACAAAACGACACTTCTGCGAAGTGCAACTGTGCTATTGCCTACAACTTAACATCACCGTTATCAATCTACGCGAATAAATAGCTTACGATACTCGGATGTGAATGAGATCGCCTTATATTAAAATAGGGCGGGGTATACCAAAGCCGTTCTCCAACAAATGGATAAGCCTTGGTCATTCGTTTTCATCCAGTACCGATCCTTCCTATGACACCTAAGGTTATCCTTGGCATAAATGAGCGGATAGGCACGTTACTATTTATTCTTTTGCAACAATAAATGTAGCGTCTTTTTCGCGGTTTTGCAAATCAGAGGATCGCTTAGCGGTATAGGAAGGTCGGTTTTTGAAACAAATTATATACACAAGCAATTAGAAGCAATGAAAAAACAGTTATTCAAAAACATTATTAAGTCCCCCGAGTAGGGACAGTCCCGCCCGATCCTGCGCCTGGATACCGTATTATTGACCACTTGATGACCCCCGTGAGCAGCGCCCAATAGGATCTTTTTTATGAATTAATTTATTAAAATAGTGAAGGCGAAGCCTTTACACTAATCATTAAAAGAATGCGAAAATTACGCAAAGGGGAAAGCTATGCACTATGGCGAGCGATAGATATTGCCCCATTTAGAACTAGAAGATCGCCACTTCGCTGCGCTCATCGCGATGACGGAGATACAACAGGAGTAGTGCAAAGTAAGCGGTGCATACCGCCGATAGTATACCACACAAAGTTGGTGACGTTATTAATTTTTTATATATGTGTGTTGTTTAGTGATGCCCAGGCGCAGTCGGGTCGTATTCTCGGAGGGGAAGTACGCTCGGCTGCCGACGGGCAGACTATCGAAGGGGTATCCGTACAGGCGGGTACTAAATACACCTTAACGGACAAAGAGGGGAGGTTCAGTATGACTGTAACCCAACCCAAAGGAACACTAAAGATCTACCACATTAGCTATGCGGCACAGACTGTCGCCTACGATGAAAAGACAACATCCGTAGACATCACGCTGCAGCCCGCCGAAAACCGGATCGAAGAAGTTGAAGTGGTCAGCACGGGTTACCAGCGTATCCCAAAAGAAAGAGCCACGGGATCTTTTGAGTTTGTTGACTCCGCATTGTTCAACCGGAAAGTTTCTACAGACTTTGTAAGTAGGCTAGAGGACGTAGTGCCCGGGATATCCACCAATAAGACAAGCGCGTCGAATAGGGGCAATCTGCTCAATACGAATATACGTGGTGTGAGTACACTCTCGGCAGACCGCTGGCCCCTGATTGTTATCGACGGTATCCCCTATGAAGGTAAGCTGGCCGATTATGGTCTCGGTAATTTTAACAACATCAATCCGAACGATATCGAAAATGTAACGGTACTGAAGGATGCTGCGGCGGCTTCCATCTGGGGGGCACAGTCGGGAAATGGTGTGATCGTGATCACCACAAAAAGGGGTAAGTTTAAGGAACAGGCCCAATTATCCGTGAACGCGAATATAAGTGTACGGGACAAACCCGATCTCTACTACATGCCGCAGATGAATACATCCGACTACATCGATGCGGTTCATACGCTTTTTGATAAAGGACGGTATGATGCGTCGTTTAGCCGGTGGAATGCAAATGTGCAACCTATCCTATGGCGTATGAAAGCGCAGAGGGACGGGGTGATATCCCGAGAACAGCTGGATACGGAGATGGATGGCCTTCGCGGGCTAGATATGCGGGATGATTTTTTAAAATACGTATATCGAAAAGCGGTCAACCAGCAATACAATATGCAGTTGCAGGTGGGAGGCGAAAAGGTCAATTCACTGTTTTCACTTGGCTATGACAAGAATTTAAATGAACTGGTCACCTCTTCCTACAAAAGAACCGTTCTGAAATCCGTAACGCAGATGAAACCGATCAGGAATTTGTTGCTGGATCTCGGCATTACGTATACGGAGTCCGACGCTCAGGAAAGTCTGGATCCGGTGGCTTATAATCAGATGGCTTCCGGCGAAGCTAATTTTCCCTATCTCCGGTTGGCAGATGCCAGCGGCATGCCACTGGCAATAGATCTCAGTTCACGTAATCCCGCATACCGCGATACGGTCGCGGGTGGGCGGCTTCTCAATTGGTCTTATACACCACTCAAAGAGCTACAGGCTTCGCGCGAAACACAGGTTTTACGGGAGACGCTGTTGAATTTTTCAGCAAACTATACGTTCGACTTTGGGATGAAACTGCATGGAATCTACTCCTACCTCAGAAATTCCAATCCCATAAAAAGTTGGAGGGGCATGGAGTCTTACTACCACCGCGACCTCCTCAACTACTACGCGAGCTGGAATCCCGAACGGGTTACCTGGAGTTTACCCTTAGGTGATTATGTGCTACAGAACAACTGGAACAGCCATACACATCACGGTCGCCTGAACGTGGAATTCAGAAGACGCTGGAAAAACAGGCATGATCTTACACTTTTGGCGGGTGCTGATGTGCGCGAACTGGGAAGAACACTCAACGTTGCACAATATTACGGTTTCGATCCCGAGACCGGAAGCCATAAGTCGGTATGGTACGGCGCAGAGGTGCCTGTCCTGAACGGAAAGGGTGGAGTTAATAATATAATAGACCGTAACCGTTATGAAGAATTTCGCAATAGGTTCATTTCCTATTATGCCAATGGTGCTTATACCTATGCCGACCGATATATCGTGAGCGCCAGTTTTCGTAAGGATGCATCCAATCTCTTCGGGGTAAAGAGTAATGATCGGGGACAACCGTTCTGGTCTGTGGGAGCAGCATGGCTGCTTTCGCACGAAAGGTTCTTTAGGGATGATGTCAACCTACTTAAATTGCGGGCGACGTACGGATACAACGGCAACGTGAATAATGCTGTAGCTGCATTTCCCATCATGGCAGTACAGAGTGAGGCGCACTACATCACGGGAGAAAACTACGCGATGATCAGTCTGCCGCCAAACCCCCGTCTTCGCTGGGAAAAAGTATCCAACCTCAATCTGGGCCTTGACGTTGCGCTGCTGGATAACAGGCTGTCGGGAAGTATCGAATATTACCGTAAGCAGCCCAAAGACTTGATTGCAAATGCGCCCGTTGACCCTTCTACCGGCTTTACTACGCTGATGGTTAATTCCGCCAACCTGGACACCAAGGGTTGGGACATTGCGCTGAACGGTGTTCCGCTACGTAGCACAAATATGCGATGGACAACCCATGTTATCTTCTCCTATGCACGGACAAAGGTGAAGAAAGCATATATAAGCCCGGGTGCAACGAGTCCGCAGTATATCGGCGCGGCGCACTCCAGATTGATGACACCCATTGAAGGTATGGATCTGTTTAGCCAGCTGACCTATCGATGGGCGGGCCTGGACCCGCAGACCGGTGAACCGCGCGCTTACCTGGACGGTGAGATCTCGAAAGATTATGCCGCTATCGTAAGCAGTAGGGTCGAAGACCTTGAAAATCACGGTTCGCTGGTGCCGCTTTATTACGGCGCATTCCGAAACAGCTTACGGTACAGGTCGGTAGAGTTGTCATGTAACATCGCGTACCAGTTAGGACACGTATTTCTTCGACGCTCCTTCAGCAACGACCGCTTTGTGAACGGCGGGGTAGGACACAGCGACTACGCCATACGCTGGCAGAAGCCGGGCGATGAAAATATAACCGATGTGCCCGCCTTCGCTTACCCGGCCAGCGCCAATGCAAGCCGGGTATATGAACGATCATCGGCGCTGGTCGAGAACGCGGGGCATATCAAGTTACGCGATGTGCAACTTTCGGTACAGGTTCCCGCTGCCGAACGGTTAAGGATCAAAAATTGTCGCCTCTATGCTTACCTACAAAATCTGGGTACAGTCTGGTTTGCCAACGATCTGGGTATCGATCCGGAATACGGCAGTTCGGCTCCCGATGCATTTATGGCATCGCTGGGCTTAAGTTTTAACTTTTAATATGTGCTCCATGAAAAATATATATGCAATTATAGGCCTCGTATCGAGCTCCCTCAACTTTTCCTGTTCAGAATTTCTGGACGAAAAGCCGGATATAAAAATGGTCGTACCAAAATCACTTACCGATGTCGAGCTGCTCCTAAACGATTACGCGGCCATGAATATGGGGTACCCACTCCTGGGCGAGTGGGCGACGGATGACTACTACCTAACCAAACAGAGCTGGGAGGCGATCGCAAACCAGGACCAGCGTAATGCGTACATCTGGAAAGACGAGCCCTACGAAGATGCGGTGCAATGGCAACGCCCCTATAAAACGGTTTACATCGCCAATCAGGTACTGGAGATATTGTCGGGCTTACCGAAAACGGGTGATCCGCCAACCTATCAGCGGGTGTACGGTGCTGCCCACTTCTTTCGCGCTTTCGCTTTTCATCAGTTACTAGAGGTGTATGCGCCAGCCTACGACTCCTCGACTGCCGGCGTAGAATTGGGGATCCCCCTGCGGCTAAGTCCCGATATCGACGGGTCTGTTGGAAGAGCAAACCTAAGCGACAGCTACGGACAGGTACTCAGTGACTATAGAATCGCTATTTCCAATTTACCGGGCAATGAAGGCCGAAAAGGACAACCGCATAAAGCAGCTGCACATGCCGGCCTGGCAAGGGCCTATCTGTATATGGGGATGTTCGCGGAAGCTTATCTACATGCAGATTCGGCGATACAGCTAAGCCCCGAACTGATGGATTATAATAAGCTGAAGGAAACAGATAATTTTCCGGTGCCGCGGTTCAATGGCGAAGTCCTCTTCCCGGCGATGAGCACCAACGCGGGGCCAATGGGCTTCACTATTGCACTGGTAGATTCAACATTGTATGCAAGTTATGCCGAGAGTGACCTACGCAGGACAATCTTTTTTAGATCCAACGCGGCGCCAACAGGCAGTTACCTGTATCGCGGCAATTACGACAGAACGTCGGCCCAACTTTTTGTGGGACTGACCACCAGTGAAATATACCTCATCAAAGCAGAAGCTGCGGTGCGTGTCGGGAAGTCGGCGGAAGCACTTTTAGCACTTAACACGCTACTGAAGAAACGTTGGGAACTAAATTCCTTTGTCGATATAGAGGAAGCCGATGCGGGCCGCCTGCTAGCAATAATATTGCAGGAGCGGCGGAAGGAGCTTTTATTTCGTGGCCGTCGTTGGGCTGACCTCAAGCGATTAAATACCGAAGGGGCTTTTCAAAAGACGCTGGTGCGGAAGATAGGAGATCAGCAATATACATTGGAGCCGAACAGCCCTAAATATGCCGTTCGGCTACCCGAATCGGTTGTTCGAATCGGCAACCTACAACAGAATAAACGTTAAACCACATGAAAAGGATAATCAAAATTAAACATCTCGTCTGGGGCATGGTTGCCCATGTTTTATTGTTCCATATGGCCATGGCACAGTCGCAGGGGACTCCTGATCTTAGCCGGGCGCTAAAAATCGGAGATACTTTTGTGCCTCCGGCTGGTACGCAGGTAATGCGCGGGGAAATGGAAGCGATCGATTGGGAATTGCTGGAAAATAAAGTCATCATTCTTGATTTTTTCGATACCTACTGCGGGACCTGCATCGCATCGATGCCGCATTTGCAGGAGCTACAGGACAAGCACTCGGACAAGCTGCAGATTTTTAATGTGACATGGCAGGATAAAAAAACTTTAGCGAAATTTTTTGCTACCAACGCTTTTATAAAAGAGCACAAGGTAAATCTCCCAGTTCTATATTCCGATGCTGCCCTAAAATCGCTTTTTCCATATCGTGCCGCCCCACATATTGTCATGATCTATAAGGGCAGGGTGCAGGCGGTGACATTCAACCGTCTGCTCACGGAAGAAAACGTACTCGCGTTATACCATGCGGGAACGATTGATCTTCCATCAAAAAATGATTTTGGTGAAGCGCTTGCACTTTCGTCCTCTGCTGGGAATGCGATAGGTAATATCAAAGCCGGTGCGTGGATAACGGGCTATCAAAATGGCGTCCCTACCCGATCTTTGACGTTTGAGCGCGACACTGTGAACGGGTTGCTGAAGAGCACAATAACTAACCGCTCCATCTACCGTTCCTTAGTGAATACATGGGCACAAATTGAACCACGGGAATATTTTGTGACGAACCAACGGGTAGAATGGAAGGTAAAAGATAGTTCAGTTTACAAGGATTTCGAGCAAAATGGAGAAGGATGGGATAGTAAATTTGCTATCTGTTATCAACGTACTGATTTTGTGAACCGTGACAACGTCTCACAGGCTAAGGTCGTACTGAGCGACTTACACCGTTTTCTGGGACTAAAATCATATTGGAAGAACAAAGTTATGGACTGCTGGATTTTTAGGCCCTGTACGCCCAAATCTGGGGAGGCAAAAGCACTCGAAAACACCATGAAGTTTGAAGGAAGTAATGCGCTTGCACGTTTTATTGGAATAACAGGCAGATTCCCCCTTGTTATGGATCAGGCCAAGATCCCAGAGGATATTTTGGTGGGGTCGTTTTCAGGTATAGAAGAGCTTAACATACAGCTACAGGCGTACGGGATCGAAGTGATACAAGGAGAGGCTGAATTCGAGGTGTTTGTTGTGGAAGAGGATGGCTGCCAATAACATAAGGGTATGGTTTTCGCCATACCCTTTCCGAAATTTTATGTAAACTATCTATCTAGCGGGCCGATCTTTCAGCTTTACATTCGTAGTAGGAGCCTCATTTTGCAACGCTTGAGTCATCTCTGTAAGCAGTGCTTCATTGATGACCGGATGGTCACTGCCATCATTGTTTGCCTGTATGGCACAGACTTCTTCTGTGCCGGGGCATGATGGTTGGCTACCTTGTATTGTATAGTCTGAAGGATTTGTCGGATCACCGCTAGGATTCAATTGAAACCAGGCCATTTCTATTTCCGATTTTTTAACTATCTTTACTTAGATTTATAAGGTTACAACATGTTACTCGCATGTTGGCCGCTGTGCCTCCGGCTTCCGGGGGCATTGTATTTTACAGCAAGCGGTCTTGATTGTTTCTCCCTCCCCGTACCGGGGGGAAGAGCGCAAACTTACGCCAGCGCCATAGGGCAGGGCCTGTGCAAAAAGCGAACTCCTCAAAACCGCTATCCCCTAGCGCTCGCCTTGTCCCCCATAGGGAAGTAGCCCATCGGCAAGAGGCCGATGTTGGAACTATCATCTGGTGTTGGTAGCTGCTGCGGTAGTAATTTTGAAGTTGTAGTTTTTGCGTTCATTTTTCAAACACTTTATTTATACAGCAAATTTAGAAGGTGTGATTTAGAGAGGCTTGTATCATTGATACACATTTTTATAGGTATTGTATTTTTTCATGTAAATTTGCCATTTCCCCGTACAGATCTGTCATTTCCCGGTACAGATCTAGCGATCAGCCGTACAAAAAGTTGACTATTCTGTACGGAATTTTGATAAAGATGTACGGAACTTTAAAAAAGTTGTACAGAACATTTAAAAATCTTTACAGAAGGTGCGAAAACTACTCTCGGGCCGTTAACGACCTGTTCGACGACGGGCCTGTTTTGTACAGAATGTTCATAGATCTGTACAGAATGTTTAACAAGCTGTACAGGTTGCTGTACATTCAGTACAGAATAATGAAAAAGTCCATTGTCTTTCTGAACATTCTGTACGGGGAAACCAACGACCTGTACGGGGAAATGATTGTTTATAAATTATACTATCTTCCAAATATTACAGAAGGCCTCTCTTCGTCACCTTAGGAGAAAATGCGTTCAGTGCTCGCGAAATAATCGCAGCAGGATATAGATGCGATCCATACAATCTTACTATTTATGCCCTTATTTTGTGAAAATAAATGCAATAAAAATACCGAATCAATGCAATATTTTAAAAAGGAAAAGTTTTCGGATTAGCTAAATCGTTGTTAGGTAGGCTGTACCGAAATATAGGGTTTTATTTGATGTGATAAGATTGTATAGTAAATGGATAATCAAGCATAGTATTCTAACGTAAAGAATACGTTACTTTGAATTAATCAATTATAAGTAAGCACTGCGATAAGTTGTGCTATGGTTATAAATCAGATAAACAGTTTTACTAAGATCAAGTTTAGGAAGAAAGTTAATTAATAGAAAGATGAGGGGATTACAGACATTTTATTTTCTTTTTTTTGTCATAGCTTTTAATACGGCATCGGCTCAGGATAACCGGCAGGAGTATCTAAAAGTAATTACGGAACGTGCGGATAAGATCGTGGCGACATTGGGTATCCAAGATAGTGTGCAGTACTATAAGGTACGCACCCTTGTGGTAAATCAATACGATATGATCAATACCCATCACGAAGCAGAGCAAAAGAAAACACAGGCGCTGAAAGAGAAATTTAAGGCTGATAAGGAGACGCAAAAAAATAAAATTGCGCGGATCGAGAAGACTGAAGCCAAGAAACTTCAAAAATTGAATGCGAAGTATGTGTCGAGCTTGTCTAAGCTATTGACAGACGAGCAAGTGGAGGCGATCAAAGATGGAATGACCTACGGTGTATTGCCGAAGACCTATGTGGCTTTTCAGGAGATGATTCCGAGTTTAACGGTTGAACAAAAGAAATTTGTACTAACGAACTTGACTGAGGCACGCGATTTGGCGATGGCCGAGCCGGGATCCAAAGAGAAGCATGCCGTGTTTGGTAAATACAAGGGAAGAATTAATAATTACCTATCTAAGGAGGGGTACGATTTGAACGAGGAAGGAAAGAAATGGCAGGAAAGGATTCGCAATAAAGAGAGTACACTCTAGACAAAGAATCTCGCTTATTAAATTAAGCATCAATTTTAGTAATCTTACGCTCTAAGGCTAACCTATCGGGCGTAAATAGAACATGTTTATAAACCTATTTATTATCACGTTCAAAATAAGAGCTTGTCTTTTTTAAAGGCATATTCGTATGCCCTATGACTAGACGATAATAAATAAAAATCTATAAGTAGTAAATTAATTAAATAACCTAATCATGATGAAATTTCAAAAGATTAATCCATTGAGGCTATTTTATCGAACGTTGTTATTCGTTTTCGTTATCGCTGCCATTAACGCTTGTAACAAGGAAACGGTATATCCGCCAGTAAGTTTGACGCAGATGACAAGCGGTATTGCCATCGCGCATGCGGATACGTCGCTGACGCTAACATGGGATCATGGTGTAGCAGCTTGGGAAGGTAATAGTCGTCAAGCAATGGTGTCGTATGCGGTTCAAGTCTCCACGGATTCTACCTTTAGTGATGTAAGTCAGAATGTTTTCGATTTTGAAACTGATTCTACTTCTTTATTCCTTGGTGATGAGGAGATCACACCATTGCAGAAGTATTTTGCTCGCGTAAGGACTGTCTCCAACACAGGTACAGGCTTTTCGGAGTGGAGACGCACACCAAGTTTTCAACTGAAACCTATCGACCTGTTTACGCCAATTAAGGTTTGGAAATTATCGCATGAAGCGGTAGTGCTGAACTTTGGAAGACATGGCGAACTGACAAAAATGGTGGTGGAAAAAGAAGACGGAACCGATTCCCGAGAATTCAACGTGTCCAATGACGAATTGATTACCATGCAATTGGATGGGCTTACCTCGAACACAGGTTATGTCGCCCGGCTTTTCCGCCATGATGATCGCTCCTTGGGAGAACTGACGTTCACTACCAAGCCAACCGTAGAGGAGGCGGGATATATTGACCTAAGAGGGAGCTCCGATCCGCAAATTCTGCAAAACACCTTGAATACAGTGCCTGACGGTAGTACCATTGCACTGAAGCGCGGAATGGCGTATACAATTACGGAAACATTCAAACTGAACCGGGGTGTAACTATAACGTCTGAGCCAGGATTTGGAGAACAAGCACAAATTATCATGTCTTCCTCGTTTGATGTGGATGCGCCAAGTCCGGTGGAACTTATCAAATTTGAGGATGTGAAAATTACTGGAAATATTGGAGGTTCCTATGTCTTTAACCTTTCTGCTGCTTCCTCGATAAACCGAATTGAATTTGAGGCTTGCATTATCTCCGATCAGCGAGGTGTATTGCGCATGAAAGATCCTGGCGTAAAAACTATAAGTAAATATGTCGTTAATAATAGTATTGTGCAGAATATCGGGGGGTATGGTGTGTTAGCGGTCGACCATGTGGATGCCCGTGTTGACAATGTCGAGTTGACAAACTCTACATTTATTAATGCGCAGTGGATTGTTAGATACAATAGTTCTGTAGTTAATCATTTGAATGCTATGACGATAGAGAGTTCGACCTTCTTTCAGGCACCAAACGATAATAGATATGTTCTCGATATGGCACGAACAGGAAGTACGATTGGCAGCTTTACCGCCAACAATACATTATTTGGCTATACGGGAGGTGGGCGTTCGTTTAATAGTCGGACTCCGGCTTCGGTTTCCGGAACGAGTAGCTTCGCTACTTCTGATGCAACTTGGGGCACGTCGGCGACTCAGGGGTTGCCAGCAGCAGGTATTATACGTTCTTCGTTGTCTTCGGAACAAGTTTTTGCAGCACCAGACAAGACCAATTTCACAAATAGTAATCTGACAATTATCGAGGAAACTTTATTTACCGTGGGTGATCCGCGTTGGAGACCCTAAACCGAGAGGAAAATGAAACCTATTTTTAGAATGAATAAACTTAAAATAAGAGATATGAAGAGTCGTGCTGATATGCCCCTGGCTTTCTTACGGGGAACACGAAATGTGCTGCTGGCCTGTCTACTCGCCGCTCCATTGGTAGAGGTGAGTGCCGTAGAAGGCCGAGTCCCGGCGCCGATAAACATGGAGAAATTAGTTAATGTGACGGGTAAGGTGGTCGATGAAAAGGGCCAACCTGTCGTTGGCGCGACGGTACTTGTAAAAGGAACGAAAACTGGTGTAAAAACCGACCAGGATGGAGTTTTTCGAATTAATTTACCTCAGGGAAACTCTATTGTCGTCGTAAGCTATGTAGGCTATAATGTCAAAGAAGTAGACATGGCCGGACAGCAGAATGTCACGATTACATTGGAAGAATCCGACAACGCAATGGATGAAATTGTGGTTACCGGTTATGGTACACAACGACGCTCAGAAATTGTTGGTTCTGTTGCTACCATTAAAGGTGAAGAGTTGATGGATATCCCGGCTCCAAATATTGCGGCAGCATTACGTAACCGCATCGCTGGTCTTGGTGTATCGGAAGCTTCAGGCCGTCCGGGTGCAAGAGTTACGTTAAATGTGCGTAATTCGACGACTAGTGCAGCAGGTCAGTCCATTGGTTCTACAAGCGAACCACTTTATATAATCGATGGTATAACTGTAGAGAGTGAGGTCTTTGACAACTTGGATGCTTCCATGGTAGAAAATATCACCGTGTTAAAAGATGCGTCCGCGGCCATATATGGTGCCGCTGGTGCAAAAGGCGTTATTTTGGTCACTACTAAACGTGGTAAGGCTGGGAAGCCGAGTATTTCGTACAACGGCTATGCAGGGATTACGGATGCTGCTAGGAAACCTGATATGCTGTCAGCCTATGAGCTGGGTGTAATGTTGAATGAAGGGTACAGGATGAATAATGAACCTGCAGAAAAGTATTTTAGTAATCAAGACTTGGATTACCTCAAAGGATTGAATGTTGACAGTTGGTACGATCAATTGTGGCAGGCTTCCTTGACACAGAGACATAATTTAAGCATCTCTGGAGGATCAGAAAAAGTGACGTTTTTTGTAGGCGGGGGTTACCAAAATGAAAATGGCAACTATGCGGGTACTAAACAGGATAAGTATACCCTGCGTAGCGGCTTACAGGCGACGATCATCGACGGTTTAAAGGCGGATGTTAATTTCAATATCGATAACCGCATACGGAATAGTAAAAATGGATTAGGTAACGATACCGATCAGACTTTTTTTGAAACCCTGCTTTCCACACCGGATTGGATACCTATGGAGATTAATGGTTTACCGGTCAACTTCGTACGTACAGGAACACGTAATCCGTTAGGTTTGATAAACTCGGGCTATTACGACGAGCGAAATTTACAGGGATACCGTGTGAATGCGAGTTTATCTTATGAGCCTAAATTTCTGAAGGGATTTACAGCCAAACTGCAAGTGTCGACAGGAGGAAATAGTAATAACAATACACAATATACAGCACCCTATATGCTTTATAATTTTGTATCCATGGGCAATAATAAACAGTTTTATGCTACACAATTAGTCGCCTCGAATCCCTCTGATGACGTGGTGCCAGCAGAAAGCGCTAGCTTACTGACGTCAATATCCCGGTTGAACAGTTCTCAGGGTTTTCTGACCTTGTCTTACGCTAATACCTTTGGGAAACATAGTGTTGATGCAGTCGTAGGTGGAGAACAAACCATGGCATATGGTGAAGCATTGTCATCTCGCTATATCAATCAGCTTATAGCTGGATCTGATGAGCATTGGGCGTTTGATATCAATACCCAACGTACGGTTCGGACAATTACGGAAACTACAAAGCGGTCTTTTTTCGGTCGGTTTGGATATGATTTTGATAAAAAGTATTTGTTACAAATTGTTTCTCGTTTGGATGCTTCTTCCAATTTTGCGACAGGCGAGCGATGGGGACTGTCTCCAAGTATAGGTTTGGGTTGGGTTGTGAGTCAGGAAGACTTCTTTAAGGATAACGTACCTTTTATTAATTTTTTGAAGCTAAAAGCAAATGTTGGTATCGCGGGAGATGATCGTGTAGATGAGAGGTTATGGCAAGATCGATACCAAATCGATAGTGACAATGGCTATCTTTTTGATGGTGACAAATATGGTGTTGGACTTAATCCAACAGCATATCCAAACCCATCCATAACCTGGGAAAAGAAGCGTACCATAAACGTTGGTATTGAGTCTACGATGTTAAATAATAAACTAAACGTTAGCGCAGAGTTTTTCCAGAATAAAATTTTTGACGGATTTGATCAGGGAACAAACAATGCCAACCCATTGTACTCAGGCATAATTGCGCCTCCTGTCAATTATAGAGAGGCGTACAATTGGGGCTCGGAGTTTTCTATAGGTTACAATACCCGGATCGGTACTGATTTTAAAATTGGTGCAAGTATGAACTTTGGCTGGGGAAATTCTATTGTGACACAGATGATTTATCCGACAGCTAATTTTCTGGAAACCGACCTTTCGGACAGCAAATGGTTAGGGAATCAATTCGGTACAGATCCACGTACCTACAACAGCGGCAATGTGGGCTATAAGGTGTTGGGGATGTTCCGTACCCAAGATCAGGTAGATGCTTTTCTGGCTGAAAATCCAAACTACCGTATCGGTGGAGAAATACCTCAGCCGGGATGGTTGATGTATGAGGATACCAATGGCGACGGTGTGGTCAACACATTGGATCAGACATACTTGTTTGATCGGACGAATTCGTTTTTTTCTACCGGTATTACACTTAACTTGGGCTACAAAGCCTTGAGTTTGAGTACCAATATTTACGGTAGATTTGGAGGTAAGGTATTTATTGATGGTAATTCTAGATCTGCTCCGACAACGACACGCAATGTGATGGCTTTTTGGAAAGACCGTTGGACACCGGAAAATCCAATGGAAGGAACTTTTCCGCGCTCGGATGATCCTCTTATAGGTACAAACTCCGATTTTTGGGCATTGAATGCAACAACGATACGGATCAATAACATGACCCTGAAGTATGCCCTTCCGGCAGCAGTTTCAAAGCGGGTAGGTTTATCAAATACAAGTATACTATTGACGGGTAACAACCTATGGACCTTGGTAAATCCATTTACATACAAAGATCCGTATACGAATAACGCATATAATTATCCAACGGTTCGGACGATATCCGTAGGTTTAAGTGCTAATTTATAAATGAAATAGTGATGAAAGCGAATATAAAGGCAATATTAAAAAGAGGGTTCGGCATCTTGTTATTTTCAGGTATGCTCACGGCCTGTAACGACGATAAATTTTTCCTACTGGAGGACCGTAATGGGTTAGGCTCCGAAGTGGTCTGGGGTTCAGAAGGTTCAATAGACTTTCATTTGAATAAAACATATGAATTGATCATTCCGAAATGGCCGCATCAAGTTATTCCCAATCGCTGGGATATACATCTAGCGAGTGACGAAAACTATTTTGCGTCCGAGGAAGGACACGCTGCTAGGGCATTGGGAATCAACGGGGAAGCGCTGCACAATCACGATGTATTTTATGTCGGAAATTTATACACATTGAATTATGGTAGCAATCGTTACTTTGATATTGCACGTTGTAACAATGCGATTAAATTTATTCCGGAAAGTACGATTAGCGATGAGGCAAAACGTCGATTTTTAGGTCAATACCACGCAATGCGTGCTATGGTCTACCTGGAGTTAGTTAAAGTATATGGTGGAACAACTTTGGTTTTGGAACCGCAGGATCCACAAAATTTAGAAGCAAAAGGACGGGCTAGTGCACGGGCGTGTTTCGAGGTGATCATCGATGATTTGACTAAAGCAGTCGACTATCTCGAAGGCGTGACCTACTCAGGCGATGACTGGGGACGGATCACCCAAGAGGCTGCTGCATCATTGAAAGCAAAAGCATTGTTATACTGGGCAAGTCCACAGTTTAACCCCGTTAATGATCCAAAGCATCCGTATGACGCATCAAGATGGGATGAAGCGCTAGAAGCAAATAAGGCTGCATATGATCTGTGTATTGCAAAAGGACGTAGTTTGATGCCTGAATATGGAAAAATCTGGCAAACAAAAGGTCGAGCTAATAGCGAGACCATTATTTCGAGGTCTTATTCTTCTTCATTACCAAAGAGAGGACATAACGAGGAACGTAGTAACCGTCCGGTGTCAGAACGTGGATCGCCAAATCGGGCTTATAGAGCTACGTGGAAGTTACTGCAGGCCTATCCGATGAAGGATGGCAATCGTATCAATCAAGCGGGCAATTATGATTACGATGCGGTTATGTTCTGGCAAAATCGCGACCCGCGCTTTACGGCTACTTTTGCTTACAACGGGAGTTCTTACCCGCTAAGCGGTAAAGGTGAAAGTAGGATACAATGGACCTATGTCGGCGCTACAGTCGATGGAATAGCCGAGGACGCTAATTGGGGGGTGTATACCAAAAAGTTTACTACACCTAGCTTGCCTGCAGGAAATGTGGCTGTAACTAATGACGTGGGAGGGAGCGGTATGGATTGGATTGAGATGCGTTTGGCGGAGGTCATGTTAAACTATGCGGACTGTGCGAACGAGACTGGCGATATGGGAACGGCGAAAAACATGGTGCGCACCATTAGACAGCGTGCCGGTATAGAAGCCGGAGCCAATGACTATGGTTTAGGTTCAGTAGCTAGTATAGCAGAAATGCGTGATCTTATTTTAAATGAGCGTATGATAGAGTTTGCATTTGAAAATAAACGTAATTCCGATCTACGTCGGACGCGCAGATGGCACCTGCTGTCTGGCGAATCTTTGGAGACCATACGGATTGAATTGAAGGATGGTGTGAAAGCTGATGATTTGAATGGCGGCGATCGGGATGAAATTAATGTGGAGGATAAAGAAGATTATGAAAAGTATTTTAGAATGTCGATTCAACAACAGAAAACTGGATTTGGTGCAATGAATATTCCGGAGTACCATAATTTCTATACTTTTCATAATGACTATGTGTGGAGAGGGGTAGATATTTACCCGACTATTGGTTGGGCCGGCGGAACATTTGATCCTTTAGATAATTAATACGATGGTCAAGAAAATTAAATCAATAGAGATGATAACACGAAAATTATTGACTTTGCTTATTGTACTCACGATTGCCACGTTGGGATCCTGTAGTAAGAAGTCGGAAAATATTTTTAACATGTTTGAGGATGTAAATATCACTTTTCACGACGATAGTCCGTATGCGGTTACCGATTATAAGCGGTACAATGATGGCGATAGTGTACATATCAGTTTTACCATTACTTCGGCCAACAAGGATATGATGAAATTGGTGGTAGATAGCACACTTGGTACAGGAGCAAAAGGACTGCGAACATTTGATCTGAAAGACAGTGAGAGAAGGTCCTACAGCGGCAGAATTCGCTACAAGATAAATAGAGACGGTAAAGCTACCTTCCGAATCTATGCACTGGATGAACTGAATGTATATATGGGAGATGGCTACAAGTCAGTAACAGTGGAAGGTGCACCTAGTTATACCATACTACCGGATAGAAAGGTATATAGTCCCGATTTAGATAAACTGGAATTACCTACTTTCTATTCTATTCGACAGGGAAAGGCATATACCTATGCCGAAGGATTAGCAAATTCTGCAGATATTGATTTTGGAATTCGTACCGAAATCGATTCTACTACAGGTAATTTCGGACGAACGGTATATAATATTTATTCTATAAGTACAGAACCAAATCCTCATCCGGAGTTTGATATCTCCGGTTGGGAAAAGCGCCAAACCTTATTTAGCGATATGTTAGTAAGCGGTACTTCTGCAGCTTTTAATAATACGTTAATTTCGGCTAGTAGAATAGAGGAAGAGGCTAAAAAATATTCGATAGATAAAAGGCAAACAAGCTTTAAGCAATATGATCAGGCCATAAAAGCTGATTGTATGTTCTATTTCTTAACACCTGAAGGTAAATACGGCGTGTTGTTTATTAAGCAGAATACGCAGGATGCAGCTGGTAACGAATATCTAAGTATTACGACAAAAATTCAAAATTAAAATAATCTGGGTTTATCATAGTTTGTATTGCATCCTGCTAGTTCGCTAGCGGGATGCTTTTTTATATAGGCGATTTCTAAGGCATTTAATATCCTACAACAATATGCTAATTGAAGCTAGTATTGGTATACTGATTCTTGCTAACTTACCCCAGTTATAAATCTGGATTGCTCACGACTTTTAGCATACTCAACTTTCGTTTACTGTTGATGTGGAAAATTTTAAGCAATACGTATCGAGGGTCTATCCAATTTACATATTGTCGAAGATTTAGGAGTGAGTTCCGTTATTTTGAATTAGTATAGAGATGAAAATGAAGAAGATTTTTTATGTAGCCGTTGCAATTCTGATACAAGCCTGCCTGATGGAAACTGCGCGAGGGCAAGGTAAAGCCCCTTCTGTAAGGATAGATTTTAATATGAATGGCCGCTCGCCTCAAGAGGTCGAATACGACCATGGTAATTCAAGCCATATCCATTGGACGGTCAGCAAACCGCTCGCTGATGAAGTTACCGTAAACGGACTGAACTTTAGCGTGAAAAAGGGAAAGCGAGGAGAGCAGCTTAGTCCAACCTATTATAAAGCCTCTGTACAGAAAGGACTGTTTGATGCGAGATTTACAAACGATGGCGTTATGGTAGGTGGAGGCAATTTCGCCGAAGGTGCGGTAATAGATCTTATTATTAAGGGATTGCCAAAAGGACAGCACAGCTTGCAGACTTTTCATAATATGACCGATAACCTAGAAGCAGAAGAGGCCTGTCCCATTGATATCTATGTGAATAATGTTCAAAAAGTATCCGGGCTACTTCCAACGGTTCGCTTGGAACGGATCGAGGACATTGCTTCTGCAAGACTGGTATTGGATGTAAAGAAGAATGAAGATGTGGTAATATCCTTTCGGGCAGTAGAATCTGGCGCACAACCGATAAAAAATGTGATCATTAACGGCTTCTATCTGAATGCAGCGGATGTCGCCGATTTAGCCAGAGCCATCGAACCGGTAAATGGAAACGAACATGTGGATGTACCTGTTGGCGGCGGACATACGCTGAGATGGGAATCCGCCAAAGGCGCGCAATCGCATGATATTTATTTTGGTAAGGATTCCCTGGCTGTAGCATCGGCTGACCGGAATTCGCCCTTGTTTAAAGGAAACCAGCCTAAGGCCGATACAACCTATGCAATCAACAATCTCTACAGTATGGATACCTACTACTGGCGGATAGATGAGGTGGTTAACGAAGGTGAGATGCATAAAGGCGAGGTGTGGCGATTTAGAACGGCACAGTTGGCTTTTGAAGGAGCAGAAGGTTTTGGCCGCTGGGCCCGTGGCGGCCGTGGAGGCCAGGTCGTCTACGTCGACAACCTCAATGATAGTGGTCCCGGAAGTTTGCGAGAGGCGGTTACCAACGACATCGGTCCGCGTACCATTGTATTTAACGTCGGTGGGGTGATCGAGCTGAAGTCAAGGTTAGTGCTGAGCGACCGCTATGTGACGGTTGCCGGGCAGACGGCTCCGGGTAAAGGCATCCTTATCCGTTCGGCTCCATTTGGTATCGGGGCGAGCGATGCGGTAGTGAGGTTTATACGATTGCGCTTAGGTGCTGGCCCTACGGCCGACGGTATGGGGATGAATGGAAACTATTCCATCATGGACCACTGCTCGATTAGCTGGACAATAGATGAATCATTTAGCTCACGCGGTGCAAAAAACATAACCTTACAGCGTACATTGATATCCGAAGCACTGAATGCTGCCGGACATAAAAACTATCCAGCTGGCAAAGAGCATGGTTATGCGGCTACTATCAGCGGTAGTAAAGGAAGCTTTCATCACAACCTGCTGGCACATTGTTACGGGCGTAACTGGAGTTTAGGGGGTGGGCTCGACGGCAATAACTATATGACGGGCTTATTGGATATCCGTAATAATGTGGTATACAACTGGGGTAGTAGAGCAACAGATGGAGGCGCGCATGAAGTAAATTTTATCAATAACTACTATAAGCCCGGCGCAGGTACCAAACGCTTGCCTGAAATATACAACCAACAACACGAAAACATCGGGCTAGGTACCCAAAGGGTTTATTTTGCGGGAAATGTAGTCCCGGGCGTATTCGACGAGAAGTCGCAAGAAAAGGGCAGGAAGGCAACCTACAGCAATGGCGCCACCAAAACATACGAAACGTTTGTGGATACACCATTCTTTGATGCGCCCGTTACCACACAATCTGCTAAGCACGCCTACAAAATGGTCTTATCCGATGTCGGAGCGACACAACCTTACTTTGATACCCATGATCAGCGCATGATCGACGAAACATTGGCCGGTACATTTTCGGTGAAAGGAAGCGTGACCGGGAAACCAGGCTTTCCGGATCACGAGAAGGATGCTGGGGGGTACGAAGATTACCCTACGACAGAGCGGGACGAAAAATGGGATAGCGATCGCGATGGGCTCCCGGATTGGTGGGAAAAGATTCATGGTCTCAACATCCATTCGCCATCGGGTGATTTTTCCGATGCCAATGCCGACTTCGACAGAGACGGTTTTACCAATCTAGATCATTACCTGCAATGGATGGCGCAGCCGCACTATAACGCGGTAAACGGCAAGCATGTAATAATTGATGTGGAAGAACTTTCGAGTGGTTTTGAGTCGAAACCGGTTTATACAGTCGCTAAAAGCGTAAATGGTACAGCTACCGTGAAGGACAGCATCGTTACGTTCACGCCTAACAAGGAAGGTCTGTGTTCTTTTGAATTTACCGTGTCCGACAGTGATGGTCACCGTATGAGTAGACAAGTGCATATTCTCGCGAATGAGTAGATGACTGCTAATATCATAGAATAAAATGATAACAATAGCTACGATTAACGTGCTAAAAGTACGTTAATTTGAATCGCAATTATAAAGTGAGGATAGCGCAAGAAAAGCGCAAGTAATAATTTTGATTTAGATTAAGTGATAAAAAGATGAGAAGGACAATATTTCCATTAATGCTCATGATCTGTGGAATATGCGCACAGCATGAAGCGCATGCGCAATATCCCAAAATTCCTGAAGATGTAAAAAAAGCATCTGAAGAGATGATGACGAGGGCAAGACAACAGTCGGACGAAGCTTGGGCAAAAGCTTTACCCATTATTGAAGAATATGCAAAACAGGGCAAACCCTATATTCCCTGGGCTGGGCGACCAACAGATCTTCCCCAGGCGGAAATAGCTGCTTTTCCTGGCGCAGAAGGGGGAGGTAAATTTACGTTTGGAGGCCGCGGAGGAAAGGTATATGTCGTCACTAGTCTAGACGATAATGGCCCGGGTACATTACGTGATGCTTGTGAACAAGGTGGTCCACGAATTATTGTTTTCAATGTGGCGGGAATTATTCGTCTGAAAACACCCCTTATCATACGTGCACCTTACATTACCATTGCAGGACAATCTGCTCCTGGAGATGGTGTTTGCGTAGCCGGCGAATCCGTTTGGATCGACACCCATGATGTGCTTATTCGTCACATGCGATTCAGAAGAGGTGAAACGTTTGTCGGGAGAAGAGATGATGCCATAGGTGGAAATCCTGTCGGAAATATCATGATCGACCATGTGTCTGCAAGTTGGGGTTTGGACGAAAACATGTCAATGTACCGCCACATGTATAATGATAGTACAGGGAAGCAAGAAGTGAAGTTAGGTACGGTCAATATCACGATACAAAACTCG
This sequence comes from Sphingobacterium alkalisoli, assembly GCF_005049105.1. Lineage (GTDB taxonomy): Bacteria > Bacteroidota > Bacteroidia > Sphingobacteriales > Sphingobacteriaceae > Sphingobacterium > Sphingobacterium alkalisoli. The sequence continues at coordinate 329,868 of NZ_SUKA01000001.1, forward strand.
ATATTCTCGGAAGCGCTAGACACCTGGAACCACGCCTTTGGAAGTACATTAGGTGGCGAGAACTGTACATTCATGCGGAATCTATGGGCAAATAATGCCGCTAGAAATCCCTCTATTGGTTGGAATGGTATTTTTAATTTTTCAAACAATGTAATCTATAACTGGGTGCACCGAGCTATAGATGGCGGAGATTATACGGCAAATTACAATATTTTCAATAACTACTTTAAACCCGGACCAGCAACACCGGAAGGAAAGCCAATCAGCTATCGTATCCTGAAGCCTGAATCGGGAAGAAGTAAATTACCGTATGTTGTATTTGGCCGTGCTTATGTAAGCGGCAATATAATCGACGGAAACGAAAAAGTAACGGCAGACAACTGGAACGGTGGGGTTCAAATTGAAAACAAAGCGGGCAATGAAATGAGCTTTGAAGAAGCTACGCCATACTTTGCCGCGATGAAAGTCAATAAGCCTTTCCCTCATGCAGAATTTAATGTGATGAGTGCTCAAGACGCTTATGGTTATGTGTTGGAAAACGCGGGTGCTACGTTACCAAAGCGTGACCCTGTAGATACGCGGATCGTGAAGGAAGTACGCGATGGTAAACCGACACCGTTAAAAAATGTTACCTTACCTGAGAAGGATTTTGAACACAGAAGATTGGCTAAAGACTCTTATAAGATCGGTATTATAACAGATATATCCCAAGTGGGAGGCTATCCAGCTTATAAAGGCAAGCCGTATAAAGATTCGGATAAGGATGGTATTCCGGATGAGGTGGAACAGAAAATGGGATTAAATCCAAATGATCCTTCAGATTCAGCTAAAATTACGAATTCGGGTTATGCCAATATTGAGATCTATCTGAATGGATTGACCCCTAAATAAGAATAAATAGGAAGAGGGACATCTCTCGTACTTGTTGTTTGGTTAATAGTGAAAACAGGCTCTCCATACTATGTGAGGGCCTGTGTCATGTATAGCTATACCTCAATCCAAAAGATAAAATGGTATAATAGCTGGAGAAAATGCTATAAACTAATAAGCGCGTATTTCGTTATGTTTGTAATAGAGGAAGTGGCACAGAGATTAGTTTTTCTGTTTATAGAAGAGTAACATAATGCTAATTGTAATGCCTTTATTTATAGATTTATAAGCCTTGTTGTAAACGTATATTATTTTGGATATTGTTTTTAAATATAGTCCGGTTCTCTGTAGGAGATTAGTGTTGTCGCTTGCTTTTGTGGTAGGCTATTCTTTTGTAGGATATAGCCAACAGTCAACAAGCCCACTTACCCTGTCGGCCGATAATAGGCTTACTTACCTTGCGGATTCCTTAGGCAATCAGATTCCTGATTTTTCCTATGCGGGGTATCAAAGTGGAAATACGGGTATTCCTGAGGCGGAGGTTAAAATTGTCGTCCCAGTACAATCTGGTGATGCAACCCGTCGTATCCAGGCGGCTATTGATTATGTGTCTGCTTTACCGCTTGAGGAGAACGGATTGCGGGGGGCAGTTCTGTTAGAACCCGGTGAATACCGAGTTGCGGGCTCGCTCAAATTATATGCTTCGGGCGTAGTAGTACGAGGCTCCGGTTTCGATAAAACGGGTACGATATTACTAGGAACTGGCGAAAGTAGAGCAACCTTAATCCGTATCGTAGGAAATGACGATCAAAAGATTGAAGCCAAAGCAAATGTGACATCCTCTTATGTGCCCGTAAATGCCCGTAAAATGACGGTAGATCAAGCGGCGCTTTTTAAAGCCGGAGATAAAGTACGCATCACGAGACCATCGACGGAGGAGTGGATTAAGGCTTTAGGTACAGATCATTTCGGTGGTGGAATTACCTCCTTGGGCTGGAAGCCGGGCAGACTGGATATTACCTGGGATAGAAATGTGGTATCGGTACAGGGTAACACCGTTGAATTCGATGTACCGATCACGACCGCTTTGGATCAGCAATATGGCGGTGCTACAGTAGAAAAATATAGCTGGGCTGGACGGATCGAACATGTTGGCATAGAGAATATGCTGCTGCAATCGACCTATAATACAGCAAATGTAAAGGATGAAGACCACCGTTGGATGGCCATCACGATAGAAAATGCCGCCAATGCTTGGGTACGACGCATGCAGTTTAAGCATTTTGCCGGTTCAGCAGTCTACGTGCTGGCGTCGGCAAAGCAGGTTACCGTAGAAGATTGTATTTCGCTGGATCCTATCTCGGAAATAGGTGGCCAACGAAGATATACGTTTTATACAAAAGGGCAACAGACGTTGTTTCAAAGACTTTATTCGGAAAAGGGATACCACGATTTTGCCGTTGGCTTCTTAGCAGCAGGCCCAAATGCCTTCGTGCAATGTCAGGCCGTAACGCCCTATAGTTTCAGTGGTGCGATCGATAGCTGGGCATCCGGGATTTTATTTGATGGAATGGATATCGATGCACAGGCATTGAGCTATAAGAACAGAGGACAAGATGGTCAAGGTGCCGGATGGGCTGCCGCTAATTCGGTTTTCTGGCAGATCTCTGCTGCTCTGGTAGAATGTTATCAGCCGCCAACTGCGCAAAATTGGGCATTCGGCGTATGGGCGCAATTTCAGGGCGATGGCCACTGGGAACAGTCCAACGAACATGTTAAACCTAGAAGTTTGTATTATGCACAGCTCAAAGATAGAATTGGTCAAACTGCTGTAGAGAGAACTATCCTTTTGCCAATATTGACAGAAGCTTCTAGTAGACCGTCTATCAGTGTGGCTATGGAACTCACAAAACAAGCTTACCAACTTAATCCACAATTGATCGATCTTATCCGGGAGGCCAATACGCGTAAGCCGTTGCAAACGGCGTCTAGGGGCGTGCGCACGATAGACCAGATCGGGTACAATGAACCGATGACGAAAGCCGCGCCTGGATTCATGACAGTAGAAAATGGTTGGTTGCAACGTAACCGCCAGGTGCTTGTCGGAAAAAAGACAGATATCCAGTGGTGGAGCAGCACGGCAAAGCCGCATAGTGTAGAAAAGGCAAAACCGCATATCACTCGTTTTGTGCCCGGAGAAATAGGTCTCGGTTTAACTGACGACTTAGAAGAAGTGGCGGAAACGATGAAAGCCGATCAGGTATTAAGCATAGATCACAATTATGGTCTTTGGTACGATCGCCGCCGGGATGATCACGAGCGTGTTCGCCGTATGGATGGCGAGGTATGGCCCCCGTTTTATGAACTTCCTTTTGCCCGTACAGGTAAAGGCTTAGCGTACGATGGCCTCTCTAAATACGATTTAACCCAGTATAACAAATTCTACTGGAACCGCTTAAAAGAGTTTGCCGATCTAGCCGATCAGCATGGTTTGATATTACTTCACCAAAATTATTTCCAACACAATATTCTGGAAGCAGGCGCACATTATACCGACTTCCCATGGCGAACTGCCAATAATATCAATGAGGTAGGCTTTCCTGAACCCGTGCCTTATGCGGGCGACAAACGGCTCTTTATGGCTGAGCAGTTTTATGATATAAGCCATCCTACACGTCGGGCATTGCATCGCGCTTACATCCGCCAGTGTTTAGATAATTTTAAAGACAACAGCAGCGTTATCCAGCTGATCAGTGCAGAATATACGGGGCCGCTTCACTTTACACAGTTTTGGATTGATGTTATCAACGAGTGGAAGGTGGAAACGGGTAAGAATCCGATTGTTGCGTTGAGCACGACAAAGGATGTACAAGATGCAATTTTGGCGGATCCGAAACGTGCAGCTGTCGTTCAGGTTATTGACATCCGCTATTGGCACTATCAGGGCGACGGTTCGCCTCATGCGCCCGAAGGGGGTAAAAACCTAGCGCCAAGACAGCATGGCTTTGGTAAGAAAACTTCTGCCCAACAGGTTTATCGTGCCGTTTCGGAATACCGCAACAAATACCCGGAAAAAGCTGTGACGTATCATGGCAATAATTACCCCGAAATGGCCTGGGCTGTGTTTATGGCCGGTGGTTCGATGGCAAATTTGCCTGCAGTAGGTGATGGGGCATTTTACCGCGCAGCGGCCACGATGAAGGCAGAATCTGTGCAAGATACGTGGATACTGAAAGGGAAGGATGATGCGATCGTTTATCAGCCTGAAGTTGATCAACTGAAAACCTATCTACCCGATTTTCGTGGAACGTATACCGTACGTTTTGTGGATCCAAAAAGTGGAAAGATTGTGGGAGAGGAACGTCTGAATATAGATAAGAAAGCTCTTTCGAAAAAATATAACGCCAGCGGATATATCCTTTGGATAAGTAAAAAATAAGATCATGCCTATGAAAGCTATTCGAAATACATTATTACTACCTTTTCTTTTGGCAGGAGCATTGTTTTCCTGTACATCACAGCAAAAAGCTGAATCTGTGCAACTTTTGAAAGTTTCTGAAAACGGACGCTACCTCACGACGGAAGATGGAAAGCCATTTTTCTGGTTGGGCGATACCGGATGGTTACTGTTCAATAAGCTTAACCGCTCCGAAGCGGAGCACTATTTGGAAGATAGGCAACAAAAAGGGTTTAATGTGATTCAGGCGATGGTGCTGCATACCGTCCCTTCTGTAAACGTGTATGGAGACTCTTCCATGGTTCACGGAGATATTGCGCAACCTTTGGTGACAGAAGGTGACGATCCCGAAAATGAACTGGAATACGACTATTGGGATCACATCGATTTTATTATCGACAAAGCGGCTGAGAAAGGCATCTATATGGCACTGGTGCCAGTTTGGGGATCTCCTGTCAAGGATGGAAAAGTGTCTACAGCACAAGCTGGAAAGTATGCTGCTTTTCTAGCGGAACGATGGAAAGATAGAGCCAATATTATCTGGTTGAATGGCGGGGATATCAAAGGTTCAGATTCCGTTGAAGTTTGGCAGGAAATCGGAAAAACCATTAAATCCATTGACAAGCGTCATCTGATGACTTACCATCCTAGGGGAAGAACAGCTTCTTCGGATTGGTTTCATAACGAATCTTGGTTAGATTTTAACATGGTGCAATCTGGACATAGAAGATATGATCAGGATACTTCCAGCAATGAAGTAAAGCATTATGGAGAAGACAATTGGAAATTCATGGCGGTCGACTGGAATCTATCGCCTGTAAAACCATCTATAGATGGAGAGCCTTCCTATGAGGGAATACCGCAAGGACTTCACGATATTAACGAGCCACGTTGGAACGATGCCGATGTACGTCGATATGGTTACTGGTCGGTATTTGCAGGGGCGTTTGGGTATACCTATGGACAGAATTCGGTGATGCAGATGCATTCGAAGGTGGATACAACAACGGCTTATGGCTCAACAGAATTGTGGACTGAGGCGATTGACGCACCCGGAGCCCAACAGATGCACTATTTGAAAAAGCTGATGCTTTCACGTGAAAATTATTTCGAGCGTGTACCCGATCAATCGCTTATTGCCGAAAATGGTGAGCAGTATAACCGCTTAGTCGGTACCCGGACAGATAATTATGCCTACATCTATAACTATAATGGTAGAGAAATGAAGATCAACATGGGTAGGATAAAGGGGGATAAGGTGACAGCCTCTTGGTTTAATCCGAGAAGTGGCGAAACGACATCTTTAGGGGAGTTTGCAAATACAGGTGTAGGGACCTTCCAGCCAGAAGGCGGACAGAAAGAGGGTAACGACTGGGTGCTGATTTTAGAAAGTAAAAATTAAATGGGATTAATCCGTACTATACTTTTGTTTTTCATCATGGCCTGGCTGACGTCTTGTCAAAAGGACGTATATATGTTTACGTCTTTCCATGAGCCTGCTAATGAAGGACTGCGGTACCTTTACAGCAAAGACGGGTATAATTGGAATGCGATCGATGGGATCTATTTGAAGCCTGAACTCGGTTCGCAGAAAATTATGCGCGATCCCTCTATGGTACGGGATAAACAAGGAGTCTACCATTTGGTCTGGACAATTGCATGGAAGGGAGACAGGGGGATTGGCTACGCCAGTTCGAAGGATCTCATGCACTGGGAGAATAAACAAATTATTCCTGTTATGGAACATGAACCCACAACGGTTAATGTATGGGCTCCCGAACTGTTTTATGAGGAGGATGAAGATCGCTTTATCATCATTTGGGCGTCGACTATTCCAGGTCGCTTTCCTCGAGGTATAGAACCCGAAGACAACAACCAACGAATGTATTATACAAGTACCAAAGACTTTAAAACATTCACCGAAACCAAGCTCTTTGCTGATCCGGGTTTTAGTATTATTGATGCGGTGATTGTCAAGAAGGATAAAGAAGATTATGTGTTGGTGTTGAAAGATAATACCCGGCCCAACCGAAATTTGAAAGTTGCCTTTGCCGATAATCCCTTAGGACCGTTTACCAATGTGTCTGATCCCTTTTCGGATTATTTGACAGAAGGACCAACGGTGGTAAAGATCAAGGATGAATGGCTGATTTATTTTGACTCGTATGGAAGTAAGCGCTACGAAGCCGTCGCCACCAAAGATTTTAAGACTTTTGAGAAGGCGAACGCACGGATTTCTGTTCCCGAAGGTCACAAGCATGGTACTATCTTTAAAGCGTCAAAAAGGGATTTGAAAAGGTTATTAAATAGATAAAGACAAAGATAAGCTGATTAGCAAATACGCGGATTCGCAGATTTGCATATCTGCGAATAAGCAATAAAAGAATGAAGATAAAATCAACGATATTAGGCATAGCTGTTTTGGGACTCGTGCAGCAAGCATCTGCGCAGGATACCGTAAAATATATCGGATCGACGCTTTCGAATGTGGATTATCACCATGGTCAACTGACACCGGCGGTGGGTACGCACAATATTCAGATTTTCAGGGCTAATCGGGAGTTTCCGCAATTAGCTGGTGGACACGGGTTCACGTATAACCATCAGCCATTTTTGGCGTACTGGAATGACACCTACTATGTACAGTATTTAAGTAATCCGATCGGCGAGCATATCGCTGAAGGGAAGTCGCTATTGCAAACTTCGAAGGATGGTTACCACTGGTCGGACCCGGTTGAACTTTTCCCGCCGTATCTCGTACCCGAAGGTTTTACAAAACCGGATCGTACCGACAAGGCCGGGAAAGACCTGTATGCCATTATGCACCAGCGTATGGGTTTTTACAGTGCCAAGAATGGTAAACTGTTGACCATCGGGTATTATGGTGTTGCACTGGATGCAAAGGATGACCCCAACGATGGGAATGGAATAGGACGAGTGGTACGGGAAATTAAAAAGGATGGTAGCTTTGGAGCCATATATTTCATCCGTTTTAACTCCTCTTTTAACCAGAAACAGGCAACGTATCCATTTTATACAAAGAGTAAGGACAAGGCTTTTGTCGAAGCATGTAATGAGCTAATGGCAAGTCCATTAATGATGCAACAGTGGGTGGAAGAGGCGGATCGTAATGACCCATTGGTACCGTATCCTAGACCAATTAAAGCGTTCAACTATTATCACTTAAACGATGGCCGGGTTGTAGGCTTATGGAAGCATGCCCTGACTTCGGTAAGCAGCGATGGCGGGAAAAACTGGGCATACACACCACTTAGGGCGCCTGGATTCGTAAACAGCAATGCCAAGATATGGGGACAGCGTATGTCGGATGGGCGGTTTGCGACGGTCTACAATCCCTCGGAATTTAGATGGCCGTTGGCCCTTTCCACAAGCGATGATGGGTTAACCTATCGTGATTTGCTTTTAATAAATGGTGAAATACCTCCAATGCGTTACGGAGGTAACTATAAATCCTATGGACCGCAGTACGTTCGTGGAATCTTAGAAGGAAATGGTCGTGCACCAGATGGCAATATGTGGCTTACCTATAGCATGAATAAGGAAGACATGTGGGTGGCTAAAGTTTCCGTACCGATCAAATCTGAAATAGCAGGTCCTGTAGACGATGATTTTGGAAAAAATCCGACAGAAGTACTGCATAGCTGGAACATATACAGTCCTCTTTGGGCTAGCGTAAGTACTGAAAAGAATGCGCTGGTATTAAGAGATAGGGATGCGTATGATTATGCCAAAGCAGATCGGATTATCGCATCTGCGAAGAAAGCGAAAGTAGAATTTACCGTCGTTCCGGAGCAATCTGATAACGGGGTGCTCCACATTGAGTTTACGGATGCAAAGGGCATGGCCGCAACCCGGATTATCTTTGATGCAGATGGCACCATAAAAAATAAGGCAGGCTATCGAAATTCTACTATTCAAACCTATGAATTGGGTAAGTCTTACCACTTTGTGCTTACACTGGATGTAGCCACACGCTCTTATACAGTTGCTATCAATGGAATGGATAAGGGTACGCGGCTATTTTTTCAACCGGTTGATGAGATCAGTAAGGTTTCTTTCCGAACAGGGGATGTTAGACGGTTTCCCGATGCCGATACGCCGACAGATCAGGATTATGACGTAACTGATCCGGGCAAAGCAACAGTTGAAGCAATATATCGGATTCCGTCTTTTAAAGCAGAAAGATTAAAGTAAATGAGGTTGGTGTGAGCAACCGTTTAGATATAAAAATAATAAAAAACGCGTCATCGCGAGGCGGCACGACGTGGCGATCTGCGTTTTTTGTGATGTACTAAATAAAATAGTTTAAATAGCATGAAGTTAAACTTAAAAATAGTGTTATCTGTATTCTTGTCTGCTTGCATAGGGCTAGATGTCGTTGCGCAGCAAACCGAAACCCAGTATTTGTCGGGGAAAGGGAAAGATAGTGCGATTTTATGGGATTTTTATGTCACCGAAGGGAGTCAATCCGGCGCGTGGACCAAGATACCTGTGCCCTCCAATTGGGAACAGCATGGTTTTGGGAAGTACAACTACGGATTTAATAAGGAAGAAAATAAGGGCAAGGAAGAGGGACTATACAAGCATACTTTCAGCTTGGATAAATCGTGGAAGGGTAAAAAAATAAATATCGTGTTCGAGGGATCGATGACCGATACGGAAGTGAAAGTAAACGGGAAGTTGGCTGGCGAAGTTCATCAAGGCTCTTTTTATGTCTTTAAGTATGATATTTCCGAGTTAGTGAATTATGGAAAATCGAATACATTAGAGGTAAAGGTTTCCAAGCACTCTGCAAATAAATCGGTAAATGCTGCAGAACGGGAGGCAGATTATTGGATTTTTGGAGGCATTTTTAGACCGGTGTATCTAGAAGCGCTTCCTGTAGACCATATTGCGCGGGTATCCGTGGACGCCAAAGCAGATGGTAGCTTTCGTGCCAAGGTAGCAAATAACGGGAGCGCGGATGAAATACGTGTGCAACTCTACGATAGTAAAGGCAATACCTTTGGTGCGCCTATTGTCGAGCGTGTGGGAGCCTCCCAAACTTGGCTTAATGCAAATTTCGAGCATCCCGGTTTATGGTCGGCTGAATTTCCAAACGTATATCGGGCTGAGATTGCACTACTTAAAAAGGGCAAAATCCTTCATCAGATCAACCAAAAGTTTGGGTTTCGTACCGTAGAGGTTAAAGAACGGGATGGTGTGTACATCAACGGCGTAAAAATAAAGTTTAAAGGGGTAAACCGACACTCCTTTCATCCGGAATCCGGAAGAACAACAAGCAAAGACCTCAGTATTCACGATGTGAAGCTGATGAAAGAGATGAATATGAATGCCGTTCGTATGGCCCACTATCCGCCAGATAATCATTTTTTGGAAGCCTGTGATTCTTTAGGTCTTTATGTCATGAACGAATTGGCAGGATGGCACGGACATTATGATACGCAGGTAGGGTCAAAGTTGCTGAAAGAAATGATGGTGGTGTCTGAGAACAATCCTTCGGTTATTTTTTGGGCGAATGGAAACGAGGGAGGACACAATTCTGAATTAGATGCTATTTTTTTCGAAGAAGATATCCAAAAGCGTCCGTTGATTTATCCCTGGGCAGTATACGGTGGCTTCGAAACGACCCATTATCGCGAATACAACTATGGTATTGGTACCTATGATCATGGACACAACATCCTCATGCCTACCGAGTTTCTTCATGGGATGTTTGATGGTGGACATGGCGCCGGTATTGAAGATTATTGGCACGCGATGTGGCAAAATCCGTTGTCGGCAGGAGGTTTTCTATGGGATTTTCAGGACCAGGGACTGGTTCGTAGGGATAAGCAAGATAGTATAGATACCGATGGCAACCATGGGGCGGATGGCATTGTCGGACCGTATTATGAGAAGGAGGGTAGCTTCTTTACCATAAAAGAGGTTTGGAGCCCAATATTCTTCGAAAAAAGAGAGATGACGATGGATTTTAATGGGGCTTTTAACATCGAAAACAGATATTCGTTTACCAATATGGACCAATGCAGCTTCGCTTACACGCTCAAAAAGCTTGGTCATTATGGCGAACAGAAAGAGCACAAAACCGGAATCATCGTAGCTCCACATATCAAACCACATGATAAGGGCATCTTGAAGATTGATTTTCCAACCGATTGGTTCGATTACGATGCATTGTACATTACCGCCAAAGATGCGCATGGCCTAGAAATTTTTACGTGGAGCTTTCCAATAAGCAGACCAGAAAAGATCGCGGAGCGATTTGCAAAGCAGGATGGTGCTGCATTGGAAGTCGATGAAACCGCAACGGCCTTCGTGGTAACAGCCAATGGTATTACCTACCAGATCAACCGAACAACCGGACTCTTGGAACAGGTGAAAAATAGTAAAGGTATAATTCCATTCTCGAATGGTCCTGTATTACAGGAAGCGGTAAATAATTATGGACAGTTTGCATTAACGAAACGGGGAGATACCGTTGTAATTGCTTCTGCTTTCGATAAAAAAGAGCATTACAATACGTTGAAATGGGAAATATACCCGTCCGGCCAATTAAAGATGCATGTACAGTATTTTCCAGAAGCGTACTTCACACGGTTTGTAGGGCTTAATTTTGACTTGCCAGAAGATCAAATAAAGGGCGTGGAATACATGGGTATGGGGCCTTATCGGGTATGGAAGAATCGAATGAAAGGGAATCAATTCGGCGTATGGAAAAAGGATTATAACGATGTGGCTACAGGGGAACTGCCGTTTCAGTATCCGGAATTTAAAGGATATCATGCGAAGATGTACTGGACAACCTTTTTCACCAAAGAGCAAACATTTAAGGTTTTTACGGATAGGGAAGATGTTTTCTTACGCTTATACACACCGAAGGAACAGAAAGACACCGATTGGAAAAATATGGAGCCTACATTCCCGAACGGAGATGTTTCGTTTATGAATGGAATATCCGCTATTGGAACGAAAACCCAAAAGCCAGAAACGACCGGTCCGATGGGAATGAAGCATGTGTATTATGATTTCGAGAAAGAACCGATTAGGGCGCTACATATGGTGTTGTATTTTGATTTTTCGGTTCAACAGTAAAATGAAAGGTATGGTAAAGACAATAGGTTTGATTTTACTATTGAGTTTGAGCTCTTTCGCTTTTGCACAAACAAGAGTGGTGGCACTGCGATGTGAATTGCTGCATAATCCCATCGGAATCGATGTGGCACAGCCCCGACTTAGTTGGAAGATCGATACGAAGGTGAGAAATACAGTACAGCTTGCTTACCATATCTTGGTGGCATCGTCCAAGGATAAACTTGCGCAGGATATAGGTGACCTATGGGACTCGGACAAGGTTCCGTCTGCGAATTCTATTCAGGCGATCTATGCGGGAAAACCGTTGAAGTCTAGAAATGAATGCTTCTGGAAGGTTAAGGTATACACGAATAAAGGAGAATCGGAATGGTCAGACGTTGCAGGATGGACCATGGGTCTCTTGTCATACAAAGATTGGACAGGTCGTTGGATCGGGTTTGACCAATATTTTCCAACAGATAATCAGGTTGAGGGACGTCTTTCGGCACGTTATTTTAGGAAAGAGCTTGCTTTAACAAAAAGGGTGAAAAAGGCCACAGCTTACGTGATGGGGCTAGGTCTATACGAATTGTATATAGATGGTGAAAAGATCGGTGATCAAGTATTGGCACCCTCTCCGACGGATTATACACAGAATGTGAAGTATAATGTATTTGATGTAACCGACGTCGTTAAGCAGGGTAAGCACGCTTTAGGGGTTATACTTGGAAATGGACGCTTTTATGCCATGCGTCAGGCCAAACCGTATAAAGTAAAAACCTTTGGGTTTCCTAAAATGCAGCTGCAACTTATGATTACCTATGAAGATGGTACATCCGAAACTATTAAAACAGATGATAGCTGGAAGGGAACGGCAAATGGACCTATTCTGGCAAATAACGAATACGACGGTGAGGACTATGATGCGCGAAAAGAATTCCACGGATGGGCTGATGTTGGATTCGACGATAGTGCATGGCTGCAGGCGGAATATGTGCAGGAGCCAGGTGGTACGTTTGAAGCCCAGTTGAACGGGCAGATGAAAGTGATGCAAGATATTTTACCAGTAAATATTGCTAAGAAGGGAAACGGACGTTATATTCTCGATTTCGGACAGAATTTTTCAGGCTGGGTAAAAATGAAGGTGAAAGGTCGTAGCGGTCAGAAAATCACCCTTCGTTTTGCGGAATCGCTCGATGAGAATGGAGAACTTTTTGTAACCAACCTACGCGATGCGAAGGCGACGGATACGTATATTCTTCGTGGGGAAGGAGTTGAAGAATGGGAGCCCCGCTTTACCTATCATGGATTTCGCTATGTTGAAGTCAGTGATTACACAGGGGAGGCAGCTAAGGATAATTTTATAGGACGGTTTGTATACGACGATTTGGAAACAGTGGGTACGTTCGAAAGCTCCAATACACTGCTTAATCAGATCTATAAAAATGCATGGTGGGGTATTGCTTCTAATTACAAAGGGATGCCGGTCGACTGCCCGCAACGAAATGAACGTCAACCTTGGTTGGGCGACCGTCCTATTAGCGCTTACGGAGAAAATTTCCTGTTTGACAATGCCAACTTTTATATCAAATGGTTGGAAGATATCCGCTTAGCACAAAAAGCCGATGGCGCTATCCCTGACGTGGCTCCGGCATTTTGGCGGTATTATAGTGACAATATCAGTTGGCCTGGCACGTATTTGTTTATCGCAGATATGCTTTACCAGCAAACGGGGGATATCAGAATCTTGGACCAGCATTACCCCGCCATGAAGAAATGGATGCACTATATGCAGGCGAGGTACATGAATGAGGCTGGAATCATTACCAAAGACAGCTATGGTGACTGGTGCTTCCCTCCTGCAACTATAGAAGAAGGGCGAGGCGTTATTGCCGATAAGAAATACCCCAGTGCATTGATCTCGACAGCGTATTATTATCACCTTCTAACGATGATGTCACGTTTTAGCGTGTTGACTGGCAATAACCAAGATCGTGCTCATTTTGATGATGCAGCATTGAAAATGAAAAAATCGTTTAACGCAACATTCTATCATCAAGAAGAATTTTATGGTAATAACACATTAACGGACAACCTGCTTGCGTACTATTTTGGATTGGTACAGCCTGAGAGTCGAGCCGACCTGGCCCAACGGATAGTAACTATCATCGAAAAGGAAAACAACGGTCACTTAAGTACAGGCGTTATCGGAACGCAATGGTTAATGCGTTCGTTGACAAATATGGGACGTGCAGATCTTGCTTATAAATTGGCAACCAAGACGACCTATCCCTCCTGGGGATATATGGTTGAAAACGGGGCGACGACAATCTGGGAGCTGTGGAATGGAAATACCGCACATCCTAAAATGAATTCGCAAAACCATGTAATGATGCTGGGCGATTTATTGGTATGGTACTTCGAACACCTTGCTGGCATCAAGTCTGCAGACAACGCTTTTCAAACCATTGTGATGAAACCAGAATTGGTTGGAGACTTGACATTTGTGAACGCGTCGTACGAAAGTGTGAGGGGGTTAATTAAATCCCATTGGATCAAATCAACATCAAGCTTTGAATGGAAGGTTTGTATTCCTCCGAATGCAAAAGCGATATTACATATACCCGCGAAAGATCTGCCATCTATTAGGGAAGGTGGTCAGACGATTCAGGGCAATAGCACATTCAACGTTTTGGGATCTGAGAACGGGAGCTTCGCAGTAGAAATCGGATCAGGTAGCTATGAATTTAAAACTAAATTGTAATCATTATGAAAGGTGAGGGATTAATAAAGGCTGGTAACAGGAATAAAAAACACAAAGGAATGAGAAATAAAGTGATAGCAGCAATAGTTTTTTGCTTAGGACTGTCGGTGTCGTTTGCGCAGGAAAACGCACTATACAAATGGAGAAAAGGGATCGTGAAAGACGAATTTGTTTATGATGCTGCACCTTTTCCATCCTGTCATTCGGCGACAATGGCCGAAACGCCACAGGGCTTGGTCTATGCTTTTTTTGGGGGTACACATGAGCGTAACCCGGATGTGGAGATCTATGTTTGTCGTTATGAAAACGAAAAGTGGACGGCACCGCAATCTGCTGCCGATGGCGTGCAACAGGATGGCTCCCGCTTACCGACATGGAATCCTGTACTGTACCAGATTCCTGATGGAGAATTGTTGCTTTTTTATAAAGTCGGACCGAAACCTTCCGAATGGTGGGGTATGCTCAAGCGATCAAAAGATGCTGGTAAAACCTGGTCGGACGCCGAAAAATTGCCGGATGGATTTCTAGGGCCTATTAAAAATAAACCTGTTTTGCTAAGTAATGGCAATCTGATCAGCCCGACCAGTACGGAAGGGAATGGTTGGAACATTCATTTCGAAATCAGTGCTGACTTTGGTAAAAATTGGCGCAAAGTAGGACCGCTGGACCGAGGTGTAGATGATGTAAATGCCATCCAACCGAGTGTTTTGGATCATGGGAATGGAAAATTACAGATTTTGGCAAGGACACGTAATTGGGCGATTGTAGAATCTTGGTCAAATGACAATGGGGAAACGTGGACTCCATTACAGAAGACAAGCTTGCCCAACAATAATTCAGGTACGGATGCGGTAACGATGAAAAATGGTACGCACGTACTGGTTTATAACCATGTGCTGCCTCCACCGGAGAGTCCGAAAGGAGCAAGGACACCCTTGAATGTTTCAATCTCCAAAGATGGTAAAAACTGGAACGCCGCATTGATCCTGGAAGACTCCCCTATTAGCCAGTACTCGTATCCAGCGGTTATACAGACAAAAGATGGCCTCCTGCACTTTGCATATACCTGGAGACGTGAGAAAATGAAACATGTGGTGGTAGATCCAACTAAATTGAAATTGAGAAAAATTAAGAATGGCATATGGCCAAAGGTAAAGGGGTACGAAACACCCACAATGGAAACATATAAAGCGGAAGAAGAATAGAAGCAAAAGACCATATAAAACATATGTCAACGAATAACGTATTAACAGTTAACTTCCCCGGTAAACTTATTTTTGGAAATGGGGTGTTGCAGCAATTAGCGGATGATATCATCCAGCTGAATTGTAAGGAAATCGTGCTGATGACGATCAAGCCGCTGCAACAGCAGTTGACTCATTTTATCGAACAACTGGAACAGCATAATATTAAGATACTGATCGACACAAGTATCGAGCAAGAGCCTTCCTTTTCTGATTTTCAGCGGATCCTAAATCAGGTTAAAGATAGTGCTGCTGATACGGTGATTGGTATTGGCGGTGGTAGCGTGTTGGATGTCGCGAAGCTAATTGCAGCATTACTAGACAGCCCACAATCCTTAGTGGATGTTGTAGGTAATGGGTTGTTGAAAGGCAGAAATAAACGGCTAATATGTGTGCCGGCTACATCAGGAACAGGGAGTGAGGTTTCTCCAAACGCGATTTTGGTGGATGATGCGCATCAGAAAAAAGGCATCATAAGCCCGTTTTTAGTTCCCGATATGGTATACGCAGATCCATTATTGACGTTAAGCCTGCCTGCTGCTATTACTGCGGCAACGGGATTAGATGCATTGACTCACTGTTTGGAGGCATTTACAAATAGGTTTTCCCAGCCATTTATCGATATGTATGCGTTTGAAGGCATGCGATTAATTGCTGGAAACCTTGAAGAAGCGGTAAAAAATGGGCAGAACCAGGAGGCGAGGAGTGCAGTTGCATTAGGGAGTATTTTAGGCGGGTTTTGTTTAGGTCCAGTAAATACAGCTGGAGTGCATGCGCTGTCGTATCCGTTGGGGAGTTTATTTAATCTGCCACACGGATTATCAAACGCCTTATTGTTGCCTTACGTAATGGAATTTAATTATGTCTCAAATCCTAAAAAATATGCAGAAGTAGCCGTTGCCTTGGGCTGCAACCGAGAAGGTACCGACGAACAAACCGCGCAGGCAGGAATTACTAAAATAAAAGAACTTATAGAAGCATGTGGCATACCCGCACGGTTGAGTGCGCTGGACATACCGAGGGAAGCGATTCCGCAAATGGCAGCTGATGCCATGAAAATTACGAGATTATTGGTGAATAATCCGCGAGAAATAAAATTGTCTGACGCAATATCAATTTTTAACGCAGCCTACTAAAAAATGAAAGATATTAAACAACTAAAAGAAACCATTGTTCCTGTGGTTGCTCCCTTAAATAAAGATCTGAGCTTAGATCGTGATGCCGTAGGAAGGGTTTTTTCCTATTTATATGCTAATAATGCTATTCCCTTTATCTTAGGAACAACGGGGGAATCTGCATCGCTCTCCGCCAGTTTTAAAGAGGAATATCTGCGGACGGCTGTTGATCACAAATTGGAAAGTCAGAAGCTGTATGTCGGGATTTCTTCTAATATCGTAACCGATTCCATCGAGTTTGCGCACTTGGCTCATAACTTAGGAATCGAAGCTGTGGCAACGACACTGCCTACGTATTATAAGTTGTCCGAAGCGCAGATGGAGAAGTACTTTTTGCAATTGGCGGAAGAGATTCCGACGGATTTGATTATTTACAACATCCCAGCAACGACACATATGTCTATTCCTTTGGATCTGTTGGATCGCCTGAGTTATCATCCTAAAATTGTTGCTGTAAAGGATTCGGAAAGAAGTATAGAACGATTGGATAATGCATTGGCCTTGTGGCGTGATCGGCCTGACTTCAAGCATTATATGGGATGGGCAGGCCAATCCGCATACGCATTAATCAATGGCAGTGATGGTATTATACCGAGTTCAGGTAATTTTGCTCCGGGGATATACCATCAAATGTGCATAGCGGTACAAGAAGGCGATTTTGACCGGGCTTATTCCTTGCAAAAGCAGTCGGATAATTTAGGGGAACTTTATCAGGCAAACAAATCGTTGGGCGAATCGCTATGGGCGCTGAAAGTACTGATGAGAGAATTGTCATTATGCGACCCTTTTATGATGCCTCCTCTCTATGAATTGAGTAAGGGTGAAGAAAATAAATTGATTGGAGCTTTTCAAGCATTAATTAATCAAGAAAATATAAAGCTGAATATAACAAATCATGCATAGACCTATTATTGGAATAACAATGGGGGATCCAGCAAGTATTGGCCCCGAAATCGCTTTAAAAGCAGCTTTAAATCCTCATATTCATGAAATATGTAGGCCATTGCTCGTAGGAGATGGTGCCGTTTTCAAGCATATTGCAACAGTATTGGGCATGGAGCTGACCATCCATCCTATTCAGCAGGTATCGGAAGCCAAATTTGAACTGGGAACAGTGGATGTTTTTGATCTAAAAAATACAGATATGGCGAAGATCTCTTTTGGTGAGATTTCGGCTGAAGCGGGGAATGCCTCTTTTGAATCCGTAACAAAGGTGATCGATCTGGCCTTAAAGGGTGAGGTTGAAGCGACGGTAACGGGACCGATTAATAAGAAATCCATTAATGAAGCCGGACACTATTTTGCTGGGCATACAGAAATTTATGCACATTATACCGGAACGAAGAAATATGCGATGCTCCTCGTAGAAGATAATTTGAAAGTTATCCACGTTTCTACACACGTATCGCTGCGTCAGGCCTGCGATCTGGTAAAACGGGAACGGATTGTAGAGGTAGTGGATCTCCTTCACCATGGATTGATCAGCTTGGGCGAAAAGAATTTAAAAATAGGCATTGCCGGATTGAATCCCCACGCGGGAGACTCCGGATTATTTGGAACGGAAGATGATGAGGAGATTCTTCCGGCAGTGGTCGAGGCAAAGTCCAAAGGTTATGATGTGGAAGGGCCAATCCCTGCTGATACGTTGTTTTCAAAAGCTGCTACAGGATATTATGGTGGTATCGTTGCGATGTACCACGACCAAGGGCATATCCCTTTTAAGTTGACCGGATTCAAATGGAATGCAGAAAAAAAGCAAATGGACAGTGTGAAAGGCGTGAATATTACGATGGGCTTGCCTATCATCCGTACATCGGTAGATCATGGGACGGCTTTCGAAATTGCGGGTAAAGGTGTTGCAAGTCCGGATGCGATGATTTTGGCGATTGAATCAGCTGTTCAATTAACACAAAATAGATAATAACGATGACCAGCATGTTGATAATTGCAGACGATTTGACCGGAGCAGCAGAGATTGGAGGGATTGCGCTACGATACAATCTGACTGTGGATATTGTACATCGATTGGATCAGGGCTCGCATGTAAGGGTACAGGTGTTGAATACCAATACCCGATCTTTACGGCAAGAGCAGGTGCTGCCGCATTTAAAGGAATTGTTTAGTAACGTAAATAGAACGGCATTTGATTTTATCTATCTTAAGTTTGATTCGGCACTTAGAGGGCATATCGCGCTAGAGCTCTCGTTTTATAAAGCTTATTTTGGCTTTGAACTGGCTGTTTTTTGCCCTGTAAATCCGGCGTTTGGCCGAATAATCAAAAACGGGCATTACTTCGTGAATGGAAAGCGGGTTCATCAAACCAGCTTTTTAAATGATCCAGAGTTCCCTACTAAAGAAAGCCAGGTTTTAGCTATTTTGGGCACACCGGAATGGAAGCTTTTAAGCGATTTTACCACGATTAATACAGAAACAGGAGTTGTCGTTCCGGAAGTTGAGAGCTCCGTACAACTGGAGTTATTGGCGCAGGCCATTTCTGACGAGAACCTCTTGGCAGGAGGGGCAGCCTTTTTCAATCATTTGCTGCAGCAAAAATTAGAGGTATCCCCGCATGGTATAGGAGGAGATACGGGGTTGAAATATCCATTATTGTATGTCTGTGGGTCGGGCTACCAAGAGAATAACGATCGTATATCGCAGGTCGCACCCGAGTCCTTGGTATATTTTGATGGTGACGGAGGTGTGGTGGAGGAAATAGTTGAGAAGTTGAGGGGGAAGCAGAAAGTCGTTTTTGCTATTTCGACGAACATAAAAGGGTTAGCAGAAGAGATAAGGATGGCGATGGCTCGTATAGTGGCTGCGGTTTATAACCGTGTAGGCATACAGGAGCTGATTATTGAAGGGGGAGCTACGGCTTACGAAGTATTGATGGCATTAGGTATTGAAGTGATGACTCCCGTACAGGAGATACAGGCAGGCCTCATAAAAAGTAAAGTGAGGGATAAAGAATTATTTGTTACATTAAAGCCGGGAAGTTATCCTTGGGCAAATGAACTTTGGGCATTTTAATGCACAAATAAAACCAGATTATAATGAGTAAACCTATTTTGAGCATTTTTGATTACGGAATCATTGTCGTGGTATTGTTGATCACGCTTTATTTTGGATTGCGGTACGCTAAGAACCAAAAGACCACGGCAGATTACTTCTCTGCGAAAGGACGAGTACCGTCTTGGGCAATTGGGATGTCCCTGTTGGCGACACTGATCAGTAGCGTTACTTTCTTGGGGTATCCCGCAGAAGGTTATTCAAATAACTGGATTCTTTTGGTACAGGGGCTGATGGTGCCGATCGTGCTTATGGGAACGGTATGGTTTATTGTACCGCTTTACCGGAGGGTAATCGGGTTAAGTACCTACGAGTATTTTGAAAAGAGATTCGGTAGTTTTGCGCGCTATTACAGTTCCATAGCTTTTGTATTAAGGCAGTTTTCGGGGATGGGAACGGTGCTTTACCTGTTGGCCATTGCGTTGTCTAGTATGACGGATATCAACACCTACTGGATCATCATTGTCGTGGGATCGATCATCGTTATTGTCAATCTATTGGGGGGCATTGAGGCAGTGATATGGCTAGACGTTTTTCAAGGTTTTATGTTGTTTGCTAGTGGTATTTTATGTCTTTTGGTGCTGATTTTTTCCGTACAAGGCGGTCTACCAGAAATATGGCGGGTGGCTTCGGAAAACGGAAGAACGGGTTTTGGTCCTTACGACTTAGACTTTTCCCGCTTGACATTCGTCGTGATGGCCATTAATGGGATGTTTTATGCGATTCAGAAGTATGGAACAGATCAGACAGTTATACAACGCTACTTAACCGCGAGATCGGATAAATCTGCCATAAGAGCGTCTTTATTGGGGATTTTACTTACGGTGCCTGTATGGTCTTTGTTTATGTTTATCGGTACCGCGCTTTTTGTCTATTATACGCAATACAACTTACCCGAGAACGTGGGGGTAAACAGTGTGTTCCCTTACTTTATTATGAGCAAGTTGCCCACAGGAGTAGTCGGTTTTATTTTAGCCGCCATGGTGTCTGCTGCAATTTGTAGTCTAAGTGCAGATCTGAACTCGTTAGCCGCTGTCGGCGTTGAAGATTACTATAGAAAATTGAGACCGAAGCTGGCTGACCGAAGCTATCTGATAGCAGGTAGATGGATGGTCGCTGTGGCGGGTCTTATTTCCGTTGTAATTGGTTTCATATATGTTGATTTAGGAAGTGAAAGTATCTTAGGGATAATTTTTACACTGTATGCAATTTTCTCAGGAGGTATTGTGGGGGTATTCCTGTTGGGTGTCTTCTCTACTCGGGCAAATAGGCAAGGTGTTAATATCGCTATTACGGTCTGCATCCTGTTTACAGCATACGCCTTTCTGACCAGTACGGAATTAGATTTCGGAGGTGAACCATTTGTCTTACTGGATTTGGGACAGTATAATTTTACGCATAATAAATTGATGCTGGGTGTGTACAGTCACGTTATTGTTATTATTGTGGGATATCTGGCAAGCCTATTTTTCCCTAAACCCAATTTAGACCCGAATCTATTCTACAATGGATGGAAGGCATCTCAAAAAATTGAAAAGCAAAAAGGAGGTTCCTATGAATAAATACGGTGCGATTTTGTCGTTTATGCTTATCCTTTTAAGCGAAGTGATTTCTGCTCAGGATTCCGATCATCAATACCGTAAACCGCTAAAAGAGGTGATCGAGCTCCTTGAAAAAAGATACCATATTACTATTAAGTACAGTGAGGCACAGGTTGAAGGGAAATGGTTGGATTATGCGGATTGGCGCTTCCGAACGGATGTAGATCAGACCTTAAGAAATGTGCTCGCCCCGTTGGATATGAAGGTAAACAAGGAAGGCGATGGGAAGTATAAGTTAAAAGAATACGAGTACTACCGATGGGAAGTTAAGGAGGGTTGGGATTATCTAGATCAATTGGCAACACAGTATCATGATCAGAAGTCTTGGGAATTACGTAAAGATAGTATTAAAGCAGAACTGTACAGAGCAGTTCGACTATCACCAATGCCCGAGAGACCGAGATCCAAACCTATTCTAACCCCGAAAAGAATTTTTGAAGGATATACAGTCCAGAATTTTGCCTTGGAAATCCTACCGGGTGTATTCGTTAACGGGTCTATTTATGCACCAGCAAAGTACAAAGGGAAGATTCCTGTCGTATTGAGCCCCGATGGCCACTGGGCAGATCATCGCTACCGTAAAGATGCGCAGGTTCGTTGTGCGATGACGGCTAAAATGGGTGCTATAGCCATTAGTTACGACCTGTTCGCTTGGGGGGAATCTCTACTGCAGTTTGATTTCGAAGACCATAGGAAGAGTTTAGCACTTACAATACAGACCTTGGGCGGTATACGCATATTGGATTATGTGCTAGAAAATAGGCAGGTAGATGCTACCCGTGTTGGTATCTGCGGCGGGTCGGGGGGAGGAAGCCATACGGTATTGATGACGGCCCTTGATGATCGGATCACGCTCAGCATACCCGTTGTTTCGCTCTCTTCGTATTTCTATGGGGGATGCCCATGCGAGAGTGGAATGCCCATACATGCCTGTGGCGGGGGAACAAACAATGTAGAACTGGCAGCTATGGCAGCTCCTAGACCACAACTGGTTGTGTCTGATGGTAAGGACTGGACGGCGCATATGCCACAGCATGATTACCCCTACCTGCAGAAGATATACGGCTACTATGGTGTGGAAGCTAATGTTCAGAATGTACACTTGCCCGAGGATGGTCACGATTTTGGCTATTCGAAGCGTAAACCGGTGTACGATTTTCTGAGTGAGCATTTTCGCCTGCAGACTATGGGTTTGAAAGGTGCGGATGGCGAATACGATGAATCGGGATGCACAATAGAAGAAAAAACAGCCTTATATACGTTTGGAGCCCAAGGTGAAAATCTACCGGCTCATGCGATACATGGATTTAAGAATTTGGAAAAACTATTTCAATAGAGACTTATGACAACGTTCAGTAGAAGAGATTTTATAATACGGTCGGCGTTCGTTGGTGCGGCTTGTTTGATGCCCGACACTATTTTCGCTTCATCTGCCAAGGGGCATCGTTACAAGATTGCGGTTATTGATCTGATGATCCTAAAGCGACAAAAGCTAAGTGCTTTTGAGCTGGCCAAGGAGATCGGTGCAGATGGATTGGAAGTCGATATGGGAGGATTGGGCAATCGAGACACGTTTGACAGTAAGTTGGCCGATCCCGTAGAGCGGGAAGCTTTCATGGCGAAATCCAGAGAGCTTGGTGTTTCCATTTGCGCACTAGCGATGACCGGATTCTATGCGCAATCTTTTGCAACGAGACCCACTTATCAGCAAATGGTAGGAGATTGTCTAAAGACCTGCCAGCAGATGGGGGTGAAGGTTGCTTTTTTGCCTTTGGGCGTGCAGGGCGATCTGGTTAAAAATCCAGAACTACGTCCCGCCATTGTCGAGCGCTTAAAAGTAGTGGGTAAAATGGCAAAAATGGCAGGGGTGATTATCGGTATAGAAACGGCACTAGATGCAAAGGGAGAAGTGGATTTGCTAAAAGAAATTGGAGCCAAAAATATACAGATCTATTTTAATTTCTCGAATCCGTTGAAAGAAGGAAGGGATTTGATAACTGAATTGAAAATCCTGGGGAAGAAACGTATTTGTCAGATCCACTGTACAGACGAAGATGGGGTATGGCTGGAAAACAATACCCGATTAGATATGCGGGAGGTGAAGACTACATTAGATGATATGGGTTGGAAAGGATGGTTGGTCATCGAACGGTCGCGCGATGCAAATCTCTCACCTAGAATGGTAAAAGAAAATTTTGGAGCAAATACGCGATACATGAAAAGCGTCTTTCAATGAAAATAACTAGTGCTTGCTATGTCGTCATTCTCCTTTTTTGGGGATGTACATCGGAACAGCTGAATTACGAACAGCTGAATAGAACATTATTGTCTTATGCTCAGGTAGGCTCTGCCCATCTAACGGAAGAAATAGCGGAGGTAAATTCCCCCTATTTTGATGCGGTATTTCAACGTCCAGATTTTCCATCTGCACTAGACTCCGCGTTTCCGGGAGATGATATACAACAGCGAATAGATGCCCTTGCATCCATCGGAGGTGGAAAGCTGATAATTCAAAAAGGTAACTATCTCACGGGTAGATTGGTGTTGAAATCAAATATTCATCTATACTTGGAGGAGGGAGCCGTTGTTGAATTTAAAGGTAATATTGAAGATTTTCTTCCTGTTGTTTTTACACGTAATGAAGGCATTGAATTGTATTCGCTGGGTGCATGCATCTACGCTAGCGATGTGAAAAACATCGCCATTACAGGCAAAGGCAAAATAGTAGGTCCCGGAGAAGGTACGGTCCGTCGACGTACGATGACACATGACGTTATCGAAAATCTAGTATTTGCAGATACGCCTATTGAAAATAGAATTTATGACGGAAAGACAGCGGATTATATTTTTCCACCTGCGTTGATTGCGCCTATTAACTGTGAGCATGTATTTATAGAGGGCATTTCGCTGGAGCGTTCTGCTTTTTGGAACATTGTTCCCACATATTGTGATAACGTAGTCATAAGGGGAGTCAATATCAATTCTATTGGTATTCAGCGAGGCGATGGCATAGATGTCGAATCTTCAAGGAATGTGCTTATTGAATATTGCACGTTTAACACCGGAGATGACTGTATTGCCTTGAAAGCGGGCAGAGGACACGATGGCCTTCGTGTCAATAGACCCACTGAAAATGTGGTGGTGCGTTACTGTCTGGCGGAACAAGGTCATGGCGGTTTTACGGTTGGAAGTGAAACCGCTGGACAGGTGCGTAATGTATATGTGCACGACTGTGCTTTCGATGGTACTGATGTGGGCATTCGTTTCAAAACCCGGAGACCTCGTGGTGGTGGTGGGAATAGTATGCTTTTTGAAAATATCCGGATGAATGTTGTGTATTCGGCGCTTCGCTGGGATATGCTTGGACAAGCCCTTCATGTCGGAAAGCAAGCAGACCGAAATGTGCAGGTGGCAGTCAACCCGTTAACCCCAAGATTTTCCGACATCCGCATGAACAATATACTTATCGAGGACGCCGCCGATTGTATCAAGATTGAGGGTATTCCGGAATCCGTGTTGGAAGATGTGGAAATCACGCATGTAGTGGGCCGGGGCGATAGGTTTCTAGTGGCACGAGATGCGCGCGATCTGCGTATTGAGAACTCGGAGTTTCAGGTGAAAGATCCTAAAATAGATACCATAAATGTGAAGGAATTGCTACAGAGAAAAGTGAGATTGTTAGCGCTGTGAAAAAGATATGAAGATTATTAAATACGTAGTGGTAGTAATTGTTTTTGTATTACATACCGATCTTGTTTCGGCGCAGTTGCGCATAAGGGAGGTGACCATAGAAGGTCGGAAAAACCCGCTCGGTATAAATACTTTGAAGCCTTCCTTCAGTTGGAAGCTCACGAGTAGACAATCGAATGTCGAGCAAGCGGCGTATCGTATTCAAGTAGCGAAGCAGCCCCGTTTTGAACGCACTTCGGAACTTGTGTGGGATTCCAACTGGAGGACTTCGGATCGGTCACTATTCAATCCCTACGAAGGGGACGATCTTGCTCCTGGAACGACCTACGCTGTATTGATATCCGTCAAAGACAACAAGGGAAGAACGGCAAAAAGTAATGTTGCCTATTTTCATACGGGATTAATAACTGGAACAGACTGGGGCAACGCCCAATGGATAGCACGTGAAGAGCTGCCCGACTCGTTGGTCAACCCTTTGCCATTGAGCTCAAGTAAATTGCGTGTGGACAAGCAATACGAGCTACCGGTGTTCCGTAAGACTTTTTCTCTCAGTAAGAAGGTGAAATCGAGCTACGCTTATGTTTCTGGATTGGGGCATTATGAACTCTCCCTCAATGGTCGTCGTGTCGATCAGGATTTTTTGCAACCAGGATGGACGAAATACGATAAAGAAGCCTATTATGTGGTATATGATCTGAAAGATGCCTTACACAGGGGGCGGAATGTTTTTTCAGTATTGCTCGGTAATGGATTTTATTATATCCCTCCCGTAAAGGGAAGGTATCAAAAACATAAAGTGGCGTTTGGACTTCCTAAACTTAAGATGAAAGTCGTGACGCATTTTACAGATGGCAGTACGGAAGTATTAGATACGGATCAAACTTGGCGTGTGCATTCCTCTCCGATTGTTTTTTCGAGTATGTATGGCGGAGAAGATGTGGATGCTCGCGTGTTGCCCGGTGACTGGATGATGCCGGATTATGACGATAGCGCATGGGTACATGCAATCGTAGTAGAGGGCCCCCCATTGCGGGTACAAGAGATAGCGCCGACTAAAGTAATGCAAACTTTCCAGCCTATTTCGAAGGAAGTCTTGACCGCGCGCAATAGTGAAGTGTACGATTTTGGACAGAATGCATCAGGCATCGTAACCCTGACCATGCGGGGTGATAAAGGTGATACGGTACGTGTGTATCCAGCCGAATTACTGCATGCCGATGGATCGGCAAACCAAAAACATTCAGGGAGTCCATATTATTATCAGTATATTTTTGGTGATGAGAAAGAAGTCACGTGGTCTCCGCGCTTTACGTACTATGGCTTTCGTTATGCTGAGGTGATGCGAAGACCACGTTCTGAGGGGCGTGTCAACATCACAAAAATCGAGTCTAGCCACATCCGCAATAGTACAAGACAAACGGGAGCATTTGTTTCCTCCGACACCTTGTTCAACAAGATCCACGAATTGATCAAATGGGGTATCCAAAGCAATATGGTTAGCGTATTTACTGACTGCCCGCACCGGGAGAAGTTGGGTTGGCTGGAACAGTTACACCTAATGGGGCCATCAGTGCAGTATAATTTTGATGCTGCGGCGCTTTTCGCAAAGGCGTTGCGAGATATGCGCATGTCACAGACAGCGGACGGTCTGGTGCCGGAAATAGCTCCAGAGTACGTACAGTTTGATTGGGGGGGCGATATGTTTCGTGATTCACCCGAATGGGGGAGCAGCTCGATTATTTTGCCCTGGTATGCGTACCAGTGGTATGGAGATATACGCTACTTACGGGATAATTATGGCATGATGAAGCGCTACATCGATTATCTGAAAATGAAGTCAAAAGATCATATTCTGACACAAGGGCTTGGCGACTGGTACGATATCGGTACCGAACGGCCTGGCGTGTCGCAATTGACGACAATGGGGGTTACCGGGACAGCCATTTATTATTACAATTTGGGTATTTTGGTGCAGATTGCTGAGCTTTTGGGATATCCGCAGGACAGCAAAATGTATGATCACCTTAGAAAAGAGGTAAAAGCCGCTTTCAACAAAACCTTTTTTGATAAACAGACGGCTTTATACGCTACGGGAAGCCAAACTTCCCAAGCGATGGCGCTTTATATGGATTTGGTAGAGGTAGATGACCGTCAGCGTGTATTTGATCAGTTATTGGGGGATATCTATCGTCGTGACACATCCTTTACCAGTGGCGATATCGGTCATCGCTACTTGTTGCAAACGCTACACGACTGGCATCGCGATGATGTTATTTACGCGATGAATCACGACGATAGCAAGCCGGGATATGGATACCAGATCAGAAAGGGAGCTACCGCCTTGACCGAATCCTGGGCTGCCCTGCCTAACGTATCCAACAACCATTTTATGCTTGGGCATTTGATGGAGTGGTTTCATGCTGGCCTGGGTGGTATACGCCAAGCTGACGGTTCGGTAGGTTTCAAGCATCTGCGGATCGAGCCTCGTTTGCTAGACACCATAGAGCACGTGAAAACCAGCTATGAGACACCATATGGTCTGGTGCTCCTGGATCGAAAAAATACAAAGAAGGGATATACCTATCATGTGGAGATTCCTGTGAATAGCAAGGCGACGGTGATCTTACCCCAAGAATTGTCTTATAAAATAAATAACCAGCCTCTTTCTATATTTTCACCGGTACGCAAAGGAGCTACGGTGTCCGTACAGTTAGGTTCAGGTAAATTTTTAATAACGAATTAGTATGATGCGGTTACTTTCTGTTTTTTTAGCTATTCTCTTTTGTCATTCGGTACGAGCACAGAAGGAGAACACTGCCGTTTCTGCCAAGGAAATGCAGCGTATATACGATGAGGTGAAAACTCCGTATAAGTATGGATTGGTATTGGTGCCTTCTGAAAAGAAGTTGCTGATGGACTGTCCGTCGATATACAAAGTGGGTAGTACCTGGTATATGACGTACATTATTTTTGATGGTGTAGGATACGAGACTTACCTAGCGGAGAGCAAGGATCTATTGACATGGAAAACGTTGGGCAAGCAATTGCAATCGGGACGGGGAAATGAGTGGGATGCTAAGCAGAAGGCAGGCTATAATGCGCTGATCGATACCAAATGGGGAGGAACGTATAAGCTGAGAAAATACAAAGGTAAGTACTGGATGTCTTATTTTGGCGGTTCTACGGAAGGGTATGAACCCGAACCACTATCGATAGGGATGGCTTATACCAGCAGAACACCGCGCACACCATTTGAATGGGATCGACTCCCTACCCCTGTGCTGAGCAGCGAGGATGCAGATATCCGCTGGTGGGAGAATAGACATAAACTGTTCAAGAGCTACGTGATAGAAGATCCAAACAAAAATACAGGTCATCGTTTTATCATGTACTATAATGCTGTGGGCGATTCGCTGGAAAACAATAAGCCTACGCGGTGGTATGAACGCATTGGCATGGCGGTATCTGACGATCTGGTACAATGGAAGCGTTACTTGAAGGATCCGGTTGTCCATCATCCGATGGGGATCACGGGCGATCCGATGATTCAACGGATTGACAATACATGGATAATGTTTTATTTTGGGGCCTTTTGGAAAGACAAAGCTGGTGCATTCAACCGTTTCGCGGCTTCGAAGGATTTAATTCATTGGACCGACTGGGAGGGAGATGACCTGATTAACTCTTCCGAACCTTTTGATGCGCAATATGCCCATAAATCTTTTGTAATTAAACATAAAGGCCTGGTGTATCACTACTATTGTGCGGTGGACAAAGATGGTAACCGGGGTATAGCGCTAGCGACATCACAGGATGTCGGAAAAAGTACGTTGAATTTTGTAAAGGAGTAAAAGAAAATGGGCAATAAATTTAATATGATTCGTAAAATAGTAGTATTTATAGTTTTTTTAACATCCTATCAATGGACGTTTGGACAAGCTAGGGAACTTATTAATTTCAATACAGAGTGGCGCTTTGTACTGGATGACGATCTAAGGTTTAGACATGCAGATTTGGACGAGCAGGCATGGAAACCTGTTACCTTACCACACGACTGGAGTATAGGGTTTGATTTTGGTGATTATCCGGCAGGAAATGCTGGCGGTGCCTTGCCAGGCGGTATTGCTTGGTATAGAAAGTCTTTTCAAATTCCGGTAAAAGAGAAAGGTAAGACGGTTAAAATACACTTTGGCGGCGTATACCGTAATGCTGAGATGTGGATTAATGGAAGTTATTTGGGTAAGACGGTAAATGGGTATATATCCTTTGATCACGATCTGACAGACTATCTACAGTTTGGTACCAATAAAAACGTACTGGCGGTGCGCGTAGACAATAGTCAGCAGCCCAATTCTCGCTGGTACACAGGTTCAGGTATCTACAGGGATGTGAAACTGGAAATAAGCCATCCGCTTCATCTAGAAAAGAAAGAAACGTTTATTACGACACCGCAGGTAACGACGTCAGCTGCTGCCCTGCGTATCCAAAGTGTATTGAGTCAACGGGAAACTCCTGTTACCGTGATCTTCAGCTTAAAAAATGCGACCAAGCAGGTCGTAGCAAAAAAGGAAGTTTCTTCGATAAGGACCGCTTTCGACGAGACATTGTCGGTGCCTCAACCAAAGCTATGGAGCCCCGAAGAGCCAAATCTCTATACCCTAACGATTGCCATGCACGATCGTCAAGGAAAACAAATTGATGAATTGGAATACAAAGTCGGGTTCCGTACTTTTTCGTTTGACACCGCCAAAGGTTTCTTTTTAAATGGAAAGTCGTACAAATTATTAGGGGTATGTCTGCATCATGATTTAGGTCTTTTGGGAGCCGCATTTAACAAGTCGGCAGCAAAGAGACAACTCGTCATTATGAAAGAAATGGGGGTCAATGCGATTCGTACAGCACATAATCCACCCGCTACGGAACTATTGGATCTCTGTGACGAAATGGGTTTTTTAGTGTACAACGAGGCCTACGATATGTGGGCAAAGCGCAAGAACAAGTTTGATTACCATCTTGACTTTAATGAGCACCACATTCCCGACTTGAGAGAATTCATCAAACGTGACCGGAATCATCCTTCCGTATTCATGTGGAGTATCGGCAACGAGATCCGCGAACAATTTGATAGTACAGGTATTGCGTTAACACGGGGGATGGCCGCAGTCGTAAAGGAGCTCGATCCTACACGACCGGTTACTGCAGCACTTACCGAAACCAACTACGACAAAAACTTTATCGCACAAGCCAAAGCATTGGATGTTCTGGGCTTTAATTACAAGTATTTCGACTACGATAAACTTCGTGTGGAGTTTAATGGATTTCCGTTGATCGCAGCGGAGACCACCTCGGC
The DNA here is from genome assembly GCF_005049105.1 of Sphingobacterium alkalisoli. Taxonomy (GTDB): domain Bacteria; phylum Bacteroidota; class Bacteroidia; order Sphingobacteriales; family Sphingobacteriaceae; genus Sphingobacterium; species Sphingobacterium alkalisoli. The sequence goes on from NZ_SUKA01000001.1 coordinate 360,180, forward strand.
TCTACAAACACGCGGCGTTTACGACAGTGTACACGATACCATTCAGCTGTGGCCTGCTTCTGGAAAAGAAAAACACGTAACAAATGGAAATGCTGATTTTACCGTTTCTGCTTATGATAACGTTGCAGCTTATTGGGGGACAAGTCACGAACGTGCATGGCTAGAAGTTAAGAAGCGAGATTTTCTAGGTGGAATCTTTGTATGGACTGGATTTGACTATCTGGGGGAACCTGTTCCTTATCCATTTCCGGCCAGAAGTTCTTACTACGGCATCGTAGATTTAGCAGGTTTTCCAAAGGATGTATACTATATGTATCAGTCTGAATGGACAGAAAAGGAGGTACTGCACGTGTTGCCGCACTGGAACTGGTCGGTGGGCGATGTTGTCGACGTATGGTGCTATTATAATAACGCTGATGAGGTGGAGTTATATGTGAACGGAAAGAGTTCAGGAAAAGCGACCAAAACGGACAGTACTTTACATGCAGCGTGGAAAGTCCCATTTGAAGCAGGAGAACTGAAAGTGGTAAAATATCAAAATGGTAAGGCTATACAGGAGACAACCAAAAAGACAGCCGGCAAACCAGTGGACATGGTCGTAGAAGTGGAACACGACCGCTATGCTGTAGATGGAAAAACAGATATGCATTTTCTGACGGTTTCGCTAGTCGATGAAAATGGAATCATTGTGCCGGATAGAGACGTCGAATTATCGTTTATTCCCCAAGATAATATCACAATAGTAGGTACGGATAATGGTTATCAAGCTGATTTGGCGGGCCTAGGTCGCCCAACCAGAAAGACACATAAAGGATTGGCTGTGGCAATAGTCCAAAAAAATAATCTGGAAAAAGAGGCAAAAATAATCGTCAAAGCAAACAGCATGGAGAAAGAAATACGGATAAAATAATACTTTTTTAAATCGCTAACCCAAAAAATAATTGTAAACATTTTATGCCAATGAAGACTATAAACCTTAAACTAGAAAGATGGCGACTGGGCAATTGTCCAATCACCATGGTGCTCATGTTGCTGTTAGGCATCTCGTTGCTGCCCACCTCATCAGCCTTTTCGGCTGCACAACCGCAATATCAGGTAACAGGGCAGATACTGGACGAGAACGGTAAACCATTAGAAGGTGTTACCGTATCGTTATCAAACTCTACTGTAAGCACGCTAACCGATCAGGATGGTGTCTTTTCGATTCGTTTGGTTGGGCCGACGGGGAGCTTGCTGTTTACCGCAGTAGGTTATTTGGATCATACCTTAGAAGTGAAAGCCGATGACAAGCTGAAAGTTTCTTTGGTACCAGACGATCGGCAGTTGGATGAAGTGGTGGTTATTGGATACGGAACGGTAAGAAAACGGGATTTGACAGGTTCGGTAACTTCCGTTAAATCGGAAGATATTGTCCGCTCTCCGGCACATAACCCGTTAGAAGCCATTCAAGGGCAGGTACCGGGTTTGGATATTACCCGGAATTCGGGCAGCGCAACCTCGGGTGTAAATATGAATATCCGAGGAAAAAGATCGTTGTCTACTGCGACAGACGAATATGGAAATGCAATCGCCAATAACCCACTCGTTATCATAGATGGTATGCAGGGCGGTAATATCAGTGATATCCATCCGCAGGATATTGAGTCAATCGAAGTGTTAAAAGATGCTTCGTCAACGGCTATTTATGGTTCACAGGGTGCGAACGGGGTGATTATTGTAACGACGAAACGAGGAAAAACGGGCGCTCCAAAGATTAATTTTAATACCTATGTCGGGGTGAATGGTTGGGCGCAATATCCCGAAATGCGAACAGGTGATGACTATATGCAGCTGCGTAGGGAAGCTGCTAAAACGGCCGGACAATGGTCCAGTCCTTCCGATGACCAAACATTATTTACCGTTGGGGAATGGGCTGCCCTGCAAAATAATCAGTGGGTCAGCTGGAAAGACGAAGTCTTTAAAAATGGCGTTGTACAGAATCATCAGTTATCTATCAGTGGTGGAACGGACAACACGACAGCTTTATTATCTGGTGGATATTATCGGGAGTTGGGTTCGTTTAAGAATGACGCTTTAGACAAATTTAATCTGAGGTTGAATGTAGATCAGAATATCGGAAGTTTTATAAAAGTAGGAACGTCTAGTCAAGTAACACACTACGACGGTAGCAATCGGGCAGATAATGTACTGTGGCGTGCTGCAACCAATGTGCCACTGGGATTGCCTTACGACGACGAAGGAGACGTCATCTTATGGCCGTTGGGGCGCGAAGGGAAAGTGAGCCCCTTGGCCGATGAAGCTACACCCTATACGGCACAACATCGAATAGCCAATACGCACCTTATTACCAATGGATTCGCAGAGATCAAACCGTTTAATGGATTCTCTGTCCGGTCTAATTTAGGCGTTAACTTATTTTACAACAAAAACAACGATTTCGAAAGCGAAAATTCTATTGACCGGGCTGGAGATTTTCCAGATTCCAAAGCTTCAATCCTGAACACAAACAGGTCATTTATTACCTGGGACAATATCATCAATTATACGTTTGATGTAGAGAAGCATAATTTTACGCTTACGGCTCTTTCGTCCTGGACGCAATCAAAATTTAATTCTTCCTATATGGAAGGGACTGGTCAGTTGGTTGCTGAACAGTTGTGGCACAACATAGGGGCCAACGAAAAGGACTCGTATGTGATCCGTTCGGGCTATACACAAAACCAAACCATGTCGTATGCCTTTCGTGCCAACTACTCATATCAAGGTAAATACTTATTAACCTTATCCAATCGTTGGGATGGGGCTTCCCGACTTTCCGCCGGAAATAAATGGGCGATGTTCCCATCAGTAGCAGCTGCGTGGCGTGTCAGTGACGAAACTTGGTTTACCGTGCCAAAAGTAGACGATTTCAAAGTCCGTTTGAGTTACGGACAAACGGGTAATTCCGGTATTAGTCCTTACGGTACGCAATCCGGACTAACGGCCTTTTCTAACGCAGCTTTTCAAGATCAAGGATATACCTATTATACATACAACGCATTGATCGGAAATCGCGATTTGGGATGGGAACGATCCGCTTCTTGGAATCTTGGCGCAGATCTCCGGTTATTTGCTAATCGGATAAACCTCGTTGTTGACTTATATAACACGAAGACAACGGATATTTTGCTGCCCAGAACCTTGCCTACTTCTATGGGATCTGGTAATAATACGCCTTTCCAGATTTATCAAAATATCGGAAGCACCCGAAATCGTGGTATTGAGGTTGTGCTGAACACTCGAAATATCGACAAATCATTTAAGTGGAATAGTGACTTTACATTTGGTGCTAACAAGGAGGAAATTTTAGATCTGATTGATGGTAGGGATATCATTGGTGCCACTACCCGGGAGACAGAAAGTTTGTTGATTGGTAGGCCGTTGCAGTCTTTCTATACGTTTAAGCGCCTCGGTATCTGGCAAGCAAATGAAGCGGAAGAAGCCGCGACCTATTTTAAAGATGCAGCCAAGACGCAACCTTTCCAACCGGGGGATATTAAGCTTGCAGATCTCAACGGAGACAATATTATCGACGATCTCAACGACGTAACCTATATCGGAACAACATCACCGCGCTGGACGTTAGGATTCAATAATAGTTTTTCCTACAAGAATTTCGATCTCAATGTGTACGCAATCGCACGTTGGGGGCAAATGATGGAGTATGATTTTACCGCTTCTTACGATCCGCAAGGAAAAGGAAACCAACCAGCTTATCTAGATTATTGGACAGAAGAGAATCCGTCAAACGACTTTCCACGTCCAAATTTAACCAACTTCTATAACTATCTAGGGTATCAGTCGTATAGTTATGTCGATGGATCCTACATCAAATTGAAAACGGTGACAGTGGGTTATCGTTTGCCGAAATCCTTTACCGAGCGGGCGGGATTGAATGACGTGCGGCTTTATGTAAGTGGAAATAATCTGTTTTCTTGGGCAAAGAGCGATTTTGTGCAGCACTATGACGCCGAGCGGGGCGGTTCAGCAAAGAGTCCCTTGTTGCGTCAGTTTGTGTTTGGGGTCAATTTAGATTTATAAGGAGGAATTTATCATGAAAAGTTTATATAAATATATTATTGGAATAGGGTTGGCAAGTACGTTAACAGGATGTAGCTTAGAGGAACATAACCCCGGAGGAGCGACAGCCGATATAGTTTTTTCGACTGAAAACGGAATCAATGCCTTGGTGAATTCGGCTTACGTGAACTTCGCTTCACAGTTTTACGGACGTGAAGATATCGTGATGCTGACAGAAGGTGGAACTGATCTTTGGATCAATATTGCCAATTCGGGCTATGGTAGACAGATGACAAAATACGAGGAGTTGTTTGCCACAACGGGACAAATGCGTAATACCTGGAATAGGTTATATGAAATTGTCAATTATTGTAATGCAGGTTTAGAGCGTATCGTCGATGTACCGTTTACGGATGAAGACGAAAAAAGCGCCCGTATTGGGGAGTTATCCTTTTTAAGGGCCTATGCCTACTGGCACCTGGTCGAACAATTTGGTGATATCGACTTGCGCACCGAAGAAACCAAAACAGCAGTTCTGACCGCGAATAGATCGCCAATTTCTGCTTTTTATGATTTGATGCTGAGCGATTTGGATGTTGCGATAGCGAATCTGCCCGTCACGCCAATTCCGGCAACTGATCAAGGGCGTGCCACCAAAAAAGCAGCCTATGGATTAAAAGCACGTATTGCATTGACCAGGGTGGCGCACGAGCCATCGGGATCAGAAAAAGATAAGTACTACAAAATGGCCTCGGACATGGCCCAATATGTTATCAACAACCAAGCGGAGTTGCAGGTAAGCTTATATGATACTCCGGAGGAAGTATTTCGTCCGGCAAACAATAAAAACAACAAGGAGGCCATGTTTTTTATTACGCATTCTACCATCAACTCGCTCAATCCAAGACCTGGCAACCCAAATAGGCTTCACATATGGTTTAAAGCGAAATACTCGGCAAAAGCCGGTATGGTGCGTGACCTGCATTATGGTGCCGACCGTAACTCACAATCTGGGAGTATGTGTTTTATGCCAACAAGACATCTGTTAGAACTTTACGACGAAGAAGTGGATAGACGATACAGCGATTGGTTTAGAGAGCAATATCATTTAAATATAGATAGCTATACATGGACAGCGGATGATTTAGCTGCTTTTGAAAAACCGGCAAGTATGGCGGGGACAACAACGTTGCAGCGGGGGGATCTAGCTCTTTTGTTTACCAAAAAAAAAGTAAGTGGAGATAAAAGAAATTTCCCTTATGCGTTAGTAGATATTGATGATACGTATGACGGTGACCGTGTAACCACGAATGCCCGGTTTAACGTGCATTTTCCGACATTAACGAAATATGATGATCCAGATTTACCGGAGGCAGGCTCACAAGTTGGTTCTAAGGACGTCATTGTGATGCGGCTCGCGGAAATGTACCTCATTGTGGCGGAAGCAGAAGCATTGATGAGCGGAGGTAACAGGACACTGGCGAGGGATATGGTGAATGTACTACGTGAGCGAGCTGCCGTACCGGGTAAGGAAACTGATATGTTGATAGCAGAAAGTGATTTGGATATCGATTTCTTGTTGGAGGAACGTGGCAGAGAGTTGTGTGGTGAGCATATCAGATGGTTCGACTTGAAACGTACAGACAAATTGTATAGCTATGTACAGGCATACAATAAGGACATCACGACGATGCAATCATTTCACGTGAACAGACCTATTCCACAGCAATTTCTGGATGTAATTACCAACCCACTAGAATTTGGTCAGAATACAGGATATTAATATGAAGATGATTCGTTGCTTAGTTTTTTTAATGTTATGTGGTCTAGGTCTGCCTTTATCTCTATGGGCCGCTGAAATCTATGTAGGCCCCGTTAGTACAACGCTCAAACGGGATGGTTCCATAGATCGGCCTTTTGGAACGCTGGAAGATGCCCTACGCCACGCCCGGGAGCTTCGTCGATTGAATGACCCTAGCATTTCCGAGGGAATCAATATTTGGATTAGGGGAGGAACCTATTTTCCTGAACAAACGATTCGACTTCGTCCTGAAGACAGCGGTACGCCGGAAAGTCCCACGCGGATACGCGCAATAGCAGGCGATAAGTCGGTGCTCTCTGGCGGAAGACAAATATCGGGTTGGACAAAGTTGGGGAAACACCGGGACATCCCATCCGCCGTTGCTCGGCATATCTACGTAGCGGATGCACCTAAAGTAGGCGGGAAGCGCGTCAACTTCCGTCAGCTATGGGTGAACGACAAAAAAGCCATCCGTGCAGAAAGTCACGGCGATTTGGAACTTCCTCGTATTTTAAACTGGAACTTTGATAAACAAACAGCTGTTCTTCCTAACGTATTTGAGGGGTTCAAATTCGTCGAGGGTATGGAATTCTTTATCCATCAGTGGTGGGCTATCGCACAGTTGCGTGTTAAAGACGCCGTGGTGCATAAGGATAGTATTGAAGTATATTTTCATCAACCGGAGAGTAAAATTCAAAGCGAGCATCCATGGCCTAAGCCTTGGCTGTCGAAAGAATCAGGGAATTCTGCTTTTCGTTTCGTTAATGCTTTGCAGTTCTTGGATAAACCCGGTGAGTGGTTTTTGGATGAGCGCGATGGAAAAGTATATTATTACAAACGCGACGATGAAGATATGAGAAAGGCGCAGGTAATTTTTCCTTACCTGGAGACGATCTTGCAGCTGGAGGGTACATTGGAGGATCCGGTTTCTCATATCCAGATTGAGGGTTTGTCCTTCGCTCACGCAGCTTGGTTTAGACCCAATACACACGGCCATGTTGCGTTACAGGCGGGCATGTACTTCCATGAAGCATACAAATTGGACAAACCGGGAACGCCAGATAAAGCCAAGTTGGAAAACCAAGCATGGGTAGGACGTCCCGCAAGTGCCGTTGTACTCAAGAATACAAGCTATGTGCAATTTCAACGTTGTACATTCAGCTATCTAGCGTCGACGGGCTTCGATTTTTATGCCGGTAATTTTCAGGATCGTCTAGTGGGTAATACCTTTTATGACATTGGTGGGAACGCGGTGCTTATGGGTAAATTTTCCGATGACCAATTCGAAGCACATTTGCCATACAACCCCAAAGATGAAAGAGAGGTAACCCGGGAGGTCGTTGTCCGCAATAACTTAATCCATAACACGGCAAACGAAGATTGGGGTGCAGTAGGCATAGGAGCGGGATTTGTCCAAGGTGTCGATATCTCCCACAATGATATCAGCGATGTCGCCTATTCGGGCATCAGTTTAGGTTGGGGATGGACACCAACGGTAAATATCATGAAGAACAATACCGTAATGCGGAATAGAATAACCCGTTATGGTAAATTTATGTATGACGTCGCAGGTATCTATACGCTTTCGGCACAGCCGGGCACCAAGATAAGGGAGAATGAAATAGACAGTATATATGTATCGCCCTATGCGCATATTCCAGACCATTGGTTTTATCTGTATACCGACGAGGGTTCCGCTTATATGGATGTGTCCAATAATTGGTTTCCCCAAAATAAAATTCTGAAAAATGCGAATGGTCCGGGTGTTATATGGGAGAATAATGGTCCCGAAGCAGATAAGGCCGCATTTAATGCCGGTTTGGAAGAGCCCTTCCGCCACCTGCTCAGCCGGAAAGAAAGCGTAAAAAAAGGGTATACATTCAATCAATATGTACCGTTTACAAAGCCTGTTTTTGTGCAGGTACATGATCCCCAGCGGTCGCTGTCGAAAGAGGCATTTACCGCGTTTGCCAACGGGCAGGGATTAGAGGAGCCACAGATCTATACGTGGGGCGATTATATGTTGTTAAAGACCGATGATGAGCATGCGAAAAAAATGACGGGTGCCATGCTGGCGAATTATCCCCAACTAACCATCACCATGTTCAACGATCTGTTTTATACCTTTGACCAACAGCGTTGCGGTACGCCAGAAGAAACGAAAGATGTCGATTTCGTAATCTTGACGGCACAATTGGTAGAAGATAAAAAGAAACAAAAAGAATACCTTCAATATCATAAAAATCAGTTTGAAGAATGGCCGGAGGTAGCGGCGGGCTTTTGTAAGGCAGGTTTTCAGGAGGTGCTTTTGTACCGCCACGGGAGGCAGTTGCTGCTCTATATATCATTTCCGAAGGGAAAGGACTTCACTGAGATTGATGCGTTGACAACAGAAGATAATCCGCGTGTAATCGAATGGAATAGAATCATGAGTGCTTATCAGGAAGGTATCGAAGGGACCAATAATGAAACCTGGATTTTTTATAAACAATAACATGCAAACAACACATCAATTAAGATTAGGTATTTTAGGACTTGGAGAAGGTAGAAGCACAATGTCTGCGGCATTACAGAGCGAGCAGATTGAGCTGGTACAAGTATGTGACCTCAATGAAGAATTGGGTCGTAAACGGGCAAAGGAGTTCGATTTTCATGCGTACACAAACAATTATAGTGATATGCTCAATAACCCAAATATTGATGCTGTCGCTATCTACACACCGGATCACCTGCACGCTGCGCATATTAAGCTGGCTCTGGAACACGATAAACATGTAATCTGTACAAAACCGTTTATCGATAATCTAGCGGATGCCAATGCGCTATTAACCCTAGCAGAAAGGAAAGGTAAACGTGTTTTTGTAGGGCAGAGTTCTCGTTTCTTTGAACCGCTAAAAAAGCAACGTCAGGATTTTGAGGAAGGTCTCGTTGGCGAACTGATTACCGTAGAGGGGTACTACCACGCCGATCACCGTTGGTTCCTGGATAAGCCATGGTCCTTACAGTCGTCATTCAAATGGCTGTATGGAGGGCTTAGTCATCCGGTCGATTTTATCCGCTGGTATCTACCCAACATTGAAGAGGTAATGGGATACGGAATGCTGAGTTCAAACGGAAAAAAAGGTGGTTTGCAAAATCAGGATACCATGCATTTTATTTTCAAAGCAGAGGATGGAAGGATTGCGCGTGTGAGTGGTGCCTATACGGGGCCGATTCAACCTGTAACACGCGATAGCGAGATGAGTTGTATTTTACGCGGTACGGAGGGGTGTAGTCAGGCAGATTATATGGATTTGCGTTACGCAATTACAGACCGTACAGGTGAAGAACGGATGTTGACATGGGAGCATAAGCTAAAACATTATTTCCGGTTTGAAGGAAAAAGTCATCATGCAGGCGAATACCAGAATTATTTGGAATATTTTGGACAGGCTATCCAAGCAGGGACAGCGGCTTTTCCTGATCTGAAAGAAGGAATTGGTACTATTGCATTATTACAGGCCATGGATGAGTCTTTGACGACTGGAAAGCCAGTACGTCCGAAAGATCTGCTTGCTCGTTTTGGCGTTGATCCTGCAACTGTGAGATGAAATACTCATGTTTCCCAAAAAGCAAGCTCACATGAGTACGCCATATGACAATTAAAAAAGCAAATTATACACATATGAATACCATACTCGATAAACTAACTATCTACGACTATATTATTGTCGTTAGTTATCTGGTAGCGCTGTTGATTATTGGGCTGCTTTCTTCTCGTAAGAAAGCAGAAGGCGCCGAACATTTTTTGGCCAGTAAATCGTTAAGCTGGTACAGCATCGGATTCAATATGTGGGCAACAAATGTGGGGCCGTCGATGTTGCTTGCTTTTGCCACGGTAGGTTATACGACGGGTATTGTAGCCATAAATTTTGATTGGTATGCTTTTGTATTCCTATTTCTGTTGGCTGTCGTATTCGCTCCACGTTATTTGGCTTCCAATGTGCGGACATTACCGGAGTTTATGGGCAATCGGTACGGGTCACAAACCCAAACTATTCTAGCCTGGTACTCATTGGTAAAGATGTTAATCTCTTGGTTGTCTCTCGGACTGTTTGCGGGAGGCTTTCTTGTACGGCAGATTTTGGGTATTCCGATGTGGCAAAGTGTTATTGTGTTAGTGGCGTTAGCAGGTTTGTTTGCCTACACTGGAGGCCTACGCACGGTGGCGAAAATCAATATCTTTCAAATGATTTTACTGATCCTAGTGTCGGCTCTGTTGACCTTTTTAGGTCTGTCCAAAATAGGTGGTATCGGAGCCTTGATTGACCAAACTCCCGGAAATTATTGGTCACTGATCCGACCAGCAAATGATCCTGATTATCCGTGGTATGCGATTGCTTTGGGCTATCCAGTTGCTGCGATAGCGTTTTTCTGTACTGACCAAGCGATGGTGCAATCTGTGCTGGGAGCAAGAAACTTGGAGCACGGACAGTTGGGGGTGAACTTTATCGCTTGGCTCAAGATATTATCGCTGCCCCTGTTTATCCTTACAGGTATTATCTGTTATATACTTTTTCCAGATTTGGATGACCCTGCGCTGGCTTATATGACCATGGTAACTAATTTATTTCCAACGGGATTGAATGGGCTGGTCATTGTGGTGTTGATTGCCGTGCTGGTCGGCACGATCGGATCGTCGCTCAATTCACTGAGTACAGTCTTCACCATGGATATTTATTTAAAACATATTAATCCGAATGCTGCGGGAAAGCAAATTACCCAGATCGGCCGGTATACGATTATCGTAGGCTGTATCGTAGCATTTTTGATGGCGATTGCCATTGATCAGATTAAGGGACTTAATCTCTTTGATGTATTCCAATCCATTTTAGGTTTTATTGCTCCGCCATTGGCTGCCGTATTCTTATTGGCTGTATTGTGGAAACGGACGAATAAAGCGGCGGTCAATACCTTACTAACGTTTGGATCTGTGCTCAGCCTTGGAGTCGGTATCTGTTATCTATGGGTCTTTCCAAAAGATCAATATAATTTTTGGCCGCATTATTTGATGCTCTCTTTCTATCTGTTCATGGGACTGATATGTATCGGTATACTGATTTCCTTAGCTGTGAAACCCTCTAGGTACGAACTAGCGAATCGAGATCAACAGTTGATAACGTTAGAAAAACCGTCAACCAAGGTAAAATGGGCTTGGGGTATTTTATTTGTGGTCATGATCGTTTTATATGTACTATTTAAATAGTTAAAAAGAGCTTTAAGCCGATCTCTGTACCCTTCCAGTTTCGGATGGAATATCAACCAAGAACAAAGATAGCAATCGGTATATTGATGCCGGGGAGGGTAAGATACTATAATAAATGGATAAGTATTGTTACGATTGGAATGGTAAAGGTCTATATATTTGATTATAGGATAGCCCTATTTTTCGTGATTTGATTCATGTAGCTTAAAAAAAGGACTGCTAACTGAATAGACTCTTTCGTTGGGGAATATACCGTTAATTTATTTTTTTGATCCAATACGGCAGCTTTTTTGAGATATGTATGCCTGCTGATTTGGGCTGTAGGGATATCACAGGATAAAAATATAGACTAGTTTGAACAAGGAAATACGATATGAGCAATAAAATCCGACTCAAAGGGATTACATGGGGACATTCACGTGGACTGCTACCTATGGTCGCTACAACCCAGCGTTTTGAAGAAATGCATCCGGAGGTAGAAATCACATGGAAGAAGCGGACTTTACAAGAGTTTGCGGATAAGTCAATTACGGAGCTTGCAGCGGAGTACGATCTTCTCGTCATCGACCATCCGTGGACGGGTCATGCTGCGGCACAGAAAATGGTTGTTGCTTTAGACAATTTGCTGCCAAATGCTTTTTTGGAAGATCAAAGGCAAAATAGTGTAGGCAAATCATATACCAGTTATAATTTTGAAGGGTTACAGTGGGCGCTGCCTATTGATGCCGCCACTCCAGTTGCAGCAAGTAGACCAGATTTGCTGGCTGAGCTTGGAATATCGGTTCCTATGACATTTGAGGAACTATTGGCGTTGGCAAAAATGGGAAAAGTGGCTTTTTCACTAATCCCTATTGATGTGCTGATGAGCTTTTATATGTTTTGTTGTTCACTTGGTGAAGAACCGTGCCTGAATAGCGATAAAGTGGTTAGTGAAACCGTCGGTGTGCATGCCTTAAAGCTGTTCAAATCTCTGGCCGACCATGTGGATAAGCGATTCTACAGCAAGAACCCCTTTATGGTTTATGAGGATATGGTCAATCAGGATGATATTGCGTATTGTCCGTTTGCTTATGGTTACTCCAATTACTCCCGTAGGGGTTACGGCCGTCGCCTGCTGCATTTTCATGATTTGGTCACGTTAGAAGATAAAGGGGCTATGACGAGCACATTGGGTGGAGCAGGATTAGCTATTTCCGCTCGCTCCGCGCATATCGATATCGCCGTCAAATATGCAGAATTTGTAGCCTCGCCTGTCGTACAGACAACATTGTATATGGAGAATGGAGGCCAGCCTGGACATTTGCAAGCTTGGAAGGACGAAGAAGTAAATAGACGCACCTCGAATTTTTTTCAGACGACGTTACCGGCCCTTGAACGTGCCTTTTTACGACCAAGGTATTATGGACATATGTATTTTCAAGACCATGCGGGTGATATTGTGGTGAATTATCTACGTGATGGAGGCGATGAATTGGACGTATTGGAAGAATTGAATAGAATGTATAAAGAATCTCTAAAAATCAATGGATAGGCCGTTAGAAGGAATATTGGTACTGGAGTTTTCGCAATTTATGGCAGGCCCGACTGCTGGATTACGCCTTGCTGATTTGGGTGCGCGCGTGATTAAAATCGAACGCCCGGGTTCAGGGGAGTCTGGTAGGCAGATCGCGATAAAGAATATTTTCGTGGATGATAGTAGTTTGGTTTTTCATACGATCAATCGAAATAAGGAATCCTATGCTGCGGATTTAAAAGATCCAGTGGATATCGAGATAATCAAAAAGCTCATTAAAAAGGCAGATGTGATCACCCACAATTTTAGACCAGGTATCATGGAGAAATTGGGGTTGGATTATGCGAGTGCAAGTCAGATCAATGACCAGATTATCTACGCTAGCGTAACAGGTTACGGCAAAGCAGGGCCGTGGGCTAGGAAGCCGGGGCAAGACCTGCTGGTTCAATCGATGTCGGGACTTACTTGGCTCTCGGGCAGCGAAAGCGATGGGCCCGTCCCTTTTGGTCTGGCTGTCATCGATATGTATTGCGCCACACATTTGACGCAGGGGATATTGGCAGCACTGCTGAAGCGCTCGCGCACCAAGAAAAGTGTATTGGTAGAGGTGAGTTTGTTGGAATCAGCATTGGATATGCAGTTTGAGGTATTGACCACCCATTTGAATGATGGGCGGAAACTGCCGCAACGTAGTAAAGTACGAGGTGGGGGGCATGCCTATTTGAGTGCTCCTTATGGATTGTATCGCACAGCCGGTGGTTACTTGGCATTGGCTATGGGAGATTTACGGGTACTGGCAACTATTCTAGGTCTTTCGGGAGATCATTATGAACAGAAGGAAAATTGGTTTTCCGCTCGTGATGTAATCATGAAGGAAATCGGCGAAGTTGTACTCCAAAAGACCGCAACAGAATGGGTATCTTTGCTCGAGTCTCAGGGGATTTGGTGTACCGAAGTCAATGATTACCCTCGATTTTTTAGCAGTGAGGGATTTGTTAATTCGCGTATGCTGCAAAATATAGAACTAAATGATGGTACAGCGCTAAAAACCACGAGGAGTGTCTTTTGCATAGATGGACATTACTTATTTTCGAGTAAGCCCGCGCCTCAGGTGGGACAGGATAATGAAAGGATTAAAATAGATTATTTGGAAAATTAATATGTTGCCATTAGCGGATTTTACAGTAGTAGACTTTAGTCAATTTCTCTCTGGCCCCTTGGCTAGTTTGCGATTAGCTGATTTGGGCGCTCGAGTGATCAAAATAGAAAAACCGGTCACCGGAGATATCTGTAGACAGATGTATACCTCGGATACGGAGCTTAATGGAATGTCGACGGTGTTCCACGCGATTAATCGCAATAAAGAAAGTGTCGCATTGGACATAAAAGATGAGGCGGATCGAAGGATCATCGTTAAGCTTATTGAACAGGCGGATGTGGTCATGCACAATTTTCGGCCCGGCGTGATGGAGCGCATTGGATTTGACTACGTAAAAGTACGTGAAATCAATCCGAGCGTGATCTACGGTGAAATATCGGGATATGGGGAAACTGGGCCTTGGTCAAAAAAGCCGGGACAGGATCTGTTGCTACAATCGATCACTGGCATGACTTGGCTAAGTGGGAATACAGGCGATGGCCCCGTTCCCATGGGCTTGTCTATCGTAGATATGTTTGCTGGAGCTAATCTTAGTAGTGCAATACTGGCTTGTTTATATAGAAGAGCTATTCAGCATGTTGGAGCACATGTAAAGGTAAGCATGTTGGACTCGGCTGTCGATATTCAGTTTGAAGCTGTTACAACTTACTTTAGGGATGGAGGGCAATTGCCGCAACGCACAGCTGTGAGTAATGCCCATGCTTATCTTGGAGCACCTTATGGCATATATGAGACCCAAGATGGATATATCGCATTGGCGATGGGATCGATTCCTTTCCTCGGAAAATTACTGGATTGTGAAAACTTGGAAAATTTTGTCGATGGCGAGCAGGCATTTGTACGGCGTGATGCCATCAAAGATGTGCTGGGAAAGCATTTGGTAACGCAGAAAACAGCTTATTGGCTGGAAATTTTGGAAGCAGCGGATATATGGTGTGCGGATGTGCTGGATTGGGATAGATTGTTGCAACATGATGGTTTTAAAGTGCTCGATATGATACAGCAGGTATTCATGGGTGATGGGTTTGAATATGCGACGACCCGTTGTCCTATTCGGATTGACGGACAGGTGCTGCGCTCGACCAAAGGTTCTCCTAAATTAGGGGAGCATAATCACAAAATTATAAAGGAATTGTATGGCTAAATTACGTTTCGCAGTCCGGCAGTTCGGCCCTTTTGAGCAGGCACTGCAATCGTGCTGGCAGTCTTATAAGGAAAGCCACAACATCGCAATCGATATGGAATTTGTACCAATGAATTTGGAACAGCTTTATGATGCGTTATTGGTAAGGGATGGGCTTCACAACGGCGAATGGGATATCGTCCATATTAATACGGATTGGATCGCAAAAGCCTATGCCGATAAAGGATTGTATGTGTTAAATGACTTTTTGGACACGCAGCCGGTCGAAGCTTACAATAATGCATGGAGTCCAAGCTTACTGAGCTTCCAAAATTTTGATGGCGAAGTGGTAGGACTACCTTTTCATGACGGACCGGAGTGTCTCGTGGTACGTGAAGATTTATTTAGCAGTGCGATCGAACAGGAAAATTTCTTTAAGCAATATCAACGGCCGCTTGAGGTACCTCGGACTTGGTCGGATTTTTTGCAGGTCGCATCTTTTTTCACACGACCTGAACAGCATCTGTACGGAACTATCTTTGCGGGTTACCCGGATGGACATAACGCGGTTTTTGATTTTTGTATACAGCTGTGGTCGCGAGGTGGCGAGTTGCTCGATGAACGGGGGAAAATAGATCTCAATCAACCAATGGCGATCGCCGCATTGGATTTTTATCGTCGGCTTTTTAAACAGGAAAGCTGTTTACATCCAAATTCTGCAATTTCTGAATCTGTAAAAGCTGGAGAAGCTTTTGCCAATGGCGAGGTGGCTATGATGGTCAACTGGTTCGGTTTTGCATCTTGGGCACAGATTGATGCGTCGTCGTCCGTAAAGGGACGTGTAAATATTGCTCCTATACCTGCAGACCTTCTTGTGCCGTCGCCTTCCTTAAATGTATACTGGCTCTATGCTATTGCACAAGGAAGTAAGTTGAAAGAGCAGGCATATGACTTTTTACGTTTTGCTGTCGGCAAGGAGCAAGATAGACTTTTGACATTGGCCGGCGGTGTGGGCTGCCGTTATTCAACTTGGTATGATGATACCATTAATGCGAATATCCCGTTTTATAATAAGCTGGGGGAATTACATGAGACTGCTCGTACTTTACCAAGATTGTCAAATTGGCCTGATATTGCGCATATAATCGATAAAACCGTGAGTGACGCTATCGTTGCCGATGCTGCAAGTTCGGCGTTGTTGGCAGAGGCGCAGGCAAAGATAAACAAGATACAATGATGAATATTGAATATAAGGCTAAGTTGCCGCAGACTCGATTACCTATCGTGATTATAGGGGCTGGGGGGATTGTAAAAGATGCACATCTGCCAGCGTACAAGAAAGCGGGTTTTGAAGTCTATGGTATTGTGAACCGTACCCGAGCGAAAGCTGAGACCCTGGCCGCGGAATTTACTATACCTCATGTATTTGATTCTGTAGCGGATGCAGTGGCGCAAGCACCTGCCGATGCCGTGTACGATATTACTATCATGCCAAGCCAGTTTATCGAAACGTTGGAGGCTTTGCCTGATGGAGCGGCAGTGTTGATTCAAAAGCCGATGGGCGATTATTATCCTGAATCAAAAGCCATTTTGGAAGTTTGCCAACGCAAGGGCTTGGTTGCGGCAATTAACTGTCAATTACGACAAGCACCATTCGTGAACGCTGCACGATGGTTGATCGAACAGGGATATATTGGAGATGTCTATGATATGGAAGTGCGGGTGACGGTACAAACACCTTGGGAATTGTTTCCTCATGTGATGATCCATCCCCGTCTGGAAATTCTATACCATAGCGTACATTATATCGATCTGATCCGTTCCTTTTTAGGAAATCCAGCAAGTATATATGCAAAGACATTGAAACATCCGGCGAAGACGCTATCTTCCAGTAGAACAACATTGTTATTTGACTACGGAGATACGGTACATGCGGTGGTTAATACCAATCACGATCATGACTTCGGTGCACGGCATCAAGAGAGCTATATCAAATGGGAAGGTACAAAAGGTGCTATCAAAGCAAAGATGGGGCTATTGATGAATTACCCAGACGGTGTTCCCGACGCTTTTGAATACTGTTTGAAGTCCGACGATGGAGCATCGGACTGGATGAAATATCCAATTGATGGCTCTTGGTTTCCGGACGCTTTTATTGGCAGTATGGCTAGTTTGATGTGCTTTAAGTTGGGCGAAATAGATGTTTTACCAGCAGCGGTGGAGGATGTCATTGATACGATGGCTATCGTGGAAGCCGCTTACCAAAGTAGCACCGGAGGGGGGCAGTCTATCAAATACAATGTTTGAGCTAGTCTCCTATCTGTTATCTAAATACTAATATCTAAATATGCATTTTGAATCAATATTTTACGAAGATTATACGTTGGAGGACAAGCGTGTAACATTGGGAAGAACGATCACAGAGACCGACTTCGTGGTTCACGCGGGCCATACGGGCGATTTCTTTCCACATCATATGGATGCTGAATGGTGCAAAACGCAGCCCTTTGGTCAGCGGATTGCACATGGAACGATGATTTTTGCCATAGGTATCGGACTTACCGCATCGGCTATCAATCCTGAAGCTTTTTCTAAAGGTTACGATCGTTTGCGGTTTGTTAAGCCGGTTTTTATTGGCGATACGATACATGCTGAAGTGACCATTTCTGAGAAATCAGAGGCCAAAAATCCAGCGTACGGTACCGTGGTAGAACATGTTGAAATAATTAACCAGCATGGGCAGGTCGTATTGGTAGCTGATCATATTTTGCTGGCTAAACGCAAAGAAACAACTTCTAAATAACCTTCAACATATGCATATCGATTCGAATAAAGACGTCGCCGTTACAGGTAATTCGATTAAGAATTATTTGTTTCCATTTATACTTGTTGTTAGTCTGTTTTTTTTGTGGGGTATCGCCCATAATTTAAACGGGGTTTTGATTCCGCATTTGAAAAAAGCCTGTCAGCTGGACAATAGCCAATCTGCTTTGGTAGACACCTCTGTTTTCTTTGCATATTTTGTCATGGCATTGCCCGCGGGCTTTTTGTTACGTAAGTTGGGTTATAAGGCTTCGATTATCATAGGTCTCCTTGCCTTTTCACTGGGCGCTTTCTTGTTTATTCCTGCCGCAGATCAGCGCATGTACGAGTTATTTTTATTGGCACTATTTATCATTGGATGCGGATTGGCTGTCTTGGAGACTGCTGCAAACCCGTATGCGGCCATATTGGGACCTCCGGAATCCGCTACGCAACGTCTTAATCTAGCCGCCTCGTTCAATGGATTAGCCGCTATGGTTGCCCCCATACTAGGTACAGTTTTTATTTTGTCAGGCAGGAGCTATACCGAAGAACAGCTTGGTGCTATGGCCGAAGCGGAGCGTTTAGCTTATCTCACATCAGAAGCGGCTTCTGTCAAATTGCCTTATTTAGCGCTAGGGGTTATTTTGCTCCTCGTAGCCGTGATTTTTATATTTGTCAAGCTTCCTGAAATTAAGGAAAGCAAAAGTGAAAACAACGACCCTGACACGAATGAGGGATTCTTTTCGGTACTTCGTCATAAACATTTGACTTTTGCTGTGGTTGCCCAGTTTTTTTACGTCGGGGCACAGGTGTGTGTAACCAGCTTTTTTATTCGAATGGCTCAACAAGGTGCAGGCGTAGACGAAAAAACAGCAGGATACTATCTGGGGGTATATGGACTGTTGTTTATGGCCGGTCGATTTGTTGGTACATTTCTTCTGAAATACACTACTGCAAGTAAGCTACTATCTACTTATGCATTGATCTCCGTTTTACTGGCAGCAATTGCTGTATTTGGATCAGGTATGGCTGTCTTATATGCATTGGGCGGTTTAGGCTTCTTTATGTCTATTATGTTCCCTACGATTTTCTCTTTGGGCATCGCCAAGTTGGGTAACGAAACAAAACAAGCATCATCTTGGTTAATTATGTCTATCGTTGGCGGAGCTATCTTTCCATTCCTGATGGGTGGTATCATTGATAATGCGAATGATAATACACAGATAGGATATGTGATCCCGTTGGTGTGTTATGTGGTAATTCTATGGTATGCCGCAAGAGGTTATAAACCGTCAGTATCTTAACGTACTAAACCTGTTTCATGCTAAAATAATATAATAGCTAGAGAAGATCTTATAAAGATAAGTCGTTGATATAAAGTATGTTTGTGATTGATCGCTAATTAAGTCTATGTGCAACAATTTGCACAAGTTATTAAACCTGTAGTTTGATTATCAATAATTTGTAGATCAGTCATGATATACCTTGGGTAGTTCCATAGGACAATATAAACGAGTTATATACATATGAAAAGATATTTTTTCTTCTTTTGTTATTTGTTTTCTTCTGTTATGCTGTGTGCACAGGAGAGCGCTACCTGGATTTGGTATCCTGGTGATTTCGAGGTTTGGCTGAGTAACGATATGCAGAATCGTAGGACGGAAAGAGGGACATTTTTTCCTCCGTTTTGGCGAATGGATAACCATTATGTGCTAGTCGAGTTCCACAAAGAGTTTGATGTACCAACTGATGAAGAAATAGCTATTGTCGCCGAAGGAAAGTACAATGTTAAAGTAAACGGCAAAATGATACCGGGCATGCCCGCGAAGCTTAATTTAAAAAAGGGAAAACAGAAGATCACTATTAAGGTCTATAACCAAGGACATGTGCCTGCACTGTATGTATCCGGGAAAACGGTCAATACGAGCAAAGATTGGTTGGTTACGTTTGAGGACAAAGAATGGATCGATGAGACAGGAAAGGCTTCCGACCAATCAGGTACGACCTATGTCAAAGCGGGTCACTGGAATTTTGATCAACCGACACGGTTTCCTTCCAAGTTTAAATTGCCGACCCGATTGGAGCAAGCTGTATCCTCTACGAAGCACGGGAGCGGCACTTTAGTCGATTTCGGTAAGAATACGTTTGGTTTTCTAACCTTTCACCAATTAAAAGGTAACGGAAAACTGTCTGTCTACTATGGAGAGTCTAAAGAAGAGGCTTTGGGAACAGCAACCTGCGAAACTTTAGATTATATTGAGGTAGCTCGTAGTTCTTCAACCGATAGCACGCTGGATTTATCCAAAGCCTTTCGATACGTCTATATTGAAAAGCAAGGTGATGTTTCGTTTGATCAGGTATCTATGCAATATGAATACCTGCCGGTGGAGGATCGCGGTGCATTCAAAAGTTCGGATGAAGAGCTCAACAACATTTGGGAGGTAGCTAAATATACGATGGAGTTGACATCGCGGGAGTTTTACATCGATGGCATCAAAAGGGATCGCTGGATCTGGAGTGGCGATGCGTATCAGTCTTATGCCATGAATTATTACTTAGGTTTTGATTCAGAAACAGTGAAGCGTACGATACTCGCGCTGCGGGGCAAGGAACCCACCATGAGCCATATTAATACCATTATGGATTATACCTTTTATTGGTTCTTGAGCATTTATGATTACTATCAATATACAGGAGATAAGGAATTTATTGAAGCGGTATATCCCCGTATGCAAAGCCTAATGGAGTTTTGTTTGGCGCGGCGAAACAAGGATGGGTTAATGGAAGGTCTATCAGGCGATTGGGTGTTTATCGACTGGGCAGATGGGCTGAGCAAAAAGGGTGAAGTTAGTTTCGAGCAATTGTTACTCTGCCGCAGCTTAGAAACAATGGCTTTATGTGCCAATCTGTTACAGCAACAAGATGATCAAGTTTTTTATGATAAGGAAGCTAAATTATTAAAAACAAAATTATTTGACTACTATTGGAATCCGACAAAACAAGCCTTTGTACACAGCCGGATCAACGGAAAACAGACAGAGAATGTTACCCGTTATACGAATATGTTTGCGGTATTTTTTGATTATCTATCTAACGAGCAACAACAAGCTGTCAAGACGAATGTTTTGTTGAATGATCGGGTGCAAAAAATTATGACCCCTTATATGCGTTACTATGAATTGGAATCACTATGTGCAATGGGAGAGAAAGATTATGTAATGCAAGAGATGAAGTCTTATTGGGGAGGGATGCTGAAGCTTGGAGCAACTACATTTTGGGAAGAATTTAATCCAGCTAAATCAGGAGCGGAACATTATACAATGTATGGTCGGGAGTTTGGAAAGAGCCTATGCCACTCTTGGGGAGCTAGTCCGATCTACCTTTTGGGTAAGTACTATTTAGGGGTGAAACCTACTTCTGCCGGGTATCAAACGTATGAAATCGATCCGTATTTGGCTTCTTTGCAGTGGATGGAAGGTAAGGTGCCTACACCTGCTGGAGAGATCGATCTGTATGTTTCTGAAAAAAAGATCAAAGTGAAATCGCCTATTGGAGTCGGTACGCTAAAGATAAAAAGTAAATCAAAACCAAAATCCAAGAATGGTACGATCGTGCAGTTGGATCAGGATACATATACCATGGAAGTACACGCGGGTGTGGCATACGAAGTGGATTATCGATTGTAATTTAGTTCGTACACAGAAAGTCTTATAGATTAATGATAAAAGCACTAAGTATACTATTTCTTACCTTAGTAGGTAGTTTGCTAGCAAACGGGCAAACCGTGGATGGCAAGCCTGCTGTAATTCCACCTGTACCGAATGGTAAGATTGCTTCCGCATGGGAAGATCCATTGATCACGTCAATTAATAGAGAACCTGCCCGCACGACAGCCTACTCCTATGCAAGTGTTGAAGAGGCGTTACAA
Organism: Sphingobacterium alkalisoli; assembly: GCF_005049105.1. GTDB lineage: Bacteria > Bacteroidota > Bacteroidia > Sphingobacteriales > Sphingobacteriaceae > Sphingobacterium > Sphingobacterium alkalisoli. The sequence continues at coordinate 381,813 of NZ_SUKA01000001.1, forward strand.
AATGACCGTGAACAAAATCCACGTTTGATGTTTTTAAACGGAACATGGGATTTTAACTATGTTTCGAAGCCTGCCGATGCGCCCAAAGATTTCCATGTAGCAGCTGTGGAAGGCTGGGATAAGATTCAAGTGCCTTCCAACTGGGAGATGCAGGGATATGACATCCCGATCTATCGTTCTGCGGTATATCCTTTCCAACCCATTGATCCTCCACGTATACCAAAGGACTATAATGCTGTAGGGTCCTATCAAAAGATTTTTGACTTGCCTGAACACTGGAACGGAATGAATGTTACATTACATTTCGGTGGTGTGAGTTCTGCATATCATCTTTGGATCAATGAACACTACGTGGGCTATGCTGAGGATTCTTGTTTGCCATCTGAATTTAACGCAACTCCCTATCTTACAAAGGGAAAAAATCGAATATCCGTACAGGTGATTCGTTGGAGTGACGCCTCCTATTTGGAAGATCAAGACCATTGGCGCATGAGTGGTATACAGCGCGAGGTTTTCTTAATGGCTGAGCCTAAGGTGCGTATAGCTGATTTTCATTGGCAGGCTAAGCTTGACGAAAATTATACCGATGCCACGTTCTCGATACGACCCAAGATTGATAATTTTTCCGGTGACAGTATCCAAGGTTTTATGGTCAAAGCACAGCTCTATGAAGCAGATGGCACACCTCTACTTGCAAATGAACTGGAAAGAAAAGCGGCCGATATCTTCAACGAAATCTATCCGAGGTTAGATAATGTAAAGTTCGGCTTATTGGAGACTACAGTTGGAAATCCCAAGAAGTGGTCGCCTGAACAACCACATCTTTATAAATTGGTACTGTCGTTATATGACCAGGAGGATCAACTATTGGAAGCAAAAAGCTGTGATGTAGGATTCCGAAGTGTAGAATTTTCGAAGACTAACGGAAAGCTGTTAATCAACGGAAAGACCACCTATTTTTATGGTGTAAACCGTCATGATCACCACCCGGTGCGAGGTAAGGCGTTGACCCGTTCGGATATAGAGGCGGATGTCCGTCAGATTAAGCAGTTTAATTTCAATGCCATTCGTACTTCACACTATCCTAATGATCCGTATTTCTATGAGTTATGCAATAAGTATGGGGTGATGGTTATGGACGAGGCTAATCTCGAAACTCATGGACTAGGGGGCAAGCTAATGAATGATCCACGCTGGTTGCCGGCTCATATGGAACGAGTGACGCGTATGTTGGAACGAGATAAAAATCATCCTTCAATTGTGGTTTGGTCTTTGGGGAATGAATCGGGCAGAGGTCCGATTACAGCCGCCATGTCAGCGTGGATACATGATTTCGATATCACACGGCCTGTTCATTACGAACCGGCAATGGGTAGTCATCAATTGCCCGGCTATATCGATCCGTCCGATCCACGCTATCCAAAATCAAATGATCACGCTCACCGGATACAAAACAGGCAAGATCAGTATTATGTGGATATTGTATCCCGGTTCTATCCCGGAATATTTACGCCAAAATTATTGCTAGAGCAGGATAATGACGACAAGAGACCTATTTTGTTTGTGGAGTATTCTCATTCCATGGGAAATTCGACCGGGAATATGAGGGAGTTTTGGGATATCTTTAGAACTTACCCCCGGCTCGTGGGTGGATTTATTTGGGATTATAAAGATCAGGGTTTAATCCGTCGCGACAGTGTGTATGGCGACGTGCTGGCTTACGGTGGGGACTTTGGCGAGAAGATTCATAATGGAGCGTTCAATCTGAATGGAATTGTCGATTCTTGGGGCAGACCGAAGGCAGCAATGTATGACAACAAGCGTATCTATCAACCAGCTGAAGTGTTGTTGATCGATACCGCTGAGCTGACTGTGCAGATTAAAAACAGAGCAGCGGTGCTGGATTTGGACTACTACGCACCCTACCTATTGATACGTGAAAATGGGCTAACCATCAGTGAAATCAAAATAGAGCCAATTGCGTTGGCAGCAGGTGACTCTACGCTGATTTCCTTAGCAAGATATATTTCAGCAAAGCCCAAGCAAAATCGAGAATATCAGATTGATGTGCAATTCCGACTGCGGGCCGACGAAACATGGGCTAAGGCCGGATTTGTCGTGTCTTCGTCTCAAATACGTTGGCAGTCATTGGAGACATTCGCGCCTACAATGGAAGCCACTTTAGGAAATTTGGATATCGTGGAATCAACCGATCAGTATCTGGTAAAAGGAAAAGATTTTCAGGTACAGTTTGACAAGAATAATGGCGCTTTGACAAGCTATCGTTCGAAGGGGCAGGAAATCATCAAAGAGGCCATCTTGCCGAACTTTATACGTCCGGCTACAGAAAATGAAAGACGGGGATGGAAACCGCATATTAAACTGAAATACTGGTACAATACGCCCAAGTTTATTACGATGAAGGGACAACAGGAAGACGGGGTATTCGTACTTAAGTCTACCTATACATTACCGCAGGATTCGGCTATCGTGACCGTTTCTTATCGTGTTAGTGCAACTGGGATTGTTGATATAGCATATCGGCTGACGGTAAAAGAAGGACTTCCGAATATACCGAAAGTGGGTGTAAAGATGGGTGTGAATCCCACTTTTGAAAAAATAGAATACTATGGATTGGGAGCTATGGAGACGTATCCTGATCGTGCTTATGGGTTTGATTTGGGCGTTTATGAGATGACCTTGGAGAAGTTCATGGAGCCCTATCTCGTGCCACAGGAAAATAGCAACCGTATGGAAGTGCGCTGGTTTGCACTGAAAGGTAAAGGTGCAGGTGTTTTGATTGTGGGGCACCAAGCATTGAATATCAGTGCATGGCCGTATTCACAAGCGCAAATCGAAAAAACAAAACATTGGTTTAAATTGAAGAAAGAGAATAAGATTACTGTGAATGTGGATTTAAGAACTATGGGTGTAGGAGGTAATGATTCTTGGACTGATGTGTCTCAGCCATTAGAGCAGTATCAAATTCCGTCACAAAATTACAGCTATGGGTTTCGGATTATTCCTATGGGAAGGAATGGGGATGTAAAATCCTTACTTTAGATCCTTTGTAGGTCAGGATGACAGACATGCAAAGGTATCTTGTATGCCATTAGCTAATAAAATAGAAAGCAGATGAACCTTAAGATATTTATAGTCCTATTTATAATAGCTGTTGCAGGAAATAGCCATGCACAAATCAATGGCATTCCCCCCTCTATTGTGCCACTTTCGGCTAATTCCTATCAGGAAGCGAAGCCATGGGTGGTGTGGTACTTTATGCATGCAAGCTATTCAAAAGAAGGAATAAAGGCTGACTTGGAAGCGATGGCTGCTAACAATATTGCAGGGGCTTATTTTACACCGATCAAAGCGCAGACCGACCCTCCCTTGTTTACACCATCTGCGGAGTCGCTCACCCCGGAATGGTGGGAGATGTTCCGCTACTTAGTTGGAGAGGCCAAAAAGCATAACATACAGATTGCTATGTTTCCCAATGACGGGTTTGCAACAGCTGGTGGGCCCTGGATTACTCCAGAAAAGTCGATGCAGAAAGTGGTGTCAGCAGACACAATTTTACATATCGTAGGTGAAGGTACGATGAAATTCCGTATGCCTCAACCCGAAAGATTACATGATTATTATCGGGACATCCAATTGTTTGCGATCCCTCTTACAAAGCATTTTAGGGTCAGTAATTCGGAAGCGGTGAAGGTGAGTGCTAGCTACGATGAAAACTTGGACCGCTTAGCTCTCAAAGATAATGCCGAGCGATTTTCCTCTTCGCAACCTGGCTGGATTCAGTATGAGTTTACGACTCCCTTTCCATGTAATGCGATAAAAATCCAGCGTAAAGCAAATAATTACGGAGCTAATCGATTTAAGGTATTGGTGAGTGACGATGGTAAGCACTTCAGCGAGTTGACGCGTTTGGAATCTCCCCGTACGGGTTGGTTGGACTGGGACAATGGGGTGACACATACAATTCCTTATACACGGGCCAAATATTTTCGATTTGTATTTGACCCTGCAGGCTTCGAACCAGGGGCGGAGGATCTAGATGCAGCAAAATGGAAGCCGTCAATAAATATTTTGGGTATTACCTTAATGGAAGAGGCTCGGGTAAATCAGTTCGAAGGGAAGACGGGAGAGATTTGGAGGGTGTCGTTACCGACGACGGCTGCAGATGTAGGTCCTGGTAGTATTGTGTCTCGCAAAGATGTCGTTCGTCTGCAACCCGTAGGTCATGGGGATACAGTGGAGTTAGATCTTGGACCTGGAGCGTGGCGGATCTTGCGTATTGGGCACACGACGACAGGGCACAAAAATGAGACAGCAGGAGCCGGTAAAGGATTGGAATGTGATAAATTGGATGCCGAAATCGTGGCTTTCCAATTTGAACAATGGTATGGCAAGGCGAAAAAGTCAGTCAGTCCGGAATTATCCGATGATGTGCTAACGGTATTTCACATTGACTCTTGGGAATCGGGAAGTCAAAATTGGACAAAACAGATGCCATCCGAATTTCTAAAGCGTAGAGGTTACGATATGACGGCATACTTACCGGTTCTGTCGGGCTTTGTCGTCGATAATGTAGATGCTTCGGAAGCCTTCCTCCACGATTATCGAGAAACCATTGCCGAATTACTACAAGAAAGGGGGTTTGAGACGCTCCGCCAGATGTGCGATAAATACGGCGTCGAATTTACGGCGGAGACAACAGCTCCAATTATGACCGGTGATGGCTTATCGCACTTTAAATTTACGGATCGTACAATGGGCGAATTTTGGTTTAGAAGTCCTTCACATGATAAACCAAATGATGTTTATGACGCCATCTCGGGTGGACACATCTACGGTAAAAATATTATCATGTGCGAAGCGTTTACTCAAATTCGTATGGAGTGGGATGAACATCCGCGTCTGTTGAAGTCCCTACAGGATAGGAACTACGCTTTGGGCGTTAATAATTTAGCCTATCACGTCTACGTACACAATCCGTGGATGGACCGTAAACCGGGAATGACATTAGATGGAGTAGGAACCTACTTTCAGCGGGATCAGACCTGGTGGAAGCCTGGGAGGGCTTGGGTGAACTATGCAATAAGGACACAACAACTGTTGCAGCATGGAAAACCGGTTCGCGACATTGCTGTGTTTATTGGTGAAGAGGTGCCTCGACGGTCAATTTTGCCCGATCGCCTTGTACAAACACTACCCGGCATCATCGGCAACCTTCGGGTGAAACGTACCGATTCATTGCTACGCAATGAAGGACAGCCTATGCAAAAGATTGCCGCTGTTAATACATCGGCTAATATGTACAATCCGGTAGATTGGGTAGACCCTTTGCGCGGCTATTCCTACGATTCTTTCAACCCGGATGTATTGCTTAAAAATGCAAAGGTAGTGGATGGCAAAGTGATATTGTCAGACCATATAGCCTATAGTTTGTTGGTTATACCTGGTGAGCATCTCTTGAACCCCAATCCTACTCATTATTCGTTGGCTGTGCTGGAAAAGTTTAAAGCTCTTATTGAACAAGGAGCTACTGTTCTTTTCCATGAAAAGCCGGCTGCACTGCATGGTCACCTATCGGCGACGGATTCTGTTGCTTTTCGGGACATAGTGAATGAACTTTTTGGAAATATGCAAACTGCAGGGGCTTTAGCGGTAAAAGCTGTTGGTCTGGGAAAAGTCTATGTGGGGGTATACACAGCTGATAATTTGGCAGGGCTGGGTATCGAAGAAGATGTAGTTATTAACGCTAAAAAGAATCATACCGTTGCATGGAATCATCGTCGCTTTGAAGGCGGAGATACTTATTTCTTCTCCAATCAGGACAGTGCTTTTCATGCAGCTACTTTTTCTGTTCGGGCCCAAGCGTCGCAGGCGTATGTCTACGATGCGGTTCAAGATAGATTAGCCTCGCTCGCGTTTTCCAAAGAAGACGGACGTATTAAGTTTACGTTGCCATTCGATGCTTATCAATCTTGTTTTGTCATATTTAGTGACCACAAAATTTCATTGGCGGAATGGAAGGAAAATCGTGTGAGCAATTTAAAAGGACCATGGACTGTTCGGCTTGCTGATGTTCAACATGATCCGATTATACAACAGGAGCCAAATCTTTGGACTAGATCGAGCGAGGACGATGTACGCTATCATTCGGGAATGGGGAGCTATAGCTTAACGTTTGATCAGCACCGAGAAGTCGGTAAACAGCGTGTCGTATTACAACTAGATCAATTAGAAAATCTCGCTGAAGTCATGTTGAATGGGAATATGGTCGGTGTAATATGGACGAAGCCTTACGAAATCGATGTAACGGACTACTTGAAGAAGGGTGAAAACAAATTGGATATAAAGGTTTACAATACGTGGGGCAATCGTTTTGGGTATGAAAGTAGTAAGGATACAGCGGAAAAAATTGTAAAGACGACGGCGACGCCGAAGTTTCTCAAAGGATTACAACCAGCAGGACTGAAGGGTGAGGTGAAACTACGTTGGTTTAAAAGGAAATAAGGAGAAATATAGATATGAACTGGGATAAATTGATTTATATATGTGGTTGTGCATTCTTATGGATGCCTATTGCTCATGGACAGGATAAAGCTATTACGAATACATCTGATAGCCCCTTCGCCGTCAAACAGGCAGTCAATATGGGGGATGTGTCTTGGACATCGGGATTTTGGGCAGATCGGACGGCGGTATGTGTGGATCGTATGGTGCCACATTTGTGGGAGGTATATACTGATGCAGAGATTAGCCATGCGTATCGTAATTTTGAGATTGCTGCTGGTTTAGAGCATGGCGAACATAAAGGGCCGTCCTTTCACGACGGCGACTTTTACAAAACGTTGGAAGCTGTTTGTGCAATCTATGTCCAAACGAAGGATCAAAAATTATTGCAGATGTTGGAAGGCGTAATACCCGTGATTGGTAAGTCGCAACGTGCCGATGGATATATTTATACAAAAGCAACCATCGATCAACGGAATGCCGGATTGAATATTGAATTTCAGGATCGTCTAAGTTTCGAATCCTATAATATTGGACATCTGATGACGGCGGCATGTATACATCATCGGGTGACTGGAAAAACGGACCTTTTGGATATTGCCGTAAAAGCAGCAGACTATCTATATGGCTTCTACAAAAAATCTAACCCGACATTGGCTCGAAATGCGATCTGTCCCTCCCATTATATGGGGGTGATCGAACTCTATCGCACAACCAGGAAGCCCCAGTATCTTGAGCTCGCAAAGCATTTAATTGATATCAAAGGTGAAATCGAAGATGGAACAGATGACAATCAGGATCGTGTGCCGTTTAGGCAGCAAAACAAAGCTATGGGACACGCAGTACGCGCGACGTATCTTTATGCCGGTGTAGCGGATCTTTGTGTGGAGCTCCAGGATACTACACTCAGCAATCGTCTGTTTAATATCTGGGACGATATGACGCAAACCAAAATGTATATTACGGGAGGTGTCGGGTCATTATATGATGGGACTTCTCCAGACGGAACATCGTATGATCCTAAAGAGGTGCAGAAGATACATCAGGCTTTTGGTCGCGATTATCAGTTGCCAAACCTAACGGCGCATAATGAAACCTGTGCAAATATCGGTAATGTCCTATGGAATTGGCGTATGGCTAATCTCACCGGTGATGCCAAATATATTGACGTGATGGAGCTGGCGTTATACAATAGCGTTTTATCTGGGATCAGTTTGGATGGGGATAAATTTTTGTATACTAATCCATTGAGCTATTCGAGCAAGCTACCCTTTCAACAGCGGTGGTCTAAAAAACGAGTACCTTATATTTCACTGTCCAACTGCTGTCCTCCCAATGTGGTACGTACAGTTGCTGAAGTGAGCAACTATGCCTATAGTGTAGGGGACGGTCAGATATGGGTTAATTTATACGGAGGTAATGTTCTGAATACCCATCATGACGGAAAAGCGATTAAGGTAGAGCAGATATCAAATTATCCTTGGGATGGGTCAATCTCGCTCCAAGTAAAGGATGTTCCTGCTAATTACACCTTAAAACTGCGCATACCTGGTTGGGCGAAAGAGATGCTAGTCGTTAAAAACGGAAAAGTTGTCTCATTCCAAAAAGAAAAGGGATACGCTGTCCTAGATGGCCAACTTAAAAAAGACGACATCATTCAGATTACGATCCCGATGGAGGTAACCTTTATGGAGTCCAATCCGTTGGTGGAAGAGAGTCGTAACCATATAGCTATTATGCGTGGACCTGTGGTCTACTGTTTAGAAAAGGAAGATGTACAGAAGGATGTGGATTTATTTGATTTAAAAGTCAAGTTGTTCGATGATTTTAAACCTGTTGTACATCAAATCCACAATCAGGATATTGTACTTTTGGAAGGAAAAGCCATCCTTGAAAACGGTCAGGAATGGGATGGCCTTTACCGGAAGGTGACGGTAAGCAATAAAAAAGAAGTACCTATCAAATTAATACCATATTTTGCATGGGGAAATCGTGCGTTTGGAGATATGTCAGTATGGCTTCCAAGTATAAGATAATTTAGGGTTTGTAGGCAACGATGTTTTATTTAGTTGGCGTACCGGAATAAACTATAAAATAAGAATGAGTTGGAGATATCTATGTTTAGTGCTTTTTTTGGGATTTGAAAGCCTTTCCGCGCAAACAGATCTCGAGAAATACAATGTAAATTGGGAAACCCAAAGCAAGAATTCTGCTGAGTCCATGCCGCTTGGGGGTAGAGATATTGGCTTGAACGTATGGGTGGAAAATAATGATATATTATTTTACATAGCCCAGAGCGGTTCTTTTGATGAGAATAATACGTTACTTAAACAGGGGAGAATCCGTTTAAGGTTGTCACCAAATCCTTTGGAAGTTAACTTTAATCAACTATTGCGGTTAAAAACCGGTGATATTCTCATCCGGGGAGGAAAGAAGGGACAGGAGACTGAAATTAAACTATGGGTAGATGTCTTCTCTTCGGCTATACATGTTCAGGTTAATGCAGCACAAAAAATTGAAAGTGAAATTTTCTATGAGAATTGGCGGTTCGAAGATCTATTTCCTAAAGGAAGAGAAAATAATATGAATTCGTGGAAGTGGGCTCCTCCCACTGAGATAGTTACCAAATCCGATCGGTTTGAGGTGTCGCCGTCAGTTTTTTATTTCTATCACCAAAATACGGCTGAGACTGCCTTTGACACGGTGGTTGAACAGCAACAGTTGACCGCATACAAAGATTCGCTATTTAATCCGTTGAAAGATCGTATTTCGGGCGGCGCTCTTTCCTTACAGCATTTGGAGTTTAAAGATACGGGGTTTGGGAAATATCAGAACACTGCATTCAAATATTGGCGTTTCAGCAGTAAGGCAGCTAGATCGCATCATTTCCAACTCGCGCTTTATAATGGGCAAAACACGCTTGCTGGATGGAAATCGACTATTGTAAAGCGTATTCAGTCTCCAGTAAGGAAATCAGCACAATCAAAGACATTGGCGTGGTGGGCAAATTTTTGGAATAGAAGCCATATCAAGATAAATTATGAAAAAGGCGAGGCCGATTTAGGTTTCAGGATAGGACGGAACTATCAGCTTTTTCGTTATATGCTGGCTTGTAATGCGTATGGTGAATACCCAACGAAGTTTAACGGCGGACTGTTTACCTATGATCCGGTTTCGGTAGATTCCATCTACACGTTTACACCTGATTTTCGGAATTGGGGAGGAGGGACGTTTACCGCTCAAAATCAACGACTGGTCTATTGGCCCATGTTGCGCTCGGGTGACCTCGATATGATGCCATCCCAATTTGATTTTTACAATCGCTTGTTAGATAATGTGGAATTGCGAACGAAAGTTTATTGGGGGCATCGAGGAGCAAGTTTTACGGAACAGCTAGAGAACTTTGGACTGCCAAACCCGGCAGAATATGGTTGGAAAAGGCCTGCCGATTTTGATGCGGGCATGGAGTATAATGCATGGCTGGAGTATCAATGGGATAATGCGCTGGAATTCTGCTATATGATCTTTAAGTATTATCGGTATAGCGGTCAAGACATATCGCGTTACATACCTTTGGTAGAAAGCTGTTTGACTTTTTTCGATGAACATTATCAGTACTTAGCTAGTCAACGTGGCCGTAAAGTGCTAGATGAGAAGGGCAAGCTTGTCATCTATCCAGGTACCGCCGCTGAAACATATAAGATGGCTTATAACCCGAATAGCACATTGGCTGGACTCCGACGAGTCGCATCGGAACTGACCCAATTACCAGATATATTGCTTTCAGCAGAGCGGAAGGAATTTTGGAAGGAATTTTTAAATCGCCTACCCGAGATCTCCTTTCGAGAGATGGATGGTGCAACCCTTATTGCACCCGCGATTGTATGGGAACGGATGAATAATACGGAGTCTCCACAGTTGTATCCGGTATTTCCTTGGGATATGTTTGGCATCGGCCGCGATAGTTTAAGTATTGCAAAGAATACCTATCTATTGGATCCAGACGTGCAAAAGTTTCGAAGTCATGTAGGATGGCGACAGCATAATATTTTTGCGGCACGTTTAGGTTTGATAGATGAAGCAAAAGATTTACTGTCTAAAAAGCTAGACGATAGCGGTAGAAGATTCCCAGCGTTCTGGGGTCCAGGTTTTGATTGGGTGCCGGATCACAATTGGGGAGGGAGCGGAATGATTGGACTGCAAGAGATGCTGATGCAAGAGGTAGGCGATGAAATATATGTTCTTCCAACTTGGCCCAAGGAGTGGAACGTCGACTTTAAACTTCACGGCATGGACGACAATATCCTCGAGGGAGCCTGGAAGGAAAATGAATTCATCCGCTTAGAGATGAAAAACAGAACCAAGAAAATTATCAAATAGTATTATAAATAAAAGAAGGGTGATTTTTGAATTCAAAAATCACCCTTCTTTTATTTATAATAGATTAAGTTCTTATTTTTTCAAGTAAGATACTTCTTTAACAGCTTTTACTACTTTAGTAATACTTGGTAACGAAGCTTCCACTAAATTAGGGGCATAAGCCAACGGAACATCTGCAGATGTAACGCGCGTTACAGGTGCATCTAAATAATCAAATGCATCTTTTTGCACACGAAAAGCAATCTCTGAGGAGATAGATGCCAAAGGCCATGCTTCTTCTACGACTACTAGTCGGTTAGTTTTCTTAACAGAAGTCAGGATTGCATCGAAATCAATCGGGCGAACGGAACGTAAGTCGATTAATTCTACGCTGATTCCCTCTTTCGTCAACTCTTCTACTGCAGGAATTACTACGCGAGGAACCATTTTTCCGAAAGAAACAACAGTAACATCAGTACCTTCTTTTACTACATTCGCTTTACCAATAGGTAAGTAGTATTCTTCTTCAGGAACTTCTCCTTTATCACCGTACATTACTTCGGATTCCATGAAGATTACTGGATCTGGATCAATGATCGAAGATTTTAACAAACCTTTTGCGTCATATGGATTAGAAGGAATAACTACTTTTAGACCGGGCGTATTTGCAAACCAGTTTTCAAAGTTTTGTGAGTGTTGAGCACCTAATTGTCCTGCATTACCAGTTGGTCCACGAAATACAATCGGACATGAGAATTGTCCGCCTGACATTTGACGTAACTTCGCAGCGGCATTGATTATTTGGTCGATTGCTACTAAAGAGAAGTTGAATGTCATGAACTCGACGATGGGTTTCAGGCCGTTCATAGCAGCACCTACAGCGATACCTGCAAATCCCAATTCTGCAATTGGTGTATCAATTACACGTTTTGCTCCAAATTCATCAAGCATACCCTGGCTTACTTTATAAGCACCGTTATACTCTGCAACTTCTTCACCTAATAAAAATATGGTTTCATCTTTACGCATTTCTTCGTTCATAGCTTCACGAAGTGCTTCTCTGAATTGTATTTCTCTCATCAGTTTGTAAAATAGTGTCTTTTTTGTCGAATACGCAAAACTACTATTTAAAATTGATATTTCGCAATGAATATGGTGTTAAAAAGCATGATGTGTGTCATTTTTTAATAGGTGTTTGTGACTATCTACTACCTAGTTGCAGATTGCTTTTCAACAAACCTCTGTAGCCACAGATTAAGATTTTTAACGGCTAGTGGAATGTTCCAATTTGCTTTGTTTCTTTTTTCTACATAATTGGAAATTGCTCTGACTTGTATTGCGGCTATTTTTTCCTGTGCCGCTACATAATAGACCGCTGCTCCCTCCATGCTTTCTAATTCGACTTCGGGAAATCGGCTTTTAAGTTTCAGGATGCTTTTTTCATTGCCGTGCGTAGTGTTCACACTTATTGCCTCCGCATGTGGTAAATCTAGAATAATGTGAGGAGGAATTAAGGCGGTCCAGGAAGAAGTTCCAAATCCCATCTCCTCAATGGATAAAAACTGCTGGTCATCTTCGGCTCCTAATTCGGCAATCCTATCTTTGTAGATGTACACCACATCCCCTATACTTTTACTATTGCCGAAAGCTCCTGCTATCCCAACATGGAGAATTAGGTCGTACTTCTTATTAACAAGCTCTTTCCCAAGGTGGTAAGCGGTTGCTACCATTCCGACCCCCGTTATTAAATAGGGGATGTGTCTTTTTTCCAACAAAGGAATGCTAGGGAGAATTTCGTCTTTTGTAGCAGCTACTATTAATATAGTCATATTATAGAGTAATGGATTTGAAGTGCTAAAATATAGTTTTTTAGGATTATCTTTGCATTATGGTATATATTACAAGAAGAGAACGATTCAGTGCGGCGCATAAATTGCATCGTGAAGAATGGTCTTTGGAAAAGAATGAGGAAACATTTGGTAATTGTTCGAACCCCAATTGGCATGGACATAATTACGAGCTATTTGTTACCGTAAAAGGCGAAATTAATCCCAAGACTGGTTTTTTGATCGATCTCAAAGTAATGAAAAAAATAATCAATCTGTATGTTATCGAGAAGTTGGACCATAAGAATGTCAATTTGGATGTAGATTTTATGCAGGGTAAGATGGCTTCTACCGAAGTAATTGCTATGGAGATATTTCATGTCCTCAAACCGTTATTTGAAAAAGAAAAGGTCCAACTGCACTGTGTTAGATTGCATGAGACAGAAAATAACGCCGTGGAATATTACGGCGAATAATCATAAAAATCAATTAGAAAATGAGTAATCCTACGGATTTCAATGAAGAATTAGATGGCTATGTAAAAATAGACCAGTATAATACCCAACACGTAGAACGTATCGCAGATCATTATAAAGATATTTTGGCGGCATTGGGTGAAAACCCAAATCGGGAAGGTCTTTTAAAAACACCCGAACGCGTAGCGAAGGCGTTGCAATTTTTGACACATGGCTATGATATTGATGCGGCCGCGGTATTGAGAGGAGCTATGTTTGAAGAAGAATACAGTCAAATGGTAGTGGTTAAGGATATTGAGGTATATTCCATGTGCGAACATCACATGTTACCCTTTTTTGGTAAAGCCCATATTGCTTATATTCCTAATGGTCATATCGTAGGCTTAAGTAAGATTCCGAGGGTGGTGGATATCTATGCGCGTCGTCTTCAGGTACAAGAACGTCTCACGAATGAGATACGCGACTGTATCCAACAGACATTAAATCCTGCAGGAGTTGCCGTAGTAATCGAGTGTAAACACATGTGTATGGCGATGCGTGGCGTGCAGAAGCAAAATTCAGTGACGACAACTTCGGCTTTTACCGGCGCTTTTCAAAGTGATGTTACAAGATCAGAATTTTTAAGACTTATTACGGCCTCATTAGACTAGCCGACTGATTTTTTTTGTGCAAAAGCCTTTATTTTAATTTAAATAGAGGCTTTTTTTGATGGTGAAATTAAACCCTGTGCCAACTTACTTGTCATAACGAAGTCATCGAGAGGTAGACATATAAAATAAGTTCAGTACATTTGTAGGTATGTTTCAGCATGAAGATCAGTTAAGTTCTTACTTAGAGCAGACCTGCGACGAAGAAAACGCGTTGTTGAGAAGGGTTAATAGAGAGACCTATCTGAAGGAAACCATGCCCCATATGATGTCTGGGCATTACCAAGGGCGGGTGCTGTCCATGTTGAGTAAATTGGTGTCGCCCAAACAAATTTTGGAGATAGGTACTTTTACCGGATATGCGACGTTATGTTTAGCGGAAGGATTACAACGGGAAGGTGTATTACATACAATAGACATCAATGAAGAGCAGCAAGAGCGTGTTTCTGGGTATTTTTTGGAATCGGAGTATCCTACTAATATCAAATACCATATAGGAGATGCCGCAATGGTAATACCGTTGCTTGAAGGAGATTTTGACTTGGTATTTATAGACGCAGATAAAAAGAGGAATTTAACATACTTTAATATGGTGATTGACCGTGTGCCTTCTGGCGGATTAATCTTAATTGATAATGTGTTGTGGAAAGGCAAGGTTTTTGCTGAAAACCCGGACGTACAAACCCAGCGGATCGTTGATTTAAATAATACCTTGGCAAAGGATGTGCGCGTAGAGAAATTGATTTTGCCAATTAGAGATGGGCTTTTTGTGTTACGCAAAAAGTAATTGTTGAACTAAAATAAAAGATATGCAAAAATCTTTATGCAGCAGGATGTTGCTGTTAGTTGTATTGTGTCTGTCATCAATTTCAATGACTTTTGGTCAGAAGAAATTCTCACCGTCGAGTTATATTGATGAACACCGAGATCTAGCCCAACAACTTATGCGTGAAACAGGTGTACCAGCATCTGTGATTTTAGCAGTAGCTATTCATGAAAGTGCTTACGGGAATAGTAAAATCGCAAAACACTTAAACAATCATTTCGGAATTAAGGGTAAAAATAGTAGCTCAGTGATTCGCTCTGCTTATAAAGGCTATGAATCTGTACTATCTTCTTACCGCGATTTCGTAGCGTTATTGAAAAGGCGAAAAGCCACCCAATCCTTATTCGAAGAACGCTCTTCTACGGATTACCAATCCTGGATAGCAGGTATTGCCCGTTCGGGGTATTCGGTAAGTGGAGATTGGAAAAGTAAAGTGCTATCCACGATCAATCGGTATGATCTTGATCAGTATGATTTAAATGTCCGGTAGAATCGTGTATCTTCGTATTCTATGAAATCATACCTATCTATATTCGTTTTTTTACTTCTGCTGACTTCTTGTGCGAGTAAAAGAGGAACTGTCTTGAGAAATCCGAACGATAAGGTCGGAGGAGTTGTCGGGGGGGGGGATAAGAGTAAACCGATTTCTGTTTCCGGCTCAGCCTATATTGATCAATACAAGAGCATAGCGATACGCGAAATGAATCAATATGGAATTCCTGCCAGTATTAAATTAGCACAAGCTTTGCTGGAATCAGGCAACGGTAATAGTTATCTTGCGAGGGAGGCGAATAATCATTTTGGCATTAAATGTGGTGGTGCTTGGAATGGCAAAAGCATCGCTCGGGATGACGACAATCCTAACGATTGTTTCCGGGTATATGGTAATCCTGATGAATCTTTTAGGGACCATTCTCAATTTCTCCTTCGTAAACGATATGAAAAGCTCTTTACCTTGGATAAAGATGATTACAAAGGTTGGGCACGAGGGTTAAAAGATGCGGGCTATGCTACAAATCCTCGTTATCCCGAGCTTTTGATTGATCTGATAGAACGTTATCAGTTGCATCGATATGATCGAACGGAAACGTATGTTGCAAAAGAAGAACGAGAAGAGAAAGTGATCGATCTCATTGAAGTTAAGGCAGAAACTGAACCGGTTGTACAAATAGAGAAAATAAAATCTCCAGTTGCGATGATTATTCACGAAGTGAAACCGGCCGAAACATTGTATTCGTTGAGCAAGCGCTATAATGTCTCCGTAGCGCAAATTAAGCAGTTGAATGCAATGGAATCCGATAGCCTTTCGGTGGGCCAGTTGTTAGTGATTTCCAAATAACTTTAAAAGTTGTTAAATTGTTGACAAATAACTAATCAAAAATGTAGTTTTACGTTTGTGATGTTAGTAGCAAAAATCAAACTTTTACTTCCGTTATTTCTTTTACCCTTTTGTGTTAGTTCGCAGGAGATAGTGGAGGGTATTGGCTTTGATGCGGATACCAAACAACGCATCGGTAAAGTTTTAATTATCAATACCCATACGGGTGAAAATGTATTTAATAATTTGCGTGGCGAATTTGGTATACGTGTGAAAAAGGGCGATTCTTTGATTGCAAGCAAAGAAAATTATTATGGGGATACCCTAATCTACGATGGGCAGAAGGTGCTTCTGTTTTATTTGAAAAGAGCAACTATTTACATTGATCCGGTAACGGTAACAGGTAAGAAATCTCCCGAAGAGATTCTTGCGCAACGACGCAGAGACTATGATAAAGCTTATAAATTAGCTGATCCGGGTGATATTTTTTCCGTTGGTCAGAGTGGGGCAGGCCTCAGCATAAATGCGGTATACAATTTGCTTAGTAAGGAAGGTAAAAATGCACGGAGGCTAACGAAATTTTTTCAAAGGGAATATGAAGAAAATGTGATTGATCAACGGTTTACCAAGGAAATTGTTACAAGCGTTACTGCGTTGGAAGGAACTTTATTAGATAATTTTATGTTGCGGTATAGACCGTCGTACTTTTTCGCAAAGACAGCGGGGCATTATCAAATGACTGAATATATTAAAAGTAAATATCAAACGTTTAAATTAAATCCGAATTACAGACCTTTACCAAAATTACCAATATATTTAATTGATGAAAATTAACACACTACTTATGAAGCATACATCTTTACTTCTATTTTTTTTACTGAGCATTTTTAGCTTCGAAACAATCGCTCAGGTGAACTTGAAAGACCTTCGTGAAAAACCGGAAGCTAATATTGTGGATAGTGATACAACGAAGGGTTTAAAGATAAATCCAATTAATGTGCCTATTCCACAGCTAAATTTGGAAGTGAATTATTGGAAACATTGGAGTAAATTTGGTGTCAATGTTAATCAAGCTTATTTTAACGATGAATGGAATGCCGGGGGGGTTAACTCAGTTTCCTTAGGAGGAAATATATGGCACAAGTCAGAATATAACAGAGATAACTTCAATTTTGTTTCTGAGATCGATTTACGATACGGTAAGATTAAGAATAAAGATCAGTTAGCTAAAAAGAATAATGACCGGATTTTTTGGGATAATAAATTAGCCTATAAATTGGCAAAAAGTTGGGCATTGTATTTTTCTTTTACTTACGAATCGCAGTTTGATGCTGGATATAAATACACTAAAGATGAGGATGGAAAAGAAATTATTGATACGATAACGACGAACTTTATGGCTCCGGGTTATTTTACCGAATCCTTCGGTTTGGAATATAAGCCAGATAATACTTTTTCATTGCGTCTTGGTACAGGTACGGCCCGCCAAACATTAATTTTAGATGATAGATTGAAACCGCTAGAAGGCGAAAAGGAACGGTTTGGTATTGAAGGAGGCACAAATTTTAAAAATGACCTGGCCTTTCAGCTCACCGCGAATTTAGATCGAAATTTAGCGAAAAATCTGAACTTGAAGTCGCGTTACAATATGTTTGCAGATTACAGAGATATGAAAGATCCAGATCATCGCTTAGACGCGACACTGACTGCGAAAGTAACGAGCTTGGTGAACGTATCTCTAACTGGAATAATGGTGTATAATTCGGATGAAAAACCCGGGATACAATTGAGTCAGGCGTTAGCAATGGGCATTGTCTATTCATTGCCGAGGTAGCTGGATCAAACAAAAATGAAATTAAATTTACTTTGTGTGTCGGTATTTGTTCTCTGTTTAGTAGGATGCGGAACGAAAAATCGGGTTTTACAGTCCGCTGTAGTTGTAAAACCGGTGCAAATACTGGGAGCGAGAGATACGGTCGTACACGAGGTGAAATTAACGTTAGACTCGCCGACACTGGTTATAGAGCCCGCTGTAGATATATCGCCTATAGGTCAGCAGTTTTTGGAACGTACCTTAACTCCTGAAGAAAAGGTGCAAGAACAAAAAAGAATGGGGATACATAAAGGAGCAGATTGGGCTAGCGCTATTCACTATGATTTGCGTAAGCCTAATTTTGTCATTATTCACCATACTTCTCAAAATAGTACTGCACAAACTATCCGCACGTTTCAAGTAGAGCACTCGAAAGTCAGCTCACATTATGTTATTGGACGTGATGGACAGCTCGTGCAGATGCTTAACGATTATGAGCGAGGATGGCATGCAGGGCGATCTAAATGGGGGCAGATAACGGATATGAACTCCATGTCCATAGGAATAGAGCTGGATAATAACGGAAGGGAACCTTTTCCAGATCTTCAGATCAATTCATTATTGAATCTGCTCGATACGCTAAAGACAAAATATACCATTCCCCATACTAATTTCATTGGTCATGCAGATATAGCGCCCAATCGAAAAGATGATCCGAATGTGTTTTTCCCTTGGAAATTATTAGCTGAGAGAGGATTTGGTGTTTGGTATGATGAAAGCTTTTTGGTCCAACCTCCATTCAACTTCAATCCGATTGATGCACTTAAGATCATCGGGTATGATGTGAGTAACGAGGCGGCGGCTATTAGGGCCTTTAAGCGCAAATTTATCATTAAAGAAGTGAACGGAATTCTGACGGACTATGATAAAACTGTGTTATATAATGTCTATAAGAGGTATTATTAATTTGTCAGTATTAATTTGTCAGTGATTTCTGAGTATTTGAGTCTTTCCAGATAGATTGTAACACTAAGCCTATAATGATGACGGCCATACAGCCGATTAAGTTAAGCCAGAGAAAGGCGATAATATCTAAATTCCATATCGTAACCACAACTATCTCAGATAAGACAGCTGCCCAAAAAACTGCCTGTCCTTTTATGCTTTTGAAATAGAAGGCCACTAGAAATATACCAAGGATCGTTCCATAGAAAAGAGAGCCTAAAATATTTACTGCTTCAAGAAGATTGCCTAATTTGCTGGCATACAATGCAATGATTACAGTAAATACGCCCCATAAAAGTGTACATAAGCGGGAAGCTCTTAAATAGCTGGTTTCCGACCCATTTTTATTGACAAACCGTTTATAAATATCAATCACGGTAGTCGAGGCTAGGGAGTTAATAGCACTGGCTGTAGCTCCCATGGATGCAAGGAAAATTATCGCTATGAGGAGACCGATAAATCCCTTGGGAAATGTGGAGGTAATAAAGGATAAGAAGATGTAATTATTATCATTCACATCTGCAGTAGCATCATTTTTTTCTATTAGGGCGATGACCCGCTCTCTTAGTTGTTTGGACTGGTCATTTAGATGAGCCAGTTTCGCTCTGCTAGTATCTATACCTGCATCATTTTCTTGATGAACCTCCTTGGTTAGTTCGTGTATAACTAGTGTTTTTTCTGCACTTAACTTCTGATGATTCTCTAATATAGTCCTGTATTCGTCCTTGTATTCGCTTTGTAGTAATTTGTCCGTTTCGATACTATTAAAAAAAATAGGCGGTGTGTGATATTGGTAGTAGGCAAATACGAGAATTCCAATTAGTAGGATGCAGAATTGCATAGGTACTTTTAAAAGACCATTCATCAGTAAGCCCATTCTACTGTCGCGAATGGAAGATCCTGTGAGATATCGTCCGACTTGACTCTGATCGGTGCCAAAATAAGACAGCTGTAGGAAAAAACCTCCAATTAACCCGGTCCATACCGTATATTGATTGCTGAGGTCAAATGTAAAATCAATAGCGTTTGTTTTGCCTGATTTCCCCGCAATATGGAGCGCTTCTTTTAGCCCAATCTCCGAGGGTAATAAATGTATTACCATAAAGCCTGCGGCAAGCAACCCACTGAATATGATGGCCATTTGCAATAGTTGCGTGTAGGAGACGGCCTTAGTGCCGCCGTAGACGGTGTAAAGGACGACCATACTTCCTATAACAAGTGTGGTATAGGTAACATCGATATGTAAGATGGTGGATAATATAATGGAAGGAGCGAAGATAGTTATACCAGTAGATATGCCTCGTTGGATCAGAAATAAAGCTGCTGTTAGAGATCTGGTTTTGACATCAAATCTTTTCTCTAGAAATTCGTACGCGGTATATACTTTAAGCCGATGAAATATAGGGACAAATGTGATACAGAGTACAATCATCGCTAGCGGCAAACCGAAATAGAATTGCACGAAACTCATTCCCGAGGAGTAGGCTAGACCTGGTGCCGATAAAAATGTAATGGCACTTGCTTGGGTAGCCATTACGGAAAATCCTACGTTATACCAAGGTAAGGAACGGTTGCCAAGTAGGTAACCATCAATATTTTTAATGTTTCTGCTTTTGAATATTCCGAAAGAAATAATCAAAAGTAGCGTAATAAAAAGTACTATCCAATCAATAGTACTCATGAGTAGTATAAGGTAAACAGATACATGAGTAAGATAGACACCACGAGCCACGCCACTACAACGATGTAGAACTGCCGCCAGCTACGTATGAATGGTGGTAATCCCCTATCTGTCATGCGGTTTTTGTGGCAATATATACGAATTGAATAAAATAGCAATAACCAATCCTACTACAGCTCCACCTATAATACTTAAGAAGGTCTCGTTCGCAGCGAAAGATATTAAGGCACCAAATAGTACGCCGATTAATAAGATCACACTTTTTACATTCAAAGATTTTGATTCCGTTACTTGATTTTCCATGTTATAAATATAGATTATATTACTCTTTACTCAGCAAATTTACAAATAATCTGTAAGCTCCGGGAACTCCAGCCGGCAATTGTCTAAAAAAAGATACAGAAGTATATACAAATTTACCCTGACCATACTTGGTAACTAACAAAGAGCCGTTATTCGGTGCTTCATTCTTGTCATTCATCACCAGGGGAGTGCGGTAGTTTTTATCTATGTTGTCGGCGAAGTATAAACCTCGCTCTTGTACCCACCCTTCGAAGTCGGCTTCTGTCAGTTTGTTCGGGAAATTAAGTGCCGGATCATTTTTGTCCAAATTAACCTTTGCATCTTCTTCGGTAACACGATTTCGGCTTATCGTAAAAGGATAAGGGCCTAGATTTTCTGTTTGAAGACGGTTGTTTACATTATATTGTACCAGTACCGTCCCTCCGTTATTGGCGTAATCCAGCAGTTCAGATAGAATTTTTGGGCTATTTGAATTGACATTGAATAGACGTACACCTAAAATGACTGCATCGAATTGTTTTAAGTTAGCACTGATGAGCTCATTTGGATTTAATAGGGTTACATCGATTCCGATTGCAGACAGTGATTGCGGGATTAGATCTCCGGCTCCATGAATGTATCCTACTCTTTTAACCGGGTTTGTAAGATCCACCTTCTTTAATGCTATTTTAACGGGAGGGAACCAGGTGACATCTGGAATGTGATCATAGCGGATAAATTTAGAATCTTGTATCGTTTCTCCATTTTCGGAGAAGGACAAGTAATCCATTGCATCTATTTGATCGTAGTCTTTGGGTTGAACGGTAATCATTTTGGAAATTACATCTGTGCCGTTAAAATCCAACGATATTTTCTGTTGATCTGTATTCCAATCGAGAGGACTAATAACCTCAATGTGATATTCTTTTTTAGAGGGGTGATGATTTTCAAATTTTAATTCGATCGATTGCGGTTCGCTATTTTTTGATAACACCGAAGTGAGGCTGGGGGTTATCGTTAAATCGGGCATGATCGTGATGGGACGGTATAATTCTCCCCTCACTGGATCAACAAAACGAAAGCGGACACTTTGATCAATATGTATTTCCCTATCGTTGATTTTAAGGTGAAACGAGATAGTCGGAAGATTTTTATTTTCTGGATAACCGATATCTTCTGCATTGACATCAAATTTCCCGAGGGTGTGTGGATGTACCAACCAATAGGGCTGACTTGGTGTGTCCCAGCTTGCGTTTTGGGATGCTTGCCATAGTTCATTGGTTTTTAGGCTGACTTTGTGCTGTCCAGAAAGTATTTCTACTGCGACATTCGGGCGTCTCACGATGGCTTCGAGTGCTACGGAAGCAATTTCTTCTGCCACGTACTGTGTTTTAGGTGTAGTTGCATCTATCCAAATGCCTGCGCAAGCTAATATCAACTCTTTAATTTCATCCGATTTCTCGGTAATCCAATAGCTGTCTTCTATTTTTTGCAAGCCATTTAATAGAAGAATCAGATCATTTATCGAGTTTTCCGGATAATTGGAATTAAACTGTTCGTTTATTTTAGTTACGAGCTGCTGAATTCCCGCAGATTTTGGCACCCTGTCCCAAGTAGTGATTATGCCATCAAAAAGATCCTGTTTTGCTTCTTCTCCGGCTACATGCTCGAAGTATTCAATACTTTTGCCTCTACTGGAAGCTGAGCCGAATCCCTGACTTTTATGTTGAGAACGACTTTTTGCCGCTATTTCGCCATAAGACGCACCTATTAGCGGGTTATAGTTCCCAATATCGATCGAAAGTTGATCTTCAGAAGTATTATTCATTCCCCCAAAGTTAGCTGTGTTCCATACCAAGCGTTTGGCCTTCCACGGTTTTACTGTCGAGAGTTGTTCAGGATATTTATTAGCATCTGCAGCCGCCAAATAGGCCTCGTGTGCAAGTATGGCTGAAGCTTGATGGTGCCCATGGCCCCCTCGTGCGTCTGGCGGAAAACGAGTAATGATCACATCTGGTCTTAACTTGCGGATGATATAAACTGCTTCGCGAAGAATAGCCTCCTTATCCCAAAATTCAAAGGTTTCTTGATGTGTTTTGGAGAATCCAAAATCATAGGCAGAAGTGAAAAATTGTTCTCCTTTGTCAATCTTTCGAGCCGCCAGTAACTCTTGCGTTCGTATTAGTCCTAGTTCAATCCCCTGTTCTGTACCAATCAGATTCTGCCCTCCATCTCCTCGTGTTAAAGAGAGGTATCCAGTCTTGTATTTCCTATCTTGTGCTAAATAAGCAATGAGTTTCGTATTTTCATCATCAGGATGTGCCGCAAAATAGAGAACAGAGCCTAGTACATTTAGTTTTTCAAGTTTTACCTTGATCTCTGAAGAAGAAAGGTTGGTGTTTTGAGCAACGGCGATATATGTGCCACATAACATATACAGCATTAAATATAAATATTTCAATTTCATAATGACTTTGATGCCTTTCCAAAAATAATAAAAGGAATCAAAATTTACTTTGATTCCTTTTACCAACAATTAAAAATCTTTTTTTGTCTTAAAACAGTGGCGCTTCTAATGTAGTGGTATTAAATGCATGTTTAGTTTAAACTCACCAGCTTTAAGGGTAACCTTTCAACTATAGTAAAAGTACTATAAAAAGAACAATATTGTGGTAGGTCTGCAGAAAAAATTTTCCACACCGACAAAGTTATGAACACATCTTATTTGTCTATTGATCCTAAAACACGTGTCATAAAGGAATTTAATGCTTCTTTTTTTGATGTGCCTTCTTTGATCAGTTTAGCTACTTCTACAGCTCCGTAAAGGTTGGAGATCAATTCGCCAATAACGTCGAGCTCCTCATCTTTTAAGGAGGGGACTTCTGTTAAAGCTTCTAATGTTTCGATAGTTTCTAAAATAAAATCTACATCGTTTTGCTCTATGAAATCAGTTAGGTGCTTAATTATTGGTAACTTCATTTAATAAATCTATTAATCCTTCGATTTTGTTCGTTTGCACTTGATTTACCAATTTGCCGTTTTTGAATGCAGCAAAAGTGGGTAGATTATTTACATTTGCTAATTTTCTTGATTCAGGAAACTTCTCCGCATCAACGATGATAAAAGAGACATGCTCATTTTCTGTAGCTAATTTTTTGAATTTTGGCTTCATAATGCGGCAATTTCCACACCACGAGGCAGAATATTGTACCATTACTGTAGTGTTGCTGTCTACGGCTTCTTGTAACGAATCGTTTTCTAATTCCTTTAACATGATAATAATTTTGATAAAGAGGAGATAGGATTATCTCCCCTGAATAGTACCGATATTAATTCATCGACAAGTATGAAGCTACTCCTTCGCGCGTCGCGTTCATGGCTTCCTTGCCTTCTTCCCAGTTTGCTGGACATACTTCACCATGTTGTTGTACATGCGTATACGCATCGATAAGACGAATATATTCTTTTACGTTACGACCTAAGGGCATGTCATTTACCGATTCGTGAAATACTTTTCCAGTTTCATCGATTAAATACGTTGCACGGTAAGACACGGCATCACCTTCAGCGATAGTGCCAAATTCTGGATGCTCTACTTCCTTTACGTCCAAAATTCCTAAAATACTAGATAGATTGCGGTTGGTATCTGCAAGGATAGGGTATTCCACTCCTTCAATTCCACCATTATCTTTCGTCGTATTTAACCAAGCAAAGTGCACCTCATTGGAATCGCAAGAAGCACCTATAACGATTGTATTTCGCTTTTCAAATTCAATCGTAGCTTCCTGGAAGGCGTGTAATTCTGTAGGGCATACAAAAGTAAAATCTTTTGGATACCAGAATAATACTATTTTTTTGTTTTCTTGTTGAGCTTTCTCAAAAATGTTGATTGAAAGGTTGTCACCTAAATAATCGATTGCACTTACTGCGATGTTTGGAAAATTTTTACCTGTAAAACTCATATGTTATATTCTTTTTTTTGTCTCACAAAGGTACTTATAAATATGAGATTTAAATATCAAAAAACTCAATGGGGTATTGTTCATGTCTATATTGTTCATGCAGTATGTATAGATAAAATTTATTATCAATCTTATTAAGATAATTATAAAATAATTGTTGCTATTAATCGGAATTTTTGAATCTTTGTATTCCGATAATGGCCCCGTAGTTCAACGGATAGAATAGATGTTTCCTAAACATTTGATAGCAGTTCGATTCTGCTCGGGGCTACAAAAAGCGACTTTTTTACGGTCGCTTTTTTGTGAAATTTACATTTACTATTTAGACAGCTGATTTTTAATTGTTATGTTTACATCTAACAACTGCACAACGACCTAATTAAAAATAAAAAAGTACAGATGGAAAACAATTTCTTTCTTTTACTTGGTCTTTTCATTTGCGTAAATGTTCATGCGCAGAAGAAAGATTCGGTATATGCATTTTCTTATTTTAAAAATAATGGGCAAGATGGATTGCATTTGGCTTATAGCGAAAACGGATTGACGTGGAAGGCGCTAAAGAATGACCAATCATTTCTGAAGCCGGAAATAAGCTCCGATAAATTGATGCGAGATCCATGCGTTATTCGTGGTGCGGATGGCCTGTTTCACATGGTATGGACTGTTAGCTGGACGGAAAAAGGAATAGGTTATGCTACTTCTAAAGATTTGATCAAATGGTCAAATCAACAATATATTCCTGTGATGGAACATGAGGAGAAAGCTCGGAATACCTGGGCTCCAGAAATCACCTACGATCCCATCAATAAAGAATATATGATTTATTGGGCTACAACCGTCGAAGGTCTGTTTCCTGAAACACAGATAGAAGAAGATAACCGGTATAATCATCGTATGTACTATGTGACAACAAAGGACTTTGAATATTTTACCGATGCGAAGTTACTATATGACCCTGGCTTTAATGCTATAGATGCCTCTATTGTACGGCATGACGGCAGGTGGGCGATGTTTATAAAGGACGAAACAAAAGTTCCTGTGCAGAAGAATATAAAGATTGCTTTTGCGGAAACAATCACCGGACCTTATTCCGATGTTTCTGCTCCGATTACCGGTAATTATTGGGCGGAAGGTCCTTCGGCCATCAATATTGATGACGAATGGATCGTATATTTTGATAAGTATACTAATCATCAATATGGTGCTGTAAAGTCGAAAGACTTGATAAATTGGGAGGATATATCAGCTCAAATCAGCATGCCAAAGGGTATTCGTCATGGTACGGTATTCAAAATTTCAAAAAAGGAACTTAAAAGATTAATGAAGATAAAATGAAAGAACTTTTAACCTTATTTTTTTTTCTGTATGTAGGCGTTTCTTCTGCCCAAAAAATAGAGAACAGTATGGTAGGCTTCGGTTGGGCGAGCAATTCTATTAATACCACTATTTTCCGGAAAAACTCGATAATTTCCAATCAGCAGTATCAGTTCACTTCTTATTATGACAACGATGGCTTTGTATGTGTAGCGCGCCGGCTATTGAATAGTGAGAACTGGCAAGTCAATAAGACCTCTTTTGTTGGAAATGTGAAAGATGCCCATAACTCAATTAGTATTATGTTAGACGGAGACGGGTATCTTCATCTATCCTGGGATCACCACAATAACGCATTAAACTATGCAAAAAGCAAAAGGCCGTTTGAAATTGATCAATTTGAGAAATCGTCTATGGTAGGCTTATTAGAAGAAAGTGTGACCTATCCGGAATTCTATCGGAAAAGCAACGGAAATGTATTGTTTTTGTATAGAGATGGCGGTTCAGGTAGGGGAAACTTGGTGCTGAATGAGTATATCCTTTCGGATAAGAAATGGCTCCGGGTACAAGATAATTTAATAAATGGAGAAGGAAAACGAAATGCATATCCACAATTTTGTCTGGATCGTAATGATCATATGCATCTTTCTTGGGTGTGGCGTAACACGCCAGATGTAGCGACCAATCACAACCTTTGCTATGCCACGTCTAAAGACGGAGGGAAGACCTGGACGAAATCC
Organism: Sphingobacterium alkalisoli; assembly: GCF_005049105.1. Classification (GTDB taxonomy): domain Bacteria; phylum Bacteroidota; class Bacteroidia; order Sphingobacteriales; family Sphingobacteriaceae; genus Sphingobacterium; species Sphingobacterium alkalisoli. The sequence goes on from NZ_SUKA01000001.1 coordinate 408,587, forward strand.
TCAGGAACCTCTTACAAGTTACCCATCGATTATTTACAATCTGAAATAATTCATATGATTCCTGAAAACAATGATCTCATGAATCAAACTTCGATGACCACTGACGGTGATGGAAAGGTCTATATTGCCAATTATTGGCGGGATAGTTCAAGCAACAGACCGCAGTACCATATTATATTTCAGGATAAAATGACATGGAAAAAGCGTGTGTTGGACTTTCGTCAGAATGATTTTAGACTTGCCGGGGGAGGGACAAAGAAAATACCGATCTCTAGGCCGCAGATTCTTGTTTCCGGTGGTGGGAAAAAAGCCAAAGTGTATCTCCTTTTTCGAGATGAAGATCTCGGATCTAGAGCTTCTGTAGCTATTATTCCAAAGATCGGTAAATCTGCTTACCACATACTTTCCTTAACGGACTATAGTCTGGGCGATTGGGAGCCTTCTTATGATACAGAAAGATGGAAGCAGGAAAAGATACTCAGTTTATTTACACAGCAAGTAACGCAGAAAGATGGTGAAGGGTTACAACAAACTGCACCAACAGCAATAACTATTGTAGATGTACGTTTTAACTCTATCGATTAATTCTCCTTGAATATCTTGAGTTTACTGGTCATGATGAACATGAGAAGACCGAAACAGGCAAAAATGCCGTAGGAATATCTCAAGCTAAATAATTCGGCAATGTATCCAATTAATGGTGGTCCCATCAGAAAGCCAAGATAACTAATACTAGAAACCATAGCAAGAGCCACACCGGACGGGATAGTTTTATGTTTTCCGGCAATAGAATAAGCGGTGGGTACATTGCACGCTACTCCTAATCCAACTAACATAAAAGCGACGGTGCATGTGAGGAAGAATGGCCAAACTACCGATAATATCATTCCGGTAAACATCAGTAACCCACTAATCTGAAGTGTTCGTTGACGTCCTATCTTCCCGATGACAAAATCGCCAGTAAACCTCCCAATCGCCATCATAATCATGAAAGAAGCGTAGCCTACTATAACCAAGTTTTCGGGTGCTTTTACGATATCATGGAAGTAAACGCCACTCCAGTCAAACATCGCGCCTTCCGTTGCCATACTACAAAATCCGATCACACCCAATGAAATAAGGGTACGGTCGGGCCTGAATGAACCCGATGCCTTTTCGCTGGTGTTTTGTTTCGGAGGGGCTAAGAATGCTTTGTTAACAAATGTATTTAGAATGACTAGTCCTAGAATGATTAGAAAATGCTGGAGCGAGGTAAGACCCAAGTTTAATGTTAATAGACCTACTAGGGCACCGGTAAATCCGGCGATACTCCATGCCCCATGAAAGGATGACATAATTGGTTTTCTAAAGATGTCCTCTGCTAACACACCTTGTGTGTTGACGGCAATATTGCACATGTTTCCAAATACTCCGAAGGCAAGTAGGACACCGCCTAGTTGCCAAGCATTCGTCACTAATCCGATTAGGCACAAGACACAGCTATAAACGATGGCTGCGATGGGTAGGAGATGATGACTGCCATATTTAGAAACCAATTTCCCCGACAAGGGCATCGTGATCAATTGACCAATCGGAAGCATTAACAGTACTGTTCCTAGTTCTCCTTCAGAAAGTTGTAAATTTGATTTAATGATCGGGATACGACTGGCCCAAGACGCAAAAGCTATTCCTTGACAAAAGAAAAAAAGAGAGACAGCGACACGGATTCTATTTTTGTGCAGTAAGAGATCAGGCCGATCGTAGTATTTTAACGCAGACATGGTGACGAAATTTCAGATGCAAAAGTAAACAACCTAAATTTAAATTGAACATTTTACGGTCATTTCTAATGATTATTTCCATACTTGTATCTTTACTCAAGATTAAACCCAAGATAAGTGGCGAATAATAAAATCGGCAGTTGGTTTTTTTTGGTTTTGTGATAATCTATCGTACCTTTAGTTTTCTGAAAAGGACTCCGTAGCTCAGTTGGTAGAGCAACTGACTCTTAATCAGTGGGTCGAGAGTTCGAGCCTCTCCGGGGTCACTTCATGAGGCTTTATTTCGTAGAAATAAAGCCTTTTCCGTACGCTATTCGCGATGTAATTTTCTCTTTTCTCGAAAGGAATATGGGTTACGTATTCTAATTTTGTTCTTAAACGAGTTTAGTTTTTTAGAATTATATTGTAGCTTAGCGCTTTCCAAAATCCCGGATATGAAGAAGATCGTCGTACTTTGTTGTGTTTTATTGTCCTGTGTTGCCATCTTAAGGGGGCAGGGAAATGCTGGGAAAAAAAACACAGGGAATTCGTGGATATGGGGGCCTTCAATCGGCTATCAGTATCAAAATGGAAACTTTTTAAAACTGTCGGGCTGGGGACTTTTTGCTCCTAATGCGTACCAGTACGTAAAAATAGATGGAGGGGCTAATTTTACATGGATGATGGACCGCACTACTGTAGTGCCGGAACTTGGTGTTACCTATTATCTTAGTGATAAAGGAATCTGGCCATTTGCCAAAGGAGAAATCACGCCAAATACGGTGACACCTAAAGTAGGAGTGAGTTTGGCATCGCTAGTCGATATTGGCGTGGGATATGGCTTTAATATCAATCAAAAATCTGATTTTAAGAAGATCGACGGATTTACCTTTTCTGTCGGACTTAATCTTCCATTGAATTTTCATTTGTATTAACCATATTAAAAACGCTTCGTTTGGTACGATCAGCATTTTTAATATGGTTGTCCAAGATATTTCTATAAGGTCGGCTCGATAGGTTTTATCGTTCCGTCACTATTAAATTCCATTTTATCGATACATACTTCCCGATGAAATCCGGCTGCATCTCCCATTTTTATTCCATTCGGTCGATTAAATCGATGGTACACGATATGCCATTCGTCTGTACCAGGTACTTGTATGACTGAATTGTGGCCGGTTCCGTAAATGCCTTTGTCAGAAGATTTTGTTAAGATACGATTGTTAGTAGGTATTGTTAGCAGGCCGGAAGGTGATGTAGAGGTTGCATATCTGACACTGTAGTTTTCGCTTCGGGTATCGTCTTCAGACCATAGGAAATAATAGAGACCTTTGCGGTAAAACACATAAATGCCTTCGCGAAAGGTATGATCTGGTGTCATTACTTTAATGGTTTTCTTGTCAATTGAGATCATATCCTTATTCAGCTCAGCCACAGCTAAATATCCGTTACCCCAATATAAGTAGTTTTTTCCTGTTTTGGGGTCTTCAAATACATCTGGATCTATTTCTTGGCCTCCTTTTACGCCATCCGGTTTAAAGTCGATTAATGGTTTACCTGAGTCGACAAATGGACCTGCTGGATCGTTTGCTACCGCTATGCCGATTTTTTGAGCCGCCGTGAAATAATAATAATACGTATATTTTCCTCTTGTTTTCTTTTCAATAATACAGGGTGCCCACGCATTGCGATCTGCCCAAGAAACATCTTTTTTTAAATCTAATATGACTCCCTCATCGGACCAGTCTTTCAAGTTTTTGGAAGAGAATGTCTTAAAGTAAGTGCCGCTCCATCCATCAAAGCCATCACTCGTGGGGTATATGTAATACTTATTCGTTTTATTCGAATAAATTACGTCAGGATCTGCATAAAACCCTTCAAGAACAGGGTTATTGTCAATGGGCATGATGAAGTTCGGTGGAACACCCCATTTCGTTGTTAATGCATGGAGTTCTCGCCGGCTTAGTGGAATAATTGAGCCATGGCGTGGATGAAAATCCATACTAATATCCTTATCAATCACTCTGAATCGATCTAGGTCCACACTTTCGCAGAACTGATATTTACCCTTTCCGTAGACATCATACATCAGAATGTATTTATCCGAGTGATTTAATTTAAAGACACTAGAACCTTCTACTGCGTCACGTGTTTGCTGCTTGTAACCGGGCTGCTCAATCCACTTACCAGATGTCAATGAATCTGTAAGTGCTAAACGAATCCCGTTTCCGTCACCCTCCGTTTTGTAAAATAAATAATATAGGCCATTTTTGTTGACAATATCACCATCGATGCAGGATTTGCCATTCTTGGGCAAAAAGAGCACTTTGGGTTCGGCTTCAAAATCCGTAAAATCGCTGTTTGCATAAGCATAGTAAATAACATCTGGCCCATTGCCATGTTGCATGGACCAATACACCATGTACTTGCCAACAGCGGGGTCGAAAATGGTCTGTGGTGCCCACACTCGTTTTAGATCATCGTGTCCCTTATAGCGTTGCTGTATGTTGATAACGGAATGCTTCCAGTTGACGAGATCATCTGATTTTAACAAAATCATTGCGCGATTGGAATCCCAACCTTTGGAAGATGTCATATCCGTCAAGACCATATAGAAAGATTTTCCATCTACACCCCGGAGAATGTGAGGATCGCGAACGCCGCCAGTGGTGCTGATCACTTTAGAATCCAAAATAGGTTTGTTACTGTTTAATGCTCGATAGTTGTACCCGTCTGTGCTAATGGCGTAACAAACGGCTTCATTTTCCACGGCATTACCTTTAAAGTAAGCAAATAGATACGCGACATAGTCTTTTTCTGCAGGTCCGTATTTGTAATCTTGGGCGTATGTCGACAGGATTGTTGTCAACAAAAAAACAGTAATGAGTGATCTTCCTTTCATCAATTATCTAAATTTAATCGTATAAATATACCTGTCTCTCATTTGAAAAGAGGGGTGTTTTTCATTTATAAGCAGGGCGATTTCAATCTAAATTGGCGCTGAACAACTGTCCAACGCCAATTTATCGCCTTAAAGTCTCTACTTTAAGGCGATTCGTTGAACTGGGCTGTAATTGTATTCACCCGTCAGCGATGATTTGACACCTATTCGGGCAAAGATGAACTCCAGATTACGCAGCCCCGCGGGTATTTCCCCCGAAATCGTGACTGGCTGGCCATAAACTAATCCATTAGCATTACCCTCGATATTTAAATCGTGCTGAGCCTGATCGGTCAGTACGGTTTTTCCCAAGTATAAGCGTACAAATTCAACATTCGAATTGGCTACCACCCTATTAACGATAAACTGCCCCGTGACCGTATTCGCTGATCGGTCGAACGACGTATTGGTCACCGTGTAATACGGGGTTACTGGCACTTCCACTTGCGTATTGCCGCGTACCGTCACGGCTATAGTGTCCGAAGCTTGCGGTAACCAAGGCGCATTACCCTTGCGAGACAATTTGTATTCCCCATCAAATACAACAGCGGAAAAAGCACCATCTTGATTGATAAACACAGGAATAGGTTCACGTAGGGCAAAACCATCTTGCCACAACTGCAGCTCCGTGCCGTTATTCCGAACGTTTACGGGATTGCCCTCATGCATTACCTTTCCGGATAGTACCGATTTTGGTGCTTCAAAATTATCATATTCACAGGCTACAAACAGTAGGCTTATACCTGCGATCATTGTTGTTGAAAATTTCAGTTTCATAGTATACGAGGTTATTGGAACGGGTTTCTGACAATCTTCGGATTGTTGTTCAAAACCGTTTGATCAATAGATGAATAATAATTTGCTAACCGGAAGAATCTTGCTCGACGGAACCGATTTGGCCTTACACGTTGGTAAATATATTTGCCATTATCTGCATGCCCCGGGCGAATAACACGGTATGGATATAAGCCGTTTACCACAGCGTTTGGATCCGTCTCGCTACCATCCCATACCAAGTGAGCAATACGCCATCTTTTTAAATCGAAGAAGCGATGATCTTCGAAGGCAAGTTCTACACGTCGTTCGTTGCGAATAATATCCATGGTCAAGGTCGCGATACTGTTAGCTGGAAAACCCGCACGTTCACGTAGTGTATTGATATATCCACGGGCATCCGCCTGTTCCAGTTCGAAGGCCGCTTCCGCAGCGTTTAGGTAGATTTCCCCTAAGCGGAACCAAGGCCACCAGTTTGCCGCGGATGTTCCGCGAGTACTCGCGGCAGGCGCGTCACTCACAAATTTGCGGATATAGAATCCAGTATTACTTACATCTTGCGCATCAATTTGTGGACCGTCAAAACCCGTCCACAATCCACCGGCATACTCTTCACCTAGTTCGTCTTCGAGCTGCTGTCCCAATTGCGGAGCCACGTTAAATTGATAGCTTCCATTATCCCATAGTGCGACACCAGCTTGTACGCTAACAGTTCTGCCTTTAAAAGTAGAACCGGGATAAATTACGGTACCATATAGGCGTGCATCCTTATTGGCAAATATATCGGTGAGATTAGCATACGGAATGTAATTCCCACTTTCATCTCTGTCACGTAACGTCCCCTTTGCACCATCCAGATAATCGAAGCTTTCTACAAAACTTAGCGAAGGGGAGATCGTTGAAGACGATTCATTATCCTCCGTCAAACTTTTGACAATATTATCGTAGGCAAAACGGTGCACTTTTAAACTTGTTACGAAATCCTTAGCAAAAATAACTTCACTTCCTGTTTTTTTGTTCAGCATATCGTAGAAGTTAGCACCTTTGTCCGCATTTTCGTTATACAGTTGGAAAGGACCGTTGATAATCTCTTTCGATGCGGCTAAGGACTTTCTATAATAATCCGTCGACATAGAGGCCGGAATACCGACTTCGCCGCCAGGTGTAGTAATAGGAGATGCCAATTGGTTATTGTATTTCGCTAAAGATGCAGCGTACAACATCGCCCTACTCTGCAAAGCCAAAATTGTGTATCTATTTGCTCTTGTCTTGCTAGCCTTATTTTCTTCCAAATCTCCTTGGATCGCCTCAAGCTCCTGGTAGATGAAATCATAAACCTCATGTTCTTTTGCCCGTGGAATTTGCAAGGGCGTAGGGTCACCACTGAAATCGTAAATCAACTGGGTTGTTACGATGGGCACGCCTCCCATACGTTTCACCATTTCGAAATACACAAATGCGCGTATAAAACGTAATTCTGCACGGTATTGTCTCTTCTGTATGTCTGTCAGTTCGGTACTGAACTCGTCGATATTTTCTAGAGATAGATTTATATCCCTGATTAGTCCATAATCCCAGTACCGGCCATAATCGTCTCCAAATTGGAAATCATTACGCCAGTTTCCATCACGATGTCCAGACCACATAGCGTCGTCCAACTCCGTCATACCTCCAGTATTAAATACCCCATGCAATTGCGGTAACCTATTGTAATAATTTGCTAGTAATGAATTCAGAAGCTTAGGATCATTCCAAAGTTGGCCATCAGTAATCAAGCTTTTAGACTCACGGTCGAACCAATCGTCGTGGTTGCAGCTGCTCATGCCGAGACAAGACGCCATGGCGATAACGACATATATTTTCTTTAGTAGTAATCTCATGTTAAAAAGTCAAATTAAATCCAACCATAAATACTTTTTGTTGTGGATAAACCACAGCGGCGGGTGCTTCGATCTCTGGATCGATCTGGTACCGTTTTACATTATCAAAAGAGAATAGATTTGACGCATTTACATACACACGTAGCTTCTCTGCCTTAACCTTCTCGATAATATTTTTAGGAAGGTTGTACCCCAATTCCAAATTTCTTACGCGTAAATAGCGCACATTTGTTAACCAAAAATCGCTGTTGCGACTATTGGGCCCCGAATTCCCTTTACGGATAGCAGGAAAATATCCAGGTATCCATTCGCTGTTTGGATCGTACGGATCGGAGCGATGCCACCTATCCTCCAATAGATAAGCAGGTGAGTTACCACCACCATGGAAAGCATTGCGCAGCTCGTAATCCTGATTCCAGGATTGCACGGATCCACCCGCAAAATCGGCATTAAGATCAATCCCTCTCCAGTTCAGGCCGATGCGTCCTCCAAAACTCATTATCGGTGCCCAGCCTGTCGGGTAGCCTATCGGGCGCTCATCCATCCAATTGATCACACCATCTCCATTCACATCCTTATAAATTAAGTCGCCTGGTAGCTGGTTTTTATTGTTTTGACCATCGTTGTTAATCGGGTGATTTTGAATCTCTTCGACTGATTGGAACCGACCAACAACTTGGTAGCCCCACCAAACGCCACCCCACCGGTCTTCAGCAGAATTTCTATATTCTCCCCAAGAATTGCCGAATCGCGGTTTATAGGTCTCTAAGCTTCTATATCGTGAGAATGTCATATTTCCACTAACTACATAATTTAGCTCGCCGATTTGATCTTGATACGTGATAATACCTTCTGCACCGTAATAGGCATTTTTATTTAAGTTTTCATTCGGCAATCCATAGCCAATTTCCGAAGGTAGCAAGACGTCATAGCGTTGAGCTGGCGCTCCGGTTCGGATGATTTTAAAAGCATCTGCGGTCACGCTCAACTTGTTGTTAAACATTGCCAAATCAAACCCGACGTTATAATTGGTGTTTTTTACCCAAGACAGGTTGCGAACCGGCAAACCGCGAGGTTGCAAACCAGGAACATAGGCTCCATCTAAAACCGCATCACCAGAAGCCCAATTGTAACCGGCTAGGTAATCGTGCATACTGACCCCTTGTTCCATACCCGTTTGCCCGATAGATCCGCGGAATTTGAGATCACTAACTACAGATTTTAACGGTTCGAAAAATTGTTCGTCAGAAATACGCCAACCCAGGGATGCGCCTGGGAAAAAGCCCCAGCGTCGGTCCTCGTAGTAGAGATAAGAACCGTCGTACCGACCTAAAACTTCTAAGAGATACTTGCCTTTATAGTTGTAATTTGCACGGCCAATATAGCCTGCGCGTGCCTGATAAGACCACCCATCTCCCAAACCATTGAGCTCTGCCAGTCTCAATAGGGGTATATAGTTGTTCGACGGATTCGCACCTAGTGATTTAAAAGTTTGATCCCAATCGGAGCGCTCATAGCCCAACATAGCGGAGAACGTGTGATCTCCAATTTGCTTGCTATAGTCTACCTGAAATTGAGCGAAGCGTGAAACCATTTCTCGGTCGGTATCATAGCGCCAGCCAGCGTCGCTACCACCTCTGCGGATATATTCATCGTTTTCATATCTGTAGACATCATAAGTGTATTGGAATCCGTTAAACTTATTATTCGTATAATTATAGGATACGGTTCCTTTTGCTGATAAACCGATTTCGGTTTTGTATGTTGCAAAAAGATTCACATTCCCAGCCAAGTACTTATTATCCTTGTAACCAACAATATCTCGGTCAAAAATCGCTGGATTATATGAAAAATCGTGCGTCCGATTAGGATAAGCAGGATTGTCGTTGGCATATATAGGCTCAATAGGTCTACCCTTCATAATCGCCAAAATAGACGAGAAGTAGCCGTCGCCGCCTGGCAGCCCTACATCCTGCGTCCCTTCATGTCGGCCGGAGATCTGTGTACCTACAGTTAAGCCTTTTACGACCTCTGCTTCCATATTGGCTTGCAGGTTAGTACGCTTGTAATTAAAATCCTTGATCATAGCATCTTGCTCCAAATGCCCTATGGAAAGGAAGTAGTTGGATTTTTTCCCACCGCCAGTAATATTCGCATTAATATACTTCTGCGGGATATTCTTGCGAATTACCATATCATAATAGTCATACCCTTGATAACCCGGCTCTGTTCCAGCTTGCCATTTTGCCAATACCTCGGGAGTATAAACCGAATTGGGATTTCGACCTTCATTTTGCTCGGCCTCTACCTCACCGCGAGTATATTGTGCTGCATTGGCCATAATTGGGAAACGGGATAGATTCTGCCACCCGTGGTAGCCGTTGATATTGACTTTCGTATTCTCGCCTTTGCTTCCCTTTTTCGTGGTGATCAATACAACTCCTTGAGCAGCTCTAAATCCATAAACGGCCGCAGCTGCATCTTTCAGAATAGAGATACTCTCAATATCCTCCAAGTTTAACGAGTTGAATATGTCGGCACCGGAACCTTGTTGCGTCCCAACCCAGTCCGTACCCGTTTGTCCGCCATAAGCCACACCATCAATAACGTATAACGGGTTTCCCATATTACGTACCTCTATGGCAGCGCCACGACCCGGACGCGCGTCTTTGGCACGAACCGAAATACCTTGCATCTTACCGGCCAGGGCTCCAGCTGTGGTTGTAGACGAGGAGCGTACGATATCGTCTGATTTGATATTAGATACTGCCCCCGTGATATTGCGTTTCGACTGTGTACCGTAACCCACAACGATAACATCTTCTAGCGTTTGATCGCCATTTTCCATCACGATATCAAAGCGTGTTTGCTCACCGATGGAAACACGCTGAGTTTTAAAACCGATATAGCTGATTAGCAAATATCCTTTACTGGCGTTAAGCTGAAACTGGCCGTTAGCATCGGTGCTGGTAATCAAATTGGACATACCTTCCACCAGCACAGTAGCGCCTACAATAGGTTCCTGTTCCTTGTTGGTTACCTGCCCGGAAATCTTATTTTGCGCATAAGTCAACCCGGGTATTGCCCATAATATGACATACATAAAAAAAATCCTTAGGTTTCTCATAAAATTAGTTTAAGCGTTTAAAATGAGTGTTTATTTGGTTTTTTAACGTGGTCCGCACCTCAGTAAGTCAGTATACATGTTATAGTAACGTTTATTACACTTGATGCTAAAGTTTGTAACTTTACTAATTGATCTTGTTAAATCAATAGAAACATTTTCATACAAAGAGATTTATCATATCTTAATTTTTTTGGTTTACTTAATATGGTTATTTAGCAATGTAAAATTATAAAACAAGGGGTCGAAGTACCCATCTTAAATTAATCAAAATAGGTATATAAATCGTTCAATATAGAGGAGGAATTCGAGCGATTTGTATGTTTTATCGGTTATGAGGCTGGTCATTAAGAAAAAATCATGTCCAAAATTTGATAAGAAGCGTCGTATCATATTACTTACTTTTACGTTGTTATTCTTACTTTTGCGAGGTTAACATTTGCCAATATAAAGCCCTTATATTTGAAACGAATATTATTTGTTGTTTTTACCCTGTCTTTGGTAGTGCGAATATGTGCTCAGAAACTGGAAATTCAAAAAATTGGATTAGAATCTGGTTTGTCGAACAATTACATCATGGGGATTACACAGGATAAACAGGGCTTTTTATGGTTTTCCACCGAATCGGGATTGAACAGATTCGACGGAAAAAAATTCAGAATCTATAAAAAAAATGATCTTTTAACACCTCTTAGAAGTATCAGCGGGAATGAGTTGAATACCGTATATGCAGACAAGTACGACGACAAGATTTGGACTGCAACACAGCGCAATGGCCTTAATGTTTTTGATTGTCGTACTGAAACGTTCAAACATTACAAAAATAACCCCAATGATCCCAATAGTATTATTACCAATGATATTACAGATATTGTCAATGCTAATGACGGGAATTTATGGATAGCTACATATTATGGCGGCTTTGAATATTTCGACAAGAAAAGCCAGAAATTCACTCATTATAATAGAAGTACTTTACCAGGCTTAATAAGCAATAGTATTTGGTCTATTGTAGAAGATGAAAAAGGAACGGTATATTTAGGTCATGTGTCGCAAGGCATGAGTGTAATTTCCGGGGATAGAAAGACGGTAAAAAATTATAGAAATGATCCGGCTAATCCCAATAGCCTCCCGGGAAATGTCGTAAATGTAGTCTATATAGATAAAAGTGGTAATGTGTGGGTAGGAACAGACAGCGGGCTAGCCTTGTTCGATCCGTCCACGCAGCGCTTCAGAACTTTTAAGCATGCGCCGGGTAATCAACGGTCATTGATAGCTGACCATGTACTTTCAATTACGCAATTGCGTAACGAGGACTTATGCATAGGCACTGAGAATGGAGGGGTAAGTATACTTGATATCAAAACAAATATGTTTTCATCTCCGGAGCAGACAGAATTTCGTAATATAAGTCAGGGGGATGCAGTTTACACATTATCGAATCAAACTATACGTAGGATCTTTCAAGATTCGTTTGATAATATTTGGATAGGTACTTATGGAGGTGGAATTAATTTTATTAGTCATACATCGTCCTTTTTTAACAAGTGGAGTTATAGCCCCATACCCACGATTGAAAACCGTCTCAGCAACAAAACCGCATGGGGAATCTGTTCGGATAAAGATGGTCAAATCTGGGTTGGAACGGATGGTGGTGGAATTGACGTTTTTAGAGAAGACCTAAAAATAAAAGCACTAAATACAGCAAATTCTAACTTAACGGATAACGCGGTTCTAGCTGCTTTTAGAGATTCGAGAAACGATTTATGGTTCGGTACTTTTGAAGGAGGTGTAAATGTCTATGACACTAAAAAAAGTAGGTTAACAGCTTTACCGTTAGCAAGCGTGACTAATGTAAGGTGCTTTTCGGAAGATAAGGATGGCTATATATGGGTAGGCAGTAGCAGTGGTATCCATGTTTTGAATCGAAGTAAAAAGCGGGTAAAGTTCTATACGAAGGAAAACATATACTTGAAGGAAAATCTTGTTCGTAGTTTGTATCACGATGCGTTGGGTCGAATTTGGGTTGGTTTTTTTGGAGGAGGGCTTGCTATCTATAATTCGGATATGCAACTATTGCATGACTTTGATACGAATAAAAATTTACCGTCTAATATGGTCAATTACATTTATGGAGACCGAAGAGGCAAGGTTTGGGTGGGGACCGCCGAGGGACTAGTCTGTTTCACAGAGGAAAAGCAAAACTTTCGTTTTTCTTCTTTTACGGAAAAAGATGGTTTGGCGGACAGCCATATTCGCGGTATCACAGAAGATGGGGAGGGAAATATCTGGGTGAGCACTACGCGTGGAATAAGCTTTCTTCGAGTAAACGATAGTAAAATCTTTAACTACGATCGTCGCGAAGGCGTGCCTCTGGGTGATTTTATGAGTGGGTCGGTTGCTAAGGGGAGAGATAATAAAATCTATTTTGGGTCGAAAGGTGGTGTTTGTTATTTCGATCCTACGAAAATACCTATAAAAATTAATTTGCCACAGACCATTATTACAGATTTTGCTATCTACGATAGTGCATTGGAACCATCAGGAAATATACAGTATCTACCAATAACGCAAAAAATGTTGTTGGATCACGATCAAAGTACTTTTGAAGTTTCCTTCAATATTCTTGATTATTCGCTCCATCAAAGAGTGGAATACAGTTACATGTTAAAAGGATTAAAAGAGGTGTGGTATAACTGTGGTGAACAAAACACGATCACTTTCCGTAATATTCCACATGGAAGCTATACTCTGATGATTAGATCTCGGATTAGAAACCAAGAATGGAGAAACGATGTTAGCGTGCTGGATATCGAGATTGGACCTCCGCTATGGTTAACATGGTGGGCAAAGGTAGTCTACGTGTTTAGTTTCATGGGGTTGCTGTTCTTCGTGCTACGCTTTTACAAGCGTAGACTTGAGCTAGAAAATTCTTTAGTCCTGGAAAAGCAGAATAATCAAAATGAACTGAAGCTTCATCAAGAACGTCTAAGCTTTTTTACAAATATAACACATGAATTACGGACACCATTAACTCTTATTTTGGGGCCGTTAGAAGACCTAAAACTGCAAATGGGAGACTCTAGTGTTTATTTTTCTAAAATAACCACTATTCATAAAAGCGCAAATAGGTTACTTAAATTGATAAACCAAATTTTGGAGTTTCGAAAAGCAGATACGGAAAATAAAGATCTATATATCAAGAAGGATAATTTGGCCATGCTTGTGGAAGAGATTTTTCTGAAATACAGGGCCTTAAATCAAAATGAAAAGCTGTCTTTCGAACTATATGTAGAGAAGGATGAGTACAATCTTCATTATGATCCCGATATCATGACTACTGTGCTAGAAAACTTGATTTCTAATGCGGCTAAATATACATCAGAAGGAAAAATATGTCTTACTCTCAGGCATAACAGAAGTAAAGAATCTAATCTCGTTGAAATTGAGGTTGCCGATACGGGAAGAGGGATACATGCTGATGCACTTCCTCAAATTTTTGACAGTTACTTTCAGGAAAAAGGCAATATGAAGACAGGAACCGGTCTTGGCTTAGCTTTAGTTCGTAAGTTGATACAGTTACACCAAGGTGAAATAACGGTGGAAAGTATGTTGGGTAAAGGATCCGTGTTTAGATTTACGATAGATGCAGATAATCGTTATCCGCATGCGCTTATGTTAACGGATGAGGAATTTAAGGGTGTTGATGAAAAGGCACAGTCCCAAGAGGAGGTGGATTCTCGCGAAATTATACTGGTAATTGAAGATCATGAAGATATTAATGCGTATATCGTCGATTCGTTATCCGATCGCTACACTGTACATCATGCGTTGCATGGAAATGAAGGTCTGGAAAAGGCATATGCGTTAATTCCTGATCTTATAATTAGTGATATCATGATGCCATATTTGGATGGTATTTCATTGATGAAAAAACTTAAAGAAGACGTGCGTACGAGTCACATTCCGATCATTCTTTTGACGGCAAAAGATACTACAGAAAGTCGGATCGAAGGCTATGAAATGGGTGCTGATTCCTTTATTGCTAAGCCGTTTAGTGCTAGATTATTGAAAAGCAGAATCCTTAACATATTCGAATCGAGAAAAAAGCTCTTGCTGGATCTAACCAAAAATGAGAACCTTAAATCTAACGTTCTGCACGCATCCCTAAATCAAATTGACAGAGAGTTTCTGGAAAAAATAAGATTAATAATTGAAGGTAGCATACAGACAGATAGTCTTGACGTGGATTTTATCGCAACCGAATTGTTCATGAGCCATTCTACTTTATATCGGAAAATAAAGGCACTGACGGGAATGACTATTAATGAATTTATTCGGAAGGTTCGGATAAGCCAAGCTGAAAAATTTTTTCTAACGGGTAGATATACCGTTTCTGAGGTCTGTTATATGGTTGGCTTTAATAGTTTACCTTATTTTAGACAGTGCTTTAAAGATGAATTTGGTATGAATCCAACAGATTATATAAAAAAGTTAAAAAAAGAGACATAAAATACCGTTACGTACATTTGTCTAGATTCGTGTTCATGAAAAATTTACAATATTTAAATCAGCCTACTGGCCGCTTTATTCAAGAAGATGGAAGAGCGTATCTTTTTTTTGGCGGTACAGCCTATTTAGGGTTACTCGACAATTCGGATTATATCACACTCTACAAAGAAGGGATAGACAGATATGGGCTCAACAATGGGACTTCTAGAAATAATAATATTCAGCTGGGAATATATGATGAAGCAGAGAACCATACTGCATTACGTTTTGGGTTTGAAGATGCGATCCTACTTTCAAGTGGCTATTTGGCTGCGCAATTGGCAGTAAAAGTCTTTAGCAAGTACGGAGAACTAATTTATGCGCCCGGTACGCATCCTGCGCTGTGGGTTGACGGTGAATCGAACGCAGAGGGCAATTTTGATGATTGGGTAGTTAAAACAGTCAACTATATTAACCATTCTAAAAAAGACGAATTTGTCGTGGTATCCAACGCGCTTGATAACTTAACACCTATGTTATATGATTTTTCAGGTTTTAAAGCCCTAGATGTGCGTAAGAAAGTGATATTTGTTTTGGATGATTCACACGGCATCGGTGTTTTGAAGAAAAATAGTATTTCGATAAACATGGATCTTGCAAATCAGCCTAATCTGAAATTGGTAGTTGTAGCTTCCTTAGCCAAGGGAATGGGGACCGATGCAGGTGTAGTTCTTGGTAGTAAGGAATGTATAGACAATTTGCTGAAGCATCCTATTTTTGGGGGAGCGTCGCCCCCGTCCCCTGCAGGCTTGTATGCGCTTATAAATGGAGAGGCTATTTATGAAGAAGCATTTGATAAATTACACAATAACATTTCTGCGGCTCAGCAACTATTTGCGAGTTTATCTTTCAAAAGCATTCCTCATTTCCCGGTATTTACCTCGGTAGATTCCAGTTTATTCAACTATTTATTGGAGAGCAACGTCTTGATCTCTAGCTTTCCGTATCCTTTTTTAACAAGTCCGCTATTGAACCGCATAGTAATCTCGGCTTTGCATGAGGAGGCGGATTTCCGTCACATTGCTGCTACCGTAAAAGCGAAGTTGTAATAAATGTTTGACAGTCAGTAAAATAATAGTAACTTTGCAGACATTTTTGAGGGGTCCACGCATTGGTAAAAAAGTTAAATGTTTGAGAATGAAAATTTTCAGTATTAAAAATAGAGAAAAATATTTTCAAAGCTCATTTAAAAAAGATACTTTTGCATCCCCAAATGATGGGATGAGCGAGAATAAATAATTACAGTATAAATAGATATGACTAAAGCAGAAATTATTGCGGAAATCTCTACCAAGACGGGTTTAGAGAAGGTAGACGTTCAAGAGACAGTAGAGGCGTTCTTCAAAGTTGTTAAAAATGCAATGATTGGAGGAGAAAATGTTTATGTTAGAGGTTTTGGAAGTTTTGTGGTAAAAAAGAGAGCTGAAAAAACAGCACGTAATATTTCCAAAAACACAGCAATTATCATCCCCGAACATTTCGTTCCAAGTTTTAAACCAGCAAAAGTTTTTGTTGAAAAAGTGAAAACTGGAAATAAAGCAAAAAAATAAGCGTAAATTCGTCCCATGCTTAATGCCAAACAAATAGTAGTCATTGTGTTTATAGTCACCTTAATGGGTGTTCTATTAGCACGTCCTATTAAAGGCTTGGTCGACGGAGAGAAGGAAACAACAACTGCGTCTTCGAATTCTACCGAATCCATGTATAATTTGAAAAATGTTTCGGATATTGCGAAGCAGAGTATCAATTCTTCACTCGCCCAGGATATCGCCGAGATAGA
Source organism: Sphingobacterium alkalisoli (assembly GCF_005049105.1). GTDB lineage: Bacteria > Bacteroidota > Bacteroidia > Sphingobacteriales > Sphingobacteriaceae > Sphingobacterium > Sphingobacterium alkalisoli. Next base: position 425,376 of record NZ_SUKA01000001.1, read on the forward strand.
GGATAAAGTGGAAGAAGCTACTGGGGAAGAGAAAATTTCATTATTGCAAGAACTGGCAAATAAGTGGGATGATGTAGCAAAGGATGCTCCTCAGGGATTTATTTACACCGAAATGGCTAAGATTGCACCTAAATTTGACTATTGGTTGAAAGCAGGTGATTCTTACCGGGCAGCGTATACTAATTTGCAAGATACGGTGATGGCGACAGCTTTAAATCAGTTGGCTATTCAATCGTATGAAAAGTCATTGGAATTAGACGCAAACAGTTTATCTGCAAAAACCGGCCTTGGGGCAGCTTTGGTGACAGGGTCTAATAATCCTATGTCAGGTATCGCATTACTCCAGGAAGTGGTTAAAACGGAGCCAAAGAATATCGAAGCGAATAGAACGTTGGGTTTGTTTTCATTACAATCACAACAGTATGATAAAGCTATTGAGCGCTTCAAAACTGTAGTAGAAATGCAGCCTGATGCGGAGTCATATTTTTACTTAGCGACAGGATATGAAAAAATTGGGTTGAAGACAGAGGCTATTACTGCGTTTCAGAAAAGTAAGGAAATGGCAGCAGATCCAACTCTCTCTCAATACATTGATCGTCAGATCGAAGCATTGAGCAAATAATTAACAGAATTTATTTACATCATTTTTAAAAACATTAAAGCTATGCCAAGCGGAAAAAAAAGAAAAAGACACAAAATGGCTACTCACAAGCGTAAAAAACGTTTAAGAAAAAATAGACACAAGAAAAAATAACTTCTTGTTGCTAATAGTCAAATGAAGTTTTAAACCTTCAAGACATGGTACAATCTATGACAAAGCAGCTTGTTTTAGCATAGATTGTATTTTTCATTAAGCGAGTTTTATGTTTCATAAGGGATTTGAATAGTGCGCGAGGCATTATCTCCCATAATTTTAGTAGCTGTTGGTAAAGGAATTAATTATCGATTCAACTCCTGAAAAAGGAGTTACTATTGCTTTACTACAGGACAAGCAACTTGTTGAGCTCAATCGAGAACAAGCGGGAAGTAATTTTGCTGTTGGAGATATATATCTTGGACGCATAAAAAAAATTATGCCTGGCTTGAATGCGGCATTCGTAGATGTAGGTTACGAAAAAGATGCGTTCTTGCATTATCTGGACTTGGGACCTCAGGTGCAATCGTTGCTTAAACTGACTCGAATAGTAAAGAATGGCAGTTATCAAGAGAAACTGCTCAATAGTTTGAAACTTGAAAAGGATATCGATAAGGCAGGAAAAATTTCGGATATTTTATCCCGAAACATGATTTTACCGGTACAGATAGCCAAAGAACCTATATCTACAAAAGGCCCGCGCTTAAGTTCGGACCTGTCCATTGCAGGACGATTTGTAGTGTTGGTACCGTTTTCAAGTTCGGTTTCTATTTCAAAAAAAATCAAAGCCAGCGCTGAGCGAAGTAGATTGAAAAAAATTGTAGAAAGTATTAAAACTGCAAATTTTGGAGTCATCATACGTACAGTGTCGGAAGGTAAAGGAGTTGATGAACTTCAAAAGGATCTTCTAGATTTGATTTCTAAATGGGAACTGTTTACTAAGCGCCTTAAAACTGTAGAACCACCGCAAAAAATATTGGGTGAAATGGATAGAGCTTCTACCATTGTACGCGATCTTTTAACGGATGAGTTTACAAATATATATGTTAATGATCCTGTTATTTATGAAGAAACAAAATCATACATTCAGGAAATTTCACCAGAACTGGAAAAGATAGTTAAGCTTTATAAACATAAAGAACCTATTTTTGATCACTATGGTGTTGAAAAACAAATTAAGGCGTCTTTCGGCAAGACGGTTAATTTACAGGGAGGTGCATATTTGGTTATTGAACATACTGAAGCCTTGCATGTCATCGATGTAAATAGTGGTAACCGCATTGCGAATAAAGAAAACCAGGAAGATAATGCACTTTTAGTAAACAAAGAGGCAGCAAAAGAGATCGCAAGACAATTGCGATTGCGTGATATGGGAGGTATAGTCGTTATCGACTTTATCGACATGCACAAAGCGCCGAATCGGAAAGAGTTGTATACGTTCCTGAAAGAATGTATGAATGAGGATAGAGCTCGACATACCATTCTTCCTCCAAGTAAGTTTGGTCTCGTACAGATAACGCGTCAGCGTGTACGACCCGAAATGAGCATCGTAACAAGCGAAAAATGTCCAGCTTGTGATGGTACAGGAGAAATAAGATCAAGCATCGTGTTGTTTGATGATATAGAAAATAATTTGAGTTTTATTCTCGAAGAGCAAAACGAAAAAGGTATTACCTTATGTGTACATCCTTATATCGACGCCTACATTAAGTCGGGTTTTATCTCAAGAAGAATCAAATGGTTTTTTAAATACGGCAAATGGATAAAGGTAAAGTCTATACAGTCGTATTACTTAACAGAGTTTCATTTCTTTAATGCAAAAGAAGAGGAAATAAAGTTATAATAAAGAGATTGAAAAAGGGAATTCAAATTTTGAATTCCCTTTTTTTTAGCCTAGATTAAGCTCTTTTTCTTTATTGATTAAATTGGCGATACTAGTGTCGTTTAATATCTGAAGCATCGCATTCCGCACCTCTACAAAGGTGTCTCTAATACCACAAGCATGCTCTTCAACGCATTCTTCGCAAGAGCGATAGAAATTGAGGCTCACGCAAGGCAGCAATGCGATGGGGCCATCAATCAAACGCATCACTTGCGATAAAAAGATGTCTTCAGGGGCTTTATTTAAGCTGTATCCGCCGCCTGCGCCTTTCTTGGAATATAAAATTCCAGCATTTCTCATTTCTAAAAGAATTTGCTCTAAGAACTTTTTGGGAATACGTTCTTCTTCTGCAATTTTTATAATCTGTATCGGCTCCTGACCGTAGTTTCGACCTAGTACCATCAGGGCTTTTATAGCGTATTTAGTTTTCTTAGAAAGCATAATAATTCCTCTTAACCGTCAAAAATACATAATTTAAAGCGCTAAAAAAAATTATTGCCCGAGTACTTCTGTGATCGGCTTTCCGATATTTCCATTGGGTTCCATAATATGTAATAGAGCGGATAGTGTCGGTGCAATGTCTACAATATGTATCTCTTTGTTGCTTACGCCGGGTTTAATTCCCCAGCCCATGAATATCAAGGGGATGTGGGAGTCATACGGTGACCAGACACCATGAGTTGTACCTGTACCTCTAGGTGTTCCTGAATACCATTGCGGTTCGGTGATTAGTTGAATTGCACCGCTTCTTTTGCGATGATATCCGTTGATTATCTTTTCCCGAAGTGGAGCCGGTATGAACATGTTTTCTCCATCTTCCATGTCGACCACGTATGCTATTCCATCCACTTTCTTTAAATTTTTGATAATGACTTTCTTTACTAGATTTGCATCCAGTCTTAGCGAATCAATGAGTGTATAATTAAGATGTACCTGGTAGTTCAACAAACTATTGACCATCTTATTGGCGCCAAATTCTGCCTCCAGTTCAGCATTTAGATCACGTAAGATTTGACGCGAGAATAAATATCCGCCGCTACCTTTTTGATCCGTGAAATATAGAGGATTGTAAGAGGCTGCATGATCCGCCGTTAGAAAGAATGTGTAATTTCCTTTACCTACTGTTTTGTCTAAATAACTTAGAAAATCGGCGATATCTTGATCCAGTCGTAGGTAGGTGTCCTCGATTTCTACGGCGGAAAGGGAATAGCGGTGCCCGACATAGTCTGTTGCGGAAAGGCTAACACATAAAAAATCTGTATTCTTACTTGGATTAGCTCCTAAATTTTCATTTTCAATAGCCTTTTTTGCAAAGTCTAACGTAAATGTATTGCCTTGAGGTGTTGTTTTTATCATCTCCAAGCCTGCATCTTTCATCAGCTCGGAGGTTTTTCGCGGAAAACCAGAAGTACGTTCGCCAGCCCATTTTCCCTCGTATATATTGTCGTCTTCTATACTATTTGTTTGATAACTTTCGATGGGATAGAGTGTAGTCCAATCCTGCTTTAGATATCTATCTGCTAACTTTTCGTTGTTGAAGGCAGTCACCCACTTTGGGAGCTCCTCCATATAAAATGTGCTCGAAATCCAGTCTCCTGACTTACTTTCAAACCAATAGGCGGCATCTGCAAAATGACCCGCAGGTAAAATACCTCCTCTGTCTTTTATCGAGATACCGATTACCTTTGATTTAAAATTAGTCGCTAATTTTAACTGATCTGTGATTGTCGACGCCAATAGATTTCGTGGCGACTGTTGGCCTTCCTTTTCTATTGTACCTACACCCTTTACATTGTCATCCTGTGTACAATACATCTGTTGGCCAGTAGCCTGTATAATCCAGTCATTACCCGAAATACCATGTATCGACGGAACAGATCCTGTGTATACTGAGCTGTGTCCAATTGCTGTGTAGGTAGGAATATAGTTGATGATCGTATTTTCACAGGAGAAACCTTCTTTCAAAATTCTTTTGAATCCTTTGTCTCCATATCGGTCGGCAAAACGATAGAGGTAATCCCAACGCATTTGGTCTACCATAAGTCCAACAACAAGTTTAGGGCGTTTGACCTGTGCACTTGAAACAGAACAGATTGCTAGATGCAAGAACAGTAATACAAAACAAAGCTTTTTCATAGGAAATTTGTATTATGCCAAGTTAGGCTTTTAAATGGCTTATCAGAAATTGTCCGGTAAAAGATTCTTTACAATCTGCTAGTTTTTCAGGTGTGCCTACACATACGACATTTCCTCCTTTGTCACCTCCCTCAGGCCCAATGTCGATCACCCAATCTGCGGACTTGATCATATCCATATTATGCTCAATAACCAATATACTATTACCCAAAGCAATCAATTGATCGAACGATTTTAATAGTTTTTCAATGTCGTGGAAGTGTAAGCCTGTGGTGGGCTCGTCAAAAATAAACAGTGTTTTCTTTTGATTGTTGCCTTTAATAAGGAATGATGCTAGCTTAATCCGTTGCGCTTCGCCACCTGAAAGGGTACTCGATGATTGGCCCAGTTTGACATACCCTAAGCCTACATTTTGTAATGGCTGTAATTTGGCCATAATTTTTGGTTGATCTCCAAAAAAGGAAAGTGCTTCCTCAACGCTTAAGTCTAAGATAGCAGCTACCGATTTTTCTTTATATTGTACATCCAGAACGTGCTGTTTAAAACGTTTTCCGTCGCAGGCCTCGCAGGGCAATACAATGTCTGCCATGAATTGCATCTCTATTTTTACTTCGCCATCCCCTTGGCATACATCACAACGGCCACCTTCCACGTTGAACGAGAAGGCTGAAGGTTTTAATCCATTAGCTTTAGCTGCGGGAAGATTTGAATAGAGGGCGCGGATTTCATCCCAGGCTTTTACATAGGTCACTGGGTTAGATCGAGAGGATCGTCCTATTGGATTTTGATCTACCATTTCTACCTGCTCAATTTGTTCAAAGTCGCCTTCAAGTGCATCAAAAATGCCAGTTTGTTCGCCGGAATAATTTCCAATCGCTTTTTGCAATGCGGGGAAAAGAATACGTTTTACGAGAGAGGTTTTCCCAGATCCCGAAACGCCCGTCACTACGGTGAATACATTTAGGGGAAAGTCCACGTCTATACCTTTTAAGTTATTCTCTCGTGCACCTTTGACCCGAATAGCATCCGTCCATTTGCGACGACTTTTAGGAATAGGGATATTTAATTTGCCACTTAAATATTTTCCGGTAAGGGAATGTTTATCTTTTAGTATTTGAGGATAATCTCCAGCAAAGATCAGCTCTCCGCCGTTGATTCCCGCCTCTGGACCGATATCAATTAAGTAATCTGCTGCTTCCATCATTTCTTGTTCATGTTCTACCACAATCACGGTATTACCTACATCACGAAGAGATTTAAGCACACTGATCAGCTTTTGCGTATCACGGGGATGAAGGCCTATGCTGGGTTCATCTAGGACATAGATGGAACCTACAAGCGAACTGCCCAGAGAGGTGGCCAGATTAATACGTTGGGATTCCCCGCCCGACAACGTATTGCTCAGCCGGTTTAACGTCAAATAACGCAGACCAACATCGCACAAAAATTGGATCCTGTTCAGTATCTCTGCGAGTAGTCTCTTTGCAATAATCTGTTCATTTTCCGCGAGAGTTAGATCTTGAAAAAACTCAAGAGCTTTGTCTATTGGCATCAGAACGATATCGATGATCGATTTACCTTCTACCTTCACAAAAGAAGCATCTTTACGTAGGCGGGTACCTTTGCACTCCGGACAATCTGTTTTCCCCCGGTAGCGTGATAGCATGACGCGATATTGTATTTTATAGGTCTGTTCTTCTAGTTCTTTAAAAAACAGATCCAGCCCACTAAAATAACTATTTCCTGTCCACAATAGATTTTGTTGATCGGCTGTTAGATCGCCATAGGCCCGATGAATAGGGAAGTCGAACTTGATAGCAGTTCGGACTAATTTTTCTAACCAAATCCCCATTTTTTCGCCTCGCCAAGGAGCGATGGCACCATCATATACCGATTTACTTTTATCAGGGATAACTAGATCGGGATCGATGCCAATAATTTTGCCGTATCCTTCGCATCTGCGGCATGCGCCAAAGGGATTGTTAAAGCTAAAGAAATTGGCTGTGGGGATTTCGAAAGTGATTCCATCTAGCTCAAATTTATCGGAGAAGGAAAGGCGCTTACCATCAATTTCAATAGCACAGGAACCCTTTCCTTCAAAGAAGGCCGTTTGCACGGAATCCGCTATGCGGTGGATCGTGTCATCTTCTTTATCCAATCGGATACGGTCTATCACAATCTCTACCTCACCATCTTTAACCTGTTTATTTGGTACGCCCTTATCTTCAAGTAGAGACTCAATCTTCTGCATCTCCCCTTTAAAAACTATACGTATAAATCCTTTTTGGAGTAGCAATGAAAGTTCTTCTTTCAGTTTTCGTTCATTTAATGGGATAAGTGGACTTAAGATCGTAAGTGTACTGTCGATAGGATAACTTATAAGCGTATCTACAATGGATGAAACGGTATCCTTTGTCACTTCTCTCCCGGAAATAGGAGAAAATGTCTTACCTATCCGTGCAAAGAGTAATTTTAAGTAATCGTATATTTCTGTCGAAGTACCTACCGTAGAACGTGGATTGCTTGTAATAACTTTCTGCTCAATGGCGATAGCCGGGGCGATGCCTTTGATATAGTCTACCTCGGGTTTATTCATACGCCCCATGAATTGACGCGCATAAGAGGAAAGGCTTTCGACGTAACGCCTTTGGCCTTCTGCGTATAGGGTGTCAAATGCTAAGGAAGACTTTCCAGAGCCTGACATTCCTGTAATGACTACAAGTTTATTTTTTGGAATATCGACATCAATATTTTTCAGGTTATTGACACGAGCGCCTTTTATTTGAATATATGATCGTACGTTGTTTTCTGCTTTTTTTTGCATAGCCCACAAAGCTAGATAAATTGTGTCTGATATGCAATTTAAGGGATCGGTATATCTTGCGATTGTATAATACGTAAATTATTGCATTACATGCCATTTCGATGTAACAATATCTTCTTACCTTCGACATATAGTATATTATGTATTCCAATCTCGAAGCAGAATTTATCAATCAACTGGAGGAGCATCAAAACATCCTTCATAAAATCTGTAAATTATATACAGGTGATATGAATTCGCATAAAGATTTGTTTCAAGAGATGACAATACAATTATGGAAGTCCTATCCATCGTTTAGAGGTGATTCCAAGTTTACAACCTGGGCTTATCGGGTTGCCTTAAATACTGCCATTTCTCTTTACCGAAATAAAAAACGTAATGTTCCGACCGTACAGTGGGATAATTCGCTTCACAATATTCGGTACGAAGAGTACGATACCAGGCAAGAAGAACAATTACGGTCGTTGTATCGGGCAGTGCAGGAGCTTAACGATATAGAGAAGGCTTTGGTATACATGTATCTGGAGGATAAAGACTATGCGGAGATTTCCGAAACATTAGGAATCAGTGAGGTAAATGCCCGGGTAAAGATGAACCGCATCAAAACAAAATTGAAGAACATGCTAAGTACAAAAGGAGGTGCATAATGGATGAATTAGATGTGTTAAAACAGCACTGGAATAAAGACAATAATTTCCCGAAGATCAATCGGGAGGAAATCAGAGAAATGCTTCATAAGAGTTCTTCTTCTATTGTAAAATGGATTTTTGCAATCAGTTGTCTGGAGTTCTCAGCCGGAATCCTACTCAATTACCTCTCCCGAAAATATTGGCGAGAGGGCCCCAATGCCCTTTGGGAAGATGTCGTATATGTGTTTTATTATGTAGTCCTTTTGATTTTCATTATACTTTTCTTTAAAAAGTATAAAAATATCAAAGCCGAAAAGAACACAAAAAAATTAACGGAGGATATTATTGCCACCCGGAAATTAGTACAACAGTATATCTATGTCAATTTTTTTGTTATTACGGTCGAGTTTATACAGGGTATGTGGGATGGCTGGCATAATATCGCAGATACCACGGTACGCGATGGCGCACCAACTTGGGTCGAATATAGCTTATTTATTGGTATTATGCTCGTTTTGGCGGCAATTCTTTTCTCGCTAATTGCATTGTTTTATTACCTCCTGTATATACGGCTTACGAAGAAGCTCCATAAAAATTACAAAGAGCTCATTCAACTGGATCACTGATTTTCATTCTCTTTCCATATCCTCAAGAAGTTAAGCCCCATGATCTTCGCGATGTCATCTTGGGAGTATCCTCGTTCGAATAACGCCTTCGTAAGATTTGGGAACTTGGAAACATCTTCCAGTCCTTGAGGTGGAGATTCAATTCCGTCAAAATCAGAACCAATCGCGACGTGGTCTATGCCCACCTTACGGACCAAATAGTCGATATGGTCTAACAAGGTTGACAAGGAAGCATTGGCTTCATGTTGTAAATTAGTTGGTAACTTCCCGTATTGTCGGGTTACGGAAAGCGTATAATCTCCTTGTTCGCCAAAATGTGTTTGATACAATTTTTGTACCCGATCTTCGTACGTAACATCTAAAAAACCAGAATAGAAGTTAACCCCTACCACTCCACCATTTTGCTTCAAAGCTTCAAGTTGCTTATCGTCCAAATTCCGTGAATGCGGTGTAAGGGCCGCCGCATTGCTATGTGATACCAATACGGGTTTAGTCGAAATACGCATAACATCATAAAACGTCTTCTCACCCGCATGCGATAGGTCGATCATCATACCGAGCTCATTCATTCTACGGATGATACGTTCCCCATGTTCCGAGAGTCCCTTGCCCTTGTCTGATTTTGTTAACACTTCTACCGCTGCAGCTGTAGCCCAAGGTAGATTATAATTCCAGGTGAGGGTAAGGTAGCGAGCGCCCCGCTCATACAATTTTTCTAAATTGGCGATGCTCTCCTCAATCATATTTCCACCCTCTATACCAATTACAGCGGCAATCTTACCTTCGCCGATAATACGATCAATATCTGCTGTATATTTTGCTAATACAATTTTATCCGGATTTTTACTCAATACCTTTTTGAGGGCATCCAGTTGGTCATTAGCGTGCTTGAAAGCGTTGGTTTGCCACTTTTTATCATCGGACCACACTGCGAAAAATTGTACATCAACACCCCCTTCTATCAATCGCGGAATGTCTGTATGTCCCGTAGTAAGACGATTGCTTATATCATGACCCGGTAATATAGATTCTATAATCACATCGTTATGCCCGTCGACCACGATTAAATCACGATGGATGGTTTTGAAATCTTGTGCCTGTAAACTATAGCTCGTGAGTATCAACCCCATACAAAACCACTTCTTCATTTATTTTTCTTCGTTAATTGTTTCATAAATAACATCCTGAATGCGACTTCGGATGTTTAGTTCATATAGTTTTCCCGTCACCTGCGGATGTACCCGATTAGAAAGAAATATATACACCAATTGATGTTTTGGATCGATCCATATACAAGTTCCGGTATAACCGGTATGACCGTAGACAGAAGAGTTCGCCAATTTGGAAGGATATTCCTTTTTCAGATCCGGATCAGCTCTGTCAAAACCCAATCCCCTACGACTAGATTGCGATTGATTGGAAGTAAACAAATCTACCGTTTCGGGTTTGAAATAACGAACCCCGCCATATTCTCCCCGATTTAACAACAACTGACCATATATTGCCAGATCATTGGCCGTGGCAAACAACCCTGCATGACCCGCTACACCTCCCGCCATGGCAGCTCCTTCATCATGGACATAGCCCTGCAACAGCACTTTACGAAAAGCCGTATCATGCTGGGTGGGAACGATGCGCGATTTATCAAAGCGGGTTCTTGGGGTATAGCCAGCAGTTTTCATCCCGATAGGTTTATATAAGAAATCCTGTACGAATTCTTCCATCGGGGTACTCGTTTCGTGTTCTGCAATTTCTTTCATCACATACATGCTGATATCCGAATATACATAATTTCCAGTGGGCTTCACGGCTGAATTAAGCATCTCAGGCCACATCACATTCTGGTAATAATTATTTTTCAGGAAGGCATTATCGGCTACTTTGACCTGATGGTCAGAATCTTCATACGATTGCAGATCGCCCGGTTTTAAATTACGGTAGAAAGGGATAAAAGGCGTAAAACCCGCCTCGTGCAGCAGTACCGATCGTGTCGTGATGTCTGCTTTGTTCGTCGTTTTGGCCTGGCCCAAGTAATGTCCAATTGTACTATCCAGATGAATAATGCCCTGTTCCTGCAATGTCATAACGACGGGCGTGGTACCTGCAATTTTGCTTATAGATGCCAGATCAAAAATATCGTCAACAGCCGTTGCTTGCTTACTTTCATAAGTATGTGAGCCATAAGCTTTCTCAAAAATAACCTGCCCACTTTTTAGGGCCATTACAACCAGTCCCGGAGCAGCATGCTTGCTAATCGCTTCTTTTGCTATGGCATCTATTCTGGTTGTCATCTTCGAAATATCCAATCCCGAACTTTCTCCTGCTGCATACTGAATGCGGGTTTGTTCCGTTTTCAATTTCCCTTCGGTGAGAGCCAAACCGCCAAAAAGGGACATCGCCGCATTTCGCTGAGATGTGGCATCGATACCCGGAGATACAAGTTTGGTAAATCCCGATTGGGAGGCAGGAGAGGTCCATGGGTTCTCCAGCGGAGCAGATTCCTTAAATAGAGACAAGATCACGTGCTTTCTATTTACTGCAGACTGTTGCAATAGTGCCGCGAGATCACTCCTTAGCTCCCTTTCTGTGGCAGCTACAATGATTGTATTAAAATATTTGGTGTTCTCTTCGTACATGTTAAAGTCGAAAACACTTACCTCGGCATATTTTTGTACCTGTTCCACGAATGGAATATATTTTCCCTTTACTGGAGTTACCACAGCTATTTTTAGCTTGTCTAGACGCTGAAGGGGAATAATATTTCCACTATTCTGTACCAATGTAGTTCTATTTACGATTGTTTGTTTGTATTGCGCAGACAGGTCTACAGTGCTTACAAAGATACTGACCAGTGTGAGTAGTAGAGATAAAGGACTTGTTGTTTTCATAATTTCGTTTCTTGAAGTAAATTTAGTAATAAAAGCGCATAAAACCGCATGTTTTTTGCTTCTTATAATCTCTCGTCTTAGTATCTATTTCAGAGGAGTCCATCAGTTATTTCGTTTGGTTTGTAAATTCAACCCATTTTAGCTAAGTTTGGTTATGCCGGAGGTTGTTGACAGCAAAACCATTTTTTCTTTATTAGAGGTAACACGCAGTATTCAGAAAACAATTGCGGACCGCTATAAGAATTTGTATTGGATCAAAGCCGAAATGAATAAATTGAACCATTATTCACACTCCGGACATTGCTATCCTGAATTGGTTGAAAAGAAAGACGGAAAAATAGTTGCTGAAATACGCTCAATCCTTTGGAAAACCGATTTTCAACGCATCAATCAACAGTTTATCAAGCTGCTTAACGAGCCATTGCGGGATGGCATTACCATGCTATTTCAAGCCGGCATCTCGTACGATCCCATGTATGGCTTAAGCCTTCGAATCGTCGATATTGATCCCACATTTGTATTGGGAGAACTCGAGCGCGAGAAAAAGGAAAGTATCCTGAAGCTACAGCAAGAAGGTATTTTCGATACCAATAAAAAGCTACCCTTTCCAGCAGTTCCCAAGCGCTTGGCTATTATTTCTGTCGAGACGAGTAAAGGCCTATCCGATTTTTACAAAATCATTAATAACAATCCCTGGGGATATCGCTTCGAAACAACCTTATATCCAGCGCTCTTACAAGGAGATAAATCAATTCCTTCTATTATCAAACAGCTCAGTCTGTTAGCCGAGTGCACGGATAAATATGATGCGGTTGCCATTATCCGGGGAGGAGGGGGCGAAGTCGGTCTGTCCAGCTACAACAATTACTTACTTGCCAAAGCCATTGCGATATTCCCATTACCTGTATTAACAGGTATCGGTCATTCGACAAATGAAACGGTAAGTGAAATGGTCGCGTATAAAAATGCAATAACACCCAGCGAGCTAGCTGATTTTTTAATCCAAAAATTTCACAACTTCGCGATCCCGTTGGATCAATCCCAGGAGAAACTCGTTTATTTTTCCAAACAGCATTTTTTACGGGAGCGAAATGCAATTGCACATTCGATGCAACAGATTAGTTGGAGCAGTAAAAATAAAATTGCTTCTGAAAAACATGGGGTACTCATACTTACACAGCGTTTGCAATTCTTTAGTGATCAATTTTTAAGGGAGAAGCAGACGAGCCTCGAACATCTCGATCGACTCGTTAAATTAGCCGATCCTACACAATTATTAAAAAGAGGGTTTAGTATTACCCGAATGAATGGAAAAATTGTCACCCATATCAGCCAATTACAAATGGGTGATCGAATCGAAACTATTTTTATAGACGGAAAAATCACCGGCACAGTTACACATAAAGAAGGAGATCATGGCCAATAGTTATACCTATACAGACGCTTTTGAGGAGCTGCAAATCATCGTGGCTGAAATAGAAACAGGGAAAGTCAATGTAGACGAACTTTCCGAAAGAATAAAACGGGCCTCTCAATTAATTGCGGTATGCAAAACGAAACTCACTGCCACAGAAGCAGAAGTAGACAAGCTATTAGCAGAACTTACCGAAGAGCTTCCGCAATCGGATTCCGAACCGCCGGAAGAAGGGTAGTGTTTAAGTTTTATCCTTAAAGCGCTTCATTTTTTAGTATTTTCGTACGATGGCAAAATCAAAATCAGCTTACTTCTGTCAATCCTGTGGCTATGAATCCGCAAAATGGCTTGGACAGTGCCCTTCTTGCAAACAATGGAATTCTTTTGTAGAAGAAGTTGTTGAAAAATCCAATTCCAAAGTACCGGAGTGGCGAAGTACGTCCGCCTCTTCCAAAAGAGCTAATAAAGCTGCGATCATACATGAAATCGTTTACCAGGACGAACATCGGCTGGCCACGCCTGATAAAGAATTCAATCGGGTGCTGGGAGGGGGTATAGTCCCGGGGTCGCTCGTACTGATCGGAGGAGAACCCGGTATCGGTAAATCCACGTTGATGCTACAGCTCGCGTTAAATATACCGCAGGTCAAAACCCTATATATATCGGGAGAGGAAAGTGAGCAACAGATAAAAATGCGGGCCGAGCGGTTGGTACAGCATTCCAAAGCTAATTGCTATATTCTCACAGAGACCTCTACCCAGAATATATTCAAGCAGATTGAGATTATTGAGCCTAATATTATTGTTATTGACTCTATTCAGACACTGCATTCGGCACAGATCGAATCGGCACCCGGTTCAGTCTCCCAGGTTCGTGAATGTACAGCAGAATTGTTACGCTTTGCCAAAGAAACTAGTACACCTGTATTTATTGTAGGGCATATTACCAAAGATGGTGCTATTGCAGGGCCAAAAGTGTTAGAACATATGGTCGATACGGTGCTGCAATTTGAAGGAGACCGTCATCATGTGTATCGGATCCTCCGTTCTGTAAAAAATCGTTTTGGATCTTCTTCTGAACTGGGCATTTATGAAATGCAGGGGTCTGGATTGCGCGAAGTATCCAATCCATCCGAAATTATGATGTCTCAACGGGAAGAACCGGTTAGCGGCGTAGCCATTGCGGCAATGTTGGAGGGCATCAGGCCGTTGATGATCGAAGTACAGGCCTTGGTAAGTAATTCTGCGTTTGGAACACCACAGCGTACCACTACAGGCTTTGATGCGAAGCGATTGAGTATGCTGTTGGCGGTGTTGGAAAAGCGATTTGGATTTCGGTTAAGTGCGCAGGATGTATTTTTAAATATAGCCGGAGGCATTCGGGTAGAAGATCCCGCAATAGATTTGGCCGTTATAGCGGCTCTGATATCTTCTCAGCAGGACATACCGTTGCCAACCAATGTCACATTTGCAGGTGAGGTTGGTTTATCCGGAGAAATCCGAGCTGTTAACCGTATAGAACAGCGTATAGCCGAAGCCGAAAAACTAGGTTTTGACGGTATATTTATTTCCAAATACAATGTAAAAGGATTGGATGTCAAAAAGTATGATATAGCTGTCCGTCCAATGGCTACGTTAGAGAATCTATTCAGTGCCTTATTCGGGTAGTGATTTGTTGCCCTTGCTGTTTAATCTGATTTCGATCTCGTCACTGCCAGGAGGTACGACGCGGCAGTCTTTAAGGTCATGTTGTCCTTAGTCTTTGCTGCTTCATCCTTAATCTTTAACCCAGTCCTATTTCAACACCTCCCTTAGCTTATTTTTTAGCGCCTCTCCATGAATGTTCTTCGCGATGATAATTCCTTCAGGATTCACCAGCACATTCTGCGGAATTGCTTTAATACCATAAGTCTGTGCAGCTCCGCTGTTCCAATACTGCAGATCTGAAATATGTTTCCAAGTCAGCTTATCGTCTTCGATTGCCTTTTTCCACGGTTCGAATTCTCTATCCAGCGAAACACCCAATATCTCGAAATTTTTGTCTTTGAATTCGGCATATGTAGCGACTAGATTGGGGTTCTCTGCCCGACAAGGAGGACACCATGAAGCCCAAAAGTCCACCAATACATACTTACCTTTCAGATCTTGTAGCGAATACGGTTCGCCATGTAAATCTAGCTGCGTAATGCCCGGCGCCTTTTTTCCAACCGAACTCTTCTTTAGCGCATCCAAATAACGTTCGAAGATTTTACCTTCAGTGGATTTTCTTACCTTTTTATCTAAACCTTTAAACAGCACCTTTAACTCCTTATAATCTGGATCATACCCTCCTGCCCGTTGAATTAAGCGGATTGTTGCAATTTCGGTTGGTTTATCTTTTATTTGTGCCACGAGTTCCTCTTTTGACTGGGCAAATAAAAGAACCGGAATCATTAGCAATAGGGATAATAGTAATCTAATCATGTCATTAAAATTTATGTAAAGATAAACATATCTATGAACAACTCCTTCTCTTCCAAGCTTCCCGAAACCACTGTGAGTATCTTTTCACAGATGACAGCCCTTTCCAATGCGCATGGTGCCGTTAATTTATCACAGGGATTTCCTGATTTTCCGGCCGACCCAGAATTGATCAACCTTGTGACTGAATATATGCACCAGGGGTTTAATCAATATGCACCGATGCCCGGAATAATGGAACTTCGACAGGCCATTGCCAATAAACTGGAATACCTGTACCGTGTACAAGTAAATCCAGAAACCGAAATTACCATCACCTCAGGAGGTACACAAGCACTTTTTACGGCGATAGGTACCGTGGTGCACCCCGGAGACGACGTGATCATTTTCGAACCCGCGTACGATTCGTATAAACCCAGTGTGGAAGTCTTTGGCGGAAAAGTAATTCCGGTTCGCTTACAGGCTCCTGCATTTCAGATTGATTGGGATGAAGTAGAAAATTTGATTTCAGATAAAACAAGGCTTATTATCATCAATAATCCGAATAATCCAACAGCAACCGTACTGAAACAAGAAGATTTAGTCGCTTTAGAACGGCTTATAGCCAACCAGAATATCTATGTATTGAGTGATGAGGTGTATGAACATATTATATATGATGGACGGGTTCATCAAAGTGTGATTCAATATCCTGGTTTACGGGATAAATCGTTCCTAGTAGCTTCTTTCGGTAAGCTGCTGCACACCACAGGATGGAAATTAGGCTATATCATTGCGCCCCCATTGCTCACCATCGAATTCAGAAAAATTCATCAGTTCAATGTGTTTTCTTCGAATACGCCGATGCAATATGCCGTTGCGCGCTATTTGGGTCAGCAAGAAAGGTATTTGAATCTATCGTCCTTCTTCGAAAAAAAGAGAGATCTCTTAGTGATCGGGTTACAAGAAACCAGATTTAATATTTTGCCCAGCCAAGGTACATATTTTCTGTTAGTAGACTACTCCAATATCAGCGATCAAGACGAGTTATCTTTTGCCCAATATATCACCAAAGAACACAAAGTCGCGATGGTTCCGGTTTCCGCATTTTATTCCAAAGCCTATAATCAGCAGCTCTTGCGAATCTGCTTTGCTAAAAAAGAGGAAACGTTAGTTTCTGCAATTCAGCATCTAAAAGAATTATAAGATAGACAAACGGTTGCGGAGACGAAAAACGCAAGAAACCGCAAAAAAAATAAGAGTTTATTGATAAAACGAGGTTTTTATTTCTAAATTTGTTATTCACGTTCTAAATTATTATTCCTTATCAATGGCAAGATTAAATTTGTTAGAGGAAACTCGTTTTGAAAAAGTACCTGTAAAGGTATATCCAGATCAAGATGCTGCCTCATTAGATGTTGCAAGACGTATTGCTACCATTATCAAAGAAAAGCAAGAAAAGGGTGAAATCGCTGTATTGGGTTTAGCCACAGGGGCGACGCCGATCAAAGTCTACAAAGAGCTGATTCGTCTTCACAAAGAAGAAGGGTTGAGTTTTAAAAATGTAGTGACTTTTAACTTGGATGAATACTATCCAATGCAGCCGACAGCCGATCAAAGTTATGTTCAGTTTATGGACAAACAGTTATTTGATCACATCGACATTCCAAAAGAAAATATCAATATTCCCGATGGAACGCTGACATTGGAAGAAGTGCCCGCGTTCTGTGAAGGATATGAGCGAAAAATATCTTCTTTTGGCGGATTAGATATTCAGATTCTCGGTATCGGACGTACAGGTCACATCGGTTTTAATGAACCAGGATCTGCGCCCAATTCAGGCACACGTCTTGTTACGTTAGATGATTTGACGCGAAGAGATGCATCCCGTGATTTCGGAGGTAAGGAAAATGTACCGACCAAAGCGATTACCATGGGTGTGGGTACTATTTTCAAAGCCAAAGAAATTATTTTGATGGCATGGAACGAGAAGAAGGCAGAGATAGTGAAAAAAGCCATAGAAGGAGATATTTCTTCCGATATTCCGGCCACTTATCTACAATTATCCGATCATGTAGAATTTATTTTAGATCAAGATGCGGCGTCCTTGCTGACACGCTTTGATCTACCTTGGTTGGCTGAAGATGTAATCTGGACGGAAACGCTAGCAAAAAAAGCCGTTGTATGGCTGTCATTACACTTGGACAAAGCCATCCTAAAGCTCACCGATGATGACTATAATAATCACGGTATGGCACAGCTCGTAACTGAACAAGGACCAGCTTATAATATCAATATTCGTATTTTCAATGAATTACAACGTACCATTACAGGATGGCCCGGAGGTAAGCCGAATGTGGATGATAGTAGCCGTCCAGAGCGTGCCGAACCCGCACGTAAGAATGTATTGTTGTTCTCACCACATCCAGATGATGATGTGATCTCGATGGGAGGTACCTTCATCCGCTTAGCCGATCAAGGACATAATGTTCATGTTGCTTATCAGACTTCCGGTAATACAGCCGTGTGGGATGATGATGTATTGCGTTACCTGGAATTTGTTATGGATTTTGCACATGCCATTGCCGATGATAACGGTACTACGCGTAAAGTGTACGAAGAAGCGAGAGAATTTTTTAAAACAAAGCAACCAAACCAGGTTGATCCCGAAATCATTCGTATCACGAAAGCATATATCCGTAAAGGAGAAGCCATTGCGGGGGCTCGGTTTGTAGGGCTTCCTGACGAAAATATACATTTTCAGGCGCTTCCATTCTATGATAGAGGTAAATTTTCAAAAGAGGTATCTTACGAAGATGATATTCAGCAAACCATAGAATTGCTTCGCAAGGTAAAACCACACCAAGTTTTTGCTGCCGGTGATTTTGCTGATCCACATGGAACACATAAAGTATGTTTCGATATATTATTTGAAGCCTTACACCGCTTATCGAAGACCGATGAATGGACGAAAGACTGTTGGTTGTGGTTGTACCGTGGTGCATGGCATGAATATCCAATTCATGAAATAGAGATGGCTGTACCACTTTCGCCACAAGAGGTAAAACGCAAACGTTTAGCCATATTCAAACACCAGTCACAAAAAGATCTTCCGGTTTTCCCGGGTGATGATCCACGTGAATTCTGGGTGCGTGCCGAAGACCGCACCAGCGATACCGCAAGCCTATACCATAAGTTGGGTCTTGCCAATTACGAAGCGATCGAAGCATTTGTACGTTGGAAATTTGATTAAAATTTTTTTTTCTCAAAAAGGAAGAGAGCTACTTTAAATTAGGTAGCTCTTTTTTATAATTTCATCCGAGAATAGTTTTTATCTATCGAGGCCAAATCCACACTATTCGATATGACTAAAAGGGATATGTTCTCGTTATTATTATACAAAAACAACGGAGAATGCTAAGCTTTCGAATCCCAAAACAGATAGGATGGTTTCGTGGAATATTAAGAATGCATATTTTAATGAATTCGGAATAAAGCCAAAATATTTTTTAAAAGCAGTAGTAAAGTGTGTCGCATGTTTATAACCCGTTAATCGAGCAACATCCGATATACGGTGCTTTCCGGTCATGATCAGCTTTTTGGCATACAGCATTTTTGTTTCCAGGGTAAAGCTCATCACCGTTTTCCCGACATGCAGCTTGAAATATTTTTTTAGGTACTGTTCATTCGTACCTATCATTTTTGCAAGGTCGCCTATGCTGTGGTTTTGGGTGAGGTCTTCCTGAATGATTTTTTTTGCCTCAATGACCTTATCCAGCAGTTGGTCTTTAACGATAGCTTTATTTTCTGACAGCAGTATTTCCATCTGCAAGGCCAGGGCCTCTAGTAATAGGCTTTGGGTTTTGATGCTACTCAGCAGGTCTTCACTGGTATACAGCGCTGCGACGCGTTGCTTGATCAGATCGATACGGCTGTTGGTTCGGATTACCCAGATGTCGGAAGAAAGCAGTAACCCCGCATTATGGTGTACGTCAAGGTATTCCTTGGGGATAATGAATGCCATGATTTTTGCATTTTCTTTTATCGTAGAAATATCGAGCAGCTGTCCTGTCGTTACAAGATGGACGTTTGTATAATCGCATGCTACCGAATATTGCCGGTTACCTACGGCATAAGAACATGGAGCATGTCCTTCGATACAGAATATATTTAAGTAGCCTGATATAGGTAGTATAAGTTCAGATACAGTACTTCCATTCCAAATGCCATATTGCATAACAGCGCTCAACTCAGAGAAGAAGCTGTTTGCTAACAAAGGCGTCGTAAATTCTGAAAATGAATCGTTATTATCTAGTGGAGTCATCTTACTACCTTGATTGATGGTCTGGTCTTAATAGATGTTATTTAGACTTGTTCCAAGCTGTATGCAAACGTAATGAAAATGCTTTGCATTTACAAACGCACTAATTTCCACTTCAAGGGGTAAAATTCCGCCAAAAAGTTTTTCGGGGTGCCCCATATTTTGGCGGAATTTTACCCCCTCCGCGCCAGACCGATGTACTATGTTTGTACCGTTGCAACAAGAGTTCGTAAATGTTTAGTGTTTAATTTAAATTTTTGTAATTATGGCAATTAAGTACAATGTGGCCGAAATCGGCAAACCGGGAGATCCTACGGCTCCCAAAAAGTTCTACGCACGTCCGGTAAGTGCCGGAGAAGTCGTACTGGAAGATTTAGCTTCCGATATTTCACATGCTTCGTCTATAAACGAGGTCGATGTATATGCTGTGCTACAGAGTCTGCTAAGGGAGATCCCGCGCAACATCTCGCGGGGATACATTGTCCGTCTGGGTAATCTGGGTTCCTTTCACTTGGGTTCGAACAGCACCGGCACCGATACAAGGGAAGAGGTCAACGCCACGAACATCGTTCGTACACGTTTGATTTTCCACCCGGGCAAGCAGCTAAAAACGCTCCTGCAGGGTTTAACTTTTAAGAAAACCGAGTAGTTCAACTTTTTGAATTACAGGCCGAAGTCTGCATCTATTGGGTGCAGACTTTTTTTTTGCCCCAAAAGAGCCTAAAACGACTGTGTTAAAATAAAAAAACGCTTCGCAAACTTTCCAAAATCTGTGGACAAGTTGACAAAGTTTACGAAACGTTTTAAAAAACGACTTCGGCGAGTTTTAAAAACGGTTTTTTTGGACTTTTTTGATTAAAAACCTATATCATAGATTAATTTAATTAATCCAAAAATACTTGAGTTAAGCGTGCTGAACGCAATAAAAAGTGTTGTAAATTTAGCAACCGTGCGAGCCCGCTACGAGGCAATATCGCACTACTCAGTTCGCTGATAGCTCAAATAAAATGGCTAAGCCAGCTCATTGACCTACTTACGTGATGAGCATCGACTATTTATGAGTGTAAGATATTTCCGATTGTGAAGCTTTTTTTTCCGAATGCGTCATTCTTCTATTTAGAATAATTCTAATTTTGCGTCGTTGAATTTTATTTAGACTTGTTCTAAGGAAAGTTTCAATGTACTATATTAAGCTTTATTAATGAAACAATTTTATTCGACTGTCTTTTTTATCTTATTATCCGTGCTAGTATCGGCACAGACGGGGGATATAACCGGCAAGGTCCATTTAGAAGATGGTACACCGTTGAGCAATGTCACCGTTCGTGTCGTCGGAACAGAAATAGCAGGGATGTCGAATAATAAAGGTTTCTATACGTTAAAAAATGTTCCTTTCGGAAGGCAGGAGATTCGTGTTTCATCCGTAGAGATTGATGCAACGACGTTGACACTTGTCGTGAGAAACGCAAAAGAACATCTCGATGTACACATCAGTCCGAAAGGTGATATCACATTAGATGAGGTAGCTGTCAAAGGTATGACCGTTAAGAAGGAGATGGAAACCAGTGGGTTTGCCGTTGCGGTGATAGAAACCAAAGAAGCGTCTTTACGAAATCTGACTACGAACGAGCTGTTGGATCGAGCGGTTGGTGTAAGGGTAAGGCAAAATGGAGGGGTGGGTTCACAGGTAGACTATAACCTAAATGGTATGTCGGGCAGTACCATAGGTGTCTTTATAGACGGAATAGAGACATCAACGTATGGTTCATCTTTTAACTTGAATAATATTCCTCCATCGATGATCGAGCGTATTGAAGTATATAAAGGCGTCCTTCCGGCACATCTGTCAGGAAATTACATTGGCGGTGCTATCAATGTAGTAATGAAGAGAGATGCGTCTCTAAATAATATTACTGCAGCAGTATCTTACGGATCATTTGGTACATATAATGGCGATTTGTCAACAATTTTAAGGCACAAGAAAAGCGGATTTACATTTCGGGGTAGTGGTTTTTATACCCATTCGGATAACAGCTACACAACATGGGGGGAATCAACCACCTACGTAGATTATAGAGGCGCAGTAACAAGGCCTTTTCGGGCTAAACGTTTTAATAACGAATACCATTCGACCGCAGGTCGATTTGAAGCCGGTTTTACGGATGTAAAATGGGCAGATGTGTTTTTTATCGGATATAATGTCTCGAAAAGCTATGAGGAGGTACCTCACGGCATCTCGATGGCCACTCCCTATGTAGGACGATTTAATGAGGCAAAGGCTAACGTTTGGAGTTTGAACTACAATAAACGAGATCTATTTGTTGAAGGCCTTGCTTTAAACGTGAATGCCACGGTAAGTGATAGGAGTACTTATTTGGAGGATACAGTTACTTTTAAATATAATTGGGACGGTTCACTGCGTGAAATTATTGACGACGGAGAGCGGAAGCCACTACGAAAGATATACACCGATGAGTTTGGTCAAATTCAATATGAAGCGCAGCAAGGGCGTCCTACAATGAGTCTTATCAATCGTAATATCATCAATGCTCGTTCTAATCTCGCTTATATGTTCATGCCTGGTCATCGCATATCATTAAATCATAAGTACGAACGGACGGATCGTGATGACAATAATTTGCTTAAGCCAGTACCCAAGGATCTCGTCACGACAAGTCAGACGATTCAAAATATCTTAGCTTTTAATTACGAAACTGAGATATGGCAAGGAAGAATAAAAACAAATGCTCAGCTCAAATATACCGGAGATCGGAACAATCAGAGGAAGGTTGATTTTGTTTATCCTGAAGGTCAGCAGACAATTAACCGGCGCGATACAACAATCTTGAATAATAATATAGGCTACTCCTTCGCTTTAGCATTCAAAGTGATGCCTCGGCTTTATGTTGTAACTTCTGCTGAAAATTCCGTTGTCTCACCAACAGAGACTCAACGATTTGGCGAACCGGAGCGGAATATAATACCAAATGTCGAGCTCACGCCCGAGCGAAACATCAACTATAATCTTGGGATTCGAACAGATGCGTTAGAGCGAGGAAAGAGCAAAATATCATTATATGCGAGCGCTTTCTGGCGTAACGGATATGATAAAATTATGACACAAACATTTGATGCTGATACCATTGAAAATGTGGACAATGCGACGTTGGATGTTACCAAATTCATCAATTTAGGAATGACACAAGCGAGAGGCTTTGAAGCTGAGGTAATCTATGTTTTTGATAATAAACTTAATGCATCGTTCAATTTTTCAAAGTTCAAAAATTTAATGAAGGGCGAGTTTGATAATCAAGGAAATCCTAATCCGTACCATAATGAGTTAGTGTCAAATGAACCATACTTTACAATAAATAGCAATGTCCAGTATAGGCTAAATAATGCCTTTCAAAAGAGATCCATTCTGAATTTATATTACAATTTTGGTTTTGTACAGGAGTACAATATAGCTTGGCGTAATCCAGATTGGGGTGTAACTCCCGCACAATTTGCTCATGATTTGGGAGCAAGTTATCGTTTCCCTTCCCAAAAGCTTGTCGTGAGCCTAGATGCAAAGAATATATTCAACGCGGAGTTGTACGATAATTTTAAGAAGCAAAAGCCAGGGAGAGGAATATATGTTAAACTAAATTATACCATCAATAAATTTTTATAAGCAAATTATATCATGAAAAAAAATCTATTAAAGTCTGCTTTGTATGCAACAGCATTACTTGCTTTGACATTCACAGGATGTAATAAAGATAATGGCCCTGATACGGAGCCAGAAGATACCGATACTCGTTGGATTACGTTGACAGCAGCAATGTCGTTAGGTGCCGACGGAGCACCTCCCACTACAACTAATGGCAACGGTGGTACGCTGGCCTACGGTATTACGCACGGGCAGGCTATCGATCCTAATTTTGAACTGGATATTTATCCAGCAGGGAAAGGATTGATGTTAACTTCGCCACGTACATCCCGTGTACAAGCATCAGAAGATGGTAAAATCTTATTTGATATTCAGTATACTGGGGCCGATGCAGGCTTATTTCAGTCCTATCAAGTTGCTGGTCAAGGTAATTATACTACATTCGGACGCGAGGTAAATACACAAGATATATTAGGTACTCAGCCACGTTGGATCAAATCAACAGATGAACTTGGTGTAGGCGTCAATTCAGATGGCGCTACACTTACCACAGAATATGACGGGACTGGCTTGACAGCTACATTCAAGAGAAATGTTAGAACGGTACGTGTAGCTATTTTGGATTTGAAAGATCCTGGTATGATTAATACTCGTCAAGTACCTGTTTCCTTCCCTGACGAACTTGCTGTACAGGGATATACTTTGGGTCGTACAGACGTTCCGCTTATCAATGCGGCAAAAACCAAGATATACATAGGTTGCGCCGTAAGCAAAATAGATCCGACTAAACCTTCATTGAACTTGGATGGTACAGTTGCTTGGACTACAAATGATAATACAAATAATACTATTGGTACGGTTACTTTAGTTCTGGATTATCCAACATTGAGAAATCCTGAATTTATTATTTCGAACGTGGCAAAGGGAAATAATAATGGTTATAGAACAAAAACTCAACATGTAGGCACTGACGGTCATATCTACCAGGCCGTGGCTACTAACGGTTTCCAAATTCTTCGTATAAGTAAGGAAACAGATAAATATGATGACACATACGAATTTAATCTCAACACTGCATTAGGTACCACTGGTACTTCCATTAGAGGTTTTAGATACATTAAAGACGGTAAAGCAATAGTTCTTTATCATGAAACAGATAAATCAGGCGGGTACATTGCATTAGTTGATCTGAATGCCAAGACTGCAAAAAAACTAGCAACAGAAATTGAAGCAGATACAGAATTAAATTTCGGGCAGCATCAAAACGTAGGGGTCGTGGGAGATTACGCATATATTCCACTAACTCCTGCTGGAAAGGCTGGTAACGTTTACGTCGTTAACTGGAAAGAAGAAACTATTGTCAAAGGAGCTAAGTTGACCGGGTACGCATTTGCAAGATATATCGGTTCTTATTAATCGATAAAAAACTAAAGCAGATATCTTTAGTTATCAAATCAGGTAGGTTCCACGAACCTTACCTGATTTGTGCTTAAGATAGATTTTGTTATTAATTTCGATGTTATCCAGATAAAATAAATATTCACACATATGAAAAAAATACTTCTAGCATCACTTTTATTCGCTTCGGTATATGCCACCGCACAGCAGCGCGAAGCTAACACGAATACCTTGATGAATCCTGAGTTCTGGAAATCACAGCCTACTATAGAGCAGGTAAAAGCAGAAATCGCCAAAGGCAATAGCCCATCACAACCCGATGCCGCTTCCTGGGATCCAACAGCACGAGCTATTCTAAACGAAGCACCCTTAGAAACCATCAAGTTTATGGTCGAACAAGAAGGCAATGGCGTAGCCAAAAAGACACACCACAGCGCATCTTATTTACACTGGGCAGCAGGAAGAGGGAATGCCGAACTGGTAAATTACCTCATCGAAAAAGGTTCAGATATCCGTCTAAACGACAGCCATGGGCGCTCCGTCATCGAGAATGCTGCAGTAAGCAGCAGTGATAACTTTGCCGTTTTAGACGCCCTTTTCAAAGCCGGTGTAGATCCAAAGCAGAAATTCGGCGACGGTGCTTCATTATTATTGTTAGGAATTTCTACCGACAATGACCTTGCCAAGTCAGACTATTTTGTGTCCAAAGGACTGTCATACAACGATACCGACGAGTACGGAAGCACAGCTGTTGATTATGCAGCAAAATTGGGCAACAAAGAATTGATGCAGAAACTAATGGCTAAAGGTATAAAACCAACCAACAATGCACTATTCTTCGCAACACAAGGTTCTAGATCATCCCAAAATGGTATCGAAACTTACCAGTATCTAATCGAAGAATTAAAGTTAGATCCCAGAGCGATCTATCAAAAAGACGGTTCTACAATCTTACATCCATTAGTGCGCCGTCCAAATACGGATATTATCAATTACTTCTTGGCCAAAGGAGCCGATGTCAACAAAAAAGATAATGAAGGCAATACCGCATTGGCTCATGCCGCCAGTGGCAGGGATGCTGCATTAGTGGCTACCCTAATTGCCAAAACTGCCGATATCAATGCCGTCAACGAAAAAGGCGAGTCTGCGCTGACCAAAGCCGTTGCCAACAGCACGGCCGAGATCGTATCTTTGCTGTTAAAAAATGGGGCAGACGTTAATGTAATCGATCGCGACGGTAATAATCTGGCATATCATTGGTTTAATTCATTTACGGAGCGTAGACCAGGCGGACCGATGGGGCAAGCTCCACAAAGAGGTGCTTCGGCCCAACCGCAAACGGACGACTTCTCCGACAAGCTAGCCATATTAAAAGCTAAAGGTCTTGATGTAGCCGCTCCTCAAACCAATGGGCGCAACTTGTTTCACTTAGCCGTTGCCAAAGAGAATGTAACCCTTATCAAAAAAGCAGCTCAGTTGGGCGCAGACATCAATGCCCAAGACGCAGAGAAGACGACTGCATTGCACAAAGCCGCTCTGATAGCCAAAGACGATGTCCTTTTAAAGGAGCTTGTCGCACTCGGCGCAAAAAAGGACTTGAAAACAGAATTCGAGGAGACAGCCTATGAACTGGCACAAGAAAATGATTTCTTGAAAAACAGCCATGTCGCTATCGATTTCTTAAAATAAGAATATGAAAATACACGTAAAACTTATATTAGCAATCTGCAGTCTATTTTTAGTTGCCAATCAATCTCTCGCCCAGACGAGTAAATACAAGTGCATGATTCAGATGGTCGGTTACCAAGGCGAAAAAGCATATGTCATTATCTCCCTGATCAACCCCAAAGGCGAATACGAAAAGACCCTTTCGGTACTTGGTCCTGATAAGCAATGGTTCAATACCTTAAAGGAATGGTACAAATTCCAGACCAAGACAAAAGAAAAAATCAGTGCCGTGACCGGTGCATCTGTGGGCGGTGGGGACCGTGCCGTGCGTACTATCGAAATAGACAATGCCAAACTGAACAAAGGTTATAAATTACGCTTTGAATCAGCCGTAGAAGAAAAAAAATACCACGTAAAAGACGTAGAACTTGCTGTAACACCCCAAGGGCTGATAGAGCGTGCCGAGGGCACGGGATATATCCGTTTCGTGAAATTAAGTAAAGTTCAGTAAGAAGCAACAAATGACCCTATCCATCTGGCGGTATGCGCACCTGGCTTTAGCCCTAGTTTCGGCACTGTTCCTGTTGATACTTTCAGTAACGGGAGTGATCCTGGCAATCGGGGCAGTGGACGAAAAGACACAGGAGTATAAAGTCAGTGATTTTGATGAAATAAACCTCGCACAGACCATTCCGACGCTGTGGGAGGTTTATTCCGAAATTACAGAACTTACCGTAGATCACAATCAGTTCGTAACGATCGATGCTTTCGATGAGGAGGGCAATTCGCTCAAAGCCTACATTGACCCCCGCACCGGAGCCGTTTTGGGAGAAGTAAAGCCCCAAAGCGATTTTATCCAATGGAATATTGCACTACACCGTTCGCTATTCTTGAAAGAAACCGGACGTATCATCGTCGGCGTTGCGTCCTTTCTACTTTTTCTAATTACTATTTCGGGAATTGTACTGATTGCCAAGCGCCAACAGGGACTGCGAAATTTCTTTGCCAAGATCAATAAAGACTTCTTTGCCCAGTACTTTCACGTCGTCAGCGGACGGATTTTTCTGATCCCCGTACTTATACTAGCCCTCACAGGTACCTACCTTTTTATGGTCAGGATTGGTCTGACCGGTGGCGAGAACCAAACTGTTGATTATGTATTAAACGAAGAGGCAGCAGCGCAGAAACCGCTGGCCGATTTCTCCGTTTTCAACGAAACGCGACTGGCAGATGTGGAGAAAATTGAATTTCCATTTATACCCGACGATCCCGAAGAGTTTTACGTATTGAAGCTGAAAGATAGGGAGATGTCGGTAAACCAAGTCACCGGCAAAATAGAGAAAGAGACCCGATACCCCTACAGCTTGATATTGGAAAGGCTCAGCTTGGATTTGCATACCGGACGGACAAATGTGATTTGGGCTATTATTTTGGGTTTTGCTTCGCTCAACATTCTGTTTTTCATTTATACCGGTTTTGCAATTACTCTGCGGAGAAAGAGCACAAAAGTAAAAAACAAGTTCAATGCCTCCACAGCGGAATACGTGATTTTGGTTGGAACAGAAAATGGCAGTACACTATCTTTTGCCAATAAAATCCATCAGCAGCTACTGGCCCTCGGCTATAAATCCTTTTTGACCGAGATGAACAAGTTTACACGCTTTCCCAAAGCAACACATTTCTTGGTTTTCAGTTCTACATATGGTTTGGGTACGGCACCGGCAAATGCGGTAGCTTTTGATAAATTGATTGCCAAGTTTCGGCAAAATCAACCCGTTCAATATTCCGTTATCGGGTTTGGATCAAAGGCCTATCCCGACTTCTGTGCCTATGCAGGACAGGTCGACGACCTGTTGGCACAACAAAATTGGGCGACACGATTGCTCGATCTGCATACCGTGAACGACCGTTCCGTAGAAGAATTTATGACCTGGGTGAAGGCCTGGAATGGGAAAACCGCCTGCGGATTAGGAACCACACCCGCCCTCTATGCCACCAAAATAACCGGTCTGAAGAAATTCACCGTCTTGGAAAGAACCACCGTTACCGAAGATAACGCAACATTTAGAATCACCCTGAAGCCACAAAGCGCGCAAGCTTTCCAGTCGGGCGATCTGTTGGCTATTTACCCCGCAAACGATGGCCGCGAGCGGTTGTATTCCATAGCTAAAGTACATGGCAATATACAGCTTATCGTCAAGTTGCATCCCAGCGGATTAGGATCCGAATTCTTATATCATCTCGGAAAGGGCGATAGTACATCTGCCCGGGTCGTCATCAACAAGGAATTTCATTTTCCGAAGAATACACCCATTGTCGCCATGATCGCCAATGGCACCGGTATTGCGCCATTTATAGGGATGATTAAGGGAAACAAAAAACCGATTTCCACTCACTTATACGCAGGCTTCAGGTACAATAACAGCTTGTCAAAGCAATACGACTCCTTTGCCCAGGAAGAAATAGCTGCGGGAAAATTGATTGGTTATTACAGCGCTTTTTCACGCGAGGAAAACCGGAAATATGTAATGGACTTGATCCGACAAGATGCGGTATTCTTTTCCGAATTATTAGAAAATAAAGGTGTCATCATGATCTGTGGCTCGTTGGCTATGCAAAAGGACGTCGAACAATTGCTTTGCGAAATACTCCAGACAAAAGACCTCAGCCAGTATAAAGGACGGATTTTAGCGGATTGTTATTAGATTAGTGATCAGTGACTAGTGATCAGTGACTAGTGATCAGTAAATAGTGACTGTTGATAGGTGGCTCATTAAGACA
The DNA here is from genome assembly GCF_005049105.1 of Sphingobacterium alkalisoli. Classification (GTDB taxonomy): domain Bacteria; phylum Bacteroidota; class Bacteroidia; order Sphingobacteriales; family Sphingobacteriaceae; genus Sphingobacterium; species Sphingobacterium alkalisoli. The sequence continues at coordinate 454,667 of NZ_SUKA01000001.1, forward strand.
TAGAATATGTACGGACTAAATTTAGGAATGTCGAAATACCTTGGAAGCACACTCTTGTTTTTGTGTTTGGGACTGTTATTTCAAACTGCGGATGCACAGGTTCTGGTCAAAAGACAGCTGACCAAAATGGGATCGCTTTTCGATATCACGGTCGTGGCTCGTGACAGTATACAGGCAGACCAGCATATTCAGAATGCCGCCAATGAAATAGAGCGTATCGAAAACCTTATTTCCGAGTGGAGGCCACATACGCAAATCGCCCAGGTAAACCAATATGCCGGTATCAGTCCTGTACAAGTAGACAAAGAAGTTTTTGAGCTTACCCGACGTGCCATCCAATATTCCCAACTAACAGACGGCGCTTTCGATATCAGCATAGCTGCTCTGGATAAAGTTTGGGTGTTCGACGGTAGCATGGAGGAGTTACCATCTGATGATGCTATTCGTAACTCTGTGCAGTATGTAGGTTATCAATATATTGCTTTGGATAGCGTAAACACGACCATTTTTCTAGAAAAGAAAGGCATGAAAATTGGCTTTGGCTCAATCGGAAAAGGCTATGCGGCCGACAAGGGCCGCGAACTGCTGCAGTCCTTGGGTATCCAAGGTGGTATTATTAACGCTTCCGGTGATCTATCGACCTGGGGAGCACAACCCGGTCGCCAGCTCTGGAAAGTAGGGGTGCGTAATCCGTTCAAACCCCATAAAATGATAAAAGTCCTGAAATTGGGGTACGGCTCCGTGGCGACATCCGGGAGCTATGAGAAATTTGCAGAACTACACGGCAAACGCTATGCGCATATTATCAATCCTATCACCGGCTGGCCATCTACCGGACTAACTAGTGTAACTGTATCAGGACAATCAGCAGAGTTTGCCAATTTCCTCAGCACATCCATTATGGTGTTAGGAAATAAAAAGGGCAAAAAACTACTTAAAAATTTTGCTGACTATAAAGCCATTATCGTGAAAGACAAGTAAAGCGCCATTGTTCGCTTGTTTTTTATCGAGCAGATTTTTCGCCGCCAATTCTTCCAAGGATCATTTCTAGTAAGGCAACCACAACAGCAAATAGAGCTGCAGCCCAGAATCCCGAAACATCGAATTTAGAACCCATGATGCTGTCGCTGAGCATAACCATCAATACCGTGATGATAAATGAAACCAGGCCAAAAGTAAGCCAATTGAGGGGAAATGTGAATAATCGCAGGATCCCGCCAATAACAGCATTTACGAATCCAATAACTAATCCCGTTACGATAGCCCATCCAAATCCTGCGACCTGAACACCTGGAATAACATAAGAGGCCAATGCGACAACTAGCCCCGTTAACAAAAGTGATATTATAAATCTCATAATTACAACGTATTAGTTTGGAAAAACGATTCAAATTTAGTGCCAAAGGAGAGGTTTCCGAATTAAACTTTTTGATTAGCCATTTGAGGGCCTAAAATCCGAAATCTTCATTCTACTAAATAAAAAAAATATTATGCTTGCATAAGGAATTTTCTTATCTTCACTTTAATTATAAACAGATGCGTATGAACAAGTTAATCTTCACAGTATGTGCTTTGTTAATGTCTATGACATTATTTGCACAAGCAAACGATCCTATTTTGGGTAAATGGCAGAACCCATCAGGCGAAGGGCGAATAGAAATTTATAAAAAGGGCGATAAATATTTCGGCAAGTTATACTGGATCAAAGATGCCACAAAAAAAGATGTCCATAATCCAGACGAAAAGCTTCGCTCCCGTACTATCCAGGGATTAGAAATCCTAACCAATTTCACTAAAAAAGGTAACAATTATGAAGGTGGAAAGATTTACGATCCCAAAGAAGGGAAGACTTATAGCTGCAAAATGACAGTAAAAGGTGCTGATCAGCTTGATATACGTGGGTATCTCGGTGTGAGTCTTCTGGGACGCACCGAAACATGGAAACGCGTTAAATAGGACAATCGATTTCGTTGTAAGTACATTATAATTTCTTGTATCTTTGGATTATTCGCTGATTCGCAGATTTGCGAATACGCTGATTCGCAAATACGCTTAACTTTTACTTATAATATGTTTACAACATTAAAACCCGTATTGGAAAAAGAACTTGCAGCGATCAAAGATGCAGGATTATACAAAGAAGAACGTATCATCGTCACACCGCAGGGGGCAGATATTAAAGTGAGCACAGGGCAGGAAGTAATTAATTTCTGTGCAAACAATTATCTAGGATTATCATCCCATCCTAAAGTTACAGAGGCAGCAAAAAAAGCCATTGATTCGCATGGCTACGGTATGTCTTCCGTGCGCTTTATCTGTGGTACACAAGATATCCATAAAGAATTGGAGGCAAAGATTTCCAAATTTTTAGGCACCGAAGATACCATTTTATACGCCGCAGCATTTGATGCAAATGGCGGGGTATTCGAACCTTTATTAGGTGCTGAGGATGCTATTATTTCCGACGAGCTGAATCACGCTTCGATTATCGACGGCGTCCGTTTATGTAAAGCACAGCGCTTCCGTTATAAAAACTGCGATATGGGCGATCTCGAAACACAGTTGAAAGCAACGTCAGGAGCACGCCATCGGATTATTGTAACAGACGGCGCTTTTTCAATGGACGGTTCAGTCGCTCCATTGGATAAAATCTGTGACCTAGCCGATAAATATGAGGCGCTAGTCATGATAGACGAGTCACATTGCTCCGGTTTTATCGGTAAAACAGGGCGCGGTACACACGAGCTATTTAACGTTATCGATCGTGTAGACGTTATAACAGGTACTCTAGGTAAAGCGTTAGGTGGTGCCTCAGGTGGTTTTACATCCGGTCGCAAAGAAATTATTGATATGCTGCGTCAGCGCTCTCGGCCTTATTTATTTTCAAATACCCTAGCCCCAGCAATTGCCGGTGCTTCCGTTGCGGTGTTGGATATGTTAAGCGAAACGACCGAATTACGGGATAAGCTGGAAAATAATACAACATACTTCCGCAAGAAAATGACAACAGCCGGCTTCGACATTAAATCAGGCTTTCATCCGATCGTTCCCGTTATGCTATACGATGCTAAATTAGCACAGGAATTTGCGGCAAAGATGCTGGAAGAAGGAATTTATGTGATAGGTTTTTATTACCCAGTTGTCCCACAAGGAAAAGCACGTATCCGCGTACAGATCTCTGCTGCCCATGAAACCGAACACTTGGATAAAGCAATTGCTGCGTTCACCAAAGTGGGGAAAGCATTGGGTGTGATACAGTAATAAAGTTGGTTTTTATTGTAGAACCTTCATAAATATGTTAGTTATTAAAACATGTTTGTGAAGGTTTTTTTAATTCGAAATGGTGTTGGTTTAAAACGGAGGTTTTTCTTAATCAATTATTTATGCGCCTCTTTAGCCGGCGCGGGGCGACTTCTTTTCTCTCAAAAGAAGGAAAAGTCGTCGCTGTACCCATTTGCTACATTGGCTATTGCCTCCTCGTGCAATTGGCAAATGGCTGAGGCGACATTTTGAGTAATTGTAAGAATAGTGCTTTTGTTATTAATTGTTACTAGTACTTTAGCTGAAGTTAGAAAGGACAACCTGGGTCGATGTAGCGTCAAGAAACTAAGTGTTCGGTAGATTCAAAACGAAGGCCTTATCGGATTTGGACGAGAAGGCAGCAAATGATGCGATAAAGAGACGCCCCAATTTGCACTTAGCCAAGCAGATCTCAGCCTTAGGGAAGGGCTATTGTATTGGAGGCCTAAGAGCTGCGCATTGCATCATTGCGTAGCCGAAACGAGAAATACGGTATCAGCCTTGATTTTTTGCTTCGTTTTTTATCAAGAAAAAATGAAGGCCTTGTCGTGGCAACGACGGATAGGTAAAGCGATGGACAAAGGTCGCGGCAGTGACAAACGGTTTTAAATATACCTCCCTTTACTTTAATAACCCCTAGAAATTTACTTGACGTCGATTCTTAAAAACTGTGATAAGCAAACATAAATTAAAAAAAACTTTACGATAAGAAAGCGATTAATGTGTTTATTAAGGTTCTTGAAGGCCTTTGAAGACAACCAATTCCCAAATCATTATTGAAATAATCGTAGATTCTTTTTGTCAAAAATATGCCCTCAATCGTTAATTAACAGATATTCAGAGATTTGTTTTATAGTTGCTTATACGAGTTTACAAAATATTCATAGTAAATATTAAAAAATGAGGTGCAAAATTTATATCTTTGCACCTCAAATTTTATATAATATCGTTGCTAAATGCAAAATATCAGAAACATAGCGATTATCGCTCACGTCGATCACGGTAAAACTACGCTGGTAGACAAAATCTTACACTTCACAAATCTTTTTAGAGATAATGATGGTACAGGTGATTTAATTCTAGATAACAATGATCTGGAACGGGAGCGCGGTATTACGATCGTTGCTAAGAATGTGTCTGTACAATATAAAGGTGTAAAAATCAACGTTATTGATACTCCTGGTCACGCCGATTTCGGTGGTGAGGTAGAGCGCGTATTAAAAATGGCTGATGGTGTTGTGTTATTGGTAGATGCCTTTGAAGGCCCGATGCCGCAAACACGTTTCGTGACACAAAAAGCTTTGGCTTTAGGTCTAAAACCATTGGTTGTCGTCAATAAAGTAGACAAAGAAAACTGTCGTCCTGAGGAAGTTTATGAGAATGTATTTGATCTATTCTTTAGCTTAGATGCTACAGAGGAGCAATTGGCATTCCCTGTATTATATGGTTCGTCTAAACAAGGTTGGATGTCAACCGATTGGCAAGAACCAAAAGAAGATGTATCTGAATTACTGGATGCGATCATCGATCACTTTCCACCCTCGCCATTTGTGGAAGGAACATTGCAAATGCAGATTACCTCTTTAGATTACTCTACCTTCGTAGGTCGTATCGCTATTGGTCGTGTGGCACGCGGTACCATCAAAGAAAATCAGCCCATCTCTTTAATGAAGCGTGATGGCAAAGTCGTTAAATCCCGTGTTAAAGAATTGCATACATTTGAAGGCTTAGGTCGTCGTCGTGTTACAGAAGTAGCTTGTGGTGATATCTGCGCCGTAGTAGGTATTGAAGGATTTGATATCGGTGATACAATTGCTGATTTTGATAATCCAGAGCAATTAGAGGTTATCCACATCGATGAGCCTACGATGAATATGTTGTTCACGATCAATAACTCTCCATTCTTCGGTAAAGAAGGTAAGTTGGTGACATCCCGTCACATCCACGATCGCCTTCAAAAGGAATTAGAGAAAAACTTAGCGCTTCGGGTGGTACCTACCGAATCCCCAGATGCCTGGTTGGTATACGGTCGCGGTATTCTGCATTTGTCCGTATTGATCGAAACAATGCGTCGTGAAGGATATGAATTGCAGGTTGGTCAGCCTCAGGTAATCGTTAAGGAAATTGACGGCAAGAAATGTGAGCCTATCGAAGTATTGGTAGTTGACGTTCCTGCGGAAGTTTCGGGTAAAGTAATCGAATTAGTAACGCAACGTAAAGGAGAGCTATTGATTATGGAGACCAAAGGCGAGATGCAACACTTAGAGTTCGAAATCCCTTCCCGTGGTATCATCGGCCTACGTAACAACGTACTGACAGCTACAGCAGGTGAAGCTGTGATGGCGCACCGTTTAAAAGGATACGAGCCTTGGAGAGGTACAATCCCTGGACGTCTGCACGGTGTATTGATCTCTTTGGATAAAGGTACTACAACAGCTTATTCGATCGATAAATTACAAGACCGTGGTAAATTCTTTGTAGATCCAGGAGTAGATATTTACGAGGGACAGATCTTAGGAGAACATATCCGTGATAACGATTTAACGATCAATATCACGAAAGGTAAGCAGTTGACCAATATGCGTGCTTCCGGTACGGATGACAATACACGTATTGCTCCAGCAATCAAGTTTTCGTTAGAAGAATCTATGGAGTATATCCAGGCAGACGAATACATCGAGGTAACACCTCAATCTACCCGTTTACGTAAGATCTATCTAACAGAGAATGAACGTAAAGTAAATACTAAAAAATTCCAATAAGCTTTTTATTGGTTCGACTATAAAAGCCTTCGATGTTCTCGAAGGCTTTTTTTAATCCCTTAGCTTAATTTTGAATTCTCATAATCATCATTCAGTTTGTCCATACGACGTTGTATTGCAACGTCGATACGATGCCCTTTCAGTTTATCCAACGCTTGCTTTTCGACATCGACGTTCGTGTCAGATTCATAATTGTTGACGGTTTTTTGACTCAATATCGCGTTATCATAAGTATCCCGTCCACTCATCAATTTGACAAAGACAGGTAAGCACTCAAAAAATATAAAAAGAAGAGTAATAAAAATGACAGCGTATTCCGTAGCATCGTTTACCGTGCCATCCGGATTCTTATGAAGATTGCTTAAAGCCGTATTTCGATCTGCAAACCCGGCAATATTTATTACGCTGTCTAACCCTTGGTCTGATAATATTTTTTGATCTAACAGGCCTTCTTGCGCTTTTCTATCCAATAACTGTGATTCCTTGGTTTGGATACGTGAACGTAAGGTGTCTAAATAAGTTTCCTGTTTCTTTAAATTATCCTCCTTCATTTTTGCATAAGGCCCATAGCCCAATACGCCGGAAGTCTCTTCTGTCTTCGTCCCGAAAATTTCGTGGTTTAGCTGTTGTCGGGAAGTTTTAATACTACTTTCTAACGAATCTGCCTGATTTTTCAAAGTACTAAGCTGCCCATATTCTACCAGATATTTATTTTCAAATGTTCTATTCAGCGTATCAATCGTGGCGCGTTGTTGTTTGAGGTATTCCACGCGGAGATGCTCCTTAATTTCTTTGTCAAAAATCTTTAGTTCGAGAGGGCGTGAGATAACCAACCCAATGATTATGGCCAATATAATACGGGGTAGTGCTTGAAAAAATTGCTTGCCGGTAGATTGTGTCTTATCAATGCTCAGTACAATGTATCTATCGAGGTTAAAAATGGCTAATCCCCAAATTAGACCAAATAGGATTGCATAGAATATTGAATTTTCGCTTCCGCTGAATACAAAATATAAGGCGTATCCACCAGCAATACTTGCGAAAAGACCAGTGAAAAATATGGTTGCACCTATACTTACATATTTACTATGCTCCTCAGGATAGCGTAATAGTGTTTTTTCATTAACGCCGGCACACCACCATAAAAATTGTTTTATAGAGCTCATTTTTAAAAATTTACTATATGACGCTTTTTGCTCTTAAAAGTAACAACAAAAGGGGAATAAATTTTAAATATATTTCGATACAAATGGATTGCTCAAATAATCCTTACCTTTGCAAGAAATTTTAGTAGTGCAAACAAATAATAAATCCGAAATGAATAAAAAAAGTTTCTTGCCTTTTTTGGTAATCGCTTCAATATTTGTTGGTTGTGACAATGAAGAAAAGCCAAAGCAATCAGACAATCCACTGTTGATTGATAACGAGACCCCTTTTAATGTTCCGCCATTTGATCAGATTAAAGATGAACATTTTAGACCTGCTTTCGACGAAGCACTACGGCAGCACAATCTAGAAATAGAACATATTGTCAATAACGAAGAAGAACCAAATTTCACGAATACTATTTTGGCATTGGAAAATGCAGGATCAGTACTTAGCCAAGTTTCAACTATTTTCTTTAATCTGAATTCAGCACATACAAACGATACTATCCAAGCCATTGCTAAGGATTTGGCTCCTGTGCTTTCAGCACATGGCGACGAAATTAAGCTTAACCCAAAGCTTTTCGCTCGAGTAAAAGTGATTTATGGTAAAAAGGAAAGTTTGGGTGTAGATGCTGAGGATCTTAAATTGTTGGAGGAAACGTTTAAAGGATTTGTACGGTCAGGAGCAAATTTATCGGATACAGATAAGGAAAAGCTTAAGAAGATCAACGCCAAACTGTCGGTTTTGACAACCCAATTTGGACAAAACTTATTGGCGGAGACGAACGCATACGAGTTGGTTGTGGATAAGAGAGAAAGTCTAGCTGGTTTGCCTGAAGGATTGATTTCCGCAGCGGCTGATGTTGCCAAAGCAAAGGGTAATGATGGCAAATGGGTGTTCACACTTTCAAATCCTTCTGTTATGCCATTTTTACAATATGCTGATAACCGTGATCTACGTAAACAAATTTGGGAAGCTTACCAATTACGCGGAAACAACGGGAATACCAATGATAACAAAAAAACATTAATCGAGATAGCAAACTTGCGACTAGAAAAGGCGAAATTATTGGGTTATTCGTCGCATGCGGCTTATGTATTAGAAGAATCGATGGCTTCAAATCCAACAAATGTATATGACTTGTTGAACAAACTATGGACTCCCGCGTTAGCTAAGGCCAAGATAGAGGCCGAAGATATCCAAAAGGAGATAGAGGCTGCTAAAGATACCTTCAAAGTTGCTCCTTATGATTGGAGATATTATGCTGAGAAAATTAGGGTTAAACGTTTTGCCTTAAATGAAGCGGAGATCAAACCATATTTTAGCTTGCCAGCGGTACGAGAAGGAGCGTTTGCTACGGCTAACAAGTTATGGGGACTATCCTTCGTTGCCCTTAATAACGTTCCTGTCTATCATCCGGAAGTGGAAGTGTACGAAGTAAAAGATAAAGATGGATCCCACCTTGGACTCCTATTTGCAGATTTTTTTCCGCGCGAATCAAAACGAGGGGGCGCTTGGATGACCTCCTACCGCAAACAATATAAGGAAGAGGGACAGCGCATAGCTCCGGTTATTTCTATTGTGTGTAATTTTACTAAGCCAGTTGGAGAGCAACCGGCATTATTAACATTCGATGAGGCCAGCACATTATTCCATGAGTTTGGTCATGCATTACATGGCCTGTTGTCTGATGTTAAATATAAATCGCTTTCTGGTACATCAGTACCTCGTGACTTCGTAGAATTACCTTCGCAGGTCATGGAGAACTGGGCCGCTGATCCAGCCGTACTAAAAACATATGCAAAGCATTATCAAACCGGAGAGGCAATTCCCGATTCATTAATTGCAAAGATGGAAAAAGCCGGAACTTTTGATCAAGGATTTGCAACAGTAGAATACTTGTCTGCTTCTCTTTTGGATATGAATTATCATGCCGCAACAAAGCCGATCACGACTGAGGTAAATGAGTTTGAAAACGAAGCCATGGCCAAAATAGGTTTAATAGATGCCATAATTCCACGTTATAGAAGCTCCTATTTCCAGCATATTTTCTCAGGCGGTTACTCGGCCGGCTATTATAGTTATATTTGGTCTGAAGTACTAGACGCAGATGCATTTGCTGCATTTAAGGAAAAAGGGATATATGATCAAGGTACAGCTGTATCATTCCGTAAGAGTATTTTAGAAAGAGGAGGAACCGGTAATCCGGCGAAGATGTACCGTGCGTTTCGTGGAGCGGATCCAAACCCAATTCATTTGATGAAGAAACGGGGACTGAACTAAATTTTAGTAAAGAAAAAGGGCAAACTTTTTTTGTTTGCCCTTTTTCTTTACTAAAATTTGGATATTAAAATATCTTATTTATATTTGATCTAAATAAGATTAAATATGTGCCAATCTATTATATTAAGTTCTAAAGGGAATACAACAATAAGTTATTGTACTCACTGTCAAAGTCACTACATATGGCAGAATTCTTTCCTGTTAACTTTCAATGCCCATCAGTATAGTAGTTTTTTGGCTGAAATTAGTAATAAAATAGGGTTGGAAGAATTTGTCACGTTTCCAGATGGAGACTCTAGATTGTTGCTTACCACCCCAGTTTACGAGATTTTATTTGCTTTTACAGAAGACGAATGGGTTGATTTTACAGGATCGCTGAATGAAGCTTATTATATGCGTGAAATTTATCAAATGATGAATTAACAATATTAAGTCCTAGGGGTTTGTGCGTTTTCCGAATGCAACGAACCGGCTAGGCACTATTTTTCTAGTTTGTTGTATCTCTCTTCTCAATGACAATTCCCTCAATGGATTTTCCTGCGAGGGATTGTTTCTTTAACGCATTGTATATCTGATTAACGTATGCTAAATTCCAATTGAATTAAACTGGAGATCGTACAGGTTTTTGTAATGTCCGTCTAGAGCAAGAAGTTCCTGATGTGATCCCATTTCCTTAATCTCTCCTTTATCAAGTACGATGATTTTATCCGCTTTTTGAATAGTAGACAATCGGTGGGCGATGACAATGGCCGTTCTTCCTTCCATCAAATTGTCAATAGCAGATTGAATAAGCTGCTCGGTTTCTGTGTCAATTGAAGATGTAGCCTCGTCGAGAATTAATATCTTAGGATCATGTACTAGCGCACGTATGAAGGATACCAATTGAGCTTGTCCTGCGGAAAGTGTAGCTCCTCGTTCTTGTACTTCATAGTTGAAATCATTTGGAAGACGCATAATGAAGTCATAGGCTCCAACTTTTTTGGCCGCCTCTATAACATTCTTTTTATGGATAGAGGGGTCACGTAATGTAATATTGTTTAAAACTGTGTCTGAGAATAGGAATACATCTTGCAATACTGTAGCGATAGTTTTGCGTAAAAAGTTTAAATCGTATGTGCGAATATCTACACCATCTAAAAGGATTTCTCCTTTTTGAATTTCGTAAAATCGACTTAAAATATTGATGGTAGAGGATTTTCCGGCTCCCGTGGCGCCTACAAGTGCCAAGGTCTCTCCGGCACGCACTTTAAAGTTTACGTCTTTTAATATCCATTTTTCATCGTTATACGCAAACCACACGTTTTTAAATTCAATCTCGCCACGTACATGATCGGGTTTGTATGTTCCTTTATTGGGAGTGGACTCTTTGGTATCCAATACTTCAAATATCCGCTCCGCTGAAACCATTCCCATTTGAAGCGTGTTAAACTTATCAATAAGCTCGCGGATAGGTCTGAAAATCATGTTGATGTACATCAAAAAGGCGACTACCACTCCAGGTGATATGACGTCACCCAATATTTGCTTCGATCCGTACCACACCAACAAGCCAGTTGCGATTGCTATGATAATTTCTAACACCGGAAAGAAAATAGAGAAATACCAGTTCGCGCGAATATGTGCATTCCGATGTTCTTTGTTGATGGCCTCAAATTTTCGGATTTCCTGCTCTTCCCTTGCGAAATATTGAATTAAACCCATTCCCGAAATATGCTCTTGTAGAAATGTATTGAGGTTCGAAACCCAAAGTCTTACGGATTGAAAAGCAGATTTCATGGCTTCCTTAAAAACATATGTTGCACCTATCATCAAAGGCATGGGTATCAGTACAATTAGAGTAAGACGCCAGTCTGTATAAAACATGACCCCGAGAATAACAACCAATTGTAGCAAATCTCCTATAATTTGGATTAATCCTTCGGAAAAAATATTGGATATAGTTTCAAGGTCGGAGATTGTACGTGTGATCAATCTCCCAATAGGTGTATTGTCAAAGTATTTTAATCTAAGATTAGTAATATGATTGAATACCTGAATCCGAATATCCCGAATGACCGATTGTCCTAGCGTATTGGTAGTTAACGTGTGGAAATACCTTATAACTGTTTGCGCGATTAGCAAAAGCAGCATAATGATCAGCATCGTTGTTAAACCACTGTAGTTAGCGGATAAAATATATCGATCGAGCGTATGTTCTATCAGGAGGGGAAGAGCGGGAGCTACAGCGGCCAGCAATATAGTCAATATAACGGATACCCAAAATATACGACGATATGGCCGCATATATTTCGTTAGCCTAGCGATCAATCTGCTGTCGTATGCTTTCCCTACTATTTTAGTATCTTTCAATGTTATTTTTTAATGGGTCAATATAAGGATATTTTATCTTAGTGAGGTATAATCCATGTGCTGGTACTGAAGTGCCGGCTTTTGAACGATCCCGACTGGCAAGTACTTCTTCCACATAAGAAATGGGTTTGCCTTTGGCTCCGACTTCTAACAATGTTCCAACAATAGCGCGAACCATATTACGTAGGAACCGGTCTGCAGTAATATGGAAAACCAATTTTTCACCTATCTCCACCCATTGCGCTTCTTTTATAGTACAAATATTTGTGAATACCTGCGTATTTGATTTACTAAAACAACCAAAATCTTTTTTGCCCACTAATAGCCTAGCGGCTTCGTTCAGTCTTTGTACATTAAGTCGATCACGAAGTAGCCAGGACTTATTGATTAAAAAAGGATCTTTTGTGAAATGAATATGGTATTCATATGACCGCTCGGTTGCGTCGAAGCGAGCGTGTGATCCGGATGCCACTTCTAAAAGTCGTAACACAGCAATGTCAAATGGGAGTAGGGCATTAAGCGAATGTATGAATCGGTCGGGACTGTTGATAAGTGATGCATTATCGCTGTCAAAGTGTACATATAATTGCTTCGCATGTACGCCAGTATCCGTCCTTCCGGCACCAAGGGTGGCCACTTCTTCCCGGAGTAAAGTCCCTAAAGCATAATCTAGTTTTTCCTGTACGGATACCGCATTAGGCTGTATTTGCCAGCCATGGTAAGCGGTGCCATCGTAAGCAACTTCTAAAAAAAAGCGTTTTATACCTTTCACCAAGCAAAGGTACGTAAATTAGTAATGCACTAAAATGTCTAGTAGACCTAAAAGGTTTAAAAGATGGAAAAATGACGATAAGCGTATGATTTGGATATCGAGATTGAATTGTGCCATAAACTAAATGGCTTTTTTTGTGTTTATAGGGTATTCCATCTGAGAAGTATGCTGTTAACAGCAGATAAGCGTTAGATACTTGCATTTGAACGACAAGTTATCTAAGTTTGTTGTCAATTAAAATATCGATATTATATGATACAACGCATTCAAACAATATGGTTACTACTAGCTAGCCTTGCCATTTTTGGTCTATTTTTATTCCCTTATTTAAATTATAACGATTTAGTAGGCTTAGGTAAAAAATTGTATGTGACTGGTTCCTATACCGCTGTAAATGGTGAACCTATAAAACAGCACACGAATATACTGCAGATGATAGCGACGATAGCCCTGGGGCTATTTCCTATTTATATTATTTTCCAGTTCAAAAATAGGAAGCGTCAGATATCATTGGTTTTAATAGAAATTTTACTGATTGTTTTATTTGCTGTTTGGCTTATCGTGACTGCGAATAACACGCTTTCTCTAATCTCACAATCTATTGGAGCGAATAATATTGGTATTGGATTTTTCTTATTACCCACAACAGTTATACTTCTGGGAATGGCTGTTGGTGGTATCCGTAAGGATGACAAGATTATCAAATCAGCAGATCGTTTAAGATAATAAAAAGATGAAAGAGATAATTTGGAGTTTATTTTTTGTAGTATTCACACATTTGGTGTTTGCGCAGGAAACAGATACTGCAACCGTCCTTGTGGATGAAATTCAGGTAGACGTAAAGAATGTTGCACTTTCTTCAAAAGGAGATACAGCTATTGTAGACTTGTTTTTGATATCCTATCAGCGGCATCCCCGAGAGTTTAAGTTAAACACATATGCTACACAAGTCGCTGATTCGAAAGGAAATTTTCATTTATATGATAATATGAAGATGGGAAAAGTACTTGTCTTATTAGCGCATCGTCAAAATTATCTTCATTATTTCATGGAAGAGGATATTCCTGTACCTTTTCAAATCAAAGTCGCAAATTGGACGAAGGAGAGGGGGCGCCCTACACACGTAAAGCTCGTGTTTGAAGACAGTAAAGAAGAGGGTAAATATGTAGAGAAAGTTGTTGAGTTATAATCAGTAAAAAAAGACTAACAATTTGTTAGCCTTTTTTATCTTGAATACCTGAATTGTTGTTTATCCATCATCGCCATCTGGTCCTTCATCATCTTGATCTGATCGGCTAACAATTTGTTTTTATCGGCCTTTTTAGCCTCCTGTAGTAATTTTTCAGCTTCCCTTTTGTTGCGTTTTGCCATCATTACACCGGCCAAACTTAGTTTTGCCAAAGCAACGTTATGATCCATATGCAAACCTAATGTCAATGCCTTTTTAAAGAATTTCTCGGATTGCATAGGGGCACGTTGCGACTGAATAAGGCCTAATAGCAAATGATAATACCCCTGTTGAGCCGAAATAAGCTGCTTTTCGTAATCTTTAATATTATTCAACCACTTCTCCGCATGAGCTATATTTTGCTTACGAAAATACCACTGCGCAATAAGCATATTTTCGTTAAAAAAAACAGTTACCCAAGCTAGTATCGTAACCAATATGCCTAAAATACCCCAGCCCCAATGACCAAACCAAAACAACGCAATGGTTCCCACCAATAAAAGACTACTAATTATTATGCGTACTAAATTTGACATCTCTCCTCTTTCTATTTTTATCTACAAACTTAGATAAAATTGTCTTTATATACAATTTAATTGAGGTTGTATATAAAGGTAATTATTCATCAAGACTTTTTTTTCATAAATTAGTTGCGGCGATCGATTCTACCTAGGTACTGAGTTACGTTGGATGAAGATAAAAATCGAAACTGTTCAAGTTGCTTGAATGATAAAAATGTAAAATTGTATTTTTGAAAGTATGAATAATAAATATCACGAAAGTTGGAGCCCAATATTGAAACCTTTATTCGCTCAAGATTATGTGAGAAAGTTGTCTCACTTTGTTCAGGAAGAGCGCAAACAGTATAAAGTTTTTCCTCCTGAAAATCTTGTTTTTAACGCATTTAAACTTACCAGCTTTCCAGATATTAAAGTAGTGATACTGGGACAGGATCCTTATCACAACGATGGACAGGCTCATGGTTTGTCGTTTTCTGTCCCTGAAGGCATTTCCTTCCCTCCCTCACTTAAAAATATTTTTACAGAATTGGTTTCTGATATTCCTGGTTTTTTTTACCCTAAAACGGGAGATCTGACCAATTGGGCTAAACAGGGTGTTCTACTATTGAATGCAACCTTGACCGTCCGGGCTCATCAAGCAGCTTCTCACCAAAAGATGGGCTGGGAGGAGTTTACGGATTCAATAATTAAGAAAATCTCGGAAGAACGGGAGGGTGTGGTTTTTTTGCTTTGGGGGTCATACGCTCAAAAGAAAAGTATATTTATCGATCCGTCAAAACATCTTATTCTAAAGTCTGTGCATCCGTCACCTTTGTCGGTCTATAGGGGATTTTATGGTTGCAAGCATTTTTCGCAAACGAATTCATATCTTCTTCAGCAAGGAGTGAAGCCAATAGATTGGCAGATTGATTAAGCATACAATTCTGAAGTATCGTTGTACATTTGACTGTTAATCGAAATTCGCTCGACGTGATGGATTTTGTACCTGATTCCCTCTTGTTCGAGATGTGTAAAAAGTAGATGACTATCGTAGACTACTTTCCATGGTTTGTCGAAATCAATAGCTTCTTCTCTTTTTCCAATTACAATGTACTCCAACTCACCGCATGAGGTG
Source organism: Sphingobacterium alkalisoli (assembly GCF_005049105.1). Taxonomy (GTDB): domain Bacteria; phylum Bacteroidota; class Bacteroidia; order Sphingobacteriales; family Sphingobacteriaceae; genus Sphingobacterium; species Sphingobacterium alkalisoli. Next base: position 470,145 of record NZ_SUKA01000001.1, read on the forward strand.
TATCGTTTTATGGTCAGCTTATTGTTTTTATCAGTGGGTCTAATAGTGTACCAAGCCCCATCCCCAACACCTCCCAAATACATCGCCTCCTTAGGGATTGCGATCGGCTTTGATCGAAAATCTATGGCTCCAATTATTTGGTCATTCGGTAAGAGGTTTGCTTTTTTGCGGTAGACATTGTCGCGCAATTGCTGGACTAAAAACCAGAATGATTGCCAACGGTTCATTCTAAAGTTTTTTAATCCTTCTTCAGGAGTAAAGGAATATACCATTCTATTTTTAGCCGTATTTACCACATTACTTATCGGACTGGCTTTTATAGTTTCTGGAATGTTAATCCCATGCCAAAAATGGTATTTTAATGCGGCTTTCATGAGCATTCGAGTGATGAAGCGAGAACAGTTGTTGTTATTTTTGGCTATGGCGCCGTAAGGATAGGTTCCTTGCTCTACACAGCTGTCTCCGTATTCTTTTGCTAAATGGAAATCAATATCTTCTGCCACAGAAAAATAAACTCTTCCTTCGCCATACATAGCCGATTTAAGCTCCTCAAAATGACTAATTATCTCTGGCAAATTTATAATCTCCTCGTTTTGAATCGTTGCATTTATTTTTATTTCCAACCGTGGATCGGAAAGTTTGGATCGAGCTCTTCCATATCCTCTTGGGGCGATGTAACGTCCAAAATCGTAAAAGAGCATTTCACCGTTTTTGTGATTTACGATTACTATACCGGTATGGCCAACTTTAAAATTTAAATTTTTGACGAGCCCAATTTTTTTAAAAAGCATCATCCACTTTTCGTCACCCCTTATGGTGGCATCTGGCCAAGTAAGGATAATTGCAAAGTCTTTGAAGGATGATTTTTTTTTGAGCATAGGAACGGGCTAATATTCTAATGGGATGATGGGTTCTTTTTTAGATGTAGACATAATCATCATGGTTTGAAAGGTTTTAACGAAAGGTATCTTCGAAATTTTTTCCATGATAACAGCTTCATAGGCTTTGATGTCTTTAACATATACTTTTAGGATAAAATCACAATTGCCTGTTACATGGTGACATTCCGTTACTTCAGGTATGGATTTTACAGCTTCTACAAATTCTGGAATAGCATTATGCGTATGGAAGTCTAAAGAGATCTGAATGAAAGATTTAATGCCAAGACCCAGCATCTCCTCGTCGACAAAAGCATGATAACTTTTGATAAAACCGCCGTTTTCCAGTTTACGTACACGTTCTAATGTCGGGGCTGGCGAAAGACCAATATTCGTTGCTAATTGAAGGTTGGTGATACGTCCGTTTTCCTGTAACAACCGCAAAATCTTTAAATCTAATTTATCAAGTTGAGATGTCATATTGTCTGATGATAATATCAAAGGTTGGTAAATATACAAATTTATCTGAAGCCAAATTCCATAAAACCTAGATATCACTAAAAACTATTTTTATACCAATTTAAAATAGTTTTAATTTATTTGCTATCATTTTTATGTCATATAAATTAGACAAAAATGCTTATATCATTAGAACAAATGATTTTTATCACAAATTTCATCAAAAATGATGCTTAAGCTGTCAAAGGTTACTGTTTTATTGGGGGATAAGTCGTAACTTTGTTGTCCGAAATAGAGTTAGGTGATAGCCTAAATCATATAAAAAGGGAAAAAGTTATGAGTACCAAAGACGACGAGTTACTAAAAGAGCTGGAGCAGGAGGAATATAAATACGGTTTTACAACCGATATTGAAATGGATATCGCGCCAAGGGGATTGAATGAAGATACCGTTCGCATGATTTCTGCAAAGAAAAATGAACCGGAGTGGTTATTGGAATGGAGATTAAAAGCCTTTCGTCATTTTTTAACAATGAAGATGCCTACTTGGCAAAATTTTAAGAACCCAGAAGTTGACTTTCAAGATCTATCGTATTATGCAGCTCCCAAGCCTAAAAAACTACTGGAGAGTTTGGATGAAGTTGATCCAGAATTGCTTTCTACGTTTGCTAAGTTGGGAATTCCGTTAGATGAGCAAAAGATATTAGCGGGTGTTGTGGCTGTAGATGCCGTTTTCGATTCTGTATCTGTAAAAACCACTTTTCGCGAGAAGTTAAAAGAAAAGGGTGTAATATTTTGTTCATTTGGAGAAGCTGTACAGGAGCATCCTGAGTTGGTTAAAGCATATTTAGGTACAGTAGTACCTCAGACCGATAATGTGTACGCGGCGTTAAATTCTGCGGTGTTTTCTGATGGTTCATTTGTGTACATACCTAAAGGGGTTCATTGTCCAATGGAGTTATCTACCTATTTCCGAATTAATGCACAGAATACTGGGCAGTTTGAGCGAACATTAATCATCGCAGATGAAGGTTCGTATGTGTCTTACCTTGAAGGCTGTACAGCGCCAATGCGTGATGAAAACCAATTGCATGCGGCGGTAGTGGAATTGATTGCACAGCGAGATGCAGAAATAAAATACTCAACTGTTCAGAACTGGTATCCGGGTGATAAAAATGGAATCGGTGGAATTTACAACTTCGTAACCAAACGAGGTATATGTAAAGGCGACAATTCTAAGATATCTTGGACTCAGGTTGAAACAGGGTCTGCGATTACTTGGAAATATCCGGGTGTAATTTTGAAAGGCGACAATTCGGTAGGAGAATTTTACTCTGTAGCGATGACGCGTAATAAGCAGTTAGCGGATACAGGTACAAAGATGATCCACCTAGGTAAAAACACCAAATCGAAAATTATTTCTAAAGGAATCTCTGCAGGAAATAGTCATAATAGCTATCGGGGGCTGGTGAAAATTGGACCAAATGCGGATAATGCACGTAATTTTACGCAATGCGACTCGTTGTTGATTGGAGATCGTTGTGGTGCACATACTTTTCCGTATATAGAGAGTAAAAATAAATCGGCGAAATTGGAGCATGAAGCCACAACCTCAAAAATTGGCGAGGATCAGGTGTTCTATTTAAACCAACGTGGTATTGATTCAGAAAAGGCAGTAGGGCTAATCGTAAACGGTTATGCAAAAGAGGTGCTAAATCAACTCCCAATGGAATTCGCTGTCGAGGCACAAAAACTATTAGCGATTTCTCTAGAAGGATCAGTAGGATAATTTAAATAATGAAACATTCGGAAGATATCGTTTCATTTCTCAATACGCAATACTAAAAAAATGTTATCAATTAAGAATTTACACGCGTCTGTTGAAGACAAACAAATATTAAAAGGATTAAACTTAGAAGTTAAAGCTGGAGAAGTTCATGCTATAATGGGACCCAATGGTGCTGGAAAAAGCACTTTAGGTAATGTTCTAGCAGGGCGAGATTCGTACGAAGTAACTGACGGTACAGCTTTATTGGATGGAATAGATTTATTGGATCTTTCTCCGGAAGATAGAGCCCGGGAGGGTTTGTTTTTAGCATTCCAATACCCTGTCGAAATTCCTGGTGTATCGAACATCAACTTCTTAAGAACTGCTGTAAACGATATTCGTGAATACAAAGGCCTTCCTCCAATGGAAGCGAAAGAATTCTTACAAATGGTAAAAGAGAGGCAAAAATTAGTCGAGTTCTCGGCGAATTTGGCTAATCGCTCTTTGAACGAGGGTTTTTCAGGCGGTGAGAAAAAGCGTAATGAGATATTTCAATTGGCGATGTTAAATCCTAAATTATCAATTTTGGATGAAACAGATTCCGGATTAGATATTGATGCATTACGTATCGTCGCAAAAGGGGTAAACCAATTGCGTTCTAAAGAAAATGCTTTTGTCGTTATCACGCATTACCAACGTCTCTTGGATTACATCGTTCCGGATTTTGTACACGTACTACACGATGGCCGCATAGTAAAAACAGGAACGAAAGACTTGGCGTTGGAGTTAGAGGAAAAAGGATACGACTGGTTAAAAGAATTAGATGCGCAAAATGCCTAATCGGTTTTACGACAATTAATTGAGGTGATGAGCGGATTGATAATAAATAACATGAGTACATTAGTAGCAAATTCTTTATTCCAACAGTTGACATCGACGTTCCGAGAATTGGAAATGTCGAACGAACCTTCGACTCTTAAAGCAATACGTCAAGAAGCGTTTGATCGTTTTGAGAGGGAGGGTTTCCCTACAGTAAAAGATGAAGATTGGAAATATACAAATATTAAAAATCTTGTCAATAAAACGTACTTATTGAATGAAGATGTAGATCTCGCAGATATTGATTTTAGTAAAGCCGATATTCCTAATTTGGACGCACATCGTATTGTATTGATTAACGGTCAATATGTGATGGCATTTTCTTCTTTGGAAGACGAAATAGGAGTTATGGTAAAATCAATCGAGGATGCTGCTCAAGAGGACGGATTTAAAAAGCATTTTGCACAATATGCAGATAAAACCGATAATGTCTTAGTCGCGTTAAATACGGCTTTATACACGTCTGGGATTTATCTGTACGTTGGAAAAAATAAAGTGGTTTCTAAACCAATTCATATTATCCACATTGCAACTGGAAGTGCAGCATTCTTTTCGCAAACACGTAACTTATTCGTGGTAGAAGCTAATGCTGAAGTTGAGTTGATCGAATCTTTTATTACTTTGAACAATACAGCAGAGAACCTACATAATAAGGTGACTGAAATTGTATTGGAGGAAAATGCAAAAGTACAGCATTACTATTTGCAATTAGCTGCGGATAGCGGAAGCTACATCAATCACACAGAAATTTATCAACAACAACATAGTTTATATAATAATTATAATTGTACTTTTCCTGGAGTTTCGTTTGTAAGGAATAACATTAATGTACGATTGGATGCCGAGAATGTGGAATCACATTTATATGGTATCAATTTACTGAAAGACAGTCAGTTTGCAGATAATCATACGATTGTAGATCACCTGAAACCTCATTGCGAATCATATGAATGGTACAAAAACATTCCTCAAGATTCCTCAACTGCGGTTTTTAATGGTAAGATTTTTGTGCGTGAAGATGCCCAAAAAACGAATGCATTTCAGCAAAATAATAACATGTTGATAGGAGATAAATCAACGGTTTATACCAAACCGCAGCTAGAGATTTTTGCGGATGATGTTAAATGTTCACATGGCTGCACAATGGGACAATTCGACGATGAAGCTCTGTTTTATTTAAGAGCCCGTGGTATTGGTGAAGAATCTGCCCGAATTTTACTCGTCCATGCTTTTGCATTTGACGTTACTTCCCGGTTTTCCAATGAAGCGGTGAGAAAGTATGTGGAAGGTCTTGTAGCGGAAGGATTGGAAAAAAAATAATATTAATATAGTTTTAGTAGAGGAAGCGTTTGGATGAAGATTCAAGCGCTTCCTTATTTTTCAAGCTAACTACGTCTAATAAAAACAGCCTTCGAAATTTTCGAAGGCTGTTTTTATTAGAGCGAAAGACGAGATTCGAACTCGCGACCCCAACCTTGGCAAGGTTGTGCTCTACCAACTGAGCTACTTTCGCTGATTGTACCACAAAGTTACAACATGTTTTTCATCTGTCAATAGATAATTTGAAAATTAAATGGTTTATTTCTTTTTCATATCTACATGGAATTAACTTATCTATTTAATAAATATTTACAGATATAATAGATAGTATTAATAGTGTGTTTTTAGAGATATAGCCCTATAACCCCCCTGTTAAACCCCTGTGAACTCCTTGTAAATACCGTATAAATATATAAATTCGTACCTCTTTATTGTGAATTTAAAGACAAGAAAGAATAGCGTATTAAAATTTTATAGCATCTATACAATTTATGCCATCGATAGCGGCAGAAACTATGCCGCCCGCATAGCCTGCTCCTTCTGCGCAAGGATATAGACCTTTAACTTGTGGATGTTGAAATGTTGTTTTGTCTCGCGGGATGCGGATTGGTGAAGATGTGCGCGATTCTACGCCAACTAGCAGCGCTTCATTTGTATAATATCCGCGCATTTTCTTACCGAAAAGAGGTAGAGCAGCTTTCAAGGTTTTCGATACGAAGTCTGGCAGCACTTCTTTCAGGTTCGCGGACAAAACACCAGGCTTGTATGAATTTGATGGCAGATCAGTTGATATTCTATTTTCAACAAAATCTACCATACGTTGTCCAGGTGCAACCAATTTGCCTCCACCAAATTGGAAAGCCTTTTGTTCAATCTGCCGCTGAAATTCCAATAAAGCAAAAGGATTGCTCACAGCGCTAGGAATGTCTGCGATATTGATCTGAATAACTGTTCCGGAATTAGCATGTGGATTATTCCGCTTGGAAGGGGACCATCCATTTACAACGATTTCGCCGTCGCTTGTTGCACATGGCGCAATAATTCCACCGGGACACATGCAGAAAGAAAATACACCTCTATCATTCACCTGCTCTACCAAACTGTAATAGGCAGGAGGGAGATTTTCATGACGTATATCACAATGATATTGTGCCCTATCAATGATTTGTTGAGGATGTTCGATGCGTACACCTAAAGCGAAAGATTTCGCTTCTAATAGCCAGTTTTTTTGACGAAACAGTTCGAATATGTCTCTTGCCGAATGCCCAGTGGCTAAGATTACATGTTCAGCGTCTATGGTTTGTCCTTTGTCTGTGATTACACCACGTACGCTACCAAAGGTTTCATTAATGTCAATTACCCGAGTGTCAAACTGTACTTCACCGCCCATTTCCAAGATAAGTGAACGGATACTTTCAATAATGTGGGGCAATTTATTCGTGCCTATATGGGGGCGTGCATCCACTAATATATCTGGAGTAGCCCCATGATCCACAAATATGGATAATACTTTCTGTACATCGCCACGTTTATTTGAACGTGTGTATAGTTTACCGTCTGAATAAGTTCCGGCACCGCCCTCGCCAAAACAATAATTGGAGTCTGGATTTACCGATCCTTCACGATTTATCTTTGCCAGATCTCTCCGACGATCCTGTACTGGCTTTCCCCTTTCAATAACAATTGGTTTTAGTCCCCGCTCTATACAGCGGTATGCCGCGAAAAGGCCTGCCGGCCCCGCGCCAACGATAATTACAGTTTTAGCATCTTTAACGCTTTTTAGGTTGCTTTTAGAGGTCTCCACTGCCATCTCTTCATCAATGAAAAATACAACACGTATGCGGTAAAAAGCCTGACGATTCCGAGCATCTATAGATCTTTTACGAACGTGAAGACCTTTAATCCGTTTTTTATCGATCTTTAGTTTCAGGGCTCCTTGTTCCTCTATATAAACCGTATCGTTGATGAAGTCGGGAACGATTGCTAATTCTATTTCTTGTTGCATAAGTAGCTGCTGGGTATTTATCCCAAAACATACAAAGGTAGCAATTAAGTTAAAATTTAGAATAAACGGTGTTTGGCATTTGCTTTGTCTTAATTTTTATTTGTAATTTTAGGAAAATATAGTTTGAAAAAATTAGACATGAAAAGATTATTAGTCGCTTTAATGGGCTTATTTGCAGCCCTTTCTTTTAGTTCTTGTGGTTATAACACGATGGTTTCAAAAGATGAAAATGTAAAAGGAAAATGGGCTCAAGTTGAAAATGCATATCAACGTCGAGCAGATTTGATCCCGAATTTAGTTGCTACGGTAAAAGGTGCTGCTGAACATGAAGAAAATACGCTAACAGCTGTTGTAGAGGCACGAGCTAAAGCTACTTCGGTGACAGTTGATCCTTCTAACTTATCGGAAGAGGCGATTGCTAATTATCAACAAACTCAAGACGCATTATCCCAATCTATTGGTCGACTGTTGGTGAGTGTTGAAGCGTACCCTGATTTGAAAGCGAATTCGAATTTCCAGGAATTGCAAGCACAGTTGGAGGGTACTGAAAATCGTATATCTGTTGAACGTAGAGCTTATAATGAAGCCGTTCAAGATTACAATACGACGGTTAGAAGTTTTCCGAACAATATCATGGCGGGTATTTTCGGTTTTAAGGCCAAAGGAACATTTACAGCTGCTGAAGGCGCTGATAAGGCACCGACAGTCTCATTTTAGGATAATAAGAAACACAGTTGGGGAAGATGAATGCAAGATTATATCATATTAGCATTCATCTTCTTTTTTTGAATTAGAGATAAAAAATGGCAGTATTAAGCGCAGAGGAGCAAGAAAGGGTAGTTCACGCCATCAGTTTGGCAGAAAATAAAACGTCCGGCGAGATTCGGGTCGTTGTGGAGAATATAGTGGGTGATGTAGAACCTATTGCTAAGGCTAGACAGTATTTTGAAGAACTAGAAATGCATAAGACCGTACTGCGAAGTGGTGTGCTAATATATCTTGCAGTAGCAGATCATCAGTTTGCGATTATAGGGGATGTAGGCATTGATCAACGTGTTCAACATGGGTTTTGGGAAAGTACGACAGAGAAAATGGTTTCCTTTTTTCGGAATGGGGATTATGTAAATGGTCTAATTGAAGGGATTCACGAAGCAGGGAATCAGCTACAGCATTTTTTTCCTAGAAAAGAAGATGATATTAACGAACTTCCTAACGATATATATTTTGGAAAGCACTGATAGCATGATGAGGAAAACTTGTATGAAGATTACGATCAGGGTTAAAATTTTATTTGCCGTATTGCTATTTATCGGATTAGGTCATACCTCTTTAGTAGGTCAGGACCTACCTTCCGCCCCAAGCAGCTTAGTAAGTGACTTCACCAATACGTTAAGTGGCAGCGAAGTAAATGATTTGGAACAAAAGCTTCTAGCTTTTGAAGATAGTACATCCATTCAAATTGCTGTTGTTTTGATAAATTCTACCAACGGGTATGATATAGCCGATTATGCCGTTCGGTTGGCTCAAAAATGGGGTGTTGGACAGTCGAAATATGATAATGGGATCATGATACTAGCAGCGATCGGGGATCGTGCTGTTACCATTCAGACAGGATATGGCGTTGAAGGTGCTGTACCCGATGCGATTGCTTTCCGGATCATCGAGAATGATATAAAGCCGAATTTTCGTCGCAGTGCATACTATGCTGGACTAAATTCGGCGACTAATTCTATAATTTCGTATACCAAAGGAGAATATAAGGCTGATCCCAAAGCGGAAGAAAATTCGGGCGGAAAAGGCAGCAGCTTGCTATTTGTTATTATTATCTTTATTGTTATCGCACTCATCTCAAAAGGTGGCGGTGGGGGAAAGAATAAAGGTGGGCGTATGATGAATGGTAAGGGGTCTTCCGACTTATTCTGGTGGGCTTTGTTGCATGGACTAGCCGGCGGAGGCGGTCGATCTAGTGGATCAGGTGGTTTTGGAGGTGGCGACTTCGGCGGCGGAAGTGGTGGCTTTGGAGGCTTCGGTGGAGGAGGCTTCGGCGGAGGTGGCGCGAGTGGTAGATGGTAACACAATAAATAATAAAAAAAGACATTTAAATAATATGAAGAATTTAATTTTACTGGGGGCGGCTTTAGCCCCGTCTCTATTGTTCGCTCAAGAAGACTATACTATCAAAGGTAAGATAGGAGCTTTTAGTTCGCCAGCTAAGGTATATATGCAATATGCTGATCAAGGGCAACGCCTGCTAGATTCAGCAATTATCACGAACGGTGAGTTTAAGTTTAATGGCACAGTACAGGAGCCTACGCAGGCTTATTTGATCCTTTCCTTGGAGGGACTTCCACTTCGCGAATTGCAAAATCCCGATGTTAATTCAATATACCTTTCTAAGGGCGTTATCAACATAACGGGGGCTGAACTAAAAACGGCTACCATTTCTGGGAACGCGCTAAATGAAGAGATGACTGTGTATAAATCGAAGATGAAACCGGTGGAGGAAGGTCTAAAGAGCCTTAACGATGAGTATGCAGCTTCTTCGGCGGAGAAAAAAGAGGATGAAGCTTATATCGCAGACTTGCAAGCGCGCGCAGCAGATTTCTTTAAATTGCAAGCTACCCTTACTGAGCAGTTTATTAATGAAAATCCCAATAGTTATATTTCGTTAAATCTTGTTGATGAAACGCTCAGTCCAGCAAATATCACGACATTTGAGGCTGCTTTTCAAAATTTATCTGCCAACCTGAGAAATTCCACTAAAGGAAAATCGATAGCAGAAAAAATTGAAGGTATGCGCAAATTAGCGGTAGGAGCTACTGCTCCAGACTTTACATTGCCTGATACGAGCGGGAATGATCTATCTCTTTCTTCCTTACGTGGGAAATATGTACTGGTTGATTTTTGGGCAAGTTGGTGCGGACCTTGTAGACATGAAAATCCATTTGTTGTGGCAGCTTACAATAAGTATAAAGATAAGGGATTTACAATTCTAGGTGTATCTTTGGATAATCCAGGGAAAAAAGATGCGTGGATGAAAGCGATTGAAGACGATCAATTGGCGCAATGGACTCATGTGTCTGATCTTCAAGGTTGGCAATCTGATGTGGTAAAATTATATTCTATTCGCGGAATTCCACAAAACTATCTATTAGATCAAGATGGGAAAATTGTTGCTTCCAATTTGCGGGGAGCAGCTTTGGATGAAAAGTTGGCTGAATTATTAAATTAATTGTTTTACGTAAAAAAACGAAAGGGACTTAAATTTTAAGGCCCTTTCGTTCTTTATAAAGATAATATCTCCACTATTCGTGTGAGGTTTGTATTTATTTTGTTGATGTGTTTTATAGCCTTGTTGAAAGGTGTGAACTGCACGTTTCCACATATTAACCCCGCCATTTCCCCTCGCCGACCTTCTAGAAGGCCTTCTACTGCCGCGACACCTAGACGACTTGCCAATACCCGATCCATACAAGTAGGTTTTCCGCCACGTTGAATATGCCCTAATATTGATACTCTCACGTCGTAATGCGGAAAGTTGGATGTGATTTTTTCCGCTACAACTAATCCACCTTCTTTGTCACCTTCAGCAACGATGATAATCCGCGAGGATTTATTTTTTCGTGATTTGTCAAGACGCTTCATAATGGCATCATAATCCACTTCCAATTCGGGAATAAGCACAGCTTCTGCTCCCGTGCTAATGCCGGATCGCAAAGCGATCAACCCGGAGTCACGTCCCATTACTTCTACGACAAATAAACGGTCATGAGATTCTGCTGTATCTCTAATTTTGTCTACTGCATCTACTACTGTATTAATTGCCGTATCGTAACCAATCGTGAAGTCGGTGCCCGCCAAATCATTATCGATCGTCCCTGGCATACCAATTATAGGAATGTCAAACTCTTCGATAAACTTCGATGCGCCAGTGAAAGTGCCATCACCTCCAATTACCACTAAGGCATCAATATCTAGTTTTTTAATGTTTTCGTAAGCCTTTTTACGACCTTCGTAATCTCTAAATTCTTCGCTTCTAGCTGTCTTTAATACAGTGCCACCGCGTTGAATGATATTTGCAACAGATTTAGCATCCATGGGAATTATTTCTCCATTTACCAAACCATCATACCCTCTTTTTATTCCAAAAACATTTAATCCGTGATATATTCCTGTTCTTACTACCGCACGTATGCCTGCATTCATACCTGGTGCATCTCCCCCTGATGTTAGAACTGCTATATTTTTTATTTTACTCATATGTTCAAACTTAGATAATTTACTTATATATACAAAACAATATAATTGGATTATTATTTCGTCGCTTTATACGCTTCGATTCCAGATTTTAAGTAATTCGCATATTTTTCGATATCGTAATTTGCTCCACTGGTGGGTACTAGAAGTTCTCCTTTACTATCAACGATCGCATATAAGGGCTGCGAATTACTGCGAAATTGAGTAATTTGAAAATCCGTGTTCTTTTTTCCAACCGTATTTATTTTTTTTCCAGTTTGAGGTGACACGTACTGCTCCGATTCCGGAAGGCTTAGGTCGTGTTCATCGACATATAATTCCACCAGAATAAACTCATTGTTGATAAGGTTTTTTACCTCCTGATTTGACCATACATCTGCTTCCATTTTTCGACAATTTACGCAGGTCCACCCCGTAAAATCGATTAACAAAGGTTTTTGCTGCTCTTGGGCAGCTGCTAAGGCCTCATTGTAGTCGTAGTATGGATAGAATCCTTTTATGGTAGCTCGGCTATGGAAATGCGTGTAGTGTTTTCTATTAACGGCATCCGCATTATGATTATTACTTGTTCCAATTCCAGCAGAAACATCAAAATCTTGTGTACCAATTGGAGGTAAGAAAGCTGCTATTGACCGCAAGGGGGCTCCCCACAATCCCGGAATCATGTATACAACAAATGAAAATACAATAATGGCTAACATCGTGCGCGGAACCGACAGATATGCTAACGGACTATCGTGGGAGAATCTAATTTTTCCGATCAAATACAAGCCCATCAAACCAAAAATTACGATCCAAAGGGAGAGGAAAACTTCCCGATCAAGCAGTTGCCAATTATAAGCTAAATCGACATTTGATAAAAATTTCAAGGCTAATGCTAATTCCAGGAACCCCAAAACAACTTTAACACTATTCAACCAGCCTCCTGATTTAGGTAAAGATTTAAGCATGGAGGGAAACATCGCAAACAGCACGAATGGAATAGCTAAAGCTAGTGAAAAACCAAACATACCGATGGCAGGCCCTAAACGCTCACCTTTTGTAGCCGCTTCGACTAGTAAAGTTCCTATGATAGGCCCTGTACAGGAAAATGACACCACTGCAAGGCTTGCCGACATAAAGAATAGACCTAACAATCCACCTTTATCTGAGTTGGAATCTATCTTATTAACGAAAGAGCTCGGTAGTGTAATTTCAAAAGCGCCAAAGAATGATGCGGCGAAAACGACAAGAAGTAGAAAAAATAGGAAATTGAATACACCATTGGTCGAAATTTGATTCATGGCCTCTGGGCCAAAGGCTATCGTAATAAGCATCCCCAGAGCTACATAAATAACAATGATAAAGATACCGTATAATAGGGCTTGTGTCACCGCTTGCGTTTTGTTGCCAGATTTTTTTGTAAAAAAACTTACGGTCAAGGGTACCATTGGAAAAATACAAGGCATCAAAAATGCGGCGAATCCCCCAATCAAGCCAGCTATAAAAATACCCCAAAGCGACTCGCTGTTTTCGTTTGAGTTTTCTATTGAAAACGATTCTACTTCGGTATCTATAACCTGTTGATCAATACTATCTGTGCCCTCCGAAAAAACAATGTCGTCAGAAACTTCCAATAAGGAGCTGGTATCGGAGACTGTACCATCGCTAAATTCAATATCATCAAAAGAAAGAAGTGTGTCCTCTTGAGCGAAGGAGAGTTTAAATGAAAAAGCCAATACAGTTAATGTAAGTAATAGAACGTACTTATAATTTTTCATGAACGAGAAATAAATTGGGTAAAAATAAAAAAAAGGCAGTGTAAAACTGCCTTTTTCAGAATTTTTAGCGTTGTGATTATTTTATTGTGACTGTAAAATTATATTCATCAGGAGGAAGGCATTGTGTTTTATCACAGACCATAAATTCTACCGTTCCACTCACCGAAGTGGGTTTTGACGTGTTTAATTTTACCTTTTGCTGAAATACCACTTCCGTACTAAAGTAAGGCACATCCATCTTGAATACGTCCTCGAATTTGGTCTTTGGTTTCGGTTCTGCAGTCTTTCCGTTTAAAGTAAAATCTTTAGAGGCTTTGTAGGTAAAGGAAGTAGGGACTGGTCCGCCTTCTCCTACAGTTTGCGAGTATATGTGCCAGCCATTTTGAATAGTTGCTTTAATAAATATTACTCCTTCTTTACTGTTCAGTTTTTTTGAAGCCACAGACCATTTTACCGGGTTGTGAATTTGGGCAACAGCTCCAGTTATTGTTAATAAAACAGCAGCGATAAATAAGCTAAATTTTTTCATCTATAAATTTGTTTTTAAGTTGTGATGAAGCTATCAGGTTATTTCGCCTTACGGTGTGGTTTGAAATCCTGATGGTTTCGTAGTCATTTTTGTATCGTAAATCTTAAATTAAGACTTTACATGTGCTTAAAAGTTTAACGCTAAATTACACTTATACCTTTCCTTCGGCAAGTAATTTTTTTGTTATAGCTGATACGCGATGTCTTTTAGACGGTATTTTACTTTTTCCTGATTATATTGTAATTCAAGCAAACCATCTTCTCCAACTTTTAGTATCCGAGCTTTTACTGTCTTCCCTTCCAATGTAAATAATGCATCCACGTTTCTGCGAAATAGAAGTTGATTATAACGCGCCAATAATTCCTCATACCGCTCTTTCAATAACATTTCATTGTAAAATTTTATCTTAGATTGAATTTCAGTTACTAATGACAGTAGAGGCGTTTGTAGGGATAGATTTTCCTTCTGGAGAGAAGTCGTTTTAAATGAGATTTCTGTGGGAAACTGGGTCTGGAATACATTTAATCCTATTCCAATGATCGCGTGTTTGATCCGTGCGTGCGAAATTTTACTCTCTATCAATATACCCCCAATTTTTTTATCGCGCACCATGATGTCATTTGGCCATTTGATACTAGCTTTCGCAGAAGTATGTTGGGAAACAGTGTCATAAACGGCTAGGCTTGAGATGATTGATAAATAGAATTGCTTTTGAGGAGTTAGTTTTTGAGGGAATACGATAAAGCTTGCTGTTAAACTTTCGCCTGGTTGATCAATCCAAGTGGTGCCCCGCTGTCCCCTACCGGCTGTTTGTTTTGTTGCCATAATGGCAGTGTATTCTTCTAGTGGCGTGAAATTTGACAATAGTTGGTTTGCATAATCATTCGTAGAAGTTGTTTCGGCTAGAACAATTACGTTCTGAGCGCTAGAATGTCCAAAAAATGTGTTATTTTGCAAAAGAATATATTTAAATGAATGAATAAAGCTATAATAATTCTTAATGAGTAGAAAGAAAAATTTAGAATTGTCTGCAAAACTGGCGGAAATTGTAGTTCATGGGATGCAGGAAAAGAAGGGTAATGAGATTGTGAGGTTGGATATGAGAGAAGTAAATGCCACAATTTCGGATTATTTTGTTATCTGTCACGCAGATTCTAATATACAGGTCAATGCAATTGCAAAAAGCGTGGAGGACGAGGTTTTTAAAACCTTGGGTCAAGATCCTTGGCATAAGGAGGGGCATGGAAATGGAGAGTGGGTGTTATTGGATTTTGTGGACGTCGTGGTACATATTTTCAAAACAGATAAACGGTCTCATTATCGAATTGAAGATTTGTGGGGAGACGCAGAAGTACAATCTTACCAGAGTGCTTAGTTAATTAATAAATAGAGACGGATAGATATATAATGAAGAAAATTCCAAATAAAAAAGTAACGCCTATTCCACCGAAGTTTAATATGATGTGGCTTTATATCGCAATGATATTAGGCTTTTTCGCACTTCAATACGTTTTCAGTGGTACTAGTGCGAAGGAAACAACATACGAAAACTTCGAAAAAAATATGCTTTTGACAGGTGATGTCGAAAAGTTAGTAGCACTCAAAGGTAACGATTTATTAGAAGTGCAGATTTATATCAAAAAAGATAGATTAAAAGAGGATAAATACAAAGATGTAGCTCCGTCGGAGAACAATTTAATGGTTTCTCAATCGTCAGGACCTCAGTATATTTTTACACTGGGATCGGATCAGATATTTGAGTCAAAATTAAATGCATCTCAAGAAAAATTACCCGAAGGAATAAATAAGGTGACGGTAGAATACGGAAGTAAGAATAGTCCATGGAGTGGCTTTTTCCTTTCTTTCATATTGCCATTAGTCATCATTGTTGCACTTTGGATGTTTCTAATGCGTCGAATGAATGGTGGTGGCGGCGGTGCAGGTGGCCAAATTTTTAATATAGGTAAATCGAAAGCGCAGTTGTTCGATAAAGAATCGCAGATAAATATTACCTTCAACGACGTCGCGGGGTTGGAAGAAGCTAAACAGGAGGTGATGGAAATTGTAGATTTCCTGAAGAATCCAAAGAAGTATACCGATTTAGGAGGTAAGATTCCTAAAGGTGCATTACTTGTAGGTCCTCCGGGAACAGGTAAAACATTGTTAGCAAAAGCTGTAGCAGGTGAGGCACAAGTTCCTTTTTTCTCTTTATCTGGATCAGATTTCGTAGAAATGTTTGTTGGTGTGGGCGCCTCACGAGTACGTGACTTATTCAAACAAGCTAAGGAGAAAGCTCCCTGTATTATTTTTATTGATGAGATTGATGCAATCGGTCGTGCACGCGGGAAGAATTCAGTAATGGGAGGCAACGATGAGCGTGAAAATACTTTAAATCAATTGTTGGTAGAGATGGATGGGTTCGGCACAAACGTCGGGGTCATTATATTAGCAGCTACGAATCGGTTAGATGTATTAGACTCTGCATTATTGCGTCCAGGTCGTTTTGATAGACAGGTTTCCATAGATAAGCCAGATTTAATTGGTCGCGAACAGATATTCAATGTTCACCTTAAGCCATTGAAATTAGCAGAAGAGGTAGATGCTAAAAAGCTTTCAGCTCAAACGCCGGGTTTTGCAGGAGCAGAAATTGCGAATGTTTGTAATGAAGCTGCTTTAATTGCTGCCCGTAAAGGGAAATCAGCAATCGATATGCAAGATTTTCAAGATGCCGTGGATAGAGTAATTGGTGGCTTGGAAAAGAAAAACAAGATCATATCTCCCGAGGAGAAGAAAATTGTAGCATATCACGAAGCAGGGCATGCTATTGCGGGCTGGTTTTTGGAGCACGCAGATCCTTTAGTGAAAGTATCAATTGTTCCGCGTGGTGTAGCTGCGTTGGGCTATGCTCAATATTTACCAAAAGAACAATTCCTCTATACGACAGAGCAGCTATTGGACAGTATGAGTATGACGATGGGCGGTCGTGTAGCTGAAGATATTACTTTTGGTCGCATTAGTACTGGCGCCCAAAATGATTTGGAACGTATCACTAAATTAGCTTATGCAATGACGGCTGTATATGGTATGAATTCAAAAGTGGGAAATGTTTCCTTTAGAGATAGCGGAGCTGAATCGCAGTTTCAAAAGCCTTACTCGGATCAGACAGCTGAACTTATTGATGAAGAGGTTCGTATTTTAATAGCGAGTGTATACGATCGTACTAAAACATTACTGTTAGACAAACAGGAGGGTTTGATTAAGATTGCTGAAAAATTACTGGAAAAGGAGATCCTTTTTCAAGCAGATTTAGAAGAAATATTAGGTAAGCGTCCTTTTTCTAATCGTACGACCTATGATGAATTTGTAAATGGAGGTGCGGATGGGGGAGGTGTTCCTCCCACGGAATTACCCTTACCACCGATACCGGAAGATACGGTAAAACCAGAGGTGCCAAAAATAAACGAAGAAAATAGTTAAAATGAGGTGCACTGTGATAACAGTGCACTTGTTTTTTTAAGTCATGAATATCAGAAATACGACCGCTAAGGAGCGAATGCTTAAGCAGATAAGGCAAGCTTTGTTGCAGAAGCGAGATAATCCCCATCCTGACTTTGAAGATGCTCCTCTTTATAAAGATGAAGATGAACCATTGGATGTTACTTTCGCTAAGGAATTTACAGCAGCAGCGGGGAATTTTATTTATTGTGATGGCGAAATTTCCATTATTGAAAATTTGATTGCGCTAGTGGAACAGTTGAATATTACTAAAATTCATGTTTGGGAACCTGAGATACAAAAATTATTGGGACATTATGGCTTTCCAATAATAACTTCAGATAGTAATTTTGAAGAGGCCGAAGCGAGTATAACCACATGTGAATCTCTAATAGCTCGAAATGGAAGCGTTATGATTTCAAATGGAAATGCCGGAGGCCGCCGATTGAGTATCTACCCGCCTATTCATATTGTCTTTGCGAAAACCTCTCAGTTAGTGATGGATCTTAAACATGCTTTTTCGCACATTAAAGGAAAATATGGTACTGAATTGCCATCGATGATTACCACCATTACGGGACCCAGCCGTACTGCAGATATTCAGAAGATGCTCGTGCTTGGTGCACATGGACCAAAAGAGTTATATGTATTTCTAGTTGAAGACCGATTTTAATATATGATTTTAGAATATTTATATGCTACACCTGTAGCCAGTGTTATATTTGCTATTACAATAGCGACGAGCATCTATGTTTTTTCAAATCCGCACATGTACCGAACAATGATGTTACATCCTTATAGCATACATCGTGATAAAACAAAGGTCTATACCATATTTACAAGTGGAATAATTCATGCCGACTGGGGACATTTGCTGTTCAATATGTTTACATTCTACTTTTTCGGATTTGCCTTAGAGCATTTATTTGTTTTAGCAAATGGTTCTATTGGTCACCTCTATTTTGCGCTTCTGTATATTATAAGTTTGATATTAAGTGACATCCCTACTATTGTTCAGCAAAAAAATAACGTAGGGTATAATAGTTTAGGTGCTTCAGGCGCTATTTCTGCCGTGCTTTTTAGTTATATTTTATTTCAACCGAAAGCAATGCTTGGTATTTTTATGATCATACCTATGCCCGCGTATGTATTTGCTGTTCTATATATAATATATTGTATTTGGGCGTCCAGGAATTCAAATGATCGTATTAATCATGATGCACATCTATTTGGAGCCCTATCAGGTTTGTTGATTACAATTTTGTTGCATCCTTGGATAATAAGGCACTTTATTGAACAATTTTAACCCATCCAGTTTTCCCGATCTAAGCTTCTAAATTGGATCGCTTCTGCGATATGAGCAGTTTGAATCTTTTCGGAACCCTCCATGTCGGCTATCGTACGCGCGACTTTCAGAATTCGGTCGTACGCTCTCGCAGATAGATTAAGGCGTTCCATTGCTGTTTCAAGTAGTTTCTTACCCATATCATCAAGAAAACAGATCTCACGTACAGACTTGGAGTTCATCTGTGCATTATTATGCACACGCGTATTGTTTTCGAAACGTTTTTCCTGAATTTTTCTCGCCCCCATAACGCGTTGACGAATAGCGCTACTATCTTCCGTTGATCGCCCATTTGATAATTCTTTAAATTCGACCGGAGTGACTTCCACGTGCAAATCAATACGATCAAGAAGGGGACCGGAAATTTTACTGAGGTAGCGTTGCACGACGGTGCTACCACAGATACATTCTCGCTCAGGATGATTGAAATATCCGCATGGGCACGGATTCATTGCCGCAATTAACATAAAGCTTGCAGGATATTCCACTGTAAATTTAGCCCTGGAAATGCTAATGTTTCGGGATTCTAATGGTTGTCGCATGACTTCCAGCACTGTTCTCTTGAACTCGGGTAATTCGTCTAAAAATAAAACTCCGTTATGTGCCAAAGAAATTTCACCGGGTTGTGGGTTTGCACCTCCCCCTACCAATGCGACATCCGAGATAGTATGGTGCGGATAGCGAAAGGGCCGTGTTGTCATCAATGCTTCAGAAGGAGAGAACTTCCCGGCGACGGAATGGATCTTTGTCGTCTCCAGCGATTCTTCTACAGATAAGGGAGGTAAGATGGTAGGCAATCTTTTAGCCAACATTGTTTTACCCGCCCCCGGAGGACCTATCAAAATGACGTTGTGTCCTCCAGATGCCGCAATCTCTAAGGCTCGCTTGATATTTTCCTGTCCCTTTACATCCGCAAAATCTACCTCGTAATTGTTTATTTTATTGACAAACTCATCATAGATGTTAACGATTGTTGAGGGAAGTTGCTCCTTCCCTTCAAAAAAGCCGACAACCTGACTTAACCTTTCCACGCCTAGGATGTTCAGTTCAGATACAATCGCTGCTTCTCTTGCATTGACGCTAGGTAAAATAATACCTTTAAAACCATCTGCTTTCGCTTGGATCGCAATAGGTAACGCTCCTTTTATGGGTTGGATAGACCCATCCAACGAGAGCTCTCCCAAGATAATATAATCCGCTATTTCTTCGTTCAGAATTTGTCCCGATGCCGCTAATATTCCGATCGCAATACTCAGGTCGTAAGCTGAGCCCTCTTTACGGATATCAGCCGGGGCTAAGTTGACTACTATTTTCTGACGCGGCATTCGAAATCCTATTGCCATAATGGCACTTTCAATACGTTGCCAACTCTCTTTGACAGTGTTATCAGGTAAACCTACTATATAATATTTGGTTCCTGTAGAGATATTTACCTCTACATTAATTGTAGTCGCTTGAATTCCATAAACAGCACTTCCAAAGGTTTTCACTAACATGTAGCTAATAAATTGGTTTCTTAAAAGTAATGAAAATATTTTACTCTAAATAATTTCTTACAATAAGTTTTGTTTTTGGACTTATCTTTGATGACTTTCAATAAAATTCGTAACTTAAGGCAGTGATCAGTGAAAATGCAGATAAACTAAACGATTTTGGATTTTAGTTGTTTAATAGATATAGGAATAGATTAATAGAAATAAATTTAGATAGTAATGAACGATAGCGGAAAAATTGTAGCAGCTTTGCTAGCAGGACTTGCTGCGGGAGCTGTGCTAGGAGTGTTGTTTGCGCCGGAGAAGGGCGCTGAAACCAGAGAAAAAATCAATGAATCTTTAGCTGACTTGGGGGAAGCTTTGAAGGAAAGGGCTGAAGAGCAACTTGATCAGTTGAATGACCTTAAAGAAAAAATTGTTTCTGCAATGAAGTCTAAGCTTTCGAAAACCGAAGAGATCTTAGAGGATGAAATAGAGGAGCATGCTTAAATAAAAAGACGAAAGCCGTCGAGCGTGAATTTTAATCTAAAGGGCTGTGTCATAAACATGGCTCTTTGTAAAAAGTAAAAGCATGGAAGAGCAAAAGTTTTCCTTTTCGGGGAGTTTTCAAAAAATCAGAGAATACGTAGATACTCGGATAGATTTAATGAAGCTAAAAGTGATTGCGAAATCTTCGCGAATCATAGGTGCGCTGATAGTAGATATATGTAAATTAGTTTTACTATTGATGATTGTTTTCTTCTTCTCGTTGGCTTTAGGTTTTTATTTGGGCGAAGTTTTAGGTAGTTATTCGGCTGGCTTTTTGGCGACTGGTGGTATCTTTTTGCTTCTTTTTTTGTCAATTAAACTCTTTGAACCTAAGTTAGAAGCCAAAATGATGGAGATTACAATTCAGAAAATTATGGGAAAATGGAATGAAGATGAAGATGATATGGAAGAAGAAGCTATCGATCAAGAATTAACGGATTTAGCGGAAAAGGTTGAAAAGGATGTTAAAGAGACTATCAAAAAGGATTTGAACCATGAGTACGAAAATAAATAATATTGACGAGTTAAGAGCTGAAATAGCTCGCCTGAAACGATTGAAAGAAGAACAAGAGCTATATTTAGGTGTTCAGTATACGTTGCTTAATAACAAGTTGAGTGCGCCTTACCGCGTGATTAGCTCCATTATATCACGTATGCCGGGGTACGAGCTTGTAAAAGGATTGGTTTCTTCGTCCTCTCAGGGAGGATCGGATAACCATAAAAAAAATGAGAACAGCTCTGATTGGTTGACTCGTACTTTGCAGTTGGGCTTACCACTTGTATTGAATAGAACTCTTCTTAAGAAGTCGGGATGGCTGAATAAATCATTAGTGTTATTTGCTTCAGAGGCTGCAGCAGGACAAATCAATCAGAACAGTTTGGCATCCGCAATATCTAAATTAACGGAGTTCGTAAAACCTAAAAAGAAAAAAAAGCAACATAAAGATGTTCCTCCGTTGGAAGAAGGATCAGATGTTATTAATTTTGGTATCCCGCCAGGTAGTGAAACTTATTAAAGTTCTTTTTCCTTAAAATCAATATACGCACGTTTAATTCCGTCTTTCAAAGTGATTTTGTGCTTCCATCCCATCCGGTGAAGTTTAGATACATCCATTAGTTTTCGAGGTGTACCGTCCGGTTTGGAAGAATCAAAGGCGATCGCACCCGGATATCCGATAATATCTTTTATTAGTAAAGCTAGATCTTTGATACTGATATCGTTGCCCGTACCAATATTTATAAATTGTTCCTCATCATAGTTCTCCATCAAAAAGATACAGGCGTCAGCTAGATCTTCTGAAAAAAGAAATTCACGAAGTGGAGTGCCCGTCCCCCAGATCGTCACCTGAGACAAGTTGCTTTCTTTTGCTTCGTGAAAACGACGAATTAAAGCCGGTAAAACATGAGAATTTTGCGGATGATAATTGTCGTTTATGCCGTATAGATTAGTCGGCATAACAGAGATGAAATTACAGTTGTATTGAGCGCGGTATGATTCACACATTTTGATTCCCGCTATTTTTGCAATAGCATAGGGTTCATTAGTATATTCTAATGGCCCGGTTAACAGATAATCTTCTTTAAGAGGTTGCGCAGCCAATTTAGGATAAATACAAGAAGACCCTAAAAACATTAGTTTTTGAACCCTGTTTACGTACGATTGATGGATAACATTGTTCTGAATAGCTAGATTTTCGTAGATAAAATCTGCCCGGTACAAATTATTAGCCATAATCCCACCTACTTTTGCGGCAGCTAAGAAAACATACTCAGGCTTTTCTTTAGCAAAAAAGTCGGCAACGGCTGCTTGATCTCTAAGATCTAATTCGTTAGAGGTTCGGGTTAGGATGTTAGTATATCCCACTTCTATCAATCTGCGGTGAATAGCGGAACCGACCATTCCCCTATGTCCTGCAACGAATATTTTAGCTTCTTTTTTCACGATAAATTATTGAGTCCTGCAAACTTAGATAAAGTTACTTTTATATACAATACAATATCGATACATATAAACGTAATATTTTGGACAAAGCTGAGATCGATTGTTTTCTACTGCTATCCGAAATTTCTTATAATGGAAATATAAGGTTATTTTTGCCGCTTAATATTTGTTATGGCTAAAGATAAATTAAGGAAATTTGCTGAGGTAGAAACCTTTAAGAATGTTGTTCAACTGGATGGAGGTCTTAAATATAGAGGGAAATGGTCGTCAGAGTTTTTTGGAAATGACAAACCTTTAGTTTTGGAACTAGCCTGTGGAAAGGGAGAATATACTGTAAATTTGGCGAAATTGTTCCCAGAGAGAAACTTTATCGGAATAGATTACAAAGGAAATCGTATTTGGAGAGGTGCAAAAACTGCTTTGGAGGAAGGAATTGTAAATGTAGGTTTTTTGCGTATTCAGATTGAGAAAATATTAGAGTTTTTTGATGAAAATGAGGTATCGGAGATATGGATTACGTTTCCAGATCCGCAACCCCAAGACAGTAGAGAAAAGAAAAGATTAACAAATCCTAAATTTTTACAGCGTTACAAGTTTATTCTTAAAAAAGATGGAATTATGCATCTAAAAACGGACAATGATGGATTTTATGCTTATACACTGGAGCAGCTGGCGTTTTTTGAAGCACAGAAAAATAAAGAGACAACAGATGTGTACAAATCGAATCTAGTAAATGATGTATTGTCTATTAAGACCTACTATGAACGAAAATATCTTGCTTTAGATAAAAATATAAATTATGTTCAATGGAAGTTTAGTAAATAAATGTAATACTTAATGAAATTTCAAATCTCTAACGATTAATAGCGATCCTTTTTTTGTATAGGGAGCATTACCTAATTTAAACACTTTTAATATATAATAATACGTGCCCTCATCTAATTTTTTGTCGGGAGTCCAATTATTTTGATAATCAGCTGAATTTAATACTTCTACACCAAGACGATTAAAAATCCTTAACTCCAATTTATCGTATTGGTTTGCCCCGATAATAAAGAATGAATCGTTTATTCCATCCTCATTCGGACTGATAACATTGGGGATAAAAAGACCAGTTACTTGAATAGAATACCGTGCAGCCTCGGATTTATTCCCATTTTTATCGGAAACTTGATATTCAAAATAGTCTATTCCAGTAAATTTAGTATCAGGTATGTAGTCGATGGAGCCATCACTATTCAACAGTAATTTTCCGCTTTTTGGAAGAACTGTTATCTCAATTGATGTAGGATCAATTTCGCTACCGTTCGAATAGTCATTTCTTAGTGGGTACAACCTGCTTTTAAGGCCGTGATTAATCCGAATTGAATCGTTGGTTGCTATTGCCTCTGTTTTTTTGATATTAATTTGTATGTAGGATTGGTTGCTTCGTAGTCGGCTTTTGTCCAATATTTGATAATGAACCCGCTCCATCACATTCTTAGCTGTTATCGAAGGTGTGTAAAAATAACTGTTGTTATCAGCAATAACATGTCCATGTTGGAAATTACCCAAAAGATCAATTCTGTCTATATTACTGGAACCAGGTTTGTCATTCTGTAAAAAGTCTAATCTTAGCCTTTCCCCTTCATAGATCGTATAGTTGTCGTTTGAAGTTATATAGGGTTGGGCGATGCTTGTTTCTGTAGGTAAATCGTCCTCAAAGCTATGACCTGAAATATCTTTTATAATTGTATTATACTTAGTTTCTATTCCCAAAACGCTGGCAGTATTAATAATTTTACTATTAATTGTCTCTTGTTCAGTAATCAGATAATTTGCTACATAGTTTGTTAGTCCGTTTGACTTTAGAAGGCTTATATGAAAAGCACTATCAGAAATTAACTTATCCACTATTTTTACATCAGCAATTTTGTCTCCAATATGTTTAATTTCAAAACGATATTGTATTATATCACCGACTGTGAATTGTCCCTCTTCTCCTGTTCCCACATTTTGTACTGTTTTCTTCAATTTTAATACGGGAAGATTTTCAAAACTAAAAACAGTAGGATTATCGTTGCCAAAATCGGATCCTGATATATCTGAAGTTATTCTATTCCTCGGATTGTAGGCCTCAATATGTGCGGAGTTAATGATTATATTATTAACAATATCTGATTCCGTCAAGACATATTTATAGGTAAATAGTCGCTCTTCACCAGACTTCAGTGTCAAATTTGGACTCCATATAGGGGTGCTGGATAATTTTTCATCAATCAATGCTAATCTTTGAAGAGGAGTCTGGCCTAAGTTTTTTACACGAAATTTATATTCCAATTGATCTCCCTTCGAAATTATTCCATCTTTATTGCTGTCAAAATAATCTACTGTTTTGACGAGACCGATTTTACCTCGCTCGTACTCGGGCTCAATAAGCATAACCTTATCATGGCGCTTTATATTGTTACAATTCGCTAGGCATTCCTCTTCTGCACTACCCGGACTTGTCTTTGATAAATCTAAAGAAATAGCGTCGGGGTCTGTCGAGTCCGCAGATCTTACAATACTGCCTTGAACTGGGATTCGAAAATAAAATTCTTCTGTTGCTTGAACGACTTTTACCTTCATTTGATAGCTGACCTCACATCCACTTGGAATATCAAGTGTCGAAGAGAAACCAGAAGTATTTAAATGATCTTGTAGGGAAGTTGCGCAAGTAGTAGATGATGTAAATGATTCAATCAATAGCCCTTCTGGGATTGTGAAAGAAAAATAAGCCGATTCTGCACCTGAAGGCCCCTCATTTTTGATCTTGACAGTGTACCAATAACTTTCATTTAGATCAATCACGTCTTTATCCGTACTAATCGATTCTATTTGTAAATCATGTATTGCTACTGTAATATTTTTATTGTAAGTACTATTTATGCTTAGATTGTAGGTCCAAGTGTCCATACCCTTCCCGTTTCCAAAACTATGACTTCCATACCAAGAATTGACAGTTCCCATGCTCCAATCAGTCGGCTTATACGATCCCCACTTATGTCCATTGATGTTACTCAATATTCCTTCCAAATTGATGAGAGGGTTTGACATTTCCGAGGGAATGCCAGGAGAAATGTCGCTATCGTCCCAGTATAAGGTCGAATAACCTAAGTTTTTGCCAGAGAGTTCAAAACGTTCAACCAATAATCCTTGTGGATTTACTTCAATATCTAGAAAAGGAAAGTGTACTTCTCCATCTAATAGTGAAATATCCACTTCGATAGGATAACCCTTTCCGACAGGTAGCATTTGTGAGTTACCGTCTAGCCCATTCCAGTATATTTTGTTGGCACCTATATCTGCGGAATGAACCATTTTAATCGTCACAAATTGATGTTGGCTAGATTTGGAGCTAATCGCAATTTGATATCTCCCTTTATAAGATGAGTCAAACGAAATCCAAGCTCCTTTTTTGCTGATGTGATTTTCTCGCCCTTCTATGCCTACAATTCGAATGCTATTCACTTCGGCAACAACAGGCTTATTGAGTAGCCAGGTTTTATTTCCGGGGTATTGCCCTATGGATTCCTTAGGTAAATCTGAGTCAGGTAAATTATAAAACAATTTATGTGTTATAAGTTTGTCTGTATCGGCTAGAAAAGGGTAATGATACCCTTGGTCATATTGATTTATACTTTTATAAATTGGGTTTTCGTGGGAATCTATAAAAC
Organism: Sphingobacterium alkalisoli; assembly: GCF_005049105.1. Classification (GTDB taxonomy): domain Bacteria; phylum Bacteroidota; class Bacteroidia; order Sphingobacteriales; family Sphingobacteriaceae; genus Sphingobacterium; species Sphingobacterium alkalisoli. The sequence goes on from NZ_SUKA01000001.1 coordinate 496,500, forward strand.
CGAGGTTATTTGCAAAATATGAAAATCCTAGGCCGTGATTCCCATTTGCATCCACCCTATAAATAACTGCATCGTTAGTTAAAATATAATTTTTGCCGTAATACCCTCCTGATCCGTCGGATCGTTCTAAATTTCTAGAATGAATAGACAAGGTCAGACTATGGGTAAATACACGTCCATTTATCCAATTTGAATCGGTAATATCTCTGATGGAAATGTCCCAAGCAGCAATAAATGCATCATATTCTTGAAGCCAAATTGCATTAGCTTGCACCATAGCAGATTCGCCTTCTGTTGTAGCATAAGGTGCATAAAATTTTATAGACCAAATACCTTCTTCTGTTGCGTTAATTTCCAAAGGGGTGTATCCTATTCGTGGACCAGCTAATTCAGCTTGCCTAGTATTCAGAAAACCAGTAGCTTGTATTTTTCCAATATCATTGTTGGTGGTTTGATATCGTATTCCAGATGGTGAAATGACTTCAATACTCCCATTACCTATATTTTGAGCACTCGAAGCTACAGCGATGATTTCTCCCTTCTTCACCCAAGCATAATGTGCACCGTTTTCAACCGGACCATTGTTAAACATTGATCTTCCCGAAACTATGTAGGCTCTGGCCCCCCTTACTCCTGCAGGATATAAATCTTTAGATCCTTCGGCGAATATGGTCTTTGTTATGATTAATAGATAAAGAAGGATCAGGTACCTCATGCGATTTTAAAAAATTCAGTTATGTTGGCGACTAAAATAATGTATTAATTTTCATCTACAAACCAAAGAAACGTTTTTTTTGCATGAAGTATTAACTAAGAAATTCTATAAATTAAGTAAAGGCTGCTAGGGTGAGATTAACAACCCTCTTATTTACATCTTGCTTTGCGTTTTCGGCGCAAAATTCTTATACTTTCTTTTCGAAATTTTGTCGAAATTTACTGGTTGGGATACTTTTACATAGTACCCTGTTCCGTCATATTCGCGCTTGCGAGGATTAGATTTGCACGCATTTGCACAACATCCTTCCATTTCCCATCCGCATTCATCGCATTGTGTGAAGTGCTCGTTGCATTCTGCATTGGCGCAGTTTATCATTTTAGAAGTTGTTTTTCCACAGTTCTTACAAGTGGAAACCACCACCGGGTTTACATTATTGACATCGACAGTCACACGATTGTCGAAGACATAGCACTTCCCTTCAAAATCTTTTCCGCCTGCTTCTTTCCCATATTTGATAATGCCACCGTGCAACTGGTATACATCTTCAAATCCTTCTTGCAATAGTAGGGCGGAAGCTTTTTCGCATTTGATCCCCCCAGTACAATAGGTCAAGATCTTTTTGCCTTTGTATTGTTCCAGTTCTTTGACTTTCTCTGGGAATTCCCGAAAGTTTTCAATGTCTAATGTTACGGCATTTTTGAAACGGCCCACGTTGTGTTCGTAGTTGGATCTGACATCTAATACAACTACATCATCGCGGTCTTTCATTTCCATAAACTCAGTGGGCTCTAGGTGTATCCCTGTTCGTTTGTTGGGATCAATGATTTCCGGATTTCTAAGTCCAGAGTGTACAATCTCGGATTTGTAGCGGCAATGCATTTTAATGAAGGAAGGTTCCTCTACTTCGTCAATTTTAAAATCCGTTTTTGCAAAACGTGGGTCCGCGTGTACAGCATCTATATATGCTTGACAAGATGCTGCTGTGCCAGACACTGTGCCATTTAGTCCTTCGTCGGCAACGATAATTCGACCAACTAAACCTAGTGATTTACAAAATTCTAAATGGTCTGCAGCAAATTGTTCTGCATGTTCAATAGGGCTGTAACAGTAATACAGTAATGTTTGATATTGTGCCATATATTCATTGATACCGCTGCAAACGGCGTTTAATGTTAAAAATCTCTAGCAGCAAAGATAGGAAAAATATTACTTCTTTATTAGGGGCGTCAAAAGGTACTCAAGACCGTTTAATTTGATTTCGTATAAAGTAGCCAGTTGGATTCCTAATTTTCCGCGAGGAAAACCTTTTTTATGAAACCAAACTAGATAAGGCTCTGGCAAACGACATAGTAACCATCCTTGATATTTTCCGAAAGGCATTTTCGAATTGGCTAGCTCTATTAATAGTTCAGGATTAAAAAAATCATTCTCTTGTTTTGCCATGTATGATGCGGTGTTTGAGTAGGCGAAATGCAATAATGCAGTGATTTATAACGTTTGGAATTGTTCCGTAATGTTTTTTTAAAATTTCGTAGCGTTCTCTAAGGCTTTGTTGATGTCTTTTCTGAGACATACCACCTACCAAATACTTAGCAACGTATTGATGAATATTTACTGTAATTTTAGCTTTTTTCGCAGCACGTATAATCCAATCGATATCAGCACTCAATTGATATTGTTGGTCATAAGGTTCTGCAATTATCCGTTTTACATAGATAGCTTGATGGCACACATTCATACCATAACGAAATGATTTCCAATCAAACCTTTCTGGAGCTGTATGTCTGCGGTTACCAACGATGTGACGTTGTTCGTCTACGAGTTTAGTTTCACCGTAGATAATATCCGCATTATTTCCTTTTTCTACAATTTGTTGGATCGTATTTAAATCGAATAGTTCATCTCCCGAATTTAGAAAAAGCACATAGTCACCTGTTGCAGCTTGTAGCCCCTTATTCATGGCGTCATAAATGCCCTTATCTTTCTCTGAAATAATTTTCGAGATCCTATCTTCGTATGCCTTGATTATGTCGATGGTGCCATCCGTAGATGCACCATCGACGACAATGTATTCAATATTCTTATACGTTTGGTCAAGTACAGATTTTAAGGTGTACTCAATATCTCGAACGTTATTGTAAACGACAGTTATAATAGATATGTTAGGCAAAGACACTATTTATTTTCTTCTGTTATTCCATTTTTTTTTCAGAAAACGAATTAATCTTTTTTGCGGTGATCCTTTTCTGTGTGCGTAAAAATACTTAATTGATTGGAAAGCAACTGGATTTTCTTTGATTTCTGTGGGAAATTTATCCGGTAATTGAGTGGCAAGTTGTACTGCATAGGTCGTTTCTATATCAGAATGAGTACCAGATCCATCTGTGCCTATATTTTGTATAAAAGAATATCTAGGATAAAGCACAAGCCCCTTCTGTTTAAAAACAGATAGGTACCATCTGATTGCCCATGAATTTATTTTACCATGTTTAAACTCTTTAACCTGTTTCCAAAAATTTTCCTTTCCTTCGATGCTGAATTCATAAATATCAGATTTAGTAAGGTCTTTTGTGAGCTTATTGATGTCTCCTTCGAAAAAGTCCCAAGCCCTTTTCCATGTAGCCCAGCCCCAACTATTAACGACCCTAAAAAAAAATGCGTCTGGTAAATTTATAACGTCTTTAAGAGGTAAATTATATCCACTAATTTGCATGACCTTTGGTTCATGTTCGTATAGATCTAACGTTGTATTGAAATATTCTAAAGCTAGTGGGGAACTCTCGAGATCGTCTTCAAATACAATCACTTTATCGTATCTATCGATGACCGATGATACCCCGTTTATAACATTCTCTGATAGTCCCCAGTTTTCTTTTCGTTCTACTATCGTTACGGATTTGAATAATCTCGGCTTTTTAATTAGATTCCTTACTTTGATAACCAAGTCCCTGTCATTTTCAGATTTTGCGGCGTCGGAGTAAATATAAACATCGGAATTTTGAGCAAGGGTGTTTTTTTCGAGAAAATCTAATGTTCTTTCGGTATGATGCGGACGGTTGTAGACAAATAAAATAATGGGTGCAAAACTTTTCATAAATTAGATTTCTAAACAATTGTTATCTCTGTAAAAAATGGAAGTGCTCTTGTGATGAATAGCACCTATTGCTATACCCGTAAAAGGAATATGCCTAAAACCATTATCCTTAAAAAAGTCAAAAGCCTCTTTGTATTTGGCTCGCTCCGAATCATCTAGAATTATCACCCCTTGAGAGGTTAGTTTTTGGACGGCTTTCTTACAGCAATCTACCCGTTGTCTCCCATCTACTAGAATAATATCATAGCTTTCATCCTCGTTAAAAATAGTACTGCTGTAGTTCTCTCCTAGGTTGACATATTCCATATTCACATTATTAGGTAATAATGGTCGAATCTTATTAAACCAATCTTCATCATGCTCTACTGATTTTACACTTGCTACAAATTCAGAAAAATACAATGTTGAATTCCCGGCACCGAATTCAAAAAGTTTGAAATTACTCTTCAATCTACCGCTAATAAAGTCTAAGAAAGAATAGGTTAGCCAAGGGATAGGGTTTCCTGATGTGTCTAATGCTTGTTTTGTTAAATAAGAATTGATCCATCCTTTCTCGACAAAATATCCTTTGATACTCAAAGACAATAAACCATATAGAATGCGTGGTTTGAATAGGGTTGAATATGAACCTTGTTTTTTCATAAGCTGTAAATTACATCGAAATCTAACAAAATATTTTGTGTTTTCTAGAATAAACTAAATTATAGATTTCTGTTGTAAAGTTTTTCTGTTTTTTTAGAATCTTGATAATGTTAGATATTCTTTTCTAACTTTGGTACAAATCAAAATGATTAATGAGTAATAACACGAAAGAAGTTACAATTAAAGGGTTATTTTGGAATGCAGTAGATCGTTTTGGTAATCAGTTTATTGTGACGATTGTGGGAGTTGTAACAGCCCGAATTATAGCTCCTGAAGACTTTGGGATATTAGGTGTACTTATGATTTTTTCTACTGTTGCTACATCGTTTGTCGATAGTGGATTGGCTACGTCTCTTGTTCGTTCTAAAGAATTGAACAAAATTGATTATTCCACGATGTTTGTCTTCAATCTTCTGACCAGTTTTGTCATTTATTTTATACTGTTTTTTTGTTCGCCTATGATTGAACGTCTCAATAAAATAGATGGACTGTCTTTTTATGCGAGAGTAATGTTTTTACAAATAATCGTTCATTCGTTTGGTATTGTTCAGTATGTTCAGATATTAAAGAGTTTTCAATTTAACATAACTGCACGTATAAATATTTTATCTATTTTTTTATCCGGTACAATTACTATTTTGATTTCCGTATTTGGATATGGAATTTGGGCGCTCTTGCTACAGCCTGTCTTCTATTCATTTTTTCGAACTGTTTTCTTGTGGATATGGGGAAAATGGGATATTAGCCTTGTATTTAGTATTAAATCTCTGAGAAAGCATCTGAAATTTTCTATTTTATTTATGTTTTCCAACATGATTAATAAAATATTGTCACCCCTTTATTACTCAATATTAGGTACAAACTACCCCTTGTCGACTACAGGCTTTTATTATCAGGCTAATAAATGGGGAGAAACTCCTAACTTGTTAATCTCCTCCATTATCCAAGGAACTACCTTGTCTACCCTAGCGCCAATTCAAGATGATTTTGATCGTTTTTTGAACGCCTGTAGAAAAACGATGGCTACATTAGCCTTTGTTTTATTTCCGGTTAGTATCTGTTTTATCGTTATTGCACAGCCAGGATTTGCTTTGTTTTTAACCGAAACATGGACGCCTTCTGTAATTTATTTTCAGATCATTTGTTTTGCTGGTATTTTTATTTCTCTATCCGATCTGAATGTTAGTTTTTTAAATATTAAGGGAAAATCCACTTATGCTTTCAATTTAGAATTTACTAAATTAGCTCTAGCAATAATAATTTTGGCTTTCACATATAATAAAGGTGTTCTAAATATTCTATATGGTCAGCTGTGCGTCCGCATAGTATGTTATATTATCGTCACATTTTTTAGCGAAAAAATATATGGCTACAATTTTTTTAAACAAATGAAGGATATCTTGTCCTCTTTCTGTGCTAGTTTAGTTTGTGCTTTGTTGGCATTTATACCAGCATATGCAGACTTTAATATTACAAATAGTAACTTGTTAGTTATTCAAGTTATTATATTCGTAAGCGGGTATTGTTTAATTAACCATTTTAGCAGGAATACTATTTGGACAGAGTTAATGGCTATTGTAAAGACGAGATTTAATAAAAATAGGAATGGAATTGATTAAAGGTGATTGGGTAGGTTTTAATACTATATTCTATCACGAAAAAACCGGGAAATTTAGTAAAAATATCAGTGACGTAATTGATTACGGTAATATAGAAATTGATAAGGAAGGATTATCCGCTTATTTAGATTATGGGTATAGTGTCTTTGGATATACCCCGGTAAAATATGTGAAATTCCTGTTACCTTTTCAATCATTACAAGTGAAATCTGGTACTGTAGAGGTGTGTGATAATGAAGATGAGACCGTTCATAAAATTGGGATAACAACAAAGGAAGAATTCGTTATTGAAAAAATTGAAGACAACATAAACAGTTGGGCATCGACTTTTCCGGAGGATATAATTATTCCTACAAGTGGCGGCTTTGATTCCAGATTTTTAAATATGCTAGTAAAGGATAAGAGCCGAATTCATGCATACACTTATGGCACCTCATTTAACCAGAATAAATCACGAGAGACCGTTTACGCTAAATTACTATCTGATAGACTAGGGATAAAGTGGACTAGAATAAATCTGGAAAAGTTTAATAGTTATACTGACGAATGGTACGCAATTTTTGGACCTTCAGCTGGGGCTTCGGGAACATACCATATCGAGTTTTTTGAAAAGATATTTAATATAGAAAAATCTAGGCTTTGTCTTTTGAGTGGTATAATAGGTGATGCCTGGGCGGGAGCGGTAAATATATCTCCAGTAAGTGACCTAATGGATTATAAGGTGTTGGGTCACACGCATGGAATGAATGCAGACTACTTAAAAGCTACCGGAGTTGACTATAGTTCTATTATTGAGCCCATTTATGATAAGCAGAAAGATAATCTAAAGGATCCAGATTATAGGATTATAGCTACTATGCGTACAAAGATGATGTTGTTGAAGTTCTTAATTTCTATACCTCAACGATATAATTTTGAAGGATATTCTCCTTTTTTAGAAGAAGATATAGCACTAGCGATGTTAAATCTGCCAAAGGATAGGAAACATAATAGAATTTGGCAGCGTGATTTTTTTAAGAGGCATAATGTCTTATTTGAAGAAGAGAAGCACAGTTATACTTATCAGAACTCGTTAAACTACGATGTTATAAAAAAACACGGATTAAAACCGTTGAATATTCAATTGTTAAAAGAGCATTTTAAGAAAGACTATATTGAATGGGTAAACAGAAAGATTTCAGGTATAAGCGCGAGAGAGGCAATATTTCAGACACTTATGCACACACCAAAAATAAAAGGTATGATGAAAATGTTAAGGTTTAAAAACGAATTAATGGCGGCCTATTTTGCTTATATAACGATTAAGCCAATTGAAAACCTCTTAAACCTTAGGAATGAAAGTGCAAAATCCTAAGCATAGATTGCTTTTCGTTGGTGATGTGGTGATGGATTCTAGTCCCGAAATATGTGAAGATATACGGGAATTATTTCAACAGTGTGTTATCCGGTCTTGTAATGTAGAAGCACCGTTAAACGGTTTTGGGAAGGCTATTCATAAGACCGGACCTCTCCTTACTCAGAATTCGTCGGCAGCTGAAGAATTACAAAAATTAGGATTTAATATTTTTTCAATGGCAAATAATCATATTTGTGATTATGGATCAGAGGGGTTATTTTCTACTATAAATTCATTTCCGAAAGATGCGATCTTAGGGGTGGGTACCGAAAAGGAAGCTTATCTAATGCGAGTAAAAATTGTGGATAATGTGAGGTATGGATTTGTAGCATACGGAGAAAACGGATACGGTGCAATACAGGAGGATGTTGGGGTAGGGTATGCGTGGGTCAACCACCCGAGTGTAAATTCGGATTTAAATAACTATAAATCTCAAGTGGATATACTTATAGTTCAGGTGCATGCTGGAGTGGAGATGATCGATATTCCTATTCCTGAATGGAGGTCTAGGTATAAAGAAATTTTGGACAATGGAGCTGATGTGGTTATAGGACATCATCCGCATGTAGTTCAAGGGGTTGAACAATATGATGGAAAGTATATTTTTTATAGTCTTGGAAATTTCTACTTTGATTATGAATCAAAAGACCCGCGGTGGAATATTGGTGCTATTCTCGAACTGGAAATTGAGAATAAAAAAGTTAGATCCTATTGTGTATCACTTACCCGTAAAATCGGGAATAAACTTTGTCTAGAACAGAAAGACAAATCAGAAAAAAGTATCAATGTTTTATCCAACAAGATATTAAGCTCCGATTATGTTTCCCAGATTGATGCAATAGCAGTAGAACAATGGCATTTGCACCATAGAAAATATTATGCAAATCCACTCAATGGTTTTGCAAATTATTCTTTTAAAGGTCTAGCCAAACATATCAAAAGGCTATTCTTTAACAGGCGAGTTGATTATAGTATGATTTGGCATAATTTATTTATTGAGAGCAATGAGTGGCTTGTAAAGCGAGCAATAAAAGCTATCCTTAATAAAAAATAAATTTTAACTACTTTTTTTGTTGAGAAAAGGTTGATGCTACACAACGGACAAATACTTTTCAAACTCCTTCAATGACTTATCAGAAGGGTGCAAATCAGTAACTAAATAACTTACATCTTTAAGAGGTGCTACACGCATCTTTTGATTAGAGTTTAGTTTCTCCGCAATACTTAAAATGGCGACGTGTTTAGAACATTTTATCATTGCACGTTTTATCTGTACAACTTCCCAGTCCGAATCTGTAATACCTTCTTCGACGGAAAGACTATTGGTTCCCAATAAACAAAGATCGACGCGTATATCTGCCAATTCGTTAATAACCTGTGAGCCGGTAACAATATTCGTGTTTCTAGATAATTTGCCACCGATTAGGATTACTTCAATGTTTTCCTTTTCCGCTAATTCGAGAGCTACAAGAGGGCTGATTGTAAAGAAAGTGCACTGTATGTCATTGGGAATCAGACGTGCTAATTCTATCATGGTTGTACCCCCCCCAATTAAAACAGTCATGCCATTTGTGATTAGAGATAGTGCTTTGCTTGCAATTTCTTTTTTACCTTCTTTTGCGTATACGTTGCCTTCTTGGAAAGGGAATTGAAAAGATTTTGAAAGTGCTCCACCATATACTTTGATTACTTGTCCGTTTTCGGCCAGCTCATTTAGATCTCTTCGAATAGTATCTTCAGAGACGTTCAGCTGGACACTAAGATCTGATGAAAGCACTTTATTGTGCAGATTTATTTGATGGACGATGTAAGCTTGTCTTTCTTCTTTAAGCATGAGTATATGTTTTATTATTGATCATTTTCTTTAGTGTCGGAATCCACAGATTTGGTTGTACCTGCTTTGAATCGGGGTTTAAATCCTGTGGGCTTGGTAACGATAGATGTTTCATCAGCAGCGTTACTTTCGCTTTCTTCTTCTTGAATCTTTTCGGTGGTAGCGGATTTGGTTGTACCTGCTTTGAATCGGGGTTTAAATCCTGTGGGCTTGGTAACGATAGATGTTTCATCAGCAGCATTACTTTCGCTTTCTTCTTCTTGAATTTTTTCGGTGGTAGCGGATTTGGTTGTACCTGCTTTGAATCGGGGTTTAAATCCTGTGGGCTTGGTAACGATAGATGTTTCATCAGCAACGTTACTTTCGATTTCTTCTTCTTGAATCTTTTCGGTGGTAGCGGATTTGGTTGTGCCTGCTTTGAATCGAGGTTTAAATCCTGTGGGCTTGGTAACGATAGGCGTTTCATCAGCAACGTTACTTTCGATTTCTTCTTCTTGAATCTTTTCGGTGGTAGCGGATTTGGTTGTGCCTGCTTTGAATCGAGGTTTAAATCCTGTGGGCTTGGTAACGATAGGCGTTTCATCAGCAACGTTGCTTCCGATTTCTTCTTCTTGAATTTTTTCGGTGGTAGCGGATTTGGTTGCACCTGCTTTGAATCGCGGTTTAAAACCGACTGACTCCTTAGCTTGTTGTTGCTCGTTAGTCGTTTCCGTTGATATTTTAGAGATTATCGTTTTGGATGCAATTTCATTTGGTTCAGGTCCTAATACGGGATTGTTGCCTTCCTTGGCTACGTCAGCTTGGAACGATGTAAGCGTTTGTATTGGTTTGGAGTTTTCTATTTCTTGTATTTTATAGTTTTTTCTGAGTTTATTGAACCAAAATTTCTTACTATGATCAAAACTTTTTTCGCCCATAGCATTATAATGGCTTTTGAACTCTTCATAAAGCGGTAAATTTGATTGCTTTAAAGCAATCAAATCAATTTTTTTCCTAACAAAAAAATCTTCGAAGGTCAGCATTCACAAATGTAACGAATTGTAGAGACAATTAAAACTTACATGAGCAATGTTGAGAAACAACGATAAAATAAGACTAGTGATTCCTTCTAAGTGTTGGAATAGATGTTTTTAGAAGAAAAGAGGGATGATAACCCTCTTTAATATCTCCGGTAAAAAATAATGTATGGATTTTTAATCCATGTTATGATATACTGCTTGCACATCATCATCATCTTCGATCTTGTCGATCAGTTTTAGCACGTCTACGGCTTGTTCTTCTGTCAAGGACGAATGCGTTAGTGAAATTCTTTCCAACTTCGCAGAAGTTACTTCTATTCCTTTTTCTTCCAGCAATTTCTGCATATTACCAAAATCTTCGAAAGAAGTCTGCAAGACCACTATATCATTTCCTTCTTCATCTGATTCCACGTATAGTTCTTCCAACCCACCATCAATCAATTCAAGTTCCAATTCTTCTACGTCCAATTCCTCCGCTGCAGGGAAGCGGAACATGGACTTACGTTGAAAGATGAAATCCAGAGATCCTGTCTTGCCGAGGGATCCTCCTGCCTTGGTGAAATAGCTTCGGATATTAGCAACTGTACGATTCGTATTATCTGTGGCTGTTTCGATTAGTATAGGTACTCCATGTGGGCCGTAGCCTTCGTAAACAAATTCCTCGTAACCCTTTGAATCTTTTTCTGAAGCTCTTTTGATAGCCGCCTCAACACGATCTTTAGGCATGTTTACTGCTTTCGAATTTTGAATGGCAGTGCGTAAACGAGAATTGTTTTCTGCGTGTGGCCCGCCTTCTTTGACAGCAATAGCAATTTCTTTACCTAAACGTGTGAACTGGACTGCCATTTTAGCCCAGCGTTTAAATTTTCTTTCTTTTCTAAATTCAAAAGCTCTACCCATTTGATTATCCGTTTCTTTTAAGATTATTGATCATGTCTTTTGCCATAGCCGCCAAATCAAATTCTAGCTCCCAATTCCAATCTTTACGCGCATAGTCATCTTCGATACTTTGGGGCCATGAGTTGGCAATTGTTTGACGAGGGTCTCCCTCTTTATAAGACATTTCAAAATTAGGAAGAATTTTTTTAATTTCTTTCGCAATCTCAGTAGGTGTAAAACTTACACCGGCTAAATTATAGCTCGAGCGAATCGTTAGGTTCTCTGCAGGAGCATCCATGAGTTGGATGGTAGCGCGCACAGCATCTTCCATATACATCATTGGTAGAGCAGTGTCTTCCGACAAAAAACATTGATATTTTCCAGTTCTTAAGGCTTCAAAAAATATATGAATGGCATAATCAGTGGTTCCTCCTCCGGGCTGCGTTTTCCATGAAATAATACCAGGGTAGCGAATACTGCGTATATCTAATCCGTATTTGTTATGGTAATATTCGCTAAGTCGCTCGCCAGCCAGTTTGGAAATGCCATAAATGCTATTGGGATCCATCACACAATATTGAGGTGTATTTTTTTTAGGTGAATGTGGGCCAAAAACGGCTATTGAACTAGGCCAAAAAATCTTTTTTATATCCAATTCAACGGCTATATCCAATACGTTCAACAATCCATTCATATTGAGATCCCAGGCTTTCTGAGGATATTGTTCACCCGTAGCAGATAGCATCGCAGCTAATAAGTAGATTTGGGTTGGTTTATGTTTCAGAAAAAGCGACTTAAGCTCTACTTTGTCGAGAACGTTAGCAGGTTCAAATATTTCATTTTCGCCTAAAGTTTGCGGCTCACGTATATCTGAGGTAATGATTTGTTGGCTTCCAAATTTGTTTCTTAGAGCCATTGCTAACTCCGTTCCGATTTGGCCGTTGGCACCAAGAATAATAATCGTTTCTTTCATCTAAAATAAATTAATTATAAACGTGAGGATTCAATTGCATAAATGAACCTGTTCCCCTCAATCGCTGTTTAAGGTGATGAACCCTGTCTACCGTAAGCAAGCATGAGCTGTTTTGTCTGTTCTTTTTTTGAGCGGTAGCTCCTGCAGGGGCTCATGCCTGCAAAGATATATCTTTTATAGCGTTTCTGTCAATACCCGATCGATTTGTTGGTAAGCACAAAACCTCCCTTGTATACCTCGTGATTCCCGTTTTTATCATATGCCTCCATTCTATAAATATAGAATCCCGAAGGAGAAATTTGTCCATTTTCGGATCTTCCGTCCCATTGGATTTTTCCAGAAGCACCTGCACTTTGATTACGAATCAATCGGTTGACTGGTCTCCCTCTATCATCAAATATTGTTACATTTAACATCATACTTGGTGACAAGAATTCATAGTTTATCTCCAGTTGATCTTCAAAATTGTCATCATCAGGAGACATCGTTTTTGATGTTAAAGACACATTGTTTTTTTGAAAAAAGTTATCCACATTTGTTGAATTAAGGTAGCCAGGAGTTGCCCCTCCAGCTAGAGTGGACGCAGATGTAAAATTTTTAGGACTATTTGTCGGCAGGTGAAAATATTGTCTTTCAAGCGATACACCCTTTACATTCGTCAAGAACGGTCGATGCATACTAGAGGAGTAATAGAGCGAATCTACTAAAATATGATTTGAAAAAAGTGTGACATTTCCCTGCTCATTAGGATAAGGGGGAAGGCTTGGTATCTCGACAATATTGTCGGACAGAGCAGATGGGTAATTTTTTAGAATGTTGTTTTTGTCGGTTGTAAGCACCAAATATTGCTGGGGATTGAACAATAAGCGGTTCACAGTAATGGTTCGGTTCCCCAGCTTCCAGTTTTGAAGATTGATAATATTATTAGATTGATTGTATAATTCTACAAAGTCCACTCCGTTATTCTTTGGGTTAAAGAGGACCTCATTAATGACAATATGATTAAATGCAATATCGCCTTGTATAAAGAAATGTAGTTTCTTTTCGGAAGAATTACTCCCACACCAACTAAAAGGGGATAAAGAAAGTGTGTAATCAAAAGATTCGGCAAAAGCAGAATGGAAAATTAACAATAGGCTGTCTGTATTATTTTTCCATTCTATTCTTGCGGGTATTCCTATGTTATTGTCAATTACAAATAAATCTTTTTGTAAATTTTCCAAATAAGCTTTCGGAGTGTTGAAAGTCAATGCGATCGTATTATTTTCCACTTTCGATGATAAAATCTCAATTTCAGGAAAATAAAATCGATCAGCTATCGAGTTCGGTTTACACGGTGTGCCTCCAGCTGGAGCCTCGGATGCGCGCCAACCCAATGCGGAGTTACACATAAAATTGGCATTAATGCGTTCAAGGCTCCATCCTCCATTTTTTTTGGTGGAACTTTTATACCAGCTGTCTGTGTAGTTAACTTGGTCTACGCCGTTGTCTCCAGCTAGTGTAATACTGGTTCCACTATTGGTGAGGGTTGGCCAGTTGTTTAGAGCCAAGCTGTTCCCAAACCTTTCATAGAATGGCTGGGCTGTCTCACTACATAACAATACGTATTGATTAGGAGGTAAAAAATATTCTGGTAGTGCGGTTGTTTTATTTGATATCGTTAGCGTGTAATGAGAGAGATTTATTGTGTTATCTCCAATGTTAAGTAACTCTATATATTCGTGGTTAGGAAGTTTCCCGTTGGAAGGGTTTGCCATTATTTCATTTATGATCAGAGACTGGGATTGTAAATTGGCCGTTATAAACAAGGTGAACAATATTAAAATCCATTTCAAATGGAGGAAAAATATATGCTCTAAAAATGTCATCTATGATTTAATCTTATAATTGGTAGCTACAGATACAAACCAAATATACAGAATCGGTTTTGGTTCGCCAAACTGTTATACGAAATGGTGTTAAGATCATGTTGTCTTTTTTTGCGAATTCAACTGTATTTTTTATGATTTTTTAAAAAAAATGCCGATTTATTATAAAAATTTTAATGATTATATAAATTGCTCATCATTATTTACTATGTTTGACAACTGAACTCTAATGGGCGGTTGTCAAGAAAAATTTAAATATAATATAAGTAAATAAGTACTATGAAAGTAGCTGTAGTAGGCGCGACAGGGCTTGTCGGATCAGAAATGTTAACAGTATTAGCGGAACGTAATTTCCCCGTAACAGAATTAATTCCAGTAGCATCAGAGCGGAGCAAAGGGAAGGAAATCGAATTCAAGGGGAAGAAGTATAAAGTAGTAACACCAACGGAAGCTATCGGGTTGAAGCCAGATGTGGCGCTATTCTCTGCAGGTGGCAGTACTTCTACAGAGTATGCTCCACTATTTGCAAATGCAGGAATTACAGTAATTGATAATTCTTCAGCTTGGCGTATGGATCCTTCCAAAAAATTAATTGTCCCTGAGGTAAATGGAGACATATTGACTGCTGCTGATAAAATTATTGCCAATCCAAATTGTTCGACAATACAGATGGTTGTTGTACTTAAGCCGCTACATGATAAATACAAAATTAAGCGCGTAGTTGTTTCTACTTACCAATCAGTAACCGGCACGGGCGTGAAGGCGGTACAACAATTGAATGATGAACGTGCAGGAATTGAAGGCGAAAAGGCATATCCCTACCCAATCGATATGAATGTTATTCCTCATATTGATGTGTTCCAAGAGAATGGATATACGAAAGAGGAAATGAAAATGATCAAGGAGACTAACAAGATTATGCAAGATGATTCCATTAAAGTTACAGCTACTACAGTTCGTATTCCAGTTGTAGGAGGTCATTCCGAGTCTGTAAATATTGAATTTGAGAGTGAATTTGATTTAGATGAATTGCGTAGAGTTATTGCTTCGCAAGACGGCGTTCTTATAGTGGACAATCCAGCAAATTTAGAATACCCTATGCCAAGAGATGCACATGGGAAAGACGAAGTTTTTGTTGGGCGTATTCGTCGTGACGAATCACAACCGAAAACAGTTAATCTTTGGATTGTAGCGGATAACCTCAGAAAAGGAGCTGCGACAAATGCGGTTCAAGTGGCGGAGTTGTTAGCAAAGAAAAGCTTAATAGGGTAAAGGTCTAAGTTAGTTACCCCATAAAAAAAGCTAGTGCACAAATTGCACTAGCTTTTTTTATGGGGTATAATCTTTATTGTTATCTTGCGGATGTAAATTCCCAAGTATCATCAAATCTAGAGCTATTGCTGCTGCTGGTACCGCCTGTAGTGATATAACCTTTACCGTTAAGGGAGAAACCAACTGCTGATTCTCTAGCGGACGCACCGGCAGAGGTCAATGCTTGATGCTTGTCAGTCCAAGAATCTGAAGAAGGGTCATATTTCCATACATTACCCAATACCGAACCTTTTTGACCACCTACCACATAACCGTAGTTTCCGATGGCAAATGTAGCCGCACTCTGACGTGTTAAGTCATACGTATACTCGCTATCATCTCTTCTTATAGGCTTTAACGTAGCCCAATCTGATCCATCATAGGAATGGAATTCTTCAGGGTACTGGTTGTTGCTGATACCACCACCCACATAGGCTTTATTTCCAATAACAAATGCAAAAGCATGAGATTTCTTGTAGGTAAATGGTACCTTTATTGGTGACCAAGAATCGTTACTTGGGTCATATCTGTAAAAATCACTAAAAGTTTTATCTGTAGGAGTCATCCCCAGACCAACGTAGGCGTAATTTCCCAATGCGAAAGCAACGGCGCCAAAACGAGCTTCTCCTGGGAAGTCTGCTACTTTTTTCCAAGATTTAGTTGCTGGATCGTATTGATGAACGTCTTTTAGTGCTTCTGTGCCGTTATATCCTAGTCCGACATAGCCTTTGCCATTTACTGCAAAGCCTACTGCACTGCGACGAGCATCTCCAGAGAACTCAGCTGCTATTTCTTCCCATTCCGATCCGTTAAAGGACCACGTATCACTCAATATAGCATTTGTTCTCAAAAGACCGCCTACTACGAAAGCTTGATCATCGATTGTAAAGGTTGCTGCTTGATTTCTCGGATCTCCTCCAAATACTGCGGATCTTTGCCATTCCGTGGGGCCATCATCTGTAGTGTCTTCGTCGTCACTTTTCTTGCAAGAATTCAAAGATGTGAAAGCAATAGTACAGGCTAAAAATATGAAGAGCCAATTTTTCTTGTTCATAAATTATTTAAATTTAGTATATACAATGTTTAATTTAATTTTTGGTAAATTATTTTCTGTCGCTATCAGAGCCATATTTGTTGTGCTAAACAGATTTGGTGTAGACGCGGTTAAAAATAAAGAGGTGTTGTCACTCTCCGCCTTATTAACGGTGTTAATGTATTCTATTAAGTCAAATACATATTTTGCATTTCTTCCCATCGAATTTCCGTTCATGTAAGGAACTTGTTGAATGGTCGAGGAGAAAGGAGTACGTACATAAGAGAAGGGAATTCCGTTGTCATTTGCAATTAAAAGCATTACAGAAGCAGGGTTAGGGAAAGGATTAAAAGTAATCTCTCCGGTCGTTTCTACAATGAGTTGAGCTTTATTAATTGAAATGTTGGGTTCGTTCATGAATTCCTTTAACGCAGGAATGTCTAACTTCGCTACAGTTCCCGTACCGGCTTGAAGATATACCTGACCGTTAGTTTGGCTGCTTTTTAATTCTTTGTTGGTCGAATTCAATGCAGCAAAAGAGGTGTTCGTACGATCGTATTCTATATTATTGAACTGGAATGTTCTGTCTCCAGTAGTGATACTCTTTACACCATGCTTATTAAACCCATCATTGCCGATGTACGAATAATTTATGTTTACCATTACGGTATCACTAAATCCCAAAATAACAGTATTCTGATCATCCGGTACAATCACGAGTCCTTTAAGATATTGCTGGAATGCTTCGTTTGAAGCCACATCCACGTCATTGGATACAACCATATCGAAGATCTCATTTCCCAAAGTATTGTTTAGTTTAATGCTTAAAGTATCTATAGATCTTACAAATGGATTGAAAGTCAATGATCCAAGCGGCGAAGGATCATAATCGAATGTTTGATCGGAGAAGATTGTCGCACCAGTTACAAAAATTGGGGTGATATTTCCGTTAACAGTTGAACTGATATTTTTTGTCTCTAATGCTTCAGTAAGCTGATGTACAGTTATTTTCTGAACAGCAGTAGTATCCCCATAAAAGTACCTATTTGTTTTCGGTTTAATTACGAGATTAATTGAGTCAAAAACTGCATCAGTAGGTATATCGTTTGTAAAGTTGGTGAAAGCTAGTTTAAAATACGATGTTGATTTTACAGAGCCTATTTCCTCTTGTGAAGCTTTTCCTACCAATATAGTACCTGTAGCAGCTGAAGGTAAATTGCTCATCTGAAAAGTCGACGTATTTACTGTAATAGAATCTACAACTGTAATTCCGAAATTTTCACTCGTATTACCTAGGGATACACTCATGTCTTTATCACAACTTCCTAGCGTAATAATTAAAAGTAATGAGAAGGTAAGAAAAATATATTTAAAAAGTAATAATTGCCTCATATTTATTTATTGACATGCAAATGTAAATATTACCAACTGTTAATATGTGTTATAATATGTTAAATGTGGTAATTTCCATGCGTGATGCAAATCTAACAAATTAAATTTGTTTTAATAATGTTAAATAAATACAAAATTCTAATGCTGATGATAGTCCTCACATTAGTAGGGATTATTGTCGTGTTGTCGATCTGGCTGTTGGATAGTTACAAAAGTCGGGAAGAACTTGTGGTATCTGACATTGAAAGAAGTTTATTTAATGTTATTCAACGGTATTACGATGATCATGAGGAAAGTTTTCGGGAACTGAGAGCGCGAAATAATAAGCAAAATGGCGATCGCTTCATCAATCGAATTGCAGAGATGTATCCCGGGCTGGATAAAAATAAGCTATCGGCGATTCTGGATTCATTGGGAAAGGAAAGACGAAAAACTTTCGAACGGAAACGGACTCGATCGGCTGAAAGCGAAGAGCCCGCCCAAATCGTCCCTTCTTTTATGTTGCAGAATATAGAATTTAATAATACCACCTTGCGACAGATGAATATAATGTTGGACGAATTTCTTAGATCGAAGCATATATCTGTTCCAGTAAATATTACATTAGAGATTTTAGATTCCTTGCCCCGGCATTCAACACCTACGCAGATTCGTGTAGATGAATTTGGAAATCTAACGACTCGCCCCATTTTGATTAATTCTCACAATAACGAGTTTTTAATTGCCAAAATTGACGATCCCAAGACCTATATTCTCGTAAAGATGGGTTGGCAGTTAGTACTCTCTTTAATATTAGTATTAGCATTGATTGGTAGTTTTATTTATTTGCTGTGGACGATTAACCGACAGAATAAGTTGGCACTGATGCATAAGACATTCGTCAATAACATGACACATGAGTTAAAGACTCCTATTGCTACTGTAATGGCGGCGATAGAGGCCGTCCAACGCTATGGTGCAAAAGAAGATCGTTTGCGGATGGAAAAATATCTTGATCTTTCACGGAGAGAATTGGATCATCTTTCACAAATGATAGAACGCGTATTGCACTTTGATATGAATGGTGCCAATGGTGTGAAACTCGAGTTTGCCAATTTTGATGTCATTAGATTGATAAATACCTGTATAGAGAGTGCGAAGATCAGTTTGCATAAAGACGTACGATTTAGCGTGATGTCAACTTCTCCGTCGGTATTTATTGATGCGGATGAAGCTCATCTAAAAAATGTAGTCACGAATTTGATCGACAATGCCATTAAATATTCCGTTGGGAGTATAGATATTGCTATTTCTATCGTCGTAGGGCCCAAGGATATTGAAATTCGAATCAAAGACAATGGGTTAGGGATTGCGCCAGTTTACCATAAGGACATATTTGATCGTTTTTTTAGAGTTCCTACTGGGAATCTGTATGCGGTTAAGGGTTTTGGCTTAGGTTTGGCTTATGTAAAGCAAGTTGTCGATCAACATAATGGATTTATAGAAGTAGAAAGTGCCTTAGAAAGAGGTACAACGTTTATAATAACCTTACCCAAATCAACAAAAATATGATAGATGTTTTGTACGTAGAAGACGAGCAAAATCTTGCTATGATTGTTACGGATAGTTTAGAAGATCAAGGGTTTGCTGTTCGTCATCGGGAGAATGGACAGGAAGCGCTGTCCGCTTTTAAGAGAGTAAAGCCAGATATCGTGGTGTTGGATATCATGATGCCGCTTATGGATGGTTTTACTGTCGCTGTCGAGATTAGAAAGCTTGATCCTCAAATTCCGATTCTTTTTTTATCTGCCATGACCCAGACAGAGGATGTTGTACAAGGTTTTAAGCTCGGCGCAAATGATTATGTTCGTAAGCCCTTTAAGATAGAAGAATTGATTGTGCGCATAGAGTCCCTGGTGAAGCGACGAAAAATAGGCATTCATCAAGTGTATATCATTGGGGATTATGTGCTTGACACGACTAAAAATTCACTGTCCTACGGCGAAGAAAAGGAGAAGTTGTCCTTTCGGGAGTGCGAATTGTTACGGCGACTCTTTGAACATAAAGATACGGTGGTACCTCGTGATGAGATTATTAAAGCGTACTGGAATGACGACACCTACTTTACGGGGAGAAGCTTAGATGTTTTTATTAGTCGTATACGAAAATATTTGTCCAAAGATGAACGAATAAAAATAACGAATGTGAGAGGAATAGGATACATGTTAAATATTGGTTAGTTTCAAACGTTTATGCTATCATTTCATCGACTGTTTTTTCCTCCTCCGAAATTTCTCAAATTATAAGTAAACATTAGTAAGAAGTACCGATTTAATGTATTCGATGTGACATCGGAAATAGACGTTGTGTTTATATTACGACTTATGTTTTGAGCATTATTCAACAAGTCAAAGCCTCTAATTGCAAGTTCACCGTTCTGTTTTTTAAATAGTTTATAACCCAATGAAGCGTTCAAAATATTGGTAACTATTCCTTCAGAACCTAAAATACCACTGTTGTACAAATACATAATGTTGGACGAGACTATCCATTTTTTAAATAATTCGACTGTTGCACTACCATTAACCCGATGCCTATATACATGGTATCGACCTCTTTCCGAGACGGGATTGTTGTTGTAGGTTGCATTGATATGATAGCCTGCGCGGAAAATATATCGTTTGCTAAAGTTGGTGTTAAAACCGATTTCTTGATTGAACCCATATGTTGTGCTATTGAGGAGCTCGTCGTTGAGAATAGCGTAGTCGTTATTGTAGAATAAGTTCGTATTGAGGTTGAGGTTAAGTTTCAATTTCTTTATAGGGAGGCCATAGCTGTTCCGTAGCCGTACTGCGTATGCTCCGTCTACATTTTCAGGAACTGTATACTGGCCTCCGGCTTCTAGAATGATTTCGTCCCCCAGTCCACCTTCAAAGAGAACGATTGTGCTGTCTGTTATCAATCTGGATTCTATGATTTTGTCGTTGGTATAATTAAAGTCGAAATTAGTCGTAAGACTCCGTCCAGAAGATCTGTTTACATCTCTGTATTGAAGCCGTAGTCTGTGATTATACTCCTGTTCTAAATTAGGATTACCATTAGCAATTCTTAGCTCGTTTTGATTATTCACAAAATCCTGCAATTGATTAATAGACGGTGCATTAGTTGCGGTATTGTAGTTAAATTCTAGGGTTCTGGATTTTGTGAAATTATAAGTCGCTGTAAATTCTGGCAAGAAACTACCAAAGTTCGCTTCCGTTTGTAAATTGATAGGAACGCTTCGTTTATTTACTCGTATTCCATGTTGGTAATTAAGACCTGCTTGTATTCGCAATGAGTCTTTTCTGTTGTAAGAATAGGAGAGTCCTGCACTATGGTATTGGAAGTCATTTCTAAATTCGTTGGACAGTCTATCACGCAATTCCCCCAATTGTCCTGTCTCCGCTAAGAATTCGAAGGTTTCTCGGTCAGAATAATTTGCTGTATTTCTAAAATTATAATTTGCCTGAATACGGCTCCGCTTTGAGATATTTTCGGTATAGGATATTCTGTTATTGAAGCCAGAGCCGTAACCATTGGTGGTACTTTTATTGTTGTTGGTGTCAATGCGACTCACTAGTGCTTCCTTATAATAGTCGGTAGTTGCAAGGTTCAATCCTTCGGCATTATTTGTGTTTATATTCCCACTTAGGTTCAAAGAGATCGTCCTTCCGTTTTTCAAAAAACGATGCATAAAGGTAAGATTGGCGCCGACCGAAAAATTACTATTTTCATTGTCCATAAACCGATCGGACTCATTGATTAAATCCTCTTTATTCCGTGTCGTTCTACTATAGGAATCATTAATACGATTCGTTTTTGTTAAAGAGAGGTTAGGCGAAAAGTCAAGTCGGTTCGTAGAATCAATCTCCCAGCGAATCCTGGAATTCGCTCTGTGTTCTGTCTTTCTTTGGTCTGAATATTGATTTTGCTCTCGGAATTGATTTGCCCGGGAATCAGATAGATATTCAATGTTTGAGAAGGTATTGGTTTCTGTTGCTATAGATTCAAATTTATAATCAGCACTTATGTCCAATTTCTTATCGAGATAAGCGTTGTTAAAATTAATAGCCCCTGCGTACGTGTCTGAAAGCCCCCTTTCAGTATTGTTATTTCCTCTGCGTCCACCTCCACGACCCTGTTCGGCAAAGTTGGTTTCATTGATGTTATTTGCCATCAAATTGATAGCAATTTTTTTGTCGCCGTCGAAGCTATTGAGATTGGTTGACAAGCCAAATTTATCCCCATCGCCCTTTCCTCCATTTGTTTTTCCGAAGTGCCCATGTCGTCGATCGGGTTTGGTGACAATATTAATGACTTTGTTCCTGCTACCATCATCGAAACCTGAAAATCGAGCCTGTTCTGATTTTTCATCTATGATCTGAATCTTGGCAATGATTTCTGCTGGAAGTGTTTTTAACGCTATTCGTGGATCTGAGGAGAAGAATTCCTTTCCATCTACTATTATTTTCGTTACTTGTTCTCCGTGTGCAGTGACGTTACCCTCTTCGTCCATTTGTACACCAGGGATTTGAGACACTAGTTCATCTGCATCTGCAAACTCACGAGTCGCGTAGTTCCTCGCATCGTATTCCATGGTGTCTCCCTTCAGCATTACAGCTTGCGGAACTGTTATCTCTACTTCTTCGATTTCAATCTCCGAAGGTTCCAGCCGGAATAATAAATGTTGGGGTTGGGCATCTACCGTTGCTGTTCTTTTTTCGGTTTTAAAACCTATAAAATTAGTTTCCACTAGATAATTCCCCTTTTTTACCTTTGTAAAGGTGAAAATGCCGCTTTTATTTGTAGTAGCAGCAACTATAGAGGAGTCTTTGGTATTTAGGATACGAATAGTTACACCTTCAAGTGGTAGCGATGTGGTTTTATCGATGATATTGCCGGAAATATTTTGCTGCGCTGAGGCCATCACAGCACAAAATAAAAGCGGCACAAGAATCAACCTTCGTATGTTTAGTTTAACAGTATTCACAGGTTAGTGATTTGTGAATGTAATGATAGCTAAATCTTAGTTAGATAGCTTCATTATCATGAAAATGATACAAATCTATATTTTGACAGATAACAAGAGAATCTCATCTTTGAATTGGATCGATAGTTTTTGTTGTTAAAAAACGGTAAGTTATCTAAGTTTGTAAGAATAAGTGTATTTTGTAGAAAATGAAGGAATCGATGTTGAGTCGTAAAGAGAAGATCATGGTGAAGGCGTTAAGTCTATTTGCAGAGAAGGGGTACGCAGATACATCGACAAAAGAGATTTCTGCAGCCGCTGGTGTTTCTGAAGCATTGATTTTTAAGCATTTTGGGAATAAAGATGCACTTTTAGCTCACCTGGTCAAATCAGGGTATCGGCGTGTATTGCAGTATCATAAAGGTATGATGACTTATAAAAGTGCAAAAGATTTTTTGAGAAATATGATTTTTTTGCCCAGCAAATTGGTCGCTGAAGAACCTTTATTTTGGAAACTCCAAGAGCGATTATCGCACATTCCATTTTCTAAGCAGCAGCACGAACAGTTTATGAAGCCTGTTCAACCCATTCTTCAGCGCGCATTTGTGGAATTGGGATATGACAATCCGGAACTGGAGACGCAATATTTATTGTTGACTATTGATATGCTTTGGAAAAAAGAAGCCTGCGGCGAGATCGATAATTCAGCAGATATAGCTAGGTTACTGGAAAAAAAATACGGTCTCGTTTAGTGGCTGTGCGTTTTTATGCTTTTTGCAAAAAAAATAACGCACAAATCTTTATAAATACAATTATAATACGTTTCTTCGTATCGTAAACTATGAACTATTATGTTTAGAATAATTTTAATTCAGGTGTTAGCGTTGCTATTAATGGGGAATGTTAATGCACAGAAGAAGCCTGCTTTTGTACCATTTATCAATAAACAACATTATTGGGTAGACTCTGTTTTCAATTCATTGTCTCCCAAAGAACGAATTGCACAGCTCTTTTTAGTAAGAGCGCATACAAATTTAGGGCAGAAATATATTGATTCTGTTGCGCAGGTAATTCAACAGGAGCAACTAGGTGGACTAGTTGTTTTTCAAGGCGGGCCGGTACGGCATGCAAATATGTATAATATGTATCAAACGCTTACGAAGGTTCCTTTGTTAATCACATTTGATGGAGAATGGGGAGTGGGAATGCGTTTGCCGGATTCAACACTCTCATTTCCGTATCAGATGACATTAGGCGCTATGCAAAATGACAATCTTTTATATGAAATGGGGCGTGAAGTGGCAAAAGACTTTTTACGTATGGGAATGCACTTTAACTTCGCTCCTGTAGTGGATGTCAATAATAATGCGAACAATCCGGTCATTGGTTTTCGTTCCTTTGGTGATAATAAGCAAAACGTAGCGCGTAAGGCCAAAGCATATATGGACGGAATGGTTGATGGAGGCATTATTGCGTCGATTAAGCATTTCCCTGGGCACGGTGATACGGATGTCGATTCGCACTATGATCTCCCACAACTCAACTTTTCGAGAACACGTTTGGATACATTGGAAATGTTTCCGTTTCGCGAATTAATAAAGAGTGGAGCACCAGCTGTTATGGTTGCACATATGCATATTCCAGCTATGGATGCCACACCAAATATTCCTTCCTCCATTTCAAAAAAGGTCGTTACGGGTATTCTTCGTAATGAATTAGGTTTTAAAGGACTTACAGTTACAGATGCCATGGATATGAAAGGGGTGAAAAAGTTCTTCCCGAATGGTGAAGCAGATGTAATGGCGATTGAAGCCGGACATGATCTGTTGGAAATATCTGAAAATAGCGCAAGAGCCATCGATTTGGTAGAAAAAGCGATAAAAAGCGGACGTATTAAACAAACTGATATTGATGAAAGAGTCAAAAAAGTACTTGCCTCGAAATACTGGTTAGGATTGAACAATTACCGGCCTGTTAACACAAATGGTTTAACAAACGAGCTGAATAGAGCTTCGACCAAGTCGCTCATTCAACGTATGGCTGACGCTTCCGTTACTTTATTGAAATCAAATAAACGTATTCAGTCTTTTGATACGAAAAAAAGTACTGCTGTAGTCAGTTTAGGGATCAAGTCTGCGCAAGAATTTGAAAGCGGGTTGGGGCTTCAACTTTCCGATGCGACCAATTACTATATATCCGGGGAGGAATCCCAAGATCAATTGAAGCAACTGATTAAAGACATAAGAGGACACAAGCAAATTATAGTGGCGATCCATGACGATCGTATGCGTCCTAGAAATGAACTGCCTATCCAACAGCCAGTAAAGGAATTCGTTGATAAAATAGCAGGTAGACGCACCATTACCATAATGTTTACAAACCCATACGCGTTAAACACCGTAAAAATAGATAGAAGCAGTGCAATCTTGCTTGCTTATCAAAATGAAGGATTTATGCAACGCGCCGCCCTAAAGGTTCTTTTAAAGCAAATAAAACCCACAGGGAAATTACCGGTTACGGTGAATAAAAAGTTTTCCTACGGAATGGGTTTATAGAAAATGTTCATGAATCATACATTAAAGGTCAGCTCGAGTAGCTGACTTTTTTTATGAGCAATGTTTGCTCTTGATGGACATTAAAAACATTCAAAATTAGTCATATCTATACGTGTTATCACAAATTATGAAGGTTTTTTCAAGAACAATTATTTGTTTGGTTTATTCTCTATAGATTTGTGAAACTTAAATACGAGAATGGTTAAAGAACAAATTTCCATATTTGATATGTTTAAGATCGGCATCGGACCATCGAGTTCACATACGTTAGGACCTTGGCGGGCGGCGCAGCGATTTATAGCAGTTTTGGAAGACAGAGATCTATTGGAGAACGTAGAGCAAGTCAACGTTTTATTATATGGCTCCTTAGCAAAAACCGGTGTCGGTCACGGTACCGACATAGCCGTGTTACTAGGTCTTAGTGGCGACGATCCGGTTACTTTTGATGTATCTCAGGTGATGCCCAAAATTGATCAAATCAAAGCCAATAAGAAATTGTTATTGGGTAAGGAGCATCAAATTAATTTCTCGTATGTCGAAAACCTCCTGTTTTTATATCATGAAAGTCTGCCGTTTCACCCCAATGCACTAACATTCCAGGCATTTTTGAAAGACGGTAAAGCGATTTCTGAAACCTACTATTCCATAGGAGGAGGATTTGTGATACAAGAAAACGATTCCCAAGGGTTTTTATCGGAGATAGATTTACCTTTTCCTGTAGACACGGCCCAAGAGCTGATGGTATGGTGTATGAAGACCGGATTGAAAATATCAGAACTGGTTCTCGAAAATGAATTAGCATGGAGGTCCGAGGAGGATACAAGAACAGGTGTTCTGCAGATTTTCAATACAATAAAAGATTGTACTTATAAAGGATGTCATAGTTCGGGAATCCTGCCGGGCGGTCTGAACGTTGAACGTCGTGCAGCTAAATTGAGCAAGCGTCTTACAAAAGATAGACCCTACGACAGTTACGATACCTGGATTAAGGCCATTCGCGAAGGAGGTAAGGATTTTGGCTATATATTAGATTGTGTCAGTTGTTTTGCGCTGGCGGTAAATGAAGAGAACGCTTCTTTTGGAAGAGTTGTCACCGCACCAACTAATGGAGCTGCTGGTGTAATCCCGGCCGTATTACAATATTATATTACATTTTACGACGCGTATAGTGAGAACAAAATTATACAGTTTATCGCTACAGCTTCGGAGATAGGATCGATTTTCAAGAAAGGAGCTACGATATCCGCAGCGATGGGGGGCTGCCAAGCTGAGATTGGTGTTTCTTCTGCTATGGCTGCAGGTGCTCTGACAGAATGTTTGGGGGGGTCTCAACGACAAGTCTTGATGGCAGCAGAAATTGCGATGGAGCACCATCTGGGGTTAACGTGTGATCCCATCGGTGGTCTAGTACAAATTCCGTGTATCGAACGTAATACGATGGGGGCTATAAAAGCGATTACAGCAGCTCAGTTGGCATTACAGTCCAATCCGGATAAGGCAAAAGTAAGTTTAGATGCAGTTGTAAGCACGATGTGGGATACCGCGCAGGATATGAATGTAAAGTATAAAGAAACGGCCGACGGTGGATTGGCGATTAAGGTTCCGTTGAGTCTGCCAGAATGTTAATATGTGTTTGCTTTTTAACAACAAATACAGATGAATAATACCTTTGAAATAGGTAAAACGGATAATTAGTTACATATGAAATATTGTGCAATCGCTTCTGGAAGTAATGGAAATTGCTATTATATAGCAAAAGGAGAAGACGCTATATTGATTGATGTAGGCATTAATACCAAACATGTTGAGTTGAGAATGGCTAACTTGGGAATAGATCCCTCACGTATTAAAGCCATTTTTATTACACACGAACATTCGGACCACATAAGGGGCTTATCTGTTTTTTGCAAGCGTTATCAGATTCCGGTGTATTGGACGGCCGGTACTTCGCATGGATCGCGACTTCATCTGCCGTCTCATTTAGTGCATATTATTCCTGCGAATGGACGAACTAAGATTGGGGAAATCTACGTGTTGGGAATCCCAAAGTTTCATGACGCCAAAGAACCTTGTAGCTTTGTCGTAACGGACGGGTCTACGAATGTGAGTATTATGACAGATTTAGGTCGAGCCTGTAATAACGTAAAGCATGTTATTCAGCATTCCGACGTGTTATTATTGGAAAGTAACTACGATGAAGATCTGCTGGAGGGAGGACGTTATTCTTATTATCTTAAAAATCGTATCCGTAACGGATGGGGACATATTTCAAATAAAACGTCATTAGAACTTTTTTTACAACATCGCTCGTCTCGCCTGAAGCATCTTATTTTAGGACATCTTTCAGAACAGAATAATACCGTAGAGCTTGTTGAGCAAACCTTTCTGCCACATTGTGAAAGTATCAAATTCTCCATTGCAACACGGTATCAGGAGACGGATATGTTTGATGTAGATGATATCTTGCAACTTCAGAAGAAGGGAGCATAATTTAGAACAGACTAGCCATTCTTGTGCATGGCTAGTCTGTTCTAAATTTAATTTAGCGCATTAATCAATGTGATTAGTTGAGATTGTGATGTTGTGTTAAGATCACTTTCACTAATATTGACTACCGAGCCATCAGCAATTGTTACTTCTCTGATAGCATAAACAATAGAGCCGTTGCTTTCAGATGTGAAAATCACATGTAGTTTGATACCAACAGGAACGAAACCATAGTGTTCAGAAAAGAAGTTCTCTGCCTCATTGTAGGTGTCCAATTGAGCAAGCAAATTTGGTTGGTCTTCATACGCAAGATATACGGCAGAATTTTCATTATTATAAACGTTGGGTACGGCGACTTTAATTTGCGTCTTTGGCCCGGTATGACTGTAAAAGCGATCTACGTTAGTCCAGCCAAATTGTCCATTCCAAATGTTGTATGAGTTTGTTTTTTCATCAGCTCTTAGTCCTCGTTCCTGACCAGCTTCTTTATCTGCTGTGTCCCATTCCAGGTTTCCATCTGCATTGATATTACCTTGCCACAAGACCATCCCATAATCTAGGTCTCCAGTTAAATTTGCAGGAACTACCACGCTATAACTACATGGAGACTTTAATATTTTAGTGCCTTGGGTGATTTGGATATCAAACTCTCCCCCTGTTACTAAAGGTAATAAATCCCCATCTTGATTCCGCCCCATTACCGGCTTATTGGTGACAACCATATTTCCTTTGTCGTAGATTTCGACGAAAGAAAGTTGTACCTCTCCACTGACCGGGTTGCCATCTAAATCTTCTAGGCAGCCAGCAGGGATAGTTACTTTTGTTCCTTTAACAGATGTAAATACGATACCATCTTCCGAGTTAAAGGTCTTGTTTTGTGTGAGATCATGCAGTGCTTTGTTTCGTAGACTTTGAAAATTAGCCGCATTAGGAATAGCGAATCGCATGGTTTCTTGTTCTTTCTTGCAAGAAATATTGATGAATAGCAAACTTGCAACTGCCAATAATTTGATTGTAGATAATGTTTTCATGATAATCAATTTTAATGTTTACAAATTGTTTATTATGTATCATCACAATCTAATGTTTGTTACCCCTTTTTGTAAAAAAAAAAGAACTAGGCCAATTCCATTTCGAATAAGGAGGCTATATGTCCTTTTAATGTTTCTTTTACTTTATCCATATCCAGTTTATATCCTAATTCCCGTTCCATTGAGGTTACCTGCTTATCGTCTATTCCACATGGTACGATATTTCCAAAATAATCCAAATCCGTATTCACGTTAAAAGCAAATCCATGCATAGTGACCCATCTGGACGCGCGTACACCCATCGCACAGATTTTACGGGCTTTCTCATTTTCAGGGTCAAGCCATACGCCTGTGTATCCCGGATAACGAGCAGCCTCGATCCCGTGATCAGCCAGCGTCAAAATAATAGCCTCTTCAAGCGTACGAAGATATAAATGTATATCCGTAAAGAAATTATCCAAATCCAATATGGGATATCCTACAATTTGCCCCGGACCATGGTAAGTGATGTCGCCCCCGCGATTTATTTTATAATAGGTAGCGTGTTTCTCTGCTAAGCCTGTTTCATCTAGCAGTAAATTTTCAGGATTCCCAGACTTACCTAATGTATATACATGAGGATGCTCTGTGAAAATTAAATAATTAGGGGTAGGGATCTGCGTGTTGTTTATTCTATTGTCGTGTTTTATAGCAAGCGACTTTGCAAATATAACCTCTTGTTGGTTCCACCCTTCTTGGTAATCTACCAACCCCCAATCAATAAACCGTACTTTTTTGTTCATTCTAGCTATAGTACCTTTAATTTTTGAAATAATATTAACAACTGCTTCTTAGAAGTCGTTTATTTCAGTTGCTAATTAGTTGTACTAAAACAACAAATTGTTATATGGATAACGTTCATTATGCATTTTTACGATAATATCGTATAGTTTTGTTTTTAGTTCTTCGATATTTGTCTTGTCTGTGGCCGAAATAAATATAGCAGGATCCGAATTCTTTGCCATCCATGAATTTTTAAAATCTTCTAACATAACCTTTATTTCTTCTCCTTCTTCATCGATCTCAACGGGAGGTTTGTATGCATCAATTTTATTAAATACAGTGATTATTGGTTTGTCTAATGCCTCTAGGTCTTTTAATGTCTCATTGACTGCGTGGATGTGGTCTTCAAAATTAGGATGCGAGATATCCGCTACGTGGATTAGGATATCCGCTTCGCGTACTTCATCCAAAGTAGATTTGAAACATTCCACAAGGTGATGAGGTAATTTTCGGATAAAACCGACTGTATCAGACAGGAGAAAAGGTAGATTGTCAATCACGACTTTGCGGACCGTGGTGTCAAGTGTTGCAAATAGCTTATTTTCAATCAAAACATCCGATTTTGAAACCATGTTCATGATAGTCGATTTTCCTACATTTGTGTATCCTACCAATGCGACTCGAATCATTTCACCCCGATTTTTACGTTGGGTTTCATTTTGTCTGTCGATTTGTTTGAGCCTTTCCTTAAACAAGGAAATCTTATTTAAGATCAATCGTCTATCACTTTCAATCTGGCTTTCACCAGGGCCGCGCATACCTATACCTCCTCGTTGGCGTTCTAAGTGAGTCCAGAGTCTTGTCAAACGCGGTAACAAGTATTGTAGTTGCGCCAGCTCTACTTGTGTTTTTGCCTGAGCAGTCTGGGCATGTTTTGCAAAAATATCGAGAATCAGGTTTGAGCGATCAAGAACTTTGACCTCAAAAAATTTCTCAATATTACGTAATTGCGATGGAGACAATTCATCGTCAAATACGACCATGTCTATCTCTTCTGCATCGATAAAGTTTTTAATCTCCTCCAATTTTCCGCTGCCAACAAAGGTGGCGCGATCAGGATAAGCTAGCTTTTGTGTGAAAATACCCTTTGTTTCGCCTCCGGCCGTTTCTACTAAAAAAGCCAACTCCTTTAAATAGTCCTTTGCAGTATCATCGGATACATGAGGTGTTATAACAGAAACCAAAACTGCCGTTTCAGGTTTTACTGCGGTATCGTATATTTTTGTTTTTGCCATTTAGCATTATTGAGATTGGAAACTTGAGAAAGTTCAAGCTCCGTATATTGCACTAAAGAAATGATAGATTAAATTCTCTTTAACTAACAATATTACAAAGGTAATTGTTTTTTAAGAAATTTTATCCCAATTGAAAAGAGGGGATCGTTGATTGAGGTAATTAGCGAGTAATCTATTTTTTTCGGAAGAGAGGGATGGATCTTCTTTAAAGATTTCAATTACCGTTTCACGGGCTTCCGCTAAGATTGCCTGATCACTGGCTAGGTTTGCAATTTTCATTTCAAGCACACCGGATTGCTGTGTGCCAGAAATATCCCCGGGTCCACGCAGTTGAAGATCGACTTCCGCGATTTCGAACCCATCATTGGTACGTACCATTGTCTCTAAGCGTTGACGGCCATCTTTGCTCAATTTATTTCCCGACATAAGGATGCAATACGACTGCTCTGCACCTCGACCTACACGACCCCTTAGCTGGTGTAATTGTGAAAGCCCGAATCGTTCGGCATTTTCAATAACCATGACTGATGCATTTGGGACATTGACACCTACCTCTATTACTGTTGTGGCAACCATAATTTGGGTTTCGCCTTTAACAAATCGTTGCATTTCGAAATCCTTGTCTTTTACAGGCATCTTCCCATGTACAATGCTGATTTTGTATTGGGGCAACGGAAATTCGCGTTGTAGGTTTTCTAGCCCGGCTTCCAAGTACAACAGGTCTAGTTTTTCGCTCTCTTTGATTAATGGAAACACGATATAAACTTGCCTTCCTTTAGCGATTTCATCGCGCATGAAACCAAACATGCGCAAACGAGAACTTTCAAAAAAATGAACCGTTTTTATTGGCTTTCGTCCTGCTGGTAGTTCGTCGATAATGGAAATATCCAGATCTCCGTATAATGTCATTGCCAATGTGCGAGGAATTGGCGTTGCGGTCATCACAAGCATATGGGGTGGAATGCTGTTTTTTCGCCAAAGTTTGGCGCGCTGTTCTACGCCAAATCGATGTTGTTCATCGATCACAACAAAACCTATATTTTTAAATTTTACCTTGTCCTCTATCAGTGCATGTGTTCCAATGAGGATGTCCAGCGTACCCTCCTCCAATTCTTGATGTAATATACGACGCTCTTTGACAGAGGTAGATCCTGTTAATAGTTTGATTGTGCAAATGTCTTCCCCCAGAAGCTCTTTAAGTCCTTTATAATGTTGGATTGCCAGTATTTCAGTGGGAGCCATCATGCAAGCTTGGTAGCCATTGTCTACAGCGAGCAACATTGACATTAAGGCAACAATCGTTTTACCCGAGCCAACATCACCTTGTACTAATCTATTCATCTGTGCGCCAGTATTGGTGTCCAGTCGGATCTCTTTTACAACGCGTTTTTGGGCATTCGTGAGTGGGAAAGGTAATCTTTCAGCAAAAAAGGTATTGAATTTATCTCCCACTTGATCAAACCGATGCCCTTTATATCTCTGCGTGTTGAGTTGTTTGTTGCGTAACAACCGTAGCTGAATAAAAAATAGTTCTTCAAACTTAAGTCTTTGGATCGCTGCATTTAATTCATTTACCTGCTGTGGAAAATGGATAGCCACCAGTGCTTGTGGATAGGGAAGAAGCCGATGGCGTTCTAATATATAATTCGGTATACTTTCCTGAAGTGTGCGGAAAACTGTTTCTAGAGCCGTTTGTTGCAAGCGTTGAATCCCCTTCGTGTCAAGGTTGAATTTCTTAAGTTTTTCAGTAGAAGAGTACACGGGTTGCATACTCATATTGCCTACTTTCTTCTCGTGGGAATTGTAAAGATCCATTTCGGGATGTGTAATGGATAGCTGTCCATTAAATTCCGTTGGCTTGCCATAGACAATATACACAGAACCAATTTTTAAATTTTTCTTTAACCAAGTAATACTTTGAAACCAAACCAATTCGATCATACCGGTATCATCCCTAAGTTGACCAACTAACCTACGTGATCGCTTTTCACCCAGCTCTTGGAGATTGATTAATCTCCCCAAGACCTGTGCTCCCACTAAGTCGGGATGAAGTTGTTGTACTTTATAAAATTTTGTCCGGTCAATATAACGGAAAGGATAATTTTGTAATAAATCGCCAATAGTGAATATCTGTAGCTCTTTTTTGAGCACATCTGCCTTTTGGGGGCCTACACCTTTGAGATATTCTATGGGGGTAATTAAACTTAAATCAGCCATGCCAATGAATGGCTAAATTACGTATTTTGTATTACAGATACCGTATAAAATTTCCAGATTTACATTTGTCCACCTTCGTAAGCTAATACCGGTTTACCATTTTCGCAGGTTACTTCTTTAGGAGGCATGACGTACATGCAGTCTGAAGCAATGTCATATTTCCTGTTGTAATCCTGTTCAGCTTTATTATATTCTTGAACAAGCTTTAAAAAAGCGTCGGTGTCTATGGTATTGGGGTAAGCAATATAGCCTTTTGGACCCCCGCAAGCTTTACTTCCAATAGGCGTAAAATTCCAGTTCTCTGAATGGATGCAGCTTGCCGTATCAACAATAGCTGATATTTTAGATCGAAGTGCTGTTAGATTTTTTTCGTCGGCATTTTGGATTTGAGAACTACTCTTTTCACAGGCAGTGAGGCTGGTGAGCGTGAATACGACGACAAACAATATACTTTTCATATCTTCTGGATTTATATACAAAAATAACGAAGATAATCTTGACTATGCTACAGTACAGTTGTTTGAAGTCGTTTGTTTGCTTTTTACCTTTTGTTTCTATAAAGCCAGCCTATATTTTGCGCCTAGTGCAAACCATCTTTTGGGCATCGGCACCGCTGCTGATTCGATGTAATACTGGTTGAACAGGTTGGTGATGTCAGTATAGAACGTGAGGTTAGGTAAATCATATCCAATTCGTAGATCTGATATTAAATAGGCAGCTTTTAGTTCTCTTTTCAACAGTCTATTATTGAAACTTAAGTGTAGCTGATCTTGGATATATGAGGTTCTGAGTAGCAATTGATGCTTAAGGCTTTCGATACCGTATTTTGAATCCATTCCTTCAGATCTCACCGTACTAACCGGAGTCAAATAATTATAGCTTAAGGCGTATTGAAATCGGGATCTGGCATGAATCGGTACCGCTTGACTGGCCCTAAAATTAAATCCCTGCATTTTATTATTTCCGAAGTTGAACGGTTGGTAAGGCTCAGCTGTAGATTCTCTTATTCGATCTATAAAGCTAGAAATATCTCTGTAAAAATATCCCGTTTGCAATTCAAAATTAGATTTTTTATAATGCACGGCAAATTCATATTGCCAGGCATTTTCCGATTCCAGATTGGGATTTCCGATGTTTCCACCTGTTGCCGAGCGTTGGTCAAGATACAGATCGGTAAAGGATGGGATGCGTTGACTCGATCCAATATTGAAAGCCAATTTCCATCCCGGATGGAAGAGGTAACCGACATCTACTCCGGGGAATACCTGCCACCCGTATTGCGTGTTGTAATTTAGATAACTTCCAAGATTCCAAATCATGTTTTTAATGCGTTCGGTCTTAAATTCCGCATAAACGCCATGGTTATACCGATGATGGTCACCAATATTTGAACTGACAATTTCTTCCGATCGGCTTTCCAGACCAAAGCCTACATCGCCAATAAGTGTATTCCAGGTGGAATTTACTTCCGCTGATAAAACATCGGTGTGATGTAAAGACCGTGATGTGTTTAGGTCATGTCGAAAATAGCGGTAATCATCCGCATTGTAGCGATAGCTCAGACGGGGGCGTAAACTAAACTTGTCGCTGATTTGATGACTTGATGAGAGACCAACCAATTTTGTTTCTACGATTTCATAGGATTCCCTATCACCCGGAGCTGCATAAAAGCCGTTCGCTCCAAATTCATTGTAAAGATATCCCGCGGTAAGGTCTACTGCATTTCGCTCGTCAATCTGCATCCTGCCCTGATAGAATACCTTGGTGTTTTCTGTGCTGCTGTTATAACGTTGTCCGTTATATTTATCTTTGCCAATAGAGACTATGTGCTGATGCGTGTTAAAGGCAAGATTCCCTCCTACTTGTAACCCACCTCCCCAATATAATCCTTCGCCATCATTTTCTTCTTTTCCTTCAAAAGACGAGCCAGCATAGGTATGAGCCGAAATAGTGGACTGTTCGGGTTTTGTCGTCACAATATTTACGGCGCCCGTAAGTGCATTGATGCCATATATTCTTGCTGCAGGCCCCTTTAAAATTTCAATGCGTTCGATATTTTCTAAGGATACAGGGATATTCATCGAATGATGAGCTGTTTGCGGATCGGAAATTTTTATTCCATTGAGCAATACTAATACCTGTTCGAACGAACCGCCATCTATGCTGATGTCAGCCTGTGCGCCAAATGGACCGCGCTGTCTTATATCTACGCCTCCAATAAAACTAAGAGCTTCATTTATAGATTTTACAGGAAGCCGTTCGATCTCCTGTTTCGTAATAATTTGGATGTTTCGGACATTTTTGTTGAACGGCGTTTGTAACCTGTTTTCAGATATGATGACTTCTTGTAAAATTGTAGAATCGCTGTTAGTTTTCTGCCCCATAGAAATCAAAGGAGAGATAAGAGAGCAAAATAGTATTAACCTTGTTCGCATCGTAATGATTGTGTTTTAAGTTGTTTCTGTTGAACTTTTTCGTGTTATTAAATTAATATTTGCAAAAGTCGTATCTTTCCGGCTAATTCGAGTGTGCCAGTTTTTATAATATGAGTAGTCCGGTTGGTTTGCCTTTTTTAAGTTTTATTAAATTAGATAGGGATGCGTCGAGTCCTATTTATATACAAGTAGCACAGCAGATCATTAATGCCATTCAGCGAGGCCATTTGTTGATCGGTTCTAAGCTTCCTGGCACACGTGGCTTGAGCGACATACTGCAGATTCATCGCAAAACGGTGACGGCGGTATATGCTGAATTGGAGGCGCAGGGCTGGGTAGAAGTTCGTCCTAATAAAGGAACTTTCGTAATAAATCCTTCAGGAGGTTCGTTGCCATCCGAGATTTTGATTACTCCAACTTCATTGGCTAAATATCCCGAGAAAGTTGGGTATCTGTTTAATCAATCTAATATTCTTGACAGTCCTTTTGAGTATTCGCAATGTAGGTATGGCTTCAATGATGGTATTCCGGATATACGGCTGACGCAGATGCAGAATCTCTCCAGTATTTACAGCGCAACGATGAAGCGTAAAAGCACTCGTAGAAAGTTAGGAGCGTATAATCAAGAGGGGAGCGAGTATTTCAAAGCGCAATTAAGCGCATATCTGAATCTCTCGAGAGGACTGCATATTACCCAGGAAAATGTATTAATTACACGCAGCACTGAAATGAGTTTATATATTATTTCCCAATTATTGATCAATAGTGGGGATTTAGTGCTCGTGGGAGAATTGAGTTTCTTTTCTGCTAATATGGTGTTTCAGAAGGCTGGTGCCCGTATACTGACTATCCCGATAGACGATCAAGGTATTCAAGTAGATTATATTCGGAACAACTTCGATCCAACCTCCATTCGTTTAATCTATATTACACCGCATCATCATTATCCGACTACGGTTACCTTAAGTGCCGAGCGTAGAATCGAATTATTACAATTAGCTAATGAGTATGGTTTCGTGATTATAGAAGATGATTACGATTACGATTTTCAATACGAGCAATCTGCCGTGATGCCCCTTGCAAGTGCTGATACACAGGGGATGGTAATCTATATCGGAGCCTTCGGCAAATCCTTGGCTCCTGGATTTAGAACAGGTTTTGTGGTAGCTCCGCATGATTTAATGTGTGAGATGAGAAAGTATCTGGGCATTATAGATCGGCAAGGAGATATTATTATAGAGCAGGCTTTGGGGGAAATGATAGAAGAAGGAGATATACATCGTCATTTGAAAAAGTCGCTTAAGATCTATCGTGAAAGACGCGATTTATTCTGCGAACTATTAATTCACTTTCTTCCCGACGTTGTATCTTTTAAAAAGCCCACCGGAGGGCTAGCCCTTTGGACAGAATGGAGTGTTCCGTTTTCATTGTTGAAATTCGCAAACGGTTGTATCCATGATGATCTCTTTATTCCTAAAACACTATTGTATCAAAATGCTAAGGTCACTGCTATGCGCTTGGGATTCGGTCATTTAAATGATTCGGAAATGGAGCAATCAGTCGCTATTCTCAAGTCAAGGTATGACAAAATGATATGAAATGCTCGTGATCCATTAATCCGAGTATGGTAGTAAGGAACGCGCTGATGTCCTTTTTTGATACCACTTAATATATTAGTAATATTAATTTAACTTGCTGGTTAATTCTACTTCTTAGGTTTGTCGCAATTGAAAAAACAGACCATGAAATTAATATCTATTATTTTATTCACTTTGCTGGGAACCTTTGTCTACGGTCAGAATACGACCGTACTGACGGGTAAAGTTATTGATGAGGCAGATAAATTTTCGCTTCCAGGAGCAACCATCCGTATTGCGGAGGGAAACCGCTATACGGTATCAGGACAGAACGGGACGTTCGAATTTTTGGACTTGCCGGAAGGCACCTATACGATCTCCGTTGTGTATTTGGGTTATCAACCTACACGATCAAAAATTTCGGTAAAGCGGGGTCAAAAAAACTATGCCGACCTGATGTTAACGTCAGCTTCAAGTACGTTGTCTGAGGTAACTGTGATGGGTGATATGTTGAAGGGGCAAGCACGCGCACTTAACCAACAAAAGAACAATCAGAATATTTCAAATGTCATTTCTTCCGATCAAGTGGGGCGTTTTCCAGACGCTAATATAGGTGATGCGTTAAAGCGTGTTCCCGGTATCACAATGCAGAACGATCAAGGGGAGGCACGTAATATAATCATCCGTGGATTGGCGCCCAATTTAAACTCTGTTACGTTAAATGGCGATCGTATTCCTTCGGCAGAAGGTGATAATCGGAATGTGCAAATGGACCTTATTCCTGCGGATATGATCTCTACAATAGAGGTAAATAAGACTTTGACTCCGGATATGGATGCCGATGCAATAGGTGGCTCCGTTAATTTGATAACGCGAGCTTCGCCAAACGGCCAACGTATTTCAGCGACTTTGGCAGGAGGGTACGGTCCGATTCGCGAAAAAGGTAATTATACAGGAGGACTTGTTTATGGTAACCGTTTTGCGAACAATAAAATAGGAGTCGTATTGAGTGCTTCATATAACAATAACCGTTTTGGGTCAGATAACGTCGAAGGCGAGTGGAAGCAAGATGACAATGGTGATGCCCAGATTTCGGAAATGCAAATCCGTAAATATGATGTTCAGCGTATCCGTAGGAGCACAGCACTTGCTTTTGATTATAAAATCAACGATAAGCATATGTTATATGCCAATGGAATGTACAACTGGAGAGACGATCGAGAAAATAGATATGCTGTTGCTTATAAGGATATTGAAGCTACCGACAATGGTTATACCGGCGTAATTAGCCGTGAGACAAAGGGAGGGATTGATAACAACACGAATAGAAAAGGGAGGTTAGAACGTCAGAAAGTACAAAATTATGGCGTAGGAGGAGAGCATATCCTAAGTTCAAAAATAGATTTGGATTGGTCTGCAAATTTGGCAACGGCAAGTGAGTTCAGACCAAATGAACGTTATATTGGCTATGAACAAGAAGATGTTTCCTTAACTGTAGATTTCTCAGATGAAAGAAAACCTTTAGTAACAGGGGGAGAAAATTTGCAGTCTTATAGTCTAGATGCGATTACTGAAAATGAAGATTTCACGGAAGAAACAGAGTTCGGCGCGAAGGTTAATATACGTTTTCCGCTATCTGTAATTAGCGGTCAAAAAGGGAGATTGCGTACCGGATTACGGTTGCGCCTTAAAGACAAGTCACGTGATAATATGTTTTATAGTTATGAACCTAATGCGGATTTTGGATCATTGGGTGATATGCCAAATGTATTTTATCCTGGCACAGGTTTCCAACCAGGTGATAAATATATTCCCGGAAATTTTATTACGAATGATTATTTAGGAGGTCTTGATCTCGCTAATACAGATTTATTTACGCAAGAAGCCGATCCTACTGAATACCTGACACAGAATTATCAAGCAAACGAAAAAATATTTGCCGGTTATGTGCGTTGGGATCAAGATTTTAGTAGCAAATTTTCTGCGATTTTAGGAGCGCGTGTAGAACACACAAAGATAGATTATGTCGGTAACTACGTGGTAGATGAGGACGAACTAGCAGGAGAAGTAAACAACAAAAACGATTATACCAATGTGCTTCCAAGTGTGTCTTTCAAATACAAAGCGAATGAATCAACGGTATTAAGAGCTGCATTTACAACGGCATTGGCACGCCCGAACTATTATGCGTTGGCGCCTTATGTAAGCGTTATCGGAGGTGAGGATCTTGAAGTTTTTGCAGGAAATCCTAATTTGAATGCAACATTTTCATATAACTTTGATTTGATGGCAGAACATTACTTCCGTTCAGTGGGGATCCTC
This sequence comes from Sphingobacterium alkalisoli, assembly GCF_005049105.1. GTDB lineage: Bacteria > Bacteroidota > Bacteroidia > Sphingobacteriales > Sphingobacteriaceae > Sphingobacterium > Sphingobacterium alkalisoli. Next base: position 535,946 of record NZ_SUKA01000001.1, read on the forward strand.
TCGGGTGGAGTTTTTTACAAAAACCTGCAAGACTTTATATATACTTATCGGAACAATCAGTATACCACAGCTGATTTTAGTAGGGATTTTCCGAGCCAGCAGAATGTTATTCCTGTAGGCGATAATTATCTTTTCGTTCAGCAACGTAATGGAGACAATGTCGATGTGTATGGTTTTGAATTGGCATTTCAACGACAACTTGATTTCTTGCCGGGACGCTTTTTGAAAGGATTGGGTGTATATTTAAATTATACCAATACGAATTCCAAAGCAAAAGGGATTACAAATGAAGATGGTGAGGAACGTGAAGGAATGAAATTACCGGGTGCAGCTCCTCATATGTTCAATGGCTCGTTATCCTGGGAAAACAATAAATTCTCATCTCGAATTTCTTTAAATTATACTTCCTCTTACCTTGATGAATTAGGAGGTGAGACTTTTGAAGATAGATATTACGATAAGCAGTTGTTCGTGGATGCAAATGCAGCTTACAAGATCACACCGCGATTACGGATTTTTGCCGAAGCAAATAATTTGACGAATCAGCCACTTCGTTATTTTCAAGGTGTGTCTGCACGGACAATGCAGATGGAGTATTATCAGGCTAGGTTTAATTTAGGATTGAAGTTCGACCTATAGTTTCGTTAAATTAGCAACAAGTTCCTACAGCAGAAATGGGTTGTAGGAACTTGTCGGTTACAATATTTATATATTACAAAAACATTAATTTTTTGTTTACTTTTCGTGCAGAACTATAGCTTTCAGACAGGATGGGTGCAGAGGATGTGATTTATAAGCACTGGCGCAACGGATTAAAGCCACAGGTACAGACAGTGAATTGTTAAATAGTATGAAATTGAAAATAAATTGTCAATAGTAATCTTCCAGATTTTATGAAAAGAAAAAACAACATTCTAATAGGATTTGCCTATTTGGCCTTTATGGCTTCATGTTCAAGTGGCTTTGCCCCCGTAGCGGCAGATGCGGTGGTACCCACGGTAATTACCGAACCAACAGCGTTTGATACCGACGACCCTGCGATATGGATACACCCAGAAGATCCTGCTAAAAGCCTGATCGTGGGAACGGATAAGGAAGTAGGTGGAGGACTCTACCTGTATGATTTAGAAGGTAAAATAGTTAAGAAAGTTACTGGCCTAGAGCGTCCTAATAATGTGGATGTGGCATATGGCCTGGAGGTTAATGGAAAAAAAATCGATGTTGCTATCACCACGGAACGCAAGGCACACAAGATAAGAGTATATAGTTTGCCCGATCTGGTTCCTGTAGACAACGGTGGGATTGAGATTTTTCAGGGAGAAGAAGGAGAAGAAATGCGCGACGGTATGGGAGTCGCTATCTATACGAAAAAAGATTCTATCGGTTCAACAATTTATGCGATCGCGGGGCGTAAAACAGGGCCGAATGGTTCTTATTTGTGGCAATATAAATTGTCGGGCGGATCTGACGGTATCGTAAAAGGAGAAGTAGTTCGTAAATTTGGTGAATATAGTGGTAAGAAGGAAATCGAAGCTATAGCGGTTGATAATGAACTAGGGTATGTCTATTATTCTGATGAGACTGCTGGTATACGTAAGTATTACGCCGACCCAGAGCGAAAAGACAATACCGAATTGGCATTTTTTGGTCAAGATGATGCAAAGCGCGATCATGAGGGGATTGCTATCTATAAGTCTACTGATTCGACGGGGTATATTCTTGTGTCCAATCAGCAAAACAATTCGTTTTTGGTTTATCCTCGTGAGGGAAAAGAAGGAAATCCGAATGTTCATGAAATGCTTGCCGATATTCCCGTTTCAGCTGTCGAATGTGATGGCGCCGATGCCTTAAGCGTCAATTTAGGCGCTAAGTTTCCCAAAGGAATGTTGGTCGCAATGAGCAACAGTAAGATATTTCACTTTTATGATTGGAACTTAATTCAGAACCGTATTGATAAAGCAACAGTGAAATAGTAAGACAAAAGTAGGATGAGGTATTGACGATAACCTCATCCTTTGTTTTGAAACGAATGTCTCAGGATGTGTACGCGATTTTTGCAAGAGCGGATAGGATCAATTGCATATCCCTTCTATGATTACTTTTTCCAAGCAATAACCGATATTTCTACATTTACGTTTTTAGGAAGTGTTTTCACCGCCACACATTCGCGTGCTGGTTGTGCAGTATTAAAATATTGGGCGTATATCTCGTTAACCGTAGCGAAATCTCCCATGTCGCTTAAAAAGATAGAAGCTTTAACTACATCTTCAAATCCATAACCTGCATTTTTAAGGATAGCTTCTACATTCTTTAATACCTGATGGGTTTCATCCGCTACACCAGATGTGATCAACTCCATGGTTTCCGGAATCAGTGGGATCTGCCCGGATACATAAAGTGTGTTTTCGGCCTTGATAGCCTGATTGTAAGGGCCAATAGCCGCAGGGGCATTTTCGGTATTTAAAATCTCTTTTTGTGACATAATCTATTTTATTTTGAAAAGAATACTTTATAAACAATAGCCAGTACGAATGCCAAAACAATGATAATGTTCATTATCCGCATAGCACGAACATCAAATTTCGACAATTTCGATACCCTGCCTGTCGATTTTGATTCATTGGGCTAAGTTACAACGGCAACGTGTAAAGCCCAAATAATTGCGATACATTTTATTATATTGCAGGATGAATCATAAAATAGCTTTGGTCAACGGGATTATTTATAATGAGTACAATGTGGTTAAAGAGCAGTGTTTATTGCTGGAAGGAGCGCATATAGTTGGTGTTGTTCCGTTAGATCGAATTCCGGAAGATTATGAGCAATTAGATGTTGCAGGAGATTATATCTGTCCGGGATTGATCGATTTGCAAGTCTACGGGGCAGGAGATCAATTGTTTTCTGCCGAGTTGACGTTGGAATCACTAGATAGTATAGAAAATCAACTTTTATCCCAAGGGTGTACTTCTTTTTATTTGACCTTGGCAACAAATACGCTAGATGTATTTAAGCAGGCTATAGGTGTTTTTAAGCAATCAAATCCTAAGGTTGCATTGGGAATACATTTAGAAGGACCTTTTTTGAATCCATTAAAAAGGGGAGCCCATCCTAAAGAGTTAGTTATTCCTGCTTCTCCAGATTTGATAGAGAATCTACTTTGTGATGCAGATGGTGTTGTCAAGATGATGACGATAGCTCCCGAGCTACTGGGTGACCTGTGTTTAGATTTATTGAAAGAATATAATGTATTGGTGAGCGTAGGGCATAGCGCTGCAAATTTTGAAGAAGCTTTTGCTTCTTTTGACAAGGGAATAAGTGCGGTGACCCATCTTTGGAATGCGATGTCCGTTTTGCATCATCGTGATATAGGAGTTCCTGGAGCAGTATTTAATCACGATAGGGTGAACGCCTCTATTATTGTGGATGGTATCCACGTTGATTATGAGACGGTCAAATTAAGCAAAAAGCTTTTGGGAGATCGCCTTTTTCTCATCACGGATGCAGTAGCCTCTTGTCGTAAGGGAATTTATCAACACATCTTAGAAAAAGATCACTATGTTCTCCCCGACGGAACCTTGTCTGGCTCTGCGCTGACATTATTAAAAGCGGTTCAAAATTGCGTGCAGCATGCAGACATATCTTTGGAAGAGGCATTGAGGATGGCGACTTTATATCCCTCACGATTGATCCAGAACCCACTGATAGGCAATCTGAATGAGGGGTCACTAGCCAATGTTTTGGTATTTGATCAGGATTTTGAAGTAAGGCGAGTTTTTCTAAAAGGAAAAGAGGTATGAAGTATTCCCGTATGATGTTAGCAAATTTTGAAAATTAGCGTACCTTTTTTTGTAAAAAAATCATGGCAATAGCAATGTTTTAATTATGACGCAAATCTTACTGCATTTTTTAGTGTAGCTTTGTAAACTATGAAGATTCAAGTTGTCAAGTTTTTGGTCCTATTAGGGATCGTAGCAGGGTTATTTTTTTCATGTTCGTCTAAGCGGAGTAAGACGGCTACAGGTACTCCTGTTGGAAGTACGATTACTTCGGTGAAGTTGGATACTGTAAAAAAAGAGCAAGCCCCTAAGAAAGCCAAAGATACGCTGCGAGCGCCAAGTTATACGCCAGCTGTGACTCCAAAGGAAGAGACTTCGATCAAAGTAACCTTACCGCAAGTTCAACGCGAATTCCGCGCAGCCTGGGTAGCTACAGTTGCGAATATCAACTGGCCATCTAAGAATAATCTGTCTACAGACCAGCAGAAGGCAGAAGCGATTCGTCTGTTGGAAATGTTGAAGGAAAATAATTTTAATGCTGTTATATTCCAAGTCAGACCATCCGCTGATGCATTGTACCAAAGTCAATATGAGCCTTGGTCTTATTTTTTGACAGGAGAGATTGGTAGAAAGCCTTATCCTTTTTACGATCCATTAGAATTCTGGATTGAAGAAGCACATAAAAGAGGTTTAGAACTGCACGTCTGGCTTAATCCTTACCGTGCTCACCACACCAATGGAGGTTCCGTAACTGCTCAGTCCATGGTCAAACGTGCTTCCGACCATATCGTGCGATTGAAAAATGGCATGTATTGGTTTGATCCTGCTGATCAACGTACACAAGATCACGCAGCTGCGGTTGTAAAAGATATTGTGAGGCGATACGATATTGATGGTGTCCATTTCGATGATTATTTTTATCCTTATGCTTCATACAATGGTGGAGCAGACTTTCCAGACAGCAAAACTTGGAATGCGTATCGTAGCGGAGGAGGGAAGCTGTCGCGTGCAGATTGGCGTAGATATAATGTAAATAAATTTATTGAACGTGTATATACAGATATTAAAGCCGAGAAGAATTATGTCAAATTCGGACTAAGTCCGTTCGGAATTTGGAAGCCAGGTTATCCCGCAGGAGTTACAGGTTCTTCGCAATACGATGAATTGTATGCAGATGCCAAGTTATGGTTGAATAAAGGTTGGATTGATTATTTCACACCGCAGTTGTACTGGCCTATTAATCCTTCAAAGCAAAGCTTTACCGCACTCTTAAAATGGTGGCAGTCCGAAAATACGCATAATCGTCATCTTTGGCCGGGGCTGAATACGGTAGGGGTAAGTGTGTCTGATAAGCCCACAGAAATCGTAAACCAAATTCAGGCTACAAGAGAAATCATCCCGAACAGTGTCGGTGCAGTTCACTGGAGTATAGCAGGGCTTACAAAAAGTTCCGCAATGCTAAGTAAGATTAGTAGAGGGCCATACAAACAAAAATCGCTTATCCCTAAAAGTCCCTGGTTGGCAGCTAATCCTCTTTTACAACCCACATTATTGCTTACGATGGAAAAGGGCAATGTTTTTGCTAAGTGGTTACATAAACAGCCCGATCAAGTTTTTAATTGGGTACTCTATAGTCGCTACGGCGATACATGGGAAACAGAGATTTTGGACAAAAATGTCAGTGCGATGGAATTTGGGAAGTCCAAAAACGGTAAGAATTTGAATGCTATTGCCATTCAAGCAATAGACCGCTTAGGCAACGAAAGCGAATATATAGCGAAAAGTGTTAAATAAATATGAAATATACTTGTTGCTGCTCTGTACTTTTGGATGTTTAACCTCAAAAGCACAGAAGAAGCCCGTTATTTATAAGCGGCCTATAACTTGGACCTCGGAGAGAGAACGTCTGTCCCTAGAATATTTGCTCAAGCGCCACGGAGTGCACGCTGACACGGCATTAATTATCCCGCGCATGGTTGTAGTCCACTGGACCGGAAATATGAGCGTAAATGCAACTATTAAGACATTTGATCCGGTTCGTCTTCCTGGACGGAAAGATTTACAGACGGCGAGCACACTTAACGTGTCTACCCAATTTGTCATTGCACGAAACGGAACTATTTATCAGCTTTTACCTGAAAATTTCTTCGCACGACATACAATCGGTTTGAACTACTGTGCTATTGGTATTGAAAATATTGGATCTGCAAAAAATCCTCTTACCGAAGCACAACTAAGATCTAATACTAAATTAATAAAATATTTACGTTCCAAATATGCTATTGAGTATGTCATAGGGCATCATGAGTATCAAGTATTTACCGGTACTATCTGGTGGAAAGAAATGAATCCAACGTATATAACCGCCAAGACTGATCCAGGAGATAAGTTTATGCAGTCCCTTCGTTTACGATTGGGCTTAGACAAGCAGTTGAAGATACCGCATTTGTTATAAGAGCAAATGCACTAATTTTAGACGATGTCTTTATGCATGAGCACCATGTGTTCCGTTTGTGAATGCAAAGCATTTTATCTAAGTTTATTGGTGAATATTAGAAGAGTATGTTTGATAAGTATCTGCCGAGAATAAACGCCAATCAAAAGAAGTGGATTGGAATAAGTGTAGTTTTTCTATTCGTCGTCGTCGTTGTAGGAATGGCAATAGGGCTTTCTAAAAGAGATGCTTATCTCCGGCAAGCAATCGGTCAGGTACAGCATAAGCTCAGGGACGCATATAAAGTGGATGTTCAAATCCGGAAATATCAGTTTGAAGGATTGAATACAGTGTTGCTGGAAGACGTTATTGTTTTGCCCGAAGATAGAGACACCTTATCGACTATCCAAAAGTTGCGTGTTTCTATCCGACTTCTTCCGTTGCTATTCGGGAATATAAAAATAGGAGATCTCGATTTATACGATGGAAAGGTCTCCTTTGTCAAGAAAGACTCTGTGAGTAACTACGACTTTCTGTTTAGGAAAAAGGAGCGGGATACCACGGTTATTGAGGAGCCGACAGAACGTAATTTTGCGGAGTTTGTCGAAAAAATTGCGAAGCAAGTTTTTTCAAAGGTGCCAAATGATATGCATGTGGTAAATTTTGAAGTCTCCTATAAAGATGAGGATACCTCGCAAAAGATTCGGATCCCAGAAGCAATAATTGATAACGGAGATTTTGAAACCAGCATGTTCTTAAACGAACATGATGCCGAATGGATACTGGAGGGACATGTTGACGGTGATGCGCAGCAGCTTAGCGTAGCGATTTCAGCAAAAGATAAAGATACGGAGATTCCTTTTTTGAAGAGTAAATATGGATTGAAGGTCAGTTTTGATAAGCTGGTTTTTGATCTCAACCGGATTAAGAAAGAAAGTAAGAATCTCTTGCTTATTGAGGGCGGGTGGGAGTATGTAAATCTTGTGGTCAATCATCATCGACTATCCGATCAAGACATTATTCTTCCGCATGGTATAGCTGAGGGGGGTATTCAAGTCGCGAATGATCATATCGCCCTGAGTAAGGATGCGCGTGTAACCGTGGATAATTTTACGATCAATCCGATATTGAAATATACATTGAAGCCCAAGCGTAAACTTGATTTAGCGATACATACGGGCCAGTTCAAAGCCCAGCATTTTTTTGATGCCTTGCCTAATGGGTTATTTGAAAGTTTGGATGGAGTAGAAGTAGCGGGCGATGTCAAATATGATTTGGATTTTTCTGTCGTATTGGATGATCCCGACAACTTGGTATTTAAGTCCAGTATCGATGATACAGATTTAAGGGTCGTTAAATGGGGAAAGGCAGATGTCAAGGGATTGAATTCCAGCTTCGTTTACGAGGCATTTGATGATACGACTTTATTGCGGACCTTTGTTGTCGGTACGGAAAATCCTAAATTCGTTTCGCTAAATAACATATCCGATATTCTGAAAACAACCGTTAGGAATACGGAAGATCCCTTTTTCTACAAACATAATGGATTTGAAGAGGAAGCGTTCAAATTGTCCATAGCGACAAATATTAAAGAGAAGAGATTTAAAAGAGGCGCCAGTACAATCTCTATGCAGCTGGTAAAGAACGTATTTCTGAACAGAAAGAAAACAATGAATAGGAAACTGGAAGAAATTCTGTTGGTGTGGCTAATGGAATCCTCCGGGCAAGTAACTAAGGACCGCTTATATGAGATCTATTTGAATGTCATCGAATGGGGAAAGAATGTATATGGGATATCAGAAGCGGCTAACTATTATTTTTTAAAACACCCCGCCGATCTAAATATCGGTGAGAGTCTCTTTCTATCCAGTATTATTCCCCGTCCAAAAACAGGATTGAGTTCGTTCGACCATACCGGCCATCTCAAACCTTGGGTGCAACGGCATTTTAATACGTACGGGTACATCATGAATAAAATGGGTGAACTGAAAAATATCACCGTCCCAGCGAATTATGGATTCTATGAAGTTGTTTTACAGCCCCAATTAAGACCCGCAGCTCCCGTAATGAGGGATACAACGACTTTTGATTTCGACGTCAACGAGGAGCATGAACAAATCATGCGCGATATAGAGATGGAAGAAAAAGCAAAAAAGTCTATTTTGGATAAACTTTTTGATAAATAACAAAATTAGGTTATGAAGGCCATAGAAATAGATAATCTTTGTTTTGAACCGTTTATAGAATACGATCAGATAAAGAAGCGTATCCGGTTAATAGGTATAGATCTTAATGTAAAATATGAAGATAAGCATCCTGTATTTGTAGGTGTTTTGAACGGTTGTTTTATGTTTATGGCCGACTTAATGAAGCAGGTACACATACCTTGTGAGATGTCTTTTGTTAAACTAGCTTCCTACAGTGGTACCGGTCAAGGGAAGATCAGTGAGTTGATCGGTATAGGCATGGACCTAACTGGAAGAGATGTAATCATTGTCGAGGATGTAGTGGATACCGGTAAGTCGTTAAAGCATACGATGGACGCTCTGGAGGCGTTGGGTGTGAATAGTGTGGCAGTATGTACTTTACTTTTAAAACCCTCCTGTTTAGCCTATCAATTTGATAATATCATGTACGTAGGTTTTGAGATTGAGAAAGAATTTGTCGTGGGTTATGGTCTCGATTACAACGGGCAGTGCCGTAATCTTCCCGATATCTACCGTCAGGTGATCAAATAAGGCAGATGAGAGAAATAAAAATAATCCTACCTTTGAATCCAATGAATACGCTAGGAAGGAAAAGGCAACGCATAAAAAAAAGGCATTATCTGTTAACCATCATTTTATGGATTGTCGGTTTGTCTGCGATGAGCTCGCAAGCTAGGGTGTACTTTGGTAATTCTGAACATCAAGATAGCCTATTTCAAAATGAAGATACCGTTGTCCGGTTGGATAGCGGAATCACTCGGGGCGTGGATTCTTCCTATTTGGACTTGGTTTTCGTCAACCCGGATAGATCACATTATTTTTTGGAAAAATACCGCGACAATCTTATCGTGAAAGGTAATGAATTTATGAAGTGGATTGCTTTTTCAAACCAGTTGGTTAGAGAAAAACAGCTTGATATTATTCCTTCATCCCGTAAAAGTCAACGACCTCCTTGGATAATTGGTGTGCTGATAGTGCTATTTCTAAGTACTGGATTGATTCGGTTTTTCTTTCCAATGGATTTTCAGCGTATTATTGAATCTTACTATAACGAACGAGAACTCCAGCAAATTAGTAAAGAGGATAATATGTTAACCTCTTGGCCATATATTTTTTTATACCTAATTTTTAGTCTGTCTTTAGGGTTGTTCTTATTGATTAATCAATCACGATTTGATGATATATATGCGTTGAGTCCGTTGAATTTTTTAAAAGTTTCGGGAATAGTTGCTTTACTTTTTGCACTTAAGATATTCATCATCCGTATCATTGCTTTCATTTTTGAAATAGAAAGAATGGTGCGCGAATATATTACTATACTTTATCTTGTATATTTTAATAGCATGCTTTTTCTGATGCCCGTGCTGCTGTTTGTTACGTTTTTACCGCAAGTCTACTTTAATTTTTTGTTAATTTTGTTTTCGATAATTGTATCTATCCTGTTTCTATATAGGTTTTTACGAACAGCGTGGGGATTATTAGGTAATCATAAGTTTTCAATCTTTTATTTAATTCTTTATCTTTGCAGTCTCGAAATCACGCCGATTTTAATATTAGTGAAGGCACTAAGTAATTAAAGAAAAGAATTTTATGCAGATTGATGTAGCAAGAGCCAAAAAAGTAAAGAGTATTTTAGTTACTTTACCCAAACCTGAAAATGACAAATCTCCATACTTTACTTTAGCAGAAAAGTATAATTTGAAATTAGATTTTCGTGGATTTATACATGTTGAAGGGGTATCCGCAAAGGATGTACGTAAAGACCGGATCAATTTTGCAGAATACACTGCTGTCATCTTTACAAGTAAAAATGCGGTAGATCATTTCTTCCGCGTATGTGAAGAGATGCGTTTTGAAGTTTCTGCCGAAATGAAATATTTCTGTATATCGGAAGCTATTGCGTTGTACCTGCAAAAGTACATTCAATATAGAAAACGTAAGATTTTCTTTGGCAAGCAGACTGCGCAGGATCTGGAGGAAGTATTGAAGAAACATAGTAAGGAAAAGTTTCTGTTCCCCTGTTCTGACGTAGCTAATGAAGAAACGCAAAAGTGGTTGCAGGAAAACGGTTATAATTTTACGCCAGCGGTATTATTCCGTACAGTGATAACAGATGTTACAGATCTTAAAGATGTTTTCTACGACGTAATTGTCTTTTTCAGCCCTTCAAGCGTACAGTCTTTGTATGAAAACTTCTCGGATTTTGTTCAAAATAATACCCGTATAGCTGCTTTTGGAGCGAGTACACAGCAGGCTCTTTTGGATCACGGATTGATCCTTGATATACCTGCGCCAACACCAACTGCACCGAGTATGACGATGGCAGTCGAACAATATATCAAGCAGGTAAACAAATAAGTCCTCCATGGTTTGCAGAAATATTCGCCGCGGTAAATGTTACAAGAAGGTTCTTGAGAGTAGCTGGAAATAATTACTTTCAGAAAAAAAAGTAGTGAAGTCACTACTTTTTTTTATATTCAAAAGTTTTTACGTTAAAAGATGTTAAAGGTAGTGGTAGATTCACATTTTTTTGTTTTTTTTTGTGAGTGCTTTTTTTTAACAATTAACCTGTAGTTTTACATGCATTTAAAGAATGGATTATGGGTACATTAAGCTTAGAATTAAATTTTTATGAATTATAAGAAGTATAAAATTGTCTTTGGTCTTTTAATCGTATTTACCTCGGTGGTTAATATCAATTGTAAAGGGCCGAGTAATTCTGGCGAATTAGTAGGTGTCAAACTGGAGAAATTAAAAGCTAATAAGACTCCGCACGGAATGGTATTGGTTCCAGGGGGTACATTTATCATGGGGCAGTCTGATGAGGATATCACGTTTTCGCAAACCGCTCAGAATCGCCAAGTTACCATAGCTCCTTTTTATATGGACGATACAGAAATCTCCAATAGCGAATACCGACAGTTTGTGCATTGGGTTCGTGACTCCATTCTTATTCATAATTTTTTAGGTGATGATACGTACTTTATACAGGGGCTTAATGGTGAGCGTTATATCGACTGGGACAAAGTGTATAAGAAATCACCTTGGAGTACGGATGATCAAAATCAAAAAGAAAGATTATCCAGTATGTATTATCAAGGCGAAGACCGTATATTTGGAAAGAGTGAATTGGATGTACGCTTATTGAAATATCATTATGAATGGTATGATTTACGCGCAGCGGTAGATGGTAAAGGAGATCCCAATAAAACCCGGTCAGATTTTATTATGCGCGATACGATGTTGATTTATCCAGATACTACCGTGTGGTTAGCAGATTTTAGTTACACAGCCAATGAGCCAATGGTAAATGGTTATTTTTCTCATCCATCATTTGATGATTATCCGGTTGTCGGCGTAACTTGGAGGCAAGCACAGGCTTTTAATTCTTGGAGAACACAGCTATTCAACAATGCAGCGGCTAGAAATAAACAAAACCAACGATTTGATTATCAACTTCCGTCTGAAGCGGAATGGGAGTATGCTGCCAGAGGTGGTAAAATTGGAATGCAGTATCCTTGGGGCGGGCCCACGGCTCGCAATGCAAGAGGGTGTTTAATGGCTAATTTTAAACCTGGCAGAGGAAATTATATTGATGATGGCGTAGCGTACACGGCTCCCGTTTATGCCTATTTTCCAAATGATTTTGGGTTATATAATATGGCTGGAAATGTTGCAGAATGGACACAATCCAGCTATAATGAGTCAGCATACTCCTTTGTACACGATATGAACCCAACGTATACTTATAATGCCAAGTCTACAGATCATGAGACAATGAAACGTAAAGTAGTTCGTGGGGGATCATGGAAAGATGTGGGATATTTTTTACAGAATTCTGCAAGACAATACGAGTATCAAGATACAGCCAAGTCATATATTGGCTTTAGATCAGTAACAAAATATGCGGGAGTAGCATACTAACTATAATTATAAGAGAAATATTTTAAGAGCATATGGCAACGAAAAAGAAATTCGGTTTTAGCATCAATACATTGATCAATTGGGGTGCAACAGTAGTGATCATTGGTTTAATGTTTAAAATATTAAATTTTAAAGGCGGTGAGTGGATGATCGGTGTTGGTCTGGCGGTAGAAGCTTTGTTATTCTTTATCATGGGCTTTATGTCTGCCGAAAAAGATGTAGATTGGACACGTGTCTATCCAGAGTTGGATGAGGATTTCAGGGGAGAGCTGCCGACTAGGAGTACGCCTATACCCTCAAACATATCGCAGCCTATTGCCGGAGGAAATACAGCTGCATTGGATAAGCTATTACAGGATGCCAAAATTGATGAAAACTTGATCGGCAATTTGGGAGATGGTTTGCGGACGTTCGGAGATAAAGTGGCTTCCATTTCTAAAGTGGCAGATACAGCTGCAGCAACCAATCAATTTGCAGATAAATTGAATTCGGCTTCAATAGGAGCTTCGCAATTAAGTCATGCTTTTGAGCGTGCTGCTGCGGATTTACAGACCTTTAATGAGTCGTCTGCTGATATGCTGCAATTTAAAGAACAAGTAGGCACTTTTAATAAAAATTTAGCCTCTTTGAATGCCATATATGGCAATATGTTGTCTGCTATGAATACCAACCGTTCATAAATAGTAGTTTGATCTAGAAAGCGAATAAGGGAAATTACAAATTATGGCAGGACAAAAAGAGACACCAAGACAGCGGATGATTAGCATCCTGTATTTAGTGTTGCTGGGCTTAGTAGCATTAAATGTAAGCGATTCGATATTGGATGCGTTTAAAAATCTTGGTAATAGCTTAAATACATCAACGCAAAATACACAAGCTGGTATTGATAATATGTTTCTTTCCTTTCGGGAAACCAAAATGAAAGAGAACCCTGAGCGTGCGCAACCTCTCTTAACTAAAGCCGAGCAAGCACAGGCCGTAGTTGGTAAATTAACGACGAAACTGAAAGAGTATAATCAATTACTAACCGCAGAGGGCGGAGATATAAATGAGGAGACAGGCGACGTGAAGTTCAGGAGTAGTACTTCTATTTCGGCAAGATTGATGATTAATCAAGGCCGTGGAGAAGAACTTAGAAATATGATCAATGCTACTGCCTCGGAATTAAAGAAACTAACAAATAGCGAAGTTAGCTTTGCCTTATCTGCAGAAGATCCTGCTCCCCGGGGTGGAATTAAAAAATCTTGGGAACAGGTTAATTTTGGCGACGGTATTCCATTGACAGCAGCTATCACAGCCTTAGAGAAGATAACTGCAGATGCTAAGAACGCGGAATCTGCAGTTGTAAAGCATATTTTTGGTAAAATGGATCAGGCGGTCGTAAACTTAGATAAGTTTGCCGCAGTGGCTGTTGCACCTACGTCGTATTTAATACAAGGTCAGCCTTACACTGCAAAAGTCTTTTTGACAGCTTATGACTCCAAATCCTCGCCCCAGATTTCCGTAGGCGGAAGCGCTTTACCTGTCACGGAAGGACAAGGTACATATAGCGTAAACACCTCAAGTGAGGGAGTATTTAACTGGAAGGGGACTATTCGTGTACAGCAAACGGATGGAACTTTAAAAACGTACGAAACAGAGCCAATGACCTATCAGGTTGCCCGTCCCTCTGCTGTCGTTTCTCCAGATGCGATGAACGTATTATATATTGGCGTAAACAATCCAATTTCGGTATCGGCACCAGGTATTCCAAAAGAGAATTTGCTTGTTTCAGGTTCGAATGTTTCGATTTCTGGATCGGGTGGTAAATATACTGCACGGGTATCTTCTACAGGCGAGGCGACTATTAACGTTTCTGCTAAAATAGGCGATAAGACACAACAATTGGGAAGTACAAAGTTTCGTGTGAAACGTATTCCGAAACCGACAGCCCGCGTAGCGGGTAAAACGGGTGGACGTATATCCGCGGCTCAGCTGAGGGGGCAGAATGTCGTTTCGGCGTCCTTAGATAATTTTGAATTTGACGCCAAATTTAGTATCTCAAAGTTTAATATGTATATTGCTAAACCGCGGGTGGATCCTATCGGACCTTATCAGTCCTCTGGATCTTCGTTTTCTGGATCGATGAAAACCGCCTTAGGAGGTGTTACATCAGGTTCAGTTGTAATGATTTACGATATTGTAGGAGTTGGGCCTGATGGAGTAGCCCAAAACTTGGATGCTATTACATTTCAGGTAACGAATTAAACGAACAAGAGCTATTATGAAGAAGATATTATTATCAGTAGCTGTCTTAGGATTTTCGTTGAGTACACATGCTCAACAGGAGAATTTATCGAATAGCACAAAACCGGTTCAGGTTTCAGACGATCCACCGGTGGATGGGTATATTGCGAAAACTGATATCGAAAATCGTAAGGTTGTTCCTTATGCCGCCATTAGGCAGACGGATGTAGCTTTTAGTAAGCGTGTGTGGAGGGAGATTGATCTAAGAGAGAAGTTGAATCAGGCTTTTGCTTCTCCAAAATCGAGGCTTATGGATGTTATTGTAAAGGCAATACAAGCCGGCGAGCTCACCGCCTACGATCCCACACCTACCGAAAATGATCCAAATGGAGATAGTTTCAAAAACGTATTGCCACCAGATCAAGTAATGGCTCGGTTGGGAGGAGATAGTGTATTGGTAGAGGAATATAATGAGAGTAACGAGGTGATAAATTCACACTACGAAAGCAGGGCATTTAGTGGAGAGAACGTGGTGAAATTTCGTATAAAAGAGGACTGGATTTTTGACAAACAGCGCTCTGTTTTCGAACCCAGAATTATTGGTATTGCTCCTTTGATCACGCCTAATATTCCAGGGATGGACTCTGACATAGGCTTACCTATGGATAGTGATGGGGGTGGAGATATAGCAGCAGGCAGTGATCCGTTCGACCCATTTGCTGCTCCGGTAGAAACCGAGCGTCCAGAAACGGAAGATGCAGCATCTAATGTTCCGTTGCCTTTAGATAATGGAACAATAACCATGACAGTTGATCCAACACCTGCGTTCTGGATCTATTTTCCAGAGGCACGCCATGTATTTGTGAATAAGGAAGTGATGAATAGACACAATGATGCAACTGGATTAAGCTATGATGACGTTTTTATTAAAAGATTATTCTCAAGCTACATCGTGAAGCAATCTAATACAGACGATTTACGGATCAAAGATTATATTCGTGATGATCTCGATAGATTATTTGAATCTGAACGTATTAAAAAGACGCTAATGGACTATGAACAAGATCTATGGTCTTATTAATAATAGCGGTGATTAAGTGATAGGGATCGCTTAAAATTTTAGAATATTTCTACATTTCGGAATGTAAACAGCGAATCTCAGATAGAATTCGTCCCAGCCGATAGAATGCAGAGATATTTTTTTTATGTTTGTATAAGTACTAAAAGGCAATATTTTGAAATTAGAACCAGTTAATAGTATCTCAGGAGTGGCTCCGCAGGACTTTGTGAGAGATTATCTTAAAAAAGGCCAACCGGTTATCATAAAGGATTTCATTAGTAAAGATAGTCCATGTTGGACGAAATGGAGTTATGACTATTTCAAGGAAATAGCAGGGAACGAACAAATAGATGTCTATGGTCGCGAGGAAGAATCTCAGAACCATGCTGCCAGTCCGCCGATAGGACGGATGAGTTTCGGAGAGTACCTAGATATGATAAGTGCCGAACCGACTGAATTACGTCTTTTCTTGTTCAATCTACTGAAAATTAGACCTGAATTAAAAAAAGATATTATATACAATGATCTAACAGGAGGTAAAGTGATACAATGGCTTCCCTATATGTTCTTTGGGGGAGAGGGGTCTGCAACGCGTAATCATTTCGATATTGATATGTCACACGTATTTATTTCTCAATTTCAGGGTGCGAAGCGCGTCTGGCTGTTTCCGAATGATCAGTCAGATTTGATGTATAAATTGCCGTACAATTTTCATAGTATTGCCAATCCGAAGAAGAGCAGTGAGCAAGATTATCCTGGACTGAAATATTTAGACGGCTATGAGGCCGTTATTTATCCTGGGGATACGCTTTATATGCCAGCAGGATGGTGGCATTATATTCAGTACGAAACAGAAGGATATTCTATTTCTGTTCGAGCATTAGCGAATTCTGTAAGTGAAAAGTTGAAAGGTGCGCGTAATCTGTTTATCACACGCTATTTTGATGATACAATGCGTAAGATATTTAAAGGCAAATGGCTTGATTATAAGATTGAAATGGCCAAAAAGAGAGCAAGTCGTGCTGTTTCTAAGCGCGCAAAAGGACAATAGGGTAAACCTATTTAATTTGAGGGAAGAAAAGGGTGGCGTCCGCTGCCCTTTTTCATTTTTCTAGAAATGCATTTATTGCTGGTATCAGCAGTGTCATAAAAGGTTTTCGTCTGTTTGTTGCGTGGGTGTGTTACGATAGAATAGGGTATAAGGATCATTTTCGTAAATATGTGCGTCGGGATTATGCCGAAATGGAACCTCGACATCGAATATCTCTTCCAGGATTTCTTTTAGAAAAGCGACAAAGTTTTTCTTTTGTTCCATTAAATACGCGCCTTCCATTAATCCAGATTTACCGCTAAACAGCGTGCCATCCTCCCGCATTCTCCGTGCAACGTATAAATGGGGCTCTAAATTAGTTCGACCTGTTACTTGTTCGAATACATAGGAATAGAATAAGGTCTGCACAAGAGCTTTGTTTTCTGTGTTAGCAGAAAACACCTTGTCTATCTCTTTAAAGATAATGCGATCCCCTCCGGTTTTATAATCAACAATTCGGGTTTTGATTTGATTATCATGTGTTAATACTTCGTCCACACGATCAATAATGCCATATAGATTTACCGTTTCTATTTTTCCATTTACATTTATGGGGAAATCCAATGTGTAATCTGTATCGTTTTCTAATTCTATAATTCTAAAAGCTTTATAGTTTTCAATATCATATTGCAGATACATTTTAACATATTCGCTGGCGATTTTGTGCATAATCCGTTGCAAGCTATTCAAATCATCCAAACTTTTGAAATCGGACATATATTGATGCCCGATTTCGCGAACGATCAACGCGTCTACATCCAGTAAATTTTCTTTCAATCTCTCGGTAGGAATAAATTCATTTATGTTCTTAAAAGGTAAAAGAATCTTTTCCATCACTTCGTGAATGACCGTTCCGAGTTTATTCATCTCGAACTCTTGGGAAATGGAAGGAGGTTCTTTAATTTCGGCGACATGTTTCAAAAAAAACTGCAAGGGAGACTGCAGATAAGTGGTTAACGCGGTCGCAGATATTCTCCGGCCTCTTTCAATGAAGGTATGATACATTGTATCCCATACTTTCCCTTTTTTTTCTATTGTTATTTCTGTTGAAGACGGCGGAAAGAAAATAGCTTGTTGCTGTGTTTTCTTGATAAAATTAAATTTACTCTCAAACTCCAGTTGTTTGATAAATCGACTTTCTTCTCCTGTACTATTCTCATCAACTATACTGTTGTAAAATACATGTATATCCTCGCTGTATTGAAAATGGCGGTAGAACAGGTAGGCAGATAACGCATCCTGGTTTTCTAGAATAGGCAATCCATACGCCCTTCTCAAAGCATGAGGAAGGAAGGTAGGCGAATTGGAGGTCTTAGGTAAAATCCCTTCATTTGCGCCAAGAATATAGATATTGTCAAAATTCAGGCAACGACTTTCCAGCAACCCCATAATCTGTAGTCCTTTAAGCGGATTACCTTCTATTGCCGAGTTAACCGGCGCTATTGCTTTCTTAATTAGTCCGATTTGAAAGGAGATGCTGAGCGGTTCAATTTTGTCAAATCCCAATTTGAGCTGATAAAGCGTCTTTTTAGTCTCTACCAAAAGGTTGCTTTCAATTTGACGGATGCGATCCTGCTCTGCAATAGAGCTAAGGAGACGATCAATCAAATCCGTTAAGGAGGGTATTACTTCCTCAACTTTTGCGATTGGCTTGAAAAAATTTGGAAGTATGGATGACTTGATAGTCAAATCATCTATTGCAACTTCATAAAGCTGTTTGTCGGCCATGTACTGTTGCAGTTGTTGTTTTTCTTTTTTGGATACTTTGGTGAGCGGGTGATTGATAAACGTTTCGACAGACTGAAAAGGGATCTTATCCTTTTTTAGGTGTGAAATATCCTTATGTACATCCATCCAGAGATCCAATATTCCGAATATCGGAGATTGTATTAATGGGTAACCCGTGGTAATGTTTGGTACTACATCAGGTAAGCTTTGCAGTAATGGAACCAATAGGCTTTCATCGGCTAGTAATATAGCCGAGGTTTTGTCAGCACTTTCGGTGTTCTCCAAAATATCATGCAATAGTTTAGCTTGGCTTACTTTTCCGTTTGCAGCATATAGATGTACCTCTGTAGTTTTTTTTGCAAGAATGTTTGGGCTGGCTTCCAACGCATTAATTAGGCCAGTTTGATAAATGTTTCGTCGGATAAATAGTCCCGCTTCCTGCTGCCTGTCTTCTAGATAGTAGGCATCCGTATCGAAGTAAAATAGCGCTTTCCCCATTTCTTGCCATTGTTTAAACAAATAGGCTTCCGCATTATTTAGTGCATTGAATCCGACAAACAGCACCTGTTTAAAATTTTGGATAAAGTGTGGTCTTTCAGCCCTCCCTTCAGCAAGATCGCGGTATATACTAGGGTAATTAGATTGCTTTTCTTGCTGTAATTTTTCTTTGAACGCTTTATATAAGATAGGTAACCTTTTCCATAATTTTAAAAAGCGTTGCTGAACACCCGTATGCCCCGCGATAGAAAATGATTGCCAAAATTGCCGAATAAACTGCTGCTGTTCTACTGTGAGATGTTGAAACTCAAGATCGATTTTACTCGTATCATAGAGCTCCATATAGATGTGCTCGATATTAACCAAATCATAATCCAGTTGGCTAAAATCACTGAGAATAATTTCTGCAATAGGATAAAACTCTTCCAAAGTTTCTAACTCATGCCCTTCCTTTTGTAAAAGCTCATTGTGCAATTGGTACAAATAGAAAAATTGACTTAGTGAAGATGCTTCATTCGCCGAAGTCGAAAGGCTAAAAAACTCTTGTATGGTAAAAAACTGTGGAGACCATATTGCCTGTCCGTATACATCTGCAAGATGTTTTTTGAGATAGGTGATCGGTCTTTTATTATTGAAGACGACGGCAATTTCTGTTAGATCATTTCCAAACCGATTCTTGATGTCTGCGGCTACTAGTCTTAAAAATGGTGTGTTCATTCTTCAAAATAAAAGTAAAAAAAAATAGAAGTTTAAAAATGAAATTGCCCCAACGAATGATCAATTGCCAAAGTTATCAAACCACTTCCACAAGTTCATTGATTTTGGCATAATACAAATATCCTTTTATGTTGTTATAACCGAGGTTATGTAAAGTCTTGATATATTTATCAACCTGAGATTTATGTCCAACGTAGTCGCTCTGGGTAAATTTAAAATCCAAAACAATTGTTTCCTCGCGGTTGGTAAATACTTTGTCGGGGCGTATCGTCTCTCCATCTGCTGTAATGATGCTCGCTTCGTTCCATATTTTGTAATTACCGATAAGCCATTTGTTAATTTCAGGGTGATGCCATATCTGCCGTATTTCCCTCAAAATAATCGGTCGCTCTTCGTTAGATAGGATTCCATCTTCAATATATTTATCGACCCATGCATCTATGTCCCTTTCATTGGATACTTCGGACATGATCTCGTGCGCTAAAATCCCATACTGAGAAGCTTTTTCAAGCATGAGGATGTTGTTAATCGTGCGTTTGGACGATTTTTCCAAGGCTTTTTCCAGCTCCTTCGAAATAGGATAGCGATCTAAGGCTATGAAATTAAGAGAAGTAGTTTCCTCTTCCTCCTGTGATGGGATAGCATGTTGTATGTGGATTTCTCCGTTTTCCAATTGGAAAGGCGCTTCGATGTAATCCAGTACTTGATATATCAAGTCACTGATGTACTCATTTTTGACTTCCAATCCCATGATTTCTCCTGTTTTCTTGTCTACTGTCTCTTTGAATGAGGGAGCGGAGATATAAAGATGTTCTACAGCCCGCGTCGTTGCTACATATAACGTGTTTAACGCGTCCATATAATTGAAGAGCATTTCTTCAAAGTACTGTTTGTAGAATATGGAATCTCCTACATTTCCATTATATTTGATAGGAACCTTACCTAGTTCGGCAAACGGTGTGTCAAAAGTCTGTATCCAGAAATCACCATTCGTCATTCCGTCTAGATCCCATGAACAGAAAGGTAGCATGACCACATCGTAAGCCAATCCTTTAGATTTATGTATTGTGGTGACTTCAATTGCATTCACTTTTCCATTGGAAGGAAGAACAGCGCGCTTGCCATCTTCTTCCCAAAAGTCTAAAAATTGAATAATACCGCGTTCCCCATTATTAGAAAAAGAGGAAATAATATCTTTGAACGCGAGGATATAGGGAAGGTGAATATTTCCTTTATCTGTTAGATGGTAGATCTCGATGAGCTTTTCGATTAAGTGAACGAGGGGTAATTTTTGCCAGTTTTCCCAGTTGTCAATCAGTTCATGAGGTAATACATTCTTTAGATCTTTAATCTCGTTGGATTTGAAGTCTAACCAGATGTCATTGTCAAAGCTTACATTATTCTGTATGACATGGTATAAATACGCTATTTTTGCACGATGTATAATATGTTTGTCCGAGTTAAATACAAGAGCTTTTAACGTTTCAATCAATAACAATATGGCATCATTAGAAATCAAAGCAAGTGCATCTCCCGAGATGACTTCAAATTCTATGGAGTGTGTATTCTTAAAATCCATTAGATACTGAATCACCATGCGTGCTTGTGCGTTACTGCGCACCAATATGCCGATCTGATGGGCCTGATATCGCTTATTTGTGATCCACTCTCCCACTTGCTTACAAAGAGCGCTAATGGAAGCCTCTTCGACTTGATTTCTTCTCCAAGCACCGGATGTCACCGGGAAATAAACAATGTCTATAGACCCCGGTTTTGAGGGGTCGGCCTGTTTATTATCAGGAGTAAGTTGCTCACTGTTTGCATAGGCATTGATAAGCATCTTGTCATTGCCTGATTCTTTCCACCATTCTTTACCTTCAGTAGTCAAGTTGTCGAAAACCTTCTCATTCAGTATATCCTGTAATTTATGTGGTATCGTTTTAAACAAGTAATTATTTAGTGTAATGATATTTGGTAAACTTCTAAAGTTCGTGTCTAAAGACCCACTTTCTATAAAATTGGCTCGATTGTCAGGCATGAGATGGAAAACATCCGATACCTGCTGTTCGACTTGATAGAGTAGGATGCGCCAGTCGCCATTTCTCCACCGGTAGATGCTTTGCTTTACATCGCCTACAATGAGGTGTTCGCTCAGCTCTCCGCTTGCATTTCCAAGTGCATTTATCAGTAGCGGACTATAGTTTTTCCACTGGATACGCGAGGTATCCTGGAATTCGTCGAAAAGAAAATAATTATATCGATTTCCTATTTTTTCCCAAATGAAAGTCGGATCGTTATTTTCATCTAATCCTAGTTTGCTCAATAGTATCTGTGAATCGGAAATTAACTGAGCACCATTTTCTTTTCTCCACTGACTTAAGAGATTGCTCATTTCTTTGAGCAACCTCAAATAATACAGGTTACTTTGTACAGCTTGATACGCAAGATAAGTCGGGAAATAACGATATAAATCTGCCATACTGTGGAGGGCAGGGGTAAGTTGCTGGATGATATCGTACCGCACAGTCTTATTTTGATCGGTGAAGGCGTCTTCATTATCCATCAGCCCCAAGAATTTATCAAATAGTTTTTGTAGTTCTGTAGGTGTTAATTTAGAAATATTGGGATTCGTTTTGCTCGCTGAGAAGAGTTTGTTTCTGGATTTTCCTTTCAGTTCGTCCGCCTGAAGGCCAAAATTTGCAACTAGTGCATTAAAGGTCGTTATCGCTTGACTGAATGCTTCGAGGAAAGTCTTCGTTTTTGTGTCGACCTCTTTGTCTAGTAAATTAAAAACCTCTTTGGCGTCAGCCATGTTCAAATAACCATCAAACTCCTGAAAATGTTCGGAAAAAATCAAACCAGCGAGTTTCATCAGCTGTTGACGATAATTCCAATTCTCATTATTGGCGATTTTCTTATCGGCATAAGCAATAATCCAGTCCAACAAGTCTGGCCGTTCATCCAATAATTGGTTGAGCATTACGGTTAGCTCTTGTTTTACCTTGTTCGTGTTCATCTCAATTTTGTAACCCGCATCCAAATTGAGTTCATATGTGAAACTACGGATGACTTTTTGAGAGAAGCCATCAATGGTACTAATGGTAAAATGACTGTAGTCGTGTAATATTTTTCTATAGACCTGATATGCTTTTTCCTGTAAAGTCTCGAAGTTCAAGGCCGGCACCCGTGCCAATAGCAGGTTGCGGTAATCGTTGGTTTTTTTGCTGTCATCTCCTATAGCAAGAGCTTGAAGTACCCTCAGAATGCGCTCTTTCATTTCAGCAGTAGCTTTATTGGTAAAGGTAACGGCTAATATTTCACGATAACTGTTTTCTTTGGATAGTAATAAGGTCAGGTAATGCACAGTAAGACTGAATGTTTTACCAGAGCCAGCAGAAGCTTTTAATATTTTTAGAGGAGCTATTGTACGCATGATGTGAAAGGTAAGAGTAAAAAGTTAAAAGTCAAAAATAATTACTATCTTTGCGTCCCCTCTTACATGCTGTACGGGGGATATGTTGAATACATAACTAAAATTAAACATGGCAACTAAAATCAGATTGCAAAGACACGGTAAAAAAGGACGTCCTTTTTACCACGTAGTAGTAGCAGATTCACGTGCTCCACGTGATGGTAAATTCATTGCACGCTTAGGATCGTACAATCCAAACACAAATCCAGCGACTATCGTTTTGGATTTTGAAAAAGCGTTGGATTGGTTGAATAAAGGTGCGCAACCTACTGACACAGCTCGCACTATCCTTTCGGATAAAGGCGTTCTTTACAAAAAACACTTACAAGGTGGTGTGAAGAAAGGCGCTTTTGACGAAGCTGCTGCTGAAGAAAAATTTGCTGCTTGGATCGAAGCTAATGAAGCAAAGACCGCAGGCAAAAAATCAGGATTAGCACAAACGAAAGAGGAAGCTAAAAAAACAGCTTTAGCTGCTGAAGCGAAGAAAAAAGAAGAAAAAGCTGCTGCTATCGCGGCAAAAAATGCGCCAGTCGTAGAAGAAGCTCCTGCTGAAGAAGAAGTGGAAGCTCCAGAAGCAACTGAAGGTGCAGAAAAAACAGAAGAAACTGAAGGTTAATCTTTCAAAAAGTATTCAGAAAAGCCGGATCTTAGGAACCGGCTTTTTTATTTTAACGTCACAATATGACACTAGAACAAAGTTTTTATATCGGTTATATCTCCAAGACCAGAGGTCTAAAGGGTGAAGTTCAGATCTTTTTTGAGTTTGAAGATTACATGGATTTGGAGTTTGATGTGCTCTTTGTGGAAGAGAACAAAAAGCTTATCCCGTATTTCGTGGACGAATTGAAGCTACAAAAAAATAGCACTGCCTACGTTATGTTAGAAGATATCGATCATATCGACAAGGCTCAACCGCTATTGCGGAAGAAGATCTATCTTTCAAAAGATAAAATGCCTGTTCGTGATGCAGATGATTTTCGGTATACCGATTTGATAGGCTATCTGGTTATGGACGAACATCATGGCGAATTGGGTAAGATCACCGATGTACAGGAGATGCCACAGCAGTTTATCGCTACGGTAGATATGAATGGCAAAGAGTTGATGTTTCCACTTTCCGACGATTTGATTCTGGGAATAGATGCGGAAGAAGAAGTTATCGAAGTAGATTTGCCGGAAGGATTGGTGGATTTGTACGGCGCGTAAAATAATTTTGACTTTTTACTTCTTATTGCCGATATTAGCACCGCTTATAGAGAAAGGCAGAGGGACTAGACCCGCTGAAGCCTTAGCAACCTGACACTTGGTCAAGGTGCTACATTCTACTCGTCTTCTGTCGGGAAAGATAAGCTGAAGAAACACGATGTCGGTGCGTTTTCTCTAAGCCTAAAACTATAAAATAATACTTGCAGATGAAAATCGTTGATCATATTAAAAATGCAAAGGGAAAAACATTGTTTTCTTTTGAATTATTGCCTCCAGCAAAGGGGCAAGGCATTCAAAGTATCTTCAAAACAATGGATGAACTTATGGAGTTCAAACCTCCCTTTATCGATGTTACGTATCACCGCGAAGATTACCTGTATAAGCAGCATGATAACGGTTTGCTAGAACGGGTTGCGTATCGTAAACGCCCCGGCACTGTAGCTATCTGCGCAGCAATTATGAGTAAATATAAGGTTGATGCCGTTCCGCATCTAATATGTGGAGGATTCACAAAAGAAGAAACGGAGAATGCACTTATTGATCTTAATTTCTTAGGAATAGACAATGTATTGGTACTGCGTGGCGATGCACGTAAGGGGGATTCGGATTTTATACCTACCCCCGGAGGACACGCATATGCTACCGACTTATTGCAGCAAGTGGCAGATATGAACCGTGGCCAATATTTGCACGAAGATATTGAACTTTCTGAAAAAATGAACTTTTGTATCGGTGTAGCTGGTTACCCTGAAAAACATTTTGAAGCACCCAACTTCAATACGGATTTCAAATGGTTGAAGAAGAAAGTAGACATGGGCGCAGAATTTATTGTAACCCAGATGTTCTATAATGTAGAAAAGTATAAAGAATTCGTAACCAAATGCCGCGATAACGGTATTCACGTCCCTATTATACCGGGGCTAAAACCATTGACGACGAAAAAGCAACTGATTACCTTACCCAAGATCTTTCATTTGGATATTCCAGAGGAACTCAGTGATGCAGTATCCGAATGTAAGACAAATGCAGATGTAAGGCAGGTCGGCGAGGAGTGGCTTGTGGAGCAATGTAAGGAGCTGATTAAATTTGGTGCGCCCGTACTGCATTTCTATACCATGAGTAATCCCGGGCCAACAAAGAAGATCGTAGAGCGATTATTTTAACAACAAAAGGAGGTATTAGCCTCCTTTTGTTGTTAAATATTGTTAATCCATGCAATATACAGGATCTAGTGTTTAACTTTAATTATGTAATTAACTAATTCCTAGGATATGAAATACGCGAAAATTAACAATATTGTAGGTTGGCTATGTGGAGCAATTGCTGCCACGGTCTATATCATCACGGCCGAGAAGTTTAACAGTTGGTGGGATACGGGAGAGTTCATAGCTTCTGCGTATAAACTACAAATTGTGCACCAGCCTGGCGCCCCCTTATTCCTAATGCTTCAGAATTTATTTTCAAATTTCGCTTTTGGTGATACTTCCCGTATAGCTTTGTTGATGAATATAGGCTCAGCAATTTGCAGCGGATTAACCATTGTTTTCCTATTTTGGACAACTACTGCTTTAGCGCGGAAAATAATGGACAAAGCCGGAGAAGGCGGCAATTTACGGATACTACAAATTATCGGAGCAGGCACTGTTGGCGCTTTAGCGTATGGTTTTACAGATACATTTTGGTATTCAGCAGTTGAATCAGAAGTATATGCCATGTCGTCTCTATGTACTGCTATCGTATTTTGGTTGGTGCTAAAATGGGAGCGGAGAGCAGATCAACCTGATGCAAACAGATGGTTGCTCATGATTGCCTATGTAATGGGACTTTCTATCGGGGTACATTTGTTGAACTTACTTACTATCCCCGCGTTGGCATTAGTGGTCTATCTTAGGAAGACAAAACAAATAACATGGAAGGGTGTTGCGAAATCTTTGGGGATAGGCATATTGATACTAGCTTTTATACTTTGGGGTTTGATTCAGTATATGGTAAAGTCGGCGGCATATGTGGATCTGTTCTTTGTCAATACTTTAGGACTTCCGTTTGGATTTGGTGTCGTAAGTTTTATGATATTGATTCTCGGAAGTTTGATTTTTGGTATTATTTATTCAGTTCGTAGAGTAATGCCAATTTTGAATGTTCTTCTTTTAGGAATCTGCTTTGTTCTTGTAGGGTTCAGTTCATATTCTATGCTTTTGATACGCGCCCAAACCAACATTTCGCTAAATAATAACGATCCGGACAATGTGTTTTCTTTCTTAGGGTATTTAAGTCGGGAACAATATGCTAGTGAACCCTTGTTGAAAGGGCCGAATTTTGATGCAAAAGTAAAAGAGGCGCACACGCAACATACCTATCGCAAAGATGAAAGCGGGTATACCAAAATTGAATCCAACCGCAAATATACCTATGACAAAGAATCGCTTTTCCCACGGATGTATAGCGAAAAACACGCGGCCTATTATCAGCATTATTTAAATTTAAATGCAGATCAGTCACCTACTTTTTTAGATAATTTGTCTTTCTTTTTTTCCTATCAGCTGAATGATATGTATATACGTTATTTCATGTGGAATTTTGTAGGAAGGCAAAATGACAAGCAAGGACATGGTACGTACACAGAAGGAAATTGGCTTTCAGGAATTGATTTTTTAGATAATGCCCGTCTTGGTGGACAAGAGGCATTATCTCCTTCAATGAAATCCGATCCTTCAAGAAACAATTACTTTTTTCTTCCGCTATTGTTAGGTGTTTTAGGGTTGATTTGGCAGATTAAACACAGAAAACAGGACGCATTGATTGTGGCACTTTTATTCTTCTTTACGGGAATTGCTATCGTCATTTATCTCAATCAGACACCGATGCAGCCTCGCGAGCGTGACTATGCCTACGCAGGTTCATTTTATGTTTTTTCAATTTGGATAGGTTTAGGACTATTGGGCTTGATAGATATCATCAAACAAAAGATAATGTTAAAATCCGCTTCTATTTTATCTCTTGCTATCTGTTTGATTGCCGGTCCCGGAATATTGATAATTGAAAATTGGGATGATCACAATCGAGCGGAGAGAGAGATGACGAGGGAAGTTGCTTTCAACTATTTAACATCCTGTGAACCCCATGCTATTTTATTTACCTACGCCGACAACGATACCTTTCCGTTGTGGTATTTACAGGAGGTCGAAGGGATTCGTACCGATGTACGTATTGTCAATTTAAGTTATCTGCAGTCAGACTGGTATGTAAAGCAATCCATGCAAGATATAAATGAGGCAAAGCGTCTGCCTTTAAATTTTGAAGTATCCAAGATCGCAAAAGGAGTTCGGGATGGTTTGCCCCTACTCGATATGAACATAGAGGCGCATACCGACGTGAGGACGTTGGTAGATATCATGTTGTCGGATAATCGAAATAACCAAATCCAGATGAAGGATGGACATTACGTCAATTTTCTACCCACCAAAAAACTGGGGTTACCGATAGACAAGGATTCTGTGATCCGAAATAAAGTGGTGCCACAGGATTGGGAAAAGGCGATCCCGGACCATATAGAATGGATATACAATAAAGATTACGTAACCCGGGCGGAACTTTGCATGATGGAAATATTGGCCAATAACAATTGGGAAAGACCTATTTATTTTGGCATGATGTGCCCTGAAGAAAGTTTCATGGGATTGGATAAGTACTTAGTTTCTGAGGGTTTTGTATATCGATTAATGCCGGTGGAATTGAATCAGATAGCAGATGATAACACATTAATAAATAGCGATACCCTTCATCGCAATATAACCCAGAAATATAAATGGGGGAATATACATGAGTTAGATCATTTTGATCCCGATTCCAATTTTATGTATGAGAATTTTATTTTGAGCAACGTTTTTGTGAATTCCTTGACCTCGTTAATGACTGAAAATAAACTTGACAAAGCAAAAGAGGTTGCTTTGATCGCATACGACAATATGCCTAAAAAGGTGTCAAGTTTAAGACAGGTGTATCTCAATAGCGTTATCGTCGATACGCTCTATGAAACGAGCGAATTAGACAAAGCCAGATTGCTTACGGATAAAAATTTAAGATTCGTTGAGGAAGAAATGAATTATAATTATGCAGTAATGCAGGGTAAAAATTCTGCTTTGGATGAGAGAGGAGTAAGACTGGGGCTTGCATCTTTAGAAAATTATCAAAAAATATTGTCGGACGCTGACGATGAAGAATTGTTGATTGTTGCTACCGCATTGAATGATAAATATAAGAATATATACCTTCAATAGAAGATACAAAAGGAGGTATTAGCCTCCTTTTGTAATTATTATCCTTTTTTAATTTCTTTCGCCCAGGAATCTTTTAGTGTTACGGTACGGTTAAAAACTAGATGATCTGTAGACGATTTAGTATCTAGCGTAAAGTATCCTAGACGGATAAATTGATATCCTTTACCTGCCTGTGCTGTCGCTAAATCAGGTTCAATATAAGCTTTGGTAATGATTTGTAAACTATCTGGATTGATGGAAGATTTGAAGTCTTCAGCAGCAACCGGGTTCTCCTCATGAAATAAGCGATCATATAAACGCACTTCAGCCTCCTTCGCATGAGGCACCGATATCCAGTGGATCGTTCCTTTTACTTTTAATCCTGAGGTATCTTCACCAGATTTGGAGTTAGGGATATAGTTACAATGTATTTCGGTGACTTTTCCATCAGCATCTTTCACGAAATCATGGCATTCTACGATATATGCATGTTTCAATCTAACGGATAGCCCGACACCTAGACGGAAAAATTTCTTTGGCGGTTCTTCCATGAAGTCTTCACGCTCTATCCACAATTCTTTAGTGAATGGAATATTACGAGATCCTTCTCCTCCTTCGACTTCTGGGTTGTTTTCGCCGTTTAATTCTTCTACCTGACCTTCCGGGTAATTTGTAATCACCAATTTGATGGGATCCAATACCGCCATGCGACGCCAGGCAGTTTTGTTAAGATCTTCGCGGATGCAGAATTCCAACAAACTCACATCGATCATGTTTTCGCGCTTCTGCACACCGATTTTATCGCAAAAGTTGCGAATGCTCGCTGCTGTATATCCGCGACGGCGTAAGCCAGAAATCGTAGGCATTCGTGGGTCGTCCCAGCTTTCAACAAATTTTTCGTTTACCAATTGAAGCAATTTTCGTTTGCTCATAACAGTGTACGTCATGTTTAGGCGGGCGAATTCGTATTGTTTAGAAGGGAATATTTCTAACTTTTCTATACACCAGTCATATAGTGGGCGATGTGGAATAAATTCCAAGGTACATATCGAGTGCGTAATTTTTTCGATCGAATCTGATTGTCCATGTGCAAAGTCATACATTGGATATATACACCATTTATCTCCCGTACGGTGATGATGCACATGTCTGATGCGATACAACAATGGGTCGCGGAGGTGCATATTGGGGTTGGCCAAATCTATTTTGGCACGCAATACTTTTTCTCCATCTTTGAATTGCCCTTCACGCATCTGCTGAAAAAGCATTAAATTTTCTTCAACAGAACGACTACGGTATGGAGTTGGTACCCCGGGCGTTGTAGGTGTGCCTTTTGCAGCTGCTATTTCCTCCGCTGTGCTGTCGTCCACATAGGCCAATCCTTTTTTTATTAAATCTGTAGCATATTGGTATAGCGTGTCGAAATAATCAGACGTATATAGCTCCTGTGCCCATTGGAATCCAAGCCATTGGATGTCACGTTTAATACTTTCAACATACTCTGTGTCTTCTGTAACAGGATTGGTGTCGTCAAACCGTAAGTTGGTCAAGCCATTATATTTTTGCCCTAAACCGAAGTTTAAACAAATGGATTTGGCATGTCCAATATGAAGATAACCATTAGGTTCGGGGGGGAAGCGTGTCAGGACTCTGCCGTCATGCGTTCCTTTGCGGAGATCCTCTTCAATAATCTCTTCGATAAAATTTAATGATTTTTCTTCCTCTATCATGTAGCAAACTTAGATAACTTTCCTTTTTTTAACAAGTAATAGTTTTCGCTATTTATTTTTTTTCCCAACGATTGATACGCGCACGATTACGGCATTTTGAAATTAGAGACAAAGGATGAGGTTTTTCGTCGTATAATTTAATTTTATGTATTTTCGGAACAAATACCATACAAATGAAATTTCGTCTTTACCTCATCATATACTTCATCAGTCCGGTCCTATTAATGGCTCAAAAGAAAGTTAAACCAGCCTTATTGGTGTACGGATCGGATATTGAAGCCTTTACGGCTGCTGTACAAAGTGCACAATCGAGCGTCGCTACACTTTGGGTATTGGATCAAGAACAAATGGTACCCTCGCTTACCACAGAGACGACTACTGTTTTATCTAATGCTAATTTAGATGGCGGTATTTGGATGGATATGTTGATGAAAATAGCGATGAGTAAAGAAGTGAACGATTCCTTAGCTCAGCTGGTAAAGCGCGATATCAATCCACGATTAGCAATGAATGCGGTTGAGAAGATCCTTTCTATGCAGCCCAATCTCACCGTAATGAAGGGCTTGTCGGTAGAGTCGGTGGAACGGCGCAAAAAAGATTGGGAGGTCACTTTTTCAAACAAGGAGAAATACGCCATACGGGCTATTGTAGATGCGACGGAGGAGGGAAAGTTAAAGACGTTAGTAAATGGTATGGAAGGTTATTATAAACCCGGAAGAATATCCCGTGCAGATGCGCATTCACTCGATTTATCACGTACTACTGTTGCGGTTGGTGAAGTAGATGGCGTTATATATTCGTATGTTTTAAATAACATTCTGAGTCAAGCTAACCAAAATTTATTTTCCGCACAATATTTGGTTCAGGTTGCTCGAAATGCTGAAAGTATTCCGCTGCGTGCGCAACTTGGTCAGGCTATGGGAGCGGCGGCGGCATATTGCGCATTTTTCAAAACTACAACAGAGAAGATTGACGTACGGAAGTTACAAACCGAATTGATTACATATGGAGCGAGGCTGTTGCCTCTTCATGACGTCCCGACGTCTCATGTTCATTACCGGGCAATTGAAAAAATGTATCTGTCGGGTCTATTAACAGGAAAGAAAGAAGGAAGCGGTTATATATTTGATGTGAAAGACAGTGTTACGTTTCAAGAAATTAAACCCATATTCAATCAGCTGCATTCACGAAGTCAGCTATGGTTCATGGATAATGACGGCGTATATCTAACTTGGAAAGATCTGTTAAGTTTGGTTAGGTTCGTGAGCTTCAGAGGGAAAGAGATGGATGCACAAATTAAAAAAGACTGGTCGCACAAGCTAAAGTTTGCAGGTGAATTTGATGAGAATAAGATCGTAAATCGGGAAGAGTTTGCGGTAATTGTTGGTAAATATGCCGATCCATATGTTAAGGCTGTTAACATGCAAGGAACTATTTTAAGATAAAGTAAAAACAAGAAACTCCGACAGGCTTTTGTCGGAGTTTCTTATACTATATCCTATTTATAAGCGAAGACATCTCCTAGATCATCGTTGCTTGTAAATGTAGAATCCAGATCAATTAATTCACCAGTTCCGATGTTGACGACCATTCCATGTACAGCCAGATCTTCGCGATCTTTCCATGCATTCTGTACAATAGATGTTGTACATAGATTAAATACTTGCTCTTTTACATTTAATTCGACCAACCTATTTGTCTTCTCTTCTGGGTCTTCAATTGCATCAACTTCTGCTGCATGAAGTCGGTATACATCTTTGATATGGCACAGCCAGTTATCGATAATGCCAAACTGTTTACGGCTTAAGGAAGCTGCAACACCACCACATCCGTAATGACCTGCTACAATCACATGTTTTACTTTCAATACATTAACTGCATAATCGAGAACGGACAGCATGCTCATGTCAGAGTGAACACACATGTTAGCAATGTTGCGATGTACAAACACTTCTCCGGGTTTTTTGCCGGTCAGTTCATTAGCTGGTACACGGCTGTCTGCACACCCGATCCATAATATCTCTGGGCTTTGACCTTTTGCCAGTTGTTGGAAACGGCCTGTCTTGTCTTCGCTTACAAAATCGACCCAGTCTTTATTTCCGTCTAAAATTTTTTTAAAACCTAATTCTAATTCGTTGTTTCCCATATTTTTTTAATTTGGAATTGCTTTCATGAAAACAATTCAAGATACAGCATTTATGTTAATTAATTAGACTACCTTCTGAAGATGTTTCTTTCGGTATGTTTTTTTTTTATAATTGATATCGTTTAGCTCGATTTCAAGCCCTTTACTGAGGGCATTCTGTTCGAAATCCCGAATCACTTCAAGCACATCTTTATCGATGAATTTGCTATCGTATCCATTTATTACCACGCGGTCTACCGATTTTGGAAGGTTGTATAGTTTTTGTTGGATAGGTACTTTATTCAGAAATGAGACTTCCTCAGCTAGTGTCAATACAGCTTGATTTTTATTATCCTTTTCTTCAATGCTAAATTTGTATGCGTTCTGCATGTTAGCCCGTAATATATAGAATGTGGCAACTACAATTCCTATTCCGACTCCCATTAATAAGTCTGTTGCGACGATGGCAACAACAGTAATAGTGAAGGGGATAAATTGATCTAAACCCTTGTTATACATTTGTTTGAAAAGCGCAGGCTTAGCAAGTTTATATCCGGTGTGTAATAAGATTGCAGCTAAACAAGATAACGGAATCAAATTGATAAGGGAGGGAATGGCAACCAACGCTGCCAGCAACCAAATACCATGAAAGATGGCGGACTGGCGGGTTCTACCCCCTGCATTTGCGTTTGCAGACGAGCGAACGATTACGGACGTCATCGGTAAACCACCCAATAAACCACTGGTGATATTTCCGACACCCTGCGCCACCAACTCTCTGTTGGTAGGGGAGTTCCGTTTGAAAGGGTCGAGTTTGTCTACCGCTTCTATGCTAAGAAGCGTTTCCAAACTGGCTATGATCGCGATGGTGACAGCTACTATCCAAACATCTTTATTTAAGATCTGTGTGAAATCAGGAAAAATAAATAATCCCGTAAATTCGGTAAATGAAGATACCACGGGGATAGATACAAAATGTTCTGAGTTTAACCCCCAAGAACTGCCTGCGAATGCTATGCTTAGTCCGATTCCGACAAGAACAACAACCAAAGGGGCAGGAACCTTATTTAAGGTTTTTATTGTTGGCCAATAGATGAGAATAGCCAATGACAAAAAGCAGATGATCGCAGCACCCCAATTGACCGCTGAAAAAATGGTGTCGGAGAAAGCAGTAATTCCACCCCCATTATCTAATTCAAAAGCGTGAGATTCAGAAAGACCTACTGCTAATGGCAACTGTTTTAGGATGATGGTAATACCGATCGCCGCAAGCATACCTAGAATCACTGCTGAAGGAAAATAATTTCCTATCATTCCAGCTTTCATAATACCTAATACCAGCTGAACTGCTCCAGCGATTAGTACCGCTAACAAGAAGGTTTCATATGCACCTAGATCCTGTATCGCTCCTAATACGATAACAGTTAATCCAGCGGCCGGCCCACTGACACTAAGTGGAGAACCCGATATCGACGCTACCACAATCCCCCCAATAACACCTGTTAATAATCCGGCAAATAATGGCGCACCGGATGCCATTGCAATACCCAAACATAGGGGTAAAGCTACCAGGAATACAACAATACTCGCTGGTAAGTCATATTTTAAGTCCCTTTTCGATAATTTTAGAAAAGCAGACATACGAGTTCCTAACATAATTTTATAAATTATTTTTTTAAATTTTACTGAATAAATCACAACAGATTACACTTGCTAAGTCATTAGCAAATAAACCATCCATACGATGTGCGAATTTAGCAGTTGGGAGGGGGGGTAGGTACGGTAGGGTGATACGAGACAATGCAGCGTTCGTTACGGAGGTAAGTCATGCTCTTGCTGTTGCTTTCGATAGTTGGATTGAAAGCTAGAAAATCTATTGCATCTGGTTTGAAAACTTTTACGCCATGCTCGTGGAGATCTTCATTATTTGAGTTGCTGTTGTTTTTTGCACTCTCAATTTCCAGTTGCATAACTACCTGAAGAATAGTTCCTTGGTCAACATTGTCAATAAAAATAGGTGTAGCAGAAATCAGCATCTTCAGGAAGAAGATAAAGAAACAAATCTTTGCTGATAATATTCTATATGCCTTATTATACATCTACTTTTATCGTATTGTCTTTCACAAAAATAGAATTATTCCGTAGAAAACCAAGGTTTATTTTAATTATATGGTATAAATATTACAAAACTTCCTAAGAAATCTATATTAAATAACAATTTGTTAATATTGAAATCTTTGCTTTGTTAAATATTGCGATAATCTCTTAAATATTTATAAATTCGATAGTTGAAACTTTCATTTATGTTGAGATCACATACTGTACAACATCTTGCCAGTAGATTATCGAAAGTTTACGTGCATTTCTTTAAAAGTTGAAATTTATTAATTGTATTATGAGCCAGTCATTTATCGATAACGTTAATGCATCTTATAATCCTAAAGGACCTTTTATACAACTAGGTTCAGGGATATTAAATGGAGAAGTCCGTACGAACGCAAAAGTAAATTTAGCGTTAAAAATGATGAACCGTCATGGGCTTATTGCCGGAGCTACGGGTACCGGTAAGACACGGACGTTACAGCTGATGGCAGAACAGCTCTCCGACGCAGGTGTGCCCGTGTTTATGCTAGATGTTAAAGGAGATCTATCGGGGCTGGCTGAGCCAGGTAATACAAATGATGCCTTATTGGAACGCGGTAATCTGGTAGGAATACCCTTTGTACCTTCCTCGTTTCCCATAGAGGTTTTTTCTCTTAGCGGTAATTTAGGATCTGCTATGCGTATTACTGTTGAAGATTTTGGGCCTATACTTCTTGCCAGGATTCTAGATCTTAATGAAACGCAGTCGGGTGTACTTAGTGCTATATTTAAGTATGCAGATGATACTAAACTACCATTGGTCGATCTTGACGATCTTAAAAAGTTGTTATCCTACTTATCTGAAGGAGCAGGAGCGGAGGAAATCAAGGCCGATTATGGAAAGATAAGCACGGCTAGCTCGGGCGCTATATTACGGAAAATCGTTGCCACCGAGCAACAAGGTGTCGCCCATATTTTTGGAGAGAAAGAATTTGATATTCAGGATTTATTCGGAAAAGTGGACGGCAAAGGTGTCATCACACTTTTAAACATATCCGATATCCAAGATCAACCCCTGCTATTTTCTACTTTCCTCTTAAGCCTATTGGCGCAGCTTTTCAAAAAAATGCCCGAGGTGGGGGATTTAGACAAACCAAAGTTAGTGTTTTTCTTTGATGAAGCGCATTTGCTTTTTAATGGTGCTTCCAAAGTCTTTTTGATGCAAGTCGAACAAATAGTTAGGTTGATCCGGTCTAAAGGAATAGGTGTGTTCTTTTGTACGCAAGCGGCTACCGATATTCCGGAAAGTGTTTTAGGGCAGTTGGGAAATCGAATCCAACATGCACTACGTGCCTTTACACCTAACGATGCTGAAAACCTCCGTAAGACGGTGAGAACGTATCCTACATCCGAATTCTATGAAATAGATAAAATTCTTACCTCGTTAGGTACAGGCCAGGCACTTGTTACGGTGTTAAATGATAAAGGAATTCCGACGGAAGTTGTCGCCACCCACCTGGTTCCGGCGCGGGCAATAATGGGACCAGCAGATCCTCAAACGTACGACAGCATTATTAAGAACTCGGAATACTATTCAAAGTATCAGGAACGAATAGAAAGGCGCACGGCATCCGAAATTATTGCAGAACGTCAATCTGCTGCTGAAGAAGAGCGCGTCCGCGAGAAAGCCCGGCAAGAGGCTGAAAAAGCGACAAGAACTCGAACAGGGTCGTCATCGCGTAGG
This sequence comes from Sphingobacterium alkalisoli, assembly GCF_005049105.1. Lineage (GTDB taxonomy): Bacteria > Bacteroidota > Bacteroidia > Sphingobacteriales > Sphingobacteriaceae > Sphingobacterium > Sphingobacterium alkalisoli. Next base: position 572,221 of record NZ_SUKA01000001.1, read on the forward strand.
CAAACACCTTTGGAGGCAGCTCAAACACAAGCAAGTCGAACGCTTGCCCGAGAGGGAGCTAAGTTGTTGGGGAAAATTGCTAACGGTATATTAAATTCAATATTTAAAAGGAAATAGTCTCAAAATCTTTATGTTTGTAAGATTATTGAAAAGAATTAACAAGGAAATTTTAATATGAGTAAACCTACATTACTAGTACTCGCTGCGGGTATGGCAAGCAGATATGGTTCGTTAAAACAAGTGGATAGTTTTGGTCCTCATGGTGAGACTATTATTGATTATTCTATTTATGACGCTATAAATGCAGGGTTTGGCAAAGTAGTCTTTATTATCCGTAAGGAATTCGAAGCCACCATGCGTGACAAATTTGACGAAAAATTAAAGGGAAAAATAGAGGTGGACTATGCATTCCAAGATTTTGATCTGCGTAAATTCGGTGTAGACAAAGATATCGTACGCGAAAAACCCTGGGGTACAGCTCATGCTGTGATGAGTGCAAAAGATATTATTCATGAACCATTTTGTGTGATCAATGCCGACGACTTCTATGGTACCGATGCCTTTCAAAAAATGGGTCAGTTCCTTACTTCCGAAGTGTCTGATACCCACATGTCATTAATAGGTTTTAAAGTGGGTAATACCCTTTCAGATTACGGATATGTATCGCGCGGCGTATGCGAAGTAAGTGATGAAGGCAATATGGCTTCGGTAATAGAAAGAACAAATATTTTTTACGTGTCTGATGAAGCGGGGAATAGAAAGATTGTTTACGAAGAGAACGGGGTACAATATGATCTTGATGCGGAATCACGGGTGTCTATGAATTTTTGGGGATTCACACCAAAGATATTTGAAATAGCACTGGATATGTTTCCTAAGTTTGTGGAAGAAAATGGCGATAATCCGAAATCTGAGTTCTTTATCCCTTCTGTACCAGATTATATGGTTAGGCAGGGATTAGCTGACTTCAAAGTGATACCGACCTCTGCCAAGTGGTTTGGTGTTACCTACAAAGAAGATAAGCCCATTGTACAGGAATCGATTTCAGCATTAATAGAAAACGGAACCTATCCAACGAAGTTGTTTTAAAAGTCCTGATAACAAAGAAAGCCCGAAGATCAAATCTTCGGGCTTTCTTTGTTATGTAAAAGAGTGAATTATTTTACTTCTTCGAAATCTACATCCTGTACATCATCAGCTCCACCTTGGTTAGCGTCAGCGCTACCTGTGTTAGCTTGACCTGCATCACCTTGTGGCTGTGAGCCACCTTGAGATGCTGCGTACATTTCTTCTGAAGCAGCGTTCCATGCATTTTGCAATTCAGCCGAAGCCGTATCAATGTCAGCAAAGTTTCTAGCTGCATAAGCTGCTTTTAACTTTTCTAAACCGGCATCGATAGGTGCTTTTTTGTCCGCAGAAATTTTGTCACCGTATTCTTTCAATTGTTTCTCTGTAGAAAAGATTAAGGCATCGGCACCGTTGATTTTATCCGCTTCTTCTTTTACCTTTTTATCCGCTTCTGCGTTAGCTTCCGCTTCTTGTTTCATTTTTTGGATATCTTCTTCGGATAGGCCTGAAGAGGCTTCAATACGAATATTTTGCTCTTTGCCAGTTGCCTTATCTTTAGCAGATACCTTGATAATACCATTTGCATCGATATCAAAAATCACCTCGATTTGTGGGATACCACGAGGAGCTGGAGGTATATCCGTTAACTGAAAACGTCCTAGGGTACGGTTTTGAGAGGCCATAGGTCGTTCACCTTGTAATACGTGAATTTCTACCGATGGTTGACTGTCAGACGCTGTAGAGAATGTTTCCGATTTTTTAGTTGGAATAGTGGTATTCGCTTCAATCAATTTCGTCATTACACCACCCATCGTCTCGATACCCAATGAAAGAGGCGTAACATCTAATAACAATACATCTTTTACCTCACCTGTCAATACACCACCTTGAATGGCTGCACCTAACGCAACTACCTCATCAGGATTAACGCCTTTTGATGGCTCTTTTCCGAAGAAAGCTTTAACCGAATCTACGATCGCGGGAATACGTGTAGATCCACCTACTAGAATGATTTCATCAATATCTGACGTGCTATAACCTGCATTTTTCAATGCTGTACGACAAGGGTCGATCGTGCGTTTGATCAAATCTGCTGCTAGGTTTTCAAATTTAGCACGAGATAACGTACGTACCAAATGTTTAGGTCCTGTAGCATCAGCTGTAATGTATGGTAGATTTATTTCCGTAGAAGATGTGCTTGATAATTCAATTTTTGCTTTCTCAGCCGCCTCTTTCAAACGTTGTAATGCCATTGCATCTTTCTTCAGATCAAAACCATTGTTTTCGTTTGCGAATTCTTCAGCCAACCAGTTGATAATCACATTATCAAAGTCATCTCCACCTAAGTGCGTATCACCATCGGTTGATTTTACTTCGAATACACCGTCGCCCAACTCCAATACGGATACATCATGCGTACCACCACCACAGTCAAACACGACGATTTTCATGTCTTTGTTTGCCTTGTCAAGACCGTAGGCTAAGGCTGCCGCTGTAGGCTCATTAATGATACGTTCTACTTTAAGACCTGCAATTTCGCCCGCTTCTTTAGTCGCTTGGCGTTGTGCATCATTGAAATATGCCGGTACAGTGATTACCGCACGACTTACTTCTTGACCTAAATAATCTTCCGCAGTCTTTTTCATTTTCTGAAGTATCATTGCTGATATTTCCTGAGGAGTATATTTACGGTCGTCAATTTCTACTCGAGGCGTATTGTTATCACCTTTAACAACTTTATAAGGGATATGAGAAATTTCTTTTTGTGCTTCGTTAAAAGAAGTTCCCATAAAACGTTTAATGGAATATATGGTTTTATGCGGATTTGTAATAGCCTGACGTTTAGCTGGATCACCAACTTTTCGCTCACCACCATCTACAAACGCCACAATAGAAGGTGTAGTACGTTTACCTTCATTGTTGGCAATAACTACCGGTTCGTTACCTTCCATTACAGCAACACATGAATTGGTAGTACCTAAGTCGATTCCTATAATTTTTGACATATCTTGTATTTTGTTTTTTTACTTAATTTAAATAGTTGTTTCGTATATAACAACCCTTATGCCAAGAAGTAAAAACTGCTTTATGCCTGAAAATGGGATCCATATTGTCGGAAATATGACATAATTTTGTGACAAACTGTCATTTTTTATTATACCCACTTAATATATTAATTGTTCTAATATCAACTTTTTGTTGGATGTATTGTTGTCCTCTCTTCCGCGCGAAAAGAAACGTCCAAAACTTTCCGAAAATTCGTTTACCCCCATGCTTTTTACTTTTTTGTCCTTCCAGTTTGTCGGAACGGGCTCGTTAGAATAGGTTACCTTAGTCGCCCAATAATGTATATGCATCTCGGGTATAACTAATCCCATGATCATTCCGGGTAGACCATGACTTAAAGCTGGCCCGGCAGATACAGGTATCTGATCCGTGTAATAGGCGATGAGATACAATGAGTCCGGAGTTGCACCATTTACCCGGCGACACTCATAACCGGCAATCGTACGATATTCGTCGGTAAAGCGCCATGTAATGGGTGATAGTGAATCGCTAAGCATGTATTTTTCATCAATTTCAACCTGTATCTCAGCGGTCTGATCTTTTAAGTTCTGATAAAGCACTTTACTGTTATTACCGCCCATCCGCCTCATACTTATGTTCATTCCCCCCCTTGATCCACGATTTCCACCAGAAAATCCCATCGTCGCTCTTCTTGAAGGTCCGCCGCCAGATTGGCTGTTCTCCTCTTCTTCAACGGCCGTCATCAAACTTTGCTTTTCATCAAACGTGAGTTCAAAGTATTGGGTAGAAGATTCCGGCATATTTTCAAGATTTCCTCCCATGCGCATTCCGCCTCCACCCGGTCCTCTACCGGCATTGTTGCCCGCGTCCATTTTCGCCATTAGATCCCGCATCCGGGCCCTAGTATAGGTGATCTTTTCAAATGATATTTTGCCATGTGTTGCAAAGTATGCATACTGCGCCTGTGAATCGTGTATGACGAATAAAGTCAGTAGAGCGAATAATATCCTAGTCATTTTTTTTACCTAAATTTTTGTTAAAATCCCATTTTAATCCAACAAGTACGTACTGTGTTAATATAAGTTGCCTTGATTCGGTGAAATCCGTGTCAGAAATGCTTCTATTGACGTTGTTGAATGTATTGAAGATATCAAATGCTTTGACGCTAGCTATCAAGCTTTCGTTCTTTAATAGTTTTTTGCTCAACTCTACATTCGCGTAGAATTGGTGTATGGATTGGGGGTAGAGTTTAGTTGGTCCTTCGTACGAATAGTTGACATTGGTCGTCGCCTGGAATTTCCACGGGAAAAAGTACTTAATATAGCCAGCGCTGCTGCCTGTCATATTGGTGTAGTTGAGATCCGATCGTAAACTATTAAGCTGATTATTTGCTCCGATACGAGCATTAACCTCAAAGTCAAAGCCTTTCGCATTCTGTTCGTTCACGCCTATACCAATATTACCGTTGGTGTTTTGAAGATTATTTAGTTCGAATGACATAGATTCTGAATTCTCAATAAAGCTAAAGCTGTTCTGATAGTTAAGGCTGGAGAAAATATTAAACTGCACCTGCTTGTTAAACATAGGCTTGTTAAAATTCCCATTCATGCTAGCGCGCCAAGTGGATTTGTCACTGATGTTGACGTATGAGCTTCTTGTTACGTTGGTTTCCCGGTCAATTTGTAGTTGGTTGATAATAGGATTTACAACAAATCCAATATCTCCATTTAGGTTTAGATTGGTACCCTTTAGGAGGCTGATGGTATTGTAGTTTAAACGAAAATTATTGTTTGTTGCTCGTTCCAGATCGGGGTTCCCGATGGGTATAAACAATTCGTTGCGTCGGGGTTGCGTGGGCTGTAGCTGCTCGAAAGATGGAATGGTATTGCTATTTTGATAAGAAACCCGTAGATTCTTTCTGGAAGAAAGTCGATAGTTGATATCCATATTGAAGCTATTGTCCCAGAAACTCCGAGATAAGTCTACATCACGGTAGCTGTCTTCCAGATTTTGATTTTTATAAAGCGTTTTGTTCGACACATTGATATTGAGAAGTTCATGGTTGAAGTTCATCGTTGCATTAATTCCCTGGTTGGTCGAAAAATCATGCTGGCGCTGCGAATAATTGAGATCGAGTTCCGATGGGGTGCCGTTGGCGTCGAGATCAAAAGCATCAAGAAAATTCTTCCTATTCGAGTTCGAAAAGCTATACCCCAACGAGTAATTAATCTGTTGGCTCAAGCGATTGCCGAAGTTGGCCTCCGCCGAGAAATTGTTGGAAAAGTTATCACCCAATCGTCTTTGGTCGATATTTGTTTCTGTATTTTCTATAAATTGTGTTGTCGTTTCGTCCGTGCGATTTTCGGAGTCCGATTTCGAATAATCATTGCTTACATGTACATTTAAGGAAGCTCCTTTTTTATTCAGCCGTTTTCTGTAGTTTAAGCGAATGTCGTTTGATCTGCTATCTGTCTTTGTATTTTGATCACTTTCAAATTCGTTAATATCGTTCCCCCCTTCTCCACGCGTCTTGCTGTTGGAACTGTTTCCGCTTTCTTGTTGGGATAAACCTGCATTGATACGCACGTCCATATTCTGAGTGGAGTCGATACGTATTCTGAACTGGGATCGGACACCATGAGACTGATTGTTGCTCATGGATCTAGAAGTACGGGTCGTCTCCCTTACTTCTCCATTCGACTGGATCTGTTTATTAAAGCTGTCTCTCTCGTTGCGGTTGCTGTTATCATTTAAATTATAGTTCGCATTTACATTCAGCTTTCTGTCAAAAAATTGATTTTCATAGTTCGCGCCTATGGAGGTGAAGACAGGTTCGCCCTGTATCTGATTATTCATGCGTAGGTTTCCTTCTCTGCCCGATGCACCCATATTGTTCGTGTTGGCCGTTACGCCCATGCGTTCTGTTCGGTTGAACTTGGCTGCAAAAAGATTGCCTGCGTATAAATTGTCGGTGCCGTACAGCGCTTCTAGATTACCGAAAACACCTTCTCTAGCTTCTTCTTTGAGTACCACGTTCACCGTTTGTAGACGTACGCCGTCGTCAATACCCGTAAGTTCGGACTGTTCAGAGCGCCGCTCATATACTTGTACTTTGTCCACTGCATCGGCCCTTACGTTTCGAATAGCAATCTTTGGGTCATAGCCAAAGAACTCTTCTCCATCAATCAGAACTTTCGAAACAGATTTACCCTGGGCCGTGATCGCACCATCTGCAGATACCGTGAGTCCCGGCAGCCTTCGGAGCAAGTCTTCCAGCTTGGCATTTTTTTCAGTTTCAAAACTGCCGGCATCATATTCAATGGTGTCGCCCTTGAGGGTTATTGGTAATTTCTGTTTAACGATTACTTCCTCAATAAGATTTGCCTGAGAACTGATCTTAATACTTTCCAGATTGAGATCTTCATTTTCTACCACTATTGGTTGAGAATACACTTCAAATTTAGGATAAGAGACCAAAAGCAGATAGGATCCTGTTATTACGTTCTTAAGTTGAAATTTTCCATTTTCATCGGCCCGTACGAAATATTTCATGATCGAATCTTGATCTAATAGAACGATAGAGGCGTTGGCCAACGGACCATCATCGGCTTGATCGGCGATTTTTCCGGCGACAGAGACCTGACTTATGGCGAGGTGACCTAAGAATAGAAATATGAATAATGCTGAAATCCTTTTCATTAAATTGGTTGATATCTTTTCAAAGATAGTGGGTAGAAGTATTAATTAGTGTTAAATGAATTGCAACATTTTTATGGTTTTTAGGTGGATAAGATTCTCTATTTTTGCATCAAAATTGAAATAATGATATTTGAAGAATACCTTACTTACTTTGAGTCTATAGTAGCAAATCCGACAGATCACCCTATTTATGCGGATCCTGAATACTTAAGCTACACCAAGTTGAACTGGTCCAGAATGAACCGTTGGTTAAAAAAGTTTGAGGCAAATGTGGATACACAAACCGTTATTAATGCTATTCAGTTGCCACAACAGTGGATTTTGATCACCGAGCCTTGGTGCGGAGATGCAGCACATTCCGTTCCGCAGATTTATAACATGGTGAAGAATAATCCGTACATACAGCTGGAAATTCAACTGCGGGATTCCCCTCCTTTATTGATTAATGATTACTTAACCAACGGCGGTAAATCTATTCCGAAGCTGATAATCCGTAATGCAGATAAGAAAGATTTAGGTGTCTGGGGGCCAAGACCGGAAAAAGCAAGTCTTCTCTTTCAAGCAATGAAATCTGATAGAAAATCTTTTGACGAAATAAAAGAAGCCTTACAACGCTGGTATAATGAGGACAAGGGACAAGAGATTCAGCGAGAGCTTGTAGCGTTATTGGTAACCGGTAACTAGTTATTAGTGAGTTGTTTTTTGTCAGGTTTTATTACTAAATTGGTGTTATATTATTAATGACTATGCATATAGAAGAGCTTCACCAATATTGTCTAGGAAAAAAGGGTGTGACCGAGGAATTACCCTTTGGGCCGGATACCCTGGTATTCAAAGTTATGGGGAAAGTATTCTTACTTGTAGGACTGGATCAGGTAGATCATTTGAGCTTTAATGTTAAATGCGACCCCGAGTATGCAGTTGAGCTGCGACAGCAGTATGAGCAAAGTGTGTTGCCGGGGTACCATATGAACAAAAAGCATTGGAATACGGTATACGTAAATCGCGAGCTTGATGATGAATTCTTAAAAAAGCTGATTGATCACAGTTACAATCTGGTAGTAGAAGCCTTGCCTAAAAAGTTGAAGGCGGAAGTTGAAAAAATTAGTTAAATTTAAGGATGAAAGTAACCATAACTTTTATACTTATTATCTGTATGCTTTACGCAAAAGGACAGACCGAAGGCAAGCTTATTTTGATCGGCGATCAATTTACATTTACGGAAGGGCCGGCAGTTGATTCAAAAGGGAATGTTTATTTCACCGATCAGCCGAATAACAGCATCTGGAAGTACACTTTTGATGGCCAATTAGAAGTATTTCTAGAACCAGCGGGTCGATCCAATGGGTTGTATATTGACAAAGATGACCACATCATCGCGTGCGCCGATGAGAAAAATGAATTGTGGCGGATTTCACCTCAAGGCAAAGTCGAAGTTTTGTTGGATCACTATAAGGGCAGGAAACTAAACGGTCCAAACGATGTATGGGTTTCGCCTGCAGGAGGTTACTACTTTACAGACCCCCATTATCAGCGCGAGTATTGGACCCGTAAAGGTAAAGAAATCGAGGAGGAAGCCCTGTATTTATTTCAAGATGACGTACTCACGCAGTTGGATGCAGATTTCATAAAGCCCAATGGGATTGTAGGTGCAGCAGATGGACGGCTTCTTTATGTAGCCGATATCCGAGCAGATAAGACGTATGTGTACGATATAGATGAAAAAGGAACCCTTGTTAATAAGAAACTGTTTTGCAGTCAAGGTTCCGATGGGATGACCATAGACCGGAAAGGCAATGTCTATTTATCAGGTAAAGGCGTAACAGTTTATAATGCCCAAGGCCAAAAAATACACCATATCGATGTGCCAGCAAACTGGACCGCTAATGTCTGCTTTGGTGGAAAAGAAAAAGAGTACCTCTTTATAACTGCCTCGGAAAAAATATTCAAAATATATCCCGATTGGTAGGAGAGAGGAGTTTGAACGTATCTCAGCCTAAAGCGTTACGTTATATAATATTTAGCAGGTCAAGGGGGCGATGTATGATATGATCTGCACCATGCTCTCTGAGTTCGCTTTCTGTTCTGAAACCCCACGTCGCCCCTACAGCAGTCACGTCGGCACAATTAGCTGTTTGCATGTCTACAGAAGAATCTCCAATATAAAAACAATCGGCTTTACTCACGTTCAACCTTCGCAACGTATCAAAAACGATGTCAGGATCTGGTTTGGCTGGATGATTATCCCGATGACCCAAGACAAGATCAAATTGGATTGTTGGAAAATAATGGTCGACAAGGTGTACTACAGCTTCGTGATACTTATTAGAAGCTACACTGATCTTAAACCCTTCATGTTTCAGTGCGTTCAGTAAAGGTACGATACCATCATAAGGTTGTGTCAAGTCTTTAGCATGCAGGTTGTAATATGTTGTGAATTCCACTTTCAACCTGTCGATTGTTTCATCCGTTCTAGCGCTCTCTGGGAGTGCCCGTTCGACTAGTTTTCGTATGCCGTTCCCCACAAATATTTTATAGTCATCAATAGGGTGTGTCGGAAAATCATGTGCTTTAAGAATATGATTACAACTTTTAGCAAGATCAGCTAAGGTGTTAATCAGTGTTCCGTCTAAATCAAAAATAATAAGCTTCATTGCGCAAAGCTATAAAATACTTACTTGATAAACTCCCTTACTAACCGTGTAGTAGTACTTTACTTAGATCCATAGCAATATATACATTGCATCTAGCAGTGGGATTGTTGTATACACGATAAAAGTATATACAACACTGACTTTACAGCGACTTATGAAAACGATCTGTACAAATTAGGCATTATTTGATCTGGTCGATTAATCCCGTAATCGTATTAAGCACGCGTTCTCTGTCGGATTCGGTATTTATATCAATTCCACAGAATGTGCTTCCATTTATAGCCGAATGTATAGTAAGATAATATATCCCACTCACCAGCAATGCCAATAATGGTGGAATGTCCGTCTTGAAATCCTGTTGTTTGATGAAATCAGCGATCATTTGGTTTCCAATCTGTTCTCGATCTCGGGCAATTTTTTTCAATGTTTCATTGCCTTCACTTAATTCCCAAATTAATAGCTGCTTCAGTAGATCACTTTCGTAGATAGACGAGAATTGATTGGTCAAAACCTCTTTGACCGTTTCTTTATTCATCTCTTTCGGAACCTCCATTTTTGATAGCCAAAAATCGTTTCTTCGGAGAAATTCGGTGAGCAATCCTTCCAGATCTCCAAAATGGAAATAAATTAATTTTTTATCTACATTTGAAGCATCACATATAGGCTGCACTTTTAACTCCGTAAAACCTTTTTCGGTAAGTACTTTTTCTACCGCACCTAATAACTTTGATTTAGTGATTAAAGATTTTTTTGTTTTTTTGTTCTCAATCATGTAATAAAGATATATTAAATTTTTGTTTCAGCATATCGAAACTATTAAGGGTCTGTCTAATTGTTCTTTAGTGTGGACCGCCAATACACTCATCCGGATACGGCAGTCTTTCATGGAGACAGCTAGCTTCAATATTCCCCAAATAAGTTAAGAACTGTTGGTGCATCACCATCCTTTCCTGAAAACTCAAAACCTGCGGATTTTCAAAAGTTTTGAAAGCGTGTTCTTTGAGGGATATATTCATAATATATATGGTTATTGGAATCGCCCTCTAAAGTAAGATATTTTTACTTTAAATTCAAATGGCTTAAACCAAAAAAATAAAAATTGCATCGAGAAGGTCGAAATCCGATAGCTATAAAACTAGGTTGAAGGGAGAAAATTAGCACCATAGCTATATAACCGAATTCGGTTCCATTCGGATTCATCTAATTCGTTACGGCGCGCCGCTATAATCTCCTCAGGTATTTCATAATCCATCCCTTCCGTGTAGGCAATGTACCGAAATGCATTGTGCTTCCACGCCTGAAAAAGTATTCCAGCAGTCAGGTTGGCATAAAAATGGCAATAGAGGGTCTGTTCAAGCATTTCCCTATCGTCTGTTTTTATTAACGGAATCGCTATCTGTTCAAGGTAGGTGCAAAATTGGATAAATTTTGCTTCATCCAGCTGCTTGTCAAAATAATGAAGTACGGTATCGATAAAACTTCGCTCCGGTCTGTTGTCGAAAAGTTGCAGGGTGCCGTGTTTGAGCAGGCAGTAGTATTGATCGTCCGGATCAGGAGTGTTGTTTCGGGTTACGGGAGCTCTCATGTCGACCAATGTATCCTCTCCTAATAAAGTCATTAGTATCCCAAAGTCCGCAGCTGTTTCTAAAAGTTTACACCCTGTTGCCCGCGATTCACCTTGGTCAGTTGTTGTTTTCTTTTTAAAAGCAACGATCTGTTTTCGTTTTAGCTCGCCTAGGGGCTTTCGGTAGAAACTATTGATATGTAAAAAGACGGAACCCGAGCAGACTGTTTGTATCGTGCCGAAGCCTTTTTCATTATTAAACCAATTTATAGCTCCTAGTATCATCTTTATTCTCTATTTTGATTAAGTTTTTTCTAATGCGATAAGCGATTAGGGTGTCGTCGTGAGTAGCATGTTGAAAGATTTTCAAGAGAGCATGTCAGCGCCTTAGGTTGTCCGGCGATCGAATCAAAATACATCTTATGACCTGGATGAAACCCGAAATTTGAAAACCTTAGCTTTGCGATAAACGCACGATACACGGGATTTGTTTTATGTATGGGAGAATTACACCTTATTTTTGTTCGAGGATTCATTTTTAATAAATTGCGGACCATCCGCTTGCTAATAATTGTATGCTAAATTTATATATAGCCATTGATTTCCAGGAAATTTGAGTCAAGGTACTGAAATTTTCCGTTTCCACCAATTTTTTTCTATTTGAACGATTATTTAGGGATTAATGCTCAAATAGAAAATCCCCGGCAAAAGCGGGGATCTTCTGTTTTGCGTACCAAGCAGGCTATTTTTTAAGTGCGTCATCATATTTCTTACTTACTTCCTTCCAGTTGATCACCGTCCATATGGTACTTAAGTAATCCGCTCTTTTATTTTGATACCTTAAGTAATATGCGTGTTCCCACACATCGATACCTAGGATAGGAGTACCTTTTTCCTCTACCACATCCATTAGTGGGTTGTCTTGGTTGGGAGTCGAAGACACAAAGAGTTTACCATCTTTACCTACAGACAACCATGCCCATCCTGAGCCAAATCGATCTGCGCCAGCTTTACTAAGCTTTTCTTTCAGGCCGTCTAATGATCCAAAAGAGGCTTTAATTGCGCTAGCAAGTTTTTCAGTAGGTTGCGTATTTTTTTCGGGTGTTAATATTGTCCAAAAAAGCTCATGATTATAATGTCCACCAGCGTTATTTCTGACAGCAGGGCTGCCTGTTGAAACCTTGGATAGGATGTTCTCTAAATTTTCTTTTTCCAATGATGTACCCGCGATAGCCTTATTAAGGTTGGCCGTATAGGCAGCGCCATGCTTCGAATAGTGGATCTCCATAGTTTTCGCATCAATCGCACCTTCTAATGCGTCGTAAGAATAAGCCAATGGCGCTTGCTTAAATTGCGCCAGGGCAATCTGTCCAGAAACGAGGGCAGCAAATAAAATCGTGGTTTTAACTAATTTCATGTTTCTAAATATGTTTTATAATACGCGATAAAGATAAGGATACTTAAGCCAAAAATTCAAGTACATTATCCCGTACTTCCAACAAAAGTGGATTCTTTAACGGCAATACCAGTTCGTCATCAACATGCATGTGCTTACTATCGCATTCGATCGTTAGCTCCTTGGCTTTAAATGTTTTCCAGCTAAATGTCGCTTCCGCATCGGTTATCAGTTCTTTGATGTATTGTGCAAATTCTTCCCGCTGCGCTTCGTCGACGATCACCACGTCAAAAAGACCATCATCGGTTTCGGCACTAGGAGATAAAATCAGATTTGGTCCGATGGATTGGATATTCATTACCTCCAACAGAAGAGATTTACCTTCGTAAATGTTATTGTCGGCTTTAATCCGGTAATTGGTTGCCTTCGCAGATAAAATAATGTCATGTAAAACCTCGAGCGCGAGCTGCAGTTCATCTTTCGCTGTTTCGACATGACTAATGTCTATGCTTTCCATTTTTTTTATCAATTTTGGGAAAACACCGTACCCGGCACCTTCCAAGAAGAAATCTGTCGTATCCGCGTTTTTAATGATGCCGACATCAAACCGTTGGAGCGTCGCTTTTCCCCAATTTTCAATAAGATGTTCAGAATCGTGATCTCTGTCAATGCCTAATGTTTTGCATAGGTTGTTAGCTGTACCCATAGGTAATAACGCGATAGGTAACTTTTTGTCGAGTGCATTTCTTTTTACCAATTCTTTTACCACCCTTCGTACGGTGCCATCACCACCGGCTACCACAGCAAAATCAGCCTGATCCAATTGTTGTTTCCAAGTATCTTCTTTTTTTACAGAAAAATAGACACAGCCATAGCCTGCGGCCTCAATAGATTTAACCAGATCCGACTTTAAATGATCTTCGTCTCCTGCTCCTGGGTTATGTAATAAAATTGCTTGTTGCATGAATAGAATTTATACATAAACAATTACTTCGGGTCATTTGTTGTTAGGTATATAAAATATTTATCTGCTAGAAACTATGAGGATCTTAATTACAAACGACGATGGTATTTATAGCCCAGGGATTGCATCCCTTGCAAAAGTGGCTAAAAAATTCGGGGAAGTACGGGTAGTAGCACCGGATGTGGAGCAATCTTCCATGGGGCATGCCGTCACACACTCACGCCCTTTAAGCTATAAAAAATCACCGATAGAATTTAAAGATATCGAAGCGTATCGAGTAAATGGCACGCCGGCCGATTGTGTAGCCATGGGCATGCATCTGTGGAGCAATGTAGATGTAGTGCTTTCCGGAATAAATATGGGTCCGAATCTTGGAAATTCCATGTGGCACTCCGGCACATTGGCTGCCGCTAAGCAGGCCGTACTTTTTGGAATCAAAGGTATTGCGTTGAGTACGCCTGTGGGTAAAACCGAGCCTGACTTCGAGTCGTTAGAATCCTACGTGGAACGAACGCTTGAGTTGTTACTGCAAGACAATGAACTAGCTTTATACAATGTTAACTTCCCTGCCAATCCTACGGATATTGTATGGACAAGGCAATCCGTCAGGTTGTATGATGGTACGATTATCCCCGGTACCGATCCGATGGGTCGAAAGCATTATTGGTTTACCGTTTCACCATTAGAGCCGGCAGATGAAGGTACCGACCGTTGGGCTGTCGAAAATGATATGGTTTCTATTACCCCGTTGCGTCTTGACCTAACGCATGAAATCACCTTGAAGGAGAAACTGACAGAAAAATAGCCTGTCAGTAACCTTTCGAATGATGAAATAATTCATCTCTTATCTTCACTTAAAGCCTTGCGCTTTGTTTCATCATCTTTTTATTCTGTAGCATAAAGGTGCTAATAAGTGCAATTCCGCATATGGATTGTTCGATTATTCATATTTATAATATGATTTATGCGTGTTTGTAACAAAAGTAACAAAATAATGCATTGTTGTGAATTAATTGTTATACTTGCTTAACCAAATGTAAATCCTTGCCATTTAGTGGGATAACTATGATTACAGAATAACGATGTAACCTTAGCTGAATGAATGATTTTTTGCAATTAGCCAAAATTTAATACTATGAAATATGTGATTTTACTCTTTCTTTGGTGTTTTAGTAGTCAACTCTCAGCTCAGCAGCTTATGCCCATTGAACACGCTGTCTTAGTCGATACGTCAAGTTTCTACTATATTGATTTCGACCGATACCCCTCTGATGACGCACAACTGCCGATCGGTGTGTTTGATTCTGGAACCGGTGGACTGACTGTGTTAGATGCTATTGTACGATTTGATGCTTATGGTAATGGTGATCAGACAAAGGGGGGCGATGGCCAGGTCGATTTTGGAAAGGAGCGATTTATTTATTTAGCCGACCAAGCCAATATGCCTTACGGAAATTACCACAGCGAGCATAAAACCGATTTGCTGACCGAGCACATCTTAAAGGATGTACAGTTTTTACTGTCGGATCGGTATTATCCTGATGCAAAAGCTAAGTCCTCTTTGGGTAAGAAACAACAAATCAAAGCGCTGGTCATCGCCTGTAATACGGCTACCGCCTACGGAAAAGAGAGCATCGAAGCCTTTCTACAGAAAGCAGGAATAAATATACCGGTTATTGGGGTCATCGATGCAGGAGCCAGAGGAGCCTTGGATGTATTCGGTCCAACGGAGGATGGTTCTATTGGTGTCTTTGCTACCGTAGGTACCATCGCTTCTAATGGATACGAGCGCACGATTCTGCGCATTAAGAATGAGCGGGGCTACTCCGGCGATATTCAGGTCTATAACCAAGGCGGGCATGGCGTGGCCGAAGCCGTCGATGAAGAACCCGATTTTATCAACCACCAATCCGCATCACCCCGCTCAAATTACCGTGGGCCGGGATTGACGCATCCCGATTATGCGATTGACAAAGCGTTGATGGATGTTTATGCGTTCGATTTTCGTGATGGCGATATGTTGTGTGATAAAGAATCAACCATGGATTGCAATATTCTGCAGTTGAATTCTACCGAAAACTACATACGTTACCATTTAGTATCCCTGATGGAACAATTGCGAAACCATGCTGGCGCAAGACCGCTAAAGGCCTTGTTGCTGGGATGTACACACTACCCTTATCTTACCGACGAAATCCAGAAAGTTCTTGCGGAGCTTTACAATTATCAGCGAGACGGTAAATACATTTATCGGCCCTTTATGGACGAGAATGTCGTTCTGATTGATCCCGCCGAAAACGTATCCCATGAGCTTCATGCCTATTTGCAAGATAAGCGTTTATTCAACCCGTCGGGCAACTTAAAGGGAAGTAAATTTTTTATCAGTGTGCCTAACCCTGATAATCCGGCTGTAAAAATGGATAGTCTGGGACGTTTTACGTACGATTATAAATATGGACGGAATGTCGGCGACATCCAGGAATATGTGAAAGTAGTACCATTCGATCATGCTAATATCCCTAACGAAGTTGTACATCGTATGGAATCTGCTATTCCTGAAACATTTAAACTAATTAATGCTTTGCACCGACCTCAAGAATCCATCAATGCGGAAACCATTAAATAATATAAAAAAATACCGATATGAAGTATAGGCTCGTAATAGGGATATCTATGTTGTGGTTATTTCTCAGCATTCCATCTATTGTTTCTGCTCAATCGTTGTCGGACCAGGTTATCATCCGGCGTACCGCATATGGTGTGCCACACATTTATGCGGATAACCTGCGAGCAGCGGGTTATGCAATGGGCTACCTTCAATTAGAAGATTACGGAACACGGGTGGTTAGTGATTTAGTGCAAGCACGGGGCGAGTGGGGGCGCTACCATACCGTTCGCAATCCTGAAGCGCAGATTGACGAGGATGCGGCCGCACTGCAGAGACATGTACGCGCTTCCGAAACGTATCCGTTGTTACACGTCGATACACGCGATATGTTGCAAGGGTTTGCCGAAGGCGTAAACCGATACATAGAGTTGCATCCCGAGGAATTCCCCAGCTGGATCCAACCCAATTTCTCGGGAACTGATGTACACGCCAAGGGGGTAGGGGGGCACAGTAACGCATCTGTCAAGCGTTTTATCGAACAGCAGAAACAGCGGCATAAGCTGGAAAGCGAAGCAAATTACGCAGTTTGGGCCCGGTTGCCGTTAGGAGATGAAAAAAGTCATCCCGATGATGGCTCCAACGCCTGGGCACTGGCACCAAGCCGGACCACCTCAGGAAAGGCTATTTTACTTCGTAATCCACATTTATCTTGGGGTGCCGGCTATTACGAAGCACATATGATTGTACCAGGGAAGCTCAATTTTTACGGTGATTTTCGCATCGGTAGTCCCATCGGTATTATCGGTGGATTCAACGAATACTTAGGGTGGTCGACGACCAACAATTATCCAGATATTGATGAAATTTACGCATTGGAAATCGTTCCTGGCTGTCCAGATCATTTCCTGCTAGACGGTATAGCACATCCCCTTGAAAAGAAGGAAGTAACTGTTGCGTACAAGGAGGGAGATGCTGTCGGGAAGGCGAAGCGGGAATTTGTTTCTACCCCTTTTGGTCCTGTCATCCATCGTGACGAACGCCATATCTATATCATCCGAGCTGCCGGAGATGGTGAATACCGAACCAGCGAGCAGTTTTTACGGATGATGATGGCCCGTAATCTCGACGAGTGGAAGGAAGCGATGCGATTACACGCCAAGACAACTTCTAACTTTACCTACGCAGATGCTAAGGGTAATATTTTTTATGTATGGAATGCCATGGTACCACATTTACCTCATTCGTCAGGTGGAGATACCGTAGCCGTTTTGGCAACACGTACCGATCAGATCTGGAAAACAATAGTCCCGTGGGATGAGCTACCCCAATTGACCAACCCTGAAGGCGGATATCTTCGTAACGAAAATGACCCCTTCCACTATACCAATCTGAATGCCATATTTGATCCGGCGGACTTTCCGGTTAATTTCCCTGAACCGAAGCTGCGTTTACGGAGTCAGCATTCGCTTGAATTAATTGCCAACGAGCGTAAGTTTTCTTTGGAAGATGTTATCCGGCAGAAACATAGCAAGCGTATGTTGCTTGCTGATCGGGTAAAGGACGATTTGGTCGCTGCAGTAAAGCGAGTCGGAGCCACAGGGGAAGTAGCTAAAGCAATAGACCTTTTGGATGGATGGGATAATACATCAGCAGCGGATAGCCGTGGAGGTCTGTTGTTCGAGATTTGGTGGCACCGTTATTTAAGGCTTTCAAACGGTGGAAACACGGTGCCCTCAACACCCGTCTCAGCCGGATATTCTGCCGAAGCAGATTCGTTGTTTGCCGAACCATGGTCTCCAGAGCGTCCTACCACTACACCCAATGGACTGGCTAGTCCATCCCGTGCTGTTGATGCATTCGAATGGGCGGTAGAAAACTGTAAAAAGGAATTTGGATCGTGGGACGTTCGTTGGGGGGATGTTCATCGGGCGCGTATGGGATCCAAGGAATATCCTGTAGGTGGCGGTTCCGGCGATATGGGTAATTTCAGGGTATTGAACTTTGAAACACATCAAGAGCACAAACAGAAACGTCAAGTGAGCGGAGGTGACTGCTGGATACTAGCCATTGAGTTCGGTGATACGCCCCGTGCATATTCGGTGTTGGCTTACGGACAAAGTAACCAAACGGATTCCCCTCATTATAACGATCAGCTGGAGTTGTTCGCTAATGACAAATTGAAGCCGGTGGCGTTTACGGAGGAAGCCGTCAAGCAACAGCTTCTTAAAGAATACCGCCCGGGTAAGGCAGAATCTATTAATTAACAACATAACTTATGAAATATTTGATTTTACTCCTTCTTTGGATTTGCACAAGTATCACCCTCTGGGCTCAGGAGCTCACCATGGAGCAATTTACCTCCTATCCATTCCCTTCCGAGTTAGTCTCTGCGGCTACAGGCAACCGCATAGCCGTGGCTATTAACGAACAGGGACGCCGCAACATTTATGTGGCCGAAGGACCCCAATTCGAACTCCGTAAACTAACTGCTTATGATGAGGATCTAGGCGATGAAATCACGAGTCTACAGCTTTCCCCAGATGGGCAGTGGGTGGTCTTTGTTAAAGGAGGCGACCACGGCGGCTCCAATTCGAGTACGCCGCGTAATCCCGCCTCCCTACCGGTTGCTACGAAAGTTCAGATATGGAGCATGCCCTTCGAGGGCGGTGAACCTAGGCTGCTCGTAGATGCAGATAATCCCCGAATTTTACCCGATGGCAAGCGGATATCGTTTCCGCGGCAAGGGCAAGTGTGGGTATGTCCGATCGACGGATCGGGCAAAGCCGAACAGTTGTTCTACGCACGCGGATCCATTGGTTCTTTAGATTGGTCTCCAGATGGAAAGAGCTTGGCGTTTATCTCCTCGCGTGGTGGACATTCGTTACTTGGTGTGTATCGTGATAAGAAAACACCTATTCAGTGGATATCCCCCACTTTTGCCCGTTATGGATCGCCAAAATGGTCGCCAGATGGAAAGGAAATCGTTTTTATTAGAAGAGAGGCAGGTGGTGGAGCGCCCGATTCGATCTTGGCTCCAACGATCAGTCCCTGGTCCATTTGGAAGGCAGATGTGGCAGATGGGCATATCAAGCAGCTGTGGAGTTCTCCGAAAACGCCGGAAGGTTCTGCGTCAGGTGGCAACCTGTATTGGTCAACCAAAGGACGGATCACTTTTCTGTCATACCATGATGGCTGGCAACATCTGTATTCGATCCCGGAAGGAGGTGGTGAAGCCCTGCTACTAACACCCGGTAACTTCATGGTAGAACATGTTAAGCCTTCACCCGATGGGAGCTGGCTTTTGGCCAGCGCCAATACAGGGCCGGATGCAGACGATATCGATCGTAGACACCTCATTCGTACAGCAGTAGATAGAGCCGATATGCAGGTCGTCACCCCAGGAACTGGTATAGAAACATATCCCACCATTACGGGAGACGGGAAGCACCTGATATTCCTTAGCGCGACGGCCACCCGCCCATCCGTGCCTGCAGTACTTCCCTGGCCTAATTCCAAAGAAGATATACGACTGCTCGGCGAACACTTGATCCCAGCCTCTTTGGCAAGCGCCCCTTTGGTGACCCCAAAACGTGTCGAGTTTAAAGCCGCGGATGGTGTGACGGTTTATGCGCAACTGTTCGAGCCAAAAGAAGGGAGAAGCAAGAAGCCCGCGATTGTGTTTATCCATGGCGGTCCTCAACGGCAGATGCTGCTAGGTTGGCATTATGGCGATTACTATTCCAATACCTATGCATTGAACCAATATTTAGCCAGTCGAGGCTTTATCGTCCTTTCGGTAAACTACCGCTTAGGGATAGGCTATGGGTTTGATTTTCATAGGCCCCCATTTGCGGGAAGATACGGAGCTTCCGAATATCAGGATGTCAAAGCAGCTGGCGAGTGGTTAGCGGCCTTGCCTCAAGTTGACCATAAGCGGATAGGCGTGTATGGCGGTTCTTACGGTGGGTTCCTTACGGCGCTAGCTTTGGGTAAAGATTCGGATCTGTTTGCAGCGGGTGTAGATATCCATGGTGTGCATAATTACATCGGTCGTACCTCCTCATCCAGTGCAGAACCTGCTCCCGATGTGGCAAAAGCGATTGAACTAGCCATAACATCTTCACCAGTATCCTACGTCGATAGTTGGAGGTCTCCCGTGTTATTCATCCATGGCGATGATGATGCCAATGTCGATTTCGGGCAAACAACAGATCTCATCAGACGGTTCGAGCAAAAAGGAAAACCCTTTGAAGCCATTGTTGTACCCGATGATACACACCATTGGATGTTGTACAAAAATCAGGTGTTAGTGGATCAAGCGATAGCCGATTTTCTTCAAAAACATTTAAAACCCTAATAGATACTAAATTATGAATACGAGTAGGCTAAGAAAAAGTTTAATGCTTCTTTTTTGTAGTATTTCGGTAAGTTTTGCGATGGCACAAGGCCCAGATCTTCCTCCGGATTTAGACAACTATATCAATCGAGTGCTAGAGCAGTTTAATGTACCAGGAGTTGGTGTAGGTATTGTAAAGGACGGTAAGGTGCTTATGGCAAAGGGATATGGCGTAAAGCGGATGGACAGTCCGGATCCGGTTGATGAAAATACCTTATTTACTATTGCCTCCAATAGTAAGGCATTCACAGCGACAGCATTGGCTATGCTCGTGGAAGAAGGGAAGCTCGGTTGGGAAGACCCGGTCACGAAATACCTTCCTTATCTCAAATTTTCGGATGATTATGTAACGACACATTTGACGGTGCGGGATTTGTTAGTGCATCACAGTGGACTACCTGCTTATACAAATGATTTTCTCCTATTCCCGCCTTCTACCTTCAGTCGCAAAGAATTGTTGGAGAAGCTCAAAGATGTACCGTTGGCTCATGATTTCCGATCGGTATATGCGTATGATAATATTTTATACGTGGCAGCGGGCGAATTGGTTGAGGCTGTCTCTGGTATGTCTTGGGAAGATTTTGTTAAGGTCCGAATTTTCGACAAAGTTGGTATGCACAATAGTATTAACCGGTATTCGACGTTGAAGAAACAACCCAATATAGCCTATGCGCATACGCGGCGCAACGGGAAGCTGCGTGTCGTTGAAAACTACTTTGATAGTAATATCGGTGACAATGGCAATCCGGCTGGCGGCATTGCATCTTCTGCTGTGGATATGTCCAATTGGTTGATTACACAGCTGGATTCAGGACGTACACCCAATAATGGTCGGATTTTCAAGCCTACCGCTACCCGCGAACTTTGGAAAATTGTGCGTACCATGCCCATCAGCAAAGAACCGGAATGGCTAAGGCCCAATCAAAAGCATTTTTATGGATATGCGCTGGGCTTCCGTACGTATGATTACCGTGGCGAGCAAGTGGTAGGCCACGGCGGGTTACTCACCGGTTTTGTGTCGCAGATCGCGATGGTGCCCGAAAAGCGGCTCGGTGTGGTGGTATTGACGAATCAGCTTTCTTCGGGGGCGTATTGGGCAATCATCAACCAGGTGCTCGACTATTACCTAGGGGCCGAATCCTTTGACTGGATAGCCGGTTACAAAAAACAGCTAGACCGTTCACAGGGACGAGCAGACTCGACGGAACCTGCCGATAAAAAAGTAGTTCCCGATCCTATGCTCAAGCGTTCACTGCCTTTGGCAGATTATGCAGGTGTTTACCGTGACGAGCTTTTTGGACGTGTGACGGTGAGTATGGTGAGCGATTCGGCACTGCGTCTCGATTTTGTCAAATCACCGCAGTATTGCGGAACGTTGCAATATTTCCATGGAGACATGTTCCGATTAATTTATGACAATCCAGATCGTGGAGAGGGGCCTTTCCTGACGTTTGTACTGAATGCCGACAAATCCATTCGCGAAGGACGGTTTGTAGGGGAGCGGTCCGGTGGGCGAGGTACGTTGGGACGCGTAGCACTAACTCCTGATAAGCGAGCTATATTGGATACCGCCGATTTGAAATCACGCATCCAAAAAATAATGGCAAAGCAACCCGAAGGCCGGTTTGCCTATGCATTTATGGATTTGCAGACCGGAGAGCAGCTGTTATTCAATGCGCAGGAAATGTTTCATGCAGCAAGTACGATGAAAACGCCTGTCATGGTAGAAGCTTTTAAACAAGCCGCTGAAGGGAAATTTTCATTGTCAGATTCGATTACGGTGTATAACAACTTCAAGAGTATTGTCGACAAAAGCAAGTTTTCTTTGCCGGTCAATACCGATAGTGAGGGTGACCTATATGCGCGCTTGGGCAAGAAAATGACCCGACATGACCTTATTTTCCGAATGATTACAGCGAGCAGCAACTTGGCTACCAACATTATTATTGATCAGGTTGGCGCTAAGAATGTGATGAAGACGATGAAAAGCATCGGGGCAGATGATATTCGCGTGTTACGCGGGGTGGAGGATTCTAAAGCCTTTCAGAAGGGGTTGAACAACCAGGTGACCGCTTACGATCTGATGCTGATTTTCGAACGAATTGCCAAGGGCAATCTGATTAATAAAACCGCCAGTGAAGGGATGATAAAAATTCTAAAGGCACAAAAATTCAACAGCATTATTCCAGCACAGCTGCCTGACGATGTTGAGGTAGCACACAAAACAGGATCTATAGAAGGGATATGTCACGACTCGGGCATCGTATATCTGCCCGGTGGTCGCAGTTATGTATTGGTATTGCTGTCTGGAAAGTTGAAAGATGCCGATGCGCGGAAAACATTGGCAGATGTTTCGCGTCAATTTTATAATTATTTTTCAGACAAGTAAAGGCACGATAATAGCCCTGCGTGTTATTTCGATTTTAATAAAACTAGTTGCATAAAGGTGCTAATACATGCAATGGAGCATTTTTATAGCTTGATTTATGGATCTTTAATATTTTTTTTTGCGTTTTGTTAAAAAAAAATACAATATCATGCATAAGTCAGAAATTATTTCCTATACTTGTATAGCCAAATGTAAATCTCTGTCTTTTAAGGGATAATATTGACAACCATATTTATTAATTTAAAATCTAGCTTATGAAAAAATGGCTTTTTTTATTGCTGCTTGGGTTAATTCTCAGTTTTCACTCCACGTCGATGGCGATGGAGAAAGATGTTAGCACTATATCGATTGCATTGCAAGATCCCTTAGAGGTTACGGGACAAATTACCGACACGCTTGGGGCTCCATTGCCGGGGGTTACCATACGGCTTCGCTCCGGAATTGAAACCACGACAGACCAAAATGGTCGATATGTTTTGGCGATACCTAATGAATTTGTCAAAGACGCGGTTTTGACCTTTAGTATGGTGGGGTTCACCCAACAGCAGATCACCGTGGCCGGCCAAACCAAAATTGATGTTCGGCTTGCCGAAGCATCGAACCTGATCGGAGAAACCGTTGTCACGGCCTTCGGCCAACGGGCCAGAAAGGAGGATGTCGTTGGTGCAATTACCACGGTCAACCCTTCAGATCTAAAAATCCCTTCCAGTAACCTTACCACGGCTCTTGCCGGACGGGCTGCAGGGATCATCGGTTTTCAGCGATCGGGCGAACCGGGGGCAGATAATGCCGACTTTTTTATCCGAGGGGTAACCACATTCGGTTACAAGGTGGATCCACTTATTTTGATTGACAATGTGGAATCTACAAAAACGGACTTTGCTCGGTTGCAGGTAGATGATATCGAGAGTTTTTCGATATTAAAGGATGCTTCTGCCGCTGCACTATACGGTGCTCGAGGAGCAAACGGCGTCATATTGGTTACAACAAAGCAGGGACGCCGGGAGAGTTTAAGTGTGAATTTCCGTCTCGAAAATTCCCTCTCTACAGCTACACGCAATGTAGAGCTGGTCGATCCGATCACCTATATGAAACTGGCTAATGAGGCAACCGTGGGTAGAGATCCATTGACAAGGGGTGACTATAGTCAACGACAAATCGAATTTACGCCGCCTGGAGGATCATTGGAATATCCAGCTGTGGATTGGCAGAAGGAGCTTCTGAACAACTATGCAATGAATCAACGCGCAAATTTAAGCGTTAGGGGAGGTGGAAGCATTGCGCAATATTATGTTTCAGGTGCTTTTAATCAGGATAATGGTGTCCTGAAAGTGCCCCAGGTGTCTAACTTTAATAGTAATGTGAATCTAAAAACGTATTCACTCTTGAGTAATGTTAATATCAATCTAACGGAAAAAACCCAATTGATTGTTCGTTTGAGCGGTACCTTTGATGACTATATTGGTCCCTTGCAGAGCGGTACGAAAGCATACCGCGATATCATGCGGGCGGTACCTACGAGATTTCAGCCTTACTATGATCCGGGTGAAAATTATAAGTATCTGAATCATATTATGTTTGGTAATGCCGACGAAGGAAAGTATCTGAATCCCTATGCTGAGATGGTCAAGGGATATCGTGAATATTCTCAATCCAGGATGCAGGCGCAGCTGGAGCTAAACCAGAATCTAGATGTTGTTACCGAAGGTCTATCCTTTACAGGTCGAGTGTCAACAAAACGGTATGCCTATTATCAAATAGGCAGATCTTACATTCCATTCACGTATGAGTACAGTGGATCGGATAATAATGGTAATAATTTATACACGCTACATAATCAAGATACAGGTAGAGAAACCCTAGAATATGATATTAGCCAAGGAAGAAAAGATGTAACTTCTGTATTTTTTATGCAAGGTATAACCAATTACCAACGGAAATTTGGGGAACATTCAGTTACTGGTTTGTTAGTAGGTACCATGAACAGTGAGCTTGCGGGCAATACAGGTAGCCTTCAATTGTCTTTGCCACACCGAAACCTCGGAGTAGCGGGTAAATTTACTTATGGTTACCTAGGTAAATATCACCTAGAGGCCAACTTTGGGTACAATGGCTCAGAACGATTCTCGGAAGAGTATCGGTATGGCTTTTTTCCTTCCGTCGGATTAGCCTGGCATGTGTCTAAGGAAAACTTTTTTGAGTCCATGCAACCTGTTATATCAAATTTCAGGCTACGGGGTACCTATGGTTTGGTTGGAAACGATGCGATTGGCTCTCCCGATCAACGGTTTTATTATATGTCTGAGATAGTCGATGGTAGTGGATGGGTATTTGGTCCAGCTCAGGACGAATCGTTGACAGGGGTCGCTGTTCGTCGCTATCCAAATCCAAATATTACTTGGGAGACAGCCTATAAGTCGAATGTTGCTCTTGAGTTGGGGCTATTTAATAATGCCGTGGAGATACAGGCTGATTGGTTTACCGAACAGCGAAAAAATATATTTATGCCACGAGCTGATATTCCTGCGACAATGGGATTGGCTGCGTCTATATATGCCAATATGGGCGAGGCAAAAGGATCCGGCATTGACATGTCTGCAAGTTACAAAAAGAGCTTCTATAACGGTTTGTGGATACAAGGTATGGCAAACTTTACGTATGCGACCAGTAAATTCGAGGTATATGAAGAACCTGCCTATGAATATCCTTGGCTTTATCGGGCCGGATATCCAATCAATATAGCCCGGGGATATATTGCCGAGCGGCTGTTTATCGATGATCAAGAAGTACGGAACTCGCCTGAGCAGCAGCTTGGGGGAAGTGTGTCTGGTAAGCCTGCTATGGCTGGAGATATTAAATATGTCGATGTCAATGGAGATGGTAAGATTACCTCCTTGGATGCAGTTCCGTTGGGATATCCAACGGTGCCGGAAATCAATTATGGATTTGGTATTTCTTTGGGATACAAAGGCTTTGACTTTAACGTTTTTTTCCAAGGCTTAGCCAGAGAGTCCTTCTTTATTGATCCGGAAGCTACAGGACCTTTTAGAAGCTATCGCTATCCTGTTAATGGTGTGCCGGGTGCTGAGGTTGTAAATGGCGAAATTGCTAACAATGTCCTACAGGTCTATGCAGACAGCCATTGGTCACAGGAGAACAGGGATGTGTACGCCCTCTTTCCGCGGTTGAGTTCACAAGCTGGGAATCCAAACAACGAGGTAACTAGTACTTGGTGGATGCGAAATGGTGAATTTTTACGACTCAAGCAGTTGACCGTTGGTTATACCTTTGAGAAAAAGGAGACGGGGCTGTTAAAAAGGATTGGTCTCGGATCCCTGCGTGTCTATGGAGATGGGCTTAATCTGTTGACCTTTAGTCGGTTTAAATTATGGGATGTAGAAATGGCAGGCAATGGCCTAGGATACCCCATTCAACGGGTCATTAACGTAGGTGTAAAAATGGACTTTTAATGAAGATGATTATGAAGAAATTTATAAAAATATCACTGGTTTTATTAACCTTACAAGGCTTTTCAGGATGCAACTACCTGGATGTCGTGCCAGATAATGTGAGAACAATAGAGCATTCATTTGCTTTACGGATCGAAGCGAAGCGTTACTTATATACCTGCTATTCTTATTTGCCACAACATGGGCAGCTCACCTCGCAAAGTCCATCTTTCGCGGGATTCGAAATGTGGCCTTTGGCGTATAACGCGAGCAATACCTCCCAGTTTGTTATGGGACAGCAAAATGTATCGGAGCCGCTGTTGAATTATTGGGAAGGAAGGGCTGGTGGAAAAGATATGTTTCAGGCCATCAGGGACTGTAATATTTTTCTGGAGAATATTCAGCAGGTTCCCGATATGCAGCAACCGGAGCGCGACCAATGGACCGCCGAAGTTAAGTTTTTGAAGGCCTATTACCATTTCTTTTTGATGCAGCTGTACGGGCCTATTCCGTTGATTAAGGAGAACTTAGAGAGCGATGCGGAGATCTCCGAAGTGCGTGTCCGGCGTCAGCCCGTAGATGTCTGTGTGGACTATATTGTAGAACTTCTGGACGAGGCGTTAGTTTACCTACCTAATCTACCCTTACAGCAGATTGATCGCCCAGAGTATGGCCGTATTAACACGCTAATGGCTATGGGGCTAAAAGCAAAGGTGCTGGCGACGGCTGCAAGTCCACTATTTAACGGAAATACGGATTATGCCGATTATATCGATCCTGAGTTGGGGCCTTTGTTCAGCCAGACCTATTCCGCCGAAAAGTGGCAGAGAGCGATGATGGCGGCCAAAGAAGCTATTGACAATGCGACAAGCATTGGTATGAAACTCTATGAGTTTACACCTGGACCGACGTTGGATCTTTCCGATACGACGCTTTTTGAACTTAATATACGGGAAGCATTTGCCACGAGAGATGCTAATGTCAATGGCGAAGTGATATGGCCGAATACTGGTGGGAATGCGCAACAGAGTGCGATAACACCGCGATCTTGGAGTCCGGATCTGACCAGTGCGAGTACTGCGGGAGCTTATGGACCTCCATTGCAAATTGTCGAAATGTTTTATACCGATAAAGGGTTGCCGATTAATCAGGATAAAACTTGGGATTATAACGGACGGTACGATTTTCGTACAGGAGATGTACAAAATAACCACCATGTGAAACAGGGGTATGAAACAATCAAGCTCCACTTTCATCGCGAGCCTAGGTTTTATGCCAATATCGGTTTCGATGGCGGTATATGGTATGGACAGGGTATATATGATGATAAAGCAAACTTTCATTTAGAAATCAGGGGCGGGCGTTATACATCGGTGCGGGAAACATCTGCCCATTCACCGACAGGTTACTATCCCAAAAAGCCGATCAACTATCAAAACTACTTGGAGGGAAGCAGTTATTTTGTAACGAGTTACTTATTCCCGAATATGCGCTTAACCGAGTTGTACCTCTTATATGCAGAAGCAGCAAACGAATTTAGCGGACCAGATGACGAGGTGTTCTCTTATCTGAACACTATCCGTACTAGAGCTGGCATCCCGACTGTACAAGATTCGTGGGATCTCTATTCTACCCAACCAGGGAAATACAGTACCAAGGAAGGACTAAGAGATATTATACGCCAAGAGCGCCGAATTGAGCTTAATAGCGAGTCGCAGGTATACTGGGATTTGTTGCGTTGGAAAACAGCGGAAAACATACTGAGTCAACCGATTTTGGGATGGGATAAGCGCGGTGTTTTACCAGAGGAGTTTTACAAACTTACGGTGATATTCCAACGTCAGTTCAGGAAGCGGGATTACTTTATGCCGATCCGCGAATATGAATTGCAGCGTAATGAAAACCTGCTTCAAAGCCCGGGATGGTAGGGGCTCTTGATGGAAAATAATTTACTTTTATATACATCATTATTAATAGTATTATGAAAATTTTAGAATTATCGATTGGTTTCTTCTCGCTTTTTATGTTGCTCGCTTGCAGTGAGGAGAAACATGAACCACTCTTCTTGGGTGAGACGCCCAATGCCGTATCACAATATAGCGTCGAAAACTTGCCGGGGGCGGCAGCAGTTACCTTTAAGCTTGACGACCCCCGGACGGCCTATGTAAAGGCGGTCTATACAGTAGAACATGGAGTGACAAGAGAAGCAAAGGCCTCCAAATATGATAATAAGCTGATGGTCGACGGTTTTGCGCAATCGAGGGAGTACTCGGTGGCGCTCTATGCGATAGGCAAAGATGAGCAAGAGTCTGAGCCCGTCTACATTACGGTACATCCAGGAACCCCGCCCTATCAAACGGTGTTGGCTGAATTGAATGTTGCCGCCGATTGGGGTGGCGGTAGGGTAACAGGAGAGAATCCGACGAGTGCACAGCTTATGATTGGCGTGGTGAAGAAGGATCCTACTTCCGGAGAATGGGTGGATGTAGAAGTGTTTTTTACGGAAAGTCCCAGCTTTAATTTCAATTTTCGTAATCAGACTCCTGTGGAAACTGAATTTGGCGTCTATACACGGGATCCTTGGCAAAATTTTAGTGATACCGTAAGTTCCGTCTTTGAACCTTGGGAAGAGATCAAACTACCGCTTACACATCAAAATTTCAATCAGAT
Source organism: Sphingobacterium alkalisoli (assembly GCF_005049105.1). Lineage (GTDB taxonomy): Bacteria > Bacteroidota > Bacteroidia > Sphingobacteriales > Sphingobacteriaceae > Sphingobacterium > Sphingobacterium alkalisoli. The sequence goes on from NZ_SUKA01000001.1 coordinate 601,106, forward strand.
TGTCTTAGCAGGGGATGCAATAGGCCAAGCGTCATATGGCTTGAGACGTTTGTTTGACGGTATAAGATTCTCTTGGGCAGATGGATATTACTCGTTGAACGATGGTACGCCATTCCCTAAGGTTATTACGATCGATTTATTGCAGACGTACCAGTTAAGCCGGTTTAAATACTGGCAGAATGGAAACCTCTATTATCAATCGGCTAATGCAAAACATATACGTATCTGGGGGAATACAACACTGGATCCCGATTTTGATAAGTGGCATTTGCTAGGTGAATGGGATGATTGGAGACCATCGAAGCGTCCTCCTACAACGGGGAATCCTGGCTTGACGGAGGAGGATCTAGCAGCTGCACAGGCTGGAAATGATTTCGACTTTCAGTTGGAAATACCGGGGGTACGTTATATCCGTATTGAAACGCTTAGTACCTGGGAGCCCCGTACACAGGTGTATTACCCGGAACTGGAGTTTTGGGGAAGACCAATAAAATAGTAACAAATAATAACAGCTAAGAAATAAGAATGTTATGAAAAAAAATATTTTTTTGATAATCGGTAGCATTTTTTGTGCAGGAATGATCTTTTTCAGCTCCTGTACAAAGATGGATCACTTCTATGAAGATTACATCATCGAGCGGACCTATATTGGCAAGCCTGATTCGATTTGGGTACAACCAGGTGATCAACGTGTACAGATTGGGATGCTCACACCAAAGGACGCTGAAGCCAGAGATTTGATTATTCGATGGAATTCGACAGACTCAATGGTTTTTCCTATTGATCACGATGTGGAAAGCCAATCCGTTATAATTGATAATTTAGAAGAGCGCGATTATGTGTTCAATGCCTATACCATTGACAGAAAAGGGCATCGCTCGCTTCCTATGGAATTGAGCACTACAGTTGCAGGCCCTGCTTATAGAACCACGATAACGCATAGGGAACTAGACTACAGTATTATTTTCCGCGATTCTGTGGCTTTGGTATGGAAAGCCATGTCGTCCGAGACGTTGTTTGGTGTCGAAATCGATTTTACGGACAAGGCCGGTGTACAACAGAAGACTTTAGTTTCTTCATCTACGTTCGCCAGTGTGGTTCGTGATGCTGATCCAAATGAATCAATTTCGGTAAGAACCGTATTTCGTGCGCATCCCAATGCATTTGAGTATTTTTATACGGATCCGGTAGAAGTAGATCTAGTTGCAACGAAACGGAACACCCTCACTTTGGTGAGTAGTGCATACACCAATGCCGAGTACATCGATTTTCATTGGGTTCGGGTGTTCCTAGAAGCCGATGTGCCAAGACCAACAGGAACGGATATTGATATGTGCTATACATTGGGTTCCGGATCAAGATCTAACTTGTTTACCATGGATGGTACAGGATTTGGAGTTTTTGCGAGCGCTTGGCAATCCGCGATAAGTTTTTGGCCCGTCCGTAATGTTGCACGACTAAAGCTAAACAGGGGTACGGCAGCGGTTGAGCTGTACAATGAGTTAGACGAGATGGATAGAACCCAGATGGTTGCAGCTTATGAGAATTCAGCTGCAACAGGTTTAAATCGGGTTTCAGGACTGTTGGTCGATGATGTTATTCTCCTTCATTCTTCGGATAGAGATCTTTACGTAGCGATTAAAGTCGTGTCGGTGCCTCCGGCTACGGCAGGTGTCTACGGAACTTTAGGTATCGAGTTCAAGATTTCAAGACCGTAGTAAAATAACTATACACGAAGCCTTCTTTACTTTGAGACAACTTAAAGTAAAGAAGGCTTGTTTATTTGTCCCCTATCTCCCACTGAGTATACACTTAGTAATGAAATTACATAATCTTAACATTCTAATAGCTGCTGTTTCCTATTTTTGGGTTTATCTATTATAAAATCATCAAACATATGATAACTACGTTAAAAGGAAAAAAGGCAATTGTTACCGGTGGAGGTAGAGGTCTAGGAAAAGCCGTTGCTTTGCAACTTGCCAGAGAAGGTGTACATGTCGGAATCACTGGGCGTAACGAAGAGAATTTGAAAGCTACGCTTGCCGAACTACACAATATCGGCGTTAACGCAGCTTATGCGGTATTTGATGTAGCCAACGAGGCCGCTGTTCAGGAGGGTGTCAAGAAACTGGCCGAAAAGCTAGCCGGTGTAGATATACTGATTAATAATGCTGGGGTGGGCGATTTTGGAAAGATCACAGATATGCCCTCTACACAGTGGGAGGATGTAATTCGCGTCAATCTCTTTGGAGTCTATTATGTCGCAAAAGCAGTCTATCCTTTTTTGAAAGATAAAGGCGAAGGCGATATCGTGAATGTCGCTTCTACAGCAGGCTTAAAAGGAGGAGCTAATATGTCAGCCTATGCTGCCTCGAAAGCAGCTGTTGTTTCCCTTTCACAGTCTATGATGGCCGAATGGCGTAAAGAAAATATCCGTGTCATTACATTGACACCAAGTACCATTGCCTCCGATATGAGTATCCAGGGCGGGCTTACGGATGGCAATCCAGAAAGCGTTTTACAACCAGAGGACTTTGCACAATGGGTGTGCGATATGCTTAGAATGAATAGAAGGGCTTTAGTGGCAAATGCTTCCTTATTTTCTAACAATCCGTAGTTGTGATCGCGACTAACGTAATTGTCACGCTTTTTATTGTCTTGGTGGCCTTTATTTCAGTTGCAAAACATCTACTTTTTTTTTCCATAACAAATCTATTTCTACACCGTTACTGTCTTGCCAAAAATATAAATTGTTGAATAAGATAATAACGGTGGTGAAGGCTTTTGGAAACTGTCGGGTGTCTGGATTCTCTAATCTACCCCACCTCCTGTTAAGCTGGCCCCTCTTATACTTTGGATAAGATTGATACAATTAATCAATTTTTTGATCCAAATTTGCAATTTTTTAAAGCGACTAAATTATAAATTTGACTACCGGGTTTTGTAACGGCCAAATTACAAACGAGTAAACCTAGTGCATTTTCAAGTACATTATTATTACGATTTATATACTAAAATTACTGTATAACTAACTTAATATAAACCAAAAATAAACCAATTCTTATGGAAAGACCTAAAGAAAAGTTGCTGTTTTTTTTGCTTTTTCTGCTTGCTCCTATTCTAGCTTTTTCGCAGAAGCAGATCACCGGAGTTGTTAAAAGTGCAACCAATGGAGAACTTATGCAAGGAGTAAGCGTCTTAAAAAACAAAGTGCCATCCGTAGTAACCAACGCCAATGGGGAATTCGTCATTACAGCCAATATTGGCGACAGCCTGACGTTCACCTCTGTCGGTATGTCGCCGATAAGCCAGGTTGTCGACCAACGAAACATCTTGGAGATAACGATGTACGAAGACGGTAGTAATATTGACGAGGTAACGGTCGTTGCGTTTGGAACACAAAAGAAATCTTCAGTTGTAGGAGCAATTACGACGGTGAAAGCCGCCGATTTACGAATTCCGGCTTCCAACTTAACAGGTTCTTTTGCTGGACGAATACCTGGGGTAATATCTTACCAAACCTCTGGAGAGCCTGGCGCCGATAATGCACAATTTTTTATACGAGGTGTCACTACGTTTGGATACCAAACTTCCCCGCTAATTCTTATCGATGGATTCGAATCCACTACGGATGTACTTTCTCGCCTACTACCAGACGATATCGAGAGTTTTTCCATCTTAAAAGATGCCTCAGCAACGGTATTGTATGGTGCTCGAGGAGCAAACGGAATTATTATGATTACAACTAAAGCGGGTAAAGAAGGACCTGTACGGATGAATGCCCGTGTAGATGTGAATACGGCTTCTCCGACGAAGATGGTTGATATGATCGGGGGAATAGACTACATGAGGTTGTATAACGAAGCCCGTGTGACCCGGAGTCCCGTTTTAGGACCCTACTATACGCAACAAAAAATTCAGTCTACTATAGACGGCGAAAACCCGATGATTTTTCCCAACGTGGATTGGTTTAATACCTTGTTCAAAACGTCTACGACCAATACCAAAGCCAATGTAAATCTTTCTGGCGGCGGTCAGGTAGCGACTTACTACGTGTCAACTGGTTTCGACAAGGAAACAGGCTTATTAAAGGTAGATAACAGAAATAATTTTAATAATAACATTGATATCAACAGGCTATTTATCCGGTCGAATGTAATTCTAAAACTGACGAAAACAACCACCTTAGATACCCGAATCCAAGGTAGATTTGATCGTTATACCGGTCCTTACCAATCGGCAAGTAATATTTTTAGAATGATTATGAACAGTAATCCAGTAGATTTTCCCGCCGTCTATCAGCCCGATCCAGCCAACGAATTTACCGACCATATCCTTTTCGGAAGTACTTCTGTAGCCGGAAACGTGAAAGTGAATCCGTATGCTGAAATGGTTCGTGGCTATGAAGATCGAAACGAAAGCAGTATCGTCGCACAGGCAACACTCTCCCAGGATCTTAGTTTCCTGACCGAAGGCTTAAAAATTCAGGGTAAGGCCTCCGTTAGTACCTGGAGTAGATACGCCAGCACCCGTACTTATTTTCCATTTTTCTATGACTTAGAAAATTATAATCAAATTACGGGCGCCTATACGCTATATCCATTGAATCCTACTACAGGGCAAGCTTATTTAGGCGACGTCATTCCAGGAAGGGATGCAAATGGGCATTATTATTTTGAAGCCCGATTAAATTGGAACCGGACCTTCGGCTCGCATAATGTTGGGGCTATGACGGTAGGAATGATGGAAGAAAAATTATTGACAGCCGGGAACAGCACATCAATTTATGAAACCTTGCCAGAGCGTAATATGGGTAACTCCGGGCGTTTAACCTATGATTACGACAACCGGTATTTTGCCGAAATAGCTTATGGTTTCAATGGTTCAGAGAAATTTACCGGTGAGAAAAGATATGGGTTCTTCCCCTCCTTCGGCGGTAGCTGGATGATCTCTAACGAAAAGTTTTGGGAACCACTAAAAAGCGCCATTAGCACATTCAAGGTCAGGGGAACCTGGGGATTGGTGGGGAATGACGCCATTGCAGAACGCTCTGGCCGTTTCTTTTACCTATCCGATATCGCGCTTGGCGGCGGAGCGTATCGTTGGGGCACGAGCTTCATGAATGCCTATACGGGTTTTAATGTCAATAGATACGCTAACCCGGACATTACTTGGGAGCAATCTGAAAAATGGAACCTCGGATTAGAGATGAATTTTATGAATGAATCGCTTAAGTTTACGGGTGATTTCTTCAAAGATGTCCGAAGCAAGATCTATATGAACAGGGAGAACTTTCCTGCCTCTGCAGGGCTAGAAGCCAGCGTCAGTGGAAACGTTGGGAAGGTTAGTTCACAAGGTTTCGACGGGTCTATTGATTACCAGAAATTCTTTGGAGCGGATTTATGGATTTCCGGTCGTGCAAATTTCACCTATGCCGTAAACAAACTTTTGGAATTGGATGAGCGCGATTATCCGGACACCTACCTGAAAAGACAAGGGCAGAACATCAATCAACAATGGGGGTTATTGGCCGAACGTCTTTTCGTCGACGAATACGAAATACAGAATTCGCCTAAACAAGATTTCGGCGAATATATGGCAGGTGATATCAAATATAAGGACATCAATGGCGATGGTATCATTAATGACAACGACCGTATATCGATGGGATATCCAACGGTGCCAGAGATACAATATGGCTTTGGTATGTCCATGGGTTATAAGAGTTTTGACTTCTCCTTTTTCTTCCAAGGAAATAGAAATGTCTCCTTCTTCATCAATGCAACAGATGAATCGAACCCGGGTAATGGATCATATGGTATTGCACCTTTTGCATTTAGAAGAAATGCATTATCCATTATTGCCGATGATTACTGGAGCGAGACCAATCCAAATATTCACGCCTTTTGGCCTCGGTTATCGACAGAACCGCTCGCCAACAATACGAGACAATCGTCGTGGTGGTTAAGAGATGGGTCATTTTTAAGGATGAAATCGTTAGAGATAGGTTTTAGTCCCAAAACACTGAAGCGAATTGGTATAAATCCTGGAAGCCGTATCTATTTCAGTACGGAGAATCTTTTTGTGCTCAGCCCCTTTAAGCTTTGGGATCCTGAAGTGGGACGGAATGGCTTAGGCTATCCGCCGAATAGACGATTTAATGTAGGTATTCAACTCACGTATTAACCATAAAGAACCAAATAAAGATGAAAGCGATCAAATACATACTACTGGCTACCATAATCATGCTGGGTTCTTGTACGAAGTTCCTCGATGTGGTACCCGATAATACCCTGAAATTGGAGGATATTTTTAATCTTAAAATTGATGCCTACAATGCATTGGCTAAAGTGTACAGCTATTTACCAAACGACGAACGTACACATGTGACCTCTTGGAGCTTAGGTGACGAATGGATCGGCCGCCTCGATTTGAACAACAACAATGGCGATTTACGTGCCATGCGCATCATGCGTGGTCTACAGTCCCAAACAGATCCGCAGCTTGGCTACTGGTCCGGTACGCAGGGTGGCAAACCATTGTATGAAGGCATGCGCCAAGCAGATGTGTTCTTAATGCATATCGATAACGTTAAAGACATGTCGGATGGCGAAAAAACAGACTGGAAAGCACAGGTGAAATTTCTGAAAGCGTATTATGCTTTTTTACTGGTACAGCGCTACGGTCCTATTGTTATTCCAAAGACCATGGCTTCTCCAGAATCCACAAAAGAAGAGCTATTCCTGCCGAGAACCAAAGTGGAGGAGTGTTTTAACTATATCTTGGATTTAATGAATGAAGCTATCCCAGGTTTGGTAGAGCGCGCAACGTCTAATAATCTGGGGCAAATTGACCAAGTAGCTGCAAGAGCTATTAAAGCACGTGTCTTAGTTTTTCGTGCAAGTCCCTTCTTCAACGGTAATCAGGAATACTTTGGCGATTTTATGGACAAAGATGGGCAACCATTCTTTCCGTTACAGGAAAATCAGGAGAAATGGAAAGACGCCATCGATGCGCTCAACGAAGCTATTTCGTTATGCGAAACAAATGGGTTAGGCTTATATCATTATGAAAGAGAGCCTTTTATTTATGACAGACCTGCATTTGAAGCGAACAACGAGCGGATGAAGACCCTTTATGATCTGCGGATGCTCGTTGTAGATCCTTGGAATAGAGAGTTGGTTTGGGGCAATTCCAACCTGAATTATTACAACTCGGGAGAGCTGGCTCACTCCAGCAATATCCGCTTACCAGAAGGATATGGCGACGGGGTGGTTAATTCATCGAGTTTTTCCTGGCAATGGATGGCAGCCACCTATAGCATGGCCGAGCGGTATTACACGGAAAACGGGCTCCCTATTGAAGAGGATCTGACGTACGATTTCGATAACAAGCACGAAATTGTACGTACTCCAGGACAGCTTGAACCGAGCTATACGCCATGGAATGGATACCTACAACCGGGAGCCGAAACGATAAAACTCTACATGAACCGAGAGCCTAGATTCTATGCCAACCTGGGGATCACTGCGGGATATTGGCGGGCACATGCGGTACGGATAAATACAATGATGTTTGGGAATTCCCACGGCGGCTATAACTCATCGCAACACACCACGGACTTTATGACCACCGGTATAGGGACACAGAAACTTGTACATCCCGAGTCGCAATCGGGAGCGTGGCAACGGACAATTAAATTCCCGTACCCCATTATTCGGATGGCAGACCTATATTTAATGAAAGCAGAAGCATTAAATGAATATTCAGGACCTTCACAGGAGGTGTATGACGAGATCAACAAAGTGAGGACACGTGCCGGCATACCGGATATTGAAGCCATTTGGGCTGACGCCTCATTAACCCGGACGGTGAATAAGCATCAGACTAAAGAAGGTCTTCGGGATATTATTTTGAAGGAAAGAAGCATCGAGTTTGCGTTTGAGGGAATACATTTCTGGGATATGTGGCGTCATAAGAAGGCAACTTCCGCATTTTCTTCTCCCGTTTGGGGATGGACACATACGGGAACAACAGCATCTGCATTTTTTGTATTGGAGGTGAAGCAAGAACGTCGATTTACCATCACCGATTGTTTGTGGCCTATAAGCCTTAATGAGATGAATACCAACGGGCAACTGATTCAGAATCCAGGTTGGTAAGCTTAAAATAGTCCCTTGGCAATTAAAAATCAAACCGAGCTTGCGAGCTCAACGTAATTCTATACATATGAAAAGTACGAATCTTAAACTCTTATATATTACACTCGCCTCCTTGTTACTGTTTTCCTGTGAAGAGCTCGAGCGTTTTAAGCCCAATAGCGATGATAGCAACCCGCCCGGCAAGGTTACGTTAAAAACGTACAAAGCACTTTTTGGGGGAGCTAGATTTTTTTATACACTTCCAGATGATGAAGATTTAATGAGCATAGAAGCCGTTTATACAAATCCAAAGGGTAAGGCTTTCACATTCGCGGCCTCTTATTTTGTTGACTCGTTAGATGTATATGGTTTCCCGAGCAGCGAGGAATATACCGTTCAGCTTTTTGCGGTAGATCGAGCTGGCAATAGGTCAGAGGCACTGGACGTTCCGGTTATACCGTTAGAGCCTGCCTTTAGTCGCGTAGCGAATTCTATGGAAGTGAAGCCGGGGTTTAGCTCTTTCTTTTTAGATTGGACAAATGAGCTCAAGCAGAATATAAATGTGTATGTCGATTTCACTTTTAACCAGGATGGCGCTACACGCACATTAACTTCCGTTTTTTCATCCAATTTGGAGGAAGATCGGAGATTTGTTAACGATTTATTTTTACCACCTACCGAAAAAGTCGCTGTTAAAGTGCGCGTAGAAGATATGTACGGTAACATCACCGAAACTATCGACAAAGGTAGTATTTCACTATTTGAAGATAATAAAATTGAGAAATCAGAATGGATGCTGCCTAATGCCAATGATTCGGTCGGTGGTGTTCCTATGGTTTTCGGCAATGCGTTAGAAGGACGTAATCGGTATGTCATTGACGATATCATCGACAGGGGAGACAACCTCAACTTTATGCATACCGGTAGTCGTGGAAAAACAGGAAGAACGGCAGATGGGAATATGCCTTGGAACTTTATTATCGATCTAGGTGGCTATTATGAATTGAGTCGTATCATCACGGTACAGCGTCACTCTGGGGGATTAGCGAACATTGCCAGAGGACAGTATTATAGAGATGAAAATGTCGGCATGTACAATATGTACATTTGGGACGACGCGACTAGTTCCTGGGAGTTTGTGTCGCAAAGCAAAATTATCGTTCCACAAGGTTTGACTGAATTGGAGTTTGTAAAGAAAGGGGAGGCTGGAGATATGGCCTATATGTATCCGGATGAGCCAGCATATACCAAACCAACACGATGGTTCAGGTACGAGGCGGTGAAGAGCTTTAACGGAAACTATACCCTAGAAGATGCGAATTGCCTATCGGAAATAACCTTATATGGTAAAAAAAGAAATTAATTTTCAATTATGAAGAATCTATCAAAGAATGCGATAATCTACCTGTCTTTTGTAGGTGTCCTGAGCTTAATATTCGCGTGTAAGGGAATGTATGATAATGTTGAACCGTACTCAGCAGAGGTGATATACCCCGCAAAATACGATACCATATCCGCCAAAATAGGATTCGAACGGGTAGAATTGGATTTGATGAAGGCTGGGAGAATACCTTCAAGTCAAATTTCGATGGGGAAGTCTACGAAGACCGTCATCGAATATGATGGCAAGCAGGTCGTAATCGACTCGCTCGTGTCGTGGATTAATGTGCCTGATTTGAAGCAGTCGAAGCTCTATCGAATTAAAGTATATACCGTAGATCAATACGACAATCAATCGGTTCCACAAGAGATCGCCGTTATTCCATTTACTTCAGGCGATTTGGACAATCTTGTCGTTGCATCTCCCCGGGTATTGACCTCGCCGAATGCTGCTGTGATCGATTGGCCTAGTGCGTTATCTTCAATTCTTTTGGAGTATCGAAGTGTAGATTACGAATACACGGATAAAGACGGAAAAAAAATAACCGGAAATAAAGGCGCTAATCCACGGATTTTTGCTGCGAATTTGAATGCCGGTGAGCAGTTTAACATACAGCTAAGTTATAATGTCATTCCCAAAGTTAATGGTACGACAATCTTGGACTCTTTAAAGATTGAGACCTCGCTGAATATAAATATGCCGACGAGTTCTACCGTTTTTAATCCCGCAGAGCAAGATATTTTAGCGGCCAATGGCGTTACGGTTTTCACCTCCGAGGGCGTATCGTCTTACAAGAAGCTGGTTTTTCCAGTGCATACCAATACGCTTCAAGACTTGTTTTATTTTCCTAATATAGAAGAACTTGATCTAACAGGAGGCGACATCTTCGATCTAAAAACGATTAGCTATAACCGTAACAACATCAGCAAAGTCATTGGTGGCGGTGATTATCTGCCCTTCATCCGAAAAGTTTCTCCGATTTCAGACGCAAATGCCCAGACCATGGTCGATTTGATGAATCTCGGTATTATTAAGAAGGTTAAATACGTGCCTAATTCATTGGGAATAGATCACCTCTTACGACCGTTTGATGAAGCTGGAGTTATCGAGTGGGTGACAACACCGGATGAATCGCTGATCCCTATGAACTTTTTCTTAGACGGAAAAATACAGGATGCTACGGCCTGGGCACTGGACTTGGTCAATCCCGCCACCTCGTACCCGGCGGGAACGAATATCGTGAATCCCATTAAGGCAACGCTAAAGGGGAGAAGCGGATCTTTTATTTTTGTGCTTCCGAAAGAGTATCGCTTTAATATCGCTGAGTACAAATATCTTAAATTTAAAGTGTATATGCCAGCGAAGTCAACGTTTAATGGGATCTATGCGCCTTATCAGCGAATATGGCCCAGATTTATGAACTACACCTGGGCATTCAATACAGAAAGCTCTTTTGGTCAAGAATATTGGGCTCCCGATGCCAACGCCTTCAGGATTAGCGATGAGAATTTGGAGAAATGGACAGATGTCACTGTTGATTTATCAAACCTGATAGATAGACACAATAGGGTTGTTGTCATTAACATTGGCGGAGAACCTTCATTGACGTTTGCTCCGCCGGCAGATATGGTCTATTATTTTTCAAACTTCAGATTTGCAAAATAAGTAAGATCGCGAGATAAATGGAAAAGAGCCTGTGTCAGTTTATGATTTCAGGCTCTTTTTTTCAACTAATATACGTTTAGCTGATGAAGTCTTTTGTATTTTAAAGCGCTACAAGTCAAACCTAGCATACGGTATACGTACACCCTTTACCCGGTAATAATAAGGGTCATAATTGCCGTCGCTTTCTTTAATTGCCCCATCTCCAGTGTCCACGCAGGCACCGAAGTTCATGCTGTAGGTAACTAATAATTCATCTTTCCCATTACCAGAAGATGCATGAATCAATGGAGTATACACTCTCGCATTTTGTCCTTTATAGAACTCCGTAAAGCTATGGACTAATTTTTTCGGCGTAAATGGTCCTATCGGACTGCTGGCTGTGGAAATATACATGTTGATGGAGGTTATCCCACAGTAGAACCCCTGATCCATAGTAAGGTGTATATACTTTCCATTCAGATAGCTCACATAATTGGTACCCATTCCCGAGTTTATAGGAGCTCCTGTCGCGGTGCTTGCTGTCGCTCCCCAAGAATCTCCGTTCCAAAATGTCCAGTTTTGAGGATCGTTTTGCGGGAACCGCGCTACATAAAGTTCCGTTTCAAAACCAAAGCTCTCCGGGATGGAGCGGCTACCATACACATATACATAACCATCATTTGCCTTCACCATTCCGTTGGCAAACCGCATTAACTTTTCCGAAGCAGTCAAGCCCGCCGGTGTCGTCCGCTCGGTCTGCCAGTGGGTGGAACTAATAGGAGTTAATTTATAAAGCGATTGGTGATCGTTTTCCGATCCCAGACCCTCGCCCTCCGTATTATGTATATACACCACATTATCGATTTCAACTCCGGCTCCTGGCCAGCTCCATGTTTTACCGGGGTATTTAGGAATTAAATTGCCAACCCCTCCATTGGACCGCCCGTCTGCCGTCATCATTGGAGCAGCCGGATTCCAATCGTCATTAGAAGGCTGAATAATAATCGAGTTGGTATAGGATATAAAATGGTTACCATACAAGTTGCCGTTAGGAGCCATTGAACCGTGGTGCCACGCGTCTTGTGTTACCCATAGCACCCTACCGTCAGAAAGCGGAATACTGTTTCCCTGATCGAACGCAACCGAACCCGTTGTGCGTTCAAAGAAATGACATACATCATCGTCCCTGTAGCTATCTTTTGGTAGTTTAACGATATCCCATTTCTGCCGATCATCATCCGCTTTCGGCTCTTGCGTAATATATACCTTATCTGGTGTACTGGTCATGGAAACATACAGCCCATTAGTTTTATTCGATATTTCATATTTTCCGGTTTGATTAATTTCCGCTATCTTCCACAGTTGTGCGTCCAAGGATGTTGCGGACGCTCTTTTCTGTTTCAGTTGCTCCCCAGCGGCAGCACCTGCAGTTAAGAACTTTCCACTATGGAGATTTCTGAATTTATAATATTTTATGTCTTCTTCTGTAGCATGATAAATAATATCCCACTCCTGCCATCTTTGAAGATTTTCTCCATTGGTTATTTCAGAATTTCCGACATCTACCCCCGCATCCTCTACATATTTTTCATTGAAGTTGTTATCGCCCTCTATCTGCATTACCCTGCCGTTTAGTATGCTTGAAATGCTATAGGTGTCGTATTCGCTGATTTCAGAATCATAGACGGCAAATTCCACTTTCCATTCCCTGCGTTGCCCCGATGCCGAAGTGACCGTATAGGTCACGGTTTTATTTGCCGAAACATCGATTATTTCACCTGATGCAGGTCGGATTGTGGCATCGTCCGAAATTTCAATAATCGGTTTTAGCGCGCTCAGGTTGGCATCGGATGTTACTTTCACCAAGACCTGATGAACATCATCCCGTGAAAAAATGCTGGCATTACCATATTGACCCGTTTCCAGCTGGAAATTTTTAATCATCCGCCCTGGATGTGGCGGCAACTCATAGTCTACTTTACAGGATCCCAGTAAGAGCAGGACAACTAAATACAAAAGATTTTTGATCATAATTTGTTGGATTTAAAGTTGAATTTTAGATTTCGTTAGTTTATTGTGGCGATTTATATATAAGTAGACGACCATGAAAACAGCCAATAGCAGTATCCCCAAGCTGATCAGCTGCGCTTCGGAAAGGGGAAAACCAAAAACATCAAATTTATAATTAACGCGGATGAACTCAATGAGAAACCGTTCCGTACCCACCACAAAAAGATAAATGGTAAAAAGGAGTCCTGGTAATTTAATCTTATCCCTAATCATCCATAGTATAACAAAAATGAGCAGTATAGCAGTAGACTCGTAAAGCGATGTGGGAAAAACACCCTCCGGCAGCACATAACAATATGTCTCCGCACAGCCCGGTATATACACCCCTTGATGAATTACATTATGTGGGAAATCGAAAGACCACATCCAGTTAGGCAGCCAAGAAAAAGGTTTATCTACGGTATTTACAATTCCCCAGTCGCCATCACCAGAGAGGTGGCATCCCATCCTTCCCACGCCGTACGCTACCAGCATACCGAGCGAACCAATATCTGCTAAATGCCGCCAGTGGATCCCTTTCCGCATACCAATATACAAGTAGCTCGCCGCGCCAAATAAAAGGCCTCCCCAAAATGTTAACCCACTAAAGCGCAACATATCCCAGATGGAGTGCGATTGATATAAACCGTAGTCTTCAAAAATATTAAGCAGTTTTGCGCCGATAAATCCGGTAATGGCCGCCCACAGAACCAATGTCGGCATAAGCTCTCTCGGACGTACCATCTGTACCTCATCCTGCGCTATCCTTCTTTCCGATCGTCTGTAAGTCAGGAAAATATAGACCATACACAAACTCGATAGTATCAGTCCTCCCGACAAGTGACCTTCACCAGAAAATATCCAGGAAAAAGGACGGTTAAAAAAAGCTGTTGCATTCACAAACAGCGCAGTACCTTTAAAGCCCAGCAGAAATCCAGTGATGCCGTACCCCAGTATAATAAGCCAGGTTCTATTCACCCTAGATTTCATTGGTTCTGGGAATGCATGAATATCACCTATCTGTTCTTTTCGAGCAAACTCACTTCTAAATGTCAAATAGGAGAGTACAAACGACAGCCCTACAAAAAAGCCAAAAGTAGGTATAGGCCAGGAAAAATCTGTACCAAATAAATAGTTGACTAGATGTGAGAGTGTCGGAAACATGATACTTTTCGAATAAAAATTTGACCCTAAAGGCCGATCTGAATACCTAAATTAATAACACGTTGATTCTGATAGGCATCCCCAGCCGTATTTGATGTAACCTCAGGATCTTGTTGATACAGCGAATAATTTGTCCAGGTCAACAGGTTATATCCACTTAAGTAGATACGTGCATTACTGATCTTCATCGGCAACCAACGATCAGGCATTTGGTATCCAAGCTCTATTGTTTTCAATCGCAGATAAGTGGCATCAATGAGCCAAAAGTCTGACATATATGAGGAGGGGCTGTTAACCGTCGTCGGATTAGTTGTCAACCGTGGGAACTTCGCCGTTGAGGCCGTTTCCGGAGTCCATCGTTCCTGATGAATAGGTTGGAATTGGCTTTTAAACGGTTCTATACCACTGCCCTGTACACTGAAGCTGTAGCCTGTTGTCCCCTGCAACAAAATATTAAAGCTAAGACCTTTATAGCTGCCCCCTAATGTCAGTCCGAAACTGGTATTGGGGATGTTCGGTCTCCCAATGACACTTCTGTCGTAGTCATCAATCAGTCCGTCACCATTAAGGTCTTTGTAGCGCAAATCACCGGGACGGACTTCATATCCACCTGCGGGTTTAGGACTGTCGTCCAGATTTTCTTCCGTATAAAATCCGTCGAACAGATAACCCATGGGCTGGCCTACTTGGTGTCCTGTTAGCTGTAACCAGGGGAAGGCCGGCATCGGTTCGTCCTGAAATAAAATCTTGTTCCTAAAATAGGTCAAGACACCCTTTACGTTATAATTAAATTCACCGATATGGTCGTTGTAGTTGAGTTCAAATTCTACCCCACTATTTCTGACGCGTGCAATGTTGGTCGGAGACACGCCTACACCAATGTGTATGGGTAGCGATTGCGAAATCACCAATTGATCATATCGGATGTTGTTGAAATAATCGGCAGCCAGTGAGAACCTATTGTTAAATAAATTCATATCCAATCCGATATCAAAAGAAGACTGTTTTTCCCAGGTTACATTGCTGTTGCCCAGATTGCCTTCGTAGATTGTGCCTACAGGTTGATGCGCTACGCCAAAGGAATAGCTTCCGCCTTCATTATAAACCTGCTGGAACAAGTAGCGGTCGCCAGCAACCTTATCCGAACCGACGATACCATATGAGCCACGAAACTTGAATAAGTCGACGAAATCGAACCTTTCCTCAAAGAACTTTTCCTTTGCCAGGTTGTAGCCCACGGAAACAGCAGGAAAAAATCCGTACCGTTGGTCCGCCTGAAATCGATCTGAACCGTTATACGCCAGCGTCAGATCCACGAGGTATTTTTCCTGATAACCGTAGCCCGTTCTTAACGTAAAACCCTGAAAATTTTGCGGGATCCAGTTTGTACGCTTATCTCCTCGGCTATTATACGATTCACGGTTGTAGAGTAATAACGAATTGACGTGGTGCGCACCGAAATTCCTACTGTAGTTGAGGTTGGCCTGTACATTTACACGGCTATTGTAATCACCTTGAAATGCGCGGAGCGTATAATTGTCCATAACATACGGCGCACCGCCTTTTAAGACATACGAGTCCGAATCGGGAAAATACCGGTATACCGGTATTTGATCCCGGCCCTGCTCACGCCCGTTCGATTCGATACTGGCATAAGCTATCCTTGTCGATAGCGATAGGCCCTGCGTAATGATATTCAACTCCTGTGTACCGCCAAAAAGCATGTTGATATCGTTGCGCCTGTCCAAATAATATCCCGACGTTCCCAAGCGCGCATTGACGGTTGGTAGTAGCTCCTGCGTATCGCTGGCATAGGAATACGAGCCGTCTGGATTTAGAAAAGGGGCCGACCAAGGGCGGATTTTGTTGAAATCAAAAACCTCTCCAACGATGTTTCCCGCTCGCGGTGTATTTATCCGATTGAAATTTGCGCGCATATCCAATCGCAACTTCAAACTCTTTGTAGCTTGTACATCAAGGTTTGATCGCAGGTTGAAACGGCGATAGTAATAGTTGCTGTTAACCTTATTTTCTTCGTTTTCAAAATCGTACAAGTTTCCATCTTGCGAAAAAGCACCGCCCGATATAAAGTACTTAATGCTCTCGCTACCTCCCGTAATGTCCACGTTGCTGTTGTACTGCAGACTATTCGGTTTAAAAATACGCTCATACCAATTTACATCCGGGTGTCCATAGGGATCATCCCCATCGCGAAAATGAGCTAAGGCTTCTTCGCTAAACGGTTGATAAGTGTTGTCGTTTGCCGTATTAGCAATCGCTTCATTCCAGAGTAAAGCACTTTCGTAGGCGTTTGCAAATTTCAATCGGGTCACCGGGCTCTGCAAGCCGGATTCTAAACGTACATTGATCTTGGGCTTTCCAGATTCTCCACGACGTGTCTTTACAACCAATACACCATTTGCCCCCTTGATACCGAAGACCGCCGTTGTCGATGCGTCTTTCAAAATGGAGATACTTTCGATTTCATTCACATTAATCTGCGCTAACTGGTCGTATGTATATTCGATATCATCGACGATAATCAGTGGTTGGTTACCATCTGGATTTAACGAACTGACACCCCGGATATAAAAATCAGAAGCGTCCCTTCCGGGTTGTCCAGATCGTTGCACAGCGACAAAACCCGGTAGCCTTCCGGTTAACGCATTCTGTACGCTGGAAGTAGGTACCTGCCTTATATCTGCACCTTTAATAGAGCTTACTGCACCTGTATTTGTTAGTTTTTTTGTTGTTCCGAAACCCACTACCACCACTTCGTTCAGATCTTGGCTGTTGGATTGGAGAATAATTTCCAGTTCGTCACCTTCTTTAACCGTACGCTCTTGCAATGCATAGCCCACGCTTCTGAATACAAGGACGCTATTTCCCTGTAAGGGTATACTAAAGCGTCCATCTTCGTCGGACTGAACCATGTTGGCTACTCCTTTCTCCGAAATGGTCACACCGGCCAGTGGGCCTGCAGTATTTTTAACAATACCTGTGACAGTAGACTGCGCCCACGTCAGTAACGGGGTAATAAGGATTGCTAATAAGAGATAAATATTTTTTTTCATGTTGTGTTAGCTAATAAAAAATAAATCATTTGCTTACCATTCCGGATTCTGTACCATGCTCGGATTTTTGATCACCTCACTGAATGGGATGGGAGCCAGATACATCCGTTTTTCGAAATTCATTTTATAAACAGGTGTTTCCTGGCGGATCGTACCCGTACCCGTTTGGTAAATAATTGCGGCATGCAGTTCTTTATTGAATTCTTGTTCGGCCAGTTTCCATCGCCTCACATCATAAAAGCGGTGCTCTTCAAAGGCGAGCTCTTTGCGGCGTTCATTTTGGATGATCCCGCGCATCTGATCTTTATCCAGTCCTGCCGGAAGCGCGAAGGGTACAAGTCCCGCGCGCCGCCGGATGCGCTCTACGGCCTGGTATACCGCTTGATCTGGATCGGCTAGATGCTCATTACGTGCTTCCGCAAAATTTAAGAGGATTTCGGCATAGCGAAAAATGATATGGTCATGGTTTACGTTACTATAGTTGGTAGCCGATTCAAAGTTTCCCATAAATTTTCGTAAATAATAACCCGTTTTCGTTTGCTGCCTTGTTCCACCCGGTTTGTCTGCTCCTCCTTCAAAGGTCTGCACCGGCCGGCTCAGCCACATAGCGCCAGAATAGAAAATTGTCCCATAAAATCGTTGATCTCTTCCCGCATAGGGATCGTTTTCATCATATCCCGAATTGGGATCCGTGATCGGTAATCCATTTTCCATACCGAAAGCATTCACCAATTCCTGTGTTGGGCTAGTTCGCCCGTTGTTGACTCCCGCAGCATATCCGATAGGACCATTGTTATTTTCTATACTGGTATTATTATCGCCTTGTTTCGAGAATATCCGTTCATTGTTCCGGGTGATGAAGACATTTTTGAACTCCGGTTCGAGCGTAAACAATTCCAGATCCATAATCGCCTTTGCTGCTTCCGCTGCAAGCTGCCATCTAGCTATCGCAAAGTCCGTATAACCCGTCAATGGATTTTGAGGATCGATGTTGTTCCCGTTAAACAAGGGGCTCGCTGCATACAGCAGTACCCGGGATTTTAGCGCCATTGCCGCTGTTTTCGTGGGCCGTCCGTAGAACGTAAGATTAAAAGGATCTACCCGCAGGCTATCTTTTACCAGATCACATTCCTTTACGATAAAATCTATACATTCCTGGAAACTTTGTCGAGGTAAGTTTATGTCGTCATTCAATTGGTACACCTTGTCGCCCAATAATGGTACTCCGCCGTGGCGTCTTACCAACTCGAAATACAATAGCGCCCGGATAAAGCGAGCTTCCGCTTTCCATACACGGTTGAATGGGGTACCATTCTCCAATTTGCCTTTTAACGGAACCTTGTCGATATTCTGGATAAAAATACTTGTTCTGCGAATCCCTTGGTATCCGTTAGTCCAGAAGTTATCCGGGTAACTATCCGCCGTGTATGTACCTAGCGCCAATTGTTGCACCGACGTATTTGTAGGGTTAGAAGATACCGCATCATCGGTAGCGGCGTCCAGAAAGTCTCCACCCACCCTGTTTCCTGTATTGGGCAGAAACCGATAGCAGTCTGCTAAAAACCTTTCCGCATTTGCGCCCGCAGAATCTCTTGGGTTGAATATCTCTTCGAGTGTCTGCAGTTCAATAGGTTCCGTCTCTAAGTCACTTTTACAGGAGTACATGGAGACGGTAAGACCGATAAGGGCAACAACCCCTGTTAGATTTATATACTTCATATTGTATGTGTCTAAGGTTATAATTTGATATTCACACCAAAGCTGATCACCCGTTGAATAGGATAAGCTGTATTACTATAGATTTCCGGATCCAGCCTATCATACGGTGTGGTGGTAAACAGATTTTGTGCGTTTGCGAAAACACGCAATGCCGAAACGTTGATTCTTTTGCTTAATGCAAATGGAAACGTATAGCCAACATCCACATTGCGAACGCGCAAATAAGCCCCCGAACGTGTCCAATAGCTGGAGTTGTTCAAATACGGCGTGTTTGTCGGATCCAGACCAATGGTTAGACGAGGGTACGTAGCTGTGGCGCCCGTTTCTGGAGTCCATCTGCCTAGCATGTAGCTATATCCCTGTTTATCGCCATCACTACCAAAAGAATAATCCGTCTGTTGATAAGTTCGGTTTGTCACTCCCTGAAGCAATATACTACAGTCGAATCCGGCGACATTAAAACCTAGTGTTGTCCCAAAATAAAGAATAGGCTCTGTGTTTCCGATCGCCGTCTGATCATATATGTTAATCGCACCATCGCCGTTGAGGTCGATCAATTTGACGTCTCCTGGATATACTACATTCCCAGCCAACTTTGGTGCCGCATCCGCCTCTTCCTGTGTTTGTATCAAACCATCCGCTTGATAGCCAAATGTTTGTCCTATCGGCATACCTGTACGGTGGTTCCAAGGGTATTGCTGGTAAATTTCATTCATGTAAAGCACTTCCGTGCGCATACGTGAAACATTCGCCGCTATAAAATAGTTGAAGCCGCCAACCCGATTCTGATAGGTCACTTCCAGTTCTTGCCCTTCATACAGATTTTTGCCAATATTCTCATTTGGATAGCCTATGCCGATCAGCTCGATCGTCGACCCACGTTGTTGTAACAGATCGGAGTAGCTGTCGCGAAAATAAGCCGCATTCAATTTGAACATAGACTTCCATAGGGAAATATCCAATCCTACATTAAGTTTGCTTCCCTTTTCCCAGGTTGCATCCACATTTGCCAAGCCCTTTTCGACCATGCTGTTCACATAACTGTATTCCGAGCCAAACCTATAGCCGTCGCTACCCCCCTGGCCATACGAAGTGCGCCAGCTGTAATACCCCAATGCGCCTTCATTGGTGTTGCCCGTGTGTCCGTAAGTAGCCTTTAACTTCAACTGGTCCAACCACTCAGACTGATCTGCCAGGAAAGACTCCCGTGCCATGTCCCAACCAAGACCTGCGGCATAAAACAGCCCAAATCGATTTCCAGGTTGAAAGCGATTGAAACCCGAGTAATTCAGTGCCAATTCAGCAAAGTATTTATTGTCGTATGCGTAACTACCGGTCGCGGCAATATTCGTATAGATCGATGGTAGGTCGAACTGGTAGTTCGATGTTTGTTGATCCACGAAGATTTTTCCGCCAATCTGGTGTACACCACCGATGTGTGTATCGTAACCAAGCGCGCCCTGGAAATAGAAAAAGTTAGCAGTTGATGTTGTGGAGAATGCGTTAGGTTGGTCGGCAATGTCACCAAAACGAACGTAAGTCAGGTCGCCTTGTTCATTATTACGTACGTCGAAAACGGGCTGCCTGCGGTTTCGGTCCACCAAGCTAGACGAGGTAGAAGAAACATTCACTTTCCCTTGCGCATATAAACCAGGCAACCAACTGTCAAATTTATATTTTAGATCAAGGTTTGCCAAAATATCCCGTGTGTTGTCCAGTAGATAGCCCGAACCAGTCGCCTGCTGGTAAAGGTTTGTCCTGAATACCGAGGAACCTCCGTAAGACCCATCAGGATTAAACATGGGGTAGGCATTGTTGGGTGTAGAGAAGAGTCCGTTTAAGATATTCTGGGTTCCCGCACCTGGCTGTCTTCCATTTTGAATTCGTCCAAAAAGTTGCAATCCTATGGTGAAATCACTGGTTACGTCCACATCGATTGTACTATTAATAAGATAGCGCTGCTGATCCAGATTGGTATCGTAATCAAACTCGTCAGACGATTGAAACATACCTTCTTGGCGCAAATAACTTAGAGAAAGTGCATACCGTGCATTTTTTATCCCTCCGTTGACACCCAGATTATACTTTGATATCGGGTTGTTTTCTTTCAAAATAGCGTCATACCAGTTTACGTTCGGGTATATATAAGGCGAACTTCCGGTTTTGAAGGCCTCGTAATCATCCTGAGAATATACCGGTTGACGGCCTGTGTTTAATAGTGCTTCATTATATAAGTACGCATATTGATGCGCACTCAATGGTTCTGGACGCTTCAATGCATGTTGTACTCCCGTTTGGGCGGAAAATGAGACACGTGGAGCTCCCTCCTTACCACGCTTGGTTGTAATCTGGAGCACACCTCTGGAGCTTCGCTGCCCAAGTAGGATAGAAGACAGCGCATCTTTTGCTACCGTGATAGACTCGATACTTTCGGGATCGATGGAGTAGATTTCCCGCTGCACCCCGTCGATAATAGTAATCGGATTTTGGCCACGTAATTGAAAGGAAATCTCACTATTATCGTTTAGGTTGGAGCTATATCGGGTAGCTTCACTAGGTAGAGAACCCGCCAAATCCACATAGGAAATCGGTGCAGTTCGAGCTGATCTAAAACCACTGATCTCCTGTGTATAAAACCCCGGGAGCCTTCCCGTTAAGGCATTGAGGTATAACGGTGTGGGTGTACTCTTTAACTGGTTGTTATTTACCGTAGACACCGCACCCAAAAGGCTCCTTTTATCCCTTCTTTCGTAAAGCACCTCAATTGTATCGGTTGTTACCAAATAGTTGGCAACTAGTGCTACGGTAGGGGTTGACCCTCGCTTCACCGTTTTCGGGTAATATCCCGGATGTTGCACAAGAATATCCGAGTCTGTTGCAGAAGGGGGTATACGGGCTTCCCCAAACTCATCCGTAGTGGCAAGTAATTCCCGTTGGGGAGTGTATATTTTAGCTCCTATGAGCGGCTTTCCGTAATCATCGACCACCTTGATCGGATCGTTTTTTTGAATTGCGTAACGCAAAGCAACGCCGTCCGTCTCTGTAACCGAACCTGCATAGCCCAAGTATGTTCCTGAGTAAAGCAGTAGTAGTCCTAGCGTACTTAATTTTATATAATGATATAGCATATTCATAATTTTGATGTGTATTCGATCTCACTGAGGCTATTCGCAACGAAATGTATACGTGAAAGGTTCATCTGTATTTCCATATCCAACCTTTTTTGTACCGGTGGCATCCGTATAAAAATATTCAAGTTTGGCAATTCGTGATTCTTTCTGAATATTGAAATAACCACGGGGCCATAGATCGAGAATGAATTTCTTACCTCCCACGTCTGTGAGCTTCGTTTTATCATCCCGCGTAGTTATTTCATCGAGGAGCTGTCCGGTTTCATCAAATGCCTTTGCACTTAAATATATCTCGTCCATATCATCCAAATCGGTGTTTGTTACTCCTGCATCAAACGTTAAGGTGACGATGTCGTTATCTAGGCTTTTTACGGGCTGTACGGTGCCCAATTGGGGGTTAACGAAATCAATCAGGTCGCCCTCTCCCTCGATGATTTCCAATGGATTGGAAAAGGTGTATTTTTTATAATCGGTATCTTCCGGTCTTAGGTTCTCGATCGAGGATCCCACATAGAAGCCCAAGCTAGCCAACATATTTTCAGGTCCTACACGGCATTCTACCTTGACATCGAAACTCAGATCAGCAGTTTGATGTTCATTGTTAACAAAGGTGAAAGACTGTGTGCTTCTATAGATGATCCATTCGAAGTCGTCTATAAGGTTTGGTCCGATTCCGAACATCTTTTTGGCGGCTTCGTGCCAGCTCAGTCCCGAAACCGGTTCTGTTTCTGCGTCGGGTATCATGCGTAAGGTTCCATTTCCCTTCGAACTTGTATAGGTTAGTACCGCATTTTTTCGGGCATTCCAGCTCTTTGGCACCATGATTCCCGCCAGCAATTGGGTAGTATATGTATTTGGCTCTTCGATCTGGGGTTCGGCACCGGAGTGCATATAAAAAGTAGCAATTTCATTTGCCTTGGCTTGTGTCGGTACCGTTACGGTCAATGCTGTGAGACCACAGTGCACCAGGAATAAGGTCATACCTAGTCCAATCAGGAGATATAGGTAGGTCAATTTTTGAAATGGTCGCTTCATAATTTTTAATTTTGTCGTTCAAAATCGAATTGGTACGTATTGCTGGAACATCCCAGGCTGAAGGTGAGGCTTAATTGGCGCTTACCTTTCACAACCGGAAATTGGAATTTTACGGGGACTTCAGTGGTTTCCCCTTCGGGCTGCAGTATTAGGCTGAAGGGGAATTGTGGATCACTCAGCGTATAGTTCCCAGCGTCGTTCACGACAAAAGGTAATTGCTCCGACAGGCTATAGGTCCCATCTGTTTTAAAACTGATCTGAAAATCATTAAGATCCAGTCGTTTGCTGAGGTCTTCTCCATTACGTGTAAGCTTCAGTACCTTCCAGTTACCTGTTACATCTTTCGCTGTCTCGTCGGTTACTATGTTCGACATTTCCTCTTCGCAGGAAGAAAGGGTGATCAGTGAAAGCACTGTAAACACCCAATGTGATAATCGTTTCATGTGCATCGTTATTTTCTTTTAATATCCTGGATTCTGTAATAATTCTACCGATTTAGCCACTTCAGACTGCGGTATAGGCCATAAGTACATACGGTTGTTGAATACACGCTTTCTAACATTTATGGTATTGTATGCCGTACCTGCTGAAGTGCGGACAGGCTCTGTGCCGTGTAACTGACTGTTTTCCACGACCTCGGCAATTTTCCAGCGGCGCACATCAAAGAACCGATGTCCTTCAAAGGCCAGCTCTTTCTGGCGCTCATTACGGATGATGTCCCGCATTTCCGCCTTCGATAAGTCCGTAGGCAAGACAAAAGGAGATAGTCCCGCTCGTTCCCGAATGGATTCTACGGCATCGTATATTTCATCATCGGGCGAGGCCAGTCTTTCATTACGCGCTTCCGCATAATTCAACAGGATTTCCGCATAACGTATAATAGGCATACAACGTGGTGTTTCCGTACTAAACCAGTCTGCCCCTACCTCTCGGTGAACCATCTTATACGTGTAGTAGCCCGTGGGGGTACCCTTATAAATCGCATCCTGACCAGAGGTGATATTACTTGGGTTCGTTTTGTCAATATAAATATTGACCGGCCGTCTCGCCAACCCATCTCTATGAAACACCAGGGACTGATCTCGGGTCACGGTATTTGCCAAACGAGGATCCCGGTCTTTATAGGGCTGCGCAGGATCATAGCCCGATTGTGGATCGTCGATGGGTAGCCCGTTCTTCATGCCAAAGGCGTTGACTGTCTCCAGATAAGGATATGCACCCGGACTGCCCAGTCCAAAGGTGGGCGGATGCCAGATGCCTTCCAAATCCCTGTTGGCATCCTGCATTCTTGCCAATAGGTATTCTGAGTTTTTTCGCAATTGAAACACCCGATAAAATCCATATCCTGGCTCCGTGTTATTGTCCACATGTAAAGCATATTGACCTGATTCCATAATTTGGGCGGCAGCATCTTCAGCTCGTTTCCACCGTGTTTGATCGGCATTCGGGTAGCCTACGATAGCCTGCAAGGGCCCAGCCGTCACGAACCCCTCACCGTTAAACAGGGGACTCGCCGCATAAAGGAGCACCCGCGATTTTAAACCGTAACAGGCGGCTTTATTAATCCGTCCGTAATTTTCTCCTTCCTGTATCCACGGAAGATCTTCCGCTGCCGCGTCGCACTCCGAGACGATGTAGTTTACACAATCTTCGTAGGTGTCGCGTGCAAAAGGAATCTGATCGCTTGCCCGGTACACGCTATCACCCATTAAGGGAACACCGCCATAATGTTCTAACAGGATAAAGTAATAGTATGCCCTTAAAAAACGTGATTCTGCTTTTACCCTTACCTTTATATCGTCCCCGAACTTCGCTTGAGGCAGATTTTTCAGCATGATATTGACCCGTCGGATATTGGTGTAGCTATTTGCCCAGGCATCACGGGTAATCAAATTTGAATTCACGGTGCCCGTAGCAAACTGAATAAACGTATTGATGCTGCCCAGCCCTGCACCTTCGGCTTCGTCTGTACTCGCATCCAATCCCCCTCCTCCAAATCGTCTTGGCCAGGTCGCGAAACCAATATCGGCGTATATGCTCGACAGAAAGTTGATCGTATAGACACTATCGGAAAACACGACCTGCTCGTTCAAATCGGTGGATTGTGTCTGATCCAAAAAACCCTGTTTGTTGCAGGACGCGAATACGAGCGTAGCAAATGCTACGTGAAGTAAATACCTCTTTTTCATAACTTGATCTATAACAATGATATTACAATGGTTTATAATGACTATGTGTTGCTGCTCAAGCTATTAGCTTTCGACAGCATTGGTTTTTAAATTATGTTGGCATGCTTCTTAATTTAGTTTACTCAACGAAAATGGTCTTGCCTCTTTAGAGACCCCCCGATTCATCTTCGGCGTTTCGCCCATAACGAATTTCAGTTCTCCTCCGTTCATGATATCTTCATATTTAATAAAGTTCTTATCGTAAAGCTTTCCATTCAAATGCGCCGACTGGATATAGACATTTTCCGCACTATTGTTTGTCGCCTGGATAACAAAACGTTTCCCATTTTCCAAGGTAATGGTCGCTTTCTCGAACAGGGGGCTTCCGATCACATACTCGTCTGTCCCCGGGCAAACACTGTAGATTCCCAAAGCGCTAAGCACGTACCAGGAGGACATCTGACCTTGATCTTCGTCGCCCGGATAGCCCCTTTCGGTTGCATTGTATAAATTTGACATAACCAGGCGAACTTGCTTTTGCGATTTCCAGGGTTGTCCGCTATAATTATAGAGGTACGCGACGTGTTGTGTAGGTTGGTTTCCATGGGCATATTGGCCCATTTTTGCCAACAGCATCTCCCGCATTTCATGGATCTCCTGTTTATAGCTACCGTATTTAATCGTCTGCTCCATTGTAAAGAAGGAATCCAATTTTGTATTAAAACTTTCCTCGCCTCCAATGAGATCGATCAGTCCATTAATATCATGTAGAACAGACCAGGTATATTGCCAGGCGTTGGCTTCAGTAAAAGGGCCACCCCACTCCACGGGATCGAAGTCGGGAAGCCAGTTGCCATCGGCCAATCGTCCCCTTACAAAATTGACATTCTGATCGAATACGTTTTTATAGTTATACATTTGTCGGGCAAACACATTTTCATAGAATGTATTACCCGTTAATTTGGCCAATTGATACGCGCAAAAATCATCATATGCGTATTCAAGTGTCTTGGCTGTGCTCTCATGTATGTCGCCATACGGAATGTACCCCTTGGTGAAATAGTCTTCCCAGCCTTCTCTTCCATTAGATCCTCCCCAGAAACCCTTATTTGTCGCTTCATGATAGTAAGCAGTTAGTGCGCTATCCGCATCGAAAGTACGGATACCTTTTACCCAGGCATCGGTTAATAGGGAGATGGCATGGTTTCCGATCATTACGCCAGACATGCCTGGGTTAGACCAGGTAGGGAAGAAGCCTGCTTGCCGCTGCGCGCCCAACAAAGATTGCATGTATCTGCCTTGCATCTCCTCATGCAAGATGTTGCTCAAGGGAAATTGCGCACGGAACGTATCCCAAAATCCATTATCGGTATACATGTAACCATCATGTACCGCTCCGTCGTAGGGGCTATAGTAGTAGGGCTTACCTGTTGCATCGATCTCATAGAATTTGCGCGAGAAGAGGTTTGCGCGGAACAAACAAGAATAAAAGGTCGCTTTCTCTTCTTCTGTCCCCCCCTCTACGACGACACGGTTTAGCAACTTGTTCCAGATCGCAAACGCCTTGTTCTGGGTGACTTCAAAATCTTTGTTGCCTGTTAGTTCCTGTTCCAGATTTAATTCCGCCTGTGCGGGACTGATGTACGAGGAGGCCAGCTTGACCTCTACCTTCGCGCCGGACTTAAATTCCAGATAAGCACCTATGCCTTTACCTGCATCATACGTATTGCCCGCCCTTATTTCTCCATTTGTATTTTGCCAGGTACCATGAGCCTTAAAATCCTGGTTGAAAACTAAAACAAAATAATTTCTAAAATTTTCGGGAACAAAACGGCCATTGTTTACATATCCAATAATTTTACGTTCATGGGGAATGATCTTTATTTCGCTATCTTTCAAAAATCCGTCTACTATTAAATGCGCTTTCTCCTTTTTCGGAAAGCTAAACCGCATATGTCCCCCGCGCTCGACCGGACTGATTTCTGCCTTTATACCGTTATCAAATTTTACGGCGTAATAATTCGGTTTCGCTATTTCGTTGCTATGATGAAATGGCAATGCCCTTGCCTCTTCGTCAACGATCAGGTTTCCGACACCCGGCATCAGGGAAAACACAGCGTAGTCGTTCATCCATGGACTACATTGGTGCACTTGTTGAAGGCCCCTAATTGTATTGTCCTGATACCGATATTTCCAACCATCTCCGTTTTTTCCGGTCTGCGCCGAAAAGAAATGTACTCCGAATGGCAAACCGACTGTAGGGTAGGTGTTTCCATAGGATAGTGCCCATTCTGAATCCGTGCCCTGTAAGGTGTTCACATACTTTACCAAATCACTCTCCTGCGAATAACCGCAACCTATACCCAGTAAGGCACCCGTTATCCAAATTAAAAATTTCGTATTCATCCTGTGCTATATTTTCTTTTGGACTCCCCACTCTGGATTAGGCTCCTTGCCCATAAACAGTTCGAGTTTTCCGCCGGAAACCATTTCCTGAAAATCTAAATAACATTTATCGTGTGGTTTTCCATTTAGCAATGCTTTTTGTATGTATATATTTTCGGCTGTGTTGTTGTGCGCCTTGATGGTAAAAGGTTTTCCCGAAAAATACTTTGGATCGGTTTTGAACGTTACTTCGTCGAAAAGCGGGCTTGTTATTTCATAGCGCGTACTTCCAGGGCATGAGGGATGTATTCCCGCAGCAGCCAGCACATACCAAGCCGACATTTGTCCCACATCTTCATTGCCGACAATACCTTCTACCGAGTTCTTGTAGGCCGTTTCGCAGATATGGCGCGTCCATTTTTGGGTCATCCATGCCGCGTCGAGATGATTAAAAAGAAAGGGAACCAGATGTACAGGTTCATTCGCATGGTTATAATAATCGTTCCAGCGCATATGCTCCGGAGTCTTTTCGAAAAAATTCGTCAAGTCTGCAAGAGTCTTGTCGCGGCCGCCCATGAGCGCGATCATTCCCGGAATATCATGCGGTACAAACCACCCCTGTTGGTATGGATTTGATTCAATAGCGCCGTACCATTCTTTCGTTCTCCCTTGCTCAGGCCAAGCTTCCCACGAGCCATCATTCGTTCTTGGACGAAACCACCCTTTTTCCTGGTCGAAAATATGGTGATACGCCTGTCCCTTCTGACGGAAAAGCGCGGCCTCCTGTTTCTTTCCGAGACCTTCTGCCAACTGTGCAATACACCAGTCCGTGTAGGCGTACTCTAGGGTGTTGGAAATACTAAATGGTGGCCCTGTGTATCCCAGCTTGTCGTTGCCAAATTTCTTGGAGGTCTGTACAGCATACTGATATGCCTTTTCCAGATCATAGTCGCGGATACCTTTCACATACGCATCTGCAAGTACCGATAGGGCAGGGTTGCCAATCATGCATCCTGAGTAAGCATTCAGTAGTTCCCAACGTTCGTAGTACCCTTTTCCAGACTCGTCGGCAAGCGTAATCAGGGAATTTAGCTGATCACTCACTAACCTTGGATTTATAATCGTCTGTAAGGGAAACTGACTTCGGAAAACATCCCAACCGCTGAATATCGTTCGTTTTGTAAATCCTGTACTCTTATGTATTTGCTTATCTCCACCGATATAACGTCCATCTACATCCGTGAAGGAGCGGGGGTCGATCATGGTATGGTAGAGGGCCGTATAAAAAATAGTCTTTTGCTCTTCGGTACCGCCCTGTATCTTAATCCGGCTCAACTCCTGATTCCACAAAGAGGTAGCTTCCGCTTTGACGGCATCAAATTCCTTACCTGCTAATTCCCTTTTAAAGTTCTTTTCTGCTCCTTCCATATCCACGAACGAAATACCGACCTGTAATGTAACCACTTCATCAGTTTGCGTTTCAAATTCAGAGAAGAATCCCAGATGCTTGCCTTCCAATTGGGTTTGGCCAACAATTATATCTGCCTCGTCCACTTTTTTTAAATAGGGGATAGCTACCACATCGTCTCGCTTCCGACTCCAGTCTGCTTTAATATCCGCACTCCAGAAGCCGTAGTTGTCCAGCGGCTTGCTAAAACGAGCATAAAAATATACGGTGTAATCGGCATTACCTTCGCCATCTCCCCAGCCACCCCCTTCAGGTGTACACCGCATCCATCCCTGGATCGAATGGCTATCTGCTTTGCGTACATACTGTTTGGTCGATGTACCCCCGACACGGCGCGCCAAATCAATTTGTATCCGCGATTCTTTGTTTTGGGGAAAGGTGAAGCGGATCATGCCGCTGTGTGGAGCAGCCGTAGTCTCGACTTTTATATTGTAATCACTCAAATTTACCGCATAATAGCCCGCTTGTGCAATTTCCGTCTCTTTGCTGTAATGCGAGCGATAGCCGGCAATATTGCCGTCTTCTTTTCCGGCCACTGTTTTCAACTTTCCTGTAGTCGGCATCACCAGAAAATTCCCCAGATCTCCAAACCAGCCTACACCACTCATTTGCGTAAAAGCAAAGCCTTCGATCGTTTGATGCTCATCGCTATAACCTGAGCCATTGTCGCCACCTGTAATGGTATTTGGACTGACCTGTACCATGCCATAGGGTGTTGTGGCTCCCGGGAAGGTCTTACCTAATCCATGGTACACCCCGGCGGCCCCCACGCTGGTGCTCGCTCCTATAAATGGGTTGACATACTGTGCGGGTAAGAACTCAGGCTCTTTTGGATTAGAGCAGCAGCTTAACCAAAACCCAAAAAAGACCAGGATACAGGATGTGATTTTTTGTGTCATTATGTTATTAATTATCTGTTTTTTGTATGGAAAGTGTTTTTATTCCGAAGCGCGGCATAGTAATATCCACCATAGAGCGATCCCCGTGCTGTTCGAAAGGCACCTGCTGTACTATTTGTTCATTTAATAAGACTTCTTGAATGCGTGATACGGGAAACTGCAATGTTATCCGTTGCGGTTTGTGATTGCCGGTGGAATTGAACAGACGAAGCAAGATGTTTTCGCCTTCTACTTGCATTGTGCTTATTTCAAAGCCTGATGCATGCGTATCGACA
Organism: Sphingobacterium alkalisoli; assembly: GCF_005049105.1. Lineage (GTDB taxonomy): Bacteria > Bacteroidota > Bacteroidia > Sphingobacteriales > Sphingobacteriaceae > Sphingobacterium > Sphingobacterium alkalisoli. The sequence continues at coordinate 631,639 of NZ_SUKA01000001.1, forward strand.
AATGTTCTGTCTTTCAACGCCACCTTGGTGTGATACCCCGCTAGCAGAGGTTCGTTCCAAGAGGCGCTTTCGAGAGGGATATTGGCCTCATCCCATTTCCCGGTGTGCGGTACCAGCGCAAATTTCATATGCAACGCCTCCGTTATACCATAATTTACACCCCACAGTCCGATACCCGAATATTGCGCAGTAAGGCTTAATGGGTATTCGGGGGCACAAACGTACGAGGTTGTATGATCAGATAATACCGTCAATCCATATTCATTATCTTCCTCCGTTAAGTCAATCCAGTTCAGGATAACGTTATGCTTTATTTCATCCCACTTTCCGAAGAATGTATTTTCCAGTCTACTTTCACATACGTCGAACGGTGCATTCTTGTAAAGTGTGGGGGAGGTCAAACTATTGGGAAACATGATTTTTAACTTATACCGATCATCGGTATACGCTCTTCTGTTATCGGTCCAGTTGTGTTCCTGTTTGTACTCTCCGATCCCCACATTATCTTCCCAATCGATTTTCAAGTCAAAGTCTATACGCTTTTGCCCCGCTTCAAGCGTTATTATTTGCGTAAAAGGATGTGAAGCGATGGTGCCCTCCACTTTTACCTGCTTCAGAAAATCGTTGTCTTGGAGTACCGTAAAACGTGCCTCCTGTTGTTTTGATGAATAGAGCTGTTGTTCATCATAAAAGTGGCCCGCTATTTCACCCAGGCGGTATGTGGTGTCCAGGTTTGCAAATTCTTTGTTTTTGGCGTGTCTAAGGACAAGACTTTTAATTGTTCCCCCCTTAGACCGGTCAAGTGTAAACTGATACCGATCATTTTCTATGATACAATCCCCCTGTGCACTGAATCTTATGCCCTGGCGCTTGTTATCGCGTTGTTTTTCTGTCCGTAAGGCATATGTCGAATAACCAAATCCGGAAACCGCTGGCCTAAATGTGAGAAACAAGCCTTCATCTTCCTGCAGCAATACACTAGGAACGGGTTCATTCTTACTATTGAACAGACCGACTGACATGGTGCTGTACTGCTGTGGTATTTCCACCCGCACGACCTCCGCTCTATTTGTACCAACGGTGTTAAAAACCCGAATATACCCCAGCTGATCCGTTCGGTGGTTCGTGTCATGATAACTTTCCATGGCCTCTGCTACGATGACGTCCGATAGCCTATTCGTATGGTCGGTCCATCGGTCTATAGCCTGTGCCCAGGTCTGCTCTTTATCCAATTTATTGTACGGCACAATCCAGGAATCGTGGTGCTGTGCCATCATAAGCGTGCGCCATGCGTCATCCATACGATCTTTTGCCGGAATGTATTGGTTGTCGATGTTTGCCATAGCACTTACTTTCTCCGTCATCACGATCTTATTTTCAGATTTGCGCACCGCTTGAGCGATCCGTTGCAGGGCCTGACTGCCCCACATCAGATTAACCAAAATGTCCTCTTGGGATAAATGCCAGTTGTCGTCCGTTTTTCCGGCAGAGATCTGTTCGATATATTCTTTCCATGTTACGTAGACAGATTTATTTTTGATATGGTCGCCGTGTCCGAGCCAGGGGCCATTGCGCCAACCTGCATCTTGGTAACACATTCCTACAGGATTCGTAATTCCTTGTGCAGTGCTCGCTTGCAAAAAAGACAAGGCATTGTTCCAGGCCGTTGTCTGCCAGGTGGAGTTCTTCTCCAATGCTTCACTGGTGTAGCGAGGTACCGTAAGTATTGATGAGCCGTCGGGACCGATCCAGTTTATTAGCTGTCCTCCGTGTGCCCTCATGTAGCCCCCCCAACAGGTATTCGGTGTCTTTAAAACCGCATACTTGAACCCAAACTGATTTAATATCTGGGGTAAGCTACTGGTAAAGCAAGGCTCCTCGACCGCGTAGGTTGTATAATTCACTTCAGGAAAATGTTCCTGCATTTTTTTGATGCCGTAGGAAAACTGTCGGATAATACTCTCTCCTGAAATGTTGTAACAGTATGGCTGCGCATAGGTCGGGTTTGTAAACTCAATTCGCTGATCCGTTACGATCCGTTTAAAACCACGGTACGCGTCGGGTGTATTACGTTGCACGCTATCCCATGTTTCGGGCTCTATTTCCAAGCCTAATTTCCACTCAGGATGCTTGGCGAGTTTGTCGAGCATAAACTGCGTCACCCACATGGGGTAATGTCCGTAGATGCCGCCGTGGTATCCGTCTACAAAGTAGGGTTGTTGCGGATAGGCTTTGGCAAACAGCAGCAGCGTGGTAAAAAGCGTAATACTTATAATTTTTATCATACTATTTTCGTGTCCGTTACTTTACGCGTACGAGACTAAGTGTTCTCTTTTTCGGTGTGTTTACATCTTTGATGGCATCCAGCAACAAGTCCATTTGCCCCCGCCATGCATTTCTAACTTCAGGAAACATCGCTTTTGCATATAGATCCCGCTTGGCCCTCAGCCATCCGTCCGTACTTACATGTTGATCGAGTACCTCGATTGCTTTTCGATTATTCGCATCGAGCAGACCGCGGGGCTGAAAGAAATTATACTGTACCCAGGCGTAATCTCTAAACTGCCGCTCGATCTCCCAACGCGCCTCATTTAGATGCATTACCCGTAGCGCCTGTTGGTACTGTGGCGTATTGGTGTGTGTTGCCAGGTTGATACCTTTGGCAAAGTCGGCGGCCGACCACACACCTATCACTTCGTCGTCTATCAATAATTTATGACGGCTTTGGAGTCCGGTAACAGTTAAAAGTTCTTGGTTCATCTCTTCTATGAAGGGAACGACTTTTATCGCATCAGACTGGCTCTTTTTGCTGCCCCATCCCCTAGGGATGGTATCTAGAGGGTAAGGTAGTGCATTCGCTTGGTAGTCAAAACTGATGCCTGTCGCATTTTTTTTGATGTCGGATAACGTACAGTTGGCAGACGAGATGATACGCTGTTTGGAAGCATCAATTGCTATTTCTGCTACTTTTTTTCCGGCAAACCCCTGTGCTTTCAGGAAGAGATAAGCCATCACCATATGCCCGTCGGTGTCGGGATGTACACGGTCATTTCCGCATATCGTGAAACTGGCGTCCGTTTTCTGAAACCTTCTATTGATATCGGTCATAGATTGGTTGAAATCAAAAAACTCCCATTTATTTTGGTTAGCCGACGCTCTTTGAAAATCAACAATACGCAACATTGCCTTATTCTTGTTTTTGAGCGGAGTATTGTCTGCAATGACCGCCTCTTCGTCGTACGGAGAGCTCCCCAATAATACTATTTTCGTATCCGGAAGACCTTGAAAACGCTTTTCCATCTGTTTGTAAGCCTCAAAAGATTCCTTGACTTTGCTGTCTGCAAATTTTTCAGGCTCCGGCCCGTTGTATTCGAGATAACCCGAATCATTCATACCAAAGGTGGTGATAAGTACTGTCGGCTGTTTGCTGAATACATCCCCGTCTAGACGCTTTAGCATTTCGATCACCCGATCACCTCCAATACCTGCATTCTGTATCAACAGGTTCATCTGTGGGTAGCGTGTCATATAGTACAGCCAGATATAGGCATGGTAATGCCCCCCGTCTGTAATACTGTTGCCCAGGAATACCACACGATCATCTTCTTTGAAGGGTGTGATCTGTTGTGCATAAGCACGTATCCCCGTGGATAGAAAAAGGGAAAATAAGCAAATTGTAGCTAGGGTTCTTTTCATTTGTAATTCGTTATCGTTTATTATCAGGTGTCGCGTAGATCCGTGCCTATTGATATAGCGTGCACGTGTCGTTCTACTATGCGATTCTTGTTAATGATCGTACGGAACATTGCTGCATATTGCAGCGAACATTTCATATCTGGTTTATAAATAATTTATAAAAGGATGCACGTTACACAGATTACAAACTTAAAATACGCTTCCGTATTTCGGGTCAGGGCCTCTGTACACTTTGCACAAACAAATGTATACAGCAAAACGCCCACCTGTAGCATCAAGTAGGCGTCTTAGTAAACGATTTTAATCTGTTTTAGTTGTAAGTTATTGTTTTATAGCTTTTTGATTGTCTTTGTGGGATTCGAGTTGGTAAATTAAATAGAACTTATTTGGCTTCAAAACCCCCTATTTTCTTCACTTTTTCATCAAAATTATCACTGTCGGCAAGTACTTTTCCCTTTACTTTGCTCTTGTAGTTATAAATGGTCTGTATAGAATAACGAAGAAAGATGGCAATTTGATTGACGTCGGTTATCCCCAAACGGATGAGCGCAAAAATACGTAGTTCGGTGTTTAGCTGGTCTTTCTTAAGTTGATACCGCTCTTCTTCTCGTAAAAGCGCGTTAAACTCGTCCACAAAGTTGGGATACACTTCAAAGAATGTGCTGTCGAAATGCTCATAAAGCTCTTGTGCATCTTTTTCGAGCGTCCGCGTAGAGGAAGTCAGCTTTTGTAGGTCATCAATCTGTCCTGCTTTGATTTTGCGATTCACTTGCTTTCGGTAATCATCTAGCTTATCGAGGTACACGGCGCATTGGTTAATATAATATCCAATGTATCTCTCGCGGATCAAGTTTGCTTCGTCTAATTTTTGATTTACGGAAATCAATTGGGTATTGATCTGTTTCAGGTTTTTTCGTGCTCTTGATACGATCTTCACCTGCTTATATAAAAAGTAAAGCGTAAAGATCAAGATAACCACAAAAATGCTTAACGTAAGCGCATACATCCGCAGATTCTTTTTCTGTTCTTCGATTTTGGCTAAATATGTTGCCTCTATAATAGGCTGGGTACGGGAGATCACTGCATTTCTAAACCGGGAGTTGTAAAAATTGGCATCTTCTAATGAGGCCTGTATGTAATTATACGCCCGATTTACATCCCCATTTTTATGCAGATGGATAGCTAACGTCAGTAAGGATTCATTTTCTTTGACGGCTAGTTTAACATCCGTAATCGCTGCTAAAAGGAGATATTTTACTTCGAGCTCCGTATTTTTAAGTTCACGGTGTATCATGGATAGCGCCATTGCCGACATACCATAGCTATGCGAGCCGGGCTTCTCCTGTTCGAACAGTACAGTCAGTATCTGAGCCGATTCCGCATATGCTCCATCTCCTTTCAATTGGAAGGACTTTTCTTTCAGATACATATCCGTATCCTTTCCAAGCATTTGCATCAAACTGTCCCGATATCGTCGGTTCTCTTTTATATAGATCTGTCCGTAAGTAGGATTGTCGGTGTATTTGAGTAGATTTTCATTATAGCGAATGTAATCCCAGCAATATAATGCCTTTAGGTGCTGTGGTAATTTGTGATAATCTATCACATCGAACACCTCCCGTGCCTGCGTAAATAGGCCTGATAGTGACAGTACAAATGCGAGTTTCAGCTTGCTCTCTACCAGATAAATCTCGTTCTGCAATACGTTGGCGATCGTTATATTTCGATCAATATAGGCCAGTGCAGAATCACATATAAATGACTGGTACTCCTCAATAATTTTAGTGTGCAGATGAAATCTATCTTCAAGTGAACTTTGCTTTGTCAGCATTTTTTTGATGTCGTCTATCTTTTGTTCCTTAAGCGATGTGTACAATTTACGATCAGCAATAGTCTGATCCAGCTCCTTCAATAAGGAGTCTATCTCCGTATCGGCGTACACAGCAAGGCAAGAAGATAATAGGCAGAGAATGGTTAATAAAATTCTTTTCACTTTCAACACGCGTATCTATAATTTTGGTCCTTTACCTACAAACCTACGAAATATACTTTTATTATCCGTTCTTTCCCACGATTTGCTCTTTACCAATTGTGTACTGGTTTTTGGTTATATTTATTTGATTATTAATATTTTAAAGTATTTTTAAAAAAGAAAGATTTACCAAAGGTCCCGCTCAGGGGTAAAAGCCGAATGTTCATCAATATATTTGCGTCATCCAATCTGTACACCATGATTATTTTATATCCGAGACGTCGATCGTATAGCATATGCTATATTCTTCTTTTCCTTATCCTTTGCCCGTTGATAGGTAACGCAAGCCCTTCTCGGATATCTGTATCCGGTCTACGTTGTGAAAATTTGATCCGGCCACATGCGATAGATAACTTACGACCGCACTTTAGTTGGAAGATAACTTATACAAATGGGCAGATGCAACAGGCTTATTATGAAATTCAAGTAGCGACCGATAGCATAAGTTTACATAAGCATGTCGTGGCAGATCTATGGAACTCCAGAAAGGTAAAATCAGACGCATCGGTGATGATACCTTATGGTGGAAAACCGCTTACCTCACGCAGCCTCTGCTACTGGCGTGTGCGTGTGTGGAATGCCAAAGGTGAGGTGTCGGACTGGAGCGATATTGAACGCTTTGGTGTGGGTATCATCGACAACGAAAGGATCCAGGGCGATTACATTGGACTCGCTGCGGTCCAAAGCCCTTTGCTCCGAAAAGGCTTTTTTCTCGATCAATTGAAGACCTCTTTTTTGCATATCAATTCACTGGGTTATTACGAGGTATATATCAACGGTATGAAGGTTGGCGATGATGTCCTGTCTCCGGCCGTTTCACACTTGGATAAGCGATCGCTCATCACCACCTACGATATAAGTGCCTACCTTCGTCAAGGCGATAATGAAATCGTACTATGGTTGGGAACAGGGTGGTATAAGCCAACAACCGGGTTTGATGTTAAATTTGACGGGGCACTCGTAAAAGCACAGCTGGATGTGCTCGAAAAAAATAAGCGTTGGACTACATTCCTCGCTACCGATGCTTCCTGGCAAGGATCAGCCAGCGGCTACAGCGATACAGGTACATGGCGAGCACTTCAATTTGGTGGCGAGCGGGTAGATGCGGGCCTCAATCCCGTTGATATGAAGAAGGGTACCTTAGACCGCAGATCATGGCAAGATGTGCAGGTTGTCGAAATACTACCACATATAGCTTCGCCTCAGATGACGGAACCTAATAAAATTCAGCAGACCTTTACTCCGAAAGCGATCAAGCAGCTCCGCGACAGCACCTGGCTCGTAGATATGGGTAAGGCGCTCAATGGCTGGTTTGAAATCGCATTAAGCGGTCTGGAGGACAAGCAGGAGGTCGTATTGGAATATAGTGACTTTCTCGATCAGGAGGGAAACTTCCTGGATCAAGGCCAGCAGGATATCTACATTGCTACCGGGCGGGATGCCGAAGTGTTTCGAAACCGGTTCAACCATCATGCTTTTCAGTATGTTCGGATTTCGAACCTACCTATAGCTCCCAAGGCCGAAGATATCAAAGCATATCTCATCCATACCGATTTTAAGACGACGTCATCCTTTTCATGTTCCGATCCCGATCTAAATGCGATACACGATATGATTCAGTATACGATGCGCTGTCTCAGCTTTAGCGGTTATATGGTAGACTGCCCGCATCTTGAACGGGCGGGCTATGGAGGAGATGGCATTTCGTCAACGAATACCTTACAGACCATGTACGATGTCTCACCACTTTATACCAATTGGCTACAGGCCTGGGCCGATTCCATGCGGGAAGGCGGAAGTCTGCCCCATGTGGCACCAAACCCCGGGGCTGGCGGCGGCGGTCCTTATTGGTGTAGCTTTATGATCATGGCCTCGTGGCGTACTTATGTTAATTATAATGACCCGCGCCTCATACAGCGTTATTATCCTCAGATGAAACAATGGCTTTCGTATGTTGACAAATATACCGTAGAGGGTCTCCTACAGCGATGGCCAGATACCAAATACCGGGACTGGTTTTTGGGGGACTGGCTTGCACCAATAGGTGTCGACTCCAGCAATCCGTCTTCCATTAGCCTGGTAAATAACTGCGCCGTGAGTGAATGTTTCGCCGCCATGGAGAAAATTGCGACAACATTGGGTGAGACCCAAGATGCCCAGATGTTTGCGGAGCGTAGGGGTCAGCTGAATGAACTCTTACATCACCGCTTTTTTGATGCAGTTGAAAATACCTACTCGACCGGATCGCAGCTTGATATGACTTACCCCATGTTGGTTGGTGTAACACCTGCTGACCGTGTTGAACAGGTTAAAGACAAACTCTACCGCACTACTGCCGAAAAGCATCAGAATCACATCGCCGTAGGACTTGTGGGTGTGCCGATATTGACGCAATGGGCGATAGAAAACAGGGCAGCGGATTTTATGTATACCATGCTAAAGCAGCGTGATTATCCGGGTTATTTACATATGATCGATCAGGGTGCCTCCACCACCTGGGAATACTGGAACGGAGAACGAAGCCGTATCCATAACTGTTATAACGGCATCGGCACCTGGTTTTATCAAGCATTAGGCGGTATACGTGTCGATGAAAAAAGACCGGGCTATCAGCACGTGCGCATCTCGCCGCAGATACCGAAAGGCATAACCTGGGTAAAATCGACTATAGATAGCCCTTACGGCCCCGTTGGCGTTGACTGGACATTGGAACAAGATATGCTCCGGATGCAAGTTGCGATACCAGTTGGTAGTAGCGCGACCGTTGTTGCGCCAGACAATATGCAACTTTCAAAAGTTAATGGCAAAGTACGTCACGGCCAATCCATTAAAATGGAAAATGGCATACACCATATCGAAATGACGTTGCATTCGGAAAATCATTAGCCTAATGAAGATTACTATCTGGCAAGACCGGACGTTCCCTCAACGCCATGGCTCCAGAAGTTGGTACATCTCGGGGCAATCAGGTCTACAAGACTGTCATTTAATTACACTTCAGCTTCTACCATGAGCACAGTGGTGGTGTACAAAGACCTTATCTGGCTGCTAGACTGGCAAACCATGAATCTATACATCTACAATCCCGCTATGCAAAAATGGAAAGCTCAGCCAATCGCTACTGGTATCTCAAGGGAATTCTCTGTTTCACTGCTGACAAATTGTATATCGCCAAAGCGGCAATGAACTCGACTATGGTAGAATATCACGAAGTAACTGTTGCTTATTAATAGTGGAGATTTTTTTTAACCATTTGCTGCTTGGAACATCAACAGCCTCATCCATGCAGGGCAGATATCTTTGCGTACAGCTAGGGCAGCTGGGCGAGTAAGCTAAAAAGCTTTACAAACGGAAGCAATTACAGCAGGAGCTTTCAGTATAACAGCTAAAGCCAAACCGTTTTTGGCTATTAAAGATTAATTAAGCGAGCTATATTTGGCATATAATTTATCAACCAGCTTGGCTGTTGCGAAATATCCAAGGCTTCGACCACTTTTCCATCCAAAATAAACACTAAATCCTTATGTTCAAGTTCAGAAGTGTCAATTACTTTTAACGTATTGAACAACTGGTATCGATCATTGACTTGATGTAAGTTACCAAAATAATTTTCTCTTAAGGTTAATGGATCAACATGGTGCCCTCCTTCTTTCGCTCTGATAAGAACACGGTCTGACGAGATGTCCTCACTATCCAGTCCAAAGAAAATTAAATGTACTGTATATCCCTCGTTTTTGAATTGATGTAAAATATTCCAGCTTTCATCTTTTGAAAAATGCCCCTCATATGCAAAGTCCAGCGACTGAGAAATGGCATTTTCCACTAGCGAGTAAAACGTAAGGTCTACAAATTCTGATGCTTGACTGTTTAGCTCTCTTTGTACACGTAATCCTGATTTCCATAATTCCGACCTTTTCTCTAAATAAAGTTTGTCTCCATCAAATACATCTTGAAGATTATCTGGAAAGTAGCTAGGTCCTACAGTGGATTTACCCGCTCCATTAGATCCGGTTATTACAAAAAGTTCGGGCATTAATAAAGATCGAAACGACGTCTAAACTGGACTGTTTCTGACTCATCTAAGATATGTATGGTCTCAAAATCATTGCCATTGCTAGACTGTTTTACAAGATGTATTTTGCCATTAGGGTATTCCATATAACACAGCTTGCTTTCCAAACCTTTTACATTAATCATGAAAGGTAATCCGCTGTTCAATCGGCTAGCTCTGAGTGCCTTTACAGCCATTGAGCCTCTTTTAACCTGCTCTCGAAGTGATAATACATTCATATTCCTGTAGTTTAGTGCCAAATTTAACTCAAATGCTTTGCATTCACAAACGTAGCCTACGGAGTTTATACATCGCTGACGGAAACGGATACCGGAATTGCAACTTTAAACGAATACTATTTTTAATGGCTTTCAGCAAACATATCTTCTAGCGCATTTTCGCATGATTCGAAAGAGCCAAGCTTGGTCGAAGGTATATATTTTGTTTAAAGCTATATTGTTGGCTGTTTATGAACACTTATTAAGATTCAATGATAAATAAAAAAATCACAAAAAACATGATTTTATAATCGATTTTCGGATTTCATAATTGTTTTTCATTAATTTGGTGTAATTAAAATTAATTTTTCGGCATGGTAAACAATAACTTTTCAACAAATGTAACTGTTTTCACGAGCGTTCCACTGCTGAAGAGGGGCATTTGGCCGGATCAGGCACTCCGTGGCGGGCGAAAAGGATGGAATTATGCAATAAGCGAAGTGTATGTTGTTCTGTAGACCAAGTTTCAAAAGTATAAAGCCAAATATTTTATAGATCATTTTGAGCTTCATTACTTATTTTATACATCATCATTTGCAATATGTTTTTGATGAAGTGTTTTCAATAAAGTATCTCTATCGAAGTTTTTCACAAAGCCAGATTTTTCTCCTTTTTTGAGTTCCTTAATAAGTTCTGTTTTCTTAGCTTCCTCGTGTTCAAACATCCTTAATGCAGCTCTTACAACCTCACTTGCAGATGAGAATTTTCCAGATTGAACCTGTTTGTTAATGAAGCTGTCAAAATAATCTCCTAATAATATTGAAGTGTTTTTTGCCATAATTTTAATCTTTAATCAAAAACACCAATTATTGGTATTTTATGCAAGCGCAATTACACTTTTAAAACGAAAACTAAAAGTTAAGACTTACGCGGACTAATATAGACTTGAAATTGTAAAATTACACCATATCGAAATGACCTTGCATTCGGAAAATCATTAGCCTAATGAAGATTACTATCTGGCAAGACCGGACGTTCCATCAACGCCATGGCTACAGAAGTTGGTACATCTCGGGGCAATCAGGTCTACAAGACTGTCATTTTTGATGCATCAAGTGTAATGGAGGTAGACACAAGTGTGCGTTGGGATGGATCCAGTTTGTATCTTGATGGATCAAGTTTCAAACTTGATGGACAAAGTTTGAAACTTGTAGCGATGTCTTTGTATCAAGGTGCATCAAGTTTGTATGTTGCTGCGGTAAGTTTCTTGCCGGTTAACGCCTATTAGAAACTTGATGCATCAAGTTTAAATGTTGGCTTAGCCTGCCGTAAACTTGATGCGACATCTTTTAATCTTGATGGACAAAGTTTGAAACTTGGTGTATAAAGTTCTTTGCTTGGTGCATCAAGATTGACGCCCGATTAGTCATACCCCTCTCCATCCGAAGCTTCTTTCCAACTTTTTACGGTGTAGTTTGTACGGGATTGGGAAGTGTCTCCACCATAGACTAGTGGAATAGATTACCGCATCAAGATTTTAATACTCTACTTCATAAGTTTTACCATCTTGGGCAGTTGTTGCATTTTTTGCAACAACTGTATCACGGTGTAATTTTTCTTCCATAAAAATATTCAAGAAGGAATGCCAATGATTCTCGATGAGTTTGGGACGGGTCAGTATAGCTATTTTACGACGGGTCATACTGCTGTCGCTTAACGATTCCACTATTGCGATCACCCAGTACGTTTACTCAATGAAAGAACTCTTTTGCGTAGTCAAGACACCCTTTCACTCATTACCGAAAATACGTCGGGATCAAATGGGTAACATTGTATTGGAAAAGAAAGGAGTTACTAGATGAACAATAAGATAAATAGCAATAAGGTCTTAGGGCTTTCCCGCTACACGATGGTTATTTTGATCGCTTTTTTTGTTAGTTGTGGCAAAGATAAGGATCCTTCCCCTGTGCACAATATTGATCCCGATGCCGTATCAGTTTCACTTACAAAGATCTATGCACCCGAAACAGGTGTCCGCGTAGACTATTCGCATGTCTTTTTCTCGATGATTGGCAAAACCATTTATTATGGTGCCACGTCAACTTCCGACGGAAAACCCCGGTTTTTGGCCTATAACATCTTGAGTAACAGCTATTCTGCAGCACTTGCCGTTACGGACGACCTGTGTGCTTGCGGATATAGCGGCAAATTAGTGAATGATGGCAAAAAAATGTACTTGTTTGCCAATGGAAGCGCAGCTTATGATGTGGTTACAAATACATGGACTGCATTAAACTACCCGAACTCTGCTAGGGACGGTGAAGTTGGTACGGCTATATATAGTGGTAACATTTATTCGCTAGGCGGACGATCACGTCCAAAAGAATTCCGGTATTACAGTATAAAAGACGATAAGTGGATCGGATTGCCCGACTATTTGTATCCTACATCTTATTCTGGCGTAGCGGGGATTGACAATAAAATTTACGTACTGGGCGGTAGGAGTGCCGATAAGAAATTCAGTGTTTTCGACCTATCAACACGGAATTGGGAGACGTTGTCCGATCTGCCATTTAATTACACTTCAGCTCCTACCATGAGCACGGTAGTGGTGTACAAAGACCTGATCTGGCTGCTAGACGGGCAAACCATGAAGCTACACATCTATAATCCGTCCTTGCAGAAATGGAAAGCCCAACCGCTTGCCACTGGCATTACATCAGCCTTCTCGATTTCACTCTTAACGAATGGTGACAAACTGTATATTGCTAAAGCACTAATGAACGCGGCTACGGTGGAGTATCACGAAGTGGCTGTTTCTTATTAAAGGTGAAAGCTCGACTTCTAGATAGGATGATTTAGAAAATGCATTCTAAATCGAAGATAGCTTCCGACAAGAGGTATACGGGACGGGCTTACAGATCTTATTTAAAATTAATCCATAAATTTTAAATAAGGTTTTTTTTATTTAAATTAGCGTGCTAAATTTTAAATAACCGTATATTCTATTTAAAATGCGACCATAAACTTATTTTAATGAAGGACTTCAAAGCAGGATCCTATATCAGCCAAGGGTATTACAAAAGCTTTCAGCCTAACGAACTGAACAAGCAATGGATATTAGATGATATAGAAATACAACAATTACTATCGCAAGCCGACCGGCAGATGGGGCGGTTAGACATGTATTCCGAATATATACCTAATATCGACTTGTTTATCAGTATGCATGTCGCCAAGGAAGCTACTCAAAGTAGCAAAATAGAAGGTACACAAACGAATATAGAAGATGCGTTTTTGGATAAAGAAGATTTGGGAGTAGAGTACAGAGACGATTGGGTGGAAGTTCATAATTATATAGCGGCAATGAATCAGGCAATTCAGCAGCTACATGATTTGCCTTTTTCATCGAGATTAATCCGCGACACTCATCGCATTCTATTGCAAAGCGTTCGTGGAGAACATAAATTACCGGGAGTGTTCCGAACCAGTCAAAACTGGATCGGTGGTGCGAGTATCAATGATGCTGCTTTTATCCCACCAGTACATACTTCTGTGTCGGAATTGATGAATGATCTTGAAAAATTTGCGCATAATGAAGAATACTTTTTTCCTGATTTGTTAAAGATTGCATTGATACATTACCAGTTTGAAACCATCCACCCCTTTTTAGATGGAAATGGTCGCGTGGGCCGTTTATTGATTACACTTTATTTAGTAGATAAGGGAATTCTAAAGAAGCCTATTTTATATCTATCGGATTTTTTTGAACGTAACCGAGCACTATATTATGATAATCTTATGCGTGTTCGTACTCATAACGATATCAAACAATGGTTGAAGTTTTTTTTGGTAGGCGTAATAGAAACAGCAAAAAGCGGAGTTGCTACGTTCGATGCTATATTAAAGCTAAAAAAAGAAAAAGAAGAACTCATCCAAAAGAGCAGTACACGAAGTCATCATTTACTCAATATATTAGATCATTTGTATCAGCGTCCGATCATTAACGCACAACAGGTAGTAGAATTTACAGGTGTATCAATGCCGACCGCCTACAAAATTATTGATGAAATGGAGCAATATGATATATTAAAAGAAATGACTGGCGGTAAAAGAGGGCAAATATTTATGTTCAAACCCTATATTAAATTATTTTAATATTAATTATATCCGACTATCGAGGAGGCTTCATGAACACTGGGGATTCATAGCACCACTATTTCTGAAGTCATAAGGGGTGATAGCGGCGACAGCCACACGACAGGCAGTTTTCAGTGAAAAAAGTTGATAGGACCTCAACTGTCTATCCTCACCCATCGGAGAACTATTGAGAGCGCTCAACGCATAACAGACCAGGAGCAATGTCAGGTTGATCGTTGATCATAGAACGTTGTTGGACGATTGCATAAATTTTAGGGTTGTCGCGCACATCTTCCCGTTTGGAGTGTCTCCCTGATGTACGGTTCATAGAAGGATATAGCATCGAGTATAGATCAAACCTTTGGAGGTAATGACTATAATGTTAACTTTATTGGAATCGGCCCTCTTGTGAGGGGGGGCTTCCGTAGAGAATCCAGCAAAAGCAGGGGGAGAAATCTCTGGAAAACCTGTTCAAGAACTTATCGGCAGAGCTGTTGAAGCTTCAAAAAACCAAGATCATCATATAATGCCTAGACAACTTAAGAATAATGAGGTTATTCGTGCAGCTCGAGACGAAAGTTTTAAATTTGAAGGTGCGGAGAACAGGATGCCTGTCGAAAAGTTTAGTAAAACGAGCGGCGAAGGAAGGCATTCAAATCATCCAAACTACAATCAGGAAGTTATGGATCGTATTAGTAAATTTACGAAAGATAATCCCGAGTTTACGAGTTCCGATGCTTTGAAGTTTACAAGGAATTTGGTAAAGGATCTTAAACAAACAATTGAAAATAATCCTTCAACAAAAGTTAATGATTTATTTAAATCAGTGGTGCCCGCTGGTCTCCAAGATAATACAAGAACAGAGCTGAATATTATGCCTGCAATAAAACCAAAAATAGATACTGCTCTTATGTTGTAAATGCCGAATTTATTCTATATTTAGTTTGTTAGACTGTTTTATTAACAAGCCAGTTAGGTTGGTGTCATGGTACAATTTAAAAAATAAGTCACTGACATATATGTTGTTGTCAAATGTCCCTATTTCAAAAAAATCGAGGGTTGAGTTAAATTGACTAGACAAAGTAATGCTTTCTGCCCAAATAGTCATAGTTAAGTCGGGGTTATTATTAATGAGTTCTTGTTTTTTTTCTACAAGATCCGCTAATGAGTTGATTTGTATGGCGCCATGTTCATGTTTATAATCCTGAAGAATGACAAAATTAGTTTTGAAGTAATTAATTTTATCAGTGTAGTCGGAAACTATGTGCATCCAAAAATATTTTTTTAATATGGAGGATTTGTGCATAATTTCTGCAGGATAAAATTGTACTGGGCAGTGGGTTATTTTTTTGAATAATTCTACCACTTTTTCACTGACAATCATTCCTTTTGATGATATGGAATTGCTTATGAAGTCAGTAGCAATACTGCTGCTAGGAAGTATAAAGTGGTTTAAATCAGGGCTGAAATTTGGAAACTTTTTATCACATCTGGATAGTTTATCTATAGAGTTTTCTGGTTTAAAATCATAACCTTTGCGCATTTTTTGAATTTGTGGATATGATTTTCCAATTTCTTGTAGATCTGTTGAATATTCGATAGTGTGGAAATTTTGCATAGGATGTTTAATATATTTTATTTGATACGAATGTCTGTAAATATCTATCGAGACTTACTATACTGCTTTTGGAGCTAGAAGTTCTATTCTTAATCTCTTTTCATTTAGATTTAAAAACGCGTTACTTCAGTATCGCCGAAATAGAGCGTTATTAGTTATAAAATTAAAAAAATAAACCCATGAAACGAAGGGCGTTCTTGAATTTTCGAGTTTGTCATAATTTATTTAATATGGCAGGAGTAAGTATGTTTTTTTGTGCCGATTATTTCTTTACATCATTACCAGTCGGTGTTGTCATCGCGATAAAAATAATTTAAAAGTATCGATATAGGCAGAATTACTATTTTTTTATTTCCTTTAATGCGTCAATTGCAATACTTGCTTTTCTACCATTTGCTATTTTAATGCGATATGTTTTTCTTGAAAAGCCTTGTACTCTTGGTCGCGATAGTTTGGATAGTTCTTTTTCTAAAAACAAAAAAATACTTTTTTAATTGATTAACAATACTTATATTAGAGTAATTATTAGCTGAACCCATATTATATAATATATAATAGCACTTTGCCAGATTACCATGAATTGATTATACTCTCAACAAGAGATATAAACTTTTATTTACTACCTAGACGGCTTATGAACAAATTTGGTTTTTTTTTAATTCTGTCCCTATTATGTGGGAAAAATGTTGACGCACAGCAACAAAGCTTATGGAATAATATTCACGAGGAAAAGAACCTGACTGTTCCATCTCCAAATGCCGCCTCTTTAGGTAAATTTAGCGAAATAGCCGTCGGTCATTATACAGGAATTCCAGATATAACTATTCCTATATATACCATTACTGATGGAGATATGACTTTGCCAATTGAGATTAAATACCATGCTGCTGGTATAAGGGTTGATGAAATATCGTCCGATTTAGGCATTGGATGGGCTTTGGGCGCTGGAGGGACGATAACGAGATCCGTTGTTGGGATACCGGACGAACGCAGTTCTATGGGGGGACACAGTTTTTTTACCGAACCGTACACGATAGATAGTGTCAACCGAGATTTGAAGAACTATACAAATATCACAAACGTAAGGACTCGGTTAATAAGAATGGGGTACGGGAAGATCGACTGCGGCAGTGACATCTATCACTATAATTTTGGAACTAAAAGCGGCAAATTTATCTATAATCAGACGCTTGGCAAATTTATTTCTTTAACAGACCCGACTCTTGAGATCGATTTCGATGAAAGTACAGGTCATTTGGTGTTTGAAGTTCGAGACGGCAATGGAATAATATACACGTTCTCTACGATCGAGTTCACCCCGATAAACGAAACGCAGATTCCTCATGATCCCATTCCTACATCGTGGCGTCTAGACCATATCTTTGATCCGGCTACGGGGAGAGAGTCACATTTTATGTATGAAGAGAAAGTGAACTGCCTTACGGATGTTGAAGTTTCCCGTACGCATCTTTTTGGAATGGCCTTCACTTCTACCGGCCCTATGAATGTTAGCGAATATAGCACAGGGAAACAGGTGATGCGTTCAAACTTAATAAAACTAGTAAGCATCTCCTCCGGCACAACAGTTGTCAACTTTACATATGATAATCCACGGTACGACCTATTTGGGGATGAAGCGCTCTCGAAAATAACTGTGTTCGAATACGGTGATATAAAATCGATTCATACATTCCATCAAAGCTACTTCAATGTAAATGGGCCGACAGCAAATACCCTTGTTAATGCACATCTGAAACGGTTACGGTTAGATTCCCTGAGCATTGGTGATTTAGACTATGAAAGAGCTGTCCTCGAACCTCCTACGGTTAACCCTATTAGCCGGTATACCTTTCGTTATAATAACCTGATCTGCCCATTGAAATCTTATTCCCAGGATTATTGGGGATATTATAATGGAAGTTCTAATTCAAACCTTTTCGATGCGGCAACCCACCTAGGTAGCTCTTTTCCAGGAGCAAACCGCAATGTAAACCCATACTATTCCAATATGGGAATGTTAAAAGAAATTACCTATCCAACCGGCGCCACCACCTTCTTCGATTTTGAAAGCAATCAAGCAGAACTGGTAAACAGCAATAAAGTATTAGTAAATTCGTATGTCGGAGGACATCGGATAAAGGGGATTACCACAATAGGGTTGGACAAGGACACTATTTCCCATAAATATTTTACGTATTATTTAGCGAATAACCCTAATTTGAAAAGCGGTAGGGCACAACTGTACCAGAATTATAACTACAAAGCATGTTCTTGGGATCTGTCGTCAGAACCTGACCCTAGAAGCGAAGGCGAACCCTATCTTCACGATATTATGAAAAGGCATTCGCGTTCAATGTACCCCTTGATCTCAGATCAAGGAAAGGGTGTTGGTTATAAAGAAGTTCAGGAATATAATTTTGATAATAAAAGCGGATTTACGAGTTATAAATTTACCTCTTATGATGACTATCCAGATAGGTATGGTGAAACTACTTATTTAATAAATGACCGTCCAGTATCCTTCGATTTGTTTAGGGGCAAACTATTGGAAATGAGTGTTTATGCCGGCAATCAGAGTGTTGTCAGCAAGGAGATCAATACCTATGCTTTCGATTATGATGACCAGCAGGGCGGTGATTATTTGAAAATGATGGCGAGTGCTCTTCTTGTTACCAATGGTGTTGACTACGGTGGTACTATGAGACCTATAGAAATCTCCTATCAAGATCCCGAAGATGCTCCAGGTGTCTTCCCTGTTTATAGAATATATCCGTATTATAAACATTTTGTACCGCTTAAGGAAAAGAAACTAATCAACTATCATACGAATGGAAATGATACAGTATACACAAAATACGGTTATAACGATAGGCTATGGTTAGCAAACCAAGAGACGTCATTAAATAGCTATGGAGACTCTGTTATATCCAAGACATTTTATCCTGTTGATTATCCAGTTTCAGCAGCATCAACAGACTCAAAAAGTCTTGGAATACGAAATCTTTTGGCTTTAAATAAGATAACCGTGCCCATACTTGCTACCAAGGAATTAAAAAATAGCACAGCACATAAAACGTTGTCTACGGTTTATTATAGCTACAAGTCCGATTCCCCTTTTGTAGATACAATATTTACGTATAGTCCTTCACCTACCAATCCGAGACTGCTTCAAAATGGAGGGATTATTTATTCCAATAACAAGATAACCCGGGATAGTGATTTCAAGCCGGAATATATCATAAGTAGGTATGACCTTTACGGAAATATAGTAGAAAGCAAACGACACCGAGGGTCTACTCGATCTGTCTTATATGGTAAGGGATATCAGTATCCTGTACTGATTGCCGATAATTTATCGTATGATAGTCTATTTAACTATGTAGGTGGTAATTCTACACTTTTTAACCTAAATATGAATTACGGCAGTATCTTTCGAACCGATTATATAGATAATTTAATAGCATCTGTGCAGAACCATTTCAAATCTTCTATGGTGAGGGGGTATAAGTATGACGAATATGGGGTAAATAAAGCCATAGAGCCTAATACAGCTTTCTCCTCCTATCAATATGACGGATTTGGCCGGTTATTGAGTGTGCTGGATGATGAGAACAAAATTGTTAAGTCCTATGTCTATAAATATCAATCCGAGGCTGATGGCGTATTAAATAATCCTAAGGTGTTTTATAACGATAGAAAGCAGCAGACCTTTACAAAGAGCAATTGTACAGGAGGGATGATAGGCAGCTCTGTGGTTTATGTGGTTCCTGCACGCAAGTATATATCTTATGTTTCTCAATTAGACGCAAACAACCAGGCGCAGCAGGATATTACTCAGAACGGACAGATTTACGCCAACACTAACGGTACATGCAGCGCGCCGATTTATTGGAACCAGCGGAAGACACAGTCCTTTACAAAAATGGGCTGCGAAGAAGATGACAGGGTAATGGGTGAGAGTATTATCTATGAAGTGCCCGCCAATACCTATTCTTCAACTATTTCCGTGCTGCACGCAAATACGTTAGCGGATCAGGACATAATCGTCAATGGCCAAGCCTATGCCGACAGCTTAGGTGTCTGTATGTTTGCTGCTGACATAATGGGTTTGCATGCGAACGATAACGTATTTTCCGGAATATCCTGCTATGATTCCAATAATCAGCTTGTCTATTCCGCAGGTACGCATTACGATAACACATATGATACATGGCGAATTTGGCTTAGACCTGGGTCATATTCCAAGGTTGTATTTCATTTCAGTAACCTTGATCAGCCATTCCTACCGGACAAGATAGGTCTGGAATATTTGTTCAATGGAGGTGCAGAATACTCTGATATGGTTTCTACTGGCAATGAAACTGCAGAACTGGAGGTTCTTAATTTTGAAATATTTGGTTATGAATATGGTCTTTCGGAAATTTTTCTGTTCAATTAACATGAAAATATTAGGTGTTATCATATCCACTATTTTGCTGTCCCAAGGATGGCTTTATGGTCAGTCCACTCTCCCAAAGGCGAACAGGAATTATATTATGGAGCTGTTGCCTCGTAGGGGTTATGTGGCAAATACGGATCTGTTTTCCAAACCTGTAGATAGTGTGAACCGTAACATTAAGTATTTCGATGGAGTAGGCCGTTTGGTTCAAAGGGTCGGTTGGCATGCTTCTCCCTCCAAAACTGATATTGTTGATGTCGTGGAATACAATCGATACGGACAGGAATTTAGAAAGTATCTTTCGGTGGGCGGGCGTGCAGTAGATGTGCAGGGTTGGTACCATCCAGTAGCGATAAATCTGATTAAATCCTATTATTCACAGGCTAACTCCTGGGACAGTCATGTTTCCAAGACCGAGCATCCGTATTCGGACGTTGTCTTTGAGAAAAATCCGCTGAACCGCATCGAACAGCAGGGAGCTCCCGGGGCAGACTGGCAACCATATCGCGATGATATTCCAACTTCCGGCCATACTGGTAGAAGTAGTTATGGTACCAATACGTCGACCGGCACAGATGTCGTTGCGATTTGGCGTGTTACAGTCAATGGTGCATCTAGATCGGCCAATTATTCCAAAGGGAAATTAAGAATAACTCGTTTTCGGAATGAAAATATATCGCTGGCGGATACCTCATTGAAGTCTGGTATAATGGAAGAGTTTAGGGACTTGGACGACCGTGTTGTTCTCAAACGAGTATGGAAGAGTAATACGGAGGCACTAAACACGTATTACGTATACGATGACTTTGGAAATCTGCGTTATGTAATCCCTCCTGGATATACAACTGCTACGGTGACGGATGGTAACGCTGATTTCAACGAGCTGGTCTATGCCTATAGATACGACAGCCGTAGCAGGCTTATCGAAAAAAAGATCCCTGGTAAGGGCTGGGAATATATGGTGTACAATAGCATCGACCAGCCAATCCTGACGCAGGACTCCGTGCAACGAGCATTAAAGAAGTGGCGTTATACCAAGTATGACGCATTTGGGCGGATTGCATCCAGCGGCATATACACTAATGCTAGCGTAGGTCAAATTACACGTAAGCAGGTACAGATTTTGGCAGATGCGGTATCAGCACAATGGGAAAGTCGTAACGGAACACCAGAGTACACAAACATCTCTTTTCCGATGGTAGGCTTGACTCCGCTTGTGGTCAACTATTATGACGACTATACGTTCAGCGGTACCAACGCCTCTACACTTCAGCCTTCGAGTATTACGAAAAGTCTGAAAACAAAGACGCTACTCACTGGAACAAAGGTTAGCAGAGACGACGGTACATTTCCGTTGCTGACGGTGAACTACTACGATGACCGCGGCAGATTGATCCAGTCTGCCAGCCAGAACCATTTAACCGGTACAGATTACGTGACCAATACTTACAGTTTTCCCGGAGAACTGTTGACCAGCACGCGTGTACATAAGCCCTCTGCATCTGGAACTGCGACAACCATCGTTACGACCAATAACTACGACCACGTAGGTAGATTGAAGGAGACCAGAAAAAAGGTGAACACACAGCCGGAAATTGTGCAGAGCCGACTGGTATACAATGAGATCGGTCAGCTCAAGCAGAAGAAGCTGCATAGTGAGAACAGCGGTACTAATTTCATCACGCAGATCGATTATAATTACAATGAGCGGGGCTGGACCACCCGCACCAGTTCGCCGCATTTCACCCAGGTGCTAAAATATAATGATCCCACGGTGGCAGCTACTGCACAGTACAACGGTAACATCTCCCAACAGCACTGGGGGCACGGCACTACCAGTACACCCAATGTATTCAGTTACAGTTACGATGCAGTGAACAGACTGGCAAGTGGGAGTAGTACGGGTACGGTAATGAGTGAGACATTGACGTACGATAACATGGGTAATATCCGGACACTTATACGTGACGGGGGAACGATCACTTATACCTACAACAATACCAACAAAAGTAATCGTCTGGCGAATTTGACGGGGGCCCTACAGGGTAGTTATACCTATGATGTGAATGGAAATGTGACGAAGGATCGTACGAATATGACGATCCGTTACAACCACCTGAACCTGCCAGATTCGGTTTACAACACAGGTGCTACGATCAAGCTAGGTTATCTTTACGATGCGATGGGGCAGAAACTTCGTCGGTACCATACCGAAAGCGGTACGGCTACGCAAAGGGACTATATCAGCGGTATCGAATACAGCAAAATAGGTGCCGGCGCCCGTACGATCGAGATGATTCATACGGAGGAAGGCTACCTTGAAAATAGCAGCGGAACATACCTCTACCGTTATAATCTAACCGACCATTTGGGTAACGTGCGGGCTACCCTCCAGCGAACCACGGGTACTACCGGGACGGTAGTACAAAAGGATGATTTTTATCCCTTTGGTAAGCGGAAGAGCGTGCTTATTTCCGGTATAAATAATTATCTTTATAACGGCAAGGAGATGCAACACGGTTTGAAGGGGGGCACGCATAGCTTTGGAAGTTCTTATACACTGGAAGGGCAATACGATTACGGGGCAAGGTTCTATGACGCAGAAATTGGACGGTGGAATGTGATGGATCCGCTGGCGGAGCAGATGAGGAGGCACAGCCCGTACAACTATGCTTTCAATAATCCAATAACGTTCATAGATCCTGATGGGATGGCGCCCCGTTATAATTGGGAGGAACATAATAAAGGGAACAAGGGTATATATACAGATGATGAAGAAAAGGACATAAATGGTAATTACAAGTCATATTCATTTGAAGAAGCGCTAAATTATCATTCTACTAAGCACATAGAAGACGATGGTATTTCTTCTAATGGTGAAAGTACTGACAATGTTAATAATCAGGGCACAATCGCTACTCCGACTAAACCATCATCCTTCAATCTTAAAAAGATTGGAGAGAGTTATTATACCAATATTTATTATGAAGAGAATTTTTTCGATTTAAAAGGATTTGATAGAGGTGGGTATGGCATTATGAATGTGGATATTCGAAGTCTTAATGTGATGATATCTTCTAGAAATAGAAAGGGCCAATTCCAAAGTATAGATCAAATAAAAACAGATCTCGCCTTGATTTTTAATTTTGTACGAACAGAGATTAATGAAAAATATATGAAGAGAGATATTACCAATGAAAGGTCTGCAAAAGAATACATGGTTTTGCGATTAAATGTATTAATTAATGCTTATTTTCCTTATGGAAACGCTCAATTAAGAACGCCGGCTAAATGGATTGGTTCCGCAAAATCTAATTTGATATATTTGATGCCTTAATATTAAGACGATATGTTGAGAGACGATAAAAATGTTCCAGAATCTAAGATTCAGGGCAGTGGATTTTTAAATATTCAGTGGAAAGAAGGGGAAGAAGGAGAAGTCCTATTTTTCAATGGCAGAGATATTCTTTTAGGAAAGAATAAGCGCCCTATTATTTTATTTACCAGTCCAAATATTTCTTCTTTGGATATGTTTAATGTTGGCGATAGTATATTTAATATAAAAAAACTTGTTTTGAATTCAATTCTTGGAAAGAAACCTAATACTGACTTAGTTTACGAAGAGGTTCCTGAATGGTTGGCCATGATGAAAAATGTAGAGGAAGTTTCATTTGAAAATATACGAATTGAGGGTTTAGAAGAAGTTATTGGCCTGCCAATAAAATCGTTAAGTTTTAAAAATGTGATAATCAGTAATACTTCGATAATTCTAGATGTTATTAATCATCTAAAAGGATTGGAAGAGATACATTATGACGAGACTTTTTTAGGTGTTATAAACTTACTCGATACCAGGATTAAATGTATACTTATTAAATAGAGTAAATTGCTAATTAGTGCTGGTTTGCGATTCCTACTAGGAGACTATTTTTTAATGGTTTTCGTAAAGTCGGATACCTGAAACATCTCGACGACGGAATTCTATTTATCTAGGTGTTCGATTATTCCTTGTTTCCTACTACAGGCCGTTGTCCATGGTCGTAAAAAAGTGCTCAAAAAGAGTTACAGGATCAAGACCAAAAGAATTGCGAGTGCAAATACCTTATAAGAAGAGATACTTTCAACCTTGCCCTTAAATAGGCCCCTAGGCGCGTCTTTTTAATACAAGGAGCATTTCACTAATCTGATTAGAAAATTTGGTGGCAAAAATACACCCTTTTGTTTAGTTAACGCATTTAATGAAATAAACAACTTTAGTACTCCCTTCGGCGGGTAGCTTGTCCAGGAGTTTCGAAAATTTCCCTTTGCTAAGCGTGCTTGTTATTTTTCCTATTTCTTGACCATACTTATTTGTTACGTCCTCGTCAGAGATATTAGGATTTATTTTTAAAAAGGCCTGTTTCGAAGACTTCTTTTGATCAAAAAAACCTTCATCAATTAATTGATGAAGTTCTTTTGAAGACCATGTACGTTCTTTTGGCTGATTTGCTCTCTCTTCTTTTGTTTTGTTTCTTGCGTCTAAACAAACCTCCACAAAAGATTGTAGATCGTCCGGCATTTGAACAAGATCTGGTATTCGTTCATTAGGATTGGCCAAATAATAATATTTTACACCAAATCCGGCGGCCAAAAACTCCATCTTTTTAATAGTTATGCTGTTGGTTCCTAGTTCATAATTAGCTAATTGAGATTGCTTCATCCCGAAGAAGTTCGCGGTCTCAATTTGATCTAACCCTGTCTTCTCCCGATAAAGTTTTAATTGTAAGCCGAATTCCTTTGGTGCTGGAAGTATAGTTTTAGTAGTCAAAGTTGTAAATATTAAAATTCTATATATTATATTTTGTATTTAGAATTTTATCTATATCTTTGTTCTATGTTGATGTTAATAAAAAACTAATATGAGATAAAGAATAAAACTCAATAATAAACTTGGTATAGGTATATACATAAAGGTCTCGTCAATCAAAACTCCCACACAAGAGCGAGGCAGCAGGTGTTATGCCCAATTCATTCAAATGACTATCTTTGTCTTTTGTTATGGATAGGGTACTGCTGTAGATCTGCTTCTTGTGTGGGGACTCAGGATTGGCAGGGAGGTAGTGCCCAATCTATAACACATAATCCTCCATTAGATCTTGATGTCTCCTATTACCGTAAACTTAACGGTAAAAATGCAAAAAAAAGCTGAACATTTACAGATTAACCTGATTTCTCCGCCGGAATAGCTCACGCGGGAAAAGCCAATATGGCCAGATTCTAGAATGCGTATATGACACTGATATTAACCTGAAAGACCGCTGAATCGCATTCGGATTTCAAATTAAATTATTTTTTAAACTGCAAAGGTTGAGTAGGAGTTAGATAGAAGGAGATAGGGGTTAGGTGTAGCTTGCTCGCAACCTTTGCATTAAGCAATTAAAAGAATGCGAAAATTACGCAAAGGGGAGAGGTATGCCCTTTTCTCAAACACAAAAGACAATCCATTAGAAGGACAAGAATCCTTTAATATTAAAGAAGTCCCGAATACTCGCCGGTTAAAAGAGAGCTTGGTAACAAAATTGAACGGGAAAAAGGAGCTGGAACGCAAACACAAACGTGGCATTTGCAAACCTAAATACGGCGTTAGCAATTGCGTTAGCCGTACTTACAATCCCAAAAGCGGCATTCGCAAATACGAGTGCGGCATTTACGAACCCAAATACACCGTTAGCAATTGCGTTAGCCGCACTCGCAATCCTAAAAGCGGCATACGCAAACACGAGTGCGATATTTACGAACCTAAATACGCCATTAGCAATTGCGTTTGCCGCACTCGCAATCCCAAAAGCGGCATAAGCAATCCCAAAAGCGGCATAAGCAAACACAAGTGCGGCATTTGCGAACCCAAATACACCGTTAGCAATTGCGTTAGCCGTACTCGCAATCCTAAAAGCGGCATAAGCAAACACAAGTGCGGCATTTGCAAACTTAAATACGCCGTTAGCAATTGCGTTAGCCACACTTGCAAACGCGTTAGCCGCATATGCAGTTGGAACAGCGTGGTTAGCAATTACAAAAGCAGCATATGGGTTTTCAAAAACGTGGCTTGCAAACCAAAGTGCCGCAAAAGCAAACACAAACACGGCATTTGCGAACACGTTAGCAGCATTCGCAATTGCGAGTTGCGAAAAAGCAAACGTGAGCCGCGCATACGCAACCGCGAAAATGCCATATTATCTGTTGCACCTGCTCTGTCCGTTTCCCAGTCAATTTCGCCCTTTATTCGCCCCATTTCCTACATTTCTTGGGGCCGGCTTCGATTGGACTTCGGGCGTGCCATGTTCCTGACCGAAGCGGGCCCGAAGCCGGAAGATTACCAGCAGCAGAAAATGCAGAAGACAAGTAAAAGAAGGGTAGAAGAAAGGCAAAAGAAAGTTAGAACAACGTGCGTAAAAAATGCTGTTGACCTACGGTCGCTATACCAAAAAGCTACTGTTAGTATACGGGTTACTTATCAAAAGTATACCCTAGACTTACTAAAGACTTACCAAAGACTTACTAAAAAGCTACCAATCCGATACCAGGAAGTCGGTAACAAGCTAGTGGCTCTGTACCGGAATGCCTCTGATAATTTACATGCATTTGGTAGCTTAACGGTAGCCTCATTGCGACGCAACGGAATGTTGTTAAGCAAGGGGTCAGCAATCTTCAGTACATTCCTATTGTATTTTGTTGTGTTGTTTAGTGATGCCCAGGCGCAGTCCGCTGGAGAGCGAGCTGCCGACGGGTCACCAACTGAATATCAAGGTCGTGTCCTCTCGGATGCAGCCTTTACACCGATAGAAGGAGCAAAGATTGAACGGTTAGCGAATAAGACTAGAGAACTGGTCTTTTCGGATACCGCGGGCTATTTTGTGATACCCCCGCACTGGGGCGATGATAGCATCCGTGTCAGTTTCCACAGTTTTGGTGCGGTAACGAAGGCCTTATACGACGGGAAACTGATCCGGGGAAAGTCAACTGTTTTCCTTAAGAAGGATACCTCGTTCATAGGTAAGCCATTCTTGGGTGATAGTATTCCGGACAGTATCTGGGATCTTCCATTGCAGGTCGTTAATGAAAAGAGCGGACGCCGGATCGTCACGTTGAGGGAATATCAGCACAAAGATCTCATTGTTCTCGATTTTTGGGCAACCTGGTGCTCTCCCTGTGTAAAGGCGCTTGACCACTTGAACGAGCTACAACAGGACTACGGACAACAATTAATGGTGTTACCGGTTCATAACAGCAACCATACAACTGTAGCAGCTTTTATTAAAAACCGTGGCTGGGATATGCCCTGCGTGGTGGGCGAAAATTACTTTATCCTCCAGTCTCATTTCTTCAAACGTCCTGTAGTTGGTAATCCCATATTTATATATAAGGGCAGGTATCTGGCCTGTCCCAGTGTACGTGGCTATGACGATGCTGCGATACGAGGAATTTTAGAAGGTAGACCTGTAGATATCGTAAATAGATTTGAAGCTACACATATGGAAGGATTGGAGGGGAGAAGATGAAACATTTAATTCTTTTTTTCTTATTCCTTTTAGTACTTTTTCGGGTTGGATCGGGGCAGACCCTCACCGGAACTGTAAAAGATGCCGCCACAGGGGATCTCTTACAAAATGCTACGCTTTCCCTGATAAAATCTGGCCGTACTACGTTTACTGATAAGCAAGGTCAATTTGCCCTAATCCTAACAGCGGACGATTCTTTAAAAGTATCACACATCGGATTTATTGATACCACTATTGCAGTTAAACCAAATGCAAAGATGGGAACCATGGTGCTTTTACATAAAGAAGGGAACATGTTGGAAGAGGTACAGATAAATACAGGCTATTACACCTTAGATAAGGAAAGAGCGACAGGTTCGTACGTGCATGTAGATAATAAACTGTTCAATAGAGCGATGGGAGGAAATGTCCTGCAACGTATGGAAGGCTTACTGCCGGGCGTACAGTTTGTAAACCCGGAGGGTACTTCTGCATCGGACATCCGCGTGAGGGGGATAAGTACCATCGAATCGGATGAAACACCTTTGATTATTTTGGACAACTTTCCCTATGAAGGTAGTATAGATAATATCGACCCAAATGATGTGGAGAGTATAACAGTACTCAAAGATGCGTCGGCAGCTTCTATATGGGGGGCACGCGCAGGAAACGGGGTGATTGTCATCAGTTCGAAAAAAGGTGGCAAGAACGAACGAATGCGGCTCGACTTTACGGTCAATAAGCGGCTGTCCCAGGTTCCGGATTTAACGTACGGTACCGCTTGGTTGCCCAGCTCCTTAGTGATGGACATTGAAAAAGAAAGGTATGACAAAGGACTATTTACCTTTGGAAACCATATAGCGGTCCCGTTATATGTAGATTACCTGAACATGTTGGAGGAGGGTCTGATAGACGAGGCCGAATTGGAGAAAAGACGTAACATAATGTCCGTTACCGATACCAGAAGGGAGGCAATGACGCACCTTTACCGTCCGGGAATTTTGGATCAATACAATTTACGCATGAACGGTGGGAGCGCGAGGTCCAGTTATCTATTCACCACCTCGTATCAAAGCGATCGGCAGGATGTGGTTGGTAATCATAGTAACCGCTTCAATGCCCGTCTACAAAATAATTTTACAGTATTTCCCTGGTTAGACCTGATGGTGGATGCCGCCTTTGTAAATCAAAATGCTGAACGCAACGGTTTGGAATATAACGACCTTGCTATATTGCAGGGCGGAACGTCGATGGTATCTCCATATCTTCAGTTACGTAATGAACATGGTGATCTGATGTCGATCCCAAAAGACTTTAGGTATGCATATACCCTGTACGCCGCAAACGAGGGATTGCTTGACTGGACCTATAGTCCTCTAGAGGATCGGGGTAAGGTGATTAATAAATCCTTTTCTAAAGAACTAAGAACAGGTATCGGACTTGACTTTAAGCTGTATAAAGATCTGAAATTAAGCATGCTATATCAGGGCATTTTAGGAAATAGCGGAGGTGAGACGCTGAGCGATAAAGACAGCTATTACGTACGTAGTCTCGTCAATTCTTTCACGCAGTCCAATGGAACACGGATCATTCCCCACAACAGTATTTTCCGTACATCGAGTCCGCAAGAACGCTTATCTCACTACGGACGGATACAGGCGAACTACTCAAAAAAATGGACATATACTGAATTGACTACGTTAGGAGGGGCCGAAATTAGGCATGCCCAGACGGAGATGCTGCCGTCTTCGGTGCTCTATAATTACGACAGTGAGTACTGGACGGGCAGCGCACAATATAATTTCAACCAGAGCTATGCAACGCGTCCTACAGGAACGGTATTTCAACGAATACCAAGTGCTTCACAATTGCACAGGCAGTACATAAATCGAGATCTTTCGTATTATTTCAATGGTAGTTATCGTGTGCTGGACAAATATACCCTTACGTCTAGTCTCCGTTGGGACGGCAGTAATCTCTTTGGTGTAAAAGCAAATCAAAAAGGGGTGCCACTCTGGTCTATAGGAGGGATGTGGGATATGAACAGGGAAAAGTTTATGTCGAAGGTCGACTTTGTCGATTCGTGGAAATGGAGGTTAACGTATGGTGTAGCAGGTAACGTCAACAAAACGATCACCCACTATCCGACCATATCACACGGACAGTCTTTGATAAACCTTGCTATGGCGTCACTGAACTCGATCGGAAATCCGTCGCTTAGATGGGAAAAGGTCAGCACAGTGAATATGGGCACGGATCTGTCATTTTTGAACGGCAGAATAAAGACCAATCTTGATTATTACGTTAAGAATGGAAGAGATCTGATCGGTGATACATTTTTAGACCCGACTACCGGGGTAAATGGTGCCTATAAAATAAACTATGCGGATATACGGACGAAAGGGATGGATTTAAATATAAGTACCAGAAACATCGATCGTAAATTTTTATGGTCTACAAATGTTATGGTCAGTTATTCGAGTAACCGGGTGATGAACTTTTACGATCAAGGTAACCTGGCACTGTATCATTATTTTTATCCAGCTCCGCCACCCCGAACCGGAATTTCCCGCGATGTTATTTACAGTATTCCTTGGAATGGCTTAAATAGCGATGGTCTGCCTGTTTTGGAGTACAACGGTGAGGCCGTTACAGATTATAATGTTTATTATAACCAGCAGCTTACCCGCGAAGATTTGAAAAATGCTGGTGTCAGTGTACCGACATGGTACGGCTCGCTGATGAATACATTTAGGTTTGAAAAGCTTGAAGTCAGTTTTCTGTTATCGTGGAAAGCAGGTTACGTGGTACGTAGGAAATCAATGGAGCCTGATGGTGAATTCTATGCACGATATCACAGCGATTATTTTGATAGATGGCAACAACCCGGCGATGAGCTGACAACCGCTGTCCCCCGGAAAATCGAGGTCGGAGAAATGCCGGCTACGAATGCAGCTGCTATATCCAATATTTACGGTAACTCCGAGGTGTTGGTACGCGAAGGGACACACTTACGATTACAGGATGTCAGTTTTAATTATCAGTTACCGCTAAAATGGAGTCAAAAAATTAGATCGAGGGACTTGGCAATCTACGGCTATGTTCGTAACCTCGGACTCATCTGGAAAAAAGATGCCGGTCTCGGTAATGAGGATCCAGATTTTATCAATCGGATGTACACCAATCCATTGAGCTTCTCCTTCGGAGCTCGGATCGGGTTTTAACAGAAAGGTTTTTAGTAAAAGATAAGTTGTTTACATATGAAATGTTTGGTAATAACACTATATACAATATCCATTTTCTTGATCAGTTGTCAGGAAGATTTTCTAGACGTAAAATCAGATAGAAGCATAGGGACAATGCGCTCTTTAGATGATTATCAGGCGCTGATGGACAACTCAACGGCCAAAATGAATTCAAATGCCGCACATGTGCTCGGACTGATCGGCTCCGATGAATATTATCTCACTACAGCCGTATGGGAGGCGCTCACTAACATTCCGCGGAAAGAAGCATACCTGTGGAATCTTAATTATTATAAAGGATCGGACGGCGATGACTGGAACGATGCCTATTCAAGGATACTGCACACCAATTTGGTACTGGATAATATAGATTCCTTTGATGCCTCAGAAAAAGCAGGCGAAAAATGGAAAAATGTGAAGGGCTCGGCTTTGTTTTTCCGCGCTTTGAATTTTTACCAGCTCGCTCAGGTGTTCTGTAAACCGTTTTCGGCAGATACAGATGATCCATTGGGATTACCGCTGCGGCTGGAAGCGGATATTACCCTACGAAGTAAAAGAAATAGCGTGAAGGAGACATATGCTCGTGTCATACAGGATCTGAAGGAATCCGCAGATCTATTGCCTGTTACACCGCTGGCGAAGATGCGGCCATCAAAGCCTGCTGCCTATGCGCTGTTGGCACGAGTGTCCCTATTGATGAGAGATTATCAATCTGCATTAACATACGCAGACCTGGCGTTGTCTTATTCAGACGAGTTGATTGATTATAATACATTGAATACCGCAAAGCCCTTTGAAGCGGATTATGGACAGAGTAATCCAGAGGTGCTGTTCTTTTGTTATGCGCCCGCTGTTAATTTGTTGGGTAGAGCCAGGATGCACATTGATCCTGAGCTATATGATCTATATGAAGAAGCCGATCTCCGTAAAGTAGTTTTTTATGACAAGGGAAGTATCAATAATATCTTTTTTAAAGGATCTTATCACGGATCAACGCCGTTTTTTGTAGGCCTGAGCACGTCGGAACTCTATTTGATCCGGTCGGAAACATATGTTCGGCTAAACCAGATGGATCAGGGTCTCGCAGATTTAAATGTATTGCGAAGTAAACGGTTTGAGACCGGATCTTACATCCCTTTGCTGATAGACGAGCCATCTTCGCTATTGTACGAGATTATCACGGAACGGCGGCGGGAGCTTGCTTTTCGAGGCCTCCGATGGGAAGACCTAAGAAGGTTAAACCAAGAACCAGCATTTGCAAGAACGGTTTCAAAAGAGGTAAACGGGACAACTTATGAACTGCTCCCCAATTCAGGGAAGTATGTCTGGCGGATTCCGGACGATGTTATTGAGTTGTCAGGAATTGAACAAAATTGACTTATTGTTAGAGAATATAGCCAACCTGCTTACGCGGGCTGGCTACATCCTTAAAACACCCTAGTTATTTACTCTTCTTCTTGTCTTGCATAGCCATCCGAAGATTGGCTCATATCCAATGCACCATTGTAGGTAGATGGATTTGTTGCATCACTGACCGATAGCCCTGCTGGAGTTGCGGCTCCGGAGAAATTCGTCAGATTTAAATGAACTTGACAAGGAGGTGTTTCCTCAGACTCGAGGTTACAGTTTTCTTCATTGGGAGCAGTTTCGCTCTCAAATCCTCCTATTATCTGCTGAGATTTGTCATCTGGTGCAGACGGATTGACTGATATTTGATACCAACCACTTTGCGGTTGAGTAAATTTCTCTGCAACTTTAAATGCCGAGAATCCTAATATTACAGCTACGGCCACTATGGCTGTTATGTAGCTTTTTAAACTTTCCATATTACTGGTTTTGAGTAACAGCTGATCTCCCATCGTTCTTTAACGGGGTGGAGTGATCACTAAAGCCCCGGATATACTTTTTACGGGGTATATCAGCACGTATCATAATTTATTCCCATACCGGCCTGCCCGGGAAGGGAGCAAACTTTCTTGGAAACCTTTTATGAACGACTAAAACAATATGGTAGACCGGTATCGAGACTAACAATAGGAAGGTGCAAAACAGCTTGATGGATTTTTTATAGCGTATAGCTGTATCGATTGGGTTGGTTGGGCCACTCAAGTACCAACCGAGGGTCGATAGCCCCAATAACACTATATTCACCAGCAGGTGCCATTCCCATGATAGTCCAGAAAATACCGAAGCGCATCCACAGGGCTTTTTGGCGTAAAGACCGGCTACACCTAAAGCGATGTATATGGTAAAGATCAATAGGAGTAGGGCGGAAAGGAGGTAGGGATTAAAAACCACGTCATTGCGACGAGCGAAGCGAGGAAGCAATCTTTGTTTATTTAAAAGATCGCGTCGGTCATCCTTTCCTCGCGATGACGACGCGAATACAAACAATAACGCTATTCCCAGTTCGAACAGAGGAAGACTCCAATACAGTATATCTGCCCACCAATTCGGAAAGGGTTGGCGTAGTAATGAAATGTGGAAAGCTTTTAGTCCCCACAATTTATCCAGTGCAACGTACAGCCAAAAGATCATCAGAAAAATCTGCAGGCTGTAACCAATTATATGTCTTTTTCTTGTTTTCATTGTTGCTATATCTTTATTTCTAGATACGGTTACTTAATTAGTACCGATTGTCTAAAACAAAGGTATAGCGCATCTTATCTCGCGAACTGATAGGAAGCGATTTGCTGAACTGATAGGTTTTAGGAAGTTAAAGAGAAAGGCGTGTCAGTATCCCTCGTCGCTGTATTCGGTTTTGATTGAAATGATGGCTGTAGATTTTTAATCGATCTTTACATCAGATAGCTGATTTCAATAAGGAGAGAAAGAAGTCGGACGGCTGTTACAAAAAGTGGTCTTATGAATAAATACGTTTTTAGTCAATTTGCGGATAAAAAATAAAAAGAAGCATAATCACGCTGCTAAATGCGAATTCTAAGCAGTTGTAATTTGTAATTATTCCAAATTTTCCATTAATTTTAAATAATCTTGCAAAATAATGCATGATTATTTTTTTTTCTGTAGTATTGTAAGCGCTAAGCTTATGATAAATCCAGTTATTTCGAGTGTAACAGTACAAATAATTATTTTTTAACAAACAAACTATCAAACGTATGAAACAAAAATTACTCTTAGTTTTTATCGGGTTGTTTATGATCACAACCTGTTTGATGGCCCAGCAAAAAGCGGTTTCAGGACGCGTTAGTTCTGCAACTGGTGAGGGATTGGGGAACGTAACGGTTACAGTGCAAGGAACGACACGTTCCACGCAAACTACCGCAGATGGTTCCTTTTCCATTCAGGCTGCGCCAGGTGAAGTTTTGGTCTTCCGGGCCATAGGTTCCGAAGAAAAGAAACAGACCGTCGGAGACGGTAGTGTATATAATATATCGCTTATGTCGACAGAAGAAGCATTGGACGAGGTGGTTGTGACGGCCTTTGGGATTAAGCAGCAAACAAAAAGCCTCGGTTTTGCTGTTCAGGGTGTATCCGCCAAAGAATTGACAGAGTCTAACCAACCTAATGTTGTTAATGCACTTCAAGGAAAAGTAGCAGGAGTTCAAGTGACTAATTCAGGCGGTGCTCCAGGCGCTTCCGCGAATATCATGATACGTGGGGGCTCATCCCTAAGTGAGAATAATCAACCTCTTTTCGTAGTAGATGGTATTCCTGTCGATAATACAACGCCAGTTGCTCAAGGAGGATTAAGTGCAGGTGCAGCTCCAGCTTCCAATCGTGGAGTCGATATCAATCCTGAAGATATCGAGAGTATGACTGTGTTGAAGGGGCCGGCAGCAGCGGCTTTATATGGTATTAGAGCGGCTGGAGGAGCTATTGTCATAACAACAAAAAAAGGAGTTTCTGGACAAGGAAGAGTGACTTATGGAAATACTTTTTCGGTAGACAACGTCAATAAATTACCAGAACTACAAAATCAATATGTGCAAGGGGTAAATGGGGTTTTCGATCCTGAAAGTTATCTTTCATGGGGGCCTGCTGCGGAGTCTGGAGATTATCAAATTTACGATAATATCGACGGTTATTTTAAAACTGCATTTAGTCAAAACCATGATTTTTCTGCGAGTGGCGGAAGTGATAAAACAAAATATTATGCTTCAGCATCTGTATTAGATCAAAATGGTATTGTTGATCATTTTGATTTTGGTAGAAAATCATTTCGTCTAAACGCGGAGCATAAGGTGTTTGACAACCTCAAGTTTGGCGCTAACATGAATTATGTGAATTCTGACCGTACATATTTTGCTCAAGGTAGTAAAAACGGAATTATGGGGGTTTTCTTTTGGCCTCGTAATGTTGATATGACAGATTATATCAATCCTGATGATGGTACGCAGAATATGTTGTCTTCTGGCTCTGATGGCGCTATGGATAACCCCTATTGGACAATTAATAAAAATGCAAAAACGAATGATGTGAATCGCTTTCTTGCAGTAGGAGACGTAAGTTATGATCCATTTTCTTGGTTAAATTTAACCTATAGGTTAGGGACAGATTATTATACTGAAACGTTTCAAAGTGTGACTACACCTACTTCTCAGGCAAGTGAAAGCGGTTATCTGGTGAGATCGGGAACTAATAACCAGATTACTACATCGACATTCTTAGCAACTGCAAAAAAAGATTTCGATGATTTTGGTTTTACATTCACTGCAGGGCACAATTTAGAAATGATGGATCGTAAAACTACAACGGTCTCAGCGACTAATTTTATAGAGCCTGATTTTGTCAGTATTAATAACTCCAATATGGAAGATAGAACATCTGTTGTGCGTAGTTCTAGAAGACGTATTGTTGGTGTTTTCGGTGATTTGAATATGAACTGGAAAAATATGGTTTTCTTAAACTTTAGAGGAAGAAATGACTGGTCGTCGACTTTGCCTGTTTCAGATAATTCCTTTTTCTATCCATCAATCAGTACCTCTTTTATCTTGACAGATTTGTATAAAGAGATAAGTGGAAGCTCTTCTACAGGTATTTTAGATTACGCAAAATTGCGTGGAGCGTGGGCACAAGTTGGTAAAGACGCACCCCCTCATAAGTTGGCTACTTTATTAGGGACCTCAATAAATAATTTCACAATTAATCCAAGAGGATTTATTTCAAGTATAGCCGATTACTATGGTAACCCTACCTTAAAACCGGAGTTTACCAATTCTTATGAGCTAGGTTTAGATCTACGTTTTTTTCAAGGGAGATTAGGTTTAGATTTTGCTGCATATAAGTCGAAAACAGAGGATCAAATTCTCGGTACACGAGTACCTCCTTCAGCAGGTGCTTTTTTAGCGTATCTGAATGGAGGTTCAATTGAAAATAAAGGTATCGAAGCTGTGTTAAATACCCAGCCAATTCGCAAAGATGATTTTAGATGGTCATTTGATGTTAATTTTACGGCAAATAGATCCAAGGTTTTGGATCTACCCGGAAGCTTGGATCGTGTAGAACTCTCGGATGCTTGGGTTGTCGATGATGCGGCTCAAGGCGCAGCATTCTTGAATGGTACGTTATTCGGTATCAACGGCAGAACATGGAAAACCAATGGAGAAGGTCAATATCTTTTGACGAATGCAGGATTACCTCAAGTTGTCACGACTTTATCACAAATTGGTGATCGTAATCCAAATTGGCTAGCTGGTGTTACTAATACATTTGATTATAAAGGTTTTGGCTTGTCATTTATGTGGGATTTTAGACAAGGAGGAGATGTGTTCAACTCTACAGCCTTTGCTATGGTCAAAGCAGGAACTAGCCCGTTAACGTTAGATCGCGGTACTACCGTGATTCCTGGGGTCATTGAAAGTACGGGACAGGTAAATACAACTGCAGCAAATCTCGATCAAAACTATTATGAGACATTGTTTGCGAGTCAAGGGGCTAACTTTGTCGAAGATGGCAGTTGGGTTCGCTTGCGTTATGTAAGCCTGACATATAATGCTAAAAGTTTTGCTAGACAGCTAAAATTGAATAATCTTCAGTTTACTTTTACAGGTAGAAATTTATTGCTGTTCACAGATTATTCAGGAGTAGATCCAGAGGTTTCTGGCAGTGGGGCTGGTGTCGGAGGTTCAGGTTCTTTCGGGTTTGATAATTTGGGCTTGCCTGCTACAAGAGGGTTTGATTTAGGTTTAAGATTCTCATTTTAAATAGAAGACAAATGAAAAATATCATTAAAAATATAACATTGTATACTGGTTTGGGGATTATCATGACATTTTCATCTTGTGAGAAATTCTTAGATGTGAACGAAGATGTGGATAATCCGACAAAAGTTGAGGCGGCTAGCCGTATTGCTGGAGCTATTACCACTTCAAGTGGTGCAGCACAATGGAGAGGGACGCGGGAAATTGCGGGAGTTATGCAATATGCCGGCATCCAATCTGCCACATCTGGCGGGTATGCTGCCAGCACATGGCGTTTTACGTCGGCTTATTTTTTATGGCAAAATGCCTATGTAAACACCATGCCAAATGCGGTTGATTTAGTGACACTAGGCGAAGAGGAAGGAAATCCACATTTCGTTGGCGTGGGAAAGATTCTATTGGCAATGAATTTTGGACTGCTCACGAGCCAATACGGCGATATTGTGGTCGACGATTATTACAACGGAGCTGGTCAGTTAAATCTGATGCCAAAATTTAATAAGCAGCAGGAAGTTTATGAAAAAATTCAGATATTATTGGATGATGCCATTGTTGCATTAGGACGCTCGGATAATAATAGAGGGTTGAATGTGAAGAATGGAGATCTTCTATATCAAGGAGACGTTTCGAAGTGGATTAAGTTTGCTTGGGCGTTAAAAGCGCGTTATTATAATCATTTAAGTAAAAAGTCAACTTTGTATGACGAGGATGCTATTATTGACGCGTGTTCCAAAGCTTTTGATGGAGACGGTATGGACGCGGAGTTCCCTTATCTATCGGGAGGAGCCTTAATAGATCAAAATCCTTGGTATAGTTGGGGTGGTTTTGAAAATTTGCTTAATCCTAGGTATTTTTCTTGGTCTCAATTTTTTGTAAATATGCTGACTTCTTTTCCTGTTACGAACGCTTCATATGAAGATCCCCGTATTAGTAAGATTATGACTGGAGCCGAGTCGGATGGGGAATATCGAGGAACGGGAGCAGGGCTTTTTCTTGCGAATGGACAAGGCATTCTCGCAGATGGCTCTGCTGGAGATGCAACCAAGACAAGTCCTGATGATTATGGTCGATTTAGCAAAAGTGGCTTCTATACAAATATAACTTCACCTTTTGGTTTTATTGGTTATTCAGAGGTCAAGTTTATAGAGGCTGAGGCTAGGTTGCGCAAAGGTGGCGACAAAGTAGGTGCGCTTGCGGCTTACGAGGAAGGGGTTAAGTCCAATATGCGTAAGCTTGGTGTATCCAGTAGTGATATCAACGATTACTGGAATGCACAGGTCGCAGATGGTTTGAGTGCTCATTTTGACAATTTACAACAAGGGTTAGCGCATGTAATGCGCCAGAAGTACGTTGCTTTATGTCTTAATCCAGAGACTTGGGTCGACATGCGACGGATGGATTACAGCACTTCTATCTATGGTCCTAGTTTGAAAAGACCTGCGAATTTGAATACGGTAGTTTTTGATGCCAATAATGCCAATCAGTGGATACAGGCCATGTGTTATGAGTCCAATGAGCAAAATAGAAATCCTGAGGCTGTAGGAGACAATTCTGAAAGATTTAGACTGCTTACACCTCTTTGGTTCAATGTGGCCGAATAGGATATTAATTAACAGGTCGCTAGTCATGTGACCTGTTTAATTGAGTGTCCGAAAGTTTTATTTAATGTTGTTGACTCGGCTTTTTTTAGTTTCGCATTCCAAGAGATGTGATGTAATGGGGGGCATGAAGCAATAGCAAGAGTTGTATCGAGTTATATATCTCTGAAATACCTAGTTTTTATATGATGTGGAAGAAAATTTCTCTAATAATCTTTATTTGCATACCGACAATATTGCTGGCACAGTCATTTGAAATTGTTCAGAAGCCGATAATTTGGAATGAAGATAGAGAGCGGTTGTCTCTCGAGTATCTAAGAGATCGACATGGGATGATACAAGATAGGGCTACGATTGTTCCTGCCATGGTGGTTGTGCACTGGACTGCAAATAACAGCGTAGAAAAGACTTTTGATTTATTCAATCCGGTTGAATTACCTGGAAGGCCCGAATTGACTAAGGCAAGTAAGCTAAATGTATCTTCGCAATATGTGATAGATCGTGATGGAACAATTTATCAGTTTTTGGCTGATACTACTTTTGCTAGGCATACTATTGGATTAAACTATTGCGCTATTGGCATTGAGAACATAGGTAGCGAGCGTAATCCGTTAACTAAGGAACAGCTAATAGCTAATGAGAAGCTGATTCGGTCTTTGGTTAAGAAGTATCCCATTAAGTATATGCTTGGACATGTGGAGTACTATCAACTTAGGGAAACATCTGTTTGGAAAGAAGCGGATCCTAATTACATTACTTTTAAAATTGATCCGGGTCACGTTTTCATGTACAAGTTAAGGAAACGTTTAAAGGATTTAAAACTACAAGAAAAGTTGTTTTGAGTAGCAAACACTGGAAAGAGGTCTGGACAAACGTTCAGACCTTTTTTTCTGAAAGTGTCTATTTCTCAAAGGCCATCAAGAACTTTCATGCCTGTCTGTGATTCAATGGATCATGAAAGTTTTGTTACCAATATACATTTTATCTTCTATTGTAATTAAAAAGTTACGAGTTTGTGTATTTTGTACACGAAGATCAATGCTAAAAGCTTTATTAAATAGGTTTTTCGGCTTGAAATATACATTTTTTAACACTTTTTAGCTTTTATGTGGTATATGATCATGCATAGTCTTGCGTCTTTTGCTAATGTTTTGTGCGGTTTGTTATTAAAATATGTGCCCGTTTTGCTGTATTGTGCATGATTTGTTTTATTTTTATTGGGTAATCCATTATTATGATACAAGCAATGGTGCAATTATTAATATTTTAAATTTAGTTTATGAAAAAAACTCTACACTTGCTATTTGCAATGTTGGTGTTGACATCTCATACTGTGTTTGCACAAGAAACCACTGTACGAGGCGTAATTACTTCGTCGGAGGATGGCCTTCCCATTATAGGCGCTACAGTCAAAGTCGATGGCACAAACATAGCAGCCTCAACAGATCGTAACGGAAGTTATGAGATAAAAGTTAGCAAAGGACAAACATTGAATTTTTCGTTTATTGGTATGCTATCTGTTTCACGGATTGTAGGCGATGAGCCTACCATTGATGTGGTGCTAGATCCTGATCAACAAAGCATGGACGAAATAGTAGTTACCGCACTGGGAATTGAACGGAACAAGAAAAACTTAACATATTCTGTTCAAAAAGTCTCCGGCGATGATTTAAGAGCCTCTAATCAAGGGAACATTCTTAACGGATTACAAGGGCAGATTGCCGGAGCACAGATTTCGTCTTCTGGGGGCTCACCAGGTCTTCCGACGGAGATCATTCTAAGAGGGTCTACAACCCTAACGGGCGACAACCAACCGCTAATGATTGTAGATGGTATCCGGGTAAACAATTCCTCGTCAAATGGTACGGTAAACAGAGTTGCCGATATTAATCCAGAAGATATAGAGGATATCTCCATTCTGAAGGGAGCCGCGGCGGCAGCACTATATGGTATCGACGCCGCTTCGGGTGCGATTATCATTACAACTAAAAAAGGAAAGGAAGGTGTAATACAGATTGGAGGCTCTTATAAAGCGTTTGTGGAAACTATGGGTAGGTTGCCGCGACAACAAGGAATCTATACTACAGGAACAGGTGGTACATATGATGAATCATCCGGAAGTTCATGGGGTAGAAAGTTTCGTTACGATGAGCCGATATATAATAATGTAGAGCGTTTCTTTCAAACAGCCTTAACACATGACGCAAATTTGAATATCAATGGTGGTTCTGAGAAGCTGCAATATTATGTCTCTGGGGGATATCGTAATGCAGGTTCTATGGTCCCGAATACGGAGCAGGATAAAATAAACTTCTTGATCAAAGGAACTGCACAGCTAAGTTCCAAAATGTCACTCACGGCTTCAGCTAACTATATTCAAAACAATATTCAGGAAGGACTAGGTGGGGCAACAGCTGGCGGTTGGATCAATAGTATCCTGACATACCCACTTAAATATGATATATTGAATTATGAAAGACCTAATGGAGAGCCGTGGTATGCTTATATCGAACCAGAGGATGACGGGCGGGACGCGCGTATATCTCCGATGTGGGGGGTAATGCGAAATCCGCGGAACAATAATGTGGATCGCTTTATAGTCAACGGAAATCTAGAATATAAGCCACTTGATTGGATGACTTTATCGTATAGACTTGGACAAGATTATACCGCTTCAAAATACCGGACAGTTGTTACACCGGGAACTCCGGGAGACTTTTTTGAAGGACGTGTCAACGAATCAAATGGCAATTCTCGATATGTAACATCAATTTTTAACGCGACGATGCAAAAAGATTTTCTTGATGACTTTAACGTAGCTTTAATTTTGGGGGGAAGTAGCGATTATTACGAGTCGGCAGGCTTGGGGTATCAAGCGGAAGATTTTTTGGTTCCAGATATTTTTTCTCCAAACGTGGTTACTAAGGACGGCTTAATATTGACGGAAACACTGACGCGTCGTCAGCGTTATGCGATATACGGCGACCTGAGTGTTTCGTATAAAAACTTGTTAACATTAGCGGTCACCGGGCGTAACGATTGGACCTCGACACTATCGCCACAGCACAGGCAATTCTATTCACCTTCGTTTTCAGGAAGTTTTACATTTAGTGAATTGATCAATCCAGATAGCTGGTATGGGAAATTGAGAGCGAGTTATGCAAGGGTAGGTAAGGATGCCCCTATTTATAAAACGAACACGAATCTGAGACAAGTCGCAACTATTGGTGGTGGATTTGTAGTAGACGCCAGCGGTGGTAATCCGGATCTAAAGCCAGAGCGAACATCAGAATTTGAGATCGGTACGGAATTAAGCTTCCTAGATCGCCGGTTGAATGTGGATTTAACTTATTACGAGCGTAAAAGTATTGATATGATTATGACACCGCGTGTCCCATTGCCTTCTGGATACGTAATTATGACATTCAATGCCGGATCGCTTAAGAACAATGGTGTAGAGGCTTCGGTTAATGCTATTCCTATCAAAACCAATGATTTTATGTGGAGCACGACCGTAAATGCATGGAAAAACACCTCCAAAATGCTTGAATTTGCGGGAGATATCGTAACATTTAAATATACCAATGCACAGTTGAACGCGGGTTCGGCGGCGACAACTTTAGATAAACATGTACTAGGCATTGTCGGAACGGATTATAAACGTACGGAAGAAGGGTATATAGTTGTAGATGCAAATGGATATCCAGTAATAGATGGTACAGAGAAAGACATCGGTAACCGTGAGCCGGAATTCAATATCGGATGGTTAAATAAAATAAACTACAAAAATTTCAATTTATCCTTTCTTTGGGATTTCCGATTCGGTGGGGATATATTAAATGCTTCTCGCCAACGTATGATGTCAGTTGGTACAGCGTATGATATTGGCCAATGGAGAGATAAAGAGTTTGTTTTTAATGGCGTAGTTGCCCAAGAGGATGGTTCTTATGTTAAGAATGAAAAATCAGCGGTGTTGGATTACAGCTATTTTGCTAATAACTATTATCAAGTGGGGACGAATTTTGTTGAAAAGATAAATTGGGCTCGAATCCGTTTTATTACGTTGGGCTATAACCTGCCGCAATCTCTTGCTTCGAGAATGGGCGTCCAAAGGTTGGGTCTCGAATTTTCTACACAAAATCCATTTGTAATCACAAATTATTCAGGCGGAGATCCAGAGGTAAATAGTGCCGGACCCAATGCGGGAGGTTCAGGAGCAAGTACCATGGGCGTAGACAATGGGGCAATTCCCTTGGCAAAATCATTCTCTTTTGGTTTAAATATTACTTTATAGAAGCGATATCATGAAAAGAACTTTAAAAACTCTATCTATA
Organism: Sphingobacterium alkalisoli; assembly: GCF_005049105.1. GTDB lineage: Bacteria > Bacteroidota > Bacteroidia > Sphingobacteriales > Sphingobacteriaceae > Sphingobacterium > Sphingobacterium alkalisoli. The sequence goes on from NZ_SUKA01000001.1 coordinate 674,690, forward strand.
TTATTGGCGGTTTTGTTTGTTACATCATGTAACGATCTGGATTTGAACTATAACCCCGTACAGCCTGTTACTGTGCCTTCGAATCAACGTCTTCCGGCTATTCAGGCAAATCTTGCTTATTCTTTATATTCTCAAGCACGTTACACGTCATTTCACAGCTATTATCTTACTACTCGGACTGGTAATAGCAATGCACAAACGGATACCTGGAATTATAACAATATTACACGAATGGGAGCTTGGAGATGGCACTATTTTGATGTAGGTTCTAACATCGCAGGTCCGGCTGGAATGATGTTACGGGCGCAGGAAGATGGCGATAATAATTACATCGGTGTGGGTAAAATCCTACTCGCATTTAGTTTCTTAGGAGCGACAGATGTATTTGGAGACATGCCATTTGATGAAGCGTACAATGGATCGTTCAACCCGATATACGATTCGCAGGAAAAAATATACGAAAATGTTGAACGGTTATTGGATGAAGGAATAAACGAACTGCAAAATGTTGGCGAATCGGCTAGAAGTATGAACGCGCTTTCTGATGTGATTTATGCTGGGGACTATGGCAAATGGATTTCATTTGCAGAAGCTGTCCGTGCGAGGCTCAAGCTGCATACTGCCAATTTTACGAATGGATACGCGAACTTGCTGACGACTGTCAACACAGCGTTAGGTGGATTTGAAGATGCAATGTTTGTTTATCCGGAATCTTCTGTTTCTACATGGGAAAAAAATCTTTGGGGCGAGTCTAGACCAAGTCCGGAATGGCAGTTTGCGGATATCCGCAATGACCTGTTAAATACGCTTCCGACCGATGTGTTGATGAAGGCGTTAACTATCGATGAAGCTACTCAACAGTTTGATCCGAGATTATATAAACTAACTACACCAGGTGCAAATAACAAATATTTAGGTGCCCAAATGTCTATAGGATTAAATAGTGCAAATACCAACTTACCGACAGGAACGACCTACCAGGACTTTGCAAATCTCTATAATGGGTATTGGACCGCCGACAATTCGCCTTATCCATACATGATAAAAGAAGAATTGTATTTTATAAAGGCAGAGGCTGCCTTTTACTTGAATGATATGGAGACTGCTTTAGCAGCGTATAAACAAGGTATTGAACATAATTTAAGAAGACTAGGCGTTGAAGAGGGACAGATAATTAATTTTATGGGATCTATTCGAGTTGTACAAAATGCGGATGATTTAGAAATATCGGATATCATGATGCAGAAATGGATTGCCTTATATCTTCAGGCGGAAAGCTGGGTGGATGTCCGTCGATACGGGTATGGTACACATGCCTATCCGGACATGTATTATCCTCGGTTTGCGCTGGCCGAATGGGGAGGGAGGTATATACAGCGTTTCGTATATGACCCTCAAACGGAATATGTTTATAACCCAAAGGAAATTGCACGCTTAGGAGCAGGTGCAAGGGACTGGATATTCACGCCACTTTGGTGGGTGGAAAAATCAAATTTAAAAACTCCGTAAAAATTGATTATGAAAAGATATTTAGTTTATATATATAGTTCTTTCGCCTTACTGCTGGTAGTAGGCTGTGAAAAGAACGACCCTATTACAGAACTGGGAACAACGAATGGTGAATTTACTGCTCAGTTACGAGTATCATACGATAATACAAGACCTCTTATTGGTGATACCGTGATCGTAACCGCTTCTACTTGGCAACGTGATGACAAATTTGATAAAGTGGAGTTTTATGAAACCCTATATGAAACGTTTGGGGTGAAAATGGAATTGGAAAACGGAACTTCTATTAACACGAAAGAGGTAACGGTGGGATCAACTACTTTCCCCACTCTGTTGTTAACAGATACAGTTAAAAGTAGAACTATATGGAAAACCGTGGCAGCGGATGTATTAGATCAGTTTTGGGTAACCAATTCCAACAACTATGTAATAGCTGCTGAATATGAGATGGAGAAGTTAGATGGTAAATATCCGAACGATGGCACGCTCATAGCCGCTCTTTCTGCGCCAGAGTTTGATGTGTTAAAGAGTGTCTTAGCATATGGTATTACACGCGCGGATTATTTGCTATTATTTCCTGATGCACCTAGTACGGATTTTACAAATGGAGGTACATATGCATTAACTCAAGCGGGAATTAATAATCTGAAGCAAAACCTAACAAAAGATCAACTTTCACTGATTATAAAAAGTTTGAATAAAACAGGTAGTTACAGTGTAACAATCGAGGTGGCTGCTATTACTCCTACCGGTGCGACGACCTCATCCTCTCGTACATTTGATAATACTATTTAACAATTATGAAAAGATTAAGATTTTTATACATGTTTATGGCTGGGCTGGTAATACTAGCTTGTTCTAAAAACGAGATTACCGGTATAGGTCAGCAAGGAGATTACTTAGCTAATTTTGATTTTCCGACTTACGAAGTTTACGCACCTGGTAAGGTAGTAATTACGAACCGTTCGAAAAATGCGGATAAATTCCTGTGGGAGTATAATGGTGGTCAAACGATTAATAATCAGGGAGACACGTTAGATGTTTCAACTTCTGAAAAAATGGTACCTGATACAATCTACTATGCGTTACCGGGAGATTATACCGTTAAATTAACGACGTGGCAAGGAGGGGAAGAGAAAGTGCTGTCAAAAACGATATCTATCGAAAAGCAGCAGCCAACCATCTTGGTACCAGAGAATATCGGTATTTATCTCGATGTGGTTTTCAACGCGGCGGTATTTAAGTACCCCGGTCAGAATGTAACCTACGCATGGGATTTCGGAGAGGCGGGTACCTCGACAGAAGCAAGTCCTACAGTACAGTTCGTGACCGAAGGAGAGCATGTCGTTAAATTGACAATCAATGATGGCGAAGAAACGCTGTCGACAGAAGTGATTGTAAATGTACAGGGTGAATTGGCTAAGACGCTGTACTTAACCGATGCATTGACTAGAAGAGTCTACAAATATAAACTGACTACGCAAAGTGAGGCCCAAGTAGAATCAATAGGTGTCACCACCGGATATAATCCTTTTGGACTTTCTGTAAAAGGAGATAAATTGTATTTGTCAGAAACAGGCTTTGGTACACGTTATTCTGCGGGCGCGGCAGCAGTAGCAGATGGAGTTATTAAATCGTACAACTTGGATGGGACAGGAGAGAGTCTAATTACAAGACCCGTAGCCGCTAACTTAGATTATAGGGACGACCCTTGGATGCATACGGTTGATAAATTCGGAAACATTTGGTGGACTTGTCGTAACTGGGGTGTTAGGGTGGCAAATGCTTCTGCTTCAGAGGCTCCTTATCCAGCTATCAAATTTAATATCAATGCTACTATTGCAGGAGAAGGAACTGCCACATACTTTGCTTCAGATATTAAAGAAGTAGGAAGCGAAATTTGGGTGTCCTACGCAGGAACGACAGGTAAAGGTATTTACAAATTTGGGTACGATGGAGCGTATATCGGTAAATTTACAACCGACATCCAGCAACACGCTATTCGGGCCTTCGTAGTGGATCAGGTGAATGGTTATATTTATTTCGCCACCAATCGCGCTGATGCAGGTAGAGGTTTAGGTGTGTATCGCAGCAATCTTGATGGATCAAATATTGTGGCAGTTGACACACACTGGTCCATGAACATTGGATCAGGAGGATTTAGTGATCAGGGAGCTGCGGGAGAATATGTGTATATCACAAGCATGGATATTGATGTAGATGAAAACGGAGACGGATATCTGTATTATGGCTATAGGGCTATTTCTGATGTTTTTGGAAGCGGAAATCCACCTTCACTTGGGTCGTCTGCGGCAAATTCTGGAATAAAAAAATATAATTTAAATGGTACCGAATCGGCTAGTTTCTTGTTCAAAGGTTATGCTCCTTACGGTATCGCTATCGATCAAGTAAAACGGTAATAAAGGAGAGGAGGATCCCCTCCTTTATTCAATAAAAGATAAATGTTATGAAAAAACAACTAATATATATGTTTGCTATTTCTGCTACGTTATTAGGTAGCTGCCAAAAAGAAGTAGTATGGGTGCCCGACGGATATGGCGCAGAAGAAGTGAAAAAGCCAGTGGAGGAGTACAGTGCCGACCAATCTTTTAAACTGGTTTCCTATTGTTATCATAATAATGCTGTAGCTAACTTTGATACGACAAAATTAGAATATATTACACATCTCCATTTTGCTTTTTTGAACCCGAAAGAGGACGGTACACTCCAGACGTTAACCAACCACGCGAATTTTGAGGCATTAAATAGCTTGGCACGGGAAAAAGGCGTAAAGACAGCAATATCCCTGAGCGGTAGCGAAGTTATTTATCGCACGATAGCAGCAAATGAAATCACACGCAAACTTTTTGTAAAAAATATCGTTGATTTTGCAGTACGTTATAATTTAGACGGTATCGATCTTGATTGGGAATATCCTCGTGCTAACTACGGTAACGATGTGACTTTTGAATTATTTATGAAAGAGCTTTCTCTAGAGCTTCATTCTTGGCATAAATATTTAAGTATGGCGGTCACAGCGGGCTTGTTTGCTGGACCGGTAAAGGAGGGAATTACACAGGGGGCAATAGATGCAGTTGATTTTGTAAATCTAATGGCTTATGATGGTATAGGTACAGATCCTCTTAATCCGAATCATCATTCTTCTTATAATATGGGAGAAAGGGTGTTGAATATTTGGTTAACAGAAAAGAATTTGCCAGTGGCAAAGGCAATATTGGGCGTGCCGCTATATGGAAAAAATGTAGATAATGGCTCGATGACTTATACCAATATACTAGCTAGTGGTGGGAATCCTGCACTAGATGAATACAAAACGTCAAATGATGTTATATATTATTATAATGGCATCAACACGATAAAAGCCAAAGTGGCATTAGCAAAGCAACGTGGAAATGGTTTAATGTTCTGGGAATTTGCACAGGATGCTAGAGGTGAGAACTCACTTATCAAAGCAGCTTATGAAGCGAGTAAATAGATATACATATGAAAAAGGTTTTTAATTTATCACTGTTTTTTGTCATCGCATTTTTAGGTGCCTGTACCACAGGGCAGGCACCTAAAGATAGTACACGGAAAATAAACAATAAAGACACCAGCATTTCTACAAATACTATCATTCCAGCTGCGGACCAACTTTCTGCATATTTACCTCTACTAAAGGGTAAGAAAGTAGGGCTTATGGGTAATCAGACTTCCATTGTAGGCGCTGAAAAAGAACACTTAGTCGATGTATTGCTACGCGAAAAGGTGGATTTGAGGTTTGGATTTGCTCCTGAGCATGGCTTCAGAGGTACGGTAGAACGTGGTGAAAAGGTAAGTAACGACGTTGACGCTAAAACGGGACTCCCATTGTATACGTTATATGGGGGAAATGAGAAACAGGACTCCATTGTACAATCAATAGACGTGATGATATTTGACCTACAGGATGTTGGCGCACGCTTTTATACCTATATCACTTCAATGCATCGTGTCATGGAATTATGTGTAAAGCACAACAAGGAGTTAATCGTATTGGATCGACCGAATCCATGTGGTGATCAGGTAGACGGGCCGGTACGTAAAGACGATAAGTTTAAATCCAATGTATCCTTTCATAAAATTGCCATGGTACATGGTCTGACCGTTGGTGAACTGGCAAAGATGATTAATGGTGAAAAATGGCTGGAGAATGGGAAGCAATGTAAATTAACGGTTGTTCCTGTCGAGAATTATACGCATGCATCTCTATATGAATTACCAGTTGTTCCATCACCAAGTCTTCCCAATCATTTGTCGGTGCGGTTGTATGCATCACTTTGCCTGTTTGAAGGAACGGATATATCCGTAGGACGCGGGACAGATTGGCCGTTCCAGGTAGTTGGTCATAATGATCCGATCTTTGGTAATTTCTCTTATACGCCGGGGGAGAAAGCAGGTATGGCAAAACATGTGGAAGGGAAAGGTCAGAAATTGTACGGTGTAGATTTAAGAGAATTAGATGCAGATAGTCAGCAATTCACACTGAAATACGTGCTCGATTTTTATAACAAGATGCCAGATAAATCCAAGTTTTTTGCACGCGCAGAATTCTTCGATAAACTCGCGGGTACGGATGAACTCCGCAAGCAGATTTTGGCGGGAAAAACGGAACATGAAATTAAAGGGTCATGGGAACCTGAGCTACGGGCATACAAACAGATGCGTAAGAAGTACCTCCTCTATCCAGATTTCGAGTAGAGGAATAACATCACTGTTGGTTCCGTAAATGCGGTTTTGTTCGATGTTGTGATTCGATGTTGATAAAAAATGCAAAATATATTTTGTTTTTAACATTTATTAACTAAATTGGATTCGGTTTTGAGCGGTTTGTTCTTGAACCATTAATAATACTGCATTTTTTTTTACAACAAAATTATGATAACAGTCACACATTATTAAATAGACTAACAATGAGAAAATCTTTACTATTTTCTATTGCTTTGGGATTAGCTGTATCTACCGATGCGTATGCAGGTAAGGTAGGTGTATTTTCTAATCTTTCGGCAACAACTACCTATTCCGTGAATAGGCTAGTACAAAATACTGTAGAAGGAACAGTAACAGGTGACGCAGGCCCAATCGCTGGAGTGACTATAGCACTGGTGGGAGGGACTACCTCTACCTCTACAGACGAAAACGGCCGGTTCAGCATTAATGCACCAATAGGATCGGTTTTGCGATTCACCTCAGTAGGATACCAACCTAAAGATGTATCCGTGAGTACAAATCAATTGGTGGTAACCTTGGCGCCCGATGATAATCCGCTTGAAGAGGTGGTGGTTGTCGGATATGGAACACAGCGGAAAGGTAATTTGACTGGCGCTGTATCGTCGATTAATGTAAAGGAAAACCTCGAAGGAAGGCCTATCGCTGATGTTGGGCGTGCTATTCAAGGTACTACACCCGGTTTAAGTGTGACCATTCCGAGCGGAGAGATCGGTTCGGATCCTAAAATTAAGATTCGTGGTGCGATTTCTTCGGTACAAGCTGGAGGTAATCCCTTAATCTTGTTGGATAACGTAGAAATTCCAAGTATACAATATGTTAACCCGGACGACGTAGAGTCGATTACCGTACTAAAAGACGCAGCTTCCGCATCGATCTATGGTGCAAAAGCTGCTTTTGGTGTCATCTTGATTACCAGCAAGACAGGTGGAAGTTCGGATAAAGTAAATGTAAACTATTCCAATAATTTCTCTTTTCAGAATCCATTTAAGAAATATGAAATGGGAGGGATAAATGCATTAAAATATACCATTGATGCAATGGACAGAATTGGCGGCGTGGAAACGGGTGCTTTTTACCGTATCAACGAAGAAAGTTATGACAAGGCCGTAGAATGGGAAAATAAATATGGTGGTATTATCGATTCAAAAGATCCTACTGTGTATGGTCGTGATTGGTATGTGGATCCTGCTTTTCCAACACGAAAGTATGGTATCAGGACATATGATCCGTATGAATATATGATCAGAGAATAGGCACCGACACAGACCCACAATATTTCTTTAAATGGCGCTTTGGGAAAGACAAAATATACAAGTTCTTTCGGTATGATCGATCAGAGTGGTATGCTGAAGCCTGGAAATTCGGACAAATTTCAACGCTATAATGCGGCAGTGCGTGTATCGAGCGAATTGAACAAGTACGTTACCTTACGTGGTGGCGCGATGTTTTCTCAACGAAAGAAAACATATCCGTACGTGACTAGCTCGACAACAGCAGATCCGTGGTTATACTTATATCGATGGAGCTCTTTATATCCGTTAGGAAATAATGAAGATGGAAATCCAATACGTAGTCCTTGGAGTGAAAATGAGGCCGCAAATGATGCCATAATGCGACGGAACTATATCAATTTGAACGCAGGCGCTACGGTAAATATCATGTCTAATTGGAAGGTTGATATGGATTACAATTTTACAAACGAGGACTATAATTGGAGGCGGAACGGAACACGTTTTACAGCAGCAAATAGCTGGGCTGCAGCCCAACAACGCTTTGATGAGAATGGGGATCCGGTATATGTTAATTCAAATGGCGACGTAGTTGGGGCAGGCGATGAAGGAGCAATCTTGGCGTATGATTTATCGAATGATCCGTATACTGCGGCAGGAGGCGTACCTGATCATATTTATCTTCGGTCTGAGAATGAATATAAAAGCACATTGAATGCATTTACCACCTATAATTTGAATCTAAATAGTGACCATGATTTTAAGTTCATTGCGGGGATAAATTTGGTAGCTGGTCGCGGTCTTTTTCACGAGTCTCAAAAAACGAATCTCTTGGATATAGACAATCCACAATTTAATTTGGCTACAGGTACACAGACTTCAGGTGGAGGAGAGTATTGGGATTCGCAGTTAGGTTATTTTGGCCGTGTTAACTACGCGTATAAAAATAAGTACTTATTTGAAGGAAATTTACGATATGATGGATCTTCAACTTTCCCAACAGTCTTGAAATGGAGATGGTTTCCTTCTTTATCCGCGGGTTGGGTGGCATCTGAAGAGTCTTTTATGGAGTGGTCCAAGCCAGTGTTAAGTAATTTGAAATTCAGAGGTTCATGGGGCTATATCGGAAACCAAGCTGTTGCTTCAGATTTATATATTCCGAATATGGAAGTAGGTGAGAGTACTTGGATTGCGAATGGTGGTAAGTTGTTTGGTGTTCAAAGCCCGGCGTTAAGAGTGATGGATGTGACATGGGAAGATTTGGAAACGTTGGATTTAGGTGTTGATGCACGCTTTTTTAGCAACAAGCTTGGATTTACGTTCGACTGGTATAAGAAAACCACCAATAATTTATTTGTGCCGATCGAAGGTACCACCTACACATTAGGAGGTCCAGCGCCGCTTGGTAATTATGGTACTTTGACGACGAAAGGGTTTGAGATTGCGGTGGATTTTAATCACAGATTTGAAAATGGTTTGGGAATCAATTTACGCGCAAACTTGGATGATGCTACCTCTGTGTTTAGCGATTACACATCTTCACGATTAACTAATTCAAACTATGACGGGAAGACCTTCGGTGAGATTTGGGGATATGAAACAGATCGGCTATACCAATACGATGATTTTGTATTGGACGGAGATGGCCAGCCTCAACTGGTCGATTTGACTGCTGATATGACGAGGTATAATACCAGTGGTGGTGGTAAAGCGTATTTATTAAATGGAAGTGATGCCGTTTATCAACCGCGTTTCCAGAATTCGGCGAATTTTTATTTTGGTCCGGGTGATGTGAAATTCATGGATCTAAATGGTGACGGTGAAATTGATAATGGCGACGGTACGGTTGACAATCCGGGTGATATGAAAATTATTGGAAATTCGACACCACGGTATTCCTACGGATTTCGTCTAGGAGCAGATTTCAAAGGTTTCGATTTCTCTGCATTTTTCCAAGGCGTTGGCCAAAGAAGTATCTGGGGAGCGGGATTTTTAGCTATTCCAGGTTTCCATGTATCTGACGGAGCCATGCCTGCTTCTTTTGTGGATGACTATTGGACGCCAGATAATCAAGATGCTTTTTATCCTGCTGCATTTAATAACGGTGGAACGGCCAATGTGAACAACATGCAGATTCAATCAAAATATTTACTGGATATGTCTTATCTACGATTGAAGAATGTTACGTTAGGTTATACAGTTTCAAAGCAGGTTTTGGATAGGATAAAGATTAACAACCTAAGACTGTACGTTGCGCTGGAGAACTTCTTTACATGGGATAAATTGAACGGGTTACCAATCGATCCAGAGGAGGTTTCTGGTGAGTCAATATTTAACGCAACTAATTATAATTCAGGAAGAACGGGCGTCGGTACGCCAACATTTAAAAGTGCATCTTTCGGTATTCAGTTAAATTTTTAATAGATCGATCATGAAAAAATTAGCATATATATTTCTGGGTACATCTTTGCTCTTTTCGGGTTGCAAGGATCTTTTGGACAGACCCGAATTGACAAAAATTGTCGATTCGGAAGATACCTATTGGAGAAATGAAAATGATCTACGGTTATTCGCGAATGATTTTTACACGAATTATTTTGTTGGATATAACTCCGGATTTGGAACTGCTTATGCTCCGCTAACCGGATATAACTTTTCCGATGATCTAACTTCCCAGGGGGCTCAACTTAATCTTTTAGGATCTGTTCCCACCGGAGCGGGTGGAACATCGATGACGAATACGGCCCTCCGCACAACATCAGTGCTGCGGGCTGAACATCCAGGCCCAAACTGGAACTTTTATTGGGTGCGTAAGTCCAATATTATGATTGATCGTTTGGAAACCTTTGCGAAACCAAAGTTGTCTGAAGAGGAATTTAACCATTGGTCTGCAGTGGCTCGCTTTTTTAGAGGATACGAGTACAGCCGATTGGTCTCTACTTTTGGAGATGTTCCGTATTTTGATAAACCAATAACAGCAGACGATTTCGATCAGATGTACAAAGGGCGCGATGACCGCGGTATGGTGATGGATAAAGTTTACGAGGATTTTCAGTTTGTGCTCGAAAATATGCGGGAAGATGATGGAGTTGGCTATGTGAATCGTTATGCTGCGGCAGCTTTGATTTCCAATTTAATGTTATTTGAGGGATCGTGGCAACATTACCATGGACTAGACCAAACGAAAGCGCAGAAGTACCTCGAATTGGCAAGAGATGCGGCGCAATATGTGATGGATAGTGGTAAATGGAGTTTTACTGCTGATTTCAAAAGTCTCTTTGTCTCTGATAATTTAGCAGGTAATCCAGAAGTGATCTTTTATCGCACATATGACGATGCACTTGCTGTAAGACATGCTGTGGCTTCTTACAGTAATGGTACCGAAGGACAGGCGCGCTCGGCTAATCTAGATTTATTGAAAGATTTTGTTTGTGTAGACGGTCAAGTTTGGCAAAATTCAGCAGTTACGGATGCAAACAGCTTTAGGCTACAAGATCTTGCTACAACAAGAGATCCTAGATTTGAAGCAACTTTTATGGATACGATAAATACCCCTGCTACAGGTACCTTGGTTTATGCGCATAAATTTGCGGGTAGGGAAGCACTAGATTATATAGGTAAAACTTACCCGCCTAAATGGGGAAGCAACACAAATATAAGTGATGCACCGATTGTCCGTCTGGCAGAAGTCGTACTCAATTGGGTAGAGGCAAAACAAATACTAGCGGAAAATTATGGTGGACCAGCAGTTACCCAAGAGGATCTCGGTAAATCAATAAATGCAATTAGAAATAGACCATTGGATGATGTTGCAGTTGCAAAGGGTGTTACCAAGACGGCTCCGCTTCAATTGTCGGCTTTACCAAATGATCCGAACAGAGATGCTGATGTATCCGCATTAATGTGGGAAATTAGAAGAGAACGGAGAATGGAATTTGTGTTCGAATATGCCCGTATCAATGACATTCGCCGTTGGAAAAAGTTAACCAATCTGAACTATAATAATAATGATTTCAAATTAGGTTCTTGGATAATTGGAACGGTGGATTTGGGTGATAAAAACAACCCTGGTAAAATATTGGCTTCATTTGTAAATGTACTGCAAGTTATGAAGACAGACGGTACAATTGTTACCTATAACGGCTCCAACGATGCAGAGATGGTCGGTTTCTATGTGGTTCGGAATTTCACAAACCGCTTAGCTGTTAACAATAGAAACTATTTAGCTCCGGTAAGCATATCCCTTATTCAGGAATATCAAGATAGAGGTTTTACGTTGAACCAGACGCCAGGCTGGGAACAATAACCCTAATATTTATATACAGGCAGAAGGTCATTTTTTGACCTTCTGCCTTTAAACTTATATAATGATAAGCACATTACTACGTGTAGGTATAGCATTGATTTTTTGTCAATCCTTCGCCTTCGCCCAATCCTTTAAATTTGCCCAAGTAACCGATACGCATGTAGGCGGTAGTACGGGGGCAGACGATCTGAGAAGGACAGTAAGGGATTTGAATCAACTAAAGGATATCGACTTTGTCATCTTGTCGGGCGATGTGACCGAATTTGGATCGGATGAAGAATTGGCGCTGTCGAAGCAGATTTTAGACAGTCTCAACCTTCCGCTGTACGTTATTCCCGGCAACCACGATAGCAACTGGTCCGAAAGTGGTGCTAATAGTTTTCGAAAGGTATTTGGCGCTGAATCTTTCTTCTTTGAGCATAAGGGTATCCAATTTATCGGTACCACATCGGGACCTAATATGCGGATGAGCCCCGGACAGATTCCACGTGAAAATCTGGTTTGGATGGATTCGGTATTCAAAGCAAATCCAGATAAAGAAACACCGCTGATCGCCATCAACCATTATCCACTCGACTCTTCCCTAAATAATTGGTTTGAAAAAATAGACCGATTGAAACAACGAAATATTCAGGTGGCAACCTGTGGTCATGGCCATCAAAACAGGCTGTACGACTGGGAAGGTATTCCCGGGGTTATGGTTCGCTCGAACCTACAGGCGAAGGAGAAAGTTGGGGGCTATAATATTATAACGATACAGCCGGATTCTATTTTTTTCCAAACGCGTAGACCACTGCTGTCCACAGAAGATTATTGGTTAAAGCTTCCACTGAAAAAATTCCAAGATGTTTCAGGGCAAGCTGTAAAACGTCCGGATTATTCGGTAAATAACAAGAGTAAAGCAAAATTACTCTGGGAATACCAAGACCACGGCGATATCGGTGCAGGAATCACGTCTAATGGCAAGTTATTGTTCACCGCGAATACTGTCGGTGAGGTATATGCGCTCAGTTTAGCTGATGGTAAAAAGATCTGGTCGTATAAAACAGGGGGCAAAGTGTATTCTACGCCCGCCGTAGATAAAGGAATCGTAGTTGTAGGCTCTTCAGACCATTTTATCTACGGATTGGATGCCAAAACGGGTGCTGTGCGTTGGAAAACAGAAACAGCAAAAGCAGTGTTGGGTTCTCCGCAGCTCTACAAAGGAAAGGCTTATATCGGTGGTTCGGACGGTGTGTTTCGTTGCTTGGACCTACTGACGGGAAAGGAAGTTTGGAAATTTGAAGGTGTGAAGAACTACGTGTCTACCTTGCCTACAATTGCAGATAATAAGGTGATTTTCGGAAGCTGGGGAAATGGCTTTTATGCGCTTGATGTAACTACGGGAGAGCTGGTGTGGGAATGGAATAATGGACACGCCAACCGCATGTTTTCGGCAGCGGCATGCTATCCTGTGGTAGCGAACAATCGTGTTTTCGTCGTTGCTCCTGATCGGTATATGACGGCCTTGGAACTGCAGACCGGTAAAGTGATATGGCGGGAAAAGAAGGAGTTATACCGCGTAAGGGAATCGATGGGACTATCACGGGATAAGAAATTTATATATGCTAAGACGATGGACGGGGAATTGGTAGGCATATCTGCAAAAGCGGATTCCATGACAATCGATTGGAAATCTTCCTTGCAGCTGCCTTACGATATCGTGCCGACGGCTATATATAGTTCATCCTCGCTGGTGTTTGTGCCAAGCAATTCGGGTCTACTATCTGCTGTAAATCCTAAATCTGGTGACGTAGCCTGGCAATATAAAATTTCAAATGCGATGATAAATCCACCTTTAGTACTTAAAAATAAGATAGTGGTAAGTACGATGGATGGTAAAATTGTGTTGCTGCAATATTAAAGGCATGAAGAGAATCCTGTTTCTAGCTATCTTTATCGGATTGTTGTCCTTAGCCAAGGGGCAGGAGAATGCTTGGATACGAATTAACCAGCTGGGCTACCTTCCGGAATCTAAAAAGGTAGCCGTATGGGTATCTAAGGGAAATGAAAAGATAAAGGAATTTGAAATTATAGACAGCCAATCGAATAAAACGGTATTCAAAGGGAAAGCTGGAAAGGGGTTTGGACATTACGGGCCTTTTGCATCCGGCTACCGACTAGATTTCTCGGGCTGGACACAATCCGGAACGTATTACGTGCGTGTTGAGAATATAAAATCTCCTGTTTTTAGGATTAATGAAGAAGTATATAAAGGTACCGCGGATTTTGCCTTGCGTTATATGCGGCAACAGCGTACACTATTCAATCCATTTCTTCAAGACAGCTGCCATACGCACGATGGTTTTACGCTTTATGCGCAGTCGGTAGGATTACCGGATAGTACGCATGTAGATGTAGGTGGCGGTTGGCACGATGCCTCGGACTACCTGCAGTACGCAACTACATCAGCAAATGCGACCTATCATCTCTTAGCTGCTTACCGGGATTTCCCAGATGTATTCTCGGATGAAAAGCAGACCAATGGATTGGATGGGAGTAACGGACTGGTTGATGTATTGGATGAAGCCAAATGGGGCTTGGATTGGTTAGTAAAGATGCACCCCCAACCCAACATCATGTTTAATCAGATTGCCGACGATAGGGATCACACTAAATTACGTATGCCCGGGGAAGATCCATATTATGGAAGGGGATTTGAAAGACCTGTTTATTTTATTGATGGTAAGCCACAGCAAAGAGGTAAGTTTCTAAATAATACGACCGGCACGAGTTCTACGGCAGCGAAGTTCGTAAGTGCTTTTGCATTGGGACATCATTTATTCCGCAACATCGATTCGAGCTATAGCACGCAGCTAAAGTCAAAAGCGCGGACTGCATATGATTACAGTCACATCAAACCGGGAGTAACACAAACGGTGTCTGTTAAGTCTCCGTATATCTATGCCGAAGATAATTGGGTGGATGATATGGAACTGGCGGAGACTGAGATGCACAGCCTTTTTGGTCATCAAAAGCATGTGGATGCAGCGCTCTCATATGCCGCCCAGGAGAAGGTTACACCTTGGATGACACGGGATACCGCCAATCATTACCAGTATTACCCCTTTATTAATCTGGGGCATTATGAGCTGGCGAAAAAGTTGAAAGGTGATGCTAGAGCCGAAGTGCTTTCTTATTACAAGACCGGAATTGATGCAGTGTGGGAACGTGCACAGCAAAATATGTTTTTCAGAGGTGTTCCTTTTATTTGGTGCAGTAATAACCTAACCACTTCTTTTGCCATTCAATGTATGTGGTACGGTACGGTTACTGGAGATAACAGCTACGATGAATTGGAGCAGGCAAATATCGACTGGCTGTTTGGTGTAAATCCTTGGGGTACTGCTATGGTGTATGGACTGCCCGCTTGGGGTGATACACCTGTAGATCCGCATTCGGCATTTACGCATCTCCATCAGTATCCAATCGATGGAGGCTTGGTAGACGGTCCGGTATATGCCAATACGTACAACAGTCTGATCGGCATTAAATTATTGGAGGAAGATGAATACGCCGAGTTCCAGAGTGATCTCGTCGTATATCATGATGATTTTGGTGACTACAGTACCAATGAGCCAACCATGGATGGTACTGCTTCTTTGATCTACCTGCTGGCCGCACAGGAGAATAAAGGCCAGCCGTCGAAGATAAGGGATAAATATGGAGCTATTGTTCAAGGCGATACGAGTAAAAAACAAATAAGTTTGGTCTTTACCGGGCACGAATTTGGGGATGGTATCGCAACGGTTGAAAAAGTGCTGGATAGAAATCAGGTAAAGGGTTCTTTTTTTGTTACAGGACAATTTGTGGAAAAAAATAAGAAAATCTTAAAACGCTTATTTAACAAGGGAAATTATATCGGTCCGCATTCGGAAGCGCATTTGCTTTATAGTCCTTGGGAAAATAGGGATAGTTTGCTGGTTAGCGAAGCTGATTTTAAACAAGACCTGCAATTAAATATGGATAGGCTTGCTAAAATTGGTATCACAAATATGGATAAGTTTATTCCGCCTTACGAATGGTATAATAAACAGATTGTGGATTGGGCAAATGCGATAGGGATACAAACCTATAATTTTACACCCGGGATTCGAACCGCCGCAGATTATACGTATCCTCAAATGGAATCCCGCTACATGTCATCGATGGCGATTAGGGATCAACTCTTTACTTTAGAGGCTCAAAAAGGACTGAATGGGAGTATTATTCTTATTCATCTCGGGACGGATAAGAGAAGAAAAGATAAATTATACGATGATCTTGACGAAATAATACGTGAATTAAAGCTAAAAAATTATAAATTCGTGCTGCTGCAAAAAAATTAGAATACATGTGCGTGTTTTTGCATGTTTTATAAAAATTTTGCATATTTACGGAATATTACCACGACAGTAATTAGAATTTCTAATAACATGATAAATACGACAGAGAAAGATTCGAACTACCAAGACCTAGACAAGATGTCTGTGCTTGAGTTGTTGACGAATATAAATAAGGAGGACAAAACGGTTCCGTTGGCGGTTGAAAAGTCAATCCCTCAGATAGAGGCTTTGGTCAAAATCGCAGTTGAAAAAATGCAGTCGGGTGGACGGTTGTTTTATATAGGCGCGGGCACGAGCGGACGGTTAGGTATATTGGATGCGTCGGAATGTCCACCTACATACGGTGTTCCATTTGATTGGGTAATCGGACTGATAGCAGGCGGGGATGTCGCTATTCGAAAAGCAGTGGAATTTGCTGAAGATGATATGGAGCAGGCGTGGAAAGACCTAGAGGAGTTTGCTATTAATGCAGATGATGTGGTGATCGGTATCGCAGCCTCGGGCACGACGCCCTATGTGATAGGTGGACTACAAAAGGCAAATGAAAGCGGGCTGGTAACAGGTTGTATTGTTTGTAATGGCAATTCGCCGATCGCAAAAGAAGCACAATTTCCTATAGAAGTGATTGCCGGGCCTGAATTTGTGACGGGCTCTACACGTATGAAAGCGGGTACTGCGCAAAAATTGGTCTTGAACATGATCAGCACATCAGTGATGATACAATTGGGCCGAGTAAAAGGTAATAAAATGGTAGATATGCAACTTTCTAATCATAAGCTGGTGGGACGTGGCGTGCGTATGGTGATGGCAGAAACAGGGGTGGATGAAGAAACGGCAACAGCTTTGATCGAGGAGTTTGGAAATGTGCGTAAAGCGATTGAAAGCTGCCGTGAGATTGGTGACAAGCACGTTTAGCTCCCCGATAAGTTTGTCGTTGGATAATTGTTAGTTTTTTAATCTTGATTTTGTAAAAATGTCTCCTATAACTCTTCTCGCATTCTTGGTCGTTTACTTCGGTGTGCTGTTAAGCGTATCGCACTTTACAGCAAAAAAATCGTCTGATAACGCTACGTTCTTCGTTGCAAACAAGAATTCGAAATGGTATATGGTCGCCTTTGGAATGATTGGAACAGCCCTCTCTGGCGTAACCTTCATTTCTGTACCTGGAGCCGTAGGACTCTCCAATTTTAGTTATTTTCAGTTCGTTTTGGGAAATGCACTGGGTTTCTTGGTGATTGCCTACGTACTACTTCCACTATATTACCGTATGAATCTAACGTCTATCTACACCTATTTGGAAGAGCGACTTGGACATCGGAGCTATAAAACTGGAGCAATGATCTTTTTGATATCCCGTACGATTGGATCGGCATTTCGTTTATACCTGGTAGCAATTATCCTTCAGAAATTTATTTTTGATGCGTGGAATGTGCCCTTCGCCGTAACGGTAGCAGTCTGTTTGTTATTGATATGGCTATATACAAATAAGGGAGGGTTAAAGACCATAATTATTACGGATATGTTACAGACGTTCTTCTTATTATTAGCCGTGATACTTTCCATCTTTTTTATGGCGGATGGTTTGGGAATCTCGGTCTTTGAAGCTTTTGAAAAAGTAAAAGACAGTACGTATTCTCAGATTTTTATCTGGGAAAACCTATTGGGCGATAAGAACCATTTTTGGAAACATATGATCGGTGGAGCCTTCGTTACCATTGCGATGACCGGATTGGATCAGGACCTGATGCAGAAAAATTTAAGTATGAAGACCATCGGTGAAGCGCAAAAAAACATGTTGACCTTTACCGGGATATTTGTTGTAATCAACTTGTTTTTCTTAGCAGTGGGTGCATTGCTGTATATTTACGTGGGCGAGAAAGGAATTGATATCAGTGCATTGCGCACACCGGATTATTTGTATCCTGAGATTGCATTGAATAATTTGACACTCGTAGCCGGGATCATCTTTATGATGGGATTGACGGCAGCGACTTTTGCTACAACAGATTCGGCGCTTACGGCGTTAACAACCTCATTCTGTATTGATTTTCTCAACTTCAATAAAAAGGAAAATCCGAACGATCCTAAATTGGTGCGTTCTAGAAATATCGTGCATCTCGTGTTTTCCTTCATTATGCTATTGGTAATCTTGGGATTTCGGATCATAAATGATGACTCGGTCGTCACCGCCATATTCACAGCGGCAAGTTATACCTATGGTCCGCTTCTAGGTTTGTTTGCTTTTGGTATTCTGACCAAAATGCAGGTGAATGATAAATTAGTGCCTTTCTTTTGTGTGCTATCTCCTGTTTTACTGTTTTTGTTGAATACGTATTACATTATACCCCACACAACGTATCGAATCGGATTTGAGCTGATCATGTACAATGCGCTGATAACCGCTTTGCTGTTAGCGTTAACATCTCCTGGAAAGATGTCTCTGGAAAAGCAAGCTTCTCTTCGGTAAGAAGCCTAACGTTGCTCTTGAGATTAGCTGTTAGAAGGAGGGTTTAATTTAATCAATTTGAAATTTCCCATCGCACTACCTTTCCGTCGCTGCCACGACAGGGCTCCAAACTTTTTTCATTAATCATTTGTTTTAAAAGGAATTCAAGAGACCTCTTTGAGGGTTTTCTTGAAAAAAAGTTTGACAAAACCGACCGACAGGGAGCTCATCCGAAGGATAATTCAAGACTGGGTCAATGTTACGCTAAAAGCTTTTGGATTTACTAAACAGCTCCAAGGACGTTACGCGTCGGGGATCTGTTCTTAACGCAAATCCAAAGCTTTATTAACGCTACATAGACCTAGGTCGTCCTTTTAACTTGTACTGTAGTTTAAAAACAATACAAAGCACTTTCCTTACATACCCGACAAATGTCGCCTGTGAAAATTTTGGCATTAGCAGGTGGATGCACTATCCCTACGGCCAAAAGTTTCGAGCGACACGCTTTTGCGTACTTTTGGCAAGACAACCCTCGAAGAGGTCTCTTGAATGCCATTGAATACAAATAAAAAATGAAAAAAAGTACGAGCCTCGCCACGGCTCGAGTGGCAAATGAAAAAATACGGATAATAATGTTTGCGAATACAATCTAGAACCAGTAAAGAAATGTGTTTGAAATAAGCCTTCATTTCTCCTATTCACAAAATTTCCCCTTAGGAATCAAAGTTGAGCGTGAAGATAGACATTGATGGATAGGGTGCTTTTTTATTTCAAGCAAATATAGTTGTATACGTAAGCAACTTTATCTAAGTTTGAGTCTTAGTTTTTTGCACGCATGTATCATTTAATAAACGAAACTGTATCTTCTATACGCCGTAAAATAGGCGACTTTAAGCCCGAATTTGGAATTATACTGGGTACTGGCCTGGGTAAGCTGGTAAATGAAATCGAGATAACGCATCAACTTATGTACGCGAATATCCCCAATTTTCCAATTTCCACAGTTGAATTTCATTCCGGTAAACTTATTTTTGGTAAATTAAATGGTCGAAATGTAGTAGCGATGCAGGGGCGTCTGCATTATTATGAGGGATATGATATGCAGGAAATCACCTTTCCCGTTCGGATCATGAAAGCCCTTGGCATAGAAAAGCTGTTTGTATCGAATGCGTCAGGATCTTTAAATCCCACAATCCAAAAAGGGCATATCGGAATTGTAGATGATCATATTAATCTCTTACCGGATAATCCCTTGCGAGGATCTAACGATGCTGATTATGGTCCGCGGTTTCCCGATATGAGTGCGCCGTACGACAAAGTGATGTTGCGACAGGGCCTGGATATCGCCGATAGGCTAAATATTATAGCACATAAAGTGGTGTATGTCGCTACACCGGGCCCGAATTTGGAAACCAAGGCTGAATATCGGTACATGCGGATAATAGGGGGGGATATCGTAGGAATGAGTACAGTGCCGGAGGTAATTGTAGCGAATCATATGGGGCTCCCCGTTTTCGCTATATCCGTGATTACCGACGAAGGGTATCATGCGGATTTAAAGCCGGTATCGTTAGCCGAAATTGTGGCAGTCGCCAATGAAGCTGAGCCAAAGCTCACCGCGATATTGAAGGAGTTAATTGCGTTGCAATAACGGTCGATGATTACCGTTAATCAGGAGGGGCTTTTATATTACTTGTGCGACTTGCATATAAACGGCAAGTTCTCTAAGTTTGCTGGATAATAAATAGATTACATGAAGTATTTGATGCCCTTTCTTTTTAGTGTTGTCGTGTTGTTGGGCATGACTTCGCAAGCGTATGCGCAAGAAGATGAGGAATTTAGTAGTGCGTTGGACTCCGCGCGTGCGTTGGAAGATAATAAAAAGGATTCGGTTATTTTTAATGCAAAATATGTTCGATATGCAACGTTGAATATGTTGAAAAATGCGTCGTATACCAAGCAGATCGATACCACACATTATAATTTTCAATATTACAATCCGCAGAATCACCCTTGGAACCCGAGTATACATTTGGGATCGTACGGTCTGGCAACGAGAGATCTGCTTTTTAATCCCAATAAGTCCATCGGATTCCAGCCGGGATTTCATGCATTGGAAAGGTACTTACTGACCTCTGATTCGGTGATCTATTATAGAGCCAGAGCAAGGTTTTCAGAGCTTTATGCCGTCGGATTCTTTTTTGATGACCAGGTGTTTAAGGCGAAACTGGCACAAAATATCAACCCGCATTGGAACGTGGGGGTACAGTACGAAGCAACAAATACAGACGGTTACTTTTTTAATCAGACTTATGCAGATCGTAAAGGATCTGTTTTTTCATGGTATGAGTCGCCAAATCGACGTTATAACATGCTGGTAAATGCTGCATTTAACAAAATCGACGCTACCGAAAATGGTTCGGTTATCAATGATAGCCTTTTCAGAGATGAAAATCTCACCTCATTAACCGGTGTGACGACTCGTCTTACAGGACAGCAAGCGAACAGACCTTATAATAAATGGCTGGACAACGGATTGTTTTTACGCCAATCGTTTTATATTGGCAGGTTAGATACCCTAAATGCAGGCCTGCCCGAGATGGAAATCCATCCAACAAATTCATTTGCACACAATTCCTCTATCAGACAGCGAAAGTATGTTTTCTTTAAGAATGAAGATGACCAATATGACGCTTTTCCCTTTGGTAATACGAAGCTAGTACGTGATACCACCAAGATTACGACCATATCAAATGAGTTTACGTATGCCTTTTACCTGCGGAATAAGTCCTTGTTAAAAAATGAAGCTAAATTAAACCTTGGATTCCAAAATGACCTGATTTGGTATGAAGACAGCCTGTCCAATGATTTCTTTCAAAATAGTGCCGTTAAAGGAGATCTGAGCTATCAATTTAGCAACAGGGTAAATTTCAAACTGGCGGTAAACCAAATTGTATTGGGAAGAAATGTGGGTGATTTTCTCTATGAAGCAGATGCGGATGTATTTGTAGGGGACAAGATCGGTCGGGTTTCCATTGGCGCGTATTCGCAGAATAAATCGCCTGAAATGACGTTTTCAAGGATGAATTATACCTACCACACCTGGTCGAGTAACCTCGATAAGGAGAAGACGCAAAATTTATCCTTTAAATACCAAAATGACAAAATTGGATTCTCGGGGAAAGCGGAGTATTTTTTGATTAGTAATTACCTCTACTTTAAAGAGGTGGCTAATCCGAATGACGATGAGCGGATAGAAAAGTTGATCGAGCCAGCTCAATATGGCAACCTCAATTTATTAAAGGTCAGTGTAGGGCAAAATTTTAGATTCGGGAAGTTCCATTTAGATAACTTGGTCGTATATCAAAAATCGGATGCAATGGATGTACTGGCAACTCCCGAATTATATACTTGGCATAGTCTGTATTACGGCGATGTAGCATATAAGGTTTTGGATTTCAGAATTGGATTGGATGGAAGGTTTAATACACCTTTTAGAACTCCTTCCTACGCGATTAATGCCGGACAGTTTTATAACGATAATGTAGGGCTTGAATTTTCTACTTATCCTATTGTAGATGTATGGGCTACAGCAAATATTAAACGTGTAAATTTGTTTATCAGTTATAACTTTGTGAATCAATATATCTATCCCAAAGGGTATTATACCGTACGGCGATATCCGATGAACCCGGCTAACTTACGTTTTGGGGTTTCTTGGAAGTTTTACGACTAAAATATATGTAATTGTATGTTAGTTGATTGTGTGTGGGCTGTTAAAAAATGTTTGTAAAATATTTTGAAACTAAAAATTAAGACCTATATTTGCACACGCAATTAGCAAAAGGAGAATTAGCTCAGCTGGTTCAGAGCACCTGCCTTACAAGCAGGGGGTCACTGGTTCGAACCCAGTATTCTCCACAAACAGCATTCGGGAGATTAGCTCAGCTGGTTCAGAGCACCTGCCTTACAAGCAGGGGGTCACTGGTTCGAACCCAGTATCTCCCACAAAAAGCATCCACTGGGATGCTTTTTTTTTGAAATTGAACCTTCTCCGAACTTGACGAAAACTCCCTCATAATATTTAATGTTATTTTTACATTACTAAGTATTATTTCTATATTGTAATCGAAGACCATAGATAAACACACTATAAAATCGAAAAGTTGTTAGAATGAAATTTTGGAGACAGGTTCTGCTATTTGTTGCCTACTATGTTTTATGCTCCTATGCAATCGCCCAAAATCAGTTTGTTTTTAGACATATTGATGCTATTACCGGCGTATCAGACAATGTGATCAAAGGGATTAACAGTCTCCCTGACGGAAGAATAAGTATTCGGACGCAATCGATGCTTAACTTATACAATGGAGCAACTTTTGATTATTTTAGGGAAACCGGTAGGTCAAACTATACTTGGCAACATACGGGTTACGAGCACGAATATGTCGACGGTCTGAATAGGTTATGGCTTAAACGAAAGCAAAAGTTACAGTTATTTGATTTACGGACCAACCAATTTGTTGAAAACATCGAAAAGGTGATCACGTCCTATGGCGTGAAGAATAAGCTGGCCGATTTCTTTATCGACAAGTCAAAAAACCTATGGTTTCTTTCCGAAGAAAACGATCTTTCTTATTACGATATTGCGTTGAGAAAACTGATCTCCTTACCAAAAGTAGATAATAACCATATGAAAAAGTTTGGTGTACCTCGTCAAATTGAGCAGGACGGCGACACCTTATGGATTCTCTACTCCAAAGGATTGCTCCAAAAGTGGAGCTATAAGACACAAAAGGTTATTGTTCAGGATGAAAGGTTGGTCGGTAAGATCAATGAAGCATCACATGCCTTAGTCCTTCGTCGATCCCTAAAAGGAGATCTCTGGCTTCTGCACCACACTGATCTGTTTTTCTACTCTTCATTATCAGATCGTTGGGATATGGTTAGCAGCATTTCTGGATTATCCAACTTCTTTACTTGTATGGATGTTGATAAGAATGGAGACGTATGGATCGGAACCTCCCAGTCTGAAATACGTATCGTGCAAGCATTGGGTCGGACTGTACAGTCGTTCGTAGGTATGCCCTTGACTTCTGGCGGTGTTTTGGTAAACGACATAAGCTCGCTTTATATAG
Source organism: Sphingobacterium alkalisoli (assembly GCF_005049105.1). GTDB lineage: Bacteria > Bacteroidota > Bacteroidia > Sphingobacteriales > Sphingobacteriaceae > Sphingobacterium > Sphingobacterium alkalisoli. The sequence continues at coordinate 698,452 of NZ_SUKA01000001.1, forward strand.
ATGACGACAATGGAGTCTGGGTGGGCACCTTGTTTCAGGGAGTTTGCTACTATCACGCGAGTATGCGGAAAATACACTTATTGCATACGATAGCACATGATAGTCCGGTTACGAATGAAAATGTACGCGGTTTTCTCGAAGAACCTGATGGTACCCTTCTTATTGGCACGATTAACGGATTGTTTCGCTATTTTCCGCATTCGGCTAAAATGGAGCCCGTTTATCGGGAATTGGAAGGAAAGCTTTGTATGTGGCTCTATAGAGATAGTAAGGGGCGTATTTGGATCCCCACATTTCACAACGGTATTTTCTGTATTGAAAATGGTAAGGTACGGCAGTACGAGAAGAAAGGCGTATCCATACATGCCAGCCCCAACCCCAACAGCGCAAGAACGATGATAGAGGATCACCTGGGACAACTGTGGGTGAGTGTTTATGGTGGTGTCGGCCGTTTCGATCCAAATAATGGAAATATTGAGTTCCTACACGAGAGACATCCTGAAATCAAGAACCTCAAACTGGGGCTTACATTTTCCCAGATGGATAAAGAGACAATCGCTGTTGCTGCTGAAGAGCTTTACTTTTACAATGTGAGAAAAGACAGTGTTTGGTTTCCGTCTTACAGATCGCTCATAAATTCGCACGGTGCAGAGTTTAACTTTATCTATCCCGATCGCCGAAAACTACATTGGATCAGCGTAGACGGATTGAAAGTATGGGACGAATCCAACCAAAGGCTCTATGAAATACCCGTGCATAACGACCGACCCAACCAGACCGTATCGGCTATACTAGAGGACGCCACAGGGGATATATGGGTGTCGACCATGAACGGTATTAGCAAGATAGCCGTAAACAAAAATGAAGATGGTTATATCTTTTCGGTTACGAATTTCGGACAAATAGACGGAGCAGGGATTCAGGGCGGACGTTTCAACACAGGGGCTTCCGTATATGCAGCGGATGGCACTATGTACTTTGGAGGCGTGCATGGTATCAGCATGTTCAATCCACGCCTACTTGTTTATAATACAAGCAACCACAAACCTATTTTCACCGGTTTTCGTGTGTTCAATCATGCGATCAAAGCTGGAGATCAATATAATGGTAGAGTTTTATTTGAGCAACCTATCAATCAAATCCATGAGATCAAACTGAAGTACAATGAAAACTTCATAACGTTGGAATTTGCCGGGTTGAATTATGTACATCCTTCCCGTTCTTATCTACGTTACAAAATGGAGAACTATGACCAGGACTGGGTCGAAGTACAAGTTGACGGGGTAGGACGAATCAATTATACAGGCGTACCTCCGGGAACCTATATTTTTAGGGTATACGCAGCCAATAGCGACAAGGTATGGGGTGACGAATACACAGAGATCAAAGTCGTCGTTAATCCTCCTTTTTGGGCAACAATCTGGGCTAAGGCTCTTTATATGTTGCTTTTGGTGACTGCCGTAATGGCAATAATCCACTATTTTAATCGGCGGAATCAAGAGAAGATTATTCGTCAGAGAGAGCTAGAAGCACAGATTCAAAGGGAAGAATTGGATCAGTTCAAGCTGAATTTCTTTACCAATCTTAGTCATGAGTTTAGAACACCTTTGTCACTAATCATGACCCCACTCGACTTGTTGGCCAAAGAGGTAAAGGACGCTGATCTGAAAAATAAGCTGCTATCGATTTATAGACATTCAAAAGATCTCCTTTCCATGGTCAACCAATTGCTCGATTTTCGAAAGCTAGAGGTAAGAGGGGAGACGTTACGACTTAGCCACGGAGATATCGTTGAGTTTCTTGAAGGTATCTATACCACTTTCAAACCAATAGCGGAAAGCAAAAGACTCAATTTTAGCTTTGATGGCTCCGATGATCCGATCTATATGTTTTTTGACAAAGACAAGATCGTAAAGGTGATGAATAACCTCTTGTCCAATGCTTTCAAATTTACAGCTGTGGGTGGCGAAGTACGAATATCTGTCGTCCTACGCCATTCTTCAGGTCGTAATTATGTAGAGATTGTTGTTTCGGATACAGGATGCGGAATTCCCGACGGCGATCTACCGATGATTTTTGATCGATTTGAGCAAGCAAAAAATCAAATTAACGAACAGGGGGGAAGTGGAATAGGCCTTTATCTTGTCAGGGAGTATGTCGAACTTCATGAGGGGCGTACTATTGTCCAAAGTGAGGTGGACAAAGGAACGTCTCTTACGGTATGGTTGCCTACCGATTTGACAACTGAATGTGTCCCTTCTGTTCTATCTGTGGAACAGAATAAACAGGAGAGCGATAACCCAGATGGAAAATTGAAGGACAAAAAGATCCTTATTGTAGAGGATAATTTTGAGTTTCGGAAATTCCTGAAATCTGAACTTGGCAAATACTATCAGGTGATCGAAGCCGCCGACGGAGATGAAGGCGAAAAGCTGGCAATAGAGGTAGAACCGGATTTAATCCTTTCCGATATGATGATGCCGAAAGTTAACGGAATCAGCATGTGCCAAAAGCTAAAGCATAATTTGCAGACGAGCCATATCCCTATTATCCTGCTTACGGCTAAGATGTCTGACGAAGTCAGGATGTCTGTATATGCTGCAGGAGCAGACTCTTACCTTTCGAAACCGGTCGTATATGATGTGCTGCATGCCCGTATCGAAAATCTGATCGAGCAGCAGGAAATGCGAAAGAAACTGTTCCACACGACCATTGAGGTGACGCCGAGTAGTATCACCATCAATTCATTGGATGAAGAATTGGTACAGAAAGCTTTGCAAAGTGTAGAGCGTAACATGGATAATCCACAATATGGCGTAGAAGATCTCGGAAAAGACATCGGTCTGAGCCGCGGACATCTGTATCGTAAGCTACAGTCTATTACGGGTCAAAGCCCCGCCGATTTCATACGTGCTATCCGACTGAAGCGTGCTGCACAGCTGTTACGGGATAGCCAATTACACGTAACAGAAATTGCTTATATGGTCGGTTTCAACGCACAAAAATATTTCAACAAACATTTTAAGGACACTTTCGGAATCACACCGTCTGAGTATAGAAATAGTGATAAAATCTGATTAATGATTTTTTGTCATTGATGTTTTTTTATATACAAGATCCTGTTAACTTATATTTTTTATACCTGTAAATGAGGTGTTTAAGTGTAGGGTTACAAATTGACTATTTTTATGAGACAAAATGACCTACCCATAGTTCAAATAAAGATACACTTTTGTCTTAATCCAATGACCAATCCCTAAGATGGGTCAACATTATAAACTTATACATTCAAATAATGAAAGAAAAATTAATACGTATCGGCTGGTGAATAGAAATTCATTGATTCCAAATTTCTAGCCTAAAAAGTGACTAGAGTGCTTCATTTTACACTTTCAAAATAATCAATTTATAAACAACTAAAAAAACGACTTATTTCATGTCAGTGAACCTTTTACCCAAAAATAAATTTTAAATTATGAACAAACAAGATAAAATCAGAAAGAGTCTTATAACTCTACTCCTTGCTGTTTATGCACTTTTTCTACCTCACTGGGCTTTTTCACAACAGGGACAAGTAAGCGGCGTGGTGAAAGATGCTTCGTCAGGAGAAGTGTTAGCAGGTGTGAGTGTCATAGTTGACGGTACAGCGATGACGAGCACCGATGAAAAGGGAGCATTTGAACTCACAAATATATCACCGGATAAAATAATTGCATTCTCTTATCTGGGTTATGGGCGGCTCACCCAACGGAGCGCCGCCTCGATGCAGATATTTCTTACTGCGCTAGATGGGGATGCTCTGGAAGAAGTAGTCGTGGTAGGCTATGGTACGCAGAAAAAGGCAACACTAACAGGTGCAATTGAGGTAGTGGGCAAAGAGGTTTTTGAGAATCGTGCCATTACTAATGTAGCATTAGCCCTGCAAGGGCAGACTCCAGGATTGGTTGTGACCCGTACATCGCCACGTCCAGGCAATGAGGGCTTGAATCTGGCTATCCGGGGTGCTTCTTCAGTAAATGGATCAAATCCATTGATCATTATCGATGGTGTACCTGCGCTGAATGCCTATGCTTTTCAAAACCTGAATCCGGATGACATCGAAAACGTGACGATATTGAAAGATGGTTCAGCTGCGATCTATGGTTCACGGGCCGCAAACGGCGTTATCTTAGTGACAACTAAGCAAGGCAAGGGAAAAGTATCTGTAGATTACACCGGTAATTTCCGTTTCAATACCAACGGCTTGGTCAATTATTCACCAAGTATGCAGGAATATGCGCAGATATGGCTTGAGGCAAACAAAGAAGAGGTTTCTCCGAATTGGTGGATCTGGGGAGAAGAAAATTTGAATAAGATGGCACAAGGCCACGAAGGAAAATATGATCTATTTAACACAGATTTCTATATCTATAATGCAAACCGTATCGAAGAAATGTTTGCAACCCGATACTCCTATCAACATAATCTAAGTTTGGCCGGTGGCACGGAGAAGTCTGGATATCGCATCTCATTAGGCTATGCGGACAATCAAGGTAATCTGGCTACAGCCTATGACGGTCAGAAGCAATACAACGCACGTTTTAATCACAATTATCAGGTGTCTGATAAATTTAAGTTAGAATCGTCCGTGAGTATTGTCAATGCGAATACGAGTATGCCTTCACGTGGATTGGGAAATATTTTATACTCTTTTGACATGCCTTTCTACCCTGCAAAAAACCCACTAGGACAATGGCTTGCACCTTTTAACGGAATCGACGGAGGGGCTATCAGGAATGCAGCAGCAACTACATCGGATGCTGGCCGGTATGATAAATATTCGTTAACAGGACGGGCAGACCTGAGAGCGACCTATGATATCTGGAATGGCATTTCTGTTGAAGGTTTAGCGTCGGTTCAAAATGAACGATTCACACATGAACATTACGTAGTTCCAGTCCAATTATACAATTGGTACGGTGTACCTGCGAATTATGCGTACAATACAGATGGCACAAATAATGCTTTTGCTGCCAGTGCATATTCCAGCTTTAGCCAGTATTATGAGGCGCTGGTTAGGTATAATAAGACGTTCCATAACCTACATAATTTCTCTGTCATGGCTGGTATCAATGCAGAGAAATTCAGTTCGCAAAACCTTAGCGCAAACCGTGTTGGCTTTGAAGATCTAGGCATCTATGATATTAGTCTGGGATCTGCTGAAACACAGACAAACGGCGGGAGTAAATCACTGAATGGACGCTATTCTTATTTATCCCGTCTAAATTACAATTATGACGAAAAATACATATTGGAATTAATTGGTCGTATGGACGGTAATTCCAGATTTGCAAAAGGCTACAAATTTAAAAACTTTGGGTCTGTACAGGCAGGCTGGGTGTTCTCTAAGGAAAATTTTATGAGTTCCTTAAGTGATATTGTGAATTTCGGTAAGATCCGAGCGAGCTATGCATCTACTGGTAATGCAGCCGATGGCTTGGCCGATTTTGATTATATTTCATTGATCAATACGGGTACAGCTGTACTTGGAAATCCAGCATCTCAACAGACAGCATCCGGCTTGGCAAACTCCGGCTTAATTAGCTACACCCGTACATGGGAAACCGTTTTACAGCAGAACATCGGTATGGATTTGGGATTTTTACAAAATCGTCTGACAGCATCCTTTGATGTGTACGAGAAGAGAAATATCGGCATGTTGGTCGGCGTGACCTACCCGTCCGTATTAGGTGGCTCAGCGCCTAGAACCAATAGTGGTAATTTTAATACCCGGGGATGGGAAATTGTCGTTGGCTGGAAAGAGAGAAAAGAAGATTTCTCGTACAATGTCTCCTTCAATATAGGCGATGCCAACACGTTGGTAAAGGGTGTTGAAAATGCAGATTCGTTTGGCGCAGGACGTAACGGTATTGTCAACGGATTTCCATGGCAGTCCTGGTTCCTGTACAAGACCGATGGTTTCTTCAAAGATCAGGCTGATGTGGATGCTTACTATGCTAAATATGGTGGTAGTGAGACGTTAGCTGCTATGAGCCCAGATAATCCGCAGACGACGCTTCGCCCAGGAGATACCAAGAAAGTAGATGTGGCAGGCACAGGTAATATCACAGCAGTAGGAAATGGCGCTAGTTCTTTGGTGTATATGGGAGATGGTAGGCCGCACTATACCTATGGTTTTAATTTGGGAGGTTCGTGGAAAGGTATTGATTTAAATATGTTCTTTCAAGGACATTTAAAGCAGAACATTATGCGCGATGGATACATGGCCTACCCTTTTCGAGGGATCTTTACCAATCAAAACCCTGCTTTTTTAGGACAAACATGGACAGCAGAAAATACGGACGCCACTTTTCCACGTTTGACGTCCTATCCGGCAAGGGCTGCATGGAACTATGCCAACAACGACTTTATGCTCCAGAACAGCCGATATATCCGATTGAAAACATTGGTACTAGGCTATACATTGCCGAAGGAATTTACTCAAAGAGCTAAATTAAGTAGAGTTCGTGTATACTTCTCGGGTAACGATCTTTGGGAGGCAACGACTATCAAGGATGGTTTTGATCCGGAAACGGGACAGAATGCTACCGATGGTGACAGTGCTGGATACCCATTTGCTCGCACCTGGTCTTTTGGTGTAAATATTGGATTTTAATAACCTGAAACGATAAAAAAATGAAAACGATATTCAATTACATAGTATTGGGTGGCTTATGTTTAGGCATGTCATCTTGCCAGGGTGATTTTCTTGACCTTGAACCGCCTGCCCAGTTTTCGGATGTGGTCTATTTTAAGAAAGCAAGTGATTTCAAAGCTTTTTCCGCTTCTTTCTATGGACAATTGCAAGGATGGAGTTTTGCAAATATGGACAACAGCTCAGATCTCTCCGCTAATTCCAACAGCAACGGCTACGCACAAGGTTATGGAACAATCGCAGTAGGGGGAGGTAGCTGGGATTACGGAGGTATTCGCACCTGCAACATCCTTTTGGAAAAAGCAGCTGCTTATACAGGTGCGGATAATATTACGCAACATGTGGGGGAGGCATTGTTCTTTCGTGCTTACAATTATTTTAACCTGCTTAAAACTTATGGAGGCGTACCGCTCGTTACGACAGCATTGGATGTCGATTCACCAGAACTGTACGGGAAGCGCAATAGCCGCTATGAAGTAGTTGCACAGATATTAGTTGATTTGGACAACGCTATAGATCAATTACCTACTGAACAAAATATTCCGACACAGGATAAAGGAAGAGTGAGCAAATGGGCGGCAAAAGCATTAAAAGCACAGGTGCAACTGTACGAAGCCACTTGGGAAAAATATAACGGCCAATCTTTTGATGGAGATGGTGTTACAAAAGGGGGAGGTACAGCAGGATATGATCCTGCAAATGTAAATAGATATCTGACAGATGCCGTGGCACAATGCGAGGATATTATCAATCAGGGAGGATATGAACTGTGGAATAAGAATGGCGACTCAGAAATGACAAATATGAGTTCCTGGTATTTGTTCAACCTGGAAGACGAAGAATCCAATCCAGGGGGGTATGATAAAACAAGTAATAAGGAATTTATCTTGTACAGTATTTACGACTTTACATTGAGACAGTCCCGTATGAATATATCCTGGACATCTTGGCAGCTTTATCCGAGTCGCAAATTTGTGGATATGGTAGTCTGTACAGACGGTCTTCCTCCAGAGAAATCATCTTTATTTCAAGGATATCATACCGTAAACTCCGAATTCCAAAGCAGGGATTTGCGTTTGCTGAACTACCTGTATGGGTCTGCTACGGCACCTGCATCTGTTGTCCTAAACTTTGGAGGTCAGGGATTTAGTGGTTATAGTAACAGTAAGTACGCGGTACTGGGGCACGGTGTCCGCCGAAAAGACAATGAAGAATCCGCCAACTGGCCGATTATCCGTCTGGCGGAAGTATATCTGACGTATGCAGAGGCTTTGTATGAGTTGAACGGATCCATTACAGACGCGCAGTTAAATAATTCGATCAATAGACTGAGAATGAGGGCCAATGTGGCTTCTTTGAGCAATGCATTAGCAACAACGAATAATCTGGACCTGTTGCAAGAAATTAGAAGAGAACGCGCTGTAGAATTATATCGTGAAGGTAAACGTTTCGATGACCTGAAACGTTGGGGAATCCTTGAAGAGTCCTTGAATCCTTCACGTTTGGGCAGAGTAGTCGGTAACGGTAGCAATTATACCACACCATTTAAGGATGCATCCGGAAATCCAACAGCGGCATATGTTCCGTCATCGTACATCTGGGGTGAGGAAGAAGTGGAAACACCCGAAGGTATGCTGAAATGTGTCGTTGTTTCGAGCTCCATTAACCATTCCGTGTCAGCGAAACATTATCTGTACCCGATACCAGAACAGCAAAGAGTATTGAATAATGCACTGTTACAGAACCCTGGATACTAAAAGAAATCATTTACACAGAATTAATCGGTAGATTATGAAAATATTTAAAATTAATATTCGAAAAAGTGTCCTGGCAATGGTGGCAGGTACAATGATCACAACAGGTTGTGCCTACGAAGTGGCAGAGATTGTTAGGCCAGATATAAATAAGACGGAGGATCCTGTTGCGGTTTTGAAGATCGATACGTTGCCGCCTTCGGTTCCGATAGAGCATGTAGGTGGACTGCATACCGAAGCTGATTTTACCCGCATTAAGACGAAGCTCGCTGCTGGTGACGAAAGGATCACGGCCGGATGGAACAAGCTTACCGCTAATAGTCATGCACAAGCAACCTATACGGCAAATCCAGTAGTGAAACTGGTGCGTGGAGGGGGCAGCAGGGAAGAGCCAGATCCCGACAACTACTCGAGAGCAATGAACGATGTAGCAGCGGCCTATCAGCTTGCTTTAAGATGGAAAATCTCAGGAGACGATGCGTATGCTCAGGCAGCTGTTAATATCCTCAATGCCTGGGCCTCAACCTGTGAAAGAATTAGTGGAGACACGAATACGGCATTAGCCGGAGGAATCTACGGCTATCAGTTTGCTGTAGCCGCGGAGTTACTCAGGGATTATCCAGGGTGGAATATCGAAGAATTTGAAGCATATAAAAAATGGATGAAAGATGTATTCTATAGTCTGAATATGGCTTTCTTAACTTCTCATTGGGGCACCTGTGACTCTCATTATTGGGCGAATTGGGACTTAGTCAATTTGGCTTCTGTGATGGCGATTGGTATACTGACCGACAACCGATCTATTTACAATTACGCAGTAGATTATTTACAAAATGGCAACGGAAACGGTAATTGGTATAAGGCAATCAATCATGTATTTGATGGTGAGAATGACGGTTTAGCTCAAATCCAGGAAAGTGGTCGTGATCAAGGTCACACGGTGATGGTGATCGGTATTCTTGGCCACATCGCACAACTGGCATGGAATCAAGGAGATGATTTTTATGGTCTGGACGATAATCGGTATTTAAAAGCTAGCGAGTATGTAGCAAAATACAATGTAGCTAATTTAGAGGTTCCCTTTCACGAATATACACGCAAATGGGCAGCTAATTGCGCGCAAACCGAGGTGCATACACAGATTAGTAGTGTAGGTAAGGGGGCAAATAGACCCATATGGGCAGGACCGTATTACCATTATACAAAAATCAAAGGAAAACAGGCCATATACACTGGATTAGGTGTGGAGTCGGTACACCCTGAAGGCGGTGGCGGTGATTACGGTCCGAATAGCGGTGGTTTTGACCAGTTGGGCTTTGGTACGTTAATGTATACATTGGATTGATAGTTCTGGAACAAAAATGTTAGAATATGAGATGCTTATGTTTCCAAAAACACACATGAGTATTCCATATGGCAATTAAAAAACAAATTATACTTATATGAAAAGTTTAGATCATTCAAGACTTACTATTTTCATGGTGCTCTTTGTCGGTATTATTTTGGGCGCCTGTGAGAAGGGGCCAAATTTTAGGGAGTTTGTTTATCCGGCTCCGATAGTTGATGATTTTTATCCTAAACAAGGTTATATCGGAAGTACGATTACCATTGAAGGAGCCGATTTTGGAACGACTATTAAGGCTGTTAAAATTTTTTTTGGAGGTATACAAGCTGCAGACCCGATTGTGGTAGAAAATAATAAAATTGAAGTATTGGTGCCTGAAAATGCTGTTTCTGGTAAAGTCACGGTGGATATTTACGGAAAGCAAGATGAAGCGGCGGCTGATTTTGTCCTTATGCCATCGGCTAGGATTATCGGCGCCAGTACAGATAAGGCCAACGAAGGGGACGAAGTCACGATTACCGGAGAAAATTTTGGAACAGATATTTCTCTTATACAGGTATTTATCGGTGCGGAGGAATATGAGGCTGAGATCATTGCGGTAGAAGAAACGGCGATCCGGTTTCTAACGCCAAACGTACCGTCAGGTAGTATTATAGCTGTTGTAGATGGGCAGCATTTAGTCGGCCCGTACCTAATGGTGGGTATCGAAAAAATAGGCGGTACCTTGATCGGGCATACGGGATCTTGGGGCAATAATGCTGCTACGACGATTCAAGCTGCGGTAGATGGAGACATCACCACATTTGTAGATGGGCCTACTGCCATAGGATATGTAGGCTATGACCTGGGAGAAGGCAAGGCTACCAGTTTAAAATCAGTTCGCTATGTGCCACGTACCACCCATGCCTCACGTATGAACGGTGGTGAGATTCGTGGGTCTAATGATCCGTCATTGTCAACCTATACTGTATTGCATACGATTAACGGAACACCGGCTACAGGTGTCTATACGGAAGTCAATATAGAAACGGAAGAAGAGTATCGGTATATCTACTATTATACAGCTAATGGGAATGGTAATATTGCCGAAATTGAATTTTATGGTAACGTGGTGGAGAAGATAGCGCCAGTAGGATCACTAATCTGGGTATTTAATATGGATGGACAAAATTGGGGTTGGGAACCTCAGCAGAGTCCTACGGCATGGTCTGTAGGAGGAGGAGCACTTCAGGTAACATTTAGCCAAACCTCAGGTAATAAACGTTCTGATCTGATGCAAAAGACCTTGCCAGTGAAAGTACACACGGGTAACTACCCAATCATCGCGATGAAAATGGACAAACCGGAAGGGGCACGTATTACCTTTGATACCAATAATGGATCATTTGGTAATGGCTTCAATAAGTACTCGACCGATTATGCCGATCAGCGTGTTTATTATTGGGATATGTCTACCTTAAGTCTGGGAAGTGGTGCTGTACGTACGAATGAAGAAATCAGTTTCACGACATTTCAATTTAAAATTGCGGATATCCCTGCAGCAGACCCCGCTACAGGTTATAAGATATATTGGATAAGAACATTTCAAAGTAAAGAGAAACTGGCCGAGTTCTTAGGGCTATAGAGGTGTTGTATTAATTAAAAAGATAGACTCTTACAACTAAAGTATTGGAAAGAGCTATCTTTTATAAAGAAAGAGTTTTTTAACCGAGACAGAAAAGAGAATACAATAATACTATATGGGAATCAATTTAAAATTTAATGTGCAGAAGCTTTTAGCAATTACTATACTTCTTGGATCTATCGCATGTGATAGAAGAGTTCCAATGAACACGTCTATTGAAAATGAATATATTGTCAATCAACTTCAATCAACCATATCACAAATACCGGAGTCATTGCCCAATATTCCACGTAATATACGGGAAGACGGGAAGACCTGGCGCTTTGTAAGTTATCAGGACTGGACAAGTGGCTTTTGGGCTGGGCAGTTGTGGTATGCGTATGAGCTAACTGGAAAAATAGGTTTACGTGACGAGGCTGATCGCTTTACAATGCAACTTGAGCCATTGGCATACGAGCCTGTCATCGACCATGATATCGGTTTTCAGATTTTTAATTCATATGGTCATGCGTATCGCTTAACAGGAGATACATCCTACAAGGAGGTGATTATTGCAGCGGCAGATTCTTTAGCCACTCTTTACAATCCTAAAGTAGGGACGATCCTATCGTGGCCGCGTTCTGTTCCGAATATGGATTGGCCGCACCACAACACTATTATCGATAACATGATTAATTTGGAACTGTTATTCTGGGCATCCAAAAACGGAGGGGCTGATTCGTTATACGATATAGCAGTAAGACATGCCGAAACGACCATGGAGAATCATTTTAGAAAAGATCACACTAGCTTTCATGTCGTGATTTATGACAAAGATTCAGGTAAAGTACGCAAGCAGATTACTCACCAGGGAATAGCTAATGAAAGTCTGTGGGCAAGGGGACAATCTTGGGCGATATACGGATATACCATGGTATATCGTGAGACCAGGGATCCTAAATTCTTGGATTTTGCCCAAAAAGTGACAGATGTGTATCTAGATCGTTTGCCAGATGATTTGATACCCTTTTGGGATTTTGATGACCCGAAGATTCCTGATGCTCCCCGGGATGCGTCTGCGGCGGCTGTCGTAGCGTCGGCACTCTACGAACTCTCCCAGTATGTGAAGCCCCAAAAAAGGGAAGTCTATTTGGAAAAGGCGAATGGTATGTTGAATGCGCTCAGCAGCTCCTATAAATCCGGTTCTAAGAACAGTGCCTTAATAAAGCATGTTACGGGACATTTACCTGGGGGTACGGAGATCAATACGTCCATCAATTACGCTGATTATTATTATCTGGAGGCATTGTTGAAATACAAAAACTATACGAATTAATTAACGACGGAGTACATTTACAAATTTTGTAGTGACCGCCGATATGGGTTTTAGAACAGATTTAGTAGGAAATGGGAATTAAATAGTATTAATTTTATTTAGATGAAGTATTTAGTATTTGTATTTGTTTTTTTGACTAGCTTAACTCGCGGGGCCGCCCAATCGGGTAGAAGTCTGCATAATTGGCAATTGAACTCTCCAGATGGCCAGTATACTGTCCATATTTCGCAATATGAAACGGCGACGGACAAAAGACAACTATATTATTCGATAGATTATAAAGGGAAAAATATTCTCAAGTCCTCCACTCTCGGAATACATTTGGAAAACCAATTGTTTGAATCGGCACTTGGTATAGAAAACGACCCCTCGGAGTGGTGGTGTGAAAACCTGGATTTTGTATCTGAATCAAGAGAAGAGATAAAAAATAGTTGGGAGCCATTATATGGTGAGCGACAGAAGGTACGGAATCATTATAACGAGCTGGTATTGAAGTTCACAAAGTTTGGAGAAGGAAATTCATTAGCTGAAGGACAACATGGTACTAGCTATGATAAGCGGCGTAGCTACGAAATGCACCTAGTTTTCAGGACGTTTGACGAAGGTGTGGCCTTTCGCTATCATTTTCCGGAAAGCAGCAACGGCTTATTTCTGCATATCGTGGGCGAGCAGACCGAATTTGCCTTTGAACCTGGCGCGTTGGCCTACTATGAGCGATGGGCACAGGGCCCTTACTCGGTGAAGCAATTAGCAGATTGGAAAGATGAAAGTGAACGCCCCTTAACCCTAAAGTTGAAAAACGGTTTGTATGTCTCGCTATTAGAAGCACAAATGATAGACTATGCACGCACAAAATTTAAATTACATCCTACTAAGAAAAATACATTAGTAGCATCTATTTACGATAACGTAGATGCTATTAGTCCGTTTTCGACCTCATGGCGTTTAATTATGGCTGCCGAACAACCTGGGCAATTGATCGAAAACAACGATATTGTGCTTAATCTCAATGCACCAAATGTGATCGAAAATACGTCTTGGATCAAACCCGGTAAAGTTATACGGTCAAACCTGACGACAGCTGATGCCATGGAATGTATTGATTTTGCTGCAGAACGTGGACTGCAATATGTGCATTTAGACGCCGGGTGGTACGGAACAGAAATGAAAGTCAATTCGGACGCCACAAAAGTTGTGGAAAACCGCGATATTGACATGCAACAGATCATCAATTATGGAGCTACAAAAGGCATAGGGATATTTGTGTATGTCAATCAACGGGCGTTGTATGGTAATCTGGATACACTTTTTTCGCTTTACCAAAAATGGGGATTGAAAGGGGTCAAATTTGGGTTTGTACAGGTCGGCTCAAACCGGTGGTCTACCTGGCTGCACGATGCGGTGAAGAAGGCAGCAGAATACCAGCTCTTAGTGGATATCCACGACGAGTACCGGCCCACAGGATTCAGCCGCACTTATCCTAATATGCTTACCCAGGAAGGTATTAGAGGAAATGAGGAGATGCCGGATGCCACCCACAATACGATATTGCCTTTTACGAGGTTTTTGGCTGGTGCCGGCGATTATACGCTATGTTATTACAATAATCGCATTAAAACGACTAGAGCCCATCAATTGGCGCTGTCGGTAATTTATTACAGTCCCTTGCAGTTTTTGTACTGGTATGATAAACCAATCCACTACAAGGGCGAACCGGAAATAGCGTTTTTTGACAAGGTAAAAACAGTCTGGGATGACACGAAGGTGCTCAATGGAGAGATTGGTGAATACATCACGATGGCTAGGCGTAGTGGCGAGGAATGGTTCATCGGAGCCATCGGCAATAACGATTCCCAAAAGATTACTGTGCCTTTCGATTTTCTGGAACAAGGTAAAAAGTATATGGCAGAGGTTTATGTAGATGATGATGAGGTCAATACACGAACAAAAGTAGGTGTGTTAAAGATCGAGGTAGATGCGACAGTTGTCCAACTGTTTGAATTAAAGAAAAGTGGCGGCGTGGCGATACATGTATATCCTAAATAAAAATACGTCATACTTCCTTTTCACAACGAAAAGATGTGTTTACCACAAACTGTTAACAGGATATTAATTTGGATAGATACTTAAAATATAGAATAATGAGAGATTTTTTATTTGTAATATACCTTTTGTTTGGTTTGACCCTTGTTTCTTACGGTAAAGAAGAAGATAAGTTGGTGGTCTACGATGCTCCACAAGGGGCTTTGTTGAATGATGATTTTGTGGTGAAAGTTAAAAACCCGAATGGCTCTTGGAAAGGCATTCCAAGTTATTTGGTTAAAGTGGATGAGGTTCGGAATACACAGCACCACGTAGAAAATGCGTCGATGGCTTTTTTTGACTTTTCGGGTGAAGTTGAAATTTCGGTGATTTATACCAAGGGAGATATCCATAAGGCACGTATCAGGCCTCTTTCTTATGGGGTTACCCCGAAAATCGCCGGAAATACGCTAACATTCAGGTTAAAAGACGTGGCTAATCTTTCGGTAGAGATCAACGATGACATCTTCCATAACCTGCATCTTTTTGCCAATCCCTTGATGACGGATAGACCAGATAAAAATAAAAAGGACGTGATCTATTTCGGACCGGGAATCCATGAATTTGAAGGAGGTAAATTAGACGTACCATCAAACAGTACCGTATATGTTGATGGAGGTGCCGTATTAAGGGGGCAACTCCTGGTGCATAATGCTAAGAATGTGAAGATCATCGGCAGAGGTATGGTTGAACATACCGTGAAAATGGGTATTCATATTGCGAGATCCGAAAATGTATTGGTAGAAGATCTATTCGTGACGCAATGTGCCACAGGTGGATCGAAAAATGTGACCATCCGAAACGTGAAGAGCATTAGCTACTACGGTTGGGGTGATGGGTTGAATGTCTTTGCAAGCAGCAATGTACATTATGACCGGGTTTTTTGCCGTAATTCGGACGATTGTACGACGGTCTATGCTACACGGAAAGACTTTAAAGGCGGGGCTAGAAATATCACAATGGAAAACTCTACCCTGTGGGCTGATGTCGCACACCCGATTTTCATCGGAATTCACGGCAATGCAGACAGACCGGATACGATCGAAAACCTGATTTACCGCAACATAGATATTCTGGATCACAAAGAAGTGCAACTGGATTACCAGGGTTGCTTAGCCATCAATGCAGGCGACAATAATATCATACGTAATGTGACATTTGAGAATATTCGTATCGAGGATTTCCGGCAAGGTCAGCTCGTTAATGTCCGTATTTTCTTCAACGAGAAGTACTGCCCCGCACCGGGCCAATCCATTGAAAATATCCTGTTTAAGGATATTTTCTACAATGGTACCGGAGATGAAATATCTATAATTGCTGGCTACAATGAGGAGCGGAAAATCAAAAATATTACGTTCCAAAACTTGAGGATTAATGGAACGCTGATTACCGATGATATGGCGGATAAGCCAAAATGGTATAAGACAGGTGATATGGCTCGCATCTTTATCGGAGAGCATGTCGAAAATATTCAGTTTATTCCTTGACTACGTAATGAAGAAGACTATAAAAAGAAATTCAGGCTTCCAACTCCTCTATGTACTGATGTTGCTGTGTTTTACAACACATGCTCAAGAAACGGTGGTGTGGCAGTGGTCTGTAGCTTTAAAGGGATATGTATCCGATGAAACGCAAAGTAATCCGACGGCATTTTTGTGGATTCCAGAAGATTGTAACCAGATAAGGGCAATAGTGTTTAGCCAGCAGAACATGTGTGAAGAAACCCTCTTTGAGCATGTCAACTTTCGCAAAACGATGTCGGAACTTGGATTTGCTATCGTTTGGGTTTCACCGGGCATCGATTATCAATGGAACACAGCGACTGGTTGTCAGGATGTTTTCGACAATATGCTGGAGGATTTAGCTGATGTCAGTGGTTACACGGAAATAAAGCATGCACCGATTGTTCCATTAGGACATTCAGCGATGGCTACTTTCCCCTGGAATTTTGCAGCGTGGAACTCAGAGCGTACATTGGCGGTGGTTTCCTATAAAGGTGATGCGCCCCGTACTAATCTGACCGGATACGGAAGGGAGAATCTGGAATGGGGAAGAACACGGAATATTGATGGTATACCGGGCTTGATGATAGAAGGCGAATACGAATGGTGGGAAGCCCGTGTAAATCCGGCACTGGCGTTCCGCATGGTGTACCCCGAAAGCTGTATTTCATTTCTGTATGATAGGGGACAGGGACATTTTGATGTGTCAGACAAAGTCGTAGATTATATTTCCCTTTTCCTGCGAAAAGCCGCAAAATATCGCTTGCCGGAAAATCAACCCTTGGACAAGCCTGTAGAGTTGACAAAAATAAATCCTAAAGACGGGTGGCTGGCTGAACGCTGGACTTCCAATTTTAAAAATCGTGCAAAAGCAACTCCTTTCTCTCTATACCAAGGAAATGAACATGATGCTTTCTGGTATTTTGATCAGGAAGTGGCAGAAGCGACAGAAAACTATTATAAAGAATTTCCGGACAAGGAAATGCGATACATAACATTCTCCCTAAATGGAAGACTGGTACGGTTTGAAGCATCATCGCATGCACAATATACGGCAAACGTGGAATTACAAGAAAATCTTACGTTTAATATAGCCGCTATGTTGACTGATTCGTCGCGTACCCAGCCGATGATCAATTCTTCTCTAAAAGAAAAAATCTGGATATCAAAAATTAGCGGTCCGGTGAAGCAATTGAACGACGCCACTTTTGTACTCGATTTTTATCGGATGGGAGTGAATAACCCGCGGCGAACAGGCGATATCTGGTTGCTTGCACATAGTGAAGAAGATAGTCGTTTTAAAAGTGTTGTCCAACAGATCAATATAAAGGTTCCCTATCCGCTGGATAAAGGAGAAAGGCAATATATTCTGTTTCCAGGCTTGTCGGACGTTAGACATGGAACGGAACAGGTAGAATTGAACGCGACCAGCGATAAGGGTTTGGATGTTTCTTATTACGTAAAAGAAGGACCCGCCAAGATAGAAGGAAATAAATTGGTTTTTACGAAGCTTCCACCACGCGCAAAGTTCCCGGTCAAGGTAACGGTTGTGGCTTGGCAGTATGGTTTAAAGGATAGCATGCAAAGCGTATCTCCTGCAGAACGTAGCTTTTATATTCAATGATAATATGTTGCAACTAAATTTAATGCAATAGGTGAAAAATCGTGAAAAATATGTTTATAAAAAAGAAGCATTTATTAGTTGGGTTTGGATTGTTATTAGGAGGAATAACAAATGCACAATCCATTTATCCGGGACAGCATAATGGCAAAATCACAAAAGACGTTACAGCTGAAATTAAAGCCTATAGCTTTGATATGCAGGATGTCCGTTTACTACCCTCTATTTTCCGTGAGAATATGGAACGTGAAAGCGAATGGATTCTATCATTAGAGGCTACAAGTCTATTACAGAGTTTTCGAAATACAGCCGGTGTTTTCTCCAGTCGGGAAGGGGGCTATATGACGGTGAAGAAATTGGGCGGATGGGAGTCCTTGGATTGTGATCTAAGAGGCCACAGCACCGGGCATATCCTATCGGCACTATCCTACTTATATGCTTCTACCGGAGACGAACGTTATAAATTAAAAGGAGATAGTCTGGTAGGTGGTTTGGCAGAGGTGCAAATAGCTTTGGAAGATATAGGACAAAAAGGCTATATCAGTGCCTATCCCGAATATTTAATTAACCGTAATATCGCAGGACAGTCTGTCTGGGCACCTTGGTATACATTGCATAAGATTTATGCGGGGCTTATCGATCAGTATTTGTATGCTCAAAATGCACAAGCGCTGGAGGTAATGAAAAAAGCGGCATCTTGGGCTTATCAAAAATTAAAACCATTGACAACAGAACAACGAGCTTTAATGCTTCGAAATGAGTTTGGTGGCGTAAACGAGGCTTTTTACAATTTATATTCCATTACAGGTTCGGCCGAACATAAAGAATTGGCTGAATTTTTCTACCATAATGATGTGATTGACCCTTTGGCATCGGAAGAAGCAGATCTCTATTTCAAACATGCAAATACTTTTATTCCGAAAGTTATCGGCGAAGCGCGTAACTACGAACTACATAATACCCCGCGAGCACGTAATATCGCTCGTTTCTTTTGGAACACGGTGGTCAATCACCAGACCTATGCAACGGGCGGTAACAGCCATAAAGAGAAATTTATCCATGCGGATAGTATTTCTAAAAACTTAACGGGATATACACAAGAGACCTGTAACACCAACAATATGTTGAAATTGACACGTCATCTATTTACCTGGGATGCCAATCCGGTGTATGCCGATTATTACGAACGCGCCTTGTATAACCATCTTCTAGGGCAACAAGATCCGGAATCAGGTATGGTAGCTTACTTTTTGCCTTTATTGCCCGGCGCACATAAAGTATATAGTACGCCAGCGAATTCCTTTTGGTGTTGTGTGGGGACGGGCTTTGAGAACCACGCCAAATATGGTGAAGCCATATACTACAAAAATGATGAGGGTTTGTATGTCAATCTGTTTATCCCATCGGAACTGCATTGGAAAGAAAAAGGCGTGAAGCTAACGCAAGAAACGAATTTTCCAGCGGAAGAAACGGTACATTTCAAGGTCTCTTCGACCTCGAATACCAAATGGAAACTTCATTTGCGTTATCCATATTGGGCTTCAGCAGTGAGCATAAAAGTAAATGGTAGAGCTATTAAGGTAAAACAAACACCTTCATCTTACATGACGATTGAGAGAGTATGGAAAGATGGTGACCTGATCGAAGTGAATTATCCGATGAACCTACATATCGCGGAAGCAAATGATGATCCGAAAAAAGCTGCCATTATGTATGGACCGTTAGTATTAGCAGGTGTGATGGGAACCGAAGGGATGACTGGCTTAGCACCTTTCTCTGATCCTACAGAATATAACGACTACTATACCTATGATTACAAGGTGCCGGCAGACTTAAAGACCTCTTTGCAACTCGACCGAAAAGAGCTGACAAAATTCATCAAACCGATAACGGGCGAACCATTGGCTTTTACGACAGCGAATGAAGAGGATATTGTACGATTAGAACCTATCCATCAGATCCATCGTCAACGCTATGTGGTATATTGGGATTTGAAATAGAAAAGAAATTCAGCAGATATGAAAAGATTTTATTTACTTATAGGGGTATTAACTATTGGACGTTTTCTCTATGCGCAGCAGATACCGCTGCCCGAAACATTGCCCCAGACAAGACCCCGGTTATTGACTAATCCCGCGGAGAAGGAACCGCTATTACAAAAAATTCAGCAAGAAAAATGGGCAAAAGAGATATTTGAAGGGATAAAGAATAGGGTGGATGTATATGTAGAACGTACTGCCGACGAACCGGATTGGCTGTACTCTCGATTGATGATGTACTGGAAAAGTAAAGCTACAAATGTATATATCAATGGTGGTGTATATGTCCGTGCCGATGGTGAAGCTCCCGTACCCACAGTTCGCTTTGGCAGTACCCGGGGAGTTGGTTCACCTATCAAAAGGCCAAAATTAGAAGACATTATACCGTATATGGATGATACGAAAGGTGTTTATTTCCATAATACGGCCAAAGCCGGAAATCCATTAGAATGGGCAGATCAGGCAACAGTGTCAGGAGCACAGATAGAGAGCGTCAATCATGAAATCATTCGGATCGGCCGGGATGCAGCATTTGTGTATTGGACCACAGGAGAAAAAAAGTATGCAAAATTAGCTTATGACGTGTTCAATACATACATGATGGGTATGTACCATCGCAATGAGCCTAGAGATTTAGGGAATGGCCATGCGCAGACGTTGGTAGCGATGACTACTTTTGAAGTTATCCAGGAAGGTGTTCTTCCCGATCTGGCGGAATATTACGACTTTCTGCATGGGTATATCCAAGCCCATCATGCCGATAAAATAGTGCTATTTGAAAGCGCCTTCAAAAAATGGATCGATGTCACTATCAAAAATGGTGTCCCCCATAATAACTGGAACCTGCATGGCGATAAGTTCATTTTGCCGGTTGCGATGGTATTGGAAGACAACAAAAGCTACGAAGATGGTAAGGGAAGAGAATACTATATTGATTATATTTTTAATCGTAATTCCCCCCGTCAATGGGCCATTCCCCGCTTGATGGAATACGGCTATGACTTTAATAGCGGGATATGGAACGAATGCCCGGGATATGCGCAAAGTGTAACCAGCATATTCATGGATTTTATTGTTCACTATGACCATACGTTCCATCAAAATCTACTTCCTTATATGCCTGTAATGCGTAAAGCGGTAGATGTATTGCCACAATATCTTTTTCCTAACGGTCAGACCACGGCATTCGGGGATTCTTATTATGGAAGCGTCAATACTTCGTCGATGCATAATATGATTCGTATGGCACAGAAATACAACAATTCAACAGATGAAGCACATTATACGCGTATGTATAAATTGTTCAGTGGAGAACAGAAAGACAGTTCGGTGAGTCTTAGAAAATATCCTGCACGGGTTTCTTCATTCTTTTCCAGTACACCGATTTCTCTCCGAAAAGATGTATCTAAGGGAAGCCTGAGCGATTATATCACCCAAACTTTTTATGCGCCTACTGTCAGTTGGTTTGTACAGCGGAATAAATTTACCGATCCCGAAAATGGGATGATGATTTCGCAATATGGTTCTTTGGGGAATCATGCGCATTCCAATGGTATTGCTATGGAGTTATATGGTAAAGGTTACGTATTGGGAGCAGAATCTGGCATCGGGTCTTCTTATTTTGAAAAGCCCTATTTGGAATACTATTCACAATTTCCGGCACATAATACCGTCATGGTAGACGGGATTTCCAAGTATCCGGAGATGTTGAGTAATCATCCATTTGATCTGCTGGGGCACTATCCTGCTTCTGGCAAGAAAGAAGGATACTATCCTGATATGACCTATTCGGATGTATATTTCCTGGAGCCGGAAAGCAGGAGCGATCAAAGACGTACATTAGGAATTGTTCGAACCGGAGAAAGTAGCGGGTATTATGTCGATATTTTCCGTTCAAAAAAGCAACGTCAGGGCGACAAATTCCATGATTATTTCTATCACAACCTTGGTCAGGAACTTTTTGTCAAAGATATGCATGGCAAAGAACTTGATCTGCAACCCAATAACGAAATGGCCTTTGCGGGCGGACATTTGTTTGCACTCGACTATATGTGGGACAAACGTTCGGCTCGTACAGATAAAGATTACCAGACGGAATGGAAAATGAGCCGTCCGGACAGCAACCATTTGTACATGAACCTCTGGATGAAAGGTTATGCCAACCGGGAAGTTTTTTCAATCAAAGCTCCCCCTACCAAAGCATTCAGACCCAATCATGGATTACCTTATGATGTGCTATCATCTCCGTTTCTAACCATCGCTGCACGACAGCACGGAGAAGCGTGGAACAGGCCTTTTGTATCTATATTTGAACCTTATACCGAAGAAGAAGGAAGGTCTATCACCTCTATACAGTCATTTGAGGTGGAAGGAAGTTCTCCGGATTTTGTAGGATTGGAAGTAATAAGCAAACATGGTCAGGTAGATTATATTTTTTCGTCCGTTGTTGAAGAAAAAGTCCATTATAAAAAAATGACTGTTGAGGCGACTTATGGAATAATTCGTGAAAAAGGGAGTGATTTTACCTTGTTTTTAGGAAATGGAACGCATATCGAAGCCTATGGATTGAGGATAGAAAGTGAGCAGGCAACCAATGCAGTAGTGGAATACCGCAACGGTAAATATTTTGTAAATGCGGAAAGCCCCATTACCATACGTAATACTAAAGGTAAAAAGATTAAATTGGATGCCCCGGATTTCGGCGAAATCAAGCTGTAGGAGATTAAATTATGGATTGAAAAATGAAATTACCAAATATAATTAAGTTGAGCATGGCATGCCTCTTTGGATTATTGAATACAACTATGTATTCTTATGGGCAAGCTTCTAATACCTGGGTAGCCGATCAAGGAGATGGTACCTATAAGAATCCCATTTTGCATGCCGATTACTCCGATCCCGATGTGATATCTGTTGGAGACGATTATTATATGACAGCATCCAGTTTCAATAGTGTGCCGGGCTTACCCATTTTACACTCGAAGGATCTGGTTAATTGGTCGATTGTCAATTACGCCCTTCGTGATTTGACCTTGGAGGGTGTCCCCGAAGGCTTTTTTGCGAAGCCTCAACATGGCAAAGGCGTATGGGCACCATGCATCCGTTACCATAAGGGTGAATACTTGATCTATTGGGGAGACCCTGATTTTGGTATTTACGTCGTGAAAACAAAAGATATATTGGGTCGATGGGATAATCCTATCTTGGTTCTCCCCGGGAAAGGACGTATTGACCCAAGCCCGTTGTTTGATGACGATGGCAAGGTATATCTCACCCATGCCTGGGCAGGTAGCAGAGCATATTTCAACAGCGTGATGACCGTATGTGAAATGAACGAAGAGGGCACAAAGGTTATCAGCGAGGAAAGCCTGATTTTTGATGGCAACGATGGAATCAACCATACAATAGAAGGCGGGAAATTCTACAAAAGGGACGGGTATTATTACTTGTTGGCTCCGGCGGGAGGTGTAGCTATGGGGTGGCAGATCGCCCTGCGTTCCAAGAATGTGTATGGCCCCTATGAAGTAAAACGGGTTTTAGATCAGGGAAAGACGGATATAAACGGTCCGCATCAAGGTGGACTTGTACAGACGCAGACGGACGAATGGTGGTTTATTCATTTTCAAGACAAAGGGCCTTACGGACGTGTGGCACATCTGCAGCCGGTTCATTGGAAAGATGGTTGGCCGGTTATGGGTATAAATGATAAGGATTATTGTGGTGAACCGGTTACGACCTACCGAAAGCCGGATGTAGGGGAAACATATTCCATAATGACGCCGGTGGAGAGCGACGAATTTAACACAGCGAAACTCGGACTGCAATGGCAATGGCACGCCAATCCTCAACAAGGATGGGGATTCCCATCGGTTAATGGCTATTTACGGATGTATGGACAATACTATCCAGAGGACTATACCAATTTTTGGGACATTTCCAATCTGTTGCTACAAAAGTTTCCTGCTCCAAAATTTAACGCTACACTGAAACTTACTGCTGTACTGCAAAATGAAGGTGACCAAGCGGGCCTAATTATAATGGGGTGGGATTACAGTTATATTGCATTGCGGAAGATAATGGGTGGGTATGCGATCGTGCAAGCAGCCTGTCAGGACGCTGAACAAAAAGGCGAAGAAAAATTGCTAGCAACTATTCCGGCCAAAAAATTGAATACGGAGGTTAAGTATAACTACCAGACCCGTTTGGAACTGACGGACGTATATTTTCGCGTCGACGTAAAAGACGGTGCTATGTGTCAATTTTCCTATAGTTCCGACGGAAAGAAGTTCGATTCTGTTGGAGCACCATTCCAAGCGAAACAGGGAAAATGGATTGGCGCAAAGGTCGGCATGTTTATCCTGAATAAAACGGACAAAACGCCACGGTCCTGGATGGACATGGATTGGTTTAGAATCGATAAGTAAATTAAATAAGTCACACATGAAAAAAGTTTTCCTTTTGTTTCTTGTTAGCCTAACTATATTGTCGGGATACGGGCAAAATTCGCTCAAAGTCAAGAATACAACTCCACACATTCGAAAAGAGGTGGTCAGCATTCCGTATGATAACTTTACTCGACACTTTAAAGTGGATAGTATTTTTTTGATTAAGGATATGGAAGGAAGTATATTGCCACACCAGTTGGAAATGTGCGGAAGTAATGTTCCTCAAAATGTATTGATAGAGGTAGTTGTTAACCCCAAAAGTACATTAACACTGTTTGTTTCAACAGAAAAGCCTCCTATGTTTCTATCCAAAACTTATGCCCGGTATATCCCAGAGCGGTTCGATGATTTTGCTTGGGAAAATAACGTTGTGGCTTTTAGGCTATACGGAAAAGCACTGGAAGGTAGATCGGATGATGCACAGGGTATGGACTTTTGGGCCAAACGCACAGAAGACCTTATCATCAACAAGTGGTATAAAGGAGAAAATTATCATAAAGACCATGGCGAAGGATTGGATTATTACGCCGTTGGTCAGACACTTGGTGCAGGAGATATGGCCTTTTATTACAACAGTGAGCTACAATACACCAAGCACTATCGTGAGTTCGAAATTTTAGACAATGGGCCATTGCGCACTACTTTCCGCCTAAAGTTCCATCCTGAAAGAATCAACGGAAACAACATTAGTCTCAGCAAGACAATTTCTTTGGACGCTGGGTCACAATTTAACAAAATTACCATTGCGTTTAGCAATATGGATGCCCAAGTAATGCCGATCGTCGTTGGTGTAGCCAAGAGAAATGAAACATCACCAGAATTTATGGTAACAGGAAAAAAGCGAACTTTTGCTTATTGGGAGCCCATAGTAGGCGACAATGGCCACACGGGAATTGCTCTTATTCTTCCGAGGAAGAAAATAAAATTCATTTCTAGTAAACCTACACAATTTCTTTTTCAAACCACCGTAAGGGATAGCGAAGCCTATACCTATTATAGCGGTGCCGCATGGGACAAAGCTGGTCGATTCACCACTGCCGGCACGTGGTTTGACGAAGTAAAAAGAGTGGCAACTATTCTCAGAAACCCTTTGAGAGTGACTTTAGAATGAAAATGTATTTTTAGCACATTACAATACAAATAAAATATTACCTTTGCCGTAGGTCTTGCATAAGAACCACATTAAGTATCCACTTAGGTGCTTTTTTCTGGCCGCAGATCAGGGATGTTTTTTCAAAATAGGGGGTTTAGCTCAGCTGGTTTAGAGCACTACCTCGACAAGGTAGGGGTCACTGGTTCGAACCCAGTAATCCCCACGTAATTAAAGAGTTTCCGTATGGAAGCTCTTTTTCTTTATAAGGCATAACCCTATGATTAAAATAAACCTTCATTAAAAACAAGCTACTCCAACTATTCCAAAAAAATTGACAATTAATTAACTATCTGAAAATGATGAGTTAACAGTTGTTTTATTATTTTGTAATATGAAGAGAGAAGTCGATTTAGTAATACTTTCAGATGTACATCTCGGAACCTATGGATGTCGGGCGCAGGAATTACTCCATTATTTGTATTCCATCAAACCCGCAAAGCTAGTCTTGAACGGTGATATCATGGATATCTGGCAGTTTAAAAAGAGCTATTTTCCTGATCATCATCTCAAAGTGATTAAATACCTCTTTGATATGGCATATCAAGGTTGTGAGATCATCTATATCACGGGCAACCATGATGAAATGCTACGTAAGTTTTCGAATATACATTTTGGCAATATCCAGTTGGTGGATAAATTAGTACTGCATCTAGGTGATAAGCGGGCGTGGATCTTTCATGGTGACGTGTTCGATGCTTCTATTCAACATTCCAAATGGTTGGCAAAGTTGGGTGGCTGGGGGTACGACCGTCTTATTGGATTGAACAATCTGATAAATTGGGTTCTTGTTCGAATGGGAAAAGAGAAGTATTCGCTTTCTAAGCGAATCAAAAACTCGGTGAAAAAGGCGGTTAAATTTATTTCAGATTTTGAGCAGACGGCATCGGAGCTGGCTATCGAAAGCGAATACGATTATGTAATATGTGGACATATCCATCAACCGCAAATCCGGACAGTGGTAACGAAGAAAGGTTCGTGTGTATACATGAATTCGGGCGACTGGATTGAAAACCTATCGGCGCTAGAGTACCATAATGGTGAGTGGGATATGTTTGCTTACGAAGAAAAGAAAGATACCCTTGGGAAATATCCGATGCACGATATCTTACTGAATTATTCCCTGGAAAATATATTGGAACGTGTACGCGTGCAAAGTTTTTAGAACCGAATAATTTCTTCTAGCTGTTCATCAATAAATTTGACAGTAATGTTGTCAATAAATTCATTGTTGTTGTTGAGCTCGTTCTGGATATGTGGGATATGAATTTTAAGGGGAAGAACATGCATCCGCATATAATTACAGACGCCTGTGAGATGGTCAACGCCACGAATGTTCCCGTATTTTCCGGTTGCTACCCCCACTAAGACTGCCTTTTTATGGTAGAATGAAGCTGGGAACGCACAGGCATCAATGAATACCTTAAGTACACCCGGATAACTTCCATTATATTCAGGAACAATAAAAATAAATTTACGGGCTGCAGAAACCTTCTCCTGTATGGGCGCAAAATCAGCACTTCTTTTTCCGTATAGATCAGAATAAATGATGTCGTGAGGAAGGTCGCTCAACGAAAATATTTCCCATTCTTCTCCTCGTCGCTGCAGCTGCTCTTGATAATATCTGGCCACCTTTAACGAGTTGCTTCCCAATCTATTTGTTCCCGAAATAATTAAATTCATTGTGCTTTTGTAATTTATGTCTCTCAGTGAATGACGATGTAAATGGTAAATCTATTTTTCGTATCTTAGCATGCTGAGTTGTAAGCTCAGAAATGTTCTCAAAAATAGCAATTTTAACATCATTTAAGCATTTGGTAAGTTATTGAAATGTAAATTTGGTGCGGGAACGAGAAGTGTACATTTAATAGGTAAAGGTTCAGTATCTTATGGGAAAAATAATATCCATTGCAAATCAAAAAGGTGGTGTAGGGAAAACAACAACTTCTATTAACCTGGCGGCTAGTTTAGCGGTTTTGGAGTACAAGACATTGTTGGTAGATGCGGATCCCCAGGCAAACTCGACTTCAGGTATTGGGTTTGATCCAAGAGCTATTAAAGCAAGTGTATATGAATGTTTGGTGAATGATTTGGATCCGAGGGAAGCTATACACGGTACGGATACGCCCAATTTGGATTTATTGCCTGCACATATTGACTTGGTAGGTGCCGAGATCGAAATGATCAACCTGAATGAACGGGAGTATAAAATGAAAAAAATGCTCCTGCAGATAAAAGATGACTATGATTTTATCATTATCGACTGTTCGCCTTCATTGGGATTGATCACGATTAATGCCTTGACCGCATCGGACTCGGTCATTATTCCGGTTCAATGTGAATATTTTGCATTAGAAGGATTGGGTAAATTATTAAACACGATAAAAATAGTACAAAACCGTCTGAATACAGATTTAGCAATCGAAGGTATTTTACTGACCATGTATGATGTGCGTCTTCGTCTTTCCAATCAGGTGGTTGAGGAGGTAAGAACACATTTTCACGACTTGGTCTTTGAAACTATTATACAACGTAATACAAGATTAAGTGAAGCCCCTAGTTATGGGATCTCCGTAATCATGCAC
Source organism: Sphingobacterium alkalisoli (assembly GCF_005049105.1). GTDB lineage: Bacteria > Bacteroidota > Bacteroidia > Sphingobacteriales > Sphingobacteriaceae > Sphingobacterium > Sphingobacterium alkalisoli. Next base: position 726,608 of record NZ_SUKA01000001.1, read on the forward strand.
GATGCATCCTGTAAAGGTGCCATCAATTACTTGAACCTGGCGCGCGAGATTTTACAAAAAAACGGTTTATTACAAGAAAATAAAGAACAAGCGATAGTATAAATATGTCTGCATTACAACGAAAAACAGGTTTAGGAAAAGGATTAGGAGCATTATTGCAGGATGAGGGAGTGATAAATCCGAAATCTGATCAAAGGGAAGCCACAGATACCAAAACTGGGGTGCCGGCAGCAGGAAGCATTAATTTTATTAAGGTGGAACAAATCGCTGTAAACCCTTTTCAGCCAAGAACAGATTTTGATCAGGATGCCTTACAGGAATTAGCAGATTCCATCAAGTTACAGGGACTTATTCAACCTATTACCGTACGTCAGGTTAGCAAAAATCAATATCAGCTGATCAGTGGTGAGCGGAGACTACGGGCTTCAAAACTTGCTGATATCACCGAGGTACCAGCTTATGTTCGTACTGCCAACGACCAGCAGATGCTGGAAATGGCACTGATTGAGAACATTCAACGTGAAAACCTGAATGCCATCGAAGTAGCGTTGAGTTTTCAGCGCATGATTGAAGAATGTAATCTAAAGCAGGAAGAACTGGGTGACCGGGTGAGTAAAAACCGTTCTACAGTGACAAATTATCTGCGCCTGTTGAAATTACCCCCAGCTATACAAGCTGGTATACGTGACGGACAGATTTCCATGGGACATGCCCGTGCCTTAATCAACGTCGGGGAAGTGGATAAACAACTGTTCGTTTTCCAGGAGATCATCGATAAGGGACTATCTGTACGGATGACCGAAATATTGGTGCGTAATATACAGCAACAGACAAAACCCAAAAAGAATCAAAATGTAGGGACGCAGTTGGACTTTCAATATCAAAAGATTGAAGATGATTTAGCTTCCAAATTTTCGACGCGCGTACGTTTGAATTTGAAAAATACCAGAGGTAAAGGTGCAATAGAAATTCCATTTGATTCGGAGGATGATTTGAGCCGCATCTTAGAATTGTTAGATTGGTAATGTATAAAATCTGTTTTTTTCTTTTTTTATTAGGTTGCACCTGCTTTTCTGCAGTGGCGCAATCGGTGGATTCTGTGGCAAATAAAATGGATTCAGTGGTTACGGCCGTGGACTCCGTTGCGCAGGATACGGTTAAGAAAGAGACTAGACAGGAGAGAAGGGCGAGGGAAAAGGCAGAGAAGGAACGTGCTAAGTTTTATTATAAAGATATTCTTAAAGATTCTACCCGTCTAGCCATCGAAGAGTTGTCGCGGGTAGCTTGGAAACGTTCCTTAATATTACCCGGTTGGGGCCAATATACCAATGGTGGGTTATGGTGGATTAAGATTCCGATTATTTATGGGGGTTTTGCAGGAGCGTACTTCACGTTTGATTATTGGCAATGGTATTATCGAAAGTTTTTGGACGAGGCAACGTATCGAATTAATAATAACAATGCAGTTAGCGATCCGGATTTAGAACGACTCTCTTTAGAATACCTTATCCAATCGAAAGACAACGCACGCCGTAACCGAGATTTAACGATATTGGCTACGGTAGGGTTTTGGGGACTGAATGTGGTGGAAGCCTATGTGAATTCTATGCTGAAAAATAGATATAATATGGGGGATAATTTGAGTGTAAAAGTATCACCGACCTTTATGCCCTCGGGTTATTTGGGTTATCAATCTCCCCTTAAGAACCAATTTGTACCTGGTGTAAAATTAACCTTTAACATTCGATAGTTAGTTAGTAGAATAACTTAAGGATTAGTATATTAGCGGTGTTAGAATTAAAAAAATGAAGATAGTCTTATTAGGATATGGCAAAATGGGGCAACTGATTGAAAAGTTTGCCATGAAGCGGGGTCACGAAGTCGTACTTATCGTGGATGAAAATAACCGATCCACTATCGAGTTGGAAGATTTGAACGGAGCAGATGTCGCGATTGATTTCAGTACGCCGCACGCCGCACTAGAAAATATAAGTCTATGTTTTGAGGCAAATTTGCCGCTCGTAGTAGGTACAACAGGATGGTATGAACATCTGCAAGAGGTAAAAGAAACTTGTCTCGAATCTAATCGTGCATTGCTATATGGATCTAATTTCAGTATCGGTGTAAATATTTTCTTCCATATCAATAAACTATTGGCCAAAGCTATTGATCCGTATAAACAATACGATGTGCAGGTAGAAGAGATTCACCATATTCATAAACTGGATGCACCTAGCGGTACAGCAATCACGATAGCGGAGGGAATATTAGAAAATAGTTCTACGAAGAATATGTGGGTGAATGATGTGGTTGGTGAAGGGGAAGAGATAATTGCGAAATCGGATGAACTATTGATCGAAAGTCATCGAATAGAGGAAGTCCCTGGGACACATACGGTTTTGTATAGTTCTGAAGTCGATCAGATTGAATTCAAACACACCGCGCACAATAGGGATGGGTTTGCATTAGGGGCAGTAATTGCTGCCGAATGGCTGCAAGGAAAACAAGGTTTCTTTCAGGTAACTGAGATTTTTGACTTTAATCAGGGGTAGCTGGTAATTGGTGACTGGTAATTAGTGACTGGTAATTGGTGACTGGTAATTAGTGACTAGTAATTGGTGACTGGTAATTGGTGACTAGTAATTGGTGACTGGTAATTGGTGACTGGTAATTGGTGACAGGGCTTAGTGATTAGGGGTTAGTGGATTTTTGATTTTTTAATAATTTTTAATGAGCTCGCGGGCTCGGTTTTGACTTTTTACTTATTATTTATATGTGGTATATTATTTTTGGGGTTTTAACAATAGTCGCTTTATACGGTCTATGGTTGCTTTTCAAGAAGGCAGGAAAGCAAGGATGGGAGGCGATTGTTCCTTTTTACAGGGAGTATGTAATGGCTCAACTTGTTGCCCGACCAACTTGGTGGGTAATCTTATTACTGATTCCTATTGTTAATATCTTCATTTTTTATGGATTATATTTAGATCTGATCAAAGCTTTCGGTAAAAAGCGTTTTTGGGAAAATGCCGCTGCGGTACTCGTACCTTTTATTGTGTTACCGATGTGGGGAAGGGATCCCAACGTTAAATATTTGGGACAGCCGAATACGGAAGAGTTTAAGAAAAAATATGCGTATAAAAAATCTGTTGCTCGCGAATGGGCCGATGCCATTATTTTCGCTACGGTAGCTGCTTCTCTAATAAGGGGCTTTTTGATTGAAGCTTATATGATTCCAACCGGATCCATGGAACGATCCCTATTAGTAGGAGATTTTCTTTTTGTAAGTAAACTCAACTATGGCCCGCGGATCCCGAATACACCACTTGCTTTTCCGTTTGCGCACCATACTATGCCAGTTACGGGTGGTAAAGCTTATTCGGAGCTTATTCATATTCCATACAAACGTCTGCCTGGTTTTGAAGCAATCGAGCGCAATGATGTTGTCGTTTTCAATTACCCCATGGAGGCCGATGCGCCATTTAATCGACCTGTCGATAAACGGGAGAATTATATTAAACGGGCCGTGGCTATTTCAGGTGATGTTGTCGAAATGCAGAAAGGGCAATTGATCGTAAATGGCAAACCGGGATTTGGATCCTCTGATGTTCAAAAAGCGTATTTGATTTATACGGATGGGACAGGGCTTAATCCACAACGTCTTATCGATAAAAGGTATGACTACGTGCAAGGTATGGTTGAACCTTACGTTTTATATGTGACCGATGAGGAAATAAAAGACGTACAATCTTGGACGAATGTAAAGCAGGTCATTCCCTTTGAAAATGCAGAATCATCTTTCCCCCATGCAACCGAATATGGATGGAATTTTCATAATTTTGGACCGCTGACAGTTCCTAAAAAAGGAGACGTGGTTAAATTAAATACGCAAACCTTTCCTTTATATAAACGGCTGATTACCGTTTACGAAGGGAATACATTGGAACAAAGAGCGGATGGTGTCTATCTTAATGGTGCCAAGGCAGATAGCTATACCATAAAAATGAATTATTACTGGATGATGGGTGATAATAGGGACAATTCCCTGGATTCAAGAGAATTTGGATTCGTGCCCGAAGATCACGTTGTCGGTAAAGCATTATTTACTTGGCTAAGTTGGGATAAAGATGGTACCTTCTTATCCAAAATACGTTGGAACCGGATTTTTAGAGGTATTCATTAAGATACTCTAGCAGAATATTCTCGTCATCGCGAATCTAAGAAATGAAGGTGTTTCATACCTCCTCGCGATGACGTTACTACTTTTTCGGTATTGCCTGTCTGCGATAGACAGGCGAAGAGGTGCGAGGTGGCAGTCTTCAAGGAGTTAGAAACTGGGAGTTAGGTGTCTTTTCGGGACGACAATGATCCCGAGGCAATTGATCAGTATCAAACTCTTATTTCTCACATCTCATTTCTCACATCTTAATACTTTAATGCAGCTAAATATCGTTTAATGGTTTCTTCCAGTCCTAAGTACAATGCATCGGCGATGAGTGCGTGTCCTATGCTCACCTCTAGGAGATCGGGAATGTGTTGGTTAAAGTATGCTAGGTTATTTAAATCCAGATCGTGGCCTGCATTCAGTCCCAGCCCCACCTCGCGAGCCTTTAAAGCAGCTTTAAAATAAGGGTTAATTGCCTTCTCCTTGTCAAATCCATATTCCGCAGCATAGGCTTCTGTGTACAATTCAATTCGATCCGTTCCTGTTTCAGCGGCCGCCTCTACCATTTCTTCGTCTGGATCTACAAAAATCGAGACCCGGATACCCTGGTCGTGGAACAGGCTGACCATATCGGCAAGGTATGCTCGATTTCTGATGGTATCCCATCCGTGATTTGAGGTAATCTGACCTAATGCATCAGGTACCAAGGTAACCTGCGTTGGTTTGTTAGCGAGCACGAGGTCTACAAATTTTTGCTCTTGACAATTCCCCTCAATATTAAACTCTGTCGTAATATGGGCTTTGAGATCGTATACATCTTGATAGCGAATGTGTCTTTCGTCAGGTCGAGGGTGTACGGTAATGCCTTCAGCACCGAACCGTTCGCATGCTAAAGCCGTCGTCAATACATTTGGTGTATTGCCACCCCGCGAATTACGAAGAGTGGCTATTTTGTTAATGTTTACCGATAATTTCGTCATGATTCCTATTTGTCCTACAAACTTAGATAAATTTACTTTTCTAGGCAATAGAAGCGATTTGCATATAAATGGTATGCACCCTCTCTGTTGTAAGTAGATTCTTCCGTTCAAAAAAGGACCATAACTGGTCAATTTATATATATTCAGTACTAGTGTAAAAAATACACTTTGATAATTAATAGAAAACACTTATTTTTAGCATCTAAACCTTTTATTTTATATAAGTATATGCTTTCATTTTTAGACCAACCACATACTCGGATTAATTTGTTGACAGGAGAAAAAATACTGGTTTCACCGCATCGAAGTAAACGACCCTGGCAAGGACAAGTGGAGGATTTACCTGCAGATAATAGGCCCGAATATGATCCGAAGTGTTATTTATGCCCTGGAAACTCTCGTGCAGACGGTACACAAAATCCTGATTATAAAGAAAGCTTTGTGTTTGTCAATGATTTTTCTGCATTATTGGCGGAGTCTTCGGACGGAACATACAATGAAGGAGACTTATTAAAGGCCGAAACTGAACGGGGCATTTGCAAAGTCATTTCGTTTACTCCGCGGCATGATTTAACACTGCCAGAAATGGATTTACCTGCAATAAAGGCTGTCGTGGATCTTTGGCAGCAGGAATTTCAGGAATTGTCAAATAAAGAATGGATCAAATATATTCAGATATTCGAAAATAAAGGTGCAATAATGGGATGCAGCAACCCCCATCCGCATGGTCAGATATGGGCGCAAAGTAGCCTTCCTGTCGAGATTGAAAAGGAAGCGTTGCAATTTTCAAATTATTATAAAGCGAATGCCAAATCCCTATTAAGTGCATATGTAGAAATCGAGCTGGTAAAACAGGAGCGGATTATTGTAGATAATGCACATTTCGTGGCGTTGGTTCCTTTCTGGGCTTCTTGGCCATACGAGACATTGGTGATCAGCAAACGCCATGTGACTAATATCCTTTCATTTACAGAGGAGGAAAAAGAAGATCTAGCAAAGACACTTCAAGAATTGACCATTCGATATGACAATATCTTCCAAACGTCTTTCCCTTATTCTGCGGGAATGCACCAAGCACCTGTAAATTCGGGCGATCAACAGGAATGGCATTGGCATATGCATTTTTATCCACCGCTGCTGCGATCTGCTTCGGTTAAAAAATTTATGGTTGGCTACGAGATGTTGGCGAATCCACAGCGTGATATTACACCCGAATTTGCTGCGGATGTATTAAGAAAACAATCGACTACACATTACAAGAGAAAATAGATGATAGAGACTTCAGTACTTAAGAATAGATACAAAGAGATATTTGGATCGGAACCCGATTTGCTGGCTAAATCACCAGGACGGATCAATATTATTGGTGAGCACACCGATTACAATGAAGGATTCGTATTGCCCACAGCCATTGATAAGGCGATTTATGTCGCAGTAGGAAAGCGCGAAGATCAGGAAATACATCTGTATGCGGAGGATTTTAACGAAAAGTATTCGATAGATTTAGCAGATCTTGCTATAACCGATAAAGGTTGGCCAAATTACATTTTAGGGGTAGTAGATCAGTTACAGAAATTAGATCTTCCGCTCAGTGGCTTTAATCTTTATCTGGATGGGGATGTGCCTTTAGGTGCAGGGTTGTCTTCCTCAGCGGCAGTAGAATGCGCAACTGGATTCACATTGAATGAACTGTTTTCATTTGGCTTAAAAAGGGTAGATATCGCGAAAATAGGCCAATTGGCTGAACACACGTATGCCGGTGTAAAATGTGGTATCATGGATCAATTTGCTTCGGTATTAAGCAAGGAGGGGCATGTACTTCGACTCGACTGCCGCACATTGGAATATGAATATGTCCCCTTGGAGCTTGGAGCGTATGAAATTGTGTTGCTAAACACGAATGTTAAACATTCCTTGGCCTCGTCGGCCTATAACAAAAGAAGAGAGTTGTGCGAGCAAGGGGTTGCTTGGGTAAAGGAGAAGCACTCGGATGTAAATAGCCTTCGTGATATTACGGTCGATATGTTAGACGAGTTGGTAAAAGATCGTGACATGGACACGTATACGAAATGTAAGTATGTGGTAGAGGAGAATATACGCTTGGATAAAGCTTGCGAAGCATTGAAAAAAGGTGATATTGAAGAGCTTGGTAAGCAGTTGTTTTTAGCGCATGCTGCTTTGAGTGACGAATATGAAGTGAGCTGCGAAGAGTTGGATTTTTTAGTGGATTTTGTAAAGGATATTCCCGAAGTAGTAGGTGCACGGATGATGGGAGGTGGCTTTGGCGGTTGCACGATCAATATCGTGAAAAAAGGTTTTGGACAGCAACTTGCTGATGCAATAGCTCCGGCTTATAAGACGAAGTTTAACCTCGAATTGGATCCAATATTTGTGAAAGCGGATGGAGGCTCACAACTTCTGAAATAGAATATTAATATAACTTAATTATAAACAAATATGACAAAATTTTCATTACTTGGACTTGGTGTGCTATCACTGGCATTCGTTTCGTGCCAATCGTCAACCAACAGTTCTTCTTCGCAAGATTCAACCTCCCATACTGGAGTAGATACTTCCCATTCTTTTGCTGCTGAAATTGATGGCAAAAAGATAGATCTGTACACGATCAAAAGTCAGTCAGGTCTGTCGGCATCATTTACAAATTATGGTGCGCGTTTGGTATCGCTGAATGTACCCGATAAAAATGGGGCAACAGTGGACGTCAGTTTGGGATTTAACACGGCAACGGAATATAATAATCCCGCAGAAGCATATTATGGCGCTATTGTAGGTCCGTTTGGTAATCGTATTGCCAACGGTAAATTCAAGCTCAGTGGTACAGAATATACCTTGCCACAAAATAACAATGGACACACATTACATGGCGGTTTAAAGGGAACTCATTTTCAGGCATGGGAAGGGCAGCAGCTGAATGATAGTACAATCCAATTTGCTTACACCCTGCCCGACGGTAACGAAGGATTTCCTGGAAATCTGGACATCAAAGTTACTTATGGGTTACGGAATACAGGTTTGGAAATTGATTATATAGCAACGACTGATAAAGAAACCGTGGTAAACTTAACCAATCATGCTTATTTTAACCTGAACGGAGAAGGAAGTGGAACGATCCTCGATCATCAACTTCAAATTTTAGCGGATAAGTACACACCTGTGGATGGTGGTTTGATTCCTACCGGAGAGTTGGCGCCGGTAAAAGGTACACCTTTTGATTTTACCCAACCCAAAACGATAGGTCAGGATATAAATGTAGAGAATGAGCAGTTGACCTTTGGGAAAGGATATGATCACAATTGGGTGCTAAATGGAACAAAAGTGGATGGATTGAACCATGCGGCGACTTTAACGGGGGATCAGTCTGGAATTGTAATGGATATTTATACGGCTGAGCCAGGTATTCAATTTTATAGCGGTAACTTCATGGCAGGTAAGGTAACATTGAAAAATGGTAAAAAGGATGATTTTAGAACGGGACTATGTTTGGAGACGCAGCATTTTCCGGATTCCCCTAATCAACCCAATTTTCCATCAACGGTGTTAAAACCGGGAGATACGTACAAGACGAAAACAATCTATAGCTTTTCGGTAAAGAAATAATAAGTAAGAGGCTCCGTAAGGAGCCTTTTACTTATGCTAAATCATACGGATTGCCTGATCGAAATCTGCGATCAGGTCGTCAATGTGTTCAATACCTACTGAAATCCGAAGCATTCCTTTTGTAATACCGGAGGTTTGTTTTTGTTCCGCTGAATGATGCGAGCCCCACATGCTTGCCGGATGGACAACCAGAGATTCAACCCCTCCCAAGCTCGCTGCATTCGTAAATATTTTTAGGTTGTTGAGTATTCTTTGGGCATTTTGAAAGGCATTTTCTTCACTTTGTCCTACCACTTCTATACACATCATTCCTGTGAAACCTTTCATCTGTTTCTTTGCCAGCTCATGCTGTGGATGTGAAGGTAACCCGACATAGGCGACATGCTGGATAGCGGCATTTCTTTCCAGCCACTCCGCTAATTGTTGTGCGTTCTCGTTAATCTGTCTAACCCGAAGCGAAAGGGTTTTTAAACCTCTTAACAGCAGCCAAGAGTCAAATGGACTTAACGTGGCGCCCAATACTAGGGAACGGCTCCAGACTTTCTCAATATATTCTTTGGAACCACATACGATGCCTGCGGTTAAATCAGAATGTCCGCCCAGATACTTTGTGGCACTATGAATAACGACGTCGATACCAAATTCACTGGGCACCTGATTTATGGGGGAAGCAAATGTATTATCCACCATAGTCGTGATACCTTTTTCTTTTCCTAATCTTCCCAATAGCTCAAGGTCCGTAATATCTAAATTTGGATTGGATGGTGTTTCTAAATAAATAAGTTTGGTGTTCGATTGTATGGCTGCTTCGAACGCATTGATATCCTTTTGGTCAACATGTGTGATTTCGATGCCATAGTCGATTAAGAATTGCTTGAAGAACAAGGTGGTTCCCGAATAATGCGCATGCTGGGCAATGATATGATCTCCAGCCTTGACAAGTGCGAGGATAGCCGTGCTGATGGCCGCCATACCCGTGGATAAAACCAAAGCATCTGCTGTTTTTTCCAAATTTGCAACAATGGCAGCAACTTGACTATTCGTCGGATTGCCATGACGGTGATAAAATTCCGGGTATTTTGGCGCGGTCGCGGCAGTAATATAGGCGTCTATATCTTCGCTTGCCAGATATGTTGACGATTGATAAATAGGAGCTACTACGGCATTTGTTTTATTAAATTCTTCGCCGATGTGAATAAGATTCGTTTCTACCTTTGCCATGTCATATGTTTAGTTTATCAAAAGTAATAAAATCTATTTGGTTAGTAGATATTCTTTGGTGTTTTAATGTCATGAAGTAAATGTTTAGTTTTGGGGAGTAATAATGAAGGTTTAAATTAGGCAATTAACTTTGTCCATTGCTTTTCCTCTCCGCCACTCGCCGTGGCAGGGCCTTCTTTTTATTCATACGTGTTTATTTTTTTTGCATGAATGAGGGCTTCGCCGTTTACCTAAAAAAGAAGCAAAAAAATCGTCGCTGTACCGGCTCGACACCACGGCTCACCATTCCTGCTATTGTCGACCCGCTAAGGCGACATTTTTCGTGAATGTATGGGTACTACGTTTTTTATTAAATATTTACTTTGAACTCCAGCTGAAATTAGAAAGGACGACCTAGGCCGATGTAGCGTTATGAAAGCTTTTGGATTTGCGTTAAGAACAGATCTACGAAGTGCAACGGCTTGGAGCTGTTTAGTAAATCCAAAAGCTTTTAGCGTAACATTGGCCCAGTCTTGATCTTTTGGTCCATTTTCCATCAAGGGAAAAGGACTAGGCCGCCCGCCGATGAGGGCAAAAAGATAAATAAGGATATTAATGCTTGTCAATATAATTTGGAATTTGCGAGCGACAAACTGTTAAAATAAACCTTCATTTAAAATTATCACGCTCTGAGATCCGCTTACACCATTTCTTTTAACAGATTTAGCGCGTATTCGATACTGTTTACATTATTTACGGCTATACGTAGCTGTCCTTTTACCTCTTTTAGATTACTGACAGCGGGATGGGCTTGTACAAAAGCCAATACTTTGCCGAATTGATCGGATTCAAAGTAAGCAGATTTGGGATTGTTGATGAAATAGCCTTTTAACGCATTTTTCTTGAAGGATATTTTTTCTAACCCGATTTCCTTTCCCATCCATTGAAGCCTTAACGTATTGAATAATTCGTGTACTTGGGCTGGTACTGGTCCAAATCGATCTGTCAGCGATTGGATAAAGTCCTGTAGCTGCGATTCGTTTTCAAGTTTTGCGATATCATTGTATAGATTGTAACGCTCTCCGATATTGGTAACATATTCATCTGGAATCAACACTTCTAAATCGGTGTCTATCTGTGTAAAAGTGACGTATTTATGATTTTTGTCATCGGCAAATAGGTCTGCAAATTCATCTTCTTTTAACTCCTGTACCGCTTCGTCGAGGATTTTATTATACATTTCAAAGCCTATTTCTGCAATGAATCCCGATTGCTCCGCTCCTAAAAGATTACCGGAGCCGCGTATATCCAAGTCGCGCATGGCAACGTTGAAGCCTGATCCCAATTCAGAGAATTCTTCAATTGCTGAAAGTCGTTTATAGGCCTCATTGGTAAGGGTCGATAGCGGAGGACTTAATAGATAGCAAAATGCTTTTTTATTAGAACGCCCTACGCGGCCGCGCATTTGATGTAAATCACTCAAGCCAAACATATGCGCATGGTTGATGATAATAGTGTTGGCGTTCGGAATGTCTAGTCCGGCTTCAATAATAGTTGTCGCCACCAAGACATCGTAATCGTTGTTGATAAATTTCAACATCACATCTTCTAAATCATCTCCCTCCAATTGGCCATGCGCTACACCGACCCGCGCTCCAGGCACCAGTCTTTGGATCATCACACCCAATTGTTTTAGATCTGCTACGCGATTGTGGATAAAAAACACCTGTCCGCTGCGGTCCAATTCGTAAGATACAGCCTCCTGAATCAAGGTCTCATTATATACGTGCAATTCCGTTTGTACGGGTTGTCGGTTCGGGGGGGGAGTAGTGATCAAACTTAGATCCCGAGCGCCCATCAACGAAAAATGCAGTGTGCGTGGTATAGGTGTGGCGGTCAACGTCAAGGAATCAACATTGGCGCGCATCACTTTTAGCTTTTCTTTGACGGATACCCCGAATTTTTGTTCTTCGTCGATGACCATCAGTCCTAAATCTTTGAATTTCACATCCTTGCTTACTAGACGGTGCGTACCGATGATAATATCGATTTTACCATCCGCTAGTTTGCTGAGTGTTTCTTTGATCTGTTTAGACGTCTTGAATCGATTGATGTAATCAATATTTGCCGGGAGGCCTTGAAGACGTTCTTTAAACGTACGGTAATGTTGTAGCGCAAGGATAGTGGTTGGTACTAACACGGCTACCTGTTTGCTGTCGGCTACGGCCTTAAAAGCCGCGCGGATGGCAACCTCTGTTTTACCGAAACCTACGTCACCGCATACTAATCGATCCATCGGATGCGGAGATTCCATGTCACGTTTTACATCGGCAGTCGCTTTCTCCTGATCTGGGGTGTCTTCGTAAATAAAAGAGGCCTCTAATTCGTTCTGTAAATAGCTGTCCGGACTGAAGGCGTTACCTGTCTGTGCCTTCCGTTTGGCATAGAGAACGATCAAATCGCGCGCGATATCTTTAACCTTCTTTTTAGTCGTTTTCTTAAGCTTGTCCCAGGTATCGGTTCCTAGCTTATTCATTTTGGGAACAGACCCTTCCTTTCCCGAATACTTAGAAATGCGATTAAGGGAGTTTATATTGACATACAATAGGTCGTTGTCTGCATAAACCAATCGTATCATCTCTTGCGTTTTGCCATTCACATCTACTTTTTCGAGTCCGGCGTATTTGCCTACACCATGATCAATATGGGTGATGTAATCGCCCGGTTTGAGATCACGCAGCTCCTTCAGCGTAATAGCTTGCGAGCGTTCATAGCCTTTCTTCCGTTTGTATTTGTAATATCGGTCGAAAATCTGATGATCTGTATAGCAAGCAAGTTGTATGGTGTCATCTCTGAAGCCTTCGCGTAAAGCGCGGTGTACCGGTATGAATGTGTTGGACTTATCCAGATCTTCCAATATGGCATAGATTCGCTCTATCTGTTTGTTGGAATCTGAAAATATTAAATTGGTGATCTTATGCTTCTCATTCTCCTTCATATTGTGTGTGAGAAGCGTAAAATCTTTATTAAAGGAGGGTTGGGGGTGTGTGTCGAAAGTAATCACCTCCGATGCATTATAGAAAAACTGTTTACCAAATTCGATATTCGGAAATTCAAACAACAGGGAGGCAAAATTTCGGTCATCGGTAAAGGTAAATCTGGGGTCAAGCCATTCGGGATTGTCTTTTATCTCTTTTTCGGACAGCGCTTTCCAAAACTGTGAAGCCTTTTTATATCCTTCTTTGATAATATCGAAGGTAAATTGAACATCTTTAATCCATACCACCGTGTTTTTATCGACATATTCGAGTAGAGAGATGTGGTTATTTGCTAGAAACTTTGCTTGGACATTAGGAACAATCGTGACGGTGTGTATTTTGCTTACGGAGAGCTGGCTTTCAATGTCAAAAGTCCGGATGCTTTCTATCTCATCGCCAAAGAACTCAATCCGATAGGGGAGATCATTGGAGAAGGAAAAAATGTCGACGATGCCTCCTCGAATGGCAAACTGCCCGGGTTCGTACACGAAATCGACGCGGTCAAAGTCATATTCATAAAGGAATTCATTGATGAAATCAATACCAACTTTAATATTTTGGGTGATTTCGAGTGTGTTTTTCTCAAGATCACTTCGGTTGATGACCTTCTCCGCGATTGCCTCGGGATAAGTGACCACAATTTTCGGTAATTCGGACGTGTGATTTAAAGCGCTTAATGTTTCAGCGCGTTGCAATACGTGGGCGCTATCTAGTTGCGTGAATTCAAAAGCTTTTCGATAGGAGGCTGGGAAAAATAGGATCTGCTTGTCAAAGATACTTTCGAGGTCACTGAGAAAATAGGAAGCGTCTTCATGGTTAGGCAAAATAAAAACATACGGACGTATGTGAAGATGATAAGCTGCCGAAGCAACCATCGCATCTGCGGAACCAATTAAACCTTTAAGATGAACTTTTGGACTTTTGTTTTGGATCGATTTGACAAGTGTTTTTACCTGCTCGATCTCCCTGTATTTTTCTAAAATTTCTTGAATACCCACCCGAAGAATTACTTTTTATGCGAAGTTACTAAAATAAATTTATAGCTCAACGCAGTCCATGTTTCATGCCAAATTCCCCTACGAATTCCATCTCATTCTGTAAGTCGAATTGTAAATCTTCATGTAACTTATCGAATTTTCCGTTAACATTTTTTATTCGACCTGCCGCATAATTTCGGAGCTTCAAACCGCTGCTCACAGCCGTGGATTCGAAAAGTTTAGGAAACTTCTCAAAGGCTGTCTTTAATAGGTATAACCGACATTCAATCTCACTTATCTTGTCTTTTGTTACCTTTTCATGTTCATTTATACTTCCGCTCGCTTGACGTAGAAGTATATTTAGTGCTCTATATTGGCTATAGGTAGGTATGTTTTTGATGGAGTTTTCAGCTTCGGACATTAGATTTTCTAAACTTCCTTTCAGCTTTTTAATTCGATCTTCTAAGTCTAGTTCATCTTCTAGTAGCTGGAAATGTAGCTGTTTCAATAGCATTTTGTCTTTATTAATCAGACGTACAAGCAGCTTGTCTTTCTCTTTTTGTGAAAGCGAAAGAACAGCTTCTTTAAGGGTGTTGTTTTTATGTAAAGACATATGCTAATCTAAAAAAAATATCTGCAAAAAAAGACGTTGAATTTTGGTGGAAATAGTATTGAAATATAAATCCGTAAAAAGTACCATTGAAAAAGCTAAATGTACCATTCGATCTGATAGTATTTAAATATCTTTGTGTCAATGATTACAGGCGCCCCCATACTCGATCAATGTACTTTATCGGCCGATAAAGAAGGGGGAATTCTTGTTGAGCGTTTGTCGAGTTATCTGGAAAGGAATAATAATCTTGTTTTTCCTCACCAGCATAACTTTTATCATTTTGTAATATTTACAAATGGAGGAGGAAAACATACCATCGACTTTGATGAATATGAGGTTCGGCCTTGGCAGGTTTATTTTATGATTCCTGGGCAAATTCATACGTGGAATTTCGAAGGCGCGGTAGAAGGGTATATTGTTAACTTTAGCGTGGATACATTCCAAACTTTTCTACTGCAACCAGATTATCTTTCAAACTTTCCATTCTTCTTAGGTCTTAAGCATACATGTGTTTTTATGATTTCCCATGAATATCAGGATACCATTTTGCGGGTAATGGATAGATTGATTCAAAAATCCTTTGGTATGGATTTTATAAAGGTGTCCTTGCTGTATTTTTTTATGGTATTAGAACAGCAAATGGAGCCAAATGAAAGGCATGAAGCCTCGTCATATAATTATACATTACTTAAAAATTTTAGAGCGCTGGTCGAAAAGAAATATAAAGACTTACATTTACCGAAGCAGTACGCGGCGCTTCTTTATATTACGCCCAATCATCTTAATGCACTTTCAAAAGAGTATCTGGGCCTTTCGGCTGGAGAACTTATTCGTAATAGGATTTTGCTGGAGGCGAAGCGCTTATTGGTGGTACATCAGCACAGCATTAGTGAGATAGCGTATGAATTGAATTTTAGTGATAATTCGTATTTCACGAAATTTTTCAAAAAAATGGAGGGAATTACACCGGAGGAATTTAGAAGAAAGAAGCAGTAAGATATGGAAGAAACAAAATATATTATTCCCAGCGAGCTGAAAAGCGCTGCAAATGGAAAGTGCCCTCGGTGTAGAAAAGGGGATATGTTCGAAGGGCCGCTATTTAGTTTTTCGTCTAAAAAGATGCGAAATACCTGTCCGCATTGTGGTCTTAAATTCGAGAAAGAGCCTGGTTATTTTTACGTAGCGATGTACGTGAGTTATGTATTTGTCGTAGCGGAGTTAGTGAGCGTATGTGTAGGGACATATATCATTACACGGAATATGGAATCGCCATGGCTTTACCTTACTGTAGCCGTATTGGCGACTATCCTCTTGGCGCCATTTAATTATAGGTACTCCCGCATTGTATTGATGTACTGGCTAACACCAGCATTTAAATATAGACCGGAGCGCTATGCTGATGTGAAAGAAGGAGAGGGTGTCTAACAGATAGGCCGGTGTGCAGATACGCGGATTCGCAAATTCTCAAAATAAGCGAATCCGCGAACAACTTCTAATTATTCAATCGGATTTTCTTTTAGATAATTTTCCCATTTCCAAGCGGAAGACATCATCTCCTCAATGCCGAGCTGGGCTTTCCAACCTAGTTCGCTGGATGACTTGGTGACATCTCCATATACTTTTACAATATCGCCTTCTCTTCGTGGACCAACCTCATAATTTAACGTCTTACCGGAGACTTTCTCAAAAGCCTTGATTGCTTCAAGGACAGAGTATCCTTTTCCGGTACCGACATTGAATACATCGTATTTTCCGTTTGGATTACCTTTTTCTAAAAGTTGAATCGCAGCAACGTGTGCTTTTGCCAAGTCTACAACATGAATAAAATCCCGTATACAATAGCCATCAGGTGTATCAAAATCATTTCCAAAGACGGTTAACTTTTCGCGTTTTCCGATGGCGGTCTGCGTGATGAAAGGCAGGAGGTTTTGGGGTACACCCAGTGGTAATTCGCCGATTAAGGCCGACTCGTGTGCACCTACCGGATTGAAATAACGTAGTGCGATTATGTTGTAGTTGTCGTATGCAGCGGCAGATTCCGCGAGGATTTCCTCTGCGATCTGTTTGGTGTTGCCGTAGGGAGAGCTGGCTCTCTTCACTGGCGCAGATTCTGTAACGGGTAATGCATCTGGCTCGCCATATACCGTACAGCTTGAAGAGAATACAAAATTGATTTTCTTCTCCTGATAAGCTTCCAACAAATTGATTAGGGAGAAAAAATTGTTGTGATAATATTTTAATGGTTTTTGAACGGATTCACCCACGGCTTTTGAAGCCGCAAAATGAATAATGCCACTGATATCGGGATTGTTATTGATGAATGCTGTGGTTTGTTCGGTATCGCATAGGTCAAATTGATGAAACTCGGGTTTTACGCCGATAATTTTTTCGATCTGTGCTAAGATCTTGCTGCTTGAATTGGATAAATTGTCAATAATTACAGGTGTATATCCTGCTTTGTAGAGTTCCACTACTGTATGGGAACCAATATAACCTGTGCCTCCGGTAACTAATATTTTGCTCATTTATATGTTGATTTGTTGTTTTACTTGGTCTTTTAATTTTTGTTTGTAATACGCTATCGTTTGTATTAAGCCTTCTTTTCTGGACACCTGTGGTTCCCACCCCAGTATCCGTTTTGCCTTTGTAATATCGGGTCTTCGCTGCTGCGGGTCGTCTACAGGTAACGCTTCATAGATGATCTTTGACTTGCTTTCTGTTAAGGCTATGATCTCTTCTGCAACCTCCTTGACAGACAGCTCTTCTGGGTTACCAATGTTCAATGGCTCATGGTAGTCGGTATGTAATAGTCTATATATACCTTCAATTTGGTCGGAAACGTAGCAAAATGATCGCGTCTGTTTGCCGCTGCCAAATACCGTTAGGTCTTCATTCCTAAGGGCCTGTGCAATGAAGGTAGGTAAAGCTCTTCCATCCTCCAGTCGCATACGTGGACCGAATGTGTTGAAGATACGTACGATCCTTGTATCCAGTCCATGAAAATTATGATAAGCCATAGTCATGGCCTCTTGGAAACGTTTCGCTTCGTCGTAGACACCCCGTGGACCGACAGGGTTCACATTTCCCCAATATTCTTCTGACTGCGGAGAGACGGTTGGATCGCCGTATACCTCGGAAGTTGAAGCAACCAGAATACGCGCTTGCTTTTCTTTAGCTAGTCCTAACAGATTGTGTGTGCCTAGCGAACCAACTTTCAAGGTCTGAATCGGGATGCGTAAATAATCTATCGGGCTGGCGGGCGACGCAAAATGGAGAATATAATCCAGCTCTCCGGGTACATGTACGAATTTGGAAACATCATGGTGATGGAATTCAAAATTCGCCCTATGGAAAAGGTGTTCGATATTTTCGATATTCCCGGTAATCAGATTATCCATCGCAATAACTTGATAATTTTCGTGAATAAAACGATCACAAAGGTGTGAACCCAAAAATCCTGCTGCACCGGTTATAAGTATTCTTTTTTGAGCCTTCTGTTGCACTTTGTCGTGAATTAGAAAAGGTTTAATATCTTTGACGAATATAAGTATTATTTCATTAATATGCGGATACTGTACGATCTGGGAATTGTTTTTTACGGTATGATACTACGGTTGATAGCTCCTTTTCATACCAAGGCACAACGTTGGGTAGACGGTCGAAAAGGGCTGTTAAAACACATAAAACACACGGTTGAAAAAGGTCAGGAACACATCTGGTTTCATTTTGCTTCCTTAGGAGAGTTCGAGCAAGGAAGGGCGGTTTTGGAACAGATCAGAAAGAAATATCCTCATGAAAAAATTGTAATAACTTTTTTCTCGCCCTCAGGTTATGAGATTCGTAAAAACACAACCTTGGCTGATTATGTGTTTTATTTACCCGAGGATTCTGCCAGAAATGCACGCGATTTTTTGGAAGCGATCAATCCTAAATTTGCCATTTTTACAAAATACGAATATTGGTACCATTATTTTAATCAGCTCCATAAACGTAAGACTCGTCTGCTCCTGATTTCCGCTATTTTCAGAGAGGAGCAACTTTTTTTTAAGCCCTACGGTGGTTTTTATCGATCAATTCTCAAGAAGGTAACTTTTTTTTTCACACAGAATATGGATAGCGTACATATGTTAAAGTGGATTGGAATTACCCATGCGGGGTTGGCGGGTGATACCCGATTCGACCGGGTGGTGGAGTTGCCCAAGAAACATCAGGAAATCCTTCCCATAAAGCAATTTGTCGGTAATCAGCATGTACTTGTTGCGGGGAGTACCTGGCCAACGGATGAAGCGCTATTACAGCAGCTTGCCATACAATATCCATTGTGGAAATTTATAGTTGCCCCACATGAGGTGAATGATAATCATATACATAGCCTGCTTAAACTCTTTCCTCAGGCCATTAAGTTTTCCGAATTTTCATCCTATACCGCTGCCAAAATTGAAGCAGCGCAAATATTGCTCATTGACAATATTGGCATGTTATCGTCTCTCTACTATTATGGCGACGTTGCATATATAGGAGGTGGCTTTGGTGTCGGGATCCATAATACATTGGAAGCGGCGACCTATGGTATGCCGATTATCTTTGGTCCAAAATATGAAAAGTTTCAGGAAGCGGTAGATCTCGTCACGTTAACGGCTGGATTTTCTATTGCCAACTACAACGACTTGCAGGGTGTTTTTAGATCGCTGAACGAACAGGAACGCCGGAAGATTTGTGGGGAAGCCGCTAGTGCGTATGTGAAACAACGTGCTGGTGCGACACAGATCATTATGAAATACCTGGAAACCGAAAAGCTTTTGGGATAAATGAAGAAGGTACCGGCTACTGAAACCAGTACCTTCTTAACGCTCGATTAGGACAGCTTAAACAGTACACTGTAAACCAAATTTTTGCGGCAACCTATTTTATTGTTTACCATCTAATAAAGTGCCCTTTTTTAATGACTTGACGGCGTGGTCCACTGCTCTCGCGGTAAGTGCCATATAGGTCAATGTCGGGTTTTGCGTCGCTGTTGATGTCATACATGCGCCATCTGTTACATAAACATTCTTACAGAGGTGAAGTTGATTCCATTTATTCAATAACGAAGTCTTCGCATCGTTGCCCATCCTAGCCCCACCCATCTCGTGAATATCGTTTCCGGGTCGACGGGAATCATTGGACGTTCTGATGTTCTTAAATCCGGCAGCCTCATACATCGCAGTCATCTGTTCGTAGTAATCTTTACGCCTTTGCCAATCGTCTTCGGCGTAATCTACAGAAATATGTAAGAGTGGCACGCCCCATTTATCGGTTTTACTTGCGTCTAACCACACTTGATTACTTTCCTTGGGGATAGTTTCCGCCATCATATGAGAATGTATGCGCCAGTTACTCCATTTTGAATCATCGAGTAATGCATTCTTAAGCGCGTCACCCACACCGTTAGTATCCCGAACCTGTGAACGATTGGCACTGAAAGCTGCTGCCCAACCGCGCAAGAAATCTGTTTCCTGACTATCCACATTACGGAAGTTCGGGATATACCCCCCACCGGCTGGATTTCGACCATCTGTTCGATATTCGAGAAGACCATCATATTCCGCACTGATACGTGCGGTGTAGTTGTGAAAAGCAATATATTTTCCTAGCAGTCCGTTGTCATTTCCTAGTCCTTCCGGAAAACGGTCCGACTTAGAGTTGAGTAGAATAAGATTGGTATTTAAAGCCGCAGCATTAACAAAAATTACCTCAGCGAAGAAATCTATTTCCTCAAGTGATTCTGTATCAATTACTTTTACACCTTTCGCTTTGCCCGATTCTTGGTCGTACAGTATCGAATGCACTACCGAATGGGGACGTAAGGTGAGATTACCCGTTTTTTGTGCCCAAGGAAGAGTAGAGGCATTGCTGCTGAAGTAACCTCCAAAAGGACAACCACGCTGGCACAGTACGCGGTGCTGACATTTAACACGTCCCTGCTGAAGATGGATAGGCTGTGGATCGGAGAGGTGTGCGCACCTCGCACTGATGACGTGCCTGTTTTTAAAGTGCTGATTGACGGATTGACGGAAATAATCTTCCGCCGCATTCAACGGGTAACCCGGTAAAAAATCACCATCCGGGAGTGTAGATAGCCCATCCTTATTGCCCGCAATACCAACGAAACGTTCTACGTAACTGTACCATGGATCGATGTCATGATACCGGATAGGCCAATCCACCGCAAAGCCGTCACGTGCAGGTCCTTCAAAATCATATTCGCTCCAGCGCTGCGTTTGCCGTGCCCATATCAATGATTTTCCACCAACCTGATATCCGCGAATCCAATCGAAATCTTTCTCCTGAATATAAGGATGTTCCTCATCTTTCGCGAAAAAATGTTGGGTGTCCTCTCTGTACGCGTAACATCTGTTGGCAATCGGATTCGTTTGCTTATCGGCATAGGTTATTTCATTACGGTGTTCCAATTCATATGGATAGAGGTTAGTCGTTGGGTAGTCTTTGACATGTACCACATCGCGTCCGCGTTCGAGGACGAGCGTTTTTAAACCTTTTTCGGTGAATTCCTTTGCCGCCCAACCCCCACTTGCTCCGGATCCGATTACAATAGCATCGAAAACGCGAGTCTTTACATCATCTATATTTAAGTTTGCCATTCTTTTATATGTTCTCTCTTATTTTGTTTCTCTTCTACGGGCCGTCAGGCCATTTTTACATAGCCATTATATCGACCGGGGACTAACTCGTATTTTTTCAAGTCAGTCATCACATACTTCGAATTCACAAACCCCTGTATGGTTCGGCGTTTGGTAATGGCATAAAACCGTTTTATCTGTTCATCTTTTACTTCCTTCATCTCTTCTAAAAAAGCAAGGCGTTTATTTGGTTCCAGTGTGATAAAATCCATTCCCATTTTCTCGCGCGCATAGGTAGAAAATGAAGCCAATCCAGCCATAAAAGCTGCTTGATCTTCTGGATTATGACAATCATCCACCATTTTCAAAACAAAGAGGTGTAGTAGTAATTCCCGTCCTCCAGAGGTATTAGAAGAGGGTATAATCGTCTCAACTAGCTCGGCTAGCAAATTTTCATGTTCTTCCTCTATCACCAAATGGGTCAGTTCAATAGTTGGCTTACCCGATTTTCGATAGCAGGCTGGAAGCAAAAGTGTACCGCCGGCGATAAACAATAACCTGCGAATGGCGATTCTTCTGTTGATCAAATCCATATATATAATCCTTTCTGTTTGAAATTACGATTTAATTCTTAATATCCTACATATTTTGCTTATGGTTTGGATAAGATCTGTTTATTTTCCAGAAGCATCTTCTGAAGAGCGCTATAGGGTACATCTTGCACGCTGATACCTTGATCAATAGCCAAAGATGCGGCTAAAGCTGCACTTTCGCCCAGTATCATGAATACCGGTTCCATACGAATGCTCCCAAAAGCGATATGTGAACTGGAGACACATACCGGAACAAGAAGATTTACGCATTCTTCTTTCTTGGGTACGAGTGAACCATAGGATATTTTATAAGGCCCCTTCTTGGGCTTCACACCGATATCCCCCTCATTCTGAACATACCCGTCGGCCTTTACGTATCGCTGTACATTGTGCGAATCCAGCGAATAAGATCCCATGCCTACAGGGTCAGAAATCTCACTTTCGCTGAATGTATCGTGTTCGGTCATTATGTGCTGGCCTACCATGCGACGTGCCTCTCTGATGTATAACTGATGGGGCCAATGTCCATTGTCTGTAAATTCGTCTTTCGCTAAGCCCCATTGCGCCATTTCCCTGCGCACATCAGCCGGTACTTTCTCGTCGTTAGCCATGAAATACAGCAATCCTTTTTGATAATCTTCATGTTCTTTGATTAGCTCTTTACGACGTTCGTAACTCGCTTCAGGATAATCGTAATTCATACCAATAAAATCCGTGCTAAAGGGGCCATGGTTGTTGGTGTCCGTTTTGCGGTTGGGGATTGGGTCGAATTTACGAAAGGTCTCGCGCCAGCCCGATGCGAAAACGCGGGCCAGTAGCTCGTAGTTTTCCGGTTTATAATGAGCTGGTTTCGGAAAGGGCACGCGGTTATCGGGGTGGTTACTTAAACACATCCGGAAGCAATAGGCCTGCAACCGATGATCGCCCTCCCCATAGACACCTGGATCCTCAGCTGACACCCCGTATAAAAGCCCACTCGTGCTATCACCGGCTATTACATATGGACTAATGTCGCTCTTAAACCAGTGGTCGTGGTGTAATACTCCAGTCTGTATGCCATTCCATTTCTCTCCGTATACACTATTCGCCTCGCGTCCCACGTGGTAGCTCACATCTGCAGCCGCCATTAAATCTCCCTCGTACGTGGCATCGATAAACATCTTTCCCTTAAACGTTTTCCCGCTTAAGGTCGTAATGGAAACAATACGGTCGCCCTTTTTTATCACGCCACCCTCCCGATCTAACCATTCATCTCGCCAAACTTCCAGCTCGTACTCTTTTACATAATCCTCAAAGACCTGTTCGGCTACATGGGGTTCGAAAATCCACATCGTACGCTCGTTACCATCTATTGCTGCTGTACCTTGGCCTTTGTTGCCGTATTCCGACTGACCTTGCCAGCGCCAAGCTGCGCTATCCTGATAGTGCAGATACACACGATGATAGAAATCGCGTGCTAGCCCCCCGATGACCGATTTATCACCTGTATCCGTAAACCCAAGCCCCCCTGATGACAATCCGCCCAAGTGTTTGTCGGGCGATATGACGATGACCGATTTCCCCGATTTTTTTGCCTGTACCGCAGAAATAATGCCCGCTGATGTGCCGCCATAGACAATCAGGTCTGCTTGATATTCATTTGAATGCAATTGGTTGCAAGAAACAAGTAGCGCTATGGTAACCACAGCCAATAGTGTTTTCCTCATGTTTTCTATTTATCTGTTACATTTAAGTTTAAAAATTCTATTATCTCCGGTGCGATGACCTCTTCTCCACCCTTCTTATTGGGATGTAAGCCATCCGGAACGTACTGCCTGAAAACCTCTTCCCCCTGATCTAAGATGTTCTGCCAATTGGTGTAATGGTCGATAAGCATTACCTTTTTTTGGCGTGCTACTTCCCGATACATCGCATAATACGCTGATAGATCGGGTCTAAAAGCAGCAGATTTTCCTATAGGCATATTCATAACCTGTAAAAAGATGTCGCAGGAATCGCTATAAAGACGCACGCGGTCAATCATATATTCCAGATTCAATTTAGCAAGCGCAACCGATGTCCCGTATTCTTTAAACGCGTCATTCATACCGAACTCTATAAACACGGCATCCGGCTTTTTGGCAATGACACTATCTTCGAAGTTTTTGACGCCCCAGACAGACCACATCCCGCCCTTACCGGCGAGCGTATAGTGGACCAAATTATCTCCATACTCCTCCGCAATACGTGCTTCGACGACATCCATCCATGCCCTTCCATTTCCACCGCTGGACAAACTGGTGCCATATACCACGATATGTTGTGGTTTACCGCTTTTCAATTGTTCCATCATGCGAGATTGACATAAAGCAGAGAGAGATAACAACATACTGCAAAGTGTAACCATTAATTTCATCTCTATTTTCGTTTAATAAGTTTTCGCGTAATAATTCCATTGTGCGTCTTCAATATTACATATTATCCCACCCGTTGGATTGTTGTGGATAGGGATCGCCTGCAATAACAGACTCGATTTGTTTCAACGGAATTGGGCGCAATACGTGGAAATCCTGTATATTATCCTTAGGCAGGGTATGATTGGTCCATTTTGTCGTAAAGAACCCATGCTTCCGTACACGCTCAACTAATTTTTGTGTGCGAACAAGATCAAACCAGCGCAACTGTTCTCCACAAAGCTCGCGTGTTCTTTCATCAAGAATATAATCGATGGTTATATCTCCGGGAGCAATCATCAGGTCGTCAATATATTCTTCCTTCGAGGCAGCTCTTTTACGAAGTTCGTTGATGTAATAAGCAGCTCCGTTGTTTGTAGAATTATTACCCAGTTTAAAAGCAGCTTCGGCAGCGATAAGGTATGTTTCGGCCAAACGATATACGATGATTGAACGCTGGGAGTCGAATGAAAGACTTGCACGATTGGGATCCAAAAATTTCTTCATTGTTGGGAATGAAGGATCAGTGTAGTTTTCGGGCGTCAGTATATAATAATTTGTCGCCCCTATTTCTTCTCTGGTCATGTTTTTGCCCGGAAGATAACCTGCAAGATTACCTTTTGCTCCACTTCTAATGGCAGAATACTTGGTGTTGCCGACATAAAATTCCTGGGTTCTATTCTGAAAATCGACCGGAGCTTTCCACTCGCTTTGGAATGTAGCGTAATAGCGCGAATCTTTGTCTACATCACCAAAGGCTTCATTATAAAGCCAGGTTGTTCCGTGATATCGCGCATAAACACGTCCATCTTCTATCTGTTGAACATTACCGCTACCATTAAAATTAAAATAACCGGCAACAAAGACATGTGAAAGATGATTCATATTTGCATCCGATTCAGGTACACCATAAATCGGATCGTTTGTCATCTGTACACTATACAGTATTTCTTGATTATTTTCATTGCCGGGTTTATGGATATCTGCATATTTTGGCATAAGCTTGACGCCTATTTGCTCGCCATCCTCAATTAGTGCTGTTGCTACATCATATGCCTGCTGAAAATCGGTAGATTGAGCAGCACTGCTCCATCCACGGGTGAGATATACTTTTGCTAGTAGATGACGAGCTAAAGCTTGTGTAACACGGCCTGTATTTGTATCTTTCGATCCTGCGGGCAGGTTGCCCGGCGTTGTACAATACAAGAGGTCTTCGATAATAAAATCGTACACATCAGCCATAGGGTCACGCTTAGCCTCTTTTATAACCCCATCATTATATGTACGGTTCAATGTCACATCGCCAAAGAATTGCACCAAACGAAAATAAAGCAAAGCCCGGAAGAATTTGGTCTCCGCCAGCATAGTTGTTTTTTTAGTTTCTGTAATGCCCGTCATGTCTTGCCCAAAGTGCACAAGACCATTGCAGGTATTGATCAATGTATACGAAGATCTCCAGTAGGAATAAATATAGTCCGAACTGGGTTTGTAATTTGCCGTATAATTACCAAAATTATAAATGTCACCCGAAGCACGGCTGTAGAACTCATCGGTTCCAGTCACCGTCAACATATGGATAGCACTAATGGGACCATAAAAAGCGCGCATTCCGCCATAAACACCATTTAATCCAAGTTCAAATCCCTGTGGTGTATTAAACGACTCGGGTGTAATTTTCGAGTGATTTTCCTCTTCCAGAAAATCCTTGCACGCCGTGACGAATAGTAACGGTATACATATTAATAAAAATATTAGATTTTTCATTTTCATTTTCATCTCGTACTTAAAAAGTTATATTAATACCAAATAACATTTGCCACGACGGAGGAACCACTGTACCCATCACACGGTTGGTCTCCGGATCGAGACCTTTATATTTGTTCACATATTCTGAAAAGAAGGTCAACGGGTTTGTAGCGGTTGCGTATATGCGGGCCTTGCTTAATCCTATTGATTTAAGGGGCTGATCGGGTAAAGTATAACCCAACGTCACTGTTCGTATCTTGAGGTAAGACGCATCGAATAGTGTAAGCGTTCCTTTATAAGGTATGCTCTGTACCCTGTTATTTGGAGCTGGCCAACGCGCACCTGTATTTTCCGGGGTCCAATAATCCACATCCAGATTATTTGTATAACCACCTAACAGAGAGTTTTGTCCGCCGCCATAGAGTTCAGACCTAAGTAAACCTCCTTGGCGGAAATTCATCACCACGGTAAAGTCAAAGTTCTTATAAGCCAGGGTATTTGTCCATCCACCTTCGAAGTTGGCCTGATGGCTTCCCAATACTTTGCGGTCATTGTCGTTGATTATGTCATCAGGCACACCATCGGGGCCACTGATGTCGGACACTTTAATAGTCCCTATCACGGATTCGTCGCCCGAGGTTTTAAGTCCGAAGCTTTCGGCCAACGCCCGGTCTTCAGGAGTGTCTTGCCAGATACCCAATCCTACATATTCGTAAAAAGATCCTAGCGGATGACCGACAAAGAGATTGTCGGAAATCAGTTGATCTACTCCTTCAGTAAGCTGCACAACCTTATTCCGGTTAAAGTAGATATTGAGATCCGTACTCCATTGGAATTTATTCTTGCCATCGCCATTGAAAATATCCATACGGACATTCGTCTCAAACCCTACATTTTCTGTTTTACCTACATTGTAAGGGATAGCTGTACTGACACCACTTGTTGCAGGAGGAGTGAAATTCATCATCAAATTGTTGGAGTATTGTTTGTAGACTTCAATAGAACCAGTAATCCGGTTTTTCAGAAAACCAAAATCTATACCGGCATTATAACTGGCTGTACGTTCCCACTTCAGTTCGCTGTTGGAGGCCGCAGTAGGATAATACCCCAGTACGCCCTGAGAACCAAAGATGTACCTGTTGCTACTCATATTGCCCATGGTGTCATAAGGATTCACGTTGGTGTTACCGACTTCACCATAACTGAGACGCAGTTTCAACTGCGACAATATATGAGCCGTTCTGTCCATAAACTGTTCATGGCCTATGTTCCATGCAAGGGCAGCAGAAGGGAAATAGTGCCACTTATTGCCTTGGGCGAGACGGGAAGAGCCATCCCCACGAAACGTTGCGGTCAGGTAATAACGTTGGTCAAAGTCATAATTAAGGCGCCCCATATAAGAAAGCATGCTCCATTTGCTGTATTCGCCAGCTCCTTTATGGTTTTCAGCCGTACCCGGATTGTAATAACCTACCTGATTGGTCGGTACGTTTTCATAGTTTAGATCGAAATCCTGCGATTCTCTTTCTTCAGCACTAAACAAAGCGGTGACATTGAAGTTATGCTTATCCACTTTCTTGTCATAAGTTAAAAGATTCTCAAGCGTATAATTCATAAGTGAGGCGGATTCATTATACCCATAGTTTGATGACTGCCGGCGCTTACTTGTCCCTTGCTGATAGTAGCGTTGCAGGGTAGTCTGCGATAGCTGTACACCTGCATTGAGCCTGTATTTAAAACCATGCGTGAAATCGACATCTAAATAACCTGTCGTAAATGTTGACAACCGTTTGCGGTCATCCTGAATCGCTCCTGGACGAAGATCCATGAGGGGATTACTCATGAGGTCATTTGGATGTACTTTTTCCCGTATTGATCCATCGTCCAAATAGGGCGATAGGAGCGGACTGAGTGAAAGCGCATCGCCCATCGGATTCAGGCTTTCTCCTCTACTTATATAGTAGGTATTCAATGTGTTAAACCCTAATTTAAGGTACTTGTTTATGGCATGATCCACAGACAATTTCAGGGTTGCACGCTCCATCGACTGTAAATCGTATATACCTGTCGATTTAAAATATCCCAACGATGTAGCATATTGGGTATTTTTCGATCCGCCTGCTATACCGATCTGATGATTGTTGATGACTGGATCCTTGTCATACAACTCTTTTTGCCAGTCGGTATACACTCCTCTGTCATAACCTTCGATTTCTCCATCGAGTCCTCCTTCGAATACACGTTGTAATACCCTGGGATCGTCGATACCTGTGTAACTGTCCGAATTTTTATAACGATTGTACATGGACCATTTCCGTAGTTGCATATACTCATCCGAATTCATAGCATCATAAAACCCTAACGGCTTGCTAACTCCTAAATATCCATTGTAAGTCACTGCAGCCTTTGCCGCTTCTACTCCACGCTTGGTCGTCATCAGTATAACGCCATTGGCTCCACGCGAACCATAGATTGCTGTTGACGAAGCATCTTTAAGAACAGTAACTGAAGTGATATCATCTGGTGAAATATTGTTCATCATACCTAAATCGTAAGGAATACCGTCCACAACCAAAAGAGGGTCATTGCCTGCAGCGATCGATCGCGTACCGCGGATACGGATCTCAGGCGTATGTGCCGGATGTGTTGATCCTCCACTTCGTTGTATGTTCACCCCTGATCCTGCACCTTGCAGGGCCATTGCAATATTTGCGGCAGGCGTATTGCGGATCGTTTGTTCATCGATTACGTTGACGGCACCTGTTAAATCAGATTTCTTCACCGTGCCGTACCCCACAACGACCACTTCATCCAAATCACTGATTTCTTGCGCCAACGTTATATCTATAACAGATCTACCTCGCACAGCTTCCTCTTTGCGTGCAAAACCTACAGACTGAAAAATGAGTGTTCCGTCTGATTTAACAGCTATGCTGTAGCTTCCATTATCCGATGTAGCTACAGCGGAAGTTGCTCCTTCCGCCGATACAGAAATCCCCGCCAATGCAGTTCCATTTGCATCGCGGACGGTGCCTGTTACCACATTTTCTTGAATATGCATATTGGATTCCCTTTCCTCCGATTGCTGGTGGATATGTTTGCGTCTTTGAGTCTCCTTTTCTTTCAGTACGATCGTTTTATCCATAATAACATACGTAAGGGGCAGTCCTTTAAGACATTCGTCCATCACGGTTTCGAGCGTAGCATTTTTAAGATTAATATTAACTTTCCGGGTATCATTCAATCGTTTTGCTGAATAAAAAACCGTCCGGTCGGTCTGCTTCTTGATTTCGCGAAAGACTTCCTTCATGGAAATACCATTTTGCTGAAGCGTAACGTGGTGTTGTGCCACACTACGCGCTCCAACCTGCATAACGAAGAAGATAATGATTGTTAGCGTAAGCTGAATGCGCATAAGCACCTGAGTTTTTAACACCCGCTGAAGCGGGAAAGTAATTTTTTCGTACATTTACAGTAATGTTTGGTTCAATTGAATAACTAGCTTTATACGTTGTCCTGAACATTTTCTGCCTTGCAGATATTGCCGAAAGTGTTGGTCGCACTTTCGGCTTCTTGTTCACTTTATTGTTGTCAAATTATAACATACACTATTCTTAAATTTTTTATATTAGTTTTTGATTTTATTGCGGATGATCACGGTTCTATTTTTAACTTCGAATGTTAAACCGCCCGCCTCCTGCATGATATCCAGCACCGTCCGTAGGTTACCGTACCTTGAAATACTTCCGGAAAATACCTCATTGGAAGGCACATATTTGCTGTTATCAATTTCGAAGTCGTACCAACGGGCTATCCTTTCCAATACCTCTTCTGCGGTCTCATCCCGAAATACAAATTCGCCGTTCTTCCAATCGACATAATCGTGTACATCCACCTTACTTTTTTGAAGTCCATTCTTTCCATTTTTTCCCTGTTCCCCTGGAAGAAGTGTCAACTCTTCACCAGATCGAGGTGTTTCGACGCGAACTTTACCATCCACCAAGGTGGTCTTCGTTTCCTCTTCATCGTGATAAGCCGAAATATTAAACTCCGTACCTAAAACGGTGATCGTTTGGTTGGCGCTAATAACTTTAAATGGTTTAAAATGTGTAGCCGTGTTATCAGTTTGTACACGTTTTACATCGAAATAAGCCTCTCCCTTCAATTCCACGACGCGCTCTCCTTTAGCAAAATGGGTAGGATATTTTAGCGTTGATTCGGCGTTTAACCACACCGTTGTTCCGTCGGCTAACGTAACTTTATATGTTCCGCCACGTGGTGTACTTAGCGTTAACCATTGCGGAGAAGATGATTCCAATGCTACAACAGTGGATGTTCCATCATTATACGTGATCTCTTTTTCATCGACGATAATGCCATTACGACTTTCGTCCAAGGTAAGTGTCCTGCCGTCGGCAAGTATTATCTTTGCTTTATTTCCGCCCGGCATAATATCTATTTCAGAGACAACGGTATCATCAGCTTTCGGTGAGAATATAAACCATGAAATCCCGATCATCCCTGATATAAATACGGCCGCAACATAAGGAAGCCAGCGATTTAAATCTGATTTCTTTTTCGATGCGATATGTTT
The DNA here is from genome assembly GCF_005049105.1 of Sphingobacterium alkalisoli. Classification (GTDB taxonomy): domain Bacteria; phylum Bacteroidota; class Bacteroidia; order Sphingobacteriales; family Sphingobacteriaceae; genus Sphingobacterium; species Sphingobacterium alkalisoli. Next base: position 757,181 of record NZ_SUKA01000001.1, read on the forward strand.
TCTCAACTTTAATTTTACCTTATCGGTCAGATCCTCTGCTTCCCTAGAAGGATTGTGCGCGATCGTGTTCAAGAATTCTTTCCGCAAAAGATGATCAAATGCCTCAGGTATACCATAGTCTTTGAAATAATCCAGCATCGCCTTCAACTCCTCCTCAGAAATAGAAAGGTCTATATATTTTCTACATAATACTTCGATATCGTACTGGCTCTTACCCATTATATTTTTTGGCTAACGGTATTATTACACCTCAAATGCAAAAAGCAAGCAACGGAAATAGAATATATTTTATAATATACTGGTAATCAGCAAGAAAAAAAATTAAAAAATAACAAAAATAAAAGTGAGATATAAAATGCTGGTAAGTTCGGTTTGATTTTTCAGTTCCCCTTTTAAGAAAATGTTAGCATTTCTGATGTGGCTATTAACGGTCGTTATGGAAATTTTAAGTCGTTCACTTACCTCTTTGTAGCTTAGTCCTTCAAGCTTACAAAGCACATAAACTTTTTTCTGTTGAGGTGGTAAGCGATCTAACAATGTTTGCAGCAATTGTTGCGTTTCCTTATGTTCTATCCACTCCTCCACCATGTTATTATCCGTCGACCTAAAGTATGTCAGAAATTCCTCTCGCAGACGACTGTCATTCGCCAATTTACGAAATACATTTTTTGATTTGTTTATTGCACTCCGGTACAAGTAGGCTGGAACGGACTTTGATGCATCCATCTCATGACGCTTCTCCCATAACATCATAAACACCTCTTGCAGCACCTCCTCAGCTAATTCATAGGAACGCAACAGCCGAACGAGATGCGCCGCGAGTTCATTTTTATAGCGATCATAAATCTCCAAAAAAGCTTTTTCGTCATCATCATTTAATAAGATAACCAATGCTTCATCCGTATGATTTCTTAGGTTTTTCATATCCCATTCTTACTAACAAGAAGTTGTTATTTACGACTTTTGATTTATAATATAGCGATCTCTAATTGCGCGCTGTGAATATACGAAATTATGCTGTCTTTTGGTAACTTTTAACTTTACCGCACATCCTTAATATGGCGAGGGCCTTTTTCATTTGTTTTTAAAGCACCCTTAGCCAATCCGGCCCTTTCCCCCTTTTTCCATTCTCCCGGAAGCCGGTTTCCATAAACATCATCTCGATCAGGTGTTGGGTTCTGCGGCACAGAATCTCCTGTTTCAGCAACCCATTGATCCATTACTTTTCGCAAATAAACGAGGGAATTTTGGTGTTTTTTATCGGACACGAGATTGTTGAATTGATATGGATCAGCAGGTAGATAGTACAATTCTTCGTGTTCGCGGGGTACAAGAAACACATCTTCCTGTTCCGGGACTGTCAATCCGCGATCATGGGCATCCCACAATTCGCTTCCTGCGGGAAACTGCCGTGTAGATTCGCCTACCAAATTCTGATGCTCGGGGAAAGCATTTCTGATATATACCCAGTCCTTGTGCCTAACCATTCGTTCATGGGCTTGAAAGACGTGCCAATTGTGTTCGGCAAACGCAAAATCACGGTGTTCCGATCTTCCGCCGTCGGCTAAAATGGAATGAAAGCTCACGCCCTGTATATTATCATGGACGTCATTACCTGCCAATGTTAGAACCGTAGATGCAATATCTATTGCGCTTATTAAAGCGTTAGTTTTACCTTGATTTACATTAGGACCATAGACAATAAAAGGCGTTTTTATTCCGCTGTCGTATAATCTTCCTTTGCTTCGGGGGAACGGTCTTCCGTTATCACTCATAAAGATGATATAGGTGTTCTCCAAGATGTTCTGCTTCTTTAATTCCCTGACAATTTCCCCTAGGTAATAGTCGGCGCGCGACACTTCGTGGTAATATGCGGCAAGATCCTGACGTGTCTTTGGACCATCGTATAACATCGGTGGCACGATGATATCATCGGGATTGTATATGGGACCCTTATCGTTAATCTGCCAGTCTCGATGCGCATCGTGTGAGGCAAACCAAAAGAAAAAAGGCTGATTTTTCGGTCTGTTTTTTATAATCTGGTTCCAATCTCCTTCGCCACCTGGCCCCTTGCCCGGTGAGATCGTATCAAATGCATGCTTCGTTTGTGGCCCCATATGGTTTTTGCCGGATAACACCGTATAATAGCCGGCTTCCTTCAGGAGCTGCGGAAACATTACCTGTCCGCTAGGAAGTGGATCGTGGAGTTCGGGTGCTCCGGTATTGTGGGGGTATCGCCCCGTAATGATACTAGAACGACTTGGGCTACAACTGCTGGTCGTCAGATATGCATTTTCGAACTTAAGTCCTAACTTAGCCAAACTGTCGATATTTGGCGTCTTGACATTTGGATCTCCGTAGCAGCCCAAATCGTCCCAACCAATGTCGTCGGTGATGAAAAATATAAAATTTGGCTTTGTTGTTGTTTCTTTATTTGCTGCATATTGTGCAACTGCTTGGGTTGGTTGCTGTAAGGCCAGCCCTACAGTAAGGGAACCTAAAATTTTAGAAATAGCCTTTATCTTCATGCGTATGTTGTTAGTTTGTATCGGCACGTTGGTTTTAATTTTACGAATTTACAGTGAAATCCTTTTACATGAAGTAGCTTATTCTTTTTCGAATTAGTATTAGGTGTCGTTTATAAAAATTAGCCTTTACACAATTTAATACTCAAATTTCCCAAATGTCTTCCGGAATAAAATATCTCTCTGTATCAATAAAATGTGAAATCGTCTCAATATGTTTTTTGATAGCATAGACGATTGCTGCTTAGTTACATTTGCTGCTGAGACAAAAAATCAATTAATTGATACAATTAACGGGTTTTCTTAGGTAAATATTAGTAATATTTGTATGGTCGAGTGACCATAATCGAGCAAAAAGACCCCATTATGAATTATATCAATTTACGACTACAAATTCTTATAGCTTTTCTTTGTTTTACTTCTTTTGCGAACGCACAGCACCAGCTTCCTGATTGGGCATTGGGTCCTTTCATACGTCCAGAAGGGGTCAATCCAGTGATATCGCCTAACCCGGAAAGCACTTTTTTCGACCCAATGAGCAAGCAAAATATAGCTTGGGAAGCGAGCGATGTGTTCAATCCAGGAGCGGTGGTGAAGAACAACCGGATTTACGTGCTGTATCGAGGGGAAGATAAATCTGGTATGGGTATCGGGAAGCGAACCTCTAGACTGGGCATTGCCTCAAGCAAAGATGGGATCAACATGAAAAGAAGCAGCAAGCCGATCTTTTATCCTGACGAAGACACACAAAAGGAAAATGAATGGCCGGGTGGATGCGAAGATGCACGTATCGCTGTTACCGATGGTGGCCTATATGTGATGATGTATACGCAATGGAACAGAAAAGTAGCACGCCTAGCCGTGGCCACATCTAGGGACTTGAAAAATTGGACAAAGCACGGCCCCGCATTTCAACAAGCACACAATGGAAAGTTTAAGGATATGTTCTGTAAATCCGGCTCAATAGTGACTAAAGTCGAGAACAATAAGCAAGTTATCACCAAGGTAGACGGAAAATACATGATGTACTGGGGTGAGCGCTTTATGAATATTGCTACTTCTGATGATTTGATTAACTGGGAGCCTACGTTGGACAACAAAGGCGATCTAGATCTGATCGTCAAACCTCGACGAGGTTATTTTGATAGCGATATGACGGAATGTGGCCCTCCAGCGATTATTACTGATCAGGGCATCCTGGTCTTATACAACGGCAAAAATAAAGGCGGCGATGGGAGAGATACAAACTATACCGCCGGAACGTATGCGGCAGGACAGGTACTGTTTGATTTAGAAAATCCATCCAAAGTTATTGGTCGTTTGGATAAGCCATTTTTTGTACCCACCGAGCCGTTCGAAAAAAGTGGACAGTATCCGGATGGTACGGTATTTATCCAAGGACTTGTTTATTTTAAAGACAAATGGTTTTTGTATTACGGTTGCGCAGACAGTCAGGTGGGTGTCGCGATTTTTGATCCCAAAAGCTTGGACGCACGCTAATAAGCGAAATTAATTGGGCAGGCACGATAGCCTGCCCAATTAATTTCGCAGGGAGAGTTCCTTATTTTACCAACACCGGCTTAATTGCTTCTCCGCTGATACGAATGACACCATCTTCAGAAATTGTCATGTCGTTGATGTAGGAAGTCCTCGGACCTACGCTATTCATATTCGCATGTGCGTGATAGATGTAGTTATAACTTCCATCAGCAGTGATAAAAGGAGCGCCATGACCTGTGCCGACTAATCCGGAAGCAGCAGGTTTATCCCTTCGTAGAATCGGATTGCCATTGTATTTTTTCCATGGACCCTTAGGTGAATTTGATGTGGCATAACCCACAGCATAATCCTGGCTCTCAAAATGGTTAGCAGAATACATGAGGTAATACATGTTGCCATGCTTGATCACGGAGGGACCTTCAGTAATCGTTCCTTGCTTCCGTTCCCACGGTTCTTCGGCGCTGATACATTTTGTCAATGTTTCAGTTTTAATAGTTCTTAAATCATCATTCATCTCAGCCACCCAAATGACGTTTCCACCGGTAAACCGTACATAATATAAGTAGGGCGTACCATCCTCATCAATATACAAATGGGTGTCAATTGCTTTTTCACTCACAATAGGTGTTTTCTCCTGTTGTATAAAAGGACCTTCAGGTCTGTTAGACGAAGCTACACAGATGTGCTCGTCAACGGAATAGAACATATAAAATCGATTTTTAGATGCCACATAGTAGACTTCGGGAGCCCAATACCATCTCGTTCCCCACGAGTTTTCGGGCGATAAGGCAAGATTTGTGCTGCGCTTCCAATGTTTCAGATCTTCCGATATATAAACTTCAAAACCATTAATCCGGGTTCCGTAGGCATAATATCTACCTTCGTAATACAAAACATAAGGGTCAGCAATAGGTAATTTATCCCCGATTATCTCGTAGGATAGGGGAGCGTCCTCCTTGGCCGGAGTAGCTGTTACCGTGAGGGATTCTGATTTTCGTCCATAATTATCCATGGCGACGGCTGCAATTTTATAAGTCGCATATCGTGGTAATTTTAATACATAGGAGCTTCTGTTTTCTCCTTCTGTACGTATATGAGGCGTAACAGTATGTTCCTCATCCGTTCCCTCCTCTGTATAGGAAATCATCACGGATACCGTCGCTGTTGGATTATTCCAAGTGATCTTGAGTTCGTTCTTCTTATCCGTTTCTCCTGCGGCTAAATTCGACACGGATGCTACGACGACGGTCTTTTTATCGTCTTCTTCTTTTTCCGTGGGGATCGCATTGCTACTGCTTTTGCAAGACCAAAGCACTGCAATCGCCAACATAAAATACTTGCTTATCATGAAGTTGAATTTAGTGATATTCATTCTATTATTAAAATTCAGGCATTTGGGTAAGTACAGCAGACGGTGTGCCGTTATCGACTTTAGGCCACCCTTCATTATCCCAGTTCACTTTGCCAAGCAGTAGATTACGGGAACCAACGGCATTATTCTCTTTGATATAGGCATGATACAGCATCCAATCTACTCCGTTCTTATCTGTGAGGATTCTTGCATTGTGACCGGGGCCAATGTATGTACCATCGCCTTGTAATACGATCGGATCAAAGCCTGGTGCATTCCATGAATTTACGGTATTCATATCTGTACCTGTGCGCCCCAAATAAGGGCCTGCAAGATTTTTCGATCGTCCGACTACCACCTTATAAGAACTGTTCAAACCATCGCAACAACTGCCTACGGACGCAAAGAGATAGTAGTAATCGCCTTTTTTGTGAATGTATGTTGCTTCAAAGGCGTTACCGGCAACTTTGGTTTTTTTACTTAAATCCTTTACCGCCATACCATCGGCAGTTAGTTCTGTCATATATAATCCATGGAAGCTTCCCCAAAAAAGGTAGCGTTTTCCGTTTTCTTCGTAAAAGCATGGATCGATGGAATTGTGTACCCCGATTTCAGTACTGATAAATAATTTTCCATTGGGATTACCGGCCGGTGGCACAAAAGGCCCCTGAGGTAGATTCGAAACGCCTACGCCGATGCCACATTTAGCGCCTTCGCCCCATTGCGATATGGAATAATACATCACATATTTACCATCGAAATAGTTGATGTCGGGTGCCCACATAGCGGGGGCGTCTTTACCGCTGACAACTTCGACAAAATCAGGTCTAGTCGTAAAAACTTCGCTCACTGTGCCAATACGGTTCCAGTTTATTAGATCGGTGGATTTGTAACCTCTTACGCGTCCGGATGTTACATATGCATAGAATTCATTTCCAACACGGATTACCGTCGGATCTGCATAACTCCCAGACATAACAGGGTTTGTAATCGCTATTACGTTGCCTTGTTTTAAGTTGACGGTGTAAGTTCGGGACGAGCCATCTTCGCCTTCAATGGTGTACACTACAGGTTTGGAAAAATCATGACGTTGTACGCCACTCAGTTGCTTTACTCCATTTACTTTGGCGGTAGCTTTGCTTTCGGTGAGGGTGAATGTAGGTTGTAATGCCGTAATGTCAACATTTTTGGGAATTTCATTCTCATTGGAAATCTCGCTCGATTCTTCATCTATCACAACCGGAAAAAGTGATATTGTTTGATCCGAAAAAGCAAATGTTCGGAAAGTGTTTGCCATCGCTTCTTTCGTGATGTTGACCGTGTAAGCGCGCTGTTTTACATCGCCAACATATAGATCATAGCCAACTTCATCTGTAAAATCGGTTTCTCCCTTGCCACTTTGCTGCGGCACGCCATCGACTTTAAGAATAGCATCTGCGCTATTCGTTTTAAATTGCGCAATTAGACGCGATAGATTGACATGCGGAGGAAAGGTCTCCTTGTTCGTAATTGTATTTTTAGCATTATTTACACTCAATATATGATTTGTTCCATTTTGATCCACGACCGAAAAGCTGGTAATTTCCCTTTCAATAGTTTTTTCTTCTGTGCCTTTACACGATCCGACAAATGGGATAACAATCAAGAACAGCAGTATATTAGTCAGTAATTTTTTTAACATTTTTCTTTTGTTTTAAGTTGTGTAACTTCCTCTGTCATTCTGACGATAGAAAGAATCTAAAGATCGATCTGTTGAAAGATCTCTCTAATGCTGGCGGCGAACAGTAGGAACTTGGTTGATGTAAAAAAATGGGGTTGCGCAACGTCGTTGACAACCCCATATGTTATTACCATTGAATCTGTTGATCTTCGTCCGGTATCAGGGTGTTCAAGTTACGCTGCATCGCCATCGTACCTGTAGTTTCATACTGTAATCGTAAGCCTGGCACAGAGGTATAATCTTCAAATTTATAACTAAGTGAAAGTGTAATATATTTACGCTTCAAAAAAGGTCTTGTAGGATCCATGTCCTCATCCAAAATATAGTAAGCTTGCTCCGAGCCTACCTCAAACTTATTGTTTGCCGCGTTATCACTCCATATTTCGAGTTTCTTCTTTTGGATATCGATTTGCTCATCGGTAAATCTTAAGAAGACTTTATAATATTTACGATCTAGATAATCCACATCTCGTGTACCGGCATAAAAAAAGATGGTTTCGTCATCGACCACATACGCGCGCTGCTGTGCGGCCGTAAGTGGAGTGGAGGCATTGCCTTCCAAGATTATCCGGAACTGCGCTGCATTATACGTTCCCGAGTACGCATTAAAAGGCATAATACGCAGCATGGCTCTTTTGTAATGTTTATGTGGATTAATCTGGTAATTTCCTCCTGGATTATCTAAAATCTGTAACGGAAGTACCCATTTTTCCACCTCGTCAATATCCGCCAGTGAGAACTCGATCGGGATATTCACTTGGCTTTGCCCGGCAGGTATCGTGATGCTTTCGGGCATACTATAATGGTTCTGTTCTAATAACTGATAAAAAAGTTCTTGTCGATGTCCGAATTGCTCCCGGTTCATAATCGCCAAAGTATCCAAATCGAGACCGATACGCACAGTCCGGTCCTGTGTATTGGGTGTAGACCCGCTCACGATCAACGGCAGATTAAAGGTCACTTTACCATCTGCTTTGTACCGCACATAAGTCCAGTTCACACCTTCCGTGTTAGGTGGGGCCTTGAAGGATACCAATTGTTCATACTGTTCATCTTCCCATTCATTGTTGCAGGAGGATAGCAACAAAATGCTGGTTGTGATTGCTAAAAACAGGATATATATCTTTTTCATGATCTTCAAATTTATAGTGTGTTATTCCGGCATTGTCCAACCTGGATTTTGCGTCAGTTCTTTGTTGCTTCGCAGCTCATTCCAATCGATCGGCCAAAACCACATTTTCAAGGAGAAAATGGTCGGTAAGGAAGGTACAGGTACGGGTGTATGAAAGTAATCCGGTCTGTCCGACGTAAGCAGCGTATTGCAGCCGTAGATGGGCGCAGCTTCCTCCTGTGGCGCATCTGTCCAGCGACGCAGATCGTAAAAGCGCTGCCCTTCGGCAAAGAATTCAATCTGGCGCTCGCGTTTCATCTGGATACGAAATTTGTCCGGATTGCTATACACTTCGCTGGTATAATCTGGCAGACCAGCACGGATGCGAATCGGCTGAATACCTTGCTTCATTTCCTCAATATCGCGCATAATGGTATGCGTTTTCGAACCGTTGTACGAAGGAATGCTGTGATTTCCGCTCAACTCGTTTAAGGCCTCCGCGTAAATCATCAATACTTCGGCATAGCGAATCGCTGGGTCGACCTTCTGTTCGATATTATTTACGTCATAACCGGTATTTTGGGATACAAGGCGTGTATCGTTTGGATGTACATATTTTTTGATGCCTATGCCGGTCCGCAACCAATATGTCACACCTGGTCTGTATCCATTTACCGCATCAAAATAATAAAAGATCTGCTTATTTTTATTGGCGACATCTTCTGGTAACGTCGCATTGTCCAGATGCCATACTGAACCATTGTAGGCTACCGAGGCATAAAAACGGGGCTCGCGACGCACATATTGCTTGTGCACGCCAACACCTTTACCCACACCCAATTCTGGATAGTCGATTTGTTGCTCTTCTGTCACCACACCTGTAGGACGCGGCAGCGTACTGTATCGACCCGCATAGCCCGGCTGACCTTGATACATACTGTTCATCCCTGGGAGATCAGTACCGTCGTTCATGTAATAGGCATCCGCCTGTTTTTGGGTCATGCCATGTGAATTGTATCCCCTGGCCTCCGAGCGGGGAAGTTGGTGCAGGACCATGACCCTGATATTCTCGTCACCTTGGTTTTTACCCCGGGTAAAAATAAGTTCCGGATTCTGAAATTCTGCCACATCGCCGTTAAACAAGGAGCGATAAGATTCATACGGATCAATATCCCGCCAGCCAAGAGGCCAATTATTATCGGAGAAAGTTGGGGTATATGGCGGTGTTATCGTCGCTGGGTAGAGCACATTCCCCGTCTCCTTACGGTATGCGACATACAGCTGGTAACGCCCCAGATCGATGACATCTTTGGCTGCTGCTGCTGCCCGAGCCCATTTGGACTCGTCATAGGTTGCAGACAAAAGCGGTTTACCTTTTTTATCCACTAAGCCAGCCGCTACATCCGCTGGCGCTTTACCATTGAATAATGGACTGGCCGCAAAAAGATATATCTTGGCCCGGAGGGCCAATGCCGCACCGCGCGTAGGTCGGGTGATATTGGTTGTTCCCCGAGTAAGCGGCAGAGCGTTCGCGGCTTCTGCCAATTCGCTGGTCAGGAAATCTACACATTCATCATATGTATTTCGGGGCAAGGCAAGATTGTCGTAACTCTCCGTATAATCAAGTCCTTCATCCGGTAAAAGTGGAACAGGGCCAAAATTGCGAATCACAATCCAATAGAAGTAAGCGCGCAGAAATCGGGCCTGGGCTTTCATATCTTCTTTCTCGACGTCTGAAATCGCCTGATTGAGGTGAATGTTCTGTATAAAGATGGAGCTCTGTCGAATACCATCGTATCCTACGTTCCATATCCCCCCACTTTCACCGCTTAAACCAGTCTCTACATATTGGCCACGCTTCCAGCGGGCATATTCTTCATTCTCATCACCGTAATACATATCATCCGCAAAATTGAACATCACGGACTTTTTGCTACTCACGTCCTGCATGGCATTGGTGCCCAAAAAGCTGTAGGCTCTGGCCAACCAGCGTTCAGTATAATCCCGGTTGGTAAACACATCCTCGGTTGACATCCGTTCATCAAACAGGTAGTCCGAGTCCAAATATTTCTTACATCCACCCAGGATAAATAACAACCCCAGTATGGATAAAATTATCGCATTTTTTTTCATTTTCATTATTCTTTATAGATTAACCTGTAAACCCAATGACAATGTCTGGCTCAAGCCATACACTTTCCCATCTGGATTGCCCATCTCGGGATCCCAAAGCTTAAATGCGGAGAAAGTAAGCAGGTTTGTGCCAACAAAAAAGATCCTAGCACTATTTAAACGCGCTCTATTGACCCAATGCTTGGGTAGTGAATAGCCGATATCCAGATTTTTGAGCCGCATATAGGATCCATCCCGTAGCCACAAACTAGACGCTCGGTAATTGTTGGAATTTGCACCATAACTCAACCTTGGATAGTCCGCATTCGGATCTTCGTTGACTCCGAGTATCCAACGGTTGCTGTTGGCCAATTCGGTCAGCACATTTCCCCAACCGTCACCCCCCTGAAACATATAGACGGATGAACCGTTGATAAAATAACTTGATTTGCCCGCACCTTGAAAAAGAACATTGAGGTCAATCCCCTTCCAGCTGATCGACATCCCAAAACCGTAGATCAGGTTGGGGCGTGTAGTAGCACCGATCGCGGTCACGTCTGTCGCATCAACAATCCCATCACCGTTGATGTCCTTATATTTGATATCTCCCGGCATCACCTCGCCAAATTGTTGCGTCGGGCTGTTGCGGATGTCGTCATAATCTTTGAACAGACCCAAAGCTACCAGACCACGAGCCTGATCCACACGATGTCCTTGTTGTAGGCGGTAATTATATATCGTATTTTGCTCATCACGTGCGAGTATCTCGTTTTTGCTGTACGTCATATTTCCGCGAAGGGTGAGATCGACCGTATTGAATTTCTGTTTGAAATCAATGTTTCCGTCAAATCCCCTAGATTTCACACTGCCCACATTTGCCTGTGGATTGCTTTCTAGACCGACCATATTTGGTAGAAACATCCGTGTCATATAGATGCCGTCCCGACGTTCGTCAAATAGGTCAAATACCCCCGAAATTTTATCGTTAAGGAAAGAAAAATCCATGCCCAGGTTTTTCTTTGTAGCCACCTCCCAGGTGACATGAGGAGACGCAACGGACGAATAGCGCATTCCGTTTATCCAAGGTTCATTTTCGGGAAGAATTTGCGTATTCCCAAACTGATAACCTCCACCAGACATCGTCTCTATATCGTACAGGTAAGGAAAGCGGATAGGATTATTTGAAGGTCCCATTCTGTCATTTCCCGTTTTACCGTGCGAGTAACGGATCTTGAACATATTCACCCAGTCCGCCTCTTTCAGAAAAGGTTCCTCGGCAACGTTCCATGCACCAGAGAAAGCTGGGAAGAACCCAAATCTATTGTCGCGGTGGAAGTTTTCCGAACCGGTGTAACCGAAGTTGAAATCCACAAAATAACGGTTATTAAAATTATAGTTTGCACGTCCGGAAATACCCTGTATACGCCGGGCAATACCTCGTTTCAGATCAGATCCAATGCCCTGTGTAAACACTTCAGAGGATTGCATGTATTTGGCAACAGCGCCAAAATTATGCTTACCTAGTCTTTTGTTGTACAATAAATCCCACTCCAAAAAGTCCCTTCTCGATCCGTCAGAACTGGAAGACTGTGTCATTACTTGTTCTACCCCTGTTCGAAAGAACACCAGCTCGCCCTGGTTACGGAACCGTTCAATCTTCCAAGTTTCCGGCCGCTTGAAACGGTGTATAGAACTCCAGTTTTTTGTATCATAACCAAAGCGCCCCACAAAACGTAAGCCCGGGGTGATAAAGTCGAGTTTTTGTTCTAAATTTAGGTTGGTCTGTATATTATTATCCCAGTTTTCGCGATACCCTGTCATCGTACCCTGTACCCAAGGATTAAGGTTGTCACCCTGTGAAGTCCAAGAAGCAATGCGTCCATCAGTATAGGTTAGAGGCATCATGACGGGATTATAGCCCATTAGGGATGTCCAGATGGCATTGGTACCCACTCCCGGATCATTTTCTTTGCGCAAGGAACCCGAAACACCGACACGTAACAAAGTCGTTGGCGTAATGTCCATATCCACATTCAACCGATAGGTATAACGTCTGAAATTCGTATTTGTATTGTAATCACTAATGGCGTCATCGACTTTGTACATGCCCTGCATATTGTGATAAGATCCGCCCACATAATAACGCGCGGTCTTGCCTCCGCCACTCATACTGAGTTGGCTGCGATTGCTATATGTGTTGTCCCGTAGCAACACATCCATCCAGTCAACACTAGGCAGTAGATCCGGATCTAGACCAAGGCGTAAAATTTCCAGCTCGGCTGCCGAATACAAGGGTTCTTGATTACGGGTCGTTTTGGCTTCATTGGCCATGGAGGCATAGGTATATCCATCTGCAAACGTAGGCAGTTTGGTAAATTGGCTGCGAAACCCTTCCAACTTAGCATTGATGGCGATCTTTCCTTCCTTACCCCGCTTAGTATTGATCAAAACTACCCCATTTGCCCCGCGGCTACCGTAGATAGCTGTGGCGGAAGCGTCCTTTAGGACCGTAAAGGATTCCACATCCTCTACGTTAACCTCATTCATATCCCGTTCAAAACCATCCACGAGAATCAAGGCTGCACTGCTCGCACCAAAAGTGGAAATACCTCGTATCCAGAATTCGGAGATTTCGCCCGGTCTGCCGGAACGTTGCATCGCCAAGATACCTGGAACCTGACCGGCCAATGCATCCGCCATTGACGTTGAGGGGTTGGATTTCAACCGCTCCACATCGACAGTCGTGATCGCCCCAGTGACCGCTATCCGCCGCTCATTGCCCGTAGCTGTAACCACTACCTGATCGATCACAGAAGACCCAGACTCATTCATCGTCACATCAATCGTTGGTTGTGCATTAAGTAAGACCTCCACTTTATCGTACCCTACATAAGTGAATACCAAGGTTTGATACCGCCGTACTTTTAGACTATATAGACCTGCCTCATCGGTACGCGCTCCCAAACCAGGCGCATTACTGATAGATATACTCACCCCCATAAGCGGTTCGCTGTTTATATCGGTGACTCTACCCGTGATCGTCACCTCTTCCTGTACCACTTGTTCTGTTCCCTGTTGGGCAAGGGCACGCTGTCCCATGGCCAGCACAGCAAGGCCGATACATAGTATGTATTTTTTCATTATCTGTATGTATTTAATAATTGGTTTTCTATTCTCCTTCCAGCGCAATTTTCCGGATAATCCAGTTATCGGTGTCACCTATATAGAAGCAATCTCTGGTCTCATCATAAGCAATGGCTCTGGGGCCTTTAAAACGCGCTTCCAAACGGAGATCGCCATTGGAATAGCCACTCGTGCCGTTGTTGCCTCGTCCAGCAAAGGTGCTTACCCTACCCTGAGGCGTTACTGTACGAACGCAATGATTGTCCCGATCACAGAAGTAATAATCGTATGGATCGCCCCCCTGCTCTTCATAAACGGGATTTTTGACAAATACGCCTTGCATTGGACGATTGAGGCGTGCATTTGTGCCTACACCATCCACCCAACCCGAGGTACTTGCCGTACCAGCAACCGGATAGGGTGCTTTAAAGGTCTTTCTGCCGTAATCGTAATCACTACGCAGGATATAATGCCGTTCGGAATTGGTGATATACGCATAATCGCCACTCGGGTGTATAACAATATAAATTGCAACCGCGGAAAACGGGTTAGCAAAAGCCAGCTCGTCAGTTCCAGTTGTTAAATCATGACGCCGTATTTCTCCTGCACGAAAAAGTGTATAATACATCTCCCCATTGACCGGATGAATCGCCGCCCCATTGACACCGCGCGCTACACGGTTTATGACCTGACTTGACTGAAAATTGGATGATCTGGAATAGATATGAAATGCGTTGCGTGTGTCCGAAGCATGGTTCTCGGCCGTGATCAGGTCTTGATCCCCGTCAGGTTTCCAAAGGATGACAGACTTACGTCCGAGACCAGGCGTACGAAAATAAGACACATACCTCTGCTCCAGATCCACTATACGTGCAGCACTATTTTCAGCGGCGAAATACATGCGATTGGGATTTTTAGGATCGAAGGTAAACCAGTTTATTTCCTTGAATGCTCCGCAATCGCCAAAAGGTCCTTCTTTCTCCTCAAACATGGAACCAACCTCGTAGTATGTCCCTACTAGATCCGTCACAATCCATTTTCGTTCGTACGTAAACATTTCTACAGCTTCGCCAAAGGCAAGTTCGTCTTCACCGGCTTCGTCCAATACGCTTACTTTTATATCTCCGTCGTAAGCCTGCGCAGGCACGATGCAATATAAGGCATTACCTTTGACACTGATGACTTTAGTAATTTTTCCACCGATGATGACCTTAATTCGAGATATGTCATTACCAAAATTATCTCCGTAAACCACCAGATTGCTCCCCGCGCCACCTTCTTTCGGGAGGAAGTCTGTGACAGAAACCGGTTTCGATGGGTCAAATACACTTGCAAGTTCATCGGTGCTCTTTTCTTTACATTGTACAAAGAAAATCGTAATAAGTGCCACCAGTATCCCCTGAATGGGCCAAGGTCTAATTTTAATTTTGTTTTTCATTTCTATATACATTTATTGTTATCCAATTGGAATTTGGTTAATTTAATTTTGTTCGTAATTTTCAATAGCCAGGGTGGATGATTGATTTTGTCGATATTTTGCATAGGCGTGTTGGTTTTTATTCATTAATTTAGTCTGTTTATAATTGTTATCTGTTGTATGGCATACGACCTACTTCCAATAGGGCATAGAATAGCCAGGGTGATTTTTTTTCATCTCCCAGACGGTTTAAATCTAGTTTTATGTGCTTGTTATTGCTACGCGCTTTGATAAGAGCAGAATTACTCTTTCACGAAGTTGCTTAGTTCATTATAATCTGCTTATTTTTTTAGCCATTTTATTAATTGATTAATAAAAAAAACATCAAAGGGAATCAATTTCTTGTTCTCTTTTCCGAATTATTTTAGGTTACCCGTTTATAATTTAGTTGTTACACAATTCAATATTCAAATTTCCCTAATGTTTGATAGAAAAAAATATATATCTCGATCAATAAATTGCTATTTCGTCTCAATGTGGTGCTTTCCGGTTAATTAATTAGTGAACTATATCAAGATGGAAACTGTAATCTACACCGTATAGGGACAAAATTTCATTTGTTCCTATACGGTGTAGATGTTCTTACTCTCCTAAAAGAGCGGCTGCACACCACAGATAGGGTGCCTGTCCGTGAAGATCTCCGGCATTGCGCGGACGATTAAAATAATGCGCTTTGTCGTTCTTTTTTCCGGTTCCGATACAAACCTCAGTTACGTTATTACGTTGATCGATGTAAGGAATCATCGCTAACCATGCCTTACGTGCGGCCGGAGCATATTCTGCAGCATCCAGCCAGCCCTCCTGCACACCGACGATAAAAGCGTAGGTGAACATGGCCGCTCCAGATGTTTCTGCCCAAAAGGTAGGCTCATCGATCAGCTGATTCCACATCCCACTGGGTTGCTGATAGTTTTTTAAACTTTTCATCATCTTCAGATAACCTTCCATGATGCGGGGACGGTCTTTGTGGTCTTCAGGCATCATGCGTAACAGATTCGGCATGCCAACAGCCATCCAGCCGTCGCCGCGTGCCCAATAGTAAGGTACATCTGGCGCATGATAAAATAATCCGTTGGGACGCTGCAATTCGTCTAAGTACATGACCATTTCCTTAGCGGCGCGATCAAGGTATTTCTTGTCACCGGTCACCTTATAAGCTTCGCCCTGAACTACAGTAATCATGTACATATCGTCTATCCATAAGCGCGTCTGCCAGGAATATCCTTTATCTGCCCACGCTTTTTGTTCAGGTTTGGCGTTTGCCGGTAGTATCCACTGGGTGTCGGCGTATTCCAATCCCATCTTTTTGTACCGCTCGTCTTTTGTAATCTGGTAAAGTTTAAGGGCAAGGCTTCCAAACATATTGTAATCCACATGGTTCATGGGAGGTAGTAATGCTTTTTCCGTCGTAAAGAGCGGTTCGAATTTATCCTGAAGGTGCTTGATAAGCTTTTTGTCGTTAACCTTTAGGGCGTAGTCCAGTGCCCCGTTCCACGTGCATACTTCGGCATAATGGATTGATCTGTCGTATAGTTCATGCTTGCCATTTATAAAATGGTAGGCCAATTGTTTGCCGATCTCTTTAGGGGTTGATCCTTTTGGGAATTGTTTCAACGGGTTTTGTTGTGCCGATAAAAACTGAAAAGAACATATTGTTAATAACAATAAGAAGGATTTTTTTAACATAGGGTTTATATTTATTCAGTGATGACGGATCATGTTACAGATTCGTTGTGTAAGGCTTGTGTTAATAATATAAGTAATATGTGTTTATAATGGTCCCCAACGGAAACTTCATAGACAAAGTTTGTGAATATTTGCCGCTAGAAGTTGCTTGATTGTATCAATAAATTGTTTTTTTGTCTCAATTTGCAAGACAAGAGAGAGGAATGTATTCTTACATCATTAATATGGACTAAGAATCAAAAAACGTCAATTTTTTAGCGGGATCTCCAAAACAAAAACATTCAATTCTTCGGTATTCTTGTCGTAGTAAAGTGAACCGCCATGCAGTTCTGCGAAGGAATATGCTAAAGCCAATCCCAACCCCGATCCTTTGATTCTGTAATGGGAGGATGCGCGCTGGAAAGGTTTAAAAATTTGCTGTACTTCTTCTTCGGTAAGTACGACACCATCGTTTTTAACGTCAATAAAAAAAGTCTCCCGAGTTGGATTTTTACGGAGGCTAATGATAACAATATGTTCGGCGTATTTGATGGCATTGGATAGTAAATTCGAAAGAATTTTATAGATGGTCTCTATGTCAATTAGGGCTTCCAGCTCTTCGTCCATATCCACCTGTAAGCCCAGCTTTTTACTTTCTATCAACGGCGCAAATTCTTGCAAGGCAATTTGTATGAGCTCACTTATTTTTTGTGTTTGAAGCTGTAGTGAAAATTCGCTGCTTTCAATTTTTCGGAAGTCAAGTAAATTGTCCGTCAAAGTGAGAAGTTTTTCCGTGTTCTGCTGGATACTATGTAACCACTTTTCTGTTTTTGTGGTATCAGCGCCCTGAAGTATTTTCTCTAAAGGAGCTTTTATTAAGGTTAACGGTGTCTTGATATCATGCGTAATACGCATAAAAAAGTCCATTTTAGCCTTGTATAATTCCTGTTCTTTATGGTTTTTAATAACTTCGAGACGTTGTCTGTTCTTTTCCTTGATACGCTGATCATAGATAGACAAGGCATAGTACAAGAGCAAGAACGTCAAAATTGCATATACAATAAAGGCGGGAGTGCTCGCCCAAAAAGGAGGTTTTATGCTAATATGTAAGTTTTTTTGTTCGGAAATTGGCGTACCATTGGCATCTGTTGCCATCACTTCAAAGCGATATTTGCCGGGAGGGATCTTCGTAAAGTTTGCTTTCCCATTCGTGCGCAAAAATGTCCAGGCGGTATCCAGACCTACTAATCGGTATCGATACGAGGTAGATTTGGCAGATACAAAGTTTAAGGCTGCAAAATCAATGCTGATAGTTGATTCGTCATGGTTTAACGTAATATGGTTTGTATAAATGACCGACTGGCTTAGGTTGCCATCACGTCCGCCGATTGTTAGCTCCCGTTGATGGGTTTGAATGCCGGTAATAAATACCGGAGCACGTAGGTCGGTGTTAAAATGCTCTGTCATCCGTAGGGGATCAAAACGAACTAATCCTTTTGAAGAGCCAAAATACAGGAGACCTTTGCTGTCCTTAAAAACAGAGTTATAGTTGAATTGAAGTCCCAAAAGCCCCAACTCGGTATCAAATAAATCAATCTTGTGTGTATGAATATTCATTTTGACAAGTCCACGTGAAGTGCTAATCCATAGGTTTTGACGCGCATCTTCTTCGAATCCCAGAATCAGGTTACTGGGCAATCCGTCATGTTTAGTGATTCTGTGGAAACTGCCAGTCTTTTCTTGCCAAAGTGCAATTCCACTTTCTGTCGCAATCCAAATGTTGTCTTCAGAATCCTGAAATACTTTATTGGCGCGGTTGCTGTTAAGAGATTGCCTATCTTCTGCATCGTGAAGATAACGTGCAACTTTTCCAGTTGCTGGCGACAACTTTATTAATCCATCACGCCAGGTTGTCAGCCAAATATCTCCTTGTTTATCTTCATAAATAGAGGTATACCAAATATGACGTTCCAAATGCCTTAATGTTTGGAACCGATCTTCTCCCGGGAAAAATTCATAGGCTCCACGGGAAGTTGCTACTAGAATTCTGCCTGCCCTTGTTCGATATATAGAGAAGACAAAATTATCACCAAGCCTGCCTTGTGTATTCTTGTTGTCAAAATGCTTGATTACCTTCTTCGTACGTACGTCTACGACATCCATCCCCTGATGAAAAGTGCCGACCAAGAGGCTATCGCCAGCGATTGCGAGTCCATGAATGTTACTATGGGCTAGATTCGTTTTTTGGCCTAACGTAAGAAAACTATTTTCGCGCTGATTCCAGACGGTGAGACCATGATCTTCTGTACCTATCCAAATATTTTGGTCGCGATCCTCAATTATTTCCCGTATGGCATGCCCCTGAATAGAATTGGTGGTAGATCTCGGAAATATTTTTTCAAAGTACGTATGTTGGGGATGGTAGTATTGGATACCACCAAAATAGGTGCCGATCCACATGCCGCCCTGGTGGTCTTTACAGAGTGTGTAGATCGCATTGTCTGTAAGACTCCAGGGGTTGTCTTTCTCGTGTCGTAATATGTGGTACCGGTCCTCTGATGTGTTGTAGATAAATACGCCTGCTTCAGATCCAATCCACAGAGATGTATCGTTAAATTGGAGGATGTCCCGGATGTATAAGGGTGTAAAGGGAAACGGGGAGGCGATAACCTGCTTAATTGTTTGCTTTTTTGCATCATACTTAAATAATCCCTCTTTCGAGGTTCCCATCCAGATATTGTTTTCTTTGTCTACAAATAGCTTTTTGACCTCTGTCGTTATGGTGGAGGTGATGGGTAAGCTGTATGTATGTTTCGTGTTTAGTGAAATGAGTTTTTTTTCTGCGCCGATCCATACTTGTTTATTATTGTCAAAGCAGAAGCTGGAAACTACATATTGCTTACGATAGGTTTTTTGCTCTAGTGTCTTCCGAATGACGTCATAGTAAAACAGCTCATTATTAGCAATGAACCAGATATTTCCAGAAGGATCCTCTTCAATTTTTACAATTTCCCTGTTATGTACTTCCGGCAAATCGGCGAATTTTTCGGTTCGCGGATCAAATATATTTACGCCTTGATCAGTACCTATCCAAAGCTGATTGTCACTGCTTACAGCCATACTATGAATAAAGTTACTACCGAGTCCACCACTGGTTTCGGTGTCAGCGTAAAAGTGTTTGAAACTGTATCCATCAAATCGATTCAATCCGTCGCGTGTACCAAACCACATAAAGCCATCTTTATCTTGTACACTGCATAGAATAGCATTATTAGAAACGCCATTTTCGACTTGATAATGGTTAAAATAATATACTTGTGCGGAGATTTGAAAAATGGGAATACATAGCAGCGTAAAAAAAGAGATAAATAGCAGTGCCGAAGACTTATGAGTTCTCATGAATGATACAATTTGAGTTTATTTTGAATTAAAATGACAATTTTTTGCAAGCTGTAATTTTCAACTTTGCTCTCACTGATTGATAATTCAGTCTGATAATCTATTCTTTGGAATGGATTATCATCAATTGCGGTTCATAATTCGTACCCGATTACAATTATAAGCAAAAGATAGAATATACAAATGATCGTTACAAAATACAATTTGTCAGAAGCAGAGACTCGTCGCAAGCAAACGGCATCTATAGCGGAGGATTGAAAGGGATGATTATAAATAGAAGTACTTACCTGATTTTTATAATTAGCGTATTTGGAATCATATTTCTCTTGTGGTCCTGTCAAATTTTTGATTCTAGGACGGATTATAAGGAATCTGATGCGCTTAGAACGTATACTAACCCCGTGTTTGAACCCATTCTAGCCGATCCAACGGTGATTAGAGATGACAGCACAGGTTTTTTCTATGCCTATGGAACTGAAGATAACTGGGGAGATGGGAAAGGAAACCGATTGATGCCGATTCTGCGGTCTAAAGATTTGGTTAACTGGAGCTATGTGGGTAACGTGTTTAATGAAAAGCCCGCTTGGAAAAATCAAGGCGGTTTATGGGCTCCGGATATAAATAAGATCAACGGTAAATATTATCTGTACTATTCCTATTCGCTTTGGGGGGACAGGGATCCAGGTATTGGACTGGCAATAGCAGATCAGGCGGAGGGACCGTTCCATGATAAAGGTAAGCTATTTACAACCCGTGAGGTGGATGTTCCCAATTCGATAGATCCGTCTTTTTATGAAGAGGATGGAAAGAATTTTCTATTTTGGGGAAGCTTTGGGAACGGACCATCACAAGGAATCCATGGTATTCCGTTGGCCGCAGATGGAGCAAGTGTACCCGATTTAAAGAGAAAATTTAAGGTAGCGGCCGGTGATTGGGAAGCTGCAATGATCCATAAGAAAGATGGATATTATTATTTCTTCGGTTCTAAAGGAAGCTGCTGTGATGGAGCGAATAGTCAATACCATGTGCTTGTTGCGAGGGCCACATCCCTAAAAGGGCCATATCTCGATAAATCTGGAAGAGATATCAATGAACGTGGAACAGGAACAGTGTTGCTGAAAGGTAATGAATGGATGGTCGGACCGGGGCATCATAGCAAAATAATTCAAGATGGAGAAGGTACAGATTGGTTACTATACCATGCGATCCAAAGAGATAAAGCAAAGGTTTCTAGTGGAGCTAGTAGACGCGTATTGATGCTGGATAAAGTAGTATGGTCAGACGGCTGGCCGTCGATTGGAGAAGGTGTACCGATGAAGCAATCAGTTTATGCACCTGTATTTAAAAATTAATGAATGATGAAACCGAGATGTAAATAATATAGATAAACAATAATGATTATCTTCGATGAGCTCGCAAGCTCGGTTATTTACATCGAGCTCTCATCAACCACTGAAAAAAATAAGAAATGATGAAAAAGAGTATTTTAATGTTGTTGGTATGCAGCTTATCTTGCATTTCCACGAGTTTTGCACAGTCCAATAACCCGTTAGAGGTGGCTTTTGGTGACCCTTTTATCGTGTATGACGAGACCTCAGATCGGTACTATATGTATGGAACTGGAGGTGTGGAGAACGGTTTCATGGCATATGCTTCCGACGATTTGAAGAACTGGGAAAGTCAGGGCACCGTATATACTGCGAAACAGGATAAAGCTTGGGGAACGAAAGATTTTTGGGCTCCAGAAGTGTATAAGCGGGGCGGTAAGTTCTATATGTTCTACAGTGCGCATTGGAAAGAAAATCCAACCAACGAATTAGAAAACTATCGGATCGGTATAGCCGTGTCGGATAGTCCTACTGGTCCGTTTATGGATATGACAGGAGGTCCATTATTTGATCCAGGATATCCGGTCATCGATGGAAATGTCTATTTCGGCGAAGATGGTAAATTATATCTTTACTACTCAAGGTGCTGCTATAAACATCCTGTACAATCGGAAATCGCGGATTGGGCTAAAAAAGAAGGCTTGTATCAGGAAATTGAGGAAAGTTGGATTTATGGAGTGGAGCTCGCTGCCGATTTCTCTGCTGTTATTGGTGAGCCGAAATTACTACTGCGTCCTCCCGTATCTTTAGCGGATAAGCAATCGGAGTGGGAAAGTCGTTCGGTGACTTCACGCGAAGTAAATAGAAGATGGACAGAAGGTTCTTATCTTTTTAAAAAAAATGATGTATATTACATGATGTATTCGGCAAATCATTTTGGAGGCGAGAACTACGCTGTAGGTTATGCAACTGCGTCGCAACCGCTAGGGCCTTTTGAGAAATCTGCAAGTAATCCAATTTTGGAAAAAAATACAGATGAGGGGGGTGTCGTGTCGGGCACGGGACATAACAGTATATTAAAAGACCGTGACGGAAAAATATGGTGCGTATATCATGCCCGAACAAAAGAAACTGGTAATGAAAGACTGGTTTTTTTAGATGCATTGGAAGTGTTACCCGACGGTAAGCTAGTCGTACATGGACCGACAGTCAAACCTTAAATTAAAGCCGCATACTATTTGTTTAACGCTATCTCTCGCTGCAGCAGCGGGAGGATAAATTTTATCAAAAAATGAATAGAAAAGATTTTTTAAAGGCTTCTGCTATTTTTGCGGCTTCCAGCATGTATTCGGGCGCACATGCTTTCACGTTACAAAACGGAAAAATTAGAGTAGGCGCTATTGGGGTGAACGGTATGGGCTGGTCTAACTTGAACGCTTTGTTGAAGGATGATAAGGTAGTATGTACTGCTTTATGCGACGTAGACGAGAATGTTCTTCAGAAGCGGAGCGACGAACTCGCGCAGCGTGGTATAACCGTAAAGCGGTATGTCGATTACAAGGAGTTGTTACGAGATAACGTGGTAGACGCTGTTATTATCGCGACTCCCGACCATTGGCACACATTACAGATGGTAGATGCGGTAAATGCAGGAAAACATGTATACGTAGAGAAACCTATCGGTAATTCGATTAAAGAATGCGAAGTAATGGTAGCTGCTGCACAGCGTAACAAGAGCATCGTGCAGGTTGGACAATGGCAACGCAGCCAGAAACATTTTCGGGATGCAATCGATTTTGTACATTCTGGGAAGCTCGGCAAAATACGACAGGTGAAAGCATGGTCATATGTAGGCTGGAAGAAAACTATTTCAAACAAACCTGATGCACCTATTCCTGCAGGGGTACATTACGATAAATGGCTAGGACCTGCACAGAGTAGACCATTTAACCCAAATCGGTTCCATTTTGAATTTAGGTGGTTTTGGGATTACGCCGGTGGATTGATGACGGACTGGGGAGTACATATGCTCGATTACGCGCTTTTAGGGATGAAAGTGTCAGATCCGATCTCCATCATGGCCTCTGGAGGTAAGTTTGCGGATCCTAATGGTGCAGCAGAAACCCCGGATACGTTGACTGCAGTGTATCAATTTGATGATTTTAACATACAATGGGAACATGCGCTCGGATTGGATTTGGGGCCGTATAACCGCACGCATGGGGTCGCATTTATTGGGAATAATGGTACCTTGGTCTTGGATCGAGGAGGATGGGAGGTCATTTCGGAAAAAGACAAGGGGATCACCGTGCCGTTAAAAAAATCATCAGATAATGGGTTAGAAAAACATATGGTAAACTTTGTGGATGCCATCGTTAAAAAAGATGCCAGCATGCTAAATGCACCGATTGAGGCAGGAGCGCATATTGCAGCTTTTTCACAGATGGGAAATATTGCATATCGGACAGGCAAAAAATTGTTCTGGGATAAGAAATATAGAAAATTTACCGATCGTGAAGCCAATAAGTACTTGGTATCCGAGTATCATAATGGGTATAAATTACCAAATGTATAAAGATCTTTTCGGTGAAGCTTTCGTTTGAGGAAGGCTTCATCGAAAAGATCTTCCAAAGTTATGTTTATTAAATAAATTCTTTGGGAGAAACCCCGTATTCTGCTTTAAAACATTTTGCAAAATAGGATGAAGAACTAAATCCTACTTTATAATATATTTCTGAAATCCGGTATTCTCGCGATCTCAATAATTCGGCCGCTTTTTCTAATCTTACTTTACGCAAGTACTCATTAGGAGATAACCCGGAGATACTTTTGAGCTTGCGATAGAAATTCGAACGACTCATAAAAAGTTTCTCGGCTAATGAATCGATCGAAAAATCATATTCCTCTAAGTGAGCCAATACCTCGTTGTTTACTTTTTTAAGAAAATCCCTGTCTTTGTTTGTCAAATGATCGGCAGTATTGACTAGATCCTGGATCTTGGACGTGTTAGACTGAAACGCAAGGCGAAGTTTGTACAGATTTTCAATTTGCATTTTTAGATATGTCAAGGAAATAGGCTTTTCCAAATAGACTTCTGCGCCTTGTTCTAGACCAAATAATTTTGCCTCTTCATTTGATTTCGAAGTAAGCATAATAATGGGGATGTGACAAAAAGCCAGCGTAGACTTTACATATTTTGTGAGCTGATAGCCATCTACCAACGGCATCATGACATCAGTAATAATTAGTGAAATAGCATGATCATTCAAATAATCTATAGCGAGTTGCCCGTTTTTTACCCAAGTGACTTCGAACTGTTCCATTAAGTTTTCCTGAATAATAGTTCCTAGTTCTTCATTATCCTCTACGAGCAGAATAGTGATGTCGAATTGTTTGGCAACTGTCTGATTCTCGGGTACCGTTACATTATTTACGATTTCCTCTTTAGCTTTAATCAGAAGATCATCGGATAGTGGTATCTCGAGGATAAAGGTGGCGCCATGTGGTAGGTTGTCCGTCACGGTCAATGCTCCTCCATGAAGTTCGGCAAGGTTTTTTGCGAAAGATAAGCCTATGCCTGTTCCTGAATAGTTCTTACTATCGATCTGATAAAAGGTATCGAATATTTTGGTTTTTTCACTATCCGGAATACCCGCACCGTCGTCGCTGATTCGTATTTGAAATTTTTTTTCAAATAATTCCAACGTAATCGAAATATACGATTGTGTGTATTTAAACGCATTACCGATAATGTTGAACAGAATTTTAGCAATAGCATCCGAGTCAATATTAACGTGGAGGCTTTCATATTGCAAGTGCTTATTTAGCCGAATATTTTTATATTCACTGGCAGCGTCGAATTGTTGACAAATGTCTTCAATCACGTTAATAAGATCCGTTTGCTGATAATGCAATGCTGTTTTACTGTTGTCTAATTTTTGAAAATCAAGAACCTGATTTACTAAGGTTAACAGGTAGTTGACATTCCTATTTAAAATTGAAAGGTACCTTTTTGATGTTGAAGTCTCTGTTTGTCTTAATTTTTCGACCGGAATACTGATCAGTGTCAATGGTGTCCGTATCTCATGCATCAAATTAATAAAGAAATCAATCTTTGATTGATATACTTTCTGTTCCTGTTCATCTTTATACCGCTTGAACTTTAATTTAAGTTGCCTCCTGTGGTACTGTTTGTAGTAATTGATTAAGGAGTAGATAATACCGGATAACAATAGCAGATAAATAATCTTGGCCAAATTGGATTGCCACCAAGGATAGGAAATACTTATTTTCAAACGTTTTGTTTCTGAACTCCATACCTCATCATTATTTGACCCTTTAAGTAAGAAAGTATAGTTTCCAGGGCTTAAATTATTGTAAGATATGATATTTGATTTCGTTTGAATCCAGTCTTTATCCAAACCGTCTAATTTATATCGAAATTTGTTTTTATGGGAGCCCTCAAAGCTGAGTGTAGCGAAATCAAGTTGAATGTTATTTTGATTAAATTTCAGTTGAATAGGCTTACTATCGTCTGTAAACGGATTGAAATCATTATAGGTTGAAAGAATATCTCCATTTATCAACTGTACCTTGGTGATGTATGTAGGAGGAACATAGCTGTTGTTTACGAAGTTGTCGGGTTCAAAAAATTGGAAACCATTGACACTGCCGAACAAAAGAGCTCCTTTTTTTGTTTTAAACGTTGCATTAAAGTTAAATTGATTACTCGACAGTCCATCTTCCTTCGTGAAGGAAGTGCTTTTATTTAGTTGACTGGAAGATAGGCGCGTTAACCCCATGTTGCTAGACACCCATAGATATCCCAGATTGTCTTCGTTTATGGCATAAATTACTTGATTGGGC
Source organism: Sphingobacterium alkalisoli (assembly GCF_005049105.1). GTDB lineage: Bacteria > Bacteroidota > Bacteroidia > Sphingobacteriales > Sphingobacteriaceae > Sphingobacterium > Sphingobacterium alkalisoli. The sequence continues at coordinate 783,358 of NZ_SUKA01000001.1, forward strand.
AAAAAAGTGTTACTGGTGTCAATGGGTGAAAAGCGTTCTTTTTTTGCATCAAAACATAGAAGTCCTTCACCGTTAGTCCCTGTCCAAATATTTTCTTTTTTATCCTGATATACGGAGATAATCGAATTGGTAGTGATTTTTTGAGCCGCACTACCATTTGCATAATAGTGTGTCAAACTATTATTTTCAATATGAAACTTAAAAATGCCGGCGTTTTCTGTTGCAATCCAGAGCTGTTTCTTCTTATCCTCTACGAGATCGACGACCGACACCATAGATCCTACTAAATTTAACGTTACAAAGTTATCTTCTATGGCATTGTATCGATTGATACCCCAGGAAGTTCCTACGTAAATATTTCCATCTGAGCACTTGTACAGAGCCAGCACATCATCGCTTGTAATTGTCCTATTGTTGTTCTTAGAATAAGTGTAATTTTTTATCGTTTGGTTAACAAGGTTCCACTTTTTTAACCCCTTGCCCATGGTTCCTATCCATAGATGATTGCCTTCATATAGTAATGATTTAATTTCCGTATGCAACACCGATGGAGGTATGCCTATTTGACTTATTTGTTTGGTTTCGGGATCAAAGAGACGTAGTCCATTCTTTGTACCTATCCAGATATTTCCGTGATTGTCTTCCGCAAAAGTATGTATTATCTTAATACGCTCGAGCCCTGGGTATTGCGAATCAAAAGATAATATAGGTTTATTAGGTTTAGGTAGATAGTTCACACCGCCTATAGAAGTTCCAAACCACAAGCCTCCCTCTTTATCTCGGGTGATACTGCTGATAGTCTCGTCGCCGAGATTGCTTTGATTTTGCTTTCCTAGATTCCGGATTTCCTCACGGTAGATATCAAATGCATAAATCCCCCAGTCTGTAGCTAACAGCGTTTCAGTTGCATTGTAGCTGGAAAATTTTCTCAGTTTTCCGAAACGGTCTTCTGCGAAAGGCAGGTACTGTATTTTTTTAGAAAATAGATCAAGTATTCCAATAAACGCCTTCTCTGTCGTAAACCATAACCGGTTATCCATGACGAATAGTTCCTTCGCAATAAAACCATCGGCAAGTTGATACTCATTAATAAGCTTTCCTTCTTTCGAAAACTCTTGAATTTCACCATATTTAGATGAGATAAATACGGTATTTTGGGTGCTGAGAACGGCATCCCATACAAAGCTGATATTACGGCTATTTTGTTTCAGCTGTTTCGTTTTTAGATTATATATGAAAAAACCTTGCCCAAATGTCGTCATCCATATGTGATCTTTACCCATATGAAATATACCGGTTACTTCGGCGTTAATACCGACGTGGTAACGCGTGACCGTGTTGAACTTGGCAAATTCATTTTTGTATCGATTATAAATATAGACCCCATTCGTTGTGCCTACCCATATCTGTTCTTCAGCATCTTCAAATAAAGTTCTGATATTGTTGTTTCCTAAGCTTGTCGAATCGGTGTAACTTTTTTGGAAGGATTTAAACACTTTCCCGTCGAACCGATTTAATCCATCTGAAGTGCCAAACCAGAGGAATCCTTTGCTATCTTGCAAGCTACACCATACGGTATTATGGGACAGTCCATCCTCCACTAGATATTTTTTTAGGTGCAGATGCTGGGCTGATATAATATGCACGAAACATATGGTATATATATAAAGGATCGCAATAAATTTCATGGTATGAATGGAATGAACGTTTTGGTATTTTATTTCGGTTTACTTTGGATAATTATGAAGTGAGATAATGTGACTAATTTACATATTTTTTTGAACATACTAAGGTTCAATACTATAAAAAATGAAGCAACTCCTTCTGTCTATGTCCAACTCTGGAGAAGTAAACATTGACAAAAGGAGTAAGGACATAATAGAATAGTAGCAAGCACTTGTTAACTACCACAGTATGGCCTGATCTTCGTCAGGGATCTGGGTATTTAATTGCCGATGCAATGTAACCGATCCTGTAACAACATAGTTAATATCAACCGTTGAAATCATCGTGTAATCGGTAAATTCATAGTCGATATTATTGATGGTGATGTAGCGATGCAGTAAATACGGACGGACTGCATCCATCTGTTCGGCTATGGTATAACTCGCATCTTTGTTCAATTTAAAATCCATTTCTGGATTATCGGACCAGAACCTTACTCCACCCGTTTGGTTGAAGGTGGCATAGACTTTATAGTTGCGTCTATCCTGCCGATCCTCATCAATATTTCCTGCGTAAAAAAAGATTGTATTTTCATCTACCACATAGCTTCGTATCTCACTTTTAACAATCGGCGTCTCATCTTCATAACCTTTCATGTTTGTTTTCAATGCTGTACCGCTGTAAGTACCTGAGTAATTATTAAAGGGATTAACTCGCAGGAGGGCTTTTCGATAGTGTTTCCGTGGATGGCTATTGTAATTACCAGAGGGATCATCTAAGATCGTTAAGGGAAGTACCCATTTTTCTGTCATATCGATATCTTTAAACGTAAAATCTATAGGCATTAAGGCCGTGTTCTCGCCGGATTTAATGCCTATTTGGGATGGGATCGTGAAATATGTGGCGCTCAGCTGCCGGTAGTAAAAGTCTTCCCGATTTTGGAATCGCTCGAAGTTTAACGTCTGCAAAGTGTCGGGATCAACGGCGATACTGACGCTTAGGTCTTTTGAATTTGTGGTTGATCCACTGACGATTAAAGGTTGCTGGAAAGTCGTCTTTCCCTCACCTTTGTACCGGACATAGATATTGGTTATCCCTTCATTTATCAGAGGTGCTTTAAATGATACAAAATTTTCATACAGTTCATCTGTCCATTCGTCGTTGCATGAACTACAAAGGATAAACAATGAAAGCAAAAAGAGTGATATATAGGTCTTTTTCATCGGTATAATTTGTTTTTTAATTGCGATGAAACTATTATATTTATTCAAACCACACGGTGACATGAATAGATATGATGGTTTCATTTGAAATCTTATTTACTTTTATAATTGTGAAGCGGACACGAGCTTTCGTCTATAAGGAACAGCTCCCGGCCCCTTCACATGTCGTAATTTTTTCTAGTCGTTATAGGTCCATCCAGGATTTTGTGTAAGCCGGCTATTCCGTTTCAGCTCGCTATGGCTGATTGGCCAAAACCACATCTTATCGGCAAAGGTAGTCTTAAGTGTCCAGATAGCGACAGGTCGATGGAAAAGATCTCTTTCTTCAGCATTCATAAGAATATTACAGCCATATACAGGTAATGCCTCTTCTATCGGTGCGTCCATCCAGCGGCGCAGATCGTAATAGCGCTGTCCTTCACCCATAAGCTCGATAAAGCGTTCGCGTTTCAATGTTCTTCTTAATTCGGTCTTGTTTGCATAAACGGTTGTGGGATAGTCTGGTACGCCGCCACGAATACGTACGGGATGGATACCGCGTTGCATCTGGCTAATATCACGACTGATCGCGTAATTTTCACCACGCCAGGAGGGAATACTGTACGAACCATCCAGCTCATTTAGCGCTTCGGCATAGATCAGTAAAATATCCGCATAGCGTATTGCAGGCTCGGCTTTTAATACAACACGAGAATCATTTCCACCCTCATAGGTATCACTCGGATGTACATATTTTTTTACACCAAAGCCGGTACGTAACCAGTAGGCATTTGAAGAGTTGAACCCATTACCTCGGGTATCATCGCGGTAATAGAACACCTGCTGATTACGGTTTTCTTCCCTCGTTTCATTAAGTAGGGTCCAGAAGCTTCCGTTATAGGCAACAGAAGCATAGAAGCGCGGTTCACGGTTTGCATATTGCAAAGAAACACCCGCTCGGAGCGGTTTGTACTTGCCGGTAGCATAATCTTCTGCCGATACATAACCACTTAAGCGTTCCGAACCGTCACCACGACCGATTTCCTTATCCTTTCCGGGTGCATCCTTTCCATCGTTCATATAATAAGCATCGACCAATTTTTGGGTAAGCCCATGCGTATTCCAACCGGTGGCCGAACGAGGCAAGCAGTGAATAACCATAGCGCGGACACTTTCCCCGTCCTGATTATTACCACGGGTAAAGATCAGTTCCGGATTTCCAGAAGGTAAAAGCGTTCCGTCAAATACCTGTGCATAGGATTTGGCCGGATCGATATTGGCCCAACCATTCGGCCAAGATTGTTCGGAAAAATTATTGTCCTTGGGAGGGATAACGGTCGCGTCATCACCAGTCTCCTGTAGAGGTGCGAAATAAAGCTGGTAGACACCGAGCTCGATAACATCTCTCGCAGCTGCTGCAGCCTTTGCCCACTTTTCTTCCTGATAGTCTGGCGAAAGCAGTGGTTTTCCTGTATCATCGGTCAGTCTTGACGCATAACCTGAAGTATTTCCATTCGCCAAGGGGCTTGCTGCATACAATAAGGCTTTGGCACGGGTCGCCAATGCCGCCCCGGAGGTCGGGCGCGCGGATCCGTCCTGACCGCGGTCCATTCCCAAGGTCTGCATTTCTTTGGCAGCCTGTAACATTTCGTTGCTGATGTAGTTCGCGCAATCTTCATAGGTACTTCGCGGGGTGGCCAGTTCTTCATAACTGTTTGTGTAATCTAATCCTTCATCGGGCAATAAGGGAATCGGACCGTATTTACGAAGGAGTAGCCAATAGAGATAAGCTCGTGCGAAACGGGCCTGTCCACGGTAGTCTTCGATTTCAGTTGCTGACATTTCCTCATTCATATACACGTTGTGAATAAATGTCGTCGCATTCCGTATGCCTCGGTAGCATTGTATCCAAGTACCTTGTTTGTCGTTTTCCGTATAAAGGCCTGTTTTAAACATATTGTACGACAATTCGTTCTTTGAAGGGTCATAGTCTTTGTCCCTATCGCCATAATACATATCGTCGGCAAAATTATGTGGTGTAACGCCTTTACTGGCTACATCAGCGTTGATCCCTTTGAACTCTTCGAATACATGTGCCAACCATTGTTCGGTATAGACTTTGCTTTTAAACGTTTTCTCTAAGGTGATCCGGTCTTTAAAAAATTGATCGGATTTCAGGAAATCTTTTTTACAGGAAGAAATGATGCTCGTGCTCAGCACAAGTAATAGCACAAAATATATTTTCTTTTGCATCGCTTTTCAATTTATAAGTTAACACTTAGACCCAAGGTAAATGATTTAGCAGGAGGGTAGTCTTCCCCTCGTGCACTGGCCAGCTCTGGATCCCAAAGCTTAAATTTCGACCACGTCAATAGATTGGTGCCGACCAAAAAAATGCGGATGTTATTGGTCTTGATTCGGTTAGCCAGGTGCTTTGGAATGGAATAGCCGATGTCTACGGTTTTGAGACGTATGTACTGTCCGTCACGCAGCCAATAGGTCGATTCACGAAAATTATTAGGGTTTGCTCCAAAACTTAAACGAGGATAAGAGGCGTTGGGATCTTCGGTGGCTGGGTCTCCGGAAATATCAGCCGAAATCCAACGGTTTTCACCCATCATACCTTTCATGACCTGTCCCCATTCACCTTCACTGAACGCATAAACAGTTTTTCCATAGGTATAGAACGAGGACTTGCCTGCTCCCTGTAAGTGAAAGTTAACATCTAGTCCTTTCCAGCTGGCGGACGCACCTATACCGTAAATCAGATTGGGTCTTCTGGTGGCACCAACAACCACCCGGTCGCCGTCGTCGATCACACCATCTCCGTTAACATCTTTATACTTGATATCACCTGGCTGGTAGGCACCAAAAGTCTGCACTGGACTATTTCGAATATCGTCGTAGTCCTTAAAGAGACCTAAGGAAATTAGTCCTCTGTTTTGTTCGACACGGTAGCCTTCGCGATTTTGATATCCATACACATTGTTTTCTTCATCTCTTTCTAGGGTAACATTTTTACTATATGTGATATTACTTCTGGCCGTTAAGTTTACCTCGCCGGCCCGTTGCTTGTATTCAAAGCGCCCGTCAAATCCGCGAGACTGCACAGCACCCACGTTGGCTCTAGGTATGCTTTCTAAACCCACTATTGCAGGTAAAAACTCCCGTGACATGTAGATGCCGGTACGTTCTTCATCAAAAAAATCAAGATTGGCAACGATTTTGTCTCGAAATAGCGCGATATCAAAACCGAGGTTCTGTTTCGTCGCCATTTCCCAGGTAACATATGGCGCGGCAACTTGTGAAAACCGCATGCCGCCGTAATACCTGTTCAAACCGTAATCGGCCCACTGATAGCCTCCTTCGGGTATCCAGGTGTTATTCTCGGTACGGCCAATTTCCGAGATAGTATACAAATAAGGGAAGCGCTCTCCGCCAGCTAACTGATCGTTTCCTACTCGTCCCCAGGAATAACGGATCTTGAACATATTCATCCAATCGATATTCTCCTTGATCAAAGGCTCTTCCGATATATTCCAGGCACCTGAAACTGCAGGAAAAAAACCATATTGCTGCCCACGGGCAAAATTTTCTGAACCGGTATAGCCAAAATTGAAATCGACAGAATAACGGTATTTCCAGTTATAAGTCGCGCGACCAGCTAAACCCTGATTCCTTCTGGATATCCCATTTTTGATATCACCACCAATGTCTACCGTACGCACGAACGCGTCATGGGTATATCGGACCACTCCTCCTAGATTATGGTTTCCTACGCGTCGGTCGTAATTAAACATCAGATCCAGGAATTCGAGTCTGTCACCAGTCGAAGTACTGGCCTGCTGTAACTCCTGAGGTGCTGAAACATGCGTAAATATAAGATTTCCATTTTCGTCGCGGGCACGTTCCGCACGCCACTGTTCCGGCCATTTACGACGTTGAATATTACTGTCGTTGTTCGTGTCAAAACCGAAAATTCCGCGCGCACGAAGTCCTTTTGTAATAAAATCGAAATTTTGTTCTAAGGTTACATTGGTCTGTATATTATTCCGCCAATTCTCATTATAACCTGTTTGCGTGGCCACTACCCAAGGATTTGTTTGGTTGCCGGTGCCGATAGCTGGTACACGTCCATCGGAGTACAGTACAGGGGTACGGATAGGAGAATAGCCGAAAAGTACCCCCCAGAAATCGGTATCTCCTAATCCCGGACTGTTCCGCTTGCTGAGTGAGCCCGCAACCCCCAACTTAAGCAATGTTGTTTTCGTGATGTTGATATCGGTGTTTGCTCGGTAGTTCCAGCGACCGTAATTGGCGTTGGTATTATAATCATCCTGTAGTGTCTCATCAATTTTGTACATCCCACCTTCATTGATATAGCTTCCCGAGACGAAATAGCGCGCGGTAGAACCGCCTCCGCTCATATTGAGGTTAGCTCGATAGGTCATGGCACCGTCATTCAATAGCAGGTCTTTCCAATCCACATTCGGGTATAAATCAGGATCCAGCCCCAGGCGTAAGATATCCAACTCTTCAGACTGGTAAATCGGTTCATGATTGCGGGTAATGCGTGCTTCATTCAGCAAGCTAGCGTACGTAACACCGTCTTCGAACTCGGGCGTGATGGTTCTCGTATTGTAGATGGTCTCATCCTTAAAGCTGATATTAATTTTGCCTTCTTTACCGCGTTTGGTTGTAATCAAGATAACACCGTTAGCACCTCTTGAACCATATATAGCGGTCACTGCCGCATCTTTCAATACGGTGAATGTCTCAATATCTTCAATATTGATTTCGTCCAGGTTACGCTCAATATTATCAACCAACACCAAGGCGGCGGATCCGCCGCCAAAAGTGGAGATTCCCCGAATCCAGAATTCAGAGATATTTTTGCCGGGCTGTCCGGATTGTATCATCGCCATGACACCGGGTACATTTCCAGCGAGTGCATTTGACAGGCTCGACGTGGGATTTGATTTCATATCGTTCACGTCTACCACGCTAACGGCGGCACTAAGTGATAATCTACTCTGAGGGCCAGTTCCCGTTACCACCACCTCGTCCAGCACGCTCATCTCTGATTCCTGCAACGTGACATTAATATTGAATACATCTTTGACCAATATTTCTTGTTTGTCGTAGCCTACGTACGAGAACGTGAGCTTTTTATATTGTTCTACTTTTATTTTGTATTGGCCATTGTTATCTGTAACGGCACCTAAGCCCGGTGCATCTGTTACAAAAACACTGACACCAACTAAAGGTGTTTTTGCTGCGTCGACAACAACTCCACGTACTTCTACGATTTCCTGAGCCAGCGCACTTAAAGTGGCGCTGAGAAGTATCACACAGGTTAGTAAGAATCTATTTATCATACCATTCTCTAGCTTTAGTTTAATTTACATTAGTTACTTTCATCCATTTCTTCGAGCGCTATTTTACGGATGCGGCGATTTGCCTGATCTCCGATATAAAAAGCACCTTCTTCCTCATTGTAGGCGATTCCCGAAGGTCTATCGAACCGGGCTTCCTGTCTTAAATCACCGTCCACGTACCCCCAGGGATCAGGGTTGATGCTCGAACTGCCACGCCCGGCAAAGGTGGTTACACTACCCTCGGGTGTCAGTATACGGATGGCATGGTTGTGCTGGTCGGTGAAGTAGAAATCATACTCATCAGGTTTGCCTGCTGCGACGTATTCCGGATTTTTAACAAATACACCTTGATACGGATTACGCAGACGGACGGCGGAACCCACACCGTCTGCATAGCCCGCACTCCGCAGCTGCCCGCATACCAGATACGGTTGGTTGAATTGCTTCTTTTCCCAATTATAATCGATGCGAAGGATATAATGTTGATTAATAACGTTGATATAGGCATAGTTTCCAGTTGGATGGATCATGATTTTATATTCCCATTGCGGATCATGTACCACAAATAGTTGTTTATAGTCTTTATTCCCGAGTCCTTCACTGAAATATTTATTTAGGTCAAAGCGAAAAAACTGTCCCTTGTCGTAACTGTTGAAATACATTTCCCCGTTGACCGGATGAACGGATGCACCGTTACACTGTCTGTAGGTGGTAAGAATTTCCCTGTCTTGCCACTCCTTACTTCGTGATAGTCGATAGGTTGCTCGGTCATTTTCACCACCACGATCCTCGGCAATGATCATATATTGGCCATCAACGGTGAAGTCTATACTTCTTGGGCGGTCGAAATCCGAACGCTTTTTCGTAACGGTGCTATCCTCGAAATTCACCAGATATAGCCCATTGTTAAAGTCAAATGTCATCCATAGGTGTTTTGGATTGAGCGGGTCGAATTTAAAAAAGGAGGGTTCCCAGAATCCGCTGGCCATCTTATTCTGATCTGCATCCTTAAATTTTCCATCTCGCCAGGGTTCATCTCCCCGGTCGTTACGGTATCCGATAACCGTGGATACCACTAACTTGCGCTGATAGTCAAAAGGTACTTCCGATTTACCTATTACCTGTCTTTCATTATTCCCCACGCGTACTTCAATGTCTCCTCTATATGCTTGTCGTGGGACCAGGCAATAGAGTGATTCGCCCAGTACATTGATTACCTTGGCCTCTTTCCCCCCTATAAATACGGATATGTTTTTGAGATCGTTTCCAAAGTTCTGTCCGAAGATAACAAGGCGTTGCCCCATACCCCCAGACCGGGGGTTAAAATCAGATACCAGAACAGGCTTGGACGGATCAAAAGGCTGTGCCTCGACGACACTCGGTTGGTCATCTTTACAGCCTGTCACACTCAAGCTCAATGCGATAACGGCTGATAATATCCAGTAAAGGAGCCGGACGTTGCTTTTTTTTATATATTTAGTGCTCATAAAACACGATTTATTGGTTAAAATTTCATTTTTTTTTCAGCATGTAGATACACTAACATGACTGGGTTTCTTGTTCTCCAATCGTCAGATTGATTTTGAACATCGTACGGATTTGATTAGCAATAAGTTTAATAGGAAGAGGACATTGCTAATAAATGAATGTCTGCCCCCATTCGGATCATGGTGGAGTAATGGGGAGCTCTCTCTTTTTTGTCTTCGAACAAGCTAAAATGCAGAGGTATAAGCGAAGAAAGAACCATAGTTCAAGCTTCGTATTCCTAGTCTTAATTAATGATGACATCATAAATTTTGATTTAACAATGATAAAATTGGTAGTTTATAATTTCCTTTACCCCTTGAAAGGAATTGTAAATTTCTTGTTATAGATAGTCTTCCAAAAGCAATATCTAGTCAAAAAATAGTACTATCTGGTATTACTGTAGGTGTAGCTATGTTTTTTGATTTATAAATTTAATTTTTGCGTTATAACTGGTTACTTTTCCGTTTTAAAATGGCGGGCCATACCAAATACAGGGAAACCGTCTTCGGTCCACTTCATTTCTTGCACACGGGGGCTCCGCGAATTTACCCCACCCGTTTCGTCGTTTGGTTTGGTGCGTGCGTGATAAATAAAACGATGCCTATTCTTTTGGCCCTCTGGTAGAATCATCAGGTTGCCTGTACCAAACACATTATCTTTAGGATTGGAATGAAATACCGGCTCCGTTACTTTTTTCCAGGATGAGGGGTCAAGTAGATCGGATTTTACATCGGCATAAAGAAGTCCTACGTTATAAAATGGTGTCCAATTGCCACTGGCAGAATAGGAGATGAAAATTTTATCTTTATTTGGTGAATAGAATGATTGCGGAGCCTCATTAACATAGATGGGATAAGAGGTTCTTGTGCCATCCGGATTAATCCATTGCCTTTCCCATTCATATTCAGGTGTCGAAATTAACACACGTTCAGAAGATAATGTCCAAGGGTTTTTCATTTTAGCGATATAGATGTGTTGAGTTTCCTCTTCTATCCTTCTTTCTTTCCATCCGGACCAAACCATATACCAATCCTTATTTCGTTGAAACACGTTGGCATGTATGGCCCAATTGTTTGCACTATCTGTTTGGATCCGGTTTTTAAACGTAAAGTCGCCTATCAGCGGATCTGTATGACTATTTTCTATCACATAGATTTGATGGTTATCCATGTTGCCGTCGTCAGCGGCGTAATAGATATACCATTTTCCGTTTATACGATGTAATTCCGGACCCCATAAATGAAAAGCATTTGATTTATCTTGTGGTATCCATACCTCTTTTTGCGTCGCGTTTCGCAGGTCTTCAAGTTGTGCTGTTTTCCAAATAACGACTTTATTCTCACTTCCTTGGGTATAGTAATAATATCCCTCGTGAAAGAATACGTAAGGATCTGATCCGAAATCTAATATTTGAATGGATCTTTTAGAAGCTTCTGTAGCATTTTCTTCCGCTTGATGGCAAGAAAAAAAAATCATGAGAATAATCCCTACAAAAATAATTTTACTATAAAAGGTTTTCATTGGCTAAAACGATATAGGTCAAAATTCAAAAAGATTTATTCGTCATAATAGCAAAATCTGTTCATAAAATAGCAAAATCTGTTCATGAAAATCAATCTAATATTTATTTTTTTGGTAGCTCACTTTCTTATAAAGGTGGGGGAGGGTACGATGGATAGCTTGTTTTTTTAGTAACAACAACTTGAATAATTTTTGTTATTATTTGAATAGGATTTGCTCTTTATCCTAATTAATAAGCACTTTCTTTGTTACTGTGAACCTGGTGGCGGAGGTACTATATTTGATTAGCGCCAATGATAAACCAACATGCATAAACAACAGTATTATTTAATAATAACCAACAGCTTTTATAAATGATAAAGAAAATCAAAACTATCTTCGTGCTACTAGGAGTATTTCTATCGAGTTGTAATGCTCAAAAAGAAGAAGCGCATCTGGTGAGCGGCTTGAGAGCTCCCGCTTATCCACTTGTTACTATTGATCCCAATACCAGTGCCTGGTCCTATACTGACAACCTATATGACGAATCTGTTAAACATTGGACAGGGAGAAACTTTCCATTGCTAGGTGTTATTAAAGTGGACGGACAGTTATATCGGTTCATGGGAAAAGAGGAAGTAGAACTGTTGTCTTTAGCGCCAATGGGCGATAACCTAGCGTGGAATGCACGTTATATCACGGCAGCTCCAAATGCCAATTGGAATACATTGGAGTTTGATGATACGGGATGGCGTGATGGGACAGCACCTTTTGGAACCAAGGTAAACGAACCCAGAACCGTTACAAATTGGGAAGATGAGAAGATATGGGTTCGCAGAGAAATTGTATTGGAGGAGGATCTCATAGGTAAGAATGTATATCTAGAGTTTACACATGATGATGATGCCACCTTGTATGTAAATGGAATGGAAGTGGTAAATACCGGAAATAAGACGGGTAAGAATACCAAAATCAAATTATCAGATGAGGTCGTTAAAACATTAAAGAAAGGTAAAAATTTACTCGCAGGATATTGTCATAATAGGGTGGCGAACGGCTTTTTCGATTTTGGATTGTTCAAGGAAAAAGAAGGGCAAACTTTTTTTGCAAATACGGCAAAACAGATATCTGCCGACGTACAGGCTACACAGACGCACTATACGTTTACCTGCGGCCCGGTCGAGTTAAAAGTAACGTTTACTGCGCCCATGTTCTTGGACAACTTGGAGTTAATGTCTCGACCTGTCAATTATCTTACTTACGAAGTTAAAGCGAGTGATAAGCAAGAGCACCAGGTAGAGATCTATTTTGAGGCTTCTCCTAATTGGGCTTTAGATTCTCCATTGCAGGAATCGACGACAGAAGCTTTTGAAGATAATAACTTGGTATTTTTGAAGACAGGGAGCAAAAGTCAGGATATATTGGGCAAGAAAGGGGATGATTTGCGGATTGATTGGGGTTATTTTTATATGGTAGCTGATAAGCAGAATACGACCTATCAGATTGGTGAAAGTAGTGCGATCCGTGCATCGTTCATTAAGAATTCCGAAGCTGCAGTAGAAAAAGGAACGGGTAAAAATCAATTGTCACTAACAAAAAAGATAACACTTAAAAATGAGTATACTGATAAGATTATGTTGGGATACGATGATGTTTTTTCTATTCAGTATTTTGGAGAAAATCTCAGACCTTATTGGAACGCGGAGGGTAAATCTTCTATTTTGGATGCTTTTCATAAGTCATATGACCAATATAACGATCTCATTGCGAAAAGTACCGTATTCGACCATAAGCTAATGTCCGACTTCAGCGAAGAAGGTGGTCAAGCTTATGCAGAATTGTGTGCTTTGGCGTATCGACAAGCTATCGCGGCACACAAGTTAGTTAAAGCCCCCAACGGCGATCTGTTATTGCTGTCAAAGGAAAATGATAGTAACGGTTCTATCGGCACAGTTGATGTCACTTATCCCTCGGCACCATTATTTTTGTACTATAACCCCGAGCTCGCAAAGGCGCTTATGAACTTTATCTTCTATTATAGTGAAAGTGGTAAATGGACAAAACCGTTTGCGGCGCATGATGTCGGTACTTATCCACTTGCCAATGGACAAACATATGGAGGTGATATGCCGGTTGAAGAGTCTGGAAATATGTTGATCTTAACACATGCAATAGCTAAGATGGAAGGTGATGCTGCGTATGCAAAAAAACACTGGTCGGTATTAACAACTTGGGCCGACTACTTGGTGGAAAATGGCTTAGATCCCGAAAATCAATTGTGTACTGATGATTTTGCAGGCCATTTTGCACACAATGCCAATCTATCCATCAAAGCTATATTAGGGATTGCGTCCTATGGCAAGTTGGCAGGAATGTTGGGCGAAACCAAGGTAGCTGATAAATATGTCGCCATAGCCAGGGAAATGGCGAAGGAGTGGAAGAGAATGGCAAAAGATGGCGATCACTATAAGCTAACTTTTGATAAGTCGAACACGTGGAGTCAGAAATACAATCTGGTGTGGGACAAGATATTTGATATGGATATTTTTGATGTAGATATTGCGCAAGATGAGATCGCTTATTATCTTACCAAACAGAATGTATATGGATTGCCATTGGATAGCCGTGAAACGTATACAAAATCAGATTGGATATTTTGGACCGCGACCCTGGCTCCCGACGTCGAAACGTTCAAGAAGTTTATATCGCCCGTGCATCGGTTTATGCACGAAACAACAGATAGGGTTCCGATGTCTGATTGGATCTATACGGACAAAGCAAATAGAAGGGGGTTTAAAGCGAGATCCGTTGTAGGGGGGTATTTCATTAAGATGTTAGAAAGCAAGGTGAAGTAAAAAGGGGTAAAATCCCTTTTTACTTCACTCGGCATATTCTTTGGGTGAAACGCCAAATTGTTTTTGGAAGTTGCGGGTAAAGTGAGAGGATGAATTAAAACCGACCATAGTTGATATTTCATAAATCTTTAATTCCCCTTCGAGTAATAGTTCTGCAGCTTTTTTTAATCTGGTAATATTGATTAATTCGTTTGGTGAAAGATCCGAGAGTGCTTTTATTTTTCTATATAATGTCGGTCGACTCATGTTCATGTTATCGGCCAACATATCAACACATAGCGAGTGCTCCGAGATATTGTCCAATATTAAACGATTTAGTTTTTCCAGAAATGTCCGGTCAGACTTGTTTAATGCAATACTATTGAGGGGGACGATAGGAGATTGGCTGTAGTGTTGGCGCATATGACGTCTGTTGCGTAATAAGCTGTCAATCTGTGCCTGTAAATAGGAAGGAGAAAAGGGTTTTTCCACATATGCATCGGCGCCGTATTTCAATCCCTCAATTTTAGATTGTAGATTGTTTTTGGCTGTCAGCATGATAAATGGAATGTGACTATAGCTTATATTCTCTTTTAGACGGGTGCATAATTCGTATCCATCGATGTAGGGCATCATAATATCACTAACAATGAGGTCAACATGATGATCGGCTATAAGATTCAGCACTTCTTGGCCATTGTTAGCTTTGACCACGTCATAATGTTCTCCCAGATCCTCTGCAAGAAAGTCTAAAATATCTTGATGATCATCTGCAACAAGTATAGTGGAACGTGTGATGTCGTTATTATACATAGGAAGTATAGATTGGTGTTTCAGTACGAATATATCTAATTTTTTTTATAATTCTTTATAGGGGTTCTATTCACGAAATTAGAGAAAAGGGTTGGAACATGAAATATGGCGGATTTAAAGTTGGTGATGAGACGATTTAGTGATTTATTGAGACAAATTGTCAATAACGTGTTGGGGATATGTGATAGATTTAGGGATTCGTTGGCAGCTAATAAACCAAGGCGCAAGTTGGCGTATATTAAATCTTTCTAGGAGCTAAATCGATCACGGTTAAAAAGTTAGACGGAAATGAGGGATTTTGATTTCTGTATAGAAATGCAGAAAGAATAGACTATTTTTAGTCTAAAAATATTTGAAATATGATAAAACAAGCTGAAACCTATGATGTATTGTGGTTGAAGACGAAGATTATAGTCTCATTATTTTTTATGTGTGTTATTTGTAACGGACAGCAAAAAGCTCCTGTTAACGTTCTACTAATTTTAGTAGATGATCTCCGTCCCACTTTAGGCTGTTATGGAGATACATTAGTAGTTAGTCCGAATATTGACCGATTCGCCCAGCATGCTGCAGTGTTTGAGCGTGCCTATACCAATCAGGCGGTGTGTGTTGCCTCTCGATACAATTTATTATTGGGCGCTCGGTCTACCTCAACGGGATTATATGATTTTGGAAGGGCATTTAGAGATTTCTATCCGAAAGCAACCACATTACCACAATTTTTTAAAAATAATGGATACCACACTGAGGCAATTGGTAAAGTTTTCCATGTGGGTCATAATACCTATAACGATGAGCAGTCCTGGTCCGTGCCGCATTTTTATGATCTTGTGGTTGAATATGCCGATACGTTAAAGAGAGGTTTGACAAGGGAGGAAGCGTTGTTTGCGAATGTTCCTTGGAACGAGGCGAATAAAAAGGAAAAAGGGGCTGCTTGGGAGCATCTTGATGTAGACGATGAAACGTATGCTGATGGACGAGTTGCAAAACGGGCGGTAGAACGCCTAGAAGAACTAAATCGTCGTAATCAGCCTTTTTTTCTTGCTGTAGGATTTGCTAGACCTCATTTGCCTTTTTCGGTTCCGAAAAAATATTGGGATCTGTATAACCCGCTAGATATTCCTTTGCCTGAAATGCAGTCACACCCTGAGAACTCGCTTGCATTTGCAAATAAGCGTGATGGCGAAATTGCTCAATACCGAGGCATTCCATATGCTGCTGAAGAAGACCCCTTCCCAGATACGCTGACCCGTAAGTTAATTCATGGGTATTATGCTGGGGTAAGCTATGTGGATGCACAGATCGGAAAGGTTTTAGATGAGTTGAAGAGAACAGGGCTAGATAAAAATACAATCATTGTGTTATGGGGAGATCATGGGTATCTTTTAGGGGAAATGGGTATGTGGACTAAACACGTTAACCATGAACTGGCAAATCGTATTCCATTGATTATACATCATCCGGATTTACAACGGTCGACAAAAACAGATGCAATGATAGAAACTGTAGACTTGTATCCAACCTTAGCAACACTATGTGGATTCGAATTGCCGGAGATGCAACAGCCTATAGATGGAAAGAGTTATCAATCCTTTTTATTCGGTAATGGTTCTGCTCCTCGGGATCATGTATATCATTGTTTTCCTAGGGGAGGTAAACTGGGACGTGCGATAAGAAATGAAAAATACCGTCTAATAGAATGGAAATCTCTTGATAAAGAAGAGGAACCGCAATACGAACTGTACGAGTACGGTGGGGACCTAATTGAAAAAGAAAATATCTGGCGTGCGGATCATCCTGAATTTATAAAACTAAAAAATGTGTTGGCGGACTACCCGAAACCAAAACAAATGAGACCTGAAAGCAAGCCGATATAAAATGAAATTAAACAACAATAAAAATATGATTAGAAAAACTATTGCTATTGCCCTTGTGCTAGCCGCGAACTTATCAGAAGGTTTTTCTCAGCAGTGGAAACCTGCAGGGGATAAAATACTGACTACTTGGGGAGAGAACCTAGATCCTGTTAACCCTCATCCTGAATACCCGCGCCCTCAGCTAATTCGTAGTAACAATTGGCAGAACTTGAATGGGTTATGGCAGTATGCCATTACACCGAGAGAGCAAGAAGGCATTCCGAATGTATGGGAAGGGAATATATTGGTCCCATTCGCTATTGAATCTGCATTATCTGGTGTCGGAAAGGAAGTGGGAAAAGATAAAGCACTTTGGTACCATAATGAAATTGATTTAGACCGCAATGTCAACAAAAATAATGTGATTCTTCATTTTGGAGCGGTCGATTGGCAGTGTGACCTCTATATAAATGGTCAACGTGTGGGCCGACATGAAGGAGGGTTTGATCCATTTTCATTTGATGTGACGTCATTTCTAAAAAAGGGCAAAAAGCAGGATATTGCACTGCGTGTGTGGGATCCTACCAGCGAAGGCCCTCAGCCCCGCGGTAAGCAAATTAACAACCCGCATGGTATATGGTACACTCCAGTAACGGGTATTTGGCAGACCGTATGGATAGAGTCAGTGCCTAAAACGTATATTGTAAGTACCAAACAGACACCTGCTGTGGATGACAAAGCACTGCATTTCGAGGCGCAAGTAGAAGGTGCTCTGCAGGGTGATCAGATTGTGGTAGAAGCGTACGACGGAACTACTAAAATCGCAGAAGGGAGCACTCCTACGGGTTCTGTTCTTAAACTTGCGGTACCGCAAGCTACATTGTGGTCACCAGATAATCCAAAGCTTTATGATTTACAGATCAAAGTCCTCCGCAAAGGTAAAGTAATCGACAGGGCGACAAGTTATTTTGCCATGCGAAAAATCACGATGAAACCAGATGAGAAGGGAATTCAGCGTATGTATTTAAACGATAAGTTTGTGTTCCATTATGGACCTTTAGATCAGGGCTGGTGGCCAGATGGCTTGCATACGGCGCCTTCTGATGAGGCATTGAAATTTGATATCATCAAAACAAAGGAGATGGGCTTTAATATGATAAGGAAGCACATCAAAGTGGAACCTGCAAACTGGTATCGTTACTGCGATAGCATCGGTATATTGGTGTGGCAAGATATGCCAAGCGGTGATCTTGGCGGAAATACATGGGACATGCAACCTGGGAAGATATCTGGAGGTCTCCACGATAAGGCGCGTTCTGCAGAATCTGAGGCAATATACCGTAAAGAATGGAAAGCAATTATGGATGTACTGCATAATTATCCAAGTATAGTGGTATGGGTGCCATTCAACGAAGCTTGGGGGCAGTTCAAAACCAAGGAAATTACCGAATGGACGATGCAATACGACCCGTCACGAATTGTAAATAGTGCCAGTGGTGGCAATTTTGCGTACACTGGTCATATGCTTGATATACATAATTATCCTGATGCAGCGATGCCTGATCCGCAGATCTTTGGTAAAGATTATATATTGACTTTAGGAGAGTTTGGTGGATTAGGTCTGCCTATTGATGGACATAGCTGGCAGCAAAAAGATAACTGGGGATACCAATCTTTTAAAAATAAGGAAGAGCTGAAAAAGAGATATGAAGAGCTTATAAATAACCTAGCAAAGCTTATTCCACTTGGACTATCTGGCGGTGTGTATACACAAACAACGGATGTAGAGGTAGAGACAAACGGGTTGATGACGTATGACCGTAAAGTAATTAAAATTTCGGAATCAGATCTGAAAAATATACACCAAAAGTTGTATGATGCAAAGATAGGTAAGTAAAGGTAAGAGGCTGTCTCCTATGTTTGTCTTGGCCAAACATAGGAGACAGCCCTACTAATTAAAGTTGCGTTTCATCGATCAGAAATAATGCCGAAGCAATATGATCAGCAACCAATTTCCCCGCCGAGGTAAGGCGTAAGGTATGATCCGTTAATTCAACTTCTCCCTTTTCGACAAATTGCCGTACTTCTTTTGTCAAATAGTTTTCGATATCGGCTCCAAAATCATTCTTCACTTTGTCTAAGTCTATTCCCCACATGGTACGAAGAGAGGTCATGATGTATTCATTGACACGATCTTCTAATGAGAGTTGCTCTGTTTCCAAATGAAATGAGTTTTCCAATATCCCTGTACAATATTTCGCATTGTTGGCTATGTTCCAAGCGCGCGAGGTACCATTAAATGAATGAGCGGAAGGCCCGATTCCTAAATAGTGCTTGCCTTTCCAATAATTAGTGTTGTGTTTAGCATATTTACCAGGCTTTGCAAAGTTGGATATTTCGTAGTGTTCAAATCCCTTGCTAATTAAAGTCTCTATCAAAATCAACATTTGTTCTGCACTTTGGTCTTCATTTAGAGGAGCCGCTGTTCCTTGTTTGATAAAGTGATCCAAAGCAGTTCGATTTTCTACAGTCATTGCATAAGAAGAAATGTGTGGAATTTCAAAATCGATCAATCGTTGCATGTTAGACTTCCATTTTTCGTCAGTGAGTAACGGATAGCCATAAATTAGATCACAGGTTATATTTTCAAAGCCCGCATCTTGCACGCGCATAATTGAAGACTGGGCTTCTAATGCGTTATGAGCCCGATTCATCCATTTCAGGTCTTCTTCATAAAAAGATTGGATACCAATGCTAAACCTATTGATCGGTGTATTTCTTAACTTTTGGATCTTGACCTTGTCCAGATCATCTGGGTTTGCTTCCAAGGTAATTTCGGCACCAGTGGCAATTTCGAAATAGCGTCCGACCTGATCGATCAGTCGGCTAACCTCATCGGCCTCCAAGATCGAAGGTGTACCGCCACCAAAGTAGATGGATTGTACCGTTTTATCTTCCAAATAAGATGCACGTATTTGGAGCTCCTTATGCATAGCTTGCAGCATGTCCTCTTTGTACTTTAAGGAAGTACTAAAGTGAAAGTCGCAGTAATGGCATGCCTGCTTACAAAATGGAATATGGAAATAGATCATACATGCAAATATAGTTTTTTTCGCCTTCGTCTTGACAGGTCATTGTACCTGCTTCTGGTTAGATTCGAGCCTCGTTCGCAATTTCTTCGACAATTTTTCGATAACTCTTCGACTGCTGTTCCATTTTGACTCGACAGATACCGGTAATAATTCCGAACATGTGTCGAAGGACGGACGAAGCTAAGTCGAAGTTGTCACGAAGTTGTGTACTGCTTATCTCGAAGCTAATACGGATTTCGGCGGACTTTAACGGAGTTGTACGGACTTTAACGGACTTTTATTTACTTTTAACAGGAATAGATAGGTCTTAAAAACTAGTAAGTAGGGTTGTTTATAAGCAGCCTTTAAAGACTGAGATATAGACGGAATTTACTAAGAAAAGTTTAAAGTATATGGAAATTTTGGTGTTCAATTCACTTTTTAGTCAGACATTAGTCTTATATTCGTATTATAGCCTGGTCTGTGATTACCAATTATAATTATCAACTCGTTAAATGGAAGAATTTTTTAAGCGCTATATAGCCAAGAAATTACATAAGAAAGGTGAGGAATATAAGCTAAGTGAAAACAGCAAGCGTTCATCTAATAGATTTGGAGAGAGTAATACATTAACCTCAAAAATATATCAAGCTTTTAAGTTGGTAGCGGGTAAACTTGTGAAAAGAGAAATGTATAACAGATTACTTAAGCATCTTGTCGAAATTAAGCATCTGGAGGCGCAATTGTTGAAAAGTGAAACTCAATATACTGTGTTTACAGAATTGCGGAATTTTAGATTGAGTTCCACCCGATCCTGGCGTTCTTTATTACCTTGGGTACCCGAAATTAAATTGAATTTACCGCAAGCACATGTTGATATAACTCTTCCAGATAATAAAAGTTGGGATCTAAAGAGTTTTCCAGAGCGATTAAGTCGGATAGGCATAACGTTCTACGTAATTGGTGTTTCTTTAGATGACTTGATCGCCGAACAGTTTTTTACAGAAACTGCATTTATGGTGCCCCATAAACCAATTAATTTTCAGAGGGTTAAGATAATGGTTAAGATACCCGACGAGTGTGTGCTATTTGTAATCGGGTTTGTGCAATATTATTTGTGGGATACCAGTGGCTCAACTGATTTTTCTTCCAACAATAAAGCGCATATGGCGGCAGATATTATGCAGGTATTCCATGTAAAAAATGGAGAGCTGTTGTGTGAGAAAGTAAGCGAGCGTGTTGTTTCGAAGCAGTCAGTTCAGAAAAATGGGGCGAAATGGGAATGACAAATGTATTGGTTAGGCAATAAATTGTATCCCAAAACGCTGTTTTATATTAACTATTTTAATGTGATTGCTAAATCCCTTTAGCATGATAATCATTTCTTAATATTAGGGATATTTTGAGGTAACTCTTCAAGCATATTTTTGCGTCAAATTAAAGGTAAGACACAATAATATGTATTTGAAATCAACTAAGCTTTTATGGCTTCTAGTGCCGTTGTCCGTTACATCATGGGGCGCCCAAGCCTCCCCTCTTAGGGTGGAATTGTTGAAAATGGAAATTAAAAATCAACAACAGATTACAGGTAAGGTAAGAGACAATCAGGGCATTCCAATTGTAGGTGCTACAATTACTAACGATCGTACGAAACAGGTCGTATTAACAGACTCGACGGGAAATTTTGTGTTAGATGGGGTGGTAGGCGACAGCCTTACGATCAGTTATATTGGTTTCTCTACTATTCAAACGACGATTTCAAATCTGAGAAATGTATCGATTGAATTGGTTGACGCGGATAATATGCTGGAGGAAGTAACAGTTTCGATTGGGTATCAAAAGATACGCAAATCTGACGTGACGGGTGCAATAGCGAGTGTTAAGGCAGAAGAACTTAATTTAGCGTCGCCGAAACTTTCGCAGGCACTGGTGGGCAAAGTAGCAGGCGTGCAAATCATGCAAACAAGTGGAGCTCCTTATGACGGGACGAAAATAAGGGTTCGCGGAATGGGATCTATTATTGCTAGTTCAGATCCACTATATGTAATTGACGGTTATCCTGCTGGAAATAACTTGAATATTAATCCCAATGATATTGAAAGTATCGACGTGCTAAAGGACGCAGCTTCTGCCGCCATTTATGGTTCACGTGCCGCCGGAGGTGTTGTTCTGATCACAACAAAAAGAGGTAAAGAAGGCCGAAGCAATGTGGATTATGATGCGTTAACAGGTTTCGGTCAGTTATCGAAGAAAGTAGATCTTCTTAATGCGGAAGAGTTCATTGACTTAATTATTGATGGACGTAATAATGCCTACAAAGATCTTGTTGTAAATAGGGGAATGACTTGGACGGACGCTATGCGTTTAGATGACAATGCCGCGCGTGTAGCACGTGTAGGTAATGCGGGATCTGTTTCGATCCCGGAGGAATACTACGATTTTGCTACGGGCACGGCGAAAAAATCGCAACACGATACCGATTGGCAGGATGCGCTGTACCGGAATGCGCCCTTTCAAAGACACAATTTATCCGCTTATGGAGGTAATGATAAAACACGCTATCTATTGAGCGGTTCGTATCAAGACCAAAATGGGGTCATGCTTGGTACAGACCAACAGATTTTTAATTTTCGTACCAATGTAGATTCGAAAGTCGGTGATCGTTTAACAGTTGGAGCAAACGTTGCCTTTACCTACAACGACAACAATGAGGTGACGACAGGGCGTTACGATCGTAGTCCATCTATGGCGGCCTTGATTTATTTGCCTACACTTCCCGTTTATAATGAAGATGGTAGCTATGCACAATATTTAATGGGGGATCTATCCGCAAATAATTTCGGTATTCAGAATCCTGAAAATCCCTTAGCTTACGTCACCCAAATTAAAAATAATCGTAGAGGAAAAAGGGGGTTATATAACGCGTTTGCAGATTTTTCGATTTTGGAGGGGTTAAATCTCAAGGTTAATGGCGGCCTGTCTACCTATGATGAAAAATATGACTACTACCGCCCGACGAGTATTTCATCTGGTAACAATCCTCCGTTTTCTGATCCAGCCAAAACGGCCGCTTATGCCGACGCGAGAACAAGAGGCGAAATTGATAAGCTGGTGGAAGCGACAATAACTTATAATAAGAACTTTAATGAAAAGCATCAATTAAACGCATTATTGGGTTACTCCGCGCAGCGAACCGATATCGACCAAATACATCTTCGGGCTAACGGTTTTCAAAGTGATGCTGTCGGAGAAATCACTGATAAGGGCGCAGATCCATCTAATTTTCAACTGCTGAAAGATAATGGGGAAACTTTTAAACGTATTACTACATTACAGTCTTATTTTAGCCGATTGATGTACAATTATGATGCGAGATACTTTCTTTCTGCTTCCTTTCGTACCGATGGTTCATCTCGTTTTGGTCCAGAAACAAAATGGGGAACCTTCCCTTCCATTTCTGCGGGATGGACTTTGTCAAACGAAGAATTTTACACCGATTGGCTCGGCACCGGATCTTCTATAAAACTTAGAGCAAGTTGGGGTTTAAGTGGTAATAATAATATTGGCGATTATAAAGCGATTACAACGATGGAATCTCCTGGAGGTGTTATCATTGGCGATCGGGTAGCGACAGGATATTGGCCGAGTAATTTAAGAGATGCCGGACTTGGATGGGAGTCTACATCACAATATAATAGTGGTCTTGATGTAGGTCTATTCAACGGACGTGTAAATTTAATGGCTAATTTGTACTTAAGTCGCTCATTTAATCTTTTATTTGAGCAACCCATAACCGCGATTTCTGGCGCAACTACAATTTTGACCAATTTACCACACAGCAATGTGGAGAACAAAGGCTTCGATCTTCAGCTCGATGCAACAATTATAAGAAAAAATGATTTCCAGCTTGGTTTTAGTGGTAATATAAACGTGAATCGTAATAAGGTGCTTGATTTAGGGGGCGGGTCAACCATTTTTACTAATGGTGCGGAGCGTTCTTACATTACCCACGTCACCCAAGAAGGAAACCCAATTGGTATGTTCTATGGTTTTAAAGTATTGGGAATAGCTACCGAGCAAAACTATCAAACGGTTGCTCCATCGGCAGGCTCTACAAACCCTCTTCAACCGGGTGATCTCTATTTTGAAGATGTAGATGGAAATGGCATCGTGAATGACGAAGATAAGCGTGTAATTGGAAATCCGCACCCCGATTTCACCTATGGTTTTGCCATTAATGCAAGCTATAAACGAATTGATATACGTGCATCCTTTAATGGGTCGCAAGGAAATCAGGTGCTTGACGGTTACGATTATTATTTATACAATATGGAGGGCTCTGGAAACCAGTATGCCGACGTAGCACAACGCTGGCGCTCTTCTGCAAACCCGGGAAATGGAAATGTGTACCGTGCTTCTCGAGCTGGAACGCAGAGTAATAGTACACGCCTTTCATCTTTTTATTTACAAGATGGTTCTTTTCTAAGAATGACCAATATTACACTAGGTTATAATCTGTCTCCGTCGTTGGTAACTAAAATGCATATTTCTGGTATACGTATTTATGGAAGTGTAGAAAATCCATTTACGATCTCGAAATATAAAGGCTACAATCCGGAACCTGATTACAACCAACGTGGAAACCTAACTCCCGGTGTAGATTACGGATTGTACCCCCTAGTAAGAGGTTATAACTTAGGCTTGAAAGTAACATTTTAAATTTTAATTAGCGTCTTTCTAAATAACGAAGGACTCTTTATCAATCAAAAAAGCAAACAGATGAAAACAAGATATATATTGCCATTTCTTCTTTTGGGACTAACGTCTTGCCAAAAGGACTTTTTGAATCAATTAGATCCCAATGCAGTGGCGGTCGAAGAGTATTTTAAAACGGAAAATGATGTATTATTAGCGGTAAACGGTCTTTACCAAGCATTGCGTTCAGGGAGTAATATTGGAGAAAGCAGTACGCTATATAGCGAAGAAAGATCGGACAATGTGGGACGTGACGACAACCAGTCCAATGCCGGTGAACCCTTTCAGTTTAATGATTTTTCCATTTTGCCAAGTAACTCTTATTTAAAAACACATTGGTCCAATATGTACGATGGTATTGCGCGTTGCAATACCTTAATATCACGGATAGATCAAGTGATGTTTAGTAATGAAGATATAAAAATTCGATATGTTTCAGAAGCAAAATTTGTGCGTGCATTGTTGTATTTTCATATGGTACGTAAATTTGGTGACATCCCATTGGCTACTGTTGAAATTACAAGTAAAGAGCAAGCGAATGAATTGGCTTATAGACAGAAAGAAGATATTGTATACAAGCAGATTGTGGCCGATCTTACCGATGCCTTAGATAGTGATTTACCAAATACACAGTGGGAATACGCCGTTGGTAGAACATCTAAGGCAGCTATCAACGCGCTGTTAGGACAGGTGTATCTAACGATGGGATCTACCTTCACCCTGGATAAAATAGAAAATTTTCAAAAAGCTGAAAGACATTTATCTGCTGCCTATGGCATGCGTACATTTGGTAAATTAAATGAAATTCCCTATGCGCAAGTATTCGATGTAACGAATAAAGCGAGCTGTAAGGAACTGATTATGCAAGTACAATACCTTCAGGGCGACCAAAACTATAGCTCTTCTATAGCACGCAACAATCAAGCGCGTGGAGAAACGATTAACTCTCAATATCCTTCTACAGGTACTGGCGGTAATGTAAAGATGGATTTAGTGAAAGATTATGAGGAGAACGACGTAAGAAAGAGCTTCTCTATAAAATTTGCTACCCATGCGCAAGTTAATGACTGGTTTATCACTAAATTTAGAGATAATAGTGACGAATCAGGTACTCAAGGTTGGGGCGGAAATGATTGGATTTTGATTCGTTATGCCGATGTCATGCTATTGTTAGCTGAAACAAAAATGCATCTAGGTAAAGAGGCAGAAGCAATTAAATTATTGGATGAAGTGCGTGAAAGGGCTGGATTACCTTCTTATGAAGTCTCTAAGTCGAATGCAACCTATAGCCGTAGGTACCCTACACTAAAAGATGCTATATTACACGAGCGTAGAGTAGAGTTGGCTTTTGAAAATCACCGCTGGTTCGATCTTATTCGTAATTATGATACTGAAGGATTGGTAGAATACTTCAAAACGAAAAGCCAGGCGGATTACGGAAATGCTAAACTGTCCAATATCTCGACAAAGGACAGATACTATCCAATTCCTTTCGACGAATACAAGCTGAATCCCGAAAAAATGTATCAAAACGAAGGTTATCAATAGGAGCCGCGTTACCGTATAGCTTCGGAAAAAATCGTCTCGATTCGCGCGAAAGAATATTTGAGCGGATCGAGACAGTTTATAAGCGATATAGTGTGCAATAATAGTGATCTATATGTATGCCTGTAAACATAAAATTCTTTACAAAGAGCCAGGAAAACTGTAAATTACAACCTTGCTAAACTAAAAAAACTGATTAAGATACTTTTATGAAAAATTATGTTTCCTGCCTTGTACTGATCTCATTCCTTTATTTAAAGGGACACGTGCATGCACAGAGTGAAAACGTGAATGTTTTTCTTGGCTCATCAGGTGACCATGGCCAACTCTCTCCTGCTGCGTCATCGCCTTTTCATCAGTTGAGTATTGTTCCGCAGACCAACCCAACGCTGCACATGGGATATGAGTATCTAGCGAAGGAGGTTGTTGGATTCACGCACAACCGGTTTGAAGGCGTCGGATGTAAGGGTAGTGGCGGATTGATTTTGGTCAAACCATTTTTGGGTGATAAGGATACGAAAATTCCGCTACAGAAAAGGAGAGAAAAGGCATCTCCCGGATCTTACGAGATAGAATTTAAAGAGGGAATCGGCGCGAAGATCGCAGTAGATGGTAATTTTGGTATACATGAGTATACTTTTCCAAAAGGAAAAAAGGGATTGTCTATCGATTTAGCACATGCATTTAATGGTGCATTTGTTAATAATAAGTATGAAATAAAAGATGGTCTTATTTTGGGTGCGCTTCGTGCAAAGACGACTTGTAATGTAGGTATATATACCATATACTATGCGATCTCATTAAATCATGTTGTAGACATGGCTGTCGAAGGTGATAAACTGCGCATGCACTTAGCAAACAATGTAGAAAAGAGCGAATTTCGAATCGCTTTTTCTGCGGTGGATATCGCTTACGCCAGGAAAACACTGGAGGATCATAATACGATGGACTATGCTAGACTAAAACAAAAATCGGTAGCGAATTGGGACAGATACCTGTCTGCCATACAAGTGGAAGGTGATCCTGAACGTGAAAAATTGTTCTATTCGCTTTTTTATCGGACAATGCAATCTCCGTATAAGATATCCGAGGCTGATGGGAAGTATCGGGGTACTGACGGTGAGATTCATCAGGATGAGCTCCCCCGATTTCATGGATGGGCCATCTGGGACAACTATAAAACTCAGCTTCCTCTTTTAGAGTTGGCTTTCCCTCAGTACTATCAAGCTATTGTATCTTCCATCTCTGATTTGTACCGCTATGGTAAACACGATTTTGCAGGGCGTTATGAACCGGCGAATTCGGTGCGAACCGAACACGCTGCAGTAGTATTGCTGGATGCTAAAGGCAAGGGTTATGAAATACATCTGGATGAAATACGCGACTCATTGATCAAAGATACATCTCGTTTTGATTTCTCAAAGCCAGATAAGTATCTGGAAGCTGCTTATGATATGTGGACGATGAGTCAGTTGTTTGAGGGAGAGGAGTCGGATCATTATTTTAATCGTGCGATGACCTATAAAAAGGTTTGGGAAAAGCATTTTAAGGATCTAAAAAGAAACGACGTGGATCGCATGTCCGCGCGAGATATGTATCAAGGGACCATAAGGCAGTATCGATGGAATGTGCCGTTTGACGTGTTAGGATTGGTGAAATTGGCAGAGGGGAAGACGGCTTTTACAGAGCAATTGGACGATTTTTTTGATAATCATTATTTCAATCGTGCGAATGAACCGGATATGCAATCGCCGACTTTATATTACTCTAGTGCAAAGCCTTGGCGATATCAATCTTTAGTGCATGAACTCGCTTTGGATACGGTGATACAGTATTATTTTAACGATAACAGTAGAGGAATCGACGCACACATTGACCGGATCTATAAAAATGAGCCTAAAGCTTTTGTGCGTACCATGGACGACGATGCAGGTGCTATGTCGGGTTGGTTCGTAATGACAGCTATTGGCCTTCATCAGCCGTTAATAGGAGAGCCGATTTATTACCTTAATGTGCCGTTTTTTTCAAAAGTAACCCTTGCTAATAATGGTAAACCGCTAGTTATAAAAGTCTTGAATTTTTCGGATAGAAATCGTTATATAAAAAGCGTCAAGTTAAATGGTAAGGATTTGGGTAGGGTCTGGATAAAGCATGAGGAGCTAGCAGCGGGAGGGGAACTGGTGATTGAAGCTTCTAATCAATCGACAACGTACGGTTTTGATTCAATTTGGATATCTAATGCAAATATAAAAGAAGGTGTCTAAAAAGGTCGTCACCTACAAGAAAACGCGTCATTGCGAGGAAGAATGACGAAGCAATCTGCGTTTTTAACATCGTCAGATTGCTTCACCATCGTTCCTCCGGTTCGCAATGACGACGATGTTGTGCTTTTTAGACAGCCCCTTATTTCAATTATCTTTCAAAAGTATTGTCTGATGATTCTACATCTGCTAGCCGTTGGGAAGGATCAATCCAAACTTTTTTTGCAGGCTTATTTGTTGTAATCACATAGTCAGGCTTAGTCCAGAACCAATCTTCTACTATTGTACGGGTTATGCCTTGATAGATGTCAAAGTTTTCTGCTGCTTTCTCTCCGCGCATTTCCCGAAGCGGAATGTAAAATAACTCTTTGGAACCGTCTTCATATTCAACAAGTACGTCTAGCGGCATCGCAAAGTCGGATTTGTTTTTAAGCACAATGCTATTCGAAGTTACTTCTGTAATTGCGTAGTCGATTTTACGTGTCGTATTGATAAATAGATTAAAGTACCATTTGAGATTGATTCCTGACACTTCTTCTGCTACGCGTTTAAAATCATTCGGTGTAGGATGCTTAAATTTCCAATGTTCGTAAAATGTTAAAAATGTCTTGTTCAAGTTTTCCTGTCCTATGATATAGCCCAATTGCTGGGCTAAGACGGCGCCTTTATTGTAGGCCTCGTTACTATATGCATAGTTGGAATTGTAATAATCTGCCAAAAGACTCATAGGTTCTTCCCTGTCTGAAAGAGCGAGCTTGTAATAAGCACGATAGGGTGCAATAACCGGGTTAGTGTCTATTGCACCCTTTTTTTCAAAAAGTTGCTGGAAGGCTAACTCTTCTACATAGCTTGTAAATCCTTCGTCAAACCATTCGTCTACTGTTTCATTGATGCCAAAAAGATGTTGGTACCAAGAGTGGGCGGCTTCGTGAAAAATAACACCCACTAAACTTTTGATATTTCTACCTCCCGTTACCAAAGTAGCTGTTCCGTATTCCATACCTCCGTCACCGCCTTGTATAATCGTGTAGCTTGGCCATGGGTAAGCTCCAAATTTATCGGCACAGAAGTCAAAAAAATCAGTTGCCAATCCGAGCGCTTGCCGCCAGTTAGCTATCGTAGGCTTATCCTTGGGTAAATATACTGTATATACGTTTATTCCACCACGGCTTTTGGCAGAGTCTACTACAAACTTAGGGTCCGCAGCCCAAGCAAAATCATGAATGTTTTCCGCTTTGTAATGCCACTGTACCTTATTGTTTATTGGCTTTACTGTGGGTTTCTTTTGATAACCTTTTACATGAGCGGGATTTTGAAGTACTCCAGACGCGCCCAGCACGTAATCTTTATGGATATTGATTTTAACGTCGAAATTACCAAAAGGTGCGATAAATTCCCGCGCAACATATTCGTCAAGATGCCACCCGAATTCGTCGAAATGTGCCATCTTGGGGTACCACTGTGTCATCGATAAGGCAACACCCTCTTTCGAATTTCGACCACTTCGTCTTATTTGCTCCGGGACCTGTGCATTCCATTCCATTTGGAATGTAGCCGTAGCGCCGTCTAGAATAGGTGAAGGAAGAGTCACTTCTAATAGAGTGCCGTCCACTTTATAGGTTGTGTTAATGCCGTTGAATGTAAGTGATTTTATCTTCTGATAACCTATTTGATCAGGTGTAAGTGGCGCGATGCGACTTTGGTAAATAGGTTTTTCTTTTGTGCCCAGGTTGGTTGTCATCCGCGGATCTGGATCAGATATGGAAGTGAGCCTATAATCCATCATACTTCCAGGTTGAAAGGCGTTGAAATAGAGGTGGAAATACACTTTTGACAGTGATTGACCCGAATTGTTGGTGTATTTTAACGTCATCTTTCCATCGTACTGATAGGTTTTTTCATGCACATCAATGGACATATTATAATCTACACCTTGTTGCCAATATCCTTTACGTTGTCCAAATAAGGGATTGCAACAATATATTACTATAGCTAAAAACAGGATATAATTTAATTTCATATTATATATAATAACTACTTCATGAGCTGGCCTGACCTACCGGAGGTGGGTAAGCTCGGTTTCTTTGTGTCAAACTTACAAAAATTGAAGCGAGTTGGGTGAATTGTAACTTAAAACTTATAATATTCTACAGCGGAGTCAATAAGTGCATGATGAAGAAGCTGGTTGTCATCCTCCTCTTGGAACAGCTTGTTGCGCCAATACCGGCTAGGTGATTTCTTATGGAAATGAATGACGTACAAAGCTCCACCCGAACGGGTAAGACTTTGGATATAATCTATTTCGGCAAGAGGATAGGAAATCTCCTTTTTTGGAAAGGTAATAATTAGGTGCTCTTCAGTAAGGAGCCATACCGAAGGATTTTGACTCATTCTGACGCTTACAAATAGTATGACTGGGATCGTAAATAATATAATGATAATCTTTACAATTTCCTGAAACGGAATAAGAGAACTCAAGCCGCCAGCTAAAAAGAGCATCAGCAAAAAGGCCGAAATAAACTTGCCTCTGTGGAGGGTGTGAATAGTGAAAGATGCTTGCATGTGTACAAATGTACACGGAAAATTTGTGTAGTTTTAATTTAAAAATTGAAGTATTTTTCTGGATTGACCTTCTTGTCATGGTGTAATATTTCATAATGAAGGTGGGATCCCGTACTTCTGCCGGTGTTGCCTAGTAATCCGATTACTTTACCGACTTCGATATTTTGGCCTTTTCTTACGTTCGTTTTTGAAAGGTGTGCATAACGGGTTTCAAATCCATTTGGGTGATTCACTTTGACCACATATCCATATGCGCCCTCGTACCCCGCAAATACTACCTTACCGCTAGCGGTAACTTTTACAGGGTCGCCTGTTCTTCCTTTTAGGTCAATTCCAGAATGCATTTCCCTACCTCTATTGGTGAACGGGTTGCGACGGTAGCCGAATCTTGAGGTTATTTTCCCCGGATGGGGG
The DNA here is from genome assembly GCF_005049105.1 of Sphingobacterium alkalisoli. Classification (GTDB taxonomy): domain Bacteria; phylum Bacteroidota; class Bacteroidia; order Sphingobacteriales; family Sphingobacteriaceae; genus Sphingobacterium; species Sphingobacterium alkalisoli. The sequence continues at coordinate 814,741 of NZ_SUKA01000001.1, forward strand.
ATTCCTATCGGAATACCCGATAGCTTTCGGTCTAAATCTTTTAATGCGCCAGCATAAAACTCGCTTAATAATTCAATATTCTCTTCATCCGCTTCAATAGGTCCTCCTGCATTTTGAAGTGCGATGGTTTTTAAACCTCTCTTTTTCATCTTTGCATTTATGCGTTCGATCGTACTGTCTATTTTATTGAATGATTGTCTTACTTGATGAATATCCCGCTCACTTTCGCTTTGGTCCCAACTCAGCTGTCGGTTCATCGCGCGTACTTCATCTAGTGTGGCCTCATATTTGCTTGTAATATCATGTTCCTTTTTACTTGTGGCAAAATAGATAATGCTACCGCACAAGATAAAGATAAACGATAAGGTTGAGATACATATCTTTTTCCAGTGTTTAAGAAGGACTGTTGGTACAAGCAGGTTTTTATCTGAAGTACCATCTGCACTGATAATGCGTACAGAAGATTTGTTTTTTAGCATATGATAATAACTAAGTACTTTTAATGTAATACTTAACGTAATACGATTTACGAATCGTTGCAAATTTAATGAAATAGGTGGGATGCGGTTAATTTTCTATAGTGTAAAGACCATTTATGCTCGTTAAAATTTGTTAAAAATGTGCACTTTTGCAGCATGTCATTTTCGGAAAAAATAATCTCTTGGTATACAAAAAGCGGCCGCATCTTACCTTGGCGCACGACAAAGGACCCTTACATTATTTGGCTCTCTGAAATAATTCTTCAACAAACCCGCGTTGAACAAGGGTTGCCATATTTTCATTCTTTTGTAACAAAATACCCAAACGTTCAGAAATTTGCAGACGCTGAGGAAGGTGATATCCTTCGGCTTTGGCAAGGCTTAGGTTATTATTCTCGTGCAAGGAACATGCACAGGGCTGCAAAACGTGTTATCGCTGAGTTTCAAGGGAATTTCCCGACACGATATGCGGATGTCATCCAGTTACCAGGAATAGGGGACTATACCGCTGCGGCAATTTCTTCTTTTTCGATCAATGAAAAACAAGCGGTATTGGACGGAAATGTCTTTCGAGTGCTGGCGCGTTGTTTCGGTATTGATTTACCGATAAATTCGGGAGAAGGAAAAAAAGTATTTAAAAATCTTGCCCAAGAATTGATATCTGATAGCGTTCCCGGTTTGCACAATCAAGCGATAATGGATTTTGGTGCAATACAGTGTAAACCTAAGATGCCTCTTTGTGAGACCTGTATTTTTAGATTGGAATGTGTAGCCTTTAACGAGAATAGAGTTTTTGAATTACCAGTTAAGACTAAAGGAAAAGTAAGCAGGAACAGGTTTTTTCATTATTTTCTTCACGAAAAAGAAAATGCTATATTGATGTCAAAAAGGGGTGAAGCAGATGTGTGGGCCAATTTATACGAACTCCCCTTGATAGAAACTGAAAATGAAGTGGATGTAGCCGAGTTAATGCTTCACCACGAATTTATCAGACATTTTGATGGTGCAGAGCTGTTGCCGATAAATGGACAAATAAAGCATGTATTAAGTCATCAGAATATTTATGCTCGATTTTATCGTTTGGAAAATTTGCCAGCGGTAAAGGAAAAAAAAGCAGACTGGAATTACTGTTTGTCAGAAAATTTAAATAATTTAGCTAAACATAAGCTTATTTTTTCTTTTTTAAATAAGTATATTAGCTAAATAAACCCTAAATTATAGTATGTCAAGCGTAAACAAAGTTATTTTAGTGGGACACTTAGGTAAAGATCCTGAGTTGCGTTACTTAGACGGAAACGTTAGTGTAGCGAGTTTTCCCTTAGCCACCTCCGAAACATTTAATAAAGATGGGAAAAAAATCGAACAGACCGAATGGCATAATATCGTCATGTGGCGCGGACTGGCAGATGTCGCCTCCAAATATCTGAACAAAGGTAGGCTCGTGTACATTGAAGGTAAATTGCGTACCCGCTCGTACGAAGATAAGGAGGGAATTAGGCGGTATACAACGGAGATTGTAGCCGAAAGTTTTAATATCTTGGGACGGCGCACGGACTTCGAGAGCCCCGGAGGTAACCAAACTAATAATACGAAAGCGAGCCAACAGGAACAGTCTGTTGATTATAAAGAGAATGATGAAGAAAAAGATGGTTTACCTTTTTAATTCATATTAATTAGAATCCCCTGACAAGGAATTTTAATATTTTGCTGTATCTTTGGCTTCATGTTGCAAGATAGAATAAAGCAGTATACCGAAGAGATTGAGCAGATTACGCTATTATCCGCTGCAGATGTAGAAAATTACCGGTTAAAATTTTTAGTTTCGAAAGGTGTTGTAAAAGGTTTATTCGAGGAGTTTAAAACCGTTTCTTCTGAGGAGAAACGTGTCTTAGGTAAAGTATTGAATGAATTTAAACAATTAGCGGAAAATAAATATCAAGAAGCCCAAGAACTGTTTGGTAAATCTAATACGAATACAGTAAAACTTGAGGAAGGTGATCTAACGTTACCGGGCGAAGGGTTTCAGCTTGGATCCCGGCACCCGCTTTCCTTAGTACGCAAAGAAATCGTAGAAATTTTTAAAAAATTAGGATTCGTCGTCGCCGAAGGCCCTGAAATTGAAGACGATTGGCATAATTTCTCTGCATTGAACTTTCCTCCGGAACACCCTGCCAGAGATATGCAAGATACATTCTTTATCAAAAAGCAAGATGGTAACGATATTGCACTTCGTACACACACCTCGTCGGTACAGGTACGTCTGATGGAAGCCGGTAAACCACCTTTTCGGGCAATTATGCCGGGAAGAGTATACCGTAATGAGGCTATCTCTGCTCGTGCCCACTGTTTTTTTCATCAGGTAGAAGGATTGTATGTCGATGAGGACGTTTCATTCGCAGATTTAAAACAAACATTGTTTCACTTTGTGCAAGAGTTATACGGCGAAGGTACGAAGGTGCGTTTCCGTCCTTCTTACTTTCCTTTCACCGAACCGTCGGCAGAAATGGATATCTCGTGTACGATCTGTAAAGGACAGGGTTGTCAATTGTGCAAGGGATCGGGCTGGGTAGAAATTTTAGGATGTGGGATGGTAGATCCGAACGTATTGGAGAACTGTGGAATTGATAGCAAAAAGTACTCGGGATTTGCATTTGGAATGGGTATAGAACGTATTACGAACTTGAAATATGAAATTAAAGACCTGCGTCTTTTCTCTGAGAATGATGTTCGTTTCTTGTCTCAATTTGAAACTGAAATAATATAATGCGTATCATTAGGAATTTTATTATGATCTTTTTGTTCACCTTGCTTGCTTGGGCCTGTGATAAAGGGGGATGTAATGTTGTTCCTAATGTGGCCTTTAACCAAACGTTTTCTCAAGCAACGGCGGGAGATGCGTTTCGCCCGAATGGGAGCGATTATGTTTCGGGAGGGGTCAGTGGTTTGATCGTGTATAATATTTCAAATGCAGCTGGTGCTTATAGATTTGTTGCTTACGATAGGTGTAGTCCAGTCAATCCTGAGGAGAGGAATCAGGTCGTGATTTCAAACGCTTTTTATGCAGAAGATCCAGTAAGTGGAGCCAAATGGTTTTTAAAAGATGGTTCGCCTATTGATGTGGCCGAATGTCCTCTTAAGCCGTATTATGTCAGTTCTTTTGGGAATTCATATACTGTAGGAAATAATTAATCGATGGAACAGGATAAAATAACCGTAGCTATTAAAAAAGCCGCTCGTGAGCTTTTTCGTAAATACGGTTATAATAAAACTAGCGTCAATGAACTAGCTAAGCAGTCGCATATTTCGAAAGCGACATTCTATAAATATTTTGCATCAAAAGAGCTTATTCTTCACGCCGTACTGATGGAGTACATTCAAGAAAATGTACAGGATATCTTGAATAAAGGCGTTCGCGAGCAGGATTTGCCTACTTTTTTAGCGAATACCATTCTTCGCGTTAGTCGAGTTACTTATACTGTATGTAATGAGTTCGTGGGTTGGGAATTTATTCGGGAGTCTGCAAATGCGCAGGAGTATCTAAAGACCCTATCGGATGATCTGGAATTTTTACTATTAAGTTCTTTTATACAAAACGAGACGATAGGTTCAACCATCTCTGAGGAAAAACTTACTTTCCTGATTAAAACGAGTAAAAATATTGTTTTTTCATTTGCTTTTACGGCGGTAACCGATGCAGATGTAAAGAAAAATTTTATCTCCTTCCAGAAGGAGATGCTACCTCATCTAGTAGCCGCCACGTTACTTTAGTCGAATCCGCGAATTTGCAAATTCGTACTTCGCGTATCTCACAATATGCACCACCCAATACTTAATACTTCCAAAAAAACCGTATTTTTGCCAAATCATGGGAAGAAGAATACCGCAGGAGAAGAAGTTCCTGCACAACATTACTATTGTTGACATAGCGGAAGAGGGGAAAGGTGTCGCCAAACAGGATGATTTGGTGCTTTTTATTGAGAAGGGGGTGCCGGGTGATATAGTAGATGTTGAATTGCAACGAAAAAAGAAGAACTTTGCGGAAGGCAGAGTCGTTAATATTATTCAAAAATCCGAGTATCGTGTAGATCCATTTTGTCCGCATTTTGGCGTATGTGGTGGTTGTAAGTGGCAACATATGACCTATGAAGCGCAATTGCAGTTCAAGCAGCAGTCGGTAGATAACGCACTCTCCCGTATAGGGAAGGTGGATACTTCCTCCATGGAAAATATTCTTCCATCACAGCAGACGGAGTACTATAGAAACAAGCTAGAGTTCACATTTTCCAATAAAAGATGGCTCACTTCCCTGGATGAGCAAGTGTCTCCAGATAGCATGGACGCTTTGGGTTTTCACGTTCCAGGTCGTTTTGATAAAATACTGGATATAGATCATTGCTTTTTGCAGCAGGATCCTTCTAATGAATTACGTAATGCAGTCCGTGATTTTTCCATAACAAAAGGGATTACTTTTTATGACCTACGTACACATGAGGGAGCGTTGCGTAATCTTATTATTCGAACTTCTTCAACGGGTGAAGTAATGGTGATCGTTGTTTTTGCTTATCCTGAGGAAGGGCATGTGGAACAATTGATGTCATTTGTATACAACCAATTTCCAGCTATTACTTCCTTATTATATATTGTCAATCAAAAACGAAACGATACTATTTTTGATCAGGATATTCAGATATATAAAGGACGTGATTTTATCTACGAGGAAATGGAGGGACTGAAATTTAAGGTGGGGGCCAAGTCATTCTACCAAACAAACTCACATCAGGCGTATGAATTGTATAAAATCACACGTGAGTTTGCGGATCTGAAGGGTCACGAATTAGTTTATGACTTATACACAGGTGCGGGTACGATTGCAAATTTTGTCGCCCGTACAGTAAAGGAGGTCGTAGGTGTGGAGTATGTGCCGTCGGCTATTGAAGATGCTAAGCTAAATTCGGAAATCAACGGAATAGGGAACACGAAGTTTTACGCAGGTGATATGAAGGATGTGCTTACCGGTGATTTTGTTGCCCTGCATGGTAAACCCGATGTCGTTATTACGGACCCTCCCCGTGCGGGTATGCATGCAGATGTGGTACAGCGCATTCTGGAAATGGAAGCAGAAAAAATTGTCTATGTAAGTTGCAACGCGGCTACACAAGCTAGGGATTTGCAACTGCTTACAGCTAAATATGATGTAGTACGCATCAAACCTGTTGATATGTTTCCACATACACAGCACGTCGAAAATGTTGTGCTATTGAAGATTAAAGAACAGAGATAAAGGAATAACGATAGAAAGAGTGATATGAATTTAGAAGATCTTCTCAATAACGGATCGTCTGGAGAGGACGGTCAACCCGCTAAAAGTAGTCCGTTACAGAGTTTAAAAGTCGATTTGGATTTTTATAGCGAGTCGATAAAGGAAGTTTCTGCGGAAATGATTGTTGAAGGCTACACGTTATATCCTATCTTTATCGCACATCAACATGAAGTAAGTCTAGGACAGGTATTGCTTGACAAGCTAGAATTGGGAACAAATTGGTCAATTAACGTGAGTTCGGTAGAAGAATTTGTAGAGCGAGGGGTTATAAAAGAAGAGAAGCGAGCTTATTTCGAAAAGCATTTCAAAAAACCCGAAAATTTTATGTGTCTGTTTGTAGTTGTTCCTGATGGCGCAAATTTTGTTTTTTACCCCTATAAATAAAAGTGATGAATAGTTTAAAACTTTTTAACATTTGATAGTCTAACTATTTCTTTACTTTAGCCTCTGATGTTAAAACAAATAATAAAAGCTATATGTTGTCTTTTTGTGCTCTTGCTAGCACTAATTGAAGTGCGTGCTCAAGAAATACCTTCGTTATCTGGACTGGTATTGGATAAAGATAATGGAAGTCGCATAGAAGATGTAAATGTTGTCAATCTGCGTACAAAAACACGTGCGGTCACAAATAGTTACGGGGTATTCTATATAGAGGCTGCTGTAGGAGATACATTGTCTCTTACAAAGACTGGGTACGGGTCAATTAAAACTTTTGTTTATACAATGGAAGACATGTTGCTGGAAATGCAATCAGGAATCCATTTGGAAACTATAATCGTTAGTCGAAGATCACGAGAGCAACAGATGGAAGATATACTACGAGATTATGGGAAAAAGGGAATCTATAATGGAGGGAAAAATAGTGTGGGTACGTATGTAGCTAGCCCTGCTACGGCATTATATAATCTGTTTGGGCGTGAGGCAAAGAACATGAAGCGCTTTGAAAAGTTCATGGATCGTGAGGTCGATGAAATACAAGTGGATCGGATCTTCAGTAAGGCCAAAATTGCCGAAATTACGGGATTGAGCGGTGACGATCTTCAAAACTTTATGGACCTCTATAGACCGTCTCTTTCTATGGCACAAAACTGGGGACAATATGATCTCTTGGATTATGTAAATCGCTCATTAAAATCGTGGAATGAACAGGGAAGACCTGCTTCTCAAAAATTGCCCAAATTGTATATCCCACCTCAGTCAAAATAAAAAGTGCTTTTTTTAACGCTTGGGCAGCGATTAGACGAACCTACTTTACTTTTGGCATTTACTTTGTTTACTACTTAGAGTAATAAATTAAAATAATTATTGGTTATGAAAATGAATAAAAAATTGGCGGTGTATGGTCTTTCTTTGGCCACGTCAGCAATGTTATTAGGAAGCTGTTCAGCAGTTCAAAATACAAATAGCACTACTAAAGGTGCTGTCATCGGGACGGCAGCTGGTGGTGCGGTAGGTGCATTGATAGGAGGTAAAGCAGGTAATACGGCTGTTGGCGCTATAGCAGGTGCTGTGATAGGAGGTGCCGCCGGAACGTTGATTGGCCGGAAAATGGATAAGCAAGCTAAGGAGATCGAAAACACTGTAGCTGGTGCCGAAGTTATCAAAGCCGATGAAGGTATTATCGTAAAATTCGATGAAGGCATATTGTTTGATTTTAATAGTTCGAACTTAAAAACTGCAGCAAAATCTAATATTGCTAATCTAGTGGCTACGTTAAATAAGGAGCCAGGAACTGAAATCTTGGTAATTGGACATACGGATAATATTGGTTCTTTATCTGCTAATCAGAAAGTTTCTGAGGCGCGTGCTGCTGCAGTAAAATCATATGCTGTATCACAAGGTCTAACTGGAACACGGGTGAAAACACAAGGTAAAAATTATTCTGAACCCCTTGCTTCAAATGATTCGGATGCAGGACGTGCTGAAAATCGTCGTGTAGAGATTGTTATTGTAGCGGGTGATCAAATGGTGAAAGAAGCAAAAGCAGAAGCGGGTCAGTAAACGGATCATCATTTATAAATAATATTGACATAAGGTGTTGCTCCGAAGAGCAACACCTTATTTTTTTACAAAATATTGTTTGGAAAACATCTAATCAATTCAATGCTGGTGTAACAGCCTGCTATAGTTATAGCACGTGTAGATGTAAAATATATAACACGTTAACGAATGTTGTTGCAATTTTAAATACAGATAATAAGAATCTTGTGGGAATTTTATAAATTGCATAGGAATATGGATGGATTAGACTTCAATTTATTAGAGGGTTTTCGGCTGTTGGATATTATAGATATCCTGTTGGTGGCTGTAATTATTTATTATATCTACAGTTTGATCAAAGGAACTATTGCTGTTAATATTCTCGTAGGGGTCGGTCTTTTCTATGGTATTCATCTTGTAGTTAAACAATTGGAGATGAGGTTGTTGACAGAGATTTTCGGAGGTTTTATTTCTGTCGGTTCTATTGCATTGATTGTTGTATTCCAACAAGAAATCCGAAGGTTCTTGCTTCATATTGGTAAGAATATATCGCTAAGGCGAAAGAAATTTTTTTGGAGTTTTTTGGGAAATAAACGAACGGCACAACATGACCGCTCGGAGGAAATTAAGCCAATTATAGAAGCTTGTAAAAGTATGTCAAAATCACGCACGGGCGCTTTACTTGTTTTTTCTAAATATTTTGATGAGGAGTATTATCAAACCAGTGGTGAGTATGTTGATGCCCCAGTGTCCAAAAGATTGTTAGAAAGTATATTCTTTAAAAATAGTCCTCTGCACGACGGTGCCGCAGTAATAGTCGATTTTAGAGTGATGACGGCGAGTTCAGTATTGCCTTTGTCAGATAGTGAAGACTTACCTCCTCAATTTGGATTGCGACACCGGGCGGCGATTGGTGTTACCGAAGTATCAGAAGCGGTAGCAGTAATCGTTTCCGAAGAAACCGGAGAAATATCATTTGCAAAGGATGGAAATATAAATATGAACCTTACACCTGAAGAATTAGAGAAAATCCTTCGAGAGGAGTTGTAGTTGTTTGGTCTGCTTCTTTTTCTGAATAAGCTTTTGTTATATCTTGTTTATTTCGAATTTAATTCTATTTTTTGTATTTTCTGACGAAAATGAGAAAAGTGTTATGTAAATTTACATTATATAAACTTACTTTTTGTCTTATGCATTTTGATGAAAATAATCCATTAGATATTGTCTTGAATGATTTGTTTGAGCATTATCGCCAAAATGTCGCTGATGTCGATAAAATTACCAAGAGCTTATTAGATAAGGGGGTTGTTGCTTCTCAGAACGACATTGTTAATGATCATATTGCTTTTAGAACATTAGCTGTACCTTATCTGGGGATCCAGTCTTTTGAAAAGATATTCTTAAAATACGGATACAAGAAAAGAGATTATTATTATTTCGAAGGAAAAAAGTTGGATGCTTACTGGTATTCGCCTCCAGCTAATCATTACCCTCGGATTTTTGTGTCCGAGTTGCGAGTTGCTGATTTGTCACAAAATGCGCAGGCTATTATCTATGGATATACAAAAAATGTTGACTCGGATCCGGTGGATGAATTGCAGTTAAGTAATGGGAAGGAAGTGGCAAATTTTTTACAAAGGCCGCTGTGGGCTCTTCCGACTTCTAAAGATTATCAGGCTTTACTCGCGGAAAGCGAATATGCCGCATGGGTGATATACAACCGATATTACCTTAATCATTATACAATTAGTATTCATGAGTTGAAAGAAGGGTATAATACGCTAGAAGAATTCAATAGGTTTTTGGCTGATATCGGAGTGAAGTTGAATACTTCAGGTGGTGTTATCAAGACCAGTGACGATGGTCTTCTACGCCAAAGTAGTACTGTCTCGGCGCTTTACGAAGCAAAATTTGCAGATAACAAATCATTAGAGATCGCTGGTAGCTATGTTGAATTTGCCGAACGTAGCATCTTGCCGGAATACAAAGATATGCCAAAAGATCAAATTCAACCGCAGCACCGGAGAGACGGTTTTGAAACAAATAATGCGGATAAAATTTTTGAAAGTACCTATACTGCGCAGATTAAAGGTTCGTAATTGAAGTATTTTGGAGGAGCTTTTATTACATCTTAAGGGGTCACTTGTTGGAGATCTCTTTACGGATCACACCATGCGTATTCTGTATGCGACAGATGCATCTGCATACCGTGAAATCCCCTTAGCGGTAGCTATTCCACAGACGGAAGAGGATATACAGAAGCTCATCTTCTTTGCGCAAGAAAATAAAATTTCACTCATACCGCGAACAGCAGGAACTTCTCTTGCCGGACAGGTGGTGGGGTCGGGGATAGTAGTAGATGTGTCGAAATATTTTACGAAAATACTGGAAGTCAATAAAGTTGATAAATGGGTACGGGTGCAGCCGGGAGTAATTCGGGATGAACTGAATTTGTTTTTAAAACCATATGGCCTATTCTTCGGTCCGGAAACCTCTACTGCTAATCGGGCCATGATCGGAGGAATGGTGGGAAACAACTCCTGCGGATCAAACTCACTGATCTACAAAAGTACTCGTGAGCATGTACTGGAGATCGAAGCTTTTTTGAGCGACGGCTCTAAAGTGTTATTTAAAGATTTGAGCTTCGAAGAGTTTACGGAAAAATGTACGGGAACGACACTTGAAGGAAGGTTGTATGCCCAAATCCGAAGTATATTGAGTGATTATCAAAATCAGGAGCGCATTAGATCCGAATTTCCAAAACCATCTATAGAACGCAGAAATACAGGATATGCAATAGATGTTTTAGTTAACACAGATCCGTTTACGGCTGGAGGAGGGGCTTTTAATTTTTCTAAATTGATCTGTGGGTCGGAGGGTACATTAGCGTTTATTACCTCTGTTAAATTGCATCTAAATAAGATTTCTCCCTATCCTTCTGGATTATTATGTGTTCATTTTTATAGTATAGAAGATGCGCTGCAAGCCAATTTGATAGCGCTAAAATACAAGCCGCTAGTGAGTGAGCTCATGGACAATTATATTTTGTCTTGTACCAAAAGCAATCTCGAACAAGCTCATAACCGATTTTTCGTAAAAGGAGACCCCGCTGCAATCCTTATTGTGGAATACGATGGTATGGATGAGCAAGAGATTCGACGCAAAGTCGCTGAAGTGGAAGCACATATGCGGAGGGAAGAATTAGGATATTATTTTCCATTGATCCTCGAAGCGGAAAAGAAGAAAGTGTGGGATTTACGAAAAGCCGGACTTGGACTTTTGAGCAATACACCTGGAGACGAAAAACCGGTCGCCGTGATCGAAGATACAGCCGTTGATGTAGAGGATTTGCCGGAGTATATCGCTGAATTTAATCAGATTTTATTGCAATATAATTTATATTCGGTTCACTATGCGCATGCTGCCACCGGGGAACTACATTTACGACCTCTATTAAATCTTAAAACCAGCGCCGGCAATCGATTATTTAAGGAGATCGCTTTCGAGATTGCAAAACTTGTAAAAAAATACAGAGGCTCATTGAGCGGAGAGCATGGAGATGGTAGACTTAGAGGTGAATTTATCGCTTATATGGTAGGAGAGCAGAACTATCAATTACTGAAACAAATTAAACACACCTGGGATCCCTATGGTGTGTTTAATCCAGGGAAGATAGTGGATACGCCGGCAATGAACTCCTTCTTGCGCTATACTCCTGATCGACCGAACAGAACGATAAAAACTGCCTTTCGTTATGGAGAACAACACGTTCTTCAGCATGCGGAGCAATGTAATGGCTCGGGTGATTGTCGCAAGTCCCACTTGTCCGGAGGAACCATGTGTCCGTCGTATATGGCTACGCGAAATGAAAAGGATACTACCCGTGCGCGGGCTAATATTTTACGGGAGTTTCTAACACACTCGCCGAAGGAAAATCCGTTTGACCATCCTGAAATCAAGGAGGTGATGGATCTATGCCTAAGTTGTAAAGGCTGTAAGACGGAATGTCCTTCGAGTGTAGATATGGCTAAACTTAAAGCAGAATTCTTGCAGGCTTATCACGATGCTAACGGTATCCCAATACGTACACGCTTGATAGGATGGGTGGATAAGATAACACAGCTGGCCTACTATATGCCAACTGTGTACAATTGGTCGATTCAAAACCGGCTAGTTGGAGGGCTTATTAAGCGTATGGTTGGTTTTTCGGAAAAACGTAATCTTCCTTTGGTGGCGCGTGTATCTTTGCGAAAATGGTTTGAGCTCTATGATAAACCGGTACACAATATTTCCCAGGTTAAAAAAACTGTTTATTTCTTTTGCGATGAATTCACAAATTATAACGATGTGGAAATTGGTAAAAAAGCCGTTATGTTGTTGGAGAAATTGGGATACGAAGTTTTAATGATAGATCATGCATTCAGTGGTCGGGCACTGATTTCAAAAGGCATGCTTCGCGCGGCAAAAAAGCTAGCAAATAGAAATGTAGAGGTTTTTGCTTCCCGGGTTACTAGTGAAACGCCTCTTATTGGGGTGGAGCCGTCAGCGATTTTGTCATTCCGTGACGAATATGTTGACCTAGTCGATGAACATCTCTTAACAGATGCAGAAAAGATCGCACCACATGCTATGATTATAGAAGAGTTTCTCTGGAAGGAATTTGAGAAAGGAAATATATCATCCGAAGACTTCAATATGTCTCAAAAAACATTGCTTTTACATGCGCATTGCCAGCAGAAGGCCTGGAAATTGCAGCATTTTACGGAAAAGGTGCTTTCTATACCAGAGAAATTTAGTGTAAAGTCCATTGCTTCTGGTTGTTGTGGAATGGCGGGTTCTTTCGGATATGAAAAAGAACATTTCGAAATCTCCATGCAAATAGGTGGATTGGTACTCTTTCCTACCGTAAGCAATAAAGAACAGAATGATGTCCTCGTAGCGTCAGGGACTAGTTGTCGGCATCAGATTAAGGATGGTACTTCGGAGCGAGCGTACCACCCCGTAGAAATTTTATACGATGCATTGAATGAAAAAGAGGGAGCCTGAAAAAAGTAAACCACGTCCTAAGAGCCGTCATTTCGACGAAGAAGCCTGCCTGGGATAGGCCGGCGATCTATTTGCCTATTAAGTTAAGAAAGACTGCCGCGTCGTACCTCCTCGCAGTGACGAACAAGTGGTAAAACGTTCATTGCGAGAAGGAAGAATGACGACGAAGCAATCTTAAAACATCAATTACTTGGTCGCCTCACCCAGGACTTGATTATTTAATTTAATGTATTCGCCGTTATTTGATTTTTCGGCTATTGCAACTCCTTCTTTCGCAGCTTGCGCCGCTCCGGCTTTATTGCCCGATTTTAAAAGAATTCTGGCTTTCCAATATTTAATGTATGGTGCTTCATTGTTACCTTTGTCGGCTTCGTTGATCCAATCAGTAGCTTTTTTGAGGTCAAGCCCGTTCGTGTAGTAATACTGAGCAGCCTGAAAATACGGTTTTTTCTCCCCTTGCATAGCCTGATCTAATGAAGCGAGAATCTCGGTGGATTGATCGACTTTAATGTTGAATGCAACTTGTGTATTTTCCCACGCTAACGTTACATTTGTAGAATTTGGTGTTACGTCTGTAAAATTAATTGTAAAGGTTTCTACTTTTTGAGACGTCGCTTGTGATTTTACGTTAAAACGTAGTAAATCCTCCTCTTGCTTGTACTGATATGCTCCCCATTGTTGTACGTTCTTACTCAAAATAATGGTCCAATTACTTTGGTTCGGAATAGTAAATAAGCCGTATGTACCAGCTGGTACTTTGTTCCCTTCAATGCTTACTTCTTCTTCGAAAGTAATGGCAGGAATATTGTTTGCCCCAGTACGCCATACTTCACCATAAGGTACTAACTCTCCAAATACAACCCGGCCATTGATGTTCGGTCTTTGATAAGCTAAAGAGATCTTCTTAATTCCTAATCCTTGCGTAATAGTCTGTGTACTACTTGCAGGAGGTAATTTTACCTGTGCCTCCGCAGTTTGTATCGTGAAAAATAATGCTGAAGCGGCGAATGCGCTCAATAATGTTCTGTTCATTGTGAATAATTTTACAGTGAATTTAAGAAAGATTTTCCATCTTTCACCTGTTTCGGTATTAATTCTTGTTTAATATCTTTGTTGTTGAAGGTCGATATAAGTTTGTTTAGTTTTTCCAAATCATCTTCTCTCTTTGCTTTATGAAGATATTCTCGTATTATTTTTATTTTTTCAGCGTCTTGTATACCTTCTCTTAATCGTTCAAAGCGAATACTAGTCGTATTATCGGGATATATCAAATAAGTGTCGCCGCTGAGCCAGCTTCCATAGCGGGTGTCTTGATCGGGCGTCGCATTCCAACAATCGTATGCCCATCTCAGGTATCCGTCAAAACCCCTTTCAACCGAGTTCCAAGCTAACCACACCGATTCGCTATAGCCTGAATTTGTAAAGGTATTTGGAAATATTTCGGAACAGCAGGTGTAAGCTGTGGTGTTGTATCCCAACGATTTACGTTTTTCCAAAATTTCCGTAGGCATATTTTCGCCTAGTGTAATGCAATAATCGATTAATTCAAACGCTAATTCTTCGTGATAGGTGCCTGCTAACGAAATTTTAAAGTCTGGATCGGCTTTTTTTATGATATTAATAGCCGCTAACATATCCTTCATCGGGCGTTCATCCATTGCAATGGTGGTCTTTTCAAACCAGCCTTTTTGCTTTAAATGTGCTGCGAAATCTATTAAAAAAGGCAACCAATGTTTCTCATAAGCCTCTTCTCCCGGTTTGGCTTTTAACACTTCCATTTTATCGCTCAACTCATCAAAATAGTAAAATGAAAGATTCCAGGGAATCATGCTGTAACAATTTATGAATTTATCGATCCCTTGATTTTGCATGAATGCTACCCATGTATCGAATACGGAGTAATCAAATCGCCATGATCCATCTTTCGCTTTTACCCATTTTATCATGGCATCGTATTTATCATAAGTTTGACCATTCCAAGGGTCGTAAATTAAGGTTGCCGTAATTGATTTTTGTCCTGCATCTGCCAACAATTTAATATGAGGCGTTAATTTTTCAAAATGTGCTGTCGAGAAGGGTTCCACCTCGTGGTGTCGTGCTACAGAATAGGGGTTTTGCCAAAGGTCTAAGTGATAAGACCATTCATCAGCATCAGGAAGTGTATGACTGGCTACTTGTACAGTGTAATCTAACGCTATCTCCTTGCTTCCTGTATTGACATATACTTTGCCATTGTAAAGACCTGCTGATGTGTTTTTCGGAATCGCGATACTTAACCAAATTGGACGGGTTTCTTTTCTTTGATAAACGAAACTTTGGCTATTGTCTATCCGATCTGCCACTAAGATGGAATCTAGTTTGACGTTGATCCCACATCCATTTTTTAAATCTCCTGGCAAATCCGATAATACGTATGTAATGGGATGGATTTGAATGTGATCTGCAGAAATCGTCGCCTGATCGGACGTTAACGGAGAAGCAGAAAGTTGTATGGTTTGGAAATCCGTTGTACCCCAGAATGCAAGTTGGGTGTGGATAGTTTCGTTTTTCCAAGCCTTGGCATTCCATGTAAGAATTTGTTGTGAGGAAGAGGGGGGAGTAGATTTGGATAAACTGAATTCTGTATCGATAAAGGAGAAATTTGCAGGTTTTTTAACGATATCCCAAGCTTGTGGATTTACTGCTTTTGGATCTTTGAATTCGAGGAATTGTGCCCTTGAAATTAAACTGCTAAATAGCAATATAAGGAATAAATGAACTTTCATAATCAAGTTTATTGACAGGGCTGTCTCGAAAGCCTGCAACTATGGTCATGTCGCTTCGATCGAAACGACGTAAATACTTGTTGTTTTTTGAGACAGCCCTGCGAGTAGGAGTTATTTAACCTAGCGCCGAATTAATTATACTTTTTTCCCAGCTTTATGTCCTATAATAGCATAATAAAAAATAAATAAATAGCAAGGTAGTGCAATCCAATAAGCCGAGTGCGATCCTACATAGTGTGCTATCTGACCATATAATAATGGGATGACAGCTCCACCTGCAATTCCCATTACCAACAAACCCGACGCTGCACTCGTAAATTTGCCCACACCTTTCAAGGCTAATGGCCAGATAGCAGGCCAAATCAACGAATTTGCAAGCCCCAATAGTGCGACAAAATAAAGCGAAGTCATTCCATGAGTGAAAACGATACCCACTGTGAACACAATCCCTAGTATGGCACATAACTTTAATGCGGCCTCTTGTTTAATGTACTTCGGAATAGCAATGATACCGACAATATATCCAACTACCATTGCGACCATCGTAAATCCGGTAAAGAATTTTGCATCATCTAAGGCAATACCTTGGGATACGCCATAGGCAATAATAGTGTCACCAGCCAAAACTTCAACGCCTACGTATAAGAACAGTGTAATCATTCCTAATACCACATGCGGGAATTGCCAAACGCTGGTTTTTCCGTCTGACGCATGGTGTTGGTTTACTGTTTCTTCCTCATTCCCCTGCACTTCAGGAAGATTTGCTCTCGCGATCCAAATGGATAAAACCACTAATACGACCACAATTCCGATATAGGGATTCACTACGGCCAAAGCGACTTTGTCTAGAGCTGCGGAATACTCTGCGGCAGAAAGAGAATTTACTTGTTGTGTCAACTTATCCGCCTCACCTAAATTTAGAAACAAGCCTAGAATGATAGGGGCCACAGCGCCAGCAAACTTATTACAAATACCCATTATACTTATTCGTCGCGCTGCAGTTTCGACCGGGCCAAGAATCGTAATATACGGATTAGAAGCAGTTTGTAATATTGCTAAACCTCCCCCCATAACAAACAAGCCGATCAAGAAGATAAGGTAAGTTCTGGAATAGGCGGCGGGAATAAATAACAACGCGCCCACAGCCATAATACCTAAGGAAATAGACATGCCCTTTTTAAAGCCATATTTATTCAATACCCATGTAGAAACTGGGGCCATGACTAAATAGGCGATGTAGAACGCAAACGTCACGAGATAAGATTGTACTTCGGTAAGCTCGCAAGCAATTCTTAAATAAGGAATTAGCAAAGAATTCAACCACGTGACAAAGCCGAAAATAAAGAAAAGTGATCCGATAATAATCATAGGACCTACTGTCGACTGTCCCGGTTTTTGATAAGATTTTTTAGAATCCATAGGGAGTTTTAAGATTAAATATAATTATCATAATTTGATAACACAAGACTAATAAAATAAATTGAGAATAGAAATAGAATAAAGTAATCAATCGTTTGCATGCGTTTACAAAAATAGAGAGACTCCGATGGGCGAAGTCTCTCTAAACCTAAACCGTATCATAAAACCAATGAATGGTATCTATATTAATAGTACAATGCTGTTTAAAAAATGTTTTCAAAAAAATCATTTTTTTTCTACAATTGCTACTGTTAGTCGTGATATGCATAATAATTCGTGTTGATCGTTATGGATTTTAATGTCCCAAACATGTGTGGATTTCCCGAGATGAATTGCTGTACAGGTTGCCGTTACTAACCCTGCTATACCTGATTTTACATGGTTGGCATTCACTTCCAATCCTACACCTACGTATTTCGTTGTATCGATGATCAGGTTTGATGCTACACTGCCAACAGATTCGGCTAGCACCACTGAAGCTCCTCCATGAAGGATTCCGAATGGTTGTTTCACTTTGTCTGTAATGGGCATTGTGGCGATAATGGCATTATCTAAGATACCCGTTGCTTTGATTTCGAGGAACTGAGTCATATATTTATCAAAAATACGGTTGACCTCGTCTAAGGAATAATTTTTAAGCCAGATCATTTTATTTTTTTAGATAACGTTCTTGTAGAATGATACGGTGATGATTCAAGTGGCCAGCAATGACATAAATAAATGCGCGTACGCTAATTAAGCGATCTGAAGCCATTCCTTTGCGATTAAGCTCGGTCTCATTCAACAAATTAAAGAAAATTAAATTGGCCTTTCTCAAATGGATGAATTCTTCGATCACGCTCTCAAATGTGCGCTCGTTATGACGGCCATTTGCAACAAATTCATCTTGTTCAAAGGCTGCTAAGGCAGTCATATCATTTCGAGCAAACCGCAATGCTCTATAGGCCATGACCCGCTCGGTGTCCAATATATGACATAATACTTCTTTTACCGTCCACTTGTCTTCTGCATAGGCATATGTGCCTAATTCTTCGGGTATGCTGCGGATAAATTCGGGAAAAGATTCAATTTGAAGCACAAGTTCTTCTTTTATATCGCCAACTATTGTTTCAATATAATCACTGTATATAGCTGGATATTCATCAGACTTGAGTTGGTTCATAGCGTAAGTTACTTTTTAATATTATCCTAAATGTGGTTCCTCTACCGATTTCAGATTCCTTGACAAAGATTTGCCCCTTGTGATAGCTCACCATTCGTTTGGTAAGACTCAAGCCAAGACCCCATCCTCGTTTGCGTGTGGTAAATCCGGGTTGAAAGACGTTTTCAAAATTTGTACGAGCAATTCCTTTGCCATTGTCGCTAATGTCTATAAAAATTTCCTCTTTTGCAATATTTTCTGAAATGGTTACGATGATTTTCCCCTCAGTTCCGATTGCGTTGACGGCATTTTTAAGTAAATTTTCTATAATCCAGTCAAATAACTGGATGTTTAACATCGCTTCCACATGTCTATCACCTTCAATAACAAAAGTAATCTTATCACTGGTACGTACACGGAAATAGGTTATGTAATCGTTGATGACACGGTATACATTGTGGTTTGTAAGAGAAGGGGTAGAACCAATCTTGGAAAATCGATCGGCTACTATTTCCAGTCGTTGTACATCACGTTCCATCTCATTCAGTACACTATCATCTTCGGCTTTGTATTTTATACGGATCAGCTCCAACCACCCCATCAATGAAGAAATGGGTGTGCCTAATTGATGAGCAGCCTCTTTTGCCATACCCACCCATACGAGATTTTGTTCGGATCGTTTAATGGAATTGAATACTGTATAGGCAATAATAAGAAACACGGCAATAAGTGATATCTGGACATACGGGTAAACACGGAGCTGGCGTAGTGCATCGGAATCGTGATAGTAGACATACCACTTTTCTCCCGTATCTAAATCAATGACAATGGGAGAATGCATTCTTTTCATCCCATTCAGCTGTTTTTCAAAATAGGCCGGATCGTATGCTAAATCTGCTTGAACGGTGTCTTCTATACGGATATTTGTCTTGGTCGAATCCAGATCCCGCCAAAAAATAATGTTTTCTTTTTGGTCGGTAATGATAGCGGGTAAAGTGAGGCTATCTCTTACGGCATAAATAAAACTGATAAATTGATCGTCTACATCGGGCATGGTGACAATACTCCTCGTACTCATAGCCCATACCTCAGCTTTCGTGCGCTCTGATTTGGATAAACTTTTGACAAGGTAGTTTGTATATACAAGCGATGCGCCCCCTATCACTACCGCGAATAACAAAAGCAAGAATTTCCAAAGTTGTTTATTGTACCTGTATGGATTCATGATATATATCGTACCGCAAAATAAAAATTTTATTGCATAACTATTCTATTATAGCGATTTTTAAAGTAAATCCCCGATAAATATGTAATTTTGTTGTATGAATTCACAAAAGAAAGTTAGGGTGCGGTTTGCACCTAGTCCTACAGGGGGATTGCATTTAGGGGGGGTACGAACGGCTTTGTTCAATTATCTATTTGCGCGTCATCACGAGGGTGAATTTATTTTACGTATTGAAGATACTGATCAAACACGGTTTGTGCCCGGTGCTGAGGAATATATTACAGAATGTCTTGCCTGGTGTGGGATTGAACCGGATGAAAGTCCGAGTAAGCCAGGATCCTTTGGGCCTTATAGACAAAGTGAAAGAAAACCTTCCTATCGTCAATACGCAGAACAATTAATAAAAGATGGATATGCCTACTATGCGTTTGACACCGCAGAAGAACTGGAAGAGCAGCGTCGGATTTATCCGAATTTCAGATACGGCCACGAAAATCGAGCAAACCTGCGAAATTCACTAAGCTTATCAGAGGAAGAAGTTCAAAAGTTGCTTGAAGACGGGGTTCCTTATACTGTACGTATTAAAATGCCTGAAGATGAAGTGTTATCGTTTGAAGATATGATTCGCGGGCGTGTCTCTTTTGAAACAAAACTAGTTGATGATAAAGTCTTATTAAAGGCAGATGGGATGCCTACCTATCATTTGGCCGTAGTGGTGGATGACAAGGCGATGGAAATATCACATATCTTCCGAGGAGAAGAGTGGCTGCCATCTGCTCCTGTACATGTTTTGTTGTGGGAATATCTCGGATGGAAAGAGAAAATGCCGTACTGGGCACATTTACCGCTGATTTTAAAACCTGATGGCAATGGTAAATTGAGCAAGCGCGATGGGGATCGGTTGGGGTTTCCGGTATATGCGATGAATTGGGTTGACCCTAAATCCGGTGGCTTGACAAAAGGTTTCAGGGAACTTGGCTTTATGCCGGAGGCTTTTCTCAATATACTTGCATTATTGGGATGGAATGACGGAACAGAACAGGAAATTTTTACCAAAGAAGAGTTGGTCCAAAAATTTACGGTAGAACGTATTAGTAAGAGCGGTGCCAAATTCGATTTTGAAAAAGCAAAATGGTTCAACCACGAATGGATTAAGCAAACCGATAATATTGCGCTAATTGTGCAAATGCGGAATATATTGGTTGAACATGGAATAGAAGAAGTGGATCCGGTCTTTTTAGATGGAGTGCTTTCTGCTGTGAAAGAACGTATGACATATATTTCAGACTTCTGGACGCAAACATCATTTTTCTTTCAGCGTCCTATTTCCTATGATGTGGAGGCTATTAAGCCGAAATGGAATGCGCAGAAAACCTCTTTTTTTGAAGAGTTAATAATAGAATTAATTGAGTTGCCTGTTTGGGAAGCATCGGCGTTAGAATCCTTTTTTAAGGAAAAAGTAGCTTTATCTGGAATGAAAGTCGGTGAGCTGATGATGCCTTTTCGCATTATGCTCGTAGGTGGCAAGTTTGGTCCTGATGTTTTTAAAATAGCAGAACTATTAGAAGAAAAAGAAGTAATTGGGCGAATCGAAGCAGCCTTGCCTCATTTTTCTTAACGATTTATCAGGTAATAAAAAACGCCAAGAAATTCCTATTTCTTGGCGTTTTTTATTACTTTAGAAGTTTTTAATACTTAAACCCCAATCATGATAAAATCAACCTTTCTAAATTTATTGATCGTATGGAGTCTTACTGTCTTGACATCGTGCTCTTCCACTAGAGATCTTTCCCGGGCAAATCCAGAGGAAAAACTTGGTTGGAAATTAGGTTCGCAGGCCTATACATTTAGGCTTTTCACCTTTGCAGAAGCGTTAGACAAAATTGACAGTTGTGAGTTACGCTATGTGGAAGCATACCCCGGTCAAATAATTGGTGCCGGAAGCCAGGAAAAAATGGGATACGGCCTTTCTGAATCAGGAAGAAAATTGGTGAAGGATTTATTGAAGAAAAAGAATATTACCTTATACGCTTTCGGGGTAGTAGGTGCTAACACCGAGGAAGAGTGGGAAAAGATTTTTCAATTTGCTAAAGATATGGAGGTAAAAGTGGTAAATGTCGAGCCCGCGGAGGAACATTTGGATATTATTTCCAGATTGTGTGATAAATACGATATTAAGGCAGCACTTCATAATCATCCCCAACCCTCGAAATATTGGACACCGGATGTTGTACTTGCTTCACTGGATGGTAGAAGCAAGCGTATGGGAGCAGCAGCTGACGTTGGTCATTGGATGCGTTCGGGATTAGATCCGGTGGCGTGTTTAAAACAACTGGAAGGTCGCGTCTTTCACTTACATTTTAAGGATTTGAATACTTTTGGAGATAAAAAGGCACATGACGTGCATTGGGGAACAGGAAAACTTCCGCTTCAGGAAGTTGTTAACGAGTTAAAACGTCAAAAGTTCTCGGGAATGCTCTCTGCAGAATATGAGTATAACTGGCAGAATAATAAAGACGATGTAAAACAAAGCGCAACAAATTTACGAGCTATATTGTAAATAGCGTTAAACTAACAAAAGCAGATAACTTATTATCTGCTTTTGTTATGTGTTACTTATTCACCGATTACTTCTTTAAACGCAGCAGGATTGTTCTGTAAAAGATAAGCCATACTTCGAATTACTCTGTCATGCTTTTTGACGAATGGATTTTCTTCGTTCCAGACATACCCAGCAAGTACAGCACATATTTTCTCTTTCACATCTTGATTTTCAGGACGGTGAAAAAATAAGGTCTGTAAGTTTCCGGTGTACCATTCCTTTACGTAGGTCGTGAATACGTCTATTCCTCTTTGCATATATGCTGCAAAATCCTGTTCCCAATTGACGTTTTCGCCGTTGATTTGTTTCCAAGCTAGTTTAGCAGCTAAAATCCCCGACTCGGTTGCAAAACAAACTCCCGAAGAAAATACCGGATCCAAGAATTCTGAACTGTTTCCTGTTAACGCAAATCCTTCGCCGTACATCTTGGTTACTGCGGCTGAATAATTTTTCAGATGAACAGGATCGAATAAAAATGTGGTATTTGCAAAACGTTGCACGTAAAAATCGGAGAGTTGGATCGCCTTGCGCAATGCTTCTTCCGTGTGACCATTAGTAGATAGTTTGTCAATAAAATCCGTGTTCGCTACGATGCCCAGGCTTGTGTTGCCATTAGAAAAAGGAATAACCCATAACCATACCTCCGTGTCCAACACATCGAATGATATCTGTGTCCCTTCTATACCTTTTGGTCTCTTAACGTCATTTACATGCGAAAAAATGGCTGAATGAGGATGGAGTTGAGAAGGCTTATCTAAATTTAGCAACCGTGGTAGTACGCGGCCGTATCCACTGGAATCGATGACAAATTTTGCTTTGATTTGAGATGAATTTCCTTCTTTATCGACAACGGTCGTTATGGAATTTGTTCCCTGAAATGTGATATCGGTGACCGTAGTTTCAAAGGCGATATCTACTCCTCTTTTCATCAGTGAATTTGTCATTATCTGATCGAAGTCGGCGCGTGGAATTTGCCATGTCCAATCCCAACCTCCACCAAATTTCTTACTAAAATCAAAAATACTGATAATATTTCCCTTAATAAAACGTGCGCCGGGTTTTGGTTGAAAGTTTTGCGTATTGAGATCGTCAAACAATCCTGCTTCATCAAAATGATCCATAACACGTGGGATTAGGCTTTCGCCTACAACCAAGCGAGGAAATTTTGTTTTTTCAACTACTTTTATTTTTGCTCCTTGCTTTTGGAGGTATCCAGCAGCAACGCACCCAGAGGGACCAGCGCCAATGATTAAAATATCAACATCACCTGTACTCATTCCTAAAGAATTAAATTTAATATGTTACTTTTGCGATGCAAAGCGAGAGCAAAAGTAACATATTATCTTAACCGCAAAGAAGATAATCTTAAAATTGAAAAAGTTATAATAATCACTATCAATGATTGCCATCAACAATGAATTAACTCTGGAAGGGTTCTCAAATATTTTACTGGGTCAACAAGAAGTTACTATTTCTGAGGAAACACGTCAAGTTGTAAAAAGAAGCCATGAATTTTTAAAGTCATTTATTGAAAATAAGATAATCTATGGTATAAATACCGGATTTGGACCAATGGCTCAGTATCGAATTCAAGATTCTGATCGCATTCAATTACAATACAATTTGATTCGCAGCCATTCTGCAGGTACTGGGGAATTGTTGCCGCCGGATGTGGTGAAGGCCGCAATGCTAACTCGTCTAAGCAATATTTCAAAAGGTAAATCGGGTATTCATATCAGCGTTGTTGAACGGCTACAGGATTTTATTAATCTAGACATCACACCGGTGATCTTTGCACATGGAGGTGTAGGAGCAAGCGGCGATTTGGTCCAACTTGCTCATTTGGCACTTACCCTGATTGGTGAAGGAGAAGTTATCTACAAGGGCCAAAGAAGACCTACGACGGCCGTGTTTGCCGAATTAGGTTTAGTGCCGGTTGAGGTAGTCGTTCGTGAAGGTATTTCGTTGATTAATGGAACTTCCGTAATGACGGGAGCAGGATTAGTAAACTATTTTCATGCAAAGAAATTGTTGAAATGGTCGGTGGAGATGTCGTCTATTATGAATGAATTAGCAAAAGCTCATGATGATCATTACTCAACTACGCTCAATGAAGTCAAAAAGCATCAAGGTCAACAGGATATTGCCCGCATGATGCGCGAACATCTCAGTGACAGTCAGCTGATCCGTAAACGTGAAGATGATTTGTACTCAGGAAACAATCTCGAGGAAATTTTTAAAGATAAGGTACAGGAATATTATTCACTACGTTGTGTGCCACAGATTTTGGGACCTATTTTGGAAACAATTAGTGGAGTCGGCAGTATATTGGAAAATGAAGTTAATTCGGTAAGCGATAATCCCATTATTTCGGTAGAAGATGAAAATGTATATCACGGAGGTAATTTCCATGGGGACTATATTTCTCTTGAAATGGATAAATTGAAGTTGGCTATTACCCGTCTGACTATGTTGTCTGAACGTCAGCTTAACTACTTGATGAATGCTAAAATCAATGAGATTCTTCCCCCATTTGTTAATATGGGGAAATTAGGTTTTAATTTTGGAATGCAAGGAGCGCAATTTACGGCCACGTCTACGACAGCAGAAAACCAGACCTTATCCAATTCGATGTACGTGCATAGTATCCCGAATAATAACGATAATCAGGATATTGTAAGTATGGGTACAAATGCGGCTATGATCACCCATAAAGTAATTATCAACGCATATGAGGTTTTGGCGATTCAAATGATATCTTTAGCCCAAGCCATAGATATTTTATCTTATCAAAATTTAGTATCTTCAAGAACGAAAAAGATATATGAGGATATTCGTCAGATTATTCCGGTCTTTTCAGATGACAAACCCCTTTACCCCGCTATTAAAGCAGTAAAGGAATATTTAATGAAGTAAATTTAGCAGTATGATCTGTGCATTAGTAACGGGAGGATCAAGAGGAATCGGACGTGCAATCTGTAAAAAATTGGCCGCAGATTCTGACTACTATATCTTGATTAATTATCAAGGTAATGAGGAAGCAGCAAAGCAATGCCTGTCACTAGTTGAGGAAGTTGGGGGCAAAGGAGAGATACTGAAATTTGATGTTTCAGATTCCGAGGCGGTAGAAACGGCACTACAGTCTTGGCTTGATAGGAATCCGGAAGCAACTGTGGAAGTTATCGTTAACAATGCGGGTATTGCGCGAGACGGCTTATTCATGTGGATGAAAAAAGCAGACTGGCAATCCGTACTCGATATTTCGCTCAATGGCTTTTTTCATGTTACAAATTTCTTTATCCAAAAAATGCTGCGTAACCGTTATGGGCGTATTATTAATATTGTATCCGTGTCGGGGGTGAAGGGTACCGCAGGACAAACGAACTATTCGGCGGCAAAAGCCGGAATTATAGGCGCTACGAAGGCGCTTGCGCAAGAAGTTGCTAAACGAAATATTACAGTCAACGCAGTGGCTCCCGGATTTATACGTACCGATATGACCGCGGATATGGATGAAAAGGAACTCGTGAAGATGATTCCTGCGAATCGTTTTGGAGAAGCTGAAGAGGTAGCAGACCTAGTTTCTTTTTTAGCTTCAAAAAAATCTAGCTATATTACAGGTGAGGTTATTAATATTAACGGAGGTATTTATTCTTAAGTAATTATGGATAAACGGGTCGTGATTACAGGAATGGGGATCTATTCCTGTATTGGAACAAATTTAGCGGAGGTTACAAAATCACTTTTTGAAGGCAAATCTGGTATTGTGGTAGATCCGGAACGGATTTCTTTTGGATTTAAATCGCCGCTTACAGGGATGGTTCCAGTTCCCGATTTGAAAAAGATACTAAGTCGTCGTCAGCGAATCAGTATGGGCGAAGAATCCGAATATGCGTACATGGCTACGATGGAGGCCTTACAAAATTCCGGTATTGACATGTCTTATTTTGAGCATAACGAAGTCGGGATATTATTTGGAAACGATAGCGTTTCGAAGGCCGTTATCGAAGCAACAGATATTGCTAGGGAAAAGAAGGACACACAATTAATTGGCTCTGGTGCTATCTTCAGATCGATGAACTCCACTGTAACAATGAATTTAGCGACCATTCTCGGATTAAAGGGCGTTAACATGAGCATCAGTGCCGCCTGTGCAAGTGGTTCTCACGCAATAGGCCTCGGGTTCATGTTTATTAAACAGGGACTTCAGGACGTTATTATTTGTGGCGGTGCACAGGAAATAAATCCCTATGCGATGGCAAGCTTTGATGGATTGGGCGTGTTTGCAACGGATATCGATCATCCTCAAAAAGCTTCCCGTCCATTTGATGTACACCGAACGGGGCTTGTTCCGAGCGGAGGGGCAGCAACAATCATTTTAGAAAGTTACGAATCTGCCGTAAGCCGTGGCGTCCCTATTATTGCTGAAGTGGTGGGATATGGTTTTTCATCAAATGGTGGACATATTTCCACACCGAATATCGAAGGCCCGACTATTGCCATGCGTCGTGCCCTTGAACAGGCTGGTATATTCCCTGAACAAGTGGAGTATATCAATGCGCATGCCACATCCACGCCACTGGGAGATGCCAATGAGGCAAAAGCCATTTTGGAGGTTTTTGGTAAAAAGCCTTATGTAAGTTCTACTAAATCAATGACTGGGCATGAATGTTGGATGGCAGGGGCAAGTGAAATTGTATATTCAACATTGATGCTTCAAAACGGTTTCATAGCACCTAATATTAATCTGGAATCGCCAGATGATGACGTTAAAGAATTAAATTTAGTTTCTACAACAATTAAAAAAGAATTTGACATATATTTGTCTAATTCTTTTGGATTCGGTGGTACCAATTCAGCGATAGTGGTTAAGAGATTTAAATAAATGAGTAATACAGATATTAAGCAGAAAATAAACGACATATTGATTGAAGAATTTGAGGTGGATGAAGAGGTGATTAAACCAGGTGCCCCATTAAAGGAATCATTAGATTTGGATAGTTTAGACTATGTGGATTTAGTCGTTTTGATCGAATCAAATTTTGGAGTTAAATTGGGAGAAGCTGACTTTTCGGGTATGACGACCTTCCAAGATTTTTATAATGTGATTGAAAAGAAGATCGCGGCGAAATAATTGAAAATAATATGAGCCAATGGGACGGAAAGTCTAAAGGAACACTCCTTGGCTATAAAATATTTGTTTTCTTGATCAGAAAACTTGGCGTCCGTACTGCTTACGGACTTCTTGTTTTTGTGGCATTTTATTATTTCATTTTCTACCCGGCCAACTTTAAAGAAATTTTCTACTATCTCCATAAACGTCAAGGTTTTTCAAGATGGACGTCTTTCTGGAAAGTTTACCAGACTTACTTCGTATTCGGCCAGACGATTATAGACAAAGTAGCCATCTCTTCGGGATTGAGGAATCGTTTTACATACGAATTTGACGGCATTGAACACTTAAAACGAGCATTGGAAGAGAAAAGGGGAGGTATTTTAATTAGTGCGCATGTAGGTAATTTTGAAATATCCGAACGTTTTTTTTCTGAACTTAATGTAGATTTCCAAATCAATCAGGTTACGGTAGACCAGGAAGTCTCAATTATCAAAGAATATCTGCGACGTATTGCAGATAAATCCACGATTAAATATATCTTTATTAAAGACGATATGTCGCATGTCTTTGATATAAATGATGCGCTATCGAATAATGAATTGATATGTTTTACGGGAGACCGCTATTTTGAAGGATCTAAAGTGCTGGAAGGAGAGCTTTTAGGTAAGTCCGCGGTTTTTCCGGCAGGACCATTTCATTTGGCGTCTCGCTTGGGTGTGCCTGTGATCTTTGTATATGTGATGAAGGAATCTAATCTCCACTATCATCTGTATGCGCGTGTGGCGGAAGGTGTCAAACATAGAGATGCGCAATCGGTACTGAGAGCATACACGGCGAGTGTAGAAAAAATAGTAAGGAAATATCCCTTACAATGGTTTAATTTCTTTGATTTTTGGAAGAGAAACAATAACATCGGATGAAGAACATTTTAGTAATCTACTTTAGCCAATCTGGACAATTGCAGGAAATTGCACAATCTATTTGCGGTCCGATGCTAGCCGATCCGGAGATCAATGTAGATTTTTATGAGATAAAAATGGTGCATTCCTTTCCTTTTCCATGGACAGGAAGTGCATTTTTCAATACTTTTCCGGAGACATTTCAGCAGATTCCCGAAGAAATTCACCCCCCTTCTCCAAGCCTGCTTGAAAATGAATACGATTTGGTGTTGTTTCACTATCAGGTATGGTATCTAAGTCCTTCTATTCCCATCAATTCTTTTTTGAAAAGTAGATATGCTATGCCTTTGCTTAAGGGAAGGCCGATCGTTACCGTAAGCGGAACCCGTAATATGTGGGCAAAAGCGCAGGATAAGGTAAAAATGCAGATTGTATCCAATGGGGGCGTGTTAGTCGGGAACATTGCGCTAACGGATCGGCATCCCAATTTAATCTCTGTCATTACCATTGTAGACTGGTTATTTTCAGGAATGAAAAAGAAAGCTTTTGGAATTTTTCCGATGCCGGGAGTTTCTGAAGATGAAATCAAAAGTTCAGCAAAATTTGGTAGAATAATTATTCCCTATTTAAAAAATGGTAATTTTGAAAAGCTACAAAATGAATTAGTAGAAAATGGTGCAGTAAAATTTAGATTTTTCCTAGTTTCCATGGACCAAAAGGCAAATCGCATGTTTGCTATTTGGTCCAAGTTGATTTTAAAAAATCCTAAAAGGAGAAAGATCTTGGTCAACATGTTTAAGTATTATGTGATATTGGCATTGTATGTGTTATCGCCAATTGTATTTGTTATTGAATTAATATTATATCCGCTGCTATATTTCATAAAAATTAGAAAAGACAGAGCACATTATTTAGGAATTTAAATGAACGAAGTATATATTAACAGAATTAGTAAGTTTTTGCCAAATGATCCTATTTCTAATGATGAAATGGAGGATTACTTAGGGAAAATTAATGACCGCGAATCGAAAGCACGACGAATCGTGCTGCGAAATAATGGTATAGAGACTCGATATTATGCACTAACAAAGGAAGGTAAGCCAACTCACACCAATGTAGAGCTTACGGCTAATGCAATTCGTAATCTATTGGATGAGGAGTTTTCCGGTGATAAAATTGAATTAATTTCTTGTGGCACCTCTTCTCCAGATTATTTAATGCCCTCTCATGCAGTAATGGTACATGGCGAATTGAAAAATGGTCAATCGGAAGTAAATTCAGCCTCAGGAAATTGCTGCGCGGGAATGAATGCATTGAAATTTGGCTATCTTTCCGTGAAGTCTGGGAACACTGCAAATGCGGTATGTACCGGGTCGGAGCGTATGTCTTCGTGGATGTTAGCCGATCATTTTAATAAAGAGGTTGAGAATCTTAAGGAGCTGGAGGAACAGCCGATTATTGCGTTTAACAAAGATTTTTTACGTTGGATGCTTTCCGATGGGGCTGGCGCTTTTTTGTTGCAGAATGAACCAAAAGGGAAGTTGCCGTTAAAGATAGAATGGATAGAGGGATATTCGTATGCGCACGAACTAGAAGTATGCATGTACGCTGGGTCAGAAAAGCAAGAAGACGGTTCCTTAAAATCATTCAGTGACTATCCTTCTGAAGAGTGGTTGAATCAGTCTATTTTTGCAGTAAAGCAGGATACTAAGTTGTTGGATAAATATATTCTAGATAAAGGAGTTGAAAGTACGAAGCATGCATTGGCAAAGCATCATATCACACCAGATGATGTAGATTATATTTTACCACACGTTTCCTCGCACTATTTTGTGGATGGACTTTATGAACGACTAGTGAAAGCGGGACTCGAGTTTACGCGGGAGAAATGGTTTTTGAATTTGAAAACGGTAGGAAATGTCGGTGCAGGATCTGTTTATCTGATGTTAGAGGAACTCGTGAACTCGGGCAAACTAAAAAAAGGGCAACACATCTACTTGTGTGTTCCCGAAAGTGCCCGGTTTACGTATTCATATGCTTATTTAACCGTTTGCTAATTTAAATATGAACTTACCCATTCATGACGATCGGATTTTGAAGTTGATACCACAAAGGCCTCCTATTGTTATGGTAGATACGCTATATCGTTATGCTGAAAATTGTCTTCTTTCTGGCCTTCATGTGCGCGAAGATACGTTATTCGTTAATATAGAAACACTTCAAGAATGCGGCCTGTTAGAGCATATGGCGCAGTCGGTAGCGCTACATACTGGTTATGATTATTTTATACGAAATGAAGAACCTCCTATAGGCTATATTGGCTCTATGCAAAGCATAGAATTGACTTCTCTACCGAAGGTAGGTGATGTTATTCAAACCGAGGTGCAAATTATTCAAGAATTTATGGGGGTCACTTTAGTAAACATCACTTCCAAAATAGGAAAAGAGGTGATCGGAAGGGCGCAAATGAAAACAGTTGTCGTTTCTAGTTAATATGTCATCATCAAATAATATGATCGAGATACAGGCTTTTTTGCCACATCGTAGACCCATGCTTATGGTGGATCATATCGTAGAAATATCTGCTGATCATGTGATATGTCACTTTTTGATTCAGAGAGATAATGTTTTACTCAGGGATGGTTTTTTTCAAGAAATTGGGCTGGTGGAAAACATGGCTCAGGTATGTTCTTCGATCGTCGGACAGACGTATTATGAGGACGACTATAACGCAGCGGTAGACGAGCGAGCGATTGGATTTATTTCGGGCATAAAAAGTTTACGTATTTTGGTACTCCCGCAAGTAGGGGATCTATTGGTGACCGATGCTACGTTAACGTCGAAATTTGATGGAAATGATTACAGTATCTGTACAATGCAGGTCTCCAGTAGAATTGGAGAAAGAATTTGCGCAGAGGCGGATATAAATTTATTTTTAAAAAAGGAAAATAAATGAAGAAATCTGAAGTTCCACAGGATGATGGAAGAGTAGTCCAAAAAGGATCTCGAGAGTTGTATTATGCACTCGATGAAAATGGCGAATATACAACAGCTTTAAGTACGGGTTGGGAAGCCAAAAATATCGTGCAGGACCATACGATGGAAGTGTTGCAGCAAGAAATAAATAAGGCCGCGGCCGATGTTAAAGCGGGACTTAGTAGTCCGATTCAATATTTTATGTTACGCAACCGAATGGATTGGGGTTTACTTGCTGAGTATACGGGGTATTGGAAATGGCGCGTAAAGCGACATAATAAACCCGAAGTGTTCAGAAAATTAGCAGATAAACAATTGCAGAAATATGCGGACGTGTTCGAAATTACTGTGGAGGAGTTAAGAAATTACAAAGGAGATTAATG
The DNA here is from genome assembly GCF_005049105.1 of Sphingobacterium alkalisoli. Lineage (GTDB taxonomy): Bacteria > Bacteroidota > Bacteroidia > Sphingobacteriales > Sphingobacteriaceae > Sphingobacterium > Sphingobacterium alkalisoli. The sequence goes on from NZ_SUKA01000001.1 coordinate 846,092, forward strand.
CAATTAGATTTTACACATCACCAAACGGCACATTGCGAAAATGGCGTTGCGTCAAATTTATTGCGCAATAGAGGGTTAGATATTAGTGAGCCGATGGTTTTCGGTCTAGGATCAGGATTGTTTTACGTGTATCTTCCCTTTTTAAGAGTAAATAATGCGCCAGGATTAAGCTACAGGCCCATGCCGGGATGGATCTTCGGACGAATGGCGCGTCGCTTAGGTATTAAAATAAAACGTCAGAAGTTTTCGAGTAAAGAGCGGGCACAACAGCAACTTGATGATAACTTAAAAAATAACATCCCTTCGGGTTTACAAGTAGGCGTATTTCATCTTCCTTATTTTCCGGACGATTACCGTTTCCATTTCAATGCGCACAATATTGTTGTATATGGAAAAGAGCAAAATGAATATCTTATCAGTGATCCGACTATGGAAGGGGTAAATCGCTTGACAGATAGAGAATTGGAGAAGGTACGGTTCTCGAAGGGAGTATTAGCCCCAAAAGGACATATTTACTATCCAACATATATTCCGGATGAGGATACGATAGATTGGGAGCGTGCTATTTTTAAATCCATAAAAAAAACCTGCAATGATATGTTAGCACCTGTGCCGATTATCGGAGTAAGGGGGATGCGTATGGTTGCCCGTTCGATATTAAAGTGGCCGAAGAAGCATGGTGTTGCAAAAGCAAACTATTATCTAGCCCAAATGGTGCGTATGCAGGAAGAAATTGGTACCGGTGGCGGCGGTTTTCGCTATATTTATTCGGCTTTCTTGCAGGAAGCGAGTAAGAAGATCAATAATCCTCAGCTGCTTCAGCTCTCAGAAGAAATGACCGAAATCGGCGACATGTGGCGCGATTTTGCTGTGGCTGCTTCACGTGTATATAAAAACCGTAGCAATCAAGAGAATGTATATGCAGCGTTATCTGCCGATTTGATGAAGCTAGCTGATCTGGAAGAGGCATTTTTCAAGAGATTAAAAAAGGCGATTTGATGGATTTAAAGTCTGTTATTCAGGTTGAAAACCTTTCTAAACAATATAAGAACAGTGATTTTTTAGCTGTAGATAATCTATCCTTGGATATTTTAAATGGTGAAATATTTGGTCTTTTAGGGCCGAATGGTGCTGGCAAGACGACGTTGATTTCAATGCTCTGTGGTTTGATACAACCTAGCTCGGGGAATTTTTCCATTGATCAGAAGACCTACAAAGAAAATGGTTTAGCGATCCGTAAATCTATTGGTGTAGTCCCGCAGGAGTACGCGCTTTATCATACCTTGACTGCGCATGAAAACCTAAGTTATTTTGGGGCTATGCATGGGCTGAGAGGACGAGGTCTTAAGGAACTAGTCAATGTTTCACTAGAAAAGATGGGACTTACGCGTTTCGCAAACAGGCAGGTAGGAACATTCTCTGGAGGAATGAAAAGGAGAGTAAATTTACTAGCTGGTGTGTTACATCGGCCAAAAGTACTTTTTCTAGATGAGCCCACAGTAGGTGTCGATGTACAGTCAAGAAATGCAATCGTGGATTTTTTAAAAGAGCTTAACAAACAGGGTACGACCATTGTCTATACGTCTCATCACTTAATTGAAGCAGAAGAGCTGTGTGATAGGATCGCGATTATCGAAGGAGGTAGGATTATCGCTCAAGGTACACCAGCGGTATTGATTAATTCGATTGTGGATGCACGAAATTTAGAAGATGTATTCATTGCGATGACAGGAAGGGGGTTCCGAGATGGTATATAAACTGGGGATGGCGGTGAAAAAGGAATTGTTATTGCAGATACGGGATATAGGTGGTCTGATCATTCTGTTTGTGATGCCTCTGCTGCTACTGGTTACGATTACCGTCGTTCAAAAAGGATCATTTGATTCGTTGTTGGGGACTAAAATACCCGTACTCCTGGTAGACAACGATAAAGATTCTATATCGTATGCTATCCAAAGGGAACTGGGATCAATAGGAAACTTTACATTGATCACGCAAATAGATGATACACCGCTCGTGGAAGCAACAGCAAAGGATGCAGTATTCAAAGGAGATTTTCAACTTGCCATTATCTTACCAGCAAACATGACCTCTGATTTGAACTCACAGGTACAGCATAATGTGGATCGCATTATGAGCGAATTCAGTTATGAAGAAGAAGAAGCTACAGCAACGGGAAGTCGGCCGATATCGAGCAAGGAAGTTAGACTATATTTTGATCCTGCTACTCAATCTTCGTTTAAAACAGCGGTAAAAAGTTCGATAGATAAACTGATTGCCACGATCGAAACAGAACGTATCTATAAGAAATTTCAGGAGCAGTTAAGCGACGGTATAGATGGAGGAGCATTTACACAGAAAGGATTCATTACCTTCAAAGAAATTGGTTCGGAGAAAGAGGGCGAGGAGATAAAACCCGATGCAGGCCAGCATAACGTGCCAGCATGGACCCTATTTGCAATATTTTTTATTATAGTTCCGCTATCTATTAATATTGTAAAGGAAAAATCGCAAGGTACAATGATCCGCTTAACTACAAACCCTGTTCCGTATTACGTCTTTATTTTGGGTAAAACAGTTAGCTATCTTTGTATTAGTCTGATACAGTTTTATTTGATGTTGGCAATTGGTGTCTATTTATTTCCCTTAATGGGAATTCCGGCTTTTGCAATCGATAACAATCTCTTTAAACTTTCGGTTTTAGCTATATTTTCTGGACTGGCCGCGATTGGAGCAGGTGTAGCTGTAGGTACCATTGCGACAACGCAAGAGCAGTCGGCACCTTTTGGAGCTACTTTCGTGGTGATATTGGCAGCAATTGGCGGGGTATGGGTTCCTGTATTTATCATGCCCCAGGTGATGCAGGTTATTTCTAAGATTTCGCCGATAAATTGGGCATTGAACGGATTTTATGATGTTTTGCTTCGGAATGGATCATGGATAGACATCATGCCTGAGATTATTTTGCTACTTTTGTTTTTCGGGCTCACCATAGCCATAGCCATCATATATGATAAAAAGAAAAGAACTATATAACGAAATCCTTCATCTCAGAGTATCGAAAGAAGTGAATATTCGCTTTAACGAGGTGGATTCGTTGGGCATAGTATGGCATGGTCACTACATCTCCTATTTCGAAGATGGAAGAGAAGCCTTTGGCTTGTTGCATGGAATAGATTATCTTACGGTTCAACGTGCGGGGTATACTACGCCGATTGTGAAATCCACATGCGAACATAAGTTACCGCTTCGCTACGGTGATGCATGCCGGATAGAGACAACTCTTGTGGATACGCCTACGGCCAAATTGATCTTTCGGTATCGTATTTTTAACACGCATAACCAACTCGTGTGTACTGGAGAAACTGTTCAGGTTTTCCTAGATAAAGAAAATAGTTTGGTGTTAAATACACCCGCTTTTATCACTGATTGGAAGAAAAAAATGGGTCTGTTTTAACGTGTTTTCTCCAGTATACATATCCGCTATGAATTGTGTAACTCCTTTAGGTTTGGATTTACATAGCAATTGGATTGCCTTATTGGAGGAAAATACGGGTATCGATATGCACACGATAGGATATTTTGAAAATATCTATACCGCAAAGATAAAGAATCTTCCGACCGTCCGCTCAGATTTGACGTATTTGGAAACCATGCTTTATTTGGCCCTGGAACCATTGGTAAAGTTAAAAAACTTAGATACCAAAACAGGATTTATTCTATCTACGACTAAAGGGAATATAGATTTTTTATCGGAAGGTAAATCGGAGGAGGCTCAGTTGAATAAGCTTGCTGTTAAGCTAGCTCATCTTTTTGGATTTATTACACAACCTATCGTGATTTCACATGCTTGTGTGTCGGGGCTTCTAGCTGTTTCAGTTGCCAAAAGACTAATACAGATGGGACAATTTGATGAGGTTTTCGTGCTAGCGGGTGATAAGGTAAGTGAGTTTGTATTGTCAGGCTTCGGTGCTTTTCAAGCGATGAGTGCCAATCCCTGTAAACCATTCGATTTAAATCGTGACGGTGTGACCTTAGGAGAAGCTGCGGGCGCTATTTTGGTTACCAAATCTGACGAAAATGCATTAGTAGAAATTGTAGGAGAAGGTGCTATTAACGATGCCAACCACATTTCGGGCCCGTCGAGAACGGGAGAGGGATTATATCAAAGCATCTCTTCGGCCTTGAAAGAAGCAGGGATCGCCGCATCTGCAATTGATTTTATATCAGCCCATGGAACAGCAACACCATATAATGATGAAATGGAAGCGATCGCTTTTAGCCGTTTGGGGATGCATAAAATTCCAATTAACAGCCTTAAAGGTTATTATGGACATACACTAGGTGCCTCTGGTTTGCTGGAATTAATTATTTCGATCCAATCTCTTCAGAATAACAAATTACTTCCTACCAAAGGATTTAATTTGAAGGGTACATCGAAGGATGTTAATATCGTCACCCAAGCTATGGATATTCCATTAACGTATATTTTGAAGACAGCATCGGGCTTTGGTGGTAGTAATTGCGCGGCAATTTTAAAAAAGATGAATGGATAGGCCACTGTATATATCGCACTATAGTAAAATAGAAAATGGGAGGATTTCTGTTGATGGAAATGCAATTTTTCATACAGATGAAGCTCAGTTCTTTGCTTTTATTAAGCAGGCCTTTAAGAATCAACAGATAGATTATTCCAAATTTTATAAAATGGATAATCTAAGTAAATTAGCTTTTTTAGCAGCAGAAGTTCTGCTAAACGAAGAAGAAGATAAAGAAGATATTGCGTTGGTTTTAAGTAACAAATCGGCGAGTTTGGACACGGATGTTAAGTATCAAGGCAGTATTCAAGATGCAGCTAATTTTTTTCCGAGTCCGGCTGTTTTTGTATATACCTTGGCCAACATATGTGGAGGTGAGATTGGTATTCGTCACGGAATGAAATCCGAACATGTTTTTTTTGTGAGCGATGAATTCGATGCAGTTACTATTTTCAATTATGCTACGTATTTGATAAAAAGTCTGAAGGCAAAAAAAGTGTTGTGTGGCTGGGTTGAACTTTTTGAAGAGAATTATAAAGCAGTTCTGTATCTTGTGGAAGAGAGGGGAACTGCACTACATACGACAGATACTATTAATAAATTAGTTAAAAATTAAAAATGGAAGAGTTAAAAGAGGAATTAAAGGGAAAAATCATTGAAGTCTTGAACCTAGAGGATATTTCGGTGGCAGATATCGATGATTCTGACGCTTTATTCGGCGATGGATTAGGCCTGGATTCTATCGATGCACTGGAGCTTATTGTGCTTTTAGATAAAGAGTACGGTATTAAATTGAGTGATCCTAAACAAGGTAAATCCATCTTCGAATCTGTAAATACCATGGCAGATTATATTGCTAAAAACCGAACAAAATAAGATCCTGTTTAAATTTTATTGCTCTTTATTTTTATAGGTATTTTGAGAAAGAGTTTTTGCTTCGTATTTGAAGATTTAGCGGGCTAAATCAAAAATAGGAAGTAAAAAATAGGCTGAAAAGAGCATCAAAATAAAGGAAAGATAGGGGACAAATAGGTTACAATATTATTTCGTTAAAATTTTAAACAGGCTCTAAATATGCAGAACGGTGTTGCTATCACAGGAATGGGAATCGTATCGGCTATCGGAAATACGGTAGCTGAGAACCTCAATTCTTTGCGCAATGCACAGAACGGAATTACACAGGTAGATAATTTCGATACTTCTTTGCGGGACAAGGTGCTGGTAGGCGAGATAAAGCTATCTAACGATCAAATGATCGAAAAATTGCAGCTGCCGGTTGATAATAGTATGACGCGTACAGGCCTGTTAGGGGCGCTGGCCGCTAAGCAGGCTATTGTGAGCGCTCAGATTGATATGGTATCGAATAATTATCGAACGGGTTTGGTGTCTTCAACCAGCGTTGGAGGGATGGATATCACCGAGAAGTATTTTTATGCATATGAGAATAACCCCGAGCTACATCGCTACATCGCTAGTCATGATGCAGGTGTATCTTCTCAGCACATAGCGGACTATATAGGGCTGAAGGGTTTCGTTACTACGATAAGTACCGCTTGTTCATCTGCTGCAAATGCCATTATGTTGGGAGCTCAACTGATTAAATCCGGCAGATTAGATCGCGTAATTGTGGGAGGCACGGATGCTCTGAGCAAGTTTACATTGAATGGATTTAATACGCTAATGATTCTGTCGGATACTTACTGTAGACCCTTTGACCAAAATCGCAAAGGTCTGAACTTGGGTGAAGCTGCGGCATATCTGATCCTGGAATCGGATGAAATCGTTCTAAAGGAAAATAAAAAAGTGCTTGCTTATCTTTCAGGATATGGCAATGCCAATGATGCTTTTCATCAAACGGCTTCGTCCGAAAATGGGGAAGGAGCATACCTAGCTATGAAAAAAGCATTTAACCTAGCCGGGTTAAGCCCGCGAGATATTGATTATGTCAATGCACATGGTACGGCTACACCAAATAATGATTTGTCGGAAGGCCATGCCTTGATTCGGGTATTTGGCGAGCAGGTGCCGGCATTTAGTTCGACCAAGGCGTATACGGGGCATACGTTGGCTGCTGCTGCAGGAATAGAGGCAGTCTATAGCATATTGGCCTTGCAAAATGACGTCATATTTCCGAATCTCAACTTCGAAACACCGATGGGGGAATTTCAATTGTTGCCACAAACGAGATTACTTCACCAATCCGTAAACCATGTATTGTCCAATTCCTTTGGATTTGGAGGAAATTGTTCTACTTTAATATTCTCAAAAGCCTAATGAAGAATCCGTGTTATATTAATGGAATAGGAGCTGTCAATGCACAAGGTATTTGGAACGATGATCCTTTTGCGCATATAACGGAGATCAGCAACCCATTGACCATGGCGATGCAGCCTTCTTACAAGGAGCTTATACCGCCAGCAATGATTCGGAGGATGTCAAAGGGCATAAAAATGGGAATATTTGCATCTCAACAGGCGTTGGATGAGGCGGCGATGGATCAGGTAGATGCAATTATTACAGGTACGGGATTAGGATGTTTAGAGGACTCTGAGAAATTTCTGAAAAACGTGTTGGATAATGATGAACAGTTTTTGACACCAACGTCATTTATTCAATCTACACACAACACTGTAGGTGCGCAAATAGCCCTCAGATTGGGATGTAAATCCTATAATTTCACGTATGTGAATGGTGCTACATCTTTTGAATCTGCACTATTAGATGCTCTTATGCAAATCGAGTCTAAAGAGGCTAATCAAGTTTTGGTGGGTGGAATAGATGAAATTGCAGGACGTACTTTTGCCCTTAAACAGCTAGTTCACGAGGTGAAGGCCGATGGGGCTGTCGAAAAACTTAAAGATTCTCAGTCTCCTGGTGTCAATTTTGGAGAAGGAGGGACATTCTTTGCGCTGAATACCGAAAAAAGAGAAAATACATATGCTCAAATTTTAGAAGTATCTATTCTGAATAAATTAGCAACGGAGGAAGTAGTCGACTTTGTGACTTCTTTTTTAACCCGAAATCAGCTTACTTTGGCAGATGTTTCTGCTGTTGTTATTGGTAATAATGGCGATTTGAAATATGACATATATTATACTACCTTTTGCACTTTATTCGCAAATCAGCCCCAGATTTTCTATAAGCATCTTGTCGGACAATCGGACGTTGCATCGGCATTTGGACTAGCTGCTGCTGCTTTCGTTTTGAAAAAACAAATCATTCCAAAAACTATTCAATGGAATGCAATCAAACTTTCTGAATTAAAGTATGTTTTAATATATAACCAATACTTAGGAAAAGATCATAGTCTCACGTTATTGCGCCATGTGGAAACATAAAAACATAGTCCCCATTTTAATCGTGTTCGGAATTGTAAGCACGTTACTCGCCTTATTTGCCGTTAGCTCTTGGTGGTGGGTGTTTTTAGTGCTATTTGTTTGGCTGGGCAGCACAACATGGGGAGCTTTTGATATTCGGCAGGGTTATTTTACAGATGTTTTTTACAAAAAGAAACATGAAAACCGTCGAAGAGTGTCGCTTACTTTTGACGATGGACCTACCCCGGTAACACTTGATATTTTAGCGTTGCTCAAACAACATCAAGCTAAAGCTACTTTTTTCTGTATTGGGAAACAGATTAACAAACATCCGGATATTTTCAGAAAAATTATAGAAGAGGGGCATACGATCGGCAATCATACGATGAATCATTCTAAGGGGTTTGGATTTTTGAATGCACAGCAAATAGAACAAGAAATCGATAGCTGTGACGCCTCAATCAATGATATCGTACCGCATAAGCCACGTTTTTTTAGACCGCCGTTTGGTGTAACTAATCCTTCTGTTGCTAAAGCAGTCAAAGAAACTAAGCATCATGTTATCGGTTGGAGTAATCGTTCATTAGACACTATAATTGACGACGAAAATAAAATATTCGACCGTGTATCTACGCGGTTGGTACCGGGAGATATTATATTGCTTCACGATACTTCGAATAAGACACTTCGCGTTGCAACTCGTCTATTGGAGTATATGAAGCAACAAGACTTTCAATCAGTGACGATCGATGAGTTGTTAAATTTACCAGCATATGAACATTAAAATATTTGTATTTACTTTTTTTTGTTGTTGGATGTCGATAGGTTTTGCCCAAGAGCAAAAAATGTCGGCTTCGGATATCGCAAATTTCCGAAGTGTTATGCGTAAGTCTGTTCAGTTGAAGACACTGACGGCAGAGTTCACACAGTACAAGAAAGTGAGCTATGTTAAAAAAGAATTGATTTCTTCGGGCACCTTTTACGTGAAGAATCCAGATAGGTTAGCCTGGGTTTACCGAAATCCGATATCTTCCGCCATGATTTTTAAAGGTAAAAAAATAGTGATAAAGGAAAAGGGGAGTAAAAAAACGATGGATATGTCGCGCAGCAAGCAGTTTGAAAAGATTAGTCAAGCTATCCAGTCCAATATGAATGGAGGAGCCCCTCTAGGAACGGAGTTCTCGCCCTCCTATTTCCAAACAAGTAAGCAGTATATTCTCAAGTTGGATCCTGTAGCAAAGGATGTGAAAAAGGCGATGAAACAGCTCATTCTCTGTTTTGATAAGTCTAGCTATCAGGTTTCGGAAGTAACGTTATTGGATAATTCTAAGGGGTTTACTCGATTTGTTTTTAGTAATCACAACGTGAATGGGGCTATTTCTGATTCCGTTTTTGAATTGTAATATTTTGGAATTAGGTATTCGTGAATACAAAGCATTTTAGCTAAGTTTGAAAGCTAAATAGGACATATGCTTTTACAAGATTTTTATATACTCCGTTCTTTGGAACAGATTGATGATCAAAGGTATATTGTGAAAATTACTTTGAATAAAGATCACGATATTTTCAAAGGGCATTTTCCGGATAATCCAGTTACTCCGGGTGTATGTATGATTCAGATTATTAAAGAGCTAACGGAGGGCATAGTAGAAAAGCCACTCTTTATGCACAAAGCATCGAATGTTAAATTCATGGCGTTGATTAATCCAGAAATTAACCCTGATTTAAAATTAGAACTTGACATTTCGGGATCCGGAGAGTCAGAGTATAAAGTGAAAAATGTAACCTACTTTGACGACACGGTAGCGTTGAAGTTGGTAAGTACGTATAGATTGAAGTAATATGAAGATTTTAGTAGCTTTAGTTGTTTCCTTTTTCTGGATTTCCTCAATCGATCTGGGTACTATTCGTGCCGATTTTGAGAAAGCTGGTAATTCGAAAGCAAATACCGAACACTTGTATAATCTACTGAAAGGTTACGATAAAGGCGACCCTGTTATCCAGGCGTATAAAGGAGCGGCATATAGTTTACAGGCGCGGTATACTACGGATAAAAAAGATAAGAAAGAATTATTCGTGGCTGGTGTCAAAGATATAGAAGCGGCCATAAAGAGTGCCCCGAATAATATGGAGATTAGATTAATACGTTTGATTATACAAGAGAATACGCCGAAGATACTAAAATATAAGACGGATATTAACACCGATAAGCAAATGATCTTAAAGAATTTCTCTGCTCAACATGCTGCTGTAAAAGGTCTTATAAAGCGATATGCGACAAAACGTTCTGCAGTTTTTACCGCTTCAGAAATTGACAAGTTATCGAAATAAATGCGCTGAAGATGCATGAAACCATCCCTATGCAAATGAGCCGATTAGGTATAGTGGTTATTGTACCGACGTATAATAACCATAAAACCCTGCAACGTATTTTGGATGGGGTGTTAGCATATACCGATCAGATCATTGTGGTGAATGATGGTTCTACAGATGGCACCTCACAAATTCTAACGGCATACCCGCAATTGCATCACATCACTTTTTCGGAGAATAAAGGCAAGGGGATGGCTTTACGCTCGGGGTTAAAAAAAGCAAAAGAATTAGGTTTCCAATACGCCATAACAATCGATTCTGACGGACAGCATTACGCTAGTGATTTACCTATCTTTGTGAAAGAAATAAGTCAAGTAACAGAAGCTGTACTATTGATAGGCAGCCGGAACATGTCGCATGAATCGGTTCCCCAAAAAAGTAGTTTTGGTAACAAGTTTTCCAATTTTTGGTTTTGGTTCGAGACTGGAATTAAGTTGAGCGATACCCAATCTGGATATCGTGCCTACCCACTAACGGCAATTCCTTCCCGTTTTTACACCCGGAAATTTGAATTTGAGATTGAGGTGATTGTGCGATCAGCATGGAATGGTGTCACCGTAAGAAACGTACCTATTCGAGTATTGTATGATCCGGAGGAACGTGTCTCGCACTTTAGGCCGTTTAAAGATTTTACGCGAATAAGTATTTTGAATACGGTATTAGTATTGATGACCTTTTTTTATATTATTCCGCGTAATTTTATTCGTTCTTTCAAAAAAAAAAAATTAACTGATTTTGTAAAACAGAATATTTTTGGAAGTGGCGATTCGCCTGAGAAAATGGCCATATCTATTGGATTTGGTGTGTTCATGGGTATAGCACCTGTTTGGGGTTTTCAGACTGCTATTGTGATTACGGCGTCTGTTTTTTTGCGCCTGAATAAAGTTTTAGCTTTTACCTTTTCAAATATCAGTCTTCCCCCCTTTATACCCCTAATTATCTACGGCTCGTTATTGGTTGGAGGTCTGGTAGCACCTTCTGTAAAACGACAAAATTTGTTTCATCCCGATGAAAATAATTTTGCAGTTATTCAATCCCATTTAGTTCAATATTTAGTAGGGAGTCTTATCTTAGCTGCAATAATGGCATTGCTTATCGGTTTTGGTAGTTATGTGTTGATCAAATTAAGAAACAACAGGACCGTGGCTGCTGCTGAATAATGCACGATGTATTTTACCATATCTATTGTTGGGTACAACGGAATCGTTTTTTTTCCTGGGGTATTGTCGCATTGTTTCTTCTAGTCTTTGGTTATTTAGGATCCAATCTTCGTTTTGAAGAGGATATTACACAGATTGTTCCTAAAAGTGAGAAATCGAATTTAACGACCAAAGCCATCCAACAAATTAATTTCTCGGATAAAGTAACGGTGCTTTTGGAAAAGCAACATGAAGGCAATATGGATGATGTCATCTCCCTCGCCCAGGAGATTGCAGATACGCTATCACAAGATACATTGTATATTTCCGAAATCATAGGACAGCTAGGTAATGAAGATATAGGAGCAACTTACGATTTCGTTTTCCAAAATCTACCATTTTTTTTAACATCGACAGATTATGATAGCATTGCTGCAAAAATTACTCCCGAAGCAGTAAAATTAAAAGCAAAGTCTAATTATCACGCATTGATTTCGCCAACGGGTTTTGTTGCTGCCGATTTCATTCAAAAGGATCCGTTAGGATTGGCTTTTCTGGGATTGTCGAAATTGCAGGAGATAAATGTAGGAGAGCGTTTTATACTGTACAATGGATTTGTTACTTCTAGGGATTCCAGTGCTGTGCTTCTGTTTCTAACTCCTAAATATATCGGTGTTGAAACGGAACATAATAAAGCCTTTACGGATGAGTTATATACGATACAGCAGAGATTGAATGTTAAATATCAAAATAAGGCTAGCGTTTCTTATTTCGGTTCGGCCTTAGTGGCTGTAGCAAATGCTGATCAGATAAAATCAGACATTGCGAAGACGGTGCTGATTTCCATGAGTATTTTGATGATTCTTCTGGTCATTTTTTACCGTAGGGTCTATGTTCCGTTACTCGTGTTTATCCCCACAATGTTCGCAGGCGTGTTTGCTTTAGCTTGTATATATGTATATAAACCTGTGATATCAGCCATTTCGATCAGCATAGGAGCGGTTTTAATCGGAATTACAATAGATTATACGTTGCATGTGCTGACACATTATAAGAAGAATGCGGACGTTAAAGCCCTGTATAAGGAATTGACGAAACCCATTATCATGAGTGGTGCGACGACTTCTGTAGCCTTTTTATGTTTGTTGTTTGTGCATTCTGAAGCACTGATAGATCTCGGTATTTTCGCTGCTATCACTGTTTTCTCTTCCGCGATATTCACGTTATTGATCATTCCACATCTTTACAGTGCAAAGAAGGAATTAATACACAACAGTTTGATAGATAAAATTGCAGCGTTCCCGTTTGAACGCAGTAAAGCCCTGATCGGAGTCTGTCTGCTATTGATTCTTGTTAGTTTTTTTACGAGTCGTAATATCACCTTTAATGATGATTTGTCGGCTTTGAATTATATCCCGACAGATTTGAAGGAGGCGGAGCAAAAGCTTGACCAGTTAACCAATTCATCTGCCAAGTCTTTATATGTGGTGGCTACCGGAAATACGCTAGATACAGCCCTGGACCGCAATGCAGAAGTTGCTAACCTATTGTTGGCGGCGAAAGAACGTGGGGAAATTATTAGTTTCTCCAATAGTAATACGCTGTTGCCGTCTGCACGGGATCAGCGTCAACAGATCGCGGAGTGGAATTCTTTTTGGCAGTATCACAACAAAAACGCGTTGGAAAGACAGCTACAACGAGAAGGAGCAGCTTACGGTTTCTCGGCTGATGCACATCAGGAATTTTATAAGCTTTTGGCCAGGGATTTTACACCGTTGACCTATAGCGATTTTCAGAATGTGCCGAATATCGGGTTAAAAGACTTCATAGCAAGCAAAGGGGATTTTTTTACGGTGTCTAGTTTGGTGAAATTGGAGGAAGTGCATCGGAAGGAGGTTATCAGGTCCTTGGAATTGTTGGAAGGTGTGGTCGTGGTCGATAGGAAGCAATTAAACGAAACATATTTAGGAAAACTTAGAGACGATTTTAATTCGCTTGTCGGTTACTCATTCGTGGGAGTTTTGCTGATACTTTGGTTCTTTTTTAAACGGATAGAATTGGTTTTACTGGCGTCTATTCCGATTGGGCTAACTGGATTAGTTACTGCTGGCTTAATGGGGGTCTTCGGGCTTGAACTCAATATTTTCAGTGCTATAGTCTGCACTTTGGTATTCGGACACGGTGTTGATTTTAGTATTTTCATGACCACAGCTCTTCAGAAACAATATACCACAGGAAATGACGAATTACAACTCTATCGCACATCAATACTATTGGCTGTGTTAACTACTGTTTTAGCGATCGGAGCTTTAATATTTGCTAAGCATCCGGCATTAATTTCTATTTCTTCGGTGTCGTTGATAGGTGTATTTGCTGCGGTTATTATCACCTTTGTTTTCTATCCATTATTATTCCGGTTTTTTATTTCCGACCGTGCAAAAAAGGGAAAATCGCCGTTTACATTGACCATTTTAATCTTTTCCATTTTGCTTTTTGCATATTATGGATTAGGTTGTTTGATCGTGTCAGGTATTGGGAGGTTTATTTTTCCACTTTTTCCGATAGGTAAAGAGCAACAGAAGAAATTATTCCGTAGTATGATAAGGGCTTTTATGAAATCTGTACTATATTTTCATCCGCTAACGCGAATGGAGACGATTAATCCATATCGGGAAAATTTCGGAAAACCTGCTATTATTATCGCTAATCACAGCTCTTTTTTGGATACACTGACAATAGGTATGCTAATTCCTAAAATGATTTTGTTGGTGAATAAATGGGTATGGACATCTCCGATTTTCGGAAAGGCTGTTCAAGCTCTAGGGTTTTATCCAATAAGCAGAGGTGTAAATGAAAGCTTGGATTTTATCCGACAGAAAATCGAAGACGGTTTTTCGATTATTGTTTTCCCAGAAGGAACACGTTCTTACGATAATAGAATTGGGCGTTTTCACAAGGGCGCTTTTTATTTGGCGGAACAACTTAAAGTGGATATTTTACCCATTTATATACACGGAAATGGAGATGTATTACCAAAAGGTGATTTCATGATATTCGGTGGGAAATTGACTGCCATTATCGGGAAAAGGATAGCGATTGACGATTTTACTTTTGGCCGTACTTATTCGGATCGGACGAAAATCATATCGACATATTTCCGACAGGAATACCATGTCTGGAGAAGAAAACTGGAAGATGAGAATTACTTTATACCGAAAATAAATATTGCTTACCTGTATAAGGATCAAGAGATAACACAGTCTGTACGGTCAAGCTTGGAAACGAATAAAGGTCTTTTTTATGATTTGAATAGTCATATATGTGGAGATTATAAAGTAATACACATTTCAGATACCTATGGTGAATTGGATTATTTATTCTCCTTACAGGATGGAATGAGAAAGATAGTGGGCGTAATAGTAGATAAGGAAAGACGAGAAGTAGCCAACAGTATTTACTGGAAACAGCAGCGAAGGGTTCGATTTGAAGAGAAAGCAGAGTCTGGTGATATATTGTTAATATCAAGGTCATTGGATAGTAGTGAAATAGCAACAATTGCCTTTGATGGTTTTTCGAAAATTATAAACATTGACGGGTTTAATGATTTAACCTTCTTGATCCGGGAAGGTTTTGATAAAATATATGGGGGAAACAAAATCGAGATTTACAAAAAGGGAATATGAGACCTACGAAATTTGACGTCATTATTGTGGGGAGTGGATTAGGGGGATTGGTCTCTGCTGTTGTGATGGCCAAGCAAGGGTATCGCGTTTGCATTCTAGAAAAAAACAATCAGTTTGGAGGTAATTTACAAACCTTCTCACGTAATAAGAAGATATTCGACACTGGAGTGCACTACTTGGGCGGATTGGATAGAGGCCAGAATTTGTTTCAATATTTCTCCTATCTTGGCATAATGTCGTCGTTGAAATTGGAGCGTATGCCAACAGTTTTTGATCAAATTTTATTTGATGGTGACGAAAATAGATACCCTATTGCACAGGGATATGACAATTTTGTAAATGAACTATTGGCTTATTTTCCGGATGAGGGAGATGCATTACGGAAATATGTAACGGATCTACAAGAGACGTGTCGAGCCTTCCCTTTGTACAACTTTGAAGATAAACAGACTTATCCGCCATATGTTTTAGATTTGAGCGTGAAAAGGTATTTTGACAGCCTAACAACTAATGAAAAATTGAAATCAGTGCTGGTGGGGGCTAATTTTTTGTATGCGGGGGAGGAATTGACGACCCCCTTTTATGTGCATGCTCTTTCCATCAATTCATATATACTAAGTGCTTTCCGTTGTGTAAATGGAGGTAGTCAGATTAGTAAATTGTTGATTCGCGAACTCAAGAAACATGGGGGTAAAGCTTACAAACATCAAGAAGTTATCAAGTATCATGTAACAGAGGGAAAAATTTCTCATGTCGAAACGGCTGCAGGTGATCGATATGCAGCTGATTTATTTATTTCAAACACGGATCCTAAATTAACGCTCCGTCAAATAGGACAGCGGCATTTTCGCAAGGTATATTTCGAACGTATTTTGTCACTGCCCGTCAGTATATCTTCATTTAGCGTTCATCTCGTGCTTATCGAGAAAAAGATATCTTACAGATCCTCTAATCTTTTTTATCATCGGGATTTGAATTCAGTATGGTCTGCCGCTGGATATTCAACGGCGAATTGGCCAGCTATGTATATGCTTTCGATGACCGAAGATAAGCAAAATGTGGGCTATGCGGATACGATAACGGCGCTTACCTATATGCGGTTCGATGAAGTAAGGGAATGGAATGATACGTTTAATACCGTTACAAAAATCGGGTTTCGAGGAGCCTCCTATGAAAGTTTCAAACAACAGAAATTAAATCAAATGATTGCCCAGATAGAAAAGGAAATTCCTCATCTTTCTACTACAATTAAAGCAAGCTATACTTCTACACCACTTTCTTATCGCGATTATATAGGGAGTTTCGAAGGTAGTTTATATGGGCCTTTAAAGGACTATAATGACCCGTTGCGTTACATGATTTCTCCAAAATCAAAGATTCCGAACCTTTATTTTACAGGTCAGGGGGTAAATATGCATGGAATTCTAGGGGTGACTATTGGAGGGGTAGCGACTTGCGCGGAGATTTTAGGACACAACTATTTAATTCATCATATGCGGCAATCATTATCTTCGGACGATTTGACATTTTCGGACACTCAATAATTTGGATAAATAGGAATCTGATTCCCAATATATAAAAAGAAGCATTCAAAATGGAAAAGAATACGATAGCATACCATTCTAAGGAAGAGATAAACCGTTTTCAGGTGCAGTTATTAAAACTTCAATTACAATATTTAGCTAATCATTCCCCGTACTATAAGAAACTCTTTTCTGTCCACGGCATAGATGTGAAATCCATTCAGACTATAGAAGATTTGACGACATTACCACTCACTTCTAAGAACGATTTGCAATTACACAACGATGATTTTTTTTGTGTTCCTCAACATGAGATTGTCGACTACTGTACAACTTCCGGAACCCTAGGATCACCTGTTACCTTTGGTTTAACAGAGTCCGATCTAGATCGACTGGCAAAAAATGAAATGCAGTCTTTTCAAATTGCAGGTATTCAGAAAGGCGATGTCGTACAGTTGATGACCACAATAGACCGCAGATTTATGGCTGGATTAGCCTACTTCTTGGGACTCCGAAAGTTAGGTGTAGGAATCATTCGTGTGGGCTCAGGTATTCCTCAAATGCAATGGGATTCTATTCTGAAATACAACCCCAATTACTTGGTTTCTGTTCCTTCGTTTCTCTTGAAACTCATCGAATTTGCGGAGCATCATGGGATAGATTATAAAAAATCCAGTGTGAAAGGGGTTATTTGTATAGGAGAGGCGCTCCGTGATAAGGACTTGAACAATTCAGTTTTAACGCAACGGATTTTAGAAAAATGGGATATAAAACTGTATTCGACTTATGCGTCGACAGAGATGGGAGCTGCTTTTACAGAATGTGAACATTTTCAGGGAGGGCACGTTCAACCGGAACTCATTATTACTGAAATACTGGATGATGAAGAAAGATCTGTTGCCGATGGTGAGAGCGGAGAGTTAGTCATTACAACGTTGGGTGTACAGGGCGTGCCGTTATTGCGATTCAAAACAGGTGATATCGTTCGTAAGTACACGACCTCCTGTGCGTGTGGCCGAAATACTTACCGAATAGGAGCGGTGGAGGGGCGTAAACAGCATATGGTGAAGTACAAGGGAACAACGTTATACCCGCCGGCAATGCATGATTTGTTAGCTGGGTTTCCGCAGATTTCGCTCCATCAAATTGAAATTTCACGTAACGAAATCGGTACTGATGAAATCGTTATTCGTATCAGCTGTTCCAATATTTCTGAAGAATTTTTGAATGAGGTAAAGGATCATTTCCGGGCTAAGCTGCGTGTTGCTCCAAAGATCGAGTTTGTTGCGCTTGAAGAATTGCAACGGTCAGTTTTCAATCCGATAAGCCGTAAACCGATTATTTTTGTCGACAACAGAGAAGCATGATATAGGTATTTTGTGCTATCTTAATAATTCCTTTAAATCATTTTGTGATAATGATTTAACAAAGCTTTCTTCTGTTGTGATAAGTGATGTAGCAATAGATTTTTTACGATTTTGTAAAGCGACTATTTTTTCTTCAACTGTATCCTTACTTATGAATTTGTAAATAAAAACATTTTGAGTTTGACCTATACGATGTGTCCTATCAATAGCCTGTTGTTCCACTGCAGGATTCCACCAGGGATCCAGAATAAAGACGTAGTCGGCTTCGGTTAAGTTTAAGCCCACACCTCCGGCTTTGATAGAGATAAGAAATACTTTTGTATCCTTGTTTTCTTTAAAGTTCTGTACTGCGTCGGCACGGTCTTTCGTCGCACCGTCTAAATAGGCGTACTTGATTTTCTGTTTGTCAAAATGGGCTTTAAAAAGTTGGAGATGTTTTACAAATTGAGAGAAAATCAATACCTTATTCTGTTCGGAAGAAATGGACTGTAACATTTCTAAAACAGCTTGAAATTTTCCTGAATTTTCGGAAAAATTTTCATCGACCATTTTCGGATGATTGGCTAGTTGCCGTAATTTAGTTAATCCCTGTAATAGTCTTATCTGTGACGTTTTTCCCCCTTGTTGTACGATTCCATCTAATAACGCATTTCGATACTCTGATTTCGTAGTTTCGTACATATCGTTTTGCTTTTCTGTCATCTCACAATAAATGATCTGCTCCGTTTTCGGTGGCAGTTCGGTGGCAACTTGATTCTTTGTTCGACGCAGTACAAAAGGTTTTATTATTGCTTGAAGCCTTTGTGCTTTTTCGTCATCTTTTTTCTTTTCAATAGGCAAAACGAATTCTTTTTGGAAAAATGCGTAGCTTCCTAAAAGCCCTGGATTGGTGAAATGCATTTGCGACCAGATATCTGAAACGGAATTTTCAACAGGTGTTCCACTTAATGCTAATTTGTTTCTGCTTTTGAGTATTTTAATCGATTTGAAAGATTTGGAAGCAGGATTTTTTATGTTTTGACTTTCATCTAAGATGATGTAATTAAAAAAGAACTTTCCTAAAATAGCTTCGTCGGATCGTACGATACCGTAGGTGGTAATTACGAGGTCAAAGTGTGAGAATGCGTAGGGGTCTTTGAACCGGTTAGATCCAGTATGTAATAAAATACGTAATTCAGGCGCGAATCTATCCGCTTCCTTTTGCCAATTGTATACCAACGAGGTGGGCAGGATCAATAACGATGTTTTGGCGTGGTCGGTGCTTTTTAAATCTTCCTTTTGCTTTTGTAAAAATGCTAACGTCTGTACTGTTTTTCCAAGCCCCATGTCATCGGCCAATACCCCTCCAAACTTGAATTCTTGTAGAAAATGAAACCAATTATAACCGGCTTGTTGGTATGGTCTTAGCTGTCCTTTGAAGTGAAGAGGAGGAGAGGTGTTGACAATTTTTTCGAAGTTAGAAAGATTTTGAAGCTTACGACTCATTGTTAGAGCGGTATGCTCGCTTATTTCGTGCAAAAGACCGATATGCGCTTTACTAAATTGCAATATGTCTTTCTTGATTGAAAAATGGAAAAGGTGTTCATATTGGGCAAACCACTCTTCTGGAAGAATTGCAATCTCCCCGTTAGGTAATTCAAATTCCTGAATGCGATTTAGAATATGATCTCGGAGCTGGATAAAGGGAATTTTATAGGAACCAAAGTTAGCAAATGCGCGTACATCAAACCAGTCGTTGTCTTCATCAACTTCTATGTCCAAGGTGGTTTTTCCTATAAAAAAGCTTTTATCACCTGTTTCTTGTTGTATTCTAAAACCTTTCTCGAAAAGCGCACTCTGATTTTCACTTAGCCAGCTAAAAATTGACTTTTCTTGAATAGGAACGAAGCTCCCAAATAAAGCATCTAATTTTTTTAAACCCAACTCATGAAGGAAATCCTGCTGTTTTACTTCCCAGCTCGATGATCTTTTGATTCGGATAAATGTATATTGATCTTTTTTTGGATCATACTGCATACGTACTGAAATGTTATATTCACCTCCTGCTGAAAAGGAATAGTCGCCATATTTAAAAGAAAGTTTAAGATATGATTCCCCAGTTTCTACATAGTTCAATGTTAAAACTGAAATGGCATTTTCTTTAATGGTTTTGATTTCGAAGCCTTCGGCGTATACGTTATATTTTTCAATTAATCCAGTTACAAAGGTCTCGAAATATTTCTTTTCTGTGGTGCGGCCTACAGCAATATACCTTTTATTTAAGAAGGGGCTTAATTTTTTGCCTTCTAAGGGCTGGTCAAAATAATATAACGTGTTTTCTAAAAGCAGCCATGCTTGCTGGTTGATAATAACTTCTGCGTTCTTAAACATAAACTCCATGCGGTGCCCGTTATACTTTAGTGTCGGGAAATAACGAGTTTCTTCCTCACTACGTCTAAAATGAAAGAGGATTGACGTTGCTTGATCTGCAATGTTAAGTGCTTGATCTGCTGGGTATCCGTCTTTTTTGCTCATCAAAAATAACGGCTTGCTGCCGATTAGTTCCAATGCCTTTAACATTTTCTGTTCTAGTTTAGGACGGATATAATCGTAGAGCTTCTGGTCAAAAATCTTAGAAAAGTAATCCATAGGACGGATTGCTTTCTTGTGAAACCGCTTGATGACATGAGTTTGTTCAATTTCATCCAGAAGCTTAATTATTTTATAATCTTCTTCGTCTAGAACTGATTTAAATTCGTCCACCGTATTGGAAAAGACCCGTTTGTACGATAGCGAATCTGAACCATTAGAGTTCAACTGAACGATATGAGGCTCAATTAAATAGCCTAAATAGGCATGTTTCCCCAGTGAATATATTAAACGATATGGTACGGAATTATCTATCTTTTGCATCAAAACCAATTTCTCTTAAAAAAGGGTTGTAATATACAGATAAATTCGCATTTAAGAGCGAGTGTTTTCACATTAAATAGACTGAATTTCGCCTTCGAAAACAAAAGTGGCTGGCCCTTTAAGAAATACATTAGTGAATATGTTTCCTTCTTTGTGAAAGGAAATGTATAACTGGCCTCCCATTACGCGAACTGGAAGTTCGACATCCCCCTCTATATTTTCGTGTATTGCCATAGCCATGGCCGCAGCTGTAGCTCCAGTGCCGCAAGCGTAGGTTTCGTTTTCCACACCTCTTTCGAAGGTTCGTAGAAAGTAGCCTTCTCCCTCTTTTTCAACAAAGTTGACATTGATGCCATTTGTGCCATAGATGTTATTGTTTCGAGTGCTATATCCCTCCTCATATACAGGGAAATTTTTTAAATCTTCGACAATTTTGACATAGTGCGGAGAACCGGTGTCAAGTATATATGCGTCGGATTCTTGCGTTACTTGAGACACATTGATCATTCCTAGATTTACTTGAGGCCCATAGATGTCTGCTATATGGTCACCGTCGACTGCCAGAAAGGCAGTCTTGTTTTGGATAAGACCCAGATCGCGGGCGAAAGCTACAATACACCGTCCGCCGTTCCCACACATGGTCCCCTCGCGTCCATCAGCATTGAAGTAGATCATTTCGAAATCATAATTTTTCGTATCTTGAAGTAGCATTAACCCATCTGCACCAATTCCAAACCGTCTTTCACAAAAATTACGTATTAATGTTTCGTTTTTTCGGTCAAAAAAGCCGTTTCTGTTGTCAATTAAGATAAAGTCATTCCCCGCTCCTTGATATTTAAAAAATTTTATTTTTTTATGCATAATTTGAAAATCTACTGTAAAATTAATATTCTTGTTACAATTCTTTTGAAGTGTGTTAAATCTTGTTAAAAAAGAAGCTCAGGGCTGTTTGTTAACAATTTTTAACTGACAAAACTTGCAGGAAGACTGTCAATGGTATTACATTTGAATGTACACAATTAAAATACGTAACAAATTAAATTTTAACAAAGTTAAGCATTATTACAGCAAATAAAATATGAAGAAAATAGGAATCACTTTATTAACAGCTGTCTTAGGAGGAGCTGTCGCAGTAGGAGGCTACAAATTGTTTGAAAACAAGCAAATGGATAATATGTCTTTTGAAGAAAGACAAAAGGTTTACTATGCAAATAATCCTATGGAGGAGATGGTATCTTCTTCGGGAAATCTAGACTTTACGCAAGCCGCCGCAGCGGTTTCGCCAGGTGTCGTTCATATTAAGGTCACGATGACGAGCCGCGGCTCACAACGTGGTGGTGGAGCTTCTCCCTTTGATATGTTCGAGGAGTTCTTCGGTATGCCCCAACAGCGCCGCGCACAACCACGTCAAGCTCAAGCTTCCGGATCTGGTGTGATTATTTCACCGGACGGGTATATTGTCACGAATAATCATGTCGTGGAAGATGCTGATAAAATTGAGGTTCAACTGACGGACAAGCGCACTTTTGAGGCGAAAGTGATTGGTAGAGATGCTAATACGGATCTTGCACTTATTAAAGTCAATGCTACGGGATTGCCATTAGTAAAACTTGGAAATTCAGATAATGTACAGATTGGAGAATGGGTATTGGCGGTAGGGTATCCATTGAGCTTGCAGTCTACGGTAACAGCGGGGATTGTGAGTGCGAAAGGCCGACAAATAGGAATTCTAGGTGAATCACAACAACCTCAGCGCGGTTACGGATATGGTCCTGGTCAAGGACAGGAAGAACAGATTGTAAATACAGCGATTGAATCTTTCATTCAGACTGATGCGGTAATTAATAAAGGTAATAGTGGCGGCGCGTTGGTAAATGCAAAGGGCGAGTTAATAGGTATCAATTCAGCAATCGCTTCACCTACAGGTGTATATGCAGGGTACGGTTTTGCCATTCCTATCAATTTAGCGAAAAAGATCTTGGACGATTTTAAAGAATTCGGTAGCGTGAAACGTGGATTTGTAGGAGTTAGTTTTAGAGAGGTGTCAGATCTTACCGCAGAACAGAAGAAAGAGTTTGGTGTTACAGATATTTTAGGTCTGTATGTTTTTGATGCTGTGAAGGGTGGGGCTGCAGAAGCCGCCGGTGTTAAAGAAGGAGATATTATCACTAAGATTGATGGAAATGTAATTTATTCTTCATCCGATTTACAAGAACGCGTGGCGCGGTTACGTCCAGGTGATAAAGTTAAAATTACCTACAAACGTGAGGGTAAAGAACGGGAAGCAACCATTACATTGAAAGGTGAAGAGGCGAAGGCTAAGGCAGAGGAAGAAGGAACTAGTGCTAGCGCAACGGAGATATATAATAAATTAGGCGCAAGCTTTATTCCTGCTACTGATGCCCGTAAAAAGGAGCTGGGAATTAGCTCGGGTGTAGTGGTAACACAGGTACATCGAGGTGGTGTTTTTGAATACTTTGGTGTAGAGAGGGGATTGGTTATTACAGAAATTAATGGTAAACCAGTAAATAATGTGGACGATGTAGAGTCTGCGTTAGGAAATACGAAACGTAATATCGTTCGTGTAACAGGTGTGCCAGAAAGAGGTAGCCGAGTAGAGTTTAACGTGCCTATTGAATATTAATTTTTCATAAATAGTTTATATTGTTAGTATATGGCCTTCTTCGGAAGGCCATGTTTTTATTTATCTAGTTTTAAGATATGAGAATTTTGATGGTTTGTCTGGGTAATATCTGTCGCTCACCCCTAGCGCACGGAATAATGGCACACTTAGCTAAATCAGAAAATTTGCAATGGGAAATTGATTCAGCAGGTACGGGTGATTGGCATGTCGGACAAGCGCCCGATCATCGTTCGGTGGCTATCGCAAAAAAATATGGCGTGGATATTTCACAGCAGCGGGCGAAACACTTTACCGCCCAGTTGTTTAATAAATATGATCTGATCTTTGTTATGGATAGACAGAATTTACGAGATGTGTTAGCACAGGCAAAAAATGATCAGGATAGAGAGAAAGTGAGACTGTTTGTAGATAATGATATTGTGCCGGATCCTTATTTTGATGATGCTTTATTTCTACCAGTATATGAAATGGTTGAGAAAAGATGCCTTGAGTTGATTAAGTCTATCTCGAAATCTTGATTTTATCAGCCAATTCGGGATTCTGTTTAACGTTTTTAATTAGTTTACGTTTTTTAACTCGGCATTTTGCCATGTTCATCAAAGATAATTTTTACTTTTGGCTTATTATATGAAGATCGCAGAAGTAAATAGGAAGTGGGAAGAGTTACGCGGCGTTATCGCTGAAAACTTTGATATGGAGCTCCCCGACATGAAAGTAATGCTTTTCCTGATTGGCGTGCAAGAATTGGGACAAGGCCCTAAAAAGTTTTCGAAGCGCGAGAAGGAAGAGCTTATGCATATCGCGACATGTCGACTGTTTAGTGCTATGGGGTTTTATGAACTTAAAGGACTTGACGAGGATGGTTGGCCGCACTGGGAATTGGTAAAGCCAGTTCCAAATTATACCTTATTAGAACAGGAAATGATTATGAAATCCTTGATTATAGATTATTTCCAAGAGTTAGAAATTATTTAATAAATGGGGCTATCATGATTTACAAATATTCCGAAGGAATTAGGAGTCAAAGCATGATAGCTTCATCACCTTAAAAAGGCGAATTACATCCAATGAAAAAATTAATAACTATCCTCTTTTTGATGGTTGGTAGTGTTGTACATGCACAGAAGCCTACGCACTATTATGTTAATGTTTCTACCAGTCAAGGTAATGCTATTTTGAAACTGTATAATGAGACACCTAAGCACCGTGACAACTTCGTTAAATTAGCGAAAGAAGGGTTTTATGATTCGTTACTGTTTCATCGTGTTATTCATAATTTTATGATTCAAGGCGGAGACCCAGAGTCCAGATTTGCGGCGGATCGTGTGCAATTAGGTAATGGAGGTCTTGATTATAAAATTCCAGCAGAAATCCAATCGGATTTAATCCATAGAAAGGGAACAATCGGTGCTGCGCGAGATAATAATCCGGCTAAACAGTCTTCTGCTTCACAGTTCTATTTTGTTCAGGGGCGTAAATATTCACAGGGAGGATTAGATTCTTTGGAGCAATTTAGAATGAAAGGTAAAAAGTTGTCACCTATACAACGACAGGCCTATTCAACTGTAGGAGGAACTCCTCATTTGGACGGGAATTATACAGTTTTTGGAGAGCTTTTAACTGGGGTAGAAATCGTGGATAAAATAGCTGTAGTAGAAACAGATTCTTTTGATCGCCCATTAAAAAATGAAAGAATAGCAATGCAATTATTGACACGAAGGGAGGCTATTAATTTAGAACGTAAATATAAGGGTTTGCAACCAAGAAATAGTTTTTTTACCAAGTTGCTTGATTCATTTAAATCCAAATATTATACCATCCAGTAAATGAAACCGAGATGTACACGATGATTGACACACAGTGAATGTGATTTACTTCGAGCTCTCTTAATCACTAAAAAGCAGAGCGGGAGCGAGCTAATGGATACGCTAAATGACTTTAAACTTATTAATAAATAAATTAGATGAAAATTGTAACCTACAATGTTAATGGGATACGTGCTGCTCTTAAAAAGGATTGGTTAGGCTGGCTGAAAATCGTAGATCCTGATATTGTGTGTTTGCAAGAGATAAAAGCGACTGTCGATCAGGTTCCTGAAATACTGTACCTTGAACAGATGGGGTACGAACACTATTGGTATCCTGCTCAGAAAAAGGGGTACAGTGGAACAGCGATTTTCACAAAAATAACACCTAATCATATTGAGTATGGTTGTGGTCACGAAGATTATGATTTTGAGGGCAGAATGATTCGCGCTGACTTTGACGACATTTCAGTAGTGAGTACTTATTTTCCTTCTGGTACTACCGGAGGCGTGCGTCAGGAGTTCAAATATCGTTTTTTGGATGATTTTAAATCGTATACGGACAAGCTGATAGTCGAAAAGCCTAAATTGGTTATTTCAGGTGATTTTAATATCTGTCATCGTGCAATCGATATTCATAATCCGAAATCCAATGCAAATACATCTGGCTTTTTGCCTGCTGAGCGCGAATGGATGGAAAACTTTATCCAATCGGGATTCATTGATACTTTTAGACACGTTAATCCCGACCCACATCAATATACTTGGTGGAGCTATCGTGCTGGGGCGAGGGCTAGAAATTTAGGTTGGCGTATAGATTATAACATGGTTTCCCCAGCTTTGTCTCAGCATATCTTTCATGCGGAAATTTTATCCAAAGCCGTACATTCAGATCATTGCCCGGTTGTTTTAGAAGTAAGATAAAAGATGGTATTAAAAAACTGTATATATTCTATTTTTTAATCTATACTATAACTTGCTGAACATTTGCTGGTCTCTTCCACTTTGCAGGAGATTAGTTTTGCAGTTGTATCTGCCAGTTGATTGGGGCCTACAACTTCGACTAGATATTTGGCAATGTTTTCTGCTGTAGGATTAAAGGGTACAACTACCAAGCTTTCTTTTTGAATTTCAAGAAGCTGTTCTAATAACTCGTCCTGTTCCCACATTAAAAATTTGTGATCGAAATGATGTTCTAACCATTCACATAGATGGCTTTTTATTATGGAGAAATCCAGTACACGTCCGACAGGATCTAATTTAGACGCAGTAATAGTGAAATGGATACGGTAATTATGGCCATGTAAAAATCGACATTTTCCTTCATGGCCCACTACGCGATGGCCACAGGAGATATCATGATATCTTTCTGCTATTATCATATGAACAAAGATAGAAACCTATTATCTATTTAAAGTAATTTACACAAATTTACGAACCCTATTTCCAAGTGCGACAGGGGCCGTAAATTATAAGTGTTTTATTTTATTAATCTTGTAGGTAACTGCTCTATTTTTTCTAGGGATAGTTGCTGCATAATTTGATAAAGCTGTGCTTTGAAAAGATTGATTGTGTTTTCTCCACCCTCGTCGCCCAAAGCTCCCACTCCATACATAAAGGGGCGACCCATAAAATTAAAATCTGATCCAACAGCATGTGCTCTCGCTAAATCTACACCGGAACGAATTCCTCCATCCAGCATAATTTTTGTTTTTTCTTTATACAAGGGGTTTCCAGCTAATTTGATCAACGAATGGATGGAAGATTCTCCTGCATCGATCTGGCGACCACCATGATTAGAAACAATCACGCCGTCTGCTCCGATTGCAATTGCGGCTTGCATATCCTCTTCGGTAGTAATGCCTTTAAGTACCAGAGGTCCTTTCCAAATATCACGAATAGCCTTGACTTTTTCGATATTTACCTTTCCTGTAAAGGTCTTATTCATGAATTGCCCTAGTTGGGATAAATCCAACCCTTTTTCCATGTAGGGCTTTAATGTAGCAAAGGAAGGAATGCCATGTTGCAAAGTTTTAATTCCCCAGATAGGGCGGGTCATCGCCTGAAAAATGTTGGAAATATTCATTTTTGGAGGCATAGATAAACCGCTTTTAATTTCCCTGTATCGTAACCCGAAAGAAGGTACGTCAACCAAAACCACTAATACAGGGCATTCCACATCCGTTAGTCTTTGTAGTATATCGTCCCTCAATCTGTTCTCAGTCGGGTGGTAAAGTTGAAACCAGGCTTTGCCATCTGAGACCTCAGCAATGCGTTCTATACTACTTGTCGATACAGTACTTAATGTATAAGGGATATCGTGTTTTGCCGCAGCTTTTGCTAATATCTCTGGCGCATTTGGCCACATTAAGCCCTGAAGCCCAATCGGAGATATACCAAATGGAGCACTGTAACGTCTGCCAAATAATTCTACCGACATATCAATATCATCCGCGACATGTAGATATTGTGGCTTTAGTAGAATTTCGTCGAAATCACTTTCATTTCGCATTAAATTCAACTCTTCATTACACCCTCCTTCAAGATAATCGAAGGCGAATTTTGGTATTCTCTTTTTTGCCTTTTTTTTCAGATCAACTATAGAAGGATACTGTGATTTATAAGGGAAATATATTTTTTTTGACATGATTATAACATGATAGAGTTTAGCGTACAAATATCATAATATTTATGCTAAACTCTATCATGTACTATGATGGTTATTTATTTCTTCCACCTGTCATCTTTACAATTAACCAAATAATGAGTGCAACTGCCAGTACAACAACAATTATGCCCGTCCATACACCTGCTTTGAAGATGCCTTCTATAACAGAACAGCTAGTAAATAATGTCGTGATCAATGCTAAGATTGAAATAGGGATGATTGAGTGACGTTTCATAAGTATGTAATTTTCTTTCTTTTTGTAATAACATCTTAAATAGCACTTTTGTTTATATCTGGCAGATGAAGTCGCTGTTTCCGGATGATACAAAAGCAAGATCCGAAATTTTAGATGGTTTAGTAGACTTACCTTTTTATTATCAGATGAATAAACGGAAGGGGGATAAAAAAATCCCGAAGCTTACACTTCGGGATGTTATATTTAATGTTACTAATTCTAAAAATTTATTCTGCTCTTAAGATTTTTGCAGCTTCAACCATCGACTCTAAAGCTGCTTTAGTTTCTGGCCAAGCACGGGTTTTCAATCCGCAGTCAGGATTTACCCAAAGTTGTTCTGCAGGAACTACAGCTTTTGCTTTACGCAATAATTCGACCATCTCCTCTGTACTAGGTACACGTGGTGAGTGGATGTCATATACGCCAGGGCCAATATCGTTAGGGTATTTGAAATCAGCGGCGAAAGCATCTAATAATTCCATTTGTGAACGCGACGTTTCGATGGTGATGACGTCCGCATCCATTGCGGCTATATCTTCGATAATGTCGTTAAATTCTGAATAACACATGTGCGTATGGATCTGTGTGTCGTCTTCTACATTAGAAGAAGAAACCCGGAAAGCGCGAACAGCCCAATTTAAGTAATCTTTTTGATCAGCCTTACGCAATGGAAGACCTTCACGAATAGCTGGTTCATCAATTTGGATAATTTTGATTCCCGCTTTCTCCAATGCTTGTACTTCATCTAAAATAGCTAAAGCAATTTGGTAAGTCGTTGTCGAGCGAGGTTGATCATTACGTACGAAAGACCATTGTAGAATTGTCACTGGACCGGTTAACATACCTTTTACCGGACGTTTGGTCAATGTTTGTGCATATGATGACCAACGTACGGTCATGTCAGCTGGACGGTATACATCTCCATAAATCACAGGTGGTTTTACACAACGTGATCCGTAAGATTGAACCCATCCGTTTTTAGTAAATGCGTAACCTGCTAATTGTTCACCAAAATACTCTACCATATCGTTACGTTCGAATTCTCCATGCACTAATACGTCGATGTCCAATTGTTCTTGCAAGCGGATGGTTCTTTCCGTTTCTTCTGCAATCTCCTTGTCGTATTGCTCCTGAGAGATAACTCCTTTTTTCAAGTCAGCTCTCCATTTGCGTACATCTTTCGTTTGTGGGAACGAGCCAATTGTAGTCGTAGCAAACGCAGGTAGATTAAACTTAGCTTGTTGAGTAGCTTTACGCGTAGGAAAAGGTGATGTGCGTTTTGCATCATCATCTGTGATATCGGCAGTCCGTTGTTTTACTTCGGGTTTGTGAATTAATGGAGAAGTACGACGGCTTTCAGCAGCAGCTTTGTTTGCCTCAAAACGTTCGGCAGTCTTGGTGTCAACTTCGCCATCAGCTAATGTTGCTAGATCTTTGACCTCTGCTAGTTTTTGTTTCGCGAATGCTAACCAGTTTTTAACTTCTTTTGGAAGTGATTCTTCATTGTCTTCATTATCCAAGTCGAAAGGAACGTGCAATAACGAGGAAGAAGGTGCAATCCAAACGCGGTCTTTTCCTAATATATTTACGGCTTGTTTAATTAATATTAACGATTTTTCGTAATCATTTTTCCAAATGTTACGTCCTTCTACTACTCCTAGGGAAAGAGTTAGTGTAGCGGGCACTTTAGCCAGTACAGTATCTAACTGCTTTTCACCGCGAACTAAGTCTAAGTGGAGCGCGTGAACTGGTAGGTTTAATGCAGTGTCTTCATTATCAGCTAACGCCTCAAAATAAGTAGCGACAACTAATTTGATGTCCGGAGCTGCAGCGGCCAATTTTTCGAACACTTTGCCGTACAATGTACGTGTTGCATCGTCAATATCCAATGCTAAGAAGGGCTCGTCAATTTGAACATATTGCGCGCCGGCTTCTGCTAATTTTGATAAGATTTCTTCGTAAACAGGTACTAATTTATCGATTAAATCTATGCGATTGAAATCTGTTTCTTTTTCCTTACCAACTAAGAGGTAAGTGATGGGCCCGATGAGCACAGGTTTTGTTTCAATTCCCAACGATTTAGCTTCGTTATATTCATTTAAGAATTTTTCGGAAATTAACTTAAATTCTTGATTTTTAGTAAATTCAGGGACTATATAGTGATAGTTTGTGTCAAACCATTTAGTCATCTCCATTGCTGTGACGTCGACACCTTCCTCTTGGAAACCACGAGCCATTGCAAAATATAAATCTAGGTTATATTTGCGGTCGATCTTGTTCAATAGTGAATTATAACGTTCTGGGATTGCACCTACCGTTAAGGATAAGTCGAGAACTTGATCGTAAAAGGAAAAGTCGTTCGAGGGAATTAAATTAATTCCTGAATCTTGTTGAGTTTTCCAGTTGTTTTCGCGAATAGATTTAGCCGCTTGTAATAATTCTTCCGCAGAAATTTTTTTAGCCCAATATGCTTCATTGGCTTTTTTTAATTCGCGGAATGGTCCCACTCTTGGGTACCCTAAGTTGTTGGTAATTAACATACTATTTTCCCTATTTATTTTTTACTTGTAAAAAAAATTTGCTAGTAGAGAAGGAGACTTGGATCAGTTTCTTCAGCTTATCTTTCCCCTTTCGGAGTAGAATGTAGCACCTTGTCAAGAGACAGGTTGCTAAGGCTTCAACGGGTCTAGTCCCTCTGCCTTTCTCTATAAGCGCTGCTAATATCGGAATAAGAATTGATATTACAAAAAAAAGTTTACACCGTATAGCAAATATTCCAATCGGTTTTCGATCCTTACAGGATTTTAATAGATTAACTCACAAGTAGCTTGTATCCTTTACCGTGGACATTAACAATTTCGACGTTGGGGTCTTCTTTTAAATATTTCCGTAACTTACTCAAAAATACATCCATACTTCTGCCTGTGAAATAGTTGTCGTCATGCCATATTTTGACTAGTGCCTCTTCGCGTGTTAATACGTCATTTTTCTTTAAGCAAAGTAGACGTAGTAGTTCTGCTTCTTTTGTAGAAAGCTTTTGTTGCTGTCCTTTGTACGTGACCACCTGGCTGGTGTAATCAAAGAAATAATTTCCAATCTCAAACTTATCTGCCAATTCTTCTTCCTTATCCTTACTGACACGTTTTAGTAAAGCTTGTATGCGTAACAGTAATTCTTCTACACGAAATGGTTTAGTGATATAATCATCTCCTCCAAGTTCGAAAGCTTGGGTTTTATCTTCCATCATTCCTTTCGCCGTTGCAAATATTATTGGAATAGTTTGGTCCATCTTACGGACATCTTTACCTAGCGAAAACCCGTCTTTCTTAGGCATCATCACATCAAAAATGCAAAGATCAAAACGTTCTTTTCGGAATTGTTCCAAAGCTTGATCCCCATCTTGGCAAAGTACAACATCATATTTGCCTTTTAGTTCTAGATAGTCTTTTAATAACTCGCCTAGATTAGGATCGTCTTCAGCTAATAATATCTTTTGCATAACAATTTTTTTAAATTTTGTAACCTCCCATTAATTGGATTTCAGAGGAAGCGTGACCTCAAATTGTGTTCCCTTGTCTTTCTCACTTCTCACCGCTATACGTCCGTCTAATCGCTTGATAATATCATTAACATAGCTTAAACCCAGTCCAAATCCTTTCACATTGTGAATGTTTCCGGTCGGGATTCTATAGAACTGATCAAATATTTTTTCTTGCTGTTCTTTTGTCATTCCCATCCCTTTGTCTGTGACTGTTAATATAATATTATTTTTTGAGTTATATGTCTTTACGGTAATTTCTGGCGCTTCAAGACTATATTTTATTGCATTGTCAACTAAGTTAAACATTACATTAGAAAGATGCAATTCATCACCAATTACGGTGTCTTTTTCGGCTGATAGATCAATGTTTATTTTTCCGTTTGCTTTTTGTAGCTGCAGTTGCATGCTATCTAATACATCTGATACTAATTCATTTACTTCGACATTGACACGTTCTATTTTCAGGTTTTCCTTTTCTAGGCGCGCAATGTTTAATACTCGTTCGATATGTGACCCTAAGCGGACATTTTCATCATAAATAATATTTGCCAATCTATTCACTCGTTTTTCATCCGATGAGATTTCCGGATCGCGCAACGATTCACTGGCGATCATTATTGTTGCGACTGGTGTTTTGAATTCATGGGTCATATTATTAATGAAGTCGGTTTTCATTTCCGAAATTTTCTTCTGTCTGAAAATGATGCTTAGTGTATAAACAAAACATCCTATCAATAAAGCAAATAGCGCCAGAGTGGGCAAAATGAGGTAACTCATGTTGTCTGCGATGATTGATTTTTTATTCGGAAAATATACAGACAGCACGCCGGGCGTCTGATTGTTGGCATCGCCTTGAAAAAGTGGGGTGCTATAGCGAGTAATTTTTTCTGATGAATTGAAATTGGCATCCGCTTGAATGTTAAAGATTAGGTTGTTATTGTGTCTATCACGAATCTCAATATTGAATGGTGTGTGAATGTCGCGACGTTCTAGTTCATCTTTGATCAATCGTTGGACAGATATAATATTAATACGTTCTCGAAGCGGTTTTTTTGCTAATTCCATGGCGATGGCCACCTGTTCTACCAGCTCGGGATTCTTACCTCCTAAGATAGCTACTGAATCTTCTAAGCTAAACGCGCTTTCCAGTTTTTGCAGATTTAGCTCTTTTAGTTTCTTCTCATGATTATAAAGCTCAAAAGCGATTTTATCACTGGATTTAGGAGGAAGAGCTACCGTGCCCAGGTTAACTTTTCCCGTAATCGGATCAATGATTGGGATGCCATAGCGGACACTGTCATCTTTCGCTTCTATTTCTGGAACTTTTGTAGTCGCCCCAATAAAGACCTCATTATCCATTAAGCTACCGTATTGGCTTGGAACACGGCTAATTTGAATATCTATATATTTTTGATAAGCTTCTCTTCGGATGTAGGTTTCATAAAAGGAATTGTCGACTTCCGTAGCATTTGGGAATTGACCTTTCAAATCACGTTCGGCATCTCTAAATTTATTTTCAATTTCGATCTGTTGTTGTTGAAGATGTTTAATCTTATCTTGTATATCAAGTTGTTTGCTTAAGATACGTTCTTTTGCCCGTTGTTTTTCCTGATCTTGAAGGTACTTTGTTTGATTTACCTTTTGTTGGGCGCGCGTGAATAGATAAATTTCTCTGCGTTCTATATGTCCAGAAACCGCATTTAATGAAGCCATCACACCTTCGTCAAATAATTTTGATTTCTGTTGATATGTCTCTCGAATAAAATAATATTGCATGGCGACGACACCTAATAAGGCAATCGACATTAACCATATTATTAATGCAATACTTCTTTTTTTCATTCGGATAAATTATTTATGAACATAGGGGCTGGATGGTGTACCATGTGCGTTCCCCTTGGTTGTTTATCAACGTGTTGTTTGTTCTTTAATGGCACTAACGAATTGTTTTGATAAGTTTCCATGGCAATAAAGCTTGCCTACCGAAGACAAGCGTCTTGAATATCCTTGCATTTGCTAGTAGATGCGTCATGATGGTTCTATTTACTGTAAAATTGTTTTGTTCGTTCAAAACCGTTGGCTCCATTACGTACAAAAATAGTAATGATAATTCCTGTTTGCATGCATTTAACACTATTTAACAGCTTATTTTATAGTGTATTATGTTTTTTTTATGCTAAATGGGGATGCTTCAAGTCATTGTCGAGTACAAACACGCGGAATAGTTGAACTGGAAACTCGCTTATAATAATTCATGTAAATATGAAACAGAAAAAGCGGAACGCCTTTTAACATCCCGCTTTTTCGGTTATCGATCTGTAATTATTATCTTAATTCAGACACACGAATCGTATTTGTTCTCCCTTTTTCGTGTAGCGGAGTAGAAGAAGTATTAATAACGATTTGACCCGGTTCAACCAATTGATACTCTCTTAGTAAGCCATTTACGTCTTGAATCGTACCGTCGGTGCTTTCATATTTCTCATAGATAAACGTATTAACACCCCAAACAAGGCTCAAAAGGCGTAATAAAGTTTTGTTTCCTGTGAAAACATAGATATTAGCATCCGGACGATAGCTGGCAATTTCCATTGCTGTGTAGCCTGATGTTGTCATGACAGCAATTGCCGATGCCTTTGATTTTTCAGCTAGGAAAATAGAAGAGCTACAGATTGCGTCTGGAATTTTAGTAATGTCGATATAAGTGTCTTCTTTAGAACTGTAATAAGGATAAGAGGTAGATTCGACGTGGGTAATTATTTTAGCCATTGTCTCAATTACCATCTCAGGGAATTCACCAACAGACGTCTCGCCACTTAACATCACAGCATCAGCTCCATCTAAAACAGAATTTGCAACGTCGTTTACTTCCGCACGGGTAGGACGTGGCGTTGTAATCATGCTTTCCAGCATCTGTGTTGCGATGATCACCGGCTTCGATAAGTCACGACATTTTTGTACGATAATCTTTTGAAGACCTGGGACTTCTTCCATCGGTAATTCAACTCCCAAGTCACCACGGGCTACCATTATTGCATCAGTAGCTTCAATAATTGCATCGATATTTTCGATAGCTTCTGGTTTTTCTATTTTAGCAATTATCTTTGCATGGCTTCCTTTCGCGGCGATGATAGCCTTACCTTGGATGATATCTTCTGCAGAACGGACAAATGACATGGCAATCCAATCTGCACCATGGTCCAATGCGAAGTTAAGGTTGTCCAAATCTTCATCTGTCAATGAAGGAATAGAAACTTTTGTGTTAGGTAGATTCACTCCCTTCCGTGAAGTCAAGACACCACCATGAACCACTTCACAGTTTACGGTATCCAAATGATTGGTGTTAATGACACGTAATTGGAGTTTTCCATCGTCTAATAAGATGATTTCATCTTCTTTGACATCGTTAGGGAAGTTTTCGTAAGTAATATATATACGATTTTCGTCGCCGATCAATTCATGTGTGGTGATTTCTACAGTAGACCCGTTGATTAATATAGCCCCGCCTTCTTTCATTTTTCCAATCCGGATTTTAGGACCTTGCAAGTCTGCTAAAATGCCAACGTTGAAAGGGTTTTCAGCGTTAATTTCATTGATCGTTTTGATAACTTTTAGATGATCCTCTTGGCTGCCGTGAGAAAAGTTTAGGCGGCAAACGTCAACACCTTTAGCAATCATACGGGTAAGTACTTCCTTATTGGAAGAGGCTGGACCTAGAGTTGCTACTATTTTTGTTCTTTTTTGAATCTTCTTCATGTAAGTATTCTTTTGTTCTCTTTTACTTTATAAGCCCCTGATAATAGTCAGAGTTCATTATTAGGTTGATATTGTATAATGTGTATTTTTTACACTTTGTAAATAATTCGCTAAAATATCAGATTTTCTTTAGATTTCAATGTAATCGGGTCAATTTCTTTTGCCAATAAGATGTCTTTTACTTTTTTTAGGTTGTCTATAAGCTTCTCTAAATCCTCTTCGTCGATGAAATGTTTTATGATTAAGAAATAATCAAAATTGGCTGCTTCCGGTACTAAAAAGCCATTCTCAATACTCTTATTATTCATAATATAGAACTCATATTCGAATGAGTCGTTACAATATCTATACGTCGGAAAGTGATGGATATTGTCTTTTTTTTTACTTTTCGACTTTTCATATATAATGTGATAGTCTAATTCTTCTTGACTTTTATTTTTAAGATTATTATTGTGGTCTATGGGATCTTCTTTACCATAGATGAATTTAAGTCCGGTATATTTGTTAATGAAATGGCAAAGTCTGTAATCGCGGAGAGAAGAACTGATGCCAATTAAAATAAAATCCAGTTCAAGATCAAAATCGGTTTCTAATTTGAATGTTATTTTATTCAAGGCTTTATACTTATTTTTGTTTCTACGAAAATACAATTTATGACGAGGTTTTGTATTGTAAATGTGTAATATTTGTATTTAATTAGAATATATTTGCAAAAAGATAATTCTTTTGGTAATATTGAAAGAGGTTTGTTAGAGCCGTTTATGGTTACAAAACTCAAAATTATTGTTCTTTATTTTTCGCTACGAATCAAAAGAGTTTGATTTTTGGGGAAATTTATTTTTCTTTGCACAGATTTATTAAACAATTAAACTATAAAATCATGTCAGATATCGCATCAAGAGTAAAAGCAATTATCGTAGAAAAGTTAGGTGTAGATGAAAACGAAGTAACACCAGAAGCTTCTTTCACGAATGATTTAGGTGCAGACTCACTTGATACAGTTGAGTTGATCATGGAGTTCGAAAAAGAATTTAACGTTGCAATTCCTGATGACCAAGCTGAAAATATCAGTACTGTAGGTCAAGCGATTGCTTATTTAGAAAAGAACGTTAACTAACTAATTTTATTAGGCCAAACATAATAAATGGAGCTTAAAAGAGTAGTTGTAACAGGATTAGGCGCACTTACACCATTAGGAAATACCGCCCCAGCATACTGGGATGGATTGCTTAATGGTGTAAGTGGTGCTGCTCCTATTACGCAATTTGATGCGTCGAAGTTTAAGACCCGATTTGCTTGTGAAGTAAAGGGGTTTGATCCACATGAATTTATGGATCGAAAAGAGGCACGTAAGGTGGATCCTTTTGTACAATATGCTATTGCCTCAACCGATGAAGCGGTAAAAGATGCTAATTTGAACTTTGAGCAATTAGATACAAATCGTATAGGAGTTATTTGGGGATCTGGCATTGGTGGACTGAAGACATTTTATGATGAAGTATCATCCTATGCTAAAGGCGACGGTACACCTCGTTTTAATCCATTCTTTATACCTAAAATGATCGTGGATATTGCTCCGGGTCATATTTCCATGCGTTATGGTTTACGTGGTCCGAATTTTTCATGTGTATCCGCATGTGCATCTGCAACAAATGCCATGATAGATGCGTTTAATTATATTCGAACTGGTATGTCGGATATGATCATCACTGGAGGCTCGGAAGCGATTATCAATGAAGCTGGGATAGGTGGATTCAATGCATTACACGCATTATCTACCCGAAACGACGACCCTAAAACTGCCTCGCGCCCTTTTGATAAAGATCGAGATGGATTTGTTGCGGGTGAAGGATCGGGTACTATTATCTTAGAAAGTCTTGAGCACGCTCTAGCAAGAGGTGCGAAAATTTACGCAGAGATAGTAGGAGGAGGCATGAGTGCCGATGCGAATCATATTACTGCACCGCACCCTGAAGGTCTAGGTGCAAAGTTAGTGATGACTAATGCGCTAAGAGATGCTCGTATGGAGGTGACGGATATTGATTATATCAATGTACACGGAACATCTACACCTCTGGGAGATATTAGCGAAACCAAAGCAATTAAAGAATTATTTGGTGAGCATGCTTATTCTCTGAACATTAGTTCGACTAAATCTATGACCGGCCACTTGCTGGGGGCTGCGGGAGCTGTCGAAGCTATAGCTTCTATTTATGCTGTTCAAAATGATATAGTACCGCCTACTATTAACCATTTTACGGATGATCCAGAATTGGACAATAAATTGAATTTCACTTTCAATATCCCTCAAAAACGGGTGGTTAACGCTGCTATGAGCAATACCTTTGGATTCGGAGGTCACAATGCTTCTGTTGTGATTAAAAAATACAAAGCTTAATAGCGTGGTTAGGCTAAAGATCTTAATAGGTAGTGTTATAGCTGCCTATTTCTTCTTATAGTAAGAAACATGTCTTTAAGTATTTACAAGCTCTATTTATCCCCTCAGAAAGCTTATATAAAAAAGCTTAAGAATTTACTTGGATTCGTTCCAGGGAATGTTAAGTTATATCAAATGGCTTTTCGGCATAAGTCTGTTGCAAAACTGATTAAAGAAGGTGTGAAAAATAGCAACGAGCGCTTGGAGTTCTTGGGAGACGCAGTCCTAGGTTCTGTAGTGGCTGAGTTACTTTTTAAACTTTACCCCTATAAAGATGAGGGCTTTTTGACGGAAATGCGTTCTAAAATTGTTTCCCGAGCTAATCTGAACCAACTGGCCCGCAAGTTGGGATTGAACGAATTAATTCAGTACGATGCGCGTATGATAAGCTACCAAAATAAGCAAGGCTCTTTATTAGGTGATGCATTTGAAGCTTTGGTTGGCGCAGTATATTTAGATAAAGGCTATCAATTTACGCGTGAATTTTTACTTTCACGAATTATAAAGCCCCATGTTGATATACATACGCTAGAAAATACAGAAACCAATTTTAAAAGCCGTTTGATCGAATGGTGTCAACAGGAAGGGAAGGATGTTCAATTTGTGCAGACGGATAACCCTGAAGGTGAATCATCCAAAATGTTTAGTATATTAGTACAGGTAAATGGTGAGGTGTGTGGCTTGGGACGTGATTTCAACAAAAAGAGTGCAGAGAAATTGGCGGCCGAGCGTGCCTGCGAATTCTTGAAGATTATCGAATCGGTATAGTACTTCTTTTTTAACTTTAATTCCTTTTTTCTTATTCGCTTTCTTATATTACCTTTGCGCTATGGCAATAGTAAAACCCTCTTTGGCAAAAGGTACGCGTGATTTTTCTCCCATTGAAATGGAGAAACGCAATTATATTTTCAATGTCCTGAAAGATGTTTTTAAAAAATTCGGGTATAATGAAATTCAAACGCCCTCTTTTGAAAATTTGTCGACACTTACAGGGAAATATGGTGATGAAGGAGATAAGTTGATTTTTAAAATATTGAATTCCGGGGATTACTTAGCTAAGGCCCCCTCGGAGTTATTGTTGTCTAAATCGTCCACTAAACTTACTGCTCATCTTTCGGAAAAAGCGTTACGCTATGATCTAACAGTGCCATTTGCACGGTATGTCGT
Organism: Sphingobacterium alkalisoli; assembly: GCF_005049105.1. Taxonomy (GTDB): domain Bacteria; phylum Bacteroidota; class Bacteroidia; order Sphingobacteriales; family Sphingobacteriaceae; genus Sphingobacterium; species Sphingobacterium alkalisoli. Next base: position 885,176 of record NZ_SUKA01000001.1, read on the forward strand.
TATGCATCAGAATGATATTTCATTGCCTTTCAAGCGTTTTCAGATTCAGCCCGTCTGGCGGGCAGATCGTCCTCAACGTGGTCGTTATCGAGAATTCTATCAATGTGACGTGGATGTAGTGGGGTCTGATAGTTTATTGAATGAGGCAGAGTTTATTCTAATCTATCATGAGGCCTTAAAAGCATTGGGGCTACGGGATTTTACGATTAAGATCAATAACCGTAAGATATTAACGGGAATTGCAGAAGTGATAGGTAAGCCTGAGCTTATCGTTGATATGACTGTTGCGATAGACAAGTTAGATAAAATTGGATTGGAGGGTGTGAATAAGGAACTTTTAGAAAGAGGGTTTACAGAAGATGATTTGGAGATGCTAAAGCCGATTATCTTGCTGGAGGGGACTAATTATGAAAAGCTTGGCCAATTAAAATCTGTTTTATCTTCCTCTGAAAATGGACTGAAAGGCATTGCGGAGATTGAGGATGTATTCGCGTATATCCAGCAATTCCAGCAAACCGAAAACAAGTTGGATACGTTTGTAGAGGTTGATATTACCTTGGCGAGGGGATTGAACTATTATACGGGATGTATATTCGAAGTAAAAACGAATGAGGTCGCGATGGGCAGTATCGGGGGGGGAGGGCGATACGATGATCTAACCGGGATGTTTGGTTTGAAAGGTTTGACTGGAGTAGGTGTTTCTTTTGGAGCGGATCGCATTTATGACGTGCTGGAAGAGCTGGATTTGTTTCCGAAAAGATCAATGACAAGTACGAAATTATTGATTGTGAATTTTGATAAAAATGCTGAAACCTTTACCTTGCCCTTACTTTATAAGTTACGTCGAGAGAATATTGCGGCGGAACTTTATCCCACGGCGGTGAAATTAAAAAAGCAGCTGAGCTATGCTGATGCTAAGTCGATTCCATATGTTTTATTAGTAGGAGAAGAGGAGATCCAATCTGGCAAATTGACGCTAAAAGATATGGTTACTGGGGAGCAGAAGTCGTTGAAGGAAGATACGTTAATCGAAATTTTAAGATAATTTCACAGATGGGGCTAGTTAGCTATAGGCACCTTTATGTTATTTTGACATTAATAATAAAATGTAATAAAAATTAACCAATTAGGATGTTAAATGTATCCTTTTTGTCGTTATAAATTATTAGATTTGTAATCAGTTTAGTAAGAAACAAAGACTATAAAATGAGTTCAACACCTATAACAAAAGAAACATATTTAGAGTGGTATAGATCCATGCTACTCATGCGTAAGTTTGAAGAAAAAGCTGGTCAACTGTATGGGCAGCAAAAAATCCGTGGTTTTTGTCACTTATACATAGGCCAAGAAGCGGTGGTAGCCGGGACTATTTCTGCAACGAAACCTGAAGATTCACTCATTACATCGTACCGTGACCACGCACAGGCGCTAGCAAAAGGGGTGTCTGCAAATGCATGCATGGCTGAATTATATGGTAAGGCTACGGGTTGTTCCAAAGGTAAAGGCGGTTCGATGCACTTTTTCTCCAAAGAACACAAGATGATGGGTGGTCATGGTATCGTAGGGGGGCAGATCCCACTAGGAGCCGGCATCGCATTTGCTGAAAAATACTTAGGCAACGATAATGTGAATGTATGTTACATGGGGGACGGAGCTGTTCGTCAAGGTGCTTTCAACGAGACGTTAAATATGGCAATGTTATGGAAGTTGCCTGTCATATTTGTGTGTGAAAACAATGGTTATGCGATGGGGACGTCAGTAAAGCGCACAACTAATATGATGGACATCTACAAAATGGGTTTAGGCTTTGATATGCCGAGTATGCCTGTAGACGGTATGGATGTGGTGGCTGTGCACAATGCTATGGATGAGGCTGTTCAACGCGCGCGTGCAGGTGAAGGTCCTACTTTCTTAGAGATCCGTACGTATCGTTATAAAGGTCACTCGATGTCTGACCCAGCAAAATATCGCACGAAGGAAGAACTTGAGGAATATAAAGGTCGTGATCCGTTGATTACGACTAAAGTCGCTATATTAGAAAATAACTATGCAGATGAGGCCTGGTTTAAGGAAGTAGAGGCAGAGATAAAATCTATCGTGGAAGAATCTGTAAAGTTTGCAGAGGAATCTCCATATCCTAGCGATAATGAACTGTACAATGATATTTATGTGCAAGAGGATTATCCTTTTATATTGGACTAATTCGTACTAATTACTTTAACATTTAAAGATATAATCTACTATAATACATGGCTGAAGTAGTAAAAATGCCGAAAATGAGCGACACCATGACTGAAGGTGTGATTGCTAAATGGCACAAAAAAGTCGGAGACAAAGTTAATTCGGGAGATCTTGTTGCAGAGATCGAAACAGACAAAGCGACAATGGACTTTGAGTCTTATCAGGAAGGTACCTTGTTGTATATAGGCCCTAAAGAAGGTGAAGCTGTGGCAATAGATGCTATCATCGCTATTCTAGGTGAAGAAGGCGAAGCTTACGAAGCTTTGTTAACTGGAGAGTCAACAACGGAAGCACCTAAGGACGAGCAAAAAAAAGAAGATGGCCCTTCTTCGGAAAGTAAATCGGAAACTGATGATACAGGCAAAACGATAACACCGGAAGAATTGGATTGTACTGTTATTACTATGCCGTTATTAAGTGACACCATGAAAGAAGGTGTCATTGCACAATGGAATTTTAAAGTAGGTGATACCATTAAGTCTGATGATGCAATCGCAGATGTGGAAACAGATAAAGCGACGATGGAAGTAACAGCTTATGCAGATGGTACTTTATTGTATGTCGGCTTGGAAGCTGGAGAAGCTGCAAAAGTGAATGATATTATTGCTATAGTTGGTCCTGCAGGTACTGATGTTACACCTTTATTGAATCAAAAGCCTGCTCCAGTGGTAGCTGCGGAAGAAAAATCTGAAGCTAAAGAAGTGAAATCCACGTCTGAATCTTCTTCTGTAAATAATTCATCATCATCAGATGATTCACGGGTAAAAGCCTCGCCTTTAGCACGTAAAATTGCAAAAGATAAGGGTATTAATTTAGATGATGTAAAAGGTTCGGCAGATGGTGGTCGGATTGTTAAGAAAGATGTAGAAAGTTTTGTTCCTACAACTAAGGCTGCTCCATCCCAAGAAAATACGAAATCGGAAACGAAAGTGGTAAGTATTCCGCAATATGTTGGAGAAGAAAGATATACGGAGGCAAATGTTTCGCAAATGCGTAAAACAATTGCTCGTCGGTTAGGCGAATCGCTATTTACGGCGCCTCATTTCTATTTGACAGTAAGCATAGATATGGATAATGCAATTGCCGCACGTGCTCAGATTAATGATGTGGCCCCGGGAAAAGTATCATTCAATGATATCGTCATAAAAGCTGTAGCTATTGCATTAAAACAACACCTTGCGGTCAATTCGTCTTGGCAAGGAGATAAGATACGTTTTAATGAACACACGAATATTGGGGTAGCTATGGCTGTTGAAGATGGCTTGTTAGTTCCTGTCGTCCGCTTTGCAGATGGTAAATCCTTATCACATATTTCTGCTGAAGTTAAAGATTTTGCGCAGAAAGCTAAATCGAAAAAACTTCAGCCCTCAGATTGGGAGGGTTCGACATTTACAGTGTCTAACTTAGGTATGTTTGGTATTGATGAATTTACGTCTATTATCAATTCTCCTGATGGTGCGATTCTTTCTGTAGGAGCAATTCAACAGGTTCCTGTCGTTAAAAATGGTGCTGTTGTTCCTGGCAACATAATGAAGTTGACATTAGGTTGTGATCACCGGGTAGTGGACGGTGCCACTGGTGCTCAATTTTTACAAACATTGAAGGGATTATTAGAAGCCCCAATCCGTTTATTAGCATAATCAAATTTTAGTCAAAATACGGGGCCACTTTAAACAATAAAGTGGCTTCTTTTTTAGTTGTTACCTTAGAAAAACGACTTAATAAATATCAAAATACATTTTCATTGGTAAGATTTACATTACTTCAGTTTATTCTCATCCTTTCTCTTATTGGGTTGCTTAGTTGTTCAAGTGCTGAAAAAAAACAGACCGAAGTCGTACAAAAACAAGCAGAACTTGATAGTATAGCCCTAATCTATGATCACACTCAAGCCGATACTCAGATTGATGAATTTATGATGAAATTGCATAAGAAATCTGGCTTTAATGGAAATGTACTTATTGCTAAGAAGGGCAAGATCATTTACCAAAATTCATTTGGATGGGCTGACTACCTGCATAGAGATAGTTTGAGAATTGATTCTAAATTTGAATTAGCCTCCGTGTCAAAACCAATGACTGCACTTGCTGTTTTACAATTGGTGGATAAAGGAAAAATTAATTTGGAACAACAAGTTAGTGATTTTTTTCCTGGTTTCCCCTTTCAAGGCGTGACGGTTAAACAGCTTTTGACGCATCGTTCAGGTCTGCCCAACTATGTGTATTTTGTTGAAAAATTATGGCCGAATCGAAAGAAAGGAATGACCAACTTGGACGCTATTAATTTATTAATCCAACATAAACCCACTCGATATGGCGCTCCCGATGGAAGATTTCACTATAATAATTCTAATTACATGATCCTTGCCGCAATAGTGGAGAAGATTTCTGGACGTAGTTTTGGCGTTTACATGATGGAACATGTTTTTAAACCTGCCGGAATGAAAAACACGGCGGTTCTGTCTAAAGCGGTTTATGAAAAGATTCCGACAGATGTGGTAGGGCATGATCGTACCTGGCGACGTTCGGTGGTTCAGGATTACTTAGATGGACCCGTTGGCGATAAAGGAACCTATAGTACGGTACAGGATATGTATCTATTGGATATTGCCCTTCGCGAAGGAAGGTTACTAGACAAGTCAATTTTGGATTCTGCATATATTCCGCGAAGTGATGCGAAAAGGGGTGTCTTTAGCTATGGATATGGTTGGCGTACATTCACGCCAGCAAACGGACAAATCGTATATCATACAGGCTGGTGGCATGGGTTTAAAAACCTCTACGTTCGAGATTTAAAAAATGATATAACTATTGTTCTTTTGTCAAATTTTGTGAATAGTAGCTTAAATCAGTTGGATGACTTGTATAAAATCTTAGAAATGCCTATTTTGAGACAAAATGCTTATAATGCAAGTGGAGATTTCGTCGTTAATTGATTGTAATTAGATAATATGAAAAAAACTTTGATCTTAGGTGCAACTACAAATACTACTCGGTATTCTTATTTGGTAGCGAACAAATTAGTACGTAAAGGACATCCTATTGTCAATGTAGGGCGTAAAGTAGGCGAGGTGGCTGGTGTTGTAATAGAGCCTGCGGAGACTATACATACGGATATCGATACTATAACAATGTATGTGGGGCCTCGGAATCAAGCACCCTATTACGATTATATTCTACAAACTAATCCAAAACGTGTGATCTTTAACCCAGGTTCTGAGAATCCTGATTTGCAGCAGAAATTGAAAGACGCAGGCATTGAAATAATAGAAGGTTGTACCTTAGTTATGTTGAATACGGGGCAGTTTTAGAAAAGAAAAAGTGCTAAAAGGAGCTGCGTAAGAACTCTTGAACGACTTTCGTTTCGAATAGAGCGAAAACGAAATGGATCGGTTATAGATACTCTCAATAAAACACATATATTCTCTGACTTTTCGATTTTCTCGAAACTGACAGACAGCGTAAACGATTGGACGGGTTAAGTTACGTTATTTAGTATTAAAAGATAAAGAGGATTCGCGGTTAACCTAGCTTTTGTTCAGGTATTATGTAGAATAGAGGTCGCAAGATTCATTTTATCATCTTTTCTAGTTTTCTGTATTTTTTGCTGGGTGTTGGATACATTTTGTTGCAGCCGCAGAACCCTATCTCGGTGGATGTAACGGAGCTGAGGTTTGGAAAAAATAATTCATTAACTGTTTGATAGTTATAAAATTATTTATACCTTTGCAGTCCCTTAGTGGGAATAGTATGTCTTGAGCGAAGCCCTACTGCTTCGATGGACTTTAATTAATTTATTTTATAACATGTCAGGAATTATTGGTAAAAAAGTAGGAATGACCAGCCTGTACAACGCAGAGGGTAAGAATATCCCTTGTACAGTGATTGAGGCTGGACCGTGCGTGGTTACGCAGATACGTACGGAAGAAAAGGATGGCTATTCCGCTGTTCAATTAGGCTATGATGATGCCAAAGAAAAGAACACGACGGCGCCTTTGAAAGGACACTTTGCAAAAGCAGGGGTGACTCCTAAGCGTAAACTGGTTGAATTCAAAACTTTTGAAGGAGAGAAGCAACTAGGAGACATCGTGGATGTCACACTTTTTGAAGAAGGAGAGTACGTAGATGTAGTCGGCACTTCTAAAGGTAAGGGTTTCCAAGGTGTAATGAAGCGTCACGGATTTGGTGGTGTAGGTGGTGCGACTCACGGTCAGCACAACAGACTACGCGCTCCAGGTTCATTAGGTGCTTCTTCTTGGCCTTCACGTGTATTCAAAGGAATGCGCATGGCAGGTCGTACAGGCGGTGAAAGGGTAAAAGTTCAAAACTTGCAAGTATTGAAAGTTTATGCTGATCAAAACCTAATTGTTGTTAGTGGTTCCATTCCAGGAGCTAAAGGTTCTTATGTAATCGTAGACAAATAGTAGAGATGGAAGTTAATGTATTAAATTTATCAGGTAAAGAAACAGGTGCCAAGGTGCAACTGCCTGAGTCAGTATTCGGCGTAAAGCCAAACGACCATGCGATCTATTTAGATGTGAAACAGTACTTAGCGAATCAACGTCAAGGAACTCACAAATCGAAACAACGTAATGAAATCGCGGGTTCTACTCGTAAACTACACAAACAAAAAGGTACAGGTGGTGCTCGCGCGGGTTCTATCAAATCTCCATTGTTTAATGGTGGTGGCCGTGTATTTGGTCCACAACCTCGTGACTATAGCTTCAAGTTGAATAAAAAACTTAAGCAACTAGCACGTAAATCAGCGTTAAGTTACAAGGCACAGGAAAGTAACATTGTGGTATTGGATGCGGTGAGCTTCGATACAATCAAAACAAAAAACTATGTGTCTTTAATAAGCGCGTTGAACATTGCTGACGAAAAAACATTGTTGGTTTTGTCAGCATATGATAACAATGTTTATTTATCAAGCAGAAACCTAAAGAAAGCAAAAGTTGTTGTAGCATCAGATTTAAATACATATGATGTATTAAATGCTACTAAATTATTGTTGACTGCAGATTCTGTTAAAACTTTGGAGGAAGCATTAGCTAAGTAATATGGAAATTATTAAAAAACCTATCTTAACTGAGAAAGCTTCAATAATGACGGAGAAATTAAACCGTTATGCTTTCAAAGTAGATCACAGAGCCAACAAAATTCAGATTAAATCAGCTATTGAGGAGATGTTCGGTGTTACAGTGTTAGCAGTGAATACAGCAGTAGTGGCTGGTAAAGCAAAGAGTCGCTACACGAAAGCGGGTTTTGTATCTGGAAGAGCTCCTAAATATAAAAAGGCCGTCATTACAATTAAGGACGGTGAAACTATTGACTTTTACAGTGTTATATAAATAGAATGGCAGTTAAAAGATTCAAACCGGTAACCCCTGGTACTCGTTTCAGAGTAGGTGCAGACTACTCTGATGTTACAACTAACGTTCCTGAAAAATCGTTGGTAGTAAAAATCAAGAAATCAGGCGGTCGTAATAATTCCGGTAAAATGACTATGCGTTATCTCGGTGGGGGACATAAAAAATCATACCGATTGATAGATTTCAAACGCGATAAAAAAGATATCCCCGCAACAGTAGCAACGATTGAATACGATCCAAACCGTACTGCACGTATTGCATTATTGCACTATGCAGATGGTGAGAAACGTTACATTATTGCTCCAACTGGTCTTGTAGTAGGCCAAACTGTTGTCGCAGGTGACAAAGTTGCCCCAGAAGTAGGTAATACGTTACCATTAGCTAACATTCCTTTAGGTTCTATTATTCATAATATAGAATTGAACCCAGGTCAAGGAGGCTCGATTGCACGTTCGGCTGGTACATATGCGCAATTGTCGGCACGTGATGGTAAGTATGCAATCATTAAATTACCGTCGAGTGAGACACGTATGATCTTATTGACATGTGTTGCTACTATCGGTTCCGTATCGAATGCTGAAAAATCTATTCAAGTTTTAGGTAAAGCAGGACGCAATCGCTGGTTAGGTCGTCGTCCTCGTGTACGTGGAGTAGCTATGAACCCGGTAGATCACCCTATGGGAGGTGGTGAAGGTCGTACTTCAGGAGGTCATCCTCGTTCACGTACAGGTGTATTAGCTAAAGGCTTTAAGACCCGTTCGAAGAAGAAAATATCAAATCGTTACATCATTGAGAGAAGGAAAAAATAATGGCTCGTTCAATTAAAAAAGGTCCTTATATCGATCACAACTTAGAGAGAAAAGTTCTTTCTATGAATGAAACTAACAAAAAGTCAGTTATCAAAACATGGTCTCGTAGATCTATGATTTCCCCTGATTTTGTTGGCCACACCTTCGCAGTGCACAATGGGAATAAATTTATTCCGGTTTATGTAACAGAGAATATGGTAGGTCACAAGCTTGGAGAATTCGCGCCTACGCGTACATTCAGAGGCCACGCAGAAAAGAAAAAATAATAGGTAATGGAAGCAACAAAAAAACTCAAAAAATCTGTCTTAATTAGACAGCGCAAAGAGCAGGAAAAAGCTCAAGTAGGAGGAGCTTCTACTGCCAAGTTATTGAACTGCCCTACTTCACCTCGCAAAATGCGTTTAGTCGTGGATCTAATCCGTGGCGAAAAAGTGGAAAATGCATTATACATTCTTAAGCACTCAAGTAAAGAAGCTGCTGGTCGTGTTGAAAAATTATTATTATCAGCGATCAAAAACTGGGAAACTGAAAATGAAGGTACTTCATTAGAGAATTCTGCTTTATTTGTGAAAGAGGTGTCAGTAGGTGGAGGCCGTCAATTAAAAAGATTACGTCCGGCTCCACAGGGTCGTGGATATAGAATTCGCAAGCGTTCTAACCACGTGACGTTGGTAGTAGATAGTTTAAACGTTAACAACTAATTTATTATAGAATGGGACAAAAAGCAAATCCAATAGGTAGCAGATTAGGGATCATCAAAGGATGGGACTCTAATTGGTTCGGAGGAAAAAACTATTCCGATAAATTAGTTGAAGATGAGAAAATCAGAAAATATCTTTCTGTGCGTATTGCGAAAGGTGGTGTAGCAAAAGTTGTTATTGAAAGAACGTTGAAACGCATCACAGTTACTATCCATACAGCTCGTCCGGGTATCGTTATCGGTAAGGGAGGTCAGGAAGTTGACAAGATCAAAGAAGAATTGAAGAAATTGACCAAGAAAGATGTTCAAATCAATATTTTCGAGATCAAACGTCCTGAACTTGATGCTAAATTAGTAGCCGAAGGCGTTGCTAAACAATTAGAAGCGCGTATTTCATTCCGTCGTGCAATGAAAACATCAATAGCTTCTACTATGCGTATGGGCGCAGAAGGAATCAAAATTATGTGTTCTGGCCGTTTAGGTGGTGCTGAAATGGCGCGTACTGAGCAGTACAAAGAAGGAAGAACTCCTTTACACACATTGCGTGCTGATATTGACTATGCTTTAGTGGAAGCATTAACTACCTACGGTAAGATTGGTGTCAAAGTTTGGATATGTAAAGGTGAAGTTTATGGTAAGCGTGACTTGTCTCCAAACATTGGTCAAACTTCAGGCGTAAAATCACGCGGTGGTAATGAAGGTGGTGGTGTTGATCGTCGTGATAACCGCGGTGGAGGTAACCGAGGAGGTCGTCGTGACAACAACACAAACAACAATCGTGGTGGTAGCCGTGGTGGAGCAAAAAGAGGGTAATTAAATAATTTAGATTTTAAAATATCTGTATTAACAGATTATAATAAATACGAACATGTTACAGCCAAAAAGAACGAAGTTCAGAAAGATGCAGAAAGGCCGTATGAAAGGTAACGCTTCTCGTGGAGCGGAGTTAGCTTTCGGTTCTTTCGGTATCAAAACATTGGAGCAAGCATGGATCACTAGCCGTCAGATCGAGGCAGCTCGTATCGCCGTTACACGTTTCATGAAGCGTGAAGGCCAAGTGTGGATCCGTATCTTCCCTGATAAACCTGTTACGAAAAAACCTGCAGAGGTACGTATGGGTAAAGGTAAAGGTGCTCCAGAATACTGGGTTGCAGTAGTACGCCCAGGCCGTATGTTATTTGAAGCAGAAGGGGTGCCTTTAGAAGTAGCTAAAGAAGCATTGCGCCTTGCAGCTCAAAAATTGCCGGTTCAAACTAAGTTTGTAATACGTAGAGATTACGTAGAAGCATAATAATAGAGTTTGGTAATGTCAATAGTTTAAGCCTTACGGCCGTTACCCGTAAGGCGTTATATAAGCAGAATTGATAACCCAACATTAACTGAAACTGAAAATGAAATCATTCGAGTAGTCGAGAAGGTTTCATCGGGATCAGTCAAAAATTAATAATGATGAAAAATTCAGAAATCGTAGAATTATCAAAAGAGGATTTAGTAGCTCGTCTTGTAGAAGAGAAGACTGCCCTTAACAAATTGAAATTTGCCCATGCTGTTTCTGCTATTGAGAATCCAAACGTTCTTAAAGCAGCTCGCAAGTCTATCGCTCGTATCTCCACTGAGATCACGAAACGTAAGAATGCTGAAAAATCTGAAACAGCCTCTGAGGCATAAAATTAAGTCGAAATGGAAAGAAAATTAAGAAAAACAAGAATCGGCTTAGTAGTTAGCAACAAAATGGATAAATCCATTGTAGTGACTGTTGAACGTAAAGTAAAACATCCGATCTATGGCAAATTCGTTAAGAAAACTACTAAATTCAAAGCTCATGACGAAACTAATACCTGCGGTATCGGCGATACGGTATTAATCATGGAAACACGTCCGCTGAGTAAGACAAAGAACTGGAGATTAGTTGAAATTTTAGAAAGAGCTAAATAACATGGTACAACAAGAATCAAGACTAAATGTGGCTGACAATAGCGGAGCTAAAGAAGTTTTAGTAATCCGTGTATTGGGTGGTACGCGTAAGCGTTATGCATCTATCGGTGATAAAATTGTTGTTACCGTTAAGAGCGCTTTACCTTCTGGAAACGTCAAAAAGGGATCAGTTTCTAAAGCAGTCGTTGTACGTACGAAAAAGGAGATACGTCGTAAAGATGGTTCTTACATTCGTTTCGATGACAATGCGGCAGTATTATTAAATAACAACGATGAACCACGTGGAACGCGTATCTTTGGCCCAGTTGCAAGAGAATTACGTGAGAAGCAGTTCATGAAAATTGTATCACTAGCACCGGAGGTTTTATAATTATGGCACAGAAAACAACAACAACTCACAAAATCAAGATTAAAAAAGGTGATTTAGTGAAAGTTATCGCTGGTAACTCTAAAGGTGTGCAAGGAAAAGTATTGCAAATTTTAGTGGATGCAAACAGAGCTATCGTAGAAGGCGCTAACATCGTGAAAAAACACACTAAACCAAGTGCGGCTAATCCTAATGGTGGTATCATTGAGAAAGAGGCTGCTATCAACATCTCAAATTTAGCTTTAATTGATCCTAAAACGGGTGAAACAACACGTATAGGACGCAAAGTGAATGCAGATGGTAAAATAGTTCGTTACGCAAAAAAATCAGGGGAGGAGATTAAATAATGACTTACGTACCAAGATTAAAAGCGAAATATGCGGAAGAAATCCGTACAACGCTTAAAGAAAAATTTCAGTATAAAAGTGTTATGCAAGTTCCAAAACTGGAGAAAATTGTCGTATCACAAGGTATTGGAGCTGCCACAGCTGATAAGAAATTAATTGATAATGCAATTTCAGAATTAACGTTGATTACAGGTCAACAAGCTGTTGCTACTAAATCGAAAAAAGATATTTCGAATTTCAAATTGCGTAAGGGTATGCCAATTGGAGCTCGCGTAACGTTACGTGATAACAATATGTATGAATTTCTTGACCGTTTGATCGCAGTATCTTTGCCTCGTATCCGTGACTTTCGTGGTATCAATGACAAAGGATTTGACGGAAGAGGTAATTATAACTTAGGTATTACGGAACAAATTATCTTCCCTGAGATTAACATTGACAAAATCAATAAAATTCAAGGTATGGATATTACATTCGTAACTTCAGCAGGTAATGATATTGAAGCGTTGGAGTTATTAAAGCAATTCGGTTTACCGTTCAAAAATCAAAATTCGAATAACAATGGCTAAAGAAGGATTAAAAGCACGCGAAGTAAAGCGTCAAAAACTGGTAGCTAAATTTGCAGAAAAACGTGCGGCTTTAAAAGAAGCGGGTGACTATGTAGGTTTAGACAAATTACCGAAGAATGCTTCCCCTGTACGTTTACACAACCGTTGTAAATTAACTGGGCGTCCTAAAGGATATATGCGTCAATTTGGGATCTCTCGTGTTACATTCCGGGAGATGGCATTAGATGGAAAAATCCCGGGAGTGAAAAAAGCTTCTTGGTAATTTAAAAAAAATATTTACTTTTGCCCGGATAAGCCTGAAAAAACGGTTTATCGGGTTTTTTAATTGAAATAATTATTTATTGAGTGTCGAAGTTCAATTGCATAAAGAAGCTCGTCATAGGTAGTTTTTATTTTAATGGTAATGTGAAGCTTGCATGAGCTATGTTTTGTTTTTTAACGGTAGTTCAAGCAGGTTTTCTTTGCAAATTTTATTAACAGATAGTAGGTCAAAGGCTTAGGTTAGCCAAAGAAACCATTATCCAAATTTTATATTACATAATGAATACAGATCCAATAGCGGATTACCTTACACGAGTAAGGAATGCCATTAAGGCCAACCACCGGGTTGTTGAAATTCCTGCATCGAACCTAAAGAAAGAAATTACCAAAGTTCTTTTTGATAAAGGTTACATTGCTAATTACAAGTTCATCGAAGAAGGACCACAGGGTTCGATCAAGATTGCTTTGAAGTACAATCCAATTAGCAAAGTACCGGCTATTCGCACAATGACTCGTGTGAGTAAACCTGGTTTAAGAAAATATGCAAGTGTTGACAACCTACCTCGCGTTTTGAATGGTTTGGGTATTGCTGTCTTGTCTACATCGAAAGGTGTTATGACAGATAAGGAAGCTCGCTTACAAAACGTAGGTGGCGAAGTTTTATGTTACGTTTATTAATCTAGGAAAAAACACACAAAGAGATGTCAAGAATTGGAAAAGCGCCCATCGCTATCCCTTCAGGAGTATCGATAGCTGTATCGGATAAGAATCTGGTAACAGTGAAAGGCCCTAAAGGTGAATTAACGCAGCAAGTAGACAGCGACATTACAGTAAAAGAAGAAGATGGAAACATCGTAGTAAGTCGTCCTACTGAGCAAAAAAAGCACAAAGCATTACACGGATTGTACCGCGCATTGATTAATAATATGGTTGTAGGGGTAACAGAAGGTTACAAAACTACGCAGGAATTAGTTGGTGTAGGTTACCGAGCTTCAAACACTGGTAATACGTTAGAGTTAACATTAGGTTTCTCTCACCAGATTGTTTTCGTATTGCCAAAGGAAATTAAAATTACAACAACTGCTGATAAAGGTAAAAATCCTACTATCACTTTAGAATCTATTGACAAGCAATTAATTGGTCAAGTAGCGGCGAAAATCCGTGGCTTCCGTAAACCAGAGCCATACAAAGGTAAAGGTGTTAAATTTGCAGGTGAAGTATTGAGAAGAAAAGCAGGTAAATCAGCTAAAAAATAATAACCATGGCAGGAAGTAAAACAAATCGCAGAGAGCGAATTAAAAAGGGAATAAGAAAGAACCTGACTGGATCAGTTGAACGTCCACGTTTATCAGTTTTTAGAAGTAATAAAGGTATCTACGCTCAGATTATCGATGATACAACTGGAAAAACTTTAGTATCTGCTTCTAGCATTTCAAAGGATTTTGCAGCTGCAGGTAACAAAGTGGAGCAATCTAAAGCAGTAGGTAAATTAGTAGCGGAGAAAGCTGTAGCAGCAGGTATTAGCAAAGTAGTTTTCGATCGTAATGGGTACTTATACCATGGCCGTATTAAATCATTGGCTGAAGGTGCTCGCGAAGGCGGTTTAGACTTTTAATCAATATAGAAATGGCATTAAGCAATATAAAGAGAGTGAAATCAAGCGAAATTGAGTTAAAAGATCGCTTAGTAAGCATCCAACGCGTAGCTAAAGTAACTAAAGGTGGTCGTACATTTAGTTTCTCAGCTATAGTAGTTGTTGGTGATGAAAACGGTATCGTTGGGTATGGCCTAGGTAAAGCAAAAGAGGTCACAGAGGCAATTACCAAAGGTATCGATGATGCTAAAAAGAACTTAGTCAAAGTTCCTATTATTAATGGTACTGTCCCTCACGAGCAATATGGTAAGTATTCTGGTGGATCTGTATTGATTAAACCAGCGGTACACGGTACAGGAGTATTAGCCGGCGGTGCTATGCGCGCAGTATTGGAGTCTGCTGGTATCAAAGACGTACTAGCTAAATCATTAGGATCGTCGAACCCACATAACGTGGTTAAAGCAACCGTTGACGCTTTATCAAGTATGCGTGACGCATATACGGTAGCTCAACAACGTGGTGTCGATTTAAACAAAGTATTTAACGGTTAATTATCATGGCAAAGATCAAAATCACCCAGATAAAGAGCGTTATCGACAGAAGCGAGCGCCAAAAGAAAACTATTGAGGCATTAGGTTTAAGAAAATTGAATCACTCAGTAGAAGTTGAAGCTACCCCGGCTATTATCGGTATGGTACGTAAAGTAAACCATTTGGTAGCTGTAGAGACTATCTAAAATATACTAAGGAGAAGGTATAGTCTACCTTCTCCATTAGTTGTTAATTATCAAATTGTTAATCGTTGTGTCCTGTTTAGTGAAAGCGAAGGCGCAACATAATCTTAGTTTAGAATGAACTTAAGTAATTTAAGACCAGCAGCTGGTTCAACAAAAAGCAAAAAGCGTATTGGTCGTGGTCAAGGTTCTGGCCGTGGTGGTACTTCAACACGTGGTCACAAAGGGGCAGGTTCTCGTTCTGGTAACAGCGCAAAAATTGGTTTCGAAGGAGGTCAAATGCCTTTACAACGTCGGGTCCCTAAATTTGGTTTCAAGAACATCAACCGTGTTGAATACAACGGTGTTAATTTAGATGTATTACAAGCTCTTATTGAGAAATTTAATTTAACAACTATTGATTTTGATACATTAAAAGTTCATGGTTTAGTTTCTAAAAATGACTTGGTGAAAGTATTGGGTCGTGGCGAATTTACGGCTAAAGTAGAAGTTAAAGCACATGCATTTTCAGCTTCCGCACAAAAGGCAATTGAGGCTGCAGGTGGTTCTATCGTTAAACTTTAATACATGAAGAAACTAATCACAACCTTAACCAATATATGGAAGATCGAAGATTTACGTAAGCGTATTTTAAATACCTTACTTTTTCTTCTCATCTATCGTGTTGGATGTCACGTGGTATTGCCAGGTGTCAATCCAGATGCGTTAGTTACTGGGCAAAAAGAAGGCCTTCTAGGTCTATTGGATATGTTTGCTGGAGGATCATTCTCCCGTTCAGCTATCTTTGCTCTCGGTGTAATGCCTTACATTTCTGCATCTATCGTTGTACAGTTATTGGGAATTGCAGTTCCTGCTTTTCAAAAAATGCAAAAAGAAGGTGAGTCTGGTCGTAAAAAGATGACACAGATTACACGTTACCTTACATTAGCTATTACCTTGGTACAAGCGATAGCTTACGTAAGAACACAAATTGAGCCAGCTGCCAAAACAATTGCTGACCCAATGTTTACTATTCTTTCTGCTGTAGTTTTGACTGCAGGTACGCTGTTTGTGATGTGGTTGGGTGAGAAAATCACTGACAAAGGTATCGGTAACGGTATTTCGTTAATCATTATGGCGGGCATTATTGCGCAGCTTCCTGCGGGTATTACAGCAGAGTGGGCTTCGCGTATGGCACCTAGTGGTGGTGGTATTATCCCTCTATTATTAGAGTTCATTGCATTATTCTTCGTCGTGATCTTTACTATTTTGGTCGTACAGGGTGTACGTAAGATTCCGGTGCAGTACGCTAAGAAGATTGTAGGTAATAAGCAAGTAGGCGGTGTACGTCAATATATTCCGTTGAAGGTAAATGCCGCGGGTGTAATGCCTATTATTTTTGCGCAGGCAATTATGTTTTTGCCTATGTCTTTATCACAGTTTTTTCCAAATATTCAATCGGATTTCTTGACTTCTTTGAGCAACTATACCTCAGTGACGTATAATGTAACCTTTGCAATTTTGATTATTGCATTTACGTTCTTCTACACTGCTATTATGGTTAATCCTCAACAGATGTCTGAAGATATGAAGAAAAATGGAGGATTCATTCCGGGAATCAAACCGGGATATGATACAAATCTATTTATTGATAATGTCATTTCTCGTATTACATTTCCTGGAGCCTTCTTTTTGGCAATAATTGCCATCCTGCCGGCTATAGCTAGTCTATTCGGTGTTAATAATCAATTTGCGCACTTTTACGGAGGTACGTCACTATTGATTTTAGTAGGGGTAGTTTTGGATACATTACAGCAGATCGAAAGCCATTTGTTAATGCGTCACTACGATGGGTTAATGAAGACTGGCCGAGTGAAAGGCCGTTCGGCAGCTGCTGTAGAAGGATATGATCAATCTACTATTTAATCTTTAATGTCTAGTAAAGTAATTTATAAAACGGAAGAAGAGATTGAGCAAGTGCGAGAGTCTGCGAATGTACTCTCGCATTTACTTGCTGAGATTGCAACTGAAATAAGACCAGGTATTACTACATTA
Source organism: Sphingobacterium alkalisoli (assembly GCF_005049105.1). GTDB lineage: Bacteria > Bacteroidota > Bacteroidia > Sphingobacteriales > Sphingobacteriaceae > Sphingobacterium > Sphingobacterium alkalisoli. The sequence continues at coordinate 902,137 of NZ_SUKA01000001.1, forward strand.
TTTCTTGACAAGTTGGCGTACGACTACATCCATGATCATGGAGGCACACCAGCATTCTTGAATTATCACGGATTTCCGTATTCTTTATGTATCTCTGTGAATGATCAGGTGGTACATGGTTTTCCAAGTGATTATGTAATCAAAGAGGGCGATTTAGTATCCGTAGATGGAGGCGTCAATCTTAGAGGGTTCATTAGTGACTCGGCTTATACATTTGGTATTGGAGAGATTTCAGCGGAAGCTCAGCAGTTATTAGATGTTACAAAGGATGCTTTGTATAAAGGCGTAGAGCAAGCCGTCGCCGGCAAACGTGTGGGTGATATTTCTTCTGCAATTCAGGAATATATTCATCCGTATAATTTTGGTATCGTTCGCGAACTAGTAGGACATGGCGTGGGGCTTCATTTGCATGAGAAACCTGAAATACCCAACTATGGAAAACGCGGTTCGGGTCCTAAATTGGAACCAGGTTTGGTAATTTGTATCGAACCAATGATTAATGCTGGCAAGGCCGGGGTTAAGTTCTGGGATGATGGATGGACTGTAAGTACACAAGATGGTAAGCTATCTGCTCACTTCGAACAAATGGTTGCAATACGTAAAGGCCGGCCTGATGTCTTGCTATCGTTTGAACATGTTGAGAAAGTTTTGGATAAAAAGTAATTGGTTTTTAATATTTTTTATTTATCTTTGCACTCCTGTTTGTGCAGGCTTTAAACAACGTAAATTAGTAATTGACATATGGCTAAACAAGCCTCAATAGAACAAGACGGTATAATTAGAGAGGCGCTTTCTAATGCAATGTTCCGTGTGGAGTTAGAAAACGGACACGAGATTATTGCTCATATTTCTGGTAAAATGCGGATGCATTATATCAAAATTTTGCCAGGTGATAAGGTTAAATTGGAAATGTCTCCCTATGACCTGACTAAAGGAAGAATAACTTATCGTTATAAATAAGGTTTTGCTCCAAATAGAGCTTAAATAATTAGTAAAATGAAAGTAAGAGCATCAGTAAAAAAACGCAGTGCGGATTGTAAAATCATCCGTCGTAAAGGAAAAATTTTTGTGATCAACAAAAAGAACCCTAAATTCAAACAACGTCAGGGATAATTTAATTAACAAAATCGCTTAAAATAGTATATGGCAAGGATATCAGGTATAGATTTACCTAAAAACAAAAGAGGTGTGATTGGCCTTACTTATATCTTCGGTATTGGTCGCAACACTGCTGCTTATATCTTAGAGAAGGCAGGTATCAGTCAAGACGTAAAAGTATCAGAGTGGGATGATGATCAATTATCTGCTATTCGTACGATCATCAACGATGAGATCAAAGTAGAAGGTGCTTTACGTTCAGAAGTTCAATTGAACATCAAACGTTTGATGGACATTGGTTGTTATCGTGGCTTACGTCACCGTAAACATTTACCAGTTCGTGGTCAGCGTACGAAGAACAATACGCGTACACGTAAAGGTAAACGTAAAACAGTTGCAAACAAGAAAAAAGCTACTAAATAATCTTTAAGAAATGGCTAAAACTAAAAAAGCTACCAAAAAGCGCATCGTAGTTATCGAGCCTGTTGGTCAAGCTCATATCAACGCTACCTTTAACAACATTATTATTACTTTGACAAACAATTCAGGTCAGACAATTTCATGGTCTAGCGCTGGTAAAATGGGCTTTAGGGGTTCTAAAAAGAATACTCCCTATGCAGCATCCCAAGCGGCTAATGACTGTGGTAAAGTTGCTCATGACTTAGGGTTACGTAAAGTAGAGGTATTTGTTAAAGGTCCAGGTGCAGGACGTGAGTCGGCAATTCGTACATTACAAAATGTTGGTATTGATGTAACTATCATTAAAGATATTACACCACTTCCTCACAACGGTTGTCGTCCTCCAAAACGCAGAAGAGTTTAATAATATTATTGTTTAAGATAAGATTCATCAGTTATAGACTGGTAGATACTTCAAACAGAGAGAAAAAATGGCAAGATATACCGGACCTAAGTCCAAAATCGCGCGTAAATTTAGAGAGCCAATTTTTGGCCCAGATAAAGCGTTAGAAAAAAAGAATTATCCTCCTGGTCAACATGGACCATCAAAGAGAAGAGGTAAACAATCTGAATATGCTATTCAGTTGTTGGAAAAGCAAAAAGCAAAATATACCTATGGAGTATTAGAGCGTCAATTTGCTAACTTATTTGCAAAGGCGTCAGCGAAGCAAGGTATCACAGGTGAGAACTTCTTGAAATTGCTAGAAGCTCGCTTAGATAATGTGGTATACCGTTTAGGAATTGCTCCCACTCGTTCGGCTGCTCGTCAATTAGTTTCACATAAGCACATTAATGTTAACGGCAATTTAGTTAACATCCCATCATATAGTTTGCGTCCAGGTGATGTAATCTCTGTTCGCGAACGTTCACAATCTTTAGAGACTATCAGCACATCTGTAGCAGGAAGAGCAATCAATAAATTTGGTTGGTTGGATTGGAACGTAAGTAATTTGACAGGTACATTCGTAACTTTCCCAGAAAGAGCTGATATTCCTGAAAATATTAAAGAGAACTTAATCGTGGAGTTATACTCTAAATAATATCTGATAGATATATGCGTAATCTCAATTTTAGATTATGCATATGCTATTAATACTTATTGTTATAAAAAAATATTAAAAGAATATAAATGGCAATTTTAGCATTTCAAAGACCGGATAAAGTAATCATGCAAAAATCAACAGATTTTGATGGTACTTTCGAATTTCGTCCATTAGAGCCAGGTTTTGGTGTAACTATTGGTAATGCTTTGCGCCGTATTTTATTGTCCTCATTAGAAGGATATGCAATTACGTCGATAAGGTTTTCTGGCGTCTCGCACGAATTCTCTACGATTAAAGGTGTAGTAGAAGACGTAACCGAAATCATCTTAAACTTAAAACAAGTACGTTTTAAAAAATCAGGTGAACAGGGGGATAACGAGAAAGTCTTTGTAGTTATCAATGGTCAAGACCAGTTCAAAGCTGGTGATATTACTAAGTTTTCTAATAATTTTACAGTTTTGAATCCGGATTTAGTTATCTGTAACATGGAAACTTCGGTAACGCTCGAAGTGGAATTGTCAGTCTCTAAAGGTCGTGGTTATGTAAACGCTGAAGAAAATAAAGTAACTGATGGTCTTGTAGGTGTAATCGCTATCGATTCGATTTACACTCCGATCAAGAATGTGAAATATACCATTGAGAATTACCGTGTAGAACAAAAAACCGACTATGAGAAATTGTTGTTGGATATTTCTACGGATGGTTCTATTCACCCTGAAGAAGCTTTGAAAGAGGCAGCTCGGATCTTAATCCAGCACTTTATGTTATTCTCTGATGAGAATATGTTGTTAGAGTCTCAAACAAAAGAGGAAACTAAAGTAGTAGACGAGGAAATTTTACATATGCGTAAAATCTTGAAAACTGAATTGGTAGATTTAGATCTTTCTGTACGTGCATTGAATTGTCTTAAAGCGGCTGATATCCGTACTTTAGCAGAGTTGGTAACTTATGATGTAGCAGATATGTTGAAGTTTCGTAATTTTGGTAAAAAATCCCTAAGCGAGATTCAAGAACTAGTTAAATCGAAAGGTTTATCATTCGGCATGAATTTGTCTAAATACAAATTGGACGAAGAGTAAATAAATAGAGTAATAAAGCGACCTGATGCATAATTCCCCTTGTTAGGGAGTGAGGGAGAAAGAAAAAAGAGCAAAGACTAAGTTGATCTTTCCTTGTTCTTTGATCATTAATCCTTCATCTAAAAAGGACGGTATGCACAAAACAAATTAGAAAATGAGACACGGAAAAAAAGTAAACCACTTAGGCCGCACTGACAGTCACCGTAAGGCGATGTTAGCTAATATGGCGACTTCATTAATTAAACACAAACGTATTACCACTACGTTAGCAAAAGCTAAGGCTTTACGCCAATATGTGGAGCCTTTGATCACAAAGTCTAAGAACGACACGACTCACTCTCGTCGTACGGTATTTGCTTATTTGAAAGACAAAGACGCGGTTACAATCTTGTTTCGCGAAATTTCCGAAAAAGTAGCTACTCGTCCAGGTGGGTATACGCGTATTATCAAAATGGAAAACCGTTTAGGTGACAACGCTGAAATGGCATTCGTAGAGTTGGTAGACTACAACGAAGTTTATGGTGCTACCGCAAAAACTGAGAAAAAATCTACTCGACGTCGCGGTTCTTCTAAAAAGAAAGCTGTTGAGAGCGTTGAAGCTCCTATAGAAGCTGCAGAAGAAGTGAACGCTGAAGAAGCGGAGACAACTGAAGAAGCTCCTAGTACGGAAGAGAAAAAAGACTAAATTTTTTCTATAAGATTCAAAGGCCTATCATCAGTGATGATAGGCTTTTTTTGTTATTGATAAGCTATTTAAGCTTTGTCTTACTTATATTTGTAACCGGCTATACACGCCTTTTTATTATTTATTCATGAATTTATTTAACGTTTATCCAATAAATCCAATCAATATTGTGAAAGCTTCAGGGTCCACCCTTTGGGATGCAGAAGGTAAGGAATATTTGGATTTATACGGTGGTCACGCTGTCATTTCTATTGGTCACACCCACCCACGGTACGTGGAGTCGTTGACAACTCAATTGAACAAAATAGGTTTTTACTCTAATTCTATTGAGATCCCTATTCAACAGAGGCTCGCTCAGGAATTGGGAGAAGTGTCTGGTAAAGAAGATTATAGCTTGTTTTTGTGTAATTCGGGTGCTGAAGCTAATGAAAATGCGCTAAAATTGGCGTCTTTTTATACGGGGCGCAAGAAAGTTTTGGCTTTTAGTAAATCATTTCACGGTCGTACATCTTTGGCTGTAGCGGCCACCGATAATCCAAATATTTTAGCCCCCATAAACCAGACGGATAATGTTGTGTTCCTTCCGTTTAATGATGATGAGGCCTTATTAAATGCATTTGCAGACTATGGAGAGGAGATATGTGCTGTCATTATAGAAGGTATTCAAGGTGTAGGAGGTATTCGCGAAGCTTCTATTCCATTTTTGAAATTGATTAGGTCATTATGCGATCAGTATGGATCAATTTTTATCGCAGATTCTGTACAATGCGGATATGGTCGTACTGGAGACTTTTATTCTCATGATTACGCAGAGGTGGAAGCGGATATCTATTCGATGGCTAAGGGAATGGGTAATGGGTTTCCTATAGGAGGTATTTCTATCGCACCGAAATTTAAAGCTTCTTTTGGTATGCTAGGTACTACTTTTGGAGGTAATCATCTAGCCTGTGCAGCTGCTCTTGCTGTCTTGGAAGTTATCAAACAGGACAGTTTGTTAAAAAATGCGGCTCAAATTGGATCATATTTAATTGCCGAGTTGGAGAAGTTTGATAGAATTGGAGAAGTTCGTGGTAGAGGATTGATGATTGGCATTGATCTTCCAGAGGAACTTTCTACCGTAAAAAGAGATTTATTATTAAAGAATAGAATCTTTACGGGCGAGGCAAAACCTAACGTAATACGTATATTACCTGCGCTAAATATCACAAAAGAGATTGCTGATAGATTTTTAACCGCCTTGGATGAGCGTTTGAAAGCGTAGATTATTAGATTTGTTGTTTTGACTTTTTAACCGAGCGTCGAGCTCATCGAGCATAAATTAAGATATGAAGAAATTTTTTTCAGTAGCTGATGTCGATAATTTAGATACTATTGTAAGGGAGGCTCTTGAACTCAAGGCTAATCCGCATGTAAATGATACATTAGGTAGAAATAAGACATTAGGGTTAGTATTCTTGAATCCGAGTCTGCGCACTCGTCTTAGTACACAGAAAGCTGCTACAAATTTAGGTATGACTGTGATGGTAATGAATATGGATAAGGACGGGTGGGCTTTGGAGACGCAAGATGGCGTCGTTATGGACGGTACGACAGTAGAACATATTCGTGAAGCGGCTGCTGTTATGGGTGAATATTGCGATGTTTTGGGTTTGCGGTCTTTTCCCTCGTTAAAAGATAAGGAAGCAGATTATAATGAAGATCTATTTAATAAATTTATCAAGTTTTGCGGCGTTCCTGTGGTTTCCTTGGAGAGTGCTACCCGACATCCATTACAGAGCTTGACAGATTTGATTACTATTACCGAATACAAAAAGACAATTAAACCAAAAGTAGTCTTAGCTTGGGCGCCACATGTAAAAGCATTGCCGCAGGCTGTGCCAAATTCGTTTGCAGAGTGGATGTGTAAAGCCCAAAGTGAGAATTTGTTAGAGTTTACCATAGCTCAGCCAGCTGGTTATGAATTGAGTGAAGATTTTACAAAGGGAGCCACCATTACTTCCAGTTTGGAGGAAGCGTTGACGAATGCAGATTTTGTATATGTCAAAAATTGGTCGTCTTACAATGAATATGGTGAAGTTTATCCAGTTCGAGAAAACTGGATGATGGACAACGCGAAGCTAAAGATAACGAACGATGCTAAGGTAATGCATTGCCTTCCGGTAAGACGTGATTTGGAGCTTTCTTCTGAGATATTGAATGGGCCTAATTCATTAGTTGTTAAAGAAGCTGGCAATCGGGTGTGGGCAGCGCAAGTTGTTTTAAAGCGTATTTTAGAGAATTTGAACTAATAAATTGTTAAATAATAGATGTCAAATAGCACACTACATATAATAAAGATAGGTGGAAATGTAATTGATGATAGTGATCAATTGATGATTTTTCTAGAGAAGTTCGCAGCTATTCCCGGCAAAAAAATATTGGTACACGGTGGCGGAAAAATAGCCACCCGTTTGGCTTCTGATTTGGGGCTCGAAGCAAAGATGGTAGATGGACGCCGTATTACGGATGAGAAGATGTTGGATGTAGTTACCATGGTATATGCTGGACTTACAAGTAAAAATATAGTGGCGACGTTGCAAAAATATGGCTGCGATGCCCTAGGGTTAAGTGGTGCTGATGCAAATGTGATTAAAGCAATTAAGCGACCGGTAAAAGATATCGATTATGGTTTCGCTGGAGATATTTTAGCAGATTCGGTCAACACGTTGTCCATAAAGAAATTCTTGGATGCTGGTTTTACCCCGGTGTTTTCGGCTATTACTCACAATGGAAATGGACAATTATTAAATACAAATGCTGACACAATAGCTTCATCCCTAGCGTTGGCTCTTTCTGAATTGTATGAAACGTCATTAATTTATTGTTTTGAGAAAAATGGTGTACTGACCGATATCAGTGATGAAGATTCTGTCATAGAAAGTATCAACGTCGAAAGTTTTGAAAAGTTAAAATCCCAAGGCGTCATTAGCGAAGGTATGATTCCAAAGTTGGACAATGCTTTCAATGCCATTAGTAAAGGCGTTAAAAATGTTTATATTGGTAATGCTTTAAATTTACACTTATTTCAACAAGGTAAATTTGGTACTTGCTTAGCAATAAAATAATCAAACTAAACTGTATGAGAAAAGTAACTATAATTGGATCGGGCAACATCGGATTAGCACTAGCAAAAGGCTTAGTAAAATCTAATGAATATCATGCGAATAATATAACACTGACGAGACGTACCCTACAATCCCTTCAGGAAGAGAAAGAATTAGGTTTTGATGTGAGTGCAAATAATCAAGAAGCCATTGCAGGTGCCGAAGTTATTGTGTTGGCCATTTTACCTCAGCAGATTCGGAAAGTAATGGAAGAAATCCATCCTGCATTATCATCCGGTCAAATTGTAGTTTCTGTCGCATCTGGAGTTTCTTGTGCTCATATCAAAGAAGTGCTAGGACTTGATACGATAGTGGTGCGGGCAATGCCTAATACAGCTATAGCTATTGGGCAGTCGATGACCTGTATCGCAACGGATACTGCCACTTCGGAGGAAGTTGCCGTGGTAGAACGGTTGTTTGAAACAGTTGGTTCAGTAGTTGTGATTAAAGAGGATTTGATGACATCTGCGACGGCTTTATGTGCCTGTGGAATTGCTTTTTTCTTGCGGAGTATTCGTGCGGCATCGCAAGGAGGGGTCGAAATAGGATTTCATGCTCATGATGCGTTAAAAATGGCCATACAAACTGCTAAAGGGGCTGCAGATTTGTTGTTGCAGACAAATAGTCATCCCGAAAGCGAAATCGATAAGGTGACGTCACCTAAAGGATGTACAATAGCAGGTTTAAATGAAATGGAACACAATGGTTTTAGCTCTGCTTTTATAAAAGGGATCAAATTCTCCGCTAAACAAGCCGGAGGTCTATATAATGACTAGTATTGCCCAGTTGACCGATGATAGTATTGATTTGCTTAAACAGATGATTACTATAGCCTCATTTAGCAGAGAGGAGGAAGGTACTGCATCTTTAATTGGTCAACATTTAATGAAATTTGGTGTAGACGCGCATCTCGTAGGCAATAATGTAATCGCTTATAATCAACATTTTGATGAAGACAAGCCTACAGTGCTGTTGAACTCGCACCACGACACGGTCAAACCTAATCCTGGTTACACCAGAAATCCATTTGCGGCATCGATAGAAGCAGGTAAACTGTATGGATTGGGAAGTAATGACGCTGGAGGTTGCCTTGTATCCTTGATCGCTGCATTTTTGTATTATTATTCCCAAAAAGATTTGAGATATAATATTTGTCTCATAGCTTCAGCCGAAGAAGAAGTATCTGGGAAAAATGGAATTGAAGAAGCCTACAGACATGTTCCTTCTTGTGAATTTGCGATAGTAGGCGAACCCACGCTTTTAGATTTAGCAGTGGCTGAGAAGGGGTTGATGGTATTGGATTGTGTCGCTCACGGCGAATCAGGACATGCCGCTCGTGAGGAAGGTGTAAATGCAATATACAATGCCTTGGAAGATATTTATTGGTTTAAGAACTATCAATTTGAGAAGATATCATCGTATCTGGGGCCTGTTAAGATGTCTGTGACTATGATTAATGCTGGTTCTCAACATAACGTAGTTCCTGCTTCCTGTTCGTTTGTTGTAGATGTACGCACAACTGATATGTATTCCAACGAAGAAGTGTTGAACATCATTCAATCCCAGGTGCAATCGGAAGTAATAGCACGTTCTACACGTCTAAATTCTTCAACTATAGACCTTCAACATCCCATCGTTCTTTCGGGTATAAAATTAGGTAAAAAGACCTATGGAAGTCCGACCATGAGTGATCAGGCCTTGTTGCCTATACCATCGTTAAAAATCGGTCCGGGGGATTCGGCGCGTTCGCATACGGCAGATGAGTTCATATATCTCCATGAGATTGAAGACGGAGTGAAGTTATATATAGATCTTTTAAGAGATATTTTATAATCAGAAATATGAAAATAAAAAAGGTAGCATCGCTGTCAGTGATGCTACCTTTTTTTATTACAAATGGATCTGCTAGATCAGTTGTTTCAATAAACTGGTCAAGCTGACCAAATTTCCTATTATTTTTTCTAAATCATCTGAATTCACACGTTCCTGTTGCATGCTATCGCGATGGCGAATAGTGACTGTATTATCCTCCAGTGTTTGGTGGTCTACCGTGATACAGTAAGGAGTGCCAATTGCATCTTGACGACGGTAACGTTTACCGATCGCATCTTTCTCATCGTATTGAATATTGAAATCTAACTTCAGTTTGGCCATTATCTCGCGAGCTTTTTCCGGTAAACCGTCTTTCTTTGTCAAAGGTAAGATAGCGGCTTTTACCGGAGCGATAGCGGGATGGAATTTCAATACTGTACGCGTGTCTGTTTTTTCTTCAGTAGATAGATCCTCTTGTACTAAGGAATTAGCTAGTACAGTAAGGAACAGGCGATCCAGACCAATCGAAGTTTCAATTACATACGGAATATAATTTTGATTAATTTCCGGATCGAAGTACTGCATTTTTTTCTTTGAGAACTCTTGGTGCTGTTTTAAATCGAAATCAGTGCGGGAGTGAATGCCTTCTACCTCTTTGAAACCAAATGGAAATTCGTATTCTATATCCACGGCGGCATTCGCATAGTGTGCAAGTTTTACATGATCGTGGTAACGGTATTTGGTTGGATTGGAACCTAAAGCCAAATGCCATTTTAAGCGTGCGTCTTTCCATTTCTCATACCATTCCAATTCCGAACCTGGACGCACAAAGAATTGCATTTCCATTTGTTCGAATTCGCGCATGCGCATAATAAATTGTCTGGCAATCACCTCATTTCGGAAAGCTTTACCAATCTGAGCGATCCCAAATGGGATTTTCATTCTTCCTGTCTTTTGTACATTCAGGAAATTTACAAAAATACCTTGAGCGGTTTCAGGACGAAGATATACTTGTTCTGCACCATCAGCCATAGCGCCCATTTGCGTAGCAAACATCAAATTGAATTGACGTACATCAGTCCAGTTTTTAGTTCCTGAAATAGGGCAAACGATATTATGCTCTTCGATTATAGCTTTCAAGCGGATAAGGTCATCTGCATTCAATGCATCGTCTAGATCTTTTTGTAATTGTGCTGCTTTATCTGTTTTACCGTCCTTTTCATATCGATCGATTTTATCTTCGATCAGTTGATCGGCGCGGTACCTTTTTTTAGAATCTTTATTGTCTATCATCGGATCGTTGAATCCATCAACGTGACCTGAAGCTTTCCAGGTAGTAGGATGCATGAAAATTGCAGCATCAATACCCACAATGTTTTCATTCAGCTGCACCATAGATTTCCACCAATAGGTCTTTAGATTGTTTTTTAATTCCGAACCTAATTGGCCATAGTCGTAAACGGCACTTAAACCGTCATAAATTTCACTTGAAGGGAATACAAAACCGTATTCCTTCGCATGAGAAATAATATTTTTGAAAAAGTCGTCTGTTTGCTTACTCATAAGTCGCAAATATAAATAAAAGAACAAAGATAAAAGAACAAAGATTAGGGATGGGATAACAAATCCCGAACCTGCTGTGTCGCATTTTTATTATCTACTTTTTTGATAATGTGCTGGATAATTCCACTTTCATTAATGATAAAAGTTGTACGGGCAGTGCCCATATATTTTTTTCCATACATGTTTTTCTCCACCCAAACACCATAGTCGTTAACAATTTTTTGATCTTCATCCGCTAGCAAAGTAAAAGGCAACTCAAACTTAGCGATGAATTTTTGGTGTGATTGTTCGTTGTCAATACTGACACCGATTACTTCAAATCCATCGTTAACCAAGCTTTGATAATTGTCACGGAAATTGCAAGCTTCGGTAGTACAACCGGGCGTATTATCTTTTGGGTAAAAATATAATATAACTGTCTTCCCTTTGAAATCGGAAAGTTTTACCGTCTCACCTTTTTGATCTTTCGCGATGATTTCAGGAGCTTTATCTCCTATTTGTATTGTTGCCATATATTTAAGATTAAAGAGCAAGAAGCATGGTCGTCTTTACTCCTTGTTCCTGATTTTATTTTGTAAATTTCACCTCATACACTTTTTCATTGTTTTTCCAATCTTTTACAACGAGCTTGAATGTATAAGTTCCCTTGGGTAACGAAGGGTCAAAGCGATGCCACAGGTGCCTGTTCTTGGAGTCGTATTCCATTAATACCCATTCGTGGTTAATATAACCGTCGAAAGACTGAATTCCTGAGAAGTTATCGGATATCGTAAAATCTATTTTGGATTGTGTCGATACATTTTTGCCGTTACTGAGGTTACGTGGAGTGATAGTGGGAGCAATCGTATCTACGGCGACATAAAAGTTTCCGAAATTACGGGTGTTTACAGTTACCCAACCATTTTCAAATTTACCTCCTTCAGAGCCAGACTCAACCGAAGCAATTAGAGCTTTGGTTTGTAAGTGTGTAGGAAGATTAGTCGGCTTGATACTCAATTTATACGAACTAAATAGTGGGATCAAACTATTGTGTACTTTTTGCAATAAGGAATATCCAGTAGCCACTTGCGGTCCTTCGCTGTATTGAAAATCCAACTGGTCATACAATACACCTATCGGCATGTCAATTTTAATATTAGGGGCCTCGAATTTATTTTCTTTGTTATAAGAGAAGTGTTGAATTCCCAACCGGGGATTCGGTTTTGGGATATAAGTTGCTTTATTTTGTACTTTAAAATTTAATTCGCTGCAATTCCCATGCACATCTTTTACGACATATTTTACGTCATGAACAAGATTATCCTCCAATTCGATAATCCCCTGATTTTCTAGTAGCTTAAAAATGTCAATTGGATTACCCGGATCTTTAAAGCTTTTTTGCACTTTAGCCTTTGTTAATTTCCAATAGGGGTAATCGATGTAGGAATGAATCCCTCTAGAAGTATTGAAGTCTAATTCTTCAAAGATAACCGTTGAAATAGGTTGGGCATCTATAAATAGTTCAATAGAATATACACCGTTTCGAAATCCACCAGTGCGATGTCTGTCGATCGCATTGATCCCTAAACCGAATTTGCCATTTACTGGGATTACTGCCGGCGAGGCCAACGTATATCGACTTGAATTGACGGCCTTCACCTTTTGATGTCTTCTAGGTGTATGCTCATTGAAAATCCCATCATTAAGATCATAGATGGTGACACCACTAATCGTGGGATTAAATCGATCCGTAAAATGTAAACCGAATAATTGTGGGTTTAAAGGATGCTGGCTTTTAGTATCTCTGATTTCAAAATGTAAATGTGGACCACCTGAGCCTCCGGTATTTCCGGCATCGCCAATGCGTTGGCCTTTGGCTAGAGGTACCTGACCGGGTTTGAGCGCGATGTCGACATCAAATCGTTGTTGCTTATATTGCTCGGCACGAACGATATTTGTAAGCACATCGTTAAAGCTGTCCATATGGAGATAAACTGAAGTATATCCGTTGGGATGATCAATATAGACAGAATTGCCTCCCCCTCCGATTTGCACACGGACACGCGCGGCGTATCCTTCTGCAGCAGCATGCAATGGAAGGCCGATTCGCTGTTGCGTGCGGTAGTCGTCACCGGCATGGAAATGAGTTGAACGCAACTCTCCAAATGTGCCCGAAGCGTCGGGTGTAATATTTAATGGGTTACGAAAGTAGCCTTGAGGATAATTTCTCGAAGTAATTATGCTATTATTTTGGGCGAATGAAGCTAAATAGAGCATTCCACAGCTTAAGAACAGGATAAGTTTAATCATAGTTATTTTATATTGCAGATGAACATAGACCTACCTTCCAAAAATCCTTCCAATTGGTCTCCGATTTGAACCGGACCTACGCCTGCAGGGGTACCCGTATAAATCAAGTCGCCTTTCCGCAACGTGATATATTTCGAGATAAAGACGATAAGGCTGTCAAAATCAAACATAACATTTTTAGTATTGCCTTCTTGAACAGTTATGCCATTTTTTGATAGCGAAAAGGCGAGTTCTTTTACATTTTCAAATTCTTCCTTTGGAATCAAATTACTGATAACAGCTGAATGATCAAAAGCTTTTGCGAGCTCCCAGGGCAAACCTTTTTCTTTATGGATGGATTGAATATCCCGAGCTGTAAAGTCGATTCCCAAGCCTAGTGCGTCATAATATTTATATGCATATTTTGGAGAAACATGTTTCCCTTCATTACATATCCGAATCACTACTTCTACTTCAAAATGTACGTCGTTCGAAAATTCCGGGTAATAAAAGTCCTTATTGTCTTTTAAGATAGCCGTATCCGGTTTCATGAAAATAACAGGCTTTTCTGGAACTGGATTATTTAACTCTTTCGCGTGATCTACATAGTTTCTGCCTACCGCTATTACCTTCATCTATTTGTTTTTTTATTTATATATCTGCCTGCAGTATGCGGGAGTCGTATATAATTCAAGTTATAGTTATTCCTCCTGAATTCGGCTCAGCAGGTACTCATGAATGCCGTGCGATTAAACACACCGCAATAATTATTAATGCGATTATATTGAATGCCATATCAACAGGGACTCATATACGCAAAAATAGGTAAAATAAAAATAATGCTGCTTGCGTAAGTTTGTATATAATTTTCTGGATGAAAAATAAAATAGTTTATGAATTGATTCCGGGAAGATATAACGGAGCATTAAAAATTGAAGTGTAATTTTCTATGGCAAATTTGAATATTGACAGTATAAAAGATAGAACGTAGGATGCTGTTGTTATTGGATCGGGATCAGTGGTAACGAAATGAAGAAGGGAATTTTTAATAAATAAGCACGTCGTAATGCGATATGCTTATTTATTAAAAATACTTTTAAACTTCTACGGTAGAATCCATTTTAAAGTCATCATCCATTAAATGGACGATCTCCATTGATTTTTCGTAGTTTGTTGATTTCTTAGAGAAAAAATCGTGTTGTGTTGTTTCGGTATTCAGACCGTTTAATACGATTGGATTTACCTGCTTTACTTCAAAAATAGGATCAAATCCTAAATTCATTAAGGCTTTGTTTCCATTGTATCGCACATATTCTTTTACTTCTGCAGTAAGACCTACAACAGTATAAAGTTCTTCGGTATATTTGATTTCGTTTTCGTACAAATCATTAAGTAAAGCGAGAAATTTTTCTTTGACTTGTTCTTTGTTGGATAGCTTTGCATATACTTCTTGTGCGATTAAACCTACAAATACACCATGTATAGATTCATCTGCCACAATCTTTTTAATAATATCAGCAGATGCGACCATTTGTCCTTGTCCACATAGCCACAGTGGAAGGAAGAAGCCTGAATAAAACAAGAATGACTCTAATAATACCGAAGCAGCTAATGCCATGAATAATTCTTCGTCAGAAACATTTTCTTTATCGATCGCACGATAATATCTGTCGATGGTTCCCGCCTTATATTGCAAAAATTTGTTTTCCGCTACCCAACCAAATACATCGTTTATTTCATTTGTTGTCGATACTGTGGAAAAAATGGTAGAATATGACTTGGCATGTATGGCTTCCATCATACACATATAAGATAGCACAGCTTTGTTTTGCAATGAATTTATATGATCGATAATTTTAGGCATGCCCGTGTGACTTTGTAATGTATCCAATAAGGTCAAACCTCCCAACGCCTTTTTATAGCATTCTTTCATATCCCAGCTTAAGCCTTTCCAGCTATCAATATCTTTTGAAGGAATATACTCTGTATCAATCCAGAACTGTCTGATATTTTGCTCCCAAAACATTAATGCATAATCGTTGTCCGGGGTGTTCCAGTTTACCGCTGTAAATTGTTTACTCATAAAATAATTAAAAAGTCAAATTTAAAATTTAAAAATCAGTGTAACCTATTATCCGCCGGTGGTTGGAAACAGTACTGACAATGGAAAACCTGTGCTTGCCTACGTTGTTGAAAAAATCAAAAAAAATATCGATGTAATATTCTATTGACTTTGTTTCTCTAATATTTCAGATCTAATGTCTAACATTCGTTTTTATGCCGAACACGAGACACATTCGTCAATGCTTGACTTGCGTGTACGTGTGTAATACAAAGATTTTAAGCCTAGTTTGTGGGCATAGATATAGTATTTAGATAGGTCGCGTGTACTATCCTTTGAGTTAGTATGAAGAATCGTTGAGACACCTTGATCAATATGCCGTTGGATTACCGAAACAAGCTTTAATACCTTGAATTGGTCCATATCGTATGCCGATTTAAAGTAGAAATAATTGTCATTTGTCAAATAGGGCATAGGATAATACGTTGTGCTATCTCCATACTCACGTACCTCAATGATATCGACTACCGGCATTACGGATGCAGTTGCATTCATGATGTAAGAGGTAGATTGATTAGGAGCAATAGCTAAGCGGTAAGCATGATATATCCCGTGCTCTTGTACTAACCCTTTCAAATTTGTCCAGTCAGATATGGAAGGAATATGTACTCCTTCAAATAATTCTTTTACTTTATCTGTTTTAGGTGTGTACTCGCGGCTTAGGTACATGTCAAAATAAGAACCATCGGCATAGCCTGATTTTTCAAAACCTGTAAATGTTTTGTTGCGTTCTTTTGCAATTTCCATAGATGCTTCTAACGAATAATAGTTCATCATCATGAAGAACGTATTTGCAAAATCTAAAGCTTCTGTCGACTCGTACATGATAAAGCTTTTTGCTAAGAATCCATGTAAATTCATTGCCCCTAAACCTACCGAGTGCAATTCGCGGTTCGCTTTTGCGATAGAAGGTACCATCTCGATATTCGTTACATCAGACACGACTGTCAACGATCGCATTGCGGTTTTTACCGTCTCTTTGATTCGTTTATTATCCATTACCGTCGCGATATTTAACGAGCCAAGATTACATGAAATACCATAGCGGATCGTGTCTTCTCTACCATAAATTTCGATGTCGGAAACTTGCGAGACTTGCATGATTTCTGTACACAAGTTAGAGAATTTAACTTTCCCTATTCCATTCAATGCATGTGAACGGTTTGCGTTTTCCTTAAAGAAGATATATGGGTAGCCAGATTCCTTTTGTGTTTGTGCTATTTTCACCAACATGTGGCGGGCATTAATTTTTTTCTTCTTAACGTTTGGATTCGTGATTAACTCGTCATACATCTCATCCATATCCATTTCGTCAAGAGGCTTGCCGTACTCTAGCATTACGGTATGTGGATAAATCAAGTAGCAGGCTTCGTCTTTTTCGGCCAGCTCCATAAACTTATCAGGAATGATGATACCGATGGATAGCGATTTAATACGTACTTTCTCATCGACATTAATCTTTTTACAATCTAGAAATTCTTCTATATCAGAGTGGAAAATATTTAAGTATACCGCTCCAGCCCCAGGACGTTGTCCTAGTTGATTGGCATAGGAAAATGTATCTTCCATAATCTTCATGATAGGTAATACACCACCAGCACGGCCATCTACACCTTTTATCGACTCACCACGTGCGCGGATTTTTGAGATATTAAAGGATACACCTCCACCTATCGACGATAATTTCATTGCGGAGTCGACAGCATAGCCAATACCGTTCAGATTGTCTCCTATTTCATCCAGGAAACAAGAAACGAGTTCTCCAGAACGTTTTTTTCCAGCATTCAAGAATGTGGGGGTAGCAGGCTGATATTCTTGATTGATCATTATTTCAGCATATTGGATAGCTTTTTCGACTCCCTCTTCCCGTGCCATAAATAAGGATACTGCCACGACACGATCTTCGTAGCGTTCTAAGAATTTCTCTCCCGTGTCGTCGCGTAGTGCGTAGCTTTGAAAAAACTTAAAAGCCGCCATAAAGGATTGGAAACGGAATTTCTTCGCATATACAAAATTGTAAACTTCTTGCATTTGCTCAAACGTAAACCATTGATAAAAGTCGATATAGTAGTCGTTTTCTACCAAATAATCAATTTTTTCCTTTAGATTGTAAAAGAACACCGTATTCTTATTGACATACTCTAGAAAATAGGCGCGAACGGCCTCTTTATCTTTGTGGAGGCTGAACTCGTCATCATGTTTAATCATGATTTCGTTATTAAGCAATATCCAGTTTTTTGCTACCTCGTTTGCTATCATAGTATTGATTTTTTATGATGTCTATAAATTGATTAATATCTTCCATGGTCCCCGATAGCTCAAATTTGAAAGCAATTGGGATGTCGTATTGTTCCGTAATTTTATCCGCGGCAGCGCCAAAATTTCTTCCCCAGTTGCGATTGCCACTTGATGTCACCGAAAAAAGGTTATGGTGCTGCGTTTTTAAAAACTCTTCAGTCAGCGGGGGGACTTTGCCAAAATTAGTCGTAAAAGTAATGAGGTGTCCCGGTGTGTCGACCACCATGTCGTCATGAATACGGTGCGCCGTCCAGCCTGTAATCTGAGTTACTTTGTCAATAAAGCGCTGTACATTGCCTGTTCTGCTATCGTAATATAAATGTGTCATGTCAGTCATGCTTTAATAATACGAGATTCTTATTGAACAATAGCCGCTTCTAATTCTTCTGGTCTGAACCCTATGATACGGTGTTTTATTTCGTCTTCTTCCAGCACAATTACGGTAGGCACGGTTCTTACTTTGAACTTAACCGCCAATTCAGGTTCATCGAAAGGATTAACCGTTTCGTAAGAGATACCTTTATTGTCAAGGTAAGCCGATACTTGTGCGCATGGAGCACAGTCATTTTTTTCGAATTTAATGATTCTTGCCATGTTATAGTTAAGTTTAAAAGTAACAGAAGAGGTTAATCCACTGATACCGTCTGTTTAATGAATTATGATTTTGCGAGATTGCCAAAATCTCTTGTAGAACAAATATCATATATTTTATACGCGAGCGGTAGTTATACTTTTCCACATTAATTTTAGAACTTCTGCGGAAATGCGCTTGGTGAAGGTGAATTTTATATAATGATTTGTTTAACAGGTTTTAAGATATGTGGATAACTTTAAAATCCTTTTTTGTACTTGAATTTTTGTCAAAAAAAAATGACTAATTTATGCAAAAAAAGCGAGGCATTTTTTGCGGATTATATTAAAAAAATAAGTAAACTTATAGGGGTTTGTATAATGACTAAAGGGAATAGAATTGAGTAATCTATTCTTAAACCGCCCACCTATTTCTATGGTGGGCGGCTATCTTATTAAAACTAACCAGCAGCCATTCTACAAGGGCAACTGGAGCATTCTGAATTCTCCCATTTGAAAGAGTGTGCCTGAACCTACAGCTCTTACCTGAAGACGATAGTAGTGGTATGGTGTCGCATTGTCGAATGTAAATGTATAGGTTGCTTTGCGTCCATTATTATCTGGCCCGCCGGTAGTTGGGAAAATATAATCATCTTTACTGTCTAGTGTTACCCAATTTTCGCCATCATTCGAGGCTAGCATATCCCAATTCTTTGGATCGCGTCCCAAAGCATCGTTCCCTGTAGTCATGGTATAAGCATTGATAATCTGGCGTTGGAAGTATTCAAATTGCCAATGGAATGGCCCACCGATCTGATCTATCCTGAAAAGCAAAAACTTACTGTTAATATTGTTATCAATCAGCTTTAGTGATCCTTCACCAGCTTCTTTACCTCCGTCGTTTTCATGCGACACCGAAAAATCGTTTTCTACAGTCGTTAGATCTTTCACAATTCCCGACGCCATTAACAGCATGTCGATTCGCGTTTTCGATCCTTTTGGCGTCATTAATTCGACGTAAGAATTTACAAACTCGCCTGGTGGAATATTTAGTATCATTTCGGCGGCATCCGACTCTTGTTGATAGTCTGCACTGCCAAGCTTGGTAAACCAAGTTGTTTTGTCTATGGTCATATCTGTTTCGTATGACATACGGAGACTTCCTCCAGATGGAGTAGCAATCAATTCGACAAGGTCCATCGGTAATATACTGACCGTTTCCTCACGCTGTGCCCAATAACCCTCTTCATTTAGGGAGACCAATTTAACATCGTAAACTCCCGTATTTAGAAAGGTATGCGTGGGCGATGTTTCTGATGAGGTGCTGTCATCCGCAAAAGACCATCTGCTATCTACAAAATTCGTAGAACTATTGTTGAACTTGACAGTAAACGGATCTTTAGGGTCTGGGATAGTATACGTAAAGGACGACGTTGGTTTCGGAAGCAGTCCTTCCTCATCGACAATCAAGCTTTCCTCTTTCGAACAGGAAGTGAAGCCTATCACTAAGGATAGCATCACATACAAATATTTTCTGGTCATAGTAATCACATTTAAAGTTAAAGATTAACGAACTTTGATCATGCGCCATTCGCTGATCTGAAATAGATTTGTGCCGCCAACGATAGCCGTTATATTAAGTCTGTAGTGCGTATAAGACACAGGATAGGCTACATTAAACCTACGCGTCAACAATCTAGTTGCAAAAGTTTGATTCGACCGACTATCAATCGTTGTCCAATTAACCCCGTCATTAGACCCTTGAAGGTTCCATTCTTTCGGATCCCGTGATGCGGCGTCGTTTGCAGATGTTAAGGTATAAGCGCCTATTTTTTGTGGTTCAGGGAATATGAGCGTACAAACGAGATCTCCAATGTAGTTTTGTAGAAGAAATTTACTGGAAAAGTTATTATCTACCATTTTTTTCGATCCTTCATTATGATCGGCGCCACCGTTATTATCCCTATTAACCGAAAATACCCCTAGATGTGTCACATCTTCTTCAAGCACATTATCACAATCGATCAAAATTGTTGTAAAGCTTTTTTCTGTATTCAAGATATGCAGGCTAGGGTTTTCTAAGCGTACCACGATTGCCAGTTGATTTCCAAGATTATTATTGATAACGGACCATGGAACATCAAACGCAAAGGTAGCTTCACTTGCATTGCTCGGGAAGTTGACCTTATCCCCAATCGTGAATTCACCTTCTTGTAGAGCTACGGTATTTGAAGGTAAAGCACCTTCTTGTATCATGGTCTGTACTGTATCGGGATCCACAGCGATGCCCACAGAAAATGCGCTTCCCGGAAAACTCGCCAAATTGACCACAAGCGGAACAGATATCCCTCCCGAACTAGCGGAATAGTTTTGTCGGTCTTTCGCTTCGATAATGTTGCCACCTGTCTGTAACGAAATGTAATGAATATCATCTGCGGTTAAAAGTTCTGTCGTATTGATTACGATAATACCCGTATTTTGCGCTGGATCGACGGTATTCTCTTTGCCAGCGTGGTCTATGGTATAACCGATGCCTATTTTTTTGCCAAAATATTTCTCCACCTCCGTTCTTGCTACTGTTATCTGGAACTGTGCTACGTCTGATCCATAACTCACTTCCGCCACATTGTCGATCAGTATCGCACTTGAAGATATAGCGGTCACACCGGTTAATTTACCCTCCTGTATCTGCTTCGCTACCGTATCCTGATTTACCTGAAGACTGACCTCAAAAGCTTTCGCCGCACCTCCACTTAATTTGAGATTCACTGGGATAGTGAGTGTTTCATTTGTTTTTACAATAGTACCAATGTTGTTGCTTGCCGCTACCTTTACGCCTTGTCCTTCTTGCAGGTCAAAGTCTTCGAGGTTCGCATCTTTACAGGCTCCTAAGCCGCACAGCACGGTAGCTATGAAACCGATTTTCTTTAATGTTTTCATCATTATTTCGTATTATTTATCCAACCACACACGACCATCCATCTGCCAATTCAATTGACGAGGCACTTTTAACCAACTGATAATTTGCGCCGGCACATCGTATGTCCGAGGTACCATTTGGCCCAATTCGGTCGTGGAAGGTGCACATATAAAATCATTAAGTTGGGTACTTGGGTAGCTTGGGTCACCCAGTTTTAAATTAGCCCCAAATGGTCCCTCGTCGAGGAGCATCCCATTCACGCTACCACCCATAATTGGCCAATATCCTGCCAGATTAGCATAATACGGGTGGTTTGGATCGACGCCTATATCGCAGCTAAACTGCTGCACCATATCCTCTGGCATCGCCGTGTTCCAGATCTTTACATCGGCGAGGTACGCATCCGAACGCCAGTTTTCTCGGGTAGGTAAAAAGCCGATTCGTAGCGGCCAGCGGGTATCTAGATTTCCCCACCCGGTGATGTTCGCTTCCCGGTTAAATTGACCGTTGGTGTATAACCGTACAAAGCGCTCGGTCTCCCGATGTAGACCAACTACGGTTATGGTATTCCAGGTTGCGTCATTCAGCCGCTGATTCTCATCCGCTTTGACCTCCCCATACCCTTCGTCGCCACGGGCATTGAATACCCAAAAATTATCCGAAAGATGGATTACCCAGCCGTTCATCAGTTCTCTATCCCAACCTCCTTGCCAGGTCTCTCGTTTCCCGATTATCGAAGGATGGCTGAACCGATAGTTATTATTTGACCCCCTGTTTTTCTTGATTTTAATCTCTATCGTAAAATCATTTAATCCAAGATCGAAAAGTTCATTTTCAGCCTGCAGCTCTGCATATTTAACGTCGTTAAAACGCATAAACTCCCCCGAAAGCTTATTCCCGATGTAAGGCTTTCCGATAAATTTCGAACTGTATTTCGGAGAGTATAAAACCGTAAAGGTGTTCAACGATGGGTTGCTAAACACGGTGTTGTCATTTTCTCCCGCCGGGATATCAAAATGCCCCCCCTGACTGGAGGTGATAACGACTAACCAGTCTTCACGCGCATAATGCTCCCGTTGCTCTAGTGCTTTTAAGATCCCATCCACCTTGCTATCAAAGCTATTGATTGCCTCCCTGTACTCATTGTACGACAGGTCGAATCCACTGTTTATACCCGCTTTCTGTACATCTTCAAAGTGAGCGGTAATCAAAGAACGATCTTCCACTCCTAGGCTGGCTATCACCTTGTTTTTAACATCCTCGTCACCAGATGCAAGGTTTGCTTCGGCGTCTGTTCCGTAATTAGCTAAAAATTGCTGATTGGGACTGATAATTTCTATTTTGGCTTCCGGATCAAAGTCTGTTATTCGGCTAAAAATAGAGGGATAAATGTCCAATTTATTGGTAGCGAAGTTGTTATCTACGACCCCGTGTTTGGTATAATTCACGCCGGTAAAGATATCGGTCCAATTAGCCGCAATGCCTTGTGCATTTTCCTCGCTTAATCCTACCCAGGTATGGATGGAGCTTGGTAGCAATTTCGTTAGGGTAGGGGATTTGGCATCCCTTACTGATTGTCCGCGTGCACCGTCCACAATGAGCAACAGCACCTTCCGTTCACCATACACGACATCCACATCCTCTTCCTCCTCCTGCGGGGGGATTGTCTTGCTAAACTCCTCTTTACATTGACCTAAAAGACCCAAGGTTAGCATAGCCATTAACAGCAGCTTAATATTTCTCTGTAGCTTTTCCATTTTTATAATCCCATTATTTATTCTATAATCACTCTAATTATATTAGAAACATCCTTATTGTCAAATTTCTGGAATTCGCCCATCAAGAGCAATGCCCGTTTACCATCCTCGGAAGTGGTTTCGATAGCTTGGTAGATAGAGCCCAAAAACTGTCCTGTCGCATTCAGTGTCGTCTCGGCTAGGTTACCGTCGGGATTGATCATCATAAAGCCGTTTCGGGTTACACCTCCATAGGTTAGAAACCGTCCGGATACCATAATTAGCCCATCGTCTAACTGTTTTGCATAACTAGGAAATCCCCCTAAAAACATCTTAGCCTGAAAGCTTTCATCCAATGTGCCGTCGGCATTCAGCAGAGCCATATGCCGCGCCGGTCGGCCATTATAAGTCGTAAACTGTCCTAAAGCGATGTACTTGTTCGTTTCCGCATTATAGGTTACGTTCGTTACGAAGTAATCCGCACCTACTCCTTGTGCATTAAAGGTGTTGTCGATGGTACCATCGGGATTCAAGCGCGTAATGTAGCCCACGGTTTTTTCGTCGAAGCGCGTAAACTGTCCAAAGACTAAAATCTTGCCTTGATGCGGTCCCGATTCATGCACTATCGTGCTTACATCGCCGTTGGCACCTTGAAAGGACGTATTACCATTAAAACGGAAGGTTTTGTCTAAGGAACCGTCTAAGTTTAAACGTGCAATTTGCCGTATTTCGACGCTGTCTAAAATCGTCGTATCCCGCGTTTCCCTAGCGTTCGGTTTGTCGTATTGACGACTCACATAGTAGCGAAAATTACCTGTAGCAATAAGCTTGTTATCCTGCGGATAGAGGCGGAGAACTGCGGCATTAAATCCACCGTTAAACCTGGGGACATATTTGGTGGTGTCAGACTGGTCCGGTCTCCTAAAAGGCTTGATGCCGACAGAATCTAGTCCCCCTGTGAGATGCAAACTGGTTAAATTCGATATGTTTTCACGCTTCATATCGTAACCAGAGAATGATCCTCCAATGTAATAGCGGTCGCCAAGCTGTGTGATGGCCACTAGTGCACCATTTGCACCAAGACCTGTCCGCCAACTCACATCGTAGGCGCCGTTAGAAAATGTCCGTACCAGTCGATTGATCGGTTTTACTAAACCTCTTCGATTGTAGTCCGTAAAATTGCCGATATAAATCGCCTTTCCATCTGCAGTGATTAATCTGTCGTTTACCGAATTGTTTGTACCCTGCCTAGCCTCCCAGGTCGGGTCAATTTTTATTCTACCGTCTACCTCAAACTCAGGTCCGAAAATGATAACATCATCAATGGTAATCGACATAATACCGGTACTTGCATATAAAGGTACCTTCACCTGAAGATCTTCCCCGTCAAGGCTCACAATTTCCGCCGCTTGCCCGCTGAACTTAACAATCGCTTTGTCCCGGTAATTGGAAAGCCCCGAGACCTTGAGGTTAACGATTGTGCCCACGCCTCCGCTAGCAGGTGATGGCACTAAGGAGCGATCAAAAACCACACCCAACGTCTCTTTTCCGGGCCCGTACGGCTCGGAAAAAAATGTCGTCTCTTTCCTACAGCCTGTGATCAATAATGACAGGAAAAGTGCCTCCACAATATATTTTATAATTCCATTTTTCATATAAAGAATGTTATAATAGATTTTTTATTATCCTTTTTGCTGGCATCCATGTTTCGTTATCTCTTGCTTTGTATAATATCTGCTCCTATATGCACATTGCGATATCCAAATTCCGTCTGCGTGTAGTCCAACACATGGATTACACCATTATGAGGTTGGATATCAGACGATGTAATAGCGACCCCGCCATAAACATCCGGATTAGATAGATCGCTGATATAGGCCATATGTAGTTGCCTGTATCCCATATAACGCAACACCGATTTGCCGTCAGAGCTTATAGCATCATTAAATACCACTCCGATATTACAAACGGCATCGCCTTGGGATTGGTAGTACTGACCGCCATAAACGTTCATCAGGCTGTAATCGACCTGTGGATAATCTGCCAGTTTGTTTTTACCATTGAATATATGCCGATGCAGGTAAAAATTCCAGATCACAGGATCCACATCGCTCAATACTTTAATAGTATCCAAGCCTAGGGCATAAAGCTGGGCATTTAGTCCCCCCGCTGTGAAAGAACCGATCAATTGCTTTATATCCTCGTCCCGGGGTGCGAAAAAGGTGAATTCTTCGTTGGTGAATTTATCTTCCAAGCCTGCCAGGCGCACAATCTGTGCGATAGTGTCAAATTCACGGGGTTTGGCATCCAGATAATCCATTATCGTACCATCGAAGACAGCCTCTGCACGTCCACCATCTGTATAATATTCGTCCTCCTTACAAGCAAACAGCAGTGTTGTCAAGACGAAGATTAAGGCAACCTGTTTTATTATTGATTTCATCATAACGTTCATTATTATCTACCTGTTGTTGTCCAATATTCATTTAACACGATATGGGGATTGTACCTCCTTGCACTTTCATTCAATGGCCAGGTCCAGGCTCGTCGGTTATACTGGTCTAAGTTCATCGGAGCCATAGTCCATGCAGCACTAAGAATTCGTCGGGTACGGATCAGATCAAAATAGCGGTGCGCCTCACCGATCAATTCCCGGCATCGTTCCATATAGATAAAATCTTTCAGGTCATTGCCACCGCCGCCTGAGTATGGCGATGCTTCTGCTCTACTCCGAACCAGATTGACAGCGGCAGTAGCTTCGCCGTCACGGTTGAGCTCAGCAAGTGCCTCTGCCTGCAACAGGATGGCGTCGGAATACCTAAAGATAATAATCGAGTTCGCTGGGTATCCTTGTTCATTTCCCGACGTAAACACATTATACCCAAATTTTTTGAGCGCAAACTGGCCGTTATCCGAGGCAATATCGTCAAACCACATGTCGCGACGTAGATCGGCTTCGCCTTCCGGATAGATGCTGTTCATATACTCAGAAACAAAGTAAGCCGCACTTATGGATTTATCGTGCCTAGGGAACAGGTATGGCCATCTTAAAAAATGACTCCAAAATTGATAATGGTTTCTGACATTAAAATTGTCCCAATCTTCCGAAAGCCACTGGTCGTCTCCATAGTTGATGCTACGGTAGAACTCAAATAAGGACTCCTCTGTTCTTCCTTTTGATACTTCGGCCCAATTCTGCGCCGTCAGACTATATAAACGATGTTCCTTGCTGTCGATCAACTCTTTTCCTAATTCAGCTACTTCCGTATAATGTGCTTGGCTATTGGCGCGATCAAAAGAAGCATTCCAGGCGTGCATGTGCATCAGCAGCGCAATAATAGCACCTCGTCCAGGACGAGCCCCTCTTTCGGCGGGATCGCCAAATGTCCAAGGCATCTGATCCTTATGAGGCTCCAGATCGGCAATACATTTGTCGAGTACTGATACCATCGGTTCACGCGGTAGAGAATTCGAAAAATAAGGATCGGTGTAATACACCACATCACCATATAGGCGAACCATCCAAAAATAGGTGAAGGCACGGATAAATTTTGCTTCCGCAGTATAACGCGCCTGATCAGTACCGTCTACCCCCGGAATACCTTCTTCCAATTTGGATAGCAAGATATTGGCACTTTGGATAACCTGATAATATCCGGTCCAGTCGGTAATTTTTCCTAGTTCATAATCTTCAAACATGATAGAACTAATTGCTATTGGTAGCGCATTGGCGCCCAATACTTCTACGACCGTACGCTCGGCGGGGTCAAGCGGACGCGTCCTTGAATCGCCAGCATTAACAGTTGCCTGAATTTCGCCTGAGCGCGCTTCTCCCGTGGCTCCCATTACCCAGCTTTCTCGAATTTTTTCAAAAAACTTAGCGTACATAAAGGCCATATTCGCTTCCACATCTTCTTTCGACTGGTAGAAGTTATTCCCTGTTAAACGGTCGATCGGCTCTACTGTTAAATAGTTCTGACAAGCGGTCGTCATCAAAAAGACCGCTGCCAGGAGCAGTCTTTTGATTATCTTATCGTATATCATGTAATTTTTTCTTTTCATGGCATAATTAAAATGAAAGATTTAAACCTACGTTATATGTCCTAGGTATGGGATATCCATTGGAGAGATCACGTCCGAGACTAGTTACGTTTTCTGGATTCGGTCCGCTGTAGCTAGAGAATGTTACCACATTATCCAACGAAGCATACACACGCAGTCGTTGTAGTCCATATCGTCTCAAGGCGTCGCGGCTGAAATTGTAGGCCAAAATAATATTGTTGATTTTAAAATAAGTGCCATTCTCTGCCCATAAGGTTTGATCGTAACGAAACGGGTTTACTGATCCGCTTCGTGTGTAGGCGTAAGCATAGGGATATTTGGCTATATCGCCCGGTTGTCGCCACATATCATATCCGTCTAGTGGTACCACGACTTTATTATCTCCGTCCTTTCCAAAGGGATCGGACATGAGTCCCATGCGCTCGGCTAATGCATTGTTCAAGATCGTACGCTTAGCCGTATAAGATGCATACATGCTAAACTGGAGATTTTTATAGGTAAATGTATTTTGTACCCCACCAGTAACCAGCGGTTGGGAGTTGCCAGTCCGTTCCATATCACGGCTATCAAGAATGTAGTCCCCGTTTATGTCTTTCCAAATCGGATCTCCAGCCTGAAAGAAGGTTCCATCTGCCGTGCGGTAACGCAAGCCAGTAGCTGGATCAATTGGCACGTCTTGGTCATGCGCATATACGCCCTGATTGATTAACAGGTAGTTGGAAAGCGTAGCCGTACCCACGCGGAATACATTATGCTGTCCATCTACAGGATCACCACTAAATTTGATAAATTGGCCACCATAATGCGCAGGCAATTTTAATAGCACATCCTTATTGAGTGCACCGTTAATGGAGAATGTCCAATTAAAATCGCCTCCCGGGCGTAAAGGCCTAACATTTAACATTAATTCATGCCCATAGTTCGCGATCGCCGCATCATTGGACGCTAGCACATTGAAAGCGACGGAATTGTTCAAAAATTGATCGAAGAGCAAGTTGTCCACCTTTTTGTAATAGGTGTCATAGACAAACTCCACGCGATTGTTAAATATCGAAATATCTAACCCGAAGTTATATTGCATCGAAGTTGTAGGCTTCAAGTTCGGATTAGGAATCTGACCAAAATTAATACCTATCCCGGCTTGTTGGTTATAATTGCCTTGAATATCATACCGACCGTAGATTCGTTCCAGCGTACTGTTTGGCATTACATTAATCCCCCAACTTCCGCGTATGGAAGCTAGGCTTATCCAGGAGGCATTATCTTTTACCCACTCCTCATTGTGCGCATTCCAACGTAAGCCGAGCGCTGGGTTTTTCGTATAAAGGTTTCCAAAACCATTTCCTGAAGAGCCATCCATACGATAGGAAAGATCAACGACATATCTTCTTTTGTAGTCGTAAGAAGTAGACAGGGCAAAGGATAGCGCTTTTTCGTTTCTAAAATTGTTTAATAGCCCTCCGCCCCGTGAAAAATACCCATCATAGCCTAACGGACCTTGATAATTATCGTTTGGTGTGCGATCTTGTTGAATCGGGAAATCCTGCCGGGTCACGTTGCGAGCCTCGTTGAAGAGGTTGATAAAGATATTATGTGCCTCGTTGAAGGATTTGCTGTAATTCAGCGAGCTGCGGCTATACAGTTGCGTTTGCCTCCCGGCAAAAGAATAGACTTTCGAAAACTGATTGTTAGCCGCTGCAGGTGAGAACGTATCTTCAGTGTCAGAAACAAACTCATAACTCAGTGCCGAAGTAAGGCGCAGACCAGTTAAGATTTCATATGATCCTTCAATATAAGGACGGATTAACCGCTTAACATTGTCATTTTTTGTACTAATGGAAGAGATGTACTCCGATGACGCCGAATAGAAAGAAGGCGGCGGGAGTAAAGTGGAAGACATTCCGCCAGAGGCGACACCTGTTTGCAGTATGCCCGTACCATCGCCTTTATTTATCTTACCTAACTGGGCAAACACCTGTCCTGTAAAGCGAAGCTTAGAATCCGGACTATAATCCATCCGAAGGTTGGTCGAATAGCGGTCAAAACCTGTATTGCGAATAATACCCGTTTCGGTATGATACCCGATATTGGCTTTGTAAGATAGTACATTGTTACCGCCATCGACACTTAGGTTATGGCTTTGATTGAATGTGGTCTGAAAATACAAATCTTGCCAGTTTGTAGAGTTGTTAAAATACGCGTTCAAGCTATCCGATAAATGCGGAGTCTGCTGTATGCGGTCGATATCATCCTGTGTCAATGCATTTCCAAAAATCTGCTCCAGCTTTAGCCTACGCTCAAGATTACCGCCTAAGGTTTCCCGTAATTTGGGAGGCGTCCGCATAAATGAATTATTGACGTAATTGATCCGTGGGATTTCTGAATTTCCTCTTTTTGTATTGATGATAATTACCCCGTAAGCGGCCAATGAACCATAAAGAGAAGTCGCCTGGGCATCTTTTAAAATTTCTATACTTTCCACGTCTTCTGGCGGAATCATGGACAACGGACTGATACCCGGTCCTTGCTGCTGTAAGCCCATTTCGGAAGCCCTATCCGCATCCAATGGTACTCCGTCGATTACGTATAAGGGAGAGGTAGGCATGAGGATGGATTCATTTCCTGAGCCCGCCGTGGCCAGTGTGGAAAGACCGCGTATTTGCGTCGTACCACGAAATCCCGGTGCGCCCGTGTTCACCTGTATATTAAGTCCGGGAGCCCTTCCCTGTAGTAAAGTTTCCAAAGATCCGGGTATATCACGGATGTCATCCGCTGTGATGATGTTGGATGCTCCCGTAGAGGTTTCTTTGGGCCGTTTTACATAACCGCGTGTTACCACTACTTCCTCTACCGACTCCGTATCCTCAGAAGGTTCCATGGTGACAGTTAGGTTGGTCTGTCCGCTAGTACGTGTCCGTTGGTCTACATAGCCCACTAGTTTGAACAATAACGTGGTGCTTCCCGTTATGGAAACTGAGAACCCACCATTTTCATCCGTAGCGACCAACGCACGGCCTGTCGAAGTATTTATGACGGTGACACCAGCGAGACCTCTGCCGTTTTCGTCCAATACTCTCCCTCGCACGGTGGTTTGTGCAATCCCTTGAAGACAAAGACCTATACAAAATAGAAGTATGCTATATATAATTTTATTTTTCATAGAGAGCTGCATTATTCGTTGTCAAATTTTGGATTGTCGTTTTTGAAATGAAAAACGATTTCCCAATCGCCTTTCTTAAAGATCTTAAAATTTAGACCGAAGGAGGCTATTTCCCGTGTGCCACCCCAGCCTATGCGCGAGTAGCCAAACTCAGCCTGCACCCTATCTCCTATCGAATAGATGGTGCGTATGGAAGTCAGCGGAATTGGATAAGCCACATCGTATTGCACATATTCGGCCGTTACTTCCTTATTGAACCCATGCACTAGTTCATCCCAGCGTGTTTCATTGAAATCGAGGGGATAGATAGGTATGCTGTCCTTATTCAAAAATTTGAAGCGAAGTTTATTTCCATTACCTCCTTCAAAAGGTCGGATATAGACAACTATATCTTTCTTTTGAATGTTATTCTCCAATAGCACATTTGTGGTTTCGCCTACAATATTCGATATAAACGAAGGTACAATGTATGCTCTTTTCCTCGGATCATTTGGGGCATTGGGATCTGGTGCAATACCGCCTGTGTACGGGTTGATATCGGTTGATGGCTCATACGGTATCTCTCGCCAGGGAATAAGTTGAAAGTCCTTAACGTAGCGTATTCCACCTGAATTGCTAAGTTTGAGGTCAAAAAAGCGAATATCTTGCGTTTTTAGTACGGTGTCTGCAGGACGAGGCGTCACAAGTTCATTTGTCGCTGTGGCATGCATAATAAAGCGGCCTCCCGCATCGACTTCAAAGAGTGGTTTGTCTACCAAATGACGTTTGTTCTCAATTTCCTGTAGCGAGGTCTCCTCGCCATCGTATTCGGCAATCCATTCATAAGTCGGTACGACCTGTAAAAAGTCAGTTACGGGTCTACCGTCACCAAAACGGGGATTGATGATCTCGAAGCCGATTGGTAGTGTAGAATTGTCCGCATTTAACGGATTCATGATTGTCGTTATCCCCAATCTGGGTTCTAATACCTTATTTGTATAATTTAGGTTTTCGCTGATAAAATCCTTATCCTCCGGCAAGTCGTACATTTCAGTACAGGATGTTACCGCAAAAAAAACACTTGCTACCGTTCCCAAAACCTTGTATTTCATATAACTCATCATATATAGGTTATCGTTAAGTTTCATCTGTTCTATAATAACTCTTCGTAGTTTACCGACCAGTCTGCCAATTGGAATGTTGAACCAGCCCTTATTCGCGTAATGGTCAGACGGTAATAGGTATATGCGGTGGTGTTTCTGATTCTAAATACACGTTGCATAAACCGATTTACAAATTCTTCGGATGATCTTGAATCCAGCTGCGTCCAGGTGGTGCCGTCATGAGAGCCTTCTAAACGCCAATCAATAGGATCTCTATCTTGCACGTCGTTGGCCGAGGTCAACGTGTAGGCATTGGCCACAGAAGGTTCATTTAATTGTACTTGCATCCATAAAGAATTGCTGAAACCTACTAAGAATTTGGTTTGTGAATTCCCGTCGAAGACGTACTTGGATGCTTCCTGCGCATTCGGGCCACCGCTGTGTTCCGTTGATGCGCTAAACGTGCCGCCTACGGTAACAAATAAATTTGGTGGAGGAGGTATATAGGTCAATCTCTTTACGAAATCAGCGAAACCAAACACATGATCGGGCGACAATACGTGTACGATACCATTTGTGGTTTCAATATTAATGGATGCAGTACTAGTCGTTACCCAATTGCGTATAAAGCTACTCTTTTTAGTGTCGCTGAACTCGATAACCGAAGGTCCTCCATGAATATAGCCCGAGGAATAGGATTCTGTCAGTTTTCCGTGCATAGGGTATCCATAACGGAAATCAACTAGCGATTTTCCATCCTTAGAGGCTAACGAGTCGCCGTTTAGCTTGCCTCGCACGATATACTGTGACATCATCGTGTCTAGATGTGCTAAATCTACGTCTACTAGGTACTCCCTAGACTGATCCGCACGTCTACGAACAATATTTAGGTTTTCTATTGCCAGCCTGAAACTTTCATTGGTCGGTGCGAATAAGGTCACGCCATCGTTGGTCAGTACTTGGTCCAGCCCGACCCGGTCAACAACTTTGATTAAAGAGTCGTATACACCAGGCTTGCTTTTAAGATACGTATATATATCCCCATTGAACTGGGATTTTTGCAATTCATGCTTATACATGCCGTTGTCCTTGGTGCAGGAAAGCGCCAATAGGCAGCATAAAAGATATACTATTCGGAGTGTCATGATAATTCTTTTTTATTAAACATTATTGCCAGTAGTTATTTTGTTCTAGAAGCACATTTTGCCGGAGCAAGGATTCGGCAATAGGCCAATAAATCCCACCTTCTCTAATCAACTGTACAAAGTCTGGATCGTTGTTTTTAATTTTGTGATATCGTACAAGGTCATACCAGCGATGTCCTTCGGCCATCAATTCCCGACGCCTTTCCTTGAAAATAGCATCTACTAAATCGCCGTTGTTGGCCTCTGTATATAATGCTAGGCCTCTATTTTCACGGATTCGATCCAGCATTTCCACTGCTCCATTCCGATCGCCCAGCACAGCTAGTGCTTCGCCCCGCAGCAGGACCATGTCTTCCAGTCTCGAAAAAACAAGGGCACTCGAGAAGATACGAAAGGAAGGATCGGTATTTCCGCCCTGAATGCATTTTATCTTACTCAGAATAGGGTAGCGGCCATTGAAATTTCTAAAATAATTTTCAGTAACCGGATTTCCCAACGTATCTATGCTAAAGCGTTCATCTTTCGGTTCATTAAATACAGCAGAGATTGTCTCCTTTGTGTAGTACATATCGGGAATACTTTTATTCACAACTGGAGCGGCCAGGGTGAGTTCTTCTACTTGACCTGTAAAATTTGCTTCCACGTGACCCCAAATAGAAGGGAAGGCAAACATCTGGCTACTGTGTTTGTCAAAAAAGAATCCGCTAGGGGATACCAAACTTGACGTGGCAACATAGTTGATATTGGCCCTTGTATAATTGTCCATAACATAAGCCGTATAGGATGCCACATCGGGGTAATTTTCTTGCCAGGCTGCCAAGTGCGCCATGATGGCATAAGCTGCAATTTTTGTAGCCAGTGCTCCGTCCCAGCGGGACGTGGCTTCATTGTAGTAATTTCCTAATTGCTCCGGCTCGTTTACGCTGTATCGTATCGGAAGGTGATCAGCAGCCTGTTGAAGCTCAACTTCGATCCACGCCATTAATTTTTCTTTTTCTTCTCGCTTTTTAGTCATAAAGCTGCCTTCCGAAGAGCTTGTGATCAGCGGTACATCGCCCCATATCCGGGTCATGTTAAAATATGCGAAGGCACGCAGAAAACGGGCTTGCGCCAAATCTACATTTAAATTGTTTTGTGTATAACGCTCGTCTTTTTCAAGAACCTCGTGTGCACGCTCCAGAAATATGTTGGCCTCATTGACTACGGCATACCATCGACGCCAGTTGCGCAAAGCGTCTAATGTAGGGTCGTTGGCGTTCAGTTCGTTAGCTGATATGGCCCGTAGGTCCATTCGTGAGGGGATCGCATACTCGCCGCTCCGGACTTCGCCGTATAACCAAAAAGCATTACGGTCTACTAAGGCAGCCTTGGTCATGGCGTATACGCCCATCAATTTTGCTCGGGTATCTTCTATCTTTTCCCACATGTTTTCTTCCGAAACCACCCGTGTCGAATCGACATCAAGCATATTGTTGCAACTGGTACATAGTAGGATCAAGAACATCAAATAATAAAGTATCTTTTTCATGTGGCTATATTAAAAATTCAATTTAAAACCCATTAAAAACGTCCTTGGAATAATCATGTTGTATCCCTCGTCGTACCCCAGAGAATTAGCTATTTCTGGATCACGTCCTGAATAGTTTGAAATCGTGAAGAGGTTATTTGCTGAGAGATAACCATAAAATTTACCCCCGCCCAACTGCGATCCCAATAGGTCGGAAAAATTGTACCCTAGCGACACTTGTCTTAGTTTCATAAATGAACCATTTTCAAGAAAGAGATCCTGCGAAGATTGGTAGGCATTGACTGTGCTCCAAGGATTGTATAACGGATACTTGCTGTAGTCGCCACGCTTTTCCCAATAGGTGATTTCTTTAATAGAATTGACATTCTTCGCATTTTCGTTATTGATAAAATCAAAGCGGTTTGCCATTTCCTGATTGAGAATCTGTCGTCCCAGATTAAAATACAAATTAACCTTCAGGTCGAAATTTTTGTAATAAAAATCATTCTGCCATGAACCCGTTACTTTGGGAATATGATTACCATGCATCAGCCGATCTTCGGAAGAGATGCGGTTGTCACTATTTTGATCCGTCCATATGGGATCCCCGGCTTTAAAGGTTATTCCATTATAGTTTTTCTTTACACCGTTTATTTCCGGTACTTCGGAATCCGTTTGATAAATCCCTTCGTTTTCCAGCACCCAGAAAACATCGACCCGTTCACCAACTTTAAGTTTACGGTTCTGGATGACCACCTCGTCGAGCCCGCCAGGCAATGCGGTTAATTTGTTGTTATTGGCGGCTACGTTGATCCCGGAGTGCCAGCGAAAGTTGCGTTCCAAACCAGCAATAATATCTCCGCCAAAAGCTAATTCGACACCGGTGTTACGTACGTCCATCCCTGCCTCTAGACTATATTCATATCCATATTCCGCATAGGCAGGAATCGTTAATACTTGATTTTTATTATCCCGGATATAAGCATCCAACGTGATATAAGCGTTTCGTTTGGACAGTTGGATGTCAAGTCCTACATTCGCTTGATCGGTATAGGCCCAGGGCATATTGTATCCAACCCATCCATCTTCATACGGCCTTACTAGAGCTGCGATCCCGTTGTATGCCGGTACGATGACGTTTCCGGTATAACCAATCTGTGCCGTATAGTTCGGCCCCTGGGAAATATTGTCGTACATATTTAGGATACCTAGCCTTCCAGCACTGGCCCTGATTTTGAAACTCTGGTAGGCATTGTTGTCTTGTAAGAATTCTTTCTTAATGTCCCACCCCAACGCGATAGACGGCGTAAACAGCCAGCGATTCGTTGGCTGAGCATTGGAAGACCCGTCGTAACGAAGCAATAGACTTGCCGAATACTTATCCATTAAGTTATAGGTTCCACGACCGAAGAAGGACACAAGGTTGTGGCGTGTACGGTCCAAAAACTTGTAGGTTAGCTGTCTTGGAAAAGCGGTGGGATTTAGGAAATTTCCGTTATTGGGATCCGATTCCAACAGGTTGATTTTAATATGGTCGTTAATTCCTTTGTATGCATAGGCATAATTATATTTATGCAAATCCCACTGTAAAACATTTCCCGCTTCCAAGAAAAGATTGCTGTTGTCCATTTTCAAGTCATAAGAAGCTACATTATCATATATCAATCGCTGGCTATAGCCGTAATAGTTGGAAGCAAAGTTATTTCGTTCCATCAAGCTGCTATGGTAAAAGAGGTCGCGAAACCCTTCATTATAATCCACCGACATGCTTGATTTAAGCTTGAAGGATCCAAACTGTACATTGAGTGCCATATTGCCTTCTAAGATATTCGAAAAGTTATTGTCAAAACCTTTGTCATGTATCAGCCGATAACTATCATAAGCATCTTTGTTAGGTGCCAACGGCGCGCTTAAATCGGGTAGATACGAAAGCATGGCGTAGCGGTTTCGGAGGTTTTTGTTTCTGTTCCTGTCAAGACGTGCCGCGTTGATGGTGGTGTGGAAAAATAGCCATTTGAGTGGTTGCAGATCCAGTTGAAACCGAGCATTGTACTTCTTGAAATTGGTGTCTTCGGCGATCCCTGAATTTTGCAGTGTGCCCAATGAAAATTGGAAATTAGAGCGTTTCCCTCCTCCTGATAATCTGGCATTTATACCATAGTTTAGTCCGTTATTGTAATAACTGTCGCTCCAGTTCGAGGGGCCGTAGTAGCGGGGATTTAATGAATCACTTAAGTACACGGGGTATGTGTCATCCGCATTGTAGCGTCCGTTGGTGGTATACAAGTCGTAAAATTGCTGTCTAAATCGGTTTTCATAGCCGCCATTGATGGTAGTCACCTGTGGTCTGCTCGCCATCCCTACAAAACTGTTCACGCTTATTCTTCTTCTATTGTCGCTAGCGCTTTTCTTAGATGTGATTTTAATAACGCCATTCGCCGCTATGGGGCCATAAATCGCGATGTTTGCCATATCCTTCAGCACCTCAATGGAAGCAATATTGTCCACGTCAATATTGCTCAATAAATTGTTCTCAGGGCCAATCCGATCAATATCGTAAGATTGGATCATGTAAGAAAATGGGTGAGGGCTGATCATAGGGATGCCATCAAGGACAACCAGAGGTTGGTTCTGATAAACATCCTTATTGCTGAATATCGGAGAAGAAATACCTCTGATAAACATGTAGTTCGGGGTTCCCGGTTCACCAGTCGGTTCGCTGATGTAGAGACCCGCAGCCTCACCCTTCAGCAATTGAGGAATCGTTGCGTTACCATAAAGAGCAATGTCTTCAATAGGCTTAGGTACGGATCTAGTCCTGATATTTTTAAAATTCAGCTCAAAGACCGAATCCAACAGCTGTGGCACTGTATCCTGCAGTACATTAAGGGAGAGCGGTTCATTTAAGACTCTTTCTTTATGTCTTGCAAAGAGCTGAACATGAAGTAATAGCATAAAAAACACAGCAGGAATACCGACATTATATGTGCTTGGAAATTTCTCCTTCATATAAATTTAGGTTTTTAGTTTTATTATAATTGACGATTTATTCTATAATTTATTCGTTCGTGCAATGGGAGATATCTGTATCAAGGATATCCACATTCGTACTGTAATTCGCGTTGATAAGATGAAATTCTGAAATCATATATTAATTCAATTGGTTGTTAATTCAGTGTTTATAAATTGTTAATACGATTTAGCAAAATCAATTTGAAAGTGCATATTTTTCATTACTTAATTAGCTGTCGGTTTTCACAAAATTGCCCTCTTTCAAGAAGAGGATGAATTATGCTTTATTGGAAACTGACTCTAAAAATTTAAAAATGTTTGTTTTATTTAAGTTATGTTAATTGTATCGTCTATAGTCGAATCATAATCCAGTTGTATCCAATGTTTCTACGCATATAAGCATGATCTTAAATCGATTTAGCTTAACAAGATAGAGCTTCATAATTCATTCTATAAATCTAAAGTAGATATAAAAAAGTTACAATCAAAAAAAAAATGATTTTTTTTATTAATACTGCCTTTGGAAGTCTTTGAGACAATATTGTTCATAGTGCAGGAACCTTAGTTTGCCCGACAGTGTAACAGTGAATGTGGTATTTCATTCTTCGCAGAGCTATCGATTCAAAGGACGGTTGTTGTTACCGGCTTT
Source organism: Sphingobacterium alkalisoli (assembly GCF_005049105.1). Taxonomy (GTDB): domain Bacteria; phylum Bacteroidota; class Bacteroidia; order Sphingobacteriales; family Sphingobacteriaceae; genus Sphingobacterium; species Sphingobacterium alkalisoli. The sequence goes on from NZ_SUKA01000001.1 coordinate 939,550, forward strand.
TGGAAGCGGCATCAGTTTAGAAAAATAATTGAGAGGATATAGACCTTTCTGATCGGCGTAATAACAACAAAAATTCGGCAAAACGACATACAGATTCTTAGCGGTTATCAAATACAGTTCTTCTCAGAAAAATAAAAGGGTATCAGAAACATACTGTTCTAATACCCTTTTATAAATTTATACGAAATTACTACTGTACAGCTTTGACTTGAAAAGGCAGCAAATAATTGCCCCATGCCAAGGTGACCTTACCCGCTTTATCTGCATTTATTTTAAATCTTTCCAGCGCTGTACCACCGCTGCTATTAATTACGGTAACCCGTAAAGCATCTTGCTTTTCGTCGTATTTGCCAGCACCCCACTGGTTCCAGATTTTATTGAATATCAGTATTGTTTGCATCTCGCCGGGTAGGGTGTATAAGCTGTATTTGCCTTTGGCCAGTTTTTCGTTATTAATCAGTACATCCCTGTCAAACTCGATAGTAGTCGCTTCGTTAGCCCCCGTGCGCCACAATTGACCTAACGGTACGATATCTACTCCTATTTCTCTACCTTTTAGTGATGGACTGCTGTAATGTATTGCCATCGTGACACCGTCATTTGTTGTCACCATTACGCTGTCTGGCGGGCTTGGTCTTTTGCTTTTGTCGGTCTGTCCAAATACGATGGTGCATACCATCGTCATCATTAGTAAGAGTGTTGTCTTCATTTTTTTTCGATTTAGTATTTATAAGGAAACAATAAAACTGATCTTATGTTTTAGAGATGAATCAATTGTGTTTAATTTCGGCTGAATTGGCTGTCAACTGATGCTCAAGCAGGACCTCCATTGTCCTCAATAAACTTCTGAAACGTTAACAGCTGTTCGCTCCCACTAATTACCGAGTTTTCTTATACTAAATACTCGAATAGGGTTTGATCTTTATTAATTTCGATAAAATCAAATTTGTACATTTTCATGCGCTCGATAAAGCTAATATAATCCTTGGGGTCGTTAAGCTCGATACCTATTAGTGCCGGACCACGTTCTCGTTCAGTTTTTTTGATGTATTCAAAACGGGTAATATCGTCCTTCGGACCAAGTACCTCGGTAACCAAAAGGCGTAAAGCACCTGGCCGTTGCGGAAATCGAACGATAAAATAATGTTTGAACCCTTCGTATAACAACGACATCTCCTTAATTTCGCTCATGCGATCGATATCGTTATTACCGCCTGAAACAACACAGACTACTTTTTTACCTCTGATTTCTTCCTGGTGAAACGCAAGAGCGGCAATGGAAAGCGCACCAGCTGGTTCCGCCACAATGGCATCTTTGTTATAGAGTTCTAAAATCGAGGTACAGATTTTCCCTTCCGGCACCGATTTTACAGAGTCCAGTAATTGGCTACTGATGGCATAGGTCAAGGCGCCGATCTTTTTGACCGCCGCGCCATCCACAAACTTATTGATATGGTCCAATTCGATGGGGCCGCCATGCGCAAGAGCTGCTTGCATAGATGGAGCTCCTTCTGGTTCAATACCGTACAATTTTACGTGGGGAGCAACTTTTTTCATATGAAAGCTTACTCCCGATGATAAACCACCTCCACCGATAGGAAGCAAAATGGCGTCTAGGTCGGGAAGATCTTCTATGATTTCTACAGCTACGGTCCCCTGTCCTTCAATTATTTTAATATCGTCAAAAGGAGGGATGAAATTCATGCTATGTTCGGCAGCATATTCCATTGCTGCTTTTTGGCAATCGTCAAAGGTATCCCCCGTCAACACAATTTCGATGTGGCCATTTCCCCACATCTCCGTCTGCGTGATCTTTTGACGAGGTGTTGGTCCGGGCATAAAAATAACACCTTTGATACCCAGTTTTTTACATGACAGTGCTACCCCTTGTGCATGATTACCGGCGCTGGCACATACCACTCCACGGGATCGCTCTTCTTCGGATATACTCACGATCTTATTGTAGGCTCCCCGTAATTTGTACGAACGCACGACTTGCAAGTCTTCTCTTTTTAGGTATACGTCTGCGCCATATTTTTCAGAAAGATGCAGGTTGTATTGTAGCGGTGTGCGTGTAACAACGTCTTTTATACGTTCTTTCGCCGCGAGCGAATCTATTTCTAATGTTGATAGGTCCATTTTATATGGGAGAATGGATGAAGGAATAAGGATCAAAGATGTCTTTAATCCTTATTCCTTCATCCTTGATCTATATTATTTAACTAAGGAAAGCAGGTCTTCATCATTAATGTCCTTTTTCGCATCTGCGATAGCTAAGAAACGTTCGTATGTATCCGCCAAGGTTTCTTTATCCAAATGGTAGCCAAGACGTTCTAAGTGATGTTTTAACGCATGACGGCCAGACCGTGCCGTCAAGATAATATCGGCTTCTTCCAGGCCGACATCTTCAGGACGGATGATTTCGTAATTTTCACGATGTTTTAGGAAACCATCTTGATGTATACCTGAGCTATGCGCAAAAGCATTTCGACCCACAATAGCTTTATTGGGTTGTACAGGCATGTTCATCATGTCGCTCACTTTTCGTGAAATATAGGTAAACATGGTACTGTCAATATTGGAGCTCAGATTTCCAAAAGATTGATTATGTACTTTTAAGATCATCGCGACCTCCTCCAATGATGTATTGCCCGCACGCTCTCCGATACCATTGATTGTACATTCTACCTGCCGAGCCCCATTCTGCACTGCAGCAATAGAATTGGCAGTAGCTAACCCAAGATCATTATGGCAATGTGCCGAGATGATAGCCTGGTCAATGTTCTTCACATGCTCTGTAAGATATTTTATCTTAGCACCATATTGGTCGGGTAGGCAATAGCCATTTGTGTCTGGGATATTAACTACAGTAGCACCAGCAGCAATGACAGCTTCGATCATTTGAGCCAAATAAGCTAGATCAGCGCGTCCCGCGTCTTCGGCATAGAATTCGACATCTTCGACATATGATTTCGCATGTTTCACAGCCGCTACAGCTCTTTCCAAAATCTCTTCCCGGGTACTATTGAATTTGTATTGGATATGCATATCCGACGAGCCAATTCCGGTGTGTATACGCGGACGCTTGGCATATTTTAAAGCATCAGCAGCTACATCGATATCGTTTTTATTGGCCCTGGTTAAGGCGCAAATAATCACATCGTCTACAGCTTTGGATAATTCGACAACCGACTGGAAATCGCCAGGACTTGATACTGGAAATCCAGCTTCAATAATATCAACGCCTAACCGTTCTAGATCTTTAGCGATTTCGATTTTCTCTATCGTCGTTAATTGGCATCCAGGAACTTGCTCACCGTCGCGAAGCGTCGTGTCGAAGATGTATAAGTGATTCGGATCGTGTAACATAATTTTAAATTAAAAAATTAATAAAGTATACATTAAGAGGTCATCGAGTTATAAAGTTATGCAGGATTATCTTTTTATCCAATTATTTGGGTAATGAGACAACTGGCTACAATAAGCCATAGGTTGCATAGTCAACATCTTAATACTCAATGCTCATATCTTAATACTATTTAATAAACTCCAAGACTTTAGCACCCATTTCGTTTGTGCCTAACATCTTATCGGAAGCAGTTTCTGCATTGGCAATATCACCCGTTCGCCACCCTGCTTTCAATGTTTCCGCTACGGCTGTTGTCACCAGTTTTGCTTCTTCCTGTAAGCCGAACGCAATATCGAGCATTAATGCAGCAGATAGGATGGAAGCTAATGGATTGGCTTTATTCTGACCTGCTATATCATGCGCCGAGCCATGGATGGGTTCGAAAAATCCCGTTCCATCACCGATAGAAGCTGAAGCTAACATTCCCATAGATCCTGCGATTTGTGAAGCTTCGTCCGTTAAGATATCACCAAACAAATTCGCCGTCAATACCACATCAAATTTCTTTGGATTCTTTACCAGTTGCATAGCAGCATTGTCGATAAACATATGTTCGGTTTCCACATCAGGATACTCTTGTGCAATCTCCTGTACAACTTCGCGCCAAAGGCGGGAGGTTTCTAGTACATTGGCCTTATCGACAGAGCACAGTTTTCTATTACGTGTACGTGCAGCATCATATGCTTTGCGCGCGATCCGCTCTACTTCGTAACGATGATAGTTCATCAGGTCAGAAGCAAATGTATTGTCCTCATTTCGTTTTTTTTCGCCGAAGTACACATCTCCTGTCAACTCGCGGAAGAATAAGATATCTGTTCCACGTAACACCTCTGGCTTCAAACTGGAAGCGTCTAATAGTTCATCGAATAACAAGATTGGCCGTAGGTTAGCATATAGACCCAATTCTTTGCGTATTTTCAAGAGACCTTGTTCTGGGCGTACCTTTGCTGAAGGGTCATTATCGTATTTCGCGTGTCCAATAGCACCAAATAAAATAGCATCGGAAGCTTTTGCTTTCTCCAAGGTTTCTTCAGGGAGTGGATCTCCAGTCGCTTCGATAGCGGTGTGCCCCATAATAGCTTCGTCAAAAACAAATTCATGGTTATATTTTTGGGCTACAGCTTCCAATACTTGCTTTCCCCAAGTAGTTACTTCTTGTCCAATTCCATCACCTGGAATAATAAGAATATTTTTCTTCATTGCAGTGTTAAACGTTTTCTAATATATTTTCTATGGCGATGACTTCGCCCTGTTCTAATACAATCCGGTGTTCGATGCATTTCGGTAGTTGACTTTCGTAGTGACCTACATAGATTAATGTTTTTCCATGCTGGGCCAACTCATCCACCACATCGTTAAAATATTGGGTTTGGTCACTATCCAAACCCTGGCAAGGTTCATCCAACACCAATAAAGGTGGATTTTTAATGATCGTTCTTGCGAGTAATGCTAAGCGTTGTTTGCCCAACGGCAAAGTATGAAGCAATTGATTCTTGTATTCCGTTAAATCGAAAAAAGCCATCAATTCTTCAATCTGTTTTTGTTCCTGAAATTTGACATCGATAAACCAGCCGATGCTATCATAAAATCCTGATGCTATCGTATGCCATACTGTTGCATTTTGATCAAAATACCAGTGCATTTCCGGAGAGATAATTCCAATTTTATGTTTAATGTCCCAGATACTCTCACCCGAGCCTCTTTTATTACCAAACAGAAGAATATCCATTCCATAAGATTGCGGGTGGTCGCCATTGATTAGACTCAATAAGGTCGATTTACCAGATCCATTAGGCCCCTGTAACACCCATTTTTCACCAACCTTTACTTCCCAGGAAACATTTTTTAATACATTTTTCTCACCATAACGAATATGTACACCACTTAATCGTACAATAGTGTCATAGGGTGTATGTGGTACTTCTTTTAAAAACGTGGGTAGAGCCCTAGGTTGCCGTACACTTTCTCTTACAAAGGCAAGTGGGCCTGTAACTTCATCTATTTTTCCTTCCCGCAATTGTGTGAAGTGATTAATAGCGTTGGGAAGGGCGGTGTCATTACTGATAATAACAAGATGTACACCCTCGTCGGCCAGTTCGTCAAGCCACAGGTTTAATACAATCCTAGAATTTTTATCCAAGCCAGTATACGGCTCGTCAATGATTAGTAGTTGTGGTTTAAGCCACAGGCCTTTTACCAACTGAAGTTTTTTGTGTTCGCCACTCGAAAGCTCAATCAATTGCGATTGCTGTACATTGGCAAAGCCAAATTCGATCAATTTGCTTTCTATTTCCGTAAAATCTAAATTCTCCTGCTGCGCGAAATGTTCCAACTCAGCCTTTACCGTTAAGGTGTCTTGCCCTTGATGTTTATTGTAGCGCTGCTGATAATAAAAATTCCGGTCTCCTTCCAGATTGGTAAACTGAAACCAGTTGGAAATATAGTATGCTTTTGCAGGTAAGTGACTTGCCGTGTCAAAATGAATTAATGTGTTTCCACTTGTTCTTGTCACACCTGCAAGCGCCTTACCTAGGGTGGTTTTACCCGTTCCACTTTTTCCTCCGATAAGCCAGTGTTGCCCTCGCTCGATAGTCCACGAGAGGTTATCCAATACGATTTGTGTTGCGTATTGAACGTTAAGCAGTTGTATCTGGACGAAAGGTTCCGGCATTATCTGTGTTGTTCGAATTCTTCTATTAATTCTTTTTGACTTAAGATGTAATCGATGTCGTCATAACCATTAATTAAGCACGACTTTTTGTATGGATTGATTTCAAAAATATATTGATCTCCTGTGGCAGGGAGTGTTATGCTCTGTGCTTCCAGATCAACGACCACTTCGGCTGCAGGATTGGCAAATACTACATCGAAAATCTTTTTCAAAAAATCATCTGGAACTTGAATCGGCAATACACCATTGTTCAAGGCATTCCCTTTAAATATATCCGCAAAAAATGAGCTGACAACAACGTCAAAACCATAATCCTGAATCGCCCAGGCGGCGTGTTCTCTTGAAGATCCGCAACCAAAGTTTTTACCTGCGACTAATATTTTTCCGTAATAAGTCGGATCGTTCAATATAAAATCCGCCTTTGGTTTATTGTCCGCTTCATAGCGCCAATCGCGAAATAAGTTGTCACCGAATCCGTCACGGGTCGTTGCTTTTAGGAAACGAGCCGGGATAATCTGATCAGTATCTATATTTTCAATCGGTAGAGGTACTACCCTTGAACTTAATGTTTCAAATTTTTTCATGTTTTAGAATAAAAAGTAAAAAAGAGTGTATACTTCCAATTTTGACTTTTTAATGAAGTAGCTCTCTTACATCCGTAATTTTTCCGGTGACGGCGGCGGCGGCGGCAGTAAGCGGACTTACCAGCATGGTACGTGCATTCGGACCTTGGCGGCCTTCGAAGTTTCTGTTCGACGTCGAAACGCAATATTTACCCGCTGGAATTTTATCCTCGTTCATTCCCAAACAGGCCGAACAACCAGGTTCACGTAGCTCAAAACCTGCAGCTTCGAACACCTTGTCGATACCTTCCAATTTGGCTTGTGCTTCTACTTGTTTAGAACCAGGTACGATCCAAACCTCTACGTTAGATGCTTTCTGTTTTCCTTGTACAAAAGCAGCTACCTCACGTAAATCTTCAATGCGCGAGTTTGTGCAACTTCCAATAAAGACGTAGTCGATAGGTTTTCCAATCACCTCCTCTCCATCATGGAATCCCATATAATCCAAGGCTTTTTGATAAGATGGCCGCTCGGATTCAGGTTGGGTAATTGTCGTTGGGATGTGCTCAGAAATACCCATACCCATACCTGGATTAGTACCGTAGGTAATCATGGGTTGAATATCCGCCGCATCAAATGTTAATATGGAATCAAATTCAGCATCATCATCGGAATACAATGTTTTCCAATAAGCAAGCGATTGTTCCCATTCTTCACCTTTAGGAGCGAACTCGCGACCGTTTACATAGTCGTATGTAATTTGATCTGGCGCAATCAAGCCACCGCGTGCACCCATTTCAATGCTCATGTTGCATATGGTCATCCGTGCTTCCATGCTCAAAGAGCGAATAGCAGATCCAGCATATTCGATAAAATACCCTGTGCCTCCTGCTGCCGAAATTTTTGCGATAATGTATAAGATAATATCTTTTGCACCTACACCTTTTTCTAGCTCACCATTTACCTCGATTTTCATCGTTTTAGGTTTTTGTTGCAACAGGCATTGTGTTGCAAAAACTTGTTCCACTTGAGATGTTCCGATACCGAAAGCAATTGCACCAAATGCTCCGTGAGTAGACGTATGGCTGTCGCCGCATACCATTGTTTTACCAGGTAGTGTAATGCCCAGTTCAGGGCCTATAACGTGAACAATACCTTGGTAGGGGTGCCCCAGACCATATAACTCGATGCCAAATTCGTTACAATTTTTGGTAAGCATATCCACTTGGTAACGAGATAGCTCTTCTTTGATAGGAAGGTGTTGGTTTAACGTCGGGACATTATGATCGGCTGTTGCTACAGTTTGTTGCGGACGTAAAACTGGAAGACCTCTTTTGCGCAATCCTTCAAACGCTTGAGGAGATGTTACCTCGTGGATTAAGTGGGTGTCGATATATAAAATATCAGGAAACCCTTCTTGGCGTTTGACGACGTGTGCATCCCAAATTTTTTCGACTAATGTTTTTCCCATGTTTCTCTCTTTCTCTATTGTTTTAACCGACATTGCGAGGTTTTACGTCCCTATCCGCAATGTCGGTTAGCTTAGTTATATTAAATAGTTTTAATTGTTTTCATTGCCGTCATCGCTTTACGCAATTTTCTGCCGACAATTTCCACTGGATGATCACGTAATAGCTCGTTCACCTGTACAAGTTTTACATTGTCTACCGAACCATCTTTGCCATCGTTAAAGTTTTTTCCGACTAAGTCTGTGTCTACTTTTTTCATAAAGTCTGCCAACAACGGTTTACAAGCTTGATCAAATAAATAGCATCCGTATTCGGCTGTATCCGAGATGACACGGTTCATTTCAAATAATTTTTTGCGTGCGATTGTGTTTGCGATCAACGGTGTTTCATGCAGCGACTCATAGTATGCCGATTCGGCTTTAATGCCCGCTTCAACCATCGTTTCAAAAGCCAGCTCAACACCCGCTCTTACAAAAGCAACCATTAATGTGTAGTTGTCAAAATATTCCTGTTCTGCGATTTTTACATCGCCTGCAGCTGTTTTCTCAAAAGCTGTCTCACCAGTTTCTGCTCTCCATTTCAATAAGTTTGCATCACCATTCGCCCAGTCTTCCATCATCGTTTTTGAAAATTCACCAGAGATGATATCATCCTGGTGCTTTTGAAACAACGGACGCATAATATCTTTTAATTCTTCCGAAATTTCGAAAGCTTTCAATTTTGCGGGGTTGCTCAAGCGATCCAACATCCCACTTACACCGCCATGCTTTAATGCCTCTGTGATTACTTCAACACCGTATTGTACCAGTTTAGAAGCATATCCTGCGTCGATTCCTTTTTCAACCATTTTGTCGAATGAAAGAATAGAGCCTGTTTGTAATAAGCCACAAAGGATTGTTTGTTCACCCATTAAGTCAGATTTTACTTCTGCCACAAAAGACGATTTCAATACACCGGCACGATCACCACCTGTACCCACACAGTATGCTTTAGCTTCAGCCCAACCCTTCCCTTGGGGATCGTTTTCAGGATGAACCGCAATTAAGGTAGGAACACCAAAACCTCTTAAATATTCCGCACGTACTTCCGACCCTGGACATTTAGGTGCTACCATGATGACTGTTAGATCTTTACGGATTTGCATACCTTCTTCCACAATGTTGAAACCATGTGAATACGATAAGGTAGCTCCTTGTTTCATCAATGGCATTACTGCATTGATGACAGATGTATGTTGTTTATCGGGAGTCAAGTTGATGACGAGATCCGCCGTAGGAATTAATTCTTCGTATGTTCCTACATTGAAATTGTTGTCCGTTGCATTTTTCCAGGAATCTCTTTTTTGTTCAATAGCTTCTTTACGTAATGTGTAAGACACATCTAATCCGCTATCTCTTAAGTTTAATCCTTGGTTTAAACCCTGAGCACCACATCCTACGATTACAATCTTTTTGCCTTTTAAAGCCTGTACACCATCTGAGAATTCTGATGAATTCATAAATTCTGCTTGTCCTAGTTGTCTTAGTTGTTCTCTAAGCGGTAACGTGTTGAAATAATTTGCCATTTTTTTATTATTAATGCTTTTCTTTTTTAGTTTAAGTTGTTATTTGCCGTTTTTGATCATTCGTCTTTGTGCCACAGCGTATCCAAAATGAAGGTTGTCATGCCCCACCGTCGTGATAATGACATCCTCAATAGTAGGCATGATCTCCTTATATGTATCAGTTGAAAACGGACTAATTTCCTTAAAAATTCCGGCAAAATAATCCTTTTCTATCTGCTTCACTGTTTGAATAGCCAATGCTTTTAAGTCTTCAACTTCATCTTTCGTAACCATATAGGTAGGTTTTGTTCCCTTTGTATAAGCGGCACCGTATTTGATTACGTAATCCAGATTAACTTGTGTTCGCAGATAACACAGGCCTTGGGTAGCGACGACAATATGCCCAAAATTCCATATGATGTTGTTACTAAATCCATCGGGGATCTGATTCAGTTCCTCGATCGTTAGTCCATCTACCAATCCGATGAAAGCCTTGCGTGTTTGAAGTATGTAGTTGAATGTTTTTTCCATTTCTTTAGTATTGAGTATTTAGTACAACGTATTGAGTAACGAGATTTATCTTTAACCCTTTCTTACATTGTAAATACATTGTCTTGCTGATCGAGAAATTCGTTTTCCACGATTTCCTGTGATGGCTCTGTTTTCTCAAATTGAATCAATTTGGAATGAAAACCAGCACTTTCTTTAATAATGGCTATACGCGCTCCACGTACGAACTCGATAAGTTTGTATTTCCCTAATTCCTCCGTCAATCTATCGATTTCTTCACGATGGCCTGCGGTTTCAAAAACAATGTAATCATTACGGATTACGACAACATTTGCACCATATTGGCGCAATAGTCGCTCGACATAGGCTTTCTCCGCGATTACGTGTGCAGGAACCTTGTATAAAGCTTGTTCCTGCCAGATCAGTTCGTCATTCGTATTGAAATATGCTTTTAATACTTCCACCTGTTTTTCAATCTGACGACATAGCTTACGTACTACCTCCTCGGATTCTGTAATTAAGATCGTAAAGCGGTGAATACCCTCCACCTCTGAAGGTGAAGTGTTTAAGCTCTCGATATTGATTTTACGTCTTGAAAAAATCCCGGAGATACGTCCAATCATACCAATGGAGTTCTCTGTATATAGGGTGATGGTATATTCTTGTTTTTCCATTTTCTAATTCATTTGTGTCTGCAAATCAGCTTTTCACTATTTCAGTCTAATTTCCGATACGGACGTGCCTTGTGCCACCATAGGGAATACATTATTTTCCTTACCTACCATTACCTCCAGCAGGTACGAGCCATCGTGATCTAACATCGTTTTTAGCGCATCACGGAGATCTTTTCTTTCCGAAATTTTATTTCCGTCTATGTAATACCCTTTTGCCACTGCGACAAAGTCTGGGCTCGTAATATTTACAAAAGAGTAACGCCTGTCATGGAAGAGCTGTTGCCATTGACGCACCATACCTAAGAACTCATTGTTCAGAATTAAGATTTTGACTTTAGCGCCAAATTGCATAATTGTTCCTAATTCCTGAATGGTCATTTGTATACCACCATCTCCGATTATGGCAACTACGTCGCGCTCCGGAGCACCATACCAAGCGCCAATAGCTGCTGGTAATCCGAATCCCATTGTTCCCAATCCGCCGGAAGTAACATTAGATTTGGAAGAATTGAATTTAGCATAGCGACAGGTCACCATCTGATGCTGACCAACATCTGTAACGATTACTGCGTTACCTCCGGTTAGCTCGTTCAATACGTTAATAACCTCACCCATGGTAAGCACCTCACTCGTTGGGTTAAGTTCATCGTAGATCACCTCTTTAATTTCCTCTTTTTCGAGTTCGCGGAATTGTTGCAACCATTTGCTGTGATCCACTTGGTTTATTAAATCTGTCAAAAGCGGTAGGGTTTCCTTGCAATCTCCCCAAACCGGTACTGTGGCTTTTACATTTTTATCGATCTCAGCAGGGTCTATATCCAAATGAACCACTTTAGCTTGTTTCGCATATTTGTCGAGACGTCCAGTAACCCGATCGTCGAATCGCATACCTATGGCAATTAACACGTCGCACTCATTAGTCATGACATTAGGTGCATAGTTTCCATGCATACCCAGCATGCCCACATGTTGCGGGTGATCTGTCTCTAGTGCACTCAGTCCCATTACGGTTGTGGCAGCAGGGAATCCTCCTTTTTCGATGAAGGTTTTAAATTCCTGCTCTGCCTTCCCTAAGATAATCCCTTGACCGAAAATCACAAATGGCTTTTTCGCCTCATTGATCAATTGAGCTGCTTGTTCAATATATTCGTTACGGACAATAGGTTTAGGCCTATAGCTACGGATATGATTACAGAATTCGTATCCATGATAATCGAATAGTTGTAATTGTGCATTTTTAGTAATATCGATTAATACGGGACCAGGTCGCCCTGTACTCGCGATATAGAAGGCCTTTGCCAATACACTGGGAATTTCGGTGGCATCCGTCACCTGGTAGTTCCATTTTGTAACAGGTGTCGTAATATTAATAACATCCGTCTCTTGAAAAGCATCGGTTCCGAGTAGTGAAGCGAAGACCTGACCGGTAATGCAGACGATAGGGTTACTATCAATCATAGCATCAGCTAGGCCGGTTACTAAGTTGGTAGCACCGGGACCGCTTGTTGCAAAAGCGACACCCACACGGCCTGATGTTCGTGCATAGCCCTGTGCCGCATGGATTCCTCCCTGTTCGTGGCGCACGAGAATATGGGTTAACTTATCATTGTAATCATACAATGCATCATAGATTGGCATAATAGCGCCACCCGGATATCCAAAAATGGTATCTACCCCCTCGTGGATCAAGGCCTCTAAAACCGCTTGCGAACCGCTCAATTGTTGCATTGTAGCGGGAGCAGCTTGTTCCTTTTCCGTTTTTTCCAGTGTACTCATTTTTTAGTATTTAGATATTAGTATTGAGATTTTAGATTAAGGAATAAAGATCAAAGACAATTATCTAGAAGTCTTTGTTCTTTACACTTTAATCTTTATTTTAAATATCCGTCACACAGCCCTGTGAAGCATCTGCAACAGTTTTTGCGTATTTATACAATACACCCTTTGTTACTTTTAACGCAGGTTGTATCCATGTGGCGCGACGACTGGCTATTTCTTCGTCCGACACTTTTAGGTTCAGCGTATTGTTAACAGCATCAATTTCGATAATATCGTCGTCTTTTACCAATCCAATCAGTCCACCTTCGTAAGCTTCCGGAGTGATATGGCCTACTACGAAACCGTGGGTACCACCCGAGAACCTGCCGTCGGTAATTAGAGCGATGGATTTACCTAGCCCCGCACCAATAATTAAAGCCGTAGGTTTTAGCATTTCAGGCATACCGGGAGCCCCTTTAGGCCCCTCATTCTTGATTACGACAACATCGCCCGGCTTAATTCTGCCTGAAGAAACACCTGCCACTAAATCATGTTCGCCATCAAATACACGAGCAGGACCGCTGAATTTCTCGCCTTCTTTACCTGATATTTTTGCAACAGAACCTTTTTCCGCTAGATTGCCGTATAGAATCTGCAAATGCCCCGTAGCCTTAATTGGGTTGTCCAGTTTTTGAATAATAGGTTGGTTATAATCGATTACCGATTTTACACCCTCTAAATTTTCAGCCAGTGTTTTGCCCGTTACCGTTAAACAATCCCCATGTAACAAACCCTCGTCTAGTAGATAGCGTAATACAGCAGGAACACCACCGTATTGATGCAGATCTTGCATAAGATATTTACCTGATGGTTTGAAATCTGCTAATACAGGCGTCTCATCAGACATGCGTTGAAAATCATCTTGCGAAATATCTACACCAACGGATTTTCCGATTGCAATAAAGTGCAATACGGCATTCGTAGAACCTCCTAGGATAACAATGGTGCGAATTGCGTTTTCAAATGCTTTACGCGTCATGATGTCCGACGGCTTGATATCCTTTTCTAAAAGGATTTTGATGTATTTTCCCGCTTCAAGACATTCGTCCTGTTTTTCTTTAGATACAGCTGGATTGGAAGAGGAGTAGGGTAGACTCATTCCCAGAGCTTCAATTGCAGAGGCCATCGTGTTTGCGGTATACATACCTCCACATGCACCCGCACCTGGGCAAGTATGTCTGATTACACCGTCGTAATCTTCATCCGAAATTGTGCCCGCGATTTTCTTGCCCAACGCTTCAAAAGCAGATACGATATTTAACTCTTCACCTTTATAGTGACCGGGAGCAATCGTGCCACCGTATACCATGATAGCGGGACGATTCAGCCGGCCCATAGCTATTACGGCTCCAGGCATATTTTTATCACATCCCGGAATGGCTATTAAGCCATCATAATATTGCCCCCCACAGATCGTTTCGATACTGTCGGCAATGACATCGCGCGATACTAAGGAATAACGCATCCCATCTGTACCGTTACTCATGCCATCACTTACGCCAATCGTTCCGAAAGTTAAACCTACTAGATCATTAGCCCATACGCCTTTTTTTACGACTTGTGCCAAATCGTTCAAATGCATATTACAGGTGTTTCCATCGTACCCCATACTGGCGATACCAACTTGTGCTTTTTCCATATCCGCATCGGTCAATCCAATTCCGTACAACATGGCTTTGGCTGCCGGTTGTGTTTTGTCTTGGGTGAAAATACGGCTATATTTGTTTAATACATTTGTGCTGTCAGATGATGACTTCATAATTCTCTTGCTCTAATACTAAATTTTTATATTTTCTTTGGATAGATGCTCCTATTGTGTGCTCCCAATGGTCTTTGTATACAACGTGATCAACTTGTTTTACACCGATGATTTCTGCTGCTGTCCCACTCAAAAAAGCGCTGTCAGCCTGGTATATATCGTCGACCGTTAATTTCTTTTCGATGATCTCAAAGTTTAGTTTTTTACAGATCTCCAATACAGTTTGACGAGTGATTCCTGGGAAAATATTTTCTAAGGGTGGGGTGTAAATTTTGAAATCCTTTTCGATAAATATGTTTTCACTGGATGCTTGTGCCACAAAACCATCTTGATCTAATAGCAAGGCTTCGTCAAACCCATTTTTAATTGCTTCGCTTGTCGCCATGATTGAATTGATGTACTGCCCGGATATCTTGGCATCCACCCGAAATGATTTTGGATTTGGCCGTTCTATACTGGAGATATTCGCTTTTATTAAATTTTGACCTAAGTACGGACCCCATTCCCATGCCGCTATCATGATGTTTGCTTTGGTAGATGAAGTCAAATGCATGTTGGAACCAGAAAAAACCAAAGGTCTGATATAAGCAGATCTTAAATTATTCGCTGCCAATAGATCATAGGTCTTTTCGATCAACACCCGATTATTCCAAGAATAGGGAAGGTTAATGGCGTTACAAGATTCTTCTAAACGCTCAAAATGTTCTTCAGCTTTGAATATCCGAGTACCATTGTGTGTGCTATATGATCGAAGTCCTTCAAAGGCTCCGTACCCATAGTGAAGTGATTGACCAAATAGATCAACGCCAGCACCATGTGCCTTTACAAACTCACCGTTCAAATAAATTAAAGTGTTCTGATTGTAGTACTGCATTTTTTCTGATTTCTTCGTGATGAAAAGTTCCTCCCCAAAAACTCTAATGTCAATCAAAATTATAACATTGTTAAGTTAGCTCGAATTAGAATTCTTTACAATAGCTATTTGTGTTTTTTTTAAAAAGTTTTTTATTTCGATTATTGTTTTAAATCAAAATAATATTCTGAATTTATATATTTATTTGATTTTAAATTTGTTTGCCTGTAGACTAGAATTAAAATCGGTATATTTCTTGAGTTTTTGAAAAATGGTTCTAAAAACCAAAATTCTTCGTAAAAAAGGGTTTTGGCCCAAAAAAATATAAAAAAATAGCCCTTAAAACTCGAAGTCTTAAGGGCTATTTATCATATGTTATTTTTACTAGTTCTGCACAATTCCTTCCGCTAAAACGATGATATTGTTGTCCTTTACTTCTACCACACCGCCCTTGATAATAATGACCTGCTCATCATTGCCTTTTTTGACAATGACATTGCCATCGTCCAGCGTAGACACAATAGCCGCATGGTCCTTTAAGATTTGAAAAGACCCCGCAGAACCGGGAACCGTAACCGCAGTTACCTCACCTTCGTATGCTAATCTGTCTGGAGTAATAATTGTTAATTTCATTTTTTTAGATACAAGATTTGAGATGTGAGATTTGAGAACGCTTAGCTTTCAAAGTAGATATGAGATTCTGCTGTCTATTATCTCCTATCTAATGTCTCCTATCTAATTAAACTGCTTCTGCTAATAATTTTTTACCTTTTTCGATCGCTTCCTCTATATTACCTACTAAGTTAAAGGCAGCTTCCGGGTATTCGTCGACTTCTCCATCGATGATCATGTTAAACCCTTTGATCGTATCTTTAATGTCGACTAATACGCCTTTCAAACCTGTAAATTGCTCCGCAACATGGAAAGGTTGAGATAAGAACCGTTGCACACGACGCGCGCGTGATACCGTTAATTTATCTTCTTCCGACAGCTCATCCATACCTAAGATGGCGATAATATCCTGAAGTTCTTTATAGCGTTGTAAGATTTCTTTTACGCGTTGTGCCGTATTATAATGCTCATGACCTAAAACAGCTGGGGATAAAATCCGAGACGTAGAATCCAATGGATCCACTGCAGGATAAATACCTAGCTCCGCAATCTTACGAGATAATACGGTGGTTGCGTCCAAGTGAGCGAAAGTTGTCGCTGGAGCAGGGTCAGTTAAATCATCTGCAGGTACATATACCGCTTGTACCGAAGTAATAGATCCGTTTTTAGTAGAGGTAATACGCTCTTGCATCAGTCCCATTTCTGTAGCTAATGTCGGCTGGTAACCCACAGCCGAAGGCATACGACCTAAAAGAGCAGAAACCTCAGAACCCGCTTGTGTAAAACGGAAGATATTATCAATGAAGAATAATACATCACGACCTTGACCTTCGCCATCGCCATCACGGAAATATTCCGCAATTGTCAATCCAGATAGGGCCACGCGAGCACGAGCACCTGGAGGCTCATTCATTTGGCCGAATACAAAAGTACATTTAGACTCTTTCAACAATTCCTGATCTACCGTGTCCAAAGGCCATTCGCCTTTTTCCATGCCTTCCATGAAATGCTCGCCATACTTAATAATGCCTGATTCCAACATTTCACGTAATAAGTCATTACCTTCACGTGTACGCTCACCTACACCCGCAAATACAGAAAGACCACCATGTCCTTTTGCGATATTGTTGATTAATTCTTGGATTAATACTGTTTTACCTACTCCGGCACCACCAAACAAACCGATTTTACCACCTTTAGCATAAGGCTCTAACAAGTCGATAACTTTGATTCCTGTAAAAAGAATCTCAGACTCGGTAGAAAGGTCTTCAAATTTCGGTGGTACATTATGAATAGAACGTCCATTCGTTTTGTCCAATGCACGAATACCATCAATAGGGTCACCAACTACGTTGAATACACGACCTTTGATTTCTTCGCCAATAGGCATTTTAATAGGAGCACCAGTATCTACTACTTTCATTCCACGTACCAAACCTTCAGTTGCATCCATGGCAATAGTACGGACACGTTCTTCGCCTAAGTGTTGTTGAACTTCTAAAACGACACGTTGTCCATTATCTTTCTCAATGTACAATGCATCGTAAATCTTAGGAAGATTTTCATTGTCGGCAAAGTTGACGTCAACCACTGGGCCGATAATCTGTGCTATTTTACCAATATTGGGCATATTATAGGGACTAAAATTTATTAATCTATTTGATTACAGATTATTCGATCTGTAATTTGGAATGCAAAAATAAGTTTTATCGCGCTAAAAGCAAAACTTCTTCATTAAATAAATGAATATTTTTTTTAGCTGCTTATTTGCTTAATCGCGAATCTGTTGATTTGCGAATTTAATAATAGAGAAACCTCGATTAACTTAAGAGTTTCTTTTCAGTTGCTCGTCGAGTAGCTGCCGTTTTAATAATTGTTCTTTTTCCAATGCTTTCTTTTTGTGTATTTGAAGCTCCTCTTGAAACTCTTCCGCGGTTTTCTTGGATGATACCGTATCAACTTTTGCTTTGCGAAAAGCAAAGAAAGTCGCTAGGAACGCTATTGCAAGTACAATGATCAAGAGCCATACAAAGCTGTGGTAACCGCTTTTTGAGAAGTCGATACCCAAGAAGGATATACTGTCTGTTTTTAATTTTTCGGCATCCAACCGCGTCTGCAGATTTTGCACACTGTCTGTGAGTTGTTGGTTGGCAGATACAGAAGACGAACTCGATTGTTTCAGGTTCTGGATTTCCGTACGTAATGTCTTCAGCGTATCGCGCGTGTTTTGACGCACACGCTCTAAGTTGGTTTTACGTATGATTTTAAAATCCGCGTCCTGCGAACGCGAGAGTATATTAAGATAATAGAATTGACTGTCGATAGAGCTTTTTGTCAAGGCCTCTTGAAGATTGATTTTTTGCCCAAAAGCAGATGAAATGAACAAAAGGAACGTGAGTGCATGTATAAATTTTAGCATAGATAAATAGTGTATTTATTTAAATGTAACATAAATTTTGAAAATATATTGCATAGCTCCAAATAAAATACGATATTAGGTAGAACCAAAAAGGATAAAACCTTATAAACCATGGTAGATAAAAGTGTGTTAAATGCGGTCGAAGCAATACGAGAGGTTAGCAGTGGAATGACAATCGCCGTTGGGGGATTTGGATTGTGTGGCATTCCTGAAAACCTTATCGCTGCGTTGATGGAAAGGGATCTTCGGGAATTGACCTGTATCAGTAATAATGCAGGAATAGACAATTTTGGGCTGGGTCTTTTATTACGCCGAAAGCAGATCAAAAAAATGATAGCATCCTACGTAGGTGAGAATGCAGAATTTGAACGGCAGATGTTGAGTGGCGAGTTGGAAGTTGAGCTGGTGCCCCAAGGAACCCTAGCCACACGTTTGATGGCAGGGGGATATGGTCTCCCGGTGATTTATACACCGGCCGGTGTAGGTACAGAAGTGGCTGAGGGAAAAGAGGTACGCAAATTCAAGTTCCATGGTGTAGAAAAGGAGTATCTAATGGAGTATGCATTCGAGCCCGATTTTGCACTAGTGAAAGCCTGGAAGGGTGATCGTATGGGCAATTTAGTCTATAGAGGGACAGCACAGAATTTTAACCATGCGATGGCCATGTGCGGGAAGATCACCATTGCCGAAGTAGAAGAATTGGTAGAGCCAGGCGTATTAGATCCTAATTTCATTCACACACCTGGGGTATATGTGCATAAGATCTTTCAGGGCAAAAATTACGAGAAGCGAATAGAACAACGGACTTTCAGGCCAAAATCGTAGAGGTATGTTAGATAAATATGGAATTGCAAAACGTATTGCCAAAGAAATACAAGATGGATATTATGTGAATCTGGGCATCGGTATCCCAACCTTAGTAGCTAATTATATTGCAGATGATATCAACGTGGTGTTACAAAGCGAAAATGGCTTGCTCGGCATGGGGCCGTTCCCTTATGAAGGAGAAGAGGATCCCGATTATATTAATGCGGGTAAGCAGACTATTACCACATTGCCCGGTTCCGTTTTCTTTGATTCCGCAATGAGTTTCGGTATGATTCGCTCCAGAAAGATTGATTTGACAATTTTGGGGGCTATGGAGGTGTCCGAGCATGGCGATATTGCCAACTGGAAGATTCCGGGTAAAATGGTGAAGGGAATGGGAGGCGCCATGGATCTTGTTGCCAGTGCACAAGATATTATTGTCGCCATGCAACATGTGAATAAAGCAGGAGAGTCCAAATTGCTTTCCGCCTGCACGTTGCCGCTTACGGGCAAACGGTGTGTAAAAAAAATCGTTACGGAGTTGGGGGTTTTCGATGTATTACCGCAGGGCGGTTTTAAAATCATCGAATTGCATGATGGTGTAACCTTAGATGAAGTGCGGAGAAGTACACAAGGTAAACTTGTGGAATAGACGTTTATTTTTTACATATACATTGACTATCCAATTTTTTCTATATTTTAGGCACTTTAAACATAAACCGTGTCAATAAATTTATCCTCATGAATCGTTTTTTTTCGCTACTCCTTTTAGGTCTTATTTTTTCAATGAAATCTTTTTCGCAACCACATGACGCAAGCCCGTGGGCAAAATTAGATAGTATCAGAACGTTGATCGTGGCGCCAACATTCGCAGACAACACCTATTTGATTACCGATCATGGCGCCAAAGGCGATGGCGTATTTATGAATACGGATATCATTAATAGCATCATCACACGTTGTTCGGAAGGCGGCGGGGGGAAAGTGATCGTCCCCAAGGGTGTTTTTTTGAGTGGTGCCATTCATTTAAAATCTAATGTGAATCTGCATTTTGAAGATGGTTCTAAAATTTTATTCAGCCGTAATCCGCAAGATTATTTACCCTTAGTCCGCTCCAGATGGGAGGGTATGGATCTGATGAATTATTCTCCGCTCATCTACGCCTATCAGGTAGAGAATATTGCAATAACCGGAAACGGAATATTAGATGGAAATGCTGATAATCAGCACTGGTGGCCGTGGAAAGCAAAGAAAGAACATGGTTGGGTCGAAGGAATGGATAATCAATTGGCATCGGTAAAGCAGCTGACGCAACAAGTCAAAGACCGTACCCCTGTAGCAGATCGCATATATGGAGATGGTGGCTTTTTACGACCTCCATTTATCCAACCCTATCAATCCAAAAATATTGTAATCGCCGATATTACGATAAACAATGCTCCTTTTTGGAACCTCAATCCTGTATTGTGTGAAAACGTAACTGTGCGCGATGTGAAGATCATCACCCACGGTCCTAATAATGACGGTTGTGATCCCGAGGCCAGTAAAAATGTCCTTATAACAGGCTGTTATTTTGATACGGGCGATGATTGTATCGCTATAAAATCCGGACGCAATGAAGACGGACGGGATCTAGCAGTTCCAGCCGAAAATATTATTATAGAAAATTGCGTCATGAAAGATGGTCACGGCGGCATTGTGATCGGAAGCGAAATTTCTGGAGGTGCAAAAAATATTTTTGCGCAAAACCTGCAAATGGATAGTCCGGAATTGGATCGTGTTATCCGATTGAAGACAAGTTCGTTGCGTGGGGGCGTAATAGACGGTTTGTATGTGCGGAATATTAAGGTAGGCACCTATAAGGAAGCGGCTATTCGCTTTAACATGTTTTATGAAAATCCTGGGGATTTCCTTCCGCAAATCAAAAATGTATGGGTCGAAAATCTTCAGGTTGAAAAAGGAGGGAAGTTTGGAATCCTGATTGATGCCTATAAAGATTCTCCGGTAACGAATTTTACCGTGATCAATTCCTCAATTAATGGAGTAGATATACCTGTGCAAAGTAACCATACCAAAAATGTGGTTTTCTCAAATTTTAAAATAAATAATAAAACGGTAGAATCAATAGAAAGTATAAACAATCAAAAAAAAGAAAATGCGGAGAAGTTCTAATCTTTTGGTTTAGATGCTTATGAATCAATACGAAGCCCTTTTTAGGGCTTTGCTTATTTTAAGAGAGATATTGGAGCTTTTCGAAAGAGGACATGACAGTTCATAACAGTTATGTAAATAGACTATTTTATCTTAGAACACATTTATAAATCTATCATTATTGTAATAATTTATGAACGCAATAGCAGGAGTAATATTTCATTTTATCGGGGGGTTCGCATCAGGGAGCTTCTATGTACCTTATAAGAAAGTAAAGGACTGGTCTTGGGAGGCTATGTGGATTCTTGGTGGGTTATTTTCTTGGATCATCGTACCGCCCATCGCGGCGTATTTGACGATTCCAAATTTTATGGAGATCATCCAAAATACCGATTCCAGTATTTTGGGATATACCTTTTTATTCGGTCTATTGTGGGGCATCGGGGGCCTTACCTATGGGCTGGGTGTACGTTATCTCGGCGTTTCCTTAGGAAGCAGTGTCATTTTGGGATTGAGTATGGTTTTTGGCTCGCTCATGCCTGCCATCTATTATTTTTTCAACAAGGCCGAAGGAAAACACGGTATCGATTATTTCTTTACAACGAATGCAGGAGTCTGCGTCATGGTGGGGTTGTTGGTTTGTGTATTAGGTATTTACCTCTGTGGGAAAGCTGGTGTTCTCAAAGAAAGAGGACTCGCTAACCTGTCTGGTGAGACACAGCTGGAGTATAAATTTGGACTAGGGATCACAGTAGCTATTATCTCCGGAATATTAAGTGCTTGTTTTAATTTTGGAATTGAATCAGGAAAGCCGATGGCCGATGTTGCCAATCAGCTTTGGAAGGCTGCCAATCCCAATGATGGCGAATTTCTTTATCAAAATAATGTCACTTACATTGTTATACTTTGGGGCGGATTTACAACAAATTTTATTTGGTGCCTCTACCTATTAGCCAAGAATAAAACATTTTCAGATTATAAAAAATCCACCGCTCCACTAGGTAAGAATTTCTTGCTGTGTGCATTAGCCGGTACGACTTGGTACTTACAGTTTTTCTTCTACGGTATGGGCGAGAGTAGATTAGGAAACGGGGCAAGTTCATGGATCCTACATATGGCATTTATCATCCTGATTTCAAATGCTTGGGGCATATTCCTGAAAGAGTGGAAAGGTGTGAGTAAGGCTACCTATCGCTCTATTATTGCGGGTATTGCGATCATTATTTTATCAATCTGTATTGTTGGATTTGCAAAAACATTAGAATAATAACTTTTAAAATTATATTGGTGTGAAAACATATAAACACGTAAATTACTTGTGGGACGAACAAAAGGCAAAATCACTTGAAGGAGATGAAGTTGCGTTATTGTTATACCGCTCCAACCTATTAGGTTCTGATTTGAGAATCACCAACTATGGTGGTGGAAATACTTCCTGTAAGCTAATAGATAAAGATCCCTTGACGGGTGCGTCTGTAGAAGTGATGTGGATTAAAGGATCTGGAGGAGATATCGGAACATTAAAAAAGTCAGGCCTTGCCGCATTATATGTTGATCGTTTACGCGATCTTGAAAAAGTATATAGAGGTATCGAACACGAAGACGAGATGGTCGAATTGTTCAACCACTGCATCTTCGATCTAAGTTCCAAAGCACCTTCCATCGATACACCGTTGCACGGATTTTTACCGTTCAAACATATTGACCACTTGCATCCCGATGCAGCCATAGCTATTGCTGCGGCAAAAGATGGTAAGCAGATCACACAGGATTTATTCAACGGAACAATCGGATGGGTAGATTGGCAAAAGCCAGGTTTTGATCTAGGGCTACAGTTGCGCGACTGTCTTGATCAGAATCCCGGAATCCGCGGAATTATGTTAGGTTCCCATGGTTTATTTACTTGGGGCGATACCGCTTATGAAAGCTATTTAAATTCCTTAGATGTTATCGAGACCTGTGCAGAATATTTAGAACAGAATTACGGTAAAAAGCGCCCAGTATTTGGCGGACAAAAAATAGAGAGCTTATCTGCAGATGAACGGGCGTTACAAGCGGCGAAATTGGCTCCTATTTTAAGAGGCTTCTGCTCTAGCGAGCGTCATATGATTGGTCATTTTGCAGATGATGACAAAGTATTAGAATACATCAATTCCAATGACCTGGAGCGTTTAGCACCGCTAGGAACAAGTTGTCCAGACCATTTCTTAAGGACGAAGATTCAGCCTTTGATCTTAAATCTAGACAAAGGAGAAGACCTAAGTGATGCCGAGGCTATCAAAGCGAAACTTCTTCCACTTTTCGAAGATTACCGGGAGATGTATACCAATTATTACGAAACATGTAAGCACGCCAATAGTCCTGCTATCCGTGATAAGAATCCGGTCATTATTTTATACCCAGGCGTAGGCATGTTTGCCTTTGCAAAAGATAAACAGACTGCACGGGTGGCAGCCGAATTTTACACCAATGCCATTAATGTGATGAAGGGCTCCGAAGCCGTAAGCGAATATACTTCGTTGCCGCGCCAAGAAGCATTTAATATCGAGTATTGGCTGTTGGAAGAAGCTAAATTGCAACGTATGCCAAAGCCAAAGGCATTATCTGGAAAAATTGCTTTAGTCACAGGTAGTGCTGGTGGTATCGGTAAAGCGATTGCAAAGAAATTTGCCAGTGAAGGTGCCGTTGTAATTCTGAATGATATGAATGCTGAGCGATTGGCATCAGCAGAGGAAGAATTTATCGGAATCTTTGGAAAAGATGCCGTTGCAACTGCTGTATTGGATGTAACCAATGAAGAGCAGATTGTGAAGGCACTCGAAAAATCAGCATTGGCATTTGGAGGTGTCGATATTATTGTGAATAACGCGGGTCTATCTATTTCCAAAACGATCGAAGACCACACCCAAAAAGACTGGGATTTATTGTATAATGTGTTGGTAAAAGGTCAGTTCTTGGTAACCCAAGCAGCTACGCGTACGATGAAAGCACAGGGAGTCGGCGGCGATATCATTAATATCGTTAGTAAGAATGCCCTCGTTAGCGGGCCAAATAATGCCGGATACGGTAGTGCAAAAGCGGCGCAGTTGCACCTGAGTCGATTGAATGCAGCAGAATTGGGTGCAGCAAGCATTCGGGTCAATGTCGTAAATCCAGACGCCGTGATTTCAGACAGCAACATCTGGGCCGGTGGATGGGCAGAAGGACGTGCAAAGGCATATGGCGTTACGGTTGAAGAACTTCCTGCATATTATGCTAAGCGTACCTTATTAAATGAGATAATTTTACCAGATGATATCGCAAATGCATGTTTTGCATTTACTGGAGGCCTGTTAAATAAATCCACAGGGAACGTATTAAATGTCGATGGCGGAGTAGCTATGGCGTTTACAAGATAATTCATTTTTGTTTGTTAGGTGTTGGAAGGTTCTACTTTCCAGCACCTTTATTTACCAAGTATAAGTTTCGACTTGTAACTTTTTTATTTTGAGAAAATGAGAATAGAAAAACAACTAATTGACCAACATAACCAAAAGCTAGAAGCGAAGCATCGCCGTGCTTTTAATTATATTTCCGAGGAGATTTCTGATATAGAATCACTTTTGAGAAAAGTAGAAAAGTTCCAGATTGCTATTCCCAGTTGGGCACTAGGCACCGGTGGTACACGGTTTGGACGCTTTACGGGCAAAGGCGAACCCTCTTCATTGGAGCAAAAAATCGAGGATGTAGGTTTATTGCATGCATTGAATAAATCCAGTGGCGCGATCTCTTTGCATATTCCTTGGGATATTCCACAAGACGCTGAAAAAATAAAGGAACTTGCCACATCGTATGATTTGGTATTTGATGCAGTCAATTCCAATACTTTTCAGGATCAGCCTGGACAGGCATACAGTTACAAATTTGGATCGTTGCAACACGTAGATCCAAACGTAAGGAAACAAGCTGTAGATCATAACATCGAAGTGATCAAGCATGGTATCGCACTAGGATCCAAAGCACTTACCGTGTGGTTGGCCGATGGTTCATCTTTTCCTGGCCAGTTGAATTTCAGGGAGGCATTCCAGAATACCTTAGAAAGTCTAAAAGAAATCTACAAGCATCTACCGGAGGACTGGAAAATGTTTGTCGAATACAAAGCATTTGAACCTAATTTTTATTCCACCACTATTGCCGATTGGGGACAGTCGTTATTGCTAGCAAATAAATTAGGAGATAAAGCGTATACCTTGGTCGATTTAGGTCACCATTTACCCAATGCAAATATCGAGCAGATCGTTTCCTTGTTACTAATGGAAGGCAAATTAGCTGGATTCCATTTTAACGATAGTAAATATGCGGACGACGATTTGACCGCAGGCAGTATTAAGCCATACCAACTGTTTTTGATTTTCAACGAGTTGGTCGACGGGATGGATGCTGCAGGAATCGATCACGCAACCGGGCTAGGCTGGATGATTGATGCATCACACAATCTGAAAGATCCATTAGTGGATTTGTTGCAATCTGTGGAAGCCATTAAGATTGCTTACACGCAGGCATTGATGGTAGACCGAAAAGCATTACGCGCCGCACAGCAGGCTAATGATGTGGTAAAAGCACAAGAGATATTACAAGATGTTTTCCGTACTGATGTACGTGCAATTGTTGCTGAAGCAAGATTTAGAAGCGGTGGCGCCTTGGATCCAGTAGGATTATTTGAAGAGGTGGCAGTAAGAACGAGATTGATAGAAGAAAGAGGAAGCAATTCTGTCGCTACAGGTTTATAAACGTTTTTTTTACTTAAATATTTTTTAATTTATTATGCGCATTCCGGTCGTTGCAATCTTTGATGTTGGTAAAACGAATAAGAAGCTTTTTTTGTTCAACGAACACTATCAGATTGTATTCGAGAAATCGGCCCGCTTTTTAGAAACAGTGGATGAAGATGGCGATCCTTGTGAGAACCTGGAAAGCTTAAGACTTTCCGTTTTCGATTCATTGCACGAAGTATTTCGACGTACGGAGTTTGATATCAAGGCGATTAATTTTACGTCATACGGTGCAAGTTTTGTGTATCTCAATGAAAGCGGTCATCCATTGACCCCACTTTATAATTACCTTAAAGAATATCCACAGGAATTAGATAAAGATCTTCATGTAAAGTATGGGGGAGTTGAACAGTTTTCATTAACTACAGCTTCCCCTTCATTAGGAAGTCTCAATTCCGGTCTGCAGGTGTATCGCCTCAAGACCGAGAAGCCAGAGGTATTTGAGCAGATGAAATATGCCGTGCATCTGCCCCAATATTTAAGTTTCTTGGTTTCCGGACAAATGTATTCGGATATGACCAGTATCGGTTGCCATACCGCGCTGTGGGATTTTGATGCCAGAGATTACCACCAATGGGTAAAAGATACAGGGATTGCACAAAAGCTCGCTCCTATTGTACAGGGAGATGAGGTTTTTCCAGCTACCTTCCCAGGGAGTACCTACAAAGTAGGCGTCGGATTACACGACAGCTCTTCAGCGTTGATTCCCTATTTACTTAATTTTCATGAACCTTTTGTCCTAATTTCTACGGGTACGTGGTGTATTTCCCTCAATCCATTTAACGAGAGCCCACTGACAAAAGAGCAATTGGACAAAGACTGCCTGTTCTACCTCACGTATGCAGGTACACCTGTCAAAGCTTCCCGGCTATTCGCAGGCTATGAGCACGAAGTGCAGACCAAGCGAATTGCCGAACACTTCGGCACGACTACTGCCCGGTTTAAAAGCATCGAGATCGACTGGTCGATCATCGATAAGCTAAAAGAAGAAAATTCGCCTACGAGTCTCGATACCTTTTCCAAAAGAGACTTAAGCCAGTATGCACACGTCGCAGAGGCCTATCATGGACTCGTGATCGACTTAGTGAATGCGCAGGTGGAATCCACCCGCCTGATCCTGTCGTCGCAACGTGTAAAAAGAATATTTGTAGACGGCGGTTTCAGTAAGAACAATATTTACATGACTTTGCTGGCGCGAGAATTTACCGATGCAGAAGTATATGCTGCGTCGATGGCACAAGCCACCGCAATAGGGGCCGCTTTAGTCATACATCAGCATTGGAACAGCCACCCTATTCCAAATGATATTATCGAGTTACGTTATTTTAGAGGTAGATCCTGATTTCTTCAATGGCATCAATCCGTGGTACAATAGTGACTGGATCGAACTGTGCCAGAACTTAGATCGCCACGTCATTCTTCCGAGGAAGACATTAAGGTTTAAGCCTGTTTACCCGTAGGTAGGCGGGCTTTATCGGTTTTTCCATGCAGTGATGTAGTCCATAAGCCCTTCATCGCGAACCGGAGGTACGATGGTACGGCAGGAAGATGACCTTTGTTCGTGCAGGATGGCTCAGGTTGCGGAACTCGGATAAACCAGCTAATTTAGTGTCACGAATATAAACCGAACACACCGTAGATTTAACTGTTGACATCTTATGAACTTAATTGCAAAAAGAAAAGCTATCGTACTGCTAACTATGGTATTGATTAATATCCAGTTTTTGTCTGCAGGCCAAGTACTGATGGAGTTTTCATTCACTAAGAAAAGCAAATCACAGATAGCCATTAACCATCCGCTTGTTTACGATTCGAAGGCAGGTTATGGTTTCGATCTCGGAACCGAAGGCAACGTAGCTATAGTTAAGAACAAGCGAGGGTACTTGTCCAGCAATAAGCCTTTTTATTTTTCGGTACAAGTGGCAGAAGGAAATTATAAGGTAACAATAACATACAAGAATATCGGCAGAGCCTATACCAGTACGTTACGATCTGAATCTAGACGTCTGCAGTTAGAACATGAAAAGATAGATCATAAGACTGGATTTCAACGCTCCTTCCTGGTACATGTAAAAGATGCACAGATAGCCGGAACCGACTCGGTGAGGTTAAAAGAGCGGGAAAGGTCGAAGTTGGATTGGGACAATAAATTAACCTTAGAATTTCAGGGCGAAAATCATATAGAAGCTATTCGAATAGAAAAAGTTACGGATGCTGTTACGTTGTTTTTAGCGGGTAACTCTACGGTGGTCAATCAGGAAGAAGAACCCTGGGCATCCTGGGGGCAAATGATTCCCCGGTTTTTTGATCCGCACGTCGCCGTTGCAAACCATGCCGAATCAGGACTATCATTAGGATCGTTTCTCTCTTCGCGTAGGCTGGAAAAAATTCTATCCATCGCTAAGTCAGGTGATTATTTATTTGTTGAATTTGGTCATAACGATCAGAAAGAAAAAGGAGAAAATGCTGGCGCTTACAAGTCTTATTCCGAGCGACTAAGAAAGTTTATCAGCGAGTTTCGCACCAAAGGCGGCATACCTGTTATTGTTACTTCCACCGCAAGACGATCTTTTGATGGGGATGACAGACTCATACATACCCTAGGCGATTTTCCAGATGCTGCGCGTAAAATAGCGAAAGAGTTGCAGGTACCCTTGATCGATCTGAATGCGATGACCTCCACATTTTACACTGCGCTCGGTGTAGAAGCATCGAAAAATGCATTGGTGCACTATCCTGCGAATAGTTTTCCTGGTCAATCAGAGCCTTTACAGGATAATACCCATTTCAATACCTATGGAGCCTATCAGATTGCGAAGATGGTGCTGCAGGGCATGTCCACTGCTGGATTAGATGTGCGGAAACACATTGTTGATTTTCAGGGCTACGATCCTAAAGAGCCAGATTCTTTTCAAGATTGGAATTGGCCGCTAAGTGTGAAAAATAGTACGATTAAGCCAGACGGGAATTAATTTACTACCTTTTTCATCCTAAACCTTTCTCATGTCCTTATTAATTTATAAATCAGTTTAGCTTACAATACTCTTGTTAAAAGCTTTTAGTAGTCGATTTAGTACGTTTATTTCCATCGTTGTAGGATTTTAACCATCATTTATAGTATTTTATCAGGATAGCGCAGGTTGCGGGATTGCAGGGTATATGTTACATTTGGATATACCAATTGATAGATTATACCATCAATGAAATTTTTTGCCGATACGTTTTAATCATTTTTTGCTGAGAGCCGATTTTTTTTACGTTACCAATTTATAACAATAAACTTTTAACTAACCCAATAAACTATGTTTATGCTTTTTAACAAGTATTCCCTTTGCTGGTTACTCTTGTTCTTAACGATCTCCAGTTGTCGAAAAGCGGCATTCGACGAATTTTATGGCCGTCCGGATTGGCTTGAGTCTGCCATCTATTCCAAGTTGCAAGAGGAAGGGAGATTTTCAATGATTCTGAAGCTCATCGATAAAGCGGGCTATCAAGAAACCCTAAACCAAGCCGGCTATTGGACATTTTTTGCGCCTAATGATGACGCTGTTAAACGTTTTCTAGAAGAACAAAATATTTCGGATATCGATGCGGTTTCTGCCGATATAGCAGAAAAAATTGTTCGTAACGCATTAGTATACAATGCTTTTAAAACCGATCGCATCTCGGATTACCAGTCTAGTTTGGGTTGGGTAGAAGGTATGTCTTTCCGTAGACGAACAGCATATTATGACGGTTTTCAGAAAGAAAATGTAAAAATCAATGGAGTAGAACAAGAGTTAATTGTTGCGGCGTCTAACCGTAATAACATGACCGTTTCATTTGGAACACCTTATTATGTCGATGGAGATAATAATAACAAATATGTAACCTATTTTCACTCCAAATATGCGGCATTAAATAACCTAACGGCTAGCGACTATACGTTTTTCCATCCAAATGTGAACTGGACCGATTTTAACTTTATGGGCTCAAAGGTCGTGAAGGCAAATATCATTGCGGAAAACGGCATTATTCACGAAGTAGATGCCGTTAATCTTCCACAGTTAAGTTTGGACCAATATATTGCTCAGAATGATGACTATAGCTTTTTTAGGGATTCAATTCTAAATCCGTATTTTGTAACCTACCAACCCAATGCCGAAGCGAGCAAGACTTACGAATATCGTACAGGGCAGGCTGCTCAAGTATATATCAAAGCATATGACCCGATGCTGACCTTCTCTCCCAATAACGAGAACTACCTAAAGATGGAGGATAACGACGGACAGATGGACGCCTATACGCTATTTATCCCTAAGAATGAAGTGTTGATTCCTTGGGTCAGAAATGTGCTGCTAGAACATTATAAAGCGCTGGGCAATGTACCCAAAACTGTATTGGCCGATTTAGTCAATACTATGCTCTGGCAAAATGCCGTATGGCCAAGTCAATTTGGTTTAAAAACCAATATACACGAAGAAGAGGCGACTTTTGAATTATCTGATATCGCTGATAAGCAAATGCTTAGCAATGGTTTTTTCTACGGAACGAGTAAAATGCAGGAGTCCAATCTGTTTAGTACAGTGTATAAGCATGTGATTTTAGATCCAGATTATTCTTTAATGCTCATGTTGCTAAATAAAGAATATAAAAGATTCGTAACCAATCCAAATAAGCAGTATACCGTATTTTTATTTTCCGACCGTTTATTACAGCAGTTAGGCTATGCATATAATGACCGGATTAATGATTGGTCATGGCGAGATCGTAATAACAACGTTATTGGTCACTCCATTACCGAACCCCGTCTACAGCGTATCCTCTACACCCATATTGTTGAAACACCCAATGATGAGTTAGCTAATATCGGCACCACAAGTGGTTATATACAGACCGGAGATAATGTTCTTCCCGGTGAATACATCAAGTGGAGTAACGGGAATATATACGCTTCGGGTAATGAGTTTTTAGGGCAGGCTGTCCATGTTGTTGGATCGGCCAAGTTTGGCAATAATGGACGGATCTATTATGTCGATAACTTATTGGAATTTTCATCAGAAACGGTAGGGCAAGCATTGACACGTATTGCTACGTCTAATACAGATGTAAGCCGTTTTCGGGATTATGTGTTTAATTCAAGGTTATACCGAGCAGCTGATTTGACATTAAATGGGATTGCTACAGGTTCATCTTATACCATCTTGATGCCGAACAATGACGCTATCCAGCAAGCTATAGATGATGGTGTATTGCCGGCAAGTCATACGCCCGGAGACCTAGCGGATCAAGTCAAAGTTGAGCAGTTTGTTCAGCACCATATCCTGACAAACGTTAATCTTGCGCCTGATGGAAATCAAGATATAATATCTGCCATAAGCCTTTTAAAGGACGCGAACGATCAATCCATTATTGTAGGCGTAGCCAATGCAGTCAATAATTTGCGCTTTATTGATAGTTCAAATAGAACTATTCCTGTGGTCAATAATACGAATTTATACATCAGTAACCGCATTGTATTACATGAACTCAATGGATATCTTAACTAGGAGTGCTGATCTCGAGATGGTAGTTGAAAAAAAGAATAATAAACCTATGAAATTACAGTTAAACTATATTTTTTCCCTGATGGTGTTATTCCTCTTGATGGGTGCTGAGAATACGTATGCCCAAACTGTGCTTCGGGGAAGGGTAACCGACTCGCAGACGAAAGAACCTATTGTGGGTGCAACAGTTGCCGAATTAGCCAGTGATAACCGTACTGTTACAGCCGTGACCACAGATATGGACGGTAACTATGCAATTACGTTAAAAGGGGCTACGAATAGACTAAACGTATCCTTTATTGGCTATCATGTTCGGACCCTGCCTATCAATAATCAGACACAGCTGAACGTATCATTGGTTTCTAGTGATAATCAGATCGAAGAGGTGGCCATCTCCCGGCAGCAGACGGGTACAAATACGGGGCTGCTCAATATTGCGCAGCGTGACTTAACAACAGCTACAGCTACAATTAATGCCAAAGTACTCCAAGATATGCAATCTAGTTCGATTGATGAGGCGCTTCAAGGACGTTTACCTGGGGTAGATATTTCGGCTAACTCCGGTGATCCAGGATCCGGGATGTCTATCCGGATTCGGGGAACTTCATCCTTAAGTGGTAATGCAGAACCTCTCATTGTGGTAGATGGGATGCCATATGAAACAAGTATTCCCGGCGATTTTAACTTCGGAACAGCCGACGAAGACGGTTATGCACAGCTATTGAATATTGCACCGGCAGATATCGAAACCATAACCGTCTTAAAAGATGCGGCGGCAACTGCGGTATGGGGATCCCGGGCGTCCAATGGTGTGTTATTGATTACCACAAAACGTGGTACGATGTCTAAACCGACTATCAATTACTCGTTCCGCGGTTCACTATCAAGTTTACCTGATGCTATACCGCTATTAAATGGCAATCAATACTCGCAACTGATTCCAGAGATGGTAATGAACCGTACGGGTACCCCTCTAAATACCTTGACCTTTAAAGAATTTCAGTACGATCCGGGGGATGTTTACTATTACAATAATTACAGTCAAAATACGGATTGGATCGACGCGATTACGCAAACAGGTCTTTCCAATGATCATACCTTCTCCATTCAGGGCGGGGGCGAAAAAGCACGCTATTACTCATCTGTAGGTTATCTAGGTCAACGTGGGGTAACGGTTGGGACAGGCTTGGAACGGATTTCCGCACGTCTGAATCTGGATTATGAAATCTCAGACCGCATTAAGTTCCGTACCGACATTGCGTATACACATACCGTAACGGATCGAAATTATGTAAATACAAAGGACAATCAAGATAATATCAGGGGGCTTGCTTACATTAAAATGCCTAATATGAGTTTGTATGAGTATGACCGATATGGCAATGAAATGCCGGTATATTTTTCTCCAGATCGCAATATACAAGGTGCTTATCCAGGCACATACAATCCTGCTGCTATGGCTGAATATGCCAGTAACAGACACTCGGGAGAACGAATCACACCGGTTTTCAATCTGAAGTACGATATTATTCCAAGCAAGTTAATATCCGATTTTCAGGTCATGTTTGATATTAATAATGCCCGGGTGAACAATTTCTTACCGCAGTTGGCTACCGGTCGACCATATACCGAGACGGTTGTAAACCGGGCTGGAGAATCAGATCATGATTCTTTCCGTTTGCAGACGAAGGCCAATCTGATCTACTTTCCCATCGCAACAGAAAAACACGATCTACAGATGCTATTGTCCTGGCAAACAGATGAAGCACGTGGATTAAACTATGAATCCTTGATTTCCAATACGGCGTCGACGTTATTAACAGATCCGTCTAATCCAGGCCGTACACAAAACAATGAATTGGCGCTATTCGCCGGCATGGGCGAATCTCGGTCGATAGGGGGATTGTTTAGTACACAATATAAGTTAAACGATAAGTATATTATTAACGCAGGCTTGCGCGCCGATGCCAATTCTAAATTTGGGGCCAATAATCGCTTTGGCTTGTTTCCGTCCATTTCTACGCGGTGGCGGGTCTCGGGAGAGGAATTTATGAAAAATATTCCTTTTATTAATGAGCTGAGCCTACGGGCAAGTTACGGACAATCTGGTCGGGCTCCACGTTATGACTATTTGTTTTATAGCAATATTGTTAATAACGCAACGTCCTATCTAGGTGAAACAGGTGTGTTTCCGGCGAATATGGAACTACGGAATTTGAAATGGGAAACCGTGAAAGGACAGAATGTCGGTTTCAATGTGGAGGTGTGGGATAGAAAAGTGCGTCTTGATGTGGATTTCTATCGAAACCGTACTGTGGATATGTTATTCGAAAACTTAGGTGTGCCGAATATCAGCGGTTACAACAGCATATGGCTAAATTCTGGAACCATGGACAATCAAGGTTGGGAGGTCGGACTGAATGCCACACCCTACCGTACCAATGATCTCACCATAGACTTTTCGTTTAATATCGCACGGAATATGAATGTGATCCGGGAGATCCCAGAGTTCCTGGTAAATGAACAAGGACGCGGCACCGTGAATGGTGAATTCAAGCGTATCTTACAGATGAATAACCCGATTGGTTCATTCTATGGCTATCGGTACGAAGGTGTTTATTCTACTACAGAAGAAACCATTGCAAAGGACGTAGATGGGAACAACATCATCGGGCCCGATGGAGAGCCCGTCTACATGCGATTTAATTATCCCTACTCAGACTACGTTTTTCAGGCGGGAGATGCCAGATATGCAGATATCAATAATGATGGTAGTATAGATGAACGGGATATTGTGTATTTAGGAAATTCCAGTCCCAGATTAACGGGTGGCTTTGGCCCGTCGGTAAATATCAAAAACCGCTTACGTATTGCGCTATTTTTTAATTTCAGGACAGGATATGACGTTGTAAATGGTGCCATGATGCATACGACGAAGATGCACAATTACGACAATCAATCTACCGCTGTGATGAGCCGCTGGCGAAATGAGGGGGATGTAACGGATATGCCACGTGCTTTATTGGCAGAAGGATATAATTGGTTGGGATCGGATCGCTATGTGCAGGATGCTTCTTTTCTGCGTTTCAGATCGGCCACGGTGAGTTATAGTTTTGGTCAGGATCTGATGAAGCGTTTGGGAATGAGTGATTTAAGAATGTATGTCACTGGGGAAAACTTCTTTACCTGGACAAACTATCTGGGACAAGATCCGGAAATCAATATGCAAAAAGGCATTTTTGGTGTGGCCTGGGATGATTCCCGGACACCGCCCACCATGCGTTTTACGTTAGGACTATCCACTCGATTTTAATGAAGATAATCTATAGAAAGACATGAAAAGAATCAATTTATATATTTCCATTGTTCTGATAGCAATCTGCTCGCTATCGAGCTCCTGTACAAAATGGCTTGACCTCAAGCCACAGGATGGATTGGTAGAGCAGGATTTTTGGCAGACAAAGGAACATGTTCGTTCAGCGGTAAACGGTATCTATATTTCTTTAGTATCGAGTAATCTTGTGAGTTCACTCTTTATGCACGGCGAGATGCGTACCAACATGGTGGAGCTTACTGCTTTTACCACACAGATGCATGAAGAATATCGTTTTGCTAATCTAATGTCAACCAATACGTTTACCAATTGGGGTGATTTTTATCGTATTATCAATTATTGTAATAATGTAATAGATAATGCACCAGGTGTAAAAGAGGTAGATCCGACCTTGCTTCAAGCCGATCTGGATGCGTACATCGGCGAGGCGTTAACCATACGCGCATGGATGTATTTTTATCTGGCCCGTATTTGGGGGGATGTACCGTTAAAATTAAATTATACGCAGTCGGATGACGATAATCTAATGATTGCAAAATCCAGTCAGGAAGAAGTGTTGGCCGCTGTGGTTGCGGACCTGATTCGTGCAGAGGGAATGGTTAAGGAAACCTTTGCCACAACAATTGCAGCCGACAAAGGGAAGGTAACTAAATATACGGTTAATGCCCTATTGGCAGATGTATATCTGTGGCAAGATGACTATTCCAAAGCGTTGGATGCCTGCGAGATGATTGTCAAGTCTGGCAAGTTTGAATTGGTCTCGGGAGATCCATCGACGTGGCTAAATGTGCTATTTGCAGTGGGTAATTCTTCTGAAGGTATATTCGAATTGCAATACGATCGGCAGCAGTTAAATCCATTTCATAATCTCTTCATACAAAATCGTATTTATGCAGTAGGAGGAACTGTGTATGAATCGTTGTACATGATTGATGAGAGCGATCCTGATAATTTTGATGTACGCGGAGATCGGGGTTCGCTAGATGCTTCTACAGGGCAAATCTACAAGTACCAAGGAATTAACAGACAACAGCGTAAAACATTGGAAGAATCATATACCCACTGGATGGTATATCGCTATGCGGATGTTCTGTTGATGAAAGCTGAAGCTTTAAACGGCCTAAACGAAGGGCAGGAGGCGATAGATTTGATTTACGAGGTACGCGAGCGTGCAAATGCATTAGATTTGAACGATTTAACTCCTACCGAGGATGATCAGGCTACGATAACAACATTTTTGGTTGCAGAACGGGCACGTGAATTTGCGTACGAGGGCAAGCGTTGGTTTGATGTCTTACGCCATGCGAGGCGGAATAATTATGCACGTATAGATTTGATTACAAATATGGTAATGGAATACGCTCCTGCAGACCGGCAACAGTCCATGCTAGGCAAATACCGGGATCCGAATAGTCATTATCTGCCTATCTATTTTACTGAATTGCAGATGAACAAGGCATTGGTACAAAACCCGTTTTATAACAATTAATACATTAAGGTTATGAAAATAAAATATATAGAAAAAATAATGTACTGGACTTTGGGAGTCTGGATGCTTATGGTGCAGGGAGCTTGTGTTAAAGAAGATTTTACCCAAACTACTGACGTGACACCCAATATCGCTACCTTTTTGAAAAATTCGGAAGATTTTACAGTATTCTATGAAGCGGTTGTGAAAGCCGGTACAGCTGCTTATCTAGATGCTTGGGGTACGTATACAGTGTTTGCTCCAAATAATGTCGCAATGGACACTTACATCCGCAGCTTGGGTAAGAGTAAGGTCGCCGATCTCACGGACGAGGAAGCTAAATTGTTGGTAACACAGCATATTGTGACTGATACGGTATCCACAGGCAATTTTAAAGATGGTAAAATTACAAAGAACTCCGTAGCGGGTCTGTTTATCACCACTTCCGTACGCAATGTAGACGGACGCTCCGAAATTCTGCTTAATAAAGAATCGGTTATTATCTTACCTAACCAACGTACGGGAAATGGATTGGTACATGGGGTAGATAAAGTATTCACGCCTATTACGCGTACGCTTATGGAAGAGATTCAGGCTAACCCAGAGCTTAGTTTATTTGCAGAAGCCTTACAAGAGACTGGCTTGGATGCAACCTTGAATATAGTTGAAGAAGAACAATATTTTTCGGTGTTAGCTGTGTCAAATGCCGTATTTGCACAGCGAGGTATTAATAGCTTAGCAGATTTACGAGACAAGTATTCCCATACAGGAAACCCGAAAAATCCGAATGATAGCCTTTATATGCATATGGCTTACCATATTGTACCTGATCTAAAATATGTGTCTGACCTTATGTTGCAAAATTCACATGTGACTAAGGTAAATAATGAGATTATTTTGGTAAAGGTTGATGGTGAGCGTGTGTTGATTAATGAAGAGGAGTGGTTGGGAAATATCGAATTGGGTGCTGAAATCGATCGTAGCATCAGTGATAATACAACAAAAAATGGTGTGTTACATCAATTGAAAGATAATATCTTTATTAAAGCGCGTTTCCCTTTTCCAATTTATTGGGATCCAGCTGATCAACCTGAGATCAGGATAGCGGGTGTTTATGGTCGGGCTAATTTATCTGTAGCTAAAGGTTTTCTGAAAGACGTGAGTTGGGGAGGGGCTGAATCTGCGGCGATAGATTATGAAAGCTTGCTTGGAGCCAATATGATAGGAGCGGTTTATAATGATCTATTGATAGTTAATTTACGCACAGCAGTTATACCTTGGATTGAACTCAAAACCCCCGTGATTGTAAAAGGACGCTACAAAGTGTGGATCAGTTGGCGTACAATAGATAGTCAGCAAGGCTCTAATACTATCGATGTATATGTAAACGGTGCGCAGCTTTCGCGCTCGATCGTTAACGGTGAGTATAGAAATAGAACTTTGCCAGCACGGGAATTAGAGGCTTTAGGTTATAAGATGCATCTGGCTGGATCTCCTTCTGGGGCTAATAATTACAACACGAAGATGGTTGGTATTGTAGATATAAACTCGACAGATCGGCATACCATACGGCTGGAAACGAAAACTAACCGCAATACGCCTTTTCGAATGGATATGATCCACTTCATACCTGTAGATATGGAACAGATCTATCCTGTATTCGATATCAATGGAAATGCCGTGTATCCATAATGTAATTTAATGGAGTTTTAAAAATATATAATGAAAAATAAAACTATATACATATTGAGCATCTTATTGCTTACGTCAATTTTAACGCATTGTACCGATCCATGGGACGATCACGTGAACGATGGAGTAACAAATGTTAATCAAAGCTTGCTCCAACGATTGGAGAGTGAGGCAAATGCGACCGTATTCCTGGATCTACTCAAGACTTCCGGATTAGACAAAAATCTTGATGGACGAAATGCTTATACGGTCTTTGCTCCGACCAATGAAAGTATTCAATCGTTGGTAACCTCCCTAAAGACGGACCCTGAAGCCCTTGAGACCTTTGTTCAAAATCACATCGCAGTATCTACGCATCGTTTAAATACAGGTAGTGACACGGTGCAGATTACGATGCTGAACGGTAAAATTTTAGATTTGGTGAACTCGCAAATAGGTGGGGTTGCTTTTGCCAAGGCGAATCAAGGAAGTGCTGATGGACTGTACCATGTTATTAATACGCCGTTAATGCCCCAGCAAAATTTGTGGGAGTTTATTAACAGTAATACCGATTATGCCCAAAATCAATTTGTGCTTAGTCTGAACACCTATAATTTACTAGACACTGCTGCTGGTCAAGATGATCCCGAAGACGAGTACCTAAACAATGAGTTTCTACATAATTTAGCCGACGTACGTGTGGAGAAAGACCGATTTACTTATTTCGTATTAAATAATGCGACGTTTGAGCAAGAGGTCAATGGTTTCCTTCCTTATGTTAACTACCGTAACGAAGCAGATTCTTCGTTAGCGATTAGCCGGTACCATATTGTAAAAGACCTGATATTTGCACAGGCTTACGACTTAGAAAGCCTACCGGATCAATTGGTAAGTATCTCGGGTGTGCAGTTTCCAATTGATAAGAATGCAATTGTTGAAACGATACCCTTAAGCAATGGCTATATACACGTATTAAATACCTCTACATTACCGGTGGCTAATAGGTTGTTAGACCTGGTTATTGAAGGAGAAGATTTTACAGGAACAACATCCTCCGTTTCTAATTCCACGTTTGTAAGAGAAAAAATGGATCCATCAGGAAATATCTTTCGGGATTTGATGATTCAGAACCACGGTGTATCCGCGTTAGGGGTGAGATATGCGTTGCCTTATCTGCTAAGTACCAATTATGATGTTTACTGGCGGGCGGTAAATGATATTCAGACAAATGTGTTTCAGCAAAGAGTAGTCATGACAGATATAAATATGGTAGAAGATGAGTTTGGCGTACTTCGATACCCAACATTTCAAGAGTTTCCGTATATGAATGTGGAAGTGCGTAATTACAATGAAGTGTATTTAGGAGAGTTTGAATTAGCAGAGCTAAAACGTGTAAATGCCTTTTTAACAGGTGCGGCAGTCACGACAAACGGGAATAATACCATCGTGGCGGATTATCTGCGATTTGTACCAAAAGTAAAACAAAACTAAACCAATTAGAACATGCAGTTGATACATAAATTATTTATAGGGGGATTTGCCTTAGTTACGTTTTTGCCTGTCGATATGCTGCAGGCAAGACATAAGATGCTAGCTTCCTCTGCTATATATCGAAGCGAAATACAAGATATCGAGATCAAGGGGGTAGTGCGCTTTGCTTCCGACGGGGAACCTGTGTCGGGCGCAAATGTGAGTATAGAAGGTGTTTCTGTGGCGATTACCGAAGACGATGGTAGCTTTACAATTAAAGCCCGCTCCCAGAATGTGAAGCTGGTGGTGCAGTATGCTGGTTATCAGGAAAAAATAGTTTTTTCTAAGGTTGGGGAGGAAAGTTTAGATATCCTGCTCTACGAAGCCGGATACAGTCCGTTATTCCAAACAACTAATCAATTCAATAGGGCGGTAAACAAAATGTCTACCGTTGGAGCGGTCGAGGTTCTTGATCTAAAAAAATATCAGTGGAACAGTACCATTAATGAAAACGCATCAACCATTTTTCAGGGGAAAATTGCTGGTCTGAATGCGGTTCGTCGGTCGGGAACAACTAATACGGGGGCTAATCTAACATTACGGGGCATCAGTTCTTTTTATGGCACTTCTCAACCTTTATTGGTCGTAGATGGTATGTTGTATGAAGATCAGGACTATAGCCACCAGTTGATCAGCAACTATTTCGAATCTGGATTAGCTAATATTGATCTCCGCGATGTTGATAACATTACGGTTCTCAAAGATGGTTCATCACTCTATGGAACCAAGGGTAGCAATGGGGTTATTTTTATTACGACCTCCCATGCAGACGAATTGGCTACGCATATCAATTTTGGTGCGTATACCAGCTTTAATCAACGGCCTAAGTTCCTACCGTTGATGGAAGCGAACGATTACCGGTCTTACCTTTCCGAGCTGTTAAGAAGCCAGGGACTAAGCTCGGCAGAAATTGCTGAACAGCCCTATTTTGGAGCCGAGCCAAATACAATGGATTACTATACCTATAATAACAACACGGATTGGCAATCGGTGGTATTTGATAATAGCATTAGTCAGAACTATTTTCTTAAAGTTACTGGCGGAGATAATATTGCGAAATATTCGCTATCAACAGGGTACATTCAGGATCAAGGGGTCTTAGTGAATGATGAAATCAGTAAGTATTCTATGCGGTTGAATGGGGATTTGCAGCTTTCGAAAAAATTTACGGTACAGTCTAACCTTTCTTTTTACTATAATCAACACAATCTACGTAGCCAGGGTGTCGGCTCTTATTCCAGCCCGATGCATGCAGCGCTCGTGAAATCACCAATATTATTTGCTAACGTATATGGTGACGATGGTGGTATTTCACCGCTCTTGTCCGACGTTGACATTTTTAATCAGACAAATCCAGCTGTACTGGTAAGCGATAATACGATAGGTAATAACCGGAGTTATCGTTTTATCGGAAATATACATTTTGACTTTAAATTCAATGACAACTATGCCTTAAAGAGTATTGCAGGTTTAGTTTACGACAAAGGACGTGAAAACTTTTTCCTGCCTGAGATTGGGGTTTTCGCCGAAAACCTGCCGACAGCAGAAGTTTCTAACCAGTCTGGAACAGAAATACGGAGATTGTTTAGTCTGTTTAACGATACGTACCTACATGCCACCAATCGATTTGGAGTGGATCATTTGTTAGACACACGGGTCGGCATACGTGTGCAGTCGAATAAAGCGGAGCATGATTACGGCTTGGGATTTAACTCAGCAAATGATGACTATGTCAATATCGGCGCAGGCAGTAATTTACTGAGACAGATTCGGGGCGGATTCGGTAACTGGAACTGGATGAATGTGTACTTAGCAAATAACTATTCGTATAAAGATCGGTATCTATTCTCTTGGGATGTAGCATTGGATGGATCTTCTCGCTTTGGTGACGATCCACAGAACAATATGGTAAAATTTGGCCAGAATGCTTTTGCCGTTAATTCAGCTGTTAATGCGGCGTGGATTGTATCAGCGGAGAATTTCTTTCAATCGTCAGCGGTAGATCTTCTAAAATTAAGAGCGTCTTTTGGGCTAAGCGGTAACGACGATATCGGAGATTACGCTGCCAAATCCTACTATTTGTCACAGAATTTGTTAGGTGTGCAGGGCTTGATCCGCGGTAATATCGGTAATCCAAAATTACAGTGGGAACGGGCGATTAAAACGAATGTCGGAGCAGACCTGTCATTTGCCAATGAACGTATCAATCTATCCGCCGATGTGTACAACAATCAGTTCAAAGATGTGGTTACATACCAAGGTTTACAGGCGCATTCAGGTATTGATGTGGTCTTTCTCAACGGAGCTTCAATGCGCAATCTGGGTGTAGAAGTAGGTATCAATGGACGACTTGTTCACAATAAGAATACGACGTTTGATATCGGTATACAATTGTCAAAATACCGTAATGAAGTAACGTCTCTTCCTGATGGAGCTTTTGAGACATCGTATTACGGCGGCGATATGATTACAGAAGTCGGGTCTGCAGCCAATCAATTCTATGGACTACAGACACAAGGTATCTATTCAACCTCAGAAGAGGCTGCATCCGCAGGATTGAACCGGCAGCTGTCAGATGGAAGTTTATTGCCTTTTCAAGCAGGAGACATGCATTTTATAGATCAAAACGGAGATGAAATTATTGACGCACGCGATAAGGTAATTATCGGCAATCCCAATCCAGATTGGTTTGGTGCCTTTACCACTTCATTAACGTATAAAAGCTGGTCTTTTAATACCGTGTTTACCTATTCGATTGGTAATGATGTATACAATGCGGTACGGAGAAATGCAGAAAGCGGATCTAATTATGATAACCAAAGTATTGCTGTGGTAAACCGCTGGAAAGAAGAGGGGCAGTTAACAAATGTTCCGAGAGCAAATTGGGGTGATCCGTTGAACAATGCCGAGTTTTCGGATCGCTGGATTGAAGATGGCTCTTACTTGAGATTACGGACGGTAAATATTGGTTATCGCCTACCTTTAAATAAGGCTGTGTTGAAGTCAGTTGATATATATTTCGCGGCGAACAATTTATTTACGCTATCGAAATATCTCGGCTATGATCCGGAATTCAGTGGAAACAATTCCATTTTCAGCCAAGGTGTGGATATTGGCATGTCGCCTCAATATAGAATGTTACAGTTGGGCATTCGGGCTGGGTTTTAATAAAATAATCGGATTAGTAACAGTCCATGTGGAATGTGTATAAACGATACTCCATATGGACATTAAAAGATAAATAATATACATATGAAACGGAAGACCTTATATGGTGTATGTCTTGCCTTCTCGCTATGGGGATTGTCATCCTGCTCCAAATTTTTGGATGTTGAGCCAGAAGAAGTGCTGTTGAAGGAACAGATGTACCGTAATATTTTTGATGCAGATGCTGCAGTAATAGGTGTTTACGGAAAGTTTCTCGGCCTCGCCGAGCAGCATGTGCTTTTGAATGAGCTGCGCGCGGATCTATTAACTGTGACGCCACAGGCGGATCCGTACTTACACGAAATCAATAGCAACGATGTGACGGCAATGAGCGCCAATAATCCGTACATCAACCCGCGTAAATTTTACGAAGTAATACTGGCCTGCAACGATGTGCTGACAAACTTTAATGCCATGCGCGACGACAATAAAATGGATATTGACCAATACAATAGCCGTTATTCGGATATCATGGGCATCCGAACTTGGGTATATTTACAACTGGGAATACATTACGGTAATGTGCCTTACGTGACCGATCCGTTGGAGAGTATGGATGATGTATTGGACAATAACAAATATCCGATTATAGCATTTGAGCAGTTGCTGTCAAATCTGATCCGGGACATGGAAAATATTCCGTACAAAGGACTTTATCCTGACGATGAATCGCTGCGTCTTGCGGTAGATGGTTTTAACCTCGAACGTTTTTTTATAAACAAGTATACCTTATTAGGAGATTTGTATCTCTGGAATAACGATTACCTCAAGTCCGCAGATGCCTATAAGCGAGCCATGACCTATTATGATAATAAAGGTAATGATACTTGGAATTTTGATTATTTTAAGTTAAAAGAACGCTCTGTAACAAACAACAATGACCTGTCGATAGGGTACGCCCGATTTAGGGAACAAGATATCCGGACATTTGTAAACAGCAAAACCTTGGGTTGGCGCTCGATGTTCTCCCGTTCGCAGGATGCCTTATGGAACTCGGAATGGGTGTGGACTATGCCCTTCGCCAGTAATTTTGGACAAACCAATCCCTTTATACGTTATTTTGCGATCAATGGAGGTGAGTACCTGCTAAAACCAAGTAAAGAAGTCATTGACTTATGGGATGAACAGGAACAATGGAACGGTGTGCCTTATGATGGGCGTAAATTGCTTTCGGTAACGAATGTAGACGACCGTCCGGTAATCACTAAATATACCGATGAGTATGCCGATATTACGACCTTACTTCCAGTAGACGAATACAACCGGAATGGGAAATGGTTCCTTTACCGCGCAGCGAAATTGCATTTGCGTTTTGCGGAAGCCGCTAATAGGGATGCAAAACATAAGCTTGCCTATGCTTTACTGAATAACGGTCTACGCGGAAATTACGATGACCCGACACAAACGGATAAGACTGACTTGATGCAAACACATCTGCCTTGGCCGTACGATTTTGATGCAAGGATGGGAGCAAATCCGTATTTCCGGGGCATTTGGCACCGTAATGAAGGCATACGCTCTCGCGCGTATCTTCAAAGTAGGGTTATTGAAAACCCGGCAGATAGTCTAATGCATATTGAGAATTATTTAATCGAAGAAGGAGCTTTAGAGCTAGCTTTTGAAGGGAGCCGATGGGAGGATTTGGTACGTATAGCACGTAGACGTAATGATCCTGCGTTTCTTGCCGATAAGGTATACGAAAAATTGAGCAAGGAAGGCGTTGGGAATGCATCCGCTATTCGCAGTAAGTTGATGCAACCGGAGAATTGGTATTTACCATTTCGTTGGGAGTAAGGTCAACAAAATTAAAGTCTATTAATCAATAATTACAAGATTATGAAAAGAATTCTTTCAATAGGAATAATTTGTTTAGTCACCCTTGTTTCTTTAGGGTTCATCGCATTAGATAGATCCCGTATCGTATTGATCGGAGATTCTACGGTGCGTAGCGGACAAGAAGAATGGCCCAACGGTGTATTATGGGGTTGGGGTACTTCGCTAAAGGAGCTATATGAAGACGATAGGGTTGAAATTGTCAACCGTGCACAAGGGGGGGAAAGTAGCCGTACCTTTTATGCTAGTGGTAAATTTACGCAGGTATTAGAAGAATTGCAAGCAGGAGATATCCTGTTACTACAGTTTGGACATAACGATGCAGGTAGTGTTACCGGGGATAGTAAGG
Organism: Sphingobacterium alkalisoli; assembly: GCF_005049105.1. GTDB lineage: Bacteria > Bacteroidota > Bacteroidia > Sphingobacteriales > Sphingobacteriaceae > Sphingobacterium > Sphingobacterium alkalisoli. The sequence goes on from NZ_SUKA01000001.1 coordinate 984,536, forward strand.
CAAGTTTGCGCGGAATAGGAGATAATATACAGAATGTGACAAATTCACAGGGACAGCAGGAGGTGGTACATTCTTATGGCTGGTACTTGCGTCAGTTTATACAATTGGCGAAAGAGAAAGGTGTCAAGCCGGTCGTTGCCTCTCCTGTGCCACGAAATGCTTTTGTGGAGGGTTTTACAGTCCGTTCCTTAGAAGAGTGGGGGCTGTGGTCAAGACAAGTGGCTGAACAGGAAAGTGTTGATTTTCTAGACTTGAATAACCGTGTCGCAGATTTATATGACTTTATGGGGGAAGATGCTGTTGCCGAATTTTTTCCGGACGACAACCTGCACACCAATAAGGCTGGCGCTGATGCCACGGCAGAGATTGTGTACAATGGACTTGTAGCTTTGAATATCATCTCTATTGATGATAGTGCCCCCGAAAATATATGGGAAATTATGGGTAATGATAACCAAATTTCGGATGTAGCCACTGCATACGGGTCTGCGGTAGGTCGAGTGGAAGGTGGCGTAGAAGTTCCCTACGCTGTTTTTACAAGTTCGGCGGATGGTTTGGTTGTTAAGAAAAGGAATGCATCCGGACAGTGGGAGCAAGTAGGGACAGCATTGACTGACTATAAGTTTACAAACAGCGGTAATAGGCAGGCTATTGCGCAGTCATACCTGTGGCTCGGTAAGGATAATGTGCTCTATTGCTCGTATGTTGACGGCAGTGACGGCCACAGGCTGAAGATCGTTTACTATAAGGAAGCGGCGGAAAGTTGGGAGCCTCTGGGTGACAATGCCGCTAACCTACAGGTTAGCACAGGCGGTATAAGCCCTTGGGGTACAAATAACATACGCGACCAGGTGAATCATTACGTTGCGTTTGACAAGAACAATGTCCTGTATATTGCATATGGTGAAACTCCAACCAACACGCGTAAAGGGGCAGCCCATGTAAAGCGTTTTGTAGGTGGGGCATGGGAATTAGTAGGAGGCGGAGCCATCCCTATAGAAGGTGCTCCTAGTTATGGAGCGGCTGGGTATTCGGTTGCATTTGACAGCCAAAACCGTCCCTTTGTTTCGTATGCCTGGAGCGCGAATAATCCGGACGAAGTGGGAGCTGTTCAGGTCAGGTATTTCGATGCGGGCAGTTGGAAGACTTTAGGCGATGTCACGTCTTCGGGGCAGGGCAGTTCCGCTCGTTATACCCAGATGGGTATTTCTAACGACATGGTCTTTGTCTATTTTATGAATACCGGATCGGGCAGCAGGCCATTTTTGGTGTATTCACCCATAGCGGATCCATCTTGGACCAACTTGCGGATGGCCGATCATGCAAACTCGGTCAATGAGCAGCTTGTTGTAGATGCTGCGGGCAATATGACCATATCCCACATGGAAAGCTGGGGCAATATCTATGTGTATCATTTGACAAAAAGCAAGATTGCTGAAATTTCCACGTCCTCTCCTTTGACGTTAGCAAGCTTTATAACGTTGGAGAAGTCAGCGGAGACAGCACTTGTAGATGCCGGTGCCCGGCTGTCGATGAGTGTGTCGGCAAGTGGAGACCCTTATATCCTTTATACGAAAAATGAACGACCTTTTGTACAACGCTATCTGTTCCCGAAGATTGATTTTATACCAAATACTTGGGAAATTATGGGTAGTGATAACCAGATTTCGGATGTAGCGAGTGCGTACGGGTCTGCGGTAGGTCGAGTGGAAGGTGGCGTAGAAGTTCCTTACGCTGTTTTTACAAGTTCGGCGGATGGTTTGGTTGTTAAGAAAAGAAATGCATCCGGACAGTGGGAACAGGTAGGGGCAGCGTTGACTGACTACAAGTTTACAAACAGCGGTAATAGGCAGGCTATTGCGCAGTCATACCTGTGGCTCGGTAAGGATAATGTGCTTTATTGCTCGTATGTTGACGGCAGTGACGGCCACAGGCTGAAGATCGTTTACTATAAGGAAGCGGCGGAAAGTTGGGAGCCTCTGGGTGACAATGCTGCTAACCGACTTGTTAGCACAGGCGGTATAAGTCCTTGGGGTACAAATAATATACGCGACCAGGTGAATCATGCTGTCGCATTTGATAGGGACAATGTTCTGTATGTTGTATATGGGGAAGCTCCAACCAACACGCGTAAAGGGGCAGCCCATGTAAAGCGTTTTGTAGGTGGAGCATGGGAATTAGTAGGAGGCGGAGCCATCCCTATAGAAGGTGCTCCTAATTATGGAGCTGCTGGTTTTTCTATTGCATTTGATAGCCAAAACCGTCCCTTTGTTTCGTATGCCTGGAGCGCGAATAATCCGGACGAAGTGGGAGCTGTTCAGGTCAGGTATTTCGATGCGGGCAGCTGGAAGACTTTAGGTGATGTCACTTCTTCGGGGCAGGGCAGTTCTGCTCGTTTTACCCAGATGGGTATTTCGAACGATATGGTCTTCGTCTATTTTATGAATACCGGATCGGGCAGCAGGCCCTTTTTGGTGTATTCTCCTATAGCGGATCCATCTTGGACCAACTTGCGGCTGGCCGATCATGCTAGTTCGGTAAGTGAGCGGCTGGTCGTAGATGCCGGGGGCAATATGACCATATCCCACATGGAAAATTGGGGGAATATCTATGTTTATCATTTGTCGAAGAGCAAGATTGCCGCTATTAGCGCCTCTTCTCCTTTGACAGCAGCAAGTTTCTTAACGTTGGAACAGTCGACAGAGACGTCTGTTGTAGATGCCGGTTCCCGGCTGTCGATGAGTGTGTCAGCAAATGGGAAGCCCTATATCCTTTATACGAAAAATGAAAGACCTTTTGTACAGCGTTATCACTTGGTGGTGGATGAAACAGAAGAACCTGAGCCGGAACCCGAGCCAGACGAGGTCGTAACAACAGCCAGATGGATGGAAACACTGGATCGTGGCGTTGTAGCTGTCCGCCCTGCTAATAACCGTGTTTTTGTCAGCTGGCGGCTGTTGGGCGATGAAACCATGGATTTGGGATTCAATGTGTACCGTGATGATATCAAGCTCAATGAAGAACCTATTACCGGTTCGACAAACTATCAGGATGTGACAGAGATAAACGGTAAATATATCGTGGTTCCTGTGGTCAACGGCGAAGAAGGCACGCCTTCCAAAGAAGTGGACGTATGGAGCCAGGGTTATCTTTCTATTCCAATGGACATACCACCCACAGGTGTAGCCCAAGATGGAACTCCATATACCCATACAGCGAACGATCTAAGTGTGGGGGATTTAGATGGCGACGGTGAATATGAAGTTATTGTGAAATGGGAACCCACGCTTTCCGGCGATAATTTGCAGGGCCAGCGCGGAAAAGTTTATTTAGATGCGTACAAATTGAACGGAACCAAATTATGGCGGATAGATCTTGGAATAAATATACGTGCAGGTGCACACTACACGCAGTTTTTAGTGTACGATTTCGACGGGGATGGGAAAGCAGAGTTAGCATTACGTACCTCGGATGGTACAGTTGATGGAACAGGCGTGGTTATTGGCGACGCCAATGCCGATCATCGTGAACCCAGTGGTTTTATTCTTTCAGGACCGGAATTTTTAACGGTATTCGAAGGAATGACTGGTAAAGCATTGGCTACAGTAGATTATATACCTGAGCGTGGGCGTGTGGCAGACTGGGGCGACCTTTACGGTAACCGGGTTGACCGTTTCATTGCAGCGGTAGCTTATTTAGATGGCGAACGTCCAAGTATGGTATTTGGACGGGGATATTATACCCGTATGGTTCGAGCAGCATGGGATTGGCGAGATGGAAAACTTACCCAAAGATGGGTCTTCGATACAAACACGAAAGGCAATGAAGCGCATTTTGGTCAGGGTAATCACCAGATGTCGGTAGCCGATGTAGATAATGACGGAAAAGATGAGATACTCAATGGTGCAAGTGTAGTCAATGACAACGGAAGAAAATTTTATAGTACGGGTCGAGGTCATGGAGATGCCCTTCATGTAAGCCAAATGGATCCAACTAAGGATCGGCAGTTGGTCTGGATGCCGCATGAATCGCCAAGTTCTTACAAAGATTTAGCGATCACATTAGTCGATGCATCGACAGGTGAGACCATCTTTGGTATACCTGCCACGAGGGACATTGGTCGTGCCATGGCTGCCGATATTGATCCGCGCTACAAAGGCTACGAGATGTGGTCTGCTGCGGGCGGCTTGTATAATGTAAATGGCACTCAAGTCACACCTGCAAAACCGAGCTCTATGAACTTTGGAATTTGGTGGGACGGTGATCTTTTGCGAGAATTATTGGACGGGACCAATATTGATAAGTGGGATTGGAATAACAATTCGACGAAACGTTTGGCGACTTTTGGTAACCAAGGTGCATTGTCGAATAACAGTACGAAGGCCACACCAGGTTTAAGTGCAGATGTTCTTGGCGACTGGCGAGAAGAGGTCATCTATCGTTCAGAAGACAGCAAGCAGCTGATGGTGTTCACTACGGCGATACCTACAGAACATCGGTTGTATACGTTGATGCATGATTCGCAGTATCGCACGGCAATTGCGTGGCAGAACAGCGGCTATAATCAACCGCCCCATCCTAGTTTTTATCTAGGAGAGGAGATGGTTGAGCAAGAGCAGCCTAATATAGCGTTGTTGGAACTGGAGAAAAAGGAACAGGAAATTGATTTCCCTGAGTTTCCAGCGCTCACCTTCGATCTCGCACAAGTACGTCCAGAAGCGACAGCAACCTCCGGATTAAGAATTGACTACACAACGGACAACCCGCAGGTGGTTACGGTAGAAAACCAACAATTGAAGTTTGTTGGTATAGGAACCGCTAATATTACCGCGGTACAGAAGGGCAATATTACTTGGGAAGCCGCCGATCCTGTTACGAAATCACTGTCAATAGCGAAAGGAATACAGACGATTAGCTTTGAAGATTTGCCAACGCTGACGGTAAGTGACGATCCTTATCTAACGGAAGTAGAAAGCAGTTCCGGCCTGCCCGTGTCACTCGAGTCTATGGACACACGCCTTGCTACTATTGAGGGCGACCATGTCGCTGTACACCAAGGTGGGCGTACAGAGATTGTTGCGAAACAAGCTGGTAATGAATTGTGGCAAGCAGCCGATCCGGTGAGCAAGGATCTCGAGATTTTAGAGAAGCCATCCATGGATGTGGTGAAAGTAGTCACTCCCAATGGCGACGGAGACAATGATGTGTTGATTGTGAGAGAGATTGAGCGTTATCCGGAAAACACATTCCGTGTATTTAATCGCCAGGGGCAGATGCTCGCCGATATCGAGAACTACAACAATGCAGATAGGGTGTTTGACGGAAAAGACACCTCTGGGAATTTGCTCCAGGAAGGAACTTATTTCTTCAAGCTGGAATGGTTACAGGACGGTAAAAAGTTGCAACAAAGTGGTTGGTTTTATTTAAAAAGATAAGATGAGAAAAACAGGATATTTTTACCGTTCTTTCATAGCGGTATTCATGATAAGCATACTAGCAGTAGAAGTCAATGCCCAGCAACAGCTCGGAACATATTTGCAATATCAACAGCATCCCGAAGCGATCAATTCGGCCTATACGCTGGCTTCTGATCAGGCCAAAGTTTACAGTGTGGGCCGTAAGCAATGGATGGGAATTGATGGCGCCCCAGCGACCGTATTGTTGGGGGGGCATATCAAGACCTCTAATGAACGTTCTGCAGTCGGGTTTAATCTGTTGTATGACAAGATCGGTCCCGAACGCTATACGGAAGCCAGTGCCTTTTATGGGCATAGCATCCAGTTGTCCGAAAATGATTATATATCAGGTACCGTCGGACTAGGGTTGCGATTTTATAATGTGCGTTTTGCGCTGCTCGAACAGAGCGATCAGTCGTTGCGAAGTGATATTAATGAGCGGGTAGGAAGCATAGGTCTATCTTTCCTTTACCATAGACCTGAGCAATTTTATGTTGGTGTATCGGTGCCACGTATTGGAGCAGAACAGTTTAAAGAAGTCCAAGTCTTCCGTGAGAATTATTCAGCTGTAGCTGCATACCTCTTTACGGTAGACCAAGGGTTTCATGTGAAAGCAGCAACCTGGCTTTCTATGATGGATAATGAGGAGATGCTCGGTAACTTTTCGGCTACGGCCTACTTCAATCGTAAGATAGGCTTAGGCCTTAACTATGGCACGAGCAGAGATATGGGTGTTATCGCATCCTTTCAGGTGAGCAATAGTTTCAAATTTGGCTATGGTTACCAGTTTGGGGTAGCTAGTACAAATATCTCTGGAATGCGTAATGGTTCACATGAGATTTCTTTAAGCTATCATTTTTCAAAGGGAGGGGGACTTCGGTTACTTTAGCAACAACTATTTTCGCAATGAAATAACGTGCCTTATTTGATTATTATCTATTTGGTTAATATATAGTTTAAGCTTTCAAAATATGAAAACAGGTGTGATTGTAGGTAATCTATTGGTTACCTACATTCTTTTTCCACTTATATATGTTGCCGAGTATTTGGTGAACATTTTTACGAAAAATTATAAGTATTATGACACATATTATAGCGATTTAGGATCGTATTTAAGTAGGGTTTTCGAGGGAGTATTTTTCTGGGGTACAATTTTGCTTGTTGCAACATTGATTCCACTACATTTAGTTAAAATTAAGTGGTTATATCGAATACGACGAAATTATATACTACTATCAATTTTGTGCTATATCGCTATAAATATTTTATTTGTTATACTGACTGGATACGGTATGTTGCTGTTGACAAAATTCAGCCCTTGGTCAGAGCAGGTTCCGTTTGCTGTTGTGCTGATCGGTTTTTCATCTTTGATTCAGGGTGTCCTATATTTTTTAGTCGATCGCTACTATCGACTAAAATAATTTCTGTACGAGTTCTAATTCGTAGGTTGACCTATTTCATCACAGAAGCCTATTCTGTTCCATTAAGTTGTTTGAGGACCTTATTGATTTCTTGTCTTGTGGTAAGATTATTGTAGTTAGTAACCGATATTTTTGGTAATTAAAATTAAACTTATGGCACCACAACCCTCAAAAATATGGGCCGATTACCCAGTAAAAGACATCAATAGGTCCAAAGAATTCTATACCGCACTAGGATTTTCCGTACGGGATCAAACGCACGACGGGGATAATTTCATTAGCCTTACCATAGGCCATAGCGGTTTCATCCTTAACCTATTTTCTACTGAACGGTTTGAAAAGGGCGTAAAGACGAAGTCTGCGGATACGGCTAACGGCAATGAAGTGAATTTCAGTATTTCTGCAGACACTAAAGAAGAAGTATTAGAATGGGAAAAGGCACTTGAAGCAATCGGTGCAGATATCATCAGCCCACCCGAAGAGATGAAGGAGGGGTGGTGGGCTATGCGTTTTGCCGATCCGGACGGACACCGTTGGGTGGTGTTAAATATGTAATAGAATTACCGAAATGATTCTACTGCAATACCCAAGTTTTTCACCCGTTTTGCCCATATCCTGTAAGACATAAATAGCTGCAGGAGGAATATCGAGCTGATAATGGCTAGCGAGATATATTTGCTCGGGTTAAACGTTATTCCGTAGGTGAAAAACAAAAGAAGCCCCATTAGGTAAATCTGTCTGGTAATAATGGAAACGATAGCGTAAATTTTAACTTTAGATCGATACTTGTTTATCGATTCTCGAATATTTGTTCCTTGCACCGGGTATTTAGCAATGCGATAACCCATCAAGTTGTGAATAATGGGTACAAGCACAGATAGTACAAGCAGGATGTTGATCCATACTGGTTTTTTGTCACCGTCAAACATGGAGTAATAGCATATCAGAAAAATACTCCATACAATGATTTCTATTGTTAATTGTTTTCTAATACCGCTAAGAGTAGGGTGCATTTTTTCGGATGCCATGGCCCGAATTTCTTGATCGGAAACTCGTGGAGATTCCACTGTGCTCCATGTAGTCTTTATATCGTTCAGTTCCATTATTAATTGTTTAAAAAGTTTTTGATTTTGATTTTAATTCTGTTCAATTTGACACCAACATTATTTTCACTTATTCCTGTAATTTCTGCTATTTGTTGATAACTCAGATCTTCAAGGTATAGGGTGATAATTGCCTTATCGGCATCATTAAGCCTTTTTAACGCATTGAATAAACGCTCTTGACGAATGGCAAGTTCTTCATCGGGTTGTTCGTCTGCAAGATCGGGCAAGACGGGTGAGTACTCAATTGCATGTTTCTTTTTACGGAAGGAGGCAATTGCAGTATTCAGCGCAATGCGATAGATCCAGGTGCTGATTTTAGACTCATTTTTAAATGTCTGATGGGATTTCCAAAGCTGGAACGTTATTTCCTGAAAAAGATCTTCACGGTCCTCGCGGATATCCCGGTACAGGCGACATACTTTATGGATAATTCCTTGATGTTCACTTATAAGGGCTAAAAACACTGCTTCATCCATTACTCTCTTTTATTAAAGGTAATAATTTTGCGACCGTCTGTATATTCGTCTTATTCATATTATCTGTATTTCTCAATAAGTAGCGGAAATACGGAAAAACTTACAGCGGTTTATTAAATATGTCACTCACTCACCGTCAATTTTGGCATATCAAATTTGCCACATATATCTACGATTTTTTCGTAATCAATATATTTTTTATATCTTTATAAGATCAAAATAAACATTATGAGATACTTACTTCTAGTTTTATCCTTTTTTGTGGAATTTACTGTCTATGCTCAAGAAAAAGCCATAGCAAAAGTCCATTATATCTTTGAACATGTCAACGATACAGCACAACGTGAACAGCCTTTAGTGTTTGAGACCATAACTTATTTAGGAAACATAGGAAGTTTTTTTACCGAAGGATCCACTTTAAACGCTCAGGAGGTCATGCGTAAACAGTTTTTGTCTGCTAATTTTGACGGAAATATAGTAATCGAAAAAAGAGCTGATCCCCTGAGAAACTATTATATTATAATTCCTTCAAAAGCCGAAATTTTTGAAGTACATAATATTGCCGGCGAGAACTTTGTTACCAAGACTGATTACGATGTGCCATCATGGACTATAGAAGACGATACATCGACAATCGGAGGTTATTTATGCCAAAAGGCAGTTACGAAATTTAAGGGAAGGAACTATACCGCTTGGTTTACAGCCGAACTTCCCTTTTCCTTTGGTCCTTGGAAACTTCATGGATTACCAGGTCTAATTTTGGCTGCAAAGGATGATAAAGAAGAAGTAACTTTTAAATACGGAGGTTTTGAGAAGGTCGATAGTGAAGATGCTAAACTGATCGCCGCTCCTGAAAATACGATTTCGGCTAAACCGGAAGAGATAATAAGACTAAAAACAGCCTATGAAGAGAATCCCTCCGCATATTTCAAATCTAGAGAATCCGTCCGGAGGTCCGGTACTTCATCTGGCGCCAATACTTCGAAGGATTTGGACGCAAGAAAGATCAAAAGCATAAGTATAAAAAATGCTGAAAACTATCGACCATCAAAAAATACAAATAATCCGATAGAGTTACCTTAACGGAATGTCACGTACTATACAGTATCATCGACAACAAACAACCCGATTGAAGTTAAGCCTTACTCTGCGGATAGATCTATTTTTGATTGTACTATTTCAATGTTTGGAAACATCTGCACAACAACATCGTATTGAAGGCCACTTACTAGACAAGCATTCGAAGGAGGTAATACGGGGTGTTAGTGTTAATCTCAAATCTTCAGAAGGAAAAATTATCGCGTTTAAGATCACTGATGATAAGGGATATTTCCAACTGTCGACCTCAAGGTCTATTGAAAATACGCTATTGGAAGTAAACCATATAAGTTATAGCAGATTCAGCATACCCTTGCCATCAAATTTAAAAAATATTAGGATTGAACTAGAGCAAAGCGTTACCCAGATAGAAGAAGTCTCGGTAAAAAGCCGCCCGAAAATCAGACAGCAAGGGGATACACTAGCCTATAATGTTGAAGGATTTGCGAAGGAAGAAGACCGTTCCGTCGGGGATGTATTGAAGCGGATGCCAGGTATCGAAGTGACCGATGATGGGCAGATAAAATACCAGGGAAAAGCTATTTCCAACTTTTATATCGATGGAGATGACCTATTGGATGATAAATACACAATCGGAAGTCGGACGATACCCCACAATATGGTTCGTGATGTGCAAGTGATGAACAATCATGAGCACCTTAAAGTATTAAAGGGAAAGCGTTTTACGGACAACGTCGCACTCAACTTGGTGATTAAAGACGATGCTAAGCTCAAATTAACCGGACAGGCCAAGCTGGGTGGCGGATTGCCAAGCCTGTATGACGGAGAAGTGAATAGCCTTTTGTTCAACAAAAAATACAAATCGCTCAATGCGCTTTTTAGTAATAACATAGGCAATGATCTGGCAGGAGATTTTAGAGGATTCAACAGCGAAACAATCCTTTCCAAGATGGGAACGAGCAGCATTAACAATTTACTTTCTTTAGGAGTAGTTGGCGGCCCTCCGTTAAGCAAAGTTTATTATTACAGGAATAAATCAACGGCTGTCCATCTAAATAATATGGTAAGCACGAAGAATGCCTGGCAAATCAAATCCAATGTACAGGTGCTTTATGATGCAAATAATAATAAATTCAATGGCTTTAGCGAATATCTTACCGAAGAGGAAACCATTTCATTTGACGAAACACAATCTAGTCATTTTAATGAATGGTTAGTTGCCATTCGATTAAATGCCGAGAAAAATGTAGCTAAAAAATTTATTAAAAATGTGCTTTCACTAGAGTATGAAAAGGAAAATGGATATTCCGACTTATGGAGCAATACTAACTACGTATTCAACGAACGAAAACACGCTGTAAAGGGTATTGCTAATACCTTTGAATATATTCCGACTCTTGCTAATGGTGATATTTTGCAGATTAACTGGTTTGGTAGTTATGCAAATAAACCACAACATCTGATATCATCTACCGATGCGTTTACACATATTTTTAATGGATTGTCTTTTGACCACATCATGCAGCAGGTTGAAGTGCCCAATTTCTTCACAAGGGCCTCTATTGAATACCGTCTTCCTAAAGGGCAGGTTATGCAATCGTATACAATGGGAACAAGTCTGGAGCAGCAGCAGTTAATATCTGATATCTTGCTTATAGATCAAAATATCTCTTCAGTACCCGAGCGTGACTCCACCGTGAATGATATGAATTGGCTTCGCACATCATTCTTTATACAAGCAAATTATGAGTGGAGGAAAAAGCAATTTTCCTCCGCTTTATCGTTACCAATTTCCGTACAGAGAACAGCTTATGAAGATCATAATTACCATGTGGATGAGAAGCGTGCTGATCTGATTTTTAACCCGTCGTTTCAAGCTCGCTATGCAATAGGGCATAGCGATGAAGTTTCATTTTCTTATCAACGGAGCAATGGTTTTGGTAACATAGAAAACGTTTACAGAGGCTTGATTTTAAAAAACTATAGAACCCTATCCAATAATTCTTCTGGAATCAATGAGAGCCGTGGCAATAATTTTTCACTATCATATAAATTGGGCAATGTCCTCAAGATGACTTTTTTTAACTTTAATTTGGGCTATAATCAATCTATATCCAGTACGATAGTTTCTAATTTTATCTCCAACGAAACCACCCAGACCCAGTTGATAGCAAAAGAGAATAAAATGAACATCTATAATGCGTCGATTGGATATGACAAATTTCTATTTGCTTGGGCCTGCGCGCTGAAAATAAAGGCAGGCTGGTCGCGAACAGACTATAATCAGCTTTTCAACCAAGAAATACTTCCTTTTGTCAATACATCATACGTGTTGAGTCCTTCTATGGAGCTAAAGATTTTTAAAACGCTAAATGCATCTTATACGAGCAGACTGAACTGGACAAATACCACGCAGCAAGGTGGAATAGGGGATTTGGATAGAAATACGATCTTTATTTCTCAAGAAGTCGGGTTACCGGCCAATTTGTTTAAGTCCGTTCATGTAAATGTTAAAGCGCGTCATCTATTTAGTCATCAGCCCGGTTTTCAGAATATGAGCTATGTGTTTTTTGATACTTTTGCTCGGTATAGATCTAAAAAGTGGCGTACGGACTTTGAGCTTAATTTGACAAATCTGGCTAATATCAGAACTTTTGAGACCTACGCTATCTCCGCCAATAACCAAAGCCATAATGTATATGAGTTACGCGGTCGAATGGCAGTGCTTAAAGTTGTATTTGGCATCAGATAAGGATCTACTTTTTATATTTCGATAAACAGGATAGCGCAGGTTGCGACTTGAAATTATTCTACCGATATTGAATTTAATCTATCTTTACGTTGATAGCTGCTACCAATGAAAAATAACTAATCTGCTATTGTATTCCGTAAGATCGTAATCTACATGATGTAATTAAATAAGACCAAAAATCTATGAAAAAGCTAATGATTAAAACCAAGGGGAAGACATACTATATTGATGTAAATCGTATTCTATACTGTCAGGCTAGTTCGTCGTATGCCTGTATATATCTGGTCGATGGTGAAGTTATCACGGCCAGCTTCAATCTAAGCAATTTACAAAATAAACTACAAGATTGGATCTTTATGCACAGGGTAAGTCGATCGCACGTTGTTAATTTGCGCTACGTGTCCTGCATACATCATAGTGAAAAAATCGTGGAATTGAATAATGGGAAAAAGATACCTTTCACTAGCACGTTAAAAGAATTGGAAGCTACTCTACTTGGATTTGCGCAGAGCATAGTGTAATTTAAGTACATGTAGCTTTTACTTGTGTCAAGAAAATTGAGATAACATGAATATCAATATAATTTAAGCCTACGGAATACCCCGTATACTATTACGCCAATAGTGAATTTTTTCGTGCATCAAACTCAATAATATTGAAGCTGTAAACATGAATAATGCAATCATTAAAATTCTAGCAATGGATTGTCTATTTGATTAATATCCAATATTTTGCTTTAATTGTCATGGACGTTCGTGAAAAATGAGACCATCAAAAAATGATATTTCTAGCCATACACAAAAGATGGGTAAATGCATGTTGATTTAGCCTTGTTAAAGGGTTATCTTCGATATAGTTAGCTGTTTATAAACTGGAATGTTAAGGTTAAGATTAAATAAAGAATTTGTCCCGTTTACAACTTTCTCTAATACTTAGCTATTTATAAAATGACAAAGAATGTGCATAACCACGAAATCCGATAGTCTAAGTAAAGCCGGTTTATTTTAACTATGGAAAACATTAACGAAATAGCAGATCGACCGAATAAAGACGGACGAAAGTGGACGAAATATTTGTTTTTATTTTGTTTGCTCCTGTCAGTTTCTGCAGTCGTAATCTTCGGGTGCTTTACACTCTCCAAAGAGACAAAATCTGCCTTGGTAGAAGCTGGGAATAACAGAAAGGAGCTGGAGAAGGTTTTAGACCACTACCGCTATAAAAATTTCTATAAATTCAAAGCTGCTTCTTTTTTGATTGCCAATATGCCGTATCATAAGAGTAAGCAGAAAGTATCCCTGCCGGACGATTACCACCTTTTCTTTGATAGACTGGATTCGGCTTACCACGATATGTTTCGAGGTCTGTCGGGCGATTCCATCCGCACACTCATGCCGAGGGAATATAACCCTTTTCGCCGGCAACTGGGAGAGGACTTCCAACAGTTGGACACACCTCTGCACGAGCAAAACAGCGTTGGCGACGTACACCTCATCAAAGCCGATTTTCTGATCAGTCATATCGATCAGGCATTTGAGGCGTGGAGAGGAGATCCCCTACTTGCCAAGATGGCTTACGACGATTTTAAAGAATTTGTACTGCCTTACCGAACAACCGACGAGGAACTTATCTTGCGTCGTGCCGACCTGCGGAAGCAGTGGATGCCCATTCTGGAAAAAGAAGGTTTTGACAATATCCGGAAGCCCGTCAACCGGTATAAGGCCTTTATCGGCAAGTCTCGCTGGCTTAACGAATACACCAAACCTAAAACCCATGCTGCACTATATGATCTTATCCTGCCCAAGTTCAGGATGAACTGTCACAGCCTGACCAATTGGAGCATCAATATACTAAGGGCTTGCGGTGTTCCTGCGGTGTATGAATATACACCACAATGGAAGGATCGGCCTAGCCGTCACTTTTGGGCAGTATCTCCCGACTCAAGCGGTATATGGCAACCTTACACGACACCGGATAATAATCTGCGTGAAAACTGGGAGAGTGATTTGCAGAAGGCTAGCAAAGTTTACCGTAGGACGTATGGTGTCAATAGGGAAACTCCTTATTTTCAAGCCGGCTCATCAGAGTACATTCCCGAGGAACTGGCCTCTCCACTGTTGCGAGACCAGACCTTTCGTTATCACCAAACGATCACCCTACGCATTCCTCTAGCGGCCGATGTCCCGAACAAGTTGGCTTATCTCTGCCTGTTTCAGGGGGATAAATTGAATGCCGTTGCCTGGGGGAAGATTGATCACCGTAAAAAGGAAGCCGTATTTGAGCAGGTACCGCTTCATACGGTCTTTGTACCGCTGTATTACACCGAGGATGGGAAGGAGCAACCCTTTGGTACGCCTTTTTTGATCGAATCCGATCAAGGGGATGCTTTAGCATTGTTTCCTGAGCCTCTGACTGAAAATAAGCCCAGTAAAGCATTTGATTTTCGTATGCAGAACGGGCGGCTGGAACAGAACGCCTTTTTCCAGGAAAAGACTCTTTCTCTGCGTTACGTGGAGCTTTATCCCAATGGACAACGGCATGATGATATGGTACTCATACGCAAATACCCGGAGAAAGCACACCTGAAAATCCTGCAGCAGCGGCTTAAGGGGGGCTATTTCATTGGTTTTGAAGGAAAGAAGAAAGATACACTGGCTGTACTGCAGGAGGGAGCGGTGCCTTATTGGCAGGAGGTACCCCTGAACAATAAGGAGGCTTACCGCTATTATCGGTTTTACGCCGGGCCAGGAAAGAGCTACAAGATGAATTTGGCCGAAATGGAATTTCTTGGACAGCCGAGCGAGCGACATGCGCATGCTGCACCTTCGCCGCTACCAATCTTCTCACCCAAAGATACTGGCAAGGTTGATGACCGGGGGCTCGTACGTATCCAGGGTACACCTGGGGCATTGAGTCCCGGTGCGGAAAACCTGTATGACGGGGATATCAACACCGTGATGAACGATTTTCGCACCAGTATCGACTTCGGTAGCCCGGTGGCGATCACGCATGTCCGGTTTATACCCCGTAGTGCCCACAATGGTATCATACCAAGGGATGTCTATCGGCTGTATTACCATGATGGAAGAAGCTGGAAGGTACATCAGACGGATACCGCACGATATAATTTTGTTCACTTCCGGCAGGTGCCGGCCGGCACCGTTTACTGGTTGCGCAACCTGAGCCAAGGCAAAGAAGAGCTTCCTTTTTTCTATACAAATGATAAACAAGATTTTATCCATATCGAGAATCAATAAGACATGAATACATCGACTACATACAGCTCCCGAGATCGAATTTCTTTGTTATCCGCATGGCCGTTGGCCGCCAGTGTAGCCGTCCCGTTGCCGTATACGTTTTTGAGTACCGCACTGATCTTGCCATACCTGCTGCTTATAACGTCGACCCTGTTGTTAGTATGGATGATGGTACGAACGTTGGTCAATCACGATACCGTTACTGACTACTTTTTCCACAGTGGGATACTTGCCGTGGTGATGGCCTACGTCCTGTACCTGTGCGTAACACCCTGGCTCCATGAAGGGGTAATGACCGGCTTTCCGACTAACAAGTATATCGTACTTGCCTTGGCCTACCTGATGGTCTACCTGCTTGCCGTACTTCTATTCCGGGCGGATATCAGGGTTTTCCGAATCTTCAGCCTTTGGATGACCGTGCTCGCGATGGTGCTTGCCGTGCAGTTTTATTACATAGCTTTCTTCACCGACAAGGAATATGATGGTCGTGGACTGCTATTCGGTAGACATCTGTTGGCTATGTTTCTGGTACTGACAGCCTATTTCTTACTGCACGGTGCTGCATTTGGGCGATGGGTAAGATGGGTATTGGTAGGCTTGCTGGTCGTTACCGTGCTGTTCTGTGCCTCACGTACGGTAGTGTTGGCCTTACTTGTTTCGGCGAGTACGGTGGTTGTTCTTTACCGACGGGAATGGCTTCGTATGCGCTATCTGATTCCGGCAATTAGTTTGTTGGTCGCTATCGGCATTGCGTTTTATTTTTTGCACCCGGACTCTATGGATGGCAGGTTGTTGCTATGGAAGATCGGTCTAAGTGCGCTAGATGCCGGAAATATATGGTTGGGACGCGGTGCTGGCTTTATGGAATATCATCTGGCCGATCTTCAGGGGGCAGCACTTCGAGATGCGGTACTTTCCGATCGCATGTTGGCCGGTGACGTACGTGCCGTGCTAAACGAATACATTCGCTTTCTGGTGGAAAACGGCGTGGTGGGGTGTCTATTGACGGTGACTTTGGTCGGATGGACCTTACGGGTGTTTTTACGCCACCGCCACTATATGTTGATTGGTGCCCTGCTGTTCCTGCTACTCTGTGCGATAAGCTCCTATCCGTTGTTGTCTATCCCCATTCATCTACTGGCAGTGATCCTCGTGGCTTATGCCACGGTGTTGATCAGCAAGCATAAAGAGGGTACTCCTGTTAGAAGGCACGGACGTTTTTTGTGGTACGGAGGAGGGGGGCTTATCATCGTGTCGGTACTGGCAGTAGGCTTTATCGCATGCCGGTATGCCTCGACACTCTATCAGTGGCATACGAAAGGCAGGGCTATTTTAGTACATTATAATGAACCTCTTTTTTACAAAACATATACTGATTTTGAGCGGATACTAGGAGAAGAGCCTGCTTTTGTAAGCGATTATGCCAATAAGCTGCTGTCCGTGGGTGATACCGAAGTTGCCATCCCTTTATTGGAAAGAGCCGTGTCCATACAGCCCACGGCCGATCGATATATGCAGCTCGGACAGGGTTATGAACAGATAGGCTCCGTACCCGGGGCTGCGGAAGCCTACGAAAAAGCCGTGCATATCCTACCAAAGAGCTTTCTTCCCAAATACCTGCTATTTGACCTGTATCGACAGCATAAAGACCAGCTATTTGCGCGGCGATGGGCAGAGGAGATCAGCCAGCATCCCGTCAAGGTGCCTTCGGAACAGGTGCAGGGGATAAGGCAAGAAGCAGAAAATTACTTAAAAACCATTAATACGAATTAAATCATGATGAGAAAAATCAATTTATGGCACTACATGTGCGTACTGTTGCTACTAGTGGCTGCTGTGCAGGGCTGCCGCAAAGACAGCTTCTATGGGCTTGACGATGGTGGAAAACCAGATGATCCGCTCCTGTATGCGGCTAAAGTATGGCACCAACAGAATCTGGAGTTTGCACAGAAAAAGAAAGCTAAGTCGAGCGATCTGGATATTACCAAACTGCATTTCCAGTGGGATAAGCACGGCATTTCCAAAAATCAGCAGGGAAAGCCTGTGTTGACCGTACCTATACGCTATGCCGGCCAGGGGAACGATACCTACGTGGAGCTGGGCTTTATTGTGGATGCGGGGGGAAATGCCAATGGTATGATCAAGGAGTACTTCGGTGATCCCTTTGTAAGCAATACACCCCTGAACCTGTATAGCGGCACCGGAAATCGCTTCCTGAGCGGGACATTTATCCGCAGCAGGAAGTCAATGGCGGTCGATATCAGGCGATCTCAGGGACTAAAAGCCGGATTGCAAAAACTTGCCTCGACCGGGGGTGGGGGCGGTGATACAACCATAAACGGTGGTACCATTGAAGAGGTATTGGTCACTGCTCAGCAGAACAATTGGGGAGGTGGCGGGGGAACATATCTCGGGATCATTAGCGGCGGAGTTTTTCATGAGGGAGGGATTAGCGACAATGAGCCTCCACCAAATAGTAACACAATAGAAGCTGTGACGGTGATGGGTTATACGACTAGTGGAAATGGATCCGACGCATGGTACCAGGGAACATACAGCCCGGGCGATTTTTCTTCTATACCTGTTACTCCTGGGGTAGCTTATGTCGTGGTCGCTGCAGATCCTAATAAAAAATTAACCACAGTTCCTTCCGGAGATTCTTGTTTTGGGCGCTATGCTGTCAACGAAAGACTTAACATACCACTAATGCGGTTAACGAATACGCACGCATTGAATAATACGAAAAATGTGTTAGTGGGTGGCAAGAATGTAGAGTATGGATATGAAACGTTGGCGAAAGACCTTGTAACATTTGAAATAGACAATAATCCATTAAAGAGCGGAACTGTATCCAATGTGAACTTCAGTACACGGTGGAGCGCAGCTACAGGATATACCATCGGATATACACACACGCACCCCAATAACAGTGCCCCTTCGCCGAGTGATCTCTTTATCGGGACACAATGGTATAACACGGTTCCAGTAGGCGAACGCAGCATCTTTGCAGGGTATTATACCTCAACTATCATCACGGATGATTATCTTTACGTGGTCACCGTAAAGGATGAAACGAAATGGGCAGCTATTGATCTGTCGGATCCTACAGCCCGGACACAAGCAAATACAGAATATCAACAACACGCTCAAGAATTTTTTCGTGATACACAACGTAAAAGTAGAGTGGAGGCCGCGGAATACGCCTTGTTGACCATGTATGGGGATGCAGTTAATATTTATCGATCGCCGAATAATGGTACGCTGAATTTTTCGGCTTTACGGAAACAGTTGGGTATGGCGATGCCTAGTCCTTGTAATTAAATTTACCACATAAAAAAAGAAAATGAAAAGTTTGAAAATCTTAATGATATTAATCGCATGCACATGGTTTGCCGTAGCAACAAAGGCTCAGACCTATATCCAGGGGGTCGCGGTACGTCCTTTTTCGGAGATAGCGAATACCAATACCCACATCTCTACAGCCAATCGCATGGCCTATTCAGCAGCTAAAGATTTGGTCAATAGTTTTTATGCCCATACTACACGAATTAAAGGTCTGGATAAAATGGCTGGGGAATATTTTCTGGTGGATGGTATGGTCGTCGAATTAACCTGCCGTAATCGGACTGCCGATAATGATTTCCGTCCATTTACCCAGTCTCAAATAGAGTTCAGGGAGATGTTTACGAATATGATTGGCGAAACAAACACCTTGGAAGCGGATTACTATGATGAGCTTAAAACAGTTAACGGCAATGAAATTTTGAAGTACTATTATACATCTGTAAATTACAAGACCTTTCTCATACAGGATTTGTTAGGTAAATACGTTGTTTTGGGTACGATCTATTGTGCCATGCAGGATATTGCGAAAGCAGAGGCTTTTATTGATACATTGGTGGGTAGCATAGTCTTTAAATAAAGATATGGGCAGATGCATGCTTCTATTTTTTCTGTTTGTAGGTTTGGGCGAGGTGTCGCTTGCCCAAACCTATATCCAGGGGGTCGCGGTACGCCCTTTTTCGGAGATAGCGCATACCAATACCCATATCTCTACAACCAATCGTATGGCCTATTCCGCAGCTAAAGATTTGGTCAATAGTTTTTACACCTATACTACACGAATTAAAGGGTTGGATAAAATGGCCGGAGAATATTTTTTGGTGGATGATATGGTGGTTCAGCTTGTTTGTCGAAATCGTACCAACGATTATGACTTCCGTCCATTTACCCAAACTCAAATAGAGCTCAGGGAGATGTTTACGAATATGATTGGGGAAACTAATACTCTTGAAGCGGACTACTATGATGAACTTAAGACTGTAAATGGCAGTGAAGTGTTAATAAAATATTATAAATCTGCCAATTTTAAAAGCTTTTTTATGCAAGATCTTTTAAGTAAATATGTTGTTTTGGGCAATATCTATTGTTCCATGCAGGATATTGCGAAAGCAGAGACTTTTATTGATACGTTGGTGGGTAGTATAGTCTTTAAATAAAGATATGGGTAAATACATGCTTCTATTTTTTCTGTTTTTAGGTCTGGGTGAGGTATCGCTTGCCCAGACCTATATCCAGGGGACCGCGGTACGCCCTTTCTCGGAGATAGCGCATACCAATACCCATATCTCGACGGCCAATCGCATGGCCTATTCCGCAGCTAAAGATTTGGTCAATAGTTTTTACACCTATACTACACGAATTAAAGGGCTGGATAAAATGGCTGGTGAATATTTTTTGGTAGATGGCATGGTCATCGAATTAACCTGCCGTAATAGGACCTCTGGTAATGATTTCCGTCCATTTACCCAGTCTCAAATAGAGTTCAGGGAGATGTTTACCAATATGATTGGCGAAACGAACACCTTGGAAGCAGATTACTATGATGAGCTTAAAACGGTTAATGGCAGCGAAGTCTTAATTAATTACTATAAATCCAATAATGCTAAGTCGTTTATTATGCAGGATTTGTTAGGTAAATACGTTGTTTTGGGTAGGATCTATTGCGCCATGCGGGATATTGCGAAAGCAGAGGCTTTTATTGATACGTTAGTGGGAAGTATTGTCTTTAAATAGTAGAATGAGCAAGTACATGCTGGAATTGCAACCTAAAAGTAGAGACTACTGACAAGAGGTTATAAAGGCTGGGCTACAAGCCTGTGTCAACTGTGGATGGATATTTGAGTGGCATTTTTATTTAGCACTGCGACGTGTAATTGCTTTTATGCACTCCTCACGGATCTTCCATAATTCATCAAGAGAATAGGAAACTCCATTTTTATCGATCCATGTCGTTAGATAGTCTTTATGGTAAGATACCTTAGAATCCGTAGCTTGGTCTGCTTGTATTTCGACTTCAGCCCGTAGTTCAAGCTCAAATTTGGTTTCATTGATACCGATGCCGGTATAGTCAAGTATATAGTTGTAAGCGCGAATATAACTGTGAGCTTCTGGAATATATTTTAGATTGTATTTTTTTAGCACGTCTTTAATAGCTGGCGTGTTTTTGGCGGTCATGTAAAATATGCCCAACATCAATTGCAGCTCTGGATGCCCGTTTTCATCGGCCAGTCTTTTCAGCAGTACATGTTTGGTGCTACAGGTGCCGCAGTTGTCTTCGAATAAACATAATGGGTTGTTTTTATCGCTGTTTCGCCGATAGTTTAACGCGCTGACCCAATCAGCCGCCTCGCCAAAAGAATTTATACCCAACGCGTCAAATGAGTTGGAAACCTCGCCTTTGGCCTGGTCGATAGTGAAGTCGATAGGCTCAAAGAATAATCGTCTTGAAAAAAGATTCGTTCGGCTATTGTCGAGAATAGGTTCCCCGGATTTCTTATTGACAAAATAGCGGATGTTCTGGATGAGATACCGTGGATGGAAGTTTGGCCCAAATTGATCCATCGCCCTAAATGTGTCAAAAATTTCCAAAGCTGTGCGCGTATGATTGAAATATCCCTGCTCAAGTAGTTCTCTAAAGGCAGTTTGTACTTCTGGAGAGGTACTAAGAAATAGAGGTGTTTCAAGCTCATCTTCCTTTTCTTCCGTGAAGATTTCCAGGTACTTGTTCGGTAGATTGTGATCACTTTCTATTGTTATAACCCGTTTTATTCGCTTCCGGTCGATCTTGATTTCTTCGACATTCAGTTTATATAGGTCGAGAGGAGTAACGGGCGGATTGTAGTCTTCCAGTAAAAGAATCTTCCCGATCTGTGCGCTATCTTCCGGATCAATCAGTGTTGGCTTAAAAGGGTTTTCGGTATCCCGTATAAAAAAGTTATGCTTGCCAAGCAGGAAAGAACACTCAAATGCCGATATTCCTTTTTCTTTCCTGATTTTATAATATAGGGCAATCTTGTCAAACGAGAATGCAGGAAAAGTAACAAGATGTTTTGATTTTTTGTTGGCCATAGCATCAACGCTGTCGCTTCAAACCTAGATAAATTTATTTGTATCTGCAAATCCAACCAATTGTTAGCGTTTGCAGGTTACTCCAACAATTAATAGCGGGAAATTAGACTGTAACACTAATGTACATACACTAACGAAATTTGTGTTCATTTGAGTTCCGCCAAGCGAGCGATATTAGGCATATACTTGATTAGCCAGTTTGGCTGTTGTGAGATTTCCAAAGCTCCGACCTTTTCTCCAAATAAAGCTTGTCTCCATCAAAAATATTCTGTAAGTTATCTGGGAAGTAACTCGGTCCTACGGTAGATTTACCTGCTCCGTTAGATCCAGTTATTACAAAAAGTTCGGGTATTAATAGAGATCGAAACGGTTTCTAAGCTGTATTGTTTCCGACTCGTCCAAAATATGCATGGTCTCAAAATCGCTGCCATTGTTAGACTGTTTTACCAGATGTATTTTACCATTAGGATATTCCATATAACACAGTTTTCTTTCCATACCTGTTACATTGATCATGAAAGGTAATCCGCTTTTCAATCGGTTAGCTCTGAGTGCTTTCACAGCCATCGAGCCTCTCTTAACCTGCTCTCGAAGTGATAGTACATTCATAGTTGTTTAGTTTTAATACCAAATTTAGCTAAAAGGCTTTGCATTTACAAGCCGAAGCTCTAGAGATGGTACATTCCCTAAACTTTGACAGGCCGCCCTGTATCCATTAATCCAACAAGTACACGTCCACCCTTGGTATTAACAAATGCCGATAGCGATTCGATAACTGTATCGTTAAAGGAACTTTTAAACTCCGTGTGTATATCTTCTTTTATTGGTTTGGCCATCTGAAATTCAGTTTATGGTCTTTTAAAAAGTGCTTCGTCCTCACTCTTTCTGATCAGTTTTCCTTTCTTTACCGCATATTCAATCACCGCGGTAAAATCTTTGGAACCCCAGTTCTTTCCGGCCTTGCCACCGCAGTACTGTGCGATTTCTTTAGACGTATGCCAATCATTAAAGAATGGATCGTTTTCTTCTTCAAGTAATAGGTATAGAATGCCGGTTTGTTTTAGCTCCGTAGGTTCTATTTTAACAACAATCTTTTCTATCATTTCTTCCTTGAAATTGACAGGAGGATAAAAGTCACTGACAGTATAGCTAATATCTTTACCTTGTTCGCTAGCTATCTTTGTAAAAGCTATGGCAAGTTTGTTTAAATGTTTGTCGTGATACCTTTCCGTTCGAAAGTTACTTTCAACTGAGCCTAAAAGATTACTGTCAGAACTAAGATCTAAAATATCTTGAATGTCTTTTTGACTTAAACCTAGATTCACTCGCAATAGCCTGATCACATTAATTATGAAAAGATGTATCGAGCTAATTTTCACAGGATTTTCCATTTTATGAAAGTCCTGTTATTCTTGTAAATAATATTAACCGAAATAAATTTGTAATGTTATATATATTTTATTATGTTTGCTTTATGAAATGATTAAGCAATTAATCAAGGTGTTTAACTAGAAGAGTCTCGGTAACAAATTCCGACAATTTGATCCAAAACGAGACGATAGGAGGATGCCTATGGCGACTTTTACGTACTTTTGTACGGCTATAGCGTCATGGGCCCTATCGTGAGCCGTTTTTGGAGGGCGTCGGAACCCTGTTACGCGGTTGATAGGAGCCCGGCTATAGTTCCTTCCATTCCTGAGACTCACTTAAATAAAAGTGAGTTATGAAAATTACAAAAAAGCAACTTTACAAAAATCTAAAAACCGCCCCCGAATAGTTTCGGTAGGGCTTAACTCCGTTTGCGGAGTTCCTTTATCCGTAAATGCGAAAGATAAACCCTATTAATCTTTTTTATTATGCTCGCTGAAATCGCATTCGGATCCAATTTTAATAAATTTTTTAACTGGCAGAGGTCGGTCTGTATAGCTGAGTGTCCGTGAAGGTGTAATGTGTGTTTGGGAAAGGGAGGACTTAAGTTTTACATGTTACTGCCTTTGCACAACACACCAAAAGAATGCGAAAATTACGCAAAGGGGATTGCTATGCGCTATTGCGAGCTGTCAACATTGCCCTAAACACAATAAGAAGATTGCGATTTCGCTCCGCTCATGATGACGGAGAAAATAGTTTTTGGAAACTACCGGATCGTGTCCGATTAGATGACCAAGATATTTGCCCAAAAAATCCGCGAAATAACTACTTATTTCTGCGAACTGTTTGTGAAACTGTATTTAATGTATTTAAACGCAGTTTTCAAAACCGTGAAAGGTTTATACAAAATCCGCGAACCGGAAAAATTAATGTAACAAATAGCGATTCTTTAGGTAGCATTTTACGAATATGTTGCCTGTTTTTCATATGTGTGTTGTTTAGTGATGCCCAGGCGCAGTCCGCTGGAGAGCGGATTGCAAACGGGTTAGGGGAGGTGCAGCCAATTATTGTGGGACAGAACGTACCGGACGACTTTTGGACCAAAGAACATCTTTTCTATAGCAACGGGGACACCGTCCGTAAAACGATGAGAGAATTTAAAGGAAAACCGATGATCATCGATTTCTGGGCAACCTGGTGTATTTCCTGTATTCAGGGGCTTCCAAAATTATCCCTGTTGCAGGATAAATATAAAGGCCGGCTTAATGTGCTTCTTGCGAATTCGAGGGTTACAAGAGACGACTATTCAAAGATCCATTCGATGAAAGATGATATCCTCAGAAAAAGCAATTTGACAACTGTTTATAACGACGACTATCTGGCGAGTGTATTCCATTATGTGGCTATTCCGCACTACGTCTGGATCAATCCCAAAGGGGTAGTATCAGGTGTTACTTTCAGCGAATTTGTAAACGAAGATCAGGTAGAGGTATTTATCAATTATAACCAAAAATATGAAAAACGTAATCAGTAGTATTGCAGCCATATTGCTTACTGTCACGGTATTTGCACAGCAGCACTATCGGGGTACGATTAAACAACAGGATGGATCGCCCATCTCATTTGCCACCCTGCGGATAAATGAAACAGATCGTGTGTTTACGACGGATAGCTTAGGCAGGTTCAATATCTCCGCGACAGGAGGGGAGTTAGAGGTTGTGGTATCTGCTGTCGGTTATAAACCCCAAAATATAACGTTGGATGCGGGGCAAGGTGATACCGATATTGTTCTGGTGCCCACGGAAAATGTTATCGAAGAAGTCCTTGTCAATACAGGTTACCAGATATTACCCAAAGAAAGGGCTACTGGAAGCTATGGACAGATCTCAAATTCGGAACTTAATACCATGACAACCGTTAATATCCTGGAACGACTGGAAGGTAAGGTCGCTGGATTGCAATTTGACAACCGCTCCGGAACATCGGTTATCAATGTTCGCGGACTCAATACATTCAGTTCCGGATCTTCAAAGCCGCTGATCGTACTGGATAATTTCCCATACGATGGTGATCTGAACAATCTGAATCCCAATGACATCGAATCGGTTACCGTCCTAAAGGATGCCGCGGCAAGTTCGATCTGGGGTTCCAGAGCAGGTAACGGAGTCATTGTCATCACCACTAAGAAAGGGAAGGATTCCTCCCGAGCGGCGGTAAATATCATGGGCAATGTACTAATAACCCAAAAGCCGGACCTGTTCTATACACCAAGCATATCGAGCTCAGACTTTATGGAGGTAGAGCGGATGCTCTTTGATAACGGGTTCTATGACAGGGCTTATAGCAGTTCGACGAAGCAGCGGACGGTGTTTTCGCCCTTGATAGAATTGCTCTATGCAAATAAGGACGGTAAGGTCACAAAGGAGGAACTAGAGCAAAAAATGGACTATTGGTCGGCCAGGGATTACAGAAATGATTATAGTAAACACCTGTTGCGCAATGCGCTTGGACAACAGTACTTTGCAACGGTGGAAAGCAATACGGAGAAGAATAGGATGCAGGCCAGTTTGGGATTTGATCATAATAACGGGGCGCAGATAAAAAGTAACAGCGAGCGATATACATTTCGGCTCTCTAATGAAACCACATTGAGTAAAAAGCTTAGTATGTTAGTTAATGTTGCGTACACGGAGTCGGTAAATAAAAACAGTGCAACTTTCCCGAGCAGCAATCTTATCCCGGGAGGCACACGTAATGCAATCTATCCATACGCTGAGCTGATAGACGCGGGAGGTAACCCGCTGGTAATTGCCAAGAACTTCAACCGTGCGTTTGCTGATACGGCAGGAGCCGGTAAATTATTGGACTGGACGTATATGCCGCTGGAAGACGTAGACAAATCAACAGCGCGCACCCGCTCCGGGCACATAGCCGCCAACTTGCAGCTGCGCTATAGAATTTTGGAGTCACTGAGTGGAGAGCTCACATACGGATACGAGAACCAGTCGGGAAAGACTTCGTTACATTATCAGGAAGAATCCTTTCATGCAAGGGATCTAATTAACCGATTTTCACAGATCGTCAATGGCGAAGTAAAGTATAATCTACCAAGGGGTGGAATACTCAATAATGCCACCAATCACCTCCAGGCACACCGGATCAGAGGGCAGCTCAATTTTAATAAGAAATGGGCGCAGCGTCATGGTTTTAGCTGGTTGCTGGGCGGTGAGATATCTTCTTCCAATACAACTCAAGATTCGTACGGGGTGTACGGGTATGACGAAGGTGTGATGACCAGCAAGAATGTTGATTATATCAACCGCTTTCCGATCTATGGTAATCTGGCCGGCAGCCAAACTATCCCTTTCTATACCGGTTATTCAGATAGAATGGTGCGCTATGTATCCATGTATTCCAACCTGCAGTACGATTTTTTAGAGAAGTATAGTATTTCGATGTCTGCGCGAAGGGATGCGTCCAACGGGTTTGGTTCAAAAATAAATACGCGCTGGAACCCGTTATGGTCCACGGGGCTGGCATGGCATGTATCTAAGGAGAAATTTATGGAAAATATAGCGTGGCTCGATATGCTGAAACTGCGTTCCACCCTCGGCGCAGGTGGTAACGCGGTGGGAAGCTCTTCTTTGGAAGCCACCCTCGTTTTTAGCAGCAATTCACCATATACCAACCTGCCTTATGCACAGGTTTTTAATCCACCGAATCCATCGCTGAAATGGGAAACTGTCAGGATGCTGAATTACGGTCTAGATTTCGCTCTGTTGAACAACCGTTTGTCAGGTGCTGTTGAATTTTATAAAAAGCGATCTTATGATATTCTTTCTCAGGATGTCGTAGATCCTACAAGTGGCTTTCTTACAATGACCAAGAATGTAGGGGAGATCGAGAGCAAAGGTGTGGATATAAACCTGAGGGGCAGCATCAGTATCGATAAATTTCGCTGGAATCCCCATCTCAATTTTTCCTACGCCTCGAATACCATCACCAGTTTTAAAGGGGGGATAGGTACTACGACAAACTATGTGAACGGCGGTGTACAGATCACTCCGATCGAAGGAAAACCACTGTATCCCGTTTTCTCCTATAAGTTCGCAGGATTGGATCCGGAGAACGGTGATCCACAGGGGTATTTGAAAGGGGAGCTTTCAAAAAACTACGCCCAGATGCTTGCGGATTCGTTGCAGTACCTCAATTTTCATGGAACGGCACTTCCACCATATTACGGTGCATTTAATAATGATTTTTCGTATAAGAACTTCACGCTGAGTATGAATATTCTTTTTAAATGGGGACATTATTTTAGGAAAGAATCTATCAGTTACACGGCACTTTTTAACAGCTGGACCGGCCACGGTGATTTTGAAAAGCGATGGCAAAAAACGGGAGACGAAACAATGACCACGGTACCTTCAATGGTGTATCCCGGCGATGCCAATCGCGACAACTTTTATGTGAGATCTGATGCCAATATCGAACGGGGCGATCTGATCCGGTTCCAGAGCGTGAGACTATCCTATAATACCAGCCTCAAAGTTAATCGCTATGCAATCCGGGGTTCGCTCTTCGTCGGGGCCAATAATCTGGGTGTTATCTGGAAGAAAAGTGAGTCTACGCTAGATCCGGATTATCTCGCAATGCCGAGTCCTAAGGTTTTTACAGCAGGCCTAAATTTTCAATTGTAATTAAATAGACAAAAAATGAAATTATTGAATAAAATAAAATATTATGTGCTGGGTATAATATGTACCATGACAGCGACCGGCTGCGAAGAATTTTTGGATCAGCGTATTTCGCATTCTAGTAAGGTAGCCTCTTCGCTAAGCGACTTACAGGCTTTATTGGATGCTGAAAATTTCATTAATCTGGGAGGATATCCTTTCTTACTGGAAGTCGGTACCGATGATTATCAAATGGATCACAATAGCTTGGGCAACCTGACGGCTTTTGATCAGAGTACATATAAATTTATATGGACAGATCTGTACCCACCTGTGTATCTGGGTGTATGGGTCAATTCTTATAAACCTATTTCCATTAGCAATATTGTCATGGAAAGCCTGGAAAAAATGGGACAGACCGAAAGCGCTGCCGGGCGAAATATCAGAGGGCAGGCTTTGTTCCACCGAGCTTTTGGACACTTTATGTTGGCACAGGTTTTCTGTCTTCCTTACGATAAGGATGGTACGAATGCCGGTCTGGGTATACCGCTGAGACATTCTTCAGATGCAAATATCAATTCGCAAAGGAGCACCATTAAGGAAACGTATGATGACATATTGAAAGATATGAATGAAGCCGTAGTGCTGTTGAACGAGACAAACGGCTACCTATCACGTCCGAATACGGCATCTGCTTATGCTGCTTTATCCCGAATCTATCTTGCGATGGAATTATATGACGAATCCGAACGTGCTGCTACAGCATGTCTAGCCAGACAGAACACATTGATAGATCTGAACACCATTGACCTGGGTGCCAATTATCCCTATAATGCCATGAATGTAGAAACGATATTTTTTGCTTGTGGCAGTGGCTCTAGTTTATTGAGTCCCAGTCGTGGTTCCGTCGTGTCTACTGAGCTGTACAACTTGTTCGAACCGGGTGACTTGAGACTTCAATCTTATTTTAGAAGCGAAGGTGATAACGGATATTCATTCAAAGGGAATTATATGGGCTTTGGTTCCGGGACTATTTTTTCCGGATTGACAACCTCGGAAGTTCTTTTAAACCGTGCGGAATGTTATGCTAGGGGGCGGGAATCCGCGAAGGCGCGAGCAGATTTAAATAGGTTGCTCATAAACCGGATTGATAAGGCTTCGTTTAAGCCGGTTGATGAGGATGATACTGATGTACTTCTAAAGTTAATTTTGGATGAGCGCAGGAAAGAACTTATTAATAGAAGTATACGGTGGTTAGATCTAAGGCGGCTCAACAAAGATGAGCGATTTAAAAAGACGATTGTCCGTACACTCGTAGATCAAGGTGTAAGCAAAGAATACAAATTATTGCCAAATTCGGAAAGTTACGTTTTTAAAATACCGAAGGATGTTATTGATATTACAGGGATGCACCAAAACTAAATAAGCGACAAAAGTCCGAAAACATAATATTTTCGGACTTTTGATTTTGCTTACGATAGACTACAGGCCTTTGAAACTTTGTACGGTTTCATTAGCTTGCGGTGTCGAACCGCTGAACGCATCATTAATACGTTGGGTAATTGTTCTCGGCTCCGGTTCACCGTCAACCTCTACTTCGGCATTCATATCCGGTTGATTCGGATTCGCAATTGAAGCAGGTGCATTTAGTTTACAAACAGTTTCCTGTAAGATACCACATGGTTCACCAGAACTCAGGCTGTACTTGCTCGCATCCGTGGGTGAATCTGTCGGTCCGCCGTTATAATGCCAAGTTTGATTCAGCATTTTTGTTGGAGCAGTTTCTTTTATTGCTACACCCGTTGCCCCTTTCTTGTCCTTTTTAGGTGGATCAATTTCGCCTGCTTGCGAAGTAAAAATTAAACCCATCATAAATAATCCTAATGTAATGGCGCGTAGCCAATTGTTTTTTAAAGTTGCCATAGGCATTATATACACTTTTAACTCAGTGCGAGCTTTAGTTTACAAAGATTAAATCAGTATTTCTTTTTCTGCATTTCGGTTTTGCCTCACAGGAATGCGATCGAGGGTTCCGTATCGGCCAGGCATTTCTCCCCGAAACGCGATTGACCAGTGTAGTAGATAATTGGCTGCTAACGCCGGAATAGTGCATACTTACGCGGATACTTGATTCTATTCGCAGTTCTCTGAGGAGCGCGGGGCGCAAGATAGGCGTGCGTGCATAGCAGTACCCATACCATACTTCCCTGCACGCCAAAACTCGACATGTACCGCCCATGCAGCTTCGTCCATAGGGACTGTGCAAGTCTCTCTAACTTTACGAGGACAGCCTTGCTTTTTAATATCACTGTCTGATAGCGGTTCATATTTTGTTCATTTTTCTTTACTACATTTTTTTCCTATCTGGCCCGGACTGGGCTGCGTCCTCGACGCAGCCTGCCCCTTGGCTTTATTTGTACTATATCGCTGTACCCGCGTCCCTGTGTCTCGACATCCGTGACCACACCAACGTATCGGCGGATAGCAGTAGCCGGTCTCACTGCCTTTTTCTACCTTGTCGAAACTCTACCACCGGAATAGTGGCTGTCATCCCGATACGCTCAACCTATTTTTTAGCTTAATTCGCTCTACTCTTTATATCGATGTCTCACTTTTCAAAGTTGAGTAATAAAATCTGCCTGAGATCATGCTCCTAGAGACAGAGATTAGGGGTGATTTTTTACAAACGACTAAAGCCTCGTTGCACAGTGCTGATAGATACATCGATTAAATCGGCCTGTTCCTGTTGCCATAGTATAGAACAGAGTTCTGGCAAATCACGGGCAAACCGCAGGTAGCGCTCCATAGCATCCCGCTCAAATGCTAAGGGGCGCAATTTGTCCAGCAAAGCTTTCTTCTTATTGACCAGCTGTCTGGAAAATTCATCCAGTCCAAGGTGTTTGAAGCCTTCAAGTGCTAAGCTGGTATATGGAATGGACACAAGGAGACCGGAACGTAAGGCTATGATATCGCCTTCCGCCGGCGTTAGGCTATGCGTGTGCTTAGTGGTAAATAGACCGTAGGTTGGCGGGGCTATAGCCAAGAGTTGCTGTTTCTTTTTTTTGGGAGTAAGCTTCCGCCGTGCCAGGATTCCCTCCGAAACAAAATAGATTTTCTTCTGGCGATCTCCTTCCGCATAGAGTATCTGTTCACTTTTAACAATATGCGCGGTGCAGTTTTCTTTTAGCCATCGTGCGTGTTCCTCACTTATCGGCCGATGTTTTGACCAGTAGTTCAAAAGCAGGTTAAACGCCTTTGTTTTGCTGTAATATTTGCTCATAATTCGTTATTTTTTGTTTAGTTCTTGGTGTTTGCTCTATTCGCCATCAAACCGATCGGCGATGTTTGCGTAGTCTCTCCAGAGACTTTAGCCTCCTTTCCTTGTATTGAAGGTGGGAGGGAAGGAATCGTACTTGCGAGATACCTCGCCTCGCCTTCAAGGGGTGAATAATTGGAAATGATCGTATTTTTGTCGGGGAAGTACCAGCTGCATAGGTTATACCAGATCATGAGGCTCGCAAAATGGTACAATCCCATGGTTAAGGCTATGTTGACATGTAATCCGATAATGCCTGCTAAAAAAGTACGACGGTACCCACCCGCTCGCCAGATCAAGGGATAGCACAACTCAAGCAGGATAACAAACCAGCCGCTTACTATCCAGATCTCCTTATAACTTCCCCACTTGGTCGGAATCGGAAACAGGGCGCCTGGAAAGGGTTGTTGTACGGCCCGCCAAAGTGCCTCCCCATCGTACCAGCTCGCGCCAATGGCTTTCCCTAATCCACCAAACAGATACACCACCGTGAGCTGCCAGCGTAAGAGTTTTAAGGTATGCGGAGATTTTGGGGAAAGACAGCAGATCAGCAGGCCGGTCTGTGCGAGGTAGTCTACGCCGTAAGACCAGTTGGGATCATTGATCCACAACCCATGATGCAGTATCAATAAGAGAATACTGGCTAAACGGCCGTGATACCGTAGTGTCATTGCTGCACAGCATAAGAGGTAGGCTAGCGCAATCCATCGAAGATAATCTGCCGCCATATAGATGTTCCAACCTGTATCCGATTGGTGCAACTGGAGCAAACGGTTGTCGATAATCCCATCCTGTCCATACAGTATTGGTAAATCGGACCAAAGTTGGATCATCTCCCAACCCAGGATCAATCCCATCCCCTGTGGTAACAGGCGGCTCCAAATGGGTGTGTAGGGTGTCGTATTGATATCGGTATGTCTTAAGGTTAATCAATTGCTTTTTCAGTTCTATCTGCTCGGTATGCTCCCGCAGTGACGGTATATGTTGCACCATGATCCGGTGTACTACCGGGCTGCCGGGATAGCGTTTGGCCAGTTGCATCGTTAATGACCGTTGTACCGCGTAGGCAAAGGCCGTGTCCACTTCACTGTTATGCTCTTTTGCGCCTATCCAGACCTGCTGATGGTCCATAAAGCTGCGATAGCGGATCTTCGCACTACGGCTGCGCAATAACGGATGACTGTAATAATGCAGTTCACCATTAGGGTCGGCAATATAGAAGTGGCTGCGGTACGTACTCGCTACCGAAGGACTATAAAAACTGTATCCACCATGGATACCAGCCCACTCGGCGTAGCGAGGTACAAACGATGTAGTCCTGATAGGCTCCCATACTCTGTTGAAGTACAGTGGGGCTACACCCCACGCGACAACGATTGTACTGCTCGACAAATGAGCAAGATTGTACAATACGCTGATGAGAATGTGTAGCTCCCAGCACTTCGACAACAGTCGGCGGTACCAGCTCACCATTGCGCCTTACTCCTGCTCCATAATTTCTTGTACGGCCGGGGCAACGGCCGTCGGCTCATCTCTGGAAAAAAGAATTTTGGTCTTGAAAACATCAGGATGCAATTGAAGTAAGGCATCGGATACTTCGACGGTCTGCGGCTGAGACTCCGTCGTTAAAAATGGAAGAGCCTGAAATAGGCAAAATGCACAGCCAATGAGGGCAGCGTAGCGTAGCGATTTGTTTTTTATGTTCATGTGTTTAGTTGTTTGTAATACCGTAAATATGGCTTTTACAGCATTGATCGGCCATACTGTTGGTGAAAACCGACACATTTATGAGGATTTTTGTAAATTAGCGGTACAACCTAGTAAAACAAGAAACCAGAATGTCTACGTTTTCAGCAATTATTATAGAAGACCTCCCGCTTGTTCAGGAGCAGATGAGAAGGGTGATTATGGGGACAAAACTGTTCCATGTGGAGAAGAAGTGTTATACTTCCGTCGAAACCGCAATAAAAGCATTGAAGAACCGTCCCGTAAAAGTTGACTTTGCATTTGTGGATGTCGAACTAGACGGTATGTTGGGTACGGAGGGGGTAAGTAAGTTACGCCCTTATGTCCGCTTTATCATCCTATGTTCGGATTACCGGGAAAAACATGCCGAAGAGGGACACGATGTCCGTCCGGATGCTTTTTTCAAGAAGCCCCTGTTCCAGGAGGATATCCATGAGTTGGTACGGGATTTACAAAAACGGGAAACCTGGCGGCCGAAGGACCCTATTTCTATCTTGGTAAGACGACCCCACGACAAAAGAATCGAAGAAGAGAAGGATGACGACAGGGAGCATGCCGGGCATCCGGTGAGGGAATTGACCAGAGTGGCACTGGAAGATATCGTGAGGGTAAAGCGTAAAGTCAAAGAGGAGAAGCGGGAAGGAAATGAGATCGATTTTTATGGGCTGGATCCTACCGGACATTATTATTTACTGGGAAGTATGCGTACATCGCTAAAGGCTTTCTATCAAGACTACGAACGTTTGAATATCTTTTTGTTTGTAACATCCTCGGTGATGTACCATAAGGATTATGTTAAGGATATTTCGTTAAGCACTGTGAAACTCAAAAATGGAGTAAAAGTCGATGTGAACAGAAGTCGCCGTTCCTACATCGAAAAATTCATAGCCAGTGAAAAGTCGCCTTAATAATCATGTATGCCTTTTCGGAAATCGAATTATAAAACAACGCAAATAATCCTGTGGTGCTTAGCCATATTTGTAACCGCTTGGATCGTACTAGGTTTATGCGCAGCAGCCTTTTCAGGGTGGAATGACTTCATAGCCATGCTCGCCATTAATATAGGTCTGTTTGCGTTATCGCGTTACCTCATCGCCCCCGTCTCCTATAGTAATAGAAAGCCTTTTCTATACCTTCCGATTCTGTATGTGGTCACTATTGGAATCGTTTTTTTTGGCTTATTATGCGTGAGCGTTTGGCTGGGGGCAGCGACCTGGGAGCATGAAGGAGATTGGGAAATCTCGAATCTGAATGAAGTTATTTCCTTGCTGGTGTTGCCTGCTTTTCTGGGCTGGATGAGTTATCTGATCGACCGTGCCAAGATCGATTGGGATAACCTGCTCGCATTAGAGGCAGAGGTGCTCCGTTCACACTTCTTTCCGCATTTTCTGAAGAATACCTTATCTGCATTTCAAATCCTGGCGATTAAGAAGCCGAATCGGGCTGCGAAGATCGCGGAGCCGCTGATGCAGATATTCCGATATTACAACGACATTCATGACCAGCAGACCCACCCATTAGGTACTGAAATGGAGCAGTTGGAGAATCTGTGTAAAATATATCGTATTCAGCGCAGTAAAAAGTTACGCCTTGTTATCCGTTGTGCCAAGGAAGCGGTCTACAACATCAAAGTGCCGGCCATGCTCCTGATGACGCTGATCGAAAATTGCTGCCTATACGGTATC
Organism: Sphingobacterium alkalisoli; assembly: GCF_005049105.1. Classification (GTDB taxonomy): domain Bacteria; phylum Bacteroidota; class Bacteroidia; order Sphingobacteriales; family Sphingobacteriaceae; genus Sphingobacterium; species Sphingobacterium alkalisoli. The sequence goes on from NZ_SUKA01000001.1 coordinate 1,019,265, forward strand.
GTAGACGACCCGAAAAGGCCCCTACACCTCACGTTGGATCTGCTGCCGGATGGAAGGCTTTATATGTGCCTCACCAATTTCCGAAAGCAGGGCCGTACCACTAGCGAAGAAAGTACCCAGCTTGGCTTACCTCTCATCAAAAGCCTGCTGAAAATCTATGGTGAAGAGAATAGGATCGACGTCATCGATGATACAAAGGTGTTTACGGTTATGGTGTTATGGAAGGATGTGGAGCTAAAGATGACCTAGGATTGATGTCACCTATTTCTTTCCGTACAAAAACGAACTATTTCCGTACAAAAACGAACTATTTCTGTACAAAAACGAAACTTACTGCTGTTTGATTATACTATTTTTGATGGAATTAGAAATCCAAATGCACGGTATAACCATAAGTATGATGAATATAAAGCAAATTAAGAACTGGCTACTTTTGACAATACTTTTTAGCCTAGAAGCACAAGCTGGCAACAGCAGAAACAGAACAGATCTGGGGGGACCAACGGAGTACCACAGTCCAAATATGTACAACACGGGGAGCCAAATCGAACGGATACAACAAGCTATTAATGAAGCCCGCGGCACCACAGGTCGGGTAGTCATCCCACCAATCGACGCGACGACAGGCAGGAAAGTTTGGCTAATCGACCGCGCTATCTTGTTGCCGAGTGATATGGAGCTTGTGCTCAACAACTGTACGATCAAACTCTCCGATCAATGCCGAGACAATTTTATACGATCCGGTAACACGGGCCTTGGTATAGCTGAAGTCCGACCGTTAAAAAATATAACGATCCGGGGCGTTGGCCATGTGCTATTAGAAGGTGCGGACAATCCGAGGTCGACAGGAGATCACAATAAGACCCTATCCACGGAGCCTAATGGTAATTATAACCTTTCATACGGTAGCGATGCGGGCAAAGTTGGTGAAAATCAAATGGGCGGCTGGAGAAATCATGCGATTATTTTAGCGCATGTTGATCGGTTTGAAATTAGTGGACTTACCTTAAAAGATTACCACGCACACGGGATTGTGCTGGAACGGGCGCAGAATGGCAAGATTTCCGACATCACGTTTAACGTCCGGCAGGCCGTCAACGTGCATGGAACAGAACGACAGATATTGAACCAAGATGGACTAGGGGTTCGATTTGGATGTAAAAATATTATCATCGACAGATGCCAGGGAAGGAGTGGTGACGATTTTATTAATATCGGTTTAACTGATACGAATGTGGATGCTGGACAGGAAAATGTCAATGTAGTAAGCGGATCTATACATCGAGGAAAAATCGACGATATCACCAATATATACCTTCAGAACTGGCAAGATTTTTATTCCATATCTCATCGCGCGATACGCATAATGCCCATAGGCAATTTGAGGATTAACAATGTGTTTATCGAAAACATGACGATTAATAAGTTGTCCAATCAGGGCTTGGTGATAGAACACGCAAAGAATGTAATGGGCCTATTTGTTCGCAATGTAGTATCGCAGCACATGGTTGTTTCGAAAGGAATTACACACGCTAGTTTTAGGGATATATTGCGTGTCGGGACAGGACATGCGATTGATGTCCAGCCTAGTGAAACGGTCACCATAGACCATGTCATCACTATCCCTAACTAGGCAAGCTTGTCTGAATTAGACCGTCTACTTTCTTTGATACTGCTGAATTAGGCCTTTAAATGGGTTTTTCCGTACAAAAATGAACCATTTCTGAACAAACCAATACCCTTCAGTGTGAAGTTTACGCTTAATTTTGTACTATGTCAAAGCATCACAACAGCTTCGGCATACCAATAATAAAGCTATACATAATCGCGACTTATTTAGCATTTAATAATGTAGAATGGAAAGATGTTTCACCAATAAATTTTGATGCCTATAGAAAAAAGTAACCAAAGTAAACCAACTTATTCTTCGCTAACCTCTAGGTAAGTGGAGATATGAAATGTAAATGTTTTAACCAATATAAATATATGATAAAAATAATTCACAAAAAGTTTAACAGCTATTTTGGGATGGTTACCGTACTCTTGCTGTTAGTAACCAATGGCTATTCACAACAAAATCTGATTAAAATTACGGGAAAGGTCGTTGATCAAAATGGTGTTGCCCTCAGCGAGGCGACCGTTAAAGTAAAAGATCAGGATACACAGGTGATGACCGATGCTGCGGGAAATTACACAATACAGGCGTCACCTTTATCGCGTTTGATTTTTTCCCATGTTGGGTATGATAACCAAGAGTTAGCCATAAACGCATCGGGTGTTATAAATGTCACCCTATCTGGTTTAGCAGAGCTTGATGAAGTGGTAGTCGTAGGCTATGGTAGCGTACGTAAACGGGATTTGACGGGCGGATTATCCGTAGTGGGAAAGGAACAATTGGAAATGGTTTCTACGACAAATCTGATGGATCGTTTGGTGGGACAGGTAGCGGGATTAAATATTACCACATCCAATGCTGCTCCCGGCGCTAGTCAATCGCTGTTAATTCGGGGCGAAAACTCGTTGTCCGCCAACAACAGTCCGTTAATTATCTTGGATGGGATTCCATATAGTGGCTCACTGGTCGACCTGGACCCCAACACTATCGATAATTTAACAGTACTCAAAGATGCGTCCGCCGTAGCAATTTACGGTTCACGAGGGTCTAACGGTGTCATACTGATACAGACCAAAAGAGGTGTCGAAGGTAAGCCGCAGGTTGCATACAGAGGCTTGATTGGAGCAGCTGAGCCCATGCAATATATACAAGTTATGGGGCCTAATGAATACATACGGCTACAGCAGGATATCGGTCGTTTGCGCGAAGGCCTTAGTGGAGACCAGCTGGATCCTATTGCGGGTTCCATAATCAGTCAAAGCGAACGTGAAAATTATGCAAACGGAATTACGCACAACTGGCAGGATTATATCTTTCGGAAGGGAATGACAATGGATCACCAGTTAAGTTTTTCAGGTGGTACACGTAACACGAAATATATGGCGGCGGTTTCTTCTATGAACCAAGAGGGGGTGGTTTACAATTCGAAGCTTTCACGATTTAATATATCTTCCAATATCGATCAGGTATTCAATGATTGGCTGACAACTGGTATAGGAACCCAATTTGTACAACGGGAAGATGGAGGTATAACGCCAAATATCGAACATGCCATCAAGCAGAGTCCGTATGGAAAATACCTGGACGAATTTGGGAAGTATGTGGCCGAGCCGATGGAATATTCCCTGATCACTAATCCTATGCTTAACGTTAATGCCGATCAGGACAGAACCAATCGAAACTTTTTCATAAATGGATATACAAATATCCTGCTTCCGGTGGAAGGTCTGTCTTTTCGTTCGAATCTTGGATACAATTACAGAAGTAACTTTACAGGAACGTATTACGGTAGGGATACCTTTGTAGGTCGGGAACAAGGAGGTCAGGTAGGAGGAAACGCAAGCATTAGCAACGGGCACAGTACAGATTATACCTGGGAGAACGTCTTGCGGTACGAACGGCAAATCGGGCATCATCGAGTCGATGCAACGGGATTGTTCAGTTTACAACGGACGAAAAACGTTTCTTCTGGCCAAAGCGGACAAGGATTCGTAACTGACAATACGAGTTATTACATGATGGGTACAGCCGAACGCAACCAAACCATATCTTCGGGACTGTCCGAAACAGCTTTGCTATCATATATGGCACGGGTCAATTATGGCTATAAAGGCAAGTACCTCGCTACGTTGACGGGTCGTAGGGATGGCGCATCCGTATTCGGGGCGAACAACAAATATGCTTTTTTCCCTTCCGTCGCACTAGCGTGGAATGTAGCCGAAGAAAGTTTTATTACAGATAATCTGAGTTGGATGGATATGCTTAAACTACGGGTATCGTATGGTGCCAATGGAAATCAAGCCATCAGTCCTTATCAGACACTGGATCGCCTATACTCAAGTGTAAAGTACATTTGGGGGGATGGTGGACTACCCTTCAATACGGTATACCTGGCAAGTGATGGTGTAGGCAATCCGAATCTAAAATGGGAGACTACTTATACTGCCAATCTTGGTATCGATTTCCAGCTAATGAATAACCGATTGAGTGGTACGGTCAATGCGTATCTATCGAATACGCACGACCTGCTCATGACGCGGAGCGTGCCTATAATGAACGGCTTCGGTAGAATCTGGGACAATATTGGGCAGACCCGCAACAAGGGTATTGAAGTTGTGTTGAATTCAGTTAACATACATAGCGAGAATTTCCAATGGAGCTCGAACCTTAATTTTGCCTTAAACCGGGATAAGATTATTGAATTACGGGGCGACCAGATAGATGATGTGGCCAATCGATGGTTTATCGGTAAACCATTGCGGGTGTACTATGATTATAATATGGTGGGTATCTGGCAACAAGGAGACGAGTATTTCTATACGGATGCCAATGGGACAGAGCGGGAAGTACAAACGGGTGCCGCAGCGGGTTCGGCTAAATTGGAAGACGTAGACGGCAATGGTTATATTAATGCCGACGATAGGAAGATCATCGGTTCTAGAATGCCCGATTACACCGCCTCATTTGGCAATAGAATAGCCTTTCGCAATTTCTACTTTTCATGCTTAGTAAATGGCGTATTCGGTGTGTGGCGCGAAGACAACCTCGCCAATATGGGCTCATGGACCTTTGGACTAACAAATTATGTGCATGACGCAAACTATTGGACACCTGAGAATCCCGATGCCGATATCGTATCCCCTGGGTATATAAATACATTTGGGCACAATCATTACAAAAAAATGTCTCACGTCCAGATCAAGAACATCACCCTAGGTTATAGAATGGGACAAAATATAGCAGGGAAGCTGGGTCTTAATGCTATTGATGTCAATGTAAGCGTTAACAACGCCCATACCTTCTCCAACGTTAGGCAGGTACTTAACTACGATAATGGTTGGATGGCTTCCTATCCGACTGCACGTTCGTATATGCTCGGATTAAATTTCACTTTCTAACTAAATACGAAACGATATGAAAATAAAGAATATCATAAAATGTGGACTGGTGTTGATGGTGATCATCACCACAACAGGATGTAAGGATTTTCTTGAAGAAGACCTGAAATCGCAACTGGCTCCTACCAACACCTTTACGAGTACATACGGGTTTGAAGTAGGTTCGGCCGGACTTTATGCGATCACGCGGGCGGAATACAATACCTGGGGCGAGGGTGGTGCTTTCATGCACGGCAACGCGACCCCCTACGAAGCCCTCCAGGCAGCGACCGATATCGTCGATGTTATCAATAGCGACGCATCGCTGACGGCATTTGCCAATTTAACGATGACTGACGAAGAGCGGTTTGTAGAGTCCTATTGGAATTGGTCGTACAGCCTAATTGCTTCAGCCAATGAAATATTGATGTACGCTGATATAAATACTAATTGGGATACGCCGGGCGACAAGGAACGTTTCCGGGCTGAAGCGCGTTTCTTTCGCGCTTACGCATATCGCAGTTTGATCTACCTTTATGGGGATGTGCCATACGTGGAAACCATTCAATACGATTTTCAGCTGAATTTTACGCGTACCCCAAAAGCGGAAGTATTGCAGCATATTGTTGATGACCTCGAATTCGCTTCCCAACATTTGCCAGAAAATCCCGATCAAGTGCAGGATGGGAAACTGACCAAGTGGGCAGCATATCACCTGTTAAGTGAAATGTATTTGATGCAGAAAGAATATGTGTTGGCTGAAAAGGCTGCATTAGAGGTTATCAACAGTGGCTACTTTGAGCTAATGAAAACACGATTCGGAAAAAGTCAGGAAAACCCCGGCGATGTATTTAGCGATTTGTTTATTGAACACAATCAAAACAGGAAAGGCGGAAACAGAGAAAGCATCTGGGTATTGCAATTTGAGTTTAATGCGATTGGCGGTGGGACAAATTCGGATGACTGGACGCGTAGAGCGTGGAACCCCAAATATTTTGACGTTTCGGGTTTTGTCCTGGCCGATACCTTAGGTGGCCGTGGATTGGCGCAGATCGTACCAATGAAATGGTGGGTAGGTACCACTGGTACGAATGCCACTGGTAATGTGCCCGGTATTTTCGATGCGACAGATATCCGTAATTCGAACTATAACATCAAACGGGATTGGTATTACAATAACGCCTCCAATGCGACGCTATATGGTCGAAAAGCCAATATTACGGAACAAACCTGGTTCTCTACAAAAACATTATTTCCGGCACTTACGAAGTTCTTTTACGGACGCGCAGAGAACTTGGGGCTGACAGGCAGTTACAGGGATCGGATGAAATTTCGCCTAGCCGAAACCTACTTGTTGTTGGCAGAATCTTATCTCGGACAGCAGAATCCGGCTAAAGCAGCTGATGCCATCAATGAAGTTCGTGGCCGGGCAAGCGCAACATTAATCAATGCGAACCAAATGACACTAGACTTTCTTCTCGACGAGCGGATCCGTGAATTGGTAGGAGAAGAGAGTCGTCGATTTACGTTGGTGCGCACGAATCAGTTTGTCGAGCGGGTAAAAATGTATAATGGTTTAGTCGGAGAGAAAGTCAAAGCCGATCACGCCCTCTGGCCTATTCCACGAGCGATTATTGATGCCAATCGAGATGCCGAATTTCCGCAAAATCCAGGATATGAACGATGAAAATGTGAACTATGAATTTTTATATCAACAAAGATATTTATGAAAAGGGTTAATTATTTATACAAAACATGGGCGTTGTTTTTTGTCGCCTTTTGCATACTGTCCTGCTCGTACGAGATCGAGGATATCGAAAAGGTGGAAGAACGTCTGGAACTGGAGGCTTCATCTGCAGACATTACTTTGGATGAAGAGCATCTCGCAGACAATATTTTAACCTTCACCTGGGTAGAGGCTAGACCGCAATCAGATGATCATCTGGTCTCATACACCACGAAATTGGATGTGGTTGGTAACAATTTCGGATCGTCTACCGCTATTATGAACTATGAAGACGAAGGTGTATACAGTAGAAGTTTTACATCAGAGCAGCTGCAGAACTGGGCAAACGAAAAATGGGGTGTCCCCACGAACAGATCTTTTACCGTGGAGTTTCGGATTACCGCCCAATGGGGTGGAGGTGCTACTTTTGAAGCACCTGAAGTTCGTACAGTGCGCGTTAATGTACAACCTATCCGAACCGTGGTATTCGACGCAGACAAGGTGTTCCTAGACGGTACTGCTGTAACGGGAATGAGCCGTGTTGAGATGAGTAAAACCGTGGAAAACGAAAACCAATATGCATACCTTCTTGATCTGGAAGCCGGAGAGCTACAAATTCCCGTAGAATTTGACGGCGCAACCAATTATATCAGTCCTGCGGATGGAAATGACAACTTACAGGATGGGGTGCCGGTAAGTGTAAAAATGCGGGAAACTCCTGCTTCCTGGAAGATTGAAACGCCAGGTCAATACCGGGTAGTTGTCAATATGCAAAAGGCGACCGTTACGATCTACTCCCCTGCACAGGCCCTTATTCCTAAGAGTGTTGTTTGGAATAGTGGTAACGGGGAAATAACAACCGAGGTTACGGATCTATGGATGCATGGCGCGATCAACGGTTGGGGAACTCCTATTAAGATGGACTGTACAGTAAGTTTGGCCGATCCGCAGGTGCTGGTGTATACAGGCGGCCGGACGGGTAAAGCAAAATTTATCGTCTATGGAGGAAGTGATAATGACAAGAATCTTGCCTACGCATTTTGCTCGCCATTAACATCAGCAGGCCTGAGACAAGATATAACGCTTACACTAGGGAAATTAGCTGATATATCCGGCGGCTCCTCGGGCGAACACAGGAACTCGTATATCACGATCCCAGCCGGGACGAACTTTCTTGTGCTCGACCTGCGAAATATGACTATTATCGCTGAGAAGCGATAATATGAGAAGAAAAAATGGTAATGAAAACAAATTTATCGTAATGAGAAAACTAAATTATACATCAATGATCAGGTTAGCCGTGCTGATCTGCGTTTGCCTCCAGTCATTAGCTTGCTCTTCTAAAGATCTGGATAGTGATGAGGGGGGGATTAACAATGGTAATACCTTGGTAAAGCCTAAATATAACAGGAGCTCGGTGTTGCGCAATCCTTTAAACGGCTGGGTTATGTATGCAGCCCGAACAGCAGAGCCCACGTATTGGGATCAGGAATACTATGTTCCCGATTTAGGAAAACGGGTAAAAGCAATTGATTATGCTTCGGCCTGTTACCTACGGACGAGTTGGTCCTCACTCAATCCGGCCGATGGCGTTTACGCTTGGCGGGATCCAAGCACACAGATTGCGAGACTGATTAACGGTGCTAAAGAACGGGGAGTGCCCATTGCATTGCGCATCGTGGTCGATGGCCGCGATCAAGGAATGAATACACCTCAGTTTGTATTCGATGCAGGAGCAGCCTCCTATCTGGAGAATCCTTCCTATCCAACCCGTGTGACACCACTACCTCAGGATCCTATCTTTAGGCAATACTACGCCAAATTTATTGAGGCCCTAGCTGAAGATTTCAACGACCCTGATCACGTATCGTTTATCGATGCCTATGGTTTTGGAAAATGGGGCGAAGCGCATAATGTCATATACGAAGATCCCAACACGTCTACCGGGGCTAATACGGAAGCTCTCAAAGAGGAGTTGATCGATTGGGTTTCCGATCTATACACCAGAACCTTCACCAAGATACCGTTGGTAATCAACTACCATCGTCTAATCGGTCATCCACAAAGTTGGGGTTCTCCGAATCCGAATAGTGATAAGCTATTGGCCAAGATGATCAACAAGGGGTATAGCCTCAGGCAAGATGCGTTCGGTATGACGGACTACTATCAAGGTTGGGAAAAGCAGTTTGCTAAATCGTGGAATTACAAGCGCCCAATCCTGATGGAGGGGGGATGGATTACCTCCGGAACACATCGGTATTGGACGGATCCGAGTGGCCGCTATAGGGAAGGTCATCCCGAAGATGTAAGGCAGGGGGAATTCGACGATTCGGCAGAAGCCTGCGTCAATATGATGGACTTCCGATCTGGAGATACGGATTCCTGGTTCGAAAAATCCTTTAGTCTAGTACAACGTTTTATCTCTGAAGGCGGTTATCGACTGTATCCTGATCGGGTATATTTACCAGAGAAAATCAAGAGCGGAGCGGAGACCACTATCACGCATCGTTGGAGAAATATGGGCTGGGGATATTGTCCCAATAACATTCCGCAATGGAATTATAAATATAAAGTCGCTTTTGCACTATTGGATGCCCAGGACAATGTGAAGAAAATTTTTCTGGATACAGACAGCGAACCTTCCGAATGGTTAAAAGACAATCCTGTTTCATATAACTTTAAAACCAAGGTAGACTTGCCTGCAGGCGCTTATTCTTGGGCTGTAGCCATTGTGGATACAGCCAAAGATAACCAACCGGGATTAGAGCTCGCTATAAATGGTGATGTTACGAGCGCAGGTTGGACAAAGCTCCTCGATGTGCAGGTGCAATAGTGCTCTTTTAGAAACTTTATAGATTTTAGTTGCCACTGCGTTTCGTTAGTTGAAGCGAGGGCCGTGGCAACCTTTTGTGAAAATATTAGCTCAGATGAAAAAAAAGACCTTCAGTCTATCAAAGACGATCGTGGTTACTTTATCAAGATCCCTAATTTGGTTTATAGCAAGCTTCGCATTGATCGCTTGTACCAATACATCGAAGACCAGCGATAATTACGCATTCGCGTCAACCATCAATAGTGCCCTGATTTTTGCAGAAAAGCAATCCTTGCTAATGGCCGAAAAATATAAGGATCAGGAGGGGAAATTGCCACAGACGTATGCAAACGGCAATGATGTGTCTTCTGATTCGCGTTGGTGGTGTAGTGGTTTTTTCCCTGGCTCATTGTGGTATATCTACGAAAACAGCCTAAATCCAGATGTATTGAAATATGCACAGCTATACACAGACCGGATAGAGCGGGAGAAATATACCACCGACAATCACGATGTAGGTTTTATGATTTACTGCAGTTTTGGTAACGGTTATCGGTTGACAAAAAATAGGCATTACGAAGAAGTGATGCTTACCGCTGCCAAATCGCTAAGTACACGTTATCGTCCAAAAGTGGGATTGATTCGATCTTGGGATCATAATACAGAACAATGGCAGTATCCTGTTATCATTGATAATATTATGAATTTGGAGCTGCTGCTCTGGGCAGCAGAATACTCAGGCGATACGAGCTTTAAAGCGATCGCATTATCCCATGCCGATAAAACGATGCAACATCATTTCCGCCCCGATTACAGTTCCTATCATGTCGTATCGTACGATACAATTACAGGTATCCCGCATTTGAGGCAAACGCATCAGGGCTTCTCGGACGAATCGTCGTGGAGCAGAGGTCAGGCTTGGGGATTATACGGATATACCTATCTCTATAGGGAAACAAAAAATGAGCGTTATTTACAACAAGCGGTAGAAATTGCAAACTATTTGATTAATCATCCGAATATGCCTGAGGATTATATTCCCTATTGGGATTACAACAGTCCGGATATCCCCGATACCTATCGCGATGTATCGGCTGCGGCTATCATGGCATCCGCCTTAGTCGAATTGAGCGAATATGCCGAGAAAGATCGTGCTCAAAAATATAGACAGGTTGTAGAAACTCAGATTAAGACATTGGCTTCTTCCACCTACACGGCTAATCTAGGCGAAAACGGTTGTTTTATTTTAAAACATAGCGTCGGAGCATACCCGCTTAAATCCGAGGTTGATGTGCCGCTTACTTATGCAGACTATTATTATCTGGAAGCTTTAACTCGACTTAAGAAAAGGATTTAAAACGTAATTGAATACAGAGATACCAAATGAATTATAAGATGCAGAAACACTTGATGAGCATACTACTGATGCTATTATCTTTACAGATTAGTTCCCTACAAGCACAAACTACCGAACTTGATTTGTCAGGTACGTGGGGCTTCCAGACGGACCTGATGGATTTTCGGCGAGGATCTCTTTCTCCACGCTATAACCACGCTTTACCGGAAAACATCGAACTACCCGGCATAACCGACGACTACCAAATCGGCTATAAATCACCATACCGTCATATCGATCGTCTTACCCGAAAATATGAGTATATGGGGCCAGCATGGTATCAACGTGATATCGAAATTCCCGCAACCTGGAAAGGCAAACAAATATTTGTGTATTTTGAACGTACGCACTGGCTTAGTTCCGTCTATGTCGACACAAAAGAGGTTAGTAAAATAGATTATGTAAGTGTGCCTCATAACCACGACTTGACAAAATTTGTCCGTCCGGGGAAAATACACCGTATAACCGTATGTATTGACAATAGGTTTCAGTACAATACACACAAGTGGAATCATGCCCATACAGAGTTTACGCAAATCAACTGGAATGGTATATTGGGAGAAATGAAACTGATGGCTATCGACCCGGTCTATATCGATGATATGCAAGTTTATCCTAACATAGCGGATAATACCATACGAGTTAGACTACAGTTAAACAATACACTCAAAAAAGAGGTAAATGGCGATGCTACCTTTATGATTGCAGGAACGGATTACCGTCTCGAACATAAAGTGTCTGTTGCGAGCAACGACTCGGTTACTTTTGTGGAAGCGACGATCGCGCTGGGAGATAAGATAAAACGTTGGGATGAATTCAATCCGAATGTCTACGAAATCACGTGTACATTAAATACATCCAATGATAAAGCAAGCTATCAGCATACCAAATCGGCCACATTTGGTATGCGGGAGGTGAAACAAGGTAAGAACCACGTGCTGGTCAACAACCGTCCCGTCCATTTAAGAGGTAATGTAGAAAACGCTGTTTTTCCCGCTACCGGCTACGCCCCTTTAGACGATGCATCTTGGGAGCGCATCATGGTATTAATGAAAGATTACGGTCTTAACCACCTTCGTTTCCATTCCTGGTGTCCCCCAAAGGCAGCTTTCCGTATGGCGGACAAGTACGGGATTTATTTTGAGGTAGAAATGCCCATGTGGGGCAAGGATGCCGAACCAGATGAAGCCCGGTACGATTTCTTCCGCCGAGAGATCAAGGGTATCTTAAAAGAATATGGTAATCATCCTTCCTTCATACTGTACTGTAACGGGAATGAGATTACAGGCAACTTTGACTTCATTGAAGAGTTGACGGCCGAAGGAAGGGAATTTGATTCCCGCCATTTATACAGTGGGTCTACAGCCAGAACACGTGTAAAATCCGATCAATATTATGTATCGCAACAAACGAATAAGGGACCTGTAAAGGTTTATGAGGGTTTACCCAATACAGACTGGGATAGAAATACCGAGTCGGATGTCGATGTACCCGTGATATCACATGAATCGGGACAACGTTGCGTATATCCCAATTTTGAAGAAATAAAAAAATATGCAAATAGTCCGGTAGAGGCCCGCAATTTTGAAGTGTTTAGGGAAATGTTGGATGACAATGGTATGCTCGACCAAGCGCATGATTTTTTCCGCGCTTCAGGTGCATTGACTGTATTGGAATACAAGGCTGTTATAGAGGCATTGCTTCGTTCCTCCAAATCGGCAGGATTTCAACTGCTATCTATCAATGACTTTCCAGGGCAGGGATATGCACCAGTAGGGATACTCGACCCTTTCTGGGATTCCAAGGGGCTGATAACACCTGAAAAATTCAGAGAGTTCTGTGCACCTACCGTCGCATTGTTACGCTATGAAAAAAGTGCTTATTTCAAAAATGAAACTTTTACAGCTGAGGCTGAAGTGTATAATTTTAGTAGTTCGGCGATTAAAAACGCGAAATTGAAGTGGCGGTTGACCGACGATCAGGGGAAGGTTTTAAAAAAAGGAAATCTTAAAACCCAAACTATTGCGAATGAGGATGTGTCGTCAATAGGTAGATTTTCCATACCATTGACGCATATTACTTTGGACCAGACCCAAAAGCTCACGGTACACCTATCGGTTAATGATACGATTAATAACAGCTGGAATATATGGGTGTATCCCGAGCACCGATCGCTTATGCAATCTACGGATCAGGTGTTGTACACAACGGTATATGATGAGGCTGCAAAACAACAGCTTGCACAAGGTAAAACCGTGGTTTTATACCCATTACCGAATACTGTAAAAGGTAGGAAGTCTGTATTCCACAACCATTTCTGGAACCCGATCATGTTTGCCTGGCCGCCCATGACGATAGGTTGTTTGATACATCATGAAAAACCGGTATTCCATGACTTTACGACCTCTTACCATACGGACTGGCAGTGGTGGGATATTTTGAACGACGCCAAGGTCATCGAAATGAGTGAGGCACCGCCTGCGCTTCGGCCTTTTATACAGGTGATCGATAGTTACGACAACAACAAAAAATTAGGAATTGGATTTGAAGCTAAAGTCAATGGTGGAAAATTACTGGTATTGGCTGTGGATACGAAAAAGGACCTGGACAAACGTCCGGCTACACAGCAATTATTATACAGTATCGATAAGTATGTTAAGGGGGATGAATTTCATCCGCAAATAATTGTTGAGGAGTCGTTTATAAAGTCATTTTTAACAGAATAGGAAAAAGATGATAAGAATAGTGGCCATTGGCCTGCTCCTGACTTTTTCTACAGCGGTTGTCGGTCAGGAAATTGAGCTGGATAGAGGAGCTCCGCTAGCGCAAGTCTATCTGGAGGCGGTGATGTCCCAATCCTTGCTTCCGATGAATGACCTAGGCGTAGAGTTTGGTTATGTATTATATAAAGCTAAGATCACGGCGGAGTCGGAAAGCGCAACACTTGAACTCGACAATGTTCGGGACTATGCTGTTGTCTATATCGATGGAAAATTGCAGGGAACGCTGGCCGATAACAGGAAAAAGATACAGCTTGACAACTTATCTGGCACGCATGAACTGCAATTGTATGTAGAAAATATAGGAAGAATAACATATGGCCCGGAAATCCTGGATAATTCGAAAGGGATATTTGGAGAGGTACTGCTGGATGGTGAAGATGTAGAAAATTGGACAATGATACCATTGAATATACGAAATTATACGCTAACGGATTTGATTTTTACTAATCGAGCGAAGGGGCAGACCCCAGGTTTTTATAAGGGAATATTTAATGTCGATGCAGTGGAAAATAGGTATCTTGACATCTCTGGATGGGGGATGGGAGAAGTATGGATCAATAATACCTACGTGGGGTCATATTGGGAACAAGAAAAACAACAGTCTATACTAATTCAATCGGATGTTCTGATATTAGGGAAAAATGAAATTGTTGTTTTTGAGTTGAAGAATAGTCAGCAAGAAACCATGAGCTTATCGGAAAGCCCTGTTTTCAGGTAAGAAAGTGTTAGGTTAAATAATTTTTATATAGTACATTGGCGTATAAACCTGGTGAAGCGTTCCGTATAAAATGAGAAAATACAGTTTATTATTTTATTTTTTTATTTCTATTGTACAATGTGTTGTCGCTATTGATACGTCGCGATATCGGTTTCATGTGATGCCCGAAACATCTTATTACGGTGGTATACAAAGTATTACAAAGGACAGTTTAGGGAGGATGTGGTATACCGGTCCCGATGCGCTCTTCATGTACGATGGGAATAGCTTCTACCAATTGAATGACATGGTTTCTGCCATCTACCCGAAGGTGAAATGGGGATATGGCACGTTGATTACAGATAAAAAAGGCAAGCTGTTTCTGACGACAAATCATGGGTTGTTGGCGTTCGATTATGAACAATTTTCATTTGATTTGCTTGTTCCCGGAAAAATGCGATCGGTATCACTACATGATGATAAACTATATATGTTGTCGGGAGATAGTATATTATGTTACGATCAAAAAAGCAAGAAGCTCGACGGTTTCCGACTGTCGACAGATAAGTTTATCAGCAATGTTATTAGTTTAGACGGTCGTCTTTATGTTTCCCAAGAAGGTCTTCTTTATCAGGTCGATATGGCGAAACGTGGCTTAAAGCTGTTTGCGGATTTCGGATCAGCTGCAAATACAGTAAATGATGCCGTTGAATATCAGGGGCGGTACTATTTTCTGACGCAACGCGGAGGTATTCATGTGACGGATGGCGCGGGCGCTGTCCAGCACCACGTTTCGGTAGCCTCTTCAGGAAACCTCTCTGCGTTGTCTAAAAAACTGTTTATCGATCAAACAGGTGTGATATGGGTAGCTACGCAAGTAGGTCTTTTTCTGTACGATCCGACCACTGAAAGCCGTAGCTTCCTTCGGTTGAATTTGAATGACGATTTTTCACCACCCAATAATTCAATCTGGACCATCCATGCCGACCCTGACCAGGGCGCGTGGATAGGTACCTACGGAGGTAAGATCGCTTATTGTTCTCTATATGATGCTCGAGTACGTTACTTTAACCCTAGTGCTGGTGGACTCAATCATCCGGTTGTTAGCGGCTTCCAAGAAGACCATTTGAGGAATATTTGGATCGGTACCGAGGGGGGAGGACTCAACTATTGGGACCGCACAAATGATTCATTCCGTCATTTTGTAGTATCGAAGTCAAACTCACCGAATTCCAATATGATAAAACGATTAAAGTTCGATGCTGACAACAAAACATTGCTCATCTCTGCATTTAGTGGCGGAATGATGTCATACAATATGGATCAGAATGTGTTCAACGATTTCCGCTTTTTCTTTCCGGGAAGCCAAGTGCCACTTACTATATATGATTTTGTGCAGGACGATCAAGGCTCATGGTGGATGTCGGATCCAGATAAGTCTTTTATATATAAGCGCACAAATCGACATATTGAAATGGTGAAGGTTCTTGGCGAAAATAACAACAAGCTGGATTTGGAAGTCGAAGCATTGTACATGGATAGGTACGACAACCTTCGTTTGGTTACGCATCAGGGATTATATGTGGTAGATCGCAATACGTTGAACGTGTTGAAACATTATGTTATTCAAGATGCGCCTTATTCTGCTAATTACCTATGCAGTTATCACGAAGCTTCCAACGGAGATTTATGGCTGGGGACGCTGGGAAGAGGTGTAAATGTTTTAAAAAAAGATGGTACCTACCTAAATTACAATGCTAATAATGGATTCCCAGCAAAGATGGTTTTTGGCATACTGGAGGATGACGTGTCCAAAAACATCTGGCTCAGTACGAGTGAGGGACTGTATTACTACGATCAGGAATTACAGGTGTTTGAAAAAGCACGATTTTATCAAGAGAATAATTGTGGATCCTTCTACATCCGTGCGGCTTTCAAGACACAACAGGGAGAAATGCTTTTTGGCGGAACAAATGGGTTCTTGCTTTTTGATCCCGCTTATTTAAACAAAAATCCCCAAAAGCCTCGGGTATTTTTTACAGGTTTCTTTGTCAACAACAGGCGAGTAACGGTTAATTCCAGTAATTCACCATTATCGAAAGACATTTCAAGCTTATCCAATCATAAGGACGAAAAAATAATCCTTTCCAGTAAACAGTCTAATATAGAGATCAGGTTTTCGACAGATAGCTATTTAGCGGCAGATAAAAACCAATTCGCCTATCGCATGCGGGGGCTTGGCGACAAATGGTTGTCGATCAATACCAATCAAAAATCGGTACAATTCTTCAATCTGCCCAGCGGTGATTATACATTCGAAATAAAAGCATCGAACAATGATGGTTTATGGGGCGACGAAATTTCCAGACTGTACCTACATGTAGATCCTCCGTTTTTTCTCTCTTGGTGGGCCTATTGTTCTTATGCCATAGTTGCGTTTGCGCTGCTGTTTTTCATTATTCGTTACTATACGAATAAGAAGGTGTATAAGGAGCGATTGGCTCTACAGGTGTTGAAAGAGAAGAATATGAGGGAGCTGAATCAGGCACGTACCGATTTCTTTACCAACATTTCCCACGACCTGAAAACACCGCTCACTTTGGTGCTCCAGCCACTTAAGCAATTGAAAGAGAGCTTGGTGACGAATGATCATGCCATCGGCTATATGCAACATATAGAAAAGAATATATCCCGTATTCAGCGAATGATTAGTCAGTTGCTTCGTTTTAGGGAAATAGAAAGCCAGAAAATTACCCTAAATCCTCAGGTTGGCGATTTCATCAACTTCGTGCGAGATGTCTTCGGTTTATTTGAGTTGTACGCGTATAAAAAGGAAATAGAAACAAGTATAGCCACGTATAAGGATCATGTGTATGTGGCCTTCGATTACGACGTTGTTGAGAAAATTTTAACCAACTTGTTTTCGAACGCACTAAAATATACGCCTAATAAAGGCTATGTAGGTGTTCGTATCTATGAATCTACTGAAGAAGAATTGACCAAGTTGTCTCGAGATCCGGATGAGCGGGGCATAGAGTATATTTCAATAGAAGTGTTAAATAGCGGGGACGGATTTTCCGAACAGCAAATAGCAACACTTTTTACCTCCTTTAACCGACTGTCTCCACATCGACCGACTTTTGAAGAAAGCTCGGGGCTTGGTCTGGCAATTGTAAAAGAACTTGTCAATGCGTTGGAAGGGAGGATCTGGATGGTCAATAAAACGGACAAGATTTCCTTTACGATCCTATTTGGCTTGAAAAAGGATACGGGCTCGGGCGATTTGCAAGGCAATGTGTACGATTATACGGTTTCGGAAATTGATGACATCATGTTGGATACGGCGAGTCGAGAAGGGACCGTTAAGAATCCCCGAAAAGCAAATAGTCTGCTGCTCATAGAGGATGACCCGGCAATGCGTACCTATCTGGAAGAACGGCTTTCAGAAAAATACAATGTCTACACGGCCAGTGACGGTATGGAAGGGATCACTAAAGCCGAAAAAATCTATCCGCAATTAATCATCACGGATTTGATAATGCCTCACTGTAATGGCTTCGAGGTCTGTCGCCGCTTGCGTCAAAATTTCAAAACCAGCCATATTCCTATTGTAATGATTTCGGGAATGGGTGATGATAATCAGAATAAGATTAAGGCGCTTGAATATGGAGCGAATGTATTTATCGATAAGCCTTTTGATGTCGAATATCTGCTGCAGCAGACTGGTACTATTCTAAAGAACCAGCAGGAGTTAAAGGAGAAATATAGCAAACGTGTCACCGTAGATCCTTCGAAAGTCACGATTACGTCTATGGATGAAGAGCTATTAGTCAAGGCGATGAAGCTGATTGAACTGAATATTGCAAATCCAAACTACTCCGTAGATGATTTTGTATCTGACATGAATGTAGGAAGAACGGTCTTATATCAGAAAATAAATGATATCGTGGGCATGTCCATTAAAGAATTTATTTTAAATATCAGATTGAAACGAAGCGCTTATTTATTGGAACAATCGGATTTAACAGTGGCAGAGATAGCTTATCAGACAGGTTTTAATAATGCAAAATATTTTAGTGTATGTTTTAAGAAACAATTTGAGATGAGCCCTTCAGAATTTAAGAAAAAATCTTCTGGCCTCACACCTAAACTCAACTCCGACGATCACGCTGAAATGGATTAAGGTAATGTGGTATTCGCCCTCATCATGCTATGGAAAAATTTATAATTAATGGTATCTTAGGAAGGATAAATTAATTATAAACTTTACCGCATTGTGGTAGACTTGCTTTTCCTATCTGTGTCGGAAATGGTCGTGCTATCCGAATCAATAACATCGAAAAGCATGTAGCTGTACTTGTACATGAAGTGGTCCAAACTACGGAACCATGATTAAATTGATGATGGCAATCTTTAAGACACTTACCAATTGCCTTAAAACATTAAATCTTATTTATAATCTATTAGAAAAGCAACTTTCAACAAACGAGGACGTACCTGTATCTGCATCTGTAGCCGTACCTGACGAATGCAATGTGCGGGATGCGGCATCTTATGATGAGGAAGAACTCCTGACGATTAAAGAGGCCATGGGAATTCTCGGTGTAAGTCGCTGGAAAATTTTTGATATGCGCAAAAAAGGTCAATTCACAAAGATTGAACGCGACGGACGTAAGCGTTTGATCAAGACCGAAGTGGATGCTGCGCGTGTTTGGTACAGTGCGCCGAAGGGAAAAGTGTAATTAGGGGTTAGTGACTAGGAGTTAGGGGACGTACCCTTCGCAGATTTAGGCATACCCATCCTGTATTTAGACGTACCTCATTTCATTTATGGGGTACGTCATTTCATTTAAGATATATGCTTTGTGGCATATGACGCACAGATCGGGGATTTAGGCATATGCTTCCTGCATTTAGATGGATGCCATTTCATTTAAGATGTGTGTCATTTTGATCGAAGTGTATACTCCGTGGCATATGACGCACAGATCGTGGATTTAGATATATGCTTCCTTCTTTTAGACGTACCTCATTTCGTTTAAGATGTACGTCATTTCGCTCGAAGTGTCTGCTTCGTGGCATATGAGATACACTTAGTGGATTTAGAAATACACTTCCTGCATTTAGATGGATGGCATTTCGTTTAAGATGTGTATCATCTCACGCAAAGTGTATGCTTCGTGACATATGAAGTGCACGCTGTGGATTTGGGCATACGCTTCCTGCTTTTAGACGTACCTCGTCTCGTCTGAAGCATATACCCCGTGGTCTATGCTATATGCTTTCCGGATTTAGACGCACGTCATTTCGTGTAAGGTATGCGTCATCTCGCACGGGACGTATGCTTCGTGGGATATGACGTACACTTCGTGGGATATGACGTACCTCATTTGGCGTAAGGCGTACTTCATTTCACGTGAGAGGTATCCTTCAAGCCATTTTTCCATGCATATCCGACCTGTTGCTTGTAAGGTGTTGTATGGCATTTCTACTAAAGTTGTTGTTTGTTGTACGGTGTTGTTTGAAAAATCTTTTCTCCCTATGGTCTTCCACATTTTTGGATCATCATCAATAGGGAGGAAAGAAAAATGGTTGAAACCAAAGCAAATCAAATTCGTGCGGAACCATCCGACGAAATAATCCAAACAGGAATGGATCCAGTAAGTCCACCCTCAAGTAAAAGAACACAATCAGTTAACATTAAACAATACAGTTATGCGTAAAGCAACAATATATCAAAGTTACGAGAAATGGGATGACTACTCCCTTTCTACACTGGCCGGGCGTACGCTCGCCTCTATGACCGATAATCTTAATTTTCCAGAACCTCGGCCTACAATGGACGACTATACCGTGATCGTCAACGATTACCGGGAGAAACACGAAGTCGCGAGTAAACGGGGCAGTCAGCTCGAGATTAAGGCTAAGGATAATGCCCGCGCACTGGTGCTGCAGGCTATGAAGGAGCTGTCCTTCTATGTGAATACCGTGGCAAAAGGTGATGGACAGGTATTGGCCAGTTCGGGCTTTGAGCTGGTGCCACCCCCACAATCCACCGCTTATCCGGGCATTCCGAAAAACTTGCGGTTGTTGGATGGGCGTGTCAGCGGCGAGCTACGTTTCATGTTTGGATCGCTGCGGATTGCCTGGGAATACGAATATCAATATGCTATCTCTTTGGATGCGAATGGCGATCCGGAGTGGGGGGAGCTGCACCGTACCACCAATTCCCGTGCAAACTATATTTCGGGACTGGCACCAGGCGACCGCTGTTATGTGAGGGTGCGTGCGCGAAATGGCAAGGGAACCGGCGATTGGAGCGAAGCAGTGTCGATTATCGTACGCTAATGACAATCGTTGTAAAACGTATTCGGCAGGGGAAGGAGAGTACCCTGTCCGAATGCTATATCGACGGCAGATTCATCTGCTATGGGCTAGAGGATTCGATCCGCGAAGTCAAGATCAAAGGCAGCACGGCCATACCGGCCGGTCGATATAGATTGAAGCTAAATACCTATGGTGGTATGAATGCCCGTTATAAGAAGCGGTATCCGACTCTGCACCGTGGCATGATCGAGATAAGCGACATCCCTAACTTTTCGTATGTGTATATACATATTGGCAACAATATTGGCGATACCTCAGGATGTCTGTTGGTCGGTGACCACTACAAAAAGGATGAGGACGGCGATTATGTGCTGGAGAAATCGGCCAAAGCCTATAAGCGGGTGTACGGTTTACTGCTGGATGCGGTAGCAAAAGGTGAAGCGTGGATAGTGATTGGTGATCAGGAGTTCGTGACTAGAAACTACTGACTAGGGGGTAGAACTGTTATTCTCGTCTTCGCGAGGAGCATAGCGACGCGGCGATCTTCGAGGGGTTGGTGACTAGTGACTAGGGGTTAGGAGTAAGGGGGATCAGGAATCGGGTAGCCGGAATCGGATCTCTGATTCCAGTTTCCGGTTCTCAAATCTCACATCTCAAATCCAAGGTCTTAATACTAAATACTATTGAAATACTTAATACTATGAAAGATATTATAAACAAAATAAGTCGTGCGGTACAGGTGATACTGCTGGCGCCAATTAAATTGCCGGGAAAGGCATTGAATATTATTAAATATGTCGCGGTGGGCTTGGGGATAATCGAGGCCGTACTGGATGAGGACAAACCGGAAGCGGAAAACCGGGAGCAGAAGGGTAAGGAAAGAGTTAATGCGGACATCGATGTCAGTGAAGATACCGAAGAGAAGCCAGAGCCGGACAGGAAGGAGGAGACTGATGAAACTTAACGAAGTGCGCATCAGTACGCTGGGTGGTGCCTTCTGCTCGGTATGGGCCTCTATTACATGGGGAGGTGTCTTAGAAACAATTGTGTTATCTGCGGTAGGTGCATTAGTCAGCTACGGTGTAAGCGGATGGCTCGGAAAGCTAAGGAAAAAGCAGTAAATAAAAGCGCGATCTTGTAAGATGGATCGCGCTTTTTTATTTGGCTTTACTAAGTCGCATACAGTGAAAAGAATATGCAATTTGTACATTGCGACATTAGTTAAACGTCTACTCATCTAATAGTTTGATAATAATATTTTTATCTTTGTTTTTTTATGGTTTAAAAAGGATTAGATCCGATAAGACATTCGATTCGTCATTGTACAATATTATAATCTCGTTACCTTTGCGTTTTGATCTCGGCACTCAATTAATAAAGTTTATAATCTACTTATTAATATATTTGTACGGATCCGGTGACCTAAAAGATTTAAAATGGCCAAACTTGATTTACAGTCGACCATACGCGGGGTGATAGCGGGAAGCGATAGTGCTTTTAGGGAATTGTTCGATGCATATCGCCCAAATATCTATACGACTGCTCTGCGTATTACCAACAACGAATGGATGGCTGAGGATATTGTACAAGACACCTTTGTCAAGGTATGGATGAGTCGCGAAGAACTGACTAATGTAACGAACTTTGAAGGTTGGCTCTATGTAATTGCTAAGAATATAACATTTAATATCTTAAAGAAGCAGAAAAATTACAAGGCCTACTTTTTAGCAGAATCAAAAGAGGCCCTTCTTAGGGTTTATCCAGAGGCTGACTACATGGTTCAGGATAAGGAATTCCAACTTATTTTACAGCAAGCAATTGACCGTCTTCCTCCAAAACAGCAGCAGACGTATAAGTTAATCAAGGAATTACAATTGAAACGGGATGAGGCAGCAACAGAATTAAACGTTTCTCCGGAAACTGTCAAATGGAACTTGGAACAGGCTATGAAAAGTATCCGCGCGTACTGCATGGTTCACCTTAAAGACTTACCCATTGTTGTTGTTTTGCATCTATTCTCAAAATATTTTTAAATCATACCCCCCAAAGACATTCTCCCGTTGTCTTATCTATTAATCGGCTTAAAAGACGAATCGAATCGTTGCCTAACTAATTTCGTGTTTCCTAAATAATAAATGTGATAATGGAAGTGATGGCAGTTGGTCGGAAATTTTAAATTATGCAGAATAATTCCAAAAAAGAAAGGATAAATCATCTTTTAGATAAGTGTATCTCGCAAAGGATTACGGCAAGTGAGCGTGAAGAACTGAATAGATACATCCAAGATGCTGATCAAAATGAGATTATCCAACATTCTCTACTACAATCTTTTTATAAAGAGAAAGAGTTAGTAGATATGCCTTTAGATCAGCAAAATATGATATGGAATTCACTTCGGGGCCTGGGACGACCGGCTACGTCTCCAAAAATCATACGCGCTTCTTTCTTAAAATGGATCGCTGTAGCTGCTGTTGCATTACTAATACTCGCTCCGCTCACTTTTCATATCAATACCAAACAAATTGATCAAGTATTTAGTCGGGGCCCTCGTGTAAAAAAACAAGTCGAACACGACAATAATACACAGCAGCCCGTCAATGATCGGTTTCCGGCAAAAGACCAAGCTGTTTTAACGATGTTTGATGGAACCGTACTACAGTTGGATGAACTGGAAATTGGCAAAGAAATACATATAGAAGGACTGCGTGTTGAGAAGCAAGGAAAAGGGGATCTTGTCTTCCAATTTAAAGAAACGGATAACCAAAAGGTATTTGCAAATAATAGCATGAATACATTGGTTACACCGCGCGGTGGCACGTATCATATCAAGTTAGCCGACGGTACTCAGGTACAACTTAATTCTTCCTCCCGATTAACATTCCCAAGTATGTTCGCAGATAATGCTCGAAAGGTTGAATTCGAAGGAGAGGGGTATTTTGAGGTTGCTAAAGATCCAGACAAGAAGTTTATAGTCGAAACCGTGAAGAACGGTAATCGCCAACAGGTTGTCGTGTACGGTACCCAATTTAACATATGTGCTTATCCAGAAGATGAGGGGATTACGACCACACTGATAGAGGGTAGTGTAAAGATTAGCAGTCATAAAAATGAACTATTTCTTAAACCGATGGAGCAAGCCATCGTGAAAGGTGAAGAAATAGCAATTTTGCCTGCCAATCTTGATGTCAATCTTGCGTGGAAAAATGATATGTTCTATTTCATAAATGAACCGCTCGCGGATGTAATGGCACAGGTTAGTCGTTGGTATGATATAGATATCGAGTATGTAGGTGAGGTACCGACATTTCGTTTATGGGCGCAAATATCAAGAACAAAAAAACTATCTGAATTATTGGAAGTGTTGCAACAAACCAATGACATACATTTTGAAATTGACGGAAAGGAGGTCCGCGTTATGAAATAATACTATTACCCTATTTTTACAACTAACAGAATAATTACAGTACTAACTAAACATTTACAGTTAACCTAAACAGCTTTCAATAGTTTAGTCAAGCTATTGGAAGGATAAATACATGGATATGCATATACGTACTTTATATAAAAAGTTCTTCAGGATATGCTTGGTAACCCTGGCATGCACCTGTATGTCTATTGAAAATGCAAGTGCTCAGACACAAAGGGTAACCATTGATAAGAAGGACATCACATTAAATGAATTTCTATCTGAAATTCGAAAACAAACCGGATATGATTTCGTTTTTACTTCCTCGAAGTTGGATTTCTCCAAGAAGATCAGTCCGAAGTTCAGAAACACCAATATTGTCGAAGTACTAAATGAATATTTCAACACACAGACAGGTGTCATTCATATTTTTAAAAATAAAACTATTGTCTTAATCGACGAAGACAAGGCAGAATATAAGACCGTACAGGGATCTATAATAGATGCAGATACTAAACAGCCTATTGGTGGTGCCACTATAGGTGTTAATGTTAAAAATATAACGGTCCGCAGTGATCAAGATGGAAATTTTGTGCTCAATATCCCAGAGTATGCAAGAGAATTGGAGATCAATTACCTCGGGTATCAAAAGCAATTTGTTCCTATTACCGCTTCGGTTAAATACAATATTGAACTTCATCAAAAAACAGAAGAAATAGAAGATGTTGTCGTGACGGGTATCTTTAATCGAAGTGCGGAGAGCTTTACTGGTGCTGCGCGAACAATTTCGGGTGAAGAACTAAAGAAAATATCAACAAATAACATATTTGCTGGGATTGCGGCTATCGAGCCTTCCTTTAGAATGTTAGCGAATAACGAACTAGGGGGTAATATAAATCAATTGCCTGATATCCAAATGCGTGGTCAGAATTCATTTCCAAATTTAGGAGGAGAACTGTCTTCAAACCCGAATCAGCCCTTATTTATCTTAGACGGATTTGAAGTGGCTTTACAACGTATTGTCGATCTGGATATGAATATGATCGCTTCTATCACTATATTAAAGGATGCTTCGGCTACCGCTATTTATGGTTCTCGCGGAGCGAATGGCGTCATGGTCGTAAATACCATAGCACCTAAGCCCGGAAAAGTACAGGTGACCATTAACAATGATTTTCGGCTTTCTGCTCCGGATTTATCGGTTTATAACTACTTAAATGCATCTGAAAAATTGGATTTTGAACAAAGAGCAGGTGTATATGACGCGTCGTTCGGTCAGGGGCATTACCGTAACGGTTTGATTTATAACGAGCGTCTAAAGAATGTAAAGCGAGGTGTAGATACAGATTGGGAAAAGATTCCTGTAAAATATGGTTATAACAATAGAACCTCCTTAAATCTACAGGGAGGCGATGAGTATTTGCGATACGGCGTTCTAGCTTCCGCTGATTTACAACAAGGCGTAATGAAGGGGCAGGACCGCAAGAATTATTCTGGACAATTTGATCTCACTTATCTGGTTCAAAAATTACAATTCAAAAACTCCATACGAGTTTATCAAAATTTATCTAATGAATCTCCTTACGGTAGCTTTGACAACTACTTAAAACAGAATCCTTATTGGAGTCCCTACGACGAGGAGGGCAATATACAGCGATATTTAGAAAATTATACCATCGTCGGCCAATTGTTCAGAACGACCAACCCAATGTATGACGCAACATTAAATTCGGTTAATCAAACAAAATACGTTGGATTTACTAATAATTTTCAAGTTAGATACAATATTTTGTCAAATTTTTACCTAGAATCGAACTTAAGCTTTTCTAAGCAGGTGGGGGGGACAGATCAATTTTATTCTGCGCAGGATAGCCGTTTTGAATCGATTACAGATCCTAACCGAAAAGGATCTTATACGGATCGTAACGATGAATCATCCTCTTACGAAAGTACAACAAACCTGAACTATAATTTTTCACGGGGAGCACATCAATTGTTCTCTACAGCCTCGTTGAATTTTGCTAGCAATAATACAAATTATACGCAGATTATTGCAGAAGGCTTTCCTCATGATCGGTTAGATAACTTACTTTTCGCGTATCAATATCAAGAAAATGGAAAACCAGCCGGCGATGAGAGTACGGTTAGAAGGGTAGGGATATTATATAATGCTAATTATAGCTATGACAGCCGGTTTCTTGCAGATATTTCGATTAAGCGAGATGGATCATCTCAATATGGCACGGATAAACGGTTTGGAACATTTTGGTCTACAGGTTTGGGTTGGAATATTCACAATGAAAAGTTCTTTCAGCGGAATGATTTTGTAAATCGTTTGAAACTGCGTGGGAGTTATGGTACAACGGGATCATTAAACATTCCGGCATATGGAGCCCAAACACGTTACACTTATTCCTCTACAAGTAGCTATTACGGTGATCTGGGGGCTGTAATAACCAATTTAGGTAATAGGGGTTTGAGCTGGCAGAATGTTTATAAGTTGAATCTTGGCTTGGATGCCAGCATCCTAAGAGAACGTCTGGATCTTAGGCTAGATATGTATAGAGAAATTACCAGAAATTCATTGACGACGATTACCTTGGCTCCCTCTACCGGTTTTTCGAGCTATTCAGAAAACCTAGGAAAAATACAAAATACAGGATTTGAATTTTCAACTCGTTATAAGATCATCGAGAAGAAGGAAAAAGGAACATTGTGGTCTGTTTATCTGAATGGTTTCACTAATCAAAATATCTTAAAGGAGTTGTCTAACAAACTAAAGGCTTCTAATGAGCTTTTGAATGGCAACAATGTAGCACAGACAAATCCTAATGTTCTTTTTCAAGAGGGGGAGTCTCTAGATGCTATATATGTCGTGCGATCGTTGGGCGTTGATCCGGTAACCGGCTCAGAGATCTATTTAACAAAAGAGGGTGAACGTACTTATACATGGAATGCAGCAGATAAAATATCAGCGGGAGTTAGCATTCCGAAATGGAATGGTAATTTCGGATCCAATGCTGCATATAAGGGGTTTGAATTGGGGGTGATTTTTAATTATCAATTTGGGGGCCAGTTATACAATCAAACATTGGTAAGCCGAGTTGAATCGGTCGACCCAAGACTGAATGTGGATAGGCGTGCATATGATTTAGGTTGGTCCGCTCCCGGAGCAGAAAGCCAGTTTACCCGTATCGGAGTTAATACAATTCCGACAAGATTGACCTCTCGGTTTGTTCAAGATAATAACCTACTTAGACTTAGCTCATTGTCGTTAGGATATAATTTTTATAGTAAACCATGGTTAAAAAAAGTAGGACTGCGAAGCTTACTGATTACGGCGTTAACTAATGATATCTTCCAATGGAGCTCTATTGAAATAGAGCGGGGAACAGCAAATCCGTTTGCCAGAACGTTCGCCCTTTCGCTACGTGTCGGTCTTTAATATATTAACAATTATGAATATGAACAAAATATATATCAATGTAATCCTTGCAATACTTTTAAGTGTATTTTTGGGCAGCTGTGATAAATATCTCAATGTAGAGCCGAAGTCTAGTCTTTCTGAAGATGAAATGTTTGCCTCAGAGGCCGGTTTTCAACAGGCACTATCAGGTGTGTATGCAAGTCTTGCATCACGAAATTTGTACGGCGATAATTTTACAATGGGATTTGTTTCGGCTTTGGCCCAAAACTATGCTACATCAGGCGAGGGTAATTTATTCGTGGAGACTAGAGCTTATAATTATACCTCTTTGGAAGTCTCGGAATATGTAACGGGAACGTGGTCCGGCGCCTACAATGCGATCGCGTCGGTAAATAATATTTTAAAATTTTCTGAATCCAATCGATCGGTGTTGTCGAACAACAGCTATCAGCAAATCCGTGGCGAGGCTTTGGCCATTCGTGCGCTCCTCCATTTTGATTTATTGCGCCTCTTTGCTCCGGCATACGCTGTCGATCCTTCAGCACAGGCTATTCCCTATAAGGTATCTATAGATCAATACTCAGTTGGGCCGTCATCGGTTTCCGAGATAATTGGCTTTGTATTGAGCGATCTTAAAGAGGCCGAAACTCTTCTTGAAGGTCTTGATCCCATTTTTGCGAATACGATGCAAAGGCGATTTAAGCTAAACTATTACGCTGTCAAAGGGCTTCAGGCAAGAGTATATCTGTATAAAGGTGAAAATTCAGAAGCTTACACCGCTGCGAAGACAGTTATTGATTCCGAAAAATTTCCGTTTGTGGATCAATCAGCTGTCAATACAAGTTCTGCCGGTATTAAAGATAGGTTGTTTATGTCCGAGTTGGTGTTTGCACTCAGGAACCGGGATTTATCTAGTTGGGCGGTAGATGCTTATTTTACCTTTTACATCAATTCAACATATAGGCTCACACGTCCTAGCGCGGATATAGCTACGATCTATGAGGCCAATACTAATGATCTTCGATACGGAAACCTATTTGAGAATAGCTCGGACGTGCTTTTTCCGTCCAAATTTTGGCAGACTTCTACATCCACTATAGATAGTACTAGACTAGATCGAATGATTCCTGTTGTCCGGATGAGTGAACTTCGCTATATAATGGCTGAAACAGCACCATCTTTGAGCGAGTCGTTAGATCAGCTTAACCTTGTTCGTTTAGGACGGCATCTAACGGAGTTTCCTAAAGATGCATCAACCTTAAACAGCACATTTATTCAAGCGGAGATTACAAAAGAATATCAAAAGGAATGTTACGCTGAAGGACAGTTGTTCTTTTTTTATAAGAGACTTAATTTTTCCCAAATACAGTTTGCTCCGACGACTTTTGGAACTTCCGTATATGTACTCCCTATCCCCGAGAATGAAAAAGAATTTAACAATTACTATCAGTAGATTATGAGAAAAATAATTATGTTGCTATTCTGTCTTTTACTCCTTGTAGGTTGTAAAAGGGACGAAATAATATATTATAGAGGACCGGATTCCATGGCTCTATATGTTAATGAATTCGAGGCTGACAGCACCATTTATTCATTTGCGAATAAGCTTCCCGATATTGCTAGCGATACGGTGTATGTGAAAATAAGATTACAGGGACCAGCGGCTGATTACAGTCGGTCTATTCAATTACAGGCTACTTCCGGTACAACGGCAATTGACGGAGTAGAGTATGAATTACCAGTGTATGAATTTCCCGCTGGAGCGACGGAGGCACGTTATCCTGTTGTACTGCTGAGAGGCGCAGCATTAAAAGAAGCTACAAAATACTTATATGTTGCCATAAAGCCAAACGATCACTTTCAAAAAGCTGCCATAGGACAGGAAATAGGCAAAACGTATAGTATTGAAAGCTATAAGATTAGATTCAACGATTTTCTTTCTGAACCATCCTGGTGGAGCACATTGGAAAGTTATTTAGGAGAATTTAGTGTGGTTAAACTGCAGTTTGTCTATAGCGTGTATGGCAACGATTACGATTTTGAGGGATTGTATTATCCTGTAGATTATTATGGTACGATCTATTGGACCTATGATGATGAAGTAAATAATATGCCTCTTCGTTTGAGGACTGCGCTAAGAAAGTATGAAGAGGACAATGGACCACTTCTGGATGAAAATGGCAATCGATTAACATTTTAATTATTTAGTAGATATATGAAAACATTAAATATATTTATCTTGTTATTAACCTTCACCTTTTCAGGATGTAACAAAGACAGCTATTTTAAGCCGTATGCTAAAATTGATGATTTTTCTATTGTCCCGGAATCTATAGAAAGTAGGTATATTATAACTCAATTAGATTCAATCAATATTTATCCGGTGCTACAAGGATTGAATACAGAGAAAAGTTATTCGTATGAGTGGCGATTGTATACAGGAAGCACCTTTACTGTTTTATCGACAGAAAAGAATTTAAAGGAAGTCATTGTCCTAGGCACCGGTACGTATAGTCTCCAATATTCTGTTATAGACAATGATACGAAGATCAAAGCTATTAGTGCTTTGTTCTATGTAGAAGTAACGGGCGGATTTTCTCAGGGATGGATTATAGGTAATAATGTTAATGGTAAAGGACAACTTTCTTTTATACGAGATCTCGATGATAACATATCATATAATACGCTGGAAGAATTAAATAACGCGGTGTATCCGGGTAAGGTTATTGCAGCCTATTCTGGTGCCGTTGGAAGTTTCTTTTCCGGTCAATTTAAGCAAATACTTTATTTCACGGATCAAGGATTAACGGTCTTTAATTCTGATAATATGATGCAGACTTCTGAATTGGATTATTATTTTATTGACCCATTAACCTATCTAAACAAACCAGGATACGGAATAAGCGGAACACTTTACGATCAATATTTGGTGAATGAAGGTCTATTGTATGCCGCAGAGGGTCAAGACTTCTTTGGAGCGGAAATTGTGGATTACGGAAAATTTACACCAGCTTTTGAAGGTGATTATTCGTTGTTTCCATTTGTTTTCTCTTCAACAGGCTCGCCCACATATTTTTATGATAACAAGAATAAAAAATTCTTATCTGTTCCTTATTTTGGAAGGTCTTTTTCATATCCTACAACGTCCATGACAAATGCACAGTTCAGTTTGAATGCAGTAGGAAGAACCATGGTGGCTGCAGACCAATGTAAATCTAATAACTATTTCGCTTTACTGAAAGACAATTCCAATGATTACTATATTTACTACCTGCCTTTTAGTGCTACTTCTGCAGTTAGTGGTGGAAAATATTATAAGTTATCAAGTTTTGCCGGTTTGGATAAATTAGCCGCTTTTGCTGCATCCAACGTTTGGGACTATGCCTACTTTGCGGCGGAGAATAAGATATACAAAATCGATGGCACAAATGGTACTGTAACATTGTTTCAGGAATTTCCATCTGATACGCAGGTAGCCGATATAAAAATATTGAAAAATGGTACCGAATCAGGGAAACAGATAACAGTGGCGTTGAATAAAGGGGAGACCGGTGAGATCCAATATATCTATATGACCACTTTTGGAGACCGCGACACCTCGCGTGAAAGTAAGGTTTTCACAGGATTCGGCCACATCGTCAACTTAAGCTACCGCCTGCCTAATGCCGGCTAGATGAGGTTGCCAGAATATAAAATGACAAAAAATACAAGTTTTAATAGGGTGAACAAATATTAGTTTTATTATAAAATAAGAAATGAAGAAGTTTTTTTTAACAATTGTTTCCGCTTGTTTGCTGATAGCGGCATATGGACAACAACAAGGAAAAGGTAACAGTATCCGACAACGGCTTACTGAGCTCAATATGGTCAGTGATGAGAACGAGCTCGACAAGAAACTAACAGAACTAGTTAGCGGAGCAAACGAAGAGGATTACTTACTTGCTTATTACTATTATGCCAATAAAGATCTTACAGACAAAGCAGAAATTACAAAGCAACTTATCCAACGTAAATTTCCTGATGGTCAATTGGTAATGCAGGGAAAAATGCAAGAGATAGACGAATTGACAGACCTCAAGGAAAAGGATAAACGTTTTATTGCGTTGTTTGAGAAAAATCCGAATGGTAATTATGCTTTTCTAGCTTATTCCCTTGCTCAGGAATTTGCGGCAAAGGGAAATGAAGAAAAAATGAAATTCTACGCTGATATATACGCGAAAGGAGCAACCGATGGCAAGGGGAATTCAGTAAAAAAAGAGAATATCTATGCAATGATGGCCGGTGGTATGGTACAAACCAATCCAGATGCTGCAGCAAGATATTTGAAAGTAGGAGTTGAAGATGCGAAGATTTCGCTCGATAACATGTTGGCTGAAGCAAATCCCGATGAAAATGTTTTAATGCGTGCAAAAAGCAATTATTATGGCGTGCTCTCTAGTTATGTACACGCATTGTCGTTAGGTAGTAATCCGGAAGAGGGTTATCGTTTAGCGCATAAAAGCTATTCAGAACTGCAAAGTGCTGAAGCGACAGATGCGCGTCTATTCCAGTATGTCAAAGCCGGATATATACAGGCATTAATACGTACGAAGCGCTTTAAGGAAGCATTGCCACTAATGGAAGAAGCTATAAAAGCTGGAAATGCTTCCGATTTGGTGAAGAATGAGTTAAAGAATGCATACATTGCCGTTAATGGATCGGATAATGACTTTTTAGTTTACGAAAGAGATCTTCTAAATGCGCAGCAGCTTTTTTTAGAGGCTGAAGTTTCGAAAATAGCTATAAAACAACCTGCACACGACTTCGAACTGAAAGACGTAGATGGGAAAAGCGTGAAGTTAAGCGATCTAAGAGGTAAAGTTGTTGTGTTAGATTTTTGGGCAACATGGTGTGGCCCTTGCAAAGCATCCTTCCCAGCCATGCAGAAGGCTGTCAATAAGTATAAAGACGATCAAGATGTTAAGTTTTTATTTCTACACACTTGGGAAAAAGGTGGAGGAGATCCAACACAGAATGCCAAGAAATATGTAGTAGATAATAATTATACCTTCGATGTGTTAATGGATTTGCGTAATCCAGAAACTAAGAACAGTGCGGTAGCCTCATCCTATCAGGTGCAGGGAATTCCTACAAAGATCATCATTGATCCAAAAGGACAGATTCGCTTTAATACATCTGGTTTTTCAGCAGACGCAGATAAAGCAGTAAAAGAACTATCAGTAATGATTGAGTTTGCCAAGAAAGGCTAGGTATGAATAACAATATATTAGGGAAACTAATGGTAGCAGGCATTTTGTCTGCTACCATACCATATTCTCTGCTGAAAGCACAGGATTTTAGAAACAATACACAGGCTATATCACAACGTTTTGTGTCTTCAGCAGATTCATTGATTGCTTTGGGAAAAGTAAGTCCAGCTGAGCAGCTTAAGAAGTCGTTAGCTCACCCTACCTTAGGACAATTTACCATGGCAGTTAATAATAAGAGGGATTTGCATGCAAGGGAAATTTATTCGAAAGCATTGCAATCTACCGTGATAGTTGGAAGCGCTTATCTTTGTCCGCGTTGTGCTAATACCCATGTAGGGAACGCGACAGGATATATTATCGGGCAAGAGGGAATCGTGGTCACGAATTACCATGTGGTAGATGGCTATATTAATATGGGCGAAGGAAATAAACCTCTAGCGCTGCTAGTGCGCATGGCAAATGGTAAAACATATGCTGTGAAGGAAGTGGTCAACGCTTCTGAAAAAGATGATCTGGCCGTGTTACGTTTAGATATAGGAAAGGATGTACTTCCTGCCTTAGCACTATCTAGCGGCGCCGAGATCGGCGATGATGCCTATGTATTGGGGCATCCGCGTGGTATGTATTATTTTTTTACCAAAGGAATGGTTAATTCCAAATTTCAAGAAGCTGGTGGTACCGAAGAAAATCCTTATTTTTATGATGTAATGGCTATTTCTGCCGATTACGCAGCAGGAGCTAGTGGAGGACCTGTGTTAGATAGTGGAGGTAATATTATCGGTACGGTTTCCAGTACACGCACTTTACAGTATAATGATCCTGGACGCAGCGTACAGATGGTGTTAAAAACTACGATTCCTGTAGAATCTTTGCGGAAATTGTTAAATTAAATCAGTGCCTACCTTTGTGCTTGTCGATTTGGTTTAGAAAAGTTCTTTTTATTTAAAAAAAATCTCTCATTTTAGCTTCAGTTCCGGTAACTGGGGGCACATGAAATAGAGGTTCGTCTGATTACGAAAGGTTATTTAGAAATAGTACAGCAATGGAAATAATATTACACAAAGTAACATTAAACGATATTGAGCAATTGCAAAAAATCGGTAAGGAAACATTTTCAGAAACATTTTCTCGGAGTAACACCGAAGAAAATATGAAAAAATATTTAGCCGAGGGGTTTTCTGTTGAAACGTTGACAGATGAAGTCAATAATGAAAATTCAGCATTCTATTTTGCCTTATCTGAAAATAAAGTAGTTGGCTATTTGAAAATTAACTTTGGAGCATCCCAAACAGAACTAAAAGACGAAAAGGCTATTGAAATAGAAAGAATTTATGTCCTAAAAGAATTTCATGGTAAAAAAGTCGGACAAATCCTCTATGGAAAGGCTATGGAAGTTGCCCAACAAAAAGGGTCTGACTATGTTTGGTTAGGTGTTTGGGAAGAAAATCCAAGAGCAATTAGTTTCTATAAGAAAAACGGCTTTATTGAATTTGATAGACATGTTTTCAAATTGGGTGATGATGAACAGACAGACATAATGATGAAATTGAAACTAAAATTTAGCGGTCGACGACCATCATAAGATTACTAGCTTAAGGCCGATATGCTACGCACGTGGCCTGCACACACGCGCCGGTAAAACAATGGTAGGCAAATAGAAAAGGCTCCGAGAAGATCTAGGGGATCTTCTCGGAGCCTATATAGCCCTACATTTCAGGTCTGATACGTTACCTATCTATTGGGTAACCCGTATCCGTTTGTAACTTTACCTTTTGACTGGTCAATAACCGTAAGCGGCATAGGGTGATAATACCGAGGAGCATTGGTCTCACGCCCAACTACACCGTCAAGGATCGCAGCTCTGTACATTGCTGGATTGGTCCCGCTGTTGATCGCAATACCCCAATTGACACGTGTGTAACCATCAGCTACCAAAGCAGCTGCTTCCGCTCCGTCGGGATCGATATAGGTGTATAGACCCTTGATAGCTAAATTTTTGGCAGAAACTGCGGCATGCGCAGCAGCGTTCCAATTATATATCCCTCTCCATCCGGGGTATAATGCTGCATTATTCGGATCCGTGCTTTCCTGGGTCACCACAGCAGCCGTGCTGCCCGGGTTAACCTGGACATGCTTCGTCCAGATATAGTTTGATATTGTACGTCCGCTCGGAAAGGTGTAATAGCCATTGGTTGCCAGGCCTGCCATCATATTTTCCATCTGTTGGCGCACGGCGATTGCTCTTTCGTTAAATTTTCCGGAGCGAATCATATCCCAGCGGATATCCCCTTCGCCCAATAGCTCTAATTTTCGCTCCGCGTAGATCGCATCCAGGAGTGCTTCACCGGATAGCGCAGAGATATTATGCGTGTTGTCACCAAATGCTCTTGCACGGATCTGGTTAACCAGATTGACTGCACCTGCATTGTCCGTACCAAGCACTGCTTTGGCCTCTGCGAGCAATAACATCGCATCGGCCATTCGCATAATCGTATAGTTCATGCCCGATGCCCGGTTGCCATTGTTCGAAATTAATGGGTTGTCTCCGCGGTTCTGATCCCACTTGTTGATTGCTGGTCCGCCTCCTCCGATTCGGGTACCCGCACCGAGTGGCATCAACGCTTCTCTACCCGTGGCTGCGTCACTACCCGTTACGACCATACTTACGTCGCGCCGTTTGTCTCCGTCTTCATAACCGTTGTAAAAGAAAGCTGGAATAATGCGGATTGCTGCAAATGTGTTTAGCACAGCAACGGCACCGTTATTGGAGCCGGGGCGACCTTGGGAATAAGGGTGTTCCGAACTCTGTCCCGGCGCACAGGCTATCTCAAATAGCGATTCTGGACTAGATCTTCTGGAGTTGATATGCTGCCATACAGCCTGAAATGGATTGTTGAAGGCCCGGGAGTCTGTGGTAATCAAGTTGACAGGACCTCGTATTTCCGCATCGTTAACCGCATTTCCTAAATATTGTTCGGCTATACGGATATAATCTAGATAGTCCGTACGACGGGCGTATTTACAGAGCCCGTCATCCGTGCCTTTGGTTTCAAACTGCACATCGCCATATAAGTCCCCCATATCGGTACGGATGGTCTGCCAGCTCCCTGCATGCAAGGCAATTTCGCCAATAAGCGCGTGTACATAGGAGCGGCTCAAACGCTCGGCCGTAATGCTACCTTGCCCGATTCTGTACATGCGGGCTTCCACGGCTTGAAGATCGGCGATCAACTGATCCATTATTTCAAAACGGGAAGTTAATTCATAGTCTTGTACATATTGATTCTCGTAACCGAATGGGACATCGCCAAAATGGCGCACCAGTTCCCAACCGCATAATGCACGTATGGCTTTCGCTTCGCCATATAGATGTGTCCATACATCCGTACCTTCTGCTTGTTCAAGTACACCTTTCTTCTCTATGGCATCTGCAATACGGGCGGCACGCGCCAAAATGATATTTAAACTGTTGTATTGCGTGGCCAGACTGCCTATCGCCGTAGCTTCAGGTTGTAGACGGGCAATAACATTATTTGCCGTAGGAAATTCGCTCATGTACTCCGCATCTGAGCCCAAAGGATCCTGAAAATTATAATTTCCGCCAGCCGCTACATTCGTACGGTATTCGCCATAACACCAAGATAATGTCTTGTAGGTCTCTTCGGGGCTAGAGGTCACGAATGCATCATCGCTCTCCCCAGGGTTATTAACGTCCAGATAGTTTTTGCACTGTGTAAACATGGCTAACGTCAATGCTAAACATATATATATAGGTGATTTTTTCATCGTTCTCATCTTAAAAATTTCAATAAATAATCTTGCTTAAAAAGATGCATTTAATCCAAAAGTGTATTGCCGTGGACGTGGGTAAGCTCCCCAGTCAAAGCCCGGTGTCGGATAGCGCGCATTGTTGATATTTGGATTCGCATTGACTTCCGGATCGATACCGCTATAGCCCGTCAAAGTAGCCACATTGAATACTGTACCGTAGATCCGTAACGAGCTCATGCCTACTTTGCTCAACCATTGTGATGGCATATTGTATCCTAAGGTCAATGTGTTCAGACGGAGGTAGGACCCATCTTCAATGCCGATGTCGCTTACATAACCTTGATGCATGTATGTCAATGGCAATGTCGCATGCTGATTAAGCGCCTCTAAGGCTGCCGGCGTCGTTACTCGGGCTAAATCGCCATTCGCGTCTATATCGTAGACCTTGTAACCGTCATTAACGATGTCCAGCTTATTTCCGTAAAGACCTCCACCTTTATTACCATTATACAGTGTAGCAAGCTTATTGGCGTTATAGATCTGATTACCGTAGCTCCAGTTGAAGTAGGCCGCAAGGTCAATACGCTTGTAACTTACGTTCAGGTTTAAACCGCCCGTATGCTTTGGTGTCATGTTACCAATCTCTACATAGTCCTTGGTGTCAATGATGCCGTTTCCGTCGGTATCGACAAACTTAGGCATGCCGGGATAAGCCTGTTGACCAGCCGGTACGACGCCTTTGTGGTGCGCAACAAATTGAGGAGATAGATCTGGAATCCCATCGTTGAGTGTGTAGCTGTCTGTGGCAGTATCATACGCAAAATCGCTGGTTTCGTAGAAACCTCTGCCTGTGGTCTTATAACCCATGACAATTCCGACCGGCTTTCCTTCTTCTAGTAGATAGTCATTGTTCGGAAGGTTCGATTGCAAAAACTGTGTGCCGTACGCGCTCTGAACACCTTCTGCAAGAAAATCTACATTAGGATTATTAAAATTGATGTTACCGCCCGCGCTGATATTCCAATCATTATTCGAAAAAATTGTACCTGAAAGCGAGAGCTCTATCCCTTTGTTGCTTGTTTGTCCGACATTGGCATAACTGGTGTTGAAACCGGTAATAGACGGAATATCTGTAAGCATCAAAAGGTCTCTTGTATTATTATTGTACACCTCAATCATACCCGATAACCTATTGTCAAACAAGGTGAAATCGAGACCTAAATTGCGGGTGACGGTCGTTTCCCACTTAAGATTGCGGTTAGCAAATTGTTGTGAAGCTAAGTCATATGATGGCTGGAGTAAGTTATTCAAAGCGCCTTGGCTACGTGGATCGGTCTCTGCGATCCAAAGTTGGTTCCATTGATTTGGATCTATGGCGTCATTACCGACTTCACCGTAGGAAGCGCGCAGTTTCAGATCGTTGATCCAGCTCTGGCCTTTTAGAAAAGATTCGTTAGATATCCTCCACGCTACGGCAGCAGCAGGAAAGTACCCCCATTGGTGCTCTGGCGAAAACTTGGACGAACCATCGGCGCGTATTGTTGCAGTGAAAAGGTAACGGTCTAAGAGCGAATAGTTCGCGCGACCAAAGTAGGAGAGAATACGACCTGGGGTCACCTCTGAGGTTATTACCGTCATATTGGTCGCAATGCTGCTGTCAAACTGGTTCATCATCGCAAAGGCATTCTCCTTCTTGAAATTGGAAGGGAAGCGTAACGCGTTTATTCGCATATCGCTACCGCCCCCTGTCGTTACCTCCTGACCACCTAAAATGGTAAGCCGATGTGTATTATTTTGGAGTACATCATAATTTAGTGTGTTTGTCCAGCGTAAGCCCCATCTGTCGCCTCTCCTAGAGTCGGCATTACCGGCATAGATTACGCGATCCATAGTTTCCATGGTTCCGCTAGATACAAAAAAATTGGGATCCGTGGTACTTCCCTGCCAGTTTCGGTCTTTGGTATACCTGCGGGATAAAGTTAACTCACTGAAATAGCTCAAATTTTCCAAAATATTCCATCTTGCGCCTGCTGTGCCTAGAAAATTTTGTTCAAATGCAAGATTATCGATGTCCTTAGTCCTATTCACGGGGTTAGTTACACCGTACATCACCGAGGCCTCTTCACCCAGTGTTGCGTGCGCAAGTAGATCGGTATTGCCCAAGATATCGGAAATGGCGATAGGACGAAACCGGTAGGCAGACGACAGAATAGACCCTGCACCACTTGTAGTCCCTTCATTGCCTTGATTCCGCCTGTCTGTATAACGTAGATCCATGTTAAAGTTCAGTTTATCGCTGATCTTTTGATCAATCTTAAAGAAAGCGGAGGCCCTTCTAGAATTCGACATTAATTTCATCCCAGCTTCGTCCATGTAACTAGCTGCAACCAATATTTTAGTCATCTCTGTTCCGCCTGATATAGATAGATCATGGTTGTGGGAAAAGGAACTGCCATACAGCTCTTGTTGAAGGTTATACGGTTGGACATTCCTATATGCGTCGATACCGGCCGTATTAGCTCCCTTTTGGTCTCCAATCGCAAATAATTCCTTGAATGGCGTAACATAATCCAGCTCTTCGTACGCATCAAGCATGGCCCATTTGAAAGCGAGATAATCATAGGGATTCAACGCATCCATATAGCCCGTCGGCGTATTGTATTTCCCAAAGCCGCTGTAGGTGATGGTACTTTTTCCAGCTTTTGCCCTTTTGGTGGTAATGAGTACAACCCCGTTTGCTCCGCGGGCACCGTAGATTGCTGTAGATGAAGCGTCTTTTAAGATATCCACGCTTGCTACCATATCGCTTGGTATATCGG
This sequence comes from Sphingobacterium alkalisoli, assembly GCF_005049105.1. Lineage (GTDB taxonomy): Bacteria > Bacteroidota > Bacteroidia > Sphingobacteriales > Sphingobacteriaceae > Sphingobacterium > Sphingobacterium alkalisoli. The sequence goes on from NZ_SUKA01000001.1 coordinate 1,058,670, forward strand.
CAATATTTCCGGGTATTCCGTCGATCAATACTAACGGTTCATTGCTTTGCGAGATCGATCCCCCGCCACGGATCCGAATGGATACGTTTGCATTTGGTCGGCCATCCTGAGACATAACATTGACGCCGGGTAGTTTACCCTGTAGTGCCTGTGCTACATTAATAACGGGAGCGGTAGCCAGCTCTTTCCCGCCGACTGACGCAACTGAACCGGTAAGGTCACGGCGCCTTACCGTCTGATAACCAATTACAACGACTTCATCGAGGGCCTGATCCTCGCTTTCTATCGTAATGCTGACAGTTGTCCGACCATTGGTCGGAAACTCTTGGGTATTGTATCCTGTGTAGCTGACGACCAGGATACTACCCACGGGGGCTTCCGACAGCGTAAAATTACCATTAGCATCCGTAGTAGTCCCAATTGTTCCGCCTTTCACTTTTATATTAGCGCCGATAATCGGTTCTCCAGATTTGTCTTTGACCTGACCGCTTATACCAGTGGTCTGCGCAAAAGTCCACGAACTCATCATTAAGAAGGAGAATAGGAGGAAGATAAGTCGTTCTTTCCTTAATACATTGATTTTTTCCATTGATTTATATTTGATTAGGTTCTCATTTAGTAGGTATATAAAAAGTAATGCTTACATGAAGATGTAAGTATGGTTTAGCACATATGCTAAGAAGAATTTAATGCGTTTACGTACGTGAAATACATAGCCATTTTAACAGTAGAATTTGGAGGTTTATAACAATAATATTACAAATGTGCGGTCTAGCGACCGAAAGAGAGGGTAATATTTAATCAAATATGTGCAATATTCGTTCAGAAGATAGGTTTCTGATTATCTGTCCTATTTCTATGAAAAGCGAACTCGTCCGACTATGTCGATTAAAAGACAGACTGTTACAATCAAAAATTACTTGTTCTTGAGATTTTTTAAGTATTCGGTGGGTGTGCAACCCATCATTTCCTTAAATACTTTGCTAAGGTATTGCGATGTGCTAAAGCCACTCTGATAAGCGACTTCCGCGACAGTAAACTGTCCGGTCTCCAGCAATTGTGCTGCACGCTTGACGCGTATCTTTTTCACGAAGTCGACCGGAGAAAGCCCTACGATGGCTTTTATCTTTCGGTAGAATACTGCCCTACTCATATTCATTCCAGCTACCAGATCGTCTATTTTAAAGTTGGTGTTTTCGATATTATCCTCAATACCCTGAATCACATTACGGATGAACTCGTCATCATATGCTGTTACTTTAGGAACGGAGGGACCCCATGACGGTGATGATTTGACTGCTGTACCTGTTGTCGGCTCGAAAGTGCTATTATGTGCTAGATAATATTCCCGAAGTAGCTCACGTTGCTTGAGCAGGGAAGCAATCTTGGCTTTCAGATAACTGGCGTGGAAAGGCTTGGTGATATAGTCATCGGCACCATACTCCATACCCTTTATTTTATCGTCCAGCGCGGATTTAGCTGTTAGTAAGATCACCGGAATGTGTGAAGTATCGCTGTTATTCTTGACGGCCTCTAGGTAGGCCACACCATCCATGTCGGGCATCATCACATCACTTACGACGATATCGGGTAGCTTGTCCAACGTGATTTCGAGGCCTTTTCGACCATCGGAGGCTTCCAGTATGTCGTACTCTTGCTCAAGTATGCTACGGATAAAGTCGCGCAGCTCATCATTGTCCTCGATCACTAAAATGCTGGTACGCTTCGTAATTTCAGGAGCAGTATCCACTATAGGTGTTGTATGCGCTTGTTCCGCAACACCATCACCGAGTTTTAGTTCGATATTTGGATCGCCAGCAAAGGCTTCGTAAGCGATAGGCAATCGCACAGTAAAAGCGCTACCCTTTCCTTTTTCGCTGTCCACGGCAATACGACCATGCAAGAGATCTACCAATTCATGCACCAAAGCTAATCCGATGCCTGATGAGATGCTCGGGTCGGCATCATTGGTTTCGTAACGCTCGAATAGTCCTTTCGCCTTACCCATATCGAAACCGCTGCCTTCGTCCGTGACCATAAGAACCAACTCTCCGTTTTCTACCGTGGCCCGTATGGCGATCTGCCGCCCCGCAGGTGTGTACTTGAACGCATTGGATAAGAGGTTGAACAAGATCTTTTCGACTTTATCCACGTCCACGTAGATTGGTGTAGAAGTGATATCCTGCTCAAGGGTATAGTTGATCTGCTTTTGTCGGGCAATTGGTGAAAAGCTGTTAAAAGTTTTTTCTAACAGTGCTGCTACATCAGCTTGCTCGAGATACACCTTCATTTTTCGGTGCTGTATCTTTCTGAAATCGAGTATCTGATTGATCAATCGGAGCATACGATGTGTATTCTGCTTGGCCGTTTGCAGGTATGCGCGACCGCTGGAAGATAACTTTTCATGCTGTAGTACTTCCTCAATCGGACTTGCTATGAGCGTGAGAGGGGTACGCAGTTCATGTGAAATGTCTGTAAAAAAATTTAGTTTAAGTCCGGTCAGTTGCTGCTCCACATCTACTCGCTTGCGCAACTGCATAATATAGGATACGATAAGCACAATAAGGAGCACCAGCACGGCAAGTGCCAAAATGTAAATTACCCACGAAAATCCGGTCTCCCAGAATGTCGGCGTAATATAAAATTGTATCGTCGCAACATTCTCTACCCACACACCGTCGCTATTTGTTGACTTTACTTCCAGCGTATGTCTGCCAGCGGGCAGTTCGACAAAGCTGGCTGACCGGTTATGACCGAGATACACCCAGGTACTATCGGTGCCTTTGAGCCGGTAGGCATATTGGATCGATTTCGTGTTGGTATAGTCGAGGGCGGCGAAGGAAACCGAAATATTTCGTTCATCCTCTGCTAGTATCAGCATGCCATTTTCGCCGACGTTGCACTCTTCCTGTACATCCTGGCGTTGGATACGGATAGCGGAAAATACAATTGGCGGCACAAATGTACTTCGCAACATGCGATCGGTGAGCACGCGTAAGGCTCCGTCGGTGGTGCCAAATATAATATTTCCATCCAGATCCCGTATGGGGGCGGCCTCATTGATTAGCGGTGGGAGGCCCAAATTTTCTTTACTGAAGTGATCAAACTGCTTGTTGGTCGGGTTAAAGCGACTCAATACATTAACCGAGGCAATCCAAAGATAACCTTTAAGATCTTCGATTACCGATAAGGATAGGTCGGATATGAGACCGTTGGTTCGGTTTATATTTTTGAACTTTATTTTGTCGGAAAGCAGGTTAGGCGAGTCTGTAGTGATGCTGATGCCGCCGCTGAAAGTGGATACATAGATTTGTTGCCGCCGATCCTGAAAGATGTGCAGCACCTCATTGTTACTCAGACAGTCGGTTCGGTCGGCTGTGGATGCATTATGAAAGAAACCGATATGCTCTGGTTTTTGGAATGTGCCTGAAAAAGTGATCAGACCGTTACTGGTGCCGACAAGCATGGTTCCATTCTTGGATTGATATACATAGCGCACCAAGCCGCACTGGTCGACAGGGTAGTTTTTTAACCGATTGCCGGCGTGGACAAATCGAAGGGTACCATCAGGTTTTTTTTCGACTAAATTTAGTCCACCGCCATATCCCCCAATCCAGACACGCTTTTGGGCATCCTGATAGAGGGAGAATATAGATTCAGAACCGATGCTGTATGGATCGGATGTCGGCTTATAATTTGTGACCTGATACGTTTGGGCATTTCTAGGGCGTAAGATAAATAAACCGTGATTCCGTGTACCCAACCAGATCTGCCCTTCGTGATCCTGTATAAAGCAGTAAACGTTTGCACCGAACACCGCTTTTTTATCCCGTACGATTGCACCAGCAGAAGTCAGGTTACCCAAATAATCATTTGCTTTATTATATAGTGCTAATGTGCCATTTTTCTTTCCGACCCACAGACGATCCTGGTTGTCCCGGAATACGCTCCTTACTTCGCCATCGGCGGATGCCGCAATACGTTCGTAGCTCTTTTCTCGGAAGGAAAGCTGCTGGATTCCATCGGTCGTACTTAACCAAATGTGTTTGTGCGAATCTATCAGGTAGTCGCCGGCAGATACGGCATAGTGGGTGGGTATACCAGATTGTGGCGTATATTCCGCCAGATCGAGTTTGTGTAGGTCGGGATCATAGGCGCATAGAACACCATCAGGTAGTAATATCCAGAGTTGCCTATATTCATCTTCGTGGATAAAAAATATGGAGCTGGGTGTTAGCATTAGTCCAGATAGGTCGGGGTAAGGTACGATGTGCTGCTCATCGCGCTTGATGTCGTAGCAAACAAGCTGTCTTCCGGAGGCAAAAGCCCATACGCGACCATAGCTATCAAAAAATGCCTTTTCGGAAAATATAAATTCCTGACCAACAGGTGGTACAAATCGGCTGTAGCGCTTGGTCTTCGTGTGGTAAATGATAATTTGGTCTGCCGTGACAATTGCCAGTAACTCTGGGTTCAGCTTGTGGAGCCTAAAGATATCCGTCAGTTCAAAAGGTAGCTCAAAGGGTGCAAGCTTTCCGTCCCGGTATGTGGCGAGATAGCCATTTCGAGCAGCAAAATAAATCGTGCCGTCTACCTCTGTGATAAAATGAAAGGGCATGTTGTTACTGACCTTCTTCTTGCCGTACGTGAAGGTCCCTTTATTGCTTAATACCCATTCGTCACCCTCGCTATCGAGAAAGATGTTGTGGATAGTGTTGCCCAGGTAAGGATATGTAGTGGGGCCAAATACGCGAATGCCGTCTTCGGCAGTATAGTTACGATCATCTATCCGGTACAGATTATGATTTTGCGCGGTGATCCACGTGGCACCATTTGCCAAGCTCTTGATATCATTCACCAGTGGATGTTGCTTGTCGGAAAATATATCCTCGAATACCTCCAGCTTACTGTTAAATAGAAATACCTGCGACCCGTAGGTTCGTAACCATATGTTACCGGCCGCATTGAGGCTGAGTCCTTCGATCCGATTGTTGTTGAGTTTTACCTTATCGTGGGGATAGGATTTGAAGTTGCGAAAATTGTAACCATTGAACTGATCAATGCCGTTCCAAGTGCTAATCCAAATTTGCCCTTTGCTATCTTGGATAATGTTTTTTGTGCGTGTATGTGCCAGCCCATCGTCCATATCGTACTGCTTTACCGAAAAAGACCCTTTGCTTTGGGCAAAAGATTTGCTTAATATCGACAGCAGGACATATAATAGGACGTACTTCTTCATTGATTTTCGGGTTTACAATACACAAACTTAAAATAAAATACGTTCGGCAAAAACTCTGGACGACAAAAATGAATAGAATTTGTACAGCTGAGACGAATTAGTATAAATCCTTTTGCGCATTTTGTTGGATATTTGTTTGATGATGTATTTGATGTTTAATAATAAAGCTTATTTCTCCAGTTGGGCAAGAATGCGCTGTAGCGTACTATCGGTGTTTGTCTTTTATGCACTGATAGCAAGTGCCAGCAGATACCCGATGCCATCGGAACTTACGCTGGCAGTGGAAACAGACAAAAAAGTCAAAGCCGATGCGGTCGTAGCAGCAGACGGCACAGGAAATTTTACAACGGTGCAGGCGGCAATCAATGCGGCACCGGATAATAGGAATACCTATTTCTATATTTATATTAAAAGGGGTTCATATAAGGAAGTGATTACCATTCCAAAAAACAAAGACTATATCTATCTCTATGGGGAGGATGCCGAATATACCATCTTGACTTTTGACAACTATGCCAAACGGCTCAAGCCTGATGGAACGGAATTTGGTACGAGTGGATCTGCCACTTTTTTTGCAAATGGAAATTTCTTCGTTGCGGAAAACCTAACATTTGCCAATACCGCCGGAATGACTGCTGGACAAGCGCTAGCTATCAATATTGGTGGAGCAAGATCCTCCTTCCGAAACTGTCGTTTTCTGGGACATCAAGATACCTGGTATGCCGGAAGTGGCACGTTCCAATATCTTAAGGATTGCTATATCGAAGGGTCGGTAGATTTTATCTTCGGTGGCTCTACTGCGTTTTTTGATGAATGCCATATACAAAGTACACGGAATGGCTACATTACAGCGGCATCGACTCCCGAGGGGCAATCTTTTGGTTATATTTTTCATAGCTGTAGTATTACGGCGTACCCCACGGTTGCCCACGGTTCAGTTTACCTTGGAAGACCTTGGCGTCCATATGCGAAAGTCGTATTTCTACAGAGCAGTTTAGGTAAACACATACGTAGTGAGGGCTGGGATAACTGGCGCAACGTGGCTAATGAAAGCACAGCTTTCTATGCAGAATATAATTCTACCGGAGAAGGAGCTAGCCCCGGTACAAGAGTAGCGTGGTCTCATCAACTGACGAGAAAGCAGGCGACAGATTATACGTATGCAAAGGCAATGGGGAGCCAACATCCCGGATTTGTGGATGATGGTGTTGCAATGAAATAATTGTTATTTTATATGAACATCAAAATAAATTTTATTATCGCCTTATTTCTGATCTGTCTTGCAGCAAAAAGCCAAGAACGTATAGACTTGTGGCCCAAAGGAATGATGCCTAATTCAAAAGGGCATGTTGTTTTGGATAGCATTGCCAATGAGCGGATATATCAGATCGGCGAACCACGAATGCAGGCTTTCTTTACCTCAAATCAGGAAAATAAAGGTGCGGCGGTTTTAATTATTCCCGGAGGAGGATATTCGCGATTGGCGTATCAAGTGAGTGGTTACCAATTGGCAAAATGGTTCAATACATTAGGTATGCATGCTTTTGTGCTCGAACACCGATTGCCACATTCGGTTGATGTGCAGCAAAAAGAACTAGCGCCTTTGCAGGATGCACAGCGCGCTATGCGTATGATACGACAACATGCAGGTCAATGGGGTATAGATCCGCTAAGTGTAGGGGTTATGGGATCTTCTGCAGGTGGTCATCTTGCGGCTACATTGAGCACGTGTCAGGAAGATTTTTCAAAGTTGGGCGATGCTGCAGATAACTACGATTATATACCTGCATTTCAGATTTTGATTTCACCGGTTATCGATATGGAGCAATATGCACATCAAGGGAGTAGGCGACAGTTGCTGGGAGAGGCACCATCTCAAGAACTCATGGATAGATATAGCGCACACAAGCAGGTCAATAAAGATACCCCACCGGCATTTATTGTACATGCTTTTAATGATAATGTAGTGCGTGCAAAAAATAGTCTGTTATATTTCGAGCAATTGCTGATATTTGACGTGTCATCCTCGCTGCATATTTTTCCGGACGGAAAACATGCTGTGGCATTGCGAGACAATCCAGGATCTACACAAGAGTGGGTAGGTCTTTGCGAAAAATGGCTATTAGAAAATAACTTTATTAAACAGTAAAAATAGATCGTGATCTAAAAAATATGCTAAGCCTAATAACACGTCAATGAAAAAACTAATAACTAAACCAACATCTAGATCAATGTATAACATAAACCTCCAACAACGGTGTCTTTTTTTGAAAAGTATTTGGATCATTTGCTTTCTCCTAGCAACATCTGTGATATATGGGCAATCGGCAACTAATAATGACCTAAAGATCGTCGTGTCGGCAGACGCTCCGAATTGGACTTACGAGATCGGACAAGAAGCTGTTTTTAAGATTCAGGTGTATCGGGGACAGGAACTCGCTGATGATGTGGACGTCTCGTACACGATTGGATTGGAAAAAATGCTGCCTACAGAAAAAGGGAAATTGCATTTGAAAAGCGGAGAAGGTACGATTAAAGGCAAGCTATCCGAAGCCGGATTCCTGCGCTGCGCGGTCAGCATGGAAGTAGACGGAACTCGTTATCGTGGTCTGGCTACGGCGGGTTTCGCGCCCGAAGCTATTCAACCTACGCAGAATCTTCCCGATGATTTTTTGGATTTTTGGGATAAGGCAAAAGTAGAGGCAGCCCGAGTTCCTATGGAGGCGGAGCTCACTTTGTTACCCGAGCGTGGTACGGAAAGCGTAGATGTGTATCAGGTCTCCTTTCAACACTATGAAAAGGGAGCACGCCTTTATGGTATATTGGCAAAACCCAAAAATGCAGGAAAATACCCGGCAGTTTTATCCGTGCCCGGAGCAGGCATACGCCCCTACGCAGGTATCGTGGATCTAGCAGAGCAGGGCGTGGTTACATTACAAATCGGTATACACGGTGTTCCGGTTACATACGATGAGGACCTGTACGAGGATCTGCGTAACGGCGCACTGAAGAATTACCAGTTCTTCAATCTCGACGACCGGGATAAATATTACTACAAAAGGGTGTATTTGGGTTGTGTTCGTGCTGTAGATTACCTGTCTTCTCTGGAAGAGGTAGACGATGAAAAAATGTTGGTCTGGGGTGGTAGTCAGGGTGGTGCGTTGGCCATTATAACCGCAGCATTAGATGATCGTATCAAAGGATTAGCAGCAGCATATCCTGCATTATGCGATTTAACGGGTTACCTGCACGGTCGCGCTGGCGGCTGGCCACATATGTTCAATGAGTCGAATGCGGCCTTCATGGTGAAGGAAGAAAAAATCAAAGTATCAGCATACTATGACGTGGTCAATTTTGCGCGTTACGTTAAGGTGCCCGGACTCTACTCTTGGGGATTTAATGACGAAACATGTCCACCTACTTCGTACTACGCTGCTTATAATATGATTCCGGCGGTTAAGGAAATTTCCTTGGATCCCGAAAGAGGACATAAAACATCCGACGAACAGAACCATAAAGTGCGCGCATGGTTATTGGAAAAGTTGGGGAAATAAAGAGGCATCGCGTTATAATTTGCTTTTACAAAAATGCGGATACCCATTAGTTATCCGCATTTTTACGTTTTATAAACCGTTATTTCGCCATTTGTTCCTTATCAGATTTGTTAACCTGTCGATTAGACCGGAGGAATATGGTTATACAGGTTGGTACTGCTTTAATATCAAATGACAGTCGATATGGTTTATATCTAATTGCAGTACTTTTTGCAGGTACTTTTTACCTTCGGCGGTATTTCCTAATCCCAATTCACCCAGTCCGATTACATAATAGCAATGTATTTGGTTGCGTACATTCAGATCATCTTCCCAAATGGCTAAATCAGGGAGAGATACGGCAAAGTAATCGATGCGGCAGGTATCGAACAGGTGTTTTTTTCCATGGGCTATCAACTTGTTAAACCGGCTCCTGGCTTTATCTTCTAAACCTAAAGCCTTAAATGCGAGCCCTTGGTAGAAAATCTTGTCGGGCTGTTGATCATTATAGAAAAATGCTTGCTGGGGTTCTTGCGAGCCTACAGTTGCCAAATGAAGAAAATATAAAGATTGCTCTTGATCACCCAGACCGGCATAGGCGACGCCTTTATAATAATTGATGTCATTTTCTTCTGCATTGGCTAATTTCCCTTCACCAAGATTATGTGGATAGCTGTCGATCTCGTGCAAAAGCTGAAGTGCTTCGCGATAATTTTGTTTTTCAATTTCTCGCTTTGCCAGTTCAACCCGACATATCGTATATTGCTTCGTAACCTTACCTTCACCGCCCTCCCAGGGATGGAAGATGTGATTGCTTATCATCTCCCTCGCGGAAGAATACTCACCCGTCTGATTGTACAAGGTAATTTGCTCTATCAACAGGTCGTCCCGTTGTTCGATCAATTCGGGATAGGTAACAAACAAGGCCAGCCGTGATTCGTGGGATAAATTTAATTTCTTGTAAAGCTGGTCTAGCTCCATGAAAATCCGGGAGTCCGTTGGATCCAAAGAAAATGCTTTTTCCAATAATTCCCGCGCTTCACTTTTTTTGTCAAATTTGTTATAATAGGCCAGTGCGAGATTTCGTAATGCTGTTGGAAATAGATCGTTTAATTGAATCGAGGCTTGCCAAGATGATCTCGCTTCATCGTATTGACGATTTGCATACCAAAAATTGCCCAAATAGTAGGGCGCGAACGAATCTTCCGGATGGGTCTGTATGGCATCGATAAGGATGGTAACTTCCTCAAGTTTATTCGGAAAACATCTTTCGGGCGACATGGCCGAAGCCTTTTTGTAGTATGCTTTGGCTTTGACTTCATCCGCAAGCTGCTTGTAAAAATAGCCGATCGCGTAGTAAACCATAGGGTAGACATTGTTTTCGTCTTCAATGCCATGTTGTAAGAAGGTAATGGCTTCCGCATACAGGCCGGCGTTGGCGTAGTCCAAGGCGTACTCAATATAGGTATGGATCGATTGCGACAAGAGCTGCTGAAGTTCGTTCAGATCGTTTATGTTATTGGTGATCAGGTATTTTTCGAAGCGGCATCCAATGTTGAATTTATCAATGGCTAAGGAGTCTGAAATCAGTTGTAACGCATCTTCTGTTCTATTCAGCTTTCTTAATATACTCGCCTTTAATTGACGGGCTTTATGGTTATGCCAATTTTTGATAAGGGCCCGATCAATATTTTCTAAGGCTACGTCCCACGATTTGTTTCGTGTATCTATTTGGGCAAGAGCAAAATATCCCGAATCTTGCCATGCAGCATTCCAGGTTGCTTTAAAAAATGCTGCATATGCATCGTCAAACCGTTTTTGAAACTTAAGGCTTAACCCCAGATTATAATGTGGTTCTCCGTCATACGGATTTGGATTTCGTTCTGTTTGTGTTTTTATCGCTTCATCGAAATATTTTTCCGCTTTTTCAAATTGCCCTCTGCGTAAAAGCAGCAATCCGAGGGCATTATTGCATCGAATATCATGTGGCTCGCGACGCAGTGCTTCGGTATAATAATCTATTGGGTTATAGGTCGCATGGCGGTATTGTTCCAGATGCTGACCGGTCAAGAACAACTGCTCGATCGATGAAATATCTTTTGGATCTTTTGCACCTTTGGCAGGATTAGGTGTTGGTTCTATTTTAGGACGCTCTGCCTGGTATTTCAATAGTTGTGTTCCTTCTGACGAAAGTACTTCGAGTAGCAGATTTTCAATCTTTTCTTCTCCAATTCGAACTTCTTTATGATAGGTATTCCGTGGACTACAGGGGGTGCTTTCCTGTAAATATACTGTACCGTCCACATGGGATAGTTTGACGCCTAAATCGGCAAACTCAGCGGTTGTATAGAGGATTATATGTGCATGCCCGTCTATCATTTCCAAGTTTACAACGGCATCTTTGGTGGCGTTTTTGACATAACCAACCGCTGAATACGGCATAAAATATTGTACCCAGGATTTTTCCTCATTGGGCTGGATCCAGCTAAAATCAGGTTGGTTGTCGGTGTATACACCCGTCATCAATTCGATATAAGGGCCATCCTCGTCGGTGAGGTTACGGTCCCATGCCAAACCAAAATCACCGTTTCCCCAGGTCCACTGTTTCTTGCCCGGAGATACATGGTGGTTGGCAACGTGCAATAGTCCCGCTTGATGATCGTCCTGATAACCGCCAACAAAATCATACTTTGATTTAATGGCCATATATGAGGTTGGAACGGGAATGTTTTTGTATTTGGAAATATCAACACCGGCCGAATAATCTTGTTTGTAATATTCGCCCGTAGCAATAGGAAAATTTGATACATCCCGCTTGCCGTGATCAAATACCGCATGAACATCAGGAGGGAAAACAGATTTATACGAATCATTTACGACAACAGCAGGATTCGCCCACCATAAGAATGTTTGGGGTAGCGCTGTTCTATTGTATACTTTTACCTTAATTTCGATATAGGCCTTGTCAGGATATACCGTAAACCCCTGCATACCCTTCATGCGGAACAAGCGCTCGACTTCGTTACACCAAATGGTGATGCTACCGTCGCTATTGTTTTCAATATAGTGGTCCGTAGGCAAAAAAGTACTGGGACGGTGATGCTGCGGCCAATTGAATTCTATTCCTCCGGAAATCCAGGGGCCGGTTAATCCGACTAAGGCAGGCTTCACGACCTGGTTGTAGTACACAAAATGCCGTTGTTTTATCTTATCGAATGCCATATGTATCCTGCCGCCCAATTCAGGAAGTACCATGATCTTAATGTATTCGTTTTCGATAAATATGGCTTTGTACAGTTTGTCTTTTTTGTCGTCAGAAACTTTCTCAACAACGGCATAGGGATACACCGCGCCCGAACTTCCCTGATAAACTCTCTTTTCCAAGAAAATGGGATTTTTCTCTTCTTCGCCAATTTGATATGTGGGTAGCAATACATCTTCTTCCCATGCACGCACTACATTTCTGTCATTCACAGTCGAACGCGTCAGATGATTTGTTATAGTTTCCATTGGATAGTATCTTAATATTTGATGTTTGTGTTGTTATTTAGTTAGTTCGTTCTCAATTTCTTCAAGTGTCTTCCCTTTGGTTTCAGGCAGATTTCTTTTGATAAATACGAATCCGAGAAGACAGATCACACCATACAGCCAGAATGTGCCGTAAGCTCCTAAAGATGAGTTGAGAATAGGAAAGGTATAGGTAAGTATGAAGCAGGCCGTCCACAGGGAGAACGTCGAAATAGCCATTGCGGCTCCTCTTATTTTTGTAGGGAAAATTTCAGAGATGACCACCCAGGTGATAGGAGCCAGGGTCATGGCATAGCAGCCGATGGCCAGCATAACCAGTACGAGTACGGCAAGACCCGATAACTCGTAATAATAGCATAGCCCCAAAAGTGTATAAATGCTTGCTAAACCAATAGATCCGAAAATTAATAACGCCCTTCGACCGAGTTTATCCACGGTATACATGCCTATGATTGTGAATACTAAATTGGTAATCCCGGTGATGATAATATTGAAAAGAATGTCTGAAACACCATATCCAGCGGCGGAGAAAATTTCTTCTGCGTAGTTGAAAATCACATTGATACCACACCACTGTTGAAATGCCGCGATGACGATACCGATTAACAGAATTCTAGGCATTTTTCCCTTAAACAGTGCTCCATAGTTGGTTGCTGCTTGTGCGGTATGGTTTACCTGATGTAATGCCTGTATTTCAGTCTTCGCATATTCCTCGCCTCCAATTTTTACTAAGGTTTTAACCGCATCCTCCATTCTGCCACGCGACATGAGCCATTTGGGACTTTCAGGTAATGCAAAAAGCAGTACAAAGAAAAGGATGGCGGGAAAGCCTTCGGACCAAAACATCCAACGCCATCCGGTTTGGCCGTTCCAGGTGTCGATCAGTTGTTCGCCCTGACCGACAGGCTCCGCGATGAGGTAGTTTACAACTTGGGCCAGTAATATACCGATTACGATAGTCAACTGGTTAACGGAGACCAGTTTTCCACGAATAGTAGCCGGAGCAACCTCTGCAATATACATCGGTGATAGGTTTGAAGCGATACCTATGCCTACGCCACCAATTACGCGAAAGATAATAAACAAGGTCAAGTCCTCGACAGCCCCGGTTCCATATGCAGAAATAATGAATATGAGTGCCGAAATAAACAACAGGGACTTTCGTCCAAACTTATCGGCTAAAAATCCCGTAATCAAAACTCCGAGCAGACAACCTAGTATTGCTGACCCCATTACCCAACCCTGCATATTGGGTGAATCGACAATCTCGAAATACACTTCATAAAACGGTTTGGCGCCCCCAATGACAACCCAATCGTAACCGAAAAGTAACCCGCCCATGGCGGAGATGAAGGTGATGATGTATAAAAAACCTTTTTTTGAATTTTTTGATTCTGACATAAGAGTGTCGTATAGATTTATAATTAATTCAAATTTATAGCTATTGTTGAGATAAAAGATGTAAGATTAATTGTAAAACATGTAAAAAAGAACTATTTTAGATATTTTAATGTGTTTATGGGAAATATCAAAGCAGATGGTTTTAAGGGCGAGAAGGCTATTGTTACACCGAATGTAATTCGAAGTATGCAAACGGAGAACCCCATTACGCGTCAATTGTACGTTACCCATATTGGGTATTATCCAAATGCAAGATACCACTATCGCGAACGTCCGGACGGAGCTCCGGAGAATATCTTAATTTATTGTGATAAAGGCACGGGCTGGGTAGAATATAAAGATGAAAAGATATTTTTAAAAGAAAATGAGGTTTTTATTCTGCCGGCCAATCAAAAGCACGTCTATGGAGCAGATATCGGCAATTCCTGGAGTATTTACTGGTTACATTTTCAAGGCGAGAATACAGCGATGTTTGATTCCATTTCGGGTAAAGTGCTCCGTATTCCGGAAACGGCTAACAACAGGAAGTCGGATCGCATGCAACTTTTTGAGGAAATTTATAAAAATTTTGAGATGGGCTATAGCCATGAAAATATGGAATACATCACGTTCTGTTTGATGTATCTCCTAGCCTCACTCAAGTATATGCCGCAATACCAAGAACCAAATAGACTTGGACACAATGACGTTATTCAAAACTGTATACATTATATGCGTGATAATCTTGAGAACAAGATAGCCTTGAAAGATATCGCAGATGCGGTAGGATATTCTACCACCCATTTAAATGCGCTATTTGTGCAGGCAACTTCATTTTCACCCATTGAATATTACAATCAACTCAAAATCCAGCGTGTGTGTTATTATTTACAGTTTTCTGATTTGAAAATTAAAGAGATTGCTTTTAAGCTAGGTTTCTACGATCCATTTCATTTATCGAAGGCCTTTTTTAAAGAGATGGAAATAAGTCCGCGAGAATACCGCAACAGATACGGCAGAATGAATGCGAATAGTAAATAGAGACATCCCTATTAAAGTGCGCGCATGGCTATTGGAAAAATTGAAGAGATAGCATTGATACGGTGGTGAAATCACGACCTACGCCCCTAAAAGTTAAAAGAAAATCTGTAACTTGCTGTGCGACAAGTAAAGCAGTACCATTTATGGTAAATAAGGGTGAAGTATTAAACGTATAAATAGAAATATTATGAGTGTCCCCAAAAAAGAGGAAATCAAACAAGAAGTTTTCGACCTATATGACGACTATGCGCATAGCCGCTTGTCGAGACGTGATTTTATGCAAAAACTGTCGCTCTATGCCGTAGGCGGGCTTACAGTACCTACATTGATGAGTTTTTTAATGCCCGACTATATGGGGGCTGTACAGATAGAATCGGGTGATCCGCGGATTACTGAAAAATATATTGATTATCCTTCTCCAAAAGGTGGCGGTACCATCAAGGCATTGCTTTGTATGCCCAAAGACAATACAAAGAAATTGGGGGGCATCGTGGTGGTGCATGAAAATAGGGGCCTTAATCCACATATTGCAGATGTGGGAAGAAGAGCGGCATTGGCCGGATTTATAAGTATTGCACCTGATGCCTTAAGTCCGCTGGGCGGCTACCCCGGAAATGACGATGAAGGTCGCGAGATGCAAAGCAAGCGTGATCGAAATGAAATGTTGGAAGATTTTATCGCGGCGGCAGCGTACCTTAATAGCGACAAATACTGCAACGGTAAAGTCGGTGTCGTGGGTTTTTGTTTTGGTGGATGGATCTCCAATATGATGGCTGCACGTGTCCCGGCTCTGGCTGCCGCGGTTCCATTTTATGGCGGGCAGGCTCCGGCAGAAGAAGTACCGAATATCAAAGCTCCTCTACAGCTACATTATGCGGAACTGGATACCCGTGTTAATGAAGGTTGGCCTGCTTACGAAGAGGCATTGAAAGCCAATAAAAAGGAATATACGATGTACATGTATCCGCAAGCCAATCATGGCTTCCATAATGATACAACACCTCGTTATGATAAAGAGGCAGCCGAATTGGCATGGAAGCGAACGGTAGATTTTTTTAAGGATAAGTTGTCGTAAACACCACTTTCCTATTGCCATTTTAACTTAACCAATACCGGAAAACAAGTATAGTACACGTAAATATGAAAAATTGGATTGATGGGAAACGTATTCGGCACGGAGTAGCCATAGTCATCTGTTGCATAGTGAGCATGACGCTGTATGCGCAAGAGACACAGAAAATAATGCTGTCGGGTGATGGTGGAGAAAATAGTGTCCTATGGGATTTTTATTGTACGGCTGGAAGGAATAGTGGCGCCTGGACAAAGATAAAAGTGCCATCCTGTTGGGAGCTTGAAGGCTTTGGTGAATACAATTATGGGCATGATCAAAATAAAGCTGCTGAGAAAGGTATTTATCGTACCACCTTTGAAGTGCCGAAGACTTGGAAAGGAAGGCGCGTCTTCCTAGTTTTCGATGGGTCAATGACCGATACCAAGGTTACGGTAAACGGAAAATCGGCAGGAGATGTACATCAAGGGTCATTTTACAGATTCAAAAGAGAAATAACGGATCTTATTAGCTCTTCGACCTTAAATAAATTAGAGGTTGAGGTCAGCAAGATGTCGTCCAATGCTAGCGTAAATAGTGCAGAACGAGATGCTGATTTTTGGGTGTTCGGCGGGATTTTTAGGCCGGTTTACTTGGAGGCAGTACCCGAAACACATATGGAATATTCAGGCATTGATGCCAAGGCAGACGGAAAAATTGATGTGGAAGTTTTCTTAGACCGTGAAATTAAGCATGCGAAAGTGAAAGCCGAAATTTTTGAACTGATCTCTGGTAAAAAAGTTGGAGACTTCTCCTCCGATCCGATTAATAATGCAAAAAAGATTAGGCTGCAATCCGTTATCCCTAATGTTCGGGCCTGGTCGACCGAATCACCCATTTTATATAAAGCAGTGATCACCTTGGTGCAAAATGATAAGGATTTACATACCATTACCGAACGCTTTGGATTCCGTACGGTAGAAGTGCGTGAGCGTGATGGAATATACGTTAATAATAAGAAGATAAGATTTAAGGGCGTTAATCGGCATTGCTTCTGGCCCACTACCGGACGCACGGTAAGTAGAGAGCAGAGTTTAGCAGATATTTTGCTGATTAAGGAAATGAATATGAACGCCGTCAGGATGTCACATTATCCTCCTGATAAACATTTTCTTGAATTATGCGACTCGCTAGGGCTGTATGTTATTAATGAACTCTGCGCGTGGCAGAGCCCACCTTACGATACGAAAGTGGGCACAATATTAGTGAATGAAATGGTTAAACGAGATATTAATCACCCTTCTATTGTTTTTTGGGCAAATGGAAATGAAGGAGGATTCAACTTCGATCTCGATACCCTGTTTTCGCATTTGGATATTCAAAAGCGATCTGTATTGCATCCATTCGGTCTCTTCGGAAATGTTAATACCGTTCATTACATTACCTATAATTCGGGAATAAAAGACATGTTTAACGGCCGGGATATTTTTATGCCTACTGAACTGATCCATGGGTTATATGACGGTGGGCATGGAGCTGGTTTAGACGACTACTGGAATTTAATGTTGTCTAATCCGCTATCTGCTGGAATGTTTTTATGGGATTTTGCCGATCAGGGCGTCGTACGTACCGATAAGAACGGTATTCTTGATACAGATAGAGACCACGGAGCTGACGGCATCGTCGGTCCATACCGCGAGAAGGAGGGAAGCTTTTTTACGATTAAGGAAGTATGGTCGCCAATTTTCTTGGAGAAAAAGTTTATCACGTCAGCGTGGAACAGTGAGTTTCGTGTTGAAAACAGGTATGACTTTACCAATACCAATCAATGTACATTTTCGTATGCCTTATCTCGGATTAATTCGATTGAGGGGGATGTAGATACTATAAAGGGTAAAATCGACGCGCCGGAAATTCAGCCGGGTAATCATGGATTGTTAAAACTTAAGCTGCCTCAAAATTGGAGGACTTTTGATATCCTGTATGTCACCGCAAAAGATCCGAATGGATCGGAACTCTTTACGTGGAGTTACGAAATAAGTTCTCCTGCTTCTTTTGCTGACCGGATTTTAAAGAATATGGCTTCCGATCCTAACAGTGTCGAGTTTAGTGAAGACGATTCTCTTTATATGTTTAAAGCTTCCGGTGTCTCAGCCAAAATAAGCAAAGCAACCGGACTTTTGATTGAAGTCCGTACCGAAGGAGGCGAAATTCCATTGAACGGAGGGCCAATATTTATAACCGATCAAGATTTGCAATGCAAAAGTGTAAAGCTTTTGGAGACAGATGGGAGCTTCCGGGTGGACGTGTCTTACGATTACAAAAAAGGCGGGAAGGCTTACCAATTTTCTTGGAAAATGAACGGCAATGGCATACTGCAGCTCGACTATGATTATCGCCCCCGAGATGGTATGGAGATGGCTGGAATAACCTTCCATTTTCCTGAAGTGGATATAGAAGGCGCTGCGCTTATCGCTAACGGTCCCTATCGCGTTTATAACAATCGAATGAAGGGTGGGAGTCTAGGTGTTTGGGAAAAGGAGTACAATGATGCTATCACTGGGGAGGTTTGGGAGTATCCGGAATTTAAAGGATATTACTCCCTTTTTTATGGGATGAAACTCCGGTGCGCGACTCCTTTTGAAGTTTATTCGACTTCTGAAGATGTTACCCTGCATTTGTTCACACCAAAAATACAACCGCTCTATGACAAAAATAAGAATTATACGGTTCCTAACTATCCCATAGGTAATATCTCTTTTATGGATGCAATACCGTCGGTAGGTACAAAGTTTGGAAGAGCGGAGGAGTTGGGGCCTCAGTCACAACGGCATCGCTTTAAGAGTTTTAGTGGATCTCCAAATATGAAGAATCGGTTATTTTTTAAATTCAATTAGTAGACCTTTGAGTTTTTTAAAAAAGCTACCCCGCGTGGAGTAGCTTTTTAGGTTAACGACTTGGTGCTAGAATTTTTATTGTGCCATCTTCATTGAACGAAATGGGATCCATGCAAACTTCCCGATGATAACCGGCTGCCCTTCCCATGTTAATGCCATTTGGTCGACTAAAACGGTGGTATACCATGTACCACTCGTCTTTGTTCGGTATTTTTAAGACCGAGTTATGTCCAGTTCCATAGATTCCCAAGCTTGGATCCTTTCGGAGGATAAGGTTTTCCTCCGGTATTGTTAATGGACCTGTTGGAGAATGGGAATACGCATACCGGACGCGGTAGTCTTCACTGCGTGTGTCATTTTCAGACCATAGGAAATAATAACGATCGTTACGGAAGAATACTTCTGCCCCCTCTCTGAATGTACTAGGCGGTGTGATTACCTTTAGGCTGCTTTTTTTTATAGAGATCATATCGTCTTCCAGTTCGGCAACTGCTAAATACCCATTACCCCAATAGAGATAATATTTTCCTGTGGTCGGATCTTTGAAGACATCTGGATCGATTTCTTGTCCCCTGTTTATTCCTTCTGGTTTGAAGTCGATAAGTGGTTTTCCACTATCTAAAAAAGGACCTGTCGGATGATCTGATACAGCGACGCCTATTTTTTGTGCTGCCGTATAATAATAGTAGTACTTATATTTTCCTTCTTTCTTGTGCTCAATGATCGTCGGTGCCCACGCATTCCTATCGGCCCATTGTACGTCTTTTTTTAGATCTAGAATGACACCCTCGTCTTTCCAATTTTTCAAATCGCTGGATGAAAACGCCTTGAAGTAATGACCACTCCATTCATGAAAGCCATCACTGGTTGGATAGATGTAGTATTTCTTTGTTTTCTCCGCATACAATACTTCGGGGTCAGCATAGTACCCTTCGATAATCGGATTCTGATTTGACGTGGATTGAAACCCTTCGGGGGTACCCCATTTGGCCAATAATGTCGCTAGTTCTTTTTGCGTAATAGGTACAATGGAGCCGTGCCTCGGTTTAAAATCGAGCTGTATAGCGCTGTCGATGGGGGTGAAGTGGAGCAGATCCGTGCTTTCGCAAAATTGATAGCTTTTGTCGCGATACACATCGTAAGAGAGGATATATTTGTCTTCGTTGATCAATTTAAAGATGGTAGACCCTTCTACAGCTTGCGGGGTCTGTTGCTTATACCCGGGTTGCTCGAGCCAGGTGCCTGATGTCAGCGTGCTGCTTTCGGCTACTTTGATGCCATTTCCATCTCCTTCTGTTTTATAGAACAAATAGTAAATACCTGCTTTGAAAATAATATCTCCATCGATGCAGGAACCACCGTTACGGGGGCGGAATAAGATTTTTGGCTCATCGGTCAGGTCGGTGAAATCCTGGTTAGCATATGAATAATAGATGATGTCGGGCCCGTTGGCATGTTTCATCGACCAGTAAATCAAATATTTACCCTTCTCTGCATCAAAGATCGTTTGCGGCGCCCAGACGCGTTTGAGGCTATCTTGATTAGCGAACTTATGCTGTATATTAACCACGCTAGATGTCCATTGAACCAAGTCTGTTGATTGTAGAAGAACCATTGCCCGATTGGAGTCCCAACCTTTTGCAGCGGTCATGTCCGTTGCGACCATGTAAAAGCCACTTCCATCCACTTTTCGGTAGATATGTGGATCGCGCACGCCACCTGTCGAACTAATTCTTTTTGAATCCAATACAGGTTCATTGTGGTTCAGTGCTTTGTACGTATATCCATTGGTACTTACGCCGAATCGGATCGCTTCGCCTGCTGATCCACTGGTAAAATAGGTAAAGAGATATGCGCGAAAGTCCTTCTCTTCAGGGCCGGATCGATAGATCTGGGGACTTATCTGTCCTTGTCCTGTTTCAAGGATAAGCAATAGGATAAGGAAGACAAATAGCGCTTTGGCGTATGTAATCATGATAGCTGGATTTAAAGTCGGTTTACTGCATTCAAAAATAAGGTATAGCATTTTTGTGGGCAACCTGCTCTTCCCTGTAGCATTTACATAGATAGTATACTCCCGTTCTTATTGCGACCCCAGTACGCACCCACGAACCAAGCATGGTTTTATACGAGGGTACGAAACCGTGCTATGGTAAAGGCGTATACATTAAATCTGGTTTCGTTCTTATTCGATTACAGAATGATATTCCGTTTAAATGCACATCCCAATTCGATAATGGATTCCGTTTTTGAGATTCCAGGGATATGATCTATGCGATCATATAGGAGATGCCGCATATGCTCGTGATCAAGCGCCACCAATTTAATATATAACGTATAGTTGCCGGTAATGTAATAGCATTCGGTAACTTCTGGAATCTTTTTTAGCTCTTCGATCACGTGTTCGGAGTTATGGTCTTTTTCGAGACTTAGGCTGGTAAATGCTCCCCAGTCGTAACCAAGTTTTTTTTCGTTTAGGAGTGGTTTTGTTCCCATGATTATGCCTTGCTCCACCAACCTCCCGATGCGTTGATGTACCATTGTGTTTGATATTCCCAGATCCGATGCAATACTCGAATATGGAATTCGGCCATCCTGATCCAGTTTTTTTAAGATTTGTTTATCAAAATCGTCTAATACGTGCATTTTTCTAAATAGAATTGCTTTTTATGTCAAAATTGATTAAAAGTAATAAATATAAGTCAAATTAACTTAATTAAGTTTATATTTGAGTCATAATTTTTTTATTCTTAATCCCTATAAGATATGATACACACGAACGATCATCTTAATAATAGTTTACACTACATCGCCCTGGAAGAGAAATATGGTGCGCATAATTATCATCCGCTACCTGTTGTATTAAAGAAAGGTGCAGGTGTTTTCGTGTGGGATGTGGAGGGAAAGAAATATTTTGATTTTCTGTCGGCCTATTCAGCTGTTAACCAGGGGCATTGCCATCCACGTATCATCGGTGCGTTAACGGCTCAGGCCAACGAGCTCACGTTGTCGTCTCGCGCGTTCTTTAATGATCGCCTAGGGGAATTTGAGGAATACATCTGTCATTTGTTAGGTTACGACAAGGCTTTGGTGATGAATACGGGAGTCGAAGCAGTAGAAACGGCCATGAAACTCTGTCGAAAATGGGCATACAAAGTTAAAGGTGTCGCTTCCGATCAGGCAAAAATTGTTTTTGCGAAAGAGAATTTTCATGGACGTACGATTTCCGTGGTCTCCGCATCAAGTGATTCCTCCGCACGCAATGATTTCGGTCCTTTTACCGAAGGTTTAACGCAGGTTACTTATAATGATATACCGGCATTGGAACGCCTTTTCTCGGAAGATAAAAATATAGCGGCATTTATTGTAGAGCCTATACAGGGAGAGGCAGGCATCATTATTCCCGATGATACCTATCTGGCGAAAGTCCGTACGTTATGTACTGCCCATAAGGTTCTTTTCGTGGTGGATGAAATACAAACAGGTATTGGGCGTACGGGCAGTTTTCTGGCATCATATGATATTTCAGCAACCATCCATCGTAGTAAGCCTGATGTCTTGATATTGGGTAAAGCCTTGTCTGGAGGTGTTCTTCCCCTATCCGCTGTATTGGCCAACGATGAAATTATGTTAACGATCCGTCCCGGGGAGCACGGATCTACCTACGGCGGAAATCCATTGGCCTGTGCGGTAGGCTTGGAAGCGCTGGAGGTAGTTAAAGATGAAAAACTGACTGAGAACGCCTACCGTATGGGGACACTTTTTCGAGATGGATTAAATCGTATAGCGAAGGAGAATAAACTGATTATTGAGGTAAGGGGCAAGGGGCTCCTAAATGCGATAGAGATAAATTGCCAAGAAGAGGATACACTCGCGTGGGAGATATGCCTAGCGTTTAAGGACAATGGGCTTCTTGCAAAACCCACTCATGGGAACAAGATCAGGCTGGCACCGCCTCTTACGATAACAGAAGAGCAGTTGACTGAATCCTTACAAATTATCGATAAATCTTTACGTCTTTTTATATGAGAAAGCAGATTGAAATTGTAAAGAACAGATCCGATATCGGAGCCGGTACACGTGGTTCTGATTTGGGAATCGACGCGATAGAAATAGCAGCAATCAATAAGCATAGCTACTTCTTTAAGGATCATCTTTCAGTAGATGTTCCGACCCGAAATGAATCGGTGTATGAAGATGTCGACTCTCCGTTTGGTAAACATATCAAGCAAGTTTACCAACAATGTAAGCATCTGGCTTCCATAGTGGAAGACGTTTTGCTGAAGAATAACATACCATTGGTGTTCTCCGGCGACCATTCTTCCGCTATTGGTACCATTAGCGGTATTCGAGCGGCTTATCCAGATAAACGTTTGGGCGTTGTATGGATTGACGCACATGCAGATATCCACTCACCGTATACGACGCCATCTGGGAATATGCACGGAATGCCCTTAGCCGCATTGATGAGCATCGATAATAAGGCAAATGCCGTTAATAAAGTCGGGGATGAGACGCTGATTTACTGGGATAAGCTAAAAAAAATTGGACTGGAGAGCGTGAAGCTAGCGCCAGAAGATTTGATCTATTTCGGTGTGCGGGACACAGAGGAGGAAGAGGACGCACTGATCGAGCGGTTAGCTATCCGAAATTATAAAGTAGCGGAACTTCGCGCAAATGGCATTGAGGGTTGCATACAAAACGCGTTGCGTCAAGTTGAAGAATGTGACTATATTTATATATCCTTTGATGTAGATAGTATGGATAGTGAAAGGATATCGAGCGGCACCGGAACACCTGTTCCGCAAGGGTTTTTACCAGAAGAAGTGACAGAGGTCCTAGCCTCGATTTTGGCTTCTGGTAAAGTGGTTTGTTTAGAAATCGTCGAAGTAAATCCTTTGTTGGACAATCGGGGAAATAAGATGGCTGAGGTGGCATTTGACATTATCGAAAAAGTGGTTCCCCTGCTGGAAAATCGTGCTATATAATCTAATTTTTTCTTCATATCTACCTCCCCCCCTCATAGTGCAGGTTGCCAAATGAAAAATCGATGTCTATCTTTAAGCCGCGTCCATGGTCTAGAAATGGAACTTTTGAACGTAGGTGTCATATCATAGTTTCTCGGGCCTTTAACGCTCGAGAATAAAATTAAAGGGAGACAAAGAATGAGGATTTTAGTTGCAATAATCTTAGTATGGATGTTTGCTGGCCAGGTGTGCGCTGCTGATGGATTCAAACTTATCGCTAGTAATAAAGGTACCTCTGTTTATTACGGAGGTGATGAGGTGGTTGTCAATACCGCTTTAGCGATGTTGATCGAA
Source organism: Sphingobacterium alkalisoli (assembly GCF_005049105.1). Lineage (GTDB taxonomy): Bacteria > Bacteroidota > Bacteroidia > Sphingobacteriales > Sphingobacteriaceae > Sphingobacterium > Sphingobacterium alkalisoli. The sequence continues at coordinate 1,082,657 of NZ_SUKA01000001.1, forward strand.
GATTCTAAAGCCGTAGCCGGAACAGGATTTGAGCGCTTGTCGAACGTCAAAAATGGCGGAATCATAGTGGGTATACCGGGAGAAGATGGGCAGCTTGATAAGCTGCTGTCTAAACACAACGTAGATATTTCGGATATTACCGGGCAATGGGAAGCTTTTCAAATCAAGGTAGTACAAACGAATAGGGGGGCTAATTTATTCGTGTTGGGAAGTGATCCACGTGGAGCCGCCTATGGGGTGTTGGAACTGTCGCGCCTGATAGGTGTTTCGCCCTGGGTATGGTGGGCAGATACCAGACCGATTAAAAAAAGCGACCTATCAATACCGATGGATTATGAAGATAGACAAAAACCTTCTGTTCAATACCGGGGTATATTCCTTAATGATGAAGATTGGGGGCTCATGCCCTGGAGTAGTATGACGTACGAACCTTCTGACCGAAAAGGACAGATTGGTCCCAAAACCTATTCGCGGATCTTCGAACTGTTGTTACGTTTACGGGCCAATACCTTATGGCCAGCCATGCATGAAGTCACGATTCCTTTTTATTTTACGTCTGGTAACAGAGAAGCTGCAGCGAAATATGGTATTATATTAGGTACATCCCACTGTGAGCCACTAATGCGTAACAGTGCCCGAGAATGGGATGTGTCTGGTAAAGGGGATTATAATTATGTGACCAACAAACCTGAGCTGTTAAACTATTGGAAGGAGCGACTGAAAGAACTACAAGGTGCAGACAATATCTTTACAATTGGATTACGCGGAAAGCACGATGGGATGATGCAAGGTGTAAAAAGTCAGGCGCAGCATAAGACGGTGCTGTCTCAGGTATTACCCGATCAAAGGGAACTACTTAAAAAATATATTAATCCAGATCTGACCCGGGTGCCACAGGTTTTTATCCCTTACAAAGAGGTACTTGATGTGTATAATGACGGACTCGATGTGCCGGAGGACGTCACCTTGGTATGGTGTGACGATAATTATGGTTATATCAAGCATTTTCCGGATGATGCCGAACGTGCGCGAAATGGCGGAAATGGTCTATACTATCATGTTTCTTACTGGGGGCGCCCGCACGACTACCTATGGCTCTCGACGATCAATCCAGCGCTGTTGCATCAACAAATGAGCTTAGCGTACGAGAAAGGGGTGCAGAAGCTGTGGATCGTGAATGTGGGTGATATCAAGCCTGCGGAATACCAAATAGAACTGTTCTTAGATATGGCCTGGGATGTGGAGAAGGTAAACAAACAAGGCGTTGCTGCACATATAACGCAGTGGCTAAATACCAATATAGGTTCAGCTGCAGGGAAGAAGTTAGTCCCGGTTTTACAAGAATACTATCGCCTAGCATATATCCGAAAGCCGGAGCATATGGGTAATACACGCATGGAAGAAAGGGATCCGATCCATAAGATTGTCAAGGACCTAGACTGGAGCGAAGCTGAAATTCGCGAACGACTCCGTGAGTATAGTAAGCTTTCGGATCAGGTGGAGAAAATTGAAGCACTTGTACCGCAGGCACAGCAGTCTGCCTATTTTCAATTGATAAAATATCCCGTACAGGCAGCAGCACAGATGAATAAAAAAATCTTGCATGCACAGCTTGCCCGGCACGGAAAAAGTTCGTGGCAAGATAGCCATCAAGCGTTTGATAGTATTGTAGCGCTAACGGTACAGTATAATCAATTGGAAGATGGTAAGTGGAACCGCATAATGGACTATAAGCCGCGCGACCTCGCAGTATATCAGCGGATACCGGAAGAGAAAGCGAAAGGTGAGCTTAGGCAGTCAGTTACTCCACGATACCGGTTTGATGTTGTCGACTTCGATAAAGCAGGGGCAGATGCCATTTTGATGGACGGCTTGGGTTATACAAATCGAGTGTTATCCATTCCCAAAGGGCAACAGGTTTCTGTGGTGTTTACACATGAAGCCCGAGATTCAGTGGTCGTTGAAGTACGTTTACTACCTAATCATGCCGTAGATGGCAAGCAATTGCGCTTCGGTATTTCAATAGACGACGGAACCTTTCAGGAAGTATCATACAAAACACAGGGGAGAAGCGACGAATGGAAAGACAATGTGCTGCGCAACCAGGCGATCCGAACCGTGAAGCTACCGATCGTCGGCATCGGAAAGCACAAACTACGTATTAAAGCGCTTGATGAGGGCGTGGTGCTTGATCAGGTATCTGTTTTTTAATAGGTAGGTAGACAAATGAATGCATTCGTCTACTTACTCTATTCTCGTATTCTAAATTTTTGCTTTAGTCACTCTAGCTTTGCTCCCTTCGGCACGTAATAGGTAATAGCCCGCCAGTCCTGCAAGTAAGGAAGTGATCAGAATGGATAGCTTGGCCTCATTGACATATAAGGGGTGGTCAAAAGACAGGATGGCAATAAAGATGGACATCGTAAATCCTATTCCCGACAATAGACCGACTCCGATAATATGTTTAAAGTTACTTCCTGCTGGCAAACTGCTAATTTTTAATTTTGTGGCAAGAAACGTCATGGAGAAGATCCCCAGGGGTTTGCCTAAAAGTAATCCTAAGGTAATACCTAGTCCTAATGGCGCTACAAGTCCGTCTAACATTTCGCTTTGTAGGGTAATGTTGGTATTGGCAAAGGCGAAAATAGGGATAATCAAGAAATTGACCGGTTTGAGCAAGGCATGTTCCAAACGTTCTAAGGGAGACTCTATCTCTGTATTGTTTGTGGGGATAGTTACTGCCACGAGTACTCCGGCGATCGTAGCATGTATGCCGGAATGGTGAACAAAGTACCAGATGAAAGCTCCAGGAATAAGATAAAGGTAGGGGTTTTGGATGTTCATTCGGTTCATAATGAGTAGTACAACCATACCTACTCCCGCGTATAGCAGATAGGTCATTTCTACACCTGATGAATAAAAGAAGGCGATGACCATAATCGCGATCAGGTCGTCAACAATTGCTGAGGCAGCTAGAAATATTTTTAGGCTGGCAGGAATCCGTTTTCCTAATATGCCGATAACAGCTAGTGCAAAGGCGATATCTGTAGCCATGGGGATTCCCCAGCCTCCGGCGGTATCGGTACCTGCATTAAATGCTACGTAAATCAGCGCAGGTACTGCAGCGCCACCTAGAGCAGCCAAGACAGGTAATGAGGCCTTCCGGGGAGAGGATAATTCTCCCTCCACAATTTCACGCTTGATCTCAAGTCCTACCAGCAAAAAAAAGATGGCCATCAATCCGTCGTTTATCCATAAGAGAATACTGTAATTTAAATGAACAAACTCCGACTCATAACCTAACTTCATATTTAACAAAGATTGTAAGGAGGAAGCTAAAGGTGAGTTCGCTATGATAAGCGATAAAATAACACCTGCAAAAAGTAGTATGCCACCGGCATTAGCGGATTTGAAGAATTTTCTAAAGATGTCGAGATTGATACGATTTGCCATGAATGGTACATGTTTTTTAGTTACTTTAGGTATAATACACTTTATGAAGGAAATGTTTGAAAAAATTTAAATTTGGTATGCGGTGGTGAAATGCCATTTTTTATTAAGGGTCGTTGTGCAACCCTTAATATCCGTACGAGAAACAATTTTGGTTACCGTACGTTAAACCTTAATATTGCCGGAGGTAACCTACATTGATATGGAAAGGACAGATTTTATTACATGAGAAGTTGAGATGCATAACGAAGAAAAGCAAAGTAGTAAGCAAAACGAGACGGTCGCTGCTGCGTTAAGGAGAAAATTAGATGCGGTATACTCGGCTATTAGGGATTGGATGAGCCCTTCAAAGGATCAGCATACGGTTGTACAAATCCTGATTTTTATCTTGAAGCTACCTGTATTGTTGTTGATTTTAGCCGTGTCGCCAGTTTTTATCCTGCTCATGGGGATCGTAGTGCTCATCGCGTTGTGAAGACAAGCAGGTATCAATATCTTCTGTTTACCGTATGCTGCATTCTTTTTTTATTTCATCAGTACCTGCAACACATAAAAGCGGTTTCAATTCCACTTGCTGATAATTATCTCGATCCGCTATTGATGATGCCAATACTCTTACAATTCGTATGTTGGGAACACCAATGCATAAAGGGGAAAAAGGATTTTTTTTTACCAAGCTCATACTTGTCGGGCTACTTCATATTGGTATCTATTCTAGCAGAAATTGTATTTCCCAGAATTAATCCTAAACTTGTTGGAGATCCCTGGGATGTCATGTGTTATGCGTTAGGGACCATTGTTTATAGCGTTGCACAAAGGACAGGCCTAAGAAATGACTAGTCTATTGCTGCGCTCATTCGAGCATAAGAAAGCTGCTGTTTTGTTCAGGGATATAACTTGCTGCAGGGAATTAAAACGCATGGCAGAGCATGACAGTTACTCAAAAACCGAATAGTATATTCGTGTTGCAAATCTATTGTATGTGAACTTTAAGCATGTGGATAGATATTGCACGTAATCATGAATTATAAGCTATAAAAATGAACAATTTTTTGATTTTAATCTTAGCGGTGCTGAGCTTAGCAGGGTGCCAACCGAAGTCTGCCTCCGTACCTGCAGAAACGAATGATGTGAATACCCCGCTTCATCTGTTAAGGCCGGAGTATCCTGTAATGTATGGTGAAACGACACCCGATAGCATTAAGGCTGATATGGATAAAGTATATGCTTATCTCGAAAAGGTGACGCCTGCGGGTTTGGAGCAGCAGGACAGCGACAAGGATGTCGTTGATTTCACAAAGATTGATACCAATACCGTGTTTAAAAAAGGCGACTTCCGCCTTATCAGCTATGAGTGGGGGGTAACCTACGGTGCCATGTTGCGGGCAAGCGAAGTGACCAAAGACAAGAAGTTTGTGGACTATACGCGTACACGTCTGGATCTCGTTAGCAGTGTGCTTCCAGCATTTCGTGCGTTAGAAACAAAATATGCAGGTTATCGATCTCCGGTACATTCGGTCTTGCATCCGCAGGCGCTCGACGATGCTGGAGCAATGTGTGCCGCTATGATCAAAGCGCAACGGTCGGGTGTGCTGCAAAAGGATATCCAGCCTATCGCCACCAATTATATTGATTACATCTTAAATAAGGAATTCCGCTTGGCGGATGGAACGCTGGCTCGAAATCGGCCGTTGCCCAATACCTTATGGTTAGACGATTTATACATGAGTTTGCCGGCTTTGGTACAGATGGGGAAATCAAGCGGCGAATCCAAGTATTTTGATGAGGCCATTAAACAGTTTTGGTTATTTGCGAATAGGATGTTTGTGCCGGAAAAGGGGTTGTACCGTCACGGCTGGGTGCAGGATATGGATCCCCACCCGACATTTCACTGGGCACGTGCCAACGGTTGGGCATTACTAACGAAAGTGGAGATATTGCGTGTATTGCCCGAGCAGCATTCCGGCAGAGCGGCATTAGTCGAACAGTTTAAGAAGCACGTAGCGGGATTGGCTCCGCTGCAACACGGTACTGGCTTCTGGCATCAGCTTTTGGATCGAAATGATTCATATCTGGAAACATCGGCAACAGCCATCTATGCTTATTGTATTGCCTATGGTATCAATAACGGCTGGTTGGATGCCCGCGCTTACGGACCTATGGCTTTACAGGCTTGGAACGCGGTAAGTACCCAAATTAATACCGAGGGTCAAGTGGAAGGTACCTGTGTCGGGACGGGAATGGGGTTTGATCCGGCATTCTACTACTATAGACCTGTAAACAAATTTGCTGCGCATGGTTATGGGCCTGTATTATTAGCAGCGGCTGAAATGTATGAACTGCTCGCTACGAAGAAATATGTGATTAATGATAGCGCAGTACAGTTTTAGTCGACTAAGAAGGAAACATAAGGACTGGGAGCTAATTGTTAAATAAAATTAAATCTATAGAAATGGTAGTCTTTTAGTTTTTTTATTTTACATTTGTATGTTGAATGTTTTACACAGCGTAATTTGTATGGAAAAAGCACTAGCAATATTAAATCTGAATAAACTAAAAGGTAAGGTCACCCTAAAGCATGTGGGCTGGATTATTGTTTCTCTTAAAGTTATTATATTACTTTATTTTATACATCTCGTCATTGAAGGTGTTCAGGCAAACACTTTTCAATTTGGTTCTATGTTTTTTGGGTTCATAGTAGCAGGCTTTGTAGCGCAACTGATCGATGGTGCTTTAGGAATGGCCTATGGTGTGAGTTGTACGAGTTTATTGTTATGGTTTGGTATTCCACCCAAGTTTGCATCTGCGAGTGTACACACCTCTGAAATATTTACGACCGGCGTGTCAGGTTTGTCACACATCCGTTTTAAAAATATCGACAAAAAACTTTTCTTTCAAATTGCAATAACAGGAAGTATAGGAGCTATACTTGGCGCTTATTTGCTATCTGATATACTTGATGGTAACTTAATAAAGCCCTACATCTCTGTTTATTTGTTAGGACTGGGTTTATATCTACTTTTCAAAGCCTATAGAAATAAGGCCAAGGCAGCCCGTAAAATAAAAAATGCACCGCTTTTAGCATTCTGCGGTGGATTATTGGATGCCATCGGCGGTGGCGGGTGGGGACCCATCGTCACTTCGAACTTGTTAAGCCAAGGAAAAAATGCCCGGGAATCCATAGGTACGGTTAATACCGCAGAATTTTTTGTCACCTATTTTGCGACGGCCGTATTTATTTTCGTTCTAGGCGTTCAACACCTAGAAATCGTATTGGGTCTTATCATCGGTGGTGTTATTGCAGCGCCCGTAGGCGCATATGTAGCTTCCCGGATCAATCCACGTGTTTTGCTTACGCTAGTGGGCGTAATGGTAGTATTGATTTCTTCTTGGAGTATCTTTCAAGCCTGGTTCTAAACTTTCAACAGTCCGCGAAATCCCCTAGCTCCATAATACGACTCTGCGCCGTTGTGATAGATGAATACGCGGCCGAAACGCAAATCGCCAAAAATTGCCCCGCCTAGCTCTCTAATTTCGGTTGGAGTCGCTACCCAACTGGACGTTTTGGTGTCAAACTTTCCCAATTGCTGCAGATCACGGTATTGTTCTTCCGTTAAGAGCTCAATCCCCATTTCCGCTGCCATACCTACAGCACTGTTTTTCGGCTTATGCTCTTTTCTTGATTCCAGTGCATCCTGATCGTAGCAAAGACTTCTACGGCCTTTAGGACTTTCGGCCGAGCAATCGCAAAAAAGGTACTGATCCGTTTTTGCATCGTAGCCTATTACGTCAGGTTCTCCGCCGGTCTCTTCCATTTCGTTGAGAGACCAAAGCTTTTCTGCATCCTTTTCTAGGTTAGTTTGTACTTTTTGCCAATCCAGTTCCTGATGGCGATCCATATGTTTTTCGAAGCGGGCGTGTAAAATTTTGAACAACTCGAGCATTCGTTCCTGCGGTAATGTTACACTATTGGAAGTAGTTTTTTTCATCTTTTATCTTAGTTTAATATACAAGTAAATTTAAAATTTTCTATCCGATGGACGAAGGAACCAGGAAGCAATAGTGAGAAAAAGAAGGAGTAAGGAAGGAAGAACGTCAGTTACGGCGTCACCTAAAGCGATATGCGATATTATTGCACCTGATGCAACAAAGAAAAATCCTGCATAAGCCCATTCCTTTATCAGGGGCAGTCTGGGGAGAAGAATGGCTATAACACCCAATATTTTCCAAACGCCCAGTACCGTAAGTAGATAGTCTGGATAGCCTAAGTGGCTAAAGGCTTCAACCTCGTCCTTCATGTTGATTAATTGTACTATTCCAGTTGATAGCATTCCCAATGCTAGCCAAATAGTAACAACCCAATAGGTGATTTTCTGTGTTTTTGTCATAATTTACTGTTTTATCGTGTGCATTATTTTTTCCAATGTATTATGGGCTAGGTTAATACCTTTAGCAAATGGCATTTGTAACATCATGTCTCTGTCCGCTACGGACTTGTAAATAATGTGTATTGTCAATTTGCTGTTGTGCTCAGTCATTTCGGTAAATTCCAAAAACTCAAGCTGAACAGGAAACGGCGTGTTTTCCATTTCAAATGTCCGGGTAATTTTATGATTTGGAATGAATTCATGAATGACTCCGTTGGCCCTGAATAGCACATTTCCTTGGTTATCTTTTGTTTCAAATTGATAACCCCCATGTACTTTGCTTTCCATCTTTAGTACTTTATTGCCCATCCATTGTTCTACGAGATCAGCCTCGGTATATGCTTTAAAAAGTAAGTTTACGGGCAATTCAAACTCCCGTGTAATGATTATTTCCTGTTTGCCTTCTTCGGCATTTACCTTCGTTTTTAATTCCATTGTACCGCTATTTAGATTTATAGTTTTTCATCACGTCTTCCAGTTTATTGAACCTCTCATCCCACATCTGACGGAACGGTTCCACAAAATCCGCGATTTCCTTTATTTTTTTTGGATTTAGCTGATAATAAATTTCTCGACCATTTTGCTCTTTTTCCAGCAAGTCACACTCCGTTAGAATTTGTAGGTGCTTCGAAACGGTTGGCCGTGCCGTATCAAAGTTTGATGCTATTGCTCCTGCTGTCATGGATTGCGAAGCAAGTAATAGCAATATGGCTCTTCTTGTTGGGTCGGCTATTGCCTGGAATACGTCTCGTCTCAGATTCATTATGAAGTCATTTGACTACAAATATAAGTGTAGCTGTTTGGCTACGCAAATTTTTCTGGATATTTTTTTAACGATGTCCTTAGTCGATAATAATTGACAGACAAAGAGAAGAATAATGTTCAAAAAAAAATATATTTGTAAACATACTAAGTGTAGGGGTATAGGGTAATTGGATCGATGGAAAAATCATTTCAACATACGGAAGACATTTATGTCACTGGGCTGAAAGCTCAGGATGAAGTGATCTTTGGTAAGGTGTATGATCTCTTCTGGTCTCGTCTCTACATTTCTGCTTTTAATATACTTCGTGATCGGGAGCAGGCGGAAGATACTGTACAAGAGGTTTTTAGCTACTTGTGGGATAATGCGTCTACTTTAGAGATCAAGAGTCTGACCTCGTGGCTTTTTACGGCCGTAAGGTACCAGGTGTTCAATGTGGTCAGATCTGGAAAGGTCCGGGACAGATTTGAACGTTTACACCTCATAGAGGAAACAGCCTCAAACCTTGCGGAGATAAAGTTGGATAACCAAGATATCCAACGGAGACTGATGGAAGGCTTGGAGCAGCTTCCACCACGATGTAAGGAAATTTTTGTAATGAGCCGTTTTGAATACCTGTCTTATAAAGAGATAGCACAGAAACTTCAGCTTTCCGAAAAAACGGTGGAAAACCAAATCGCCATTGCACTCAAAAAATTACGAATTTCTTTAAAAGATCTCGCGTTTATATTACCGTTTTTATTGGACAGATAACTCAGGTTTCTTGTTTTTTCTTTTCATATCTTTTTAGTCTTCTTGTTAGGAAAATAGCATTTGGCATGAAGTTTTTTTTAAGAATTAACCCTTATCTCATCTTTTTTTAACAAAAATTTAATTTCCCTTGGGGGTTATTGCTTTCGAATGTTACATACATATAAAGGCTCTTCTTGAGCTCCTCTAGTTTTTATTAGCTTGTTTTCAAAATGGAAGAAAATTTAAGAAATAATCTTATCGATAAATTGCAAAATAATACCATTTCTTCAGAAGAGCGAGAAGAATTGTTTAAACTTTATAATTCCTATCAATTTTCGAAGGAGTGGAACGAAAATACGATGGGAAATTTTGAAGATGTGCGAAAAAAAATACTAAAAGGAGTGAAACTAAAAAGGAATGGAGCTTCGAAGGGGAAAATATATGCTATAAACTCTTTTCTACGTATAGCTGCAGCCTGTCTTTTGGTGTTTTTTACGGGCTGGCTAGGGTATACTCTTATTTTAAAACCTGATCCAAATGTAATCGTGGAATCCGGGAAATCAAGGAAAGAGGTTGTGCTGCCTGATGGTTCAAAAATCACCATGAATATCAATAGTACGCTGACCTATCCTAGGGTATTTGAAGCAAAGCGTCGTGAAGTAAAATTTGAAGGAGAAGGCTTTTTTGAAATACAAGCAGATAGATCTCATCCCTTTATTGTCGCTACGCCTCACGTTAAGGTAAGGGTATTGGGAACCGCTTTTAATCTTAAGGCGTATAAAGAGGATCCTGCTATTGAGACTTCTTTAATTCATGGAAAGGTCGAAGTGCTCACGGCCAAAGAAGAACGTACACTTTCTATATTGACACCAAACCATAAGTTTGTTGTAGATAAAATCGCATTGATTACATCTCACTTGCCACAGACAAAATCACAGATCGAAGTTGTTCCAATGGAATTTATCGATCCGAGCAATACTGCCCCTGTTGACCTAGCGTGGAAAGAGGGAAAGTTTGCCTTTGCTTCCTCTCCGTTTCAGGATATTGCACGGGAGATGAAACGTCGGTATGCGGTGGACATAATTTTTGAAAATAAGGAAGCGGCTGATTTTAAATACACTGCCTCTTTTGAGCAAGAAGATGTTGTTGATATCTTGGATGCACTTCAACTTGTCAAACCGTTCAAATATAGAAAGGAGGGGAACAAAATTGTAGTGTACTAACTATTAATTAATAGTGCACAAAATACGTTAAGAACGATTTTGTACACTAAAGGCTTTAATCGTCAAGAGGTGTTTAGATTGGCGTCCGACCCTCTTTATTGATCAACTATTAAATCCATTCTAAATTTATGAATAATATTTTAAAGCAGGAGCGCTTTAATGAAACTTCTGCTTGTCTTCAAGCGATATTGTATATGAAGCTTACGCTTTTTCTGATGTGCATTGGGCTATTGAGTGCCTCTGCTGGTGCTTACTCCCAAAACAAGGTTTCGGTCAATCATCGGAACACATCATTAGCTCATTTTCTACAGGATATTGAAAAAAAATCCAAAGTCCGTTTTGTTTACAGCGATGATATTTTAACGCAAAATATCCAGATTACGGTGCGTGCGGCCGATGCAGATGTGAGTGAAGTGCTAAAAGAGGCCTTGACCGGAAAGGGACTCGAAATATCGAAAGTAAATCCAAACTTATACGCTATTTACAAACCAGATAAAAGACCTTCATCTGCAGGTACGCAGGAGCGGGAGGTAATTGGGCGCGTTATTAACGCTAAAGGCGAAGGAATTCCAAAAGTCACCTTTTGGTTCGTCGGTACACGCATAGGCGGCGCGACCAATGAAGAAGGGTACTTTAGAATCGTATTTCCAGAGAATGCGAAAGAAATCGAATTTCGTTACGTGGGGTTCGTTACTAAAAAGATCGTATTGGGTGATGGAAATCTGGGGAATGTTGTGCTGCATAGCGAAGATAATACCCTTGAGGAAGTTGTTGTTAACACGGGACTTTTCGAAAGAAAAGCGGGTACGTTTACCGGAAGTACAGTGACATTTAACCAGCAGCAAATTAAAGAGGTTTCTAATCAGAACGTACTTTCCGCATTGGCTATTTTAGATCCTTCATTTCAGATGCTTGCTAATAATGAACTCGGCTCAAACCCGAATGCGATCCCAGAGATCCAGTTACGTGGACAAACTGGATTTTCGGAGGACCTCCGTACTGAATATAGTAATGCTGCGAATCAGCCTCTCTTTGTAGTAGACGGGTTTGAATCAACGATTCAGCGTGTATTCGATTTAAATATTAACTTTATAAAGAGTGTAACCATATTAAAAGACGGGGCTGCTAAGGCGATGTGGGGTGCCAAGGCAGGAAATGGTGTTATAGTTATTGAGACATTACGTCCGCAGGTTGGACAGATGCGTATTTCGTATAATGCCAGTGCTAATATTCAGGCTCCTGATCTCTCGAGTTATCATTTGACCAATTCTATGCAAAAGGTACAAGCTGAATTACTTTCAGGAATCTATACTGGACAGAGCCCCGATGATCAGACACGTTTGAATAAGGCGTATGGTCAAAATCTCAAAGCTGTATTGGATGGAGTCGATACCTATTGGTTATCGCAACCTTTGCAAAATGGTGTTGGACAGCGGCATACCTTAGTCTTTGATGGAGGAGAGGAAAACTTTCAATACTCGGTCAATCTAGGTTACAACAATAACAAAGGGGTAATGAAAGGTTCCGACCGAAACACATATAGTGGCCAGTCCGTTCTGGTTTACCGTAAAGGTAAGATCTCCGCAACGAATAATCTCTCGGTGGATCGCAATTTTGCAGCTAATAGTCCCTATGGTGCTTTCAGTGATTACGCAAGGATGAATCCGTATTGGCGGATATATGATGATAACGGAAACCTGATCCCAGCTTATTACCTTTTTGGTACCTCCGAACTTGTCGGAAATCCCTTATATAACGGTTCACTGAATTCGAAAGATGGAAGTAATTACACCTCAATTACACAGAACTTTCAATTAGACTATCGTCATAACAATAATTTACGTTTCAATGCGAGAATCGGATACAATCAGCAAAATACGGCGAGCGAATTTTTTCGTTCTGCTCGACATACCCAATACTTGAATATCTCAACTACCAGTGATCAATATTTAAACCGTGGTGAGTACAGAATCAGTAATGGTTTTCAAAAGGGGTATACAATTGATTTAAGTGCTGCTTATAACCGTATAATTGGCAAACATGAGTTTTATTTCAATGGTATTCTGACTGCAAATGAACAGGTTTCTGAGCTGTCGGGAATGACCATGGTTGGTTTTCCAAATGACGACCTAAATAGTATTGGTATGGGAAGAGAGTATGCACCTGGAAGTAAAGCTATTGGAACAGAGAATACCGTTCGAACCGCCGCTTTGACTACGGCCCTGAACTATGCTTATGATAACCGTTACCTAGTGGATCTGTCGTTTCGCAAGAACGGGGCTTCACAGTTTGGTAGGAACACGAAATGGGGTGATTTTTGGTCTTTTGGTTTAGGCTGGAATATCCATCAGGAAGATATGTTCAAACGTTTGGGGTGGATGAATTTAATGCGTATAACGGCAAACACCGGAATCACCGGAACTCCTCCAGGTAATAACGCCTATCAATCTCTTGCTACATACACCTATATTTTGGATAGAACCTATAATGGTGACATGGGGTTAGATTTGATGGCTTTAGCCAATCCAGATTTGAAATGGCAGAAGGTACGCGACAATAACGTACGTTTCGAACTCGGACTGTTTAATCGATTAAATGGTAGTTTTGAGTATTATATACGAAATACCAATAATTTATTGTTGAGTATGGATATTGCTCCTTCCTTAGGGTTTACAAATTACGCTGAAAATATAGGTGATGTACGTAATAAGGGATTTCAAGCTACGCTAAATTATGGATTAATTAAGAATGCGACTAAGCGATTCAATATCAATATTTTTGGTAATCTAGCCCACAATACGAACGTGATTAACAAAATATCATCCTCGTTGCAGTTGTTGAACGATAGAAATGATGCGATTTATGATGGGGAGCCTAACACTTTACAGCAACGACCTGTGCGACGTTATGAGGTGGGACGGTCTATGGATGCTATTTGGGCTGTAAAATCGTTAGGTATTGATCCGGCGAATGGTCAGGAAATTTTCTTAAAGCGCGACGGTTCTATTACTTATGAGTGGGATGCAGCAGACCAAGTTGTATTGGGGGAGAATAGACCACAGTATAACGGTACTTTTGGCGCGAATGTGCAGTATAAGGATTTTAGTGCAAACTTTGCGTTTACTTATCGTTGGGGAGGACAAATGTACAATTCAACATTAGTACGTGTGGTGGATGATGCCGACTATGCGTACAATGTCGATGTGCGCGCGTTGGAAGATCGTTGGAAACAACCTGGCGATTTGGTTTCCTTTAAGGGAATAACGAACCGTTTTTCAACATCTACCAAGCCGACCTCTCGTTTCGTGCAGGATTTGAATGAAATGATTTTTTCATCGATAAGCATGTCTTACAATTTCTCGCGATTAGCGTGGGTACAGCGCACGCCAATAAAGACATTGATGTTGTCCTGTAACTTGAATGATCTAGCTCATTTGAGTACCGTTCGGGTCGAGCGAGGATTGGAGTATCCGTTTGCACGTACCATGTCATTTTCGTTGAGTGCCAGTTTTTAAAGGATTTAGTTAGACAATAATATAATGAGAAAGTACTATAACTACATATATTTATCGGTTGTCGCGGTAGTGACTTTGATATCGACGAGCGCTTGTGAAAAATGGCTGGATATTGTGCCACAAACACAGATTGAATCTGATGTGGCTTTTGAGAAAGAATCTGGATTTCAAGATGCACTTACGGGAGTGTATCTTAAAATTTCAGACCAATCCTTATACGGAAGAGAGCTGACTTTTGGGATGGTAGACGGTCTGGCAGGTCAGTTTGATGTTGCTGCAAACAGCAATCAGTATTATCCCATAGTGAATTACCAGTACAATGGGGAGGCATTTATCTCAAAAAATAACACACTTTATGAAAAGGGCTATAATGCAATTGCAAATCTGAATAACTTAATTGCAAATCTTGACAAGAAAGGGGAACAGCTATTTTCTGGTGTTAATTATGCGATTATAAAAGGAGAAGCATATGGTCTACGTGCTATGCTGCACTTTGATTTGATCAGACTTTACGGGTCTTCTATAGCCTCGGAAGGCAGTACCAAGTTGGCTATTCCCTATGTGGATGTCGTTACCACGCAGCCGCAAATGAGGTTAACTACTCAAGCATTCATGGAACGTGTGCTTGCCGATTTGGATGTCGCTGCAGAAAATTTGAAGAAAAGTGATCCTATTATAGTATCCAATAGCAACAATGCAACTACGTATTTACGCGATCGATCTTACAAATTAAATTACTATGCCGTAAAAGCTTTGCAAGCAAGAGCATATCTGTATACCGGAAATCAACAAAATGCTTTGGCTGCTGCTAAGGAAGTAATTGATGATAATGTCTTTGCCTGGACTCCATCAGCAGAGATTGTGCATTCGAACACAGGTTCGCGAAATAGGGTATATACGCAAGAGCTCGTTTTTTGTTTGAGTATCAATGGTTTTTCGACATATGTAAATCCTTATTTTGAGGCAGTCAATTTAGGTGGAACGCTTTTAGGTAGACGTAGTAGCGAGTACGATAACCTGTTTGGTGGAAATAGTGACTATCGTTACGCACACATAACAGAGGCGTCTGCAGACGGAAGTGTTAGATTTAGTACGAAGCTATATCAACCTGCTAGCATGCTTTCTGCATTTGCAAACAGAATGCCAATGATCCGTAAGTCAGAGTTGTACTACATTGCTGCTGAATGTCTCGCAGCAACAGATCCATTACAGGCTATAACATACCTGAACCTCGTGCGTCGGCAGCGTAATAGTATTCCTGACTTACCCACAGATCTTGATGTCGAGGATATAGATCGTGAGATCGAATTAGAATATCGTAAAGAGTTTATTTCAGAAGGTCAACTTTTTTATTATTACAAACGAAAAAATAAATCACAAATTCCAGACGTAACGATACTAATGGACGATACAAAGTATGTGTTGCCATTGCCGGATCGTGAGATATCTTATGGACTTTAATATAAGTTATACGATGAGACTATTAAAACATTTATGCATGAGCACAGGCCTGTTGGCTACGCTATGTCTATTGTTCAGCAGCTGTGAAAAGGATCTTAACGCGGTATATCAGCAAGACGCCCGCGTATATTTCTTCGAAAGAAGTACGGTCGATTTAACCAGTTCTGTTACAAGTAAAAGTTATTCTTTTCTGCTTGATCCATCTACGATTACGGAGCATATAATCTTTATCAAGATTAAAAGTATGGGCGATACCGCGAGCTACGACCGCTACAGTATAGGCAAACGGATTGAAAATGGGACGACGGCAAGAGCGGGTGAGGACTATGAGTTTTTACCTGCGCTTATTCCTGCTGGCGAGGTGGAAGGTCTCTTGCCAGTGAAGATTTTTAGAAATTCACGTATTGCTTCAGAAGAGGTGAGTTTGGTGTTAACGATTGGCGAAACCGAAGACTTCAAGGTTGGTATTGTAGAAGACCAGGTATTCACATTAAGGTGGTCTGACCGCCTTTCTCAGCCAAGTACATGGCCTTTTTATTTCGGTGAATATAGCGATGAAAAATATCGGTTTGTAATTGATATTTTAGGTATTGCAGAATTTCCACCGCCAGATTGTACGAGATGTGTCCCAAGAGAGGGACAATATTCCTACGCAGCATTGGCCGACTTTGCTGCACGTTTAAGAGCTGAAGTATTAGCGTATAATGCTGCGAACCCACAGAATCCGAAAAACTTTACATTTTAATTTTACTACGAAGAAATGAAAAGAATATATTTAATATACGTAACCCTTTTTATCGTATTTGTCCAAGCCTGTAAGGATGATTTGGGAAATTATGAGTATACAGATACACCTATTGTGACGATTGATACGTCTGACATGGGAGGGATACTTGCTGTTTTGCGTTATGGGTCTTTGAATTTAGCGCCAAAGATAAATATCCCCTCGGGCCACGAGGCAGAATACAAATGGATCCTTTTTAATAGACCTGCTTCTTCAGCTATTCCGGCAAAATCAGCGATTATTTCTACTGATGCGATTCTCAACGCAGCAATAGGTGAGCCGGAAGGAAATTATGGCTTGGAATTTATCGTGACGGATAAGACAACAGGAATTATGAGTACAGTAGTTTTTCGGGTCGATGTCACTTCAAATTTGGATTATGGTATGATGGTTCTATATCAGACGGAAGAAGGTGGAGATGTAGATTTTATAAAAACGCCACAGCTTTCGGCCTCGATTACACAAGTAGAACATTTTAAGCATTTGTTTAGTGCTTCTTATGGTGCGCAGATATCTGGTACACCGAAATTTATTGGCAACGCAAGGGTCAACTTTCGACCGGTTGACTGGATTACTGTGGGCAGTAGTAACTATTTAGGTCGCTTTAATGCGAATAACTTTGATTTGTTGCGGGATCAGCTAGATATTTTCCGTCGCAATAATACGATAATCAATCCTCAGGCTTACCGTTATATTTCTACGAATTATCAAGCTTTGATTAATGGTGGAAAACTCCATGTGGCGACCGAAATCACCAATGAAATAGATGCACTGTTTGGCGGTCCTGCGGCGGGAGATTATGAGTTAGCGCCGTATTTAACTTCAAAAGTTAATTTTGCAATCTATGTGGTGGGGTACGATCAAAAAAATGGACGATTTATTCGATATTTTCCAAGCAGCCATACCATGGTCGATTTTGCTGCTCCGGCGCTCAATGTAAACCAACCTTTTGATTTGCGGAATATCGGTAAAGATATGTTGTTTATGGGTGAGGGGCGTAATTCACATACTTACAGCGTGTTTAAGGATAAAGTTGGAGACAGACGGTGGCTTTATCAGATAGACTTTTCTTCGAAATCTGATGACGGTACGCTAGGGGTCGCTGTCTATGAGATGACCAATTTACCAGATGCGGCACAGGCAAAATTTTATCAGGCAGCAGCATTTGGAGATTATATATATTACGCTACAGACAGCAAAATCTATAACTACTCATATAGCTTTTCCAATACCGCTAGCCAAGCATTTACTGTCCCGGCTGGAGAGCAAATCACTAGCATTAAATTCTATCGCCCTTCACCGAATACCTTTGTGGCGGATAAGGAAGATCGTGTATTATATGTAGCGACCTGGGATGGAACTAAAGGTAAAGTGTATGAGCTTGGACTCAATGAAACCTCCGGTATGATAAACGCAGTGCCATTAAATGTCTTTGAAGTAGCCGGTAAGGTCGTTGACCTGTCTGCTAAAACAAAAGGGAACGGATAATAATTTAATAGTAGAACAATACATATTTAGCAGAAGCACAACCAACATGATAAATAGATTAAAAAAAACAATAGGTGTTTTGGCAGGAACACTTTTATTAAGTGTTCCTGTTATAGCGCAGCAAATGCAACCATTTCGTGTTATCCCCGAATTTCCGAAAGAGCAAGATACCGTTCAGCTGGTATATGATGCCCGGACGACGGTGTTGAAAAATGCAACGGAAATATCAGCAGCAATGACTGGATTCCAGGATTTTAAATGGATACAGGATAATCTGAAATTTACAAAAAGAGATTCTGTTTGGACAGCAACCTATGTGTTGCCCCCGAATTTAGGTTTAATGAATTTGACTTTTCAATCTGACACTATTCAAGATAATGGAGGAGAGTTAACGTATTCCTATATTCTTACTGCAAACGACGGCCGTCAGGTCTCAGGTGGTTTGCTGGGCTGGGGTATGTTGCGTACCCCACATATTGTGAAAGGCGTTCCTTATGTGGTGGATACAGCGGCTTACAAGACAGATGAAATTTTGTTGATGTGGGTCAAGTATGAATTGCAATATCATCCGGAGAATCGCTTTAAGGTGTTGTATGCAGCCGCAAGTGCACTGAAGCATATGGATAAAGAGGAGTCTTTAGGTAAACTGAATAACGAATTGGATGCGCTCCAGCAGATTCCTGATTTAAAAGAAGATGACTTTATGCAGCTTATGAAAGTGTATAAAGAGGTATTGCAGGATACAAGCAAGGTCAAGGAAATTGAAGGTAAAATACGTTTGCAATTTCCCGATGGTAAATATGTAAGTGATCAGCAGCGACTGGCTGATTTTAAATCAATACAAGAAGCAAAAACGGATGAAGGGCGCTTAAAGGCAGCCATGTCATTTGTGGATAAACACCCTTACAACGAATCGGATGTGGAATTCAATGAAGCGAATCGCATTAGCCACATTACTGCCTATTGGATAATCTCGGTCTATACCAGTATGCAGAAAGACTTAGCGGCTTATTCCAAGTATATCTCAACAGCTGCCCCTTATGAATCGCTATCTAATGTCATTTACAGATCCCTATATGTTCCCTATATTTCTCAGGCTAGTATGAATGCGAAGGAGATTTTACCTTATACACGGGCGGTGTTAGAACGTTTAAACTACTACAAGGATAATTTTCAAGGCGACCGATTTTCCACACTTTATTATGCCAACGCGGCTCTTTTTGCCAAGATATTGGTAGATAATAAGCTGTATGACGAAGCCTTTGTTTATGCTGCCGCAGCACAGAGTACCAAAATGTATGAAGACGCTAATCTAAACGACAGTTATGTCCGTGTTTTAGAAGGGCAAGGGAAAGCAAAGGAACTGCAGATGGCGTTGGAAAAGAGTTATTCGCTCAACCAAAGTTCAACTTACATGTTAGAGCTGATGAAGACGTTGTATACCAAACGCAATAAATCGGAGAAGGGATACGAGAGTTATCTGGCTAGTTTGAAGGATGCGGATAAGGGAAAAGAATTGAAAGAGAAAGTTCAAAAACTACTAATCAATAAGGATTTTGCTGATTTTCAGTTGCTGGACCAGAATGGAAATAATGTGCGTTTGTCTGATCAGAAGGGCAAAATCATCGTCCTTGATTTTTGGGCGTCTTGGTGTGCACCTTGTAAAGCAGCCTTTCCAGGAATGAAACTTGCCGTGGAGCACTTTAAAAACGACCCCAATGTTGTTTTTTATTTTGTAGATACCCAAGAGAAAAAGGATATGAAGGAGTATGTCACCAACTATATGAAGGAAAATGATTATCCGTTTACGGTGTTGTTGGATGGCGATAGTAGAGCGTCGAAGGCAGCTGGTGTGGGCGCAATCCCACATAAGATGGTAGTAGGCCCTAATGGTAAATTGCGCTTTTCCGAAGTAGGCTACATGGGCAGTCCCTCTGAACTTGCGGATGAGATTATTGAAATGGTACAGGTATTAAAAACGGAAAAATAAAATGACTAGGATGTTAAAAGGAGGTTTGCTGATTGGACTCTGGTTCTCTGCTCTAAATATAGCAGGTGCGCAGCAGTTTAACTCGGAAGAGGTTATATTTGAAGCAAAAGGTGATACGATCCAAATCGGCGCAACAATTACCAGTCCGAAGCAAGGGGGAACTTTCCCTGCCTTGGTGTTGGTTTCGGGTACAGGGCCTCAAAACAGAGATTGTGAAATGGCGGGACAGCCTTTGTTTGCGCAGATTGCAGAATACCTGAGCTCCAAAGGCTATATTGTATTGCGCATGGATGACCGTGGCGTAGGGAAGACAACAGGAACCTATCAACAAGCTACTACAGCCGACTTCGCAAAAGATGCTTTACAGGCTGTTGATTTCTTGAAGACCTATCCAAACGTAGAGAGCAGAAAAATTGGTCTCTTGGGCCATAGCGAAGGTGGAGCTGCGATGTCTATCGCTGCGTCACAGTCTAAAGATGTCGCTTTCCTCGTTAGTTTGGCTGGACTAGCCACCAACGGTATGGAGTCATTACTGGTTCAGAATGAAAATATTGTACGCAATTCGCCTGCGACACCTGTGGACCAAAAGCGATATAACCAGATAAATAGACTGATGTTCTCGACAGCCTATCAGTATGCGCAATCCGATAGTTTGGAAAGCAAGCTGAATGAGGTTTATGACTACTGGAAACTCAAAGATGACCTCTATTTCAAAACCTTAGGTAAGGAATGGGACCACTTTCGTTTTCCGATCTATTCATACGCCATGCAGGCCGTTGGACCGTGGTACCGTTATTTCGTTCGCTATAACGCAGAATTGGTATTAAGTCAGGTCGATGTGCCTATATTAGCATTAAATGGCGACAAGGATGTTTATGTGGATCCGACTAATCTGGAGGGATGGCAGAAATACAGCAAGTCCGGACAGAAGGGGTTGGTAACGACTCATTTATTGCCAAACGTCAATCACCTAATGCAAGCGTGTAAGACCTGTGACGCCAAAGAGTATGCGGAACTGGGGACGATACCGACAAGTACATTGGCTATCATTACCGCATGGTTAAATAAAACAGTAAAATAGTGAGCAGGGACCAAGGAAGAGGATAGTTGCTTTTCAAGGAATCCATGGACTCAATTGGCGTCGCAGTTCTTCCGGTAACAATAGTGTAAATAAGCTCATTTTGTTGGGTTTGTGAATACAATACATTTTGTCTAAGTTTGCCCCTTATCTGTGATGAGGGGCATTTTTTAGTGTGGTTGAGTAGGAATTGAATTGAAAGTTTTATGAATAGAGATATAGGTACACCAACTTCTCCAATAGTTAGGCACACGGTATATGCAATTTTATTTGCCATTAGCTTTAGCCATCTTCTAAATGATCTTTTGCAAGCGGTGGTGCCGGCAATCTATCCAATGCTAAAGGAGAATTTTAAACTGAGCTTTACCCAAGTAGGTTTAATTACGTTGGCATTCCAGCTATCTGCGTCTATCTTTCAGCCCCTAGTAGGGTACTATACCGATAAACGTCCGAACCCATTTTCTTTAGCCATTGGTATGGGTTTTACTTTGACAGGATTGGTCTGTATATCGCTTGCGCCAAGTTATGGATTTGTGCTGGCTTCTGTATGCTTGATCGGGATAGGGTCTTCCATATTCCATCCCGAAGCTTCGCGTGTTGCCCAGCTGGCATCAGGAGGTAAGAAAGGTTTAGCTCAATCTATTTTTCAAGTAGGGGGGAATGCCGGGAGTGCTATCGGTCCATTGATTGCCGCTCTAATTGTTATTCCCCATGGCCAGGCTTATATCAGTTGGTTTGCGTTATTTGCTCTGTTGGCGATTGTTATTTTAACGGCTGTAGGTAAGTGGTACAAAGCAAATATGGTTGTGAACGTATCCAGCTCAACTGTAGCTAAACCTGTTATGGAGGCACCTGTGTTAAGCAGACAGAAAATCGCATTTTCGATTGTTATTTTGTTGGTACTGATATTTTCCAAGTATTTTTATATGGCTTCGATGACAAGCTATTTTACATTTTACTTGATTGACAAGTTTGGTCTATCTGTTCAACAATCCCAAGTTTATCTTTTTGCCTTTCTGGCTGCGGTAGCTGCGGGGACCATTCTCGGAGGACCTTTGGGAGATCGTTATGGAAGAAAGCTTATTATTTGGGTCTCCATTTTGGGGGCGGCTCCTTTCACATTGATGTTGCCGCATATGGATCTTTTTTGGACGGCCGTACTCGCGGTATTCATCGGCGTGATTATTTCATCGGCGTTCTCTGCTATTTTAGTCTATGCCACTGATTTGGCGCCCGGGAAAGTAGGTATGGTAGCGGGTCTCTTTTTTGGTTTTGCCTTTGGAATGGGTGGGATAGGATCGGCGCTCTTAGGCTGGCTCGCTGATCATACGAGTATACAATACGTCTTTCAGGTATGCGCCTATTTACCCTTGATCGGTATTATTACGGGCTTGTTGCCTAATATTGCAGGTAGGCGGAAAAAGATGCGTAAATAGAAGGTAAAAGAAAATGCCAAGGAATCGACGTTCTTTGGCATTTTTTATTTGTAATCAAGTATACTACATTTTTAATCCAATTTCTCGTAGTCGCTCGTCCAAATATTCCCCCGCAGTGTAGTCGGGATATGCTTTTGGATATTCCTCCGAAATGCAACTATCTAGACAGGCCAAGCTCATGGCAGCTTTTGGATGTAGAAAGAACGGCACGGAATAGCGGGAGGTCGTCATCAATTCGCGGGGTGGATTGACTACGCGATGTGTAGTGGATTTCAATTTATTGTTAGTGAGACGTTGCAACATATCGCCCACATTTACGACGATATCTTCCCCTTTGGCCTTGATAGGAAACCACGCTCCATCTTTAGTTAGTACCTCTAATCCATCTGCACTGGCACCGATTAATAACGTAATTAAATTGATGTCTTCATGTGCCCCTGCCCGTACGGCGTCAGGCGATAGGGTATCGGGATTTTCAATGGGAAAATAGTGTATTGCCCTTAAAATAGAATTGCCGTTAACGACGAACTTTTCAAAATAATCTTCTTCTAAATCCAGATAAACAGCAATGGCTTTTAACAGGTTGCGGCCCGCATCTTCCAGTTTTTTGTAAACCTCCGATGTGATTTCATTGAATCGCGATAGCTCAGCTACTTCTGGATTATCTGGGAAGTCTGCTTTTGAATACGTTTCGCCCACAATGGTCTGGCCACGTTGCCAAAATTCTTTCAGATCAGGTGTATTGGCATCTTTTGCTTTTTCACGCCCCTTAGCTGTGTAACCGCGCTGTCCGGCAAGCTCCGGAAATTCATATCGGCTTTTCGTACCTTCAGATAAGTCGAAGAACGCTTTCACCACTTCGTACAAATCATCAATCAGCTGTTGACTCAATCCGTGATTAGCGATAGTAACAAAGCCGGTTTCGTTGAAAGCCTTGCCGATATCCTGAGAAAACTGCTTGCGTTGTGCTGCTGATCCCTGTGTATAGTTTAAGAGGTCTAGCCGAGGTATGTTTACGATTGCCATATTTAACTGTTTGTTTAATGCAAAGTTACGGAATAATATTGTTTGTAAATTTTTGTAACGAGAATGTCAAAGGGTATAGATTGAAATGGTAAATTTAAGGAACTTATTTTTTAATCAGTTTTTTGTCCATCGCATTACCTTGCCGTCGTTGCCACGACAGGGCCTTCATTTTTTTATTAATATTTAGTTTTCAAAGGCATTCAAGAGCCTCTTCGAGGTTTTTTTGCTTGACCAAAAAAACGAAGCAAAAAAAGTCAAGACTTGGTCAATGTTACGCTAAAAGCTTTTGGATTTACTAAACAGCTCCAAGCCGCTTCGCTTTGTGAATCTGTTCTTAACGTAAATCCAAAAGCTTTCTTAACGCTACATCGACCTAGGTCCTCTTATTAAATTCCGCTGAAGTATAAAAATACAATATAATCAATGCACTATCCTTACATTCACTAATGATGTCGCCTTAGTCATTTGCCAATTGCAGGAGGAGGCACTAGCCAATGTGGCAAATGGGTACAGCGACGAGTTTACCTTCGGTGAGCTCCACTTCGTTCCGGTTTTGCTTCTTTTGAGAGAAAAGAAGGAAGCCCTGCCACGGCCAGTGGCGGAAAGGTGGTGAAATGGGGATGCCATTAAGAATACATTAAAAAAATCGAGAAAATATTTGGAATCTCAAATCAAAGTGGTAAATTTGATATGCTTGCATAATAAAAAAGCAAAATCCAAACATGAGCCAAGATAACACAATAGATTACTTTATGAAGACTGCGTGGCAGACCGTTGCGAACAAGTACAATTTTATTGCTACGCAGCATGGCTTCACCCAGGCTGCTGGTTATATTTTAATAAATATTCATAAAGACGGTACCCCTGTTTCCCAAATCGCAAATTCAACAGGTGTTAAAACCACATCGCTATCCCGTGTGTTAAACAATTTAGAGGCCTTGGGGTTTATCTATCGAGAGACCAGTGAAACTGACAAACGGTCCGTGAAAGTGTATTTAACGGAATTGGGTAAAGAAAAACGAAAGATTGCAAAAGATGTAGTCCGAGAATTTAATGAGTATTTAGAATCTCAACTTCCAGAAGAAGAGCGTATCCAACTCGTTAAGACGCTTAGTAAAATCAACGAGTTAGCGAGTAGCTACATGCCAGGATTGCGCTTAGAATCTTTGGATTAATAGATCTAATGAAGAAAAAATCATAGACAGATGGACCCGACGTGAATTATTTATTCATCGAAGGCTCCACTGACCATAACGAAAAAATCATAGAGAGATGAACAGAAGTATTAAAAAAATCGCTGTTTTGGGTTCGGGCGTAATGGGATCGCGCATTGCATGCCACTTCGCGAACATTGGTGTCGAAGTATTGCTACTGGATATTGTGCCAAGTACTTTAATACCTGCTGAAGAGGCCAAAGGACTTACCTTAGACAGTAAGATCGTGCGAAACCGCATTGTCAACCAATCGTTGGAAACCGCAGTGAAGTCAAATCCTTCACCACTCTTTAGTAAATCGTATGTAAAACGGATTAAGACTGGAAATTTTGATGATGATCTAGCACAGATCGCGCAGGTGGATTGGGTTATTGAGGTCGTGGTTGAGCGTCTGGATGTCAAAAAATCGGTATTCGATCGCGTAGAGGAATTCCGAAAACCGGGGACATTAATTACATCTAATACATCGGGTATACCCATACATATGATGACCGAGGGCCGTTCCGACGATTTTAAGAAACACTTCTGCGGGACACATTTTTTTAACCCTCCTCGATATTTGCAGCTTTTGGAGATCATTCCGACGACGGATACCGATTCCGATGTCGTAGCATTCTTAATGGAGTTTGGTGATAAGATGTTGGGTAAAACGGTCGTATTATGTAAAGATACACCTGCTTTTATCGGGAACCGTATCGGTGTCTATTCCATGTTGGCATTGACACATTTAGTTGAAAAGCTAGATCTTTCGGTAGAGGAAGTGGATAAGTATACGGGGCCGGCAATGGGACATCCAAAGTCAGCCACTTTCCGTACAGCTGATGTAGTAGGTCTGGATACCCTGGTAAATGTTGCCAAAGGACTGGAGCAGAACGCCCCGGATGATGAAGCGAAAGGCGTATTTCAGCTACCCGCCTTCATTGACAAGATGGTGGAAAATAAATGGCTGGGTGAGAAAACAAAAAAAGGATTTTATGAAAAAGTAAAAGATGATAAGGGTGGCTCGGAGATTCTGTCGTTAAATCTAAAAACAATGACCTTTGGTCCGCAGCAAAAGGTGAAATCGACGACCCTAGAAGCGACCAAACCAATTGAAGATATTCGTAAGCGCATGAAAGTTTACGAGCAGGGAACAGATAAAGCTGCTGAACTCTTCCGAGCTATGCATTATCCGCTGTTTGAATACGTGTCCAAGCGTGTGCCTGAGATTACGGACGATTTCTTCCGTATAGATGACGCGATGCGTGCTGGTTTCGGCTGGGAGATAGGTCCATTCGAGGTATGGGATGCATTGGGAGTCCGCGAAACCATTGAAAAAATAAAGACGGAAGAAAAACGACTTCCAGGACAAGAAGGTGCAGTTGCATCGTGGGTACATGATATGTTGGCAGCGGGGCACGAGTCGTTTTATAAGATAGAGAACGGGGTACGTCAGTTTTATGATATTGCATCGAAGTCCTATAAGCCTATACCAGGGGCCGAGGAGCTCATTGTACTTGACCACATCCGCGAAGCAAAAACAATTTGGAAGAATTCGGGTGTGTCCATTATTGATCTTGGCGATGGGATCATCAACTGTGAGTTCCATACCAAGATGAACACGATTGGCGGCGATGTGATCCAAGGTGTGAATAAAGCGATCGATTTGGCTGAAAAGGAATATCGCGGTCTCGTCATATCGAACGACGGGAAAAATTTCTCTGCAGGGGCGAACATCGGAATGATATTTATGATGGCCGTAGAGCAAGATTACGATGAGCTGAATATGGCCGTACGTATGTTTCAAAATACAGCCATGCGTATTCGCTATTCGTCTATTCCGGTCGTAGCAGCTCCTTTTCAACTCACATTGGGAGGAGGATGTGAATTTTCGATGCATGCTGATTTTGTACAGCTACATGCCGAAACGTACATGGGACTCGTCGAATTTGGCGTGGGTGTTATTCCAGGAGGGGGAGGCTCCAAAGAATTTGCCTTACGCGCCTCCGATGAATACCGCGACGATCAAATTGTACAAAATACATTAAAGGATAGATTTTTGACCATCGGGCAAGCCAAGGTGTCGACTTCAGCCGTAGAAGCTTTTGAACTCGGTTATTTACAGCAAGGAAAATATGCTGTGACGATGAATAGAGCACGCTTATTGGCAGATGCAAAAGCAAAAGCCTTGGAGCTAGCAGCCGAAGGATATATACAACCTGCTCCACGAAATGACATTAAAGTGTTAGGTAATCAAGGTTTGGGTATCGTTTATGTGGGAGCAGCATCGATGCGGGCAGGTAATTACATCTCCGATCATGATAAAAAAATCTCCGAGAAACTAGGTTGGGTAATGTGTGGAGGAAATCTTTCGGCACCAACTGAAGTCTCCGAACAATACCTGTTAGATCTCGAGCGTAAAGCCTTTTTAGAACTTTGTGCTGAGCGCAAAACACTGGAACGCATTCAGCATATGCTGACGAAAGGGAAGCCGCTTAGGAATTAGATTAAGAAACGAAGTATTTAGTACTTAGTATTTAGATGTATGCATCAGTATAAAGAATTGAAATTGTGGCAAAAGGCGATTGAATTAGTGTCTGATATTTATCTGTTGACAATCACGTTTCCAGATAGAGAAAGGTTTAATTTGGTTAGCCAAATCAATCGGGCTGCTGTTTCCATTCCTTCAAACATAGCAGAGGGGGCAGGTAGAAACTCAGATAAGGAGTTTTTACACTTTCTTTCTATTGCCCATGCGTCGACTTATGAAGTGGAAACACAATTAATTATTTCAAATAATTTGGGTTATATATCAGTAGAAGATTTAGAAAGACTGGTGGAGAAAATTAACGAACTCCAAAAAATCAACTATGTTTTTCAGCAGAAACTAAAGTCTAAATACTAATATCTAACTACTCAATACTAAAAAATATGGAAGCATACATAGTAGCAGGATATCGCACAGCAGTAGGAAAAGCGCCCCGTGGCGGATTTCGGTTTATGCGAGCAGACGACTTGGCCGCCGATGTGATCAAACATCTGGTCGCCTCAGTTCCAAATTTAAATAAGGAAGAAATCGACGATGTGATCGTTGGAAACGCAATGCCTGAGGCGGAGCAAGGATTGAACGTCGGGAGGCTGATCTCTTTAATGGGATTGCAGACCGATAAAGTACCCGGTGTTACCGTCAATAGGTATTGTGCCTCTGGATTAGAGACTATTGCTACAGCAGTTGCCAAGATTAAATCGGGGATGGCTGATTGTATTATCGCCGGAGGTGTAGAGGTGATGTCGGGAATGCCTTTTGGCGGGTGGAAAATCGTGCCGAATCCGACTGTTTCGAAAGATCATCCCGATTGGTACTGGGGAATGGGAATAACGGCCGAGGCCGTTGCAAAGGAGTACAAGGTGTCACGCGAAGATCAGGATGCTTTTGCTTTAAAATCACATCAAAAGGCAATTGAAGCCATAAAAAATGGACATCTGCGTGATGGTGTAGTGCCCATTACGGTAAGAGAAAACTATCTTAAAGACGGCAAAACGATGGAAACACGGGAATATATCGTCGATACGGATGAAGGTCCGCGTGCGGATTCTTCTTTAGAAGCGTTAGCGAAATTACGACCGGTTTTTGCTGCAGACGGAGTAGTAACAGCAGGGAACTCTTCGCAGACTTCGGATGGAGCAGCCTTCGTATTGGTGATGTCGGAAAAGAAAATGAAGGAATTAAGCCTTCAACCTATTGCCAGGTTGGTGAGCTATGCTGTCGCAGGTGTACCCCCGCGCATTATGGGAATTGGTCCGGTTGCAGCTATTCCAAAAGCGTTGGCGATGGCAGGATTACAAAAAGAAGATATCGATCTGTTCGAATTAAATGAAGCTTTTGCATCGCAATCTCTGGCCGTGATTAGAGAGTTAGGTCTCGATGAAGAAAAAATTAATGTGAATGGAGGTGCTATTGCCTTGGGACACCCCCTCGGTTGTACAGGAGCAAAGTTAACTGTTCAAGTTTTGAATGAGCTTAAACGTCGAAATAAGAAGTACGGTATGGTCACGATGTGTGTAGGTACCGGACAAGGTGCTGCGGGCATATTTGAAATGATGGGTTAGATTGGAGATTTGAGACATTAGATTGGAGAATTCACTTATCTAATCTAAGATCTCCATACAATGAAAATTAACATTCTCTATTGCAAAGTTTAATAATTAAAATCCGATGTGAACAATGAGAAAAGAATCTCATATCTCTAATCTCACATCTCAAATCTAATAAGAAATGAAACAGACTATTAAGGGCGGCGAATTTGTAATCAAAGAAACCGAATATGCCAATATTTTCATTCCAGAGGAATTTGACGAAGAGGCCCGGATGATACGGCAGACCTGTTTGGATTTTCTGGATACTGAAGTGTTGAACAAGCTCGATCGCATCGATGCACAAGAAGAGGGATTAATGACTAACCTGCTCGACAAGGCAGGAGAACTTGGCATGTTGGGTGTGTCGATACCTGAGCAGTACGGTGGTTTTGGCAAGAATTTCAATACATCGATGCTGGTTGCTGATGCGGTCGGTGGCGGATTTTCTTTTGCGGTAGCTTTATCGGCACATACGGGTATCGGTACGTTGCCTATCCTATATTATGGTAATGAAGCTCAAAAAAATAAATATATTCCAAAATTAACGACCGGTGAATGGAAGGCTGCCTACTGCTTAACGGAGCCTAATTCGGGTTCAGATGCCAATTCAGGTCGCACCTCGGCCAAACTAAATGCAGAAGGGACGCATTATTTGATCAATGGCCAAAAAATGTGGATCACAAACGGTGGTTTTGCAGATATATTCATCGTGTTCGCTAAAATTGATAACGACAAGGATTTAAGTGCGTTTATCATCGAACGGAATTTTGGCGGTATTACCATGAATCCGGAAGAACACAAATTAGGTATTAAAGGATCATCTACCCGTCAGATATTTTTTAACGACTGTGCAGTTCCAGTAGAGAACATGCTTTCTGATCGCGAAAATGGATTCAAGATAGCCGTCAATATCCTAAATATTGGCCGTATTAAATTAGGTGCTGCGACCATTGGTTCCTCCAGAGCAATCTTGACGCAATCTATTAAATATGCAAATGAGCGGGTTCAGTTTAATCTGCCTATTTCAAAGTTCGGTGCTATTCGTTACAAATTAGCGGAAATGGCCACACGGCTTTTCGCGGTGGAATCGGCGGCTTATCGTGCAGGGCAAAATATCGATGATGCCTATGATGCATTAGTTGAAGGAGGAATGGATGAGGCGAAAGCGAAATTAAAATCTGTCGAACAGTTTGCTATTGAGTGTGCAATCATCAAGGTATGGTGTTCGGAGATGTTGGATTATGTGGTGGACGAAGGCGTACAGATCTATGGGGGGATGGGATATTCTGCCGAAGCCCCTATGGAAAGAGCTTATCGGGATTCTCGTATCAACCGTATTTTTGAAGGAACGAACGAGGTAAATAGGCTATTGGTGGTGGATATGCTGCTAAAACGGGCGATGAAAGGCGAATTGGATTTAATGGGACCCGCGCAAGCTGTCGCCGGAGAGCTCATGTCTATCCCTGACTTTGGCGCAGAAGACGAAGCCCCATTTGCAGCTGAAAAGAAAATTATCGCTAACCTGAAGAAAGCGGGACTACTGGTTGCCGGCGCTGCGGTTCAGAAGCTGATGATGTCGCTTTCTAAAGAGCAGGAAATCCTGATGAATATTGCTGATGTGATTGGATACGTATATGTAGCTGAATCGGTATTACTACGTGCGGAAAAACTCCACTATTCAAGAGGGGAAGAGGCCTCGTCGCTGACTACCGATATGGCACGCGTCTATTTATATTCGGCAGTGGATAAAATAAATATCGCGGCCAAAGAAGCACTATACTCATTTGGAGAGGGTGACGAATTAAATATGATGTTAGTTGGGCTACGACGTTTTACTAAAGCGCAGCCCTTCAATGTGAAAGACGCCCGCCAGCGGATTGCACGGAAGCTTATTGATGAAAATAAATATTGTTTCTAAAGTTTTTAGGTTGGTTATAGGGCCTGCAACGAAAGTTGCAGGCTTTTTTTTTATGTAAACAATAATTAAATAAAATCTACTTATTTGGTAGACTATTTAAAAATATTTATATATTTGTCCCGTAAACGTAAACAATTGGCGTTGGCTACGAAGTATTTATTATAAGAAACAATATGAAAACAAACTATCTAAACCGCAAGTTTTATTTCCAGAACTCGACAGATCTAATCAACCTTTATTGTCTTTCCCTACGCATGCGAATGTGTTGCTAAATTCGATCCTGTAGGATACGTAACTATAGACCATACATAACAATTTCTTTAACACAAGTGAAGGCGATGAAAATCGACTATCGATATGATGCGCTTATATCGCGTCAAGTTATCGTGTTGACCTATTCGTCAATAATTTAGAAAACAATTAGATGAAAACAAAACATACTTTTCAAATCTGCACCATCATCAGTGCTTTTATACTGACAGTTTCTTCTGTTTATGCACAGAATGAGCCAAAACCAATTATTAATGCATCTTTAGCAGGGACGATCATTGACGCGCTTACGAAGGAGCCTATCTCCGGTGTAACCGTGCAGCTGGAGGCGGTAACCCATCAGGTAAAAACAGACCGTGATGGGAAGTTTCAATTCGTGACCGGACAAAAACTGCCTTTGACATTAAACGTATCATACGTGGGGTATGCAAGCCGAAAAGTAATTGTGGATACCTCGCCAACAATTATCGAACTAACCCCAACCTTAAATGCGTTAGAACAAGTATTGGTAACGTCACGTCGGAGAACGGAACAGATCCAGGATATTCCAATTCCGATTTCTATCGTACGCGCTAGTACAATAGACGATGCTGGTGCATTTAATGTAGCGCGAATCAAGGAAGTGGTACCTACCGTGCAGCTTTATTCATCCAATCCACGCAACACGACGTTAAATATAAGAGGCTTGGGCTCGACTTACGGTCTTACGAACGACGGTATCGATCCGGGTGTTGGGTTCTATTTAGATGGTGTTTTCTTGGCACGACCTGCAGCGACCTCTTTAGATTTTATAGATGTAGCGCAGATTGAGGTGCTACGCGGTCCTCAAGGAACATTATTTGGTAAGAATACGACTTCAGGGGCATTTAATATCACCTCGCGGCAGCCCCAATTTACACCCAGTGCAAATTTTGAATTGAGCTATGGGAACTATGGCTATATACAAGCTAAAACTTCCTTAACTGGTCCTTTGATTAAAGATAAATTAGCGGCTCGCGTTTCTTTTTCGGGAACACAACGTGATGGAACGTTGTATAACGTGTATTCTGATCGTAATATCAATGATATCAATAACCTAGGTGTTAGAGGGCAATTGTTATTCACACCGAATGAGAATTTAAAGATATCATTAGCAGGGGATGTTACGGCGCAGCGTCCGGATGGCTACGGCTGGGGCATCGCGGGTGTTGTTGAAAATCAACGTTCGGAATATAGACAATTTAATAGCATCATCAAGGATCTGGGATATGAAATTCCATACAAAAGTGCCTTTGAAAGAAAGGTTGATTTAGATACGCGCTCCAAGGCAGATAACGAATTAGGTGGAGCATCATTAAACGTGGACTATAAAATAGGAAATGGTACATTGACCTCAACATCAGCGTGGAGATATTGGAATTGGGTACCATTAAATGATAGAGATTATTTAGGTGTCCCAGCCTACACCATATCAGCTGGTAACTCCGCACATGACCAATGGTCCCAGGAATTCCGATACTCAGGCAATATCAGTGAGAAGGTTAGTGGTGTGATAGGTGTTTTCGGTTTGTGGCAGGATCTAAAGACAGATCCTGTACATACCGAAGAAGCGGGTGATGCGCTATGGCGATTTCAGCAAAGCAGTGCATCTCAGACACAATGGGCTCCAGGTTTGATCGATAAGGTGGGTATTCGTACGAAATACGGTATCAAGAGTACCAGTTTGGCTGTATTCTCTCAAGTAGATTGGGCGATAACCGATAAATTGCATGTGTTGCCAGGAATACGCTACAACTATGATAAAAAATTAGCCAACTACGACCGGACGAAATACATTGATAACAATATCGAATACACAGCGGAGCAACTTGCTGCAGTAAACAGCATTTATTCCAATCAGACCTTCGATGTTAATGCGGATGCCGGAAATCTGTCGGGACAATTATCCTTGCAGTATAAATTTACACCAAATTACAATACCTATGTTACTTATTCGAATAGTTATAAGCCAATAGGTATTAATGTCGGTGGGCTGCCGGTTATAGATGGGCAAGTAGCAACGGATTTAGCCGAGGTAAAACCGGAGTCCGTAAATCATGTGGAATTTGGCGTAAAAACTAACCCGAGCAGGAATTCCTTCCTAAACCTTACGGTGTATCAAACCAATATCACAGATTATCAAACGCAGGTTCAAACACCAGATCCTGGTGTAAACAGAGGATATTTGGCGAATGCAGAAGAAGTTCGGGTAAAAGGATTTGAGTTAGATGGATCTATCCGACCTTGGAAGTTCCTTCGGTTGAATGGTGCTTTGGCTTATACTGATGGGAAATATGAGAAGTTTACGAATGCACCTGTTCCGTTAGAAGAAGTGGGCGGCGCACATGCATTCAAAGATATTTCAGGAGGTGAATTGCCTGGAATTTCTAAATGGTCTTGGACGCTGGCTGCAGAATTAACAACAAAAGGGAATTTTCTGAACTTACAAGGGAATTACTTCTTGGGCACAGATCTTTTTTACCGTTCAAAATTTTCTTCCAGTCCATCCCCCTCGCAATACCTAAACATAGACGCATATGCTTTATTGAATGCGCGTGTTGGATTTAGAGCCACCAATGGACTGTCTGCCATCGTATGGAGCCGTAACTTGACGAATAAGGATTATTACGAGCAGCTGCTTGCAGCACCAGGTAATTTCGGTCAATATGCTGGTGTAATTGGCGATCCGCAAACGTATGGTGTAACGTTACGCTATAATCTTAAATAATCTCTCTTAGTATAGTAACAGAAAGGGAAGCTCACGCTTCCCTCATCTGTTCAATAATGAAACAAGTATTCAATTGGCGTTGGCACTTGCAAGTATTCACTATTAAAACTTTGTAAAAATAGGAAACCATCATGATTTATTCAAACCGAACGTAGTGAGCTCATGAACTTAGCGAAGCGATTTCATGAATGATAACTTCATCACCATTGAAAAAATTATATAGATGAAAAAATAGAGGTATTTCGTCGAGGTTATCCCTTAAAGATTTTGTAATTTACGAATTCTATTCACGGTAGATACGAGATTTTGAAACAATACGATGCGATAGTAGTGGGTTCGGGACCCAACGGATTTGCCGCAGCAATTACGCTGCAGCAGCAAGGAATCAGTACGCTTTTGATCGAAGGTGCTGATTCTGTTGGTGGAGGAATGCGTACCAAAGAGCTGACAATCCCTGGGTTTAAGCATGATGTATGTTCTGCTATTCATCCAATGGCTCTAGCATCACCTTTTTTTGCAACACTTCCGCTCGAACAGTTTGGGTTGCAGTTTACCTATGCCCCGTATCAAGCTGCACATCCATTGGACAATGGGGAAACCGCCTTTTTACATAAAGATATTTACGAAACGGCGGCCGACCTAGGCAGGGATGGAACAACTTATTTAAAACTAATTCAACCCATTGTTAACCGTTGGAAAACTTTGGCTCTTGATACAATGGGACCATTACGTTTTCCTAAAGATCCTGTATTCTTGGCCAAATTTGGGTTGAATGCCTTGCAGCCTGCAACATGGATTGCAAAGTGTTTCAAAACGGAGAAAGCAAAGGCACTTTGGGGAGGAATGGCGGCACACGGCATTCAACCCCTGTCTAATTTAACGACTTCGGCCATTGGTATCGTGTTATCTGGTGTAGGACACAAATACGGCTGGCCTATACCTGTGGGTGGCTCACAATCCATAGCGAATGCCCTGGCCACTTATTTTCGATATTTAGGAGGTGAAATACAGACCGATTTTTGGTTAACCGATACGGCAGATTTGCCCGATCATAAGATTCTTATTTTGGATTTGACGCCACAACAGATATTGAAGATCAAAGGCTTAGATTTGCAGGAAAGCTATAAAAAGCAATTGAAACGTTACCGGCAGGGAATGGGGGTTTTCAAAATCGATTGGGCGCTTTCAGAACTCGTGCCATTTAAAGATAAGCATTGTCAGCAGGCGTCTACTGTTCATTTAGGAAATACATTTGAAGAAATAGCTCGAAATGAGAAGCTTAGTCATGAGGGGAAGTTAGTGGATAAACCTTTCGTATTATTTACGCAGCAGACTGCATTCGATAAAACTCGTGCACCCGAAGGGAAACATACCGGCTGGGCATATTGCCATGTACCAAACGGTTCAACGGTTGACCGTACGGATGTCATTGAAAATCAGTTGGAACGCTTTGCTCCTGGATTTAAAGACACGATTATTGCGCGATCGACAATCAATACACGTCAATTGGAAGAGTATAATCCCAATTATATAGGAGGTGACATCAATGGAGGAGTAATGGATATTTTGCAATTGTATACACGTCCGACCTGGAGCTTCACACCTTATCGTACCTCCAATAAAAAAGTGTATATTTCCTCCTCAGCAACGCCTCCGGGAGGCGGAGTGCACGGGATGTGTGGATTCCATGCTGCGAAAACGGCATTACAAGATCATTTTAATATAAATGTTAATCTTTAAACAATGGCAAAAATAATTTTAGCAGGAGGATCTGGAAATTTAGGACAATTGCTGGCTGATCTATTTTTAAGAAATGGTGATAAGGTTAGTATTCTGACCCGTTCAGCGCGTCAGTCTTCCGTACTGGGACTCGATTATATCCAATGGAACGGTACCACAGCCGGAAATTGGGCTATGGCATTGGAGGGTGCAGATGTACTCATTAATCTGAGTGGAGAAAGTATCAATACCCGTTTTACGCCGGAGAATAGGAAAAGGCTCGAAGAGTCGCGTTTCCTGCCTACCGCTGCGTTGGGGGAGGCTATTGAACATTCCGAAGACCCTCCCAAGCTATGGATCAACATTTCTGGAATTTCCATTTTTGGAGGGGTACAAGGCATACAGGACGAAGATAGTCAACACTATGGTCATGATTTTTTAGCAGAGCTGGCGAAAGAATGGGAACGAATTTTTTTGGCCTCAAATACGCCAAACACCGGAAAAGTTATCCTGCGTTTAAGTCCGGTGCTAAGCAGGTCTTCCGGGATGTTTCAGGAGCTGTATCCCTTAGCCAAATGGGGACTGGGAGGCAAAGTAGGGACTGGACAACAGTACATCAGTTGGATACACGAACAGGACTTTACCCGCATCGTAGCGTGGATTAGTTCGGGTTCGGCTAAAAATACGCTATATCATGCCTGTAGTCCTTTCCCGGTAACCAATGCCGAGTTTATGAAAAGCCTAAGGAAATCCGCGGGAACGGCAATTGGTTTGCCCTTGCCAAGTCCATTGGCGAAAATTGGCGCTTTTATCAAGGGTGTCGACGCCAGTTTACTGCTGCAAACCACACCGGTCACGACCAAAGCATTATTGGAAGAAGGATTTGAATTCCGCTATCCTGAAATTCATCAAGCATTTGAACAACTTATCAACTCAAAATAATATAATTTTATGTCGTCATCAAAAACATTTTCTATTTCCGAAGATTGGGTTGTCGTCCTGCTCGGATTAGGGATCGTTTTCTTAGCACTGTCCGGTGTAATCGTACCAAAGCCTAGCTTTAGCTGGTCGAATACCACTGAATTAACAGAACAGGTATTTGCTATAAAAAATCTATCGGCCATCGGAAGTCAATTCGTACTGATATTCGTCACGGCAATTGCAGGCGCGATACTTTTGGGAAAGAATGTGAAAAGCCTGCTCGTTGTGCTTCCCGTTGTATATGTCTTGACACTGTTCGCACTTCTTGCAGCTGGAAATGCGGTTGTCAAAGACTACAACCTCGAAGCAGTTATCTTCAGTTTGGGGATTGGTTTATTGATCAGTAACTTTTTCCGTTTGCCGCAATGGTTCAAAAATGCACTTAGTACCGAACTGTATGTCAAAATTGGTCTGGTCTTATTGGGGACGACCATTATTTTTGGCGATATCCTCAGAGCGGGTTCCTTAGGACTTATTCAGGCACTGGTAGTAGTGCTATCTGTTTGGTATTTTGCCTTTTGGGTCTGTAAAAAACTAAAAATAGATAAGGAAATGACGATGATGCTCTCCAGTGCGGTGTCGATATGTGGTGTTTCAGCAGCCATCGCCACCTCAGGAGCGATCAAGGGAGATGCTAAAAAGCTGTCTTACGTCATATCCCTGGTACTGATCACTGCGGTTCCGATGATGATTTTTATGCCGTATATCGCAGAATGGTTAGGGCTTTCGCAGGAGGTAACCGGTGCGTGGTTAGGCGGTTCTATTGATACCACAGGAGCTGTTGTTGCTTCCGGATCCCTTGTAGGAGAAAAAGCGTTGGAAATCAGTACAATTGTAAAATTTTCACAAAATGTGCTGCTGGGGATAGCAGCATTTGCAATCAGTATATATTGGACCTACGCCAAATCTGTGGATGCGGAGACTAAGCAGGAAAAACCGACACTGAAGATTATCTGGGATCGCTTCCCGAAGTTTGTCATCGGTTTCGTATTTGCTTCGCTCTTATTTTCATTTTTTGTTTCGTCCGAAAGTAACGCCATGGTCAAAGATAGTCTGAAAAGCCTTCAAGGCCTTTGGTTTGCACTTGCATTCACTTCGATTGGATTGGAAACTAATTTTAAAGAGCTATTTGGACAGGAAAACAAAAAGCCTCTTTACGCATTCTTAATTGCGCAGACATTTAATGTGATCGTAACCTTGTTGATTGCATTGGCTTTGTTTAGCTAAGTAAGCATTTCATCAGCACTTGACTTTACGCGAAGTGCTGATGAAGATTATACCTTTTCTAGTTACGTAATGTTAAATGCGCCTACTATACTTGCTGGATGAAGTTCTTTGGAGTTAAGCAGTATATCTCTGCCCCTGGAGTTATTCAAATACAACACCGATAATCCAACAAAAATCACAGAGCCCTTGAATGCGTTGCAATCTACTGCTATCCGCTCGGCTTCGCGCCAGCCTCCCAGCCTTAAGCAATTGATTTCTATTTCTGTGTACGATACTATTTTAACGTCTGCGTTAACGATATCAATAGCCATTGCGTTTATGACAATAACCATCTTCTCAGCAGCGTCGAGAAATTTGATGTCGCGATCTTTTTTAAATCTCGGAATGTCTATAGCGAGTAAATTGTCCTCGTTAAGTGATAATTCGATATCGAAATTAAGATAATCCTGCGTGTTACTTTTTTCATTGAACTGGAAGTTAGCCAGGCGGTTCAGTTTGCCCTGCTGAAGACACATTCTGCCGCGTATTTGATCGGGATTAGCACGCATGGTGCGCAGTATTTGTCCGTTAAGCCGACTCACCATCCTGCTGTCATATAGATCCAGGTGGGTGTCTGATAAACACGCCCGGATGAAGCCTCCAAATTTGCTGGCCCGTCCAAAGTCGGTAGAAGCTTCTTTGGTGGCGACGGTTTGTTTAAACTTACGGGGCCTCGATTGTATAATTTGTTGATTTCCAATTTTTCGTGCTACGAGGTTTCCAACCAGTCCTCGAATTGCACCATTTGCTGCTATTTTCATCTGTATATAATTATTGATCTATTATTTTGTTTTTAGCGGGATCAATGAGATCGCTTCGCTAAGTATGTTTTTTTTAATGTGATGAAGCTATCAGATTTTTCACCAGTGTTGGTTTTAATATGTGTTAAAGAGCTCGCAAGCTCGGTTTATTCATACCCCTGTGTGGCTTGAATAAATCATGATGGTTTCATACTGTTGAAATTAATAAATCAAGAAGCTGTAAATCAAATAAATGTGAATTTTTACGAAATTTTAAAAGCGAGTAAGAACGCTTTTGCGATTTTCATAATGCCTATTCGAGAAGCCGTTATCATTTTCGTAAAGGTGTGTAACAAGACAACGTTGATTCTGAGGAAACGTGGAACAACTTATCACCAACCCCTAACCAACTTGCCCCTGAAAAAATATTATCTACACTGTGGGCGCACAGTGATTCCACATCTACAGGGCGACATGAGGAGTCATGGTGAAGTCAATGCGGACTTAACATGGACTTACGGCAAATTTGGGGAGAAGTTGGTAGCTTTTTGTGCCCTTGCTAAAGCAAGCCCTCTTCGATACAGTGTTGAATACGATTCCATTATGGCAATTGGGGATGATGTACTGATATAACGTTATAAAAATTGATGAAAATAATGCAGGATCGGGTATCCGGATTAATGATAATACGGTAGAGACATAGGTTTGGTACGGTTTTGGTTAAATGAGAGGAGAGATAATCGCATTATCACTTAAACAAAATTTATTAGAATGAAAGAATTAATCGAAAAGATCAGTGCCGAATTTGAGGCATTCAAAAGCGACGCCGATGTACAGGCAGAAAAAGGAAACAAAGCAGCTGGAACAAGAGCCCGCAAAGCAACATTGTCCTTGGAAAAACTATTGAAAGAGTTTAGAAAAGTATCTCTTGAAGATTCAAAAAAATAAGTCAATATTTTGCACAAAGTAAAATAAGATAGCCGCCTTTTTTGGATGGCTATCTTGCCTTTTGTATAGTTTGTGATCCTTTACACTACAATTTCCTTTTCTTAGGGCTCCGTCCAATAAATCTTATAACCATTTTTCATAAAGCTCCTTAGCCTCCAAATGTGATTTCATGGAAATCCAAATTCATTTTTTCTTATGGAATTCCTTATCTTGAGGCATCATATAATTGACGTATACTATTCATGGACGAAAAGGAGTTGCTTACATATTATAAACAGACAGGGGATCTAAATACCCTCGGTAAATTGTATGCGCCGTATATGTCCTTGTTATATGGGGTGTGCTACAAATATCTACAGGATGAAGAACGTAGTCAGGATGCCGTCATGCAGATCTTTGAAGAGCTGATCGTTAAGCTTCGGGGGCATGAGGTCGAAAATTTCAAAAGCTGGCTTTACGTCTATGCACGTAACTACTGCTTAATGCAGTTGCGAAAAGGAAAAAAAATAACAAATGTCGATATTGAAGATAACCTGTATGAGAGCGAACAACAGCTTAACCAATCGGATGAAGAGGATTGGACGGAGGGTGATTTTAAAAAATTAGAAACTTGTCTGGGGACCCTAAATAACGAACAGGAAACCTGTGTACGTTTGTTTTATTTGGAACAGAAATGCTATAGAGATATTGCGGAAATAACGGGATTTGATTTAAATAAGGTAAAAAGCTTTATTCAGAATGGTAAGCGTAACCTTAAAATCTGTATGGAGAAGAAGTAATGGAAAATAATTATCAACTATCAAGAATTCATAATTACGTCATGGGGCTCATGAGTAAGGAAGAAATGTATGCTATTGAACGGGAGGCTCTGCAGGATCCTTTTTTACAGGATGCCATTGATGGATACAAGATGCAACAAGGGGTTGATGCAAAGCAGCTCAGCATTTTGCAACAACGTCTAGCTCGACGCGTAGAAACACAGAAAATGGATAACAATAGACGTTTCTTTGGTTGGCAGCGTTTAACCGTGGCATTAGCTGCTGCTGTACTTTTTGTGGTCGCCTGCTCATTGGTGTTTTTTAAATTTTTCTCGTCGCAACAGGAAAAAAAGACAGAAGTGATTTTAATGGAGCAGCAGCTACGTGTAGATTCACGTACATTAGCTAAGAATGATGCTATTCCGGAAATGGGCTGGCCGCAATTTAATGAGGAGCTGAATTCTGAAGTCCGGGATGTTTTATCGACAGAAGATGTTATCGTGCGGTTTAATGTGGAAAACGGCTTAGCCACGGCGATCACCGTTGCCGGTACTTCGTCTTCGGAGGTTGGATCTGCGATCATCGAATTTGTACGGGATAAAGTCAAATGGAACGGAACACGAGGTGAAATCCGTATTGAAATTGATTCAAAAGAATAAGGCGCTTTTGATATCGTCACTGCGAGAGGCACGACGCGACAGTCTTTCCACTGATGTTGATAGATTGCCACACCTTCGTGCCTTCGGTTCGCAATGACGACGAAAGTATCTTTTTTACTCTTCCCAGCGAACTTTCTCGGCGATAGGATTCCGTACAGCTTCCCGCTCTTCACTCTGGTGATGACCTAAGTAAAAGAGTCCAATACATTTTTGATTCGGCTCCAATTGTAAGAATTCGCCCATGTGATTGATGAGACCCGGTGAGGCCCAGTATCCACCCAATCCGATGGAATGTGCAGCAATCCACATATTTTGAACAGCACAGGCCGTTGCCGCCAATTCTTCCCATTCCGGTAGTTCGCCCGTATAGTTTACGATGATAGCAATAGCGGCATTAGAAAGCGTTGCTTTTTTTGCCATATTGATCTCTGTAGCCTCCGCGTATTTTTCAGCAGGCGTGATGTGTTTATAGACACGACCAAGTTCGGCACCTAGGCGGTCCAATCCGTCTTTGCGAAACACCACAAATCGCCACGGTTGGGTGCGTTTATGTGTTGGAGCCGAATTTGCCGCTTCTAGTATGGTTTCTAGATCTTCTTTGCTTACTTCCTGATCCGTAAAATTTACTTGGAATACGGATCTCCTTAAGTGGATAGCTTTTAATACTTCGTTTTTATAACTCATTTCTTTTATCGTTGAATATGCGTGCGCTTAATTAGTTTTTTCTTCCCATAGGGAAGCGATGTGTAGTATGGTTAGTACCGCC
This sequence comes from Sphingobacterium alkalisoli, assembly GCF_005049105.1. Classification (GTDB taxonomy): domain Bacteria; phylum Bacteroidota; class Bacteroidia; order Sphingobacteriales; family Sphingobacteriaceae; genus Sphingobacterium; species Sphingobacterium alkalisoli. Next base: position 1,124,131 of record NZ_SUKA01000001.1, read on the forward strand.
TTCTCCATATCTTGGCGACTTACCCATTCCTGCTTGCCGTGAAAAGCATGTCCGCCGGCAAATACATTAGGACAGGGAAGTCCCATAAAGGATAATCTTGATCCGTCGGTGCCCCCTCGTATACTTCTACGCTCTGGGTTCATGCCCGCCCGTTGGATGGCTTCGATCCCTATTTCCATAATCTGTGGATATTGATCCAAGATTTCCTTCATGTTTCGGTACTGTTCCTGCACTTCAAAGGTATAGGTACATTTGGGGTATTTACTTAAGATATTCTTGACATGGTTCTCCAATTCTGTTTCGTATCGGCTCAGATTGGACGTCGCGTGATCCCGAACGATAAATTCGATCGTAGCCTTCTCCACTGTTCCTGACATATGTGTAGGATGAACGAAGCCCTCTTTCCCGGAAGTGCTTTCAGGAGAGAGACGGTCTTCGGGAAGTGTACCGATGATCTTCGAGGCGATTTTAATGGCGCTTTGCATCTTATCCTGTGCAAAGCCCGGATGTACGGAGATGCCATGTATGGTGATTTTAACCCCATCGGCAGAAAAGGTTTCATCCTCTATTGTGCCTGCCTTTTCGCCATCCATGGTATATCCAAATTGTGCACCTAGTTTTTCGATATTTACAAAATTTACACCTAGACCGATTTCTTCATCCGGTGTAAAAAGAATTTTGATATCGCCGTGTTTGATTTCGGGATGATTTAGGAGTAGGCGTGCAGCATCCATGATCTCGGCGACGCCAGCTTTATCATCCGCCCCTAATAAGGTGGTGCCACTCGCGGTAATAATATCATTCCCGATCTGGTTGGCGAGATCGCGATGTTCGTCGTAGCGGATTACAATGCTCTTATCGTCGGGAAGCACAAGGTTTTGACCTTGATAATTGTGGTGTACAACGGGTTTTACATTTTCGCCGGAAGAGTCGGGTGATGTGTCAACGTGCGAACAGAAGCAAATTACAGGTACATTCTTAGTTGTATTGGAGGGAATGGTAGCATATACGTAGCCATATTGATCTAAATGCGCGTCTGTAACGCCCATCGCCAATAGTTCCTCTACAAGTAATTTACTTAGATTCTTTTGCTTTTCCGTTGAAGGAAATGTTTCTGAACTCGGGTCAGACTGTGTGTCTATTTGTACGTAGCGAAGAAAGCGTTCGGCTACAGAGAAATCTTTTATAGTATTGATTATACTCATTTAATTTGTTTAAGGAGTCCAAAGTTAGTAAGAATATGCAAATACGCGAATATGCGAAAGCGCAAAATTGTAACGATAACTTTATAGATTAAATATTCCCTCCCAATGTCGCTTGCAAAGCAATTGGAGGCATTTTCTGACAGTTCGCAGGACACAGCAGGTTGCCCAGCATGAGAATTAGTATTATTATCGCATGGTAACACGTAAAAATAAACCTGAGTGAGAGCCTTTTTTATAAGTATTAGCTTCTATTTTCTGTTATGCCAGAGCGGCATTGGACAGGAGAATTTTATTGATTTAACAGGTACCTGGCGTTTTGCGTTGGATAGTGCGGATCGTGGGGTGCATGAAAAGTGGTACAACAAAAAGCTTTCACAGGAAGTCGAGCTCCCGGGATCGTTAAACGAACAGAATATAGGTCATGACATATCATTAACTACATCATGGACAGGTAGTATATACGATAGTTCCTATTATTTTCATCCCCGGTTGGAGAAATACAGACAGCCCGGAAATCTCAAAATACCTTTTTGGCTAACGCCCTTAAAGCACTATGTCGGCCCGGCTTGGTATCAGCAGGAAGTTCAGTTGGATAAATCTATGCTGAACAATAAACTGATCCTTCACTTGGAACAGCCTCATACGGAAACCACCGTATGGATTAATGGGAAGAATGTCGGATCGCAAAATAGTATGGTCGTCGCGCACAATTTTGACGTTACACCGTACGTAAAAGCTGGCAGAAATTCGATTTCTATCCGTGTTGATAATCGCATTAAAGAAATAAATGTCGGTCCCGATTCACATAGTCTCACCGATCATACACAGGGTAATTGGAATGGTATTATCGGGAAGATTGGAATACTACAACTACATCCTATTCATTTTGACGACATCCAGATATATCCGGATATACATGGTCGGCAGGCTACGATACGATTGAACACAACTGTGCCTAAAGCGCAGCAACTGAAAGTACGCTATTCTGCAGAGAGTTTCAACAGTAAACAGCAGCACCGGGTCGCCCCGGTTTCGAAATCCTTGACTTTCACATCTGCTTCAGATACCGTTGCGTTAACGATGGATATGGGCGAGGATATGCTACTATGGGATGAATTCGATCCCAATTTGTATAAAGTTACCTTTCAACTATACCAAAAGGATAAGCTGCTGGACGAGAGAGAAGTGACGTTTGGTATGCGCGAGTTTAAAGCCGTAGGAAGGGATTTTTATATCAACGGAAGGAAAACGTTTTTACGTGGAACCTGCGATAATGCCGTTTTCCCGCTTACGGGATACCCCCCCACAGACGAAAAATCTTGGCTCCGTATCTTTGTGAAGATAAAGGAATATGGTCTTAATCATGTGCGTTACCATTCCTGGTGTCCTCCGGAAGCGGCTTTTCAGGCTGCCGATAAAATTGGAATTTACCTGCAACCTGAAGGGCCAAGCTGGGCAAATCATGGCTCCTCACTGGGTAACGGCGAACCCATAGACCAATACATCTATGACGAGACGAATAGAATGGCAAAACATTTTGGCAACTATGCTTCGTTCTGTATGATGGCGTATGGGAATGAACCGCGAGGAAACCAGGTGCCTTATCTAACTACTTTTGTTAATTACTGGAAGGCGAAAGATACAAGAAGACTGTATACCGGTGCCTCGGTAGGCGGAAGCTGGCCTGTGATTCCCAACAATGAATTTATGGTGCGAGCAGGAGCCAGGGGCTTAGATTGGAATAGACAACCCGAAAGTGTTTCCGATTTTAGGGATAAAATTGCACAGTTTGAAGTGCCTTTCGTCGCCCATGAAATGGGACAGTACTGTGTCTTTCCTAATTTTGATGAAATTAAAAAGTATACAGGTGCGTACCGTGCCAAAAATATGGAACTTTTTGAAGAAGACCTGCGCGATCACCATATGGGCGATCAGGGGAAAGCGTTTTTATACGCTTCCGGAAAATTGCAGGCCTTAGCGTATAAGTCTGAAATCGAACGTGCCTTAAAAACGCCCGGATATTCAGGATTTCAACTGCTTTCGTTGAACGATTATTCCGGACAAGGAACGGCGTTAGTTGGGTTATTGGATGCTTTTTGGGAAGAGAAAGGTTATATCACTGCTTCCGAATTTAAGCGTTTTTGTGATACGACGGTTTTACTTATCCGTGCCCCGAAGTTCACCTTTACCAATGATGAAACACTGCAGGTAGACGTCGAAATGGCCCATTACGGCAAGGAAGTCATGTCTTCGGTAGCGGTTAAATGGAGGTTATTAAACAAGGACCGTCAGCCTTATGCCCATGGAATACTTAAGGGACAAGATATACAGATAGGAAATAACAATGCGGTAGGAACGATCGAGATTATATTGGATGGGTTAAAAGACGCTCAGGAAATGAAGCTTGAACTCTTGCTGGAGGGGACAAACATTTCCAATGACTGGGATTTTTATGTTTATCCAAAATCACTTCCGAAACTATCGGACGAAGTGTATTATGCGAATGAAATAAACGATTCTGTAAAACGGGTTCTGGAAAGCGGCGGTAAGGTGTTTTTGAATCTGTCGGGTAAAATAAAAAAGGGAGCAGAGATCGTTCAGCATTATCTTCCGGTCTTCTGGAATACGTCCTGGTTTAAAATGCGGCCGCCACATACGCTAGGCTTTATTTTGGATAGATCACATTTGGCTTTTTCGTCCTTTCCAACCCAGAATTACAGTACCATCCAATGGTGGGAAGTTGTGCATAAAGCACAGGTGATGCATCTCGAAGATTTTCCGGCAGACTTCCGTCCGCTGATGCAGCCTATCGATACCTGGTTTATGAACCGGAGGTTGGCACAAATCTTCGAAGCGAAAGTCGGAAACGGAAAGCTTGTAGTGAGTTCCGCCGATCTGTCTGACGATCCTAAAAAAATAGTAAGTCGGCAGTTGTATCATAGCCTGATCAACTACATGTCGTCTTCGTCCTTTGAACCGAAGGAGGTAATTGATTTTAAATTAGTTGAGGATCTTGTCACAAAACCTTCGAAATTGACCTTTGATACATACACTAAATCATCTCCGGATGAACTAAAACCGAATATTAATGAATTTTTATAACAATAATATGAACCTTAGATTTTTTGTTTTTTTAGGGATGCTGACTACAATGGGTCTGGTATTGACAAACTGTTCCTCCGCCAAAAAAGCGGTAACGGAAAAGAACAATGCAGACGTATTGCAGGTGATGCGGCTGACGAATCAGTATTTTATGAATAAATGGCCAGACACCGGAAAACCTATTTATACAACGCGTTGGAGACCAAGTAACATCTGGACCCGTGCGGTGTATTATGAAGGTTTAATGGCACTTTATCAGATTGACCCCAATAAAGCTTACTATGAATATGCGGTAGATTGGGGGAACAAGCACAAGTGGGGTTTACGGAATGGAATAGAGACGCGTAATGCAGACGACCATGCTTGCGGACAAACCTATCTGGACCTGTATGAAATTGATCCGCAACCCGAACGGATTAAGGATATTAAAGCGAGTATCGATGGAATCATTGCTTCCGGTAAATACGATGATTGGACTTGGATTGATGCCATCCAAATGGCCATGCCGATTTTCGCTAAGCTGGGTGTCATGTACAAGGACGATAAGTACTTTGATTTCATGTATAAAATGTACCACCACTCGAAACACGTAGAGGGCGGTGGACTATACAATAAAGACGACAAATTGTGGTGGCGGGATAAGGATTTTGTTCCGCCGTATAAAGAACCGAATGGAGAAGATTGCTATTGGTCTAGAGGAAACGGCTGGGTAGTGGCCGCTTTGGTGCGCGTACTGGAACTGATTCCCGAGAATGAAAAGCATCGCGCGGAATACCTGCAAGATTATATGGAGTTGATGGAAGGTGTCGCAGCAGCGCAACGTGAAGATGGTTTTTGGAATGTCAGTTTACATGATCCAACCAATTTTGGCGGTCGGGAGACCTCTGGTACGGCCTTATTTGTTTATGGTATGGCCTGGGGTATCAACAATGGTATTCTGGATGCGGCCACCTATAGACCGATGATTGATAAGGCTTGGGATGCTATGGTGAAAGAAGCGGTACACCCCAGTGGATTTCTGGGTTACCTCCAAGGAACGGGGAAAGAACCTAAAGATGGGCAGCCCGTTAGCTTTTCAAGTGTGCCGGATTTTGAAGATTACGGTTTGGGATGTTTTCTATTGGCAGGAGCTGAAGTATATAAACTAAAATAGAAAATGCAGAACAGCTCATTGCAGATAACCGAGTGGAGAGAACTCACACCGAGCTCGCGAGCTCCTGAAGTAATAATATACATATGAACAAAATAAGTAGTGTATTTTGCCTGTTTTTAGTTTGTTTTTCGACGGGAATGACGACAGCGCAGACGGTAGGAAGTTATGTTGCCGGGTTTAAAGTCGATGGAAACCGCATTCACTTTAAAAATGAACATGCGCAAACCCAGGTGGAGGTTTACTCGCCTACTACAGTGCGTATACGACATACCTGGAATTCGGATTTTTCCAATCTGGAAAATTATATGCTAGCGCCAAAGGCGTCCACAGAAGTAGATTTTACTGTACAGGAAGATGCAACGGTATTCCGGTTGAAAACTGCTTTCCTAACGGTGGAGTTGAATAAAAGCGATTTCAAAACCGTATTTAAAAACAATGCGGGAGAGATCATCAACCAAGACGAAATTGCCCCCCACAAATCTTCAAAAGAGGTGAAGGTGATAAAGAAAATGCATGCCGATGAACACTTTTTTGGATTCGGTGAACGCATGGACTTTCTGGATCGTCGGGGAAAGACCTTGACCTTAGATGTGGGTCGGGGTAAAGGAATGCCACATGCCGTGGGAGCCTATGACGTGTTGCAGGCTAATTATGCCCCTGTGCCTTTCTTTATGAGTACCAAGGGCTATGGGATATTTTTTCATACTCCCTATCGAACACACTGGGATATGGGAAGCTCCAGTACAGACGAATATTCTTTCGCGGCCGTGAATGGTGAAATTGATTATTTCTTTATCTATGGTCCGCAATTTAAATCCTTATTAAATCAATATACGAATATTACCGGTAAGGCCCCGTTGCTTCCTAAATATGCGCTGGGACTGCACGTCGGCACCTATAGCGGCGGTACTTGGGGGCACGAAGAATTGACCAGCGATGCGTATGTGGTGGAGCTGGCGAGGCGTTTGCGTGCAGAAGGTATTCCAACGGATATCCTCTGGTTGGATTCGACCTGGAGACTGTTTGGTAAAAATGGTGGGAAGGGCGCTACCTCTTTTGAATGGAGGGAGACGTTCAAGGATCCGAAAGGTATGTTTGATCGCATCTATGCCATGGATTATAAGATGGTCGGGGTACACCTACGCCCGCGATTCGATAATGCTAAAAGTCTTAATCTCTTAGATCAAGCGCGGGAGCTAGGGTATACGTATCCCGAGAAAAACAGTCCCGGCGAGTTTGTGAATTTTTTCGATCCGAAAGCCGTCGATTGGTGGTTTGAGAACGGTGTGAAGAAAGCGGCGAGCTTGGGCGCTAAATTCTTAAAGACAGATGAAGGAAGTGCATTTGGTGCATTAGCAAATGAAAGTGATAAAGTGGGGCCTACAGGAAAGGAAGCAGAAAGATTACATAATGTTTTCCCGTTGGTCTATGCAAAGGCCGCCTATGAATCTTTTGAAAAATTCAATGGTGTGCGTGGCCTCAATCATACGCGTGAAGGATACGCAGGTATTCAAAAGTACCCTTTTATTTTTGCAGGCGATTGGCCAAGCGAATGGCAATACTTCGAACCCGTTATTAAAGCTGGATTGAACATCGGCCTGTCTGGGGTAGGGAACTGGACACATTGTATGGGCGGGTTTGAGCATAATGCCGATCCGGAGCTTTATACACGATGGGTTCAATTTGGTATGTTTTCGCCTATTGCCATGGTATTTGGTATGGATCACCCCGGTTACAAAGAGCCCTGGAACTATGGCGAAGAGGCGTTAGCCAATTTCAAATTCTACGACGAGCTACGCTACCAATTAATGCCATACCTGTATACCGCCCTCTATCAGAATCACCTAGAAGGTACGCCCCTAATGCGTGCGTTACTTTTGGATCATCAAGATGATGTGAACACTTATTCCATAACCGACCAGTATATGTTGGGTGACTATTTAATGGTATGTCCGGTGACGACCAAAGGCGCTATTACACGGAGTATTTACCTACCTGAAGGTATTTGGTTTGACTATTGGACGGGTAAGAAATATGAGGGAAAACAATATATCCATGTGGTATCTCCGCTAGAAACTATACCGTTATTTGTGAAAGAGGGGGGGATTATACCCATGCAACCGAAAATGGCCTATACCGATGAAAAAAAGCTTGATAATATGACCTTAGATTTATTTCCCATGGGGCGCGAAAAGGAATCGCATTTCATCGTATACGACGATGATGGAGAAAGTCTAGCGTACAAGGACGGAAAGTTTGCGACTTCAACGATTGCATGGAACAATGCCATATTGAAAATTGAGCGGAGCCAAGGTGGTTTTTCCGTACATCCGCGAACCTATACCGCGAAAATAAGATCTGTTATGTCAGCGCCACAGGCTATTTCAGAGAATGGGAAGTCGTTGCCTAAAGTGGCTAAAGCAGATGGACTTTCCGGTGGTAGTTGGTATTATGACGCTACCAACCATGAATTAACGGTACAAACGGCTAATATGAATGCTGTAGATATTCAAGTAAATATAACCTATTGATATGCGTAATCTTCTAACCTTACTTCTACTTATGTATAGCTTTTTCGTATTCGGCAACGATCGTACGAAGTTTAGTTTTAATGCAGGATGGAAGCTGCATGTCGGAGACATAGCGGGTGCGGAAAAGCCTACTTTTGATGACGGAGAATGGAAGGGAGTCACATTGCCTTATGCCTGGAATGCGGACGAGGCTTTTGCCAAGCCCATTCATGAGCACAGCACGAATATTGTGTGGTATAGGAAATCATTTGTCTTGCCAAAAGGCACGGTGACGGATAAGGTGTTTTTGGAGTTTGAAGGTATTCGGCATGGTGGAGAATTTTATTTGAATGGAAAATTCATCGGCAGACACGAGAATGGTGTGATGGGTGTGGGATTGGATCTATCCGATGCACTCCTGCCCGATCAGGAAAATATCTTAGCTATACGTATAGACAACAGTTGGTCGTACCGGGAAAAGGAGACGAACAGTACCTATCAGTGGAACGATAAAAATTTCAACGCCAATTACGGTGGAATTCCGAAAAATGTGTGGATTCATTTCACGGCGCCTGTTTACCAGACGCTGCCTTTATATTCTAATCTAAAGACAACGGGTGTGTATGTTTACGCCAAGAATATACAGATTGATAAAAAGACGATCGATCTATTCGTCGAATCGGAAGTGAAAAACGAAACGAATGAACCTAAAAGTGTCAATTTTGTCGTTGAGCTTCGTGATATGGATAATCAGGTTGTGAAAACCTTTGCAAAAGATTATATCGTGCAGCCAGGGAGTACCAACGTTTTGCAAGCCAGTGCATTTGTCAAGGACGTCAATTTCTGGAGTTGGGGCTATGGATATCTGTATACGGTAACCTCGAAGCTTGTTATTGATGATCGTGTAGTCGATGCGGTCGATACCAAGACTGGATTTCGAAAAACAGCCTTTAAAGAGGGTATGGTGTATCTAAACGACAAGGTGTTGATGATGAAGGGGTATGCGCAGCGCACAAGTAACGAATGGCCGGCAATCGGGTTATCCGTTGCGCCTTGGCTGAGCGACTACAGCAATCGATTAATGGTAAAGAGTAATGCCAATCTGGTTAGGTGGATGCATGTAACGCCGTGGAAGCAAGACGTGGAATCATGTGATCGGGTCGGTTTGATGCAGATGCTGCCCGCCGGAGATGCGGAAAGAGATGTTACCGGCAGACGATGGGAACAGCGTACAGAACTCATGCGGGATGCGATCATATATTATAGAAATAGTCCCAGTGTGCTTTTTTACGAATGTGGCAATGAATCGATTTCGGAAGAACATATGGCAGAAATGATTGCTATACGGGACCAGTATGATCTACATGGCGGAAGAGCGATAGGCTCACGTGAGATGTTGGATAGTAAAATAGCCGAATATGGTGGAGAGATGCTTTATATCAATAAGAGCGACAGACATCCGATGATTGCAACAGAGTATATGCGCGACGAAGGATTACGTAAATATTGGGATGAACATACCTATCCGTACCATAAAAACGGGGAAGGACCGCTATATAAAGGGAACGATGCCAGCGACTATAACCGCAATCAGGATTCTCATGCTGTTGAAGCGGTAAAAAGATGGTGGGAGTACTGGAATGTTCGCCCTGGAACAGGAAAAAGAGTGAGTTCAGGCGGGGTGAATATTATTTTTTCAGATTCAAATACACACTATCGTGGTAAAGAGAACTACCGACGGAGTGGCGAAGTGGATGCCATGCGTATTCCAAAAGATGCTTTCTATGCACATCAGGTGATGTGGAACGGATGGGTAGAAACGGATCCGACGGGTTTGCATATCATTGGGCACTGGAACTATGGGCCTGAAGTGAAAAAGGATATCTTGGTTGTTGCTGCGGGAGAAAAAGTGGAACTTTTTGTCAATGGTGTTTCCAAAGGCTTCGGTGAGCGGTCGTATAATTTTCTTTTTACATTTGCAAACGTTGCATTCGAACCGGGAGAGATCACCGCGAAATCCTATACGAAAGATGGCGTGTTGTTAGCGGAGAAATCCCTTGCGACGACCGGTGCCCCTTACCGTGTCAAATTAAAATACCTACATGGGGAAAATGGATTGTACGCTGATGGAAATGATATGGTAATGGTCGATGTAGAAGTCGTGGATCGAGAAGGTCGACGTTGCCCCACTGCGCTTAATATGATCGATTTTAATATCGATGGACCAATAGAATGGAAGGGAGGCATTGCGCAGGGACCCAACAACTACATACTTTCCGAATCGCTGCCAGTAGAAGGCGGTGTGAATCGTGTGCTCCTGCGTACCCGCTATGGCAAGACAGGTAAGGTACAGGTCAAGGCTTCTTCAAATGGTTTAATAGCGGATTCTGTCGTGTTTGAAGTGTCTCCGATAGAAACAACTGGTGATTACTTTGTAAAAGCGTCGGCTTTGAATCTGCCACTAAATCTGAGTCGGGGAGCCGCTCCGACGAGATCCACTATCGTCCGTACCCGTGAAACGTTACCAATTCAAAAAGTTACAGCAGGTGCGAATGCGGAGCGTGGTATGAAATCTTATGACAGCAACGAACTATCAGATTGGGTAAACGATGGGAAATTAAATACAGCTTGGATCGAATATACACTGGCTAAAAAATCGGATATTGATGAAATTGATCTGAAATTGAACAATTTTAGATCGCGATCATACCCCATTCAGATTTTTATCGACGATAAATTGGTCTACGAGGGTAATACACCGACCACCTTGGGCTATTGTACGATATCCTTCCCAAAAACCAGCGGACGAAGGGTGAAAGTTCAATTGGCGGGATCGTCTTATATTGCTAGTGAGAATAAACACGAAGAAATCGGTGGGAAAAAACTGGACGATGGTGTGCAACGGGACGATATGAACGCAAAAGGTACATTGAGTATTATTGAAATTGATATTCATAAAAAAATAAAATAGCATGGAAAAGATTGCATTTAAAATGAAACTCAAAGAGGGACAAAAGGAAGAGTATATAAAACGACACAACGAAATATGGCCGGAGCTGGTAAGGTTGCTTAAGACTGCTGGAGTGAGTGACTACAGTATTTTTTTGGACGAAGAGACAGACACCTTATTTGCCGTACAGAAACAGGCGGGTAGTTCTTCCCAAGATTTAGGGAAGGAAGAAGTTGTGCAAAAATGGTGGAAATACATGGCGGATATTATGGAGACCCATGCGGATTCTTCGCCGGTATCTATACCTTTAACAAAAGTATTTCATTTAGATTAATCAAAAATATGAAGAAGATAGTTGCAGCGGTGATGTTGTCTTTGACGAGTTCTATGTCGATTTCTTTCGCGCAGAACCTATGGCCAAGTGTGACCAAGGAAATGAAGCCTTGGACCCGCTGGTGGTGGCTAGGATCGGCAGTAGATAAACCTAATCTGGACCGCGAATTAAAGCTGTTTGAGAAGGCGGGTTTCGGTGGCGTAGAAGTGACGCCCATTTATGGTGCAAAAAACTACGAGAAAAGATATGTACAGTACCTTTCCCCAACTTGGATGGAGATGCTCGACTTTACGACAAGCACTTCCAACAAACTGGGAATGGGTGTTGATATCAATCTCGGTACGGGATGGCCGTTTGGTGGTCCGCAGATCGAGGAAAAAGATGCTGCAACCCGGGTGTTTTTGGACGAGATCATTGTAAAGAAAGGCGAAAAGCTCCACTTTCCAATCAAGGTAAGTGATGCCAAACAAACCTATTCAAGCTTGCAGGCTTTACGGGCTTACACCTCTTCGGGCGAGGAAATAAATCTCGATGCCTTCATCCAGTCGGGAAATCCCGCTTGGACCGCTCCAGAGGATGTGAACATTATTGCCTTATTTTCGGGAAGAACACGGCAGAAGGTAAAACGGGCAGCTCCGGGTGGAGAAGGCTTTACCCTGGATCACTTAGGTACCTCTTCCGTGCAGACTTATTTTCAGCGGTTTGAAAAAGCATTTTTGGATAGACAGTTAAATGTGCGATCGTTCTTTAACGACAGCTATGAGGTATATGGTGCAAATTGGACAGATGGATTTCTAGGCGAATTTGAACAGCTAAAAGGATATAAATTGCAAGATCAGCTTATTCATTTTGCAGGTAAAAGTGCTGATTTGGATAAGCAAGCTAGGGTTAAGTCAGATTATCGGGAGGTGGTCAGTGCGATTCTAAAAAATAATTTCTTAATTCCCTTTACGGCATTTGCCAATAAGCATGGAGCTATCTCTAAAAATCAGGCGCATGGATCGCCCGGTAATTTGATAGATTTGTACGCCAGTACGGATATTGCCGAATGTGAAACGTTTGGTTCAAGCAGTTTCGATATCCCTAACCTGAGAAGAGATAGTGCGGATGTACGAAATGTAGATCCGGATCCCATGATGGCCAAGTTTGCCACTTCTGCTACAAATACCAGCGGCAAGAAATATACCTCTTCGGAAACCTTCACCTGGCTCACGGAGCATTTCAAAACTTCGTTGTCTCAGGCTAAACCCGAAGTGGAGCAACTGTTTTTGGCGGGTGTGAATCATGTATTTTATCACGGCACGACCTATTCGCCTCAAGATGTCCCTTATCCAGGTTGGTTGTTTTATGCGTCTGTTAATTTTACGACCAATAATTCTTTCTGGCCACACCTGAGCGGATTGAATCAATACATAACACGCGTACAGTCAATTTTGCAAACCAGCAAAGCGGATAACGAATTATTGATCTATTGGCCGATATACGATATATGGCACAACGCGAAAGGCGTGGATAAGTCATTAAGTGTGCATCATGTGGACGATTGGTTACATCCTACAGAATTCTACAAGCAAAGTGTTCGTCTGCAAAAAATGGGTTTTAGTTTTGATTTCGTGACCGATGATATTATCGGACGGGCATCGGTAAAGGATCATCGCATCGTCACGGCAGAAAAAGCAAATCCCTATAAGGTAATCTATATTCCAACCTGTACCTATTTCTCGGAAAAGACTTTTGAAAAATTGTTGCTTTTAGCAGAACAGGGTGCAACGATTATCTTTGAAGACTTGCCAAAGGAGATCCATGGTCTTTCGGATTCGGAAGGACGAAAAGCTAAACTCCAAAGTCTTATTGCAAAGCTGAACTTTAATAAGGATGATGTGAACCAATATACCGCCTATGGAAAGGGTAAGGTTTACTTGACCAAAGATGCGCAGTCTGCGTTGGAAACGGAACAGGTATTTGGTGAACGGATGATACGTACCGGTCTTAAGTTTAGTAGACGTGTGAGTGGTGAGGATACCTATTATTACCTTGTCAATCACGGAAAGTCTACCGTAGACCAAGAGATACGATTGAATACGGAAGGAAAAAATTACATTCTATTGGATCCACAAACCGGGGCAAACTATGCTTTACCTGTTCGTAACAAATCGATACGGGTGCAGCTCAAGTCCGGCTATGCCTGGGTAATCCTTGTTACTGACGATAAACAGGCCGAAAAGACCTATGCTTATCAGGACGATGTAAAAGAGGTCGTTACGCTTTCTGCCCCATGGAAGGTAACCTTTACCACGGGTGGGCCTGAACTTCCAAAAGGCAGATCATTGTCGGAGCTTTCCTCGTGGACGACGTGGAATGACAAAGTAGCGAACAGGTTTTCGGGGACTGCGGCTTATGAAACAACATTCAAGTTGAACAAAGAGCAGGGAAAATTCTATGTGTTGGAATTGGGTAAAGTGGCCGAGAGTGCAAAGGTGATGGTCAATGGTAAGAACGTAGGGCTCGTGTGGGCGCATCCGTTTGAAGTTAATATTGAAGATTTCCTAAACGACGGCGAAAATACGATTCGCGTTGAGGTGGCTAATTTAATGGCCAATCGGGTTCGGGATCTGGATGTACAAGGTGTGCAATGGAGAAATTACCATGAGATCAATTTTGTGAATATCAATTATAAGGAATTTGATGCGAGCGGTTGGAAGCTAATGGATAGTGGTTTGTTGGGGCCGGTTCGGATTTTAAGTTATTAGTGTTACAAAGATGATTACCTGAAATAGTTAGTTAGCGTACTATTTCAGGTAATTTCTCAGCAGGGAGCAGGATGCCGACATCCTGCTCCCTGCTGTTTTTTAGGTTTCTGGTTTCTAGGGGCAGCACAGCGCCTGTAAGTCCATGATGGTTAGCAATGAAACTGTTTTTAAATTGCGTCATACCTATGGTATATAAACCTGTTAATTATTTTAAAAATGGATAGACATATTTTTGCGAAAGGTAAAATCGTTCATCTGGTTTTTGTGCTTTGCACAATATTGATGAACACGTCGGTTTTTGCCCAATCGGATCTCAAGCGCGGTAAAGTGGTAGATGCGACGACACGGCAGCCAATTGCCGGGGCAACGGTGAAAATTGTAGAAACGGGCGTTTCTACTTCATCTGGATCTGACGGCACGTTTCAAATAGCTGGAAAAAGCACGGAAACGCTTGAAATTAGTTTGGTAGGATACACCATTCGACGTATACCGCTTTCAGGCAGCATTGCTGAAATTGGATTGCAAAGTGAGGAAGAAGAACTGGAAGAGGTGGTGGTAGTCGGGTACAATGTGGTGAAGAAATCAGAGGTTACTGGTGCGGTTGCAAGTATTGGGGAGAAGGAGTTAAAAGCGATGCCTGTCAAGGATGCGTTGCAGGCCATGCAAGGAAAGATGGCTGGTGTGGATATTACGTCCAATCAACGTCCCGGTACTACAGGGAGCATCCAAATTCGAGGTGTACGTTCATTGAGCGCAAATAACAGCCCCTTATATGTAATCGATGGTATGATTGTGCATACTGGAGGCATCGACAATATTAACCCATCGGATATAGAATCGATTAACGTATTAAAGGATGCCTCTTCTACGGCTGTTTACGGAGCGGCAGGGGCAAATGGTGTCGTTCTTGTTACGACGAAAAAGGGAAAGCAGGGCCGAGTGTCTTTAAACTATGCTGGTACTGTCACAGGTGAAAGACTGTATGACGTTACTGAGTATATGGACGCCGCTGAGTGGCTGGATTACGCCCGTTTGGCAAAGACGGGGTCGACCACTCCAGATTACGATGCCGATTTTTCACGATGGGGTTCGGTCGCATCTTCTTGGGCGAATATCGCTAAGGGATGGACTCAAAATAATACGGTATGGGATCCAACGTTAGTAGGGAATTATGATTGGGGAGCACAGGGACGAGAAGATGCGTTGTCAACAGAACAAACCTTAAGTGTCTCTGGTGGGGGAGAAAATGCCCAAGGGTACGGTTCTTTTGGCTATCTAAAGCAAGACGCCACACAGCCGGGACAATTATTCGAACGGTTTACAACGAAAATAAGCTTTGAAGCATCCCCTACGAAATGGTTTAAAATGGGAACTTCCATCAATGCAGCTTACGGCGATCAGGATTATGGATATAATTTTTCGAGATCAACTACGGGCGCGGGTGATTATTATAGTGCGCTACGGGGAATGTTGCCTTGGACTGTGCCCTATGATGAAAACGGAGACTATATTCGTAATCCTGCAGCGGGGGATATCAACATTATTAACCCGATTCGAGAATTAGAATACAACACGAATCAACGCCAAACTTTTGTAGCCAATGCGAGTTTTTACGGCGAGTTTGATTTGGGCAATATCTACTCTCCCCTAAAAGGTTTACGTTATCGCATACAATTCGGACCCCAATACAAACATTATCGTTTGGGTATTGCCAATGCGGCAGAAGGAATAAATGGAGATGGTAATAATGCGGTAACCTACAGTCCTGATCGTACGTTAGCGTATACATTAGATAATTTGGTTTACTACGACAGAAGTTTTGGTAACGACCACCGTTTAGGCTTAACTTTTTTACAGTCTGCTACGGCTATAAACTATGAAAATTCAACGATGCGAGCTACGGATGTTTATAGCGCCGAGGAATTGTGGTATAATATTTCTTCTGGTGGGTTTATTGGCAGTTACGGTACCGGCTTAAGAGAGGTGCAACGGGAGTCATATATGGCGCGACTGAATTATGTCTACAAAGATCGCTATGTTTTAACAGCATTTACCCGATGGGATGCCTCATCCGTGCTAGCACCCGGTCATCAATGGAGTTCGTTTCCATCGATGGCTTTAGCCTGGCGGATTGATCAAGAGAAATTTATGGAAAACCTATCTTTTGTAAACAACTTAAAATTACGCACCGGACTGGGTATTGTGGGTAATGACGCAATAGGAGCTTATGCTACGAAGGGTGGATTAACTCAAATATTTTATAATTGGAGTTCAACAGGTTCTACACCGGGTTATATCGCTTCGGACCCCTCGGCAGCCAATCCTCAAAAAATGGCCAATCCAGCATTAGGGTGGGAGCGTACCACACAGTATAATATCGGACTCGATTATGGATTCCTTAACAATAGGATTAGTGGTGCTATTGATTATTACAGTACGAGGACGAGTGATTTATTATTAGCAATGAATATTCCCTCGATACTAGGATATACCGCAACAAATGCTAATGTAGGTAAAACAAAGGGCTGGGGTGTCGATCTACAATTGAACGCTGTGAATATTCAGAATGAAAACTTTCAATGGGTCACCAATTTAACCTGGTCTAAAGACGAAAGTAAAATTGTCGCGTTAGCAAATGGTAGATTAGAAGATCTGGACAATAGATGGATTGTAGGAGAAGACTTGAACGTGCCGATAGATTACGTTTACGATGGTGTTTGGAAAACTTCTGAATTAGAAGAGGCTCAGGAATTTGGGCGTAATCCAGGACAGATTCGTGTGAAAGATATCAGCGGTCCAGATGGTACACCCGATGGGATTATAGATGGTAACGACCGCCAAGTGGTTGGTTCATATCGTCCAAAATGGTCTGGTGGTATTTCGAATACCTTTAACTACAAGAATTTTGAACTTTCTTTTTTCATCTATTCCCGCTGGGGTTTTACGGTTAACGCGGGGTCAGCAACTTTAGATGGTCGTTATATGCAACGTAAATTGGATTACTTTATTCCTGGTGTAAATGAAGATGCGGAATATTATCAACCGGGTTCTAACGGAGAAGCCGCAGATACGTATGCATCATCCCAAAACTACAGCGACGGTTCGTTCATCAAACTAAGAAATGTAAGCTTTGGCTATAATTTTTCCGTAGAAAAACTTCAAAAAATGGGAATTAGTAATCTAAAGATTTATGGCCAGTTGATGAATCCGGCAATGTTATATTCGAAAGTAGATTTCTTGGACACTGATTTATCAACTTATAATAATAATACGACGCAAGCAGGATCGGCTACCACAACCCGAGGAGCCGTACTGGGACTAAGTATTGGTTTCTAGAAACGATAACGACGTATTTTAACAGAAAAGAACATGAAAACAAGAAATTATAAAATATTATTTGCTTCGCTGATTGGTGCAGCTAGTTTTTTGGGAATGAGCTCGTGTAGCAAGGATTTTTTACGAGAAGATCAGATTACGGTACCGGATACAGATCTCTTCAAAACACAAGCCGGGCTGGATGATTTATCAACCGGGGTTTACTCTAAATTGAAATTTAAATTCAATTATACTTGGGGTATGGCATTGTTTAACTTAGGCGTTGATGAGTTTACCGATGCAAATAATGCCTCGCCAAGTTTTAACAGTTATAGCACAGATTTACATTCATTGGAGTCTACTTATGGTGGAGGTAATATAGCGCCATTATGGGACAATATGTATAGTGGTATTGAATCGGCTAATACGCTGATCCAAAACGTGCCTTTATATTATGATCAGTCGAATAGTAACTATAATACGCGTTTGGGCGAAGGGTATTTTATGCGTGGGTATTTTTACCTGCAGTTAGTGGCGCAGTTTGGAGGGGTTCCTTTAAAATTGACCCCGTCTAGTGGCGTGGAAACCTATTTTACTAGAGCTTCGGAGGAAGAAGTTTTTGCACAGATCGTATCCGATTTAAAGCAAGCTTATGATTTGTTGCCCCCTACGGGAACAGAATTTGGTCGCGTCACGAAATGGGCAGCGGCACATTATTTAGCAAAAGCGCATTTGACCCGAGCAAGCGAACTGTATGCATCTTGGAATACATCTTTTATAGAAAGCGATCTGGATGCGGTAATTAAATACGGCGCTGAGGTAGTGGATGCCCATCCTTTGGTTGATAACTACGTACAACTTTGGGATTACCAAAGAGCTAACAGTGCCAATGAAAAGGTTTCGGAAGTGGTTTTGTCTGCGCAATTTTCAGATGATCAGGCCACTTGGGGACGGTACGGCAATCAAATACATTTATATTATCCTTCTGTCTACCAGGATTTGGCGGGAACCTCTCGTGATATCTCAGGTGGACGCGAATTTTCGTACGCACGATCTACGAATTATACGTTGGATGTCTTTGATCGGGTAAACGATTCCCGTTTTTGGAAATCTTTTATTACCATGTATGGAGCAAATAATACAGCTGGAGCTCCAACTTGGACTGTAGCAAATGCAGCATTAGGACCTGTGGGAACGGTAGCGGGCACGAAGCGCTTTGTAGGTGGTCAATTAGGGATAAAATATATTGTTAATGATGCGGGAGATAGCCGGTATACCAAAGTATCGGGTGATAACACTGGAGTGCTAAAAGATGGTATTATGCAAAATACACATACCTTTGTGCGCTATTTTACTGGACAGCCACAGGCATGGGTAGGAGAACACGGAAACTATGGCTATTTTGGAGTACAATCTAGATCAGTAGCCTTGTCTAAATTTAGAGACGGATACCGGGTGAGTATTGCTTCTCAATTCGGAACACGAGATGCGATTATGGCACGATCTGCAGAGGATGTATTGATGGTCGCTGAAGCCTACATCCGTAAAGGTGAAGGACAATATGCGAATGCCATTACCTGGATTAATAGACTGCGCACGCGTGCTGGCTATAAAGCTGGCGAGGATCGTGCTAAAAATGTAGACGGTGGACAGGCGTATAAAAATAATACATACGCTTCGGGAAAAGGGGGCGGATTTTCGGCAGATGGTGCAGTCTATTGGGAAGGGAATTCCTATTACGAGTCTAATGATATGGCGCCAACTACAGCAGCAACTTCAGTAGTAATTAATTCGGTTAGTGATATTTACAATTCACCGGTCGATGCACCGATTTATGCCAAGCTGGGCGCAGCGAGCAACGCCGATAAGATGCTCTGTTTTTTATTGAACGAGCGCACACGCGAGCTTTGTGGTGAATTATACCGTTGGGAAGATCTGGCCCGTACGAAAACACTGGAAGCGCGCTGGAAGGCCTTCAATGATGGCTATGTTCGCGGCAACACGGTGTTTAACCCGAATACACATTATTATCGTCCCATACCGCAATCGTTTTTAGATGAAATTACAAACGAAAACGGGGCAGCTTTATCCCCTGCCGAAAAGCAGGCCATGCAAAACCCAGGCTATTAATGGTTGTTCGAATATTTTACGAAACGCTGTAACTAGCCAAAAGAGGCGACAGAAGTGGGATCGAATTGATAACAGGGGTAAAAGGCTTAATTCGTTAAGCCTTTTACTTTTTAATAATAATATTACTGGATAATCTTTGCGTTTCCATTAAAAATCCTTTTCTTTACCTCTATTCCAATTTTAAATAAAGATTCACTGCTATGAGTTCGGTTGATTTGATTAAATATATTCAAATTAGTGATTTTTCATCTACTCCTAAGTATTTACAATTAGCGGATGCAGTAATTGATGCGATCAAAAACAAACTCATTGGGGTAGGGGATATGTTACCCTCTATTAACGAGCTGAGTATGCATTTGGATATTTCGCGCGATACCGTAGAGAAGGGATATAAATTGCTTAAAAATCAGGATATTATTGCATCAACGCCTGGTAAAGGATACTTTATTGCGAAGGCAGACATCAGAAGCCGCCAAAAAATTGCCCTATTCTTAAACAAGCTCAGCGCCCATAAAAAAATTGTCTATGATGCATTCGCAAAGGAGTTAGGGGATGATGCTTCTTTGGATATGTTTGTTTATAACAGCGATATATCCTATTTACGAAGCTTATTGTTAAATCTGACTAAACAATACGATCGATATGTGGTCTTTCCACACTTTAAAGAAGGTAGGGATCAAGCGCCGGATGTGCTTGCATTAATCCCGGCAGAAAAGCTTATGTTATTGGGGAGAATGGTAGATGGAATGGAAGGTGATTTTCCAGCGGTATATGAGAATTATGAAAAGGATATATATCAGGCCCTAGAAATAGCGCTGGATCCCCTGTCTAAATACCGCATGTTGAAGCTGGTCTTTCCAGACAATAGCGATTATCCCAAAGCGATTATTAAGGGATTTTATAAGTTTTGTCAGCAATATGCGTTCGACCATAGTCTGGTGGGTGATCTTTCCAAAGAGAACATAAAAAATGGGGAATGTTACATAAACCTTGCGGAAGATGATTTGGTGATTCTTGTGGATAAAATAATATCAAAGGGGCTAAAGATCGGAACAGATATTGGGATTATTTCTTACAACGAGACACCTCTCAAGAAATTTATTCTCAATGGTATTACAACTATTTCGACCGACTTCGAATTAATGGGGAAGTATGCGGCACAGATTATCAAAGAAAATTCCAATAACCATGTTGAAGTGCCTTTTTATGTTAATTTGAGGGCTTCGATTTAAAACAGAAATGTTTTAAAATTTTATTTTGTTATAGTAAAGGAAGGTTTAATTTATTCAGTTTGTCGCTCGCTAATTCCAAATTGTATTGGCAACCAATTCATATCTGTATTTTATCTTCTTGCCCTCATCGGCGGGCGGCCTAGTCCTTTTCCCTTGATGGAAAATGGACCAAAAGATCAAGACTGGGTCAATGTTACGCTAAAAGCTTTTGGATTTACTAAACAGATCTGAGCCGTTGCACTTCGTAGATCTGTTCTTAACGCAAATCCAAAAGCTTTCTTAACGCTACATCGACCTAGGTCGTCCTTTTTATTTTCAGTTGAAGTATAAAATAATATTTAGGTAAATGCACCATCCTCACATTCACTAAAGATGTGACTTGAACCTTTTGGCTGTACGGATAATGCTTCCCAGTGCAATTGCCAAAAACTTCTTAGGCGACATTTGCCAAAATTTGTAAGGATTGTGCGTTTTAGTACAACCTTTATACTCCAGCTGAATAAAAAAAACGACCTAAGCGAATTTGGACGAGTAGGCAGCAGATGATGTGTTGCAGAAACGTATGTGTTTGCACTTTTCAAGCAGATCAAAGCCTTTGAGATGGGATAGTGTGTTGGAGGCCTAAGAGCTGCGCACTGCATCATCGCGTAGCCGAAACGACAAATACGGTATAGTCTTGACTTTTTTTGCTTCGTTTTTTGGGTCAAGCAAAAAACCCTCGAAGAGGCTCTTGAATGCCTTTGAAAACTAAATATTAATGAAAAAATGAAGGCCCTGTCGTGGCAACGACGAAAAGGTAGTACACCGCTGCCACTCTGTAATATTGTAGTTATAGTATCTGTTGTGCAACTATTCAAAAGCTACGATAAAACTATCAAGAATAGCGATTTAGCCCGCTTTTAGAGAAAATACGGACGCGAATTGGATTTTTTACAGGACGGTGCAGGATACGCACGTATAGTGGTTTTAATATCTTGGTGGTTTAAACCTATAAGTTATCTTGTTAAAATCGTTGATTTACCATGATTGAAAGTAGCACAAATACGGAATTCCTTTCCAGAAAAAGATTTATAAAATCTTTAGTTTTGGCGACTTCTGCCGTGTTGGTCCCTAGTTATCTGTTAGCAGATACGGCGGTTAACGCATGGCCCTATTTTAAACTCAAACCCTTGGGCAGGAGCTTTTCACTCGAAGACTATTATATCTGGTGTTCATCACCCATTTGGGGTAACGATGGTAAAGTCCATCTCTTTTATTCGCGATGGTTGAAAACGAAGGGAATGAGTGGTTGGATCAGAGGTTCTGAAATAGGTCATGCCGTAGCAGATTCCCCAGAGGGTCCTTTTCAGCACAAAGATGTTGCTTTGGCGCCAAGGGATGAATATTGGGATAGCACGACCTGCCATAATCCGTTGATCAAAGAGGTGGATGGCACATATTATCTTTTTTATATGGGCAATTCAAACGGGAAGACAAATACAAAGCGTATCGGTATAGCGACTTCAGAGAGCCTCGACGGACCTTGGAAACGGTATGATCAGCCTTGTCTTCTGCCTGGTAAGGAGGGTGAATGGGATGATCACTGCACCACGAATCCTGCATTTATAAAAGGGGCCGATGGTAAGTATTGGTTGTATTACAAATCATGGAATACCGCAGAATACAACAACATGACAGGAGCAGTGCGTGGCAATCGTAAATATGGATTAGCAAAGGCTGATCATCCACTAGGGCCCTATCATAAAGTATCGGATAAACCCGTTATCGACTTCTCCAATCGTCCAAATAATGCGCAGCTCGAGGATGCATTCGTGTGGCGGGAGAGAAATAAATACAAGTTGATCGCGCGCGACATGGGGTTTTACAACCATGAGTACGGATTGATTTTAACATCCGATGACGGAATAAGCTGGTCGGAACCACAGATCGCTTACCTCGACTTAAAAACTTATGTAACCGAGAACGAACCACCTAAACACTTAAAGCGTTTCGGAAGATTAGAAAGACCAATGATTTTGTTTGACAAAGATAATAAGCGACCGAAGTACATCTTTGGCGGGACCCAGGGAGGAGCATACGATACGGCAACTACTTTCGTGTTTGAAATAGTAGACGCAGGTTGATCGGAGAAAGATAGCATTACAAAGAATAGACATAAACAAACTAGAAACTAATACCATGATGAAAAAACTATTGTACATCCTTATTTTAGTGATAATAGGTGTACAGGGAAAGGCACAAGAAACGGTGTGGACTTCTGTAAAGCAACCACTGAAGGAAGTAAAAGCTTTGAAAAAGCAGATCGTCAAGCCAAAATTTCGCAATAAAGACTATTCTATTACGGATTTTGGAGCAGTAGGAGATGGAACGACGAAGAATACCCAAGCGATAGCCGATGCCATTGCGAAGTGCCATGCTGATGGTGGCGGCCGCGTAGTGGTACCGAAGGGGATATTTTTAACAGGAGCTATTCATTTGAAAAGCAATGTAAACCTGCATCTAGCCGATAGCACAGTTGTACTTTTTAGCCGGGATTCTACGGATTACCCAATGGTATTCACACGCTGGGAGGGTATGGAGTGTGTCAACTATTCCCCATTCATATATGCGTACGAACAGGAAAATATTGCTGTTACCGGCAATGGTACACTAGATGGTAATGCGAATATGGACTACTGGTGGTGGTGGTGTGGTGCCAAAAAATTCAATTGGGATGAAAGCAAGGGGAAGCAAACGCCGGCCCGTGTTGCCCTACATGAAATGATGGCCGATGAAGTAGATCCCAAGACGCGGATTTTTGGAGATGGACACTACCTGCGTCCGGCTTTTGTACAACCGTATAAATGTTCTAATATTTATATCGCTGATGTCAAATTAATTAATGCACCCATGTGGAACCTGAATCCTGTACTGTGCGAAAATGTATTGATCGAACGTGTGAAAGTGATTACACACGGTCCAAATAATGATGGTTGCGATCCGGAAGCCTGTAAAAATGTTTGGATCAAGGACTGTTATTTTGATACTGGAGATGATTGCATTGCGATCAAATCAGGTCGTGACGAAGACGGACGTAATATTGGAAGACCGGCGGAAAACCACATCATCGAAAATTGCATTATGAAAGATGGGCATGGTGGTGTTGTTATTGGTAGTGAAATAGCGGGCGGTGCAAGAAATATCTATGCCTTAAATAATACGATGGATAGTCCTAATCTGGATCGTGCCTTGCGTATAAAAACTAGCTCAAGTAGAGGTGGTACAACTGAAAATGTGTTCTTTTATAATACCAAAGTTGGTAAATATAAGGATGCTGCAGTTCGGTTTAACATGTTTTATGAGAAACCTGGGAACCATATCCCTACGATCCGAAATATATGGGTAGAAAATATGAAGGTGAAAGAAGGCGGTAAATATGGTGTACTATCAGCTGCCTACAAAGAATCGCCTGTAAAAAATGTAACGATGATTAATTGCGTAATTGATGGGGTTAAAGAAGCCTATAAAGTAGATTACATGGAGAATGTAACCTTAAAGAAGGTTACGATTAACGGGAAGGCATACCAATCTTTTGATTAAATGATATTTAAAAAAATAGCAGTTACTACATTATGTTCTGTTGCCATATATTGTGGAAGTTTGGCCCAATCTAAACACTGGCAGCACAACGAGCGTACGTTACACTATACCGAGGACAAAGGTGATTTTTTATTGGTTGAAGGAAAATATCGCTTCAACCGGGCTTTGTATGGAAGTAATAAGGCCTCTCGTGTGGAGGCGGGAGATCTTCCTGAATTTGCACTGTATATGCCTGGAATGGGTGGCAACCTGCAATTTGTGCTAAAAGGCAACGACGAATACAAGAAGCTCATTCATGCCGATAATATTGAGACAAGATATCGGCCTGGAGCAATGGTTTATGCCATTCGGGATAAACTACTTGGTGAAGGCGTGTTGGAAATCACGGTTCTAGCGCAGGTAGCTAAAGAGGGAATGATCGTCAAAGTTGGTGCCCAAAACGTACCTAAAGGAACGGAGTTGTTTGCGATATATGGCGGAGCAAGTGGAAAGCGGTTTAGCCGCAATGGTGATATTGGGGCAGATCCCGAATCTGGCTTTTACCTGTTGCCTGAATACTGCAAGCAGAATAAGTTCGAGATAGCTAAAAACAGCTTTCAGCTGAACTATTTGGGAAGAAGCGCAGAAGAGGAAGTGCTATATGGTACATTTGGAAGCGCAGGAAAAGTTACATTGGCCGACGCGACGATGTTGGATGATGTATCAAAGATAACGGTTTCAAAGGCAAAAGACGCCCCTATTGTAGTGGCAAACTATGGATTGGGAGCTGCACCGTTTTATATACAGATCGCACGTGGTGAATTAAAGAACAAACTGCTTGGCGAGGCCGATTTGGTAAAGATCTATGATAAAGCGGAGTCGGATAGACAACAGCTAGCCAACCGCGTTACCATAAATACTCCAGATCGCTATATCAATAACTTTGGTGCGACACTCGCGGTCGCTGCCGATGGAATTTGGGAAAGTCCGACTTTCTTGCATGGTGCTGTCGCATGGCGAATGCGTTTAAATGCCTGGCGTGGGGCCTATTCCGCGGATGCGCTCGGGTGGCATGATCGCGCAAAAGAACATTTTTCGAGCTATGCTAATTCGCAGGTAATCGAGCCCGAGGTGGGTAAGGTCGTGGCAGATACGGCTTTGCATTTGGCACGCCACATTGAAGAGATGGGAACCGCCGTTTTTTCTAGCGGGTACATCTCGCGGAATCCGAACGATAATTCCAGGCCCCATCATTATGATATGAACCTGGTGTTTTTCGACCAACTGTTTTCTCATTTTAACTATACCGGGGATCTCGTCTATTTGAAAAAAATGTGGCCTACGATTGTGCGTCATTTGGCTTGGGAACGTCGTAATTTTGATGTGGATCGAGATGGGCTCTATGATGCCTACTGCGCGATTTGGGCCAGTGATGGATTACAGTATTCGGGAGGAGGTGTGGCACATACAAGTGCGTATAACTATCGAGCGAACAAAGCGGCTGCTAAATTGGCCAAATTGATAGGTGAAGATCCAACGCTATATGAATCCGAAGCAAAAAAAATAGCCGATGCATTGCGTTCCCGGTTATGGCTAAAGGGAAATGGCCACTTTGCGGAGTATCAGGATTTATTAGGAAATAAGATAGTTCACGATAAACCGGGGCTTTGGACCATCTATCATATTGCTGATGCGTATATTTTAGATGATTTCGATAACTACCAAAATGTGCAGTATATCGAGAATCACTTGCCCAAAATACCCGTACAGGTTAAAAATGGAGAACACCAAGGTTTATATACCTTGGCAACGACCAATTGGCAACCCTATACCTGGTCGGTTAACAACGTAGCATTGGCGGAAAACCTGCAAGCTGCTCTTGCATATTGGCAGTCCGGACGCTTTAATGAGGCTTTTCACCTTTGGAAGAGCAATATTATCGAAAGTATGTACCATGGAATCAGTCCGGGTAACTTTCAACAATTGTCGCATTACGATGCGTATAGAGGTGAATTGTACCGGGATTTCGCCGATCCAATTGGTGTGGCTTCCCGCACATTGGTGGAGGGCTTATTCGGTATCCACCCCAATTTACTGGACAATAGCATTTTCATAAAGCCTGGTTTTCCAACGGAATGGGATTTTGCAGAGATTGAATTACCTGAACTAAGCTATAGTTACAAACGAACGGGAAAAACGATCCATTATAACATAAAACGTAAGGTTTCGGATCCGGTGTCGCTACGGTTGGAAATTCCGGTAAACCACACAAGAATCAAATCGGTGAAGGTAAATGGCAAAGAGGTCGAATGGACGTTAAAGCCATCGTCTATTAATCTTCCGTATATCCAGTTCGAGACAGAAGCTAGTTCTTCTTTTGCGATAAACGTCGAACAGGCGGGTGAAAATATTTTACCAGTTTCCTATCGCTCCACGCATCCGTATACCGATCCATTTGTGATTAAGCTTTCTTCCGATGTAAAGCTAACCGATGTACATGATCCGCAGGGTCTTGTACAAGACAGGACAGAAGCAGGATTTGTGCTGATCGAAAAGGCTCGTAAAGGTACTTTTTTTGTTCAATTGAAGCAGGGTGATCTCTCCTGGTGGGAAGCTGTTAATGTAGAATTGATAGCCCCTGTCGTTCCCGTCTACTCAGAAGAAGGTGGGACACACTATGTCACATTAGAAAGCAAGTCTAGTCTTGAATGCGCGGTCGACCTTAAGTTTAAGTCTCTTGAAAAAAGTATCGTATTGAAGGCGGGGCAGCGAGAAAAAATCGAACTACCCGCTAGTCTGTTATCCAAGGGCTCTAACCGAATTATGATTCAGGTTGGAAAACATACACTTAAACTGGATTACATCAATTGGGAAATTCCTAAAGTCGCGGCGTATGAAGCACAGGATTTGAGCGCATATTACAATGATCGGGTGACGAATATTTTTGAACAGAAATATCTTTCTCCGAGACCGGATGTTCCCACCTTGCAATTGCCATGGCAAGGAATAGGTAATTGGTGTTATCCGTTGACTACGGCAGTGATCGATGATTCGGGTTTAATGGAAAGCAGAGAAAATAATACTGTTACATTTTTGGATATTCCGTTTAATATCACCGGCGATAAGAATGTGATCTTTAGTAGTCAATGGGATAACTATCCGGCCGAAGTAACGATCCCGCTTACAGGCCAGGCAGATAAGATGTATTTATTGATGGCTGGCTCTACAAATCCGATGCAATCACAGCTTGTTAATGCGAAAGTTAAGGTCGTATATACAGACGGTACGGTAGATGTCCTTGAACTAAAAAATCCAACCAATTGGTGGCCTATTGAGCAAGATTTCTTAGACGATAACTTTGCCTTTGAAATAGCAGATGACCAGATTCCTTACCGTATTCAGCTTAAAACAGGTGAGTTATATAAAGGGGGTACCTTAGCTAAATACAGTGACATTAAGGGCTATAGCAATAGAGCAATCGAAGGTGGAGCTGCTACCTTGTTGGATTTGCCGCTGCAGTCAGATAAAACGTTACAATCTGCGGTATTGGTATCCGAAGCGAATGATGTCGTCGTCGGTATAATGGGATTAACTTTACAAAGACACATGACCACGAAGTAGGACGAGTGCTATTAAAACAAAAGGAAATACGAATACTATTCCGTATGACAATTAAAAATCAAACCGAGCTTGCGAGCTCACGAAGTAATAATAGACCTATGAAAATAAAAAGAAAATTTTTAAGCATTGGATTATGCGCACTGGTGTTTTTCTCCTGTGAGGGACAGCAGGAAGGGAAGATAGACCGAAAAGCGGTCGTTCAACGTCATAATGTCATCAACGATAAGGTAGATACACTTTCCTCCCTCACAGTGGGTAACGGGGCGTTTGCATATACTGTTGACATTACAGGTATGCAATCTTTTCCAGAATTCTATAAAAATGGTGTTTCGCTGGGTACGCAATCCGAGTGGGGATGGAGTTCATTTCCAAACGAGGGTGATTACAAATTTGAGGAGACACTCAAATCATATGATTTTAATAATGAAGGACGGGATGCAAAATATAGCATCCAGCACAAGGAGCCGGGACGGAATAAAGAAGCGACCGAGTATTATCGGGTGAATCCCCACCGCCTTCAATTAGGTAATGTCGGTTTGGAATTGTATTTAAAGAATGGACAGAAAGCTAAAATTGAACAACTAACGGATATCAAGCAAACGCTGGATGCATGGACCGGTATTATTTCAAGTGAGTTCACTGTGGATGGTGATGTCGTGAAGGTTTCAACAGCAGCGCATCAATCGGAAGACAAAATCGCCGTGAAAGTAAGCTCAGACTTGATTGGACAGAATAGAATTAAAGTTTTTGTGCAGTATCCGTATCCGAGCGGAAAGTTTTTGGATGAGGGGACTAACTATGCAAATATCGAAGAACATGAGAGTTCGTTGATTTCCAGTGCTAAAGATGCTTCTATATTAAATCACAAATTAAAGGGAGCGAATTACTACACCTTTCTGGATCATTCGAATGGAGTCGTAAAAGAAAGCGGTAAGCATTATTTTGTCTATGAGCCTGCAAAGGATTTAAAAGAATTTGAACTTACGGCCAGATTTTCCGCAAAGGATAGCATCCAATCGACCGAAGGACTTTATTCCGCTACTGCGGAAAGTAGCACCAACGGGTGGGCGGACTTTTGGAAAAGTGGAGCCGCGGTAGATTTTGAAGGGAGTACCGATCCGAGAGCCAATGAATTGGAACGACGCATTATATTGTCGCAATACCTAACGAAAGTACAATGTGGCGGAAGCAACCCGCCACAAGAAACCGGATTGACATTTAATAGCTGGTACGGTAAACCACATACGGAGATGCACTGGTGGCACGGTGTGCATTACGCGCTGTGGGGCAGACCGGAGATCATGGAAAATACGTTGGATTATTACTTTCATACCTACAATAAGGCTAAGGCACTTGCCGAACGCCAAGGGTATAAAGGTGTCCGGTGGATCAAGATGTCGGATAATGATGGGAATGAAAGTCCATCTTCTGTGGCGGCATTTTTAATATGGCAACAACCGCATATCATTTACATGACAGAACTGGCCTATCGCGACAAGCAGGACACGAAGGTGCTGGAGAAATATAAGGATTTGGTATTCGCTTCTGCTGAATTCATGGCCGATTATGCGTATTATGATAAAGCGAAAGATCGTTATAACCTAGGGAAAGGTGTTATTCCTGCACAGGAGGTATTTCGGGCTGTAGAGACCTTTAACCCCACTTACGAAGTGGCTTATTGGGATTGGGCACTTCGTATTGCGCAGGAATGGAAAGAACGCTTGGGTGAGCCACGTGATAAAAAGTGGGATGAGGTGATTAATAAACTAGCTCCTTTACCAGTGCAGGGTGATGTGTATCTAGCAACAGAATCGGCTACCGATTCCTATACATTCCCAAAATGGATGACCGATCATCCAGCTGTTCTAGGTGCCCTGGGCATGGTGCCAGAATCTCCAAAATTGGACAAAGAGATCATGAAAAACACATTGGATACCGTGTGGGCAAAATGGTCATGGGCCGATACCTGGGGTTGGGATTTTCCGATGACGGCCATGAATGCGGCTCGTTTGAACTTGCCTGAGAAGGCTCTCGATGCATTATTCATGGATATCCAGACGAATACTTACCTCAAAAATGGCCATAATTTTCAAGATAATCGGCTCCGGATATATCTGCCGGGTAACGGGGGTGTGCTGACCGCTGTCGCGATGATGCTTGAAGGCTGGGATGCTTCCGAGGGTGACTTCCCCGGTTTCCCGAAAGACGGAAGCTGGAAAATTAAGAAAGAAGGATTTAAAAAAATGCCGTAATTGATAAAGATGAAGAAGTTTATTGTTTTGTTATGGAGTGTTGTTTTTGTACTGGGACTTCAAGCGCAGACGGATCTAAGTAAAAATGAGGTCATCAAAAGGCTACGTCAGGCCAATAGTTATTTCATGAATAAATGGCCGGATCCAGGAAAGACCATTGTTACGAATAAGGAACGCCGTGCAAATATCTGGACGAGAGGGGTATACTACGAAGGCCTAATGGCGTTGTATAAGCTCGATCAGCAGAAAGAGTATTATGATTATGCAGTAGAGTGGGGAGAGAAGCACGATTGGAAACCTGTACGTGGCGAAGTGTATACACGACATGCCGACAATCAAAACTGTGGAATGACTTATATCGATCTTTACCGCATTGATCCACAGCCTGAACGCATTGATGCGATCAAAAAAAATATTGATTCGGTAATCAATAGCGGCAGGTACAACGACTGGACCTGGATTGACGCTATTCAGATGGCCATGCCGATCTATGCTAAGTTGGGTGTGACACTGAAGGACACCAAGTACTTTGATTACATGTATAAGATGTACCACCACATCAAGTATAAAGAAGGTGGTCATGGACTGTACAACCCCGCAGATCAGTTGTGGTGGAGAGACAAAGACTTTATTCCCCCATACAAAGAACCAAATGGGGAAGATTGCTATTGGTCTAGGGGCAACGGTTGGGTGCTTGCTGCATTAGCCTTGGTATTGGAAGAGCTGCCGGATACCGACCCACATTACCAAGAATACCTGTCGGATTTCAAAAGCTTGGCGAAGGCATTGGTACCCTTACAACGCGCTGACGGATTCTGGAATGTAAGCTTACATGACCCCAATCATTTTGGAGGTAAGGAAGCTTCTGGAACGGCATTGTTTGTGTACGGTATGGCTTGGGGTGTTAACCATGGTATACTGGATAAAGAAGAGTATTTGCCTGTTATTACAAAGGGATGGAATGCACTGACCAAAGAGTCGCTTCAGCCGAATGGCTTCTTGGGGTATCTGCAGTCTACGGGTAAAGAACCTAAAGACGGCCAGCCGGTTACAGTGGATAAGGTGCCGGATTTTGAAGATTATGGATTAGGCTGTTTTCTTCTAGCCGGAACAGAGGTATTTAGGTTGGCTAAATAACATGCAGGAATCTCCTATTCGTTCACAAAGTGATTCGAATAGGAAATTCTGTTTTTAACATTTGTACGTTTTACGCTTCTTTACTAGACCGTTAGTGTTAGTACGGTTAGCATTTTAAAAAGCCAAGCTATATTGTGTGTCCGAATATGGCGTAATGCCAAACTCAATTGGTTTTCGACGGATCTTTTTGAAAGACTAAGCTTATCCGCGATCTCGGTATTGGTTAAGTTTTCAATACGACTGCGTAAAAAAAAATCCGGACATCTAGACGGCAATGCATTGATGATTTGAGTTAACATGTTTTGAACATCTTCTTTTGCGATCTTTTCATCGCCAGCATTATTTAGTTTCGTTAAAGATGGATTATTTGATTCTATAGCCACCGTAAGCGCAAGAGCCTTCATTTCTTTGTATACTTGATAACGAGTAGCGGCACGTAAATAGGCGGGAAAATGCTTAATCTGTAATGTTGCTCATTTTTCCCAGAGATTGACAAGGATATCGTGTGCGATGTCTTCAGACTTTTGACTGTCTTTTAAATAGCGAAAGGCAGAGGTGTATATGGTATACTCCAGTATCGATCAAAAAGAACAGAAAAGGATTCTGAACAATTGCAGAGTTGTACTTCATGCCATAATTCTGCGTCAGTTTGCACCAGATGATTAGGGTTTTGTCTTTTCCGTAAAGTCATGCGCTTTTCTTTTTCGAAAACATGTTAAGATTTACAGTTGGAAGCTAGCAATAGGAACCATGTGTTGATCCAAATTATGTTAGCGTATAACAAAAATATAAAAAACTTGTCATTATTTGTGTGAGTTTGCTTAAAAAAATGTCTCTATATAATAACGACCAAGTTAAAAGGGGAATGATAACAAAAGAAGAATATATTACCTTGTATGAGAAATATCTATCTCCTGACGGATTTCGGTATGCTGAACCTTTGTATTTCGGCATTTTGAACCTGCTATTCCTCTTTTTTGCCGAAGACCATGTTTTTGTACTGAAGAGGGCGCATACCCATATGCTTAAAGAAATAATCGGAAAAGGAACCCACCTCTTTAAAACCGCAATAATAGCTCACTTCGTTGATGGTGTACCGAAGTAATATTTATAATAAGCTAAATTTCAACTTTTCTGCACAGATGTTTTCCCTGCCAAGTATTATAAGCCTCGTAATCGCTCTATCGCATAATCGTTTGTTACGAACAACTGTCCTGTTCTGTCCTGCAAACGTTACCGGCAACGTTTGCGTTGTTTTTTACCGCCATTCTTTAGGTATTAACCTATCCAATATGCTATAATTGTATTAGATAACGCAATTTATAAACCATGTACACCTCCAGGAGGAAGTATGTTGTTTAACCAATAGGAATCTGTTAAAAAAACACAAAATTAAAAAAGTAATTATAGTCGTAGGATGGAGTGTCGTTCTTATAGCTATTTATTGTATGCAACCAATTTAATCATTTATTAAAACTATCATGAGGATATTTAAAGCTTTAATACTGATGTTCTTTTTCGTTCACTGTGTTTTTGCGCAAGAGCGAAACATCACCGGTACGGTGTATGACGAAGAAACAAAACCGATACCTGGAGTAACGGTAAAAGTGAAAGGCACGAATCTACAAACCAGTACAAACGAAAAAGGCAATTATACCATCGCTGTTTCGGGGGCAAGTGATGTGCTTGTTTTCTCCTCTATTGGCTATGTTGACTTGGAGCAGGCTGTGCAAGGTAACAACAAGCTTACTATAACGATGCAAGTCGATGCGG
The DNA here is from genome assembly GCF_005049105.1 of Sphingobacterium alkalisoli. Lineage (GTDB taxonomy): Bacteria > Bacteroidota > Bacteroidia > Sphingobacteriales > Sphingobacteriaceae > Sphingobacterium > Sphingobacterium alkalisoli. The sequence continues at coordinate 1,157,153 of NZ_SUKA01000001.1, forward strand.
CCGGTTTAGATGAAGTAGTTGTCATCGGTTACGGTACGGTTAAGCGAAGGGATTTAACCGGAGCAGTTGCATCCGTAGATGCAAAAACCATTACTGCCGCGCCGGTTTCATCTGCCTTGGAAGCCATTCAAGGACGTGTGGCCGGATTGAACATTAACTCAACCGAAGGCTCGCCCGATGCGGAGCTCACGGTGCGTGTGCGTGGGGGTGGGTCAATCACGCAGGATAATGCACCGCTGTACATTGTGGACGGATTTCCCGTGTCGTCTATCGCTGATATTGCGCCGCATGATATTGAAACCATCGATATCCTGAAAGATGCTTCCTCCACAGCGATCTATGGTGCGAGGGGGGCAAACGGGGTTATTCTCGTTACCACCAAAGGAGGCAAATCCGGGAAAACCGCTATCAGTTTCAACGTGTTTACCGGTTCCCGAAATTTAGCCAACAAGCTTGATGTGTTGTCGCCGCTAGACTATGTAACCTGGCAATATGAACATTCGCTTTTGGCCAACAAGCCTGAAAATTACACCCAATATTTTGGAAATTATCAGGACATCGATCTTTATGCAGATGTCGAACCGAATGATTGGCAGGAGATTATATTCGGAAGAACAGGTAATACCTACAATCAAAACTTAAACCTCAGTGGTGGTGGAGAAAAGACCCGGTTTAGTGTCAGCCATAGCTTTGTAAAAGATCGTGCTATTATGCAGATGTCTGACTTCCAGCGGCACAATGCGAATTTTAAACTGAATCATAAGTTGTATGATGGCTTAACATTGGATATCGGCGCACGTTATTCGGATACACAGGTCAACGGTGGCGGGATGAACGAGCAGAACGAGGTCTCTTCGGCCGATTCCCGGTTGAAGTACTCCATGTTATACCCGCCTTTTCCAGTAGCCGGCCTAACGACGACAACCGAAACAGATGACGACTTTAATCTATACAGTCCGATGGTGGCTATTTCTGATAACGATCAATATTACAGACGGAAGACGGTAAACTTAAACGCGGCTCTCTCTTATCAGGCGCTGTCAAACCTTCGTTTACGCTCCGAATTTGGTTATGATAACTATCGGAACGACCAGGATCGGTTCTATGGTGCAACAACCTACTATGTGCGGAATGTACCGGCGGGGGACCATCAAGGCAAACCGGCGCTTATATTGACCAATACGAACCGCAACGGGTGGCGGAATACGAATACCGCAACTTACACATTGGATGATATGATCGGCGAAGATCATAAGCTGAACGTGATGGTTGGTCAAGAGTATTTATTTACCGAAAATCAGGTGTTGACGAACGCTGTCCATAATTTTCCCGAGTCTTTCTCTTTTGATGATGCCCGGAAATTGACAACGCAAGGCGTCCCGAACTCAGTGGATAATAATTTCGCTCCGGACGATAAACTGTTGTCCTTCTTCGGACGCGCAAACTACGATTTCAGAGGGAGATATCTATTGAGTGCTACTTTTCGGGCAGATGGTTCATCAAAGTTTTCTAGAGAGAATTGGTGGGGCTATTTCCCTTCCGTGTCCGGTGCTTGGCGCCTATCTGATGAGGAATTCCTATCCGATGCTAAAACCTGGTTGACAGACATCAAACTTCGGGCGAGTTATGGGTCTGCCGGCAATAACCGTATTCCTTCCGGCTTACTCGTGCAAACGTTTAATAACTCGACGACCACTTGGGTGAACGGATACGATAACTATTGGGCGGCTTCGAAAACGATGGCAAATCCAGATTTAAAATGGGAGACGACGGTTACCCGAAATATCGGTTTAGACTTTTCGTTGTGGAATGGCCGTCTGGGCGGAACCATTGACGCGTATTTAAATAAGACGAAAGACTTGTTAATTGCATTTCCTGTTGGCGGAACAGGATACGATATACAATACCGTAACCTGGGAAACACCCAAAATAAAGGACTTGAATTTACATTGAACGGAGCTGTAATACAAAAAACAAACTTTGATTTATCGGTGAATGCCAATATCGCCTTTAACCGGAATAAAATAATCAGTTTGGGATCGTTGGAGAATTACCCATGGGATTCGGGTTGGGCATCGAGCGCAATTAGCCACGATTATATGGCTGAAGTTGGCTTGCCGATTGGGAGCATGTATGGCTACCAAAGCGACGGCCGCTACGAGGTCTCCGATTTTGAAGGCTATGATGCAGAAGCAAATCAATGGGTCTTGAGGGAAGGCGTCGTGGATGGGAAAGAACAAGTCGGTTTAATCCGCCCCGGCTCGATGAAAATAAAAGATTTGGATGGCGATGGCAAAATTAGTGTTGAAGACAGAACGATTATTGGGAATGCAAATCCATTACATACAGGTGGATTTTCGATCACTTCCCGGGTTTATAACTTTGATTTCGCAACTTATTTTACCTGGAGTTATGGTAACGATATCTACAACGCCAACAAAATTGAATATACGTCGACAAGCCAGTATAACTCCCGGAATATTATTGGAATCATGAAGAGCGGCGAACGCTGGACAAATCTTCGTCCGGATGGAACGATCAGTAATGATCCTGCTGAGTTGGAAGCGATGAATGCAAATACCACGATGTGGTCACCTTATACTCGTTCCTTTACGTTTTCCGATTGGGGTGTTGAAGATGGCTCTTTCCTGCGGCTTTCTACTGCTACTATTGGTTATACTTTTCCGGAATCCATTACTTCTAAATTGAAAATGCAGAATCTACGAATTTATGCCTCGGGTTATAATCTGCTGTTGTTCACAGATTATAGTGGGTTTGACCCCGAGGTCTCCACCCGTCGGAAAACACAATTAACGCCGGGTGTAGACTATTCGGCTTATCCGAAAAGTAGATACTTTGTATTTGGTTTGAATGTGAATTTTTAATTTGAAAACGATGAAGCGAATTATAAACATGGCTGTGCTTACGGCAACGATTCTATCAGTGACAGGATGTAAAGATGTATTGGAGACACCGACCAAATCGTCTCTAGACGAATCTATTATTTTTTCTTCGCCTGCTTTGGCGGAAGGCGTTATTCCGGGAATTATTCAGTCTTTTGGTGAGACCAACTCCTATCGGGGGCGTTATCTGGTTTATTATGGCACGAATACCGATGTGGAGGTGCACAATTCTCTTAAGTCTATAGATGACGATAAGTCTAGATTGGGTAATTACAATACGAATGTTTCGAATGGTCAAATGAATACGACTAACAATGCTTATGCAAAATTCTATGAGGGGATTGAGCGAGCGAATATGGCGATTCGAGGGTTGCGCACCTATGGCGAAGTCGAGACAAACACACAAATGGCACAGATTCTCGGCGAAGTGCTGGTTCTCCGAGCGGTATTGTACAACGATTTAATCAAAGGTTGGGGCGATGTACCGGCGCGGTTTGAGCCGATCAAGACAGAAACGACCTATTTGCCGCGAGTCGATCGGGACACGATTTATAAGCAATTGCTGATCGATCTAGAAGAAGCGGCAAATTTACTGCCTTGGCCGAATGAATCCTCCAAAACGTCCTCTGTCGAGCACGCGAGCAAAGCATTTGCGAAAGGGCTTCGGGCAAGACTGGCATTGGCCGCCGGAGGTTATGCACAACGGTTGGATGGCACGGTACGGCTAAGTCAAGATCCGGATCTTTCGAAGGAGAAGATGTATGCACTGGCTAAGCAGGAATGTCTGGATATCATTAACAGCAATACCCAACAGTTATTGGGGTTTGAAGATCTCTTCCGCCGCTTTAACCAAGAAAACTTGGCAGCGGGTGGCGAGTCCATGTGGGAAATTCCCTTTAGTGAAGGACGCGGACGCGTTATTTTTGACATGGGTGTAAAGCATCTTAAGACGAACCAGTATACAGGACAGAACCGAGGGGGTACAGTTGGTCCGAACCCAATCATGCTATATGAATTTGACCAAGATGACGCTCGGCGCTTTGTTTCGGTAGTTCCCTACGAATGGGATCGTGCGGGCGATGTAGCAGATGCTGGTGCGTTTCAGATACCTTCCGCTTTGGGACGTTTGTATTTTGGCAAGTATCGGTATGAATGGATGAATAGACGCGTCACGTCGACTAATGACGACGGTCTTAACTGGATGTATATGCGTTATGCCGATGTGGTCTTAATGGCTGCTGAAGCTATTAACGAGCTAGATGGCCCGCAAGCGGCAGCCCCTTATTTGAAAATGATCTTGGATAGAGCGTTTCCGACCAATAGTGATAAGGCGACAACCCTATTAGCAGAAGCTACAGCATCAACAACAACGTTTTTTAATAGTATTGTCGACCAACGTGCATTGGAGTTCACGGGCGAGATGTTACGTAAAGGGGATCTTATCCGTTGGAACTTACTTGGTACGAAACTGGCTGAAGCAAAGGAAAAGCTGGAACAATTGGAAAATAGAACGGGAAAGTATGCAAATCTTCCCGAAAAAATTTACTACCAAATGAATGGCGATGAGGAAACTATCACCATCTATGGTCTGAACTTTGGTGACACGGATGCACAGGGAGCGGCATTAAACTACCCGGAGAGCAAAACGTGGACGACAGTCGCAAATGAAAATGAAACAAAGCTATGGAATGCACTGGTTTATCCGGGTAAAGACCCGAATAAACAACAGTACTGGCCTATATGGGAGGTTTTCATATTCGGCTCCAACGGTATGTTAGATAACAAACATTTAAACCTTTAATGTTTTGAAATTATGAAGTGTATGAAAATATTATGGTTTTTAGCAATCCTAGGAGGACTGGGAATGTCATCCTGTAAAGAAAATATTTTGCAGGAAATTACAGCGTTAAATCTCGATCGTGCCTTGTCACCTACCGACTTAACGGCGCAGGTGGTCGATCGGTTAAGTGTGCGGTTGAATTGGAAAAAAGTCAATAATGCGGAGTTATACGCGATAGAGATTTATGAAAATTCAGATTTTACGGGGTCAGCTGTTAAAACCGTTGCCGACGTGACGGTGGATCAACTACCCTATACCATTTCTGGACTTGATGGGGAGACGATATACAGTGTACGTGTGAGCGCTGTTGGAGAAGGTATTGAAAACTCGAAATGGACTACAGCGACGTTTGAGACCGGTATAGAGCATATTTTTAACGAGATTGATCCAGAAACATTGACAGTGGAATCGGTGACATTGACGTGGCCAGCGAGAGAGAAGGCCAGCGCAGTTGTCTTAATGCCGGGGGAAATTCTGCATGAGATAACATCGGCTGAGTTAGCGGCTGGTGTAACAACAATTACAGGGTTATCCAGCGATGTAACTTATACTGCTACACTGATGAATGGCGAAAAGAGACGAGGACAGCTTACGTTCACCACGCTACTCGGTGGTGAGGGTGTGACGAAGGTCACAACCGGCGCAGACCTTCTGGCAATAGTAAACGCAGCGGCAGATGGTGCTATACTTGCGATTGAGCCGGGCACGTATGTGGTCAATGGCAACTTAAACATCGGTAAGACTATATCGGTTCGAGGGTATAAGCCACATGATAGACCGATTATTCAAGGCGCTATCTTTAAAGTCTCTGGTAATGCCGGACTGGTACTCCGAGACCTGGTGTTTGACGCGACGGGTGCTGGTAGTGATCAGGCAATTGTTTATAATGAAGATCTCGATAACCCGTACGGCGATTTCCTAATGCAAGACTGTGAGGTCAGAAATTACGTGAAAGGTATATTTTACGTGAATAAAAAAGCTAGAATCGCGTCTGTTACTTTTAGAAATAACCTCATCTATGATATTGAATGTGACGGAGGAGACTTTATAGATTTCCGAAAAGGTATCGCCGACATATTTACTTTTGTGGATAATACAGTCTATAATAGCGCCGCAGCACGTGATCTGTTCCGTATGGACGCGGGGGGATCTGACAACTTTGGCTCCGTGGAAAGTAAAATTATGATTACCCAAAATACCTTCTACAACACGATTAATAATAATGGGAAAAGATACCTGTATATCCGGTTGGCGAATAACAGTATATCATTCACGAAAAATCTAATCGTTTCGAGTGAAGGGTATTATACAAATCAAGGTGCAACAACTATTACCGAACTTTCGGGAAATAACTACTATAATGCTCCGAATTTCACGGCAAGCTCACAATCAAACGCTAAAAACGATACGGGAAATTATACATCCCTAAACCCTGAATTTACAAATCCAGAGAATGGCGACTTCACGGTCAATAACCTAGATTTGAAACTAAACGGAGTCGGCGCCGCGCGCTGGCGTTAACCGATAGTATACAGAGAGAGCTGCATCACCGATTGATGCGGCTCTTTTAAAATAGGTATCAAGATCTATTCTCCTCACTAAAAACAAGCCGGTTGGAATAAGCTAATAATGATATATAGATGAAAAATAATATAAACTTTCGAATAAAAAACATCGTATTTCCTTGGATTGGAATATGTCTACTGTGGGCAACCATAGGGTGGGGGAAAGATATGCCTACAACGGAGGTGCCCGTAATAACAAAAGAAGAGGAAGAAATTCTGCCGCCGGAGCAGACAGAGCCTCCTGTAGCATTTCCGGGAGCGGATGGTTATGGCAAGATGACGACAGGTGGTCGTGGCGGGAAGGTTATTAAAGTGACCAACTTAAACGATGCCGGCGCAGGGAGCTTACGTGCAGCTATTGAACAGTCCGGTCCACGGATTATTGTTTTTGAAGTTTCGGGAAATATTAAGCTGAATAACAGGTTACGTATCAGCAATGGGGATGTCACGATTGCCGGGCAGACGGCTCCTGGAGACGGTATCTGTATACAGGATCATGAAATGGTCATTGCAGCGGATAACGTTATCCTTCGATTTTTACGTTTTAGAATGGGGGACCTGACCCAAAATGAGCAGGATGCCCTGTGGGGACGTCATCAGAAAAATATCGTTATTGATCATTGTTCGATAAGTTGGTCTATTGACGAATGCTCGTCTTTCTATGCCAATCAGGATTTTACGATGCAGTGGTGCATGCTGTCGGAAAGCCTGAATCAATCTTTTCACGAGAAAAACGATCACGGCTACGGGGCAATATGGGGAGGCAACAGAGCCACTTTTCACCATAATCTGTTGGCTCACCACAACAGTCGGAATCCACGCTTCGATGGCGGCAACCGTCCGGGCACCGGCGGCATGAGTCCGGTTGGCGAAGATCAAGTAGACTACCGCAATAATGTTATTTATAACTGGGGCGCCAACTCCGCTTATGGAGGCGAAAACGGGGCGTACAATATGGTAAATAATTATTATAAGCCGGGCCCGGGCACGCGTAATAATCCACGTCGGATTATGCAGGTTTCTAAAGAAAGTTCTGCTGAATACGCACCTGGGCATGGGGTGTTCTTTATTGAAGGAAATTATATGTGGAATAATGCCCGCGTCACCCAAAACAATTGGGCTGGGGTAGACTTAAGTGGAGGTGTTGCGCCGGCAGCTGTGCAGGCTGATCAACCCTTTCCATACATAGCCTTATCAGTAGAGCATACAGCCGAACAAGCTTTCGATGCGGTGTTGGAAAAGGCAGGGGCTTCCTATAAACGTGATGCGGTAGACGCGCGTGTAGTGCAAGAGGTGCGGGATGGCACAGCAACCTACTGCGGCTCGAAAACGGGCTATGCAGGCATCATCGATTCACAGGTGGATGTGGGTGGTTGGCCTGTTTTGGTACAAACGACACCTTTAATCGATACCGATGGAGATGGTATGCCCGATGCGTGGGAAACGGCTAACAACCTCGATCCAAATGTACCGAATGCTAATGGAAGGGATTTAAGCGAGGTATATGATAATATCGAGGTGTATTTCAATAGTTTGGTGGAAGGATTGTATTAGGTATCCAATATCTTTTTTATTACCACTAAACGACTTTACTTTTGCACAATCTAATGACTACTCCGCGAAAAGGAGTGACGTGACACAGTTCGATTTACACTACAAGGGCGTTGCCGGCAACGTTTGCACTGTTTTTTATACTATTTTGTATGTATTCACCTATCAAATACTTATAGTTGTAAAAGCATAATTAATAAACCGAATATAAATATAAGCCTCGTTCAGATGAAGAAGTTAATCATATTGATATTTTCCGTTTTTTTCGCCATACAAACTTTTGGACAAAAAAATTATGTTCAGATGGCCGATTCGGACATGAAGCGTAACCCAGAAGCCTGGATGATTGATTTTTCAAAAGCACTGAAATGGAACTACTGCCATGGTTTGGTGATGCAGTCTATATTACAAGTTCATGATAAGACGGACAACCCGAAATATTATGAATATGTGTATGATTATGCAGATACCATGGTGAATGCCGATGGAACGATCAAGACGTATAAACCTTTGGAGTATAATATAGATCGCGTCAATACTGGCAAAATTCTCTTCCCAATCGTAGCTAAGACAAAAGAGGAACGATTTAAAATCGCATTGGATCTTCAACGGGAACAGATGCGCGCACATCCCCGTACGAAAGACGGGAGCTTTTGGCATAAAAAAGTCTATCCGCATCAAGTATGGCTGGATGGACTGTATATGGCCGGCCCATTTCTGGCTCAATACGCGAAAGAAAATAATGAAACAGCTTTATATGATGATGTAGCCCTGCAGATTGTGGATGTTCGGAAATATTTATATGATGCGAAGACTGGACTATACTTCCATGGTTGGGACGAAAGTAAACAGCAACGTTGGGCAGATCCGAAAACTGGTCTTTCTCCTCACTTTTGGTCGCGTAGTATTGGCTGGTATATGATGGCGATTGTTGACGTGCTGGATTTTTTACCGGAAAATCATAAGGATCGACCCGCCATTATTAACATCTTACAGGAACTGTCCGCCTCGATCGAGAATTTCAGAGATCCGAAAAGCGGGATGTGGTATCAGGTCACCGATTTAGGAGGGCGAGAAGGGAATTATCTAGAATCAACGGGCTCCATTATGTTTATTTATTCGTGGATCAAAGGTGCCAAAAAAGGTTATTTGGACAAGGCATATCTAACAAAAGGAGAACATGCATATGATCAGTATTTAAAGCGGTTCGTCAAGACAGAAGCAGACGGCTCCTTATCGATCACCGATTGTTGTTCAGTTGCCGGGTTGGGAGGTGAAAAAAACTATAGAGACGGAAGTTTTGTATATTATATTTCCGAGCCTATTCGGGATAATGATCCTAAAGCGATCGGGCCTTTTATTATGACGAGTGTATTGTTGGATAGGTAGGATTAGTTATCTTTATAGGGTATAACTAAACTTATTAACACATGGTTGATTGTAGAACCTTTATTGCACTCGTCCTTATTCAGTTCGTTGTCTTCCCGTCGATAGCCCAATCGGAATATTCACGTCATATTGCCTATGACAGCTTAATTACGAAAGCGAAGGAACAGGATAAGCCGATGTTCTTTTTGGTGCATCAGCGAAGCGAGCAGTTTTCTCCCTATGATGGTTTCTCTTTATCTAAAAGAACGAAAGAGATGCTCCGTGAGGCATTTGTTTCGGGTATCGTACGGGTTGCCCCGGAAGAATTTAACCACCCCCTATCGAAGGCGTATCACCTTCGTACGCCTATATATTTCTTTACCGATAAAGATGGTTATCCGATATTGCGCTATAACAAGCAAATTAAACAGGAGGATACCTTGCTGAAACTGATTGACTCTGCGAAAACCCTCGCGGAGGGTGAGACGATGGGAAAGCTGTTACAGCAGTATAAAAAAGGTCTCCGCAACCAATTGTTGTTACGGAAGTTGCTGAAACAATACCAAATCTTTGATCAGTATGCAGATCAGCAGGTATTGAATGACTATGTCTCTGGGCTTACAGTGCAGGAGCTGAATAATTTTGAAACGGTGGTATTTCTGCTACGTTGCGGACCCACGTATGATAGCCCGACCTATCAATTAGCTTACACCAACCGCAAAATGGTAGATAGCCTCTATGCGACCTTGCCTCTCCCGACCCGCAAAGAGATAAACGGGCGTATACAGCGTCAAACATTTCGGGAGGCACTGGATAAAAAGAACTTTGCTTTGGCCCAAAACTTGGGAAACCGCGTTGCGAATACTTGGCAATCAAATCACCTGCGAGGCAATATAGCCCGAAGTTACTATCCGATGAAGTATTTGCAGCTTTGCCGAGATACCGTACTGTATCGCTCCTATGCAAAGAATTATTATAACACTTATTTCTATCGCCTAGACCAAGACTCCTTAGCCAAGGTGGATTATGCCAACAATCAAAATATGAATATTCCGAGAAGAGGATTCCTGTTGGACAGTGTCGAAAATCTAGGCTTTCAGAACTGGTTGGAAAAGTATCGTCCGCGGTACGTGAAAACGCAGGTGGATCAGTTAAATTATGGGGCGAATCAACTGCTAAGCTATGGGAAAGATAATCCGGAGACATTATTCGACGGCATCCGCTGGATGCATAAATCTGTCGTGCTACTCCCCGACCGCGGGCAATCGCACCATATCCTCGCAAAATTGCTATATCAAGTGGGTTTTTACGCAGAAGCAGAGGCTGCACAGCGGCGTGCGGTTGAGCTGTATAGACCGCAGAAGCATTACTATAAGCGGATGCAGGATGTATTGAAACAGATGGTGAGCCGCTCGTGGAGCGGAATCTAAATTCGTGCTTTTACTGTTGGGGACGCGGATCCATATTTAATGAAATCGGCAACGTATAGGCCACACGGACCGGAACACCACGTTGATAGCCCGGCGACCATTTTGCTGACTTTTTGAGCATTTCAATGCCCGCGGTCGCGGTGCCGTGTCCTAGATCATTTACGATTTCAAAATCTATTGGATTACCCGCTGTATCAACCACAAAACGAAGGATGACTTGTCCTTTTACGCGGGCCCGAATAGCTTCTTTTGGATAGCGATAATGCTGTGCCGCAAACCGCCGAAGATTTTCTACACCGCCTGGGTACGCTGGCTGGACATCTCTTTCCTTGTAAGGAAGGGTTGTACCGATACTATCGGTGCTAACGCCTCGGGTAACGATTCCCTTCTCGTACCATTCCTCAAAGCGGTATTTTCCTTTTCGAAACGACCCCTCCCAGCGGCCTTCCCGTAGGCCTTCCCTGTACATTCCTTTTTCGAAATCGATGCCGTTGTCGTGGGGAAGCACGATGTCGCCGTTGCCATCCTGCACTTGTATGCTACCTATGGAGTCCGCATAGTAGAGCAAGAGCTTATTCGTCCCATCCCATGCTGGTCGCTTCTGTCCTTCTTGCGGTTTTAAATAGACCTTTATTTCTTTTAAAGTGCCGCTTTCGTAGTAGCGATGGACCGTATCGATACGCTTATTGTCGGAATAATAGGCGGTGGCCTCCAGCGATCCGCTATTATAATAGGTCTCTACCAAGCCTTCCAGGCGCAGTCGCATAGGGTCAAGTGTCTTTACCCAACCATGACGCTTCAAGTTGCCGTTTTGATAATAGTCATTAAGTTCATATAGTCCCTGCTCGCTTGGCTTTATACGCAGTATGCTGGTATATTCTGCTGAATCCTTATGTGCGGTACGACCGCCATTTTTAGTGACGTAGGACACTATGGTTTCCTGTGCCTTTGATAGCGGGGAAGCGAAAAGACAAAATAAGAACAAACCAAATTTATATAGATCGGTTATCAGGAGCTTCATATATCAGTTTAATTTATGTAATGTTGATTTTTTCATTAAAATAGAAAAAATAATTATGTTGGAGAGATAGAATCCCAAATAATTATAAAGTTAATCATCTTTTTTGTTTTTCACCACATCGTGTTTGTCACATATGCACAAGTTCCGATTTCGAGAGATGCGCCTTTCCACACCGTTGAAGAAGGGGGTTGTTACCACCCATGCCGCTCAGGAAGCGTATCATTTGGTTTTGCAACATGCAGGGTGTTCAAAGCAACGCGATAGTATTGATCTACGAATCGTTGAAGAAACGAAAAACGGAACAGCGACATATTTCGGTAGCATTTCTTCAGACGCTAAAAATTACCCCGGACTTATAGACGTTCGATGACGTAAAGTCTATAGGCGCAACAAGTGCATGGCGCGATTTGACCGCAAAGTCACGGAACATAATCCATAGCTCAATTAGCATACTAGCTTTGCTCTTGGACAAAACAGAAATGTACTGTGCAGGCATTCACATGTACATGTACAAAGACACGACGAAATATAGGAGATACCTCAGGATGTCTACCTTCTTTCCCGCTTGCTGCAGAAAAAGGGGAAGTAGGGAGCAGGAATTAGAGGCGCTAGCCAAATTTAGAACGCTCTGCTTGAAAAAGTGGGGCGTTTTTTTGATTGTTTAAAATATTTTTTAGTACTCAAAAGTACCTTTACGAGCTTTTAAATGGAGTTGGGTCGGGCTTTTCTATTATATTCAGGACAGTACAGGATAATGTAATCGGTTGCATCTAATATCTTTGGAAGTAATAGGAGAGAGGGAAGTATTGCTTTCATTTCTTTTATAGGTAACCAGTATATAAATCAGTTAACCAAATGAAAAGATTAGACCTAATTAGGGGGATTTTTATCCTATTATTTTTTGTCTTCAGCTCTGCTTCGCAAGCACAGGAGGTGTTATCCTTTCCCGGTGCGGAAGGATATGGTCGATTTGCCGAAGGAGCAAGGGGACATGCCGCTCCGAGTGTGTATTTTGTAACCAATTTGAATGATAGCGGACCCGGCTCGTTTCGCGACGCGGTGAGCCAGCCCGGAAGATTTGTTATCTTCAAAGTCAGCGGAATTATTGAATTAAAAGATCGTATTGCAATTGCCGCTAACACGACCATTGCGGGGCATACGGCACCCGGAGATGGCGTTGTACTTTACGGTCGAGGGGTCTCATTTTCGGGCTCTTCGCATACGATATCGCGTCATCTTCGGATTCGCGCAGGTGTCAACAAAGGAGCAGGAAAGAACGAAGATGCTTCTGGAATTTCCAATGGGAGTAACATTATGCTTGATCATATGTCATTTACCTGGGGGCTGGATGAAGTTTTTTCGATTAACTGGGATAACAAAGGCTTAGAGCCAGATAATATTACGATCCAAAATAGTGTTATTGGACAAGGGCTACATCGGCACAATCATTCTGCTGGAGGTCTAATACAGACAGGAGGAAAGATTTCTATCCTTAAATCCTTATATCACAGTAATAAAACTCGAAACCCAAAGGTTAAAGGCGTAAACGAGTTTGTAAACAATGTGGTATACAACTTTGGTAATGCAAACACGACTTATTCGGACCATAGCATTTCGGCCGATGCCTATATTTTAGGTGGCGAGTCTGCAGGTGAGTCGAACGTAACAATTCTGAATAATTACTTCGTGGGTGGCCCCTCTACTCCTACAGGCAAAGCTACCCCCTTTTCGAGAGGAAATGGTAATTTTAATCTCTACCAATCAGGAAACTATTACGATAACAACCAAAATGGTAGCCTTGATGGCGAGCTGATCGAACAGAATTCCACTTGGTATCCCGGTATTGAAACTGCTAATTTTAAAACAGCAGCAGACTATTTGACTTACCCCTCGATCAATCCAAGTCTTAGTGCGCAAGATGCTTATCAGTATATTATCGATAACGTGGGTGCTACACTTCCCAAAAGAGATCAGGTCGACGGCTTTTTGGTTACCGAGTTAGAAAGTAAAGGTACTCAGGGCTTTTATACGTATAGGGAGTCTGATTTACCGTTAGCTAACGGAGGTGTAGGTACGTTTGATGGAGCTCCATTATTAGTCGATACGGATGGTGATGGAATACCCGATGAATGGGAAACCCGTCTAAATCTAGATAAGGATGATGCCAGTGATGCGTTAAAGCCCTCTTCGGATCCGGCATATGCAGGTTACTTAAATATTGAAGTTTATATCAATCTTCTTGCAGAGGAGGCACCAGACGACAGTTTTGTTCGCCCGGTGCGTCAAGTGGCGGCGGTAGGCGAATCTTTTGAGGTAGAGCCAGCATATAGTAAAGTAACGTTGACTTGGGAAAATGCCCAAGAAAGCAACCTGATAATTGAACGTTCGGTTGACCAAGAAAATTGGACGGTACTCACTACCCTAGACCCCAATATAGCGACTTACTTAGATGAGAGCGAGTTGATCCCCAATACGCTTTATTATTATCGTTTTAAGTCTGTCGTGGACGAAGAGGAATCCGTCTACACGAATTTTAGTTATCGAACACCAGCTATACCGACTGCTCCCGAAACGGTCAAAAATCCACAGCCCGCTTCTGACGCTTCATTTGTGATGTTGACCAATGGTGCTCTTGAAGTAAAATGGGAGGGAAGTCAAAACACGACTTCTTACGAAGTCTTTTTGGGTGAGACTACAGATAATTTAATGAAGGTTTCTACAGAACAGCTCGCGCAGCCTAGTTTTACACTATCGAGCCTAGTAAACGATAAGACCTATTTTTGGCGGGTAGATGCGATCAACGATAAAGGTAAGACCACTGGAGAGACATGGTCATTTACAACTGAAAAGGTCTTTGAACCGCAATTGGTCGGCCACTGGACATTTGATGAAACAGAGGGAGAGAACGCGACGGTTCTGCTCGATCATTCCACTTTTGCCAATCACGGTGTCTTGTCGCATAACATAGAAGATGGGGTGAATTTACGTATTGACGAAGGTATTTCAGGAAGAGCTATCAACCTGAAAGACGGCGATAAATCCACCTATGCCGCAAATATTCCGCATGCTGATCACCTGTTCCTGAGCAATTCGTCTTTTACCTTAGGATTTTGGATGAAAGGAAGTGCTGAAGACAGACCGGAAGCGGGCGCGAGTGCCTATTTGTTTTGTAAAGGATCCATCAGTAAAAATCCGGAAACGGGTGCTACCGGTAACCGATTTAATCTGGAAATTAAAGACGCCCAATTTCGTTTTGCTATTGATAACGATGCGCTTGGGAAAGATGAAATCTACGCCAACAGTGCCGACTTCTTCACCGACGAATGGGTGTACGTAACGGTAGTTCGAGATGTAGAGAACAAGCTGCTGAAGTTTTATAAAAACGCAACTGAGGTTAAACAAGGAAATATTACCAAAGCGTTATACGGAATTGGCGAAGAGTCAGATCTGGTAATTGGAAATATTGGTGAACTGGAATTCCTTAAACAGAATACGGTAAATAGTGCTCCCTACGGAGGACAAATGGATGAAGTTAAGCTGTTTAACTATGCCTTGACGGAAGCGCAAATAAAGTCAGAATATACGGCGCTGTTAGGCTTAATGCCACCGCATACGCCTACACCTATCGCTGGAGGTGTGTCTGATCGTAACGATGCGGCGACAGTGACTTGGGAGGGTGGCGAGAATGCGACGAATTTCAAAGTTTATCTGGGTACCAGCGTAGAAAATTTAGCACTTAAAGAAGAGATCGCAGGCACAGAGCTCACTTATACGTTTGAAAACCTTACGCCTGGAGTGACCTACTATTGGAAGATAGAGGCCGCGGATGGGACTTCCGCTGAAACAAGCGAAGTGTGGTCATTTACCACAAATGCCAAAATGCGAGAACTTATTGCACATTATAGCTTTGATGATGCGGAGCAGTTGGGTAAGGACTACAGTAAGTACGCTAACCATGCGGAAACTAGCGGTTTCGAAGCAGTCCCTTATACTGCTGAAGGTAAGTTAGCGGGAGCAGCCGATTTTGCAACAGCAGGTGATGCCGCGCAAAAGCGGTTGACAGCAGCCTCAAAAGACCATAATGTGTTGGGACAGGAATCCTTTACCATATCGTATTGGATGAAGGGTGCTGCGAATACCTATAACCCCTCGGCAAATAACGCCTACATCCTACACAAAGGTGCTTTTAATAAAAATGATGGGGGATTGGGTAAATGGTTTGGCTTGCAGTTGCATCACAATGGCAATCTTACTTTTTCCATTGATGACGATGTGACGAAAAAGGATGCAGGAATTGCGACCGCCACTGCTAATCTCTTTAATAATGAGTGGAACCATGTGGTAGCTACGCGCGACGTGACGCAAAAAACAACGTCTCTGTATGTCAATGGTGAGCGGGTAAGTCATGCAACAGACGTGGCGACCATTGATATAGGCGATCCGAATAGGGCACTAATAATTGGCAACTCAGCCGAGAACAGGTCATATCGGGATCTGCTTGATGAACTTAAAATTTACAATTACGTACTCAGTGCGGAAGATATTCAACGTATCGGCACGCAGTTCGTTCCTGTGGTCAAGACGAGCAATGTTTTCCCGACTCATGAAAGCACCGAAGTAGACCATACCGACTTGACGCTAAGCTGGGAAGGTAGTGAGGATAATTACAACGTATATTTGGGTGAATCTCCTGATGATTTAACATTGTTATCAGCTGAAGCAACGAGTGCATTAACTTTTGAGCTTGAAAATGATTTAGATGGCTTGAAAACGTACTATTGGCGAGTGGATGCGATGCGCGATGGAGAAGTTATCGAAGGGGATGTCTGGACATTCGAAACGAAGGCCAAGACTACAGGCAAGGAATTACTTGCATATTACAGCTTCGATGATCCGGAACAGATCGGTAAGGATTATAGCAGGTACAAGAATGACGCAGCAGCAAATGGTTTTGAAGCTACGCCTTATATAGCTGAAGGTAAGTCTTCCGGTGCAGCCAATTTTGCTGTAGCAGGTGATGCCGCACAAAAGAGATTAACGGCTCCGGCAAAGGCGCATAATACGTTAGGGACCCAATCTTTTAGTATATCGTATTGGATGAAGGGAGATGAAAACACGTACACGGTTGCGGCTAATAATGCTTATATGGTTCATAAGGGCGCCTTTAATAAAAATGACGGCGGACTTGGGAAATGGTGGGGTATCCAATTAAGCCACAACGGTAATATTAATTTCGCTATTGATGATGACGCAGCTAAAACGGATAATGCAACGAGTATAGCCTCGAATAATTTATTCAACGGACAATGGAACCACATAGTGGCCACCCGGGATGTGGAAGGTCGAACGACTTCGGTATATATCAACGGAAGCCGGGTGAAACATGTAGAGAATGTGAATACGGTAGATATCGGTGACGTAAATAGAGCGTTGGATATTGGTAATTCCACAGAGAATAAATCGTATAGGGATCTGATGGATGAGTTGAAGATCTATAACTATGCGTTATCGCAAGAAGATATTACCCGCTTATTTGCAGAGAATGTACCGACTTCAAAAGCACAGGCTGTTTTTCCACTTCATGAAAGTGTAGGTGTTGACTTTGCCGATGTGACACTAGAATGGGCAGGAGAGGAAGATAAATACAATGTTTATTTTGGCGAGTCTCCTGAAGAATTAGAGCTTGTTGCTGAAAACAGCATGCTGCGTATGTTTAATATTGGCGAAATTCAAGGAGACAACAAAGCCTATTATTGGCGAGTCGACGCAATTAGAGATATCGAAGTTATACAAGGCGACGTCTGGACGTTCCAAACGATGCCCGATAACCGTGATAAACCAGTTATTACTGAACAGACTTTCGAGGTGCGGGAAGATGTATTAACAGATAGTGAGATTGGGCAGATGGAAGGATGGGTTTTTACCGGTGCAGAATTGGGCAATTGGAGATTGGATAGTTTTGATGACCCCAATGGCAATGGTGTTGCTCCTGTGACGATTGACCCTGCAACGGGTATGGTATATGTAGACGATGTGGCCGACTTCAACGTAGGGCTGGCAGAAGAGGTCACATTTCATGTTTTAGTCAATAATGGTGACTTCGTCAGTGATCCTACGCCGATTACGCTTCAGGTATTATTTGTGAATGAAGCGCCTTCTTTTGAAGTTGAAGAGAACATCGATATCTGTAATGTAAGTGACGTTATGCAAATCCCCCTCACAAATATTAGTGCGGGTAAAGAAACAAACCAAGAGTCAGCGCTGCAGCTAACAGTTCAAACACTTCAAAATTTCCTTTTTGAAAGTCGACCAATAATAGATACGCTCGAAAATGACGACGTAGTAATAAGTTTTATACTCATAGACGAGGTACAAGGTTTAGTTCCCCTGGATATCACGATTAATGATAACGGCGGTACCGAAAATGGTGGAGTGAACACGTTCACGAAACGCATTCTATTAAATATCAATTCTATTCCGGAAATCCAAATTGTGGCTAATCCGTCGCTCAGCGTACTGGAAAATAAGGAAGTTACCTTGTCCGTTTCTCCAGGATTACCGAATGGATATACTTACCGCTGGTACAAAAATGATGAACTAGTGGGCGAGCAGCCTTTCGTCGTGGTCGAAGCTTCGGTAGATGCGGTCTATCGGGTTGAGGTGACGACTCCAATCGGTTGCACAACCGAAGCAACATTAGCGCTAGATGTGATCGGGCAGGATAGTGACCTAAAGCTTGAGATCGGTAATTTTTTAACACCGAATAACGATGGGGTCAATGATTTCTGGGTCATCAAGAATTTGGATCTGTACACGCAGAATGAAGTAAGTGTTTTTGATTCAAGCGGAAACATCATCTTTACGAAGCGCAACTATGCCAATGATTGGAATGGTGTATCTGTTGCGGGCAGACTGGCAACAGGGGTCTACTATTATAAGGTAGTGGTAGACGGAGAAGTATTTACGGGAAGTATTAGTGTAGTGAATTAACCGATAAACGCAAAAAAAATTATGAAAATTGTTAATTACAGCTTTTTAACGGTGTTATTTGTAGGGTTGATGCTCGGAGCGAGTGTCGCCCAGCAATCTCCAATCGTATCAAGCTACTTTCAAAATGATTATTTATTTAATTCAGCACAAATTGGTGTAAATGGCACGAAGGCCGTAGATGCCATTATCCGGATGCCTGTAGGTCAACTTAAAGATGACATGAAAGAAAACTATTTACATGTCATGTACGGGTTTGGTCGAAATGGCGTAGGTGCCGGTTTTCGGACCAATCGGGTTGGCGCATTTAATTTGACCGAACTCAATGCCTCCTACGCCTTTCATCTTCCGTTGGATGGTGATTCAAAATTTTTGAGTATGGGCACAAGTATCAAATTTTTACGTGAGCAGATTAATACGGACAAAATTGTCGGTGACCCGAATGATCCGGCTATTGCATACTACAATAATGATCCTAATCGGATGGATTTTAACCTGGGTCTAGCCTATAATTCGGACAACGTTGTTGTGAGTCTGGCTGTAAATAATTTGCTTAAAGAACGGCATAATTTCTTGGTGAATCCGACGCCCTTTATCTATTCCAGTGTACGGTACAACTTGCTGTTTGAAGATGTGTCAGTGAGTCCGGTAGTCGCATACCGTCGCATGTTGAATGATCAGGATATTTTTGATTTCGGAACGTCTGTAGGCTTTGACCAATTGTTTAGCACATACCTCTTTTATCACACGTCCAAAAATTTTAGTGCAGGAATTTCCACTAAAGTGAAAAATGTGTATTTCAATCTAGGGTACGCGACTACAACTGCTGGTGTACAAGGGATAGGAAGACAAGGACTGGATATAGGGCTACGTTATGCATGGTAATATTTTTTCGATTTCAGGATAGTACAGGATAATGAAACCGATTGCATTTCGTAAGCTTGCATATACCATTTGTAAGTGAGCCGGTTATTTATGATAAAATTACGATAACGATATTAATACAATAAGAAACTAATCAATATAAGGAACATTAAATATTCCCTATAACCATTTAAAGACAAATTATTTACACATGAAAAGACTGTTAATAGGTATCAGTGTGTTGCTACTATTTTTTATTTCATGCGCCAAACAGGAGCTGACTTCGCATTATGAGCGCCCGGACTGGTTGAGAGGAAATGCGTGGCAAATACTGGAAGAAAGAGGAGAATTTACCCAATTCTTGGATGGTGTTGAACGAGCTGGTTTCAGAGAGGTCTTAGAAGGAAAGACGATAGCGACGGTCTTTGCCCCGGATGATCAGGCCTTCGATGCATATCTTCAATCCAAAAATTTAACGCAGATCGGACAGCTTCCGAAAGCTGAGCTTCAAAAGCTTATTGGGTATCATCTTGTTTACTACGCGTATGGAAAAGATATGTTAATGAATTATCAGCCAGGTGGAAGTGAGGGGTATGAAATCAATAACGCCGGATTGTATTATAAACACCGGACAAGAAGTAACGATGCCATAACAACCGAGGTGGATAAAACAGATGGAAAGCTGAAGAAGATATATCATAAGGAGCGGTTTCTTCCGGTATTCTCGCAAACGCACTTTGATACAAAAGGCATTGAGGCAAGTGCCAATTATGAGTATTTTTTTGGGGCGGATTCTTGGGCTGGTACACAAGGCTTTAATGTAAGCAATTCTGGGGTTAAAGAATATGCTATCCCCGCTGATAATGGATACTTATATATTCTTGACAAGGTGCTAGAGCCGCTTAATACGGTCTACGACGAATTGGCTAACAACGAAAACTACCGCGACTTTATTACGTTGTACGATAAATTTCGAATGTTTTTATATGATGAGCAGGCGTCCATTAATTATGCTGCTGTAGGCGACTCCCTATTCTCAATCGACCATAACCTGCTTCCTCCAATTGCATCCGAGTGGACAACACGAAGCATCCCTGACTATTGGGATTTGGGAAGTCTTACCTATCAATCATACAATGTATTTGCGCCATCGAATCAGGCGTTACAAAGCCTGTTTAATGAATATTTTTCACCTTACTATGGTTCATTATTCGAAGTGGATCTGCTCCCACTCTCTATGGTCATGCGTAATCACGTCTATCAGGGTAATATGGTTTTTCCGTCAGAAATTGGTACGAATCCAGATATTAAAACAAGTTTTGGAACTCCGATCGAATTTAATCCGAATGCTGACGTGCAGGATAAAGCCATTGCGTCAAACGGTGTGTTCTACGGGTTAAACAAAGTAATGGTGCCCGATTTGTTTAACAGCGTTACCGGCCCTGCTTTTCGTAACCCCAAGTACAAGATGTTTATGTACATGTTGGCGAGTACAGGTTTACATCAGACATTGTCGAGTAAGGATATCGAGTTTACTTTATTTATCCCATCGGACGAGGTGCTAGAAAGTACCTTGGTAGGTAATAGCTATCTATTTTGGTCGGAAGGGAATCCATTGGTGTTTGGAGACGAGGGTGTGATGGTACAAAATGACGATGGGGTACTGGTTCCGTTATCTATCAGACAACAGGAGCTTTTCGTGTCTGATCATATTGTTTACGGAAGAGTGAATTCCTTATCGGAAAAAAAGGTATACCGTACAAGAAATCCGTTTACTTATGTGTATACAGGAGATGGGGAAATTTATTCTTCAGCAACATATAATAATCCAGATCAGCAAATTACGGTCGCTGATATTGCAGGCAATTGGTATAACGGAAGGGCGTATGAACCCTTTGGAAGTAGTTTATTGGCGGAGTCTCGATCGATTAAGGGGACAATACCGGGGTCTGAAACACCTTCTAATCCATTGAATGCCTATTCTGAGTTTTCCAAGTTATTAGCACGGGCAGGTCTTTTGGAAACGGGTAGTGCCTTATCATTTCTTTTTGGTAACCGATTTATCGTTTTCGCTCCCGATAATGCCACCGTTTTAAATGGCATAGCAGAGGGGAGTATACCAACAGACAATGTAGAACTTGCAGCTTACCTAAAATCCTATTTTATTTCGATACCTGATAATTCATTAGGCGATTATCCGTTTCCAGGTTTCGGGATTGAAGGTGTGTGGAAGACGACTATGTCAACGGGATATAACGTATACCGTCAGTTGGAAATAATAGACCAGAATACACGTCTGGAGCTCAAGGATATTGACGGTACAATTATTCCGGTATCTACTGATTTACCAAAGCTATTTAGTGATGGTGCGGTATACAAGATATCAGGACTACTTAAGAAATAACCAAATTATAATATTTAACCATTAAAATAAGATAAATGAGGCTACAGATTTTAATTTTATTAGCTTTTTTCTCTTTTGCGTATTCGGCCTCTGCCCAAAATTCAAAGGTGTTGATAGGGACGATCAAAGGAGAGAAAAATGCACCTCTACAAGGAGCCTCGATTTTTGTAGAGAATAAGGAGAATAGAAACTTGAAAGGCGCATCAACAGATGCCCTGGGGCAATATCAAATTGAAGTTCCGGCTACAGATGGACTAACTATTGTGATCGCCTGTATCGGGTATCAATCTACGCGAATCCCTTATAATGGGCAAGGAACAATTAATCTTACCCTGATGGTGGATGACCGATCTATCGAGGAAGTTACGATTGTACGCGAAGGAGGGGCAAAAAATGATATGGGAATAAGCTTCAGAAATCAGGTTTCTGCTACCGAACGCTTTGATATGAAAGAACTGGAAACCATGCCTTTTGCGTCGGTCGAGAGCGGTCTTCAAGGACGTTTAGCGAATGTGGATATCATATCCAGTGCAGATCCCGGAGGAAGAAGTTCCATCCGTATCCGGGGTACCACTTCGCTGAATGGTAATTCAGAGCCTTTGATTGTTGTAGATGGCGTACCCTATTCGACGAACGTTGGTAGCGATTTTAATTTTTCCACCGCTAATGATGAAGATTTTGGCGCCCTAATCAATATATCACCCAATGACATCGAAACGATTGAAGTACTGAAGGATGCAGCCGCTACGGCTATCTGGGGATCGCAAGGTGCTAATGGCGTATTGTTGTTTACGACGAAAAAGGGACGGAAAGGTAAGACACAATTTTCGTTTTCGTCAAAAGTGGATGTGAAGAAGGAAGCAGACCCTATTCCCATGTTAGATGGTGGGCAATATGTGTCGCTGGTACAGGACGCGATATGGAATACGGTTAATGATCTAGGCTATATGGGTTCGCTACAATATCTTAATTTGTTGTATAATACCAACGAAATAAAGTACGACCCCAGCTGGAATTATTTTAACGAGTATAACCAGAATACAAATTGGACGGATATGGTTACCCAGGTTGGGCACTTTGAAGACAATTCGCTTTCCATCAGTGGGGGTGGGGATAAAGCAACCTATCGTGTATCTTTAGGTTATCTGAACGATGTAGGAACAACGAAAGGATTGAAAACCAATCGGTATAATGCCTTGGTAAGTGTGAACTATAAATTTTCGAATAAGTTTAATATCAGTTCTGATATTTCGTATTCCCTTAGTGATATCAACAAGTATTGGACGGGAGACAAGGTACCAGAACCGAGAGCGATGGCGTTGAAGAAGATGCCAAATATGAGTCCATATTTTATCGACGATTATGGTGTGTATTCGGATCAGTATTTTACACCACGGATAAACTTTCAGGGAAGTTTTGTAGGTGAAGCTAAAGAAAGTATGTATAATCCAGTGGCAATGGTTAACGAGTCGGTCAACAATGCCATGAAAGAACAGGCCCGTGCCATCTTTCGGGCACAGTATGATATCCTACCCTCCTTACGGTATACGGCCACGGTTGGCTTTAACACGAGTTCGGATAAAATCCGGCGGTTTTTGCCGCAGTCGGTTACCGGTGTCATTTGGACAGATTCCTATTTCAATCGCGGATCAGACCAACTGAGTGATAGACTGCAGTTGAACACGGAGAACAAATTTATTTATAATAAAATATTAAACGAAGATCATAATATTATCGCTACGCAGATTGTACGTACAAACGAAACCCGTGCTTTTGGATATGCCTCGGAGACTTCGGGTAATGCTTCTGCTTCCCTAAGTGATCCGACAGCAGGTGCAGCTGTGGTGAAAATGGGTTCTGGAAATTCGATGAGTAGAGATATCGGTTTTACCAGTAGTCTTTATTATGGCTATAAGAATAGGTATATCCTGAATGGAATCTATCGCTGGGAAGCGAATACGAGCATCTCCGCACAGCATCGTTGGAAGGGCTTTCCAACAGTAGGTGCGGCCTGGCATTTAGGCGATGAACCCTTTATGCAGGAATTGGACTTTTTGGATATGGCCAAATTTCGCGTAAGCTGGGGACAGAACGGTAACCCGCCGAGTGGATCTTTTGTTTACCTAGGTGCCTTTGAGCCCCTTGTCCCGGGCTATATGGATATGACGGCTATCCGGCCAACCCGTATCCAATTGGATAACTTAAAGTGGGAGTTGGTCACGCAAACAGATGTTGGTTTGGAACTGTCTTTCTTCAAGGATCGTCTGCATATTATGGCGGAGTGGTACAGCCGCTTAACATCAGACTTGTTGCAAAAGGACGTCAAGCTCCCATCGTCTACTGGTTTTGCGACGATGAAATTTTATAATTCAGGAGAAATGGTGAATAAAGGATGGGAACTTGTTTTTCGGGGTGACTTAATCCGGGCGAAGGACTTCACATTGAGTGCAACGCTAAACTTCTCCAGAAACCAGAATGAAGTGCTGGAATTACCGGAGAACCTGCAATTTGAGAATTACAATTTTGAAAATGGAAAATATGCGCATAAAATTATAGCTGGCAACCCACTAGGATCATTTTATGGATACAAGTATCTTGGCGTCTATCAAAATGAAGAAGAGACGCTCGCACGTGATCTCGACAACAATACTATATACGATCTGATGGGTGAGCCCATCTATACCCAAAATGGTAACAGAAAGGTTTACCCGGGAGATGCGAAATATCAGGACATGGACGGCAATGGAGTCATCGATCAATATGATATCGTTTATTTGGGAAATGCGATGCCGTTGTTTACCTCTGGAGGAGGGATTGATGTACGGTACAAAGCCTTTACACTCAACACGTTTTTGCACGCGAGGTTAGGACAGAAGGTAGTTAACAGCGTACGCATTAGTAATGAAAGTATGCGCGGAACAAATAATCAAAGTGCAGCTGTACTGCGCAGGTGGAGACACGAGGGGGATGATACGGAAATTCCCAGGGCATTATATAATGAGGGTTATAATACCTTGGGCTCGGATCGTTTTGTGGAAGATGCTTCCTTTGTACGGTTGAAGATGGTCTCTGTGCGGTATTCCTTGCCAAAATCGATTATCAGTCGTTTTAATATCTCGCGTTTCGATGTGTTTGCTACGGGACAGGATTTATTTACCTGGACGAATTATTCGGGACAGGATCCAGAAGTCGGTCTGTCATCGGATATCTTTATGTTAAGTGAAGATGGGGCGAGTACGCCGAGACCAAGGCGTTTTGCATTTGGTATAATAGCTAATTTTTAAAAGAGATAGATATGAAGATATTAACATATATTTTGGTTGCACTCCTGTTCTTTACGACCTCTTGTGAGAAGTGGTTGGGAATATTGCCTGAGAATGAGCAGGTGACCGATGAGTATTGGAGTAACAAAGAAGAGGTCGAAGCGGTGTTGGGAGCTGCATATGTATCCCTACAAAAGTCCGTCAATTCGATGATTGTATGGGGAGAGGCCAGGGGCAACATGTTGTCCTTAGGCGGCTTTGTGGCGACTGGCCTCGGTGACTTTAAAACGTTGCGTTTACTTCCATCCAATTCCCTTACCAAATGGGCCGAGTTCTATCAAATGATCAACTACGCCAATATGGTGATACGTTATGCTCCCGGTGTTGTGGAGAAGGATCCTTCTTTTAATACGGCAATAATGCAGTCGTTTTTATCCGAGGCTTATTTTTTACGTGCGTTGAGCTATTTTTATCTGGTACGTAATTTCGGCGAAGTACCCCTGCTTTTGGATCCTTATATGAACGATTCGCAGCGTTATGAAAAGGAAAAATCGACGAAAGAAGAACTGTACGCCCAGATTATTTTTGACCTGAATACGGCGTTGGAAAATAGTAAGGATACCTGGCCTACGGTCTGGGAAACGAAAGGTAGGTCCACGACGAATGCGATCCATGCGATGCTGGCAGATGTATACTTATGGACAGAAGATTACGATAATGCGATTATTTCCTGCAATGCCGTGTTGGAATCTGGAAAAGTCGGATTAATAGAAGGTGTCGTGAATACCCAGAACAATTGGTTTACCATTTTCAGTCCGGGTAATTCCAATGAAGGCATTTTTGAAGTGCAGTTTGACTTTACCAAAAACCAAACCAATAATTTTCTTACCATCTTTGGTACTTCACATAATTGGGTCATCTCTAATTATGGCGTTACCTTATTTCAAGAGAATCTGGAAGATGTACGGGGAGCTGGGGCGTCCTACTCTGCATCGGATTTTAAACTTTGGAAATTTATAGGGGCTGAAGGAAATACAGGGGTGGCAAGGCCACAAAGTGATCAGAACTGGATCTTATACCGTGTTGCCGACATCTACCTCATGAAGGCCGAGGCCTTAATCATGAAAGGAGAGGATTCTTACCCCGCTGCATTGGAGCTAATTACCGCAGTACGGTCGCGCGCGCAGATTTCGCGACCTATTTCCGCCGGATCCAACGAGTTGGAGATGCTGGATCTTCTGATGGACGAACGTGCCCGCGAATTCGTAGGCGAGGGCAAACGCTGGTACGACATCTTACGTGTTGCGATGCGTAATAATTATGAATATAAAGAATATTTAATTGAAGAAGTACTGGCAGGTATGACGGGAGGTTCGGCACCGGTAATTCGTTCGATACTACTGAACGAAAATGCACATTACCTACCCATTCATCAGGACGAGATTCTGTTCAATACATTGCTGACACAAAATCCATATTATGCACCACTTAATTAACGGAAGAATCATGGAAAAATTACAAACTAAATGGAAGTTATCTGTGTACCTGCTGGTGGCATTTGCTTCCCTGCTGGTTGGATCCTGTAAGGATGCATATGAGGATGATACGTTTAAAGCGTATGAAGAAAGCCCGATTGCGATCTTGCTAAAAAGTGATCCGGAGAATTATTCACTGTGGGTCGAAATTTTGGAAAAGGCAGATTTATACAATACCTTAAATATCAGTACTGTTTACACCCATTTTGCGCCTGTGAATGAAGGTGTCGAACGCTATCTTGCCAAGCTCAATATCGGCTCGGTAGCTGAGATGTCTAAAGAAGATGCGAATTATTTGGTTCGATATCACTTGATTCCGGGTATTAAGGTAGACTTCGGCCAATTTCAGAGCGGCGCCATTAGCGATTTAAATGCAACAGATGATAATTTATATGTGGAATTTAGGGAAGGGGGGTTAGATGCCGTTTACCTAAATGGTGAGTCCCGTTTTAACCGATTTGATATTGCAGCAACCAATGGTGTGATCCACAGTATTGATGATGTGCTTGTGCCGCTTACGGCTACCATCCTGGATCGGTTAGCAGAAGAGAGATTTAGCTTGTTTCGCGAAACCGTAATAGCAGTCGGTTTGGATGAGAGGTTGGATCGCATCTATACCGAAACGGTAGACGAGTTTGGTAATCCGGTTCAACAGCGGTTCAAATATACCCTGTTCGCTGTAGCTAATGCCACTTTTGCCAAAGAGGGTATAGCGTCCTTACCGGATTTGCTAACGAAATTAGCCGTTACTCCTGGATCGGACTTAAAAGATGAGAACAATCCACTATATAAGTATGTAGCGTATCATGTACTGACGCAGCAGCGTTCGTATACTGATCTGGGTAAATTT
Source organism: Sphingobacterium alkalisoli (assembly GCF_005049105.1). GTDB lineage: Bacteria > Bacteroidota > Bacteroidia > Sphingobacteriales > Sphingobacteriaceae > Sphingobacterium > Sphingobacterium alkalisoli. Next base: position 1,184,734 of record NZ_SUKA01000001.1, read on the forward strand.
CCAGAGGGTACAGCCCGCGTGAACTTCGAAACGTTAGCCAAAGGCGAGCTAATGAACGTTTCGGATAATTCTGCTGAGCTCGTTGTCAATGTAGATGAGGTCGGAGAAAATTATATTCAGTTTATTGAATATAATATTATCGCCAAGAATGGTGTTGTCCACGAGGTGGATGATTGGATGCCGGTATTTTTTCCTGCACGCGTACCGATCATATGGGAATTTACAGATTACCCCGATGTAGCAGCAAATGTGACACAATACCAGAATCCGAGTTTGGGTGCACAATATAATAAAACATTCACCGCAAACGAACTGACCAGTATAATATGGTCATCGGTTCCTGAGTTTAGATCAGACGTTTTAATCTATCGAAACAACAGACAAGCAGACGGTGTTTTTTATAATAGCGTGCTTAATCACGACCATTTTAGGGTTACGCTTGGTGAATCGGGCTGGATACAAATGAATACGCCAACGATTGTACGTGGTAAATATAAAGTAACTTTTGTGTGGCCTAGTGTGCGAAATGCCACAAATACTGGAATATGTTCTTTTATCTTGGATAACCAAGAACTTTATTCCCGGCTCGTTACATCAAACACATCCGCAGATAGAAGACAGACACAGGTACTGGGTGAAGTGGAATTCGAAGAAACAACCTCGCATACCTTTCGCATTTTATCGCTTGATGGTAAGCTGATTACCATGGATTACCTGCAATTTGATCCGATTGATTAATAATTATAATTGATATGTTATGAAAAATATTTTTTTAATCCTTACAGCAGTTATTACGATGTTAATAGGTGGCTGTCAAAAAGGCTGGGAAGACCATTATGGAACCAAAGAAACAGACGAAATTGTTTCGCCACTTAATCTCTTGGAATACCTGAAATCACAGCCACAGTATTCAGCATTTCTAGCAAAGCTAGAAGAATATGGTATTGATAAAGAGTTGGAAAGAGATCAGACGTTAACTGTATGGGTAGTTACTAATGATAAAATGGCGCAATTGACGGAGATGGACTTTGATGAGGACTACGTGCTAAAATACCACATCAATAGTTTGGTTTTTGACAAGACCAAGTTGAAGAGCGGTCTTCGGTTGATGACATTTAATGGCAAATACTTATCGGTGGACATTTCGGAGAATGGTGTTCACGTAGGAGATGGTACAATTACCAAAGGGAACCAACTGTGTAAAAATGGTGTGGTTCATGAAATTGACCAGCTATTGAAACCGGACATTAGTATCTACGACTATCTAGAAGGATTGGGAGATAGTCATTCCACTATACGGGATACGATTTTAGCTATGAATGATACCCTGTTTGATATGGAAAACAGCATACCGGTAGGAGTCGATCGCACAGGAAGAACATTATATGACTCCGTTTTTATAATTTCTAATCCTATTTTCGAAAGAGCAAACATTATGTCCGAATTTGATAAGCTGACCATGTTTTTGCCAAGTAATGAGGTGCTTGAAGAGTGTTTTGATAATTTAGGACAGCTTTACGGTCAATTCGGCAAACCCTTCTTACCGGCGGATACGGTGATCGCCTACAAATGGATAAAAGAAGCTATATTTTACAATACGCTTATTGACAATTACGGCAGTGGCGATATCACTTCGGCGTTTAACCAGCTTTGGAAGCCTACTGTACAAGAGGTCGATCCTGACTATATGCGCATGAGCAACGGCCGAATCTACAATATTACCAAGATGAAGATTCCGAACAATGTGCACATCAAGATGATCAAGCAGTTGTTTCACTATTATGAATATGTGCCCGATGCGTTGAAGGATGATCTGTTTACCGTATCAAACTATAGTACCATTGTACCTACAGATAGAGATTGCATGTGTTTTCCAGCGATTGGTGTAGAGGGAATTTATCGCACCTTAGTACTGAGAGGTGAAGGCGACGTAAACGATGGTAGTCCGGTGTCTATCGATTTTACACCACTGATGCTGGAGCGTGCTTCAGATGGATCTATTGGTTATAAGATCGTCGAGGTGCCTCCAGGTGAATATAATTTATATATGGGTTTCCGGCATATCTCACATCCATATGTCAACATTTATGTAGATGGAAAGCAGATAGCTTCGAAACTCAATGTTGAGCCTTCTAATCCATGGCATTATGATAGAAGCACAAATACGAGCCCTGCTAAGTACAATGGATGGGGTGGGCTGGTCGGTACGGTGATGATTGACGGTGATGAGGTAAGGACGTTCAAAATCAAGGTCGAATTTGCCGGATTAGGTAAAGGCACGGCAGAGACCGTGGAACTTTATCACTGGGCTTTAATACCGACAGCAAACAATTATTAATAACCCTTTTTTAATAAGTTTATGAGAAATAGAGCGAGAGGCTTATATAGATTAATTTTCACTTCTACACTATTATTAGGAGCATTACCCCTATTTGCACAGACGGTTATTACCGGTAAGGTGTTGAGTTCGTATGATAAAGGGCCTGTTCAGAATGCTGTTGTAACGGTTGTGAATACAACCCACACGACACAAACGCGGGCGGATGGTACCTTTAAATTTAGCGATTTGGAGGAAGCACCCACGACAATTCGCGTATGGAGTCCGGGGTATTATGAAGCTGTAGTGGACGTGCTGGGACGTTCGGAATTTGAAATTACCTTGATATCGGCAGGAAGAATTAAGTATGACAACGTTATTGACGGTGCTTTTTCCGACAAAAATAGTACCTATTTGCAAAATTCGGATTTTCGATTGGGTGCGCAAAGTATAGAAAACGTGTTGGTTGGAGAAGTTGCAGGGTTACGCGTTATGAATAAGAGCGGGATGGTTACGGAAGGGGCAACACTGAATTATCGGGGTGTACGATCTTTTGAAGCGGATAATTCGCCATTAATCGTAATAGACGGTATCCCGTATTTGCCCGATGGAGGAAATTCTCCTATTATAGGAGGTTATTCGCGCAGCATATTGAGTGCAATTAACGTCAATGATATTAAGAGCATACGTATGCTTAAAGGTGCGGATGCAAACCGTTACGGCTCTTTGGGGTCTAATGGGGTACTGTATTTGGAGACGTCGACTTCTACCGATTTGGAGACTGTAGTGGAGTTTAAAGGAAATTATGGCGTAGCACACAATTTCAGGACGATGCCTGTTTTAGGGGTCAGCGACTACAAGAGTTATCTGGGCAATGTCGGTATGACCGAATATGAAGATTTAGGCGAACTGCTCACACGATTTCCTTTCTTAAGGGATGACCCTAATTATTTTTACAACTATTTGTATAATAACGATACAGACTGGCAGGATTTAATATATAGCAATGCCTTTGTGACCGACAATCACTTGCGTATCAAAGGAGGAGATGCGGTTGCTAAATACGATCTATCTCTCGGTGTGCTTAACCAAAACGGTGCGCTGGACAATACCCAGAGCACGCGTTACAGTACGCGTATGAATACACAAGTTGCGCTAGGTGCCAAGTTTGATTTACAAGCTTCTATGGGCTTGAGTTATACAACTGCATTGCTGCAAGAGCAGGGCATGTTGCCAGCCACAAATCCTATTTTGGCGGCTCTCTATAGAGCACCCATATTAAGTGATCGTCTCAAAGATAGTGAGAACAACCTGTTGCCGGATTATGATGGCGTAAGGCAATTTGGAGTGACTAATCCTGTTGCGCTATTAAATACAGGGAAGGTCAGTTCGGACGTGTATGATATCTTTGTCAATGCAAATTTGGCTTACAAAGCATCGACAAATCTGCGGTTGAATGGTACGATTGGTCTTTTTTCCAACTATACACGACAAGCAACATTTGTACCTGGCCTTTCTAGCGGTACAGTAGTGCCTTTGGAAAATGGGATTGCATTAAATACAGCAAGGGCAGGTGCAGGTAAAGCCTCCAATGTTTTTTTAGGTCTCAATGGGGTATATAGTAGGACATTTGATCGGGATAGTTGGCAATTAACCGGAGGTGTACAGAGTATTATAAATGCACAGGAATATGACGCCGGTTCGGGTAGGAATACCAGTTCAGATTTTTATCGGACATTGGACTTTGTGGACAATGCTGGGAGGATGTTTTGGGGGTATAACGAGTCCTGGAACTGGTTGAGCTTCTACGGAGCCTCTACCTATAATTTTCGTAACCTTGTGAAATTAGATGCTTCTTTGAATGTGGACGGTTCTTCGGTTTCGGGTACTACAGCCAATCGCTTTGGACTTTTTCCGGCTGCTGATATCTCCTTCTTAATGAGCAACTTTGAAGGATTAAAGAATGTAGACGCAATAAGTAACTTAGTATTAAAGTTAGGCTATGCGAAAACAGGAAATAGTCGTTTCTCGTCAAAAATAGGACAGTCTTATTATTCCAGTCAATTATACAGGCAGTTAGCAGGTATCGTTGTCGGGAACATTCCAAATACAGGTATACGTTGGGAGGATAACCAAAATCTGCAGGCCAACTTGATCTTTTCGGGCTTCGATCGCCGATTTAATATAAATGTCGGTTATTACTTTACGCAATCGACTAACCTGTTGAATGTATTTCCTGTTTCTCCTATTGCTGGAATTGATCGCGTTTACATAAACGGAGGACAAATAGATAATCACGGGCTTGAAGTGGATTTAAACTATACGGTTGTGGATAATAAAACTTGGTCATTTTCTGTCGGTGGAAATATTTCCACGATTAATAGTACAATTAAGAAGCTAGTCGGAAATGAACCGATCATTTCCGATCAGTCGGATAACGTTTCTCGGATCCAAATGGTGGGACAATCTCCATTTTCGTTTTACGGACATGAGTTTTTAGGTGTGATTTCAACAGCAGCCGATGCTAACCAACTTAATCTATCGGATTTTAGAAACCAATCATTCGAGGCCGGAGATGCGCATTTCAATGATGTCAATCAAGACGGCGTAATTGATAAAAATGATCGGATGTTACTGGGCAGTAGTTTACCTAAACTCTTTGGCGGAGGTTTCCTTAATCTGCGTTACAGACAATTCAGTCTGCAGGGCTTTATGAGTTACAGCCAGGGTAGCTCGATGTACAACGGTGTTCGTCGTAGCTTAGAATCGTTGGATAGTTATTATAATCAATCGGAAGCAGCCCTGCGAAGATGGCAGGCTGATGGGCAGCTGACGGATATTCCGCGGGCACAATATGGTGATCCGATGGAAAATGCCCGGTTTTCCAACCGCTGGATTGAAGATGCTTCTTACCTTCGATTGGAGAACGTAATCTTTTCATACAAAGTTGTGGAAAGTTCTATTAAGGCCCTGGCGAATTCCGAATGGTATATTTCTGGCGAGAATCTATTCACGTGGACGAATTATCTCGGCTTAGATCCGGTGACAGGGTATAGTACGCAAACGGGACATATGGGGCTGGATTACGGTAAGGTCGCACTGCCGAGAACATTTAAATTAGGTGTAAATATCAAATTATAGTGGAGAAATCGATGAAAAGAAATTTTATAATATATGCCTTATTAGCAGGTTCCCTGAGTTTTACGGCCTGTGATAAATATTTTGAAGTGAATACCAGTGATATGTTGCTGGACGATAATTATGTAGGCGAGGCGAATGAACTGTATTCGGGCTATATCGGTGTCGCCTCAAAAATGCAGGCTATTGCCGATCAGACCGTCTTTCTGAGCGATTTGAGATCAGATTTTTTAGAACCAACGCAGAATGCACCACAGGACCTGTGGGATATCTACAATTATAGAGAAACGAAAGGAAATGAATTTGCTAATCCGAGTAGCTATTACGATCTCATCGTAAATGCAAATAGTTATTTGGACAAGATCGTTAAATATCGGAAGGAAAATCCTAAGGCGGTTGAAGACAGCCACTATCGTGCGTTGATTTCTGGAGCCATTCGCTTTAAAGTATGGACCTATCTAACCATCGGAAAATTGTATGGCAAAGCGGCCTATTTTGATACCCCCAATTTACAATTGGACGATATTGCAAATATGCCGGTGATTACCTTGGATGAGTTGTTACCGCGATTGTTGGGGTTAATGAATACAGGGGTAGATGGTGTGAGTGGTCTGTACGAAACGAACTGGGCTAATATTTTATTCCCAGGCGTACCGGCTAATCAGCAGGATCTGATGTGGAATATGATCTGTCCATCGCCTATGCCGCTACTTATGGAATTGCAGCTGTGGAATAGACAGTATGATTTGGTCGTACAGAACGGGATAAACTTTATCTATGATGGTGGGGGAGCACGGTATAAAATTGGTAATGATGATTACGATGGGGAGTGGATTCAGTTGTTTACGCGTGATCCTATTACTAGAACTAGAGCGCTTATTAATGTTGTACCCTATGATTTTGAGCGGAATCAAACCAATAGATTAATTCAGTTTTTTTCCAATACACCACCATCTCTTTATTATCTAAGACCAACGCAGGTGTCAATGGATAGGTACGCCCGGCAGCTACGGTACGATGGTAGTAATTTAGGCGATTTATGGAGAGGGGATGAACGTACATTTTTCCTTCAAAACGGGGAATGGGTGGTACGTAAGTTTTCCAGAGACCGAGAAGCTGCATCTGAAATTTACAAAAATAACGTACATATCTCGATTTACAGAGATGCTGACGTACATTTCTTTATGATAGAAGCGCTGAATAATTTAAATTTATTTGCCGAGGCAGAAGCATTGCTTAATGACGGTGTTGAACAGTACCTTATCTTAAACAGAGATAAACTGCGATTTCCATTTAATGATGAGGTGATAAATAGTGCGATCGCTAGAAACTGGGGAATCCGTCGTCGTGTTAAGATGTTTCCGGTTTATCCAGAAGGGATGTCGAAAGATGAACTTGAGGATTCAGCAGATACACTAGCTTACAAGAAGGGACTGGATGAGTTAATTGTACAAGAAACCCTGATGGAAAGTGCCGGTGAAGCTAAAGCGTATTTTGCTATGATGCGTATTGCAAAACGTTGGCAAGATAATGCCATCTTAGCGGATATCGTATCAAAAAAATATGGAGCAAGAGAGGAAGAGATTCGGTCGTATCTGATGGACGAGAACAATTGGTTTATTAAGTATCCGTTGAACTAACCTTTTGTTTAAGTAAAACGATTGCAAGATCTCTAAAATACGCTTATTTTTTTATTCATTATTATAAACCCTTAAAACAAAAAGTATGAGAAAAATTATGTTTAGTATCCTATTTTTATGGATGAGTACCATGGCGTTTGGACAGAGCATGGATTGGACCTACCTCTCTTCAAATCCCGGAGTAACGTATGTTGATGATACAAAATTAACCTACGAAAGTGCAGACGGTCTTTTAAAGGTCGAATATGAGTTAGTAAGAGTTAATGGCGAGAATATTTTGTATTATGACATACAAGTTACTCCTACATCTGGCGATCCAATCATAGATCTCGAATATTGGGGTTATAGTGAAGGCTCAATATACGAAGAGGAGCCTCATACTTCCCTGTGGGATGAGTATGATGGTGCGCCGTTATCGGGCAGTGTAATACTCAACCAAGGCGACCCAGAATCGCTGAACCTTGCTGTTAGGATTACGAAAGCTTCCTATATGGAACACTATTTTGGATTTTTTACCACCTACGATCCAAATTAGCACGGCATAATAAAGTAGTGCAGTTGATTGGAAAGGCCTCATTATTATCTTAATCCAGTGAACTCGCCGACGCCTAATATTTTTTCGTAAAAAAAATATTCACCATTGTAACAAAACATTCTTGTTACAATGGTAAATTTTAAGTTGTTTTGAGGCTCTGTACATTACAAACTCATAAATAGCACGTTTATAGATAGAAAGCATTACTTTATTTATTGTATTAAGATTAATCGGCGCTAAGTGCTGCGGTTTTATGCTGTTCTATTTCAGGATGGCACAGGATGCGTATTAGCTGCAAATAGGATTATTTTGTTTTCCACCTGAAAATGGAGGATATAGTAAACCTATTTATTTTTAATATCAATATAGAAGCCGATGCTCATTACAAAACGAATTATTTTAGTCAGTCTGCTGTTCTTCAGTTTTCTAGCTACCAAGGCACAAGGGAACATTGATGTAACAGGAATTGTTACGGATCAGGACAATACACCTTTAAGCGGTGTAACCATCACCGTCTCAAACAGTACAACGTCCGCACAGACCGATGCGGCGGGAATGTATAAAATTTCAGTTTCTACCACAGCAACATTAACTTTCAATTATTTGGGTTTTGAACCCCAACAGGTTCCTGTCAATAATCAAGCTAAAATCAATATTCAATTGGGCGAAAGTACCAATGTGATGGACGAGCTAGTCGTTATTGGGTATGGTACAGTTCGGAAGCGCGATCTCACGGGCGCCGTAGGATCTGTCAAAGCTGATGATATACGCAATCTACCGGTTACTTCAGCAGCTCAAGCATTAACCGGCCGGGTAGCAGGAGTAAGCGTTGTAACGCAAAGTGGGGCGCCGGGAGCTGATATCAATCTGAATATACGTGGTGGTACTTCCTTAACCAGCGAGACTACACCTCTTTACGTGGTCGATGGATTTGTTATGGACGATGGATTAACGCGTATCGATGTAAATGATATCGAGAGCATGGAGATTCTAAAAGACGCATCTGCTACTGCGATCTATGGTTCTCGAGGTTCCAATGGCGTTGTACTCATCACAACGAAATCAGGAAAGGCTGGTCGTACGAATGTAGACTATAACACATATTATAGCTTTGAGAGCTTGAGTAAAAAGCTGGACTTGCTTAATGTAGAAGAATATGTAAAATACCAATATGAATTGCAGACTTTAGGTGGTAGACAGCCTGATTTCGCTACTGGTTTTGGAGGTGATGTCGATGCACCGGATTTTGCTAGCGGTGCTTATGCTCGTATCCAACGCGATTACGCTAATAGAAAAGGTGTTGATTGGCAGGATGCTGTGTTTGGAGGTCAAGCCTTGTTAAACGTCCATAATGTGAATATTAATGGCGGTAACGAGAAGACGAAGTTTATGTTATCCTACAATAATACACATCAGAATGGTGTCGTTGCGAAGTCTGGAATGAGCCGTAATTCAGTTCGAGCGAGGATAGATCACGAGATCATCCCGGGGCTTAACGTAGACTTCAATTCTATGTTCCAGAGCCAGCATGTTGAAGGTGGCCGCTCGCTCGGAGGGATGCTCAAGATGGCGATTCTACAACCTGTAACGGGAGGTACGCGTTTCACGGATGAGCAGCTGCTTAATGAGGATTTAGGCGAGGAGCTACAGCAATTGAATTCACAGTACGATATTTTTAATCCGATTATTACCAACGATGCGCGTAGTCTGAATGCTTACGAACGTGTAGCCAATATCAACGCCGGGTTTACAGCGAAGCTCTTCAAGGATTTCACTTGGCGTGGTACAGGTAGCTATCAGTGGTGGCAAGACCGTAATACCTTTTGGGATGACGGACGTACTGCTGATGCGCGAGCAAATTTAGGTCCTTTTGGCGATATCAAAAATGGAGAGAAATACCAGTGGCAGGTGACAAACACAGTGTCTTGGCTAAAAGATTTCGGTAAACACAACCTTAATCTGTTAGCTGGACACGAAGTGATGTACCGGCAAAATATGTCCCTTAAGCACAAATATTTTCTGTTTCCTTCCAATAATTTTGGTTTGAACGACGTATCGCTAGCCGGACGTACGGAGCGTGGAGAAACGGAAGAAGGACGTTATGGAATTGTATCTGTATTTGCAAGGGCAATCTATAATTACGATGACCGCTATTTGTTTACCGGTACTTTACGTCGGGATGGTGTATCGACTTTCATGCCAGGTAGGCAGTGGGGGAATTTTCCGTCAGCCTCCGCAGCATGGAATATTCATAACGAGGACTTTATGGAAAATGTCAATTTTTTTGATCAGCTAAAGGTCCGGGTAGGATATGGTACCACCGGGAATGATAAAATTGGAAATGTACGTTATGCAACGCTCTACGGACCGACGATAGTGGCGATAAATAATGAGATGGCTACAGGTCTTAGACCAGGTGACATCGTTGGGAATCCGCTATTGATGTGGGAGAAAACACAAACTACAAATGTGGCGGCTGATATCTCCTTTTTCAATAACCGGGTCAATGTTACTGCTGATTTCTATAATAACAGGTCATCGAATCTTCTTTTGGAGGCTGAAATCCCTACCTCTACTGGATATCGGTTTCAATATCAGAACGTTGCGGTGCTTAGAAATAGAGGAGTTGAATTGACCTTAGCAACAACCAATATCCGAAATGATCATTTTCAATGGAGATCCAATTTGAATATGACCTTTAACCGTTCTCTAACACAGTCACTCACTGGAAGTGCGGGTAGTGACTATTTACAACGAGATGTCGATTCCCGAGCAATGTTTCGTACGTATGTCGATCAATCTGTTGGAAAATTCTTCGGGTATAAATATGATGGTGTGTATACAACAGATGATTTTATACAAAATGGTGACGGCTCCTATACTTTAAAAGACGGTGTGGCTGCTTTGAAAGGGAAGAACCGTGCCACGGTAAAACCAGGAGATATAAAGTATGTTCCTACTGCTGACGAAATGGATTCTGATGGTAACCCGGTTTGGTCGACCAATGACCGAACGATTATCGGCAACCCGGAACCAAAGTTTTTCGGTGGATTTAACAATGAATTTATCTATGGGAATTTCGATTTGAGCGTGTTTTTGAACTTTAGTTATGGCAACCAAGCTTTTAATATGAATACGCAACGCTTCATGGGGCCATATCTTCCAAATCAGAATTCCTTAGGACGTATGGCAGATCGTTTCACACTAATCGATCCTGCCACGGGTGCAGAGACGATGAATTTGGCTAGACTGGCTGAGCTAAATCCGAATCAGCACGATAAAGACCAGGTTTGGAGCTTAAACTCCACTAATAGTATTGCTGTTTCAGACGCACTAGATTACTATTTGGAAGACGCATCGTTCTTAAGAATAAACAATATTACCTTGGGATATACCCTGCCCGATGAAGTCTCCCAACGTGCTTTTATAAATAGGCTAAGAGTTTTTGTTACCCTTAATAATATACATACATTCACGAAATTTAGTGGTTATGATCCAGAGGTTTCAGCGACTGGTTCGATACTGACAAGAGGTGTCGATAATTCCGCATATCCACGGGCAAAAAGTTTTGTTGCCGGTTTGAACTTGACATTTTAAATATTGAATCATGAGAAAGAAATTAGTATTATATATCATAACAATAGGTGCAACACTGCTCGCTTCGTCCTGTCAAAAATGGCTAGATTTACCTTCACAGAGTGATTTCGACAGTTCAACCATCTTTGAAAATCCAAGCCGAGTTGAAATGGCGCTGTTAGGCGCTTACACTAGTACTTCCAATCAGGAGTTGTACTACCAATTTGGGATGGGCACAGATGAGGCCTTTTCTACCGAGGGCGAGACGAATTCGAAGAACATGGTTTCTAATTATGTTTACAATCCATCTACTACACCAACGTCGACATATACTAGTATGTATTCGGGCGTTGAGCAGGTGAATGTACTCATTAAGGGAATCACCGCCATGGATGCTACGGACGCAGAGCGATCGCAGCTTAATATGCTGTTGGGAGAAGCATATGCTATACGTGCAAAAAATATGTTGAATGTAGTGCGGTTTTTTGGTGACGTGCCTTATCCCTTGGTTCCTGTAGTGGACGCGGAAAGCTTTTCGTCATCCCGTGTAAATAGAGACATCATTTTGGACGGCTGTATTTCGGATCTGCAACAGGCGATTGAATTGTTGCCATGGAAAAGTGCTTCGGGATTATCATCGGAGCGTATTTCAAAAAATGCCGCCTATGGATTACTTGCAAGGGTCGCTCTTTACGCAGCGGGATATTCCCTACGATGGGATTTAGACTCTTATTTACCAGGAACGGTCAAATTAGGTAAACGTTCGGATCCTGTACGCGTGCAAGAGCTGTACCAGATCGCCGCCGATGCTTGTGAACAAGTTATTACGCAGGGCGGACACAGCTTATCGCCAACTTTCGAATCGGTATTCCGTGACGTGACGAATAAGCGCTACAATAATGAAAATATTCTGGAATATGGACAGGAAGGTCCAGATCGTAATGAGCTGCGCAATGGCTATACCAACGGTATTTTTATGCACACCCTTTCTGTGGTCAAAAAATCACAACCGGCTATGGCGGTAATTCCGACATTGTATTTCGAGTTTGACAATGGCGATACGAGACGCGATGTCACGATTAGCAATTATTCCATTACAGCTGAAAATGGATATCAAATGAATACCTATGCCAACCACACCATCGGGAAGTATCGGGCAAACTGGGGAGCAGAATTAGGTCCAAGGGAACATCAACGCAATTTCAACTGGATCGACTTACGTTATTCGGATATTCTCTTGATGTATGCCGAGGCGGCTAATGAAGTGAATAATGGACCCACCGCGCTGGCTAAAGAACGATACGAAGAAGTCCGGTTGCGTGCTTTTAATAATAATCCGGATTTGATCGGTGAGACGCCTTCGGACTACGAAGGCTTTAGAAATGCGATTATTCAGGAACGCAAACTAGAACTGGCTTTTGAAGGTTGGAGACGAACTGACTTAATCCGTTGGGGTATCTTATTTGAAAAATTGACAGCTACCAAAAGTGATATTTTGGACTTGGCAAGACATCAAGGCAAGTACGTCAATGTACCAAGATTCCGCGCCTATAAAATTGACGCCGTTGCAAAATTGTCTGATCCAACTGTAGCGATTCCTTATCAAGGTTTTGTTAGTGCGCCCACTACGCAAGAGCGAGCTACGTTAGAAGGAGATGGTTATACCATATTGGACATGTATGGTCGGAACGCTGCATTCTTTGCAAATTCGTTTACTCCTACGGAGGTTTGGGTAACCAATATTTATCGAGGTCTTGAAAAAAATAAGGTGGAACTGTTTCCGCTGAACACGCAGACTATCGATGCTAACCCAGGGTTAAGGGGACAGCAACATCCATTATACTAAGCAGCGTGATGTATAGTTTTAAAAAATACATCAGCCTGCTTCTTTTAACGGTTTGTTCGGCTTCGCTCGGAACCGGACAAACTATTACGTTACCTGCTATTATTTCTAATAACATGGTACTCCAGCAGGATACTTCGGCCCTTATTTGGGGATGGAGCGCTGTAGGCGATACCATTCATATAAAGGCTTCCTGGAATCAGGAGGCCTTTATGGCGGTAACGGATTCCGAAGGAAGATGGCAATGCCACCTAAATACCCAGAAGTCCGACGGACAGAGTCATACGCTTCGGTTATCCAACATATCAGAAGAAATTCTGATATCCAATATTCTATTAGGTGAAGTCTGGCTCGCTTCCGGACAATCCAATATGGATTTTCCGATGTCAAAAGGTGCTACTTGGCGGAGTGGTGAGTTGCATGAAGCCGAAGCATTACGGGATGCTGACTATCCATCCATCCGTTTTTTTCGGGTGAAACAATCTATTTCGGACACTGCAAGACTGGATTGCGAAGGGGAGTGGGTCGTATGCGATGCAAATAGTATCCAGGATAAATCGGCGATTGGGTTTTACTTTAGTCGCGCATTGGTAAACACCTTAGGAGTTCCAGTTGGACTTATTCAATCGACCTGGGGAGGTACTCCAATTGAAGCTTGGACCGCTGAGAACGTCATGAATCAGAACCCCTTGTACGCAGATTATTTACTTCAGGAGCAAAGCCGTAAAAAAGATAACAAGTCTTCTGTCGTACTATGGAATGCCATGATTCATCCCTTGAATCCGTATGCTATAAAAGGGGTAATCTGGTACCAGGGCGAATCCAATGTCGCGCGACAAGAGCGATATGGGCAAATGTTTATCAATATGATTTCCAGTTGGCGGCAACATAGGAACAGTGCCAACCTTCCTTTTTATTTTGTACAGCTTGCCCCCTACAAAGGGATAACGCCCGAAATTCGAGCTCAACAGTATCAGGCCACGCAGCAGTTGAGCAATGTGCAAATGGTTGTCACGACCGATGTGAGCGATTCAACAGATATTCATCCGCGAAACAAACGTGTACCAGCAGAGCGGTTAGCCAAGGTAGCCCTAGCAAATGTCTACAATCAGGAAATCGTTTGGCAGGGGCCTATCTATGAATCCAGTACGGCATTATCCAATAGCATGCTGGTGAGATTTGATCTGCACAATTCTAAAAACCTTCGAAAAGATAATGCGATTTTAGGATTTGAAATTGCAGGAGATGATCAGGTTTTCTACCGCGCACAAGCGATTGTGGAAGATAAACATTCTGTTCGACTCCGTTCCGAACATGTCACTAGTCCCAAGTACACACGGTATGCATGGAAGAATTACAATAAAGCCAACTTATACAATGCGGAAGGAATACCCGCTTTACCTTTTAAAACTGATTAATATGAAAGCATGTGCCATCTTGATATCTTACTTGTTCGTTGTCGTGGGGTCCTATGCCCAATCTGTTGGTATCCAGTTCGCGGATTCAGAAATGAATAGATTTCCCGAAGCTTGGCAACTGGATCATGGCAAAAGACTCTACTTTGGATATGCACAAGGTTTGGGCTGCCTAGCGATGTTAAAAGTTTGGGAACAGACGGGAGACCAAAAATACTTTGATTACGTAGAAGCGTGGGGCGATACCATTATCAACGAGCAGGGAGAGATTCACCTGTACAAAGTGGAAACGTACAACGTAGACTATATTAATCCGGGTAAAATTTTGTTTTCCTTATATAAAGAGACGGGTAAGGAAAAATATAAATTAGCTATTGAGCGTCTAATGGATCAACTGAAGCGGCATCCACGTACGTTGGAAGGAGCTTATTGGCACAAGTTGATTTATCCGCATCAAGTGTGGTTGGATGGGGTGTATATGGCGGCGCCATTTGTGGCGCAATATGGTCAGTTCACGCAAGACTCTACGTACTATGAGGACGCGATTGATCACGTCCTAATCGCTGCTAAACATACTTTCGATCCCGCTACGGGTTTGTATTATCATGCCTGGGATGAGAGCAAGAAACAACAATGGGCGAATCCCATAACTGGACAGTCACCTAATTTTTGGGGAAGAAGTATCGGCTGGTGGTATATGGCGTTGGTCGATGTGTTGGATTACATTCCCGTAGATTACCCGAGGAGAGATAGTGTAGTACAGGTTATTCAAGGCTTAGCGAAAAGCTTAACGAAATATCAGGATAAGGACGGTCTTTGGTGGCAGGTGCTGGATAAGGCAGGAGCACCCAAAAATTACCAGGAAGCCTCGGTGAACAGCATGTTTCTCTATGGCTATAGCAAGGCAATCAATAAAGGCTATATCGGTAAGGAATATGTAAACGTTGTAGATAAGGTTTTCGAAGGAATAAATACGAAACTGATCCGTAAAGATGGTGATAATCTTATCCTAATCCAGTGCAATGCCGTGGCGGGATTGGGCGGTCATCCTTACCGTGATGGAAGTTACGAATATTATGTGAATGAACGCGTTCGTGAAAATGATTCAAAGGCCACAGGGCCCTTTATCATGGGATGTCTGGAAGCTAAGAAATAGATTTTTATATATTTTACAACCCATTGTCATAAGCAAAAGCTATCAGTTCGGACATCGATACTAATCCTAGTTTTTTAAAAATATTCTTTCGATGCGTTTGTACTGTATATTCGCTGATTGATAGTATATCTGCAATGGTTTTTGATGTATTTCCTGATTTTATCAATCTTATAATCTCTTTTTCTCTGTTACTCAAAAGAAAAATACTGGTTGGAAAAATTACTTTTTTCTTTTCTAACTTTTCTGTATTCTTTAAGTAAACGGTTTCACCTCTAATTATTTTTCGAATAGTATCTTTCACAATCGCAGCGTCGGACGTCTTGGGTAAAAAACCTTCGGCTCCAGCAGTTTTACAATTCAGAATTACATTCGACTGTTCAAACATGGAGATAAACAATACCTTAATCTCCGGGAACCTCCTTTTGACCTCTTCACATAACGATATACCATCGATTCCCGACATCTGTACATCTAAAATAATAAGATCGGGGATCGTTCGATTTAATGCATGTAGTACTTCATTGCCGTTATTGAAGAAAGCTGCGATTGCAAAATCAGCCTCATCTTCCAATATCCGAATCATACCATCCAAAAACAACTGATGGTCATCTACGACAAAAATTTGATATTGATCCATTGCTTTCATACAAACATTCGTACTACAGGGGTATAATAATGATACTTGTGGTTCCGGAGGTATTACTGGAAACATGTATTTTCCCGTCCAGACGGGCAACTCTATCCTGAATATTGCGCAACCCCATCCCTTTATTTTCAGCCGAATGCGTATCGTATCCTATCCCATTGTCTTCAGTGAGGAGTTGAATATGATCTGTTTCAACGATTAGCTGGACTATTGCTTCGCTTGCCTTAGCATGTTTTAAAATATTGGATAGCAATTCACTTATAATCCTAAATAAAGGGAGTGGAATGCTTTCGGGGATCAGCTCTTCATCTCCAACAGAGATAAATGAGATTACTGTATCTCCACTGGCATTCAACTCTTCTACTCGTTCATCTAGGGAAGAAAAAAAGCCTTTCTCCTTCAAATTCATTTCCGTCAGTTTACTGAAGAAATGACGGAGATCCGTATTCGCTTTAACGACCATCGCAGTGAGGTGTTTATCATCTGGATAGCTATTGGTTGTGACCAATTTGATAGCGCTCAATGTTGCGCCCAAATCATCGTGTAAATCCCGGGCGATTTGAAGCCGCTCATCTTCTTGTATCTGTAGTTCACGAAGATAGGCTTTCTTATCTTGTTGTACCTTTTCCTGAAAAAGAACATGGTTCTGCTTCCGAGTTTTTCGGTATCGCCATGATATTATCCCTCCAAATACAATGAATTCTAGGCACAATATCCAATAAAAATAATTTGGATAGGTGATTTGATAATAGTTGATAAGCCCTTCATAGTTGAGGTAATAACTGGCCGGATTAAAATAGATGACTAAACAACCTATCACGATGTGGAGAATTATATACTTTCCTTTGAGACCTACGAAAACGATAACGCCTAAGGTAATTCCCAACATGACAAGGACCAGGTTGACATGAATATAGAAAGCATATACATATAACTTGGATTGAACGGTCAGATAAGTATAAAAAACTAAATAGCCCACTGTAGTCAATAACCCATACCCAAGGACGGATAGATTGATTCGTCTCAAAGCCCTGTACAATCGTGGATAGCGGGTTTTGACATCCAGAACGTAACATACAACCGTACCGTAAAGTGATAGACCGACCAAAACCACCAGGAGCGGATGGATACGGATGGAGAGGAAAAACATCCAATCGGGCAAGATGGTTATCAATAGCTCCTGCGAGAAGAGCAAAAATACTACCGTCAGCACATAAAGCGCGTAGATCCAGAGGATACGCTCCCGAGCGACAACGGCTGCAATTAAGCTGCCAACCAAAGCAAACAGAAAACATCCTGCAAATACGCCTACAGACCAATAGAACTTTTGCTCCCATAGTAGATTGTCGCGAGGTGAGGTAAAGTCCGTCACGAAGGACTGTGGTGTCCGCAGATTGATAACCTTGACGAGTATAGTTCTATTTTCGGACGAATCCAAAGAAAGTGGTATAGCTTGGAAACGCACATGCGTTTTTCGTCGCGCCATGGGTAACATGTATGAAAGCGTATCGGTGCAGACATAATTCCCATTCTCTTCCTTTTGGTATACCAGCACCGTATCGGCCTGATTGTAAAAGCTCCACCAATACGTTGTTTTCTGAAGAGCGGTGTGCTTGACATGCAAATGGAGCCACAGCGGATAGGGATTGAGCCCTACATTAAGATTTGCATTCAACGGCCAATGCATAAATAGGTCTCGTTGGTATGCCTTATCTACCTTTGTAACGTCCGCTGTCTTGCTACTGTCTAGCCAATAGCTCACGTATCGAGATAGATGTGTCGTATTCGCTCCCGACACTTCAAAGGTGTCACGATAGACTATTTCCTCTCCACTATATACCGACTGCACCGTCGATAGCGACAGAAAAACCAATAAGATGACACGAGGTACGACCAGTAACTGCATATACAAAAATGCAGAATTAATCCTTATAATGTAAATACCTGAAACTAGGTATTGCAGCGATGTCTCTTTTGGTAATACCTTTAATGCATTATTTACGAAGTACGGATCTAAAAAATTCTATATAGAATGAATAGACCTATTAATCAAATATGAAAATGAAATGGCCAACAGGAGAACAGTTATGAAACAGCTGACATGTATTGTAATATTTATATTGGTTTTTATGACAACGACCGGTTATGGACAGCAGCATATAAACGGAGGGTCTGGACAAGGTTTGATGGCTGCGGTTCCTGAAGCCCAATCAAGTGAAAAGCTAAAAAGTTTTAAAAATATCACCCCTGAAAATGGCTTAGGGTGGTGGAGACTTAATGTAAATACTGTCGGATTTGCTGCGCAGGGTTTACTGGCAGTTATTGACTTCGACGTTGATATACCTTCTTCAGTGCGTGGTTATAATGCATCAGGAGGAGAAAAGCATTATGTGTTGAATGAATTGGGTGCTAATATAAGGGGAAGCGTAAAATTTAGAATTACAGGAGCATATACAGATCCTCGTAATAAAGAGCGAAAGACATTTACCCACGATGTTAAAGTGTGGAAATTTGGAAAATCAAAGAGTGAAGAATTGGAATTGTTTGGCTATACGGGGAGTGTAAAAGATATGACCATAAGTCAACTTTTGGCAAAACTAGATGTGAAGATTACCTCTATTGAACCCATTGAGAAAGACATAAGCGGTTATACAAGAGCAGACCAAGAAGTTGGAAAAATAATCGAAAAGGCAAAAATTGACGAGTTAGAAAGCAAGAAGAAGACGCAGGAAGACCAGAAGCTAAGCGACGTGTCTAAAAAGCCACAACAGGAAGATGATACCGATCGTGCTACTGCCGTATCGGGCAATGATTCCAAAGGAGTTAATATGGAGACCGAAAGGAGCACAACGGTCTCACGCAACGGTCAACCGCAAACACAGGAGTTAGATTTCTGGGGGAATCCTGCTGCCAAAAAGACCGCCGGTAATGAAGTCGAGACCGTGAGATATGGCGGTACAG
The DNA here is from genome assembly GCF_005049105.1 of Sphingobacterium alkalisoli. Lineage (GTDB taxonomy): Bacteria > Bacteroidota > Bacteroidia > Sphingobacteriales > Sphingobacteriaceae > Sphingobacterium > Sphingobacterium alkalisoli. Next base: position 1,203,961 of record NZ_SUKA01000001.1, read on the forward strand.
AAGTACAAAACAACAACCACTACCAATCACAAATGGAACTACGTGAGCGGAATGCCAATGCGGGACGAGCCCGGGAAGTCGAGCGGGCGGCGGAAAGAAAACGGGTTGACGATCAGAACAATGCCATTTACAACCAGGGACAACAGGGAATAGCACAGACGAACCGTGATAAAGCCGAGTTGGACAATTCTATCGAGCAGCTGGATGTCAGCTCCGGTAAAAACCTCCTCGAAAGCAGCGGTAGTTTGGCCCGGTTAGCCACTTCTACCGGAAGTGTAGGTCAGGCCAAAGGCGCATTGATCGGTATGGGTGTGGGGGCGGTAATGGCTATTGGCGAAGGTGCCGCAAAACGAAAGGCGGCTCGGGAAGCGCGGGAAGAGCGGGATAAACTGGAAAAAGAACGTGTCGCGAAGCTAAAAACTGCCTTGCGCAATGCCCGTACAGCTGTACTCAGTTATTTTGAAGCCGGTGAGCTTCCGATATCATCCATCAGAACTACAGGGAATAATCTCTACTATTTTGTCTATGCTATGGACCGCAACCAAATAGAAGAAAATTCATGCCAGATCTACGCCTCCAATGTATTTGCTATCGGGCGATATCCCGATGGTACCTGGCCTATGAAAACCAAGGTAGAACAGGAATTGAATGCTTTAACCTCTTCACAAGAAACTATTCATGGTCCCTATTCGTCTCTTAACGAAGCGCAGAACAGTTTGACACAATTTGTCCAATATGCCGAAAAGGCAAGGATGGAAGTGGCCTATGTTGAGCATAAAGGGTTCAATGCACAAGTGGAGGGCGGTCGTCAGTCCACAGGACCAGCATTGGATTTCTTCGGCAATCCCATTAATCAAAATCCAAAGAAAAACCAATCCACGCGAAAAGAAAAGGCCACTCCAACGAAGACTAGCCCAAAGCTGGATTTTTTCGGGAATCCCATAAAAGAATAAATCTGATAGCTTCATCACCATTGAAAATAAATTTATATAGATGAAAAAGTACCTTATCATATTGCTTACACTGCTGATTTGCAGTTATACACGGGCTCAAAGTACCGTCGCTAAGTTCAAATACGAAGACGCCGAGAAAGCCTTTTACAACGGTGATTATCAAAGTTGCATCAGTCTATTGGACGAAACAGAAAAGTTGTTGGGCAAATCCGCTCCTAATATCCTCTACCTCCGCATTCTGGCAGAGAGCAAGATATTGGAAGTCGACCCTTATACCAAGTATGAACAAATTGAGAAGCTCCGTAGCCTTTGTAGCCAATACCTGCAAAACTACGACATCGCCGGGCTAGAGGGCAAGTACCGGGATGTGTATGAGCTATCAGGGAAACTGCCCAAGGCTGCGAATCAAACGCAACTCACACAGTTAGGAGAGGCAGAACATGCCAAACAGTTGGAAAGGATAATAGCCGAGAACAATTTAGTTTTTGTAGAGGGCGGAACTTTTATGATGGGAGAAAAAAAAGGTACACACCAGGTTTCATTGAGTGATTTCTATATATGTAAATATGAGGTCACTGTCGCCCAGTACCACGCTTTTTGCGATGCCACGGGTAGATCTATGCCTCAGGAACCAAGTTGGGGCTGGTCAGACATTTATCCTGTTGTGAACATCAACCACCATGATGCTGTAGACTATTGTCAGTGGTTGTCCGAAACAAAGGGAGGAAATTGGCGCCTACCCACCGAAGCGGAATGGGAATATGCCGCCCGCGGTGGTAAACATAGTAGGGGATACACCTACAGCGGTGGCAATAGACGGAAGGAAGTCGCCTGGCACAATGGGAACAGCAAAGTTCGCACTCATTTCATGGCCCATCCCGTTGGAAAGAGAAAGCCGAATGAATTAGGTATTTACGATATGAGCGGCAATGCGGAGGAATGGTGCCATGACTGGTATAGGGAAGACTACTATACCAATAGCCCGGATAAAAACCCTAAAGGTCCAAATTCTGGCTCTGGACGTGTGGTACGCGGTGGCAACTGGCGCTACAGCACCGCTGAGTGCAAGGTGTCTTATCGTTACAGCCGTATACCTGAAACAACTGAATACTACTCTGACATTCGCGGTTTTCGGGTAGTCTTTTCCCAGTAAAAAAATGATTATGAAACGACTCTTTTTTTTGTTACTGACCTTTGCCATTGCCATAGACGCATATGGCCAAAACACCGTTGCCAAGCTCAAATACGAAGATGCCGAGAAAGCCTTTTACAACGGTGATTATCAAAGTTGCATCAGCCTGTTGGACGAAACAGAGGAACTGCTAGGTAAATCTGCCCCTAATATCCTGCACCTGCGCATTATGTCCGAAAGTAAAGTGTGGGAAGCCGATCCCTATGCGAGCTACGAACAACTGGAAACACTGCGTAAGCTATGCGATCAATATCTAAAAAACTACGACATAGCCGGATTAGAAGAAAAATATAGACAGATTTACGATATGGCAGCAGGATTACCCAAAGTCAGCACCCGAGAAGAGTTTGCACAATTGACTGAAACGTACAAGAAGGAAACGATCGCTAAACACAAAGAAAAATTAATTTCTGAAAACAACTTGGTCTTTGTAGAGGGGGGCACGTATATGATGGGTGAAGGAAAAGATGCTCACGAAGTAACAGTAAGTGATTTTTATATTGGGAAGTACGAGGTGACAAATAGATTGTATGGCAATTTTAAGAAAAACGACGGTGTTGGCGATGTTCCTGTATGGCCTATTGCATGGGATGAAGCTATGGGGTATTGTAAGTGGTTGGAAAAACAATATGGGGGAACTTGGCGACTTCCCACTGAGGCCGAATGGGAATATGCAGCAAGAGGAGGAAACAAAAGTCAAGGGTATAAATATAGTGGTAGTAATGATCTCGATGAAGTGGGAAAACCACTTAAAAGCGATGTTATGGGGAAGTATTCTCTTTCCCCTGTTGGGCAACATAAGTCAAATGAATTAGGAATATACGATATGACAGGTAACGCGAGGGAAGTCTGTTTGGATTGGTACGATAAAAAATATTATACTGTAAGCCCCAAAGAAAACCCAATGGGTCCTGATAGCGGTAAGGAGAGAGTGGTCAGAGGAGGAAGTTATTGGGCAGCTCTTTCTTCCGTATATTATCGGATGAAGGCTGGATCTCCCAAAAAAAACTGGGATGCTTATAATAGTTATAAAGTAGGCTTCCGTGTAGTATATATCCCTGATTAAAAACTCAACAATATGAAAAAATACCTTATTCTATTCCTATTATCTTGTTCGACTTTGATAGTTCATAGTCAGGATCAAGACTCTGTCACTGTATCCAAAAATGACATACAGCACATGCTGACGATGCTCAAAGAGATTAAGCGTGATGATAATGGACAGACCAAGATCGGGCGTTTTGTATTGCAGCCTTATGCTTTTGTGTTCGGGAAGAAAGATTCGGTAAACATTGACACCGTATTAGCCTGGAAAGAAATTGCTGACCAAAGGCTCAAAGGGCAACGGCTTTCGGTCAAGAGCCTGCGTAATGCAACAGCACACAAAACTACCCTGATAGACAGTGTGGTTATTACGATTAGTGAGGGTGTAATGGAGCATATACAGGTATATACCGAAGATGGTAAATCCTTCTACAATATTAGATCACCCATCCCTATCCTTACCTTAGAAAAGCGTTTCGAGGACGTATTGATCAATCCACAAAATGGTAGTAAGATTTTGCTAAAAGATGTGATTTTTTTCGAAGCAGAGCGGCGTTTCAACTATTTCCCGGATGAACAGTCACTCACCATACGAAACAGTAAAGATACCTCTAATGCGATTACATCTGTTGGGTTGGCTATGTTGCATGCCAAGAACAATCTCAATTCGTTGGTTAACTTTCAAGTATACTCCGATCTATTTGGCGTGTTTGGCGATCAGCCCAATGGACTTATACAATTTGAAGCCAATACCAAGCTGTATCTACATCGGGCAAATTATCCAAATTCATATATCTTCATGCCTTTGGATGCCATTGAGCCCTTTTTCCATTTCAACCGTATCGAAAGCAAATTTGACACCATCAGCGTATCCGGCACAAATGAAATCAATAGATTAGAGCTATTTAGACGCTATACATATGCCATAGGTTTAGACGCCAATCTGTTTCGTGCTGATTGGCGCCCCTCCAATTCATTTGAGGTAAAAGGTGGGTATATGTACAGTTCCAGCAACCTAGTGATTGATGGAGAAAAGATTCAGGCTGTATTGCATACACCTTATATAGAGGCAGTGTTAAAAAGCAAAAAACTAAATAATTTTGGATTTGATTTGAGAGGACGTTACCTGTGGCAGAAACTCAACCCAAATGAATTGATTGATAACGATGAATGGAATAAAATGCTGTCGTTTAGAACAAGCCTGTTTTACTTTACAGAAAAGGAAAAGTCAGATAAAATATTTCTTCGGTTTATCAATTACTTAAACCTGTCGGACCGTAAACAAGATTTCTCTCAGCTTCAATTAGGCTTTAGCAAGGCTATTTCTTTTTAAAGAGCACGATTTTAAACATTACCCAAATCCAGTAACGAAAGCTCTCCCTGATTTGGTTTAAAGGGAGAGCTGTTATATGGATGTTTTAATATGATTTAATCAAACTGTTAGTTTTCCTGAGAGCCTGGGGGCGGGGTCGGGGAAGCAAAATTGTCGCCATCATCCGGATTGTCATCAATGAGCAAATTTTGGGGAGTCAACCGTATTTCCAAAGAATAATTGTCCTCACCTGTCTCTTTAAAGCTGATAACCCCGGTATTCGGATTCACATTTGCTAGAATAGTAGTTTCTGGTGCTATAATTCGAACCTTATCGGTACCCACCCATTCTATTTTACCCGTCTCCGTATAGGATTCATCGGAGCTTTTGGCCACCACCCTATATTTATCGCCCCTGATCGTCATGTTGTACGTCTCATTATGCGTAGTTTGCATATAGGTTGATTTGCTCCATCCCATATAGTTTTTGACTGACATATTTTCTTCGGATTTGAAGATCGTGGCATGGACATCAGGGTGCTCAGGAATCTCTAGGTTTACTTCAGGGGTTTTTCCTGCTTTGTCTACCGTGAAAGTAATCAATACACCATCCTTGGATAACTCCACCCCATACTGTTGTTTTTCCGGTACGGGCGTATTGCTTTGCATCTCATACCTCTGTCCATCAAAAATAACAACGGCACTCACACCATTTCCGTTGACAAGTATATTGAAATAGCCGGTCGACCCGACAAGTACGCCGCTATAATGTCCCCAATTGCTGTTTACAAATTTTGGATTGAACTGGTCTTCATCTTCCGTATGGGGATCTTTTTTGGCACAGCCTGCCAATAGGAATAATACACTTATTCCGAAGAGTAAGTTCAAATTGAATCGCGTCATTTTCATAGTATCAGTATTAGTTTATAATTTGTTACGGAACCTAAGTTACGTAAGGCATATCCCTATACCAATACCTAGAAATGGGTATTTTTAGATTATTCTATCAAAGTCGTGCGCTTACTTCTTATTGGGTTGTAACGGATATTCTTTCATAATACCTGATACAATTTTAGGTAAATCATTAATTGCTTTTTCGGGAATATCTACCTCTCCGGTACCACGTGCTTGCCAGATTACACCATTGCTTTTACGATCTACCGCTTCCAATATGATATGTCCGTAGCGAATTTTCTCTTTGGCAACAGGATAGGAGTAACCCATTCCCATTCCCCAGCCTCCATAGAAACCCCAGGGTCTGTACCATCCCCATGGGCCGCCCCATCCCCATGCTCCACCACCCCAAGCATTTCCATAAACCAGTCGGCTTTTATTGTTCACAATGGTAATATATCGAAATAATATATCCGGATTTTCTTTAGAATAGGTTAATCCTCTGCTTTCTAACTCTTTATTTGCTGTAGAAAGTATATTTCCTTTTGCAATATCGTTATTAAAATAATCTTTAGAAAGCGAATCCACGGGTGGTAACCAACCGTAGGTTTTATACTGGCTGAAATCTAGATTTTGCACGCGGGTGGTGTGGTACTTCTGGGAAGAACACGAACTCACGGCGATCAGCGCCAGACACGAAACAAAAAATAATAACTTTTTCATATGATATATGTAAATAATCTACTAAAACACTTATCCCTTTACAGTTAGACGCTCTTTTGATATAAAGGTTTAACGCTAAAATGGATATTTTGCAACTAATGGCATCGATCTTCCGATACCAAAAGCTTTAGGACTTACCCGTAGAATCGGTGGTGATTGAAATCGCTTAAATTCAGCATTGCCTAATAGCTGGACAATGCGTTGCACCAAGGCTTCTTCGAATCCTAATTTTATAACTTCGCTACCGGATTTTTCTAACTCGACCAGCTGAAATAAGATGGCATCCAATAGATCGTAGGGAGGTAACGAGTCAGAATCTTTCTGATCCGGACGAAGTTCTGCGGACGGCGGTTTTACGATCGTATTCACAGGAATGATTTCTTTGTTACGATTTATGTAGTCTGCAAGCTCGTAAATTTGCGTTTTATATACATCTCCGATTACAGCGAGTGACCCAGCCATATCGCCATATAAGGTGCCATAGCCCACTGCTGATTCGCTCTTGTTGGAGGTGTTTAGCAGAATATGTCCGAATTTATTGGATAGGGCCATCAGAAGGGTTCCACGTGTACGTGCCTGTATGTTTTCTTCGGTCGTATTCGGTTGTAAGCCGGTAAAGGCATCGCTTAATGTGCTTTCGAAAGCGGAGGCAATATCTTTTATGGGTAATATTAGGTGGTCGCAGCCCGTGTTTTGAACCAGATCAAGCGCATCTTTTAAGGAGTGGCCAGAAGAGTAGACGGAAGGCATGAGTACCGTAAGCACGTTCTCGGCTCCCAGTGCTTCGATAGCTAAAGCTGCTACAACTGCCGAATCAATTCCGCCGGACAAGCCAAGTACTGCCTTCTGAAAACCGGATTTTGAAAAATAATCTCTCAATCCAAGTATGAGGGCCTCATGTATTAACGCAATTTCAGCTGCTTCTGGTTTTTCTTCCTGCTGTTCAGTCGCCTGTAGGTTACCCTTGTCAAATGTTACATATTGAATGTCTTCTTCGAATTTCTTTAATTCCGCTACGATCTCTCCGTATTGATCCAACGCAACGGAACGTCCATCAAAAATGATATCGGCATGTGCTCCAATTTGATTAACGTAAATGAGTGGCGCATGTGCTTTTAGTACATTACGCTGCAAAACATTTAACCTCCTTGTGAAATGGGTATAGGAGAAAGGGGAGGCTGCGATATTGATGATTAGATCGGGATGTTCTTGGGCAAGTTCTCCCATCAGATCGCCGATGTACGAATTGTCTCCGTCATCGTCCCACAGATCTTCACATACTGTTAAGGCGACTTTTAGATCACCCATTTGAATACACCGCAGGTTGTCGCTCGGTTCGAAGAATCGGTACTCGTCAAATACATCGTAGTTGGGTAGAAGGGATTTTTTATGGAAGTTCACCACCTTCCCTTTACTGATATATACCGCGGCATTGAATAAATTCTTTCCTTCCCCGCTGGTGTTTTTTAACGGCGCGCCGATTATACAGTCAATATCTTGGCAATGCGTTGCAATGAGGTCTATACTTCGTTTGCATTCTTCTATAAAGACCGCATTGCGCAAAAGATCCTTTGCCGGATAGCCGCCAATGGCCAATTCGGCAAAGACGACTAAATGAGCACCTTGAGATTTTGCTTGTTGTAGGGCATCGATTATTTTTTCATTATTTTTTTCAAAATTCCCGATATGATAATTTAATTGTGCTAAAGCGATCTTCATCTGTAGATAATTTGTTTTCCATTAAAAAAATAAGCCGACATTCAGGGATACATACGAGGTTTTAGGTTTACCTAGATCATTGATGGCTCTCGTAAAACCATTATTATAAGCTACACCTGTCAGTAGGGCAAGGTTATTGGATAGTCTCCACTCGGCGCCACCGCCCACCTGCAGTCCTAAACGAAATACATCATCACCATCTATGGATGTTTTCGTTGTTTGACGATGTAGCTGTTCTTTTCCCGATACTTTAACGCCAGCAGTGAAACCAAATAGACCATAAAATCTTCCCAGGTGGTTTTCTTCACTTTTAAGTTTGATCGCTAAAGGAACTTCTGCATATTTTAAGTAAATATCTCTACTGTAAAACAGAAGAGGGTCGCCAGCATCTACCGGATTGTGTGCCTCAACACGGCTATTTATCGCGTTGATCAATAAACCGGTTGAAAAGTAGTAGTTTCGCGCGAACCCCAGATCGGCAACTAGACCGTAGGAATATCCTGCTTTTGCTTTCCCCTTAAATTCGTTATCGTATGTTAACCAACCGATATTAGGATTAAATGTAAGCGCTAAACGCGAATGCGCCTTTTCGTAATAAGCTTGACCCTTCACGGCCGTAGTGGCAAATAAAGTAGCTAAAAAAGCCAAAGAGGTAATGATTAAAGTGCTTTTGATCATTCTTTTTATTTTCTATATGTTTGAGCTCCTATCTGCGTCTATATTATTTTACGATGTATAATTTTGCTTCGCGTTTACGCAGAACGATGTATCACCATCAATGTATTAAAGAATATTGCCGTAAAACTAACCCTTGTAACAAAACGTCAAGATACTTAAGTTTGTTTACATAAATCGACAGATATAGATGAAATTCAATATAGCACAAATTTATTTCTTTTTTTTCATACTCGGTATGAGTTCGTGTCATCAATCTGCTACAATAAGTAGACCTGATGTTTCGGAAATAGAGCTTGATATTAGAGTTGAGCGTTTTGATCAGGAGTTTTCGGCTTTAGATACGGCTGCGATTCTGCAGAAAAATAGTGATTGGCAACGGCACTACGGTCTATTTTATACGGATTTTATGACTGAAATGCTGGAGGTAGGGCATCCGACGGATAGCGTACAGGTTGAGTCCATTTTGAAAAAAGTACTGGTAAAAAAAGACTTTGTGGACTTATCGAAAGCTGTTGCGGTACAATTTCCAGATCTGAAAAAACAGCAACAGCAGTTGTCACAAGCATTCAAATATATTAAGTATTACTACCCGGAATATATCGTACCGCGTTTTGTTTCTTTTATAGGTGGATTTTCATTCCAGACGATTTCCGGTGAAGATTATCTAGGTATCGGATTGGATATGTTTTTGGGCGCGGACTCGGAATTCTATCCAGCATTGATTCAATCGATACCCCGCTATATCTCCCGTAGATTTACACCTGAGAACATAACTCCTCGTATAGTGGAAACCGTATTGCGACAAGAGCTATTTCCCCAGCATAATGGTGATGTGAATATGCTGCAGCACATGATATACAACGGTAAGGTGCTGTACGCGATGGATGTCTTGCTGGAAAATGTAGCGGATAGCCTCAAGATCGGTTACACTGCACAGCAAATGGAATGGATTCAGCGCTATCAAGAAGACGTATGGGCTTGGTTTATTCAAGAAAATCTTTTGTACAGCACCGATTACATGGGGATACAAAAATATTTTAGTGAGGCCCCTTTTACCCGTGAACTCGGAGAGAACAATGAATCGGCCCCTAAACTAGGCTCTTATATCGGCTGGATGATCGTGCGAAAATTTATGGAAAAAAATCCCGAACTGGATCTGAAGCAATTGCTAGCGAAGGAAGACGCACAGGAAATTCTGGAAGGATCTAAGTTTAGGGGGAAGTAAATTTCGATAGTCTCCTGATGTAATTGTTAACAAAACCGTAATATTAAGTTTATATTTTCCTGATTTGTATTGTCGTCTTTTGTAGGACAAATGGTAACCTCTAATTATGAAGTATAGACAACATGATTTATAATATGTTGTCTATCGCATAGTAGAACGGAAGTAACCGAGCATTTTTTGATAAAAGAATATATGAAAATCGCTTTGTCTACAATATTACTGACCTTATTGTTCAGCTTCCTACCGGGGAGAGCGCAAACAGATATGTCATATAGCGAATCATTTACATTGCTTAAAAGTGAGATTGCTAAGAGTGATTATTATTTGGAAAAGAAGTTGACTCAGATCGATCAAATGCGAAAACAACTGGATTCTTCTAATAGTCCCGTTGCTCAATTTGACGCCTGCAAGTCGCTTTTTCAGATGTATTATGACTTGCAGATTGATAGCGCATTGAAGTATGCCGAGCACATGCTTGCGCTGTCGGAGACTTCGCTTAAACAGCAGCCCATTTACAGGACAGAATCAATGCTTTTTATAGCTCGCGTGTACGCATATACAGGGACGTATCGCGAATCTAAGGAAATATTAGATAGCGCGCGTATTGTTGGAGCGGGACTGGCTGACGAAATAAACCTACTCTATTTCACCGTACGAATGGAACTGTATAAAGGACTGGCCGAATATACAATCCTTGCGAGTGAGAAGAAGATTTATAAAAGTGAAATAAATGCTTGTTTGGACTCGTTGCTGCGTTATACACCTGAACAGTCCGTTTGGCACACAATACATCTTGCCAACAAGCTTAAGGCGAAGAAAGAATATGACAGTGCAATAAAGGTATTGTTCGGAGCCTATAATCGACTATCGCTAGAAGATCGGGAAATGGCTCATGTTGCCTTTTATATGTCCACACTGTTTCACTTGAAGGGAGATTTGGAACAAGAAAAGCGATTTCTCGCTGTTTCGGCTATCACCGATGTTAAATATGCCGTAAAAGCATATGTGTCTTTGTGGAAGCTAGCTGCACTTTTATATGATGAAGGTGATATTGAAACTGCTTACCAATTTGTCGAACTATCGCTACAAGATGCAACCTATAGTGGAGCCTTCAGATGGTTCCAGCAGATTATAAAGATTCTTCCGAAAATATATGAAGCTTATAACACAAAAATTGTACAACAGCGGAATGCAATCTCATCAGGATTCTTGATTATTGCCTGTCTATTGGCATTTACAATTTTATTGTCGCTGTTTGTCGTAAAGCAGTACAGAAAACTGCGGAAAACAAAAGATCAGTTAAGTGTATTGAACGACGACTTGACGAAAATGAATCAAGAGCTTAACTCAATGAGTAATCAACTGCACCTTTCTAATGCAGAGCTCCACATTGCTAACAGTCAGATGGCATTTTCGAATAATGAGCTGATAGCTATGAGTTTGCTAAAGGAAACTTACTTGAGTAAGTTTATAGATTTGTGCTCGGATTACATCGAAAAATTAAATGACTATCGCGTTAATCTGAAAAGATTGCTGAAGAGAGGGATGATTGAAAAAATCCAAAGGGAACTAGATTCTACAGCATACATTGAAAAGGAATACAAAGCGTTCCTTATTAATTTTGATGAGACTTTTTTGAAATTATACCCAAATTTCGTGATGGAGTTTAATAACCTCTTACCGGTAGAGGAGAGAACGGAAGTAAAAGGAGCATTGTTAACGACTGAACTTCGGATTTTTGCTCTTATTAGATTAGGCATAACCGATAGCGCCAAGATTTCACGGTTTCTACGGTGTTCAATAAGTACGATTTATACATACCGAAGTAAGACTAAAAACAAATCGATTTGTCCAGATCAGTTTGAAGGACGCATTCAGGTACTTGATCGCGAAGACTTGCTGTTGTCGTATTAATGCTTTGTTCCCAAACGATTTCTTTTTCTGACTGCTTTCAAAAAAAAAGTCTGTGACTTAAACTATCTGGTTAATAGAAACGAACTTATTTTTTAATCAGTTTTTTGTCCATGGCATTACCTTTCCGCCACTGGCCGTGGCAGGGCTCCAAACTTTTTCTTAAAAAAAAGTTTGACAAAATTCAAGACTTGGACAATGTTACGCTAAAAGCTTTTGGATTTACTAAACAGCTCCAAGCCGCTTCGCTTTGTGGATCTGTTTTTAACGCAAATCCGCAAGTTTTCTTAACGCTACATCGACCTAGATCCTCCTATAAATTCCGCTGAAGTATAAAAGTGCAATATAGTCAATGCACTATCCTTACATTCACTAAAGATGTCGCCTTAGTCATTTGCCAATTGCAGGAGGAGGCACTAGCCAATGTGGCAAATGGGTACAGCGACGAGTTTACCTTCGGTGGGCTCCACTTCGTTCCGGTTTTGCTTCTTTTTGAGGTAAAAAGAAGAACGCCGCCACGGCTCGAGTGGCAAATAGAAAAATACGGATAATAATGCATGCAAATACAATCTAGAATGAGTAAAAGAAATTTGATTAAAAAATAAGTTCCTTTAAAATTTATTGATCCAAAAAGTAAATGAATCACTGAAGATAAGCCTTATCTCTACCATAAAAGACAGGTAAACTTTATCATATTTAAGTCACCAAAAGTGAATTTAAGATGAAAAAATACAACCTTAACAGGTGAAAATTGGAAGTCTGTTAAGGTGTTGTAAATTCAATGTTAAATTCCCGAAAACACCGCATGGAAATGCCTGTAAATATATCTTAAAAGTTTAGAAATTAAGATTTATTAAGTGGTATAAAATACTGTTTATTAGTGTTTTAAATTTTTTATGATTTTGATTTTGATGTTGTGAAAATTCGCATTTAAAATAGTCTAACATTAAAGTTTGACCTTTGAAAAATGAAATTAATGAGCCAATGAAATTGACAAAAATGAAGGAATTTTTATGTCATTTGCATCCGAAAAAGTGACGGCTCAACAGTTGCCGTATGTTGACAAAATGGAGAAGCAGAATATAACTCATTTTAAACTTAAAACACAATTGTTAGAAATAAATTAATAGAAATGCGACCAAAACAACAGATTTTTTCGTACTTATCTTTATTCCTCTTTGTCTTATCTTCTTGTAAAAATGAAGAAACTGATCTGCGTAAGGAATATGATCCATCAGCACCTGTGGTACTGACGTCCTTTTATCCGCTTGAGGGTGGAGCAAAAGACAAAATTTTATTGAATGGAGAAAATTTCGGAAGCGACCCGAAAGCAATCAAAGTTTATTTCAACAAGAAAGAGGCTGCGGTCGTTTCTTCCAGCGGAAATCGGATCTATGCTATTGTACCGCGTCTGCCGGGTGACGACCCCCGTATTTCGGTGAGGATCGGTGAAGATTCCGTAGTCTATGAAAACCACTTCATCTACACGGCTCAGGCGCAGGTTACCACTGTTACCGGTTCCGGCGACAGAGAGTTCGTACCGGGAACGCTCGATCAGGCCCATGTCTGTGCAAAGTACCTGGAGTTGGATAAGGAGGGCAACCTCTTTATGACCTGGCGGGATGGCGTCGGTAATGAGAAATTTGGCGTGGGCCGAGTCAGCGAAGCCGAAAATCTAGTGACCTCCATGTATCTGGCGGCGAGCAGTCCATATCCCTATGCCAACGGTATCACGGTAGATCGAGAAACAGGTATGATGACTGTTTCGCACGAATCCGTGGTTGAAGTGTTTTTCTCCTTTGACCCAAGGGAGGGCTGGTATCCGCGTCAGCGCAACGCCTCATTTGCAGATCCTCACGGAATTCCAACGGGTAATCAGTATATGAACTTTATCTCTTTCTCTCCGTACGACGGCTATCTTTATACGCGTTCCCGAGATGGCAGTGTCGTCCGGATACACCCCGATACATATGAAGCGACCGTTATACACAAAGGATCGAATGCTGCCGGGTCGAAATGGCCCTACGGATCGCAATATGGACAGGGTATCAACCCGGATAAACCGTGGGAGCTTTGGATGACCCTTCATTCAAATGCCAGTCCGAACGAGTACAGACAGGGCCTCATGGTGCTGGATCTTCGTCCAGAACATATCAACGAAGGCTTCAAAAGGGTAAATGCGACCGGTGGTAGTGGCCACCGCGATGGGCCGATCGAAGATGCGGTGTTTAACTATCCCAAAGATATCAAGTTTGACAACGACGGAAATATGTTTGTCGCCGATTATGGCAACCACTGTATCCGTATGGTATCGGCTGACGGTATCGTTACTACGGTAGCGGGACAGCCCGGCGTGTCAGGATACAAAGACGGGGGGCCGATAGAATCCATGTTTAACAACCCTTGGGGGGTTGCCGTTAATGAAGACGGTGATATATATATTGCCGACTACGGCAATTCGCGAATTCGCAAACTAGTTATTGAATAATAAATTGCATATAAATACTATGAGGATCATTCATATTTTGTGCTTACTGCCGTTTTGCTTTTGGCTTACGACGACATTTGCACAGCAAACACAAGAATTAACAATCGTAGGTACCGTATTAGATGAAAGCGGAGAGCCAATGGCCAACGTATCTATTTACGTCAGGGACAAGGCCAGTATCGGTACATCGTCGGATGAAAAAGGAAAATTTAGCGTTAAAGCGAGTTATGGCGATAAAATCGTGTTCACTTCCGTGGGATATGAGCCCGTAGAGCACCTAGCGGTCGAATCGACAAACAATCTCATCATCAGGCTCAACGAAGCTGCAGCGGCTATCGATGAGGTTGTTGTGGTCGGTCTTGGTGCCCAACAGCGGAAAATAAGTTCGGTAGGCGCCATCACGACGGTGGATACCAAAGACCTGCAGTCACCAGCTCCCTCGATGGCAAACCTGCTCGGCGGACGGGCAGCCGGCGTGATATCCATGCAGGCCAGCGGTGAACCAGGACAAAATATCGCAGATTTCTGGATACGTGGTATAGGTACCTTTGGTGCCAATGCCAGTGCACTGGTCCTTATCGACGGACTGGAAGGTGACTTAAATACCATCGATCCGGCGGACGTTGAGAGCTTCTCCATCCTGAAGGATGCGTCGGCCACGGCCGTCTATGGCGTGCGCGGTGCCAACGGCGTAGTGTTGGTCACGACCAAGAGAGGTGTCGTGGATCGGATACAGATTACAGGGCGTGTGAATTCAACTCTTTCACACCTCAGTCGCCTGCCCAAGTATTTAGGTGCATACGATTATGCCCAGCTGGCTAATGAGGCTGCTTTTGCACGCAGCGAATCGCCGGTCTATACCGATACCGAATTAGGGATCATTCAATATGGCTTGGATCCGGACATGTATCCAGATGTCAGTTGGCAGGACGAAATCCTCAACAAAAACTTTTGGCGTCAAAGCTATTATGCCAGCGGACGCGGAGGATCTGAGGTCGCACGCTATTTCCTGAGTTTAGGCGGTAACAGCGAAACAGCCGCTTATAAAGTAGATAAGGGCAGTCCATACAGTTCAAATGTAGGATTTAATGCTTATACCTATCGGATTAACCTGGATATTAATCTAACCAAAACCACAAAAGTGTACTTAGGATCGGATGGATACTTATCCAAATTGGATATGCCAGGTATGGGCAATACAGACTATATATGGGATGCACAATCAGCGCTTACACCCCTGGCTATTCCTACACAATACTCCAATGGTATGCTACCGGCAATGGGAAGTAACGGGCTGTCATCGCCTTACGTCTTAATTAACCGTACCGGAAAGGCCAGTGAGCAGTGGTACAAGGGTAAAACAACGCTCTCGCTCGATCAAGATCTTTCCAGTGTGCTCGATGGTCTCAAGTTCCGGGTACAGGGCGCTTACGATATTCACAGTAGATTCACAGAACGCAGATGGGTACAGCCAGCCCTATATCAGGCCACGGGCCGGAATTATGACGGCTCACTTGTTACGGAGGAAATGGTACAGGAAAGCGCTGCAGCCTATGGTAAAGATACACGGCAGTACCGCAAGTACCATTTGGAATCCACGCTTAACTATGACCAACAATTCGGTGATGACCACCGCACATCAGCGTTGATCTATTACTACGTCAGCGATGCCAAAAGCACGGAGAAAGCCACAAATAACCTGACGGCTATCCCTGTGCGTTATCAAGGGGTGTCCAGCAGACTGACTTATGGTTTCCGTGATACCTATCTGTTGGATGTCAACTTCGGGTATACGGGTTCCGAAAACTTCCAGCCGGGCAGGCAATATGGATTCTTTCCATCTATTGCACTGGGCTGGGTGCCTACGAGCTACAGCTTTATACAGGAGAAGGCTCCCTGGCTCAACTATTTTAAGATCCGGGCCTCCTATGGGACTGTGGGTAACGACCGTATCATTGATGATATTCGTTTTCCTTACCTGACGAAAGCCAATCAAGGTTTCGGTACCATATGGGGAGTTGGCGGGATAGAAACTATTAACGAAACCCGTATCGGAGCGGATAACCTCGCCTGGGAAAGGGCTATCAAGTCTAATCTAGGGATCGAGGGCAAGCTTTTCAACAACAAGATTGACTTCGTCATTGATTTCTTTAAAGATCAGCGAAACGGAATATTCCAGCAACGCGTACAAGTTCCCGAATATGTGGGCGTGGTGAACAATCCATGGGCAAATGTGGGACGGATGAAAAGCACGGGTGCCGACGGAAACATCAGCTACAACACGCAGGTGTCTCAGGATTTTGGCTTTACCGTGCGCGGTAATTTTACCTACTCTAAAAATGTTGTGCAAAACTGGGAACAGGCATATATGGAGTATCCATATTTGGAACAGAACGGTTTCCCATATAATTCCGTCCGTGGCTACCAGTCTCTGGGACTGTTTAAGGATGAGGATGACGTGAAATATAGTCCGAAACAGAGCTTTGGAGCGGTGTTGCCGGGTGATATCAAATACAAAGACGTCAATGGAGATGGTGTAATCAATACGTTAGACAAGGTGCCTTTGACGCATAGCGATTATCCGTTGCTCATGTTCGGTTTTGGTGGCGAGTTCCGTTATAAAAACCTGTCCTTGGGCGTCCTGTTCAAAGGAACCGGAAGAACACCTTTCTACTATGTAGGCATGCCTAAAACGTATAAGGGAGTCACAGAGATCAACGGTAAGGGTTATATGCCATTCTACAACGGTACGGAGGGCAATGTAATCGAGTCGGTTAACGATCCCAAAAACCGGTGGATTCCTCGGGAATATGCGCTGGAACATGGTATAGACGTTTCTCTGGCGGAAAATCCGAATGCCCGGTTTCCACGTCTTCAGTACGGTAAGAATAACAACAACACCCAGTTGTCCTCTTTTTGGCTGGATGATGCCCGCTACATTCGATTGCAAGAGATCACATTGAGTTACCGAGTAAGTCCAGCATTTTTGAAGAGGGCGGGTGTAAGTTCCATGGATCTTCAATTTGTAGGAAACAACTTATATATCTGGGACAATGTGAAAATCTTTGACCCCGAGCAGGCTGCATGGAATGGCCGTAAGTATCCGATACCGACGACCTATTCGATGCAAGTATATATCAATCTTTAGAACGACAGATTTAAATTAACGACATGAGAACGTCAATAATCATAAAAAAAATAACGAAGGCAGTGCTTATTATTCAGTTGCTTGTCATGGCGACCTCCTGTAAGGATTACCTGAATATCGACAATTACTTCGACGATGAGTTTAACATCGACTCGGCATTTAGCAATACCCGAAATATGGAAGCTTATATGTGGGGTGCAGCGTCGCTATTCCCTGACGAGGCAAAAACAATTCGAAGCAATTACACCCCTGGACCGATGGCAACTGATGAAGCTTTTAACGGGCTGACCGGAGCGGGAACCACCAATATATATTATGGGATGGATTTTGCTACCGGAAACATTACACCGGATAAATTTGGAGGGCTTAATCAATGGAACAACTATTACAAAATTATCCGTAAATGCAATCTGGTGCTGCAAAATCTGGAGCGGCCGGGCGACATGACAATTGTCGATAGGCAACGGATCGAGGGGTACACCCGTTTCATTAGAGCTTATGCATACTACAATATTTTGGTGGATTATGGTCCTCCGATATTGGTAGGCGATGAAGTGCTCAACACGAACGAAACCATGGAATACTACGATCGTCCGCGGTCGACTTACGATGAAGCGATGGAATATACCTGCGGAGAGTTAGAGAAGGCAGGCCAACTGATGCCGCCCGATGTTGGGCTACTTAATTTCGGACGTCCTTCCAAAGGAGCGGCATGGGCACTGATCGCACGTTTGCGATTGATACATGCCAGTCCATTGTACAATGGTGGTGAAGCAGGCCGTTCATTCTTCGGCAGTTGGACGCGCAAGACCGACGGCGTGCACTATGTATCACAGCAATATGACGAAGCGCGCTGGGCGGTAGCCGCGGCCGCTGCCAAACGTGTCATGGATATGGGATTGTATAAGCTTTATACTGTGCCTGCTGACGACTTGACCCCTATGTTGCCGGCAGGGGTTGTGTCCGATCCCGAATATTATAATAGCTATCCAAATGGCGCAAATGGTATCGATGCATTCAGATCCTACTCAGATATATTTACCGGTGAATCTGTAGCTGCCATCAACCCGGAAATTATCTGGGGGAAAAGTGCGCAGTATATCAATACCGACCTCAATCAAGGAGCGCTTCCGCCAACGCTCGGTGGTTGGGGACGCTTCTGCGTGACACAGAAAGTCGTTGATGCCTACCTGATGACGGATGGACGTACCATACAGGAAGCTCGTGGCGACACCTATTTTGAACAAGTCAGTGATCTGCCTGCAGGTGGTACATTTAATGACCTTTTTACAGAACAGTCGAGGAGCTTCTCGGGGTACCCGCTTAATGCCGGTGTATTCAAGATGTATGCTAATCGAGAAATGCGCTTTTACGCATCTGTAGGATTCAATGAAGCCGTGTGGCAGGCATTATCCTCTACCACGCTCTTTAATCACACCGCCAAGTACTATTTTCAGGATCTGGACGGCCGCGGTGGGGTGAGTGCGAGCTCTCCCAACTATCCGATCACGGGATACGTGATCAAGAAATGGATACACCCGTATGATGCAAAAAGTGGTACCGGAGCACGGCAACTTCCAAAGTTCTATGCGATGATTCGGTATGCCGAAATCTTGTTGTCGTACGCCGAGGCACTCAATAACCTGACCGGTAGCCATTCGGTAGAACTGGGAGACAAAACGTATGCCCTAAGCCGCGATGTCGATGCGATCAAAGGCGCTTTCAATGCTGTGCGCTATCGCGCAGGCTTGCCCGGTTTGTCTGCTGGGCAGCTTGCCAGCTCATCGGAAGTACAAAAACAAATCGAACGCGAACGTATGGTCGAGTTCCTATGGGAGAACAGACGTTTCTACGATGTACGTCGCTGGGGCATCTACGAACAAACAGAACGCGAGCCCATCATGGGTATGAATCCGGATGGAGATACACGGGAGGCCTATTACAGACGTGTCGTGCCGGGATCTTCTTCATTCCTTGCGCGGGAAGTCAATAAGCGAGCCAACTGGGTGCCGCTACCACGCGCTGAATTGAGAAGGTTGCCGTCGGTAGACCAAAATCCAGGGTATAATTAGAATAGAACGATAAAAAGGAAGAACATAAACCCGCGGTTTCCTAATTATGGGGAGACATCGGACCACTAAAAAAAATAACGGATGAAACGAAGATATATAGCCATTCTTGCATTCACGACGATGTTTACGTCTTGTGATGATCATGAGATGTTCGAAAAGGAGATGTACAAAAATGAAGTCTCTTTGATTAGTAGCGATGACCACAATGTATTTCAGGAGGTCGTACAAATGACCGGAGGGGAAATCATCGGGTATGTCGCCGCTTCTGTCGGTGGTACACACGCCCCCGAGAAGGATCTGGTGATCGGACTGGAGGAAGATCCGGAACCCTTGAAAGAATACAACTGGTCGAATTTTGATGCAGCGGAAGATCTGTATGCCAAACTTGTGCCTGCAGGTAAATACGAGCTTCTTGATGACAAGATTATAATAAAAGCGGGCGAGCGCACCGGAAGAACCATGATTAAGCTACGCCCGGAAGGTTTATCGCCGGATTCGACCTATTTTATCGGATTAAAGGCTACCGACGTTTCCGGTGTAGAGATCAATCCGACAAAAAATACCGTGCTTTACCAAGTGTCTTTTGAGAACGCTTATGCTTCTCAAATTACCAGTTCAAGGTATACGATGACGGGGATAAAAGACGGAGAGATACCTGTGGCGGCAAATAAGGAATTGTTTCCGCTTACGCACAACAGCGTCAGGATGATAGCGGGTAATGAAACTTTTCAGTCAACTGAAGCTGCCTTTGCAAAAACGGCTATTATACTGGAAGTGGATGAGGACAACAAGGTATCCATCAAACCGTATAAGGATATACAGGTTACGCAGTTGAATAACGATCCGTTGTATCCAAATATGTTTCGGATCGAAGAGGCTTTTGGAAGAAAAACCAACGTGTTTCTGCTGAAATACGAGTACACGATCAGCGGTGTTACAAATGTTATACAAGAACGCGTGGAAATGCAAGTAAGGTAGGGGAGTTACAATAATATTAAAGTCATAACGATGAAAGCAAATTATTATATAGATTTTGGAAAAGCTTCAGGAATACTTATAGGGGTGTTTTTCCTGATGTTTTTTTATTCCTGTAGCAAAGAAAATAATGGAAGTGCTCATTTTGAATTGAAGGATAATCCGAGCAGTCTGACTGCATCTTCCCAAGGGATATCCAAGATCTTTACTGTGCAGTCTTCAGGAACATGGAGAGTGGAAACTTTGCGCAACGAAAAATGGTTAAAGATTGAGCCTAGCGAAGGGAATGGGTCAGGGACATTTACGGTAACTGTCGACAGAAACTCGACCTTGGAGGCACGTCAATCTGTTCTGACGTTTGTTGTGGACGGCAAAATACAAAATAATGTATTGCGGATCGAGCAAGAAGCACGTAGTATAAATAATGGAGATGACGATCCTTATGTCAATCTGGATGGCTTGTCAAGTTTAGAAGCTCCCGAAGAAGGGCTCTATGGGCGATATGTCGTCCGGTCGACAGGAGATTGGAAAGTAGAAATACTTGAAGGTGCGGATTGGTTGAACATTGAACCAAAGGAAGGTCGTTTTGACACCGGGGTGACCCTGAATGTAGGCGCAAATGCAACACCCGAAGTGCGAAAAGCAACGTTAGTCTTCTACCTGAACGGTGAACAAGCACCCGGCGGTGTATTTGAGATCAATCAGCAAGGAATGGAAGTCGTTCTCTATGAAGATTTCAACTGGCTGGGATATGGGAATGCCGTTTTTTACACGACCACTGGCGAGACAAGAATAGATCTGTGGACCGCTGCTGAAAAAGAAAGGGGATGGACATGGAACAAGCCGTCTGCGGATAATATCCCATCAACGTATGCTCGTCCGGGGTTTGTGAAATTAGGAAAAACAAATTACGGAGCAGATATACTCAGTCCCAAGCTGTCTGCTGTGCAGGGTACACAGAATCTGCAAGTATCCTTTAAAGCTGTACCCTATCAGACTGCCGGAGGCGCACAAGATGTCACGCTCCTCAAAGTGGGTATCACCGGTCCCGGTACAGTCAGTGTAGATGAGTTTAATATCAACAATTGGCCTGATTATTCTGCTGACCCAAACTGTACGGAAATTTGGAAAGCTCCGGAAACGACACGTACTTTCACGATTACAGGTGCTACCTCTGATACCCAAATCTGGTTTTTGGGCGGTGCTTATGATTTGCGTGAAGGTAGTGGCTGGCAGGGTTCGAGAAACGTAAACCGTATATTTCTGGACGACATTCTAGTCGCAGTAAAAAAATAGTAGATATGATAAATAAAGCGGTCTAGTTTAAGAGACCGCTTTTATTGGTGTTAATCGTTACGTTTAGGATCGAAATCTCGCATTTTTAATACCTCAACTTCGAAGTCTAATGGTGAATTAGCGGGGATTTTACCTTGAGTACTGTTCCCATAAGCGTATTGTGAAGGTGTGATAATCCTAAACTTCGCTCCGTTTTGTGCGCCGTTTGTGAAGATAATGCCTAGATCAATATTTTTCTCATCGACGATTAAAGTTTTTGGCGAAAAAGCATAAATCCACGCTGTAATAACGGATGCTTGGCCTGTGTTAAGACTCATATATACAGGAATTGTATCTCCTTTGGTTATATCCTTTGTCTGGTCGAATACTGTCCCATCTGCGACTAACTTACCTTTGTAGTTTATAATTCCTTCTGCAAAAATCCATTTTTGATTCAGTGTATCTTTAATGTCGTACTCGTAACTAGCAGGCTCTCCGGGTTCAATAATCTCATACCATAGGCCGCTGTTTTCATATTGCTGCGCATTAGGGTAATGTTGTTCTACATAGCTCTCAATGATAGGTTTTTCTAATGCTAGCTGTGCTTCCGGGTCGAAAATCTCTTTATCGTCTACACAGGATGTGAAAGTTGCTGCTGTGATAGTAAATGCAAATAGTAGTTTAAATAGGTTTTTCATTTGTATAATAGTTGTTAAACATGACATAAACGTCCGATTTGTTACTTGCGATACCTAATTTTATTAGGTAAATAGTTGGATGTGGGTTAAAGCGAGACGTTTCTGAGATAAGCTAAAAAAAGCGTCAACAAATATTGTTAACGCTTACCCTATACTTTATCTGTTTTACTCGATTTCTAAGACTTCAAACTCGTATACTAAAGGTGAATTAGCAGGGATTTTGTCTTTAGCTGTTGAAGCAAAAGCGAAGTACGAAGGAGTAACCATACGAAATTTGCTGCCCTTTTTTAAACCGTTTTTAGTTAAGCCCTCATAGATAAAGTCTTTCCCGCTATATTTAAGAGAGTAGGGGATAAACGAGATAAACCACGCATTATTATAAACGTTAGGGTTATTAGTATTAAAGCTATATTCAGTACCCTCACTATCTTCTTGTACTACAGTACCATTAAGCAGTGATGCTTTATATTTAAGTTTCCATTTTGGGTAAATTGGTGCTCCTTGTGTACTATTGGGGTTTACTTTATATTCGTAAGTGTCATCCGTCGGTTCACTAAGAACTTCAAACCAAATACCTCGTTTTATACTCTTATTTAGGTAACGATAAGTCAATTTTATGGTGTCTTCTTTAGCATTATCAAAGTGCATGTCCACATAATCTTCAATAACAAGTTTCTGCGCAGAAAAGATAGAGTCAATGATTTGCTCCTCTCTTAAGTAGATCGCATCATAATCCGTGTCATCCTTTTCCATACACGAAGTGAAAGTCGTTGCAACAATCGCAAATGCAAATAGTGGTTTTAATAAATTTTTCATTCGAATAAATTGTTTTTTAGTTCAATGAAGCGCTCATGACGAAAATCATGACGATTTCAAAAATTTTAATGTCTTTTTTAAACGATAGAACGCAGGCTTATTCCGTAGTGCTACAGCAAAAGTAAGAAAAAAGGTTTTATTTTTTATTCCGCTAAAAAAAGTTATCTTTAATGAACTAATTCATATGTATATAATTGTTATTTAATTGCCATATGGAATATCCAAACTATATTCATTCGTATTTGTGCAGCCTGTGCTACATGGATATTTCATATAATGGCCAATTTGTTGATGCCGACCCATCAACAACTAAAAACTAATTTAGATGAAAACCGTAAAACACATTCTCCAGGGTAAATCGTCTGTTATTCACGCTGTAAGCCAAAATACATTGGTTTTGGATGCTTTGCAAATGATGATGGAAAAGAACATCAGTGCATTGTTGATTGTTGAAAATGACGCGTTAGTTGGTATCTTCACCGAGCGTGACTATGCCCGAAAAATTATTTTGCAGGGCAAATCATCCAAAGATACACCTATTCATGTTGTCATGACACATGATCCACGTACCATTACGACTGAAGAAAAAATTGAAAGTTGTATGGAACTGATGACGACCAATCATTTTAGGCATTTGCCTGTCGTGGAAAACGATATTGTTATTGGCATAATTTCTATCGGCGATCTTGTGAAACATATCATCGATGATCAAAGACAGACCATTGACCAACTTCAAAGTTATATCAGCAGTTAGAAAAGTTTATAGCTAAAATGTTCTCTAGGTAATGGTAAGAATCCCAAAATAAAATAGCCCGCAGTATCAGGTTGCGGGCTATTTTGTTAAGACTTTTACAGGGTGCTTTTGTTGATGTTATCGATAGCATGCAGCAGTTCCGTTAACTGTTGGGGATTCAACACACCGCCATGTTGAAACAGCGTCTGATAGTTCTTGTCCAGTAATACCCAAGTTGGAAACGCCAGCGTGCCGGGACCGTTTAACGCCCGAGCAAGTTCGTTCGTGCCGGTGTTTTTGCCGGTAGGCTTGAAAGTATAGTGCTGCCCCTGCAACAAAACGTTGTCTTTACTTTCAGCATTAAACTCTACATAGTAGAATAAGTTTGCTTTTAGCGCGAAATCCTTGTGCTTTTGTATTTGGTTCTTCTGCATCTGGCAATATTGACACCAATCGGTAGATAGCAGAATTAGTATCGGCTTGGCTTGTTGCTCCATCAGACTATCCACCTTAGCAATGTCCACAGGATTTGTCTGCGCTTTACAAAAAGAACTGAAAAGACCAATTATGGCCAGCAATAACGCACAATTTTTACTTAATCCTGCTATCATTATACCTAATATTATCTTAATAAATTATACCGAACGCCTAGGAATCCACGAATACCCTGGTTTGGTCCGTAAACGTAACTGGGGTCAAACGGTAGAAGACTCGGGTCATCAATTTTTTCAAACGGGTCATGGGCACGGGAGATAATAAATGGAATTCCTTTGGTGGGGGTCCAGTTCAGTAAATTCTTTACACCACCAAAAATTTCAAGCCCGTTACGAAAATGCTTCGTGACTTGTATATTCTGAATACTCCATGCATTCGACTCGTCGGGTCTGGGATCGTTTGCACCTAGAATAGGTAAACGCATAGGGCCGATGACATTACCGGTATAGTCAAAACTTAATCCCAGACGATTCCAATTATATCCGATGGTCCAGGTACCCATAAATTTCTCGGTCAGCATCTGCCATTCCCGCTCGCCTTCTTCTTCACTATATACATCCATCACGGTCCCACCGATCATGGCTTTAAAGCCGCTCGAATGTGCCCAGTCCAAATTGACAGAAATACCTTTTGAAACGGCATGCCCATCTAAATTGGAATAGATGATTTTATTGATGTCGGTATCATAGTCGGGGATAATTTTATTGCTAAAGTAGGTGTAAAATACGCTAGCATCGATACCAAATACAGAGCCATTATCCGAGTAAAACTTCTTCACGTAGTTGACGTTTGTATTCCACGAAGTTTCGGGCTTGAGATCGCCTTCGAAAACCACATCGCGTGCACCGGTTAGTGCAGCGTGGTCTTCCGTGAAGACATTGGCTACACGATAACCGTTTCCGGCACCGATCCTAAGGACCTGGGTTTTGTCTTTGGAGTTCCATTTATAATTTACACGTGGTGATAAAATACTCCCGTGAATAGAGTTATAATCGTAACGGGCTCCAAGCAATAATTTGTGTTGCGGATGTAGGGTAATTTCATCTTGGACAAATAGCCCAGGTAGATGTGTGTGCGATACTTCGGTTGTTGCGGGGGTATTATCGTCGTAATAGGTGTAACGATAAGCCAGTCCGGTCAATAGATCATGGTTTTTAAGTTGTTTATGCCAAGTTAATTGGCCAAATACAATTTTCTGGTCTGCTGTATATTGGACGTCGCCATAGACACTATTTTGATCGTGCCCATTTGCGCTTAAAGATAGAGAGAAATCTTCGCTTCCAGGTAAGTCGTAGACGCCCATCACTTCCCAGCGTTTGGTGTAAATGCTTTCGCCATATACTTCATCGCCTCCACGATATCGCTTGTTCCAGTTCATTTCTCCGCCCCAACGGTCTTCGTATATATATCGGCCGGCTAGTGAGAATGTTTTATTGTCTTTGCGCGCGAAATTCCATTTGTTAAAGAGAGAAATCCGATCCTGAAGGGTGACGTCTGTAAAGTTATCTCCATTTTTATCTAAAGGATTCGAATAGTTAAAGTAGTTCACGCCCAACAACGACTGAGCGGATCCCACCGTAAACTTACCTCCTAGATCTAAGTTGTATTCCTGCCAGGTTGTTCCAAATGTTTCTAAGCTTAATAGTGGCGCGTTTTCGGGTGTTTTCGTAATGATGTTTATGAGACCACCCACCGCTTCGCTACCGTATAACGTAGAGGCCGGACCTTTTACTATTTCTACACGTTCAATTAGAGCTTGCGGAATGCCGTTCAATCCATATACAGTTGAAAGGCCGGAGACAATGGGCATGCCATCAATCAGTACCATGGTATATGGCCCTTCCAGACCATTGATATGGATATCGCCGGTATTACACACACTGCAGTTGATCTGCGGGCGCACACCATTTATATTCTGGAGAGATTCGAAAATTGTCGGGGTTGGATTTGCTCTGAAAAATTTGGCAGAATAGACCTCTACCGGAATGGGGCTTTCTAACTTGGAGACCGCCCGCAGCGTGCCGGAGACCACTACCTCATCTAGATTGCGATTGTCCTTTTGTAATATAATGTGGAGTTGTGAGTTTTTTTCGGAATCGCTTATTTTTTGTTTATAGGGCAGATAACCGACTGTACGGATCAGGATAGTGGACTGATTTTGTGGAGAGGTTAGGGAAAATTTACCTTGCTCATCGGAAGAAGCGGCTATGGACGTGCCTTCTATAAGGACAGTGGCATGCTCAATGGGTGTACCTTTTGGGTCTTGGATAGTCCCTTCAATTTTCTGTTGGGCGAAGCCATTTGATAAAACAAATAGCATAAGTACGGTCATGAAATGACCATAATAGTTTGTAGACATATAATATATAATGTGTTCTTGATGAAATACGTTAAAAAAAGATACAGAGTTGTGGTAACGGATGAATAAATATGGTTGTGATCAATTGCCGCGTGGTATCGCCTCGTAATAACGATGGTGTTATACCTCTCACCGTACCTGCGATAGTGTACGCAGTAGACGATCTTTTCTCAAGAGTTGTGATCCATTGCTACCTCGTACGCTCTTACAATGACGATAATATTATTTCTTCCGTTCCTTAAAATTTTGTTACACTTGGCCTTGGGGAGGACCTCTAAGGTAATAAGAATAGAAAACAGAAGCATATTCGTGATAGGAATAGCATGAATAATTTTCGAATTGAAATTCCTGAAAGAAAGGGATCTCGAAGCTGACGAAATCAGAAGAAATAAAGCTTCCTTGAAAAACAATGTTTAGGTATTGAATTTCACCATCTGACTTGTGATGCTTCTTCGGTGACTTATCTGTAAAATCATATGGGTGAATATGCGTGACAATTTCCCCACTGGAAGTTACCTCTTTGTGCATAAATACCACACCACTGATCACAATTATACACATCCATCCTGCTAAGAGGGATGCAGATAATTTGCGGTATGTAGATATTATGCGCAGCATATTCGGATAAAGCAATCGAATTGTATTATTCGATGGTAAAGTTAATCATTATTTCAGTAATCTGTTGTGATCATCTGGAAATACAAGTGTAGGTTGGTGTTTTCTGGCTTCTTCCCGGTTCATAGTGGCATAAGAGATAATGATTACAATGTCTCCCACCTGCACAAGCCGGGCAGCAGCTCCGTTAAGACAAATGGTGCCTGTACCTCTTTCTCCCGGTATTACGTATGTTTCTAAACGGGCGCCGTTATTATTATTTACAATTTGTACCTTCTCATTGGCAATAATATCTGCCGCATCCATCAAGTCTTCATCAATTGTGATGCTTCCCACATAATTCAATTCGGCTTGTGTTACACGAGCACGATGAATTTTTGATTTCATTACTTCAATCATCATGATTGCAAAATTAATCTTTTTATTGTTTATTTAAAGTAAGAAAATGATGGGGTGAAGTCCTGTTATTTGAATAAAATTAAGGAACTTATTTTTTAATCAGTTTTTTGTCCATGGCATTACCTTTCCGCCACTGGCCGTGGCAGGGCTCCAAACTTTTTCTTGAAAAAAAGTTTGACAAAATTCAAGACTTGGTCAATGTTACGCTAAAAGCTTGTGGATTTACTAAACAGCTCCAAGCCGCTTCGCTTTGTGGATATGTTCTTAACGCAAATCCACAAGCTTTCTTAACGCTACATCGACCTAGGTCCTCCTATAAATTCCGCTGAAGTATAAAAGTGCAATATAGTCAATACACTATCCTTACATTCACTAAAGATGTCGCCTTAGTCATTTGCCAATTGCAGGAGGAGGCACTAGCCAATGTGGCAAATGGGTACAGCGACGAGTTTACCTTCGGTGAGCTCCACTTCGTTCCGGTTTTGCTTCTTTTTGAGGTAAAAAGAAGAGCCCCGCCACGGCTCGAGTGGCAAATAGAAAAATACGGATAATAATGCATGCAAATACAATCTAGAATGAGTAAAAGAAATTTGATTAAAAATTAAGTTCATTTCAAATCAACAACAATCCAAACGACAGATTTTTGATGAAGCATACTTATTCATTTAACAACATATTATCAAGGAGTCGTACTCCTTCCACCCAAGCTACAACTAGTGCGACATATTCTTTATCAGCATGAAGCTCGTTAACCTGCTGTAAGGTTCTCGTTTCGCAGATGGCAAAGTATTCGGGCGTTACACCTTTTTCAGAAAGAATGATGTTGCTTCCTGTCTGGGTTAATTCGTCGACCGATACCGATCTAAAATGTGCTTTTACGTGCTGAAGTGCTTTCGAGATGATTAGTGCTTTCTCTTTGCCTTCGGGCGAGAGACGCATATTACGCGAACTGAGTGCGAGGCCTTGTGGATTCCGTATAATAGGACAAACGATGAGTTTTACGGGTAATTGTTTTACATCGATCATTTTCTGTACTACCATCACCTGCTGAAAGTCTTTTTGACCAAAGCATGCAAAATTGGGTTGTACCGCGGTAAACAGCTTGTATACAATCTGTGTTACGCCTTGAAAATGTCCGGGTCGGTGTTCCCCTTCCCAGATCGTTTCGAGGGGACCCAAGTCTAGGTGCCAATTTTCATTAGGATCTGGATACATTTCTTCAACGGACGGTAAAAACAGTACGTCGCAAGAAACCGACTCCAATAACGCAATATCATTTTCCAAGGGTCTAGGATATTTCTCGAGATCTTTGGGATCGTTAAATTGCGTTGGATTGACAAAGATGCTACATATGGTAACATCTGCTGATTGCCTGGCTTGCCGAATAAGGGACAGATGCCCTTCGTGGAGTGCACCCATGGTCGGAACCAAAGCGGTAGTTTTTTGAGTTCCGCGAACACCTTGAAGATAGCGGTGAAGACTGTTTTTTGTGTTGAAAATTTGCACGTCTTTCTAATTGTAAAAATGGGAGCAAAGTTGCATAATAATTTTGTAATTATAAAACGATGATTTTTAATAAATTGTAAAATTCAGATAATTTACGTACCTTTGTGGTACTGATTTTTATATTCTATTAATAAAAAAAGCAATTGGAGATGGCAAAAACGAAAATATTGTTTATTACCCACGAGATGTCGCCTTTCCTTGAAATAAGTAAAATTTCTGAAATTACACGCCAGTTACCGCAAGCCATGCAGGAAAAGGGATTTGAAATCCGTATTCTGATGCCCCGTTTTGGTAATATTAATGAGCGCAGAAATCGTCTTCACGAGGTGATAAGGTTGTCGGGAATGAATATTGTGGTAGACAATAACGATAATCCATTGATTATTAAAGTAGCTTCATTACCAGCAGCACGCATGCAGGTCTATTTTTTGGATAATGAAGAGTATTTCCAACGAAAAAAGGTTTTCCGTGACGAAAGCGGTAAATTTTTTGATGATAATAACGAACGTTCGTTGTTTTTTGGAAAAGGTGTGTTGGAGACCGTGAAGAAGCTGGGATGGTCTCCTGATGTGGTACATTGTCATGGTTGGTTCTCGGCTATGGTGCCTTTGTACTTGAAAAAGGTGTATCATGAAGATCCTACGTTTAAAGATGCGAAGGTGTTTTATTCCCTTTACAAAGAGGATTTTGACGCAGTAGATACGTTAAGTTCAAAATATGGCGAAATGCCTGCGCAGGAAGATGTAGACTTGGTAGATTCGGTGGCTTATGGTTCGGGTAGCTATGTCGATTTGTATAAAGGCGCTTTAACATATACCGATGTAGCCGTAGTAAATGATAGCGACTTGAATACTGAGGTGCTTCAATTTATCGATGAACAAAAAATAAGGGTGTTTACACCAAATGGAGATGATGATTATGAATCATTTTCTACCTTGTACGAAGAATTTGCTCCTGAAGAAGTAGAAGCGTAATAATTTTAAAGGTTAATTAACAATAGAGCCGGCTGTCATTATGACAGCCGGCTCTATTGTTATCCGCGTATTCGTTGTCTACAGCATGATAACATTTTCAATTTTGGCGACGGCTTTGTAATAGGCGACTACCTGGTCTGCTGTATTTACAAAGGTTTCAATAGTGAACGAATTATATTTCCCAGTTTTGGAATCTTTGGTAGAGATTTTTGTGCTGGGGTGCTCAAATAACTGTTCGATTTGAAGCTTTGTATCGGTTGACGCGGGTGCTATAAATTTGAAAACATATAAAGAAGGAAACGTTTCGACGTCGATTAATTTTTGTTTAAAATTTTCGTAAAAATCGACACCGTCATTGTCTCCAGGAATGTCTTGTAATTTTATGTTATTTAAATCAGCCATTTTGTATCTCCTTTTATATATAGGTTAACAATAAATGTACCTTTTTAGTCCTGCTTAAAAAAAGCGACATTTCGTCGCTTTTCGTTTAATTATCCATTGAAGTAGGCCAGCTTGCCCGTCTTTTCCCCAATTTTTTATTCGGTGTACTGGACATCTCAAAAACCAACTCCCCACCCTTAAGCATTTCATCGTGTGTGATGAAAACCTTGTGGTATGGCTTACCATTGAGCGTAATTGATTTAATATAGATATTTGCTGGTGAATTGTTGCGGGCGACTATCGTGAATAGATTATCGTTCGGCATGGTAATCGTAGCTTTATCCAGCGATGGACTACCAAATACATATTCACCACCTACTGGTGAAACGGGGTATAATCCCATCATCGACCATACAGCCCAGGCACTCATTTGTCCTGCATCTTCATTGCCAGCATAGCCATCTGGCCGATCGTGATACATGCTGTCTACGATTTGCCGAATTTTTTCTTGTGTTTTCCAGGCATCGCCAATATAGCTATACATGTAGGCAATATGATGGCTGGGCTCGTTTCCGTGGGCATACTGCCCAATGAATCCGCTGGCATCAGGCGACTGGTTTTCACCGGTCATATAAGAGGGTGCGGCAAAGAGTGCATCGAGCATGTCGCGCAATCCTTTTTTCTTTGGAAACAAATTGGCCAAACCTCGGATATCATGCGGTACAAAAAATGAATGTTGCCAGGCATTTCCTTCAATATATTGACTTTTGTCGAAGTCGTGTTCGGAGTAAAATGGGTCAAACGGCTCGACAAATTTACCGTTCCTGAGTTTGGCCCGCATAAAGCCGGATTGGGGATCAAAAAGGTTTGTGTAATTTTTTGCTCTTTCCGTAAAAATTTGATAATCTTCCTGTTTTCCAAGTTTTTGTGCTACCAGTGAAATGCAGTAATCGTCGAAGGCATACTCTAATGTTTTTGTCACACTGCCTCCGTTTACATCCTGCGGTATATAACCATATTCAATGTATGCGGGGACTTCACGTGTTTTTTGAAAGGCGCTTGCACGCATAGCTTGGTATGCACGTTCAGCATCAACTCCCGGCCAGTTTTTAAGAACAGCGTCTGCTAGCACGGGCACAGCATGGTAGCCCGTCATGGTGTTGGTTTCGAATGTGCTCAAGTCCCACACTGGTAGTAATCCATTCTCATCATAAAAAGATAACATACTATTTAATATATCACTGTATTTTTCGGGCTGCGTAATGGTAAATAGTGGTTTCAATGCGCGGAAGGTATCCCAAAGTGAAAATAGGGTATAGCGTTGAGCGCCGTTTGGCATGCGATGAACTTCTCCTTTGTAATTTTTGTATTCGCCATCTCTGTCCGAATACAGTGTTGGTGATACGGCTGTATGGTATAGCGCAGAATAGAAAACACGTTTTAGCTTTTCATCATTGGTTTCAATTTTTATTTTGGCTAGTTCTCTGTCCCATTTCGCATCGGCTTCAGACCGCACATGATCAAAATTCCAATGTGGTATCTCTTGAAGTGCGGTAAGTGCCTTCGCAGTATTTGTAATCGATAGGGCCACTTTAATGTTTATAGTGGGCGAGGAGTCAAATATTAGCTGCGCATTTGCAGATTTTGTACCTCCCTGCGCACTGTTGTTCGTGATTTCAATAATAGGGTCAAAACTACTTAATTTAGCTCCATTAAAGAGGTAGTCCTTTATGGGCTGTGATGTGCGTAAAGCAAAGTAAATGTGTTGTTTATTCGCCCAGCCAGATGAATAGCGATGTCCAACGAGGGTGCTATCGTTGATCATCTCTAGGCGTGTTGTCACAGGGCTATCCCAATTGTAGGCATGTCCTAGATCTATTCTTACTGTCGGTGCACCTGTGCCGGATGGAAATGTGTATTCATGGAATCCCACGCGCTCCGTACTCGTTAATTTTGTTTTGATGCCGTTGTTAAACGTAACTTCGTAATATCCGGGACTTGCTTTTTCGTGCGCGTGTGAAAATTTTTGACGGGTATCTACTTTTTCTTGAAAAATGGGTGCTAACATCGGCATTACGGCAATATCCAGCCAATCGCCGATACCCGTGCCGCTTAGGTGCATATGGCTGAATCCGGCAATGGAATCGGATGAAATATGATAACCGCTTACCCAATCCCAACCGTTTTTACCATTATCGGGCGACAGCTGTACGAGGGAAAAGGGAACTGTAGCTCCGGGATAGGTATGTCCATGACCACCCGTACCTATAAATGGATCAACATATTGGGTGTATGTCTGGGCGATACCGCTGTAATTAAACAAACTGCATGTAAGCAAGCTAAGAATTATTTTTTTTTGATTAACCATGTGGAAATTACGCTGTAACGAATGTGATTAATTAAATTTTGAAATGATAAAACCTTTTAGCAAAATTAACTAAATTTCTTTTTAGATACAATGCAGTAGTCTATAAAAGTAAATAAGGCGACCCTCTGTTGTTTCTGAAGTTTATGATGAAAAATATAAAAATTTATTTAGCTAAAATTCTTGTTAAATTTTAGTAGATTGTGCCTTGTTAAATTACCGTAGTTTGAAATACACTCTAATTCATGAAAAAAAGATTGTCTATTAGCGATATAGCCAAAAATCTAGGCATATCCGTAACGACTGTTTCATTTATATTAAACGATAAAGCGAAAGAAAAAAGAATAAGCGATGCCTTGACGCATCGTGTATTGGATTATGTAAAAAAGGTGGGATACAAGCCTAATCAGCTGGCTAAAAGCCTGCGTACAGGTAAATCAAAGACCTTGGGATTATTAGTGGAAGATATTTCCAATACTTTTTTTGCGAATATCGCTAAACAAATTGAACAGCGAGCTTATGATCACGGATACCACATTTTGTATTGTAGTATGAATAATGATGTGAATCGGGCGAAGGAGCTTATCCAACTTTTTCATGATAGACAGATTGACGGCTTTATCATTGCACCTACCGAAGGACTTTCGGAAGTAATTCACAATTTGCTTAAAAATAATGTCCCTATCGTATTATTTGATCGTTTTATAGAAGATTTGGATACCAACTATGTCGTGTCGGAGAATAAGCAAGGGGCCTATATGGGTTCCAAATACTTATTGGAAGATCTAAAGGCGACAAAAGTAGGCATGCTTACGATCAATTCCGGTCAAACGCAGATGCGTAGTAGACTGGATGGTTACATGCAGGCTATGGATGAGTCGGGTAGAGACGCCGTCATTAAGAAAATTCAAGTTGATCAACCGGACGACGTAACCATTGATTTGGTACGCGATTTTATTGTAGACAATAAATTAGATGCCGTTTTCTTTGCGACCAATTATATTGCAATTGCTGGTCTCAAGGCAATTAAAAAATACAAGTTAAATATCGATAAGATCGTTTCTTTTGATGATCACGCTATATTTTCACTATTCCAAACTCCGGTTACCTCACTTGCGCAAGATATCAAGAGCATCTCCGATCATATTATCCAGATATTGATTTCGGAAATCAACGGCAAAGGCAAGGAATACCAGCATGTAGTCATCCCTTGTGAGTTGAAAGTAAGAACCTAATTAGAATCTGCTTTTTATTTCTCCTTGGCTGGGACAAATTTCATGGAAAGCGAATTTACACAGTGTCGTGTGTTTTTTGTAGTAAAACCTTCGCCAAGAAATACATGACCTAAATGACCTCCACATTTTTTGCAAAGTATTTCTGTCCTTCTGCCATCTGCATCAGTTATCCGTTGCACGGCACCGGGAATTTCATCGTCAAAACTCGGCCAACCGCAGTGTGATTCAAATTTATCTTCTGAATGATAAAGGGGAGCGTCGCATCGTTTGCACACGTACGTTCCTTTTTCCTTGTTTTCCAACAGGTCGCCAGTAAACGGTCGCTCCGTACCTTTTTGTAGGATTACGTATTCTTCTTCTGCTGTCAGTCTGTTGTATTTGGTAGTATCTTCCATATGTTGTTGTACTGATTGTGAGTTTCCATTCATGCAAGCACTTAGTATAAACCCTACTATTAAATTAAAAATAAGCAATTTCATCTATGTTCTTTATCGTAATGAGGTGAAAGAAATTCGTATATCTGCCTGGCATATAGATAACTTCATTATGCACTGTTTTGTTTGGCCAATTAAAGAATTCCATATTTACTAAATTACGAATAATGAAAGATTATAAAAATGATTTTTTATATATCATAATCGTCCCAACGTCATTTTTTAAAAGTATCCATTTATTTGAAAGATAGCAGGTGTGAAATATTTCGTAACGGGGGCTCTAATGGCTTAAATAGGCGTTTAAACGAATTATTTAGAATGAATTTAAATTGATAATTTGCGTCATTAAATTGTCACTGATTACTTAAATAGTTATACTTTTGTGCATTGTTTTATGGGCGAATTCCACATTGCAATTAAGTTAAGTAATTTTTATATTCATAAATAAATAGTATAAAGTGCTAAATATGAGAAATATCTCATCCGTTTTGGGAAGACTTGCGAAGTCAATATCGATCAGTTTGGTATTGTTATTTGCCGTTACGATGACATCAAATGCGCAAGATGTAAAGGAAGGTGCAGCCCTTTTTAAAGCAAATTGTACAACGTGTCATAAGATTGACAAGAAAGTAACAGGTCCTGCTTTAGCAGGAATGTCCGCGCGCCACTCAGAAGAATGGTTGGTTAGCTGGATCAAAAATTCGAAGGCAATGATCGATGCCGGCGATCCAGCAGCTGTCGCTATCTACGAAGAGTACAATAAGATGGCCATGACGGCTTTCACGCACTTGTCGGATGATCAGATCAAGAGTATTATTGCGTATGTGCAAGATGAGGAAGTTAAATTAGCTGAAAAAGCGGCTAGTCCGGCTGCCGCGGGTGCGGGACAGAGTAGTGGAGCTAATAACTTCATGATCTTTGGTCTGATAGCGATCTTGATTTTAGCGATTGGTGTGGTTGTAGTTTTAAACCGTGTAACGCGAACACTAGAAAAGGTTATTGTTAATAACCAGGCGGCTATTCAAGCTGCGCAGGCAAGCAATGAATCGTTTTCGGAAAGTCGTAATGCAAAATTTGCCAAGGCATTTTTAAAGAACAAAAAACTTGTTGGTTTTGCGGTGTTGATGTTAGTCGCTTTACTTGCGGTGGTAGGTTGGCGCACCATGTGGAATGTGGGTGTACATGAAGGGTATCAACCCGTACAGCCGATCAAATTCTCGCATCAAATTCACGCTGGGGTAAACCAAATTGACTGTCAATATTGTCATGGTGGAGCATACAAGTCTAAGAACGCTTCGATTCCATCAGCGAATGTCTGTATGAACTGTCATAATACCGTGACAGCTTCTGATCACTATGAAGGAGAGCTTTCTCCGGAGATCGCAAAATTATACCGTGCGGTAGATTTTAATCCAGATACACGTGAGTATGGCAGCAATCCAAGACCTATTGAATGGGTAAGAATTCATAATCTTCCAGATTTTGCCTATTTCAATCACTCGCAACACGTTTCAGTAGCTGGTGTAGAATGTCAAACGTGTCACGGCCCGATCGAGACAATGGAAGAGGTATACCAATATTCTCCGTTGACGATGAAATGGTGTGTGGATTGTCATAAGACGACTGAAGTGAACGCCGATAATGCATATTACGATCAATTGATCGAAGCGCACGAAAAATTGAAAAAAGGTGAGAAGATGACTGCAGCCATGATCGGTGGTCTGGAATGTGGAAAATGTCACTATTAATAATTAATTAGGAAAACGCAATCTTATATACAGCTTAAATGGATAGCAATAAAAAATATTGGAAAGGTTTAGAAGAGTTAAATCAGACTCCTGCTTTCGTAGAAAGTAAAAAAGGGGAGTTTGCTGAACCTATTCCTGTAGAAGATGTATTAAATGAAGCAGGTTTAAGTACAAGAACACCACGTCGTGACTTTTTAAAAGCTTTGGGTTTCGGTTTAGGAGCTGTTACATTAGCAGCGTGTAACCGTACACCTATTCATAAGGCAGTACCTTATGTGATCAAGCCAGAAGAGGTTACGCCAGGTATACCTAATTTCTATGCTTCCTCTTTTAATGGACAAAGTGTATTGGTAAGAACACGTGAAGGTCGTCCTATTTCGATTGAAGCTAATCCGAATGCAATTGGCTTAAATCAAGGAACGGATGCGCCTACAGTAGCTTCTGTTTTGGATTTGTACGACATGTCCAAATTACAAAATCCGCAAATTGGTGGTAGAGATGTAGAGTGGTCTAAATTAGATAGTACTGTAATTGCTTCTTTAGATAAAGCTGCGACTGCGGGCAAGCAGATTACAATTGTTTCTAATACAGTGAATTCACCGACTACTTTAGCTGCAATCGCTAAGTTGACGGCTAAATACACTACAACTTCTCATATTCAGGTTGATGCGATTTCATATAGCGGTATTATCGAAGCGAATAGAAATTCGTTTGGTAAAGCCGTTATACCTTCATACCGATTTGCGAATGCACAGGTTGTGGTTTCTGTAGCCGCTGATTTCTTGGGATCTTGGCTAGCAGGTGAAGAGCATACACAAGATTATATTAAAAACCGTGACTACAAATCATTGAAGAATGGTAAAATGTCACGTCATATTCAATTCGAATCTGGATTGAGCATGACAGGATCTAACGCTGACGTACGTATTGCTATCAAACCGTCGGAAGAGGGGGCTGTTTTAATCGCGTTATACAATGAGATTACTGGTCAAAATGTAGCGGGTGCTACAACGAATGCAAAGGCACAGACTGCAATCAAATTGGCGGCTAAAGAATTAGCTAATGCAAAAGGTGCTGCAGTAGTAGTGGCCGGCTCTAATGATGTAAATATTCAAGCACTAGTAAATGCAATTAACACGCAACTTGGTGCTTACGGTGCGATTATAGATTTAGATAATTATTCTAAACAATATCAAGGCTCAGATACAGCTTTCCAGCAGTTCTTAACTGCAGCTAAAGCTGGTCAGGTAGGTGTTGCGTTTTTCCTGAATAGCAATCCGATTTACGATTATTTCAACACGAGTGATGTAGCAGCGGCTTTAGCTAAGGTGGATTTTACCTTGTCTTTTGCTGATCGTGCGGACGAAACTGCTTCGGAGTTAAAAGCTATTGCTCCGGCTTCTACCTTTTTAGAGTCATGGGGCGATGCTTCTGCCAAGGAGGGATTATTCACCATCGTACAACCTACGATCAATCCTGTGTTCAATACCAGACAAGCTGAACAAAGCTTATTGGTATGGGCTGGAGATACAACTTCTATTTACGATTTTGTAAAATTAAATTGGGAAAGCAATATCCTACCGGGAACAGGCAAAGCATGGAAAGATGTATTACAAGCAGGTTTTGTATATAAAGGATCTACAACAGGGTCAGCGTATTCGGCGAATGTTGATGTAAATTTGGTAGCTTCTGCTATTGTAAATGATAGTAAGAAAATTGCTGGAGAGGTAGAATTAAAATTATATGAATCTACCGTAATGCGTGATGGGCGTTATGCAAATAACGCATATCTACAGGAATTACCTGATCCAGTGTCAAAAGTAACTTGGGATAACTATGCTGCTATCAATCCTAAATTTGCAGAAGAATTAGGGATAGGTGAAAATGGTAAAGTTACGATAGAAGCAAATGGAAAATCGCTAGATCTTCCTGTTTTGCTGCAACCTGGTCAGACTATGGGTACGGTTTCTGTTGCATTAGGATATGGACGAACTAAAGTAGGTAAAGCCGGTAATGAAGTTGGAAAGAATGCTTTTCCATTTGCTAGCTTGGTAAACGGTACTGTCCAATTTGCTGCACAAGCTAAAGTTTCTAAAGCTGCTGGTACTTACGAATTAGCACAGACTCAAACACACCATACCATTGAAGGACGTAATATTATTCGTGAGACTACTTTCGCTAAATATTTAAAAGATCCAAATTCAGAGTCAGGTCGTTTTGCAGATTCTCATAAAACGTATGATTTGTGGAATAAGTTTGAACAACCTGGTCATAAATGGGTAATGGCGATTGACCTAAACGCCTGTACGGGTTGTGGTTCATGTATAGTTGCCTGTAACGTAGAAAATAATATCCCGGTTGTTGGACGTGATGAAGTACGTCGTCGTCGCGAAATGCACTGGTTACGTATCGACCGTTATTACACAATAGAAGAGAACGGTATTAAATTCACAAAAGAGAAGGAAATCGCTGATATTCAAGATTTCGAAAATGTAACAGTTGTACACCAGCCGATGTTGTGTCAACACTGTGAGCATGCTCCATGTGAAACGGTTTGTCCGGTGTTAGCGACGGTACACTCTTCGGAAGGTCTTAATCATATGGCTTACAACCGTTGTTTCGGTACACGTTACTGTGCTAACAACTGTCCATATAAAGTGCGTCGGTTCAACTGGTTTAATTATTGGAATGACTCACGTTTTGATAATTACTTGAATAACGAATTTACACAGTTGGTATTGAATCCTGACGTTACGACACGTTCTCGTGGGGTAATGGAAAAATGTTCAATGTGTATACAACGTATCCAAGGAGGTAAATTACAGGCGAAGATCGAAAATCGTAAACTGAAAGATGGTGACGTGAAAATGGCTTGTCAAGCAGCATGTTCTGCAAACGCTATTATCTTCGGTGATGCTAACGATCCGGAATCAGAAGTTTCAAAAGCACTACGCAATGAGCGTGTTTATTACGTATTGGAAGAGATCAATGTTCAACCGAACATCGGTTATATGACTAAAGTAAGAAATACATTTGAAGCGTAATTTTATTCAATATCTGAAATAAAAAAACTATGTCATCGCATAACGAATCAATATTAAGAGAACCATTAGTAACCGGCAAGAATATCACTTATGCTAAAGTGACTAATGATATCTTGCTTCCGGTTGAAAATAAACCAAACAAAGCTTGGTGGATAGGATTTATTGTCGCTGTCTGCGGAGCAATGCTATGGGTTGTGAGTGTTGGATACACCTTCTGGACAGGTATCGGCGCTTGGGGCCTGAATAAAACAGTAGGTTGGGCTTGGGATATCACCGACTTTGTATGGTGGGTAGGTATCGGTCACGCGGGTACACTGATTTCAGCGGTATTATTATTATTCCGCCAAAATTGGCGTAACTCCATTAACCGTTCTGCGGAAGCTATGACGATCTTCGCTGTAATCTGTGCAGCGACTTACGTTGTGGCACATATGGGGCGTCCGTGGTTGGCCTATTGGATCTTTCCATTACCGAATCAATTTGGCTCATTGTGGGTTAACTTTAACTCTCCACTCGTCTGGGATGCATTTGCCATCTCAACGTACTTCACGGTATCCTTAGTATTCTGGTATTGTGGTTTGCTTCCGGATATTGCTTCCGTACGTGACCGTGCTACAGGCCTTAAACGAAAAATATATTCTATCTTTTCTTTCGGATGGAATGGCTCAGTGAAAACTTGGCAACGTTTTGAGATCGTGTCCCTGATTTTGGCAGGTATTTCTACACCATTAGTACTTTCAGTACATACGATTGTATCGATGGACTTTGCGACTTCTGTAATCCCCGGATGGCATACAACGATCTTTCCTCCATATTTTGTTGCGGGGGCGATTTTCTCTGGTTTTGCAATGGTACAGACCTTACTATTAATTCTTCGTAAAGTGTTGAATTTTGAGGATTATATCACCATGTTCCATATCGAATCGATGAACAAAATTATCATGGTAACTGGCTCCATTGTAGGGGTAGCTTACTTAACAGAGTTGTTTATAGCTTGGTATTCAGGTTCGGAATATGAACAATATGCATTTGCAAATCGTATTGCTGGTCCTTACGCATGGGCTTACTGGGCGATGATGACCTGTAATGTAATCTCACCGCAATTGTTTTGGTTCAAGAAGATCCGTACGAGTATTCCTATTTCATGGGTATTATCTATTGTTGTAAATATCGGTATGTGGTTCGAGCGTTTCGTAATTATCGTGACTTCATTGCACCGCGATTATTTACCTTCTTCGTGGGCGATGTTCTATCCAACTTGGACTGACGTAGGTATCTTCGTGGGATCGATTGGTTTATTCTTTACGCTGTTCCTACTGTTCTTGCGTTTCTTACCAGGGATTGCAATTGCGGAGGTTAAATTATTATTGAAAAGCTCAAGTTTACAACAAAAAACTAAATTGGTTCAAGAGGGAGCATTTCCTGAGGAACAGGTTGAATTTTTCAAAAACTCTTTGGGTAAATACGATTCGGTCACAGAAGAGGATATTAAAGAATTACGTAAAATATAATAGCAATGAGCAACACAAAATATATATTAGGTAGTTTTGCCGATCCAGATGAAATGATGCATGGGATTGACAAGTTACAGGCTAGCAATATTAGCATATATGACTGTTTTACACCTATGCCGATACACGGGATAGAGGCAAAATTAGGCGTTAAACCTTCACGTTTACCTATAGCTGCTTTTATTTTCGGAGCCACGGGGACTGTGCTGGGATTTAGCTTGCTATATTATACGATGGCTTATGACTGGCCGATGAATGTGGGCGGTAAACCGTCATTGCCGTTGCCAAATTTTGTGCCAGTTACATTTGAGGTAACTATTTTATTATGTGCTTTAGGGATGGTAGCGACTTTTTTCTTCCGTAATCACCTATTCCCCGGACGTGCACCTCGTGTGATGGATTTAAGAGCAACAGATGACCGTTTTATAATAGCGATAGATGCAAATGAAAATGCGGATCATGCGTTAATTGATAATTTGTTGAAGGAAGCCGGAGCAGTAGAAGTTAAATACAATGAAAGGAAATATGTTAGTTATGAATAAGAAGAATTTTCTTGGAACTGTATGTGTAGCTGTCGCTTTAGCTGCAGTTGTCTCTGCCTGTGGTGATGGCACTACGCGCGATGCAGGTTGGGAATTTTCGCGCAATATGTATGATCCGATTGCTTACAATCCAGATCAACTAAATAATAATTTTAAAAATAATCAAACTGCACAAATTCCTCCTGTCGGGACTACGCCAATTGGTTTTGAGCGTTTTGAGTTTGAAAATACACCAGAAGACTATCAGCGTGCAGGCACTGAGCTTAAGAATCCTTTGGCGGTA
Organism: Sphingobacterium alkalisoli; assembly: GCF_005049105.1. Lineage (GTDB taxonomy): Bacteria > Bacteroidota > Bacteroidia > Sphingobacteriales > Sphingobacteriaceae > Sphingobacterium > Sphingobacterium alkalisoli. The sequence continues at coordinate 1,245,707 of NZ_SUKA01000001.1, forward strand.
ACAGCAGAAAACCTAGCGCAGGGAGAGCATTTGTTCTTAGTGAACTGTGCGATGTGTCATGGTGCTGAAGGTAAGGGAGATGGTGCAATTACAAAAGACCGTTTTGTGGAGGATTCGCGAGGTAGACGTCAATTGGAGAATTTTCCACCGCCGCCATCGTATGCGAAATCTACGGGTTCGGTATCTTCTAGGGGGGGGGCTATGAGTGATTTGACAGCAGGAAAAATTTATCATACTATTTACTACGGGTTGAATGCGATGGGATCGCACGCTTCTCAGTTAAATCCAGAAGAGCGCTGGAAAGTAGTCATGTACGTACAAGAATTACAAAAAAAATAATCTAACATCGATTTTATAAATGGGAACTCACAGTCATCATCACGATTATAATTTCAGCGAGCAATATAAATTTGCTGGTACTGCCAAGGTACTCAGTTTAGTTGCTATCGTTGTAGGAATAGTTGCAGTCGCACTCGGTTTATTATCGAGTGATCACATCATGGTTGAGCGTACATATGCAAATCTCTTATTGATGGGGTATTATTTTACTTGTGTATGCGCGGCAGGAGCTTTTTTCGTTGCTCTACAATTGGTAACCCAATCCGGATGGTCTGCTGGATTAATCCGCATACCTCAGGCAATGGCAAGTATCTTACCGATAGCTTCTGTTATATTGTTTATTATTATTGCTTTGGGCTTATCTACGCATAATTTGTATCATCATTGGCATGCGGAAGGTTTAACCGATCCGAACAGTCCTAATTATGATGCCTTGGTAGCGGGCAAAGCAAGCTATTTAAATATGCCTTGGTTTTTGGGTCGCCAAATTATTTTCATGGGCTTATACAGTGTATTCGCTGTGATATTGGCTAAGCTTTCGTACAATGAGGACTTGGTAGGTGGTCTAAACTCTTACAAGCAAAGCTTTAAGTTGTCTGCAATATTCTTGGTTATATTTGGTTTCACTACACCGATTTGGTCATTTGATACGATCATGTCGTTAGAAGCACACTGGTTCTCTACCATGTTTGGCTGGTACAACTTCGCTGCTATGTGGGTGAGTGGGTTGTGCGTGATTACATTAATCTTGATCTTTTTGAAAAAAGCAGGATATATGTCATGGGTTAATGAAAATCACCTACACGATCTGGGTAAATTGATCTTCGGATTCTCAATCTTTTGGACTTATGTATGGTTTGCTCAATTTATGTTGATTTGGTACGCAAATATTCCAGAGGAGACGGTTTATTTTTACAAGCGTTGGGAGCCGGAATATAAACCATGGTTTTGGATCAATATAATCATTAACTTTGTGGCCCCTTTGCTATTGTTGGTTGATAGGGATGCAAAACGTCGTCTTAATGTAATGATGTGTGTATGTATTCTACTATTACTAGGGCACTGGTTAGACTATTATATTATGGTAATGCCTGGTACAGTGGAGACACATAGAGGTTTTGGATATATTGAAGTAGGTACAGCTATTGGTTTTATGGGTATTTTTATCTTTTTGGTGATGAGTAAATTGAGCAGACATCCGTTGGCTGCCAAGAATCATCCGTTCTTAGATGAAAGTTTACACCACCAAATTTAATAGTAAGAAAAGGAAGTTACGTTCAAACGTTTTTTAAGAAATGAAGTTAAAAATAAATAACAGATTCAGATCCATATTGGGTTGTCTACTACTCACCAGTATATTTTTTGCTGGTCCCGTTTTAGCCTTTCAGCAAGATACTGTTGTAGTTGATACTACAGCGGGCGAAGAAACATCGATGGCAGTGGGTGTCGAATCTGTCGTGGCTGATACAGCTACTTCGGTTGACGGTATAGCCAACGGAGCTGACTCTACAGCGGTAGTCGGTACGTCTTCAGGTGACACTGCTAATGCGAGCTCAACTGCAGCAGAGGTAAAGCAAATAGATCCTCAAGTTTATAAAGACTTTTTCTATTATGTTTTATTGTTCCTAGTTATTTGTACTGTTATCGCAGTAATCGGTAAAGTTATTTCGATTTACGAATTGACACATAAGATGAACGGTAGATATAATCCACTTGCAGGTAATACATTGCAGGCGGTCTTGTTGCTACTGTTTTTGATCTTTTTCTTATGGGGTGTATATTATTCGTATACAGTTTGGGGAAACTGGTCGTGGAGAGATGCTGTTACAGAGCACGGTGAAAAGATTGATACCATGTTCATCATCACAACAGTCATCACCACTTTTGTAATGATTGTTGTGCATATTTTACTACTTGGGTTTGCTTACATTTACAGAATGCGCGCGAATAGTAAGGCATATTTCTATCCACATAACGATACAATTGAGAAGATATGGACTATTGTGCCAGCGGTGGTATTGACAGTATTGGTATTGTTTGGATTTTTTACATGGAGAACGATCACGAGTATTCCCGAAGATCTGCAAAAATCGGCGCTTCAAGTTGAGGTGCTTGGTGAGCAATTTATGTGGCGTGTTCGGTATCCTGGATCAGATGGCGAAATAGGTAAGCGTAACTATAAATTAACTACTGCAGAGAATCCTTACGGTATAGATTTTAACGATAAGAATTCTTGGGATGATATTTCGGGTGAGCATATCGTGTTGCCAGTTGGGAGATCAGTTAGGTTTCATATTATTTCTAAAGATATTATCCACTCTTTTTACATACCAGATTTTCGTGTTCAGATTAATGCCGTTCCAGGTATGACGAATTATTTCCAGTTCACGCCAACGGTAACTACGGAAGAGATGCGGGATCGGATGAATGACCCAAAATACGACTACGTTATGTTGTGTAATAAAATTTGTGGATCAGCGCACTATAACATGCAGAAAAAGGTCGTAGTAGTTACGGAAGCTGAGTATAAGCAATGGTTAAGTACACAAAGCAAATATTTCACAGAAGATTTGCAAAAGGAATTTGCGCAACAGAGTAAAGAAGTTGAAGGCATCACTACTGCTTCATTAAATTAATAGAACAAAGATTTTTTACAATAGAATATGTCTAGTACAGTTATATCGCACGACGCAGCACATCACGGTTCACATGATCACCATCATGAGACATTCTTGACTAAATATATATTTAGTCAGGATCACAAGATGATTGCTAAGCAATTCTTGATTACAGGTATTATTATGGCAGTTTTTGCCATGCTATTATCAATATTGTTTCGTATTCAATTAGCATGGCCAGATAAGGATTTTCCTATCTTAGAAGTTTTTCTAGGAAAGTGGGCAGAAGGTGGTCGTATTAAGCCAGAGTTTTTTCTCTCTTTAGTTACCATCCATGGTACGATGATGGTCTTCTTTGTATTGACAGCTGGTTTATCTGGTACATTCAGTAATTTATTGATTCCCTACCAAATCGGTGCGCGTGATATGGCATCTCCATTTATGAACATGTTGTCCTATTGGTTCTTCTTTATAGCCTGTGTGATCATGATAGCTTCTTTCTTTGTGGAGAGTGGGCCTGCTTCAGCAGGATGGACGATTTATCCGCCGCTATCTGCCGTTCCTACTTCTATTTCAGGCTCTGGATTGGGTATGACGTTATGGCTGATCAGTATGACCTTGTTTATCGCATCTCAGGTAATGGGTGGTGTTAATTATATCAGTACGATATTGAATATGCGCACGAAGGGTATGGATTTATGGAGAATGCCGCTAACTATTTGGTCGTTTTTCTTAACGGCAATCGTAGGTTTATTGTCATTCCCTGTCTTAGTCTCTGCAGTTGTGCTGTTGATATTTGATCGCTCCTTTGGAACATCTTTTTACCTATCAGATTTAGTTGTTCAAGGACAGATTTTGCCGAACGAAGGCGGATCACCTATTTTATTTCAACATTTATTCTGGTTCTTAGGTCACCCAGAAGTATATATTGTAGTAATGCCTGCTTTAGGTTTAACATCTGAGGTGATTTCCACAAACTCTCGTAAACCTATCTTCGGGTACCATGCAATGGTTTATTCGTTGGTTGGTATCACGGTGCTATCATTTATTGTATGGGGTCACCACATGTTTGTGACGGGGATGAATCCATTCTTAGGTGGAGTATTTATGATCACCACCTTGATTATTGCGGTTCCTTCAGCAGTTAAAGCATTTAACTATATTGCTACTTTATGGAGAGGTAATATACGTTTTACACCAGCGATGTTGTTTGCAATTGGTATGGTTTCCTTCTTTGTGTCCGGAGGTGTTACAGGTATTTTCTTAGGTAATGCAGCTTTAGATATTAATTTACACGATACTTATTTTGTTGTGGCTCACTTTCACCTGGTGATGGGCTCGGCCTCTATCTTTGGTATGCTATGTGGTGTATACCATTGGTATCCTAAAATGTTCGGTCGTATGATGAGTACGAAATTAGGCTATTTACATTTTTGGTTGACCTTCTTGGGCGCTTATTTAGTATTCTTCCCCATGCACTTTATGGGGATAGATGGCGTTCCTCGTCGTTATTATGCTTTCACTGAATTTCCGTTTATGGAGAAATGGATTTCAGTAAATATTTTAGTGACTTGGGCTGCTATTGTAGCTGGCTTGGGTCAAGTGGCATTTTTGGTTAATTTCTTCGGATCAATTTGGAGAGGTAAGAAAGCAACGCAGAACCCATGGAAATCGAATACATTGGAATGGACTACGCCAGTTGAACATTTTCATGGTAACTGGCCGGGAGAAATTCCAACAGTTCACCGTTGGCCATACGATTATAGTAAACCTGGGCATGACGAGGATTTTATTCCTCAAGATGTTCCATATTCGCATACAATGAGTTCCAATTCCTACCACGATTTTGAAGGGGATGAAGAGGCTATTGCAATACAGAGAGCATGGAATAAAGAAAATAATAGATCGGGAGAAGAGTAAGGAAAAACCTTATTTCTTCTGCAAGATCTGATACAAAGCAAAGAAAGCATGTACCCTAGCAGTGAGAAGCGATTTATTAAAATAAACAGGATAACAATCGTTGTTTTGTTTCTCGTAATCACAGCTGGTGGAGTCGTTAGAAGTACAGGTTCTGGAATGGGATGTCCGGATTGGCCGAAATGTTTCAACCAGATAATTCCTCCTACTGATGTTTCTCAATTGCCAGAAGGGTATGAAGAACAATACATAGCAGGTCGAGCAGCTAAGAACCAGCGTTTTGCCAATGTCGTGGATTTGTTTGGTTCCGCAGATATGGCTGATCGGATTCGGAATGATAAGTCGATATTAGTGCATGAAGAATTCAATGCTGCTAAAACCTGGACAGAATATATCAACAGATTAGTCGGCGTAGTAGCTGGGTTTTGTTTGCTTTTTTCTGCGCTTTTTTCAGCTACATATATTAAAACAAAACCGTCCATATTTATATGGAGCGTTCTGAATCTTTTTGCGGTAGTGTTGCAAGCGTGGTTAGGATCCATAGTCGTGTCGACGAATTTGATGCCCTGGATTATTACCGTTCATATGCTTTTGGCACTGATTATTGTGGCAATAAGTATATATACGTTTTATATTGCAACTACGCTTAGAAACAAGACAATACTGGTTAATTATCAGTATGCTAGTGTTAAGGTTTTAGCCGTCATTTCTATAATCGTTACACTGGTTCAAGTGGTATATGGTACGGAAGTGAGAGAGGTGATAGATCATTTGAATGATCAGGGAGTATTAAGATCCAATTGGATTGATTCTATCGGAAAGAGTTACCATATTCATCGTATTCTTTCGTATGTTACATTTGCGATTACAATTCTGTTTTTCTTTTTGGTGAAGAACAGGTTTAGTCGCTTATCATTGCAAAGTAGATATGCTTGGATTGTATTGTTCTTGGTATGTTTACAGATGTTGTCTGGTCTTATTATGGCTCACTTTGATGTTCCAGCTTTTGCACAGACAACACATTTAGTAATTGCTAGTTTGTTTTTCGGAGCACAATATTATTTGATGCTTTTAATGACAAAATTGAAAAGATAAGTTAGGTAGATTTTGGAGGTGTCGTATTAAATGAAGGCTTTTATTTCAGATTTTAACAAACTAGTTAAATTACGCTTAACGTTAACTGTTGTTTTTTCAGCGTCCGTCTCTTTTCTGATAGGAGCGAAGCAACAGGGTGATATAATGTGGTTTAATTGGCTTATGCTAACAGTTGGCGGGTTCTTGGTTACTGGTGCCGCAAATGGCTTTAACGAGATCATTGAGAAGGATATCGATAAGCTGATGAAGAGAACGATGGATCGTCCTTTGCCTTCGGGCAGGATGAATACAGGTCAGGCTTTGGTACTTAGTCTGTTGATGGGCATAATAGGCACGTTGGTATTGGTGCAGCTGAATTTTGTCGCGGGCCTATTGTCTGTTTTTTCAATATTTTTGTATGCATTCGTATATACGCCATTAAAGCAGAAGTCGCCTATTGCAGTTTTTATAGGAGCATTTCCAGGAGCTTTACCGCCATTGATAGGTTATTATGCAGCATTTCAATCGGCAGGGTTTGGATTAGCCTATGCGGAGGTAAGTGAAGCGGCTATTGTCATTATTCCTTTAGTGCTATTTGGCATTCAATTTTTATGGCAGTTCCCCCATTTTTGGGCTATTGCTTGGGTAGCAGAAGAGGATTATAGTAACGCCGGCATTCATTTATTGCCTACAACAAAAAAAGACAAGATATCTGCCTTTATGATTTTCTTTTCGGCCTTATTGATGGTACCTGCGTCATTTTTGCCGATGTATTATGGCTTTGGTGGTTGGATATTTACCTTGGTTTCGGTGATTGGAGGTCTTTTTTTTACATGGTATGGATATAAGCATATGATCGAAAGAACAGATGCTTCTGCGAAGAAGGTAATGTATACATCATTTTTGTACCTACCGTTAACGCAGTTGATCCTGTTATTTGACTTTATTCCTTTATAGTAGAATTGATGGAAAACGAAGAATTAGAAATAGCCGAATTACTACGCGTACGAAAGGCAAAGAAATTTAGTCTTTGGTTGGGCTTGATCGGTATGTTTATGATGTTTGCTGCTTTGTCGAGTGGTTTCATTGTATACACGGCAAGTGGTGTGGATAAAGGGATCAAAACAATTTTACCGAATGCATTTATCTATAGCACAATCGCAATTATTTTGAGTAGTGTCACCATGCATCTAGGTTTAAAGGCTGCAAAGGCGGGTAATCTGTTGAAGCAGAAATCTTTGCTTATGGTTACCATCGTGCTGGGGCTTGTTTTCTTCGTATTACAATTGAATGCTTGGGGAATTTTGTCGGAAAGAGGGATTTATTTTATTAACAACAACGCTTCGCAATCGTTTATATACATATTTACGGGATTGCACTTAGCGCACATTATAGCGGGAATTCTTGTTTTATTACGGTGTTATATTGGAGCGGTAAAGCCTATAGCACACGATTACAATGTTTTTCGAATGGATCTAGGGGCGATTTTTTGGCATTTTCTAGATCTTTTATGGATTTATATTTATGTTTTCTTACTTTTGAATCAATAATAGTAAACAATGAGTACAACTGTATCACAATTGGATAAGGTAAAAGACGGGCCGTGGAATGGTGGCAAGTCTCCTTGGAACTTAGAGTATGGAAAAATCATGATGTGGTTTTTCTTGGTATCGGATGCATTTACATTTTCTGCATTCCTTATTTATTACGGTGCGCAAAAATTTGCACAGCCTACATGGATTGATGCGGATAAAGTGTTCCAATCTATTCCAGGTATCGCTGAATCTGGACAACCCTTGGTATTCGTAGGTATCATGACCTTTATCTTAATCATGTCGTCAGTAACTATGGTATTAGCGGTAGAAGCAGGACATCGGAATGCGAAGAACGAGGTGGTGAAATGGATGTTATGGACTATTTTGGGAGGTTTACTGTTTGTAGGATGTCAGGCCATTGAATGGACACACTTACATCATCAGGGATTTTGGTTTGGGCGTAATCCAGCAACAGGTTTGGAAGGTGATGTAGCAATTGCTGACGCACTGAGGCCTTACTTTACGAATGATATCTCATATACAGCGGCATTGCAATTTTCAAATTTGTTTTTCACCATTACGGGTTTCCACGGCTTCCACGTCTCTATCGGTATCCTTCTGAATATAATTATTTTGAGTATGACACTCAAGGGTACATTTGAGAGAAGAGGTACGTATTTGATGGTTGAGAAAGTGGGTTTGTACTGGCACTTTGTGGATTTGGTGTGGGTATTTGTATTTACGTTCTTCTACCTAATCTAACTTGAAAGTCAAAATAGAAGCTAAAAATAAAAAATAGGTGTTGTATGGAGTATCTCTTATGAATACTCAATACTTATACTCAATACTTAATATACTAAAAAAAGATGGCTAATCACGATCATATTGCTACACATGACGCGCATGCGCACGAAGATGGAATGGACAAAAAGAGAATCTGGTCTGTATTCTTTATCTTGTTGGCGTTAACAGCATTAGAGTTTTTAATTGCATTGGGCTTTGTTCACCATTGGGGAATTTTGCAGAAGGGCACCTTCGTAAACGTAATTTATATTATTCTCACCTTGGTGAAAGCGTTTTATATTGTTGCTTTCTTCATGCACTTGAAGTTTGAGAAATCTAGTTTTATAGTTTGTTGTGCAATTGTATTTATTTTTATTATTTACTTTATTGCACTGATGTTGATTGAAGGCGACTTTTTATTAGGTGCTTTTCAGAGCCATCCACTGTATCCAAATAAGTAGATTAAATGAGTAATACTACTCAAAGAAAGCGCTTTTCAAAAGTAATTATCCTGGTCATTGTTTTATTGGTGCCAGGATTTTTATATTTATTACTGAATCGTATGGGTTCTAATGAATATGTAAAGTTGCCGATATATGGTGATAAAGTCCTTTCTGGAAAGGTGAACAGAAAGATGGGAAGGGAGATTCCTGACACCACTTATCATCAATTAGCTCCAGTTGATTTTGTTAATAGCGAAGGAGATTCCCTACGGTTTTTAGCCTCTGATACATTGATCACGGTCGTACACCTTTTTTACACACAAGACACAGCCTTGTCCCGGGTTATGATGGACAATCTCTATGCTATTGCGAATAGGTTTAAAAATAATTCTTCCTTACGTTTATTGTCTATTTCTGTAGATCCAGAGGATAACGCTGAAAAGTTAAAAGCTTACGTACAGCCTTATGAAGGATTGATAGGTAAATACTGGAATGCGGTGTACGCTCCCGATATTGATATGTTGAAATATGCAAGGGAAGAAATGTTGATCGATGCGATGCAAACTCCAGCGGATACGAATGGATTTGTATTTAGTAATAATTACCTATTGATAGATTCGCAACGTCGGATAAGAGGTTTTTATGATATAAACTTGAAGACGGAAGTGGATAGATTAACCGATGAAATAAAACTTCAAATGGTGGAGGAAATAAGAAATAACCCATTAAAAATAGAGAAGAAATAATATGGCAATGACAGAAGAAGAACGGAAATATAAGGGATGGATCTGGACGTTATCTATTGTAATTCCAGTAGCAGTGGCCATCCTATTTGGCGTGAATTTAAAAAAATTGGGATATGATGTGGAGCCCCTTTCTTTTTTGCCTCCTATTTATGCCTCCGTTAATGGATTGACAGCGATACTTTTAGTATGGGCTATTTCGGCTGTCAAAAAGGGTAACTTTAAACTACATGAAGGATTGATCAAGCTTTGTATGATTTGCTCTTCTTTATTTCTTGTCATGTACGTCGCGTATCACATGACTTCGGATTCTACTCCTTATGGCGGAGAAGGTATGATTCGGTATGTGTACTTCTTTATCTTGATAACACATATCTTACTCTCGATTATTATCATTCCTTTCGTTTTATTTACCTTTGTAAGAGGGATCGCTGGCGCTTATGAAAGACATAAAAAACTAGCGCGTATAACGTACCCTATGTGGCTTTATGTGGCGGTAACTGGGGTAATTGTATACATGATGATTTCGCCGTATTATACGCATTAATCAAAAAAGAAGTATGAAGAGGATTTGGATATATCAGGCAGATAGAATTTTTTCGCAACAAGAAAGTGTTCAGATTCTGGAAAGGGTAGGGCAGTTTGTATCCTCCTGGACAGCCCACGGTAGCGCGTTGGCAGGTAAGGGATATGTGAAGTATGATTTATTTCTGATTTTTGAAGTCGACGAGGAACAGGCTGGGGTAACGGGGTGTTCTATAGATAAATCAGTACATTTTATAAAATCGCTGGAGCAGGCGTTTGATATTGGCTTTTTCGACCGATTAAAAATAGCTTACCGGGATGCAGAGCATAGGATACAATTGGTAGATCGTTCCGAATTTAAAGAGTTGATCAGATCAGGGATCGTTCATTCAGAAACCATTGTATTTAATAATATCTTAACAGAAGCTTCTGAAATAGAGTCCAAATGGGAGATACCTTTTCAGGAGAGTTGGCATAGTAAGATCTTTTAACCGATATAAGAAGGTGTCCAAAAAAGGTCACCTTCTTTTTTTTAGTTTTACAATGAAGTTTTAGGTGCTGCAGATCGAATTGCTTCGCTGGCCCTATCTTCAAACTGTTTAAAATTGTTTACAAACAATTGAGCAAGTGAAAACGCCCGTTGATCATAAGCCTCTGTATTTTCCCAGGTGTTTCTTGGGTTAAGGTATGCGCTGGGTACATTTGGGCAAGACTGAGGTTTTAGTACACCAAAAACGGTGTGTGCCTTATAGGCTACCTCATCCAGATCTCCATTTATAGCGGCGTTTATCATCGCACGTGTGTATTTAAGGCTAATGCGTCTTCCAATGCCATAAGGTCCACCTGTCCATCCGGTATTAACTAACCATACGTTCACCTCGGGATGCTTTTCAAGCTTTTCACCTAGAAGTTCTGCATATCTAATGGGATGCAGCGGTAAAAAGACCCTCCCAAAGCAGGCGGAAAACGTTGTTTGTGGTTCGACAACACCAATTTCTGTACCGGCTACTTTAGCGGTATAGCCTGAGATAAAATGATACATAGCTTGCTCTTTTGTTAATTTGGAGATCGGCGGTAAAATGCCAAATGCATCACAGGTCAAGAAAAATATATTTTTCGGATTCCCACCTAATGACGGTTTCTTTGCATTTGTTATATACTCGATCGGGTACGCTGCCCGCGTGTTTTCGGTGATACTTGAGTCTGTATAATTTACTGTAGTAGAGTTGGGGAAAAAAGAGGTGTTTTCGAGTAATGTATTCTCTTTTACGGCGGCAAATATTTCAGGCTCTTTCTCAACACTGAGATCTATACATTTAGCGTAGCAGCCTCCTTCAAAGTTGAAGATGGAGCCTTCGGCCCAGCCGTGTTCGTCATCTCCGATAAGTGATCTATTTGAATCGGCAGACAACGTAGTTTTTCCAGTACCGCTGAGACCAAAAAACAAGGCGACGTCCTTGGTTTTTCCTTCATTAGCCGAACAATGCATGGGTAATATGTTGTGATGATGGGGGAGAAGGAAGTTTAACACACTGAATATGCCTTTTTTGATTTCGCCGGTATATGCGGATCCGCCGATCAATATCGTTTTTTTACTAAAGTTAATGATCGTGAAATTCTCCTTTCTGGTGCCGTCAACGTTTGGATTTGAGAGGAATTCTGGAATTTGAAGAATTAGCCATCCGGGTTGAAAATTGTGTATTTCCTCTTCTGTTGGAGAAATAAAAAGATTGCTACAAAATAGATTTGCCCATGGTGTCGTATTTACCACTGTTACATTCAATCTGTAATTAGTATCTGCGCCGGCAAAGCAGTTTCTTATCCAGACTTCTTTTTCTGCTAAGAAGTCAATCATTTTGAGATAGAGATTGTCAAATACGTGCGTTTCAATCGGAATATTGATATCTCCCCAATCAATTACCTGTTCTGTATAAGAATCCTTTACAATGAATTTATCTTTCGGAGATCTGCCCGTAAATTTTCCGGTACTGACGCATAATGCCCCCGTATCGCTTAATTTTCCTTGACCAAGTCTTAGGGTTTGTTGCGTCAGTGTACTTCGGTCGAGGTTCCAGTTTACCTTACTCGATCGTAAATCCAGTTGAGTCATGTTAATTGAGGGATTTTTTGTGCCTAATTGTTGTAGCTCCATGTGTATCATAATTTACGGTGCTAAGGTAAGGAGAATGTTAAAATGAAAATAAAATAATGTAATTTTTATAAATATTGTTTTTATTTATCGTTTTTTGTGGTTAATTTTATTAATATAATAATTTTGATTGAAACATTCGTTGGGTTTATAACGAATCATTATGAGAATATTAATTGGGGTTTTGTTGATGTTAGAAGAAGGGTTCTTTTAGTCAGTTTGTCACTCGGGCCGTGACATGGCTTAAACTTTTTCTTGATAAAAAGTTTAGCAAAAATCAAGGCTAACACCGTATTTGTCGTTTCGGCTACGCGATGATGCAGCGCGCAACTCTTAGGCCTCCAGCGCATTATCCCATTTCAAAGGCTGAGATCTGCTTGGTTAAGGGCTAGTTGTACGTTTCCGCATCGCATCATCTGCGACCTGCACGTTCAAATCCGCTAAGGCCGTCCTTTTTCAATTCAGCTGAAGTGTAATAATAATCATATAACGATGCACTATCCTTACAAACCCGATAAATATCGCCTTAGCCATTTGTCGATAGCACGAGGAGGCACTAACCACTGTGGCAAATGGGTACAGCGATGACTTTTGCTTCTTTTGAGAGAAAAGAAGTCGCCCTGCGCCGGCGAAAGAGGCGCATAAAAATTGATTAACAAAATCCTTGGCTTTTTAAAAACTACGCCCCTTTAAAAAGAATACTTCAAAGATACTTTTATCTCTTCAACGTGAAGTTTTACCTTTTTCCCAAAAACCAAAGCCCTATTGTCATCAATATGACCGGCAGGAAAGCCGAAGGCAACAGGATAGCGGAATTCGCTGACCTTGTCCATAATAATTTCCTCGAAGCGTTGTCCGAATGGAGGATCACTATCGCGTAGTGAGGTAAAGCCCCCTACTATAAGACCCTTTATGTTATCGAATTTATGCGCTCTTTTCAATGTCCAAAGCATACGGTCAATATTGTAGTGTGATTCACCTACATCTTCAATAAACAGAATCTTGTCATCGTATCTGACATCGGACGCCGACGAAAGAATACTTTGAAGGATGGCTAAATTTCCGCCGATTAGTATACCTTCGCTTTCTCCGGATCGATTGGGGAAGTCGATATTTGAGTAGACAATATCTATATGTTGTCCGAAGAGCGCATTTTTAAGGGTTTCAAGCGCTTCAAAAGTTGAATTAACGAAGGATTTTGCCATCTGTCCGTGGATAGTCGGTATGTTGAACTGCCGCTGAATATGGCTATGAATAGCCGTAATATCACTAAAGCCGACAAGCCACTTGGGCTGCGCTATAAATCGACTGAAGTCCAGTTTATCGATAATGCGCACCGAACCATAACCACCTCGGCCGGCTATTATTGCCTTTATTGTGGGGTCATCTAATGCCTGTTGAAGATCTTTTGTACGTAGCGTATCCTCCCCAGCAAATTGATGGAATTGTGATGTTACAGACGCTCCGACCTGAACTGTTAATCCCCAATTTTCTAAAGTTTTTACAGCAACGTCAATATCTCCTTTTATGTAGCTTGCCGGACATACGATAGCTACTTTATCGCCGGGTTGTAAATATGGAGGTGCCTTCATGTTTGATTTTGCATTATGGTGTTTAAAAAAGATCTCTATTCCAGTGGAATATTGTTTGATGTCTATATTATTAAGCTCAAATTGAGTTATCTTTGCAAACAATTTTACGATTTATTTTTTAGTATTAACATTAAAAATACGATATATCTTGAGTACTTTATCCAAAAAACGTTATACGATTACTTCTGCCTTACCTTATGCAAATGGTCCTTTGCATATTGGACACTTGGCCGGCGCTTACCTGCCAGGGGATATTTTTGTTCGCTTCTTGCGATTGAATCATAAAGATGTGGTGTATGTGTGCGGTTCGGATGAGCATGGTGCGGCGATTACGATCAAAGCGAAGAAAGAGGGCGTGACACCCAAGGAAATTATCGATAAATACAATAAACAAATTAAAGATAGCTTCGAAGATTTTGGTATTTCGTTTGATATTTATCACCGGACATCGGAACCTATTCATCACGAACTCTCTCAAGAATTTTTCTTGAACCTATATGAAAAAGGAGAATTTATTGAGAAATTCTCGGAGCAATATTACGATCAGGAGTTCAATCAGTTTTTAGCCGATCGATACATTGTCGGGACCTGTCCACATTGTCAAAATGAGGGGGCCTATGGAGACCAATGCGAAAAATGTGGTACTTCACTCAGTCCCACAGATTTGATCAATCCTAAATCTACCTTGAGTGGCAATACCCCTATTTTGAAGGAGACGAAGCATTGGTACCTTCCGTTAGATAAGTATCAGCCTTGGTTGGAAGAATGGCTTATCGAAGGTAAAAAGGGCGAACTGAAATCCAATGTATTCGGACAATGTCAGTCTTGGTTGAAATCAGGCTTGCAGCCGCGTTCCATGACGCGTGACTTGGATTGGGGAGTAGATGTACCGTTGACGGAGGCCGAAGGAAAGAAATTATATGTATGGCTCGATGCGCCGATTGGTTACATTTCGGCTACCAAGCAGTGGGCGATCGATAACGGAAAGAATTGGGAAGACTATTGGAAGAAGCCAGCAAATCCGGAAGACGAGTCTACGCTGATTCATTTTATTGGTAAAGACAACATTGTTTTCCACTGCATTATATTCCCGGCTATATTACATGCCCATGGCGGTTATATTTTGCCTGATAATGTGCCGGCAAATGAGTTTTTAAATCTTGAAGGAGATAAATTGTCTACTTCCCGCAATCATGCGGTATGGTTACATGAATACCTTGAAGAGTTTCCGGATAAACAGGATGAACTACGTTATGTATTGACGTCGATTCTGCCCGAAACTTCGGACAGCGAATTTACGTGGAAGGATTTCCAAGCCCGTGTTAATAACGAGCTGGTTGCTATCTTAGGTAATTTTGTAAATCGTGTGATGGTGTTGTCACATAAATATTTTGATGGCAAGGTATTGCGCGGATCGACCTTAACAGATGCGGATAGGAACGTATTCTCAGAGTTGTCTAAATATCCGGGCTTGATTGAACAGTCTATCGGTACTTATCGGTTCCGCGAAGCCTTGTCACATTTTATGAATGCAGCACGGCTCGGAAATAAATATCTAGCAGACGAAGAGCCATGGAAAGTTATCAAGAATGATGAAGAACGTGTAAAGACAGTACTCTTTGTTGCTTCGCAGATCGTCGCGAATTTGGCTGTGCTGGCACAACCATTCTTGCCTAAAACGGCTACGAAATTATTTGAAATGCTAAACCTACCACAACAAAGTTGGGATCAAGCGGGACAGGTAGATTTGCTACATGAGGAACATCAGTTTGGTGAAGTACAGCTCTTGTTCGAGAAAATAGCGGATGAAGAGGTAGAATTCCAATTAAGCAAATTGGCGCAGGCTAAAATAAACAACGCACAGGAAGCAGTTTCAGTCGTCCCTCCAGCGAAGACGAATGTTACTTTTGACGAATTTATGAAGTTGGATATTCGTGTAGGTACAATTTTGGAAGCGGAGAAAGTTGCGAAAACGAAGAAATTGCTGAAATTGAAAATAGATACGGGGATCGATCAACGAACTGTCGTTTCAGGAATAGCTGAATTCTTTACACCCGCCGATATCGTGGGAAAGCAGGTTTCAATTTTAGTCAACCTAGAGCCACGTGAGATAAAAGGGATTATGTCGCAAGGAATGATTCTTATGGCCGAAGATGCTGATGGTCGATTAGATTTTGTAAGTGCTAGCAGTACAATAAAATCGGGAAGCACGGTTAGGTAGCTGGAACAAGAACAAAGGAACGAGGATTAAAGATTAAGGATCAAAGAGCCAGTACGCGTATTGATTCTTTAATCTTTTTTCTTTAATCCTTAATAAAACAAGTCGATAAGCTGTTTTGCTTCTTTCACATCGTGTACGCGAAGTATTTGGACCCCTCTTTCCAATAGAAGCGTGTTTAACGCAGTAGTAGCATTTAAAGATTCGTTTGGCGTGATCCCCAATTTTTTATAGATCATAGACTTTCTCGATATACCACCGAGAATAGGCAATCCGAAATAATGTAATTCATTCACACGGTATAGCAATTCATAATTTTGTTCCATCGTTTTTGCAAAGCCAAATCCGGGATCTATAATGATATCTCGAACACCTAGCGTTCGTAATGCTGCTATACGTTCGCCTAAAAATAGGGCTACATCGGTTACGATATCATCGTATGCAGTCTGCTGTTGCATATTCTCCGGAAGTCCGCGCATGTGCATAAGGATGTAAGGAACCTGCAATCGAGCCACTGTGGAAAACATCAGTTCATCAATTGTTCCGCCTGAAATGTCATTGATGATATGTACTCCCGACTTTATAGACTCCTCAGCTACATCGGCACGAAAAGTATCAATCGAAAGCAGGATATTCGGAAATTCCCTCCGTATCGCTTCGATGACTGGCAATGCCCTGTCCATCTCCTCTTGGGAGGAAATTAAGGCGGCACCGGGTCGTGATGAACAGGCACCAATATCGATAATGTCAACCCCCTCAGTGATCAGTTGCAGCGCCTTTGCTATGACATGGTCAATGGTGGTATGTTTTCCTCCATCATAAAAGGAATCCGGAGTTACATTGAGTATGCCCATAAGTAAGGGTTTCTCAAATGTCATGAGTTTTCCGTTTATATTGATTGATTGGGCGGGATGCGTTTGGAACTTGTTCATGAAACCAGCTATTTGATAAAAGAAAGTGACGTGTTATTACCTGTACGTCATTGCGATGAGCATAGCGAGGAAGCAATCTTCTGGACTTAATAAAAGAAGACAGCTTCGTGTCTTCTCGCGATGACGATAATTTGCCTTTTTTGCTTTTTAGTTCACAACAAGTACACCATCAGCAACGACCGAAATATCTTTTTTCGGTTTTGTCATTTTTTTGGCGATTTCTGCTGCACTTTGTCCCTTATCTTCCGCATAATGTTTTTGCCATTCTACCGTCGTTTCCTTCACTTTTGCTTTTCCTTCGACCACGACAGTTTTGCCGATGATATCGGCAGGAACGAAATAAGCGTAATCTGTAAAGCGAACCATGATGGGTTCTTGGTCGCCTTCACGTTTTAACGTCATAAAGCAACCTTTTTTCGTACAGACTTCAACTACTTCACCTTGAATCTTTCCGCTAAAAATAGCATCTTTTTTGAAGGTGTTTTCTAAGGTTTTTACCGAAATAGCACCTGTTTTGTCGATTGTTTTACCATAGGTCACTCCCGGCTTGGCCGGAGTAATTTTTTGTTGCGCATGGGATACCGATACCAGTACAGCGCATAGCGACCAAAGAGCAATTAATTTATTCATATGTACATTAACTGTTTACTTACGTAAAAATTCGAATTTCCCACTCGGATCAAGCCGCATGATAACAGAAGGTGTTCCTTCGCTTTTATCCTGCTGACCAAATTTGACAATATAATCCACACCAGCTTTTATTTCTTCGGATATCTCATCGAAGGATGTCGCCGAAAGTATTCCGCTTAAATTTGCTGATGTGGAGACAATGGGTTTTCTAAACCGTTGCAATAATTGCTGACAAAATGGATGCGCTACGATACGGATTCCGATCGAGCCATCGTCGCCAACCACATTTTCTGGTAAATTTTTCGATTTAGCATACACTATTGTAAGAGGCCTATCTGTCGCTTCTATCAACTCATACGCGATCTCCGGAACGTCATGCACATAACCCGCCAATTGATTGTCACTATGTAGCAGGACGATCATACTCTTACTTTTATCCCTACCTTTTAATGCAAACACTTTTTCAACAGCTTCTGGATTAGTCGCGTCACAGCCGATCCCCCAAATGGTATCGGTCGGGTACAAAATTAATCCGCCGTTTTTTAATGTTTCGAGCGCTTGATTCAGATCTTCTCTATTTACAAAAGTGGACATCATGAGTGTTATTAAACGGCAACATTATGTTCGCGCAAAGCATCATTTAATGAAGTCTTTTTGTCCGTAGATTCCTTCCGTTTTCCGATAATTAACGCACATGGAACCTGATATTCACCAGCAGGGAACTTCTTAGTATACGAGCCTGGGATCACTACTGAACGAGCTGGCACATAGCCTTTGTATTCAATAGGTTCTGGTCCGGATACGTCTATAATTTTAGTCGAGGCTGTCAATACAACATTGGCGCCAAGAACAGCTTCGCTTTCGACACGGATACCTTCCACCACAATGGTACGGGATCCTACAAAAACATTATCTTCGATTACAACTGGTGCTGCCTGTACGGGCTCTAGTACTCCACCAATTCCCACACCCCCTGATAAATGGACATTTTTGCCTATTTGAGCACAAGAACCTACGGTTGCCCATGTGTCGACCATCGTCCCTTCATCTACATACGCACCAATATTCACATATGAAGGCATCATGATCACACCTTTTGCAAGATATGCACCATAGCGGGCTGAAGCGCCAGGTACTACACGGACACCCAATTCCTTATAGTTTGTTTTCAACTTCATTTTATCATGGTAAACGAAAGGTTTGTTGTCAATCTCTTTCATTTCACGAATAGGGAAATATAAAATCACGGCTTTTTTAATCCAATCATTCACATGCCAACGGTCACCAATAGGTTCCGCAACCCGTAAATGGCCAGTATCCAGCTTCATGATTACATACTGAATAGCCTCAAAATATTCCTTATACTGTAATAACTGTCTGTCTTCCCAAGCGTCTTCAATTAGTTTTTGTAATTCCATTTTAAATTTAATGCGGTTTAAAAAATAAGAACAAAGATGCTGATTTTTGTTGAGAAGTCGTTTACGCGATTGGCTATTTTTAATGGAATAAGATTAATTTAGTGTTGTATATGCACGTCAAGTTGGTTAAGTTTGTTATATGGCTATTGAACCCGAAAAATTGCGCATTGATAAATATCTGTGGTGTATCCGCCTCTTTAAGACCAGAAGTCTAGCGACTGAGGCTTGCAAAGCCGGTCGCGTGAAGTTAAAAGGACAAAATATTAAACCATCGTATGTTGTAAAGATAGGAGAGGTATATACCGTCCAAAAAGGTGTGGAAAGAAAGGTGATACGTGTAACGGGACTACTCGAACGGCGCGTGGACGCAAAAACAGCGGTTCAGTTCTATGCAGATGAAACACCTGTGGAGGAAACATATGCCTTTAAATCGGTTTTTCAGGCACCAGTCTTGAAAAGGGATCCAGGGGCGGGACGTCCGACCAAACGGGATCGTCGGGAAATAGATGGGCTTCAAACAGAGTGGTGGGAAGAACAAAAATAAAACCGCCTTTCAGATGATGAAAGACGGTTTTGGGTAAATATATTGATCGATTAGTTACGCATAATTATACACTGCTTCTTTGCTTTCTAGCTCGGTGTTTCCCATCAGGAATTCATCGACTTTACGTGCGCATTCGCGCCCCTCTGAAATGGCCCATACCACTAAGGACTGACCTCTACGCATGTCGCCCGCTACGAATATCTTATCGGCAGTTGTTTTATATTCACTTTCTGTTGCCTGAACATTTCCTCTGCCATCCAAGGTCACGCCTAATTGCTGGAGTAAACCCTCATGCTGCGGATGTAAGAAACCCATAGCTAGGGTAACCAATTCGCACGGAATTTCACGTTCTGAGCCTTCGACTTCCTTGAAGGATGTAGGTCTTCCTAGTGCATCTGTTTCCCATTCGAGGTCTACAACTAATGCGCCGCGCAATTTGCCTTCGGCATCGCCCAAAAATTCTTTCGTACTAATACTCCAATATCGTTGACAACCTTCTTCGTGTGAAGTAGTGGTCTTCAATAGCATGGGGTAGGTCGGCCATGGCATTGCAACGGTACGTGTTTGTGGCGGTTGGGGCATTAACTCAAATTGCGTTACTGATTTGGCTCCATGGCGATTCGACGTTCCGACACAATCCGATCCGGTGTCGCCACCGCCGATTACCAGCACGTTCTTACCCGTTGCGGTTATCTCTTCCACATCAATAGGCGAATTTCCCACTCGTTGGTTTTGTTGCTTTAAGAATTCCATGGCAAAGTGCACACCTTTAAGCTCACGGCCCGGAATATTCAGGTTACGTGGGATGGTGGATCCGCCAGCTAATACAACGGCGTCATATTGGTTCAATTCAGAGGCAGGTACATTTTTTCCTACTTCAGTATTGGTGCGGAATTCGATGCCCGATTCTTCCATAATTTCAACACGGCGGTCGATAACAGATTTATCCAATTTAAAATCCGGAATACCATAGCGTAATAATCCGCCTACTTTGTCGTCGCGCTCATAAAGCACGACATCGTGACCCGCCTTGTTTAATTGTGCGGCTGCAGCCAGACCTGCAGGTCCGCCCCCGACAACAGCAACTTTTTTTCCTGTTTTCAAGAAGCTCTTATTGGGTTTAACGTATCCCTTTTTATAGGCAATCTCGATAATATGCTTTTCAATTTCTTCGATAGCTACCGGTGATTTGTTAATACCTAGTACGCATGCTGATTCGCAAGGTGCCGGGCAGATACGCCCAGTAAATTCCGGAAAATTATTGGTTGATGACAATATATTATAGGCATCTTCCCATTTTCCATCGTATACGGCGTCGTTAAATTCCGGAATCACATTCCCTAGCGGACATCCGGAATGACAGAATGGAATTCCGCAGTCCATACAACGTGCCGCTTGACTATTTAATTGATCCTCTGAAAAGAGGTGTACAAATTCTTGATAATTCTGTTTTCTACTTTCTACAGCGTCTTTCTGAGGAAGCGCTCTATCAAATTCTAAAAATCCTGTTGGTTTTCCCATGATACTTTCCCTCTAATTTTATGCTACAACCAATTTTTTTCTCAATACATTTTTGTATTCACGTGGGAATACCTTGATGAAGCGAACTTTCTCTGCTGCCCAATTATTGAGGATGTAAGATGCTCTTTCGCTATTTGTCAACAAAATATGGCGCTTCAACAGTGCAATAATTGCTGTTTCATCTTCAGATTCCAGTGGGTCTAGATCAACCATTTCTTGATTACAGTTTTCTCTAAATGTGCCACTGACGTCGTAAATCCAAGCAATACCACCACTCATCCCTGCGGCAAAGTTACGTCCGGTAGCTCCTAGGATTAGTGCTTTCCCTCCTGTCATGTATTCACATCCGTGATCGCCTATTCCTTCTACAACAGCTGTAGCTCCGGAATTGCGCACTGCAAAACGTTCGCCAGCCATGCCGTTAATAAATAGGTGTCCTGAAGTGGCACCGTACAGGGCGACATTACCTATGATGATGTTTTCATGCGGAACGAGTGTGCTGGATTTGGCTGGATAGATTGCTAACTGTGCACCTGATAGTCCTTTTCCGACGTAATCGTTAGCTTCGCCTTCTAATTCAAATGAAATTCCTTTTGTATTGAAAGCGCCGAATGATTGACCGGCCGAACCTTCAAATTTGAAGTTGATGGTATTATCAGGAAGTCCCTCCGAACCGTATAGCTTCGATATTTCATTCGATAATAATGTTCCGATCGTACGGTCTGTATTCTTTACAAGGAATGTTCCGAATACGGGTGTTTTATTATCCAAGGCTGGTCTCGCTTGTTTTACCAAGCCCCAATCCAAAATCATACTCATTCCATGATCCTGCTCTTCTGTGTTGTAAAGCGTTTCGCCTGCCGCATTTCTGGCGACGTGTAAGATTCCGGAGAAATCAATTTTATCCGCTTTCCAATGTTGGATGTCTTCACGTTTTTTGAGGAATTGTGCACGTCCTACCATTTCATTGATGGTACGGAAACCCAACTCTGCCATGATCTCCCGCATCTCTTCGGCTAGGAAATGGAATAAGTTTACAATATCTTCAGGTTTTCCAGAGAATAGCTTGCGTAATTCAGGGTCTTGGGTTGCTACACCAACTGGGCATGTATTTAAGTGACACTTACGCATCATAATACATCCGCCAGCTACTAAGGCCGCAGTGGCTACACCCCATTCTTCAGCACCTAATAACGTGGCGATTACTAAATCGCGACCAGTTTTCATTTGGCCATCGGCTTGTAGTATCACGCGACTTCTTAGCTTGTTCTGCACCAATGTCTGGTGTGCTTCCGCTAATCCCAATTCCCACGGAAGGCCAGCGTGTTTAATCGAACTGATTGGTGAAGCTCCTGTACCTCCGTCATAACCTGCAATTAGAATTACATCGGCGTGGGCTTTCGCAACACCTGCTGCAATGGTTCCGACACCGGCTTTAGAGACCAATTTCACGTTGATACGTGCATCTCTATTTGCGTTTTTGAGGTCAAAAATTAATTGCGCTAAATCTTCAATCGAGTAAATATCGTGATGTGGAGGAGGGGAGATAAGTCCAACACCTGGTGTGGAGTGGCGTACTTTAGCAATCCATTCATCCACTTTGTGTCCAGGTAATTGACCTCCTTCACCCGGTTTAGCCCCTTGTGCCATTTTTATTTGAATTTCATCCGCCTGCGTCAAATAATTCGATGTTACACCGAATCGTCCTGAAGCGACCTGTTTGATAGCCGAACGCATGGAATCGCCGTTAGCTAATTTTTGGTAGCGTAACTCATCTTCTCCACCTTCACCTGTGTTGGACTTTCCGCCTACACGGTTCATGGCAATAGCCAAGGTACTGTGTGCTTCATGGGAAATTGATCCGAAAGACATCGCACCCGTTGCAAACCTTTTCATGATCTCACTTGTAGGTTCTACTTCATCAATAGAAATTGGGGTGCGGTGCTTCGCAAAATCCAACAACCCACGTAGGGTAAAAATGCGCTCTTTCTGATTATTGATGAGTGCTGAATACTTCTTAAAGGTCTGGAAATCGTCGGTACGGCATGCCTGCTGCAATAAGTGTACCGTTTGCGGATTCCATAAGTGCCCTTCACCACGTCTTTTCCACTGGTAGACGCCACCTTCGGGCAACAGACCTTTTGGAGAACGATTGTTTTCAAACCCTCTCCAATGTTTAGCCAAAGCCTCTTTAGCAATATCGTCTAGCTTCAAACCGCCGATGCGTGAAACTGCGCCACAGAAGTATTTGTCTACAACCTCCTTGTCAATACCCAGCACTTCAAATATCTGTGCGCCGTGATAAGACTGAAGGGTAGAAATACCCATTTTTGAAAATATTTTTAATAGGCCGTTGCAGACTGCCTTAACGTAATTTTTCTTTAATTGCTCCCAGGTAAGTTCGGTGTCTAATCGTCCTTCCTCACGCATGGTACGGATACTTGCCAACGCCATATACGGGTTGATTGCTGTAGCGCCAAAAGCCAACAGGCAAGCGAAGTGGTGTACTTCCCAAGCATCTCCGGCTTCTACGACCAAACCAACAGCTCCGCGGTTACCTGTTTTGATCAAATAGTGATGTACGGCAGATACAGCTAGTATAGAAGGGATCGCTGCATGCTGTGAATCGATCGCTCTATCCGACAAGATAATCACTTCGAACCCATCACGGACCGCATCGTCAGCATAGCGGCAAAGGCGCTCGATGCCAGCTTCCAAAGAACCTGGTTTGCCATCTGCACGGAAATAAGCCTGTAATGTTTTCGCCTGGAATACGCCGGTATCAATCGACCGTAATTTTTCCAGCTCGCTGGATGTTAATATTGGGTGCTCTAAGGTCACACAGTGACAGAACTTTTTATCTTCAATTAATATATTTCCCGCATTGCCTATGAATGTAGCCAAACTCATCACCAAACGTTCCCGAATGGGATCTATCGGTGGGTTAGTCACTTGGGCGAAGAATTGTTTGAAATAGCTTGATAGGTGCTGGGGTTGATCAGAGAGTAATGCCAAGGGCACATCTGTACCCATAGAACCAATCGGTTCATAGCCCGTAACAGCCATAGGTGTAAGGATCGTTTCTAGATCTTCTCGCGAGTAACCAAAAGATTGTTGGTATCTGAAGACAGATTCTTTTGATAAATAAGTGAAGGTAACACGTGGTTTAGCCAACTCCTCCAACTTGATCTTATAGTTGTCTAACCACTCGCCGTAAGGTTGTTGACGAACTAATTCACCTTTTACTTCCTCATCGCTACGGATAACACCAGCTTCCATGTCCACAACAAATATTTTTCCCGGTTGTTGACGACCTTTTTTGATAATGGTAGATTCGTCTATCGGAAGCGCTCCAGCTTCTGAAGCGACGACAACCCGATCATCAGAAGTGATGGCATAGCGCAGTGGACGGAGCCCATTACGATCCAATGTAGCGCCAATAGTCTTTCCATCCGTAAAACATAATGCAGCAGGACCATCCCAAGGCTCCATCAACGTAGCGTGGTATTCATAGAATGCCCTTTTTAAGGGATCCATTTGCGTATTGCCGTCCCAAGCTTCTGGCACAAGCATGAGCATTACATGAGGTAGGCTACGACCACTATGCAATAGGAGTTCTACCACATTATCTAAACAAGCTGAATCTGATTGACCTTTGTCGACTACGGGTAACAAAATTTCCATTTCCTCTTCTGTAAAGTAAGGAGAAGAAAGGGAGCGCACGCCAGCGTAAAACCAGTTTAAGTTGCCGGTAAGTGTATTAATCTCTCCATTGTGTGCTATCATGCGGAATGGTTGAGCTAGCGACCAAGAAGGAAAGGTATTCGTCGAAAAACGCGAGTGAACCAATCCGAACGCCGAAACTACGCGCGCGTCGTGAAGATCTTCATAATAGGTGCCTACCTGATAGGTTGTCAACTGACCTTTGTAGATAATGGTCTTGCATGATAAGGATGCAATATATAAAGGTAGTGGGTAACTTTGTTTTTGTTTTATTTTTTGAATGATGAGACGTCTCAATACATACAGCTTCCGTTCAAATTCCTCTGTATTGGCTACACCTTCTGGTCGGGAAACGAAAAATTGAACAATTTCAGGTTCAGCTCCTAGTGCTGTAGGGCCAATGCCTTGACGGTTCACTGGAACGGAACGGAACCCTAGAAAGTTCATATTACGTTCTTCTGTCGCTTCCTGTATTATCGTTCGGCAAAATTGATTCAATTCGGTTTCTTTCGGAAGAAACACCATTCCCGTTCCATAATAACCAGGTTCCTCCAGTTGAATGCCTAATTTAATACATTCTTCCCACAAAAATTCGTGTGGTAACTGAATCATAATACCGGCGCCATCTCCACTCTCTGGATCGCATCCACATGCGCCACGGTGTTCCATGTTTTCCAACATAGTAAGCGCATCTTTCACCTGAGCATGTGATTTTTGCCCCTTGATATGGGCAACAAAACCAACACCACATGCATCATGTTCAAATTCCGGGTTGTAAAGTCCTTCTTGCTGCATTCTTTCGTTAATCATTTTCTCTCCTCAAAATATTGGTTTGCTAATATACGAATAATTTCTTTTTTAAATTGAATTATTTATAAAAAAGATGTGTGTATTTTGACTTTTCTTCAAAGAAGATTTGTGAAAATAATTGAATTCGCATTTATTGCGCTTTTAAATGTGAAAATGGAAATATCATTCAGAAGTGTTGTGTTACTACAGAACAATGAAGGGGTGTAGTCTATAAATTCGCATCAATAGCGTTTGTTTAGGGTGAAGGAAAATTCTTATTGACGTGCTCTTGGATACGTTCGGCTCTACGATAGATTTCTTCAGACAGATGATGTACTCTGGTATACTGTTCGAAGACGACCTCAACGTAGTCAAAAAAATCAGTTTAGATTTTGCGGATGTCGCCAAGTACACCAAAAAAATCCTGCTGATCCCTGTCTAGGGAGACGATATCCACAGAGACCTCCTCATAGCGACTGAGAACTTTGTATATTAGTTCGCTTCCTCCGTCGTCTTGTTCATCAAACGTTGTTACACTACGACATTGCGTTTGCAATTTCCAACCTCGCGTTCAATTAATTCTCATCTGATATCTGACTGATTTAACTTTTATAAATCGATTTTCTGCAAATTATCGTTAGCTACATACAAAAAACAAGATATTCCCTCCCCCAAAAAAGTCGTTTGTTGATCAGTAGGAAGTAGATAGTTTTATTGGTTAATTTGAGTTTTTCATTACCGGATGTAATAATGAAGTCTGAACTTTATTTATATTAGCTCAGAATTATAGCGGTAAAATCGGTTTTTAGTGTTGAACCGGTCTTAAACCAACTCAGTTTTATTAAATTCTTACTTTTCAATGAAAATAACACAAGTAGAAATCTACCGTTTAAGCATTCCAATGGAGCCGTTTGTCATTGCAACGGGTACGATGGATTATGCACAGAATACGTTTATTAGAATCCATACGGATGCAGAAGTATATGGCGTGGGAGAGTGTTCGGCTTTCCCCATGATTGTAGGCGAAACCCAGAATACCTGTATCAGTGTGGCGCAGGATTTTGCGAAGATCCTGAAGGGGAAGGATCCCTTGGCTATTGCAGATCGTCTCGCTGAACTCAACTTGTACATAGCAGGCAATGCAACGATCAAATCAGCCTTTGATATGGCGCTTTATGACTTGGCTGCCAAGCATGCAAATGTACCGCTGTATAGATACCTTGGCGGTAGTCCGCGCGACATAGCTACAGATATTACGATAGGTATTGCTACACCAGAAGAAATGGCTACCAAGGCGCTATCCTTTAAAAATAGTGGAGCTATCGCATTGAAAGTGAAGCTTGGTAAGCGGCCGCAGGATGATATCGCCCGTATCCGTGCGATCCGCCAGGCCGTCGGATTTGATATTCCTATCCGTATTGATGCCAATCAAGGTTGGACTTACGAGCAGGCGGTCGAGGCACTTACGGGTTTAGAATCCTATAAGATCCAGTTCTGCGAACAGCCTATGCGTACACATAATGATCATTTAATGCCTGAATTACGTATACAAACCATTGTTCCGCTTATGGCGGATGAGTCTGTATATTCGCATTACGACGCGGAAAGATTGTGCAAAAGTGATGCATGCGACTACGTCAATATCAAATTTTCCAAATCCACGGGAATTCAAGAGGCGTTAAAGATTCAGGCGATAGCTGCCGAGTACAATATACCTTGTATGATAGGAGGGATGCTGGAGAGCCGATTAGCCTTAGCAGCGAAAGTCCATTATGCCTATGCAGCTCCCAATGTTAAATTCTATGATCTGGATACCTGTATGATTGGACATTTAGAGGACCCTGTGGTAGGTGGTATCCAATATAATGGCTATCGTATTACCATTCCAGATGATATCGGGATCGGAGCGGATATGCAGCAGGCGTTTTTGGATAGCTGTGAGAAATGGGTGGTGTAGTTGCTCATTCGGATATATTCCATACCTTTGCCTTACTTAATAAAAAGATAATAATATGAGTTCACAAAAAGGTCCTATTTCCCAGTTTTTGGAGAAAAATTACCTACACTTTAACGCTGCTGCATTGGTGGATGCGGCTAAAGGATATGAGGCCCATTTGAATGAGGGAGGGAAGATGTTGATCTCCTTAGGTGGGGCGATGAGTACTGCTGAATTGGGTATTTCATTAGCCGAATTAATCCGCCAAGATAAAGTGGCCATTATTTCCTGTACAGGTGCTAATTTAGAGGAAGATGTGATGAATCTAGTGGCTCACTCGCATTACAAACGTGTACCGAATTACCGTGATTTAACACCTGAGCAAGAACGCGAATTGTTGGATCAACATTATAACCGTGTTACCGATACCTGTATTCCGGAAGAAGAGGCATTCCGCCGTCTACAAAAACATTTAGAAGATGTATGGCAATCGGCAGAGGCAAAAGGTGAGCGGTATCTGCCTCATGAATTTTTATACCAAGTCGTCAACTCGGGTGTGTTAGAACAGTACTACGAAATTGATCCTAAAAATTCATGGATTGTTGCGGCTGCCGAAAAGAACTTGCCAATTGTGTGCCCGGGATGGGAGGATTCAACCACAGGAAACATCTTCGCTTCTAACGTTATTAAAGGAAAGTTAAAAGCGAGTACGGTTAAATCAGGGATTGAATACATGATTTATCTGACGGAATGGTATCGGGCCAATTCAGAAGGTAAAGGAGTCGGTTTTTTTCAAATTGGTGGTGGTATTTCGGGCGATTTTCCAATCTGCGTGGTGCCGATGATGTACCAGGATCTGGAGTGGGAAGATGTGCCTTTCTGGTCTTATTTTTGCCAGATTTCAGATTCAACAACTTCCTACGGTTCGTATTCCGGAGCGGTTCCCAATGAGAAAATAACTTGGGGTAAATTAGATATTGATACGCCTAAATTTGTGATTGAATCGGATGCTACTATAGTAGCTCCATTGATTTTTGCTTATTTATTGGGACAATAACATATTAGATAGCGCATTGAAGAACTTATTGACAGATAATCCAGTAGCACTACAAGCCCTGATGTCGGAAACAATTTTTTCGACGGGATTTTCTGTACAAGAAGAGGCCAGCTCATCTGTTTCTAATGCAAGTATAACTCCTCAGCCGAGTGTAAGTACGGGCTCGGCTGAGGAATTTATATACCAAGGTGATAAGTCTACGGGGGTACTTTTTATCCTTCGCTATCCAGAGTATCCTTACTTTTCGCCACAGGCCGAAGAAGCTTTTGTGAAGACGATAGGCGCACTACAGCTTACGCCCCACAATGTTGCGGTAGTCAATTTGGCTAATGCACATAACCCGAATGATTTTAAACGCATCATGCAATTTTTTCAGCCTAAGAAGATTACACTTTTGGGGGTCGAACCTGCTTCGTTAAAACTGCCGGCTATAGCCCATAATTCGTATATGAAAGGGAAAATCGCTACCGTGTTCAACACATTCAGTTTTGAAGAGATGTTTGTCGATGTGCAAAAGAAGAAACTATTCTGGGGTGAGTTTAGAACTTTTATTGGGAGTTAGTGACTAAGGTTTAGGTATTGACCTCATAGAGGTCAGACCTTTATAGATAGCGACGGTTAATGGCTGGTTTTTTTTGCGACTTATTACTTTTGATTTTTTACTTTTTACTTTTGAAACATGCTAGAACTAGTTTTTGCAACCAATAATGCCCATAAATTGGAAGAGGTACAACAGGTCGTTGGTGATCAATTTCAGATTAGGTCGCTCGCTGATATCAATTGTCAGGATGATATTCCAGAAACAGGAGATACCTTTGAAGAAAATGCGAAGCAAAAGACCGATTACTTAGTGAATAAGTACGGGTTATATTCCTTCGGAGATGATTCTGGATTGGAAGTCGAAGAGCTAGATAATGCCCCAGGAGTTTATTCGGCTCGGTATTCCGGATCGCGGGATATGGAAAAGAATATTGACTTGGTGTTGGAAAGCTTAGCGGATAATCCGAATCGCAAAGCACGTTTTCGGACGGTTATTTCACTTTTCTTGAATGAGCAGCAGCATTTCTTTGATGGAATAATTGAAGGACAGATTATTCAGGAAAGAAGAGGAGAAGGTGGTTTTGGATACGATCCTATTTTTATACCGGATGGATACGAAAGGACATTCGCGGAGATGAGTGCCGCAGAAAAGAATCAAATCAGTCACCGCGCTATTGCTGTTCGCAAATTGGCAGATTTTTTAAAGGATTACCAAAGATAGGGTTAGATCTTAGGCGCTAACGTTTCTTCCGTCACTTCTTCTTGCACTGCTTCGATCAGATCTTTTTGTAGGGGAGGGGGATTCGTGCCTTCGCCTTCATTGGCCGGAGGAACTTCAGACATTTCGCCTTCTTTTGGAATTTCACGCTTCCGGTTAAGCAAATCTTCCTTTGAAGTTGGTCTATCTTGTGGTCTCCAGATGAAACCGGGCAATATCTCATTATCCTGGTTTACCATTTTGAAGGGATATACTTTTTGATCTACCTTTCGGACAGAAACATAATCGATAATTTTCTTTCCTTCCATTTTTACTTTTATACGGGCACCCCGATCGTGAAACATTTCCGTAATGATACCCAGTTTGTCATTTGTTGAAAATACAAGGTTTTCCGCGTTGCCGTCGACGTATAATCTATCAATATTGCTATTCGTAAAAAATGCGGTAATCTTCCGACCTTTTAATTGGTTGAATTTAACGGTATCCAACACGGCATTTACCATCATAGCATTTTCTTTGAGCAAAGCATTATCCAGCTGTTGGTTTAAGATTTGCATAAAAATGGTGTCTGCTGAGATCTGCGATCCCTGCGCCCAGATCATCGGTCGCCCCATAAATCGAAACATCGAGTCGGCCATGCCGTAATAAACAGAATCCGCTACGGCTTGCAAATCGGATTTAAATAATCGTACGTTGTAATACGCTTTCACGATTCGGGTACGTGCGGTATCCGGTATGTTACTCATCTTCGTGCTATCCGTGCCCGTAGGAGGAATAGTCTTCGCGGTCGTATCTGGCGTTTGTGCAACCTTTAAGGCGTTGTTCATGAGATCATCAGCTTCCGAGCCTTTCGGAATAATAGCATGCTGACGCGTCAAGCTATCCGCTTTTATGGTTGCTTCTATGGAAAGAGGTTCTTCCTGCTTCTTATTTTGAGTTTTTTTTGCCTGTACAACAGGTTTTTGGGAAATCTTTTTTAACGTACTGTCGGGATTCGACTTTTGTAAAGCGTCAATCTGATCGAGGTCAGCGGTCGCAATCTGTATGGAATCGGGCTTTAACGGCAGTGCGGTAGAATCCACGTCGAGCTCCATGGAGTCTGCATCAAGGTCAAAATCTTCATCATCGCCATAATCTACATCTTCTTCGACAATCAATTCACCTCCACTACGGTCTAATTTTAGATCTAACGCGATATATTCTTTTAACAGAATGACTTTAGAGAATAGGGTGTCGGCTGTCAAAAACACGGAATCCATTTTTGCCTCCTCCTTAAGCTCGGGTGGTGTTATTTCGCTTTCGGCAGTTTGGCTGCTATCTGTATCTAGTTCCAATGTTTCCTCTTTTTCCAATTCTCGCTGTTCCCGTCTGCGTTCGCGTCGCGATTTTGTTTCAACGGTATTTTCTGTACTGTCTACTTTTGGATCGTTCGCTGTACTGTCATTTTTGACGAGGGTAATGATCAGTGGCTTCTCGGTCATGGTGATCGATTCGTCAGATTGACGGTATAATCCAAATCCGCCGTATGCATAAAATTTATCCAATGTGTCTACAAAAACAACATTTCTAAAGGCTTTACCAATACCCGTTTCCCGTTCATAATGCAGACTGTCGCCTTTTAAAAACTTGCTTCCTTCTGTATATAAATTGTTTTTATTGAAATCAGCGACTCCGGTACCTGTATTATAATTTCCTTTTTCCGTATATAGATTTTTCTCTCCTACGGGATCTTTTATATTGGTTGGGCCAAAGAAATAGGTCATCCTTCCCGCTGAATTATAACGCATGGTATCCGTGTAAATTTTCACGTTAGGAGTCCGTACAACTACTTTATTGCGAAAATAGGCGTCTTTGGTGTTCTCAAAATAATGTGCGTTTTTTGAGGTAATTGTGTCACCTTGTGAAATGATACGTCCGCCGCCTGTATAGGTTCCTACCTTAGAACGCATCTTGTAGGTAAGGTAATTCGTGGTTAAGGTGGAAGCGCCATCAACCATTCTTACATTCTTGGTTAATCGTGCT
Organism: Sphingobacterium alkalisoli; assembly: GCF_005049105.1. Lineage (GTDB taxonomy): Bacteria > Bacteroidota > Bacteroidia > Sphingobacteriales > Sphingobacteriaceae > Sphingobacterium > Sphingobacterium alkalisoli. Next base: position 1,277,473 of record NZ_SUKA01000001.1, read on the forward strand.
TGTTGTGCAGCTGCATCGTAATGTAAATAATCCGAATATATAACTGTTCCCGAGGGTTGCGTAATGACCACATTACCGAATGCTTCGAAAAACTGGCGCTTTACTTCGTCCTCGTAGATATAACCGCTATCTGCAGATAAGGTACTGCCTTTATGCTCATAGACAGGGCGGTAGAAAATCATGTGTCCTGTTTTTGCATTGATTCGCCCGCTACTCGACGACACCAGATTTAATCGATCTTGCCCACCACTTTGTTGCACAGGGGTTCCACCGATTGGAGTCTGGCCAAAGGTATAGTGCAAAGCAATTGCAGAAAAGACAAAAATCAACCAATATTTCACGAAGGCAAAAATATGTAAATAAATAGCAAAAAAATGTTAATTGATAAATTTTCATATACTTACTTACTTACTTGTTTTACCGCTGCACGTGAGGTTCTGGTGGATTTAGCAAATAAGTTGAAGGAGTGATAAAAAGGAAGGATTTTCTTAATCGATTTCTTTTGTCCAGTTCAGCACCCTTCCGCCATTGCCCATGGCAGGGCTCCAACCTTTTTCTTGAAAAAAAGGTTGACAAAATTCAAGACTTGGTCAACGTTACGCTAAAAGCTTTTGGATTTACTAAACAGCTCCGAGCCGTTTCACTTCAGGGATCTGTTCTTAACGTAAATCCAAAAGCTTTCTTAACGCTACATCGACCTAGGTCGTTCTTTCTAAATTTAGCTGATGAAAAAAGCACATATAATCAATGCATAATCCTTACAAAATCGAAAATGTTGCCTTAGCCATTTGCCAATTGCAGTGGGAGGCACTAGCCATTCTGGCAAATGGGTACAGCGACGATTTTTGCTTCTTTTTAGGAAAAAGAAGTCGCCCTCGCGCCGGCGAAAGAGGCGCATAAAAACTGATTAAAAAATAGGTTCTTTTAATATCAACGATATCTCCATGAAATCTAATGGATCGGTTTTGTTTAAATCAGTTAAATCAATTAATATTAGCTAAATTTGGTTAATGAAACTTTTAGATCGATTTTGGGATTATTGTGCTGATAATGAGCTTTTCGTTGCTGGTGACAAGGTGTTGCTTGGCGTAAGTGGAGGTCGGGATTCCATGCTTATGGCGACATTATTTCTAAAAGCGCAGGTAGCTTTTGAGATTGCACATTGTAATTTTGGCCTTCGCGGACAAGAATCAGATGAGGATGAGGCGTTGGTGCGAGGTTTCGCACGGGAGCATAATGTGCTGATTCATGTAAAAAAAATTGATACCCTTTCCTACGCTGAAATAAATAAAATATCGATTCAAATGGCGGCACGTGACTTGCGGTACGCTTGGTTTGACGTTCTCGCCCGTGAAACAAGCTGCAAATACATAGCGATTGCGCAACATAAAAATGACCATGTTGAAACTGTGCTGTTAAATCTTATACGTGGAACCGGGCTTCAGGGACTTCAGGGAATAAAATCGAAGCGTGGTAACATCATTCGTCCGCTTTTATTTTTAACGGCCAATGAAGTTAGCGAAGCCGTTGCGGAACTAAAAGTTCCTTTTCGGGATGATTCATCTAATTTTTCAACAAAGTATGTGCGGAATAAGATCCGTTTAGATATTATTCCGCAATTCGAGTCTTTGAATACTGATTTTATTGATACGATGGATGGAAATATCCAACGTTTTCAAGAAAGCTATTCGCTGCTCCAAAGTTTTATTGATCCCTTACGTAGACAGTTGTTTGAAGCTGATGTCGGAGAAGAACGTTGGAAGATTAAAAAAGAAGAGCTGCGTGCACAAAGCATGCCATTGCTATTTTCCCTCTTTGAACCCTACGGTTTTTCTAAAATTACGCTTCAAGATTTGAGGCGGGCAATCGACGCAGAACCTGGACGGATTTTCGAATCGCGGGAATATCAACTGCTGTTGGATCGGGCATATGTACTCCTCAAGAAAAGAGATTTTTTCGTAGATGAGGTAGAAGTGCCAGAACATGTTCAGGAAGTCAACTGGTTAAATAAAATATTCCATATGCTAGTCTCAGAGCCTACGGAGATTCGTCAGGATGTCGAGGTGGCGCAGATAGATTACAGGAAATTGATTTTCCCATTAAAAGTTCGTTCTTGGCAGGAAGGCGATGTTTTTTATCCCTTAGGGATGAAAGGGAAAAAGAAACTGAGCGATTATTTTGTGGATAAAAAAGTTAGTCTTTTTGATAAGAAGAATATTGCAATTTGGGTGAATGGTAATGGAGAGATCATGTGGATCAGTGGTTACCGTTTAGACGATCGGTATAAGATTAGGGATAATACACAAAAAGTACTTACCTTAGTTCGTAAATAGTAAATATGGACAACGAAAATACTTTTGTCGAAAGACAATATTTAGGAAGGGATAAAACCTGGATTAGTGTGCGCCTTATTTTGGCGTTGTTCTGTTTTATTGCCTATTACCTGAATCTAGATCATCTGGCTTCCAGACAATTATTTTTTATTGTAGGAGGGATCATCATTGTTGTTTCTGTTGTTATGATGTATATGTTGCTGTATAAAACGCAGGTAACCCCAAATAATATAACGATAAGTGGATTGTGGTCTACAAGCTTGGTGAAAATTGATCTTTCGTCCATAATTTCTGTTGAGAAGAAACCGTATAGTAACTTTATTTTCAATAACCCCGTGTACAACTTGCATACAAAAGGTAAGATTCGTTTTTATGCAGGAGGTAGGGATGCTGTATGGCTGAAAGATCGGGAAGGACTAGTATATATTATTGGTACGCACAAGGCTGAGGAACTGACAAATGCCATCCTTAAAGCGAAGCGCACAGAATCTTAAAAAACGTTAAGGTTGTTGACTCTGACATTTTTTTGACGCAGCCATCTTTTTAAATTTTTATCTTTGAAGAAAGAGAAGAAACAAAATGACATTTATATATTTTATTTTATTCATCATAATATTTTACTACGTTTTTAAGTTTTCGATGCGTTTGATCATGCCTTTCGCGATGCGTAAACTTGCAGAACGTATGATGAAAAAAGCTCAGCAATCCCATCAATATAACTATGGAGGACAAAGTCCTTTTGGGAATTCGAACCCTTTTGGTAGTGCTAATACAGATCATTCGCAGTCCCGAAAACCAGATGATAAAGTCCATGTGGATTATGTTCCCGCTAAAGAAGAGCATAAAAAAAATGGGACAGCAACAGCGGGGGAATTTGTCGACTTTGAGGAAATTAAGTAATACGGTAAAAGTTTTTAAGTTTTGACAATGTCAACATGTGGCTAAAGCATTTATCCGTTTTAAATTTTAAAAACTATACAGAATCAACGTTAGATTTTCTACCCGAAGTGAATGCTTTCGCTGGGGAAAATGGAGCAGGGAAGACCAATCTATTGGATGCTATTCATTATTTGTCGCTCTGCAAATCTTATTTTAACCCCATTGACTCGCAACATATTAAAAAAGGCGAAGATTGGTTCATGATTCAGGGGGAGTTTGATACCGATGATCGTTTAGATAATGTGTCGTGTAGCCTCAAGCGTAACCAAAAAAAGCAGTTTAAGCGAAATAAGAAAGATTATCCACGCTTAGCTGACCATATCGGACAGTTCCCTTCCGTAATGATTTCTCCTAATGATAGTGTCATCATTACCGAGGGAAGCGAAGAACGTCGGAAATTTATAGATAACGTCATTTCACAAACCGACAATAGGTACTTGGATAAGCTTATTTCCTATAATAGGATATTACTTCAACGCAATGCGATACTAAAAAATATCAGAGAGAAAGGTGTTTTTGATCTTGGTCTTATGGAGGTCTTGAATGTTCAGTTGGTAGATGTAGGTGAAGTTATTTATGCGCATCGCAAGCGATTTATGGCATCATTCCTGCCCGAATTTCAGCGTCATTATCGTTTTTTGTCGGAAGGGGCAGAGGAGGTGTCGCTTGAATACGAGTCCCCATTGCACGAGTGTGAATTTCTTTCCCTGCTGAACCAGACACTAGAAAAAGATCGGATTTTAGAGCGTACCTCTCAAGGTATTCATAAAGATGATCTGTCGTTTACGATCCATGATGATATGCCCCTTAAAAAGTTTGGTTCTCAGGGACAGCAAAAGTCCTTTTTGATCGCGTTGAAATTAGCACAATATAGCTTTCTAAGGCGCGAGAAAAAGTATAAGCCTCTTCTATTGCTGGATGATATCTTTGATAAACTGGACGAAAAGCGCACGAGAAAGTTGATGCAGATGGTATCGGATGATGAATTTGGACAAATTTTTATTACCGATACCGATGCGGTTAGACTTCAAAAAATTTTTGAAGATATTGCCCAGCCGATACGTATCTTTGCGATACAAGGAGGGATGGTAAATGTATAAGAAGAAGCTTGAGGAAATTCATACAAGGGATGATGTCAGTATCAAACAAGCTGTTGAAAAATGGCTCGAAGTTTTTAAATTACGCAAGAAGTTTGATGAATCTTCCATTGTTTCTGCATGGCCCGAGATAATGGGTGCATCTATCGCGAACCGTACCCAGCAGATCTATATTAAGGATAGAAAGCTCTTTGTAAAAGTTGAGTCTGCAGTAATCAAAAATGAATTGGCATTGATGAGGAGACAAATAATAGGTCGGGTAAACGAGCATGTCGGACAAGTCATTGTCGAAGAATTGATCATTCTTTAACGCTTGCAGCGACTTTATAAATAAAGTTCCAGATCGCCTTTTCCTTCCCTGATTATCTCAAAGTCCCCGTTGGTTAGGTCGACAACTGTAGAAGCTACATTGTCTCCATATCCTCCGTCTATAACCATATCCACTTTATCTTCATATTTCTCGTAAATCAATTCGGGATCGGTCGAATATTCAATAATCTCATCTTCGTCGTGAATGGAAGCCGTTACGATAGGGTTACCTAACTCTTTGACAATCTCGCGTACGATACTATTATCCGGAACCCGTATACCTACCGTTTTTTTCTTCGAACTCAATAATTTTGGTACTTGATTGCTCGCGTTAAAGATGAAAGTAAACGGCCCGGGTAACGCCTTTTTTAACACGCGAAATACGGTCGTGTCAAATGGTTTTGTGTATTGGGATATATCCGTCAAATCATAGCAGATAAAAGACAAGTTGGCTTTATCAGGGCGTAATCCGCGAATCGTGCAGACTCGTTCGATTGCTTTTTGATTGGTGATATCACACCCGATACCATATACCGTATCCGTAGGATAAATGATCACACCACCTTTTTTCAAAATATCTACCGCTTGCTGGATAGCTTTTGGATTCGGATTGTCTTCGTATATTTTAACTAACATGTTATAAGTAAAAAGTAATAAAAACGTATTCGCGAATACGCAATTTGCAAATACGCATTCCTGACATGGCACTATACAATAAAACCGTCAAAAGTATAATTTGTTTTGACGGTTTTAAGACGTTTGCATAGAATTATGATTAAAATTCAGCGTTGTTAGGTGTACGTGGAAAAGGAATCACATCTCTAATATTTGTCATACCTGTAACGAAGAGAACCAGCCTTTCGAAGCCAAGGCCAAAACCGGAGTGCGGCGCGGTACCAAACCGTCTCGTGTCTAGGAACCAATCGATCTCGTCGGACGGAATGCCGACTTCTTCCATACGGGCCAATAATTTATCCAGATTTTCTTCCCGTTGCGAGCCGCCGACCATCTCTCCAATGCCAGGGAATAGGATGTCCATAGCACGCACGGTATGTCTTCCTTGGGTATCAGGCTCGTTTTGTTTCATGTAGAACGACTTAATTTCTCGCGGATAATCGATTAAGATCACCGGTTTCTTAAAGTGTTTTTCAACCAGATAGCGTTCGTGTTCAGACTGTAAGTCAGCACCCCATTCGTCAATCAGGTATTTAAATTGTTTTTTCTGATTGGGTTTACTGCGCTTTAATATTTCAATAGCATCTGTATAGGTTACACGTTCGAAATTATTTTCTAGTACAAAGTTTAGTTTGTCGACCAAATTTAATTCTGCCCGTTCGTTTTGAGGTTTTGACTTCTCTTCTTCTAACAGGCGACTTTTTAAAAATTCAATCTCATCTGCACAATGATCTAAGGCATATCGGATCACATATTTTAGCAGCTCTTCGGCCAAATCCATATTGTCTTCCAATTCGTAGAAAGCCATTTCGGGTTCGATCATCCAGAACTCAGCCAAATGACGGGTCGTATTGGAGTTTTCTGCACGAAATGTTGGGCCAAAGGTATAAATATTACCCAATGCCATAGCCGCTAGTTCGCCCTCTAGCTGACCTGATACCGTTAAGTTAGTGGCCTTACCAAAGAAATCTTCTTTAAAGTCTATTTGCCCTTCTTCGTCGCGCGGAATATTGTCGAAATCTAAGGTAGTTACTTTAAACATTTCTCCCGCTCCTTCTGCATCCGACCCGGTAATAATCGGAGTGTGCATGTAGACAAAATCTCTTTCGTTGAAGAACTGATGGACTGCAAAAGCTAATGCGTTCCGTACTTTGAATACGGCATTGAATGTCCCTGTACGAAACCGCAGGTGTGCTATTTCACGTAGGAACTCAAGGCTATGTTTTTTCGGCTGTAATGGAAATTTCTCCGGATCAGAATCGCCTAAAATAGTTAACTCATCTACTTTAATTTCAACGTGCTGGCCCTTACCTAATGATTCAACTAGTACACCCGATACACGTACAGCTGCACCTGTTGTTACTCGCTTTAATAAAGCTTCGTCTGTGTTTTCAAAATCAACTACTGCCTGGATATTATTTAGAGAAGAACCGTCATTAATCGCTACAAATTGGTTATTTCGGAAGGTTTTTACCCAGCCTTTTACAATAACATGCCTACCGAATTCTTCGGATTTTAATAGTTCTTTAATGCGTGTGTGTTCCATTTTTAGTAATGATAGATTTGAATAGATGATACGCTGATAACCTATTGTGTTTTAATAAGACAAAAATAGCGATTTATAGTAAGAAATGAGATGACAATGTTAAAAAGGGGAGGGATAATAAAAATGAAGGTTTATTTTGTACAGTTTTTTGAATTTCCATCGCATTGCCTTTTCGCCACTGGCCGTGGCAGGGTTTCTCCTTTTTTCATTTATTATTTGTATTTCAAAGGCATTCAAGAGCCTCTTCGAGGGTTCTCCTTGACGAGAAAGGAGCAAAGAGTCAAGACTTGGTCAATGGTTACGCTAAAAGCTTTTGGATTTACTAAACAGATCTGAGCCGTTGCACTTCGTAGATCTGTTCTTAACGCAAATCCAAAAGCTTTCTTAACGCTACATCGACTTAGGTCGTCCTTTTAACTCCACCTAAAGCAAAAAGTACAATATAATCAATGTACTATCCTCACAAATTCGAAAATGTCGCCTTAGCCATTTGCCAATAGCAGGAGGAAGCACTAGCCAATGTGGCGAATGGGTACAGCGACGATTTTAAGAATAAATATTTGTTTTCAATGGAATTCTTGAGCTCACTACGTTCGGTTTGCTTCTTTTTAGGAAAGGAAGGAGGCTGCCTGCCGATGAGGGCAAAATGATTAAGAAGAAATTTAGGCTATGCCGCGGCCGAAGCGACAAAAGAAATTTGTATAAAATAATGCTTCTTTTACTATTAATAATGCCCTCTGAAGATTTACGTGATCCGAAATGAAAGGTCGTTTAAAACAAAACTTTCATGATCCATTGAATCACCAATAGGAATGAAAGTTCTTGATGGCCTTTGAGAAATAGGCTTTCAGAAAAAAGGCTGTATCATAAGTTGTTTTTGGTGTCAAGTTGCCAAATTAAATTTTGAAGGTACTCTCCAGTTTAATAAAAAACGACAATTCTCGATTAGAAAATTGTCGTTTTTTATTACTTTTTTATTTTTTAGAGAAGCGTCTCGAAATTAAATTCTGTTTGTGAATTTTGATTTTGACTTATGATACATCCTTTTTCCATAGGATAAAAAAAGGTATTATCCTTTTAATACTTTAGTAACTAAGTCAGCAGCTTCCTTTAATTGAATAGCAGAATAAACTTGTAATCCTGACTCGTCGATTAATTTTTTAGCTTCAGTGGCGTTTGTGCCCTGAAGACGTACAATAATTGGGACAGGAATGTTTCCAATTTCCTGATACGCATCGATCACACCTTGGGCAACACGGTCACAACGAACGATACCACCGAAGATATTGATTAAAATTGCTTTTACATTCGGGTCTTTTAAAATGATGTTAAAACCAGCTTTTACCGTTTCTGCATTTGCTGTACCACCCACATCTAAGAAGTTAGCAGGCTCACCACCAGCAATTTTGATAATATCCATTGTGGCCATTGCAAGACCAGCACCATTAACCATACAACCTACGTTACCATCAAGTTTTACATAGTTTAAGTTAGATTTACCGGCTTCAACTTCTGTAGGATCTTCTTCACTTACATCACGTAATGCTGCATAATCCGTGTGACGGTATAATGCATTTTCATCTAAGTCTACTTTCGCATCTACAGCTAGAATTTTGTCATCGGATGTTTTTAATACAGGGTTGATTTCGAACATAGATGAATCTGTTGAGTCATATGCTTTATATAAAGCAGCAACAAATTTTACCATTTCTTTGTGTGCACCACCAGTTAGGCCTAGGTTGAAAGCAATTTTACGCGCTTGGAAGCCTTGTAAACCAACTTTAGGATCGATTTCTTCTTTGAAGATTAAGTTCGGAGTTTTTTCAGCGACTTCTTCAATATCCATCCCACCTTCTGTAGAATACATAATGATATTACGCCCTTTAGCGCGATCTAATAACACGGATACATAAAATTCTTTCGTTTCACTCTCACCAGGATAGTAAACATCTTGAGCAACTAGAACTTTGCTTACTTTTTTACCTTCAGCACCAGTTTGAGGAGTTACTAACTGCATACCTATGATATCTTTAGCACGTTGTGATACTTCTTCGAGGTTTTTAGCTAATTTAACGCCACCACCTTTACCGCGACCACCAGCATGAATTTGAGCTTTGATTACAACCCAGTCAGAATTGTATTCTTCTTTCAATTTTTTAGCAGCTTCTACGGCTTGCTCTGGGGTTTCAGCAACAATACCTTCTTGTATTCTTACGCCAAAACTTTTAAGTATTTCTTTTCCTTGATATTCGTGAATGTTCATCGATAAAAAATTTAGTGTAAAAGTAATGCTTTTATTCGTAAGGGTCAAGATTTTGTTCGTAAAAAACTACTTTGTTCATTGCTGTGTATGTGTTTGTAATGTACGGGCAGACGAGCTTAATTTCATACTTTTTGCTAACTTCGTATTATGATATTGAAAGCAAGTAATATTTATAAAACCTATGGTGAATTACCTATTTTGAAAGGAGTGAACCTGGAGGTGGAGAAAGGTGAGATTGTTTCGATTGTAGGGGCGTCAGGTGCTGGGAAGAGTACATTACTACACATTATCGGTACCCTGGACAAGGCCGATAAAGGCGAACTTTACATCAATGGTTCTGCAATACATGAACTCTCCGCGAATGCACTTAGTGCTTTTCGCAATGAGCATATAGGTTTCGTATTTCAATTTCATCATTTGCTACCAGAGTTTACAGCGTTGGAAAACGTGTGTATTCCGGCCTATATCGGCGGAAAGAACCATGCACAGACGGAGAAGAAAGCGATGGAGCTATTAGATTTGTTAGGTGTTGCTGAGCGCGCAAAACATAAGCCATCCCAGTTGTCTGGTGGCGAACAACAACGTGTTTCAGTGGCCAGAGCCTTGATTAACAATCCGTCTATTATACTTGCTGACGAACCCTCGGGTAATTTGGATTCCGAAAATGCCTCATCATTACACAAGCTGTTTTTTCATTTGCGGGATACCATGCGCCAAACATTTATTATTGTAACGCACAACGAAGAGTTGGCTGGTATATCAGACCGTACTATCCATATGCGGGATGGATTTATTTATTAAATTATGCAAAAGCTATTAATTACATTCGGTACCCGACCGCTAGCCATTCGTCTGTCAAAGTTAATGCAGGCCAAATACGAAGTGCTTCATGCTACCTCAGAGGAAGTTCCCTCTGTACTAAAAGATAAATACCTGAATATCCCAACAGGAACAAATCCTATCTTTTCGCACGAAGTGCTCAAGCTCGCGTTGGATCTCGACGTACAGATGATTCTTCCATTGGGAGCGACAGAGGTACAGGCCATCAGTGAGTCCATACAGCTGTTCGAAGAATACGGTATACGTATTATTTGTCCCGATAAAAATGAACTTTTAGCGATAGACGTGTTATTTGAACCAACAAAAGAATTACCTTTAAGTGTCGTATTGGATCGTGTTGATTTAATCTCAGGTCAACCCGTCGCTTCTATTGTTAATGGTTTAGGTGTGATCTCTGATTCAGGAGAAGATTTTGTTTTAGCGGTTTTGAAATAATATGCGTATCGAATATATTCCTTTAGATAAGAAAGTTTATTTATTAGAAGTAGATGATGTCTTGTTTCCGAAATCAGACTACGATTTGCAGGTCTACTATCTATTTGCGAATTTTATGGAATTTCAGACAGGATCTTTATCTGCAAGTGATCTGGTGGGTTTTATGAAGAGAGTTTATGAAAATCACGGACATGAATTCGTTTTTGATAGATTGAAAGAAACATTCGGAATTGAAGAAAAATACAGAGAGAATTTATTGCGATTAAACGTTAATGCCCAGTTACCACTCAAATTACTGTTATTTAAAGAAGTGGAAGAGTTGATCGTCCGACTTTTTGCACAAAACAAACAAGTTGCTATTTTAACTAAGGGTAACCCAGTGGAACAGTTAAATAAAATCAAACACATTGATTGGGGAGAAGCAAAGCGATTTAAGAATTTTCTTAAAGTTTTTTTTGTTGACGAATTAAAGTTTAGATCTTTAGAACCAATTGATTATATTGCTAAAGATTATGGGGTAACACCCGGGGATTTATATTGTATTGAGCGCGATTAGATTTAAATAGGAGTTATGAAACCGATATATTGAGCTCTCATCAGCCATAATAAAAAATAAACGGATGAAAAAAATAGCGACACAAATATTGATACTTGCATTTTTAGGTACGATGCTTTCCTGTAAAAAGGATAGTCCGCCGACTCTTGATGACGATGGTATTGATAAGAGTACAACGTATCTAAGTAACGAAAACGAGAATAAATTACGTGATTCGGTGTGGTATTATTATAAGGTATTGTCCTTGTGGGAAGAATATATTCCTCCTCGCGATATCAATAAAATTGATGAAGAAAATTATCTGCGTAATAATTTTACCCAATATTTTGAGCGAAGTGAAAACGTTTTGTCATATTTAATGGGCTTAACAAAGGTAGACCCTTCAACTGGAGAGCCTATAGATCGGTATAGTTTTATCGATAGGCAGGGGGTGGTGAGTGGAGAACTGGAGGGTGGTGTCGCGACAGATTTTGGAATGTATGTTTTTTATTTGCAAACCGCTTCTTCGGGAAACAATGCGGATTTGTATGTACGTATGGTAGATGCTGACTCTCCCGCTGATAAAGCAGGCATAAAGCGTGGTGATCGCATTGCGAGTATCAATGACCATAGCGACATCGATTATGAATCGCAAAAGGCACAGGATTTTGCATTTATAAATACGGCATTATCTTCATCCTCGATGCGTTTAGATCTTATTAAGCCAGACGGTTCTGCCGAGATAGTCTCTATAAACAGTACAGAATATCCCTTTAATCCCGTAGTTATCGATAAGGTGATAACACAAAATGGAAAGAAAATTGGTTATTTGGCGTTTAGCTCATTTATAAGTCTGGTTATTGAAAATACAGAGATCCCTTCTACGATGCACGGTATTTTCGAAGCGGTTTTTCAAAAATTTGAATCGCAAGGGATCGATGAGCTTATCGTAGACTTGCGATATAATGGTGGCGGTATTGTAAATACGGCTGAATACTTAGCTAATAAAATTGTACCCGCAAGTGGCAATGGCAAGTTAATGTCGACCTACAAAATTAACAGGTACCTGGAAGCTGATCCAGATATTAAAAAGGAGTTTGAAGATGTGTATTTTGCGAAATCAAATGCGCTAAATTTAGCCCGCGTATATTTTTTAGTGACTTCCTCTTCCGCATCTGCAAGTGAGCTGCTCATCAATAGTTTGAAACCTTATATGAATGTACAAGTTATAGGTACCTATGCTTGGAAAGAAGACGGAACCCGGATTTCGGAAAATACATACGGTAAGCCGGTTGGTTTTTTTGAATTGAACCTTTTGAACAAATCATTAGCATTGTATGCGGCGTCATTTCAAACGTTTAATGCCGCTAATGAAGGCGACTATTTTAGCGGATTGGTCCCTACCGCTCACGTCTCAGAGTTCGATAACTTTTATGACTTTGGAGATGAACGCGAATCAATGTTGGCAATAGCCTTGGGACATATCAACACGGGTACTTACACATCGCTTAGCAGATCGGCTTCAATTAATGTTCGAAATAAGCGGATTCGAAAGGGAATTATGCACTTAAACGACAGAAATTCAGTTCAAGGGATGTTCAAGTTTGGGAATAAAGACTTAAAAATAAAATAGTATCTTTGAGATATAAACTTAAAGTAAACTTTGATGACAAAGCCAAATAAGCCAGCGACGATAAAGGAGATAGCAAGAAAGCTTAAAATTTCACCTTCTACAGTCTCTCGCGCACTCAATGATCATCCAAGTATCGGGCTTGTGACGACCATGCGTGTTAAGAAAATGGCTGTAGAATTGAATTATGAGCCCAATCAGACGGCCATTTTTTTTAAGCAACGTAAAACATTTACCATTGGCGTGATCCTGCCCACTTTGTCGGAGCCTTTCTTTTCGCTAGCAATTAGCGCGATAGAGACTGTTGCTGAAGAACATAAATATACGGTACTTTTAGGTCAGTCTCTAGACAATGAGGCGCGGGAACTTCAAATCATTAATACGTTCAAGAAACATCGTGTAGATGGCATATTGATGTCTATGGGTAAAAATACGACAGATTTAAGTTTTATAGAGATGTTGAGGGCTTCTGATATCCCAATTGTCTTTTTTGACTGTGTACCGGAGCTGAATGATGTGGATAAAGTTTATAGTGATTTATCTTCTGGTATGGAGGAAGCTATTGAAGCTTTTGTATCCAGGGGGCATATCCGTATCGCGCTGATTAATGGTCCTGATACCTTGCTGGCTTCGGGTGAGCGTACAGAGGCGTTCAAAAGCGCGCTTAAAAAGTTTGATGTAGCAATTGATGAAAAATATATTGTCCATACCGATCTAACTGAAAAAGGTAATGAAGATGCGATGGAACAGTTATGTTCCTTGGCTGAGCGGCCTTCTGCGGTGGTCTCTTTTAATGATTTCGTGACATTGGATGTGATGAAATACGCACGTCAAAGAGGTATTGTCTTAAGTCAGGATATGCATTTTATTAGCTATGCAAATTATCCGTTGTGGAAATATATTGAAAATCCACCAATAGGAAGTATTGAGCAGTATCCGGATAAGCAAGGCGGCAAGGCAGCAGAAATTCTTTTTGATATCTTGACGTCTAAAGAAGAACTTGTAACGGAAGATATTGTCTTTCCTTCTAAATTAGTTTTAAAATAAGAATACCGCCCGCAGACGTGGAAATAGGATTCACGAATCTTTGTATCCATTGAGGATAAAATATGATCATAAAAATGTCGCGATTTGTAAAAATCGCGACATTTTATTTTTAGCGTAGCGCGTGTATAATTTTATAAGTGAATGACTTCACCGTATGCATCTGCAGCAGCTTCCATAATAGCTTCGCTCATCGTAGGGTGTGGATGTACCGATTTGATGATCTCATGCCCTGTCGTTTCTAGTTTACGGGCTACAACTACTTCAGCGATCATTTCAGTTACATTGGCTCCGATTAAGTGAGCACCTAAAAATTCACCGTATTTCGCATCAAAAATAAGTTTGACGAAGCCGTCTTTTGCACCAGCAGCCGACGCTTTTCCTGAAGCAGAAAATGGAAATTTACCTACTTTAATTTCGTATCCTGCTTCGCGAGCAGCTTTTTCTGTATAGCCAACAGAAGCAATTTCAGGAGAACAGTACGTACAGCCAGGTATATTATTATAGTTTATCGCTTCTACATGAAGACCTTTGATTTTCTCCACACAGGTAATTGCCTCTGCAGACGCCACGTGCGCCAAAGCTTGACCTTTTACGATGTCTCCGATAGCATATACGCCATCAATATTTGTTTTATAAAAATCGTCTACAACTACGCGACCTTTATCCACTTTAACTCCCACTTCTTCAAGTCCTAAATTCTCAATATTTGGGGATATACCAACTGCAGATAAGACCACTTCAGCTTCGATTACTTCGTTGCCTTTGGCTGTTTTGATGTTGACCTTCGAAAGATTTCCTTTTGTATCCACGGACTGAACTTCCGATTTGGTCAGAATCTCGATGCCGGCTTTTTTAAGGGATTTTTCGAGTTGCTTTGAAACCTCTTCATCCTCAACGGGGACGATACGATCCATGAATTCGACAATGGTAACCTTTGTCCCGATGGCATTATAAAAATAGGCAAATTCAACACCGATTGCACCTGATCCTACGACAACCATTGATTTGGGCTGTGTTGGTAAGTTCATTGCCTGGCGGTATCCGATGATTTTTTTCCCATCTTGAGGAAGGTTAGGTAACTCTCTAGACCGTGCTCCTGTGGCAAGAATGGTATGTTTGGCGGTATATTCTTTGGTCGAACCGTCAGCTCCTTTTACTTCTATCTTACCGCCTTTTTTGATTTTGGCGGTACCCATAATCACATCGATCTTATTCTTTTTCATTAAGAATTGAATACCTTTACTCATTCCGTCTGCAACGCCGCGGCTTCGTTTTACGATAGCACCAAAGTCAGCTTCTCCGCCTTGTACTTTAATACCATACTCTTCGGCATGATTTAAATATTCAAATACTTGAGCACTTTTTAATAATGCTTTAGTTGGAATACATCCCCAATTTAAGCAAATACCTCCTAAAGCTTCGCGCTCTACAACAGCAGTCTTAAAACCTAATTGAGCAGATCGGATAGCAGCTACATAACCTCCAGGCCCACTTCCGATGACGATGATGTCATAGTTCATATAATAATGATTTTGTGTCTTTTACAATTAAACCCAAAAATACATTTTTTTTTTGGTAGCACGTAATTTGAACGTGTGATTTTGACATTATCAATAAATTGGAAATAGCTGTTTTGGGGGTTTGTCACTAGGTGGTCAATAATGGTAAATTATATAGCGGAAAAGAATAATAACGCTATTTTTGCTTTCAAAATCACCGTACATCTATGCTAAGAATATTTCAACAAATCGCGCTTTGGGAGGCAATTTCTACCGTTATATTGTTTTTTGTAGCGATGCCTTTAAAGTATTTTGCGAATGTGCCTGAAGCGGTTCGCATCGCAGGATCCATTCATGGTTTTTTAGTCGTTATTTTTGTTATTTTATTAGTGGCATGTTGGCAAACATACCGTTGGAAATTCTCCAAAGTAGTTACCTATTTTGTCATATCCCTAATACCTATCGTCTCTTTTTGGATCGAAAGAGATGTGAAAAAACAAATTGCTTCTGCAAAACGAAGCAACCTCCATTAATCGGGTTTTAACTTATTAGATATCGTGTCTATACTCATATAGGCGTAGGTAATTTCTGTTTTACCATGTGGCAAGGGGACACCATTTTCATCGAGATTGACGAAGACTAATTTGTCTATAGAGAGAATTGTCTTTCGCGTAATCTTGTTTCGCACCTCGCAAGCCAAGGTGATGGACGTCGTGCCAAAATGAGTTGCGACAATACCAAGTTCAATAATATCTCCCTGTTTGGCTGAGCTGACGAAGTTTATTTCGGAAATATATTTAGTAACAACCTGCGGGTTACTCAGTTGAACGATGGCGTAAATAACCGCCTCTTCGTCAATCCATCTTAATAACGTACCTCCGAACAAGGTGCCGTTGGGATTGAGATCTTCTGGTTTTACCCATTTTCGCGTGTGAAAATTCATTTGGTTTAGTTTTTTAGATATCAGATTAATGACTAAGAGGCTGTCTAAAAAGCACACTATCGTCGTTACTGCGACCCGGAGGGACGATGGTGAAGCAATCTGACGATGTTAAAATGTAGATTGCTTCACCGTTCTTCCTCGCAATGACGCGTTTTTCTTGTAGGTAACGACTTTTTTGGATACCTTCTTAATCTTCTTTTTTAAGCATGAATTGCTCGGTTTGCAGTAGCGGCTAATGCTGCTTCTTTTAATGCTTCTGTATAGGTTGGATGGGCATGACAGATACGGCCAATATCTTCTGCTGACGCACGGTATTCCATTGCTACCACCGCTTCAGCAATTATATCTGCTGCTCTTGGCCCTATTATATGAACGCCGAGAACCTCATCGGTTTCTGCATCAGCTAAGACCTTAGCAAATCCATCCGTATCGCCAGATGCCTTTGCCCGACCTGAGGCTTTAAAAGAAAATGACCCGGCTTTATATTTTTTACCGGCTTCCTTTAGCTGTTCTTCTGTCTGACCTACAGAAGCGACTTCTGGCCAAGTATAAACAACCCCCGGAATCAAGTTATAGTCAATATGTGGTTTCTGACCAGCAATACGTTCCGCTACATAAATTCCCTCATCTTCTGCTTTATGTGCTAACATCGCACCTTTTACCACATCGCCAATTGCATAGATACCTGTTACCGCAGTTTCCAAATGATCGTTTACTGGAATTTTATTACTCCTCTCCTCGGGCACGATACCGATATTTTCTAGACCTAAATCCTTGGTATAAGCAATACGACCTACAGAGACGATACAATAATCACCTTCAAAGGATACGCTTGTTCCCTTAGGGTCTTCTGCCGTAACAGTTACATTTTTACCTTTTACGGAGGCTCCTGTTACTTTATGGCCTAAGAAGAATTCCATACCTAATGACTTTTTCAGTACGCGTTGTAATTCCTTTCCAAGTCCGCCATCCATTGTGCCAATAATTGATTTAGCATATTCTATAACAGAAACTTTAGCGCCCAAACGTGCGTATACAGAACCTAATTCCAGACCAATTACACCTCCACCGATTACGATAAGGTGTTTCGGTACTTCACTTAAGTTCAAAGCTTCTGTCGAAGTGATGATACGCTTTTTGTCAATAGGTAAGAATGGTAATGCCGTCGGTTTAGAACCTGTTGCAATTATTATATTTTTTCCTTTTAGCTCCTCTGTTTTTCCGTCATTTTTTGTGATTTTGATGGTGTTCTTGTCGATAAAAGATCCTACACCTTCAAAAGAATCAATTTTATTTTTCTTGAATAAGAAGCTGATTCCCGCCGTATTCTGAGCAATGACATCGTTTTTACGTGATATCATTTTTTTGACGTCAATTTTTAAATTGCTCACGTTGATCCCGTGATCTGCGAAACTGTGAGCGGCATTATGATAGTGCTCCGAAGTGTCTAAAAGCGCTTTTGATGGGATGCATCCTACATTCAGACAAGTACCACCGAATGTACTATATTTCTCAATAACTGCGGTTTTGAGTCCTAACTGGGCACATCGGATAGCGGCTACGTAACCACCTGGTCCACTACCAATTACTATAACATCGTATTGCATGTGTGCGAATTTTATTTTTTGCTGCTAAGTTACTAATTATTGAAGATAAAAAAAGGCACTATAGTGTGCCCTTTTTTATCAAAATCGTTTTCGAAAGCTTATTCAGCTACGATTTTTCCTTTCATTACACCATAATGACCAGGGAAACTACAAATATAATCGTAAACACCTTTTTCTATGGTGAATGTAATTTTATCTTCTTCTCCGGGACCCAATAACTTCGTATGTGCTACGATAGAAGAAAGTGAAGATTTGGGGATATATTCCGAATCTGCGGCACCTGTTGCCTCTGCACCGAACGTAGGTAAATCTACCCCTGGTTTTAACACAACAAAATTATGTCCCATCGATTCTTTTGGCATCGTTCCTACATTTTTCAATGTGATTTCTACTGGTTCACCAGCTTTTACACGAATTAATTCGGTGTCGAATTTCATTTGATCATTGCCTTCTACCGTCCATGTATTTGACAACTCGATGTTTTCAATACCCGGTACAGTTTCAGCGCCTGCATCTGTAGATTCCTTTGTTGCTGTATTGTCAGTAGAGGTCGATTTTGTGTCATTACCACCTCCACATGAAGATAGTGATATCGCAAATACAAGTGCTGGAATAATAAAGATTTTTTTCATCTGTTTGTTTATTTAATTTGTGATAAAGCTATCGCAATAGCTTCACATGTGTGTTATTTGTTTCAGCGTTGATTAGATTCGTGAAATGCGTTCATACATTTTTTTAATCAGCGACTAATTTACTAATAATTTTATAGAATTAACACCTTTAATCGCCTCAAAAAGTAATATTATTTTCATTTTTCAATGCACAGATTTTTGTGATTTTCTTGTACAAATCGACCGGATTGAAAGGTTTGCCAATTACCTCGTCCGCGCCCACTTCGAAGGCAGCTTGTTGCTCGTGTTCGAGCACCGACGCGGAGATGGTTATGATCGGAATATTTTGTTTATTACGGTCATGGTGATTTCGGATTTCTCTAATGGCCTCGAATCCCGACATGATTGGCATATGTGTATCCATTAAGATCAAGTCGTAGTCGTTGGTTTTGAATTCTTCCAATGCCAGCAGTCCATTTTTTACGACCTTTACCTTGCAGTTCCATGTTTGGAGCATGTGTGTAAGCATGAAGCTATTGAGTTCGTTGTCTTCAGCTACAAGTACCTTGAGTGTATTAAATTGGGAAAGTTGCGTATATTCGAGTCTGACTTTTTCTTTATCATGGATGTTTCGCTCCACTTTTTGAATAGTTGTCACGAAAGAGAATTCAGAGCCTTGTCCATAGGTGCTTTTAGCACTGACATTTCCTTCAAGTAATTCGGAAAGTCGTTTTACAATTGCTAATCCCAATCCGGTTCCGCCAAATTTTTTGGTTATGCCATCGTCACCCTGTTCAAAAGCTTGAAATATTTTTTCCAACGCTTCGGGCTTAATGCCGATTCCCGTGTCCTTTACCGCGAAACTGATGGTGTGCTGATCTTTATTCGTATCTATATTCTTAACGATCAATGATATCTTTCCTTTTTCGGTGAACTTTAAGCTGTTTGAAATAAAATTACTGATAATCTGTTGAAGGCGTAAAGCATCAAATTTTACATATTTGGGCAACGTTTTATCCAGAATGACTTCAAATTCCAAATTTTTGTTGTTGGCTTTAAGTTTGAAAACCTTATCGAATTCCAAGATCATGGCTTCTAAATCAAAATCTTCGAATTCAATTCTCATCATGCCAGAATCTATTTTTGAAATGTCTAAGATATCATTGATAATCAAAAGCAAGGAACTCGAAGCATTATCTAAACGATTTATCCAGTCGATTTGTTCTGGATTCAGATCCGCGCTTTTAAGCATATGTACAATACCCATAATTCCATTTATAGGGGTGCGAATTTCATGGCTCATATTGGCTAAAAAGATCTCTTTCGATCGACGGGCTTGTTCTGCTTCTTGATTAGCCTGAATTAATGCTTTCTTAGACTGTTCTAACTCAATATTCTTTTGGATGATTTCTTCTTGGATATGAATTTGTTTTATAAAGGACGTGACTTTTGCGATGGTTATCTCTGGATTAAGCGGTTTGTATAAGTAATCTACGGCGCCACTCTCTAGTCCACGTATGAGATACTTATCTTCTTTTGACATTGCGGTCACCATGATCGCCATGATATGACTCGTTCTTGAATTGGACTTCAACAAGGCGACAAATTCGAATCCGTTTATTTCCGGCATTTGCACATCGACTAAAGCAATCGATATATCATTCATCCAACAGATTTTTAATGCCTCATTGGGATCGGTAGAGCTGATAATGTTGATGTCTCCAATATCTGAAAGTAAAGCCGATAGGCTTATGATATTTTCCTCTTTATCATCAAGAATGAGAAGATTGATGGCACTCATAGCTATTTACTTAATAGAACAAAAGTAGTTAATTATTTCCTTGTTTTTGAGCACTTTCGCTTTCGATGATGTAGTGATGGCGCTGCTCGGCATTGTATCTATAATTGCATCCAATGGGTCTTGTATTATTGAGGTTCCTCCGAAGTACTCTACCCTTTTGATCCCATAAGCCCCGTCGTTATTTGCACCAGAAAGCAAGAAGGCTGTACATCTGTTCGTATATACTTCTGCTGCACTTTCAAAAATGACATCGATAGAAGGTCGTGAAAAATTAACCGGATCAGAAATATCCAAAGAAAATGTACGGTCGGGTTCTATCAACAGATGATAACCTGGAGCGGCAAAATAAATGGTATTATTTTCTATCATTACCTTGTCTTCGGCAGGGACAATAGGTCTTTTGAGTTTCAACGAAAGACTTTTCTCCATTTGAGTAGAATATTTTGCGTTCCTATGAATGACAACAATTACTGCTGAAGAAATATTGACAGGGATACTCTCCAACATGCTTATGATCAAACTGTACGAGCCAGCCGATCCACCTATCAGAATTATATTCTCCGCTTTCGTCATTATCTTATTTTTTGATAAATGTTTAAACTTTTGTTGATGACCTTGAAGTTTGCATTGATTTCCTGACTGTACAGTGATTCTTTCGTGCCGAGACATAAAAAACCGAATAAGCTGAGGGATTCATAGAACACGTTCAGTACACGCCGTTGTAACTCTCTGTCAAAATAAATAAGTACGTTACGACAGCATATCAGTTGAAATTCGTTGAATACATTATCAGATACCAAATTGTGATTCGAAAATAAAACGCTGTTCCGGTATTCATTGTTAATAATTGCGGCATCATACATCGCCGTATAGTGGTCGGAAAATTTGCTATTTAATCCTACACGGTTGTAATTCTCCGTGTACGATTTAATTTTTGCCATGGTATAAACACCTTTTTTTGCCGTATTAACGGCCTGTTGGCTGATATCGGTCCCATAAATAAAGGAACGGCCCAATAAATTTTCTTCTTGTAAAAGTATTGATAACGAGTAAGCCTCCTCTCCAGTGGCACAGCCTGCACTCCAGATACGTAATTGTGGGTAAGTTTGTAAGTAAGGAAAAACGACGTTTTTTAATTCATGGTAGAAGAGGGGATCACGAAACATCTCTGTCACGTTAACTGTAATCTCTTGAATAAAATAACCAAAAAAACCTTCTACATTGAGAATTGCATTTTTCAGATCTACAAGATCCATGCGTTCCATGTCCATAAGCCGTTGCACGCGCCTTTTCAAGGACGACTTAGAGTAACCGGATAGATCATAGTCTGCTACTTTTTTAAGTAAATAGACGACATCCTCCAGATCTTCGAATGTAATGTGAACAGGGTCATTTAGCTTAGCCATACTTGCATTAATGATGTTAATTTGTCGATGTCAATGGGTTTGCTGATGTAATCATTGGCTCCGATCTGTAGTGACTTTTCTCTATCGCCCTTCATTGCTTTTGCTGTTACAGCAAGTATTGGGAGTTTTTTGAATTTTAAGTCCTCGCGAATAATCCGGATAGCTTCGTGGCCATCCATTTCTGGCATCATGATGTCCATTAAAATGATATCAATCTTCTCACCGATATGTTCCATCAATTGTACAGCGTCTTTGCCATTATTAGCAATCTCGATCTCCATATTGAGGCTCTGCAAAGTAGTTGTCAGCGCAAATACATTCCGCATATCGTCATCTGCAATTAACACCCGTTTACCGGCTAGATTATTTGTTTGGATGGTAGGATCTATTTTATGGATATTCTTAACAGATTTATACTGGGCATCGTTGATTTTGTTTAAAAATAAATTTACTTCATCGATGAGCCTATCACTTGATTTCGCCGATTTGAGTACGGTAGCTTTTGCATAAGACAGTATTTTTTCGGCTTGATCTTTAGGCAGCTCAAAGGCCGTGTTAATAATAATTGGAATATTTTCCAGCGATTCAGATTCTTTTATACGTTCTAGCAACTCTATTCCGGTGCCGTCGGGCAGTTGCATATCAAGGATAATGCAGTCGATATTTGATTCTTGGTTCAGTTTCTCCCAGGCAGAACTAAGTGAAAATGCCTGGATGACATTTATTTTATGCTCGGCGAATGAATTTTTTATAAAATCACTTTGTAGCTCTTGATCCTCTATCAGCAAGATCTTTCTTACGGACTGACTTAGATTCAGATTAATATTTTCAAATGTTGTTTGGATGGCTTCTTCATTGACCGGCTTATGCATAAAGCCTATCGCACCTTTTTCCAGAAAATCTTTTCTATTAAATGTAGCTGCCGACATCATGTGGATAGGAATGTGCTTGGTCTCTTCATTTTCTTTTAGTATCCGAAGTACTTCCCAACCGTCCGAAATAGGAAGCATAACATCTAAGATAATCGCATCAGGTATCATTTCTTGTGCCAGTTTGATGCCCATTGATCCGTCATGCGCTAACGTGACATTGAAATTATAGTTTTCGGCGAAATCTTTAAGAATGTCTGCAAAGTTTACGTCGTCCTCAATTATTAAAATACTTCTGTTCTGGCTTTTTGAGCGTATTATAGTTGGCTCTTCTTTAGCCTCAGCTGAAGCGATGGCTTTCTTAGCGGTAGGCTCCGAGATTGACTTCGAGGCGTTATTTGGAATGATAAAGGTAAACGTACTTCCTTTATCAAGCGCACTTTCTAGTGTTATTTTTCCGCCCAAGATGGAAGCAATTTCCTTGCTTATGGACAGCCCGAGTCCGGTACCACCATATTTTCTGCTTGTTGACCCGTCTTCCTGTCTAAATGCTTCGAAAATTAACTCCTGTTTTTCGTTGGAAATACCCTTTCCAGTGTCTGATACTTTAAAATATAGGTTGCTGTCTAAATAGGAGATATTGAAATCAACCTTCCCGTTTTTGCCGGTAAACTTAAAGGCATTTGATAAGAAGTTTTTCAACACTTGCTCTAATCTGTATTCGTCACATAAAAAATTATCTGGCACGTTATCGTCGGAGGATACACTAAACATAATCTGTTTATCTTTTGCCAATTCTTTAAATAGCTCTTGGATATTACGCTTAAAGTCCCCTGTATTGATGGTTTCAATATGCAATTCTATATTGCCGGATTCTATTTTAGCTAGATCTAATAATTCGTTAATAAGTTGTAATAAATCGCTTCCCGCGCTATGAATAACATTGGCATATTTTACCTGGTCTTCGCTAAGATTTTTGCCTTTATTATCGCGCAGAAGTTTAGCCAAGATCAAAATACTATTTAAGGGTGTACGAAGCTCGTGACTCATGTTAGCCATGAATTCCGATTTATATTTACTTGCAAGCTCTACCTCCGTTATTTTTTGTTCGACAGTTACTTGGGCAATGTTTAGATCGTTATTTCGTTTCTCTAGTTCAGAAGCCTTCTCATTGAGTTCTTGATTGGTTTGTGTTAATTCCTCTTGTTGTACGCGCAGTTCTTCCTCTGAGGACTCTAATAAATTCGTCTTGTAAACTAATTCTTCGTTGGTAATACGAAGCTCTTCTTGCTGTGCTTCCAACTCTTCCGTTTGGCGCTGGGTCTCTTCAAGTAGCTGTTCTACGAGATGATGACTTTGTCCAAATTTTATACGTGTAGCAATATTTCTTGATGCTCTTATAAGAAACTCAACATATTTGACTGATTGACTTTCCGTGATGTTCAACACTATTTCTAGAAGACCTAGACTCTGTCCTTCATGGATTAACGGACAGATAAATACGGTTGCGGGAATATCGTGTGCAATACTGCTTTTTATATTGAGGTGCGCAATATCATGGATTGGAAGTGTTTTAATTTCTTTGCCTTCTACCACCTTTCCCAGCAGACCTTTCCCGCTAAAAAATGTTGGAGGGCAATTTTTTTCATCAACTCCGATACTGTGACTCAAACGAAACTCGCTGGATGCCATCTTTCTGATATACATGGTAGCACCATAGAAGGGCGTTACCTGGTTTAAGATTTTTAAGGTTATTTTGCTTATCTCATTTTCGTCGTCGATACCGCTGATGTCTTCAATTAGTCTGTTATTGGTCTCTAACACCCAATTCGTATTTTCAATCTTTTCGCTTGCTGTTATAAATTGGGTGTTCAATTTCTTTAGTTCCTTACGGGATGTTCGTAAATATTCAAGCAATTGAAACACTTTAAAAAATGTATAAAGAATTACCAAGAGCGATATACACATTAGGACAAGGGCTATTTTTTTTGACTCGTCAAATTCTTTTTTGTTTTTTGCTAAAGCCTCGGTACGCTCTTCAATAACGAAATGGGTATAACTATTGAGCACATTCTTCGTTTCCTCTTGTTCCGTAGCAAGTTGTAAGGCAATTTCACGTTGATCTTTATTTTGTCTTTGGTGCTCGAAGTGGGCTAAATCGACAACTCGCTCCACCAGTTCTCTAAGGTTTTTTTGTGCTTGTCCAATAGAATGGAAATAATTGCTGCCTGATTCCAATTTTATAAGGCCATCTAAGGCTGCATTTTTATCCTCCCTTATTCGTAGCGCCTCAGGTAGTAGGTTGTTGGTGGTGTAATGAGATTTATATTGAATAATGTGATATAAGTTGGACTCAATAGCAGTCGATGTCGTGAAGCGTTCCTCCGCAAGATTTATGATCAACTCGTTTTCATTCGTAAACTTATTCAGTTTATTAAGAAAATATAAAGCCGAGAATATAATAACGATATATGCTAGCCCAATGCTGATTAGAACCTGTAATTTTAATATATATCTATGATTCATAATTTGTTCCGATCGTTTTTTATAGTGTGCTTAGTACGCTCGCAAAAACCGTGCTCTTACGTTAACTATCGCGTATTTACGGGCAATGGTACAGTCATTCAGTAAGTCGAAACGAAGATTAGTTTCTGTAATCATTGCTTAAATACGTGATATAGTCTGTGGTAAAAATGCATAATATTCTTGAACCGAATGTAGCGCGTTCATTCATACCATTGAAGACAAATATAAATGAATAATACCTAAATGGGAAAAATACAATATTTCTTCCATCTGGCAGCGCGTTGCTTAAGTTTATGAGTGTCTATTTTAGCCTGTCTGCAAATGAGAATTAGACTGTTGAAGGACTCTCATGGAAATATAATGAATTTCGGTTCTAGGAAAAAACAGGTATAGGTTATTATTTTTTAAAGAATTGAATTCAAAAAGTCTTTGCCACTCATCTATTTTTAGTATCTTTAGGAAGAAAGTTAACCATATAATAAAATAATATAGCAAAATGAATTCCGAAATTACATTAATACTGACCATAGTAGGGGGGCTGATAGCTTTCTTTCTTTTATTTTACCTTTTGCCTGTGAACCTTTGGTTTACGGCTCAGCTTTCGAATGTGCGTATCAGTCTTTTGAATTTGGTTTTGATGCGACTGCGTAAAGTTTCTCCTGCACTCGTTACCAATGCAATGATTACTTCTACGAAAGCCGGATTGCGGATTTCAACCAATGATATAGAAACACATTATTTAGCAGGCGGAAATGTAAATAAAGTGATTAGAGCATTGATCTCAGCGGATAAAGCAAATATTCCATTGGATTTTAAACTAGCAACGGCTATTGATTTAGCGGGACGGGATGTGTTTGATGCAGTACAGCTCTCCGTGAATCCTCAAGTAATAAATACACCTCCCGTTGCGGCGGTTGCAAAGGACGGTATTCAACTGATCGCGAAGGCGAGGGTTACCGTACGTGCAAATATTAATCAGCTTGTTGGTGGAGCTGGTGAAGAGACTATTTTGGCACGGGTGGGGGAAGGTATTGTTACCACGATCGGTTCTGCAGAGAATCATAAGCAGGTACTGGAAAATCCAGACAAGATATCAAAAACTGTGCTGGCCAAAGGATTAGACTCGGGAACAGCTTTTGAGATACTATCTATTGATATTGCAGATATCGATATCGGTGAAAACGTAGGTGCTAAATTGCAGACCGACCAAGCCGAAGCGGATTTAAAAGTTGCGAACGCCAGAGCGGAAGAACGAAGAGCCATGGCTGTAGCCAACGAACAAGAAATGCGTGCAAAAGCCCAAGAAGCAAAAGCAAAGGTGATTGAA
The DNA here is from genome assembly GCF_005049105.1 of Sphingobacterium alkalisoli. Classification (GTDB taxonomy): domain Bacteria; phylum Bacteroidota; class Bacteroidia; order Sphingobacteriales; family Sphingobacteriaceae; genus Sphingobacterium; species Sphingobacterium alkalisoli. The sequence continues at coordinate 1,303,711 of NZ_SUKA01000001.1, forward strand.
GCGGAGTCTCAGGTCCCATTGGCTATGGCGGAAGCTTTTAGAAACGGAAATTTGGGGATCATGGATTATTATAAGATGCAGAATATTCAAGCGGATACAGATATGCGTTCTTCAATTTCCAATCCAAAAGGGAACGAGAAAAATAAATAGATCGAATATATTCATGCAAAAAAGCCAATTGACACGTTCAATTGGCTTTTTTGTGTAAAAACAAAACCCTGACGATGGGCGTCAGGGTTTGCTACTAACCAATTATAAACCTAAATTATGAAAAGACAATCTTATTAACAAAACCGCTTAATGTGAATTGTTGGTACAAATCTACGGCAAGATTTTTCATCTACCAAGTGTTGTAATGAAGAAAGTTGTTATCACAACTACTTTGTGACAATGGCGTGATTCACCTTGTTTTTTGCAATAATAAAATGACTTAAATGAATAAGATCGTTGTCTATGTATTAGGTAATAAAAACTGTATTTTTGAAACCAAATATGATACTAGAACGCTTGAAATATGTTAAAGCCATCTTTTTAGATGTGGATGGCGTACTTACTGATGGGTCGATTTTTGTAAATGAAGCCGGTGAACAGCTGCGGACTTTCAATGTGAAAGATGGGTATGCGATTCAGTTGGCTATTAAAAAGGAAATCCAAATATGTATTATAACAGGAGGGAGGTCAGAAGGCGTGTTAAAAAGATTTCAAGGATTGGGTGTGAAAGAAATCCATATGGGCATCTCAGACAAACTTACAATGATGGAATTTATTTTGGATAAATATCAAATTAATAAGAGAGAGGCACTCTTTATCGGTGATGATATCCCTGATCTTGCATGTATGAAAAGTGTGGGTATCGCGGCAGCTCCCCAAGATGCCGTAGAGGAAATTAAGGCGATAAGTCATTATATTTCTTCTAAAGAAGGGGGAAGAGGGGTTGTTCGTGATGTTGTAGAGAAAGTACTGAAACTACAAAATAAGTGGAATGCCGATTTTTCGGTAAAAAGTGTTTGATAAATGATACTGGATAAACTAAAAGAGGTAAAGATAATCTTGGGATCTCAATCACCACGAAGAAGGGAATTGCTATCTGCTTTGGAGATTTCCTTTGAGGTAGTGATTAGAGAGGTCGATGAGCGTTTTGATAGTAATATTCCTGTACAAGATATGGCGTTGGAAATAGCACGTAGAAAGAGCGCTGCTTTTTTGGATGAAATTTTTTTTGATGCATTGGTTATTACTGCCGATACCATCGTAATAGATACTTATGGCAATCCGATCGGTAAACCCAAAGACGAAGCTGAAGCTGTTCGTGTCTTAGGCCGGTTGTCCGGAGACCGGCATGTTGTCCACACGGCAGTAGTTCTACTTTATAGAGGTGAGCAATATTATTTTACTGAAGAGACTATAGTCTGGTTTGCAGCATTGAGTGACAATGAAATACAGTATTATGTTAATCAATACCAGCCTTATGACAAAGCAGGAGCATATGGTATTCAGGAGTGGATAGGTCGGATAGCTGTCACGAAAATAGAAGGATCTTATGAAAATGTGGTAGGCTTACCCACATCTCGTTTGTTTCAGGAGTTGAAAAAAATAGTAAAATAAAAGAAATGGAGCCGCGAGGGCTCCATTTCTTTTATTTTATGTGATAACGTATACCGGCATAGAACATTCTTCCAGTCAATGGACCCCACAGTAAGTTAGTGTCAAAATATGCACCAAAAGGATCCTCAAAAGCTAAAATGGGATCTTTCTGATAGTAATTCGATAGATTCTCACCGCCCACGTATACGTCAAGGTTTTTGGCTTTTCCGAATGTTTTGCTGATTTGCGCATTCATTGTGACGTAGGCTTCAGAATAGGTGGACAGTTGATATTGTTGCGGATTAGCAGCTGTAGAAGGTAGTCTTTTTTCTCCCACGACATTTAATGTATAATCAAAGTTCCATCCGCTATGGGTATTATAGGCCAGATTCGTAAAGCCTCTGTGTTTAGCCGTCAACGGTTTTTGCAGTCGTCCGGCTTCATAATCTGTTTGTACATCAAGTAATCTATAGGCAAGCCTAGCTTCAAGATGTTGTGCAGGCATAAATCTGAATTCTGCTTGTAGACTGTTTGAATAAGATTTTCCAGTTAGATTATAGAATGAGATTTCTCTTGGATTTTCATAGTCTACAATGACTTGATTCTGGAAATTATTGTGAAACAATTCAACAGACATCCCGGATTCTCTTCCAAACAACTGGAAATCTTGGTCAAATGTAAGTCCTGTATTCCAAGATACCTCGGGTTTCAGGTTGTATGCAAGATTTCCATTAGTCAAAGCTGAATAATTGATTGCACGACTTGATGCGAGAATACTCACGTTTTCCGCAAATATATTAGCCGTACGCTGACCTCTACCTGAACTCAAACGTACCGTAGTACCTGTAACTGGGGAGTACCGCAATACCGCACGAGGCGTGGTAAACCAACCATATATAGTATTGTAGTCTTGTCTAAGACCTAATACAGCATCAAAATTTTCGGATGGACTGAACGTGTATTCTGCAAATAAACCGGAAACGGCTTCTTTTCTGTCAAAATCGTAGTTATTTATATCTTCCGTGTAGTCGTCGTATGTGAAGGATGTACCCAGCTTATATTTGTGATTTACAGAACCTATTACATCTTGATAGATTAAGTTAGCATATCCACTGTTTTGCTCACTCAGGTAGGTGTTTAGTCCAAAATAACTATCTTGCTTGTAGTTGGAAGCTGATAATTGCAATCCTATGCTACGTAGCCTATTCTGCGGAAATACATAACCTATTTTCGCAAAGCCTTCAATTCGTTGGTTGTCAAATCCTAATCCATAACGGTTAGTGGTTAATTTATCCGTTTCCTTGTCGAAATTGATTTCACCACCTGTTCTGTCGTCTTTTAAAAATTTGACACCGAATTGAGCAATTACGCCTTTACCATTTTCATAGTGCCATCTATTTATACCAGAAAATAGGTTCCCTACCGGAACATCACGAAACCCATTATCACTAAAATTCATGTTTTTATTGTACATAAAATTGTCATGGAGCAATAGACCTACGGACCAGTCTTCATTTATTTTATGTGAAAGGTTCAAGTTGACATCCGTGCGCCCCATATTATTAGCATAGGCGTTAAAAAATAGTTTTTCTGAAGTGTGCGGTTTTTTAAGTTCAACGTTGATTTGTCCGGCCATGTTTTCAAATCCATTTACCACCGAGCCGATACCCTTACTTATCTCAATGGATTCGATCCAGGTGCCCGCGATACTATTTAATCCCAAAGGTGTAGCAAAACCGCGCGGCCCAGGAAGGTTCTCAACAGTTAGCTGGGTATAGATCCCACTTAATCCTAGCATTTGGATCTGCTTACTCCCCGTCACGGCATCGTTGCTCACTACATCTACCGAAACATTCGTTTCAAAACTTTCACTTAAATCGCAACAAGCGGCTTTAAATAATTCTCGTGTGGTAAGTACTTCTACACGATTAGGTTCCATCGACTTGATGTAGGCAGATTTTCGACGACGAGACACCACTACTTCTGACAGTACATTATCTTGGGCATGAATGACCAATACTTCATGTAGATCCTTTACTTCTACGGTATCGGGTTCCATACCTGCAAAGGAAAATACCAGGTTTTTTAGTCCTTCTTCATGTTTAATTTTGAAAACTCCATTCTCATTAGTCACCGTGTTGGCGGTGTTTTTTTCTAACCATTTAATGTTCACGCCTACAATTGGACTTAAATCTCCTTTGGAACTCTCTTTTACAACAACTCCTGTTATTTCATGATCGTGATCATGATGGTCTTCTTCGTTGGAATGAGATTCAGTCTCCTCATCATGATGTTGGTGAGCATCAGATGACGGCTCATGACTATGACCTCGTTCTTTTGCATCTAACCTATTATAGTGGCAGCATTCATGAAGCTTTTTGTAGACCTCATCTGGCGCTCTATGCAAAGGGGTGTCATGTCCAGCCGACGCTATAGCCTGCTGTATATCATTCAATTTTGTGTGTTGAGAATTGTATTTTACGGTGAATTCACCTGTCTTGATATCCCAGGTTGCATTTTCTACACCTTTTATGTTCGCGGCTTTTTCGATACGGTTTTTACACATACCACAATTTCCTGCTACGTTAAAATGAGCTGTGCTGTCGGTTTGGGCAATGCTTGCGTGTCCTAGTGACACGAGGAGTAATAATATAGATAATCTTAGTATAAAATTCATTGTAATTTCTTTTAGTATAAAAATTCCATTGCGTTTAGGTTTAACTAAACGATTAAATAAAGAATTCGGAATACTAAATCCTGAAATTACGATTGAGAAGATAGGTGGGGGGGGACGAGTTGGAAAAAGCTACTGTTTCCTCGGGCGTATGCTTGCTGGTAAAAATAGCACCGATAAAGAGGTTAGTCTGAACCCAATACAATGTTATGATAGCTGGCCCAAATCCAAGAAAGCTTTTAGCATAATCTGCCGAAAACAACTTGTCCGAAAATTGATCCAACTCTAATTGGATGTCATTACACGAATGACTCTTTTCACAATTGCTGTTCCGTTCCGCTTTGTGATCGTGATCTTTCGAGCACATAGGGCAATTTTCATGCGTGTTTATGCCCTCAATAAGACTGACTAAAGTAGTACCACTACATTGATGCAAATATATAGTCGCTCCACTGGATGTGAAGGAATATAATAGTAGCAATGTAAGTGCTATGAACTGTCTCATCATTCCAAAGGTACGAGGAATATAACGAATAAAAAAACTAAAAAAATATTTGATATTATGGAATAAACTTACTAGGTTAGTTTCCAACAAATATAAAGCCTAAATGACGTATGGAAAGTATTCTCAGCACACCGATTGGAGTTTATGCGAGTATAACGGGTTTGATTATTTTAGCCTGTTTGCTGCTCAAGTTTTATGCTAAAGTTATCTCAAAAGTAAGTTAGTGATTAAGGCTACTAAAAAGTTGACTTACCAACTTTTTAGTAGCCTTTTATTTTTTCAGGTCTCCAATAAAATCAGGGATAAGTCGTAATGGGTTGTTTTGCGCCAGTATTTTAACGAAAGCGGTGCCGACAATTGCTCCGTTTGCATACGCCGTGGCTTTTTCGAACGTTTCTTTATTCGAGATTCCGAAACCTATAATAAATGGGTTGGTAAGGTTCATCTGTTTTATTCTGTTGAAATAATCTTCTGATTGATTTTTAACTTCAAGGTGTTTACCAGTGGTTGCATTAGAAGATAACAAGTAAATAAAGTTTGTCGTTAGACTGTCTATTTTGCGTATACGTTCTTCCGAAGTCTGCGGTGTCACTAAGAAGATATTACTTATTTTATTTTCTTCGAAAATAGGTTTGTAGAGCTCTTCATATTCATATATAGGAAGATCAGGTATGATGGTGCCATTCACGCCAACTTCTCTGCACGCTTTGCAAAAGTTCTCTACACCAAATTGCAGCACAGGATTGAAATAACCCATTAAGTAAACAGGAATTTTAACGTGTTTCCGTAAATCTTTCAATTGATCAAAAAGAACCTTTAACGTCATTCCATTTTTCAAAGCTACCTCTGAGCTGTGTTGTATCGTTGGACCATCGGCAACCGGATCGGAATAAGGAAAGCCGATTTCTAAAAAGTCTACACCTGATTGTTCCAGTGTTTTTGCAATTTCTATCGTGCTATTTAATGTGGGGTAACCAGCCGTAAAATATATGGATAGTAAGCCGTTCGAGTTTTTGTTGATTTGCATTTAGAAAGTAAAAAAGTAAAAAATAAATGCCGATTATGACATATTGTGTTACTACAAATTAAAGTACTTCATGTAATTATCTAGGTCTTTGTCGCCGCGGCCAGATAAACATACTACTACCGTTTCGTCGCCGCTGAAGTTCATCTTCTGTAGATAGGCGAGCGCATGGGAACTTTCTATCGCTGGAATAATTCCCTCTAATTTTGTGAGTTCTAAACCCGCCTGCATAGCCTCGTCGTCTGTAGCACTTACATATTTTCCTCTACCGCTTTTGAACAGCCATGCATGTTGTGGCCCTATTCCTGGATAATCAAGTCCTGCGGAGATGGAGTAAGGTTCTACCACCTGCCCATCTGTAGTTTGCATTAATATAGAACGACTTCCATGCAACACACCCTCTTTCCCTAATAAAGTAGTGGCTGCAGATTCACCCGAGTGCACGCCGTGACCTGCGGCTTCAACAGCGATAAGTTTGACATCCTCGTCATCTAAGAAATGGTAAAACATTCCCGCCGCATTTGACCCGCCGCCTACACATGCCATTACCACATCAGGAGTAGATTTGCCTGTTTTACTCAATAATTGTATTTTCGTTTCTTTTGATATAATAGATTGAAAGCGGGCTACTAAATCCGGATAGGGATGCGGACCTACCACAGATCCGATAATGTAATGGGTATCTACAGGGTTGTTAATCCAATCTCTTAACGCTTCATTTGTCGCATCTTTTAGTGTCTTACTACCTGATTGGGCAGCGACCACGGTAGCTCCCATCATTTTCATACGGGCAACATTGGGAGCTTGTCGCTGTATGTCTATTTCTCCCATGTACACGACGCATTCCAATCCTTTCAATGCACATACTGTGGCTGTAGCAACGCCATGTTGGCCAGCTCCGGTTTCGGCTATGATTCTTTTTTTTCCTAAACGTTCGGCAAGGAGGATCTGACCTATGGTATTGTTTATTTTATGAGCTCCTGTATGATTTAGATCCTCTCGTTTTAAAAAAATCCTTGCATTATACTTTTTGGATAGCCGCTGTGCATGGTAGAGCGGAGAGGGACGACCGACGTAATCAGTTAATAATTGTTCAAACTCTTCTTTAAAGGAAGGCTCTTCCATAATCTGAAGATAACGGTTCTGTAATTCTTCTACATTTGGATACAACATCTCAGGGATATAGGCGCCGCCAAATGGCCCATAGTATCCTTTGTCATTCACTTGGTATTTACTCATCTCTTAGTAGTTTCAATGCTTGCGTTAATGTACTTATGTTTTTTAATCCTGGTTCTATTTCAAATTTGGAATTCAGATCCAAACCAAATAACCGATCATCTTCAAAATCTTTAGCTTCCTGAATATTAGCTAGCGACAGTCCTCCACTCAAAAAATAAGGCTTGTCATAGGGGTAGTCTTTTAGCTTTTGCCAGTTAAAGCTTCGCCCGGTTCCTCCATGTTCCGCGCTTTTTGTGTCAAATAAAAATAAATCTACATCGTTGAGAAAAGGCTCGACGCTTTTCCATTCAAATTGATCATCAATTCCAAATGCTTTGATGAGCTGGATACCTGACTCGGTGATTTGTTGGCAGAAATGAACATCTTCATCTCCGTGTAGCTGTATGGTATCTAAGGCGAAATCCACTATTTTGGTTTTTATATATGCTATAGGAGCATTTACGAATACGCCAGTACGCTTTAACTTCGTGGAAGAAGGCACAAATGCAATTTGATCTACAAAACGTTTAGACTGTCGGTAAAATATAAATCCCATATAGTCGATATTTAGGGAGGCCACATCAGCAATATTCTGTGGATCCCGCATTCCGCATACTTTTATTTTAAGATTCCGACTAGCCATTGATCAATGTTTTGAAACTATGCAGGGCTCTCTTTCCCAATAAGGATACTTCCGCTTCGTGATAGCAGTCTCCAAATGATTTTTTTGGATCAAATGTTTTGATTGCAAAGGCCGCGTTCGTTAATACCACATTATTTTGCTGACCAGTGCCTTCTCCGTTGATTATCTTGCTGAAAATTGCAGCTGCCTCTTCTACAGTATCACCTCCGGTCAGGTCTTTTGCTTTTAAAGTTTCCAACCCCAGCTCACTTACCTCGTAGTAATTTTCACCGGTATTGCTGATGATTTTGAAATCACCCGTTAAGGAGATCTCATCGTATCCATCTAAAGCATGAATAATGCTGTATTGCTTCTCTGAATTTTGATAAAGATAACCATACAACCTTGCCAATTCCAGACTAAATACACCAACAGATTGAAATTTGGGATTAGCGGGGTTTGTCAACGGACCTAACATGTTAAAGAAAGTTTTAACGCCTAATGCCCGACGGATAGGTGCGACGGTTTTCATGGCTGGATGAAATAAGGGAGCATGAAGGAAACAGATGTGAGCATGATCCAGTTGCTTATTAAGAATGTTGCTGTCATTGGTAAATGTATAGCCCAGGTGCTCCATCACATTGGAAGATCCGCATCCAGAAGATACACCTACATTACCGTGTTTGGCCACATGATACCCTGCTCCTGCGACGACAAATGAAGCTAATGTCGAAATGTTGAACGTGTTTTTTCCATCTCCCCCGGTTCCGCACATGTCGATTAAATCGTATCCGTCGAAATTGACTTTCAGGCATAGATCATACATAGCATCTCTAAATCCTCCTAGCTCCTCTACACGAATGCTTCTCATGCCGTATGTCGTCATAAAGGCCGCTATCTGATGGGAGTCGTATTTGCCTGTAGCGATATTGGTCAGGATATCATAGGCTTCTTTCCGTGAGAAAGATTTATATTCAAACAAATGTGCTAATATTTTTTTCATCTACTTTTTTATTGCTTTCAATGAGCTCGTAAGCTCGGTTAGTGATTGATGATAGTTTGATCTAACTATAATTTCCGATATCATCAATGCTTGTTACATCGGGTTCAACAATAATATAAAACAAAAAAAGGCTCACCCGAAAAGGCAAGCCCGCTATTTTTTGATATGTATCAATTTACGCAATAGGTGTCTGCCACAACATTAGCTGTTATGCCACCACGAAGCTTTAAATGATACAATTGTTTTCATATTCTTTATTATTATCACAAATATCTTATAAGTTTTTTAAAAAAGCAAAATGTATTTTATAAAAATAAAAATTAGTATGTAACAAAATGCGCTAAGTTATTGCCTTTTGATACCAAGGTGAACGATGCGATTTTGTCTTTATCGATATACACCGCTAGCACTTGTCTTTTTTTATATTGTAAGAAATACATCCTATTGATATCCAGTTTTTCGGGGTCAATATCTCGCACCTCCTTGCGTGGCATGTTGGCGTAAGGGATATACTGAATATCAGCGATATTTTTGTATAGCAAATTTATACGTACTTCTTCTAAACTTACTTCTAAGTAATCGTACTTTTCATTTGAGGGGTGATCTACCTTTATATATTGGCTCAAAACAACATCTACTGCAATGTTTTCATCTCCTAGATCGGCTATAAAATTTTTTATTACCTGGATGTCATCCTGCTTTATGGAGTCTTGGTTTTGCGCAAAAATGTAAGGAGATGATAAGGTGAAAATGAATGCCAATAGAATTCTCATGTTTTCAATTTAAAGATAAGACACATTTTAGGAGAAAAGGATTAGTCTTGGACGCAGTAAATTCAATTTACCTACGCACTTTAATGTACAGGTCCAACCGCTACCATTTGCTGGCGTACAGTCAAAATCTAGTATATACCTTGGCAGGTAGCCGATAGAAATAAAAATCGCACTTTTGCTCGTGCGATTTTTATGATGGATTAATACTCGTCTTCATTGAAAAAGAAATCGTCCTTAGTGGGGTAATCTGGCCAAATTTCCTCAATATTCTCGTAGGGTTCACCGTCATCTTCCAACGCTTGAAGATTCTCTATTACTTCTACCGGAGCGCCAGAACGAATTCCATAATCGATTAATTCATCTTTTGTTGCAGGCCATGGCGCATCTTCCAAATGCGATGCTAATTCTAGTGTCCAATACATAGTCTTACAATTTATGTTTTATCTTTTTCGCAAAAATAGTATTTAATTTGACTATATCAAGTTATTTTTTCGATAGGTTGCGATTGTGGTGTTAATATATTGGTGTTCAGTTAGATAAATTTATGTTTTTCCTTGTTTATGACTTTTTAATGATCGTTATATATATCCCAATACGATTTCATGCGATGATATACCTCCGTTTGTAATTGAATGCTTGCCTCGGTTGTTAAATTTTGCGTATCTATAGGCGCTAACACCGTAATGTGGACAATACCGGGGCGTGATCCTTTCTTTAGTCCGTCGTCCCAAAGTACCTTCCAGGCATCTTGTATGACGACAGGAATAATTTGGACTTGATTTTCGATAGCAATGCGAAATGAACCTGATTTAAACCCATGGAGCCGAGGAGGGTATTCATCGTCGATTTTTCCTTCCGGAAAAATAACAATGGTCTTACCTTCGTTTACCAGTTGATGTGCTCGTTTGAACGACCGGAAAGCGGATACTTTACTTTTGCGATCTACGGCAATATCTACGCTTTTAAAAAATATACCAGTAACCGGATTTTTGAGTAATTCTATTTTCCCCATAAACGAAAAGGGCTGTTTACAAACGTAGTTGACGGCGGTTATATCTAAAATGGAGGTATGGTTGGGACAAATAACATATGGTTTCGTCCAGTCGATCGTTTTTTCAAAAGCTACCTTGAATCGAATACCGACGAGTCGACAAGCTAACAAGCTGATCCATTTACGAAGGAAGACAATTTGATTATAATAGTTAGAGGGGCGTAAAATAAGGTAACGTAAGATAGGATAGGCGAGAGCAAAGAAAAATAACACGGCACCGTAATATACGATGGTGTGCGTTTTTCTCAATAGTTTAACCATAGTGCAAACCTAAATAAATTTGAAACAAAAAAGTTGGCTTCCGTTAGATAAAACAACAGGTGCATATATCAAGATAATTGACCCGCGAAAAAACACGTCACTGCGAGGAGGTTACGACGCGGCAGTCTTTTTAAGATTGCTTCGTTGCTGCGCGCCTCACAATGACGTTAGACATCTCTTACTCTGTCTTACTTGCTTAATTCTGCGTAATATTTATGGAACAAGGGAATAGTTTCGATTCCCCTTAAATAGTTTTCAATACCATATTTTTCATTCGGAGAATGTAAATTATCGCTGTCCAATCCAAAACCCAACAATACGGTCTTGATGCCCAATTCCTTTTCAAATAAGGCTACGATAGGTATAGAACCTCCACCGCGTGTGGGGATCGGTTTTTTGCCGAATGTATCGGTTAGGGCTTTTTCGGCAGCTCTGTATGCGATACTATCCGTAGGCGTTACCACAGGTTCTCCTCCATGATGCGGTTTTACCTTCACTGTTACACAATCAGGAGCTATTTCCTGAAAATGATCTTCAAAAAGTTTCGTGATTTTTTCAGAGCTCTGATTTGGCACCAAACGCATGGAAATCTTTGCAAAAGCTTTGGAAGGTAAGACTGTTTTTGCACCTTCTCCAATATATCCGCCCCATATGCCATTTACTTCAAGCGTAGGACGTATGCCGGTTCGTTCAATTGTTGTGAAATTTTTCTCCCCCCAAATATTGGCGATGCCAAGATCGGATTTGTATTCTTCAATATCAAAAGGAGCTTCATTTAGCGCTTTTCTTTCCTCGGCTGTCAATTCCACAACATCATCATAAAATCCGGGAATGGCAATATGGTTATTCTCGTCGTGTAACGATGCGACAAGTTTAGCTAATATCGTTGCCGGATTGGCTACAGCGCCACCGTATACTCCAGAATGTAGATCGCGGTTAGGACCTGTTACCTCTACCTCCACGTAAGAAAGTCCGCGTAGTCCAGTTTCTAAAGATGGATTTTCGAGGCTGATCATTGAGGTGTCGGATATAACGATGACATCTGCTTTTAGACGTTCTCTGTTTTCCTTTACAAAGATACCTAGGTTTGCGGAGCCAACTTCCTCTTCTCCTTCGATCATGAATTTGATGTTACATGATAACTGTTCATTTTTCATCATGTACTCAAATGCTTTCACGTGCATATAAAATTGGCCTTTGTCGTCTGCCGCACCGCGGGCATAGATTTTACCGTCGCGAACAGTTGGTTCGAAGGGAGGAGTGTCCCATAACTCTATGGGATCTGCAGGCTGTACGTCGTAGTGACCATATACCAAAACTGTAGGTAAGGACGGATCAAAAACTTTTTCACCATATACAATAGGATAACCTGCTGTGGGACAAATTTCTACTTTGTCAGCTCCGGCGTCTTCTAGTTTTTTGGCTACGAATTCTGCTGTATTCAATACGCCTTCCTTATACTGAGGATCAGCACTTACTGAAGGAAAACGCAATAACTCAAGTAGTTCGTCTAGGAAGCGTTGTTTGTTTGCTTCCACATAATCTTTGATATTTTGCATTATAAACGGGTTTTTACAAAGGTAAAGAAATAAATTAGGAAAGTAGATGTAACATTTTTTGCATTTGATCTACTAATATCATGGAATTTGAATTCTCGTACATCTTATTAAATAGTGACGGAATTAAAAACTTATTGTTAATTATGGTTAATGTTGTTGCATAGTATAAATCGTTAAATTATTTTCGCTTAAGATTATTTTCCTTGTATGAAAAAACTACTCTTTATTTTGTTACCATTTCTATTCAGCAGCGTTGCTTTTTCGCAAGCTTACTTAAAAGGTGAAATCGTAGATGAAGCAGATAAAACAAAGTTATCGAATGCTACAATTATGCTTTTACAGGCTCGGGATTCTATTTTGGTCGATTTTACCCGATCGGGAGAAAACGGAAAATTTCAATTGATAAAGCCCGATACCGGCTCTTACTTGTTAATTATATCCTATCCGAAATTTGGAGATTATTATACACCGATTGACGGGAACAAACAAAACGAAGACATTGGTCAGATTGGACTAAGTAGCGTGACAAACCTTCTGGAAGAAGTGCTGGTAACGGGTAAAATTCCAATTGTTATTAAAGGGGATACGGTGGAATATGATGCGTCAAGTTTCACGGTGGAAAAGAATGCCAAGGTTGAAGATTTACTTAAAGTGTTGCCCGGTATTTCCGTAGATGCAAGTGGTAAAATTACGGCGCAGGGAAAGACTGTAGAGAAGGTGTTGGTAGACGGGGAGGAGTTTTTCGGCGATGATCCTGTATTGGTAACACGGAATATTCGATCGGATATGGTGGACAAGGTACAGGTATACGAAAAAAAATCGGATCAAGCGGAACGCACCGGTGTGGATGATGGACAGCGCTCGCAAACGATCAATTTGAAACTCAAAGAGGAAGCCAAACATGGTATTTTTGGTAAGATAGAAGCAGGAGCAGCGACCGATAAGTTTTATTTAGGCCAAATGATGACCAATTATTTTAAAAAATCACTTCGATTATCAGCTTATTTGATTGCAAGTAATAACGGAAAGACAGACCTGTCGGGAGATGAAGCATCTTCGATCGGAAATGAGGATCGCGGAGGGCAGGGGCAATTTTCGGGTGAGGGGCGGCCGGAAGTCTTAAATACCGGGGTGCAGTACGCGGACAAATCGAATAATGGAAAACATTATTGGCATGTAGGATATAAGCTTAATGATGCAAATAATGATATTAACCGCTCTGTGTTTACACAAAATTCGTTAAGAGATACCGCGTTAATTACGAATAACGATTCGAGAATAAATTCACACAACAATAAGCAGGACATGTACCTGAAATATGAAGCCAAATTTGATTCCTTAACCACCCTGACTGTTTGGGCAGGCGCTTCGCGTACAAAATCAGAATACAATTCATCTTCGGTATCGAATACAATAAATCAGTTTAACGACAGAATTAACGACAATGAAAGAAATTCCTCGAATACGAATAGGAATGAATCATTAAATGCAAGTACATTGTTTACACGGAAATTCGGAAAAGAGGGCCGTTCTTTATCCTTCTACTACGGTACGAATACCTCAGACGCAGAAAGTGATCAATATATTTACGCGTTAACAAACTATTTTAGAAATAATGAGTTGTTACCTGACTCATTGGATCAAAATAAAGTAAGTGAAAATGCCTCTATAAATCACGACGGGAAAGTGACCTATTCCGAGCCAATTTTGAAAAATTTGGTGGTATCTTTTGAATACGGGATTACGAATAATTTCAATCAGAATAAGCTAGAGTCTTTTAATAAGAACGAGCAGACGCAGGCTTATGATATACTTGACGATGAATTTAGTAACGACTATGAATATAATACATTTATAAACCGTTACAATGTCGCCTTAAATTATAAGGTCGGCGATGCGTTAAATTTCAACTTCTCTAATGCATTTAACGATAATGAATTATCTCAAAAAAATAATTACGATAATTCAAAATTATCGCGTACATTCTTTACGTATAGTCCACGGATGAATACGAGATACAGCATTACGAAGAACTCCATGTTATCGTTGAATTACCGGGGAGATAATACGCTTCCGAATCTTACACAGATACAGCCGCTACGTTCAAATGAAGACCCTTTAAATGAGTACTTGGGGAACGAAGAGCTACAGAATTCGTATACGCATAATATGGATATAAACTACTGGGCTTCTAAACTTTTGCAAGGAACATTTTACGGATTTGGCGCGAATGCCTCAAGTACAAAGGATGCCCTGATACAAAATGTAATGACCGATAGTCTGGGAAAAAATACTTATATCTGGGATAATCTGAGTACCCGAAATAATCAAAGTTTAAGTTTTTATTCGTGGTATTCGACTTTTCTGCACAAGAAGTATCAGATTAGGCTAGGTCTTAATCCCGGAATCACGATTAACAAAAATTATAATTACGTAAATAGTTTGTTGGCCGCATCGTTAAATCAGACCTACAACATGGGCTTATCCCTACAGCGTAGCACGACAAAGGGATTTGATTTTGACGTAGCTGTCGTGCCAGGTTATACCATTCGGTCTACCGATTTAAATACGCAGGCAGATAGTAAAGGATTTACGTTTAGCGCTAATAATGCATTGAAATATTATTTACCGATGAAATTTGTCCTTCAGGCTGATCTTAATTACATATATGAAGCACCTACTGAGGTCTATAGTCAAAAATTTGAACGCTTATTGTTGAACCCATCTATTTCTAAGAAATTTTTGAAAGATGAAACGTTGATGTTGACATTGGCTGCCAATGATATCTTAAATCAGAATATAGGATTCTCGAGAGTTCAAAGTGGTGCTCAGCTTACCGAGCGCAGGTATAACACAATAGGGCGATATTTTATGCTAAAAGTATCTTGGGATATTAATAAAATGTTTGTACAAGCGAATTAACTTATAACAGCTCTATTGACTGTAGAATTATCCACTGGGTCCTGGACATTCCACGTGCCGCTGAAGAAGTCAAACGAAGCTTACCACGCTCACGAAAGAAATGTACGGTATGCGATGGATACCATTCTAAAATTTATTTAAAAATATACACGATATGAAATTTATATTATTTGTCAGTCTATTTATATTATGCTTCCATTTTCCATTGAAAGCGCAGTATACTTATTTTCCGCAACAGGGGACAATAAGCTATGAGAAAACGATCTTCATAAAGAATCTGGTAAAACGCTATGGTGCGTACGCAAAGGATGAAAATTCAAAACAGATGATGCTCTCACTACTGGATCGACTTCCTGAAAATCATGTATTTAAAAAGAAAGCATCATTTTCTGATAAGGAAGTGTTGTTTGAGCACGTAAAAGAGGATTACACTGAATCTGTTCGTATGATGATGCAAATGGGGGTTATCGAATCGGGTATCACCACCTACCAAAATTTGGGAGAGAAGCGTATGAAGTCTTCTTTTGATCTCGGAGGACAATCGATTCTCGTGGATGATGAGATGGTTGGTGTGAAATGGAAGATAACGGATGAATATAGATCAATAGCGGGATATAATTGTCGAAGAGCCAATGGTCTAGTTATGGATTCGATTTACGTTGTTGCATTTTATACAGATGAAATTCCTGTTTCTTTAGGCCCTTCTAGTTTTAATGGGTTGCCCGGGATGATATTAGGGCTGGCAGTGCCCGAGCTACACTATAATATTTTCGCCACCAAGGTAGATCTGACACCATTAGCACCGGGCGCGTTGGCAATCGGTAAAGTAAAGGCCAAGCCGATGACACGGAAGGAAGTATATGATCAATTGAGTGCGGTTTTAATAGGATTTTTGGGAGAGAAGATGTTCAACTTAGTTATGGCAGGATGCTATTTGTAAACTCTTCATCCTTAAGTAGTAATGGGCTGCCTGGCTGCGGTCAATACAAACAAAAAACCTGATTTACAGACGTAAATCAGGTTTTTTATATTCAAATAAACAATAGAATTATTTATCTGAATTTTTCTTCTCAGTTACTTCATTACGAATGTCTTGAGCTAAAGTTTTGATTTCTTGTAAACCTTTACGAACACGTGTACCTGCTGCTGAGTTACCATTGTTGAAGAATTTGTCCGCATCTGCTTCGATTGAAGCTACTAGTTCTTTTAATTTAGTGTAGTTTTCCATTTTTATTAATATAATTTTAGTTTTCTCTAATTAATTACTAAGAAGTAATAAATATACAAATTCAACAAATAAAAAAATAATAAAATGTTGTTTTTTTGTATAAAAAATCATTTTATTAGAATTTAGTCTACAATAGTCAATTCATCAATTATATTTTGAGCTCCCGCGAATTTGTCGATAACGAATAAAACATAACGTACATCAACTGAAATTGTACGTTGCAATTTAGGGTCAAAAATAACATCACCAGCCATTGCTTCTATATTCCCATCAAATGCCAGACCTATCAATTCACCGTTTCCATTCAGCACTGGAGAACCTGAATTACCACCCGTAATATCTTGATCGCTCAAGAAATTTACAGGCATATGTCCTTTCTTATCAGCATAACGCCCAAAATCTTTCTTTTCGTATAGATCAATTAATTTTTGAGGAAGATCGAATTCTTCATCTTGTGGTTTGTATTTTGCTATCGTACCTTTCAATGTCGTGTAATTGTTAACTTTCGCATCATTTCGCGGATCCTTAGGTAAAGCCCTAATTGTACCGTATGTTAAACGCAATGTACTATTTGCAT
Source organism: Sphingobacterium alkalisoli (assembly GCF_005049105.1). Taxonomy (GTDB): domain Bacteria; phylum Bacteroidota; class Bacteroidia; order Sphingobacteriales; family Sphingobacteriaceae; genus Sphingobacterium; species Sphingobacterium alkalisoli. Next base: position 1,320,712 of record NZ_SUKA01000001.1, read on the forward strand.
CTGGATAATATTTAGCTTTGGGGTTCATCTCCAAAAAGCCAGCGATGTATTTTCTATAAGCTCCCTGATATGCATCTGCTAATTCAGCTTGCTCGGGAGATTGTTCTCTATACTTTGTCATCAATGCACTAGAAATTGCATATAAAGGATCTTGATCAATCTTTTCTTCAGATGGGGTGTCTAAGAAGGCAAGAAGATTTGCTTCTGAACCAAATATACTATTTGTAAAATATTGGGCAACTGGACCTTCAAAATTACCTCCGTTTTGTTTCGATAGTTCGGCAATATACGACGATATGCTGCCTCCTTTTGTGCTATATAGATTTAATTCGTCGGCAAGTACATCGATTTCAAGAGGAATATGTATTTTTTCATAAGTTTCATGCACAGCACTTTCTAATCTAGGACGCATTTCTTGGCGTTTTTCTACATTTGCAGCTGCGTATTGCTTTAATGCATTTCCTAAGCTTGCAGGTAATGCCGCAAATGTCGATGAACGAAGCATGCCGATTAAGTAATTGTCGTGACGGGATTTTTCGTTTGTCGACGCATAATACGAATTTATAGTGCTCATGACATCACCATATTGCGCTTTATTTGCTGTCTTGTTGGCCCATTTTTGGAATTTCTTTTCCGCTTTACGTTTTGAATTCGATGTTTTATGTTTCGAAAGGGCATCAATCATACCTTGACGATTTTTCCAGTAGTTGGCAACTCCTGAATATTGTGAAGCATAGTTGATTTTGACAGCCTGATCTTGATCCATATGTTTTTTCATGGCATCCATTCCTACCTTGGAAGCTTCTACCCAAGCAGGGTAGGCATAATTTACATTTTGGTCAATCCCGGCAGCGGGCATCCAACGATTGGTACGGCCAGGATAACCTAATATCATGGAGAAATCACCTTCGTTTACTCCTTTCAGACTTATTGGCAAGTGATATTTAGGTTTCAATGGAACATTTTCAGTTGAATATTCCGCTGGATTTCCATTTTGGTCTGCATAGACACGGAAGATGGAGAAATCTCCGGTGTGACGAGGCCACTCCCAATTGTCGGTATCACCGCCAAATTTGCCAATGCTATTTGGAGGAGTGCCTACCAAACGTACGTCAGTGAAGTCTTGGTATACGAAGTAATAATACTCGTTACCATTGTAAAACGATTTTACCGAAACCACATATTTTCCGTTTTCGCTATTTTCCTTTTCTATTTTAGCAATTTCCTGGTTAATGATTTTCTCTCTTTCTTTTTCAGGCATCGTATCATTTACCAATCCTAGAATACGTTTAGAGACATCATCCATCCGTACAAAGAAACGTACGTAAAGAGATTTAGGTTTCAATTCTTCGGCATGGCTCTTTGCCCAAAAACCATTTGTCAAGTAGTCGTGTTCTGGCGTGGAGAGTTCGGCAATAGCCCCATATCCACAATGATGGTTGGTAAATAATAGGCCGGTTGCAGAGACTATTTCGGCTGTACAACCACCGTTGAACTGTACTATTGCATCTTTTAAGCTGGAATTGTTAATACTGTAGATTTCTTCGGCGGTTAATTGCAATCCTTTTTTTTGCATGTCAGCCTCATTCAGACGCTTCAAATGCATTAAAAACCACATGCCTTCGTCTGCGATACTCGTTATGCTTATCACGCATAACACTACTAGTGATAGTATTTTCTTCATTTGTTTATTGTTTTTTTGATAACATTTAATTTTGATGAATTCCATGGGCTCGCAAGCCCAATTGTTGGGTTTAATGCGGCATACTATTTACGTCTCAGTATATCGCCAATCCTTTTGTTTGACCGCAAAATTGGCTTAAATACCCCAAAAAACAAAATTTTAACAAATAAAGTTGCTGTTGCAACGTTCTCTTTGCGAAATTTAAATCCGTAGATTTACCTATCTTTGTAAAATGCAAGCATCGTTTGAGGATTTTAAATTTAATAAACAGTTATTAAATGCGATAACCGAAGCAGGTTATTCGATACCTACGGAAATACAAGAAAAGAGCATTCCGCCGATTTTGGCAGGGCAGGATGTAATGGGTATCGCTCAGACAGGTACAGGCAAAACTGCCGCTTTCGTCTTGCCACTTTTGATGAATCTCAAATATGCGCAGGGAGATGACCCTCGAGCGCTTATATTAAGCCCGACACGCGAGCTTGCTATGCAGATTGAAGAACATATCCGACTCTTTTCGACCTATCTTGATCTACGTACTATTGTACTATACGGCGGCTTGGGGCCGAAAACACAAAAAGAACTACTTGCTAAGGGATGCGATATCGTTGTCGCTACACCGGGAAGGTTTTTGGATCTATATCTTGCAGGGGATATTAATACGAAGTCGTTGAAAGTACTGGTCATGGATGAAGCTGACAAAATGGTGGACATGGGCTTTATCGGTAAGCTGCATCGTATTTTGGAAGTAATACCTCGTAAAAGACAGAACTTACTTTTTTCGGCAACAATGAGCGAATTGGTACGCAAGATTGCAGGAGATTTTTTAGCGTTTCCGACTGTAATCGAGGTTACAGAACAGGCTACACCGGCTCAAACGGTGACTCAATCGCTGTATCATGTTCCCAATCTTAAGACCAAGATCAATCTGCTTCAACACTTGTTTACAGATGATGAAGCGTATCATCGGGTGATTGTTTTTTGTAAAACCAAACAAGTGGCTGATAGTGTGTTTGCATTTTTAGAACGGAAGTACGGTACAAAAAATGTTCGCGTGATCCATGCTAATAAGGGGCAGAATACACGCATCAATTCGATAAATGCCTTTAAGACCGGAGAAATTCGTTTTTTAGTAGCTACTGATGTCGCGGCGAGGGGATTGGATGTAAGCAATGTAAGTCATGTTATCAATTTTGATGTACCGATTGTCATCGAAGATTATGTTCACCGGATTGGCCGTACCGGAAGGGCTTTTAGTACTGGAGATGCCATTACCTTCTGTAATCCCGCGGAAGAATATTATGTGATAAAAATAGAAAAGCTCATTCGTCAATCCATAGCGGTAATTGATTTACCGGAAGATGTTTTTGTTGAGAAAACACCATTTGACGAACGACAAGCTATAGCCCGTGAAATTGACAGTCAGATGAAAAAAGAAAATCCTGATTTCAAAGGCGCGTTTCATGAGAAGAAATTTGCACTTAAGCAAGGGGGTAAAAAAGGAGCTGCGGCTTCTAGGACAAAGGGATCGGGAAAAGGAAGGGTTTCTGGCGCAAAGTCAAAATCGTTTAAAAAGAAGTAAGATTCATGAAACTAACACCCTTGAATATTACCTTAGCCTGTATCTTGGTTTGGTTTATCTCTGAAATGAATGCGGACACGGAAATGCTGTTTTCCTGGGGATGGTTAATTACATTAATTCTTGTGCTTTTGTTTGTGGATGTATTTTTTAGAATAGCCATAAAGGATCTGCAACGCATTTGGTTTCTACAGATTGGATTTATATTTGTAGTGGGAATCATTATGGTCATATTAAAAATGCAATAAGAATACTTTCATCGCTATTTAAGCGTCGAAGGCAGCATGAACGAAGCCATCTCATTGATGCCGCTAAATAACAATACATCAATAAACAACTATTTAAAATGAAAAAAGCAGAAATAAAATTAGAAGTAGCACTAGACGAGAACAATGTCCCTGATAGCATTCAATGGTCGTCTACTGACGGGCAAAATACCGAGTCAATACCTACGAAAGCTATGTTTTTGGCATTGTGGGATGGACAGTATAAAAACTCTTTGCGCATAGATCTTTGGACTAAAGATATGCCGTACGATGAAATGAAGCGGTTTTTTTATGAAACATTGCAAACGTTAGGTGACTCTTTCTTACGTTCATCGGGCGGTGATCCAATGGCAGAAAAGATTATTGGCGATTTAAGAGATTACTGCGCGCACTTTGCAGAGAAAATGGAAGTTTTAGAACAACAAAATTAGATACTAGATTTTAGACGTTAGATAAGAGAGAAAAAATGAACTACTTTTTGGTTAAATCGGAACCGTTTAAATACAGCTGGGAGCAGTTTAATAAAGACGGACAAACTTTTTGGGATGGCGTCCGCAATTATCAGGCCCGCAACAATTTGAAAGCAATGAAAGAGGGAGATCTTGTCTTGTTCTATCATAGCAATGAAGGCAAGGAAGTAGTAGGTGTGGCGAAGGTCGTTAAGGAATTTTATCAAGATCCTACTACCGAAGATCCAAAATGGGTTGTCGTCGATTTAGCTCCAGTAGAGACTTTTAAACGCCCCGTCACACTAGAGGCTATTAAGACAGATGAATTTCTTCAAGATATTGCATTGGTGCGTCAGGGGAGACTTTCCGTAATGCCATTGAAACCGGAGGAATTTGATCGAATCGTAGCTTTGGGTAATTAAAAATCGAGCTGTATTCGATTATTATTGTATACTCTTCAATCTTACAGACAATGGCGACTTAGCTTATGAATAGATTGACCATTCTTATTTTATTCGTTTTTCTCGATGTAATTAACCTGAATAATCTTCTTGGGCAGGAAAAAATTTACAATTTTTTACATTTTGCAGAAAAGGATGGTCTTTCAAGTAATCGCGTTAACGGATTGGCAGAAGATAGAAATGGACTAATCTGGATTGCTAATAACAGAGGCCTTTCTTATTTTGACGGATACCGGTTTACGCATATCAATGTTAATGCAAATGAAAAGGTCTATTCCAGTGATTTTAATCACCTTGCTTTTGATGCTGATAATAAACTATGGATTAGTACCTATAATCAAGGGTTACTATGCTACGACCCGGCTAGACCTAATAGCGATGCCTTCTCCAATTATTTCCCAAAGTTAAATCATAGTACTATTCGAAAAAGCGAATTATATACCGTTTTGCCTTCTAAGGGTGGCAACATTTATTTCGGTGGACAAGAAACGGATCTACAGGTATTGAATGTTAAAAGCGGTATCGTGGAACATATTTCTTTTTCACGTATTTCTAAGAGTCCGGTTACCATCTTTTCCTTGGCGGAAGATTCTTTAGGGCATATTTGGGTCGGTACCCGATATAACGGTCTCATTAGATATCGGCCTAAAACTAAAGAAGCAAAAGGTTTTGATTTGAAAAGAAATCTTCCTGGAGAAAATGCCGTTTCCGCCATTGCTGTAAGCGACAATAAAATATACTTATCATATTATGACTATGATTTAGTGACCGTGTCGGGTGAGGAGTTTAGTGCGAAGCGTCTACTCGGTCTGGGAAAAAACGTAGATCCTTACGATAATAATATCCTAAGGATTGCTCATCTAAAAGAAAACAATGTATGGTTAGCAGGCCATAGCAACCAGGGTATCTATGTGTATCACGAACCGGATAAAATTGAACATATACCATGGGTCAAAATTTCAAATGATAAAAGTAAACAACCGAGGATCAACTCTATATTGCCTGTTAAAGATGGATATTGGGTAGCTACTGCTTCAGAAGGGATATTTTTTTATGGGAAAAGACTTAATCAGTTTAATAAGTTCTATCCAAACCTATTGTCAGAACCAATTTTAGAAATTATAGATTCGGAAGGACAGCTTTTTTTTCGAACATCTTCTCAATTTGGCGTTATTTCCAATGACCTGAAGGAAATACATGCCAAATTTTCTTTGAAGGACTTGAAAGTCAGTAAAATGTTTATTTTAGGAAAGTCCACATATTTCTCAACGTATGATCAAGGTGTTTTTATATTTGATCATAGTGAAAAGGTATTAAAACCATTGCCGATCAATGGTTCTGTATCGGGTTTTAGGAAAGCAGATTGCAATTCTATTATAGAGGATGATATTGATGGACAATCCCATTTATGGATCGGATCATGGAATTCAGGCTTATATAAGTACAACGTAAATACGAAAGAGATTCAGCTTTTTTCCAAATCAGAAGGATTGCCTGACCACAAAGTAATTACGGTAGCAAAGGATAATTTAGGAAATATCTGGTTGGGTATGGATGGGTTTGGATTAGTAAAACTAATAAATAGAAGAAGCCCCTCATTTCGACATTTTTTTTATGATAACCAAGGTAATTCGACAGCTTCAAACACCATCTTTTCATTTTTAAGTGATAGAGACAATATTTTATGGTATAGCAATAGCAGTCCTGGAATAGGATGTTATACTGACAAAGGGAGTTTTAGTCAAATCCCCGATGGAAATCAATATCCATGGTTATATGCGCACTCGTTAAAACTAGATTCCTTTGATAGGATATGGATGAAAGCCCGCGATGGCTATATGATCTTTAATTCCGAAAAGAAGACTTTTCTGCAATTGTTGAAAGGAAAGGGTGTATACCCGACATCAAATTTCACGACCTATGATGTTTTGTTGAAAGACGACGATGTGGTATGGTGCACAGACAAAGGATTAATAAAAGGTTCATTGGAACATACCAACGTGGACATTTTATCTGCGCGCGCACCGATAATTAGTAGTTTTAGGATTCATAATGCGGAAAATTCATATCGCCTCTCTGCAGGCGAAATTATATTGGATCCGCACGAAAACAATTTCTCTCTTACATTTTCATCGAGCGATCAGCATATAAATAATGGTATTCAATACGCCTATAAATTAGAAGGTTTGGATCAGGATTGGGTTATTGACAATACGGAACAGGTGGCTTCTTATAGAAATCTTCCTGGAGGAAAATATGTAATCAAAATAAAAAAAGGGGATTTGTATGGAAATTGGTCACCCCATATTGCCGAGCTTCCAATCTATTTAAAGACTGTTTGGTATCAGACATGGTGGTTTCGTTGTCTAGTAGCAAGCCTATTTTTGCTGGCTATTATTCTTTTTTTTGTATATAGAATTAATCAACAGAAAAAGATTAATGAACTACAACGCTCTTTTAATAGCAAATTGCAGCATGAACTTGATCGAAAAATAGAGCAAGTTAGAGAACAAGACGTCTTTATTGAACGGGAGAAGCAGAAAAAGCTTGAAGCTGATTTTAAGCAAAAGCTATATGAAAGCGAATTAAAGGCCATTCGTTCGCAAATGAATCCACATTTTGTCTTTAATGTATTAAACTCTATCGAAGCGTATGTTGTCGAAAACGACAGTAAGAATGCCAGTAGCCTTATACATAAGTTTGCTGCCTTAAGTAGAATTGTTCTTGAAAATTCACAGTTTTCATTTGTCACAATTGAATCTGAAATTAAGTTAATCCGATTGTACTTAGAGCTTGAACGGGTTAGGTTTAGCGAACAGTTTGATTTCGAAATCGATTTACAAAATCTCGATTATAAATTCAAGATGATACCTTCTATGTTGATTCAGCCGCTTGCAGAAAATGCAGTGCATCATGGTGTTAGGCACTTAATTGGAAAAAAAGGCAAAATCAAACTAAGTTTTTTCGAGGAAGACGGTTTAATAACCATCAAGATTATGGATAATGGTGTAGGAATGAGATGTAACGATCAAACCAAAGATGCCTACGCTGGCATCAAAAAAACTTCTTTCGGTCTTAAAGGCATTAACGAAAGAATTGATATTATTAACAGGAATATAAATAAATCAATGGCGTCGCTGCATATGGAGAATCTTGATCAGAATGATCAATTTACCACAATAGTTACTATTATATTACCTCTTCAGTACGCGTCGCGATAAATGTTTTTCACCGTTTCTATCCCTTATGATCGAAAAGGTTAACCAAATTTTTTAATTCTGTGGCGTGTTCGGGGTTCAGCTTTCCGGCCAGAATCAAGCGTAGCTCACGTCTCTGTAAGGCTTCATTATATAGTTTTAATTCGTTATCGGTTTCTGGTTTCAACAACGGAATAGCCTTGGGTTTCCCCTGCTCGTCTAAGGCGACGAACGTATAATAGGCTTCATTGGATTTCTCGTTTGTGCCGTTTGGAAGATTCTGGGCAAAAACTTCCAAACGTACCTCCAGAGAAGTGTTAAATGCTCGGGTTACCTGCGCTTTAATGGTAACTACATCACCGAGTTTGACAGGCTTCTTAAAAGAAACATTATCTACTGATGCTGTGACCACGACATTATTGCAATGTTTTTGAGCCGCGATAGCTGAACAAATATCCATCCAGTATAGCAAACGTCCACCCATTAAATTTCCGAACGTATTGGTATCATTGGGAAGAACGAGTTCGTTCATTTCGGTATACGACCCTTTCGCAAATTTTTCTTGCATATTATTTTATACTAAAAATCCAGTTGTTTATCTATTTCTATCAGGCTTTTTTCCAATGATGTGGGGGCGAAACCCAACTCTTTTTTTGCTTTGTCTAGTATAAACCCAGTCTTTTGGGGACGATTATCTGCCTGTCCGATTTCTTTAGCGCTGACAGGTGTAATTAAGCTCGTGTTTAAAGACCAATGATCTGCTACTTTATAAACAATATCGAGTATAGAAAACATCTCTTCACTGGATATATGGTAAATACCGACTGCATTTTTCTCGATTGCGAGAAGACAGGTATGCGCTAAATCATCTACCCAGGTAGGCATACGCCATTGATCTTGTACGACCCGTATAACTTCGTTGTTTTGCAACTTGTTTTTAGCCCAAAGAATCAAATTCGAACGGTTTTTATCGGCAATGACACCATATACTAATATCGTGCGCAGTATAGTCGCCCTACAGCCTGATTGTATTATTTTTTGTTCTGCAGCGACTTTGCTTCTTCCATATGCGTTGCAAGGGTTTGTGGATGCGGTCTCCAGGTATGGGCCATTTTTTCCATCAAAAACAAAATCTGTGGATAAAAAAATAAGATGTATATCCTTCATCTGACAAAGTTCGGCTAAAAACTGAACCGTATCGATGTTGAGTTGTTTACATTCCTCCCAATTGTCTTCGCAGCTTTCGACACTTGTGATAGCGGCGGTGTGTACAATATGCGTTGGGGCATATCGATCAATTAAAGTTGCTAATTCCTGTTGATTTATAAGGGATAGCTGTATATATTCGTAACCTCTTATATTCGGATTTCTATTTGAGGATTTTGAGGTACACAGCAAGGAGTAATCTGTTTCTTTTAGAATAAAGTCTGTAAGCTTTTGACCTAAAAAACCATTAGAACCTGTTAACAAGATGCGCTTCTCTTTGTTCATCAATTCGTCCATTGGAAATCCATTTTACCCTGTTTCATGGAATTGTTCAGTACGTCAATTTCCAGTTTTAAGATTGATTCCAGCGAACTATAATCGATTTTGTCGGGATCATCGCCAGGTCTGTGATAATCATCGTGACCACCTGTGTGAAAAAATAAAACAGGGATATTCTTTTTATAAAAGGACGTTTGATCGGAACCACCGTTTCCGTCCCTGCTTAAGTTAAATTTAATATCGCTTGTGATTCCTTCGAATATTGATGGAAATTTAGAACTGGTGCCATAACCAATTATAGCTAGTCCGTTATCTGGATTATATCGGCCTATCATATCCATATTGAGCATCCATTGAATATTCTCCAATGGTATAGTCGGATTATCGGTGAAGTAACGTGATCCTACTAAACCCAATTCTTCCGCACCAAAACCTATAAATAGCATGTTGTACGCTTCTTTCTCTTTGTTGGTGGCAAAATGTCTTGCTAGTTCAAGTAAACCAGCAACGCCTGAGGCATTGTCATCGGCGCCGTTGTGTATTTGTCCTACACCTAATGAGTCTCGCGAACTTCCTTGATGTCCTGTGCCCAAATGATCATAGTGGGCGCCAATTATAATGGTGTAGGGTGCATCATTGTCTAAAAATCCAACTACATTGTCGGCCTGACGGATACTATCTGAAACGGTTACACGACGGACTTTTGCCGTGAATGTTTGTCGGTAGCGTTTTTCTCCTTTGGGTGAAAGGCCATACTTCTTAAAGTGTTTTTCTATATAATTAGCTGCTTTATTGACTTCTTTAGAGCCTGTTCCGCGGCCTTTCATCTTGTCTGAAGCTAAATAGTAAATATGCTTCTTCAAATTCGCCTGTTTGATCTGAGCTGCTAAACATATTGGTAAGAGTAGCAGAATAGATAGGAAACTACTGATAAAGCTGATTTTTAAAGTGATTTTCATCCGTATAAATCTGTTTTCAATGGCAATGATGGTAGCATATCCAAACTTAGGTGAGCTTAACTTTTTACAAGTTAATCCTCTAACATCTCACTATTCACACTTTCCTCTTCTTTGTGTTCTTCTTTAAAGTATCTCTTTTGAAAGAGTAAAATTAGAACCACGCCAACCGATATCGCAGAATCGGCTACATTAAATACTGGCCGAAAAAATAAGAAGTGATCACCGCCCCATATTGGGAACCAGCTCGGGAAATGACCTTCTATTAACGGAAAATACAGCATATCTACTACTTTGCCATGTAAGAATGATGCGTATCCGCCCCCTTCAGGAAAAAGTACTGCCTTTGTGTAAAAATCACTTTCACTGAAGATCATACCATAAAATACGCAATCAATGATATTACCTAGTGCACCGGCAAATATGAGCGCTACATTTAGGGTAAAGCCTCTATGATATTTATTTTTGACCATATAATGAAGGCCATAGCCAATGCCAATGACGGCAATAATACGGAAGATACTCAGAAAGAGTTTACCATATTCACCTCCGAATTCCATTCCATAGGCCATTCCAGGGTTTTCAATGAAATGAATAAGAAATTTGTTGCCAAGTATGCTGAAATCTTGGCCTATCGTCATATTGAGTTTGACCCAGAATTTTGATAGTTGATCAACGAGTAGAATAAGAAAGATAAGAGTTATAGGTCGCGTGTAGCCTTTCATGATATAGAATAAAATGGTCTTTGCTCTGTTTAAGCAAAGACCATTCAGGTTTCAATTCTTAATATTGTTTGTTTTTTGCTTCGATACTTAATGTCGTATGAGGAACTGCTTTCAAACGTTCTTTTTGAATTAATTTTCCAGTTTCACGGCAGATACCGTACGTTTTGTTTTCGATGCGTACCAATGCAGCTTCAAGATTGTCAATAAATTTCTTTTGACGAGCAGCCAACTGATTTACTTGCTCTTTCTCGAGCGTTGCGGAGCCGTCTTCTAAAGTTTTATAGGTTCCAGCTGTATCGTCTGTGCCGTTTGCGTTACTGTTGCTTAAAGTTCTTGTTAATGCTAATAACTCCTCTTTAGCAACACGCAGTTTCTCTAAGATAATCGATTTGAATTCTTGTAGTTCCGAATCGCTGTATCGTGTTTTCTCCGTGTTTGCCATAACCTAATTTTTTTCGATTAATACCTTTAATTCTATACCGTTTATTTCTATTATGTCTGACGACGTTAGTGTGTTTTCAAAAACCAATGAGTCAGCTAGTATTTCCGTGCAAATATAAAACAAATTGTTTCTTGTAGCCTCTTCTATTTCAATATTTTGACTCAATAAAACGTTGATTCTGTCCGTGACTTCAAAATCTTTCTCTTTTCGAAGGTTCTGCACTCGATTTACCAACTCTCTAGCTATACCCTCTTTTTTCAATTCATCTGTAATCTGTACATCCAATGCCACTGTCAAGTTTCCTAGATTGGCCACTTGCCAACCTGCGACATCTTCTGCGATAATCTCCACATCGTCTAAAGAAATGATGTGTGCTGTTCCTGCTAACACGTAATTCCCATTCTTTTCGAGGTCGGCGATCTGATCGACGGTTAATGACTGGATGGCCGTTGTCACTAATTTCATATCCTTACCAACTTTCGCGCCAAGAGCTTTGAAATTGGGTTTTATTTTTTTCTTGATAATTCCGGTAGTATCCGTAATAAATGCAATAGATTTGATGTTTGTTTCAGAAAGAATTAGATCTTTTACCTTCTCCACCTTCTCTTGGAATGCGTTATCTAAAACAGGTAATAATATCTTACTCAGGGGTTGACGTACATTTATTCCGGTTTTCTTACGTAAAGATAAAACCAACGACGAAATATTTTGTGCTAAGGCCATCCTTTCTTCCAGCGCTCTGTCTACCAGGAGCGCATCGTAAGATGGGAAATCTGCCAAATGGACCGATTCGAAATTTTCCTTTTTAGTCACTGCATTTAAATCCAAATATAATTGATCAGAAAAAAATGGTGAGACAGGCGACATCAACTTGGCAATAGTGTCTAGACAAGTATACAATGTCTGATATGCCGAAATCTTATCTTGTGTATAATCACCTTTCCAGAAGCGACGACGACACAGCCGCACATACCAATTGCTCAAGTGTTCATCGACAAAGGTTTGGATAGCACGGGTTGCTTTAGTCGGTTCGTAATCCGCATAATAACCGTCTACTTCCTGGATCAAGCTATTCAGTAATGATAATATCCAACGATCAATTTCTGGTCGATTTTCATTTGCAACATTCGGTTCGGAATAGCTGAAATTATCAATATTTGCGTATAATGAAAAGAAAGCATATGTATTGTACAAAGTGCCGAAAAACTTACGGCGTACTTCATCTAATCCTTCCTCGTTAAATTTTAAATTGTCCCACGGAGCTGCATTGCTAATCATATACCAGCGTGTAGCATCGGCACTGTATTTCTCAATCGTAGCGAATGGATCTACTCCATTACCTAATCGCTTGGACATTTTGTTGCCATTTTTGTCTAAGACAAGTCCGTTAGATACCACATTTTTGAAAGCTACAGAACCCCGAATCATGGTGGAGATTGCATGTAGAGTGAAGAACCAGCCTCTGGTTTGGTCCACACCTTCGGCGATGAAATCTGCCGGAAAAGCATGATTGTACTCTTCTTTGAATGGTAGCTTGTCTCCTTTAGCCAATTTGTCATAATCCAAGCCCCATTGCGCATAGGGCATTGCCCCGGAATCAAACCAAACGTCGATCAGATCTGGCTCGCGAAACATTTTTTGTCCACCGTCAGACACCAGTACCAAATGATCTACGTATGGTCGGTGTAAGTCTAGGTGCGCTGTATCAAATTTTGCTAAATATGCTGTATTGACTTCTTTTTCATTTTCGGAAAGCACATCAGATGCAAGAGATGCTTCTAGATACCTTTTCAATTCCGGCATGGAACCAATGCAAATTTCTTCGTTTTCATCTTCCGAACGCCATATCGGTAGCGGGGTGCCCCAGTAACGCGAACGGGACAAGTTCCAGTCGACCAAATTCTCCAGCCAGTTGCCGAATCGACCCGAACCTGTAGCCTCGGGTTTCCAGTTGATAGTTTTGTTTAGCGCTACCATTTCTTCTTTCATGGCAGTTGTGCGGATAAACCAGCTATCTAGCGGATAATATAAAACCGGTTTGTCTGTACGCCAACAGTGTGGATAGGTATGCTCATATTTTTTTACATCGAAGGCCTTGTTGTCCTCTTTCAATTTAATTGCAATCAGAACGTCTGTAGGGCGGAAATCTTTTTCAGCTCGCTCGGCATCTGAATAGTATTCTTCTTTCACAAAACGGCCTGCAAAATCCGTGATTTCTTTCACAAAACGACCCGTACGGTCTACCGTCGGTACATCTTTTCCATTTTCATCCTTAACAAAAATACCCGGAACATCATTTTCCTTTGCAACTCTAAAGTCATCACCACCATAGGTAGGGGCAGCATGAACAATACCTGTACCATCCTCTGTGGTTACGAAGTCACCCGCAATTACCCGGAATGCTTTCTCTAATAACTCTTCGTTTGTTATATAGGGTAGTAGTTGTTCGTAACGTAATCCAAGAAGCTCTTCACCTACAAATTCTGCCACTATTTCCCAAGGAATGGTTTTGTCACCAAGATTGTAGTCCTGAAAAGAAATTTGTTGACCTTCAGCCTTAAAATGCTTGCTGATTAGGTTTTTTGCTAAAATTACGGAAACCGGTGATCCGGTGTATTGATTGAATGTTTTTATTTTAACGTATTCGATTTTCTTCCCTACTACCAAGGCTGTGTTGCTTGGTAATGTCCAGGGTGTGGTCGTCCAAGCAATAAAAGCAACATCTTCTTCTTCGGTTTCGACCAAAGTCGAGATCAGCGGATGGATTTGATCTTTTACCAAACGAAACTCGGCAACAATCGTGGTGTCTTTTACATCTTTATACGTACCCGGTTGGTTCAATTCGTGCGAACTTAGCCCAGTTCCAGCAGCAGGGGAGTAGGGTTGTATGGTATATCCCTTATAAAGGAGACCTTTTGTGTACAATTCTTTCAACAAATACCATAGTGTCTCGATGTACTCATTCTGATAGGTGATATAAGGCTTTTCCAGATCTACCCAGTAGCCCATTTTTTCGGTTAGATCGTTCCAGACGTCAGTGTACTTCATTACTTCTTTACGGCAGGCTGCGTTATATTCTTCAACAGATATTTTTTTACCGATATCTTCTTTGGTAATGCCTAATGTCTTTTCCACAGCCAATTCAATTGGAAGCCCATGTGTATCCCATCCGCCTTTACGTTTTACCTGAAAACCCTTTAAGGTTTTGTAGCGACAGAAAATATCTTTGATACTTCTTGCCATAACATGGTGGATTCCGGGCATACCGTTTGCCGAGGGGGGGCCTTCGTAAAAGGTGTATGGTTTACTCGCAGGACGGTTTGATACACTTTTTGCGAAAATGTCCTGAGATTCCCAACGCTTCAATACTTCTTTTCCGATTTCCGGTAAATTCAACTGTTTATATTCCTTGTACATCCGTGTGTATTGTTCTAAAATTTCCTCTATAAATAAGTTCTCAAAGCTAGAGGGGAGGCCGATAAGTTTGAGGTCGCTAATTTAACGAATATTATGTAAAGGTAAAAGAGGGGATTTTTTAAGTGTAATCATCCTTATTGTGGATAACAGATAAAAGTTTTTATATTTATTGGATATATATCTCCAATATGAAAGGTACAGCACTGGGTAAAAATATTTTATATGGTCAGATAGGCGCGTGCCTGTTTTTAATCCTTACTGTTCTATACACGAACTATTACACTGTCCTTCCGGAAATTGTAAATACCCTATTTGGAAGGATTCACAATTTAGCTATGATTCCGGTGTTGGGGTTTCTGCTTTTTTCGTTTGGATACGGACTGTTTAAGCTCCTTGTTAAAAGAGGATATAACCTTACAAATGTTCTGATTGCTATTTTGGGAGGTATATCGGTCGGATGGGTTTTAAAGGAATTCATACTTCAATAAGCGAACAAAGACTTGAAATTACCGCCAAGTCTTTGTTCGCTTATTTACGAGGAGAAGCTACTCCCGCAACCGCATGTACTCGTTGCGTTTGGATTGTTGAAGGTAAATCCTCTTGCGTCAAGTCCATTTTTGAAATCGACTTCCATGCCCGCCAAATATAATCCATGCGCTTTATTCATAAATACACGGATCCCTTCTATTTCGTATTCCGAATCGCCTTCTTTCTTTTGGTCAAATCCTAAAATATAACTCATCCCCGAACAGCCTCCACCTTCTACACCTAGGCGTAATCCGAAATCAGGCCCCAATTCTTGTTGATCGATTAATTTTTTTAGCTCTGAAACTGCACCTGAAGTTAATGTTACCGGAGCAGTCATGATTGTATTATCTGTATTCATTTCTTGCCTTTCCTATAGTGTATAGTTAAACAAAAATACATATTTTTAACCACAAAATTTGATGCAGGAGATTTTTGACAATATGTAAACAATGCGGATAGTCAAAGCAAGATTAAAAAACGGCATAGTCGTCAGGATGTGAACGTGTCACTGAAAATAGTGATGGAGATGTCTTATCGTCGATAGACGGGGGGCTCGAAATGTAGAATAAATTATTTATATATGAATTATACGGATTTTTTTGCACAGTTATTTGTTTTGACTTTTGGTGTATTTGCAGCGTTAGTTTTAGCATTTAGGATTATTTGGCCTAAGATCGAAAACTACCTATTAAAAATTAATGCCATCAATCAAAGTAAGCTTTTAACCAAAGAAAATCTCCAATTGCGTTACACAGCTTATGAGCGCTTGATTTTATTGGTTCACCGCATTGCTCCAGAACAAATTATGTTACGAAATCA
The DNA here is from genome assembly GCF_005049105.1 of Sphingobacterium alkalisoli. Taxonomy (GTDB): domain Bacteria; phylum Bacteroidota; class Bacteroidia; order Sphingobacteriales; family Sphingobacteriaceae; genus Sphingobacterium; species Sphingobacterium alkalisoli. The sequence goes on from NZ_SUKA01000001.1 coordinate 1,336,720, forward strand.
CGATCCGCAGCTGTCGATGGGGCAATTTAAGCAGATACTGATTACGGAAGTGGAAAGTGAATTTAATCATAATTTTACGCAACAGCTTTATGTGTCAGATGCTGCTTGGACGGTGGTAAAAGATTTAAAGATTAACACCATTTCTTTGCTGCGGAATACAGCAAATGCATTGCCAAAAGAAGCGACCTTGGATCAGTATGTGGGGCTCGTGTTGAAACATGTAAATGAATTAGATGTAAATCCGTACGATGCTGCCCAACTCTTGCTGAAAAATGAGTTAACAGCCTAAATTTTTAAGGTTTTTTCTGAAAGCATTCGTTGATTGACGAGCGTATTTTATTTAATGGAATCAATTTTTTGAAAGATATCACATTGATATACATTATTTTTTAGGAATGTCGTATATTTGCGGCTTATTAAAATAATTCTTCAAAATCCTATTTAATAAAACAATAATGGAAAGAGATCAGGCCATATTTAATCTTATAGCTGAAGAGCTAAAACGTCAAGAAGAAGGTATTGAATTAATCGCTTCTGAAAACTTTGTAAGCAAGCAAGTGATGGAAGCTGCTGGTTCAGTATTAACAAACAAGTATGCAGAAGGTCTTCCGGGAAAGCGTTACTATGGGGGTTGTGAGGTAGTAGATGTAATTGAAACAATTGCTATCGACCGCGCCAAGCAACTTTTTGGAGCGGAGTGGGTGAATGTTCAACCCCACTCAGGAGCACAGGCTAATGCAGCTGTATTCTTGGCTATTTTAAAGCCTGGTGATAAAATATTAGGTTTTGACCTTTCGCATGGCGGACATTTAACGCATGGTTCTCCTGCAAACTTCTCAGGAAAGCTGTATCAGCCTTTATTTTATGGTGTAAAGCAGGATACTGGTCTGATCGATTACGAACAATTGGAAGAAACAGCATTAACAGAGAAGCCAAAAGTGATCATTTGTGGTGCTTCTGCTTATTCGCGTGATTGGGATTATGCCCGTATTCGTGCCGTTGCAGATAAAATTGGCGCATTGGTGGTAGCCGACATTTCTCATCCTGCTGGATTAATTGCTCGTGGGTTATTGAATGATCCGCTTCCGCACTGTCATATCGTGACCACTACTACGCATAAAACGTTACGTGGTCCACGCGGAGGTATGATTATGGTTGGGAAGGATTTTGAAAACCCTTGGGGTATCAAAACTCCTAAAGGCGAAATACGTACGATTACGCAATTACTAGATCTAGCTGTGTTCCCAGGTACGCAAGGTGGTCCATTAGAACACACCATTGCTGCCAAAGCAATTGCTTATGGAGAGGCGCTATCGGATGAATACATGGAATATATTGTTCAAGTGAAGAAAAATGCAGCAGTCTTAGCGCAGTTCTTTGTTGAGAAAGATTATAACATTATTTCAGACGGTACAGATAATCACTTAATGCTAGTTGACCTTCGTAATAAGGATATCTCCGGTAAAGAGGCGGAAGCGGTATTAGGATTGGCGGGGATCACGACCAACAAGAATATGGTTCCTTTTGATACACGTTCTCCTTTTGTTACATCAGGTGTTCGTTTCGGAACAGCGGCGATTACAAGTAGAGGTATTAAGGAAACCGAAATTGTTCAGATCGGTGAACTGATTGACGAGGCGTTGTCAAATCGTGGGAACGAATCTCAATTGACCCGTATTCATGAAAAAGTGAAAGCAATGATGGCTCAGTTTCCATTGTATAAATAAGCATAGAAAAATAATCAATAAAAAAGCTCCGGAAATTAATTTTTGGAGCTTTTTTTGTTGCATAGTATTTTAAGTGTGAATTAATGTTAAAAAGGGATGTGATAATTTGAAACATGAGATTTTTTCATTTGATTTGGATAGTTAAACAAAAAACAATTGCCTATTGATATAAAATTACTCTTTTTAAAACTAGAAATAAGTGTGACTCTAACTTAAAATTAGGGAAATTATTATGAAACTATCGAAAAATAAGAGTGATCAAGAGTTGATCCAAGAGTATATTAATGGCGATGAAGCTGGATTAAGGATTTTGATTGAGCGGTATAAAAGTAAAATTTATACCTCGATATATATACAGGTTAAAGACGAGTATCTTGCGGAAGATATATTTCAGGAAACATTTATAAAAGTAATAAATGTATTAAAAGCTGGAAAGTATAACGATGAGGGTAAATTTTTACCTTGGGTTATGCGGATCGCACATAATATGGTAATAGATCACTTTCGTCGCGAAAAGCGTGGTCTTAATATTGTCAATGCAGATGGTTTTGATATATTTGAGGTGCTCGATTTTGCAGATGAGGATGCGGAAAGCAAAATAGTTAGGACACAACGTGATATTGATTTGAAGAAGATTATTCAACTTTTACCAGATGATCAAAAAGAGGTGTTGATTATGCGTCATTTTTGTGATATGAGCTTTAAAGAAATTGCGGAAATCACAGATGTCAGTATTAACACCGCATTAGGTAGAATGCGTTATGCATTGAGTAACCTTCGCAAAATTATTGAAGATCATAACATGCTACTGCAAATAGGATAATAAAAAAGCCAGATTTCTAGAAATCTGGCTTTTTTATTATTGGTTGTCCCACCACACACGACCTTTTAATTCGTCCCCACCTGGAACTGCAGCGGAAGCCTCTTTATAATAAGCTGCATTGGAACCAGCTTCCTCAGCCGTTGGATAAGGGAATCGACGGGGTATAGTCCCACCGGTCGCGTTTCCGGGGTAGTTTACCGGTGTCAAGTTAGGAAAACCACTTCTGCGCCAATTGGCCCATGTTTCATAGAAATTTAATGCCGTATTTTGATGTATCCAGTATTGCAGATTGATCTGATTCAGGCCAGCCGTTAGGGGATGAGCACTGACATAGGCTTCTGCTTCAGCATCCGTAATTGCTAATGCGTCATCATATTGTGCTAAAAATGTGATTCCCGCTTTAACACCGTCTTCATAATGATCTTCGGCCGAACCACCAATCCCCCAACGTTGCGCCGCCTCTGCCAGTAAGAGTTCGCTCTCCGAGTACGTTAATATAAAAGTGATCCCGTCTGATTTGATCATACCCGGATGCGGTGAAGAGTATTCTGGAAAGCTGGTGAAAGATGGGTGTGAACTGATACTGTACAATGGATTCGTATTAAGATCCTTGCCATTAGGCATGCCTTTTTGTAGCGCGGCGCTAGTTGTAAATGTAGGGTTGTGTTTACCTTCGCCTTTTACGGATTCTGATAGCCAAAGATTGGTGACCCCGACAATGATCCGTGGATCGTTGGTACTTTTGAGTGTATTAATAAACGTATCTGACCATTTTACATAGTAATGTTCCTGCCCACCATCACCTAGTAAAACCTGGCTATTACGATTCTTTGTAACACGGTCGCCACTTTTGTCATGTGTTAGAAAAGCATTATCATCATTACTCGTCATCGTGTTTCCGACAACCTTGGTAACATAAGTTTGAGCCGTAGTTTCATCCACCTTGGTTAATCGCATTGCAAGACGTAATAACAGTGAATTACCAAAACGTTTCCATTTATTTATATCACCATTGTAAATCACGTCGCCACTCACGATGTCTGCAGCAGGATTTAAAGCATTGGTTGCTTCCTCTACTTCTTTCAATAGATCCATGTAAATAGTCTCCTGCTTATCGTATTTAGCCGATAGATTGCCTTGGTAATATCCCTGCCCAGCTTCAAAATAAGGAACGTCTCCGTACAAATCGGTGAGGCGGGCAAAAATAAGCGCCTTCCAAATACGGGCTACCTGATGTAAGTTATGGTATTCTTCTTTCTCTCTTGTCATTTCTACGACATCTACGATAGGTTTTACCTGTTCAGCATATGCTCTCTCCCAGTAGGCAGATGTATACCAGGGAGTTAGTAAGTATTTGTCTCCCGCCCAATAACTTACTACAGTAGAAAGTCCTTGCATCATTGTCGCGGCATAGATTAAATTAGCCCGCCACGTATCATATGCAAAATCTATACTTCCGGTATAGGTAAGTTGGGAAGTTGTAAATGTATAATTGGGATCAAAGTTTGTTGGTCCATAGGTTACCGGATTGGTATTGATGTCGGTAAAATTCTTCGTGCATCCCGTGATGATCAAGAGACCTAACATCAGGGTAAGACCGTATATCTTTATTGATTTCATTTTCATTGGAATAAAATTTGTAAACTTAAAACTTAGCACTTAAGTTGAAGCCGAATGTCCTTGCTGGGGGTACACCTCCTAATTCCAATCCTGGAAAAGTAGCATTGTAACTGGACTCTGGGTCAATATTGTCTGTTTTTTTCATTAGTATAAAAAGATTACGACCGACAAGGCTAACATTTAGACTGCTAATTTTATTATTGAATAGTTTTGCTGGAAAATTATAACCAAGAGTTAGCTGTCTGAATTTAATAAAGCTAGCATCTTGTACAAAGCGATGGGAGGAGTTGTTGGCCGTATTTTCATAGAATTTAGGTGCCGTATTTCCCAATTCTTCTCGATTTTCTAAGGTAGCTTTATGTAAACCCTTTATATACCCATAGTAGTCAGTAGCGGAGAATACTTTGCCTCCCCACTTCCCATCGATTAAGAATCCAAGATTAATATTCTTGTACGAAAACTCGTTGTTCCATCCGGCAAACCATTTGTTAAATGCAGATCCATAAGCTTTCAGGTCTCCTTGAGCTGGAGACCCATCTGCCAACTTCACGATCTCGCCGTTAGCATCGTACTGGAAATCATAAGCCATTATTTGTCCCATAGCTTTTCCCGGAATATATTTTAGGAAACCGACGCCAGCGCGTGATGTGGCAAGTAATTGGTCAGGGACACCTTCGGCCAACGAAAGGACTTTGTTGTCATTGTAGGTGGCATTGAGTGATGACGTCCAATTGAAATGATTGTTTTTGATAATAGTTCCGGATAGGAGGGCTTCTACACCTTTATTTTCAATTTCTCCAGAGTTTAATACGGCTCCATCATAACCAATGGTCGTGGAAGTTGTCGCAAAAACAATCTCATTCTTTGAACGTTTCTTGTACCAGGTAAGATCTACATTTAGACGGTTGTTGAAGAAGCGCAAGTCTGTTCCTATTTCTAACTCCGATGCAGTTGAAGCTTTTAACCCGGAATTTGGGATATTGATATTTGAAATATTGCCTAGCGGATTACCATTTAAAGATTGACTCATTACGCTATACGTCAGAAGCGTTTGATAGGGATCTGTCGCCTGACCAACAACAGCATAGCCAGCCCGCAACTTGCCAAAACTTAATGTTTCGGATTTTAATAGTTCAGAGAAGACAAAGGAACCGCTGATAGAAGGGTAAACAACATGTAGTTTATTGTCTCTTCCAGGAGTGGCTAAGGTGGAGAACCAATCTGAACGCGCACTACCGGTCAAATAGAGAATATCGCGGTAAGCAAATTCGAGCGTACCATACACCGACTGTGTTTCTGCTTCACTTTGGACATAGCCGACCGCTTTATTCTTTGTGCCAATAATATTGTATACACCCGGAACTAAGAACTCCGTACCTTCGTTTATGGTCATGTCCGATTTGGTATTCCTGTAACTCGCTCCAATATTCGGAGTTAAAGTGATCTCTTTTTTGACTGTGAAGGATTTTCCGACCAATACATCTGCATTGATATCAGAGAATGTTGATTCTTGCGACACCATTGAACCTAGAGGGCGATAAGCGGTGCCTGAGGGTACTACGTTGGTGTAACTATTGGTATAAAAATCCTGACCTGCACGAGCTTGTATAAACAGTCCGTTGTCAAAGGTGTAGCGAGCGTTCAGGGAGCTGATTAGTCGGTTACGATCGGTGTCGTTTTTAAATTCGTTGGCCGCAAACCAGGGATTAGTATCCCAAGCGTTTCCGGTGTTGTAGGGGATTTCGGTGCCAGCGGCATCTTTTCCCGGTTTTAGGTCGTTTATATTAATGCTGGTCGGTAGAAAGATCGCGTTGAAATTAGCATTACCAGCACCATCGGAAAGCATTGGACGATTTTTTGCCTGCTCTAAGATGTAGTTTGCACGTGCATCTATCGTTAACCTCTTTATAGGTTCGAATGTTCCTACTAAGTTAAACGATTGTCTGTCTAAACCAGAATTCGGTACAATAGAGTTGTTGGATAAGTCACTGGCTGAAAAACGTACTGTTCCTCCGTCGAAGGATTTGTTGAGTGCTAAGGTATTGGTCCAGGTATGGCCGTTGCGGTAGAAGTTTTTAATATTGTCTTTCTGTGCGACATAGGGTCTAGAAACTCCGTCGAACTGCGGAACGCTACTTCCGTCCAATTTTGCGCCCCAGCTCGACCCGCCTACTTGCGCTGCAGCCTGGCCGGTAGCCGGTTTTTCTCTGTTAACACCTTGACCATAAATATATTGCCAGTCTGTTCGATCCATTACCTGCTCAATAACGAAATTACTATTGAACTCGATTCCATTTCCTTTGCCAGATTTGGTGGTAATTAAAATGACCCCTCCCTTAGCACGAGAACCGTACAACGCAGATGCGGCAGCTCCTTTTAGAACTGATATGCTTTCGATGTCATCTGGATTGAGGTTTCCTACAGCGTCTCCCATATCTGGAGCATTGTCCCATTGGCTACCTTTATTCCCATTTGGATTGGTATTATTTAGTCCAACAGGTTTACTTTCCATGGGTACACCGTTGATTACATATAACGGTTGATTGCTCTGACTTAAACTAGATGCTCCTCGGATTATTACACTCGTTGCAGCTCCGACACCACCTGCAGTAGAACTTACATCTAAACCTGCCACCTTACCAACCAGGGAGTTTGCAATGTTGTTTTCGCGTGCCTGTGTCAGTGACTCTCCAGTTATTTGCGTGACCGAGTATCCCAACGTACGTCTTTCTCGAGTTATACCTAAAGCCGTTACTACAACTTCATTAAGTAGTTGATTGTCTTCAATTAAGGTTACGCTGATTTCGTTTTTGTTTTGTATGGCAATTTCCTGCGACAAATAACCAGCATAGGAGAAAATCAAAACACTACCGGTTGGCGCTTCTAACATGAAGCGGCCGTTGATGTCTGTTGCATTTCCTTTAGCTGTGCCCTTCAAACGTACAGTCGCGCCAGAAAGTGCATTGCCCTGGCTGTCTAGTACAATACCTCTGATAATAGCATCTTGTTTCTGGCTGATGACGACCAACCCTTCGTTAGAGATAGAGTATTCGAGCCCTGTTCGTTTAAACAATTTGGACAGCACATCTGTCACTTTCGTGTCTTCAACAAAAAGGGATATTTCCTTGTTTAATAAGGCGTTGCTAGAATTGAAAACAAAGTAGTAATCACTGTTTTCTTCAATAATCTTCAACACTTTACTCAGCTTCGTTTTATTTACATCAAAAGAAACTTTTTGCTGAGAATATACGCTTGCCGACAAATTGAGGCTTGCGATCAAAATCATAATACAGGTTAGTTTCATCCAGATAATGAATCTAAAGTGCATAAAATATACCTTACGCACTTGCAATAAGCAATTTTTAATCATACTTTGGTACTTTGGTTAAAGTGTAAAACTTGGCAGCACGTTTTTTAGCTAATTAGGTCTGCCGGTTTGTTAATCATTTTTTAGAAGGGTGGTGTTGGCTCACCATCCTTTTTTACTCATAAATCGTTATTTTTTTTCCATATATTTTATAGTTAAAGGGTTGTACTTTCTTCAGGGCATCCAGAACCTGCTCAATGCCCTCTTTGTTAAATGTCGCTGTAAATCTAATATCTTCCAACTGCTGTCCGTTTAATTCGATTTCTACATTGTACCAGCGTTCTAGGACTTTCTTTAGCGAAGCAAAATCTTGGTCTACAATTTCCAGACGATTCTCTTTCCATGCTACATCGGCCAGCAACATTTGTTCGTCTTCGGCAGCGACCTCTTGAATGGCTATTTCTTTTAATGGAGATTTTTTGATTTTTCGTATTGACGCCGTTTTATCCGGAGTTTCTATTGCCTTATATACGATTACTTTCTGGTTTGGTTTGATGATCATCGAGTTTTCACTGCCCCGTTTACTGTGCATTTCAATCAACCCTTCAATCAGGATGGCTTCTGATGTAGATTCCTCGGGATAGGCTTTTACATTAAAGGAAGTGCCTAATACACGTATATCAAAGTCCTGTGTGTGTACAATAAAAGGCTTGTTTTTATCCTCGCACACATCAAAAAATGCTTCTCCAGTTAAATGCACATGCCTTTCGCTTTTGTTGAATCCTTCTTCCAAGGAAAGGCGGCTGCCAGCATTGAGGATGATTTTGCTTCCGTCGGTAAGCTGCAAGACTTTCTTTTCTCCATTGGCCGTGGTATAGGTAATCGCCGAATGATCGATTGTCGTCGGCTCGGGTTTCCATCGCTGCATAGTCCAGTATATTCCCACGGTCATTACCGTGAGCGCTGCTACGGTTTTAACCCAAATAGGAAGTCTGAATTTCTTAATTGGTGAAGATAAAGAAGATGCTTCAATCTCTGTTTTCAGTTTCTCGACCTGTGTATGCAGCGGTTTTTTGTTACCAACAAGAATATGGAAAAGCCTTTTAGCCTGCATAATGGTTTCCGTTTGTTCCGGATGATTTAACAGGTAGTTATTCCAATATAGAACACATTGCTTGTTTTCGCCAGAGCAATACTGTTGGAAGGTATTGTCTATCAGAAAATCTTCAACGTTTTCATATCTAGTGTTTATCATTATTTCTCTTGGTCTTTACACTTATAGTGCCCTTACCTGTTTGTTTTTCCTAGATGAAATATTGAAAAATATCGTAAGTAATTGATAGTCAATTAGAAAAAATTACACATCTTTGAGTTCCTGTCGTAAGATTTTCAACGCATCGTAAATGGTATTGTATGCTGTCTTTATACTTTGTTGAGTTTTGGCTGCAATCTGCTCATAGGTCAATCCTTCGAAAAATTTTAGATGAATGAGCTGTTTTTGCCGAAAGGTAAGTTTTTCCAAAGCTTCTTTCAGCCGATGTTGGACCCATTCATTAGTTTGTACCTTGATGATAAATTCTTCATAGGACATTTCTGCCCAATCATCTTCGGCTTTTACATTTTGAAGGGCCTTGTTGATTTTATGCTGTTTTTGTAGTAATCGAAGAAGTTTTCTTTTCAAGAATGTAATGAGGTATGCCTGTACATTTTCCACACGTTCGAGTTTGCTCCGTTTTTCCCATATTGCCACGAAAACTTGATCGGTAGCTTCCCCGGAGAGCTCCGCGTCAGCACTGGTCCGAATCCCAAAATTGACCAGTTCATAATACAACGATTTGTAAAGATCAAAGAAAGCTTCTTCATCCCCATTTCTCATGCGTTCCCAAAGAAGTCTATGTTCAAGTTTATTTTTCATGCCAGATTAGTGTTTTATAAACTTGTCTTTCATTTTTAGATGTAAAGCTGTCATATCGAATAATATCTTTAATCATTCGGCTTACTAAATAAGCTAAATGGCATTTTATACCTGTACTGGTTTTTAGTCAATAATACTTTACCTGAAGCGGATTGTTTGCAATATAATATTTTAATCGGAGATATGGCATTTAGTGCGTGTTCTTTTCAGTCAGTCATATTGTCACAAATTGACCATTTATAGTCGATTATTTGTCAGCGTAAAAGTAAATCAATATTTTTAACCAGCTATTTTAACAGTTATATTTAAGTGGAATGCGATTTGATAATCTATATGAAATAGCTGTCTGAAAATTAAAATATTAAAAATATGGGAATTTGGATTTTATTAATTGGTATTGGAATCGTAAGTATGATTGTCCAATCGAGATTTAAGAATAAGTTTAAGAAATATTCGGAAATGCCGCTGGCTTCGGGAATGTCTGGAGCGGATATCGCAAAAAAGATGCTAAACGATAATGGAATATATGATGTAAAGGTAATTTCTGTGGAAGGACAGCTTACAGACCATTATAATCCCGCGGATAGAACGGTAAACCTGAGCCCTGAAGTATATCATGGTCGTAGTGTCGCTGCCGCAGCAGTATCTGCTCACGAATGTGGTCACGCCGTCCAACATGCTAAGGCTTACAGTTGGTTGCAATTTCGTTCGGCGATGGTACCGATGGTAAATGTAGCCTCAAAAATTGTTTCTTTTACACTTATGATCGGTGTAATGTTAGCGATTTTTTCAAATATCCTATTGTTATTACAGATAGGAGTGGTGGCATTAGCTATTACTACCGTTTTTAGTTTCATTACTCTACCTGTGGAGTTTGACGCCTCCAATCGCGCGTTGGCATGGTTGAATACGGCCAATATTACCCATAGTTCTGTCGAGCATGACGGTGCAAAAGACGCCCTAAAGTGGGCTGCAATGACATATGTGGTTGCTGCTTTATCTGCCTTGGTAACCTTACTCTATTATGCTAGTATGTTGCTAGGTCGTAGAGACTAATAAGCTTTTGAAATTATTAAGCGGTTATAGATTTATATAGCCGCTTTTTTATTGCCATAATACATTGCTTTCATGGCAATTTTGTAACTTTGCGTTTTAGTATTAAGAACTTCAATAGATTATGTTTTCAAATCTTCAGGATAAACTAGATAGGGCCTTTAAAGTATTAAAAGGGCAGGGAAGTATTACCGAAATCAACGTCGCGGAGACGATGAAAGAAATCCGTAAAGCGTTGTTGGATGCCGACGTGAATTACAAGACGGCTAAGACATTCACAGATGATGTGAAGCAGAAAGCGTTAGGTGATAATGTATTGACGAGTATTTCGCCAGGTCAATTGTTGACCAAGATTATGAATGACGAGTTGACCGGGTTAATGGGGGGTACGGTTACAGAATTGAACCTTTCCGCAAATCCAACCGTTATTTTAATTGCAGGTCTGAATGGTGCTGGTAAAACGACCTTTACAGGTAAGTTAGCTAATTTTCTAAAAGAACAAAAGGGTAAAAAGCCATTATTAGTAGCCGGTGACGTGTATCGTCCTGCAGCTATCGATCAGCTGGAAGTGTTGGGTAAGCAAGTCGGTGTTCCTGTTTATGCTGATCGTGAATCTACTGATCCTATTGCCATCGCTAAAGCTGGAGTTGAAGAAGGTAAGCGGAACGGTAACAATGTAATCATCATAGATACAGCGGGTCGTTTGGCAATTGATGAAGCGTTAATGAATGAGATTACAGCGGTAAAAGAAGTCACTCAACCGCATGAGATCTTATTTGTTGTCGATTCGATGACAGGTCAGGATGCGGTAAATACGGCAAAAACGTTTAACGATCGTCTTGACTTTACGGGTGTGGTATTAACTAAATTAGATGGTGATACACGCGGTGGAGCAGCCTTATCGATAAAATCCGTTGTCAATAAGCCGATCAAGTTTATTGGTACGGGTGAGAAAATGGAGGCATTGGACGTTTTTCATCCGGATCGTATGGCTTCCCGTATTTTAGGGATGGGTGACGTGGTGTCGTTGGTGGAGCGTGCTCAACAGCAGTTTGATGAGAAAGAGGCGGCTGCACTTCAAAAGAAAATCCGTAAAAATAAATTTGATTTTAATGACTTTAGATCCCAGATTCAACAAATCAAGAAAATGGGTAATATGAAAGATCTTATTGGAATGATTCCGGGAGCTGGAAAGGCATTAAAGGATGTTGAAATAGAGGATGATGCATTCAAGCCGATCGAAGCTATAATAGACTCGATGACACCTTTTGAACGAGAAAATCCAGATGCGATAGATCAGAAAAGAAGAAGTCGTATTGCAAAAGGATCTGGTACGAATATCGACGAAGTGAATAAGTTACTGAAACAGTTTATGGATATGCGTAAGGTCATGAAGCAGATGTCAAATCCAGCGATGGCTGCCAAGATGATGCGTAATATGCCGAAGACGCCTGGTAAACCGTTCTAAAAAACTAGAGATATAATATAAATTTTAAAGAGCTAGACGTTTATGTCTGGCTTTTTTTCGTTGCTACCTGTTTACAGAAGGAGGGGGCATTACCATTGGCGACAAATATATTCCAATGAAATATAAGATGATTTAAATTGTTTTTTATTATTTTTGCATCGTATGGACGATCATCCCGGGCAGTTATCTGAATATGGTTCTATTCTCCTCATGGGAATAATAGGAGTCATATTGGTGTGTGCCACGATTGGATTGGCAAAATTCATATCTCCTAAAAATCCTAATCCCATTAAGCAAAGTACTTACGAGTGTGGTGAAGAAACAGTAGGGACTTCCTGGGTACAATTTAATCCACGTTTTTATGTTATAGCGCTTATATTCTTGCTGTTTGATGTCGAATTGATATTTGTCTTTCCCTGGGCTACTGTATTTGGTAACCGCGATCTGATAGCGGCAGATTCAAGATGGGGTTGGTTTACATTAATTGAAATGGCTATTTTCTTAGGTGTTTTGGTCATGGGCTTAGTATATGTATGGCGCCGAGGTGATTTGAATTGGATTAAGCCTATTCATCAAAAGCCGACGACAGATGTAAAAATCCCTCTTTCAGTATACGATACATTGAACGCACGGGAATATGAAATTAAAGACTATAAGATAGTGGCTCAAACAGAGCCACCGGCAGAAAGAATGGCTGCCGAAACTCCAAAAACTTCAGTAGGTTTTAAACCACGATTTAAAAAAACGTAAGCTATGGGTGCACAGCAAGAACAGAATAATGGTGTCGTCGTTGCTAAACTCGACGACTTATTAAACTGGGCCAGACTTTCGTCGATGTGGCCTGTGAGTTTTGGTATTGCCTGTTGTGCGATAGAAATGATGGGAGCCATGGCCGCTACCTATGACCTGGATAGATTAGGTGTTTTCCCGCGGCCCTCGCCGCGGCAGGCTGATGTCATGATTATTGCGGGGACGGTTACTTTTAAGATGGCTGATCGCATAAGGCGATTGTACGAACAGATGCCCGAACCACGTTATGTGATTTCTATGGGGTCTTGTTCGAATTGTGGAGGCCCTTACTGGCAGCATGGTTATCATGTCGTAAAGGGAGTAGATCGAATTATACCAGTAGATATCTATGTGCAGGGCTGTCCACCTAGACCGGAAGCACTAATTGGTGCATTTTTAGAATTACAAAAGAAAATAGAAACAGAACATATTCTTCACGAAAAGTATTTCGAGGAAAAAGTTTAAGATAAAATAGTATGGCAAAAGATTTTTATGGAGAGTTGCAATTAGGTATTCTTGGAGGAGGGCAGTTGGGGCGTATGTTGATCCAAGAGGCTATTAATTACAATGTGAATGTACATGTACTGGATCCAGATAAGAATGCTCCATGTCGTAAATTATGTAATCAATTTGAATGCGGATCACTGAGTGATTATGAAACTGTTTACAAATTCGGAAAGGGATTGGATATGATCACTATCGAAATTGAAAAAGTAAACGTAGATGCGTTAGAGAAATTGGAGGAAGAGGGGGTGCTCGTTTATCCACAATCTCGTGTCATTCGGCTGATTCAGGATAAAGGGATGCAGAAGCAATTTTTTAAACAAAATAATATTCCGACCGCACCCTTTCAGTTGATTTCAAATAAAGAGGCGTTAGGTAACACCCAATTTCAATTTCCCTTTATCCAAAAATTAAGAAAAGACGGATATGATGGAAAGGGGGTAAAGAAAATACTATCGGCCGAGGATATAAGCAGTGCTTTTGAGGAACCTTCCATTATTGAGGAAATCGTGGATTTTGAGAAGGAGATTGCAGTTATCGTAGCGCGTAACGATAGAGGAGACGTCAGTACATTTCCCATGGTAGAAATGGAGTTTAATCCACAGGCTAATCTAGTGGAATTTTTAATTTCGCCATCGACTTATAGCTTTGAAATACAACAGCAGGCTGAAAATATTGCAGAAAAATTAGCTAATGACCTACAGATTGTTGGTTTGTTAGCGGTAGAAATGTTCTTGACGAAAACTGGAGAGATCCTGGTAAATGAATTAGCTCCACGCCCTCATAATTCGGGACACCAGACTATAGAAGGGAATTTTACGTCTCAGTTTGCGCAACATCTTCGAGCTATTTTCAATCTGCCATTAGGTAATACTGCTGCACGTACGAATGCAGTCATGATCAATTTGTTGGGCGAAGATAAACATGATGGCTTGGCTGTATATGAAGGCGTAGAAGAAGTGCTGGCCATGGATGGTGTATATGTGCACCTGTATGGTAAAAAATATACCAAACCATTCCGTAAAATGGGGCACGTCTGTATTGTAAATGATGATCGTGAAATGGCTGTAGCCAATGCACGCAAGGTTCAGGAAATATTAAAAGTAATTGCATAAGATGGACGCAAATATACAAGTAGGAATTATCATGGGAAGTAAGTCCGATCTTCCTATCATGCAGGATGCTGTAAGCGTGTTGAAGCAACTTGGAGTAGGGTTTGAGGTGACGATTGTTTCGGCACACCGTACACCTCAGCGGATGTTTGATTACGCTGAACAAGCTGCCGACAGAGGTTTGAAAGTAATCATTGCAGGAGCAGGCGGAGCTGCACATTTACCTGGCATGGTAGCATCAATTACCCACTTGCCTGTAATTGGTGTACCTGTTAAGTCTTCCAATTCCATAGATGGTTGGGACTCGGTTCTGTCGATACTTCAGATGCCAAATGGCATCCCTGTTGCTACGGTCGCACTTAATGCGGCAAAGAACGCAGGAATTTTAGCCGCTCAGATTATTGGGACTAATAATGAGGAAATTTCCAGAAATGTGTTGGCTTTCAAACGAGACTTAAAGGAAGCTGTTGAAAAAACGGCATTAGAGGTCGAACAAATGAAATTTTAAATAAAAATAGAAGAGGAGCTTAACGCTCCTCTTCTATTTCGTTAAATATTTTTGTACGTATTCGTAACTTTTCTTGACGCTTTCAAATTTGTTTGGGATATAAATATCATCTTGTTCTACGAATGCGAATTGTAATCCCGATTGATCTGCACTCCGTACTATATTCGGATAGTCTATCGCTCCAGTTCCCACTTCGGTGTAGCGTACATTTGCTTTCATCAAACTGTCAAGCGGTAACTTATCAAAGCCTTCACCAACAACTTCATGTGCATAGTTTTTGTTCATATCCTTCACGTGCCATAAAGGAAAACGACCTGGGTATTTCTGAAAATAACTTTGCGCACTGATGCCAGCTTTTTCAATCCAGAATATATCCAGTTCGAAGTCGACTAACTCAGGTTCTGTAAACGCAATTAGGATGTCCAGACCTTTTGTACCGTTGGCAAAATTTCTGAATTCCCAAAAGTGATTGTGATACCCCATTTTGATGCCCGCCTTTTTGGACATCTCTCCAGCTTTATTTAATTGCTCTGCTGCATATTGGTAATCAGATACAGAAAGATTATT
This sequence comes from Sphingobacterium alkalisoli, assembly GCF_005049105.1. Classification (GTDB taxonomy): domain Bacteria; phylum Bacteroidota; class Bacteroidia; order Sphingobacteriales; family Sphingobacteriaceae; genus Sphingobacterium; species Sphingobacterium alkalisoli. Next base: position 1,352,113 of record NZ_SUKA01000001.1, read on the forward strand.
TAGGTCTTCCATCGGAGTTACGGGGGCGATAATATACTTTTGTCCGAGCTCGTGTGCGATTTCAATATATTTTTCGATACTTTCCTTGTCGTTGTGTTTTTTATCTAGGTATTTCGATAAATCGTAGTGTCCACTATATGATTTAAGATCGTTATCTTCCAATACCTTTTTTAAATCGGTAACTGGCAAGCCCCAAAAGCTATTTGAAGCCACGTCTACGCCGTAGGTCTCGACATGTTTGTAGCCTATCTTCGCTACGGTTTTCAACACAAGTTTGGGGTCTTCGTCGATTAGATCCCGCAGTGTAAACAATTGTAATCCTATGTTGTGGAAAGGAGAATCTCCGATTTTGTGCTTATCCGTGCACGCAGATAGCAGCTGGGTACTTATCAAGGCCGAAGTCAGCCCTATTCCCGTTTTTTTTATAAAATCTCTTCTCGATTTGTTCATATGTGTATAATCTGCTTGCAACTACTGTACTTCCTATGGTAGAGAATAGGAAGGTTGATCTACAAAGATTAAATTTAGAAAAAAAATGCTATAAAAAAAGGATTCTCTAAAGAATCCTTTTTTTATAGCTATACGGAAAGGTATCGACCTAGACCGTCATGATATCTTTTTCTTTTAATTCAGCTAGTTGATCCACTTTTACAATGTAGAAGTCGGTCAATTTTTGAACTTCGCCTTCTCCTAATTTAATCTCGTCTTCTGAAGCGCCGTCATTTTTTAATTTTTTGATGGATTCGTTGGCGTCTTTACGTATGTTACGCACGGCTATTCTGCCTTTCTCAGCTTCTTCTTTTGCTTTTTTTACGAGATCGCGTCTTCTTTCTTCCGTCAATGGAGGTATCACCAAACGTATGACCACACCATCATTTTGAGGGTTGAGGCCAATATTGGAGTCAATGATGGCTTTTTCTATAGTACCCATGATGGTCTTCTCCCAGGGTTGGATTACCAATGTACGCGCATCAGTGGTGTTGATATTGGCTACTTGAGAAAGAGGGGTAGGTGAACCGTAATAGTCTACACTAATCCCGTCCAACATTGACGGTGTAGCTTTTCCTGCGCGGATTTTTGTAAGTTCTGATTCGGTATGGGCTACTGCCTTAAGCATGCTTTCTTTGCAGTCGTCCAATTCGAGTGATATCAGTTCGTTCATATCTTTGAGTATTTATTCGTTAGCTAACTATAGTTCCAATATGTTCACCAGAGGCTAGTTTTTTCAAATTACCTGGTTTATTCATGTCAAAAACAATAATCGGAAGATTGTTTTCTTGGCACAGGGTGAATGCTGTCATATCCATTACGCTGAGCCCCTTTTCATACACTTCGGTAAACGAGATTGTGTCAAAGCGTTTGGCGGTTGGGTCTTTTTCAGGGTCGGCTGTGTAAATGCCATCTACCCGTGTTCCTTTTAACACTGCATCGGCATTGATCTCGATGGCACGTAGTGAGGCTGCGGTATCTGTTGTGAAATAAGGATTACCGGTACCGGCTCCAAATATTACCACTCTACCTTTTTCTAGGTGTCGAACAGCTCTGCGGCGAATGAAAGGTTCACAGATTTGTTCCATCTTGATGGCCGTTAATAAACGTGTTTTTAATCCAACTTTTTCTAATGCATCTTGAAGAGCCATGCTGTTGATAACCGTTGCAAGCATTCCCATATAGTCTGCTTGTACACGATCCATACCCGATTTTTCAGCACTTAAACCGCGATAGATATTACCTCCACCAATTACGATGGCTATCTCCAGTCCTTGATCGTGAATTTCTTTAATATCGCCTGCGTATTGTGCGACTCTGTTGATGTCAATACCATAGCTTTGTTCCCCCATAAGGGCTTCACCGCTAAGTTTGAGTAGGATACGTTTATATTTCATGTGTGTTCTTTTTTGGAATCTTTCCAAAAGTCAAAGATATGATTTTTTTTTATCCCTTGAGATAGTAGCCCGTTATTTGTTGCTGTTTTTTACGCTATCTATCGTTTGTTGGTAGTAATTTTCATAATGCGGAAGGATTTTACTAATCTCAAAATCTTTGGCGCGGTTAAATGCTGCCGTCTTAAATTCTGACAGTCGTTCGCAGTTTTCAAGAATGTGAATTGCATTTTTTGCCATTTCATCTACGTTTTGAACATCGCTTAAAAAGCCCGTTACACCTTGTACATTCAGTTCAGGTAACCCCCCTGCATTGGAAGAAATGACGGGAACACTGCATGCCATAGCCTCCAGAGCGGCAAGCCCGAAGCTCTCGGAACCGGAAGGAATCAAGAACAAATCGGAAACGGACAGAATCTCCTCGATAGCGTCCTGTTTCCCAAGAAAACGTACGCTGCCTGAAATACCTAGCTGTCGAGAAAGTTCTTCGGCGTTGCTACGTTCAGGTCCATCGCCTACCATGAGTAACTTGCTAGGTATCTTTTGGTTTACTTGATGGAATATGCGGATAACGTCGTCGGTATTTTTAACTTGTCGAAAATTTGACGTGTGCACAAGTATGCGTTCGTCATCTGGCGCAATAGCCTTCTTAAAGTGCTCTCTTTTTTTGTTGTAAAAGCGGTTAAGATCGATGAAATTAGGTATGACTTGGATTGGCCTGGTGATGTCAAAAAATGACAAGGTTTCTTCCCGAAGGCTTTCGGAAACCGTAGTTACACCATCAGACTCATTGATCGAGAAGGTAACAACTGGTTTAAAGCTTTTGTCTCTGCCTACTAGGGTGATATCAGTACCGTGTAGGGTAGTTACCACAGGGATGTCGATACCGTAAGTTTTTAAAATTTGTTTCGCCAGGTAGGCCGCAGAAGCGTGAGGAATAGCATAATGCACATGTAAGATGTCCAATTTCTCAAAACGCACCACATCCACCAACTTGCTTGCTAAAGCAGATTCGTAGGGAGGGAAGTCGAACAAAGGGTACTGCGAAACAGCTACCTCGTGATAATATAAATTTTCGGAAAAGAAATCCAATCGTGCCGGTTGGCTATATGTGATGAAGTGTATCTGGTGTCCGTTGGAAGCCAGCGCCTTTCCTAATTCCGTAGCGACTACACCGCTACCACCAAAAGTTGGATAGCAAACTATGCCTATTTTCATCTTTTAATATGTTGTTATTTGTATTTCTTTATAAAATTATAGGTCTGATTCCTATAGATTATAATTTTGGTACAAATAAAGGATTATTTACGCAACTGTATGCTAAATAAATTGCCATAATTGTGCAAAATTTTATGCGCACCGTATTCACATATCGATGTTAATCGTATTGTATATTGCGGTAACTTTAGCTAAGTTTGGTTGAAGATAAAACACAATAGATGAACGTACACTACTTACAACATGTACCTTTTGAAGGGCTAGGTTACATAGAAGATTGGTTGATAGAAAATAAATCTTCCATTTCGTCAACTCGTTTTTATGAAGCAGACTACAACTTACCCGCCGTTGAGAATATAGATGCATTGATCATTATGGGCGGACCAATGGGGGTATACGATACGGTTCCGCACCCTTGGTTGCTTGAGGAAAAGCAATTTATTGCGGATTGCATTGAATCAGGAAAGAAAGTATTGGGAATCTGTTTAGGCGCGCAATTGTTAGCGGATAATCTTGGAGCTAAAGTCTACGGAGCATCCCATAGGGAAATCGGTTGGTTCCCTGTGAAACCAGCCGAAGAAAGCAAACAGCTTTCTTGGTTTTATGATCTGTTTAAGGATCAACCAACGGTTTTTCATTGGCATGGCGACCAGTTTGAAATTCCTGAGGGCGGTCTTGACCTGCTTTCCTCTGCGGCAAATAACAATCAGGCATTCTCTTACGGAGATAACTTGATCGGTTTGCAATTTCATTTGGAAGTAACCCGGGATACGCTAAGCGACATGTTGGAAAATGGTGCTTCGGAATTGACCGACGCACCTTATATCCAGAAGGTAGCAGAAATAACAGCGCGTGAAGCAAATATAGCTCGTTGCAATGCGATGATGGCGAAAATTCTAGAAAGCTGGCTCGATAGATAACATTTCTTCTTTGTTTTCTTTAGTCATTAATTACTGAGCTTATCAAGCGCAAAGTATTTCCGTTGTCTCTGGCTGTTGCTTACTTTCGGAATGTTCTATGTTATTGGTTTCTTCGGCGAAGTGTATCTCTACTGCTCTGTGGGCAACCTCAATAAACTGCTTTACCCGTTGTGCCAAAGCCTCTAAATGCTGTCCCTGTGTGCGGTAATTGGGAGCGTGTCGGAACTGCTGTTGGGCGTCGACTAAGAGTTTGAAAATAGCATATTGGCCGGGGTGATCCAGTACGAATACGGATGTGGCTTTGGGGCAGATCAAGTTACAGAGTCGCATTAAATAGTTCAAATTAGTGCTCTGTGGCTGAAACTGCCAAAAGACCCTCATTAGGCCGAGGCAGGCTTGTTCAAGAGCGAGTGCTAGGCCGTAACAAGCAACCTCTTCGGATCCAAAATACATATCTTCGGTATGAGCGTGATAGAGGTGTTCAGCATTTCGGTGTGTTTTCATCCACAAAATTTTCTGCTGGTTTACGTTTATAGATGCTATTTGTAGATTATCAGGCAATGTGATATTATGTTGTTGATCTTCATGCCAAAGGTCGCTCTGTTGTAGTAGAGTCGTATGAAAGGTGTTTGATTTATCACACTGCTTTTGAAAGTGTTCGTGCTCAAAGACTAGAACGGTGATGCGTATATATTCGGGCAGGAGTTGCTCAACCGCGTTTTGTAAGTTCTGTAGTGGTGTTTTAATTTGATTTTCTGAATAAACTGTAAACAGGTAGTAGTGGTGTATCACTTGATGATCTTGTTGATCGTCAATTAGGTTAATGTATTGATCAGACTGTTGGCGATGTCCGAAACAAGCTACGACAGAGGGCGTACAGTAGGTCTCAATCGCATTAAGGATTAAATCTCGATGGTCGGTGTTGATGATTGTTTTCATTTCTGTTTTGTTTATTGGGTTGATGAATAGTTGATGTTTGGGGCTGAGCTTTTCCTTGATTTCCTGAAGAAGAAAAGCACTATAATCGGTGAGCCAATCCGTCATCGTTTCAGCCAGGAGATGGGCAGTTTCAAGCTGTTTCTTTTTTATTTTAAAGTCTTGGTCGTATCTAACGGAGGAGTAAGCATTGTCCAGTTTGTCGATAATCGCCTTGCGTTCGGGCGTTCGGAACAGGTTGCCCAATTCGAAACTGAATTTGTTCACATAATTCTGATGAGTCTTGAGGCAATGGGTCTTTCTCTCATCGCCCACTAAAAGATGTTCTGCTGCCCGATAAGCCAACTCTACAACCTGATGTAGCATAAAAGCTGCATGCTGAAAATTTGTGTTATCCAGATAAAAACTATATCCCTCCAAACAGGCGGATATCTTTTTTATCTCCTTTTGGAGATACTGCTCGTTTTTCTCTACAAGACTATCGATATCCACATCTGGGATCTTGATTTTTTCATGTGCCTTGGGGTGTTCGTAGACAAGATTTTCAGGTTGACAGATTAGTATGGCTCTCCCCAGCCCCTGCTTAATCTTTTTTTGTATCTCATGTGGGTAGCAGACTACGTAATCTATATTGTCATATTCTTTGACCACTGTGCCCATGTAGATATTTGCATCGGTAAATGTTTGCCCACCGCCTTTGCACATCAGGATCTGAAGCATATACCTCGCTTGATTTTCCCATTTAAACGTCCAAAGGAAAATCTGATCAATCAGGTAGATACTTGTGAGTCGGAAGATGATATTGTCCAAGTCAGTTTGTTCTAGTTTTTTCATGGTTATAATTTTTACTATGAACTGTGTTGCTCTATTTTTTTATTGCTTGTTTTTATTTTAGCCGCCATTTATTTGGATATATAATGTTGTATGCCTCCTTTGTTGTGGATATGTAGTAATGCTTGGGGTAGTTTTACCAAAAGATCCCGGATAGCGATATATTCCACGTTGAAATCGAGTATGGCCTCCTCAGTATCGGTATTGTCTCTTGCCAATAGTAAGTTGTCAGCCACTTCGTACCAATCCTTCAATGATTTGTATCCGCAAAAATCACTTAGCAGCTTTGTAGGGAGGATGATTTGATCTTCTATTTCAGCTTCGAAAGTCTCTTTGCCCAAATGCTGGAATAACTTATCCTTCGAGGTCGGGGCTATCTGGCACTTCTCTGTTATAACAAATGCAATTTCAATCATCTGTTTCATATGCATGAAAATGAAACCGTAATTATAATCCAGTGCGATACGCATGGGAGGGTATAGCGAACTATTGATTAGGTAATTGAAATTACTGGACCAATTGAGGCCCCATTGGTGTACGATTTCGCTAAGGAAACTGTCCGGATTTTTTATATGCTCCTTACTTAAATACCGGAAATGTTTCGCTTTTGATTTCTTTTGTGTATTTTTCATTGTTTACAGTTTATTAAAAGGTGTTTTGGATAGTTTTATATACTTTACAAATCAAATATAAGACATTAAAATATCTTTTACAATTTTTTAGATAAAAAAATGTCTAATATTAAAGAGCGCGTATTGCTTATTGCTAAGCACAACGAAATCAGTAAAACAGATTTTTTCAAGGATCTAGGCCTTTCCTATGCGAATTTTAAGGGTGTTCAGAAGAATAGTGGATTAAATTCCGATACGGTAGTCACTATTTTATCTAAGTATCCAGATATCAGTCCCGAATGGTTGGTTACAGGTAATGGTGAAATGTTGCGGCAGGGGAGCACAGTGGCTAGGGATAAAACGGATTCCTATCAGGAACCCGTGGTAATAAATGAGATCGAGCATACGTTGATCGATGCTCTTCAGCTGGTAATCTCCACACAGGAGAAAACTATTCAATCACTCGATAAACAAGTGCTTTTTCTGGAAGAACAGGTTCAGAAACTTAAAGGAAAATAGGTTAACAGCCTACTGATTTGATTCGAGAAGGTGGCTATTCTTTCTTTTTATGTAGGAATTATCATCGCATACCTAGCTGTTCTGATTGCTTACCTAGCTGTTTTGTTTCACCACCTGGCTGTTTAGTTTTTTTAGCTACCGACTCTAATAAAACACCTAGCGTTTGGAAGAGAATACCTGACGTTTTTGATGAAATAGCTACCGATCCTGACGGAATACCTAGCGTCTGTCATAAAACACCTAGCGTTTGGAACAGGATGCCTAGCTGTTTTTACAAAACACCTAGCGTTGCGTTTTTTGGTGATTGCTATTTTATTTAGCTAAAAAACCCTATTAATGATAGTTTAAAATAAGTTTTTATCAAAAAAATGATCTAAATTTTGTGATAACAAGGTTTGTTTTTGAGCCAACGACTTCTTGGTATCCCCAGGGAAATGGCCCAAAAACAAACCTTTTTGCGAGGACGATAAAGCAGGTTTTCGGTTGTTTTCATTTATAAATGATAGTGGGATGTTGGGAACAAAAAAGGGGAAAATAGAAAGTCCGCTCATAAATATTAATTTATTTGGTCGGATATTTGCAACCTGATACGTTTCATGTTACATTTGTAAATGATTGTTAGCTTCAGACACAAAGGGCTTAAGCTCTTTTACGAAAAGGGAGATGCTTCAAAACTTCAATCGCAGCATGTAAGCAAAATTAGGCTGATCTTAACCCGTTTAGACGCTGTCAAAACCCCAGAAGAACTAAATGTTCCGGGCTACGGTCTTCATCAGTTGAAAGGGAACCTCAAAAACTTTTGGTCGGTAAAAGTTGACAAGAATTACAGGATCATTTTCAAAATTGAAAATGAGCAAGTTCAGGAAATAGATTATATTGATTATCATTAATAAGAAAATTATGGCAATGTTCAGTCCAGCTCATCCCGGAGAATTAATCAGGGAAACCATTGATGGTATCATTGAAGAAACCGGCAATAAACTAAGTGTGGAAGAAGTCGCAAAGGGTTTAGGTACTACTCGTAAAACATTATCGGCTATCATCAATGGAAAACAGTCCGTTACGCCGGAAATGGCTATAAAGCTGGCTACAGGTTTCAGTAATACAACACCTGAATTCTGGTTACAGGTACAGGATAATTACAACCTATTCATAGCAAGAAAAAAGGTAGATACCAAATCTATCCGGGTTTTCTGGAAAGCGGCTGTTCTTTAGTATAAAATACCTTAAGTTTAGTTGCCCGATAATTGCCATTGGATTTAGCTGTAAAACCTTTGGCGTGAGAAGTATAAGCAAGTTTTTGGTGTTGAAGCGCATCGCGCCTAAAAAGTTTTCATAATTTTGTACCATGATACATAAGGACGAGTTGGTGGCAGAACTGACTTATAGAACTTCCCGATCGAGCGGACCTGGTGGACAGAACGTAAACAAGGTCGAGTCCAGGGTCACTGCGATATGGCATGTGGAGGGATCCCAATTACTTTCTGAGGTTGAAAAAGCCATTGTAGAACAACGATTGGCCCACCGGATTAATGCATTGGGTATGCTTGCTGTGGATTCGTCCGAGAGCAGGAGCCAATTGGAAAATAAAGAACTCGTCGTAGAGAAGTTAGTGAATTTGGTAAATAATGCACTCAGGCCTATAAAAAAACGTATACCGACCAAGATCTCCAAAGCTAAAGTTTTAGAACGTCTGGATCGTAAAAAAAGGCAGGCTAACAAGAAGAAAGATAGAAAATGGCGCTTGGATTAAACACAACGACCATTTTATTGGGATCAATATTTTCACAATATGATAGAAAGTAGAAGAACATTTCTAAAAAAGGCATCTTTATTAGCGGGGGCTACGGCTGCATTCCAGATGCTACCTACATCCATACAACAGGCGTTGGCAATTGATGCACCTGAAGGCAGTACGTATTTAGATGCCGAGCATATTGTTTTCCTGATGCAGGAAAACCGTTCTTTTGACCATTGTTACGGCACACTTCGTGGTGTTAGAGGGTTTAATGATCCCAGAGCTATGAAGATGCATAACGGCCTCCCTGTTTGGATACAGACCAATGCCCAAGGAGATAGTTATGCCCCCTTTCATTTGGATATCGAGAATACCAAGGCGACTTGGATGGGATCACTACCCCACGGTTGGAAGGATATGGTCGCCGCGCGTCACGATGGGAAGATGGACACATGGCTTGAAGCGAAGAAGGCCGGGAATCCTAACTACCAACACATGCCCCTTACGATGGGATATTACGATAGGCGAGACCTTCCCTTTTACTATGCGTTTGCTGATGCATTTACCGTATGTGATCAACATTTTTGTTCTTCCCTAACGGGCACAAGTGCCAACCGGTCGTATTTCTGGGCCGGGGCGATACGCGAGCAGCCACATGATCCCGACTCTGTGGCGCATGTAGACAATGGCCAAATAAACTATAAGGACGTAGGTTGGACTACCTATCCCGAACGGCTTGAACACGCAGGAATAGAATGGAAGGTGTATCAGAATGAACTCAGCCTTCCCGTAGGTTTAAACAGCGAGGAAGAAGATTGGTTAGCAAATTTTACAGACAACAACTTGGAGTTCTACGGGCGTTACCAGGTACGTTACCATGCGGCTCATCATCGCTATATGCAACGCGAGGCAGATCAGATCCGAAAACGATTAAGCGAAGGGTCTGCACCGGATGGTGGTCAACGGGAAAAATTGGAGCTGCGATTGAAACACCTGCAGGAAGACATCGTACGATTTAATAACGAGAGTTTTGAAACCCTCGACCCGTTTACAAAAAATATACACCGTAAGGCTTTTGTTACCAATCATGAAGATCCCTATTATCATCAGCTTGAAAACATAGACTATTCCGATGCCGGAGGGGAGAAATCCGTCAGTGTACCCAAAGGAGATGTCTTTTATCAATTTCGACAGGATGTTAAAGAAGACAAGTTGCCAACCGTTTCTTGGCTGGTGGCACCCTGCCGTTTTTCGGATCATCCGGGCTCACCATGGTATGGGGCTTGGTATGTATCGGAGGCCTTAGATATTTTGACCGCTAATCCTGAAATATGGAAGAAAACCATATTCGTGCTGACTTATGATGAAAACGATGGATATTTTGATCACGTTTCTCCTTTTGTGCCTCCGCATTCTGCAAGACCGCATAGCGGTGCCGTTCCTCGAGAAATAAAGACAGAAGAGGAATATGTTACAGCCGAACAGGAAAAGATTCGTACAGGAAATCCTGAAACTACCCTAGACAGCCCTATTGGTTTGGGGTTTCGCGTACCAATGGTTATCGCTTCCCCATGGACGAAAGGGGGCTGGGTCAATTCAGAAGTATTTGACCATACCTCTACTTTGCAGTTCTTAGAACATTTCATTGAGAAGAAGTTTGGCAAGCAAGTGGTGGAGTCGAATATCAGCGCATGGCGACGATTGGTGTGTGGCGATCTGACATCTGTGTTTAGACCTGTTAAGGCATCCGATAAGATCAATTTACAGTCTATAGATCGTAATGATTATGTGAAACGTATTTTTTCAGCAGGAGACAAAGATTTGCCAGGAAACTATCAACTTATTAGTAAAGAAGATCTTAAAGGCGGATTGGTTGGCGGATGGGATAGTCCAATTATTCCGAAGCAGGAAAAAGGAACAAAGCCCGCTTGTCCGCTGCCCTATGATGTTGATGTTAATGCTTTTGTAGACGTGGAGCAGCAAGAACTCGTTATTAAATTTTCCGTCAATGGAAAGCTGCCATCGAACAAAATAGTAGGTGTGCCGTTTATAGCTTCAGCAGCTAATCCATATGAAGATGAAAATAATGTTGCGGGAATCTGGAATTTTACGGTGGGTCCGAAAGAACCTTTGATTTACCGATGGAAGCTGTCTGCATTCAAAACGGGCCAGTATGATATCGCTATCTACGGACCAAACGGATTCTATCGATCTTTTACAGGAAATTGTATCAATGCGATAACAGGATGCGGTTTAGTAACACAAAATATTGGTTCAGAGGGGATACGAATTGATTTAACAGGTTATGCAGGGAAATGGACAGTGACCGATTTGTCTTATGGATACGGGGTATTGACTGATCAGAAGAGCGCACTTTCTGTGATTGAACTGAATTTGACACGTAGTAATGGTTGGTATGATGTCGCTGTTAAATCGGACGACCGAGAAAATGAGGTATACCAATTTGCGGGTCATGTGGAAATCGGAAAACCAAGTGTCACGGATCCGTTGATGGGTTTTGGAAAAGGCCGTCTTACTTCGTGATCGATGCGTTAAATCTTTAAACTTTTCCTATAGATTTTTAAACGACTTCGGTCGTTTTTTTTATCGAAAATAGCGTTGGTAGTTTTTTAGTAATAGATCTTCTTGGGAAATATAATGGTAAACAAACAGATGTGTATTGTATTTATAGTGTTGATATTTAGTTGTTTATGTTTTTTTTGAAAATAAACTAAAGAAATAGTTGTGAAACTAAGTTTTTAGTTTTAACTTCGTTTATGTAATCGATTATAGGCAATATTGTCTAACATGTAATAAACAGAGTTATGCACGAAATTAAAGAACTAACAAAAGCCGAAGAGCAGATCATGCACGAGCTTTGGGAAATGGGAGGAGGCTTCGTTAAGGAGGTCATCGAACGTTTACCGGAACCCAAGCCAGCTTATAATACGGTATCTACTATTGTACGTATTCTAGAAACCAAGGGTTTTGTAGAACATCAAGCATTCGGGAAAAGCCATCGTTATGTCCCGAAAATACACAAAGAGGAATATAAAAAATTGATAACGGATAAACTGCTGAACAATTATTTTGATAATTCACCCAAGCGTATGTTGTCTTTTTTCTTAGAAGACAATAAGTTGGATGTCAAAGAATTGGATGATATCCTTGCAATCCTAAAAAAGCATAAATAGGTTGACCGCCTTTATAAACTTTAATATTATGGTATATTTAATTTTAGTCAATGTCTCATTGATAGTATGCTATACCTTATATAGCTTATTTTTTAAAAAACTTACTTTTTTTCAGTGGAATAGGTATTATTTGCTGGGGGCATTGATTATTTCGTTGCTTATACCTGTAGGTTTATTTGTGGATATCTCGTCGAATAGCGTGTTGGAACAAGCGCTTCCAACCATTGACCTGCATACGATGATGGATGTCGATATCATTGCATTCGGAACGCAGGAAAGTCAGTATTACTTAATTGATTTTCTTACTCCCCTGTATGGTGTCGGTGTTCTCGTATTCGGATTGTCGCTGCTGTATCGACTGTACCGACTCCGCTTGATTATGGAAAGCGAACACGATTGGCTGAGCTTTTCATTCTTTAACAAGATTTTCTTGGGAAGGCACTTAACGGATAACGAAACAATTCTTTCACATGAGCTAGTTCACGTGAAACAGGGGCATACCTATGATATTATATTGGTCGAGTTGGTGAGATTGTTCAACTGGTTCAACCCTGTTTTATATTTCTATCACAAGGAATTAAAGTTCCAACACGAGTGTATTGCAGATGAAATCTGTTCGGAGGATAAGGTGGCTTATGCCGAACTATTAGTAGCTCATGCGATGAATGTAGATCAGCTGCATCTGACAAATGAGTTTTCCAACCATTCATTTTTAAAGAAAAGAATCATGATGTTATTTAAGAATAAATCACAAACAAAGCACAAATACCTGTATCTATCTGTGCTACCTCTTGTATTGGTAGTAGTAGGATCTACGTTGATTTTCAACACCTCGAAAGCCAAAAATATCGTAGCCGAATTTGAAAATAAGGTGGCAGATGTGGCGATACCTTTGTCATCTAGTGCTGACGATCAACCATCTGGAGTGTTCGCAGAACCGATAAGTCTTGTGGAAGCGGTAACGGAATCCCAAGAGGAAACAGCAGCTACACAACAATTCGTTTCCCAGGTGATAGCCCAGGAAGATACGGTAGGAAATGAAATATTTACAGCGGTTGAAGTGGTACCTGAGCCTCCAGGTGGATTCACTACTTTTCGTAAATGGATAGCAGATAATTATAAGTATCCGCACGCGGCTATAGATGCCGGTGTAAAAGGTACAGTACAAATTTCATTTATTGTAGAGAGGGATGGTTCATTAACGACCTTCGAGATAAAAAAGGATATTGGACATGGTACAGGGGAAGCTGCTGTTGAAATGCTAAAAAATGTTGAAAAATGGAGTCCAGGTATCCAAAATGGCCGTAAAGTTCGTGTAGCTTTTACGCTTCCGATCAGATTGGATTTAACGCATATGGGATCCGCTCAGGAGGATGTTAAACCGGATGTGCTGGCTGAGCCTGCGCTGGGAAGAGCAAAATTTATGGAATGGTTTGCGCAGGAATATCAACTGCCTAGAGCGATTACCTCAGCAGATATAGACCCATACATGCTTGTGCGTTTTGTAGTCAACAAGGAAGGTAAACCGGATCAATTCTCATCCCGGGCAGATGAGCTTGAACAAAGTTTTTTTAATGAAGCGGTACGTATCATCTCTAAAAGCAAGTGGAAGCCGGCACTCAAAGACGGACAACCGGTTGATTCCCGAACAGCGGTAGGATTTAAATTTGATCGAAGTGGTAAGATTATTCCGAATCATACCCGGGTAGAGGTATTGCCTGAGCCAAAAGGTGGAATGGTAGCTTTTCGAAAAAGTATCAGCGAATGGTTAATTTATCCTAAAGAAATGATTTCAAAAAAGGAAGGTGGAAAAGTAGATGTATATTTTGAAATCGCTAAAGATGGCACGCCTTCAAATTTTAAAATTCTGGAAGAACCGTATCCAGGTGTAGGAAAGAACCTTGTAGAGATTATCCAAAAATATGGTAAATGGGCCCCGGGTATTCTTGATGGAAAAGGTGTGGTTACACAGTATTCTGTTTCCGCTGATCTGACTTTTATGCTCGGAGCAGGGGTCATAGAAGTAAAGGGATTAAAAGGTGGTAATTTTATCAAATCCTAAAAAGCAGATTGCATAACAAGTGTCTTCCCAAACCGTGATGAAGGATCTAAATGCTGGAGTAAATCAATGGCTTTAGATCCTTCACTCCGTTCAGCATGACCATTTAAAATATCATTGCTGTCATCTCACCCTTGGAGGGATCTAAACCACGGAGTGTTCTGCGAATCAAAATCTATATTGATCGTAAAGTTTCTAAATTCTCCGATAATTTCATGACAAAATTTCGAATTAAGTCTTCTGATGCGGCTTTGTTTTCCTGATATTATAAATCTGTTATATTTTTCTTCTTATATAGTTTATTTGTGATCTTTTTTTTTAATTATTTTGCAGAAAAAGATGATTTTTTGTAGTAAATAGTATGTGTTTTTATTAAAAATGTAATAAAATTATAATTATTATATTGATTTGTTAACAATTAATGCTTAATTTTAGAATAATTTAAGATAATTGTTATGATTGACCATTTAATTGATAAGTATAATCCGATAGACGGTGTTTATGATGAGATGATGAATGGTGTAATCCGTCAGCATTATAAGAAATTTGTTTCCTCTTTCGGAGAATTAGATGTTAACTCCATGGAATTGCGTAATGAAATGGCTAAAAAGCTCTTTATGACGCAGGGTATTACATTTACCGTGTATTCTGATGGAGAAGGGATTGAAAAGATATTCCCTTTTGATATGATCCCACGAATTATTGAGGCTGCTGAGTGGGAATATATTGAATCGGGAATCCGCCAAAGACTCAAAGCACTTAATATTTTTCTAAAGGATATCTATCATCAGCAATTCATTCTGAAAGATGGTATCGTTCCCTCCAGTTTGATCTTTTCCTGTCCCAATTACCTGCGTGAGATGGTGAATGTCAATGTGCCATTTGATATTTATACGCATATAAGTGGTATAGACCTCATTAGGGATTACGACGGGACGTATTATGTGTTGGAGGACAATCTTCGGACACCATCAGGTGTGAGTTACATGCTGGAAAACCGAAAGATGAGTTACCGCATCTTCCCCAATATTCTGCCTGAAAATAAAGTGCGTCAAGTAGCACATTATCCTGATATTTTAGTAAAAAACCTAGTTAGCTTAGGAGCTCATCTAAGTACAAGACCTACGGTTGTGCTGTTGACTCCAGGTATATTCAATTCTGCCTATTTTGAACATACCACGCTGGCTAGATTGATGGGAATTGAGCTGGTCGAAGGTCGTGACCTCGTGGTCCAGAATCATATTGTTTATATGCGAACAACCAAAGGACTGAAAAAAGTGGATGTGATATACCGACGGGTAGATGATGACTTTATCGATCCATTGGTCTTCCGTTCGGATAGTCTATTGGGTGTGCCGGGCCTTTATCATGCATATCGGAAAGGTACGGTGAATATCGTCAATGCCATGGGTAATGGTGTGGCCGATGATAAAGCAATCTATACCTATGTACCCGAGATGATTCGATACTACCTAAATGAAGAACCCATTTTAAAATCTGTGCCTACTTATCGAATGGAAAATGAAGACCAACGTAAATACACGGTGCAGAATATTCGGAATATGGTTGTGAAGAAGACCAACGAAAGTGGTGGTTATGGCATGTTGATCGGAAATAACGCGTCGGATCAGGAGATAGCGGAGTATATTTTCGAAATGGAGAAAAATCCGAGACAATTTATTTCACAACCGATCATCAAATTATCTGCGGCTCCTTGTTATATTGATGGAAAGCTACAGCCTCGTCGTGTGGATCTTCGGCCTTTTGCCCTTTATGGTCCAGATGGAATTAAAATTGTCCCGGGTGGGCTGACCAGAGTTGCGTTGAAGGATGGATCCATTGTCGTCAACTCTTCACAAGGTGGCGGAAGTAAGGATACCTGGATTGTGGATTGAACTAAACTTTAAAACATATGTTAAGTCGAGTGGCCGAAAATCTTTTTTGGATGAGCCGTTATATGGAGCGGACAAATATAAGCCTGAGGGTGTTGAAGACCTTGTATATTGCGCATCAAGATGGTCTGCCTGTACGATCTTGGGAGCAAACTGCACATCAATTCGGTATTAGAGAGGCTGAAAATATGTCTAGTTACACCATTTTGAAAACATTGATTTTTGATAGTAATTCTAATTTTTCGATCCTGAACAATGTTTTTCGTGCCCGTGAAAATGCGCGCAGTGCTCAGGATCATATCAATCGGGAATTGTGGCAGTCCTTGAATGATTACTATCATTTGGTACGGGATAGTCAATTGAGTCAACAACTAATCTTTGATCCCATCAGTGTGCTGGATCAGCTTATCAAACAGACCATGTACTATTATGGCGTTATTGATAGTTCGATGAACAGGGGAGAGGCTTATTGTTTCCTGAGTTTGGGAAAATTGATGGAACGTGGATTGCAGATCGTTGACTTGTTAAAAACAGAACTCGAGCAAAACATCCATACGGAAGGGCACGAAGAAGATCAGCGCTGGCGGTATTTGCTGATCGCGTTGAATGGTTATGAAACGTACCTGAGTGAAAATGTGGGTAGTCTTGAACCTCAGTCGGTACTTAATCAAATACTCTATAAGAATAATTTTCCAAATTCACTATTTTACAACTGGGACCAGATTGAATCGTTTGCTAGTTTCATGGAACAGGAGGGAGTGGCTCTACATACGAAGGGGCTTCATTTTGAGATCGGAAAATCATTCTCTTTTATTAAATACAATCAGCTACCAGAACATATAGATCATAAAATACAGTTCCTGAATACGGTTCAACGTAATTACTACAACTTATCTAAAGTTATTAATAGCGACTATTTCGGGATAATAAGATAATTTTTAACAATTTAGCAATTACAGTAATGTCAAAATATAGCGTCGTGCACCTAACTCGATATGTATATCCGTCGGATGTGACCGATAGTGCCAATCAATTTATATTATCTCCGAAGTCTGATGATATGCAGCAGATATTAAAGCACCAGATTTCTGTGATTCCTAATGTGAATATCGATGTTTTTTCGGATTACTTTGGTAATGAAGTAGGCGTATTTACGCTAGTTGGTCCTCACCGTTCGCTAGAAATAAGAGCGGATATGGAGGTAGTGACCTTTGCTTCTACAGAGCCTATTGCGGAGATTTCAGTAGTGGAGCAATGGGCTGATCTCGAACTTAAAAAATGGGAATTTCCGTATATTGATTTTCTCTATCTAGAAAATATTAATTGCAAAGCGGAGGTTAATGCGATTTTTGACGACTATGTTATAAAGGAGATGCATATTGTCGATGTTGTTCGTATGTTGTCGACATATA
Source organism: Sphingobacterium alkalisoli (assembly GCF_005049105.1). Taxonomy (GTDB): domain Bacteria; phylum Bacteroidota; class Bacteroidia; order Sphingobacteriales; family Sphingobacteriaceae; genus Sphingobacterium; species Sphingobacterium alkalisoli. The sequence goes on from NZ_SUKA01000001.1 coordinate 1,369,326, forward strand.
TCTATACGAATTTCACCTATCGGCAGGGCGTAACGACGGTAGAGAGTACGGTAGATGAAATCTGGAAACTTCGGGCGGGAGTGTGTCAGGATTTTGCACATTTACTGATTACCATGTTGCGTATGCAGGATATACCATCCCGTTATATTTCGGGATATATTTGTCCGAGCAACAGTGAGATGAGAGGCGAGGGTGCTACACATGCCTGGGTAGAAGTTTATATTCCATCTATTGGCTGGCGAGGTATCGATCCTACCAACAATTGCTGGGTTAGTGATCGACATATTAAAATAGCTTATGGACGTGATTTTAAAGATTGTACACCGGTAAAAGGGACATACAAAGGACCTTCTGCACATACATTGGCAGTATCTGTCATTATAACAAATGAAAAGACAAAAGAAAAAACGGCGGATCCCATTGAACCTGCTTATGTGAGCGTGACAACGGATGAACAAGTTGAAAAATCAAATTTGTATCAGCGTTATCTCGAAACACAACAACAGCAACAACAGCAACAATAGTGAAGCTAATTTATTTGGTGTGGTCCTCGAGCTTACGGAGTTCGAATTGAAGTTGTTCGATACGATTTAACAGATGCCGAACAACTTCAATTCCCTGCAAATTTAATTCCAGATCATAGTGCCAGGTGGAATACTGTTCCAACTGGCCAAGCTCTTCTTCATCTATAAATTCTTCTTCTTCTACAGAAACTAATTCTATCAGGCCGTTTTCATGCAGATCCCGGACAAACGTGCTTTCAATCCTATAGGACCGGCAGACATCTATTATTTTCACCAGTGTTCTTTCCATGATTTTATTTTCTTAAATCGCTCAATTGCTGGAATAGATTTTTCTCTTCCTCGCTGAGGTTCGTAGGGTTCTTGATGTTTATTTCTGCGTAGAAATCGCCAAATTTCCCCTCCTGTTTGTAAATAGGAAAGCCTTTCTCTTTGAGGCGAATTTTGGTTCCATTTTGGGTTTCGGGTTTTATTTTTACATTGATCTGCCCATTCAGTAAATTTACCAGCGCATTGCCACCTAGTAGTGCCGTGTATAAATCGAGTTCTAATTTAGTATAGAGGTCATTTCCCTTACGCTGGAATCGCGGATCCGCTGCAATCGTGAATGTGATATATAAATCCCCTCTGGGACCACCATTTGCACCTTCTGTTCCTTGACCTTTTAAGCGTATTTTCTGGCCATTTTGAAGGCCCGCTGGAATAGTAATGCGAATGCTTCTCCCGTTGACGGTAAAGGTCCGTTGGTGCGTAGTCGAAGCTTCTTTCAAGGAAAGGTTGACTTCGGCATTTAGATCTTGCCCGCGGAAGGCACTTTTGCGGCCACCCCCGAAACGGGAACCGAACATCTGTTCAAAAAAATCAGAATACTCTCCCGTATCATAATTGCCACTATAGTCAAATCCGCCAAATGGATTCTGCGTGCCTCCTCGTCCCTGGCGCGAATACTGCTGCTGGGCTTTTTGGTACTCATCTCCGTGTTTCCAATTTTCGCCATATTGATCATATTTCTTCCGCTTCTCGGGATCCGTAAGGACTTCGTTTGCCTCGTTTATTTCCTGAAATTTTTTCTTGGCCTCATCATCATTAGGATTCAGATCGGGATGGTACTTACGTGCCAGCTTTCGGTAAGCCTTTTTAATATCATCCTGCGAAGCTGATTTATCTAGCCCCAGTACATTATAATAATCTAAGAATGCCATAGTTTATGTATAGACTAATGTGTAAAAAACAATACAATTTACTTTTTGTTTTTGTCGGATGAAGTTAGGAATTTGTAAACAAATCCAAGCATGAAATATTGTTTTTGCGTGAGCTGCTCGCCATATCCAATGTAGTTGCTGCTACTATACCGGTAAACATTCTGATTCTGGTTCAATAGATCGAAAACCGTTAATTTCAATTCTCCTTTGCCCATTACAGGATAGTAAACAGATGCATTTACTAGGTGAATATTCGTGCGTGCATTATCAATACTAGAAGGCTGATTTTTTATATTATAGGAGGTCTCGAAGGTTATTTTATGGATATCGCTTAATCGTAACCCTGCGCCGAAATCGTGCGTAGTTGTTTGTATATCTCTGAAGCTGCTGGCGTCGGATGAATTTGTGGTTTTTGATACATTGAAATTGTAGCTAGGGCTTAGCGACACTTTATTCTTCCAGGAGATATTCAGTGTTTGGTTTCCTGACACAGTCGTATTTTTACTCTTGTTTTCTATTCCATTTGTTATGCCAATGGAAGGATAGTTATAAAGATTGTAATTGCCATTGACGTACATATTCCATATCTTATTTTGAATGATTTCTTTACGGAAATTTCCCCCCAGGCTGAATCGATCTAAACCATCTGCCTGATAATACTGTGAGGTGGAGAATGAGTTTTCTGGATCATAGAGATTATTATAACCAATTGATTTGTCAACTAGGGTATAGTTTCCATAAAAAGAAAGATTAAGCTTTAATTTCTGAAAATGCTTGAAATATTGGATGCGCAAGTTGTCCTGGATCTCGTTGTCAAAATAGGGACTTGCATAGGATAACCTGGTTGGATGGAGGTCGGAATCTACAGCAATAAACTGGTAAAAAGAAGGGAGGTTTATAGCTTTCGAATAGGCAAGATTCAGGTCATATACATTCAAGGAGAGGTTCGGAAGCCAATAACTTTGGTTTTTTTGGATATCTTCATTTTTTCCATAATAGTCATAACGACGGTCCATGTTAAGCCACTCAGCACCAATCGATCCCCTAATTCTTTTGGAAATTCTATAATTGACCTTCGTTCCAAAAAAAGCAGCATGTGCATTCATTTTTTTGTCATTGGTGATGTCTTCTTTATCTTCGAATTCGTCGCTATTTAACTTGGAATAGATATCCTCTATCTGGTCTTCTATCTCAATATTATATTTGGCATAAATATCGGTGGTAAATAATTTTTTGAACGGAATCTGAAGATTTAGCGTGTTCCCGATCCGCTGCGTATTCGAACGACTGATTTCATTAACGTGTTGATCGATAATACTGTCACCGAAGAGATAATAGCGTCCATAAGAAATGTCATTTTGATCCCCTTTATTATCGCGTACATTTAAATCATTGCTAAGGGATAGCACCCATTTGTTTGAAAATCGCTTCTCATATCTGAAGTTATGCCGCAACGAAGGCGAATTATTTAAGCTATTATTATCCCCTTTGCCCTCTCGTACAGGCGTAGATTCATTTTGGAAACTGCTGTATTCATTGCGTCTATCCGAAGTTCTTTTATTTAAATTCAGATTTAGATCATAGGAAATAAATGATGTGGTATCGATATGGTAACGTGCAAACGCCCTTATTTTGTGTGTGTAGTTCTTATAAGTCGCGTTGGAAAAATTTGTGCTGCTAATAGTCGTGTCATTATAAAAACTCTGACTGCTACCTTCATCCCTCGTATAATCGTTTTGTTGTTCAAAAGAATATAAAAAGTTGGTCTTCAGTTTTTTGGCAATATCGTAATTGATGTTTACTGCCCCAGAGACATTATTCTGTAATCCTCCGTAAAAGGAATAGGAGGACGAATTGTTCTCTGCTCTTCCAAATCCTCCCTGTTGGCTGAGTTCGCTGTAATCAAACCCTTTACGGCTCAGGTTATTGGCATATCCGATAAAACTAATTTGGAGGGTATCCCGAAAGGTGTTTACCAAGGCTCCTGCTTCATACCGATCGCGCGTACCTCCACCTGCATAGAACTTGCCGAACTGAGCTTTTACGAATTCTCGTTTCGTTTTTAGGTTGATGATAACAGGAAGGTCAGAATCGTCCAATACGACCTGCTTGCTCTCACCTTTCTCGCGGAATACCTGCACTTTGTCGATCATGGAGGCATCCAGGTTCCGCGTTGCGATCGTCATATCTTCGTTGAAGAAATCTTTATTATTCAGGCGGACAGACTGCACTGCTTTTCCTTGGTAGTAAATCGACCCGTCTAAATTGACCTGAAGACCGGGTAATTTTTGCAATAATTCTTCTACATTCGCATTTGGACGGGTTTTAAAATACTTCGCATTGTATTCTAAGGTATCTTTATTCATCCGTATAGGGGGAGTCATCTCGATGACGACTTCTTCCAAACTTTTGGGCGCTAGCGTAATGTCTTTAAAATCATATTCGGCTTCATCTTGCAGATCGAAATTTAGATATTCTGCAGTCGCATTGATATGACTGATATACAGGATCAAATCTTGATGAATCGGTAATTTAATGAAGCTAAATTTTCCATTTTCGTTGGACAATGAATAAGATAGGACAGTAGAGTCCTGAGCGTTTAATATTGCGACGGTGGCTTTCTCCAGCGCTTCCTTTTCAGAAGAGTATAAAGTGCCCTTTACTTTTCCTTTGTTTTGGGCAAACGTCGAAGCGCTGCAGAGAAGTAGGCATACAAGTAAACAGAGTCTCATTTAAGTTATATAATTAAGTTGAGCATAAATATTACGATTTATTCGTAATAATCAAAGCGAAAGACTGTCTTGTTGCCTATTATTAACACTTTTTAAGAAATAGTATTAACAAAATGTTAATTTTAAGGGAACAAAAGGGGGGAAACGACAAACGCTCCTGACTGGTAATCAGGAGCGTTTGCAATGGCAGGTTGTCAGCCTTTATTCTTTATTGTTATCTAGAGCTAATCGCTGGGCACGGTGTGCGATTTCCCAAGTGATATGGAAGATAAGTTTTTCGCGTTTTACCATCATCGGGAAATCAATCTTATCTACGGTGTCATTAGGTGTATGATAATCTGGGTGTAATCCTGAAAAGAAAAACGCGGAAGGGATTCCGTTTAATGCGAAATTGTAATGATCCGATCGATAGTACAAGCGCATGGGATCTTTTGGATCATCATATGTGAAATCAATCTCCATTTGAGTGTGTGCTCTATTGGCAGCTTCTGTGATCTGTTTTAATTCTGAACTTAATTTATCCGTACCTATTGCATGTATATAGTTGTGATTTCCGCCTAGGTGCTTGTCGTCGATACGGCCTATCATATCTAAGTTGAGGCAAGCCACGGTGTTGGCCAGTGGAAATATAGGGTTTTCAGTATAATACTTCGAGCCCAAAAGTCCTTTTTCCTCTGCAGCAAGCCCGATGAAAAGGATACTTCTCCTCGGACCTTTGCCTTCTTTTTTAGCTTGAGAAAAAGCTCTTGCTAATTCCAGTACACCTACGGTTCCTGAGCCGTTATCATCGGCTCCTGGAAAAATGGTGCCATCAGGGAGGATGCCATCGTGATCATAATGCCCTGAAATAACAATAATTTCTTCTTTTAGATCCGTACCTTCTAGCAGTCCTAACACATTGGGGTCATTCAATTTTTCCACCTTCACGCCCATAGAAGCCGCGAAAGGAACACTAATCTGTTGCGTGGTAGGTTTGAATGATTTATTGGTCTCTTCTTTAAATTTGTCGATGGATGTATTCGCTTTAGCCAGCAATTTATTTGCTGTAGCTAACGAAATGTTAATAACAGGAATGGCTTGCGTGATATTTCTGTTCGTGTTATCCCCATTTCCGAGCATCACACGTCCTCCTGTTAATCTGCCTTTCATCCTTGATAGCATTTCTGCGACTTGAGAACTTGTTGAAAATATCGCAGCTGGCTGCAGCTTGGTTAGCTCCTGAATTCTTTTAAAACGACTTGAAGACCATTCTGATTGATAACTTTCCTTGGTGATATGGGATTTTTTCGATTCGTCGGTGGGTTCACCTTCGTTAATCAGCAATACTACTTTTCCTTTTACGTCTATTCCCTTGAGTTCGTCGTAATTTGCGTGCTGTATACCATAGCCAACAAAAATAATCTCCCCGGCGGCGAAATCTTGAAAATCATGATCTCCCTGTACATAGAAATCTTTTCCGTTTATCCAGGTTTCACCGTCGATGTTAAAGTGTTCGACTTGGTAGGCTACCTGTTGTAAGGCCACCGGCTGATAATAGGAGCCATTAACGGGAGCTGTGAGCCCATAGGATTTATATTCTGCTGCAATATATTCCGCGGCCTTTCTTCCGCCTTTTTGGCCTGTACCACGGCCTTCAAATTCAACAGAACTTAAAGTGGTCAAGTGCTTTTTAGAACTTTCTACCGTGATCAGATCTGCGTATTTTTGTTGCGTATCTTGTGCGATGCTACAGCTATATACAGCAGGAATTATGAATAAAAGAGATAATAATCGCTTCATGTTTTTACGTTAAGAACAAGAAATCTTATTTACACGGTTGGCATGCCTACCACCTTCAAAATCAGTCGTTAGGAAAGCTTTTACAATTTCCTTTGCTAGATCAAGATCAATAAAGCGAGCGGGTATACAAATGATATTAGCATCATTGTGCAAACGGGCTAAAACAGAAATTTCCTTTTGCCATGCGATAGCTGCACGTATTCCCTGATGCTTATTGGCTGTGATAGCTACGCCGTTTGCACTTCCGCAAATCAGCACGCCAAATTGGCTTTTCCCATCTTCTACACTTGAAGCTACAGGATGTGCAAAATCTGGGTAATCCACAGAATCCGCGGTTGCTGGGCCAAAATCTTCCACATCATGACCTAGTTCTTTCAATATGTTTACGAGAGGTTCTTTATAATCAAATCCTGCATGGTCACTTCCAATAGCAATTTTCATGGTATTTATGTGTTAACTGTTATAAAATTCTTTTTCTTTTAGTTCCTTTTTCCGGAGCACATTCGCCGATACCATTATACTTATTTCATATAGAATAAACATAGGCGCGCTCACTGTTAAGAGTGTAATCACATCCGCAGTAGGGGTGATGATAGCAGCTATTACTAAGATAATGACAATGGCATAACGTCTACTCGCACGCATAAACTGTGGTGTCATTAATCCTAATTTGGATAGGATAAAAATCAAGATAGGCAATAAAAATATCACCCCGCAGCCGAGTGTTAAGGTGGCGATAGTCGATAAATAGGAATCGATTGTAATTTGATTGGTGATTTCAGAACTTAATGAAATGTTAGCCAGAAAGTTGACCGAAAGCGGTACAACGATATAATAACCGAATAAAGCGCCTACAACAAATAATAGTGTCGCGTAGAAAACGAAACCACTAGCTGATTTTCTTTCGACTCCGGTAAGAGCTGGTTTTACAAAAAGCCAGACTTCGAAGAGTAAATAGGGAAATCCCAGCGCTACGGCCATCAACAGACAGGAATTGATCTGTAGCATAAATTGACCTGCCAGCTCCGTATTAATGATGTTAAAAGGAATGCGTTCTACACAAAAGCCATCCAGATTCAAAAGCGCTCCCAATTTACACATCATTCGGTAGGTCCAAAAATCAAGGTTCTTTGGCCCCATAATGATGTCATTGAAGACAAAATCATAAAATGTGAACGCTAGAATTGCAAAAACGGTAATGGCAATCACAGATCGAATTATGTGCCAACGGAGTACCTCTATATGTTCGAAAAAGGACATCTCCGTTTCAATGTTCTTCCCTTTATCTTTTATTGCGTCTATTAATTTTTTACTACTTGACATACTTATGTGCTATGGAAAACAAAAATACCATTCTTTGACATAAGAATGGTATTTTTTAATCGGAAAACAAAATTTTTACGCTTAATCTTCGTCGGGATAAGCCGTCAAATCAAACGTTTCCATAAATTTAGTCGTGAAATTACCTGCTCTAAAATTTGGATCGCGCATTAATCTTAAATGCAGCGGTATAGTGGTCTTTACACCTTCGATAACAAACTCGCTAAGTGCACGTTCCATCGTGTTGATTGCTTCCTCACGTGTTTGTGCAACGCAGATCAGTTTTGCGATCATTGAATCGTAATTTGAAGGGATAGTATATCCTGCATATACGTGTGTATCTATGCGCACGCCATGTCCACCCGGTGAGTGGAAATTTGTAATCTTACCCGGAGACGGACGGAAATTGTTAAATGGATCTTCTGCATTGATACGACACTCAATAGCATGCATGGTTGGTTCATAGCTTTTTCCAGAAATTGGAATACCCGCAGCGACTTTGATTTGTTCCTTGATTAAATCAAAGTTGATTACTTCTTCGGTAACAGGATGCTCTACCTGAATTCGGGTATTCATTTCCATAAAGTAGAAATTCCGGTGCTTATCGACTAAAAATTCTATGGTACCAGCTCCTTCATAATTCACGGCTTGCGCCCCTTTTATAGCGGCTTCGCCCATACGGGCACGTAAATCTGTTGTAATGAATGGGGAGGGAGCTTCTTCAACCAGCTTTTGATGGCGACGTTGAATAGAACAATCTCTTTCAGATAGGTGGCATACTTTGCCGTATTGATCTCCAATTACCTGTATTTCAATATGACGCGGATCCTCAACAAATTTTTCAAGGTATATTCCATCGTTGCCAAACGCGGCCCCTGCTTCCTGACGAGCCGAATCCCAAGCGGGTTCAAATTCCTCGTCCTTCCATACGATTCGCATACCACGTCCGCCCCCTCCAGCGGTAGCTTTTAAAATTACGGGGTATCCGATTTCATTTGCGATCACAATACCAGTCTTTACATTAGGAACTAGTCCGTCTGATCCAGGTATGGTAGGTACTCCTGCTAATTTCATGGTCTCCTTAGCGGAAGATTTATCACCCATTTTTTCAATCTGTTCAGCAGTGGCACCAATGAACTTAATTCCATATTCGGCACAGATAGCAGAAAATTTAGCGTTTTCGGATAGAAATCCATAACCTGGGTGGATTGCGTCTGCATTTGTTAATTCTGCAGCAGCAATAATATTAGGGATACTTAGATACGAATCTTTACTCGCCGGAGGGCCGATACAAACGGCTTCATCTGCAAAGCGGACGTGAAGGCTGTCTCTATCAGCAGTGGAATACACCGCTACACTTTTAATACCCATCTCGCGACATGTGCGGATGATACGTAGGGCAATCTCTCCTCTATTAGCTATTAATATTTTTTTAAACATAAGGAATAAATGAGGTAACCTATTGACAAATTACTTCGTGTGACTAAAATTTAGTTGATAATGAATTGCAACTAATATTATCTTGGATCAACTAAAAATAAAGGTTGATCGTATTCAACAGGTTCTGCATCGTTAACTAAAATCTTGACGATTTTTCCAGAAACTTCCGATTCAATTTCATTAAATAATTTCATTGCTTCTACAATGCACAAGACTTTCCCAGGTGCAATTTCATCGCCAACGTTTACGAAAGATGCTTTGTCTGGGCCTGACGAACGGTAAAATGTACCAATCATTGGAGACTTTATCGTAATAAAGCCTGCTTCTTCGTTGACTGCGACTACTGGCGCACTAGCTGTTGGCGGAGTTACCGCCGCAGGAGCTGCCGCTACAACAGGGGCTACGGTAGGGGCAGAAGCTGTTACGTAGGTAGGTTCCTGGTTGGTTTTTATTGTTATCTTGAAATCCTTTTCTTCAATTGATACTTCATTCACACCTGATTTTGATACAAATTTGATCAGATCTTGAATTTGTTTGATATCCATACTCATATTGGAAGGGTTTGATTTAATGTTTTGTAAAAAATTAGCTGTTAAACTTAGATAAATTTGCTTTTATATACAAATTATAATTGAGTTGAATATAATTTCAAATTTATCAGTTCACGTTCCGTGAGCTTTCAAGCTCGTTTCTCCGCTGTAAATTATAAACGGAATATAATAAAAAAGATTGGCTTAATAAGCCCATTTTAAGTAAACTGACCCCCAGGTGAATCCTCCACCAAAAGCAGCCAATATCAAATTGTCTCCTTTTTTTAATTTATCTTCCCATTCCCATAGACACATAGGGATAGTAGCGCTTGTTGTATTTCCATATTTATGGATATTTATCATTACTTTTTCTTCCGGTAAGCCAACACGCTCTGCTGTCGCGTTGATGATGCGCTTATTCGCTTGATGTGGAACTAACCAGGCTATATCTTTAGAAGTTAAGTTGTTTCTCTCCATCACTTCGGCTGCTACCTCGGCCATATTTGTAACAGCGAACTTGAATACGGTACGACCTTCTTGATACGCATAGTGTAGTCCGGCTTCAACGGTTTGATGCGAAGCTGGATGTAATGAACCACCACCCTTTATGTTGAGAAACTGTCCACCTGAACCATCTGTTTTTAAAAGCGAGTCTTGAAGGCCATTCCCTTCAGTGTCTGGTTCCAATAACACGGCACCACATCCATCACCAAATAAAATACAGGTGTTACGGTCGGTATAATTTACGACAGAAGACATTTTATCCGCACCTACTACAAGTACTTTTTTATGTTTACCGGATTCGATGAATTGCGCACCTGTAGTCAGACCGAAAAGAAAACCGGAACAGGCTGCCTGCAGGTCATAACCCCATGCATTTTTTGCCCCGATTTTGTCTGCCAGAATGTTGGCCGTAGCAGGGAAAAGCATGTCGGGGGTACTGGTACAGAAAATGATCAGTTCAATATCTTCTGCGGAAATACCTCGTTTTTCTAAAAGTCCTTTTACGGCGGGAACAGCCAAATCAGAAGTGGCTAAACCTTCCCCTTTTAAAAGACGACGCTCTTTGATGCCCGTACGACTGACAATCCATTCGTCATTCGTTTCTACCATTGATTCCAACTCTTTGTTGGTCAGAATATAATCCGGTACATAACCATTTACAGCGGTAATAGCCGCATGAACTTTAGACATATGTTTTTAATTGAATGCAGACCTGATTTTGTCAATAAATTTTGAAACGATCATGTCTTTTGATAGTAATACCATATTTTTAATAGCCTCAGGGGTAGATATGCCGTGCCCTATTATCACAGGGGCGTTTACACCTAATACCGGACTCCCTCCATACTGTTCATAGTTGAACCTATCAAAAAAATCATCTTTAATTCCCTTCTTTAAGGTCACTACATAAAATGACTCAGCAAGTTTTAAAACGACATTGCCCGTGTAACCATCGCATACATATACATCTGCATGATCGGTAAAGAGGTCTCGACCTTCGGCGTTGCCTATGAAATTAATTTTGGGATTTGATTTAAGTAATGGATAGGTTGATATTGTTAGATTGTTGCCTTTTTCTTCTTCTTCGCCGATGTTTAGAAGACCCACCTTTGGGTTTGGTACACCATATACATATTCGGAGTAAAGACTTCCTAGTATGGCAAATTGATTTAACATTTCTGGTTTGCAATCTGCGTTGGCTCCCACGTCAAGTAAAATGCCGAAGCCGCTTTTTAATTTGGGTACATTCGTCGCAATAGCAGGACGTATCACCCCGGGTATAGTTTTTACGCTGAACATCGATCCGACGAGCATAGCGCCAGTGTTACCTGCCGAAGCAAAAGAATCGATTTTACCTTCTTTCAGAAACTCGAAGCCTTTCGAGATGCTGGAGTTTGGTTTCTGAGAGATTGCTTTTGTAGGATGTTCGTGCATGGATATTACCTCCGGAGCATGTACGTAATCAAATAAAGATGAATCTCCTCCAGTCTCTTCAATACGCTTTTTGATATCAGCCTCGTCGCCAAACAACACAATCTGTTGGTCTTTGTCGAGTGATTTCTGCGCTTCTATAGCGCCTAATACTGTAGCATCGGGAGCATAATCTCCTCCAAATACGTCTAAACCAATCTTCATTCGTTATTATTTATCTAAATCAATAATACGCAAAAAACATCCCAAAGTAAAGCATAAAATTCAAATTTTACGCTTATTTGGGATGTTTAATTTTTTAAAGATATACTTTAGACAACTGCAGTATTTTCTATAATTAATTTACCGTTGTAGTATAAATTGCCATCTACAGTATACGCGCGGTGAGGTAAGTGGACTGCTCCAGTTTCTTTACACACTGTTAATGTAGGTGCTTCTGCCTTATAATGTGTTCTTCTTTTGTCTCTTCTCGATTTAGAAGTCTTACGCTTTGGATGTGCCATCTCGTATTTTGTTTTTTAATTGTTCTTAATATTCTTTAATGCTGCCCAACGAGGGTCTATTTTCTCTTCTTCAGTTGATGATTCGTTTTCCTGACTGCTATTGCTAATTTTTGATAGCATTTCTGCGTCACAAGTAAGATTTATACCTTGCTCGCTACACTTGGTGTAATAAGGGACTCTAACATTAATGTACTCGTATAAAAGACCTGCTATATCCAATTCATAATCTGTCTTAGATAACACAAGCACCTCCTCCGTGTCATTATCCCATTCTTCATTCACAAATTTGACAATCAAACGCTCGGTAAATTGTAGCGGCGAATCAAATTCATTAAGGCAAACATCACATGTCAACTTTATCGTTCCTTCGATACTAAAGTTCACAATTAACATGGTTTCTTGTTTCTGGAACTGAACCAGAACCTTTAGGTCCCCATTTTTTACTAGTGAATGCTCGTAGCAATCAAAGAACTTATCATCTATTTCAAATTCAAAATCGTGCTTCCCTGCAGTTAAGCCTGAAAAAGGTATTCTGTATTGTTTTAGATACTTCACCATCTTGTATTTGAGCCTGCAAAATTAATCTTTTTAACTATATTTTGCAATGTTTTTATGAAAATACTTTTTTATTCCTCGTCTCCGTAATATTTTGTGCCCAATTCTATTTTCTCCCGACCACTTGTCATGCGCCATTTATTCGTGTCGCGAAGGGAATAGGCACAACCGCAATATTCCTGCATATAGAATTTTTCTTTTTTGCTGATCTCCAGCATGCGAGCAGATCCGCCTTTTTTTCGCCAATTGAATGTCCAGTAATCCATGTCCGGATAGCGGGATGCTGCGCGAAGTCCGCAGTCATTGATTTGTTCCATATTTTTCCAACGCGATATCCCCAATGAACTCGATATAACGTCAAATCCATTCGCAGCAGCATAAGCCGCTGTTTTTTCGAAACGCATATCAAAACACATCGTACAGCGTACACCTCGTTCGGGCTCGTGTTCCATCCCCTTTGCGAGATTAAACCAATTATCTACATCATAATCTGCATCAATAAATGGAATGTTGTGCTTTTCAGCAAAACGAATATTTTCATCTTTGCGGATATCGTATTCTTTACGTGGATGGATATTCGGGTTATAAAAATAAACCGTGAAATCAATATCGGAGTAAATCAACGCCTCCATTACTTCACCTGCACAAGGGGCACAGCAAGAGTGTAAAAGTAGCTTTTTGCCGGCATTGGGTAGATTTAGTTTTTCCCGTGTCAGTTCTTTATTATCATCCATGATTCTAATTTCAAATGTTGCAATTTTAAGTAAAAACGTCGGTATTTTAAAACATGATGTGAACTTGTGGCGTTATTATTGCTTTTTTCGTTTAATTCTATGTGTTTTATTTTTATACATTTGTAACATACAATAATACGATTTTAGGCAATGAATAAATATTTCTTTTATATAGTAACATTAATCTCAATACTTTGTTTCGTTAGCTGTCAACGTGATGATGACGAGCCAATTAAGGCCGCGAGACCTATTTCGAGATTGTATGTTTCCACTTCTAATTATCAGGCAAATACGACGTCACCTGCGCTATACAATGTTTTTGTAGTAACCCCCGCGGATTCAAATTCATTTGCTATAGATCCCCTTTCTAATCATACGTCATCTGCATTGGGCGGTAGTGCAATACATTTCAGTCCATATGCGCAGAGTATATTTCAGAGTAGTGTGAATTCTCCTGCGTATAGAGACACGTCGATTTATGTAATGAACGTTAGCGACAAAGGGGTGATTTCAAATGGTAACGTGATCGGAAATCGTAGGTTTAATAACGTAAAAGGGTTGTGGTATTATGTGCATAATACCCCCGGGAATACAACGAATATTACGAATAACTATCTGTTAGTGACAAACTTGGGTGCCGATACGGTAAACCTATTTATTGTAGATCAGCCCAAGAGTAGGAGGGGATTTACGCCGCCACGATATGAGTTGAGGTTAAATTACCGCCCATGGAGTATACAGATGAACGGAGATGACTTGCTACTTTCCAGAACAGAAGATAATGGAGGTATAGTTGTATATAAGAATTTACCTGCTGCATTGAAGGTAGACACACTTCTGGATATCGAGCCAACTTACCAATTAACCGTTAGTGGTGCAAACAATATACGTGGTTTGTCATATTCCTCAAGTAAGGATATTTTGGCATTGACGGATTACAAAGTGAATTCAGGGGCTCCAGAACCTAATGTAGGTGATGGACGAATTTTGATCTTTGAGAATTTCTCGCAGTATACCAGCTCAGGAACAATTGTGCCGACGCGTGTTATAACCGGAGCGAATACGCTGTTGCAACAGCCTCTTGATGTAGCGTTAGACACAAGGGAGGGAGAAGATGATGCGCTTTTTATCTATGTCGCTGATGCCGGACCTGTCTCCCGAAATGTTCTACGATTTAAGCTATCGGATACTGGTAATGTGGAGCCGGATGAGGTATTGGAAATTTTAAATAGACAGACACCTCAATCTATATCACTAGATTCCAGAGGGGCAAACAGACTTTAATTTTCTTCTAGGATTTGAAGTAAAAAGGCAACTTCGTCTTTTTTTTCTGGATTTCCCTGGGTTTCATAAGCCGTCATTAAATTACGTAATACCCGTTTTATGATCTCTAAGTTGGGGCAAGGTAATATATAGTCATCGGAGGGAGGAAGATTTAGCTGCCTAAGAAAAGAAAAGATATCCTCCTGTTTCATAATTTGTCCCTTATTGAAAATATTGATATAAAACAACGGAATATTTTCTGCCTCATTGTCGATATAGGCTACTACAAAATGTTTAGGGAGATTGATTCCATAAATGGGGATATCTAATTTCTGTGCAACGATGGTATAGATACACGACAATGTAATTGGATTTCCCTTCTTTGACTCTAGTACTTTATGGATAAAGGAATTTTGTGGGTCATGGTAATTTGTTGTATTGCCAGATAGTCCGAATTCTCTAAATATCGTATTATTTAATAGTTTAACTTTCTCAATCGGACTCATGTCATACATGAGATGGTACCATGCATTCCTGCGCAATTCCGCAATCTGGAAATGTACAACATCTTCGTCCAGAGCAGGATATTGGTATCTGTTAACGATGAGTAAACCCTCTAACAAGTCTTCACTATTCCTTATTTTCCAGAGTTGGAGTTCGTGTTTAATCTGATCAAATTGGATTTGATGTACAATGTTCTCGATCCTCGTTTGTGATAATACATCGAATGAGGCTTCCCAAGATTCTTCCAATAGCGGAATGACCTCTGGACCACAGGTCACAAGATGTTGTTCGACTTGACTGAATATTTCATTGTCAGGATCATCCAATAAAGAAATCAGTGCCTTTAGTTCCGTCTCCTTCATATTCGAATTTAACTAAATTTACGATATGTTGCAAGTTGTTACTGCAATTGTGCTGATTTCAATTTATTTCGATAGCCTTTTTCCTAATGTAACAAAAATCCTTCTATTTTACCTGCCCATCCAACAGGTTGATGATCCTATTTCCATAGGTGGCGTTTTTCTCCGAATGGGTTACCTGTATAATTGTTGTGCCGTCTCTGTTCAGTTGACTAAATAGATCCATTACTTCCGCACCCTGTTGTGAATTGAGGTTGCCTGTAGGTTCATCAGCAAGTAATACTTTTGGAGATGTCGCCAAAGCACGGGCAATTCCGACCACCTGTTGCTGCCCACCGGAAAGCTGTGCCGGGAATAAATCTTTCTTGCCAACGATCCCGAATCTATCAAGCATATCTCCGACAACAGCCTTGCGCTCAGAAGAGGATAACCCTTTGTACAATAGGGGAGTTTCGATATTTTCATACACGGTAAGTTCGTCGATCAGATGGTAGGATTGGAAAACAAAGCCGATATAGGACTGAAATAGTTGTGTTCGTTGTTTTTTCTTTAGGCTGTACACATCTTCATCCATGAACAGGTATTTTCCTTCATTGGGTTCATCCAGATCCCCTAGGATATGAAGTAATGTCGATTTCCCCGAACCTGACGGACCCATGATAGAGACGAACTCACCCTGTTCGATCGTTAGATTGATATCCTTGAGTACAAAACTACGCGCTCCGCCAACGGAGTACCATTTGAATGTGTTATTTAGTTGTATCATTGTTCTCGTATTCAGATCTAAGATATGCGACTTTAAATTAATTGTATTTCTAACCAGATTACAATTAATAAGCCAAGAGTATATGTTATTCGTTGCGAGTTAATTGTGTTTTTAATACGTTGTTCTACTGTTCGTTTTCGAACAGTAACTGTACGTCTACGGACAGTAGTATATGTGTAGTATAGTGAGATAGTTGCCGTCGGTTAGATGGTGCTTTTTCGGCGCTTTATTGCCGCATATAAAGTAGGTCAATCCAATTAGCCAGCTTGCTAATGGATTGACTGCTTTGTTATTTGATAGCTTTTTTGAGCATTATTCTGCAATAAAGCTGCTTTTGTCACTGGACTGGAAATAAAAAGAGCGTACGATGTAGAAAAATGAGATAGGTGCTTTTTTATGATGATATTGATTTGTTTATGTCCTGACCTTGTTTCCTGTCAAGATGAGTTTCACGGAAAATACCATAGTCGGATCCTGATACTCCCGGATTGTCTTTCTGATCGTTTCTAAGCTTCTTTTTACCTTTTTTCGGAACACAACCCGACCGTTCATCGTCACTGAAACCGGTTTATCCAGATCAAGGAGTTGATCGTTGAGGTTGATATTGAGTTCCCTAAAAGTATTTTTGCTTACACAAATTTCGTTACCTCTGATGCTGATCTCCGCAGTCGAACCCTCAACTTGGGCCACTGCAGGTGCAGACAACCAATAAAAGCGGTGCTGCACTCTGTTGTCTTCCACCCAAATTACTTTATCCGGGAAGGGGTTTCGTTTAAAGGATGCCAGCCAAGGTATGGCTATCGTATCCCTATGATCCATCCAATGCGCCTTGTCGGCGTATAAATGAAAGTCGTGTACAAATCCTTTCGGGTCGAGCCGCTGCAGACTATCTAATTTTTGATTAAATGCGACGGCCAGAGTGTTGCGATGATAAGCCGTATCCCTGCCGCCCATATAAATGGCGAAAGGAAGGTTCCGGAGGTTGAGCGCATTAGCATCACCAGGGTGCCCTGCCATCATGGAAGCGGCCGCCCAACGGTCGGCCATCCGTGGTCCCAACTGAAACACACCGTCCCCACCTGCAGAGTAACCCAAAATATAGACCTTATTAGGGTTCACATCCTCCAAAATCACTCCATAACGGATCAGGGAATCCAGCAGGTTATCGATGTGGTCTTCATGCCATAGGTTCCAGGTATCTGTCGGCGCTCTAGGTACGATCACCAGACCTTCCGAAATTGGATACAGTGTCCTTTGATTTTGCCATTGCTGATTATTTACTGCCGGCGGTGCATTTCCGCCACCATGCAAAGAGATATAGAGGCTACGGCCATC
This sequence comes from Sphingobacterium alkalisoli, assembly GCF_005049105.1. Lineage (GTDB taxonomy): Bacteria > Bacteroidota > Bacteroidia > Sphingobacteriales > Sphingobacteriaceae > Sphingobacterium > Sphingobacterium alkalisoli. The sequence goes on from NZ_SUKA01000001.1 coordinate 1,386,804, forward strand.
TGCGGGTTTTTCTCCAAAGGTTCTATAGGCGATGGGCATGGTGTACTTGCCAAATTTAATGATCCCTTCCGCCCACACCTTTTGTGCTGCAGGAAGTAAACGCTGTTTCTCCTGTGCCCATTCTTTAACCGAAAGCGCTTCCGCTTCCTTTTTGCTCAGTCCCTTCTGTGCAACAGAAGTACTGGTCATCATCAGTAAAATACCGATCCAAAGTATGCTGTGTTTCATTTGTATGTAATTATTTTAGAAGTGATTAAGCCTCAAATGTTTATGTGTTCTAGTTTTTAAGCAGATTTAGTATCCCTTCATTTTCAATAATAAGCATTCCCTGACGGTCCGTTGTAATGCCCTGTTCAAGCAGGTAGGTGTATCTCGGTACTTTGCCGTCCATCACCGTAGGAAGATAAGCAAACTGCACATTGTCTGTTGTCTTTTGCAAGGCTTCACCTACCTCAATAATGTGGGTAGAAATGACGAAAAAACATTGTCGGTATTGCGCAAAGGCGTCGGTTACTGCTAGAGTCGCATCGTAAGCATCTTTAACATTGGTTCCTTTAAACAACTCATCAAATAAAACAAGAAAGCTTTTCCCGCTGGCCACTTCTTCCGCTGCTTTTTTTACCCTCAAAACCTCCGCATAAAAATGACTGTAACCCATATTCAAACTGTCGGACACATTTATCGAAGAATAAATTCCATCGCAAATGGAAAAATGCATTCCTCTTGCAGCAAGCGGGAAGCCCATATGTGCCAAATAAAGCGCAATGCCTAAAGACTTCATAAAGGTAGACTTCCCGGCCATATTGGCCCCGGTAAGGAAAATCATATTGTTTTCTCCGCTAAAGCCAACCGGGTTGGCCACCCCTTTGATTAATGCCGGATGCCAAAGTGCAGCAATTTCTATCAACTGCTTTCCTTTAGGCAGCGCCTTTGCATATGAAAAGCCCTGGGCCTTGCCTACCTTGCCCACGGCAATGTAAACGTCTAATTTGTAAATGCATTCCATAAGGATTTCTATATCTGCCTGAAGGGTGTGTTTCAATAAATGATCATAGGCTGCGAGCTTTGCAGTTGGAAATTCATCAGTACCTTTTTCTTTTAATAAGTTACGGAGCGCTGGTGTTTCGAGGATTCGCCGAAGCAATTGCCGTTCCTCATCAAAAGGTGTTGGATTAGAATCATTGAATTGCTTCAGGAAATCATTTAAGGAATTTAGAAAACCTATTGTCGCTACCAAGCCCTTCTGCAGCGCTGGATATCGCTCATCCCTTAACAGGGAGGCTTGTATTTTCTTAAAGAAAACCACCATAAATGCGGCTGGATAGTTTGTGCTGCTGCCCGTGCTAAAATAGTGTTCTACGGTCTGAAATTCAGCTCGACTAAAGGGAAAATCCAGTGCCTTCTCTTGAAAATAGCTCAACAAGCCACTACGTTTATTGATGGCATCAGGATCTGTTAGGGGATTTTTAAACAACTGCAGCAAAAGCCTTTCACCGCCGCTGGTCTGTACTTTATTGAACATGCCAAAAATAGAACCTGGTGTAAACTTGCCCAACAAGTTTAAATCTTCCAGCGTTTGTTTGTCAACTGTAAAGCTCATATCTTTTGTTTATTCATCCGCTCCATGCCAGACGCTAAAATATCCAATATTCCTTCGTTTTTTATAATAATCATTCCGTGCCTGTCAGCTGTTAAACCTTGTTCAAGGGTGTAGGTGTATACGGGTTGATTACCTTCCATACGGGTGGGCAGATAGACAAAATTAATATTATCACATCTTTCTTTAAGTATTTCGCCTGCTTCAATGATGTGCGTGGAAATCACAAACATGCTATCGCGTTTCCCTGCAAAAGCTTCGGTAAAAGCAATGGTAGCTTCCGCGGCATCCTTCACATTTGTTCCCCTAAACATCTCGTCAAAAAGAACAAACAAATTCCTCCCCAGCTTAAGTTCCTGGGCGATTTTTTTTGCACGTAATACCTCTACGTAAAAATGACTGGCACCCATTCCCAGGTTATCGGGAAGGTTAATGGTGGTATAAATTCCATCCAGCACCGAAAATTCCATTTCTTTGGCAGCGACCGGGAAACCCATATGGGCTAGAAAGAGTGCGACACTCAATGACTTCATAAAAGTAGATTTTCCGGCCATGTTGGCGCCGGTTAGGAAAATCACGTTGCTGTCGGGCGTAATATGGATGGAGTTGGCCACCGCATTTTTTACTTGCGGATGGTACACGCCCTCTAACTTAACGACATGCTGCTGTTTAGGCAGAGCTTTCGGAAAAATAAAGTCACGTTCTACCGCCACTTTGGCTATAGAAAAGTAAACATCTAGACCGTATACATAATTAAGTATTTTGAGTACCGCATCCCGGTGTTTAAACCTGAAAAATTCGTCGTAAGCCACATATTCGTCCGAAGAAATCTTTGGGTTAAGGGGCAAGTTCAGGCTCTCCCTAATTCCCGATGTGGTTAGCAGGCTCATGATATCTGCTTTATCCTGCTGGTAAAAATCAAGCGAACCCATATCAAGGCTATTCAAAAACTGATTCAGCTCGTTTAGCAGCTTGATTAAAGCTGTGATCCCAAGGTATATGCCCGAAGTAACCGCATCCAGAGCAACCAGGTTGCTGAACTTTTTTGCAATAGAGCTTTCCTGTGCGGACAGCTTGGTCCTTGTATCTGTATTTTTTATGTATGTTTCTACCGGGTCAAAATTATCAACGCTGAAGGGGAAAGATGTTCCTGTTTTGGCAAGATATTGAATAATCCGGCTACGATGGTTGATTTTAGTCTCATCTGATAGCGGAAAACGAAACATTTCTTCCAGGATTGCCGCTCCACCTCTCGTTTTCGTTCTGTTAAAAATCTGATAGATGGAATCTCCACCAGATTTTCCAAAAAGATTAAGGTCGTCTATCGTTTGTTGATCAGTAAGGAATGCCATTTCTTTATTTTCTTTTTCTTCTGATCAATATTAATGTCCCAAGGGCGAGTAGTAGGCCTGGGAATACCCAAAGCAATGTAATCCGCAGGTATTTAATTTGTTCCCTTTTGATTAAAAGCGTAGTATCCTTCGGCGCCGGACGGTAACTGCTGATTGGAAACTCACCATAACTTAACCAACTAAAAATTCCTGTATTGAAGGCAAAGTTGGCCGTCCTCATGTTAAAACGGTTTAACTCGATGTTGGACATAAAATCAGCGTCGCCCACAACGATGATACGTTGCTCTTTCCCTTTTGTATTCCGGGTCAGGCTAACAGCCAGCGGAAAGGATTTCTGCAGATCACCTCTTTCAGGTTCAAACTTCACCTTTGCAGAATCCGTTACAAATTTGTCTCTTTTAAGCCAGCTTTTTCTTGAGTCGGTGACTAGTAATGGTTTTATCGTGTATACACTTGAGTTTTCAATACCGAGCGCCGTGGCCATGGGCATTGAAACCACTACACTGTCGCGGTGCGCGGCTACAAGTGGCGGATAGAGCTTGGCGCCTGTGCCGGTCAAAAACGGTGCGGCAAGGTGGGGTTCCAGATCCCTGCTGGTTTGGACGATGGCGCCATCCATCAGTTGAACGCCAAATTGTTTTAATAACGGATTAAGCATGGCTTGTTTTCCCGGTTCACCGGAAATTAGCAAATTACCGCCATTGTTGATGAACTGCTGCAATTTTGACGTTTCTACTGCCGTAAGCTCGGTCTTTGGATCAGCGAGTACGAGTGCGGAAATGTTTTTAGGAATCGATTCGCTTTGTAAGGAAATGGTATCGACATCAAAGCCCTGATTAATCAGTGAATTCCTAAAATTCTTCAGGTTTGCTAAAGCCCGGTATTCACGGTCACCCATTTTATTTATGTTACGTTCCAGGTTTCCGGTTACAAACAGAATTTTTGGGATTTTTGCAAGAAGCAATCTTTTTAGTGCCGCAGAAATCTCAGTCTCGGATGGCCAGTGTTCATTATCAGGAAATACCCTTAAGAAAGTTTGCCTTCCTTTATATTTGAGCTGCATGATGTAATAATTGGGCTCCTGAGAAAGGTCAATCATTTTTCTGATCTCTTCAGGACGCTTAAACTGGCTCAGACTGATCTCCGCAGTTTCTGCGGATTTGGCCGCGATCTCGGTTAATGTTTTCCCGGGATTGGCTTTCTTCATCCCCTCTCCAATACCCAGGGTGTCATAGTACAATACTGTTTTTAACCTGATGTTGTGTTTGAACCTGACATAGGGTGCCCAGCGATTGATGTTCAGCTGGTAGGATTCAGGTTTTGCGTCTTCCATATATCCGCCGAACAGGTTTGCGTACCCGGTAACTTCAAGCGGCTCATCTCCCAGATCCTCCACAATTTTCTGCGTATCTGGCTTAATCGTGTTGCTTTTATCCCTGGTTACGTCGAAGTAAACAATAAGCTGAGGAATTGAACTGATGTAACCAATGCCAATCGTGACAATGACAATAAGGCTATAACGGCTCATCTTAACCCAGGTAGACGTTGTCTCCATCCCCGTTTTTAGCTTGTAGATGGTCAACTGCAGAAACATGAACACAATGGCAACGAAATATATAATTCCATTGCTGGTGATCAGTCCTGCGAGTATCCAGTCTGTACGGCCGGCTACGGAAAGAAAATAAGTAACGTCTCTTAGAAAAGGGATTCCCTTCCACAAACCGGAGACATTATAGAGTATGCCGAAAGTTACAAATGTGCACACTGCGGCTACAATCTGATAGGTAGTAAGGCAGGACATAAAGATTCCGATCGCAGAATAAGCACAGAGCAGTAAGAATAAACCAAGCACATAGCTCAGCAGCAAACCCGTATCCGGATTATTTACCGTAAAGTAACTGGTGATGATATAAATAGATACAATGAACACCATGACTAAGCTCATGGCTACCATTGCTACAAATTTCCCTAATACAATGTCCCGTACGCGAATCGGTGAAGAGTATAAAAGCCGGATGGTACCACTGCTCGTTTCCCGGCTAATGAGCCCCATGGTCAGAAGCGGGAGGTAAAGGTAAAGGTTCCCCATCACGTTAGAGAGGACGCCTCGTCCTCCCGAAAATATGGAAGCGATAATGCTGAACGGAATTTTATAGCCACCCTCTACTGTGATAGCGATGTCGTCAAGCCCTTTCAGATAGACAAAGGCGCACTGGACCATAAAAATAGTAATCAGAAACCAGGCAATAGGGGAATAAAACAGCAGTTTCAGCTCTGTTTTAGCCACTCGAAAAATTGTTTTCATTAAGCTTTTTTGATATGTTTATTGTTGGGACAATTGTTTAAATATTTCCTCTACCGAGTCTTTTTCGAGCGTAATTTCCTGTAAACGCCAGCCGTTCTGCACGCTTTTCGTGACGATGGTTTCGGCGATCCCCGCCTCTCCGCTAAAAAACAGGCGTACGAGTCTATCGGTAAGAATTTCTGCTCTGATGATGCCCTCAATGGTTTCCAATGCGGCGATATCCGGCATATTATTAAAGTGGATCAGCAAGCTGTGCGGCTCAATGTAATTGTTAAACGCTTCCATCGTATCTTCAAATACGATCCTTCCGTTCTCAATCATCTTAATGTCCTTGCATAGCAACTGCACCTCGGAAAGAATGTGTGAAGAAAATATCACCACCCTATCTTTAGCGATGTCTTTAATCAGGTTCCTCACCTCAATGATTTGGTTGGGGTCTAATCCATTTGTCGGTTCATCGAGTACGAGTACGTTGGGGCGGTGTACAATGGCTTGAGCAATGCCCACGCGCTGTCTGTAACCGCCGGACAAGTTTTTGATCAATCTTCCACTGAAGTGGTCTATTCCGCAGCGTTCTTTTGCTTCTTTCACTGCATCTTTTCGGACCTGGCCAGACATGTCCCGTAGGCTTGCGCAATATTCAAGGTACTCATCCACGGTAAGATCCAAATATAAAGGCGGATTCTGGGGCAAAAAGCCTATTTCCATTTTAGCGCGCATCGGGTCATCCCTGAAGTTGATGCCATTGATATAGACATTTCCTTCCGTTTGATTAAGGGATCCACAAAGAATGTTCATCGTGGTGGATTTCCCGGCACCATTTGACCCCAGGAGCCCGACAATACCATATTGGCTAATCTCCAGATTGATGTCACGTATCGCCCAGCTGCTGCTATATCGATGCGATAAATTCTCTATTTTTACTATACTTTTTTCCAAAATTTGGTGATTTTACATTTTATAGGAATATTAATTCTGCTGCTGATGTTATAAAAACCATAGGTAACAGAACATAATTTAATTCGGATTTTGTATTAACTCCGGATTTTGATTAACGATTATAGGAGAAAACGGAAATACATATGCGTTGCTGTTAGGCTCCAGCGTGTAGGTCGTACCATTGTAGACACGTGTAACCGTTTTTGCGAATGCGGCATCTTTGTTCAAGCGTTTTTGGTCAAACCACCGAAGTCCAGTTCCGAATAATTCCCTACGGCGTTCATTAATCACCATTTCTAACGCCTGCTGATCTGATGTAGCTGTAAGCGCCACATAATCGTCCAGCGTAAACCTAAATTTACGCAAATCATTCAACGCCTGTAAGGCTTCTGCACGCCTTCCGGCACGTGCTAGGCATTCTGCCCGGATGAGCCAGGTCTCGCCAACTGTTAATCCCACGCATGCGTTGTCAGCACCAGCTCCGGCAAAAAATCGCCTACCTGTAAAGCTGGGATAACCGATGCTTCCGTCTCTGGTAAATAGAGTATATCTCAAGTCTTTAGTCCCTAGTAAGTTCAATAAGTCTTCGCTCAACTGCAAGCCGGCATAACTAAGTCGGGGAATTTTACGTAACAGAACTTCTTTGTTTTGTATAAGCGTAGGGAATGCAGCATTAACGAACAGATTGTAATCATTAAGTCCGTTTGAAAGTGCTAATGCTTGTTCTGCTGCTACTCGAGCGGCCTCAAAATTACGCATGTTCAAATGCACCTTTGCCAATAGTGCATAGGCGCTGCCTCGGTACGGGTTCACTGAATTCATTTTAGCAGTAGGCAATAAAGGAATAGCGGTTTCTATATCTTTCAGTACCTGGGCATAAACTTGAGCAACAGTGGCCCTTTGCAAGTTTACAAACAGCTTTGCTTCCAATAACAGCGGTACACCAAGATCAGTGTCAGCCGTCGAAGCATCGTATTGCTTCCCATGTGAATTTACCAGCGTAAAATAAGTAAATGCCCTTTGAACAAGTGCTTCCGCATAAATCGTATTCTGCTCTGCCAGGGAGCCATTTTTACTCTCCAATACACCTGAGATCACGGTGTTAAAAGTATATATTGCTTTATACATAGAATTCCAGTCAAAATCATCCTCTTTGTCGATATAGAATGGTTTTGCCCAGGTATATTGCGCAACGTATACACTATTGTAAGAGATATCGCTTTGAAGGTTCGGATCTTTGAGATCAATGTCATCACAACCTATAATCGCTGCATTTGCCGAGCCAAGTTCTGAATCGGTTCTGCTGTTCATGAGTAGGCGATAATCATTTGTATATACTAAAACCCGCTGGCCTTGCACCGGAACATTTTCTACATATTTCCGGCAGGAAAATAAGGTTGCGGCAGTTATAGTGATGAAAAATACTTTAAATACATTCATAGTGATTTCTTTATGCATTATAAACTTAGGTTAAGTTGAAAAGAATAATTGCGTACGGGAGCCAATTGGTAGGTGTTGCTCACATTAAATAAATAGTCCGGATCAATTTTCTCCTTATTTTTGGCCCAGATCATACCTAGGTTCCTGCAAACCACAGATAAACTCAAGGCCCTAATACCCATTTTAGCCGCCACGGGCTGAGGTACCGAATAGGACAGGCGCACCTGATTCAATTTTACATTGCTCCGGCTTCTCACCAGTAGATCCGAATTGGAATATCTCTCTACACTGGTTCCATAATTAAAACCCTGCGAATAATCCGATGTAATTCCTGGAACGTTGGTCGTTAATTCATCACCTGGCTTTCTCCAGCGCTGTGCCAAATCTCCGGCACGGCTTAAATAAAATCCCGTTTCAGCAACTGAGGGCCTTAAAAAAACACCACCGAGCTGATATTGAAATTGAAGACCCAGATCAAACCTCTTGTAGGTAACATTGGTATTATATGCACCATACCATGGCGAGGCGGTTCTTCCTGAATACGACTTCACATCATAAAAAGGGAAATCCCAGGTCGTATACAATTTACCCGGCTCTTTAGGATCCTCTATTAATGTTTCTCCTTTTTCGTCCAGTCCTGCAAACTTATATGTAAATAGATAGTCTGTTGGGTAACCATCGTATAATCTCTCCTCCCCATCCGCCAGCATATTGGCGATAGGCAATTTAAAACGCTCATCATGGATGACATTGGTATTGTAAGACAAATTAATCGTGTTGTTCCAAGTCACTTGTTTAGATCTAACGACTGCAAATGAAAAACCTAAATCTACACCCTCTCCGTCTAATGTGGCCGCATTAAATAAAGTTCTTGAAAAACCATAGGTTCCGTTAATGGGTAACTCATAAAAGATATCCTTAGTATGTTTTTTATAGTATTCAAAGGTTCCAGAAATGCGACTGTCAAAAAGGGAAAAGTCAAGTCCGTAATTCAGCATTTTGGTTTTTTCCCAAGCCAAATCTTCTCGCGCGGGCGTTTTAATATACGCCGACGGAAGGAGGGAATAACCATCTGTTCCCTGTAAATCGATCACCGTTACCGGTGCATAGCCTTGCGGGGCATTTCCGGTGAAACCATAAGTAAACCGTCCGGATATGGCACTCAGCCATTCCACATCTTTCAAAAAGCTTTCCTTTTTCATGTTCCAGCTTAATCCCCCAGACCAAAGCGGGATGGCTCTTTTTCTCCGTTCCACACCAAGCAGGTTCAAATCATCAAAACGTGCACTTGCCGAAACAGTATACTTGCTATCATAGGTGTATGAGGCAGTTGAATAATAAGATAATGCCCTGGTGGTTCTCTCTACAACCGGCGAGGACGTAGCCCCAATAGCCGGACGGTTTCCAGTTATATCCAGGTAGCTTCCATTGGGATTTACCGGCGTAAATGAATTGATCTCCTTATTATAGCCATAACGGTTCTCTCCGCTGGTTTTATTAAAAACCTCACGAATTTCATTCCCCAGTACAGCGTTCAGTTCATGTTTGTTGTTCCAGTTTTTATTGATGTTTAATTGGCCCCTCAAATTATAGCTCTTGGTTGATCCATTATTCGTAATCAACTTTCCACCAATAGGAAGGCCATAAACCAATTGACCAGCAGAATTTATAGTAGTCGCCCTATTTATCATAATCCTGGCTTCGTAACTATCCGGTTCCTGATAATTTTCACGCTCGGTAAAATTCCGGCCCAGATTTCCAGAGACCGAAAAATTAAGCCATGAAGTAATCTTAGTTCTGACATCTACATTCAGGCCCAAATTGTTACCTGTATTGATGGTATTGTTGTAATTCAATTCATCTAGCGCGGAATACCTAAAGGGAAGATAACCTTGGCTTTCTAAACTCCGGGCCCTGGATGGAATCGTAAAAACATCGTAGTACATCGTGCTTCCATCCGAATTGACCAGTAAATCATAAGGGCGCAGTCCAAACGGAGACATGCTCATCCCAAGCGCAGCGGCGGGATTAGTTTTATCCGTAGTGTTACCGTAAATCAGGGAAGTATTAATTGCAACGCGTCCTTTTAGGAGATTGGAAGTTGTAGATAAGTTGAAGGAATAACCCTTATTCTTATTTCCTTTGTATATCCTGTCATCGGTATTGTAAGAGCCAGACATGTAATAAGAGCTATTTACACCACCACCGGAAAGTGATAAATTATATTGTTTTGTGGCCTGCCGCTGAAGCAGGTATTCAGAAATTTGATCTGCGTTATCATATTGTGCCAATGCAGCAAGCTCTGCATTCATCTGGGCTTCAGAAATTTCGCCACGCTTGTTTTTAAAAATGATGGCTTGGGCTTGAGTCAGGTTTCCCGATATATAGGCTGATTGGGTAAGGTCTTCCACATAATTTTTATTGATCATATCTTTTTCAAGATCAATGTAATCAGCGACAGACATCATTGGCCCGTAATCCGTCCTGGGTTTTGCACCGGTGCTATAGGTAGTCGAAAAGTTAAGTGATGGTGCTGCATTTTGTTTGCCTCTTTTAGTCGTAATTACAATAACGCCATTTGCCGCCTGAATACCCCATATAGATGCTGCAGCAGCATCCTTTAAGAAGGTTACCTGTTGAATGTCATCTGCGTTAAGCAAATCCAGTGCACCATTTTCGATGGAAATCTGCGATGGAAATCCATCGACCACTAAAAGGGGCTCTACGCTCACCTGAGTATAATTACCAACGATGGTCGAGACACCACGTATGTTAATTGTCCCGTTGCGGCTTTTACCAGCAGTTGTCTTTGTCGAAATATTCACTCCTGGAACCAGCCCTTGCAAACGTTCAAGGATACTGATCGTTGGAAATTGTGCAATCTCCTTAGCCGTTATGATCCCAAATGAACCCGTTGCGCGGTCTCTGTTCAGATCCTGATAACCTGTACTTACGATGGATACATCCTCAAGTGCTGCAACCAAAGGCTTCATGGCAATCACCACGCTATTTTGACCATTTAATGTTAATGTATCCGATTTATAACCGATGAAAGTCGTAATCAACGTTTCCCTACCCGTGAGGTTTCGCAAGCCAAACGAGCCATCTGAAGCCGTTTTGGTAACCTGGTTGCTTCCTCGTACGGAAACACTGGCGCCGGCCATTGGTTCTCCTCTCTCATTCATTACCAATCCCCTTATATCTACGTTATGAATGGTAATGGTAAGGTGTTGAGTGAGAGTGTTTTCCTTTTTGCGTACAACAACCATGTTGTTCTGGATTTCGAAAGCTAAGGGCTGGTTTTTAAAAATAACCTCAAGAACTTCCTGAAGTTCCATATTTTTTACCTGGAGATTTACAGGTTTCGCAGCTTTTAATACACTGCCGTCTGCGACAAAGTCGTAGCCGATCTGCGATTTAATTTTGGAGAAAATCCTTACTAGTGACGCGTTTTTTTCTGATAATGTAATTTTCTGTGCGAACCCTACTACGGGAACTTGCATAAGAAATGCTAAAAATATCATGCTGGTTAATCGCATAATTAGCAAGGTTTTGCGGCATATACCTTCAGGCATACCGGGTTTTCTGATATATTTTGTATACATTTATTTCATCTTAGGGTTCTGTAGCATACCTCAACTTTCCACGGGAAAGGTTACTACGGATTCGGTTGATCAGTTGTTTTTGGCCCAAGCCAAATTTTAATCAGGTTCCGATCTTCGGGATCTGGTTAATTTATTCAAGTAGTTATTTCGACACGTATACCTTCCTTCCTTCAACTTTAAAGTGAACTAATTTTGTGGATTCCAAAGCCCGGAGTATCTGGCTTATGTTTTTAGATCTGGAAACATTCCCTGAGAACGTACCTGTGGGGATGCTTCCCTCGTAAACGATCTGGATGTTATACCATCGTGCAATGTCACGCATAATGCTTTCTATACCCTTCTCAGTGAATATAAAATCGCCTTCTTTCCAGGCCATATTTTCTTCCAGGTTCGCTTTGGCGATACTGATAGACTCTCCTTGAAGTAGGGATTCCTGTCCAGGACTCAGCACAATTTCATCCTCATAGATAACTTTTCCGTTATCATTCCATGTGGCAGCCTGAAAATTTACACGCACGCTGCCTTCTAGAAGGGTGGTTATCACGTTCGCCTCTTCCTTATAGGCTTTAATGTTAAAGTGTGTCCCTAAAACAGTTACGTGCTGTCCTTTTGTTTTTACAATAAATGGATGCGCCTCATCTTTTTCAATTTGAAAGAAAGCCTCGCCTTCAAGGTCCACTTGGCGGTTTTTTAATGCCGTGAAAGAGGTTGGGTATCTTAAAGAAGAACCGGCATTCAAAAATACCAATGATCCGTCAGGTAAACGCAAACGCGTTCGCTGCCCTCTTGCAGTTGATAAGCTATTGTATTCTACTTGACCTGATCTACTTTCTCTAATTTCGTAAAGAATGCTACCGTCTGCTGCCTTTGAAATTTTTACTCCTCCCTGTCTCGCGATATCTCCAGTAATCGTGTTATTGATCGATATTTTTTCTCCATTTGCCAAAGTCAAAGTTGCTCCTTCTTTTCCCGGAGCAATATCATTAGCATAAGAAATTGTTTTTACTGCTGTTCTATCTGGCTGGTTGCTGAAGTAAAACAGACTAGCACCTAATACAGCTATAAATAATGCAGCAACTATTGCAATGCGTGGCCATAGTTTGACTTTACGAATCATTGGTCCTGGCAGATTCTGCTTTATCAATTCTAGCTGTTGCTGCTTTTGCGCATCATTGAATCCTGAAGTATCCTGCACATTTAATGCAGCATACCATTTTTCAACAATAGTCTGTTCAAGGGGATCTGCCTCCCCACTTATGTATCTCTTTAATAATTTTTCTGACTCTTTCATTGCCTAAAATAGGGAAATGTTTTACCCCCATTTATAGTTAAGACAAACAAACTCGCCCGAACAAGTATCCGAGATTAAAAAAAAGTTAAATAAATGTAAGGTTCTGCTTTTAATAGTTTGTTTTATCAGTGTTTTATTTGTTTTTGTATTGAAATTCAAGCGAAAAGTTCCATGAAAGATAATATTCATGGAGAATTTAGGAAATCAGGGGGTGATTAGGGGAAGAAAAAAGTGATGAAGTATAATGAGCCGAGTTTTTTTCTTAAAATTTTAAGTACATTGGTTATTTGTTTAGATACTGTCGTTTCTGAAGTACCCAGCAGTTCTGCAATCTGTTTATGGGAAAGTCCCTCTTCACGGCTTAATTTATACACTTCTCGCATGCGTTTTGGTAGAGCATCGATTTCCTTTTGTATCAGCTCTGTGAATTCTCTTTCTCGAATCTGAAGGTCGATCAGGTAGTTCCCTTCATTAATAAATTCCTCCAGTGATTCAAGATAATGCATCTCTTTTCTCCGCTTATAAATCAAATTGAGAGAGCGGTTCCTAATGGCTGTAAACAGGTAGTTGGACAATCCTGTAGTTATATTGAGAGATATTCTCTTATCCCAAAGTTCAGTAAACAACTCCTGAATAACATCTTGGACATCCTGAGCGTCACCAATTTTCTTATAGGCATGTTGCTGAAGCAGCACTTTATAGCGGTCATATATTTCCAAAAATGCCTTGTGGTCGCCTTCTTTTAGAAGCGTCATGAGTTCAGTTTCGGTTTGATTACTATATACCATAACAATGATTTCTATTGTCACTCAGCGACAGATAGTTCGATAATTTAATAAAGCATGGGGAAATCATATGAATTTAGTGATTTCTGTTAAAAATGGGCAATATTTAATATAGCAAAACGGATAATCCGTAACTAAAATAACTTTCTGGAATAATTCGCAAACAAACGCCCAAAAACAAAAAAAGATTTTATAATTTTTAACCTAAGTCAAAGCGATGTCGTCGTATAAATCCCGAAAATTGGCGTATCTCTATATATTTAATATGCGAATTTAATCAAAATTTCCAAATAATGCAATCTGTTGGTCTTTATAGAAAGGATCATTGTACTGCTTGTTTGAATGATTACTTCGCAATTCCTAATGTCAGGATGACAAAATGAAAAGTATAATGTGCGACGCGTACTATAGTAAAATATTCCCTCATTTGGATTACGCTATAATATTACACATTCTAAGAATCTGACTCGTCTAAACTTAAGTCTGCACAGAGAATTTTCATCATTTCGCAAGGATCTGTATCAATAGCTAATGCGATCAAGTACATTTCATCTAAACGTAGTTTGGCGGTATCGGTCATGGTCAATTCGTTAATTCTAGCCTTGCTGAGTCCGGTTTTACGGGCCACCATCGATTTGTTAACTGATTTCTTTGCTAAGTATTCTCCTAATTTGGTCATCTATTATATCTATTTGTATAGATAAATGTATAAAATGTAAATATTTTTTAATCAAATGTTTTGAATATTGATATTTAATCTATTTATTTGTATAGAAAAACTATATAAACAAACTATGAAAGAAAAAGAAATTATTCCGAAGACAAAAGCGTATTCCATCCGATGCAGTGAATTAGAAATACTAATTATTTACCGACTGTTGATTTTAAGGCTTGCTAAACATTTGTCCGGCAAGGAGGCTTCTTTCTTAATGGGTAAGCCACTGGATTATATTGATAAAGTTGAAACATTTGAAATAAAGCGGATATATGCTCATGATTTATATGTTTTTACACAGGTGTTGGATTTCGAAAATGCGGGGAGCGCATATCCAATACCCATCGATCCGAACAATGAGAAAAATAGTTATCAAATGGTAGTTACGAACTATACTGATCGTGTTATTTACGACTTGAAACAGGTGGATAGTAACAATACTCCGATAAAAACTATCTTTTTGCTAGTTGATACTAGCAATGTTCAAATCGTGTATAATTCCGATGAAGAAGAATATGGAAAGTTAAAAAGTACACTGCACGAACTTTTTGAAGAAGGTTATTTTAGCGAAGAAAGACTTGCTTATGATATTCTATATACCTGTAACAAACGAATGGATAGTTACATAAAACCCAAAAAACTCATGGAAATTATACAAAACCACATGGAAGGAAAAGAAAGGTTCTCCTTAGTGCAAAAAAAATCTAGCAAGCCGAATTTTACTGGCCTAGTATATATAAAAAAAGAAATGATGACTACTTGATAAGTACGCTGAAAATAGCGTTAAAATCTTTAAGCCGTAGGATCTTCCAATTATTAACCAATTTCCCCAAAATCGGTTTGGTTTTTTATTCTTGACACCCTACGGCTTATTTATAAAGACTTCCGTCCGATGCTTCGTTCCAGCTCCTAACGAGATACTTACTGCGCTTTTGGGATTTATTGCCTCCGTAGATCAAAACCTTTGCACAAGTGTTTCCTGATGGCTTTCGAATTTGTCCAACTGTTTAAACATTTCTGTGGTTATTGTCTTAGCCGCTTTTATTTCTGTCGCTATAAAGGTGCGGTCAACCTTCCAATTATTTCATTCGCTATCCTTGTGGTTACAAACATCATTCAATCCTTTGACATGACAGATGTAAATCATTTTGATGAAATTACATAACTTCTATTGATGAAATTACATAAACTGTACTGATGAAATTACATAGATTGTTTTACTCATCCCTCAAACTATCCACGGGGTTTGTTCTAGCGGCATGCGCTGCACGAAAACCTACAACGGCTAACATACAACTAAAGGTAAATACGCTTGTTAACACAAATAAAAGCCATGGGATTTGAATTCGGAAAGCAAAATTTTCGAGCCACTTATGCATCATCCACCAGGCAGCAGGAACAGCAACGAATACGGCATAAAATACAGGTTTTGCAAAGGAGCCAGAAAGGAGCAATACTATAGAATTGACAGAGGCTCCCATTACTTTACGAATACCGATTTCCTTGATCCGGCGTTCGATAGTATAAATAGCAATGCCAAATACACCTAAAAGAGCTATCAGCAAACTTATACTGCTAAAAAAGGCCAATTGTTGATATTGCTTTTCTTCTTTCTGATATTGCGCTTTCACTTGATCCTCAAGCCAATTGATCTGCGAAGTTCTATTCGGGAAAAATTTGTTCCATGTGGCGGTGACGGCAGCTAAGGCTTGTTTTTCCTGACCATGTGCCACACGTATTGTCATACAAGCACCTTCCCAATTCTTTCGTGCTTCAATAATGGTTGACATAATAGGGTAGCGGAGGCTGCCTGGGTGAAAGTCTTGGAAAATACCTACGGGCGTATGGCGTATAGGTTTGGAGCCTATATTTACTTGTAAACCATGATTGCCAGCCAAGGTTCTGCTCACAAGCACATTGCTGTATATCTCCCTCTGTAGCGTTACAGAATCATAAACAACGGCATCAAAAGCACGATCGGGTTGTAATTGTCTTCCTTTTTGAAGTTTTAACCCAAACGTATTTGCAAAATCAAAATCCCCTGTAATGAGGGCGATCATCTCTTTTTTGTCGGGATCGTCAGGATGCATTACTTCTTTGAAATCTACCCCTCCACTAAATGGAGTCCACATCGATAGACTCACTGCTGTAATAGCCGGATTTTGTAAAAGAACTTGTTTAAAAGTCTGATCTTTGCCCTCCCATGCCGTGTAATCCAAAACGAGAAGGTTTTTAGGCTCATAGCCAAGATCCTTGTTGTGCATATATTGTAGCTGTGAGCGTATGGTGAGCATACAGATGATCACCGTCATCGCTATGCTAAATTGTAAGGAAACGAGGATTCTGGTAAAACCTGTATTCAAAGGCAGTTGGAGTACCGATAAACGTTTTTTAAGTTGGTGAGCGGTTTGGGTTTTAGATAGCAGGATAGCTGGGAACAGGCTACATATTATACCCAACAATATCCAAAAGAACACTAACCCCAGAAACATAAACCATGAACGATGAAACACCATGGTAAGTGGGTGACCCAGATATTTTTCAAAAGCAGGTAAGATTAAGATATAGATAAAGGTCGCTAAAATTAGAGCAACGCCGAAAAGCAAGGAGCTTTCGGCTCCCATTTGGGATATCAAGTGGGATCGATTGGCTCCGAGGGCTTTTCGTATACCAGTTTGCTGCGTACGTTTTACTGCATGAGCAAATGTAAGGTTGACAAAATTAATGCTAATCAAGATTAGGATGAGTATGCCGATGCCGATAAACATGTAAATGTCCCGCATCGGACTATCCCATCCGGTAACTGAGCGAAGGTGTATATCTTTAATAGACTGGAACTCAAAGACCATACCCTCAAAGTGTTTATTTGGTAATTGGTTTTTAAACCAAATGCCAATTTTTTTTGCCAATTGAGCTGTATCTGTATGATGCTTTATACGAACGTATTGCCCAGACCGGCTTCCTGCATTTTCTGGTTTGAAGGTTTGTGTCTCTGAAGAGATGAGAATAGCATCTGCTTTAAGATGTGTATTTTGAGGTAGGTTAGCTATAACCGAATTGATAACATATGCTTGAGGGGGGCCTTCGTCAGGGATATCGTAAAATATTTTGCCGAGAATGTCTTTGCCGGGAAAATATTGTTGGCGTAAACTTTCTGTAATGACTAAATTCTTCACTTGAGCAATGGTTTGTTTCGGATTACCTTCTAACAGTTGGGTGTCAAATAAATTAAAAAAATTGGTATCTGATTCCAGAACCTCAATTTCGATATTCCTATGAGAAACACTATCTATTGCGAGTATAGGTCGAAAGGTATTAATATGAGTGTAGTTGATTACTTCTGGAAAAAGTGTTGGCAATACTGTTGCAAGTCCTGAAGGAACACTCTCGGACCTAAATTTGAACTGTCCATCTTTATCACGATGGATAGTTCGGATACGATATAATTCATCTCCGTGGCTCCATTGTCGGTCGTAAGACATTTCATCCCACACCAAAGAGGCTACCAACATCACGACAACAAGACCTATTGTAAGACCTATCAAATTTGTAAAGGAATACGTACGGTTGATTAACATCGTTCGCCAAGCCGTCTTGAAGTAGTTTTTTATCATTTTCGGTATCGAGATCTAGTTATTATCTGTAATCTGTTATCATTTTTTTGTCCTTACTTCCTTTGGAGGGACTGTAGGAGAATTTATTCATCCCGCAAACTATCTACTGGATTCGCCATCGCAGCCCGTATGGCCTGCCAGCTGACGGTCAATAAGGCTACCACTATGGCTACAGATCCTGCCAAGGCAAATATCCACCACTCCATCTCAATGCGGTAAGCGAAATCTTCCAACCATTTACTCATTGCCCACCATCCAATGGGCGAGGCAATAACAGTGGCAATAAGCACAAGTCGTACGAAATCCGTGGACAACATCGCAACAATACTGGATACCGATGCCCCCAGCACCTTGCGGATGCCGATTTCTTTGATCCGCTTTTGGGTAAGGAAAGCGCTGATGGCGAAAATACCCATAGCGGCAATGATCATGGAGATAATGGACAGTAAGGTAACTAAGTGATTCAGTTTTTCGTATTTATCTATGAGCTTTGCAAAATCATCTTGCAACCAGGCATACCGCATCGGTCCGCTTTTTTCAATATCTCGCCATAAAGTCTTTATTTTTTCTAATGACCGCTGAGCCGCAAAACCGTCTTGGAATCGGATAAGTAATTGACGTCGACCACCGGTCATGCCTGGTAATGTTCCAATTACATACAATTCAGGTTCAATGGCTTGTTGATAACCTGATAAATGAACATCCTGTGCTACTCCAATGATACGGTATTCCATTCCCAAGGCAGAAATCTGTTCCCCTACCGGCTGTGTCAGCCCCATACGCAATGCCGCGGTTTGGTTTATAATAGCAGCATTAGCCGTGTCACGGGCAAATGCTTCCGAAAAAGTACGCCCCTGCGCCATATCTATCCCCAACGTCTCAAAATATCCCAATCCGACCCAATTGGCACGTACGGAAAGCGTGTCTGATGTCCGGCCGAAAGCAGCAGGTTGTATGCTGTGTGAGGGTTTTCCCGGATAAAAATGAGAAGTTCCAAGGGTTTTGATTTCAGGCATCGCCCTTAGGGTGTTCATTAGTGCATGATGCTCATCAAGGTTGGCGAAAAAATCCATATCAACCCGTTCTGCATCTATTCGCAATACCTGTTCGGTGTCAAAACCCGGGTCGTTGTTTTTCATGAAATCCAATTGTGAACGTACAACAACCAAGGAGATAATGAATACCAAAGCAACCACGAATTGGAAAACGACAAGTGTGTTACGAATACCGCGGCCACGTTGTCCATTTTGTAATTCGCCGCTAAGTAGCCTTACCGACTTGAACCTCGTAGCGATAAAAGCGGGATAAAGTCCCGATGCCAACGTCACCACTAAGCCCGTCAATATCAATTGCCCTACTAGCTGCCAATTTGTCGTTTGGGCAATATTGTTCCAGAACTCGAGTTCCAATGCCATCTTCTTATTCAGGTAACGGATAATGAAATAGCTGAATACTAAAGCTGCAATCAATGCAATACTCACCTGAAAAAAAGAGCTAGTTAGGGATTGCCAAATGATCTGTGACTTGCTGGCACCGACGACTTTTCGGATTCCCGTGTTTTTGGCCTGTGTATTTTCGATGGCAATGGCGATGTTAGCATAATTGATGGCCGCAAGGAGCAGTACAAGTGTGCCGATGATAGAAAAAATCAATACGGGAACATGATTCCCTTTTTCAAAATCTAGTACGGGATGGTTCGCCGGGGAATCACTCCACCCGAAAGTCATTGGTGATAAGTGGATGCTGGCCACGGATTCCAAATGCAGGTGAATATTTTTTATACCCATGAACTCAGCTAGCCATTTTGATGCAGTCTCGGCGCTAAAAATCGTTGTCTCCGAAGCTTCTTGCTTAGTATGCTTGATATATGGATTAGCTTGCTGTCCCAATGCAAAATTGTAAACAAAAGCCTCTTCAGCCTTATGTCGCAATTGTTGTAGGTTAGCGTTAGGTTTTAGCAAAACATAATGTGTCAAAACGCGGGCATTCCAATTGTTTTGGTCAAACGATGTAGATAAGCACATATGAATATCTAGATGTGATGGCCCCGGTTTTTCAAAAACTCCGCTAACTGTATACGTCTTTTTGTTTATCTCCACTGTTTTTCCTGTTGGATCAGCGGGGCCAAACCACTTTTCAGCGGTTGCTCTGCTTAATACGACTTGGTCAGGTCTACTAAGAGCAAAATCTATATTGCCATAACGGAACGGATAAGAAAATATCTTAAAGAAATTGCTGTCTGCAACAATCGCCTGATGTTCGTAGAAGGGTTCGTCTTCGATTTTTACTAATACTTCTCCCATTTCCCTAAAAGCAGTACTTAAATCCACCTCCGGTAGGTGTTCTTGCATATACCATCCCAATGCTGGGGGAGAAAACGAAGTCAATTCATAATTATTGCCCCACTCGCTCTCTGTATTTATCCGGTAGACACGCGACAACTGTTCATTCCATCGGTCATAACTGTGTTCGCGGTTGATATAAATCAATATAGTTATAAGAACAGCCATGCCCAATGATAAGCCTAAAATACCCCATACGGTAAACTGACTGTTTTTCCATGTGTTCCGCCACGCTGTTTTAAAATAATATTTTATCATGTCTTTCGTATTAAGATCTGGCAATTAAATTATCTATAATCGTTGTTCTTTATTCATCCCTCAAGCTGTCTACCGGGTTGGCCACCGCTGCCCTCACAGCTTGCCAGCTTACCGTCAGCAATGCCACGACAACTGCCAAGAAGCCCGCCAAAGCGAATATCCACCATTCTATATCGATACGATAAGCAAAATCTTCCAGCCATTTGTTCATCGCCCACCAAGCAATGGGGGAGGCGATGATAATAGCCACAAACACAAGTTTTACAAAATCTTTGGACAGCATCGCAACAATGCCTGAAACCGAAGCACCCAGAACTTTGCGGATACCAATTTCTTTGGTACGTTGAAATGCGGTGAGCGTCGCTAAGCCAAACAGACCGAGGCAACTGATAAATATCGTAACCCCTGTAGCTAAATCAATCAGTTTTGCTGTACGGTGTTCGGTCCCATAGAGAGTCTTTATCTTTTCGTCGGCGAATTTGTATTCGAACGGTGCGTTAGGATAAAAAATTTTCCATTCTTTTTCCATTAATGCGAAGGTTTTTGTCCATAGGTTGCGATCATTCGGCAGTTTGATATGGAACGTTTGCAGTTGTCCGCTCTTATTGGAGGATCCTAAGATCAACGGTTCTATTTTTACATGCAGTGATTTTTGGTGAAAATCCTTAAATACGCCAACAATGGAAAAATTTTTATTATCATCTTGCGTCAAAATATGGCCAACGGCTTGTTCGGGGGACGAGATACCCAAGGGTTTCAAAGTAGATTCGTTAATCAGAACCTCACGCATCGTGTCTGTTTGCTGTATATTACGGCCGGCTAATAATTCGATATGATAGAGATCTACAAAATCTTTATCCACGTATTTTCTTGGAGCGTGAAGTTGTACTTGTCCGGTATCTGCGGCGAAGTAATAAATATCTCCCCAATGACTGTTATTTTGAGGTTCATGTCCTAATGCGATATTTGCTATTTCAGGATATTTTGACAGGGCTTGTTTGTATAAAAAAGGGTCGACATCCGCATTTTGATATGATTTGTAAGGCATGCGGATAGTCACTATAGCATCGTGAGCAAAACCTAGATCTTTCTGCAGTGTGAAATCCAGTTGTTGACCTATAATAAGTGCTCCCACCACAAAAAACTGAGCAATGACAAATTGGAAGACAATTAGCGCCTTGAGCAAGCTAAAACGTGTTCCCTTAATTTTGGTCTCTATTTTTCCTTTCAATGTGTCTATAGAACGTACTTTGTTGATCAAATAGGAAGGATACAGCCCGCCTAAAAGAGATACCAGAAGAACTAGTATAAACAGAAACAGGACAACAATCCAATTGTTATTGAATTGTTCCATTCCCGAAGGAATAAATTCAGGATATATTCGCCGAAATAATTCGACAATCGGCCATGATAATAGTAAAGCCAGCAAGACAGTAAATAATGTTTCTACAAGGAAATTTGCCGTAAGATAAAGTGGGCTCGCGCCTAAAGTTTTGCGGACACCAATCTCTTTAGCGCGTTGAGGCATTTGTGATGTACTCAAATTGACATAATTAATACATGCCAGGATTAATAAGAATCCTCCAATCATCACTAATCCGTAAAGTACTTTTTTATTGATGCTACTTCCTTCGGTGTCGAATTGCTTTTCGAAATGTTTATCTTTCAAAGGAGAAGAAGTAAAATTAATCTTAGCACCAAGTTTTTCGTGCTCTTTAGCGGCCGTTTCCTGATAACGTTGTATTACCATAGATAATAAGCGTTTCAAGGATGCCTGATTTTTTGTTTTGACATAAAGGGTGTGGTTTGAATTCATACCGCTCCAGTTCTGATTATGCCATTCCTTATCGGGAATAGACATGAATACCTGTGCATTAAAGCTGCTTGGAAAGGATAGTTTTCTGACTACGCCTGATACCACAAACTGTGTTGTATCTGCCACTATAACCTTGCCTAAAAGTTCCGTGGAGCTATTTTTAGGAAAATACTGTCGCGCTCGCTCTTCCGTGAGTACCAGATTGTTGGGTTGGAAAAAAGCCGTTTCGGCATTGCCTGCAACCCATTCATAAGGAAGTAGTTGGAAGTAATCCGCCCGCGTGCCCACTATGCCCTCTTGCTCATCCAGTGTCAGGGGCTCTTCTTCATGATCCTGCGGTATCGACAAACGTTCAAAATTTTGGTTATATATAGGTACGATAAGAGCATCATCCAATGACTCATCTGCTAACAGCGGTGCCATACCCAAAGGAACACCTGCGAAACTGCTCTTTTTTCCTTCAAATTCCTGCCTAGATACAATCTGATGAACGTGCTCAATATCGGGAATCTTCTTGTCGAAAGATAACTCATAATGCACAATGCTGAATACCAACCAGCAGGCACTGATGCCGATCGACAGCCCGATCATGTTCAACGCGGTAAATAACTTATTGCGCCAAAGATAACGGAGAGTAGTTTTAATTTTGTTGTTCATCTTTTTACAATTTAGATATCCTTAATCCTTGTTCTTTCATCCTTGTTCCAACATACTATTCATCCCGCAAACTATCCACCGGATTCGCTACCGCTGCCCGAATCGCCTGCCAGCTCACCGTAAATAAAGCGATCCCTATTGCCAACAATCCGGCCAGTACAAACATCCACCATTGGATATCGATGCGGTAGGCAAAATCGGCCAACCATTTATTCATCGCCCACCAGGCAATGGGTGTGGCAATGATAATGGCAACAAACACAAGTTTTACAAAATCGATGGAAAGCATAGAAGCGATACCTGATACCGATGCACCTAGCACTTTGCGAATCCCGATTTCTTTGATACGTGTCTCGGTGATATAGGAGATAAGCCCGAACAGGCCCAGGCAAGAGATAAATATAGCCAACAGCGAAAACGTCAGGGATAAAGAAGCCGTTTGTTGCTGGTTCTTGAATTTTTCGGCATAGCGTTCATCCACAAAACGGTAGTTGAACGGATAGGCCGGGTCGAATTTCTTTACGGTGCTTTCGATGAAAGCTAAAGTTTTATTCATTGCCTGCTGATTGTCCGTACGAATAATCATATTTTTGAGATTATCAATCCATGAGAAGACCAGCATTGGCTCTACCTCGCTATACGGTGAGCCACTAACGAAGTCCGAAAACACACCCACGATCGTGTAAACCTCGTCTCCCCAGTTAAAAAGCTGCCCGATCGGGTTTTCCAGACCCATTGTTTTAATTGCTGCCTCATTGAGCAGAATAGCACGGTTATCACTAGGCAGGCGGGGATAGTCCAAGTCACGGCCATCCACCAGCTTGAGTCCCACGGTTTCGATAAAATCACTCTGCGCATTTGTCAAGAAGAAAGTCGTTTTTTTTGATTGTTCGGGCGTAGCACCCTGCCATGAAAAGTTCCCCCATGATGATGAGTTATTTTGGGTAATGGTCTGTCCGGTACGGGTTATATGGGTGACAAAACCACTGTTCAGCAGTTCGTTCTTGATCGTTTCATAATTCTCGACGGCTTTGCCCTCGAGGGCGACTTCCAGTAGTTGAGAGGTATCATACCCCACATCTCTGTCGCTCGCATACTGGATCTGTAGATGGATAATCAGAGTAGCGATTATCAGCACGACGGCAGAGCCAAATTGTAAGACCACCAATACGCTACGCATACTGAAATTAGATTTTTTGGATACTTTAATATTTTTTAGGGTCTTGATGGGCTGAAAAGCCGAAAGGACAAATGCCGGATAAACGCCGGCCAATAAGCCAGTAAAAATAACAAAACCCAACAGTATCAACCAAACCAACGGCCCGGTCGTCACGAAGGACAAGGGTTTGTCGAGCATTTGGTTGAACAGTGGCAAGGCCAAAAAGCTCGCCACAATGGCCAGGATCCCCGCCACGACCGATATGATGACAGACTCCGTCAAAAACTGACCGACCAGATTGCCCTTGCTCGCTCCGATGACTTTACGAACCCCGACTTCCTTGGCTCTCTTTTGTCCCTTTGCGGTGCTGAGGTTGACAAAATTTATACAGGCAATACATAGGATCAGCAGCCCTATCCCAGCAATAAGACGAACTTGGCTGATCTTGCCGCCCACAGCCACACCGTTCTCAAACTTCGAGTACAGGTGTATTCTGGACAAGGGATAGAGAAAGTTTACGTTGTTCTTCAAATCGGGAGCATGGGTACGCACCATAGGTTCGATCTTTTCGTTGAACACCTCGATGTCGACCCCAGGCCGGAGACTTACATAGGTACTATAGCTCATTGTATTCCAGTTCGAGGGATCCCGATCCATGGGAATCAAATAGTTAAAGCTAAAATCCGTATAGGTCGGTAGATCATTGAGCACCGAGACGACGGTGTAGGATTTTTCGTTGTCCAGCGTGATGGTCTTGCCAAGGGGGTCTTCGTCTCCAAATAGGCTTTTCGCCAAGCCCTCGGTCACGACGATATTGGTTTTGTTGCTGAGTGCGTCCTCTCTCATTCCCTTTATTGCCGGAAAATCGAATATTTTCAAGAAATCGGGATCGACCTCATTTCCATACGCTTTGATACCGTCACTTTTGAAGGTCAACAAACGCTCCCAATGCCGATACACCCGCGCGGCATATTCCACTTCCGGATGATTTTCGGTAAGTGCATCCGCCGCAGGATAAGGGGTGCTCTGACCAGTTGACATATCCACGATGTATCGGTTCAATACTTTGTAGATATTCTCCTGATTGCTGTAAAAATTGTCCTGTCGAAACTGGTTCTGCACCCACAGGGCAATGATCAGCACAGCAGACAGCCCTACGGTCAGACCAAGAATGTTAATAACGGTGAAGCCCTTGTTTTTCAGAAGGCTACGCCAAGCGGTTTTAATGTAGTTCCTTATCATTTTTTAGTATTCAGATTTCAGTATTGCAATCCAGTTATTATCTATAATCTTTGATTTTTCGGCGTATCGACAAATTTGCAAATACGCGGATTCGCTTATTCATCCCTTAAACTATCTACAGGATTGGCTAATGCCGCACGTATTGCCTGCCAACTGACAGTTAGCAAGGCCACCACTACGACCGCTGATCCCGCTAATGCAAATGGCCACCATTCTATGTCGATACGATAAGCAAAGTCTTCCAGCCATTTGTTCATCGCCCACCACGCAATGGGTGAGGCGATGACAATGGCCACAAACACAAGTCTTACAAAATCTTTGGACAGTAGTTTAACGATAGCGGCGATTGAAGCGCCTAATACCTTGCGAACTCCTATTTCTTTGGTTCGCTGTGTCGTTGTATAGGCCGCCAAGCCAAATAGCCCTAGACATGCAATGAAGATGGCTATAATTGCAAAGGAAGTGAAGATATTTTGAGTACGTCGAACATCGTTATATAACGCGGCAAACCCTTCATCCAAAAAGCTGTATTGGATTTTTTGGTTTGGAGAAAATTTATTCCAAATAGAGGTAATGTCCATGATGGTTTTGTCGATGTTGTTCGAACTGATTTTCACAGATGTTAGCGAGTTACTTCCTCCAATAGCCAAGCAAAGGGGCTGTAAGCCTTCTTCTCGTAGTGAACCAAAAATAAAGTCTTCAACGACTCCAATGATTGTATATGTTGTCCCGTTTGTAATTCGTGCGCCAATAGGGTCTTTTAACCCAAGTTCCTTTACCATTTTTTCATTTACTATTACCATCGCTGAGTCTGAGGCAATATCCGAGTTGAAATTTCTACCAGCAATCAGGTTGAGTCCAAATGTTTGAAGGTAATCTTTATCAACTATCCAAAATTGACCACCTTTTCCGGTCTCTTCCGTTCGTTTGCCTTCTTGCCAAAATGCATTGCCATTTCTCTTCGAACCATCCATCATGACGGGTAAATAATCGCTAATAGCTACATGTTGCACAGTATGTATATTGGCGAGTTCGCTTTTAAATGTTCTGACCTGATCCCCTAAAGTATTGGTACCATGTAATATCAATACTTGATCCTTGTTAAATCCGATGTCTTTGTTTAAGATAAAGTTCATCTGCTGATTGATAATCAGGGTTCCAATAATAAGGACAATAGAGGTTACAAATTGAAATACGACCAATCCGTTGCGAAATGTTGATGTTCCAGATCTTGAAGATATATTACCTTTCAGGACCGATATTGGGTTGAAGCTAGATAAATAAACGGCCGGGTATATTCCGGAGAGTAGCCCTAAAATTAATGCAACAGAGATAGCGGTTGGTATAAAATACCATTCATTCCACGGTATAGATAATGTTTTGTCTGCTAAGTTGTTGAAAACTGACAGGAGTGCGAAGCTGATACCAATACCCAGAAAGACCGAAATCAAACTGTAGAGCAATGATTCCGAAATAAATTGGCTCATTAATGCTTTCCGACTAGACCCGATTGTTTTTCTAACGCCTACTTCTTTTGCTCTCCTGGTAGCGTTTGCTGTAGAAAGGTTAATAAAGTTTATGGCAGCAATGATAAGGATAAATCCTGCAATGGCACTGAAAATCCATACGGTTTTAATATCACCTCTTTTTTGTGTTTCTAATTTGTAATCCTGAATATCTGATGAATATAAGTGGATTTTATCTAATCGTTGTAAGATGAGTTTTGCGGAGCTTAAGACAGGATTAACCTGCATGCCTGCCTGTGAAATGGCAGGTATGTAGTGATCTAGAATATATGATTTGGTAAGCTGCTTGGCCAAGGGCTCGATATCAGTTCCTTTTTTTAGCTTCAGATACGTGCAATAATTACTAGCGACCCAGTTTTGCTGTTCACCCGGATAAAAATCAATTCCTGATAAAGTCATAAAGAAATTAAAGCCATGCAAATGGGAATTGCTTGGTATATCCGCGATGACCGCAGTGATTGTGTAAGGTCTGTCTTTGTTGTTATTTAAATAGATGATCTTTCCAGATGGGTCTCCTTCAAAGTATTTTTCTGCTTTGCTCAGGGTTATAACCATGGTGTTAGGTTTATCGAGCGCTTGGGCTAATGATCCATAGATTACTGGTAGGGCGAAAATATCCAGTAAGGACTGGTCTATATAGGTAAAGCCATTGTCTGAAAAGTTTTCTGGGTTTTCATTAATGGATAGCTGATTACTTCCTGCGCCAAATAGTGGGTTGGAAAGCATTCTGCCCATGGCTTCGATTGCAGGAAATTCCTCTTTCAATGTTGGTCCAGCAGGCGCGGGCATGGCTATCCCTTTTAGAATTACATTGTCACGATTAGCAACACCTACTATTCTATATATCTGATCGGAGTCGGGATAAAATTTATCATAGCTGAGTTCGTGCTTCACGAAAAGAACGATGAGCAAACAGATGGATATACCGAAGGCAAATCCCCCGATCTTTATGATGGAGAATAGCTTTTGACTTCTAAGGTTTCTCCAAGCTATTTTTATGTAGTTTTTGATCATCTTATTTAGATATCCTTATTATCTTCTAAAACGTTGTCGTTTCCATAATTACCTGTCCGTCGAGCATACGGATCACACGATCTGCAAATCTGGCATCGTGCTCACTATGTGTTACCATTACTATAGTTGTTCCGGCTTCATTTAATTCAGTCAGCAAATGCATTACTTCGTTACCGTTGTTGGAGTCCAGATTTCCCGTTGGTTCATCGGCTAGTATTAATTTAGGCGTATTAACTACTGCGCGGGCTACGGCTACACGTTGTTGCTGACCGCCGGAAAGCTGCTGTGGAAAGTGATTTCGGCGATGCATGATCTGTACCTTTTCCAATACTTCCTCGACGCGGCGCTTGCGTTCTGCAGCAGGCACATTGGTATAGACGAGTGGAAGCTCCACGTTTTCAAAGACGGTTAGCTCGTCGATCAGATTGAAACTTTGGAAGACAAAACCAATATTATGCTTTCTAAGGTCTGATCGTTTGCGTTCGTTGAATTTTGCAACCTCGATATTGTTGAACAGGTAACTTCCTTCATCCAGATCATCCAGTAGACCGACAATGTTGAGTAGGGTTGACTTTCCACAACCAGAAGGGCCCATTACAGCTACAAATTCTCCTTCTTTGACATGTATAGTTAAATTGTTCAGCGCGACCGTCTCTACTTCTTCGGTGCGGTAATATTTTTGGAGGTTAGTTATTTTGATCATAGTATTCTAGATGTTAGATTTGAGATATTAGACTGTAGACTTGGGTGTTTGCTTGGTAATCGTTATTAGACTCCACGTTCATAATCTTTGTTCTTTATTTCTCATTTTACTTATTTCACATTCAATTCCTGTATTTTATCATATGTTTCGTAACTGGAAACAATTACTTTGTCACCCGGTGATAGCCCATTCATGACTTCATAAAAATCCGGGTTTTGTCGTCCCAGTTGAATATCTACACGATAGGCAATGTTACCAGATTTGTCTAATTTGAAGATCCAGTTGCCTCCTGTTTGTTGATAGAATCCTCCTTTTGCTAATAGAAGGGCTTTTGTCTCGTCGCTTAATGCCAGGCGAATTTGTAAGGTTTGTCCACGGCGAATGCTTTGCGGTCGTTCACCCGTAAATTCCATATCTACCTGAAAGCGACCACTGGTCACTTGTGTGTAGATCTTCTTAATACGAAGTTTGTAAGGTTTGCCCGATATGGTGAACAATCCTTCCAGATCGGGAAAAATCCGATTAATATAATGTTCGTCGATTTCAGCACGTACCTTAAACCCGGTCAGCACATCGATCTGTCCTAGGCGTTCGCCTGCGTTTTTATTTTGCCCGATCTCAGCATCAAAGGAAGTCAGTTGTCCATCCACCGGTGCGCGTAATATCAGATCGCCTACCTTCCGGCGCATCAGTTCTAACGCGCTCTGTGTACGCTTGTACGTTTCTCGATCCTGGTACAGTTTCTGGCTTGTGGACAGCGAATCCTGTAGCAGAATCTGTTTGGTTAATGCAACCCGCTCCTTTTGATAGTTATATTCGTTGACGGTTTTTTCGTACTCCTGTGAGCCAATCGCTTTTTCCTGAAAAAGTTTCTTGTTGAGCCGATATAAACGATCGGCTTCTTTTAAACCTTGCTCTACGTCCGCCATTTGGTTGCGGTTGTTGATAGATACCTGCTGTGCATTGGTTTGCGCGATCTGCGCCTGTGTTAATAGGTTTAGTACCTGTGTTTCCTGCTGTACAAGACTGAGTTCTAAATCTGTGTTGGATAGACGCATAATTGGATCTCCTTTTTTGAGGTGTGCGCCGTCTTCCACAAATTTCTCTTCCACGCGACCACCTACTGAGGCATCTAAGTAAATGCTGCTAATAGGTAATATCGTACCATTGATAGGGATAAATTCCTGAAAAGTCCCTTCTTTAACTTCCACGATATTTAGACGTTCAGCTTCTACATTCAATTTGCTGTTACCACTTGTGAAGTAGTAGCTAGCTCCGATTAATGCGAGTATACTCAAAATCCCGATAAGAGTAAGGATTCTTCTCTTATTCCATCTGCGTTGTTTTATCGGTCTGTCCATTGAAAAGTAGAAAGTATTAAATATAAAAAAAGTATGTCGTTTTCTCTTTTCCTAGAGAAGCTTGTGCCATTTTTTTAAAGTATTGTTATATAGTTGTTTAGTTGTTTTTTTGGAAAGCGGTTTGTCCGATAGTGAACACTTGATTGTTCATCTGCGAACAGTAGGATGAAGTGAATTGTATTGTACCAAGAGCTGGATTTTTGTGTCGAACAAAGTGTCCGATTCCGAACACTCGTTGTTCATCAACGTACATTTTTTTTAAGTCGGGGATTTTAACGTATTGGTTTTTTGTGATTTACTTGTTTGGCACAGGCTGTGAACGGATTTGGGAAATATCTAAAAATGAATTTAAAACTATTTTATTTTTATAATATACTTTTGATAATAATCGCGGATGGAGGTAAAGCTTTTTCTCAGGATTCAATAATCGATCTGCGTACATGTATTGTAATGGCATTGAAAAACAATCCACAACTGAAGCAAAATCAATTAATTGTAAGGCGGAGTGAGATCGATTACAAACAAGCGTGGCAAAATCAATTGCCGACCCTGAATGGGGATTTAAGTCATGGACTTAATCAGGGTAGGAATATTGATCCTACAACCAATCAATTTATTGAAGAAAATAGTACTACCGGAAATCAAGGCTTAGGTGCAGGGGTGAACCTGTTTAACGGCTTTCGGATTTTACATGATATACGTATGAAGTCTAATGCAAAAGAAGCCGGAAAATTGGAATTTGAAGGAAAGGCAAACGAGCTTCGCTTAGATGTGATAGAAACTTATATTCAGGTGCTGACCGCAAAGGATATGTTGAGTCAGTCCCATCGGCAATTGACCGTTACGAAAGAGCAGCTGCGTAGAGCTGAGGTTATGTTTAAAGAAGGTGCATATGCTCCGGGAGACTATTACGATATTAAAGGACAGTATAAAATGGATGAAAATAATGTGCAGGCGAACATACAATTTTTGTATGGTAATAGGTTGCGTTTAGCAAATCTGTTAAATATTTCGGAACCTGAACTGGGTGAACTCAAGCCTCTTCCTATGCTTGCTACCGACCCCGCTTTAGGCTGGGAGCAGCTCTACATAAAGGCGCAGACCCTTTTGCCCGAATATCAAGCCTTAGATTGGCGAATCAAGGAAGCGCAACAAAATATTAAGGTGGCGAAATCCTATTATTATCCTTCCTTATCGCTAGGAGCGGGGCTAAACAGTCGTTATTCGAGTAAAGGAGATTTTTCTTACTGGCAGCAATCGAAAAATAATCTAGGAAAAAGTATTTTTGTGACTTTAAGTATTCCTATCTTTAATCAGTTTCAGGTGCGTAACCAGATAAATCGTGCAAAAATTGGGTTTGAAGAAAATCGGTTACAAAAGGAGATCGCTTTGAATAATTTGCGGGAATCTACTGCAAAGGCGGTCTTTGATTTGAAAGCGACGTTGGAGAGTGTGCAAAATCTGAAAGAACAGGAACAAAGCTATGCGGAATCATTCCGGATTGCCCAGGTTCAATTTGATGAAGGAGCAAGCAATTCAGTCCTTTACCTGACAGCGAAAAACAAATTTGATGCAGCGAAAAACCAGTTGTTGTTGAAGCGATACGCATATTTATTACAAAAGTATATCAATGATTATTACGCAGGTAATCTCGATTTATAATTATTTTTAGCGGATGGATTTAAAAAAAGCCTCTATACTGGTGTTAGACGATGATCAGGATTTACTCACGGCGGCTCGAATTTTGCTAAAATCGAAGGTCAGGAAGATAAGTGTAGCACACAATCCCGAAAATTTATTAGCCACATTAACTAAAGAAGATATTGATCTGGTCTTGTTGGATATGAACTATAAGAGTACGATTAATACGGGAAATGAAGGCTTATTTTGGCTCTCGCAGGTGAAAAATAAGTATCCCCATATTCGGGTAATTATGATAACGGCTTACGCGGCAGTCGACCTGGCCGTGAAATCGTTGAAACAGGGAGCGGCTGATTTTATTGTTAAACCCTGGCAGAATGAGCAGTTGATCGAAACGTTGGAAAATGTATTGGCAGAAAAGAAGGAAGTCACGGTCAGTACATCCAGTAAGGGAATACACGATGACGGTATTATCGGCAAATCATCCGTTATGGCCGATTTGCAACATAAAATTAATAAGGTTGCACCAACAGAGGCAAATATTTTGATCCTTGGTGAAAACGGGACAGGTAAGGATCTGATCGCACATGCGATTCATTCCAGGTCTTTCCGTAGTAAATCTCCTTACGTCAAAGTAGATGTGGGGGCATTGACTGAATCCCTGTTTGAAAGTGAACTATTCGGTTACAAAAAAGGAGCCTTTACGGATGCGCGGGAAGACCGAAAAGGAAGGTTTGAGCATGCGAATAAGGGAACTTTGTTCCTGGATGAAATAGGAAATATATCGCTGCATCAGCAATCAAAGTTATTAAGTGTATTACAAAATAGAGAGGTGATCCCATTGGGATCTAGTCAACCCGTTCCGGTAGATATACGGTTGTTGACGGCAACAAATGTATCCCTGAAATCCTTATCGGATGAGAGCCGATTTCGTAAGGATCTAATATATCGAATTAATACGGTTGAAATACAGGTTCCACCACTTCGGGACCGAGGAGATGATGTGTTGTTATTGGCGGAACACTTTTTAGCTTTTTATTCCAAGAAATACAATAAACTGATTGAGGTTATTGAAAGTGACGGACTACGAAAATTAACGGATTATCATTTTCCGGGTAATGTCCGGGAGCTACAATATAGTATCGAAAGGGCCGTGATTATGTCGGAAGAAAGGACATTAAAAGCGAATGATATTCTTTTTTCGCCAATTGAACAGGTGGAGGATCTTCATCCGCTTGATGCAACACTTCCTAATCCCCGTAACTTAGAAGAACTGGAGCGAAAAGCCATTAAGTCTGCTATTGACCGTCACAATGGAAATATTAGTAAAGCAGCTAAAGAATTGGGGCTTACACGTGCAGCACTTTACCGTCGATTAGAAAAGTACAATATTTAATGAGATTCAGAACGTAAAAAATCGGGATATGTCGCGTTACGTAATATCAGTTGTTTTTAAGGTAATTGTCTTATTAGCTTGTGCTGTAGGGGTAGCTTATTTGTTTTTTTTACAACGATATACCTATGCCACTTTATTGTTTTTGGTAACTGTTGCGGTTTTATACTACATTTTGTCAAATCAACATGTGCTGTATAAATACCTTATTGAGTTTTCTGAGGCTGCCAGGTATAATGATTTCACTCGACGGTATCCCATTAAGAACCCCCGATCGGCAGAGGGAAAGCTGTTTACCGCCTTTAACCAAGTCAACCAAACGTATAAAAGTATAAGTGCGGATAAGGAAGTCCAAAATCAATACCTGAATAAGGTCATTAATATGCTGGATTCGGCCATTATATTTTACAATCATGACACAGGTAAAGTCATTTGGATCAATGATGCGTTCAAGCAATTGTTCCAAACACCTCACCTCGGAAATATAAAGGGAATGCAGAAGCGACATAAAGAACTGTATGAGAAGACGATGGCCCTTGATGTTGGACAGCAGCAGATGGATGTCATCAATTCGAGCAAGGGAAAGATTAAGCTTCTGATACAGACTTCTGAATTTGGGACGAAGGATGGACTTTTCCGTATTATCGTGTATCAAAACATCAATGAGGCCATGGATGCAACAGAGACCAG
Source organism: Sphingobacterium alkalisoli (assembly GCF_005049105.1). Classification (GTDB taxonomy): domain Bacteria; phylum Bacteroidota; class Bacteroidia; order Sphingobacteriales; family Sphingobacteriaceae; genus Sphingobacterium; species Sphingobacterium alkalisoli. The sequence goes on from NZ_SUKA01000001.1 coordinate 1,420,249, forward strand.
GGCCTGGCACAAATTGTTACGGGTACTGACGCACGAAATCATGAATTCTATTGCCCCGATTACCTCTTTAGCCGAAACACTATATAGTAAATTGGATCTATTGGAAGGGCACGAAGAGATTGAGGATGTGAAATTGGGCATATATACCATAAAAAGAAGGAGTGAGGGCCTGTTGCAATTTGCCAAAAGTTACCGATTGATTAATAAGGTTGACCAGCCGGAATATACCGATATAATCGTCGTACAGCTATTCGAAAATATCTATCAATTATTGGAACCCACCTTGATACAAAAGAAAATTGATCTGGATATCATCATTAAAAATACCAGATTAATTCTACAGGCGGATGTCAATTTAATAGAACAGGTCTTGATTAATATCGTTCTTAATGCTATAGAAGCTGTTAAGGGAGTAGAAAATCCGTATATAAGTTTGAGTGCGTTGGAAAAGGAGGGTAATATCCAGTTGAAAGTTGAAGATAATGGAATTGGGATGTCGGTAGATATTCAGGATCAGATATTTACTCCGTTTTTTACAACCAAGAAGTCGGGGAGTGGCATAGGACTGACATTGAGCAAACAGATTATGTTATTGCATAAGGGTAATATTTTCGTTGATAGCGATGAAGGCAAGGGAAGTGTATTTATCTTGCAATTTTGAGATGGTAGGCGAGACATCGTGTTCGGTTTATAGTCGCTATCTGTTCGGGAAAGAGTCATGGCCTCTTCGTAGCAGATAGAAGATGTGTCCGTGTTAACTCCGTATTGAGTCCGTGACGAGTCCGAGTCTAGCACGGATTCGAGGTGGTTTTAGTGTGCTTGCATAGTTGATATACCTGCCGTATGGTGCGAAGAAAGGACATCTGCAATGCGAAGCGGTATCAAATAGGTGCTAATACACGGACTCGGGGTATTAAAACATGCACATCGTAAATTCTTTGGAAAACAATAATTAAGTTTGTCGCGATGTTATTTTTCTTTCGGTTGATATCACATTTTATATTGTCTAATAGTAGGCATGGTACACATTCCCCTTTTGTTTATAGGTTGGCAGATGAGGTGATTTACACAGCAACTAGACAGAAAGCCAGAGGGGGCAGTAAATCTGATCTTCTTATTAAAGAAATTGCAGCGTATTATGGTGTAGCAATAAAACAGGATAAATCTGCATGGAGTGGAGCGCTTGATGTTTCCATCGAAGAGCTACAGCTAGAGGAGGTTGTGGATTTACAGCATCGTTTTACATTTCTTTTTCTAAGAGATATCCATAAGAGCCTTTCTAATACACGAAGATGGAACAACTTGACCGAAGAAGACTCCATTACTGTTACGATAGATCTGTTCTATTTTGGAATAGTGTGTCAGCGGGAAGGGCAGCGGAAGGAGCATTTTAAGCTCCGTTTCCCATTTTGGAAATATTAAAAGGCTTCACTGATACTTAGGTAAAAGCCAGACTGTCTTTTTTCTCCCGATCTCTTTTCGCCATATGCATAATCCAGTCGGATCGTACTGTTATGCTCTAAACTAAAGAAATAACGTATTCCTCCACCAAATGAAGGTACTAGCCGTAGGTTGTGCTGAGGAGAGAACGTACTTCCTGTACCCCCAAAGACAACAGCTCCGAGTCGTGGAATAATTCTATAGCGTAGTTCTGCCTGTGTAGCCGTATAGCTCTTGTCTTTATAACGTCCTAGATAATACCCTCTCATCGTCATGTCACCTCCTAGATCCCTAAAGGCGTAGAAAGGCATATCTTTACCGATGGAAGCCCTGTATAGTGTCTGGATAGCGGTTGTTAATTTGGGTGTGAGGGGGTAGAAGTATCTGACGTCTAATTCGATTTGACTGCCTGTGAAATTATCTCCGCCCCAGAAGTTGGGAGCATAAGCATATTTTATTCGGCTGTAAAGGCCAGATGTGGAGTAAGTTGTGTTATTCCGGGTGTCAAATAATGCAGATACTCCCAATGCAAGATACTTTCCGCCCGTTTTACCGAGGACTTCATTAGATTCGAAAACACCTCCTGGTTCGTAATCCGAAAAAGAAAAGTGTTCAAAATTTGCATTTACTCCTAAGTAGAGTTTTGACGTTATTTTCTTTTCAATGTCGAGCTTCACTCTGAATAGCTCTTGGTCGATATGGTCTTCATTTATCAGTAACGTTTTATTACCAATACCGTAAAAATTAAATGGCCAATCTCTAAATCTTAATTCGGAAATAATATGATAGTCATTGTTTTTTGTCCAAATGTCTGATGTTAGCTTTATGTTCTTTTGTTGCTTGGTTGTCATCGTTGCCATCAGTGTTAAATTGGACGTCCGGCTGCTCAAATCTGATTTGTCTGCATAAAAATTATAGGTTGATGCAAATCCATATTCAAGTCCAGATTCTTGCGAATATCCTACAGCGGGTAAGACAATAAAACTCGCTCCTCTAGAAGAATCATTTTTAGATGACAAGAACTTTTTGATTGTCTTTTTTATAAGATTATTGTTTTGTTGTGCGGATAAGGATAGCGATAGTACGGAGCAAAGACAAAAAATAAAAGCTTTTTTCATTCGAATAAAATTGTTTTAATAGACAGTGAATCTTGCAAAGGCGGCTTTATTTATTTTACTTCTTGTTTGCTTTTAATGCCGTTCAAGGGTTCGCTTTCGCATAGTTCTTTTTTCGAGCAGTAGCGAACGCAGGTTTCACGTATTTTTAATGTCGTTTTTATATGCTTCAAACATAGATAAAATGCCTCGAATTCACGAATATCTAATCGCAAAAACACAAATCTATGCATTAATACATAGTTTAATATTCTATAAAGTGGCGTTATGTAGTTAACGTTCTCTGTGCAGCGGTTGATGATTTATTAGGCAGAGAAAATATAAATCTAAATGTTTCGGAATTGAAGATGGAATTGGAATCGAAAATTATTTCATTGCATATCAGTACAATGAAAAGTATGGGGCTGCTTTTTTAAGGTAATTATTTTGTAAAGTCCTTTTAGTACCTATATTTGCATCATCAAAAGCAATACGGGCTATCTTGGAATTAGTTTTTGAGTTGTTCTTTAAATAAAAAAACTTTTTTTTAAATACTCTTGCAAAAGTGAAATTAAATTTTGATTTTTGCACTCGCTGTTCAGAAGAACAGATTGTTCTTAGAGATTTATATTAAAAGAAAAAATATTAGCCTCCTTAGCTCAGCTGGTAGAGCAACTGACTTGTAATCAGTAGGTCATTGGTTCGATCCCGATAGGAGGCTCTAAAGCGACGCAAGTTGCTGGTCTGGAGGGGTTCCAGAGCGGTCAAATGGGACGGACTGTAAATCCGTTGCTTCGGCTTCGAAGGTTCGAATCCTTCTCCCTCCACACTAAACAGTTTGCGAGTTGTTGCAGGTGAAAATCTGATTACAATCTCGCAAACAAAAGCGGAAGTAGCTCAGTTGGTAGAGCGATAGCCTTCCAAGCTATAGGTCGCGAGTTCGAACCTCGTCTTCCGCTCTTTAATATCAAGATTTTGGGTCTCTATCTTTCATGATAATCATGTGATGTAAGGTGGAGGCAATAATCTGTAAATAAGCTTTTGATAAGAAGCCGAAGTAGCTCAGGGGTAGAGCACTTCCTTGGTAAGGAAGAGGTCGTGGGTTCAAATCCCATCTTTGGCTCGAATAATTTAAGTTTATTAACTTTGTAATGAATTTTAATAACGAAATATTTAATAATTACTAATTCGCATAAACATGGCAAAAGAGAAATTTGACCGTAGTAAACCACACTTAAACATTGGTACAATCGGTCACGTTGACCACGGTAAAACTACTACAACTGCAGCTATCACTAAAGTATTAGCTGATAAAGGTCTATCAGAAGCTCGTTCATTTGATTCAATTGACTCTGCTCCTGAAGAAAAAGAACGTGGTATTACAATTAATACGGCACACGTTGAATATTCAACAGCGGCGCGTCACTATGCACACGTTGACTGTCCTGGTCACGCGGATTACGTGAAAAACATGGTTACTGGTGCTGCTCAAATGGATGGTGCGATCATCGTGGTAGCTGCTACTGACGGTCCTATGCCTCAAACTCGTGAGCACATCTTATTGGCTCGCCAAGTAGGTGTTCCAGCATTAGTTGTTTTCATGAACAAAACTGACTTAGTCGATGACGAAGAGTTAATAGACTTAGTTGAAATGGAAGTTCGTGAATTATTATCATTCTATGAATACCCAGGTGATGATATTCCTGTAATCAAAGGATCTGCTTTAGGGGCGCTTAATGGTGAACCTGAATGGGTAGAGAAAATTATGGAATTGATGGATGCTGTTGATAATTACATTCCAATTCCTCCACGTTTGACTGAGCTTCCTTTCTTGATGCCAGTAGAAGATGTGTTCTCTATCACAGGTCGTGGTACAGTAGCAACAGGTCGTATCGAAAGAGGTGTAATCAACTCTGGTGATCCAGTTGAGATCTTAGGTATGGGCGCTGAGAACTTGAAATCTACAGTAACAGGTGTGGAGATGTTCCGCAAAATCTTAGATTACGGTGAAGCTGGTGATAACGTAGGTTTATTGTTGCGTGGTATTGAGAAAACTGATATCCGTCGTGGTATGGTTATCTGTAAACCAGGTTCGGTAACTCCTCACGATCACTTCAAAGCTGAAGTTTACGTGTTGTCAAAAGCTGAAGGTGGACGTCACACTCCATTCTTTAACAAATACCGTCCTCAATTCTATTTCCGTACAACAGATGTTACTGGTGAAATTTCATTAGCTGAAGGTACTGAGATGGTTATGCCAGGTGATAACGTTACAATCACAGTTAAGTTGATTTCTCCTATCGCTATGGAAAAAGGTCTACGTTTCGCTATCCGTGAAGGTGGTCGTACAGTAGGTGCTGGTCAGGTAACTGAAATTTTATAGTCTTAGAGATTGTAACTACAATATAAAAATAAGCTAATTAGCTGATGCTGATTAGCTTATTTTTTCTAAGGATTTACTTCGCTTAACGGTGAAAAAAAATAAATAATATTTGCTGTAATGTGTCGTAAACACTATATTTGCAGCATTGAAATAATAACTACACGGGCATAGTTCAATGGTAGAATAGAGGTCTCCAAAACCTTCGATCAGGGTTCGAATCCTTGTGCCCGTGCTAACATAACTTAAGTAACTATAATGGCTAAAGTACTTGATTTTTTTAAAGACTCTTATGTTGAGATTACGGAGAAGGTAACTTGGCCTACGTGGTCTCAGTTGCAAAATCATGCAGTTGTCGTACTTGTTGCGTCTATTTTAATCGCATTGATCATTTTTGTAATGGACAAGGCCTCAAGTAATGTGTTAGAGGTGTTGTACGGTACAGCTTCTTAATTTTATCAATCCAATATCTATGGCTGATCAGAGTTTGAAATGGTACGTGGTGCGTGCTGTAAGTGGTAAGGAAAAAAAAGTAAAGCAATATATAGAGGCGGAAGTAAGTCGTCTTGGTGTTCAGCATTTGGTTCCACAGGTATTGATACCTATGGAGAAATACTATCAAATGCGTGATGGTAAGAAAGTAGCAAAAGAGCGTAACTATTATCCTGGATATGTGCTTATCGAGGCGACTTTAGATGGCGAGATCGAACATATAATCAAAAACTTAAATAGTGTAATAGGTTTCTTGGGCGATAAGGCCGGCAACGCGATTCCACTTCGTCAGGCGGAAATAAACCGTATTTTGGGTAAGGTGGACGAAATGGCTGAGCAAGGAGAGACCATTAATGTTACCTATTATGTAGGTGAAGCCGTGAAAGTAGTGGATGGTCCATTTAATGGTTTTACGGGCGAAATCGAAGAAGTGCATGAAGATAAAAAGAAACTTACGGTAATGGTAAAAGTTTTTGGTCGTAAGACACCGCTAGAACTTAACTATATGCAGGTAGACAAAGAATAGATAAATATAACGTAAAAATATTAGTAAGCCCTTCTGAAATCAGGAGGGCTTTTTTATAGGTCAATAATAGAAATATATTTAAAAATAGTTTGTTGATGATTATATTTTGTATATCTTTGCACCTCATTTGGTTGCAAGATTAGATTTTTAGATCAAATGAATAAATGTTACGTTATTTGCTTCCAACTTACTAACAAACATTTAACACATTAAATTTATAACAAAATGGCAAAAGAAGTCAGTGCGTTAGTAAAATTACAAGTTAAGGGCGGCGCAGCCAATCCATCTCCTCCAGTAGGACCTGCTTTAGGTGCTAAGGGTGTGAACATAATGGATTTCTGTAAGCAGTTCAATGCTCGTACGCAAGACAAACCAGGTCAGGTTTTACCTGTTGTCATTACTGTTTATGCCGACAAATCGTTTGATTTTATCATCAAAACTCCACCGGTAGCTATTCAATTGAAAGATGCTGCTAAATTAAAAAGTGGATCGGGTGAGCCTAACCGTAAGAAAGTTGCTGCGGTGACTTGGGAACAGGTTGAGGTTATTGCTAAAGATAAAATGCCGGATTTGAACGCATTTACTGTAGAGTCAGCTATGAAAATGGTAGCTGGAACGGCGCGTAGTATGGGTATCACTGTTTCAGGTGACGCTCCTTGGAAAAATTAATTAACGAAATCAATTTAAGAAAGTGGCTAGATTAACAAAAAATCAAAAAGCGGCACTATCCAAAATTGAAGCTGGTAAGGCGTACTCTTTACAAGAAGCTGCGGCTTTAGTAAAGGAGATCACGACAACTAAATTTGATGCTTCAGTGGATATCGACGTTCGTTTAGGCGTAGATCCACGTAAAGCGAATCAAATGGTTCGTGGTATTGCGACATTACCTCACGGAACTGGTAAAACTGTGCGTGTTTTAGTATTGTGTACTCCTGATAAGGAGGAAGAGGCTAAAGCTGCTGGTGCAGATTACGTAGGTCTTGACGACTATATCAGCAAAATCGAAGGTGGTTGGACTGATGTTGACATCATCATTACCATGCCTAGTGTGATGGCAAAAGTGGGTAAACTGGGACGTATTTTAGGTCCGAGAAACCTAATGCCAAATCCTAAAACTGGTACAGTAACTACAGAGGTAGGTAAAGCTGTAACAGATGTAAAAGGTGGTAAGATCGATTTCAAAGTTGACAAAACCGGTATCATCCACACTTCAGTTGGAAAAGTGTCTTTCCCTGCAGAGAAGATTTATGATAATGCTTTAGAAGTATTACAAATTATCGCAAAATTAAAACCTTCAGCAGCAAAGGGAACATACTTCAAGAGTATCCATATCTCATCAACAATGAGTCCCGGTATTCATATCGAAACTAAATCAGTAGCAGGAATTTAATCATGAGAAAAGAAGAAAAACAAGAAATTGTTCAAGCTTTGGCCGAACAGATTAAATCTTTTGGTAATTTTTATATTACTGACACTGCTGATTTAACTGTTGACAAGATCAATGGAATTCGTCGCAAGTGTTACGAGCAAGGGATCATCATCCAAGTTGCTAAGAACTCATTAATCGAGAAAGCACTTATCGAAGCAGGAATCGATTCGGAAGAACTACGTAGTGTACTTAAAGGTGCTTCTACATTGTTATTTTCTGAATCAGGAAATGCACCAGCAAAGCTGATCAAAGAGTTGCGTAAATCAGGTGATAAACCTGTGCTGAAAGGCGCGTATATTCAAGAAACAGCTTTTATCGGTGACGATCAATTGAATGCATTAGTTACCCTTAAATCTAAGGATGAACTTGTTGCAGACATTATCGCAGCGCTTCAATCTCCAGCGAAGAATGTTATTTCTGCACTTCAATCGGGTGGAAATACTATCTCAGGTTTAGTAAAAGCTTTAGAACAAAGAGGATAACGAACGCCTCATTAATTTAAAAGTTCGTAATATTAATTAACAACATTATTAAGTAAATTCAAAAATCAAAATAAAATGGCAGATTTAAAACAACTTGCTGAACAGTTAGTAAACTTAACAGTAAAAGAAGTTAAGGAATTAGCTGATATCCTAAAAGACGAATATGGTATCGAGCCTGCTGCTGCGGCTGTTGCAGTTGCTGCTGCTCCTGCTGATGGCGGTGCTGCTGCAGCTGAAGAGAAAACATCTTTTGATGTAATCTTGAAAGAAGCTGGCGGTTCAAAACTAGCGGTAGTTAAATTAGTTAAAGATTTAGCTGGCTTAGGTTTGAAAGAAGCTAAAGATTTAGTTGACGGCGCTCCTAAAGAATTAAAAGTTGGTGTTTCTAAAGATGAAGCAGAAGCTTTGAAAAAACAATTAGAAGAAGCTGGAGCTGTTGTTGAGATTAAGTAATCTCAAATAAAGCCCCAAAAGGTTAGACTCTGATAGCATTTCTATCAGAGTCTATTCCTGTTTTATACTATAAGTCGTGTAAAGAGGTAGTGCTGGCTCCTTTACATTTACAACATGACAGCACAGTTAAGCTCAGTTTTTTTAAACTAAAATCTTATTCCCTTGGCAAACAGTAATATTCAAAAAGAAAGAGTAAATTTTGCTACAAGTAAGAAGGTAATTGATTACCCCGATTTCTTGGATGTGCAACTGCAATCTTTCAAGGAGTTTTTTCAATTAGAAACTACTTCTGATAATCGCCATCAGGAAGGGTTGTACAAGGTTTTCGCGGAAAACTTCCCTATTTCTGATTCAAGAAACATTTTTGTGCTCGAGTTTTTGGATTATTTCATTGATCCACCGCGCTATGATATCCAAGAGTGTATCGAACGTGGTCTAACTTACAGCGTGCCTTTAAAGGCAAAATTAAGGTTATCTTGTAATGATGAAGAGCACGAAGATTTCGAAACAATCGTACAAGATGTATATTTAGGTACAATTCCTTACATGACTCCCAAAGGTACATTTGTTATCAATGGTGCTGAACGTGTTATTGTATCTCAGTTACACCGCTCTCCTGGTGTTTTCTTTGGTCAGAGTAGACACACAAATGGTACTAAACTTTATTCTGCTAGGGTAATTCCTTTTAAAGGTTCTTGGATCGAATTTGCTACAGACGTGAACAATGTGATGTACGCTTATATCGATCGTAAGAAAAAATTCCCAGTTACAACTTTATTACGCGCAATCGGTTTTGATTCGGATAAAGATATCTTAGAATTGTTCGACCTTGCAGATGAAGTAAAAGTTAGTAAATCTGGTTTAAAGAAATATGTTGGTCGTCGCTTGGCGGCTAGGGTATTAAAAAAATGGATTGAAGATTTCGTGGATGAGGATACAGGTGAAGTTGTATCGATAGACCGTAACGAAATCATACTTGAACGAGAAACTGTCCTAGAAGAAGATCACATTGATATGATCATCGACGCCGGTGTTAAATCTATTATATTGGCAAAAGATGATGATTCGAACAATGCGGACTATTCTATTATATATAATACTTTACAGAAAGATACATCAAATTCTGAAAAAGAAGCGGTAGAACACATCTATCGTCAATTACGTAATGCAGAACCACCTGATGAGGAGACCGCTCGTGGTATCATAGATCGTTTGTTCTTCTCGGATAAGCGTTATGATTTAGGTGATGTAGGGCGTTATCGGATCAATCGTAAGCTTCAGTTGGATACGGCTGCCGAAACGAAGGTATTGACACGTCAAGATATTATCGCTATCGTAAAATATCTGATCAACCTGATCAATTCAAAAGCGGAGGTGGATGATATCGATCACTTGTCAAATCGTCGTGTACGTACGGTAGGTGAGCAATTATATGCGCAATTTGGAGTTGGTTTAGCCCGTATGGCGCGTACGATTCGCGAGCGTATGAATATCAGGGATAATGAGGTGTTTACACCTACGGATTTGATTAATGCGCGTACATTATCGTCTGTGATCAATTCATTCTTCGGAACGAATCAACTTTCTCAGTTTATGGATCAAACAAATCCGTTGGCTGAGATCACACACAAACGTCGTTTGTCAGCTTTAGGGCCAGGTGGTCTTTCCCGTGAGCGAGCGGGTTTCGAGGTACGTGACGTTCACTATACGCATTATGGCCGTCTTTGTACGATCGAAACGCCAGAAGGTCCAAACATCGGTTTGATCTCTTCACTATCGGTGCATGCTAAGATTAATAACTTAGGTTTCATTGAGACTCCCTACCGTATTGTAAGAGATGGTAAAGTTGTCGTAAATGAACCCGTAGTATATTTATCTGCGGAAGATGAGGATGGTAAAACTATTGCGCAGGCAAATGCACAATATGATGATAACGGTAATTATTTAGATCCTAAAGTAAAAGCTAGATATGAAGGTGATTTTCCGATTATCGTACCTGAGAAATTAGATTATATGGACGTTGCTCCTAATCAGATTACATCTATTGCAGCGTCATTAATTCCTTTCTTGGAACATGATGATGCGAACCGTGCCTTGATGGGATCTAACATGCAACGTCAAGCTGTTCCATTGTTGCGCCCACAAGCTCCTATTGTTGGAACTGGATTAGAAGGCCGTGTGGCTTCGGATTCTCGGACGTTAATTAATGCGGAAGGAAACGGGGTAGTAGAATATGTGGATGCACAGGAAATAAAGATTCGCTACGAACGTAACGAAGATGATCGTTTGGTTTCATTTGACGATGATATTAGAACATATCGATTGATCAAATTCAAGAAAACCAATCAGAACACTTGTATCAACTTAAAACCTATCGTAAGAAAGGGACAAAAAGTTACTAAAGGTCAAGTGCTTTGTGAAGGTTACGCTACTGAAGATGGTGAATTGGCATTGGGACGTAATCTGAAAGTGGCATTCATGCCTTGGCAGGGATATAATTTTGAGGATGCGATCGTAATTTCTGAACGTGTTGTGTCTCAAGATATTTTCACTTCATTGCACATTGAAGAATTCGAATTGGAGGTTCGTGATACGAAACGCGGCGAGGAAGAATTGACAGCCGATATTCCGAATGTATCAGAAGAAGCTACTAAAGATTTGGATGAGAATGGTATCATTCGCATTGGAGCAGAAGTGGGCGAGGGCGATATTTTGATCGGTAAAATTACACCTAAAGGTGAATCGGACCCTTCTCCAGAAGAGAAATTATTACGTGCTATCTTTGGCGACAAGGCTGGCGATGTTAAGGATGCGTCTTTAAAAACTCCACCTTCTATCAAAGGTGTTGTAATTGATACTAAATTATTTTCCCGCGCTAAGAAAATGTCTAAAGACGTCGAGAAAAAGGCTTTGGAAAAATTAGAAGTAGCGCATGATAAAAATCTAAGATCATTAAAAGAGCGTTTGGTAGACAAGTTATTTACTGTTGTAAACGGTAAAACTAGTCAAGGAGTTTATAACTCTTATCGCGAATTATTGGTGGCAAAAGGTGCTAAGTTTACGCAAAAGATCTTAACGGATTTAGACTACGCACACATCAATCCAACGGGTTGGACTACCGATGAGGAAAAGAATGAGATGATTAAAATGTCTCTTCATAATTACAATATAAAGTATAACGAAGAGTTAGGAGCTTTCAAACGTGATAAATTCGCGATCTCAGTAGGAGATGAATTGCCGTCAGGTATAGTTCAAATGGCTAAAGTTTACGTAGCTAAAAAACGTAAATTGAAAGTTGGAGATAAGATGGCTGGTCGTCACGGTAATAAGGGTATTGTTGCACGTATTGTACGTGATGAAGATATGCCTTTCTTAGAAGATGGAACGCCGGTCGATATCGTACTGAATCCTTTGGGTGTACCTTCTCGTATGAACTTGGGTCAGATTTATGAGACAGTTCTTGGATGGGCAGGTCAAAAATTAGGAATGAAGTTCGCTACACCAATCTTCGACGGAGCTGAAATGGGTCAAGTAGAAGAGTGGGTGGCAAAAGCGGAATTACCTAAATCGGGGCGTACATATCTTTACAATGGATTGACTGGAGAACGCTTTGATCAACCTACTACGGTAGGTGTGATCTATATGTTGAAATTAGGTCACATGGTAGATGATAAAATGCACGCACGTTCGATCGGACCGTATTCATTGATTACACAGCAACCATTGGGTGGTAAAGCGCAATTTGGTGGTCAACGTTTTGGTGAGATGGAGGTATGGGCATTAGAGGCATTTGGTGCATCTAATATCCTTCAGGAGATCTTGACCGTGAAATCCGATGATGTTGTAGGTCGTGCAAAAACTTACGAAGCAATCGTCAAAGGTAACAATTTGCCAACTCCATCAGTACCGGAATCATTCAACGTATTGGTACATGAGTTGCGTGGTTTAGGTTTAGATATCACATTAGATTAATCAAGCTCATAGGGCTTAATGGATGAAACATTCTGTTAAGCTTCTTTAAAGCTTTAACTTTTGAATAAGTATGTCTTACAAAAAAGATAATAAAATTAAAAGCAACTTCACATCGATTACGATCAGCTTAGCATCTCCGGAGACAATCTTGGAACGTTCAAGCGGTGAAGTTGTAAAGCCAGAAACGATCAACTATCGTACATACAAACCGGAACGTGATGGTCTATTCTGTGAACGGATCTTCGGTCCTGTAAAAGATTATGAATGTCACTGTGGGAAATATAAACGTATCCGTTATAAGGGTATCGTGTGTGATCGTTGTGGTGTTGAAGTTACAGAGAAAAAAGTACGTCGTGAGCGTATGGGGCACATCTCTTTGGTGGTGCCGGTTGCACATATATGGTACTTCCGTTCTCTTCCCAACAAAATTGGATACTTATTAGGTCTTCCTACTAAGAAACTGGATATGATCATCTATTATGAAAGATACGTGGTGATTCAAGCCGGTATCAAAGAAGATGATGGTATTTCTTATATGGATTTCTTAACGGAAGAAGAGTATTTAGATATTTTAGATACTTTACCGAAGGAGAACCAATATTTGGATGACAACGACCCTCAAAAGTTTGTTGCAAAGATGGGTGCCGAAGCTTTAGAAGAATTGCTGAGACGTATTGATCTTGATCAATTATCATATAACTTAAGACATCAAGCGGCTAATGAGACTTCTCAACAACGTAAAAATGAGGCCTTAAAACGCCTTCATGTTGTAGAAGCATTCCGTGGTTCGAGAGATCGTATTGAAAATCGTCCAGAGTGGATGATCGTAAAAATTGTTCCTATCATTCCACCAGAATTGCGACCTTTAGTTCCTTTGGATGGAGGACGTTTTGCAACTTCGGATTTGAATGACTTATACCGTCGCGTAATTATCCGTAACAATCGTTTGAAACGTTTGATCGAAATCAAAGCTCCTGAAGTGATCTTGCGTAACGAAAAACGTATGCTTCAAGAAGCTGTGGATTCTTTGTTTGACAACTCACGTAAAGTGAATGCTGTTAAGACCGAAGGTAACCGTGCGTTGAAGTCATTATCTGATATTTTGAAAGGTAAACAAGGTCGTTTCCGTCAAAACTTATTAGGTAAGCGTGTCGATTATTCGGCTCGTTCGGTAATCGTCGTGGGGCCTCACTTGAAATTACATGAGTGTGGTCTTCCTAAAGATATGGCTGCTGAGCTTTACAAACCGTTTATCATTCGTAAGATGATTGAGCGTGGTATTGTAAAAACAGTAAAATCAGCTAAGAAAATCGTAGATCGTAAAGATCCTGTTGTATGGGATATCCTTGAAAACGTACTGAAAGGTCACCCTGTATTACTAAACCGTGCGCCTACGCTTCACCGTTTGGGTATTCAGGCTTTCCAACCTACTTTAGTAGAGGGTAAGGCAATCCAATTACACCCGTTGGTATGTACAGCATTCAACGCCGATTTTGATGGTGACCAGATGGCAGTCCACTTACCGTTGGGCAATGCTGCAATTTTGGAAGCCCAAATCTTAATGTTGGCTGCACATAATATTTTGAATCCTGCTAACGGTTCTCCGGTTGCAGTACCGTCTCAAGATATGGTATTGGGTCTTTACTATATTACTAAAGGCCGTAAATCGGACGAAAATCGTAAGATGAGAGGCGAAGGAAGTATTTTCTATTCTCCAGAAGAAGTCATCATTGCATTAAATGAGCAACAAGTCGATCTTCACGCTTGGATTAAAGTTAAAACTCAAGTTAAAGTTGGAGATGAACAGTATGCTCAGCAAATCATTGAAACGACCGTAGGACGAGTAATCTTTAACCAGATTGTTCCACATGAAGTTGGTTACATCAATGAAATTTTAACAAAGAAATCGCTTCGTAATGTCATTGGAGAGATCGTGAAAAACACGGGTATGGCTCGTGCAGCGAAATTTTTGGATGATATGAAAGAATTAGGATTCCAAACAGCCTTCAAAGGCGGTTTGTCATTCAACTTGCAAGATTTGAATATTCCTGATGCAAAAGCTGATCTGATCGCTCAGGCTACTAATGAGGTAGAAGATGTAATGAATAACTATAATATGGGTTTCATTACGAACAATGAACGTTACAATCAAATCATCGATATCTGGACGCGTATCAATAACAGATTGACTGCGCACGTGATGGACATCTTATCAAATGATAACCAAGGTTTCAACTCCGTGTATATGATGTTGGATTCTGGAGCGCGTGGTTCAAAAGAACAGATTCGTCAGTTGTGTGGTATGCGTGGTTTGATGGCGAAACCTCAGAAATCTGGTAATTCAGGGGGTGAAATCATTGAAAACCCGATTTTATCAAACTTTAAAGAAGGTCTATCTGTATTAGAGTACTTTATTTCTACACACGGTGCGCGTAAAGGTCTTGCCGATACGGCATTGAAAACAGCCGATGCAGGTTATTTAACACGTCGTTTGCATGATGTTGCTCAGGATATGATTGTCGTAGACCACGATTGTGGAGGTTTACGTGGAATCTATACAACGGCATTGAAAGATAACGATGATATTGTTGAACCATTATATGATCGTATTTTAGGTCGTACACCACTTCATGATGTATATCATCCAGAAACTAACGCGTTGATCGTGGCAGCTAATGAAGATATTAATGAAGAGGTTGGCTATGCTATAGAGGCAGCAGGTATTGAAGGTGTTGAAATTCGTTCGGTATTAACTTGTGAATCTAAACGAGGCGTATGTGCTTGTTGTTATGGACGTAATTTGGCTTCGGGTAAACGCGTTCAAATGGGGGAAGCTGTGGGTGTAATTGCCGCACAATCCATTGGAGAGCCTGGTACGCAGTTAACACTTCGTACATTTCACGTGGGTGGTACAGCGTCTAACATTGCCAACGAGTCAACTATTATTGCTAAACACGAGGGTATTGTTGAATTTGAAAACGTTCGTACAGTTGAAAAAGAGGGAGCAACTGGCCCATACCAAGTTGTATTAGGTCGTTCGGGTGAAGTTAAAATTGTCGGTGCTGAGAATAAGGTTCTTTATCAACAAATTATTCCTTACGGCTCAAATTTATTTGTAAAAGAAGGAGAAAAAGTAGAAAAAGGAACCAAAATTGTTGATTGGGATCCATATAATGCTGTCATCATTTCAGAATTTGCAGGTAAAGTGGAGTTTGATGCCGTTATTGAAGGTGTTACTTTCCGTGAAGAATCTGATGAGCAAACAGGTCACAAAGAAAAGGTAATTATTGAAACTCGCGATAAAACGAAAAATCCAACTATCAAAGTTGTTGACAATAAGGGCGAAATAATCCGCTCTTACAACATCCCTGTAGGAGCCCACGTTTCGGTATCTAATGGTCAGAAGGTGAAAGAAGGAGCTATCTTAGTTAAGATTCCTCGTTCTACCGGTAAGACACGAGATATAACGGGTGGTCTTCCTCGTGTAACAGAATTGTTTGAAGCACGTAATCCTTCTAATCCTGCTGTTGTTACTGAAATCGATGGTGTGGTATCATTAGGTGGCGTTAAGCGCGGTAACCGTGAGATTTCGATCGAATCCCGTGATGGGCAGGTGAAGAAGTATTTGGTTCCTCTTTCAAAGCATATTCTGGTACAGGATAACGATTTTATTAAAGCAGGTATGCCTTTGTCAGATGGTCAGATTGCTCCTGGAGATATCCTATCCATTAAAGGGCCAGCAGCAGTTCAGGAATATATTGTAAATGGTATTCAAGAGGTTTACCGTCTTCAAGGTGTGAAAATTAACGATAAGCACTTTGAAACAATTGTTCACCAAATGATGCAAAAAGTTCATATTGAGGATCCCGGTGACACACGCTTCTTAGAAAAAGAAGCCGTAAACAAATGGGATTTCATGGAAGAAAATGATTCGCTATACGATAAAAAAGTTATTGTCGAATCAGGCGATTCTCCGACTTTACGCGCAGGACAAATTGTTACTTTGCGCAAACTTCGTGAAGAGAACTCTAGTTTAAAACGTCAAGACTTGAAATTGGTTGAAGTGCGTGATGCAATTCCTGCTACTTCGAGCCCGTTGTTGCAAGGTATCACTAGAGCTTCATTAGGAACTAAATCGTTCATTTCTGCAGCATCCTTCCAGGAAACTACAAAAGTATTGAACGAAGCAGCTATTGCAGGTAAACGTGATAATTTATTAGGTTTGAAAGAAAATGTAATTGTTGGTCACTTAATTCCTTCTGGTACCGGTCTACGTAAATACAGTAATATTATCGTAGGTTCCCGTGAAGAATACGATCAATTATTGGCATCGAAAGAGGAAGATTAATCTTCTCTTTCTACTATAGAAACAATAAAGGCTAGCAAATTTGCTAGCCTTTATTGTTTCTACAATGCTTGGAATATTTATTTTTTGATCCAGCTCAACAATTGCTTACTTCGATCAGCTAGCCACGAATAATCGGTAGCGCCTAGTGGTTCTTGGAATAACTTGGAACCAAGACCAACAGAGTATACTCCTGCATCAAACCATTCCTGAATATTTTTTTCTTCTACGTCAACACCACCTGTAGGCATGAATTTCACCTTAGGAAACAAAGGTTTGATCGCTTTTAAAAATTTTGGACCAAGCGTGTCTCCAGGGAATAATTTAACAAGTGGGGCTCCCAGTTTTTCTGCGACAGCGATTTCAGAAGGCGTCATACAGCCCGGAATCCATAAAATGCCCTTATCTAATGTTTCTCGAGCTATACTTGGTTCAATAATAGGACTTACAATAAATTCCGCGCCAATCGCTAAAAAGTTTTTCGCTTGTTCCACATTTTTTATCGTTCCTATGCCTAGTACCAACCCAGGTAGATGTGACTTCTTATAGTCCAATAATATCTTGAAGTTTTCCAAAGCTTTTTCACCTCGATTTACAAATTCGAAAACACGAATTCCACCATCATAAGCAGCCTTAACGATTTCAATACATTTTGTGCTGTCATCATGATAATAAACCGGTATTACAGGGTATTTATTGATTGTTTCTAATATATCGTTCATAATTAATTAAATTTTCCGTTTCCAAAATCACCTTCCACAAATAGTTTTTGATATCCTGCGCCCGTGGCTATTTCGATTATTTGCTGAGGATCAGATGTGTTTTTCAGCGCATGAATAAATCCTGCCATAAATGCATCACCACTTCCTATGCGATCGATAACCGCATTAGTTTCATATATTTTAGAGATACTATTATCTTCTCTTGAATGATAGGTTCCGTAGAAAAGATTGTGTGTAGGATTATCCATAAAACGATAGGTATTGGCGATATGTTTTACTTTAGGAAATTTATCGAATATATCCTTTGCTGATTTTACTGCATATTCATAATACGTTTGAATCTCGGTTTCGCGGTTCAGCGACTCATCAATAGATGTTCCTAGCATTTTATTTGCTGCCCAAATATTGCCCATTACTACATCACAGTATTCAACCAGTTGTGGCATTATTTCAATAGGTTGTTTACCATATTGCCAGAGCTTACTCCTGTAATTTAAATCTACTGAAATGGTGATATTTCTTGAACTTGCTTCTTTCAATAATTGATAGGTTAATGAAGCCATCTGTTCATTAAGAGCAGGTGTTAGGGCAGTCCAATGCAACCAATCTATATTTTCCAATAATGTTCCGTAATCGATGTCTTCTGGACGAAGCTGGCTAAAACTTGAATACTTTCGATCATATATTACTTCTCCTTTGGTAAGGCCGTTGGCAGATAGCAGAATATACGAGCCAATCCTATCTCCGATTTTGGAGACTTTACACGTGTCCACATTAGATTCGTGGAGTATAGCTATAATTTCGGAAGAAAGTGGATTGTCGGGAAAAGCACTGTAATAAGAAGTTTTTGTCCCCATTTGCGCTAACGATACAGCTACATTTGCTTCTGAACCTCCTGGATACAATCTGGATAAATTATTGCCTTTCTCAAAAAAGGAATTGCCTACAGCTTGTTGTCTGATTAATATTTCTCCAAAAGATAATACACTTTTCATTACAATGGTTTTGATTAATGCTCTAAAATACGATTTAACTGTGATAAATAGGAG
Source organism: Sphingobacterium alkalisoli (assembly GCF_005049105.1). Taxonomy (GTDB): domain Bacteria; phylum Bacteroidota; class Bacteroidia; order Sphingobacteriales; family Sphingobacteriaceae; genus Sphingobacterium; species Sphingobacterium alkalisoli. The sequence continues at coordinate 1,438,633 of NZ_SUKA01000001.1, forward strand.
ACTGCTGATACATAAATTTACCGCAATCGTTATCGTATTTTACGTTCATTTATTGTTGTTTTTTTGGGTATCTTGCTTTGATAAAATTATAAACAGTTGTTAAATGAGCGTTTTAGATAAATTTTCCTTGAAGGGAAAGGTAATAATAGTCACTGGAGGTACGGGTGTTTTAGGGAAATCTTTTGTAAAGGCACTTGCAGAAGCAAAGGCTAAAGTGTGTATTATTGGTCGTGATCAAGCGCGTGCAGACGAGCGAGTACGGTTAGTGGAGACATTTGGTAGCGAGGGACTTGCTATTGTAGGCGATGTAATGGACGAGCAGTCCATGATAGTCGCCAGAGAGCAGATACTGGAAAAATGGGGGACAATAGATGGCTTGGTAAATGCTGCAGGAGGCAATATTCAAGGTGCAACAATTGCTCCGGAACAAGATCTCTTCGCCTCAAATATACAAGATACGATTAAAGCTATTGAACTAAACTTGTTTGGTACCATTATTCCAACTCATGTTTTTGGGAAGGTAATTGCAGAGAATGGCAAAGGTTCTATTATTAATATAGGATCGTTATCTTCAAGTCAGGCTATTACCCGTGTGCTGGGTTATACGGTAGCCAAAAACGGAGTTATTGGATTTACCAAATGGATGGCAACTGAATTAGCACTCCGGTATGGAGATAAGATTAGAGTAAACGCGATTGCTCCTGGGGTATTTTTGACCGAACAAAACAGGGCGTTACTTACCAACACGGATGGGACATACACTTCCCGCGCGCAAAAATTCATCAATGGAACACCTTTTACGAGGCTAGGAGATCCATCTGAGCTGGAGGGTACGTTGGTTTATTTATTGAGTGATGCGTCATCCTTTGTTTCAGGAGAAACTGTCTACGTCGATGGGGGATTTAATGCGTGGAGTGGAGTTTAAGAAGTTGCTTAAGAACAATACAAAAAAACAAAATAGTTGAATGAAAAATAGATTTGAACAAACTTGGAGATGGTATGGCCCTAGTGATTCGGTCAGTCTACAAGATGTAAAACAAGCTGGAGCTACAGGGATCGTCACTGCTTTACACCATATAACGCATGGAGATGTGTGGCCTGTGGAAGATATTCAGGAACGGAAGAGAATCATCGAAGAATCTGGACTGAAATGGTCTGTTGTCGAAAGTGTTCCAGTGCACGAAGCTATCAAGACAAGAAGAAGTGATGCAGCACAGTATATCGAAAATTATAAGCAATCGCTACGCAATCTTGCCTCTTGCGGTATACACATCGTGACATATAATTTTATGCCGGTACTGGACTGGACTAGAACTAAACTGGACCTGGAACTTACAAATGGTGCAAAAGCACTTTACTTTAATTGGACCGATTTGGCCGCGTTCGATCTCTATATCTTGAAAAGAGAGCATGCAGAAAAGGATTATCCACACGAGATCGTCGAAGAGGCAAAAAGACGTTTTGAAGGATTTACGGCGGCCGATATAGAAGATTTAAATAGAGTTATCCTAATGGGGATTCCAAGTGAGAAAGATATTAGTCTAGAAGATCTTCACGCAAGCCTTGAAATATATAAAGAGATTGGATTCGACGGATTACTTAATAATCTTCTTTGGTTTTTGAATGAAATCGCTGAAGTATGCGAGGAAAATAATATTAAGATGGCGATACATCCGGACGATCCTCCTTATCCGATATTAGGTTTACCAAGGATTGCCTCAAATAAACAGGATTATCTGAATATCATTAATGGATTGGACAGGAGCTTTAACGGGGTTTGTTTTTGCACAGGTTCATTGGGCGCAGGAATAAACAATAATGTTCCTGAGATTGCAGAAGCATTAAAACACCGTGTACATTTTGCACACTTCCGCAATGTGAAAAAGGATGAGCAGGGTAATTTCTATGAAGCAGACCATTTGGACGGTGATGTAGATATGGCCGCTGTCTTAAATATCTTTATCGATGAAAACCAGAAGAGAGAACAGCCTATTCCATTTAGACCTGACCATGGTCACCAAATGTTGGATGATTTGCAAAAAGTAACGAATCCAGGGTATTCAGCAATAGGTCGATTAAAGGGTTTAGCTGAAATTCGTGGACTGGAATTAGGAATTATTAGCTCAAAACCTTAACTTTAATATTTACTAAACCTTGTTATATAAACTTTATGAAGTCTAATTCAATGAGCAAGTATAGGTGGTCAATTTGCGCCTTGCTTTTTTTTGCTACTACTATTAACTATTTAGATCGGCAGGTACTGTCCTTGACCTGGAAAGATTTTATCGCTCCGGAATTTCATTGGACGAACAATGATTATGGTAATATTACCGCTTTGTTTTCTATTTTTTACGCTGTAAGTATGCTTTTTGCGGGTCGATTCGTCGATTGGATGGATACAAAAAAAGGATTTTTATGGGCAATAGGAGTGTGGTCGGTAGGTGCTGTTATCCACGCTTTTTGCGGAATCGCAACTTCTGGTATCGTCGCAGGTGAATGGTTTGTAGGATTTGAAGGTGCCCGAGAAGCTATTGGGCAAGTCCAAGACGTTGGTCGAGTAATCAATGTCAGCGTGGTGCTATTTATTTTTGCACGTCTAGTCCTTGCAATCGGTGAGGCCGGTAATTTTCCTGCTGCAATCAAAGCTACCGCAGAGTATTTTCCTAAGAAAGATAGAGCTTACTCTACCAGTATATTTAATGCAGGAGCAACTGTAGGCGCTTTAGTTGCCCCTTTGACAATACCGCTGATTGCAAAATTATGGGGATGGGAGATGTCCTTTATCATAATCGGTGGATTGGGTTTTGTCTGGATGGGCTTTTGGATTTTCATGTATGATAAACCGGAAGGAAATCCGAGAGTAAACGAGGCAGAGTTAAATTATATTCAGCAAGACAATACGCTAGAAGAAAATGCTGATTTGAATGCAAAGAAGAAGATGGAGAGGGTCTCCATTTTATCTTGTTTGAAACATAGGCAAACATGGGCATTCGCTTTTGGTAAATTTATGACAGACGGTGTCTGGTGGTTTTTCTTATTTTGGATGCCAGCTTACTTGAGTTCTGTCTATGATATTAAATCCTCCGATTTTGAAGGTCAACTTGCTGTTTTCGTCCTTTATGCAATTACGCTTTTATCGATTATAGGCGGTTGGTTGCCTACCTATTTCGTGGAAAAGCTGGGAATGAATCCGTACGCTGGTCGTATGAAGGCCATGTTGATCTTTGCATTCCTTCCGCTTGTGGTTATGCTAGCGCAGCCTTTAGGACATCTTAGTTATTGGTTTCCTGTAGTCTTAATTGGTATAGGCGGTGCGGCGCATCAAGCGTGGTCTGCAAATATCTTCTCTACAGTAGGCGATATGTTTCCTAAGAAAGCAATTGCTACGGTGACGGGGATTGGCGGACTTGCTGGTGGTATTGGAGCTTTTATAATAAACAAGTCTTCGGGTATGCTCTTCGACTTTGCAGGTCGTACTAATATGCAATTTATGGGATTTCGAGGCGAAGAAGCCGGTTATTTTATTATATTCTCGATTTGCGGAATAGCGTATCTTATTGCTTGGACAGTAATGCGAGCTTTAGTGCCTAAGATGAAATTGGTACAGATGTAAGTTTTAAGAGCTTAAATCTGTTGATTTTCGAAGTTGAATAGATGAATCAAGCTTAAACTCTTGAAAGTCTATTTGACTTCGATTTTTTTTGTTAGCTATAAGCTTAATTAGCATTTCTATAGACAAGGAGGCAATTTCTGCGGTAGGTTGCCTAATTGTAGATAGTGCAGGATTAAGACTGTTTGCGATCTCTGTATTTGCAAAACCTATCACTGCTAATTCTGCAGGTACTTGAATTTCTAAATCCGCCAATATTCCCAATACGCGAGTAGTCAGTGTGTCCGTTGTGCCGAAAATAGCGTTTGGCGCGGTGGCGCGATCCTGCATTAAATAGGCTATTTTTTCTTTTAGATCGTTATCAAATTCTTCAAAACTATTGTTGTAATTGCAGTAAACTATATAGTTTTGATTTACTTCTATGCTATTTCTTTTAAGGGCTTCTTCATAGCCAGCAAGTCTTTGTTTCGTAACGCCGATATTTTTTCCGCAAAGAATAACAATTTTTTTTCGTCCTCCTTTTATTAGTTCTTCAGTAGCATTGAAACCACTTTGAAAGTTATTAACACCTATCTTATAGGTGTCGAGATCGTAGTTGATTCGATCAAAGATAATAACAGGACAGGTGCTCTCATGTATCTTTTTCAATAACTCTATGTTAGATGTTTCATGAGCGGGGGAAATAATAATACCATCTATTCCTTGATTCAAAAGAGCCTTTATCGCCTTTGTCTCTATTTCTTCAGAGTCTTTGCTCTGCATAATGATTAAGTTGAAATTATGTTGGCTTGCATAATTGTGGAGGTTCTCAATTATCTGACTATGGAAGGGATTACCTATAGAAGGCAATATAACACCAATACTATTAGATCGACCAAGTTTCAGGTATTTAGCTAAAGGGTTTGGTTGGTAATTACGTTCTTGCGCAAATTTCTTTACGATTTTCTTGGTAGCATCGCTTATTTCATGGCTGTCGTTTAAAGCTTTGGAAACGGTAGACACAGACATGTTCAAAACTTTGGCCAACTCCTTAAGTGTTACCTTATTCATTTGTCAAAATCTAATTTTTTAAAGGTACAAAAATATCACTACGATATTTCGCGTTAATTACCGCAAGTCTACGACTTCGAAATCTGAATAGTTGTTCTTGTTAAATACAAATTGTGAATTTGGAATTTGATGATTAACATAAAGGTTTTTGATCGTATACGTATATTTCGAACCCGATTTGTCATAAATGCTAACATCATGGATGTGTTTATTTTTATTTATACGCACCTTAATTTTAAAGTAGTTCTTTTTTGTGTCCAGAGGAGCCATTTCAATAACGGATAATGTATTTGATCCTACTTTTTCATCAGACATTCCTATATATTTGAAGCCCGTTTTATAAAAAGTAAATAGATTGTTCGGGCCGATAGCATCTGTACTATTATCTGCGTCGGTTATTTGAATTTCTTTTTCTTCTCTCAAGACTGTCCATACAGAATGACCATCCGAGATAAGTTGTTGGTTTTGAAGTTTAATCTGATATTGATTTTTACCTTTATTTAGGTATAATGTGCCTTGATCTGAATAGGATTTGTTGTCAGTGTCAGTGGCTAGAAAATCAAAATCGGCCTGTGCCGTTGTATAGCTGTCATACTTTTTTGCTACTGCATCCAGCATCTTTTTTGCACCAGCATCCGACTGGGCACTCGTATAAAGAGTAGCACAGGCGAATAATAGGACTAAAATATATCTCTTCATCATCTAATTTTGATTTCTTAATGTTTCTAAATATTGCTCTAATGAATATTCATCTGGATACAATACTTCTCTAGCTTTACTTCCTTCAAATGGGCCAACAATTCCAGCGGCTTCTAATTGATCGATGATTCGTCCTGCTCTATTATATCCCAACTTTAGCTTGCGCTGAATTAGGGATGTCGAACCTTGTTGGTGCATGACAATAAGTCGAGCAGCGTCTTCAAAAAGTTGGTCTCTATCGGACATATCAAAATCCATCGAGCCACTCCCTTCCCCAGATTCATCGACATATTCTGGAAGCATAAATGCCGACGGATATCCTCTTTGGCTTCCGATGAAATCAGATATTCCTTCAACTTCAGGCGTATCTACAAAAGCACACTGGATACGAATTAAATCACTTCCAGTCGATAGAAGCATATCCCCACGTCCAATAAGCTGATCGGCTCCTCCTGAATCCAAGATCGTTCGCGAATCAACCTTAGATAATACGCGAAACGCCAGACGCGCTGGAAAATTAGCTTTAATGGTACCTGTAATAATATTCACAGAAGGACGCTGCGTTGCGATTACTAAGTGAATACCTACTGCACGAGCCAACTGCGCTAAACGGGCAATTGGAGTTTCAACCTCTTTTCCGGCTGTCATCATCAAATCTGCGAATTCATCAACAATAAGAACTATAAAGGGTAAGAATCGATGACCCTCCTCAGGGTTTAATCTACGATTGATAAATTTTACATTATATTCTTTTAAATTCCGTACTTGCCCATTTTTAAGCAGATCATAACGTTGATCCATTTCGATACAAAGAGAATTAAGTGTATTGATTACTTTTTTTGTATCGGTAATAATAGCATCTTCCTCGCCGGGTAGTTTGGCAAGGAAATGACGTTCTATTTTTTTAAAGAGGGATAGCTCTACTTTTTTCGGATCTACTAATACAAATTTTAGTTCCGACGGATGCTTTTTATATAATAGAGACGTCAGAATAGCATTTATACCGACAGATTTACCTTGACCGGTAGCTCCTGCTACCAATAGGTGAGGCATCTTGGCCAAATCAGCGATGTAGACTTCATTAGAAATAGTCTTACCTAATGCAATGGGCAAATCCATGTCGGTCTTTTGAAATTTCTCCGTTGCTAGAACCGAACGCATAGAGACCATTTCAGGGTTACTATTGGGTACTTCAATACCAATTGTTCCTTTTCCAGGCATGGGGGCGATTATACGAATTCCTAATGCGGCTAAACTTAGCGCGATATCATCTTCCAGATTTTTTATCTTTGAGATACGGACGCCTGGTTTCGGGATTATTTCGTATAGAGTTACTGTAGGGCCGATGGTGGCTTTAATATGCTCGATTTCAATATTGTAGTTGCGCAATGTATCTACAATTTTATTTTTATTCGCTTCTAACTCGTATTGATTGATCGTTATTTTACCACTTCCATATTCTTTCAAAAGTTCGAGAGTCGGATACTGATAGCCTGAAAGATCAAGTTTTGGATCGTACTCTCCAAATTCCGCGACAAGGTCATTTGCTGTTATCGCTTTTTCTTCTTTTACCTCCGCTACACTTAAAACTGGTTCGTCGGGTTGTTTTGGAAGTTCAATTTCTAAAGGAGTATCCAACGAGAGTTCGATTTCCTGGCGATTAGGTTCCGTACTTTTCGGGGTATTCTGGGTGAAAGACGGTCTGCTATCAAAATGCACGTTATCTGTCACTTCCTCTTCATCCAGCTCTTGCTCTTTGTAATTGTGTTCGAAACTTACATTAGGTATAACTGCTGTTTTAGCAGAAGAGACGGTAGGACTAGTTTTTATCGCGTTTTCTTTAAAGGAAGTTTTTTCGTTATCCTCTTCAACATCACCTCCATATCTGGATTTTTTTTCGGTTGTGTTTTCTTTAAAAAATGAGAAGTTGAGATCAAAATTATAAATCAATATAAGAACCGTAAGGTAAACAAATATCAACAAACCGGCCACGCCGAACTTGCCGATTTGTGCATTTAGTAACTGATTAGTCCAATATCCAAATTTTCCCTCCAGAATATGGGGTGTCTCTGCAATATAATCTTGGATAAAGCCCAATGTTACCGATAAGAAGATAATACCTAAAACTGAATATAGGAGTGTTTTCCAAATGGGAAGTATAGATTTACGGTATATCAGCTTATATCCTACTACGAAAAGCATTAAGATAAATATGAAAGAAGCTATTCCGAACCATTCATATATAAATTGATTGGATAATAGGGCGCCAAGTTTACCTAATTTATTTCGTACAACAGCTGTTTCTATTGTGTCATCTGTTATTTCTTCATTCGTGCTGAATAAGGTATTCCATCCTCCATTGCTAGTCGCGATATAACTTTGATCCTCTTTCCATGTAAATAGGTACGAAACGAAGGATACGGCAAATGCAAAGGCTGTTAATAATAACAGCAAACCAAGTATTTTCAGAATTTTGCGTTGACCCTCTGAAAAATCTATATTATCAAATGATTTGACAAACGAATCTCTTTTTTTATAGGTGATTTTAGTAGAATCCTTGACCTCTTTAGAATTTCTAGATTGGCTACTATTTTTGAATGTATTTCCTTTATATGCCATGAAAATGTGATAATTCTCTCCGTACAAACTTAAAAAAAATAGCTATAAAAAGTGTGGTGTTAAAATGTATTTCTGTTAACTTGTAGCAATTGTTCGCGCTACAACGTTTTTATTCATGTGTAATAATTACTCATATAAATTTTATGGTATATAAGATATTGTTTTTTTTCTGGGCTGTTGTATCTATGACATTATTTGCCTGTAATAAAGCAAGTATAGATGAGATGCACGACGGTGTAGTTAATTTGTCGTCGGTGGGTGTTGTAAATGCAGTGCCGGGATCGAGTGGCATGGACGTGTTCGTGAATTCAACCCGAATAAATAATACTTCTGATAAGTTGTTTTTTGGAGAGCATATTCCTTATAGAAATACCTATTCTGGGGATGTTGAATTCGCATTGACGAGCTATTCTGGCACAAAACAAGAGGTGCATAAAGAACAGCTCACATTTCATCCAAACAGGGTGTATAGTGTATTTGTTTACCGAGAAGGGGGGCTGAAACTGCTTCAATCGGAAGATAATGTGTTATTGCCCGCTAAAGGCCAGGCTAAATTACGTGTGGTTCATCTAGGGGGAAATGTCGCATCTATGAAGGTTTTTTCAGATGAGAGAAATGTGATTTTTCAGCGTGTTGGGTATAAAGAGGTGTCTTCCTTTATCAACTTACCGATTAATATCGGGTATAATTTGGAAATTACAGATGAGAATTCGGACGTTACGCTGGAGCTAAGCTTTGAGCCTCAAAATCAGGGAATATATACGTTGTTAATTAAAGGAAATAAAAATAACGTCGGCGCTGGAGAAACAGGCTTAGAGGCGAAAATTATAAAACATTAAAGGTGCCAAAGCACCTTTAATTTATTCAGCTATGATTAGGAAGTAATTCTTTTTTCCTTTTTGAACGATTAAATATCTGCCACCTGTTAAGTTTGAAGTAGTAATAATCTGTTCGATATTATTTAATTTATCTTTATTCAAAGAAACGCCTCCACCTTGTAACATTTTACGAGCCTCTCCCTTAGAAGCAAATACCTGCGTATCATTGGCTAACAAATCGAGGATATTAATTCCTTTTTCTAAATCAATCCTACTTACCGTATATTGGGGAATACCTTCAAACACTTCTAAGACACCTTCGTGGTCTAAATGTGCTAAAAATGCTAAAGAGCCATTGCCGAATAGAAAGTCAGTAGTTTTTAGTACTGTTTCATAATCTTTTTCAGAGTGTGTGCGGATAGTTATGTCTTTTGCTAATGACTTCTGAATTAATCTCGTATGTGGAGCAGCATCATGTTCTGCAATAATTTGATCGATCTCGTCCTTTGATTTCAGGGTGAAAATTTTGATCCAATTTTTGGCATCATCATCCGACGTATTTAACCAGAATTGGTAATATTTAAATGGAGAAGTTTTTTTAGGATCTAACCATACTGCACCAGATTCTGTCTTGCCAAATTTTTGTCCGTCTGATTTTTTAATCAACTGTGTCGTAATGGCATAGGCCGTTCCTTGATCTTGACGTCTTATCATTTCACTACCAGTCACGATATTTCCCCATTGATCGGATCCGCCCATCTGCACTTTACAATTGTGATGTTTCCACAAATAATAAAAATCATATCCTTGGATCAGTTGATAGGTGAATTCTGTGAAAGACAGACCATTATCGCCTTCGAGACGTTTTTTAACAGAATCTTTTGCCATCATGTAATTGACAGTGATCAATTTACCGATATCACGAATAAATTCTAGAAAGCCGAAGTCCTTAAACCAATCGTAATTATTTACCATTTTTGCATCATTGTCTCCTTCTCCAAATGCTAGAAACTTAGACAACTGGTTTTTTAAACAATTTACATTGTATTGTAAGGTGGCTTCGTCCAAAAGGTTTCTTTCCGCTGATTTAAAAGAAGGATCACCGATCATTCCAGTAGCTCCACCTACTAATGCAACAGGTTTGTGTCCTGCATTCTGAAAATGAATCAATGTCATAATTTGCGTCAAGTGTCCGACATGTAAAGAATCACCTGTTGGATCAAAGCCTATATACCCTGCGACTTTCTCTTTATTCAATAATTCTTCTGTACCGGGCATGATGTCTTGAAGCATGCCTCTCCAACGTAATTCTTCTACAAAACTCATGTGAAATGATTTAGAATTTTTTAATAAGATTGCAAATATACAAGATTAAGCCGTATCTTACGATACGTAATATTACATTAACTTTGCACGGTGAATTTTCTATCTCATTTTTATTTTGAACGGTTTGCACAGGATGCGGAGAAAGTGTTAGGTGCACTGTTGCCAGACTTACTTAGAAATTTAGATAAAAGTTACTCTTTTCAAATTCATAAATACGAAAATCAGCTGCACTTTCATCCGAAAAGTACTGCTTTATATGAGGGATGGAACCGACATGTAGAGGTCGATAAATTATTTCACAGTTCCGATTTTTTCTACATGCATACGCACACCCTACGTAAAGAAATCGAGCAGACTGTACAGGATCTACCGATCCGAGCGTCTTTTCTTGCTCATATTGGTTTAGAACTTTTGTTAGATCATCTGCTCATTAAACATCATATTCTGAATGTGAATAGATTATATGAGCATTTGGCCTCAATCGACCATGCAGCTGTGGAATCTTTTCTTAAGGTGTTGGGAGGCATAGATATTGATCGTTTTTTTGTGTATTATGAAGGCTTTATTACATCAAAGTATATTGCACAATATGACGATATTAAAAATATCTCTTATGTACTTTTTAGTATTTGTCGACGAGTTTGGGATTTTAAGGAAAGCGAACAACATGTACTTGAATTAACCAATCATTTGATAAATTATGAGGTCAATTATTTGAAAAATTACAAGGAAATCTTTCTAGTAATTCAAGATAAAATAGAATAGCTGGTGTTATTTTATCATTTTTGTGGTCAGCAAATTTTAATCTATTATGGCAAATAGACTTTTCAGGAAGAAAAGCATAGAACAAATCCTATCGGATTCGAAATCTCACGGGTCGGGTTTAGAAAAAATTTTGGGCGTAAGAGACTTAGTGTCCTTAGGTATCGCTGCGATTGTTGGTGCAGGAATATTTAGCACAATTGGTTTAGCTTCATATAACGGAGGTCCTGCGGTGTCTTTGCTCTTTGTTTTTGTCGCATTTGCATGTGTTTTTACAGCATTATCTTACGCACAATTTGCGAGTACTGTACCGGTCTCGGGAAGTGCTTATACCTACGCATATGTAGCATTTGGAGAGTTGTTTGCGTGGATAATTGGCTGGGCATTGGTATTAGAATATGCCGTCTCGAATATGGTAGTCGCCATTTCTTGGTCGCAATATTTTGTTTCGATGTGCGAAGGATTTGGTATCCATATACCCCGTTGGCTAACGATGGCACCAGCCTATGCATCTGAAGCACATGTCAAAATGCTGGAAGTAGGTACAGCAAACCTAAGCGGTATTGATAAAATTGGACTGCAGGCGTTCGAAACAGCTCCGCGCATAGCGGGATTTCCAATAATTTTCGATCTTCCTGCCGGATTGATCACGGTTTTTGTAACCTGGCTGGTTTATATTGGAATTAAAGAATCTAAGCGTGCCAGCAATATAATGGTCGTCATTAAGATAGGAGTCATTCTCGCTGTTATTTTCGGTGGATTATTTTTTGTAAAGCCGGAAAACTGGACCCCCTTTGCACCGAAGGGTATGGGAGGGGTATTGAGTGGGGTTGCCGCGGTGTTCTTTGCCTTCATCGGCTTTGATTCCATTTCGACAACAGCGGAAGAGTGTAAAAATCCACAACGCGATCTACCTAAAGCCATGATTTACTGCCTTGTGATATGTGCTGTTTTGTATGTAGCCATTACGCTTGTATTGACAGGCATGGTTAATTACTCCGAACTAAATGTGAAAGATCCGTTAGCCTATGTTTTTCATTACGTAGGATTCGATCAAATGGCGGGCATTATTTCCGTTACATCCGTCATTGCCATTACATCGGCCTTATTGGTTTTTCAACTAGCGCAGCCACGTATTTGGATGACGATGAGCAGAGATGGATTACTAAGCAAAAAGTTTTCTAAAATACACCCGAAATATAAAACACCTTCCTATGCGACAATCGTGACCGGAGTTGTCGTTGCTGTTCCCGCTTTGTTTATGAAGATGGATTTTTTCGTCGATTTGACTAGTGTGGGAACTTTCTTCGCGTTTATATTGGTATGTGGGGGGGTGCTATATATGGATCATTCAGGCCTTTCCAAAAGTTCCAAATTCAAGGTGCCTTATGTTAACGGTAAGTACATCGTAGGGATAGGTTTTTTTATTGGTCTAATACTATTGAACCTGTATGGTCAGGAGGGACTTTCTGAATGGAAAACTCTAGGAACGAAGCACATGATACTTCACAAGTCGTTGGTAGTAGTATTCTGGGGGACTTGGTTCTTGATGAGTATATTTAGTTTTAAGTACAACTTTTCTCTTTTGCCTGTTACCGGAATATTAATTAATTTATACTTGATGAGCGAACTTGGGGCGAGCAACTGGTTGATCTTTATCATATGGCTTGCCATCGGATTAGTTATTTACTTTATGTACGGATATCGGCACTCGAAACTTAATCGCGTGAAAGAATAGCATAAAGCAGCGGAACTCCACTGCTTTATTTAAGCCTTCTCAACTGGATATTGTCTGTATTAGGAATATTGAGTGGTACCCGCTCTAGTGTAACAAAGCTGCTGTCTAATCCAAAACCTTTTTCTTCACTCAAGCTAAAGTGTTTAAGTAATTTGTATATTTCTATAATGATTCTGTTTCCCCAGTTTAGATCTGCGGTTTTACTGAATATTTTTTCGAGTACAACAAAATTAAAGTCGCCTGTAATTTTGTATTTATTTAACGTTTTGTAGTGACTCGTGATATCAATTTCGCCCTTTTTAACCATATCTTCAACTACTTTACGAAAGAGAAGACTGATGCGTTGTTCTTCTCTAAAACCTAATTTGAAATCGATTCTAACCAATTTTCCTGGAATCAATTGCGTAACTACATAGTCTCTGGCATGTGGTGTATCCATTACATCTACATGTACCAACCAGTATACATCAGCACGTTTTGGTTTTTTATTAATGATTGAATACATAACTTTTGCTTCTATCTCTTCTTTATTGTTAGCACTTGTCAGGTACACCAATTGAGACGCGAATGTCGGAACGGAAAGATCATCACTTAATTCTGTTATTAATGGATAAAATTCTTTAATGTCAACAAATCGAACATATCGATTTTTAATTTTACGAGCGCCGTACCAGCAAAACATGGTAACAAAGATAGTGGAGGCCAGTAAGAGTGTAAGCCATCCGCCGTGTCCTATTTTGATCACGTTGCCTAATAAAAATGTAATTTCAATGGTAAAGAAAACGATTGCAAATAAAATGATCCAAATTTTATTAATATGTTTTCGAAGTAGAAAGAAACACATCAATATGGTAGTAGTAATAAATGTTAAGTTGATAGCGAGACCGTATGCCGCTTCCATGTTGCTAGATTCGCGAAAAACAAAGATAATGAGCATACACCCTACAAATAAAATCAAGTTAATAGATGGAACGTATAATTGACCTTTTTGATCTGAAGGATAGCGGATGGCTACTTTAGGCCAAATATTAAGCCTAACGGCTTCTGATATGAGTGTAAACGATCCGGAAATCATTGCCTGACTCGCAATTACAGCAGCTATTGTAGCAATGGTAACACCATAGATTACGAACCAATCTGGCATAATTGCATAAAATGGATTTGTTTCGCCAATTTGTGTACCCTCATGCAAAAGTAGCCAGGCTCCTTGACCGAAATAATTTAAGAGGAGGGATAGCTTCACAAAAATCCAGCTGATACGGATGTTTTTTTTCCCGCAATGGCCCATGTCTGAATACAAAGCCTCGGCACCTGTAGTACATAAGAAAATTGCTCCAATTATAAAGAGTGCGTTGGGATAATTTATAAGGGTTTGGATAGCATAATAAGGATTAATCGCTTTGAGCACTTGGGGCGCATGGTCAATATATCTAAAGCCAATGACTGCAATGGTGGAGAACCAGATAAACATTAAAGGACCAAATATCCTACCTACGATGGATGTGCCAAATCGTTGAATTAGGAACAACAAAGAAATAATGGCTATCACAGTAGGAACTGTAGGGAAATCGGGGTTTTTAATCGCCAAACCCTCCACGGCTGAAGAAATAGTAATTGCTGGTGTAATCATGCCGTCGGCGAGGAGAGTGGAAGCCCCAATAATAGCTGGAATGATTAACCATTTGGCTTTTCTTCTCACCAAGGAATAGAGTGAGAGAATACCGCCTTCACCCTTATTGTCTGCGTTAAGGGTGATAATAACATATTTTACGGTTGTTTGGAGTGTCAGTGTCCAAAAAACGCAGGAGATACTACCAATGACCAGATCGGAATCTATTATTCCTTTGTTGAATATCGCCTTAAATACATAGAGAGGGGAAGTACCTATATCACCAAAAATAATACCTAATGCTACTAATAAGCCCCCTAGGCTGAGTCGATTTAAGGAATGCTGATGGTCTGTTGCCATTTTGAATTGTATAAAAAGATCGTTTAAAAAATTGTGCCAAGTTAACACGAAATATTGGGGTAACGTCTATTCTTGTTAAAAATTGTTAAAATAAGTGGTTTTTTAAAAAAATATTAAAATTACATGGGTAATAAACTACTTTTGTATTAGGTTATTTGGATTGAAAGTCATAGTTTTGATTAAACCAAATGACACCTTTAATTGTCTGAACTATAAATGAAATTTAGTATCCACAGAATAGTAAAATTAGGAGTCTTCAATATCTTGTTATTGATTTCTGTTACTACGGTATATGCTAGTGGTGCTAATGTTTATCTCGGGCCTACGACTCCGTATAACACGATGTCATTTGGGAATGAAGAGGAGAACGATAAAAACATTAATAATGTCAAGGTATTTTATAATCCGGTCTCTCAACAGATTAATGTTTCTTTTAGACTAGCTAAGCAAGGTACGGTAAGCATTAAATTGATGGATGCGTTAGGAAATGAAGTTTTGAATTTGTCAAACTCTACGTTAGAAAGTGGAAATCAATCTTTTTCTTTTGACAACAATGACAAAATAACGCCAGGATTCTACTTTCTGCGTGTTGTAGTGGGGGCAGAGACCGTGGTAAAACGAATGTCCATACGATAATTTTATATCAACTTATAATAATATTAATTCATTGTGCGAGCGCGTTCTAATTAGGACGCGCTCGCATTATTCTGCATCGATCCATAAGCCATCATTTTTTATGATGCCTATAAGCTCATCTAATGCATTAGCCGAGCTCACATTTCTTTTCACAACTTCTTTTCCTCGATAAAGTGTTATTTTGTCTGGACCAGCACCTACGTATCCATAATCGGCATCAGCCATTTCTCCGGGACCATTTACAATACACCCCATGATTCCAATTTTTAATCCCTTCAAATGGTTGGTACGGCTTCTTATCATCTGCGTAGTTTCTTGAAGGTCAAATAGTGTGCGTCCACAGCTTGGACAGGATATGTATTCTGTTTTAGATATACGAGAACGTGTCGCTTGCAGTATCCCGAAAGAGAGAGAGCTTAGATTGTCCACAGGTGTAGCAGGAGAGTCGATCCATATGCCCGAGCCTAAACCGTCAATCAAAAGTGCGCCAAGATCGGTAGCTGCATATACTTGAATTTTCGAAATAGGTTCTTCAGGATTCATCATGTCACCCACGGGGCCGTTGAATTCATCATAGGGATACGATCTCTTGATAATAACCGGGACGTCTAATTCCATTTCCTGGATATTTGCAAAAAATTGGCGCTGATCGGCCATCCCAAGAAGATGATCGGTTTCTAATAAAAAAACGACAGTCTTGTCTATTTGAAAGTCGGCAAACGCCTCAGATGCTAGAAGCGCATTCGATATGTAGACGACATTCAGTACAGCATCTTTTTCCGCTGCATGATTAAACTCGTCTAATCTATATATCGGATGAATGTTGCTTCTTGACTTTAAGTTAATCCAGGCTTTATAATCATATAATTGCTTGAGATTGCCAGGCATGGTAAATGACGGAAGTTGATCCCCTAAATAGACAAAGTCCACCGATTGTTCTCCCATGTGATACTTGTCTAACAGAGCATCATATTTATAGCCTACGGCATGGAGAACAAAAGGATCTTTTAAATTTTCTTTCGAAATATTCACAATAATTCGAGGAACCAATGATCCACCAACAAAAGTGTTTACTTCTGAAGATACATATGCTTTGGTTTCATCGGACGAAGAAATATTCAAAATAGGATGGTGTTCATTTTTGCTCAATGCCGTTGCTCTTTTGGAATATCTGTTTACTAGGGCTATGGCTACAGGAGCTTCTTTTTCAGGTTCTTCTGTCAAGGAAACACGTATAGTGTCTCCTAATCCGTCTTCCAATAAAGTTCCGATTCCCACAGCCGATTTAATACGGCCATCCTCTCCATCACCCGCTTCTGTCACACCGAGATGGAGTGGGTAATTCATGGTTTCAGCAGTCATTTTTTCTACAAGAAGCCTGTAGGCTTGGACCATTACCTGTGGATTGGAAGATTTCATGGATACCACGAGGTTGTAATAGTTTAAATCTTCACAGATACGTATAAATTCCAATGCAGATTCCACCATTCCTTCTGGAGTATCTCCATATTTGCTCATGATACGGTCAGAGAGAGAACCGTGATTTGTACCTATGCGCATCGCTGTGCCGTATTCTTTGCAGATATTTACTAGTGGAGCAAATTTTTTATAGATACGATCCAATTCAGCTTGATATGAAGCCTCGGTATAATCTATCGCGTCAAATTTCTTTTTATCGGCATAGTTCCCTGGATTTATCCTTACTTTTTCGACGATTCTTGCAGCCACTTCGGCTGCATTAGGTGTAAAATGTATGTCGGCTACCAAAGGTACGTTATAACCTCTGAGACGAAGCTCATGCTTTATATTGGAAAGGTTTTCAGCTTCTTTAATACTCGGAGCGGTAATACGCACATATTCGCAACCAGCTTCTACCATTTTAATTACCTGTTCTACAGATCCCAGTGTATTCATAGTGTCCACTGTGGTCATGCTTTGTATACGGATAGGATTTTCTCCACCCATAGGAATATCGCCGATAGACACTTCTCTAGTTTTATATCTAGAATAAGTGTTCTTAGAATTACAATATCCTCCAGGTAATACCAATGTGTTTGTCGTCTCCATGTCGGAAACAAAGTTAGCTATTTATAACTTAAAATCTATTTATTGATAACGAATTGGCTGCTCCCGTAATTTTAATAATATACTTGTTTTCCTCATTATCAAAATTTGTAGTTTTATGCTTGTTGCCTTCTTTAATGTCGAGTCCTTTAAATTTCTTGCCTGATAAAAAGCTGTCATTTTCGATCATACAGGCTGCAGATTTTGGTAGTTGGATCTTACAGCTAGATGCTGCAGTATTTATCTCGATAGTAGTAATACCTACGTTTGGTTGTCCAAATGTTAAATCTATACTTGCCGCACCCGAATTAATCGATAGATACGCCAATTTGTAAGCAGATAAATCTCCTTTGAAAGAAGATGCTCCAATATTAAATTCCATATTCCAAATCGGATTTTTGTTCAAGGCGAAGTTGATCGTGTTGCCCGGAGAACTGTCATTTTTTATTTTATTAATAAGTTCAATCTTTTCTAACGGATTTTCGCCTGTCACCTTTAGCTTAAGCCCCATATTGCCACTAGGACTTGAGGCTTTAATTAGTTCTTCGGACGGATGACTGTCAAGAAGAAGTGCCGTAGCACCAGCATTGACTTCAAATCCCACCTTTTGGATGTCATCCGTAAAGGGAAGAGATACGACCTGCTGTAGACCAAGTGTGTCATTGCTATTTTCAATATTAATATTTGCGAAATTGTTGAAGGAAAACTTTTCTGAAGATGTCAGGCCAATAATCATTAGAAATATGCATATGGCGACATTGATAATGGAGGTAATAAGTGTTCCAAATTTTCTATTTTGAAGAATTAAGTTTGCACCAATTGCTACTATAATAAGTGGCCAATATTTAAAAATAGCATAGAAGTTGAAATTGACGACTCCAAAGTTGTGGAGCAGAATAATAATTCCGAAGAAGATAAACCAAATGCCTGTCGTGATTTTACTGTTCATATTCGATTTTACTGAAAGTGTTAGTGTTATTGATAATCGCTTATTTTTAAAGGCATCAATGAGCTCGTATCACTCGGTCCAAAGGCCATCAAGAACCTCCCCGACAACTTCATTACTGCTGCTGCTAAGGATATCATGAAGGTTTTTAAAGATAACATTTTTTAGTTGTTTTATTGATAACAAAAATAGGGTTATACCCATCGTGTTGCTAGCGGAATTAGGTTATTCGATTCCTATTTTCGGTAAAGGGAATGATTTTGTCGGTGAGCGATTAGAAGAGATGCTTATCTTCTTTTCTGAAAGTGTTAGTGTGTGATGACCTTCAAGAACCCTCATCGCACTTTCATAACCGAGGGTATTACGACTAAGCATCTTTTTTTTCGTCGAGGGAACAAATACGCAAAAAAATGGGGTATACTATTAATAAATATGTAATTTAGCATAAAGAAAGTATATGATTTTTTATCATTTTGGTGAATATTTGCTGCTGCTAAAGAAGGTTTTCAAAAAACCGGAGAAGTGGAAAATTTATAGGAAAGAGATCTTACATGAGATGAATGAGATCGGAGTAGGCTCTATTGGCTTGATTATCATTATATCTACATTTATAGGGGCTGTAATGACTATGCAGATTGCCTTTCAATTAGTCTCTGACCTAATACCAAATTCAATTATCGGACAGATTAACCGTGATTCCAATATTCTGGAACTTGGTCCGACTATTTCAGCTTTGGTACTCATGGGAAAGGTAGGCTCGTCGATCTCCTCACAAATTGGGTCTATGCGCGTAACCGAACAAATTGATGCGTTGGAAATTATGGGTATTAATGCTGCTGGGTACTTAATTCTTCCTAAAGTCGTGGCCGGTGTAATCATGATGCCCGTCGTGGTGGTTATTTCTATTTTTTGTGCGTTAGTAGGTGGATTGCTTGGGGGGTCGTTGACAGGCGCAGTCAGTGCTGGTGATTACATCATTGGAATTAGAGAATCTTTTCAGGGTTTTACAATGGTCGTCGCAATGGTTAAAGCATTTATTTATGGTTTTATTATTACTTCAGTGCCTGCGCATAAAGGGTTTCACGTGCGAGGTGGAGCTTTGGAGGTAGGTCAAGCAGGTACTAGAGCTGTTGTGGTTGGATGTATTTCGATTTTGGCTAGTGATTATATCATTACTGCTTTACTTTTATAATATACAAGATGATCGAGATACAAAATATACATAAAGCTTTTGGTGATAATCAAGTGTTGAAAGGAATAGATGCGGTTTATGAACGGGGTAAGGTAAGTATGATTATTGGTGGGTCAGGATCCGGTAAAAGTACACTTCTTAAATGTATAGTGGGTTTGCATGAACCCGATCAGGGAAAAGTACTTTTTGGTAAGCAGGAGTTTACGAGAATGGATTTTGAGCAAAAAGTACCCATCAGAAAGGAAATAGGGATGCTTTTCCAAGCATCAGCATTATTTGACTCTATGACTGTAGAACAAAACATTGTGTTTACACTGGATATGTTTACCGAAATGAGTCTTGCTGAAAAAGTGGACAGAGCAAATTTTTGTTTAGAACGAGTCAATTTAGTCGGTAAAAATAACTTGTTTCCTGCAGAGTTGTCTGGAGGAATGAAAAAACGTGTAGGTATTGCGCGTGCCATTAGTATGAGCCCAAAATATTTGTTCTGCGATGAACCCAATTCAGGACTTGATCCTGCAACCTCTATATTAATAGACGAACTAATTCAAGATCTGACCGAAGAATATCAATCGACAACGATAGTGGTGACCCATGATATGAATTCTGTGATGGGAATAGGTGAATATGTTATGTTTCTCCATCAAGGTCAAAAATTTTGGGAGGGATCAAATAAAGATATGCTCAAATCAGATGTGAAAGAACTTAATGACTTTGTGTTCGCAAGTCCGTTAATGAAAGCTGCGCGAGAAACGATGAAATAAATATTAAATAATCATATCTAACATCTATCTTTACACAAAAAATACGATTACTTTGTCTGAAATTACAAATATCCAATTGCTAACTCCACAGCACTGGAAGGATTATGAACTAATCGACTGTGGAGATTTTGAAAAATTAGAACGCTTTGGTAAATTAATCTTAATTCGTCCAGAGCCTCAGGCTGTATGGCCAAAAACGTTGGGAGACGTAGAATGGAATAAGCGATACGATATCAAATTCAAGGGAAGATCGGCTACCAGTGGTGAATGGTTAAAGAAAAATTCGAAAACGGCAGATCGTTGGCATGTTGAGTATAAAAATAAGGAGGTGGCCATCAAATTGCGCCTCGGATTGACTTCTTTTAAACATGTGGGCGTTTTTCCTGAACAGGCTGTCAATTGGGATTACATATCGGACAGTGTAAGATTATTTGAGACTGCGCAGCCCAAGGTTTTAAATCTTTTTGCTTATACGGGAGGAGCCTCGTTGGTCGCCAAAGCTGCAGGCGCGGACACGACACATGTCGATTCGATAAAGCAAGTAGTAACTTGGGCTAACGAGAACCAAGAACTTTCTGGAATAGATAATATACGCTGGGTTGTAGAGGATGCTCTGAAATTTGTAAAACGAGAACTTAAAAGGGGAAATAAATATAACGGCATCATCTTAGATCCTCCAGCTTATGGTCATGGTCCGAAAGGAGAGAAGTGGAAATTGGAAGACCATATCATGGAAATGATGCAGGATGTCGTTCAATTGTTGGATCCGGAGGAACATTTCCTTATCTTAAATACTTATTCGCTCGGCTTCTCGTCTGTCATTGTAGAGAATCTGATAAGGACCTCTCTTCCTCACGTGGAAAATCTAGAAATAGGGGAGTTATATCTGCAAGCTACAGCAGGACCTAAATTGCCATTGGGAGTATTTGGCAAATTTAGAAAAATGAAAAAACGGAGTAAGTAGAACAATATTGTTTAAAAAAAAGACAGTCATATCGCCTGAAGTAGGAAATATGACTGTCTTTTTTTGACTGGGATCCTTTATTGATAAATATTGTTCCTTCGGCATCAATGAATTCCCTCACTCAGTTCTTTTTTTGAAATAAACTCTATTGATTTCAATTGTTTTTCCGCTTCAGTTAATTGCGTTAATAGATCCTGCTTCACATTGTTTGATAGCGCGGAAACCTTATCCTTTAGGTTTTTATAATAATCTATACCTTCATGTAGTTGTTGCTTGAACTTGTTGAGATATTTTTCCTTTTTGTCATTAACATCGTTTAAGTTGTTTTCTACATAGGTGCGTATATAATCCACGTAGAGATTTAGCTCATTTATGAATAATGACGGACGTTTCACTCCGTCCAATAAATCCCTACGGCCATAAATATGGTCTACCATTTCAATCAGAGAATAGGGGCCTTTGAAATAAGCTGTATTTGGACCTGGACAGATCGCCACGGCTTTGCTTTCTTTTGGTCTGAAGATGTCGTACTTTAAATAAGCAGCAGCAGCTAAACCATCACACAAGCAGACCTTTTCTGTTATTTTTTCGTATTCTTTTTTATAGACTGCTATATCTAGATTTTTTAGTTCAAGTTCCTGTAATTTCTTAAATTGATATTTCCGAGAGGCGGTACAAATAGGCTCTTCTGTAAATTCTGTGTTGGATATCAGGTATTTTTTGGTACACGGACTTCCGGGACGATCTTGTGCAATACGTTGTAAGCGTTTTTGTTCTGCTGTACTTTTTCTAAAGTTGTTGAATGGAACACCAAGTGGCGATGCTCCACTGATGTAAAAATCCTCTTTTTCGGACGTACTAAGTGTATTTAGGGTGTGTGCATCTACGGTAGTCGCCTCTGGAACCAAAAGAAATGGTGAACCCCAACCGGTACGGTTTAAGCCATAGTAGTCTAAAAGAAAGCGTTGCTCGGCTGCAGTTCCGATGCCACCCTGCACCGTGTATTTTATCTCGGGTACATAGTCGATTTGAACTCCTTTTTCTGCCAGGGCGTGGCGATAGATTGGAAACAGTTCGTGAATAAGGTTTTCTCTTTGACTTTTAAACTCCTCTAAAATAGGGCCTAATAGAAAGCCTTCAGTTGCAAATGCATGTCCACCACAATTCAATCCCGATTCGATTCGGAATTCTGAAATCCAAACTCCCTTTTTTGCCAAAAATTTAGCTTGAATAAATGCAGATCGATAGTCGCTGACTTTTAGCGTGATTTTCTTTAAAAATTTACCTGCGTGATCCGGAAGAAATTGCTTCAATTCTGCTAAATAGCTGTACAGCCTCGGGTTCATTCCGGCGGATAATATAACTGATGACGATAACTTGCTGTTTGCGAATCCCCTTAAGGCAGCTGATGCATCCGAATATTGATCTTCTAATGCTGCCCCTTTTTTATCGAAATTTATCTTATCTACTTTAGACATGATGTTGACATCAATATCCCCGACGATCATTTGCTGTTTTAAAGCGTGGGTTTTATTTTTTCTATCCTTGTCATTTTTTTCTTTTTTGATAGCTTGATAGAGCATCTTCGTATCACTGTCATCAGGGAGAAGTTTGAAATATTGATTTAATTCATGGTCTTGATCGAGCTCTGCAGAATGTAATCTAACTACCTGTTCGTCTATTAAATCCTGGATAAGATCTAGGTAGGACGTAATACGGCGTGCACGTGCATCGTGCGATGTCTTGACAATCGCTGCATAGGATTTGCCGTGTAATTCGGAATAATATTTTCGCATGCGCTCAATTAGTTCATCGTCAACAATTGAAATTACGGAAGAAATACCGAATTTGGCTACTTTGATAGGGCTGTCTATCGAGAATGCTAGGCCCAGAACCGGTATATGAAAAGAGTGTCCCATTAGTTTTTATTATGGGACGCAAATACCTTAAAATTTCGCGATTAAAAAATAATTGCGATAGCTTATAAAGATGATTGATGTCATTTTTAAGATTTGAAAACGATTGTTTTATTCCCATTGAGCATCACCCTATCTTCAGTAAGAAGTTGAATCGCCCGACTTAAAACTGCTTTTTCTATCTCTTTTCCTGCCGTTTTCATTCTATGTAGGTCGTAACTGTGATCGATGGTTTTCGTATTCTGGACTATAATTGGACCTTCATCCAAATCGTCCGTGACAAAATGTGCTGTAGCCCCAATAATTTTAACACCTCTTTGGTGGGCCTGTTTATAGGGATTGGCGCCTATAAAAGCAGGAAGGAATGAATGATGGATATTAATGAGTTTACCTTTAAATTGCTTCACGAAACCAGGTGACAATATGCGCATAAACTTAGCAAGTATAATATAATCTATCGGATAGGAGGTTAAAACTTCTGCTAGCTGGTTCTCAAATTCCGCCTTGGAGATATTTTCATGGGATAAATAATGATAGGGAATACCAAATTTTTCGGTAAATTCTTTTAGGATTTCATAATTCCCCACAACTGCTAAGACCTCTGCCTGTAAAGTGTTAAAATAGTGGCGGACTAAAATGTCCGCAAGGCAATGGTGCTCTTTTGTAACGAGTACAACTATTTTTTTTCGTTGAGCAGGAGAGATTGATATCGTAGCATTTTCGGGTAACTGTAACAGCAGGTCCTGCATCAGCGTTTCCTTAGAGCTTAAAGCACCAGAGCATACAACACGCACGAAAAATTTATTACTTTCTTCATCTACGTATTCACGCATGGTGATAATATTTAATTCATGTTTGGCGACAGCGTTGGAAATACCGGCTACTAATCCGACGGCATCTTTACACTGGATAAGAATTAAAGTTTGGTTCTGCATGGTTTTAGGCTTGTCTATTCTCTTTCTATCGGTATAGGATTATTAACTCGCTTGTTGAGCGGCTTTTGCTAAAGCAAGCTCTTCTTCAAGATCTAGTTCTACGCGTAAATTATTTACAATATGTTTTTGCCTATCCGGTGTGTTTTTACCCATATAATATTCTAACAATTGCTGAAGTTTATTCTCTTTAGATAAGATCACCGGTTCTAAACGGATATCTTCGCCGATAAACAAACCAAATTCCGAAGGAGATATTTCACCTAATCCTTTAAAGCGTGTGATTTCTGGCTTTCCACCTAACTTTGAAATTGCCCGTTGTCTTTCCTCGTCGGAATAACAATAAATGGTTTCTTTTTTGTTACGAACCCTAAATAACGGTGTTTGTAAGATTGATACGTGTCCGGCTTTTACTAAATCAGGAAAAAATTGAAGGAAGAACGTCATCAACAATAGACGAATATGCATACCATCAACATCGGCATCTGTAGCGATTACAATATTATTATAACGTAAATCATCCAGACCATCTTCAATATTTAGCGCATGTTGTAATAAGTTGAACTCTTCGTTTTCATAGACAATCTTTTTGGTCAATCCGAAACAGTTCAATGGTTTTCCTTTTAAACTAAATACAGCCTGTGTCTGTACGTCACGTGATTTAGTAATAGACCCACTTGCGGAATCCCCCTCCGTGATAAACAGGGTGGTATCTTGTGTCCGTTCATGTTTGTCTCCAAAATGCACTTTACAATCCCGTAGTTTCCTGTTGTGCAAAGAGGCTTTCTTCGCCCGTTCATTAGCTAATTTCTTGATGCCAGCTATGTCTTTGCGCTCTCGTTCTGACTGCAGAATGCGTTTTTGTAAGGCTTCAGCGGTAGCTGAGTTTTTTCGTAAATAATCATCCAGTGCTTTCTTTACGAAATCTATGATAAATGTCCGTACAGTAGGGCCATCAGGTCCTATACTTTGGGATCCCAACTTTGTCTTTGTCTGTGATTCGAAGACTGGTTCTTGCACCTTTATTGCTATAGCAGCTATAATCGATGCTCTGATATCGGACGCGTCGTATTCTTTTTTGTAAAACTCACGTATTGTTTTTACAACAGCTTCACGAAATACAGCTTGATGTGTTCCACCTTGTGTCGTATGCTGGCCATTTACAAATGAATAGTATTCTTCGCCGTATTGCTGACCGTGCGTCATGGCAATTTCGATATCTTCGCCTTTTAAGTGAATAATGGGGTAGCGCATAGAATCTGTTTCAACGTTTCGTTCCAAAAGATCCTTTAGCCCATTTTCGGAAATGAACTTTTGGCCGTTAAAATTGATCGTCAGTCCAGAATTCAAAAAAACGTAATTCCAAATCATGCTTTCAACGTACTCAATTCTGTATTTGTAATGTTTGAATATGCTGTCGTCTGGATAAAATGTTACCGATGTTCCGTTACGTTGTGTCGTGTCTTTCTGTTCGTCATCGACGAGCTCTCCTTTGCTGAATTGTGCAATACGCGTTACTCCTTGACGATAAGACTGTACGGTAAATTGGGAAGAAAGTGCGTTGACGGCTTTTGTACCCACTCCGTTCAAACCTACTGATTTTTGAAAAGCCTTGCTGTCGTATTTGCCACCCGTGTTTATCTTCGATACTACGTCAACTACTGATCCAATCGGAATACCGCGGCCAAAGTCGCGTACCGTAACCTTATTATCATTGACTGTAATGTCAATAGTTCTTCCTGCTCCCATTACGAATTCATCAATGGAATTATCCACAACTTCTTTTAAAAGTACATAGATACCGTCATCATAGGCAGAGCCATCGCCAAGTTTACCGATATACATCCCTGGACGTAAGCGAATATGCTCTTTCCAGTCGAGTGATCGGATACTATCTTCGTTATATGTAGTCATTTGTTAATTCAATTAAGAACCTGACAAAAATATAAAAAAATCGATGATAATTTGTATGCTATTCATTAAAGAATAGATCTTGCATTAACAGTAAAATCAACTATCTAAATCGGTACCCGATTGATAAGCCCATCGTTAAGCCCAAAATTGGACCGCTTGGTTTTATTTCCATCATTCTCTCATCGACATGGTAGTCAAATTTGTAAACAGGAGTGTCATCTAGCTGTTGAAGAGACTCACGTATATCGTCTTGAACATTTTGAGATAAGGGCTGGGAGGATGTTCCGGTGCCCTTGCCAAAAGCGTATCCGAAATGATTACCAATGATTTGCCAATCCAAATAAAAATCTTTAACAATATTAAATTGCAGGCCAATTCCATAGCCAGCACTGATGGCGTTTATTGGACCTTTAATAGGGACGTCTACCTCCGATAGGATGTTGTCTACTGCGTTGACATAGCTGTAGTTTAGCCGAAAAGAAGAGGTGTACCTTGAGTATTTAAGATAGGGTGCGACATAGAATCTTGTGAATGTACTATTGTTGCCAAAATAAAATCGTATTTCGGGTTGAATCGAAAATCGGTTATATTGAGCTTCCTCTACTGTTTTTTTTGCATCTTCGTCCTCTATTCTGTCGATATATAAGTCTTTAAAAGGAAGGTCCCTGTTTGGAGTGAAAGAAAAGCTCAGTCCTATAGATGTTTTTGGCTTAATAGATCTTTCGTACTGGAGTTGAAACGTTTTGAAGGGAAGAGTTAAGAGGTTAGTTTTGATAAGTTGTGGAGCGTCTACATTTTCACCATAGCAGTACAACTGTCCGTATGAATCAAAAACCATAAATGTGAAAATGGAAACTGCTATTGTTTTTAAAAATGTCTGTTTAATCATTAATAAATAGTAGTTACGGCAGTGAAAATTATCGTTTATTTATGGTTTTTGATAGGTCGATTTTGGTCAAATACTATCTGCCAAAATCATCTTGTACACGTACTATATCGCTTTCATCGGAAGGGTTGGACGCATCGGTATGTTGCCAAATTTCGGCAACGACGCCGAAACCTCCTAATCCCACTAAGCGGTGGCGTTCGCCTTGGCTTAAGCGTATAGTATCCCCCTCTTTGAGTATTTTAAGCTCGTGTTCGTCATCGTTGGGACTTGTTACTACGCCAACTTCACCGCGTACCACACGCCAGATTTCGGCTCGGCGATGATGATATTGCCACGACAAACGCTTGTTTGGACCTACGATCAAAATTTTTGGGCTTAATTTTCCTGATATCCTTAGATCTTGTACGTCTAAACCTTCAAAATACGCATTAGCAAATTGCTGCGCTTGATCTTCGTTGATAACGAAAAATCCACCCCACGGTCTATTTTGATCAGTGCTTTCAATGGTGAATCCCTGTTCAGTGATTTTTTCTTCAATTTGGCTGAATAATTCGCCTTTATCTATATATGTCATGGCTCATTGATTTATAGTGACGATGAAGATAATACATTCTTTGAAAATTTCATAATCAAAATGGGACTGTAATGTAAATATTTATCAACACGGTGGCCACTGATTTATTTATATCAAGCTCCGATCAGTCATTTGAACGATAGTTAGCCGAGAAATCTTACCTTTGTAGACAAGTATGGAATCTATTAATTACGATCATAACAATATAGTATTTAAGCAGGCTGTAGCTTTTGTCAATCAGACGAACCAGAGCCTTTTCTTGACAGGTAAAGCAGGGACAGGTAAGACTACTTTTTTAAAATATATTCGCGAAAATTGTTATAAAAAAATGGCTATTACCGCACCTACCGGTGTGGCTGCAATGAATGCAGGAGGGACAACTTTACATGCTTTGTTTTGGTTGCCATTCGGTATTTTCATAGCGGATTATCCTTTGAAATGGGATGATGCAGACAATCATATCTATAATAAGAATCGACTTTTTAGTACGATCAAATTAACCAAGCAACGTCGTGCCATTCTTCAAGAGTTGGAACTTCTGGTCATTGATGAAGTGTCTATGGTACGTGCGGATACGTTGGACGCTATTGATGTAATTCTGAAATCGGTTCGTAGAGATATGCGTCCTTTCGGAGGGGTACAAGTGTTATTTATAGGCGATCTCTATCAGTTGCCTCCGGTGGTGAGGGATAATGAGTGGCAGATTCTTCGTAGTCACTACAGTAGCCCATTTTTCTTTGATGCAAAGGTGCTACGAGACAATCCGTTGGTCATGTTGGAGTTGCAGCAGATTTACCGCCAAAAGGATGATGAATTTATTGCTGTGTTAAATAACATCCGAAACAACCTGTGCTCGAGTGCTGACCTGATGGCCTTGAATGAGCACTATAAGGTAGACTTTAGACCTGCTCAAGATGATCAATATATCACCTTAACTTCTCATAACCGATTAGCTGATCAGATAAATCAGGAAGAGTTGGTGAAGCTCTCGGGCAAACTGCATAATGTAAAGGCTATTGTAAAAGATGAATTTCAACAAGGAGCATATCCAACAGAAGAAACACTTGCAATGAAAGAAGGTGCTCAGGTTATGTTTATCAAAAATGATGTCGGAGACGATCGGAAATTCTTTAATGGAAAAATAGGTTTTGTAAAAGAATTGAAGTTGGACAGGGATCAAGTTGTCGTTGGATTTAAAGATGGTTCAGAAGATGTCGTCGTCCGTCGCGAAATCTGGGAAAATATAAGATATAAATACAATAAAGGAGAAGACAAAATAGAAGAGGAGGTACTCGGTACTTTTTCCCAGTTTCCGTTGCGACTAGCTTGGGCGATAACGATTCATAAAAGCCAGGGGTTGACCTTTGAAAAGGCAATTGTAGACGCGGGTACTTCGTTTGCCGCCGGGCAAGTATACGTCGCTCTGAGTAGGTTGACGGGATTAGAAGGTCTGGTGTTGCGGTCAAAAATTTCGCCCCATTCCATACGGACGGACTCTCAAGTTGTTGGTTTTATGAAGCGATTGATGAAAGAGGACGAGGTCGTAGGAATATTAAAGCAATGTCAGCGAGGCTATCTTGGTCAAATACTTTTGCAAAGTTTCCGATTTAATACACTAACGGAAACCACAAAAGAACTGTCCGATAGTTTGGTCGAACGAAATGTGGATAATAAAGCTGGTGCAGTACAGTTTTTTGAGGAGCTAACTAAGAAGCTCAAAGAGCAGGAAAGTGTCGCCAATAAGTTCGTAACGCAATTGTATAAAATGTTGTCTGATACAGAGGTTTTGGACTATGATAAAATATGCGTACGTACCGAATCAGCAGTAAATTGGTTTTTGCCGAAAATGGAGATCGATCTTATTAATGCTACTCAAAAGCATATTGAAGACTGGCAAATTCGTAAGCGTACCAAGAAATATATTCAGGAGTTGAAGGCGTTACTGTTAGATTTTAGACGTAAGCATGAGGTGTTGAAACACTGTCTTACGATTGCGCAGGCCCTTACGCGCGATGAAGAGCTAGAAGCTATCCCCCTGAATATTGAAAAGATAAAAGATGATTCTGTCCATATCAAAGAAGAGGTCGCTGAAAAGGATGTCGATACGAAACAGGTCTCACTGGATATGTATTTAGACGGTTTTGATATCAAACAGATTGCGAATAAACGTGGTATGGTAGAAGGAACTATTTATGGGCATTTGATCAATTTTGTTGGAAATGAGATCGACGCTGAAGATCTGATCTCGCCGGAGAAATTGGAAAGGATAGTAGATGTATTGCAGAAAAATGAAGGTAAATCTTCGTCCGAAATCAAAATGCTATTAGGGGATGATTTTTCCTATCCAGAGATAAAAATTGGACAAAGAATTTTAGAAATAAAAGCAGGATAGTAAATGACAGATGTACGGTTTAAATAACTATCTTTGCACTTCGTAAGGGAGCTGATCAATTTTGTCTTGAAAACGAAAACACCGGATAAAAAAGTAAGTAAATGGTTGGTTTTTGCCTCAATGCCCGTACAGATGGGGGTGACTATTTATGCTTTTTACTGGTTGGGTACATGGTTAGATGATAGGTACGAGGTTGGAGGTGCCTGGTGGATGAAAGGACTCACGATGTTGGGAGTGATCATTTCACTTTATCAATTCATAAGACAGGTGAATTACATTAATAAGCATGAGTAAATACTTGAAATATATTCTTTTATTATTGGCTGTGGCAGGCGGAATCTATGGTATTCATTACTTCGTTTTGGCTGGACAGGATGTCCAACACTATTGGGTACAGTCCGGCTATTCCCTTCAGGGTTTGTATCTTTTTGGATTTATAGCTTCTTTTTTTGTTACAATTCTTGTCTTACTCGGTCAATGGCTAATGCCACAAAACGTCGGTTTTATATTTCTTGGCGTGATGACCGTCAAGGCTATAGGGAGCTACCTGTTTATTAAGAACGGGTTAAATAAGTTTGAAAACGATTTTATTGAGTATAATTTCTTGGTGGTATTTTTTGTTTTCTTGTTTTTTGATGTTTTCGTTGCTTTTAAAGCGATAAATAAAACCTGAAAGAAGTAGGTGAAGTATTTTTTTTAAAAATTTTAATAAAAGGTATTTAATGCCAAATAAAGTTGTATTTTTGCGCAAAATTTTTCATTATTCAACGTTAGTTAAAATGGTGAGTCTTAAGAGAACTCTTTTAGTATTTGCAGTGATTTTTTTTGCTGTTAACCCCTTCAGTCTGAGAGCAGCGGATGATGTGCATGGAGATGCACCTCAAGCGCAAGAAGATGAAATTAAATCGTATATCGCGCACCACTTGGAAGATGATTACTATTTTTCCTTATTCAGTGATAAAAAGGCCGGTAAACATTATGGATTTCCGCTTCCAGTAATTCTGATTGACGGAGGTTTGAAAATTTTCTCTTCGGGAGAATTTCACCATGGCGACAATATTGTAGAAAAAGAAGGAAAGTTCTATAAATTATACCATGGTAAAATTTACAAGACAGATGCGTCAGGCATGCTGAGCTATGATGACCATCAACACCCTACTAACGCAAGACCTTTGGATTTTTCTATCACAAAGAATGTTGTAGGATTATTTTTAGCGCTAGTTTTATTATTCTGGGGATTTCTAGGTCTAGCTAAAACCTATAAGAAAGGAGCCAATGTGATTCCGAAAGGCTTTAGTCGTGTTCTAGAGCCGTTAGTATTGTATGTGCGTGATGAGATGGCCATTCCAAATATTGGCCACCGCTACAAAGAATTTATGCCGTATTTACTTTCGGTATTCTTCTTAATTCTGACACTGAATCTATTAGGACTTACGCCGCTTGGTTTCAACGTAACAGGTAATGTTAGTATTACGCTATGTTTGGCATTGTTCACATTTTTTATTACAAATATCAAAGCGAACAGAGATTATTGGAAACACATCTTCTGGATGCCGGGCGTACCCGTTCCCTTTAAATTTGTTTTAGCACCTATTGAAGTTTTGGGTATGTTTACCAAGCCCTTCTCTCTGATGGTGCGTCTTTTTGCTAATATCACAGCAGGTCACGCGGTGATCATGGGATTAATAGCTATAGTTTATCTGTTGCAAAATCAATTGACTTTAGGTGGAAGTATAGGCGTTTCGATGTTACTGACTTGTTTCCTTATGGTGATTGAATTGTTCGTAGCGTTCTTACAGGCCTTTATCTTTACGATGTTATCTTCGTTATTTATTGGTATGGCTGTAGAAGAACATACGCATCATTAATCGAAATTTTTGTTAAATTTTATAAAATAATTATTATGTACAACTTAATTGGAGCAGGTTTAATCGTAATCGGTGCAGGTATTGGTTTAGGTAAAATTGGTGGTTCTGCAATGGAAGCTATCGCTCGTCAACCTGAAGCAACATCTAAAATTCAGACTGCGATGATCATTATTGGTGCCTTGCTTGAAGGTTTAGCATTCGGTGCTTTACTTTTAGGTAAGTAGTCAATAGAAAGTAC
This sequence comes from Sphingobacterium alkalisoli, assembly GCF_005049105.1. Taxonomy (GTDB): domain Bacteria; phylum Bacteroidota; class Bacteroidia; order Sphingobacteriales; family Sphingobacteriaceae; genus Sphingobacterium; species Sphingobacterium alkalisoli. The sequence goes on from NZ_SUKA01000001.1 coordinate 1,470,513, forward strand.
AAACACAATTTGCAACGGTTGGTTGCAGATTGTGTTTTAATTAAACAACAAGGATTAAAAAATTAACATTTTACACTATATATAATGGATGCATTAATTAATCAGTTTTCATACGGTTTGTTCTTTTGGCAATTGATCGTGTTATTGGTTATTATCTTTTTATTGGGCAAGTTTGCCTGGAAGCCAATTATTAATGCGTTGGAGGAGCGTGAGAGTGGTATCGCTGACGCGTTAGCTTCTGCAGCAAATGCAAAATTGGAGATGTCTCGTTTGACAAATGAAAACGCACAACTTTTAAAGGAAGCACGTGCTGAACGTGATGTGATTTTGAAAGAGGCTAAAGAATTGAAAGATAAAATCGTAGCTGAAGCGAAAGTTGCTGCTCAAACCGAAGGTGCGAAACTTATTGAGCAAGCAAAACGTGAGATCGAAGATCAAAAAACGAAAGCATTAGCGGAAGTGAAGGGACAGGTGTCTGCTTTATCGTTAGCAATTGCCCGTAAAGTATTAACCACAGAATTTGAAGATCAGGGAAAGCAAGAGGCATTAATAGCAGACTTATTGAAGGATGTTAAATTAAACTAATTGGTTACGCAAATAAAGCATTAACGTATGTCAGTATTCAAAGTTGCCTCAAGATATGCCAAATCACTTATTGATTTAGCACAAGAACAAGGAAGTTTAGAAGTTATCAAAGATGACATGGAACAAATTGTTGCTGTGATAAAATCGAGCTCTGAGTTACAAGCTGTTTTAGGTAATCCTATTATTAAAATAGACAAAAAGAAGAGCATCCTAGAAGCCCTATTTAAAGATAAAGTACGACCGGAAATACTTGAATTCTTTAATATTATGGTACGAAAAGGGCGTAGTGAGTTGGTATACGCCACAGCTCAAGAGTTTATTCGCGAATACAACGAAGTAAAGGGCATTGTAAAAGCGGAAGTGACTTCAGCAAGTGCGTTATCTGATACTAATTTGCAAGCACTAAATGCCAAAATCGCACAAGAAATCAATGCAAAAGTTCTTCTCACCAACAAGGTAGACAAGTCTTTAATAGGTGGTTTTGTACTAAAAGTAGGCGACAGGCAACTTGATGCGAGTATCGCTGGTAAATTGAATAAATTGGAAAGACATTTTAGTAGTCAAGGTGTTTAGTTCCTTGGTGAATAATAAAATAATAAAATCTAAAACCCCTTATACGAATTAACATGATAGAGGTAAGACCAGATGAGGTTTCGGCAATTCTAAGAGAGCAATTGTCAGGCTTTAAGTCAGAGGCCGAATTAGAAGAAGTGGGTACCGTATTACAAGTAGGAGACGGTATTGCGCGTATTTACGGCCTAACAAAAGTTCAATCAGGCGAGTTGGTTGAATTTGCTAGCGGATTGCAAGGTATAGTATTGAACTTAGAGGAAGACAACGTAGGTGTCGTACTTTTAGGTCCTTCTGATGAAATTAAAGAAGGCGATACGATCAAACGGACAAACCGCATTGCATCTATTAAAGTAGGTGAAGGAATGTTGGGACGTGTCGTAAATACGTTAGGTCAACCTATTGATGGCAAAGGTCCTATCTTGGGTGATACGTATGAAATGCCTATCGAGCGTAAAGCGCCCGGTGTTATCTTCCGTCAACCGGTAACTGAACCACTTCAAACGGGTATAAAAGCTATCGATGCGATGATTCCTGTAGGTCGTGGACAGCGCGAGTTGGTGATTGGTGATCGCCAAACGGGTAAAACGGCGGTTTGTATCGATACCATCATTAATCAAAAAGAATTTTATGATGCTGGGCAACCAGTTTTCTGTATATACGTTGCGGTAGGTCAAAAGAATTCTACTGTAGCGAACATCGTACGCACACTAGAAGAGAAGGGTGCTATGGCCTACACGGTAATAGTGGCAGCTTCTGCAGCCGATCCAGCTCCATTGCAATTCTATGCACCAATGGCTGGTGCAGCTATCGGAGAGTTCTTTAGGGATACAGGCCGTCCGGCATTGATCGTTTATGATGATTTATCAAAACAAGCTGTGGCATATCGCGAAGTATCATTACTATTGAGACGTCCTCCTGGTCGTGAGGCATATCCGGGTGATGTATTCTATTTACATAGCCGTTTATTAGAAAGAGCTGCAAAAATCAACTCTTCCGATGATATCGCTAAAAATATGAATGACTTACCTGAGTCTATCAAGCATTTGGTAAAAGGAGGCGGTTCATTAACAGCTTTGCCGATTATCGAAACACAGGCAGGGGATGTGTCGGCTTATATTCCTACAAACGTTATTTCGATTACGGATGGTCAGATTTTCTTAGAGTCAAACTTGTTTAATGCAGGTATCCGTCCAGCGATCAACGTAGGTATTTCGGTATCACGCGTAGGGGGTAATGCACAAATTAAGTCTATGAAAAAGGTGGCGGGTACATTGAAGTTGGATCAGGCGCAATACCGCGAGTTGGAAGCATTTTCTAAATTTGGATCGGATCTCGATGCAGCGACTAAATCTGTATTGGATAAAGGTGTCCGTAACGTGGAGATCTTAAAGCAAGGTCAATTTTCACCTGTATCTGTGGAGAAACAAGTTGCTATTATCTATGCAGGTACGAAAGGACTATTACGCAATGTTCCAGTAAATAAGGTTAGACAATTTGAGGAGGAGTATTTAACACAATTGGAACAACGTCATCCAGAGGTCTTATCGGCTTTAAAAGCAGGTAAATTCTCAGATGAATTGACGGATGTGTTAGAAACTGTAGCAAAAGAATTATCTTCAAAATATTAATTTGGATGTGAGATTTTAGATAGGAGACCATTGATCTTAATCTCCTATCTAGCCTCTCAGATCTTTGATCGCGAATATGGCAAATTTAAAAGAAGTTAGAAACCGGATCACCTCGGTAACATCGACGCAACAGATTACCAAAGCAATGAAAATGGTATCTGCTGCTAAATTGAAACGCGCAACTAATGCAATTGTGCAATTACGTCCTTATGCCAATAAGCTGAGAGATGTCTTAGCTCAAGTTTCTGCTTCTGTTGAAGGGAATGATTCACCTTTCACGCAAGATCGTGTACCTACCAAAGTGTTGATTATTGTAGTTACTTCGAATAGGGGTCTTGCCGGTGCTTTTAATGCTAATGCTATTAAAGCAACGAATAATTTGATCGCTGCGAAATATGCAGATCAGTTTGCTAAAGGTGACGTAAGCCTTATAGCGATTGGTAAGAGAGGGCATGATTTTTTTTCTAGACGCAATTTTAATGTAATCGGCAATCACAACGATTTATTCAATAATTTAGATTTCGAAAATGTGTCTAAAGTGGCGGAATATGTGATGAATGAATTCGAAGAGGGCAATATAGATCGCGTAGAAGTGGTTTATAATCAGTTTCGCAATGCTGCCGTTCAAATTTTAACTTCAGAACAATTGTTACCTCTTTTGCCTGAAAAGAAGAACGAAGATGTAGTGGAATCAGATTACATCATAGAGCCGTCCAAAGAAAAGATAATTGCCGAATTGATTCCTAAGTCTATCAAAACGCAATTATATAAGGCTGTGTTAGATTCCAATGCCTCTGAACACGGTGCACGTATGACCGCGATGGATAAAGCAACCGATAATGCAGGCGATTTATTAAAAGCGTTGAAGTTGTCATACAATCAAGCGCGACAAGCTGCGATTACAACAGAATTGACAGAAATCGTTTCCGGCGCAGCAGCGCTATCGAATGGTTAATGGAAATAGTAATAATAATACAAAAAAAGGCGATGAACTTCTTCATCGCCTTTTTTTGTAAGTAAACTAAGCTAACTTATAGTCTACCATAATCTACATGATAAAGATGTTTTAGAAATGGCCAGTAAGACGTGCTAACAAAGAATCTATATGAAATTTGCTTGTATTTGAGCTTCTTTTTTTGTCGCAAAAGTTTTTTGGAGCAACTGGAAAATTGATTAAAATACGAACCAAATTGCTTAAAGGCGGTAACTAGTAATTTTATGCAGTCGCCCTACTGGTGAATAAAACTACATATACCATAAACTGTTATGGATTTTCAAGCAAAGCTATGTCGTGTATAAGAGAGTAAGTTTTTTTGTTTCAAAACGAATTGATCAAGCTTGTTTTTGTACTAAATGTTTTATACTTTTACGATTAATCAATTTTTTACAAAGTTCAACCGTAAGCAAAACGATGATTAACCAGAATAAGTATATTTTTGTTTTGCTATAATCGGCGGGACCATTGTAACTTGTGTGTACTATTAACCTTTCGCTAATTATTATTTTTATAGAACGTATATGTATAATGTTTTAGAATCTTTTTTTGTGACCACAAAAAAGACAAGTTGGATACGGACTTTTTTGTTGCCGATTTTATTTTACTGTAGCCTGTTCTCAGTTTCCGCTCAGCCGTCACTTGCGCCCAAAAACCCTATGGTGCCTGGAGTCGCTAGTATGAGTATGACCTGGAGCCCAGATATTTCTCTTTATACAGGGGCTGCAAATTTAAATATACCACTGTATAATTTAGAATACTATAATTACAATTTGCCTTTGGGATTGAGTTATAATTACAATGGGTTGAAATATTCTGACCGTGCCTCTATTATCGGTTTACACTGGGGAATAAATATACCGGTTATTTCGAGGAATATTGTGGATAAGGATGATTTTAACGAGGAAAAGGGATATTTTTTTGTTAAAGAATCTGAGCGTAACAAAGACAAGTCGGATATGCCGGATATTTTTAGTTTAAATCTACCAGAAGGATCAGTGAAATTTATTTTCCCTGCTCGAGGTGATAGCAGAGTAGTGTTACGTGTAGCAGAGATATTGTATGAAGATTCGCCAAATTTTGTAATAACATATGATACTCAAACCAAAGTAATTTCAGTGACGACCGATAAAGGACACACTTATACTTTTGATGTTTTCGTCTACACCAAGTGTGATATTGAAACAAATCCTAGTTCAAATGTCCCTTCGGAAACTTATATAAGTTCATGGTACCTATCGAAGATAGTTTTGGAGAATAGGCAGGAAATTGTATTTAATTACAGTACTTATACACAAAAAATTTCTTCTCAGAGTGCTAATCTTGGTATCACGATGTACTATAATCCGTTCACTGGCACAGCTGTAACGAATCCGTATACTTCTATATCTACGATGAAAACAGATGAAATAATCTTAAATGAAATAGTTTGGAATCACGGAAAAATAAATTTTCAGTACACTACGCGAGAAGATCTTACAACAGTCTCTGGAGTTCTTAATAGCTATAAATTGTCGAAAATAAATATTTACGATAAATCGAATGTGCTTGTCAATCATTTCGTCTTGGACCATAGTTATTTCAACAGTACTTCGTCCTTGAGTAAAAGGTTACGATTGGATAAATTGGTGGATTATGGTAACTCTATTTCAAATATTCCAAAGACTCACGTATTTCAATATAGTAGTCAGATCTTGCCCGAATACAATTCGAATATACTGCATTTCGGGTATGACTCTGTAAATGTATCATCGGCAGCATTGATGAAAGTTAAATATCCTACAGGCTTAACCACAGAATTTCAATATCAAAATAACGATTATAATACGTCGTCGAGCAGCAATAGTAGTACGCCAAATTTTAAGCATTTAGGTGCCAGGGTATCCGCTATAAATAATTACGATAGAACTAATCAATTGATTTCTAAAAAAGTATACGAATACAGAAAAGAAGATAATACTTCAAGTGGACTAGTACTCGCTAGATCCAATAATATATATGTTGCTACTGGATTGTACTTTTTTGGTACATCAAATAACTGGTTTCCTCCCATTTATCAGTCGGAAATCCTAGGTTATAGTGATATATTTACTTATGAAATTATCCCAGGATCTTCCACTATAAATGGGGGAGTAAGATATAAGTTTGTTAACAATCCTTCTCCCTATTATTATTTTCTACCTGGAGCCCAAGCAGATTATGATTTTAGAAATGGCCGTATGACCGAAGAGACCGTGTATGAAGGCGATAATATAAATAGTCTTCGTGAGATTAAATATGTTAAATACATCACCGAAGATTTTAAGATAAACAACTATCATATACAGATGTATCTGCTGATTCCCGGAACGACATCTCCTGTTCAGCAAGCTAGCAATTATATTAAGGCATATAAAAGTAGGAAAGACAGGATCTGGACAGAACACTTTAAGTATTTAAATGGTGTAAGAACTACATCGTACGGAAATACATCAGAGTTACTTTATCCGGATCTATTCCATGATTATCGGGATTTCCTTCCTATACGGAGCGCAGTGTTTACTGTTACTATGGACAGATTTACGATATTTAACTATGCCTATAATTACTCGGGATCGTCGACCACAAGTGCTATCCCAGGATTAGTTCGGAGAGCAAAATCAACGGTCGTCGAACAGATAACTTATGACAATACAAATAAAGTAATCGGTGCCCAGTTTACTAATTTTGGATTATACAATAATTTGATAAGACCATCGGAGTTCTATAATTTGGAAACTACAGTGCCTTTGACAAATTATACGGCTACGACACTCGGTAGTAACGGCATTGGCCAAATGGATCCAAATTACAAATTACGTCTCAAAGATTTTAAGTATGATGTATACGGGAATCTGATCGAATCTACTGAAAAAGGATTGACAACCTGCTATATTTATGGATATTATGGCAAGTATTTACTGGCGAAAGTTGAAAATGCAAGCTATGCACAGGTTCTTCAGGCAATAGGCGGGCAGACGGTTGTCAATTCTTTGGATTTACATACCACGTCAACTACGACTGTGCAAACTGCACTTAATCTTCTTCGAGCCACTCTCACAAATGCTCATATAACAACCTATACATATAAACCCTTGGTAGGAGTTGAGAGCATTAAAGACTCAAAGGGGCTTGTTGAACATTATATTTATGACGAATTCAACAGACTGCAGGTTGTAAAGGACAATGAACAGAACATCTTAAAGACCTATAAGTACAATTATGAAGGGCCATCAACGTTATAAGATAGAAATGCTGCCCTATAAATTTTTGATTAGCTATAGGTGGGCAAAAATACCGCTGTCGCCGTTTAGTAGTTTTTTTGCAGGCTATATATGGGGGCTAACGGATACACAGGGTTTTGAAGGGCCGCATTTGAGAACCGCTACTGGTCCTATAAGCAATATATTTAACCAACGACTCACGATAAGTTATTGACCATCTAATGAAAATATCATCTATTCAAAAATATTGCTACTTGTTCTTGCTTGTTTTGGGACAGAGCATAAGCGCGTTAGCGCAGACCGATACACTGAATGCCCATATCCATTCAGGTGCGGGTTCACTGGATATCAGCGCTTCTACGGCACAGTCAGTTCCACAGGGTGGCATGGTGCAGCCCCTATCCACGGGTGCACCTGTCATCAGCTACGGAGCGGCACGTACCTTTGGGGTGAATGAGGAGATCGACTGGTCACCGACGAACAGTGGTGATGCGGCAACATTCTCGGTCACGGTCGAGCAGACACTGCTATCAGGTTATTACAATCCGCTGAATACGGTGAGCGGCGCCGATGGCACGCTGTATATTGCCAATACGGGTTACCATTCTATTTTGAAGCGCACATCTGCAGGGGTGCAGACCGTATTCGCAGGGGGCAACAGTACTTCATATGGCTATGTGAACGGTACGGGTACGGCAGCGCGTTTCCGCCATCCTAGCTTCGTTGCGGTAGATGCCTCGGGCAATATCTTTGTTTCCGACCAGCAGAACCACCGCATCCGTAAGATTACGCCTTCGGGCGTGGTAACCGTATTTGCAGGTAGCGGGAGTATCGGTTCTGCCAACGGTACGGGTACGGCGGCCTCGTTCCAGTACCCGATGGGGCTTGCCTTCGACGGGGCAGGGAACCTATATGTCGCAGATGCCTATAACCACCGTATCCGTAAGATCACACCGGCAGGTGTGGTAAGCACATATGCGGGGAGCGGCACGGCAGGGCTTCAGAACGGAGCTCTTTTAACGGCCCGGTTCAACTATCCAATGGGACTTTCCTTCGATAGCAATGGAGACCTTTATGTTGCCGACCGTACCAACCATGCCGTCCGCCGGATAAGTTCGGGCCAGGTGACGACAATAGCGGGGAACGGTACGGCAGGGAATATAGATGGGCAGGGCAGTACGGCTCGCATCAACAATGCGAATAATCTGGTTGTCGATAATGGCAGTATTTATCTGGTCGACATGATGAACAATTCTCTGCGTTATATCTCCCCTTCGGGCTATGTTACGACAATTTCGACAGGCGGTCAGTTTACTAACCCTTTCGGTATCTCGCGGACACCTGACGGTAAATACCATATTACAGAGAATACGTCCAACCGTATCAAAAAAGTGAATATACAGGCAGCCTATAGTATCAGTCCGGCACTTCCTAGCGGTCTAACATTTGATCATTCCACGGGAAAGATCAGCGGGAAGCTATCTGCTGCTACGGCCAGCCAGAGCTATACGGTGACTGCGCGAAATACTAGCGGTACAACAACGGTTACCCTAACTTTTTCAGTTGGCGGTTCCGCGAATAATTTTGTAGTAACCAGTGGGAAGAATTATATATTGGAATCGGTCGCACGTAGCCCTTACCAAAATGTAGCTGAACTGCAAAACAAGCCGGTTCAGGATGTAAATAGGATAATACAATATCTCGACGCTTTTGGAAAACCTGTACAGATTGTGCAGTGGCAGGCCTCTCCTCAAAAAAGCGATGTGGTTCAATATTTAGAGTATGATGCTTTCGGGCGGCAGTCTTTTAAGTATTTGCCATATGCGGAAAATTTTAAAAATGATGGATCATTTAGTACTTCCGCCAAGCAATCCCAAATAAACTATTACAAATCTACCGGGTGGGACGATTATGCAGCAAAGACCGATAGCGCATATGCCAGAAGTATATATGCGAAATCTCCTTTGAATGAGGTTATCGAAGCAGGTTCTTTCGGAAAGAATTGGCAGCCCAGCACCGGGCATTCAGTGAAGACAGTCAATTATGACAAATATCAGTCTACTGATGTTCGTCTGTGGACGGTAAATGGGAGCGGTGCAACAGGTAATGCTGATTATCAGGCAAACAAGCTCTCCAAAACAGTTGTATATGACGAAAATAATGTCTCGAAGTCAAAAGACGGATCTGTCGAAGAATACAAAGATTTTGAGGGTAAGGTTATTTTAAAGCGATCTTGGGTCGGGAATACGGCACTCAATACCTATTATGTTTACGACACTTTTGGAGATCTGCGGTATGTTATTCCACCTGCGGTCAAGACTTTGACGTTTACCGAAGCAAAAACGGACACCGCATTTACAAAGTATGTTTACGCATATAAGTACGATAAAAGACGACGCGTCACACATCAGAAAGTTCCCGGACAAGGATGGAAGTATATAGTCTATAATGATAACGATCTTCCTGTATTGACTCAGGACTCGGTACAAAGAGGCGGCGGTAAATGGTCTTATACAAAATATGACGTCTTTGGCAGGGAGGTGTCTTCTGGCATCTATACTAACGCTAGCCTTACGAACCAGACGCTTGCGCAGAATGCGGTAAATGCGATCACATCCCTTTATGAAAGCAGGACAGGGCCAAGTTATTCGAATGGTGCTTTTCCAAGTTCTGCCACACAGGAACTCCGGGTCAATTATTACGATAACTATTCATTTGACGGAAGCGGAGATAGTAATTTGTCACCTTCCGGTGTTACAGAGAGTCTAAAGACTAAATCGCTCCTGGTAGGAACTAAAGTTAGTAGAGAAGATGGTACTTCGCCTCTGTTGACTATTTTTTATTATGACGACAAGGGACGTCTAATACAAAGTGCGGCCCAAAACCATCTTGGAGGGATAGATTATGTAACGAATACCTATAATTTTTCAGGAGAAGTTCTTACGAGCGTTCGTTCGCACAAGGCTTCATTAACAGGAGAGGTAACTTTGATTACGACTACAAATGATTATGATCATGTTGGTAGAGTTGTTCAGATTAAAAAGAGAATAAATACCGAGCCGGAAATTATTCAACAAAGTTTAGCGTATAATGGGATCGGCCAGCTTAGGTCTAAAAAGCTACACAGCGAAAACGGCGGAACTGATTTTATTACAGAAGTAGCTTATAGATATAATGAAAGAGGTTGGATTAAACAGATTAGTTCGCCCTATTTTTCACAAACTGTTAATTACGATAGTCCTACAGGCGGATCTATAGCTCAGTTTAATGGAAATATAAGTGAGCAACATTGGAATTTTGGCACTGCAGATCCCGCTAAGAAAATGCAGTATGAATACGATTTGTTAAGTAGACTGAAAAAAGCCAACAGTACCGGTGTTGATCTCAAAGAAGAAGTATCGTATGATGTAATGGGTAACATCAAGCAGCTAACTCGCGATAACCTTTCGGCAATTAACTACGTTTACGAAGGAAATATGCTGTCATCTGTTTCTGGTGGAGGAATCAGTGGTACGTATCTGTATGACGGTAACGGTAACGCGACCAAAGACCGTACCGGTTTGGTTTATACATATAATAATCTTAACCTTCCTAAAACAGCAGTTAAGAGTGGGACTAGTGTAGCGTATGTATATAGTTCTTCGGGTCAGAAGTTACGTAAAACATCTACAGTCAATGGTGTTACTTTGCAACGGGATTATATAGATGGTATAGAGTACAATAAAATAGGATCCAACCCCAGCCGTATTGAACTGATTCTTACCGAGGACGGATATATCCAGAAAGGTGAAGATGATTTTGTGTACTATTATAATCTTACCGATTATCAGGGCAATGTACGGGCTACGATCCAGCCGATATCGGCTACAAGTTCCAATTTGATTCAAAAGGATAATTACTATGCTTTTGGAAAAAGAAAAAGTGCCGGTTTGACAGGGGGGATTAATAAATATTTGTACAACGGAAAAGAGATTCAGGAAGAGCTAGGAGGACAGTACGATTACGGTGCGAGGTTCTACGACGCTGAAATCGGAAGGTGGAACGTGGTGGATCCAATGGCGGAGCAGGGAAGAAGATGGTCGCCGTATACCTATGCGTTTAACAATCCGGTCCGTTTTATTGATCCGGATGGAATGTGGCCAAATGATCCCCCTCTCACTGCACAAGGGTTTGGTAATGCCCTGTTTACTGATATTTTATCTCTTAAGCATTCAGGGTACAATTTATTGGCGCGTCTTTTTGGAAAAGAAGCTACATTTGTAGATAATGGAAATGGTTATTACACCACTGATTTCGTTGAGACATCTGGAGAATTTTGGAACGAGGCTGTTAAATATGGGTTGGATGTTTTAAATATAGCAAGTCTTGGTCGCGGTGGAGGAGCCACTGGAGGACTGCTCGCTAAAACTCCTGGAAAAATCATTTTAACGAACCAAGCTAAAACTGCCGTTGATGCAGCAAGGGAAGTTACTAAGTATGAGGTTAGTACTGTTGATGATTTACTTAGAAGATCTAAGGTCGGAGATAATTTAGATATTCACCATGTGGCTCAAAAACATCCTGCCGATCAGTTAATTGAAGGGTATGACCCAAAGACAGCACCAGGTATTGCGCTATCCAGTAAAGAGCATAAAGCGATTCCTACGGTAAAGGGGGACCCTACTCGGAGTGCAAGAAGTCAATTAGCTAAAGATATTTACGATTTAAGAAATCATACAAATGCTCCAATTTCAAGTTTACAACAATTGATTCAATTGAACAAAGAAATATATCCAATACCTTTTATTAAGCCTTAAAACTAATAGTTTATGAAATCAGAAGAATTTATTAAAAGTATAAAAGTTGTCGTTTCTCAGGGAGCAATAAATGATGTTTTGGAGAGTCTTTCTGATCCTCCTGGAAGGAAACCCAATAACGAATTAGTGGAAATTTCTAATTGGTATAATAGCTTAGATCAGGAAGGGAAATCTTTTATAAAAAAAATAGTGGAGATGGGAGTGGATACAAGTATGTTCGGTTTTTTGTGTGTGCTTGATGGAGTTCGGGTAATTGAGAGTACTATAGACAAAGGAAATTTTGAACTTTATTATGCTAAGGGCAAATCCACTACCTTATTAAACGATCCTCAGGAGGAATATCTTCATGATATTTATAATGCGCTATAAATATCGTGGTGAAGGCCCTTGGGATCCTTTAGGCGAAGGAACGAGCCTAGATCAAGTTATCCATCTTCCAATACGTATTTCTGAGAAGGTAAAATTATCTTGGATTCTTTGTTTGAATTTGGATAATAGTTTTAATGAAAATTATGACTATCATTCTTATAGTGCTAGCTTATCTGATTCGGAGGTACCGGGGAGGTGTATAACAATTTTCCGAAGGTATACTTCTTAGTAGGTGAATATAGGGAATTGCGTTGTTATCAAGTGTCCGATTCAAGTTCAATAAAGGTAGATAACATTCATGTCAACTAAATAGTCATATTTTAACCCAATACGAGTCTTCCTACGGGAAAATTGTTTTAATAGGCAGAAGAATGGGAGATCATGAAATAGGTTGATATTTTTTTGTAGTCCATAGTTGTAAAGTTTTTATTTTTAGTTTAATCTAAACCACACAGCTTTTTATATGTCATAATCTGTTATTTCGAGGAAATATGATGTAATTCTAGAGTAACATCACGTTAATATTACAAATACCAACGTTATTTTGAAATACAACAGCGTAAATTTCTTTAATATTAACGTTAAATCTTTTCTTAATTACGATATTATAAAATATAAATACGTTATAATATAAGATATAAACGTTAATACATATTAAAGTAACTTAATAGTAATTCTACTTTACGTAATTATTTGATAGAATAACCGTATAGCGTTCTTTGAAAGCGTTAATTTGATGTATTGCAACGTTATATTGTATCATAATTACATCTATCTAATTTAAAGTACCGTTATTCTGATATGAGCCTGAACAAAATAATTGGTACATTTTTATTGAATGAGCCACAAGATTATGAGCAAGGGTAAATATAATGTCGAACGCTTTAAGGATGAAGCGATGCAAAGCCTTTAGGAAACGAGAAAAGGTGAGGGACAGATAGGATTTTTGCACCTATGATGAAGCACTTATTGGAAATAATGTGGGAAAACGTAATCTACGCACTAAAAAGGAAACTAAAGAAACTAAAAGAAGCCCGCTAGTTGCGGGCTTCTTTTAGTTTCCACCATTGTCAGCATCTGTTAATGTGATTTTGACAACAATAGGTCTGTCGATATCATCGGCCTCTGGTGATCTAGTCTCAGCAAATATCGTCACCAAACCAACTTGATAACTGAATGAATAATGGGTCTCCCTGATAGTGGCAGGTATTGCATCAAATGCGGTACTGCTATTTGCAAATTCCAACGCAACTTGTGTCGTACCAAAATTATAATATTGGGCGTCCAATTCCGGAAATGGAATATCAACAGCATAAACACCTGAACCTACTCCGTCTTCTACCCAGTCACCCGGTTGGATCGTATGTGTATATGTTATACCTGGTAAGAAATTGTTCGTAATGTATTCTTTAGTACAGGAATTTAACGTTAGCAAAGAAATACTGCCTATGGCGAGAGCGAGTAATATTTTTTTCATGGGATCAATTGTTAAGTTAGTAAAATATTGTGTTTTAATAATTTTATGACCTGATAAATTGTTGTTGGTTTAATCATAGCAAATATATTGCCATAAAAAACCTTCATGATGTTCGGGTAATGCAACTATCAAAGTTCTTAATGGCTAGTGGGCCAAGCGTAACGAACTCAAAGATACCTTCAAAAAAAAGGTCAATCCGAATTCGGGTTGACCTTTTTTTGATAGTTTATACTTGTATGCTATTCAGCCGCAAGATTAATTTTCCGCTCAACGGAAACATTGTCGCCTGTAAGTGCGTTACCATCTTTATCCACTAAAGACAATTTCACATTTGTTTCGCCCATAGGAAGATTTAAAACTTCATAGGGTGTCCATTGATCTAATGTGAAATCCTGACCATTTATTGTAGCCTTTACTTTGTTTGCATCCGCTCCTAAAGACGTATTAACGACGAAGAAATCTAACAGCAATGTTTTCGTGTCTGCTCCTTTGTAATCGCCTTTTGGACGGCTATAGAATAATGACGCTTCGGTGGGAGTCGGTAACTCTTCTATTTTGCCTTCGCCATTTACTTTAAATTTAATCAATTTAGAGGCTTCAGGTGTTTTAATCGACTCGTGGAATGACCTCGATAAAAAGGACAATAGATAGTGCTCTGAATTAACCGCTACGGTATGCGTATGCTCTGGTTTATAAAGTGCGACATAGGGCTTATTGTCTAAGATGAAATGGATGTGTTGCCCCTCATGCGAATTCGCCATATGATGGTCGTGCTCCGTCTGCTCGGTTAATTTGAAGTTCTGTACATCATATTTTACCGTGATATTCGCAGAATCACTGCCGGACTTCTCCGAGGTAATGGACGCAATTTTCAGCGTAGCACCGGGAAATTCCTTTGCATGCGCAAGGGGATTGACTGCTACGGTGCCTGCCGTATCAGATAAAGCGGTTGAATCTTGGACTTCACCATCTGTATTTTTTGTCGTGTTATTGCAGGATACAATTGTTGCAGAGATAGCTAAAATTGCCAATGTGGATTTCAATGTTTTCATATTAATTCTATAGATTAAAGATTCTCATTAACCCTTTTAACAGCTAAATTGAATTTTTGTTTTATCTAATTGTCTATTGATAAGTTTAATGCTTTTGTTATACGAATACTGCTTCTAATGCTTCTCGAATAGCAAAATGTGTGGTTTCCAGATCTTCCGGTGTATGGGCAGCAGATATAAAACCGACTTCATAACCTGAAGGACCAAAATAGATACCTCGGTTTAACAATTCTCGGTGCATCACTTTATATTTTTCCATTGATGATGGATCTATTTGATCAGCACGCTGAATCTTTTTATCGGTAGCAAATGCAAACCAGAATATAGAGCCGATGGTAAAAATTGAAACAGGATAATTCTTTTCGCGTATAAAATCACGGATACGTGAGACAAACGTAGACGTCGTCTCCTCTAATTTTTCGTAGAATCCGGGTTGTGACAGGATCGTAAGTGTTGCTATTCCTGCAGCCATGGCAACTGGATTGCCAGACAATGTGCCCGCTTGGTAAACACCGCCATCTGGAGAAATGTATCCCATGATATCATTAGAAGCACCATAGGCTCCTACAGGCATTCCTCCTCCAATAATCTTGCCGTAGGTCAATATATCCGGCTGGACATCGTAATGCTTTGCGGCGCCTTCAAACCCTAATCGGAAGCCCGTAATCACTTCGTCAAAGATCAATAATGAACCATTCGATGTAGTGATATCTCTTAAATACTGTATGTAGGCTTTGTCTTGGATGAGTAGGCCGTTGTTAGCAGGTATACCTTCGATGATAACGGCCGCGATCTGGCCTTCAAAATCTGAGAATACTTTATCCAGCGCAGCGATATCATTTAATGCGATAACGATTGTTTCATCGGCGAAAGCTTTCGGAACACCCGCAGAGGATGTTTCTCCAAATGTGACCAGTCCGGATCCTGCTTTTACCAATAGGGAATCTGAGTGACCGTGGTAACAGCCTTCAAATTTAACGATCTTATCGCGCTTCGTATATCCGCGGGCCAGACGGATAGCCGACATGACAGCTTCCGTGCCAGAGCTGACGAAACGAATCTTATCGACGTATCGATTATTGGATATAATTAGTTCGGCTAAGGTATTCTCTAGTTGGGTTGGCGCCCCAAAACTCAACCCTTTATGCAGTTGTGCTGAAACAGCCTCGCGGATTTCGATATTGTTGTGTCCTAAAATTAAAGGTCCCCATGAACAGCAATAATCGATAAATTCATTGCCATCGGCATCCCATAAGTGTGCCTTATCGCCACGCTCGATAAAAAGTGGAGTGCCATAGACAGATTTAAATGCACGGACGGGGGAATTTACGCCTCCAGGAAAATAGTTTTTAGCTTTTTCGTATAGCGTTGCTGATTTAACCCGTGAAATATCGGGTACTTGATTTGTCATATCTATTTATTTAAAACAGGTGATTTATTTCAACCAACCTTTTTCCAATACTTCTTTCGCATGATAGGTGAGAATGGCGGTAGCTCCGGCACGACGG
Source organism: Sphingobacterium alkalisoli (assembly GCF_005049105.1). Lineage (GTDB taxonomy): Bacteria > Bacteroidota > Bacteroidia > Sphingobacteriales > Sphingobacteriaceae > Sphingobacterium > Sphingobacterium alkalisoli. The sequence goes on from NZ_SUKA01000001.1 coordinate 1,486,737, forward strand.
AAGCTGAGCAACGTTTCTACGATGGCACTTTCCTGCAACCAGCCATTTTGAATAGCTGCTTTAAGCATTGCATATTCTCCTGATACATTATAGGCAGCAATAGGAAGATCGAAATTGTCGTGTAGTAGCTTGATGATGTCCAAATAGGGTAGACCAGGTTTTACCATTAAAAAATCTGCCCCTTCCTCTACATCCAATCGAGCTTCAATTAATGCTTCACGTGTATTTGCGGGATTCATCTGGTATGTTTTTTTGTCTCCCTTTTTAGGAGCGGAGCCGAGTGCATCGCGGAATGGACCATAAAATGAGGATGCGTATTTGGCGGTATAGGACATCAGTGAAACGTTGGTAAAACCATTTTCATCTAATACATTACGAATAAAACCGATGCGTCCATCCATCATATCCGAAGGTGCAATGATATCGGCGCCCGCTTGGGCATGTGCCAATGCCATTTTTCCTAATACAACCAATGTCTCATCGTTTAATATCTCGCCATTCTCAACGATACCATCGTGACCATCTGAACTATAGGGGTCCAGTGCGACGTCGGTAACGACACAGGCCTCAGGAAAGTGCTTTTTTACAGCTTCAATCGCTCTTAAATAAAGGGTTCCTTCACGGTAGCTTTCCGTAGCAAATTTGTCTTTTAGCGACTCTTCTACGGCGGGAAATATATCAAAAGTAGTTAGACCTAATTTCAGGCAACTTTCGATTTCACGTAATAGGTTATCAATAGAATGACGATATATTCCAGGCATTGATGACACTTCCGTTTTTTGATTTTCGCCTTCCACAATGAAGAGTGGGAAAATCAAATTGGAAGGTAACAAATAAGTCTCCTGTATCATGTTGCGGATGACAGCAGATTTTCTATTTCTTCTTGGTCGTTGTAACATATTATTAGTTATTTAGATCCCTAATCTTTGTCCCTATTTGTAGTCTAGACCAAATATGGCTTCCGCCAGACCGATTTCATCCGGTGTGAAGGGCAACGAATAAGTTAATCCCATTGAGGCAATAGCAGCAGCCGTAGAATGCCCGATGCAGATGATTTTTTGACCGGGATCGACTAAGTTTTCCTGGAAATAAGCCTCTACGTTGCTTGGACTGGTAAATATCAATACGTCTGCATTTGATTTATCTACATTTTCGGCAAGTACCGTTTCGTAAATAGGGACGTCGATTACTTTGGTGTTTTCCGTAAGTTCTTTTTGAATCGTTTGCAAGGATCCTTCAGCACGTGGAATCAATACCGTTTGCCCATCCACGAGTTTGGCGAATTCTTTAGCGATAGCCTCTGTCTTGATTCCTAAATTATCACCGGAAAAATCTGCTATACGATTGTATTTACGTAAGGCATCTTCGGAACCGCGACCCAGAACAGCAATCTTTGTTTTCTTTAACACCAAAGGTTCTAATTTGAAAAAGTGCTCGATGGCATTTTTACTGTTGAAGAATATCCAATCAGCTCGTTTTAGGATAAAGGAGTCCAACTTGTTAATAGTAGGATAAATTTTGATTAGCGAACGATCATCAATGGCGATACGGTGTTTTGTCAGCCATCTCGCCAGATATGAATTCTCATCTAGATCCCTGGTGATGAATACGCTTGAAGGCATCTTTCTGTCTTTTCCAAATTTTGAAAAAATGAGTTCCGCTAGACCTTCTGTCGTGTCTGATTGTATAAAAAAACGATCTGGGAAGTCTTCATTGTCGTCCGCGATGGATGTCCATGTTTCATATTTACCTTCATTTTTTCGGCAGTAAGAGCCCAATGGAGCATGACAACCTCCATCAAACAGATTTAAAACCTTACGCTCAACAGCGATCGTTTCTGCGACTTCGTTATTGTGTATCTTTTGAAGAATAGCAAATAAATCCTGATCGGCTTCGCGGATCTGAATAGCCAGTACGCCTTGTGCCGGCGCTGGAATGAGCTCTACCGGAGAAATCTCTTCAATGTGGAAATCGGAAAGATCCATTTCGATCCGGGCGACACCTGCTTTAGCTAAGACAATTGCATCATATTTTTCGTCCCGTAATTTCTGAATACGCGTTTGTAGGTTCCCTCTAAGATCTGTAAACTCTAGATCAGGTCTTAATGACAATAGTTGAGCTTTACGACGATTGGAAGAGGTGCCGACACTTGCATTGTGCTTTAGCGAAAGCCGTTTCTTTATATCGACACAGTCTTTGTGAATGATCAAAAGTTCGGAGGCATCTTCTCGTTCAGATACTGCTGCAATAATGAGCCCTGGCGGATTTACCGTCGGTAAATCTTTATGTGAATGTACAGCAAGATCAATCTGCGCATTCAGTAATTCTTCTTCGAGTTCTTTGGTGAAGAATCCTTTGCCTTCCAGTTTGTCCAATCGGAGGTGCTGAATAATGTCACCTTGGGTTTTAATAATTTTTAATTCGACTTCGATTCCAATTTCTGCTAATCTATCTTTTACGAAGTTGGCTTGCCATAGTGCTAGTTGACTGCCTCGGGTACCAATTATTAATTTTCTGCTCACTATATTAGATTTACGGTAAGAAAAAGCTATCTGCAAAGGTAACCAAATGAGAGGATAATCTTGCTTTCAAATGAATAATAAGCGTAAACGAATTCGTTCATATTCTCGGAGAAGTCGCTCAGGTGAGTTTATGCTATATAAAGTACTTTAAGTTAGCGAAATCGCGTTAGCTTTTAATTGTTTTCTGTTTCGTTGTTTCTCACCAGAATTTCTTTAGCCATCACCATGGGAACTTTAATGTATTTTTTTTCCATATAGTTGATCACTTTTTCGAGAACTTCACGAGCCTGAGGGTCTAAGTTGCGCAGGTCATGTGCAAACACCTCGTTTAGCGCAGTAGCACGTATTTCTTTGATTTTATCGGGCACTTGACGCATAGCCACTTCTACGCGACGTTGTTTGATAAGGGGAAGGAATTCTTTAATGTTCTCACAGATGATTTTATCCGCGCTTTCTAGTTCGTTATAGCGTTCTTGAATGTTTTTCTCTGCGATAGCTTGAAGACTACTTACTTCAATATAGTGAATAGGATAGTCGACTAATACTTGGGCGTCTAAATCATTTGGAATGGCCAAATCGACGATGACTTTTTTGTCCGTTTGTCCATTGAGCAATGATTGATATAGATCACTGTTAATAATCGCTTCGGGAGCACCTGTACAGGTAATCATGACATCAAATCCGTTCTTGTAGTTTTTTAACTCTGACAGGGGATATGATTCAGCATTTAGTTCCCGTGCTAATGTACTCGCATTTGCTACCGTACGGTTAAACACAACAAAATTAGAATGTTTATGTTTTTTAAGGTATTTAGCTAAATTTTGATTAGTTTCTCCTGAGCCGATAACGAGTATGCGTGGATTTTCAGGTAACTTGGTTTCTTTTAATTTACGATAGGCTAACGAAACAACGGAAATGGGATTACGGGAAATGTTGGTAAAAGTGTACACTTCTTTCGCTGTTTTCACTAACCGGTCCATCATAAGACGTAGAAAATCGCCAGTGAATCCTGAATCGCGGCATTTTTCATATGCTCTTCGTACTTGTGCTAGAATTTCTTTTTCTCCAACAACCAGACTTTCCAAGGAACACGACATCCGGAATAGGTGATTGAGCGCCTCTATTCCAGCATAGCGGTTTACCTGGCCTAAATAACAATGAAGTCTTTCTGAAGGAACGCAGAAATTCATCTTATCCATAAAGTTAGCGATAAAATCATCGGTTAATTCATGAGCGCCGTAAAAAACAAACTCCACACGATTACATGTAGCGATGTAAAAGATCTCGGGTATATCTAAATTGTTTTTCAGATTGATCAATCTGGACTCTAACTCTTCGTTACAGATTACCAAATTGCCCAGGTCTTTTAGGTCAACATGTCGATGTGTAAATGCGATTACTTTTAAGTTCTTCAATGCTTTTTCTTTCTAGCCCAAATCTTTGATGCAAATGTAGAGCAAAAGCGGGGGTATAATGTCAAAAATCTGTCAAACCAATCAATTTAGAATGTTTTTAAATAATGTTAAATTATTGTTAATTATTTGTTTTTCAGCGAATTGAAAAACTTGTCTTTTTCATACATGATGACAATCATTTATTCAACCCGAAAAAGTGTCTTAAGGCATAAAAACCTTTACAATATCGTTAGGGCGTTCCTAAAAGCGACGAAAGTGTCCCGTAGGTGTTTGCTGACTTGTCAAATAATCACTTTCAGAAAAATAGCGTAGAAACTTTATATTAAATATGGAAGTGATTCTGCATTTTTGTGAAATTAAATTTCAGAAATGTATATCTTAAACAAACCTTTAGCATGGATTGGCATTGGAATAGGGGCACTAAGCACGGTCTTTTGCCCGTTTCTAAAAGTACCATTAGTTGGAAACTGGAACCTCTACCAGACGGATGTCAATTTATTTGGGCTTAGCATTGGCCTGTTAGCGTTAAGTGTTGCATTATTGTTTATTCGCAAAGTAAATGCATTTCGGATCGTGACCTGGATATTTGCAGGCTGGACAGTGATTGGATTTGTGGCAGTCTATTTTAAAATTAATAATTACTTCGGTATGAAAATCGTAGATGGCATGCTTGCTAAGACCTTACATCTAAAATGGGGCTGGTTCTTTTTGTTTCTAAGTGCGTTGATATTAATGCTAAGTGTTCGAAAATTAAGAGCTGTTAAAGACTAATGTACAGAAAGCGGCGGATCGGAAGTTCCGAATAGTTATATAAATTCTTTTTGAACCGTTTATTTTTTAGTAGGGCGATGCGATATAAAATGTGATTTTAATTTGTCCAATCCAATATTTTCTTCTTTTCTATCCAATTCAAATAACCAAACTTTTTCACCGAGTATAATGTTGTTTTCTTTGGAATTAATTAAATCCAACGGTTTTACTCTTAATTCTTTGCTCAAAGGCTGCGTCTGAGTTTGCTGGCTGCGCGCATGACGGATTAGTTGAAATTGGAAGGTAGGCCATTTTCCAACCGCCGAGAAGTTAGCAGTATATACTTGTGCATAGTCACCTCTTGAGATAAGATTAGCGAATAAACCCGTAGTTTTTGCCCCTGAAATTTCTGATACACTGACAAGCAGTTCAAAAGAGGTCTCATTAATCACATAAAATTTGGCTAAGCCGTCTTTCTGCTCGCCGGCTACAGCCAAGTATATTCCCTTGTCTACAAAAGGGCCTTGAGCGGTTCTGGGACTATCTTCTACATCATCTTCGGGTAAACGCATGTTGCCATGAACCAATGTAATCTTTGTCTTTAATACAGGTATTTCGAAACCTGTATCATCCGTTACGCCAACGATGTCGTTGGCCTGTATAGACGTGATATGTCCCTCAATTGGCTCGTCTACAAATCGTACTAAATCTCCTATTTTGAATTCCATATATGTTTGTCTATTAATTGTATTAATCTTTCGATATCGCTTTCGTCATTATATAAATGTATCCCTATACGTATGCCCGTTCCCCGGGGAAAGCATCTGAGTCCGCTAGACATGAGAACTGGGTAAAGGTCTGGTGATATTTGTATATTTATTAAGGAGGATTTGACCGCTTTTGCTTTTATAGACGGAAGGATGAGATCCCTAGCTATAAGTTCGCCATAAGCCAGCGTGTTTAATCGCTGAATATGTTGTTGAATGGACTCCAATCCGATTTCTTTTAGAAAACGAATAGATTGCTGTAAGGTGCCGTGACTTAGGGTGTCTTGGTGGCCCGGTTCGAAATACGTGTCTAAAATGGACTTTTTTGCCCACATTGCTTCTTGCGGACGAGGACGAGATTGGGCTTCTCCATAAATCTTTGACCGAAAGGTTTCTGAAATCATTAAAAAGCCATTGCCAAACCCTGCCATCATCCATTTGTATCCACTGGTGCCGATTGCGTCGAAGCCGGAGTTATCGAAATCAAAAGGAGCTGTTCCTAAGTATTGGGTAGCATCTCCGATGATCATAAGATCCGGAAATGACATCTTTAACTTTTTGATAAAACTTATATCTACTTGCAGACCTGAAATATATTGAACGACACTTAATAGCAATACATGAGGCCTCTTTTCGCTCACGGCATTAAAGATATTTTCTTCTAAGTTTTCATTTGCTTCAATGAAGAAATGCGGGAATCCTCTACTTAGAACGGGATAATTAAGCGAAGGGTAGTCTTCCGAAATTAACGCAAAAGTAGTGTCGGCAGAAAGCCCTTCAATCAACGTGTTGAATCCAAATGAGAAATTGGGCACGCAGAATATTCGATCTGTACCGCAATGAAATAGGTCAGCTATGTCTTTTTTGACTTCTGCAATAAATTCCCCTTGTTTTTCCCGTTCTACGCCTGAGGGCGCAAAAAATGCTTCATCCCGATGTCGCCTCCAAATGTGGTGGCTTCTGGGCATCAATCCATTTCCAGGTGTGTTCAGATAAATAATATCTTCTGGTACATCAAAATATGATTTGTAATCCATTTGGTTTCATGTGTTGCTGTTGTAAAATATCTAAATACTGCTGCTGGGGCATGTAAATGGCTCCCATGCTTTCTAAATGTGATGTATATACTTGGCAATCGATCAATTCCAATCCAAAATTTTGGATTAAAAAAACTAGTGCAGCTTTCGACGCGTTAGAAACTTTAGCAAACATGCTTTCGCCGCAAAATACGCCCCCGACCAATACGCCATATAGGCCGCCTACCAACTCCTCGTCTTTCCAAACTTCTATACTGTGGACAAATCCCAAATGATGAAGCTCCGTATAGGCCTTTCGCATATCGGCTATAATCCAGGTTCCGTCTTGATCTTTGCGATCAATGTTAGAACAATTGGTGATGACCTCCTCAAAAACTGTATTATAAGTAAAATTAAATAAACCCATTGACAGTACTTTTTTCATACTCTTACTGACTTTGAGCTGATTTGGATGTAAAACAAATCTATTATGTGGCGCATACCAAAGTATGGGCGAATCGTCCGCATACCAAGGAAAGATACCATGTTTATATGCGGTAAGTAGTCTTCTTGGCGTTAAATCCCCGCCGACTGCCAGTAGGCCGTCGGCTTCAGCATACTTCGGATGAGGAAAGGAAACCTGCCCGCCTTCTAGTTCAAAAATCATGTGCTTAAAAAACCTTCATCTCGCCTGAGGACGAGACCAATAGTCATGAAAGCTCCTTGATAGGTGGTTTCATAGCTGTTGGGAACATATACTTTCAGAAAAACACCAGATAAATTAATCTGGCTGCCTATCTTCTTTACTTATTTCATCGAATAATTTATCCATGTGTTCGACATATTCATTGGTGTCGTCCAAAAAGAACTCCAATTGAGGAACCACACGCGCCTGGTTTTTTATCTTAACACCAAGCTTATAACGGATTTCATTTGTTTTCGTTTTGATGCTAGCAATGTCATCCTTAGCTGTATTGGTATTTAAAAAGCTGAGGTATACGCGTGCTATCGCTAAATCAGGTGTGACTCTCACACGAGTCACTGTAATGAATGCACCAGGTGCCCATGTCCTTCCATCACGCTGAAATAATTCGGCCAAATCTTGCTGAATCACTCCTGCAAACCGTTGCTGTCTCTTGCTTTCTGTTGCCATCGTGTTTTTTCGTTAAAGAAAGCCTTGACTCTCCATGTTATGATACAAACTTAGACAAACTTACTTTTTATAACAAGTTTTAATTTCTATTTGTATTGCTTAATTCTATTTAGTTTGTGTGTAAAAAAAGACCTGTCGTGGGCATTGACAGGTCTTAATCAAAAAAATAGTTTATAACTGGATAGAATAATTTCTTTTTCAAGTTTCGAGACGTTGAGGTCTACCATCATTTAGTTTGTTTATCTCTGGGTCGTAAGATTTTGTGAGTATTAACTCACTTTCTCTTGTTCTTTTCATCTCCCGTGTGGTACAAACATAGGCATATAAATCCTTTACCCAAAGATGTTTTTTAAAAAAAAGTAAGTGCTTACTTATTAATTGCTATTCAGCTTGATGAGGGAATATTATGGCGCAGATATAGAATGTCCGCGCCTTATGTATTTAAAGATTAGAATGCCCGCTCTTCAAGATGTTTTGGAAGGTCAATATAGTCAATACCTTTTGACCACCAATCTGGTGACTCAGTTGCTTTGAGATAATGGTCAAAAAATTCCATCATGCGTACTGCATAATCTTTTTGATTTACTTCTTTGCGAAGTCCGTGATTCTCTCCATTGTAGGTGAGCATAACGACCGGCTTATTGAGACGACGAAGTCCATTGAAATATTCGATCCCCTGGGTATAATCGACTGCACCGTCTTTATCGTTATGCATAATAACCAAAGGTGTATTTACCTTTTTAATATGATAAATCGGTGAATTTCTTGCAAAAGCGTCCCAATTATCCCAGTACCCTGACGTTAAACGACCTTGGCTGGATTCAAATATGCTCTGATTTGTGGAGCCGGAATTCCAATAGATCAAACTATACATACTGATCATATTCGTTAATGGAGCGCCGGCTACGGCCGCTTTAAAGATATCTGTCTGTGTAATTAAAAAGGATGTTTGATAACCTCCCCAAGAGTGCCCCTGCAATCCCACTTTATCGGGATCAACTATGCCCGTTGCGATAGCAGCTTTGACTGCCGGTACCACGCATGCAACTGCAGACATTCCGGGATCGTTGAGCTTGTACGTAATATCTGGCATCAATACAGCGTAGCCGTTACTGTTATACACCGCTCTATTAAATCCACCACCAGGAAAAGCCGGATTGGAATAACTATTCGTTCCGTCGGTTAATCTTTCATAGATATAAGTTATGGTAGGATATGATTTACCAGCTACATAATCCGCTGGTAGAAACAAGGTGGCTTGTAATGTGTCGCCGAAATCGTTTACATAGCTTAATAATTTCGATCCAGACGAAAAGGCGAAATTTTCCATATCAGGGGTATTAGAAGTTAATTTCACCTCACTTTTCAGGAATTTGTCTGTACTTGTAAAGATCTCCGGAGATTCATTACTCTTTTCTTTACTATAGAAAAACTGATCACCATGTTTGGATTTGTTAAATAATCCGAAGGATACATCTGCTAATGACAATACTTCTAAGCTATGTTTATTGGCCGCTAGAAGGGCAATTCCAGACTGCTTCGTATTATCGTCGAAAAGGGTGAAATACTGATCTTTCTTTAAATCAATAAAATCATCATCTTCATAAATCTTGTTATAACGGGAGGTAGTTAATTTTTGGTTTTTCCAATTGCTGGTTAGACTGCTATAGGTTTTCCCATCTGCTGAAACTTTCCAAAGGTCATAATTGTCTTTCAGAAGGACATGTTTGCCATCTTGTGTCCATCCAAAATTTGAAGTGGCAGGTTTTGAAACGTTATGGTCGTCGAAAGCATCAATAAAGGTAGTTGGAATCTTGTCTGTTATATTGGTCTTTACCGATGTTGCAATATGTAGCGTATAATAATTGCCATCGTGATAATAAAGAAGGTAATCGGCGGATGGAGAGAATTTTATACTTCCTGTCGCATTCAGATAGAGTTTTTCAACGCCCAACTTTCGGCTACCTGTTTTTACGTCGATGATATACAGGTCGGCATATACCTGCCCATTGAGGTTGGACTCGAACTCATAAGGTTTGAAATCCAAACCATATCCGATCTGTTGGGTGGGGGAAAGTACAATAGAACGGATATTGCTGTCCGCCAAAGAAATGAATCTATTTTCGTTGACATACAATGAACTCATTACCATGTAGTTTTTGTCTGATTCTAGTTGGTTTCGTTGGCTAGATTGCAGTCTTTTATCTTGCCAATTCCAAATAATCATATCGGGTTTTTCTAAGTCTTTTTTGTTATCGCCGTTCTGTTTCTTAGGTCTTTCACCAGCAATTTGTACAGCGGTACTATCTGACCTTAGTGTGTCTTTTGCTAAATCTATTTTTTGATTGGTGCTGTCTTTCGCGACGCTATCAATTTTAGCTTCGCCGGATTTTTCGTTTTCAGCTTTCTCAATTTTGGCAATACCAAAGAATATTGTGCTTAGATCCTTACTCCAGTAAGGAATACTATTCTGACTTATGCCATAACCGGATGTAATTTGATCTTCATCTAACCCGGTATATGTGAATAGGTCATTTTGTCCGCCCTTGATATTTTTAACGCCGATTAACGTGTAAATAGGTTCTTTGTAATTTTTGTCTTTCTTTGATTTAAGTAAGGCAAATGCGGTGCCTTCTTTGTTCCAGTTGATTTTAGAATAATTTGCTTTGTCATTCTGTAAAATAGAAGTTAAGCCTGTTTTTAGGTCTAAAAGCAAAATTCCATTGCCGTTTGTTCCGTCGGCATCAACGGTATATGCAATATACTGTCCCGATTTATTGAATTTGAAATCACTCACATTCCCAAGGTTGAAGCTCTTTTTATTTTCTAAATGATAAAGGAGTAGATCGGATCCTTTCCCAGATTCTGAGGAAGGTTGACCGGCAGGTCGGCTCGTGGTTTTTGAAAAACGAATAGCTATCCATTTGCTGTCTTCATTTGAAAACTGAATGGACTGTACATTGTCAAAAACGGTGGATGTGGTGTCCGAGAGTGAAACAATTTTTAACTTTTTTGAGATTGGTTTTTTTGCTTTTTCATTGGCTTTGATGTCCTTGTAATTTGGTGATTCGAAGAAAGCAATATATTTGCTGTTATAGTTGAACTCGAATGGATTTACTTCTCCGCCGATCTTATAATTATAAGTAGTTGTGTCTAGCGTTTTTCGCAATGTAAGGCTAAGGTCACCTTGTGTGGGTCCCGAAACAAAGGCTGTCCATTTTCCATCGTTTGTATATTGCACACTGTTCATTCGTATGTAAGACCAAGACGGAATATCTTTCCAGCTAATGGGGATTTTGTTTTCCTGCGCGTAGGTTGCCAAACCGGCAACTTGAAAGCAAAGAAAAAGGAGAGTTTTGATGTTCATGAAGATGTTAAATTAATTGTCGACAGTAAATTTATATAAATAAAAGGGAGGATATATTAAATGCACGTATTTGTATGGAAGATTTTACGTTTGAAATGGTATTTTTGTGGCGGAGATGTAAATGGTTAGGAAAAAAGTGCTATAAATTTACATCGAGCTCTCATCAGCCATTAAAAGACAAATTAAATATTGATGAAACCGAGATGTAAATAGATAGGAAAAGCGCTATAAATTTACATCGAGCTCTCATCAGCCATTAAAAGACAAATTAAATATTGATGAAACCGAGATGTAAATAGATAGGAAAAGCGCTATAAATTTACAATCGAGCTCTCATCAGCCATTAAAAGACAAATTAAATATTGATGAAAATTTGGCAAAAAAATATTAATGTAGATTCCTTCGTGGAGTCATTTACGGTAGGAAACGACAGGGCCATGGATATGCATCTGGCGGCGGCTGATGTATTGGGATCTTTGGCACATACACGTATGTTAAATGCGATTGGATTGATGACGGAGGAGGATCTCACTGCTGTCCAGGGTGAACTAAAACATATTTATTCTGAAATCGAACAGGGAAATTTTGTGATTGAGGATTCGGTGGAAGATGTGCATTCGCAGGTAGAAATGCTATTAACGAAACGTATTGGCGACGCCGGTAAGAAGATTCATTCGGGTCGTTCAAGAAATGATCAGGTTTTGGTGGATTTGAAGCTTTACTTCCGCTCTGAAATCCAACATTTAGTCGGACAAGTAACTTCGCTTTTCGAACAGTTGATCACGTTAAGTAATCAGCACAAAGATATTTTGATCCCGGGATATACCCATTTACAAATCGCGATGCCCTCTTCTTTTGGGTTGTGGTTTGGCGCGTATGCAGAAAGTTTGGTCGACGATCTAGAAATGATGAAGGCGGCATGGCGCGTTTGCAATAAAAACCCCCTAGGTTCGGCTGCTGGCTACGGTTCTTCGTTTCCCCTGGATCGTACGATGACTACTAGGCTCCTTGGGTTCGACGATTTAAACTATAATGTGGTGTATGCACAAATGGGCCGAGGGAAGACAGAGCGTATTTTAGCACAAGCAATGAGCTCAATCGCTGCTACCTTAGCGAAATTTGCAATGGATGTGACGTTGTTTATAAACCAGAACTTTGGCTTTATTTCATTTCCAGCAAATCTTACTACGGGTTCCAGTATTATGCCGCATAAGAAAAACCCGGATGTATTTGAGTTAATTAGATCACGTTGTAATAAGATACAGGCTTTGCCAAATGAGATAGCATTGATGACTACAAATCTACCAGGAGGATATCACCGCGATTTGCAATTGTTGAAAGAGAACCTGTTCCCTGCATTTCAGTCGTTGAGTGATTGTCTGGAAATTACTAAATTCATGTTGGAACACATCACGGTAAAGGAGAATGTATTGGATGATCCAAAATACGATTATCTTTTTAGTGTCGAAGTGGTAAACAACGAGGTGCTTAAAGGAATTCCATTTCGCGAGGCGTATAAAAATATTGGTTTAGCGATTGAAGATGGAACCTTCAAACCTGCTAAAGAGGTGAACCATACGCACGAGGGAAGTATAGGTAATTTGTGCAATGACCAGATTCAACGAATGTTTAACGAGGTAAAAGCAGGGTTTGGATTTGAGAAAGTTGAAACGGCATTGACAACCTTAGTAAAATAAAGTAGCCTTTATAAAAGCTACTTTATTTTACTATATTAAACTTGTAGCTAATCTGAGATTGAAATTCTTCGCCAGGCCGTAAGACAACATTTGGAAAATTAGGTTGGTTTGGACTATCGGGATAATGTTGTGCCTCAAAGCAAAAACCGCCACGTTTTTGGTATTCGTTTCCTGATTTACCGCTATCCGCGGATAAAAAATTACCTGTATACAATTGAATGCCGGGTTCGGTCGTGTATACTTGAAGTTGAATGCCTGAATCTTCAGCATACGCCGTAGCGGCTGCTTGGGAGAGTGGATTGGGATTTATAAAAGTGTGATCATATCCAGTTCCTGCTTTAATCTGCAGATCGTCGTCGCCAATATCCTGCGAAATTTTTTTGAGAGTTCTAAAGTCAAAAGGAGTGTTTTCTACCGGAGCTTCGTTGCCAAAAGGAATTTGATTGTCATCAATTGGAATAAAATGCGTGGATGGGATCTGAAGTAGATGATCTAAAATATTACTATTGCCTTCTCCATTTAGATTGAAATAAGCATGGTTCGTTAAATTGATAACAGTGGGTTTATCTGTTGTCGCTCTAAAACGTATTATTATTTCGTTTTCGTTCGTCAGTTCATAGCATACCTTGACTTTTACTTCGCCAGGAAAACCTTCTTCTCCATCAGGGGAAACATAATAAAAGTCTACTTTTTGCTTGAAACTTACCTGCCTATCCCATACCTTCGAGTGAAATCCGCCTTCGCCACCGTGAAGGCTGTTCGGACCATTATTTTGCGCTAATGTATATTCCGTGCCGTCCAAATTAAATTTTCCATTTGCTATTCTATTCCCGAATCGTCCGATCGTAGCACCATGATATTTTTCCTTGGCTCCGAGATATCCATGTATGGAGTCAAAACCTAGCACAACATCAACGAGATTGCCACGTTTGTCTGGTACCAGTGCACTTACTAAACGAGCGCCATAATCCGTTAGCGCGACCTGCATGCCCGCCCGGTTGGTCAGGATAATTAAATGCGTATTTTTGCCATTAATAGTATGCGCGAAGTCTGAAGGTTTAGGTAAGGAATAAGTTGTCATAATATATTTTTATATCGTATAAAAATACATATTTTTAAGTTATTATTGAATAATATTATGGTTCATCAAAAATCCTTTTACATATTTTATTTTTACGGTCTGCTATTTCTTGTATTATATGGATTGGGTATCGGTAAATCGTATTCTGCTACACTTCAAGGTGCGGTCTCTTTTTTTGTTTTTGATCTTCATCAAGTGTTCAAACTATTGTTTATCTTTTCATTTAGCTGGGCTCTGCTTTATCAACTTACATTAAAATGGATGTATTTGGCGAGTTGGATTTCGGCACATGTACTGTTGTACACCTGTCTCTGTATTTCGTTAGCGGTATATTGTTATTATGATTCTTCATTCCTTAGGCAATTGCAACTAGTAGAATATAGTATGGATAGTGAGTGGAGCCGATTGGTAGCTAAAAATGCTGCAGTAAGACAAAATTTTACTATTTTGTTTGTCATCCTATTACTGGGGCAAATGGTTTATGTTGTTAATCTTTTTGCGGGATTATTATCTAGACGAAAGAACCGCGTTTCGCGGTAATTACAATTGGGCATAGGACTCATGGTAACACCTGAGTTAACCTTCTACTTTATAAAGGATAAACAGCTTGTAGAGGGAAATAGCTAGGTTTTTTGTGTTGCTATCTAGCTGTTTTGTATTATCACCTACCTTTCAGAAAAAAGCAGCTATCTCCTAGAACAAAACACCTAGCTTTTTTAACAAAACACCTAGAAGTGAGTTTTTTGGAGATTGCCAGTTCTTTTAGCTAAAAAAACGGGTTTAAAAGTCTTTTAGCCTTTATTTTTGGTTGAAAATAGTTGGTTTTTTATGCAGAAAAGGTTTGTTTTTGAGCCAAATGAGATTTTTGCACCCCCTGAATATTGGCTCAATTACAAACCTTTTTTAAATATTTTGACTTAGATAAAAGCATTTTATCTAAGTTTGCTCAGCAAAATCCGAATATTATATGAACTGGAAACAACTGTTATCTGCAAAGCGATGGGGCTATGAAGCGCGTGTACCGAATGATCAATTTGATGCACGATCTGAATTCCAACGAGATTATGATCGGTTGATTTTTTCATCCCCATTTCGTCGTTTACAGAATAAAACACAGGTTTTCCCCCTTCCGGGGGCGGTATTTGTGCATAACAGATTGACCCATAGTCTAGAGGTGGCCAGTGTAGGAAGATCCCTGGGAAGGTTATTTTATAATCTGATGAAGAAACAGAATCCAAATCTCGATGCAGAGTATCCTTTTTTACAGGAAGTAGGAAATATTGTTTCGGCGGCATGCTTATCACACGATCTAGGAAACCCTGCATTTGGGCATTCCGGTGAAGCTGCCATATCATCCTTTTTTACGGAAGGAAGAGGGCGGGAATATGAAAAGGAGATGACCGCAGAAGAATGGGCGGATCTTTCACATTTTGAAGGAAATGCAAATGCCTTGCGTATATTGACACATCCATTCAACGGCAAGGACGATAAAGGCTTTGCCTTGACCTATGCTACTTTGGCCTCCATTGTAAAATACCCTTGTGCGGCTATTGATGGCCATGTTAAAGGTAGTCATCACCGTAAGAAGTACGGTTACTTCGCTCCCGAAAAAAAGGCATTTGAAAAAATCGTACAGGAATTAGGTCTAGAAAGGGATCCAACTAATTCGCAGGGGTATTTGCGTCATCCTTTAGTATATCTGGTGGAAGCAGCCGATGATATCTGTTATAATATCATCGATTTGGAAGATGCACATCACCTGAAAATACTCTCTTATGACGAGGTGGAAAATTTGTTGCTACCTTTATGTGGTGGGGAAGATTTGCGAAATCGATTGAATGGGTTGGCAGATAGTGGTAGTCGGGTAGAGTTGTTGCGCGCCAAGGCGATCAATACCTTGATTCACGGGTGTGCAGAGGTTTTTGCGCAGAATCAGGATAAACTCTTGTCAGGCACATTTGAAACACCATTGGTGGATGCTTTAGATGAACGAATTGTCTTACAGATGAAGGAAATAGAGCGAATATCAGTAATGCGTATCTATAACGCGCCAACGGTAGTGCAGATCGAAATAGCAGGTTTCAAAGTAATGAATGCATTGCTGGAAGAATTTATTCCGGCTTATCTAAAAAAAGATAAAGGGCACTTTGATAAAAAGATGGTAGCCATGATTCCACAACAATTTCATACGCATAAAGAGGATACCTATTCGAAGATACGCGCCGTATTGGATTATGTGTCTGGGATGACAGACATTTATGCGATAGATTTATATCGAAAGATTAAAGGAATTTCCATACCGTCATTATAAATGAGCTTATTTATTAAAAAGTACTTAGACACGTGATTGGAGCGAGAGGAATATGAAAGTTGTAATAGCGGAAAAACCATCGGTGGCACGGGATTTAGCCAGAGTGATGGGGGCAAAGGAAATCAAGGATGGGTATATAGCCGGTAATGGTTATGCGTTTACCTATGCTTTTGGACACTTGGTCCAATTGTGCACTCCTCAGGCCTATGGTTACAATACCTGGTCGGTTTCTAATTTACCTATTATCCCCCAGCAGTTTCGTTTGGAGGTGAAAAAGCTCCGAAAAGATGGTAAACAAATAGATGATGCGGGAGCATTGAAGCAATTGAATACGATTAAAAGGCTGCTTGATGAGGCAGAAGAAATTATTGTAGCAACGGATGCTGGACGTGAAGGGGAGCTGATTTTTCGTAATATCTATTACTATTTGGGATCCACGGTTCCGTTTAAGAGGCTTTGGATTTCTTCCCAGACAGATAAAGCAATCAAAGAGGGTTTTGCGAAGCTCAAAGCGGGATCGGAATACGATAGTTTGTATATGTCTGCTCGTTCGCGTTCAGAATCCGATTGGTTGATCGGTATCAACGCGACACAGGCAATTACCTTAGCGGCGGGTAATCGGGGTTTGCTTTCTCTAGGGCGTGTGCAGACTCCGACTTTGGCTATGATTTGTTCTCGTTATTTGGAAAATAAGGATTTCAAACCTCAGGCATTTTTTAAGATACAAGCGGGTTTTGAAAAGGATAACATAAAATTTAAAGCAACTTCCGAAAAGATTGAAAGGAGAGAAGTGGCAGAAGAAGCCATTTCAAAGGTTACGGTTGGTTCGGATGCAAAGGTTTTAAAAGTGGAAGCCAAAGAAACGAAAGAACAACCTCCTTTATTGTTTGACTTGACTTCGTTACAGCAGGATGCGAATAAGAAATATGGTTATTCGGCAGATCAAACGCTGGGTATTGCACAAACACTCTACGAAAAAAAGGTCATTACGTACCCGCGAACTGGTTCGCGGTATATCGGCGAGGATGTCTTTGAGAATATGGGGGAACTGTTTCAGCATCTTGCAGACACAGCGGAAGAAAATATCGCTGCAATTTCGCGCAATCTAATAGGCGCGAAGCTTAATAAGCGATCGGTCGACGATAAAAAAGTAACGGATCACCATGCTTTACTCGTTACGGAAGAAAAGCCCGGCCCTATGTTAAAAGAACAGCAAAATATCTACAATATGATTGCTAAGCGTATGGTGGAAAGTTTTTCGGAAGTCTGTCTGAAAGACATTACGACCGTCGTTATCGATGCTCAGGGCGTAGAATTAATTGCAAAGGGTACCGTTATACGACAATACGGCTGGCGTTTATCTGTCGATCAAGTCGAATTGCCCGACGAAGAGAAAAATACGGATGATCAGGACAACGAAAATACACAACTTCCAAAGCTTTCGAGTGACGAATTGTTGGAAATACTCACGTTGGAGCTGGCGGAGCGATTTACCAAAGCCAGACCGATTCATACAGAAGCTTCTTTACTTAAGGCCATGGAGACTTCGGGAAAGGATATCGAAGATGATGAGATGAGACAAGCGATGAAAGATTGTGGGCTTGGTACACCAGCTACGCGTGCGGCGACAATTGAAACGTTATTTCAACGAGATTATATCAAGCGCGATAAGAAGAAATTGATTCCGACCGAAAAGGGATTGACTGTCTATAATTTGGTGAAAGATCGTTCTATTTCTAAAGTAACCCTAACGGGAAAATGGGAACAGAAATTGGAAGAAATGCGTGCGAATAAAGTTTCATATGATGTGTTTATGAAACACATTAAAGATTATACGGCCAAAATTACAAAAGAACTATTACAACTTCGTATCGCTATTGTACAAGAAGAAGTAAAGCCGCAACAGAAAGGAAAAATTAAGTGTCCGAAATGTCAGTCCGGTCATATTTTGCTTTTCGAGAAGGTTGCCCAATGTGATCATTATGCTAGAGGCTGCGATTTTAAAATTTGGAGAGTATTAAATGGTGTTTTGTTGGAGGAAAAGGAAATGAAAAACTTATTGGAAAAAGGTAGGACCTCTGAACTTAAAGGGGTGAAGACCAAAGAAGGTAATATAGTCAATGCCTCCTTGGTGTTTGAAAACTTTAAAGTAAATGTTATGTAGTGAGACACAGGTATGTGATGTAAATTAGTAATGGAGTACGTTCCAAACTTTATTTTTCAATGACTTTACTCTTCGTAAAACCTGTACCTTTGTGCACGATATGGCAACAAAACTTTACAATCCTTTTTTAGATTTTAAATTTGACAACAAAACCTGTTTCCTTACAGGGCAAGAGTTGCAGTCTCCCGATGAACAGATACAGGTTTTTCCAGTTTGGATGATGCGCGCCTTTGATCTGGAGGAGAAGCCATTTAAAATGTTGGATGAGAGTTTTCTGACCTATAAACAATTGCAGCTTCCCTCTTCGGTTTCGACTGCATTGGCATTTGAAAATGTAGAAAGACAAGTGGAGCAGGCTATGGGACAAGGATTTGATGCGGTAAAGAAATTAGATGAGATCACGTTGTTCCAATGGGTATCCAAAATTTTATATGGTGTAGTTTTCAATGAGATCCAAGTCGGAATTCGTCAAGCTTTGTTATCGGGCGAGCCCATGAACTTTTCGCAAGCACTGGTACATAAATTTCGCAATCTTCATGCGATGTTACAATCCATTGTTGTGCCGATGGAGTTTGAACATAAAAATCCATTTAGCATTCAGGTTTTTTCAGTTGAAAATGCACCTGAAACCTTTTTGTACCGAGATGAAATCAATACCTTGGTGTTCTCTTTACGGATGAATGATTTTGCGATAATAGCGACATTACAAGACAACGGTACGCATAGCATCTATCATGAAGAGATATTGAAAAAAGTAGTAGAACACAAGTTGCATCCCATACAATTTGAAGAGATATGTGCCCGTTATTTCTACTCTGCCTATCTTTTTAACCGTTTGCCTGAATATACTTATATGGAAACTCCGCAGAAAGTTTATGTAGAACCTATGCCATTGAACGACTTTACCTTAAAACCTATTTTCGACAGTTGGGCGGTAAAAACATACGGACAAGTATTGGAAAACTTTTGGAAACCTTGGGGGTATCTTCTGTTTGAAATTATTAAAAATCCTGAAACTCCAATGTCATTCTTAACGGATGAGCAACAAAATTTTTTAGAGAAAATAGATTTGCCGTTGAATTAATCTAACAGATTGTTTGTAACTTGAAGAATTGAACAGTAATAGGATAAAAGGAGGTGGTTATGAAATGGTTTTGGTTAGGTATGTTCAGTAGTGCGTTGATAAGTTTTACAGCTAAAAGTGATACTTCGACTTCTAAAATAATGCACTGCTTACAAGATACATCGGTAGTTGAACATGTAGATATATATCCTCAGTTTAGGGGTGGTGTCAAGAGGTGGAATGAATTCCTTAGCCGAAATCTCGATATTCGGAATGCGATTTACGCCATGGATAGTACCGCTTATGTTGACTATGGTATTAAACAAACGGCAATTTTAGAATTTACAGTCTGCGAGGATGGAGAAGTTTGTGATGTGGAAATTGTAAATCAACATAATATAAGCCCTGAGTTTGCTAAGGAAGCTCTTCGCGTGATGAAGAGATCGCCAAAATGGTCACCTGGACTAGTTAATGGAAAGCCGGTTCGCACACGATTTAGACAATCGGTGACAGCGGTTCTAGGGGAATAATATTATATCATGCAATTGTGATTGCATATAATCGCAACTTTATCTAAGTTTGCGTGCTGTTTAAGTCCTTCTCGTTATCCTTGATTATGCGTATTACTGAAAATAGATACAAGATATTATCTTTCGCCGCACTCTTTTTTTTAATTATCTTACAGCTCAAATTCTTAATTTCGACATACGAAATTACTAATGCACAGTATTTTTTAGAGGAAAGAGAGTTGTTGAATAGAAGATATAGGGAAGGAATTGTCAATGATTACGTTTATCCAGGAGGTAAGAGAATAATTGATAGTGTAATACTACACGAAATAGATACGCTTGCTATATTGTATGACAACGATATAAAGAGATTTCAATCTTATGGCGACTCCCTGTATCGAAAAGTCATTCATGACCTACGCAATGGACTGAGAGCGGATACTTTTTTTACCTCGCTGTTAAGGGAGAATCTTAATGATAACGATTTCCTTCATTGCGTCATGCTGCTCGAGTTAAGCGTCACAAATGACGGAGTCAACTATATAGCACTCGATGGCCAAACAGAGTACGCAGGTGTTCCGATGGGTGGAAGTCTACGTTCTTTCAATAAGAATAATGAGATTACCCGCATATCGGTAAGTAGTCCCATTGAAAATACTTATAGAATATCATTTGCATGGCATGTCGACTATGAGTCGAGGAGTACACGTGTAATGCTCCAGATGCTGCCAGTCTTTCTGCTTTCGTTGATCAGTTTAGCGATGGTTGTTGTTATATACATCATGATCTATCAGAATTGGCATAAGCAGAAGCGGCTTTCTATGATGACCACTGATTTTTTAAATAGTGTGACACATGAATTTAATACGCCTTTGGCATCAATAATCGTCGCAAATCAATCGCTAAAGAATCTAAATGCCAGTGATGATAAATTACAGTTGATACATGCTGTTATACAAAGGCAATCGGTCAGATTACAACGTCTAATTAATCAGACGATTAGTGTGACGAAACTAGAAGAGGAATCTGTCGACCAAGGGCTGTACGATATTCAAGACCTGCTTCATCAGATCCTTCACGACTATAATCTAAATAAGAGGAATGAAGTCGTGATCGAGTTTGATGATCAAGTAGGTTCTTCGGCAAACCCCGTTTTGTTAAATGAGTTCCTTTTTACAACTCTTATTTTTAATTTGTTAGATAATGCAGTGAAATTTAACACGAGTTCGAAGAAAATTATTCATGTTAAACTCATCCAACAAAACAATGAATTGCAAGTTTCTATCCGAGACAATGGAATAGGCATTAGCGAGAAGGCAAAGAATAAAGTGTTTGACCAGTTTTATCGAGAATCCGAAAAGATAAAAACGGCGGGCTTAGGGTTAGGACTTTTTTATGTCAAGAAAATTGTTGATTTTCACAGGTGGAACATTAAATTGAACAGTGTAGTTGGAAAAGGATCCGAATTTATAATTGTTTTAAGCAGAACTTAAATCTCTAATAAGATGAAACATAGATTACTCTTTGTAGAAGATGAAATTGATTTGGGAATGCTAACTAAACAGTATCTTGAAATGTCTGGTCTGGATATAACTTGGTATGAAAGTGCAGAAAATGCGTTGGAAGATTATAACATAAATCCTGATTTTGCTCTTGCGCTTATTGATGTTACATTGCCGGGAATGGATGGCTTTTCACTGGTGGAAGAAATTCTAAAAGTAAATAGCAACCAAAGTTTTCTGTTCCTTACGGCTCGAAATAGTAAGGAAGATCGTCTTACGGGGTTGAAAATAGGAGCGGACGATTATATCAGTAAGCCTTTTGATATAGAAGAACTTTTATTGCGGATTAAAAATATACTGAAAAGACAAGGTAGCGTAACACCCCTTCAAGATTTTGTTTTAATTGGTGACCTTACTTTTTTTAAAGATGCATTAAAACTGGTGTTTCCAAATGGAAATCAGGTGAACTTGACTGTCCGGGAGGCTGAATTATGGAGTCTCTTCGCGCGGCATTTAAATGTAATGCTCACACGAGAACAGATTCTGATAAATATTTGGGGAGAGAACGATTATTTTCTGGGCAGAAGTTTAGATGTATTTATTTCTCGTATTCGCAAGCTCCTCCAGTATTCTACACGAGTAAAGTTATCGACCGTCTACGGCAAAGGTTTTATACTTCAGGTTACGGCATAACTTAATATAACGCTATTAACAATTCATTAACAGATATTTCCGTCTGTCATAACTATCTTAGCTGAACGCTAATACCTTTTAGTAGAGGTTTTGTGAAATTTGACGTGCAAAATAAAATCCCGCTAATTGGGCCTTAGGCAGGTCTTTGTGTGTTACGGAAATCGAAGCACAGAAGATATATGAAGAATACAAAATGCCATTATACTTGAGTATGAAACTAAGTACAATCTAAAAAATGAAAATAAACACAATTACACACTGGCTTTGTGTAGCTATTGGATTAGGGACATTACTTCCTAATTCTACACTCGCACAAAAGCTGAATGGAAAATCTATCGATCCCGTTGATTTGGTCAATCCTCTTATGGGCACAGATTCTAAACCCTCTCTATCTAATGGAAATACTTACCCTGCCATTGGTCTTCCTTGGGGAATGAATATGTGGACTCCACAAACCGGTAAGAATGGTGATGGATGGCAGTATACTTATGCTTCGGATAAGATCCGTGGATTAAAACAGACTCATCAGCCGTCACCATGGATGAATGACTATGGCCAATTTTCTTTAATGCCTGTAACAGGGAAAGGAGCATTTGATCAGGACGAACGTGCAAGTTGGTTTTCCCATAAAGCTGAAAAATCAACTCCGTATTATTATTCTGTTTATTTAGCAGATCATGATGTCACAGCTGAGGTAACGCCGACAGAACGAGCAGCTTATTTCAGGTTTACTTATAGCCAAACGGATAGTGCGTTTGTGGTACTCGATGCATTTGATAAGGGATCGGAGGTCCAGATCATTCCTGAAAAAAATATGGTGATTGGTTATTCGACACGTTATTCCCGAGGTAAGTTGCCGAATTTTAAGAACTACTTTGTCTTGGTTTTCGACCAGCCTTTCGATAATTTTTCGACATGGGAAGACAAAAAACGGTTTAACAATAAAACAAAATCGCAAAGCAATCATACCGGAGCTATTTTAGGCTTTAAGGTGAAGGGCAAAAATAATCCAATCCATGTGAAAGTCGCCTCGTCTTTTATCAGTCCAGAGCAGGCTCTCCTAAACTTAAAAGAGATCGGCGATCGTGACTTTGAAGGAGTGAAAAAGGATGGACGAGCTATTTGGAACGAGAAATTGAGCCAGCTGGCGGTCGAAGGAGATAATATTGATCAGATGCGTACCTTTTACTCCACCCTATATCGCACGTTATTCTTCCCGAATAAATTATATGAGATAAACGAAGCAGGTGAGAAAGTACACTATAGCCCCTATAATGGGAAAGTACTGCCCGGATATTTGTTCGGAGGAACAGGATTCTGGGATACGTTCAGAGCGCTATATCCTTTCTTGAATTTAATGTATCCCTCGATTAATGTTGAAATGCAGGAAGGCCTCCGCAATGCCTACTTGGAAGGTGGATTTCTTCCAGAATGGAGTAGCCCCGGATTTGCAGATATCATGATCGGAAATAATTCGGCTTCTGTAGTTTCTGATGCTTACATGAAAGGACTTCGTGGCTATGATATTGAAACGTTATATAAAGCATTAAAACACGGTGCAAATAATGAGGGGCCAATGACTGCTGTAGGTCGGAAAGGTGTTCAATATTATAATGAGTTAGGATACGTTCCTTATGATGTAGGAATTAATGAAAATGCGGCTCGGACGCTGGAGTATGCCTATGACGATTTTACGATTTATCAATTAGCTAAAGCCTTGAAAAAGCCAAAAGAAGATATTGAACTATATGCCAAACGTGCACAGAATTATCGAAATCTATTTGATCCGTCTACAAATTTAATGAGAGGGAAGAATAAGGATGGAAATTTTCAAAGTCCGTTTAATCCACTAAAGTGGGGCGATGCATTTACTGAGGGCAATAGCTGGCATTATTCATGGAGTGTGTTTCATGATGTACAGGGGCTCATTGATTTGATGGGAGGGGAGAAAGTCTTTACACACATGTTGGATAGTGTATTTAATCAGAAGCCGGATTTTGATGACAGCTATTATGGCGGAACGATTCATGAAATACGTGAAATGCAAATCGCAGACATGGGGCAATACGCACATGGTAACCAGCCTATTCAACATATGATTTACCTTTATAACTATAGTGGCGAGCCATGGAAAGCCCAATATTGGATCAGACAGGTACTGGATCGGATGTACAAGGCAACGCCGGATGGCTACTGTGGAGATGAGGATAATGGACAAACCTCGGCTTGGTATGTGTTTTCATCTTTGGGCTTCTACCCAGTTTGTCCGGCTACGGATGAGTATGTATTGGGGGCGCCGCTGTTTCCCAAAGTGACATTAAAGTTAGAAAACGGTAAAACGATTGAAATCACCTCTACAAATTCAAGTAATGAAAATGTATATGTAGATGATTTAAAAATTAATGGTAAATCACACGATAAAAATTGGTTAAGCCATGCTGCCTTAATGAAAGGCGCAAAATTAACTTTTGATATGTCAGAAAGTCCGAATAAAACACGCGGTACTACTAAATCTGCTGTTCCTTACTCGATGTCCAATGAATTAAAAAGCACTAAAAAATAAATTATGAATCGAAATATCTTTATTAAAATTTTAACATTTATTGCCATCATCACATGTGCTCATACACTTAGCGCACAAGGATGGGGTGACACACAAAATGATCTAAAAAGTGCAGTGGATGTTGACACCATTACTAAGGGGAAGTTTACATTAGTATGGATCAATAAAGACAAGGATTTTAGTCCAACGTTGAAGCAGGAACTGATCGACGTTTATTTCTTGAATTATCCGAAGCAAGCAAAGAGATACAACAAGAATACGCGTAAATCGGTTACATTTGTAATAGATCCTGATTATGATGGCGTGGCTGCAGCTGGAGGGGGGGTGATACGCTACAATCCGGCATGGTTTGTCAAAAACCCGAGAGATATCGATGTCGTTACGCATGAAATAATGCATATTGTTCAAGAATATCCGAATGGAGCGGGACCAGGTTGGGTAACGGAGGGAATTGCAGACTATGTGCGTCATGTGATGGGGGTTGACAATCAAGGGGCGAATTGGAAACTAACGGAATTTAATGAAAAGCATTCCTACAAAGATGCTTATCGTATCACAGCTCGTTTTTTTTATTGGATTGAACAAAATTACGATAAGAGGTTGGTGGTTAAATTAGATAAAGCTATGCGCACAAAACAATATACACCTGATTTTTGGAAAAAGAATACAGGAAAAACTATTGACGAGTTGTGGACGAGCTATGCACAAAATCCTAAGTTGAAATCTTAAAATCTAGTAAATTGATGTTAAAATTGATATTGATCATTTCCTTATTGATTTCTGTTTCGGATTCTACTTTTGCGCAGCAGAGGAAGTTGGTCGATTACGTTAATCCGCTAATAGGGACAGCGAAAATGGGACATACATTTCCAGGCGCTACTGTACCATTTGGCGCGGTACAGCTTAGTCCTGATACGGATACAATTCCTTATGCCGTCGATGGTAAATATAACGGAGATGTTTATAAATACTGTGCGGGTTACCAATACAACGATCCTACTATTGTGGGATTTAGTCACACGCATTTTAGCGGTACAGGACATTCAGACTTAGGGGATATATTGGTGATGCCTACACAAGGGAAATTACAGTTAAATACAGGAACTGCCGAGCGGCCTGAGGAAGGCTATCGATCGCGTTATCGTCATGAGATGGAAGTAGCTAAGCCGAATTTTTATCAAGTATTGTTGGATGACCACAATATAAAGGCTGAGTTAACTACATCCACTCGTGTGGGGCTGCATAGATACACTTTCCCTAAATCGACCGAATCCCATATCGTCATTGATCTAACTTCAGGCATTTATAATTACGACGGGAAAAATGTTTGGACCGTATTAAAGGTACATAACGATTCATTGATTACCGGATATCGACAAACAAATGGTTGGGCAAGAACACGTACGGTTTATTTCGCGATTCGGACATCTAAACCGTTTAAAAATTATGGTTCAGGTCAGTTTGACGGTAACCAGGTTTATCGCGGATTCTGGCGCAAATTTGATCAACGAAATAACTTCCCCGATCTAGCGGGACACAACCTCAAGCTACATCTTGACTTTGATACGGAAGAACAGGAGTCTATTCTGATGAAAGTTTCCTTAAGTCCGGTGAGTATGACTAATGCAGTAGCTAATATGGAAGCTGAAATTCCGAACTGGAATTTCGACCAAGTTGTTGCGGAGGGTCAATCTGCTTGGGAAAATGAACTCAAGAAGATTGAAGTGGATATGCTGTCTGAAGAAGATATGGTGAATTTCTATACCTCGATGTATCACGCGAGTTTGATGCCTACTATCTATATGGATGTAAACGGTGAATATAAAGGTCTCGATCAAGAGGTTCATCAGGCTGACGGATTTATAAATTATACGTCTTTTTCGCTATGGGATACATTTAGGGCATTTCATCCGCTTTTGAATTTAATTAATCCATCACGTAATGCGGATATGGTTTCTTCTATGCTAGCACATTACGACCAGAGTGTACTCAAGATGTTGCCCATTTGGTCACATTATGCCAATGATAATTGGTGTATGAGTGGTTACCATAGTGTTTCCGTTGTGGTAGATGCTATACTAAAAGGTGTATATAAAGGGGATGCGAATGCTGCTCTACAAGCATGTGTACAGACGGCCAACACGCGCAGGTATGAAGGGATTGGTGCCTACATAGACCTAGGCTATGTGCCGGATGATGTGTCGGGAACTTCCGTTTCCAATACCCTCGAATATGCTTACGATGATTGGTGTATCGCACAATTGGCAAAAAAGCTAGGTAATGAAACACTGTATCAGGACTTTTCCAAAAGGGCGGAATCCTGGAAAAATCTCTATGATAGTTCGATCGGATTTATGCGGCCCAAAAATAGTAAAGGGGAGTTCCGTCCCAAATTCGATGTGTTAGAGACCCATAACCAAGGTTTTATCGAAGGAAATACATGGAACTATAGTCTGTATGTTCCTCATCAGCCTGTAGAAATGATGAATACTATGGGAGGGGCAAGAAAGCTTGAAAGCTATTTAGATTCTTTATTTACAATGCACCTGCCTGATAAGTATTTTGAACACACAGAGGATATTACTCGAGAAGGCATAATTGGGAACTATGTACACGGAAATGAGCCATCACATCATGTCGCCTATCTCTATAATATTACAAATAGCCCTTGGAAGACACAAGAAAAAGTGAGAACAATTATCAACAATCAATATCACAACGGTGAAGCGGGGTTAGGAGGGAACGACGATTGCGGACAGATGAGTGCGTGGTACATTTTCAGTTCATTGGGGTTTTATCCTGTAGCACCCGGAGATGACACCTATTGGATTGGAAGTCCGTTGGTAAAATCGGCCACGATTAATCTGGAAAACGGAAAACAGATACAAGTAAATGCTAGAAACCAAAGTGTAGCCAATAAGTACGTACGAAAAGTGAGCTGGAATGGGAAGGAAATTAAAGATTTCAAACTTTCTTACGCCTTGTTGCAAAATGGAGGAAGTCTTGAATTCGAGATGTCGAGTAAGCCAAAGAGGTAAGCTTATTTTTTATGATGATAGAAAGGCTCCATGATTTCACTTCCTGGAGCCTTTCTATTAAATACTTTTTCTGATAATTTCAAAGGCTTTATCGATATCTTCGATGGAAACGGTAAGATGCGGTCTGAAACGTATACTCTTGTCGCCACATCCCAAGATTAGTAATTTATTATGGAGCGCCTTTTGAACAAAAGTATCTCTCATTTTTTCGTCTTTAAAGTCGAAGGCAACTAACAAGCCTTTTCCGCGTATGTTAGAAATTTCTGGATACTCCTGAGCCAGTCTCTCCAGTTGTTTTAACAAATATTCACCCTTCTCTTTCGCCTGAGCGACCAAATTCTCCTTCTCAATAACCTCTAATATCAATTTAAATCTAACCATGTCGACTAAATTTCCTCCAAAGGTAGAATTGATCCGACTTGATTCTTTAAATACATGATTTTCTATACGATCAAATTTACTTCTACTTGCAAGAATGCCGCATACTTGGGATTTCTTTCCAAATGCGATGATATCCGGAATGATGTCGTAATGTTCGTAACACCACATTTTTCCCGTCATCGCCAACCCAGTTTGAACCTCATCAAGAATTAATATAATCTCGTGCTGAGTACAGATGTTGCGGAGGTTTTGGAAAAACTCTTTTCGGAAATGGTTGTCACCACCTTCTGCTTGTATAGGTTCTATTATTAAACAGGCAATTTCATCTGGATGATTTCGAATAGCTGTTTCAATTTCTATAATAGATTGTGCCTCTAAACCAACGGTTTCGGTTAAACTTTCTTCCGTTAATGGGAAGTGTAATTTTGGATTAGTAACACGAGGCCAATCGAATTTTGGGAAATACATATACTTTCGGGGATCCTTTGTGTTTGTCAGTGATAATGTGTATCCTGTACGACCGTGGAAGGCTTGTTGAAAGTGTATAACCTTTCCTGCCTCTTTGTTAATACCTTTTGAAAAGTTTACTCGTGTTTTCCAATCGAAGGCTGCTTTTAAAGCATTCTCAACAGCAAGTCCTCCACCGTCGATAAAAAAACAGTAATCCAGTTCATTAGGGATTGCCACACGTGCAAACGTATCTAAGAAATCGGCAAACTCCACTGGGTATATATCCGACAAAGCCAGTTTGTTTATTGAAACGCTCTTTAATAATGCTGAATTTGCAACCAGATGTGGGTGGTTGTAGCCGATAGGTGAAGAAGCGAACATACTGAACATGTCCAGATAAGCTTCACCATCTATATCCACCACGTAAGAACCGTTAGATTGCTCCAAATCAATTACCATGGGCAACCCGTCTGCTAATATATGTTTTCCTAATCTTTGATGTACCTCTCTCATAATCTTGATTTTTCATTAAAGCTCAAATTGGATACCCTGAGCTAAGGGAAGACTTGTCGTGTAATTTATGGTATTGGTCTGTCTCCGCATGTAAACCTTCCACGCGTCAGATCCCGATTCCCTGCCCCCACCTGTTTCTTTTTCTCCTCCAAAAGCACCACCTATTTCTGCGCCTGAAGTACCAATGTTTACATTTGCAATCCCACAATCTGAACCATTTTGGCTGAGAAAAACTTCCGCTTCTCTTAGATCAGTCGTCATGATGGATGAGGAGAGCCCCTGTCTCACATTATTTTGTATCGCAATTGCCTGCTGTACTTCGCCAGAATATTTTATTAAATATAGTATAGGTGCAAAGGTTTCTTCTTGAACAATAGGAAACTGATTGTCGACCTCTGCTATAACCGGACTTACGTAACATCCGCTTTCATAGCCATCCCCTTTAAGTACACCGCCTTCTACTAAAATTTTTCCACCCTGCTCCTTAATTTTTGACAATGCATCTAAATACTTCTGTACGGCGTCGATATCGATAAGAGGTCCCATATGGTATTGCGTATCCAAAGGGTCGCCAATTTTTATTTGTTTGTAGGCTTCGACCAACGATGTCTTAACTTTGTCATATATACTATCGTGAACGATCAATCTTCTTGTACTTGTACATCGTTGCCCTGCAGTGCCTACTGCGCCAAATACTGCGCCAATGATGGTCATTTTTAAATCTGCTTTTGGTGTAACGATGATGGCATTATTGCCCCCTAACTCTAAAAGGGTCTTACCGAGTCTTTCGGCTACGGTCATCGCTACTTGGCGCCCCATTCGTGTCGAACCTGTTGCTGATATAAGTGGGACACGGGAATCTTTGGAGAGCCAGGTGCCGATTTCTGCGTTTCCCATTAGGAGAGATGAAATACCTTCAGGTAATTTGTTTGATTTTAATATGTCAGCAAGTATATGTTGACAGGCGATTGCACATAAAGGCGTTTTTTCACTCGGTTTCCATACCACAACGTTTCCACAGACCAGTGCTAAAGCACTGTTCCATGCCCATACGGCCACCGGAAAGTTAAAAGCAGTAATAATCCCGACAATACCTAAGGGATGATATTGGTCGTACATACGATGTCCGGGGCGTTCGGAATGAATGGTATTGCCATAAAGTTGACGCGAAATACCGACAGCAAAATCGCAAATGTCTATCATCTCTTGTACCTCGCCTAACCCTTCCTGATACGATTTTCCCATTTCATAGGATACCAGTTTGCCGAGAGTTGGTTTCTTTTCGCGAAGTTTTTCGCCTAGTTGACGGATAATTTCTCCCCGTTTTGGCGCAGGAATATCTCTCCAAATCAATTTTGCATGTTCAGCTTCTTTTATTACTTTTTCATATTCTTTATAGGATGTGCATTCTACGCGTGCTATGGGTTTACCATTGGTAGGCGAGGAGGAAAGGATTGTATCCTTATTGGTAAACCAATTACTTCCGGTTGAAGTTCCGTGATTTTCTAATTTGATCTTAAGCGTCTTTAATTCTTTATTTGTCATAAAATTAGTTATAATATTCGATGATGATATAAATATATAGAATAATTTTTTGTTTTTATGTGTTTTTATTGAATTTTTAATATTCAATTTGTTTTTTATGTAAACAAGCTGCAGTAAATCATTACCTATAGCTTTTACCTGAAGTTGGTTGTGTCTCCCATAATTTTTTATGCGGATTTATTTGTGTCTTCGTGCTCCTGATTTTCTTCGGACCTTCTTCGGACGTTGTTCGCCCGTTTCGGCCCCGTGAGGTTACGCCTGTCTTACCCCTGTCTTAGTGCTGCCTTACCTTTTCCTGGATAGTCCTAAGATAACACTAAGATAACACTAAGGCGAAGCCAATATATCGGTCGAAGATGGTTGGGTATTGGTCAGGGGAAAGGCGGGGGAAGGTGTATACCGGTTACCTGATTTCCGTGCATGAAAGCGGCTCGGGAGCATGCCGCCGGGTGCTGCCGCCGGGCGGACGTAAATTTATCGTTCAAACTTCCAGTAGGTTACGCTTCGCGTATGAAAAACTTTGTTCGAAAGCTTGGAAGTAATATTATAAAGTTCCTATCTTTGCACCACTCCGCAAGGGAGGAACGGCCGGACCGCAGGGTCCGGCACCTGAAAAAAGAAGGGTTTAACAATATTTAAACGCGGAAATCGGAGAGGGCCGAAAAAATAAATTTTTTTTATTTTGGAGTTTCGGGAAAGATTTCTACCTTTGCAGTCCCGTCGGAAACGAAGGGGTTTTGAAAAAGAGATAAGAAGGGCCTTCGGGCTTTGAAATAGCAGCAGAAGCGCGAAGCGGATGCGAAATAAGTTCTTTAAGGAAATGATCATGTAACGTAACGAGTAGCTGAAGTTTTTGGCGAAAGTTAAGAACGATAAGTTAGCAATAACTGACCAGCCAGGTCAGTCCGGAATAGATATAAAAACAAGACAAT
>NZ_SUKA01000010.1 GCF_005049105.1 Sphingobacterium alkalisoli
TAGAGATACCATAGCCGAGTAGTACTAATAGCCCGAAGCTTTCCAGGCGGATAGTTGCTGTTGTTTTCTCCGTATGTTTTTCTTTCTTTCGATAGTCATTAGATTAGATATGAGACTATAGATATGGGATATGGGACCGTTCGCCGGTTCTCAAATCTAATATCTGATCTCTCAGATCTAAATAAAGATCTTCAGGTGCCTATATCGGCGGTGTCTACCTCTTCCCATTCCGAACAGAGCAGTCAAGCCCGCCAGAGCCGATGGTATTGCCGTAACAGGTGGGAGAGTAGGTCGGTGCCTTTTTTTATACAGAGCCCTTGCTGGAAACAGTAAGGGTTTTTTTTTGTGCCCTATATTTCTATATTTCATGCTGTCTGCTGTAGCTCTAACCGGCAGATTTCTTATACACCTTACGTCTTAGCTCACCTTTTACTACCAAGTTTATCTTGCTCTTCGTAGCCTATTACTAGCAAACCCCACCACCATTCCATTTCCGTCTGAAATTTAAATGCATCCCATCATGTGTAAGGAATATCGTCCTGATTAGAACACACTATCCTTAGGTTTTTGTTACAAGGGAGAAATCAGTTATTGGTTGTTAAAAAAATGTTAAATAGAACAATCGTTTGCGTTAAATTACGCAAACGGTTTCGTGCGTTTTCGGCCTGCTAAGGGCTAGGAAAAGAGAAATCTTATCTCTATCATTGTTTAATTGTTTTAACCTAAATATTGAAAAACAATTAACCTTAAATAGCAAATTGTATGATAAGAAGCCTTTATTATGTCTTTTTCTTACTAGTAGTTCCTCATATTTTATGGGCTAAGAATAGCATTGATCATGTGTATTTTGATTATCTAATGCAGCAAGATACATTAGAAGAGGGATCTCTTGATTCCGCTGACGTTGCAAAGATTAATACTTTAAATGCTAAAGTACTAACGTCTGATAGTATAAACGTCATACTTGTAAAGAACAACCCTTATGTGCATATCGCTAGTATGCTTAAGGGAAACGCTGCTGGTGTATGGGTACAAACTCCAACTGTGGAGCCTGGTACTTATCAAAATATTGTTGTAAGAGGACTTACGAGGCCTCAACTATCTAATATGGATATTAATCAGAACATAGCCTGTGTTTATGTAAATGGTATTCCCATGATTAATGAGCATAATTTTTCAAATTCACTTCAACGCTATGACTTGACAAGATTGGGAGCAGCAACCGATTATTTAGCAACTATTGATATGTCAACGATTAAATCTATTGAGGTCATCAAGGATCCAGTACGTCTAGCTGAATTGGGCCCATTGGCCGCCAATGGGGCCATTTGGATAACGACATATGGCGGGATATCGGGTGAGCGCGAAATAGGTGTCAATAGCTATGTTGGTGTAAATACAAAGCCTGCTGTAACCCCGTATAACGCGGATTATGAAAATAGATTCAGGAGACAGTTTTACGATAAGTATCGAACAACAAATGATACATATGAATTGCGGTATCCTGGCTATCTGTCGGACTCTACAAATATGAATTATTATGGGGCTGCCAATTGGCGTGATGGTTACTACAGTAATGCCTTACTTTATAATGTTGATCTGAATGTAAAAGGAGGTACGGATCGAGCTAATTTTGCGTTTTTTGCGGGTCATGTGAAGAATGCAGTTTCATCAGATGATGCAAATTTCAAGCGTTATAATGTATTATTTAATGTAAATATGCTCCCGTTTGAATGGGTTAAACTATCTACTTATATCAATGCGAGAAGAAGTGATCGTGACCGTAATAGGAATTTACGTGAGCGATTCACTGAAATGGCCTACCTACCAGATTTGTCTACACCTATCTCTCCTAATATGAATGTTTATGGAGCTAATCTGGATCTCTACAAACGGAGAACAGTAGATGACAACATTACGAATAATCTGCAAGGAAATATTAAGCTTGATGTTGATATTTTAGAAAATTTGAAGTTTTCTTCCAGTTTTATGTTGGATTATAATGAAGGCAGAAGAGATCTGTTTTACCCCAAAGAATTGATGGAGACTATCAATTATATGTCGACTTATTATGGTTATTCTCAGCGCTTTATTTTTAATAATAAACTGACATATAATTTGACATTAGATGAAAATAATCAGATAGATATAGTCGGGGGAACAGACTATCAGGAAGATTTATACCGCTACTATTTTGCACGTGCTTTTGACGGACCTAATGATTATATCAAATTGAATGTAGTGGAAGGAGATCCTAATGAAGGAGATTATTTAACGCCGCAGGGAGGGTTAAGAGTATTACGCTGGAATAATAAGGAACAATTCCATCTGCAATCTTTTTATGGCAATATGAACTACTCCTTCCGTAACATATTTGACCTAAGCGCTGTGTTGCGTTGGGATGGTACCTCTACTGTCCAACAAGATAGCCGATGGATATTTACACCTGCTATATCAGCGGGATGGAATATTGCCAACCACTTTGATCAAGGTAACGAGTTTCGTTTGAGGGCATCTTACGGACGTATTGGCTTACCAAACTTTGATAGTCGGTACGCAGTAGGACCGCAATATACGGGTTCGCTAGGCTGGGATGGAGAGCCTACTATTTCTTCATATTACGGATATGCGGGTATTACGCGTAACTACAATAGGGGTTGGATCGGGTATGGTTTAGATTGGGCATACAGTGATAAAATGGAAATCGCATTGGATAAATCGTTTTTGAATAATCAATTAAGTTTCAACGTGGCAGCCTATCAAACGTATAACAAAAATCAAATTTTGGGTATTCCTGTTCCGGCAGAATATGGGTATAGTGCGGAGTTCAAGAATGGAATGGAAGTGAAAAATACGGGCATAGATGCTGTGATATCAGCACAGATTCTAGCAAACAAAGAAAATACATTAGGATGGAATTCTTCTTTTAACTTTAACGTCAATAGAAATGAGCTTGTCAAATTGCCTAGAGGTCTAACCGAACTGGTGGTAGGTG
Organism: Sphingobacterium alkalisoli; assembly: GCF_005049105.1. Taxonomy (GTDB): domain Bacteria; phylum Bacteroidota; class Bacteroidia; order Sphingobacteriales; family Sphingobacteriaceae; genus Sphingobacterium; species Sphingobacterium alkalisoli. The sequence continues at coordinate 2,996 of NZ_SUKA01000010.1, forward strand.
ATCGATTGCTTAAGGTTGGAGAGGCTATTGATAGTTATTGGCTCTACAAAAACCAGGGAATTTACAATACTGTAAGCGAGATTCCAACTAACAGTTCAGGAGATTTGCTCACAATGGACGGAGTTCCTTTTGCCGTAGGAGATGCCAATTGGAAGGACCAGAACGGTGACAATGTCATTAATAGTAAAGATAAAGTCCTCGAAGGGCGCTCTACTCCAAAATTCTTCGGAGGATTTAATAATACGTTGAAATATAAAGGCATTCAGCTGGATTTCTCTTTTATTTGTGCTCTTGGCCATTCTGCTTTAAATCAACGTGCAGCTAACCGGTACGATTTTATAAACAATGAATCAAGTAATAGCTTGAATGCCGTGCGGGAAATATTTCAATGGCAGCAAGACTTGGACATTTCAAAATATCCTATCTATAATGTTTGGAGTAACACGAATCCTTACCGGGTCGATCAGGATCTGTTTTTAGAAAATGCGTCTTACCTTAAGCTGAATTCTTTATCTCTAGGCTATGATTTGTCTCGATTGGACGCAATTAAGAGCGCGATAAAGTCCGTGAGACGGGCGTATGTATATGTAAATGCGACAAATCTATATACTATAACTTCTTTTTCTGGTAATGATCCCGAGCTGATTAATTATAATGGATTTTACGACGGATATGGTATGCCAATGACTAAGACATTTACAGTAGGAATGAAATTGGATTTATAAAAATAACACACAAATTATCATGTTTAAATCTACATATAGTAAGTTGTTTATGGCTTTAATAGGATTATTGACGGTTGTCAGTTCTTGTACAAAAAGTCTTGATGCCCCAAGCCTCGAAGTGGCTGGTGAGAAATTACATTGGCGAAGTATTTCAGACAGCAAATCTGGATTGATAGGAATATACGGTTTGATGCGGGCAGCGTTGGTATCGAATAATGGACATTGGATATACGGAGATGTCCGTGGAGGAGATTTTTCGGTGTACAGTCGAGGAGACCTGACTGCTGTAAAAGAAAACAAGCTTAATGCTTCTTTTCCCGTTATTGAAAAGCTATCTAGCTGGCAGCGTTTTTACGCCGTGATCAATGCGGCTTCCGTATTCATAGAAAAGGCACCTCAAGTTTTGCAGCATGATACGAGATATACAGAAACCAATTTGAAAATGGATATTGCACAAGCAAGGGCATTGCGTGCCTTTGCCTATTTCTATATGGTTCGCGTATGGGGCGATGTACCATTGTTGACAAAGTCATTTGACAACGGCAGTTTTGAAGAGGTGGATATTAAAGAAGCTGAAGTAGTATTGAATTATGCAGAAAAGGAACTAACAGAGTGTTTGGAAGATTTGCCATATCGATATGGATCAATAGTGGATCGGTATTATGGAGAGACTCCTGTAAATTGGGAGAAGGTACTCTTTAACAAAATCAGCGCCTATGCAGTATTATCTCATATTGCTGCCTGGCAAGGAAAGTATATTGACGTAGCGGCATATACGAAGTTCATTTTGGATAATTACGAAAGCGCCAACATAACCAGATTGACAGAGATTGCTGCCGGCGGTAGTGGCGTGAGGGGACTAACGGGAAACTATGGTATTTTTTCTAACAACTTTGCTTTTGGACAGATTGTCAACTTTAGTTCGGCGTATGTGTATGGAGAGGCAACTTCTTCGGGACATATGGAACAGTTAACGCTAGCTCAACCTGTAGTTAATAAGGAATTCCCGGATATCTATGTCGATAAAAGTTTGATTACTGATCTATTTGAAGACCTAAATGATAAGCGCTTCGGAGTAGATACCATTTCTGGTTTATATAAGACCAACTACTTTCTGAATTTTACGAATGAGATACCCATTTTTAACAAGATCCGTATTTTGAGAGACGGTGTGACAGATGGGAACTACGCAGTATTTGGTTCTAATTTGGTGTTTACAAGATTGGAAGAAATACATCTTCTTCGTGCTGAAGCACTAGCTGTATTGGGAAATAGATTACCAGCGATTGAACAATTAAATATTATAAAAAGTTTACGTGGCATTGAAAACTATTCCGTTTTATCAACCGAATCATTGATTGACGAAATATTCCAAGAACGCAGACGAGAGCTAATGGGAGAAGGTTGGAGATTTTATGATTTGGTTAGATATCATAAAATTAAAAATGATGATCTGGAGTTTTTGAATTTAATTAATAAGAAGGGCATATTCTGGCCCATAGCAACTGATGTCTTGAATAGAAATAGTAAGCTTGCGCAAAATCAATACTGGAACTAACTAACTAAAGACATGAATCCAATGAAAGGAATGAAAATACTAATTTTACTCATCAGTTCAGTTGTGCTAGTCACAAGCTGTGAAAAATCGGATGATCATTATTACGATTACCAAAAGACCAATATCACGTATGATGGCACTGTGTATGACTACCTGATTCATCAGCCTGGGGTGTACGATTCCTTGGTGTTAATGTTGGAAAGATTGCCTGCATTAAAATCTAAGCTAAATGATCCGCAAAACGAAGTAACATTTTTTGCCGTAAATAATCGCTCGTTTGAGTTAGCTATAGCTAATCTAAACAGCACTAGAATGTCTGCTGGATTATCGCCTCTTTATATTGAAGACTTCAACCTTAATGTGTTGGATACATTGGCGTATCGGTATGTTTTTGACCAAAATATTGATATTCATGGTATTAGAAATTACAAAGATGGGCAGACCTTTGCAAGTTCAAAGTATGATTATACCATGCATACACAATATCGAGTGCTGACTTCCTCCGGTATAGTAGGAGGGGGAGAACAGCAAATTGTCTTTAGCGATGTAAATGAGTCAATCTACAAAAGGTATTGGCAAAGCACAAATACCAAATCGGTAGATCTTCAAGTAACTAACGGAATATTCCATACGCTTTCTTCTCAACATGATTTTGGTTTTGGTAAGTTAAATAAATATTTCTCAACTAATTAGTAACACCAATGAAAAAATCTAATATACCATTCAGATCGTTATTTTTAGTACTGTGTGCTAATGTGACAGTGGGATTTTTTGCTTGTGAATCATATGTTCCTGATGATTTAGACGCGCTGAGCGATGATGTACAATACAGTACAACAGAGTTTTCTCCTTATGTGGGTCGTACTATTTCATTTAACGATATCGTAGCAACGAGTAATAAAAGTACGTTGCCACTATCTTTTGAAATCTTGGATATCCAAAACGCAGACGGAGAGTCTGTCGGAGAAAATGTCCTGGGGAAAAAATATCCGGTAAAAATATGGAAAGAAGCCTATACCGGAGAGGAGAAATCAATTGAAGAAATTGAAGCAAAACAAAAAATTGAATATAGACCAGCTATAGAGATTCAAAAGAATTCAGGCAATTTAGTTTTTTGGAATACGACCTCTTTATTGGGGCTTCAAACAGTACCTTATGAAGGCTATACGATGGATGTCGCAATAGGTAACACGGGGGGTAGAAAGATTCAGCGGGGATTGAAGCTGTCTCTCCTGAAGCCAAGGGCGTATGAGCCCTCACAGTATAATGCATCTACTGGGCTTGCTGCTAACGCTTATCTGTGGCCTAGTAGAATAGAAAATATCTATGGTAGCCGCACAGGAAATTTTATATACGACGTTCGTGTGTATATTAATAAAGATGTAGAAAATACTAGTCCTGGAAGTTCACTTACAGTGAGTATACTCGATTCTTTGAATCAAACTATTGATATACAAATGTTTAAGGAAACAAAATGGGAGCAATTGATACATGGCTTTAATCATCGATTTGAAAATGGCAAAGTTATTTATGATGTACTATATCCTATGCCACTAGTTGCCTATCCGTCGAAATATACCGATGCGACGGGAACGATGGCAGCAATTAACCTTAGGTATAATCGGATAGGTCGAGGTGGGTATTTGACACAAGCTAGCTTAGGCTTTGATTTTGCCATTTACGAGGAAGGGCACTGGGAGATACAATTTAGGTTTTACGGAGAAACGCCAAAGTTTGAAAACGAATAATAATTATGAGAAGTTTATATAGTTTAATTATTTTATTTAGTTTGCTAGTCACTCAGGTCATCGCACAGGAGCTGGCTATTAGCGGAAAGGTATCTGATGGTGATGGGGCCGGAATCATTGGCGCATCGATCAAAGTTTTACCAGGAAATAAAGCCGTCGGTTTGTCTGATGCGAACGGTATGTTTACAATTAATGTGCCGGCCTTAACCAAAAGTTTGATATTTACAGCGGTAGGTTATAAAGCCAATACCGTTAAATTTGATGCAAATACTAAGAGCTATTCTGTCGTATTGCTTTCGTCTGATGAGGAAATCGAGACGGTAACCATAAATTACGTAGCAAAGAAAAAAGAAACACTGACAGGATCTGCTGTTGTTATTAGTGCTAAAGACATCAAGGACGCACCCGCAGCTAACTTCACGGACCTGCTTCAAGGACGTGTACCGGGGATGAATGTACAATTGAATAACGGTACTCCAGGTATGCGTGGTTCGATGTCAATTCGAGGTTTGAATTCCTCTAATGTATCAATGTCGGGAAATGGTGCATTTTTGTCTCCGACATCGCCGTTGTTTGTTATAGATGGCGTGCCGATAGAAGAGGGGAGTAATTTTGAATATGGATTTCAGACACAGGGTCCTGGTATTAGTCCTATATCAATGATTCCAGTTGAGGAAATCGAAACAATTGTTATCCTAAAGGATGCACAGGCAACAGCATTATATGGTTCGAGGGGTGCATATGGTGTTATCTTGGTTACAACAAAACGTGGTAATTCGAACGTGCCAATTATCAGTTATCAATCGAAATATTTTATGTCCACCGTTCCAAAGTTGAGACCTATCATTGGGGGAATGGAAGAGAGTAGAATTCGGGTTAATCAAATCTTACAATACGATTCCACATATCGATCAGGGTTGGAACTCATTAATGATACACCTTGGTTAGCGGACTCTTTGAACGCCTATTATAATAATTCTACCGATTGGCAGTCTCATTTCTATGGTAATCAATTTAATATGCAACAGAGTTTAAATTTTTCGGGAGGTAATCAAAAGTTCAATTATAAAGTTGCTCCGGGATACTTTAAGCAAAATGGTATTATTCGAAACACGGGATTTACAAGATATTCGGTGCAGACCAATATGCAATACAGACCGAGTGATGCATTCTTAATTAGTGGATATCTGACGGCTAATATGGCACGTAATAGCACGGGTTCGGGAAATGCTTTTGAACAGTCTGGGGTAGCTAACTCCGTCAATACATCTTCGTTACTGCCTTCCCCATCCATTTTTTCGGGTAGTTATGATGCGCTTGGAGCAACCTCTATTGTCAATGATAATAAGACAGGGAATATGATTACGCAGGTGCAATTGGAATACGAATTCTTGAAAGGCTTGAGAGCGAGTACGACATTAAAATATCAATATGACTTGTCGAATCAAGATCGTTTCACACCAGAAATTTTAAACTCAGGAGAATCTAACATCTATATGTTTGAAAGCAGTACAAAGGATTTGTACAATCGGAATATGCTTCAATATAATACGACGTTGTTTGATAATGAAAAGCATGTGTTTAATGCATTTGCTTTTATGGAAGCTACAACTACGAGTTATAGAGCGCAAGCCATGGATTTAAATGGTACTGGATCTGATCAAATTCAAGTCGGATTAGGTTACAATACGCGTAATACACGCGGAGGTATTCTAAATAACCTATACGATAGAAGGACGGTAGGATATGCGGGACAAATGAGTTACCAATATGATTCCAAGTACATTGTGGATTTATCATACCGTTTGGACGGAACATCAACTTCGGGGGGTAAGAGCCCGTGGTCGCATAATCCTACAGCTGGTGTGCGTTGGAACTTTTCGCGCGAAGAACTTCTACAAGATCAAGATTGGTTGAGCGAGGGTAGTTTCCGCGTTACGTGGGGTAGAAATATATTCCCAACAGGTAGTATTTTTGATGTATACGGTAAGTATACAATGGATGATAATACGTACAATAACGAGCCAACTGTATCGATTGATCTGGGTCAGATCCCAAATATTAATTTGACACCTATTACGACAACGCAATGGAACTTCGCTGTAGATTTAGGTTTCTTCAACAATATGTTTACCATGACATATGAACACTACTATAAAGAAAATACGAATGAGTTGGCTGATATTGATTTGGCAAATATTAACGCATTTACGAAAGTAGTAGCGAATGATAAGGCGATTGTCAACAGAGGACATGAGTTATCATTGTTCTACCGCCCCAATGCTAAAAATGAAGATTGGCGATTAACCTTCTACGGAAATATGGCTTACAATAAGGATATTCAATCCCAATTGCCAAATAATGTTCGTCAGATTCTAGAGCAGCATCCCACAATGGACTATGTGACCATATTACAACGTCTTGGCAGAAATACATTTTCAAACGTGTTGTATCATTATAGAGGTGTTTTCCAATCCGATGATGATGTACCAGTGAATCCAGCCACTGGCTTGCGATACCGGGCTACAAATAGCACAGGGCAAGAATATTTTTTCCGGGCAGGTGACCCCTATTTTACGGATTTGAATGGAGATTATATTCTGGATCAACGGGACTTGGTTGTTGCAGGTAACTCACGGCCACGAATTACGGGTGGATTTGGAGCAACAATACAATATAAGGCCTGGAGTATACAACCTAATATTATTTTCAGCATAAAGAGGGATATAATTAATAATGCTGCTGCAGATATGTTTAGAGGCTACTATTACCCCACGAAAAATCCAGATGCAGCAAACCCGAGCGCTTTGGTACCGTTGGATAATTTTGACTATTGGACCTATGCGAATGCGGATGCTTTTTATCCGAATCCGTTTGATTTTAGAAGGGCAGGATTTATTAATCCATATCGATACAATTCTACATTATTTCAGGAAGATGGATCTTACGTAAAATTGGGTTCGACAACCATATCGTACAATGTGGATAGAGATTATATTAAAAAGCGTTTTGGAATAACGGGACTACGACTGTATGTAAATGCGAATAATATTTATACTTGGTCCAGGTATTCGGGGCCAGATCCAGAACTGGTTTCTGATTTGGGATACGATAGTTCGGCGGGTTATCCGCGGGCAAGAGAATTTACATTTGGTGTTGATGTTCAATTTTAAGATGATGAAAAGATACTATTTATATATAGCAATGCTATTCGCCATGGGAGTGTCTTCTTGTGGTAAGGAATGGCTTAAAGTTACCCCTATTGATAATTTGTCGGGCAACAACTATTGGCAGACGGAGGAAGATGTAAAGATGTTTGTTGGAGGCTTGTATTCAGGATTTCGTACAGCTACCATGCGACAAGCCTTCTTCCCTGGTACTGGGGATTTACGTTGTGCACCGTTAAATAGAAACAGTGGGTCTAATGCAACTGGTTCATTTATGAATTGGTTAAGTTTTGTTCGAAATAATGATTTGAATGGAATTTTTAACCAGTACACCAATCCTGCTAGAAATTATGCCGCGAACGAAGACTTCTTTGGATTTCATCAGATAAGAGATTGGAGTCATTTTTACCGAGTGATTGCCAAAGCCAATATCGCGGTTTATGAGATAGAAAATATGGAGGAGGGTATATTATCCGAGAATAAGAAGAACCAATATATAGCAGAAGCAGTATTTATGCGAAACCTGAGTTATTTCTTCTTGGTTCGTTTGTTTGGTAACGTACCTTACTATACTGAAGCATATCATGATAAATCGATTGGTCGTACGCCGATGTTGGACGTATTGAAAGCAATTGATGCAGATATGACGACGTATTATAAGGATTTACCCTGGACACAAGAGGATCCGACCGAGGTAGGAAATCGTGCAATGCGGGGTGGAGCAATTGCATTGATGATGCATATCAATATGTGGCTTGCCGGATTTTCGGATGCTAATAAGACTACATTCTATGAGCGGACCGTATCCTTGGGTAGGGAGGTTATTGATGAGAATGAGGGATCCTACGCGTTAATGCCTCTTAAACAAACAAAAGAAATTTTCAAAGGAAGGACGAAAGAAGGATTGTTTGAAATTACGCAAAATTACAATTACGGTGAGACATTCCACCTCTCCGCAATGTATGCCGATAATGTACTCCGTGCACCCTACAAGTTCGAAACAATTAAGAATTCCTACATCCACTATGACTTGGATTTTATGGAAGAGATGTACCCGAGAGATCTAGCGGATGAACGTAAGTCTACGTGGTTTGAAGAAGATAACTTATATGCGCAAGATGGACAATTTGTAGTGTTGAAGAACGTGAATATCTTTCGTGAAGAGGGAGAGGATTTCAATCCGGACGACAATATGATTGTATTTCGTTATGCAGACGTCATCTTATTGCGTGCAGAAGCATTAGCGGAGATAGGTGGTGCAGCGAATGAGGCAGAAGCAACTAATTTAATTAATTTAATTCGTGGCAGGGCAAATGCAACTCCATTAGCAGGAAAAGCAGATCAGGAATTGAAGGACTTTATATGGTGGGAGCGTGTGAGAGAGCTACTCGGGGAAGGTCATTTCTATTATGACCTCGTAAGAACCAAACGGGTGTTGAATTCAGAGTTTTGTGTTCCGATTCCAATTGATGCGTTTTATAGAGGTGCATGGACGTGGCCGATTGATCGTAAGGCATTGGTAAATAACCCCGGTATGACACTTAATCCTTATTGGAATTAACAGCATAAATTGTAAATGAAATGAAAGATATGAATATAATAAGATATATAGTAGGAGCCTTCTCAATGCTTGTGGTGCTTTTTTCTTGTGAAAAAAGTGGATATATTGATTCTGGAACCTATCCAAATAACTACGATGGTACAATTTTGCAGTACCTAGACTCCAGACCAGAGTTGTTTGATTCCTTGATGAAGGTAGTAAAACTGGCAGATATGGAAGCCGTGTTGAATAATGACAATATTACTTTTTTTGCACCTCCTGATGTGACGATAGAAAAATCGGTTCGTCTGCTAAATCAGGTGTTATTTATTCAGGGTAGAGATACTGTGATCGATTTGGCTCAGGTAAACCCAATTGTATGGAAGGAGTACTTATCAATGTACGTATTTGAGGAAAGAAGGTCATTGAAAGATTATCCTCAATTAGATACGTTAAAGATGGAGTCTTTTCCTGGACAAGGGTTTATTGCACTGGGTGGACAGAATATGAACATTGGTGTACTGTATAATGATGTAGTCTCAAAGAATAATGCGGGTGTGGAGCAGCGTGTAAAATACGCTGGATATAGACAATTATACCTATCTAACTTTGATTTTGGAATAATTCATACACCTATTGCAACTTCCGATATTCGTACCCGAAACGGGAACTTACATGTTTTGAATATCAAGAAGCACTCGTTTGGTTTCTCAAGTATAAATTTTGCGAATAGGGCTTTTAGTTTGATGTAAAATATTCACGGGTATATGAATAAGTAAAAAGATGAAAAGATATATAAATAAGACATTTATGAGCTTAGTTGCCCTTGTGGTGGCATTGGGTGTTTATTCCTGCAAGGATCCAGAAATAGGTGTCAATCCATATGACGGAGGTGAAGCTCCTTTGGGCGTTAAATTTCAAAATTTGAATCGTAAGTTGGATGCGGTACGACCAGGAGAAGTGTTCCAGGTTTCTATTAACGGATTAAAATCACAAACAGGTGCTTTAAAAGCTTATATAAGTGAACAAGAAACAGATGTAGTTTCATATACAGATTCTACAATGGATTTGCGTGTGCCACAACTGGTGAGTTCGGGCAGATTAAAAGTGTTAATTGGAAATCAGGTGTTTTACGGGCCACGCATCCCCATTGAAGGAAAGGTGAAGGTAGACACTGATTTGGACATTGCTAATGGTTTTAATGGCACCGTAAACACAATTTTTGAAAATGGTGCAAACTATTGGATAGGAGGCTATTTTACAAATTATGAAGATGAAGCCAGTAGTACAATATTTAGGAACAATATACATAGTATTACTTCATTAGGGAAAAGTGTAGAAGGAGCCTTTAAAAAAGGTGGAATGGGCGGAATCAGCACTATCGCCAAATTACCTGATGGTAAATTTATGATTGCGGGAGGATTAAGTTCTTTTAACGGAAGATTGGTATCTGCCATTACCCGTTTGCAATCTACTGGAGCATTGGATACGATGATAGTTGATGTAATTAATCCGGATCCTGATAAACCAGAGAATAATTTAGATACGGTACCTGCTTTTAATGGTTATTTAACGTCTTCTGTGGTTTCAGGAGGAGGGGTTAATTTTAGCAGCATCACCGGAATTTACCCAACACCTAATAGTGGTATGATTGTCATCGGCAATTTTACCAACCATTTACGTACGGATTACATGTTTTCTTCTAAACAGCAAAAGTCTTATTTTAATACTAGGGTGAGGAATGTTGTAAGGCTGAAAAATGACGGAGCCATTGACTCAACTTTTATGTGGGGCAATACGGGGGTAAATGGTACTATAGGAGGATCTATTCAGTTAGCTGATGGAAAGATCTTGGCGGTGGGTAATTTTACCACGTTTAATAGCGAATCTGCAAATAGGATATTTGCCATAAACCCGGATGGTACCCGAGACAAATCTTTTACCGGTGCTGGAGCAAATGATTTGATATTGTCTATAACGTATAATCCGGTCCTTAAAAAGATAGCTTTAGCTGGTCGTTTTACTTCGTACAATGGAAAAGCCGCAAATGGTGTTGTTATTCTGAACGAAGACGGCAGTGTCGATGAACAATTTAAAATGAAAGACACAGATAGTCGTGTTCCAACTTATGCTTATGCAATGAATAATGGAAAAGTACTGGTAACAGGAGGATTTGAAAAGTATGACGGAGTAACGAGGTCTAATCTTTTGATCCTAGAAATGGATGGTTCTGCCAAACAAGAGTACAATAATATGGGAGCCTTTTCTGGGTCTATATATACTGTCGCAGAGACCACATCAAGCGAAGGATATCCAGCACTATTAATAGGTGGTACTATATTTTCTGTAGATGGAATTAATGTAGGAAATATAGTGCGAATTGAAATTAAAAATTAACTCATTTTAAGATGTTGAATATGAGAAAAATATTTGAAAATTTTAAAGTCAGCGCTTTGATGACTTTTTCGATCTTAGTCTTGTCATCCTGCAATAAGGATTTTCCAAATCTATTGAAGGAAGATTATGGATCTACCGACGTTAGCATCTCCAAAAATAAAGTTTTGTTAGTAGTTGTTGATGGTCTACGTGGTGAAGTTTTAACAGACCTGGAACCTGAGAATTTAAGAGTTATCGCCCGGAATGCATTGTATACGAATAGTTCGTTAGCGGATTATGCCACCGAAAATTTTACCCAAGCGATTGGTTTGGCTAATCTTTTCACGGGTGTTCATCCAGATGTACACAAAGTGAGTAGCGATTTGGGTAGTATCGATTTGCAAGCCGCCCCTACTTTTGTAACAAGACTTAAAGCGAATGATAGTGAGTTCACTAGCGAAGCTTATACGACTTCAGCTGTGGTTAGTTCTACGTTGTTAAAAGATGTTGATAAGAAAGAAGTGGTAATTAATGATATTGAGGTCGTAAACAAAACAAAAAGTACTATAGCGACGACAGAATCGAGTTTAGTGATAAGCCATTTGAGCAACCCCTATGTAATAGGTGAAGCTAACTCTTATGAAACTAATGATATAAAATATGTTGAGGCAATTGGGCAATTGGATGTGCAGGTAGGGGAATTGATCAATGCCCTAAAATCCAGAACTAATTATGCGAATGAAAACTGGGTGGTGATTTTGACCTCGAGCATAGGAGGTGAAATTACCGCAGATCAATCAAACACAGATAATACCGTTTTCGGTAAGTCGATCCAAAATACGTTTACATATTTTTATTCTCCAAAATTCGGCCGCAAATATATTGCAAAACCTAGTACGAAGACCATTCCTTTCAGTGGAGCGGGCATGCGTTTGCTGTATAGTACTGATGGTGTTCAGGCGATGGCCGCCCGACTGGATGATGCGTCGAAATTGAATATTGCCGGAAATGAAAGTGCGACTATCACTTTCTTTTTTAAGCAAAATGTTATTGATCAGGTAAATAATTATCCGGCTCTTTTTATGAAACGACCGAAATTTGATGATGGAGCTGTTCCTGGCTGGCAGGTTTTAATGTCGGGCGGTAAAGCAGAGTTGGGTCACAATGGATCAGGTAAGAAACTCGTCACTAAGCTGATTAATGATGGCAAATGGCATGTCGTGACGGCTATAATCGATCGTACTAATAATCGATCGAAAATATACACAGATGGTGAACTTTCAGATGAAACCAATGCTGGAACGAGCAATTTGACAAATACGTTTCCACTTATGTTCGGAAGACATCCCGGTTCTGAATATAATACTGGAGATTTTACGGTGTGTAATTTTCAGTTTTATAATATCGCTTTCAGTGACGAAGATGTAAGAAAGTACAGTGGATTGGCTATGGTTAAGCCGGATAACTCCCCGTATTATAATAATTTGCAAGGTTACTGGCCAATGTACAATGATAATGGAAAGGCTGTATTGACTGATGTATCTGGCAAAGCTGGAAATATGACTATAATCAACAAAAGTAGTTGGTCGACATTTGACGAATTGGTTCCGTTTATTATACCAGACATCAATGAGTCTACATTTAAGTTGGTTCCGAATTTAATTGATATCCCTCTATTTATTTACCAATGGTTTGGAGTCTTACCACAGGAACAATGGCAATTGAAAGGACAGGCATGGACTCCTCCATATAAGGTTTTTGAATACTAATTATTATATAATTTATATTATGAGTATAATTAAGAAAAGCATAATCGCAGTTATTTTACTTTCAACATTTATATCATGTGGTAAGTATGGCTATGATTTCGAAAATGGATTCCAATCGGGAGATACCGATGGTGAAAACCCCAGTGATACCAGTTTAAATTATGTAGATAAATCTATGTTGGATCGGGCACGTATCTATCCTGGGTTGGTCGGGGCAAGTGCTAAACGTATACAGGATACCCTAGTCTCCTTGGATTTGAATTTTCGATATATCAGGAGTTCTGATCTGAAAATTTCGGTGACGCCAAGACCTATCTTTAGTACTGGACTATATGCCCCGGCAGGTGAGAACGTAAAAATTGTGGTACCAACGGGCGCGACGGGCCTGACTGTGCAAGTGGGTGCGCATACCGTGAATTTAACAGGTGAAGAGCCATTGCGTAGAGATCCCGTTATTTACACAGTGAAAGAACTTTTTCCCGGTACCAACTATGTACGTAACCCGTATGGTGGCATTATTTGGATTCATGCGGCTATTGCGATGAGTCAACCCGTGGGATTGAAATTTAGCAATGTTGCACGGACATCGGATTTTATTTTGGGTAAGAGTAATCAAGAGCAGTGGTTGCAGGATGTCGCGAATAACGACGTGCCTTGGCTTGAACTTCGCTCCGAACGGGCTATTTTTACGGTTCCGCGTTCAATGGTCCTTCAATATAGAAGCGAGCTTAAAGTTGCAGAGACCTTGACAGCATGGAATGATATTTATGAGAAGGATTACTACACTTGGATGGGTCTAACTAAAGGAAATCCAGATCCAAAAAATGCTTGGCCTGAATTACCAGAACGTGGCGTGCTTGATATTCAATTGCGAAAGCCGGCATATGCGCACAGTGGACAACCTTGGATGGCCACGCAAGATAAGCATTGGTTTATGCAGTTCTCTAATGCTGATTATATTTTTAGTGGAACTATCGATGGAGCATGGGGAACCTATCACGAAATAGGACACAACTATCAGATGGGATCGACATGGAGCTGGTCTGCGCTGGGCGAAACTACAAATAACTTGTTTGTATTTCGTGGGGCACATCGGTTAGGAAACCCTGGCATAGCGGCACATGGAGCCGTGAGTAAGGACATTCCGAGAGGGTTGGAGTTTGCTGCCACAAATGCTGCGAAGAATTTTAATACAGGAGAAGAACCATTTTTAAGGTTGACACCATTTTTACAAATATTCAATAAAGTGAAGGGTAAAAATGGGGAATCTGGATGGGACTTTTGGACTTTCATTTATACAAAGGCCAGAAATTCGGTCTATGCGTTCTCATTAGATGAAGCGAAAATGGACTTTTTTTATAGGGCCCTCTGTGAATTTACAGGCAAGGATTACGCGCGTTTTATGGATGCGTGGGGTATTCGGGTGAGCAGCGCAGCAAAACGGGATATGCGTAATACCTATCCTGGTATGACTACTAAAATATGGACGTATAATCCGTTGACAAACACGGGCGGAAATGATGAACTGGATCCCAAATATGATATTATCGGATCAGATTTCGTTTGGAGCTCGAATATGGCAAGTGCAGGGGAGGGCGGAGGCTTCCCGAGCTTGAGTGATGGAAAACTGGACACGTATTGGCATACTTGCTATGGTAATTGTACCCCAAATACTACAGCTTCTGCTACCAACCCGACATATCTTGATCTGGATATGAAAAGTCCGCAAGCAATACGCGGCGTTTATTACCAAAACAGACAAAATAATACGTTCAGAAGGGCAACTCGAATCTTTACGAAGATTTCTGAGAATGCTCCATGGATAGATCGTGGTGAGTTAATAATCTCTACAGCGAATACAGATGCAGGTGGTCGCAAAAATAGGGTAGAGATGAAATTCGATACTGTGGAGGAAATTCGCTTTATACGATTCGCATTCACGGAAAATAATTGGGGAGGAGAGGCCCATACGGCTATTGCAGAGGCTGGCGCTTTTTATGAATCGAATTAAAGGACTTTTGTATGAAATATATGATCAAACTTAATAGAACTTTCTTCTTGTTGACTGTTACTGGACTTGCTCTGGCTTCTTCCTGTACGAAGTTTGCGAATCCGGAACCACAATTCGAAGAATATACTGCTGAAGTAGATACAGCAATGAAGCGGAAAGTATTAGTGATAGCTGTGGATGGGCTGGTCGGATCACAGATTAAAGAATATAAGCCGACCACAATCGGAAAATTGATGGAGCATAGTAAATATTCTTATGAGGCGAAAGCAGATCAAAATACCGGCAGTCCGGCAAGTTGGGCATCTCTCCTTACGGGTTATCCTTCTTCTCAGCATAAGATTACACAGGAGTCTTATATGCCTTCAATTGACTTGGAAGATGATCACGCACCATTGGAGTTTACACCATCGCTAATAAATCGTATTGAGGGGACAAACAAGCGGCTGAAAACGGCAACAGTGGTGCAAAATCTAACCATGAGCAATATGTTATTGGCTGATTCGGACTTTAATAACGTGGAGGCTTCTGACAAGGAAGTGGAGCAAAAAACAATAGCATTATTAAAAGATCAAAAACCGGATCTATCTATCATACAATTTAATGGATTGCTGGACGCAGGTAAGGATGGTGGTTTTGTAGTGCAAAATGAAAAATATAAAGCAGCCTTGGATCAGATTGATGCTTATATTGGTAGCATAATAGCTGCAATTGAAGCGGGAGAAAATTTTGAAAAGGAAAATTGGCTTATTGCAATCACTTCACCACATGGCGGAAGTACAACTGGAGGCATCGGGGGAGTTAGTGATAACGAAATCAACACGTTTAGTCTCTATTATAATAATAGATTTAAACCTCTCGAGTTAAAGGCGGAGTCAATGACCTATTTCTTTGCAAATGGGTATTTCCCAGGGACCTATAATCATTATAGTTTTGGTTCGAATGGAAGAACAAGAACGTTCCCCACTATAGGAGTTCGTGCACAGTCTCCTGGCGATGCCTCAAGTAATGTTTTTAATGCAAATTCAACTCCAGATGGATCAATTACCTACGATTTCAAATACAGATTGCATGAGGATAACGTCTGGAAAGGCTTAGACTTTACAGGGGGGTATACGTTTTGGTATAACTATTTTATGGGGAAAGACGCTGCGGCAAACAACGCGAATGCAGGGTGGCATTTATATGGTCAAAATGTTAATTTTAAGTTAAGGTTCCAAGATGGGACGAATACCCAAGAGGTAGAGTTTACGAGAGGGACCGATGGAGAGTGGCATCACTGTACTTTTACCTTTGGGAAACTATCGGCCAACTCTACGAGTATTTCCGTTTACCTCGATGGTGCATTAATAAAGCAACAAAATATTGCTATGGGAGTTGATGCTTTTGCAAATTCTGAGCCGTTAACCGTTGGTTTTAATACGCAGCGGACAGATTTGGGGTATTCATTCTATGATATTGCAGATTTCAGAGTTTGGAAAACTGCGCTTTCAGAGACCGACGTAAGAAAGATTTCTTGTTCTAAAAATATCGAAGAATCAGACCCTTTGTTTAATAGTTTGTTGGCTAGCTACCAAAGCTTTGAAGAAAATGTATGGATAAATAAATTAGGTACTTCAGCCCCCGCGATGACATTGTCAGGAACCCCAAGTATTAGTTTTGCTAAAAATTATATTCCTTGCCAATCTCCTGCTACTGAAGTTTATCTCCAAAATATAGATCTATTTACAGAGGTATTCTACTGGCTGCAATTAGAGATAAATGATGACTGGAAAATGCCAGGAATTGAGTTTTTAAATAATTTCTTAAGTGAATTTTTTGAACAATAATCATGAAAAGATTAAATAATATAGGTTTGCTTTTATTTTGTTCATTCCTATTGGTGGGATGTACCAAACAAAAATTGCTTCTCCCTGTCGTGGAGCAAGGTGAAGAGCAAGGAAACATTGATGTGATAGCAAAACCTACTGATGTCACGTTGATAGGAGGATATGATTATAAATTTGTAGTCAAATGGCCTGAAATGAGTGATAAGACGGTGAAAGTCGTTGTGTCGTTTGAAGATCAAGGCGTGGATAGATCAGTAGAATTTACCGATTTTACGGAGGACGGAGTTTTTGTAACGCAGGAACAGGGGGATCATGATTTTATCTTAACATCCTATGCATCGAATGGCGTAGTATCTAAAATGGCAAAGACGAGTGTAAGTAATAAGGGGTATATTATCGAAGAAGTAATTGCAAATGCAGAAAGCCCATTTCTGTATGAAGGACAAATGCGTATAAATCTAAATAACCCCAATCTAGCCGATATTAAAGTGACGGTTACCTATCCAAAGATATTGGGCGGAAGTGGCCAGTTGTCTTTGCAGAGCGCAGAAGAAAATATTTCTGGGTTATTTGAAGCAAAGGATGGAACAAATACGATTAATGTAGAGCTGGAGGATAATGTAGGCCGTAAAGTATCGAAACAGCTACAATACCAGTATAGTTACCAGCTTGAAGGCACAACAATCACTCCTTTTTTGGGTATTGTAACCTTAAATGCGTTGACCAACTCAAATATTGGAGTAAAGAAAATTAAAGTGACTTATCCTACCGCTAATGGAACTGCTATTGAAGAGGTTGTTGGAACCTCTTTGGTCACTTTTCCGGCAGTAGTGGGCACTTCGACTAAAAATATTGACGTGGAATACGAAGATGTCTATGGAAGAGTACTCGTAAAGACGCTTAATTACGTCTATAACCCTACTTTGACGACTTTTAATACTGCAGCATCTAAAACAGGTTGGTCAGTTGCTGTGAGTGCCAATCATGAGGGGGACGGCGGCGGCGGCCCTGCATTGATTGATGGAAATACAGATACTTTTTGGCATACGCCTTGGTCTGGAGCAATCCCACCTTGGCCCCATGAAGCTACCATCACGTTTGATCAGGAGTTGCTAATTACTAAGGTAATTTTGAATATACGTCATAATAACGGCAGTGGGGCACCTAAAGACTTTGATTTGCAAATAAGCTCGGATGGCGAAACATTTACGACATACCAATCGTTTACAAATACCTCAAATGTAGCGAGAACAGTGGTTAGCTTTGACTTGATCAAAACTCTGCAAACAAAATATGTGAGGGTTTCTTTTAAAAATGGATTTAATGCACAATTCATGAGTTTAGGAGAAATTAGTTTTGAAGGGTATAAAGAGTAATAAGACAGTAGTAAATTAAAAGAGATCGTCTAAAAAGCCTTTAAAGAAGAGATCCCCGACCGCAGAGCGTTTTGGGGATTTTTTGTTTATCCTAAAAAATGCAAATTTTTAGGTGCAAAAAAACAATTGGACACCTTCTTTTAGCTCTTACTCTTCCGTATAAAAATCAATTAAACTTTCTACATATTCCGATTCCCAGCCCTCAACGATCTCGTCGTAGGCATCCTCAGGAATATTGATATGGTTTACTTCAAGAGAAGTACCTTTTTTATGTTCATGCAGTTTGAGGGTAACAATAGAAGGCTCTTCCTGCTCGCCAAAGTACCATTGCTGCACAATCTTTTTCCCCGGTTCGAGTTCGAGGAAGCGCCCCGTGATAGCGCCATCCCATAAGGAAAATTCTCCTCCAACCTGAGGATCTATTTCTACAGTATCCCCCGTCCAAAGACGAATGGTGATTTCGGTGGTGAGTGCAAGATAAATCTCCGTAGGACTAGCCGGAATAACAAAGTATTGCTTGAAATTCTTCATAGACAAACTTAGGTAAATTTTTCACTTTTTACTTTTGATTTTTTACTTTTGATAGAATGAGTAACAAGTTACCCAATGATCTAGTTCGTCGTTTGAGGGCAGATAAAGGTTTCGATACGGAAGCTTTCGTCGCTATCCACGATACCGCGAAAAAGTCAAATACTATTCGGGTTAATCCAGCCAAGCCGGCCGATCTGACGCATTTAAAGCTCGACAAACAGGTGCCGTGGTGCAAAGAGGGATATTACCTCAGCGAGCAACTGATATCCAACTTAGACCTCCTATTTCACGCAGGTTGCTTTGATGTACAAGAGGCGAGTTCGATGTTTCTAAGCTACGCTATCCGGCAACTCGGTCTCGATCAATCGGCGATAAGGGCATTGGATTTGTGCGCAGCTCCCGGCGGAAAATCTACGTTACTTAATGCCTCACTTCATCCCGATAGCCTGCTGGTTGCCAATGATATCGTTAAGGCCCGGGTCATCCTCTTAGCAGATAACCTGATGAAATGGGGTAATCCGAATGTCGTAATCAGCAATAATGATCCCTCTGCCTTTAATCGGTTGCCTGGATATTTTGATCTAATGGTCGTCGATGCGCCCTGCTCCGGTTCGGGCGTATTGAGGAAAGATGATAGTACGGCGATAGACGAATGGTCGGAAGCAAATGTCGCGCTGTGCAGCGAGCGGCAGCGACGGATTTTAACCACAAGTATCGCTTCTTTAAAAACAAATGGCTATTTGTTTTATTCCACTTGCTCGGACTCCATGGAAGAGAATGAAGAGATAGTGGATTGGTTGATCGAGACATTCGACATGGTTAGTGTGCCATTAAATCTTAACACCGATTGGCAGATAGAGGAAACGACATCGCCAAAGTATAAGGCGAGCGCTTTTCGATTCTATCCACACAAAATGGAAGGCGGCGAGTGCTTTTCCTTTGCTGTGCTACAGCGGAGCGGCATACAGGATTCATTTGCGATGAAAAGGATAAAGCCCGAAAAGTATGATGTTCCGCTCGACATAATCCCAAAATGGGTACACAACGACGACAAGGTATTCGTGTTCTCACACCAGGATAATATCCATATAATACCTAGTCAGTACGAGTTAGATCTAAAAGCGCTTCAAAATGTATTATACCTGCGAAATGCGGGCACACAAATTGGAAAATTTACGGGGAAGGAACTCATCCCTTCGCACGATCTAGCCCTTAGTAATTACATACAGAGCAACATTCCTTTTCTATCGCTTGATTTAGAAAATGCATTAAGTTTCCTGCGTAAAGAAGTGCTTCCGGTTGAGCTTAATACCACAGGCAAATTAGGCTGGATACTGATCAGGTATAAAGGAATGAATCTAGGTTGGATGAAAGCGATGCCCAATCGCATCAATAATTATTATCCGAAGAGGATACGGATCGCTAATCTATAGTGCTGTCTGGTGCGCAATTATATGCATACAGATGTCTTTTGCGACTTCTTCTTTTGATTTCAGATCGTAGCTATGGATATTTCTTGCCCGATCGATAAGGGTAATCTTATTGGTGTCTGTCGCAAATCCGGCACCTTTATCTTGCATGGAGTTTAATACGATAAGATCTAAATTCTTGCGGTGTAATTTATCGATTGCATTTTCGAGTTCGTTATTCGTTTCGAGTGCAAATCCCACCAACGTTTGGCCTTCTCTCTTTTCTTTACCCAGCGTAGCAAGGATGTCCGTTGTCTTTTTCAGCGCAATACTAAAATCTTCCGCTTTTTTCTTGATTTTTTGATCGGCTACGACAGTTGGTGTGTAATCGGCTACTGCGGCACTCATTACGATAATGTCGGCCTGTTGAAATTCTGCTTCACAGGCTTCAAACATCTGCGCGGCCGATTGAACAGCTATCTGTGTTACATTTTGAGGTGTTTTCAAGCTCGTAGGGCCACTCACTAACGTTACATCTGCACCTAAACGCTGCAATCGGGCTGCAATCGCATAGCCCATTTTACCGCTGGAGTGATTACCGATAAATCGTACCGGATCAATGGCTTCATACGTAGGGCCCGCTGTTACAAGAGCCCGTTTGCCTTTTAAAGGCAGTGTAGTAGTGCTATGTTCCAGTAAAAACGATAGGATATCTTCGGGTTCTGCAAGACGACCTTCGCCGACTAATCCACTGGCCAGTTCTCCATTACCCGGAGGGATAATAATATTACCATAGGATGCGAGAAGAGCAATATTGCGTCGTGTAGCGGCATGTTGCCACATATCCAAATCCATTGCGGGGGCCAGATATACGGGGCATTTGGCCGAAAGATATACTGCTGCTAGTAAGTTGTCGCATAGCCCATTCGCCAGCTTCCCAATCGTATTGGCAGAGGCAGGGGCAATAAGAATCAGATCGGATTGCAATCCCAAATGCACATGATTATTCCATTCCCCTGTTTTGGGGTTAAAATAATCTACTAAAACTGGATTATTGGAAAGGGTGGAAAGGGTGAGCGGCGTAATAAATTGCGTGGCATCAGGGGTCATTACCACCTGTACGTGGGCTTCAGCTTTTACGAGGAGTCGTATCAGGGAAGCTATTTTGTATGCGGCAATACTGCCGCATACACCTAGCAAAATATTTTTGTCTTTCAAAGACATGGCGCCTGCAGCTTATTCTTGTTCTTTAGCAGGGTTTCTGAAATACACCTTGTCGTTCAAAAACTCATCGATAGCAACTAAGCTAGGTTTTGGTAAACGCTCGTAATGTTTCGAAATTTCAATTTGCTCGCGATTTTCAAATACCTCTTCTAAGTTGTCATTACTAGTTGCAAATTCCGCTAACTTTGATGTTAACTCTTCTTTGATTTCTACCCCAATTTGATTTGCTCTTTTGCTGATCACGACGATAGACTCGTAAAGGTTATCCGTGGTCTTATCGAAATCTCTTAAATCTCGGGTGACAGTAGAATTAGCAACGGTGTTACTCTTTGATTGACTCATATTGTTATATATTATGAAAACTCTTATTAATTTGTTGTACTGTTCGTTTCTGAAAGTTCTTGTACCGGTGTGATCCCAAGTTCTTTTTCACGCTCTTCAATTTGTTTGTTTAATTCATCCAATCGACGAATCGCAAATACAATCTTTTTGTCTGCACTGGCTTTTAATCCGTCTAATTCCGATCTATATTTGCTCTCCGGATAGTTGTTGACAAATGAATTGTAATAGTCTATTGCCTCGTTAAAACGTTTTTCCTGACGATTAGGATAACTGTTGTCGGCAAATAAATATTGCGACTTCATCATTAAATATTCTATTTCCTCGGCATATTTGGTATCCGGATATTCTCTCAACACATTTTCTAAGGCAATTACCGCGGCACGGTAATCATCTGCCAAGCCCATATTGAAATATAGTTTAGCGTTATCGAATGCTTTTTTTTCTAATTTATCCCGTAGATTCTGAATTAAATCGCCTGCTTCTTTTGCCTTTTCGGCCTCGGGATACCTAAAGATGAAAAGTTGTAATTCGTCGATTGCTTTTCTCGTATTCTCTTGGTCCAAATTTGACCTAGGCGATTCAACATAGTAACAATAAGCAGACATGAACAGACATTCTTCAGCTCTTATACTGCCTGGATAGGTATCTGCAAAGCGCTTAAAGTGAAAGCGCGCAGAGGTATAATCTCTCAGTCTGTAGTTGGTATAAGCCATGAAGTAGTACAAATCCTCCGCTTCCGCACGTCCACGGTATTTTTGAATTAAATCGTCAAATAAAATTAAAGCCTTCGAATACTTCCCTTTTTCGTATAATTTAACGGCTTCCTGGTATTTCATCCCAAGATTATTACTATTTCGTAGTTTTTCGAATTTACTTTTACAGCCCGTAAAAGAGAAAATGATGACCAGAAAGGCAGTTAGTATTCCTATTCGCTTATTTAAAAACATTTTACAAAGATACGTCAATTAACAATAATATTCAATTAATTTTTGAAGCGCAATTTACTTGATTTTAATGGATTACTATGGGAACGGATATGCAGTTTAACAAAGTTTAACCTAATTATTTCGCGTGTCATGCTATTGCATTATAAATTAATCCAACGTGGCAATGAAAATAAAAATGTGTATATTTACAACTGGTAAAAGTAATTGAAACAAGAATGACCATAACAGAACGAGTCGAACAAGCATTAGATGGTATTAGGCCTTATCTTGAAACAGATGGGGGTAATGTGAGTATTGAAGAGATAACAGCAGACAATGTGGTTAGGTTGAAATTATTAGGGGCCTGCGCAAGTTGCTCTATGAGTATCATGACATTTAAAGCCGGCCTGGAGCAGGCAATCAAAAAAGCTGTCCCCGAAATTGTGTCGGTCGAAGCAATTAATATCACTGATATAAACGACCCTAATGCGACTACACCTAATCAATTGTAATAGAATTGTTGTGTAGTGATTAACACATTTTAACAGCGGTTACAGATTTATTTTCTTTAGTTTTGTTAAGATGCCAAATAGCTTTAGACATATCGCAATCCTTTTCCTGACGTTAGGCCTGTTTGTAACAGCCCAATCGCAGGAGCGGAAAATATTGCAGTTTAGTGGTTTGATTACCTCCATCGGATCCGATCTTCCTGTAGCCTATGTGTCGATAACAAATATATCCTTTAACAAACAGGTTTTCGTGTCTAACAATGATGGTTACTTTTCATTTGTAGCACATGTCGGCGATACCATCCGGTTTAGTTCGGTAGGATACGACCCCGTAACGTTTGTTATTCCCGAAGCAGACTTAGATAGACACACCGCACATATAAAGATGCAAAGCCTGGTCATTGAGCTCCCGGCTGTTACACCATTTCCTTGGGCCAGCTATGAACAATATGTTTCTGAATTCATGGCATTGAACCTGGGAGATGACAATATTGCAGCAGCGCGAAAAAACCTTACTCCGGAAGCTTTGGCTGCTTTGGCGCGAATCGTGCCTCGAAGTGCTGAAGAGATCCAAAGTTACAATTCCTCGCAACGGCACGGTATAATGAACAATAAGAACATTAATCAACGGTTTAGCAATCCGCTGTTAAACCCTTTCGCCTGGGGAGAATTGATCCAACAAATAAAGAGAGGCGATTGGAGCCGGGAAAAACTGAAATATTAAGGGTTGCCGATTTCTCTTACGCTCAATTTGGAGGAGAAGTAGGCTACAAGTAACGACAAGGAGGCTACCGTCACAAATACCAGTACAAAGTCTTCCGAACGAATATCCACCGGATAAACATCTATTAATGAACCATCCGTCTCGCCGGTGCGTATAAATCCATAGATTTCCTGTAATTTACAGAATATATACCCTACTATAATACCTAGAACACCACCGATAAGAGAGATAAGAATTCCCTCAATAAAAAAGATACGCTCAATCATTGAACGCTCGGCCCCCAAACTTTGGAGGATTTTCATGTCGTCTTTCTTGTCGATCACGAGCATTGTCAATGAGCCCACAATATTGAATATCGCAATGATTCCGATAAACGTAAGAATAAAAAATACGATCCATTTCTCGGATTTTATGGTTTTGTATAAGGTAGGGTTCTGTTCTTCTCTGTTCTTTACATGGAAGTCTTTACCTAAGGTGTTTTTAATTTCATCTTGAACAGCATGGGATTGGAGGGAATCGGTCAAAAATATTTCTACTGCGGTGATTTTATCGGCTTCGCCAAGTAAATCGCGCGCAAACGCCAGCGGTACGATGACCAGATTATCAAATTCGGGCTGATAGGTCAGGACACCGCTCAAACTGATCTTTCGTGAATTGAAATCGTCCAACGGGTTCACGCTATTCACGGAAGCCCCTTTTCGTGGCGAAAATAACTCAATAATATTATCAATGCCAGATATTGGCACGTTCAGGTTGGCCTGCACTTGTGCACCGATAAGGGCGTAAAACGTGCTGTCATGCTGAAGGGTATAATTCCCGGTATGAAGGATATTTTCTGTCCCTTGTTTGGACAGACCTTCGGGATCCATCCCTTTCAACTGCCCGATAAACTGTTGGTTGTCGTACTGCAGCAATACTTTGTCTTCTAGCACCTCGCAGTAGCTTTTTATGCGTTTGTCTGCCGCTATTTTTTTTAACCCCGCGGTATGGGTAGAGAAAACCTTTCCCTTTGCGGGTTCTATCCGAAGCTCGGGGGTGAATGTGCTGTACATGGAAAGTATAAAGCTCTCCATGCCGTTGTAAAAAGAAAGCACAATGACCAATGCGGCCGTACTCACAAAGACACCCACTACGCTGATCAGCGAAATAATGTTAATAGCGTTCACCGATTTCTTCGAAAAAAGATATCTAAAAGCAAATAGTAAAGGAACTCTTATGTGTCTCATCCCCTAATATATGGATTGGTGTTTTTTTCTAACGCGATGGTAGTACTAGGGCCGTGGCCGGGATATACAACCGTATCATCCGGTAGGGTATAAATTTTGGTGGAAATATTGGCCAATAGCGTATCATGGTCTCCTCCTGGTAGATCTGTGCGTCCGATACTGTTTCTAAACAGCACATCCCCCCCGATTAGGAAGCCGAAGGCCGCCGAGTAAAAGCAAAGATGTGCAGGTGAATGCCCCGGAGCAAAAATAAGGGTCAGTTCGTGGTTCCCCAATTGCACCGTATCATGTTCGGTTAAAAACGTATCCGGAATCGGGGAAACGTCGTACCGGATTCCCATCTGCGGTGCGTAATTCTGCACGGCAACCAATACGGGAACTTCACCTTCATGAAATTGAGGCTTTAGACCCCATTCGTCAAAAACAAACCTATTACCCAGCACATGATCGATGTGGCAGTGGGTATTGAGCAGTAAAGTAGGGGTGAGTGTATGCGTTTCGATAAAAGATTTAAGTTTCTGTTCCTCCATAGGATTGTGCATACCCGGATCGATGATGATACAGTTGCGCTGCTCATCATGTAGTATATACGTGTTTTCCTGGTAAGGGTTAAATACGAAAGTTTCAATGCTTATCATACCTCAAATCTAGGGAATTATTTCCACCTAATAGTAGAAATCATATGGCGAATGTCCTCTTTCAAAAAATCTAAAACAGGTTGAATAGAATCTAGATGTGGCTTCTCATTAAAGTATAATGCTCCTCTTAGGTAATGTGTGGTGCTGTCGGAGACGTAAAATTGATAGTTCGAAGCGGTATTCCCGCGGATGGAATACGCCACTCCATATAGATTATGATCGTTATGTTGGATGCTTTTTTGGTCAATGGAAGTCGCCTTAGCGGTATGCTTGAATACAAATGTACGGGCGTCTTCCGTGAGGTAATCAAACGGAGCAGACGGACTGATGCGGTAATAGCTGAGGTGCAGACGGGCATTGAATTGGGGGAAATCTACGTTTTTCCAACAGGTATGCTTAGTCTGTGAAGGGTCTGCAACAAGTAGGGAATAACCTGGGATCTCTATATCAAAAGGGCATCCTGTGTTGGCGTGCACATATTCTCTTTCAGGAAAGTCAATCTTAAAAAAACCTCTAGGCTTTGGCGTGTACGGTGCTGGCTGGCAACCGATATGTACGAGAAGCGTAATAATAAAGGCTAGGCTTATCCGTATTTTATTCTTCATTATTCCAGATCTCCCAATTTTTTTCCGCTTGGAGGATAAGCATTTCATGTCCATTCTTAATCACAGCACCTTTCTGTTTTCCTTTTTGTAGAAAAAGAGTCTCTGTGGGGTTATAGATTAGATCGTATAGTAAATGATCTGTGGAGAGCTGTTCGTAGTTTATATCCGGCGCATACTGTACATGCGGGAAAGTACCCACAGGGGAACAATTGATTATGATCTGATAATTTTTTAAGTCGATCTGTTTTAATGCTTCGTAGGTCAGATCGCCATTTTCCTGTGTACGGCTAACGATCAGATGGGGAATATTTAATTTCTTTAAGGTATATATTACCGCCTTTGCGGCACCTCCATTTCCCAATACAAGCGCTTGTCTATGTACGGGTTTTAGGAGTGGTCTAAGGGATTCCTCAAACCCGAATGCATCGGTATTAAAACCTTTTAAATAAATACCATCCCCTTCTCTTTTAATCTTAATACAATTGACCGCATTGATTTCCTGCGCTTCGGCAGAGAGTTCATGGATAAACTGCATCACGCTGCGCTTATGGGGGATCGTTACATTAAAACCATAAAAGCCAACATCAGAACGGTATAGGTGTTGGAAGTCCTGAATATCTTCTATGGCGTATAGATCGTAATTTATATCTGCGATACCTTCTTGTTCAAATTTTTGGAGATAATATTTTTTAGAAAATGAATGTCCAAGAGGATACCCAATCAAACCAAGTTTTTTCATTTATCGGACGCGTATTTTTTGATGATGTCGACGATGATTTGATTGCCCTGTAACTGCGGAAGGTAATCAAATAGAATAAAGTGCTTTTCGGGCGATATGGCCAGACCTAATTCTAAGAAATTAAGCGCGTCGTTATATTGTCCATTGGCAAAGAGATAAGCTACCAACCGGTAGTACAGCTCCGCTGAATCGGGATTGCATTTTATCGCCTCCGACATGGTTTCAATTGCTTCGGTATACTTTTTTTGTTCGAAGTAGATGGAAGAGAAATCAAGCCATGCCTCTATATCAGTGGGGTTTAGCTCGACCACTTTGCCATATGCCATTTCAGATTCCTCGATTTGTCCCAATTTGTATCGTGCATCGGCTATTGCAAACCAATAGTCTGGGTTTTCATCATCTATCTCCAAGGCTTTTTTATAAAAGTGCAGCGATTCGAAATAGCGTTCTTCAAAATCCAAGGTGACGCCTATTCCAAACCAGGCATCTGCCATGGTGTTATCCAACTTGACCGCTTTTTTGTAGTAATCACGTGCGGTGTCCATCTGCTCCAGTTTTTCATAACATTCGCCCATAGCACAATACGTGTCGGCATTAGGAGGTTCATATTCAAAAGTCTGTTTATAGACTAGG
Source organism: Sphingobacterium alkalisoli (assembly GCF_005049105.1). GTDB lineage: Bacteria > Bacteroidota > Bacteroidia > Sphingobacteriales > Sphingobacteriaceae > Sphingobacterium > Sphingobacterium alkalisoli. Next base: position 30,598 of record NZ_SUKA01000010.1, read on the forward strand.
ATTGCATCAGAATATTTATCCAGATTTACCAGCGCATTTCCTTTATTAAAGTATGCTGAAGCAAAATTCTCCTTAATCAATATTGCATAATCATAGGCATCAATGGCTTCTTCAAACCGACTTAGTTTGTGGTAGGCATTTCCGAGGTTATACCACGCGGCATAAGAGTAGGGTTCGTTATCAATGTATTGTGAATAGAATACAATGCTTTCTTCCTGTTTATCCAATATATCGTAGCAAAAGGCTAGCTCATATAAGGCATCCTGGTTTTCCATGTTGATCTCCAGGCTCTTCTTCAAAAAGGTAATTGCCTTGTCGTAATCACCTTGTATCTGGTAAAGGCCAGAAAGTTGATAATAGACGTCCTCTTTATTTTCGGCATGCGAAAGCGCATACAGAAAGGCGTCTTCGGCTTCCTTGTAGCTTCCTAAAGAAGCTAAGATTGACCCTTTGATCAAATGTATGTCTCCTTCTGAGGGTTCTAGAAGCTCTGCTTTTTCGAGCGAAGATAATGCCGCATCAAATTGCTGTATGCTTGCTAGAAGCTGGGCCCTTTTCAGTAAAAAAGAAGTAGCATAAGGATGTTGGTTAATCGCGTAATCGATAACCTGCAAGGCCTTAATGGGGTCATTTTTGTCTGTATAGTATTCAATAATCCCTTCAAAAGCGGTCGAATCGAAAAAATACTGATCATCATTACGAATCATTTCTTCATAACGGTCCACAGATTGCTTCTGTTCTTCCGGAGATCCAAATTCAAATTCCTCTTCCATATTCTACGATTTATTGAAAAATACACTTTTCGGTGTAAAGTTACTATAAATTATTTTCCACATCCTAACATAGGAATGTAATATAAAGGGAAGGTTTAACACAAAAAAGCCGCTACTCAATGAGTAACGGCTTTCTTCTTATGTTAACCTTACTTGTAAAAAGTAGGATTATTTTTTGATTTCAACACGACGGTTTTGAACGCGACCATCTTCAGTTGCATTAGATGCAATTGGATTAGCCTCGCCGTAACCATTAGCATTGATGCTTGAAGCAGAAACACCAGCGTTAACTAAGTATTGTTTTACTGCGTTAGCACGGTCTTTAGACAAGCTCATGTTATAATCTTCAGTACCTTCTGCAGAAGCATAACCATCTAAAGTAACAGATGAGTTAGCATCACGCAATTCTTTAGCTAATTTATCTAAAGTAGAGTATGAAGAAGTTTTTAATACTGAACTATCAAATTCGAATTGAATTGGAGAGTAGTAAGCGCCTGTAGCATTGTTACTTTGTACTACTGGCTCTGGAAATTTGATCGGACATCCTGAACCATCAACTACAGTACCTGCAGGAGTGCTAGGACATTTGTCAAATTTATCAGATACACCATCACCATCAGAATCTTTACCTAATTGATCAACAGTACCTTCTAATGTAGAAACACGTTGTTTTAACGCCTCAACTTCATTACGTAATGATGGATCTTTTAATTCATCATATAATGTAGCTACTGGGTTTGTAAATGTTAAGTTTTCTTTATCACGTGATCCTAAAGTGAATTCTAAACCACCGTATAAGTTAGAGAATTTACCTTTAACATCTGAACGACCAGGACCGTATAATAAGTTGTCGTCTGTAAAGTTCATTGTGTAACCTAAGTTCAACGCAACTACTTCAGATAATTTAAATTTAACACCTACACCAACTGGTACGTAAGCTGCTAATTTGAAATCTCTATCTCCAACAGGCTCGCGGTCACCGAAAATTTCTTCACCCCAAGAACCTTTGTTATCTACTTCAGCACCTGTGAAATCGTTGTTTGTGTATTGAACAGGGTTGTTTGCCAATACACCTAAACCTACTTTAGCGTAGAAATTAACTGCATTTTCTCTTCTCATGAAGTCTACTGTACCCAATTGGAATACACCATTCAAGCTACCAGCCCAGTTTATTTCAGTTTCTGCTGATCTAGCGTCGATACCCCAAGCTGTGCTTTCGATAGCAGGGCCTGATACTTCATGGTTATAAGTTTTGACACGACCACGGTTACCTTCTAATTCAATACCGAATAAGTGAGAGAATTGTTTACGAATAGTCAAACCATAGTACTCACCAACTTTATTTTGGAAAAGACCAACTTTTTGACCGAAGTTGTTTGATCCACCTACCAATACGTTAGGTGTAGTGATACCACCTTGAAGGCCGATTGACCAAGTTCTGTATTGTGATCTACCGCCAAATACAGTAGGAGTTTGAGCCTGTGCAGTCTCAGCAAAGCCTAAAGCGGCTACTAAAGAAGCTGCAACAGCTGTTTTTTTAATTGTAGAATAGTTCATACTCTTTTGTTTAAAGGTTATTAAAATTTTAATTGTTCTCAATTTAACATAACTTAACAATAACGATGCCAAAAATTATAATAGCTCCATCTTGTTGTAATTAAGGTGTTAAACACCAAAATATTGGCTAAAATTACAGATTAGAATCATATCCACCAAATTTTTTCAATTCTTTTTCATTGAAAGTCGATAATTCAACGCCGATGTAGTAAAATATGACCAATGGCAACTTATAGAATGTAGTGTATGATAGCCAAAGTGACTCCACCCAACACGGCGCTAACCGGAATGGTGAGTACCCATGCCCACAGTAAACTAATCGTGACCCCCCAACGTACTGCCGATACCCGTTTCACTACACCTACCCCTATAATCGAGCCGGTAATCGTATGCGTAGTAGAGGCCGGTATACCAAAGTGTTCCGTGATCCCTAACGTAATTGCTCCTGCCGTTTCGGCACTTACACCTTCCAACGGAGTCACTTTCGTGATTTTAGTTCCCATCGTCTTTACAATTTTCCAACCACCGCTCATCGTTCCTGCGGCGATGGCAACGTAACAGGATAGGGGCACCCAAGCAGGCATGGCTTCAAAATTGGGTATAACTTGCTGCGCAATTAAGGCTGTAGCAATCACACCCATTACTTTCTGTGCGTCGTTCCCTCCATGGGCAAAACTTAGCGCAGCAGAGGAGATCAATTGACCGATTTTAAACCATTTCTCTGCAACAGAGGGTCGGGATTTTTTGGCCAGGTTGATAATAATCAATGTAATGATGATCGATATCGTCATCCCGATGACAGGCGCAAGGACAATGAAAGAAATAATTTTTAACGTTGCGCTGATGTTGATCGCTTCAAGTGGGTTTGCTCCAAGGATTAAAGCATATGCCATTCCCGAACCCGCAAATCCTCCAATTAAGGTATGCGACGAACTGGATGGAATACCATAGTACCACGTAAATAAATTCCAGGAAATTGCGGCGACGAGACCCGCAAAGATAACTTCCAGTGTGATGTATTGTTCAAGGACAGTCTTGGCAATGGTATTGGCTACTTTGTGGTCGGTAAAATAAAAATAAGCTGCGAAATTGAATAATGCCGCCCAAAGCACCGCCATAAAAGGTGTAAGTACCTTAGTCGAAACCACCGTCGCAATAGAATTGGCTGCGTCATGAAAACCATTGATGTAATCGAATGCAATAGCCAACACGATAACGACGACTAATAATGTTGTTATCATAATATATTATGCTTTAATAGTGTTAAGAAGGGTGTTATGCATTTTTAACTAAAATGCTTTCTAATACATTGGCCACATCCTCACACTTATCTGTAGCATCTTCCATCGCCGATAGTACCTCTTTATATTTGATAAGCGTAATCGCATCTTTCTCATATTCGAAAAGATCAGCTACTGCTTTGTCAAAAATATAGTCTGCTTTGTTCTCTACACTATTAATACGTACACATGAATCGGTGATATTTCGGATGTTTTTAAGATCTTTCAGCTCGTACAACGCTGTGGCAACATGTTCCGTAGCTTCCAATATCAAATCTGATATTTCAATCATCGCTTGACTTGGCAGCTCCACTTTGTAAAGTTCCATTCTATTGGAAGCGCCATGAATAAAATCAGCAACATCATCTAGCGAACTTGCTAGCGCGTGGATATCTTCGCGATCAAAAGGGGTGATAAAATTTCTACCTAGTTCTAAATGGATCTGATGGGTAATGTTGTCACCGGTATGTTCAAGGTCTTCTAATTTTTTAGATATTTCTTTTCTGATCTCTAGGTTTGTGCTGTTGACACTTTCTTTTAACAACTTTGCCATCTCAATCAAATTGGCCCCAGCTTGTTCGAATAAGGGAAAGAATTTTTTGTCCTTCGGGACAAAATACTGAAAAATGCTATTTAAAGACATAATGATAAATATTTGCTACAAAAGTATAACCTTAATGTTAAGTTAATGTTAAGTTTGCCTGGTTTAATGTTTAGCCTGTTTTACTCTTTGCCAAGGTAAATCCAAAAGTGGTGCCGATTCCTTCCGTACTTCTTACATTCACCGTTTGCTGATGGGCTTCTAATATATGTTTTACAATGGAGAGTCCGAGTCCCGATCCGCCGATATCCCGGGACCGGCTTTTGTCCGTACGGTAGAACCGTTCGAAAACGCGAGCTAGATTTTTTTCTTCTATTCCGTAGCCATTGTCGGTTACCTCCACAAGAATCTGGTCAATAAGGGGAAATACGCTGATCGTAGTCTTGCCATTCGTCTTACCATATTTCAGGGAATTATCGATCAGATTGATTAATACTTGCTGTATTTTTAGCCGATCAGCTTTTACAAAAATGCTGTTGTTATTTTTTAAGTTTGTAATGAGGGTAATATTGCTTTTCCTTGCTTTGTCAACAAGTTGTTCTGTTGTCTCGGTGATAAGTGAGGCGAGATCAAATTTTTGAATGTTTAGGGAAATTTTTCCCGATTCCAATTTGGATATTTCATCCAGGTCATTGATAAGATAGGTTAGCCGATCAATATTTTTCGATGCTTTACTCAGAAAGATAAGTGCCATTTCGGGGTCTTCTTCAAGCATGCCATCCTGCATCGTTTCGATATATCCCTGAATCGCAAACAGCGGTGTTTTGAATTCGTGCGCAATATTGGATAGGAATTCTCTCCGAAACTTTTCCTGCTCCTTGAGCTTGTCAATTTCGGATACTTTCTGTGTCGCCCAATCACGTACTTTTTGTTCCGCATCTTTAATCGGATCATCGCTCGAATGTTGTGCTAATACATTTTGAATGTCTTTGCCAAGTTTTAGGTTGTTTATGAGCTTGTAGATATTACTAATCCTCTTATTGATATAGTTCTGGAAAATATTATCCAGCGCGATATAGCTCACTACAAGCGCCACGAAAAATATGAGGATGAAACGTGTCCAGTTATTTTCGTAGAAAAGACTTATAAAAGCCAGCGATCCCGCGAATACGAGAGATAAGCTGATAACCAATGCCCTAAAATTCATACAGCTTCTTGATGGTCATGGAAGGGGTTAAAAAAGCTTCAAATTTTGAAGCCTAAAATTAGTTATATATATGTTAAGATAATATTAAAATTTTCCAATAATGGTTTTACCGCCAACTACTTTGTCATTTATGTTGACATTAATCTCGGTGCCCAGTGGTAAAAAGAGATCCACACGGGAACCAAATTTAATAAAACCAAACTCGCTGCCTTGTGTTACAACATCCTCTTCTTTTATATACCATACGATCCGACGAGCCAGTGCTCCAGCAATCTGACGGAATAATATTTCTGTATTGTTTTGATGTTTTACAACAACTGTGGTGCGCTCGTTATCGGTAGACGATTTGGGATGCCACGCGACCAAGAACTTGCCCGGATGATATTTGAAGTAGGATACAATACCTGAAATGGGATTTCTATTCACATGTACATTAACTGGGGACATGAAGATCGATACCTGTATTCTTCTATCCTTAAAATACTCGGTCTCTTCTGTTTCCTCGATAACGACCACTTTCCCGTCCGCTGGACATAAGATCACTCCATCTTCAAGAGCAATGTTTTTTCTAGGACTCCTGAAAAATTGAACGATGGTAATAAAAAGAAAAGCAGAAAATATATACAATATCCATTTGATCGAAGCAGCTGCATCATAATAATCTGCTATGGCATTTATGATGAATATGAATAATATGGTGATTGCAAGACTGGTATAGCCCTCCTTGTGAAATTTCATAAGTATTTAATCTGTTTTTTTACAAAATTAGAAAATTTTATGTTAACTATTCACCCTTTTCTCGTTGGATGCGTACGGAATGAAAAATCAGCTCGTCAGGACTGTTTGTGATGTTAAATGTAACGGTTAGCATATCATCTATTTCTTGACCATCTTTATAAGAATGGAGGTAATAAGGTACATCTCTGATAATAGTTTCCAATGCTTCTTTTGTATCTGGCGGAAGAGAATCTGGGAAGTTGATTTCGATCACCTTTGGTTCCTCTTCTAAGGAAACCGCAACTTTATATTGAATAGTGGCTTGAAAATCACCTTCTATTTGCCGATTCAATAGGTTTTTAGATGTGGTAAAACGCTTCGCTAAGTAAATCGAAAAACCCGAAAAATCATCAAAAGAGCAGTTTTTGGAAAGAAGCAGCTCCGCTAGCCCGAAATAGTCGTTCGGTAAAATGCTGAATTCTTTTAAATTGGTAAGACTGGCCCTATAATAGTTAAAAAAATCATACACGTGGTGTACTCTATGGCGAATACCGTTTTCATAATATTCTTCTCCTATATAGTAGTTCGTTTTTTGATGATCGCCGAGCATAACCTGCCAGATGCCTTCGGGCTTCCCGTTTTTTATTTTTCCTTTTCTATTGTAAAAAGTGAAACCATGCTCCGTAAACCCAATAATGGGCATCGTAAAGTCATATTTCCCTTCGCCATCGGTTACGATCTGCTTGCCTTTTTGATTCCACATCTGTTTGATGGCATAGTCGGCCGTGTCAAATTCCAGAAATAACATCGGCTTGCCATCCGGGTAATAATAATTCCATTCCCCAAAATATTCGCCGTCTTTAAAAGTAGTTTCCCACTTCAGTTTCCCATTGGGATGATATGCTTTAAAAATACCATCCTTCTTTCCGTTAATATAATTTCCAGATAGAAGGATATGGCCATTAGGGCCAAAATCTTTAAATTCACCATGAAATTGATTCTTGGATGGGATAAAGCCGACTACTCGTTCAATGTATTTGTACGGACAATTTTTATCAACGAGGTAATAGTTCTGGTCAAAGAAGAATCGTACTAAGCCCTGTGGCGCCTGTTCAAAGAAAATCGGCTTGCTTACGGAATCCTGCTGTGCCCAGCAAAGATTGCCGTAGAATAATGCGTATATTAAAAGTAAAACCGATTTTTTCATAAAATTCTAGTGTGCTTCTAACCAGTTGGAACCCGTTCCTATCTCGACCTCTATCGGTACGCGCATCGGAATAGCAGATTTCATTCGATCAAATATAATATTTTTAAATTCTTCTATCTCATGTGTCGGAATATCAAATACCAACTCATCATGTACCTGCATAATCATTTTGCCAGCTAACTTTTTATCTTTGATATCTTGTTGAATATGGATCATGGCAACTTTGATCATATCGGCGGCAGAACCTTGGATTGGCGCATTTACGGCATTCCGTTCTGCAAAGCCCCGTACGGTCATATTTGCCGAATTGATATCGCGTAGGTATCTACGCCGTTTTAGAATGGTTTCGACATAGCCATTTTCTTTGGCAAATTCTATGGCTGTTGACATATACGTACGGATACCGTGGTACTGTGCAAAATATTGTTCAATTATTTCTGCTGCCTCCCGGCGTGGAATCCCCAAACTCTGCGAGAGTCCAAACGCTGACTGCCCGTAGATGATTCCAAAGTTGACCGCTTTGGCATTCCGTCGCTGTTCGGAGGTTACCTCCTCCAAGCTTATTCCGTATACTCTGGCTGCTGTCGCGCGGTGGATATCATGCCCCTGCATAAATGCATCGAGCATATTCTCGTCTTGGCTCAATTCGGCCATAATACGTAGTTCAATCTGCGAATAATCGGCAGATAGAATGACGTGATTATCAGCCCTTGGAATGAAAGCCTTACGTACCTCACGTCCTTTTTCTGTACGGATCGGAATATTTTGTAGGTTAGGGTTCGTAGAACTCAGGCGGCCCGTAGCCGCTACAGCTTGATTGTACGAAGTGTGAATGAGGCCAGTTTCTGGATTGATCAAACTAGGTAATGCATCTACATAAGTGGATTTAAGCTTCTGGAGTTGACGGAAGTCCAATATATCCTTGACAATATCGGATTTGTGCGCGAGCGCAGATAGTACGTCTTCCCCCGTTTTATATTGTCCCGTTTTTGTTTTCTTGGCTTTGGGATCCAATTGAAGCTTATCGAACAACACCTCGCCAAGTTGTTTTGGAGAGGCAATATTGAACTTTACGCCCGTCTTTTCATATATCGTGTTTTCCAGGGTGGCAACGTCACGCTCTAACGACTTGGAAAAGGTTCGGAGCGTGTCAACATCGATTTTAACACCTGTTTTTTCCATTTCAGCTAATACATATACCAAAGGAAACTCTACTTCTTCAGCAAGCGATCTGGTAAATGTGTTTTCCAGCAGGGGTTTGAATTTCTCGTGAAGTTGCCAGGTAATATCAGCATCTTCGCTGGCGTATTCTTTGATTTTTTCCATTTCCACATCGCGCATATTGCCTTGGTTTTTACCCTTTGCGCCGATAAGTTCTGTAATAGATACTGGACTGTAGCCCAGATAGGTCTCCGAAAGAATATCCATTCCATGGCGCGTGTCGGGATCAATGAGATAATGGGCTAGCATGGTGTCAAATAGCGGGCCACGCATATTGACGTTGTACCTCGACAAAAGGAGTAGATCGTATTTAATGTTCTGTCCTATTTTTTGAATCGCCGGATTTTCAAAGATCGGTTTGAAGATATTGACAATAGCTTGTGCTTCCGTTTTGTCACTTGGGGTAGGAATGTAATAGGCCTTACCGGCTTCAAATGCGAAGGATAATCCCACAATCTCCGCCTGCAAAGCATCCAAGCTAGTTGATTCCGTATCGAAACAAAAACGCGCTTGATCCGCTAGAAGGTTGGCCAATTTCTCGATCTCCTGTACGGTGTCGACTAATATATAATCGTGATCGGTGTTTAAAATGTTAGATGAAGGAGGTGCAGGCAACGGTATTTCTGTGCTGCTATCAACAGGTGTTTCGCTGATTGCCGCAAATAGATCCATCTGTCCGTTCGTAGATTTGGAAGTGGAGTCAGTGATGGTGAAATCTTCTCCAAATACGCGTTTGCCCAGCGTTCTAAATTCCAATTCCGCAAAAAGAGGCTCCAAAAGCTCCTTATTTGGTTGATCCAATACTAAGGCTTCCTCATCCAAATCAATAGGTACATCGAGTAATATCGTAGCGAGTTTTTTGGAAATCAGTCCCTGCTGTGCAAAATTTTCTACATTCTCTTTTTGTTTTCCTTTTAGTTGGCCCGAATTGGCAATGATTCCCTCTACTGAGCCAAACTCCTGGATTAATTTTTTTGCCGTCTTTTCACCAATTCCCGGTATTCCTGGGATATTGTCGACAGCGTCGCCCCAAAGTCCGAGAATATCAATAACCTGACAAACGTCTGTTATCTCCCATTTTTCAAGTATTTCCGCTACGCCCAATATTTCGGCGCCATTGCCCATACGTGCCGGTTTAAGGATGAATATACGATCTGATACCAATTGGCCGAAATCCTTATCCGGTGTCATGCAGTACACGGTGAATCCTTCTTTTTCTGCCTTTTTGGCTAACGTACCGATGATATCGTCTGCCTCGTAACCGTCCATTGTTATAATAGGGATATTGAAACCTTCAATAAGACGAAAGATATAGGGGATAGAGGTTGCAAGGTCTTCCGGCATTTCCTGACGGTGTGCTTTATAGGCTTCGAATTCCAAATGACGGTTGGTAGGAGCTGCCGTGTCAAACACCACAGCAATATGCGAAGGCTGGTGATTTTTTAATACTTCCAATAAGGTATTGGTGAATCCCATTATCGCACCAGTGTTCAGACCATAGCTCGTTAACCTGGGTACTTTGTTTAATGCAAAGTAAGCCCTATAAATGAGCGCCATCCCGTCTAATAGAAATAATTTTTTCATCCGTAGAATAATTTGTTTTATTGATACTGCCGTATTTACACAAAGGTAATAAAATCAGTGCAAGCCCGATATTAATAATTTTTTACGACTTTTGCATGAAGATATGATAGATAAATCGGTAAATACGGAAGCATGAGAGGGTTAGTAACAAAATCCACCGGAAGTTGGTACCAGGTTTCGGCAGAAGATGGCCTAAAATACGATTGTCGTATCAAAGGGAAGTTTAGAACCAAGGATATTAAGACCACAAATCCTATTGCAGTGGGCGACTGGGTGCATTTTGAGGTAGAACCCGATCAGGCAAGCGGCGTAATCAACACATTAGAGCCCCGGAAAAATTATATCATTCGCAAATCAATAAACCTTTCCAAGCAGACACAAATTATTGGTGCCAATCTGGATCAGGCTATTTTAGTGGTTACGTTAGCTTCTCCTCCAACTTCACTCGGTTTTATCGATCGTTTTCTGGTGACGGCAGAGGCCTACGATATTCCGGCTATTGTGGTGTTTAATAAATTGGATTTGTTTAGCGACGAAGGTTTGGAAATATTACAGGAATACAAGGCGATATATGAAAATATAGGCTATCCCTGCTATGAAGTATCGGCTATAGAGGGAACTAATATGGCTGCGATTCGAGATCTTTTGAAAGACAAGGTTACGTTGGTATCCGGCCACTCGGGTGTGGGAAAGTCAACTTTGGTGAATAGGATCGTGCCCGGCGCAGAATTAAGAACGGGAAATATCTCGGATTGGTCTGACCAAGGTAAACACACCACGACATTTGCCGAGATGATCGACCTACCCTTTGGAGGTAAATTGATCGATACGCCCGGCATCCGAGAGTTAGGAATAGTGGATATCGAAAGACAGGAGCTGTCACATTTTTTTCCAGAGATGCGGCAATTGATGAACAAGTGTAAGTTTAATAACTGTAGACACCTGAATGAGCCCGGTTGTGTGGTAATGGATGCGGTCGAAGAAGGCTTAATCGAGTCATCACGTTACGATAGTTACCTCAGTATATATAACAATGAGGATACAAGGAGGTAGGCGTTAAAACAAAAGATATTGTTTATTGTTTTAATTAAAGGTTGCTCGACGCGCACCCAATCTCACAAAGTAATGATTATATACATATGAAACCAATCTGGAAATGGGCACTTATCGTTCTGGCGATTATACTTTTAGTGGTAGGTGGGGTGCTGTGGTACTATGGAAGAAACTGGAAGCCCATTCTGGAAACCAAGCTTAAGGAGGCAATACATAATTCTTCGGATGGACTCTATACCTTAACGTACGATGAGTTGGATCTCAATATTGGATTAGGAAATGTTACGCTTCGTCAGGCCGAATTAATCCCCGATTCTGCGATTTATCAGCAGATGATAGCGAGCAAGAAAGCGCCAGATAACCGTTTTCATATTAAAGTGAAATCGTTGAAAGTGCGAAGATTCAGCTTATGGGATGTGCTGCGAAATCGAACGTTACGTATTAAAAGCATTGTTTTAGAAGAGCCTGAAGTTTATTTGTGGTCAGAGAAGCATGCTTTTAACGATACCGTATCTAACGACCCTAAAAAGACACTTTACGAGAGCATAGAGGATGTTTTTACGTCCGTTAATGTGCGTGATGTGCAGTTGGATAGTGTTAAGTTTACCTACTCGAAGATAGAGAAAGGGAAATCCAGCAACATCAAACTTGACAAGGTTAATGTTAAATTGGAAGATATATTATTGGATAAAGACTCGCAGCATGATTCGAGTAGATTATTCTACGCCAAAATGATTGATGTACATATTCCGGGGTTTGCGTACGATCTTCCAGATGATTTTTATAAGCTTCGTTTTAAAGATTTGAAATTTAACAGCAAAGACCGATCGTTGTTGTTAACGAAGTTTGCGTATGAACCTAAGATGAGTAAGTCGGCTTTCTTTAAGCAGAAGAACAGGAATATCACGATGACAGTGCTTAAGATCGATAGCCTTTCTGTTGAAAATATAGATGTTAGACAACTTGTCGAAAAGCAGCAAACGATCGGATCTATCGTGCGCCTAAAAAATGGAACGGTAGATCTGTCGAATGATACGCGCTATCCCAAATATCCGAAGAATAAAATAGGGCATTCGCCTCATCAAAAGTTAATGAAACTAAACAGTATCATTCGATTTGATACTGTTTTGGTGGATAATGTCACGATTACGTATTATGAATTTAGCGCCAAATATGGCAGAGAAGGTTCCATCAGCTTTAACAATGCAAAAGGAAACTTAACTAATGTAACGAATGATACATTGACACTCCATAAGGATAAATTTATGAGGGCAGATCTTTCTGCAAAGATCATGAATTCGGGAAATTTGCATGCAAAATTTAGCTTTGATATGTTGAGTAAGACGGGGTATCATACCTATAAAGGTAGTGTAGGAGCCATGAATGCCACGGCTTTCAACCGTATTTTGCGACCTTTGTTGAATGTAGAGTTGAAATCAGGAAACATGAAGAGAGTAACCTTTGATATGGAGGGGACCGATCATAGGAACTGGGGCGATTTTAGATTTGATTATAATAACTTAAAGCTGAGTCTGCTCAATGAACAGGAGAAGGGACAAGCACAAACATCTAAAAAGATTGTTTCCTTCCTGGTAAATCAGATCATTATTAACGATAGCAACCCCGACGCGAATGAAATCTATCACGTGGGAAAAATTAATTATAGACGGGATCCTCAGCACACGTTCTTTAAAACACTATGGCAAAGTTTGCTGGATGGCATAAAGCAAACTGCTGGTATAAGCCCCGAGCGGGAGGCAAGGCTGATGGGCACTGCGGAGAAAGCCAAAGAGGCTGCTAAGAACTCAAATTCGGTGCTTAAGAAAACCGGAAATTTTATAAAAGGTATTTTTAAGAAAAAGGAAAAGGACGAAGAGGAAGAATAGCGGTATTTTCCTATGTTTGTGTGATGGAGACAGCTGTTAGCTTTTTAAAGTTTGTATTTACATATCGAAAAAAAGTAGTTGAACAGGTCATGTTCTATGTGAGTATGGTTTGTGCGCTCACAGTCGTTGTTCACGTAGGCTACATTACAAATCCTGACATAGCTCTTAAAACGGAACTAGCCATTCGTTTTATGTTCTACATGCTTTTTGTATTAGAATTGATTCGTAAAATCTCGTCCATCTTGATCCTCAAAAAGATTACGGTTTCCAACTATTCTAGTATTTTCCTCATTTTGTACTTTTTGTTCATCATAGTCGCCCGCTTAACGAACGGGCAGCCCCTGGCGTTCTTTGCAAAAGAGGAATGGTTGTATCTTGGAATTGCGCTCGTGTTTCTTTCTGAATTGTCCAAAAACAGTCTTTTCTTCGATAATTTTTACTTTAATCCAACTATATTATTTGTTATTAGCTTTTTGAGTCTTATTCTTGTTGGTACTATTCTTCTTATGCTGCCAAGGACGACCTTAATTGAGCCACTAAGTTTTGTCGATGCTTTTTTTATGGCAACAAGTGCCGTATGTATTACCGGGTTAACAGTTACAGATATTTCGACAAATTTTTCGTTATTCGGGCAGGGGGTTATTATGCTGTTGGTGCAGGTTGGTGGATTGGGGATTATGACATTTACGGGTTTTTTTGGTTATTTTTTCTCTGGCGGCTTTTCGTTTAAAAATCAGCTCATGTTTGGTGAAATATTAGGGGAAAATAAATTGAACGCAGTAATATCAACTTTGTTGACGATTATTTTTATTACACTGCTCTTTGAGTTTATTGGCGGCGTATTTATTTACATTTCAGTTGAAGATGCTGTATTTGACAGTTTAGGAGAAAAAATATTTTTCTGTGCTTTCCATGCCATTTCGTCTTTTTGTAATTCGGGTTTTACCATTATCAAAGACGGTTTGATGAACGATACCTACAGGTATAATTATAACTTTCAGATTGCCCTTTCCCTTTTATTCGTTATTGGAAGTTTAGGATTTAGTACAATATTTAACTTCTATACCTATGTCAAGGATAAATTAAGAGGTGTATTGGGGGCGATCTTTTTTAATCAAAAGCGTGTTCACCGGCCCCAATCATTTTCTTTTAATACAAAGTTCATCCTTTCATGCAATATGATCGTACTGGTATTGGCAACAGGTTCATACTTTGTGATGGAGCAAAATCAAACGCTAATGCAAGATCGAACAGTGATTGGTGAATGGGTAACTTCGTTTTTTATGGCAAATGCTTCACGATCAGCGGGGTTTAATAGTGTAGACCCAAATCTAGTTACTGCCCCTACTTTGATTATGCTAACGACATTGATGTGGATTGGTACTGCGCCAGGCTCCACGGGCGGCGGGGTAAAAGTGACGACGGTGGCTATAGCGTTGATGAATATATTTTCATTAGCGCGAGGTAAAGATTCCTTAGAAATCTACAGGAGAAGTATTGCTGCCGAATCTGTTAACAAAGCTTTCGCTATCATTATCCTTTCCTTAATAACTATTACATTGTCCTTTATACTGCTGAGTTTTACAGAACCTGAACAAAAAATGAAGATACTGTTATTTGAAACAGTATCCGCGTACACCACCTGCGGTTTAAGCTTGGGTGCGACGCCTTCACTAAGCAGCCCGGGCAAGATCATTATAGTATTTACGATGTTTGTAGGACGGGTTGGTACACTAACACTTCTGGTCGCATTTATAAAAAATATCAAGAACAAAAGCTATATTTATCCAGCTGAGAAAATATTATTCTGATGATCTAGAGGAGCTTATGATCATGCTAAAAAGTACGTTAAATGCCAAACTGTTATGCATCTTGCCATGCGTAGCGCTATTGAGTTCAAGATGGCGCTTCCGGATTTAAATACGATGGGTTGTATTTGGCATAGTAAGGTCATTAGCAACAAAAAAAAGAAATAAATGAAGTATATAGTTTTAGGATTAGGACACTTTGGAAGATCCTTGGCGATTCGTTTGACCGAGTTGGGGCACGAAGTAATTGCTGCCGATAAAAGTCTGACTATTGTCGAACAATTTAAAGACCGAATCACACATACGGTATGTATGGATACGACGGATAAAGATGCGGTAGGCTCATTACCCCTAAAGGATAGTGATGCCGTCATAATTGCTATAGGTGAAGATGAGGGAGCTTCTTTACTCACGACTGCCCTCATGAAGCAATTTAAGGTAAAACGGATCGTTGGCCGTGTTGTCTCCGATTTGCAAAAGACAGTATTGGAGGCGATGCAAATCGATGAATATATAATGCCTGAGGAAGAAGCCGCTGAACGCCTTGCCCTGCGCCTAGATAATATAGATATTGTGGACTCCTTCCAAATATCCGATAAATATAGTATTATCGAAACGAAGGTGCCGACCAAATATATCGGACTGACCTTAAAAGAGGCGGATTTGACGAATAAATACAAAGTCATTGTTTTGACAACGCTTCATCTTTCAGACAGTGCAGGGAAAGGTACAAGTGGCAAAAAGGCCTCAGGGATCGCAAAATCTGACACCATTCTCCATGAAAATGACTTGTTGGTATTGTTTGGCGAACTTTCCGATATCAAAAAATTAATTGAAAAGGGAAACTAGCTCTGTATATATAGGAAATATTAAAATCATTTATCTATTTTTGACCATTAACAAAAAAGCATAATCGCTAAATTATAGATGAATCCATCATGAGCATACCAAAAGGTAAGGAATATGTTCATGATTGTTTCATCACATTAAAAAAACAAATTATATACGGATGAAAAATTGGTTTAAGGAAAACTCAACACATCTTATTATCGTTGCCATATTTATATTATTGGTGATTTTTTATTTTTCTCCGCTATGGCAGGGTAAAGCGTTGGCGCAGCATGACGTTGTACAGGCTTTAGGGAGCCAAAAA
The DNA here is from genome assembly GCF_005049105.1 of Sphingobacterium alkalisoli. Taxonomy (GTDB): domain Bacteria; phylum Bacteroidota; class Bacteroidia; order Sphingobacteriales; family Sphingobacteriaceae; genus Sphingobacterium; species Sphingobacterium alkalisoli. The sequence goes on from NZ_SUKA01000010.1 coordinate 46,585, forward strand.
GAGATTTTCGACTATAAGGAGAAAGACGGGCATGCGCCGGAATGGACGAATTCCATGTTCGGAGGGATGCCTACCTATCAGATATGGTATGAGCATGCCTCAAATGTAACAACCTATTTTAATAGAGCGATTAAAACGGTATTTCCGTTGCCAGCTGATGTTATATTGATTTTTTTGTTGGGCGCATATTTCCTGCTTAGTGTACTACGGGTGAAGCCCTGGCTGGCCGCTGTGGGTGCCATTGCTATTACATTTTCATCGTATAATTTTATTTACATAGAGGCTGGGCATGTTAATAAGGCTTACGCCATAGCATATATGGCCCCGATAATAGGTTCTATTATTCTATGCTATCGAGGCAATCGATTATGGGGTTCGGTTTTATTGGCTCTTTTCCTGTCTTTGGAAATTCGGACTAACCATATTCAAATGACCTACTACTTGTTTATTGCCATGTTGGTTTTGGTTGGCTTTGAATTGTATTATGCGATTCGGGATAAGAAATTGCCCAAATTTGCGCAAGCCACTGCTGTACAATTGGCCGCTGCGGTAATCGCTGTACTGGTGAATGCTTCTGTGCTGTTTCCTACTTATGAATATAGTAAGCTCACAACCCGAGGTAAAGCGAATATTGTAAAAGTGGAAGATGGTGCGAAAGATGGCGGGTTGGATAGGGAGTATGCATACGCCTGGAGCCAGGGAATTGGTGAAAATATAACTTTCCTTATTCCAAACGCGTATGGCGGTAAATCACAAGGTGTACTGGACAAAGAGTCGAATGTGGTCAAGTTTTTTACGGGACTTGGTGTGCCTGAAGTACAGGCCGTACAATTTGCACAAAACATACCAACATATTGGGGCGAGAAACACTTGGGTACTTCGGGGCCTTGGTATTTTGGAGCCGGAATTTTCTTTCTATTTATATTAGGAATTATCATTGTTAAGGATCGTTTAAAATGGTGGATACTCGCGACCTCTGCGCTCGTTCTGTTGTTAGCTTTGGGTCGCCATTTTCCGTTGGTCTCGGATATTTTCTTCGACTATGCGCCTTTATACAACAAGTTTAGAGCTGTAGAATCTATTTTGGTTATCCTTTCTATTCTGGTTCCGCTACTGGCCGTTATGGCAGTACACGAGCTGTTGAATAGGGCACAAGAGATACCCAAGCTAGATAAAAAAGTATTGTACACCTTTATAGGTGTGGGTGGATTTTGCTTGCTTGTAGCACTTTTACCCGATCTGTTTTTGGGTTTCAGATCGTCTAATCACAGTGAACTTATAGCGGGATTAGGACAACAACTTGGTGATGCGAATATGGGCAATCAGCTCGGTAACGCTTTGGTAAAGGACCGTTCTGCACTGGCCTCGGCTGATGCTTGGCGTTCGTTGTTCATTGTGGCATTAATCTTCGCCTCTGTATGGGGATTGTATAAGAAAAAGCTAACATCCACCGTCTTCGTGGCTATTTTAGGGGTCGTGACTTTAGTAGATCTATGGTCCGTGGATAAGCGATATTTGAATGATAAATCCTTCTTGGAAGAAAGCCTAACGAAGAGACCCATCCAGGAGAAAGAAGTCGATCAATTGATTCGCATGGATAATGACCCTAGCTATCGGGTTTTGGATTTGACGACCAATCCGTTCTCGGATGCGCATGCATCGTATTTTCACAAAAATTTAGGAGGCTATCATGCTGCGAAGCTCATGCGTTTCCAAGAGGTGCTCGAACATCAGTTTAATGGTGCTATCAATGAAGACGTGTTGGACATGTTCAACGTGCGTTATATAATGACTAAGGATCAGTCAAATGGGGCGGAGCGTATCCAGCGTAGGAGCACAGCGGCAGGCAATGCATGGTTCGTAGAAAAAGTAACTTTCGTGAAAGACAATGCACAGGAGATGCAAGCCATCAGTAGCTTTGATCCTTTGAAAGAAGCATTTGTACACGAGGAGTTTAAAAATAAGGTCAATGCAAGTCGATTGGGACAGCCCGGTAATGCTGCAATAAATTTGGTGAGCTATCATCCAGACACGTTAAAATACGAGTATTCTGCACCACACGATGCTTTTGCGGTGTTCTCCGAAGTGTATTACGATAAGGGCTGGAAAGCGTATATAGATGGTGAAGAAGCACCTATTTTACGGGCGGATTACATATTAAGGGCGCTACAACTTCCCGGAGGAAATCATACCGTTGAATTTGTTTTCGCCCCCTCAACCATGCGCATTAGCAATATGGTTTCTTTAATAGCTTCATTCGTATTAGTCCTCGGCTTAATTGCTGCCGTATGGTATACAAACAGGAAGCGAACGCCTAAAAAAGTATAAAGAGGGATTCGATAGAGATATTAAGGGAAAGAGGTTTTCTCTCCTTTCTCCTTGACGAGAAAGGAGCAAAGAGTCAAGACTTGGTCAATGTTATGCTAAAAGCTTTTGGATTTACTAAACAGATCTGAGCCGTTGCACTTCGTATATCTGTTCTTAACGCAAATCTAAAAGCTTTCTTAACGCTACATCGACCTAGGTCGTCCCTTTAAATTCAGCTGAAGCAAAAAGTACAATATAATCAATGCACTATCCTCACAAATTCGAAAATGTCGCCTTAGCCATTTGCCTTTTGCAGTAGGAAGCACTAGCCAATGTGGCGAATGGGTAAAGCGACGACTTTTTTGCTTCCTTTTTTATCCCCCTTACTCTTTAACATTGATCCAAACCATTCTGCAATAGTTCCTCTGATTCGCAAAGTGGGTAATGTCGTGCTTTGGCGCCACCTCTTACGGTTTTAAAAGAGCTTTAATTGCGGATCTGTAACGCGAAACGTTTTCCGGTGATGTGGTGTGAATCCATGCTGTAAAACGGCATTTCGATGAGTTATGGTAGGATAGCCCTTATTGGATTTCCAGTCATATGATGGATACTCTCCAGCGAGATCGCTCATGAAATCATCCCTATAAGTTTTTGCTAAAATAGAAGCGGCGGCTATGGATAGGTATTTTCCATCCCCTTTTATAATGCATTCATGTTTTACATCCTGGTAAGGGATAAACCTATTGCCATCAACCAGAATAAACTCCGCTTTCACGGCTAATGCATCTAGTGCCAAATGCATGGCTTTGTAGGAAGCATTGTGAATGTTGATTTTATCAATATCCTGAGGTGAGACGCTCGCCACTGCAAATGCTAAAGCTTCGCTTTCAATAACAGGACGTAATTCCATCCGTCGTTTTTCGGATAGTTTTTTTGAATCGTTCAGTAGCGGATTGCAATAGGCAGGTGGAAATATTACAGCTGCGGCAAAAACAGGGCCGGCAAGGCAACCCCGACCTGCTTCATCGCAGCCGGCTTCGAGATAGGTGTGCTGAAAATGAGATAGTAACATTATATTCTTCTATAAAAGTGTAACTTATCTGTGATATAATATCGTTAACATTAATTTACGTTACTTATTTGTTCTTTTGTACAAAATATGGACTTGTTTAAAGATAAGTTTCACAGTTTTTGTTATATAAAGGTACAGATAAATTTAACGATGAATAAATTTTGGGTATTATTAGTTGTAGGGAGTTTGCCATTTACCACTTTTTCGCAGAAGAAAAAATCGGATACGTATACCTTTCAACCAATATCCGGTATCGTTATAGATGGTAATCTTAATGAATGGAACGATCAGCTAATTCCCATCGAAGACGATGCGTGGTCATTTGGAATAGGGAAAGAAGGGGACAAGCTATTTGTGGCGGTGCGTGTTCAGGATCCCGTATTGAGACAGGAAGTTATTCGTAACGGCATCATTGTTAATCTCAGCTATACAGACAGAAAGAAGGATGGTGCTCAACTCACCTATCCCTTTCCAGACAGAGAGCGGTTACGTGCACTATCTCAAAACGAAGATTTAGATCGTTCGGCATTTCAACAGGAACTATTAAATAGCTCAAGAGGCTACTACGTGAAAGGTTTTTCAAAAGTAATAAACGGACTTCTTTCCTTTGAAAATAACTATGGTGTAAAGGCTGTTGTTAAATTGGATAGCAACGAGCACTTTCTGTATGAGGCGGAGATTCCATTAGGTCTTATCGAGTTTGAAGAAGAGGAGATCGCGGTACAGATCGTCGTTAACAATGTGTTTCGTCAATTGCAAAAGGCCGCAAAGAATAGGTCAGGTAGTTCTCCTTATTCCATGTACGGTAGAATGCAAGTTGTAGAAAGTACACGCAATCCGTATAAGTTCGAAACGGACGTATGGGTCTTTGGTAAAGTGAAATAATAAAATGAAGAGAAAATCAAATAATATGAGTCGTTTTTTAAAATCCTTAATACTTATCCTCTTGTTGACGTGTGCAGGATCTATCCAGGCACAGACGGGAAAGACAGTACAAGGTATGCTGAGAGATTCGCTTTCACGGATAGTGGCAGGAGCATCGGTGTTATTGGTGTCGGATCAAGACTCATTGGGAACAAGTTCTTCCCAGGCAGGTATATATACCTTTAATAATGTAAAGGGTAATCAATTTAAAATTCGGATTGCAAGCTTAGGCTTCGAGGCTTTCGAACGGGAATTTACGTTTCCTGTTGGTGAACAGAAAATGATTATACCTTCTTTTGAATTAAAAGGGATACCAAATATGCTGGAGGAAGTAATCGTTAGTGGTGTGCTTACAGTGCAGGTGAAAGGCGATACGGTAGAATATGGCACCAAAGATCTAAAGCTAAGAGAGGGCTCTGTTGCAGAAGATGCATTAAAGAAATTGCAGGGCGTGGAAGTCGACAAAGACGGAAATGTAACGGCACAAGGCGAGGCGATTACCAGAGTGCGTATTAACGGGAAGGATTTCTTCGGTGGAGATGTAAAAACAGCTACGCAAAACCTGCCCGCAAATATCATTGAGAAGATCCAGGTAGTAGACGATTATGGCGATATGGCAAATCTTACCGGAAATAAGTCGGGAGAGTCAACGAAGGTGCTGAATATTCAAATAGACCCTCAATATAATAATGGTGTTGCTACTACACTTCGAGTGGGAGCGGGGACTGAAGAACGCTATCAAGCGACAGGTATGGTCATGGGGTTTAGAGATAAAACACAGGTTTCTTTCTTAGGTAATCTAAACAATATGAATGCTAATCTTTTCGATTTCAATTCCATGGGAGGAGGCGCCCGGGGGCGGCAAGGAGGAGGAGGTCGCGGAGGTAGTGGAATGTTTGGCGGATCCGAAGGGATTACGAACACGGGATCTGTAGGTTTAAATATACGTCACGATTTTAGTGATAAGTTAAAGCTTTATGGAAGTTATTCGTTTGGTCGAGATGATAACAATACCCTTTCCAATTCCTTTACCGAATATATTGGACAGAGCCTCACCGAAGAGTCTGATCAGGATAACAATAGTATTCGTGCCAATCACCGTTTTGAAGGAAATTTAGAGTGGAATATTTCGGATAATGATTATGTTAAATTTACCCCTCAGATTGGTTTCAACAAGAATACAACCGATAATCTCGCAAATTCAACCTTTTATGATGAAAGCGTGTTAGATAATATTCAGAATCAGACCTCGATCAGTGATGTGAATTCTCCGAGATATAACTTTTCGGGTTTATATAACCGAAAGCTAAACGACAAAGGGAGAAATTTATTTTTCAACTTTAATTATGATAATGCTGTTACAGATAATGAGTATAATCAAATTCTGGAGCGTTTGGTTTACGATCCATCCAATCAAGATGTACCCGTTAACGAAATTTTTGAACAAACCCTTCGCGAATCTCAAAATAAAAGTTGGAATGCAGGGACGTCAATTTCTTATACTGAGCCGTTCAGTGAACGCGCGAAGCTGGAGGTAACATACGACTACAATATCAATGACTACGATAATTATAATCGCCAAAGAGCACAGGATGAGAACGGTGATCCGTTAAGTTCTACACTATTGAATTATTCTTATGATTATGATTATGCGTTCACGACTCACCGTGTAGGTGCTAGTTATATGTATGATAACGACAAAATTAAATATTCCCTTGGCGCTTCTGTACAACCCTCCCAATTAAAAGGAGATGCATTTAGTGCAACAGAATCGGCGGTGATTGATCGTGCTAATTTCAATATTATTCCTATAGCTCGTTTTGAATACAAATTCTCTAAGCAATCTAATTTGACCCTGAACTATTCAGGACGTTCCTCTGAACCAGGAGTTTCGCAGATATTGCCTTTTGAGGTGTCAACAAATAGAACCAATATCACCATTGGTAACCCAGAATTAGATCCAGAATTTAGACACTCCATGAATTTGCGTTTCCGCTCTGGCGATTTTCAAAAAGGGAAAACATTTTTTGCTATTCTTCGGACTGAGCTAACGCAGGACAAGATCGTTTCAATGAATAGACGCTATACGGTAGATGGCGACGGTTTGTATCAGGAAGTGGGTTATCAAAATGAATCTTCTCCTGTGTATTCTATTGGTTCTTTTTACCATTGGGGAAGATCTTTAAAAGAGAAAACGTATAACATTATGTATGGAGGAGGAGTGAACTTCAACCGTAATATATCCTATTTAACACAAAGTGCAACAGCTGATGATTTTGCTAAAGGAGTAACGAACAATACGACAATTAATCAGATGCTATTTTTCCGGTACAATCCGTCGGAGAATTTGGAGATCAATCCTGGTCTTCGCTATGCCTATAATATTACGAGCTCCTCACTACCTGATTTTGCATCGCCAAACACAAGAAAAATCACGCCATCACTGATTGGTTCTGTGAATATTACGCCTACTACAATTTTTGGTGCTGATGTATCCAAGGAGTTTAATAAAGGATATCGTACGGATGCAAATCCATTTATAATCAATACCTATATCGAACAAAGATTTATGAAAGGACAACGTGGCACACTTCGTTTGCAGGGTTTCGATTTATTAAATCAACAAACAAACATTGATCGTTCGGTTGGCGATATTTTGACCGATAGTAGAACGAACCGATTGGCACGTTATTTCATGCTTACCTTTACCTTTAAGCTTCAGAAATTTTCGGGTATGGCGCCTGATTCGGGAAACTCATTTCCGGGAGGAATGCGTCGCCCTAGAATGTAGTCGCATTTAAGTATGGAGCAGGGACGGCTGAAGGATACTTCAGCCGTTTTGTATTTAATTATGTAGCTTTGCAAACATTTTAATTTCATTTTTCCATGCAGGAATTAGATCTTATCCGATTGGATAACGGAATACGCATACTCTTACACCAACAAGATTCTTCGATTACCCATACATGTATGATCGTGAATGCGGGATCGCGTCATGAAGTAGAAGGAAAGTATGGTGTCGCGCATTTTATCGAACACTTATTGTTTAAACGTACAGAACGACGTTCTACCAACCAGATCTTGAATCGCCTAGAGCAGGTGGGGGGCGATCTGAATGCCTATACAACCAAAGAGTACACCTGTATACACGCATCATTTTTGAATCCTTACCTGGAGAGAGCATTGGATTTATTTGAAGACGTACTTTTTCATTCCACTTTTCCAGATCACGAAATGGAAAAAGAGAAAGGGGTAATATTGGATGAGATTGCGTCTTACTTGGACAGTCCGGAAGAATCTATTATGGATGATTTCGAAGATTTACTTTTTGCAAATTCGGGTTTAGGACACAATATTTTGGGGCTGGAGTCCGATCTGAAGAGTATAGTCAAGACAGACGTTTATGATTTCATGCTTTCTAACTACAATACTGAGGAAATCATCATAGCAGTAGCAGGTAGATATACCAAAGCACAAATGGAACGCATTGCAAATAAGATTTTTGGTAAGATCAAAAGAAACGTGCCGGCTAGGAAAGGTGATTTAGTAGAGGGTAGCAAACCCGGTACGATCGCTGTGTATAAGCCGATTAATCAAGCACATTATATGTTGGGCATGCAAACATTCGGCATTTACGACGACCGGAAAACAGCCATGTTATTGCTCAATAATATGCTTGGTGGGATTGGAATGAGTTCTATCTTAAATCTAGGGATTCGCGAAAAGCACGGTATCGCATACACGATAGAATCGAATTTAACACTTTACGGTGATACTGGCAATTTTAGCATCTATCTAGGTACCGATGAAGATAAATTAGATAGGGCTGTGCGTTTGGTGAAAAAAGAACTTCATACATTAAAAAGTAAGCCTATCTCACCTTATCAATTGCAACGTGCCAAACAGAAGTTCAAGGGGCAGATCGCTCTTGCAGAGGAAAATCGTATGAGTATGATCATTGCGGAAGCTAAAAATGTAATCGATTACGATCGGGTTATTTCGCTTGAAGAAGTGTTTTTAAAAATAGATGATGTGCATGCAACGGATATCCTAGCGCTATCGCAGGAGTTTTTAGAGGAAGAAGCGATGGTTTCTTTGGCATTCATGCCCGAAGATTGATAGATTGCGGCGTTGTGATTTTTATTTTTTAATTTTAGCTTTTTACTTATTTAAATGAAAACAGCATATATTTTTCCAGGGCAAGGGGCTCAATTTGTCGGAATGGGACAAGATCTTTACAATTCGAACGAAGAGTCGAAGGCGTTATTTGAACAGGCAAATGAAATACTCGGATTTCGCATTACAGATGTGATGTTTAACGGTACTGATGAAGATTTGAAGCAGACCAATGTTACACAGCCTGCTATATTTTTACATTCGGTAATTTTGGCCAAAGCGCTGGGGACATCTTTTCAACCTTCTATGGTGGCCGGACACTCTTTAGGTGAATTTTCTGCTTTAGTCTCGGCAGGCGCATTATCTTTTGAAGATGGCTTAAAATTGGTGTCACAACGTGCAAATGCCATGCAGAAGGCGTGTGAACTGAAACCTTCAACAATGGCGGCAATATTAGGTCTAGACGACGAGACGGTAGAAAAGATCTGCGCACAGATCGAAGATGTAGTCGTTCCAGCCAATTATAACTGCCCAGGACAGTTGGTGATCTCAGGATCTGTAGAAGGTGTCGACAAGGCGTGCGCATTATTGACAGAAGCAGGTGCTAAACGTGCGCTGAAACTAAATGTTGGTGGCGCCTTCCATTCTCCTTTGATGGAACCTGCAAAAGTAGAGTTGCAGGCGGCAATTGAGGCTACAGAAATCAAGGCTCCTTCCTGTCCCATTTATCAAAACGTGGATGCCAAACCATATACCGATCCACAGCAGATAAAAGCTAACCTGATCGCCCAATTGACTGGGGCGGTAAGATGGACGCAGACCGTTCAACATATGTTGACCGATGGAGCCGAAGCTTTCGTGGAAGTAGGGCCCGGCAACGTACTGCAAGGATTGGTGAAGAAAGTAGATAGACAGGTACAAACGTCCTCAGCTTCGTTATAACACCGGCTGCTATTTGTCTCTGTATAGGTAATAGTGATCTTGTATGATGAGGGGTATAAAATCTTCAGGTGCAAACTGTGATTTTATACCCAACAGGATCTCCACACGCGTCGCCAGTGCAACAACAATACCATAGTTTTTTCGACTTTTTGCTACTTCAAAGATTTCTTTAATCTGATTGACATCCTGATCCGTCAGCCCGACAACCTCTGGATAGGTAACTTGGTGTTCTGCCGTTATCTCTTCAAAGAGTGTCATCTTTAATTTTAGATCCTCCTTAACATTAATTACGGTGGTGTCAGCGGCCAGATCGCCAAGCCGCTGGCTGTTTTTCGTCAGAATAATACTCAGTATACCCAAGCCTCCCATACTTAAAAAGACATCTACGGTATTGCTTATCCAACGGATAAAATATTGATAGAAGGTAGCGCGTGTTCCGTCAATCTTTACAACTTTTATTTTCATTAATCGCTTGCCTATGGTCTGACCTTCCATTGCCGTTTCGAGAATGAGCGTATAGAATATAGCTGGAAGAGATGCGAAGGATACCATTCCCATGATTAACCAATTATCTTTGCGGTCAAGAAATCCGGAGAAGGCAAGCAAGAGGAATGTGAATATAAAATAAGTCATTATAATTCCATAATCAATGGCGAACGCCAGAACCCTAGCCCCTAGAGAAGCCAATTTGTATTCAAATTTTACGTTTTGCGGCGTATTAATATAAAGTTTGTTCATATCGACCTGAAAAAATCTTCACTATGCAGTTATTACAAATATATTGCATATAAAGGAAAATTAATCATAATTGATTTTTTTGCACTGGGTATTCGTAAATACAAAGCATTTTATCTATGTTTGAGTTAGGGACTATAATTTAAATTATGCGAGAAGCATCCTTTATTGAGCGGAATAAAGAAAAATGGGTGTCAATTGAGAATAATTTGACAAATAAATCTGATGTTGATCCAGATATTCTTGCGACAAATTATATCGAACTTTCCAACGATCTCGCCTACGCGCAAACCTTTTATCCCAAAAGTAAGACCACGATATATCTGAACGAATTGGCAATTCGTTCGCATCAAATCATTTATAAGGATCAAAAGTCCTCAAGTAATAAGTTAGTTCATTTCTTCCGATATGAAATATATGAAGCCATTTGGCAGATTCGTCGGCCGATGATCTACTCCTTATTACTATTCTTGTTAGCGAATGTAATTGGCTTTGTATCGGCTCAATACGACGAACATTTCGTCCGTTTGATCATGGGTGATACCTATGTAAATATGACAATTGATAATATAAAGGCAGGTAATCCTGCGGCTGTATACCAACAGGGGGATAGCTTTGGTGGCGCACTTTTTATCACCATTAATAATATTAAAGTAGCATTTTTCGCTTTTATTTATGGTGTTTTTCTGAGTATAGGGACGGGTTTTATTCTGTTTAGCAACGGGATAATGGTAGGGTCATTCCATTATTTATTTTATAAGTACGGCGTACTCCAAGAAGCGTTGTCCGCTATTTGGATCCATGGCACGATAGAACTATCCGTTATCGTAGTCGCGGGTGGCTGTGGCTTGGCGATAGGAAACAGTATTCTGTTTCCGAAATCGTATACGAGGTTAGCGTCATTTAAAAGAGCCACAAAACGGGCAGCGAAGGTGTTGATTAGTACAATTCCCTTCTTTATAGTTGCTGGAACATTAGAAGGTTTCGTGACGAGACACTATCAGGCTTCGGTTTGGCTGAGTCTGTTCTGCATCACCCTGTCGCTGATAGCGATCGTATATACCTATATTATTAAACCGCGGCAAATGGCAAAAAGACACGAATGGAATTAATAGATTTTGAGTTTAAACGAGAACGGAAGCTCGGAGAGTTTGTTCAAGATTTTATTAATCTGCTTAAGATTATATTGGGGCACTGTTCCAAAGTGATGGTTAGGCTTTTATTCTTTCCGATTTGTATTGTTTTACTGATTTCCTATTATATTTCTACTAAATATAACCTATCTGCCGAATTCTCTGTCGATCTGTTTTTTTATATCGGAGCGGCATTTATCATACTTTCTATTACCGCATTGGTCGCTTTTGGATTTGCAATAGAATACTTTTTGTTGATTCGGGATACCCGTAAACTTGAATTTGACGAAAAGGATGTGTGGAAGAATTTTAAGGAAAATATAACGAAATACATGCGCTTCTTATTAGCGGCTTTTATCGTGTCCATTATCGCTATTATTCCGATCGGAATCGTGACTTTTTTGGGCGTGTTCATCCCACTGGTAGGTTCCATAGCCTTGGGTATATTTTATGCTATGATCGGGCTGTGGTATTTCTGTGCTTTTTTATTTTATAGGGAAGGCTACGACGATTTGACCGATTGTTTTCTATCGGCATTTTCGGCGTTAAAAAGGAGAGCTTTTGAGTACGGCATAGCCTCTTACGTCGTGAGCTTTTTGTTTCAATCCTTGCTCAGTCTAGTGGTATTGATCCCGTCACTTCTTATCGGTTTGATTGCTTATAATTCATTGGAATTCAGTTCCGATTTTTTCGAAACATTCTACGGTAGAATGCTGGTTTCAGTAGGAGGGAGCATTTTGACGCTATTTGGTATTGTTTATGCCATGCTAGCTGTCATGAGCTACGGAATCATTTATGAAACAGCGAAGGAATTAAAGTATGGAGAGGATATCTTCGAAAAGATATCCAAAATCGGAAGGAGTAACCATGCATAGATGGGTGCTGCTGTTACTCTGTTTCAACAATTTTCAGTCCTTTTCGCAACAGTTGGAAGCACCCGAGGAGGAAAAATCTGTAGATACGATTGAGGTACGTGAATATTGGCGAAGCAATTATTACGATTCCATACCTTCAGCAACGCATTTGACGGATGCAAATAAGCAAACCTTCGAGCAGCTAATTGCGAAGTATCAGGAGGAAGATTTTGTGTATTCCGAGAGCGTGGCACAGAAGATGAATTTTATCGATACGATCTTGAATCGTATTACTAAGCTATTGGAAGATTTATTTCCCAAACCTAACACCACGGGAATAAACAAGACCTTTTTCTATATATTAGGAGCGATAGGAGGAATTATGTTTCTATTCCTGATTTATAAACTGATCTTCAATAGAAATAAGCTGATGACTTATTTAGAAGATGAAGATGCTGACGAAGAGAAACAAGTACATTTTGTAGAGCAGAATCTGATGCAGGTAAATGTGCTGGATTATATCCATGAAGCATTAAAAAAAGAAAATTTTCCGCTGGCTATTCGATATCAGCAATTGCTTACTATTCAGGGGCTATCTCGAAAAGGAGTTGTCGAATGGAAACATACCAAAACGAATATGGAATTAGCTGAGGAAATAGGTAATCAAGAATTGAAACGGCAATTTCAGGAGTGTGTCGCCATCTTTGACTATGTTTGGTTCGGAGAATTTCCGATTGATAAAAATGAATACAACCGTTATGCAAGCGTATTTCAACAATTTCAAAGGAAGTGGTTATGAACAGGGGGATTATTGTCGTTTTAATTATTGTCGTACTAGGAGGAATAGCACTTATTGATGCAGGAACCAAACGTCCGATAAATTGGACTCCCACCTTCGATCAGCGCGACAAGATCCCGTTCGGATTATACGTGCTCCATCAGGAGTTATCTTCCGTATTAGGAACAGCCAGGGAAATCGAAGATTCAAAACAGCCGCTGTATGAAGAAATCGAACAGCTTGACAGTCTTCGGGAATACAATACGGCTTTGATCGATATCCTCGATTATGGTGACTATGGCGACAAGAAGATGAAGCCGCTCTTGGATTTTGTACAGCATGGAGGAGAGGTGTTTGCTTCCAGCTTGTATTTTAACGAATGGCTGTTAGATACACTGGGTGTCGCGCAGGAAGAGCTGCGTCACTCCATATTTTTTCCTTCGGATGAGCGTGTGAGATACTCGTTGGCGGGTGATACTGCACGCATTAGATTGGAAAAAGTAACGGATTTTACTGTATTTACCAAGCTGAATAGCAAAAGCTGTACTATTTTGGGAAATTTACATTCGAGGGGAAGGAAAATACCTAATTTTATCAAGGTATCCTTTGGTAAGGGCCATTTCTACTTGCACGCGGCCCCGTCGGTATTCACGAATTATAATATGTTAACTCGGGCAGGTTACCACTATTCGAGTAAAGCACTCCAAATCGTAAATCACAAAAATATACGCTGGATCGATAACTATTACGATAGCAACGTGTCGCGATCACCACTTCGTGTCGTACTCTCGCTGCCTGGCTTTCGACAGGCTTGGTATCTGCTGTTGATAGGATTGCTGTTGCTGCTTCTTTTTAAAAGCAGGCGTGAACAACGAGCCGTACAGATTGTAAAACCCGAATCCAATCTTTCAAGAGACTTTGCGAAAACTATAGGTACGTTGTATTATGAAAATGGTCAGCCTGGGAATATTGTTCTTAAAAAGATTGACTATTTTCTCTACGCGATTCGGAGCAGCTATCAACTGGATACGTTGGATCTGATGAACCCGGATTTCATTCGGACTCTTTCTCGTAGATCGGGGGTGCCTGTAGAAGAAACCCAATCGTTAGTAACACATCTCGATCGATATAGACATCTCGAAAACTTCACCATCGAAGATGTTAAATTCATCAACAATAGCATAGAAAACTTTAAAAGTAAAGCGAATAACATATGAACGAACTAGAAAATACACCTGAGAAATATACCCCGGAATTTGAAAATCGAATAGATGTCACTGTATTGCGTTCCAAATTTGACGAAGTACGGCAAGAAGTGAAGAAGGTAATCATCGGACAGGATAAGGTGATCAATATGTTGTTGGTGTCTATTCTTGCCGGAGGGCATTCGTTAATAGAAGGTTTGCCCGGAGTCGCTAAAACGCTCACCGCCAAACTGATTGCGAAGACAATCAATAGCAAATTCAAGCGCATCCAATTTACACCCGATTTGATGCCGTCCGACGTCACGGGGTCGACTATTCTAGATTTGAAAACAAACGAATTTGAGTTTAAGAAAGGACCTATTTTTGGAAACATTGTGCTCATCGACGAAATTAACAGAGCACCCGCCAAGACACAATCGGCATTATTTGAATGCATGAGCGAAAATCAGGTCACAATCGATGGACACACCTATCCGCTGACGCGCCCTTTCCTTGTTTTTGCTACTCAAAACCCGATTGAACATGAAGGGACATACCGATTGCCGGAGGCCCAACTGGATCGATTTTTATTTAAAATAGATGTCCACTACCCCGCATACGAGCAAGAGCTGGAAATATTACGGGAACACCATGCACAGAAAGCGACAAATAAAGAAGATCTAGTACAGCCCGTGCTCTCGGTTGATGAGCTTATCCATTTCCAAAACTTGGTGAAGTTGATCTATGCGCACGAAGATATTCTCCAATATATTGCACGAACCATACAACAAACACGTGTAGATCAAAACCTAACGCTGGGTGCCTCTCCGCGGGCATCGATTGCTATTTTGGAGTCGTCTAAGGCTTTTGCTGCCCTGCAGGGACGCGATTTTATTACACCGGATGATGTAAAGTATGTTGCTCCATCGGTTCTTGGACATCGTGTTCTGCTCACACCAGAAAAGGAGATGGAAGGGTTTTCAACAGAATATATTGTACGTCAGATCATTGAAAGTGTAGAGATTCCGCGGTAATGAAAGTGTTTAGGAGATTATATATTACGAACCTCTTTTTCTATATCCTGTCGGGGATGGCAGCCCTATATGTTCTTTCAGCCTATATACAAGATTTTCGCATCGTGGTGGATATTCTGATGTGGGTGTGGCTTGCGATTTGTGTGTGGGATCTCCTCGTTTTATATTTTCCCAATAATAAGGTGTTATTGCAAAGGAAATATCCCGAAAAGCTATCCAACGGAGACGAAAATCCTTTTTCGCTTCTCATCAAGAGCATGTTTCCTGTATCGGTCACGGTTAATGTTTTGGAAGAGTTCCCGGAACAGTTACAGCTTCGGGATAATGAATTTCGTCTGCTGATCAAGGCGTATGCCGAAAAAGAAATTCAGTTTAACTTGACACCCGTAACACGTGGAACATACCGATTTGGTGTTTGTAACGCCTTAGTAAAGTATACAGGGCTATTTAAGCGTAAATTTATATTGGATGAAGATAGGATCATTCCCTGCTATCCTTCTTTTATTCAAATGCGGAAGTATCAACTATTAGCAACTACAGACCGTCTCGTGGAATTGGGTGTAAAACGTATTCGCAAGATCGGATCCACATTGGAATTTGATCATGTGCGAGAATATGTGCGTGGCGATGAGTACAAGCATATGAATTGGAAAGCTTCCGCCAAGCACAGCAAGCTAATGGTAAACCAATTTCAAGAAGAGAAATCCCAGCCAATTTATTCGTTCATCGATACCGGACGAGCGATGCGGATGCCCTTTAATGAAATGACCTTATTAGATTATGCGATCAATGCCACCTTAGTGCTTTCCAATGCGGCTATATTAAAGCAGGATCGCGCGGGTATGCTTACCTTTTCAAAGGATATCAATAATCATGTGCCGGCGGAGAAGAGAAATAACCAAATTCGGAAAATATCTGATAAGTTATACGGTATTTCCACGCTATTTGAAGAGTCCGAATTTGGGAATCTCTATGCATTTGCAAGGAAGAACATCAACAAGCGTTCCTTGATATTCATGTATACCAACTTCGAAACCTTGGATGCGTTGTATCGACAGCTACCTTACCTTAAGATGCTCAGCAAAAGCCATATTGTAGTTGTCGTCGTATTTAAAAATACAGAACTAGTCGACATGGCCAAAGAACCTGCATTCAAGATAAATGATATTTACAATAAGATTATTGCTGAGAAATTTGTCTATGAAAAACAATTAATTATTCAGGAACTGAATAGAAATGGTCTGCAGACCATCTTTACGAACCCTGCAGACTTGAGCATTAATTCAATAAACAAATATTTAGAAATAAAAGCGCGAGGTTTGATATAGCACATTAGAAACTACATGAGTATGGTGTCCGACACTTTTACTTTTGTCCATAGGTGACTGTATTTCTCAATTGCTTTAAGGTGAAAAGGATGTGTTTCATAGACATTGATGTCCTCCATATTCGCGAATGTCACGATCAGATTATAAGAAAATGAATTATCGACTACTTCGCGCGCGGTAGTGGGAGCTGGTTTTCCATAGTGGAGGCTTTGCACCGTGGGTACTTCTCGGAGTTCTTCAAAAAATTCAGTGAAATTTTGGATCTCCTCTTCAGTCAAGCCTTCTTTCAACCAAAAAAACACCGTGTGTACAATCGTTCCAGAAGCTTGTTCCTGAATTTTTTTCGAGAATGTTTTTGGTTTTGCGGTTACGCCACTTAGCGTAAGAGCTGCTATGCCCGCGGTAGAGGTATTTATAAAGTTTCTTCTTTTCATGGCCACTTGTTTAGGATTCAGCAACTAATATAAATAAAATAAACGTTTGCTTCGAAAAGATAGTGGAAATTAACAAGAGCTGTCAAAAAAGGCTATAACAGCTTTTTGACAGCTCTTGTCGTCAGGTAGTGTGCGTGTTAAATGTTAAACGCTTCTTTTATTCGGTCAACATAATCGAGTCGTTCCCACGTAAAGAGGTCTACTTCAATAGTTTTGACTTCCCCATTGGAGTTCTCAAACGTTTTGGTAACCCGTTTTGGCGTACGTCCCATATGCCCGTATGCCGCAGTTTCCGAATAAATAGGATTGCGTAATCCCAAACGTGTTTCAATCCCGTAGGGCGTCATATCAAATATTTCTGAAATCTTTTTCGCGATCTCACCATCAGATAAATTTATTTTGCTTGTGCCGTAGGTGTTCACATAGATGCCCATCGGATCTTTTACGCCAATAGCATAAGAAATTTGCACCAACAGTTCATCGGCAATTCCTGCGGCTACGAGATTTTTTGCAATATGTCTTGTGGCGTACGCGGCCGATCGGTCTACCTTTGAAGGATCCTTTCCAGAGAAGGCACCGCCACCGTGAGCTCCTTTTCCCCCGTAAGTATCAACGATGATTTTGCGTCCGGTCAGACCAGCGTCGCCATGAGGGCCTCCAATGACAAATTTACCGGTTGGGTTAATGTGGAATTTGATGTCATCACTAAACAGCGCATGTAACTCAGGTTTTAGCTGCGCTTTTACACGAGGAAGTAGGATCGCTATAATATCAGCTTTAATCTTTTCCTGCATTTCTTTTTCCGACGCAAAGTCATCATGCTGTGTAGATATAACAATGGTGTCGATACGTGTGGGTTTGTGATCGTCGCTGTATTCCAGGGTCACTTGCGATTTGGCATCGGGACGTAAATAAGTTATTTCCTTGTTTTCCCGGCGCAGTGCAGCTAATTCGTACAAAAGGCGATGTGATAAATCTAATGCCAAGGGCATCAAATTTTCTGTTTCGTTATTGGCATACCCAAACATAATTCCCTGGTCACCAGCCCCTTGCTCTTGTTTTGTAACACGGTCCACACCTTGATTGATATCAGCCGACTGTTCATGTATTGCCGAAAGTACCCCACACGAATTTGCCTCAAACATATACTCCGACTTGGTGTATCCGATACGTTCGATCACCGAGCGTGTTATCTTTTGTACATCCAGGTAAATTTTTGACTTTACTTCACCCGCCAATACAACCTGTCCCGTCGTTACTAAAGTCTCTATCGCGACGCGCGCGTCTTCATCCCATGCCAGGAAATTATCGATTAAGGCATCGGAGATTTGATCTGCAATTTTATCAGGATGCCCCTCCGAAACGGATTCGGAAGTAAATAAGTACGCCATATTAAATCTTTGAAATTATGATTTGCCGAAGATGCTTCTAAGAATAAGAAGTGGAAAAACTTTTAGTTTTGAAAGGTTTTAGCACTTTTTTTCTGTGGTTGCAATCTCCCATTTACATCTCGATGTAAATGCAAATCAGTCCACATTTTTGTCGATGCAAAGCTACAACTCTTTCGGTATTATAAAAACTTAATTTCTATTTATTACCCTTTTTTGATATACCTAAATCGGATCCATTGCTTATCTTTACGACAGAACAGTGTTAAATAATGGATCGAAAAAAAATATTATTCGTCATAAATCCAATTTCGGGAGGTAAAAAGAAAACATCTTTTAATAAGCAGGTTCTGGAAGTGCTTGATCTGCAAAAGTTTAATCCGACTTTCCAACAAACGACAAGACCTAACCATGCGTTCGAGTTGGGGAAAACAGCCGTAGCTGAAAATTTTGATGCGGTTATAGCAGTCGGGGGCGATGGTACGATAAATGAACTTGGATCTGCCTTAGTCGGAACCAATGTGCCATTGGGGATTATCCCCGAAGGTTCCGGAAATGGTTTAGCCCTCTATTTAGGTATTCCCTTAAATGAAACCTCTGCAATCCGTCGTATCAATCGATTTGATGTGGTGGAGGTAGATAGCGGCATGGTGAATGATAGACCTTTTTTTAATATCGCGGGACTCGGTTTTGATGCATCGGTAAGCGATCATTTTGCAAATGATTCAACCCGAGGGCCGATAGGATATATGCGGTCTATCGTGAATGTGTTGAGTGATTATAAACCCTGTAGGTACACACTTACGATCGATAACAAAGTATACGAGAGAGAGGCCTTTATGATCAGTGTAGCCAACTCTCCTCAATATGGTAATAATGCCTACATAGCGCCTAATGCCTCCGTGAACGACGGTTTGTTGGATGTGTGTATTGTGCACAAATTTCCGATGTACATATTACCGATGATGATCTATCATCTATTTAGCAAAACGGCCGACCAGTCCGAATATGTAGAAATCATTCCCGGAAAGGATATTCAAATCGCACGGGCTAGCGAAGGGCCTGTACATGTAGATGGTGAACCTATTCAAATGGGTAAAACATTAAATATTAGTGTCAAACCCAGCTCATTAAAAATTATTTGTTAAATTAGATTAACTAGATATGGCAAAGCAAAAAAAGCAGCGCTACGAGGGTGTTGTGTACTCAACTGCTGATGATTTTGATTATAGAAATACAGAAGAAATTCAGGATCAGGATACATTACCTAATGAAAAACAACGATTGCGCGTATTGTTAGATAAGAAAGCCCGAAAAGGTAAAATTGTCACCATAGTGGATGGTTTTGTGGGTAAGGAAGAGGATTTAGCAGATTTAGCTAAGACGTTAAAGCAGAAGTGTGGAGTAGGCGGAAGTGCGAAGGATGGGGAGATTTTGATACAAGGCGATTTTAAACAAAAAATATTTGACATGCTTCTTCAGATGGGCTTTAAAGCGAAAAGCATTGGATAACAAACGATTTCAGCTTTAGATAAATATGTTATAACTAATGTTTTATATAATATATTTTTGGCGATAACGTTAGATAAAAGAATACTTTTCAATGAGTGAACACTTACTTATTTTTTGTATTTAACAATTTAATAATTTGCATATCATAAAAAAAATGGTTTTTATTGTAAAATATTCACCTGAAGGCGCCGTTAAGGATATAGAATTTGAGATATGATTGCTGCTGATGATCATCTCAAGCCTCGGAATTAAAAGGAATATAATTTAAATGCAAATAAAATTTAACTTTTGTAACAAAATAGTATATTTGTTTTGATGAACGTTAAAATAACGTGTATTCGTGCTTATAAATTGAATTAAACATAATAATTAAACAACAGTAAAAATCTAAAAATTAGTAAAATGGCAAACGCACCAAAAACTACTGGCCCAGCAAAACAAGAAAGTGGCAACTCAAGTAATGTATTTGCAAGCTTATCAATTATCATCTGTTTTATACTTGGTTATCTTGTATGGAAATTTGTGATGGGTGATGCTTCAAACTTTATAGATGACAACCCAGAAAACCAACCGAAACCAGGTAACTACCTTGGTATGGTTTATCACGCCGGAGTTGTCGTTCCGATCCTTATTGGATTATTCTTGATGGTATGGGTTTTCTCTATTGAGCGCTTTATCGTAATCGGAAAAGCTTCAGGTACAGGAAATGTAGGAAACTTTGTAAGAAAAATCCAGGGATTTTTGAAAACTCAAAACATCGACGCTGCGGTTGCTGAATGTGACAAACAAAAAGGTTCTGTTGCTAACGTAATCAAAGCAGGTTTGTTGAAATACAAAGATGTAGAAGCAAACCCAGGTTTAGACGCAGAAAAATCAGCTTTAGCAATTCAAAAGGAAATTGAAGAGACGACTGCATTAGAGATGCCTATGTTAGAGAAAAACTTAAATGTTATCGCTACGTTAGTATCTATCGGTACATTGACGGGTCTATTAGGTACAGTAACGGGTATGATCAAAGCCTTCTCGGCATTGGCAACTGGTGGAGCTCCAGATTCAGCGAAATTAGCAAATGGTATCTCTGAGGCCTTGATCAACACAGCTACAGGTATCGCAACTTCAACTTTTGCGATTGTAATGTACAACATCCTGACTGCAAAAATTGACAAATTAACTTACTCTATTGATGAAGCTGGCTTCTCAATCGTACAGACGTACGCTGCGAACCACAAATAGGCTATCTTAAGTATTTTCATTTTTTTTATGGAAAATGAAAATCAATAGCATCATTAAATAAAGACAGAGTTGTTAATTAAATAAAACTAAAGAAATGGGTAAAGCAAAAGTAAAAAGATCCAGTACTGCGATCGATATGACTGCGATGTGTGACGTGTCTTTCTTGCTACTTACGTTCTTCGTTCTTACAGCTACAGCTAGGACGCCTGAGACATTAGTTGTTGATACGGCTCCATCTTATTCTCAAGCGAAATTACCTGATGGTAATTTAAGTGTCATCACCGTTGGTGATGAAGGGAAAGTGTTCTTCAGTATGAGTGATCCCAATGTACGCGAAGAGACGTTGAAAAATATGTCCAGTATTTACAAGATCAACTTCACGGCCGAAGAGTACGAGCAATTTAAGCTTAGTGAGGATTTTGGTGTTCCTATGAAAAACATGAAACAGTTGTTGGCTTTGGAATCAGGAGCGAGGACGGTGGAGCTTCAAAGCGGTGTTCCTGTGGACTCAACATCAAACCCGACAAATGAGTTGTTTCATTGGGTAAAGCAAGCACGTATCGCCTCGGCAAAGATCCTGAAAGATAGAGCTATAGTAGATAGCAAAGATCCAGATGATATCGAGCTGATGACGGTAGCGATCAAAGCAGATGCTGATGAGAAGTTCCCTAGCTTGAACTTAATTATTGAAACGTTACGTAATCAAAAACAGAACAAGTTCAGTTTTGTAACCGGACTTAAAGCTGATTAATATTAAAGAGATATGGCAGAATTAAATCAAGATTCCGGCGGCGGTAAAAAGGGTGGGAAAGTAAGGTCCAAGAAAAACGGAGGTAAGGTCGATTTAACCGCGATGGTAGACTTGGCGTTCTTATTGATCACATTCTTCATGTTGACGACTTCATTGAACAAGCCGCAAGCAATGGATGTTGCGATGCCTGATAAAAACGTTGAAACCGATAGAAATACCGATGTAAACGTGGATGAGCACCGTAGTGTGACCCTAGTATTGGGCTCGGATGATAAAATTGTATGGTACAATGGCTCAATAACAAGTCCAATTTATCCACCAGCTGTGATCGATTACAGTAAAGACGGTATTCGTGCGGTGTTAGCGCGTATGAAGGCAGAAGTTCCGAAAAAAGCAGGAGGAAAGGACGTAATCGTCGTTATTCGGCCGAGCGAACAATCCGTAACACGCAATATTATTGATGCGCTAGACGAAATGAAGATCGCTGACATTAAGCGTTACATGATTTCAAATCGTATCATGGCGGAAGAGATCGCGCTATTGGAAGAAGAAGGAATCTACAACGATTAGTTGCAGGATCCAACATAAAATCAAAAAGTTATGTTTGAAAAATTAAATATATTCAAAAGCGAGTGGCTCGATGTTGTTTTCGAAGGAAGAAACAAGGCCTACGGAGCATATGAGCTTCGTAAGCTAGGCCCTAAGGCGACTAACATTGCTTTAGCGATCGTGGCAGGTGTGGTTGCTGTGTTTAGCGCTACCCAGGTTTTCGATATCAAGCTATTCCCGAAAAGCGAGGCTCCCCAGGAGGAAATCGCTTTTACCGAAGAAGTAACATTGGAAGATCTTGTTGAGGAGTTACCTCCAGAGGAGGAACCACCTGTTGAAGAGGAGGCACCTAAGATTGCAGAATCTAAGCCAGCGTTAGATGTCGTGGCATTACCCGAGATCAAACCCGTACCAAAAGAAAAAGCTGTTGAAACAGAAGTAGCTACTGTAGAGGAAGCGACAGATAAGAAAAAGCTTATCGGTCCCACAGCAATGAAAGGGATGAAAGGTGGCGCCGTTACGACAGAAGGTAAATGGGGTACGAAAGATGTTGCTGGTGCAGCTACAGGTAGTACCAAAGGTGTTGAAGGTGGAACAGGCACGGGCGACGAGATTTTCACGGCCGTAGAAGTACAACCAGAGCCACCAGGCGGTTTAGCGGCCTTCCGTAAATGGATCGGTGATAACTATGCCTATCCTTCGGGAGCAATTGATGCCGGAGTAAAAGGCACCATACAGGTTTCTTTCGTCGTGGAAAAAACGGGTGAATTGACCGATATTAAAGTTGTTCGCGATTTATCATACGGCACTGGACAAGCGGCTATTAATCTATTGAAAAAGGCAAAAAAATGGAGTCCTGGTATTCAAAACGGACGTCCGGTACGCGTTGCTTATACCTTGCCAATTCGATTGGATTTAACCAATATGTAATTAGCGTGAAAATTCAATAATGAATAGTAATACAAAGTTTAGACAGAAATCGCCGACACAGCGATTTCTGTCTATTTTAGGCCTTTTCATGTTTTTAGTGTATTTCACGTTAGGCCTATTGATTATATTTTGGGATAAGTTTCCCTTAGAAATAGACGCACGATATAAGAATATGTTTGGTATATTGCTTATCGTATATTCTTTTATGCGCTTTATTCGGTTATTTCAAAATAACTTCACCCGTTAGGAACTTCCATAGCAGCGCTTGGAGTGAAAAAAGGAAGGATATAGGATTAATCTTTTTTCAAGTTTGCGAATCCTACTAGTATAATGGGAACTATATTTACAGCTCTTCAGCCATTAAGTTAAACCGTTCGGTTTATGGAAGCTGATAGAAAATATAGACACATCAATATAAAGAATTTTAGATGAAGGTAGTTAATTGGACTTATGCAGTTATGTTTCTTTCTTTTAGCTTGGCTGGTTGCGGTAATAGCGCTAATCAAGAGAGTCAAGCAAAAGAAGATAGCGAAGATGTACTAAAAGGAAGCTTGCAGGTGGGAGTTGATGAAACGATATTACCGTTGTTTCTAGAAAATAAGGATGTTTTTGAGAGTTCATATTATAATGCAACCATCGTTCCTCATCCGGCAGCTGAAGTGCGTGCAATCAATGCCCTGATAAAGGGTGAGACAAACTTTGCTGTGCTAACGCGCAAGCTGACACCCGAAGAAAGTAAATCTTTTGAGCAACGTTCTATTAAACCATTCATTTATCCGATTGCATATGATGGCATAGTTTTGGTAACAAATAATGCGAGCATAGATACTAGTTTTACCGTTGTAGACGTTATGGCCTTATTAAAAGGAGATAAAGCCAAAAATACGAAGCTAGTCTTTGATAATGTAAACTCGAGCGTGTTGCGTTATTTTAAACACTTAGGTGCCATCGAAAAAATAGCGAGCAACAATGTGGAAGCACTTACATCGTCCGAAGAGGTATTGCAAGAGGTTGCAGATAATGTGGATAAAATAGGAGCGATTAGTTTTAATCAGTATCTATATTTAAAAAGTTCTTTTAAGGAAATAGATAAAATTCGTATATTAAGCGTTTTAAATGATGAGGGGGGAAAGCATCGGTATGTGAAACCCTCTCAGGCGACTTTATCGACGGACGAATATCCGCTGAAAAGAGCAATTTTTGTATTAAACTACCAACCTAACTTTGGATTAGGAGTGGGTTTTTCGGCCTTCTTGACAGGAGATAGAGGGCAACGGATCGTGTTAAAGTCGGGATTGCTTCCCGCCACGATGCCTGGTCGAGAGATTATAATAAGAGATAGAATAAATTAGAAACAATAAAGAACACAAATAAAGTTATGACAAAAAGCAAATTATTTTTGAGTCTTTTAATGGCGGGGGCAGTAGTAGGTACTGCAAGTGCGCAAAGTTTAAAAGATGCTCAAGCGGCAATGGAGGCAGAGCAATACGATAAAGCTAAAGGTATTTTGCAGAATCTTGTGCAAAAGAAAGCCAAAGATGGCGAGAATTACTTTTACCTGGGCCAGGTTCATCTAATCAATGATAAGGTGGATTCAGCTGCGATCGTTTTTCAAGAGGGTTTAACCAATAGTCCAAAAGAGCAATTGAACAATATAGGACTAGGGATTGTAGATCTAGAAAAAGGAAATGTCGCCGCTGCGGAACAAAAATTTACGGCAGGAACTGCTGATTTAAAAAAGAAGGATTATCTACCACTATATTTTGTAGGTAGGGCTTATATTGATGCGCCAAAACCGGATTATACCAAAGCAATTGAGTATTTGACGCAGGCAAAATCGAAAAATCAGAAAGATCCCTTGATTCCGGTTGCCCTGGGGGACGCTTACGTTGGGTTGAATGAGAGTAGTCAAGCTTATGTTAACTATCGTGATGCGTTAAATATAGACCCAAACTTAATTAAGGCAAAGGTAGCTCAAGCAGTTATTACACGTCGTGCACAGGCTTATGATGTAGCTTTAGAGCAATTAACTGCATTAGCGGCAGAATACCCTACATTTGGTCCTATTTATCGGGAGCTTGCGGAAACACAATTGCAATTTGCCAAGCGTCTTCCTAATGAAACAGATGAGCAAAAGGCAACCTACGAAACGGAGATTGCTAAAGCGGTTACCAATTATAAGAAGTACTTAGAAGTAACGGGCGACAACTCGATCGATGCGCGTGTACGTTACGCAGACTTTTTGGTGTTTGGTCAGGAATACGCAGAATTGAAAACAGTGGCACAGCAATTGGAAAATGCGCCGGGTATCGATGCTAAAGTGTATCGTTATTTAGGATATATCGCCGTTAATCAGGATGAGGATTATCAAAAAGCAGTGGGTTACTTTGATAAGCTATTCGCAGAATCGGATACAAGTCGGTTAATTGATTATGATTATCTGTTTTCAGGCCTTTCGTATATTGAAACTGGAAATGTAGAAAAAGGATTGGCAAATCTGAAAACTGCTTTAGCCAAGAATGCAGAGATGATGCCGGAGATCGGATCTGCAGGTATGATTGCGTATGGACAAGGGAAATACGAAGTTGCATCTGGTATTTTTAATATTCCGGCAAGCCAAAAAGGCACCGATTATTTCTACGAGGCAAATTTCTTCTTAGGGGATTCAAATTTCCGTGCTGGTGTAAAGAAGAAAGAAAAAGGAGAAGATCCTGCGAAGGAATTCGATGCTGCACTGAAAGCGTTCGACGTTATTATCAAATCGAACGATCAAAAAGTTAACGACGAATATTTAGCACGTGCATTATATTTAACAGGTTATGTAAATATTTCATTGGATAATGTTAATCCAGAGGAAGCGGACCAATGTCAGGGTTTATTTGTTCCAGCATTTACGCAGCTGATTCAAGTCCTTAAAGACAAAGAAGCTGCTGGTACAGCCATTACGGATGTGGAGAAGTCTTATTTAGTAGATGCACACAACTACATTGGATATTACCAAATTACACAGGAGCAATATGATGCCGCAATGGAGTCATTCCAGAATACGGTGAAGTTATCTCCAGCAGATGAGTTTGCAAATGCATATATTGAGTATTTAGAAAGTTAATCCCTATTTGGGTAGTTAATGATAAATATCATAAGAAGGGGCTGTTTCAGTCCCTTTTTTTATTGGCAAAAATCCCTATCTTTGTTAAGACAACAACAATTAGAAAACTATGGAAAACCTACAGGGAGCAAGCCTTCCAGTCGATTACGTTCCTATTCTTATACAGCTGGCGGTTGCTGTGGGATTTGGTGTGTTTGCTATTGTAAGCACACACTTACTCGGTCCTAAAGTTCGTACAGAGAGTAAACTGGATTCGTTTGAATCGGGGATTAAAGTCATTGGAAATGCCCGTCAACCTTTTTCTATTAAGTATTTTTTGGTCGCCTTGCTGTTTGTGGTATTCGATGTCGAGGTTATATTTATGTACCCTTGGGCCGTTAATTTCAGGGAGTTCGGAGTAGAAGGTCTTATCGAGATGTTTATTTTCATGGGAATGCTCTTGGCGGGGTTCATCTATGTCATTAAGAAAAAGGCACTAGATTGGGATTAGAATCGTTATAAATAAAGATTAGCTTTTTTTTAGAAAGCTGAAAATTACTATTTTGTGGCTGATTCGATCAGCATAGTGAAGTAAACCGAATAACAATAACAGCATGAGTAACGTAAAGTTAGGAGAAACTCCTCCGGGAGTAGAGGGGGCAGGATTTTTTGCAACATCATTGGATAAAGCTGTAGGTCTGGCAAGGGCTAATTCACTATGGCCTTTACCTTTTGCAACCTCCTGTTGTGGGATTGAATTTATGGCTACCATGGGTTCCACATATGATTTGGCTCGCTTCGGAGCAGAGCGACCTAGTTTTTCCCCGAGGCAGGCAGATATGTTGCTCGTAATGGGCACTATTGCCAAGAAAATGGCGCCGGTTTTAAAGCAGGTGTATATTCAAATGGCAGAACCTCGTTGGGTGATTGCCGTCGGAGCCTGTGCTTCCAGCGGAGGTATTTTTGATACCTACTCGGTATTACAGGGTATAGACGAAATTATTCCGGTAGATGTATATGTACCGGGGTGTCCGCCTCGACCCGAAGCAATTCTAGATGGGGTACTACGACTTCAAGATATTGTAAAAAGCGAATCGCTTAATCGGAGAAATACCCCCGAGTATCAAGCATTATTAGAGAAATACGGAATTGTTACGCACAATGGATAATCAAAGTGTTTTAAATCGGCTAAAGGATAAATTTGGAGACCAGATTCAAAATCCCCTAGAACCACACGATCTTTTAACGGTAGAGACCTCCGTCGAAAGCATTATTGACGTATTACAGTTTGTTAAATCGGACGATCTACTCCAGTTTAGCTACTTGACGGATATTACGGCAGTACATTATCCAAATCAGGAAAAATCCTTTGCAGTTGTTTACCATGTGCACAATCTCTATCAAAATATACGTTTACGCATTAAAGTGTATATTGATGGACAAAATCCAGTTATTCCAACAGCTACGGTAGTTTGGCATGGCGCCAATTGGATGGAGCGGGAAACATATGATTTCTTTGGAATTATTTTCGAAGGACACCCGGATTTGCGACGTATTTTAAATATGGACGACCTAGGTGTTTTCCCCATGCGGAAGGAATATCCGTTAGAAGATCCGAATCGGGTAGATAAGAAAGATTTTTATTTTGGACGTTAGATCCAAGTTAATTTAAGAGTACAGATGAGTTTACCTATCACCGAAATAACAAGTAATAAGAGCGTTTTTGTTGATAATGATCCGCAAGATGAGTTAATCACCCTTAATTTGGGCCCCACCCATCCGGCGACTCACGGTGTCTTTCAGAATGTCCTTCAGATTGATGGTGAGCGCATAGTGAGCGGAGTTTCGACGATTGGCTATATTCACCGAGCATTCGAAAAAATTGCCGAGCATCGTCCGTTTTATCAGATTACGCCATTAACCGATCGTCTGAATTACTGTTCATCTCCTATTAACAATATGGGATGGCATATGACGGTAGAGAAGTTGCTACGCATTGAAATTCCAAAGCGCGTTCAGTACATGCGTGTAATCGTTATGGAGCTAGCGCGTATTGCCGATCATATTATTTGTAACGGTATTCTAGGTGTAGATACCGGCGCTTTTTCCGGATTTTTATATGTGATGCAAGAGCGTGAGTTTATCTATGAAATTTTTGAAGAGATCTGCGGTGCACGCCTGACAACAAATATTGGACGTATAGGTGGATTTGAACGCGATTTTAACGAAATCGCATTTTCAAAAATAGAAGAATTTATCACGCGATTCCCGGCAGTCTTAACAGAGTTTGAGGAATTGTTTGTACGCAATAGAATATTCATAGAGCGTACTTCCGGCGTAGCGGCAGTTACCCCGGAGGAAGCATTGAGCTACAGTTGGTCAGGGCCTATTCTTCGCGCAACAGGCGTAGATTACGATGTTCGTGTCGTTTCCCCTTATTGTTCGTACGAAGAGTTTGATTTTGAGGTGCCGGTGGGTACAAATGGCGATGTATACGACCGGTTTTTGGTTCGTAACGAAGAAATGTGGCAGTCGATGCGTATTATACGACAGGCGTTGGAAAAAATTTCCAAAGAGCCTTCGGGCGTTTTTCATGCCGATGTCCCAGAGTTTTACCTACCCCCAAAGGAGCAAGTGTACACCAATATGGAGGCGCTGATCTATCATTTCAAAATCGTGATGGGGGAGTGGGAAACACCGCAATCCGAAGTGTATCACGCCGTAGAAGGAGGTAATGGCGAGTTGGGTTTCTACTTAATTCATGACGGCGGTCGCACACCGTATCGCCTTCATTTCAGGAGACCATCCTTTATCAATTACCAAATGTTTGCACCTATGAGTAGCGGAATGTTGATTTCCGACGCTATTATTAACATGAGTAGTTTAAATGTTATTGCAGGAGAATTAGATGCTTAGTGTAAAAGAAAATCACCCCGTAGAGTTTTCTACTGAACTATTGAACAAGTTTGCAGAAGTCGCAAGTCGGTACCCAGAAGGCAAACAGAAATCTGCGCTTTTACCGGTCTTACATTTGGTGCAGGCGGAATACGGTTGGTTAAGTACAGACGCCATGGATAAAGTTGCCCAGTTCCTTCACATCGAACCGATCGAGGTGTACGAAGTGGCGACCTTCTATACGATGTATTTTTTGCGCCCGCAGGGAAAGTATAATTTAGAAATATGCCGTACCGGACCATGTTGTTTGGTCGGTGCAGAGCGCATTATGCAACATATAGAAAATACCCTTGGCATAAAAGAGGGTGAAGTCACATCGGATGGTTTATTTTCCTGGCGCGGAGTCGAATGCCTTGCCGCATGTGGTTATGGCCCGGTATTACAAATTGGACCAGACTACACTTTTTACGAAAACTTAACAGAACAAAGTGTCGCTCAATTGATTGAAACTTTGAAAAATAAAGCACAAACGGAAGCGTAATCATTATGGGTCGTAAGTTATTATTAGAACATATAGACGTTCCAGGCATCAATACCTTTGACGTATACCGACAACAGGGAGGGTATCGTGCGGTAGAGAAAGCGTTGAAAACCATGTCATCCGAGGATGTCGTAGAAGAAGTGAAAAAATCCGGGTTACGTGGACGCGGTGGGGCAGGTTTCCCGACAGGGATGAAATGGGGATTCTTGGCCAAGCCGGAAGGTGTGCCACGTTATTTGGTGTGCAACGGCGACGAGTCCGAGCCCGGTACATTCAAAGATCGTTATTTAATGACGCATATACCGCATCTTTTGATCGAAGGTATGATTGTGTCGAGTTTTGCCCTGGGAGCCAACACATCATATATATATATACGAGGTGAAATGATGCCGCAGATACGCATTGTAGAGCGCGCAATTGCGGAGGCGAAAGCCGCCGGATTTCTAGGGAAAAATATTTTAGGGACAGGATATGATCTGGAGATTTATGTTCAGCCTGGAGGAGGAGCCTATATCTGTGGTGAAGAAACAGCTCTGTTGGAGTCTCTAGAAGGTAAACGTGGCAATCCACGCATCAAGCCACCTTTCCCGGCGATTGCGGGACTCTATGGTTGCCCAACAGTGGTAAACAACGTGGAATCCATTGCTGCTACTGTTCCGATCATCAACGACGGAGGCGAAGAATACGCCAAGATTGGCATTGAAAGAAGTACCGGTACAAAATTAATATCCGCTAGTGGTAATATTGTACGACCTGGCGTATATGAAATAGACTTAGGACTTCCTGTAGAGGAATTTATCTATTCCGACGAATACTGTGGTGGGATTGCTAATGGTAAAAAGCTGAAAGCTTTGGTACCTGGCGGGTCATCGGTCCCGATCTTACCGGCAAATTTGATTTCAAAGACTATCAATGGAAACGCACGACTGATGACGTACGAATCATTGGCCGACGGCGGTTTTGCAACAGGTAGTTCAATGGGATCTGGCGGATTTATTGTTTTTGATGAAGATCAATGTATCGTTCGCAATACGTGGAATTTTGCCCGCTTTTATCATCACGAAAGCTGTGGGCAGTGTTCACCCTGCAGGGAAGGAACAGGTTGGATGGAAAAGATCTTGCATAAGATTGAAACAGGAAGAGGTAACATAGAAGATATTGATTTGTTGTGGGATGTGCAGCGCCGTATCGAGGGCAATACCATCTGTCCGTTGGGAGATGCCGCTGCCTGGCCGGTTGCAGCAGCTATTCGTCACTTCAGAGATGAATTCGAATGGCATATTACCCAGCCCCAGGAAGCACTCAGTAGGAATTATGGATTAGCACATTATGCAGATCCGGTTACACCCATAGTACAATAATATTAATAGCAGATACGATGGCTGAAGAAGAAGTAAAATTTACAGTAACGATTGATGGTATTCCGGTGAATGTAGCTCCGGGTACTTCTATTCTAAATGCCGCACGTCAGATTGGTGGGGATATCGTTCCTCCTGCGATGTGTTATTATTCCAAGTTGGAAGGCTCAGGAGGGAAATGCCGTACCTGTCTTGTAAAAGTATCCAAAGGTTCTGAGAAAGACCCTAGGCCAATGCCTAAATTAGTAGCCTCCTGTCGTACGACAGTGATGGACGGCATGGAAGTGCAAAATATTACGTCGCCCGAAGTGGTCGATGCGCGCAAAGGTGTTGTGGAGTTTTTATTGATCAACCATCCGTTAGATTGTCCTGTATGCGATCAGGCCGGCGAATGCAAGTTGCAGGATCTGGGCTATGAGCATGGTGCCGAGCAAACACGCTATGAGTTCGGACGCCGCACCTTCGAACGTATCGACATTGGAGATAAGATACAATTGCACATGAATAGGTGTATTTTATGTTATCGTTGTGTGTATGTCGCCAATCAATTGACTAATAAGCGGGAACATGGCATCTTACATAGAGGTGATCATTCCGAAATATCAACCTACATCGAGGAAGCATTAGATAACGATTTTATCGGAAATGTGATCGACGTGTGCCCTGTAGGTGCGCTTACGGATAAAACATTTCGATTCAAAAATCGGGTTTGGTTTACCAAGCCCGTCGATGCACACCGAGACTGCCCAAGCTGTTCAGGTAAGGTCACCTTATGGTACAAGGGCGCAGATGTACTTCGGGTAACAGGGCGAAAAGACGAATTTGGCGAAGTGGAAGATTTCATCTGTAATACCTGCCGCTTTGATACCAAACAGACTAACCAGTGGATATTGGAGGAGCCCACTAAGGTAGATAAAGAGTCGGTTATCAATTCAAATCACTATTACAACTTTAATCCACCTGCGGTTATCCAGGAAAATCCATCATTGCAAGAAGCAAATGAGGAACAATTAGCAAGAACTGAAAAATTAAAATAAGCACAGACGCGAAATGGAAGGAGCTTTTATTTTAGAAAAATTAATACTGGTTGTCATCATTTTTACCATTTCATTGGTAATAGCGATGTATTCCACCCTGGCCGAGCGTAAGATCGCAGGATTCATGCAAGATCGTTATGGACCCGATCGTGCTGGCTTGTTCGGCCTGTTGCAGCCACTTTGTGATGGAGGGAAGTTCTTTTTCAAAGAAGAAATTATTCCGGCAGGTGCCCATAAACCGTTGTTTATCATTGGTCCGACACTTGCTATTATCACCGCCTGTATTAGTTCTGCTGTGATACCATGGGGACAAAATCTCACGATTGGCGATCGCGTGGTAACCTTACAGGTAGCCGACATCAATGTAGGTGTATTGTACATATTTGGTGTAATCGCATTAGGTGTCTACGGTGTAATGATTGGCGGTTGGGCATCGAATAATAAGTTCTCGTTGATGGGGGCTATTCGTGCAGCCTCCCAAAGTATCAGTTATGAAATCGGAATGGGATTGTCCCTCATAGCCTTGTTGATGGTAACAGGATCTTTATCTATTGGCGATATTGTATCCCAACAGTCTGGTTTTGTAAATTGGAACATCTGGGTACAACCACTAGGATTTCTTATTTTTATGACCTGCGCATTCGCAGAATGTAATCGGGTTCCTTTTGACCTGCCAGAATGTGAAACGGAATTGATCGGGGGGTACCATACCGAATACTCGTCCATGAAATTAGGTCTTTATATGTTCTCTGAATATATCAATATGTTTGTTTCATCCGCGCTGATGGCTGCCTTATATTTTGGAGGATATAATTTCCCATTCATGTATGAAATGGGGCTGTCAGAAAACTGGATCACCATTATAGGCGTGTTGGTATTTTTCGCCAAAATATTCGCTTTTATCTTCTTTTTCATGTGGATCCGCTGGACATTACCGCGTTTTCGTTATGACCAGTTGATGAAATTAGGTTGGAAAATGCTGATTCCGCTGGCCATAGCCAATATTGTATTGACAGGAATAATTACTATTGTAAAGGATACTTATTTTAACTAGTTAAGAAGGGAGCAAGATGCAGTCGTTATCAAACAGAAAAAAAGTATTAGAGCAAAAGCCAATGAACTTTTGGGAGCGTATATATTTACCTGCCATCGCGAAAGGGCTTAGTATTACCTTGAAGCATTTCTTTAGGAAGATTCCTACGATAAAATATCCGGAGCAAATCCGGCCCTATTCGAAAAATTTCCGTGGTCAACATTCCCTTAAACGAGATGAAGAAGGAAGGGAACGCTGTACAGCATGTGGCCTATGTGCGCTATCATGCCCGGCAGAGGCGATTACAATGACGGCAGCAGAACGTCAAAAAGACGAAGAGCACCTCTACCGAGAGGAGAAATATGCTTCTGTTTATGAAATTAATATGTTGCGCTGTATTTTTTGCGGATTGTGTGAAGAAGCCTGCCCGAAGGAAGCTATTTACTTAGATGGTCCCCATGTTACGGCAGATTATCTACGTAAGGACTTTATCTATGGTAAGGACAAGCTGGTAGAGCCCAAAATAGATTTGATACAGTTAACACAGCAAAAATCATTATAAGATGTCCATATTCTACTTTGTCGCATTTTTGTCTATATTTTTTGCCTTGATGACGATCTTTGCAAAGAATCCAGTGCATAGTGTACTCTATCTCGTTATTACATTTTTTACGTTTACGGTGCATTATATTCTGTTAAACGCGCAGTTCTTGGCCGTTGTAAATTTCATCGTATATATGGGTGCTATCATGGTACTTTTCCTTTTTGTGCTCATGCTCTTGAACCTCAATAAGGAAAGCGAGCCCATGAAGTCCAATTTGGTCAAAATTATGGGAGCCATAGCAGGCATGAGTTTATTGGCAACACTTTTGGGCGCGTTTCGTGTGCTTGAAATCAACAACGATTACGTCACCGGCAATACAGATGTGGGGTTGGTCGAGAACCTGGGCAAGGTTTTGTTTGATGAGTTTTTACTGCCATTCGAGTTGTCCTCCCTGTTACTCCTTACTGCAATGATTGGAGCCGTTTTATTAGCTAAAAAAGAAACAAAAGAATCTAATGGATAGTGTCATTCAAACCATACAAGGAATACCATTAAATCATTATTTGATTTTTTGTAGCGTCATATTTTCCATCGGTGTAATTGGCGTACTGATTCGTCGGAATGTCATTATCATTATGATGTGTGTCGAGTTGATGCTAAATTCCGTCAACTTACTGTTGGCTGCGTTCTCAGCTTATCGAGGCGATGCAAGCGGTCAGGTGTTCGTTTTCTTCGTCATGGCACTCGCAGCTGCTGAAGTTGCAGTAGGTCTGGCAATCGTCATTATGGTGTACCGTAATACGAAATCAGTGGATATAGAATCATTAAGTAAACTACGTTGGTAATAATTAAGCACACCCGTATAATATGATAGAATTAGTTTGGTTAGTACCATTAAGCGCTTTAATAGGATTTATAATAAACGGACTAGGGCGGAACCTACTACCTAAGCCGTTGATCGGGATAATTGGTAGTGGCGCAATCTTTGTTTCCTTCGTGATCAGTTGCGTGTTATTTGGAGAAGTAAATGCAGCCCGTCAGGCAGGAGAAACAGGCGTATTCACCTATCATCTATTCGACTGGATTAGCGTGGGCTCGCTTAATTTTTCCCTTTCCTTCCTTGTCGATCCGCTAAGCGCTATTATGCTGCTCATCGTCACAGGGATCGGATTCCTGATACACCTGTATTCCATTAGCTATATGGCGCACGATGCCGGGTTTGGGAAGTTTTTTGCCTACCTGAATCTATTCGTTTTTTTTATGCTGCTTCTCGTGCTTGGATCCAATTACCTGGTCATGTTTATTGGATGGGAAGGGGTAGGACTGTGTTCTTACCTGCTCATAGGTTTTTGGTATAAAAACTCAAGTTACGCTTCCGCTGCAAAGAAAGCTTTCGTAATGAATAGAATAGGCGATCTAGGGTTCCTTATTGCCGTATTCTTTATCATCGCCACATTCGGCTCGTTAGAATTCAGCACGGTGTTAGGACAAGCCGCTCAAATGTCATCTGGTGATTCGACTTTATTGGTGATTACGCTGTTGTTATTTGTCGCTGCTACCGGAAAATCTGCACAGATTCCGTTATTTACCTGGCTACCGGATGCCATGGCAGGACCGACTCCCGTTTCCGCTTTGATCCATGCCGCTACGATGGTTACAGCAGGTATATATATGATCGCGCGATCCAACATTATGTTTACCCTGTCTCCCGTTACGATGCAGGTAATTGCCATTATCGGAGTCTGTACTGCGCTATTGGCCGCATTGGTTGCCGTAACACAAAACGATATTAAAAAAGTATTAGCTTATTCCACAGTTTCCCAACTGGGGTATATGTTTTTAGGATTAGGCGTAGGTGCTTTTACAGGAGCTTTTTTTCATGTATTGACACACGCATTCTTCAAGGCCTTATTATTCTTAGGCGCAGGTTCTGTCATTCATGCGATGGGCAATGAGCAGGATATGCGCAAGATGGGTGGACTAAAAAAGGCGCTTCCCGTCACCTACGGTACTATGCTGATCGGTACAATAGCCATCGCCGGTATACCCCCGTTGTCCGGATTCTTTTCGAAAGACGAAATATTAGCCTATGCATTTGCCCACAACCCCTTATTCTGGGGAGTAGGATTGCTCGCGGCACTCTGTACAGCCTTCTATATGTTTAGGTTACTCTATTTAACCTTCTTTGGTAAATTCAGAGGTACAGAAGAACAGCGCCATCACCTGCACGAGTCGCCTTGGCAGATGACTGTTCCGTTGATTATTTTGGCACTGTTAGCGGTAGGGGGCGGTTTGCTCAATGTTCCCGAAGCATTGCACGGGAGCCATTGGCTATCCAATTTCTTGACACCGGTATTCGCAGATAGCCAAGCCGTCGCGCAACCTTTCCATCTGGATCATACAACCGAATATATCCTAATGGGAATTTCATCGGTAGCAGCGCTTGTTATGGCTTTCGTGGCCTATTCAAAATATGTTAAACGGGAAGAGATTCCGCAAGAAGACGGACAACAACAGAACGCATTATACAACTTATCATATCGCAAATTTTATATTGATGAAATCTATGATGCGATAATTGTACGACCGCTGGATGCGTTGTCTAAGTTCTTCTATAAGATCGTCGATCGTGAAGCAATTGACGGTCTGGTCAACGGTATAGCAAATTTCTTTATTGTTTCGGGTAGAGGTATTCGGCAGTTACAGAGTGGCCATGTCGGATTTTATATTTTCATGATGGTAGTCGGCGTGATCGCTATCATGTTGTACGGATTGTTAAACCTATAGTTTAAAAAATAATTGAAGTAATCAATGGATAACCTTTTTATACTACTGATATTCCCCATAATAAGCGCACTGATTTTAGCCTTCATGAAGTCCTCGACGATTTCAAAATGGGTGGCGTTAGGTTTATCATTATTGCAGTTCCTATTGACCGTACCGTTCCTGTGCCAATTTGTCCCTGATGCGGCGCTTCAGTTCGAACAATCTTTTCCGTGGATAAAGAGTTTAGGTATTCATTTTCATATCGGAATCGACGGTATCAGTTTGCCGCTCGTATTGTTGACAAATGGATTGATTCCGCTAATCGTACTTTCGACCTTTGGTAGATCCTTAAAAGGAAATTTCTATGCCTTGGTAGCTTTTATGCAAGCCGGGTTAATATTGGTATTTACTGCTTTGGATGCCTTTACCTTTTATGTCGGATGGGAAATAGCCTTGATTCCTATTTACTTTATATGTGCCTTATGGGGAGATGGCGATCGCATAAAAGTCAATCTTAAGTTTTTTGTATATACTTTTTTGGGAAGTATATTCATGTTGGTAGCAATAATCTATCTATACCATCAAACCCCCAACAAAGACTTTGAATGGAGTTCCTTCTCCACATTAGCATTATCCGATCCTACCCAAAGATGGATATTTTGGGCCTTTTTCTTAGCTTTCGCTATTAAAATCCCCATCTTTCCGTTTCATACCTGGCAACCCGACACCTATACCCATGCACCCGCTGCAGGCACTATGCTATTGGCTGGTATCATGCTAAAGATGGGTGTATATGGATTGATCCGTTGGTTGATTCCGATTGCGCCGCTTGGTGTAGCTGCTTATGGTCAGCTCGTATTGATTTTATGTGTAATCGGTATTGTATACGCTTCGATCATTGCCATCAAGCAACAAGATGCCAAACGACTTATCGCATACTCCTCTATAGCACACGTCGGATTGATCAGTGCAGGCGTTTTTGCATGGAACCAAGAAGCGCTTCAAGGAGCGATCATGCAAATGGTAAACCACGGGATCAGTGTCATCGGATTATTTTTTGTAATTGACATTATGGAGAGAAAGACACAGACTCGGTTATTGCAAGACCTTGGTGGGCTAGCCAGTAAAATGCCAAAACTGGCGATCTTTTTCCTGATCATACTAATGGGCGCCGTAGGACTTCCGTTAACCAATGGCTTTGTCGGAGAGTTTTTACTGCTCAAGGGGATTTTTGACTACGGCGTATGGTTTGCCGTCTTTGCTGGATTCACCTTGATATTGGGTGCTGTGTACATGTTGCGATTGTATCAACAAACCATGTTGGGCGAGCTGGCTGATCAGCACAGGGATATCGTCGATATAAAAGGTCACGAGATCGTGGTACTCACGGTTGTATCAATCCTTATTGTGTATCTAGGGATATTTCCGAACGGGTTATTGCAGCTGTCGGAAGCTTCCGTCCTACAGATATTGCAAGAGGTAAAATTTTAATATAGCGAATATTATATACGAAAAGAATTATGGGTGCGATTATAACGCTGTCTTTATTAGGAATATTAGTATTGTATTTAGGGCTGTATAAAGCCAAGAATGCCTTGTTGCCCGTAACATTAGTCGGGCTTGTCGTAGCGATCGGTTTTGAGATAGCTGCGTGGGATAAAGGTGCCACGCCTGTATACCATGGAATGGTCGTATTTGATAATCTTGCGCTGTCGTTTTCGATCCTATGCATTGTCATTACCGGCTTGATCTTACTGCTTTCCAAAGAATATTTTAGAGCTATCAGTAGCAACGTCGCCGAATACTATACCTTAATGCTCTTTTCATTGACAGGTGCTTTGTTGGTCAGCTCCTACCATAATTTTGCGATGCTTTTTGTCGGCATAGAGGTGATGTCGGTTACGCTCTACATACTCGTGGGTATACGAAAGTCTGATTTCAACTCCAATGAAGCCGCTTTGAAATACTTTCTGATGGGCGCCTTCTCCACAGGCTTTTTATTATTCGGTATTACCTTGTTGTATGGGGCGACCGGTACATTCGATATCACAGGTGTCAAGGCATATGTGATAGACAATCCACATACGATCTCTCCACTCTTCTACGGCGGTATATTACTGCTGCTGGTCGGATTATGTTTTAAAATCGGTGCAGCACC
The DNA here is from genome assembly GCF_005049105.1 of Sphingobacterium alkalisoli. Lineage (GTDB taxonomy): Bacteria > Bacteroidota > Bacteroidia > Sphingobacteriales > Sphingobacteriaceae > Sphingobacterium > Sphingobacterium alkalisoli. The sequence goes on from NZ_SUKA01000010.1 coordinate 85,209, forward strand.
GTTTCATTTCTGGACCCCCGATGTATATGATGGTGCACCCATATTGATTACAAGCTATATGAGTACAGTCGTGAAAGTAGCCTCTTTTGCAGGTTTCTTACGTCTATTCAGCTATGTATTTGTCCCGCTTCATGATTATTGGACACCTGTTTTACTCACGATCGTGGTGATCACCCTATTCATGGGGAATATCAGTGCATTGATGCAGACGAGCTTTAAGCGTATGCTGGCCTATTCAAGTATAGCACATGCGGGCTATATGCTATTTGCCATTGTAGCAATCGGCGCAGATTCTGCTTCTGGTATCTTTACCTATTCGATAGCCTATTCGTTAGCTTCGGTAATTGCGTTTGGAGGTTTAATATTGGTAAAAAGAGCCCACGGATCGGATCAATTTATTGCGTTTAATGAACTCGGGAAAACAAATCCATTGTTGGCCATTACGATTACCATAGCCATGCTTTCGTTGGCAGGTATTCCGCTAACAGCCGGATTTATTGGTAAGTTTATGATGTTTAATACCGTCATGCAGGATTATCAAATTACCTTGTTAGTCCTTGCCGCCATCAATGCAGCCATAGGTGTTTTCTATTATTTGCGTGTGGTCGTCCATATGTATTTCAAGTCAGCAGACGAGGGAGCCATAGAAGTAAGTATGCCGCTGAATTTCAAAATTGTTCTTATCATCGCGACAGTAGTTACCCTTTTGATAGGATTGTATCCGGATTGTATCCTGGGCATCCTGTAAAATACGGTACTGCCAAAGTACTTGTCTGGTTTTCCGCTAGGCACGTATAACAGGTCGTCAGAGTTAGAGTAACAATTAGGCCTGTTCGCAGGGATTTCGCTTTTAACTTTTTTGTCCGTTTCTCGTCCTTGCGAGAAGGAGGTACGACGACGAAGCAATCTCATTTATTGGGCTTAGACTGCTTCGTAGTAGCTCCTCGCAGTGACGAATGTTTTTAAAAGCGAAATCCCTAGGCCTGTTCGACTTCACTTCGTCTCGCTGGGGCTGACGTGATCGTTATGATGGCACTTCGGGAGGTATCGCTAATAATCATGAAGGTTTTTTAGGCATTAAATTTTGAACTTTCTCTACAAATTGTATCTTTATAACCGACCAAGGTTGTTATGGGCAGAGAAGGAAAATTGTTGCTATTACGTATGTTTCTTATAGGAGCCATTGTGAATTTCACAATCCTCTCTACATTGGCTCAATTTACACATAAGGGGCAGGTAATAGACGAAGCATCTCACAAGCCAGTTTCAGGCGCAAGTATATTTATAAAAGGGGGCAATATAGGTACATCTACCGATGCTAAAGGCCAGTTTTCGGTGACCTCCGATTCTTCTTCCCTGATCCTCATCATCAAAGCAATCGGGTATTCTTCGCTAGAAGCCGCGGTACTTCCGCAGGATACCATGCTGACACTCTATCTCAAGCCCGATCAGAATGAAATTGAAGTCGTCGATGTATTCCGAAAGAGAAAATATTCCAACAGAAATAATCCTGCTGTCGAACTTATTGATCTAGTAATCCGCAACAAAGGGAAAAATAGACTTTCGGGCAAGGATAGTCTTTATTTTAAACAGTATGAAAAGATAAAATTCGGATTGGTTGATCCGCCAAGCAGTGCCAAAAATCGCCTGGGCAACCTGAGCTTTTTCTTTCAAAACGTCGATACGTCTGTCGTCGCGGGTAAAGAACTTCTTACCCTCTATATGGAAGAAAATATCTCAGACAATTACGTCAAGCAGAACCCTTCCCGGCAAAAGAAAATCATCCGTGCGCAGGAAAAGACAGAATTTGATACACGCTACATCAATAACCCCAATATGCAGTCGTATATGAACTACCTCTTCCAACCGGTAGACATCTACGACGAAAGTATCTTTTTCCTCAATAAACTCTTTTTAAGCCCCATTGCCGACAATGGAAAGATCTACTATAAGTACTATATCCTTGATACGGTTCGCACAGCCAAGGAGCCGTATGTACGCTTAGCATTCGAACCACGTAATAGCACCGATCTATTATTGCGAGGCGAATTGCAGGTCTCTTTGGATGGCAGGTATGCCGTGAAGCAAGCGAATATGTCCGTTGGTGCCAACACCAACGTCAACTGGGTAAATGAGTTTACTATTCGCTTGGCCTATTCACCAGATCGGGATGGCATTATGCTTCAGGATACGGCAATGGTACGTGTCCTATTTGGTAGGGGGAAGACGGATGCCGTATTTGGCGAACGCTTGAGTGTCAATGAAGATTATAATTCACGGATGTCCCTTCCCGATGGATTATTTACCGGAGCGCCCATTGAAACCAAATTGGATGCCAATTCCATCGTAGGCCAAGATCGTCCTGTTGCGCTCAACCCTGTCGAGCAGCGCACCTACAGTAATGTAGACAGTGTTAACAATTTGAAATCGTTCAAAACCTTACTCTCCATAGGATACCTCTTTTCACAAAGCTACTATTCGTTGGGCAAAGTAGAGTTAGGTCCGCTCGAATACGCCTATCACCAGAACAATCTGGAGGGGAATCGATTTAGATTAGGAGGGCGGACCACAGAAGCATTTTCCGACAAAATGTATCTGGAGGGATATTTGGCCTATGGCACACGGGATGACGCTTGGAAATATTTCTTAAGGACGGCAGTGTCTTTAAATGGAAAATCCATCGCAACTTTTCCGGCGCATTACATCGAGGGTATCGTACAACATGATGTATTTGATCCAGGGCGAGGGATTGGCTTTTTAAAGGGAGATAGCTTTTTCCAGGGCTTTCGTACGAATAGACCGTTAAAATGGTTGGGCTCCGATGCCTACCGATTAGGACATCTGGTCGAGTTTGGGAATCATATTAGTCTTTCTACAAACCTGACCCATCAGCGAAGGGTACCGCTGGGCGACTTGCGCTTTCCGTTAGCAATAGATACCACCCAATTTTTAGATCAGATCCATACCAACGATGTACAGCTGACACTGCGATGGGCACCGTTCGAAAAATTTTATTACCGTAATCTACGGAGAACCACTGTGGTCGAAAAATATCCAATTTTCAGCCTGCAATACAACAGAGGCCTGAAGGGGTTCTGGGACGTTCCCTACACGTACGACGCTTTACGGTTTTTTGTATCCAAAAGATGGTTCTTAAATCAGCTTGGTTTTGGCGATATGACCTTCTCCGTCGGAAAGATCTGGGGCGAGTTGCCATATCCTCTTCTAGAAATGCCTAACGTCCAGGAAATCAAAGACCGTCATACCATCTCCTACGAACTGACCAATAATATGGAATTCGTCGCCGACCAATTCATTAAGTTTTCCTACGATCACCAGCTTCAGGGATTTATTTTTAATAAACTTCCTCTGATCAAAAAGTTAAAACTGCGCGAAGTATTTGGCGCAAAAATGTTCTATGGAGATCTGTCGACTTCGAATAACCCCTATGATGGTGTAGGAGGCGTTTATTTTGATAACGACGAGGAAGGAAATGCCATGACGCATGTTCTGGGCAAGAACCCCTATTGGGAAGGATATGTCGGCATCGATAATATCCTTAAAATAGTTAAAGTCGAATATATAAAAAGACTCAATTACCTCGATCACGCGAGCATAAATAAAGAACGGTTTCGCGTTTCGCTCCATTTTGATTTCTAAAAACAAGACGACGCTTATCTCGGCATCATTTTGGCTAAAAGCAGATAATACCTCACAGATTTGTAACCGTAAATACGTAGAAATGACATCATATAACAACTTACTCTTGCAGGTAACCGATCAAACTGCAGTTTTGACCGTAAATAGAGAACAGAAATTAAATGCATTGAATCGGGAGACCGTGCTCGAGCTTACCGCGGCATTCCGGTTTCTGGAGCAGCAATCCGAAGTAAGGGGAGTGATCCTTACAGGAGCGGGAGAGAAGGCATTTGTTGCAGGTGCAGATATTACCGAATTTGCATCCTTGGATGATGCAGGCGCCGAGACCTTAGCCAAGGAGGGACACGGTCTTATGGATACGATTTACAATTTTTCTAAACCCGTGATCGCAGCTATCAATGGCTTTGCACTTGGAGGAGGTCTGGAGTTAGCCTTGTCCTGTCATATCCGGGTGGCTTCCACCAATGCGCAGCTGGGGCTACCCGAGGTCTCCCTCGGTATTATACCTGGCTATGGCGGTACGCAGCGCCTCACCCAGCTGATAGGGCGCGGAAAAGCCCTTGAGATGATCATGACCGCCGACAGGGTAGGAGCCAACGAGGCATATAACTGGGGGCTGGTGAATCATGTCGTTGATCCCGCTGCGATCATGGATTTCAGTAAGCAACTCCTTCAGAAGATATTTGCTAGATCACCAAATGCCATTTCCAAGGCGATTGATGCGGTAAATACCGCAATACAAACTCCTCAAAAGGGGTTTGAGAAGGAGATTGAGTTATTCGGTCAATGCTTCGCCTCTCCGGAAGCAAAGGAAGGGATTGCAGCCTTTATTGAAAAACGAAAACCAAATTTCTAGTGCATTGTTGTTATACCATTACAGATACATTTTTTTCGAGCGATCAAGCTCCCTAAACGATTTTTTGACATATGAATAACGCTGTTTTTTCACAAAAGGAACGGAATATCATCATCCTCATTATTGTCCTTTTTCTCGGTGCTATACTGATGTATGCATTAAAGGGAATTTTTAGTGCTATTCTGGGAACGATGGTCATGTACACCCTATTTCGAAACCTCAATCGGTTTCTGATCGAAAACTGGCATTGGCCTAAGCCGCTTTCTTCGGTGTTTATTATTATTATTTCCCTTTTCATCATTGTCCTTCCATTTGTAGGTATTGGCTCTATGCTTTTGAATAAAGCAAGGGAGCTACAAGATAATCCCGACTGGATAAACAGTATTATTGATGCGATCAATACATTTGTCGGTGATAAGTTGGGCAAGCCCGACTTTCTAAAGGAGCAGCTTGAAGCCAGTGCAGCCTATGCCGGTGAACTGTTGACAGCCGTTTTGGGTATGGCGGCCAATATCTTTTTAGAAATATCTGTCATGTATTTTATCTTGTACTTTCTATTTGTCAATTACAAAGGCTTCGAAAATGGCATCGTTTTTTATATGCCTTTTGACGCGGAGAATGCAGTAGAATTTGGTAATGAGTTAAAAAACATTACCTATTCCAATATCGTCGGTCAGACCTTTATAGCGATTGTACAGGGGGGCTGTCTTGCGTTGGGATTTTGGATCTTTGACGTTTCGGATCCCCTATTTTGGGGTGTTATCTGCGCTATACTATCGTTTATTCCACTTATAGGTCCGCCCCTGATTTTCGTTCCGGCGGCAATGATCCTGTTCGCCGAAGGTCAGAGTTGGCAAGCTGTTGGATTATTACTCTGGGGTTTTGGTCTAGTCATCAATATTGACAACGTATTAAGGCTTATAATTGCCAAAAAAATAGGCGATATCCATCCTATCATTACCGTAGTAGGGGTTATTATCGGGTTGCCATTGTTCGGAATCATGGGATTAGTATATGGCCCCCTTCTTCTAGCCTACTTTTTAATAGCCGTAAAAATTTATAAAGCCAATAAGCGTTTGGCGCTAAAGCGAGATCAGTTGGAGCAGCATTAATACGGTTATTCTACTACATATCCCAACATATAGGCGTTGAATTTTTCATAATGTACATGAAATTCATGCGCATCACTGTCCTTTTGTAGCACTAAGGTCATCACCCCTTGTGCCTTATAGTCAAATGGTTTTATGGTCATGTCATGCAGAAAAGAAACGCCTTTATTCCCCTGCAACTTATAAACCGCCTCTTTGGCACACCAGCAGGCATATAGCTGTTCGACCTCATGTTTAGCGGAAATAAACGTAAGCTCTTCTGGTTTAAGAAATTTTTCTTTAATCCGCAGTACCTTGTCTTTTACGATTTCGAGGTCAATTCCACATTCCCCATTGGTACTGAGCATCACGCCCGCATAATCGAAAGAGTGGGTCAGCGAAATTTTATACGGGTAGTCTGGAAGGTAAGGCTTACCATTTGAATCTGAAGGGCAATTGATATATTCGCTCGTCTGTAATAAATAACGCAGCAGCACACGGGTAGCCAACCAATGCAACGTTCGTTTGCCTTTACCAAACTGCTGGAGCTTTGCTTTTTCATGTTCATCCAATTGAAGTTTCGCCAAGAGCTCTTGCGCATTTTCTTCAATCTTCCAAATTGCAAATTTGGTTGTGCTGTCTAGCTCTCTTAAATATACCAGTGCCATAGATAAATGTAAACAGTAAAAAGGGAAATGGCAACATTAAATTTAAAAACATGTTATACATGAATTGTGGGCTTTTGTTTATTTAAGGTTAATTGATGGGATTAAAGGCAGGTTTATTTTAATCAAATTTATTTTGTCGCTTGCCCGCGACAGGGGCCTTCTTTTTATTCATATGTGTTTATTTTTTGTATGAATGAGGGCTACGCCGTTTACCTTAAAAAAAGAAGCAAAAAGTCGTCGCTGTACCCATTTGCCAAAGTGGTCCGTGCTTCCTCCTGCAAAAGGCAAATGGCTAAGGCGACATTTATCGGTGATGAAAGGATAGTGCTTTATTCTTAAATATTAGTTTAAACTTTAGCTGAATTTAAAAGGACGACCTAGGTCGATGTAGCGTTAAGAAAGCTTTTGGATTTGCGTTAAGAACAGATCTACGAAGTGCAACGGCTCAGATCTGTTTAGTAAATCCAAAAGCTTTTAGCATAACATTGACCAAGTCTTGACTCTTTGCTCCTTTCTCGTCAAGGAGAAAGGAGAAGCCCTGCCACGGCTAGTGGCGGAAAGGTAAGGCGGTGGACCAGACTCAAAAAATATCGAATTTAAAACTTCATTAAAACCCCTTATTGATTTTAAAAGTTGCTTGGATTCAAGTAATAACGTATTTTTGAAAACTTTCTGGCGCGGCTAGTTATTAAATTATCATATGATCTTATCAGACAAGCGAATATTAGAAGAAATAGAAAAAGGAACGATTGTTATTGAACCATATGATCGTACGTGTTTAGGTACAAATTCTTATGATGTGCATCTAGGAAAGCATCTGGCAACCTACAGGGATCGTGTTTTAGATGCTAAGAAGCACAATGAAATAGATCATTTCGAAATCCCGGAAGAAGGCTTTGTACTACAGCCTAATACCTTGTATCTGGGTGTAACATTAGAATATACCGAGACCCATGCCCATGTTCCTTTTTTAGAGGGGAAATCCAGTACAGGCCGATTGGGTATTGATATCCATGCCACTGCCGGAAAAGGAGATGTCGGCTTCTGTAATACCTGGACACTCGAAATTTCGGTTGCACAACCTGTTCGTATATACGCGGGTATGCCTGTCGGTCAGTTGATTTACTTTGCTGTTGAAGGAGAGATCGAGACGCTATATAACACAAAAGGCAATGCCAAATACAATAGCAAAACCGTGCGTCCGGTAGAAAGTATGATGTGGAAGAATTCGTTTTAAACAAGAAACATGAATAGATGGAATAAAGACTAAAGGAACGAAGAAAGTTTTTCAATCCTTTATCCTTGTTCCTTTTATCCTTGTTCAATACTAGCCACCAAATTCCATCAGATAGGATTTCAAGAATTCATCCAGATCCCCGTCCAGTACCCCTTGCGTGTTGGAGGTTTCCGTGCCGGTTCGTAAATCTTTAATCAATTTATAAGGATGCAATACATAATTACGTATTTGTGATCCCCATTCAATTTTCTTTTTAGACCCTTCAATAGCTGCGCTAGCCTCTGCACGTTTGCGCATTTCAATCTCGTACAACTGCGATTTTAAGAGCCTTAGTGCATTTTCTTTGTTCTGAAGCTGTGATCGGGATTCTTGATTTTTGATAATAATACCTGTCGGTTTGTGATGAAGACGTACTGCTGTTTCGACTTTGTTTACATTCTGTCCACCAGCTCCTCCGGCACGAAAAGTATCCCATTCGATTTCGGAATCTTTAACATCGATCTCAATATTATTATCTACTAGCGGATATACGTATACCGATGCAAAAGAAGTGTGTCTTTTGGCGTTGGAGTCAAAGGGCGAAATACGTACAAGGCGATGAACCCCATTTTCGCCTTTTAGGTAACCATAGGCAAAATCGCCCGATAACTGCAACGTTACTGATTTTATACCGGCAACATCGCCCTCTTGGTGATCCTGTTCCGTTACTTTACAGCCATGCCTTTCTCCCCACATGATATACATACGCATGAGCATTGCTGCCCAGTCACAGCTCTCCGTACCACCTGCACCAGCCGTGATCTGTAAGATGGCGTCCAATTGATCCTCCTCTGCACTGAGCATGTTTTTAAATTCGAGGTCTTCGACATGAGCCAGCGCAATCTGGTACTGCTCCTCGACTTCCTGCTCCGTAGCATCGCCTGCCTGGAAAAATTCGTACAAAACGTTGGTGTCGTCTACAGCCGAGGAAACCTCATCGTACTGATCGGTCCATACTTTGGTGATCTGAATCGCGCGTAAGATGACCTCCGCTGCTTTAGAATCGTCCCAAAAGTCGGGCTGTAGGGTGATTTCAGTTTGTTCCGCTATCTCCTCTTTTTTGGCATCTATGTCAAAGATGCCTCCTCAGGGCCGTCACTCTGTCCCTCAAGTCTTGAATATGTTCTTTTGTCATAACGCAAATGTAAACAGTACAACCTGAAAACTAGCATAAACTGCTCAGAATTCTTATCTTTGGATTAAACAGAATCAAATATGCTACCATCCATCAATTTTACAGAAACCCCAGCCTACAAGTACCTGGCAGATCATTATATCACCATCAGCGAAAAATCCATCGCGCAACTTTTTCAAGAAGACCCTCTGCGTTTTGAAAATTATTCCGTGCAGCTGAATGATATCCTTCTAGATTATTCCAAGAATAGAATCAATGCCGAAACATTTGCATTACTGATGCAATTAGCGCGCGAATGTCAATTGGAAAAGGCGATCCAGGCGATGTTTTCAGGCGAAAAAATAAATGTTACCGAAGGGCGGCAGGTATTGCATACCGCTTTGCGTAATCAATCCGGAGAGCCCGTTATCGTAGATAATGAAGATGTGATGCCGAAAGTAAAAGCGGTAAAAGCGCAGATGAAAGCCTTTTGCGAGCAGATCCATTCTGGAGCGTGGAAAGGCTATACCGGACAAGCGATTACAGATGTTGTTAATATCGGTATTGGTGGCTCGGATTTGGGGCCCGTTATGGTGACAGAAGCGTTAAAATCGTATAAAACACACCTCAACGTTTCCTTTGTTTCCAATGTAGATGGCACCCATATCGCAGAAACGCTGAAGGGGCTCAACCCAGAAACAACCCTCTTTCTAGTCGCATCAAAAACATTTACCACGCAAGAGACCATGGCAAATGCCCAGACGGCAAAAGATTGGTTCCTTAAGTCCGGAGCGACGGAAGCCGATGTAGCCAAGCATTTTGCCGCTTTGAGTACAAATGAAAAAGGTGTCTCGGCATTCGGTATCGATCCAAAGAACATGTTTGAGTTTTGGGACTGGGTAGGCGGCCGTTATTCCCTATGGTCTGCCATCGGTCTTTCTATTGCACTCTCGATCGGGTTCGACAATTTTGAAGAGGTATTACAAGGTGCTTACGAAGCAGACACACATTTTCAAGAGGCCCCTTTTGAGGAAAATATACCCGTGATATTAGCGCTATTGGGCATCTGGTACAATAATTTTTTCGGAGCCGAAAGTCACGCCATATTGCCCTATGACCAATATTTACATCGTTTCGCAGCTTATTTCCAGCAAGGAGATATGGAAAGTAACGGCAAGTATATAGACCGAAATGGCAACAGGGTAGATTACGAAACCGGACCTATTATTTGGGGAGAACCTGGTACCAACGGGCAGCATGCATTCTACCAGTTAATCCACCAGGGAACAAAACTGATCCCCTGCGATTTCATTGCGCCAGCCATTTCACATAATCCCCTCGGCAATCACCATCAATTGTTGTTATCTAACTTTTTTGCACAGACCGAAGCATTGATGAACGGTAAGAGTGAGGAAGAAGTCGTCGCCGAACTCGAGCAAGCAGGCAAATCAGAAGCGGAAATAGAGAAATTAAAAAACTATAAGGTGTTCGAGGGCAATCGTCCAAGTAATTCCTTTTTGATCAAGAAAATTACGCCACGAACTTTAGGAACAATGATCGCATTTTATGAGCATAAGATCTTTGTTCAGGGTATAATCTGGAATATTTTCAGCTTTGACCAATGGGGAGTAGAGTTAGGGAAGCAGCTGGCAAATAGAATATTGCCCGAATTGGAGAGTGATACAGCGATTTCAAGTCATGATAGCTCTACCAACGGATTGATCAATCAATACAAGGCCTGGCGCTAGGAATAGGATTATCGTAAACAGAAAAAACCTTCAACGCGTAATCGTGTTGAAGGTTTTTTCTGTTTATAAGCAATATTACTTGCTAAGACTGGCTAGTGGAATAAAATCCGACATCACGTTCAAACTTTCGTCCAGTAGGAAGTCAAATTCTACTTTCGGCTGCGGTTCGCCCTCTTTCCAAAGTGGAAGCCCACGCAGTTCCAGTACTTTATTGATGCGCGCCCTATTTTTGGCCATGCTATCATCGCGTTCCTTTTTTAGTTTTATCTCGTTCAGGCTAATTTGAGGCACTGCTTCATCTTTATTAAACTCTTCAATATCTTCCAGCAAGAATTTATATTCCGGCGATTTTGCCATACGCGCCTGATGCGCAGCATTCAGTTTTTGAATCGTTGTCGTAAGATCCCCAACTTTAGCATATGTCGTCGTCTTTATCTGATCCCAAGGCAAGGCCGATGGCTCTGAGCTTTCGCCAAACTTCTCAGCAGAATACTGCGTCGGAAAGATCACATCAGCATCTACCCCCCTATGTTGTGTACTACTACCATTTACGCGGTAAAATTTACCCATCGTAATATTGATCTGACCAAATTCCGGCGCACCATTAGGAACATCCGGATCGCCTCCAGCAGCCTTCATCAATAACCTGTTTGTCGGACTGATAAAACGTGCCATTTCAATAGCCGATTGTACCGTTCCTTTTCCATAGGTCGTGGAACCTAAGATAACACCCCGGCCATAATCCTGAATCGCACCAGCAAAAATTTCAGATGCAGACGCCGAGAACCTGTTGATAATCACGCCGAACGGACCGCTCCATTTTACGCCACTTTCGGTATCACTCTCCACTTGCACCCGGTTACGGGCATCACGTACCTGCACGACAGGGCCTTTATCAATGAATAATCCTGTCAGCTCGATAGCCTCCTGGAGCGAGCCTCCGCCGTTATTACGTAAATCCAGTACCACAGCATCCACTTTCTCGTCGTTCAGGCTGTCCAAAATTAATTTCACATCCCGTGTAGTACTCTTATAGTCAGGATCACGCTTACGGTAACCCTCAAAATCAATATAGAATTTAGGCAAGGTGATCACCCCCACTTTATAGGATTTGCCATCTTCACCCCGAACGGTTTTGACCGATTTTTGAGCAGACTCTTCCGCGATCACAATCTTTTCACGCGTTAAAGCAATGATTTTCGGTTGTGCGGTGAGCTCTTGCCCTGCCGGAAGTATTTTTAAACGTACGACAGTACCCTTAGGGCCTTTGATTTTCGCTACCGCTGCATCCAAGCGCCAGCCGATAATATCTTCGAATTCACCATCATCCTGAGCTACCCCGATGATACGGTCATCCATTTCCAAACGTTTGTCTTTAAAGGCAGGGCCTCCGGCAATGATTTCCTTGATCGTTACCATCTCATTTTCCATCTGAAGACGTGCGCCGATTCCCTCAAGCGTGTTGGACATACCTTCGTTAAAAGCTTGGGCGAAAGAAGGATTATAATACGTCGTGTGTGGATCTACAGCATCCGTTAAGGAAGTCATAATCAACTGAAAAGCATCGTTCGAGTTCGTCTTCTTAGCCTGCGAGATCAAGTTGTTGTAACGTTTGCGGAGCGTCTCTTTGTGCTTATCCTGGTCGGCATCTTTGTCTGTGCTAGTCAGGCGAAGATTTAACAAGTCATATTTAACGCGTTTTCGCCATTGGTCTTTCAGCTCCTCTTCCGATTTAAACCAATCCAGTTTCTCTCTAAAGTTAGAGTAGTTCTCTTCGATGGTAAAATCATGGGGAGCATCTATCTGTGTCAGTGCGTATTCCATACATTGGAGATAACGCTGTGAATAGATATTAAAAATAAGAAAGGATGCCGATAAATCACCGTCCCGGAAATCCTGACTGATGGTGTGTTTATACTGTTGAAGACCGTCGATATCCGCTTGGATAAGGTAGGTTTTACCTTGATCTACCGACTTTATCAAATTGTCGAAAACGATGGCAGATACCGAATCGCTCATAGGTACCTTCTTATAGCTATGGTTTTCCAGCAGCATAGCCACTTCTTTAGCGATCACCTCATGTTGTACTGTAGGAACTAAGTTTATCCCTCCCTCTTCCAACTGCACGCGTGGTTTAGATCCACATGCCACCACAGAGATCAAGGCTAAACAAAAAATTAAATTTTTAAACATATGTAACGTAGTATTAATTGTCATTCTTCTTGCAAAATTCTCTCCAAATTCTGAAAGGGCTAAATTTAGTTAAAAAAATGTCAAGCTTATATCTGCTTAACGTAATAAATTACTAAAATGTGTCAATTCACTTGTAACTTTCGTAGTACGCCCGGATTGTGGGGTGCCTTGCTTAAAAAAGCTCGGTCCTCAGGGCCCAGTAATGTTCAAGATTCTCAGCCGCATCATCAATATTGCGTTGGATCATGTTGATACGGCCAAGTTTTTCGACAATGGCCAGCTGCAGCAGCTTGTTGTTCTCTTTGCGCGCAAGATTATTCGCTCGATCCAGCTCTTTTTTTGCGACACTGTAGTTTTTTTGAATGATTTTAGACGAAGCCAACATATATTCTATCTCGGCGAGCTCATTCGGAAAATTCTTTGTTTCGGCCAGATCGCGAGCCTGTATTAAAAACCATTGTGCTTCCGTGTGTTTGTTTTGCATCTGGTAAATCGAGGCCAATTCCTGCCAGGCCAATAGTTTACCTTCGTAATGTTTGCTCCTGTTAAACAAGGGGATAGCTTTTCGGATAATGGTGTTTTCAGCCGAATTGAAGTCTTTGTCTTGCGCCTGTATCTTGGCTATTTTCACCAACGATTCCGCCTGCTCCACGATGCTTTTATCCTTTACAGCTTGTTGGTAATAGGCCTCTTCATAGTTGCCCGCCTCCATAAAGTTTTTAGAATAGATCAATAGCGAAGACAGGTTCGATTGAATAATTCCACGATCGCGTGTGTTCTCCTGTTTGTTTGCTTGTTGTAAAGCACTCTCTAAGAGTGCGATCGCACGGTTAATCTGTTCTATGGATAAAGACTGGTTGGCATATTCATTAAGCAATCCATAGGCTATTCCGTGGTTTTCTTGCTGTATGTTGGTTTCAATTACCGTATTCCAGCCAAGTTCATCTTGCGGTAGCGGGTTTACGATTGTTTTTACCAGACCCTCGTTGTTCGTCGATTTAAAATCAGCGATCAGACGTTGGTAGACCATAGCCTGTTGGATACTATCCTGGAACGATAAAATTTCTGCGAATGTATCCGTGAGCATTTCTTCTTTCGTCCGCGGAGCAGGCAGTACATACACTTTTGGCCCCACACCCTCGAATTCGGTATCATATTTTGTGACGAATCCAGCCGGATCCAGCGGTACCTCCTGACGTTGGGCTACGACTAAATCTACTTGAAAAACAGTCACTAGTACAGATACGATGGGAATAAAAAAAGATCTTTGCATATAACTATTTTATCAAATTTACTTAAAATGCTTTATATTCACAAACGTCGCGCCTACTTCACAGGGACTTCGCTTTTAAAAGCATTCTAAGCCCAATAACGAGATTGCTTCGTCGTCGTACCTCCTTCTCGCAAGGACGAGAAACGGACAAAAAAGTTAAAAGCGAAATCCCTGCCTACTTCACTAAGTTCGCGCGGTAGCTATTTGAGTTTGGATAAAATCACTTAAGTTTGTAGATATGGTTACACGAATTCCGTTGGCAGAGCGATTACGGCCCAAGAATTTAAACGATTATGTCGGTCAGCAGCACATTGTAGGCGAAGATGCCGTCCTTCGTAATGCAATAGCACAGCAAAATATCCCGTCCATGATACTCTGGGGCCCCCCGGGGGTGGGGAAGACAAGCTTGGCCTTTCTGATCGCCAAAGAACTCGACCGACCTTTTTTCAGTTTGAGTGCCATCAAATCAGGGGTCAAGGATGTAAGGGAAGTTATCGATAAGGCCGAGCAGCTGATGAACTTCAACCAAGAGCAGCCCATTCTTTTTATTGATGAGATCCACCGATTTTCGAAGTCCCAGCAAGATTCGTTACTAGGCGCTGTCGAAAAGGGCTTAGTCACCCTTATCGGCGCTACCACAGAAAATCCGTCTTTCGAAGTGATTTCAGCCTTGTTGTCGCGCTGTCAGGTTTATGTATTAGAAAATTTGAGCGAGGAAGACCTGGTTTCGTTGATTCAGAAAGCCATCAAGGAAGATGAGTTTTTAAAAAATGATGTCATAAAGATCAACGAGTTTGATGCATTGATTCGTATATCCGGTGGCGATGCCCGGCGTTTGCTGAATGTTTTTGAACTCGTTGTGAATGCGGCGGTGCCGTACGGTAAGACCATTACGAATGATTTTGTCCTGCAGCAGGTGCAGCAAAATATGCGTTATGATAAAACGGGCGAACAGCATTACGATATCATTTCGGCATTTATCAAATCCATTCGTGGTTCCGACCCCAATGCTGCCGTATATTGGTTGGCACGGATGATAGAAGGCGGTGAAGACCCCTCTTTTATTGCACGGCGGTTGTTGATTTTAGCTTCAGAAGATATAGGTAATGCCAATCCAAATGCCCTTCTGTTGGCCAATAACTGTTTTCAGGCAGTCAATGTAATAGGCTGGCCAGAGTCCAGGATTGTTCTTTCGCAGACCGTTACGTATCTTGCCAGTTCCGCCAAGAGTAATGCCGCCTATGAAGCCATCAATAAAGCACAGGCATTGGTAAAACAGACCGGCGACCTGTCAGTACCCTTGCACCTGCGCAATGCACCAACCAAGCTCATGAAAGAACTAAACTATGGTGTCGAATATAAGTATGCCCATGGCTTTACCGGTAATTTTGTAAACCAGGAGTATATGCCCGATACCATTCAGAATACCAAACTCTACAACCCCGGTAAAAACAGTGCGGAAGACAAGCTCCGGCAGTCATTAAAAGAAAAATGGAAGGAAAAATATGGGTATTAGATACTAGAATCTAATATCTAACATCAAATTGTTAACTTTGTACGATGATGGAAACATTTACCGCGATAGATTTTGAATTAGCCACTTCCGATTATGTGAGTGTATGCTCGGTAGGAATCGTAAATGTAGTGGATGGCAAAATCGCCCATGAATTCTATAGTTTGGTACAGCCCCCACAGAATAAATATATGTGGCAGACCACGCGGGTGCATGGAATTAAAGCAAAAGACACGTTGACTGCACCCACGTTCAGCGAACTGTTTCCTCAGCTAGCACCCTTATTATCCCATCAAAAGATGGTTGCGCACAACGAGCTTTTTGATCGGTCAGTCTTGCAGCGCACGATGAAGTTTTACGGACTGAACTATAAAGCGTTAGATCTACCCGAGAAATGGGATTGCACCAGCAATATCTATAGAGCCAAAGGTTTCTTAAAAACAAAATTAAGTATGTGCTGTCAGGTTATGGGTATTCCATTAGACCATCACGATGCACTCTCCGACGCCCGCGCAAGCGCGCTGTTATATCTACATCAAGATAGAGCAGCTGATTCTTTAATCATTTAGATATCTACGAAAATAAACTATATGGCATCTGTTGTTAATGTAATATTATCTGGGGGCGTGGGGTCACGTCTATGGCCGTTATCTCGCAAGGCAAAGCCCAAACAATATATTCCCTTGTTTGAAGGACAGTCCCTGTTTGAACTGACAGTAGCCCGAAATCAGAAGATCACCGATAAAACGCTTATGGTGGGAGGTATCAAGAATGTAGACCTCGCAAGAGAATTTCTTCCCGATGCCAACAGTCATACGATTGTCGAAGCCGCCCCCCGCAATACCGCTGCCGCAATTGCTTTTGCGGCATTAGCCTGCGATCCGGACGACATTTTGATCGTTACGCCATCAGATCATTTAATCGAGAACCAGGAAGCGTACGAGCATATCATGCGCCAAGGGATAAAATATGCCGAAGAAGGCTTCTTAGTCACCTTCGGTATTCAGCCTACACGTCCGGAGACCGGATATGGCTACATTGAATATCAAGGAAACGATGTGCTTTCCTTTCGCGAAAAACCCAATGAAGATACCGCAAAGGAATTTCTGAAAAAAGGAAACTTTTTATGGAACTCTGGAATATTCTGTTTTAAGGCATCCATTTACTTGGAGGAGCTGTTCCGTTTCGAGCCCAAAGTATTCCGCACATCCAAAGAAGTGTATGAATCTGCCAACGGAGGCCCATTTTCAGCAGATCTTTCCGCTAAGATACCCTCAAAGAGCATTGATTATGCCGTAATGGAGCGCAGTGAACGCATAAAAGTCATTCCCTCTAACTTTATTTGGTCCGACATGGGGTCTTACGATTCGTTGTATGATTACCTCCAAGTAAAAGGGCATCAGGTGGATAGCAGTGGCAATATGGTTATCGGTACCCAAAAATATGTGTCTTTCTTGGGGGTAGAAAATACCATTCTCGTCCATACCGAAGATGCCATCCTGGTAGTGCATAAGCGATCCTCACAAGATGTCAAGCATTTGTATGAAGAATTGGAAAATAATAATTCGCCTCTGCTGTAAATGTGTGATATCAAGCTGTTAGACTTGATTCGAAAATGAATAATTTAGAGTTTTTACAAAAAAAAAGAAAGGTTTTCAAACGGGGAGAATGAAAACCTTTACTAACCAATTATAAACCTAAATTATGATGATACAAATATAAGGCGCTTTTTGATATCTTGCAAGCAAAACGGTTAAATAAATGTATATTTAACGTTTTTTTAACATTAGCACCCTTTGGATGTGCTAAATCGTATTTTTCCAGTGGAATGTTACGAAGATTTAAAAGCGAAATTTGCGCTAACTACGGCTTCAGATGGAACACCAGTCCGAGTCCTGCACTGACAATATGATTAAACTGCACCGATGGAAAATTTTTAAAAAAATGGATCAGGTATTTATCCGTTGTACCCACCTCATAATAGAGCCCCCAGTTCTTATAGCGTACCTCGCTACCCAGAAAACCCCCTATATTTAATCCCGGTCGGATTAAATAATAATTGGGTTCATAATAGCTTGGTAGTTTAAAGAAAAAATCCTCATTCAGGGCATAATTGACCCATAGCCCCATCTGGAGCCACTCCACATGGATATCCTCTTTATATTCGCGATGTAGCGTACTGTATTTACCTTTAACGGTCAAGGAATGGATAGGTTCGGTGCCCGAGTACCTGCGCGGTACAAACCCATATAACAGATCCCCTTTCCAACGTTTGTTGGGCGATTCATAACCAATACCTGTCGAGAATAGACCAATATTTCCGGCAAATTGAAGCTTGATATTGCTGGGCATAATCTTGTAGGCCAGACCTTTGTAGGTCAGATCGGATTTTTGCAGGGTATCCTGGGCCGAGACAACGTCCGCGAGAAAAAAAGGTAGAAGCAGTAATAAAATATAGGCTCTCATTAGTAGTGGATAAGATTTACGGAAATGGATTGATCTTCAACGGTAACCTCCACAAACGAACGTTTCTCCAGTGAGGGCGCGATGAGATAGGGCATGCCATCATTGTAAGGCTCGTCGTACGAAAAGACATGCGTATGCCCATGGATCGACAGGCTTGCTTTATCGGTAGACGCAAGCAGCTCCGTAAACGAATCGACCTTATTGGGATCGAAATCTGCCGACATCGGAGGTACGTGCGAGAGGAAAAAGATATGATCCGTCTCTTGGGTGTCCGTCTGCCGGATCTGCTGGGCGAGCCACTCCTCGTTGGGTAGCGTCCCATCAAATCCACGCTCCCTCGAATTAGAATTAAAGACAATAAATGCACTTTTTCCATAGCGGAAAGTGAAGTCGTCGGGTCCGAAGTATTTTCGATATATTTCTGGCCCATTGCCGAGCATATCGTGGTTTCCGATGGTCGCGATATTCGGAAATTTCAACTTTTTAATGTCATTGTAGTAGTCGTTATACTCGTAGTTCGCACCAAAATCGGTGATGTCGCCACCGTGTAATACAAAGGCGATCCCCTCCTCGGTATAGTGCTTATTGGCATATTTTACAAAATCGCTCAGCTCGCCCAATGCAATCTGGGTATCCGAGATAACCAAAAAAGTAAAGCTACTTTTCTGTGGAAGCGAGCGGATCTGTTCAACAGCCTTGACGTTAAGATCACGTGCCAGGGGTCTTACCTCCAATAGCGAGTATTGAAAAGCTTTCTTACAGCCCGTTAGCAGCATTAACAGCGCTATACCAAAAAGAAATACGCGAGGTTTCATATGTATATGTATAGTATCCGAGCGCAAAATTATACTTTATAAAACTAACTTTTAAGGCGAAAAAGTCAGATAAATCTCCTATTTTTAGCATAGGGATTTCGCTTTTAACTTTTTTGTCCGTTTCTCGTCCTTGCGAGAAGGAGGTACGACGACGAAGCAATCTCATTATTGGGCGTAGACTGCTTCGTCGTACCTCCTCGCAGTGACGAATGTTTTTTAAAAGCGAAATCCCTGATTTTTAGAATCCGCTGTGTTGGAAAAAACAATATTTTAGCGAACTTGCGGTTGCTTGCATGTGGGAATGTATCTGGCGTGCGAATTTTAGAGTAAGAAGAAATGCTAGGCATGCGTGAATCATCACACGAATACATTTTACACGATACCGACATACAAGCGCTCTCCTATGTTGGCTTATTGAAACATGTTCAATCCGCGGCTTCGTTAGATCCGCGGGATTTCGATTCTATTTATCCCATCGAACTCGAAATCAATGCAGGACTGTTTTCCAAGACAATCAATGCAATCGCCTTTCCAACAGTAGCGGTCAGTCAGGTAGGCACATCGTTGATTACTAGCTGTTCCTGCGATCATTCCAATAGTCAGTTTCTCTGCCCATATCAAGCTGAAATTATATTCAGCATTTTAGAGCGGAGTGAGATCCGCCTCTTTTTCGACCCCACTCTTCGTCGACAAAAGATCCATCCCGTTGCCAAGGGATATGGATTAGAAAATGAACCCGATCTGGATGTCTATTTTGAGTTAGCCTATCAAAACGGCGCCGTAGAGATACAGCCCCGGTTAAAAGAATTAATGAAGCTCGATGCGGCCGTATTTAACCGGGAACTCCTACCGATCCAACCCGCTAAGGTAGCTTCGCTTGCCAAGCAGGATACCGAAAAAAAGCAGATTCTCGTTATTGGTCATCAGCGGTTTTATAATAAGCTCCATATCCAGGTCATGGAAAGCGACGTGGGCCAGTCCGGAAAGATCAAAAATCCGCTGACAACTATTGATACGAGGCAATTAATATGGAAATCCCAAGATCTCTTACACGTCAAATTCTACACGGCAGTAAGTAGTTTTCAGGATCAGTATACGACCGAGCACGGGGAGGCTCAATTCGAAGCGCTGAAGGTCATCGTAGCGAATTCGATGGGGTTGAAGACCTACTATCACGATAAAAGCATCGCCGAGAAGATCAGCGCAAAATCCCTCGTACCGATAGCGCTCGATACCCTGCAAGCAGAGATCGAACTGCATGTCTTTAAAAAGGAACCCTTTTACGAAATCACCGGGCAGTTGGTATTCCATGACAGTATGTTGCCCTTCACCAATGTGGTTGTTCGAAATGAGTACTTTGTCGTTCGCGGTAATCGGATGAGCTTAGTGAGTGATTCCGATATGCTCCGGGTTATCAAGTTCTTTAAGCGTAATAACGAGAAGTTGCTGATACATTCTTCCAAATACGAAGAATTTCTACAGACCGTTCTCGCCCCACTTGCACAGCGCATCCAAATCCACTACAGCTACATTAAAGCGGCAACAGCTGTCGAATTGGCGGAGAAAAGCTATGAAAGAGCCCCCCTCATCTACCTGCATCAAGAAGGGAATTACATCTCCATTACACCCGTTATGCGCTACGGAGCGATCGAAGTACCCGTCTATTCGCGGCAGCAATTGCTTGATACCGATCAAAATGGGAATGTATTCCAAGTAGCACGAGATCAGGCAGCCGAGCTGCAGCTTACCACTTTGGTCATGCAGCAGCATCCCGATTTCGAACAGCAGCTGCAGGAGCACGAGTATTTTTACCTCCATAAAGATGCCTTTTTGGACGACAGCTGGTTTTTGGATGCCTTCGAGCTATGGAGGCAGGCGGGAGCGACCATCTTAGGGTTCAATGAGCTTAAGGTGAATACATTAAATCCGCATAAAGCCAAGGTAGATATACAGGTCATCAGCGGAGTAGATTGGTTCAATGCCCATGTAAAGGTGCGTTTTGGCAGACAGCAAGCTTCCCTCAAGCAATTGCATAGGGCGATCCGCCACAAACGTAAATTTGTACAGCTCGACGATGGAACACAGGGCCTCCTGCCGGAGGAGTGGATGCAAAAAATTGCGGGCTACTTCCAGGTCGGAGATATCGATAAGGAGTTGATCAAGATACCCAAAGTCAATTTCACCGCTATTTCCGATCTGTTTGAGAAAGAAATGCGGAGTGAAGAAGTCGAGGTTGAATTAGCAGCATATGCACAGCAATTTCTGCAGATAAAGCAGATCCCCGAGGTACCTGTCCCTGTAGGTCTGCACGCTACGTTGAGGCGCTACCAACAGGAAGGCCTGAATTGGTTGAATCTCCTCGATCAGTTCAGCTTTGGAGGCTGTCTAGCGGATGATATGGGCTTGGGCAAGACCATACAGGTTATCGCTTTCATCCTGTCACAGCGTGATAAGCATACCCATCATACCAATCTGATTGTGGTACCGACGTCCTTGCTTTCCAATTGGCAGGATGAGCTCACAAAATTTGCACCTTCGATATCGGTAAGAGTGCATTATGGCGCCGATCGAAGTAAGAATACAGACGACATGCACGACTATGAGGTCATCCTCACCTCATACGGTATGCTGCTTTCCGATATCCGATGGTTAAAAGAGTTTCGGTTCAATTACATTTTTCTAGACGAGTCGCAAGCCATCAAAAACCCAAATTCCGAACGCTATAAAGCCGCCTGTTTGCTGCAGTCTAGAAATAGGATCGTGCTTACCGGCACACCCATCGAAAACAACACATTCGACTTATATGGGCAGCTTTCATTTGCCTGCCCTGGCCTGTTGGGTAGCAAGTCCTATTTCAGGGATGTGTATGCACTGCCCATTGATAAATTTCAATATAACAAGAGAGCTGTCGAATTGCAGGAGAAGATTAGGCCTTTTATGCTCCGTCGAACGAAAAAGCAGGTAGCCAAAGAGTTGCCCGAAAAGACCGAAATAGTGATCTTCTGTGAAATGAATGCCACGCAACGGGAAATATACGATAGATATGAACGCGAGCTACGCGAATATATATCTGCTACAGACGAGGATGAGATCCATAAAAATGGAATGCATGTACTCACCGGGCTCACCCGTCTTCGACAGATCTGTAATTCTCCCGTATTGTTGAAGGAGGGCTATTCCGGAGCCGATGCGGTCAAGATCGACGTATTGATGGAACAGATTGTCAACAAATCCGGTGAGCATAAAATTCTGATATTCTCTCAATTTGTGGGAATGCTGGATCTCATCCGAACCGAGCTCGAGAACAGCGGAATACCTTTTGAGTACCTGACCGGGCAGACCAAGGACAGAGGGCCCAAGGTCGATAATTTTCAGGCCAACGAACATATTCGGGTATTCCTAATCAGTTTAAAAGCAGGCGGCACCGGCCTCAACCTGACCGAAGCAGATTACGTCTATCTCATAGATCCCTGGTGGAATCCTGCGGTAGAGAACCAGGCTATCGACCGGAGCTATCGGATCGGACAGACAAAGAATGTAATTGCGGTGCGCTTGATCTGTTCGGACACCATCGAAGAGAAAATAAGACATCTTCAACAGCGAAAGCATAAGCTAGCACAAGATATGGTGAAAACAGATGGGCTATTATTGCGTAATTTTTCCAAAAATGACCTCCTTGATATACTGTAATAAGGCATAAATGTTAAAAAAATGTTAAAAAATCATCAACCTGCAACAAATGGCACATTATTTACGTTAATGTGGTAGGTTAATAATTGGTTTGAAAGATTCCGGCGCTCCCCGCGTTGGAATCTTTCTTTTTTTTTCTGTTTCGTATCGCGAATGCAAAGCATTTTATCTAAGTTTGAACTTCGATAGCCGGATAAGAACAACAATACCTTTTTGCAATTCATGGAACAGACCACGTCGTATAACAATACATCCCGTTTGCTGCTTTTGCTGTGGTTCATACTGTTAAGTTTTTCTTACGCCGTAGGAAATACGGTGCCGTACCGCTACGCGCAGGTCATGCGTGGAGTTGATAGGTATCATAGCATGATCAAGGCAGCCGTTAAGGATCCAAGTGGGCTTATCTGGACCATTTCCGGCGGTCAGTTGTATCGGTATGATGGTGTCAATGTCGTGCCCTTTGCCAAATTATTTTCGGGCAAAGTGCCCTTTGATGAGCTGGAGTCCCTTGCCGCCGATAAGTGGGGCCGTATTTGGCTACACAGCCGCAATGGTCTTTTGGTCTTCGACACGCAGCAATGGCGGTTCGTTGATAAAGAATCCTACGCCAAAGGTCTGGTGGGGCTTCAAGTTGCGGGGATGTTCAATCAGGGAGATCGGTTCCTTATTGCTACGGCCGACGGGATGGTCTGGCAGATCCAGAGCGACCGCAAGACTTTTTTATTTTATTTTGATCCCGATACCGATACCAAGCGCAAGCCTGTCGGTCGGCTTTTTGTGGCCGATAAGCAGCACGTATGGCTCGCGTTCAATAACAGGCTCTATAGCTACGATTTCCATACCCATCGGCGAGGGTTGCGCGCCTTTCCAAGCGGCGTCTTCGACTATATTGAAGACCTGCTGCCGATCAAGGGAGGCGTCCTTATCCGCAATTACCGGCACGGCTACTATATTTACGATAAGCAACGTTTTCGCCTCTCAAGTCTACGTTCAGAAGACGGCCCGTCCGATGATTTTACCAATTGGAGCCACTGGTCGTTTACCGATAGCGACCGGGTCAAGGTGTTTTACAAAAAAGGACAGTACCGCGAGTACAGTAGGGATACCGCCTTTCGGTTGCTTTATGAAGGTTCCCATCGCTTAGAAGAAGATGTATTATATCAGCGGTTAAACAGCTGGCAGCGAGCCGGCGATGAATGGTTCCTTTCTACAGACGGAGGTCTTTACAGTGTTTTTCCGGCAAAGGTAGATTTTGATTTTATGGATACCGGTTCCGCGCGCGGCATGGTCCGGCAGGGCGATCAATACTATTTTGGCGGCTATGGCTACCTCGATCGCATGGATATCCGCGGCAAGCAGGATAAATTTACCGAAGCACCGGAAAATAATTACTACGCCTTTCTGCCCATCAGTTCCGATACCAGCTACACCATATTAGAAGGAGATTTCTTGGGTTACCTGATAAAGGGGAAAGTAAAAAAGGCACCTTTGCTTGTTCCGAGTAGCTATAAACAGCATTTTGCGCCCATGGCATATTGTGCTGCGGTGTATACCGCAGATACGCTGTTGGTCGGTACATCCAATGGCATCTGGAAATATGCCCGGTCTACAGGTGTTGTATCACCTCTTCAGGATCGCAAGGGAGGTTTTTTTAGTCAGCGCATGCGTATCATGTCTCTGCGGTGGCACCAAGGGATATTAAGCTACACCTCCGAAGACGGTTACTTTACCTGGCGAAAAGGGCGTTCGCAAAAAGTTTATCCCGCCGCGCAGACCAAGCTCGTCGTTTACGACCACCTTGTACTTGGCGACAGCACCTATTTAGCCACCAAAGGACGGGGCCTGGTTGTTCTGGATAGAAATAATAATCCTGCGCGGAGTATAGGGAAAAAAGAAGGACTCGCGAGCGATGTCGTCTATCAGTTTATCTGGCAGGATACCGCCCTTTTTATGGGTACCCACGAGGGGCTCTCCGTCCGGGTGGGTTCGCATATTTACAATTACGACCACAGCGATGGCTTGCCGTTCGAAGAATTTAATCATCAGGCCATCTATTACGACAAATCCACGGGTCGCCTATTTATGGGAGGTACCGGTGGCTATGTATCCTTCCGGCCCTCCCTGTTGCTCTCCACGATCGACCAATATCATTTTCCAGATCCCTTATTGTTGGGTATCCATATCGGCAAGCGTTCCAATCAGTATGCGCATACCTATGCCAGGGGCGAGCTCCAGGATACGATTAATATGCCCGAGGATGCCGTTTGGTTTTCCATGGATTTCGCGCATTTAGCGCAGTATCGACAGGCCTACAAAATGTTCTACCGCATTCTACCGTTGATGGATGGTTACCAGGCGATGCCCGCTTCCGGGCAGATCAATCTCACGGGCATGCCTACAGGCGAATACCATGTCTCCGTTGTCCTGCAATCCGGCAATCAGGGAGCCTCCGCCGAGCGCAGCTGGCTCCTGTATAAGAAACCCATCTTCACCGAGACACAGGGCTTCTATCTGCTGGTTCTGGTCTTTATTGCGGGGCTGACCAGTTTTGTGCTGTACGAGCGAACACGCAAGGTCAAAGGCGAAAAAAGGTTGCGCAAGCAAATCTCCCGGGATTTGCATGACGAGGTAGGGGGGCTCCTTACAGGTATCTCTATGCAGGCCGATCTACTGCGACTTGGTCGATATATCCAACAGGCCGATTCTGTCGCATCCATCAGCAACTATAGCCGCGAGGCCATCCAGATGATGGACGATATCATATGGGCCATCGATGCACGAAACAATCAAAAAGGAAGCCTTGGTGATCGGATGAAGCACCTTGCCGGTCAGATGCTCGAGCCTTTGGGCTTAGATATTACCTTCGATATGGACCACCGGTACGAGCGCAGCATGCCACAAAGTGTGCGGCAGAATCTATACCTTATTTATAAAGAGGCTCTGCACAATATCTGTAAGCATGGCGGCAATGCAAAGGTATATATCAAGCTGCATGTACTTGCAAAGCGCATTGAAATGACGATACGCAATGAAGGCGTGGAGGAAGTTGAGCCCCATATCTTAGCTGGCCGACCGGGGCAGGGCGTACAGAATATGAAGCTCAGGGCAGAGCAGATCGGAGGCCGTTTTTCGTCCAGCCCTATCGATACAGGCTATCAAGTTGAGGTTACCGTACCACTCCATAAGGGATTTTTATGGCTATTTTTTAACGATTAATTGAGCTTACTATGAATGATATTACCTATGTATTAGGACTTTATTTTGCGGGGTTGGGCCTATTACTTTCGCTAGCCGGTATCTTACTCCGCTTTTATTATAAGCACCTGCGTACCGATCGTGCCGAGCAGCTTATCTGCATTGCTGTAGGCGTCATGATGTGGCATATTATTATTTACATTATGATCTTAAACGGACATATCAAACAATGGCCTAATCTGTATAATAAGGGCATTCCGATCTATTACCTTATTGCCCCCTGCACCTACTACTATACCTTGTTGAAGCTGTATCCCAAGGCCCGGATCTCCCGACTGTGGTATCTGCATCTATTGCCATTTGCCTTCGGTCTTATTGATATTATGCCTTATGCAGTAGCCAGTACAGAAGAAAAGGTCGCGCTATTGGAATTGGTTACCACCGATCTGCAGATGGGATTTAAGCATAGTTATGGTTTTATAGATCAAAAATGGCATTATATCGTCAAATTTCTGTTAGCCTTCGTGTACTTGATGGCACAGTGGCGATTAATTTATATTTTTGAACCCAGCGAAACGCACGATGCGGCTCAGAAGCGGTCCGTTATAGGGTTTTCAGGCATGTATTCCCTTCATTTATTTTTGCAAGGCAGTATGATCCTCAATGTATTGTTTAATCAATTGCAGGGATCATTTATCCTGCGCGATATCAATCAGATTGTGTGGGTAAGCCTGTTCTTTATGTTTTTCAGTGTCTGGGTTTTTTATAGCGCTTTACCACGTCGATCCGCAAATAGGCAAATACGCAGATTCGCAAATAGGCAAATCTAACATCTAAAATCTCACATCTCATATCTAAAATCTAACATGAAACACCGTTTAGCCATTATCGAAGACCGTCAACCCGTATTAGATTCCCTTGCTAACTTTTTTACCAGTTCCGAGCACTTCGAATTGGTTTTTACGGCCAATTCCATGGATAGCTTGGTAGATATTTGGGACCGGCAACAGCTTGACCTGGTACTCTGCGATATCGGTTTGCCCGGCAAATCGGGCATTGAGATCACCTGGTATATCAAGAAGAGAGCGAGTTCCGTTCAGGTGATTATGTTTACGGTATTTGAAGACCGGGACAATCTTTTCCAGGCCCTTTGTGCCGGAGCTTCGGGCTACCTGCTCAAGAGCACACCCCTGTTCGAGTTGGAAGCACGGTTGCTCGAAGTGATGCGCGGTGGGTCGGTGATGAGCCCGCAGGTGGCCCGCTTGGTATTCGAGCACTTCAATCCCACGCTCGACAGAGCCGAGATAAACCGTACCGAACAGCTCACCCCCAGGGAGATTGAGATTGTCACCTTACTCCAGCGTGGCGCCCCTACGAAGCAGGTTGCCGAGCAGCTTTTTATATCGGTCGATACCGTCAAATACCACGTACGCAATATTTATGCGAAGTTGCAGGTCAATAGCCGGGCCGAGCTGATCCTAAAATATAAATAACCGAAGACTTATTTTGTATGTCACCATAAAATTCACTAGGTTTGGGATTCCAAAGCCGGATGGAGTCAAGGTCTAAACCTCCTTGTCTAACAAACAAATTAACTTTTAACCTGTAGCTTATCATGGATTTGATGACTGTTCTCGGTTTTTGTTTTTCCGTATCCGGTCTTGTTCTCACTATAATCGGAGTCGCATACCGCCTGTCGCATAGAAGGCTTCGACGGCGACGGCCCGAGATCCTTGTTTCCATTGCCGTTATTTCCATCGCCTGGAATATTTTCGTCTACCTCATGTTGGTCAATGGCCATATGCCTTCCTTTCCTCATTTGTATAATAAGGGGATTCCCTTTTACTATTTAACAGCCCCCTGTAGTTACTATTATACCCTGCTGCTCCTTTATCCCGGAGCCCGCATTTCGCGCTATTGGTACCTGCATTTGATCCCTTTTGTATTTGGGCTTATCGATATCATCCCTTATACACTAGCTTCGGCCCAAGAGAAAGCACAGTTGTTAGCACTCGTTGTCAGCGACATCAAAATGGGTTTTCGTCATTCCTATGGCTACATCGAGCAAAAGTGGCATTATATCCTGCGGTTTGGGCTTTCCGCCGTCTATCTCGTGGCCCAATGGCGCCTGCTGTACATTTATGATCCACGTGAAAATAGCAGATTCCAAGTCCGGTGGCCCCTTGCGATCAGTTTTGCTGTCATTTACTCCTTACAGATTCTCTTACAGGGCACGTTGGTGATGACAGTGCTGTCCAATGAACTGCAGGGCACCTTTCTGTTAAGAGATATCAATCAAGTCATCTGGATCAGCCTCTTTTTTCTGCTGCTTACCCTATGGTTTTGTTGGAGCGCCTGGCGGCGCGTACGATTAAAATAAAAACTACCCCTTTGGGTAGGTTTTATCCTACACCTACAGCGTAACTTTGTTTACAGTATAGAACTACTCGTGAAAAACAAGTCACGCTATTCAGTATTCCTCCAATAGGAGCGATGTTGGATAGCGTTGATGTACAGGACAAGACCTTCGGCCGGGAAGGGTACAGTTGTCGATATTTCGTGGTAGAGAAATTATTATTAACTGCTCGTATTGTATGTTTAGTATTTTTAGTCGTAAACGTCGTTATAATGATCTGAGTTGGATCAAGGTCGATGTCCATTCCCATCTGTTGCCCGGTCTCGACGATGGAAGCAGTTCTCCTGAAGAGAGCCTGCTCATGATGGATACCCTCTTCCGTCTAGGAATTGATCAATTTTATGCCACACCCCATATCTTCAATCGGCTGTATCCCAATGACCATTCGAGTATAGAAGCCGCGTTTCGCGAACTACAGTCGGGTTTAAAAGGACGCAACCTCCGTATGGCCTATGCGGCCGAATACATGGTCGATGCCGATTTTGAAGACCTGCTATCCCCAACCGGAAAGCCCCTCGTCTGTCTTCCGGGTCGGCATGTACTTATCGAGATGTCCTATCTAGAAGAAAGCCTGCGCATTGAACATATCATCAGCCGGTTGATCGAACTGCGTTACAAGCCTATCTTGGCACATCCCGAACGGTATGTGTTTTACCACCAGGAACCACAGCGCCTCAAGAAGTTTAAGGATCTCGGCTGTTTGTTGCAACTTAATATCCTTTCGCTCTACGGTTACTACGGGGGGCGCGAGCAGAAAGTTTCCGAATATCTACTCAAAAATGGCATGATTGATCTCGTCGGTACCGACGCACGGCAGCTGCGCCATGTAAGTGCGTTGGCGCATTACGTCAAAAAAGAAGATCTGTCCGGCCATTTTAAGCATAGTCCACTTCAAAACGAGACTCTTTTTAGTATCGCATAGCACATGAATAGTTTTTTCCACTTCCTAACCAATAAACCAATCGGGCAGCCTGATATACTGCCACGCTCCTTTACGACCCAATCTGCAATGAAGATCTGCCAAAACTTCATTGCGGAAAGGAGTGGAGCCTTAGTTTTAAAATACGTTGTGAAATGATATATAAAAACCAGTATAGAAACCTACCAACATCCAATCCAAAAAAAGAAAAACCCCTATATAGCAGCCTCCAAGAAGGTGTCAGGTGGCTTTTGCTACTTGTTTTAATAAGTGCCACCAGCGTCGTGGCCCAGGCAGCTAGTTTTGCTGCGCCTGGAGTCAGCGCGGGCGTACAGCTTACCAAAGCCGTTGATCGCACACACAGCTACAGCAAGCCCGGCGATGTAATCGAGTACACGATTACGATTACCAATACCGGTACAGTACCGCTTTATCAGGTACAGCTTACCGATAGCAAAGCCGATGCCCCCGTTGTAGGCAGCATTGCAACGTTTCCCGTGGGTGATCGCCGTACATTTGTATCGGTGTATACCCTTACCCAGGAAGATGTAGACCGGGGCGTCGTTTACGGACAGGCTACCGCGCAGGCAAGGGATGCTACAGGCACCCCCTTGATCGTCCGATCGACCGATCCCAGCCCGCTCGATCCCACACAGCCCGGTACACCGCCGATCGACCCCGGCTGTCCGGCCTGCACCGTGGTACCCATCGTGCAGCAGCTAAAATTAGATCTGGTCAAGACGACCGATCGCAGCAAGAACTATACGAAAGTAGGCGACAAGATACCCTATACGATTCAGGTCACCAATAGCGGTAATGTCACCCTGCAACAGATCGTGATCTCCGACCCAAAGGCCGATCAACCGGCCGTGGGTACCGTCAGCACATTGGCCGTAGGGGTATCGCGGCAATTTGTCGCCACCCATACCGTTACCCAGGCCGATCTGGACCACGGAGCCGTGTACAACCAGGCCACGGTACAGGGACAAGATCAAAAAGGTACGGCGGTAACAGCCGTATCGCGGGATGGCAATCCACTTGCCCCCACCGATCCCTTGATCGACCCCGCTTGCCCTAATTGTACGGTGATACGCATGCAGCGCACTGGAGGCCTCACCGTTACCCATACCACCGATCGTAGCAATGCCTTTCAGCAGGCTGGCCAGGTGATACCCTATACCATATCGGTCACCAACACCGGCAACATTACCTTATACGATCTTCGCGGATCCGGCTTGCGCAGCAGTGAGGCTTCATTACTTAGCGTGGCTCAGTTGGCTGTTGGCGAGCGCAAAACCTTTTCTGCAAGCTATACCCTCACCCAGGCCGATATCGACCAAGGTGTTACCTACCACCAGACCCTCGTCCGGGGAAAAGACTCCAAAGGCAGTGAGATCATCGGCCGATCGGTCGATGTCGATCCCATTGATCCGGCCAGTCCATACTATGATCCCGCCTGTATCGGCTGTACCGTTGTCGCAAGCCTGCAGCGCCCGGCGCTCCAGCTGCGGTTAACAACCGATCGCAGCAAGGAATACCGCGCCGTAGGCGAGGTGATCCGCTATAGCGTTGTGCTCCGCAACACCGGAAATGTCAGCCTGTATCAGGTCGGTGTCACCGGCCAGCAGACCGACGTGGTCGCTATAGGCGAAACCCCAACACTTGCCGTAGGCCAGGAAGTATCCTTTACCACTAGTCATACCCTTACCCAGACCGATATTGATCGAGGTGCCGTGTATGTTCTGGCACGCGGGTTGGCCAAAGACCTACAGGGCCGGGACCAACAGGCCAGCTCCACTGACGACCCCGCTGCACCGCCAACAGGTGTGCCAATCGATCCCAATTGCGTAAATTGTACCGCAGTACCCATTCTCCAGCAAGCCGCGATGCGGGTCGTCAAGAGTACCGATCGCAGTAAAGTATATACACGGGCGGGTGAAGTGGTGGAATACAATATTACCGTTACCAATACCGGTACCGTTACCCTGTCTGACATCAGCCTGTTGGATGCCAATGCCGATCAGGCACAGGTCGGGAGCATTCCGCAGCTTGGAGTAGGCCAGGTGCGCACCTTCCGTGCCGCCCATACCATTACACAAAGCGATATGGACGCCGGTATCATCTACAACCAAGCCTTGGCTCAAGGCAGAGATGCCAACGGGCATACTGTGCAGGCGAGCTCCAGCGATCCCAATCCGACCGATCCCGATCCCTTTTGCACCGGCTGTACCATTATTACAACCATACAACAGGGTGCCATCGAGTTGTCGCTTACGGCCGATCGCACTACCCTATTTAGCCAGGTAGGCGAGGAGATTACCTATACCCTTAGCCTTACCAATACAGGCAATGTCACACTCTCCGATCTAACGCTTGATCTGGGAGCCGAAGCAAGTGCCGCGAGAACCGCCTTTCCGCAGCTTTCGGTGGGCGCTACGGAGACCATCACCTTTACCCACCGCATTACACAAGAAGATATCGACCGCGGAGCCGTGTATAAACGACTGTCCGCAAGCGCAACGGACACCAAGGGAGGCGTTGTTTCCGCCTATTCCACCGACCCCAATCCGCTGGGGCCCCTTGATCCGAATGTCGACCCCAACTGCCCGGCGTGTACCGTAGTACCCATCCAACAGCGGGCATTGCTCGATATGCATGTCGTGGGCGACCGCAGTAACAGCTACGATGCGATTGGCGAAGAAGTTGATTTTACCCTTACCCTTACCAACACCGGAAACGTGACGCTTACTAGCGTTGCCGTTCAGGATGCGATTGGCCAGCAGACCCTCACCATAAATGTACCCCTGTTGGCTGCCGGCGAGAGCTACACCAGCACCATCAGCCATCAGCTTGTGCAGGCCGATCTCGACCGTGGTGCCGTTTACAAGCAACTTCGTGCCACGGCATTGGATCCCAAAGGTATCGCCTTGCAGGTGCTGTCCAAAGACGGCGACCCGCTCGCGCCGACCGATCCGTTGATCGATCCGAGCTGTTTAAGCTGTACCGTGGTACCCGTACTGCAGATCAGGCAGATGGAAGTGTTCAAGACACCCGACCGGAGCCAGTTCTACAGTAAGGAAGGGGAAAAGATAACCTATACCATTACGGTCAAGAATACGGGCAATGTCAGCCTGCATCAAGTCAATGTACGGGATACCAATGCCGATCAGCCCGCGGTGGGTGCCTTCGCCAACCTGGCTGTTGGCGCTACCGAAAGCCTCAGCGCCGTACACAGCATCACACAGGCCGACGTAAACCGGGGCGTGGTCTATAACATCGCCACGGTAACCGCGCTAGATCCGCAGAACCGGAGTTTACAGGCACGCTCGACCGATCCCGCGCCACTCGACCCGACCGATCCCAACACACCTGCCGCCGACCCCAACTGTCCGTCCTGTACCATTACCCCCATTGGGCGCATGGTGCAGTTGGATGTCCGCAAGACAGCCAACCGCAGTAAAGAATACCGTGCCGTAGGCGATGTGATCGAGTATACGCTCACGGTCACCAATACCGGTAAGGTTACTTTATCTAACCTTATTCTTACTGATCCCAATGCCGATCAGCCAGCAGTAGGTACGGTCACTACGTTAGCCGTCGGGCAAACCCGTACCTTTATGCCTACCCATACCGTTACCCAGGCCGATCTCGATCGTGGCGTGGTGTACAACCAGGCGCATGTTAGCGGCCGGGAGCCCAAGGGCAGCCAGATCACCGCATCCTCTGTAGATGGTGCGCCGCTAGACCCTAGCGATCCCCTTTTCGATCCCGCCTGTCCAGATTGCACCGTGAGCCCCCTGCAACAGCAAGCCCGTATCGAGCTGGTCAAGACGGCAGATCGTACTCAGGTATATAAGCAGGTAGGCGATGTCATTCCCTATACCATCCGCCTTACCAATAGTGGAAATGTCACGCTGTACGATGTCGTTGTAAGCGATGCCGTTACCGGCCAAGAGAAAGGCGAGCGGATTGCCCAGCTGACGGTAGGCCAAACCGAAACACTACACACTACCCATACCGTTACCCAGGCCGATCTCGATCGGGGTGCCGTGTACAAGCAGGCCGTTGCCCGAGGCAATACCCCGCAGCAGCTTCCTGTCGAAGGATTTTCGACCGATGGCGACCCGCTCAGCGCACTGGATCCCCTCATTGATCCGAACTGTCTTACCTGTACCGTATCACCCGTGCAGCAACTGCCAGGTATCACACTCATCAAGTCGGTCGATCGGGCTATCGTATACGATAGCGTGGGGCAACCGATCACCTATACCCTTACCCTTACCAATACCGGCAACGTGACACTGGGCAACCTACAGCTTAGCGATCCCAATGCCGATCAGCAAGGTGTAGCCGATATCCCCTCCCTCGCTGTGGGTACCTCGCTTACCTTTACCGCCGTACATACCCTTACCCAGGCCGATATCGACCGTGGCGTAGTGTATAATCAGGCACTGGTAATAGGCAAGGATTCCAATCAGAAGGAACTGCGTCAATCCTCGCGGGATGGCGATCCCCTTGACGTGTCCCATCCGCTGTACGATCCGGCTTGCCCATACTGTACGGTTACCCCGATTCAGCAGGTCGATCAGCTACAGGTTATTAAGGTGAGCGATCGCAGCAAGACGTATAGCCGGGTAGGAGATGTAATCCCGTACACCATTACCGTTACCAATACCGGCAACAGGGCCGTAGATTATATCCTCGTTACCGATGCCAATGCTGATCAAACGCAGGTAGGCTCCATTGCCCAGTTGGCCGTGGGCCAGAGTCAGTCGTTTACCGCTGCGCATACCGTTACCCAGGCTGATCTTGATCGTGGAGCCGTGTACAACCAAGCCGTGGCGCGCGGTCGGAATCCCGATGCTCAACAGGTCGAAGGGTATTCCAAAGACAGCAGCCCTTTAGACGCTGCCGATCCGCTCTTCGATGCCAGCTGTCCCGATTGCACCGTTACCCCCGTACAACAGCTCGCGCAGCTCACGCTGCTCAAGCGGGCCGATCGGACCCGTATCTATAAGCTCGTGGGCGATGTCATTGAATACCGTATTACCGTGACTAATACGGGCAATGTAAGCTTACGTGATGTTGTGATTACCGACGATAATGCCGATCAGCCAGCGGTCGGTACCGTAGCCAGTCTTTCCGTTGGGCAGACGCGTACCTTTTTTGCCAGCCATACCATCGATCAGGCCGATGTAGACCGTGGCGCGGTGTACAATATTGCCAAAGGGCAGGGTATAGATCCCCGTGGCCTTGTGGTCGAGGCGATTTCGAGCGATGCCGATCCATTGGATCCCACCGATCCCGGTACGCCTGATCCCGACCCCGATTGCCCATCTTGTACGGTTACCCCCATCCAGCAGGATGGCGAAATGCAACTCATCAAAACAGCCGATCTTACCCAAAAATACCGGTACGCCGGCGAGAAGATCAGTTATGAAATCCTGGTGCGCAATACCGGAAATGTCACCTTGCACGACGTCCGTATCACCGACGATAAAGCCGATGTACCCCTTGTCGGGCAGATCGATGCGTTCGAAGTGGGCACCTCGCATACCTTTTATGCCGAGCGTACCATCACCAGCGAAGATATGGCACGGGGATACGTAGCCAATTTAGCCAAGGCCGTTGGTACCGATCCCAAAGGCCAGCCCGTATATGCCGAATCCAGCAGCGGTAATCCCCTTGATCCCGATGGGCCACAAGACCCGGATTGTACCAACTGTACCATTACCCCATTACCCTGGAAAGAAATCTTGGCCATCGACGACGCCTTTGATACCATCAACGGCAACACCGGCGGTACGACTGCGACCGTATTGCGCAATGATCTGCTTGATGGGGTTGCTGTAGCCGCAGCAGATGTCAATGTGCAGTGGATCGACCCGGCACCTTCCGGCTTTACGCTGCATGCCGATGGCACGATCACGGTACCCGAAAGCACACGAATGGGCGAATATACGATCCGGTACAGGATCTGTGAAAAGCAAAATCCCGACAATTGCGCTTCGGCCGTAGCGACGTTGACCGTAGAAGCGGCTATTAGTGCCGAAGACGATTATTTTTCCATCACTACCGAGCGGTTCGGAATCTCCACCCCCAGCGTATTGGACAACGATACCTTCGATGGCGAGCCCATCGATCTCATGCGTGTCACCCTTACACCCGGATCGGCAAGCGATTCACGATTGAGCATGGATGCCGATGGTCGGATTGCTATAGCGGCAGGCACCAAGGCCGGTACCTATACCTACAGTTACCGCATTTGTGAGGTGCTTAACCCGGGTAATTGCGACGATGCCGTCGCCACCATTGAGCTGAGTGCTTCCGAGCTGTTCATCCCCAATATCGTTACGCCCAATGATGATCAGAAAAACGACTATTTCGAAATCGTGGGGCACGAAGCCTACGACCGGATGACCTTGGTCGTGACAAACCGTTGGGGCAACGATGTGTACCGCAGTACTGATTACGACAACCGCTGGGGAGGTGCCGAGCTGAGCAACGGTACCTATTTCTATACCCTCGAGCTTATAAAAGGAACGCAGGTAGACCGGCATACCGGTTGGGTTATTATTAAGAAACATTAGGAGGAAACACGAATGATAAGCTATAGATTAAAAGCGATTTATCTACTTATACTGATTATAATTGCCTGCATACAGCAATTGTTTGCGCAGCAGAATATCCAGTTTACACAGTATATCTTTAATTCCATGAGTGTCAATCCCGCGTATGCAGGCTATAAGGAAGAGTGGTTTGGGCAGATGGCGCTGCGGAGTCAATGGTTGGGTGTCGATGGCGGTATCAAAACGGGCTTGCTCTCGCTGGATGGGGTGATCGACGAGCACGACCGGCGGCATGGTGTAGGTGCGCAGATCACGGTCGATGCCTTGGGTGCACAGGCTGCCAGCAGCCTTTATGCCAATTATGCCCTCCGGTTGCAGCTTGATCGTGCCGATCGGCACCGCCTCAGCTTGGGTATTGCCGGTGGAGTAACCCAGTATAGCCTCGATGGCGATAAGCTCCGCTATTACGACGAGGGCGACGTTGCCATCCCCCAGGGCATGCAATCCTCCTGGCATCCCGATATCCGCTTGGGCGTGCTATATACCACTCAGAGATGGTATGCCGGTATTTCTGTGCAAGATCTCTTTGGCGGCAGCGAAGCCGATGCCGAGCTGCTACAGTTTAATCAGAATACCCTCCAGAGCCTCTACCGGCGGGTACATGCCTATTATATGGCAGGGATCCTATTCCAGTTGGAGCCCGGCCTGAAGCTGCGGCCCAGTATTCTGGTCAAAGATGACTTCGTAGGGCCCACGGCGGTCGATATCAATGCGATGCTGGTTTTTAACGATAAGCTATGGATCGGCGGAGGCTACCGCACACGCGCCAAAATCCTGCGGCGCAACTACCAGGATATGACGGCCGATAAGCTGAGTGGGCTGAATGCCGTGATGGGCATTGCGCAGTTCCATGTGAGTCCCAATCTGCGCATCGGCTATTCCTACGATCATATGCTCGGCAAGATGAGCAGTCTGCAGCAAGGTACACATGAAATTACGCTGGGGCTTACCTTTGGACGCAACCTCGACCGAATCCGTAACCCCCGTTATTTTTAAGAATGAACGTGTTTATGAAGAACCAACTTACCTATTATAAAACGACTGTAACAGCAGGATTGCTTTTTTGCATATCCGGTATTTGTGCGCAGGAACTCCCTAACCGGCAACAGGGGGCAGCGATCTTGTACGAGCAGATGGAATATGCGCGTGCCGCCGAAGTGCTGGAGCCACTGGTGGACCGCAAGCGGCCGCGTACGGAGGATATGGAGTTGCTGGCCAAGAGCCACCTGCAGATCAACCGCTACGACCGGGCACTCAATTGGTATACCCGGGTGGTGCAGCAAGCCGATGTGAGTCCTGTTTCCCTAGAAGAATATGCGACGGTACTGCAGCTCAATGGCCGGTACGACGAAGCCAAAGACCACTATACCCAATTATTACAAAGTAGGACCTCGGATCCGTCTATCGTAAAGGCGATCGAAGGCGTAGACTCCGCTATGGTATGGATGCAGCACCCCACCGGGCATCAGCTCACCAACCTTAAGGCCATTAATAGTGCATCTTCCGATTTTGGATTTCGGCCGCAGGCCGGTGCAGCGATCTATGCCACAGAGGCCGATCACTCCCAGTCTGATGTGGCCGGTATGACCGGTAAGCCCTACCTGCGGCTATTCGAGGTGCAGCAAGATGGCGATCAGGGCTGGCGCGACCCGCAGTTGATGACGGGAAGTTTCAACCGCTTTGATTACCATGTCGGTCCGGTTGCGGTTCGCCCCTCCGATCAGGCCATGTACATAACCCGTACTGCCGGAGGGAGATTGTCGGCCAAGAGCAAGGGCGATGGGGTGAAGTGGAGTACACGCAATCTCGAAATCAAGATTTACAAGAAAGAGGGGCTCGATTGGGTCGCGTCCGATTTTCCGTATAATAAGGTCGATCAATATTCGGTCGGTCATGCTGCTTTTAGTCCCGACGGGAATATTCTGTATTTTTCCTCCGATATGCCCGGCGGAAAAGGGGGAGCCGATATCTGGTATTGTCAAAAGCAAGACGACGGCAGCTGGGGGGTACCCCGTAATGCCGGCGAGCAGATCAATAGCAGTGGCAACGAGCTATTTCCCAGTACCTACGGTACCGATACCCTCTTTTTCTCCAGTGATGGGCATGTCGGGATGGGTGGTCTCGATGTCTTTCGTGTCGTAGGCAGCGGTGTGCAGTTTAGTGCGCCCGTCAACCTCGGATTTCCGCTTAATTCCTCGGCAGATGATTTTGCCTTTGTGCTCGAAGAATTCAACGAGGACGGTAACCAGGGTTACCTCGCTTCTAACCGCATCGGCGGCATGGGATCCGATGATGTATACCATTTCGCGTACAGCAAACCCAAGATCCAGATTACATTGGAAGTCGAAGCGCGGGATAAGAAGACGGGCGAACACTTGTCCGGAGCTGCCGTTACCCTGCTGGATAAGCAGGCACAGACCGTTGCCAAGGCTTTTACCGATCCGCAGGGGCGTATACGGTTTAGTCTCGAGAAGAATACACCTTATGATATCCAGGGCGAGCAGAAGGGTTATCACCTTGATCGGGTCAGCCAGCCTGCCGTGCGGGCTTTGCGGGATACCACGGTGTACCTGCGGTTAGATCTGCAGCCCATATCTACGGTAGGCGAGCGCTTTGTACTTGATGATATTTTTTATGATTTTGATAAGCATCATATCCGGCCCGATGCCGCATTGGTGCTCGATCAGCTGGTGTCCACCCTGCGGAGCAATCCGAGTTTGGCCATCGAATTGTCGAGCCATACCGATAGCAGGGGCAGCGATGCCTATAATATGCGTTTGTCGCAGCGTCGGGCGCAGGCTGCGGTCGACTACCTGGTGCGCAGTGGCATCGCCCGGGAACGTATGGTGGCCAAGGGCTACGGCGAGTCCCGTTTGGTCAATCGCTGTAGCGATGGGTTATCCTGCAATGAAGTGGAGCATCAGGCCAATCGTCGTACGGAGATTGAGGTGCTGCGCTATTAAGTCTTCGCGTTTAAAAAATACCCTATTTGAGGTATTTTTTAAACGCCGTGTGCCTTTTATTTTTGTAGCTATTGCCTTCAAAACGTTGACATATGTCAACGGGTATTTGAGGTTTATGTCATTAATTTTTAACAACATGCCGTATATTCGTGCCGCGTTAACCTTATGAAAAAAATAACCTTTGCGTTTTTAATTCAAGCATTTATCTGCTGCATATGCTGGAGTTGTTCAGACGAGCCGTTAGATAAGGACGCGGATATACAACCGTTAACTGAAGTGCTTTCCACCCGGGTCGATTACGGGAAGGATACCGCTGCGCTCGAGCAGCATGTCGGGGCATTATCCCAGCAGGCAGCAGCAGATGGAAATGATTTGCTACTGTGGGCCTATTACCTTCGGTTGGCAGATGGGTACTCCATTGCCTACGATGGGGTAAACGATCGTAGTGATGCTTATTTTGCAAAGGCAAGGCTACTTGCACGCGATATCGGTAGCCCCGCATTATCGTTGGTCAATAACATTCGCAACGGATACTACCTATTTACCTACCGAAAGATTTCCGAAGCCATTCCTTATTTTCTGCAGGCGTCGGTCCTTTTAGAGGAGGTAGCGTTGGAGGACGTTCCACAGGCGGCACAACACCTGGATTTTGTGGCCCAATTTTTCAGTTACATCGGCGACCACAAGAAGGCGATTGCAAGTCTGGAGCGTGGATTACCATTTGCCGTCCCTTTAAGCCGGCAGCAGATCAATATGTACAATGCCATGGCGGTTTACCTCAAGCGCGACAAGCAAGTCGATCGGGCGGCCGACTATTTTTTAGAAGCTTTAGAAGCGGCGCGCCAGGCAAAGGATACGTTATGGATGGGTATTGTATTGGGCAATTTGGCCGATATAAAATATGAGAACGGTGAAGTCGAGGAAGCGATTGCCGATCTGAAACAGAATATTGCCTACTCCCTGCATTATAAAGACAACCTAGATGCCATGCGCTCGCTGATCCATTTGTCCGAGATTTATATCCAGGAAAACCAGTATGCGCAGGCTAAGGCCACCGTAGAGCAGGCTATTCCGTTCCTGGAAGACAAGCCCTACTTTTTGCTGTATAAGCTAAAGGTTTCCAAGTTGCTAGCCGATCTTGCCCAGCATGCGGGCGATGATGCGACAGCCTTGGCACAGCTCAATCGTACGGTACGGTTGCAGGAGGCACTTGCCCAACGCGAAGATGTGGAGCAGGTGCAGCGCAGCTATTGGCGCTGGAAGGGTGAGCGTGATCAAAATGCGCTAGCTGCTATCGTGGCAGAAGAAAAACAGGGGCGAATTTATCTACAGATCGGTCTCTTCATCCTGTTTTTACTTACGGTTATCGGCGGTTTGTTGGTCGCACGTTATCGCCTGCAGATGAAAACGCAGGCCATTCTCGTCGAGAAGCGGCGGGTGGAGGAGAGCATGGAAAAGCAACAGATGGGCGAGGAGATGGTCGTGCTGCGCACCGCATTAGAAGAATTTACCGATACGCTCAAGATTAATGACCTGCTGATACAGAAATTAAAAGATGAAAACCGAAAAGGCGATCAGGTAGATTCCCGGGAATCGTTGGAAAATCTGCTCGATTCACATCTGATGACCGATGCGCGCTGGCTTAAATTCAAAGCCGTGTTCGATCGGGTATATGATGGTTTCTTGAGTAGGCTCAAAAAAGTTCATCCGCAGCTCACGGAAGGCGACTTGCGGATTATTGCCTTGCAGAAGCTTGAGCTGAGCAATCGGAGCATCAGCGAAATATTAGGTATATCGGTCGATGGGGTGAAGAAGGCCAAGCAACGCTTGAAGAAAAAACTGGATGTAGATATCTATATTAGTGTATCTTTGTAATGTTCATGTATTCAGTTGTTTAGTGCATTGTCCTCCTTTTGTCCCCCCGTTAAATGAGGCTAAATCGATGCATTATGAGCATGTTTGTAGTCGAAACGCTACACGTTGTAGCAAAATGTGAAAAACAAAAATTAGTGAAATCAATGCGTATCGTTATTATCCTAAGCAGTAATATGTACTGACTTAACCTTTCAATTTTCATGATGCCTGTAACAGGAGTAGCCATGAAAATTCGATGAAGATTCTTGGTACCCAGCAAAGCGGGGTATTCTCAGAAAAAAGCTACCATTTATAGATTTTTAGAAAAATATGTATTGTTTTTCCTCTTTTTTTTGGAAAAAAGCGTATTTGTACGGTAGTAATGTTGGTTTATTGCGTGAATTTTTGACAAAATGATTGTTTTCGGTAATTTTTGTTGGTTTATATTATCATATTGTTAATAAAAATTGTGATTTTAATCACTATTTAGGTTTTAAAGTGAAATTTTTAAATAAAAATGAGAGTTTTAATGGTTTTTTTATAAAGAATTTATAATTTGTTTACAAATATTAATTATATTTGTACCATAGTATTGTGAAAGACATTTTTTATCAGGATTATTAGCCGGAATATTAAAGAAAATAAGAAAGGTTGACAAGGTGGCCCTACACCGCCAAAGCTCTCTAACTTTTTTCTCACTTGGTAGAATGTAAAAATTATGCGTTACCGCCCGTTGTGGTTCCGCGATAGAATATTTGTTATATAATATTAAATTTTTGCATTATGCATAAGTACGTTCAATCTCGTATGGCCATTTGTTTAAAAATGCTGCTGATATCCATGGATATCGCATTTTTAAACCTACTGTTCTTTTTTGCCGTAGGTTTGGCCGCCTATTATCCCGTATTAGATCCTCAAGGTGTACTACAATCCAATCAGCAGGCGATCTGGCTCATGTTTAATATGACCGGTGTTGTTGCAGCGATGATGTTCAGAATGTACAGCGATGAGAGTATCGAGCGACTGGAGAATATGTTTCGTACCACCTGGAAAGGCGGTGTGGCCCATATCCTTATTTTTTCGATCTCCATGGAGCTCGATCAACGCATTAAGGGTGTGCTGCTCTTCTTAGTGAGCCTGGCCACGATCATGGTGTTGTATTACATTGTCTCCCGTATGTTTATGACCTATGTGTATACCGTATTTCCAAAGCGGTTCAATTGGTACAAGCAGATCGCAATTATCGGTAATGGCGCGTATCTGGCACCTGTTGCGAGTTATTTCGAGCGTCACCGTCCGTTTTACCATGTCAATACCATTCAATATAAAGACGAAGAGATGCTGGCTACGAAGGAAGAAAACCTAGCCCGCTTCAAAAAATATTTTCAGCAGGTATCTACCGCAGGGATCCACGATGTGTTTATCGTGACCTCGCCCGATATGTACAGCTACAGCCATGAGCTGGTACAGGCGGCCGATCACCAATGTGTACAGCTTAATTTTGTACCGGCCATGACGGCCAATATCAGTTATTCGGGTACGGCGATGCCTTCGGTCAGTATGGAGCTGCCGGTTATCCAGTCGCATGGCGAGCGGATGTCCAATATGGAAAACCGGGTTAAGAAGCGCCTTATCGATATGCTTATCTCCGGTCTGGTCATTGTTTTTCTCCTTAGCTGGATGGTACCCTTGATCGGATTGTTGATCAAGTTGCAGAGTCCGGGGCCGATCTTCTTTAAGCAATTGCGCTCGGGTCGTAACAACAAACCCTTTTACTGCTACAAGTTTCGCAGCATGGTGGTCAACAAAGATTCCAATGCCAAGCAGGCCACCAAAGACGATAAGAGGGTTACACCAATCGGTAAGTTCTTACGCAAGAGCAGCCTCGATGAGTTTCCACAGTTTATCAACGTATTCCTGGGTCAAATGTCGGTTGTCGGGCCGCGTCCACACATGTTGTCGCATACCGAGCACTACAGCCAGCTGATCCAGCACTATATGGTACGCCAATTTGTGAAACCCGGTATCACCGGTTGGGCACAGGTAAATGGCTACCGAGGGGAAACCAAAGATCCGGAGTTGATGGCACGCCGCGTAGAGCACGATATCGACTACATGCAAAACTGGTCTGCAATGCTCGATTTCAAAATTGTCTGCATGACAGCTATTAACATTGCGGGAAGAGAAAAAGACGTTTATTAACTGAACACAAAACTACTTAACTATATGAACAAATTATACATGAACAAACCAATGAAAACAAGCGGCGTAGCAATTAGATTGTTGTTCGTGCTTTTTGCTGTGTTGGGGATTTCCATCGGCAATGCAGCAGCGGCAGATGGAGATCGGGACACTATCCCCGAATCAG
Source organism: Sphingobacterium alkalisoli (assembly GCF_005049105.1). Taxonomy (GTDB): domain Bacteria; phylum Bacteroidota; class Bacteroidia; order Sphingobacteriales; family Sphingobacteriaceae; genus Sphingobacterium; species Sphingobacterium alkalisoli. Next base: position 127,913 of record NZ_SUKA01000010.1, read on the forward strand.
ATTATGATTACGGTTACCCTTTTCGTGCAGGACTTGGCGTCCACGCGGGTATCAATGGCGTAGGTGCACATTATTATCAACCTTTGGGAACTAAATTTGGTTTTCGTCTCGGAGCGAGTTTTATGCCGTTCCATACCGACATCCAAGGAACCTACAGCGGCCGCGCTACCCGATCTCGGATTGAGGCACAGGCGCACAATGCGTCCCTGACGTTTGGCTGGGCACCCTTTGTGGGGAGTAGAAACTTCTTTCGCAGTTTCAACGTGCAGCTAGGTGGCGCTTATTTCTTTAAATTAGAAGGTGAGCTGGCGACGCGTCTGGCGGATCCTTATCAGTACGGTGACATCGCTGTCGATCCTGAAGATGTGGGTGAGATCTTTACCGATGTAGAATGGAAAAAGACAGTCAATCCCTATGCGGGTATAGGCTGGAGTAATATCGTGCTTGATAGCCGTTTCTCCCTGAGTCTAGACTTCGGCTGTTATTACCTTTCTGAACCAAGCGTATCCATGTCGGCTACCGGGCTATTGGAAGAGAGTGCGCATAACAACAACAGGAATGCCATAGAGCAGAATATCCGTAATTATCGGTATTTGCCACGCATCGAGTTTGGGGTGTCTTACCGCTTACGTTGAGTTTGATCACCTAAGAATTGTCGTTTTTTAACAAAAAAATAGAATAGAATCATGAATATCAAGAAATGGGCCCCCTATATACTAGCTTGCAGCATGGCCATTGCTGTAGGTTCGTGCCAGAATCCGCTGGAGAACTTTGAGCTGATCGTCAGTGACAATGTTATCCGCGATAGAACTACACTGGAGATATTGGATACCGATGGCGAAGCCATCAACGATGCCAATGTCAAATTGCTGTCCGGTGATATTGCCGATATTTACAACAGTGCCGGAAAGAAAGATTTCCGTCTTATAGGCAATACAGTTACATTCGGATTGGATCCGAAGCGTACCCCTACGACAGCAGCACCGGTATCCTTTCAAGTAGAGCTTTCTGCCGAGGGATATTACACGCAGACCGTATCGGTTAATATTACGAATAACAATAACGGGATTTACCAAATCCGTATGGTAAGGCCGACCAGCTTACCCGAAGGTGCAAGCATTATGGTCGAAAGTGCTACGCTGGCCAATGATGGCACGTTGCCTGCGGCGGTATCCGTGAGCATACCAGAAAGCGCTACAGAGCTGACTATTCCTCAAGGCGTACGGTTTTTGGATGCCAGCGGCAATCCTATTACGGGTTCGGTATTATCCATAAATGTATTGGCATACGATCCTACGGAAGACGGTGCGTTGGCGCTGTTCCCCGGTTCCAGCTTACAGGCTACCGGTGTAGTAGGTCAAGGTGGCCAGGCGTCTAATGGGGTTTTTAATCCGGCAGCTACGGCCAATATCACTATGACGGTAGATGGTACTACAGTACATGGATTCAGTACACCGATCGCATTAAAAATCGGAATAGATCCAGATTTTACACCAAGAGCGGGCTCTACGATTAATGTCGGTGCTACATTACCTACTTATAGCTATACCCCTTCAGACGGTTTCTGGAAATACGAAACTGCGGCCACTATCGGCGGGGGCGTGCAACAGGGCTATCATGTAGCGTTTACCACCGATCACTTGACTACCTTTAGCTCTGCCGAATACATCGAGTCTTGTGGTACCATTGCCGAGGTAAGCTTCGATGCAGATTGGATCGAAGATGGGTTTACCTATCCCGTGAAGGTACAGGCCTTCCATTTCGGAAATCTGGTTTCCGAGCGATTATTTTCCATAAGCGAAGACAGTAAGCTTATCTCGTTAGATTATTTACCAGCTAATAACGTACAGATTACCGTCCGTAGTACCGTAGACGACAGTATCATAGCCGAGGGATCTTTGGCTGCCTGTGGCAGTGTGACTAACTTTGCACTCGCTGATCCGGATCCCGATCCAGAGCCTAAGGTAACGTTGCAGTTGTATGTACGCTGCCCCGATAAGACCGAGCCGATAACGTTGTTGCCTAACTTTATGTTGTACTACCGCGTATCAGGCCAGTCTAGCTACGAGTTGCTTGGTGAGGTTAATAACGGATTTTTGCAGACAACGCTGTTAAAATCTGACGGTACACAATATGACTTCAGAGCGATCTATAATGCCCGTATCAAAGACGTGAATAGCAAGACCGTTCAGGAAGATAATACCGCTACGGTAGGAGATAATCCTAGTGCCGGCGAAATCCGAGGTGAGAAAGCAGGGGCAACCAACCTCGCTATCCTGACTGAGGAGTGTAACAAGTTTTATAACAACTAGTAGTAAGTAGTAGATAGGAACCCTATTCCGCGCAGTGTTTAGTAAAGATCTGTAGTTTTTCAGTGCTGCGACGGATATAGGGCTTCCAAATTGAGATAGTTTTTCTCTCGTCATCGCGAGAAAGCAACGCTTCCCGTCATCGCGAGGAGGAACGACGAAGCGATCTTAAGAAGAAGCGATCTTAATATGAATTAACAAAGAAAGCTCCGTCATTGCGAGGAAGCAACCCTTCCCGTCATCGCGAGAAAATAGTTTTTCTCTCGTCATTGCGAGAAGGAACGACGAAGCAATCTAAAGAGTCAACAAGTGTAGGCTTGTTGTTGTAGGGGAATATTCCGGCCGACCGGCTTCGGCCGGATATTTCAATACAACTGCAAATTACCTAAAATTTACAAATACACACATCAGCAACAAAAAAAGCATGCTCTCCATCTTTAACCGAAAACGTCAATATACCGATCTCAGCTGGATGCAGGTGGATATGCATTCCCACATTCTTCCTGGATTAGATGATGGTTGTCGAGAATTACCGGAGAGTTTACTTTTATTGGAGCGGCTCGAGGAAATGGGTTTGTCCCAATTTTATTTTACCCCACATATCTTCCGGGAATTGTATCCCAATAGCCCAGCGAGCATTGCGCCCGCATTCGAACAACTGCGATCCGCAGTAAATCCTATTGCTAAGATAGGCTACGCGGCCGAGTATATGATCGATTCGAGCTTTGACCAATTGCTGGCCGATACCTCCGTAGAATTGCTGACCTTGCCGGGCAAGCATATTCTGATCGAGATGTCGTACATCGAGGAGAGCAAGCAGATCGAGAAGACCGTATTTGAGCTTCAAGTGGCAGGATACAAGCCGATTCTAGCCCATCCCGAGCGCTATGTCTTTTATCATCGTTATCCCGAGCGCATCAAGTACCTGCGCGATATCGGTTGCCTGCTACAGGTCAATCTATTATCGGTATACGGGTATTATGGTGTTTCTGAGAAGCGGATCGCACGGCAGTTGATGGAATATGGCTGGGTTGATCTGGTCGGCACCGATGTGCATCACGAGCGCCACGTCAAAGCCATACAGCATGGCCTCAAGAAGGAAGATATTTCGATTCACTTTAAAAAATGCAACATACAAAATCAAAGCCTATTTGGCACAAACGACAGATCACGAGTCATGAATCACAAATAATAAACAATCCGCCCCTACAGCAATGAACAAGTTTAACATGAAAAAAATTAACACGATAAAACACTATTGGCAGTTGGTATTGCCATTTTGTTTACTACTAGCGTTAATGAACAGTTGCGCAGTAACAAAGAAAACGGTCTATTTTAACGACCTCTCCCCCGATACGTTGGTCGCAAGCCGTATAGCAGCTAAATTTGAGGAACCTCGTATTCAGCCAGATGACATCCTGAGCATACAGGTTACAACAATCGATCCCCAAAGTACTCAGATAGTTAATCAGACTATGGCGATCCAGGCCATTGGTGCGTCCTCATCGTCTAATACAGGAAACCAGATGATTTCAGGTTTCGTTATTGACAAAGAAGGTTTTGTACAACTTAATTTGTTAGGTAAGGTGAAGTTAGGAGGCTTGACGACTTTTGAAGCTCGTAGGGAGATAGAAGTTCAAGCGCTAAAGTATTATAATAATCCGACAGTACAGGTGCGTTTTGCTAACTATAAAATTACTGTGCTAGGGGAGGTCAACCGTCCCGCTACGTATACGGTTCCCAATGAGAAAGTGACGATTTTTGATGCTTTGGGATTGGCTGGCGATTTGACTATCCACGGTCGACGAGAAAATATCCTATTGGTGCGTGAAGAACAAGGTGCAAACGAATTGGTGCGTCTGAATTTGAATGATTCAAAGCTATTACAATCCCCGTATTTTTACCTGAAACAGGGAGATGTTATTTATGTGGAGCCAGGTAGATCAAAAGTAGCACAGACTAATGCGCAGCGAACACAACTCATCGCTATCGCATCATCCCTTATTTCATTATTAGTTACTCTGGCAGTAAGGCTTTAATTTTTTGTTGTATTTATTATGAATAGAAAAAATTCAGACTGGGAAGACGAATTTGAATTCGACGAGCATAGATCCGATAATAAAGAGCTGATTCGCTTTATTGGACGTATTTTAAGTAACTGGTATTGGTTTTTGTTATGTAGTATTGCAGGACTAATTATAGCATTTGGATATTTACGGTACACTGTACCAACATACAAAGTACATGCTAAACTTTTAGTTTCAGACGACAAAAAGGGAGGAGGAATGATGTCCTCTTCTGCTTTGGGCGATTTATCAGGATTGATGGGGACTAAAAATTCGGTTGACAATGAGGTGGAAATATTGCGAACTGGAGATCTAATGCGGGAAATGGTATTGGCTGAGCAGGCGTACATATCTTATTTTAATGTTGGTAAAGTGCATAGAATCCCTATTTTGCGGAGTCCCTTCACCGTCAAATTGCTATCAAGTCCTGATTCAATATTGATGGGCATTAACCTTAAGTTTAACGTGGGGAAGGAACAGACTATTGAGCTTTCTAATGCGGATACATCTTTTGTAGTTCCTGTTAATAAAGCTTTCAGAATTAAAGATGTTGGAACATTAATGTTAACTCCTACGCTAGATTCTTATGATGTCCATGACACATATAGTTTTGGTCTAACGCCGGTACGTAAAGTGATAGGTGATCTCATGGATGCATTGTCTGTAGAGGTAACCAATAAATTGGTTTCTACGATTGATTTGACCTTTGAAAGCCAGTTACCTAAACAAGGTGAACAGTTTTTACGAACTCTGATCCAAAAATATGTAGAACGGAATCTACATGATAAAAATGTAATTGCGGATTCTACTTTATCCTTTATTAATACTAGGCTTCGTAGTATCACTGAGGAACTAGCGAGTGTTGAGGATAGGATATCTGGCTATAAGAAGAGTACGCAGTTATCGGACATTTCTCAACAAAGTCGAATATTGTTAGAAAGCTCAGCAGATTATACAAAGGTTTTAGCAGAGGTGGAGACGCAGTTAGCGATGTTGGATGCAATGTCTACTTATTTAAAGAATAGCGATAACCCGCGTGTTGTCCCTTCTTCGGTGATTCCACAAGACGTTGCTTTTAATGCATTGATTTCACGATACAATGAGTTGGTTTTGCAACGTGAACGTTTGTTAATGGCCAATACAGAGGACAATCCGTTGGTGCAAAACGTCACAGCACAAATTGCAGGATTAAGATCTGATATGATAAACAACGTAGCTACGACCCGTAGGTCTCTCGAACTTAATAAACAAAGTCAAACACAACTTGCAGATCGAATTACGTCACAGATCCAACAGGTTCCGACCATTGAGCGTGGGTATATTGATCTAGCTCGACTGCAGCAAATTAAACAAGCACAGTATATATTCTTGCAGGAGAAATGGGAGGAAACCGCCATTGGCCGAACTGCAAATGTTTCTAACTCAAAGATTATTGATTCACCTAAAACAGACGAACTACCTTTTGCTCCAAAAAAGAAAATGATTTATTTGCTGGCTTTAGGAGTTGCGCTTTTCATACCGTTGATTTTTATGTATATTAAAGGTATTCTCAATGTGCGAGTTCAGAATTTAGATGACGTAAAAGGTGTTACCAAATTGCCTGTTTTAGGTGCAATTTCTCATTCAGAAAATGATGAACAAATTGTCGTTACGAAAACATCTCGTTCTCCAATCGCTGAGCAGTTTCGGGCTATGAGAACAAATTTAGAATTTGCATTAAATGGTGGGAATACAATTTTGTTCACCTCTTCCATGTCGGGAGAAGGTAAGTCGTACGTTGCATTAAATTTGGCTATATCATTGGCTCTTCTAGATAAGAAAGTATTATTAATGGAACTGGATTTAAGGAAGCCCTCTATTACGTCGAAACTTGGTTTAGCCGCAGGAAAGGGTTTTTCTCACTATATTGTTCGTCCTGAGATGAGATTGTCAGAGATTATTATGCCGTCTGGTGCACATGAGAATTTAGATTTAATTCAGGCAGGAGCTATTCCTCCGAATCCCTCTGAATTATTGCTGCATCCACGTATGCAGCAGTTGATGAATGAAGTAAAGAACAATTATGATTTTATTTTAATGGACGCTCCCCCAGTTGGTGTAGTAACTGATGCTCAACTGTTAGCTCGTTACACTAACCTAAGTGTTTACTTAGTGCGGCAAGGCTATACTTTTAAAGAACAACTAAGTATACCGAATGAGCTCGTTGCGAAAAATAAAATAAAGCCTATTCAATTGATCATTAATGATGTACCAGTAGGTAGTGGCTATTATTCAAATTATGGCTATGGTTATGGCTATGGTTATGGCTATGGATACGGCTATGGAATTAATGAAAGGCCAAGAAGTAAATGGTTTTTGAGATTATTTAAATGGAAGAAATGATAGATGCCAATAAGTTGAATTTTTCTAGAGATGTTTACAGTATTATTAAAACTCTATTAATCGCGCTTATTTTTCTTTCTATCAATGTTAAGTTTGGAGAAGTTAATTTTCTTTCTCTTCAATTAATTAATGTTGTAAGTCTACTAGCTTTCGCATTTTGTTTTTTGTTGACTTCGGGTTTTAAACATGTAAAGATTAATAAGCTGCAATTTTTTTTTATTGCTTTTTTGTCCTATGCTTTATTAAATTCGTATTTAAACCCAGGTTCCGACGGATTGAATTTAGCACCTTTCTTTTTACTAGTCCGATTTTTTTCACTAATTATTTTGATGGCTATGCTCGGTAAGCCGAGAACAATTATTCGGTATGTGGTTTTGTCAGTGACGTTTGTTTCGATAGTTGCAGTTGTGGAAATGCTAATTGGAAGTACATTTTTTGCTAGTGATTGGCAGAATGGAGAACGATACAATGAGTTAGGGCTTTTGGTAATTGGTTCGACTATTGCCAGTTCTAATCATTTATCTCTCACACTTATTTTCTCCATTCCCTTAGTTTATTACTTGATGATAAAAGATGATCGTTCTATTTATAAATGGATGTTTGCCTCTATATTGATAAGCATTTTTATAACTTTTTCTAGAACTGGACTTTTTTTGATGGTAGTAACGTTGTTTCTTTTAATAGGACGAAAGTATCTAGGGTACCAGATGCTCATGAAATATTGTTTGCCACTTTTGGTAATAGGTCTGATTGCATACCACGCGGCTCTTTTTATCAATTTGTCAAACTTGGAGAGTTTCGTTTTTGATAGTAATGATGCAGATGATAGTATTAGATATAGGGGTTATGTTTTAATAGTGCTTTTAGAGACATATCTAAGAAATCCAATCGTTGGCCTAGGTAGTATTGGTAGTTTCAAAAGGAGTTCAGTCGACCTTTTTGCTACGCAATCATTCTATAAATCTGAGGTAGATACATCTCCGATGAATACTTATTTGGGGACACTTACAGAACTTGGTCTCGTAGGTCTTGTGTTATTTTTGGTCTTTATTTTTAAGATGTTGATTATTTCATGGAAATATTACAAGCATAAAGGTTCAATTTTTCACTACAATGTTTTGGTTATCCTTTTGGTTTTTTTAGCCAATATTGTGGTTTTAGATGCCTCAACTTTTCCTCTACTAATTATTTTAATTGCAATATTAAGTGTGTTTTATAAAGAATATGAAAAAACGGAAATCAATTAAAAATCTAATTAAACTCTTTATACCCCGGCGTTTTTATTCTCTAGTTTATTGGAGAAAGTTATTGCCATATATAATTTTTGATTCAAAGACTTATATTCGACAATCGAATAGCTTTTATATCAATGATAGTGAAATTAAATTGAAGGCAGATATTATAATGCGCTACCATTCACTGGAAAAAGGAATTTCTATGCCACAACGGAAGATTCCCTTTGGATTTAATGTGTTGAAAACTCTAGTCAATGAATGTAATGAATATGGAGCTAGGTTTGGGTTTGAAGATATGCAAGTCATTCAAGCTGTTAAAATTTTGAATGAATATTATATTGTTCACACTATCAATGGATACGAGTTTGATCTAGAGATGAAAGGGAGATTGTTGAAGTTATTTGATGATTTTAGTGTAAAGGAATCAACCAAACAGCATGAATTGAATAGCTTTCATTATTCCGAAACCGCAAGTTTAGATTTTTTGAAATTCTCAGGAACGAGAATTTCTAATCGAAACTATTCGAACGAAGATGTTCCCTATGATATTATTGATTCGGCCGTACGTTTATCCCTGAATTATCCCTCTGCTTGCAATAGACAACCAGGTAGAGTATATGTTGTTTCAGGCGAGGAAATTAAAAATGTTCTCGCATTCCAAACTGGGAATAGAGGCTTTGGTCAACACACTAATAAGCTAGTAATTGTGACGTGTGATATCTCCGGTTATTCTGATCCTCGTGAACGTAATTTAATGTGGGTAGATGGCGGACTATTCTCTATGAACATCCTTTATTCCCTACATTACTATGGCTTGGCGGCTTGTCCTTTAAATTGGGCAGTAAAACCAAAAACAGAAAGAGATGTTCATAAAATTTGCAATATTCCTAATTCAGAAAGAATAGTATTGATGATTTCTTGTGGTTATCCAAAAGAGAAATTCGTTCAACCAATATCTTTGAGATATGAATTGGGTAAAGTTTTAAAATATGTATAATGTCAAGTAGTTCAATTTCTAAAAACACCTTCTTACTATATTTTAAAACATTATTTAATATTTTAATAGCTTTTTATTCCACTAAGCTGGTGCTTCAAAATTTAGGAGTTGTAGATTACGGTGTTTATAATTTGGTCGCAGGTTTTGTTTCGCTCTTTAGTTTTTTGAAAGCTTCTTTAAGTTCATCTACTCAAAGGTTCATCTCTTATGCATTAGGCAAGGATTCATCTGATGTGAAAAGTTTATTTAGTACCAATGTCTTAATCCATTTAGTTTTCTCTATCATAGTAGTACTACTTTTGTTAACTGTAGGGTCTTTTGGTATGGGGAAACTTTCGATACCTTCGGATAAAGAAACTATAGCTCAAAACGTTTTTTTTATTGTTTTGTTAGATGCGTTTATTACAATTAATGCTATACCATATGAGGGTTTATTAACTGCGAAAGAGAATTTTGTTCTGATTACTATTTTAGGTGTTGTGGAATCACTTCTGAAACTAATGGCTGCTATTATGCTAGGTTTTTTGGAATCTGACCGCCTTCTTTTCTATTCCATTTTTTTAGTATTGACGTCCTTGATAATTAGGTCTGTCTCCACATTATATTGCAAAAGAAACTATTTGGAAAGTAAAGTTTCATTTACTGATTTTGGATTGGCTTATGCAAGGGAAATGGTTTCTTTTGTTGGTTGGAATACATTTGGAGCTGTATGTTCTATTTTTAGAAACCAAGGTCTGGCCGTCGTCCTTAATTTATTTTTCGGTGTTTTGGTTAATGCTTCATATGCCATTGCAAACCAAATAAATTCTCAGCTTTCGTTCTTCTCGCAGTCTATTATTATGTCGGTAAGGCCCAGATTAGTTAAAGCTGAAGGATCAGGAGACCGTGAAACGATGGTTCAGTTGTCTTTTATAGCTAGTAAGTTCTCGTTTTATTTGTTGACTTTTTTTTCGATTCCTTTAATTGTTAAGATGCCAATTATCTTGAAATATTGGTTGAATATTAATAGTTCTGAAACCATAAACTTCTGTAGATTGATAATCATATTAAATTTAATTATCCAATTGACTGTTGGTATTAGTATGTCCATGCAGGCCGTAGGAAAAATAAAATTCTACCAGATAGTGGTTGGATCAACAATTATGTTGTCGGTTCCTTTTGGTTATCTGGTATTTATGCTAAATTTCCCGCCTAGCGCAATATTGATTGTTGCCATTTGCGTTGAAATATTAGCATCTGGTTTACGACTTTTTTTTGCAAAAAGAACATATAATCTTGATGTATTCAAGTATATAAAAGATGTTATTGTTCCTCCAGTTATTGTTTTTTTTATATCTTATTTTTTCGTCAATTATATAGATTTTTTGCTTACTGATTTTAATGAAATTTTGCAGCTATTGATCACGACATGTGTTTCAACAATGATGATATGTCTAAGTATATCCTTTTTTGGATTAAATACTAGAGAGAGAGTACTAATTAAAGATTTATTTAAGAAGGTTTTATTAAAACTAACATGGAAATAGGCATTTTAACATTTCACAGAGCTCATAATTATGGAGCCGTATTACAGTTATTTGGACTTTATAAATATTTGGAATCGAAGGGTCATAGTGTATCTGTTTTAGATTATTGGCCAACGTATAGAGAAGGACAGTATTCCTTAGTATCAACTAAAATTTATAAAGATCCTGCTAAAGACATTAAAAGTAAAACTGCTTATATTGTAAAGGACGGGGTCACTTTTTTTGAAAAGTTTATAAAATGGAAGAAATTTCAAAATTTTATTAAAGACTTTCAACATATAAACTTCGATCAAGTATCGTCAGATACTTTGAAGTTAGACGTTATTTTTTTTGGAAGTGATCAAATTTGGCGTCACAATAATTTCGGTTTTGACTCCAAATATTTTGGAGCGTTTGATACAAGTGCTATTAAGGTGAGTTACGCTGCAAGTATGGGAATAGAGAATGTGAGTGAGGAAGCTAATAGTGAATTGAGAAATCTTGTAAGAAATATAGATAGTATTTCTGTTAGAGAAAGTACCTTGGAAAAAAAGCTAAAAGATCTTGGGGTGTCAGATGTACTTCAGGTTTTAGATCCTGTTTTCTTACTCCACAGGCGTCAATGGATTGAGTTTTTTCCTGAAATCGAGAGAAGAAATAAGAGAAAGTATTTATTATTTTACAATTTATTAAATGACTTGCAATCTAAAAAGCGGGCTATTCAACTATGTAAAGAAAATTCATGGCGTTTTGTAGAAATTCATGGCGATGTAAAGCCATTCAGATGGATAATGGGGGTGAAGACAACTACAGGTCCAGTAGATTTTCTTAAACTCGTAAATAATGCGGAGTTTGTTGTAACATCATCTTTTCACGGTGTTGCTTTTTCTATATTATTCAATAAACAATTTTTAGCATGTGGTTTTGGTGCAAATTCTTCTAGAGTTAAGAGTCTTTTAAATTTGCTAATGATTAACGATAGGCATTTGGATGAGAATTCAGATTTCAAAGATGTTGAGATAGAGTATAGTTTAGTTAACAATCGAATCGATGAGCTTGTGTTCAAATCAAAAAATTTTATAGATGGTTCAATCCTTTTTGGAAACTAGTGAAGATATGAATGTTTTATATGTTTCTCTTGCTAAGGGCGGTTCTTCAAAGTCGTTGCGCGTTCTGTTATCAGAGTTAATTAAATATGATAATTTTACTCCCTATGTTGTTTTTAACACACGATCTGCTGCACCGTCATTTGAGTCCTTTCTGAAGAGTAATGAAATTCAATATTCATGTATAGATTTTGAATTTGATATTTATCCAAAAGTAGCGGGAATTAAAGACTTAATGTTTTATTTACCAAGATTTTTTACTAACATCTATAAAAATAGAATAGCAATTAGACAAATAGTAAAGCTTAGAAATATTTTTAAATTCGATCTTATCCATAGCAATACAAGTTGTTTTCAAGTTGGTTTCTTTTCAGCTAAATCTTGTGAAATACCGCATTTGTGGCATTTTCGGGAATATCAGGATTTAGATTTTTCCATGACACCGATCTGGTCTTTCCCTTATTTAATTAGAAAAAGCAAATCTATTCGAAATTTTAATATTGCGATAACTAAAGGAGTGTTTAAACATTTTGATATGCAGAGTTCTAATTCCGTCGTTATCTATAACGGAATTGAAGGCGCAGATAAATTGGACAAGCCTGATATTGTAAGAAAAGAGCGGTTTTTCCTATTTGCAGGTAATGTAACTGAAAACAAGGGAATCTTAGAGGTTTTACGAGCATTCGCAATATTTAGTAGAGTACATAAAGATTTCACCTTACGGATAGCGGGGAGTTGTAATCCTACTTTTCAAGATACTCTTATGGATGAAATTGTCTTGTTAGGTATTGTAGATCGAGTAATTTTTTTGGGTCAAATTAATGATGTTTATTCTCAAATGAAAAAGTCAACCGCTTTAATCGTTGCTTCGAGGTTTGAAGCATTTGGTTTAATAACTGCGGAAGCTATGCTAAATCATTGTCTAGTAATAGGAAAAGATATAGGAGGCACAAAGGAGCAATTAGATAATGGTGTTAGTAAGTTGGGATATGAAATAGGTTTGAGGTATAAAACTGTTGAAGATTTAGCGCTTCAACTTTGCCAAGTTAGTGAAAATGGAAGTAACCATTACAGTGAAATGATAGATCGTGCATTTTATGTAGTAAAAGAGCTCTACCACCCGAAGAGATATGCAGATCAAGTGGTAAGTTTATATAGGAGAATTTTAAAAAAATAGTTATGTCTAAACCAAAAATTATAGCATTTTATTTGCCCCAGTTCCATCCAGTTAAAGAAAATGATGAATGGTGGGGAGAAGGTTTTACTGAATGGACTAATGTAGGTAAAGCTAAAAAATATTACTCTAAGCATTATCAACCTAGAATTCCAGCTGATTTGGGCTATTATGATCTAAGAATTAAGGAAGTTCGTTTTAAGCAGGCTGAAATGGCTCGTGAGGCTGGAGTGGAAGCATTTTGCTATTGGCATTACTGGTTTGGTAATGGGGATCAATTGCTTGAGAAGCCTTTGGAAATGGTTGTAGAACATGGTGAGCCAGATTTTCCATTTTGTTTAGGCTGGGCAAACCATGATTGGTCAAAGAAGGATTGGAATGTAGATGAAAATAGATTGTCGACAACGCTTTTGAAGAAGCAATTATATCCTGGAATCGACGATTATAAAGACCATTTCTACGCTATGCTGCCTACTTTTAAAGATCATAGATATTTCAAGGTTGATGGTAGACCTCTCTTTTATATATATGATTTGCCTGCGATTCCAGATTTTAGTGAATTTAAAGCTGTTTGGGATAGTCTAGCCCAGGAAAATGGTTTGTCGGCTTTCTATTTTGTAGCAAACTTAACGGATAGTTCTAAGCTACACACAAAGCCTTATTCTGATTGTGACGGTGTAAATCTTAACCTTAAAAATAATGCCTTCTTGGGAAATTATAATCGCTATATGAGATGGATATCATATTTTGTTCCAGTTCCTCTTAATGTTGTTTCTTATAAGAAAGCTATGAAGTCGTGGTTATCCGATCTTTTTAAAGAAAAGAAGGTTTACCCCACTATAATTCCTAATTGGGATCACAGCCCTAGGGTGGGAAAAGCAGGAACTATTATTCATAATTCGACTCCAGCTTTATTTGAACAACATACTAGTCAAGTTTTAAATTTAATTAAGGAAAAAAGCCCTTCAGACCAACTTGTATTTCTTAAATCTTGGAATGAGTGGGCTGAAGGAAATTATATGGAACCAGATTTGAAATTTGGAAAAGGGTATATAATTGCGCTAAGAAATGCAATAAAAAATTTGAAAAAGTAATCCTTATGTCACAAGACCCATTTCCATTTATCTCGGTAATCATACCAATGTTTAATAGGGAGTCCCTAATTGCAGATACAATAAATTCTGTTCTTCAGCAGACTATTGAGATTCCCTTTGAGATTATTGTAGTTGATGATGGCTCACAAGATAGTTCCGCAAAAGTGGTAGCTGATATTAAAGATAGTAGAGTAAGTTATTGTTATCAAAAAAACTCTGGGGCTAACAGAGCGAGAAACCACGGAGTAGAAAAGGCAAGAGGAACTTTTGTTGCTTTTTTAGATTCTGATGATACATTTTTACCAAATCACTTGAAGCAATGCTATCAACAAGTTTCGAATAGCAGAAATATAGTGGTCTATAGTAAAATTATTGTTGATCGAGGTAATGGTAATATGTTCACAAAGCCACCCCGAGCTCTTTCTGAAAATGAACATATGTCGGAATATCTCCTTTGTGATAGAGGTTTCTTGCAGACGTCGACATTATTCATGTCCAGAGATTTAGCCAAGAGTGTAAAATTTGACGAAGAATTACCTTTTGGTCAAGATACTGATTTTGCGATCAGATTGTATTCTCATGGAGCCCAGTTTGTAATGCTCGACAATCCTACTGTAATTTGGAGAGATTTGGCTGATAACAAGCGTGTTTCTTCGAGTACTTCCTTTTTAGTAAGAGAGGCTTGGTTAGAAAAGAGTAAAGGAATAATTACTAGCAGGGCAGATATCGGAGACAGAGGATGGTTTGTAGCTAAAGCTTATGCACGTAACGGAAAATATATGAAGGCAGCTAGCTTATATCTGAATGCGGTCACCAAAGGTTGTTATAGTTTCAAACTGTCTCTTACCATAGGTTTTCAGATTTTTTTTCCACCGTCACTGTTTAGAAAAATGGCAGATGTTTACGTTTCTAAATTCAAGAAATAATGGGAATCAAGACAATAAATTTTTGTGATATAGAGTTAGTTTGTGTATCTCGTGACGAATTTGCAAAATTTGCTATTGAAAAATCTCGAGAGTTTCAGTGTGCTATTTCTTATTCGTTAAATGGGGAGAGCTTGGCTAAATATCACTATGACAAGTCATTTGCGCCCTTATTGCTAGAAGCTGATTACATTCATGCAGACGGTATGTCTATTGTAGCTGCTTCGAAAAGAATATGCGAAGTTGGGCTTCCAGAGCGCATTGCAACCACCGACTGGTTTCACGATGTCGCCAGGCTATCTGAGCAAACAGGAGAGGGTCATTATTTCTTAGGTGGCTCAGAAGATACTATACAGAAAACTATAGCGAACGTTCGAAAGCAATACCCAAAATTAAATATTGTAGGTTTTAAAAATGGCTATTTTACCGACAATGAGTTATCCATCGTACTAGATGATATTCGGTATAAGAAACCGCATATTATTTGGGTAGGGCTTGGGAGGCCTAAACAAGAAGAAGTTTCTGTCCTCATAAGAGATACTTGTGAGGTAGGATTAATAAAAACATGCGGCGGATTGTTTGATTTCTTGTCGGGTAATAATAAAAGATCTCCTATGGTTTTGCAGAAATTAGGATTAGAGTGGCTCTATCGACTATCTTTAGAACCGAAAAGATTATTTAAACGGTATTTAGTAACAAATAGTCAATGTTTATCTATTTTTTTTAAATTCTATCTTAAGAAATAAAGGTAATATGTCTCTAATCAACTAATGAAATGAGCCTAATGTTAAAAGATCAATAGTAAGGATATTAATTGCAATTGTTATGAAAATAAAAAAAATCACCTGCATAGGCGCAGGCTACGTTGGAGGACCAACAATGTCTGTTATAGCCCAAAAGAATCCAAATGTAGAAGTTACTGTCGTAGACTTAAATGAAGCACGAATTGCCGCATGGAATGATGATGATTTAAGTTTATTACCTGTCTACGAGCCAGGATTGGATGCGGTAGTCGGCGAAGCACGTGGACGTAATCTGTTTTTCTCTACGGATGTGGATAAGGCGATCGATGAGGCCGATATGATCTTTATTTCGGTCAATACGCCTACCAAAACCTATGGTAAAGGTAAGGGGCAAGCTGCTGATTTAAAGTATATCGAGCTATGTGCACGTCAGATCGCTGCAGTGGCTAAATCGGATAAGATTGTTGTCGAAAAATCCACCCTTCCTGTTCGTACAGCAGAAGCCTTGAAATCTATTTTGGATAATACAGGAAATGGGGTTAATTTCCATATCCTATCCAATCCAGAGTTTCTAGCCGAAGGTACCGCAGTAACCGATTTACACAATCCCGATCGCGTCTTGATCGGCGGCGAAGATGCTGAAGCTATTGAAGCATTGGTACAGGTTTATGAAGCCTGGGTGCCCCGTGAACGGATCTTGACAACCAACCTTTGGTCATCTGAGCTGTCTAAGTTAGTGGCAAATGCCTTCTTAGCACAACGTGTCTCCTCTATTAATGCCATTTCAGAACTTTGTGAGGTTACCGGTGCAAATGTAGATGAGGTTTCCCGCGCGATCGGTCAAGATTCTCGGATCGGTGCTAAGTTTCTGAAGGCGTCTGTAGGTTTTGGCGGGTCTTGTTTCCAAAAGGATATCCTGAATCTGGTCTATATCGCCAGAACGTATAATCTACATGCCGTTGCGGATTATTGGGAGCAGGTGATCCTGTTAAACGATCACCAGAAATCCCGCTTTGCCGAAAAGATTATCAAAACAATGTATAATACGGTGAATGGAAAACAGATCGCTTTTTTAGGCTGGGCATTTAAGAAAGATACAAATGATACCAGAGAGTCTGCAGCCATCTATGTAGCTGATCACCTTTTGGAGGAAGAAGCTAATATCATTGTGTACGATCCAAAAGTATCTGCCGA
Source organism: Sphingobacterium alkalisoli (assembly GCF_005049105.1). Classification (GTDB taxonomy): domain Bacteria; phylum Bacteroidota; class Bacteroidia; order Sphingobacteriales; family Sphingobacteriaceae; genus Sphingobacterium; species Sphingobacterium alkalisoli. Next base: position 144,641 of record NZ_SUKA01000010.1, read on the forward strand.
GCAGATCTACAAAGATCTGGATTACCTGGGTACGCGCTCGCCAGAAGAAAACCGGCGTTTGGTGAAGGTGGTAACTGATCCGTATGAAGCATTGGACGGAGCGCATGCGATAGCGGTGTTAACGGAATGGGACGAATTTAAAGGGTACGATTGGGAAACTATCAAAGAGGGAATGAAGCGTCCTTCTTTTGTGTTTGATGGTAGAAAATTACTGGACCGTAAACAGTTGGAAGAATTGGGTTTTTCGTATTACGCAATAGGGGAATAAATATTTAGTATTTTATGATTTATAAAGGCATATAGCAATGCGCAAAAAATTCCATACACTGTTCCCGGATACACCGGATAATGAAGTCCGGCACGTATATAGTCCATACCGGGTATGCCCTGTGGGCGCACATATTGATCATCAGCACGGGCATGTTACCGGCTTTGCACTCGATCATGGCGTCGACTTTTTATATGTACCTACCGAGACGGGTGTCATCAATCTCTTCAGTACAGATTTTGAAGGCCAGGTACTGTTTCCATTAGGTGCCATCCCCCCCAAATACGACAGTTGGGGACGTTACATACAGGCCGCAATCTATACGGTTTCCAAAAAAGGTGAAGTTAAGTTCGGTGTACAGGGGCTGATCTGCGGATCGCTTCCCGTGGGTGGGTTGTCATCTTCGTCCGCGGTATTACTGTGTTATATCATGGCATTGGCCGATGTCAATGACATACCGGTAGACGAACATGAACTGATCGAACTGGCTTTCCGTGCGGAGAAAGAATACATCGGTCTAAGTTTGGGTAAATTGGACCAAAGCTGTGAAGTGCTTTCCAAAAAGGACCATTTGCTTTATTTAGATACCAAGGATGACTCTTACAAGCTGATACCTAAGCCTGCAAATATGCCGGACTTCGATATTCTTATATTTTACAGTGGGCTTACCAGAACATTGATCAATACGGGATACAACACCCGTACTGATGAGTGTAAGGTAGCTGCGTTTTCCTTATTGGCCTATGAAGGGCTGCCCTATGATGCATTCACCAATACACGCCTGCGTGATGTGGACCGGAAAGTCTATAACAAATGGAAGCACCGCCTGCCCGATGCGCTGGCCAAAAGGGCCACACATTTTATGACAGAATACGAACGTGTAGATCATGCGGTGGAAGCATTTACCAAAGGAGATATCGATATGCTGGGCGCAATTATGTTCGCCTCTGGAGACAGCTCGATCCAGCAATGGGAATCGGGATGTCCAGAAATGATCAGCCTGTTCGACGCCATAAAAGAAGCCCCGGGGGTCTACGGAGGGCGTTTCAGCGGTGCCGGGTTTAAGGGCTGCTGTGTAGCGCTGTCGAATCCGGAATACCGGGAAGAGGCCATAAAATATGTCACGGATGCCTACATCGGTAAATACCCGGAAATGGAAGGGCAATATGAGGTGCGGGTATGTAAAACGGCTGATGGAGTTAGAAGGGTGAGTTAGATATTAGGTGTTAGGAGTTAGGAAATAGGTGTCAGATATTTAGGAGTTGGAAGACCTTTTTGTCATCCCGACTTCGGAGGGATCTAGGGAATCCCGTCATTGCGAGGAGGAACGACGAAGCAATCTTACGCATTAAAGAATAAAAAATGAAAACGATCATATTAGCGGCAGGTTACGCCACACGTTTATACCCTTTGACAAAGAACTTTCCCAAGCCACTGCTTGAAGTGGGCGGAAAGACCATATTGGATCGTTTGATCGAATCTGTTGATGAAATAGAGGAAGTTGACCAACATATTGTGGTGACCAATGCAACATTTTATTCCCATTTTGAGGATTGGAAGGCAAAGTCCAGCTACAAAAAGGAAATAGTTATCCTCAACGACGGAACCACGAGTAACGACAACCGCTTGGGAGCGGTGAGGGATATCTTGTTTGCCATCGAGGCGCTACAGATCACTGAAGATATTTTGGTGCTGGCAGGTGATAACGTGACGACATTTTCTTTTGGAAACTTTGCCGCATATGCGAAAGAAAAAGGAACGAGCTGCATTACCTGTCATGAAGAACCGTCGATCGCGGCACTCCAGAAAACAGGAGTGCTGGAGACAGACGATAATTTTAGGGTCATCGCCATGCACGAGAAGCCCGAGAATCCACCTTCGCATTGGGCGGTACCCCCATTCTACTTTTACAGGGGCAGCGATCTGCCGTTGATACACAGGGCACTGGGTGAAGGATGCGGATACGATGCGCCGGGTAACTTAGCCGCTTGGTTATGTAAGCAGACGGACGTCTATGCATGGCCGATAAACGGTGCCCGTTTTGATATCGGAGATCTGGCCGCTTATGAAAAGGCGCAAAAGGAGTTCAATTAATGGCAGAAGAATAAATAGTTATAAATATACAAACCGGCGAAGAGGCAAACCGAGCTTGCGAGCTCATGGATTCCTTCAGGAAAATAAAGGATCATCCATAATATGCAGATTCGCACATTCGCAAAAGAAAATGGAATATAAAAAAATACTCGTTACCGGTGCTGCGGGCTTTATAGGATTCTACATAAGCAAATTGCTTTTGGAAAAAGGTATCACTGTTGTCGGTCTGGATAATATCAATGACTACTACGATGTTAACCTGAAGTATGCACGACTTCAGGAATTGGGCGTGAAGAGAACAGAGGCAGAGAACTGGAACCATGAGGTTATTTCTGATAGCTACCCCTCGTTTAAGTTTGTACGCATGAACCTCGAAGACCGTGAGGCGCTGCCTAAAATCTTCGGGAACGAAAAGTTCGATGCGGTCATCAATCTGGCCGCACAGGCGGGTGTACGTTACAGCCTTGAAAACCCGGAAGCCTATATTGACAGCAACATCGTTGGATTTTTGAATATATTGGAATGCTGCAGGCACCAGAAGGTTGGGCATCTGGTGTATGCATCCAGTTCCTCGGTATATGGAGAGAACGGTAAGGTGCCATTTTCAGAGGATGACCGGGTAGACTATCCGGTAAGTCTGTATGCTGCGACAAAGAAAGCAAACGAACTGATGGCACACACCTATAGCCACCTGTACCAGATTCCAACTACGGGCCTTCGCTTCTTTACCGTATACGGCCCATGGGGGAGACCGGATATGGCGCCGATCCTTTTTGCATCGGCCGTTACCGAAGGGCGCCCGATCAAGGTGTTCAACAATGGCGAAATGAGCCGCGACTTTACGTTTGTCGAAGATATCGTCAATGGTATTGTCATCTCCCTGGAAAATCCGAAACAAGAGAAAGCACCTTATCAGGTATTTAATATAGGAAACGGCTCTCCGGTAAACCTGCTTACGTTTATCGAGACCCTGGAAGATGCCCTGGGAACAAAAGCGAAAAAAAATATGTTACCCATGCAGCCGGGCGATGTGCCGCGCACCTGGGCAGATACAGCACATCTGAATGCGTTGGGCTATGAGAGCAAGATCTCGATACAGGAAGGTGTCCAAAAATTTGTAGCTTGGTTTGTTAAGTATAACAGTAAATAAGATCATGAAAAAGACGATACTAATCACCGGAGGCGCCGGCTTCATAGGTTCCCACGTAGTCCGCGAGTTTGTAACCAAATATCCGGAATACCAGATTGTGAATCTGGATGCGCTTACCTATGCAGGTAACCTGGAGAACCTAAAGGATATTGAGGACGCACCAAACTACAGCTTTGTCAAAGCTGATATAACCGATGCCGCCCATATCCTGGATGTCTTTAAGCAATACCTGCCCGATGGAGTAATCCATTTAGCGGCGGAATCCCATGTGGACCGCTCGATCACGGATCCTACCGCCTTTGTGATGACCAATGTGATCGGTACGGTAAACCTGTTGAATGCAGCAAGGGAAATCTGGAAGGACAGCTACGAAGGTAAGCGTTTTCACCATGTCTCCACGGACGAAGTATTTGGAGCGTTGGGCGAGACAGGTCTTTTTACGGAAGATACCAAATACGATCCACATTCCCCGTATTCGGCATCCAAGGCCTCTTCCGACCATTTTGTACGCGCATACCACGATACCTACGGTCTTCCGATGGTGCTGACCAACTGTTCGAACAATTACGGTCCCAACCACTTTCCGGAAAAGCTGATCCCGCTCTGTATCCACAATATCCTGAACAACAAACCGCTCCCGATCTACGGAGACGGAAAATATACCCGCGATTGGCTATTTGTCATCGATCACGCAAAGGCCATCGACCTGGTGTACCATAATGGTAAAAACGGGGACAGTTACAATGTGGGCGGGTTCAACGAGTGGCAGAACATCGATCTGG
>NZ_SUKA01000011.1 GCF_005049105.1 Sphingobacterium alkalisoli
AGGTGAATCGATGAGAAAGGGAATATTGAAACAGGAATAACGATAACTTTTTTATATAATTGTATGATCTTTTAAGTGGCACGGTTTGACCGAAATCAATGGCACCATTACTCCGAAATACCCAATCTTCTGGTGTTATAAAAAAATTCAGTTGTTTTGATTTCATAATTATTGCTCTCGCTTTACTAAAATTTCAAGGATCCAATCTTCTTCTTTTTAATTTCTGTAGACGAATGTTCGAATACAGCATTAAAGACCATTTTTTCAAGTTGATCTTCGTCAAGTAAAGATGCAAAAATCATAGATTATTTCTTCACATGGATCTTCAAGAGGACAGCTAATAGCTTTATTACAACGCAAAAAACTGATTATCAAAACAATTGACTCTACTTATTTGTCATTGCTGCTATATAATTCTCGATTTCTCGTAAATCACAATTTATATCCTTTAGCGAAATTTTGATCGTCTTTTCTATGGGATCTGTATTTTCCACGTAACCTTCTTTCGAGTCACCTTTTATTCTTATATATAAATAATGCCATTTTCTTTCTTTCTCCACTTCCGCTGAAAACACATGACCCCAAGGCACTAATAACCTTCCCCAAATATATCGCTGATCCAGTATTCCTCTTTCATTAAAAACCAACACATACCTTCTACGAATAAGAAAAAATATATAGATGGTGAACAAGACAAACGGAACAAAAGTTAACAAAGTTTTAAAAAATGTCCAAGACTGAAAATACCCCGAACCATATAATACGGATTCTTTATAAATACCGGGTACCCCAGAAGCTACAAAAATGATAGAAAAAACAAAGAATAGGATTAACGAAAACCTATTTCTACGGGCATAAGCAATCTCATTCATATTTCAGCGTTTTTTTAACAAGCGAAGCAAATTCATTTTCAGTCATCTCTTCAATATTACTGTTCATTTTATGAATCAGAAATAAATACATAAAATCATGTTGCTTTTTTAATACAATTAACATGTTAGTAGATAATTTATCACCAGCTGGTTTCTCAAAAATACTCGAAGGTTTTACTTCAGCAGAAATGTCAGAATGCTGATTTCTATTAAATTTTATTTTGAATCCGTAACTATTTTCTATAAAATATGCATAAGTACTGTCATTTTCTATTAAAGCTTTAGAAAGACTTGATTTAGGAAGATGAATTCCTATTGACTCGATTTTAAGTGAGGAATAACTTGGCCTATAATAAAATTTTATCAATTGGTTATCTATACCAGAATAGACAACCCCTCCATCTATACCTAGATCTGTCAAATCGTTATAACGATCGACAGCCTTATATAAAGGTTTTGACGGCGACAGATTAAGCTTAATCGCAGTTATATTGACCTTACTCTGATATTCAAATGATGAAATTATAGATTCTTCATTTATAAATATTGTTTCGGAATGTCCTATATAACTGGAATCAAGATCTAATACAGTGAGGTATTCTTTCGGTATTTCTGACTTTAAGTAAGATACTTTTTCGTCCAAATATTCTTCGATCCACCCCGCCCCTTTGAAGAGTACTATGAAAACCATAATTACCGATAATATTAGAGCTAATATTTTAAATATTTTCATAACATATTTTTAAATATTTTAAAATGCATATTTCAAAGCAACCTAACGGGACAGGACTGGTCATCTTGCGGATCACTTCACTTCTTCTATGCATGGTAGATACTATCCAGTTTTGTTGTAACTCTCTAAACGATCCATCGCTGCTCGTTATAACAGGAGCTGGTTTTGGTGTGTAAAAATAATATATCCGCGTAATTGTCCTATTGTTCTTTTTAACAATCTGCAGATATTATTTCTCAAATATTTCCAATTCTATGATAGGTGTCTTATCTCGCAACGAGTTGATAAAGTCATCTGTAATAATTTCCATTTCAATGTTTCTAAGTCGATCCAATAATTTCTTCTGGCGTTCTTTCTCTTTAATCATTAGAGGATCGTTAGCTATCTTGGCTTCCATTAAACTATCAGATGGAATAATATCATACTTTTCTTGAATAAACATATCAACAGTATCTCTTGCAAAAATTGCAACGTCGACAATATGCTCCGTATTCTTCTCAAGTAGATAACTCAAAATACTAGAGATCGATGTACAAGCATCCAATGCAAAGGAAGTTGTTATATCGGGGAACTCTTCCGTATCTGGAGTTACGATTTCCAAATTCGCTATCGCGAATTCAATTTCCGAAGAATTAAATAAATCGTCCTTTATCAAGGATTGATAGATTATCGAAAGACCTTCTCCGAGAGATTCCAATTTGCCCCACCTATTTATTCTTTGGAAAAACATGTAGTTGGGATACAATCTTTCTGCTGTCAATGCAGCAAAAAGAATCTTTCCTCTATCGGGAATACCTAAAATAAGTTGTTCAATTTCTTCTCTATACTTATCCATCTCTAATTTATTCCTTAAATATCAAAGGCCCATAAGGTTTTACAGGTGTTTTTGGCACCACGCCGAACTGTTGCAATACTGATTGTATTTCAGCATCATAGAACCTAGCCCCGTAGTCAAGCTGGTCAAGGCCCATCTCAGTCTGCTTCTCCTTTCCGTTGTACTCGATAAAGAAAAGTTATTAAACATATCAGCTAAGTCTAATGTTGGGTATATCAAAAAATACACGCTGCACTTCGAGAATAAATAACTTTTCATCTTTAATTATCTTGTCAGCTCTTGAATCAAAAGCTACGTCTTCTCCTACTTCCGAAACACCTACGTTATCTATATCAAATTGGAATACATAAAATTTATTTTTATACCATATATCTAAAACAATCGCCCCAGAATCAAACTTTGTAAAGTCATATCTTATCTGACTATTATCTAAAAACTGAACAGTACGATCAAATAAATCAAAAAAATTTCCCATAGTTATTTCTTAAAAAAAATCTCCAGTGCCTCTCGAAAAATACTAAATCCTCCATCGGATTGAATCTCTATTCGATGACCTTTCGTCAACGCTGTAACTTTTTCTTTATCAATTTATCAAGTTGCTGCATAATTTTTTTCTTTTGGCTATCCCATTCCCCCTGGCTCAAGGAAGCCGAAACTGTTTAGAACCAAAGTTTCCTATCTCAAGTTATTAGCATTGGCTCGCAGTGCCTTATATTCCGCTATACTAAAATCCCTAAAAACAGTCGTTGTTCCCCCTTAGCGACAACTTCTAATTAGTATTATAAATAATTTTTGAAAATATTTTCACCTCCTTTATTAATCACATATCGCGTGTTTAATGAATCCCAAATTTGTACATAAATTGTTCCATCCTCATTTTTACCAATATTGATAGAAATATTATCTTCAACTTCATTTGTCTCGATTTCGATTTCGTCACTATTAGCAATAAAAACTTCTACAGCTTCCGGTTCCTTTGTAATGGACATTGTATCCTCGCTACAGTTTTTTACTTTTATTTTTACTTTCATATTGCTATTTGAATCTCCGCATCGTAAAACCTCGCGCCGTAATCGTACTGTCTACCACGATTTTCCGTAGTCCGCCCGATTTTGTAGCAGTCCCAAACAGGTTTTCTTAAAGAACGTTAATTACTTCAAAGATAGTAGTTTGTCCGTATTGTGCAAACGGCGTTTTAGGGTTGGATTGATCGTCTGTTACAGCAAATGTATCCTCCGAAGAATTCGTCCTGTAAAGGGCTTGATGAAGAGAACTGAGCGCATGTGTTCGCTACCATCGATGCATTTATCAAGGCTGCAAAGCTGAAGAACATTGGCCATGTAGATATAAAAGCCCGACCTTGAACGGATCGGGCCTTTATCTTAGTTTCTTAGAAACTATTTCCTGAATTTTATTCCGTATACTCTTCTCAAAGACTTAGTAACCAGTACAACAAGAAGTTGAAGATAAAATAAAACTGGCATGACACCAAGCAACCACTTTAGGGCATTATATTTTAGTTTTACGCGTACCAATTCCTGAACTGGGTATACAAAATTCATATTCAATGGTACACTTGAAAACCGTCCATTATAGATTTCATCATATAATCCATACAAACAAATTATAAATAGACCAAACCAACTTATTTTGTTGTTTGATAAGAGAAACAATATAATTATCAACAATAATAAAATACCACCATTTCTAAAGGGTATGTCATAAAATACACATATGAGTGAATTAACAACAAGCAATACAAATAGTACAATTGAAACGGTCTTGCGATATTGAACAAACATTACTTATAATTGAAATATTTAACTTTTTTATCATACTCCTTTTTAAGATCACCAACACTTATCACTTTAGGGGTATAAAAATATCCATTCTTGCTCCACGTATACTCTGTCCCATTCTTGGACGTACCTAAATATACCGCTCCATGTTTTGTATCCGAAACCATTCCAAAATCAAACAAACTAAACTTTTCACCACCAAAAGACAAAACAGTTTTCCCAAATTTATATTTTTCAGAACTGCCTGTCACATTTTCCATCACCTTTGTTGTTTTATCAAATTTGTCTGTGCTCATACCTGAAGAAAAATCAGGAGTTACACCTTGAGATACCGAAACAGCACACTCAAAACAGTTATAATTTTCTGCAGTAGTTAATTTTGCAAAAAAAACATCACTATAATTATCAGGATTATTCTTAACATCTTGAAGGGACGCATTTATATCCTTAACACCAGCAATATTATCTGACAACTTCAATAGTCCATATTTACTGGTATTTGAATATTCAGCATTTGCGGTTTTTTGATCTACCCCTAGGAATTTAGCCAAGGTTTGAGCATTATCTCCTGCCTCCTTCTCTAACACCAAAGTATTATTATAAACACGTGGTTTCCATTCAGGAGCCATCCCATCGGGATCAATAAACCTTATCGGATTATTAAAAGCATAGTTGTAAGGACTGTGTCTGCGCATCTGCTCCGCCAGCGGATCAATCACGTTCCATCTTCCGATTTCAGCATCGTAAAAACGCGTTCCGTAGTCAGTCCGCTAGTATATTTTAATGGTCTGCTTTATTGCCTTTTGAAACTAACCACCCCCTATAATATAACATATTCTCATCATCAGAGATTTTAGAAGGAATCGTATCTAAATTAAATAATCTTGCCTCTTTGAATACTTCTCGCCTCTTATCCAAGGGATATCTTTCATATACACCCATCACCTTTTTTAATTGAAAAGCCAAGGTGTCATCCTTAATAAAATCTCTTCCGTTAATAGAGAAGTAATTATCGCCATTTAGAACAACAATTCTTTTTACCGTGTCACGATCGATAAATTTTAATTGATAATAAACATTAAAAAAGTTACTGTTCTTGTTACTGTTCTTATCTCTAAAGCTGCAAAGTCTATTGATAATATTTTCAAACGTAAGCGAATCAATTATCTTTAAACCTTCATTGACCGACTGCCCTGCATATTCCCTCCAAAAATCAGGCTCAAACAATTTTTCATCATTATGATTAGCGTAAAAATCTGTGTAAAAATATTCTATGCGCCTTCCATCAGCAATATCACTTTTTGGAAGTATCTTTTTATTGTTTCCGACACAAGAAGAAATCAAATAAATAATTGTTAATAAAAAAAATCTAGACATATTTTTATCTATTAGTTTCCCATGGAAATTGCGGTTTACGATTCTGTATAGGGCTATTTACAGGAATAAATGCACCTCCTTTATGATTTGTCCTATATTCTCCTTCTTTTAAATCTCCCAATGCCTGACCCGTTCGTTTTTCCGAGCCTGTTATAACCCTTCTTTCCTCTTTATTATCATATTGCCCATCTTTAGCAGAACCATTGGATTTATATTCTTCCCTATTTTCACTTCCAAATTTCGCATGGTCTGCTTCATGTTCTAACAATGTTGCTGGCGACAACACCGCATTTCCTTTATTTGTTTCAACTTCTTTGGCTAGATTTGGATTCCAATCGATTACAGGGTCGCCTGTTTTGATATTTACACCACCCTTATTTTGTTCAAAATCGGTAATTCTCAAATGAGCAGTAACACTTTTATCGTTTGCCAAAGAACCTATGTTCGTATTTCCAACGTTATCCTCCAGATATTTAATAGTAGAGACAACCGCTCTGACCTGAGGGTTATCATGTTTACCTTTTATATCATCATAATTATTGCCTGAAAATCTAAATTGTCCCATTGGTTTATTTTCACCTCTGTTATAGTAAATGATGATATCCCTTCCATCAGGATCAATAAATCTAATTGGATTATTAATGGCATAATTATATGGAGACCATCTTCGGTGTTTCTCCGCCAGCGGATCAATCACGTTCCATCTTCCGATTTCAGCATCGTAGAATCTTGCCCCGTAGTCAAGCTGATCAAGGCCCATCTCTGTCTGCTTCTCCTTGCAGTTGTACTTGTACTGGTTAACAGCCGAGTTCAGACCTGCGCCCGTGTTCATTTCCATGCCAAAGGCATAGTAGTCCTGAATCTGTTTAACCGCGCCCGTATGGTCTATGATGGCACGCGTGTTGCCCAGATGGTCCTTGAGGAAGTACTCATAAATAAAAGAACTGCCATTGGGAAGGATACGGCCCTCCTCCGTCTGGATAAACTCGATCGCTCCGTTCCTGTACTGGATCCCGTCCGCATACTGGGTCGTACCTGTACTGTGCTGCTTGCTCAGTTTCCTGCCCGTGGCGTCATAGCTGTACGTCAGGGTCTCCGCCCCCTTCGTAAACTTTCTAGGTAAATTTAACGAATTATATTCGATATCCGTAATACCCAGCCGGCTATTTGTGACCGCATTGCCATTGGCATCATAGGTAAATGTATTACTCCTTGCTGCAGTCCCGGCATCGGCCACGCCGTTCAGCCTGTTGCCGGTGTAGCTGTACTTGAAATGGTTGTACCAGCCGGCACTGCCGCTGCTGCGCCGCAGTGTGTCGATATTGCCCATATTGTCATAGGCAAGCTCTTCGTTGAAGAAATTGTTCTTGCCCGTGGCGCTGTAGGCAGCTTTCTTTAGCCTGTTGAGCGGATCGTACGTATAGATATAGCTCTGCAGCGGGGTCTGCGTCTGCCCCGTTGTTACCTTGGTATTCCACACGATGGAACCGATGTTACCGTTGTAAGCCTGTGGATTGTTCGCATAGTTGAACTGCATCGCAAAGCGGCGTTTGTCCGTAAGCACATTCGGATCGTTGATCCCCGTGGTCCAGCCCCGCTCATTGTAGGTATAATATATTTCCTGCTGGTTGGTGGTCCCGTTTACATGCAGGTTCTTCTGCTTCAGCTGTCCGATCTCGTTGTACACCAGCTGGCTCTGCACGATCTCCGTCTGCGTGTTCACCTTCTTTCTGGTCTCCTTCAATCTGCCTACGTGGTCGTAGCTATTGGTCGTGACGATGGTCGTCGCAGTTCCAGATGCCGAGGGTCTGTGTACGCGTGTGCTGGTCAGCAGTTCTCCGGGAAAACTGTAGGTATTGGTGACGTAATCCGTACCTCCGGTAAACTGGTTCTCGCCGGCCGACTGGATAAGCCGCCCACGCTTGTCGTAGTAGTTTACGCTCAGCAGCGGAAGGGTACCGTTATCCCTGTAGACCAGGCTCCCCGTCTGAAGCCCTTTTACAAGATTGGTCGAATCCAGCCCGGCAGTGGCGGCAAGTACGCCGGATGTCTTGAACCCATAGTCGTCGTAATAGTTTACCTGAAGGACCGTCTTTGCCAGCGGGTCACGCGGGTAGCTCCTGTTGTCATAGGACGTAGCATTGTATGCCCGGCTGTCCCAGAATGCCGTCGTGCTGCTCACCTGTTCGGCGTTCAGGATATCCTGAAGGGCACTCCGTAGCAGGTTGCTGCGGAAGATACCGCTCTCCGTAACCCTGCCGAAGGCATCGTATTTTGTATACAGCCATTCCTTGGTGGTCTTTCCACGCTGCAGGGCATCCTGTGTCAGTACAGGCTGATCGTTCCTGTTGTATACGATATGCTCCCAGCCCTTGCCTGGGATCTTCTTTTCGATCAGCCTTCTTCTGCCATCATACCTGTACGCGTAGACCTTCTCGTTGAAATCGGTGTTGTTATCGGTTACCGTAGTGGTCGTATAGCCGGGCGGGATCACATAGCGCAGGTCGCCGAAGTCATCGTACACATAGTAGGTGTTAAGCGCCTCGGTATTGCTCTTCCATACCCGTTTCAGTACCACACGGTCTTCAAAGTCCTTATATTCCTCTACTGTGCCGCCCTTTCCGTTGGCCGTTATCCAGTTCTCGTCCTTTGTAACGGTCCTGTACAGTTTACCCGCTGCGTAATAGGGTGTGCCGCTGGCTCCCAGGTTATTGGAATTGACGGTCCACAGGCGGACATCGCTCGCTACGTTCGTACCGTAATCCATGGCAACCGTATGACCCGTAGCCGATGCCGCAGTGACGGCGCCTCGGTCTGCCGAAGGCTGCCAGATCTGCCCCGGAGCGCCCTGTTCCAGTACGCGGTTCAGCGGACTGTTCTCGAATACCGTCTCCGCATAGGGTTTCGGGGTGCGTACGATACCGGATATATCATCTCCGGTGGTCCTGGTGTAGAAGGTGGTTACGTTACCGCTCCCTCCGGTCTTGTAAGCGCCGTTACCGTCTGCGTGAACATACGGCAGGTATTTCCTGCTCTCACGACCAAATCCGTCGTATTCGATATGCTGGACGATATCCTTATGCCCCGGACTGGCCATAAGATCGACCGTCTGAAGGGGACGGCCAAGGCCATCGAAATACTGGACGGTCTGGTTCTCGTCGGCGATCGAACGCGGATCGTCCATGTTGGCCGCGGTCACACCCGGCTGCCTGAACGTACGGCTCAGGATATAGTTCTGGTTACTGCTCGGCGTACTGGTCAGTAAAGGTGCACTCAGCAGGTAAAGCCGTACATTGCTCCCCGAAGGGATATGGAAACCGTTGGTCAGCGTAATACTCTTCAGCGCAGTGATCTCTGCCTCACCGCCATAGCTGGAAAGGCTGATGGCCTGCTGCCCACGTACTCCAAGGGACAGGAACAGCGCCGATACCGTATACATGATTGTCTTTCTCATTGCTTATGGTCTGTAGTGGTAGCGGTAATTTTTCAATACGTTGTCCTCGAAATCAAGCACATCCTTCAATCGCTGGAAGCCGTCGTACTCATAATACTCAGTGATACCACGCGGATCTGTCATGCTCGTCATGCCCACAAGCGGCCTGTACGTATAGCTGCTTATCTGCGCTTTTTGCATGTTCACATTGTTGCGTAGCGAGTCCAGTATAGTTTTTATCGTTGCGTCGGATACGGTTGGTGAATTAAGGGCATTAATTTTATTGTTGGCAATGGTGCCGCCTCCGAGTGCAAGCAGCACCTCAGCATACGTCGCATTCTCGATCTTCGCTACAGGATATTGACCGCCATAACCCCATAGGTAAATTGTTGTAGCGCCCGCATTGACTTTTACTTCTCTTGGGTTTAGAAAGTCATCATATGATAAATAATTTTTGAAGAGTCTATAACGGCTATCTATACCATACTGCTGGTTTTGAGCCGAGGGTGGGGTAAGGCCCTGGGTTAGATTTCCAAATTTAAAGCTCGTCAAATTTGTAGGACTTTCTTGGCTCAAATGAAATACATTTTTTAGTATCCCTTTCCCATTTCGGTAATACTCTAAGTATTTACCTGAGGTCACAAGTTCTCTGTTATTGCTTTTATTAACAGTTACTGTCTCAATAGGCAAACTCAAATTATTGCTGTTAATAAGATCAGCAACCCATCCTTCATTAAGCAATTTATAATCAGCCGGATAGGTAAAATAATTAATCACTTCATCTGATTTACTGTTTGTAGATCGAATTTTTCTAATTTGATTGTCATCACTATTACCATAGAGGAACTCTTTAGTAGAAATTAACGGCTCACTGTTATTATTAAAGTATTCAGATGTGGTTGTCTTTGTCAAAACAACGAATCTACTTTGATAAGCAGATTTCTGTAAAATCAAAAAATCAACTTCAATGTTGGCTGGCAAAAGGTCTTGAGGGTCAGAATACAATGAAGTCAAATTTTTATAGAACAAGCTTTTAAGATCTAAAAAGACAACAGTTTCTGACCAATCTGGAAGCTCCGAATAATCATTATTTACAGATCTTATTTTACGTCCCAAAGCATCAAAATACTCAACTTTCCTCACTTTTCCTCTTGATTGGGCATTGGAAATATTAGCTAAGAGCTTTTCGTCTATATCGTCCAACGGACTAGCGGTTTGGTCCGAGGCTTCTGAAAAATTAGAGTAATGATAAACTATCTTCGAGTTATCGTCCATAATCTCTTCTACCCTTGAATAACCTACAGGAAGCGCATCCTGTCGTTCATTCAAACGGGCGGAACTCATGACAAACCCGCTCGCGCCTACTCCTCCCGTAAACCCTGCATAATAGATTGGTTTGCTATCAAGTTGACCACTGGATTTATTAGTGCCCTGTAACCTATAAAAATACTGCTTTGTCGAAATCTGCCCATCATAATCCCATTTAATTCTTTTTATTCGTAGCCCAGGGCCTATCATACGATCTTTTTTTATTCTTTTTGTAAATGAAATCTTACCACTTGCTGTTTGAATGTCAGAATTGCCTGGATTAAATAATTGATTTGTTTGAAAAATTTGTTGCAACGTATAGTCACCTGCTGACAAGAATAAATTCGAGGTCTGGCTGACAGCCCCCGATAACCAACTCCTATTGGGACCGATTGGTATAATTTCTTTTCTGATTTCGACATTTGTACCAACATCCAGATTAAAACTAATTGTTGATGGATCTGTATCAAATACTCCTTCCTCATAAAAAAAACTATATTCATTATAAACACTCTCATATCCCTCTTCTATATCTCCAGGATCATAGTCGTTGGACTCATGCTCAAAACTGACTGTTCCGCCAGTCCCATATTCAATCTTTTCCAATATACAAGCTTTGACTTTACTCGGTATAATGGATCTGTCTGCACCATATAAATAACGATTATTAAAAAAACTAAAAACTGTTGGAATCCGTGTAATACCATTATTGATACCGTTATAATATCCCCAGTCATCAATGGAATTGGATGCATATGGATTCCCATTAAACATACCATAACTGGTAAACCTTTCAGAGTTATACGAAAAGCGAAACATCAACTGTTCCGTTTGATCCTGAACACTTTGCTGATAGATATCAGAGAGCATCAAGCGCGATTCACTGGGGCGATACTGAAATCGTACTTTTTTTAGGATATTTTCGTTCAAATCATACAACTGAATTTCGTCAAGTTTTTGTTCCTTAGCCCCTAAATTTGAATAACGTGGGGGATGATAAACGATATCATCCCTATCCGAAAAGATAAACCTGATTTCATGAAGTTTGGTCGTAATCCTATTGAGGTATATCACTTGATCTCTACTGTAAATTCCATCTGTTTTAAATAGATCAAAATCATTTACATTTCCCCCCCGTCTAAAATGAACTTGTCTAGTAACAGCTGTCTCCTTAAAGCGATAACGATTAGTCTCAGCCGTATAATGATAGTTGATCTCCTCATTATTTAAATCTATAATTTTGGTAAGATACCATGATGATATATAAGACTCTTCAGGAATGCTTTTCCCAAAATATGATTTCTCTACTGTCGAAAACACGTACTTTATTCCGTTATCATTTGTAAGCGTAAAAGAGGTAATTTGATAATTTCTTGAATATTCCAACTTAATCTTTTCCCCATTTAAAAAGCAGATATTTCCTTGGTAATCAAAAACGAATTTCGCAGATAGGCCCGGCGCACTAACGTAAAATAGATCAGGATGGCAATCAACTTCGCTTTTAGTCACTTGCTTCACTATCGCATCAGAAGGGTACACTTTATTATACTCAGTAAGCATTTCTTGGCCGATATTCAAAATACCTAAGCCCGAATCATCGGGAATCCCTTTAATTATTCTCGAAATTACTCCTCCTACTTTTAGATTAAAACTAAGCCCTACCCACCCCGGTATTTCATTTACTTTAACGCCTCCAAAATTATATTTTATAGAAATCGTTTCCGATAAGTTTCCTTGTTTCACCTCCATCAATTTTTCTTCAAAATCAACGAGACCATTGTAAAGTTGTGTACTCATTTCATTAGATTTCATAAAAGAGTATGCTGTAGGTGATGGAAGGAAAAAATCATCGTCTCTTCCAGATTGGGCATATAAATAGTTACTAATGCAAACCAATAAAAATTTTAAAAAAAATTGCTTCATATGAGATTATCTAGTCAAATAAAAATATACGTCTGTACTAATGTGGAAGCGAATTGATATTAGCAGCATCATACGTCTCAACGAAAGCCCGAATAGTATACATATTGGTATGGTTGGTTTTTACTTTCACGATATTATCCTCTATTACCAATATGGGATGATTCGAAACTTGTCCTGCGGAAGAAACCATGCGTAAGGTCCAGACGCTGTTTAAGCTATTGTACCAAGTTAGATACTCTGCTCCGGTTCGTGTGCCGGTGGATAACACAGATAATTTAATGCGGTAAAGGGCTTCTTTTTTCAACGCCTGACCTGAGGCATCGGTCAACTCAACAAGCGTCGTGTTGTTAGCTTGGATATTTTTAATAAATGTTGTCGTTTGTGCAGTACCATATTGGCAGATTAACAATCCAATTAACGACATGCTAAATCTGATAAACCTAATCATTTTTTTCAATCCAGTTTTTTACTTGTTTAATACTATCTTTCATTTCAGTGATTTCTTTTCCCTGATATTCTATTTCCCGGTTCTTCTCTATCAGGAGCAGTGTCAGCTCTTCGATTTTTTTCAGCAGCAGTTTGTTCATTTCCCCAAGTGATATCCCCTCTTTTTCTACTTCTGATGCACTTGGTATTTCAGGAAGATGGCCATTCTGCTTTATAAACTGCTCGATCTCCGGTAAAGACATTGCTTCATATTCATCCTGAAATACGTAATCCGGCCAGTTGGCGGTTTCTACTTTGATTTCCTTAGCACGGATATTGCCGTTGACGGACAGCTTTGTAGTAGGGCTAGTAGTACCTATTCCTACATTTCCATTTCCTGCTATATAAAATCTTGTCTGAAATTCCCCATTTACCTTTCCGGTCTGGAAAAATAGATGTCTATCTGTCGCATTATCGCCCGTTGGGGCAACCCTGATAAATAAATTCTTATGATTCGTACCGGGGTCATCCGAGGTAATAAAACTTCCGTTTGAAGCACCAGATATTAAGACATAGTTATTTCCACCACTTAGCCTCTCAAACATGACATCTCCTTTGACCTGAAGACGGGCTAGAGGATTTGTGGTACCGATTCCGACATTCCCTGAAGTAGGGAATACATTGCTTTGTCCATTTGCAGTTAAAGCCAATAGCATACATAAGCAAGATAAAATTCGATTTATTTCTTTCATTAATTATTTTTTTTAATCTATTGCAGATAGTTTCTTTAACGGGAGTCTGTTCATCTCTCCCAAAGACACACCGTCTTTCTCTGCTTCCTCTACCTTAGGTATATCAGGTAAATGCTAATTATATATCTTTACTATTTCTATGCACTATTTATATTTTTTTTATTGAGATCTGCTTTCAACTATTCAAAAAATTATTAACGCTATTATTTTTTTTCCAGTTCCTTGATACGTTTATCTTGTTGCAGGATATAAAGTGTTAATTCCTCATTCTTTTTAAGCAGCATATTAACCATTTCTCCAACCTGCACGCCATTCAGTTCGACCTCC
This sequence comes from Sphingobacterium alkalisoli, assembly GCF_005049105.1. Lineage (GTDB taxonomy): Bacteria > Bacteroidota > Bacteroidia > Sphingobacteriales > Sphingobacteriaceae > Sphingobacterium > Sphingobacterium alkalisoli. The sequence goes on from NZ_SUKA01000011.1 coordinate 13,786, forward strand.
TTCGCCGTCGGTATGTCTGGTAGATGTCCGTTTTTGTTTATAAAACTTCCCAAACTATCCAGAGACATCAACTTGTGGTCTTTCTCGAAAACATAATCTGGCCAGTTGGCCGTTTCTACTTTGATTTCCTTAGCACGGATATTGCCGTTGACGGCTAGTTTGTCGGTAGGATTAGTAGTACCAATTCCTACATTTCCATTATAAGCAACCATAAGTTTATCTTCAATATTGATCCTTCCCATCTGTGCTTGCGCACGTACGGTACCGCCACCGTCAGGTAAGGCGCCAGAATATAACTTCGCCACGTTCCAGCCGTAGTTATCTGAAATCAATTGTAAGCTTGTTATAGAAGTCGTGAAATTGACTTCTATAAATGTAGTATCGCTGCTATACGTCACTCGCGCTGCAGACCAGTAACCTCCTTTTGCATTGCTGCTAAGTGAAATGCCACCTACAACCGACCAGTCCTTGAACCACTCGATATCGGCTTGGTAGGGTGTATTATTGCCCCCACTTGTGTATAATGATATCTTCCCGAAACCCCGCCCCGATGTGCCATTGCAGTATGCAACTCGCTTCCATCCAACACCGTTTACGGAAGCTGTCGAATTCGTCTGACTATAGGCATTGACAGACAGCATGACGCTCCATAAAAGCAAGGATATTAATGTAGTTTTTCTCATGATATTACTTATTACCGTTTTCCTTAATAGCGGAAAGCTCCTTTTCAACTCGTTCTAATCTTTTGTCTTTTTCGATCAGGTGCAGTGTCAGTTCTTCGATTTTCTTTAACAGGATTTTATTCATTTCGCCCAACGATATACCGTCTCGTTCTGCATCCTTCGCTTTCGGTAGCTCTGGTAGATGTCCATTGCTTTTGATAAACTGTTCTATTTCAGCAAGGGTTTTTAGATCATACGCTTCCTCGAATACATAATCCGGCCAGTTAGCCGTTTCAACTTTGATCTCCTTACTCCTGATCGGACCATTCACCGCCAGATCGTACTCACGCGGAGTCTGGGTCTTTATGCCTACTTTACCCGGGAAATATGCCAGGCTACTTTGTGTACTGCTGACGCCTAACAGTGATTCAACAGAGGGTTCGTTGCCATTGACCATTTCAAGCCTTGGAGCGTAGAAAAACTGCTGGTCATTGATATTTGGATCATAATATAGATACGCTCTGTGAACCGTGGAAGTGGCTGAAGCAGTAAATTTAAAGTCTGTCATCGATAAAACCTTCTGTCCTGTTGAGCCATCGTATATACCGCCGAGATGAACGGTCGAGGCATCTGTATGGGCATGTATGTATCCTACCAGCAGGTACCATTGATCCAGCTTGGGAAGTACACCGTTCCAGAAGTAGGGGTTTCCGTTTGCAACACCATCTAAATTTGAAACAGACCTGCACCCAAAATAGGTTCTACCGCTGGTCGAGTTCGACTTTTTTATCCAAACGGTCATACGGTACATTTTGGAAGGATCGATCGTGATATCCGTTGTATTCCAGCCGCCATCAGCCTGTGCATCTCCCCCCGGAATCGATTTCCAAATGATACCGCGATGTCCATGTGGAGTTTCTCCCCATTCCCGGATATTTTCAGAGGGAAGCCCACTGAGGGAAAACATACCCGCACTTCCGGATCCGATGTTCCATGCATTGACATCTAAAAGGTTCTGGGCATGACTTACGGTACACCAAAAACCGATCAGCATAGTAAAGACAATTCTTGCTCTCAAGAGAGGTTTGTTCAATTTCATAGGGTAACTTCTAAGGTTTTTATTTTATTTTCGATAGGTATCTGCTGGACGGTTGACTACATTTTTTTTCTATTGATATTCGCTTCGATATGGTCAGCCTAAAAAATAGATCGTGATTGTGTTATTAATAAATACAGTTTGGTACAACAACCAACAGGACATCATATCCCAGTGTGTTACTTTCCTGTAAAAGTGAAAATTATTATTTAAATGTATGTTCCGTCAATATTATTATGCTGTTAAAATATTTCTGTTAATTACTGGTCTCTTATATTATATGCTTCTCAACAATTGATTTCCAATAAAATTATAAAAGGTTTATGAGAAAAACAAGAAAACACAATATATTTTGAAATTTTATTTTCTTAAGGTTAGGAAAAACAGTATACAAGCATAGAGCCGTACAGGATTCTGTACGGCTCTATGCTTGTGTGCAACGCCTAGTAAAAAGTCTCTACTTTTTGGCTGGGATTCCAGCGCTATCATACTTATCTGATCTTTTGTATTTTATTGCTTCCTTTTCTAAAAACTTAGTACTTGGATTTCAAACGGTAATGATGAGTCTTTACACTTAGTTGTAAATGCCCTTTTTCATGTGAAATAGCATTACAAGTATTCATCCCATCCGCATCGATCAAGAGCCTAAGATTTTGTTGTTAGCAGACATAGAAAGAATATCTTTTTTATTTGCTCCACCAGCTGGCCTATAATATTCTGCCCCTATCTCCTCGTTGTTGAACCTTGCCCAGTAGTAGTATCTATAATCAACTAAAAAGGTCTTACGAAATAATTGATAGGTTCTTAATCAAAACAGACATCTGAAATATAGAAATAAGTATATATATGATATAATCTCCAAAAAAAGTTACTCCTTTTATAAGAAACCTATTAGAGGGGTGCTCTCCCCGTCTTATTATCATAAATACAAGCACACGTACTATACCACGAAATATAAAAATTCCAAAACTGAATAAAAATAAAATAGCAACTAATTTAGTAGACAAAAAATACTGATCAAATAGATACTGAAAAGTTAGTATTCCCGCAACCACTAGAACTGAAATACAACCAATAACTAGCCACTGCATTTCGTTTTCCTTCTTTACAAAAAAAGTGTGAATAGAAAAGTTTAACAGCAAAAAACAAAGCATTAAAATCAAAATAATCATAGTTATTTTTTCTATGTAATCGTTCGCAGATTCGCTTAAAACTCGTTGGACTTTACACCAATTTGGCGCTCCAGCTCCTCAATTTTTTTAGTTTGGGAACGTAGGGCTTTATTCGCTTCGATCATATAAAGGGTCAATTCTTCGTTCTTCTTGAGTAATTTGGTGATCATTTCCCCAAGTTGTACGCCATTCGATTCGGCATCTTTTGCTGTCGGTATTTCCGGTAAATGCCCATGTTCGCCAATAAAACGCTCCACACTGTCCAGTGACATAAGTTTGTAATCCGGATGAAAGACATAATCTGGCCAATTACTGGTTGTCACTTCCACTTCAAAAGCAGAAAACTTTCCGTTTACCGACATTTTACTACCTGGCTTTAACCCAGATCCAACAGCTAATGTTTTAGTAACTCGAAGATCCCCCGCTTTAGTTAGGGTCATGGAATAACTTGAAAGCCCTCCCCAATGCATCGTTCCGTTACTGTGGAAACCAAACATCAACTGAGTTTCCTGTCCTGGATTATATAATATTGCTGCATGGCTCGGATTAACAAATTGCAGTAAATTTCTATAATTATTAATACCCCCCACAGCATTGTAACCATTAATTGATACGCCTCCCATTACCTGCAATCTACTCTCCGGTGTTATTGTTCCAATTCCCACATTTCCTGAAACTGGAAAGGTATTGGTTTGCGCATGTGCCAAGTAAAAAGAACCAAGGCAAGCGAAAAGAATTGTTATCTCCTTCATTTTAACTGTTATTTCTTTATTCATTTTTAATCGCTTTTATTCAATATCGCTGAATATTTTTCCAAACGTTGTAAACGCTTTTCGAACTCCTTTATCTTTTTGTCTTTTTCTATCAGGTGCAGCGTAAGCTCCTCTATCTTCTTCAAGTGTAAAACCCCTTTTCCAAAGGACACTTATGTTCTTGAGTGGATATAGGGTCTCCTACCCTAATAGTACGTAATCTTACACTAATGTGTACAAAAAAGATAAAATTCACCCCCATTACCTTGACAATCTGCGTATTGCTAATCGGACATACTTTTCGTAACATCTATAATTCTATCTGTCCACATTCCACTAAATTCAACTGAGTCAGCAACTAATTTTATATATCTATCTCCTGTATCGATGGAGACAAATCCATAAGGTTTCCAATTTTCTTTCGTCATTCCTTTTGGAAAAGGTCTCGAAACAATTAGAGTACGCTGTCTAGACTCAACCAACGTATCAGCAAATATTTTTCGGATTTTTAGTTGATTATGATAATAATCAAGAAATTCAATCTTTACGATTTCTCCTGGGTATTTATAATAGTTCCAGAATCCAGAAGTACTGAACGCTCTATCCCCAATTTTACTTACAATGATTTCATCATTAATCTTAATCTCTATTTTCTCTCCAAATTGAAGTTCTGGGAATTGAACAGAAAAATTCGCGCTGTCTTTAGTGCTAACTTGAAAGTCAATGTGATCGCCACTACCCTCACAACCAAAAAAAACAATTATTATCCAAAGAAAACATATCTTTTTCATCGTGCTTTTCTCCTTCCTGGTATATTATTATAGTTCAAATTACCGTTGTACAAGTTATTAATAATAGTCTGTATTTGTCCCCTCGTCGCTTTGCCCACGGTATTCATAAAAAAACGTTTAGCGTCCTTTCAATTGTTCTTAATCTCCCGCATTATACAGCAAAAGCATTGTATTCCATAAAGCATTCATTGTCTCTAAGTTCATTACCCAAACATAATCATGTTCATTAACTTTAATGAACTCATATTTTTCGGATTTGCCAAATGTCAAAGCAACTTGATTTAGAATTGTTAAAAAATCACCAATAACAATTTCACCTTTAGTCATAGAAGGTGTCAAATAATAGATTTTTTCGGTGCCTATAATAGTATAAATACCATCATCTTGTTGGATTCCAACTAACGCTTTTACATTATTCTTATTTAAATACTGAATTATATCACTGCCTTCATCCCTGTAGTATTTGCCAGATAGCTTGTCCAACAAATTACGTTTAATTCTAGCCTTAATATTAACACTTTTCATATTATAGTTCTTTACTTAACATAAACATATTGTTTGGATTCCCCGTTTGGGTCACCTTAAACCCCATAAATTCTACCCCCTTCTTCACAGCATTCAATAATCTCGGTGTAATTCCATGATTAACAATCGGGCCCGTATTAATTGTCACAGATGTAGCTCCATTAGTTTTCAATGCATTAAAAATCAATGTTATATCACTAAATTTGACTGAAGTCATATATGTTATAGGAATTTCAGCAATACCATTTTGAATTACTACCTCTTCTGGAAAGAAACCAAGTCTATGAGCAGCAGCCGTAGCTATTTTGTCAAATATTACTTTTCCAGAATTGCCGTTTACCGTATTAGTAACAATAGGTATGCTCCTGCTTGTCAAAGCAAACTGAGCGGGCTTAGCCCATAGCGTTCCCATCCCTAAGGATGCAGCTTCGGCAAAGCTGTTCAACATAGCAGCGGAAGCTCCAACAATATCTCCATTATTTGCAGCCTGTCCAAATCTCCGCGATTGTCCCCATATTGGCGTACCGTCCTGAAAATACTCCCATTGCTGATGCCAATTTACGTTCTGTAAATAAGCCCAACTTCGGTCTGTGAAACTACTTGCGGTGACCACAACCTCTTCAATATTAGCTCCGAAATAGGTCTCCTTCCCTCCGAACCAGCTGGAGATATTGTTCCATAGATTGCCCCATTCAGGCCATCTTCCATCCGGATCAATAAACATAATAGGACTATTGAACGCATATGCATATGGCGAAAAAGACCCATCGCGCTCAGAGAGCGGATCCACCACGTTCCACCTACCTATTTCCGCATCATATAGCCTAGCACCGTAGTTGTACTGCCCCTCCAGCGTGTAAGAACTTCCAAAGGTGTGACTGCCGCCTGCAAGCTCGTCCAGCCTTTCCTTTCCATTGTAAAGATAATTATTAATTCCCGATGTAAGGATACCTTTGCGCTTTCCGAACGGATAATAGTCATCCTTCTGGATGACCGTAGCGCTGGCCACACCATTTGGCTGCAGGGTTGCCCGGACATTCCCCAGATGATCTGTCACGTTGTAACGGTAGGAATAGATATTGTCGGTTGGATTGCGCTGCAGATACCCCTCTTCCGTATGAACCATCTCGAGGCTGCTCGCTGCGCTCCCGAGCTTACTGTACTCGATGCCCGCTACATAGTCCCGCTGTGTCGTACTGCCACCAATAGTAGCTATCCTCCGCAGTTTCGACCCTGCCGCATCATACAGGTAAGATACACTTGCCCCTGTCTTCGTTGCCGTCTTCGGCAGGTTAAGGTGGTTGTAGGTAAACGCCATGCCTGTACGGTCTGTCTTGGCGTTGCCGTTCGCATCATAGGTATAGCTTCCCGTCATACCTCCGGATAAACCTGTAAGCCGATTACCCGTGTAGGCATAACTGGTTGTCGTCGCATTATCCCGCTTGAGGGTAAGGATATTGCCCATATTATCATAGCTCAGTACTTCGCTCATCGCCGTACCTGTGCTGCTACCACTGGTCAGTCTATAAAGAGTATCGTCGCCGTACCTGAACACATTGGGTGTAGCTGTCGTGCCATGGCCCCAGTGCTGCTCGGAGATATTACCGTTATACTGAGGAGTAGCTGTCGCCATGGGATCGTTGTACTTCAGTACTTCCGTAAAGTGCGGCGACACTATCCCGCTCGACCAGCCCCGTTCATTGTAGCTATAGTCTACCTGGGTGATGAAGTTTGTCCCGTTATCCCCGCTGTGAAGCTTCTTTTGCTTTACCTGGCCGATTTCGTTATAAACTAGGCGGCTCTGGACAACCTCGGACTGACCGTTGATCGCTTTCCTGGTATCCACAAGCCGTCCGACATGGTCATAGGTGTAGCTGGTGAGTACACTGGTTACCGCTCCACTTGGTGAAGCTTTATGATCATGCTTGCTTGTCAGTACTTCCCCAATGAAACTGTAGGTATTGGTCACATAATCCGTACCGCCAAGATGGTTCTGCGAGGCTACTTGTATCATCCTGCCCCTGTCGTCGTAATAGCTTACCGTAAGCAGTGGTGCTGTACCGTCATCCTTATAAACCACATTTCCCGTTGGAAGTGTCTGGGTCAGCACACTGCGCGTTATGCCCTGTACCGGTAGGTTTGAGGCCCCTGCAAAGTTATAGTCATCGTAATAACTGACCGATAGCAGTTTGATCGTGATACCTGTCCCCGCGATCGGGAATGTGGTATTGGCATAGTTGGCCGCCCCCTTACGGTCTTCCCACAGCGGACCTGAAAAATACGTTCATTACAACGCAAAAAAAAACAGCAGATCGGATATCCCGATCTGCTGTTTAACTAATATCTGTAAAATAAAGAATTACTTATTTTTTGCTGTTATCCAAATCTTTACGCACCTTCTTAGCAAACTCAAGAGATACCTCAGCAATTCTCGCAATGGTATCATCGGTCAGGCTAAGTTCGGTAATCAAGTTTTCTACTGCGTCTTGCTTTCCTTTTTCCACTCCCTTTTCAATTCCTTGCAATACCCCTTGACTCTTTGCCTTTTCTAGTAAAAATATTCCCTGACCGTCCGGATCGACAAACATGACTGGACTATTAATCGATTATGAATAAGGACTAACTGGAATATACTTTTCCGCCAGCGGATCTATTACGTTGCATCGTCCGATTTCAGCATCGTAGAATCGCAACCAAGCTGAACGCCCAACTCCTCCTACTTGGCTAAGTTCAAAAATTCCATCTCAAAGATTTCGTTTTTATCTTCATCAAAAATTTTGACGCTTACATCTGTCCCTAATTTATAGATATTCCGAAAAGACTCACTACTTCTAGCTTTTATTAATCGCTTATTGTCATACTTAATGAAAAGCCATTCTTTTCCCAAAAAATTCACATTCAAACAGACAGAATTCTCATAGTCTATGCGATGCCTTAACAAGTTAAATATTCCATAGCTTTTATAATAATACGACTCACACAGGTAAATCTCAAACTGATCTCTAACTTTTGCATAGCCTACTGTATCAACCACGTTGATTTTTTGGGGTCTAATTTCCCTAAGGAAATTTTTGTTATATATCGAATTTTCGATTGATAATTGCGCGGGGAAATGATAATGCACAAATTGCCCATTTCTGGTAATCATAATGGATAATAGGAAATATAGCATCAGTATTGAAACTATTATTATTAAGCTTATTTTAATTTTTCCACTTTTCATTTTTTCTTCGGTTTTAACAAACTACTGATATCCGTCCCTCCTTTATTTTCCTTTTTGATATCTTGAAACTTTTCAGAAGGATCTAAGCCATTTCCAGATCCTGTTTTAAATCCTCCGATTTTCAGAGTAGCTTCCACATTATCAACACAATTGTTCAAAAATGTTTCATAATCGGTGGCAGTCGTTTTATCAGCAGTCTTCTTCATTACAGCATCTTCCGTCGTTGAAGTTTTCAAAAAAAAAGCTTTCTCATACCGCTGTTTAAGATTCCCCTTATCATCCCTTTCCGAATTTGCAAAAGGTTCTTGCCCATAATATACATCATCATAATCACTCTTGAAGGTATTGTGCTCACTGCTTGCAAAATCATCAATAGATTTAAACTGAGCAATTGTAAATGTATTATTTTCCTCAACTTCCCCTTTCTTATTGGTATAGGACCCATCACTATCACCATCTTTTGAGTAATAAGTCCAACCATCTTTTTGATTTCCTATTAAAATCGCTATATGGCCATATTTATGTCCTGGTTGCTTATCTCCATAAGACAGTATGATAATGTCTTTTCCGTCCGGATCAATTATATCAATCGGATTATTAAGAACATAATTGTAAGGTGAGTGGTTAAAATACTTCTCCCCGAGCGGATCCACGACATTCCATCTGCCGATATCCGCATCATAGAACCTTGCACCGTAATCATACTGTCCACCAAGCTCGCCCTGGAGTTCCTTGCCATTGTAAAGATACTTATTATTCCCCGCTGCCACAACACGCTGCTTTCCAAATGGATAGTAATCATCTTTCTGCAGTACCTCTACCGCATTATTGTTTGCGGGGTTACGGTACACCGTAGACCTCACATTGCCCAGATGGTCCGTCAGGTTGTATCGGTAGGTGTAGGTATTGTTGGATGTATTGCGGTACGCAACGCCCTCGCCCATATGGATCAGTTCGATGTTGTTCCCATTGTATTCTATACCTCCCACGTAATCCCTGTTCCCGCCCTGATTGGAATATTTGCGCAGCTTGGCGCCCATTGCATCGTAAAGGTAACCGACACGAACAGAAGCATTGTAAACCGAATCCGGAAGGCTAAGATGGTTGTAACGGATCGTCATACCTGTACGGTCCCTCGTCGTATTGCCGTTCGCATCGTAGAGATAGGTGTTCGTATTGCCCGAAAGACTCGCCAGCCTGTTACTCTTGTTGCTGTTATTGTACGTAAAGGTCGTCGATGTGGTAGCTGTCGTATTCCCGGTGTTGCGCGAAAGGGTCTTGATATTGCCCATATCATCATAGGTCAGCGCCTCGATCATTACCGTCGTTCCCGTACTCGTACCATTGGTCAGCCGGTTGAGCCTGTCGTAGCTGTAGCTGAATGTGCTGTTCGTGGCAGCTCCATGGCCCCAGAGCTGCTGGGCGATATTGCCGTTATACTGTGCACCGGCAAGTACTGTCCCTGTGCTGTTGACATTGTAGTTCAGCTGGTAGGTGAATTGCGGGGAGCTTGCTCCTGTCGCCCACCCCCGCTCATTATAGGCATAATCCACGGCCGTATGGTAGTTGTTCCTGTCCTTATCCCCGCCGACCGATTTCTTCTTCAGCTGCCCGATCTCGTTGTATTCATGCTCGGCCAGCGTTACTTCGTTCTGCGGGTCATTGATATAATGTTTGCTCGCCGTTAATCTGCCCACATGATCGTAACTGTTCGTGGTGACCATCGTAGTGGTAACACCTTTTGCAATGTGCACACGCGTACTTTTGGTCAGTTCGCCCACAAAGGTATACTCATTCGTTATGCGGTCGGTACCATTTAAATGGTTCTGCGAGACAGACTGTATTAATCTACCGCGGTCATCATAATAGTTCACCGTAAGCAGCGGTGCCGTTCCGTCGTCCTTGCTCACTTTCATTCCCGTCAGAAGGGTCTTTATTTTCAGGCTCTTCGATATCCCCTGCTCGGGAAGTGTGGCTGCGTTTGCAAAGGTGTAATCATCATAATAGCTGACCGTAAGTTCCTGCAGACGTGCAAGGGTGTCCGGGAAGCTTTTCAACGTATAGTTCGCCGTGCCGATACGGTCTTCCCACTGCGGCACCTTTAAATCGGCCCATGCCTGTACCTGTTTGCGCGTAGCCGCGTTCACGTTGTTATAGATCCCCGTGGAGGCTACACGACCGAAGGCATCGTACTTCGTATAGCTCCATTTCTTGGCCGCGCGCTGCACCGAATCCTGTGTCAGGATGGGCTGGTCGTTCCTGTTGTAGACAATATATTCCCAATATTTCCCGGGCACCTTCTTCTCGACGAGCCTCCGCCTGCCGTCGTACCTGTAGGCATACACCAGCTCGTTGAAATCGGTGTTGTTATCGGTTACCGTAGCGGTCGTATACCCGGGAGGGATCACATAGCGCAGGTCGCCGAAGTCATCATACACATAGTAGGTGTTAAGCGCCTCGGTATTGCTCTTCCATACCCGCTTCAGTACCACACGGTCTTCAAAGTCCCTATATTCCTCTACTGTGCCGCCCTTTCCATTGGACGTTATCCAGTTCTCGTCCTTTGTAACGGTCCTGTACAGTTTACCTGCTGCGTAATAGGGTGTGCCGCTGGCCCCCAGGTTATTGGAATTGACGGCCCACAGGCGGACATCGCCCGCTACATTCGTACCGTAATCCATGGCAACCGTATGACCCGTAGACGATGCCGTGGTGACGGCGCCTCGGTCTGCCGAAGGCTGCCATGCCTGCCCCGGTGCTCCCTGTTCCAGTACGCGGTTCAACGGGCTGTTCTCGAACACCGTCTCGGCATAGGGTTTCGGGGTCCGTACGATACCGGATATATCATCTCCGGTGGTCCTCGTGTAGAAGGTGTTTACGTTACCGCTCCCTCCGGTCTTGTAAGCGCCGTTACCGTCTGCGTGAACATAGGGCAGGTATTTCCTGCTCTCACGACCGAATCCGTCGTATTCGATATGCTGGACGATATCCTTATGCCCCGGACTGGCCATAAGATCCACCGTCTGAAGGGGACGGCCAAGGCCATCGAAATACTGGACGGTCTGGTTCTCCTCGGCGATCGAGCGCGGATCGTCCATGTTGGCCGCGGTCACACCCGGCCGCCTGAACGTACGGCTCAGGATATAGTTCTGGTTACTGCTGGGCGTACTGGTCAGTAAAGGTGCACTCAGCAGGTAAAGCCGTACATTGCTCCCCGAAGGGATATGGAAACCGTTGGTCAGCGTAATGCTCTTCAGCGCAGTGATCTCACCCTGACCGCCATAGCTGGAAAGGCTGATGGCCTGCTGCCCACGTACTCCAAGGGACAGGAACAGCGCCGATACCGTATACATGATTGTCTTTCTCATTGCTTATGGTCTGTAGTGGTAACGGTAATTTTTCAATACGTTGTCCTCGAAATCAAGCACATCCTTCAATCGCTGGAAGCCGTCGTACTCATAGTACTCCGTGATACCACGCGGATCTGTCATGCTCGTCATGCCCACGAGCGGCCTGTACGTATAGCTGCTTATCTGCGCTTTTTGCATGCCTGTATTGTTACGTAGCAAATCAATTGTGTTTTTGATCGTCTCATCGGATACATCCGTTGAATTAAGTGCGTTAATTTTATTGGTAGCAACACTTCCCCCTCCGAGGGCCAATAAAACCTCGGCATACGTCGCATTCTCGATCTTCGCTACGGGATACTGATCAGAATAGCCCCAAAGTACAACTGTGTTAACTCCATTAATTATATAGCTTTGTGGTTGCTTTCGTTTGTTATAGGATGAATAGTCAATTAAAGTAACCCATCTATTATTAGATATATCTAATTCCTCTACCCTTTCCGGAGCGTATAAGTTCATCGTATAATTTGTATAATTTGTCTTCGTACGATTTATTAGTTCACCTCCTAAAAATGATTGCGTTTCAAAAATAGAATTCAACATGTTTTTTCCGAACATTTCTTGGACAATCACATTGCTCGGGTCCTGTTGTAATTTATCGACAGTAAAATTAATCTCAGTGATCTTCTCCTTCCCATCACTTTGCATCTGAACTATTCGATTCGTTTGAAAATTTGAATTGTAATAATACTCTGAAGTTTTTGTCAAAATCGGGTTAACACCGGCAGCATCATAAATAAACTCATCTTGTTTACTCAATAATCTTATTCCATTGTAAATAGGATAGTCAAAAAAGTAAAAATCACTCAGTGGCAACGGGTTAAAATAACATCCTGAGCGTATATACCTGTATCCTAATTTTAATCCTCTCCCATTTATCCCTTCAACATCTACATATTCACTATTGATTCGCCTATTTAAGTAATAAGTTCCATTACTTTCCTTAAAATAAGATTCAGATATCAGTTTACTATTCTTCCATTTAACCGGTAGTTGAAAAATTGTGGACAAATAACCATCTACTACGGGCAAACTGGCATCTTGTTCGACTTTGTACGTTTTTATCATTTTACCATTACTCAACGCAGATGTGGTTCCAGCGAAATGATATTCAGCAATTTCTTGGTAAAGTAGAGGGCTTCCTTGATAATAAGTCAATGGGTATAATGAACTATCGTAAAAAAGCCTGACTGTCTTGGATACTGTTCGACAACCCGGGGTATTTCCCGGAGTAGATAAAATTACGCCATGCATAAACTTCTGTACTCTCTCAAATGGAAAACTTTGAAATAAATCAGAAATAACTATACCAATCCCATTTTCAGAAACGCCATATTTAAAGGCTTTAAAATCAAGAAAATTATCTGTACAATCATAATTCAATATCTTTTCTACCCTCAAGCCATATCCATTATTTAGTACATCAACAACCTGCTCTTGATAAAAATTTATATTTGCTCCAGCATATGCCAAAGTAGCAGGATTTGTGGTAGGTATTACTGCATACATTTCATACACATGTCCCTCTTCAAAGTAGATAGCTGTCTCATAATCAACATCTACATTCGCCTCTGCCCTCACAGTGAATAAAACAGTATTTGTGGTCAAATTCTTTATAATTACATGTGGTCTATCGGTTAAACCAGTTAGATCACCGATCTTCCGTAAAGAAAAATGTACCCTTGTATTACTATAGTTCTCAGCGACAAATGTATAAGTATGTGTAGTATTTATACCGCTTGCAAAACATGAAAACCCACTTTGTACCAGCTCAGTAGATGATCTATATAATCTATTTGGCGCATATTCAAATAAACTATATCCTTTGGTGGGATAGGTTATCTTCTTTAATATGCCTGCTTCTAAAAAATCAGATTTAACAGATCTATCCGCGTTGCCAACAGTGATAATCCCACTGCCGTACGTAATCATTTGCTTTTGTCTAAGCAAGGTCGGGTTAGTGATAGCTCCATTATAAAACCCATAGTCGTCCTGGGCGAAACTTCCTTTTGGGGGAAGCATCACACTACTATACTCAAATTGATAGCTGTTGTCAAAGTCACCATCTCCTTTAAAAAAACGGATTGAATCTAATTTTAACCTATATTTGTTCTGCTCTGAATTTGTTAACGGCGGATTTTGAATAGTAGAATAAAAATAGCTTGTTTCAAAATCTATTTTTCTTAATAATGTGTAATCGGAAATCTGGTTAGTTTTTTTTAGAACCTCTATCGATGTTAATCGCTTTCCTCCGCCGTCAAGCCTATCTTGTAACGAGTTAAAACGTATTTTAGTATTTTTATATTCCACAGATTCAAGATACAATGGGACGTAGCTCGTTAAATGCTGAGTCATATCAATACTACTAAGCTGTTCATAGCTTGATTCAAAATCTGGTCCGTATGTCTGGAAAAAGCTATAATTAACATCAATGATTGTGCTGCTATCGTCGCTATAATTAAAGTATATAGTATCAACCTTGTCACAAGAGATAATTTTTGTCAGGTACCAAGTTATGTCCGCATGTTTCGTATCTCCTACAGGACTACTGCCTTCGCTGTTGACTGTTTTACTAACAAATTCTACATCACTAAAAATATAATGATCTCCATTATCATCAATTATCTCAAAATCGTGAAAACTATCCCTATAAATAATTTTAAGTGGAGAACTCTCCAAATGAAGCGGCAACCCTTGATTTTCAAAAATAAATTGGCCACTTTTGTTTGGAAGAATATAACTAAAAATATCTGGTTCTGAATCACGTTCATGATGCAGCGCGTCTTGTGGAAAACTTTGAAAGCCACTATTTGGATTATATATTTCTTCCACGGTCGGAACCTTCATATTTTTAAAGCCCGAAGGTGTAAAATCATCCTCGCCAACTACATTTCGAATTACCGCACCTCCAACACTCAGTCTCCATCCCAAACCAACCCAAGTTGCACTTTCATCGGTTTTCACACCATTTCCAGACACGTAATCTAAGGTAATAGGGATATTTATATCGCCGACGGAAACATCATAAATTGAAATACTCTTCTCTAAGGCACCGGTATTTTTTGTGAATTTCCAGTTAGCATATTTACCTAAAGTCGCCGCTTCTACAGATGGGGGGATAAATCGTTCTATCTCCTGCGAAAAAGAGATAAATGCGGACAAATGTACAATAAGCACTATTAAAGATAACTTTACAACTAAAACATTCATAATTTTACGTTTAGCTAAAAAATATTACAAGAATTCTGTGAGTACCGATTTTTATACCTGAGCAACTGAAATTAAATACTAAATAGGCTATTTTATTCTATTTTCTAAAACCTCTAAGCAGTATACAGAAATGTTTATCCGTTAGTAATTGTTTCGATATTATAATACTTTCTAACAATTGATTTATTCTAAAAATAGAAAAGCTTTTTGATAAAAACAAGACAATTGTTTTAAAAAAATAATTGTCTTGTTGAAATAATAAATATTAACCATTAAATTCATTTCCAGCAAAATACCATTACATCTTTTTCTATCATTCTAAGTTTTTAACCCGCAGTTCTAGCCTACGAAATCTTTCTTCATGCTCCTTGATATCCTTCTCCTTTTGGATAAGATGTAAAGTCAACTCTTCAACTTTCTTCAACAAGATTTTATTCATTTCCCCAAGTGATATCCCCTCTTTTTCTACTTCTGGTGCGCTTGGTATTTCAGGAAGATGGCCATTCTGCTTTATGTACATCTCGATTTCTGGTAAAGACATTGCTTCATATTCAGCTTCAAATACGTAATCTGGCCAATTCGCGGTTTCAACCTTGATTTCCTTCGCACGTATATTACCGTTAACGGAAAGCTTTTCTGTGGGGCTAGTAGTACCGATTCCTACATTTCCGTTTTCCACGAAGTGGTTTCCACTACCAGATACCTGCAATTTTCCTGATGATTTGACATCGCTATGGGAATCCAATACCGTACGCCAATTGTTAAAATTTCCTACTTCATTCTCACTCGCTCCACCTGACCAAGCACTCGTTCGGAAATACATTCTCCTATCATTTGCACCAAAATAAACATCAGTCTGCCAGTGTGAAGATCGGCCATATATGGCCAACAATGTACCATAACTGTTACTGCCTGGACTGACTCCTCCGGGACGACTAGTGTGATAATCGTCAAACAATCGAATACTCATAGGACTTAATTGAGTTCTCGGTGCCAAGGCAAAGTTGTAATACAAATGTGGAAACTTTATTTGATCGACTTTAACGGTGCCTATTACATCTAACTTCTGTGAAGGAGACGTCGTCCCTATACCAACATTGCCACTTGCAGGGAAAACATTTGCTTGCCCTAAAGATTTCACTGTTGAAAAAGAGAGTAAACCTACAACGTAAAAAATTACAACTATTTTCATAAGAGATTTATTTTTATTGTTATTTATCTTATCCTAAATTTTGAATTAATTAAGCGCAGAATCTCTTCATAAAGGATTTGGTCTCTGCTCCTAAATAGAATCATTACTTCTCATCATTATAATTCAATATTATTGTTTTTTAATAGGATAAATATATCGTCGATCTTCTTCTGTTGTTCGTTGATTTGCTTTTCCTTTTCAATTAAATGCAAGGTTAGCTCTTCAATTTTCTTCAACAGCAACTTATTCATCTCCCCCAGAGATAGACCATCCTTCTCAACTTGAGTTGCTTTTGGTATCTCTGGAAGATGACCATTGCCTCTAATATATTGTTCTATTGCAGAGAGTGGCATCAATTCATATTCTTCGGAAAAGACATAATCTGGCCAATTAGCGGTTTCGACTTTAATTTCCTTAGCGCGGATATTTCCGTTGACGGCAAGTTTATCACTAGTAGCATTGGCGCCAATGCCAACATTCCCCTGCGCATTATATTGGACCATCAATCCGTCATAGGACTTCACAGCCTCGGGATGTAAAAAGAAAACTTCAGAAAGTCCTAATCGATTTTGCGCATCATTCGTTTTATAAACCGTAAGGCGAATTTTCCCCACCATTGCATCAGGAGTCTTAGCGATGAAATGACTAGCGGTATAATTGTTTACATCGACCATTGTAACCCATTCGTTGGCTCCTAGATAGGTGTTATAAACTTCAATTTTAAATTTGACCGGGCTATAATACCGTGATGTCCAACCGATCCATCCTCCTCGCTGTACATGCTCATTAGGTAGGTTTTCTATTAATAGCACATAGGGATTTTGTTCATCTATCCCGGTTGAAGAGTATGATGGATAAAAATTAGCATCAAATAATGGAGGCGTACTCAAACTAATACTTCCGGACTGGGTTACCGAAAAACGATTATTCGCATAAAAAAGCATATTTTTCTCTAAGGAAACGGCTGATCTATTTGAAGGAGCGATTACCGTCTCTGTTTGTGCAAAACTGGAGACAAAAGCAATCATTAAAACAACAAACACAAATTCTTTTTTCATATTCACATCCATTTAGTTAATATAGTGCATTTTCCGAACTCAACTACTTGACACCATTAATTGTCGACTTTTCAAGCGTTGCTTTCATTTTCTTGTTTTCCTTGTCTATTTCAATGACATACAGAGTCAATTCCTCAATTTTTTTCATAAGCAGCTTGTTCATTTCTCCTAGAGAGATTCCTTCTTCTTCGATTACAGAGGCCTGAGGTATTTCTGGCAGGTGCCCTTTGGTCTGGATAAACTTTTCCACATCGGCAAGCGGCATTAAGTTATACTTCCTGGTAAAAACATAATCAGGCCAATTGTCAGTTTCGACCTTGATTTCCCTAGCACGGATATTACCATTGACGGACAGCTTCTCGGATGGAGAATTCGTTCCGATACCGAGTTTCCCCGTTAAAAGTATATTTTCGCCGAACAGGTCTCCTGCCATTCGATTCCGGTAAGATAGCTTTACCGTATTTGTCCCACTCATAGCTTCATCCACAGCAGTCCATCCCTGAAACCAAACAGCCTGTTCACTCATGCCTCTTGCAAATGCTTTTACACGAAAACGTTGAAAGTATGATTTACTGGCAACAAAAACGACTACTTTACCTGCCTCGTTGGTTAAATAGACATCGGGCGTATGCCCGCCAAACGAGGATACGGAATGACTTATAAAATTACCGTTATAGATATAATAGTTCAATAAAAGGCCTATCGTAGAAGAAGTACCATAGCTATACCCTTCAATATTCAATGTAACCATTTGGGACGAGCTGGTATACGGTAAATTGGTTTTTATTTTAACTCCATGAACCGCTGTTCCATTGAGGTTGTAATCCAGCACATGATATTCCTGCCCAAGGGACCTGAAAACGCATAGATTAACACAAATTAAAAAGCTTAAGATTACAATTTTCATTTTATACTTATTTATTAATAATTACCTGTTTCCCCATGATTCTCTAGGCGTAACATTCTCTCCTCAAGGTCTGTGACCCTCTTATCCTTTTCAATCAAGTGCAATGTCAATTCTTCAATTTTTTGAAGTAGTATCTTGTTCATCTCTCCTAGGGAGATTCCATTTGCATCTACTTCATCAGCTTTGGGAACGTGTGGCAGATGACCGTATTTCTTGATGTAATTTTCAACCTCCTTTAGCGACTGTAACTCATAATCGCTTGTAAAAACATAATCGGGCCAATTCGCTGCTTCAACCTTGATTTCCTTGGCGCGGATATTACCATTAACGGAAAGTTTTTCCTGTGGAACATCTATACCGATACCGACATTTCCTGAAATACTTTCTACCAAAACACGTCTCCAAACCGACCAACCATTAGTCGCAGTACCAGAACGATAATACAAACCTCGACTCTGTGAAAAAGCTAGCTCGTGAGCAGGACCGCCGGAATCGTCCGACCAGCCTCTGAGACTTAATAGTGTTGAATAATTACCGTCGGCAGGCAAGCCCAGGCTGATATTCCGCTTAAACGAGGCTTTTAACATCCTCGGAAAGCTAGTAGGAAGTGTACTAACATCTCTACTGTCCTCAACAGCTAGGTGAGCGGATTGGGCAAACGGTGTCGAGGAAAAAGCTAATAAGAGGAACAATATTATTCCAGAGGTTAGAAAAGATTTAAATCGCATAAGTAGTAGTTATAAAGTAGATGGTGATAAATTCTATTCGTCGTAATTATATACGGCATCCATGGCGCTCTTCATATAAGAGTTTAGAAAGAAGTAATTATGACCTCAATCCAGACGCTTAATAGCTATTCGCATCATGATTTTAAAACTCGTTATCGCAACGATTTAAACCCGGGTAATTCACAATTTGGAAGTACAAAAATTCCTATTAATAAACTACAAGAGCTAAATCAATCATAAACTTATACTAAGGAGATCAAGGTCGACAGGCATATTTTATTTTCGTTAACTACTGGTCTTTTTATAGTATATACTTCTTAACAATTGATTTCCAATAAAATTATAAAAGGTTTACGAGAAAAACAAAAAAAACTACCCCAACAACTCCTTCGCATGTTGAAGGGCGGCGTCTCCAGGATTTGAACCACTTAGCATCTGTGCAACCTCCAAAATACGTTCATCAGGATCTAACAGTCGGATATTGGACTTCGTGCGGTCGTCTAAGTCTTGCTTGTATACCTTAAAGTGGGCCGTGCCCTTGGAAGCAATCTGCGGTAGGTGCGTAATAGCCAACACCTGCATTTGCTGCGCTAGGTTCTCCATCACTTCGCCTACTCTTAACGCCACCTCGCCCGAGATACCAGTATCGATCTCATCAAATATAATGGTCGGTAACGCGGAACGTTGGCTCACGAGAGATTTTATAGCGAGCATTACACGGGAGAGCTCCCCTCCGGATGCCACCTTATGGATAGGCTGCAATGCCTGCCCCTTATTGGCCGAAAATAGAAACTGCACTTTGTCCAATCCTTTGGGAGAGAGCTTATCTACTGCTTGCTGCTCCAAATCGATCTGCAGATTTGCATTGGGCATACCAACGGCAACCAGCATGTTATTGACATTCTCCTGAATGATCGGCAAGCTCTGCTGACGGGATCCGCTGATCTGATGGGCCAACTGCAATACGGCATCAAGTTGCGCCTTTACTTCATTCTCCAGCACAACTAACGCCTCATCCTGACTGGATGCGAGTTGAAGTTTCCGCTCGAGTTGCTCCTGCAGGGCAAGGAGTTCTGCATCGGTATCAAGCCGATGCTTTTTCAACAGGGTATAAATCTCACTTAAACGGGCGTTGACATGATCTAGTCGGTCCGCATCAAGATTTATCCCCTCATTTGCCAGTTCTACCTCATTGCTGATATCTTTGATCTCAATATAGGCGCTTTGTAACCGTGCGGCAAGTTCTTCTGCGGGCTTAAAAAATTTGGATATGTTCTGCAGCTGTAGAACCGCATCCTTTAATAAGGTTTGGATATTGCTCTCACCCTCGATCAACGCATATTGCGCGGCCGAAAGTCCTTTTTTGATGTCTTCGGCATTTTCGAGCTGTTGCTGCTCCGCTTCCAATTGCGCCACTTCACCCTCAATAAGGTTTACTTTTTCAAGCTCATCAAATAAAAACTGGTTATAATCCAGTTCGGCATTGGCGGCATGAATATCCTGCTTTAAGGCCTGCAAGCGTTGTTCATAATTTTTTAAGCGCTTGTATTCGGATCTGTAGCTTTGCAATAGCTTATCGTTAGCAGCTACGCTATCTACTACAAACAATTGAAATTCTTCGGTATTGAGTTGCAATGTAGCGTGCTGGGAATGAATATCAATCAGTCGTTCTCCCAGGGCTTTAAGCACATTCAACGTGACGGGCGAATCATTGACAAATGCACGGGATTTTCCGTCAACGGCTATTTCTCGCCGAATAATGGTTTGGTTCTCGTAATCTAAATCCATCTCCTCGAAAAAATCATGCAGTGCGTAGGAAGAAACACCAAAATACCCCTCAATGATGCACTTTTGACTTTCGTCGAAAAACTGCTTTCCTTCTACGCGATTGCCTAAGATCAGACCCAAGGCCCCCATAATAATGGACTTACCGGCACCGGTTTCTCCTGTGATGATATTCAATCCGTTATCAAACGAAATATCAAGATTATCTATTAATGCGTAATTCTTTATAAATAGGCGCGTCAGCATGTCATATTATTTTAGTGTCTCGTACTTTGAAATATTGGCTGGATCCAGTTCGGCCAACAGATTGTAGATTTTTACGCTTTCATTTCCAGGCATCTTAGAGAAGAGGCCGACAAATTCATTGGATTTTGCAGTGAACAATGCATTAGTCAATACATTGCCGGTATGGGTACGATCCACTTCTTTTAATCTGCCTAAGAGTTCGCCCATAATACCTTTGGCTTTGGCTTCATTGTCGACCATCGTATCCAGTCCCTCCCGGTGGAAGGCATACGAGAACTCGCGGTAAGGCAGATAGGTTCGATCGACCAGATTCGTGATCAACCAGTACCTATTATCCATGGCTTCCATGCCGCGCCAGCCTTCGACTTGCGAACTCTGCGAATAATTCATAATCGTACGCGCCTTGGAGAACAGGGGCGTGCCTCCTGATTTCCGGAATGAATCCATATCCATCCCAATAATAATGTTTGCGTAGAAGCCTAATAATGAAGAAAGGGGGCCCAGGTTTTGGTTATCATTAAAATCCAGCTGCTCGCCTTCTACATAGGAAAAATTAAAATACTTGTCCCGGAAACTTAAAATCGGACTGTTATAATTCGTTCCGTATACGGGGCGGGCTGAATTTATCTGTGCGGTAGCTTTATATTGCTTGGAACCGTCGTACTCGGAAATAATGATATTAAAACTACAGTCGATACGCTCTTCGGGGCGGATCGCTTTATCGGTCCAAGACCGACTGTTTAAAAAGTCGGAAATAACGCGCTGTAGTAATTCTAGTGTCCGGGCATTGGTATTTTGCAGTTGCGGGGCTGAAAGTTCTACCCGCGCATTTAATTCCTGCGCGAAGCTGTTGGAAAAGGCAACAGAAAACAAAAGTATACTTGCGTAAATTCTTAGCATATGATTTGAATATGATTCAAACTTAGACAAAAGTTTTTTGAACTTCTATAAATCAGGAGAAAATAATATGTTTGTATGAATGACGGACTTTAGTACACAATTGAGCAAATACATACCTACCGAAGCGGCGCCGATTATCTCCCGATGGATAAACGACACCAATTGCCGATTTAAAATAACGCGAAGCAGATCTTCCAAGTTAGGCGATTATAGGGCTCCGTATCGAGGCAATACGCATCAGATCACGGTAAACCATGACCTGAATCGGTTTTCCTTTTTGATCACTACGATCCACGAATTTGCCCACCTCCGGACCTGGCAAGAGCATAAGCATCGCGTAAAACCACATGGAACGGAATGGAAAGAGAATTTTAAAGTGATGATGCAACCCTTTTTAAAGCTGAACATCTTCCCCAATGATGTGGTACTGGCAGTCTCGAACTATATGTCTAATCCCGCCGCATCTTCCTGCACGGATCTGCAGCTGTACCGCGTCCTTAAAAATTACGATCTGCTGGATTCACCAGTACATACCGTAGAGGAGCTTCCTGAAAACAGCATCTTTCAACTCAAAAATGGCCGTACGTTTCAGAAAAAGGAAAAATTAAGAAAACGATACAAATGTATTGAAATAGATACCAACAAGATCTACCTATTTCACCCTATTGCCGAAGTTACACCATTGAATGCCAACATATAACTATTCACTTTATACCTCTATATAATGAACAAAACAACAGTATACGCCCTCTTCATTTTACCATTGGCATTCTTTGCATGCCAGAACGGGCAACAGGATACCCATGACCCAACCACATTGGATACGGTAGCGCTCGAAGCAATACAGGAAGATACATATAAGGAAGCGGTATCCAAACTGTCGTCTGATGAATTTTTAGGGCGAAAACCCTTTACCAAAGGTGATACGCTGACGGTAAATTATATCCAAGAACAATTTAAAAATCTAGGACTACAACCGGGCAACGGAGATTCTTATTTTCAAGAGGTACCACTGGTAGAGATCACCTCTAAGCCCGTATCGCCCACCATGACGTTGAAGGGGGAAAAAGGAGATTTGACGATCAACTACCTGGATGATTTTGTAATTGGAACAAAACGATTACAGGATAAGATTAACATTGCTTCGACAGAGCTGGTCTTTGCAGGATTTGGAATCGTGGCGCCGGAATATGGCTGGAACGATTATGATGGACTGGACGTAAAAGGTAAGACGGTAGTCGTTCTGGCATCCGACCCAGGAAGATACGACAAAAATCTTTTCAAAGCAGATACCATGACGTACTACGGCAGGTGGACCTATAAATATGAGGAAGCGGGACGCCAAGGTGCTACAGGGGTATTGATTATCCACGAAACTGAAGCGGCGAGCTATGGGTGGAATGTGGTCAGAACGGGCTGGAGTGGCCCTCAACTGGATATGGTTACCGCAGACAACGGCGCTTCGAATGCGGCATTTGAGGGCTGGATATCAAACGAAACGGCTAAAAGTCTCTTTCGGATTGCGGGAATGGATCTAAAAGTAATGGACGACGCCAAGAAACCGGGTTTCAAACCGGTACCGCTACACGTCACGACCGCGGTAAGCTTGGCAAACAGCTTCCGTCGGTCTAAATCAAATAATGTAATTGCCAAAATAGAGGGATCAAAACGAGCGGACGAAACAATTATCTACACGGCACATTGGGATCACTTGGGTGTAGGCGAGGCCGTAGACGGAGATTCGATCTATAATGGAGCCGTCGACAATGCGGCAGGCGTAGCTGCATTATTTGAAATTGCGAAAGCATTCCGTACTGCTAAAGTAACACCGGAGCGCACCATTGTATTCATGGCGCTTACGGCGGAAGAGGAGGGCTTATTGGGATCGGCTTACTACGCGAACAATCCTATTTATCCCCTTAACAAAACAGTCGCTAACTTAAACATGGACGCCTTTAGCCCCTTAGGAGCTACTAAAGATGTATCTATTGTAGGGCTGGGGCAAACGGAATTGGAAGATTATGTAGAAAAATCGGCTGCTAAATTTGGAAGGGTAGTTAAGGGAGAGGGCAATCCTTCTTCAGGTGGATTTTACCGATCTGACCACTTTAACTTTGTTAAAAAAGGAGTTCCGGGCTTATTCATGGGGAGTGGCGACCAATTGATTTCATTAGACAGCACCTCGAATGCACAGCGAAAAGAAGTGCTATCGGGACGTTACCACAATGTTACCGATGAAATGAACGAGTACTGGGATTTTGACGGTATATTAGCAGACATCCACTTGTTTTTTGACATTGGGTATACCTTGAGCTTGGAAAAAACGTTTCCACTGTTCAAGGCTAATTCGGAATTTAAAGAATTAGGTGAGAGACGTCTCGCAAAATAGTATCTTTGTCCAGAAGATTAAGATATAATATATACAAACTATGTTAACAGGAATGAAACATTTACACTCGACGCTAGCTGTAGTACTCTTATTAGCTTTGGTCATTTCCATTATTATTACAGCCGTTAATTATTTTAAAAGTAACCCCTACAACCGTAAAATAGCATTGATTGGGTTCATCAGCGCGCACTTACAACTTGTGATCGGATTGGTTCTCTATTTCACTTCTCCGTTGGGTCTAAAAAGTTTTTCGGGCGAGAATATGGGCAACAGCTTATCGCGTCTCTATTTTTTAGAACATCCCTTGTTGATGCTTATCGCTATCGTGTTAATGACGATTGGCTATTCAAAAGCGAAAAAAGCGAAGGAAGACTATAAAGCAAATAAAACCGTATTCTTCACCTATACGATCGCATTAATATTGATTTTAACGAGAATCCCTTGGAGCACATGGTCGTTATTAAATTAACACATCATAAAGGCGCTAGAGATGGCGCCTTTATGATGAAAAAGCGTTAACCTAGTTCGCGATAGAATTCAGGTAAACTTCAATGTTTAAATATCCCTTCCAGTCGGAATCTGAACTAAATTTTAGCGCATCACTACGGTCATTTTTGTTTAGATTTAGCTTTTCTTCCCACTCATCAGGAATCCCGTCGTTATCTGTATCTTTTTCAACATGGATTTCTTTACCATCTACCTGCGTAAGGTCCATATTAAAAAAATCAGTCTCATTGTGGACATTTCGTCCGTTAAGCCCTTTACTTTTTAGCTCTTCGATCATCGAATTATCTATGGCATCCCGCATTGGAAAAACAGCTCCCACGTTGTCAACGATATAGTCAAATGCAGATAAGGCAGACATAGTTGATTTTACACTTGGATAAGTGGCGAAATCCTGCGCATTTTTAAAATTATGATTTGGGATGCCGGGATACCAAAAGTCGTTCGATTCGATCATGGTCCCATCAAGTTTACCATTTTGATTATTATCATAATAATTTCCTTTCTGGAAGAGATTAAAATTTTGGTTTCCCCTAGAAAATGGCGTGATTTTCGTTTGGGGCGTTGAAGGGCCTCCAATAAAGTAATTATTTAAAATTAACACATTTGAAATCACAGCTGACTCACCTCCCAGAATATAGGCATCTGCCGAAATAGAATGTTTGGGGTTAATGGTATTTTTATTCCCAAAATTATAAACAATATTATTAACAAACTCATTTATTCCTTTTACCTTAGGATTACGCGTCTTGTTACTGTGATAAAGAGATTTGAGTATGCTAATTTTTCCTCCGGATTGAATTAATCCTCCTGCGGAATGATTATAGGTATGCAGACCTTGACCGATTATACTATTTTGCAAGGTTATATCCGAAGGTTCCTCGCCTTTCTTATCCCAACTGATAGAAAATACTTCATCGAGTCCCCAGGTAATCGACATGTGATCTAGAATAATATTTCTACCATTGGAAATCCCCGAAGCATCCTCATTTTTGCTGGCTCCTCCGTTAGTTCCGAGTCTAACACGCAAATAACGGGCTATTGTATTATTGGATCCTGTAAATGACAGCGTCCTCCCATAGATAGTCACACCATCTCCTGGAGCAGTCTGCCCGGCAATAGTCGTAAAGGGAGCAACTTTTAACTTACTCTTAAGTTTGATGACACCGCTAACTTTAAAGATTACAAAACGTCCAGGTTGACTTACAGCATCGCGTAATGACCCTTTTCCTTCGTCTGATAAATTTGTGACAAAATAGACCTGTGGCTGATCCACTCCCCTGGCTCCTTGGGCGAAGCGGCCAAAACCTTCGGCTCCCGGAAAGGCTATGCTCTCTTGCGAATACACAAACTGGAACATAATTAGCGATAAAACAATCGGTATAAAAAAATATTTTGTTGATGTCATAGGATTTAAAATTTAATGGTTAGAAACTAAGACCCAAACATCTAATATTTAATTTAATAAATTGACCTGTACCATCCTGCTCGAAATATGTTTGAAAATACGAAAAAGAAAAATTCTAAAATTGAGTTTTTAGTTTGTTCTAAATTTATAAAAATATTTATGTTTATTTGTAGCTTTTAGGTTATATCGTAAGGCATCTATATTTAAATCATTAACTTTACAACCTAAATTTCAATGAAAATCAATTAAAAAATGAGTGCAGATATCAACAAATTAGAACAGATTGCATCACAAGTAAGACGAGACATTGTACGCATGGTACATGCTTGTCAATCTGGACACCCTGGGGGATCATTAGGATGTACAGACTATTTCGTAGCATTGTATTTCCATGCGATGAAACATGACCCTTCTTTTAATATGAGCGGCGACGGAGAAGATTTATTTTTCTTATCAAACGGCCATATTTCGCCGGTATTTTACAGTACATTGGCTAGAGCGGGATATTTCCCTGCAGAAGAATTGGCTACGTTTCGTAAGATCAACTCCCGTCTACAAGGCCACCCTACTACACACGAACATCTTCCGGGCATTCGTATTGCCTCGGGATCGTTGGGTCAAGGCTTATCTGTTGCAATTGGTGCTGCACAAGCAAAGAAATTGAATAAAGACAACCAATTGGTATTTGTACTAATGGGTGATGGTGAATTACAGGAAGGTCAGGTATGGGAGGCTGCAATGTACGCACCCCACAACAAAGTAGACAATCTTATTGCCGCTGTTGACTATAATGGTGCCCAAATCGACGGACCTACAAATCAAGTGCTATCCCTGGGTAACTTAAGAGCGAAATGGGAAGCTTTTGGATGGGATGTGCTAGAAGTAGAAAAGGGCAACGACATGGCATCTGTAATAGCCGGCATCGAGGAAGCAAAAGCACATAGCGGGAAAGGCAAGCCTGTGATGATTTTATTACATACTGAAATGGGCTTTGGTGTGGATTACATGATGGGATCGCATAAATGGCATGGTGTAGCGCCTAACGACGAACAATTACAACTTGCGCTAGATCAGATTCCACGAACAGTCGGAGATTATTAATATTAGATAGGAGATGTTAGATAGGAGATGTTAGACTCCTAATATCTAAACATTATAAAAGAAATTTAAACGGAATGAAAAAATTCACGTATACTGAATCAAAAGATACACGTTCAGGTTTTGGCGCTGGTTTATTGGAAGCGGGTAAAACGAACGAAAATGTCGTAGCACTTTGTGCCGACTTAATCGGCTCATTAAAGATGAATGATTTCATCAAAGAATTTCCAGAGCGTTTTTTCCAAATTGGGATTGCGGAAGCAAATATGATGGGAATCGCTGCGGGATTAACGATTGGCGGAAAAATCCCTTTTACAGGAACCTTTGCAAACTTTTCCACTGGCCGGGTGTACGACCAAATTCGTCAATCTATTGCTTACTCTGATAAAAATGTTAAAATATGCGCTTCGCACGCCGGTCTCACCTTAGGTGAAGATGGTGCAACCCACCAGATCCTGGAAGACATTGGCTTGATGAAAATGCTTCCCGGGATGACGGTTATCAATCCATGCGACTTTAACCAGACAAAAGCAGCAACGATAGCGTTAGCTAGTCATGTTGGTCCGGCTTATTTACGTTTTGGTCGTCCGGTGGTTCCCAACTTTACACCAGCTGATCAAAAATTTGAAATCGGTAAGGCCGTGATGCTGAATGAGGGGAAAGATGTAACGATTATAGCTACTGGTCACTTGGTATGGGAAGCTATTAAAGCGGGTGAAGAACTAGAAACATTAGGTATCGATGCTGAAATCATCAACATTCACACCATCAAACCGTTAGACACAGAGGCTATTTTAAAATCAGTTGCCAAGACTGGATGCGTTGTAACGGCCGAAGAGCACAACCGATTGGGTGGTTTGGGTGATAGCGTAGCGCAGGTGTTGGCTCAAAAATTGCCTACTCCTCAAGAGTATGTAGCGGTAGACGACAGTTTCGGCGAATCTGGTACGCCTGCACAATTGATGGAGAAGTATGGACTTACTGCATCAACTATTGTGGCCGCAGCAAGAAAAGCTATTAGCAGAAAATAAGACAAATGGAAGACGCCTTAATCATATCAAAGTTTGCTGATGAGCGCACACGCGAAGAGGCGTTCGGCTATTTGCTAAAAAAATATCAACAAAAAATCTACTGGCATGTCAGACGCATGGTCATCGATCATGACGATGCGGATGACGTGACGCAGGATATTTTTATAAAGGTGTGGCGCAACTTAGAAAAATTCAGGGAAGATTCTCAGTTGTACACCTGGCTGTACCGCATCGCTACGAATGAATGCATTACTTTTTTAAATAAGAAAAAGCAAAAACAAAATGTTTCGTTAGATGATGATAGCGCGGGTTATTTGTCGGATACATTGGCTGATGGCAGCTACTTCAACGGAGATAAAGCACAGCTTAAACTTCAGCAGGCGTTGCTTACACTTCCCGACAAACAACGGCTTGTATTTAACATGAAATATTTTGAAGACCTTAAATACGACGAGATATCAGCTATACTTGGCACAAGTGTAGGAGCACTTAAGGCTTCTTATCATTTGGCTGTAAAGAAAATAGAACATTTTTTTAACGCGAATGATTAAACCTTTTAGTGACAAAAGTATCTATACCCATACGATGAAAGAAATAAACACATATGATGGTGAATTAGGAGGGAATAAGCTTCCTGAGGCATTGCGTGTAAACCCTTTTACCGTGCCGCCAGACTATTTTAACGTACAGGAATCAAGCATTCTTTCCCTTGTACGGTTAGACAAACTAGCGATTCAAAAAGATAACCAAGCCACACCTGAAGGATACTTCGAAAAACTTCAAAACGATATTTTAGCCAAAGTAGCCGAACAAAAATTAAAAGATGAGGTTGCTACTACGGGATTTACAATTCCTGCAGGCTACCTTGAAGGAGCTGAAGAAGCTATTCTCCATCGAATTGCGGAGGCGCAATTGAAGAATGCCGTAGATCAAGATGGCTATGAGGTTCCGACAGCTTACTTTGAGACGCTAGAGCAGGATATTTTATTAAATGTCGCAATAGAAAAATTAAAAACTGAAGTCTCGGAAACGGGGTATCAAGTACCTGCTGGATATTTCGACCGCTTGTCTGAAAAAACATCCATGATACCAGCGAGCACTAACACTCATGAAAGTGCTATGAAGGGTCGTTATGGCCAGCTAGAGACAGTGGAGAAGGAAATAAGGACACTACCCTCTCGAAAAAGATGGGCAAGCTACGCTGCTGCTGCCGCGGTCGCTGCTTTAATAGGTATAGGATCATATTTTTCATTCAGTCAGCAAGACGAAGCTATCTATTCTGAGGATATATCTTTTTCGGAGATACCTGATGAGGCTATCGTGAGCTATCTGGCCCAAACTTCTGATGGTAATGATATGATCTTTTTTTCGGAGTACTTAGAAATTCCCGAAACTGTGGAAATAGGTAGCCAGGTTAAAGACAAAGATATCGAGGAGTATTTAAATTACATGCTATAATGCTACGTTTTAAACAAATATTAATTACACTTTGCTTTTTATTTTTATTTCAATTTGCTTCATTTTCGCAACAACGAAACTTTGAAGTTATTGAGAATAAAAAGATCGCTTACATCACGAAGGAACTACAATTGACCCCTGCTGAATCGCAAAAGTTCTTTCCGATTTACAACCAATATAATCGGGAGATATGGGATCTTAAAAGGGCAAAAAGAGGCATTGAGGTACCGAAAAATGCAAATTCCTTCAATGGCGGAAAGAGGGATGTAATTGCTTTTGATGCGAAAGAAGTGGACGTAAAAAAAATATACCGAAGTAAATTTGCGCTGGTAATTGGGCAATCGAGAGCGTCGCAATTCTTCCAGGTAGAAGAGGATTTTATTAACATGCTGGCTAAAGAATATAAAAGCAGACCGAAAAGATAATAGAAGCATAATGCTTCTATTTGTTTTTTAACGCGAATCTTCCTTAACTTCGCATATGATTAGTAACAGAGAGCTGTTTTTAAAAAATACCGCGCAAACTTCTGACAGCCCAAGACTCATTGAAATAGAACGGGCGGAAGGCTCTTTCCTCTACGGACCCCATGGCGAAAAATATTTAGATCTAGTTTCGGGATTTAATGTAAGTAATATTGGACATCGCCATCCTAAGGTACTCCAAGCTATAAAAGAACAACTTGACAAATACCTACACGTAACGGTATACGGCGAATTTGTACAAGCACCACAAGTACAATTTGCAACAATGCTACTGAAACAACTTCCTGTACATTTTGAATCGGTGTACTTTACCAATTCAGGAACAGAGGCTGTTGAAGGGGCTATGAAAGTCGCAAAAAAATATACTGGCCGAAGACAAATTATAGCCGCTAAAAAAGCTTATCACGGAAGCACCCAAGGTGCTCTCAGTCTTATCGGCAATCCGGCATATCAACAGGCTTACGCCCCCCTATTACCTGATATTGAATTTATCGAATACAACAGCATCGCTGATCTTGCTCTTATAACCCGCAATACGGCTGCAGTTATTATTGAAGCCATACAGGGCGAGGCTGGCGTGCGAGTACCTACTGTAAGTTACATGCAGGCGCTACGTAATAAATGTGATGAAACAGGCACCCTTTTACTATTCGACGAGATACAAACCGGCTTTGGCCGCACCGGAAAATTATTTGCTTTTGATCACTTTGGCATTGTTCCGGATATCTTAATGTTAGCCAAGGGAATCGGAGGGGGTATGCCATTGGGTGCCTTTGTGGCATCCAAAAAGATCATGGATGTAATAAAAGATAACCCCATGTTAGGTCATATTACCACGTTTGGTGGACACCCTGTATCCTGTGCTGCAGCCTTGGCTTCACTCCAAGTGATCATCGACGAGCGACTTGTAGAACAGGTAGAATTTAAAGAGAATTTATTTAGAAAGGAACTGAATCACCCAAAGATCAAGGAAATCAGAGGCATGGGATTGATGATGTGTTTACAATTGGAAACTTTTGATCAAGTATACGCTGTAAGTAAATACTGTGCCGAAAAAGGAATCATGATAGACTGGTATCTACATTGTGAAACTGCTCTACGGGTAGCTCCTCCATTAACCATTTCTGAACAAGAAATAAAAGTGGCCTGCGAAATAATAAAAGAAGGCATTGATAAATTCTGTTAATATACTTATTTTTAAAAAAGACATAAACCTATAAAAATGGATAATAGAAGAAAATTTCTACAAAAAAGCTTGCTTACCCTAGGAGGAGCGCTGGCTGGAACTTCATTGTTAAGTGCAAAAGAAACGAGCAATATCGGCGGCAGTAAGAAAATAACCATCAATCATAACGACGTTATTTTATTCCAAGGTGATTCGATAACCGACAACGGTCGTAAAAGGGATAACTTAGAACCGAATAATACGGATGCTTTCGGAAAAGGCTATGCAATGATTGCAGCAAGCAACTTGTTAAACAAATATGCCGACAAAAACATACAAGTTTACAATAGAGGCATCAGCGGAAATAAGGTCCCTCAGCTTGCCGAACGATGGGATACCGATTGTATCGCACTTAAACCAACTATTCTAAGCATTATGATTGGCATCAATGATTATTGGCATAAAAGGAATGGGAACTATGAAGGATCTGCAAACGCATACAAAGATCAATATCGAAAACTTCTTGATCAAACCTTGACAGCATTACCTCAAGTAAAATTAATTATTGGTGAACCTTTCGGTGTGAAGAACGTGAAACATGTTGATGACAGTTGGTTTCCAGAATTGACACAATATCAACAGGTAGCTAATGAAATAGCAAAAGAATACCATGCTGTATTCCTCCCCTACCAGTCGATTTTTGATAAAGCTGAAAAAAGGGCAAACGGAAAATACTGGACTACAGACGGTGTACATACTACCCTAGCGGGGGCTAATCTGATGGCTCAACACTGGATAGAAACTGTAAAATAGCTAAAAAGTATTAGATATAGGATTTAAATTCATCGCGCTATAATCATCAACATCAGAAAAAACAAAAATTAATTATGGAAAATTACCTCTTCCTTATTATACTAACGTTAGTAATTCTGGCAATAATCGATCTCATGGTCGGAGTTAGTAATGATGCCGTAAACTTTCTTAACTCGGCCATCGGATCTAAAGCCATTCCTTTCAAAACCATCATGATCGTAACGAGTATAGGGATCATATGTGGGGCTGTTTTTTCAGGTGGCATGATGGAAATTGCCCGAAGCGGAATTTATATACCCAGTCAGTTTAGCTTTAATGACGTCATGATCATCTTTCTTGCGGTCATGATTACTGATGTTATTTTATTGGACGTTTTTAATTATTTTGGACTACCCACGTCTACCACCGTGTCTATCGTTTTCGAACTATTGGGAGCCGCAGTATGCTTGGCCATGTACAAAATCATTAGTGAAGATGCGGCTTGGAATACCATATCTAATTATATCAATACCGAGAAAGCCACCGCTATTGTGGGCAGTATCTTGCTATCTGTATTCCTGTCGTTCACTGTGGGTATGATCGTGCAGTATTTTTCAAGGCTTATCTTCACCTTCCAATTCGAAAGGAAAATAAAAACTGTCGGTGTGCTGTTTGGTGGTATAACATTAGCAGCGATTAGTTATTTCATTCTAATCAAGGGCCTCAAAGGAGCTACTTTTATTTCTGGGAATACCCAAAGTTGGATTAAGAGCCATGAAATCCACTTACTCCTAGGAAGCTTTCTCGTATTTACATTAATAAGCTTTATCCTAACCCGACTTAATATTAATATCTTAAAGCTTATTATCGGTGTGGGCACGTTTGCTCTCGCGCTATCCTTCGCCAGTAATGACTTAGTAAATTTTATAGGGGTTCCGGTAGCGGCATTACAATCTATCGATATTTTCCGAACGACAGGTGCTGACCCAAACACCTATATGATGACGGCCTTGGCTTCGAAAGATATTGTTGCACCTATGTGGATTTTAGCGGTAGCGGGACTAATAATGGTTATAACTTTGTGGACTTCTAAAAAAGCTAAAACGGTGATCGAGACGGAGATGAGCTTGAGTAACCAGGATTCGGGAGTCGACAAGTTCAAGTCGAATGCCTTGGCTCGACAGATTGTGCGGTCTTTTATTAGCTTTGGTAATATCATAAGCTATTTGATGCCTAGAACATTGCAAGCTCGGTTGGATAAACAATTTGAAAATCCATTACTGGAAAAAGGGGCAAATAAGAAATCGGGTGAAGAACCTATGTTTGACATGGTAAGGGCATCGGTAAATTTAATGGTCGCCAGTAGCTTAATCGCACTCGGAACCTCAATGAAATTACCTTTGTCGACCACCTATGTCACATTTATGGTGGCTATGGGTACTGCTTTTGCAGATAGAGCTTGGGGTAGAGAAAGTGCTGTTTATCGGGTATCGGGCGTCTTTCACGTAGTTGGGGGATGGTTTATCACCGCTGGTTGTGCCTTTGCGGGGGCCTTTATATTGGCTTACCTGCTGAAAATTGGTGGAATCGTCACCTTTGTACTTGCAATCATCGTACTAACCGTGTTCCTGTATAGAAATTCAAAAAGCCACGATCGGAAAGTGAAAGAGCAATCGGCGAGAAAACTTCAGCTGGAAAAAGAGGATATACAAACGCTACAGCAAGTGACAGAGGCCAGTGCAAATCAGATCAGCGAGATCATCACCAAAACGAACATGCTCTACAAAGATGTAATCGAAGGGTTGATTAACCAAGATTTATTGGTATTGAATGCGGACAAGAAGCTAATTAAGAAGTTACAAAAGGACCTTAATTCCACCAATTCGTCGCTGTACGACTTTATTCGAAATCTCGACGATTCCTCTGTAAAAGGTAGTCGGTATTATATTCAGTCTTTAGGATACCTTCAGGATATCGTCGAAAATGTGGGCGTCATTTCATCCAACATCTACGATCACGTAGACAACAATCACAAACCGCTTAAAATTAATCAGGCGAAAGATCTAAAGTATATTGTTGAAAAATTGGGGCAATGGTATTCCAAGATAAATGATGTGTACAAACGACAGGATTTTTCTAAAATTGATGATATTATTGAAGAAAGGCTGGAACTACAGGATATAAATAACCAATTTTTGGATCGGCAAATCGAGCGTATTCGAACGTCCGAAAATAGTCCGAAAAATTCAAAGTTATATTTTTCTATTCTACTCGAAACAAATGAGCTGATTAGTTCAACATTCAAACTTATTCGATTGCACCAAGAGTTTGAACGTTTCAGAAGTTCAACTTCATAAAAAAGGGGCTGTCTAAAAAAGCACAACATCGTCGTCATTGCGAACCGGAGGAACGATGGTGAAGCAATCTGACGATGTTAAAAACGCAGATTGCTTCGTCATTCTTCCTCGCAATGACGCGTTTTCTTGTAGGTGACGACCTTTTTAGACACCTTCTTTTTTAAAGTTTTTTTAATGCGCTAAAATTTGGGGAAGTTCTTCAATCTCTACTTCTCCACTCTCTGTGAGGGTGACGAATTTTACCGGAACAATCTCATTTACTAGAAGTGGATCATAGGGTGTGCGTACCTTGACGTAATTTTTAGAAAAACCATGCATATAACCATCTTTTACATCGGATTCAAATAACACCTCTCCTACTTCTTCTAATTGAGATTCGTAAAAGGCTCGTCGTTTTTTTTCGGACAAAATATGTAACATTTTACTCCTATCACTTCGTTGTGCTCCTGGAACAGCGCCTTCCATTTGAGCTGCGATTGTATTTTCGCGTTCTGAATAGGTAAAAACATGTAAATAAGAAATATCCATCTCATTGATAAAGTTATAGGTATCTATAAAATCTTCGCGAGTTTCCCCAGGAAAGCCTACTATGACATCTACACCAATACAACAGTTGGGCATCAAAGATCTTATTTTAGCAACTCGTTCTGCATATAACTCCCGTTTATAACGACGACGCATCTGCGCCAGCACCTTATTATTCCCGGCCTGTAACGGCATATGAAAATGTGGCACAAATCGTTTGGACTGCGCTACGAATTCAATAATCTCATTGGCTAAAAGATTTGGCTCAATAGAAGAGATACGGATACGATCGATACCTTCGACATGATCCAGTGCTTTTACCAAGTCTAAAAATTTATCCTGACGTTTACCGTCGCGAACGCCGAAATCACCGATATTAACTCCTGTTAACACGATTTCTTTAACACCGGAAGCCGCAATCTCCTCTGCCTGACGGACGATGTCGGCTATATGGCCCGAACGACTGGCACCGCGGGCCAAGGGAATCGTGCAAAATGTACACGAATAATCACATCCGTCTTGCACTTTTAAGAACGTACGTGTACGATCTCCGATAGAGAATGCAGATACAAACTGATTGGTTTCATCAATAGGTGCATTATGAATAATAGTTTTTTCCTGCTTCGTTAAATCATTGATATGCTCAATGATATTAAATTTCTCGGCGGCTCCTAATACCATATCCACACCTGGAATTTCAGCAATTTCCTTCGGTTTCAATTGGGCATAGCACCCAACAATGGTTATATATGCATTTGGAGAATGTTTTAAGGCTTCCCTTACTACCTTTCTGCACTTCTTATCGGCGTGATCGGTAACCGAACATGTATTAATAACATATACATCCGCTTGACTATTAAACGCCGTGGTCTCGTAACCCGCATCTTTAAAGATACGGCCGATAGATGATGTTTCTGAAAAATTCAGCTTACATCCCAAGGTGTAGAAAGCAACTTTTTTGTTCATTTATATGTACTTATAATAGCAACCTGCTGATGCAGGAATTATCCATGTACTGGGTATCTTAAAACATGAATAGTTGATGCTATTTGCAAAAATACATAAAAAGATAGAAAATGTAACTTGTTGAAAAATTGTGATATTCTAATGATGCAAAAACCCTTATCTTCGTAACATTCAAGATCAAAAAAAATCAAACATGAAACAGTATTTAGATTTGCTAAAGCATGTATATACGACGGGCGTAGAGAAAACTGATCGTACAGGAACGGGTACTAAAAGTGTTTTTGGCTATCAAATGCGTTTTAATTTAAAGGAGGGATTCCCACTGGTTACGACCAAGAAGCTCCATCTCCGCTCGATCATACATGAATTGATTTGGTTTTTAAAAGGGGAAACGAATATTAGCTACCTGAAAGAAAATGGCGTAAGTATTTGGGATGAATGGGCAGATGAAAACGGAAATTTGGGACCAGTATATGGTTCGCAATGGCGTTCTTGGCCTACTCCAGACGGACGACACATTGATCAGATCGCCCAGGTGATCAATCAGCTAAAAACGAACCCTGACTCACGTCGTATAATCGTATCAGCCTGGAATGTTGCCGAAATTGAAAACATGGCATTGCCGCCATGTCATGCCTTTTTTCAGTTTTATGTAGCGCCGGCGCAACCCGAAAATGGAATTTTGAAACCACAGCTATCCTGTCAACTGTATCAACGTAGTGCCGATATTTTTTTAGGGGTCCCCTTCAATATCGCATCCTATGCTTTATTGACGATGATGGTAGCGCAGGTTTGTGATATGGAAGCTGCTGATTTTGTACACA
Source organism: Sphingobacterium alkalisoli (assembly GCF_005049105.1). Classification (GTDB taxonomy): domain Bacteria; phylum Bacteroidota; class Bacteroidia; order Sphingobacteriales; family Sphingobacteriaceae; genus Sphingobacterium; species Sphingobacterium alkalisoli. The sequence continues at coordinate 50,439 of NZ_SUKA01000011.1, forward strand.
CACTCGGAGATGCGCATATTTATAGCAATCACTTTGAACAAACAGAATTGCAACTATCAAGGGACCCAAAGTCACTTCCCAGACTGAATATAAATCCGAATGTCAAAGATATTTTTGATTTTAAATTCGGAGATTTTGAACTGGCGAATTATGAATATCATCCACACATCAAGGCTCCTGTAGCTATATAACACGGAACAAAGATTAAAGGGCAAAGAAAATCCGAAGAAATGAGTAATCTCAAATTAACACTAATAGTCGCTGCTGCTGAGAATAATGCTATAGGAAAAGACAATAAAATGCCTTGGCATCTACCTAATGATTTCAAGTACTTCAAGAAAACTACACTTAACCATTCTATTGTCATGGGGCGTAAGACTTTTGAATCTATTGGAAGAGCCTTGCCCGAGCGTAGGAATATTGTGATTACGCGTGACCTTAACTATAAAGCAGAAGATATTGACGTCGCAAATGGGGTCGATGACGTACTTTCCTATTGCAGGGATGAACGTGAAATCTTTATTATTGGTGGTGCTGAAATCTACAAACAAACGCTTCCTTTTGCGGAGAAAGTTCTCTTGACGCGGGTACATACCACAGTTGAAGGCGATGCCTTCTTTCCGGAATTAGCCCCGAACGCATGGAAGCTTACGAGTTCAGAAACTTATCTCAAGGATGAAAGGCATGCTTTCGATTACTCTTTCGAGACTTACGAGAGAATAAAATAAGATGTATAGTCATTAACTTAAAGCTGCTTCTATCAACTCACTATAAAACATCGTCTCACTCATACCAAAGGCCCTCACCTGCTGGGGAATAAAACTCTGTGGGGTCTGGCCAGGAATGGTATTAATTTCTATAAAATAGAATTTATCGGTTCCATGTTCTAAAAAGAAATCTACACGGACCATTCCTTTACAATTTAAACGGATATAGATTTCTTTAATAAGCTGTTTCGCTCTCTCTTGCTGTTCTTCGTTTAAATCCGCTGGTGTAATTTCTTCTGTAAGTCCGGCTGTATATTTCGCTTCAAAATCAAAGAATTCACGTGTTGTTTTCACCTCAGTTGCGGGTAGGACAATTAGTTCGCCGCTCGAATTGCGGAATATCCCTTGTGAAAACTCACGACCGTTTACAAATTCTTCGACGAGTACTTGCTTGCCCGTATTTTCGGCATCAAAAGCCCTATCCAATGCTTCCCTTAAATCCGTCGCTTCTTTTACTTTTGTCATCCCAATACTACTACCACCAGCATTAGGTTTTACAAAATAAGGCAGCGTGAGTTTTTCTTCGACCAATTTCACACCGTCTTTTCTATGACTTTCAAAAAGTAACACCGATTTAGCTAAATGAAGCTCAGAAATGTCAGAAAGTATCGCTTTGGTATACCCTTTATTCATCGTTAACGAAGAGGTCAACGCGCTGCAGGAGGTATACGGCAATCCAATCATATCAAAATAGCCCTGCAAACGTCCATCTTCGCCCGGCGAACCGTGCAGAATAATAAAGGCAACATCAAACCGAACCAAAGTACCGTTCAAATTGAGCGAAAAGTCTTCTTTATCGATAGGATGCTTTACCTTTTCCTGATCTTGATAAAACCAGCCTTCGACCGTGATGTCAATCAGATAGACTTGATATTTATTTTTATCCAGTTGACTATAGACAAATTCGGAGCTTTTGTAAGATACTTCTGCCTCGCCTGTATATCCTCCAGTAATTAATGCTACTTTTGTTTTCATTCGTTCATTAATAATTCTTGTTTAAAGGTATTTAGGAAATCGCAAAACGCAACAAAAAAGCTATTTACGAATAAGCATTGTCTTTAAATACCTCTACTGACAGTGTTATCATTCCTTTATGTTCACAAATATAATTTGCGATACACGGAAAAACGAATATTTTTGCTAATATTAATACAATGTAACAACACCCTCACTCGTTATTAATGAGTAGGGTATAAAACTTGAAAAAATTTCATGTCTAAATTATTACTTTATTTACGAACAGACACCTTCAGAAAAAATCTGATAGGAGCTATCATAGCCATATTTGTATTATTCCTTTTTATATACTTTGGATTAAAAATATACACCAAACATGGAGATGCCCAGGAAGTACCTGTGCTCAAAGGCCTTAATATAGAAGAGGCCAAACGCACACTAGATCGAGTAGGCCTCGAATATGTGGTGGATTCGGTCTATCAGATGGATGCCAAACCGGGCTTAGTAATAGAACAGGACCCTGAAGCCAGTGCGTTGGTAAAAAACGGGCGCACTATTTATTTGACCATTATTACTCGAACCGCACCGGAAATAGCGTTTCCGGACGTCATTGATAAAACATTTATCGAAGCTTCTGCCATCATTAAAAATCATTCGTTGAAAATTGGGGACACGGTATACGTGTCTGATATTGCGCGAGATGTGGTGCTGGACGCTAAATTTGCTGGACAGCCCATTAAGAGCGGAAGAATGGTCTCCAAAGGATCGAAAATCACGTTGGTACTTGGAAACGGTCGCGGTGCTAATGAGGTAGAAGTGCCTATGGTATTAAATCTTACATTGGCAGAAGCAAAATTTGCCATTCAGGGGGTAGGTCTAAATATTGGTAATATTACTGGCAATATCAGTGACACATCGACCGCAAGAATAATAGCGCAATTCCCGGATACCTCGTCACGCATCATCAGTATCGGTACACCTATCGATTTAACTTTGTCAAACGATTAATTTTTTATGGAAAAAAAAAGATCTTTCCCGAAATTTCTAGGCATTGCCTTAATTATCCTAGTGATAATCGGCGCTTTTGTTGGCTGGAAGGCTTACCAAACTTTCATTGGACCGTCTGTTACGGATAAAGAAGAGTTTTTCTATGTACATACCAATGACACATATGATCTGGTATTCGCGAGATTGAAATCGCAAGGCATTGTAAGACATCCGGATTTATTTGACTTCGCTGCAAAAAAAATGAATTACCCTAGCGGTATAAAAGCTGGCCGATATAAATTGACCCCTGGAATGAACAACCGCAGACTGATTGGAAATCTCCGCGGAGGATATCAAGAAGCAGTGAAATTCCGATTTGCAAACGTACGTCTTAAAGAAAATTTTGCCGGATTGTTGGGTAAAAGCTTTGAGGCAGATTCGACAATGTTCAATGATATTTTGAATAACGAAGCAGTAGCAGAGCAATACGGATTTACGAAAGACAATTTTTTTTCGATGTTTATCCCTAACACATACGATATCTATTGGAACACTTCTCCTGATAAAATAGTCGCCCGCTTTAATGACGAGTATAAAAAATTCTGGACGGATGAACGCCAACAAAAAGCACAAGCCATTAATCTTACTCCGGTCGAAGTAGCCACGCTTGCATCTATTGTGAAGGGCGAGGCTCTTCATATAGACGAAATGCCCAAAATTGCTGGATTGTATTTGAATAGACTTCGCAAAGGGATGTTGTTGCAGGCCGACCCAACTGTTATTTTTGCGAATAATGATTTTACTATCCGTCGGGTATTAAATAGGCATTTGACGATAGACAACCCTTATAACACCTATCGGTATAAGGGTCTGCCTCCTGGACCGATCATGATGCCAAGTATTGCTTCAATCGATGCTGTTTTGAATCCTGCAGATCACGATTACATTTATATGTGTGCCAAAGCAGATTTTTCTGGATACCATGCCTTTGCCGTAACAGTTTCCGAACATCTGGTGAATGCGCGTCAATTCCAAAAAGCGTTGGACGCAAGAAATATTAAAAAGTAATTCTCGTTATCCTCGGCATTGAAGTTGTCGTCGGTTTTAAACGACTTATGATTTTTAACTTTTTTCTCTTGACTTTTAACCGAACGCTATGTACGTTTTTGAACACCAATTAAGGGTAAGATATGCTGAAACAGATCAGATGGGATATGTTTACTATGGTAACTATGCAGCATATTATGAAGTAGCGCGTACTGAAATGCTGCGCAATACGGGTATATCTTATAAAGAGTTGGAAGAAATGGGGGTTATGTTGCCTGTCATAGAATTGCACTCCAAATTTATACGAGCAGCAACCTATGATGATCTCATTACCATAAAAACAACGATATTGGAAAAGCCAGCCATCCGAATTAAATTTGAATATGAAATATTTGACGAAACCGCAAAACTACTTAATACAGGTATGACACAATTAGTTTTTGTAGATATGCAAAAAAATAAGCCTTGTCGTGCTCCACAGATTTTCCAAGAGAAGATGAGACCTTACTTTGGATAGATGAAGAAGGTACACAACAGTTTATTGAATTTCAAACCCTACGACAACGTCATAGAATGGTCCAAAACGGCTATTCTTCCTGGTTTTGGCAAACTTCCACTTTACACTGTTGCTACATTTTTCTTCCAAGAGATCGCGCGTGAGTCTATCCTTAATAAGGCATCGTCCTTAGCTTATAACTTCATGTTGGCTATTTTCCCAGGTATTATTTTCTTATTTACCTTGATTCCGTATATTCCTGTCGATAATTTTCAAGAAGGTCTAATGGATTTTCTAGCCATTGTAATTCCCTTTGACGCCTTCACCATCATTCAATCTACATTAGAAGATATTATAAAGAAACAAAATGGCGGATTGTTGTCCTTCGGCTTTGTTCTAGCTACATTTTTTTCAACCAATGGTATGACAACCTTGATGATGGCGTTTAATAAGTCGTCTTTGGCAAATGAAAATAGAAGCTGGGGTAAAAGACGTTTAATCGCGCTAGGTCTGTCCTTTTCTATTATTGTTGCTTTGACATTAGGAATTGCTTTCTTTACAGGAGCTGGTATCGTAATTTCCTATTTACAGGATCATATCTCTTATGATCTATCTTGGTTTTGGACATTTGTTATTAAAGCCTCTCGTTGGATAATATTATTCGCTATTTACTTTCTCACCGTGAGTATGCTCTATAAATTTGGTCCATCGGCCGTCAAGAGATGGAAACTTTTTAGCCCGGGTGCAACCCTTGCGACCATACTTGCGATTTTAACATTCTCCGGTTTTGCGTACTACATTAATAATTTCAACGCCTATAACAAACTTTATGGTTCTATCGGGACTATCATTGTTATCATGATCTGGATGTATCTGAATTCATTGATTCTACTGATCGGTTTTGAGTTAAATGCTAGTATTACATTATCTAAACAGAGCATCAAAATTGTGAAACCAAAAATCTACAATTCGTTCAAACAATCCGAATAAGTTTTTGTAAGCCAACTATCTTCTGAAAAAAAATTAACATAAAATCTTGTAAATAAAAGTTTTTCGTATCTTTGCAGTCCTTACATAGTAAGGAAAAGGAGAAAATTAATTAATGGCAAAAAAACAAGAAGCAGAAAAAGAGTTAGCGGCGAAAAACGCAGAGCTACATGGTGCTGACACTACAGTAGTGAAAGACACTGAAAAGATTGAGTCTGAAGCTGATTCAAACTTAATTGACCAAATCAAATCTAACACTTGGAGCACACCAGAGGGTGACTTCGATTGGGAAATTGATGAAAAAGCTTTCGGTAATTACAGCGAAGCGGAGCGTACTCAATTAGAAGAACAGTATGCTGGTACATTCAACCAAATCAACCAAGGTGAAATTATTGAGGGTATAGTGGTATCTGTCAATAACAAGGATGTGGTTTTGAACGTTGGTTTCAAATCAGACGGTCTTGTAGCATTATCTGAGTTCCGTGACTTACCTGACTTAAAAGTTGGTGACACTGTTGACGTATTTGTAGAATCTCAAGAAGATGCTAATGGTCAATTGGTATTATCACGCAAACGTGCTAAAACACAAAAATCATGGGAAGCAATCAATGATGCATTGGAAAATGATACTATCATTGACGGTTTCGTGAAGTCTCGTACTAAAGGTGGTTTGATCGTTGACATTAAAGGTGTAGAAGCTTTCTTACCTGGATCCCAAATTGACATCAAACCTATCCGTGACTACGATATATACGTAGGTAAAACTATGGAATTCAAAGTGGTAAAAATTAACCATGAGTTTAAAAACGTAGTTGTATCTCACAAAGTACTAATTGAAGACGATCTAGAAAATCAAAAATCAGAAATCGTTGCGAAATTAGAAAAAGGCCAAGTATTAGAGGGTACTGTTAAAAATATTACAGATTTCGGTGTTTTCATCGATTTAGGTGGTGTTGACGGTTTACTTCACATAACAGATATCTCTTGGGGACGTATTGAGCATCCAAAAGAGGTTCTAGCTTTAGATCAAACGATCAACGTGGTTGTTTTGGATTTTGATGACGAGAAAAAACGTATCGCTTTAGGTTTAAAACAATTATCAGAACATCCTTGGGAATCTTTAGATACCGAATTAGTAATTGGTTCTAAAGTAAAAGGTAAAATCGTAACTGTTGCAGACTATGGTGCTTTCTTAGAAATCATACCAGGTGTCGAAGGTTTAATTCACGTATCTGAAATGTCTTGGTCACAGAACTTACGTTCTCCTCAGGAGTTCTTAAAAGTAAGTGATGAAATCGAAGCTCAGATTCTAACATTAGATCGCGATGACCGCAAAATGAGCTTAGGTATAAAACAATTGACTCCAGATCCTTGGAAGAATATCATGGAGCGCTATCCTATAGGTTCTAAACAAAAGGCTGTTGTTAAAAATATGACTAACTTCGGTGTATTTGTTGAATTGGAAGATGGTATCGATGGATTAATCCATATCTCAGATTTATCTTGGTCTAAAAAAATCAATCATCCTAACGAATTCACTAAAGTAGGTGAAGAATTGGAAGTTGTTGTTTTAGAACTTGATGAAGACAACCGTAAATTATCTTTAGGTCATAAACAACTAGAAGAGAATCCTTGGGATACTTTCGAAACAATTTTCACAATTGATTCTATCCACGAAGGTACTGTAATCAAAGTTGGTGATAAAGGTGACATCGTAACTTTACAATATGGTGTTGAAGGTTTCTGCCCTTCTAAGCACTCTATAAAAGAGGACGGCGCTGCATTAAAAGTAGATGATGTTACTGATTTCAAAATCATTGAATTCAATAAAGAAAACAAACGTCTTGTAATTTCTCACTCTCGTATCTGGGAAGATGCGAAAGAAGAAAGTCGTAAAGAAGAGTCTAATGCACGCAAAAAAGATGCAAAAGCAGCTTCTACGGCAGTGAAGAAAGTAAAAGAGTCTGTTGAGAAATCTACTCTAGGTGACCTTGATGTATTAGCTCAGTTAAAAGAGCAAATGGAAGGTGACGAAAAAAAATCTAAATAATTTTAGGTTTCACTAAATAGTAAAGCCCCAATCATACGATTGGGGCTTTTTTATGACCTTATTTTTTCTGAAAGTGTCCATTTCTTAAAGGCCCTCAAGAACTTTCATGCCTGTTGGTGATTCAATGGATCATGAAAGTTTTGTTATTGATGATCGTTTATTTTGAGAGGTTCCAATGAGCTCGTTTTAACTGGGTTCAATGGCTATCAAGAACCTCAATGGCTATTTGATGTCGGCTAATGGTGTTGTTACGGAATTCCAGTATTAAAATTTTTGGATAACTCTGAAAATTAAATCAGCTCCTAAACGAGCTGTTCGATTATCAATATCATGGGTGGGATTTAGTTCAGCTAGATCCATACTTACCAAATTGGGGAGGGCTATTATCGTGGCGTAAATTTTATGGAAAACATGATCTGGAACTATGCCATTAAAAGCTAACGCACTCACTCCCGGCGCATATGGTGCAGCGAAAGCATCGATATCTATCGTTAAATAAATCACATCTACCTTTTTTCCAAATTGCTTTACTGCTCTTGTTATTTGCTCTACATTCGCTTCATAAATTTCCTGAGCTTCTATGATCTGTACGCCTTTTTTCTCCGCATAATCGAAAAGTGCTTTTGTATTACTAATCTGTTGTACACCTATTGCAAGGTAATGAAATTCTATATTCTCCTCTGCAAGGTCGTGGGCTATTTGATAAAAACCTGTTCCCGAGCTTCCTTGCCCTTCCAACGGTTGACGGATATCGAGATGTGCATCAATATTGATAATGCCCACGGATTGGTTTGTACTCTTTTTGATACCGCAAAAATGTCCATACATGACTTCATGCCCACCACCTAAGACAATTGGGAAACCTCCACTATCTATAATAGTCGATACAGCCTTACTCAAGGCCGCTTGTGCGTTTTCCAAATCGCCATGCTCGCAGATGATATCGCCAGCATCTATTAGACGGAGATTTTCAGGAGAAAAATGAACTGGAAGGCCTGCTAGGATTTTACGTAAAGAGCTTGATCCTTCTACCGCTCCGACACGACCCATGTTTCGGCGTACGCCTTCGTCACAGCAGAAACCTATAAAAACCACCGCCCTAGAGAAATCAAGTTTATTTCGAAGATCAATATTTTCTATAACTTGATGCCAGCGTAAAAAATCTGGATGCTCGCCGTCTTCACGGCCGATCCAGAAACTCACATTCGGTATTCTATAGAGTGGGCTTTCAAAGGTATTCATTACACTTCGTTAAAAAGGTTGTCAATTAGCATATCGTCAACTTCAATTGCTCGCGTTACATTTAATTGTGGACTGCGGGCTAATTCCGTTTCAAGAGCTCGTTGAGCTTCCGGATTTCTCGCCCAAGCTCGTCTAGCAATGCCATTATTTACATCAAAGAACAACATCTGTTGCAATTTGACATCTGATTCTTTAGTACCATCCAAAACCATTCCAAAACCTCCATTAACCACCTCACCCCAACCTACTCCACCTCCATTGTGTATGGATACCCAGGTAGCTCCTCTGAAACTGTCACCAAGTACATTATGTATTGCCATATCGGCCGTAAAACGACTACCATCGTATATATTACTGGTTTCTCGAAAAGGCGAGTCGGTTCCGCTCACGTCATGGTGATCACGTCCCAATACGATGGGGTCAGATAATATACCTTCTCGAACCGCCTTATTAAATTCCTGAGCGATACGTATTCTCCCCAATGCGTCGGCATACAATATGCGCGCTTGCGAACCAACTACTAAATGATTTTGATGGGCTTCTTTTATCCACTTTATATTATCTTCCAACTGTTGAAAAACATTATCTGAAGCCCCTTCTTGGAGATCTAATAGGACATCCAATGCAATTTGATCTGTTTTACGTAAATCTTCAGGATCGCCCGAAGTGCACACCCACCTAAATGGTCCAAACCCATAGTCAAAACACAATGGGCCGAGGATATCTTGTACGTATGAGGGGTATTTAAAATGAATACCATCGGGGGCAATCACATCCGCACCCACCCTACTACATGCTAATAAAAATGCATTTCCATAATCAAAAAAATACGTTCCGCGGGCAGTATGCTTATTGATCGCATCCGCCTGTCGAATTAAGGAGCGTTTTACATACTCCTTAAATTTTTCTGGTTGGTTTGCCATCTGATGATTTGATTCTTCGAAAGACAAACCGACTGGATAATATCCTCCCGACCAGGGATTGTGCAAGGAAGTCTGATCAGAACCAATAGAAACTGAAATACCTTGCTTATAAAACTCTTCCCATACATCGACAACGTTTCCAATGTAAGCAATCGAGCGTATTTCCTCCTTTATTATAGCTAATCTTACCCGTTCTACTAATGCTTGCATATCTTCTATTAGCTCGTCGACCCAACCTTGTTCATAACGTTTATGGGCTGCTACTGGATTGATCTCTGCACACACGGTAATACAACCGGCGATATTTCCAGCTTTAGGTTGTGCTCCACTCATTCCCCCTAATCCCGACGTCACAAATACCTTTCCCCGGGCACTACCATTCTTACCCAATAATTTCCGGAAAGCATTCATCACTGTTATTGTCGTACCATGAACAATGCCTTGGGGGCCAATATACATGTACGATCCCGCAGTCATCTGACCATATTGCGTGACACCTAATGCATTAAATCGCTCCCAATCGTCTGGCTGCGAATAATTAGGAACCATCATCCCATTGGTCACCACTACTCTTGGTGCATCTATAGATGATGGAAACAAACCCATTGGATGCCCACTATACATATGAAGCGTTTGTTCTTCGGTCATATTTGCCAGGTATTGCATTGTTAACAGGTATTGCGCCCAGTTTTGGAATACAGCACCATTCCCTCCATACGTAATCAACTCATGCGGATGCTGGGCGACTGCTGGATCTAAGTTATTCTGGATCATCAGCATAATGGCCGCTGCTTGTTTACACCGGGCAGGATACGCTTGAATAGGCCGTGCGTACATATCATATGTTGGCCGAAAGCGATACATATAAATGCGACCGTACTGCGTTAACTCACTCAGAAATTCGGCAGCCAATTCAAGATGCCATTCCTTTGGAAAATAGCGCAAAGCATTACAAACTGCCAGCTTTTCTTCTTCTTTTGTCAAAATAGCTTTTCGTTTTGGGGCATGACTAACGTCCATAGCATATTTTGCTGCAGGAGGGAACTCCTGTGGAATCCCATTAATTATCGCTTTTTGAAATAGTGTCATCTGCTATTAATTTCTATTGAATACCTCTTCTCCATTTTTCCACACGGCTGTCGGCTGCAATGCCCCCTGTCGATAGGTTATATGTTGATAATTATCTGCTTCATAGATTACGAAGTCAGCCAATAATCCTGGTACTAGGCGCCCTCTATCGCTTAAATTCAGGGCTTTTGCTGCCCGAAATGTTACCGCGGCAAGCACCTCAGCATTTGTTAACTTTTGCATTGTAGCCAAAAAGCTTGCAGACGCGATCAGCTGTCCCATAGGCGCTGACCCAGGGTTCCAATCTGTTGCAATTGCCAAACTGGCTCCTGCGTCCAACAATTTTCGAGCAGGAGCAAATGCGCAACCAAGACCCAACGAAGCCGCGGGTAATGCTACGGCAACTACATTTGACTTGGCCAAAAGCGCTATTTCACGATCTGTAGACGCTTCTAGATGATCTGCCGAAACAGCATTAAAGTCTACAGCGATTTGTGACCCTGATGGGCTGAACTGATCGGCATGTACCGTGATATCGAAACCCATATTTTGTGCTTCCGTAAAATAGGGTCGTATCTGCTGTGCTGTAAACGCACTTCGTTCAACAAATGCATCGATTCGATTTGTCAAGCCTTCCGCTATCAACAGCGGGAATAACCGTTCAACGATGTCCACCAGGTAATCTTCGGCCTTACCGATATAGTCTTTGGGAAGCATATGGGCTGCTAAACAAGTTGCAATTAAATCAGCCTTGCTTTGCTTATTGGCCAATGCTATCGCGCGCAAAGTTTTTAGCTCTTCCTCGACACTGAGACCATAGCCGCTCTTTACTTCCACCGTTGTCACACCTTGCTTAATTAATTCACTGGATCTCGCCATCGTTGCATCCACTAAATGCTGCAAATGACAGTTTCTGGTATGCATTACTGTATTCCAAATCCCCCCCCCTGATTCCGCAATTTCTAAATAAGAGCTACCTCCATTACGCATCGCAAAATCGTTAGCACGATCACCTCCAAAAGCAATATGCGTATGGCAATCTATATAAGAAGGCAGGGCTAAACAGTCTTTTTTCAACTTATGAACTTGTATATTTTTTGGAATGACTAACGTTAAATCGTCAAATTTTGCAATCTCCTTAATCTTATTACCCCTTATCCAAATTCCAGCATGTTCAACGATCTCCAATTGGCTGTCCAACAGCGCTCCTTTATCTGGTAGATTACGCATGGTCAACAATTGCTTAAAGGGCCCTATTAATATCTCCTTTTGTTTCATTCTTAAAAATGTTCAAAATATTCAACTCCATTGCCAAATACACCCACATTGTGCGAGGTAGCAGCATCCTTAGCTATATCGATAAGCGTTCCAGACTTTATCATCTGTAAAGCCACATCTAAAAGTTCTTGCATGGATTGATCCTCTTCTATATGTGGTATATGCTTACGAATGTGTTGATGAATAGCCTCGATTATCGGAGTAGACTGAAGGGGGTAATGATAGTCTTTTGCCTGCGATGCGCATAGCAATTCAATACTCAATATCTTTTCTACGTTATCGATCACCTGTAACAACTTTCGTCCCGAAATGGATCCCATACTCACATGATCTTCTTGCCCCATCGATGTCGGAATACTATCGGCACTAGCAGGGAAACATAGACCCTTGTTTTCACTTGCTAGTGCTGCCGTAGTATATTGCAAGATCATAAAACCTGAATTAAGTCCCGTTGCCTTCATTAATAAGCGTGGGACACCGTTTGTTTGGCCTTCGAGCGACAAATAGACCCGTCGATCCGAAACATTGCCCAACTCTGAAACCGCCAATGTAGCATAATCTAAAGGTAGTGCTAGAGGCTGTCCATGAAAATTCCCGCCACTTATTGTCAATTGGCTATTAACAATAACGGGATTGTCGGTGACGGAATTGATTTCAGTTTCTACAATCTCCTTGAAATGTAGCCAGGCATTTCTAGAAGCACCATGTATCTGAGGTATACATCGCAGTGAGTAAGGGTCTTGAACCCGTGTACAATTTTTGTGGGACTCTAATATGTCAGATCCTTTCAACAGGTTATAAATCGTAGAAGCGACATACGTGTTTCCTTTATAAGGCCGCAATTGGTGCAGTTCGGGATAGAATGGTTTTATTGAGCCGTTCAGCCCCTCGAGCATGAGTGTAGCAATTAAATCTGCATTATTCATCAATCTATTCATATCTACGACAGCCCTTACGCCATGGGCTGCCATAAACTGTGTTCCATTGATGAGCGCCAGACCTTCCTTAGCACCTAGTGTTATAGGTGCTATGCCAAATGATTCTAGTACGGAGGATACGTCGACCACTTCGCCTTCAAAAAACACTTTTCCTAAACCAATTAATGGCAAAAAGAGATGTGATAACGGAGCCAAATCACCTGATGCCCCCACAGAGCCCTGTTTGGGTACTACGGGAATTACGTCGTGTTCAATGTGCCAAATAATGCGTTCGAGCGTACTCAATTGTACACCAGAAAACCCTTTTGCCAAAGCATGCACCTTCAGGATCAACATCAATTTAGAAAGTTCTTTATCGATAGGCTCTCCAACTCCCACTGCATGGCTCTTTAAAATATTTTCTTGCAGTTTTCGCGTATCATATGTATCGATAAGTGTTGTACATAGCGGTCCGAATCCGGTATTGATTCCATATACAACTTTACCTGCATCAACAATTTCTTGGACATACGCTGTACTTTGATTTATTTCTTGTCTCGTTGCATCTATCAATATACCTTTAACTTTACCATGTCCAATAGCTAATGCCAACGAACTGGTCATTGTATCCTTACCGTATTTAAATGTGTTCATCGTTTGTACTGTTTAATTCAAATTTACCTGCTATATTTGATAATTAGTAATACCATTTTTATCAACAATTGATAACCATGAATTATCAGATAGAATTAAGACACCTTATATATTTCCAGACACTAGCAGAAGAATTACATTTTCGTAAGGCAGCGGAAAGATTGTTTATTTCACAGCCGGGACTTACACGTCAAATAAAACAGCTGGAAGACATTTATCAAGTCAAGTTATTTGATAGAGGGAAGCGCTTTGTTCGGCTAACCGAAGCCGGACAATATATGAAGGCGGAAGTAAGTGCAATTCTACAACAGGTGCGGCAGATGGAGGAGCAGCTTATAAAAATAGGCGAGGGCAAGCAAGCTTCACTACGAATAGGCTTTATCGGTTCGGCAGTACAAGGAGTTTTGCCTGATATATTACTGAAAATAAAACAACTATTTCCTTTAATGGATATTACCTTGCAAGAACTCTCCAACGAAATACAATTGGATCTATTGTCTAAAAATGAACTCGAATTTGGTTTCATCAGAATAAATAGTAATCCCACAAACCTGCAACTAAAACCATTGCTAACCGAACACTTTAGCTTGGTAGTTCCCAACAACTATCCTATCCAAAGCGATAATTTCACCTCACTGGAAGCATTCAAAAATGAATCGTTTATTCTTTTTTCTAAAGAATACAGCTCAACGTATTATGATCTGGTGATGAGTATATTTAAAGACCATAGCTTCGCACCCAATGTCGCTTTAAGATCGGTGAATGCGTTGAGTATATTTAGCCTGGTGGCCCAAGGTTTAGGTGTGGCTATTGTACCGACCTCGCTGAAAAAAGGATATGAAATAGCCGTCAAATTTATTGAACTCGATACCATTCCACAACGGACCACACTATCATTAGCTTGGAATGAAACAAATAGAAACGTTGGGATACCACTCTTTTTAGAAGCATTGGAATAATTTTGCGCCTCTATGAAGGCCCACTATTTTTAGCAATTGACATATAATTTCGAGATTTGTATTACACTGTTAAGAAACACGACACGCATGGAATACTTGCGCGTCGTGTTTCTCTATATTTAATTTACTTAATATCATTAACTTTTTCTACCCGAACTATTTTATGCGTCGCTTTCTTTTGCTTCGTGAGTTGTACCGTATGATTACCTAGAAGCGGCGCTATAACTAAGCCTACTAAACAAGTTAATTTAATTAAAATATTCATAGAAGGGCCTGATGTATCTTTAAACGGGTCACCCACGGTGTCTCCTGTCACCGCAGCTTTGTGTGCTTCGGAGCCTTTATAAGTCATTTCTCCGTTTATTTCTACCCCCGCTTCAAAAGATTTCTTTGCATTGTCCCAAGCACCTCCGGCGTTATTCTGGAAAATAGCCCACAGCACACCTGAGACGGCTACCCCTGCCATATACGCTCCTAACGCCTCGGCCCCCATCACAAAGCCAACAATTATTGGCGTGATGATCGTCATGGCGCCTGGCAACATCATCTCCCGTAACGCAGCTTTGGTTGATATCTCTACACATTTACCATATTCGGGCTGTCCTGTCCCTTCCAATATTCCCGGAATCTCCCTGAATTGACGGCGTACTTCATTCACCATATCCATTGCAGCCTTACCCACGGACTGCATCGCCAATGCCGAAAAAACAACAGGAATCATTCCACCTATAAATAATGCCGCCAACACATCCGCTTTAAAAATGTTAATTCCGTCAATGCCAGTAAATGTTACGTAAGCCGCGAATAATGCAAGTGCCGTCAACGCTGCTGACGCTATCGCAAATCCCTTTCCTACGGCAGCTGTTGTATTTCCTACAGAATCTAATACATCAGTACGCTGGCGAACCTCTTTCGGTAGCTCACTCATTTCGGCGATTCCCCCTGCATTATCGGCAATAGGGCCAAATGCATCTATCGCCAACTGCATGGCTGTAGTGGCCATCATCGCGGATGCAGCGATAGCTACACCATAGAAACCAGCTAAGGAATAGGATCCCCAAATTGCAAAGGCGAATAATAAAACGGAAGAAAATGTTGACATCATTCCTGTAGCCAATCCAGCGATGATATTGGTTCCTGCACCGGTAGAAGAATTTCGAACAATATTCAAAACAGGCTTTTTTCCTAATCCTGTATAATACTCGGTGAATGCGGAGATCAATCCGCCTACTGCCAGTCCCACAAGGGTAGCGTAAAATATATTCATCCGTGGCACATCTTTGTATCCCTCGCCAAAAAATTTCATCTGAATCGTTTCTGGCAACATATAAGTAATAAGGCAAAAGCAAGCCACAATCGTTAAAAAAATCGCTACCCAATTGCCTGTATTTAATGCTTTCTGTACCTGAGCCTCTTTCGCATCATTATTTGCTATTTTCACGAAAAATGTTCCGATGATAGATGCTAAGATTCCCACCCCCGCTATCACAATTGGTAGAAGGATGGGGCCCATACCTTGAAAAGCGTCGGTATATGCTATGCCCGTTGCTTCACTCATATCTTTTATAATATAATTGCCCAATACCATAGAAGCTAATACGGTAGCGACATAAGAACCAAATAAATCTGCACCCATTCCAGCTACATCGCCCACGTTATCTCCGACATTATCAGCAATGGTTGCAGGATTACGTGGATCATCTTCTGGTATACCCGCTTCAACCTTACCTACCAAATCTGCTCCGACATCGGCGGCTTTGGTATATATACCACCTCCAACGCGTGCGAACAACGCGATAGACTCTGCTCCCAACGAAAACCCGGCAAGAGCTTCTAAAACGACCGTCATCTCACCATAAAAATTTCCACCTTCGGTGAGAAACATTTTTAAGAAAAGTAAAAAGAAAATACTTAATCCGAGCACCGCTAGTCCCGCCACGCCTAATCCCATTACAGTCCCTCCAGAAAAAGACACTTTCAATGCTTGAGGCAGGCTGGTTCTCGCAGCTTGGGTCGTGCGGACATTACTTTTGGTTGCAATGCGCATACCTATATTTCCGGCTAGCGCCGAAAAAAAAGCACCAAATATAAACGCTACAACAATAATCCAGTGCGTGGTATCTACCAACGTAGACACTATGAAGAGCGCTATGGAGGCAATAGCAACAAAAATCAAAAGAATACGGTACTCTGCTTTTAAAAAAGCGAGTGCGCCCTCTTGAATACTTTTAGCTATAGTCTGCATACGAGCGTCTCCGGCATCTTGTCTGCTGACCCACGTCGCTTTCGTCATCATATAAATAAGTCCCAAAACAGCTAAAACTGCGGGTAAATAAATAATATAGTTTTCCATACAAAGTTTATTTGGTTATTAGTTAAAGCTATTAAAAAATCTGGGAGAAATAAAATGCTTTAACAAATTCTTTTTGAATATATTCTAAAGTCGTTATCTTCCTATCCAATAATACATTTCCTCTTCTACTCTTACTTCGTCTTCTTCGATGAGTTCTCTGAGGATTTTGATCTTGTCATTTTCTCTTCCGATAGAGATGTTGTCGATTAATTCGTGTAGAAGCAGTGCTTTTTCTATAAGTAGTACTCGAATTTCTTGACGGATTTTTCCCGTTTGTCCTTCTTTGTGCTTTCGTACCAAGCACAAATCGCATTCTCCACACGGTTCGGCATTTTCTTCTCCAAAGTAGTGTAACAAAGCTATACTTCGGCATTCTTTTGTATCCAAGTAATAATAAATTGCTTTCAGTTGTTCTTCTTTGATTTGCTTCCGTTCCTGAATAAAATCAATATCAATGTAGAGGTTCTTATAATCTACCCGACTTTGTAAAAATTGGAGCTGAGGTTTATCCGTACTTTTAATATACGAACTTATCTGTTGCTTTTCTAATCCAATAAGCAATTCTACTACAACATCGAAAGGAATACCTAGCTTTTTAGCAAATTCAAACTCATTAATAGGAACATATAAATCGAAGACCCCTCCATATGTTCGTAAAATAACTTTTATCAGTGAATCGTACTTAGCAGATTGAACTTGAAACTTATATAACTCTTGGTAATCTACTTCAAATTTAAAGCGAGAAGGTATATATACTGCTTCAGAAACCGCCAACCACCCGTCTCTTTCCAAAAATTTTAGTGCACTGATTGTCTGCAAAAGGTCTGTTTCATATTTTTTGCAGAAATCGACAATATCGAAATCGAAGGTCGCACCACTCCCAGCTCCATAAGCAATCTGATAATAATTACCTAAACAATGATATACCTTTTGAATAAAAGAAATTGCGGGGAAACTAGATGTTAACGTAGTCCACAATCGATCACGATCATCTTGTCGATAGAGCATGACTGGAAACGCTTTTTTATCGTCTCGACCGGCTCTTCCGGCTTCTTGATAATACGCCTCCAAGGAATCTGGAATATCCAAATGAATTACAAAACGTACGTCGGATTTATCGATTCCCATCCCAAAAGCATTGGTTGCTACAATTACACGAGTTTTGTTTGACATCCATGCATTTTGCTTTTGTGCTCTATCCTTAAGAGCCAAACCTGCGTGGTAATAGTCTGCAGGCACACCATGATTAACCAATACTCGCGCTACTTCCTGTGTTTCGCGCCTATTTCGCACATACACGACCCCACTGCCCCCCATCTTCTTGATAATTCGAAGCATACGCCCCATTTTATCCTCTTCTTCAAACGCCATATAGCCCAGATTAGGCCTTGCAAAGCTTTTGCTTAATACATTGGGGACTTTAAAATGAAGTTGTGCTTGTATATCCTTTATTACACGGGATGTTGCTGTCGCGGTAAGTGCCAAAATGGGGACAGTGGGATGTAAGTCACGTAATTGATTTAATTGTAAATAAGATGGTCTAAAATCATATCCCCATTGCGAAATACAATGGGCTTCATCTATTGCAAATAGGTTGACTTTCATATACCTAATTCGCTCCCTTACCAACTCAGAGTATAGGCGTTCTGGTGCTAAATAGAGAAATTTAATGTTTCCAAAAACACAGTTATCCAATGCAATATCAACCTCTCGATAAGACATTCCTGAAAAAATCGCAAGGGCTTCGATTCCTCTTCCGCGTAAATGTTCAACCTGATCTTTCATCAACGCAATTAGCGGACTGATGACGATACAAATACCTTCTTTCATCATCGCAGGAACTTGGAAGCAGATCGACTTGCCGCCACCGGTCGGCATCAGGGCGAGCGTATCTCTTCCTTGTAAAACAGACTGAACAATATCCTCCTGTAAAGGTCTGAATTTATCAAACCCCCAGTATTGCTTTAGTACCGAAAGAATATTCTGTTCCATACGCTATTGCTCCTCCCAAACATAAGCAAAATTATTTTTTAAGAAATAACTTGAATTGATATTTTCAACTAGTTCTAACTTAATTTTAGACAGTGTTTTATCCGAATTACTTCCATCAAAAAGAAAAAGCGAAGGATATGTTTGCGATTTCACTTCCGATATTACATTATAGTTGTTTTTTCGCCATAAAACAACGTCAATTCCTTTTAAATCAATTTCGTTTAACTTTTTTTCTAAAACTAGAATTTTCTTACTTCCAAGAGATAACATATAATTATTTCGCTGAGTGGGAGGAATGGTGTAGAATTTTATTTCTTCTTCCCTGGCGTATTGCCGAAGGTGAGGCAACACACTGTATCTAAGTGTGGGATGATTTAAAGAGTCTAAACTGGAGAATAAGGCAACATTACCATTATGTATTGTAGCTACTCCTAAAGCCGAACGCAGATTGTATACTGCAATCCCTTTGTAAGTCATTTTTTCCATTGCCTGAAAAGAAGTCAAAATGGACAACATAAATAACATCATGCAGAGCACCTTGAATGCTTGTTTATTTCTATAATTAAGCGCATAAATCAGAAAGATTAGCATCAAAAAAGCGAGTAATACTTCTAAGGGTGCCCAGCTTATGCCTTTTACAGCTGCTACAGGTAATGAGTCGAACCATTTTAAACCGTATAGTGAGAAACGAATAACATACGCTAAAATCTCGCCTAAACAGCTATTTATCTCGTGAAAAGGAATCAAAGACAATCCTAAACCTAAATACATAATGATTGTACTGGGTAAGGCAATAAAAAGGTTGGCGAATAAAAAATAAGTAGGGAATTGTCCAAAATAATACAATACAGCTGGCAGGGTGAATAGTTGAGCAGCAAGGGAAACATAGCTGTATTCGACTACCCAACTTAGGTATTTAGACCGCGGTTTATATAGCCTCTTCAATATAGGGTGAAAAATTAGAATACCTGTGATTGCCAAGTAAGAAAGCTGGAAACCGACATCAAATAAATATTTAGGTTGAAAGAGAAGGATAAAAAACGCAGAAGCAGCAAGCGTATTCAATCCGTTTTGTCTTCGTCCCGAGCCGACAGAAAACAAGAAGAACGTAATCATGATCCCGGCTCGCAAAATTGGTGGTGCCATACCGGTAAGAATTACATAAGCCCACACGCATAACAAAATTATAAAACAACGTATAAATCGCCCGTAAGGAAATCGGTCAATCCAACCCAAACAGACAGTCAAGAAACCAAACACCAACCCTACATGAAGCCCCGAAACACTCAAAACATGGATAGTACCAGTATTCGTAAACGCATCTAACGTTGCAGCATCTAGTTGTGATCTAGAACCAAAGATCAGTGCTATAGCCACATGATAAGCTTCTTCATGTTTAATAAACACCCTAAACTTCGAGACTAACTTTTCCCTTAGGGCTAATGCAAAAGAGAGGATTTTATTCCCAGATCGCTCACCCAACATCACATAATCCCCACCTTCTAATAATGATTGATGCCAAATATTCCTATTTTGTAAATATGCCTTATAATTGAACTCTTCCGGGTTATAAGGTGGCGCGAGGGAATCAAAAGTATTTGAAATAGCAACGTGATCGCCATAATTAAATGATTGGTCAAGAGACGAATCCCGCAACACTGTTACCATTATCTTACCTTCGGACGCTACATACTTACCCTCCTCTATCAGGTTCGTGACGGACAACGGAAAGCGAATCGTTTTCTGCTTAACGACTGGCTCATCAATGATAATACCTTCCAGTTGTGAACTTGTGTACCGACTGAAGTGTGTTTCTTTCAAATTCGGAAGTTCCCGGACAATTTGCCAGACGCCTATTAGAAATGAAAAACTATAGAACATAAAAAAATACACGCCTCTAAAAATTCTTTGTTTCCGGAAGAAAAAGGCCATTATGAAACAAGCTATAACGGAAATTAATATAGAATACAAAAAGGTATATCGTATAGCATTCCAAAAAAACATTTGGCTGCAAGCGATTCCAATACAATAAGGTATCACGAGCCTTAAAAATGGTATTTTCTGGATCGAAAAATCTACAATCTGCCGTTTTACCATTGCCATCTAAGCTGAACTTTAAAATCAGATTTACGGTTACCTTCTATACGATCTAATGCTGACCCCACAATCTCTCGATCCCGATATTTAGTTAGGGAATATCTCCCCCATACATCTACATCCTTCCTAATCCGCCATCTAATATTTAGATAAGTACGAATACCTTTACCATAATACATTGGAAAGCTAGAGGCATATAAAACATCATTTTCATAAGAATAAATCCGGGAATTATAGGATTCGGTGTGAAAGTAGGCAAATCGGATATTGGCATTTAATTTATTGCTCCGGCCTTTCCAAAATACATCTTGATAGGCTATCCAACCTGAACTTTTTTCGTCTCTTTCTTTTTCGTATAAAACCACTTCTCCCCTCGTCCTCACGGTCCATATCCGATTTAATTTATATTGAAACTCAGTGCGTATTTGATTACGAATCACATCCGCGAGTAGGTTCTCATTACGGCCAACTAAATCCAAATTTTCTTGTTTGAATCTGTGTCGATATCGCATAGAAACTTTACCTATTTTATACCAGTTGTAAGTGAACTGACTTAGAAAATCAGTGCCACTGCTCGGCGCGTCTGCACGGAAACGCAACCATGGGAACCGAAAAAAATCAACATAGTTGACCCACTCTATTACACGAGATGGATGATAAATAACCCCTGCATATATCCCTTCTTCGTTACTAACTCGGGACGTCTCACCCAAGGATTGAGCGAAAAATTGATGGTAGTTCCGTTGATAATATCTATAATTCACAATCGCCGACACCTTAGGGTGAAGACTAGAGATAATTCCGTTATTCGCTGCAAACCCGCCTCTGAAACTATACGCCGTTTCACCATACATATATGTATTTTGATACGTATAATGATAGTGTATGCCTACCTGATCTAAGCTCCTTCCTTCAAAGTCAAACTGTTCTCGCATACCGTCACCTTTCGTAATGCGGCCATTAAAGGAAGTGTGCATATAAGTGACTCCTGCTTTGAAGCGTTTAAAATGGTAGGTAACATTCATACCTGAAACAAACTGCCTTATCGTATTACGGTAATCAAGCTCAGTTGGAGTGCGATGTAAGCCACTGTAATTTATTGTAGTAATGTGTTTTCCTGTAACATCTTCGATTAAATTACCCGAAAGAGAATTGTAGGCCACGAAAGGTGTAATTTCAAAATCCTTAACCGCCAACTTGGCGGAGATACCCCGCTGAAAATTACTTTCGTTCATCGAAGAATAAGGTTTGAGTCCGACACCTTGACGCGCCGCACTCCCTATCCAAGCGCCTTTTCCAAAACTCAAGCCATTCCATGTAACCAATCCTTGTCCAAACTGCAACCCATAATCTCCTACTACAATTTGCTTGACATTTCTGCTAATATCGTTCAACGTGATATGTCCCGAATAGAAGTCAAATCCATACTTCTGCTTTTTATTGAAAAATGGTTCTCCAGCATCCTTTTCCATATTCAAAGCGAGCCTTATTTTATTTTCGAAATTCATCCTGTAGCGGACTGCATAACGATCAGGATTCCCAAAATACCTCGAACGAGAAGAATCTTGAATAAAATATCCAGCCTGCTTCTCGATAACTCGTCCATAGCGCATCATAAGCATGTGCTCACTAACGTTAATTAATCGTCTAAACGTAAACTCTTCCAATGCAGTTTGCTCTAGGACGGTCACAAAAGGTTGAATACGTTGGATAGTCTGTAAATCGAATCCGGGAATCCCTTGTAGCTCACGAATAGAAACAAATTTTCCAGATATACTACGGTGGACAAGCAGATTTTCTATTTGTTGCGGAGACAGAAAAATCAAATTATTCAGATCATTTCGATCTGCTTTATTAAGATCTAACGGATGTCGCGTATAGTAAGCCAGTTTCTCCGTTAATTCACTCAAATCGTCGTTTTCCCCCAAGTCATCACTCAGCTGCTCCATGAGTAACTCCTCTACCTCTTCTTGTTGAGCCAAGGCCTGAAACGAAAAATTTGAGAATACGAGAAAATATGCAAATGTTCTAAAAATCATAAGCGATGCTAATTTGAGGAGATGTACCAAGTTTAGGATGAAAAGAAGAAGCCATATCAATTTGAATTTTATTTAAAACCAATCCTAATCCGGCGAAATATTGCATCGGATTGGATGCTGCTCCAGTTCTAATTTTGAATCTATAATCGAAGGAATACGAAAGTCCCGCCCTGTAGTTAATTTTACTCTGAGAATCATAATAGATATCTGAAGCCAGACTCAATTGATCCGATATGCTATAGTTCATTCCTAAACCAACCTCACACGGTATTCGCTGTTCTACATCTTCCTGATATTGGGAAGAGGTTATATTCCGAAAGAGTGCACCCAAAAATAGATCTGGCGTTATGCCCACTTGAAACCCCAAATCGACAGAAAATGTAAAATCATTTCCATAGTTCTTAACATAATACTGGTGATAATTTAGTCCTACAGCAGAAAAAAACAGGTTTCCGAATCGCCGCGCGTAAACTCCCCGAACTGTTGATAAAGTAGATACTCCCGCTATACCATAGCTATTAACACCTAATCCTATTCCACCTAAAAATCCGATAGGGATATTCAGATAGGCTGCTTGAGATTGGATTTCGGACGAAAGAAAATGCTGCTGATAGGCGATTGCGATGCTAGCACTAGCTAATGGTGCGATACCCGCCGGATTAAGACCTACACTATATAGAGATTGGCTCGCCAATCCAGTATTTCCCATGCCTAAAAAAGGAGCAGCGTTAAAGGACTGTGCGTGTAGATGACCTGATATTAGCAATAGTAAGATTACCCTTGTAAACATATAATTTAAGTAATTGGTAAACCTAAATTTAGCAAAAATATTTTAATATTTCAAAACGGGTTGAAAATATTATACATTTATCTGCAAAACAGTCTAATAGGGCAAAAAAAAAGAGCCAGATTAAAAATCTAGCTCTTCTCACTATAAATTGTAAATATTATATATCTATTTTAGCGTATCGTGCATTTTTCTCAATAAACTCACGTCTTGGCGCCACTTCGTCGCCCATCAACATAGAGAATACACGATCGCATTCAGCGGCATTGTCAATAGTGACTTGTCGCAGTGTTCTATGTTCTGGATTCATCGTAGTATCCCACAATTGCTCTGCATTCATCTCCCCTAAACCCTTGTAGCGTTGTACATGTACGCTATCTTCTTTTCCATTACCTTTTATACGATGTATAGCAGCAAGACGTTGATCTTCGGTCCAAGCATATTCTGAATCCTTTCCTTTCTTGACCAAATAAAGAGGAGGAGTTGCAATATATACATATCCGCGTTCGATAAGTTCGCGCATATACCTGAAATAAAACGTCAAGATCAGGGTGGCAATATGACTACCGTCGACATCGGCATCCGTCATGATAATAATTCTATGGTACCGAAGTTTTGCAATATTCAATGCTTTAGGATCCTCCTCCGTACCGACAGATACACCTAATGCTGTAAACATATTTTTAATCTCTTCATTCTCATAGATCTTATGCTCCATTGCCTTCTCCACATTGAGAATCTTACCCCTTAATGGCATAATAGCTTGATAATGACGATCACGACCTTGTTTTGCTGTACCTCCTGCAGAATCACCCTCTACGAAGAAAATCTCGCATTTTACGGGATCATTGCTCGAACAGTCGGCAAGTTTACCAGGTAAACCTGAACCACCCATCACCGTCTTACGCTGAACCATCTCGCGTGCCTTACGAGCTGCAGCTCGAGCTTGAGCAGCTACGACTACCTTTTGAACAATAATTCTTGCCTCACGCGGGTTTTCTTCCAAATAAGCACTTAAAATCTCACCTACAGTGACATCTACCGCACCCATTACCTCGGAATTACCTAATTTAGTTTTTGTTTGACCTTCAAATTGCGGCTCCGCTACTTTCACAGAAATAACTGCTGTAAGTCCTTCTCTAAAGTCATCTCCAGTTATCTCAATTTTAAGATTCTTTAAAAGTCCTGAATCATCTGCATACTTCTTTAACGTACGAGTCAATCCGCGACGGAAACCTGCTACGTGTGAACCTCCTTCAATCGTGTTGATATTGTTTACATACGAATGGACATTCTCTGTATAGGTATCATTATATTGAAGAGAGAGTTCAACAGGAATGCCCTGTTTTATCCCTTCAACATAAATTGGTGTGGGGATAAGCGAAGTACGATTACCGTCTAAAAACTTAACAAATTCCTGCAGACCACCCTCCGAATGAAAGACCTCCTTTTTTTCGGTGCCATCCTCATTTGGCTCGCGTTCATCTACAAGGGACAACGTTATTCCTTTATTTAAGAAAGATAATTCACGCAAACGATTAGCAAGAGTATCATAATTATATACCGTGGTTTGGGTAAATATTTCCGCGTCTGGTTTAAACGTTATAATCGTTCCTCTTTTTTCGGAGGAGCCAACCTCTTTAACATCATACATCGGTTTACCCCGCTCGTATTCTTGATTATAAACCTTGCCCTCTCGGTGTACTTCGGCCTTCAAATGAACAGACAATGCATTAACACAAGATACACCAACCCCGTGCAGACCACCGGATACTTTATAGGTATCTTTATCAAATTTACCACCGGCATGCAATATCGTCATTACCAACTCAAGTGCAGACTTATTTTCTTTTTTATTTATTCCAGTAGGAATACCCCGGCCATTATCTTTTACAGAAACGGAGTTGTCCTTATGGATGGTAACCAAGATATCATCACAATAACCCGCAACAGCCTCATCTATAGAATTATCAACCACTTCATAAACCAAATGGTGCAAACCTTTTACGCCGGTATCACCAATATACATGGATGGACGCTTACGCACTGCCTCTAAACCTTCTAATACCTGGATATTATCAGCAGAATACGAAGATGCATTCTTATTTTCTTCACTCATGGAATTATTTTAAAATCAGAATTTCTTAACTCCCAAAAATACAAAAAATTAAGGAATTAATCAAGCTTTTGAAGTCTTAAAATACGTTAATAAAACCATAATTTTTCGACTTTTAAACACCGAAAAATGATTTTTTGATTTTTTTATAGTAGGTTTGCTATTCAAACTGAAAATCAATAATAGAATGAATAAATTACTATCAAATTTCGCAAAAGTAGCGCTAGGATTAATTATTGTAGCTTCCGCTTCATCTTGCAATCAAGGAACAAAACCGACTTCAACAAAGGCAAATGATTCAACTTCAGTTGGCTCCCAACAAACCGAGGAAAAAATCGTATATATAAACTCGGATTCACTATCAGAAAAATATGAATATTTCAAGGATATCCGCGCAAAACTTGAATCTAAAGTAAAAAAGGCTCAATCCGATTTACAATCAAAAGGACAAGCCTTCCAGAGAGAAGTGGCGGATTATCAGCAAAAAGCCGCGACCATGAGTGCTTCAGACCGTCAGGCCACAGAGGAAAAATTAGCACGTAAACAAGATGAATTAGGTCGACTAGACCAAAACGCTTCTAGCGCTATCGCACAGGATGAAGCGACAGAGTTCAATAATGTTTATAATTCGATTACTGAATATTTAAAGAAACATGCTGCAGACAACGGCTACACCTTAGTCCTTACTTATTCTAAATCAAACCCCACCGTACTGTTTGCTGACTCTAAATTAGAAATAACAAATGAGGTTATTGACGCGCTGAACAAAGAGTACAAAACGAAAAAACCCACTGAGAAAAAATAAGAATAATGATGTTAAAAAGGTGGTTCTCTTTATAAAGAACCACCTTTTTTTATGTCCATTTGTTAATATGACGCTTTGTGCTTAAATTGAATAACAAATGAACTGCATATGGTTGCAATAATATTATCAGTACCTGAACATCAATTCGAATGGGTAGATATTACCAATCCGAAACGGGAAGATTTTATAGCGTTAAAAGAAAAGTATGGTCTGAAAGATGTGTCGATAAAAGACTGTCTTGAAGTAGGCCATCTTCCCAAAATAGAAGAATTCGACAATTATCATTTTTTAATTCTTCGCTCCATTCCATCTATTTATAAACAAGAATCTGATAAGCTAACCGAAATTACCGAGCGAGTTTCTATCTTTTATAGCGAAAATTTCATCATCACGGTACACCGAAATGATATTGAATATTTAGAAAAAACTAAATCAAAAGACAAAAGTGATAAAAAACTGGCGTCTAGCAAAAGCCTGGTGAATTCGTTAGTGTCAGAAGCATTGATGACTTTTGAAAAACTTGTTCTGGACCAATTGGCTGCTAAATTAGACTACTATGAAGAGATTGTATTCCTACATCGACGCCGTAAATTATTTCTGAAAAAGCTGTACTTTATTAAGCGGCAAATAGATGTGATTCGAATTATACTAACGTTGTATAAAGATATAGTAGATTATTTTCACATGCCACAGTATCAGAACATCTATACACAAGATTTAAGAGATTTATTTACACGTACAAATACTTTATATAGAAATACAGGCGAAAATATTGCGCAGCTATTATCAGTTTACTTTAATATAGAATCAAATCATACCAACGAGATTATGCGTACACTCACCATCATTTCGGTGTTCTTTATGCCACTCACATTTATAGTTGGTGTCTATGGGATGAATTTTAGAAATATGCCGGAATTAGAATGGTACTACGGCTATCCTGCAGTGCTGCTCGCTATGCTGGGATTATCCATATTGATATATGTGTGGTTCAAAAGAAAAGATTGGCTTTAGCGTTTGGGTACAGACGCCACGAATTCCTTTAGATAATACGGCTCAAAATAAATTAAATTCTCGAACTCCTGCGTTGTGAATCGTTGCCAGGCTAATGTACTCATATGGCCGGAAGAATGCTGAAATGTTGAAATAATATTCACTTGCGGATTAACATCAAATAGTTCCTTAAATTTACCGGCACCCGAACCGAACAAAAAAACTTTTTTTTCCTGAAATTCCGTAAAAGAGAATTCGTCTATTATCTTAGCCTGCGTAGGAAGAACCTGTTTACCCTCTGCATTAAATACCATGGTGTACACCTCCATACGCCTGGCGTCTATCATAGGCAAATACAACGAATCTGCGTTTAATTTTACTTCTCTGCTAAGTCCATTATACATACTCTCTAATGTATTGATCCCGATCAATGGAATATCTAACGCATAACAGAGACCTTTTGCTGTAGATACACCTATACGTAATCCTGTATACGATCCAGGTCCCATACTTACTGCTATGGCAGCGATATCAGAAAATTGAAGACTGTTACGCGACAATAGTTGTTCTACATAGACAGTCAGTCGAGATGCATGCATGTTCGGTTCATCACTTTGAATATGATCTAACATTATACCTTCTCTATTAATCGAAACCGAACAAACTTCGGTAGCGGTATCTATTTGAATAATATATTGCTTCAACTTCATAAATTTCAAGGAATTGGATCATGGCCGTGACCTCCCCAAGGATGACAACGTGCGATGCGCTTAATAGCTAGCCACCCTCCTTTAAAGGGGCCATATTTCAAAATAGCTTCTTTTCCGTATTGCGAACATGTAGGTGTATAACGACAACTTGCGCCTAAAAATGGAGAAATAGCCAATTGATAAAAACGGATTACTACGAGAAAAAACCATTGTATAACCTTGCTAATTAGCTTCAACGTATCATCGAGAAATTTCATCTACTATCTTAGCTAAAGCAACCTGCATTTTTGAAAACATAACCTGAGATGCCAATTCCTCCTTTGCAACATATTGTATTGCTAACAATAAATTTATGGGATTTTTAGATATTGTGGGAAGTAAGGCGGTACTTTTTTGCAAACGATAACATTCACGCATTTTACGCTTTATTCTATTTCTCGAAACCGCGTGCTTAAATCGACGTTTAGGCACCGATAATATGATTTGCACAGGGAAAGCTGGCGTCAGCTCCGTTTTTAAAAAAACAACACGAAAAGGATATACAACAAAAGAAGAACCATTATGAAAAAGACTATCAATAGATCTTTTACTACATAATCGCTCTTCTTTTTTAAAAGTATTTTTTATCATTTTGATGACTATTTTTGACCGATAGGCACCGTTAAAGTCACCGGCATATTGATAAAGATATTTTATTATCTTTTGTGACGAGATTCGTCAGAAACACTAAGACGTTTTCTGCCTTTAGCTCTACGAGAAGCCAATACTCTTCTTCCGTTAGCTGAGCTCATACGCTCCCTAAATCCGTGTTTATTTCTTCTTTTTCTTTGCGAAGGCTGAAATGTTCTTTTCATGACGCTTAATATGTTTTTTTAATAATTATTACCAATGTTATCCCCTAACAGGAATGCAAAAGTAGTGTTTATTTTAGAAACTAACAAATAATAAAACAAAAAGCGAGCAATAAATTAACTGAACTTTCTCTACATTATTCTGGACTCTATTTATCCCTTAATAAATCCCGTATCTCTGTCAACAACACTTCCTCTTTAGATGGAGTTGGTGCAACTGGAGGAGCTTCAATCTCTTTCCGTTTTAGAGAATTTATCCCCTTAATGACCAAGAATATACAAAACGCAACAATTAAAAACTGTATAATAACATTAACGAAATTACCGTAGCCAACAGCCACTTCTTCCGTACCTGCAGCTTCATTAGCATCTTTCAATACATATTTCAAACTAGCAAAATCCACACCTCCAGTCAAATAACCAATAGGAGGCATTATGATATCATTTACTAAGGAGGTAACTATCTTACCGAATGCACCACCAATCACCACACCGACAGCCAAATCAACGACGCTGCCGCGCATAGCAAATTCTTTAAATTCTTTCAAGAAGCTCATAATAAATTAACATTAAATTTTTTACCTTTACAAAAATAGTCATTCAATATTAGATTATATAAGCTAATTGTATTTTTGATACGAGATTACATTTATGGCTCGGTAGATCAATATTTAAAATTATAACTTTTGCATGAAAAAAATACTCATTGCTGATGACCACAGTATTGTCAGATTAGGTGCTTCAATTATTATTAGAGAAGTGCTAAAAGATGTATCTATTACGCAAGCAAAAACTTACCCTGAGGTATATGAACAATTAAAGGCTGAACATTTCGACTTAATTCTTCTAGACATTAACATGCCTGGTGGTAATAATATTAAAGTAATTAAAGAAATATTAGAAATTCAAAATGATCTTAAGATTTTGGTATTCTCATCTTACGATGAAAACTTATATGCGTTAAGGTATATTGAGGCAGGGGCGGCAGGATATCTAAACAAAACCACTGCTATGGGCGAATTAAACCACGCGATACAACACATCCAAGAGCGAGGAAAATACATGTCTGAAGCCGTGAAAGATTTATACGTAAAGAAGCTTACTCTACGTAAATCAAGTATAGATGCTGATAATCCGTTGAATAAATTATCAAACCGTGAGATGGACGTTGCCAAGCATCTGATCGATGGACACGGCATTTTAGAAGTTTCTAATACATTAAACCTGAGCTCTTCTACCGTTAGCACGTATAAAAGTCGAATCTTTGAAAAATTAGGCGTACATAATATTCCAGAACTCATAGAATTATTTAAATTGCATTCGGAAGAAAAGTAACAAGAGAAGTTGTTTTTCTTCCGAATGCAATTGCAGATTAGCACCTCCATAACCTACCGTTGCACCCAAAATTCTAGAGATTATTACCAATACGCTTACGAGATAACGCGTGCATAAACAAAAAAAATACGGCTAAATTATTAGCCGTATCCAATACTAGTGATAAATATTAATCCACATTATCATGTAAGAAAGAGTTATTAGATCTAATTTCCGTTTCTCCTTCGTCAAAAGACAATGTAAAACGTGAAACCTGAGATTCAGACGAATGAGGTAAATTATCCAACGGCTTCTGTTTTCTTTTATATGCGGGTTCGTTTTCCAATTCTTGAAGACCATTTGAGGATTTAAGCTTCATACTTAACTCTTTGAGACGCAGTATCCGCTCCTTAGTTTTCATCAGTTGATCCTCAAAATTTGATTCTTCTTTTTCTTCAATCTCGACAAAGTTATTTTGAACCGGAGATTCTACATTATGCTGAACATCGTCTGTTGTTTCTTCATTGGTATTTTCATACGTATCAAATACAGTAGGTAATTTGAACTCAAACATCGAAGGAGAGGTTTTTAATTCATATCCACCAAGATCTTGGTCTTTTTCTTCTTCAGCCGTATTTTGCACCTCCAACGTATGCCGGATCACCTGTGTTTCCGATTGGATTACAGAATTAGAAAGGGCATCTACTGGCTTAGCAGGAGATGAAAACAAATCTCCTTGAGGCATAGCCGCTTTCGTCTCATTGGTCAGTGCCTGGCCTTGAACTGGCTTTACCAGATTATCGAGAGGTGCATGTACTTCTTTGACAGCAAATTGATTTTGCCCAACAGGTTTTACAAACGCATTAGACGTATCGGGGGTTAAAGGTAAAGCAATTTTTTCCTTCTTCTTCTCCTTAATGCGCTCTTCGGCGGTCTGGAAACCAGTAGCTATAATAGTTACTGACAACTCATCTTCATAAGATTCGTCGATACAATTACCCCAAATTAAGTCTGCCGTCAATCCGGCCTTTTCTTGGATATAATCCGTAATAATCGCCACTTCATCCATTGTGACTTCTCTATTACCTGAAGTGATATTCAACAAAATATAGCGAGCACCTTCAATTTCATTATCTTTCAGAAGAGGAGAGGCTAAGGCCCCCGTAACAGCTTCAATAGCTCTATTATCTCCTTTTGAAACATGATTACCCATGATAGAAACACCACTATCATTCATAACCGTACGAACATCCTTAAAATCAACATTTACATAACCAGGAATGGTTATAATTTCCGCGATACCTTTAGCTGCCGTAGTTAATATATCATCCGCCTTCGAAAATGCCGCAGTCATCGTTAAATTACCAAATATTTCACGAAGACGATCATTTGAAATAACGAGGTATGAATCTACATATTTCCGTAGCTCATTTAAACCTTCTTCTGCTTGAGAGCGGCGCTTTTTTCCTTCAAAAGTAAAAGGAGTAGTAATAATAGCCACAGTCAGAATTCCCATTTCTTTAGCTGCTTTAGCTAAAACTGGACTCGCTCCTGTGCCTGTACCGCCTCCCATACCAGCTGTTATAAACAACATCTTGGTATTGGTACCAAGCATTCTTTTGATATCCTCTATACTTTCGATTGCAGAATTTTCGCCTACATCCGGATCTGCACCAGCACCCATTCCTTCTGTTAAACTAGTTCCCAATTGTACTTTGTTAGGGATTGGGCTTAATTCTAGTGCTTGCGCATCCGTATTACACACAATAAAGTCCACCCCACTAATTCCCTGCTTGTACATGTGATTAACGGCATTTCCCCCGCCACCACCTACGCCTATAACTTTAATTATAGACGACTGTTCCTTTAACATTTCAAATTGTATCGACATAAAATATCCTCTTTTTATGAATTGCTAAGTTCACAGTTACCCTAGAACTCATCAATTCGAATGTAATAATACCAAAATATCAACAACAGTTTTCCACAATTGTTAAAATGTGGAAAAAACCACTTAATGTTGAAAATTATTTTTTCCCAATAAACGAATCATCGTCAATTCCGGAATCATCTTTAATGAAATCAGAGATTATTTTAGTAAACCAACTTTCCTTTTTGTTGGCCGTTTGCGTAATCTCCTTCACTTTCGATCTATCTGGGCTTTTATACACCACTTCTTGTTGCGTGGCCTCATCTTCTTCTACCGTTTGGATACCCTTAATCAATAAACCAATACTTGTAGCATACATTGGACTTTTCATCTCATCAAAAGATTGCTTGTTCAACATATCCGTTTTTGCCAAGTATTCGTTTGGATATCCGATACGACAATCGATTCCTGTAATATATTCCACTAACTGAACCAGATGTTTCAATTGTGCCCCTCCCCCAGTAATAACAATACCAGCAATTAATTTATCTTCATACCCTGAGGATTTAATTTCATAATAAACATGCTCTATGATTTCTTCCATTCTGGCTTGAATAATGAATGCAAGATTCTTAACAGAGATCTCTTTAGAATCACGTCCGCGGATGCCAGGTACACAAATTACCTCGTTATCTTTGTTTTCGTCCGCCAATGCTGAGCCGTAACGCACCTTTAATTGTTCCGCTTGATTACGTAAGACAGCACATCCTTGACGTATATCTTCGGTAACAATATTTCCTCCCAAGGGAATAACAGCAGTATGACGAATAATCCCTTCATGAAAAATAGCTACATCTGTGGTGCCTCCTCCGATATCGACAAGCACTACTCCAGCCATTTTCTCCTCCTCATCCAATACAGCTTCAGATGATGCTAGAGGCTCCAACACCAAAGAAGAAACTTCTAGGTCAGAATTATCCACACACTTTTTAATGTTTTTGATGTCAGTAACCCGACCCGAAATGATATGGAAATTAGCTTCCATACGACGTCCGGCCATACCTATTGGTTCCTTAATCCCCGGTTCATTATCAATTGTAAATTCTTGCGGTAAGACGTGTATAATTTCCTCTCCCGGAGGAAGAACGAGTTTATACATATCCGAAATCAAACGTTCAACATCTAAGCGGCCAATTTCGTCGTCATCATTTTTTGTCAAAATCCCACGATGCTGGATGCTTTTGATGTGCTGACCGGCTATACCTACATTGACCACTTTTATATCCACATTAGATTGCCCTTCAGCTATCGCGACAGCTTCACGGATACTTCCAACGGTTTTTTGAATATTAGCTACAACCCCACGGTTTACCCCCGCAGATTCGGCTTTACCTACGCCCAAAAGCTCAATTTTGTTTGTCCCGCTACGACGACCTACCGTCACGCAGATTTTCGTAGTACCGATATCCAACCCAACAATAATTGGATTTTCTTTTTCATTTGCTGTAATTCTTGGTTTCATATGCTGTATATTATGCTGTATTGTTAATTTTTCATATTTATTTTCATCTGTAAACTGTCCATAAACCAATTCCCTTTTCGTTCACAAATTATTTGATCTCCATACTTTACATTTACCCTCGCATAGGCATTGTTGCCTACTTTTGGCAGAATGTCACGGTAATAGACCTTTAACCGATCTAATTTATACGCAAGCGAATCTGCAGTTCCGATTATCAACTCCTCATTGCCTACACGTGGTACTATTTCAATATCATTTTCAGCGTTTACATATAATTGCACAATTTGATTTTCCCAAAGTTCGTCTCCTCTAATATGATCTACGATTTTCACTAGATCATTTACAAGCTTACTCTGTACATCATCTAAAGGCTCTCCATAGTTTTCTGATATATTTCCATTTGCGACAAGTACATGAGGCACGTATTTTAAGGTAACTGGAATTTTCTTTCCCTCTCTATCGATATAAAATTCCCGACCATTTTTATTTATAACTCTCAAGACAACTTCTCGCTGCTGTACTGCAACTTGTATAACGCCATCCATATCTGCATGAATTTCTGCATTAGATACATACGGGAGATCCTTTAACGACTCTTCGATCTGGTTGACCGGAACGTCTTTGATGGCCTGCCCCACTACCCTTCCGTATTTCTCATTGATCAATTTCGAAATATCATGCTGATCTATAAAGGTTTCTTTCCCTTCAATCATTACACGCAGAGCAATACATACCTGATCGCCACTCTTTCTTGCGATCAGACTCATAAGCAGGGTCAACCCGACCAGAACCGCGGTTCCGAGTATTCCATAGCCTATAAAGCTCCAGCGTATACTTTTTGATCTATTCATTCTCTAAAATAGTTTTCAATGGTCTTACCAAACGGTCAATATCTCCTGCTCCTACGGTCACGATTAATTCCGGTTTTTCTGCCATTACCCTATCCAATACATCTTGAGGCATAACCACTCTTTTATTCTCTATTCCTATTTTATTCAAAAGCCAAGAGGAATTCACGCCGTCAATCGGCAGCTCTCTTGCCGGATAGATCTCCATCAACAAAAGTTCATCTGCCATTCCCAGTACTTCTGCAAAGCCATCTACAAAATCACGTGTGCGTGTAAAAAGATGGGGCTGAAAAACAACAGTCAACTTTTTGGTGGGATATAATTTACGCATGGAATTTAGAAAAGCCCGCAATTCCTCCGGGTGATGGGCATAGTCATCTACGTACACATGTTCGGGTGTTCGAACGATGTATTCAAAACGACGCTTCGCTCCCTTGAAATTGGCTAACGCTGTTACGATTTTCTCCATATCAATCTCCAATAATATTGCTACTGTAATAGCTGCAACAGCATTCTCAACGTTATGAAGTCCAGGTATTCCAAGACGGATATTTTCAACCCGCATATCTCCATAGATATAATCAAAATGAAATTCTCCATCATCTACATGAATATTCTCGGCATAAGCATCGGCTCTCGTTTCAGATGAATAGCTGATATTTCCCTCAAAAGGCAACCCCACCTTTACTATACTTTTACCATCTTCTACTACCCTATCCAGAAATAATTTGAAGGAATCAATCAAATGCGACTCATCACCGTAAATATCCAAATGATCTGCATCAGCAGAGGTTACCACGGCAATATTAGGATGTAATGTAAGAAAGGAACGATCGTATTCGTCGGCTTCTACAACCACTACGTTATTGTCTCCAAATAAAACATTGGTGTTGTAATTTGAACTAATCCCCCCTAAAAATGCAGAGCAATCGTACCCTGAATCTTTTAATATATGAGCGATCATGGTCGAAGTCGTCGTCTTACCATGTGTACCCGCAACACCAATTGTGAAGCGACTGGCACTGATAAATCCTAATACCTGCGATCGCTTATATAGTTCAAACCCTCTATCAATAAAATAATTCTTAATTTTTAAATCCTTGGGGACTGCAGGTGTAAAAATCACCAATGAGTCCACAGATGGATTTAGAAAACGTTCTGGAACTAACTGAATATTGTCTTGGTAAAACACAGTAATTCCTTCGCTAACCAAAGCTAAAGTCAAATCGGTTTCGGTTTTATCGTATCCTATAACGGTACAGCCCAATTGATAAAAGTAACGTGCTAAACCGCTCATTCCAATCCCACCAATTCCGATTAAAAAAACCTGTTTTATCTGATCAATATTCATTTTCTAGTTTATTAATTTTAAAACTTCGTTCGCTATTACCTCATCTGCATCGAGCAACGCCAGTTTTTTAATATTCTCACCGAGTTCTACACATATCGCTTCATCGTGAATCAACTTAAGCGCTTCATCTATCAGATGAATGCGTGCACTCATATCGGTTACCATTAAAGCCGCTTTCTTGTCTACCAACGAAACCGCATTTTTTGTTTGATGATCTTCCGCGACATTTGGCGAAGGAACCAGTATAGCAGGTTTACCAATTACACATAATTCCGAAATGGTTCCTGCTCCCGCTCTTGCTATAATCACATCTGCTGCTGCATACGCATAATCCATGCGCTGCAAAAACGGCACTAACTTAATATTGACAGGCAGCTTATCGTTTAGTTCCCTTTCCAGCTTTTCAAAATAATAGCTGCCGCATTGCCAGATCACTTGTATATCTGCTTGGAGCAATTTATCTAATGCTCCTTTCATACATTCGTTCAACGTATTGGCGCCCAAACTTCCACCTGTAACCAGAATTGTCTTCTTGCCCTCCTGTAATCCGAATGAAGTAATCGCTTCGCTATACTTACCGGAAATATTTACCGAAGCTCTTCGGATCGGATTCCCTGTCAACATGATCTTGCTTTCAGGAAAGAATTGATCCATTCCCTCATAGGCTACACATATTTTTTGCGCCTTCTTGCCCAAACTTTTATTGGTCTTACCTGCAAACGAATTCTGTTCCTGAATAAGCGTAGGAATGCCAATATGATTTGCCATCATTAACAACGGACCAGAAGCATACCCACCAACTCCGACGGCTACTTCCGCACCAAACTCTTTAATGATCTGTCGGGACTTCCATAAACTTTTTACCATTTTAAATGGTAAAGCTAAGTTCTTCAATAACGACTGTCTGTTAATCCCCTGAA
Organism: Sphingobacterium alkalisoli; assembly: GCF_005049105.1. Taxonomy (GTDB): domain Bacteria; phylum Bacteroidota; class Bacteroidia; order Sphingobacteriales; family Sphingobacteriaceae; genus Sphingobacterium; species Sphingobacterium alkalisoli. The sequence goes on from NZ_SUKA01000011.1 coordinate 87,339, forward strand.
TGTCTAATCCTATTATCCTATATCCGGCAGCAGGAACCTTTTCCATTTCCATTTTACCAGCAGCACCAACAAATAGAATTTCAATCTCAGGCTGTGCACGGCGCAATGCATTCGCAATCGCAATTGCCGGGAAGATATGTCCTCCCGTACCGCCACCACTTATGATTACTTTATGCGCCATATTAAACTATACTGTACCTACGATTACTTTTTTTTGCTTCGGGGTTTCATCCAACTCCTGCTTATGTTTTAACTCCTCTATATTCCTACTTACAGAGAGGATAATCCCCAATGCAACACTCGTAAAAAGGATTGACGTACCTCCCATGCTAACCAACGGCAACGGAACACCTGTAACTGGCCCCAATCCGACTGCCACTGCCATATTCGCCAATGCTTGTATCGTTAGGCTAAACCCTAACCCTGCAGCTAAAAAAGCGCCAAAGGCTCTTGGGCTGAGTGTTACGATACGGATACAGCGATACATTAAAGCCAAATAAAGAAACAATAGTATTACGCCCCCGACTGTTCCATATTCTTCGATAATGATAGCAAAAATAAAATCGGAATAGGGATGCGGAAGCACATTTCGCTGCACACTGTTGCCAGGCCCCTTTCCGAATAATCCTCCCGTAGCAATCGCGATTTTTGCATTATTTGCTTGATAATTCTTATCTTCTTGAAAAGGAACATTGGAAGCTATCTCTTCTGTTGAAAAAAAGCCTTTTATACGACTAAAATACGTGGCCCGACGTGGTCCGATCGAAATAACCAATACCCCGAGCAACCCTACGCCTAATGACACCAAAGCGATTTGTTTAAAGCTGATACGACCTATCAAAAGCAATAGCACACTGACCCCAAACAACATAACAGCTGTAGATAAGTTGGCCCAGGCAATCAACACAAATACTACACAAACTGCACCCATTATCGGAACAAAAGATTTTTTAACATCTTTAATCTCTTCCTGTTTACGGGAAAGCATTCTAGCTAAAAAGGTAATCAAGGCCAGTTTTGCTAAATCAGACGTCTGAAAAGTCTGATTGATAACCGGAATGGTAACCCAACGGGAAGCATCATTAACTTTGTTCCCAAACACCAATGTATAAAGTAATAAGGGAATAGTAATTGCCATCAAAAGTTTTGAAATACCTGCATAATACCTGTAATCTAATTTGTGAGACAGAAACATCAATATCAAACCTATAGCGATAATCGAAAAATGTTTAAATAAATACATTTCTGTACCCTTACCTTCTTTATATGCAAGCGTACCTACTGAACTATAAACGGCAAGTAAAGACCACCCCGATAGAATGATCACGATGATCCAAATCCACTTATCTCCTTTTAATCTTGACAATACTTGTTCCATCACAGTTCATTTACAAGGTCATCACCGCTTCTTTAAATTTATCACCTCTTTCTTCGTAATTCTTAAACCAATCAAAACTTGCACAAGCTGGTGAAAGCAATACAGTATCACCCTTTTTTGCAAGGTGAGAAGCAATCTCAACTGCATCTTCCATCGATGCACTATTTACAATTACACCTGCCTCATCTTCGAAAGCATCGTGTATACGCGAAGTATCTTTTCCGATGCAAATAATAGCCTTTACTTTTTGCCTTACCAAGTCTCGTAGCATCTCATAGTCATTTCCTTTATCGACCCCCCCCATAATCAATACGATATCGGTAGAAAAACTCTCTAACGCATACCATACCGAGTTCACATTGGTGGCCTTTGAATCGTTGATGTAATTTACACCACCGATATAGGCAACATGCTCTAATCGATGTGGAATATTGACATACGAGCCCATACTCTCTTTCATCGTCTGATTCCGTAGCTCCTGTACTTTCGCAATCAATCCAGACGCCATATTATTGTAGACGTTGTGCTTTCCTTGTAATGATAACTCTTCAATATTCATCGTAAATATTTCTCTATTAGGTATGTGAATTATTATGGTATTCTCTTGATCTAAATACGCTCCTTGATCTATCTCTTTCTCTTGTGTTATGGGTAACGGAATGGCTTTGCTTTCAAAAGTGGACAAAGCCTTCATTGTTTCTTGATCATCAGCGCAATAGACAAAATAATCTCGCTCAGTTTGATTTCGAATCATGCGAAACTTGGAATTTACATAGTTTTCTAATTTATAATCATACCTGTCTAGATGGTCAGGCGTTATATTCAAAATTACGGCTATGTCAGCTCGGAAGTGATACATGTCATCGAGCATAAAACTGGAAATTTCTAATACGTAGACATCAAAATCCTCTCGTGCCACTTGAAAAGCAAAGCTCTTCCCGATATTTCCTGCCAAACCTACGTTTATCCCACCTTTATGCAATATATAATGCGTTAACATCGAAGTGGTAGACTTGCCATTAGAACCGGTAATACAAATCAACTTCGCATTCGTATACTGTGCAGCAAATTCAATTTCCGAGATTACGGAAGTCCCTTGTTCTCTCAATCGTTGAATAATTGGTGCTTTTCCTGAAATGCCTGGACTCTTGACTACAATATCTGCATTTAATATTTGCTGATCTGTATGCTGGCCACTTTCAAATGCAATATTCTCCTTTTGTAAAATATCTTTGTATCCATGGCCGATTTCCCCCATATCAGAAACAAACACTTCAAAGCCTTTATCCTTGCCTAGTATAGCAGCACCTACTCCACTCTCTCCAGCGCCTAGAATCACTAAGCGACCAGTTTGTGGATAATATGTATGTGCGATATTTGTCATGCTATCTTACTTTCAATGTCACTATTGTTAAAATTGCTAAAAAAACACTCACGATCACAAATCGTGTCACGATCTTCGCTTCATGGTATCCTTTTTTTTGGTAATGATGATGAAGAGGCGACATTAAGAAAATCCTCCGTCCCTCACCATATTTTTTCTTTGTATGCTTGAAGTAAGATACCTGAAGAATCACCGACAACATTTCGATCAAAAAGATACCACACAAAATTGGTATTAATAGTTCTTTACGAATAAGTATAGCAAAAGCAGCGATAATCCCACCTATTGTTAACGACCCAGTATCGCCCATAAAAACCTGTGCTGGATACGCATTGTACCACAAGAAACCAGTACATGCACCTACAAATGCCCCTGCGAAAATTACAAGCTCACCCGAATTAGGGATATACATAATATTGAGGTATTCAGAAAAAATGATATTCCCCGAAAGGTAAGCCAAGATGGCCAGTGTGATGCCTACGATAGCTGAAGTACCTGTGGCTAATCCATCTATACCATCCGTAATATTTGCTCCGTTGGACACAGCAGTCACAATGAATACTACAAAAATCAAAAACACAAAAAATGTCATTAAGCTGCTTTTCAATCCGAAACTATCTAAAACTTTAGCATAATCGAACTCATTGTTTTTGTAGAAAGGGATATTAGTTTTTGTCGACTTCACATTTTCTGCATATGTGCTTATACCGGTTTGTGGATTAATCACCACCTCAACAGGCTTTGAGGACGTTGGATTTGTTACCTGTTCGCGAACGACAATATCAGGATGAAAATACATTGTGATAGCGATGATCGTACCCAAACCCACCTGGCCGATTACTTTAAACCGACCAGCCAACCCCTCTTTATTCTTACGAAATACTTTAATATAATCATCCAAGAAACCAATTGCCCCCATCCAAATCGTCGTAACAATCATAATAACAACATAAATATTGTCCAGTTTAGCGAACAATAAGGTGGGTATAAGAATACCCGCTATGATAATCAGCCCCCCCATCGTAGGAGTACCTTGTTTCTTTTTCTCTCCCTCTAATCCCAGGTCGCGAATGGTTTCTCCAACCTGCTTTCGCTGCAGCAAACGGATTAATCGACTACCAAAAACCGTTGTTATTATCAAAGAAACAATAACTGCCATTGCCGTCCGGAACGAGATGTATTGAAACAACCCCGATCCTGGAATATGTAAATGATTTTGTAACCAAGTAAATAAATAATATAACATCGACTTATTGTTGTTCGTTAAATGTTTTATTCAATTCTTCTCTATCATCAAAATGATGTCGTACACCATTAACTTCTTGATATCTCTCGTGTCCTTTTCCTGCTATCAAAACGATGTCTCCAGAAGCCGCTATGTGACAAGCCGCACGAATAGCTTCTCTTCTGTCTGAAATTGTAAACACATTCTTTTTCTTGTCACTCGGTATCCCCGCCTCCATATCTTTGATAATAGCCAAAGGATCTTCCGTACGCGGGTTATCAGAAGTGATGATAACTTTATCACTATACTTCAGCGCTACCCTCGACATTTCGGGACGTTTAGATTTATCACGATCTCCGCCACACCCCAAGACAGTAATAATATGCTGACCAGCCACCTTCAAATCTTTTATTGTTTTCAAAACATTTTCAACTGCATCTGGTGTGTGAGCATAATCTACTATCCCGACAATACCTTTGGTAGAACGAACCGTTTCAAATCTTCCTTGGGCTCCGGTAATCTCACTAATAGCAGTCAAGATTTTCATCGTTTCCTGCTCCAATAAAATAGCGGCACCATATACTGCCAAAAGATTATACGCATTAAAACCTCCTACTAACTTTACCCATACTTCATGCGAATCAATCTGTAATAACATTCCATCAAAATGGCTCTCTATTACTCTTGCTTTGAAATCGGAAATATGATGCAAACCATAAGTTTTTTTGTGTGCAAAAGTATTCTGAAGCATTACTTGCCCATTTTTATCATCTATATTTGTAAGTGCGAACGCGTACCGATCCAAATCATCAAAAAACTTCTTTTTTGCTTTAATATAATTATCAAAATTGCCATGGAAATCGAGATGATCATGCGTAATATTTGTAAAAATTCCGCCAGCGAATCGTAATCCTGCAATGCGCTGTTGTACAATAGCATGTGAACTCACCTCCATAAAGCAGTAATCACAGCCTTCATCTACCATATCAGACAGCAATTTGTTTAAAGCTACCGGATCCGGTGTTGTATGCGTGGCTGGAATAATCCGCTCCCCGATTTTATTCTCTACAGTCGACAAAAGGCCAACATGATATCCCAGATGTCGGAAAAGATTAAATAACAATGTCGCCACAGTAGTTTTACCATTTGTACCTGTAATTCCTACTAGTTTTAACGCCTTAGATGGATTGCCGTAAAAATTAGACGCGGCAATTCCTAATGCGTAGGACGTGTCACCGACGACTAAATAAGTTGTGCTTTGATCTAATTGCGCTGGAAGCTGCTCAACGAGTACAGTGGAAGCATACTTAGCAATGGCTTTGTCCACATAGTGATGTCCATCTGTTTGAACTCCTTTTATCGCGACGAATAATGAATTTTTTTCAACTTTTCGTGAATCAAAACATACCGATGCCACTTCCACATCTAGTGACCCAACAACCTGAACAACAGGAATAGCATGTAATAATTCTTTCAGTATCATATTAATTCAATTGAATTGCCACGTTTGTACCAAATTTTAATTTTTCCCCTGGCACCAAAGATTGGTTTACCACCTTTCCTTTGCCATGTATCTGTGCTTTAAAGCCGGCGTTTTCCATTGTATACAATGCATCAGCCAGCCCCATCCCTACAACGTTGGGCACTACACCTTCTTGAATAAGTACTTCTGAAAATGGAACACCTCTTGACGATGTATCTACTGCATTTTGTGCGATAATATCCCAATTAAGTGACTTTATACCCAAAGCCTCGTAAACCTTAACAGAAGCCACTTTCGAACCTTTGAGCGTCAATGGTGTTTTTGCACCTGCTACATTTACTTCACGAGTAGCAAACGTACCGTGAAGGGACAAATCATTAGCAAAAACCATGTCGGCCAGTTCCTTAAATACGGGACCTGCTACAGTACCTCCATAATAACCATTACGAGGGTTACGGATTACCACAATCATAGAATACTTAGGCTTATCAGCCGGAAAATAGCCCGCAAACGAAGATTGATAACGTCGAGCACCATATCCCTTTGCGCCATCTGCCATCTGGGCCGTCCCCGTTTTCCCTGCAGAGGTATACAACGGACTTGTTAGCTTCTTACCGGTGCCTTCTATCATTACACCTTCCAACATCTCCTGTATTTTTCGGATTGCTTCTTCGTTGGCGATTTGCTTATTAATAACACGAGCATTAAATTTCTGTACCGTATTTCCTAAATGACGAATCTCTTTGACGAATAAAGGTGCAAGCATTTTCCCGTCATTTGCTACCGCATTGTATAAAACCAAGGTTTGTAACGGAGTCAACTTTAACTCGTAGCCATATGCCATCTGTACCAAGGATAGCTTACTCCAGCTTCTATTTTCAGGAGTCTTTACAATAGGAATCCCCTCTCCCGGAATTTGCAATCCCAAAGGTTGATTCAACCCCCACTTATGCAACTTGGCGGTAAATTTTGCGGGGTTACTTCCATAATGTAAATTTATCAACTTCGTGATGCCTACATTTGACGACTCTTCAAAGGCCTCTTTCGCAGTCATCTTAGATTTCTTAGGCGCATGTGAATCTCGGATCGTATGAGAAGGCACCTTATATGTTCCATTCCCAACATCAACAATTGTATTTGTATCTATTAACCCATCATCCAAAGCGGCAAGATAGGATGCTAATTTGAATGTAGATCCAGGATCTGCCCCATGTGCAATAGCATAGTTGAATTTTTCCCTATACTCCCCGTCCGTGTCTCTGGTAAAATTAGCTATAGCACGTATTTCACCAGTTGCCACTTCCATCAACACCACACATCCATTGTCAGCATTACTAATTTTAAGTTGCTTTTCCAACGCTCGCTGCGCCATATCTTGCATATTGACATCGATAGTTGCAATGATATCCGAGCCATCAACCGGAGCTACTTCAATTTCACGATTCAAAGGAACCCACACTCCCCCCGCAATACGCTGCATCATCTGAGCACCACTTTTCCCATCTATATAATTACCATATGCTCCTTCCAATCCTACAAGAACGGTATCTATCCCCTTTGCATTTTTATAACCAATCGTACGGGCGGCTAAATTGGTGAACGGTAAAATCCGTTTATTCTGACGGACAGCAACCAAACCACTTGAGAATCGCGACTTCCCCTCCCTAAAGGTTTTCAATAATGGAAATTTCTTTAACTGCTTAAGCTCCTGATGAGAAACATTCCGCTTTATTAATACATATCTTTGCTTTTTCGCACGAGCGTTTTTTAATATACCCAAATATTGCCTTACTGATTTATCTTTAAAGAAACCAGCAAGTTTACTCGCTAATGAATCAACTTTAGAATTAAAAACATCGTTGCGTTCAACTGAAATCGCCATTGCATCGAACCGTATCTCATACTCAGGAACGGAAGTCGCCAATAAACTGCCATCGTTAGAATAAATATTCCCCCTAGCAGCTTCTACAACACGCTCTTGTATCGTCAGACTATCCGCGATAGCGCGCCACTCACCTCCATCTACATACTGCAGATGAACGAGTTTAGCAAAAACTGCCAAGGCACCAAAGACCATCAGCCCGAACGCCAGGTATACCCTCACTAATATGGATTTCCTAATATTCATTATTTGCTTTTAATCTTAATAATATCACTTATGCTCCTTTACTACTTCAAGTTTAATAGGCGGCTGTGTCCTTTCCTTTAACCCCAGTGTATCCGCTCTTTTAGCTATTTCTGACTGCGTTGTTAATTTCATCAACTCCGCCGACAAGGATTTATAATCCCAACTCAACTCTTTCACTTCTCTGCTAAAGCGATCTATTTGCCGCACTGTACGCTCAGCTAAATGACGATTAGAAATATAAAGCAGTCCTAAAAAAGCTAAAAACGCAACAAAAGGAAGATTTTTCGTCACCAAATACATTGAAAGTTGTTTTGGCGCAAAAATGGAGCGAAGAAAATTTTGAGTTTCCTCTACCTTTTCTTCGACTGCATCGGATAATTCCTCTTGGATATCCTCACTTAACTCCTTATCTCTTATTGTGTTCTTTCTAGACATATATTGATCTAGGATTGTTCTATTTTCTCTGCTATTCTCAATTTCGCACTTCGTGACCGATTATTCAATTCCAACTCTTCCGTTCTCGCTGTCATCGCTTTACGACTAACAACCCGAAAGGGCTTTATTTCGTTCCCAAAGAAATCCTTTTCCACATCTCCTCTAAATTTACCTTTGGCCATAAAATTTTTAACCAGCCTATCTTCTAAAGAATGATAAGACATCACAACCAGTCGTCCTCCCGGCTTAAGCAACGGAACAGTCTGCGTTAAAAACTCCTGCAAAGCATCTAATTCCTTATTCACCTCTATCCGTAGCGCCTGAAAAACCTGCGCATGATATTTATGTTCTTTTCCTTTAGGAACCAATTTTTTAATCACCTCTTTCAGACCCGTCACAGTTTCGATCGTTTTTGTGAGACGAGCAGTAACTATTGTTTTAGCCAACGATCGTGCATTTTGCACTTCACCATACATTCCAAAAATCCGATGCAAGTCTTCCTCCGAATAGGAGTTCAGAACTTTTCTCGCATCCAAATCCGAAACTTGGTCCATACGCATATCTAAATCTGCGTCAAACCGAGTGGAGAAACCTCGCTCCGCATCATCAAATTGATGAGAGGAAACCCCTAAGTCAGCCAATATACCATCCACCTGTCTCACACCTTGAAGACGTAAATTATTTTTGATAAACTTGAAATTTTGATGAATCAACAAAAAACGATCATCTTCAATCAAATTATTCAACGCGTCAGGATCCTGATCAAAAGCAACCAACCTACCGTGCGCACCTAAGCGCTTCATAATTTCGCGAGAATGACCACCACCACCAAATGTAACATCCACGTATACCCCATCTGGTTTGACATCTAAAGCGTCAACACATTCCTGCAACATCACAGGCACATGATATATCTCTTCTTTAGCCATCTAACGATCCTCCAAAATCAAAACCACCCATTACTTCCTCTGCTAATGAAGCAAAGTCATCATTTACACCACCGTTCATCATTTCATCATAAATTCCTTTCGACCACACCTCTATCTTATCAAATTGACATGCCAGCACCACATCTCCGTCTATTTTCGCATAGTCAAGTAAGACTTTTGGCAACAGTACTCGCCCCGCAGAATCTAAATTAAGAACAGTAGCTCCACGCATAAATTGACGCACAAACTCCCTATTCTTGGCATTAAACGTATTCAACTTTGAAATTTTAGTTGCCTGTTTATCCCATTCTTCACGCGTGTAAATCACCAAATTATTCTCAAATCCTCTATTCACAATAAGCCCGTCACGCTCTACATTAGGCAATTGCCTTTTGAGCGTGGCTGGAACTACCAACCTTCCCTTGGCGTCCAACTTACATTCGAATTCTCCGATAAGTTGAATCATGGATACACGTCGTAATTAAATTATAATGTAAAAGTATACACTTTCCCCCACTTTCCCCCACAATCTCCCACAAAAAAGTTTTCCACACAAAAACGATACTATATTTCATCTCTAAAAACCCACTTAATTAAACGATAAATAAATTTATTATTGAAATTCAACAAGGGCACATTTGTCACAAAAGAAAGATTTCAAATCGAATTTCATTGCGAATTTGGCATAATATGGCGGTTAAATTTTATGGCATTCACCAATAATACTACAAAGTGGGTGAAAGTGGAAGACGATAAATTCTTTTCCGGTATTCCACTATATCATTCGTTATTCTCCTCAAAATCCGATAATTTTGCGTGGAATTTTAATTGTAGATATCCTCTCAGTCGATTAGACCGTCAGAGTAGCAACTTACATTTCATTTTTTTACTTTTTAATTTTTGCTGGCTAATGCACAGAACACATACTTGTGGCGACTTAAGAATTGCCGATTTAGGAAAAACCGTAACACTAAGTGGTTGGGTTCAAAAATCTCGTGATTTGGGAGGGATGACCTTTATAGATGTACGTGATCGATATGGAATCACTCAATTGACTTTCAATAGTGATGATGATGATATTCTACGGGCAAAAGCAAGAGAATTGGGTCGCGAATTTGTTATAAAAGTAACCGGAGCTGTAATTGAGCGTTCGAGTAAAAACTCAAAAATCCCCACGGGAGAAATTGAAATAAAAGTTTCTTCTCTAGACATATTAAATAAAGCTAAATTGCCTCCTTTTACCATAGAAGACGATACAGATGGGGGTGATGACATACGGATGAAATTCCGCTATTTGGATTTGAGACGCAATCCAGTGCGAGAAAATTTGGTCTTACGGCACAAAATGGCCCAAGAAATCCGTCGTTATCTCGACGAACAGGATTTTCTCGAGGTTGAGACTCCTGTTCTAATCAAATCCACACCTGAAGGAGCGCGAGACTTCGTAGTGCCTTCTCGTATGAATCCAGGTGAATTTTATGCACTTCCTCAATCACCACAGACATTCAAGCAATTACTGATGGTGTCCGGATTTGACCGCTACTTTCAAATTGTAAAATGTTTCCGCGATGAGGATTTACGTGCCGATCGTCAACCAGAATTCACACAAATTGACTGCGAAATGTCTTTTGTAGAGCAAGAAGATATTTTAAACATGTTTGAAGGTTTGACTAAACATCTATTTCTTAAAGTAAAAAACATTGATTTAGGTCAAGTACCACGGATGACCTATGCTGATGCCATGCGACTGTATGGTTCAGATAAACCTGACACGCGATTTGACATGCAATTCGTAGAACTTAACAATATCGTAAAAGATAAGGGTTTTCCAGTTTTTGACCAGGCCGAGTTAGTAGTGGGAATTAATGCCACTGGCGCCGCACACTATACCCGCAAACAAATAGACGAATTGACGGCTTTTGTAAAACGTCCACAAATAGGTGCTACAGGCTTAATATACGCACGCCACAACGAAGATGGCACCATAAAATCTTCGGTTGACAAATTTTTTAATGCTGAAGAATTAGAAAAATGGAACCAAGCTTTTGAGGGAAAGTCGGGCGACTTATTCTTAATCATGGCGGGCTCTACCGATAAAGTACGAAAGCAGTTAAATGAATTGCGCCTTGAAATAGGCAATCAGCTAGGACTGCGCGATAAAAACAAATTTTCTCCCTTATGGGTTATGGATTTTCCTCTATTGGAGTGGGACGAAGACACAGCCCGATACCATGCGATGCATCACCCCTTTACGTCGCCAAAGCCGGAGGATATTACCTTATTAGACACTCATCCCGGAGAAGTAAGAGCAAATGCGTATGATTTGGTCATCAATGGTGTGGAAATAGGTGGTGGTTCTATTCGTATCCACGACAAAGAATTACAGTCTCTAATGTTCAAACATTTGGGGTTCACCCCCGAAGAAGCACAAAAACAGTTTGGGTTTCTATTGGAAGCCTTTACCTATGGGGCTCCCCCACATGGCGGGTTGGCTTTCGGTTTTGACCGTTTAGTTTCCATTTTTGCAGGACATGATACCATTCGAGATGTTATTGCTTTTCCGAAAAACAATTCGGGACGTGATATTATGATTGACGCCCCCTCAACTGTTGCACAAGAACAACTGAACGAATTGAGTCTAGCACTCGCTATCAAAACCAAATAAGTATATATAACAGGTTTAAATATTTTACGTTATATTTAAAAGTTGGTTATCCTATAACCAGCTTTTATTTTTGAATCAGATTAGTAAAGGAGTTTCATGCCGCAAACTATTGCAGATAAATTTTTAACGGATAGCGCTATCAAATCTTTTGATCAACGCCATCGTGATATTATTACGACGAGTATTGACAAGTACAATATAGCCTTCGAAAGAGGAAAGAGTAAATTTTACGACTTAGAAAATTCGAAAAAAAAAGCTAATCTCGTAAAATGGAAAGTGATGGAAAACCTCGACCGCTACCTGGTGGAGTTTGAAACTAATTTCACTAAACAAGGCGGCAAAGTCATCTGGGCAAATGATGCCGAAGAGGCGCGTCAGGAAATAGGGAAAATTATGGATCTACATCATGCGAACTCAGTGATAAAATCTAAATCCATGGCGACCGAAGAAATCGAGTTAAATCATTTTTTAGAAGAAAAAGGAATAGAGACGACTGAAAGTGACCTCGGCGAATATATCATACAACTTTTGGATCACAAACCCTATCATTTTGTTACTCCAGCTATGCACTTAAGCTTGGAGGATATTGCTCAACTATTTCATGAGAAATTCGAAACTCCCTTAGAAGCTACTGCAGAGCAACTTACCCTAAAAGCAAGGGAGTTACTTCGCCAAAAATACACTTCTGCAGATATTGGAATTTCGGGTGCCAACTTTCTCGTTGCGGACACAGGTAGTATCGCAATCACCGAAAATGAAGGCAATGCCCGTCTTACGACTACTTTTCCCGATGTGCATATAGCAGTAGTGGGAATTGAGAAAGTAATACCTAGTATAATGGATCTGGATATATTTTGGCCTCTTTTAGCTTCACATGGAACGGGGCAAAATTTAACGGCGTACAACACGATTTTAAATGGGCCGAAGAAAGAAACAGATACGGACGGCCCCCGTGAGATGTATGTAATATTACTCGATAACGGCCGCACAAAACTCCTAGAACAAAAGGATCAACGTCAAGGCCTGTATTGTATACGCTGTGGATCATGCCTTAATGTCTGCCCTATCTATCAAAATATTGGTGGGCATACATACGACACCACTTATCAAGGACCAATTGGTTCTTTAATCTCGCCCCATCTAAGTGGCATGAAAGAATTTAAACATTTATCTTATGCATCGAGCCTTTGCGGCAAATGTACTGAGGTATGCCCTGTAGGTATCGATATCCAAAAAATGCTATTGGTCAATAGAAGAGATTCTGTCCAAGAAAACTTGGTAACACCAATGGAAAAAAGGATGTGGAAGGGATTTACTTACGCCATTCAAAGAAGGAAATTGGTTGATTTGTTTGGGGGAAAATTGAAAAATTTCTTTGTTCGCAACTTTTTTAAAAAATCATGGGGAAAAAACAGAGAATTACCCAAATTTCCGAACAAATCGTTCTCGAAACAATGGAAAGACCAACAAAAAGAATTAGGCAAATAATATGGATAAGCAATCGCAGTTGGCAATAAGCAGTGCCGTATTTTTCTTTATCATAGCATCGCCTCTATTATTCGGTTTATCACGACTGGTAAATGATCCGCTCAGCATCACCTCTTCGGCTCTTAGCGCATCTGTCGGTGCAGTCATTTATTTTTTTATGATAAAAAGAAAACTTAAGAAAAAGGGAGAGCGGTAGCAAGAATTTATAAATTTGTTTTACTTAAATAATTGAGGAGTCGATAAAATTATCGACTCCTCAACCTTTAATTATTAACTATAGCTGTGGATTTTATCAAAGCTTTGGCATCTTCAGCCATACGGATGAATTCTGCTCTGTATCCTTCAGCATCCTTTCCTTTGGCTAGTTTGGCCCTCTCAATTAAGCTATCAAAATCAGCATTTTGTTTAAAATCCGAATTTCGAAGAAGCATCCCGAACTCAGCTACAGAAGCCGCAAACTGAAAATCTTCGCTCATAGCCGATATATTTCTTGCAATCTTAGGCACAACCTCCTGCTTCAGTTTACTTCTTTCTCCATCAGGTTCCTTGTAACGAAATTTTACGGTAGCTAATTCGGCAGAATTATTTTCGACAGCTTTCCTCTCTTTTTTCTGGTATTTCAAATCGTCTACCAAACTAATGATTTCGCTCTTTATTCCGACGGGCACTACCTCGTAGATAGCCGTAACTGCATGACCAACTCCCATATCTCCCCCTAATTTATTATCATTATTAAAATCTTCAGCGGCCAGTAGTCGATTTTCGTATCCAATCAAACGATATGCTTGTACAACCGCAGGATTGAACTCGACTTGAATCTTTACATCCTTTGCTACTGTGAATAATGTGCCTCCAAATTCAGTGATAATAGCTTTTCGTGCTTCAGAAATATTATCGATGTAAGCATAATTTCCGTGTCCTTTATTGGCCAACAACTCCAGCTTACTATCTTTATAGTTGCCCATTCCATAGCCCAAAATAGAAATATGCACACCACTCTCACGTTCCTTAGCGATTAGCTTTTCCATATCATCATCCGAAGAAGCTCCCACATTGAAATCACCGTCTGTAGCCATCACTATCCTATTATTTCCATTTTTCACAAAATTTTGGCGAGCAATTTTATACGCCATTTTTAGACCATCTCCCCCTGCGGTACTTCCTCCTGCCTTAAGATCTTCAATAACATCCTTTATCTTCATTTTCTGATTACCAGAGACGCTTTCTAATGCAACATTGGCATTACCAGCGTAAGTTACAATAGCTACCTTATCAACCTCTCGTAACTGGTCAACTAATAATTTAAGAGACGATTTTACTAAAGGCAACTTGTTAGCGTTCATCATGGATCCCGAAATATCCACTAGAAAAACAAAATTGGAAGTGGGTAACTTTTCAGTAGGCACATTTTTCGCTTTTAGCGAAATGCGCAACAATTGATGTCTGGTGTTCCAAGGTGCTTGAGCGAGCTCCGTCTTTATATTAACAGGATCTCCATTTTCCGGTGCGTCCAAACTGTATTGAAAATAATTGATCATCTCTTCTATGCGGACCGCATCTAACGGAGGCAACTGTCCAGACTTGATAAAACGACGAACATTGCCATAAGATGCAGCGTCAACATCAGCGGCAAAAGTTGAAAGCGGTTGATTCAATGGATTAATAAATTTATTTTCCTCTATTCCGTTATAACTTTCGCTTTGCTGCGCCCCCCTTATTGGTGATACACCGCGGATACGGATATGCTTCTGTTGGGAGTAAGCTGCACCAATGTTTAAACCAGCTACATTTCCTTGAAATAGGTTAACGGCAGCAACTGTAGATCCGGTCGTTACCGTCCTTGTCACCGTACCATACCCCGCGACGACGACTTCATCCAATTGATTAACTCGAGCTAATAGAATAACATCAATCCTATTTGATTTCCCTACTTTGATAGATTGTGAGACATAGCCTATATAATTAAATGTTAATTCATCCCCCTCCACTGCATCAATGCTGTAAGCACCACTTTGATTCGATATTACGTTTATCTTCTTAGTAACATTACGTACTTCAACTCCGGCAATCGGCACCTTAGCTTCATCAATAATTTTACCTGTTATGGTCTTTGCGTGAACGTGATTTCCTACCACTATGGTAAAAATCAAAAGAATAGATGATATTAAAGCTTTCATGATTTATAAATTTTGACAAGGGATGCGGCGAAACATAAATTTCCATAAATGAGAAAAAAAAATTATTTTGACCCCTGATTATGAAGTTGTTCAATTCATCAAAGGTATCAGTTACAAACGACGATTCTCTATTAGAGAATTATCGCGCTACCGGTGACTTAAAATTTTTGGGAGAATTATACCAGAGGCATACCGAAATGGTGTATTATGTGTGTTTGCGTTACTTTAAAGAAAGTGAACGAAGTAAAGATGCTGTCATGCATATTTTTGAAGAACTTATAGCCAAAGTAAATAAACAGGAAATTAAAGTATTTGCCAAATGGCTATATGTTGTAAGCAAAAATCACTGTTTGATGACATTGCGAAGCACGAAGAATAATTATGAAATTCCAGTAGATAATTTTGTGGAATTCGCCGCTTTCCTGCATCAGGAAGAAAATTATATAGACAAGGAAGAACGATTATCTCAATTAGAACGTTGTATAGATAAGTTACCAGAGAAGCAACGGATTAGTGTAGATCTATTTTTCATCAACGAAAAATCCTATAATGAAGTGGTAGATATAACTGGTTATAGCATAAATGACGTAAAAAGCTATATCCAAAATGGTAAGCGGAATTTAAAAATTTGTATGGAAAAGAACCATGAGCAAGATTAATCCAGATATCAATTACATGCGACGCTATGTAAATGGTGAGCTCAGTCCCCGAGAGATGTTTGAGCTTGAACGCGCTGTCCAAAAGGATGAGATGCTAATGGATATACTGTTGGGAATGGAACATGAACACCGTCATAATTACCCCTCTGATTTAAACGATTTAAAACAACGTATCCGCGTACGGAGTCATTTATCCGATACCAAACATCTATTCCCATGGAGACCCCTTTCTCTAGCAGCTTCATTATTATTAGTTTTAGGCCTGGGGGGATATTGGATCTGGAATAATAGCCACTCAACAAAAGAAACCTTAATTGCGCATTCACCCGAAGAGTTAAATAAAACCACTCCATCGACAAATACAGGTCCCGCTGGCGATGGAAAAACGGAAGAAAAACCACAGGTTACCAGTCAGAATTCTATCTCAAATTCACCCGACTTAAAAAACAATGATTTAGTTAATAGGGAAAAACAAGCGAATAAAGTCGCCTCGAGAGCTTATACACCAACTAAAAAAGAAACCATTCCTAATATTCCTTTTCCACGTCAAACTGCCCTTCGGGATAGCCCTGCTTATAGTGTCGCAACATTAAAATCTTCAAAAGCTGGAAATCTTATAGTAATACAAAATAGCCCTAGTAAAGAAGAAATCGTAATTGGTGGGAGCACATTAGATAATAATAAAGAACACGTTATCGCTGCAAATATCCCACAACAGATACAAGGACGCGCCGAAGGGGTGCATGGTGTCGATGTAAGCAAAAATTCTTTCGGTAATAGAGCTGCACTATCGAGGCTTAATGTGGATGCACAATCCAACTATATTCTAGGACAAGTGCTTGACAAACAATCTGGAAATCCAATCAACAACGTTCAAATAAAAGACATTGAGAGCAACAATATTATTAACACAGATTCCGCTGGCAATTTCGTGTATGCGGCTAACAGAAAAAATGCACCCTTGGAAATTAATGCTGTCGGATACGAAAAAGAAAAAATCCTTGCCGACAACTCATCTCAGACTATCTTGTTGAATCGTCACGATTCCACTTTAGATGAAGTGGTTATAACCTCAGCCAGGAATCCTGTGAAAAGTGAGCCCGTGTCAGGATGGAAAGAATTTAGAGCTTATGTAAATGCAGAGACTAAGAAGATTAAGTTAGGAAAAGGTATTGTAACGCTGACTTTTTCCATAAATGCCGATGGAAAACCGGAAAACATCCTCGTCAGGAAATCTGCTAATTCAAATCTAGATAAAAAAGCAATCGAAATTATTCAGCAAGGACCTAGTTGGATATTAGAAAAAAATGGAAAACCTGTTTTTTTAACCATAGAATTCAAATAGATTAGGTTCTCAAAATTGACTTTTGAGAACCTAAGTATAAAATATTTACTGTAAATAATCGAGACTAGTTATTTACAGTACTAAGACGTATAGGCAACGTGTATGCTACACGCACTGGCAGACCATTCTGAATGCCAGGGCTCCATTTTTTAGCTTTTCTTAACAGTTTTATCGCCGCATCTCCTGTACCAAACCCCATATCCCTTTTTACGTCAAACGAAGACAAACTTCCATCTTTTTCCACAACAAACGACACTTGAATAATTCCTTTTGCACCGTTGTCTATCGCAGATTGCGGAAAGTCGTAGTATTGAGCAACCCAATTTACAAATGCCGTCATCCCACCAGGAGGCTCGGGCATAACCTCGACAGAAATAAATGGCTTACCTTCTCCGTCATTGCCGCCATTTAGACTACCCATGGCTCTACCGCTCTCTGCACCGTCGCGTTTTGTGTTCCCAAAAGTTCCCCGTGGCACCAACTCTCCTCCTTTTACACCGTCCATTGTAATATTAGCCGGCAGTTTCTTCTTATCCATCACATCCTCAGTGCTCGTCATGTCTTCAGTTACCCGGGAAACATCAGTGGCATTGATTTCTGTAAACTTGATTAGATCCTGAGAAGATACATCCTGAGCAACCTGCTTCGGAGCATCCACCTCTATCGGATCTGGTAACAAAGGAGGTTCCATTTCTAGGGGCAATTCCGTGTCGTCAATTATCGCAGTTACAAAATTATCTTCGGGAGGACTATTGGGAATTGTACTGCTTTTAGAAAACGAATAGGCGACACTGCATAATCCAACGACAACGAATATAACGGCTCCAAGAGCTAAATTGGTTGCTTTGGGAGCCAAGGTACGAAGTTCATATGCTCCATATTCTTTATTGCGCCCTGCAAAAATGACATCCATCCACTCTTTTGTATAAATATCTGATTTGGAAAATAACATAATGGAAAGTTTTAAAGGTTATTACTCTATTTTCTATTATGATGAAATAGGGTATAACTTTCCATAAAAAAATCATCAAAACTTAGATAATTTACTTTTGTCTACATGCGCAATCACCTAAATATGCATACGAGCTAGCGGCGTAATATCCTGCCCTACAAAATCCTGCCTAAGATATTTCTGATAGCCTGCAATAGCAATCATAGCAGCATTATCCGTACAGTATTCAAACTTCGGAATAAAGACACGCCATTTATATTCCTCCCCCATTTCAACAAGCGCATTTCGTAATCCCGAATTGGCCGATACCCCTCCAGCAATTGCAACTTCTTTCACACCGGTTTGTTTAGCAGCCTTCTTCAACTTATTTAAAAGAATGGAAACAATGCGACTCTGTACAGACGCGCATATATCGTTTAAATGCCTCTCCAAAAACTGAGGATCCTCTTTAATTTTAGCCTGTACAAGATACAATATCGCCGTCTTTAAGCCCGAAAAGCTAAAATTTAGATCGGCAATTTGAGGTTCAGGCAAAGAAAAGGCATTAGGATCACCCAATTGAGCATACTTATCAATCAACGGCCCTCCGGGATAAGGTAGTGTCAAGATCTTAGCTGTTTTATCAAAAGCTTCGCCAGCAGCATCATCCAAAGTTTGTCCTAATAATTCCATCTCAAAATAGCCATTGACCAACACAATTTGAGTATGCCCTCCAGAGACTGTAAGGCATAAAAAAGGAAAATTTGGTTTCGGATCGTCAATAAAATGCGCCAAAATATGAGCTTGCATGTGGTTTACCTCTATCAAAGGAATCTCACGAGCTAACGCAAATGATTTTGCGAAAGATGTACCTACTAAAAGCGATCCCAACAAACCCGGCCCTCGGGTAAACGCTACCGCATCTATATCATTTTTTGTAATTTTGGCCTGTTGGATAGCTTGGTCGACCGTTGGAATAATATTTTGTTGATGTGCACGAGAAGCCAATTCAGGCACAACACCACCATATTTTGAGTGAATTGCTTGACCAGCAATAATATTTGACTTAATTTCACCGTCTATACATATAGAGGCTGAAGTTTCGTCGCATGAAGATTCTATTCCGAGAATGATAGCCATTTGAGGACAAAAAAAAATTAGATTACAAAAATATCAAAAAAATACTTAAAATAACGCTGATTACACTTACTAGTATATTTCTACTGGTAATTTTGGCGTTATTTTCACTTCAGTTTTCTGCTGTACAAACCTACGTTTCTAAAAAAGTAGCGGCTTATTTGTCGGAGCAGCTGGATAGCAAAATTCGTTTACAACGTGTTTATTTCAAACCTTTCAGCGCGATACAATTACAGGAATTCGAGTTACTAGACAATAAAGGCAATCAAATTATTTATGTCGAAAGCTTAGATGCGTACTTGGTTCTTCGCGAATTCTTTAACAAGAAGATTAGAATTGAAGAGATAAAGCTAAAAAATGCCTACGTCGATTTTCAAATTTATGAAGACAGTACCAACTTCAGTAAAGTCATCACCTATTTTTCTCCAAAAAATAAACAATTAAAGACTTCTTCAAAAAAGAAACTCGCATTGTCTCTAGACAAAGTCGTACTCGAAAATAATCATATCAGATTGGTTAATCATCGTTTTAAGCACCACAATCGAGGTGTAGATTTTTCAGATTTGGATATTACGCACCTTTCAGGCGTATTCGATAATATCAAATTCGACTCTTTACGTATAGCTTCCACTATTTCCAATCTAACGTTTAAAGAAAAATCTGGATTACACCTCCAAGAGCTAAGCACTGATGCCAGTTATTCGGACAAAAAAATGGAATTTAAGGAATTTTATCTGGTAACCAACAATTCTGAACTACGGGACTATTTACTTTTTGAATACGAAAGCATAAACGATTTTCAAGATTTCATCAATAAAGTTCATGTGACTAGCCGATTAACGAACTCCAATGTAGATTCTCGCGATATCGAATTTTTTGCACCGTCCATGAAGAATATAATCTTTCAAACGGATATCACAAAGGCTACCCTATCGGGAACCGTCGCACATATTCGAGCAGAAGAAGTACAATTAAAGACATCGAAAAACACAGAGCTGATTGGTAACTTTACGGTCAACGGGCTGCCCTATATCGAGCATACACTATTTGATTTTGATTTAGATAAATTACATACACATCCCAACGATATTGAGTATTTGGTTCCTCTTCTAGCAAACAGCAAGACATTCAAACTGCCCGAACAAGTACACCGTTTTAATACCGTAGTTTTTCAAGGCAAATTTCATGGACGTTATAATGATTTTTTGGTTAATGGAATGTTCCAAACTGCTTTAGGAGAGCTGAAGACCACGAGTAAGATCAGCATAAAAAATAGACTCAGTTATAGCGGCCATATCCAATCCAAAAACTTTCAAATAGGAAAATTGATTAATACAGAGATCATCGAGAACACCGGACTAGATCTCAGTTACGAGGGATCAGGATTACTACTAAATGATTTGGTATTAGCGATTGACGGAAATATCCAGAACACCACTATTAAAAACTACAATTATGATTTAATAGTCCTCCGCGGTAATATCAAGGATAAAATTTTGCAAGTAGAAGGGAATATAGAAGATGAAAACCTACAGTTAGTTTATGCAAGTGATATTGACCTAAATTCCCAAAATCCTACTTACCAGTTAGATGGAAAAATTAATTTCGCTGCATTAAACAAATTAAATTGGGTCACTAAAGATAGCATCATTATACATCATGCTAATCTGAAAACAAATTTATCAGGAAATGCGTTAAATAATCTTATTGGTGGTCTAAATGCGGATAGTATTCAAATGACGACGACCCGAGGATATTTCAACATCAATGAATTACATTTCAGTGCAGAAGGCGATCAACAGGATCGGTTGCTGACCTTAAATTCGGACGTCGTAGACGCTAAAATGCAAGGCAACATTGATCTCAATACAATTGGAGCCTATTTCAGATCATTAGCCATGCGATATGCTCCAGCTATAGGTATCGAAGTTAAACCCTTCAATCCACAAAATTTCGATTTAGACTTGAATATTAAATCTTTTGAACCCGTAGCCGCCTTGTTAGACCCTTCGCTCACCTTAGATGATGGAGCCCATTTGAATGCATCATTCTCTACCACGAATTATACGGCCAAATTCACCGGCTTTAGCCCTTCTTTAACTTATAAGGGCATAAAAGTAACGAATTTAGCAATTGCCGAAAATGCGGATGAGAGTGCTTTTTCATTAAACGTGACCGCCGACAAATTGAATTTTTCAGATAGTGCTTACATCAACCACATCGCAATCAAAAATGTATTAACCAATGACAGCTTACATTTTAACATCGAGATGTCGGAAAAGAAAGCGACAAACTACCTCAACCTAAATGGCAATATACATTTCGCTCACAACAAACCTGCGTATATCAAATTTAGCCCCTCCACTATTCTAATTAATAGAGAGAACTGGCTTTTAAATAATGATGCACAACTTCACGTTTCAAAAGGAAAAATCTATATTAACAATCTATTATTAAGTCAAGCAAGACAACGCGTGCGGTTGGACGGCATTGTCTCAGATGAAAATGACAAGCTGAATATGTTGTTCGATAATTTCAGTTTAACATCTTTGAACGGCTTAACTAATCCCTTAGGTGTACAATTACGGGGTTTTATGAATGGGAAAATGGAATTAAATTCTATTTTAAAACAACCTTTTGTCGCCGCGAATATACAGACGACACCTATTATCTATAATGATATTCCTATTGGACAACTGAATTTGATTGCCGACTTTGACCCCGAAAGTGGTTTAGCAAACGTCGATCTGAAATTATTGGATTCTCAAAATCGAGGCGTAAGTGTAGAGGGCGACTATAATCTATCGAATGATGATGAGCCTTTAAACCTTAAGGGAAATTTAAATGAGACAGATTTGATTATTTTTCAGCCCTTTTTAAAGAATCTTGTATCAAATTTAGAAGGTAAAGCAAACGCGGATGTAAGTATCGTCGGTACGTTCAGAAATCCTAAAATAAGCGGCATCGGACGTTTCAAAAATGCAGAAGTTACTGTAAATTACCTTAAGACGCATTACCGGATAGAAAATCAACCTGTATTGATACAAAATAATGCGGTTATGCTTCAAAATCTAAAACTCTTTGATGATAGAGGAAGTACAGCAACAGCTAATGGAATTATAGACTTGGCCAAACTGATTAACCCTTATATTGATGTGGATGTGACCGGGAATAATTTTATGATTTTGAATACGAACTATAAAGACAACAACTTGTATTATGGAACAGCCTATGCCAGCGGAAAATTTCGATTTAAAGGTTTTACTTCATCAATAGATATCGATATCGATGCCAAATCTGAAGCTAATACAGTACTTACTATTCCTTTTAATAGTGCGATGACTATTGCGGAAAGTGACTTTATATATTTCGTCGGCCCCGATACCACTGAAAATAATAAAAAAGGAAACAAAAATTTATTTACAGGTCTGACGATGAATATGGACTTGGAACTTACTCCCGAAGCAGAACTTAACCTACAAACAGAACCTGGTTCATTAAAAGGGAGTGGCGCAGGCGAAGTGACCTTACGGATTTCTAGTCTGGGAGATTTTGAGATGTTTGGGGATTATGTAATCAATTCGGGAAAATTTCATTTTACGGCCCAAGATTTCATTAATAAATACTTTGATATTAAAGAAGGTGGAACTGTTCGCTGGACGGGAACCCCTCGAGAGGCTGTCATTAATTTAAACGCGATATACCAACAACGTACCGCTGTTGGTCCTTTGTATAATGCCGCGGGGCGTTCGGGTGAAGATGAGCGCGTGCTTGCACAAGCAGACATGATTATCAAAGGGACATTACAGCAACCTGATATCACTTTTGATTTGAATTTCCCCCAAAATCCGTACATTAAGGATCAATTGCAAAGTTATTTGAGTGATGTGAATAACATCAATCAGCAGGCCCTGAGTTTGATAGTGCGCCGGAGCTTTACACCGAGCTCGACCAATGATGTTGGCCGGGAAGTAAATAACACGTTATTATCAGCAGGAACTGAGATTGCTTTCAATCAACTTAATAACATTATTTCCCAGTCTTTAAACGTTAATTTTTTCGATCTTAACATTCGCTCATTAAACGACGCTTCTGCTTCAGTGCGTCTACTAAATGATCGACTTGTTTTGACTGGAGGGATTACGGACCGCCGCAACTATCAAGCCACAGACCTTACTTTTTTCAGTGAAGGGTTTGCTACAGATGCTGAGCTTACATACCGTTTGCGTAAAGACGGAAACCTTATGCTTAGAGCATACAACCGCCCGTATACCCGCAATTTCTTGATCCGGGCAAATGATGCCGAATACATCAGTGCATTAGGCTTGGTGTACAGACAAGAATTTAATTCCATTCAAGAATTTTGGCGTAAACTTTGGTATTGGGGCGACAAAAAAGATAATCCATAACCTCTATTTTTGATCAGCTTTGCTAGACCATCTAATCCCTTAAAAGATAAAACAAGTACTCCCATTCTTCTGCAAGTGTTCCTTTAAACTCAGGTTGACCCGCTTTTTTATACCAATAGCGTGCATTCCATAAGTCTCCTTCTACGCGGTGTAAATAAGCGTGCACATGTGCTGAAGTCGGATCCTCTAAATGGTCAATTAGATCATGAGCTAATCTCCAATCTCCTTTGGCATCATACCAAAGCGCTTTAATATGCACGGAACTATTTTCAGGTGGGGACGAATATATAAGTGTTTCCTTGAGTTCTTTTAAAGTCATAAAATAAAGATAGCAAAAAAGGCCGATTTTTAAACCGACCTTTTTTGCTATTTAAACTTACTAGCAAGGGCTGCTAGCTTTGCTCCCATATCTGTACCTTGGGTTTTATCTGAAATTGGAGAAAGGTTTTGATTCCTTTTTTGAGGCAAAACCTTTTCAGCTGTCTTCATGGAAAGACCTATACGACTACGTTTCGCATCCACTTCGGTAACGGTGACCATAACATGCTGTTGTACCTTGACTATTTCATGCGGATCAGAGACGAAGCGATTGGACAATTGGCTTAGATGTACCAAACCATCTTGATGAACACCGATATCGACAAAAGCGCCAAAATTGGTAATATTAGTAACAATACCGGGCAGCTTCATACCTGTACGTAAGTCGGCAATACTGTTCACACCGTCTGTAAAAGAAAATGCTTCAAATTGCTCTCGGGGATCTAATCCTGGCTTGGCCAGCTCCATTAATATATCATTTAACGTGGGCAGTCCTACTTCATCTGTTATGTAAGGTTTCAGATTAATCTGCTTTCTCATTTTCTCATTTCTAATCAAATCGCTTACTTCAACATCTAAGTCTTTCGCCATCTGCTCTACTAGTGCATATCGTTCTGGATGAACCGCAGACCCGTCGAGCGGATGGCTGGCATTCCGTATCCGTAAAAATCCAGCAGCCTGTTCGAAAGCTTTATCACCTAATCGAGGAACCTTCTTCAGATCCCTTCGTGAACTAAATGGGCCATTTTCCTTACGATAGTTAACAATTTGTTGTGCCAAAGAAGGACCTAGTCCAGAAACATAAGACAATATTTCTTTTGAAGCCGTATTTAATTCCACGCCGACAGCATTCACGCAAGACATGACCGTGTCATCCAAGGCAGTTTGCAATTTATTCTGATCGACGTCATGCTGATACTGTCCTACTCCAATAGATTTGGGGTCTATTTTCACCAATTCGGCCAACGGATCCATCAACCTACGGCCTATGGAAACGGCCCCACGAACTGTAATGTCATAATCCGGGAATTCTTCACGTGCGGTCTCCGAGGCAGAATAGATTGAAGCTCCCGATTCATTGACCATCACTAGCATTACATTTTGCAATCCCAGTTTGCGAATAAAATCTTCCGTTTCACGTCCTGCAGTTCCATTACCAACAGCTATAGCTTCTATATCATATTTAGAAATTAGGTGTTTAACTGTCTTCTCTGCTTCCATCAACCCTCCTGAACCTGTATGCGGAAATATGGTCGTATTTTCTAATAGGTTTCCTTGCGCATCCAATACAACAGTCTTACATCCTGTACGAAATCCAGGATCGATAGCCAACAACCGTCTTTGTCCTAGAGGGGCTGCCAATAGTAGTTGTCTTACATTATCTGTAAAAACCTTTATCGCTTCCTGATCTGCTTTTTGACGGGTCAACACGCGAACTTCTGTTTCAATAGAAGGCCTTAACAAACGCTTATACCCATCTAATATCGCTAAACGTACCTGCTTCGCCGCTTCATTATTCCCCTTGATGTAGAAATCATCAATTATTGGTAATGTTAATTCTTCCGAGACTTCAATATCGAAATATAAATATTCTTCCTTCTCACCCCGACGCATTGCCAATACACGATGTGAAGGTGCATCTTTGAGTAATTCTGACCACTCATAATAATCTTTGTACTTCAACGCAGATTCTTCTTTACCTGGTACTACACGCGAGACAAAAGTACCTTTCTCTAAAAATATCTTCCGCATACGTGCGCGTATATCCGCATCCTCAGCAATAATTTCAGCAATAATATCCCTTGCGCCTGCTAATGCTTCTTCGGCTGAAGAAACACCTTTTTCTGCATCGACAAAGCTTATAGCATGATCTTCTAATTCATTTGATTTTTGTTCTAAAAGAACATCGGCCAAAGGTTGTAATCCCTTCTCACGTGCTACTGAAGCTCGGGTCTTACGCTTGGGTTTATACGGCAGATAAATATCTTCTAATTCAGACATCGTTTCTGCAGCTTCGATTTGTTTTTCGAGTTCGGACGTAAGTTTGCCTTGGTCCATTATAGATCTCAAAACCGCATCTTTACGCTTATCCAATTCTCTTAACTGCTGAACGCGGTCACGAACCGACATGATCTGGACTTCGTCTAAACTTCCAGTAAGTTCTTTTCGATAGCGAGAAATAAATGGTACTGTAGCTCCCTCATCTAATAACCCAATTGTGATACTTACCTGCTTGGTAGTAAGTGCCAATTCTTTCGAAATGGTAATCTCGTGTAACATAAAAATTTTAGTAAATCCCTATTGAAAAATAAAGCCGTTGATGGTAATACATCAACAGCTTTAATATATAATTTAATTCGTTATTTTTTTAGGTGTTCTTTATCGAGTCATCTTTCGGCTTCACATTATCGACAGCATCTGTTGTGCCCTCGCTATTTTCTGCTGTATTTTGATTGGCAAAATTATCGTTATAGCCATATTTGTAATATTCCGATTCGTCTACAGGATGCGCTCCCGGATCGTGTTGATAGGTGTTCTCTGGCTGAGTGAATTCGGGAAATTTCTTTTCGGAAACAGCCGCTTCTTGTTCATCTATTACGTCCGAATTTCCCGCTTCTTCAGAAGAAGTCGAGGTATCTTCTGTTTTCTGCGGGGCAACCTTCTTATCCTCTACCGTCACATCTAAATCCTTTTCAAAGTTATTGATCTGATCTGAAATCTCTCTTTTAATTCCTTCAGAAGCGTCTTTAAATTCCCGGATTCCTTTCCCTAAGCCCCGTGCCAATTCGGGTAATTTCTTCCCCCCAAATAATAGTAAAATAACAATTACTATTAACATCATCTCCTGCGTACCAATATTTAAAAATGCTAACGTCGTCATACTTTTAATTACAATTTAACAAGGCTAAGGTAAGCGTATTATTTATTTTACCCAATAGTTTACTGTAAATATTTAGACACAAAAACTTATTAATGGCTCTCCTAGTTTGTAAGTATATCTTTTGTAACTTTGCAGGCTAATTTTAAGGATCATGTTATCAAGTTTGAAGGTAAATAAAAATTATTATCTAAGTACTATCGCGTTAGCAGGTCCTGTGGTCATATCGCAACTGGGGCACACATTGGTTCAAACTGCGGACACCATGATTGTAGGACACTTTGCAGGACGTATTCCTTTAGCAGCTGTTTCTCTGTCCCATTCCTTTTTCATGGTTGTACTGGTAATAGGCATAGGTATTGCCTATGGCCTTACGCCTCTAATAGCACAGGAAAATGGCAAAACAAATAAAGAAGAATGCGCTAAATTACTTTCCAACAGCTTTTGGATAAACTTTTTCACAGGTATAATTCTATTCTGTTGCGTGTACTTTGGTTCTATGGTCGCCATGGATTATGCCGAACAAGATCCAAGGGTCGTAAAAGAGGCCAAGCCCTACTTGTTTTTATTGAGTTTATCCATTTGGCCTTTAATGGTATTCAATACATTCAAACAATTTGCGGAGGGACTAGGGTTCACGAAACAAGCAATGAATATTACCATTTGGGGAAATGTGTTAAATGTGTTAGTTGCCATTATATTAGTAAAAGGGATGTTTGGTTTTGACCCGATGGGAATTCGGGGCGTAGGGTTGGCAACATTAATTGACCGCGTGTTGATGATGATAGTCATGATGACATATGTATTGCGTGCCAAATCTTTCAAATCATATTTGATAAAATTTGACCTGTTCTTTGTACAATGGCAAAGAATTAAAAACATATTACGTATTGGTGCACCCGTAGCTATGCAATACGTATTCGAAATCGGTGCCTTCGCGGGAGCATCGGTAATTGCAGGCCAGATTGGTGCCTTAGAACAAGCATCCCATCAGGTCGCGATCACATTAGCCGCAATGACTTATATGATGGCCAGCGGTATAGCTGCAGCAGCTACAATCAAGACAGGTAACAGTTTTGGGAACAACAAATACGATAGGTTACAGAAATTCGCACGGGTATCCTATCATCTGGTTTTAATCTTTATGGTCGTTACGGCAATAATATTCGCAGTCTTTAATCAATATCTCCCTCGTTTGATCACGACCGATACGGCCGTTATTCAGCTTTCTGCTCAGCTACTAATAATCGCGGGATTGTTTCAGTTGTTTGATGGAACACAGGTTGTGGGTCTAGGAGTTTTACGGGGTATGGGAGATGTGAATATACCAACACTATTCACATTTATCGCTTATTGGATCATTGGACTTCCAATAGGCTACTTTATGGGTGTCAATTTGAGGTGGGGGGTGCAAGGAGTATGGTATGGCTTGACATTGGGTCTGTTGACTTCTTCTTTGTTGCTGTACTTAAGATATAGGTATATCATTAAGCGGCATCTTGTTTTTTAATTACATGCAATTAATGGCACCTTCAACGTGAATCAATGGGCTGAGATAAGCTATATCTAAATTAGCCCCGCGCAACAGGAACCAAACACCCATCAACAGATAAAGAAATGGGATTATTCCTGCGAATTTTATTTTGAAAACACGTTTGGGAAGAGAAGCCGCAAAAGAAAAAATAAGCATTAGCGGCAATGTACCCAAACCGAATAGTACCATGAACCAAAAACTGTTCATCAATCGGTCGGCATTCATTGCTGAAGCCAGCGCCATATATACCATACCACAGGGCAAAATACCATTGAGTATTCCGGTTAAAAAAGCGCCTCCTGGCCTATATAGCCATCTGCCCATTACACGGATAAGAGGTTGTATTGCTTTTGTCTGTAACCGAGCCAGTTGTCTAGAATTTTTACCCAAGAAGTAAAGTAATCCTATTACAATTAGGATGGCTCCCGTAATAACAGAAAATCCTTGTTGCCATTCTTGTAAAGTCGCAAGACTGCCAAGTAGCCCCACTAGCAATCCAATACAGCCGTAGGTTAAAATCCGACCTATTTGATACAGCAGTTTATTGAACGTTTGTCTCCATGAGATTTGCTGACTGCCTTGAATAGCGACAAGAAGTGGCCCACACATTACTGCACAATGTATACTTCCCAATAGCCCCATAAAAAAAGCAAGATAGTGATACGTCATTGTGCGTTACTGTATATTAAAAGACTGATTGGCAACATATTCCTTTCCGCTAGTATCCCAAGAAATCTCTATGTTCCAATTTCCTTTTTGAAAAAAAGTTGTCGGTAGCTTAAAAATATTATTCTCGGTATAAAAAGGCATCTTCTTATCCAAAGAACCATCTGAATTTCTCCGAAAACGCAGGGTACCTCTATTATTTTCCTGCATAAATATAATAATCAATGTATCACTATTAAATTGAATAATAGGTGTTGCCTGGTCGTCTAATACATTTTGTTTACGATTGTAAACCTGATCGTATTTTAGACTTCTCTCATAGTAATCTTCTTCTACTAAGGTATCTGTATCTTGGTTTACCATATAAACTCCGGCCGCTACTATAAATAACATAAAAGCTGCTAAGCTCAAAACAATTTTCATTCCCCAATTCATATGTATCATATATTATAACCTAAGTTCCTGGAGGCGCTATAAAAGTTGTTTTCATTTTCTCGACTACCTTTCCTTCAGAAATTACATTTACGTTAATATTCGTTTTATATTTTGATATATTTGCTCTTTTACCAATCAAAAAGAAACTCATTTTCGCCGTACCATCCTTCTTCAATTTTTCTATTTTATTAACTAATTGTAACTGTAATTCAGGATTTTCAGGCAACAATTCAAAGGAAACATCCTTTCCACTTTTATTCATTAGTTCCAGTGTATACAAGTTGCTGATTGTACCATCCGAACGGGATTGGTAGGTGGTACCTGTTGCACGAAGCAGGGACGTACCAATAAGGGGACGGCTAAATATCATATATCCGAATACCCCCATCAGTAATGCTAAAATAACGGTATAAAATAAAGAGCGGGAGTTGTATTTCTTAAAACTAGCCTTATCGTTTAGCTCTGCCATAGAAT
This sequence comes from Sphingobacterium alkalisoli, assembly GCF_005049105.1. Lineage (GTDB taxonomy): Bacteria > Bacteroidota > Bacteroidia > Sphingobacteriales > Sphingobacteriaceae > Sphingobacterium > Sphingobacterium alkalisoli. The sequence goes on from NZ_SUKA01000011.1 coordinate 117,417, forward strand.
AAAATCCGATCAGACGCTTGGGCTTATTTATTTTTTCCATCACGGTATCGCACGCGTCGATACATGCTGTACAATTGACACATTCCAATTGTATGCCGTTGCGTATATCAATCCCTGTGGGACAGACATGAACACATAGTTTACAATCTATGCAATCACCTTTCTGTTTATCCAGATTTCCGTCCTTTTTTAATTTCCCTCGAGACTCACCTCGCTTCTCGTCATAAGCAACCGTAAGACTTCTGTCGTCCAAAAGCACCCCCTGTAACCTTCCATAAGGGCAGATTGTGGTACACACTATCTCCCGAACGTAGGCAAATACCGTATAAAATATGAAAGTAAATATAATAATTGATACAAAACCACCTAAATGCTGATCCACTGGATCTGTCATTATTTGGAACAAAGCGTCGACACCAACAATATAGGCCAAAAAGATATTGGAAATAAAAAATGACACCAACAAAAAGATTACATGTTTCAACATTTTTTTCCAAGCACGTGAATCTGTGTTTGGCCCTTCATTGACTTTCTTTTGTTGTCGCCAATCGCCTTCTATCCAGTATTCTATCCTCCGAAATACCAGTTCCATGAAGATCGTCTGCGGACAAGTCCACCCACACCACACACGGCCATAAACTACTGTAAATAGCACAATAGAGACAAGGACAACTAAACTTCCAAATACAAATATATGTAAATCTTGGGGGTAGAAAATATTTCCAAAAATTGAAAATCTCCGGTCAATGAGATTAAACATCAAGAAGGGGTTACCCCCAATTTTTATAAAAGGGGCGGCAAATAGAAACAACAGCAGACTGTAGCCTACGCCCTGTCTGTAATTATAAAGCTTTCCGGCGGGCTTCTTTGCATATATACGCTGTCGCTTTGCCTTAGGCTGTTGAACTTCTTGCTCTTTTACTATTATTCCCATCGTTGTCCCCCTTCCGTTACTACGCTTATATTAACTATTTAACCACAGTAGAGTCGACACTGGCTTTTCCTGCCGCTACTACTTCATAGACCACTTCTACTCCCTCTGGCGCTTTTGGGTTTGTGGGTTTGCTATCTCTTAATGTTAAGATATAATTACTTACTTCTGCAATCTGTCCTGGAGACAATGTCTGTTCCCAAGGAACCATTCCCTTTTCTGGCACACCGTATTTTACTGTTTTAAAAATATCTTTTATTTCACCTCCATGAAGCCAATTTCTATCTGTCAGATTAGGACCAATAGTACCCTCACCACTATTTCCGTGGCAAGCAGCGCAGTTTGCCATGAAAATAGATTTTCCTGCCGCGGCTTGGGATAGATCAACTGATACCGTATTCTCGTCGATTAAATTGGCAGCTTGGGCTAGATATTCTAGCTTTTGCTTTTCGGCTATAGACATTTCATAATTATATTCTTGTTCTTGTGACAATCCCCAACCAAAAACCTGATATATCAACAAGTATACTACACCGAAGCATACCGTAGAATAAAACAGCGCATTAAACCAAATTGGAACGGGGTTATCTAGCTCCTTAATTCCATCATATTCATGATCGATCTCAATATCTTTTTCTTCTTCAAGAGGCCTCAATCCTAATATGTTATTCCAACTCGTTTTTCTATTTTGTCTAGATTTTATTCTAGAAAGCTCTTTAGTCTCTTTTTCTTGCTTTATGAGCTCTGGCATTGTCAAATCTAAAATTGAGCGCATTGCCTTCTGTACGACTATAGCAGAAGCCAACAGTACAATCATCACAATAATCAGTACTGCTATCAGAATGTCGTTGTATGCATTTCCTGATCCAAATGTCCAATCCGAAACATTTGCAGTTGTATCCGCTATTACCAAAAATAATTTCATAATCTCAATATCTATTCCGTTGAACGATCAATTTCTTCTTCAGGGTCCCCAAATGGAATTTGTTTCATGTAAGATATATGATCCTTTCCCATAAAAAACAACATAAGGCCGACCAAGGCAAAAAAAACAATAAAGATCCAAAGTGATGTGATCAAGTACATCTCATCACCATTTAAATTTGTTATCTGCTTAAACATTTCTTTTGTTTTATTGTAAATACTAGTCTTGCACTACTTGAGTAGATTTTTCTTTTTTAGGTCCAGCTTTAATGTCCGTTCCTAGCCTTTGCAAGTAGGCAATTAATGCAATAATTTCACGATCAGATTTCACTGTCACCTGATTTGTTGCCAGTTCTTTTACGATATATTCGGCCTGCTGTTCAGCAGAAGCTACCGCACCTCCTACGTCTTCATTAGAATAGGGAACTCCTAGTATACGCATAGCATTCATTTTGGCTACTAACGTGCTGTTATCCAGTTTTTGTCCGATCAGCCAAGAGTATGAAGGCATAATACTTCCTGGCGACGTAATGGTCGGATCTAGCATATGGTCAAAATGCCACTTATTCGGATACTTACCGCCAATACGGTGCAAATCTGGACCAGTCCGCTTGGATCCCCATAAGAATGGCATATCATAAACAAATTCACCTGCTTTGCTGTACTCACCATATCTTGCTGTCTCTGACCGAAAAGGTCTGATTGTTTGCGTGTGGCAATTCACACAACCTTCACGGATATACAAATCCCTTCCTTGCAACTCTAAAGCAGTATAGGGTTTTACGCTACTGATCGTCGGAATATTGCTTTGTATAGTAAAGGTTGGTATCATCTCTACGATACCACCTATTAAAATCGCAATTAATGCCAGTACCATAAATAAAATAGGTTTACGTTCCAATCTCCGATGCTGCGAACGTTCATTAACTACTGATGGTGCCAATGAAGGCGCCTCAGCGGCCTCATTAGCCACCAACTTACCTGACTTCATTGTTTTCACCAAGTTATATGTCATTATGATTACACCGGTTAAGTATAGTGCACCACCCAGTGCACGCATCATATGCATTGGAAGGATTTCTAAAGTGGTGGCTAAAAAGTTCGGATATTTCAAAACACCTTCAGGTGTGAATTCTTTCCACATCAAACCTTGAACCACCGCTGCCCAATACATTGGTATAGCATAAAACAAAATACCCAATGTACCTATCCAAAAATGAATATTGGCAAGCTTTTTAGAATACAATTGAGTTTTATAGATGCGAGGTAACAACCAGTACAAAATAGCAAATGTCATAAAACCATTCCAACCTAATGCACCAATGTGCACATGAGCTACAATCCAGTCAGTAAAATGCGCGATAGCATTAACCTGTTTTAAAGAGAGCATTGGTCCTTCGAATGTTGCCATACCGTAACTGGTTAGCGCAACGACCATAAATTTTAAAGTAGGTTCTGTTCGCACTTTATCCCATGCGCCACGTAGCGTTAACAACCCGTTAATCATTCCTCCCCAAGATGGAGCAATTAGCATTATCGAAAATACAACACCCAACGATTGTACCCACCCGGGTAGTGAAGTGTATAGGAGATGGTGCGGACCAGCCCAGATGTAAATAAAGATTAAAGACCAAAAGTGAAGAATACTCAACTTATAGGAATAAACTGGCCTATTAGCCATCTTAGGCAAGAAATAATACATCATTCCTAGAAATGGTGTTGTCAAGAAAAAAGCAACAGCATTATGACCGTACCACCATTGCACTAGCGCATCCTGGACACCAGCATATACGTAAAAACTCTTCCAAATCCCTACTGGTAATTGTATTGAATTTACGATGTGCAGTACTGCCACCGTAACGAAGGTAGCTATATAAAACCATACCGCTACGTACATGTGACGCTCTCGACGTTTAATGATCGTACCAAACATATTGATACCGAATACCACCCAAATAATAGTGATAGCTACGTCAATTGGCCATTCCATCTCTGCATATTCATGCGATGTAGTTAAACCAAGTGGTAATGTAATAGCAGATGCAACAATTATCAGTTGCCATCCCCAAAAATGTATTTTTCCTAATACATCACTAAACATCCTTGCTTTCAACACACGCTGCATAGAATAATATACTCCCATAAAAATAGCGTTGCCCACGAAAGCAAAAATTACAGCATTTGTATGGAGAGGACGAATTCTGCCAAAAGTAGTGTATTGATTAAAGAAGTTCATTTCTGGCCATATCAGTTGGCACGCAATCAGTAAACCAACTGACATACCTATAATACCCCATACAATTGTCGCTATTCCGAAGTCGCGTACAATCTTGTTGTCGTAATTAAATTGCTCTAACTGCATTACTCATCTTTTTTATTTTCAGGAGTAAAAGTAGAAACAATTACATGACATTGTAATGACGTACAGCTTATAAAAATATGACCATTATCATAGTTTTACTAAAGCTATATTACGTAAAAAAGGGCTGGCTTAGAAAAATGTTTCTAAGCCAGCCCTTTTTATATTTACCGTATTAAAATTATCCCTTCGAAATGGTCATATTTTCACTATAACCGTATTTCACCGGATTCTCGATGACTTCCTTAACAGAAATTAACTTATATACATATGACCCTGTTTCAGCGTTAAGACGTAATTCATAGTAGTTATCAACTCCTTGACGACGTAAAGAAGATTTCAGACTTCCTCCCCCAACATTATAAGCCGCAGCAACCAACGTCCAATCGCCAAATTCACTATATAGGTATTTTAAATAACGTGCCGCAGCGTGAGTAGATTTCACAAGGTTTAATCGCTCATCAACTTTTGCATTTACCTTCAATCCAAAAAGTCGTGCAGTCTGAGGCATAAATTGCCAATAACCACCTGCACCTCTATGAGACGTCACACTTACATCCAAACCACTCTCTACCAAGGGAATATATTTAAAATCCTCTGGAATACCGTACGACATTAAGATTTTTGAGATACTTGGTAAATGTTTGTCTGCCTTTTCGTGCAAATAATGAGATTGTTGCTTTTTGAAGGAAAAATTTGAGAGGTATTTACTAAGTTTGCGTTTTACAAAGCTATTATCCAAAGGGGGGCATTCATCTGCGAATGTTATGGTTTTAAAGTAAGCCTCTAATTGTTTTTCCGGTGAGCTCTCTCTTTCCTTGACTTTGCTCACCGCGTAAGCAATTAATTTTTGCTTATATGGATCTTCTATCGATTCCATCTGTGGATTTGAGTATAATTTCGATAATAACATTATCGACAAAATTACACTACTACATAATACTTTCTTTCTGATCATTCACTCCCTTACTGCTATCCTATCCACGATAAATCGATCAAGAAATAGCTTGGTCCAAATTTGAATTGGCAAATATACACACTATTTAGTTAAAAAACAAACACTTACATATTCGGTAATTTTTAAACCACATGAGAATACCTCTAACGGTATCATAAAGGTCAAAAATTCTAAAAAAAATATTAAAATTTTTTTACCAATAATTTGAGTAACTTTGCAGTTCAATTTTATTAAAAATATGCCTTTCAAAAATCAAAGGAACAGTCGCGATGACAACTCCAAAAAACAACGAAACAACTCAGAAAGTTTCAAATCAAAGAGTAGTCAAGGCAAAAAAAGTACTAACACCAGAGGTGATTCGTACACCAAATTTTCTTCTGGAAGCGATGACAAGAACGCTTTCTCTCACTCAAAAAGATCCGGAAAACCCTTCACAAAGAAATTTGAGGATAGAGGTGAAAAAGGTTTCGAGCACAAAGAAGATAAACCACGCAACTTCAAATCATTTTCAAAGACAGATGACAGGGGATTCCCTCCTAGAAAAGGATCTGGAAGATCGTTTGAGAAGAAATTCGAAGATAGAGAAGATAGAGCAAGAGACTTTAGATCTAATTCCAAAAGCGAGGAGAAAAAAACATTTACGCCGCGCAAAGGATCGGGCAGGCCGTTTGAAAAGAAATTCGATGACAAAGCAGGAAAAACGAAAAGTTTTGGATCACCCTCAAGAAATGAAGGCAGGACATCTCCGTCAGGCAGAAAATTTTCTGAACGACCTTATGAGAAAAAAATCGGTGATCATGAAGAATCAAGGGTTGTTGAGAATCAAGAAGAAAGAGAAGATAGATACAAAATACCTGGAAAACGAAAATTTTCTCCTGCTAAAAGACCTGCATCACAACATATTAATGAAGACGACGGCACAATCCGTCTAAATAGATACATATCCAATTCAGGAATTTGTTCAAGACGCAAAGCAGATGAGCTCATTGAGGCAGGGGTCATTTCCGTAAATGGCGAAGTCATCACAGAATTAGGCACAAAGGTAGATCCTGCCAAAGATGAAATCCGCTATAATAATGAGCGTTTAAAGCGTGAAAAAATGGTCTATGTATTACTTAACAAACCAAAAGATTACATCACGACCACAGATGATCCACAAGAACGGAAAACGGTGATGCAACTAGTTTCCAAAGCAACAAAAGAACGTATTTATCCCGTCGGCCGTCTAGACAGAAATACCACAGGATTATTACTTCTTACCAATGATGGTAATTTAGCGGAAAAACTTTCTCATCCTCGTAATAACATTAGCAAAATTTACAACATTGAGTTGGACAAGAATCTAAACCAAGGCGATTTTAATAAAATTGAGTTTGGTCTAGAACTTGAAGATGGCTTGATCAAACCTGATGATATCAGCTATGTACAGGGAGCTAGTAAACGTGAAGTAGGCATCCAGATTCATTCTGGAAAAAATCGTATCGTAAGAAGAATTTTTGAATCCTTAGGCTATGATGTTGTAAAATTAGATCGCGTAGTATACGCTAACTTAACAAAGAAAGATCTCCCTCGTGGAAGGTGGAGGTATCTTGAAGAAAGAGAGTTAATTCAATTAAAACACTTAATCAAATAATCAAAAAGGTGCATTTAAAAATGCACCTTTTTTGTTGCTATGACTTTTCGTATTTTAGTCAAAAATTAAATAATATGACAGATCCAAAAACACTTACCTCCGTAGCCGAGTTCCACAAGACATTTCAACATCCAATACTAGATACACCTACAATTCCTTCAGAAGCTCGTTGTAACTTGCGTATAGCACTAATTGCTGAAGAACTTAAAGAATTAGAAGAGGCAATACAAGCAAAAGACATAGTAGAAATTGCAGATGCCTTATGTGATATTCAATACGTCCTTTCTGGAGCGGTCTTGGAATTTGGACTTAAAGACAAATTCAACTCATTATTTGAAGAAGTTCAACGATCCAATATGAGTAAGGCCTGCAAAGATGAACAGGAAGCTAAAGCTACACAAGCACATTATAAAACGAAAGGTGTAGATAGCTACTATAAAGAGATCGATGGGTTATATTTAGTGTTCAGAGAAGGAGATAACAAAACATTAAAATCTATTAATTATTCCCCAGCGGATATAGCTGCGATTATAAAAGAGTAGACTCCCTAGATCAATTGTGCAATGCTTCTAAAATGGTGAGGGTAGTAATCGCACTGCCCCGCCACCGCTTAATCTCGCATTAAAACACGCTTTCAGTGTTACGAGTCCAACCCAACACCAAATTATTAAATAGTGAATAAACTTCCTTGAACAACGCCTCTTGCTTCGATCCCTTTATCAATATAAGTTTGAATTGCGGATTTCGGATGCCCCCAGTTCGGCGCTATAAGTAATTCCTTATCGGCAATTCCAAAAATACGTTGTATCACGATATCAGACCTTAACAGAGGTATAAACTTCGATAAGAATACGGTATATTCTTCGATCGAGAATAATTTAAATGGTTCTTTTTTGTATTTTGCTCCCATAATTGAGCCTTCCACTATATGCAAATGATGCAGCTTTACAAATTTAATCTGCGGATGCCTATTAATTTCGTCTGCATAACGGAGCATCATTTCCTCCGTCTCCCAAGGAAAACCAAAAATCGTGTGTACACAAATTTCCAAGGGTGAATTTTCGAGCAGCCCCATTATATTTATAAACTCTTCATGAGAACAGCCTCTGTTTATCCGATCTAACGTATCATTATAGATTGATTCCATTCCCATTTCCAAATCTACATCGAACCGATCACAATAGCTTTCCAAAAGCGAAATCTTTTCGGAATCAATACAATCTGGACGTGTGCCTACAGAAAGTCCCAATGTATTTTCTGGGTCTATACTTAACGCTTCATCGTAAAGCAGCTTTAGCATATGCGTCGGTGCATAGGTATTTGTATTGGGTTGGAAATAAATAATAAATTTTTCGGCACCATAACTAGTCCTTGCGCGCTCCATACCATTTTCAATCTGTTCTCTTATTGAAGGAACTTTACGCGCTGTATCAGGTGTAAACGAATCTACATTACAATAGGTACATCCTCCATACCCTTTACTACCATCGCGATTAGGGCAAGTAAAATTACCATCCACGATGACTTTAAAAACCCTTTTCCCATTATATTTCTCTCGCAGGTATGCTCCGTAGTGATTATACGGTTTAATCCCATTATCTAATTGTGTAGCCATTGCAAGCACAAAGATAGATAAATAACAAGGAATTCTGTATAGTTATTTAATCAACAGTATCTATTATGAGTTCTGTTTTGTACCGAATTACAAAACGGAGCTGGGATAGGGGGGAATATAGAAATATAGGTTACAAAAAAAGCCCTTACTGTTTCCAGCAAGGGCTTTGTATAAAAAAAGGCACCGACCTACTCTCCCACCTGTTACGGCAATACCATCGGCTCTGGCGGGCTTGACTGCTCTGTTCGGAATGGGAAGAGGTAGACACCGCCGATATAGGCACCTGAAGATCTT
>NZ_SUKA01000012.1 GCF_005049105.1 Sphingobacterium alkalisoli
CCGTAGCCTGGTTCGATACAGTGCCTGCATCTAGGTCTGCCTGTGTAACCACATGCGTTACCGTGATGGTGGCCGTTGCAGCAGGTGCTAGCGTACCGATCTGCTCCTCACCTGCAGGGATAACAGCATTGTTATCCGTCAACACAAGGTTATTGATCGTCACGTTGCCCGTATTGGTGACCACGATATCGTAGGTGATCTGCTGGCCTACCGTATTGTATGGACCTGCGCTTGTGATCTCTTTTGTTACCGTAAAGGATGGTGTCTGTACTAGCTCTGTAAACGTACATGTCGGACATTGCGAATCGAAGTTTGGATCATTAGGATCCAGTGGATTGGGGTCCTCCGATTCGTCTGATGCCGGATCGCCACCTGGAGTCTCTCCAGAAGCAGTTGCCAAATTCCAAATGCCACCAGCATCAATGCTTTCTTGTGTAATAGCATATTTAGCTTCAAATGTCCATGTTTCACCGGGATCAAGACTATTATTATTGTTTGCATCACCAGAGACCAATACAGGAACGACAACCGGATTCGGCGCCGTAAACAGGGGGTCATTCAATACAACGTTCTCAATCGCTACATTTCCAGTATTTGCCAAAGTAAATGTATAGTCAATGTGATCTCCCACATTCACTACATCGTCGTCATTTGTATCTATGTAGTCTCCGGACTTTAACAGCTCCATGGAAGGAATACAAGGAATGACATTCAAACCGTATCCACGGCCAGACATGAGTGTAGCACCTACGACATTCTGTCTCACCTGCAACGTATTACCGGCAGGGCTCCAATTAATCGTATTTAAAGAATTTCCATTAAAAAGTTCTAGGGGAAACAAGGGTCCACCTGACGTTTTGCTTCCAAACATGGATACATTTCCAGTAGGACTTATCACTACCCTTATCAATGGATTAGTCGAATTTCCCGCCATCTCCCAGATGTCCCCTTCCGTATTAGTTTCATATAGATCTCCATCCGCAAAACGCACATTGATACCAGGAGCAGGAGTTCCATTGGATTGAAATTCGATTTCCGATGTCGCTAGCGGTTGTCCGTTTATAGACATATTAAAGGAGTTATCTAACTCATAAATATCAAGCACAAAACCGTAACTCGTCCCTGGTTGCGAAAATTCTGAGATTATAGGGTTGCTTGGAGCTTGATTACTACCATAACTCCAGCTAAAATTCTCACCATCTATTTGTTCCGTACAAATATTTCCGACGACAAAATCAATCCGATTCGTTAGTATGTTATTACAACCACCTCCAAGTCCGTTGTCCGAACATTCGAAATGTGGATCCGTTGGAGGGATATAACCAGCCCCAGAAGGATCGCTTTGGTTTGTCGCATCAGGATCCGTAACGTCATTAGGTCGCAATATCGTGGCTTCTACATTTAATTCTCCAGAAAGCACCGTTTCGTTGATGGTACCTTTTATCGTATAAGTCACTTCACATCCATTAGGTATATTCAAAGAAGAACTATACGTATTTGTAACAGGATCGTAAGTGATAGTAATGGCTTGCGTTGCTCCGCATGACGAAATAAAATTAACCTCTAGAGGCGAAAAACCATCGGGTGCCTTAAATGCAAACGGCGCTCCCTCCACATCGCTAGGTCCATCATTTTTCACTTTCACCGTATAGGTGAGCTCATCTCCTAAAGCAATGGACGTTTTATTCGGCGTAATACTCGATATCTCCAGGTCAGCGATCTTTACACTTACATCAGTAGCAATAGTTACCGCCTCTCCTTTTATGAACGTCCAGGTATCGATAGACTTCACATCACCAAATTGACCCGACGTACCCGAACCTCCAACGCCCCATATATGTCCATTAGTCTTACTACTTATCCCGATACTATTTGCCGGAGGTAAATGGCTGTTATTTTTAGGATTAGGATTCGATCCATTTCCAGAATTCGGGACATCCTGATCATTCCAATAGACTATATCAGAAGTAACATTAGTTAAATTCGTATGATCTAAGAGTTCTACTATTGTTCCAAACCGATTGTATTCCATATCGAAAAATGGAAAATGAACTTCAGCGCCTTGAAGTTGCACCGTTATTTCCGCGGGCACATCTCCCGCCGGAAGTGAAGCACCTACTCCATCTTTACCATCCCATAAAACACTGTTTGACCCGGCCGAGGCCGATCCAGTAAGCGTACGAGTTACAAAAGCAGCAGGCACGGCCGTACTCTCAATAATAATAGTATAATTTCCTTGAGTCCCCGCATTGAACTGAATAAAGCCGCCCTTATTGCTTACCTGCCCAGCTGTATTATCTGCTCCTACCAATTGCACGCCCGAAACCTCAGGAGTTACCACAGCATTCTTTAACCAGGTGGAACCACCGGGCACTGCGCCAGTAGCCGATGTGGGCAAATCACCTGCCGGTAAGGTGTAGAACATTTTATGTGTAATATGCCGTTCGGTATCTGCAGCATTGGGGTCGTGAACACGTCCGCCAAGATTACTTGTCGTATTTAAACTTTTATAGATCGGTTCTTGCGTTGCATTATCGACAAAACCATTATTGCTCACAAAAAAAGTGAAGTAAAGACCATTGTTACCATTATTGTCTACCCGGTACGTGTAACCGTCTTTTGTCAACACATATACAAGTCCATAGAAACCATTCGTATTTGCACTACCGGTTCCATTAGTTAGGTTTAAGACATTTGTATATACACGTCCTTTTACAAAATCGTTATTAGCGGAATTGACCACTGACACGTCCCATGCCATTATTCCAGCATTACCGCTACTTTGCGTCCAGTTAGCTGTTGCAGAAAAGGTATTACTCGGATCATTCGTCGCCCTCGCAACAAATTCAACCCGGTAAATTCCAGCCGAAGTGACATTGTGGTAGATAGGTGTATACCGGCTACCTCCTGTTTGACCGGGCAGTTGAGGACCTGCTAACTCATCCGTGCGGCTAGCAATCTGTCCAGCAGCCGTGTTATTGACTAACAGATCACCAGCGGGACCGTATAAACGAATACGTCCATTTCCTCCACCTTGCGCACTGGATGCTATGGTAATCGTTTCGCCAACCTTAGCATATACGTAATGCGTACCGTGGTTCGCAAAAGGCCAGTTTACCGTCGGATCGGTATGCGCACGTAAATAAGCTCGAAGTCCCGTAGCATCACTCGGATACAAATCCCTAGATCCATCCGCAAAAGCGTTAGCACCTATAAGTGTAAACAGTAAAACTCCCAGATATAACACCCAGTTTGCTTGCCTCATACCCTGGGCTAACTTTTGAAAAAAAATCATAATACTATTCATATTTTCAAGAAAAAAACATTAGTTTGGTGGCTGAAGATCTTCTGTACAAAAACCTACCTTTTTTCCGGCGCAAATATGATAACAGCATCTTAGAATCCTTGTCTCATTTTTGAATACTGTTGTCCATTTAAAAAAATGAGACAAAAACAAAAATCATAACTACCTATATAAAAGATAGATAAAAACAAAAATAAACCACACCTCCCACCTCTACTCACTCTCGCGATTTTCGCAAAACCAATACTACACACTTCATAATAGTCGTTATTTTTGTAGCCTTAAGCCCGATGATGTCGTTGCGGATTATTGGCAAGCAGCCGAGTCGTGATGAAATTACCTAGCTTTCTCTGCACGATATTTTTCACCAACTCTGTTTTGTATATGGTCATGTTCTTATCGATTTTTTTAGTTTTAGTTACCCCCTCCGTTTGCCATGGTTTACCATCAACAGTGGATACAAATCTTTCATACCTTGAGGCGACAAAATATGCCGTACATAAGAGTTCCTATTTTGATCGGGAGATCTTTAAAAAAAACGTATCCGACACACCGAATAATCGAATCACTAAAACCGATAAAATTAGCGAACACGTTCACAAAGCAATAACACTTTACGGATCCGGACATCGGCAGTCCGCACTACAAATCATTAATGAGATTGAAAGTACAGTCCTTGCGCGAAAGGAATACCACCATTTAAGTAATCTTTTACGTATAAAATCGGTGATACTCTATCAGGCAGGTTTTAGAGATGAAGGACTGCAACTGATCGAACGCAGTCTCTACTACGCTAAAAAGATAGCGGATAGGGATTCACATCATATTCAGCTCGGATATGCTTTCCTAGCCAAGACTGGTATGGTGACCGACGAAACCATCAAGCTCCAGTTGAAGGCAGCTGCTTATCAGCATATGACTTCTGTATCAACACTTCATCCTAAGCAACAAAGTGCGATGACCTCAGCCATAACGGCATACGCCACCAGTTTAATGGACAAGAAGGAATTAGATTCAGCAGAATTTCACCTCTTAAAAGCGCTACGGCTGTTTTCCTCCGACACACTGTATAAGGTGCCCGACACGTTCTATACCTTAGAAATATTAGGAATCCTTTGTTACGAAAGCAATAGGTTTGCGGAAGCCATCAACTATTACCAAAAGGCCCTTCGTCACAATGAATCCGTAAAAAACGCTCACCATACGAGCCGTCTCTACCTGCGCATGCACGGCGCTTATGATAAAATGAATAAGGATATAGAAGCTGACTATTATCTGCGCCAATATTCCATCATCAAAGCCAATCTAGACAGCGCAAAAGACGCCTTGATAAATGATGTAGCGACAAAAGCACAAGATCAGAATAGCACAAGTGAACAAGGGAACAGCAGAGGTCTCGAAAGTATACTCATCGTTGCGTTGCCCATTTCAATCTCACTCTTCATGCTCGTGTGGTACATCGGCCGTCCATTTGCTAAACGAAAGCAGTACGAAGAAAGCGAAACAGAAAACGAATCATTCACCGAGGTATCTCGTGTTTCTGAGGAACAACTTTCACCCAATGCCATTCAATTGAGCGAACTCTATAATTTAGCAAAAGCAAATAATCCACTATTCCTCACGAAATTTTGCAGCTACTACCCTAGGTATATCGACCGGCTTAATCAACTAGCCTTCCCTGAATTAGTTAGCTCCGAACTGGAGATATGTGCCTATCTAAAACTTAATCTCGATACGAAGGAAATATCGAGGTACACCTACCGAAGCATCCGCTCCATTGAAAATAGAAGGTATAGGGTACGCAAGAAATTGAATCTTTCTCCAGATACCGATCTCAAAAACTTTTTACTAAACCTGGATTCGTAGTCTTACTTGTCGCCCGTCAAATGCGAACTAGCTGTAATTTGTTGATCTCTCAATTGTTGCATATATTCTGAAGGCAACAAGCCAGTTTCGGAGCGGAAGGCAATAGAGAATTTACCATGTGTAGCAAATCCGCACAAACTCGCAAGATAGCTTATTTTACAATTTAACAGGCTTGGGTCATCCGCCAAACACTTTATAATATAGGAGACCCTGTGCTTCTGCAGATATGTATTGAAATCAATCCCACGATATTTTTTGAAGATATAAGATACATAGCGCACATTAGAATGCATGACAGAAGAAAGCTTAGACAACGTGATATCCGATTGAAGATAAAACTGCCTATCTTCGAGTTCCTCCAGCACAGATTTAAGCCGTTTCTCAGTTTCTTCCGCTATATGCAATTCATCATCCGTCTCTGTATGCATTATCCTACCTGCCGTCTGCGATACCTCTGTGGCAACTACCTTAGTAAAAATCCCCTTCTCCACGCGTCTGTTGCGCAGGATTAGATAGACGCCAAGCACAATGACTAGCAAAAGAAGAACGATACTAACAAAAACGGCATCTTTTTTAAAATTATCCTGCTCAAGTTCTTTGTGCTCCAATAATTGATCCGCTACCCTTTGCCATACTGCTGTACGATTTTGTAGCGTTTGTGCATGGAGGTCCTTATAATAAGTCGCTTGATTTAGATCGCCCATCTTACTATAGAGCTTTGAATACGACTCGTAAAGCAGTATTTTCAATTCTTCCCGGTTAGAGCTAGCGATGTAGGGCATAGCTTCTGCCAGGTATCCTTCAGCTATTGGCAGTCTATCTTGTTCTAGGGCCACTTCAGCTAGGCCGCGATAGATATAGGGTCTTAAGTTGCTTTCTTGATCGCCAAGAAGCTTTAAGGAGCGGAAAAATGCAGAGTCTGCCGCCGATAGTTTATCCAAGTTGAGGTAACAAATACCTATCAGTTGATCGTTGGTAGCCCGCACCAGTATGCCTCGGGGCGAGCTGGACGTATCCAGCAATGCATATTCTCCTGCTTCATTTAAAAATACCAGCGCTCCTCGGAAATTTTTGTCATTGAGTGCGTGGAACGCGTGCTCCTGCAGAATGTTTATCTTCGTTAGTGTATATCCTTTCGCCTGCCGTTGTTTTTCATTGATTATATCTGCTTTTTTAAGGTATTTCTTAGATTCCGAATACAAGCCTACATTGCGGTATGTCGTTGCTAAAAATCCTGCCGCGCGCGATTCCCATTCCAGAAAACCGTCCATTTCTGCGATTTTATGCGCACGCGCGGCAAGACGCAATGCGGTCGGAATATCCCCTGTACTGTGTTTAATGTTTGCAAGGAGCATAAGCGCTTTGATCTTTTGAAGATCTCCTTTCGCGTATTGGTGCAACGAGTCCGCTATCCGTTCCGCCTCAACTACATTAGAGGCTATCTTATCACTATACACCTCATTATACCGCTGATCAAATGTTTTCTCATCTGCGGAGGCAATACAACAGATGAAAAAGGAAAGGAAAATGCTTAAGACGGTGCTGTAGTTATGCATTTCGACGTTTTTTAAACAAATAGTTATCGCGATATTCCAAAGGCGTACATTCCTTTTCCTGATTGAAATTACGGTAAAAAGATGCCCGCGAATTAAATCCGCATTTTTGGGCCAACTCTTCCATGCTGTATTCCAGTATCTCCTTTTCCAACAACTCGCAGGCCCTCTGTATACGTAGCGAGTTTATACCCTGTTTCACACTACAATGGTACTCCTCGACAAAGAAGGCAGTGACGATCGGCTTAGGTAGACGTAATTCACGTATCATACCCCCTATTGTAAACTCAGGATCCAAGTACCTTTCATGCCGCAGATAGGTTTCTATCCGCGAATAATATCTCTGAAATTTAGCCGTATCCACCGGATCGTCTGCTACACCATGGTCCGAGAGTAGCCCAGGTTCTTCCTTTTGAACAAAAACTTGCGAGGCAGGCTGCTTATTCCCCAAAAGCTGGTGTAGCTGATAAAAATATGCCAAGCATACGCCGACAAACATCGAGAAAAATATAACAAAACCTGAGGTAGACGAGCTCGCCCGGCGCCCTTGTACTATGCCTGTAATAACCAACGGAAGCATAAAAGCAGCCAAAATTAAAAGAATAACAACCGCGTATCGATAAATCCACTTCGAGTTCGCCTGTGCCCTATTGTCGGACAACACGACGACAATTGGATAAACCAACCAGGAGAGTGCCATTAATCCGTAAAGTATCATATAGTAAGACCTGTCGTACTCCATGCGGAACTGGCGCAACATTAAAAAACAACTATATGCCAAAAGACCGAACACAAAGGGCAAGGCATGCCAAATTACCGTTTTTAAGGAGAGCGCATTGTTTTTTGCTGCATAGTATGCATAGAACAGTAACGGCCCATACAAGAGTCCAAAAGGCGCTCCTCTATCCACATATTTGAACCCCACGAGAACATCGCGAAACAGTGCTGCATGTACAATATGAACAACAACAAGTACCAAGAATGCACGGATTACCTTATCCAATTGAGAGGGTGCCGCGACCAAGCTCGATAAATGGATCCCGAGCAACGCAATAATGAAGATAGCTGCGTATAAAAACCAAATTACCATCCGGAGCTTTCGATATTTTCTCGATATGCGCTAGGAGACATACCTACATACTGTTTGAAATACCTGTAAAATGTCGTCTTTGAATTAAACCCACTTTGGTTGGCGAGTACCTCCATTTTCAATACCTGACGTTCATGCTCGAGGAGATCTTTAGCGTGTTCGATACGAAATTTAGCCAACCATTCATAGTAATTAGTCTGTAATTGCTGGTTGATATAATCCGTTATGAGTGCCTTTGGGAGTGCCGTCTTTTTAGACAAGTCATCGAGTGTCAGCCCTGCGTCCAGAAACAATTTATCTTCACACATACAATCTGCCAGCTTTTCCGCACACTGTCGAATACGTGAGTCATCCATTACGACCCTTATTTTCTGGGGTCGAATGTCCTCTATATCTGTTGTCTCGTAGCCTTTGGCAATGATCAGGTAATTGGTGAGGAGCAGAATTGAAAAAACCATTACAAAAGCAACAACGTACAACGGATTTACGTCCAGTTCAAATCCCCACTTATGACTTAGCAGCAGCAAACCGATAAAAAAGCCAATGGCATTACCTAAAAAAGCCAATTGCCGTAAAAGAACAAGCTTATTCGACGTATCCGAAACACTACGACGCATCCGAAACAGTGCAACGAGTGGATAACAAACCAATGACAGGATCATCAGTGGAAAATAAAATTCGTAATATAGCGCACTCGGATTCCCTAACTCAAAGAGATACCATAGCAGAAAGAAAATGAACATTGAAAAGTGAGCCATAACTGATATTCTGTTCCCTATCTTTCCCGAAGATGCAATTTTGTACATTATCATAAAAATCGGACCGTATAAGAACGGAAAGGGTATAGAATAATTCTGGAAAATAAATAAAAGATGTATCACCTGTAAAAGCGCAAACGATAACACGAACCATTCAAAAGCATTTTTATTTAATGTTTTGGCAAATAACATATGTATTCAATTTTTCTTAGTCGTAGGTACCTTGCTACAAGAATATGCCTGCTTAACTTCACGTATTTTTCTTAATACAAGAACTTTAGTTCAATGAAAACGGTTGGTTTTGCCTGCTTTTCCGGTAGCTAGGCGAATTTACAAGTTATATCTTAAATGCGCTATTGAATATGTTAAACTTTACAATTTTGTAGCTGATGTACTACAAAATCAAAAAAAGCCACTATTGTGGCTTCTATAAATAACGTGACATACAATTACTCGGCAACCTCGTCCGCAGCTTCGTTGGGGTCTTCTGTATCTGGCACTACGTCTTCCGCGTTAGATTCAGAGCGGTCGTCGTCTTCTTCAGACCTACTCCCTTCGGAGGACCTATCATCTGGATCTACTCCAGCTACTCCTTCCATTTGGCGCAGGTAGTCTTCATACGCTAAAATTAAGGCAATAACCAAACCTGGTTTTGACGTTATTGCCGATGTTTTCCTTGTATTCATATTCAATTGGCTTATATAATAATAACGTTGAAAACACTTGATTTGTTTTCTCTAGCTGTCAGAAAATTTAATATATTTTACGGCGTGCCTGTTATTCCAAAAAGACACTACCTCTTAAGTCTTCTTCCGCTATGCCTGTCAATGCGTCGTTTATGATAAGCAATGCCGGCTCCTGTAGCGGAGGCCTCTTCCCCGCAATATCCAATTGCAATATGTATTCTTTTACATCGGCTATCTTTTGCGGCATCCAAGTGGGGTCATCATCGTCCGCATAATTAACGGATGTTAGGAGCGTGTAACCCTGCCATTCCAGCGAATGCAAGATTGCACGCGTAAGCTTAGCAAATTTCATCTTGTTTATCTATTAAATACTTCATCTTGTGCAAAAACGCTACTTAGTCATATCCGTAAACCGTATGTATACAACAGATTACACTTTATTTTGTTTTATAAATCCACGTTAATTGCATTGTACATACATGCACGGCACTTGGAAATTCTAAAAATAATGTATACTTTAGAGATAAATTTTCCCCGTTAATTAAATAACCGTTGTTGTTAATAACGAGGCAAACCATTGTCAACCTAATGAAAAACGTACTTTTATGAAAAAGATCATATTTGTCGATAGTAGCCCGATCGGTCTCTTTACATTCCAGACCTACATACTCGAATTATGCAATTTTAATGTAGGCTTTGGTATTTTTATAGAGATCTTTGACAACCCGCTTATCTTGTTTGAGAAAGATGCCTCGGATGTCGTACGGCTTTCCATAGATGAAAGTTTAGTCCAATACATTGCCACTAAAAGTATATCCAGCAGAACAGAACGTTTACAGTATTTCAACCAATTAATGGAATTTGTCAAATCAAGTGAGGAGCTAGCTTCAAAGATGGTGTTTAAGGAAAAGAAGATGGAGTATCTGGCCGATAGCAAATATCTTGTTCGTATGAAAAACATATATGTAAATGCAGGGGGATAAAGAAGCGATAATTAATTGTATTTTTGTTTCAAACGTTTAGGTCTACTAAAATAAAGAAACCCAACATATGTCAACGCTATATATAAAAAACATGGTTTGCAATCGCTGTATTATGGTGGTGCAAAATGAAATGGATAAATACGGCTTAAGCGTTAAAAACATAAAACTGGGCGAGGTTACGCTTAAGAAAGAACTTTCTAACGACGAAAAAGAAATAGTAGAAAATGCACTAATCCAATTGGGATTTGAACTTATAGACGATAAAAAAAGCCGGATTATTGAGCAAATAAAAAACGTGATTATTGATTTGGTCCATCATCAGGATAGTGAGATCAAGAACAACCTCTCTGATGTACTAAGCAATAAGCTGCATCACGACTATAGCTATCTTTCCAACCTATTTTCAGAGATCGAAAGTACGACAATCGAAAAGTACTTTATTGCTCAAAAAATAGAACGCGTAAAAGAATTATTAGTATACAACGAATTGTCCCTGAGTGAAATTGCCTTTCGTCTCAACTATTCCAGCGTAGCCTATTTGAGTAATCAATTCAAGAAAGTAACAGGGCTTACGCCTAGTCATTTCAAACAAATCAAAGAAGACAAAAGAAAACCCTTGGACAAAGTGTAAATGTTACAAATCAAACCCAAAATTACACAATAATCCCCGTTGCTTTAAATGCTAATTTTGTGTTGTAAAATAGAGCATACAACATATGGCAAAGTCTAATAAACAAACAATTTCTCTCCCTTTAGAAGATGTAGAAAGTGAACACTGTGCATTGATCGTAGATAAAGGACTTGCACAGATCGAAGGAATAGCAGATCACAAAGTAGAACTTAATAATCGAAGGGCAATTATTACGGTAAGTGGCACCGAAGTGGTATCAGAAGCCATTAAAGCCATCAAAGATCTGGGGTATGGTGTAACCACGATACGACAATCTTTTCCTGTACTGAATATGACTTGCGCTTCGTGTGCCGTGAGTGCCGAAACAGGAGTTAAATCTGTGGAAGGCGTTATTGACGCTTCTGTCAACTTTGCTACCGCTACTTTATCCGTAGAATACCTGCCCGACACGACAAGCCCGTTAGGTCTACAAAAGGCAATGCAGGCTATCGGTTACGATTTACTGATAGAAGATGATACCACGCAACAGGAGACACTCGAAGCGATCCACGAACAGAAATTCCAGGCCCTAAAGAATAAAACCATTTGGGCGATTATACTATCACTTCCCGTGGTCGTAATAGGTATGTTTTTTATGGATATGCCTTATGCTAATGAAATTATGTGGGCGTTTAGTACACCAGTTGTGTTATGGCTGGGAAGAAGTTTTTTTGTTAACGCCTGGAAACAAGCAAAACACCGCTCGGCTAATATGGACACACTAGTCGCACTGAGTACCGGTATCGCCTATATTTTTAGCGTTTTCAATATGCTCTTTTCTGATTTTTGGCATTCAAAAGGCCTGCACGCCCACGTTTATTTCGAAGCAGCGGCGGTTATCGTTACGTTTATTCTTTTGGGAAAATTATTAGAAGAAAAGGCCAAAGGCAATACATCGACGGCCATAAAAAAACTAATGGGACTGCAGCCTAAAACGGTCACTGTAATTCAGGCAGACGACACCGAAGTACAAACAGCTATTGAAGCGGTAAATGTGGGTGATATCCTGTTGATAAAACCCGGTGAAAAAATTGCGGTAGACGGTCTGGTTACTTTCGGCAACTCATATGTAGATGAAAGCATGTTAAGTGGCGAACCTGTACCCGTATTAAAAGCCGTAAACGAAAAAGTGTTTGCAGGCACTATCAACCAAAAAGGGAGCCTCCGTTTTAAAGCGGTAAAAGTGGGCAAAGAAACCATGCTCGCTCAAATCATCAAAATGGTACAAGATGCACAAGGCAGCAAAGCTCCCGTACAGAAGTTAGTCGATAAGATTGCCGGCATCTTCGTTCCAGTAGTTATCGGAATTGCGATACTCTCTTTTTTATTATGGCTCGTGTTAGGCGGCGATAATGGTATTGTCCAAGGTCTTTTAGCTGCCGTTACCGTATTGGTAATCGCTTGTCCGTGTGCTTTAGGTTTAGCTACACCGACTGCAATTATGGTAGGTGTAGGCAAAGGTGCCGAAAATGGCATTTTAATTAAAGATGCAGAAAGCCTAGAATTAGCAAAAAAGATAGATGCCATCATACTCGATAAAACGGGAACAATTACCGAAGGCAGGCCAGTCGTTACCGGTGTCCAATGGCTGAATGCACATGATACGGACAAACAAATACTACTCAGTATGGAGAAACAATCCGAGCATCCGTTGGCAGAAGCAGTGGTTAAACATTTGGCGGGTGTACCAACTACTGCTTTATCCGCTTTCGAAAGTATCACGGGCAAAGGAGCAAAAGCAGTACATGATATGGAATCCTATTTTGTAGGAAATAAAAAATTATTGATCGAAAATAACATTACTATTGCCGATCAATTACAACATCAAGCCGATGCATGGGGCAAACAATCCAAAACCGTGATCTGGTTTGCAAATAGTAAAGAAGCCCTCTCCGTGTTGGCTATTTCAGATAAAATAAAAGAAACATCCGTCGCAGCGATCAAGCAATTGCACGAAATGGGTATCGAACTCTTTATGCTCACCGGCGACAATGAAGCAACAGCTCAAGCCATCGCACAAGAAACAGGCATAACCCATTACAAAGCAGAAGTACTGCCACAACATAAAGCCGATTTTGTAAAAGAATTACAAAACAACGGAAAAATAGTAGCCATGGTAGGTGATGGCATCAATGACAGTACTGCACTGGCGACTGCAGATGTAAGTATTGCAATGGGTAAAGGAAGCGATATCGCAATGGATGTCGCTAAGATGACCATTATTTCATCCGACCTTACCAAGATACCACAAGCAATAAGGCTCTCAAAACAAACCGTCGCGACCATTAAGCAAAATCTATTCTGGGCATTTATTTACAACCTCATTGGTATTCCTATTGCAGCAGGTCTTCTCTATCCCATAAATGGTTTCTTGCTAAATCCAATGATTGCGGGAGCAGCAATGGCCTTAAGCAGCGTTAGTGTCGTGACGAATAGTTTAAGATTAAAGTGGAAAAAGTAAATTAACAATTTAAATATAAATAAAATGGAAAACAATAATCAAGATTTAAGGTTCAAAACTAATATTAACTGTGGTGGATGTATAGCATCTGTAAAACCACATTTAGATCAGGCAGAAGGAGTCTGTCACTGGGAGGTCGACACCACCAACAAAGACAAAATACTCACGGTAAAATCCAAAGGAATCAGCGAACAGGACGTGATCGAAACCGTACAAAAAGCAGGCTTTAAGATAGAACCTTTAAACGCTTAAAATCGTTAGTCCATAAACAACAGAAAAAATGAAAAAGATATATTTTACACTCGCAGTTATGCTGTTTGGATTTTCAGCATTTGCACAGAACACCGGCAACCTTTTAAACAATTATATCCAGGTTAAAAACGCGTTGGTAAACAGCGACAGTAAAGCCTCAACCGCGGCGATAAATGCTTTCTATGAAGTTGTAAAAGGCGGAGACAATTTTGTCCAGAAAGCAGACCTGTTGAAAGCTACTGAGAAATTAAGCAAAGCGGGTAGCCATCTCGAAAAACAGCGAACCGCATTCAACGAGGTTTCTACTGTACTATGGAAGTTAGTGAAAAACGCTGACAACATAAATTCACCCGTTTACTATCAATTCTGCCCAATGAAAAAGGCACACTGGTTGAGCACCGAAAAAGAAATCAAAAATCCTTATTACGGCTCGTCAATGCTTACCTGTGGTAAAGTCGTCGAAACAAGATTTTTAAAATAGATCATAAAATTATGTTGCCAAAAAATCTGTTCCTTTTAACGCTGATGGCTATTGCTATTGGTTCATTCAGTGTCGCACAAACGGTAGTGCGCTACGACCTCTATGTCAAGGACACACTAGTCAATTATGCGGGTAAAGAAAGAAGAGCCATTGCCGTAAACGGTCAAATTCCAATGCCTACACTTACTTTTACCGAGGGTGATACGGCCGAAATAGTCGTGCATAATCAACTAGTAGAAAACACTTCATTACATTGGCACGGGGTTTTCCTACCGAATAAAGAAGATGGCGTACCCCATCTCACACAAGAGCCCATCAAACCAGGAGCGATCTATACCTACCGCTTTCCGATTAGTCAAAATGGCACACACTGGTATCATTCCCATTCCGGCTTGCAAGAACAAATAGGTATGTACGGCAGTTTTGTGATGAATAAAAGATCTGATGACCAAACATTTCGAAAAGGAATAGATGATCTGCCCACTATCCCCATTATATTAAGCGAATGGACCAATCTCAACCCCGATAACATCCATAGAATGCTGCATAACGCAAACGATTGGGCCGCTATCAAAAAAGGAGCTACACAATCCTATGCGGAGGCAATCCGGGAAGGGCATTTTAGAACTAAGTTGACCAACGAATGGAAACGCATGTTGGCGATGGATGTAAGCGACGTATACTACGATAAAATATTAATAAACGGTCATCATACTACCGACCTAAAAAAAATCGATGGTAAAACACTAAAAGCAGGAGATAAAGTTAGATTAAGGGTATCTAACGGAGGTGCATCTTCCTATTTCTGGCTTCGTTACGCAGGAGGCAAAATAACCGTCGTTGCAAATGACGGTAACGATGTAGAACCAGTAGAAGTAGATCGATTGATTATTGCCGTTTCCGAAACTTACGATATCGTGTTAACTATTCCCGAAGAGGGTATTGCTTATGAATTTTTGGCAACTACAGAAGACCGAACACAATCTGCCAGCTATTTTGTCGGTGATGGCCTAAAAAAGCCTATTGCTCCGCTTCCACGCCTTGATTATTTCAAAGGGATGAAGATGATGAATGATATGATGAAAATGAATGGCGATTTGGACGATATGGGCATGCATATGAGTTTGAACCAAATGGATATGAATGCGGTAATGTATCCCGAAATTACTGGACCGGACAAACAAACCCACGACCACGCCGCGCATAATATGCCTATGGAGAGCGCTCCCAAAACCCTAAATTATGCCATGTTGCGATCACCATACAATACGACACTGCCCGAAGATGCTCCGGTGAAGGAACTCGTCTTTACACTGACCGGGAATATGAATCGTTATGTGTGGAGTATGGATAATAAAATCCTTTCAGAAACCGATAAAATTCCCGTAAAGCAAGGCGAAGTTTTACGCATCACCCTTTATAATAACTCGATGATGCGCCACCCCATGCATCTACACGGTTTTGATTTTCGAGTGATCAACGGTAAAGGCGAAAATGCCCCATTAAAAAATGTATTAGACATTATGCCCATGGAAACCGATACCATCGAGTTTTTAGCTAACGAGGAGGGAGATTGGTTTTTTCATTGTCATATTCTATACCATATGATGTCGGGCATGAATCGAGTTTTTGCAGTTGGAGATTACAAAAACCCCTTGTTACCTAATAAAGAGAAAGCCTATAAGATGTTACAAAAAGAAAGTAATATGGTTCACTTTATGGCGCAGAATGATTTTGCTACCAATGGGAACGATGGAGAAGCGATGTTACAGAATGCAAGATGGTCTTTAGGTACAGAATGGCGTCTGGGCTATAGCGATATGCATGGCTACGAAGTAGAAACCCATTTGGGAAGATATATTGGAAAAATGCAATGGTTTATGCCGTTTATAGGTTTTGACTGGCGTTACCGCAAAATGGGAATGGATGAACACGAAACAAATTTATTTGGACAAAAAAATGGAAAAGATACGCGCAGCGCCTTCAGTGTCGGATTTATGTATACCTTACCCATGTTAATTAATTTCCAGGCCGAAGTATATCACGACGGTATTGCACGGTTGTCTCTCATGCGCGAAGACATTCCGGTTTCAAAAAGACTACGGGCTGGTTTTATGGTCAATAGTGATCGTGAATACATGGGTGGTCTTACCTATATATTAACCAAAAATATAGGTATCCGTACACATTACGATAGCGATATGGGCTTCGGATTTGGTTTATCGCTAAATTATTAAAAAATATTTAAAAACAAATTTAGCATCTAAAAAACTACGTTACAATACATTATACACCGTGTATAGATGACAATAAGCTAAAATTCATTTTTTTTATTGCTAAAAGAATCCCTAGTTTTGTCCAGATTATAAAAAGAATTATGGCAATCACAACACTAGGTCAATTTATCATCGAAAAGCAGGCCGACTTCCCATATGCCAAAGGCGAACTCTCCCGCTTGTTGCGCGATATCGGTATTGCCGCCAAATTGGTAAACCGCGAAGTTAATAAAGCAGGCCTCGCCGACATCCTCGGACAGCAGGGCGACACCAACATACAGGGAGAGGTACAGCAAAAACTAGATGTATATGCCGACATGCAGTTTATCAACGCCTTGAAAGTGGGTGGTGAATGTTGTTATGTCGCTTCCGAAGAACACGAAGAAGGTGTTGATCTATCTATGAACACGGTCTCCGAGAAGGCGAAGTACATCGTTTGTATCGATCCCCTTGACGGATCGTCCAACATCGATTCCAACGTATCTATCGGCACGATTTTTTCGATATATCGGCGTCTGTATACCGACCGACCGATCCAGCAAGAAGAGATTTTGCAAGTGGGCCGCAAACAAGTCGCAGCAGGATATATCATCTACGGGTCTTCGACCATGCTGGTCTATACCACCGGCTGTGGGGTCAATGGATTTACATTAGATCCTTCTATCGGTGAATTTTGCCTCTCCCATCCCGAGATGAAGATCGCCCCCACCGGTTCCCTATATTCCATCAATGAAGGCAATTACAGTAAGTTTCCACAAGCCGTAAAGCAATATATAAAATATTGTCAGGAAATCGACCCCGCTACAAACCGGCCATATACTTCGCGTTACATCGGTTCCATGGTAGCTGATATCCATCGCAATCTGATCAAGGGAGGTATATTCATCTATCCCGAAACTTCCAATCATCCCAACGGTAAACTGCGTCTGATGTATGAGTGCAATCCGATGGCATTTATTGTAGAGCAAGCTGGAGGGAAGGCTAGCACAGGTAACAACGCTATATTGGATATCCAGCCTCGTTTGTTACACCAACGTGTACCCATTGTTATTGGGAGTAGACAAATGGTAGAGGAGGTAGAACGTTTATATCTTAATTTCCCCGTCCCTTTTTCCGTCTGTTATGAGTAGCGACCATACCAAGGCCGATTATTCCCACCGAAATAAAGATGATAATGCTTCCAATCACCGCAGTTGATGCACTAAAATTCAAATCTACCACATACAATCCCAATCCAAACAAAAGTATACCAACGATTAACCTTATCATACGTACGAAAAAATTATCCGCCAAACATACAAAAAAATTTCCTTCCTATTAATTTTATTATCATAGAAAATTATATGTTATAACATCAATTACAATTCCGCAAGGTAGCCGATAATTCAACTGCTTTTTACCCATCCATATCGAAGATTGGAGCATCATAGCTCTTCGCGAAGAAGAAGTCATGTCACGACTTTACATCTTAACGACATTTGCGACATAACCTGTTCACAACTTTCTATTATCTTTGCAACAATTACCGGTCAAAAAAAAGATGAGTTTCAACTGCAATAAAACGAATTACCCCTTAAAAGATTGGATTAAGCGCAGCTTGGTGTTTTCAATCTGCATTGTATCGATTCTAGCTATCGATGTCATGTACAAAGATCAATCGGTCTTTTGGTGGAATATTCTCGTCGCTTTTCTTTGTTTTTTTGGCATCATCGTTTTTAACCTCGTGCTACATATACAATTTAAGGTTAAGGATCCGATCAAATCACCCGTATATGTGAAAGTATTAAGCTTCCTGTCTACCCTTGGCATCTGTGCGCTTACCATCTGCGTAACCTCCCGTTTGGGTGTGATGACCATCGAGGAACGGCGTATTTTAGACAGTTCCACTTTCGGCTTTCTATTGCTTTTGTTTGTACGTGCCGCCATTCTCAATTTCATCGTTCAACTGTGGTTATACTTTGTAATGAACGATTATTTTCGCAATCAGCTCGAACTCGAACGATCGAAGCTCGATAAGCTCAATGAACGGGCCATCAACCAAATGTTACGGCAGCAAGTACAGCCACATTTTCTATTCAATGCGTTATCCAGCCTAAAATCCTTAATCAAAAAGGACAGTACCATGGCAGAATCCTATTTGCTTCAACTCTCTGATTACCTTCGAGCTAGTTTTACTACATCCGAAGACGGGCTGGCAACTGTGAAACAAGAACTACAGCTTTGTGAAGATTACCTCAACATGCAGAAGATACGTTTTAATGACGCCATCTCCTATACGATCCATGTTTCTGAATCAGTGCTTCAAGACAACCTTCCGATTTTTTCACTGCAGCCTCTGGTCGACAACGCCCTTAAGCACAATCAATATACCGTCGAACATCCCCTTCGCATTGAGGTGCTGCACCAGGACGGGTGGATTATTGTGCGTAACAATGTCTGTCCACGCAAGACCTCTCATGAGGACAATAACAACTATGGGCTTAATAATCTCAAAGAGCGGTTTAGCTACTATTTGAAAGAAAGTGTGCTGATACATGACCACGGTACCTCATTCGAGGTACACGTTAAAATCATTAAACTATGAAAGCCATCATCATAGAAGACGAAGATCTTACGGCAGAAGATCTTCTTTGCACCTTGAAGCGGTTGGATCCCCACATCGAACTGCTAGCCCGGTTGTCCAGTGTCAAAGAATCCATCGCTTATTTCGCTAAAAAAACACCGGTAGACCTTATTTTCAGTGATATCCAATTGGGTGATGGGGAGTCCTTCGATATTTTCAAAACTATCGTTCCACCCGCTCCCATTGTATTCTGTACCGCCTATAATCACTATATGATGGAAGCCTTCCAGACCTTCGGACTGGATTACGTTCTCAAGCCCTTCTCGGACGAAAGCATTCAAAAAACCTTAACTAAATACAGGTCGTTGAAAGACAGTTTTAATAAGGGAACACATGAGATGCTATCCGAGCTGCAGACGCAGGCCGTATCAGGAGAACAGCGCCGTAAGTCGATTATCGTTATGAACGGCGACAAAATAATCCCCGTGCAATTGAACGACATTGTACTCTGTTACATCGAATTCGACAACGTATTTGTCAAGATAAGTTCCGGCAAACAATACCTCGTTAACAAATCGCTGGATGAAATGGAGCAACTACTGGGGGAGGAATTCTTCCGTGTTAACCGGCAGCATGTCCTCAAGCGAGAAGCCATTGCCTACGCCAATACCGGACTTAGCCGAAAGCTGATGCTAACCCTACACGTGAGTCATCCCATTAAAATCTCCGTGAGCAAAGAAAAATGCAGTGCCTTTCTACACTGGTTAGAAGGATAATATACCAACTATACATCCTCATATTTTGACGATTCAGTTGTCAATTTGTCCGCTTCGGCTTCTTTTTCATTTCCCATTTTTAAAATTCTACCCATATTTGAATTAAGGTAATTACACGGTAATGCCTTGTTTAAAATGAACAACTAAATTCATCATACCATGAAAAAATATGTTTTAATATTTAAAACATCCATCCGAACGATATTAGATCGATCCAATCTGATTCAGAAATTATATTCGGTTTCCAAAGATGTAAAATTTGCAACCGTAGACCTCGATGATGAAGATTTTATCCTACGAATTGAAAGTACCCGTCGTAATGAAGATTTCATTTCACGATTTCTATCACTAGAAGGACATCAGGTATCCTTTTTGGCAGCATTTGAAAAAGACGAGCAAGAAAGACCGTTGATAAGAGCATCATACTATTAATATGTTAGCTAGATCGTAGTCTTTGTGGAAGTGGGGGTGTTACCTTATTAAATCAACGCCCCCTCAGCGTTGTCCAGTTGCTCGTAGATGGAATTTTTGGAGATGTATTCCGGCACAATATCTTTCATTGCGGTCACTAAAGCCATTCGGTCAATACTTTCCGAACAGATCATCGTACATAGCGCCTCAATTTTATATTTTTTTAGAGCTACATCCTCCGTATTGACCTTAGCGATCATGATTTTATCGTGATGCGTTTTTTGGGTATTTTCATCATTCGCCAATAGCTCCTCATAGGTCTTTTCTCCCGGACGCAATCCGGTAATCTGAATATCAATATCTTCAGGATAGCGGAATCCTTTCAATCGGATCATGCGTTTGGCCAGGTCCATTATCTTCACGGGCTGCCCCATATCAAACACAAATATTTCACCACCGTTACCCATCACCGCAGCTTCCTGCACCAGTTGGCAGGCTTCTGGAATCGTCATAAAGTAGCGTGTAATATCCGCATGCGTTACCGTGAGCGGTCCCCCTTTTTTCAACTGCTTTTCAAAGAGTGGGATCACCGACCCATTGGATCCAAGTACATTTCCAAACCGGGTAACGATAAAATTAGTCGTACTTTGCCGATTCAATGCCGACACATAGATCTCCGCAATACGTTTTGTCGCTCCCATCACATTGGTAGGGTTGACGGCTTTATCCGTAGAGACCATCACAAATTTTTCTGCACCAAATTCCACAGCCAGATCCGCTACGTTCTTTGTACCACATACATTGGTACGGATGGATTCATATGGATTTTGTTCCATTAGCGGCACATGCTTATAAGCCGCTGCATGGAATACCACCTGTGGCTTATACTTCGCGAAAACCTGATGCATAAACACCCGATCCCGTACGTTACCCACCTCATAAGAGGACGTCTCTGGCGCGATTTGCAAGATTTCCTGCTGCATATCGTAGAGCGCAGATTCCGCCTGATCCAACAAGATAATTCGTTTACAATCACTGTACGCAATCTGCCGTGCCAGCTCCGAGCCGATAGAGCCCGCCGCCCCAGTTACCAGGATTACTTTTCCTTGCAACGACGCTTTTACTACCAAGTTATCCAGTTTGATCGACTCACGGCCCAAGAGATCCGTAATCTGCAGCGTACGCATTTGCCGTGCGGCCACCTCCCCCTGCAGCAGTTTCGCTGTGGAAGGCATGATCATAATTTTCGCCGGTAACGGCTCCAATATAGCAGAGATTCGCTTTAAACGCTCCGTATTATTATCATCCAGGGCAATAATAAATTTATCCACGCGTAGATTCTGTACATAATTCTCGTTAACGCAGGCGATATCTTTAATATGAAACCCATTGATCCGCTTTCCAATCCGACTTGGGTTATCATCAACCACAGCCACTACCTTATACTTATTGCGCGTATCATTCTGTAAGATATTATAGGTTACTGTGCCCATATTACCCGCCCCAGCAATAACGACCCTACTTACTGTGCGCTCATTCCAAAAAATCCGCTCATAAATCGTGCGGTAGAATATCCGTGCAGCTACCATGGTTACGAACGTGAGAAAGGCATGTATAAAAAGCACGCCATATGACAACCTTAGAAACTCAGCGCCTACCGTACCGGGTGTCAAAACCAAACGTACGACAAAAGAGACAGCAAATAGTATTCCGCCAGCAACAGCAACGGCCGTCATGATATATTGCGCGTCGCGTATTCCCGATTGCCGGATTATTCCCTTATAGGTTTTAAAATATAAAAAGCATAAACTGTAGACCAACGTCAAAAATGCTGATTTTTTAAGCATCAACAACAGATCAAAATTACCTTTAAAGCTGTTAATGATATAATTGGACAGTACATAACATGTCCAAACAATCAGTAAGTCAATCACCAAAACAACCCATCTCGGATTGTCTTTACGCAACCGTTTAAAAATATGTGCTATTTCCATTAAATTTTTTAACTACACAAATATGCCTTAGGGCAACATTGTTTTTTCACAACATCAAAGACTGTAACAAAAAGCACACCAAAACAGCAAAATAGCGAAACGGACTCAATAGTTTATTTTAGATGTTACGACAAGAGATATCTGGACTACAAGTTAGTTATTTTTTTACGAAAAAGAAACCCAGCTGAATGGCGATTCAGCTGGGTTCTTATAATTTTGAAATTAAATTATCGTTAATTTGCCTTCACGCAACGAATGCTATGCCCTTGTGGAAAATAATTCGTATTATAGTTAGAAGTAGACTGCAAGTTGAAATTCATTCGCCAGAAATTCTCCCCACCTGATGAAGTCGTCGTCCAGTAGGAGCCTTCATCGGCATGGGCCGAGCTAACCGTGCTCCTTCCGTCTTGTCCTATATACCCTGCTACCGGCAAGAATAGATACTTATCCTGATCAGCAACAGCAGGTTGACTCGTCGTCCCGAAGTAGATACCACGAACCCCATTGTACGTCGCTTCGGAGCGAGGCCAATAGATTATATTAAACTGCTCACCACCTGTCAGCTTCTCTAACTCCGCTCTAGAAGGCGTTTTCCAGTTACCGCCATTGCTTTGCACTTTGGTACATGGATCGGTGCCGGTAGTATAGGTTGTACTTCCTCTCGATCTATCCACAGGCCGCGAAGCGCTTACAGGGAATAAAGAGTTTAATGGCCAATAATTACCGAACACGGCTTGATTAGCTGCGAAGGAATAGACTCCGGTAGTCGGATTATAAACTAGATTACCTGGCGCCCATGTTAATCCACCAATGTCGATTCCATCTGGTTTTTTCAACTTTAGCTCCATCGTATAGCGCACACCCGGGGTTATCTTCAATCCTTCTAGCACCAAAGGTGTGGTTCTCGCTGTCCCACCTATAGTGGCCGATGAAATCGTAAATTTACCATTGGTTACGGCCGGTGAACACACGATTGTAGCTGCACTGGTTGAAGTGTTCGCTCCAGTTGGGAACGACACGGTCTTTCCTGCAGATGCTACCGCACCATAAGTAATCGCTCCGTTTTGGAGTTTAACATCCACCTTAGAGCGGTGTGGTTCAATACGGGCCGCAATAGCTGTAATAACACCCACAGCAGAAGCATCCAGTACGGTATTGATCTGACTGAATTGATGTTTCAAGATTATATCCAAGCTATTATCGCCGCTGGTCAATTGCACATTAGACGTTACATCATACATGAAATCAGCATCACCGCTGATCGACGTTAGCTTAGCAACAGAAAGCGACTGCGCAGGATCAACTGCTGGCACCGTGCTGTTGCTTCGAACTGAATAAGATACGAATGTATAGGTTTTCCCTGTAAACAACCCAAAAGGTTCCGGATTCGGTGCACCAGCACTATATACCTTATCAGCGACATACGCACCAGTTTCCTGATCGTAAACCACCACGCGATACTGTACACCTGCCGGCAACGGATCGCGATCGACAGTCGTCGCCGCTAATTTTGTCAATCCATTACCATTAGATGCTGGCACCAATGTCGCTACCAACTGGTAAGTGTCATCAAATGGCACAGCAACTTGCTGTACTGCGGACTCTGACTGTTGCCCTTTCAGGTTCGTGGAGCCTACCTTCACGAGGCTTGATGTACCAGTCTGTACGCCCTGAAGGTTTACCTTCACGGATGCTGCCCCGTTTCCCATATTCATTTCCTCTTTACCGCACGAAACAACGAATACCGTGCACGCAATAAAAGCGATTAAGGCACCCTTGCCACGCTTTATGTTAACCCATTGAAAACTCTTCATGTCAGATATATATTCGGTTACCAATTAAGTTCATATTGTTTATTCTCTTCTGTTTCCCACTCCTCCTGTACAAAATCTCCCTCGGCATGCGGTGATACAAAAGCAGAAGCCGTTGCAATTCCTTGTTCCAATTCTATAATCTCTACTTCTATCGTCGGTGCGATATAAGGCAATAATTCCTTCGTATTCATATTTTTATACACTAATGTCATTGTATTCGTTTCGGTTTAGTATCCTATGGTGATCACGGCACGACTTAATCGCGGATCGTCATAATACATATTATCTACACCTCCCTCGTGCGATACTTCCAATTGCGACAGCGGTACGCCAAACTCCCGAACCAATACGTTACAAACCGCCTGTGCGCGCTCTTTACTTAATCTCTTATTGGTACTTTCCGAACCAGTGCCTTTATCCGCGTAACCCGTAATCCGGTATTTCACATCCGTTCCCCCTTCTTTCATTACCTTAGCCAAGAAACCAAGATTTACACGCATATCGTTCGAGATCACACTTTTATTGATCGGGAAGGTCAGTAAAACCGGTGCGGCGATCACCCGTTTCTCTACGATCACATCCGTAATCGATTCGTTGCCCGATTGTGCTAACTGTTTACGTAAAGATTCATTGTCGTTTGCCAGTTGATTTACTTTATCCCGCAATGCACTTAGTTCCTTCTCATCATAACGTATCGTGGTGGTGGTACTCTTTTTCCAGTCGCGGTTTTTGAATCGATATTTAATTCCTACGGCAGCTGTAAGCAGACCATCCTGCCTCCGTTCTCCCGCCTCACCGTCAAAGCGATCGTTTACCATGCTTCCCCGGATATCCAACGTAATATCGACAGATTTGCTCACCCGAAAAGAATTAAACAGACCGAGGTTCGCACTCACTTCCCGTGCTACCGGCTCCTCACCCGTGTACATCCATCCTAGACCCACATAAGGGCTGACTGTATAAACGCGATCCGACTTATAACCACCAAGCATATTCGTCAAGTTAAAAAACACATCCCCATGCGCATGGTAATAATCAAATTGCTGTTTCGACAACCCCTGCGACGCATCATATACTTCACCGGTAGAATGGCTACCATTCTGTGTAGCGCCTTTAATTGTTAAACCGTTTACCGCTAAGCGCACCCCAATGCCCGGTGTAAACCATTTGCCCACATACAGCTCAAATCCTGGCGTGAGACGTTCATTAAATTTCATCTGTTTATTGTGGTCTCCGTAAAAAATCTGCGCACCCGCTCCAGCACCGACAAACCAATTGTCGAAAAAACGATTGGTTTCCACTTTATATCGATCGGATGATTCTTCCACCAATGTATCTGCTTTCAAACGAATGGCCTGCCCCTGTGCATAGCTCACTGACACAATAAACATAGCCGTAATGACCACTACATTTCTCATATCTTTTAAAAAAAATCCAATTATATTTTTCATCTTATTTGATCTCCGCTTAGTCGTATTTAATATTGCTAACACGTTACTAATCTGAAACAAAAGTAGGGAAGATCACTTTATACTTCTGTATATGTCGGCGCATATAGTTTTTTTTGTAGCGCAATCACTACACACTGGTTAATTCGCGTTGCGCAACATAGGACTAGCGCTTACGGCCAAGGAAATCTTCGTTTCATCCATAAATAAAACTTTCATGATCCATTGAATCACCAACAGGCATGAAAGTTCTTGATGGCCTTTGAGAATAGACACTTTCAGAAAAAAAACCGTTCAGGTGAACGGTTTTTTTAGGAGGCATCCGATAGATAATTACATTAGGTCTTGGTATTTCCGTAGCCATAACCATAGCCGTAACCATACCCATAACCGTAACCGTAACCCATTTTTCCTTTGCGAATGCCGTTCAATAAAATAGCCATGTTTGTCAGTTTCCCCTGGCGATGAAGCTTGTCCAATTCCGGCAATTGCCTTCTGTCCATTTTACCGGCCCGTACCACAAAAAGAGTTAACTCCGATATACGGTCTACAATCGCTGCATCGGCTACCAGTGCCACTGGTACATTATCCACAATAACATAATCGTAATTACTTTTCAGTGCAGCAATTAACTCATCCAATCTTCCTCCAAGTAAGAGCTCCACCGGGTTAGGGGCGATGGTTCCAATGGGCACGATATCGACACTGTTTGCAAACTCATTCTTATACACAATATCGCTCCAGGCCACATTGGCGTCCGAGAGGTAATGCGTTACCCCTTTCCTTCTACCCTTCAGGGATTTGCTTAGTGTACCCTTCCGCAGATCCAGATCGAGCAACACCACCCTTTTTTGGAGAAAACTGAAGCTCGCCGCTAAGTTCATGGCCGTAAAGGTCTTTCCGGCACCAATATTAAAGGAGGTAAACGTAATCACCTGTAGTGTCTTATCGGCGGAGGCCATAAAACCAATATTCGTACGCAGTATCCGAAAAGCTTCCGTTACCGGATCTCCTCCTTGTGCTTCGATAACCAAATTCCCCTCTTTAGAACGCCGTCGTTTGTCCGAAAATGGAATTTCTCCCAAGAACGGAGTCGTCACGGCACCTTCAATATCCTTTCGATTGCGTACCCCGGTATCCAAAAGTAACATGAGCAACAGCACGACCGCCGGGATTGCCGCCCCGATCCCCACACCCAGTGCCACTTTGCTAAAGCGGCTGGGGTATATCGGCGCACTGGATCCAGAAGCCGGATCAATAATTCGTACATTGTCGTCCGTCATTGCCTGATTGAGCGAATTTTCCTCCCTTCTGTTCAGCAAGAAAATATACAGCTCTTCTTTCACCTTTTGCTGGCGCTCGACAGATAGCATCACCCGCTCCTTCGGAGGGATAGATTGCACCTTACTGCGCGCCGCACCCCCTTCGCGCTGTGCATTCCGTAATTTAATACGTAGTCCGGCTAAGGTATTTTCGATTGAGCGATCGATATTTTTGCGCATAGCCTGTAGGGCATTGTCCAGATCCTGAATGATCGGATTCGAAAAACTTCCACCTTCCACCAGACGGTTGCGTTTTAGTAACGCTACGTTGTATTCGTTAATCTGGCTTTCGATGTTCATATCCACCAGTCCCGTATTGTTCGGAATAAGGTCATTTCGCCGTTCCGCATCCTCTAGGTACTGTTTCATGAGTTCCACCAACTTCATTTGCGTTTCCGCTGCATTTCCCTCCGCGTAGTAGGTTTGGCTTTCCGAGGAGTACATCTGCCGGGAAGACGCCAGATCTAAACCCTGGTTTGCTATCCGTAAGCGTTCCAGGTCAGATTCGACTAACCCTAGTTCGCTCTCGATAATATCAATCCGCTCGCGGATAAAATCCGCCGTATTTACAGCAATGCGATTTTTATCGTCTATAGCCTCTTCATTATACACCGTAATTAACATGGTAATCACGTCCTCCGCGCGTCGGGGAGAATTATCTTCCATCGATATCTGCAACAGCGCCGCATCATCTTCCATTTGCCGAATGTTCATCCTACCCATAAAATAGCCGACCATCGCTTCCCTAGGGTTTTTACTCACCCTTATTTCATTGGTAAATGCTGCGAGGCTATATGCATCCGTCGGTCTTACGGCGAGCACCCCTACCGGAGTACGTACCTTTTCATTGAACTTTACGATAAATCGTTGCTCCATGTCCCCTTTGGAAAAACCCGACATGAGCACTGTGCTATCGTCGTTTCGGGAAACCGTGAACGAAAAATTGTCCTCCGTACGTACGTCCTCAAAACTTATTTGTATGGGTGCATCGGTATACAGTTCCGTATTCCGCAGTCCCTGCCGTACGCTGTAGCTTACGTCGGCATTAAGTCGACTTATCGTCCGGCGCATAAGCTCCTTCGATCGCAACTGCAAAATTTCGCCGGCTACGTTAACCACGTTATAGCTGTTACTTCGCGATATCCGTGCTGTAGAAACGGTATTTGCCGGCGTCTTAATCATCACCGTTTGCGTGCGGCTGTAGATAAAGGCCGTCTTATTGTATTGATATAGGTAATAACCTCCAAAGATCAAAATCGACAATACAAACCATTTCCAGTGAAACAGAAGGTATTTAAGAATATCAATCACATTGATCGACTTTTCTTCCTTCTCTTGTACTAGGTAATTAGTCGCTGCACTATTTTCCATGTTTATTATTTATTAGTGTAGTTCAGCAATGTAAAAAACATAGTGATCAAACCTACTCCAGACCCGATAAACCGCCAGGTATTTTCCTCTCTCGGCGTGAATCGTGCGCTTCTTGGCGTCACATACACAATGTCATTCTGTTGCAGGTAATAGGTTGGCGAATCAAAAATAGCTTTGGATTCAATATTGTTCATAATCATCTTCCGCTCGCCATTTTCTTCGCGTATCACAGCGATCTTATCTACTGCAGCATTCGAGGTAAGTCCGCCTGCACGCGCGATGGCTTCGATCAGGGTAATGCGGCCATCCGGCACAGTGATCACACCAATACTTCCCACCTCTCCCATCATATTGATTTTGAGATTAAGAAGCTCGACGCTTACGATAGGGTCGCTGAGGAGTTTTCCTTGTGTTAGGCGATCTCGTACCAAATCTTTGAGTCCATCCAATGTCAATCCTTCTACCGCCAAGCTGCCCACAATAGGATAATCTATTTTCCCCTCCTGATCCACCAAAAAACCCTTTTCTTGTAGCACACCGGTATTTTCGGTTGCCACATTACCGTCGTCCGTTATCCGGTACGATCCGAGGCCCTGATTGAAGGGCGCTGTGAGCTCCTGATTTTTAGCACTTACCTGTATACTCAAGCGATCTCCCTTTTGCACCCTTACAGGTGGCGGTATAAGTGTATTATAAGCCGTATTCTCTTTCATATCGTCCAGGTACACCACTTTACGGGGTGTAAGACATGAGTTCAACAAAAACACGCTAATGGCAGCTAACCATATCAATTTTTTCATATGTGTATAATTACTTCGTGAGCTCGCAAGCTCGGTTTGACTTTAATTGTCCTATGGAATATCCAAACTATGTTCATTCGTGTTTGTGCAGCCTGTGCTACATGGATATTTCATAGTGAAAGATATTAATTATTTCCGATTTGTTTATAGCAAATTTTTGCAGCGTCTGCATTGGGCAGACAATCCATTTGCGCTACCCGCACATCGGGCAACAGCCACACCAGCATATCCATCATGGCGGTGTATAAAGTTTGATTCCACCGCAGCGCCGTGCAGCTGGGTAATACTGTCAGCAAAGCGAGCTTCCCTTTTTGGAGTTGCAGCTGATTGACCGGAGCCTGCCTGAGGCGTACCAAGGCCTGTAGTTTTACGCCCACATTTCGATAGCAGGGGGTTTTTCCACTCCAAGGTGTACCATATACCCTTATCCCGTCATCCTCTACCCGTATTGCAGGATTATCATCATTGAGAAGCGTAGTACCCGGTATATGCGCTATCCACAAATTACTGTGCGTGCTTTTTCCTGTACCGCTTTTTCCCAGAAAAGCATATCCCCTACCATCTTTTTCCACAACGGACGCATGGATGAGTATCGTGTTATGAAGAAGAGCCGCCTGGCCAAAAGTTACCATAAGTAGCCAGCTAAGCACCGTACTATCGAGGAGACTTACTTCCATCGCATAAATCCGTGATTCGCTAAAATCCTTGGCACTCACCATCTCCCAATAGGCCGATGCATTCTCATTCATCACCCGGGTAATGTAATGGTTTTCCGTTTCGTAAAACCGAAACCGATCGCCCCATGTCACCGATACGTCGCTGCGGAGTGTAGCCTTCGTCAGATCCACAAAGCTCGGTCCCGTCGAAATGACAATCCTACTTATCGGATCGTCAGCTGTTGCACACCGTATAGAGAAATCCGTAAAGGAAGGCAATACACGGTCTGTATCAACCTCAGGCATGCTCACCTTGAGGGTATGCCCGGCAATACGATAATAAACGTCTTGCAACACCGTATCCTCGTAGATTAAGTCTTCTTTCATTATTGCATATAAATGGTTTGACTACACTGTTCCGCCAACCACAGGTCGTGCGTCACAAATAGTATTATTTTATCCTTTCCTGCCTCCATCAACCGATTTACCACCTGTTCGGCTGTTTCCGTATCCAGTGCAGATGTTATTTCATCAAATAGCCAGATACTCGTTTCGGACATCATGGCACGGGCAATCGCAATACGTTGCGCCTGTCCTTCCGATAAACCGTATCCAGATTCGCCCACGATGGTATCGAGACCGTCGGGCAAAGCGTATACAAATTCGGCGCAAGCCAACCGTATAGCCTCCTTTATCCGTTGTTCCATTACCGCAGTTTCTCCGGCGGCTACATTTTCACGGATGGTACCGCTAAACAAGGTATTACCTTGCGGCACATAGGCGATATTCATCCGATGTGCATTCGATAGGGCAATACGCCCCCGGTCATCATCAATCCATATATTGCCCGCATCCGGCTTGATCAATGCCAACAATAAGCGAATCAGGGTGGTTTTACCCCGACCGCTGGATCCAATAATAGCCAATGGCTCCCCGCGGTTGATTTCCGCATTCAAGTTATCGATCAACGTATGATCCGCATAGCGGAACCAGAGCTCGCTAATCACAATACGCTGGGGATTTGGAATCTGCTGTGATGGTGCCATCACTTCTTTTTCGCTCAAGATGAGTTCCAGTAGCCGATCTACCGATGTTCTAAATCGGACAAATGCAGGCACAAAGGTAATCGATTGCAATATGGGTGACTGCACACGCCCTACCAATTGCAGAAAGGCGGTCATTGTTCCGAACGAGATCTGCCCGGCCTGCAAGCGGTATACCCCCCATACAAAGGTCAATAGATACCCTCCATTAATGGTCAATTTCGTAACCCCCTGTGTAAACAGAGAGAAATTCAACTGTTCTTTTTTTAATGCATACAGTTGTTCCTGGCTTTGCGCGAGCTTTTGCTTTCTTGCTCTGGTAAGTCCTAAAGCCCGCACCAGCATCCGAAATTTTAGGCTTTCCTGCACCACTTTACCGAAGTTACTTTCCGCAGCTTTCACGTCTTTACTTAATTTCCGCATCTTCCGGAAATAGAGTTTTGCGAACAAGAATAAGGGCGATATGGCCACAATCATAAATGCCAGCATCGGATCCATGGTCCACAAAAACGCAAAAGAGGCGATGAGTCGCAATAGGGTAACGACAAAGTCGATAGCCGATTGGCTCAGCATCTGCACCACTTCGTTTCCGTCAGACTGTATACGCACCATAAGGTCGCCCGTGTGCCAATCTTTTACAAATTTCCAAGACGACATCATCTGTCCTTCGGTCAACTCCTGCTGTACGTCTATCGTCATCCTTAGCCGTACCATTTCACTCAAGCGTGCCGCCAAAAGCCGCATTCCCACTCCTCCTACAACGGCTATCGTCACCCAGAGCAAGGTAAGTTTTATACTACCGCTACCAAGCCCCATGGCTAGATCTACTGCGTGTTTGGATTCCAATACAAACCAGAGCGATAAGACAATTGCAATCAGCTCCAAAAATAAGACAGCAGAAAGATTCCAGCGGTATCCCTTTGTCAGGTTCCATGCCCATCGCAGCTGATATGAAAGGGAGTGTGTTACCATCTATCTATTTTACGTATCGAGAATACAACTGCGTTAACGGAAAAAAAACAGCTTCCATTGGCGCATAATACACATATTTTCTAAAATTACTACTCCAGCGTCCGACAACGTCAACGCGTTCGTTTCGATCACGCTCCTGCTGCAGATCCACCCGTGCATCATGAAATCCAAAATTGCCAGCCTGCCAGATTTCCTCCATCATCCAGTCCGCATCTATGTCTGGCGATAAGGCAAATGGAAGATATTCCTTCGGCAAACCGATAAACTTCACCAATATTGCGTGAAGCAGCTCCACCCATCGGAGGATCCCCAGTCGTCTGTAGGTCGCCTTAAGTTCGTTTCCGTCCACTTGCTTATGATAAGTATAGCACATTCTAGCCGAATCACAAAGCTGCCGGATACCAATTCCAAATGAAAGAATATGTTTTAAAATATGTGCATTTACCTGTACAAAGGTGAGCAAAGGAGCCGGTAAAACCACCTGCTCGCCCTCCACTTCAAGGTACTTCCTATTTTCAAACTGTTCCATTTCCATCCTTTTAAGATAACGGTACGCAAAGGGATTGTACAGATCGATCATCTTTCGGTGATGCTCTATCTCACAACCATTCCATATATAATTACAACTAAACCCAGGTGTATAGGTCAATGCTATTCCGGCCTCGGAAATGAGTTGATTTGCCCGCGTATAGTCATCTACTGTATTAAAGTACCAGTCAATATCGCCACACACACGCCGCAGTGGATTATCATAACATAAGGCCAATCCTTGTCCTTTTAACAAGCAAGCCGATATATTGTGTTTATGAAAGAATCTTACCTGCTGACCTAACACTTTATTCATCCACTGGTTACTGCGTTCGATACGATCTACGCGCACAGTCCATGGCAATACAACATCTTTAGGCGGAAGATCCTTATTGGGTAGCCTCCGCATGCCCTCAAAAACAATCCCCTCCACCGTATGGTTTGAAGCCATCGACAGAAGTGATTTCCATTGTGATTTGGAAAGCGGAAAACAAGGAGCGGACGACAGTTCCCTGCCCCACAATCCAGCTTTCAGTAATAAAAAGAACGCGTGTTGGATTGGCTCACCCATTCCCTTACGCCTCTAATAAACCCTGTTCTTCGAAAATGGCCAACAACTTCGCTACGTCTTCCTGTGCCTCTTTCTCCTTAACATCGTATTCGTTA
This sequence comes from Sphingobacterium alkalisoli, assembly GCF_005049105.1. Taxonomy (GTDB): domain Bacteria; phylum Bacteroidota; class Bacteroidia; order Sphingobacteriales; family Sphingobacteriaceae; genus Sphingobacterium; species Sphingobacterium alkalisoli. Next base: position 32,745 of record NZ_SUKA01000012.1, read on the forward strand.
CGTAATAATTCTACCACCGTTTCCACAGAAAAATCTTTTCCTTTGAGTGCATTCCACAACCAAGCTGCGGTTTCATTCAGTGTGTATACTTTCGACATATCCACCATATCCTGTCCCGGCTCCACGACAATATAATCATCGCCAATCTGCCGCAATTTTAAGTCCTCTCGTATTCTCATATCTTTACCGATTAGTCGTTCCCTTATTATTTCTAATTTCAACACTTGCCGATTATTCGCCGAAGCGGACGGGCGCCATACCACAGCCAGGCCGCTAGCATCGTAGGCAGGGCATATGGATTTTTCCTTTTATCACCCCTGTAGGCTTCAATAACCACTGCCCAAAGTGCCGTTTTCGGTATTCGTTCCAGTTGCTGTAGATTCGCATCTCCAGCCAGCCATACTTCCTTTGCCGTTTTACGTACAAGCCGGTGCAGCACGTAGCCCTGCGGCGTATAAGCCAATAAAATTCGTCCCAGCTTCATATCTGCCGGTTCAATTGCTTTTATTACAACCTTGTCCCCTTGGCGGAGAAAAGGGCGCATGCTACCTCCGGCTACGGGTATAGTCACTTTCTTCCCACCATCCAAATATTCCTTCACCTGATCAAAGAATACGCTATTTGCTACCGTTAACTTTTTAAAAGATGCACTCTTCATATCTGATTCCGGTTCTATAATCGCTCCAACACAAATATATCGAAAATTCAACAATCCTTGGCAGTTGTTTCCTAAATCACTTTTCCATTTCCAGCTTTTGATACAACTGGGTCGCCGCTGCTACCATCCGATCCCGCGTGAAATACGCTTCGAAGCGCGCGCTAGCCCCATTTGCTAGTTTTTGATAATAAGCAGGGTCTTCGATGACCTGCTCAAAGGCTTTCGCCAAGGCTGATCCATCTTCCTTTGGCACGACCACCCCCGATTCACCATGTTGATTCACCCAATCCACCCCCGACCCGGGAATATGTGTAGATACCACCGGTTTACTACAGGACATGGCCTCGATCTGTACAATAGCAAATGCCTCTGTTTTGAGGGTGGAGCTGAGGCAGAACACATCGCAGGCGGCAAAGTAATTCGGCACATCATCATCAGCGATATACCCTAGTAGCGCGACCTTATTTTGAAGACCGTGTTCCTGTATGATATGTAGAAGTTCTTCACGCTGTGGGCCCATACCACCAATGAGCACCATATAACTCGGATCCAATGTTTTTGCCGCATCCAACAAGTAACGATAGCCTTTATACTCGACTAACCGACCCAGCGAAAAGACCAATTTCCTGTCGGGATATTGGCTACGGATGTCTGTCACACGTTTTGGATCCGCTTTCACCGGCTCCACCCCGATGGGGATAAAATCAATTTTATGTTGAACTCCCTGTAAAAAGTCTGATTGCTGCACATACACGGGCGTTGTGCCCACAATACGATCCGCCCGATTTATTAACCAATCCTGCAGCGGTCTATACAGTTTCAATAAAGTCTTTTGCTTCAAGATATCGCTGTGCCAATGCAGGACTACCTTACCCTTATAGCCCGATAAAAACAGGGCAAGGCAGGCCATTGGGTCAGGATGATGGATATGTATGATATCGTAGTCGCTCGCGATGCGCCGCAATTTAAGCACCATTGCCGGAGCAATCATGGTCGCCGCAAATTTAATCTGGGTACGAATGGCGATAATCCTTCCCAGCGCATTGAGCTGAATAACGCCCCCCGGGTGATTTTCGGTGGTTGCACATAGCATATCGCAGGCAATCCCCGCTTCCGACAAACCTGCTGTCAGGTCGTACATTACCTTTTCCACACCCCCACGAATGGGATAAAATTTACCGATCTGTAATATTTTCATCATGTAGTAAAATAGTAAACAATTGTTGCCACGATTCCGCGCGCGGCGCGGCGCTATCCGTCGGCTCTACCTTTGTCAGCTCACTGGTATCCCCTTGAATAAGCCGGGCCATGTGAGTCGCAAGCTCGGTGGGGCTATCCGGGTTAAAAAAAGCGACCTGCTCAGATCCTGCCGCTGTTTCGTGCGTATAGGGCAGATCAGCCAGCAGCATGGGCCTGTGTAAATCAGAAAACTCCGAGATAGGCAATCCCCAGGTTTCCACTTTAGACGGGAAAATAAGGCAGTTGCTACTGCCATAATATTCGAAAAGTGTCTCCCTGCCCAAAAAGCCGACAAAATCCAGCTGTGGGATACTACCCCACTTCTTTTTCAGCCAGCGGGCATAATTATTCTCTTCCCCACTAACGGTAATACGAACCGTGAAAGGCGGCAAGCTATCTTGTTTTGCCAGTATGTCCGTCGCTTCGCAGATACATTCAAAGTTCTTATGGCTATTCGGCGACCCTGCAAATATAAAAGAATAGGGAGCAGACCCGAACGAACGATCTATTAAAACTTGGCGTTGCGGATAGTTGGGCGGAGCTACAATAATTGACTGTTGATCGATTCCAAACATACTAGACATGGCCTGCCTAAACCATTCTTGCTGAACGACAAGATATTTATTTTTACGAATATTGGTACGATAGATGTATTTGGTAAAGATCGCAAACAGCGCTATTTTAGGTGTAAAAAACCAATCGTTCAACTTCCATTTGTAAAACGAGTAGGCATTGTGGCAGTACACCGCCCTACGTTCGGCCACTACACTAGGCGTCGTATCGTGGAGGGAAAGCCACAGGTATACAGGAGATAATGCTTTCGAAATCCGCTTCATACTGACATATTCGTACCATAACCGGTTTACCCACCGCTTCTTAGGCCATTGCGTTTCGATATATTCAATATGGGGGAATTCCGCTAGTTCTTTTTTAAAGACGATCGCGACGACGCGGTAATCTTCCTCTGCTGCCAATACAGATAAATACGCAAGGCAATCGCGTAAGATCGCCAATGTACCGGCCTCTACCAGGTTAACAGCAGATACGACAATGGTTTTTCGTCCTGCCGAAGCGTTATTCAATCCCACCTGCGTCATTGCTTATTAATTAGTTGACCCAAAAGATCCATCCAGCGTTTCATCACCCCTTCTTCCGAAAATTGCACCGATTCATGTCGCGCATTGCTACCCATCCGTTTTCGAAGTTCCTCATCCTGCATTAATCGAATCAAGGCATTCGCCATTCCTGCTTGATCACCTTCGGGGATTAAGTATCCATTTTGGCCGTCGACAATAATGTCCCGGGGGCCACATTTGCAGGCATAAGCTACCAGCGGAAGCCCACAGGCCTGCGCTTCGAGCATCGCCATCGGGAGGCCCTCGTAGCGGGAAGTCATCGCGAATATGCTGCTGCTTAAATATTCCTCCGCTATCTTTTCCGTTGGAGGGCAGAGTCTTACAACATCCTGGAGGTCCAGCCCCTTGATTTGCTTTCTGTAAGCCTCCTCTAGTTCACCTTTACCAAAAATATGCAGCTGCCAATCAGGGAACACCTCCTTTACACTGGCCCACGCCGCAATCAACTCATCGAATCCCTTTTGGTAATCGTACCTACCAACCGCAATCACCCGTTTATTGGCCAAGGCAGCAGGCTGTTCCGGCGCAAAGCTGTGGGCATTGGGAATCACGGTCATATTAGGCAGCTCGCCCCAATATTCCTTATCCTCTTCCGTAAGTACTACAAATTTATCGTATTGTTTAGCGACCTTTAGGTCTTGTTCACTTCGCCACGCGTCTATTCGCTTCCATAAGCCACGCCGACCATATTGTAACCGTTTAAATCTCGAAAAATGGGCTTCCAGAATCTTTTTGCTTCCATCCTGGATACCCCATAGCAAATTCGCATCGTTATCGAACATGGAGATCACCACATCCGCTTTCAGCTCCTTAAGCAGCCGTCGAAGTTTTCGTCTATGCCGCCATTGCTTGACGAGATAGCCTAAGCCTTTTTGCAGTATATTTTGATTGCTACTAGCCGTATAGTTAATCCCCAGATCAAAACAAGAAATCAGCTCATTTAAGGTAAAATAAGGCGCACGTTGCTGTTGATCGGTTGTCACAATCGCCACAGTGATTCCCTGTGCGGCCAAATAGTTCGCTTTATTGGCCAGCACGCGTTCCATGCCACCGGAGTTGAAAGTACCTCCAATACAATATACTACCCTTTTGATTTTCTTCATTTATTTAAATAGGTTTTCGCTGAAATTTAGGACTATCTAAGCAATAAAACAAGGCATAAATCACGAATATGTCGGTTGCTACCTTTATCCATACCACAAAGGTCAGGATCAAAAAGAGAAAGAACATCATGCCGTATCGCGGGTACGCGGCACCAAAAACATAGGCATTGTACACAAAAAACAGGGCAAATACACCGAATCCCACCAGTCCGCAGTATAAGATGAAACGGCAATATCCGATATCGGTACTATATACATAGTTATTGAAAAGTCCCGACCCGATGAGCCAGGTCTGCAAGTCTGAGGGCCAGATCCACATTTCATTATTTAGCTTGTCGGTCGAGTCCGTTTTCCATTCCCCTTTTTCTACCCAGTTAAAAAAACCTTCAAAAGCAAACCGCATATTATCATAAAATGCCACGTCGGTATGATAAAGATAAACGGAGATACCAATGAAGCAAAATAACATCAAGCCAAAAATCCGCAAAAATTTAGCGTGCTCTTTCTTTAATACAAAGCGCAATAAACCCGTGCTTAACAGCAAATACCCTATAGATAGCAAAAGTCCGATAATGGTGGTACGGGATATCATATTTCCAATTACGGTAATGGAAAAGAAGGCGATCAAAAGCAAAATAATACTGCGTCGATCCGAGCGCACCTCTACGTGCTTACTTAAGAGCGCTACGATCATGATCAGAACAAGGGAAAAACGAACCCCCGCAGGATCCAGTGCCGCACCGATTCCGTAGAGGCGGTCCACTTCCTGAAAAAACTCCTGTCCCTGTGCAATATATCGGTCTACCAACAGCTGAAAAGCCGGTATACGGTCAATCATAATAGCCAAGACACACTGTGCAAAACATACCCCCGCCAGATAGAAGGTAAGCCGTTTGAAATCAACCTCCCCATGTACCTTCCGTATTGCCCAGCAAACAGCATAAGCTCCACCCAGCCACGTAAAAAACGAAGAGAAATAAGTCGCGTATGCGTAGTCGTTGGTATGGTTGTAGTCGACCGAATAAAAACAAATTAAAGAGAAAACAAAAGCGAATCCTATCGCTCCAAGCAATGGTCTTGATACGGTGATTTCGCGTTTGTTGATGAGGTATAGACCAGCAAGCCCCACACCCGCGACGGCCATCAGCATCTTGGTGTTCACGCTAGCTGGAAGAAAGGTGAGTCCAATGGGAAACAGGTAAAAACTTACCAGTACCCCTGTCATCATATATTGTATAAACCGTACCAACTTATCCTAATCTATTTATAAAGTATGCCATATATTAAGCGGATCACCAATTTATAATATAGCTTCACCGCCCAAAACTGGCGGCGTGCGGCCAGTTCCTGTAACAGGCGTGTCCGCAATGGCAACGCCTTATTCTTATTAATTTTTGCATTTGCTTCCGGAAACCAGGCTAGCCATCTTTGGTATTGTTCCTTTTTATCCGAAATCAGTAAGGGCAACTTAATATTAAGTTTTAAAAAATCCAGATGATCCCCAATTTCTGTTGCAAACTTACTGTTTCTTAAAACCCGGTCCACCTCATTGATATTTGCCGTCACCTCCATAATATGCCGATCGGAATAGGTTTTCGTTAATGAGTTGGTATTCGATTGGCCATAGTGGTACAAATGTTTATCAAGATACGTAACAGATCGGGCATGTACAAACAATTTCATCATGACCAGAAGATCCTCTCCCATGTTCATACCGGGCTGAAAGCGAATCTGCTTTTCCTCATATAAAGAGCGGCGCACCAAGAAGAGCCATAAGTTCCAGCGCATCGTCCCCGCTAGCATCTGTTGTACCGCATCCCATGCATCGCGAAAAGCAGGCTGTTTCATTTTCCGTTCGTTTTGTTGGAAGGTTAAGAACCAGTTAAAGCCGACGATATCCGCATCGGCTTTTTTTGCGGCAGCAGCCATTAAGGCAATTGCTTCCGGTTCAATATGATCGTCTGCGTCAACATTATACACATAGATACCTGTCGCATTGTCCAACCCTGTGTTTCGGGCGCTCGCTACACCTTGGTTTTGGGCATGGCTAACGATTTTGATTGTAGGAGACGGTTTGTCTTCCATTGATTCGGCAAAGTGTTGCAGCAACGCCAAGCTACCGTCGGTACTACAATCGTTGATAAAAATAAATTCCAGGTTAGGATAGGTCTGTGACCGTAGTGCTTCCAAGCAGACGTGCAGCGTTTGTTCTGCATTATATACTGGTATAATAACCGACACCAACTCCTCTCTCATGATCCCGTTACTTTATTTAATAATTTATCCACGATCTCCAGATTCCGGCTGTTAAATTTCCGGACAAATAAGGCATCCGATGCCATCAGTATATCGAAATCTTTATTTTCCCAGTCCCAAATCTGATTGGCTTTCCATCTAATCATCCGCATGCATCCGTTTCCTTCATTGTTAAGGTCATATACACTGTCCCGAAACGGTGAATGCCAGCACAGTGTCTGTATAAATATTTCGTCACTACAGAAGGTGTTCTTATACGTATGCAGCACTTTTGCTTTTTCCGAAAGTATATAGGTTACGAAATCATGGGTTACACTAACCCATTGGGTGCCTTTCTTAAATTCGATGTGTTGATTCCGCTTCATTCCAAAGAGATCCTGCAGCCTGAGGTATACGTACCGTAACAAGCGTCGGCTAAAACCAAAAAAGCCTTTATGATCCCGAAAATCTCGAGGAAAGAGGTGGTAACGCTGTACTTTTCGCTCTATTTGAGCGTTTATATCTCCTTTACTAAATCCAATAAATTCCTTTCCTTGTTGTTTATCGCAGAAAGCATGAATCTCATCCTGCGACTTCAATGGCATATCTACCCCAGACAGGAGGTGATAGTATGTATACCCACCATTTTTAGCAGCCCATTCAAACAGCAAGAACTCTGCTTCTACGACGGAAACATCTCCCCACCGTACATCGATGCGGTCGGATAAAATCGACAAACCCGCATGCGCTGTTTTCAACTCGGGCAGCACGCTGGTCTTGCGGTCCACATGGATATAGATATCATTCCGCGGATCATCCAACGCCTTGACAAGGCGCTCCAATATCGGAAATTCGTTGTGTGCAAGGATAAGATAAGCATGTTTCATAGGGCCACTCCAATATGTTTAAGAATACGATCCACGACCTGCAGATCTGTACTGCTGAATTTGCGTGCAAATAGATAGTCCGACTGCAGCAAAAAATCAAGATCATCACTCGTTAGCGTCCTTGGATTACTTCCAATAAATTCATTATAGAGCATATGCTCCACGCCAACGAGCGTAAACGATTTCTTATCCTGTTCAAGCAGATAAGGCACAAAAAATTCGTCTCCACACAGCGACCATTTAAATCGTTGATTCACCTCCGTTTTTCTTTTCAAGATAAAGGCAACGGCGGCGGGTGTCAAGCTCACCCAATTGTTCGCTTTCAGGGTGACATTAAGCTTCCTTTTTTGGATATGGAAGATGTATTGGAGCTTGAGCAGGATATGCCATAAAAAGTTTGCACTTTTTTGAAGCCACGGTCTTCCGTAGCGGAAATACCTCAACAAGAAATGATACCGCTCCAGCTTCATATTAATTTCGTAACCGTTGGTATAGAGCAAGCTTAAGACCTCTTTACCTTCGTAATCTGCAAAACAGGCATGGATCTCATCTTGATTTTTCAAGGGGAGGTGTGTACCCGACAGGAGATGAAAGCGTGTATACTTTTCCGGACTGTAATACGCCATTTCAAACAAGGCGTATTCACATTCTATTTGGGATATGTGCCCCCAGCGCACATCGATTCGATCAGCAACAAAGAATATCTTCGCTTTCTGCGCCGCTACATGCGGCAGTTGACTTACCTTTTTATCAATATGCAGGTAAATGTCATTGCGTTCATCATCTAGCGCTTCGATCAATTTCTGAAGAACTTCAAACTCATGGTGTGCTATGATCAAATAAGCATGCTTCATTCCCTAATTATTTTTTAGCATTCGGTAAACGGACCTAGCCGCCTCGACGGCAGCTTTACCTATCACTGTACGGTATACCTTGGATAGCATGTGCATGTTTGGGTTCACCCGCCCCTGTCTTTTCAACGCTATCGGCAATTGGTCGTAGTGCCGCCACCAAAGATCAAATGCAACGGTAAACGTATTCCATGGTTTAGCTCCAGTGTAATGGATATTACCCTTTCGTTGTACATCCTGCCAGTCCTGTTCCGTGTAGTATGTTAAGAAAAAGCGTTTATATTGCGGCAACAAAAAGGTGCGAATACTATTCCAGTAGGGCGGAAGTCCGACTATTTTACCGCGACAGAGCTGGTTCAGCACATCCTGATCCGGGAACTCCAGTCCTTCTACCTTGGCTGCTTCCAAAAATTGAGGCACCATATTATCCCGTCTAAGGGCAGCAAGATTCATGAGGAGTAAGCCTGAGTTGATGTAGCTTCCCGGCAAACAGCCCACGGCTTTCATGTGTTCGTGCTGAAAATCAAGCGTCGCTTCAAATACACCGGCCAGGTAGTTGTCCGCCAAATCCGTGGTGTGGTACAATTCGGCCAGATTGCTCTGAAAGACCATATCACAATCAATATAAAGCACCTTATCATACTTGGGCAATAGTGTAGGTAATAGTAAGCGGTACGAAGCAGCTATGGTGTATTTCTCGTCGACGTAAATATCTTGGAGTTTGCCTGCTAGGCTAATAAAAGTAAATTGACACTTTTGTCCACCCAGTTCGATTAACAGATTCTGCTGTTCTTTCGGCAAGTCTTCCGTCAGCAGACAGATAAAGTGAAATTTGTCGTCATCCCCGGAATGTTGTAGCACAGATAATATGCAGGTGGCTACCGGCACCAAATAATTTGGTGTAAAGGCAACAACAATGGGGGTTTGCGATAATATATCTTTGCGATCAGTCATTCTACAGATTCATCTTTGAGCAGATAATTAATACCTTGTTAAATCAAGATTATATTGTTCAAGAAAATAAGTATGACATTTTTTTACAAAAATATCATTCCTCTTATTTAGCGTGTTTTCAACCCATAAATTAGTGTCCTGTGAACCTGGGATCACGTACAGAAGTTTCTTCGTATTCGTAGGCACAACATATTTTATTCTGCAACTATTTAAATATGTACAGAACCATAGCCATACATCATCCGCCTTAGGGGCCAACTCTAAGAATTTATCTTTATTTAAAACTTCTTTATTTATACTATTTTTTCGATACAAAACCCCTCCTACCCCTTCAGCATACAGAAGTTCATTTTCTCCTCTGCTACGAAACGAGCAATGCGTCCAGCTATCATAGGGTTGAATGGTATTATTTACCACTTTAACCTGTACAGCCTTAAATGCAAACACATCATATTCTCTATGCCTCATCGCATGTAATAAATCCTTCAACCAATTTTCATAGTAAACTACGTCATCATCACAAATCAGAATATCTTTTGCCCCCCCATACTGCTGAAAAGAATAAAAATATTTACTGTGACAGCCCAAATCAACTTCCATTTCAATCATTTCCACAAGCCCCTTCCCTAGCTCATACTTCAACCATGAATCATCATTTCGCTCAACGAGATTTCGAAACCCACGTGGTACATAAATTAGAATCTTTTCTGGCAATACGGTTCCAGCTAAGATTGAAAGTACCGTATATTCGAAAACCTTCAAACGCGGTTCGAAAGTGGTCATTGAAACATATAAACCTGCACTTCTTTCTTTATTGATATATTTTTTCAAAATATCCCGCTTTCTATTTTTTATATTTTCAAAAGTGCCTGGAATATACTGTCTGATATGACTACCTATACTGTTCTTAAAATATCGAATTAGTGGAAAAGACATATGTATTGTATTTGATTAAACTCGTGTGATAATTCAAAGCGCTAAAAAAACAAAGTTAAGGCTTGTCAGCAAGAAATTGATAGAGTTTTTCATACTCAGCAGCTGCATTCGTCCAAGAAAATTGTTTTGCCCACTCACTTATTTTTACAGAGTCAGCAGGTGTTCCTAAAATCAATGGCAGATCATTTAAAGCGAAATGCCTGAGGTATTCTTCCTCTTCATTTTCTAAATAAAATGCGAGCTCTCCACCTATTTCGGGAAGAGATGTATGTTTAGATAGAAGTGTCTTTTTCCCAAATCGCATTGCTTCGATCACCGGGAGTCCAAATCCTTCGGCGAATGAAGGAAAGGCAAATAACGCGCAGTCACGCATGTATCTAAATTTATCTTCATCCGATACTGGTCCGGTAAAACATACTCGATTTTCCAAATGCAATGTCTTTACTATATCCAAAATAGATGCGTAGTAATCGTGATCCTGAACAAAGCCACTAATTATTAACTTTAAATCATTCCCTATAAGGAGATAAGGTAAAACATGAATATTCTTTTTTCTAGCAATTACACCGATTGAGTAGATATAGGTATCTCGCTTCACGATCGAAGTCTCTTGTAAACTCGAAATCAATTCGTCATTTACAGAACAGCCATTGTATATGACTTGAATTTCTTTACCGTTTAATATGCAATGCTTTTCAATATCACTTTTAACATAATTCGAAATAGCAACTATAGACGATGCACGGTCTATATTTTGCTGTAGAATTGTTAAAAAATGGGGAATTTCTGCTTCCGATTTTTCTTTTAGGAAATTCAGATCGTGAATGGTTAATAAAATTTTAGTCTTACTTTCTAATGGTAGAAGATCAGTCAGCTGATAGGTAATATGCCATATATCGGTTTTGTAGAAGAAGCGACGAAAGTATTTGTATACCCGATAAGAGATTACTTTTGAAGGCTCAGGAAGTCTAAATATATTATTGTTATTCATTAGCAGGAATAAGAAGTTATACTTTTCCCCGAACCCTTTTAATAGAGAAAGTCCAAGATTCTTACAATAATGGAAATGACCATTAAACGGATTACCTGTTAGGCCAGCTTCTATAATTACATTTGGTCGTCTCATATCAGATTTAAACAATAAATATTACTTAATAAGAATTTTCGCCGCGCCTCCTATTACTGTTGCACGTGGTTCAAGTACGGATTTTACAACTATTGCCCCCGCTCCAATTTTGACCCCGTCGGCAATAGTAATTCCTCCTAAGATTTGAGCGCCTTGTCCAATATCGACATTATCGCCGATGTTAGGTGCATCATCCGGAAAAACACCTTTGCTTCCCAAGCAACAATTCCCATGGATGGTACAGTTTTTTCCAATACGGGTTTTTGGATTTATCAGAATAGAACCATAATGGTATATCTTCAGACCGGAACCAAAGCAACCTGCTGGAATAAAAAAGCCCAATTTATAACCGAGCCGATTCTTCTTACGCTGATAATAATACCTAAGCAACTTATTTGGCTTGTGAAAGGTATAATATTCCTCTTTGCGCAAAGTCTTCACATACTTCCGCAGCCAATACTGCTCGGTCTGCAATAGCCAATCCATTAGATACCCCTTTGAAAAAAAAGGGAAGTAATCCATTCGATCGGCATTGCAATATGTGGAATACGGTGTACTCATCGTTAGTAAGTAGTTAAAACATGTTTTAAATTATGTAATGCTTTCTCATCGTAATACGCCATCTTGTGCAGTGTCGTTTGGGCGAAAACTTGTTCATAAGAGATATCTTCCAATTGTCCATTTACTTTTGTCTGGATGAGATGCGGAATAGTATCACTTACGATTTCGCACTGTTCATCCCTTAATTTATCGCTTATAAGCTCATTATACAATATTTGAAAGAAAAAATAGTCTACAATCTGATCTTGATATTTCCAATAATGCAGTAGTAAATCCAACAATTTGGTGATTACTAGGTTTTCTTTTTTTGCAAAAACAATACTATTTAAAACCTTTACTTTAAATTGAGGTTTCCATCCCCAATAATACGCATACGTACTTTCCCAATAGGATTTGTTTTTGACCTCAGCCGATCGTTGAAACATAAAGTACGGTAACGCTGCAAACTTTTGAGGCAGTGGTCCAGTCATCAAGATTGTGGCATCCAACCATACCCCTCCATAAACGTGGAGTAAAGCCAAACGTAATAGATCCGAAAAAAAAGTACGATTAAAGGCCGGGGTATCTCTTTTCTGCCAGATAAATTCCGGGAAATCAATGTACTCTTGAATGGAATGATCGTCCAGACGTATAACCTGATAATCCCCTTTATATTTATCGACGGAATCAAAGCAGATCTGAACAATTTCAGGCAGTTCAAGCGTATGACCTCCCTGACCCCAATATTGCCAAATAATTTTGTTCTCGGGTAGTTCCTTTTTCGGTCGCAATACCAGACGCTCTACATTTCCCTTATCGTATGCGTCAATAATTGGTTTCCAAAACTGTACTACTTCTTGATGAGCGCGCAGTATCTTTCGTTCTCGGAAGTATTTCCAAAACTGCTTAATTAGCGGCAAAGTGACAAACAGCTCTTTTATTGTCCTATCCGATCTAACTATTTTATTTTTTTCTACGTTTTGGCTCGAGTTCATCATTTGTTTTCTTGTTCGATCTTTCCTTTTTGCAAAATCAAAGAAGCTAATGCACTTTCTTTAACTCCGTATAACTGACCTTATTTACTGATATCTCTTGAAAACCTAAATATAAAAATCCATTCATAAATAGTAGCGATATATTTATTTACGTTGACGAAGTCCACTGTCGATACTTTTCTTTCAGGGGAAAAGGCGCAGCCTTTAAGAGTCCTTTTTGAATATCTTTCAAAGAGTTATTAAGACCAGCCTTATCCTTATGCTCATCGAACAAAACCTTCCACCCTTCACCTTCCGTAAGCATTTGTTCAAAATGCTCAAAACCATCATAAAATGGGATATCCACCGAACTGAAGTAATCGTGAAATTTGAATCCGTCCGTATCGATATATCCCTTTTTTATCCATAATGCAGGAACTTCATATGCATGTGCTACAATGACGCCGTGTAAAGAGGTAGACAATATATATTCACAACTACTGATCTCATTGACTACTTTTTCTATATCTCGGGTGCGTAAATCAATGATATGGTATTGGCTTCCATAATGCTCTATAAAGTAATCTACTTCTTTCCAGTGCGGAATCAACCCCAATTTGTGTACTTTCTGAACAGTTGGTTTCATCCACAAAGGCAAAAGTAAAGCTGGATCACCGTAGATCCCACATGCTGCATATCCCTCAGTTTGAAGTTTTTCATCTGTTAATCTTCCTCGTACTGCCAAAGTTGTGCCTCCTCTGAATTGTTCGTGTGCGTTCATAAAACCAGCGCCCCATACTGTTGCATTTTTGGGAAGCCAGCTAATAATTGAGCCTATACAGGCCAAAACAGACTGCCAAGGAAACAAAATCGTGTGAAATGCTTTAAAATTCCATTCCTTTATACTGTTTAAGACAATTGCCCGCCTATCGGCGATTGATAAATTCACATCTTTATATTGCGTCGGTCGCCCAGACAACTCCTCGACCAACACCGGGTTTAACGCATCCCCAAAATTGTCTTCGTCCCAGTAGATTAAATTTATTTTCTTCATAGGTTTTTAAAAAGTCTTATTCTCCAGTTTTATTAAGGCGTAACTTTTTATAAAACAAATCCTTAATAATCGCTTTCTCCGTACTGTTCATTGCCAGTGTATACACCAAAAAGGAGACCGACAGCAACGTAAAGATAATGATTAATAGCAACCGCCATATCGGATCCGTCACAAAAAAATACGGAACTAACGGAAGTATCGGCGCCAGTACCAACACCGTAGCACACTTCACAACTACTTGGTTCATATATCCCCTCAATGACAAGTCAATCATAGGTCGAATTAATACAACGCGGAGTACTTGACCTAAAATCGTGATCACCAAATGAACGACAAAAACCGACTCCGGCGCGTAACCAAGCCAAAGAAACAGGTAACTCACCGGAACCACTAACAATAAGAGCGTACCCAAAGTTGCCTGATACCGCTTTATCTTTCCTGTCGCTTTAGCAGAAAAAATCAATGGATTTGCTAAGCTATCCACAAGAGAAATACACATCATAATGCGAACAAAATTAATGGTATGCTCGGGAACGATCTTCAGCCACCAGGTTAGCAGATTCTGCGCTTCCAGGAAAACGGGCAAGGATAACATCAGCAGTAAAAAGAAAGAAAATTTAGAACTTGCATAGATAAGCTTATGCATATAGACTAAGTCTTTCACGGCATAGCTCTTAATAATCTGCGGATTTAACGCAGTCTGAAAACCGCCTATAAAGCGTGTCACAACGCCCTGAACTTGCGTAGCTATCCCCCGGGCCGCATTTACCGGGGCACCGAAAAACATATTTAATAAAATATTAACCCCCTGGGTAAACATCAACACGGCCGAATCGCCAAACATACTCCAGCCGGCAAAGGAACTCATTTCCTTCGCTGCCGCCTTGTTCCAACGAAACGCACCCCGTACCTCTGCGAAATTCCGAAAACAGTAAATCCAGGTAATGAACTGCATGAGCAACTGCGTGCAAAGCAATAATACGGCATAGATTTTCAATTTATCAAAATCTATTTCTTGAAGCAGGAAGACGATAGCCAATTTTAGAGAGATATCCAGAATTGAAAAATAAGCAAAGACACTCATCTTCTCATGCGCGATAATCGCTGCGCTATAAGGCACATTTATAATTGAAAAAAAAATGGTGATCACCGAAGCATGAAATACCCATAGGGCAGCCTCCATACGTTCGTCGGGAATATTCAGCTGTGTCTGCATAAACCAAGTTCCAACAGGTTCAGCCACAACACAGATCAGCAAAGCGAGCGCAATATGAATAATTAGTGCAGTACTGAAAATACTGCGCTGTCTATCGATATCTTTGTGTCCTAATTCGAAGGTAATAAAGCGGCTTGTCGACGAAGACATAGCCGAATTCAGTATTCCAAACATCGCAACGACTCCCCCTACGACGTTTAATATACCAAAGTCTTCTACCCCTAATACGTTAAGAATTACGCGGGAGGTGTAGAGTCCCACCAGCATGCTAAAAAACATCTGCACGTAGAGCGCTAAGGTGTTTTTCGCAATGCGTGTTGTATTGTTGGTATCAGACATCGCTCCTATTTCCCAAACTCCGCTTCCAACATCCTGCGCAATCCCTGCTCCATGGTGTACGGCGGCACAAAACCTGAAGACATTGCTTTTGTTGAATCAAACTGGGTTACCGCACAAAATTTCTTCACTCGTACGGAACTGATATTTAATTTTTTGCGGCTCACAAATGCCAATACGTCAAAGCCGTATCCGCCCATTAAGCCCAACCAATAGGGGATGCGAACTGTAGGAATTGGTTTATTTAGTATTTCGCCCGTATGGTAGACCAGATCGTTGGTGGTAAAATCAGGCTTATCCACATAGTTATATACCTCATAACCTCCCTTTTGATCGTGGATCAAAAAAACAAGGAATGCCACGATATTACGGATGTACGACATCGATTTTTGATTGTCGCCCTTTCCAATCATCATAAATTTACCTGTGGCGATCTGATTTAAGAGATTAAAAACATTTCCGCGGTTGTCTTCTCCAAAGATTACGGTTGGTCGCACGATACGGATCTGCCAATCGGCATGGCTTTTATACCATTCCTGCAGCACCTGCTCGGCCTGCCATTTACTCTTTCCGTAATGGTTGAATGGATCGACCGGTGTATTTTCATTAGGGTTATCCTTATCTAGGCCGTAGACGGCTACCGAACTGGTAAATACGATGTTTTTAATCCCATTGGCATCCATCGCTTCAAGCGTATTGCGCATCCCTTGCACATTCACATCATAATATAACGACGTTGGCTTCACATCATCGCGGTGCTCTGCAGCCAGCAGCACGACCACATCCACGTCAGCCAACAAGCTGGTCAACGCTTCCTTATCCAATACATCAGCTATATGCGTAATATCCGCATATCGAGCACTTTGCTGCTTGTCAATATTGATGGTACTTGTGCCCAGCTCTTCCTGAAGAGAAGCGATCAGTTTTGTACCTACAAAACCAGATCCCCCAATGATGCCAATTTTCATACGGTAAAATATAACCTAAGATGTAATAATTCCTATTTGTTGCCCTGTTTTGCTAATGCTGCAACAGAAGGTTTGAACGCCTTTTCTTCAGTAGTAACATGCTTGCGATGGGCAATTTTATCCAAGGTCGCATGAAATAAACCCCAGAAAATCAAATCCAATGCTAGCACAATATTATTGCTGATATAATGCACCGTCACAGCGTTAAAGATACAAAAAAATGCGGCAAGCAAAATAATTGTTAACATCGCTTTCTGATGGTTCATTCCCATATCAAGCAATTTATGGTGTATATGGTTACGATCCGGCATAAAGAGACGATTGCCTGCTCTAAACCGTACCCACATCACACGCGCTACATCCAATACCGGCACTAATAAAACCGTAAAGCCAACCACAATAGCACCTTCCGAAAAAGGCTGAACACCCGGATTGTTCATTGCGTAGCTCACCGAAAGGAAAGCCATCGAAAAGCCAAGTGTAAGACTTCCCGAGTCACCCATAAAGATCTTACGTTTCTTTTTGGATACGCCATATACATTATACAGGAAAAAAGGAATCAGCACACCGGCGGTAATAAATGCAAATAAAGCATGCAACCAGGCGCAGTGGGCGGCAAACAAGCTACCCAACACCAAGCTACCTACCGTAACCAAACCTGAACACAGTCCATCAATACCGTCGATCAGATTAACCGCATTGATAATCAACACCGTTGCAAAAATCGTTAGTGGGATACCCACCCATGCCGGTAAATAGGTAATAAATAAGACGCCGTACATATCGTTGATCCATACACCTGACAGCGGAAGAAAAGATGCGACCAATATTTGAACAAAGAATTTGAACTTGTGGTTCACGCCAATGAGATCATCGGTAAGGCCTAATACAAAAAGAATCACCAATCCGCACACTAATCCCATAATCATGGGGTATACTTCGTATGTATCAATCTGAAGATCCAATAAATCTTGTTTATAACATAGGATGAGCGATAGTACCATCAATACGCACTGAATAGGCACAAATGTCGCTCCGCCTAAACGGGACACTAATACCTGATGCGATTTACGCGGGTCAATTGGATCGAACAAGCGCTTACGGTAGCTGATCAGGAGAATGTAAGGGATTAGCAAGCGTCCTAAATAGAAGGCAACCCCAAATGCGAACAGAACAACCATTAATTTCATAATATCTTTTATTTAACTGTTATCTCAAAAAAACAACCCGAATTAAGTAGAAAAACAGCAATATTTGCCTTGTAACTCTTTAACTCTGAGCTACAAAAATAAGTCAACTGTCTCCCCTTACAGCAGGTTTCGAGCTGTTTAATTGTATTTGTAGCGATACCTCCACAAACGAACTACATTTTACTTCTCATCCGCACTTATCGTAATAGTAGCTACCTCGCAGCGGAAGAAATTTTGTAGCTTTGTTCATTATGGAAGTTCATTTATCACTTAAATTCAACCTCAAATGGTTATAGCCGTTGATTTTGATGGAACGATTGTGGAACACCGGTACCCACGGATCGGAAAACCCATTCCTTTCGCCATCGAAACACTCCAAAAACTACATGCCGATCGCCATCTATTGATTTTGTGGACGGTTAGGGAAGGCGAACTGTTGCAGGAAGCAATTGATTACTGTGCATCAAAAGGGCTACACTTTTACGCCCATAATGCCAATTTTCCGGAAGAAAACCGATTGGATGCCCCGCGAAAGTTGACCGCTGATATCTTCATCGATGACAGGAATCTGGGCGGATTGGTGGATTGGGAAGTTATGTACCAAGTGATTACGGCACTACGTAAGGGCAGTACTATTGCACCTATGTATAATGTGGAGGAAGGAGGCAATGTTCAGCGCCGCAAACAGAAGAAAGGTTTTCTGGCCAGTTTATTTAAATCATAGTAGCGAATCATATGAGAATCACTCCGGTTTATCCTACCCCGCGAATCTGGGTATTGCTCTTTTTAACCTCATTTGCGATAGCAACTTCTTGTGGATCACCTCCGCAAACTAAAAAAAACAACGAAGCAACCGAGAAGATCCCTTCGCGCTCGGCACTAGACGTACAGATTGATACGTATTGGGATCGGTTTGATTTCAGCGACAGCAGTTGGGTGGTCCATGTAGATACGGCCGAACAGGCTTTGGTGGATTACCTGTATCTTTTACAGCAAGCTTCTGCACAAAAAGCAGATAGCGCCATGCGGAGCCTGTTAGCCCGAGCCAAAAGAAACCCCAAGATATTTGATTTTTTTAACACCACCTATCAGCGGTACCTTTATGATCCCAATTCGCCGATGCGCAATGAAAAATTATATGAATCGGTGCTGGGCTTCGGGATTGATTCGACCGACATCGCCGCACATGAAAAAGACCGCCTGCAAGCGAAGCTCAGATTGATCCGGAGGAATAATCCCGGCGAAAAAGCAGAAAACTTTTCTTATCAGACAAGGTCAGGATCTCCCCACAAACTGTATGATCTACAGGCTACCCATTTGTTATTACTTTTTTACGAACCGGGCTGTGCCAGTTGTGAGGAGACGATTGAAACCCTTAAGCAGATGCCAGCCATTACCGAGGCCATTCAACGTGGGAGTCTTAATATCCTTGCTATCTACGCCACCGGAAATCTAGAGGTATGGCAAAAACATCAAAATACTATTCCCGACTCTTGGATTGATGGCATCGACACAGAGCAGGCGATTCTTGGAAATAACCTTTATGATTTGAAAGCTTCGCCAACGATGTATTTATTAGATCACAATAAGAAAGTCATCTTAAAAGACGCTCCACTAGGTCAGGTTATGCAATACCTACAGGGAAGGTAAGCCACTCCTCGTTTACATTCCCTTTTAGAAAGTCGCTACGCGTGTTGCAATCGCACCCATATCCAAACCGACAGCCTGCTCTAAGGCATCCGTTGCAAATCGCAGGGAATTCAATAGGTATCCTTTACTCGCCACGAGCTCCGGTTTGTCCACCACATGCACAGCAGCTTTCGTAGCAAATTCAGCGGTAAAACAGGCGATCAGATCGGCATAATAGGCCCCTCCACCGCATAAATACAGTCGTTTTGCGATCTGCAGACTTTTGTCGTTCAAGACCGACTGAAGGGCGGGAGACACTACTTCTTCATAATATGTTTCCAGTGCTTGTTTTCGGATTGCACGAAGATCGATCAATTTACTGTTGATGTAAATATACCCCTCTTGAAAAGCTTCGTCCAACTGCTGTAGATTGTCGAGTCGCACATCGTAGTCCTTTTCCAATTGGGAGCGCACTAGATTTACTGCGCGATGCAAACCGGGTATGCTCGATGTTGCACTTGTCACTACGCCATTGTCCGTACTTAAGCCAGTCTCCACTGTACCAAATCCCAGGCTCAGCACCGCAAAAGATCCACTTACCTGGTCAGGCCCCTTACGAAGTGCAATCATACAACTTACAATCATCGGAAGCACCTCCACGCGTGCGATATTAATTTCTACGATTTCGACCTCGTCTATTTCAGCATCGTTATTACTCAGTTCCACAACATGTTTCCCCATCAATTGCGCAGAAGCCGACTCTTTGTAGGTGTGATACGTATTACTCGGAAAGCCCAACGTAACCACAAGCGGACTTACTGTTTGGCGAGTCGCCAAAATGGGAGCGGCCAGCACAACGAGCTGATGAACTAAATCGCTCGCATGTGCGTTTGTGTCATCTACTTGTTCAGCGACCTCAGGTTGTATTAGATTTCCTTGCTTTAGATTTGGTCGTCCTTTCATACCATTCAATAGCGGCATTGGAGCAGAAGCCGGAAACATTACACTAGGCGCTTGAAGCAGACTAGAAAAAGATTGGATATCGTACATTTTGTCTTAATTATTAGAAATTAACCTCGATTTGAAGCTGAAGCCGTCACGATTTACATCCACCCATACCAAGGTATCGTTTGCACTTCGGTCCATCCGAGATTGCTCGACGACAAACTATGTTTTTCATTCGGGTTAAATACCAAGCTCAAAGGTACCACCCAAAAACAACAAAAAACCTACCCCAATGGGTGGTTTTTTTCGAAACCAAAATGATCGGTCATGTGTGGCAACGCGCACATGATTATGAGCGAGTAAGATCATTCACTATGGAAAATGGATTGAAAATGGTATTTGTCCTAGAAAACACTGATCGAGCAGTGAATTGGATCACACTGAACCGAAATATTATTTCGCAAAACGTAATCGCACCAGTAACATCTCCCAATACTATCAGTGCATAAAGAGATCGTAGTGTAATACACAGAATACACTTCTAACAGGTTTAAGCAGCGATTATTGTGTATTTTCGGTGTGAGATCCTCCCCCTTAAACATCAAATACGAGATTATGTCGTCCATTTACAGCTTATACTTTGCGCCAAACAGGAGTAAAAAGTCGGCAATGTACATTGTGCCCGTCGCATTGTGCGAGTAGTTTGTTGTAAACAGACCATACATTAGCAAAAACAGACGTCTGTATGCGGAAAAGTCAGTACACTTTGCGATAAACTGTAGACTGTTTGCCGATTTTGCAGTATTGTATGGGTTAGACGTACCTATGTAAGTCCATTTCACGTATACAAGTACCTACATGTCACTTCAGTTTTTGACAAAACGACGTAATAATCTCGCATTGTATAGTCTGTAAATGACGAACTATAACCTGTTTATGGCAATGTATATGTACAAAATGGGTTATATTTTCGACAGAAGAATATTTATTAACCATACGACTTACGCGTTATAAGGATTTCCATATTTGCGACAGACTAAACTGGTTTCCTCTGCTTTTCTCCTGACCAATAGGCCACATGATAGCTGGAAAATTTTATAAATTATGTTACGAATTGGACAGAGACTTCCATCATTGGGCTATGAAGATTTATCCGAATATAAGATTACCAACCGAAGAAGAAAGAAAGTATTAATTGAAAATTTTCACAACAAACCTACCAAGTAGAAGCCTTTATAACAGAAGGTCAAGCAATTTAGGTATCAAACAAATTAGGGAAATTTATATCAATCATCTTAAAGAAGAGATTCTTGAATTAAGAAATAAGGTTGAATCATTAACTAAATAATAACTCGCAGAACCTATGGGCTGTTTTGTGAATGGTAAAAAATAATGCGTAAATTTGTGGAATGACAACGTTAACGGTAAATATAGACAACGATAAAGATCTCCCCGTATTGAAGGAAATCCTGAATCGTTTTGGCTTGCGCTATAAGATAGACAAGCAGGCCGGATTGGACAAAGATGGTGAAAAGCTATATAAAAAACTGAAACAGTCCTTCGGCGAAATCAAGGAATGGGAAGCAGGAAACGTGAAATTGCAGAACGCCAAGGATGCTATTGCCGAAATTGAAGCGGAATTAGCCAATGACATTTGAGGTTGTTTTAACGTCGGGCTTCAAGAAAGACCTGAAACGGATTGCCAAAAAACACCGCCAAATCCTGAATGACATCAGGCAGCTAAGCGATGAATTGGCTGAAAAGCCAACGTTAGGGACTGATTTAGGCCAGAATGTTTACAAAATCCGGCTAGCTATATCAGGTACTGCCAAAGGCAAATCAGGTGGTGCGCGTGTGATTACCTATGTAAAAGTGGTCGGGCAAACAGTGGTCTTATCCGAAATTTACTTAAAGAATGAATATGATACCGTCGATGCAGATGCCGTTATACAGCGGTTGATAGATGAAGGTGTTATTTAATGAAGTGTTGGATTTGGTGGATAAATTATCCAACTCCGTTAGCGTCGGTATAAGCAAATCCCTGGGGCGTGGACTTTGTCCCGTGCTTAACTAATAATAGTTGCGATCGGTGCTGATCTTTTCAACTCCTTTTTTGGTAAAGATGGATACACTTTCTAACATCTGCCCGTCGGCTGCCGAGCGTACTTCACCTTGTAGAGTCCGCCCCGACTGCGTCCGGGCTTCACTAAACAACACATAGAAACATAACGTAAATACACAGCAGATTGCTGATCGCCTGCTTAACAACATTCCGCTGCGTCGCGATGAGGCTACCGTTAAGCTACCAAATGCATGTAAATTATCAAAGGCATTCCGGTACAGAGTCGCTGGCTTGTTACTAACTTCTTGGTATCGGGTTGGTAGCTTTTTAGTAAGTCTTTGGTAAGTCTAGGGTATACTTTTGGTAAGTAACCCGTATACTAACAGTAGCTTTTTGGTATATCGACCATAGGTAAACCGTATTTTTTTTTTGAGCTTTGTTCTAACCAAGTTCTGCCTTGCGTCCTCCTTTCTACCACCTTTGTTCTGCATTTCCGGCTTGGCGCTCTGATCATTGTCTGATCGCGCTCCGATCGCCATCGGAGCACGAAGCCGGCGCGAAGCCGTACTGAAGCCGTGGCGATCGGAGGCAGGGCGAACTTGGTAGGTATCAGGTAGGGTGTTGTCCCGAGACTGCTCCTCACTTAGTGGGCTGATTCTTGCGGATAATGTTGCATTGCTATTTGTCAATCCTTTAACTCGGGGGCAAAGAATAAGCAACGAAACACCAACCAAAAGGCAAATAAACGGCAAGCGAAGTCCCTATAAGGTGCAACCAATGTCAAAGGTATCTCGGTCCTTCGGATTTTGATCGCATGTTTAATGGCTCTCTATTTGACACGATCGAAGACTTCCACAATCATTAAAGAGGGGGATAAAGAGGGGAATAGCTTTTCTATCAATCAACAAGCAATATTAAAAGCTATAACGGTAAATCCAAGAATCACTCTGCCAGAATTATCTGCAATTGTAGGCATTAACGAATCAAACATACAAAAGAATGTTAAGAAACTACGCGATGTTGGAAAAATAAGTCGTGTTGGACCAGCAAGAGGAGGCTATTGGAAAATTATTGATTGACACCATGATAACTTTATTCCAAATAAAGAACTTCTTGACATTTGGCTCCATTGAGGCAATGCAACTAGATTTCCTACTGACTTTCTCCTGACCAATAGGCCACCATCTTCGGCCATTATATTAGGATTCTCTTAGTATTATCTTAGTCGTATCTTAGGGCTGACCAAGAAAAGGTAAGCCAATCCTAAGTCAAAAGTGAGGCAGGGGGAATGCACCGGGCGAACAACCTTCGAACAACTTCCGAAGAAAGGGCGAAGATAGTCCGAAGAAAACTAGGTCTGTATAGTCACCTATAATTAGCTATCACCCTGTTACAATGAGCGAAGTCTGCGTCAACGTTAAAAAAATAAATACCTGTTTTTTATATTCAATCATTGTTGTAGCACAAATTAGTATACATTTGCGCCACTTAACTTAATGAAATGAAAATTTATTTCGCGCAAGACTGTAAGCAATTCGGCCCCATAGAGATTAATGAATTAAATCCATCTATTTTAACACCAGATACACAGGTGTGGTATCAAGGATTATCTTCATGGCGAGAGGCGAGTTCGGTTGAAATTTTGAATGAATACTTTGAAATACAAAAATCCTTGCAACCTATTGAACCCGTGCACCATAAAACTAAATTCAGCTTTAGTAAGTTTTTAAGATTTCAACTTCAACAAAAAAAACCGTCTTGGTGAGAGACGGTTTTAGGATATAAAACAATTTTAGTTACTTTTTCTTTTTACCAAGCAGCTTCTTCCGTAAGCGTTCGCGTAAGGAGACGGGCCCATTGTCACCGTAGCCATACCCGTAACCGTAACCATAACCGTAGCCACGTGCAAAGTCGACGTCGTTAATTACTACGGCCATATTCTTCAGCTTGCCATCCTCGTACAATTCTTTTGGCACATTTAGCAAACGTTTATCTAAGTAGTTGGCACGTGCCACATAGATAGTCATATCGGCATTATCGGCGATCAATAGTGTATCCGTTACCAAGCTGACTGGAGCGGTATCCACGATCACGTAATCGTAGTGCTCTCTACCGTACTTGATTACATCATCAAAATGCCCGTTCATTAAGAGCTCTGCGGGATTAGGTGCTATATAACCCGAATAGATAATATCAAATTGATAAGGCGCCGGCTTTTCGATAATGATCTTATCCACATCCATATCCGGGTTAATCAGGTATTGGGTGATGCCTATATTGGTATGTTGCAAGTGCGATAGGCCAAGGTAATCCAATACTTTTGGAGAGCGGATATCCGCGCCAATTAAGAGCACTTTCTTACCTGACATCGATAGTATGCGAGAAAGATTTGTCGACACAAATGATTTACCCTCTCCTGAGGTGGTTGAAGTTACGAATATAACAGCCGAGTCCTTCTTGGTGCCCAGCATAAAAGCTAGGTTAGTTCGAAGTATTCGGAAAGCTTCCGCTAGCGAAGAACGGTCATTGTCTTGTATAATCGGATCTTCGGAAGTAGGTACCTCACCCAAAATTGGAGCTGCAAATTTCTCTTCAATATCCTTACGTGAATGGATCTTATTATCCAACAGGAATTTAACATATAAGATCGCAAAAGGAATTAAAAACCCTATAATCAATGCCCCCAATAAAATAATCGATTTCCTCGGCGATACTGGGATATTGGCCCCATAAGCGGAATCTATTACCTTCATAATCGCCGGTGTAGCCGAGGCTTGGATTTCAGTTTCTTCACGCTTTTGCAACAGAAATAAATAGAGCGATTCGACAATTTGCTGTTGACGCGAAATATCCTTAAAGCCACGCTCTTGGTTCGGCAACTGATTTAGCTTACCCTGAAACTTTTTCCGTTGGCTTTCTAATACAGATACATTAGATTGTAACACCTGTCGATAATTGTCCAAAGAGTTTTGCAGAGAGCGATTTAGTTCTTGTAAATTATCATTTAAATTTTGTACCACTGGATTATCTGGTGTGGCAGATTTTAAAAGATCATCTCGTTCCAACATTAGTTGGTTATAACTTTGAATATTCGCTTGTATGGAAGGATCTGTTAATCCCAAATTAGATGGCAAAAGGGTTTTTATACCGTTGTCGATAGTTCCCTTCATCATGTCCGCTAACTGAAGCTGCGTTTGGTACTCGATCTGCTTTCGCTCGTTTTCGGACGCACTTTGCATATAAAGCTCAGCCTCAGAACTCATATCTACCAAGTTATGACTATCTTTGTAGTCGGCGACTTTAGAATCCGCAGAAGCCAAATCGCTAGAGATCAACTCCAATCGAGAGTTGATAAAATCTGATGTTGTGCGCGTTATCCGAGTCTTATCCTCTGTTACATCTTTATTGTACTGCTCAATGAGCGAATTTAGAATTAAGGTTGCTTTGGCCTTGTTAGTATGACTAATCGAAAAATTCACCACCAAAGATTGATTTTCCTTATTGGGGGAGATTTGTATTGCGGAGAGCAGTTCGTCGATTGTCTTTTCAACGGTCTTAAAGTTAACTATTAATTCTTCATCCCAATTGTTTTCTCGATTTTCAATAAAAGTTATGGGTCCTATAGGAGATTGTATACGTTGCCCTAAAACAAAGTCACGAATACCGCCTTCCTCATCTTTAATTTTAAATTTGCCCTTTGAATCGGTTACGACAAAAGAATAGGAAACTGAATCCAGTCTAGGGTGGTGGGGCTCTAATATGACAAGTTTAATAGGAGACTTACTTTCAATTAACTCCGTGGATTTTATCCTACCCTTATTGAAATAAGTTATATTTAAGCGATTGCTTTCAACCACATTTCGCAGTATACGGCGGGACTTCATTACGTCAATTTGGTCTGTTACAAAAGCCGATGTAGCTCCGCCGCCGCCCGTTAAACTCGCTAGCTCTGACAACCCTGCTAAATCCCCGGAGGCTTTTTTTTCATCTTGCAATAAAATCTTGGCGGTCACATTATAAATACGTTCAGCATAACGTAAATAAGCAAAAGCGAATGTTAAACAAATTAAAACGGATAGGACAAACCATTTCCAGTAATAAGCATATTGCTCGACTACTTGCTTAAGGTTGAATTCTTGATCCTCAACCTTTAAGTTTTTATTTTCTTTCATAATACTTACTCTCTTCGCCTAGTTACGCACTAACACTGCAATTACGGAAATAATTACCCCAGCAATAGATACGAATACTGAAGTGTTCTGTGTATATCGTGAAGACTGGATACGTGCACCATTCGGCTCAACATAGATGACATCGTTCTGTGCTAAATAATAAGCAGGCGAATTTAGCGCATCACGTTTGGTCAGGTCTACCCGATACTCTTGTTTCACACCATTCTGCTCACGAACTACTAATACATTACTTCTAACACCATTTATAGTTAAGTCTCCTGCCATACCTA
This sequence comes from Sphingobacterium alkalisoli, assembly GCF_005049105.1. Classification (GTDB taxonomy): domain Bacteria; phylum Bacteroidota; class Bacteroidia; order Sphingobacteriales; family Sphingobacteriaceae; genus Sphingobacterium; species Sphingobacterium alkalisoli. The sequence continues at coordinate 59,246 of NZ_SUKA01000012.1, forward strand.
AAGCTTCTAATAACGTTATGCGATCGTTATTGATCGGAAAGGTACCTGGGTTACGTACCTCGCCCAAAATTGTTATACGGAAATTTCTAATTTCTATACTTACTCCAGGATCAACCACATATTTCGACACCTCCTCGCGTAGGTAATCTATAGCTTCTGTCCGCGTTTTACCGCCTAATTTTACTTTACCAAGTTTAGGAAAGTCGATCTCGCCTTTCACATCCAGCGCATAGGTCGGAATAAATGGGTTTGCTGCCTGAACATTCCCTGCTCCTCCTTGATATGGAGAAACCTGATTAAATGGTAGCGTTGCCCTTACATCATCAGCAGTTACAGATATCGTCAATATATCCCCCGCCTGTAATTTGGGGGCATTCAGCTCATAGCTCGTATGCAGTGCAGTGGAATCCGGCTGAAAATAAACCAGATCCTTCCGGCTCGCACAGGAATTCATAAGTAGTATTCCAACTACGAAAAGTGCCAAGAAGGCGTTACGTAAATATTGAGGCATATAGTACAAATTAAGTTATTCGGTGAGCAGTACAAAAATCTCTCCAAAAATTTCAGTTTAATCTATTGCAAAAATACCGTTTTCAAATTAGAAATAACAAAGTTTTTCAAAACAAAATGAAAACAACCCTGGTGACTAGTGATTAGTAAACGGTGACTGGTGCTTTGCATTTCCTAACACCAAACTCCTAATCACTAGTCACAACTCTATTTACAAAGAAATCTACCGGCCAAGTATAATCATCATTTTTAGCATTGTCAATCCCATAATCTGCAAAGACCAACAACTCACTGTTCGCTTCCAATGCCCTAAATGCTGTACCATATCCAACTGGAACATGCAAAACCTGCTGATCTGTTGCTTTTATTATTTCTTGCTCGACTGCCAAATCCGTAGATGGTGCTTCCCAATTATCAATCTGTACTAAGTCGACGGAGAATGATCCTGACAGTACATAAAACCAGCGTTGTTCGATTCGGTGTGCCCTCCACCCCCGTACTGTTTCTAGATCAGCATTCTTTATAATGTAAAACCGCTTTACCAAAGACATATCAAAATCATTGACAAAACGAATTGAACCGCGATGGTCTGTGGCTATGCCTCCTTGTATTTTTTCTATCATATCTGTTATTTGTGACTGGGGACTAGTGATTCGTGACTGGTAAGATTATCTACCGTCTATTAATTTCTGCTTTTTAGATACGTAATGAGACCGTTAATCATTTTACCAATACTATTGATTTCGTTGATAATTTCCAACTGCTTTTTTTGTGCTATATAACCCAAGTTCATGCTGATAATCAGCTGGGTTTCTACTTCCATAGCACTTCCCAGTGCTATATATAAAAACTGTGTAAATTCCTTTTTTGACTGTCGTGCAGCCCCTTCTGCTATATTGCTCGGTATCGAGACGGCTCCTCTTCGTATTTGATTAGTTAAGCCATACATTTCTTCCTTTGGAAAATCTTTGGTCAATTCGTAAATAATCGTAACCAAGTCAATACTCTTCTTCCAAACATCAAGGTCTTTGTGTGTTTTCATAATGTTATAATTAGTGTCAAAATTCCTAATATAAGCATATTAGTCACTAGTCTCCAATAACCAATTACTAGTTACCGGCTACATATTTCCTCAACACATAACCCTTGGTCATCAAATATATGACACTAAGAATGACGAGTAACGAAACAGAAAAGATCAATTGAAAACTCAATGATTTCTCGGCTACATGGATAACCGCGACACCAATTCCAAACTGTAATGCCCCGTACAAGAAAGACACCAATAGTTTGTGCACTCCAGCTTCATTGCCCAGATATTGGTACAGATGTGAGCGATGTGCCTGAAAGATATTCTCCCCTTTAGAAAGTCTCCTCACGATTGTCCAGACGGTATCTACACCATATACGGTCAGGAAGAGCATATAAATGAGATTTTGTGTCGTGAGAATCAATGCCGCCAATGCAAATATCAAGATAAAAGCGATAGCAACAGAACCGACATCGCCTGCAAAACATTTAGCCTTGGTTCTAAAGTTAAAAAAAGCAAATACCAATACAGACAGCATGCTATAGATTAATAAATTCCGATCTATAAAGTCTATGTGATGGCTCACCAGCATCAACAATCCACCTACAGCCAGGCTATAGCAGGCAGTGATCCCATTGATGCCATCCATAAAGTTGTATGCATTGATAACCCCAATCACCACCACGAAAGTAATCGCCAAGTAATACCAAGGCATACCGAATACATCCAGTTCATACGCCATCAGTAATACCGATATTAGATGTACGAGCAGTCGGATCTTATTCGATAGGGTCATGATATCATCCGCAAAGCTGACCACCGTCATCAGCGTCAAGCCTAGGAAGAAATAAGGATAGGGAAAACCCAGTAGAACAAAATAAGCTAACACACCCACATAAAATATAATTCCGCCACCTCTTAAGGTAATGGAAGTGTGCGAACTGCGCTCATTTGGTTTGTCAATAATATTAAATCGATCTGCAACTCGGAAATACAATAACTCCGTCACAAAAAGAACTACAAAAATCACTAAATATATCATCACTTAATATTTATCTATCCCCTAACTTCTATATCCTAATCTCTAACCCCTGCAATCTAACTCCTAAAAGATCGAATCGTCTTTTCCAATCCTTCCTTCGCTGTCAAAGGCAGTTTTTCAATTCCTAAGGCAGATTTTATTTTAGAGTTTGACACAACGTAAGACTCCGTAAGTTTATTTAATCGTTCCGAGTTGATTGGCAATGGCAAGATATCCCCAATCTTAACACCTGTTTTGATAAGACCTGCTGGGATATTCCAAAGCTTCGCCTTCTTACCCAATGTATTCGAGATCAACGACACCAGCTCATTCGTGGATAAAACCTCATCATCTGCAAAATTATAAACACCAGAGAGAAGATCTCTTTTGAAAATCATAGAGTTGATTAGGAAACTTAAGTTATCGATACTTAGAAATGATCGGTCATTATGAAAGTCGGCTAAAGGCCATGGAAATCCCTTTTCCACAACCTTATAGAGCAGGTTTAGGTTTCCCTTATTTCCTGGCCCATGGATCATACACGGACGGAGAATAAATAATCGCTTGCCGTCTGGCAGCTTCTGGCTAAGTAGATACTCTTCCGCCTTCAGCTTTGATTTACCGTAGGGGGTGCATGGTTTACCAGCATAATCCTCTGTCAGCACCCCTTCAACCTTATCCGCTACCGCTTTGACGGACGAGAAATAAAAGAAATCCCTTATATCAGATTTCAAAAATTCTTCAAATAAATCAGTCGTTAAATCCGTGTTCACTTTGAAGTATTCCTCATCAGCAGACGTATTCGCCGTATCGTGCGCTTTTCCAGCTAAATGAACTATCCCATCAAACTGACCGTCGAGGTGATTATACCAATTTTGATTACGTAAAGAGAGCTTTCTAATCTCGTAACGTAGTTCTTTTAGATATATTTCTAGGTTTTGACCGACAAAACCCGAAGAGCCTGTAATTATTATAGCTGCCATTAAAACTGTTCCAAAGTTCTTGCATTCACTTTCCGTCGCCTACTATCGAAAATCCAACCCCACTTATTAAAATACGCCACTGCTGATTGAATAAAAATCTTAAACAATCTTTTATTTCTGTTAGCTCCCGATTCGTATCCATGATAAACTGAAACCTTAGGAAAATAGATAGTCCGATATTTTTCATTCATCCTCCTGGACAAGTCCCAATCCTCAAAGTACATAAAAAATCGATCATCATACATTCCCACTTCTCGGATAGCCGACATTCTAAATAAAGTAAAGCAACCAGACAAAACCGGAGCTTCGTAAATAAGATTATGGTCAACAAATCTCAGTTCATATTTATTGATAAATTTAGTATAATAACCAACAGGCTTTTTAAATTTACGCATCAACACATCAAAAGGTGAAGGCAACAATTTAGGGAGATGTTGAACAGACGCATCTAGATTCAAAATTTGTGGCATCATCATACCAATATCGTCGTGTTGATTTATATAATTCAGCATTCCCGATATTACATCTGTATCAAAATAAACATCCGGATTTATTACAAAGTGGAATTGGGAATTAATTTTCTGTGCCTCCTGGATAGCTATATTATGGCCCACCCCAAAACCGGGATTGGAAGGCATGTGGATATAAATAATTTTCTGATCCTTCTCGAAATACTCTTTCAAACGATTTGTTTGCGAATTGTCGACAATGAAAAGCTTAAACGCCATCTTTACATGGGAGAAAGATCTTTCAAGGCTATTGAGGTCCTTTTCAGATGTGTTGTATATTACTATTGATGCGGTAATCATATTATACTTTTAGCCATTTTTGTTCATCGAAATTATATTGCTTTACCACACGAGCAGGAGATCCAACAGCTATACAGTTGGGTGGAATATCTTTGGTCACAACACTCATCGCCCCTATAATAGACCCTTCTCCTATTGTCACCCCCGGTAAGATACATACGAACTCTCCAATCCATACATTTCTTTTAATCAATACGGGATGCGAATAAATTTTTCTGTCATTCGGAATTGATAGTGGAGAATCATGATGATCGCCGCTATAACTACCATGATTATGATCCGTTATAAATACTTTACTTGCAATTAATACATTATCCTCTATCGTAACTCCATTTATAGCCGCTATATGTACATAATCGTTTATTTGAACATTTCCGCCAATATCTATTAGAGTGCGATTAAAATTATCGAAATTAAAGGCATCCATCCGACAATTAAATCCAGTGGTAAAACCTTTTCCAACATTTATAAACCTCTTGCCTCTGACTCGGAAGGGAAATCGAATTATTCGAGCATTTTTAAAGAAAAGCTTAGTTCGCATTATTTGCAAAATCAAATTAAAAAACCCTATTACACCATATTGTTCTATTTTCTTTTTCATTAATAAAAGTTTACACTATTTACTTTTTAACTTTTTTAGATCCCACTCCTTCTCGTTAAAAATTCTCTTTGAGGATCTATGCTCTACCTTTATCTTAACTTCTCTTTCTGAACTAATAATAGCCCCTTTTCTCTTAACCACAGCATCAATAATGCGTTTATCTTCGTCGTCCCTATCCCATGGCCGAGCACCGACATTCTTTATGATATAATCCTCTAACTCTGTTGATCGGAGAACTTGCAACCCATTGTGCCAAATGGGCTTTATAGTAGATTTATTCTGCAAGTCACCTTTATAGATATTATTACTTAGATCTCCATCAGGATTAAATAGCCTATTATCATCCAAATAAACGCTTAAAGGTCCGCTCTTGGCATAAAACAAGGCTATATCCCGCTGAGAACTGGGACCTAAACGCACCACATTTCCCACAACGGACCATAAGCTCTTTTGCTTTTCACGCCCTTTCCATTCGCTTTCAGCTAAAGCAAACCATATACTTCTTATACCTGGGTTAAATATGTAATTGTTCAAAAACACGCCCCTGCTACCACCCTTAAGCAATGCATTTCTATCATTATTATTAGTGTACAAATTACGCATAATCAAAATATCCGAAACGTTGTCGTGTACCAGTGTTCCCATGGAATGTTGTCCTTTCTCATGAACGGAAGATAGCAGCCCCTCGCCTATAATGTTATTACTAAATGTAATACGATTCGATGTGTTTTTACGCCATTCATTAGGCGTTTTTCCATTAAACCTTTGCCCGGATGCGGATAAATTTTCGTCAACAGCCCACATAAAGGAACAATGATCAATAATAACATTATAAGAATATGAATCGGTACACAGTGCATCTAATGGTTGTTTTACAACTTCTGCACCTGTTCTTACTCTTATATGTTGAATAATTACATCGTGCGTCCGTATGATTAACCCACCATTAATAAATGTAATACCTGGAGAAGGTGCTGTTTGCCCCATAATCGTCACGTAAGGATCATTGAGTATCCACCTATGACCCTGCATATCAATTATTCCTCCTACTTCAAATACAATTATTCGCTTACCCTTTGTTTTGATTGCTTGCAAAAAGGATCCTTTCCCTGTAGAATTCAAGTTTGTTACCCTTACCACTTTACCACCAAATCCACCTTTCGTTCCGGAAGCCCAGCCAAAATTTTTAGCGACATCTAACTCCTGAGCCGAAGAATTTAGATTAATACTGCTATTGAGTAAAAGCACTAATAGTAAGATGGCTACTCTTTTAACACGTTTGTCTAACATACTTTTATTAGTTAACCTACGAACTTGCTATCTGCCCGCATATTTCAAGATACTTTTCTGCTTGTTCCCTTGAATTATCAAAAATTCGAAGTCTATTCCTCCCTTCATTTACTAAATCCAAATAGATTTTTTCATTACTAAATAGATTCTTAATATTCAAAGCTATTTCTTTAGCGTTGCTATTATCAAAATAGATTGCTGCATTTCCACAAACTGTGTGAGCAAATGACAAATTGGAGGTCAGAATAGGGCGCTCCATTTTCATAGCTTCGGGATAGGAGGCTGAAAAACACTCTAAATGAGAGGGCAAAAACATTGCATCACATTCAAGATATAAATTTGGGCATTCAGATGCTTTTACATGTCCATGATTGATAATTACTTTTTCAAAACCTTTAAAATGTTGATCATAATCTTCTTGTTTAATAGTTATATGAAATTCATACTTATATTTATCGTTCTCTAAAAGCGGAACAACCTGCTTCATTATCTCGAAATTCTTACTCGGTCGATACGTACTTATCATTAATAGACGTTTCACATTTGAAGCAGGTCGCTTAAAAGTTTGAATATCTTTATATTGCTTTCCTATGCCATTTGACACTAAAAACACTTTGTTGATATCGACACCTATGCGTTCCGCAAGTCGTTGCCTCACGTCTTCCGTCTGCACAACAAAGTAGTCCGCCTCATACTTCGTCCAAAATTTTTTATAAATCATTTCTAATTTAGTCATCAATGAGTAGCTTTTTACATAAGCATAATCATCATACACGATGTGGGGAACACCAAAGCCTACTAAATGTGGACTCTTTGCATTCCAATAACAAGGACCAACGAAAGAAAACACAACATCCGGTTTAACCTCCTCCTCTATTTTATAAAACTCACGGATAATTTTCCTCCTATACCTTAGTGAAGCTGGACTATACTTAAAGTAATAAAACTTAAAATTATGAGGAAATGAATTGATATCTACTTGCTTCGCTATATTATCATTGTAAAAGACGTGGTACTGGTCTCTTCCAAAATCTTTCAATTCATTTAGGAATGAGACAGATCTCTGAAAAGCTCCTCCTATTAGGAGATTGACGGTATTGATAATCAACTTCATTATTTTAAAATAAAATTTAGATATTCCTGACTGATTTGCTGAGAAGAATATTTAGTTTTCACATTTTTTGCTTCCTCGCCATAAGAATTTCTCAGCATATCATCATTAATTAGAAATTGTAATTTACGGACAAACAAATCAGTATTATTTAATTCGACCAAATCTCCATTTTTCCCATCCACGATAAGTTCTGAAGGTCCAGTTGGGCAATCGTAGGACACCGTAGGCAATCCATTGGCCATAGCTTCAATTAATGCATTAGGAAAACCCTCGTAGAGTGATGTGAAAACAAATATTTTCGCTCTTTGGAAATAAAAATCTATATTTTTTTGAAAATCTAAAAATGATACTCTATTGGACAGCCCCTTCATTTCAACTAAATTTTCTAATTCGTGCCTCAAATCTCCAACTCCAATAATCTCCAATTTCCAATGCTCAGCATCTTCTAGCCTTGAAAAAATCTCTATTAGTTCCCGTTGGTTTTTTTGTTCTACGTTTCTTCCTACCGTAAGAATGATGTTCTCTCTTTTTGTTACATCATGTTCCTCAACATTTCTTAAAGGGTTAGGAATCGCCTTTATATTCGGGTTCTTAGTTTTAATATATAAAATATCCTTAGCCGTAGTAGTCTGTGCTATAATTCCATCTGCTCCTTTGTACAAGCGCTTCCGAAGATTCTCGTGCACTAACCCTAGGGTGTTTTTTGGGTTATTCCTATCCGATACAAACCTTTTAACATTTATTCCCAACAATGACAGTAAAACAATATTGTTATATCGCTCACAAAAACTAAGTACCGCATCCGGTTTCAATTCCCGGATTGTGCGTCTTATAAACTTGAGTATCCAAATCGAGTAATAAAATTTACTAATTAAATTAGAGGTATACTCTTCCTGAGGTTCAATGATAGTTACATTATCATTAACAGAATAAAAGTGTTCCTGCTTCGTGAGCAAAATAATAAACACTTTCAGATTAGGTCGTCTCGACCATTCATTTGCAAGAATACTGATCACCCGCTCGGCACCTCCGTGCCGCAACGACGGAATTATTAAACACACTACATTCACCACGATTACTTTACATTTAGATACTTATATTATTTATATAATCTTGAGTTGGATTAGCTTTTTGAATGACCTTTGCAGGGTTTCCGAGCACAATAGAATTCTCTGGCACATCAAAATTAACGTAAGCATTTGGAGCTACAAGTACGTTGTTACCTATTGAGATCTTTCCAACAATCGTGGCAGAAGGACCTATATATACGTTATTTCCAATAACAGGGTTGCCAGGATTTTTGCCGCCCTTAGTATTTCCAATGGTTACACCTTGTAATATATTACAATTGCTACCAATCTCTGCATTCCCATTTACAACTACAAAACCAAAATGAGGTAGTAATAGCCCTTTACCAACGCTAACAGTAGGTGGTATTTGAAAACCATACTTAATACTAAATCTGTTGTAAAAAAACCTGGCTAAAAAACCAATCGGTGTAGTTCTAGAATATTTCACACAGACCCTGTAGAAAAATATAAACTTAAATCCCGGATTAGAATATAAGTAACGCAGAAAAGTAGAAAAACTTTGTTGATTTCCTACACATCTCGTTAGATCAGATTTTATTAAATCTTTTAAAGTCATGATTTAATTCGGCTTTTGTTAATAATATACTTGTTAAAAAACAATACAATGATTATAAATGCACATAGCTTTAGGTTAAACAAAACGGTGGATCGTGATATATAAATACTAAATGCCAAGTACACCACAGAAAAAACATGAGCACTTATTGACAAATAGTCATAAGTATAAAACGATAATTCGCAAAATCGGATGAAATAGCCAAACAAAAACATTCCTAAAACTACACCTACTAAACCTAGATCCATATAAAAATCCGCAATACAGGAAGTTCCTAAACCGTAGAATCGACTATCTCCCTGATCTATCCACGTAATAAATTGAGCTGACCCAATATATTTATATGAGTTATCCTCAAAAAGGCTTTCTTTGAACATCGTACCAAAAGGAATAATTCCCAAAATTTGCTGTAACTGGAACCGACCAAATAGATAGTTGTGCTTATCCGGCACATAAGAAACAGCCATATGAACTGTTTTGACCGATCCTGCCAACTCCTTAGTCTGGGGAGATATCGAATCATCGCCATTTCCATGAGTTGTATTATCACCTTTGTAGGCCATAATAATCCGATCTGTGAAAGATATATTTTTATTCATCAGCCTCACTTGCCCAAGAAGAGAAATAAAAAATGCACCAAAAAAGAAAACTAAGAAAAGAGGCAGCTTTGCTACTTTATACTTGGTAATAAATAAAAAACCGGATATGTAGCACAAAGCCATGGTCATTAAAGGTCCTCGGTCACCGCTAAGCATGACAGATAATAAGTAAATAGAAATTATTCCCGAAAAAAATAGTCCTTGATCCTTTATATAATTTCGAAATGTGTAATTTTTCAAAAAACTATTCGATCTGTTAAAGTAGGTATTTCTTGAATTTTGAATGATAGTAGCAAAGACACATACTTGAAAGCCAAATTGGGCATAAACAGCTGTAGGGCTTAATTCAACATTTCCATAGTGCCCTGTCAAATACCTTGGATCCACACTTGCATAGAACAACAGTAAAAAAACCAGAGAAAATATCTGTAAAATAAATGTAGATAATTGTGTTTCTGAACGTGGTCTGACGTATGCTGAAAGTTTATATTTATACATATCGTAGCCCAAAACAAATGCTAAAAGCCCCGCAATAGACAAGGCGAAGGATTTAATAACAAAAAAATGATTATACCATATTTTGTAATTAGCCTCATTAGTAAACCCCAAAATATAATCTAGATAATATTGGAAATGAACTATTAAAAATCCGAGAAGAAACAACGTAGAATGTTTTACCGGTTGGCTTCTAAGATGTTCAGCTCGCTCTCTTCTAAAAAAAAAGAATGTGGTAATTATAACTCCCAAAACGAAAAAGAAAGCAGTCATAACAGACTTATTCATAGATCCCTCTATTGTGAGAAAAACTCCACAAAACATTACTAATAAAAGAAAAGATACAACCTTCGAAAAGTGCATAAATTTTTGCGTTACATTTTATTTTTGAATCTTCATCAAAACCTTTCTCAATAAAAGGAAAGGAAACCGGGTAATTGAACTACTTTTTATCACTAGAATTACATTGGTGATTTCAACGGAGTTGCTCCATTGTCGTTTTGCTAAATTCAGAATTAAAACGTTATAGAGCTGTCCTAAGCAATTTCTGGGGTCAAAAGAAAGTGTGGCATATCGTTCGTTAACATCCAAAAAATCGTATCCGAGGCTCTTTCTCTGCAAAATTAAGAATTTAGCAAACTCAGACAGAAAAAATGGCTCCGGATTTTTAAACGAATTACTGCTGACCGAGGATTCTTGCTTTACCCATGTGTAGAGCTTATCAGGTAGAAAGAATAATCTAGTTTCTAGGCACATCCTGAACCACAAATCTTTATCCTGTCTGGTTCTAAAGTAGCGTCGATAGCCACCAACTTTTTCATAGATGTCATGTCTAAACATGACCGTTCCATGATTGATTAGATTCCTGTTTAAAAAATCGTTTAATTTTAATTCCCTTACGGACTTAGAAATATTATTTGCTGGTCTATTAGTTACTCCTACTGCAACTACTCCAACGTCCGTATTTTCTTTCAAAAAATTCACTTGTGTTACAATACGATCAGGGAGCGAAATATCTCCAGAACCATGAATCGCAATATAATCCGTAGAATCGATTGTCGAAATTGTGTCAACCAGGGAATTTGTAAAACCCTTATTTTTTTCGTTATGAATAATTTTAAGATGAGTATGATCAACTTCTAATTCTTTCAGTCTATTCAGTGTATTATCAGAGGAGTTATCATCAATTACATAGACAGTAAAATTAGCATATTTCTGATTTAACAAACTTTCTATCGACTCAACCACATAATTTTCTCTATTATGGTAAATGCTAATAATAGTTACATGAGGCTCTTTTAAATTCATCTTAAATTATTCTTTGTTCAACTTCTAATTCAAATCCATACATCGTATGAACAAGCATATTAACATGTTCAATTATGGATACGATATCGCTACCTTTCGCATCTGCGAAATTAACAATAAATCCGCCATGCTTTTCGGAAATCTTGGCGCCTCCTACGGTATATCCCTTTAGTTTAAGCTCATCAATTATTGCGCCCACATAATATCCTTGTGGCCGTTTAAACACACTTCCACCATTAGGAAACTCTTTGGGTTGCTTCGCCCAGCGCTGTGCCTTTATAGTTTCCATCTTTTCTCTAATCAGATCCTGATTGAATATGTCTAGCTTCATCCACGCTTTTAAGACTATTTTATCTGTATTTCTTTGAAAAAAACTATTTCTATACTCAAAAGAAATATCTTCTTTGAGTATTTCCTTTACTTGCAAATCAGCTAAATCAAAATATCGAACCTTAACCAGTACGTCTTTGATTTCCTCCCCACTAGCACCTGCGTTCATTACGACCGCGCCGCCGAGAGAACTTGGAATATCATAAAAAATCTCAATTCCCTTAAGTGAATGTTCCAATGCCACTTGAGCTACATCATGCATCATAGCACCCGCCTCTACTTCCACAACATCGCTATCATTTACCGATATCGTATCGAAGTTTCCGTTAAATACAATTATTGGCTTATCATAATATTCTTTAGTTAAGATAATATTATGTCCACTACCTAACAATATATAATCTCTCGATATTGTATAAAGGTCAATAACATCTTGTTCTGTTTCGGGGAAAAAAACTTCTCTTCCAACCGCTTTTACACGGTAAGAATTAAAATTAGTTAAATCAAAATCCTCAAATTTTTTCATCCGCGCTTTCTAAATTTTTTAACGACATTTATAATAGGATCAAAATCCGACTTTTTAAAAGTGATAATCTGTTTGATAGGTATGCCTACTTCTTTACTATAATAATACAGAAAAGAGATCCCCGCTACACAATAACTTATTGTAGAGCAAATTGCAGAACCAGCGGCCCCATATTTCGGTATAAACATAACGTTTAGTACCACATTTACAATCAGCGAGGGAGCCATAGCTTTAACCGCAATCCAAGGCTTTCCTTTCCCTGCTAAATCCATATTCATTACCTTGAAAATAGTCAAGATAACAACACCTGGGAGCAAGAATTTCAGGACTAACACACTATCTTCAAAGGCTTTTCCATACATACTGATAATGATAAAATCCGACAAAACAAAAAGCAGCAACGATGCACCACCTATCAGGATAAAAGATATTCTTAATAATTGTGCAACTTTACGCGAGAAGCTCGTATCATTCTTTGAAACTGCACTTCGCGCAAATACGATTGTACTAAGAAGCATAGGTATTTGCCATAGATATTGCGTAATCGTGGATCCCTTGGAATAGATTCCTAATTCATATGCATTACTAAGCTTGTCCAGCAGTATATAATCTGCCTTATAATTCAGGTTAATGATAAACAGAGAAAAAGCATACACCAGGCCTAGGGATAGCATCGATTTGATAATCTCTAAATCAAACCTTAAAGAGAATGCCTTCAAAAAATCATTTCGAAAAAGCATAAGTATAGCCATGAAGAATGGACCTCCTATAACTGCAACTAGTGCTCCGGTTACATTCAAATCCAGGTACGTGACCAATACAAGTGTTAATATTAAAATGAGCAAAGGAGGTATCCAATTAACTTTATTAAAAGCAGCAATGTCATTTTTACCCAAAAAAACTCCAGAGTTGTAGGTTACGAATAATGTAAATGGGACTGGAAGTAGTGATAAAATCACCCACAACGTATTATCACCAGACTCACTGAAATAGCGCATCAACAAAAAACAAATCAAAAGCGAGATTACTGTCGTAAACATCCAAATCTGCGTTATAGCAGTTTTAATTTTGTCTTCTGGAAACTCCCCTTTACCCAAATAGTACGCTGTAGATTGTCTTATTCCGAGAGAGCCGATCGTCATAAACAAAGATGGGTACACCGCTAGTCCCGCAATTATACCATTTCCTTCCGGACCAATAAAGCGTGCCGTAACAACGGATGTTATTATTCCAGAAATTATAATAACTGCGTTAGAGACTCCAACACTGGCTAAATCTTTTATAAACGAGCTCATTCCTTCAAGTCTTTAATTACACAAGGTATTCCATATGCAACAGAATACGGTGGTATGTCTTTATTAATTAATGAATTCGCTCCGATTATACTCCCTTCACCCACCCTTATTCCTCCGATTATTTTTGCACCCGCATAAATTCGGACATTATTCTCAATAACAGGATATGCTAGATCCTTACCCGCCTTTCCATGGCTCCCAAGTGTTACTTGCTGAAAAATCATTACATTATCGCCAATAATCACCCCATCTCCTATCACAATACCTATCGGATGAGGGAGTCTTAATCCCTTACCTACATGAGAGTTATAGGAAAAATCACATCCTCTTTTAGAAATTAATTTATACTTATACCGCAATCCGATTTGGCGCAACAGAAAATTTCCACTTTTAAAGAAACTTTTACCTAAGCGATGATTTAACAGAATTCTAAACCTAGCACTATAGAAATAGTTCTGAAAGAAAGAAAATACTGCCCCTCTTCCCTTTGGTAAATCTCCAATTATTTCTGCTATAACTCCTGATTTAGACGTCATCTTTATAATTTAATACCAAGCTGGGTCAATTTAACTTCAAGATTCTCGTAGCCTCTATGAATTTGCCAAGAATTTTCGATTACCGTCTCTCCCTCAGCCGTCAATCCCGCTAACAACAAGGCGATACCAGCTCTTAAATCTAACGCATTTACTGTTGCTCCATTTAACGGTGTACCGCCATTTATAACTAAAAGATCGCCCTCCACATTGTAATTCATGCCCATCTTAGATAACTCTTCTGCATAACCGTAACGTCCTGGAAAACGCAAATCGATAATTTTAGATTCCCCGTGGGAAGTCGCTCCATAAACCGCAAATAGAGGTTGCATATCGGAATTAATACCTGGGTAAGGCCCCGTACTGATTTCAATAGGATAGGCTTCTCCTCCTCTAACAATTAGGCTATTCGTTCCGCGATAGAACTTCATCCCACTTTCTCTTAAGTATGCCATGGGTATTTCGAGATGTTCGAATGGAAAGTTTTCGATTTCTACTTCTCCATTGGTGATTACGGCTCCTATAGCCCACGTAAGCGCCTCCATATTATCGGGTATTACAGAATGCTTCACAGTAAAAAGCCTCTCGACACCTTCAATAATTATACATTTCTGCCCAAAGACCGTAATTTTAGCGCCCATTTTATTCAGCATATCAATCAGATCCATAATTTCGGGACGAATATGTGGATTCCATAGGGTAGTTGTCCCTTTTGCTAAAGTAGCACAAATGATAGAATTCTCGGTTGCACCAGTAGAGCGCATAGGAAGATGTATATCATTCCCATAAAGTCGACCACTATCTACTTTCGCACATAAATAACCGGGTTCCTCTTCCCACACCTTCGCTCCTAAATTCTCCAAAAGCATGACGTGTAAGTCATATTTTCTTTCACCCAATTTACATCCCCCTGGAAGCGGAACGCGTCCTTCACCAAACCGCGTGACCAAAGCACCTAAAATCAATAATGTGTTTCGAATAGATCGTTCTGTCCATTCTAACGAGGTTACACCTGATTTCGTTTCCTTTATATAAACATTATCCTGATCTACTACAAAATCTTTACCTAGCACTTTCAGCATTTCTAAATGAACCTGGACATCCAACAATCCATTTGGAAAATTATTGAGCTCGACCTGTTCTTCAGTCAAGATAGATGCAGCAAGGAGACGCAAGGCACTATTTTTTGCCCCACTTACTTTAACATTCCCAGACAATTTTCCTTTTGATATCTTTAATATATTATCCATAAAATTTATTTTTATTTTACTTTCTTTGCAGGCACCCCCACTATAACTGTATTTTCTTCTAAAACTGACCTGTTGACTACAGCATTCGCACCGATCGTTGTACCATTTGCTATCTTTATGTCACCAAAAATTTTAACACCAGGCCCAATATAAACGTTATCTCCGATAAACGGAGCCTTTTTGGTACCACCGGTTGCCCCAATATTTACCGCAATATGCACTCTACAGTTTGCACCAATTTTTGCATTGCCATTAATAACAATTGTACCATAGTGCGCTATGGATAGTCCAGGACCGCAGGTGTTAGGAGGAATTGAAAATCCTAATTTCAACTGATAATTCCTATAATCTCGATAAAAGTATAGGTAAATCATTTTTCTAAAAATATTTGTCTGTGTATTTTTATAATACTCTACTTTTCTCAATTTTCGTTGAAATATATATATCACGTTCGGAAAGAAAAAATCTACTACCAATTGTTTTAAGAAATTCTGCTTTATGACTTTCAGAGCTTTCCGATCTCTTTCAAGATACTCAAGATAATCTGTTTTACTTTTTATCATTTCCTAGTTTATAGAATAGCTAATTTTTACTTCACAAACTTATATTTATTAAATAATTCCCATAGCCGCTTTTCTTTAACGGCTCAGCAATACTTTTCAACTGTTCTTTATTGATATATCCCATACGATAAGCCACCTCCTCGATAGCACCAATTTTCAATCCCTGCCGCTCCTCAATAACCTGTACAAATTGGCCAGCCTGCATCAGCGATTGAATTGTTCCAGTATCTAACCAAGCTGTTCCTCTATCAAATACACCGACCTTTAGCTTGCCTCGCTCTAAATATTCTTTATTGACATCCGTGATTTCCAATTCCCCTCTTGGAGACGGTTTTATATTTTTTGCAATTTCAACAACGTCGTTATCGTAAAAATATAGCCCCGGGACTGCGTAATTAGATTTAGGTTCCTTCGGTTTCTCTTCGATAGAGACTACCCTATTTTCCTTATCAAACTCCACTACGCCATACCGTTCTGGATCATTAACTTGATAAGCAAAAACCACACCTCCTACTGGATCGGCACAAGACTGCAACAACTGGGACATACCAGATCCATAAAAAATGTTATCCCCCAAGATCAGTGCGACCTTATCATCTCCGATAAATTCCTCACCCAATATAAAAGCCTGTGCTAGACCGTCTGGAGAAGGTTGTTCTTTATAGGAAAACTTACAGCCTATCTGTGATCCATCACCAAGCAACTTTTCAAAGTTTGGCAGATCCTGAGGAGTAGAAATAATCAGGATTTCATTAATTCCAGCTAACATCAATGTGGATAGCGGATAATAGATCATCGGCTTGTCATACACCGGCATCAGTTGTTTGGAAACTGCTAGCGTCAATGGATGTAAACGTGTACCGGAACCCCCGGCTAATATAATTCCTTTCATTTTGGTGACTTGTAATATATGACTAGTGACTCGACTTCTTATTTAAACTTTTATTAACATCTCTTCCAAGCTGTCCTTCCAGTTGGGTACCACTACACCAAATTGCGTCCTAATCTTGGTTTTGTCCAATAACGAATATTTGGGCCGTTTAGCGGGTGTGGGGTATTGTTCGGTAGGAATTGCATTGATCTTACAGTCCAGCCCTTTTAGTTCCCGGATCGCTACCGCGAAATCATACCAGGAAATCTCCCCTTCGTTACTAAAGTGATAGATACCTTTTTCCCACTTTTTGGACTGGATAATATCGAGGATTGCCTTCGCCAGATCTCTGGCGAAGGTAGGTGACCCGATCTGATCGGCAATGACCGATATCTCGTCCCGCTCCGTCATCAGCCGGATCATCGTCTTGACAAAATTAGCACCGTGAGATGAGTATACCCAGGCGGTACGGATAATGACCGCGTCTGCTCCAGATTGTGCAATGGCTTCTTCGCCACGCTGTTTGGACAGGCCGTAGACATTGATCGGATCGGTAGGCTCGCCCTCTTTCAACGGTGTACTGCTATTTCCCTGAAAGACGTAGTCTGTCGAGATGTGGATCAGTTTCCTATCGTTCGATCTGGCCCATTTTGCCATTACAGCAACCGCCTGGTGATTGATTACATCCACCAGTTCAGGCTCCGATTCAGCTTTATCCACCGCTGTATATGCACCGCCGCTAACGATAACATCGGGCTGCACCTCTTCCAGTACATCAAATACCTTATTGACATTATCTAACGGCATCTCCTCCCGGTCCACAAAAGTGAAGCTGTCTTGGGGATAGTTTATACTGAGCTCCCTTAGTTCTGAACCCAGTTGTCCAAATGCGCCTGTTACTAATATTTTCATTTGATTTTCTCTTTGATGCTAACATTGCTTCACCTTCATTCTTCAGGTTCGCAATGACGATAATTATTTATTTTAGAGAACCTTTACTGATTAACCAAATACTTCCTTAAATGTGGGCAGGATCTGGTCCTTATCCGAGATGATCAGTTCCGCTGCCGGAATACCCCAATCTATCCCTAAGGCCGGATCGTCGAATTTTACGCCACACTCGGATTCCTTGTTGTAGAAATTGTCGCATTTATAGAAAAACGTAGCCGTGTCGCTTAAAACGACAAAGCCATGCAGGAAACCTCTGGGCACGAACAGCTGCAGGTTGTTTTCGGCTGATAGTTCTACCGCCACATGCTGGCCAAAGGTTTCCGAACCGGGCCGCGCATCGACCGCAACGTCAATAACCGTTCCCTCCATTACACGTACCAGCTTCGCCTGTGCATGCTCCCCTGCCTGTGCAT
>NZ_SUKA01000013.1 GCF_005049105.1 Sphingobacterium alkalisoli
CGGTCTCCAGGATATAGTTCTGGTCGCTGCTGCCGAAATTGGCACCTCCAGAAGAACCGCCCACTGAAAAAGTGAGGATCGAAGTGGCTGTCCCGCTGGTATTTCGCGCAGTCACCGTATAGCTCTGGCTGACCGTAACAGCAGATAGCTTCCCGCTGATCTTCCCCGTGGAATGGTCAAATGTCAGACCGATGGGAAGTGCCGGGCTGATACTATAGGCCTGCTGTACACTCACCTTCTTAATCCGATGGGACGTATTCTCGGCAATATATAATTTACCGGCGGCATCTTCTGAGATGCTGAACGGATTGGTGATCTGGCCACTGGTAGATATTGTGATGACATTGCCCGATGGAGAGATATAACGCAGGGCATTGTTGAGCATATCCACCGAGTAGATATTGCCACGCCTGATTACAAAATCACTGAAACCGTTGAACCGTGCTGCGCTCCCCTGTCCATCGACAAAGCCAGTCGTGCCATTGCCCGCAACCGTGGTGACGTTACCACCGCTCACCTTACGTAAGATATTATTAAGACGATCGGCTACATACAGATCTCCGTTGCTATCGAAATACAGCGATTTGGGCTGATAGAAGCGCGCGGTAAGCACCGTTCCATCCTGCTGCCCCTGAACCCCACTTCCGGCGTAGTCACTAACAACTCCCGAAGGTGTGATCTTTCGTATCTTGTTATTATAGGCATCCGCAACATAAAGGTTGCCCGATCCGTCGAATGCAAGCCCCATGGGATAATGGAACGAGGCCGCCGTACCCGTGCCGTTGGCAGAGCCGATACTTCCGCTTCCTGCAAAGGTTGTTACCACACCCGAAGGTGTAATCTTACGGATGCGGTGGTTCTGCTGGTCGGCGACAAAGATATTGCCCGAGGCATCTATGGCCAGAAAGCTCGGATGGCGGAAACGTGCTGCCGTACCCGTACCGTTAACATAGCCATAGACCGTACTGTTGCCACCCGCAAAAACCGTCTGCACGCCTGCGGCTGTACGCTTCAAAATGGAATGGTAGCCCGTATTGGTGATATAGAGCGATCCGTCAGCAGCGCTCGCCGTATTCAGCGGATTGTAATAACCTGATAGCAGTGTCTGTTCAACCGTGACCGAGAAAGTAGCAGCGTCGCCGCTGTTTGTTGGTGACCAGCTGATCTGCTCGTTCACCGCAAAGGTACGTGCCGCTCCGTAACTGATGACAGGTGCACCCGTGGATAGGGGCTGCACCATGCCACCCTCAGGTAAGACCTGCGACATGTTCATCATGGAAGCCGGGACGACAGACTGCAAATGTGCGTTCAGGGTATCTGTCTGCGCTCCGGCGCTTAAGAACTGCACTGCAAACAGCAGCGACAGGTAACTATATAGTTTAATGGATGATAGCTTCATATCCTGATCAATAAGGGGTCGTGTTTTTTAGTTAGTGCCGGGTTTATAGTGGTACTGATAATTTTTCAATACATTGCTCTCGAAATCCAGCACATCCTTCAGTCGCTGGAAGCCGTCGTATTTGTAATACTCCGTAATGCCACGCGGATCTGTCATACTCGTCATCCCTACAAGCGGTCTGTAGGTATAGATGCTTACCTGGGCATCGGCAGGTTTAATGACAAGATTTTTGATATGCCCGTAATTGGTGTTTACTAACAGACCTCCATTGACAGAGGTAAACCGTATCCTACGCTGGTTCCAATTCCCCCTCTCGGCAACAATCTCGCTAGATAGAACTGTTGCATAATTCATATCTTCCCCGAAATCGGATTCGAGTTCCCAGAACGTCATCTCATATACCTTATTCGCATCAAGCTGATTGCTAAAGTGCATGAAACCGATACCCGAATAAATGGCTATCGCATATCCAAAAACCGGATCGGTTTCTATCTCGAAGTCCAACGGCATATTATCGTAATGGTTACACAAAAATCTACCATCCTGATCGACATCCATAATGGTAAATTCTCCAGAAAGTGCATTGACAGCCTTTCCTATAGGATATTGACCGTTGTAATCCCAAACAAATGCGGCTTTATTGGACGTATTAGAGACAACTTCAATGGGATTCCCATATAAATTGTCGCGCGTGATAGCTTCGCGCAATTCGTACCGAAAGTCCTTTTGAAAGACACCATTGGAACTGACATAACTTCGCGTAAAATTTGAGCGAACAACAGGAGATTCTGTATTCAACAAATATCTACGTATTACTTTTCCATTAGCAGGAAGATAGGTAAATAACTGAGCCTGAACCACACGTTTATCGCTACCTCGTTCTACTTCGTCTACAATTTCTATTGGGCTATAAATATGCTTGGCCCTTAAGGAGTTGATGCCGACCATTACGGGATCGGAGGAGGCACCGACACCATAATCAGAAAAATAAGTAAAATACTTAGACCGCAAACTACCATCACTCTCAGTTGTCCGCACGGAATACACTTGGTTATTTCGAGAAGCTGGATCATACTCATATTCTGTTAACTGCTCTTTCCCATTTTCAAAAACCCTGACCTCTTTAAGAGCCTTAAAGACTGATTTTTCGGTAAACAACACGGTAAAGACTGAAGCGTTAATAGGTAAATAGCTTGGTGCAGCCCCTCTGATATTAACAGTACCTAATTCCTGATAGGTATTACTTTTTTTATATACCAACTTATAGCTCGCATTATATATCTCATGTTCAAGAAGATTTCCATTTGAAGCGTGCGTAATATTGGGCGCATCCTCCGCAAACAAATCTTTACGGCTACTAAAAGGATATTGATTGCAGAAAAAAACATATGGAGTCTGATAATCGTAAGTATACTGTATATCCCGCCTCCAGGCTTCACACGGCGTGCCCAGCCTAAAGATAAACAGACCGTTATTTGACTCGGTCTTATTTTCAAATTTGAACCGTTCGAAGCCAAGACTCTGCCCATTCGAACCAGTCTTACGCTCCTCCACTTCACTGTACCCAAGTGCAGTACCTGCCGCAGACGAACTATATGAGTTTTGGCTATAAGAACTCAATTTATAAAATGAGTTATTAAAATCAAAGTTATAATAGCTCAAATGCTTCATGGCATACATAAGCTTGCCACTCCAACCGTAGGAATACGATTTTTTTGTTGCCAGCGCACCCGTAGCTGCATAGTCAGTAATGCTTTTGATTCGACATCCCAGGCCTTTTCGCAGCTCGGGATCACTTAAATTAATCCAGTCAGCAGCTACGGTTATGCTTCCTCCTGTACCTTCTAACAAATGATTATTTCCCGCAGCATAGTGTATCGCTTCGTAATTTGCATAATCGTTACTTTCAAATTCAAAAGCCGTATACCCCCCCGTAGGATATTTTATTTTTTTTAGCATTCCCGCCGTCACATATTGCTCATGTACATCCCGGTCACCGTACACTCCCCTACCGCCTGTCAAAAAAGCATTTACCGAACCAACTCTAGCATAGTATGGAAAATATGGTAAAAAAACGTTTTTTGGATCGTTGTCAAGCTGCCCATTATAGAAACCAAATAAATCCTGTGCAAAAGAATCTTTATCAGGAAGTTTTCCTGTACCTGTGTCCAAATATTCAAATGAATAAGAGGATGTGTTATTATTATCATCTACCCGTGAAACCGAAGACAATTTAAGTCTCTTCCTGATATAATCAGGATGCATACTTCCACTATCAAAATACGAATAAGAAAAATTCCACCTAAATTGCTGTTTCCCGCGAGAGGTATAAATAATATTGTCGATCTTTTGCTGGTAAACACCATTAGTCTGCTGCATGTCCGACCTATTTGACGTATTGAAAGTGACTTTCGCATCTTTGTGTACTATCTCTTTTAGATAAAGATTTTTCGATTCGCTAATTGTAAAAGAGTACGAAAACACATTTTCTATACACGAAATAGGTTGACTTACTGGAACTACAAGAGTTTGAACTCTCGAAGGTAATAGTAAGAGGTACTCTGCTGCCTCGCTATAAACAAAGTTAATGGTTGAGCCCGTTGGGCTTACCATCTTTGTAAGGTACCATGATGATAGAGCATAGCGATATGCTTGTGGAGAAACATCATACTCACCATACTTATTCCTGATATTACGTTTTCCCTTTTCCGAAAGTTTGCAAGTGGCATCATATGGAACACCTTCTTCATAATGTAGCTTGCCCGCTAAAGCTTTACCTGATCGGCTTCTTGATTTCTCTACCTTATCAAACCAGTATTCGACGCCCTTTTCGTCGGTCACCTTAAACCCTTGCATACCAGTCACATCGTTATTAATTAATTCAACCTTGAGGTCGTCTTTCGTTAGTAGTACGATATTGTAGGTCTCACCTGAATGACGAGGTTTATCGATAATAAATTTACCCGATCTGCCATTAAAATTGAAATTGAAAATATCAGCCTGTCCATCGATACCACGTAAGGCAATCGACTCCTGAAATGTTTTAATTAACGGATACTGGTTACCATAGCTATGTATCATTTCATATTGCCCTTGTACATACCGATCGTAAATATCCAGAATATGGGGCATATTAAAATTGGGAAAACTAGCCTCTTTGAAATAACCTTTACTCCTACTATATATAGAATTCGGATAAGTCTTCTTTACCTCCGGAAAATCATCCTCTCCTCTAATGGTCCTTGTTATAATACCGCCAGCATTTAATGACCAGGATATACCAGCCCATCCTGCCTCATCTTCGACTTTCACCCCACGACCATGATAACTCAACGAAATATCCAAATTGAGGTCTCCGCCAACAAAAGAGGTAAATGGGATTATTATATTGGGAATGCCCGTGTAATGAGATACCGGTATATCACCATATATACCCAGTGAACTGGCTGTCGGTGACGGAAGGTCGGGTGCTTTGGTCAACGGAACTTCCTGCTGAGCAAATAATAAGTTGCTGAACAAGGTCCAATAAAGCAGAATGATCAAGCTCGATTGCTTTGGTAAAGCAAACAACTTTAGGAATTCCATTCGACGTTGTCTTATGCTATATCTATTATTAAAAATAGCCCCTAGACATGAGGTTAATACTTTCATAGTTGGTTTTTTATACAGAGCAATGGTAAACATTTGACTTAGCATTACCAATGGTTCCAAATGGATTTAAAAAAAACTTGATTCAGAGTTAACAAAGGAATCATGATTATTATTACAATATGTCTATACTGTTAACAACGCGGCTACTACAATTGCATATTGCAGAATATTTACCGCTTTACACCTCTTGATTCCACGTTGGAGTATTTGTTTGTGGTTACCATGCAAAAGTGAATTCTTATGCCTTTAACTCCTCGTCCAGTCCTTCCTCTCCGTTATAAGATACTTATTAAGTATAATTGGTTGGGCTCCTAATGGAGCATAATGAATTCGTCGTCTCAAATTATCGTCTTACTTTGGAAACCGAACTCGCCACTTATGAATTAAAAATAACATAGGGGTTTTAACACCACATTATCAATGACTGATTTTTTCAAAAATATATCTTGAATGGCATAACGGGAAAGGTTCCCGTAGGCATATTGTTGGGGG
This sequence comes from Sphingobacterium alkalisoli, assembly GCF_005049105.1. Taxonomy (GTDB): domain Bacteria; phylum Bacteroidota; class Bacteroidia; order Sphingobacteriales; family Sphingobacteriaceae; genus Sphingobacterium; species Sphingobacterium alkalisoli. The sequence goes on from NZ_SUKA01000013.1 coordinate 5,543, forward strand.
TGGAGGACCACTAACTCGCAATTTTCATTTCTAACTATTCGACATACTTTGGATACATTTTCATGTCACGCATCGCTTCAGTTGGCGGATACCGCAATGTGTAATCGAGCTTTTGCAGGTCAAAGATACTTAGATCATAACGTCTAAGAATCATATACCGCTCATTTACAACTTCACGAGGATACTTCGCCAGTGTATCAGCGTTAATAATAAAAAAGGAAATTGTATCTTTTGGAATCCCCTTGTAAATTTTTTCCCAAGAAAGACCACCTCCGGCTACTTCTTTCTTTTGATCGGGGTATATGATCAGTTTGTTCTGTTCCTCGAAGTAGATAATTGAATCTGGATAGGAATGCACTGTATTCCTATTCATGTGAAAGTAAATATTTTCATCCGAGTTATTTTGCCGAGAAAGTGGGTAGTAGTAGTCCATCGCACATTTACTGGCTAATAGTAAACACGACAGACAGACCAAAGCAGATTTAAATAATAATTTGTATTTCATATCTTATCTTTTTTACCCGGTCTATATACAAATGTAGTTAACGTGCTTTGTATCCACGGAAGTCGAATAGAAAAATTCGTATACCTGTTATTTCTTAGTCGCGTCTCTAGTTGGGTCATTGATCTGGCCTGCAAAAAGCACCAGCCCGGAAGATGCCTCCCGGATAAAAAATAAAAAAGGTTCGTCAAAGCGGATGACAATAGGCTCCTGCGGTTGCGGCATGGAGGTTAGCTCAATGCCAACGATCGTAACAGCGGCCGCCTCGGTTCCTTCTTCACTAACCTCTACAAAGGCTTTGTGCTTTACATCGCTGATATACACTCCGCCATTTTCTGTGATTCCTGTAAAATCGGCCCCGACATTAAAAGGTTTAACCATACCGAAGCTGACCAGCATCGGTGCTAATGAACTCTCATAACTGGTCTTGAATTTTGGCAGATGCACCTTGGCCTTGGTTCCCCGGAAACCCTCCACCAACGATTTGATCGCTGCTGGATCTTGAAAAGTAGCCTTCAGATTGCCCAATGATTTCCCCGGTTTGGATTTGACAAGGACCATATCAAATTTTCGGTCTGTATAGGGTAATTGAATGGCCTCATAATCCGTTGTGGAAGCCGTATTGAAGGTGTGTTCGGTCTCCATGAAATCAGTTTGGATCACCTCTCCATCGGACTTTTTAAAATCTTCCTTCTTGGTCTTGCTCTTGTCGAATTTATAGTCCCAAGCTCCTTTGAAATAGATGGCATTGATGAGGTACATAACGACGTCGCCAGGAATCTGATCTAGGATACTTGGAATTTTTGTCTTTGTCTTCTCGTTCACCCATCCATTTATTCTATTTAGGGCCTGCGGATTTGAAAAGTCCAAAGGTGATATTTCGGCATTGAAATAGTTTCTGTTCATATCCAGAAAACTATTACGTACGCTAAATTCGTTCGTGTACCAAATTGAATTGGCTATCTCCATGTTAGTCTTCGCATTCAGATACGGCAAATCCGTAATAAGCTTTTTGTAGTATGCATTGACCAACTCTGCATCTATTCCGTCCATATTCAATGCTTTCTGCATTTGACTTAAAGTTTCGCCTTTCGCGCCGTTACTGGTCATGGTAAGTGCTGCCCCCACACTCAATGGTGAAAAGAACAGGTTTTCATTTGCCGTGATATTCCCGGAGAGTTGGGCCATCATATCAAAAGCAAATTCATTATTTAAATCGACAAGCTGCTTTTCGGCGGCGGTCAATTCGAGGTTTCGCTCGTCAAAAGGTATATCTTTCTTCTCACAGGATGAGAAAAGCACAAGTGTCGCGAAAATTATCCATAAAGTGGTTTTCCTGTTCATAATCGTGTATAGTTATCATGCTAAAACGAAGCCTGGATATAAAATGCTACAGCGAAAATATCGTTGAAGCCACAAGCTGCGGCCTCAATGTCTCATCCCGCATGTCGCCATCATGCATAATATATATTTTGGAAGGTCTTAATGCTGACGGCAGCGTATCCAAGCGGAGCGTACAGACGTATCGGAAGATAAAGTAGTTAGGAAAGAGAGGGTGTAACTACTGCGACGGGGAACGGGCGGCTAAAAAAAAGCCACCCAGAATTGGATGGCTGTAATAATTTATAAATTTTGTCAGGCTATGTGAGCGCCTCGACTTCTTCAGCTGAAAGGCCTAGAAGTTCACAGATATCGAATTTGTCATAGCCTTTGCTCAACATCTTGCGTGCTGTTTCTAATCTTTCAGCATAGGCTTTTGACTCGGCTTCAACAAGCGCCTCCTCTAATGCTCGCTCCTTCTTATCCACTATTTGCTGCTTCTTATCCACTACTTGCTGCTTATCCTCCAGTGCCTGCTTACTCTGCTCTAACGCCTCTTGCTTCACCAATAACGCTTGCCTTTGTTCCTCCAGTGCCTGCCGGTCTTCCTCTAATGCCTGACGCTGTTCCTCCTGCGCCTGACGCACCGCTTCCGCATCCCATTTGCGCTTTAAACTGATATCGTACATATGTCGCTCCTCCTTTGTCAATTTCGCGTAACGCGCCAACTGGAAAAACCGCTGGAATACATCTGAATTCAGTATCCGCGGCAACGTCTTTAACCTAGACATATTCTTAAGCATAAAGAATACCTTATCCAAATCGCTCTCCAGTTCGCCCTCGCCTTTTACAAAGTTAATCAGTTCCATGTAAATAAACCCCAATCCTTCGTAAAATATTTCCCCCGAGTCTCTATCGCACAGACAGATATCGTGAAAATGGGCATCATTGGTGCTATCGGGCATATGGAAGCCATCCATGAGGATAATGGTATATACCTCTGGAAGAGCGTATGCCCAGCTCCTACGCCCGCCATGGGGAGCCTTGTCGGAGATAACTTTGCTGGCATAGTATAACATACGCTTCTTGAGGTTGGAATGATGACTGGTCTGCATCTCAATAATGATCTCCTGGCCCGTGCTGGTCTCTACTACCAGATCGAAGATTACGGTACCGATATCTTCGGCTGATCCGACACGCTCGGTGTCGCGGTAGATAAGATCTACGATGACCTTGCGCCCGCGGAAGATGATGTTGAGAAAATTGATAAGGTTGGTCTTATCGCCAAATAATCTCTTGAAACCCTCGTCAGTGGTAGGGTCGATAAATACTGGATGTACTGAGTCTTTCATAATAAACATTGTTTGCTTTAACATGAATAAAAATTGTTAATGCAAACCTCCATAAAACTAAAAATATTAGCCGTACGGTAAACGCTTATAGTCGATTATAAACGTTTGTAAACGGATAACATAACGTGTCAGCTACCGCTGTTTTCGTTATTGTCCAATAAATAATTGAAGATTATTTCGTTAATTCGTTATTAAAGAGATTAAGATGACCCACGCTGAAAGACATATTATTGAAACATATTCGGGACTTTTCGAAAGCTTGAGTTCGATTAGTAAGCTCGAATTGCTTGAAAAACTCGCAAAATCCATCAGGAAAGATAACAAAACCAAAGAAAAAGAGTTCTTCAAATCGTTTGGGGCTTTTGCATCTGATAAGCCGGCAGAAGAAATTAAACATCTCCATTAACATTCCTATGAAATAGAGATAAGATAGTTATATTTGTAAGGAATTAGTTGTGTTATCCAATGATTAAACCGCTTATAGAAGATTCACGCACGGAATTTAAAACTTCATTCAATGACTCCGCCATTGAATCGCTTTCGGCCTTTGCCAATACTAAGGGCGGTAGCCGGCGACCCAATAGAAAACTTAAAGAAGCCTAAACTGATCAATAAGGAAAACCGGATTACAAATGCCGCGTGGCTGCTGTTCGGCAAGGGGAACATCGGTTATAATGTACATATGGGAAGACTGACCCCCCCTCCTTTATAATTGATGATCGCATGTTTAATGGATCTCTGTTTGACACGATCGAAGATGCTATGCGTTATGTGATCTCCCAAATAAAAGTGGCATTTGAGATCAAGGGTATGCCTACCCAACGTACAGAGATTTTTGAATATCCTCTACCTGCCTTACGTGAAATTTTACTCAATTCGCTGATCCATAGAGATTACATGAGCCCTGTTGATATACAGGTCAAGATATTTGATAATAAAATAACGTTTTACAATCCTGGTAGTCTCTACGGCGGACTTACGTTATCCGAACTTAAGGGTGATGATTACCAAGCTCAAGCTAGGAACAAACTAATTGCCGAGGCGTTTTACCTTACCGGAGATATTGAGAAGTACGGAAGTGGCTTTCTAAGGGTACGTAATGAACTCTCAACTTACCCCACGATGAAGTTTGATTTTGAAGAAAAAGCTACGGGCTTTCTTGTTACGCTGAGTTATACAGAGCAGAAGACATCTACAGAACTACCCAACGTGAGTGATAGATTAACGCCTAATCAGTTGAAGATTTTATCCGCAATAAGATCGAATAGCAGAGTGACCTATTCGGAACTGGCAGAAATCGTAGGCATTGCTCCTACGAATATAGCGAGAAACATCAAAAAAATGACAGATAACAATATTATACGACGTGTAGGTTCTACTAAAAGAGGCTATTGGGAAATTATTGATTGACACCATGATAACTTCATTCCAAATAAAGAACTCTTGACATTTGGCTTCACCTGGAAATTGAGTGTACGTCGTGCAACACTTTTGGCTGATAGCCTCTTTTTTCTTTCTATACTTCTCTACGATCTGCACCTGCATAAATCTCCGCTCCCGCCGGTATATGCAAATCGCCGGCGCATGGACTCTGTCCCGTGCCTATTAATATAGAGGATAGAATGTTTGGGAAAAGTCTGAAGAGTTTTTGGTGTAGAAAGAGTTTGCACATTCTTAGGATTTCCAAAAAAAAATCAACCAAGTGAAAAGCCGTATAGCCTTAACTAAAGGAACTAAAATATGTCTGCAACCAAAAGGTTTAAACGCTTTTAAGGAAATTGACTCACCACGGTTATGTTGATCAAGTCCTTTATGAATACTCTTTGTTACATGATCCGGCAAACTAACTGATTGGGGTTCAAAAGGAACTTTCAAAGCTTTTAACACAGCCTTAACGGTCTTTAATTGTTCTATAGATTCCGGATGTATTGTGATTGCTTTCATAATTCTTTCTTTGTAAAGACTATATACAAATGTAGTTAAAGTGCTTTGTATCCACGGAAGTCGAATAGAAAAAACACTATTCGTAATTCATTTTTATCTGCAATTATAAAAAGATGATCATAGGAAGGCATCCAGCTCTATTAGTACAAAAAACCAAAGAGCCATAACGGGATCTTATGATGAAAACCGTGCGTAATGTCGTCTGAAGCAACATATGCCCTATCAACTCCTTTAATCTGTTTTTCTGTTTTATCTTTACCACCAATTTCAAAGGTATATTGATTGTCCACCGTAAAATCTCCCTGTTCGGCATAGCTAAGGTCGTGCGCATAACCAACTTGGTTAGCAAAAAACGTTTCACGAAGATTTCCGCGATTCGCATTTTCCTTTGCCAGCAAATAAACAAGATTCGTGTTTTCGAGATAAATTTTCGATGGCTTTTGCAACAGACTGATTCCTTCCCCGTATTTGAAAAGATTCGTGGTTAAATCTATTTCATCCAGATAGTGCAGATAGGACAACAAGGTACTTCGGTTAATTCCTATCTTTTCACTTATTTTACTTACGTTGGGGATGAACGGTACGGATTCCGCAATGATCGTTAGCAGCTGTTTAATTTTAGCCACATAAGCGAGGTCTATCTGCCGTAATAGCGGCAATTCAATCTCCAGCATCATATTTAATACCTCTCCTAAACGCATAAAATAGAGATCGGGCTGTTCTTTATAGTAGGGGTAATAACCCTGTTGAAGATAGTTCGAAAAATGCTGGAAAGGCTTGATCCGCTCATTTACTTCCCTAGCTTTGTCTGTATGTTGAGCCAATAAATCGACTAAGGTTATCCGTTCAAATCGAACACCTGTTTCGATAGCCAGATATTCCCTAAATGAAAACCCCTGCATAGTATAGATCACAGCCCTTCTACTAAGATCTGCCCGTGCATTTAAGATTTCTAATAAGGACGACCCCGTAAAAACGATTTTCAGTTCAGGATAGTCATCGTATATATTCTTCAATTCCTGCGCCCAGCCATCATATTTGTGCACTTCATCCAGGAATATGTATTTCCCTCCCTTTTGTTCGAATTCTTTAACCAGCCCAACTAATGAATTGGTGTTGAACCATATCGTATCCAAACTTACATACAACACTTCGTCTAATCGATCAGACAAGTGCAGCTTGATATGTTGCAGGAGCAAGGTTGTTTTGCCGATGCCCCGAGCTCCTTTTATACCGATTAACCTCGCATTCCAGTTGACTTCTTGCATTAGACTGCGCTTGAAATCAACACTTACATGCCTGAGTTTTCGTTGAAATAATTCTATTAGCGCTTCCATTTCGTTTGCCGTAATAAACAAATATAACAAATATTGTTCATTGCAATAAACAAATATAACGAATATTGTTCACTACACTAAACAAATATTATAAAAATCGTTTATCGTGATAGACAATCACAAAAAAATGAAGCTACGTCATAAGAATAAAGCAGCGCCCGTGACTAGCCTAAAAACTGTAAGCCCAGAAATTATTAAAGCACGAGCACCGTTACACTAACCAAACGACCGCGGAAGGCAGTTTTATTTCTGACTTGTACTCAAGTCACACCTGGGGTTCGGCGGAATCTATCAATTGCTTCCGGATTAGCACATGATTGCAATAGTTTGGTAAATCCAAGAATCTACTCCAGAATTATCTACAATTGTAGGGATGAGCATCAAAAGACGATGAAGCTTATTTTGCAGTTTATAAACCTTAAAATAGAGTAAAAATTGCAGTATTGAAACTGCAATTTTTACCTATATTTGCAGTATACAAACAACAATATGCAAACATTACTCCATTTCCAAGATATTTTATTACAAAGTGTAACTAACGAGTTCAGAAGGTACCTCCATGATAAAATCAACTGGAATCAGCATATGATTGGCATTAAAGGCCCTAGGGGCGCCGGTAAGACAACGCTGTTATTGCAGCATCTCAAATACGGCCTAGGCCCCCTCAAAGAAAATGCTTTGTATATTACGGCGGATCATACTTGGTTTTACAACCACACATTGCTTGATACGGCAATGGAGTGGTATCAACAGGGAGGGTTGGTACTCCTGATCGATGAAGTACATAAATACCCAAACTGGTCGAGAGAACTAAAAAACATTTATGATGGCATCCCTCAGCTGAAGGTAATATTCTCCGCTTCTTCGGCATTGGATATTTATCGTGGGCAGGCAGATCTTAGCCGCCGGGTAATTAGCTACACACTCGCAGGTCTTTCTTTGAGAGAGTATCTGATGTTTACCGGTACTGCTAATTTTCCGACTATATCGCTTCAAGATATAAAGAATCATCATCGTGAAATCGCAGTGGACATTACCTCGAAAATAAGACCTCTTCCTCTTTTTGCCAAATATCTCCAGATAGGATACCTCCCTATTTTCACAGAAGGGGAAAATGAATATTTACCAAAGTTGGAGCAAGTAATAAATGCTGTGGTGGATACGGACTTAGCTTATATTGCCTCTTATAATTCGGGAACAGCAGCGAAGGTAAAAAAGCTGTTGGGCGTCATAGCTGAATCGGCTCCTTTCAAACCTAACATCTCAGCCCTAGCGGGAAAACTTGATATTTCCAGAGATCGAATTTTAGAGTACGTATATCAGCTTTCTGACGCCCGTTTATTGAATGTACTTTCCGTACAAGGAAAAGGTGTATCGAGGTTGCAGAAACCGGATAAAATATTCCTCGAAAACACCAATCTCTCTTACGCTATACATACACAGCCTGACCCAGGAAATATACGGGAAACTTTTATGCTGAATCAGCTAATCAATGCCGAATTGCAGGTATCCGAACCGGAGACAGGTGATTTTCTCGTTAATGATATTCATGTTGAAGTGGGCGGTAAAAACAAGACTTCAAAACAGGTACGGAATACAGACACTTACCTCATAGCCGCCGACGATATTGAGACAGGCTTCGGTACAAAGGTGCCGTTATGGCTGTTCGGGTTTTTGTATTAATGTTACAAGATATGGGCTAAAATCTGTAAAAGTTATCTTATCCTTCTTTACTTGAAGACTACCGTTTTACAGGAGAAAATAACGAAAGTACTCGGGCAACCAGAAGCTATACGTGTATGGAACAAACGACGCACGCCCCTGCCGATGACTGCCGTAAATACAGCAATACTCTCTACGGGAACTTCATAGCGGTCTAAAATCCTGTAGTGGTACTGGAAAATTCGAAATGCGTATTAGTGTTGGTAATCCAGCTACTCTATAAGCTCTCCATGGTAAAAAAATCTTCGCTCACGTGCCACCCTATTGGGAAATGGTCCGATGAGACAGATCTTTGCCAGATGCCCTTTGGATACTGCGAATAGATCCGTATCTTTATACTTGTGACTAATGTTCTTTTTTAAAGGCATTACGCGATGAACAATCACCTAATACAATGAATATTAGTTACGTATTAAAGTATAATCGAAAATAAAATACTTTTTATTAACTATTTGCAATTTTTTTGCCATCTACTAAACAAAATTTGTTTGATATTTAATAGAAACGTAATAATTTACGACAATGGCGGCTTATGACCTTAAGGATGATGGTGAGTTAATAGCGCTACTTGTAGCTGGTGACCGGTCTGCATTTACGGAGATATTCAACCGCTATAACAAGTTGCTGTATAGTCATGTATTAAATAAAATCCGTGATGAGGACGCGGCAGAGGATTTAGTGCAGGATATCTTTGTGGTCTTATGGGAAAAGCGTAGCCTTGTTAAAAATATCAACTTATCAGGCTATCTGTTTACCATGACGCGCAATCGTATCCTTAATATGTTAAGCCATAGTAAGATCGTATCCGATTATGCCTCTACTATCAAGAACTATGAGCAGCCGTCTTATCCTAAAACAGACGAACTGATTCGGGAGAAACAGCTCTCAGCTATTATCGAATCAGAAATCAATGCCCTACCACCACGTATGCGCGAGGTATTTGTGTTAAGCCGGTATAAACACCTCAGTAATAAAGAAATCGCGGCTAGGCTGGGCCTATCTGAACATACGGTAGCGGACCAGATAAAGAAATCCCTGAAGACACTCCGCTTTAGGATCGGTGTCCGAATTCTTATCACCTGCACGCTTACTTTTTAATTTTTTTTAATTTCATATCCCCGATTCACTTCTCTGAACTGTTATGTTAATATTAAGTCCGTATTGACTTTATATTATGGATAGAAAGAACGAACAAGAAATTTTACAACGTTATCGCGAGGGACGTTGTTCAGAATCTGAATTGAGGCAGCTTGACGCCTGGTATGACAGTTGGAATATGGAGGACCGTCTCTTGTTAACCGAGGTGCAGCTAGAGGAGGCGGAATCCCGCATGCGATCCAAGGTGATGGATCGGGTAGGTTTTAATAACACCCCCAGAAGATTGTGGCGCCGTGTCTCCATTGCGGCAGCAGCTGCAGTTGTTGTGACAGCAGTAGGTATAGGGATTTATCATAACCTTGGTGAGCCGTTACCTGACAAAACAGATCGAGCGATGAGTTATGTGCATGACATAGCTCCAGGGAAAAATATCGCTACCCTTACCTTGCCCAATGGTGAAGTGGTCTCGCTCAGTGATAAAAAGGATGCCGTAGTTATCGATGCCTCGGCATTAAGTTATGGCGATGGAACAAAAATCAGTAACACTACCACAAAGGATGCGCTAGCCTATGAGCGCACTTCGTTACATACGATCACAACTCCACGAGGAGGACAATATCAGGTAATTCTGTCTGATGGAACTAAAGTCTGGCTCAATGCCGCTTCATCCATAAAGTTTCCGGCATCTTTTGCCGGCGCTAAGCACCGGCGCATAGAAATTTCCGGAGAGGCATATCTTGAAGTTGCTAAAGACAAAGAGCATCCGTTTATTGTGGCTTCAGGTACACAGGAGATCGAGGTCTTGGGAACACACTTCAACGTTAACGATTATTCAGACGAAACTGTCGCACAGACCACACTGATCGAAGGGTCCGTGCGTGTCAGACCATTGCATACAGCGAATGCTAACGGTGCTAAAAAAGTATTAAAACCGGGACAAAAGTCGCTAATAACTGGACAGGAGATAGTCGTAAGAACGGCAAATATCAACGAAGTAATCGCGTGGAAAGAAGGTGACTTTAGGTTTGTGGACCAAAGTGTGCCGGATATTATGAAGCAGTTAGCGAGATGGTATGATGTCGATATTGTTTATCTGGGAGATGTATCGGACGTAAAACTTAACGCCTCGATATCCAGGGGCAGGAATGTAAGCCAAATACTCAACATGATGGAAAAAACAGGGGAAGTTCATTTTAAAATAGAAGGGAGGAAGATCATAGTGACAAAATAACTACCATATACTAAAAAAGCCAACTCCCTTTAGCAAGCGGGAATTGGCTGTCAGTTTAACCTAATTTAAATAATTGAATCAACAAACAACAACAAAAAGCCTCAGCTTCGAAACAATGGCTTTATGTGTAATCAAACCAACTACTAAATGTATAAATTTTATAGGAAACTATTGCTAATTATGCGACTCACCACCATAATATTTATAATATCATTGATGCAGGTCAGTGCTGCCAGCATGGCCCAGCATATTTCTTTATCAGAGAAAAACGCACCGTTGTCACGTATTTTTGAGAAAATCAAAGCACAGGCTGGTGTAGATTTCATCGTCTCTACCGACGTGCTCAAAACGACTAAGCCCATTTCTATAGAAGTGCACAACGTGCAGCTCCATGATGTGCTAAAGACAATTTTTAAAGGTCAGCAGCTTGATTACGTTGTTGAAGATAAATTTGTCGTGGTGAGCAGAAAGAAGGTAGCGCTGCGCGAGGATGTGCCCACGATGGTAGTTCCAGTTTCTCAGGATATTACCGTCTCGGGTCGTGTAGTAGACTCCAAAGGAGCGCCGCTATTAGGTGCGACGGTGACGATCAAAGGTACGCAACGTAGGGTATTGACCAGTAGTACAGGGGACTTTGTTATCCAGAACGTGGATGAAAGGGCTATACTGGTGATCACTTTTACAGGATATGCCAAACAAGAGGTAAAGGCTGTCCAATCGTTGGGTATGATAACGATGCAAATAGATGTCGACGATCTAGAAGAGGTGATGGTATCGGTTAATACAGGATATCAGAAAATAAAGCCTGAGCATAGTACGGGAGCTATTGCACAGATTACCACCAAAGAGTTTGAATCCAGAATAAGCAGCAACTTTCTGGATGGACTGGTGAATCGTATGCCCGGCCTGATGATCAATAACGATGTAACCTTCAACAGTACAGTCCCTGGGCAGGGGCAGTCGAGCCGTCCGTTATTCAATATCCGGGGGATTTCGACCATGTCGGCTAACCAAAGCCCCCTTATTGTAGTTGATGGCTACCCCACTGAGCTCACATTGGATATGATAGATCCGAATGAAATTGCTTCGGTAACCATATTAAAAGATGCTGCAGCGGCGACCGTATATGGTGTGCGGGCATCGAATGGCGTCATGGTTATTCAAAGAAAACAAGCCGATGTGGGCGCACCGAGATTTAATTTTAGAACGACGTGGGGATTGAGACCGGAAGAAAATTATAGCCGCTATCGCTGGGCCCCGAATGCATCGGAGCTTAATGCAAATTATGTACGAGAAAGACAGAATCTCAATATTGCTCCCTCCACATGGGCAACTTTATTTAACCCTGGTGTAGGTAATATCAGACGTTCTATTCCTTTCTATATACAGGCACAACTTGCTGCAGGTATTATTTCACCAGAGCAAGCGGAAAACTCATTTGCGGAACTAGCCGCCTATGATAACCTAAGTGACTATAATCGGTTGTTTTTAAGAACAGCGCTTACGCAAACGCATACCTTCAACGTATCGGGGGGCTCTCCTAGTGCATTGTACTATATAACGGCCAACTACACCGGTAATCGCAATAATGAAATTAACAATGGCGATAGCAGATTATTACTAACTGGTCGCACTACGCTTAGGCTCTCCAAAAAATTGAGCCTAGAGCTTACCACAGAATACCAAAATCAAACTTTCAAGTCAGCCCCTATACCAGGACCTTCCGAATATGCTGGCTATGAGCGTTATGTAGATGAAAACGGCAATCCTGCTGCCATCATCTCGGCAAGCTTTGCACCGGTCTATAATAGTTATATTATGTCACGGGGCTTATTAGATCAAAATTATTATCCCCTGGCTGAGGCAAATTCTGTGAGTGATAAGACGCAGACACTGAATTATAAGACTATTGCCAATTTTACCTACAATCTTGGAAAGGGCTTTAATCTGCTATTTGGTGGCGTGTACGAAACTTCCCGATCAGAGTATAGACACCTCGCAAATGAGGGGTCTGCAGAAGTAAATGCCTGGGTAAATAATTATACCGTTACGGCGGGGACATTTAAAAGAAATCTTCCAAACGGAGCTTTTCTGCGCCAGCAAAACGCCAGTTCAACGGGGTATACCGCACGTGCACAGCTTAACTACGACAAGCAGATTGGCAATCATTCTTTCAACGGGATAGCAGGTTTTGAGGTACGGAGCGTTCTGGATAAAGGAAATTTAGCGTCTTATTTTGGGTATAATGACCAAAGCTTACTTCAACAGCCGGTGGATTATGCATCGATATTTACGGGTTCCTCTGCTGTAAGGGGTACGTTGGTTACCTCTAATACGCTTGGTTCTTTAAACAGCTTCTTTGATCAGATGTATAACGAAGACCGGTATTTATCGGCCTTTTCAAATCTTGTCTATTCGTATAAAAATAAATATGCTTTATCCGGAAGTATTCGTATAGATCAGTCTAACCTCTTTGGTACAGATCCGAAATATAAATACAAACCGCTATGGTCATTAGGCGCTGGATGGAACATTCATAAAGAGAGTTTTATGGATGATATTTATTGGTTGAACCAATTAAAATTGCGCGGAGCGTTTGGCTTTAACGGAAATGTGGCCAAATTATCATTACCTCAGGTAATTGCTACATCGCAGAACAACCTTTCAAATACCCCTACGCTAACCTCGTTGGTGTTATCTTCTAATGCCAATAGTGGACTGCGCTGGGAAACGACTGAGAATTTTAATCTGGGACTTGATTTTACTGTTTTTAAGAACGTTAGCGGTAGCTTTGAATATTACACCAAGAAAACGAGTGATGTCATGGGGTCCTCGCGGGTTGATCCAACACTGGGAGCAGGTTCACCAACGTTGGGTGCAGGTTTAGCCCTCGTTAATTTTGCCACCATCCGAAACAACGGTCTGGAACTAAGTGTAAAGGCCGATTGGATTTCCAAAAGTAATTTTAACTGGAATACGGGAATCGTAGTTGCCAAAAACGACAGTAAGGTGTTAGATGTTTTCAGAACAGGCCGATACGATCCGCAAGCGCTCGATGCACTCGGATATGTTAACGGGTATCCCGTTGGCGCTATGTTCTCCTACAATATGACAGGATTAAATAATGAGGGCCACCCCATCATCGTCGATCTAGAAGGAACAGAGTATGTGGTGAATACCAGTTCTACAGGCCAACCGCTGACCACTGCCATGTCGAATGAAGCTTCCGGTCTTGTACAGTATTCCGGAACAACGCTGCCAAGTATCAATGCTGGATTGAGCAACCGAATCGATGTAGGCAACTTCTATTTTTTCGCGATGATTAACTACTACGGTGGATTTAAAGTAAGAGTTCCAAGACCCACCCCATCCGATAACCGTCCTTTGGAGGGCGCGGGGAATTACTGGAGGGTTCCTGGCGACGAGCTGAAAACAGACATCCCGAACCTACTGGATTTGATTGCGACAAATCCAAGTTGGGCGTATCGCTATAACAGCAATTATGTCGTAAACGGTGATTACCTGACCATTGGTGACATTACGGTTTCCTATCGCCTAAATGACCTTAATTTTATTAAAAAGGCAGGCTTTAGAAACTTTGAAATCAAAGCGCAGGCTTCCAACCTATATACAGTAGGTTTCAACCGCTATAATTTTAGTATGGCGACAAAAAGTTATGCGAAGTCTTATGTCACGCCTACCTATACTCTTGGTTTGTTCACTAATTTTTAAAATTGTCCTAATGAAGAAATTTAAATATATAGCTACCGTACTGTTACTCTGTTTTGTGGTTCTGAGCAGCTGCGACAGATACCTGGATATTGAACCCAAGGGTAGACAATTACTCAAAACAACCGATGATTTCGATCAGTGGTTGAACAGCCAAACACTGACTGCAGAAACACCAGCAGATAATATCCTGAACTTTATGACGGATAACATCGATTTGCCTAATATTGGTAATCCGCCGACTACACTTGCAGAATTGATCTACACCTGGGCCCCGCAGTTTACAACGGATTTGAATGAGAATACATACCTATGGGGTGAGCACTATCAACGTATCAATCTTTTTAATACCGTGTTGTTAGGTATTGATGGTGCAGAAGGCGGAACTCCAACACAGAAAAGAAATCTAAGAGCAGAAGCTTTATTGGGGCGTGCGCACTCCTATTTCTATTTGGTCAATGAGTATGGTAAGCCGTTCAACCCGGCAACAGCATCATCCGATCCTGCTGTACCTTACATTACATCTGATGATGTGAGCCAGACGGTACCGCCTAGGTCAAGTGTGGCCGAAATCTATCAGCACATCATTGATGATATTACTACGGCCATTCCTGATCTACCAACGGACAACAGTAATGCACGTTTCCGCGGTTCTAAAGCTGCTGCCTATAGTGTATTGGCGAGAGTTTATTTATACCGAAGGGAGTACGACGAAGCGCGCCGTTATGCCGAGTTGGCGCTAGACAATACGCAGGCAAACATGATTGATTTCACCAACTCCGCTACATTCCCAACAACCACCAATGTCGTATCACATCCCGACGTTATTTATGGAAGATCATCTATCGCTTTAGGCCTGGCGTTATCGCAGGATCTAAAAGACATCTTTGCGGGCAACGATGCGAGACGAACGGTATTCTATTATAATTTTGCCAGTCCTGCCAGAGGAGGAACCTTGTTTTATGCAGCTGCCATAACACCGGTATTCCAATTAACCAATTCGGGTACGACAGTCCAGGAGATGCATCTAATTGCAGCCGAAGGCGCGGTTAGAGCAAACGATCTGACAGAAGCCCTTTCGCATTTAAACATCGTACGTACCAATCGGTATACCGGTAATAGCCGCACATTTGATTCAACCGATCAGGAGGTGGTTTTGAATGAGGTATTGAATGAGAGGCGACGTGAATTCCCTTTTCATGGCTTACGTTGGTTTGATATGCGGCGTCTGGATATGGAAGACAGAATGCCTACCGTAACGCGTACAAATGCACAGAATGAGGTGATTGCTACATTGGAACCAAAAAGTAGTAAATATACGTTGCAGATACCTGTACAAGTGACCGTTTATAATCCTGACATCGTACAAAATCCTTAAAAAAATGAAGAAACTCACATTTAATATATTGGCAATAGGTTTTTTTGTACTATTGCTTGCAGCTTGTAAAAAAGACGAGTCCAGACGCGAGATGCTTACAGAAGGGCGTATAACTTTTGATCTGCCTACATCTTCGGATGTCGTACAGCAAAACCTAGATATCAAAGAAGTGTCTTTGCTTAGTATGGAAATGAAAGCAGCCCTATTAGGGGGCACATCTGCAGATCCGCATTACGTTACTTTCGCGCCGGATACCACTAAAATTGCTGCCTATAGGGAAAAGTATGGTAGCGCAGCGCTGCTACTTCCATCGTTGAATTATCTGTTTTACAAATCGACGGTAGCGATCAATGCGGGTAGCAACGTGTCAGAATCCGCCGTATTAAACCTTAGCTTCCAAAATCTGTTGAGACCGCAAAGTACCTATGTGCTTCCTTTAGCGATAACAGCTGTGGACGGAATCATACAGGATCCCGGTACGCGGAAGGTCGTGTATTATGTCTTTAATACGGGAGATGCCCTTTATGTAGACCATGCCGGGCTTACGGTGACAGCTACTGCCAGTTCCACGGCCGGAGCAAATACGGCAAGCAGAGCAATTGATCCAAATACGGGTACTACCTATTGGGCGAGTGCCACATCCGGCGTCTTCCCGCAGTCCCTCAACATAGATTATGCGCGGGAAGTGAGCTTTTCGGGAGTTGATATATTCTACCCTACGAGTGTCAATATAAATTACGCTACGTTAGGAGGAGACCCAACTTCTGTAAAGGTAGAAACAAGTGTCGACAACAGCACATGGATAGATCAGGGTACCTATAGCGTAGATATTAGAAACACGGCTAGAAAGCACACGATGAATTTACCTTCCCAGACCACAGCAAGGTATGTACGGGTCACCGTTTTGGATGCAGCCCCTTACGTATCAGGTACGCTGACTTTTAGCGTTGTGCTAGTGAGTGGAATTATGTTAAGAAATTAAACTATTAATTTGAAAGTCATGAATATTAAACTAATTGTAGCCTTGCTGCTCCTGCCATTTATGGCGGCAGCACAAGGAAGTTATACGATCAAGGGAAAGTTACCTGCGCTAAAAGAGGCGGCTAAGGTGTACCTTGTTTTATTGAAAAACGGAGCATGGACAGAAGTAGATTCTGTCGTGGTTAACAAGGGTAAGTTCCAGTTCAGCGGTACAGTCGAAGAGCCCCAAAATGCCATTTTGACGTTAAAGCGGCATAGTACCGCGGGATCTAGTCGTCATCGCGATTCAAAAGATTTTTTTATAGAAAATTCTGCGATTACCGTCGTAGGGACGGACTCCATCCGTACCGCAGAAGTAAAGGGTTCGATCAGCGACATCCAGAATCGGCAGCGCGAAGCGTTGATGAAACCGGTCACCGCACAAATCGTTAAATTACAAGATGTATATGGAGCCAAAGATGCAGCAGGCGAATATATTAAGCCGCTGGAAGAACGTAAGATGGCGGCAGATAGCATCCAAAAGCTAGTCGCAAAAAACAAAGAGATCAACTGGACCTTTGCAGAAAGTCATTTAGATTCCTTTATGGGGCTACATACATTCTACCTGTCTGTACTGGATAGCAAGTTTGACCCAGCGGTCGTGGAACCGTTATTCCATCGGTTTTCGGATGAGCTGAAGTCTTCGCCATTAGGCTTACGTACCGTAGAGAAAATAGAAGTCGGCAAGCGACGCCAGACAGGCATGAAAGCAACAGACTTTACTCAAAATGACGTAAATGGCAAGCCTTTTACACTTTCTTCGTTACGAGGTAAGTATGTATTGGTTGACTTTTGGGCCAGCTGGTGTGCCCCCTGCCGGGCTGAAAATCCATTCCTTGTGAAGGCATACAATGAGCTAGAAGGTAAGAACTTCGAAATTGTGGGCGTATCGCTTGACTATCCGGGCAGCGAAGCGGCATGGCAAGGGGCAATCGAAAACGACGGCCTGCCATGGATTCACGTGAGCGACCTGAAGGGATGGAAAAACGAAGTCGCTGTGATGTACGGCATCAACTCGGTACCTCAGAACCTATTAATCGATCCTAACGGGATGATCATAGCCAAGAACCTTAGAGGAGAGGCGCTATCGCAAAAATTGAAGGAACTTATTAAATAAAAGAGAATGATCGCTATTAAAAATATCATTACAGCATTATTGATGCTCATAGCCGCCAGCAGCATGGCGCAAGACAAGTTTGAAATAAAAGGTCGTCTTTCCGGGGTGAAGAATGCGGGCAAAGTAATTCTCACGTATGTAGACGGCCAAGGAAAAAGTGCAAGGGATAGTTCGTTGTTAAAAAATGGTCAGTTTATGTTTAAAGGCACCACTGCTTTTGGTAATAAAGCCCAGCTCGCATTAGTGCCGCTAGAGCGAGACAGTACGCAAAAAAGAACTATGCCAGACTATCAGCAATTTTACCTTGAAAAAGGAAAGTATAAGGTGGTGGCTACTGATAGTCTGACGAAAGCACGTATCACCGGTACACAGGCACAGTCCGATTTCAATGCATATAATTTACGCACTGCGGATCTGTTGGCACAGTTCAAGGATATTTCGGATCGGTTCTCAAAAGTTTATTATGCCAAAGTAAAAGATACGGTCGCTATAAAGGCAATCCAGGCGGAAGCCCGCCCGGTACATGCACGAATTGAGGCAGTTTTAGACTCTTTTATTTTCAGCCATCCCGATTCGTACGTTACACTGGACCTGATCCTTGACAATAAAACGGCTGTAATAGACCCTGCCACATTTGGCAAATATTACGATCTACTCAGTGAGCGGGTATTGGCCAGCTTCAATGGTCAGAAACTAACGCAGAAGTATGATAAGGCGAAGAATATCGCTATCGGAAAAGCGGTAGACTTTGAACAGCCCGATATTGAAGGCAACACCTTTAAACTGTCTTCTTTAAAGGGCAAATATGTATTGGTAGATTTCTGGGCAAGCTGGTGTGCGCCCTGTCGTGCCGAGAACCCACATTTACTAAAGACTTACAACGAGTTGAAAGATAAGAATTTTGAAATTGTGGGCGTATCGCTTGACGAAAGTAAGGCTGCATGGCTTAAGGCTGTAGAGCAGGACGGTATGCCATGGATACAGGTTAGCGACCTTAAAGGGTTTAAAACTGATATCGCTGTTAAATACGGTATTACCGCTATCCCACAGAATTTTCTGATCAATCCCGAAGGCGTCATTATTGCCAAAGATCTTAGAGGCGAAAATGTCAATAAGATGATTGCGTCTTATATGAAGTAAGCAAAAATAAAATGTACGCCTGCCTAGGTGTATGGATTATACCACCGTGGTGCCCATTGTACTACGGTGGTAAACACAGATTGGCTTCCTTCGGAGCTGCCTCGAGGTCGTCATCCTTCCTTACAATGACGCGTTTTTTGTGGGTATGCATTTTTGCGATGCCAAAATATCTTGCCTTCGTGCTTTTAAACCATAAGTTTGTACTGTATATTTGTAAGACGGATGGTCAACAATAATCACACTGATGAAAAGTTTTTACTGCTTCGATTGAAAAACAGTGATGAGCGTGCATTTGAAATCCTATACAATAACTATAAAGTTCGGATTGCAGGAAATTTGTTTAAATTACTGAAATCTGACGATCTGGTTAAAGAAATACTGCAGGAACTCTTTGTCAAAATATGGGAAGTGCGAACACAGATTGATCCCGAAAAATCTTTTAAATCTTATCTATTCCGTATAGCGGAGAACCTGGTACATGATTATTTTCGAAAAGTAGCAAAAGACAAACGTCTATTGAATAAAATAGTCGCTTCGAGCTCAGAGCTCTATCTTCATATTGAGGAGGATATGCTGACTAAAGAAGATGCTCAAAAATTGCATGAGGCCATAAACCTGATGCCCCCTCAGCGCAAAATGGTCTTTACCCTTTGTAAATTAGAAGGGAAATCTTACAAAGAGGTGGAGGAGATTATGGGGATCAATGTTAAAACCATTAGCAGTCATATGCTGCAAGCAAACAGATTTCTAAGGAC
The DNA here is from genome assembly GCF_005049105.1 of Sphingobacterium alkalisoli. Taxonomy (GTDB): domain Bacteria; phylum Bacteroidota; class Bacteroidia; order Sphingobacteriales; family Sphingobacteriaceae; genus Sphingobacterium; species Sphingobacterium alkalisoli. The sequence continues at coordinate 25,188 of NZ_SUKA01000013.1, forward strand.
CTATTTTAGAGATTCTTCTGCTCTCACCATTTCTGTAGTTCTAGGTGTTTTATTCAAAGGCCTATGATTTTGACTGTTGTTAATAAAAATTAATTGTTAATTTTTTATTAACAGACTAAGGATTTTTTTACTTAGCTCCGTATTAGCTGTAAAAATTGAGCCGTGGAATCATCTGATCAACTTCGTATTCTATTTAATAAATACCTCCAAAACTTGTGTAGTCTTGAAGAAACACAGCGTTTGATGGATTATTTTGAACAAGACGAAGATAAGGATCGGTTAAAAGACCTCATCATCGACGTTCTAGAAATTCAGGACGAGCGCTATGAAACCAATCCTGCCATTGCCGAAGTATTAGCAAAGGTTGACCGGGATTTGTTCATTCAGATTCAAGAAACACCGTCAACCATACCGGACCGTAAAAATAAAACACTTAAACTCTGGTTTAAAATTGCCACTGTTGCTGCATCGTTGGTCTTAATATCTATAGGGATTTATTTTTTCAATCACAGATCAGTAACTCCTTCGGCTATTGTCAAGGTTGAAGAACAGGAAATTAATCCAGGCGACTTTGGCGCTACACTTACCATGGCAAATGGCAAGAAGATTAGCTTAGCCAGTGTATCCAAAGGAGAAATAGCCAGAGAATCGGGAATCGTCATTACAAAAACAGATGATGGTAGACTGATGTACCAAATTGATGAAAAGTTATCTGATCCAAATGCCATTAACACTTTGTCGACGGCTCGTGGAGAAACATACCAGGTGACTTTGCCTGATGGTTCTCGTGTTTATCTTAATGCCGCTTCAAGCCTCACCTATTCAGCCTCCCTGCTTCAAAACGGAAAACGTGTGGTTAAACTGATTGGCGAGGGATATTTTGAAGTAGCAAAGGATAAACGACACCCATTTATTGTAAAAACAAATAAGCAGGAAATAGAAGTATTGGGCACACATTTTAACATCAGCAGTTATACAGATGATGAAGTAGAAAAAACTACCCTATTAGAAGGAAGTGTGAAATTATCTGCATTGGGTAATTCCAAACTATTAAAACCTGGGCAACAGGCCAAGCTGTCTGGTGGTAAAATAGCGATTGTTGAAACGGATGCTGATCTGGCAGTTGCCTGGAAGAACAACGAGTTTGTCGTTGAAAGTGAGCACATTGAAGCCATCATGAAAATGATCGAACGTTGGTATAATGTTGAGGTCATCTACATCGGCGAAAAAACCAAGGAACGATTCAGCGGCAAGGTATCAAGGTTTGATAATCTGTCAAAAGTGCTTGAAATCGTAGAATCAACAGGTGAGGCACATTTTGATATCAAAGGACGAACCGTATATGTATCAAAATAAACTAAAATATGAATTAACTGAATACTAACCTTAAATTCAACCAGATGAAAAGAAAACTACACTAGCTGAAGAGCAATGAAACGAAACCAGGCCCCGACTTGCCATCAGGACCTGGCAGAAGTTTGGAACATTCAATTAAAAATCAACGTTAAACTGCAGTCCTCCTTACGGTCCAACGCAAAAGAGGCTGCTTAACCAAACTGACAACTAATGTATCAAAAATCAAGGATATTTGGTATGCCTAAAAGGCCGTACCTAAAACTATTTCTTACTATGCGCTTAACTACCGTACTAACAATAGTATGCTTTATGCAGGTAAATGCGTCGAGCTTCGCCCAAAAGGTGACCTTAACCAAATCGAATGCTTTACTTAAAACTGTATTTAAGGAGCTGAACCAACAAACAGGTTACAACTTTTTTTATACGGACAATTTATTGAAAAATTCCTCTCCAGTAACTATCAACGTTAAAGACGCTGATTTATCCGTTGTCCTTACGCAGATTTTTGACAGGCAGAACCTGGATTTCGTCATTCGCAACAATACGGTGGTCATAAAAGCAGGCGCGCCGGTCAGCCAAGCAAATCCCCTGGTTAATCAGGAAATCATTTCTGGCTTTGTGGGAGATGCCAAGGACCGTAAACCAATTCCAGGAGTTACGGTGTCCATTAAAGGCACGGAGTCTGCTGTCCAGACTGATAGAAACGGAAAATTCACCATCAGTATCTCTACAGATGGTGAATCTTTGGAATTCAAATTTTTAGGTTATAAGACCGTGGAAGTACCCATCTCAGCCAACTCTAACTATACCATTTATATGACGAAGGAGCAGGTAGCGCTGAATGAGATGGTAATTACCGGCATGGTCGACAAGAAGGTTAGTACCTATACAGGAGCAGCAAAAACCATGACTGCTGCTGAGCTTAAGGCTGTAAATCCGGTGAATGTATTTGCCGGTATTGCCGCCCTTGATCCATCCTTCAGAATTATTCCCGACAACAAAATCGGAGGGAACATCAATGCGCTTCCAGAGGTCACCATGCGTGGACAAACATCCTATCCCACCCTTGGGGCAGAACTCGCTGGCAATCCCAATATGCCTTTGTTTATTCTAGACGGATTTCAGGTTACACTACAGGCTATTGTAGACTTAGACATGAATCAAATTGCCTCCGTCACTTTGTTAAAGGATGCTTCGGCTACGGCGATGTACGGTTCCCGTGGGGGTAATGGTGTGATGGTTGTTACAACGATCCTGCCACCAAGAGGAAAAGTAGAGGTGTCGATAAGCAACAATTTTACTTTATCATCTCCTGACCTGTCTGTTTATAACATGCTTAATGCAACAGAAAAATTGGATTTTGAGCGACGTGTAGGATTCACGGATAGCTATAGAGGTGATTTCATCAATGCGGAAAGGTATAAAGCGGTGGTAAGCGGTGTAAATACCGACTGGAAATCCATTCCAGTCCAAACAGGGATCAACAACAGAACCAACCTGTCTTTACGGGGTGGTGACGAGTCGCTGACCTTTAACCTAAGCTTTAGCGGAAATATGTTACAGGGCGTGATGAAGGGACAGGACAGGAAAAATTATGCCGGAAGTTTTACGCTGAGTTACAGAACGAATAAACTGACATTCCAAAATAATACCATAGGAACACAGGTTAATTCCAACGATTCCCCTTACGGCACATTTAGTCAGTACCTGGATTTGAATCCCTACTGGAAACCTTACGATGAAAATGGGAATATAAACAAATACCTGGAAAATATCAATACAGGCTTCGGCGCAACAGGAGTAAGCTCTGTTGTATTAAATCCATTGATGGACATTACTTACAATACCATTGACAATAGAAATAAGAATTTTAATTTAAGGAACAACACTACTGTACGTTACGATGTCGATAAATCATTGTGGTTTAATGGCAGCCTGGGCATCACAAAAGTGAACGGGACGATAGACAACTTCCATTCAGCTCTCGATAGCAGATTTAATGGGGTCGCAGATTTAAGCGCACGGGGTACCTATTCCATCGACAACAGTACCTCCTTTACCATGGACGGAACAGGATCGGTAAATTACAACAAAAATTTCGGGATGCACGGTGTTACAGTCTACGCAGGATTCAGGCTCGCAAGTACACAGTTTAATTCCTATGCCGTCTCTACACAGGGTTTTCCTTTTGATCGTTTAGATAACATCCTGTTTGCCGCGCAATATTTAAACAGCAGGCCTACAGGAACCGAAAGTACACTTAACAATCTTTCTTATACCGGAAGTGCCAACTACTCTTATGATAACCGGTATTTTACAGATTTCACCTATACTAGAGATGGCTCTTCAGCTTATGGAGAAAACAATAAATTTGGTAATTTCTGGTCTGCAGGTTTAGGATGGAACATCCACAATGAACAGTTCCTGAGGGATAGCGAAACTATCAACCTGTTGAGGCTTCGTGGCAGCTACGGTTCTACCGGCACATCTGTACAGGATCCTTATGCAGCACAATTCAGATATAATTTGGGCACGAGTACAGGCTATTTTGGCGAAGTGGGTGCTTTCCCGGGTGGACTAGGAAACCCAAATTTGAGCTGGCAGCAGGTCTTGAAGTCGAATGTTGGTATCGCTTCGGCATTTTTTAACAGCCGTTTGACTTTCAATGCGGAGTTTTATAATGAAGTGACCCAGAATGCCCTAACCACAGTTTCTCTGGCACCTAGTACTGGCTTTCCTTCGTATACTGAAAATTTGGGTAAAATCCAGAACAGGGGATTGCAGTTCGACCTGGGTTATACCATCCTATCTCAACCTCGTAAAGGCTTAAAATGGAATGTTGCGGTGAACGCAGCAACTAATAAATCTGTGTTAAAACAAATTTCGGAGAAACTTAAGGCTTTCAATGCTGCATTGAATGCCAATAATGCCGATCAGACTGTTGAAAATGCACAGTTTATTGAGGGCAGGTCAACAACGGCTATTTATGCAGTGAGGTCATTGGGTATTGATCCGGTTACCGGTCAGGAAGTTTATCTGAAATTAGATGGTACCCCAACGTTTGTCTGGGACGTTAATGATAAGACCTATGTTGGTGACAGCCGACCCAAGTGGACAGGAGCTGTAAATTCAAATTTCCTGTACGCAGGTTTTGGTTTAAACTTTAGCATCAGTTATAACTATGGTGCCGATCTGTATAACAGTACGTTGTTAAACCGGGTGGAAGCTGTTGATGCGCGCAACAATGTAGATAGAAGAGCTTATGATCTGGGCTGGACCGGACCCGGTAGTGTCAGTCCGTATCGGCGGATTACTGGTGGTGTACCAACACCAACACAACTTACCTCTAGGTTTGTTCAGCGTGATAACAACATTCAGCTCAGCTCCGTTAATTTAAGCTATCAGTTCAAAACCCCATTTACTAAAAGATTGGGCTTGCAGAATCTGACCGTTAGCGCAACAACGAATAACCTGGCCAACTTCAGCACCATTGAAATTGAACGTGGTACAGACAATCCCTTTGCCAGAGAATATACATTTGGTCTGAGTGCAAGATTTTAAATTCAAAAGACAAATTCATATCCCAATGAAAAGAACAATATTAATAATAGGAATTCTGTCAATAGTTGTGGTGTTTTCCAGTTGTAAGAAATTTTTGGATGTAGAGCCCAAAACAAATTTATCTGAAGAACAGCTGTTTACGTCAGAAGTTGGTTTTCAGCAAGCTTTATCAGGCGTATATGGCCAGCTGGCCAGTAACAACCTATACGGCGACAACCTTTCTATGGGTTTCGTTTCTGCGCTGGCACAAAATTATTCGACACTTAATAGCAACGCCGACGTTGCACTGCAACAAACACAAGTCCTGAACTATGCTTCAGCAGAAGTCGCAGGGTATACCAATGCCATTTGGTCTGCCAGTTACGGTGCAATTGCCGCAGCAAATAAAATAATCGCAAATACAGAAACAAGTCGGTCTGTGCTAACCGATAATGCATATGCACTGCTGCGCGGCGAGGCTTTGGCCTTAAGGGCATTTATACATTTTGATCTATTGCGCATGTTCGGTCCTGAATATACGGCGGGTGCTAATTTAAAAGCCATCCCTTACAAAAAGGAAGTCAATGAAAATGCCGAAATCCCATCTACAACTGCAGATGTAATCCAATTTGCTTTAGCAGACCTGAAACAGGCAGAAGAATTGCTGTTGCAGGCTGATCCGATTGTCAGCAGTGACTTACGAAGCAGGAGGAACAAGCTGAATTACTATGGCGTAAAAGCACTTGAAGCAAGAATCAAATTGTACAGTGGCGATATGGACGGAGCTGCTGCTGCCGCAAATGTAGTGGTTAATTCTACCAAATATACATTTGTTACTCCGGAAGCGGCCGGAGCGGTCAGCACCGGATTGGTAGTACGTGACCGTTTATATTTCAACGAGCAGGTGTTTATGATCAGGGTTAGGGATATATTGCCGACCGTACAACGATATTTTAGATTTAGGGGTGCCTTAGGACAAACCCTTACACGTACTTCTGCTAACTTTGCTGCGCTGTATGAAACCACATCGGGGGGCGGTACAGACATCAGGTTCCTTTTCCGCCTTGAGCAGGATGGAGGAAACTTGTTTCCCTCTAAATTCTGGCAGGCCTCTACTGCTACAACGCCGATTACCGATAACTTACTGGATCAGTATGTACCTGGTATCCGCCTTGCCGAAATGTATTACATCCTGGCCGAAGCAGCTTCAACTCCAGCCATGGGTGTTGAATATTTAAATACGGTGCGCCAAAACAGGGGGCTTTCTAATCTGGCAACAGACATTACGGCTACCGCACTTACAGCAGCCATCACCAAGGAGTACCAGAAGGAATTTTATGCGGAAGGGCAGTTGTTCTTTTATTATAAACGTATCAATTCTACAAGAATGCAGTTTGGTCCAAGTATGGCCCCAGAGCAGTATGTGCTCCCAATCCCAGATGCTGAACTTCAATTTAATCCGAATTATGGAAATTAATCACACTCGTATTATGAAATACATATTATATGCGACGATGGTCTTCTCCCTTTTTTCTTGTAAGAAAGAAGCGGTAGAAACTTATCAAGGAAAAGATGGTGTTAGCTTTTTTGCTTACACCTATCAACAATTACATACCACCGCGACGAGAAGTTACTCTTTTGCTTTTCAAAAAACTGTAAAAACAAGGGATACCATGTATATACCTTTGAGGCTTACCGGAAAGTTGTCTGATCAGCCCCGTACCGTATTGCTAAAAACAGCTGAAGGAACAACGGCAACTGCGGGCATGGATTTTGAGCTAAAAGAAGTGGCCATTCCGCCTGGTGTCTCCATGTTTAATTATCCTCTTGTGCTGATCAACTCTGTTGGAATGGCAAGCAATGTTTATAAAATCGTGTTGGAGCCGGCAGAAACCAAGGACTTTACGCTAGGTACTTTAGGCCAGACACCTGCCAATAGCGTTAATCAGGGTACGGAGGAAAACTTTAGATATCTGACGATAGAGGTATCCAGTATGTACACCAGGCCTGCTTATTGGGATATTCTAGATGCGGATTTCGGAGAATTTAGCGCCGAAAAATACAAATTCATGGTTAAAGTACTGGGTATAACTGATTTCTCTTACGAAAATATCGGGTTTGACGGTTATCTAAACTTCCCCGTGACGCTGAGAAATGCACTAGCCGATTATGAAGCTGCAAATGGTCCACTGTTGGATGAGAACGGTAACGAGATTTCTTTCCCTTAATTTAGATATTATGCATTTAAAACATATTTTTAAGCTTAGCATGATTGCAGCAATCATGCTAACATTTGCCTGTAGTAAAGATAATAATCTATCTAAATACGAGCCAATTAACGACATTAAGATTACCGATGCAACAACAAGTTTTACGATACCTCAACTGGATTCGCTGATCATTACGCCAACATTAACAGAAACAATGCCTGCAGGTGATTCATTTACCTACAGTTGGACAATGGATTCCGAAGTAATCGCTGATTCCAAAAATTTGCGCATAAAAGTGACCTTAAGTCCAGGTACGTATTTGATAACTTATAAGGTAACCAGTAATAAAAATGGCATTTATGCGCTACAGCGTTATACCGTCGTGGTAAACGGAGTCTATCCAAATGGCTGGTACGTGGTCAATAGTAAAGATGGAACAGGCAGGGTTTCGTTGATCCGTACCGATGATGTGATTTTTGACAATCCGATGGAAGTGGCCAATAATAAGACCTATCCAGGAAAGCCATTGGCCTTGTATAATTTTGGAAAAGGTGGTTTCTTTTATTATTTCACCGATGAGAATGTATATCGGTTTAACATGAACGACTGGCTGGAGCTTGGTGATAAAAGTTCTATACTTCCGAATTTGGCTACACCGCTTCCGTTTAAAAGTACACCGGTATTTATCTTGAACGCCTCAAGGTTTGACCAGTTCATTGTTGCGGATGGTGGCTTATATGCCGGGATTTCAGGCTCGACTTCAGAAGATATCAGCCCTTTCAGCCAACGCATTCCTGGCGATTATGACCTATTCCCGGGTGTGTTTCCTAACACGTATAACCTAACCTATTTTTATAATAATGCCAACATGCGCTTTATGCGAATGGGTATTTTTTCAAGAATTCTGGAAGATGCACCTAATACAACAGGCTCGTTTGACATAGCAAATGTGGGAAGAAAAATGATTGCGTACGATCGTGGCATGTCAACGCTATTTGAAGAAGAAATTGAGTGGTATTTCATCATGGAAGATAATAATGGCCGTTACTTAATGTCCTTGACATATGATCCCTTTGGCAATACCCAGCCTGGGGTTAATCAAGAAATGGTAAATAGTCCTGAAATTGGTAGCGCAACTAATTTTGCGACTTCCTCCATCTTAAAACAACTTTATTATACTGTTGGCAATAGGGTGTATTTGTACGACATGCTTGCAAAATCAGCACGCCTGATTTACACTTTCCCGGCTGGATACGTAATCAAGGATATCGAGATGTTGCGTAGCACCAGCAAACAATTGGTAATCGGTGTGAATAATGGTGCGGCGGGTGAAGTATATTATTTCAGCATCAATGGTCAGGGAGAATTCAGCAACAGTACTTACGATAAGAAATTTACGGGCTTTGGTGAAATTGTACAAATTGCTCCTGCGAGAAAAAACCTATAGGCTCCTTACTAGATTTAAAGAAGATTAATAACATCCAATCTACATGAAAAAAATACTCCTACTCATCGCTATCCTGTCAACAGGATACTCAGGCTACAGTCAGCAGGCACAACCAGCTTATCAGGCAAGTCTTGATTCTCTGAAGATCTTCATTGATCCTTTAAAAAAGGAAGCGATTCTTGAACGATTGGTGAAAGAACACCCTGACGATAGTTTTGACCAATACAGAGCTGCACTTGTAGATAATTTTGTTGTTGCGAAAAACCCGGAAAAAGCTTTGTTCCATTTTAACAAGATCGCAGAAACCGCAAGGATCATGTACGTAGGATCAGTGGCGACAGGAATCATGGCCTTCGATTTGAAAGCTGCGGAAACTTTAATTGAGCAGGAACTGGCAAATTCAACAAATGCGCCGGAAGACCGGCAGTTCTTGTTGCATCTGTATAGTCAGGTGATGGCTAAGCAAGGAGACTACAAAAAAGCCTTCGCTGCTATCAAAGAATGCTATGAAAATGCCATACGAAAGACTGCTGTTCTGACTGCAGAGTATTACTACCTGATGAGCAAAACAGGCGGATACAAGGAAGCGCTTCCAGAGCTGGAAAAAGCAGTACTAGCAGGTTTGGCCAATGATGAGTATAAGGCAGAGTTAAAAAGTGCCTACGCAAAAGTTAATCCGGGAAAAGATTCAAATGCGTACCTGGCTGCATTGACCAATCAGTTTGAAGAAAAATACAAGACAGCGATAGCAGCCAAAATGATTGACGAGCAAGCGCCAAATTTTAAAGTCACAGACATCAAAGGCAACGAAGTGTCACTGTCAGATTTTAAGGACAAAATAGTTGTTCTTGATTTTTGGGCGACCTGGTGCGGACCTTGTAAGAAATCTCTTCCGGCGATGCAAATGCTGGTCAACAAGTACAAAAAGGACCCTAATGTAAAGTTCCTGTTTATACATACTTGGGAGACTGTAAAAGATCCTAAATCGGATGCAGTGAACTACTTGCTAACTCATGACCTGGATTTACCTTTGTACATGGACCTCAAAGATCCTGATACGAAAAAGAACCCTGCGGTATCTTCATTTGGTGTAAACGGGATTCCTGCAAAATTTGTCATTGACGGCAATGGAAAAATCCGGTTTAAGTCAAGCGGACTGACCTGGCCGGATGAAGCTGCAGTTAGGGAGTTGACCACCATGATAGAATTGTGCCTTTAGACCCAAAAGATGTTATGTTTTACCATAACAGCAACAGAATGAAACAACGGAAAGAGAGGTCTGCAAAAGATCCAAACATGTGCCGCAGCACCGAGCCATCACCACGCAACGGTGGCTCGGGCGTGGTCATGTATCATACATTGAACTCAGTGTCGGATCCCAGGTCGCCTCCAGGTTGCCCGCGTCGACCAGTGCGGCCGGTGCTCCACCTGCCAGAAAAAAACCATCACTGATCCATACTTTGGAATAATTCAGCGCATAATCCGGATAGTCGCCGGTCAACGCCAGTTGCAATTTCCTATATTATAATTGAAGAAAGCCAATGTTTTTACAAAACATTCAATCATAACAGAAGAAAAGTTGTATTTGTATTGATGGATCCCATCAAACCGCAAAACACGTATAAGGGGATTCGTCAGCTATCTCTACGGGAGTTTTTGTTAATGGAAAGTTTTTGACCACTACACACTGAGCTTCTTCCGGTTTTGTTCTACCTTTCTTCGGCCCAATAGGCGAGCATTTTCGGCCTGTACAAAAAAAGTCAAGATGCACCGCACCGTGTGGTCTGCCAACGTTGGTAAATCGCCGAAAGAAAACTCTTCCTCACCCCCGAGTACATGGTGGCATGGTCTCCAGTGCTAAGAAGATAGCAAAATAACGGTACTTTAAATAAGATATACGTAATTATAGTTTAATTTAACGTTGTAATCTACTAGATTACCGATATTCCAAAACGTTATACCGTTATTTTATTCAAAAATTACGTTAAGTGGAGTTATTTTTAAGTTACTTTAATTTGTATTAACGTTTATATAAAAAATTACAACGTACCTATATTTCATAATATCGTAACTTCAAAAAATATTAACGGCATATTAGTATACAATTACATCATATTTCCTCGAAATGAGTGTCATTCACTTCCACGCTCCCACTCCATCGCTTTCAGAAGTGGAAAGTGCCTATAATGAATATTTGAGGAACTTGGCACAAGTTAACTGGACGCACGGACGCGTCGACAGGGAGCTCAAACGAGAGAGTAAGGCACGCTTAGCCACTTTATTAGGCGAGCTGGCGGCTCATGTCAATTTTGTGGCCAAAGGGAAATTGTCTATCCTATATACATCGGGGTTCCCCGTATTTACAGGACGGAAGAAGGGAACTGTCCCCGGCGTACCTACCGGCGGTCGGCTTTCTGATGGGCAACTATTCGACGAAGTCCGTTTCGATTTCAATCCGTTGGGCAGAGATCTGACCTATGAGTGCAAGTATGCGGTATGGACGTCATATAATGAAGTTGAACCCCATTCGCCAGAACTTCAGTGGGAGCATTCACTATTTACTACCCGATCTCGGAATAACGTGCTTAAAGGTATACCGTCCCGATCAACAGTTTTCATTAAGGTACGTGCTATAAACAGCTACGGAACCGGAGACTGGAGCGATGTTGTGAGTTTGAGGGTACGGTAGGGTTTTAGGAAGGTACATCATCCAGTTTACTTTCGATGATTTGTTTATTAGTAATACAATAACATGGGATCAAGGAAGGCTAACTATTCGACATACTTTGGCATTTTCATGTTACGCATCGCTTCAGTTGACGGATAGCGCAATGTGTAATCGAGCTTTTGCAGGTCAAAGAGACTCAGATCATAACGTTTAAGAATCATATTCCGCTCGTTTACAACTTCATGAGGATACTTCGCCAGTGTATCAGCGTTAATAATAAAAAAGGAAATTGTATCTTTTGGAATCCCTTTGTAAATTTTTTCCCAAGAAAGATCACCTCAGCTCTATTAGTACAAAAAACCAAAGAGCCATAACGGGATCTTATGATGAAAACCGTGCGTAATGTCGTCTGAAGCAAAATATGCCTTATCAACTCCTTTAATCTGTTTCTCTGTTTTATCTTTACCACCAATTTCAAAGGTATATTGATTGTCCACCGTAAAATCTCCCTGTTCGGCATAGCTGAGGTCGTGCGCATACCCAACTTGGTTAGCAAAAAACGTTTCACGAAGATTTCTGCGATTCGCATTTTCCTTTGCCAGCAAATAAATAAGATTCGTGTTTTCGAGATAAATTTTCGATGGCTTTTGCAACAGACTGATTTCTTCCCCGTATTTGAAAAGATTCGTGGTTAAATTTACTTCCCTAGTTTTGTCTGTATGTTGAGCCAATAAATCGACTAAGGTTATCCGTTCAAATCGAACACCTGTTTCGATAGCCAGATATTCCCCTAAATGAAAACCCCTGCATAGTATAGGTCACAGCCCGCTAGTTCTAAAATAATTTCTATATATTTATTAAAAATAGCTACGTACCATGCATACAACAACATCCCTTTCTCCTTTATACAGTATCGCAAAGAGTTTACCAACTCATCACAGTAGATCTCTCGCACAAATACATCTATCCAATGTACTGTAGCAAAACTCGTAAAGTACATACCTTCCGGATTATGAAACTTGTATTTTCTGGACATTTACCTAAAGTAATAAAAACGCACGATAATTAAAAGTAAGAGGCAGCTGGAAATGAGGGAAGAAACATCAAGCACCGGAAACATTCCAGCGCTAGCTGGGGAACATTGCAGGAAGTTCTTTAAATCAGAAACAATTAATCCTTCCATATATCGTGTTGTCCAATAAACAATTGAAGATTATTTCGTAAATTCGTAATTAAAGAGATTAAGATGACACACGCTGAAAGACATATTATTGAAACATATTCGGGACTTTTCGAAAGCTTGAGTTCGATTAGTAAGCTTGAATTGCTTGAAAAACTCGCAAAATCCATCAGGAAAGATAACAAAACCAAAGAAAAAGAGTTCTTCAAATCGTTTGGGGCTTTTGCATCTGATAAGTCGGCAGAAGAAATCGCGAAAGAGATTAAGGAAAGTAGAAGGTTTAGAGATAAAGACTTAAAGTTATAGCTCCATGCAATATTTACTTGATACAAATATTTGCATATTTTTTCTACGTGGGAAACTCAATCTCGATGAAATTATAAGAGAAAAGGGAGTTGAAAATTGCTTTATTTCTGAGCTTACCGTATTCGAACTTCGATATGGAGCGGAAAACAGCGATAACTCGAAAAAATCGCATGAGGCTGTAGATAGATTTGTGAAAGGTTTATCTATCATTCCAATTTTTGGTTCTGTAAAGCAATATGCCCAGACTAAGGTATTCCTTAGAAAAAACGGTACTCCGATGCATGATGAATTCGATTTGATAATCGGGGTAACTGCGCTTGCTAATCAATTAACGTTGGTTACAGACAACGTCAAAGATTTCAGATACATAAAAGACCTAAAAATTGAAAACTGGTTCGAAAGAAGTAAGCAATAAGTTACGCAACTTATTTTAACGGACACGAAGCAACAGTTTAAACGGATCTGAAATTTGTTTATTAATTTAGTTTCACCCATCATCCAGTGCTAAGAAAGTATTCTTGAAGGCCAAGGAAACATCATCCAGCGCTAAGGATATTACCGGAGGGCCTCTTCTTACCAAAAAAAGCTTCACAGTTCCTTTAAAATTTCCTTCAATTCGCCTCATATTACTACAAAAAAATGTATCTTTAAACAGTGAAAAATACCGCCCAATGAAAATATCTTCCTACCTAACCTTATTTGTGCTACTATTTGCATCGACGATCCAATTTAGCCATGCACAAGACAAAAAAAACACAAATCTAGAGCTCGAATTACATGGGGGCTATACCAGTAATGGTGTTGTTCCATTTTGGATGCGCTCCAACCAGTATGGATCCGTTCCATTGGATGGAGGATCAGGAAGCTTCGTGGTACGGGCGAACAAAACCTACCGGCAGCCAGGCGAATGGCAGGGCAGAAAAACGGATAGCATATCGTTATGGGATTGGGGATATGGACTGGAAGCACGCACCAACGTAGGGCGCGAGATCAATCTGCAATTGATCGATGCACACGCCAAGGTTCGTTTTGCAATGTTTGAAGTGAAGGCCGGCCGCAGTAAAGATGTGATGGGGCTAAATGGAGATACGCTGCTTACTTCTGGAAACTTTTCCGTATCGGGCAATGCACTGGGTGTACCAAAGATTGACATCAGCATCCCGGAATACTATCGCTTACCTTGGTTCGGAGGTTTATTCTCCTTTAAAGGTAATTTTGCGAATGGATACATGGGGAAGATGGAGATAGATAAAGCGCTATTTGCAGATCAAAACTCAGATACGCAGCAACCAACCTTTCTCCACCAAAAATCGCTATATGGACGTTTGGCAAAACCACATTGGAAACTGGAACTTTATGGAGGATTTAACCACCAGGCACAATGGGGAAGCGAACGGGAGGTATATGGCAGTAAATACGAATTGAGTTTTATTGAGTCCCTATTTCATGTAGCTGTTGGTAAAGCCTATGGTGGAGGTGGAAGCGGGGTTCCACGATCAAAAGTTGGCAATCACCAGGGATCTCTTGATCTAGGAGCTTCCTATAATTTTGGAGCTATTAGTATTATGGCTTATCGCCAAAATTTCTACGATGTAGGTGCTCTTTCCAAGTTAGCCAATATTAAAGATGGTTTAAATGGGATCACATTAACAAATAACCAGTATAAGCAAAGTGATCGTTTATGGGACTGGGATAAGGTATTAGTGGAATTATTTTATTCTAAAGATCAGGCGGGATACCCTTGGTCTAAGCCTACTAAATCTGGCGATGAAGATTATTATAATAATTTTTTCTATACCGAAGGGTGGTCCTATTTGAATAAAGGAATGGGAAGCCCATTAATTATCACAGCCCATACGGCTAGTGAGGGTCAGATAAGCTATCCTAAAGAATACTTCATAAGCAACCGAGTGGTCGCGGGACATATTGGTTTTTCGGGACATATCCATAAATGGAACTTGCTAACCAAGCTGACTTATGCCAAGCATTACGGAACGTTCAGCACGAGCGAGTATGGTGGGTCTTTAGGTCAAATACGGAATCCTCCTGCCTACGGTATATTCACTCCTGTCTCACAATTTTCTGCAATTGTACAAGGTGAGCGTCTCTTATCCCGAAGGCTCTATATAGGGGGTACATTAGGATTAGATCAAGGAAAATTGTTGGATAATAGCCTGGGATTAGCCCTGCAACTACGAAAGACATTCTAGTGCAAAAAAGCTAATTTTCTTTGATTGTAATATGGAGACTGGTTAGTTGAATCGATATCTCCGCACTTTTAGCTTTAAGATCCTGACAGGTATCTACTTCTAAAAAACCTGCTTCAACAGCGGTATTTAGTAAACCCGTAAGCTGGTTTACTTCCTGATAGGCAAGGTTGATAAAACTCAGTTTATCTGCTTTTTCTTCGCTGTTCATTGCCCGTTTTATATTAGCGGTAATACTTAAAACGGCGCGCATAATATCTCCCGTCAAGCCATATCGTACTTCTACCGGAAAATTGGCAGTAATATACGCAATTTCTTTAGCTAACTCTATGGCTAACTTCCAAAGCTCTACCTTTTCAAAATTAAACAACCCCATACCCTACGCTCCTTGATCATAAACTCAATGCTGAACTGCACCTCGAGTTATTTACTTCCCCGTTCTTTTTCTGCCACCGTTTTACGTAAACCGTGGCTTGAAAAGCGGTGGCTTCGTTTATTGAAATAAATCTCTATCCCCTCCTCCATACAGTATCTACGATCGGAAAAATCCTCATCCCAGTACTCCTCGCCGATGATACGCAGGTCAATCGGCAACGACCTAATCATATCGACCAGGTCCTGCTCTGTCTCATAAGGAATGATCTCGTCCACGTAACGGCATCCATCCAACTGTATATAGCGTTCTACTATAGACTGTATTGGCTTTCTTTTCGCTGGGGCCACAGCGGAAGGATCGGTATTCAGACCTACAATCAAATAATCGCAATAACGCTTGGCCTCCTCCAACATCATAATGTGACCTGCATGTAGCAGGTCAAATATACCAAAAGTTATACCTATTTTCATGCTTATTGCTATTTTCCGTTTTCCTTTTCAGCTACAGATTTTCGAAGCCCAGAGCTGGAGAAACGGTGATCGCGGCCATTAAAATACAATTCTATTCCCTTGTCTTCACAATACTGGCGTCCTGTAAAATTCTTAGTCATATATTCATCCCCTACGATACGTACATCCAATTTGTAAGAGCGGAGAATATCTTCTAGATCCTGCTCTGTGGCATAGGGCACGATTTCATCTACGTATTTACAGCCTTTAAGCTGTATATAACGCTCGACAACAGTCTGCACCGGTTTGTTTTTCTCCGGTCGATCCAAGGTGGGATCCGTTTGCAAACCGCAAATTAAATAATCACACTGCGTTTTCGCTTCTTCGAGCATTTTAATATGACCAGCGTGTAGCAGATCAAAGGCTGAAAAGGTAATCCCTATTTTAGGAAATTCTTTTCTTTCTTTCTGTACAATGATTTCAGACATGTTTTTCATGTTAAAAACGAATTTTTATACCTAGATGTTCAATAAAATAAGTTCATATTAATTATACTACAAGTGCAACAGATATTCTCCATACCCACTCTTTCGTAATGGCTCAGCAATAGCATGTAATTCCGCTTTATTGATATAGCCCATACGATAGGCCACCTCTTCGATAGATCCAATTTTCATACCCTGCCGCTCCTCAATAACCTGTACAAATTGGCCGGCCTGCATTAAGGACTGGATAGTTCCTGTATCAAGCCACGCTGTTCCCCGATCAAATACGCCAACTTTCAATTTACCGCGTTCAAGATATACTTTATTGACATCCGTAATTTCCAGTTCTCCCCGGTGCGATGGCTGGATATTCTTTGCGATCTCAACGACATCATTGTCATAAAAGTAAAGACCCGGTACCGCATAATTTGATTTCGGTTCCTTAGGTTTTTCTTCAATGGACACCACTTTATTGTCACTGTCGAATTCCACAACACCGTAGCGTTCCGGATCCTGTACCTGGTAGGCGAATACATAACCGCCATCGGGATCCGCACAGGATTGCAGAAGCTTCGACATACCCGAGCCATGGAAAATATTATCCCCCAAGATCAGTGCGACTTTGTCATTACCAATAAATTCCTCACCCAATATAAAAGCCTGTGCTAGACCGTCTGGAGAAGGTTGTACTTTATATGTAAACTTACAGCCTATCTGTGATCCATCACCAAGCAGCTTTTCAAAGTTTGGCAGATCCTGAGGGGTAGAAATAATCAGGATTTCATTAATTCCAGCTAACATCAATGTGGATAGTGGATAATAGATCATTGGCTTGTCATACACCGGCATCAATTGTTTGGAAACTGCTAGCGTCAATGGATGTAAACGTGTACCGGATCCTCCGGCTAATATAATTCCTTTCATTTTGGTGACTTGTAATATGTGACTAGTGACTCGATTTCTTATTTAAACTTTTATTAACATCTCTTCCAAACTGTCCTTCCAGTTGGGTACCACTACACCAAATTGCGTCCTGATCTTGGTTTTGTCCAATAACGAATATTTGGGACGTTTAGCGGGTGTGGGGTATTGTTCGGTAGGAATTGCATTGATCTTACAGTCCAGCCCTTTTAGTTCCCGGATCGCTACCGCGAAATCATACCAGGAAATCTCCCCTTCGTTACTAAAGTGATAGATACCTTTTTTCCACTTATCCGACTGGATAATATCGAGGATTGCCTTCGCCAGATCTCTGGCGTAGGTAGGTGACCCGATCTGATCGGCAATGACCGATATTTCGTCCCGCTCCGTCATCAGCCGGATCATTGTCTTGACAAAATTAGCACCGTGAGATGAGTACACCCAGGCGGTACGGATAATGACCGCGTCTGCTCCAGATTGTGCAATGGCTTCTTCTCCTTTTTGTTTACTTAAGCCGTAGACATTGATCGGATCGGTAGGCTCGTCCTCTTTCAACGGGGTACTGCTGTTTCCCTGAAAGACGTAGTCTGTCGAGATGTGGATCAGCTTCCTATCGTTCGATCTGGCCCATTTTGCCATTACAGCAACAGCCTGGTGATTGATCACATCCACCAGTTCAGGCTCCGCTTCAGCTTTATCCACCGCTGTATATGCACCACCGCTAACGATAACATCGGGCTGCACCTCTTCCAGTACATCCAATACCTTATTGACATCGTCCAGTGGCATCTCCTCCCGGTCCACAAAAGTGAAGTTATCATTGGGATAGTTTATACTGAGCTCCCTTAGTTCTGAACCCAGCTGTCCAAATGCGCCTGTTACTAATATTTTCATTTGATTTTCTCTTAGATGCTAAGATTGCTTCACCTTCATTCTTCAGGTTCGCAATGACGATAATTATTTATTTTTAGTGAACCTATTCTGATTAACCGAATACTTCCTTAAATGTGGGCAGTATCTGGTCCTTATCCGAGATGATCAGTTCCGCTGCCGGAATACCCCAATCTATCTCTAAAGCCGGATCGTCGAATTTTACGCCACACTCGGATTCCCTGTTGTAGAAATTGTCGCATTTATAGAAAAACGTAGCCGTGTCGCTTAAAACGACAAAGCCGTGCAGGAAACCTCTGGGCACGAACAGCTGCAGGTTGTTTTCGGCAGATAGTTCTACCGCCACATGCTGGCCAAAGGTTTCCGAACCGGGCCGCGCATCGACCGCAACGTCAATAACCGTTCCCTCCATTACACGTACCAGCTTCGCCTGTGCATGCTCCCCTGCCTGTGCAT
>NZ_SUKA01000014.1 GCF_005049105.1 Sphingobacterium alkalisoli
AATGGACATGGCACAAAACGAACCGTAAAAACGGGGCTGAAATTATTCTAAAATGGCACCTTTTGAACCGTAATAGCCGGCATCAACTGACCGAAATAACTGGCACTAATCGATCCGTAATATCCACTAATTCCAGTGCCACTTAATGCAGCGTCAATAACTAAGTATTTCATTTTTATTATCTATTACACAGCTAATGATTAAATTCTAATTCAATCTCTCTATAAAAATCCATTATATCTATTTCAAACTTCCAAGACAGCTCTTCACTATAAAATGATATTTCATGCACATTATTATTTCTACCTAAATAAATTTCATCAATATCAACTCCTCTCAATCCAAACCGTAAACAATGACTTTGCCGAAATTCGAACATCTCATCAACCATTTTTTCATCAAGATCATCTTCTATGTCGTAAAAACGATAAACGCTTTCTGCAACTGAAATGTGGCTTTCAATTTGAAAAAGAGCACAACTAGCCAACAAAATATTATTCTTGTTTATAAGTAACCAATCAAGTACTACTCGAAGATCCCATTCTATTTTAAAAATCTTCTTAACCAACGAATTATCACATGTAACATTTAAGATTATCTCTCCCCATAAAACAGCTGGATCATAAGCGTCACCCACATAAGGGTATTTTTTTCTGTTATATAGAAGTTTTAGCTTATTCATTATTTTCCCTTTATCTAATTTGTTATACTCACCGTTCGTAATCGTTCCACCGTCTCTGAATTCCTTTAAGACTTAGGGAGGTGCTTCTGTACCTTAGATCCATAGAAACATTATTTAAATAAATTCTTAATGATTTACTTTCAATTGTCCTTAATCTCCAGCATTATACAGCAAAAGCATTGTATTCCATAAAGCATTCATTGTCTCTAAGTTCATTACCCAAACATAATCATGTTCATTAACTTTAATGAACTCATATTTTTCGGATTTGCCAAAAGTCAAAGCAACTTGATTTAGAATTGTTAAAAAATCACCAATAACAATTTCACCTTTAGTCATAGAAGGTGTCAAATAATAGATTTTTTCGGTGCCTATAATAGTATAAATACCATCATCTTGTTGGATTCCAACTAAAGCTTTTACATTATTCTTATTTAAATACTGAATTATATCACTGCTTTCATCCCTGTAGTATTTGCCAGATAGCTTGTCCAACAAATTACGTTTAATTCTAGCCTTAATATCAACACTTTTCATATCATAGTTCTTTACTTAACATGAAAATATTGTTTGGATTCGCCGTTTGGATCACCTTAAACCCCATAAATTCTACCCCCTTCTTCACAGCATTCAATAATCTCGGTGTAATTCCAGGATTAACGATCGGCCCCCGTATTAATTATCACAGATGTAGCTCCATTAGTTTTCAATGCGTTGAAAACTGATGTTATATCACTCAATTTGACTGAAGTCATATATGTTATAGGAATTTCAGCAACACCATTTTGAATTACTACCTCTGCTGGAAAGAAACCAAGTCTATGAGCAGCAGCCGTAGCTATTTTGTCAGATATTTCGTCTATTTGACTTCTCGTTGCAGCATTTCCAAGCCTACTTCCCGTCTTAGAAGTATTCTTAATAAAACACTAAACTATCATCAATCGCTTCTTCCTTTTCATTTTCAATATACAAGTATTTTCCAATTTCTTTCTGTCCATCAAATAATACTAAACTTATTTCAAACAAATATTGCTCGAAATCCCGTTGCGAAAACACTATTTTTATATCTTTTTCAATTATTACAATCTCATATAGAGATACGCTTACTTCGTCTTTTAAAAATTTGTTACCTTCATCATTGATACATTCCTCAAATTTCTGCTTCGCCCTACTATAAAGCAACAATAGCACTTGCTGCATACCTTCAATTTTCATTTTCAACTTTTTTAGTGTCCCATTATCTTATCGAAGAATATATGTCCATTTTCCTTTGGATTACCATATATTCTCATATCACTGCCCTTGCCTAATATTTTCACTTTATATTGATACCCGGTCTGCGCAGCTTCGGTTGCTGTCAACTTAATTATTCCCTGCTGCCCTGTCGGAGCCACTATACCTTTTTCAATTGCAGCCGCTACTTTCTTTTGTATAGTAGGATCTAATGAATTAAATACTGACCTTTTTACCCCGTTCACTCTTATAGATCTTGGTATTAGTCACCGTAACTATCCTTAAAACCCTAGCTGTTTTTGCATTTTATCCAATCATCGAGTATTTCTACAAAATATCGCTCGTCATACTCTAAAAGGTTGTCCACATTTATAAAACTACAAAAAAGATCATTGTCAGACGCCCATTCCATAATTTCCTTATCCGTGTTATATTCGGGAGGAGATGTTAATTCTATAATTGTGCCATTTGACGAGCCATACGCAGGAACAAATGCAAAAACTTCCTTTTCTGAACCTTTTACAGATATAAAATAAGGAGTAATAATTTCAAATTTGAAATTATATGCTGCTTTTTGCCAATTTTCTCTTGCTTTAAGTATGTGTTCCTTATTTACGATCATAAATTTTCAATTTTTATAGTACCTTTTGTCCCGCTTGGAGTAGTGTAATTGATATGTGGATAACTGTGTGGATTTGGAGACAGATGCGGGCCTTCTATTCTTTGTATTTTACCGCCAGCTTCTTCTATCAGCTTTATAGCTTCACTCTTCGTAGGAATCTTTCCTGATAGGTTCTCTATTGTACCACCGCTTTTAACCCTGCCTACTAAGTTTTTCCACACTTTTGTTCCCGACCATCCCCATTGCGTCTGTACCGCCTTAGCAGCTTTTACAAATCCTTTCCCCCCTATCCACTCTCCAGCTATTCCAGTTCTAAGTGGCTGAACAGTATATCCGTCATTATCTACATCATAAACTTCTCCAGTTTCAGGATCTGTATAAGTCCTTGGCGAAATCAGTCGAAATAGCATTTCCCATGGATCATCTAATTTTTTATAGACTTTCTTTCCTGATAAAACATTGTACTTCGCCTTCGGTGGATCTTCCTGATCGTCTTCTCCATACATCATGGACTCAAGCCGATTACGACCTTCTTCCATCGCAGAGGCCGTACGTGCCCACATCAGCAATGATTCCACCCCTGCGGGAGCCATCCCATCCGGATCGATAAACCGTATCGGATTGTTAAAGGCATAGTTATACGGGCTGTGCCTCCTCATCTGCTCCGCCATCGGATCCACCACATTCCACCGGCCGATCTCCGCATCGTAAAATCTAGCCCCGTAATCCAGCAATCCCCCAAGCTCGCCCTGGACTTCCTTACCATTATAAAGATACTTATTGATACCCGAAGTTACAATAGCCTTCGACTTACCGAACGGGTAATAATCATGCTTTTGGATGACCGTACCTGTTGTAGCGGTCGTACGCTGTAACGTAGCACGTACATTGCCCAAGTGGTCCGTCAGGTTATAGTGGTAGGTGTACGTACCTCCGCTGTTCTGCAGGTAGCCCTCTTCGGTATGGATCATCTCGATCGCACTCGCGGCACTACCGACTTTGTTGTACTCGATACCGCCTACATAATCACGCTGGGTGGTCGTACCGCTTACCGTGGCTGTCTTGCGAAGCTTAGCACCCAAAGCATCGTACAGGTAGGCAACGCTTGTACCGCTTTTAGTTGCCGTCTTCGGCAGGTTCAGGTGATTGTACGTAAAGGCCATTCCTGTACGATCTGTCAGCGCATTGCCATTGGCATTGTACGTGTAGCTACCGCTCAACCTGCCTGACAATGAAGTCAGCCGGTTGCCCGTATAGCCACAGTTAATGGCTGTACCGTTGTCGCGCGTTAGCGTAGAGATATTACCCATATCGTCATAGGTCAGTATCTCGCTCATCATCGTACCTGTGCTTGTGCCGTTCTCCAGCCGGTTCAGCTTGTCATACGTATAACTGAAGGTGCTATTGGTCGTGGCACCATGTCTCCACAGTTGTTGCGAGATGTTGCCATTGTACTGCGCCGTGCCACCGCTGGCCGGATCGTTGTACCTCAGTTCCTGTGTAAAATGTGGCGATCCGATCCTCGACTGCGTAAAAATAGCGCCGGAAGCATTTGTTCCGCAGAACTCCCTTAGGCTGGTTCCGGCGCCAGGGATCTATCTAGCTATCTATCTTATAAACAACTGGTTCCTTATCAAAACCCTCATAAAAAACATGGAGTCTACCACAGTTTTGACAATGAGCAACTACTTTCATGGCTAAATAGAGGTTTTCAATATCTATTTCTCCTACGTACCTATCCATTTCTACATCTGAGATAATAAGATATTGATTGGGGCTGGGTATTTCGCTTAGATTAATTACATAACTGCAAACGCATTTTAATTTTGGCATGATAAAACTATTTTGGCATTATGATGATATTTTTAATATTCGTAGCTCCCGTACCTTGGACTCGTTGCAACAAATTACTCAATTGTGATGAAACAACATTAGTTTCCGACAAATCTATTACAACACCTGTAGTTTGGGTATTTTTAGAAGCTACTGCGGAGACTATCCTATTTACATTTGAAGTTACGGGCGTGTAGACATCATAATTTATTCCGTTAACCACTAAATCGGATGTCTGCCCTGCCGCCCTAGTGCCAACAGGCTTTCTCAAAAAAACTCGATAACCTTGACTCTTCATATAATTCGCAGCAGCGATTTCGCTCGCCGAGAAATTTCCTCCCGCCTCAATAATTAAACTACCTGTACCCCATTTTTCAGGAAGCCAGCCGCCTTTTAATCCTTTTACCGCTCTTAAAGATTTTTCTCCGCCGAATCCTGCGAATAAAGTCCTAATCCCCAATAAACCTTTATTAAACTTGGTCAAAACATCATATTGCCAATCAATAGATTCTTGATTAAGTTTAGCAATTTCTTCTGCAGAAAGTTTTTTCTTCGGTGGATCTTCCTGATCGTCTTCTCCATACATCATGGACTCAAGCCGATTACGACCTTCTTCCATCGCAGAGGCCGTACGTGCCCACATCAGCAATGATTCCACCCCTGCGGGAGCCATCCCATCCGGATCGATAAAACGTATCGGATTATTGAAAGCATAGTTATAGGGTGAATGCCTCCTCATCTGCTCCGCCAGAGGATCCACCACATTCCACCGGCCGATCTCCGCATCGTAAAATCTAGCCCCGTAATCCAGCAATCCCCCAAGCTCGCCCTGGACTTCCTTGCCATTATAAAGGTACTTATTGATACCCGAAGTTACAATAGCCTTCGACTTACCGAACGGGTAATAATCATGCTTTTGGATGACCGCACCTGTTGTAGCGGTCGTACGCTGTAACGTAGCACGTACATTGCCCAAGTGGTCCGTCAGATTATAGTGGTACGTGTACGTACCTCCGCTGTTCTGCAGGTAGCCCTCTTCGGTATGGATCATCTCAATGGTACTCGCGGCACTACCGACTTTGTTGTACTCGATACCGCCTATATAATCACGCTGGCCGGTCGTACCGCTTACCGTGGCCGTCTTGCGAAGCTTAGCACCCGAAGCATCGTACAGGTAGGCAACGCTTGTACCACTTTTAGTTGCCGTCTTCGGCAGGTTCAGGTGATTGTACGTAAAGGCCATTCCTGTCCGGTCTGTCAGCGCATTGCCATTGGCATTGTACGTGTAGCTACCGCTCAACCCGCCTGATAATGAAGTCAGCCGGTTGCCCGTATAACCATAGTTAATGGCTGTACCGTTGTCGCGCGTTAGCGTAGAGATATTACCCATATCGTCATAGGTCAGTATCTCGCTCATCATCGTACCTGTGCTTGTGCCGTTCTCCAGCCGGTTCAGCTTGTCGTAGGTATAACTGAAGGTGCTATTGGTCGTGTCACTATGTCCCCACAGTTGCTGCGAGATATTACCATTGTACTGTACCATGCCCCCGCTGGCCGGATCGTTGTACCTCAACTCCTCCGTAAAATGCAGCGATCCGATCCTATTTGTCCAACCGCGCTCGTTGTACGTATAATCGGCACTGTTGATAAAGTTCGTACCGCTGTTCTCGCTATGAAGGCGCTTCTGCTTCAACTGCCCGATCTCATTGTACACTGAACGGCTCTGGATCACCTCCGCCTGCGTATTCACCTTCTTACGCGTATCGACCAGCCGGCCCACATGATCGTATGTGTTCGTCGTCAGTACCGTAGTGGTGGCTCCTGCAGGTGACGCCTTATGCTCACGCTTGCTGGTCAATAGCTCGCCGGGGAAATTGTACCTATTCGTTACATAGTCTGTACCGCCCAGATGGTTCTGCGAGGCCGACTGGATCAACCTACCACGGTCATCGTAATAGTTGACCGTAAGTAAGGGAGCAGTACCGTCGTCCTTGCTCACTTTTGTCCCGGTAACCAGGGTCTTCGTCTTACTGCTTTTTGTGATCCCCTGTTCGGGAAGGCCTGCGGCACCGGTAAAGGCATAGTCGTCGTAATAGTTGGTTACATATGCCACGGTTCCTGAAGTCGGAAAGGCCTTATTGGTATAGTCTGCTGTCCCGATACGGTCTTCCCAGAGCGGTCTGACACCATTAACCAAAGGATGGCTGTTTACCGCGTTCTGCGCCAGTAACTGACTGGTCAAGGAAGTATTGGTATAGATGCCGGTAGACACCACCTTGCCCAGGGCATCATACTTCGTATAGCTCCATTTACCTGCTCCACGCTGCATAGCATCCTGCGAGAGAACGGGCTGGTCCCTGTCATTGTAAACGAGGTATTCCCAGCCTTTTCCGGGGATCTTCTTCTCGATCAGCCTACGCCTGATGTCGTACTTATACGCGTAAACCAACTCGTGGAAATCTCCGCTAGGCGTTTCCGTAACCGTAGCACCGGTATAGCCCGGCGGTATAACATAACACAGGTCTCCATAGTCGTCATAAACGTAATAGGTACTGAGCGAATCAGTATCGCTCTTCCATACCCGCTTCAGCACCACCCGGTCGCCGAAGTCCCTATACTCCTCCACCGTCCCTCCCCTTCCATTGTCCGATACCCAGTTCTCATCCTTGGTAACGGTCTTGTAAAGACGGCCCGGCACATAGTAGTTTTTAATCGTTCCGGTTTCTGCCGTCGCCCCGTTGCCGTTATCATTGACCTTCCAAAAGAGCACACTGCTGTCCCTATTTGTGCCGTAATCCACCGCCACGGTATGCCCAGTCGTGGATGCCGTGGTCACTAATTCCCTGTTTGCTTCGGGCTGCCAGGCCTCCCCCGATGCCCCCTGCTGCAATACGCGATCTAAGGGACTGTTCTCGAACACCGTCTCGGCATAGGGTTTCGGGGTACGTACGATACCGGATATATCATCTCCGGTAGTCTTAGTGTAGAATGTGTTTACGTTAACGCTGCCGCCTGCCTTATAGGAACCGTCTATCCCCAAGGACACATAGGGAAGATATTTCTTTGACTCACGGCCGAAATTGTCGTACTCGATATGCTGCACGATATCTTTTTTATTCGGGCTCCCCTGCCACTGCACCGTCTGCATCGGACGGCCCAAACCGTCGTAATACTGTACATTCCGGTTGGCTCCTTGTACAGGAAGAATGCGAAGCTGAGAAAGGGTTGTGACTCCGCTGTCACGAACGACACTCTCCATAATGTAGTTCTGGTTGCTGCTAGGGTTCTGAGCATATAGCGAGTGCAAACACAGCACGAAAACAATTGACAAATATTTTTTAAACACCATCGAGGTAAAATAAATATGATATAACAAATTATACAATTCTTTTGTTTATATTTTATTACAAAGTATTGACCGAATAATACCCAAACCCATCTTTTTATGATTAATATTTTATCGCAAAATATCCAAATTCTCTCAGTTTACAGTATTGGATGTGATTTCGAAACATACTCATTAAGTAATACTATTTGAAATGAATCAAAGATCAATTTTTAGTACATTACCAAGATATTCATAAATATCTCCTACCGTAAGCAAAGATGCTAGGTCTACATCAGGGATTTCAATATCAAACTCTTCTTCAATATCCATTATAATTTCTATGTAGTCCAGCTCATCGGCTCCAAGATCTTCAATTAAACGGTTGACTCCTACGATACTCAAAGGATCAATTGCAAGCTTCTCAGCGATAACGCTATTTACTCTGCTTACCATCCCTTGATAAGTCAAAATATGAAGTCTTATAACGAGATATTCATAAATATCTCCTACCGTAAGCAAAGATGCTAGGTCTACATCAGGGATTTCAATATCAAACTCTTCTTCAATATCCATTATAATTTCTATGTAGTCCAGCTCATCGGCTCCAAGATCTTCAATTAAACGGTTGACTCCTACGATACTCAAAGGATCAATTGCAAGCTTCTCAGCGATAACGCTATTCACTCTGCTTACCATCCCTTGATAAGGACCAGGAACTGGAGGTACATATCCAAAACAATCGACCTGCTGTCCTTTATAATTGTAACAATAGGTTTTGAGAATATTTCCTTCAGAATCCTTCATAATGCTCAATCGGCCAGAATTATCGTACTCATAATATTCAGTTATGCCACGAGCATCCGTCTTACTTGTCATACCTATTAATGGTTTATAGGTATAGGAGCTCACTTGGGCCTTGCGCATATTTGCATGGTTGCGAAGGGTATTAATCGTCGTATTGATCGTACCCGGGAGCACATTCAAAGCACCTAAGTTGTTAATACCTGATTGGCCGACTACCGCCAGCACTTCCGAATAGGTCGCATTCTCTACCTTTGCTACGGGGTATTGACCTCCGTAACCCCAGAGGTAGACCGTACTTGATCCATTTGCCGTGTCAAATTTTTGCGTAACCTGTAAAGAATTTCCTTTGGCATCATACAAATCGTAAGTATACCTGGGCGTGAGAGCGCTTCCTTTATCCGAACGCTCGATAACCGACGGAGCCAAGATACCGGAACCGACGGCGAAACTGGCCCAGGAATTGACCGTTCTGCTCACCTCCCTGACCGGGCTTACGTACGAAACACGTTCCTCGATCACAGGACTGATGATATTCTTTGCTACCATCTGCTGATAGACGGAGCCGCTATAGTCATAGGCATATTTGTAACCGGTCTGTAGCTTCGTTCCCCTGCTGTCGGTAACCTGTATGCGCGAGGGCTGGGTATATTGCTGGTTATCGTAGAAATATTCACTTTGTCTGATAACCGGAACGGGGCCGTCATAATTTGTTTCGACCGTTTTGGATGGCAGCATCTTACCTACAGCAATGCCGTACTGACCGCTTATGTAATAGTCCTCGGGATCATCGCCCCATAAGCTATATGCCTGGTTATACAGCTCAAAGCCATTGCTGTTAAAGTTTCCCCCTATGATGTTGAATTCGACCCTCAGGAAAGCATATACCACCCGTACCATCTGGAGCCGGAGATACCGCTTGTAGCTGTATTCGGTCTTCAAGGCGGGCGTGAGGCTACCGGAAACATTTTTGTACTGGATCTCTGCTTTCTTGAGTCCGATGAAGCCTTCGCTCTGCAGACGCGGTATGTTGGTGCCTTCGATATGGCTCTCCGGCCATCGGACAACGGAAAAAAAGTCATGGAATGCATCTGGATCATAGTACATATGCACGGTCTTCCCCTGCAGCTGGGTAGAAGCTTCACGGTATTCACTTACGTTGGTATAGTAGATGGGAGCCCCGTTTGAATAGGTGAAATCAAGGAAAGACGACGGAAGGTAGGTCGTTTTGGTTTCATTTGCGACGACGGAAAGGCAGCCCCTGTTATAGCAGTTGATCGGAATCGGATAAAAAGGCGCTGTACCGTTGCCGGGTACGTCATTTGGCCCCGTGAGGTAGCTCATCACCTGTTGGTAGCTGAACCCGGCATAGGTAATGTTGCCTGCTGCGTCGATATCGCTTACAGGTGGATTGGCCAGGATGCCGGTGCCATCTTCGTTTTCACCATATTTGTAGTGTTTTCTGGATACAGGGGTGGTCCCCCCGGCGTCAAATTGCTGTATGCTGCTGATCCGTAAACCACCACTGGTACGGGCGACCGACCCTTCCTTGTATTTATTGGCTTCAAAATTGAATACCGTAAAGCCCTGCGTCGGATAGGTGATACGGGATAGCACACCCCGTTTCATATATTGCTCATTGGGCATTTCCTGACTACTGTTTCCACCGAAGTCGATGACCACATTATCCCGAAAATAATTGCTACCGAAGTAATACCGCTGGCTCAGGCTGTGTGCCGGGATCGCCGAGGTTCCGGCACTGGGATGGGGTATTTCGAAGGTATAGGCATTGCGGTACCCCCATATATCATGCCCTTTTAAGTGATTGCCAAAACATTGCTTTTCTAGGTATTGGAACTTATAGGTCTCGGGGGCCGTATTCTGTTGGCCCGATATATGTAGCTCATCAAGATACAATGTACCCTGAAAATTGAACCCATTGATATTTTTAGCTTCCTGCATATAAGCCGGTGTCGTATAGGTCTGGATAAAACTGACCTCTTTCAACTGGTTGGTCTGCCCCTGGTATACCGTGATGGCCGACAGTTTGTCGGCCCCTGTAAAAACTACCCTGCCGCCATTAAAGGTAATCTGCTTGAGCGATAGGCCGGCTATACGGCTGGATGTAAAATTGCTCCCCTGTGTGATGGGATACACTTTGTCCGTAACCTGCCCTGTGGTACTGTTTACATACGGCACGTGGAACCGCCTTGCCGTCGCTGTATACTCCTTATATTTGGGCGTGGAGACAGACCAAAGATCTACCAGCGACTGCAGATGTTCAAAACTATTGGCGTTGTTTATCGGTGATTGGTCCGAGCGGTAGTAGGGCCTGAAGGAACTGGGACTCTGACCGTTGTAATAGTACTCGATTTTATCCTGATAGCTCCGCAACTGTGCCTCGGCTTTCTTTTCGTATTCAAAGGCCATCTGCGAGGTACCCGTTGCGTCAACAATAGTTTTGCACTTCCATGCCGAAATCACACTGTTGGGGCTGTAGCCTGACACTTCAAAACCAAGATCCACGGCCATATCTATATCCCATCCGGTTGACGGGATGACTTCTCCGAAGAAATAGGTAGTGCCATCGGTGTCCACGATCTTGAACTGTCCATGGTTCCAGGTGATCTTGATGTCGTCATACGGCACCGGTACAATGGTATAGCCCGTTCCCGCACTATTCTTTTGAAAATAAAACGACCCGGATTTACCCAATAGCTTATAGTTGAACTTGTCGGGGCTACCATCCTTTTCACCCATGGCAATGTCGTACTGATTACGGTAGGGAAACGGTGTCACAGAATAAAGCGGGTAGGCATTGTTATCCTGATAGATGTCGAGTGTGTCTTTGCTCTTGACCAGCGAATTGGCAATATAACCCGTATACGATTTAATGTCATCCAACCCATTAACGGATCTTGTAATCTGCAGATCACTGCTCAGCGACCATCCCATGCCGGACCGGGTTGACCGTTCGTTTATCCGAAATCCGCCCGCATGGTAGTGCAGTGTGATGGGCAACACCAGCTTTCCTGCCCTAATATCATGTAAGGGAATGCTGATATCGGGAATACCGGTATTAAGGTTTACGGGATAGTTGATCATTTTTGACAGTGCGGCCGCTTCCGGGGAGACCGGGACAATACTGTTTGATTGTGCCGATAGGTTAAACTGAAAAATGATTCCTATCCATATATAAAAAAGTTTCTTTTCCATTTGGTTGGTAATAGGATAATAATTTAATATGAAGGATCTTACTGCTCAATTTAACAATGCCGTGCCACTCAGCGAAACCCTATGTTAATTTAATAAAACCTTATTTTGAATCCGTTCTGTTTTCAGATTCCAGATAAACCACATCAGACATGGTAATAAAAGCCGACGCTTGTTTCGGAATGTGTCCCGTTTGAGAGGTATTATAAAAAACAATTTTGCTATTGCTACAGATCCTGGGGTCAGAACTGGCAACGGTTACATAAAGCGGGGCATTGTACGAATAGTTCAGCTGAAAACGGCTCATGTTGATATGCAGCGGATGGACAGGGTTTTCTATCCCCAATCCGACTGAGCCATCTCCGACTACTTTAATCTGTGAGTGGGCAGCATTAGCAGTTCCGACAGCCAGCGCAAATAGAGGTAAAACGAAAAACTTCATAGTATATGTAATTAAATTTTAGTTCCTAACTTAGATACCGTAATTCATCTCAATAGCTACACCCAACTCGATTAAAACCAATAACTGTCAAATTCTCAAGATCAAAAAAAGTATTGCTTACAACATGACTATCAGGTTATTTAGATTAATAATTAACGTACTCCTGTTGTCTACCCTAAATTAAAAAATATTTTATTAAAAAAGACATATTAATAAAAATATTTTTCCTTCACACAAGAAAAATATATATCTACTAAAAATAGACATCACCTTTCATCACCTTCAAAAACCGAAGATAATATCATAACTAATTGCATTAAAGTAGTTTATAAAAACAATAAACAAAATATAGCGGCCCTAATATTTATCCACTTTTGCAAGAACTACTATATCATATTAAACAATATTAACAATTTCACAATATTAATATCACGTTAATATGAAATTATTCACAATTATTGACATGGAAGTACATGCAAGTGTCTTTGAAGGATTGTTTAACACAAACACTAAACGTTTTCCGCACAATAACATGCCATATCTGGAGCGGGCAGTGGTTGATGCACAATCTAAATATAGGACCAAACTTGTTATTATTGACGGCGTATATTCACAGAATAGCGACTTAGCTAAGATGGATGAAATCCATCAACTTTGCCAACTGTATCATGTATCCGGGGGTTGCAAAAAAAATGCACGGATCAGAACCAGCTTGATGGCTACCCATACACGGGAAAATTTAGACAGGGGATTAAACGCCCTTGAGGATATAGGTAAAAAGATAGATCTGTCTAAAACAAGATAGATAGCAGCTTTTTTCACATGACGGATATAATTGGTTAACTTCGCGTTATCATTACGTTAATAGTTAACCATGGCGAGAAAAGTATATAAGGGCGAAAAAAACAACAAAGAGCGGACGATGAATAAATTAATTCAGGCCGTGGGAATCGTCATTGAGAAATATGGCTACACTGGATTGAACATCGCCAATATAGCAAGCGAAGCAGGCGTAGACCGAAAACTTATCAGTCTTTATTTTGGCACCGTGGACAATCTTGTTGAGACATACATCAAAGGTAAGGACTACTGGGTTGGCGCTTCGGTTGGCGCCATGGAAATGCTCGCCAAAACTGCTAATGCCGGTTCGCGGGAGTTTTTGGAAAACTTGCTGATCAATCAGATCGACCACTTCAGTAAAGACGAAGAGATGCAAAAAGTTGTTCTCTGGCAGATAAGCGAAAAGTCAGACATCATGTCGCATGTAACCCAGTCGAGAGAACGCCTGAGCTCGTTATTCTTTCCTTTTTCGGACAGGGAGCTAGCGGGGAAAGACGTGGATCTGAGAGCCGTATCAAGTCTCCTCGTCGCCGGGATTTATTACCTGGTTCTTCATGCAAAATCCACGGACAGCACCTTCTGCGAAATAGATCTTACTACTGAAGAAGGAATGGATCGCATTAAGAATGCTGTAAAGACGGTACTGAAACAGACTTACGACGGTGCCAAGGACAAGTAATCAAAAAGGCAATCATATTCGAGTAAAATTGATATTCCTGAAGTAAAAGCATTAAAAAATCATATTTGTGAGGTAAAGTTTATAAATTTTGGAGTCCAACGATTTGCAGACAGATTTAATTTTGGATAAAAATGGATTCCCGAAAGAACTACTGGATAAAAAAAACAATAACTCTAGCCTGATTTAATAATATTAAAATCTTATTATCCAAAATTACATTCCCCGTGCTGCCTCCTCGCCAGTATATGCTAATCGCTGGCTCATGGACTTTGTCCCGTGCCCATTAATATAGACGATAGAATGTTTGGGAAAAGTCTGAAGAGCTTTTGGTGTAGAAAGAGTTTGCACATTCTTGGGGTTTCCCAAGGGATAAACCGGAGGGCGTACACAAAAACATATCTTTCGTATCACGACAGTTTTTCATATTTTTATACAAGTATTGCAACGGGAGGAATTATGTCTAAAACTGCAAAGAGATTAAACACACAAGAAGAGAGAAAAATTGTTTCAAGGGCTGCTAAAAAGGCTTCATCTACAGCATTTAGAATTTCTACGGCTCTGGAATTACCAATACAAATCGTACAGGGCAAAAAAATAGTCCTTAAAGAAGCAAATGGCACTACTCGCGAGTTGAAAAAAATCAACCAAGTGAAAAGCCGTATTGCCTTAACTAAAGGAACTAAAATATGTCTGCAACCAAAATGTTAAAAGTATTTGCTGGGCCAAATGGCTGTGGAAAGTCAACCATCTTCACCACTATAATGCAACAATTCAGAACTGGCCATTTTGTAAATTCTGATGAAATCGAAAAGGAAATTGCTTCTAAGGGCTTTATAAATATAGATGTTTTCGACCTACAGCTCACCCAAAAAGACCTAGACATTTTTAAAAAAGAGCCAAACACTTTAACCCTGAGACAAAGCATACATTTTCGACAACTCATCTAGTAGTATGGAACTCGTAGCCGAAGTAGCCCGTCCCTATCTCCGCCAAACGATTTCTTTTCAACTGACTGATCTCGCTGTATTCGTTCTTGGCAAGGAGAATTAAGATACAGGTGCATAAGTTATATTTTCAACTTGAAAGAAGTATACACTTTGGATCCTGACAGTTATTACCTTTGTTATACCTTGTGCATCCTTTACTTTAAGATCGACATAATACCGGTTCCTGTGGAGACCAGTAGCGAGATGCGGATATAAAAAATAAAACCATGCAACATCAAATTTTCCAGAGGAAAACCGTAAAAACGTATAGTCAAGTAAGATACAACCGTTTTGCTTTAGCTCAAATTTGATGTGGCCTTTTAGGGCCTTTTTTACGATAAAATATTTAATCCATTCACTTATAAAGACGACTACCGTAATTATTCCAATAAAATACACATAAATTTGACTCGGAATATTATATAATTCTACCATGTATGTCCTATTTTTAAAGAGAAACCGCCACCAAAAAAACCCGCAAAACCCGATGCGCCGAATTCATAAACAGCCACATTTCTAGAAGTATTATTTTTATAAAAATCTTTTGCATAAAAAAAACCTACCATACCTGCCCCTACGGAGGCCTTGTCTTGTTCAAGGTCTAAAGATCCGCCAATACCACCGTATGCATAGCCAAATTTAGCAGAAGAAGGGGCATCATTTAAAAATCTCCTCCCATCGTTTCTATTGTAAAAGTCTAGCTCAAATTTAGAAGCGGAGACTCCTGCAGTTTCAAATTCCAAATTGAAAAATTTCTTTTGATAAGGAATAAACGTAAACCGTGCACTTTCTCAACTTCGGCAGAAAGACCGACTCCAAATGAGGAGAACAAGAAACAGACGCTCTACGACCTTATCGATACATATATCAGGGATGCGAAAGCCCGTAGGGCATATAGTCTATAAACAGTACAGCCCAATCCTTCTCGGATTGGGCTGTACTGTTTATTCATAACAAAATCAACAAACATAATATTGTTTAACTATCACTTTACCGCCCATGCGCCATCTAATCCAACCAGAAACTACAGGACAATCTCCGCATCCCTCGCATTCCTTATCACATCTCACCTTTACCCAGTCACCTGATATTTCTATCCCCACAAAACTCAATTCTGAATAATCAATATCCTCAATAGCCTTTCCTGCATCAGAGGGTGTTTGTCGTAACGGATTATTTTTATCAGTTGTAACATAATATCTCATTATATAATCTGGCCATGAAAGGAATTCCATATAACGATTTTTAGCTATTAGCTTGGTTTCTTTTCCTATACTAACTGAATACAGAGAATCTGACACTATGTTGCTTTCGAAATGTATAATGTAATAATCCGGATAATAAGCCAATATATTTTCTTCACTCAATTTATCTGAGAAGGGTTCTCGATCATTCGTTCTCTTTATTTCAGCAAACAAACTGCCGTCAACATTCAGCACCTTGACAATCTCATGATCTTCGAAGACAGACAAAGCATCTATAACTAAAACCCCTTCTTCATTTTTACTATTCATAGGGTTACCTTGTCGAGAAGAAGATTTCTCTGTCAAATTATCACAGGCAAATGAATTCAACAGTATAAAACACAAATAAATGGATATATTTCTGATTTTCATTTTATTCGTTTCTTTTAGGTGACACTGTAACACTTTCCAAGGTGCCTCCGTGATATGTCGTATTTATTTTGGTACTATACCCCTGTAAATGTAAATGATCATAATGGCTAGAGGATATGCCTCTCTCTTTTCCAGCGGTACTCTTATTCAATAATACTCTTTGATTTGTTCCATAAGGAGTAAACCTCTCCGAAACCAAGTCTTTCCATCCAAATTTTGATAAGGAAGAATTCAAATTGTTTTGTCGTTGCAAATCGAATTGCTTCTCATTCAATGTTACAGCTCCCCCGCTTTCATCAGTCCTTAGATATCGTAAATCACCATTTTTGCCATCTTTGTGTGATACGCTAGGTCGTGGGGAAGAACCATCCTGCAAACTAAACCCCACAACTGTCAAATCTGATATTCCGGTTTCCGCTAAGGCTCCTAATAAAGATCCCATAGCATCCCCCCTTATATAAGCCCGATAACCATTTCCTTCTTTTAACTGAAAACCAAAAGCATTCCCTTTCTCATCGTTTGCCGAATAGCTCATTGGTAATCTTATGTATCCATCTTTGTTGTATTCAAAATCTCCTATATGGGTACTACTGCCTTTTTCTCCTATCAAATAATATGAATGGGTATTCCCTTTTGTCTTAATCCTTTCCATTTCCCCAGTTTCCATGTTAATATTAAAAATATCATTTCCATCCGGGTCAATATAAATCAGAGGATTATTAATAGCATAGTTATATGAAGAATGACGGTGATATTTTTCAGCCTTATTATCCACTACGTTCCACCGGCCGATCTCCGCGTCGTAGAACCTCGCGCCGTAATCTAATACCTTCTTACTACTCTACATTTCGATTACTCAAATCAACTTTTTATTTCTGGCAAGTCTTAAATAAAAATTAAATACCACAGAATCTGGTTCAGAATCTATTTTTTTTGGCGGTGGCACTTCCATTAGTTTCTGAACAGCATGCATTTTTATTTGATAAATTGTCATCCCCTTGTAACGCAAATCATGTGTAATCCTAGGATCAAGACCATTTTTCAATAAGGCTCCTACCAGTTCAACTTTTTTATGGTCAACTACATATCTAGTCGCTTCAATAATTTGTTGCTTATCCTCCCCCTCGAGCATTTTAGAAAGTGTAGCATCGTCAAGATGTCTTCCACATGAAAAAATAGAAACAAATAGAAACAAAATACACCAAATTCTCATCTTTGAACAACTTTAAATCGCTTAATATCAGAAACCGTATTTTGGTTTACCGACGATTGTAAGACATCTGCTAGTCTAGATGGACTATAAGAACCTATATTGTCACCTATCTTTTGATAACTCACTACTGGGAACCGTCCTCCTGCACCCACAGCCATTTTCGCTTTTAATTGTATTCCATTTATTACGAGCGCACTCAAAGCAACAGTAGTACAGTTTTGTCCTAAAAGACTATAGGTCCCAGGATCTTTAATATAGTCATTCAATGTTGTTTCAATTGCATCCAGCTGTTTTTGAGTCAAGTTGATTTTATAAGATGTAATTATTTCTCCTTGGTAACTATTAACGAATCCCTTCAAATCTTTGACTTTCATATCACCTTTGCTACTTAAAAGTTCTTTCATATCAAATCCCCCATTAGCATTCTCATCACTTGGATAATATCCATAAACTCTATTACCTATCCTGATAGCTGTATGCCCAACATCTTTCCCGCCTTCTTTATCCCAAATGTATACCTCCAAACTACTTTTGGGCGGAGGATCTCCTTTCCCACCTTGTTGATGATAAGCCATTGCTTGATCAAGGCTCACATCATTACCGTCTTCATCACGATAGCGTTTCTCATCATAATCATAATACATGCCCCGCTGTCCGTCTCTAGGTGCCCTTCCATCTGGGTCGATAAACCGTATCGGGTTGTTGAAAGCATAGTTATACGGAGATTCCTTTCTCATCATTTCCGCTAGCGGATCCACTGTGTTCCACCTGCCAATTTCAGCATCGTAGAATCTTGCCCCGTAATCGTAATGGCCTTCCTGTACATAAGAACTTCCGAAGGAATGCACACCGCCCCTCAGCTCATCCTGCAGCTCCTTCCCGTTATAAAGATAACGATTATCATTGGAAAGATAGGTAGCGTTGCCATGCCTTTTTCCGAACGGATAGTAATCGCTCTGCTGCACGATCTCCGGTACGCTAGCGCTCGCTCCCTTTTTCAGTACCGAACGTACATTGCCAAGGTGATCTTTGAGGTTGTAGTGGTAGATGTAGCTGCTACCACTCGGTGTAAGATATCCTTCCGATGTGGCTATGCGGTCTATGGCTGCCGCAGCCGATCCGACCTTACTGTATTCTATCGGTCCCACATATTCGCTTATAGTGGTGATGCTGTTCTCCGTTGATGTTTTTCTGAGTTTGCTTCCAAGTGCATCGTAGAGATACGACACATTGACTCCGGTCTTGACCGCTGTTTTAGGAAGGTTCAGATAGTTGTAGCTAAAGGTCATACCCGTACGGTCCTTTGTCGCATTACCATTGGCATCGTAGGTATATGTTCCCGTAAATCCGCCCGATAGCGACTGGAGACGGTTACTCTTCTGTCCGCTTACCAGATAGCTGTAAGCTATGGGTGTTTTATTATCACGTTGCAGTGATTCGATATTGCCCATATCATCGTAGCTCAATACCTCGCTCATCACCACGCCGGTACTTGTACCGTTGATAAGCCTGTTCAGCTTGTCATAGGTATAGGAAAACGTGTTGGACGTAGTCGACGCATGCCCCCATAGCTGCTGTGAAATGTTACCGTTGTACTGTGGATTGGTACCCGTATTATAGTTCAGCTGATAGCTGAACTGTGGAGCAACGGCTTTTGTGGTCCATCCCCTTTCGTTATAGCTATAGGCTACTGAGCTCAGGAATGTACTGCCGTTGTTCTCGCTGTGCAGACTCCTGTTCTTCAGCTGGCCTATTTCATTGTATTCATTCTTGGCAAGGACAACCTCTGTCTGACTGTTAATCTTATGTCTGCTCGTAAGCAACCTGCCTACATGGTCATACGCATTGGTAGTCAGGACGGTAGTGGCCGCTCCTGTAGGACTGGCCTTATGTTCGTGTCTACTGGTAAGCAGTTCTCCCACGAAACTGTACGTATTGGTAACCCGGTCAGTGCCGCCAAGGTGGTTCTGTGATACGGCCTGGATCAACCTGGCACGCTCATCGTAATAATTTACCGTTAGCAGCGGAGCTGTACCGTCATCCTTACTGACCCTCGTACCGGTCAGAAGGGTATTTGTTCTCTGGCTCCTCGTGATTCCCGAAGGTAACAGTGCCGCATTCGTGGCTCCATTGAACGTATAGTCATCATAATAGTTGACCGTGTACTCAACGGTACCAGCGGTTGGAAACGCCTTGTTGGTGTAATTGGCGGCCTGGATACGGTCTTCCCATAATGGTCTGACACCATTGACCAGGGGGTGGCTGTTTACCGCATTCTGTGCCAGCAACTGGCTGGTCAGCGCGGTATTGGTATAGATACCGGTCGATGTCATCCGGCCAAAGACATCGTACTTCATATAGGACCATTTCCCGACTGCACGCTGCACCGCATCCTGTGTAAGCACCGTTTGATCGTTGCCATTGTAGACGATATACTCCCAGCCCTTGCCCGGAATTTTCTTTTCGATCAG
>NZ_SUKA01000015.1 GCF_005049105.1 Sphingobacterium alkalisoli
AATGGACATGGCACAAAACGAACCGTAAAAACGGGGCTGAAATTATTCTAAAATGGCACCTTTTGAACCGTAATAGCCGGCATCAACTGACCGAAATAACTGGCACTAATCGATCCGTAATATCCAAAGATTATAATGAGATAGATCATTTTATAAAAGAGAAGTCGGCACTGGTATTGGTTAAGCAGTATATAGATAAACGCAACAACGGCATCCAAAAGGAATTACCAAATCTGGACGAAGAGATTTTTCAAGTTTATTTAACCAAAGAGGTTTTTTTAAAAGACATAGAGATTCTTTCCACCGACAACGGGATTAAATACTTTGAGAATTGGTTAAGTCCTATTCTCCAGTTTAGTTTAGGCGGTTTTTATCCGTATGACAAAAATTTATTGCAACGGGGTCGGTTTTATTATGTCACTGGAGCCTATAATAGTAAAGGTGACTTTGTCTACAAGACGACTGATTTTGTACAATGGAGCGATTCTATAATTAAAGATTTTAAAAGGCTGTTTCTGAAAAAATATTCCAAAGGCGACGGTTTTTGGTATTCTGAATCAGCGATTCAATGGATAGAGGAACATGATGCTGTGCTAATCAACGGAGGGCAAGAATGGCAGGCAAATATCTAAAAATGGGAATCAGCATACAGGAGGTCGTTCAGGGGCATATAAAGCGGCAGGTATGTATAAAATGGCAGGTAGAGCTACAGTGGCAGTAACTGTAATCGTAGGCGGGGTTGAGACCTATAGAGGATACCAGATGGATGGAGGAGCTTTAATAGGGAGGGATAAGCGGTGTGATAGGAGGTTTTGTTGGAGGGTATTATGGTGCCGAATGGGCTGGACAGGCAGTGAATCATTATCATGGAAGATAATATTGTGGATAGAATTGAAAATTACTTAAATATTGTTCATTACTGCCTTTATAAGGCTGAATACAGATTGCATCTTTTATTTAATAAAATCAATCCTGCATGGCTTTTGATCTGGCTTTTGATGAAGATTCCTTTTATTAAAAGGAGATATGAAAAAATGGGAGTAACTCGTCAGAGTATCAATAGAGATAACAACAACTTGTGGGGAGACAAGCGGTTTGGCCTTAGTACTGTAGCTGCTGGTGGTTTTCTTTGGGGCGGTTTGGGTCTTTTCTTTTTTTCTGTTCTGATGATGTTGAAGGTGGCAATATCAACCGTGCTTATCGTAGGTTGTACACTTGGCGCTGGTCTGATATGTTATGCGTTTGTTTTCAGGCAAGATAAATACATAAAATACTTTGATAAATACGAGAAATGGTCAAAGCAAGAAAAGCGAAAATATGGCTGGTTGACCGTCGGGTCAATACTTTTGGTTTTGTTCTCCTTTTATCTTTGTCTGGTCATTTGATATTGGAGGATAGTAACGTATTTAAGCCTTTATTTACACCTTTCTCCAATATTTCAGTATGCCGTCAATGGATTCCTTTTCAAGCAGTTCATGGCGGATGCTGCCCAGTATCTTGATACACTTCTCGAGTTCGCTGATTTGGAACACCGCGTCACGTTCCGCGTTTAGTTTTTTGTAAATCTCTAGAGCATCACGTTTTTGGTCGAAATATCCTTCAATGATCCATCGTTTCAAGAGATCGAGCAAGTCTTTGTTGGTTTTTCGGGTGCTGCCTTTTGGCGCATTTTTCTTCTTCCAGATGATGCGTGTGCCTTCGCCGCTAGGGGAGTAGACAATATGGGAGAATCCTTTGTACCCTTCGTCAGGTATCCCGCCGGTATGATAGAGCTGTATATTGCCCGGTGCGGTGCCCTTAGGAATTATTTTAGAAAATGGACACTTTAAAATATAGGGTAGGAGATCGATCTGATCCTCGTTAAACCGGTTCTTGTCGCCGGGTTTGATAATGAAGCCGAAGACATAATTATTGGCTTTTCCCAGTAGAAAGGAAAGCTCATCATCACTCATGCCGATCTCATTTAGCCGCTCGATAACCTGGCAGATAATGACATAATCCATCCGGGACATCATGACGTCTGGCTTGTCTGCTTTTCTTACGGATGGTCTTTGGATAACTTCGATCAAGAACGTAAAATAATAAGGTGTAGAAAAACTGCTTACCCCCTAATTTTATATCCGGGGATATAGAGAGGTTCGAATTGTACCAAATTTTCGGACATGCCCTTAAATCTGTTCTCCTTCTTCTCGGCTGGAACAGCAGGCTGAGCCTTAGCAGCTTTATAAGCTTCCCTAGGGCTTTCACACTTAGTTTGTTTCTGCAAAGATTTCTTCATATCGTTAAAATTGTAGAATAATTTTCAGACTTCGGTAAACTTAGGGTCTATATCACGTGCTAAGAAAAAGCCTTTGATACAATTCGGGTTTCCCACACAGATTTGGATATGGTCTTTTTCTCGAGACCCGGCATTTGGATAGAGTTCTTTTCCTTCCCAAAATACACCTCTAACACTGTCAAATGCTGTAAGACTTTCGTCTCTACGTGCTTTATGCAAAGTTTCAATTACGGCACAATCTAATTCTCTAAGCATCAATTCCCGCAAATCGCCAATGGGCTTGTTTTGTGGTATAGGTTGGTTCTGGGAGCTTAAAGTAGTGCTTAGAATATCGTATCCAAATTTTAAGAGGTTGAGTTTTTCATAATCTAATAAATCCAGACAATTACCCAAATGTATAACAGCACCTAGCACGAACGGTTTTTGTATAGGATTTTTAGAGCGTCCAGGATTTGCTTTAAGGTGATGAGCGTATTCTAAGGCCCTTGACGGACTATTTTCCCAAAAATACATGCCGTTCCCAAGCCAATCATATTTATTGACACTGTCTTTAAGTGGTTGTTGAAGTGTCAATACCCGATATGCAACCTCTTCATCACACCCATGGAATCCATAAACTATTCCTGAGCCTCTGGAATACATAAATGCTTGTAATTTTTGGAGCGTTTCCCTGTTTCGGTCAGTACACCTAAATCTACCAAAAATCTTTTAGAGGTTTCACTGTTTTTAGTGACTTTCTCTTTGTATTGTTGCAACACAGCAATGAACCGCTCCGTATCCTTCTCCTTTAAATTTTCTTTTTTCGTTTTCATAACTGACTGATTTTATACCTATCACACAAATATAATGATTATTTTCTAAACTCCTCCCATACCTTTTTGATGACGGCTTTTTCGGTAGCGTCCTTTGTGCTGAGGTGCTTGTATAGTTTGTCGAGGTCCTCAAGAACTTCGGCTTTTGGCGATGCTTTTATTCCTTCTAGTACCTCTAACACAAATGCAGGATCAGATAGCGAAACCACTACCTTGTCTACTTTGTCATGCGAATCGCTGACTTGCCAGTTGTCCGGTGGCGTAATATCGTCTATCTCGCATCCTAACTCATCTGCAATTAAGGGATAATCTGCAATATTTATTCGATTGGGAGAGTTAGGGTTCTCAGCAGATGATATATAGTTTTTACTTTTCTTAATATCTAGTGCCAATTGGTAGGCAGATTTTCCACAGACACATCTACGATACTTAATCTTATTGACGCTATATAATGAAAATTTGGTTATTTTCTCCATTCTGCATTTTACTACGTTTAAGTAGTTTTATATCGATAAATATTTCCCAGAATATTTTGCAAAAATCGAATAATTGGTTATCTTTGTGTTGTGACATCAGCTTTAAAAGCTGTTTGTGGCGTTATTAGTAGGCTATTGATGCTGAATCTTGCCCCTGAAAACCTAGGAAATTTTCACTAAACGCAAGAGGAGGAGTTCAAAGCCCAATCTCTACCTTTGTAATAGAAGGAGAGGTGGGCTTGCTCTTGTTCTCGTTTAGGGGCTTCCTAGGGCCTTCGGTGGGGAATAGGGTAAGATCCACCTCTTTTTTGGATTTTCCTTTCATATAGATTCATTGCTCAGTTGTCTTGATTGTAAACT
Source organism: Sphingobacterium alkalisoli (assembly GCF_005049105.1). Taxonomy (GTDB): domain Bacteria; phylum Bacteroidota; class Bacteroidia; order Sphingobacteriales; family Sphingobacteriaceae; genus Sphingobacterium; species Sphingobacterium alkalisoli. Next base: position 3,927 of record NZ_SUKA01000015.1, read on the forward strand.
TAATGAGCAATGGAAAAGAAAAAACAACGACTTAAAAATTTGATTGCGCCGCCAGAGTAGTTCGGCGTCCCCCTCATTTCGAGGTGCTTTTAATCGGTGAACATGTAAATGATTTCCACTATTGACCTGACGTTGCGCCACGCCATGTTCCGATTTCCATTTTATCAATTTATTATTTATCCGTGATGCGGTAGATAGAGGATAGAGATTGAGATCTCCCATCACAGAAGCCTTAAAAAAATGAAGAATTTTTTCGAGGGTGGGAGAGGACTGTGCTATTTCAAGCCGCTATCCCATCTTTTCAAGTCAAAAAATAACCGAAGCTGCACGCTGTTCAGTTTTGTATTAAGTCTTATATGTGTGTTGTTTAGTGTTGCCCAGGCGCAGTCCGCTGGAGAGCGGGCTGATGCCGGCGGCCCAACAAGATTATTTAAAAAGTTTAGATGGCTATTAGCGGTATTCGTATTCGCCCTTCCCATGCAAACTGTGCTCGGCCAATTTTATAAACCTTCGTCGCTCACGATCAGAAAAGGAGAGCAACTTTCGGCCGACTTTATGAATGTCCAACATCGAGCTGTGGACATGTCCACAGGCGATGTCCACACGATTAAACTTGCTGATCATCACGACAAGTTGATCATCCTTGATTTTTGGGCGAGCTGGTGCGGACCGTGTCGAATCTCCCTAGCAAAGATGAATGAAATTTCGCAACAGATGGATGCTAAAAAGATAATAGTGCTAGGAGTGAACTACGAACTTATAGACAAAGTACAAACAGTTCGTAAGGGGCTCGATATTCATTTCTCAAGTATTTTTGCAGATACATTGTTATCAAAATCATTTCCGCATCGGGGCATACCACATATGGTATGGATCAAAGATGGAAAGGTCATCGGTATACCCGAGCATCAGTATGTCGATCTGGCGGCAGTAAAACTGGCTGTCGAAAGCGGATTGGTAAATATTCCGGAGAAACGGAACGATAGAATGTTAGACCCTCAGAGAAAGCTGTTTTCAGAAGGAAATGGGATTTCACCTATAATTTATCAGGCAGACGGTCTGCAAATATATGCTTCGAACGCCGAATATATTTATGAACCGATCAAGCGGATAGAAACGCAGGATTCTATTGTTTTTTATGGAAACAATATAGCAATCCCCCGTTTGATTCACAGTCTTTATAAGGACGACCTTTTTGTTCCTTTTAAGCGGTACCCAAGTAACTTCATGGAATTGGAAAACGGTCTCACCAGTTCTTTACTACGCAATAAGGAAGCAGTGGGTATCAAGGCTTCATATGCAAAGGGTGATTATAACGAAGATAATGAAGCGCGATGGCTAAGATCAATTGTTGAATCTTATTTTTTGCAGCATCATAATTTGGAAACAAAGGTTGCGCACGCTACGAAAGAACGTTATGCTGTTCTAAAACGGAAAGAACCGTTAGATGCAGTGCGAAGTACAATGCAATCTACGTCTTCCAAGGCCGGGGTTTTTCAGGACAGCGGCCATAAAGTATATACATCGCTCCCATTCGGTGTACATTTTATTAATGTACTGGAAGCACGTCTAGCTAAGATTCCTGGACTGGATCTAACCGTTTTGGAGCTGGTAGACCGCTCCGGTATGGATAAATTGCTATTGGTCGATTTCGAAATGCCCATCGCTATAGATGGTCTGCATGAGCTCAATAAAGGTATTGCGAAATACGGATTGCAAGTAGAAATTGAAGAGGGATGGGCAGATAAAGTATTTGTCAACTACGGAAAGGGAGGTAAGAATGACTAAGTCTTTTATTATCATGCTACTAGGTTTACTGTTAACAACGGCATCATATGGACAGACTGCAGTCAAAGGGAAGGTAACCGATGTACAGGGATCGGGGATAGCAGGGGCTAGCATCCGGTCACACAAAAGCGTGAAATTCTTTACTTCCGCTAACGACGGTTCTTTTTCTATCGAGATCAATTTTGCCGATGATACGCTAGAGTTTGCTGCCGTCGGCTATCTACCACAAAAAGTGGAGGTGGGCACCATCGATCTTAGTGACCTTACCGTATCGCTGGAACTAGATACACGACTTATTGACGAGGTGGAGGTGGTGAATACAGGATACTACAGTTTGCCTAAAGAACGGTTAACGGGTTCATTCGAACATATAGGCGAGAAGGAGCTCCAACGATCTGCCAGTCCCACCATTTTAGGGAGGCTGGAAGGAATGGTCAATGGTCTTCAGTTTGACAGGAGCGGGCAGTCCCGCGAGAATGTGAATGGTTTTTCTTTTCGTATAAGGGGACTAAGTACGATTGAATCAGATCGTGTGCCGCTAATCGTATGGGATGGGTTCCCTTTTGAAGGTAGATTGGAAGATATAAATCCGGAGAATGTGCAGTCAGTCACTGTACTGAAGGATGCAGCGGCCAGTAGTATCTGGGGTGCCCGGGCGGGTAACGGCGTGATCGTCATCACCTCAAAATCAGGCGCCAGGGAACAGGTCGCATTAAATTATGTGGGTAATACCACGGTCATGAATGTACCAGATCTTTTTTACAATCCCAACAGGCTAGAGGCGCCAGTTGTAATGGATATGCAGAAGAGTATGTTTCTAAAAGGGAGATATCAGGAACAGGATCAGATCCAACTACCTGAATATGTAGAGCTGCTGATCCAGCATAGGGATGGTCTGATCGACGAAACGGAGTTTGCCCGGCAGCAAGAGCTATTGAAAGGGCGTGATTTTCGCAGGGAAGCGACCGAGCATCTGTACAGGAAGCAGGTTGGCCAACAGCACAACGTGACAATTTCAGGAGGTGGAAAGATGTCTAAGTTTTTCCTTTCGGGATTTTATCAGGATGAAGCGGCTACAGTGGTGGGCAACGACAGTAGAAATCTTGGATTTACGGCAAACAACCAATTCAATCTTTTTAAAGGCAATGAGGTCTCTGTCAATATAAATTACACTTCGCAGCGCGCGAGAGAAAACGGACTGACCTTTAACGAGCTATCTAACGCTGTGGGAGGTGCAGATATTTACTCAACGCTAGTACTGGAGAATAGCGATTTTGCTACCGTGCCGCGCTACGGCGTTAGACAGACCGTTATCGAAAATGCGGAAGCCCTGGGGTTGATGGACTGGAGTTATTCTCCGCTTATGGACAGGGCACTGTTGGATAACCAAAGTAATAGAAATGCGCTCTTACTCCAGTTTGGTGTTAAGCAGCAACTGCTACCGAATTGGAGCATACAGCTCCGCTATCAGTATGGAAATAACCGAGCCGAAAGTCAGGATGTATACGATGTGGATAGCTACTACGTGCGGGATTTCCGTAACCGCTATATGGATCCGGTGACGAAACAGTCACCGATACCGAATGGATCGATCTTTCAGATGGATCCGGTACAAAAAACTACACAGGGGCGCGTACGGCTACAAAGTGATTTTAACAAGGACTTCCAATGGGACGGTGGGTTGAATTTACTGGTCGGTGCAGAGTTAAGTCGGTCAGAACAGTGGATGGAACCCGGAAGCATAGTCTACAACTACGATAAAGAGCTATGGACCGGCAATGCGAGCTTAGATTTTAGTAAACTGTACGCACTGTGGGGAGGGGGTATGGCACGGATACCCAGTCCTGTCGTATCGCGCAGAGCTTCCTCCGGCAGAGATGTATCTTATTATGGCAATATGTCGTACACCCACCACAAGAAATATGTTGTCAGCGGTTCGCTCCGCTGGGACGGCAGTAATCTATTCGGTGTGAAGGCGAATCAGAAAGGAACACCACTATGGTCAATCGGTGCCGCATGGACTGTGAGCGATGAACGCTTCTTTCCTAAACTAGACAACGGTTACCTAAAGATACGCGCCACGTACGGTGTAGCCGGAAATATGGACAGATCACAGAGCTCGTATCCGACCATATCGTATATTGTCAATTCGATAACCAATCGCACGTCCGCCTCCTTGGGACACCCGGGCAATCCGCTTCTGAGATGGGAACAAGTGAGAATGGTCAATCTGGGAATGGACTGGCAAACTGGCCGCTTGTCGGGGAGTATAGAACCGTATTGGAAAAAATCGTCTGATTTATTAGGCAACGTGCTTATGGATCCGACTACGGGTACAGCTATATTTAGCAATTATAAAATGAACTATGCAGACATGGGTACCCGAGGAGTCGATATCAAATTGGCAGCTGACGTCCTGAAGGGAAGCGTAGACTGGACGGTATCCGTATTATACAGTCATGTAACAAATCGGGTCGATAATTTTGTGGATAATACAATTGTCAATTCAGACTATTATTTAGCAACAGGCCGGATTCCTAGAGAAGGAAGCTCGCTAGATGCATTGTATGCGTTGCCCTGGCATGGGCTGTCTCCGGAGAACGGACTGCCGATAATCTTTGTAGAAGGGGAGCCATCTTCGGACTATACAAGTTTTTATCAGGGATTTGACCCACTGGCACTTCTCGATGCTGGTGTTACTGTTGCACCCAACTTTCTTCACCTTCAGAACCAGCTGCAGTTTAAGGGATTCAGTCTGGGCGGTATAATTGGTATGCGATGGGGGCACGTGTTTCGCAGGTCATCCATGTATCCGGGGGCAGAGTTGGCATACCCCGGAGCCGAATACCATAGGGACTATACGAGAAGGTGGCAAGCTCCGGGTGATGAACAGCATACTATCGTACCTGCCTCGGTAGAAGCGCTGAATGTGAATTTGTTGAATACATTTAAATACAGTTCGGCATTAGTAGAGAAGGCTGACGTCATTAGGCTTCAGCAGATAAATGTAAGCTACGATGTTCCCACGAGTTGGAGTTCAAAAGCAGGTGTGAAACGGCTTTCCGCATTTGCTAATCTGAACAACGTCGGTATATTATGGCGCGCCAATAATGAACGCATTGATCCCGACTTTCCGAATGCCGACTATCCCGCACCTTTTCAGTTTACATTAGGCTTAAGATTACAGTTATGATAAAGAAATATTTAAAGATACTAACAGTATGTGTCGCGACACTGACTATCCAAAGTTGTGGATTGGATTTTCTGGACACAAAACCAGTAAAAAATCAGCAGGTGCCCGCCACCTTAGATGATTTTTTAGCTATACTTGACCATACGAGCCTCAATAGCTTCCCGAGCTACCTGTCTATGATAGGCGCAGAAGAGTTCTGGGTGACAGACGCTGGATGGAATAATTTCCCGCTCGGTGTCCAACATTACCAGAAGAACGCTTACATCTGGGCAAAAAACGTATATGAGGGGGCCAGCGCTCAGGACTGGGATATTGGGCATGGAAGGATTCTGGCTTGTAATATTGTACTGGACGGGTTGGAAAAGTATGCCGAAGAGAAAGATAAGCCATTATATAGGCAAATAAAGGGTACTGCGCTCTTCCATCGGGCAAGATTCCTGTACAATCTAGCACAAATTTTTGCACCGCCGTTTATACCGAACAATGAAAGTAAATATGGCCTGCCTTTTTATCTGACATCTGCAATCGTTGAGCCGACCTATCGTAGATCTGTAAGGCAGACCTATGAGCAGATTTTATCCGATCTTTTGGAAGCTGATAATTTTTTACCTGAGTAGGGTGAAATACGACAGCAGCCGGATAAGATAAGCTGCCGTGCGATGCTCGCCAGAGTTTACCTGCAAATGGGAGCTTTTGAAGAAGCGTATGGTTATGCAGATAAGTGCCTCCAGGAGACAGGTTCATTACTAAACTATAACGATCTTGATTTCAGTGCGTCATATCCTTTTCCGATACAAGGAGAAGGGAATCCTGAGATTATCTTTTACGAGGTCGCAAGCGGTGGCAACCTCATGGCAAGGACGCGGATGAATATCTCTGACGAATTATTGGAAAGCTATGCGGACGGAGACTTGCGCCGGCAGGCATTTGTATTGGACGACCAAAGTGGAAGAAAAATTTACAAAGGCAGTTATCTCGGAAGCTACAGCTTTTTTATCGGTCTCGCTACCGACGAGCTCTATCTTATACGTGCAGAAAGTGCCGCTCATTTGAGTAAATTGGAGGAAGCTTTAGCTGATCTAAACTACCTAAGACGGCATCGGTTTTTGTTCTCATCTTTCACGGAATATAAAACAACGAACCGTTTCGAATTACTAGATTTCATAGCAGAAGAAAGACGGCGAGAACTCCCTTTTCGAAACAGAAGATGGGAGGATCTCCGTAGGTGGAATACATTTATGGAAGATAAAAGGTCTATCAAAAGACGTGCGGCTAGTGTAGATTACGAACTTAAACACCCGGATCCGAAATGGACATGGCCTTTGCCTGACTTAGCTATACAATATGGGGAATATGAACAGAATCCCAGATAGAAGTGTAAAAGAAGAGGCCATAATGACCTCTTCTTATTTTTTTTAATTCTGTTCTTGTCTTGTGAACTCCGGATTATTATCGTCATCCAAGACAATTGATGCCCCATAATTATCGATAAGGTCTTGAACAGTTGTTCCCGCAGGAATAGATGTAGGCGCATCGTTATTCGGGAATGATAAATGCGCGCCACATGGATTCCCTTCGTTGTCCATATTACAAGAAGGTGAATTAGTTGGCGATGCTTTAGGACCGCTGGTGACCTGTAGTGCGGATGGTGCATCGCTAGTTCCGCTGACGTCGTACCACGCTTGTTGTGCTAATACATTTGTTTTTTTTGTTTCGATGACCCTAGTGAGAGCCCCCGCTGTTGCTGTAATACCTAGTACTACAGCACACAGAATCATGATCTTTTTCACGATTTCTTGTTTTTAGTTATATTGCATTTCGGTTTTACCTCACAGTAATGCGATCGAGGATTTCGTATGGATCAAACTTTCTCTATATAGTATTTTTTAACTTTCTTTTCTTGACCGTCACTTTCGATGTTGACTGTCATATTCTATTCTGCGTATTCAATTTTTTGGTATTCCTAGTTTTTCTCCAAGAAATGGGTGGCGGAAGTCCAATTATTTACCAACCACAATGCTAAATTAGTTCATACTGCCAGACAGCTGTTAGGCAGAATCTAACCTGCAGGCTGGTAGAATCTAATATTACCTGATTAGATCCATTCGTTTCCCTCATTGTAATGCCTATACGTATAGGGATAGCCTATCGGGAATTCATCGTACGCGTGCAGATAAGCCAATATGATCGGGCATATTTTTCGCCGGTTGAACAGCGCTACAATTGATCTGAAATCAAATGGGTCGACAGGCGACTGGGTATATTCTGCCAGGCAATTTTGAATGCGTTTGCGGATGTCCTGTTGGGTCATTTCTTTTTCTTGCGCAGGTATAGGCGCATAGCTTAGGTCATCATACCCCTCTTGGAGTTCTCGGATGTAAAGGAGTTCGTCATCCCAATGCTTTAACGCGTAGCCCTCGCTACGGATTACAGCGAATATACACTCGAGGCCCTGTATTTGGTTCAGATTGTCAAGTACGGGTGCACTACAAATGGTTGCCATCGTATCGTAGGTGTATTGATCGATGTGTCCATGGCGGTAGGCAATTTCATAAAGGAGCGCCTCTGTCCCATCCTCATCCACATAATATTGAGGCTCAGCACCGTTGCGGATCAGAAATGAGCAGGACGTAAGCTCGACCAGCAGATCCACAAGGGTATAGAAGACTTCGATATGATCATCGTAAAGTGGAGGGAATGTAATACCAAAATAACTATCAAAATCAATTTCTTCTTCTGGATCGGGATTCGGTGCAATATACCTGCTGTGCGGTCTATACTGTTTGGTACCCATGTCCGCCATAGATTGAATATAGTTCTGGTACTGTTCCTGCCGTTCGTACATCATCATGTGATGGTAGCGGCTATTTTTCCACCCTTCGGGAGCGATTAAAGGGAGAAGCGCTGGTACGGCAGTATACAATTTTTCGAGTAATAAAGCGAGTGCTTTCGTGTTAAGTTTTTCGGGTGCAGTATATGGCATAGTGGTGTCATTTTAGGTCTGTTTTGATTGTTCTCTAAACTCCTTTGAGGTAAGCCCGGTATGGTTACGGATAAAGCGTGCCATCTCACTAAAGCCACTGAAACCGGTCTGTTCGGCTGTGGCAGCAAACTTTTCCTCCTCGTGCATCGCGTCGCGGATAAAATCCAGCATTAATTCGTTGCGGTAGACCTGAAACGCACAGCCGTGGTATTCTTGATGCAGGCTGTTAAGGTGGGCGCCGGATACAAGCAGGGTCTGCGCAACGTCGGCGAGTTTGGCTTTTGCACCTTGATGCAGAATCAGGAGCGCCAATATTTCGCGGGCCTTTGCGATAAGTTGCCTGTGCTCGTGCGGGGCATCCGAATCATCCTGCATCTTAAACCGGGACAGGTTGATCAGGAAAGTGAGGTGTTTCAGCAGGATATACTCGTTATCCAGTATATAGGGGTTGATTTTTGAAAACAAGAGCTGCAAAAATTTGAGCGTAACGGCACCGACGCGTACATCAGGGCTTTTCTTGGAGGTGGTATCTTTCATGCGCTTGGAATCGATCAGGGGGCTAAGGAACTTAAAGTTGCGGTTGGCGGGTGGCCGGATCATACCGGCATCCAATATAAAACCGATCAGGATATGGTGTCCTTTGGGCAATTGCAGATGATAACGTCCGGCTGCGAAATAATAATATGCACCCTTTCCCTCGATGAGGTCGAATGCAAAATCCGTTTCCGCCTGCCAGGCGGCTATACAGCCATCGCATTGAAGGGTATACAGCAAATGGATATCGGGCATATCAATTGCGATAGGAATTGTGTCTTTCTCCTGAATCCAGCACTCGTAGTAATAGAGGTAGGCAAAGCGGCCATCAAATGTCTGCTCATAAATGACATTCTTCCCAGATTCCCAATAGAGCGATTCCGCATGCCGCACCGTGTAGCTGAGCGGATGCACGGGTTCGGAAACTGGGATATAGGTCCCGTCAAGCTGTAATGTATAGGTTCTTTTCATCGGCTTTCTTCATATGGTTAGTTGTAGGTAAAAAATGAGTTAAGGATTTTTTGAATGATTACCGTCGTGGGTTTCGGCTCACGACGGTAAATGGGTTATGCGATCACGATATGCTTAGCGATATCGTATCCAGATGGACACTTGTTCCAGTGCTTGCTGGGGTTCCTCGCTGAACGTAAACTGTTGTTGACTTTGCCTGGAGAAAAACAGATCCTTCGGACTTTGGTCTGAATCTGGGCGTGCTGCTTTATTAAAGCTAACAAGATTGCCCTTGTCCCAGGTATCCGCCACAGCTATAGCGATCTCGTTGAGAAGATTTGCATCCATGCCCACCAATTGGTCATACTGGGGCGCAGTCAAATCGAACGTATCATCCATCCAGTCAACAGGATCACGCCGGATAAAATCTGTTTCTTTTACCCGTTCTGCCAATGGAAGGCTTAAGATTCTTGTCTGTTCTTGGGAAAATCCCACGTTGTCGAAATTTGATTTCATATTTTTATTTTTTTTTGTGAACCAGCAAATAAAAAAGGAACGACTGCAAAAACAACGGTTTAAAGGGGTATAAAGGTCGATGTACATTTTTTGTACATCATTTTTAGGGCTTTTTTTGCTGATGTACATTTTTTGTACATCGCAAAAACGACTAAAGCGAAGATTTTTTTTGATCCTTCTCCTGGCTTAAGTGTTGATTTTCAATTGTGTTTGAAATTTAATTGGAGATTGTGATTATAATTTGTATTTTCGTCATAAACTGTATTCCCGATCTACTAAATAGATCTTTATCTGTAAGACAAGACAGCCTATGATTATTAAATATATTGCAAAGTGCTTTATAATTATTTTTTCGCTTTTGATGGTGGCATATGTCATCAATCTAACTCATTTGATATTTGAACCGGCCGAACGGATGGGGGCAAGCTCATTTTGGCCTGTTTACCACGTCACGATAATTTTAATTTTTGGTTACGCGCTGTGGGTAAACTGGATGTATAATGTCACCCTTGAATCTGCGTGGAAAAATGAGTGGCTTTCTAAAATATACATACGCACCATGCTATATGTTTTGCTGGCAAGTGTACCGGTAATTTTCGTACACGGGCTATTTGTACACGCCGGTGTAATCTTGATGTGGGGATCAGATGTAGATATTGAGCTACATGTC
>NZ_SUKA01000016.1 GCF_005049105.1 Sphingobacterium alkalisoli
AGTATATGGTCCCTATTCAAGGAAAGATTACCTAAAAAAGCGGAAGGAGTTGGGCGTTCCGGAAGAGTTGACCTTGAAATTAGATGAGGATGGTGATAAATGACCCTTTGGCAGATGCTTACGTGGGGATGACACCCTATGGTTTTGTGGCCAACCGTCCTATAAATTATTTGGATCCAAACGGTCGGAAGATTGGGGACAGCTTTTTCCGTTATTTCAATTTCAAAAACTGCTCAGTTGGGAATAGAAGTCGCTTCGCAGTATTTAGATAAATTTGGAAATCATGTAAGAAATGGTGTAATTTTTCCATATCGATTTCCTTAATAAATAATATGAAATATCGATGTAGCGAAGGTACACAAACACGAAGGAATGTAATTTGGATATTCCATATGGCCATTGAAAATAAAATTAAATACGTATGAAAAAAATACACAAATTGAAAGTTATTGCTATTTCAATGATATCTTCCATCTTGACATTGTATACGTCTTGTGATTTTATTGCTGCAGGAAGTAATTTAATGGCAGAGCGGTATGAGTTTGAAATTTCGAGAGATTCGATTATGCAAACTTTGATGAATTTTAATGCAAAACAAATAGCGAGCTTTAAGGATTCCATCTTTAGAGTTGGAAAAGGTGACCCATATTTCTATGAAGGATATGCTATTAACTTTAGCCACAATGAAATTTATTACCTTTCAATTCCGATAGCTTCCTCTAGGTCCCATGAGCTACTACTTATATCTGTTCGAAATATCCAATCTGGAGAAATATTTATAATTAATAAAGAGCCAAACAGTAAACACGAGATTACACTGAGGAAAACCATAATTAAAAATTTTGAGCAGCGAGTATTGGATAAATTAGGAGTTTGGTATGTAAACAAGGGAAATGCAATGAATAAGGGGTATTAATGGACATTGCTTCTGTTAACGTACTCTGATGTTGGAACAACTGGGGGTAGATGTGATAAAATGAGAAAACACATTTTTCTAATTTTTACTTTATTCATTTGTTTTTATATTTTATAAAAGTCGTCAACTTTTGAGTTGATGAAATCGCTAGCGGTTAGATCTCTCCTCATCCTAGTATGATACTACATCAGTTGTCGGTGGTTGGGGAGGTAGTGCTATTGCTGAAACTATATATGAATACTAATATGGATATTACAGTTTTTTTTAACACAAAGCGTAAATGGATTTTAGCAATAGGTCAATTGATTTTTATCGCTATTGGAGGTTATCTATTTTTTTATCCAGAATTATTGAGCTCTGTTTTAGTTCGTAATGAAACAATTATTCGAACAATTGGCGCTTTCTCACTAATATATTTTAGCTTTATTTTCTTGCTTTCAATTAAGATTTATTTCAGAAAGGTAGCATTGATTGTTAGTAGGAAAGGACTTATAGATAGCTCTAATTCACTAAGTGTCGGTTTTATACCGTGGAGTAGTGTTGTGGATATTTGTCAGATTCATGAGGGTTCAGTAGCTATGGTAAAGATAGATATAACTAATTCCGAGCTTATTATTGATAGGGAGAAGAATTTTATAAAGAGGCTGCTTTTAAGACGTCAGAATAAAAAATTAGGCTCCCCAATCGTGATTCCAATGATAGCCTTAAATACTTACGTGGATACACTAGAGAGACAATTGACGGAAAAATGGGAACAATACAAGCTAGCTTCTGAATCTTAATGAAAAATAAAGTCAGTATGATGGTGATCAAGAGCATTATTTTAGCAATGATGACCGCCTTAGTGGCGGTATCCTGCGGGCCAGGATTTGGGGATGTTTCAAGGGACCTCAGTGGAGGTTATGAATATTTATATGAAGGATCTGGCGCTCGTTTACTTGGCCCAAGTTGGGGTAGGCAGATTTATCCAAAAGTGGTCGATTATGATTTTGATTCGACCTTTATCATTGTGGTACAAAAGCCATCTTTAAGCGACTATAAGGCATTTTTACATGGTAAACTCTCAATTGAGTATGGAGTCTTTATCGATTATGAAGATGAAAATACCTTGAAAATAGATGTTGATTTTTTAGAAAGATATCTGTTTCCTGATAGTATATTATATCGAAATATGCAATCCAGGGGTATATCCACGACGCGTAGCACAGCGGATTTTAACCTCATGCAGAGCGTTATAGACAGCCTGTTTCAGTATGATCCGTATTACGTGGACTTGTTTTCCCGGCCGGTCAATTATTGGATCATCTCGCATAGAGAACAAAATGAACATGATTACATCCCTATGTCGAAAGTATATGGCCCGTATTCAAGGGAAGATTACCTAAAAAAGCGGAAGGAGTTAGGCGTTCCGGAAGAGTTGACCTTGAAATTAGATGAGGATGGTGATAAATAAGGTACATCCAGTCAAGGCTCAACACAATATGGTTTGCGCTTGAAGAAATTAAGAAAATCGAATGATCCTGCAGCCTGTCGAACATTCCACAAGGGAAGTTCAAATTCTAGCATCCTCAAATTTTCTTTCTTTATTTCAGTCATAATTTGAGTTCTTTAGGTATTTGTATCAGCTTTGTCCCAATTAATCGGGTTTTACAGACCGCGACGAAATCTGCAGCCCCTTCCATCTAGGATAATCAGAGTTTTATTAAAATGCAATAAATCTATCAATTTACAGCCATTGGTGAGATTTCATTAGACAGGAGCTATGATGGATATGGGGGCATATGAAAATCAAGCAATGCCTCAGAACCAAGTAAGTTTATTGAGTTGTATAATTTCCACCAAGTGCGGCCGTGGATTGCAAACAAAAGTTGAGATAACTGTGGTACGTTGTTGGTAACAACTTTTCTATCTTAATGGATATTGATGAAGCCGATATCCTTACTTCAGCCGATTAGAATATGGTATTAATAATTAGTAAATAATTATTTTATAATTCAGTCTTTTTATGGCAGTCTATATCAATTTTATATGAATTTTTAAGTATCGTATTGTTGGTTTGAGCGACAAGATGTAATCTTGTGTATTAATTAATCTAGAAAATTCGGAGTTGATCTTATGAGAAAAAAAGTGGTTGTTCCTTTATGTCGTCGCCATCTGCGGAATAGAAGTTGTAGAATAGTACTGTCGGCATTCCTTTTACTACTTTCTGGGAAAGAACTAATGAGTCAGGATATACCAAATGGTATGCTTGAATTTGCTCCTTCACCAACTGCGGCAGAAATGGAAAAATATATTTCTACTCCAGTGGGACTCTTCACAGGTTCTATAGAACAAAACATTCCCCTTTACGAACTGAAGACAAAAAATCTGTCGGTTCCTATTTCAGTTAGGTATAGTTCCAACGGTTTGATCGTAAATAAAGCCTCCTCAAATATAGGTCATGATTGGAATCTTTCATATGGTGCTACGCTTGTGAGACAGGTTAGGGGATATCCCGACGACGCGAACAGATTTAGCCGGGAAGCTTTTCCCATAGATCTAAAGGATTTTAGAAGAAATACAGTTGTATCAAGTTCGGACAGAACGAGAATTTTTGATTTTTTTGCAACATGGCATCAGGAGGTTGATACAGAACCCGATATGTTTTCGTTTTCGGTTGGCAAGTATTCCGGTCAGTTCTACGTTGATAATAATCATCAGGTCGTTCTTGTTCCTTATCAAAAGATTAAGATCGAACAACCCTTGAAATACAACACATTTTCGATCACTACACCGGATGGTGTTAAATACGAATTTACTTCTGGCGAGTTCTCTGGAGAAGGACTAACGAGTTCGATAACGAGCTATTCACTTTCGAGAATTATTCATCCTCAGGGTGATGAGATAAAGTTTTACTACAAATTTTCAGCAGCATATCAAATTAAGACTGCAATAACGGATAATAGATCTTATGTAATAGCCACGTCTTCAAATGCGCAGACCCCGTGTCCATATGACCTTGGAGTAAAACAATTTGCGGAGCTAAAGAAAACTCGTATCATGACGCTGGTAATAGATTCTATAGTCGCAAAAGGATATGGCAAGGTTGTTTTTGATAGTGATAACAACCGATTGGATCTACCTGAACGTAAGATAAATGGATTGAGTGTATACGATTATAGGGGAGAACTTCTCCGATCAGTAGACTTCTTCCAACATTCACAATATAGCTCTGGGTTTTCCAATTCTGTTGCATTGGATCAGATGAATAATAATACATCGAAAGACGACGTTCGCTACAGACTTTTTTTGGACTCGATGTTCATAAAGGATAATGTAGCAAACAATGTCCAACGGTACAGTTTTACATATAATGATATTACGGAACTACCGATCAGGCTATCCTATGCGCAGGATCATTGGGGATATTTCAACGGAGCCTTCAATTCCAGCCTTCTTCCTGACAGGGTCCCTCCGGTTATCAAGTCAACCTATTTCCCTGCAGAGCATACAAATGCTGATAGGAACCCTAATGCATCCTATTCTAAAAAGGGCGTATTAAAACGGATCGAATATCCAACGGGTGGATACACTGTTTTCGAGTATGAATCACATACAAATGAAATTGGAGCGGCCATCGGAGGTATTCGGGTGTCCAAACAAATAGACTATCTCTCACTGGGATCGTCTGCCGTAACGAAGACCTATAAATATTTTGAAGGAAGAACAAATGTATATAGTACTTTGACCGGAGAATATTTTGTTGCATTTAATTTTAGCTCAGAGTGTATTAACATTGGCGAAGATCCTTTTAACGATGATGGGGTTCCAATGCCTTACACAACACAATATACCGTTTACTGGCTGAGATCGAACTGGATAAACCCGACATCTATATCAAGCGTCTATAATTGTGGATACCAACGGGTACAGATCCATAATAACGAGCCAAATAATGGATGGGAGGAACATGGTTTTACTGTAGAGTTCGACACAGATGAGAGCGAAACTATCTATGGGACGTATACCATGCTCCCAAATGGGAAAACCAATGGTGGATGGAAATCTGGCCAAAAGAAATTTGTTAAGTATTTTTCCAAAGAATCCAAGCTTGTTGAATCAATAGAATATGGGTATACTGATCACCCTGCGTACGAAAAAACTAAGTACTATCCTGTTATTCAGCTTATATCTCTGCCGCAACCTGGTATAGTTTGGGGATATGACAAATTGAATAATTATTTTAATATGGGGAAATATGCCATAATTTCAAAGTGGAACTATCTTTCTTCCGAGAAACGGACGGTATATGATAAAGATGGTTTTAATCCTGTTATTTCCCAAGTTAATTATTACTATGATAACGTCGTCCATGCACAATTAAGTCGTCAAACGGAGCAAATGAGCCGGGGGGTACTTTCCGAAACGCAGTACCTATATCCCCAGGACTATAGTATCGGCTCGGCTAATTTTAGCGATCTCACAAATAAATATATATTGAATAAGCCAATTGATGTTAGAACACTACGAAACGGCACCGGTGTCTCTGCTCAACAGTTCAGGTATAATAACCTTGGTCAATTAGAGGATATGCTTGCTGCCGATATCGCGCAAGGTGAAGCGCTGCCGCCAATCAATCCAAGTATTCCATATACGCTTCCGATCTCCATGATCTTGAGGTATGACATTACGGCAAATACGATCAGCTATTCCAAGGAAAGAGAAGGACCTGTTGTTTCATATCTCTGGTCACATAATAATATCTCGCTTTTAGCAAAAGTTGTTAACGCTTCTTATAATGATATAGCATATGCTGGCTTTGAAGGCACTGAAAAAGGGAACTGGATATACAGTGGACCTGCCTATAACCTAATGCCTTACACGGGTAATGGAAGTTATATCCTTAGAAGTAACACACCGCTGAGCAAGAGTGGATTGAACAGTTCCAAGACATATATCGTTACGATGTGTGTAAAAGGTCAGGCTATACCGACGTTCACTGGCGGGGTTCAGGTTTCCATAAGTTCTGTTCCGTCTGCAGACGACTGGTACGAGTGTCGTTATGTTTTTCGAAATGCTACATCGATCACGATCGGTTCCTCTTTAACCAGTGGGACGTTGATCGACGATGTTCGGCTATATCCAGTCGACGCACAAATGACCACCTATACTTATGATCCTTTGATAGGGATGACGAGTATGACAGATCCGCGTGGCATTACGGAGTATTACAAATACGACGGCTTCCAGCGACTGAAGGATGTGCTGGATTTCGAGAGCAATGTATTGAAAAATTATCAGTACCACTATAAACCCGGCACTAACTAAAAAAACACGATCCCTTATTGATCAGGATATGAAGCTATCATCCATTAAACTATATAGTTACCTGTCGCTGCTGTTTGCAGTGCAGTTCTTAAGCGCCGGAGCGCAGACCGATACCCTGAACGCACATATGCAGTCTGTCGTCCCGGCTTCCATGATGAACATGTCGCAGCTGCTACCGGAGGAGGGGATGGTGCAGCCCCTATCGACGGGTGCACCGGTTATCAGCTACGGAGCGGCACGTACCTTTGCGGTGAACGAGCAGATCAACTGGTCACCGACGAACAGCGGTGATGCGGCAACATTCTCGGTCACGGTTGAACAGACACTGCTATCTGGCTATTACAATTCGCTGAATACGGCGAGCGCTGCTGACGGATCGCTGTATATCACCAATACGGGCTACCATTCCATTTTGAAGCGTACAGCCGCAGGCGTGCAGACGGTTTTTGCGGGTGGCAACAGTACGGTCTATGGCTATGTTAACGGTACGGGTACGGCAGCACGTTTCCGCCATCCTAGCTTTCTGGCCATAGATGCCTCTGGCAATATCTTTGTCGCCGACCAGCAGAACCACCGCATCCGTAAGATTACACCTTCTGGCGTGGTAACCGTATTTGCAGGGAGCGGGAGTATCGGCTCAGCTAATGGTACGGGTACGGCGGCCTCGTTCCATTATCCGATGGGGCTTGCATTCGACGGATCGGGCAACCTTTATGTAGCTGATGCCTATAACCACCGTATCCGCAAAATCACACCGGCAGGTGTGGTAAGCACATATGCGGGCAGTGGGACAGCGGGATTACTGGACGGAACATTGTCGACTGCCAGGTTCAATTACCCCATTGGACTTTCCTTTGACGGTAACGGAGAGCTGTATGTTGCCGACCGGTCAAATTTTGCCATCCGAAAGATTAGTGGAAATAACGTGACCACGGTCGCTGGTAACGGCACCGCTGGGAATATCGACGGTCTAGGCTCGGCGGCACGATTTCATGCTAACAATCTAGTTGTAGACAAGAGCAATATATACTTTGTTGACCAAACCTACAGCGGACTAAAACATATCTCCCCTTCGGGCTATGTTACGACAATTTCGACAGGCGGTCAGTTTACCAACCCTTTCGGGATCTCACGGACACCCGACGGCAAATACCATATCACAGAGAATACATCACACCGTATCAAAAAGGTGAATATACAGGCAGCTTATAGCATTAGTCCGGCACTTCCTAGCGGTCTAACATTTGATCATTCCACAGGAAAGATCAGCGGTAAGCTATCTGCTGTTACGGCCAGTCAGAGCTATACGGTGACTGCGCGAAATACCAGCGGGACAGCCACTTCGATCCTCACTTTTTCAGTGGGCGGTTCTTCTGGAGGTGCCAATTTCGGCAGCAGCGACCAGAACTATATCCTGGAGACCG
>NZ_SUKA01000017.1 GCF_005049105.1 Sphingobacterium alkalisoli
TGTATAAAAAAAGGCACCGACCTACTCTCCCACCTGTTACGGCAATACCATCGGCTCTGGCGGGCTTGACTGCTCTGTTCGGAATGGGAAGAGGTAGACACCGCCGATATAGGCACCTGAAGATCTTTTATTAGTAGGTAGTAGTTAGATATCAGTAATTAGAAACATCAAGCTTACACTTTGTCCAAATACTAAATACTCCATACTAAAGTACTAATCTAATGACTATCGAAAGAAAGAAAAACATACGGAGAAAACAACAGCAACTATCCGCCTGGAAAGCTTCGGGCTATTAGTACTACTCGGCTATGGTATCTCTACCTTTACACCTGTAGCCTATCGACGTAGTCATCTCCTACGGCCCTATGAGGAAGTCTCATCTCGTGGCTAGTTTCGCACTTAGATGCTTTCAGCGCTTATCTATTCCCGACGTAGCTACCCAGCCGTACACCTGGCGGCATAACTGGTTCACCAGCGGTCAGTCCATCCCGGTCCTCTCGTACTAAGGACAGATCCACTCAAACTTCCAACGCCCACAACAGATAGGGACCGAACTGTCTCGCGACGTTCTGAACCCAGCTCGCGTGCCACTTTAATGGGCGAACAGCCCAACCCTTGGGACCTTCTCCAGCCCCAGGATGTGACGAGCCGACATCGAGGTGCCAAACCTCCCCGTCGATATGAGCTCTTGGGGGAGATCAGCCTGTTATCCCCAGCGTACCTTTTATCCTTTGAGCGATGGCCCTTCCATACAGAACCACCGGATCACTATGTCCGTCTTTCGACCCTGGTCGACTTGTTGGTCTCACAGTCAAGCAAGCTTATGCCATTGCACTCCGCGTACGGTTACCAAGCGTACTGAGCTTACCTTTGAAAGCCTCCGTTACCTTTTTGGAGGCGACCACCCCAGTCAAACTACCCACCAAACAATGTCCTCCACATGATGGAGTTAGAAACCCGATACAGAAAGGGCGGTATTTCAAGGTTGATTCCACGGATCCTGGCGAACCCGCTTCAACATCTCCCGCCTATCCTACACATCCTGTACCCAATTTCAATGTTAAGCTATAGTGAAGGTGCATGGGGTCTTTCCGTCCCGTTGCGGGTAATCGGCGTCTTCACCGATACCACAATTTCACCGAGCTCATGGCTGAGACAGCGCCCAGATCGTTACACCATTCGTGCAGGTCGGAACTTACCCGACAAGGAATTTCGCTACCTTAGGACCGTTATAGTTACGGCCGCCGTTTACTGGGGCTTCGATTCAATGCTTCTCTTGCGATGACATCCCCTCTTAACCTTCCAGCACCGGGCAGGTGTCAGGCCTTATACCTCATCTTTCGATTTTGCAAAGCCATATGTTTTTGCTAAACAGTCGCCTGGGCCTTTTCACTGCGGCTTCTTGCATTGCTGCAAGGAAGCGCCCCTTCTCCCGAAGTTACAGGGCCATTTTGCCGAGTTCCTTAGCCATGATTCACTCGAGCACCTTAGGATCCTCTCCTCGACTACCTGTGTCGGTTTACGGTACGGGTTTTCTTAACCTGAAGCTTAGCGGGTTTTCTTGGAAGTCTGGTTACCTGCTCTATCTGCGCCGCCGAAGCTTTGCAGTACTGTTGGGTTTCAGCACACCCGGCGGATTTGCCTACCGAATGTATACCTACGCCCTTTAACGGACTATTCCGTCAGTCCGCGGCAGTGTCACTACTCCGTCACCACATCGCAGTTAAAAAAAGTACTGGAATATTAACCAGTTGTCCATCGGCTTTCCCCCTTCGGGTGCGCCTTAGGCCCCGACTAACCCTGATCCGATTAGCGTTGATCAGGAAACCTTAGTCTTTCGGTGGGCGGGTTTCCCACCCGCCTTATCGTTACTTATGCCTACATTTGCTTTTCCAGAACCTCCACACCACATTGCCATGGTGCTTCTCCGGCGCTGGAATGCTCCCCTACCAGACATACATCTTTCAGTATGAATCCATAGCTTCGGTAATAATCTTGATGCCCGTTTATTATCCACGCCCGGTCGCTCGACTAGTGAGCTGTTACGCACTCTTTAAATGAATGGCTGCTTCCAAGCCAACATCCTAGCTGTCTGGGCAACCGGACCTCGTTAGTTCAACTTAGACTATATTTGGGGACCTTAGCTGATGGTCTGGGTTCTTTCCCTCTCGGCCTTGGACCTTAGCACCCAAAGCCTCACTGCCGGCCATATCTTGGTAGCATTCGGAGTTCGTCTGGATTTGGTAGGATTTGACTCCCCCGCACCCAATCGGTAGCTCTACCTCTACAAGACTCTATGCCGACGCTGTTCCTAAAAACATTTCGGGGAGTACGAGCTATTTCCCAGTTTGATTGGCCTTTCACCCCTACCCTCAGGTCATCCGGAAACTTTTCAACGTTTATCGGTTCGGTCCTCCATTACGTGTTACCGCAACTTCAACCTGCCCAAGGGTAGATCACAAGGTTTCGCGTCTACCTCTACTGACTATGCGCCCTGTTCAGACTCGCTTTCGCTGCGGCTGCGCGGCTTAACCGCTTAACCTTGCCAGTAAAGAGTAACTCGTAGGCTCATTATGCAAAAGGCACGCTGTCACGGAATCTCTCCGCTCCAACCGCTTGTAAGCACACGGTTTCAGGTTCTTTTCACTCCCCTGTTCGGGGTTCTTTTCACCTTTCCCTCACGGTACTGGTTCACTATCGGTCTCTCAGGAGTATTTAGCCTTACCAGATGGTGCTGGTCGATTCAAGCAGGATTTCTCCGGTCCCGCCCTACTCAGGATACCACTATGCTGACTCTCTTTACCTGTACGGGGCTATCACCCATACCGCGCAGTTTCCCACCTGCTTCCAGTTCATCCAGCCAATGCAATCCCGTGGTCCTACAACCCCCATATTGCCGTAACAATATGGGTTTGGGCTCTTTCCCGTTCGCTCGCCACTACTTGGGAAATCATTGTTATTTTCTTCTCCTACGCCTACTTAGATGTTTCAGTTCAGCGCGTTCGCGTATTATACAACATACCTTCAGTATGTTAGGTTGCCCCATTCGGAAATCTGCGGATCAGTTCGCATTTGCCAATCCCCGCAGCTTATCGCAGCTTATCACGTCCTTCATCGCCTCTGAGAGCCTAGGCATCCCCCGTGTGCCCTTATTTACTTTCTTCTCACCCATGGCCCTTTTGCTACCATGGTGATGCTTTGATATATATATCTGCGATACTACGTCCATAACAGTTCGGCCTTGACCGAGGGTCCGTCATAAACATCAAACGCATCACAGTATTGTCTCTACTGTTGTCTTCTCTTGTGTTTTCTTTCTTTCAATATGTCAAAGAACTCTTTGGTAGTACACAGTATTCAGATATTAGTAGTTAGACTCTTTTTTATGTTGCCATATCAATGTCCAAGTACTAAATACTAACTACTTAATACTATCTCGTGGAGAATATCGGAGTCGAACCGATGACCCCCTGCGTGCAAGGCAGGTGCTCTAGCCAGCTGAGCTAATTCCCCTTTTTATTAGTAGGCAGTAATCAGATATTAGTAGTTAGATGCCGGCATGACGCCATACAATGGTCTAAATACTATATACTAAATACTCATTACTACCTTGGTAGTCCCGAGCAGATTTGAACTGCTGACCCCTACATTATCAGTGTAGTGCTCTAACCAACTGAGCTACGGGACTAGCTTATCTTCTTCTCTCGGCGACCATCCCTAACGGGGAGGGCACTTTCTTCTGTGTCTCTATCTTTTAATAGGTAATAACCATGTAATAACGTAACGAGCACCAGTACCGGTTCTCTAGAAAGGAGGTATTCCAGCCGCACCTTCCGGTACGGCTACCTTGTTACGACTTAGCCCCAATTATCGGTTTTACCCTAACACGCTCCTTGCGGTAACACGCTTTAGGCACCCCCAACTTTCATGGCTTGACGGGCGGTGTGTACAAGGCCCGGGAACGTATTCACCGCGTCATTGCTGATACGCGATTACTAGCGAATCCAACTTCACGGGGTCGAGTTGCAGACCCCGATCCGAACTGTGAACGGCTTTTCGAGATTAGCACCACATTGCTGTGTAGCTGCCCGCTGTACCGTCCATTGTAGCACGTGTGTAGCCCCGGACGTAAGGGCCATGATGACTTGACGTCGTCCCCACCTTCCTCACTGCTTACGCAGGCAGTCTGTCTAGAGTCCCCACCTTGACGTGCTGGCAACTAAACATAGGGGTTGCGCTCGTTGCGGGACTTAACCCAACACCTCACGGCACGAGCTGACGACAGCCATGCAGCACCTAGTTTCGTGTCCCGAAGGACTGATCCGTCTCTGGATCATTCACTAACTTTCAAGCCCGGGTAAGGTTCCTCGCGTATCATCGAATTAAACCACATGCTCCTCCGCTTGTGCGGGCCCCCGTCAATTCCTTTGAGTTTCACCCTTGCGGGCGTACTCCCCAGGTGGATAACTTAACGCTTTCGCTTGGACGCTGACTGTATATCGCCAACATCGAGTTATCATCGTTTAGGGCGTGGACTACCAGGGTATCTAATCCTGTTCGATCCCCACGCTTTCGTGCATCAGCGTCAATCGCTGCTTAGACAGCTGCCTTCGCAATCGGTGTTCTGAGACATATCTATGCATTTCACCGCTACTTGTCTCATTCCGCCATCTTCAACAGAATTCAAGCCACTCAGTATCAAAGGCACTGCGACAGTTGAGCTGCCGTATTTCACCTCTGACTTAAATGGCCGCCTACGCACCCTTTAAACCCAATAAATCCGGATAACGCTCGGATCCTCCGTATTACCGCGGCTGCTGGCACGGAGTTAGCCGATCCTTATTCTTCAGGTACATTCAGCTTCCCACTCGTGGAAAGGTTTATTCCCTGACAAAAGCAGTTTACAACCCGTAGGGCAGTCATCCTGCACGCGGCATGGCTGGTTCAGGGTTGCCCCCATTGACCAATATTCCTTACTGCTGCCTCCCGTAGGAGTCTGGTCCGTGTCTCAGTACCAGTGTGGGGGATTCTCCTCTCAGAGCCCCTAGACATCGTCGCCTTGGTGGGCCGTTACCCCGCCAACTAGCTAATGTCACGCGAGCCCATCCATATCCTATAAATATTTAACAGTGGTCTGATGCCAGACTGCTGTGTTATGCGGTGTTAATCCGGATTTCTCCGGGCTATCCCCCTGATATGGGCAGGTTGCTCACGCGTTACGCACCCGTGCGCCACTCTCATCGGGACCGAAGTCCCGAATCCCGTCCGACTTGCATGTATTAGGCCTGCCGCTAGCGTTCATCCTGAGCCAGGATCAAACTCTCCATAGTAAAATGAAGTGTAAGACCAAGACTATTTATAATATAAACAGAATTGTCTTGTTTTTATATCTATTCCGGACTGACCTGGCTGGTCAGTTATTGCTAACTTATCGTTCTTAACTTTCG
>NZ_SUKA01000018.1 GCF_005049105.1 Sphingobacterium alkalisoli
TGGATATTACGGATCGATTAGTGCCAGTTATTTCGGTCAGTTGATGCCGGCTATTACGGTTCAAAAGGTGCCATTTTAGAATAATTTCAGCCCCGTTTTTACGGTTCGTTTTGTGCCATGTCCATTTGGCGGCGATACTACCGGAAACATATGCGAGATTACGGTTCGTTTCGTGCCACTTTAAAAGATCAAGAAATTACCTTGTCGCTCTAAATATAGAAGCGATATGGCCAACACACTTGATCCGATGGACTTAAAACAAATACTCACATTACATCTGGACAGCTACAGCAACCGCAAAATAGGTTCTGTTCTGGGTATTTCCCGTAATACCGTCAACACCTATATGCAGCTGTTCGCCGGCAGCGAATACTCGTTTCAGGAGCTTCTGAGCTTCGATACGTCCGCTTTATCCGAACTGTTCTCATCGCACACCACCATGGACACCGCAAGACATAATGAGCTTATGCTTTATTTTGAGGGGGTCAACAAAGCCCGGAAGCATCCCGGCTTTACTTTCCTGTACCACTATCAGCAGTATGTTGATCTCGCAGCCGAGCCGTATAGCTATACGCAGTTTCTTGAGCATTACCGCCGTAAATATCCAAAAGAAAAAGGCTCGATGAAACTTCAGCACATAGCCGGTGAGGAGATGTTCATCGACTTTGCAGGTAAAAAACTGCAGATCATCGACAGACATACCGGAGAAGTTGTTCCCGTGGAAGTATTTGTAGCCATACTTCCTTGCAGTCAGTATACCTATGTCGAGGCCTGCACAAGCCAAAAACGCGCAGATATGATATCCTGCTGCAGTAATGCTCTGCGTTTCTATGGAGGGGTGCCCAAAGCTATAGTATCGGACAATCTAAAGTCTGCAGTCAACAGATCCAGCAGATATGAGCCTGACATCAACCGAAGCTTTAAAGACTTTGCCCGCCACTATAACTGTGTCATCAATCCCACCCGTGGCTACTCTCCCCAGGACAAGGCATTGGTTGAGAATGCGGTCCACCTGGCTTATCAACGTATCTATTATCCTTTGCGCGAGATGACCTTTTTCTCACTGAAGGATCTCAACAGAGAAATTACCGTTTTATTGGAGCGATACAACAATCTACTCTTCAAACGGAAAGAATCCAGTCGTATAGAACTATTTCAGCGTACCGAGAGACAGTATCTCAAAGATCTACCTGCTGATACCTATGAGCTTAAGGACTATAAAAGAGCGAAGGTGCAAAAGATGGGCTATGTATACTTTTCTCCTGACAAGAGCTATTATAGCGTTCCGTACCGTTATATCGGAAAAGAGACCACTATCCATTATACCAAAAGCCGTGTTGAGGTATTCTACAGCCATGAAAGGATTGCGCTGCACCAGCGTAATCTGATCAAAGGGAGCTATATCACCAACACGGACCACTTGAGCAGTACCCATAGGTTCTATTCGGAGTGGAATCCCGAGTTCTTTAAGAAAAAGGCACTGCCCCATGGTGAATATGTCCTGGCCTGCATTGAAAAAGTACTGGCATCACAGGATTATCCTGAAATAAGCTATAAACGCTCCCTGGGCATCATTCAGCTATACCGTGCCTATGGCTCGCAGCGCCTCAATAATGCGTGCAAAAGAGCGCTCGATACAGATGCATGCTCTTATCTGAGGATAAAGAATATTCTTAAGAACAATATGGACAGAGTCCATCTATTGGATGACCCCACCCAGCAGATACAGCCGCATATACCATTCCATAGTAATATACGCGGAGCTTCCGCTTATGAATAATAACAATCAAAAATCAGAAAATGAACAATCAGACAGTTGAAAAACTACGTAACATGCGTCTGGGTGCCATGGCCCAGCTGCACCAACAGTACGTTAAGGAAAACAGGTTCGAAGGTATTACATGTGACGAATACCTTGCATTATTAACCGATCACCAATGGGAAGACCGTGAAAACAACAAGATCGACAGGTTGCTCAAACAGGCGGGCTTTAGGCAGAACGCCAGTCTTGGCGATATAAAATACGGCAGTGAAAGAAATCTGGATAAAAACATGTTCGTCCGTCTTGGTACACTGGACTTTGTGCAGCGGAAAGAAAACATCATAATCTGTGGTGCCTCCGGCACAGGAAAAAGTTATCTATCGCAGGCACTGGGGCATCAGGCCTGTCTCACAGGAATAAAAACACTCTACACAGTAACTGCCAGAATCATTAAGAGGTTGAAATTGAGTAAAGTTGACGGGACATATCTCAAGGAGCTGGAAAAACTGGCCAAGGCAGAACTGTTGATACTTGATGACTTCGGCCTGCAGGCTTTCGATAACCAGGATCGGGAAACATTGATGGATATCATAGACGATCGACATGGCAAAAGATCAACCATAATATCTTCCCAGATACCGGTATCCGCCTGGTATGAAATCATCGGCGGCGAAGGAACTATTGCTGACGCAATACTGGACCGGATCGTAAACTCCTCACACCGGATTGACCTGAAAGGTGAATCGATGAGAAAGGGAATATTGAAACAGGAATAACGATAACTTTTTTATATAATTGTATGATCTTTTAAGTGGCACGGTTTGACCGAAATCAATGGCACCATTACTCCGAAATACCCA
>NZ_SUKA01000019.1 GCF_005049105.1 Sphingobacterium alkalisoli
ATTATAATTTGTATTTTCGTCATAAACTGTATTCCCGATCTACTAAATAGATCTTTATCTGTAAGACAAGACAGCCTATGATTATTAAATATATTGCAAAGTGCTTTATAATTATTTTTTCGCTTTTGATGGTGGCATATGTCATCAATCTAACTCATTTGATATTTGAACCGGCCGAACGGATGGGGGCAAGCTCATTTTGGCCTGTTTACCACGTCACGATAATTTTAATTTTTGGTTACGCGCTGTGGGTAAACTGGATGTATAATGTCACCCTTGAATCTGCGTGGAAAAATGAGTGGCTTTCTAAAATATACATACGCACCATGCTATATGTTTTGCTGGCAAGTGTACCGGTAATTTTCGTACACGGGCTATTTGTACACGCCGGTGTAATCTTGATGTGGGGATCAGATGTAGATATTGAGCTACATGTCATAAAGTCGAATTATTGGAGAAAAGATTTTGTCTATTTTGCTGCTCCGCTATTTGCGACCGTAGCCTTATTTTATTTCTTTCCCGCATTGCGGTTCTTCAGAGACAGGCCCCGCGAAGTAGATTTGTCGAAGATAGATGATCTACAGTTCTGGAAATTATCCCATAAACCCGATGTGTTTCTTAAGCATCTCCGTAAGGTGATCAGCACGGAGGTGGTATTCGACGGTACAAAAGTAAGAATCTTTGATATCGTTTTTATTCTGTTTGAAAATAAGGTTTATTTTGCGATTCTAACAAATGGAGAGAAATGTCTGATTGACTTTTCGAAAGATTCGCCAGAGCAATGGCCTTTAGGTAAATGGTTTGTGAAAATAAAGGAGAATGTACATATCAATATGTTGTACGTAAAATATCCGGTGAAGAACATTAAAGAACTGCATTTGGAAAATGAGACAAACGCCGTTCTTTTTCGCGATGATAGATTGGTCAGGAAGGACCTACTGTTTCCAGGTAGACGCCTGGAGAAAAATGTGAAGGATTTTTGGATAATATAAACCAGTTGGGAGAAGAGGGCTGGGAGGAATACATTGCCTCGAAGTAAGATGCTCCCTGATGTAAAACACAGGCCGTAAGAATATTGCTTGAAAATGATGATAAGCCTATGCATTTTAAGGCTTACGGGCAGAGCTTTGTTCAGGGTTTCGGTATGGTCGATAAGACTAAATAAACCATGTTAAATCTACTACAACGCATTTGTTTCCTTCTGGAAGCAACCTACCAATTGTTAAAAGAAGCTATAGAAAAGCAAGACGATCACGCCCGCCGTGCACCGCACAAAATGGAGCCAAGTATTCAGGATAACGAACTGCTGGATATCCAACAGGTACGGGAGATACTCGGCATTGGTCGCTCGACCTACTACCGGTTTGTGAGCCAAGGCAAACTGACCCCGAGGAAGATCGGCGGTCGCCCCTGCTATTATCTGGCAGATCTCGACGAGATGATCAAAGAAAGTAAGCGAAGGGGGAGGCTTTAAAGCTTCGACAGTTGTTCGGGGATTATTCGGGTGCTGTTCGACTCGTCTTCGAGACCGCTTCGAGACTCCTTCGGCAGTTCTTCGGCTGCGCTTCGACTGTTGTTCGACTGGTAGCCGAAGAGCAGTCGAACACATGTCGAACACGAGTCGAAGCAGAGGCGAACACGATACCTGTCAGTCCCGAATAAGTGGTAAATATCTGGCGGGTCTTCCCCACAAATGGGACAATGTGTTCCTAATCGTACCATGTTGTCCCGCTTTGTTCCATTCTTTCATTTCAGGTGCAGGACACCGTAGTTTAGCCCTTGATATCAGCGATAAGCCTTGCATGCAAGCAACAGGTTTAACAAATTAACAACAGTCAAAATGGCTAGATTTTTAAAAGGAATCAACGGCGCCTATTCAGGTAAGGTAGGCAACGTAATCGGAAGCAGCTGGAGAAATGTAGACTATGTACGCTCCCTTTCGAAAAGAAGTAACAAACCCGCGTCGGCGGATCAACTGGCACAGCGTGCGAAATTTGCACTTGGTGTAAGTTTTCTGTCACCGATCAAGGATCTGCTCAATCTGGGCTATTCGGATGCCCTGCAGGGGCGCTCAACCGGATACAATAAAGCGCTGCAGCATCTGCTGGCGAATGGTATCATGGGCGATTATCCAAATCAGACATTGGATTATGAAGCGGTGGTAATCGCCAAAGGCGGGCTATCGAACCTGATGGGGGTGAGCTGGCAGGAGACCGCACCGCGGGAGGTATCCCTAAGCTGGACGA
>NZ_SUKA01000002.1:0-743712 GCF_005049105.1 Sphingobacterium alkalisoli
GGAATCAACGGCGCCTATTCAGGTAAGGTAGGCAACGTAATCGGAAGCAGCTGGAGAAATGTAGACTATGTACGCTCCCTTTCGAAAAGAAGTAACAAACCCGCGTCGGCGGATCAACTGGCACAGCGTGCGAAATTTGCACTTGGTGTAAGTTTTCTGTCACCGATCAAGGATCTGCTCAATCTGGGCTATTCGGATGCCCTGCAGGGGCGCTCAACCGGATACAATAAAGCGCTGCAGCATCTGCTGGCGAATGGTATCATGGGCGATTATCCAAACCAGACATTGGATTATGAAGCGGTGGTGATCGCTAAAGGCGGGCTATCGAACCTGATGGGGGTGAGCTGGCAGGAGACCGCACCGCGGGAGGTATCCCTAAGCTGGACGATAGAAACAAACCGTTTCAACGCATTTTCGGACGATGTGGTGATCCTCCTGATGTACAACAAGGAAAAATCCTTCTTCAGTATCCTGGAATCGGGTACACGTGCAGACGGTTCGCTGAATCTGACCTTTCCGGAAGTGTATGCAGGGGATAATGTCGTGGGATGGGTATTCACAGGAAATCGAGATGGCGTGAAAACATCCGGTAGCTACTACCTAGGCGAAATTACAGTGAGTTAAGTGACTGGTGATTAGTGGTTGGTAACTGGTGATTGGTAACTAGTGATTGGTGACTGGTGATTAGAGGTTAGGAGATGTTTCTTCTCGTCTTTGCGAGGAGGAACGACGAAGCAATCTTTTTATGGATTGCTTCACTCCACCTCATATCCCCAAGCTTCGGTTCGCAATGACGGTTTAGGTCTTAATACTTAATACTTAATACTCAATACTAAATGAATACACATACACTCTATCTCCGACGGAAATACGGAGAGAAGGGCACAAACGGAACCATCACCTATAACGGTGAACACATTTGCCATACGATCGAGTTACCATGGCGAAATAATTTGCAACGGCTGAGCTGTATTCCGGAAGGCCGTTACAAACTGCAGAAGACAAAGTACTATAAGCACGGGGAGCAGATCGGAATTCCGGCGGTGCTTGGTCGCGAGGCGATACTGGTCCATGCTGCTAACAGCGCGATGAAAGAGTTACATGGTTGTATTGCTCCGGTTACGACGCTCACTGGGGAAGGTACAGGCGACGACAGTCGCAAGGCTTTGGATAAGCTGAAAGCACTGGTGTACAGCCTGTGGGATATGGAAGCAGAAGTGTTTTTAGTGATTAGGCCCCGTAATTGGTGACTAGTGACTAGTGATTGGGGGCTAGGAGTCAGAGACTAGACTGTTTTTCTCGTCTTTGCGAGGAGCATAGCGACGCGGCAATCTTAGAGGCGTTAGGAGCTAGGGCCGTAACTGGTGACTAGTGACTAGGAGTTAGGGGTTAGGTAGCTAGTGATCGGGCAGCGGGAATCGGGTAGCCGAGAAGGGGAATCGGATTTCTGATTTCCGTTTCCGGTTCTCAAATCTAATATCTCATATCTCATATCTCATATCTCACATCTAAAACAAAATGAGAAACATTATAAACAAAATAAGCCGGGCACTACAAGTGGTACTGCTGGCACCAATTAAATTGCCAGGAAAGGCAGTGAACATTTTAAAATACGTAGCCGTGGGGCTGGGGATTATCGAATCTGTACTGGATAAAGGGGAGAAGGAATCGGAAATCCGGGATCAGGAGGTGCCAGACGACATGTCGCAGAAAGCCGAAGGCGATGAGCAAATCCGGAAAGGCGATAAAGTGATCGTTGGTTACATCGATGTCGGCGAGGAATCAGAAGAAGACGAGGGAAAAAAGGAAAGCGATGAATAGCCACAGTGGTAGTTTGTTTCCGATGCTGGGAGGTACCTGTTGTAGCATTATGGGGCTTATCCCCTGGACCAACCTGCTACAAACAGTAATACTGGCTGTAGTCGGTACACTCGTCAGCTATCTGTTAACCCGGCTACTGCAGAGAAAGCGGAAGTAAGGAACAGGGATTAGAGGCGCATGCCAAATTTAGAACGCTCTACTTGAAAAGGTAGGGCGTTTTTGATTACTTGTCCTTGGCACCGTCGTAAGTCTGTTTCAGTACTGTCTTTACAGCATTCTTAATGCGATCCATTCCTTCTTCAGTAGTAAGATCTATTTCGCAGAAGGTGCTGTCCGTGGATTTTGCATGAAGAACCAGGTAATAAATCCCGGCGACGAGTAGACTTGATACGGCTCTCAGATCCACATCTTTCCCCGCTAGCTCTCTGTCCGAAAAAGGAAAGAATAACGAGCTCAGGCGTTCTCTCGACTGGGTTAC
Source organism: Sphingobacterium alkalisoli (assembly GCF_005049105.1). Taxonomy (GTDB): domain Bacteria; phylum Bacteroidota; class Bacteroidia; order Sphingobacteriales; family Sphingobacteriaceae; genus Sphingobacterium; species Sphingobacterium alkalisoli. Next base: position 2,300 of record NZ_SUKA01000002.1, read on the forward strand.
ATGCGACATGATATCTGACTTTTCACTTATCTGCCAGAGAACAACTTTTTGCATCTCTTCGTCTTTACTGAAGTGGTCGATCTGATTGATCAGCAAGGTTTCCAAAAACTCCCGAGAACCGGCATTGGCGGTTTTAGCGAGCATTTCCATGGCGCCAACCGAAGCGGCAACCCAGTAGTCCTTACCTTTGATGTATGTCTCAACAAGATTGTCCACGGTGTCAAAATAAAGACTGATAAGTTTTCTGTCTACGCCTGCTTCGTTCGATATATTGGCGATGTTCAATCCAGTGTAGCCATATTTCTCAATGACGCTTCCTACGGCCTGAATTAATTTGTTCATCGTCCGCTCTTTATCGTTTTTCTCGCCTTTGTATGTTTTTCTCGCCATCGTTAGTTATTAACTAATTAATAACGCAAAGTTAACCATTTATATTCGGCATGTGAAAAAACCTGCTATCTATCTTGTTTTAGACAGATCTATCTTTTTACCTATATCCTCAAAGGCGTTTAATACCATGTCTAAATTTTCCCGTGTATGGGTAGCCATCAAGCTGGTTCTGATCCGTGCATCTTTTTTTGCAACCCCCGGGTAAACGATACAGTTGGCATATATACCGGCCGAGAGCAGTAAACGCGCTACCTGTTCCGTTTTATGGGGATCTCCGATCTTTATCGGGATAATAGCGGATGCAGTATCGCCAATATTTAAATTGAGATCCAGAAGCCCCTGTTTATAATAAGCTACATTCTCCGCTAATTTTATACGCCACTGTGGTTCCTCGTCTATCAGATCTATTGCTTTTAAAAGTCCGTTTATTGCGGGGGTGGAGGTGGACGAAAATACCTGTTGTCTCGATTGGTACCGTAAAAAGTTAATAATGTCGGGGGAGGATATAACAAATCCACCGATATGGCCGAAGGCTTTGCTCAATGTGCCTGAAATAATATCCACTTTATCCAGCAGGTTATACACCTCGATCGCACCTCTTCCATTTTCTCCGATTACACCGATTCCATGGGCATCGTCTACCATTAGGTAAGCGCCGTACTGTTGGCAAAGTTGATGGATTTCATCCATATTCGCTAAGTCGCCATTCTGTGAATATACACCGTCAATAATAACAAGTTTGGTCCTATATTTAGATTGTGCATCTACCAATGCCCGTTCCAGATACGTCATGTTATTGTGCGGAAAACGTTTGGTGTTTGTGTTAAACAACCCTTCAAAGACACTTGCATGTACTTCCATGTCAACAATTGCGCAATCTTCTTCTTTTAATAGGGTCAATAACGTGGCGCTGTTTGCTGTATATCCCGTTGTGTAAACAATAGAGGACCCCTTCGGCCTGTTGAAAAAAGCCGATAGTTTATCTTCGAGCATTACATGGTATTCATGATGTCCGCCTATTAACGGAGATGCTCCGGCTCCGGTACCGTATTTCTGTATTCCTTCTATCGCTGCAGCCTTTACCTTGGGGTGTTGTGTGAAATTGAGGTAATCATTTGAAACCAAACTGATACAGTCAGTCGGTTTTTTCAAAAAAGGAGTGGTCACGTTTACTATGGGGCCGCAGCCTTTAGTAATAAAGCGAAAGTTCATATGGTTGTTTTCTTCCATATAGTCCATAAATTCCTTGAAAGTCTCGGATGTTTTCAGCATATCATAATCAGGAATGCTCTCGAATTCCTTGAAACTGGCTTTAGCAAAATCAATATTGTGATCAGCGCTCATAGAAATAGATTTTTAGGGTAATAATTTAATTTATTGTGTTTTCTAATGTGAAACGGTAATAGAATTTTAAGGTAGTAAGATAAATAATTTTGGTTATAACCTGGTCAATCTTTTTCAATTAACTTTTTTATGAAATCGATGCCTGTGCGTAAGCAGCAGGTAGATCAGCCACGCCAGTGAATAGGATGTGGTGGTCCAAAATAACAAATCGACATACAGGTAATCGAGTAAAATAAAAATAAGTAGACATAGGTTTAATGCAATAACCAGGCAGCTAAGGATCGCCGTAAGTTGCAGATTGTAATTGTTAATTGATTTTATAATACGTAGCATATTGACCTCTTGTGTTTCTGGATTTTTTTTGTCCGTGCTAGCTGTCCTATCGTGTTAAGCGTACGAGAATATCTTTATAACGTTGCAAGTTATCTGTAAAAATATCAATAATTTCATATTAAGGGGATATTAATGTTGTAATATTGTTAATGTTATTTAATTATGACATATCAGTTCTTGTAAAAGTGGATAAATATTAGGGTCACTATATTTTGCCTGTTGTTTTTATAAATACCTTTTATATAGTTAGTTATGATATTTTCTTCGGTTTTTGTTGTTGATAAAAGTTGATGTTTATTTTTAGTAGATGTATATTTTTCTTATTTACAGGAAAAATATTTTTATTATTATTTTTTTTATGAAAATATTTTTTACTTTTATGGTAGACAACTGAAGGACGTTAATTATTAATCTAAATAACCTGATAGTCATGTTGTAAGCAGTACTTTTTTTGATCTTGAGAATTTGACAGTTGTTGGTTTTAATCGAGTTGGGCGTAGCTATTGAGATGAATTACGGTATCTAAATGAAGAACTAAATTTTAATTACATATACTATGAAACCCTTTCTCTTACCTCTACTGGCGCTGGCTGTCGGATCTGCTAATGTCGCACAGTCACAGATTAAGATAGTAACAAACGGCTCAATTGGAATGGGGACCGAAAACCCTGTCCACCCGCTGCATATCAACATGAGCCGTTTCCAGCTGAACTACTCTTCCAATGCACCGCTTTATGTAACTGTTGCGAGCTCCGATCCAAGGATCTGTAGCAATAGCAAAATTGTTTTTTATAATACCGCTCAAACGGGGCACATTCCGATACAAGCGTCGGCTTTTAATACCATGTCTGATGAAAGGCTTAAAACCAATATCCAGAAACTATCGAGCAACGACGGACATCTGACTGCCAGAAAATCGCCTCTTGAGGTGGTTTTGAGCTTAAACGGTTACATCTATGACCTGAAACAAGACATTAATAGCAGTGAACGCAACGGCCAGCCAGTCAAGCACCAGATAGGCTTTCTAGCCCAGGAGCTCGAAAAGGAGATCCCGGAGGTAGTTCAAACGAACAATGACAGTACCGAACTGAAATCGGTGTCCTACGGTCAGATCGTACCTTATCTGGTAGAGGCGATCAAGGAACAGCAGGCTATTATAGAAGAACTTAAAAGCAGGTTGCAGCAGGTAGAAGGTAAGAGTGCAGCAAGAAAAGAAGATGCAAGTCTGCAGCGGAACATTGCAGCGCTTGAACCGAAGAAATAAAATCCGTCTTTTGTGGGATTTTTACGATCACACATTATAAAAACTTCATGATATTCCAATGGGGACTCATGCTCCAATTATTTGAAGTTAGGAGTGATAACGAACAAACTAATATAAGATGAGTTTATCAATAAATTTACGAGATCGCCTGAGACAGATGACAAGAGTGCATTTTTTTACACTTACAGTGATCGTCGTTTTTACAACATTGGTGAGAGCGCAGCAGCCTCCGGTTTCGTTCCTTGGTGCAGGTGGTGGTCCTGGACACGCTACTAGCCAAACAGACGTTGATCTTTATACAGGGATGTTAAAAGCTTCCGTACCGGTGGGATCGGTTCAGGGGAGAGACCTTGCTATCCCTGTCTCTTTGAACTATACAGCAGGAAAGGGTGTTAGGGTTCAGGATTACGCTTCGGAGGTCGGTTTGGGTTGGCAGCTTTCCGCTAATTGTAATATTTCGAGAGTCGTCAGGGGTGCCCCTGATGATTTGAATACGGTAGGCTATTTAGGTAGTTATGGGGGGACTGGAAATGGTTGGGCGGACGAGCTGTTTAATTGGGGAACCTACGGTACTTCGTTGCCATCTAATATAGACGGGGGTGTGTACTATCCGACTGCGGATGGTGAACCGGACTTATTTATGATCTCTACGCCTTTCTTTAGTGCACAATTTGTTTTCGATAAAGACGGAAACGCAATTTTCTCAAATTCCTCAGGCCTTTCGGTAACTCCGCATATCTTTTTCAATTCTGTACATTCTCCGGAGGGCTATGGTTTTACCGTTATTGACGAATACGGCAACAAGTACCTGTTTGGCGGCACATCGGCGTATCAGGACTTAACAACAGCTAAACTACTGGGCGGTAATTCCTATACATTTAAGAGTACATGGTTTCTAAATAAGATCATTACTTATAATAACCGTGAAGAAATTACATTTATCTATCAGGCATCACCAAGTAATATGATTAAGAAGCATTATCATTCTTCGAAGTTACAGGTCGGTTCCGCGTGGCAGGCTAGGAGAGACGACTCTACGACAACTACGGTTCATTCTCCAAAATTAATTTCCAAAATCCAAACTTCGATCAGCGAGATCGCGTTTTTGTATACCTTCGACCGTTTGGATATTCCTAACGCGGGAAGGTTGAATACTATTCAGGTGCGTAGCCGTACGGGGCCCACGACAACGAAGCTACTACATACCTACCAGTTCAACACATCCTATTTTGGTGCACCTTCTACAGATAGAAACGTTCTAAGGCTGCGTCTAGATAATGTTAAGCTGATTGGTGGAGAGAATACGCCTGTCGGAGGCCTGCCCTACAAAACGTTTACTTACTTTAATACCTATCAATTGCCATCGCGTAAGTCTGACCATTTCGATTATTGGGGATATTATAACAATATGGCGAGTGGAGCAGACCCTTTAATGTTTACATCTCTTCGTAATCCAAATACAGATCGTAACAAAGCGAATATCCTCACTAGGATCGATGATCTTGGAGGACTCAGTACAAGCATAAATTATGAACTAAACGAATACTACAGTTTCAATTTAGATAGGCAATTCAGTGGGGGAGGGTTACGCGTGGAATCTATTACACGAAATGATCCCTCTAGTCAAGCAATGGTTACATCCTATATTTACGAAAACGAAACCAACTGGCGATCGTTCGGGCAGGCGTCCACGGACTCTTGGAGTAATTTGACGGTTGAATCGATGTATGGCAGCACGCCTTTGCTGTTAAATCTTTCAGAATCACTATCCAATGTATACGATATTAACGGCGTATTTATCGGTTATCTATTTGTGAAGACCATACTTCCCACCGGAGGCTATGTTGAATCGATTTTTAATACATTTGATGCCTTTCCGGACATAGTTACAAACTGGAGCTATTCTGCCGGTTCCGGACCAATGATGCCGCCGAATGTCTTAGGAATTACCAGTTCAGCTTATAAGCGAGGTTTTTTGGTCTCGCAAACAACTTTTAATCAAGCGGGCGCAATTATAAGCGACGAATCTTATAACTACCAAACTTTCGGCGGTGTAAGAAGTAAGCATTCTTTTGGTTTTCAGGTTTTTCCGGTTTACTTCCAGTGGCCAGGCTATGACCTGAGCCGTTGGATAAAATATAACTACTGGACATGGAGGGAAAACTATAGGCTGCAAGGTGTAACACGTGTCGATATAGACCCTTCTAATAATAATTCGATATCTACCAGTATGCAATATACATATTCTCCCAATGCTTATTTTTTACCGCGCTCGACATCGACCATAAATTCAAAGGGAAATTTAATAACGAAGACAACTTATTATAGTGCAGATCCGATAACCCTGCTACCCGACGCCAGTAATCTAGCGGATTATGAAGCAAATTTAACACACAGACAGTCTAACGTGCTTGCTGCGCCATATTCCGAAGAAGTAACCTTGAATGGTAAAACGACGAAATCGGAAAACAAGTATAGTAGGGTTGCCGGTACAAGCCCTCTTAAAGTACGTTTAACCAGTACGGAAAGCCGATTAGGTGGCACACTAGTGGACAAGATTGATTATACATACAATGCTATAGAAAATCTGGTTTCCTCACAGAAGCAATATGACGTGCCGACGGTGATTATTTATGGTTATAATAATACCTATCCTATAGCAGAAATCCACAATGCAAGTTATGCAACGGTAGTAGCAGCTTTAGGAGGTGAAACTAGTGTAAATAATTTTGCAGCGAATTATGCGCCCACACCGGCACAGGTTACCGCTTTTTTAGCACCATTGCGTACCAACACGGCACTTGCTTCCGCTCTCGTCTCAACCAGTATTTATGAACCTGCTGTGGGCGTTATAAGCAAAACTGACCCGCTGGGGAAAACACTTTCATATGAATATGATGGTTTACTGCGTCTGCTGCGTATTCGGGATAATAACGGGTATATCATTGAGGAATACAAACACAACTATCGAATTAATTAACAGCGTATAACTTTAGTAGTCTATGAAAAGGATATATATAGGTTTTCGCCTAATAGCTTTATTAAGCTTGATCTCAGGGAAGATCGCGGCTCAAGGAACAAATCCAATTTTTACTAGCTATAGTGGACAATCCGAACTGTACGGCACCCAAAGTGTCACCCTATCGGCTGGTTTCGGGATTCCATTGGGCTATAGTGTGCTTATTCATGTTACGCCAAATAACGGTAGTAATGCGTATTCAAGTGATCGGAATTATGTATTAACGACCGCTTACAATACTCCTGTGGCGACTTCGGTTGCTGATCCTACGGTACAGCAGGCTTCACGCCAGATAACCTACTACGATGGTTTCGGCCGGCCTGCACAACAGATCGCTATAAAAGGGTCGGTGACAAATAAGGATGTAGTGGTTCCCATTGTTTACGATACCTACGGTAGGCCATCAACCGGCTATCTTCCATATACAACAAATAGTGCCGGTAATGGATTCTTCAAGACTAATGCGGTCACTGAACAAAAGGCATTTTATACCGCAGGTATTTTTGGGCAGTCGACAAATAGCCATCCCTACTCAACAACGGTGTATGATTTATCTCCCCAGGCGAGGGTTAAAGAGCAGGGGACACCGGGTGCCCAATGGCAACCGCTAAGTGGCAGTATTCCAGGGTCAGGGCATACTGTAAAATTTGAAGGCATGGTAAACGGTGCCGGTATTCCACGATATATCGTTTCTCTGGATCCATCAAATACGCCTTCTTTGGTCAAGAATGGTGACTACGGGCATCATCAATTGGTGATTGATATTGTAAAAGATCAAAATTGGTCAACTGGGGATGGAAAGATTGGAACTACTGAAAAGTTCACGGACAAAAGTGGAAGGGTGATACTGGAACGTGCGTTTACGCAAACCGGAACTACATTGGTCACGCTGTCCACTTATTATGTATATGATGACTGGGGCAGGTTAACCTTTATACTGCCGCCGGGAACCGATCCCGACACCAGTACCCCTGATGCAAATAAGATTGGTACTTTTGGATATTCCTACCAATACGATAATTATGGACGGAAAGTAGAAGTGAAACAACCTGGAAAAGGGGTTGAATATTTTGTGTATAACAAACGTCATCAATTGGTAGCCTCGCAAGGGGCCAATCAACGCAATTTACATCAGTGGAAGGTTAATAAATACGATGCTCATGGAAGGGTAATCTCTACAGGTACGTGGACAAATAATAATTTGGCGATATCACGTATTGCACTTCAGACTGTTTTAGACGGACAGACGGTATTTTGGGAGTCGCGAAATTCAAATGTAAGTACGCACGGATATACAAACATATCGTGGCCTACGAATACTTCATCTTATGATTTGATAAATTACTACGACACATATGATATAGCTGGCCTACCGGCGAACTTCGCATTCCAAAGCTATACAGGAAATGTACAGATCACCAAGGCGCCCGGTATGCTAACGGGCAGTAAAACTTGGTCAATGAATAGTACCACTACGGCACTCTGGTCTGCGATTTATTATGATCTAAATGGGCAGGTAATTCAAATGCAGGCAGGGAATCACCTCGGCGGGCGCGAGGTAGTTAACAATAGCTATAATTTTGTTGGCGAATTGATTAGTGCCGAAAGAACACACTACAATCCGAGTTCTGCTTTACTGCTGACGGTTAAGAATACACACGAGTATGACCCTACGGGCCGCTTGCTTAACGTCAAGCAGAAAATCAATACACAGGATCAGGTTACCTTGGCTGCGTATACATACAATGAACTTGGACAGGTGGTCGACAAGAAGCTCCATCAGAAGCAGGGGCAAACCAAGTACCTACAAAGTATAGACTACCGTTATAACGAGAAGGGGCAGCTCAAATCGATTAATGATCCTGATTTGGTTGGCACATCTGCTCTCAATGACGGGGATAATGACAGTAATCTGGATCTCTTTGGATTGCAGATCGCTTACCATGAAGACCCTATTGCTCCACAATACAACGGAAATATTGCCAATATCCGCTGGAAGACCAGTAAGGTTCCGGCGCAATCCGTAGCCCCACCAAAAATGGGATACCAATACCGCTACGATGATCTCAATAGGATGACATCGGCGATATCTGAACAGGGAGGTACAGTGGATAATGCGCATAATGAAACTTTGTCGTATGATATTAACGGTAATATAAACAGTTTACAGCGCAATGCTTTTACGGGAGGTTCTGTTCAGCAGATCGATAACCTGGCCTTTACTTATGACGGCTACCGGACCAAAAAGATCGATGACCTCAGTACGTCGGCGAGTAAACAGCTTGGTTACGATGATAAGGTAAAAGTGGCTGAAGAACATTTTTACGATGCCGAGGGCAACATGATACAGGACCTCAATAAAGCCATCAGTCTTACCTACAATGATTTTAATTTGATCAATCAGGTGAGCTTCGGTACAAATCACAAGCTGGAGATACTGTATGATCGTACTGGAAAAAAACTACAAGCAAAGTATACGAATGGGGCAAGTGTCTATACAATTGACTATTTGGATGGGATTCAGTACCAGCAAGGGCAGATCGCTTTTATCCATACAGGAGAAGGCAGGGCCAGACTGAGTGGCACAACTTACACTTATGAATATGATATCAAGGATCATCTGAATAACGTGCGTGTTACCTTTATACCTGATCCGGCAAATGTTAACCAAACGGTTGCCAAGGTTATACAGCAGAACAGTTATTATGCTTACGGACTGCCAATGTACGGTGATGCTAATCTCCATCTATCATATATTTCGGGAGAGAAAAGTAAATTCTTATATTCGGACAAGGAATTGTATGATCAGGGTGGGTTAAATTGGTTTGACCATGGATCACGGATGTATGATCCTGCTATTGGGCGTTGGTCTGCAATGGATCCGGCGACACAGTTTGCGAATCCGTATCTGGCAATGGGGAATAATCCTGCGTTGTATGTAGATCCGAATGGGGAGTTTATTTTTGCTATTCCTGCATTAGCATATTTGGCTAAAGCTATCGCAATAGGAGTTGGGATGAGCGCGCTTAGTTATGCAGCAGAAACATCTATGAGTGACGGAGGATTTGACAACTGGAATTGGGGGCAGTTCGGCAAAAGTGTCGCTATAGGTGCTGCTTCCGGTGCGGTCAGTTTTGGAATCGGTTCCGCTGCTGGTGCTATTGGTGGTGCTATTGGACAAACTGGAGGTGCTATTTTTCAAACGTTGGGTCATAGCGCATGGAACGGAGCTGTTTCTTCCATAAATGGGGGGAGTTTTTGGACGGGGGCAATTACCGGCGCGGCTAGTAATATTATTGCTGGTGCAACTTCGGGTATATCTCCGGCTGGTCAAATCCTCACCTCTGCAGTATCGGGTGGAGTTGCGTCAGGATTGTCAGGTGGTAGCTTTTGGCAAGGTGCTTCGACCGGAGCAATTGTTGCTGGGGCTAATCATTTGTTGCATAATCCAACCAGTCAGCAAGAAGGAGATGACCCTAATCCCAATAGAAATCCTAATCAAGACAGACCTTTGACTCCTGGTGAAATTAAGCAAATCCAAAGACAAGGATGGGGACATGGGGATAAAAGTATGAATGGTAGAGGAGGAGGACGTAACGATTTATGGGTAGATAAAAAAGGCAATGTCTATGAAAAACCTAAATATGGTAAAGGTGTAATGGGAGAATGGACAGGATATAATCTCAAAAATTTGTCAGTACAGGTTGGTATAGGAGCTTCTTTATTTTATGGAACATATAAACTACTGAATCAATTTAATAGATTTGCAACACCTTTTATAATGAACATAACAATCATGAATCTCGACCCACGTTCTCAATATCAACAAGGTGGTAAATTATAGTTGGCGAAAGGTATAAAAGAGAATGGTTATAGATATTAGTCTCCGTCAGAAATTATTATTTAACAGAATTTAATACAGGTTATGGTTGCAGATAATTACATTAATCTTAGCTTTATTATCAGGGGATACAACGATTTAAGTCATATGGAAATCTCGAGATCTTTGGAGCTAGATCCTCAGAAGGTTTATGTCAAAGGAGAGCCGATGAGCATAAATAATCCTAGAAAATCTAAAAACAATGGATGGATTTACGGAACATCCTATGATAATCGGGCTAGTTTTGAGGAGCAGTTGAATAAAATCTTAGATGTGTTGGAGCCCAAAATGTCTATATTGAAGGGATATGCAAAAAAATATGAATGTGAATTTTCGTGCGCAATCTTCTTATTGGAAGATCTGCCAAGTAATCCAGTTATAAAGTTCAATCAAAGGTACAATGATTTCGTAAGAGAAGTAGATGCAGAATTCGATTTTGATATTTATTACCCTCCTTTGCTTGATGAAAGTCATATTGTCTACGAAGAAGATTAGCAAATGCATCTGCGCGACCTTGCATCAGTTTTTGGATTTTATTAAAATTTTAAAAGTTACTATAAATACATGGATAAAAATTATGTGAATCTAAGTTTTTGTATTTGGGGCTACGAAGATGTCAGTGATATGATTATATCCGCGTCCTTGGCTCTAAAGCCTCAAAAAGTATATACCAAAGGGTTGTTAATAGACGGGGACCCGCCGCTTTTAGCGGAGTACAATGGTTGGATATTTGGTATGGCATTTTCTAATAAGGATCCGTTTGAAGTACAAATGAATAAAATTTTGGATGCATTGGAACCTAAAACGTCTATTTTAAAAGTTTATACACAAAAATATCATTGTGAATTTTTAGGTTTAATTTTTTTAAACACTCGTGAAGAAAGCGCTCCATGGATACATTTTGATAAGCGATATAATGCTTTTATACGGGAGCTCGATGTCAAATTCAACCTGAATATTTGCTTTTCTTCTGCCGACAACCGTATTGAATCCTATTATCGATACGGAAGTTATAATAGCAAATAGAATCGCTATATGGACGTGTAAATCAATCTGGATATAGTTTTTATTATTATATTTTTAAGTAAAGTTGATGAAAATACAAAGAGCAATACAAGTATATCGGAAAAACGATGAATTAAATATAGATATGTATATTATATCACTTGACGCGGATGGCATACTCAATATATTAGACGATTTAATTCTAAATGAAGATGATTTTCCAGATGAAATTTACGACCCCTATACCTTAACAGAAAGTCAGGTTAAAAAGTTAATTCCATTTTTAGATAAGCCATTGTCTTTAGATTTTGAAAACAATTTATATGAACTTTCTTGTTATGAGGTGAAGTGATAGATGAATTCTTGATATGATATCCTTTATTCCAGATACCCTGGCAGTTCTACCTTATGATCGAACATATTATATTGATTTTTTAAACGATGATAACATTAGTTCTCACTGGCAAGGTATTTCTTTTCAATTATATAGAGATAGAGACTGTTCTTTTACAGAGTTTCTCAATACCTATCGTTCATTGTTTGAAGATGTGGTAATAAGGTTTGGTAGGGAAGATAGATGGATTGTAAACCATGATGATAAAGATATGCCTTGGTTCCCGACTAATGCCAAAACTCTCGTTAATTTACGTTTACTGTTTAAGCAAAATAACATATCGAATAATTTCAAAGGGTATTTAACTTTTACAGGAGAGGACTTGATCGTTTATTCCGAAGACATTATTTCTTATCCTTATAAAGTATTTGATGAAGATGGTATATTATATAAAAATTTAGATATTTCGCACAATGAGCTACCGCTTATAATCAAGATATCAGGTCATTTGAATATCGATTTTATTTCTACTGATAAGCTTATATTAAGATCGTTAGTGAATGAATACTCGCAAAAATTTGTCATCAAGGAATATTGGGGAAGCGAGATATGGAATTAATTACGCAATTAAAAAGATTCGGTTGATCTCATGGAGATAAAATTACAGGGTATGGTTGCAGATAATTACATTAATCTTAGCTTTATTATCAGGGGATATTTTTAAACACTCGTGAAGAAAGCGCTCCATGGATACATTTTGATAAGCGATATAACGCTTTTATACGGGAGCTCGATGTCAAATTCAACCTGAATATTTGCTTTTCTTCTGCCGATAACCGTATTGAATCCTATTATCGATACGGAAGTTATAATAGCAAATAGAATCGCTATATGGGCGTTAACAATGCCAGCTTCTGAACAACCTCGTGATTGGAAAAGAAGCGCTTGCCAAATTTAGAACGCCTTACTAAAATAGGCCGTTTTTCGTGATATTTTGTTTAGGCTTCTTTACATTTTTTCCTATCTTCGTTTGCAGTAATTATGCTATTAACGTTAGTTATGAATAAGACAGATTTTAGGAAGCTGAAACTTAAGGCCTATACACTTACGGAGGTATTGGTAGTGTTGGTTATCATCGGGATTTTGATTCTCCTGGCACTCCCCAATCTACTTCCTCTGATTACCAAAGCGAAAAGTACGGAAGCTAAGATGCAACTGCAACATGTGCAGACACTGCAGCAGAACCATTTTTACGAAAAATCGAAATACAGTGCTAACCTGGAAGAAATTGGCTTTATACAGGAAAAGCTCAGTACAGATGGCAATGACGGCAAAGCAAATTACCGTATAGACGTGGTGAAAGCCGACCATAATTCCTTCGTGGCACGGGCTACGGCGGTGGTGGATTTCGATGGCGATGGTACGTTCAACGTCTGGGAAATCGACCAGGACAAGAATTTACGGGAAGTGACCGCCGACTAGTGATTGCGACTATCTTAACGGTCGGTTGCCTGCTCGGTATAGCCTATGAAGATTTTAAGAACCGTTCGGTTCATATCTATTGGTTTATCGGATTGTTCGGTAGCTTACTAGGGATGGTCTTAGAGTCGGAAGCATTCGATCAGGTAGCTTCCAGATTTGCTGTCAATATGGTTTTTTGTGTGTTACAGTTAGCCCTGCTCAATGTCTATTTTTGTTTGAAGGAACGGAAATGGATCTGGATTTTTGATCGTTACCTGGGATGGGGAGATGTCGTGTTTATCGCTTGTGTAGCGTTACTATGGGATCTGCCGGGATTTATCATCTTTATGATTGTTTCGATCGGGTTTGCCTTGCTGATTTATGTAATCGGTATGCGTAAGCAGACAGCCACTGTGCCATTGGCCGGACTACAGGCAATTTTCCTGATTATTTTGTTGTTTCTGGAATGGATTAATTTCCTATCTTTAGACAGCGTATTAACCGTTAAACTTTTTAGCTAGTATATCGACCAAATGTCCATCACAGTACCGTACATAGATTCTGCAATCGCCAACCGTATCCCACGGGCCTTGGCTCGGCATTACCGTATCGCTGCTATTGGGTTGGATCAGGACAAGCTCGTGTTATGTACGGATGCGGTATTGACCGGACCACTGGAAGAGGAGCTGAATATGGTGCTGGATATGCCGTACGAGCTACAGCAGGTGGAGCCCGAAATACTGGATACCTACCTGCAGAAATATTATTTTGAAGAAACCCAAGGTGCATCTGCGGTAACGAAAGTACTTGCCTTTAATGCTGATTTTTTGGATCGCCTGATTATGGAGGCCAAACAGCTGAAAAGTAGTGATATCCATATCGAAAGCTTTGAAACAAAGGGACGTATCCGGATCCGAATCGACGGCATGATGGTGGAGCGGTATACCTTATCCAAAACCGATTATCCTGCCCTGATCAATAAGATCAAGATCCAGTCGAATATGGATATTGCCGAAAAACGCCTGCCACAGGATGGACGTATCAACTATACGCAGGGCAAAGAGCAGTTTGATATCCGCGTATCGGTGTTGCCTACGCTGCACGGAGAGAAAGTGGTGTTGAGGTTGCTCAATAACAATGCAGGGGATGTGTTCCTGGATAAGTTGGGTATGTCCGCCGATGACTATGCCAATTACCTGCACGGTATCAAAAAGCCCAACGGGATTGTATTGATCTCGGGTCCTACAGGTTCGGGAAAGACGACAACACTCTACGCTACACTGAAACATCTCAATAAAGAGACAACGAATATCCTCACGATAGAGGATCCCATCGAATATACGCTGGAAGGTATCAATCAGGTACAATTGCGCGAGAACATCGGACTTACGTTTGGTGCAGCGCTGCGTACCTTTCTACGTCAGGATCCCGACATCATTATGGTGGGGGAGATCCGTGATCCGGATACGGCGAATATGGCTATCCGGGCGGCATTGACGGGTCACCTGGTGTTGTCGACGATACATACCAACTCGGCTTGGGGTACGGTGTCGCGCCTCATGGATATGGGGATTCCCGGCTTCCTGATTGCGAATACCCTCAACACGACGGTGGCACAGCGCTTGGTGCGCTTACTGTGTCCGAATTGCAAGGAGGAGCAGCCCATTGAAAAGGGACTGTATCCCAAACAATTTATTCCGTATTATGCCGTGGATCGCCATGCGGTGCCCAAGGGATGTGCAGCCTGTTACTATACCGGTTATAAGGGACGGAAGGCAGTTTACGAGATTATCCCATTGGATCAGGACTTGGCCATGGAGGTAAAGAAAGGAAATATGCAAGTGGAAGAGCTGTTGCGCGAACGACAAATCAAGACCCTTGGGGAGAATGCATTTGACCTGTTTGCTAATCAAGAGACCAGTATTGAAGAAATTTATCCGCTACTATTTAATTATTAACCATGTTTGTGACGCGATTTTTTATTATTTGTATATGCTTATTTGCCACTGTTTTCGTCCGTGCGCAAAGTGTCGATGATCAATATCGGCAGGTGGAACAACGGCTAAATGCGCTCAGCTATTCCGTACCGGGATTGCAGGAGAAGGTGAAGCTGTCGGTTTCCGGAGCTTCGCTACAGGAGTTTGTACGCGCACTTGCCGAATCCAACGGACTGAACATCAATATTGATCCAAATATCAACCATCAGATTGTCAATAATTTTCAGGGTGAAACGGCACTTAATGTATTGCTGTTCCTGAGCAAGACTTATCAGCTGGATATCAATGTGATCGGATCGATCTTGAGTATCTCTGCCATGCGCAATGCAGCTCCTGTTATTCCCAAGCGGGAGATTAAAGCTTCCTATAATGCGGCAGATAATACACTGAGCTATGAGCTGAATAACGATACGTTGGCCAATGTAGCCAAGAAGATCGGGGAAATATCGGGTAGGAATGTTGTGGTTCCTGTCTCTTTACAAGGGAAGACGGTTTCGGGCTATATGACCGCGTCACCGTTTGATGTGGCCCTGGAAAAACTGGCGTATGCCAATAGCCTTCGCTATCATCAGACGACTGATGGCATATATCTTTTCGAATCGCTGGTGCCGGGCGAAGAGCTCTTTATCAACGACAGTCAGGAGACAGCGGTACGCTACCGGGGCAATAGCACACAAGGGATGGGTGGACAACAACCTGGCATGGGTGGCATGCAACAGGGGGGCGGAAACTTTACCGTTTACAAACAGGGAAATAGCGGCCCACAGGGTAAACTCTTTACCATACAGGCAACGCGCTCATCGCTCATTGACCTTATTAAGCGCGCGGCGGAAGATGCCGGTATAAACTACTTTATCTATTCGGATATACAGGGGCAGGTGAGCACCAGCGTGAAGGACATCACCTTTGATAGTTTCCTGTCGTCGATCTTTCAGGGCACTCCATATACCTACCGGATCGAAAACGGTACTTACCTGATTGGAGATCGTAAGGTAGAAGGACTGCGTTCAAGCAAGATTATCCATGTGAAGAATCGCTCTATTGATACACTGGTAGCGATGATTCCGATGGACTGGAAACGGGATGTAGAGATTAAGGAATTCAAGGAGCAGAATATGCTCTTGCTTTCTGGCTCCGGTCCGCAGATTAATGAAATTGAAAACCTCATCAACAAACTGGACAGACTTGTGCCGATGGTGCTGATCGAGGTGACCTTAATGGATATACGAAAAGGAACAACAGTGGAGACGGGTATTACAGCAGGTGTGTCGGATTCCATAAATACGGGAGGTACACTGCTTTCGGGTATGGATTTTACCTTCGGTGCAGGTTCCATTAATCGATTTTTATCACAAATTGGAAATAATAATTCGTTCAATCTCGGCAGGGTGGCACCAAGCTTCTATGTTACGCTGAAGGCACTCGAAGCAAATGAAAATGTAGAGATGCGTTCGGTGCCGAAGCTATCAACGCTGAATGGACACGAAGCATCGCTGAGTATTGGTAGTAAGCGCTATTACCGGACGCAGACGCAGAATGTGATACCATCACTGCAATCGCAGAATATCATTACCGAGCAGTTTACCGAAGTAGAAGCTAACTTACAGATAGACATCCGCCCGGTGGTATCGGCAGACGACCAGATCACCCTTAACATCAAAGTTGATATTACAGATTTTATTGGTACACCGGCAGAAAACAGGCCTCCACCCACATCGACCAGTAAATTTGAATCGATTATCCGGGCACGGAATGAAGATATGATTGTATTAGGAGGGATCGAACGATTGGAGAACAGTGACTCAGGTTCTGGTATCCCAATCCTGTCGCGTATCCCGGTACTACGCTGGATATTTAGTAGCAAGAAAAAAACGATGAACAAAGTGGTGTCTGTTGTATTTATTAAGCCAACGATAATCTACTAGCGCTTAAGGGATGGAAGCGATACGCAAGCATTATAGAATACCGGCCGCTATCGGCATTTCCGCTACCTTGGGATCGGAAGCGGATACCTATGCGCTTTCACATTTACGGTTTGGAAAGGAAGGTATCGACCTGGTGTCGACAGAATCCTTCGCGCAGCTGGAAGACCTCGCATCGTATTGCCCTGCTGAACCGGCTACTCCGGTTAGCCTTTACCTCGAAGGTAAGGGTATTCTCGTGAAGGAAATTCCGCGCACCGCTGATACTAAATGGGATGAAGAACTGATTAGCCAGATTTTTCCTCATTTTTCAGCCGATAAGTTTTACTATTCCTATTTGGAAGGGACTGAATATTTCTGGGTAGCTATCGCTAAGCGGGATAGGGTAGATGGGATCCTTCTTCAACTTGAAGAAAGACAAATTGCTGTGGTGCAGCTTTTTATTGGACCTTTTGTATTCGACGCCATCCTCAAGCAGGTGAATACCTACAATAAGCATTACCTATTTGCAGGGCATGCCATACAGACGGATGAAGAAGGTGTATGGAATGCCTATCGGTACGATATACAGCAGCAGGCCAAGTTTCAGCTTAAAGTTGGTAATAGACCCATAGATGCACAGTACATCGGATCCTATGCCGCTGCTTTTAATACATTGATGCACGAATTTGTAAGCGACCGAAGCCTGTCCATTGACAGGTTGACTGAACGTTTTCAGGAAGCGCTGGCGAAGATCCAGTTTAAGAACAATGGGTTATTGCTATTAGCCACGACTTTTATTCTTCTGGTACTTAGCACGGTGTTGTACAGTTACTATTATAGCGAGAATGAGGTGTTGTCGGCTAGGACTACGCAGCAGGCTTCTTCCCAGAAGGATGTGGAACAGTTACAGCAGGAAATTGCGCAGCAGGATTCCGTACTCAAGGAGCTTGGCTGGAACGGGGGCGTAAGCAAGACCTGGTTATTGGATCAATTGGGGGTGTCGCTTAATGAGGCGCCTTATGTATCCCTTACCGATATCCGTATCAACCCGCAACCCGAACGTAGAAGGGGAGCAAAGGTATCGACACAGGATAATCGAAATAAGATTGTACTGAAGGGGAAGTGTGCTACACTCGATGGCCTCAACCAGTGGGTGCGGAAGCTGAATCAGGAGCCATGGGTAGATCAGGTGCAGATCACCCAGTTTACCGAATCACAGGTCTTTGACGATGAGCAGCAGGTGTTTTCGTTGGAAATAATCTTTAGCTATGATGTGGGATAAGCTAAACTATAGATCCAAAAATAAGTTGCTGATAGCGGCCGCCGTGCTGGTATTTATCATCTGCTGGTGGCTGTCGTTTTCGAAGACCTTTTCGGAAATAAGCAGAAACAATCAGCTCACCCGGGCTGTAGGTGCTTCAGGCGTACAAGGCGACCAAGCCTACCAACTGCAAAAGAAGGCAGCCAAACTGGATACCCTTATCCAGCATTACAGCATGGACTCAATTGCATTCGAGAATAATTTTTTACGGGATGTAAGCCTTGCGATCGAAGGCCTGCCCGTCAAACTCAGTTACGATGGCAGCAAGCAACCAACCGAAAAGCCAGCGTCGGTACTGCAAAAGGAAATTATCCTACAAGGAAAATACAGCGACATCATCAAAGCGCTAGCTGCTTTGGAGAAAGTTTACTTTGTAGGTGGGTTGGTGTATCAGAAAGAAGGGTACAGGGTGGTGCTGGGGAGGGTGAGGGAGTAGCTGAAAAATTTGGTTAAATTACTGCGAACTGATAGTGCTGTTGTTGATGTAAAGAAGAAAGTCGATTATTTTTTGGACAAATGCTTGTCCACACCGTTTTATTTGAATATTTTTAAGCCAAATTATTAATTGCGACTATTGAGTCAAATTTTCAGTACTAGTGCTTCAAAAAATGTTTGTCTTGTGTAACGTGAGCAGAACTTAAGGTCAAAAGATCAAAAAAATAACTTTTATCTATGCTAAAATTGACAACGGATGTGGGGTGTTGAATTTTAGTTATTTAAGAGTTTTTTCCGGGTGTCAAATTGAAAAATAAAAAAGTAAAAATGAATAATAAATTAATTAATCCAAAAGTAATTTGGAGGTTAGCTGTTCTTATTGGTTTTATCTTGTTAATGAATGTTTGGATGCTATTTTTTAAAAAATCTGAAATAGTGTATGTAGATGCAGGCAGGATATTGCAAGAATATAAAGGTGCAGCTGTAGCGCGCGAAAGCTTTGAGAAAAAGGCGCAACAGTGGAAAAGCAATATAGATACATTACAGAAGGAATTTGATGAGGCTTATCGAAAGTTTGAAAGAGAAGAAAAGACACTAAGTCCTGCCCTTAAAGAAGGCCAACGAGAGGTACTTAAAAAGCAACAGAAAAGCTTAGAGGATTATAAGATGGCAATAGAACAAAATGCTGTTACAGAAAATAATAAATTGAGTCAAGAGACCATATCCAAGGTAAACAAGTTCTTAACAGAGTATGGAAAGAAGCATAAATATAGATTCATTTTGATCGCGAATCAGGTGGGTACCATTGCGTATGCAGAAGAGGGTACGGATAAAACTGATGAGGTTTTAGAAGAACTTAATAAGGAGAATTAATGAAATTGATCAATCGAATAAAAAGCGGTGTAGGACTTTTCACTCTGCTTACTTCCCTTTCCGCTTGCCACAGTACGTTTCGTCAGGATTCCTTCGAAGATAAAGCATCTTTTATGGAGTATGTTAAAGATTTAGATTATGGTCTAAAAATGGTGGCCGAATTCCCGAATGGAGTAAAGATAACTCCATTATTCGTGCCCAATGATTTAATCCTTTCTGAAGCAAAGGATAAAGAAAGTTTTAAAGGCAATCTTTATCTAATTCTGAGTTTTTCTAGAAATGGCAAAGAGCTGTTATCTCAACTGCCACAGGGAGAATATGGTGCTTTCGTTCAAACCTTTTCATTCGGAATGGATCGGTTTATCAGTGCATTCATCGATGATAGTAAAGAGGCGATTAAACCCATCATGACTAGTTTTCAGCCGACTTATCAAATGACAAATAGTAATGATCTCTTGGTAGTTTTTAAAAGATCTGAAATTCTCAATGGGAGAAAACTTCGATTAGTTATCAATGATTTCGGATTACAAACAGCAGAAATCAAGTTCAATTTTGATAGCAAAGACATAGCTTATTTATCTAACGTTAACATCCTGAATTAAGATATATAATGATTAATAGTATTCGAAAACTGGGGTATAAGAAGCTTGCGGTATGTTTCTTGACCATATTTGTTGCAGAGCTATTTAGCTCGCCAGTAGCATTAGCTTTGACATCTGGCCCTACTACTCCAGAGACTTCAAGTTTTGAGCCTGTAGATACCACCGATATGGTCAATCTACAGACAGGCGACTTTACCTATAATGTACCTCTGTTGGAGGTACCTGGGCCTGAGGGAGGATATCCCTTATCGTTATCTTATCATGCAGGTATTCTCCCTGGGGAAGATGCGAGTTGGGTAGGCTTAGGGTGGACATTAAATCCCGGAGCCTTAAATCGAAGCGTAAACGGTTATCCAGATGATTGGAAAAATCAGGTTCAAGTAGCGCGCGATTATTGGGAGGGTGGCACATCTACAAATTATAGTGTAGGGGTAAGCGTAGGGTTGTCAGGTCCGGTAGGCAATGTAGGTGTGGGATTGGATTTTTCAAATGATACATACAGAGGTTTTGGAGTAGGGTATTCTGTGAGTGGCGTCTTGGCGCCCCAGGGCAGTCCGTTAGGACTACAAATGAGATTAGGAGTTTCACCCTATGGGGATGCCTATGCAAACGTTGGTGTGGGGCTATCTGTTGGATCGCGAGTCACTGAAAATATGAGTGTCGGAGCAAATTTGAATGCGGGGATGGAGATTTCAAATGCAGGAATATCTTCAGGATTCTCAGCGGGTGTTGGAGTAGGTGCAGGCCATACTAAATCAGGACGTACTTTGGGTGGGTCACTTTTAGGTGCAACAATCTCAAGTGGGGGAAATAAACCATCACTCTCGTTAGGAGGATTAGCTAGTACGGTGCACAATTCAAATGCAGGAAATATTTCAACAAAAAGTAATGGTTTTTCATTTGGTATACCTATTTGGTATGGGATTAATTTGCAGTTAGGATATAGCAAACAAAGATATTGGTCGGACGAAAGCATGGGTAAATTTGTAAGTGGTAGTTTAGACCCTTCTATCATGGAAACATATTTATATGTTCGTTCGTTTGATTCTTATAGTTTACTTGACGAAACCTCAGGCAAAAGCATAGTTGATGAGCCCGACCCGCGTAGAACTCTAGGGGGGAGTTATATGGATTTTGATCTTTATTCTGTCAACGCTCAGGGATTAGGAGGAAATATCCGTCCATACTTTTTTAGAGGATATGTTCAATCACAGAATATTCACAAAAACGGTAAGAGATATACAACTTATGACGTAAGTGCTACTGATGCGCCGTATAATAACGATAAACCCTTTTTTAGATTTGTTAATGATTTTTCCAATTCATTTAGACAAAATGAAGAATCTGTTCCGTTAGACCCAAACCCGATTTACGGAAATAATGATAGTAATACCGGATATGGAGGGGGAAATAAATTGGCAGGGTCAAAGCATATTGAGTATTATACATTAGATAATGTTCCCATTAAACCTAGAAATGCTAAAGGTTATAACACAAGTTGGGTAAAGGGAATAGAAGTAAATGGAAATTCGGCTGCATCTACGGTACGTTCGGGGTTGACAGGAGGATTCTCTATCACCAATGAATCTGGAGTGACGTATCATTTCTCCTTACCGGCATATTCATATAAAGAGGAAAGTTATCAGGAACGTATTCCACAAGATAAAGGATTTGCTTTCAATCGACAAACAAAGACAGAGCCTTATGCTTACACCTGGCATCTAACAGCGATTACTGGGCCTGATTACAGGGATAGGGCACCCTTCGGTATAGTTGATGAAAATGATTGGGGATACTGGGTAAGTTTTGAGTATGGACGTTTTTCGGATCGGTACGTATGGCGAAATCCGGATATCGGATTTCACCAAGATGAGGATAATGAGTTTAAGGGAATGAGTATTGGAACTAAGGAGGTCTACTATTTAAATGCGATCAGAACTCGGTCACATATTGCGCTTTTTGAAAAAGACATTCGGTT
Organism: Sphingobacterium alkalisoli; assembly: GCF_005049105.1. GTDB lineage: Bacteria > Bacteroidota > Bacteroidia > Sphingobacteriales > Sphingobacteriaceae > Sphingobacterium > Sphingobacterium alkalisoli. Next base: position 24,440 of record NZ_SUKA01000002.1, read on the forward strand.
GGATGGGAAAAGCGTTTCGTCAGATAGTTACACTAAACGATCAAATCAGGGCTCAAACGCAGGTTCATATGGGACCAATTCAGTTCATTCTTTGAAGCTGAACAAGATTTATCTGTTAAATGCCTCCGACTCATCGGCAGTGTTATCGAACTCTGCCAATTCAACTACTAGTTCGACTTGTTCGAACTGTGAGTTTCTACAGCATGTTATAGACAGAAATGATATCGATATTGTAGGTAGGGTAAATATTGAAGAAAAAGCTGTTCGAATTATTGATTTTCATCAAGATTATAGCCTAGCAGCAAATACTACAAATAGTTTTGACGGTATGTCTCCTAATTCGAAATATGGAAAATTAACTTTGAATGGTTACGAAATGCGTGGTAAGGGGGGAGCCAGATTATTGCCGTTAACTGAATTTGAATATGACTTCACAGACCAGGAAGCACCATTACACAATGTAACATTCAAATCTGGGTCTGTCTTTACAAGCTATGAAAAAATATTCAATAAGGGTGATATGTTATACAGTGCTGATAAAAGGTTCGCAGGTGTAATAGAATCGGTTACAGAAGAGAATCCCGTACCTAGTGACCCTTTAGGAAGAGCATTTTACAGTTTCAAAATAAAAAATTCGACTATTTCTCATTCAAACGGACAAAATATTTCTCTTAGGAAAACTAAAAATCCACCCTATGCTCAATCCCATAAAGACCATTGGGGATATTACAAAAGCGACTATAGTTCTCAAGAGGTCGAAGAGAACTATAATATGGGTAAGCAAACTACATCGGTTTCTGCTTCTGGTACAGATGCGTGGAGTTTACGTAAAATAAAGAATGCTATAGGAAATTCTATTAAAATAGAATATGAATCTGATACGTATGAAAAAGCAGTATTTAGCGAAGATATTTCTTTGATAATGAATAATCCTATTAAAATCGACGATTATACGGTAGAATTTACTGTAAACGGCAGTATAATCGATATTCTTGATCAAATTCCGATTGGAAGTAAGTATAGGGGGATTTTACATTATCAATTAGATCGAAAGATTTTTCCGGGAACTATTACCGAGATGACGGTCAACGAAAGATATAATATCTTGATAAATCAATTAGAAATACTTCAAAAAAATGGAAATGTGATAAGAGCTAGATCGTCATCGATTATCAAGCCAGATCCTGAAGGAATCGCTAGTACTTTTAAGCTTGTAACTGGAAATATGGTATTTAAGAATCCGATACAAACAAATTATGGCGGTGGAGTTAGAGTTGTTGCGATAGAGAATGCAAGTACTATCGGCGAAATCACAAGAACAACATATTCGTTTGCTAAATTTAATTCAGCGGTAAGCAGCGGAACCACATCCTATCTACCAACTATTTTACCCAGTCTTGATAATACGAAGTTGAGGGATGGATTCACACGAAAAGCAAAAGATTCATATAGGAAATGGTTGTATCAAGGGTTCGAAAAACTATATATTCTAGCAAGAGAGCTCCCTCCTCCAGCAGTTATGTATGAAAATGTGACAGTTTCCTCGTCGGTATTAAACGGGGATATGACTATGAGGTCCTATTCGGGTAAGACAGAATATACTTTCGATGTGTTAAGGGCAAATATGGTAGGCAGAAAACTTGTTAAAAATGAAATCTTAACGAATACAGACGCAACTTCGGTCGGAGGAAAGGGGTATCGCAGGATGCAGAGCATGAAAAGATTTTTATCTTCTATAGGTAATTTGATGACTGTAAGATCTTATGGTGAGAATAATAAGTTGCTCAATGAAGTGACTAACCATTACTTACATGACGGCTTAAATAATCAACCTTTCGAAGGCTTTATGTCGCAGTATGAATCTAGACTAGCGTCTTATAATTTCCAAGGACTATTAAAGGAAAGGGTCGTTGAGAGTAAGCGGCTATACCCAAAGGATAATGAAAATACATTCGATAGATACGTTGTGTTTAACGGTAAAGAAGAATATCCCTGTATACAAACAGGAACAACTGTACGAGATTTAATAAGCGGTGTAACTACGGTGACGCGGAATCTCAGTTTTGATTTTTATAACGGAAGCGTGACGGGTGTTTTAACTGAGGATGGGTATGGAAATCGATTTTTGACTGAGACGATGCCTGCATATCGTGTGTATCCGAAAATGGGTTTAAAGATAAATACATCAGGTAATGCGAATGCAAATATGCTAAGTCAGATCGCGGGTACTGTGGTTTATAAAGTAAATGAATCCAATAGCAAAGTAGCTGTGGTGAATGCAACGGCACAGGCGTGGAGTAATAAGATACCAGTACTTTTATCGGACGGAAGTACAATATTACAAGACAATGGTAGCTGGAATGGTACAGGAGATGTGTGGCGAATGTCTGACAGTTATTCTTGGCTACAGAGTATTAGGACGTCAGACGGATTAACCCCAATCACACAGTTTAATGCTTTCATTTGGGACAATCCTTCAACTTCACATGCAAACTGGCAAAGGACTGGAGCTATCACACTCTATGATGCGTATTCTAAACCATTGGAAGGTATTGATATCAATGGAAACTATAGCGCGACGCGTATGGGGACAAAGTCTAGTAAGGTATATGTTACTGGAGGGTCTGCGAAATATACTGAACTAGCATTCAGCGGTGCAGAAGATGAGACTGTAAGCAGTAATAATCCATTGGAGGTACAGCGATCGGGTGCCACAGTGACGTCAGATGCCGCACATTCGGGCACAAAGAGTCTTTTACTGGGAACAAACCAACGTGGGTTTCAATATACTGTCCCGATAAGTAAGTTGACAGTAGGACGTGCTTACTCCGCGTCGGTCTGGGTAAAAGCCGGAACGTCTTCAGATACCAGGTTATATTACCAAGCAAACGGAGGCCCTGTTGTAAGTTCTATATCTTCATCCCAGTCGACAAAAAAGTCAGGCGATTGGACGTTGTTAACTTTAAATATAAAAGCTCAAGATATCGATGGTTCGGGAAATCTAGCTGTATATGTGCAGAACAATGCTTCCGGAATAGTATACGTGGACGATTTTAGGTTTCAGCCTGTAGATGCGTCGTCGACAGCCTATGTCTACGATAATTTTTCCGGAGAATTGACGTATGTATTGGATAATAATAATCTTTTCACGAAATACGAGTACGATCAGATGGGACGATTGAAAGCGACCTATATGGAGAAAATGGGAATGGGGGCGTTCAAGACTTCGGAATACCTGTATAATTATGGTAAACCGATTCCCGTAGAAGCGGATAATTACACAGTATATGCGCGTGTAGAAATTGAAAACTATTCCTATTATAACAATACTTATCCTCCATATAATGAAGGTTCCAGTGGTACAAAGGCGGATATCTACATACGTTTTTACTGGGATATATCCTGTACATCGCCTGCACAGTTGCCTTCCAGTTTACCATTGACCTATGAAAATAGTTATACTTCACAAGATCAATATGGTTCTTGGGGTGGTCAAAGTTCAATAAATATTATTGCTTCACAAGGGGTAAACTCCGTTTTAGTCGAACCACAAATTATAGTTTATGAACAGTATTCTTACTGGGAAAACCATACTATTGGGTTAGGAACCGAAGTGTATAATTACGATTACCGTCTGCTATCGCGTAATTCTTCAGGCCCTGGTTATTATACTCCTTTAGCTACTAAGTATTAATTCTGAAAATATGAAAAAGAAGCTTTTAATTATCATTTTTGTCGCTTTCACGCTGGCTTTTCAAAGTGTAAAACTTGTAGCGCAGACTTCCCCCAAGCAGTCAAATGCCAACGTTGTGAATCGTATCAAGGCAGACCTTGCTATTTCTTCAGAAAAAGCTGGAAAGCTACTAGACATCTTAACTAGTTTTGGAGAAAGTATTCAAGCGAATACAGCCGATTCTTCACTTTCTCCTAAGCAGAAGCAAAATAAAACCATTTCTCTTATGAAAGAGCAGAACGAATCTATACAGCGCCTATTGACTGATGATGAATATAGGGTGTGGGTAAATCTAGGAAAAAAAAGAAGGGCAGCCAACACTTCAAGAAGTAAGACAAATGATCAGATGAATAAAAGATTTCCTTCTCAAATGAGGGGAGCAGTTCTAGATCAAAATCAGTAAGCATTGGTATGATTTTAAAACAACTAAGAATTTTGAGAGATTGGAAGGAGATTTTAATCTTTTCGCTATGCCTTTCTATACTTTCACCAGTATGGGGCCAGAATATAAAAAGTACCGAGGCGCTAACTTTTCCGGCTGCACCAGCCACTTCTTTGGTAATTGGCCAAGGTCAAGTTTTTAATGCGGTTAGCGGGAAATCTATTGTCCTCAGGACGGGAACCCATTTTCAGCAGGGAAGTCTGGTCAATTTAAAAATAGAAAACTCTTATACTATACCGTCAGCTCCGAGCAATCCAGCTTCTAATCTGGATATGAATTGGATTCAAACCCGTGGTTTCGACGCAAGCGGGTTAGTCATATCCGAACAAAAATCCTTCTATGACAATAACGGCAGAGCCTTGCAAGCTCAATATAAGGAAACTGAGAAAGGACATGTATTAGCCTCGCAGGTTGTCTACGACGCTGCGGGTAGAGCTTCGCTACAAACCCTGACGGCGCCGACCAATAATTCTGAATTTGCCTACAAGGCAGACTTTGTACAGAATACGTCGGGAACAGCTTATGATTTCAAGAATTTTGACCGTTACCAAAGTGGAGGGCCCTATATTGATAAAATCCACCAACCCGATCCTGTCGGAAGCAAGAACACCGTTGGAACACTCGGGTGGTATTACGGACCTAACAATTCCTGGGAGCCTTTTAATGATGTTACAGATTATCCGTACAGTCGGCAAGCGTATGCGTACGATGGTTCAGGGATACCAACCAGATCTGGTGGTCCAGGCGATGCATATAGAATGGGAGCAGGGCATGAAGGATATATATATTCTGTGCCTGTAAACAATGAGTTGAGCCATTATTGGTCAGTTCGAAAGAAGATTTTTGACCAGACTGAGCTAGGGCAAAATTTAGACGGTAGTGCTGGCCAACCGGCACAAATGACCGTAGCCGTAGATGCTGACGGCAAGTCCTCGTTTACGATTAGTTTGGGTGGATCTGTTTTAGTATCAGGAAGTTTTGGTTCAGACCTTATGGTTGAGAACACTTTTACTTCTGGTCTGAATTATTTCGGATTACCTGAAAATGGTTCCATTTCGGTTTTTCCTGTTTTTAACGAACCTGTAGATGTTGAAATTGACAATTTGATAACAGGTCAAAAGATTAATTATGTACAAGCGGGGAATAATATAATGCCAGGTTGGTATAGTTTTAAGAACAGATCGGGAAATCCAATAGTAATACAGACCAGCCTCGGATTCAAGGATTTGAGTTACAATTTTTATAACCAGCATGGTGAGCTTGTGGCTAGTATTGCTCCAGAAGGCGTTAAACAACTCATTGCAGGAGGTATCGGTAGCTATAGCCCTGCAAACAGGGAGACAATTCCATTCATTACCTTGTACAGATATGATAGACAGGGCCGTTTGGTCTGGCAGAAAAATCCCGACGAAGCAGGTGCCAGTGAGTTTGTATACCGAAAGGATGGAAACATTCGCTTTTCGCAGAATGCCAAACAGCGGGCAGATGGCAGATTTAGCTACAGTAATTATGATATTCGGGGAAGGCTGATCGAAGTAGGTGAGTTTAAGCCATCTGGTACCACGCTTGCTTTCAACGCCGATCTGAGTACGGCCAGTGCGATGCGTAATATTTTGGAAGCCACAGACGTCTATGGCGGACTACCAAACGGTACGAAATACGATGTAGTGCGTTACAGGTATGATGTCCCTGATGCCACACATGGTAGCAATTATTACGCGCAGGATAGCTATTACCTCAGAGGCGCGGTAAGTGTCTCGGAAAAATATAGCAGTATAGTAAATAATACAGCGAGCGAACAAAATCTGATCAGCAGGAGTTGGTTCAATTACAACGCAGAAGGACAGCTGGACTGGCAGATCAAATATGTGAACGGCCTAGGGTACAAAACCACCGATTTCAGCTACGACGAATTTGGCGCCATGATCAAACAAGTTTACCAAAGGCATGTGCCTGCCGAGTTCATGGCTTACTATTATGAATATGATAAAGATCGGAGACTGGCCACCGTATACACCAATACGGTAGATAATCCCAGTTCTAAGCTGGTGCATGCAAAATACCAGTATTATTTGCATGGCCCATTAAAACGTATTGAACTAGCGGGTAATTTACAGGGTATAGACTACGTTTATACTGCTGATGGTAAATTAAAAACCGTTAACCATGCAGAAAAAAGTAAAGATCCGGGAAAAGATGGATCGGCCAATGATTTTGCTCCAGATGTTTTTGGTTTCAACCTTGAATATCATACGGGTGATTACAAGCGGGCGAACACCAATATAACTAGCATACAAACAGGAGGTACACCACAGCGTTACTCGGGCTTAATGAATGGCATAAGCTGGCATTCCCTGAAACCATCTTCGGTAGCCGGACCAAATAATCCTGTGATGAACACCTATGTGTACGATAGCAATTATCAACTGATGCAGAACAATTGGGGAGCACCGAATTTTACGGCAGGTTCTTTTACCGCTACAGCTAATGCCAATCAGGAGAAAAACTTAACATACGATGCACATGGAAATATTAAGACCCTGACACGGACGAATTCGAGCGGGTCGGTATTGGCAAACTATCAGTACAACTATACGGCCAATACCAACAAACTTGCTAGTGTAAGCAATTACGCATCCTATACTTACGATGCCCTGGGACAACTGGCGAGTGAAACCAAAGGTAGCTTGAGCAAGTACCTGGACTATGATGCCTTCGGCAAGGTGACTAAAATCTATAGCGATGCAGCGAAAACCAATGCCGTCCTGAGTTTTGTTTATGATGAGGGTGGTAACCGTATTAAGAAACAGGATCACCTGCAGAATGTCACGACTTGGTATGTAGATGGCAACGTATACAACGGTAGCCAGCTGATCGAACAGCCCATCCCGTCCGGGATCTTTTACCGTAGCGGGAATGTCTACCGTTATCAGCTAACCGATCATGTGGGTTCGGTGCGGGCTATCATTAACCGCAATAAACTGAGCAACGGCACAGCAGATGTCGTGTATTCGGCAGACTATTATCCATTTGGAAGCGAGTTACAGACTGCAGGTATACCATCACGCTATGGCTATCAGGGCGAATATGCTGAAAAAGATGGTGAAACTGGTTGGAATAATTTCTATCTTCGTAATTACGATCCTGCGATAGGACGTTGGCTGAGTATCGATCCATATGGGCAGTACTATTCGCCGTATGTAGGCATGGGCAATAATCCGGTGAGTGGATTTGACCCAGATGGAGGATGGAGCAAGGTGGGGGCGTGGATTCGTCGTATGGATTCCTGGATAGCAGGCGAAAGCCCCTCTAGGTTGATGAAGAGCGGTAGTGAATGGGGATTTAATACTCTTTCTGACGACGGTACTATCAGGGGACATTATACTGGAGGAGTTTCTTTAGGTCGGCAGTTTGCTGATAACACTCCTTTTGTTGGTACTAGTTTAAAAAGTGGTGATAAACTTGTAGCAGGAAATTATGGCGGTGCAGCGATAGATTTTGTACAAAGTGGATTAGAGTTATACATGATCGCATATGATCAAACCTCCAAAATCGCTAATGCTGTTCTACAAACTTTCTCAAAAAATGTTGCCACTAAGACTGTAACATCTAGATTGCAAGCTCATGTCACAAGAGCTGCTCAAGAAGTAGATGCGCTTGGAGATGCTGCATTTACTATAAGACAATTAAAAGCTCTTCAGCGACATCCAAATCTAAGGCCAATGTACAGGGGAAATCGTATTGATGTAAGAGCCAGAGGTTATATTGTAAATGATCCTGCATTAAAACACCTTAAAAGCAACTATTCAAGAGGTGCAGATTTCGTTGATCCTAAGACATTACAATGGTGGGATATAACTACACTAGGCGAGTGGCAAAATCATGTTAACAAATACGGGTCAGGAGGAACACTTTTATTGACACAATAAATACAATATGACAAAAAAATATTTAATTGAAAGATGGGAAGTGGAACCTCAATTGAGGTTTATCCTCAATAAGATTAATGATTTATTAAAAGGTGGAAATGTTCAATCACGAATTAATACATATGAATTTGTTGACGGAAAACTTGATTTAAGAGGCATCATTATAAATGAAAGAACGATTGCAAAGTTAGAACTTCAAAATGCTGATCTTACATTTTCTTCATTTAAAGATTGTTGGATTGAGAATTCTTTATTTGAAAAATGCAATTTTGAAAAAGTAGATTTTTCAAAATTTTCAGATCATAAAAATATTTTCAAGGAATGTTATTTCAAGAATTGTAAATTTAATTATGCATCCTTAGGTGATGGAGGTACTAGCTTTTCAGAATGTGTCTTTGAGGACTGTAATTTTTTTAAAACAATTTTTATTAGACCTGAGTTTGTAGGGGTGTCTTTTAAAAATTGCAAGATTAACAGCATAGATTTTTTTGGATCATCATTTGAAAGTTGCTGTTTTGAAGGGAATTTGAAGGATATCTGGTTCAGAGGCGGATTTCCATTACAGGTTGACTATTCTAATTATGGAATACCTAAAAGAAATGAAATGAAAAATGTTTCATTTGTAAATGCAGAATTAGAAGATTTGACATTTAGTGATAATTGTGATTTGTCATCTGTTAAAATTAAATCTTCTGATAAGTATTATAAATATGAAAGGTGGAAAGAAAGGCTTGAATTCTTAAAGATGGAGGATCGTAACTGGAGTGATAAAGAGAAAAAAGAAGCCGAAATTTTTGCGAATACCTATTTGGTTCATGCTAAAAATCAAGAGTGGCATATTATAAATAGAGAGGATGTTGAAAGAGATCATGGAAAGGATATCGCTTTAAAAATTATTAATCACTTAAATAACTTTCAATAAAGTAATTGCCGATATGATGTGCAATATCGATTATTAGTGTATTTAATATGTGTTTATAAGCCACTCATGGCTTCGTCGCTTCGTGCTTTGTTACTATCCATTTGGTAGCGAACTACAGTATACCATCGCGTTATGGCTATCAGGGTGAATATGCTGAAAAAGATGGTGAACCAACGGAGTGGCTCATGAGGGCAATTAAAAATAGACACGTTCCGAATAAACAGGTTGGAATAATTTCTATCTTCGTAATTATGATCCTGCGATAGGACGTTGGCTAAGTGTCGATCCGTATGGACAGGACAGTACTATTCGCCGTATGTAGGCATGGGTAATAATCCGGTTAGCGGATTTGATCCAGATGGGGGATGGAGCAAGGTTCGAGCGTGGATTCCAAGGCTAGCGCTGGAATGTTTCCGGTGCTTTATGTTTCTTCCCTCATTTCCAGCTGCCTCTTACTTTTAATTATCGTGCGTTTTTATTATTTTAGGTAAATGTCCAGAAAATGCAAGTTTCATAATCCGGAAGGTATGTACTTTACGAGTTTTGCTACAGTAAATTGGATAGATGTATTTGTACGTGAAATTTACTGTGATGAGTTGGTAAACTCTTTGCGATACTGTATAAAGGAGAAAGGGATGTTGTTGTATGCATGGAGCATCATGCCAAGCTATGTACATTTAATATTTAATATTGCTGGATTTTAGGCGTTTTACAGCTAAGAGTCTATAGTCAGCCATTCGGGAAAATCCGCAGGAGAGTAGAAAAGAATAGATTCTTTGGATGATGGGTCGATCGGGTAGGAAAATCGGACAGGACTATCAATTTTGGCAACAGCACAACAAACCAATTGAGCTTTGGAGCGTTGATGTGATTGATCAAAAAGTTGACTATATTCCCAATAATCCTGTTGATCAGGTTGTTTCGAAACCACATTATTGGAAGTATAGTAGTGCCATAGATTATAGCGGAGGAAAAGGTTTTTTGAATTGGCAGAACTTCAGAAGCGGGAAATATTGGCACAGGTTACAAACCCGCCCCAGCAAGGAGAAATCATCAAGCACGTAATACCTTATAGATAGGATATATCATGGCATATAAAATTGAAAAATTCATATGTAGTAAAGAAGAATTTATAATGGAGGATTTCTGGTCTTCTTTAATTTTTTATAATATTTTTCGAACACTTACAAAACTTAACATACCCATAACGGATAGTGTTTTAATAAGTGGAAGTAGCATTGAAGATATTATTATTTCTCTAGAAGAAGTAATAGACGGTATTCTTAAAGAATGGTATGTCGAACCACAAGTGAAAAAATTTATCAAGCGAAGATCCAATTATATTGTTTTATCTCATAACAATCGAAATTACAAAATTGATTATCGGATCAACCATATCGGTAGGGCTATTTATGCAATAGATATATTGATGAAGTGCTTAGTGAGACAGCGGGAAGCAGAAGAAAATATTTTTATTGAGTTTAGTTAATGGATTATCTTAAAAATTGGAGAATTTGTATGTATTCGAAGTTCACATTGGAAAAGAATGGAATAGTTGTTTTTGACAAGAATATTGACAAAAGCAAAAAAGGTATTGAGTTTTTTCTAGAAATGTATAAAGGAATAAAAATAGATGACAACAATATTGTAATTACAGGTTCTAAAGATGTCGAGTACCTTCCGTTAAACATCCCCTTTGATAAAGTGATGTTTTAGAGCTATTTTTTAAGAAGCCTTCAGGGATGAGGTTTGGGTTAAATATTATACTGAATAACAAAGTGTTAGGGGGGGGTGTTATTCAGTATAAACGATCAGTCGAAGACTATAAAGCTTTTTTATTTCTTTAATCCATTAACTTCTTCTTGTAACGCTTTGATTTGTTTGTGTTGATCAATGAGGTATAAGGTCAGCTCTTCAATTTTTTCGACAAGGATTTTATTGAGTTCACCCAGTGCGATACCGTTATCGATTACTTCTTTAGCTGGCTGAATATTTGGCAAATGTTTATGCGTTGAAATAAACTGTTCCAAACTATCTAAAGATATTTTCTTGTATTCGGGTTCAAAAACATAATCTGGCCAATTGGCAGTCTCTACCTTAATTTCTTGTGCTCTGATGTTACCCTTAACGGAAAGTTTTTCTGTAGGAGTAGCTGTTCCAATTCCTACATTGCCATTGCTGATGACCTTTATGGCCAATTTACCGCTACCGTCTATAGACGTATTACCAACGATAAGGTCCCAATCAAAAGTCATGGGTAGTAGGTTCACCGATTGGGTTTCTGTTCCCGTAATGTTGTAGGTCGAAAAACTTGTATTGAAATTAATAGAACGTATCTTAATATCTACTTTTAAATTCGTATTAATACCCAACGTATTAATTGCACGTATACGAAATGCTCTGGTTGATGTGTTATGGTCGACAGTAAAATTTACACCATTTGCCGTATATACATTATTATTTATTCTGCCCGCCTCAAGCCAGCGGTTAGGATTGGAATGTTTCGAAGAGGCTATGTGAGTAGCAGCGGCAGCGATGTTCCCCCTGGTATAAGCAATAGAGATTTCATAATGCCCCGACGCTCCTACTGCGATAGGAGTTGCTTTGGCAAACTCAATGTAATCACCGACTTGATAATCACTTGGAAAGGTAACGCTAGTGACTAAATAATCTGCACTGCTTTGTGCATGCGCCTTTGTGACTAGCGCTAGGCCAAAAAATAATAATACAATGTTTAGTTTCATGTTTTTTTATTGATGTTGTGATATGAATAAGTATACAAGCTTGTGTTTTATATATCGTCAATACTTTGTTCTAAAAACTATTACTCATCTGGAACATTGGTAGGTACATAGCGATCAAAATCAACCCCACAACCAGTCCTAAAAAAATAATGATCAATGGCTCAAGCACCGTAGAAATAGTGGAGGTCTTGTATTCCACTTCCTCGGTGAGCTGGGTAGCAATCTTATCGAAAAAGAAATCCAGTCGGTTTACTTCTTCACCTACTTTGATCAGCTGCACAATCTTACCGGGATAGAAATCAAATTTTGCCAAACTGTTGTGCAAACTCTCACCGTGAAGGATAAGATCTTCGGTCTGCAGCAGGGATTGTTGAATGGGATAGAAATCCGACATCTGCCGTACCAGTTGTATGGCCTGCAACAAGGGGGTATTTGTGCTTACCAGCAGCCGCATCGTATTGGCAAAGCGAGCCAAATGGATCTTACGGATAATATCGCCAGCAACGGGAAGCTTAAGGAGTATGGTAGATGACCACTTGCGGTACCATACCTTCTTTCTGCTGCTGTATAGTCCAAAGGCAATTACGGCAAAGAACAACATGGCCCACCAAAAGGTTTGATCTAAAAAATTGGATACATCGAGGATAAAGCCGGTAATCCAAGGCAGCTCCCCGCCAAATCGGGTGAACACATCGGCAAACATCGGTACCACAAACTTGAGCATAAAGAATACGGCCCCCATAGAGGTACACAACACGATCAGCGGATAGGTGAGAGCGGAAATAATCTTGCGTCGCTGCGCAATCTTATTTTTATAATAATCGGCCAGCTCTTTGAGCACTTCGCCTAACTTTCCGGTTTCTTCACCGATCTGTATGCCGTAATATTCGTAATCGCTAAATTTCCCTCTTTTTTTGCGTAAGGCCTCGGAAAGGGGATCGCCCTGCAATACCTGCTCCCGGATTTCATGGAAGAGCTGCCCTTCTTTTGTCTTTTTTTGATCGATAAGCACCAATTCGAAGGCGGTCTTCAGATCGACCCCGGATAATAAAAGCATACTTAGCTCGATGTAGAACTCTTCCTTCTTTCGGTCGCCCAGCTGCTTGCTGCCAAAGCTGATATCTTTATTGAGCAATGCCAACAGATCAAACGAAGGCGCCTTTTCGGACGAAACTGCTTTCTTCTTTTTATAGGATGAAATATCAATCTGCGACATAGGCTCTACTCGATGGGAATAACTCCGGTTAACTGTAGGGATGAATATTGTTTGTATATATGTAAAGGTACGATTTTATCGTCGATCTGCAATGGGATGGTATACGACTGGATCAGGTTGCTTTCGAAATTTCCGCTGTTTACAAAATCATACTGGGGTATGTCATAGCTGATCAGAAAGCTATCGGTACGCAATGCATACTGCTCGCGGAGGATAAGGGAATCTAAAAACGTATAATCGATGTATCCTACGGAATCTTTAAGACGTAACACTGCCTGATCTAAAAATATGCTGTCGGCACGATAGCTGTCTACCTTGATTCGGTGTCGGAAAAGGTCAACGGAATATTGATCTCTTTTTTTTATCTGCTGATCGGATAGTAAGCGGTTAAAGGTTGAAAAGGCGTAATAGGCAAATGCGCTTAATATCGCAACAAGCAACATCGCTATGGTTACTTCCAGTAGGGTAAAGGCTGCTAATTGATGTCGATGGTGTCGCATGCGTAAAAATAAATATAAAGCGTGTAATTTAAAGTTTTTTTGTTTTCATTCGTCGAGAAAGATTGCCACGTCGTACCTCCTCGCAATGAACGTAGGGATGGTATCTTCTTGCGATGACACGATGGCTAAAAAGCACGTCTTTGCGAGGAGCATGGCGACGCGGCAATCTGTGCTTTTGCCAGAAAGATTGCCACGTCGTACCTCCTCGCAATGACGATGATAGTGTTAGTGAAGACGTACAATCTCCGCGTCATTGCGAACCTGAGGTACGAAGGTGTGGCAATCTAAGTTGAATCTCGATAAGACTGTCGACCACGGCATGGTCGGCGAGGCGTTCGGCGTAGACAGTTACTTTTGTGAGGTCGGGGTATGCCGTGAGAGGTTCTTCTTCGAGGTAATAAACCACGCTACCGATCGTCTGGGTAGGCGGAATGTCTTCGTCTTGTCGGTATTGAAATAGGATATCCTGCATCTGGGCCTGAATGGTTTTGGATTCCCGGGACTGGGTACTGCTGGTTAAGTTAGCAAAGATCATCATGCCTACGGCAAACACACTGAGCAGGATGACCATCGCAATTAGTACCTCGACCAACGTAGAGGCTTTTAATCTTCGTCGCGTTATCTTCATCGTCTTCATTCCAGCCAGGTTAGTATACTATTCGGAATATTCTTTTCTTCTTTTTGCCAGGCATAGCTCTGCAGGAAGAAGGGGTGGCGTGCTGATCGATCAAGGTTGATATCGATCAGGAAGTTCTCGTACAGGGAGCTGGGGGTCTGCGTAATAAAACGATAACAGTACGTGCTGCCTCTTACGGTTAAGGGTTTCGTGTATTTGAGCATCCCAAATGCAATGAGCTCGCCAGTTACTAAACTGTTTTCGCCTAGGCTCAGCATGTGGGGTACGGAACTCCGCTTTTCTTCATAAAGCAGGACACTCCCAGCGATGGAGCCATCTTTGCCTATCTTTAACGCTCTGCGGAACTCTTCGTCTTCGGCAAATAATACCAAGGCAGATGGATACGAGAGGTGTACTTCATCGCCCACAATAAGGGAGTCTGTAGCGAAGAGTTGTACACTTCCACGAAAGCCCTTGTCGACTCGTATGGTAGGGGCGATGCAGATGATATGTTCTAGGGTGCAGTCGGCAGTAATATGGATCAGCGTGTCGCTGGATAGCATGATATTGCCTTCTATTGCTTGATTAGAAAGCAATAGCGCTGCTTCGCTGTAAACATATTGCGTAGGCTCCTTAAAGGAACGAAAATGCTGTGGAAATTGTAGCATCGAAGGGCTCAAAAAAGTGCTGCTATCCAATCCTTCGGCTAACGGCTGCAAGCGTTGCTTATCGATGGCGGGTAAAGCACGCTCGCTGAACTTCTTTTTGCCTTCGATAATTTCTTCTTTGCCATCGAAAAACTTGCCGTCAACGAATGCGGGTTTGATGCCGGCTTGAGGCAGGTAAGCGGTGCCGATAATCGTGGTACGGCCGCTTACTGATAGGTTACGGTCTTCATCAGAAACATACAGTACGGTACTGTCGATGCTTTCCAGACCGAGCAGGAAAGCACGCTTAATGCTGTCGTGCTGATAAATGGCCGTCAAAGTTACTCTGTCGTACAGCCCCCAATTTTCTTTCTGCACACGCAGGCTGTCGCCTGCATACAGCACATCGGCCCATACGGTGTCACTGGGAGAAAGATACACCGATTTGGAAAGTTCGAAACCCGAGGTAATAAGGTTTAATAAACGGTCCTGATGCTGGATCTTGCTATCTTCTTGCCGGTAAAAGCTATAGAGATAGATCAGCGAACCAAGGATAATAGTAATGATCAACGAGATGATCAATGTAAGCTGCAGCGCCGAAGCAGTCAGCTTTTTACTTACTTGTTTTTTTTCGAAAACAATTTTTGCCATTGCTGTCCGAGATAATGAGCTGACCGTCGGAAGATATTCTGATCGATGTAAGCTTCTTTGGAGATTTCGTTGCCTTCTTGATAGTAGGTGGTAGAAAATGTACTATCCTGCGGTAAACGCATAACGACTTTTCCATTTCGTCTGCCGGCTTTGAGCTGCCCCATTTCCGAAGTATTGCCTTTGTCGTCGTATAGACTATATGCCCCGGTCTCTTTGCCTTTTTTCCACTGGCTTTGTTTTTTGAGGATGCCGGTAGCATTCCATTCGGTCCAGGTTCCGGTTTTTAGGCCTTTCTTAAATTGACCTTTGGTCGCCAGATCATTATCCGGGTAATAACGCAGGTAGTCTCCATGCAGTAATTTACCCGAATAGTCGCCCTGTGTTTCATGGATTTTGCGGGAAGCATACCAGAAATAAGTGTTGTCGGGCGAGGTCTTTTTGTGTATTTCTTTCGTCTGGAAGATAATTTTATGATGATCTTCCGTATGGATGGTCACCTTATTATTGTCCATGACACCCAAATAATCTTGTGCCCATAAATGGGTACAGCATGTGATCAAGAAAATAAGACTTCCTGTAAACTTCATTTAAATATCGTTTTTGTTTCGTTTTTGTGTGTAATAATGATGCGGTCGGCCTGTATATTACGAACAGTAATTTCCTGCTGCCGATCGCCTTTTGCCATCATATATTGCTGACCTGCTATCGTAACCATCGCAATCCGTTTCTTGTTGGACTCATTCTCAATAAAACCCTGATAACTGATATCGATCTGAGGCTCGGGCTCCACATAGACGGCATATGGATCGGATGTATAGGGATCGATAGTTTCTGTTTCTAAAATCTCCTCATCCAGCACATCTGTGCTATTGTATATGGGATCCCGGTAGGATAGTAAAAGGGATGCACTGTCTTTGATGGTATAGTATTCGAGATCCTGTGGGGCGATGGAAATGGGTCTGCTGCTCGTAATTATTTGCTCTTCGTCTCCGGATACGGCACTAAATACCCGATAGATAACATAGCCCCACACGCCGACAACGACGGCTAACAAAATATAAACGAGGGCTTTGTTATTCATTCAGCAACTATTTCAAGTTCTCGATAGTGGTATTCGCCAACACTGCCGTCGTTTTCCGGTCGTACGCGCCAGCTGTATTTTCCGGGTTTCAGCGTGAATTCGACTTTATTGTCGTAGGTCGACGAATCGATCAGTGCCGACTGGATTGCCGTAAAATCAGGTGACACCAATTGAAAACGGTAGTATTTGGCATCTTCATGGTGTTCCCACCAAAAGGCAATAACGGAGTCTGTCGTTTCCAGATGGTCCATCGGAGCAACCAACGCAACCTGTTCGTCTTCCAGTGGGTATTCGATGAATTCGGCACAGGAACTAAATAGTAAAATGGACCAAAATACCAGTACGTGTTGTCTCATTGGAATTAATTGTTTCAATATCGTAAGTTCAATTTAGGAATATTCAATGGAGACATAGTCATGCCAATTCCGAAAATTGTACTGCGTACCAAATTAAGTAAAAAAATGGTTTTTTCACCATTTTAAAGATAATTAGTGCATTTTCAATAATCTGGAAGCGACCATCTTTGATACGGTACAACGGCTTAGGATAGGTTTAGTTTTATTGGTATAGTCGCGAGATTGTCCCTTTTGTCGTTTTCTTAAATAAATCTATCTTTACTAAATATGGCATCTTCACTAGAAAAGGCAAGCACCGCACTGCATATCATTAATACGGTACAGCAGATGGAAACAATAATCGAGCATATTCGTGATAAGGAATCATGGAATTCTCTCGAAGAAGACGCGCTTCCTTTAGAACAACAGGTAAGCGAAGACGGTATGCAGAAGCGGAGATCATTCCTTCTGCAAAAAACGAATAAGGATTACCCTTATCTGATCGATAATAAGGCCTTTGAGGACTATGATTCGCTCAACGGAAATATAGAAAATTTTATAGGAATGAGTCGTGTTCCTACTGGGGTGATCGGTCCGCTACGTATAATAGGCTCTTCGGCGCAGGGAGATTTTTACGTTCCCCTGGCGACAACGGAGGGGGCTCTCGTCGCCTCGTATAACCGTGGTGCTAAGGCTTGTTATTTAGCCGGCGGTGCAATTTCAATCTGTTTAATGGAGGGCGTACAGCGAAGTCCTGTCTTTAAGTTTGAAAATATTGCAGACCTGGGCTTGTTTGTTGCCTGGCTATTGCCGCAAGTGGAGAGATTTAAGGAAATAGTGGGTGAAACAAGTCGGTATGCCAAATTGATGGATGTTAAAATCCAGATTGAAGGAAATCACCTTATTGTGATATTTGAATTTCATACGGGCGATGCTGCGGGACAAAATATGGTTACTATTTGTACAGACGCCATATGCCGTTATATCATTGCGCAATGTCCGACCAAGCCAACATTATGGTTTATCGAAGGCAACTACTCGGGCGATAAAAAGGCGACAGCACTGTCTTTTTCCAATGTACGCGGGAAGAAAGTAACCACAGAGATTGTACTATCTGAAGCAATTGTACACAACGTGCTTAAAACTACACCCGACCTCATGGCCGAGTATTGGAGGTCGTCTACCATGGGGATCATCCAAAGTGGGGCTATTGGTGCGCATGGACACTATGCTAACGGATTGGCGGCATTATTTTTAGCAACAGGGCAAGATGTGGCGTGTGTAGCAGAGGCTGCCACGGGGGTAACTCGGATGGAAATGAACAAGGATGGCTCGCTGTATGCTAGTGTTACATTGCCAAATCTGGTTGTAGGTACGGTAGGCGGAGGGACACATCTGCCTACGCAACGGGAATGTTTGGAAATGATGGATTGCTATGGACAAGGCAAGGCGCGTAAATTTGCCGAAATCTGTGGAGCCCTCATATTGGCAGGGGAGCTATCCATAGCCGCAGCGCTCTCTGCCGGTCACTTTACACAGGCGCATAAACAACTCGGACGTAAAAAATAAGCTGATCTACATGCGCAAAGGTATACTAGAAAATAAATACAGTAATCCGGATGAGAATAATTCTTCTTTCGCGAAGCGTCTTTGGATTTACCAAAAGGAACGTTTCCCTTTTTTCGGGCATGGCATATTGGTCGCGGCTTTTAGCTTTTCTGCGATTTCCTATAGCCGGATATGCCGCGGTGCCGAAGGATTTGTGGATTGGACAACGTTTTTGGTCGGCGTTTTTACCACCATCTCTTTGTTTTTCTTGGTTCGTATATTTGATGAATTTAAAGATGCCGAGGATGATGCAAGGTATAGAAAGGAGCTTCCCGTACCGCGTGGTTTAATCTCTTTGGGCGAACTTAAAATGATCGGCATTGTGCTTGCCATACTGCAGATAGTACTGAATGGGCTCTTCTTTCCGAAAATGCTTTTTCTGTACGTAGTGGTCATCTTTTATCTGTGCTTAATGGGCAAAGAGTTTTTTATACCGTCCTGGTTGAAGAAGCATCAATTTTGGTATGTCGTCTCCCATATGTTTATTATCCCGTTGATCGATATCTATGCCAGTGGCTTGGACTGGCTTTTAGCGGAGGTCGGCGCACCCCACGGACTTGTTTTCTTTTTTGGGGTGTCGTATATGAACGGTATTGTGCTCGAGATAGGCCGCAAGATACGCAGTCCCCAGGATGAACAGACTGGCGTGTTGACCTACTCGAGTATGTTGGGAGCTGGCAAGGCTGTAAAATATTGGATAGCGGTTCTTTTTGTTACGTTAATACTGAGTATGGCTGCATCGTACTATGCAGGCTATGGTTGGATGGCATACGCCATCTTGGGTTCGATCTTTTTGATCTGCTGTGTACCTGCATTGCTTTTTTTGAACGGACATGTGCCTAAATATGCGAAAGCAATCGAATGGTCATCAGCAGGTTGGACTATTGCTATGTATTTGAGCCTGGGTGGAATTCCGATGCTAGAACAATTTTGGAGAGGCTTTTGATATAGGTACACAACGATAGGCTAAAGCTAATATATTACGATATGTTTATTAAAGATTACCAATATCAACATATAATGAATCCCGCCATTGGAGGCAAAGCAAGGAACCTGCTGAAGTTAGGTCAGCTTAATCTTCCCGTGCCCAAGTGGATCGTGTTGCCAGCCGATTATTTAGCGGAAGTCTTTAAAGATGTCGCATCTATCGAAAATGCAAATGATCTATTGGGCGCAATCGATGCATATCGGTTTCCTTCTTTTTCGAGTACTCAGATCGAAACCACCTTTCCGGATACGGCCTATTTTGCAGTGCGTTCATCGGCAATTGATGAAGACGGCCGTCAGCATTCGTTTGCCGGTCAATTTGATTCGTATCTCTACGTACGTAAAGAGGATATCTTCGCGCGTATCAAAGATGTATGGCGATCTCTTTTTTCCGAACGTGTTCTTTCGTATCGTGCAGCCAATAGTCTGGGGGTCGGTTTAGGAATAGGGGTGATCGTACAGGAAATGATCGATGCGGATGCCTCTGGGGTCGCTTTTGGTATGAATCCGCTTTCGGGTAACCGAAAGGAAAAACTGATTTCTGGTGTATTTGGTGTAGGCGAAGGCCTTGTGTCGGGAGATTTGGACGCCGATAATTTTACGATTCTTAAAGGCAGGATCGACCGACAGGTGGTGCGAAAAAAGGAAAAATTTATACTTAATCCGGCAGGGATAGGAGGGGCAATGAAAATAGACATACCTCGTGTCAATCAGAATGACCAGTCTATTCCAGATGTATATCTCTATGAGTTGGATTCGGTCTTGGATAGGTTGAGAGCGGAATATAATCTTTTTCAGGATGTCGAATTTGCGATCAAAGAGGAAACGTTATATATCCTGCAGGCGCGCCCGATTACCAGCCTGCACAAGGTACCCGATATCTCAGGTGATTATGTGCTTTGGGATAATAGCAATATTATCGAATCGTATCCAGGTGTGACGACACCATTGACGTTTTCGTTTATCAGCCAATCTTATGAAGGGGCCTATAAACTTTTCTGTTCCTTTTTAGGCGTATCGGAAGACAGCATCCGTAGAAATGAACGTGTATTCGCAAATACACTCGGTCTAATTAACGGCCGCGTATACTATAATTTGAAGAGTTGGTACCACATGTTGGCTATGCTGCCAGGATATAGTCTCAACGCACGCTTTATGGAAAAGATGATGGGGGTAAAGGAACAGTTTGACGTACCGAAAAGTTATCAACTTTCTGCCGGAGAAGCCTGGCGTAGTATGCTATGGATGCTACTGCAAATGTATAGGCGATATAAAAAGCTGCCCCAAAAGCGTACGGCGTTTAAAATACTATTGGATGCGACCATTGCGAAATATAAGCAGATAGATTTTCAGCGTAAGAACGCAAACGAACTGATGCAGCTGTACCTGCATTTCGAGCGAAAACTGTTGAATCAATGGAAAGCTCCTTTGCTCAATGATTTTTTTGCGATGATCTGGTTTGGCTTACTGCAAAAACGTACGGAAGATTATACCGATGGCCAATACCCGAACATTCATAATGATCTACTGTGTGGCAGCGCCGATATTATCTCTACACAGCCGATACATCGTAGTATAGCTATTGCTACCTTCGTTCAAGAGGTTGATTATCTACGCGCAATTTTTGAAGCGGAAGATCCGGAGGATATCTGGCGAATAGTTCAACATGATAAACGCGAAGGAAGCGAAAAGTTATTGACACAGATCCGACAATATCTCGCTGATTTTGGTGAGCGCTGCGTGGGTGAGCTGAAGCTGGAAACGATTTCTTATTCGCAGGATCCAACAAAATTTGTACAGATCATCAAATCGTATGTCGAAGCGGGTATAACCACTGCAAAAACGAATAATACCGTGGAAGAGGAGCTACGACGCAATGCAGAAGAAAAGATGAAAGGGGTATTGCGTCGAAAACCGTTTAAGAAATGGTTGTTTAAAAAGACATTAAAGAAAACAAGGGAGCTGGTTAGTGCGCGAGAAAACCTTCGGTACGAGCGTACACGTGCATTCGGGATCGTCAGGGAGCTGTTCACCCATATGGGCAGGCGATTTTATGAGGAAGATATCCTCGAATTTGAACGGGATATTTTTTACCTGACAAAAGACGAGATATTTGCATATATAGAAGGAAGAAGTGTTAATCAGGATTTAAAGTCATTGGTAGCGGTACGTAAGGATGAGTTTGAACTTTTCCGACGTATGGAGGCACCTTCCGAACGGATCGCAACGTATGGTGCTGTTTATCAGAGTAACGATTTTTTTAGCGATAGTAAGACCGAACTTATCGAAGGCGATTTGAAAGGTATCGGTTGCTGTCCGGGGCGTGTGACCGCAAAAGTCAGAATTGTGTTGAATCCCAGTGAAACCAAGACCCTGAATGGTGATATTTTGGTAACCAGTAGTACCGATCCAGGATGGGTAACCCTGTTCCCTAGTGCTGCTGGGATTTTGGTGGAACGAGGCAGTCTGTTGAGCCATTCGGCAATTGTTTCCAGAGAGATGGGAATTCCGTGTGTTGTGGGAATTACGGGGCTGTTGAAGACATTGAAGACTGGAGACTGGATAGAGATGGATGGAAGCACTGGTGAAATAAAAATTTTGGATCCGCAAGAATAATTCATGGCAGATATCAGTACACAGGTTGATTTTAATATCATCCGCTATGCAAATTGTTGGGAAGATCCCCAGGTTTTGTTAAAAGGTCTTTCTCCAGCAGTGGGATCTAAGGTCTTATCGATAGGATCTGCGGGCGACAATAGTTTCTCGCTGTTATCGACAGCACCGGCTCTTGTTGTCGCAGTGGATGTCAATCCGATCCAGTTACATCTTATTGAGTTAAAGAAGCAGGCAATTCAAAATCTGGCATACGATGAGGTGCTGCATTTTCTGGGCTTTCGCCAAGGGATGGATCGGAAGGAGCTATTTAAACAGTGTAAAGACCACCTAAGTGCAGAAGCTAAATTATATTGGACGAATAACATCGATAAGATCCAGAACGGTATTATTAATCAAGGTAAATTTGAGCGATATTTTCAGCTATTTTCAAGTAAAGTACTTCCTTTTATCCATACGCGACGGGATGTCGAAGACCTGTTGGCAATTAAGGACGGGCTCGCGCAGGCGCAGTATTATCAAGAGAGATGGAATACCTGGCGTTGGCGATTTCTATTTAAGATTTTCTTTAGTAAGATCGTGATGGGAAAATTAGGTAGAGATCCACAGTTTTTAAAGGAAGTGGGGGTAGGTGTCGGCGGTTATATTTTTAAGAAGGCCGAAAGGCATTTGAAACAAGTTCAAGCGCAGACAAATCCGTTCTTACGTTATAATCTTACCGGTACATTTGGCGATCTTTTACCACATTATTTACAACCCGATAATTATCAGGGTATTAAACAAAATATAGATAAGCTCATTTTGCGAAGAGGGTTTGCAGAGGAGACCATCGACGAGTTTGGGTGTTTTGATGCTATGAATTTATCTAATATCTTTGAATATATGGATAAGGATGTTTTTCGAAAAACAGCAGATCGCCTGTTAAAAGGTTTACAGGCAAACGGTCGTATGGGGTATTGGAACCTGATGGTTCCTCGACGGGTTTCAGGAATTTTTCCGTCGGAAATCCAATACCTAAACACGTTGTCCGCACAATTGAGCCAAGAAGACAATGGATTTTTTTACAACCAGTTTATTGTCGATCAAAAATGACCCCAACTGTTCTAAATGCGATTATTTTAGCGGGATGCTACTTGTTGCTTTTCACACTGGGAGAGCTTCTTTATTATTGTTTTAAGATTAAGGCGGAAATTACGCGTAAAATCGTTCACATAGGAACGGGCTTGTTGGCCTTGTCTTTTCCGCTGCTCTTGGCCAATCATTGGTGTGTATTGGTGCTTTGTACACTTTTTGCAGGTATCCTGATCGTGAGCCTACGCTTTGATCTGCTCCGGTCTATTAACGCGATCGATCGACAGTCTATAGGTAGTTTGGCCTATCCGGTTTCTGTGTATGGGTGCTATTTAACCTATCATCTATACGATAACCACTATGTATATTATTATCTTCCTATATTGATCTTGGCCATATGTGATCCCATTGCGGGGCTAACCGGAAGACGATGGCCGCTCGGTGCATATCGTATTGCTGGAGCAAATAAAACGTTGATGGGTTCCTTGATGTTCATGCTTTCGGCTATGCTCCTTATTACATTATATTTGTTTCTATTTTGTCATGCCGTAGTCGACTCTTCTTTTCTTGTTACGGTTCTTGTCGTTGCCTCGCTAGCCACCATAGCGGAAGCAGTTAGTCGTGATGGTTACGATAATTTAACAATCCCGCTTTCTGTAATTCTTGGTTTAGTACTTACCAGATCGATCGTATGATGATGGAAATCCAGCGGTTTAGCGATAGCTTGCCAGATTTTAATACATTCGTTAGCCTGCGTAACGCAACCGAAATACCACCAAAAGCACATTTCTATCACGGTGTCTTGGTGAAAGCACTTGATCGCACATTGGCCAGTGCGGTATTATATCTGAACACGGATATTGTATTTGAGGATAAGATAACGGGATTCATTGGGGCATTTGAGGCGGAGGATAATCCGGAAGGGGTTTCTTTACTGTTCGCAGAAATCGAACAGATCGCAAAAGCACTAGGTTTAAATTTTCTGATCGGCCCCATGGACGGATCTACCTGGGAGAACTATCGATATCACGATAGTCCGGCGCTACCACTTTTTCTGATGGAAATGGAACACCCCGGCTACTATCCTACGCTGTGGATGCAAAGTGGTTTTCGACCGATTTCATCGTACTATTCGTCAGAAAGTTTCGAACTACAGCACGATGACGAGGCTGTGTCTGCCAATCGAGCCCGTCTCGCCCGAGAGGGTATTCATATCCATTCTATTGAATTAAGCCGTTATGAAGAGGAGCTAGATAATTTATACCCTTTTCTGCTGAATGCATTTGCGTCGAATTTTCTTTATTCACCGCTATCTGCTACTTCTTTTAAAGAAAAGTATCTTTCTCTACAAAAATATCTCGATCCTGCTTTTGTATTGCTCGCTAAACATGGGAAAAGAACGGTAGGCGTGTTCTTTTGTGTGCAAGACTTTTTGGACCAGGCCCAAAAGACCCTGATTATAAAAACGATCGCGCGTGATCCAGCTCCCCTGTATAGTGGGTTAGGCCATGTAATGGCGGCTCAGGTATATCAAACAGCTAATGCACGGGGATATACTCGCATTATCCATGCTTTTTTAAAAGAAAACGGTACCTCTACGCCTATATCTAAAAAATTCTTTGGTACGCCATTTAAAACATATTCGTTGTATGGAAAGGCAATTTAATATCACCGAATTATTTTTAAGTGCTTCGGCAATGTATCCGGATAAGGTAGCTATTGCGAGTAAGCGGTCACAAATAAGCTTTGCGCAGTTGTGTGATGACATGAAAAGAACGGCTTGTTATTTCGCGGCGAAAGGGATTAAGAAGGGAGACCGGGTGTTGGTATTCGTGCCGATGGGAATAGATCTATACCGTATTGTATTGGCTTTATTTTATATGGGTGCCACGGTGGTCTTTCTGGACGAATGGACTAATCGAAGGCGACTTGACCTTTGTTGTCAGATAGCCGACTGCAACGCATTTGTGGGAACTTGGAAGGCGCATTTGTTACGTCTGTTCTCGCCCGAAATACGAAAAATCCCAATTAAGCTTACCATACGGTTTCAGGCGGATAATGGCTTTTTTCTATCCGATACAGAACCGCAGGATCCAGCTTTGATCACGTTTACGACTGGCAGCACTGGGATACCAAAAGCGGCTTTACGTACGCATGGATTTCTTTTCGAGCAGTTCAGAGCACTTGAAGATAAAATTAAGGCTCATGATTCCGATGTGGATATGTCTGTATTGCCAATTGTGCTACTGATTAATCTGGGGATCGGATCAACTTCTATTATTGCCGATTTTAAATCAAGCAAGCCGACGAAAATGAATGCCCGACGGATTATCGATCAGTTAGAGGTGCACCGTGTTTCACGTATTGTCGCTTCTCCTTATTTTATCAAGCGGCTGGCTGAAGAGATGAAGTCAAATCCTCGTGCACTGCCTCATCTTCGGAGCATCTTTACTGGAGGGGCACCGGTTTTTCAGAAAGAGGCACGCTTGTTTACGCAGGCTTTCGGGGATAAGGAGATAAAAATTGTTTATGGATCTACCGAAGCGGAACCTATCAGTTCGATTGATGCCCATCAAATAGCAGAAGAAAATATTGCCTATCGAAATGATACCGGTTTATGTGTAGGGAGGCCTTATTGGGCTACACAGGTCAAAATTATAAAAATAACAGATCAGCTACTTTTTGATATCACCCCTGCACAGCTAAACCTGATGGAGTGTCAAGAGGGCGAGTGGGGCGAAATCATTGTTGCCGGCCCTCATGTTTTGAGTGCCTACTTTAAAAATGAAACAGCCCTCCGTAAAACGAAGATATTTACGGACGGTGTGTATTGGCACCGAACGGGAGATTCTGGTTACCTGAAAGAAGGAGTGTTGTATTTAACGGGCCGTTGCCAGACCCTTATTCCAAGTGGAAGTACGTATATATCTCCCTTTGTTGTAGAAAATTACCTGCAATTTATTCATGGCGTCTCGCTGGGGACTATACTGAACATAAATGGGCAATTGATCGCTTTTGTAGAGCTGGAAAATAGGCGCGTGCAACGTGGGCCTGTTGAGAAGGCCATTCGTTCTTTACCGTTGTGTATTGATAAAGTGCATTTTTGTAAGTTGCCCCGTGATCCGAGACATCATTCTAAGATTGAGTACAATAAACTGCTTTCCCTTACCAACGAATCAACGCCGATCCCCAGGTAAACCCGGCTCCAAATGCTGCCAAGCATACGAGGTCGCCTTTTTTGATACGTCCTTGCTCCCAGGCCTCACACAGGGCAATAGGAATGGACGCTGCGGTAGTATTACCATACTTTTGGATATTGTTAAAAACTTTATCGTCACTCAAGTTTAATGTTTTCTGAACGAATTGCGAAATCCGCAAGTTTGCCTGATGTGGAATCAACATATCGATCTCATCCGTTCGTAAATTATTCTTGGCTAAGGCTTCGGCGATTACCTCGGGAAATTTGACTACTGCTTTCTTAAATACGGCCTGTCCGTCCATATAGGGGAAAGCGGTGCCATCTTCTAGCATCTCCGTCGTCATGAACATACCTCCCAGTTCCTGATCCGGCCAGTTGGGCTGATCTTCTAACCATATACCGCCCGAAGCTCCAGGGTAATACATGGCCAGTTTTTCAGCATCTGCACCGTCGGAGTGAAGGTGTGTACTCAATATGCCGCTACCCTCCTCGGTAGTCGGCTGAATAACGACTGCGCCTGCGCCGTCGCCAAATATGACAGATACATTGCGACCGCGTGTAGAATAATCTAAAGCGAAGGAATGTTTTTCAGATCCTACGACAAGTACATTCTTATACATACCGGTTTTGACAAATTGATCTGCTATGGATAGTGCATAGATAAAGCCTGAGCATTGATTACGGACATCCAGCGCACCAATTTCTTTCATGCCCATCTCGCGTTGCAACAATACGGCACAGCCGGGGAAATAATAATCAGGAGAGAGCGTAGCGAATACGATGAAATCTACATCTTGAGCTGCAATGTTGGCACGTTCTATGGCGATCTTTGCGGCTTCGATCCCCATTGTGGTGGTGGTCTCTCCGATGCGGTCGGCATAACGACGCTCTTGTATTCCTGTACGTTCTTGGATCCATTCGTCGCTTGTTTCCATAAAACGAGTTAGATCGGTATTTGTATAAATGTTTTTAGGTACATAATACCCTACACCTGCTATCGTGGACTGAAACATAAGTTTATATCGTAATTCGTAATCAATTATAGGTAAAATTACGCTTTTTTTGAAAAATAAGTTATTTTTGCAGTATGAGTGTCGAAACCGCAGAAGAAACCTTTACATTGGAAGAGATCTTAGCCTCTTTTAAAGAGTCCAATAGATTGATTTTGTGGAATGATGAAACCAATACATTTGACCATGTCATTTACTGCTTAATCCACCATCTACAATATACTGAAACAGAATCCGAACGCATTGCCTGGAAGGTACACAATGACGGGAAATGTGCGATTTTAGAGGGGTCATTTACCGAGATGGAGATCTACCGAAAAATCCTTAAAGCAGAAGGTCTTACCGTCTCTGTAGAGTAGATTTCGCTTTTGTTCTACGAGTAATATTGCAGTTACGTTGTCCGTTGCTATTACAAAAATGACCACTTTTGTAAGACGTGGAACTATTAGATAATATGCAATTTAAACTTTTTTTTATTTTATTAATTGTTATTCCAACAATTTCTTTTGCCCAAAAGGCGCAGGTTAATGCAATCGTGATTGATGCTGAGACGAACCAGCCAATAGTAGGTGCTAGCGCAGCCCTATTGAGCCAATCGACTAAGGCTTATATTCGGGGTCAACAGACCGAAGCTGGGGGTAAACTGAACTTTGAGGATGTAGGTCCGGGTACCTATGCACTACGTGTTACCTATGTGGGATTAACGAACTACATGCATGAGAATATCGTGATTACGAATAAATCGACTTCAATTGAATTAGGAACACTGGCAATGTTATCTGATGGGCAACGGCTGAAAGAAGTGGTGGTACAGGGAAAGGTGCCTGAATTGCGATTAGATATTGATAAAAAGGTATTTGATGCTTCGCAGAGTATGGTAAGTGTGGGAGGGACGGCGTCGGATCTGCTTGCGAATGTACCCACATTACAGGTGGATATGGACGGATCGGTCTCGCTAAGAGGATCTAGTTCGGTAAGAATCTTAATCGACGGTAAGGAGTCTGCAATGGCCGGAAGTGACATCAATTCATTGTTACAATCTTTACCTGCAAATGCAATTGACAAAGTAGAGCTTATTACAAATCCTTCCTCAAAATATGATGCAGAAGGGCAATCCGGTATTATCAACATTATATTAAAGAAGAACATCCGTACCGGCTTAAACGGGAATGTGAATGTTTCCGGTGGATCCTATCATAACTATATGGCTGGTGCAACGCTGAATTACAGAGACAGTAAATTTAATTACTTCGGGAGCTATAATTTTAACAGACGGAATAATGTAGGTTCTGGCAAGCGCGAGAATTTTTATCGCAGTAATAACAGTCAAATCAATAATACGGAAGAGTCTTCTCGAATAGGATTAAACAATACGATAAAGCTAGGTGTAGATTATTACATGGATGACAAGACCACGTTTAGTATATCGAGTAATTTGAGCATACGAGACAATAATAGGACTTCGGAGTTGTTCTATACCTATTTCAATAATCCACAATTCACGGGTACCAGCAATAGATTGTCCGCGCAAAACGAAGATGATCTTGGCTATGATATAAATTTTGATTTTTCACGTAAACTGAATGAAGCGGGATCTGAATTAACGGCTAATTTTAGTTATGGAAGTGACACGGAAGATGGTGTAAATGACTTTGAACAAACTTATTCTGACTTATACCCAATGTCAAGTAGGATAAACAAAACATCAGAAGACGGTGAGAATATAAATCTACAACTCGATTATGTACTTCCTTTAGGAGAGGATCGTAAGTTTGAATCGGGTTATCGGGGTATTATCCGTAATTCGTTTGACACACAGTTTTCAGATACGTTGAACACCATTGATAACAGCTATTTGCCTGATTATTCAATTAGTAATGATTTTGATATGAGAAGCGGAGTGCATGCACTCTACGTTAATTATCAGGATAAGCTGACGCAGCGAATAGGGTATCAGATTGGTCTCCGGGCGGAACAAGCCGACCTGAACACAACATACTTTTCAAAAGATCCTACTGTGCCCGAGGATGAAATTGCTACGGATGGCAAATTGGATTATTTCAGGGTATATCCAAGTGCTTTTTTAACTTACCAAATTGGTGAAAAGGAAGATAAGGTACAGCTTAGTTATACCAGAAGGGTTCAAAGACCCCGGGGATGGCAAGTAAATCCATTTGAAAATGTATCGGACGATATGAATAGGCGTCAAGGAAATCCAAATCTAATGCCGGAAGACATTCATTCAATGGAGTTGAGCTATGCAAAATTTTATGAGAAATGGAATTTTATATCATCAGCTTACTATCGACGAATGAACGATGTGATGCAACCCTATATTTATCGCGTAGACGAGGAAACAAGTGTGACCTATAGCAAATGGGAAAATTTAACAAATTCTAATGTAGCTGGGCTAGAGTTGATCAGTAAGATCAACTTTGCGAGCTGGCTTGATGCAACTTGGAATGGCAATTTATCGTACAACAAGTTCGAGGGTAATCCCGAATATAATATTCAAGAACAGGAGGGAATTAATTGGGATACTAATTTGACAAGTAATTTGAAGTTTACAAATACGCTTGCTATACAAGCTCGTGCCGACTACTTCGCGCCTAGAATTATGGCCCAGGGGAAATCAAAATATATGACTGGCGTGGATGTCGCACTTCGTAAAGATATTCTGAATAAGAAAGGAAGCATCATGTTTAATGTGCGCGATTTGTTTGATACACGCCGCTTTGGAGCAGAAACGTTCACGCCGCAGGTCAATTCAAGTTTTGAACATCGATGGATGAAGCGCATGTTCACCTTATCGTTTTCGTATCGATTCGGAATTCAGGATTTGAATAGAAATAAGAAAAATGGCGATGAGATGCTAGGTGATGACATGGGAGGAGAATATTAATTTTAGTTTGTTAATACAATGTTAAGCCAAATTTCATTTGAAATTTGGCTTTTCTTTTTACTATCTTTATTATCTATCTTAAGACAAAAAAAAATAAAAATGAAAAAAACTTCTATTTTAACCTGTGCACTTGCGGGGGTCCTTTCGATTTCTGCCTGTAAAGCACAAAAAAATACAGATGCTGTGGAAAATAAAATAAACTACGAACTGCTGGATCTTCCGAAAGTAAATATTAAAAATTTTAAGAAAAATGCAAGTGGAGCATACGTCATATTCGACGGATCTTCCTTAGAGGGATGGCGAGGTTATAACAAGGATCACATTCCTAATAAATGGGGGTTGGATGAGGGTACGTTGAAATTCTCAAAAGCACCTAATGTAAGTTCTCCGGAAGGAGGGGACTTGATTTTTGCACATGACTTCAAAAATTTTGAACTGGAATTTGAGTGGAAGATATCTGAAGGAGGCAACTCAGGGGTGTTCTTTTTGGCAAAAGAAATAAAAGACCAGCCGATTTATGTTTCGAGTCCTGAATTTCAGTTGTTGGACAACGAAAGACATCCAGATGCAAAGCTCGGTGTGGACAACAACCGGAAATCAGCTTCGCTCTATGATATGATCCCTGCAAAGCCGCAAAATGCTAAACCTGCTGGCGAATGGAATAGTTCGAAAATAGTAGTGAAGAAGGGTAAGGTATCTCATTACCAAAATGGCGTAAAAGTAGTCGAATATGAACTTTGGTCACCGGCTTGGACAGAAATATTACAGGCAAGTAAATTTAGCAAAGAAAAATGGCCATTAGCTTTTGAATTGTTGAATAATGTGGGCGGCGATTCGAAGTCTGGTGTGATTGGATTTCAAGATCACGGAGATGATGTCTGGCTGAGGAATATCACCGTAAAGGTTCTCTAAGGATCTAAGGTTTGCCTAAAGAAAAAGAATTGCAGACTTTTTAAAAGATAGTCTGCAGTTCTTCAAGACCATGTACCATTAATGGAATGTCATCCGGTTTGTCGGCACGGATAGGATTGAAAAAAATAGCATCCATCCCGTAGTTAAGGGCTCCTCTTACATCTGCATCCAGACTGTCTCCGATCATAACCGCATTTTCTTTTTGCGTTTGGCCATTGTAGATAGCATATTCAAATATGCGCGGATCTGGTTTATTGATGCCGAATATTTCAGAAATAACAATAGTTTTAAAATACGAGTTCAGCTGGCTGTGTGCTAGCTTTTTCTCGCAAGCTTCCTTGAACCCGTTGGATATCAAATGCAGGTTGTATTTGCTTTTTAAATAGGTTAATGTTTCATGCGCATGCGGAAATAGATTGGTTTTTGTCGGACAAATTTCCATATATTCATTTTCAAAATCTTCTGGAAACAATTCAGGTGCTACTCCCAATGCTAAAAAGGTGTCTGCAAAGCGGGATTTACGTAAGGTCGCTTTATCGATTTTACCTTGGTGATATAAGGCCCATAGCCTATGATTATTCTGCGTGTATGCTGCAATAAATAAATCCGGATTGTGCTGATTGAATAAATCAGGGAATCGGTACTTGAAATATAAATCATGAAGTGTCTCCTTTGCGTTTTTGTCAAAATCCCAAATGGTGTGATCTAGATCAAAGAAGATATCTTTTTTTGCCTTAAACATATGCAAACTTATATAAATTGTTGTTAAATGCAATTATACCTTCGTTAATTAGGCTAGGCACTTCTGCGTCTCTGGAAACTTATTATTACAATACAAATCTACAAGAGGCTAAAGATGTATCGATCCTTCGATCTTATTAGTGTCATAAAATGCGAGCTGTTTTAGAATGAGGTGGTATTTAAGTATTTTTGTCGGTGTTGATAATCAGAATGAAAAAGTCTTTATTTTTATTTTATTTTCTTGTTTTTTATGCATCTGCCCAGTTAATATGGTGGGGGTATATGTTAGTTAATTTTGAGCCTGAACGCAAGGGGATGATTTTTGGGGAGGGGATGATCTTTATGTTTATTTTCATTTGGGGGGCCTTGCGCCTTAAAAGACAATTTAAAGAAGAGTATAGAACACATCAGCAACAGCAAAACTTTTTGTTAGCCGTGACGCACGAATTAAAATCACCGTTAGCCTCCGTTAAGTTGTACTTACAGACGATACAGAAGCGTGATTTGGACCGAGAGCAACAACGGATGTTTCTATCTAACTCGCTAAAGGATATTGAGCGATTAGACTATCTGGTGGAGAATGTATTATTGGCTACAAAGCTGGAAAATAGAAGCTTTAGTTTTCCCAAAGAGGATTTCAACATGTCTGAACTTGTGGCAGATGTAGTGGATAGGCTGCAGAAGAATGCCTGTAAAACAGAGATCATTAAACCGCATGTCGAACAGGATGTTATCTTATATGCCGATAAGTTTGCGATAACGAATGTCGTTACGAATCTGATCGAAAATGCCGTCAAATACTCTCCACCATGTGCCCATATTGAGGTGAACCTATTTCCGAAAGAAAATTCATTGGTCTTTTCTGTGTCGGATCATGGAATTGGTGTTTCCGATGAAGAGAAAAAGCTTATATTTAATAAGTTTTATCGCGTAGGAAATGAATCTACTCGCAAAACTAAAGGTACAGGTTTAGGGTTATATATAGTTAAAACAGTATTGCAAAAACATAATGCTTCTATTAGGGTTAAAGATAATCATCCGTCAGGGAGCATTTTTGAAGTAACATTTTACAATTATGCAAAGTAAGCAAAGAATATTATTAGTCGAAGATGAAGAACACTTGCTAGAGGCTATCAAGTTGAATCTCGAATTGGAAGGTTACCGTGTTACGACCGCTACCGATGGAAAAAAAGCACTGAAAGTTTTTAAGGAAGAACGTTTCAACCTTGTTGTTCTTGATGTGATGATTCCGGAAATCGACGGGTTTCAAGTTGCGGAAACCATTCGTCTTCAGAATACCGAAGTCCCTATTATGTTTTTGACAGCCAAAAATAGTAGTGAGGATCGCATCACTGGTTTAAAGAAGGGAGCTGATGACTATCTTGTCAAACCTTTCAATCTGGAAGAACTTATTTTACGGGTGGGCAACCTTGTCCGTAGAGGTATGAAAGGAGATGATTTGAAAGAATTGAACTCCTACACGATCGGTGATAAAACTATCTATTTTAATTCGTATGAATTGCACCAAGCAGATGGCAGTATCACTTCGTTGACAAAAAAGGAGACCATGTTGCTAAAATTGTTGATTGAACGACGAAATGAGGCCGTATCACGTGAACAGATCTTAGAAACAGTATGGAATTATGATGTTTATCCGTCCACACGTACGATAGATAATTTTATTCTTACTTTCCGTAAATATTTTGAACCCGATCAAAAGCATCCTATATATTTTCATTCTATTCGTGGGGTAGGGTATAAATTTACAGATAATCCGGAAGGGCAACCTCAACAATAAAATGAACACAAGGTTTCGTTTTATACTGATTGCGATCGCAGTAATCTTATTAGCGTATGCTGTGATTTCAGCGCATTACTACCTTTGTGTATACCTATTGGGTTTTATCGGTTTTATCATATGGACCCAATATCGAGATGGTACTGTTTTTTTGGCAACTCAGGCATTTCATAAGCAAGACTATGAAAAAACCAAGCAATTGTTGGAAGAAATAAAAAATCCGGATCATTTACGTAAGGGGCGTCGAAATTTTTACGAGTTTATGTTAGGTAATATTGCAATGCATGAGGGACATATAGAGGAGGCAGAATATCACTTCCAACTTGCTTCCCGGCTACCTTGGCGCAAAGATCATGAAAAGGGCATGGTGTTGATCAATTTAGCAAATATAAATTTACGTAAAAAAGAGTATGACAGGGTGCTTGCCTATCTGGATTTAGCAGATAAGTTGATATTGACGACTCGTCAGAAAAGTATAGTGGACAAAATTAAAAACGAAGTAAATAAACATAGTTAGTGAGTACAACTTTACAGAACGATTTATTAATTAGAGCTGCTTTATCACAGCAAACAGAACGACCTCCGGTATGGATGATGCGTCAGGCAGGAAGATTTATGCCGCAATATTGGGAAATTAAGAATAAATATTCGTTCTTAGAAATGTGTAAAACGCCCGAAATTGCAGCGGATGTCACCATGCTACCTGTCGATCTTTTGGGAATTGATGCTGCCATTCTTTTCTCCGATATTTTGGTAACGGCCGAAGCAATGGGAGGGGACCTTTCGTTCGAACAGGGGATAGGTCCGCGTTTTTCGAATCCAGTGCGATCTGTCGCAGACGCCGAAAGCTTGTCTACGGACTGTTTGGATAAATTACAATATGTTGCGGATGCGATAAAGGTAATTCAACAGCGCCTCAATGGAACAATTCCTTTGATTGGTTTTGCAGGTGCGCCGTTTACCATTTTAAGCTATCTAGTCGAAGGCGGTTCGTCCAAAGATTTTAAGCTCACGAAGCTATTGCTAAACAATGAACCTCAGCTAGCACATGCCATTCTGCAGAAAATCGCTGATGTGACTGTTGATTATTTAAATATGCAAATAGTAGCCGGTGTGAATGCCGTTCAGCTATTTGATAGTTGGGCTCTTGCTCTTTCTTGGAATGATTATCAGGAATTTTCGCACCGGTACAATAAATATATCCTTTCTAGAATCCATAGAACAGTCCCGGTGATATCCTTTTGTAAAGGCTCTTCAGTCTTCGCTCCTATAATGGCGGAAGCTAACCCGGATGTAATTTCGGTAGATTGGAATGCGGACCTGAAAAACATCAAAAATATGCTTCCAGAGGGAATAGCAGTGCAGGGTAACTTGGATCCATTTGTGCTATATGCAGAAAAAGAAGTGATTAAGAGGAAAATATTGCAGCTATTTGAACGAATGCGTGGCGAAAATGGATTTATATTTAATTTGGGGCATGGAATAATGCCGGATATTCCATTTGATAACGTAAAATATGCGATTGATGTGGTCAAGGAATTTAGATACTAAGTAATATATACGGCACTTACGGCGCGACAATGCAGGATTTTTAATTTTAGCCATGCTTTACCTCTATGCAAAAGCCATCCATATTATTTTCGTCATTTGTTGGATGGCGGGGTTGTTTTATATGCCTAGATTATTTGTTTACCATACTGAAGCCAAAAGTAGGGTGGATAATGAGTATCAGGTTTTGCATAAGCAATTTAGTATAATGGAAAGTAGGCTTTGGTGGGTGATTGCTACCCCATCGATGTATATTACTGTTGTATCGGCTTTGGTGATGCTATATGTTAATCCGGGGCTGTTGTCAATGGGGTGGATGCATATGAAATTGTTGTTTGTCGGAGGGATGATATTTTATCATTTCAAGACCCAATACATGATGTATCAATTACGGGATGAGCGATCAACCTGGACTTCTGCGAGGTTGAGAATGTGGAATGAAGTTTCTACGATACTTCTGTTCGCAATTGTTTTTGTTGTCGTCCTAAAGTCGGCGTTGAATTGGATTTTTGGTGTATTAGGTTTATTGGGATTAACAGTTGTATTGATGCTGTTGATCAAAGCGTATAAAAAATATCGGAAAAGTAAAGGTGAGAAAGTAGACTAACTGATTTAATAGAAATTATTATGAAAAAAATTACATTAGCGCTGGTTTTGACAACATGGTTTTTTGTGAGTTATGGACAGGATCACAAATGGGCGTTTGGTTTTTATGGCGACGTGCATTTAGAAGATCCTAATTATGCACGTTCATTTGGTGTACAAGGAAAATACGATTTTGCCAATAGACATGCGGTACAAGCCCAAGTGTATGGCCGAAGCGGTTTAGTTGCACTGGGAGGAGATTACTTATTTTCCTTTTTTGATAAAACGACGAATAATTTTAATCTATTCCTTGGAGCAGGTATAGGTGAAGAGTTCTACATCGATTCGGATAACATATTTGATACGGACGAGCCCACAACGCTGCAGCCTAGAGAAAATCTTTTTATAGGAAATGGGCAAGTTGGATTGAGCTATTACTTTCCTGCGGTTGGCCTTTCATTGTATTCTGGTTATAAAGCCAAATTTACTTTCGAGGACGAATCCTATTCGCCTAGCTATGTAATGTTGGGCATTCGTTATCACCTTTGGTAATAATAATTTATGTTTGGGTGATAAATCAATCTCCAAAGCATAAATATTTGATTTCTAAATACTCATCAAGTCCATATCTTGATCCTTCACGGCCTATTCCAGATTGTTTGATCCCTCCGAATGGAGCGCCTGCATAAGAAATAAGACCGGTGTTAATTCCTACCATGCCGGATTCAATTTGTTCAGCAATACGGTGGCAACGGTGAATATTATCGCTGTAGAAGTAAGCCGCCAATCCAAATGGTGTGTCGTTAGCTAATCTTAGTGCTTCCTCTTCTGTTTTGAATTTAAAAAGTGCACAAATAGGGCCGAATGTTTCTTCGCTAGCAATTAAACTGTGATGCGCCACTTCCGAAAGTACAGTTGGCTCGAAGAAATTGCCTTCTATCGATTTGCCTCCTGTTAATATTTTAGCTCCGTTATGCAGAGCATCTGCAACGTGCTCTTTCACTTTTTCCAATCCATTTTCATTTATTAAAGGCCCCACCTGAACACCCTCTTGCATGCCGTCGCCTACCTTAAGATCAGATACAGCGGAGGCCAGTTTGGTCGCGAATATTTCGTAAATGCTATCTTGGACATAGAATCTATTGACAGAAACGCAGGTCTGTCCGGCATTTCGAAATTTTCCGGCAATGGCACCTTCTACCGCTTTATCGATATCAGCATCGTCGAATACGATAAAAGGGGCGTTGCCTCCTAGTTCAAAAGAAACTCTTTTAATGGTATTTGCGGCCTGCATCATGAGTGTTTGACCCACTTTGGTAGATCCCGTGAATGTTATTTTTCGCACTAATGGATTCGTAGCCAATTCTTCTCCTATTTCGCTGCTATACTTTGAGGTAATAACATTGAAGACACCGTCTGGCACACCGGCATCTGCTGCTAATTTTGCTAGTGCGATAGCAGTAAAGGGTGTCTGAGAGGCAGGCTTTAACACGATGGTACACCCGGCAACGAGTGCCGGTGCAATTTTTCGGGTGATCATGGCTAATGGGAAGTTCCAAGGTGTTATCGCTGCAACTACGCCTACGCCCTGTTTAATTGTGCTCAGACGTAATCCGTTCTTTAATGAAGGAATGGTTTCCCCGTAAGAACGTTTGCCTTCTTCAGCAAACCACTCAACAAAGGAGTTGCCATAATCTACTTCTCCTAGCGATTCGCACAATGGTTTTCCGCTTTCTAAGGTCATGATCTCTGCAAGCTCGCGCTTGTGTGCTTGTATCGCTTCAAATAGTCTTCTCACGATTGCAGTTCGATCACCAATCGAAGTTTTCTTCCAGCTCTTCCACGCGTGGTCAGCTACTTGGATTGCTGTTTGGCAATCAGTAGCGGATAAATTTGGAAGTCGGCCAACTAATTTATTTGTTGAGGGGTTAACAACATCAAATGTGTTTTCTGTGGTGATGAATTTTCCATTAATGTATGCTTTCTCAATGAGTAATGTGTTTTTCATAAGTATATATCTGTCCTTTGATGGCCATAAGGAAATAGTACATCGTGTTTTATGTAGAAAACAGAAAAAGCGGAAGGATGTTTGTTATAAAAATAAAAAGAGGATTTCTATCCTCTTTTTATTTTTATAAGTTTTTTAATATGGTATGTCCCATCCGATCTCTTTTAGTTTTTAGATAAGTTTCATTAAAGGAGTTGGGTTCAATTTCAATTGGCACACTTTCTACAATTTCTAATCCATAGCCAATTAATCCAGCCCGTTTCGTAGGGTTATTAGACATCAACCGCATTTTACTGACGCCCATATGGCGAAGTATTTGTGCGCCAACGCCGTAATCTCTAAGGTCGGCTTTAAAGCCGAGCTGAAGGTTAGCATCTACGGTGTCTACTCCTTCTTCTTGCAACTTGTAGGCGTGTAGTTTGTTAATAAGTCCGATGCCACGTCCTTCCTGATTCATGTAAACGATTACACCTTTGCCCTCTTGCTGAATCATCTCCATCGATTTATGCAACTGTGGCCCGCAGTCACATCGGCAAGACCCAAATATGTCGCCTGTTAAACATGAACTGTGGACTCTTACCAATATAGGTTCGTCTTCTTCCCACTCCCCTTTATACAAGGCAATGTGTTGCTCTCCCGTATTTTTTTGAGTAAAAGCTTTTAACTGAAAATCACCCCATTCGGTCGGCATCTTTACATTCACCTCTTCATTAATTAATGAATCGTGTTTTAAGCGATATTCGATAAGGTCTTCAATGCTTATTATTTTAAGATCAAAGCGTTTTGCTACTTCCATTAAATCAGGAAGACGAGCCATTTCACCATCATCTTTCAATATTTCGACCAATACTCCGGCTGCTTCGAAGCCTGCCAAGCGCGCTAAATCTACAGATGCCTCCGTATGCCCAGTACGTCTTAATACGCCTCCATCTTTTGCAATCAACGGAAAAATATGCCCTGGCCGGCCTAACTCTACCGGATCGATATTGGGGTCGATTAGCGCTTTTATCGTTTTTGAACGGTCGGAAGCAGATATACCCGTTGTGCAGCCATAACCTTGCAAATCGACAGATACCGTAAAATTGGTTTCGTAAACAGCTGTATTTTGTCCGACCATAGGAGCTAAGTTAAGCTCTCTGCAACGTTGCTCCGTTAATGGCGCACAGACTAACCCTCTGCCGTGGGTCGCCATGAAATTGATGACTTCCGGAGTGGCATTTCGAGCCGCCGTTACGAAATCACCTTCGTTTTCGCGGTCTTCATCGTCAACAACAATAATTACTTTACCGGCTTTGATATCTTCTATCGCTTCCTCAATCTTATTCAATCTAATATCCATTGATATCTGTATTTTATTCTTTTACAAAAGTAAATTAGTTTTTATTTTTTTCTATAATTAAGAAGTCATAAAAGGTCAGAAGCGTTGCTTCGCGGAAGAAAATCGCTCTTTTATCCAATTCAGAAGCGATAGAGCTTTTATTTTATATTGATCTACATCAAACAAGGCGGAGTCTGTAGTTGATTTATAAGTTAAGAATACGGCTAAAGGACTTAAGACGACTATAGCCATCCACATGCCCCAAAATGGGTCTAGACCACCGTCTTTTGCTGATTTCTCGGCTACTGTAGCAATGATGTGATATATCAGAAAGAAGATGATTGCCATGACTACTGGAGCGCCCAATCCGCCCTTACGAATAATAGCACCGAGAGGAGCTCCAATGGCAAATAAGAGTAAACAGGAAAAGGCGAGCGTGAACTTGCGGTGGTATTCAATTTTATACCGAATGTCTTTATCTTTCAGTATTTTGAAATCGGATAATTTGTTTGTGTTAATATCTGTGATCTGTTGTACTTGCCCCAAAGCGTTGTTGATAATATTTCGCTTTGTGTCTTTTGAAGTGTACGTCAAAATATCCCCGTTAAAATCAACTTGTGCTGGCTTCACATCTGCCTGTCTGTAATACGGTGCGTTATAGTAAACATAGTGATTGTATTCCCTTACAAGTGCATTATGCATGCTATCCATCTCCATTTTATTCGAATCCGTTTTTAACTTTAATTGCCGAATGTTCATCATTTGATGATGAGACTTGAATAGATTTTCATCGGTGCGTTTAAAATTAAACGCTTCCATGTCAAATTTTTGTTCGGTTTCTTTAAAGTAAAAACGTGTAAATTGTTGACGGGGATCGTATCGTTTGGCATTTTTAACCCTAGCATCTTCGTAACGTACCCCGTCTATCAATTTAATGATCATATATTTTTGGTCACGGGAATTGTAGATAAGGCCTTCTTTTGCTATCATAACATTGCTTGACGCATTCCCACTTTTATGGTCATAGATCGTAAGATCGTATAATGTTTTACCGTCTTCGCTCTTACTTTTAGCACGTATGGCATAACCCGGAATAGTGTTGTTAAATACACCAGGTTTGATCAAAAAATCGGCCTGCTTCTGACGGACATCGTACAAAAGAGAGCCCATTTTCAAATTGACGATAGGTAGTATGTAGTCGGAAAAAAGAAATGACGACATACTGAAAATACCCACTAGTACAAACAGCGGGGTCATCGCTTTACGTAGGGATACACCTGCTGCTTTGATCGCCACCAATTCGTAGCTTTCACCGAGATTCCCAAAGGTCATAATAGACGACAGAAGCATCGATAGCGGCAACGCCATCGACAGCTGTACAGCGCATTGATAACCTATGAGCTCTAAAATTACATACCATTCAAATCCTTTACCGATTAAGTCGTCAATGTATTTAAACAGAAAAAGCATTAATAGCACAAACATCACAATACAGAATGTGACTAAAAAGGGCTTTATAAATGCTTGTAAAATTAATAAGTGAACTTTCTTCATATCAGCGAATCCATTCCTATAACGTCAAAAACGAGAAGTATGATAATACGCTACAAAGATAAGATTTTTTAAGCACCAATTACGCTTTGCAAATAGCTTACAGAATTGTCCCATATCATTTTACGGTCGTCGACGTTTTCATCTTTGGCGTAATCCGTTATAGCTAAGGCTACATCATTGGTTAGTTCGTCTTGTACTATTTCCATTTCGAAAAAATTTGGCTCGTCGTCTATCCATTTGAATTTAACGGATTTATTCTCTTTGGAAGCGGCGAGACGAGCTTTAAAAGATTCACCGTCCCAGATGAACTCATAAACCCCATCGTGGTAGTTGACGTCGTCGGCAAACCACTGGGCGAGTTCATTCGGCTCGACCAAATAAGGGTATAAGATGCGAGGTGACGAGTTTATAATATATTCTAAGGATATTTTGGTTTTTTCTGCCATATCTAAACGTATTTATAATCAATAAGAGTTGTATAGTTATATGATACTGTATTTTGTAATTATACATATTAATTGTGTCATTGTAAAATGACTTGCTATATTTTTATTCACATTATAGCCTTTTTACACATCTATTTCCTTCATTTTTAATAATTTGTCTGCCAAGGCTTTTTTGCATTGATTTTACTTCCTAAAATCTTACGAAAATTACTTTGAAAGTAATTCCTTATTGCTATATTTGCATACCGAAAATCGGCGGGGTAGCTCAGATGGTTAGAGCGCAGGATTCATAACCCTGAGGTCGGCAGTTCGATCCTGCTCCCCGCTACGCAGTAAAAGCTTCAAGTATTTTGAAGCTTTTTTTTTCTGACGTTTTTTTTGTTCAGGATAGCCATCATAAACCCCTTATAGTGCTTCCCTCGCCGTTGAAAGTAAGTTTATTTGTATTAGCAAGGTTGTTAATGATGTTCCTAGAATTGGATAATATGTTGAGTGTGAGTGGAATTATTTCAATACCTAGCTAAAAATCTCATTTTGTTTGATGAAATAATAATTTCTCTCGATTGAATGATTATAATTAACTGACCATTAAGAGGTTGTTTCATTGTTGCAATTTTATGACTAAAATTTAATTTGATTTTTTTGCTTGTATAGTCAAAAAGTTTAGATTTGCAGCAGTTTAATTTAAAACAATAAAAAATATGAAAAAATTATTACTTACTATGACTGCGGTAGCAGGGTTGACATTTGCTTCGAATGCACAAGAATTTGGTTTTGAAAAAGGTAACTTCCTTGTTGAGGGTAACTTCAATTCTTCAAATACGAATGACAAAAATGCAAAAGAAAAAACAGCGACATTTAATTTTAATCCTAAAGCGGGTTATTTTGTTACCGATAAGATTGCCGTTGGTTTAGAACTTGCTTTTGGACAAAACAAAGAAACTGATTACGAAAATGATGACCTTAAACTTGTCGATACTGAAAAAGCATTTGGTATTGGTGCTTTTGGTCG
This sequence comes from Sphingobacterium alkalisoli, assembly GCF_005049105.1. GTDB lineage: Bacteria > Bacteroidota > Bacteroidia > Sphingobacteriales > Sphingobacteriaceae > Sphingobacterium > Sphingobacterium alkalisoli. The sequence continues at coordinate 66,568 of NZ_SUKA01000002.1, forward strand.
TTATTACTTTTTAGAGGTCGGTTCTCGTTTTAAAACCTATACTGAAGTAGGAGCGGGTTATGTAAATACAACCGGAGAAACTAAGGTAGGAGCAGAATCTGAAGATCTTCCTAAAGTTAATGGTTTCGGCGCAAATGCAGGTATTGGTGCAAACTACTTCTTGACAGACAAAATCGCAGTTAATTTTGCTTTTGCAAATGTAATTTCTTTCGGTTCTACTAAAGCTGATGTAGACGGAGCTGAGTCCGTAACTTCATTTAACACAAATGTTAACGTGTTCAATAATTTCTTTAACGAAGCTACATTTGGATTGACATTCAAATTTTAAGTTGATAGGTAATTCAAATTAGCTTTAAAAAAGGGGCGGGCAAATTTTTTGCTCGCCCCCTTTTTTATGCGTGATCATCAAACCGCTATATGTACTATAACAGAAAAAGGCTTCTGTTTTACGAGAAGCCTTTTTTTCATGTACTGAAATCCTATCACACTTTGATTTCAACTTCAACACCCGAAGGTAACTCAAGTTTCATCAATGCATCAACAGTTTTAGAGTTAGATGAATAAATATCTAACAATCTTTTGTACGCGCACAATTGGAATTGCTCACGTGCTTTTTTGTTAACGTGTGGTGAACGTAAAACGGTGTAGATTTTTTTCTCTGTAGGCAATGGAATAGGACCACTAACTACTGCACCCGTAGGTTTTACGGTTTTTACGATTTTCTCAGCTGATTTGTCAACTAAATTGTAATCGTATGATTTCAATTTGATTCTGATTCTTTGGCTCATTTTTATTTGTTTAAGATGACCCCTGATTAGAGCTATTCGCAACCAACGGTCGGTTTAATCTTTGGAATAAAGATGAAAGACTCCATGTCCTTCATCTTTTCTCCCTGATCTTTAATCAATCAATATTATTCTACAGATCCTTTTACTCTGCCTTTTGATTTCGCAATTACTTCTTCAGCAACATTACGAGGTGCTTCAGCAAAGTGATCGAATTCCATTGTAGAAGTAGCACGTCCTGAAGTAATCGTACGTAATTGTGTTACGTAACCAAACATCTCAGAAAGAGGTACTAATGCTCTAATAACCTGTACACCATTACGTGAGTCCAAACCTTGCATTTGACCACGACGACGGTTTAAGTCTCCCATTACATCACCCATATTTTCTTCTGGTGTTAAAACCTCTATTTTCATAATTGGTTCCATTAACACTGGAGAACATTTTGGTAATGCTTCACGGTATGCTTGACGAGCTGCTAATTCAAAAGATAGGGAATCTGAATCGACAGCGTGAAATGAACCATCAATCAAACGAACTTTCATGCCAGATAATGGATATCCAGCTAATACACCGTTTTTCAATGATGTTTCAAATCCTTTCTGAACTGAAGGGATAAACTCTTTTGGAATTTTACCGCCAACGATTTCGTTTACAAATTGAAGAGGTGATTTACTTAAATCGAAATCTTCGTCTACTGGAGAAATAACAACTTTAATGTCCGCAAATTTACCACGACCACCTGATTGTTTTTTGAATACCTCACGGTGCTCTGTAGTGCCGTTAATAGACTCTTTGTATGATACTTGAGGAGCACCTTGGTTAACCTCAACTTTGAATTCACGTTTCAAACGATCGATCAAGATCTCTAAGTGAAGCTCACCCATACCAGAGATAACTGTTTGACCAGTTTCCTCGTCCGTTTTTACTACGAATGTAGGATCTTCTTCAGCTAATTTACCAAGACCAATACCTAATCTGTCAATGTCAGCTTGAGTTTTTGGTTCAATAGCTAAACCGATAACTGGCTCAGGGAAGTTCATCGACTCTAATACGATAGGGTGTTTTTCATCACATAACGTATCACCAGTTTTGATGTCTTTAAAACCAACAACAGCACCAATATCACCAGCCTCAATGAATGGGATAGGGTTTTGTTTGTTAGCGTGCATTTGGAAGATACGAGAGATACGCTCTTTATTGCCTGAACGCGTGTTCAAGACATAAGAACCAGCATCTAATTTACCTGAATAAGCACGGATGAAACACAAACGACCTACGAAAGGGTCAGTGGCAATTTTGAAACCTAATGCAGCAAAAGGCTCCTTAACATCTGGTTTACGCAATAATTCTGCACCTGTATCAGGATGGGTACCTTTAACACCTTCTGAATCCATTGGTGAAGGCAATAATTCCATCACTAGATCCAACATGGTTTGTACACCTTTATTCTTGAAAGACGAACCACAGACCATAGGCACGATAGAGTTGTCCAACACAGCCGCACGTAATGCATTTAAGATTTCGCGCTCCGTTAGCGAATCTGGATCTTCGAAGAATTTTTCCATTAAGGACTCATCGTATCCAGCTACAGCTTCTAGTAGTTTTTCGCGGTATTCGGCAACTTCTTCAAGCATATCTTCTGGGATAGGCACTTCAGTAAAGGTCATGCCTTTATCATGTTCATTCCATACGATACCACGGTTATTGATTAAATCAACTACACCTGTAAAAGAATCTTCGGCACCAATAGGCAATTGCAATGCTACGGCATCAGAACCCAACATTGATTTTACTTGACCAACGACTTTTAGAAAATCTGCTCCAGAACGGTCCATTTTGTTAACGAATCCGATACGAGGAACTTTATAATTATCGGCTAAACGCCAGTTCGTCTCAGACTGAGGTTCTACACCATCAACTGCTGAAAATAGGAACACCAACCCGTCTAATACACGTAGTGAACGGTTTACCTCAACGGTAAAATCCACGTGTCCAGGTGTATCGATTACGTTTACTTGGTATTTGTTGCCACGGTACTGCCAGAATACAGTTGTTGCAGCAGAAGTAATCGTGATACCACGTTCCGCTTCCTGCTCCATCCAGTCCATTGTAGAAGCTCCTTCGTGAACTTCACCAATTTTATGGTTTACACCTGAATAATAAAGGATACGTTCAGTTGTAGTCGTTTTACCAGCGTCGATGTGCGCAGCGATACCGATATTTCTAGTGAATTTTAAATCTCTTGCCATAATATTTTTATGCACTTAGCCTTTTAAGACTTTCTTTAATTGCAATGTTTGTAAAAATAAGTACACCGACTCCGATAATGGAAAAGTTCTGTTATCGGGAGCCGGTGTAATCATATTTGATTCTTTGTTTTCAAAATTAGAATCTGAAGTGTGAGAACGCTTTGTTAGCTTCCGCCATTTTGTGCGTATCTTCTTTCTTCTTAACAGCAGCACCTTCACCTTTAGAAGCTGAGATGATTTCTCCTGCTAATTTTTCGAACATTGTTTTTTCACCACGTTTACGTGAGTAAGAAATTAACCATTTCATACCCAAAGCAATTTTACGTTCAGGACGTACTTCCATAGGAACTTGGAAGTTGGCCCCTCCGACACGACGAGATTTAACCTCTACAGCTGGCATAACGTTGTTTAACGCTTTTTTCCAAGTCTCTAGGCCGTTCTCTTGTGTTTTTTGTTCTACTAATTCTACTGCGTTGTAAAAAATTGAATAGGCGATAGATTTTTTACCATCGTACATCATATTGTTTACAAAACGTGTTACCTGAGTGTCGTTAAACTTTGGATCAGGTAAAATGATTCTCTTTTTTGGTTTTGATTTTCTCATTTTCTTTCCCTCCGTTTAATTATTTCTTTTTACCTTTTGCTGGAGCTGCAGCTGCTTGTCCTGGTTTAGGACGCTTAGTTCCATATTTTGAACGTCGTTGGTTACGACCTGCTACACCTGAAGTATCCAATGCACCACGAATGATGTGATAACGTACACCTGGTAAATCTTTTACACGGCCACCACGAATCAATACGATAGAGTGCTCTTGTAAGTTGTGACCTTCTCCGGGGATATAAGCGTTGACCTCCTTGCCGTTTGTTAAACGTACACGAGCTACTTTACGCATTGCTGAGTTTGGTTTTTTAGGGGTAGTAGTATATACACGTGTACATACACCTCTTCGCTGTGGACAGCTGTCCAACGCTGGAGACTTACTCTTGTCTACCAGAGCTACTCTACCTTTTCTAACTAATTGTTGAATAGTAGGCATTTACCTGTTCTGTTTTTAATTTATGTAAATTAATTTTTTAAAGTGTGCAAAGATAACTAGAAAATATTGAAGTATAAAGTGTTGAGTGTTAATTTTTTTCATTTATTCTACTGGTAGAAGATTTCGGATTTGTAAATGCGAAAGGATTTTTAACCTAAATTACGATATTAGTGTAAAATCGATCTGTCGTTTTTCCAAGTCGACTTTCTTTACTTTGATTTGCACCTCGTCTCCAAGTTGATATACCTTCTTTTTTCGTTGACCGATAATGGCATAATTTTTTTCGTCTAACGTATAAAAATCATCGGTAATATCACGAAGGCGTACCATGCCTTCGCATTTATTTTCGGCTATTTCTACATACATACCCCACTCTGTTACGCCGGATACCAGGCCTTTGTATTCTACGCCTATCTGATCCAGTAGGAACTCGGCTTGCTTGTATTTGATTGAAGCGCGCTCAGCTTCTGCCGCTTTTTTTTCCATCTGCGAGGAATGTTCGGCCATTTTTTCGTAGTGCTCGGCATTTACCTTGCCTCCTCCGTCTAAATAAAATTGTAGCAAGCGGTGTACCATCACATCTGGATAACGACGGATAGGGGAGGTGAAATGGGTGTAATAATCGAAAGCCAGACCGTAGTGCGAGGTGTTCTTAGTGGTATAAATGGCTTTGGCCATAGAACGTACGGCAAGGGAGGTTAATAGATTCTGCTCTTTTGACCCCTCGATCTTTGTCATCAATGCATTTAGCGATTTGGCCGTCTCTTTATCAGATTTAATATTTAGCTTGTGCCCAAAGCGGAGTGCAAACTGTGAGAAGTTCGTTAAGGTCTCCGGTTTGGGTACATCGTGAAAACGGTATACAAATGCCAGCTTATTTTTTCCGCGCCCCTGTTTTCCGATGTACTCGGCCACCTTGCGGTTGGCCAATAACATGAAATCTTCAATCAGCTTGTGTGCATCTTTTCTCACCTTCGTATATACACCCAATGGTTTTCCATTTTCGTCTAGGTGGAATTTTACTTCTTCACTTTCGAAACTGATTGCACCATTTTTGAATTTGCGTTCACGTAAGATGTAAGCAAGCTTATTTAGCTTCAAGAGTTCCGCTGAAAACGGCCCTTCTTTATCCTCTATGATTTCTTGGGCCTCTTCATAGCTAAAGCGACGGTCGGAGTGTATAATAGTGCGACCAAACCACTGGTCGATAACAGTCGCTTTTTCATCTATTTCAAAGACGGCCGAGAAACACAACTTGTCTTCATTCGGGCGTAAGGAGCATAGGTCATTCGACAGGCGCTCGGGAAGCATAGGGATGACCCGGTCGACCAGATATACTGAAGTCGCGCGATCAAAAGCTTCTTTGTCTAGTGCGGTATCGGGCATGACGTAATGTGACACGTCAGCGATGTGGACACCAATTTCGTAGTTCCCGTTTTCTAATGTCTGAAAAGAGATTGCATCATCAAAGTCCTTTGCATCCGCGGGGTCTATCGTAAAAGTAAGGATGTTTCTAAAATCACGACGTTTGGCAATTTCGGCTTTGGTGATCTTGCCGGAGATGTGGTTTGCGGCTGCTTCCACTTCTTTCGGAAAGTCGAGCGGAAAACCGAAATCTGCTAGAATCGCATTCATCTCTGTATTGTTCTCGCCTTTTTTGCCTAAGATGTTCTTTACCTTTCCGATGGGGTTTTTGGCGTTCTTTGGCCATTCGATAATGGATACCACAACCTTTTCTCCATCTTGCGCTCCATTCAGGTTGTCTAATGGTATAAAGATGTCATGATTCATTTTTCGGTCATCAGCAAGAAAGAAGGCATAGTTTTGCGAGATGTCGATCGTGCCTGTGAAATCGGTCTTAGCACGTTGGATAATTTCGACAACTTCCCCTTCTCTTTTTTTGCCCTTGCCACGTTCGTAAACGTGTACTTTTACCATGTCATTGTGAAGGGCTTGACGAAGCTTTCGAGGGGCTACGAAGATGTCATTTTCCATCTCGTCAGTGGGTACGATATAGGCAGATCCGTCGGCTGTCATGTCGACCTTTCCGGTCACGTATACATTGAGTTGTTTCAGTCTAAATTTTCCACGTTCGGGTTGGACAAAAAGACCTGCTTTTGATGCGTCGTTGAGGATGTCCGCTACGGCAACTTTTGATTCCGAATCGGATATGTTGAGTTTTGCAGCGACTTGTTTGTAGTTGAGTTTTTGATTGTCCGATTTCTCGAAAATATCGACAATCATTCGTGTTAAAACTTCCTTATAAGGATTCTCTTTTTGTGATCTCATTCGTTTACTTTTTTAATGGCACTCCGTTGAAGTAGGAGTAAGCTGCTCTACTTACATGTGCATAACATTTATGTGGAATGCTTGTTTCATGTACTTTCTTTAAACTTAGATAAATTCGATTTTATATGCAATTATAATTCATATAAAATCAAATTTAATATCACAATTGATGAAGCGGCTACAGGAATATGGGGCGTTCAGTCATTCTGTAGTTGTATTCTATTTTAGCTTTTATAATATATTGTTTACTAATTGTATATGTTTATTTTTTGCTAAAATATTTTAATATGAATGTGCTCTAAATCGCGTTTAAAGCTTGGTGCGTTAGAAAATTACGGATTTTAACTGTTTTGCTAAAAATACTTTGTTTAATTTTTAGATTACTAATGTTATGTTAAGTATTTGTAATATAGAATGTAATGTTCTTTTCGGTAAAACTTTAGCTGTCTGTTTTATTTTTTTTAGCATATGAATTTTTGAACAAATAAGTCCTAGAATAGCTTCTTTAACTTTTAGGGTATTAGCGTGAAATAACTTGATTCCTTAGTGGGTAGACTGGCAATTTTTACATAATCCAACTGCATTGATCGCGATGGAGTATAAGGAAAATCCGGAAGGTAGGTTAATCTGTGGTAGCGAAATTTCATCCAGGCAGTAGATGCTATTACAGACCGAGCAGATGAAATGGACGTGTTGATCATGATGGTGATGCGCACTGCATTTAGTGGAACAGATCGCATAAGTAGCGGTGCCATGGAGATCAAAAATTTTATGCAAAATTCCTTTTTCTTCAAAGCTAGCAAGTATACGATATAGCGTTACGCGGTCAATCTCGTTTCCTAAAATTTTCTCTAATTCAGGTTGCGAAATAGCTGCGGTCTTAGTCGATACAATCTCCAAAACCCGTAGTCGAGGCTGTGTCACTTTAAGTTTATTTGATCGTAAAAGATGTGCAAAATCTTCGGTCTCTGTTTGCGTATTTGCGCTGTTATTTTGAGTGTCCATAGTAGCAAAATTACGTAAAATTTAGAGCATAAAAAAGCCGTTCTATATCCGATACAGAACGGGCTATTTATTAAAAAGTGTTGGCTTTTATTTACCTGCTGCTTTGGCATGATCTGCCAAAAACTGAGCAAGCCCGCTATCTGTTAGCGGATGTTTTAATAGAGCCGTAAACACCGATAATGGGCCGGTCATTACATCGGCCCCGATCTTCGCACAGCCTAAAAGATGTGCACTATGACGAACGGATGCAGCTAAGATTTGTGTAGTGAAACCATAGTTGTCATAGATCAAGCGAATCTCTTCTATAAGCCCTAGCCCATCTACAGAAATGTCGTCAAGACGGCCGATAAAAGGTGAAACATAAGTTGCTCCTGCCTTTGCTGCCAATAAAGCCTGGCCTGCTGAGAACACCAATGTACAGTTAGTCTTGATGCCTTTGCTGCTGAAATATTTGATTGCTTTGACACCATCTTTTATCATAGGAACTTTAACCACAATCTTGCTGTCCAAAGCAGCTAAAGCTACCCCTTCTTTGATCATATCCTCGTAGTTAGTAGCAATTACCTCTGCACTTACATCGCCGTCGACAATGGCACAGATTGCTTTGTAATGGTTAATCACGTTATCCTCTCCGCTGATACCTTCTTTCGCCATTAGGCTGGGGTTGGTCGTAACCCCATCAAGAACACCTAGATCTTGTGCTTCTTTGATTTGAGCCAAATTGGCTGTGTCAATAAAAAATTTCATATGTATATAAATTGTTTTTAGTTTTCATACGGAATATCCACGTATACTGTATTTTTAGCATTGTGCACACCTTATGTGTAGATAAATTGTTTTAGATATATGGTTCGTATAATATTGAATATCAGTTTTATGAAAGTTGTTAAAACTTTATGTTTTTAAAGCTGTTACAAAGGTAGTTATATTCTTTTATAACTATAAAATTTTAGCGCTAAATCAGCCTATATATAAATTAAAGACTCGTTATCTTTGTAAATGGAGATTTTCAAATCCTTAAAACATCCTAATTTCAGATTACATACTATTGGTCAGTCGCTCTCGCTTTTAGGTACTTGGATGCAACGTATTGCAATTAGCTGGCTGGTGTATGAGTTGACTGAATCGGTTTTTTTATTAGGATTTGTATCGTTTATATCTTTACTTCCCTCGTTGATTTTGACCCCATTTATAGGGAGTTTTATTGACAAAAGACCTAAATATAAGTTGGTACTCAATACGCAAGGCTTACTGATGCTTCAGGCAGGCTTACTGACTTTACTTGTTTTTTATGGTAAGGAATCTGTCTTTTGGCTCAGTGTGTTAGGATTTGTCCAAGGGGTGATCAATGCTTTCGATGTAGTTGGAAGACAGGCTTTACTTGTTTCGTTAGTAAATGGCAAGAAGGACCTACCGAATGCAATAGCATTAAATTCTTCGGTATTCAATGCTGCCAGGATGGTGGGGCCGGCAATAGGTGGTATATTGTTGAGTAATTACGGCGAACTGCTCTGTTTTTTTGTTAATTTTCTGAGTTTTATACCGGTTATTATCACTTTATTATTGATGAAAGTAACAGAGGAATCTAATGCCAATCTCAAAAGTATTTCGAATTGGCAAGGTTTAGTGGATGGATTTGAATATCTTAGACGATCTCCACATATTGGCTCCTTAATTGTAATTATGGTTTTTTCCAGTTTATTTGTCATTCCATACACCTCTTTGCTTCCTGCTGTTGCTAAAGACCTTTTTTTGGGAGATGAAACGACTTTTTCATGGTTTGAAAGTGCCGCCGGACTAGGGGCGATGATAGGTGCGGTAAATATGGCGAGGTTAAAATCAGGTGATAACCTGCGTTATCGCGTGCTTTTTGCAGCCTTAATGATGGGGATTTCACTTCTTTTACTTGCTTTTTCGCATTTTCTGCTTTCTGCCATTGTGTTTACTGCCTGTGTGTCATTTGCGATGATGATGCAGAACTCAAGTATAAATACCTATATTCAAACACATGCGATATCTTCTTATCGCGCACGTATTATGTCTTACTATGTGATGGCTTTTCAAGGGGTATTCCCTGTCGGAAGCTTACTAATAGGGGGCGTTGCGGAGATGATGGGAATTAAAGCCACACTGTATTTTATGGGGGCAATGGGGGTACTGATCTCAATTGCTTACTATACCTATCTACGGTTTCATATCCATCGCCGTCTATTTAAGTCGAGAGGCTCTGGATCGTAAGCGCAACGTACATTTTTTATAATCGATCACGGCACCATATTTTAACAGAATGTCTCCACCTAAAACACCGATCACTGGAGCGAAATTCATCTGCTCATAGGCATAATTGATAGAGGAAAGATCTAGTACGGCCACTTGAAGATTCTTTATCGCCCAGTCGCGAATACGAAATAGCGGAAGATCCAATATAAAACTTTGCATGTTGTTCGTACCTAGACCGCTGGATAAAATGTTAGTATTTTGAAATTTACTTTCTTCGATTCCCGAATTTAAAAGTGTAGTCTTATCTAAAACCGTTTTGGAAGCCCCTGTATCTACTACCATTTTAAATGGTTTGTCAAAAATTGTCACGTCTATGATAATGTGGATTCCATCTCCTTCTAAATTGAGCGCTTCTAACGGTATAATCTGCATTTAAAATAATTTCTGTATTCTGTGTTAAAAACGTAAACAAGCCCATCGTATTAAAAACAGAAACCAATAGGTTTGTTTGTGTTTAATGTATATACGATCTGTTCTCTATATTAAATTGTTTTCTTTTAAAACCGTATTCATATTTCGTACGGCATCAGCACTTGCTTTAAAAAGTTCTTTTTCGCGGTCACTTAGTTGAAGAGGTACAATTCTTTCCCAGCCATTCTTATTGATAAGAACGGGCACCCCGATATTGATATCTTCTTCTCCAAATTCACCTTCTAAATATACAGAGGCAGTAAACAGTCGATTCTGATTCAATACAATGCTCTCTACCATCGCCGCTGCTGCTGCTCCAGGTGCATACCAAGCGGATGTACCAATCAGTGCGGTTAGCGTAGCGCCGCCCACCATCGTTTTCTTAACAATCTCCTCTTGTTCTACTTCGTTCAAGAAGTTGGTAACCGGGATACTGTTCCACGTGGCATGATCAATTAGAGGAATCATTGTGGTGTCTCCATGGCCTCCGATGACGATCGCATTCAAATCGTTAGGAGATGCATTGAGTTTTGTGGCTAACTGATACTTAAAACGTGCTGAATCTAGCGCCCCACCCATTCCAATTATTCTGTTTTTGGGTAATCCACTCGATTTAAAAGCTAAGTAAGTCATTGTATCCATTGGGTTTGATACAATCAGGATAATGATATCCGGAGAATGTTTAACTAAATTTTCAACAACACTCTTAACGATACCGGCATTGGTGCCAATTAACTCTTCACGGGTCATACCTGGTTTTCGTGGAAGACCGGAAGTAACCACAGCCACGGTGGAGCCTGCCGTTTGTAGATAATCGTTGGTTACCCCGGTGATTTTGGAATCAAATCCCAATAAAGCCGCGGTTTGCATCATATCCTGTGCTTTTCCTTCGGCTACTCCTTCTTTAATATCCAAAAGAACAATTTCTTGGGCGATATTTCTTCTGACTAGATTATCTGCTGTTGTAGCTCCTACAGCACCAGCACCAATAACAGTTAACTTCATAGCATCTATTTTGAGTTGTTGTCTTGCTAAATTTACTAAATGCGAATGATATAGACGCAAAATCCGAAGAAATTTCTTCGGATTTGACTTTTAAAATGGATATCCTATCGCTAAATTGAAAATTAGGTTATTTTCTCTCCATCTTCCACTACCCAGATCAATATCTTTAAAGACCCATCTGTCAGACTTGGCGTTGTAGGGAACTCTAAATGGAATGGCAAAGTCTGTTCTTAAAATTAAAAAATCAAAATCGAATCGTAGACCGGCACCACCACCTACGGCGAGTTCCGATAGAAACTCTTTTGATAACCTGCCACCAGGTTTATTGTCATCTCTACTTTGCAACCAAATATTTCCGGCGTCTACAAATGCTGCCCAATGCAAAAAACCTGCTATTTTAGCGCGATACTCGGTATTCAGTTCGAGTTTGTAATCGCCAGTTTGGTCTGCAAAAAAGTTATCCTGACCTAGATTTTCAGGAAGAGAAGATCCAGGGCCAATAGATCTTGCTCGAAACGCACGCAATCCATTCGGACCGCCTGTAAAATATTGTTTCAGATAGGGAAGTGATCGTGAATTTCCATAAGAGTAACTTGTTCCGATCATAATACGTGATGCCAATTGAGAATTGGTAGACAGTTTCATATAATGTCTAAAATCACCTTCAATCTTGATGAATTGACTATATACAGTATTAAATAAGGTTTTTGTATTTCCTTCTTGGGCATTGGCACCCTGTACAAGACCTAAAACATTCCCAGATAGGTTGATACCGCCCTTAAAATAGAAGGTATGTTTTCTTTCCTGTTGCATGGTGTTCGTATAGGTAAAATTGTAATTCGGACCAAATGAAAATTGAGGTTCGATAATGTGTCTCAAAGTAGGGACAGTATCCATTTGTGCTTCATACTCTGGAGTCACATTTCTAGGTTGTACATAGATAATTTCTGCAAGGGCCAGGTCATGTTGTTTCCTGTCATTTTCCTTCCAATTGTAACCATAATTAAGACTGGTAGAATTTAATGTATACGCCGTGCGTCTGTTTAAAAATTCATATCCTAATTTTAGATAGGTACGCGGAATAAATCTTCTGGAAGGCGCCCATTTATAGGGAGATAACAGACGAGGCCATGTAATAGCGGCTTCTGCACCGTATCGATAATAGGAAGAATTTAGATTGACATTGCCCCCCGTCTGTGTTTCATATCCCCCAAAAAAGTTCAACGTCAATGTTTCAAAACCCCGAAAGGCATTTCGTAATGTCCAGGTAACGTTTGCTTCTGACCCGTTGTATACCGCTGCGGTTTTGCCTAATACTTCAAAACGCAAAGATTTTTTAGGTAAGGGTGTCAAATAATAATACACATCTAAGGTATTTGTTGAGTCGGAATTGTCCTCAAAATTGTTCTTGACAAACTTAAATGCGTTTAAATTGACAAGATGATTAATAGTCTGATTATGGTCATGCCGATTATACAATTCACCTCTTTCAAAAAAAATATGGTTTGCCAGCACTTTTCGGCGATAGGTTTTATTACGATCAATGATATAATAATTATTATTGAACAGGTCCAAATTACGGATACGGTTTTGCCGCCGATACCCTTCGGTATTTAAGGTATAGTTGGGATAAATAAAAATATTTCCGATTTTTTGTGGATGTATGGCTTTCTCCGAAGTTTCAGGTTTCAAATTAACATACATATCTACCTTATGGTCTCCAATAGTACTATCTACTTCTACCAAAAGGTTGTCAGGACTGAAATAGTAATATCCTTGGTTCTTCAGATCATCGTCTATCCGTTCACGTTCACTGACTATTACATCTAAATTATAATTCTTCCCGTTTTGTAGGAGGGATTTATCCCTGCTTTCTAATATATCTTTCCCGATTTCGCGCGTGCTGTCGATATCAAATTTAACGGAATTAATTCGATAGATGTTTCTCGGAATACCATAATAGGTAACTGTTGCTAATTTTTTATGTATAGTGGTGTCGGATGTAAATGTAGCATTAAAAAAGCCTAGATTTTCTAGTCGGTTTCGGAGTAAGTTTTCATTGTATTCACGGTTTACATCGCTAAGTAATACAGGTTCTTCTCCTTGGCGTTTAAGCCATCTCCGAACAAAGTTTTTAGTTGTGTCAGGACCACCACCCATATTCCAAAGCGATAATTTCCATCTCCATCCTAAAATTTTTGCATTTGGTTCTGGACGCAGCATAGACTCCAAGCGTTCTTCGAAAGCTTCTTTGCGATCGTTTGCCACCCCAGTATCTACTTGCAACTCTACTTTACCTTCATCATACAATTTTTCATCCTCCGCTAAGTATTTGGTAGAGTTACACGAGCTTGCGAAAAGGCTAAGAACGGCTAATAATGTTATTATCTTTTGGCTATTCATTTTCATTCCTTTCCTCATCTTCGTTTCTTATTACGGTATTTGCCGTATCCTTTATCGCTTTTGGTGAATCTGTACCGGCACCATCCTCAGTTGTTGAATCTGACTGTTGTTTCAATTCCTGCTGTTCTCGTTCCTGTACTCGTTTTCGGAATTCGGGGCTATGTTTCATCAAACTGTCGCGCAAGACCAGTCGAACGCTGTCTCGATACACGGAGTCGGTTTCCATACGTTCCATATCAAATCTTCTTCGAAAACTTCTCGTATCTGTGTTGTAATATTCTTCCAAAGCTTTGGAATTCATAAAAAGTTCTTTAAACCTATTGTAGTCCATAGTCATCACGAAACCAATTCCAGTTTCCACAAATTGCCCCTGTAGCGTAGCTTGATATTGATTTTTTCGGTATACGCGCGCAAAATAACGACCGTCTTTGGATAGCTGGTAATCCAAGGAAATATCCCCCGCAATGTTGCTTGGTCTTTCACCGGGACGGGTATTCCCCTCTACTTCAAAATTGGATCCTATGGTTATTTTAAGCCTGTCATCAAAAAGCATTTTTGATATACCTACATTGAGATCCGTCCGATTCTGTCCTGATCCGGTCAGATAATCCTGTTCTGATTGCAAATTAAAATCCAGCTCCACACCTTTGATCAAATCGGAAGCGAGATTATTTAACTGTGCGGTTAGTAGCGAACTGACTGAATTCCGTGCCATACCCTCTACACCTCCACCACCCGATAGACTTTCAAATGGGTTGGCAGACATAAATCTACCCAGAACAATCAACGAAAATACCTGCTTGTTCAATTCTGCGGGATCCTCACGAAGAGCGGATAGACCTATATTAACTTTACTCACCACTTCCTGGGAGACAATTGCATTATTCTCATCCAGATCAATGTCAAAATTGATGTTAGGTTTAAATAATTCCCCTGTTAAGATCAATTTGACATTAAATGGAATACGTTGTTTATAAAGGTTCTGATTTTCGGCGCCGATTTGGTTGCTCACTAGTTCCAATGTAGGAAATTTTCCCTTGTATAGTGCTGTGATGTCCATCCGAGCATCTAATGGATCGCCGTTCCATGTGATAGTGCTCCCTTTCTGAAAATTAAATTGTCGACTTACCGGGCCGAAATTAAAGGAGTAGCTGCCGTCTTCGACGGTATAGGTACCCGACATGGTAATGTTACTGTTCGCATCAATCGTTGTATTGAGCTCGGCTACACCTTGTATATTAAGCGCATCTTGTGACCCTTCATCAATAATGACCTTGAATTTAGCGTCTCGATCGGTAGACAGATTGAGCGCCAGATCAAATCCGGATAACACAGAAGAGGCTGTTGTCAGGGAGTCTAACTGGGCAAATACATTTGTACGTGCTGTGTCGCTTTTGTCGACGAATTTTACCACACCATCACGCTCGGCGACGCCGGGGTTGTCATTGGGTACGATGAATACAAAGTCAGTGTTTTCATTTGCTTTGACATTTCCCTCAATTTTTGGCTTATTGAGATCTCCTGTAATGCGAATGTTAGAAGTGACGAATAGTTTTCCAAAGAACAGATCATTATCTTCACGAGTCGAATTTACTACTGCAAAATCAGCCGTTGTTAAATTTAAATTGAAAATAAAATCGCTGTAAGTAGTTGTCCGTATGGTCCCATTTAATTTTGCAGCATTACCTTTCAGATCTTTTATTTCAAATTGCCTAAACTGTATGCCTTGATTGTTAAATGTTATTTTTTGATTGTCCATTAGAAAATCTGCATTCAACATAGTCACATTGAGCTTGCCTCGCTGAAAGACCAAATCACCATTTATCTTAGGTGCTTGCGGTGTACCTGAGATTTTGAGTGAACCTGTTAGATCCCCAGCTGCATTTTGCAAATATCCCAAACTAAATGCTTCTACAGTTTTCAGCTTCATAGGCTTTAGATCCAGTGTGGCATTAAAATTGGATGCACCGGAGGGTGGAGTGTAATATTCTCCTGTTAATTGCACATCATTTCCGTTTTCTGTAATGCGAATATCTGCAGCAAACGTATTTTCGATTTCATTATTCACTTTAATAAGAACATTACCTACGGTGTCTTGACCAAAATAAAATTTCTGTATCTCGACGTCGGAGACAAATACCGGGCTACTTTCTAAACGGGAGATGGTCGCAGATCCGTTTATTCCACCGCCTAAATTTAAGGTTTCGGATTCGAGCATTTTACTCAAGGTTTCAATCCGGAAGTTGTTAAACGACAAGTCAATCGGCGCATTCAGCGTTGAATCTTGTGATTGAACTAACAATTCCTGTCCGTTATTTGAGAGTCTGAAATTATGGGCACGAATACCATCCATGCCGAAGGAAATTTGGTTGTCAGGCGAAATGTTCCACTTATCATAGTTTAACATAAGACCATCTTCAAATAAACTTAGTATGTAATTGTTTTCGTTTACGGCCATTTTTGCCCCGAGATGATAACGGTCTTTCTCTTGTTTATCCTTTATCCATAGGCCAAAATCAAGGTTGTTTTCGATGACTTTGCCGCTCAATACCGTATTGATCAATTCAATATTGCTGATTTTTATCCGGTTGATCAAGGCCGAATAATATAGTGTACTATCTAGTGTATTGATATCTACGCCTACATTTTCTACTTCCATGCCATCATAGACGACCTTTGGCGCAATTAATTTGGCCATGATACTTTTAGTCTTGCTGTCAAAAGTGCCATCCAATGTTACATCCTGCATCTCTTCAAGCTGCGGGAAAAAGTCGCGAATAAATCGGGAATTGTTTATTGCAGCAGAAAATTCAAAGTTTTGATCCTCATAGCGGGCTGTATCTGGGGAGAGGTTCTGTGGATTGTAGTAAACTTGGACAATATCCTGTATGGAACTTCCCAACTCCGTAAGCCTATATTTTCCTACTAAATGGGCATTTAAAAATTCAGATGCTAGTACCAACGTATTCCTACTGGTATCGGCGGTAGCAATGACCGAGACAGTATCTAATGCAAACCTATTCTCGTTGTATGCAATGGATGATTGAGAAACATGTATTGCTCCGTTTAAATAATTCAGATCTGCAGTTTCAAAATCTGCAGTTATTTTACCATGATAACGGATATGGTCGGTGGTCAAATTCAGATTCTTTAGATTAACACTGTCAATCATCAACTCCATGTTCACTTTAGGATATTGCCCTCTCATATCTGCCGCGAGATCAAGGTTGAATTTAACATTTGGATCGGGACTGGTGATGTTTCCAGCTATATCGCCATCATTCGCAATAATATCAAGTACTACACCATGATAACTGTACCCCAAGGCATCCAATCTATTAACTGTTCCATTGATTTCGGCTACCATAGTCTGCGGGTTCAATCCATGCCCTTTTACGTTAGCTTCTGCGGCAATGATCCCAAGTACAGAATCCTGATTGAGGATATGGCCGATATTAAAGTCATCTATCGATACATACGCATTGTAAATAGTATCTCTTTGACTCATGTTAAGGGAACCATTAACTATAACATTTCCTCGATCAGTTAGCAAACTCATGTTGACATCTCCGCCAGTCATCCCACCTTTTAGCGTTCCTGATAATGAAATTGAGTTCGGTAATTGTATACTATCAGGCAGCAACGAATTATCTACCAGTCGTTCAATATCGTATCTACTGGTGGTTAGCTTCTTAAGGTTAAGATTAACATACATGCGATCCATATCTGGCAATCCCTTAATATCTGCGCTGGCAATAATATGCGTATTGTCAAGCGTTTTAAACTCCAGTTTTGGAATATGTAGGTCATCTAGCCGGCCTTGTATGCGTCCATCTATATAAAACCGTTTGGTTGTCAGCGGTTTCATCACATCCATATTTCCAAGGTCGGGTACAAAGTACAGTATATCCGACATATCGATCTGGCTTTTGCTGATGCGCGCATCGATAATCATCGCACTTGGATTTGTGCTTATGGTTTCTAGGGAAGGATAAGTTACTTTGATATAATCGCGGATTATTGTTTTATCGGTTTCTGCTAATAGATTTTCGATCGTTGCTCCTGTACCGGAATATACAAAGTCGGCTTTTAACTGTTTGAGGTTAAGGCCAGAATGATCCCTTACAGAAAGGTTGGCAAGCGAACCTGAAATAGAATCTGAAGAATAATAAAGATCATCCAATCCCCCGGCGAGATCGGATAGTTTAATATTTGAATAGTCGAATCCTTCTGTGCGCGTTTGATTGTCGTCTTTAAACCAAAAGTTAGTCTTCTCTATCGAAAGTTTATCTGCTGAGACTACCCAATTAACCGACGTACTTGTGTCTGCTGAGACGATATCTGCTTTAACGCTATTTTGCTTTCCGAAGAATACGTAGGAATCCGAACCCTCTAACATGATCTCTTTGAGTCTAATAACTTCCTTATTCAAATCTATTTCCTTAACATTTGCAGAAAGGTTCTTGATATCAAACTTGGTATCCATAGCAGAGGAACTGTCTTCATACCGTACCAAAATATCTTTTAGAATGATCGACTCCGTAGCCAGATTCGGAAGGAGAGAAGAATTCTCGACAGATTGGTCAGTAATGCCAAAATTTTCTGCAGTAGGAGTGGTGGTTTCCGTGGCTGGAGCCCATTGCTTGATATCTGCACGGAGACCCGCAATTTGAATAATTGGCATGTCAAAAGACATATTGTTAGTTAGGTCAAAATTCTTTACGCGAGTTTCAAAATGAGACAACATAATGTCCGCAGATGTACCTATCATATCATCCTTATAGGAAAATCGGATACGTTCGAAATTTACTTTATCAATGTCAAATACCAATGCCGACGCGGTATCAGCATTAGTAGTGCTTTCTTTTTCTGTTGTAAAAGCCTTTAATATGTAATCAAAATTGAAGGATCCATCAGGTGCTTTACGGGTTATTTTTGCAGTGATGCCCTTCAGATCAAGTTCTTGAATTTCAACGGTGTTCTTAAATAATTTGAACATATTGATGTCTACAGATAATTTCTCCCCTGCCAAGAGAGTGTCTTGACTCCTATCTTCAAAATAGACATTCTCCAATACCAGATTTTTGGGGAACGTGATATTGATATAACCAATGTTTACCGGCGTGCCGATTTTGGTTTCTAAATAATTTGTCACCTTTCCAACTACATAATTCTGTACAGCAGGCAGCCTTATTAAGAAAATAACAAGTAAAAGCAAGGCTATTACAGAACCTATAATCCACAAAATGGTTTTTAAAAAAATACGGCTGAATTTATTCAATTTATGTGTATATATTAAGTTGATCGATGATGACTAATTTTAATAACGTAAAAATAAATTAATTGTTTATGTTTTAGGTTATTTTTGATGCTGATTTGCAATAAATACATAAAACATTTTCCTATAGGCCTCGTTATTTTTATTTACCATCATTATTCACAGATTTTTTTCCTAACTCTGCATTAGGGATTTGTACGGTTTATGATAAGACATGAAGTAAATTAATAGAGAAAACAGCGCATTGAATTTTACTGTGAATATCGATAACTATTTAATAGGTCTGTTAAACTAATTATAATCCTACAGAAAAAGCAAAATAATTGTATACAGATGAAAATATTGATTATAGAAGACGAAATAGATCTATTGCATAGTGTGCAGGAGTTTTTGGAGCAAGAAAGTTACTTGGTAGAATTTGCGACAAATTATGAAACCGCAGTAGTAAAAGTGCTTTCTTATCAATACGATTGCATTTTATTGGATATTATGTTGCCAGGAGGAAGCGGTTTAGATATTTTGCGTTTGCTTAAGAACGAAAAAAAAGATCAACCAGTATTGATCTTGTCTGCAAAAGATTCGGTTGAAGACAAAGTGTTGGGGTTGGAAATCGGGGCCGATGATTATTTAGCTAAGCCTTTTCATCTATCAGAGTTATTGGCGCGGATAAAATCTATTGTACGACGCCATATGCACCAAGGTGATCATGTTATTTCTTATAAAGATGTCAAATTAAATCCTGATTTACGACAGGTAACTGTAGGTAGTAAAGAAGTGATATTAAATAGAAAGGAATATGATATGTTGTACTATTTGATGCTGCGTCCCAATAAATTAATGGAAAAAACGACTATTGCGGAAACCGTATGGGGAGACAATGCCGACCAAGCCGACAATTTAGACTTTATTTATTCACAAATAAAGAACCTAAGACGAAAGTTGAAAGAAGCTAATGCTCAAATAGATATTCAAGCCGTGTATGGAGTAGGATATAAATTAATTTAATAATGAAGATTTCAGTAAAGAATTATACAAATAGATACATCGTCATCACTATACTGATCGTAATGGCATTATGGGCATTGTTGTTTTACGCAGTATTGATGGATGAAGTGTATGATAATGTAGATGATGGACTAAAGAATCAAAAAATCGAAATTATCAGAGAGGCGTACGGTAATTCCGAGATACTACATAATACCAAGGAATTTGGAATTAATCAGTTTCGGATATTACCCGGAAATGTTGATGACTTTACAGACAGGAATCATTTTACGAATGAGTTGATTTATATGCCTTACGATGAAGAGGATGAGCCTTATCGTATATTGAGAACGGGATTTTACAGCAAAGAGGGAGAGCCTTTTCTGCTCGAAATACGTACGTCTACGGTAGAAGAAGATGATTTTTTGATTAATTTGGCGATCTCATTAGGAGTGTTATATACGGTTATTATTTTGAGTATTCTGATTGTGAACCACCTAATTTTAACTAGAGCTTGGCTTCCATTTACTCGTATTCTTTCCAATCTGAGTAATTACCGCTTTGGATATGTATCTTCTTTTCAGCCTGTAGCCACAAAAGTTAAAGAATTCAATGAACTGAACAGCCAGATAAGTCTCATGATCCAACGTAACGAGATGATATTTGACGAGCAAAAGCGATTTTTGGAGAATGCTTCCCACGAATTACAAACACCTTTGGCAATCACCATTAATAAGTTAGAGCTTTTGCTTCAAGATCATGAACTCTCGGAGCCACAGCTTATCAAAATAGCAGAAGCGAAACAGTCGCTACACCGAATGGTAGGTCTTAATAAGTCTCTTTTGATGCTTTCCAGAATAGATAATCATCAATATAAAGAAATCGAGGAGATAAATTTTAACAAATTGACAAAGGAACTTTTAAATGATGTCCAAGATATTGCTGATTTTCAGGGAATAAAATTTGACATGACGGAAGAAGCAGTATTTAAAACATCGATTAATCCTGATTTAGCGGCGATATTGATTTCTAATTTACTTCGTAATGCGATTAAATATAATACCACTCCTGGTGCAATAGACATACGGATTAATTCAAATAGACTGGAGATCCGTAATCCCAGTACTTCAGGAGCATTGAATCCACAATATATTTTTGAACGTTTCCATAAAGGGTATCAAGATAGTCAATCTAATGGTTTAGGACTGTCGATTGTCAAATCGATCGTAGAGACCTATCCTAATTTGGAAATCAATTACCGATTTGAAAATAATTTTCATGTTTTTTCATTAATGCATTCTTAATTCCTAAATCTTTCCCAATTCGTGTCTGAAATTTGTGTTAACTAAGTGTAAGAACTACTGTGAATGATTCTTGCACTATTACTTAAAAAAACAGATATGAACACAAGTATTAAATGGATGATGACAGCCTTTCTCTTTATGGTTGTTACAGTGGGCAAAACGCAAGAAAAGATCATTCAACTGGCGCAATTACCTCAACCCGCACAATTATTTATCAAAACTTATTATTCCAAAACGGCAGTGTCCTATGTGACATTGGAAAGTGAATTTCTTAGTGAAAAAGAATATAAAGTCGTATTGGCAAATGGTGTGAAGATAGAATTCGATGGTAAAGGAAGTTGGACAGAAATAGATGCCAAACTAAATGCTGTCCCCCCTAATATTGTTCCGGTGTCGATACATGCACATATCAAAAAGAGTTTTCCAAACAACAATATTGTTCAGATTTCGAAATCAATCCGAAAATACGAAATCGAATTGACGAACGGGTTGGATTTAGAGTACAATAAAAAGGGTGAATTTGTACGCATAGACGACTAAAAACGATAAATAAATATAAATAGAATGAAAATGAGAAAATTACATTTAGGAGTATGGCTATTATTCACGATCGCTTTTGCAAGTGTTTCATGTGAAAAAGAAAAAATTGTTGGAACAGATGACCTACCAGCTACAGGTTCGACATTTTTGAAAGAGCATTTTAATAATGTGACGGTTTTAAGTGTTACAAAAGAAAAGGAAGGGTTTTCGGGTACGGAATATAAAGTGCTACTAGATAATCGTACGGAAGTGAAGTTTGATAAGAACGGAAACTGGAAAGACGTGGATGGCGCCAATAATATCGCTATTCCAACTACGTTTATACTACCTGTTATTGTAGATTATGTAACGGAAAAATACCCAAATGCCGACTTTAATAGTATTGAGAAAGATAATGGGAACTTTGATGTCGAATTGACGAACGAACTGGAGTTAGTCTTTAATAGTCAAGGAGATTTTCTTCGTATCGATCCTTAACGTAAACCATCCCCACTATAAGAAGGGAGCAGATGGTGTTCTCTTCTTATAATATTTATTTTAGGGTGAGTAGAAGTAATTCATGGATTTAAGAATTAGTTTACAATTGTTCGAAATGTCAAATTGATGCGTGGATGCAATACGGTTTTGGTAGGAGGGAGGCGATGCAGCCAATGTGATTGCGTACTCTCTTTCATAACGAGAAGACTCCCGTGTTCAAGGTGAATATCAACTTTCTCTTTCGTTTTTTTGTGTTTAAAAGAAAATTTTCGCTGTGCTCCAAATGTTATAGAAGCAATCGCGCCATCGGGTTTCAGGTCTTTTTCAGCGTCGCTATGCCAAGCCATTCCCTCATCTCCATTGTGATATAAATTAAGCAGACATGAATTGAAAGTTTCTCCACTAACCGTTTCTGCCAGCTCTTTCAACGTTAGCAGATCGGAGGTCCAAGGTAGTGCGATCTTCTGGATTCCAGAATAACGGTATTCGAAAGCACGATCACCATACCACGCAATTTTCCTTTTTGTATAAATATGCTTTCCAAATATAATGGCCTCATCGTTTTTCCAGGCAATGCAATGCATAAGCCGTTCGTAATAATGGTCCGCTAAGTTACAAATTATACCGTAATAGTTGACGGTACCATCATACGGAAGTAGATTTTTTGTGGGATCCTGTGGGTTAAATAATTTCATCTTGTTCCGGATTTAATTTCGCATTTTCCCAACCTATAATTGCTGCTTTACGTGTGGGGTTCCACATATAACCTCCGAATATTCCAGAGGATTGAATCACCCGATGACAGGGAATAAGATAGGCAATTGGATTGCTTCCGATAGCAGTCCCTACTGCTCTAGACGCTTTTTCATGATTAATGTGTTTAGCGATAGTGCCATAAGTTGAAAGACTTCCCATCGGAATTTTTAGCAATGCCTCCCATACTTTTAATTGAAAGGGAGTGCCTTTTAAATGGAGTTTCAATTGCGGTAAATTAGCGTTTTCGCGACTAAAGATAGTACTGACCTGGCTGTGGATTTCCAACTCTTTATTGACATAGGTCGCGTTGGGGAATTTCCTTTTAAGGTTGAATATCCCTTGGACGGTATCTTCCACAAAAGCCATGTAACAGATTCCTTTTTCAGTAGATGCAATTAGGCTTTTTCCAAAGGGGGTAAAGCTAAAGCTATAGTATACTGTAAGATCTTGACCACCATTCTTATATTCAGCAGGAGTCATGCCTTCAATGTGGATAAATAGCTCGTGAAGCCTGCTGCTACTAGTTAGACCAGTTTTATATACTGTTTCGAAAACAGTATGTTGCTGGCTTTCTAACAGATTTTTTGCATAGGATACACTAATATATTGCAGAAATTTCTTGGGACTTGTACCGGCCCATTCGGTAAACAGTCTTTGGAAATGGAACGGACTAATATGCACATGGGCCGCTAGCTCTTCCAAACTAGGCTGACGCTTAAAATTGTGTTGTATATAGGCTATTGCCTTGGCAATGCGTTCGTAATTGATCTCCTGTTGTGTTATTGTCATACCCAAATATCGGAACTGAAAAGTACAGATAAAATCCGAATCTTGCTCTATTTAGCTAAATATCCTCCATCTACCGGATAATAAGAGCCTGTAACAAAAGAAGATTTGTCAGATGCCAGCCATAAGGCGAGTTCAGCAACCTCTGCAGGTGTCCCTAGTCGCTGCAATGCATGTTGAGTAGCTAGATAATCTGTCGTTGTCTTATCCAGATTTGTATTGATAAGAGGTGTGGCAATAAAACCAGGACCAATGGCATTGACACGCACCCCTTTACTTCCATATTCCCATGCGGCAGATTTTGTTAGACCCACTACACCATGTTTCGCGGCAACATAGGCCGAAGATTGTGCAAACCCCACTTGGCCTAATATGGAAGCCATATTGATTATACTTCCGCCTACTTTTTCTATCTCCGGCAATTGATAGTGCATGCCATAAAAAATACCATTTAAATTAGTATCAATTACTTTTTTCCAAGAATTAAGTGGATAATCGTCTATGATCGCGGTATCTCCACCTATACCCGCATTGTTGACGGCGATATGCAACGTTCCGAAGTTTTCGATTGCAGTTTCCACTATTTTTTTGTTGTCTTCTGCAGATGCCGAATCGGCTTTAATGAATAAGGTACTTCCATCGCCAAGTTCGTTGATTAGTTGGTGTCCTAATTGTTCATTGAGGTCAGATATGACTACTTTTGCCCCCTTTTTTACAAAAAGTTCTACAATCGCTTTTCCAATACCGGATGCGCCTCCTGTCACGATAGCAACTTTATCGTTTAATTCTCCCATGATCCTATGATTTTATTTCCTATGTAGATTTGACCTTTAACGGCCATTTCAAATATTCCTAACAACCTATTTACACAAGTTACGGAAATACTTATCTAATTTATAGGGGGGAGATTACCTAAGGTCTTGATTTTGACTGAGAAATTACAGTACATAACGCAATTGACCGTGTGGTGATAGTTCGTGTTTTGTGTAGGAAATCTTAACTATATTATATTAACCTACTCTGAAAATTCTTGTTCTGCGACGTACGATCGACCAAATTCGTCTGCATAGACCCGTATAAGTAGACCTACAGAAGATAGTATTAACGGGCCAAAGATTAGGCCGAGCATTCCGAACATATTTAAGCCCAATAAGACGCCGAAAACGGTAATCAAGGGAGGTACATTTCCCAATTGTTTAAGAATGGTAAACCGTAATATATTATCTATACCGCCTACAAGCAGAAAACAGTATATCGAAAGACCAATGGCATTTGTCGTTTGCCCCGAAGCTAACGTAATCAGACAGATTGGTACGTATATCGTCATCGTACCGAGCACAGGTATAATAGACGATACACCGGTAAGAATCCCCCATAGAATATAATTCTCTATATCGAAAAACCAATAGCCCATCATAGCGACTACACCTTGACAAAGACCTAAAATCGGGATTCCGATTGCATTGGACCTAACCATTAATTTTACTTCTGCCCAAATTTCTTTTTTGCTTTTTGGAGATAAAGGAATTGCCGAATAAATATAGGTTTCCATTCTTTTAGCATGTACTTGCATAAAATATAGCACAAATAGTGCTACGAGAATATTTATACCAACTTCTGCTACCGAATTAAGCACACTCGGGATATACCGCGTAAGGCTTTGCAGGGAAGCTAGCAGTGCTTCATTCGAGAGATCGATATCTTTAAAAAAAGGTTTGTCACTCATGTATATCTTCAGGGTATTGAATTTAGCAATTATGTCCTGTTGGTTTCCGAGAAAAACAGTTAATTTGGGAACTAAATAATCAATAATTGCCCATAGTGGTAATACAATAAATACGACAGATAGTATAATAAAAAAAATACTCGTAATCGACTTATTCCATTTTCGATGCATAGTGAGCTTAAAATATATATTTCGGAACAGAATGTACAAAGTAATGGCACCGAGAAAGCCAGGTAGATAGTATACCAGGTTTTTGAAAATCAAAATACAAATCAATATAATAATCAAAATCAGCATGATTTGATTAATAGAGTTGTTATTTATCTGTTTGTACCTCATACGTTAATTTACTTCTATGCCAAAATACAAAAAAAAAATACGGGAATAAAACAAAACAGCCTGTCCATTAACTGAACAGGCTGTTTTTTTAAGCAGTATCAAGTCTCCATATTGACTACTCGGACTTCATACTAATTATGCACCTAACTGTACGCGTTTGAAAGCAGTAACTGTTAATCCCTTAGACACTGAATCCAAGAATTGCGAAATGTTTTTAGAACTATCTTTCACAAATTCTTGATTCAACAACGTTGTTTCTTTATAGAATTTGTTCAATTTACCAGCAGCAATTTTTTCCGCCATTTCCGCAGGTTTACCTTCGGCAATGATTTGTTCTTTAGCGATAGCCATTTCACGCTCAATAGTATGTGCATCAACCCCATCTTTATCGATAGCAATAGGATTCATAGCAGCGATTTGCATGGCCACATCTTTACCAGCTTCTTCCACGCTGTCAGCATCAGCCGAAAGGCCTACTAACACCCCTAAACGGTAATTGGCATGGATATAAGCAACAACTTTCTCTGCGGATACCGTTTCGTATTTTGAAACTTCAATTTTCTCGCCAATTTTACCGGTTTGGTCGATCATTAGATCTGAGATTTTAACACCGTTGATTTCTAATGCTTTTAAATCTTCTAAAGAAGCGGGACTATTCGTTAGAGCTACGTCAGCTATTGATTCTGCAAAAGCAATAAAATCGGCATTTTTTGCTACAAAGTCAGTTTCACAGTTTACCTCTACTACGATACCTGATTTGCCATCAGCCGTAGCTTTAGCGATAATTACACCTTCGTTAGAATCACGGTCTTGACGGCTTGCTGCTACTTTAGCGCCTTTTTTACGTAAGTAATCAACAGCCGCTTCGAAGTCGCCATTAGCTTCTACTAATGCTTTTTTACAATCCATCATACCTGCGCCTGTTTGTTGACGCAATTTGTTTACATCTGATGCAGAAATTTGTACTGACATGATATTTTTCTTTTTTATAAAATTACAATTGATACATTAACACTGGCAATATAGTATATAAAGCCTTTGTTAATTTTTTAATAAAATTTTCATGATTGTGCTAACACCGACAGCCCTAAAACTCATATGAAGGTTCTTGATGGCCATCGAATACAGACACTTTCAGAAAAAAGCCGGAAAGACATGATAGGTTAAGGAAGCCATTTCTTCCAGAAACCAACACTTGTCATTCCGGCTTAATATAGAATATTATTCTACGTCTTTTGCTTTACGAGTGCGTTTTCCAGCGTTAGCTTCAGTCGTTTCAGTAGCTTCACCACCGTTATCTACAGCTGCTTTTGCTGCTGCTGCTTCTTTTTCCGCATCTTCTTCTTTATCGCGTTTACGCTCTTCCAAACCTTCTTGTATCGCTTTACCAATAATTTCTGCGATTAAGCTGATAGATTTTGTCGCATCATCATTAGCAGGGATCGGGAAATCGATATTAGTAGGATCGGAGTTGGTATCTACCATTGCGAATGTAGGGATGTTCAATTTAATAGCTTCAGCTACAGCGATGTGTTCTTTTTTTACATCGATGATGAATAAAGCTGCTGGCAAACGGTTTAAGTCAGCGATACCACCCAAAAGTGTTTCTAACTTAATACGCTCCCGTTGAATCATCAATTTTTCTTTTTTAGATAATACATCATATGTACCATCTTTTTGCATTTTGTCAATGTTAGACATTTTTTTGATAGACTTACGCACTGTTGCGAAGTTTGTAAGCATACCACCCAACCAACGCTCCGTTATATACGGCATGTTTACCGTTCTAGCTTGTTGTGCGATGATTTCTTTAGCTTGTTTTTTCGTTGCTACGAATAAAACTTTACGACCTGACTTTACGATTTGTTTGATAGCTGAAGAAGCTTCTTCTAATTTCGTAAGTGTTTTGTTCAAGTCAATAATGTGGATACCGTTGCGTTCCATGAAAATGTACTTAGCCATTTTCGGATCCCATTTACGTGTAAGGTGACCAAAGTGCACACCTGCATCCAATAAATCTTGATAAGTTGTTCTTGCCATTTTTTGATCCTCCTTTGATTAACGTTTACTGAATTGGAATCTTTTACGTGCTTTCTTGCGTCCTGGTTTTTTACGTTCAACCATACGGTTATCACGCGTCATTAAACCTTTCGCACGTAATGCTGGTTTTGCTTCTGGGTCAAGTTCTACTAGCGCTTTAGCGATTGCTAAACGTACAGCTTCTGCTTGACCTTTAACGCCACCACCATGAACGTTAACTTTCACATCAAAAATTGCTAGTGACTCCGATACCGCTAAAGATTGCGTAACGATGTATTGCAAAGGCAATGTTGGAAAATATTGTTTGTAATCTTTACCGTTTACGGTAATGTTTCCGCTACCAGCACCTAAGTAGATACGGGCAACAGCGGTTTTTCTTCTTCCTGAAGTATTAGTTGTTGACATGGTTGATCTCCTTAAAATTTAACTGGTTTTGGGTTCTGTGCCTCATGTTTGTGCTCTGAACCGGCATAAACAAAAAGGTTTCTAAATAACTCACGTCCTAAACGATTTTTAGGAAGCATCCCACGTACCGCTTTTTCAATGATACGCTCAGGGTGTTTAGCCATTAATTCTTTTGGAGAAACAAAACGCTGACCACCTGGGTAGCCCGTGTAGCGAACATATACTTTGTCGCCTAATTTGTTTCCTGTCAACTTAATTTTGTCTGCATTAATAACGATCACGTTATCACCGCAGTCTACGTGTGGGGTAAATGTAGGCTTGTGTTTGCCACGAATTACTTTTGCAATTTCGCTGGCCAAGCGCCCCAAGATCTCGCCCTCAGCGTCAACAACGATCCACTCTTTGTTAACGGTGTTCTTGTTGGCAGAGACAGTTTTGTAACTTAACGTATTCACTTGCTTTTGTTTAATTTATTAATACTATTTATTCTCCGTTTGTAATCACTACAATTGGATTGCAAAGGTACAATTTTTATTTACAAATAATCAAGTGCATTTTGCTTTTTTGTGTTTAACATAATTTAGGATTTTTTATTTTAAACTTTTGTGGCTTACAACTATCATTTATTTGAAGGCAATATGTACCTTAGTAGAAACGAATATTTAAGATTTAATGAGTAAAATAACTAAAAGTTATACTTTACGCCTCTTGTTGATGTGTCTGTGCTGTGGGGTGTTTTTATCGATTACCGTAGGCCAAGAGCAAGCTAAGCCGTATAAAAATCAACTTAACGAAGTTGAGAACAAATTAAGAGTTGGGGATTTTGGAGGTGCAATTCAAGATTTAGATCAAATCACCTCACTGTATCCCGATGCCGCGGAAGTCTATTATGCTAAGGCATTGTTATATGGGCAAACCCAAAATTTTGATTTAGCTATTGATAATGCAAAATTAGCCTACGATAAAGAGCCTACCTTAGTTTATGCTAATTTTTTACTAGAGCTGCATAAAACGAATGGCGATATGCCCGCGGCAATCGGACTGTTGAGGCATTTGCGTGCAGAAAATCCAAATGATTCAAATATATCAAGGGAACTCATCATGACCCTGCATAATGCCGGACAATCACAGGATGCCCTGATCGTGTACGATGAACTGACAGCGAAAGCACCGTCTTCGGATACGCTGGATGTGATAAAAGCGGAAATATTAGTAGATTTAAAAAGAAACGAAGAGGCGAAGCAGCTTTTAAACCGATGGCGTGGTAAATCCAAAATAAGGCAGGTGTACAGTACGCTTGGTTTTATTTATCTACAAGAGGAAAATCCGAAGCAAGCAATTGCCATTATTCAGAAAGGAATCGATGAATCTAATGATCCTATTTTATATTTGGACCTAGCAGATGCGCACAAAGCATCGAAAAAATATAAATTGGCATTTGACGCCCTGATGCTCGCATTTAAATCGGACAAAGTAGATTTTTTCGATAAACATCGCGTATTAATTACGCTGATGGCACCGAAGAATCCAGAATTTTCATTAGATCAAGTACAACTTTTGGCCAATGAACTTGTTTTAAGGCATCCGCGTACCGCGGATAGTCATGTGTTGAAAGGGGAGATTCTGTGGCGACGAGGGAATACGCAAGAAGCACGTTCTTTATTTTTGACCGCGGTAGGTATTAATCCGAAGCACATTGATGCTTGGCGCATGCTCATTAATACTGATCTAGGATTGAATGAGGCTGATATCGCTGTACAGCATGGTATGGAAGCCTTAAATGTTAATCCTGGTAATGCCATGCTGATGTACTTCACTGGGCTTGCCTATATGGTGAAAGAAGATTTTGATAATTCGCGTAAGATGTTAGAGCTTGCTTTAGACAATAGTCTGAACGATAACACTTACCTACAATCCATTATCTACGCTTCATTAGGCGATCTGTATCATCAACTGAAAATGGAAGCCGCATCTGATGTCGCATATGAAGAGGCAATTCGGCTAGATAGTACAAATGTATCGGCGATGAATAATTTTGCTTATTATTTGTCGTTAAGGAAGAAGGATCTAGACAAGGCGGCTAAATATTCAAAGCTATCAAATGAGATAGAGCCTAATTCTTCGACGTTTCAAGATACATATGCCTGGGTGTTATTTCAACAGGGACATTATAAAGATGCATTGCTCTGGATTGAGAAAGCAATGGAGGGGCAAAATCCTTCGGCTGTTCTTTACGAACATTATGGTGATATATTGAGTAAGGTTGGAGATATTAAAGAAGCCGTCAAACAATGGGAAAAAGCATTGACGTTGACTTCGGATACGGGAACAGACAGCAATAAAGTGAAAATGAAAATTAGAGAAAAGAGATATGTGGAATAAATGGATAATTGGATTTTTGTGCCTTACGCTTTTTTCTGCTTGTGGTACCAAAAAAAAAGTAGCAAAATCGAACGTTGATGATCCCGGAACAGATACAAAAATAGCAGCAAATAGCAATTACACGTTGAATAATCTAGATTTTCACACGTTTTCTGGTAAGGCAAAGACTAAAGTGCTATTTGGAGATTCAAGTCAGGATGTTACCCTAAATATTCGAGTTCAGCGCGATAAAGCGATTTGGATTTCTGTAACGGCCCTATTGGGTATTGAAGTTGCCCGTATATTGATTACAGCAGATAGTGTGAAGATATTGAATAAGTTGCAAGGTGAATACATTGTTAAACCTTTTAGCTATATATATAAGTATACTACCGAAGGCGTAACATTTTCAACACTCCAAGATTTACTGTTGGCAAATGTTTCGCTTCCCTTGCTAAAAACAGAAAGTTTAACTGTCGCAAGTAGCGAGGATGAGGTACAACTCATAGGTGTGAAAGATAATCTTGCGTTTCATTACAGCCTGAACCAAAATGACAGACCCAAAGTTTTTCGGTTAAATACGATTGGTGCTAATGGGAAACTAGAAGCAGTTTATGGACGTTTTGTATCTACTGAGGGCTATGAGTTTCCTCAAACCCAGCAGCTGACATTAAATGCACAGACTATTAAAGTAGAAGCTTTATTAGATTATAATAAAGTAGAGTTTAATCAATCTATTGAGACTCCATTTACTGCCCCTAATCGATATAAAGTGATAAATTGATAGAAAAGCTGTTAAATCGATGGTTTTATTAGGCAGGAAAGGTAGATATGATTATTTTTGGAAGTTCGAAAAAATCAAATAAAGAAATTGTCCCTTCATGGATTTAAAAAAAATACTGTTTGGTATAGTCATTATATTTGTTTGCGGAAACTTCGCCTTCGGTCAAAGCTCTGCGGAACTGAAAAAGCAACGTGAGAAAATTGACGCGGAAATAACGCAATTGAATCAGATATTGCGTGAGAAGACCCAGGAAAAAATTCTTTCACAACGTGAGGTCAATGCGCTAAGCAGACAGTTGAATCTGCGGGAAGATAAGATTAGTACGATTAATAGTGAGCTGCGTCTTATCAACAATCAGATTTCTTCTAACACGAAGGCCGTAAGCGGATTGAAGGCGGAGCTTGAGAAGATGCGACAGGATTATGAAAAGATGGTCATGTTTGCGTTTCGGAATAAGAACGCATACAATAAAATGATGTTCATTTTTGCTTCTAAAGATTTTAATCAGGCTTTTAAACGTGTCAAATATCTGCAGCAGTTTAGCGATGCGCGAAAAATTAAAGCAGTTGAAATTGAAGAGACCCAAAAGCAAATAGAGTTAAAGATCGCGCAATTAGAGCAAGATAGAAAAACGCAAAATACGCTTCTTCGGGAGCAACAGGGAGAGCGTGACAAGATAGCGAAAGATCGATCAGCTCATGCTAGTGAATTAAGCAAGTTGGCTAAAGAAGAGCGCTCTTACAAAGGGCAGTTAACCAAGAAACAGCAAGAAAAGAAACGTATTGATGCGGCAATCAAATCTGCTATTGCGCGCGAGATCGCAGAAGAAAGGAGAAGGGCTGAGGCTGCGAGAAAAAAAGCGGCGGAAGAAGAAGCAAAACGTACGGGCAAAACAGTGGCAGAGGTAGAGAAGACAACGCCTAAAAAAACGGATAGTGAGATATTGAGATCGACCCCGGAAGCTGCGAAACTGTCTGCCGATTTCCAGTCCAATAGAGGTCGTCTTCCTTGGCCGGTGTCTCAAGGTAATATCGTCAAAGAATTTGGCCGTACCTCGGTCAACGGTGTCGTGACTGATAATCCGGATGTTGCAATACGGACGGCTTCTAATGCCGCAGTAAAAGCTGTTTTTGAAGGTGAGGTAGTACAAGTGATTGGCGAATATGTCGTAATCAAACATGGAGAGTATTTTACCTCTTACTCAAATTTGAAAAGTGTATCGGTACGCAGAGGTCAAAAAGTGAGTCGTGGACAACAGATTGGTGTGGCGGGTGACGACCCAGATGAAGGTTATCCAGTGGTCAACTTTGGTGTATTCCAAGGAACGCGGGAGTTGAACCCTTCCGGATGGATAGCTCGTTAAAATTATAATTTATAGAAATAAGTAGTTATATTTGTGAGATACACTCACGTTAGGTGAGCTAGAAAATTAAGATATGTACACATCAGGATTATTATTATTTGGATTGGGCGCACAAGAGATTGTCATTATTCTTGTTATCGTACTTCTACTGTTTGGAGGTAAAAAAATACCAGAATTGATGCGTGGATTGGGACGTGGAGTTAAGGAGTTCAAAGATGGACAAAAGGAAGACGATATCGCAAATAAAGATGCGCGAGATACCAATGAAAAAGTTAACAATCAATAAAAAATAACATTGATCGTTTGAGAGTTTCACTAAGCTAAAATCTTAATGAAACTCTTTTGTTTTTTCTGGATTTGTGTATCTCAATGGGCAGAAAGAACCTTCAATAGACTTTCATTACTGTTCGCTTCATTATGCGTCAGGAAGGTTTTTACTTAATATCGAAAGTATGATAAAATACAATGCGCTGTTATCTTTGGTTTTTTGTATTCCGTGCTTGCCCGTCATGGCTCAGGAGATTTTACTCGAAGATTACAAGACTGGAATCCAAAATTCCATGATAGAACTTATCGACATAAGTCAAGAACAGGCTTTTTCCCAATTAGATTCTATTCGTGAATTTATAGATCCGGATACTGGAAATGGATTAGAGGACGCTGGAATCCTAAAACGTCTACATGGAACTGTCAAGACTATTCCTTTAGATTATAACTCACAGGTGAAGTCATTTATCGATAAATATACGTCGAAAAATTACCTTCCTTACATGAACAAATTATTGGGCCTGAGTAATCACTTTTTTCCGATTTATGAACAAGTATTTGATGAAATGGGACTGCCGGAAGAAGTAAAATATCTTTCTGTTGTCGAGTCTTCCTTGGACCCACATTTAGTATCCAGGTCTGGTGCAGTTGGTCCGTGGCAGTTTATGTATGCTACGGCCAAGTCCTACAATCTGGATATGAATAATTATGTGGATGAGCGCAAGGATTTATATATATCTAGTTATGCGGTAACTCAATATCTCAAGGAAGCGCATGATCAATTTGGAGACTGGTTATTGGCATTGGCATCCTATAATTGTGGGAGGGGCTGTGTAATGCGTGCGATTCAACGCTCCGGCATTGCTGCGCCAAGTTTTTGGGAACTTTCACCTTACCTGCCGCGGGAGACACAAAATTATATCCCTAAGTATATCGCGATGACCTATGTGCTTAGTAACGCTGATTATTATGGATTGGTACCGACGGAAACCGACTTGGATTTAGAAAGTAAAATATTAATGGTTGATAAGCAGGTCGACTTGAGACAAGTCGCTTCAGCGATAAATATGCCATTAGAACGGGTGAGAAAGTTTAACCCTTCTTATAAAAAGGGTATTGTGAATGGTACGCCTGAAAAGCCAAAAAGACTTCTTCTTCCTGTTACCGAAAATATTAACGACAGCTTGTTGTACCTAGCTTTAAATGCGCCGTCTTCTTTATCTATTAGTCATGATATCGACAATTTCGCTTTAGCCAATGTGGATGAGAAGAGATATAAAGTAAAACGTGGCGAATCATTGTCTACTATTTCAAAGAAATTCGGGGTTTCTATTCAGAATTTACGAGCATGGAATGGACTTTCTACGGCGAGTTCCATTTCAGGCAGGACATTGTTTATCCAAAAGCCGGTTAATTCTACACTAGCCAAAAACGTAAAAGCAGTTTCTTCTTCGAGAGCTGCTACGACTACGATTGTATATACGGTAAAGAGAGGAGATTCATTAGATAGAATAGCCAATCAATATAAAGGTGTTACCGTGTCTAAGCTAAAAGCCGATAATAACTTGAAAAGCTCGCTTATCAAGCCAGGGATGAAATTAAAGATAAAAAAGGGATAAAAGGAAGAGGTGCAGTTAGGATAGCCAAGCTGCATCTTCTTCTTTATCAAACTCTTCCAGTACCACTTCTACATGTTCTTTCAGGATGGTAGATAGTTTAGTACCATAGTAATCACTGAATATAGGGAATATATGGTGGCTTCTATCAATTAAAACTGCTGTACGCATCTTTTTTAAGGGTACATTGATGAACACACCAAGTGCATAGGCTAAGGTCCGGCCACTATTCAATACGTCATCTACAATAATTACTACACTATTTTTAGCGACTTCTATTGGAGTATCTGTATTGGCATCTAAATTTCGTTTGTTTTTTTCAATGGTGACTTTAATAAGTTGGATGTCCTTTTCCGGAGCAATCTCTAAAAGAATACTGTAGAGCCGCTGGGCAAAGACATATCCTCTATCTGCTATCCCTACTAAGACAATGGCTTTTTCCTCAAAGTTGTCCTCCAGAATTTGATAGGCAATACGTCTTGATTTTTGCTTAATCTGCTCCTTATTTAGTATCAATGTTTTTTTAGTCGACATAGTCATTTCTTATCTATGTAAAAATAATGAAAAAGTCCGAATGTGCATAGCATCCGGACTTTTCAATCTCTAAATTAAAAGATTTGATTAATTTAGATTATTATCTTTATTTGTGTTATTAATATCAGCAGTCATGATACGATCTACTTCGTCTTTCTTAGGACGTCCTCCATTATAATAATAGCGGCTCCAATAAGGCTCGTTTAAGTTACTTACCATTACACCTTTGCTCGAAGAAGCATGTGCAAATTTATCATCACCCAGATAAACACCTACATGTGTAATGCTTCTACTTCTAATTTTAAAGAAAACTAGATCTCCAGCCTGTAAATCATTCTTACGTATAGGGGTTACATTAGCATACTGGTTTCGGCTGTTATAGCCTATTGTTGTATTGAATACATTCTCATATAGGGCAAGAGAGAACTTAGAACAATCAATGCCTCTTTTTGACGAACCTCCTAATCGGTATGGAGTGCCAAGCCAGTCGTATACAAATTGATAAAGTTTGGTGTTAGTAGTTGCTGAAACCGCAACTCCCATGATTTGAGAGAAGTATTCTTTTGCTAGGTTATCTGGATCAGATGTGCCTTTGTTTTTGTTTGTTGTTTGTGCTTGCGACACTAGACATAAGCCTATGAAGAGCATTCCTGCTACTAGTTTCTTTGTTTTCATTTAATCGCTATAATTTTACAACTTAATGCGTTGGTGTATTGTATTTTGTACATCAACTGTAGCGAAGATACTACATCTGTTTATACTACGCAACTCATTTTGTCTCTTTTTAACATACTTTTAACATTTTTAACATTTTAAGACCATGGTTATTACGGAGACGGTAGCGCGTTACTACGGGTTTGAAATAGATTTATACTCAATTTTAACCTCTTTGAATGATCTGGATTGAAGACGTGTTATTTTTTTTAAAAAAAATTGTCATTTCGCAAGTAAAGTCTTATCTTTATGCAAAATTTATAAATAAGTATGCGATTTAGCACAATTAATTCAATAATTATTATTACCACCGGCTATAGTTTTCGGAGGAGGTAATCTGTTGTCTTAAAAAGTGTACAGTAAATATTAGAAAGACCTTCCTCCATTCGGGAAGGTCTTTTTTAGTTTACATTAATTAGGAAAACAAACTAAAACATAATATAATAAATAATGAAAGTCTTAAAATTTGGAGGAACATCAGTCGGTTCGGTAGAGAGCATAAAATCTGTTTTAGACATCGTTAAGGGGGCATACGATGCTGGAGAGAAACCGTTAGTCGTTTTGTCCGCCATGTCTGGCGTTACTAATCTGTTAACATCCATGGCAGAGCATGCTGCAGAAAGGAAGGAATTTGAGTCAGATTTAAAATTATTAGAAGAGCGTCACTTTGATGTTGTCAGGAAATTAATAGCTGTCAAATTTCAGAATCCTGTTTTTACAAAGTTAAAACTCCTTATCAATGAATTAGAGGAAATTTTGCAGGGTGTCTCTGCGCTAAAAGAACTAAGTCATCAAAGTAAGGATCTGATCGTTTCCTTTGGAGAGCGTTTCTCCAATTATATGGTTTCTAAGATAATGGAACAATATATTGCAGAATCAACTTTTATAGACGCTTCCCATTACATTAAGACCGATTCAAATTTTGGACATGCGCATGTAAATGAAGTATTGACAAATCAACTCGTGCAAGCGCTGGCGCATACACACGTTGATAAATTGTTGTTTGTAACGGGCTTTATTGGTTCTAATGAAAGCGGCAGGGTGACTACTTTGGGCAGAGGTGGATCCGACTATACCGCGGCTATATTTGGATCAATCTTAAATGCAAGTGCGATAGAAATATGGACAGATGTGAATGGCATGTTGACTGCTGATCCGCGGATTGTAAAAAAAGCATTTTCTCTTCCTATTTTGTCGTATACAGAGGCTATGGAGCTTTCATACTTTGGCGCTAAAGTAATCTACCCGCCAACCATGATTCCCGCATTTTTAAAGAAGATTCCAATTGTGATCCGTAATACGTTTGAACCTGAATTTGCGGGTACGGTAATACAATTCGATTCCGGAAAATCCGATTACCCGATAAAAGGTATTTCATCCATTTCGGATATTTCAGTGATTAATTTGTCGGGAAGCGGCATGATCGGTAAATCAGGTTTTAGCGGAAGGTTATTCACGTTATTGGCCCGTGAGCAGATTAATGTCGTTTTAATTACACAATCATCTTCCGAACACAGTATCACGTTTGCGGTACATCCCGATGATGCGCAGAAGGCGTTAGCATTAATAAAGAATGAATTCGAACTCGAATTAGAAGCGAACAAGTTAGATCTGCCGGAAATCGAAGGGAATCTTTCTGTTCTTGCTGTTGTTGGCGAGAATATGAAGCGCACGCCCGGAATGGCGGGAAGACTGTTCTATGCCTTGGGGCGGAATGGAATCAATGTCCGCGCTATAGCGCAAGGTTCGTCTGAGTTTAATATCTCGGTTATTATCAAGAAGGATAACCTCGCCAAAGCGTTGAATGCCGTGCATGATGCCTTTTTCGCTGAATTGAATAAAACATTATATGTATTTAACCTCGGAACGGGCAATATTGGTGCTACGCTATTCAAACAGTTGCATGAGCAGCACGATTTCCTTTTAGATAGTAATGATATTGAGATTAAAGTGGTTGGTGTCTCCAATTCTCGAAAGATGTTATTTGATGGAAATGGTATTGATTTGGCCACTTGGAAAGATACATTGGAATCAGATGGTGAAATTGCCGATCTTTCTACATTCATCGAGCGGATGAAAGGTATGAATTTACCAAACTGTGTTTTTGTCGATAATACGGCAAGCAAGCTGCCGTCTACGTATTATGAAGAGATTTTCAAAGCGAATATATCGATTGTAACATGTAATAAAATTGCTAATTCAGGGGATTACGCACAATATAAATTATTGCACGATACTGCTCGAAGACATGGCGTAGACTTTTTTTATGAAACGAATGTTGGTGCGGGATTACCCATTGTACGTGTTTTAAAAGATTTGATGCTGAGTGGTGACCGGCTGCTGAAAATTGAAGCCATCCTTTCAGGTACAATATCCTATATTTTCAATAATTTTACTGGAGATGCTTCGTTCTATGATGTGGTCAAAAAGGCACAAGAACTGGGGTATACCGAACCTGATCCACGTGATGATTTGGGTGGAGTAGATTTTATGCGTAAGATGCTGATCCTCGCTAGAGATGCTGGAAATGTGATTGAACCAAGTGAGGTCGAATTGGGGAATATTCTGCCCGAAGCTTGCCTTCATGCTACTTCGGTTGATGATTTCTATGTCGAGCTATTGAAAGCAGAACAGTATTTTAATGATTTAAAAAATAAGGCGCTACAAGAAAATAAAGTTATTCGCTATATTGGAAAGCTGGAAAATGGAAAGGTAAGTATTTCGATGCAGATGGTGGATGAAAAGCATCCCTTCTACGCATTGTCAGGAAGTGATAATATCATCTCGTTTACGACAGAACGTTATAAAGATAGACCATTGGTAGTAAAAGGTCCTGGTGCAGGAGCGGAAGTTACAGCAGGGGGAGTGTTTGCTGATTTAGTCAATGTAGGCGCTTAGATTTAGTGTTAAGTAGTTATTAGCGAGTATTTAGATGTGTGGGCAAAATTGTTTTGTCTGAAAAAGTAAGTAGTTATGGAATATATCAGTCTGTATAATTGTAAAAATGATGAGCAAAAATAAAGTAGATAAAAAAATAGATTTTGCTAAAATTCTTGACAACGTTCGAGTTTTTGCTCCCGCGACTGTAGCGAACATGATATGTGGGTTTGATATACTGGGATTTGCAGTAGACAAACCTGGAGACGAAGTTAAAATGTATCGTGTAGACGAGCCTGGAGTGCGCATTCGCTCTATAGAAGGAGATGATGGACGATTGCCACTTGATGCAGACAAGAATACAGTAAGTGCCTGTGTTAAGCTATTACTGGTGGATTTGGGTATTGATAAAGAAATCGGTGTTGAGATCGATTTGATAAAACATATGCCAATAGGAAGCGGATTAGGCTCTAGTTCGGCGAGTACGGTGGCCGGATTATTCGCTATTAATGCGCTATTGGGCAATCCGCTAACTAAAGAGGAGTTGATGCCCTATTGCGTAGAAGGTGAACGCTTGGCCTGTGGGCATGGGCATGCAGACAATGTTGCACCTGCATTGATGGGCGGTATTACCCTGATTCGTGGGTATGACCCGCTCGATGTCATCAAGCTTCCCGTTCCGGAGGATTTATACGCAGGCATTGTTTTTCCACAAGTAGATGTGCCGACCCGGGACGCACGTCAGCTCATAAAAGAAAAAGTTCTGCTAAAGGATGCTGTTGTTCAATGGGGTAATATCGCCGGCCTTATCTCTGGTTTATATCAATCTGATTATGCCCTGATAAGTCGGAGTATGCACGATGTACTTATAGAACCTACCCGCGCCATTCTGATTCCCGAATTTTACGAAATGAAACGTATTGCGCTAGAGGAAGGCGCATTAAGCTTTGGTATTTCGGGTTCAGGACCTTCTGTAGTAGCTATTACCAAAGGACAGGCTATAGCGGAACGAATTACTGAAAAGATCCAGCAACATTTGACAAAAAACGAAATCGATAGCTTTAAATATGTTTCTTCTGTTAACGTAGAAGGACCGAAGGTTTTACTATAAGTAAATGTACTTATAGCACCGTCATTGCGAACAGGAGGCACGATGGTGACGCAATCTTTTTACTAAAAAGATGTATTCCTACGGAGTGGTTGTTCTTTTCTGGAACCAGCTGCTTTTTTATTTGATATGAGTAAAATAACTAAAAATGAAACTATACAGTACCAACAATAAAAATTTACGCGTTCCTTTTCAGGAAGCTGTTTTCAATGCATTGCCAGTAGACAACGGACTTTATATGCCAGAGGTAATACCGCGATTGGATCCCTTATTTATCAGGGATATACAACAATACTCATTGCAAGAGATCGCATTTTATATCGCGAATGCCTTAATAGGTGATGATATTCCCGAGAGCGATTTGAAAGCCATTGTCGAAGATGCCATTAATTTTGATGCCCCTGTAAAATTCCTCAGCGCAGAAACTGCTGTCTTGGAGTTATTTCACGGACCTTCTTACGCTTTTAAAGATTTTGGTGCACGTTTTATGAGTCGTGTGATGGCATACTTCTCGAAGAAAGGTGAAAAACTATTAGACGTTTTAGTCGCCACTTCCGGGGATACTGGCGGCGCAGTAGCATTAGGTTTCCTAGGTGTAGAGGGTACACGTGTCACCATTTTATACCCTAAAGGGAAAGTGTCTAAAGTGCAGGAGGAACAACTTACTACCAATGGACAAAACATAAGGGCGTTAGAAGTAAACGGAACATTCGATGACTGCCAAGCCTTGGTAAAGCAGGCCTTTAATGACATATCCTTAAATGAAGAATTACGTTTGACATCCGCCAATTCCATTAATATAGCTCGTTTGATTCCACAGACGTTCTATTACTTTTGGGCCTATGCGCAGTTAAAGGCACAGGGAGTGAGAGATGTTGTCTTTACCGTACCAAGTGGTAACTTTGGGAATATAGGTGCAGGTCTGTTGGCGTATAAAATGGGACTTCCCGTTAAGCACTTTGTGGCAGCTACCAATGTAAATGATACGGTTCCCCGCTTCCTAAAGTCAGGTATGTACGATCCAAAGCCTTCTATCCAGACGCTGGCGAATGCCATGGATGTGGGCAATCCAAGTAATTGGGTACGAATACAAGATCTATTTGCAGGTAATTTAGACGAGCTGAGAGGAATGATCTCCTCGTATACCTATGATGACCAACAAACCAAGGAGGCTATGGATGAATTATATGAGAAGTACAATTACATCGCGTGTCCTCATACCGCAATCGCTTATTTAGCCTCCAAAGCGTATAAAATCGAAAACCATGGAGAGTATGCATCCGTATTTTTGTCGACGGCTCATCCTTGTAAATTTCCAGATGCGATATCAGAGACCGTTTTTTCTGAAATAGAACTTCCAGAAGGGGCAAAATCCTTATACGGTAAAGAGAAACTTGTAGAGGAACTTGAAGTAGACTACGAAAGCTTTAAAAGCTTTCTCCTTGAAAATAACTAAATACTATAATGGGTGGGAACTTTTCCACCCATTATAAAGCTATTTGGTTGAGATAAAAACATATCCTACTTTTGTGTCGAAGAAACCACCATGATTATTCAGATTACACAGTGGGATAAATAAACCGAGCTTGCGAGCTCACGAAGTAATTTTTACGGATGAAAAAAGTAATCCTGAATAAGGGAAAAGATAAAGCTGCTTGGCAGTTGCATCCTTGGGTGTTCTCCGGAGCAGTACACCGAGTTATAGCAGAGCCAAAAAATGGAGATGTGGTATCAGTGTATAATAACGAGGACGAGTTTATAGCATTTGGTATATATAACAATACTTCCAGGGTGGCTGTGCGTTTATTGGAATGGCATCCAGACCGCGAAATTAACGAAGAATGGTGGCGTAATCGCGTGCGCAATGCTGTAAATAGCCGTTTGCATTTGTTATCCGAAGAGAATGATACCGTGCGTTTGATTTTTGCAGAAGCAGATTTTCTGCCTGGATTAATTGCAGATAAGTATGCTGATTATATATCGGTGCAGGTTCATGCGGCCGGCCTAGAACAGGTAAAGGCAATTATTATCGATGAGCTTGTTCAGCTGCTGAAACCGAACGGTATCTATGAGCGAAGCGATCTCAAATCCAGAGAGCACGAGGGATTGTCCGACCGTAACGGTCTGTTGTATGGAACAGTGCCTCCAGAGTTTGTTGCCATCGTTGAAAACGGGATTAAATATCAGGTCAATATTCTTGAAGGGCAAAAATCGGGATTCTATTGTGATCAACGTGATAATAGATTACTTACGGCGAAGTATGTAAAAGGGAAAGATGTTTTAGACTGTTTTTCGTATTCAGGTGGTTTTACCTTGAATGCGCTACGTGGAGGAGCCTCTCATGTTACAGCAGTAGATAGCTCAGCGCTGGCAATCGATACCCTACGACAAAACATACAATTGAATGGATTTGATGCCCTTCAATACACTGCTGTTCAATCCGACGTTAATAAATACTTACGTCAATTAGGAGAAGATAAGGTAAGGTTTGACCTTATTGTACTTGATCCGCCTAAATATGCACCTTCGAGATCTGCGTTGGAAAAAGCTTCCCGAGCCTATAAAGATTTGAATCGGCGAGCGCTGATGCTCCTCGAAAGTGGAGGACTGTTGGCCACGTTTTCCTGTTCTGGGGCAATGGATATCGATACCTTCAAACAGGTACTTGCCTGGGCAGCCTTAGATGCTGGCAAAGAGATACAGTTTATCAGGCAATTCCATCAACCCGAAGACCATCCGGTACGAGCTTCATTTTCAGAAGGGGAATATCTTAAAGGGTTATTGGTGCGAGTGGTTTAATTATGCTGCGGTTTGTTCCTGATATTGATCCAGACAATTATGCCTAAAATGGCCAATACCCCGGCCCATTGTAAGGTGCTTACTTGTTCATGCAATACATAAAAAGACATGCCTACTGCTACAGGTAGCTCTACGGCAGATAGTATGCTACCTAGTGATACACCCGTTTTGGGCATGCCATATGCAAACAGTACAGGTGGAAAAATGGTGCCAAAGAAAGCCAAAAGTAAGCCATATTGAACTATTGATATGTCGGTGGAAGAGTGCAATAGTGAAATGGGTTGTAGTATTAGCGCAATTAAAATAAATGCACCCGTCACCATAAGTGCACTCTTCTGGATAGGGGGGTAGTCGTTTCCTACCTTACCATTTACGATTATAAAAATGGCATATGCTGTAGCTGCCGAGAGTCCATAGACTACGCCCGCAAGATCCAGCTTTTCGACGGTATCCTGAAAAACTCCTGTTGCGAATAATGTTGCGAAAAGGATTAGTATGATCCCAATACCTTCTTTTTGACTGGGCTTTTGCTTAAGGATCAATAGGTTGATGAGTGCGCTGATCCAAATGTATTGCATCAATAAGACAATAGCTACGGAAGCAGGTATGAGCCCTACACACTTATAATATAGAATACTGACCATGCCCGTGGAAAATCCTGCAAAAATGATCTTCCAGTAGTTCGTTTTTTTTGAATACAGTTTGATTTTTCTGGAGAATCGGCGAGTGATAAAATGTAATGCCCACAAAAATAACATGCCGAAAACAGCTTGAATTCCTGTAACTTCAGCTAATGAAAAGCCTTGAGCGTAGGCCTGCTTAACAAAAGTAGACAAAATTCCAAAGCTAGCCGCTCCCAAAAAAACAGCAATAGCACCCTTAAATTGTTCCATGTCTGCTAAATTAAATAACAATTGTGGAAAAAAGACAGTTTTATTCTCCGTGTTGAGCCAATACATTTGCGATGATGAATAGAAATAAGATTCAACGAATTACGTTTATTGCGGCATGTGTTATACTTTGTATATTGGTGAGCTCTTGTGGGGCTAGGAAAAAAACGTATTCCTATGGAAAACCTCCGACAGGTCGAAATACTACAGAACCCTCACCGAGGGATACAAAACACTCGGGAAATACTTTGTCGTATTACGCAGACGTATTGGGAGTGAATCCCAGAGAGATGAACAGTTCCCTGTATTCATTTATCGATAATTGGATGGGGATACCACATCGTCTAGGGGGATTGAGTAAAAATGGTGTGGATTGTTCGGCTTTTGTAGGTATGATATATCAGGAAGTGTATCGCAAGAATCTACCGCGCACCTCTAGAGATATGGCGGAAATAATAAAACGTAAATATGATGATCAATTACGAGAGGGAGATCTGGTGTTTTTCTCCTTTGGAGGAAAGAATATAGATCATGTGGGGATTT
Organism: Sphingobacterium alkalisoli; assembly: GCF_005049105.1. Classification (GTDB taxonomy): domain Bacteria; phylum Bacteroidota; class Bacteroidia; order Sphingobacteriales; family Sphingobacteriaceae; genus Sphingobacterium; species Sphingobacterium alkalisoli. The sequence continues at coordinate 110,526 of NZ_SUKA01000002.1, forward strand.
ACTTGCACAACGGGAAATTTGTCCATGTTTCTACGAAGAAGGGTGTGATGATTTCCAATTTAAAAGAGGCTTGGTATTATAAGTATCTAACACGTTGCGGTACACCCAGTATTTAAGGACTGTGTTCGTCTGAAATGCTGCTACTATCTTAGGAGCTATTCAATAAGTCTAATATCTCAACTCTAACATCTCACATCTAAATACTTTATCGTAGCTTTGTATACAATATATTTTAGTTATGTCGGATAAAACCAAGAGAATTTTTTTAGCTATTTGTATCATAGTGCCCTTTGTTGTGTACTGTGTCGTTTATTATTCTTCAATGATCAAAAATGCACCCTTTCGCTTTTCTGACTTTGAATCTATCGAATTGACTTACGGTACAACAGATTCTTTGTTAAATAGCTTCGATTCTAAAAGTGGTGACTATCAATATTTGACAAATGATAACAAGCTCGTAAAGGATACGTTGAAGATGAGAGACGATGATTTATTGTATCTGCATCGTAAGGCTCAGGAATTAGGATTCTGGAACGTAGACGACGATATGACGACTAAGCGGGATGCTGATAATCCAGGATCAAGTATACCTCGTTACATTTTAAAGTTCACCTATAAAGATAAATCAAAAGAAGTTGTTTTAGATGCAGATTACGAAGGTAATCCGAAAATGAAAGATGCCGCTAAGTCCACTATTGATCATTTAATGACTATGCTCGCAGAAGTGAAGGCGAGATAAGCAGTATTAGTGATGGGTTTTGCCAATTTGTTCGCTTTGTTGGTGCTTGTGTTTGAATAGCACTGCAAATGCAATGGCAATCACAAGCGTATAGATAGCGAATGCAATCCAGATATGATACCAATCTTTTAAGTGGATGGCGCGATCAAACGCGCCATTTCCATTTGAAATACTTACACCTCTTGAAGAGATGAAATTTAATAAATTGGGATTGTCGGCTGTGGTATCAAGGTAGCGTGATATGGAGCTGAGATCAGCAAAAGACAAGGTGTAATACTTATCAATAAGCCATCCCGATACGAGCGACCCAAATACGGCTCCAAATCCGTTGGTCATCATCATGAATAAGCCTTGTGCAGAAGACCTTATTTTTGAATCTGTTGTGGTCTCTACGAAAAGAGAGCCTGAAATATTAAAAAAATCGAATGCCATCCCATATACGATGCAGGACATGATAATCATCCATAATCCATCAAAGGGATCTCCGTAAGCAAATAACCCAAACCTTAGTACCCAGGCGACCATCGATATAAGCATCACGTGTTTTATTCCAAACTTTTGTAGAAAGAAAGGGATCGCTAAGATGAATAGTGTTTCCGAAATCTGAGAAATAGACATAATAATTGTGGAATACTTCACCACAAAAGCATTCGCGTATTTCGGGTAAAACTTAAATTCATCGAGAAAAACATCCCCATATGCATTGGTTAATTGTAGAGCCGCCCCCAAAAACATGGAAAAGATAAAAAATAAAGCCATTTTATAATTTCCGAACAATTTAAATGCTTCCAAGCCAAGCAACTGGGCGATACTTGCGTTGTCTTTTGTCAGATGTTGAGGAGGGCACTTCGGGATGAAGAAAAGTGAATAGGCAGCGAGCGTAATAGATCCCCCTGCTGCGATATAAAATTGATATTCAGTTGCCTTATTTCCAGTTAAATTGGTTATCCACATCGCCACGATGAAACCTATCGTTCCCCATACTCGAATAGGAGGGAAAGCTTTAATGAGATTATAGTGACCTTGTGTTAGCGCCGTATATGCAATAGAATTGGATAGCGCTAGGGTAGGCATGTAACAGCACATGGCTGCAAGCATGATGTTAAAGAATGTCGAAGGATCGTCAATCTGTGTAAGGTAGATCAGGCATAAGGCATATGAAAAATGGAGTACTATATATAGGCGTTCGGCATTGACCCATCGATCTGCAATAATACCCATTAATGTGGGCATGAAAAGTGAGGCAATCCCCATGGTGGAAAAAATAGCTCCAAATTGTGTTCCGTCCCATTGCTTTGTCCCAAACCAATAATTTGCTATTGTAATTAACCAAGCTCCCCACACAAAGAATTGCAGGAAATTCATGATGGTCAGCCTTAACTTTATAGACATATATATATGTTATGATTTTCTACGGTCGATTTCGTCTCGAATCTTAGCTGCAGTTTCATACTGCTCATTCTCAATAGCTTTTTGGAGTGTGTTTTCTAACTGTTCGTCAGTTAGAGAGGCGTAGGGGGATATTTCAGGCTTACTAAGCGGTTGTTCCTTTTGTTTTTCTTTTGGTGTCGGAGGTGTAACTGCCTCTGCCGGAGAACTGATGTTCTCCAAAAAAGCGAAATCGTTGCTTTCTATGACGATTCCGGCAGAAGACATGATAAAGTCGTAAGTGAAAATAGGAGAATCAAAGCGTACCGCTAAGGCAACGGCATCTGACGTACGTGCGTCAATTTCTGTCGTCTTTCCATCTCTTACACAACTGATTTTGGCAAAAAAGATTCCATCCACCAAATTGTAAATTAATACCTCGTTGATATTGATTTCGAAAGTTTCAGCAAAGGATTTAAAAAGGTCATGCGTGAGCGGACGACTTGGTGTCATCTTTTCTATTTCGACTGCAATAGACTGCGCTTCAGCACTTCCAATAATAATAGGTAGTCTACGGTTACCATTCACCTCTCCCAATACCAACGCATATGCGCCTGACTGTGTCTGACTATATGACAAGCCTACAATATCTAGCTTAATTTTCTTCATTCTAAACACCTTACGGTACTACAAAGATGTAAAATATTCGTGGCAAATAAAAAGACCTGGGCAGTTTTTTGCGCAGGTCTCTCCATAATTATTATAACGTCGTATGCTAATTTCCTTTGTGTGTTTTAAGCGCAGCAATAAGCTGGGGTACGATAACCAAAGCATCGCCAACTATCCCATAATCCGCTACTTTGAAGAATGGCGCCTCAGGGTCTTTATTGATCACGACAATTGTTTTGGAGGAGCTTACGCCAGCAAGGTGCTGTATTGCCCCTGAAATGCCTATTGCAATATAAAGATTAGGACTTACGACTATTCCGGTTTGACCGACATGTTCTGCATGTGGTCTCCATCCAGCGTCAGACACGGGTTTGGAGCATGCTGTAGCTGCACCTAGTACATTTGCAAGCTCCTCTATCATTCCCCAATTCTCCGGGCCTTTAAGTCCCCGTCCTGCAGAAACAACAATCTCCGCCTCAGGAAGAGATATTTTATCCGTAGCACGTACGATTTCTTTTACTACGGTGTTAAAATCTGTCGCTGCGATGTCAGGAACAAAATTTTCTATTTGTGCTGACGTTTTACGCTCTTCTACTTCGAATGAATTTGGAGATAAGGTAATCACTTTAATTGGCGAATTCAGGGTTACCGTGACGATCGCTTTACTTGAAAAAGCCGTTCTCTTGATCTCCACTGCTTCACCGTTAAAAGCGGCGATACTTATTGCATTGGATACTAACCCCGCTTCCAGCTTTGCTGCGATGCGCGGAGCTAGACCTTTTCCAGTAAATGAGTTAGATAATACGACAGTATCTGCTTGCTCTTTGTGTGTAGCAACGGCAATTATAGAAGCATATGCCTGATTGACAAACGATTTAAGGTTATCACTCGTCACTGTTAAGATTTTACTGATTCCGTAGTTTTCCAGCTTTTGCAATTCGGAATTGGAGACATCTCCTATGGAAATAGCTATGGCTTGTACTTGTCGTAGATTGGCTATTTGTGCCGCATAGGATGCCACCTCAAAAGCTGATTTTTTTAGTAACCCTTCTGTATTTTCGATATATACTATTACTGACATGTCGATTCTTAATTTACGTGATTAAATAACTTTTGCCTCGGTATGTAATAAGTTTACTAACTCATGTACATTGCTTTCTTCTATCAATTTGACGCTACCACGGGTGGGTGGCGTTTCATAACTACTGAAGGATGTTAAGGCTTCTACAGCGATCGGTTCGATCACTTCCAACGATTTCGAACGAGCGCCCATAATGCCTCTCATATTCGGGATTTTTGGCTCGGCAACCCCCTCGGCAGTACCGACAACAACAGGGAAGCTTGCCGTCAAAACTTCTTTCCCACCTTCTATCTCGCGTTCGATAGTTACTTCCTTATTTTCAATAGTCAACTTTTTAGCAATGGACACTGAAGGAATGGAAAGAAGCTCGCCGACCATCGCAGGTACCTGTGCTCCGTTGTAGTCAATCGACTCCCGTCCGGTTAAAATTAAGTCAAAATCATTCTTCTTTGCGTATTCGGCAATTTGGTTGGCGACAAACCAGGCGTCCTTAGGCGTCGCATTTACACGTATTGCCTGGTCAGCACCAATGGCAAGCGCTTTACGTATGGTGGGCTCTGTCGAAGCCTCACCTACATTGATTACGGTAACTGTTCCGTTTGCTCCTCCATTCACAAGATCTACAGCTTTAGAAAGTGCGATTTCATCATATGGATTGATAATGTATTGAATGCCAGCGTTATTAAATTCGCTGTTGTTATTTGTAAAAGTTATTTTAGATGTTGTGTCGGGAACATTGCTGATGCAAACTAATATCTTCATAATTAATAGCGTTTTATACAAACCTACTATTTTATCCGAATTTACCTTCGTTGTCTACGTCAATTTTTTGTCATTTTGTATGCTAGCATAGTAATTTCTAAAAGTAGTTTAGTTCAATTCCGTCCTTCTGCAAATCTGCCTGATTTAATACTTCATCAATCGTCGTTTTGTTTTTATATTGGATTAAGTTAATTTGCGAACATCGTAGAGATTATATTTTATGGATAGATTAACACAACTGTTGTCGTTTGTAGCAGAAAGTCCTCAAGATCCTTTCTTGAGATATGCACTTACTATGGAATACCTGAAAGTCGAGGATATGGAAAAAGCAGGACAGGGATTTAGAGATTTGGTAGAAAATTTTTCGGATTATGTAGGGACATATTATCATTATGGGAAGTTTTTGGAAAAACAAGACAAGAAAGAGGAGGCGCTAAATATCTATCAGCAGGGAATGCTAGTGGCTCGTGAAATGAGGAATATGCACGCTCTGGGAGAATTACAGAACGCGTACAATCTGGCATTGGGGTTTGAAGATGATGATTACTAATGGCTAAATGTGGGTGAATTCCGTTTATAGCGGAAAAATCATGCTTTTACTAAACTTTGGTATTCTTTTTGAATGGTATAGGCAAATGAAGTAAATGCGTATATTTTTAACGATATTGTTTTCTATACTAGGCGCTTTCTTATTATTTATGAGCTGTATAAATAATAAGAAGTCTTCCAACACCCTTGACAAAAAGGAAAATTTAGAGTTTCTTTCTGCAAATGTTGTTGGTCACTATTCGGGTAAATTACCTTGCGCGGATTGTGAAGCTATCAATACCGTCTTAGAATTAGGTAAAGATCACTCATACGAATTGGTCTACACTTACGTAGGGAAATCCTCTGATAAGTTTATAAAAAACGGAAACTGGAAAATAGAAAAAAATAACCTCATTCTAGAGGGGCTGGACTATGAATATAAGATCGTTGATGGTGTACTTTGGCAACTTGATTTAGCAGGTAACACCATAATTGGGGATCTAGCCGAAAATTATCAACTCGAAAAAGTAAAATAATACAACTTATTCACAAAGCATTTTAAGCTTCGTCACCACAAAATCTATTTCGTCCTTAGTGTTGTTCTTGCTGAAAGAAAACCGAACCGAAGGCCGTGAACTATCTGCTTTAATGCCACGTAATACATGAGAACCAATGTCAGATCCCGAACTGCAAGCACTTCCTCCCGACGCTGATATCCCAGAGATATCTAAGTTAAATAACAACATATCATTCATATCGGAGTAGGGTAAAGAGACGTTCAATACAGTATATAGTGATTTGTCAGCTTCTGTATTTCCATTGAATTTGATAAGAGGGATGGCCTTTTGTAATTCCAATTTCATGTAATCCTTTAGCTCCTGAATATATAATTGGTGTTCGTGCATATCGCGGTAAGCTATTTCCAATGCTTTGGACAGCCCCGCAATGCCGTATACATTCTCTGTTCCGCCACGCATGTTACGTTCTTGCGCCCCACCGTAGATAAATGGTTTGATTTTATTCTTCCCATTGATGTATAAAAAACCCACACCTTTGGGACCATGGAATTTATGCGCGGCTCCTGTAATAAAATCAATTTTCAATTCGGACAAGTCGTGTACGTAATGTCCCATTGTTTGCACTGTATCTGAATGGAAAATGGCATTATATTGTTCACAGATTTCTGAGACACGCGTGATATCCGTTAAATTGCCTAACTCATTGTTGGCATGCATAATAGAGACGAAAGTCCGTGGATTAGTAGCAAGGAGTGATTCCAAGTGAGACAGATCGATATTGCCTTTCTCGTCCAGCTGCAAAAAATCCAAGTGTATCTTTCCTATTTTTTCGAGTTCTTCTAATGTATGCAGTACCGCATGGTGTTCTATCGGAGAGGTGATTGCATGCGTAATGCCGAAATCCTCGATCGAGCGTACAATAGCCATGTTATCCGCTTCGGTCCCCCCAGAAGTAAAAAATATCTCGGAAGGAGAGGCATGTAACAAGCCTGCTATGGTTTTTCTTGCTTTTTCGATTATCGTTTTTACCTGGCGTCCGTGAGCGTGAATTGAAGAAGGATTTCCAAAATCGTTTTTCATGGTTTCTACCATTATTTCAAGTACCTCAGGATCCAAAGGTGTTGTAGCGGCATTATCTAAATATACGTGCATGGGCGCAAATTTAAGTAATGTAAAGTAATTTTAATACCATTTATTTGCTTTTTGGTTTGAGCAGCAAGACAACGGACAATAAACTGCCAATTAGAGATAAATACACGAGTACGTCGCCCAATTTAGTGTAGAGGGTAAGTTCTTCGTTTAAGTTAATCTCCTGAGACAAAGCGGTAGGGGTCCACCACGCTGTTTTTTGGATAATGTCGCCACGTTGGTTGATAAAACCAGAAATCCCTGTATTAGCAGATCGCGCTACCCAGCGTCGATTCTCAATAGCACGAAGCTTAGCATATTGCAGGTGTTGGTCTTTGCCGGACGTGTTCTTCCACCATCCATCATTCGTTACAATAGCAATAAACTGAGCACCTTGTTTTACGTACTGTGCAACATAATCTCCCCAAATTGATTCATAACAAATCACCGGAGCGGCACCGATGCCGCTAGCTGAATAGAAAACTGTAGGAGCTGGGTCACTGCCATACCCACCTGTAGTTCCCCCAAAATGATCAAACAGAGGCTTCATAAATGATAATGCACCGCCAAATGGCATCCGCTCGACTCCCGGTACTAATTTCGACTTATGGTAAAATTGGAGCTTGGATGAGCCATCAACGAGCACAGCCGCATTGTAGCTATCTATAAAAATGTTTCCGTAAGGTTGTGCTGTCGGGGTAGCTTGATACGCAAACCTACGAATGCTTTCAATGCCCGAAAGCACATTTCCATTCCGATACTTTTCCAGAAAATTGGTGATCTGGTCATAAGCCGCGTGTGTTCTGAATTCTTCTTCGTCAATTCTTCCCCGGGCCGAGATAGCCGTTTCCGGCCAGATGAAGTACTCTGTATTTGGTTTTGCTACACGGTCTGACAAGCTGATTAGATTTTGTAGTTGCTCTTCTGGGGGGATCGATCCGAATTTACCGTAAGGATCGATGTTGGGTTGTACGACAACAATTTCCGAAGGATTGATATGTTCTTCGTATGTTGTATACTGTATGATAGATAGTACACTCGGTACTAAGATCGCAGCGGAAATGGAAATAAGGAGTTTTTTAGTAGATACGGATGTTGTTTTGCTGATACGCTGCCATACCACAAGAAAAACAAGTAGGTTGATCAGCCATATCCACAATGTACCACCATATACACCGGTGATACTATACCACTGTATCAGTTGATGAAAATTAGCAAAACCATTGCCCAAGGTCATCCATGGGAAAGAAAGATCCCACATTTGGTGGAGGTATTCATAGGTTATCCAAAAAGATACTAACCCTAAAGAGCTTAAAAAGATCGAATTGCGTTTGCGTAATTGATAGTACAATCTAAACACAATGGCCATCAACAGCGGTGCCAGTCCGAATGGAATTAAAGAAATTAGTATGGATATCCATGTAGGTAAATACGCATTCATGGCATTGAATACCCAATATATAGAGGCCGTGTTCCAGAAAAAGCCGGTAATAAATGCCAGTGTAAAGATCTTTTTGCCTTTTTTTGTAAGTGTACTACGCATGACTCTTTCGCAGCCAATCAATAGCGGAACAAAGCCTATAAAAAGAAATATACTACTAAATGGTATCGGTGGCCAGGCCAACCAAAGAATAAAGGCACTTAACAGGGCCAAAAGATAGTTGTTCTTCATCTGTTGTTATTATCATCTATACACCGGGCTCCTCGGTTTCACTAAGGCCGCTTCCATGTTGATTTTGCTACAGTTTCGACAGGATTTCCGCTTTTTTTGTCTCGTATTCCGCTTGCGTTATCAGCTGTTTGTCGTAAAGCGTTTTCAACTTTTTCAATTTCAATGTTAATTCATCTTCTTCTTCTGGTTTGCTCAGGGTCGGCGGAACTGAAGGCGCTGGCGGTGTCGCTGTAGAAAGAGGGACAGCAGGCTCCTGATTTTTCGAAGTATCTGTATACAGTGGTCTGTCTGCTGTTGTTTCCGTAAATGTGTTGGATTTGGAAGGGTTTGAAGTTTTTACGATAGGAGTGCTTTTTTCCGCTGGATTTTTACTGCTTTCCAGTGCATCTTTAATTAATTGATACAACTTGCGAGCTTGTATTTTTGGGATGTAATCGATACTGAGGTTTTCTCCCGTAAATGGAATAACGGTAACCTTAGATCCAAAAATTTCTTCCTTGAACGCAATATCTTTGATGTCCTGCCATGAGAAAATTTCAAAATTGGTCGCTAAGCCGAGTCTGGTAAACTCACCTAAAAAAATGCGTTTATTACTGATGGTAATACTGTCGGGTAATAATGTCACTGCAGGTTTTTTTTGCAGAGCGATGTAGTTTATCGATTCGCCATGCGTGAGCATGTCAATGATCTTGGTGTATATTTTTTCAATTACTTTTGGGTCTTGACCGTCTTGTATGTATTTGTCTATTTGCATCGCTGTGATTTTGTAATTATCCTTCTGTAAATTTACTTATTCTAAACCAGCTACACAAAATACAAATTCGCCTTTTATTGGATTGTTTTCAAAATGATTTTTTAGATCTTCGAGTGTGCCACGCACGTTTTCTTCGTACAGTTTACTCAATTCCCGCGATATGGAAGCCTGCCTGTCTGCTCCAAAATGTTGAATGAATTCTTCAATGGTTTTTAAGAGACGATGTGGCGATTCGTAAAATATCATCGTCCTCTTTTCCGCTGCGAGCATCTTCATGCGAGTTTGTCGGCCTTTTTTTACAGGTAAGAATCCTTCAAAGCAAAACTTGTCGTTAGGTAAACCGGAGTTGACCAATGCGGGCACGAAAGCTGTTGCCCCAGGTAAGCACTGCACAGTAATCCCTTCTTTAATGGCTTCCCGAACCAAAAGAAATCCGGGATCGGATATGGCAGGTGTACCGGCATCTGAAATCAGTGCGATCTGTTGGCCTTCTTTTAAGAACCGGATAATTTCGGAAACCGCCTTGTGTTCATTATGCTGATGGTGAGAAAATACTTTTTTGTCTATGCCAAAATGTTTTAACATGGGGGCACTCGTGCGGGTATCCTCCGCCAAGATCAGATCTGATTCTTTCAGAATACGAATAGCACGAAACGTCATGTCTTCCAAATTACCAATAGGTGTAGGGACTAAGTATAGCATAGCCAAAGGTAATAAATAGTGCGGATTATACGATCAGTGTATTAAAAGTAAAAACGATCCCTATGGAATGCCGTTATGATAGGACATTACTAAACTGAAAAATAAATTATAATAAAATGTGAATCAGGTTGTTTTTGGCATGCGTTTTGATGATAAATATTTAGGTTAATAATTGGTTTGGTAACCCTCTTTCACCGCCCGGTGTTGGAGGGTTCGTTTTTATATTAACTTTCTCGCTTTGTCTTCTTATCTTTGTGCCTATAAAAAAATATATATTTATGTTGCAATTAAATTATATCCGTGAGAACAAGGATACGGTAATCGAAAGATTGGGCGTTAAGAATTTCAAGGATTTGAATTTAGTCGACGAAATCATCTTATTAGATGAGAAACGTCGCAAGATTCAAAGTGAGTCAGACGCATTATCAGCAGAGGCCAACTCTTCCGCAAAGCAAATTGGGGAATTGATGCGCCAAGGAAAGAAGGAAGAAGCTGAGGCCGTAAAATCGAAATCATCAGGATATAAAGAGCAAATAAAGAATCTGTTGGCCGATCTAGAAGTTACGGAAAAGGAATTGAATGATAAACTGCTTCAGTTACCCAATCTACCCCATGCTTCGGTGCCAACGGGTGTAGCTGCAGAGGATAATGAGACCATATTTGAGCATGGCGCCCTTCCTGATTTAAAAGATGATGCACTTCCGCATTGGGAGTTGGCTGCCAAATATGATATCATCGATTTTGAGTTGGGAACAAAAGTAGCAGGAGCAGGGTTTCCGGTTTACAAGGGTAAAGGAGCGCGTCTACAAAGGGGCTTGATTAATTTCTTTTTGGACGAAGCAGAAAAAGTGGGTTTCAAGGAAGTGCAGGTTCCTATTGTCGTAAATGAAGCATCTGCTTATGCGACAGGCCAATTACCGGATAAAGAAGGCCAGATGTATCATGTAACGCAAGACGATTTATACTTAATTCCGACCGCAGAGGTGCCTATCACGAACATCTATCGCGATGTGATTGTGAAGGAAGAAGATTTTCCGATCAAACACTGTGGGTACACACCTTGTTTCCGTCGTGAAGCAGGATCATATGGTGCCCATGTAAGGGGTTTAAACCGTTTGCACCAATTTGATAAGGTGGAAGTGGTTCAGATCGTTCATCCCGATAAATCGTATGGCGTATTGGAAGAGATGAGTAAATATGTGCAATCGTTATTGCAAAAGTTGGAATTGCCGTACCGCGTGCTGCGTCTTTGCGGGGGGGATATGGGCTTTGCATCCGCATTAACGTATGATATGGAAACATATAGTAGTGCGCAGAAGCGTTGGTTAGAAGTGTCGTCTGTTTCTAATTTTGAAACCTATCAATCTAACCGCTTGAAAGTGCGATTCAAAAATGAAGACGGAAAAATGCAGTTGGCGCATACTTTGAATGGGTCTGCATTAGCTTTGCCACGTATCGTAGCGACATTGTTGGAAAATAACCAGACCGATAAAGGAATCAAGATACCTGAGGTACTGGTGCCGTATGTAGGCTTTGCTTATATTGATTAAAGACAAACTTAAGTAGTGGGGCGATGCATACGCCCCACTACTTCATATAAATACCCGCACCATACAATTACTTCCTAGGTTCCATCCGTACCAGATACTGGTCGCTATCATCTTCGAAAAGAATCTGCACAACCCAATTCTCTTCTCTAGCGATGTCTATAAGCATTTTTTGATCAAGGTATAACCAGTTGAACGGTATTCCCTTATTCCCTTTATATTCGTATTGATAAGTGATTTCGCCAAAATAGTGGACTGGTCTTTGAATGCGGTATTCCTCATAAAGGTACGAAATATCGGAACTATCAAATAGAAGTTGACCTTTCTCGCTCAATAATGATTTACTGTGCTGTAGCAAGTTCCGAAAGCCATCTGTGTTGCCTGCGAGTCCTATTCCATTCATTAAGAAGAGCAACGTGTCAAACTGCTGATTTTTTAATTGGAAAAAATCGTCCTGTAGGATATGCTGTACACCTCGTTCGCGCATGATATTGCAGGCCGTAACTGAAACTTCCAGTGCCGTTACTTCAAAACCTTTTTTTTGAAGGAACAATGCGTGGGAACCAACACCTGCGCCCACATCTAATACCCTGCCATCGCAAAGTGATAAGGCAATGAATTCAAGTTCGGGGAAGTCTTCTTCGTCACGATAAAAAACTTCTACCGGCATTTCTTCAATATCGCCGTAGCTACTATGCAGTAAAAGTGGGTTTTTCAAAGCTCCATTTGTATGGAAATCAAATAGGGCTTCTCCGTATACGTCTCTATGCATGCTCGTCGATTTGAAGATACTTCTTGGCCATTGCAATTTCAGTAGGAGCCCCAGTATGTTTGAATGGTTCGTCAGATAACTTGATGACCGGAGTCCATTCACCTTCATCTGGGAGCGCGTCCGTCATTTTTAATACAATGTTCATGCGTTCCAATCCTACATCGTTGGTGAAATCAGTGCCAATACCAAATGAATGACCAATCTTGCCCGAACAGTATTTTACAATTTTCTCTACTTTGTTATAGTCAAGACCATCCGAAAAAATAATGGTCTTGGATAGTGGATCTATTCCTTTACGTATGTAGTGATCTATTGTTTTTTTTGCGAATTCGATTGGATCACCACTGTCGTGACGTATCCCATCAAAAAGTTTAGTGAGTTTTTTGTCAAACTGTTTGAAGAATATGTTCGTTGTATAGGTGTCGGATAGTGCTATTCCTAAGTCGCCACGATACACGTCGGCCCAGTTTTCAAGCCCTAATAGATTTGCCATTTTATAGCCGTATTTGGCCGCATGAAACATAAACCATTCATGCGCATGTGTACCAATGGGCTTTGTATCGTACTTCATGGCAAGATGAACATTACTGGTTCCGATAAAGGTAGTGGATTGGTGCTTTTTCAAAGTTTTGATTACCAGGTCATGAACGTCATACGAATGGCGGCGGCGGGTTCCGAAGTCAGCAATTGTGATATCGAGTTTATCATATTTGTCCATTTTATTTTCGACGATACCTCTTACTTCCTCATCCGAAACACGGATGGTACCTGTGGCTTCGTAGTATAATTCACTTATCAAAGAAAGAATAGGGACTTCCCATAGTATTGTTCTGTACCAGTAGCCCTCAATATTTACCGTGAGCTCGTTTCCATTTTGCTGAATGACAACTTCATCTGGATTATATCGATATCCTTGCAAGAAATCAAAATAGGTCGGATCGATGTAAGGGCAAGTTTGCGAAAAAAAATCTTTTTCAGACTTGGTCAGCTTCAGGAGTGCCATATCATTTATTGCCGTACGAAGCAGTATATCAAATCCAGTAGGATACCTGTGTTTCCCGCGGTTGATGAATTGATATTTCGCTTTTGCTTTGGGAAACAATTTCACGACCGCATATTGCATGGTGAATTTATAAAAGTCATTATCTAAAATGGAACTGAATTTTGCCATATATTAAGCTATGCTATACTTTTATCCGCGAATGAATCACACACAAACTTAGCTAATAATAACGATTTTTTACGAAAAAAGCAAGCTGAATTATATCCAGCCCGCTTTTGTTTCAATTAAATTATTAAGATGTAATACTATCGACGTCCTCTTCCGTTGCTTCTTTCATTGCTATTGCTGCGATTGGAAGATGTGGTCTGGCGGCTCACCGTTGAGCTTTTTTGCACGCGAGTAGGAGACGGACGCGATTCACGCACACTCGCCTGTTGTACTCTTTGCGGAGTATTTTGGTTGGTGCGAGGTTGACTCCGTTGCTCTCTCTGTTGTGGCTGACGCTGAACCGGAGGTGTAGCTTGCTGCCTATTGTTCCGCTCCGCGGATGACCGATTCTGCTCCCTAACCTCCCGTTGAGGAGTAGTTGTAGCTTTTTCCGATCTGCTAGCTCGTTGTTGATTTTGAACGGGAGCATTCCGGTTTGTATTTGTGCCAACACGATTTGACTGTTCCGTTCGTGGTGCAGACTGATTTGCTGTGTTGCTGGATCTGCGGCTGTTTCCGTTTGTAATTGTTGCATTCCCATTTCGGTCTATCCTCATTTCCCGTGTGTTATTTGTCCTCGATTCGTTAGTGCGACCCGTGGTTGCATCTTGACGATTCGGTGTCCTACTACTTTCCACTCGTCCAGCAGTATTATTGCGACCATTCGTGCGAGAAGTGTTTGCTTCCGGACGACGGCTATTATCTCCGGAAACTGTATTGCTACGCGACGAAGAGCGTGTGCTTCTGCTGTTGTCACGATCAGGTCTGTAGATAGAGACCGAACGACTGTCGGTACGTGAAGCTCCCGGGCGATCTGAATGCCGTACGCTCCGCACAGCAACGCGACGACCAAGTCTACGCTCTAAGTCCCTACGTGAAGGGCCACCATAGTAGTGATGATTGTTGACAACGTAGGTGTTGTGTATGATCGTTGTGCGGTTAAAGAAGTTAGATCTTCCTGGATAACAATATCTGTACATATCTCTCGCAAAAATATGACGGGTAGGTGCGAATATCCATAAATTTACAGGTAAACCGATCGACACGCTTACATTGATACGTGGCGCCATCGGAGCCCATCCATAATAACCGTCTCCCGAACGCCAATCTACCCAAGCTGGTCCCCATTCGTATCCGGGTATCCAGCCCCACCCTCTGTAATTGGTGTAGACCCACCTGCCATAATGGAAAGGAGCCCATCCCCATGGATAGTTTGATACCCACGTGTTACCATACTCGGTCATCGTCCAATATCCATTGGAACTATAAGGACGGAAATCTGAGCCGGCATCGGGAAACCAAATGTCTCCATACGATGGGTCGTTTTCCCAATATCCATAAGGTGATAGTTCATTGTAAAATACGTCTAAAGACATTGCTCCATATCCTTGCGCCTTAATCTTGTTAACGGAGAAGGTGCCTATTATTAGGAAGACGATTACGAGAATCCGCTGTATTGTTATCCGAGTGTCCATAATATCCTTTTATTTGAAATAAATAATCTCTGTTTTCTTAATATGACCACAAAATAAGAGAGAAGGTTTAATGCGCTTTTTTTGTACAATCATAAAACATTTTACCTTTAATTGATATTCTTAAGTTGTTTAATCATTTAAATGCCTTCATTAAGAACATAAAAAGTTTGTACATTTGCCCAACTTTGTGTGATTATATTTAGTTAAAATACTAACTTCAGAAAATTAATGGGAAGGAAAATAGAAAGTCTACTTATTGAATTCGCGAGAATACATCGTTTTTTTATTCGATTTTTACGTGAATTGGTTACTCCTCCCTTTGAATTTAAAGAGATCATAAGGCAATGTTATGAAATTGGTTGGAAGTCGTTTCCACTGATCAGTTTGACTGGATTTATCGTTGGTTTCGTATTTACTAAACAATCACGTCCTTCCTTGGAAGAGTTTGGGGCGACCTCGTGGTTGCCTTCTTTGATTTCAATTGCTATTGTAAGAGCGCTGGCTCCTTTAGTGACGGCGTTGATTGCTTCTGGAAAGGTCGGCTCTCAAATCGGAGCAGAGCTCAGCTCGATGAATGTGACGGAACAGATAGACGCTATGGAAGTGTCTGGTACCAATCCAACCAAATTTTTAATTGTAAGTCGGATTATTGCAACCACCACTATGATCCCTGTACTATGTTTTTATGTTGCAGGTATTGGGTTATTTGGTGGATACCTCAGTATTATAGCCAAGGATGATATCAGTATTTTGAGCTTCTTTAACCAGGTTTTTGAATCGATAGCCGTTAAAGATGTATTTGCGATGGTAATACGGGCAGTCGTATTTGGTTTTACAATCGGTTTTGCAAGTTGTTATGTCGGCTATTATTCTTCTAAAGGAACCGAGGGTGTTGGTAAAGCAGCGAATTCCGCAGTTGTATCCTCCATGTTTTTGGTTTTCATTGAAGAGCTACTAATTGTACAAGTTTTATCTTTCTTTTAAACCATGGAAAAGGCGATTAAAAACATAAACTTCGAAGATGTAGTCATCCATGTGGATAAGGTCAGTAAATCATTTGGCGATTTGCATGTTCTCCGTGACGTAGATTTGAAGCTTTATAATGGCGAAAACCTAGTCGTACTGGGTCGATCTGGAACCGGAAAGTCTGTGTTGATTAAATTAATCTCTGGTCTTTTGAAACCCGATCAAGGCGATCTTATGGTATTGGGGGAGCTGGTTAATAAATTGGATGAACGGGAGTTAAGAACGCTCCGTCAACGTATCGGATTCTCGTTCCAAAATAGTGCACTCTATGATAGTATGACTGTTCGTGAAAACCTTGAATTTCCGTTGGTCAGAAATAAGCGAAACTTAACGCGGGCAGAAATTGATAAGGAAGTAGAGGAGGTGTTGGAAGGCGTCGGGCTTTCACAAGCGATCAACCAAATGCCCTCAGAGCTTTCGGGAGGACAACGCAAGCGTATTGGCGTCGCACGGACGTTAATTTTGCGACCCGATATTATGCTGTATGATGAACCTACTGCTGGCTTGGATCCAATAACCTGCCTGGATATCAATTCCCTGATAAACGAAGTTCAGGAACGGTATAATACATCATCGATTATCATTACGCATGATTTGGCGTGTGCGAAGATGGTTGGGGATCGGATGGTTATGTTACTTGACGGAAAATTTGAACGACAGGGTACGTTTGAAGAAATTTTTGATACGGAAGATGAACGTGTTAAGCCATTTTATGATTATAATTTTATTGTATAAAACATATGAGTACAAGTGAAAAAAAGCGGTCGATAACGGTAGGATTATTTGTGTTATTAGGGTTAGTTATACTGGTAGCAGGAATACTTGTTTTAGGTACGCAACAAAATAAATTCAGTAAGAATCTAGTCGTTACCACCTATTTTGATGATGTCAAGGGATTAAAGGTTGGGAATAATGTGTGGTTTTCGGGAGTGAAGGTCGGTATCGTGAAAGAGATTAAATTTCAAAGTATCGACGATGTGAAAGTCGTAATGCATATCGAAGAGAAATCCAGTGAGTTTATCCGTGAAGACGTAGTCGCTAAATTGGGTTCAGATGGTTTAATCGGTAATTCTATCGTAAACCTTGTTGGAGGATCGAACGAAGCTCCGCCGATTAAAAATGAGGATGTAATCGATTCTGAAAAAGGAACGGATACGGAAGCGATGTTCGCCACATTGCAGACCAACAATGAGAATTTAGTGGAAATCACGAAAAACTTTGCATTGATATCCAAAGATATGGTCGAGGGAAAAGGGGTTGTAGGCGCTTTACTTACCGATTCAACTATTACTGCATCGTTAGCTGGGTCACTCAATAGTTTGAATAAAGTAATGTCTGATGCCAGTCAAGCCTCTGCAAACTTGGCAGTCTTGACGAAAAAGCTTAACAATAACGAAGGCTTAATCCATGATTTGACAACGGATACCGAAGTGTTTGCAAGTCTAAGGGAGTCCGCTGCTCAACTACAAGGTGTTACACAGACTGCAACAGCTTTGATGAATAACCTGAATGAAACCTCGGCAAGGTTAAATAGTCCGGATAATGCAATTGGTGTATTGACAAATGATCCTGCTGCCGCCGATGAGATCAAGCAAATTTTAAGAAATCTGAATCTGAGTACGCAAAAGCTAGATCAGAATATGGAAGCCTTACAAAGTAACTTTTTGCTAAGAGGATTCTTTAAGAAAAAAGCAAAGGAGGAAGCAAAGCCGCTAGATAGTCTGCAGGAAGGGAAGTAGCGGCATGGAGGCAATGGAAAAAATTACCGACAAAGACATCTTATTTGAAGATAATCATTATATCGCTGTCAATAAACGGGGTGGTGATATTGTGCAGGTAGATCCTTCTGGCGATAAATCGCTCGAAGAAATGGTAAAGGAGTATCTAAAGATTAAATATAGCAAACCGAATGAAGCTTTTGTCGGGGTTATTCACCGCTTAGACCGTCCTGTTAGTGGTATGATTTTGCTGGCTAAAACAAGCAAAGGACTGGATCGCATGAACCGTCTTTTTCACGATAGGAAAATAGAAAAGACCTATTTGGCGTTAGTGAAGAATAAGCCAGAGCGAATCTCCGGTAAGCTGACCAATTGGTTGCTCCGGGATCGTAAAAAAATGATTACCAAAGCGTATGATCGTGAAGTGAAAAATGGAACTTATGCAGAGTTGGATTATCGGATTGTCGGGCACTTAGAAGGATATTATTTATTGGAAGTAAAACCACTTACCGGCCGTACGCACCAAATTCGATGTCAGCTAGCCTATATGGGATGCCCTATTGTCGGAGATAACAAATATGGGTACCCTCGAGGCAGTATTCGTCGTACCATTTGTTTGCACTCCAGGTCATTGGAATTTGTTCATCCGATAAAAGAAGAGTCCGTCATGTTAACAGCGCCATTGCCAATAGATGGTTTTTGGGAGAAATTCGATGTCCTTTTAAAAACTAGTCCGTAATACCAATTGAGTTTTAATTTGTAAGTTTGTATCATGAAGGGATCGATATTATTAGTTCTTCTTTTAGTTTATTTTGCAATAACTATTCAGCCGAATACAGCGGTTGCACAATGTGCCATGTGTTCATTGAATGCGGAAAATAGCACACAGGGTGAAAACACACAAGGCAAAGGGCTAAATGATGGTATTTTGTTCCTGTTATCGATTCCTTTTATTGTAGGCGCTGGCGTTGGTGTGTTATGGTACAAAAAATACCGTAACAAAGAAGAAAGAGTGTCCCCGTTCCAACATTAATGACTTCTATTTTAATTGCTTTCGCTGTTACCGACGATATACTCCATAATACTGTCGAATATAAATGCTTTTTCTAGATAGTTTAACGCGATGTGTTCTTGAAGTAAGGATACGTGGTCTTGTTGGAAAGAATGAATAGCTTGCTTATTATCGGTAATAATTTGTACACAGTAGGTCCAACCTTCGTGCGGTGTATCTAGCATTTTTAAAAATTTCACCTCGTTTTCGATTTTCGAAAGCCAAGTTGTTTTTACCCAATTTATCAGCTGTTGATGGTTCTCGTCGTCTACGATAATAGAAATGTTGTATAAGTACATGCCGTAAAAATACAATATTTTTTACTTTTCGGTTTCGTGTTTTTTTATCTTTAGCCTATAGATTGCTGTAAAATTAAGGTTGCAATGCAATAGAAGTGTTAAAATTTTCTAATATTTGGAGGATAAGAGGTGTTTAAGATGTGGTTGACGAATAAACTTACTATTTATATTTACATACTATTTTTCCTTAGTTCCTGTGGTGGGTCTCAGGAAAGGACTATACCGATACAAGATTTTTTTGAGAAAACCGAGAAAAGTAGCTTTAAGCTGTCTCCCGACGGAAAAAAGATCGCGTATTTGGGATTGGAAGATCACTGCCGGAATATTTTTGTACTAGATATTGTAAACCCCGATTCTTCCAAACAGTTGACCTACCAAGACAATATGAATGTGCAATACTTTTTTTGGGCGACCGATGATTCTATTGTCTATTCCAATTCGCAGTCATTTGAAGACAGTCTCCGTTTGTACACCATAGATGTCAGATATGAGCTTTCAAAGCTGTTGATCCCCGTTGATGACCATCGAATTCGATGGCTCAATACCACGCGTTCTTTCGACGGTACGATCTTGGCTTTGATGAACAAAAGGGATTCTTCCGTTTTTGACTTATACCGTATTCGATTGGACGGAGCAGGATCCACATTGATCGATCAGAATCCAGGAAATTTTTCGTCGTGGTTTGCGTCAAATGACGGCAAGGTTCGGTTGGTGATGAGTAGCGACAGTGTGGAAGAGACCTTTTGGCATCGTACGGAAGAAGGAATGCCTTTTAACAGTGTAATCAAAACTGACTTTGAATCAACCGTTTTTCCTTTAGGCCCTGTAAAAGGAAATGTGAACAGTATGTATGCCCTATCCAATCTGGGGCGAGATAAGCTTGCTTTGGTAGAGATGGAGATTCAACATGGTAAGGAAACAAAAGTTATATTCGAAGATAAAGACGCGGATGTCAATAGAGAAGGGTATTTTTTTTCTAACCAAGAGCCTCTATTTAGCGCTGTTTATAAAAACCATAAGAAAGTCACTGTTCATAATCCCAAGCTAGCGCGGATCTACCATCGTATCCAAAAGAAGTTTGACGACTACAGTATAGACATATTGGACGTTGACTCTATGTTCAATACACTTATTTTTAAGACATATACAGATCGTAATCCAGGAAGCATCTATTACTATCATGCGGATAAAGACAAGATCGTAGAGCTGACTACCCAAAATCCAAAGTTGACGGAAAGATCTTTCGGAGAAATGGAAGAGGTTGCTTTTAATTCGAGAGATGGTAGAACAATAAAGGGTTATCTGACTTATCCATTAAAAGCACAAAAATCATATCCTATTGTTGTTTTGGTACATGATGGCCCAAATCGGAGAGATGTTTGGGGGTTTAATGCCGAAGCTCAATTTTTGGCGAATAGAGGATATGCTGTTTTTCAGGTAAATTATAGGGGATCAACAGGATTTGGAAAAGAATTTTTTACCGCGGGATTTAAACAATGGGGGGGCGAGATTCAAAATGATATATCGGATGGCGTAACTTGGCTTATCCATCAAGGTATTGCAGACAAAGACCGTATAGCAATTATGGGGTCTGGATTTGGGGGATATTCCGCATTATACGCAGCCTGCTTTAATCCTACGCTCTATAAATGCGCTATTTCTTCCTCGGGATATACCAATTTGTTTACCTATTTTAAAGAAATACCGCCGTATTACCAACAGTATCTTAAGTTATACCATCAGATCATTGGTCATCCCACGCGCGAATATGAACTATTTAAAGCGATCTCACCTTTATTTCACGCTGAAAAGGTCAATATTCCAATTTTGTTTTTTCAAGGTGGAAAAGATAGGCATAGTAGTGTGACGGATGCTAATCAATTTGTTCAAAAAGTAAAAAATAGAGATGTGCCTGTTCGTTATATTTATAAAGAGGAAGAGGGTAAGCGTTTTAGAAAGGACGAAAATATAATTCAATACTACCAAGAAGTGGAAGCATTTTTAGCTACATATCTAAATTAAATGAATAAATTCGATTTTAGATATCGGAAAAATCTTGGCTTGCTACTTGCATTTTTGCTGTTGGTGACGACATTGTTTGTTGTGTCAGGTTTTCTAGCCCGTAACATGACGGTCAATTTTGTGGAGACCGATTTCAACAATCGTAAAGTAGAAGTATTTGACGAATCCATTAAACCCTTTAATGAGTTTTTTAGTACAAAAATACCGGAGGTTTCTTATTTTCAAGGATATATTGATTCCACTCAGGCTTCCGGGTTATCTAGTTCGGTTTTACGCCAATTTCCGTTCGTCGATAAAATAGTGTTCTTCGATATTATCTTCACAAATAAAGATTCGCTGACCAAGGGAGTGAAATTTAATAATTTGGTGATCTCTTCAAAATCGAGCTATGATTATTACCTGAATAAAGATAACAAGCTTATCAGCGAACGTCAGAATATAGATGAGTACCGTAGCTATTCAGACGAATTTAATAATATGGTATTAAAACTTGTCGGCTATTTAGATCGGGTTACCGATTCTATCCGCCTTACAGATAATGAAATCTATAAAGTGTTTTATTCCGTACAGCCAGGTAAAATTACGTATATGAATATTCCACGAATTTCGGATCTGGTCGCTTACAAAGCAATGATGGGAGAGGCAAACTTACCTAAAAGCACATACGAGCAGGATATGTTTGTGTTCTCCATTAACCCAACGAAAATTAAAATTGTAAATAAGTATCCAAACCTATATGAAGATATTTATATAAAGCCTATCGTAGAACAAGGTGTGATGGAAAGTGAGCCCTACCTCAGTACAGAGCTTCCATTGCCTGGTGCACTGTCGGATTATAAATTGCAGTTTGATACGTCTCGTGAATATATCCGAAGAGAGGTGAACAAGCGCTTTTTTCCGGTAATAGCAGCTTTATCCGCTTTATACCTTATTATGTTGTCGATTGGATACTTGATATATCGCAATGTGATGATTAACAGCAAGCTGTATCAGCTTCAGTACGATTTTATCAATAATCTAACCCATGAGTTTAAAACACCTGTTAGCGTAATTAAGATCGCAGGCAACAACATTAAGAGTGCTGAAAACCTTTCGATCAAGGAGCGGGAAATGTACGGACGAATATTGGATCAGGAAGCCGATAAATTGAATAGTTTAATGAATAAACTCCTTTCCTTTGCACAGATAGAAAATAAGTCGATGAAATTCAATGGCGAGTATATCGATGTGAAGGAATTTTGTGAGCGTGTGTTCGATGCATTTAAATTAAAATATTCGGATTTAAAGCTTGATTATTCCATTGAGGTAGAAAACGAATTGTATGCTGATCCGGTATTGCTGAATAGTGTATTTCAGAATTTAATCGACAATGCATATAAGTATTCGCCGGTCGATCGGAAAGTTTTGGAAGTTGTGGTTCAACAAAACAAGAAAAATTTTGTTATTACCTTTGAAGATAAAGGAATTGGTATTGATAAAAAGGAATTTAATAGTATTTTTAAGAAATTTTACCGCGTAAAGAACCAATTCAATCAACAAGGAAGCATTGGTTTAGGTTTAGCTTTTTGTAAAGAGATAACTGAATTTATGGGTGGAGAAATAAAAGTAGAGAGCCAACTTGGTATTGGTACGATTTTTACACTTACGTTTCCATTAGATGTTAAAAAACTTTAATTTATGGATAGAGATATTACAGTGGCGGTCATAGAAGACGACGAAAATTTAAGATTTTTGGTCAGTCATAGGTTGCAAACTGAGAATTATTATGTCATTCAGAGCGGCAACGGCTTGGAAGCCGAAAAGATGATTCTAGAAGAACAGCCTGATATAGTACTTTTGGATTGGATGCTTCCGGGGAAGGAGGGAATCGAAGTATGTGAAGCTGTGCGTAAAGCAGGGTTTGAGAAGATCATTATCATGATGACCGCCAAATCCCAGGATGTGGATAAAATCGACGCCTATAGCTACGGTGTTACCGATTATATCACTAAACCATTTAATATGGATGTCCTAGTTGCTATGATTGAGAATAAGGTGCGCTTTTTCGTGCCGAAAAGCAGCAAAGATATCTACAACTTTGGGAGTACCGAGCATCATCCACAAATCCATTCGCTGCTAAGAGATGGTAAGAAAATCGAACTTACCATATTGGAAAATCGAATTTTGTTGCACTTCCTTCAGAATATGGGGAAAGAAATAACACGCGAAGAGTTGATGGAAGTCGTGTGGGGCTACAGCTCTAATGTGAATACCCGTACATTGGATATGCATGTTGTGCGCCTGCGAAAAAAAATAGAACACAATCCAGATAAGCCTACTTACTTACAGACGGTAAGGGGACTGGGGTATAAATTCGTCGACGAAGATTAGTACTGTGAGTTTGGAAATGTAAAAGAACTTTCTTATCTTCGTAAAGAGAGCAAGACCATATTGTCCTTCGGTGGATAATGTGGTCTTGTTTCTTTTTTTAAAAGAAATTGAAAAATAACTAAGTTAAATTAATATCATGGCAGAAGTAACTTATTACACAGAAGAAGGATTAGCAAAGCTAAAAGAAGAGGTTCAGTATTTGAAAACTGAGGGGAGGCTTAAAATAGCAAACGCAATTGCTGAAGCACGAGACAAAGGTGATTTATCGGAAAATGCAGAATATGATGCTGCAAAAGAAGCACAAGGTCTGCACGAAGCCAAAATTGCTAAGCTAGAAGAAGTGTTGTCAAGTGCGCGATTGATTGATGAATCTACATTGGATACGTCAAAAGTATTGGCACTCTCCATTGTGAAACTTAAAAATAAGAAAAATGGCGCGGAGATGACTTATCAATTAGTCTCGGAGACAGAGGCTGATTTAAAATCAGGTAAGATCTCTGTAAAATCGCCAATTGCCCAGGGGTTATTAGGTCTTTCGGTAGGCGATGTCGCTAAAGTATCTGTGCCGGCGGGCGAAATAGAATTGGAAGTATTAGATATTTCAAGATAATTAGACGATTAGGTTATGAGCGGTATTGCCATAACCGCTCATCAATAACAGAAAAAGGAGCTCTAAAAAATGGAGCTCCTTTTTTGCTGATATCTTTTTGCTATATTTGTTACTTATTTTAACATTGCTAGATATATGTCTACCATTTTTTCAAAAATTATTTCGGGAGAAATCCCTGCTTATAAAGTTGCAGAGAGTAATGATTATTTGGCTTTTTTAGATGTTAATCCCTTAACGAGAGGACACGTTCTCGTCATTCCGAAGAAGGAGACAGATTATATTTTTGAAATGGAGGATGAGGGATATGTTGGAATGTGGATTTTTGCAAAAATTGTATCCCAAGGTATAAAAAGTGTGTTCCCTTGCCGTAAGGTGGGGATTGCTGTAGTAGGTCTGGAGGTTGCACATGCACATATACATCTGATCCCCTTAAATCATGTACATGACATGAATTTTGAAAAGCCAAAGCTTTCCCTACCAGCGGACGAAATGAATAAGATTGCAGAGGATATCCGCGAATCTATCGCTCGTATTACAAATTCCAATTAAGTTTGAAATCAACTATTCGAGAATTTAAAAAATAAATATGCAAGAGTTCTTAATGTCCTTTCAGCAATTGATGGATCCCGAGTACCTATTAAGTCATGGTGGATTTTACATTGTTTGTCTGATTGTATTTGCGGAGACCGGTTTGTTTTTTGGCTTTTTCCTTCCTGGTGATTATTTATTGTTTCTTGCAGGCTTGTTTTGTGCATTGGGAAAAATTGACGTTACCATTACGACCATGTATTTCGGAATATTAGCTGCGG
Organism: Sphingobacterium alkalisoli; assembly: GCF_005049105.1. Classification (GTDB taxonomy): domain Bacteria; phylum Bacteroidota; class Bacteroidia; order Sphingobacteriales; family Sphingobacteriaceae; genus Sphingobacterium; species Sphingobacterium alkalisoli. Next base: position 135,356 of record NZ_SUKA01000002.1, read on the forward strand.
GTATATTGGGTAATTTTGTAGGCTATTGGTTTGGCTATCGAACGGGGCCTATGCTCTTCAAGCGGCAAGATTCCTTTCTGTTCAAACGGAAGTATGTAATCATGGCGGAGGAATTCTATCAGAAATATGGTGGAACAGCGTTGGTTATAGGTAGGTTTGTTCCTATTATTCGTACATTTGCGCCGATATTTGCCGGAGTGGTCAAGTTGAATTTTCGGAAATTTGTGCTATTCAATGTAATAGGCGCAGTTTTGTGGGTCTCTTTATTGACACTTATGGGCTATTTTTTAGGGATTCAGTTCCCCTGGATAATAGAGTATGTCGAATACATAATTGTAGCGCTTATAGCTATAGCATTTTTACCTATAGCAATTGCACTGCTAAAAAGATGGCTTAAAAACAGAAAAACAAATAAACATAACAAACAGTAAAAAATTAATGAGTACACAACATCCTTGGCATCAAGTTTCTCCCGGCGAGGACCTGCCAAATTCTGTAAATGCGATTATAGAAATTCCCAAAGGTTCAAAAGCGAAATACGAAATTGATAAAGACAGTGGTTTAATAAAGTTAGATAGAGTTTTATTCTCTTCCGTTATGTACCCTGCTAATTATGGATTCATCCCTCAAACATATTGTGATGATAAAGATCCATTAGATATTTTAGTATTATGTTCAGTGGATGTGTATCCAATGAGTTTAATTGAAGCAAAGGTAATAGGCGTAATGCATATGATTGATGGTGGCGAACAGGATGATAAAATTATTGCAGTAGCGAATAATGATATGTCTGTAAATTATATCAATGATTTATCTGAACTTCCTCCGCATACGATGAAAGAAATTGTACGCTTTTTCCAAGATTACAAAGCCTTAGAAGAAAAAAACGTCACAATCGAAAATTTATACGGACGCTCTTACGCTCAAAATGTCATTTTAGAGAGTATCGAACTGTATAAGAAAGAATTTGGAAACTTATAACAAGTAGATGGGGCTTGATATTTTTTGGACTGTATTTTTGGTGCTTGCAAATGGATTTTTCGTTGCTGCAGAGTTTGCTATTGTCAAAGTAAGGGCTTCTCAAATTGAGCTTCAGGCAAAATCAGGAAGTAATGTTGCTAAAATAGCAAAAAATATTACCGCACATTTGGACGGATACCTGGCTGCTACACAGTTAGGTATCACGTTAGCTTCCCTTGCCCTAGGTTGGGTAGGAGAGCGCGTGATGACGGAAATAGTACACAATCTGTTTGCAGTGTTCCATATTGAATTAGTTGGATGGTGGGCAAAATATTCCGGACATATACTTGCATTCTCTATTATTACTTTCTTACATATTGTATTTGGCGAATTGGCGCCTAAGTCGATCGCTATTCAAAAGCCAGTCGCGACGACTATGCGTATTGCGTTGCCACTTCAGTTTTTTTACTATCTCTTTAGACCGATTATTTGGTTGCTCAATGGGTTCGCGAACTTTTTATTAAGACTTATCGGTATTGAAACGCATTCCGGCGAAGCAAACCACTCTTCGGAAGAATTGCAGTATTTGTTGGAAAAAGGAAAGGAAAGCGGCGCATTGAATAATTCGGAGCATGAATTAATTAAAAATGTATTCGATTTTAACGAGCGAATCGTTAAAAATATCATGGTACCCCGTACAAAGATAGTTGCCGTTGAGGTTAATGATCCGATTGATGAATTTATCCGGACGGTTACCGAAGAGGGCTATTCTCGGATTCCGATTTATGACGACAATATTGATCAGATTGTGGGCGTTGTCCACACCAAAGATATTCTTCCGCTGATTGTAAAAGGCAAAGATGTCGTGTTGCGCAACATCATGCGTAAACCGTATTTTATTCCAGAAACAAAGAAAATCAATGATTTGATGGCGGAGTTTCAATTAAAACGTATACAGATTGCGTTTGTGCTGGATGAATTTGGCGGAACAGCAGGTATGGTTACATTGGAAGATATTGTAGAGGAGCTGGTCGGTGAAATCCAAGATGAGTACGATGAGGAAACACCGGTGGTAGAGCGGATTTCGGACACAGAGTATATGGTAGACGCTGGAGCAAGTGTGCATGATGCAAACGGTCACCTTCCCTTAGAATTACCTGAAAGCTCGGATTACGATACTATTGCGGGCTTGGTAAGCCATGTTTTTGATAAAATCCCAGATGTGGGGGAGACTACCGAAGAATTTGGGTATAACTTCACCATTATGAAAAAAACACAGCAGAATATCGAGTTTGTAAAATTGGATTTAGTCGAAACAGCTCATGACGAGGAGGACGAGCGATAAGAACGATGAATCTTTTTTATACACCTGAAATACAACCCCATCATACCTCTTTTTTATTGAGCGAAGAAGAAAGTAAACATGCCGTACGTGTATTGCGCCTCTCCAGTGGAGACATTATCCATTTGGTAGACGGAAGAGGAGGCCGGTATAAAACTGAGATTATCGAAGCACATCCCAAAAGAACAAGCCTTCGAATCCTTCATGTGGAAGAAAATTATAAACCGAGTACCTATCACCTTCATATTGCGGTAGCGCCTACAAAGAATATAGATCGGATCGAATGGTTTTTAGAAAAAGCGACCGAAATAGGTCTACAGGAGTTTACCCCCATTATTTGTGCCCATTCGGAGCGTAAGGAGGTAAAGATAGAACGGTTGGAAAAAGTAGCCGTGGCTGCGATGAAGCAATCCCTAAAGGCCTATCTTCCCAAAATAAATCCTGCAGTTTCTTTTTCCAGATTTGTCGATAGCCAACAAGATATGCAATCTACGAAGGCGATTGCACATTGTATAGACGGCGATAAAAAGCACATCGTGAATTCTTTCTCGAAAGAAGGAAATTATTTGATTCTGGTAGGTCCTGAAGGAGACTTCTCAGAAAGTGAAATCCAACAGGTTTTACATATTGGCTACACGCCATTATCATTAGGCGAGGCGAGGTTACGTACGGAAACTGCAGCATTGGCCTCCGTACTGGAAATATCGTTGCTTAATCGTTAATCTAAGAGCACGGCATCCACGATTTGAATTTCAGCATTTCCTTTTAACGGTTCGGGATTGAATACCATCTTCCCTTTTATTTTTATCGGTTCATCTGTAAACTTAACGGTTCCTTTTTTCATAAAGATCTCTACCATGGGCGGTATCCCATTTGTACCACAAAACTGACATTGTGTAATAGGTAGTACCGATAGCATAAATGTACTGTGATTGCGGCCGCTGGTCAACGGTACCATATAGCCCGGTAATTCGACTACTTTGTTTTCCAGTTTTTTCAATTCTGCTGGATAATGAGGCGTATAGACCTTTTTATTTCCTTCTGTACTAACTTTGTACATCATTTTGTCTACCGCTTCCCAGGTACTGTTCATCATCGGAGTATGGTCCGGCGCATTCATATTCGGATAAGAACCGATCTGTGCATGTGTAGCGGATAGAAAAAAGAGGCTAAAGCAAAATATGATTACGTGTTTCATTTTTATTTTGATGCTAATGTATTTGATATGGTTGTTCTGTAAGCTTTAATAGCGGGGATCAGTGCTGCCACCAAGCCTAGCGCTGTTGCTGCCAATACAATCCAGATTTCGTTGGGATGCAATTGGAAGGCCTCAATAAAATCTGCGCTTTGAGATGTTTGGCTACTGATATAATATAAAGCCGCATGTCCTAGCAATAGCCCAACGATTCCGCCCAACAATGTAATAATTAATCCTTCGACTAATACCAGTCCGAAAAGTTTAGTCTTCGAAGCGCCCATAGTACGCATAATTGCCATATCATATTTTCGTTCTTTCAATGCATTATACAGACTGAGGAACACACTGAGTCCGGCTATAATCATGATGATATAAGCGAGAATGGCCAAGGAGTCAAGACCTACACCCAGTAAAGAGAAGATACGCGAGCTTTCAATTGCCGGCGATGCAGCCTGCATATTCGTGGTCTGATTCACAAGTCGTGGGATCGTGGCAATAGCAGCTGGTGAACTATATTTGACTAACAGGGCGGTGATTTCAACACCCTGATCAGCAATCATGTCTTGGCCTATACTTTTTATAAATCCTTCCGGTTGCGGTTTTTCGGTTACCAACTCTTCTTCTGATGCATTTGTTTGTTCGTGATCTGTTAATATTACCGTATCTGAGTGACTGTGACCTGAGTGATCGTGCCCAGCGTGTGCATCGTCATGTTCGTGATGAGGAGATTCCGCTTCATGCTCGTGGTCATGTATTTCATGATCATGTCCAGCGTGATCATGTCCAGCGTGATCATGATGGTCGTCGTCTTCATGATGATGATCTTCTTGGTGGGCTATACCATGCACATCCCAAATACTGGCTAGATTACATAACATCAAATTGTCTACTACGCTATTAGACCGTTGTAAGATACCAACAACGGTAAAAGGGTGTTCATCGTGTACATGTGCGTCTGCCGATAAGCCATGAGCACTGTGGATCTGGTCGCCGATTTTTAACTGCTGTTTGCGCGCCACCTCCTGGCCGATAACCACTTCAAATGTTTTCGTCCAGATTTGACCCTCCTTTATTTGCAATTCGTACAGCGATAAAAATGACGTATCCGTTCCGATGATCCGGTGACCTTTATAGTTATCGCCTAAGGATATGGGTACTGCCAGCTGTACAAATGGATTTTGCGAAATTTTTTCCGCCTCCGCCAATGATATATTGCCCGTGGGGTTATCCACATGATACAGCGAACTTAATATCAATTGGAGCGGACTACCTTTTGCCCCGATTACGAGATCGATGTTTTTGCTATTATTACTCAGCTGCTTTTCAAAGGTATCGTTGGTTATATATATAACGGTAAGGATGGCCACTCCGAAGGCAGTTAGCAATATGCTTAAGGAGGTGGTCCCTAATTGTCTGCTTATGTTTTTCCAAACCAATTGTAAAGTATTCATTCTGTTTATTATAACTGATACGTATTTGAAAAATGATCCTTAATGCGTTTATCGTGGGTAGCGATCAATAAGGTGGCGTTGTAATCTTGGGCCGTTTCCAATAGAAGGTCTAGCACATGTGTCGTGTTTTTATCGTCTAAGGCTGCCGTAGGCTCATCGGCAAGTAGCAAGCGGGGTCTATTGATGATTGCTCGTGCTATAGCCGCCCGTTGGAGCTGGCCTCTACTGAGTTCGTTGGGATACGCATCCGCTTTATCGTCGAGCTGGAGCTTTGTTAATACCTCCCGGATCCTATTTTTATCCACATCTTTTTTTGCGAGAGATTGCGCCAACTGGATATTTTCACTAACAGTAAGGTTTTTCAGCAAATGTGCCTCTTGAAATATAAAGCCCAAGTTTTCTGCCCGAAAGGCGTCTAGCTTGGATTCGGACAATTTATACAGATTTTGGCTACCGATATGCACATCACCCGATGTAGGTTTAGATAATCCACCAAGGAGGTGTAATAGTGTTGTTTTTCCGGTTCCGGAATCGCCCAATAGAAGGGTGTGTTCCCCTATACTAATATGTATGTTATTGAAAATTAATTCCAGATTGCTGGTAGGGTACGTGAATTTTAAGTCCTTAGCTGTTAGAATAGTTTCGTTCATGTCACTTAAGCAAGATTACGCATGCAAATTAATCATTATGATTTGATTGTAGGAATCAAATCTACGTTGACTTTGTGAATTAACGAAATTGATACAGGACGCCATTCGGTTGTTAACATTAAATTAACCTATTGCTAATGTTTTAATAATCGTTTGTTAACACAGTATTAATAATATACCCGAATCTTTGTAATGTTAAACATAACGATTTAAATGATGAAAAAATTTTTATTCTCCGTATTTGCGATTGCCTCGCTTGGGTTTGCTACCAGCTGTTCTGATGATGATAACGGCGGGCCTGATGAAACCCCACAGGGCACAGAAGTGAAAAAAAGTGGTTTTATTACTGCTAACGAAACATGGGATTCCGATAATGTATACATCTTAGATGGAAAAGTGGTCGTGTCCGAAGGCGCTACGCTTACAATAGAAGCCGGAACAATAATCAAAGGTGCTGAAGGAAGGGAAGCGAATGCGTCAGCGTTAGTTGTTGATCAGGGAGGTAAGCTTATGGCAAATGGTACTGCTGACAAGCCTATTATTTTTACATCGGTTTTAGATAATATTAAGCATGGTGAGAAAGCTGGAACAAACTTGACGGTTGAAGATATGGGTCTTTGGGGCGGTATTATCGTTTTAGGAAGAGCGCCTATTTCTGTTTCAGGTGATTTAGAAACGAAACAAATAGAAGGCATTCCTGCGAATGAGTCCTACGGTCAGTACGGTGGTACAAACGTTGCCGACAACTCTGGGTCATTGAAATACATCTCTATTAGACACGGCGGTATATTAATTGGTCAAGATAACGAAATTAATGGATTGACGTTGGGCGGTGTTGGAACAGGAACTGTTATTGAAAACATTGAGGTAGTTGCCAACCAAGATGATGGAATAGAATGGTTTGGTGGTTCTGTAAATGCAACCAATCTTTTGGTTTGGGCATGTGGAGACGATGGTTTGGATACAGATATGTCATATTCTGGAACTGCTAAAAATGCATTGATTATTCAGGGAAATGAGTCTGGTTCGGCTTTGGAATTGGACGGGCCAGAAGGTTCAGCAGCTACCGAAAATGGATTTACGTTACAGGATATTACGATTAATGGTAATAATAAACTTACTTTGATCGCTGATTTGCGAGATGGTCTAATAGCTAACTTAAACAATGTTTTTGTCTATAATATTGCAGCTGGATCATCTGTGAAGGTAAATGGAGAAGAATCGTTGAAGGAATTAGCTGCTGATCGCATTAAATTCTCAAAATGGGAGATTGTTGTACCTGGGACTACAACCCTTACTGAGTTGATCACTGGTGCTGGAGTCAATGCACCGAAGTTTGTGACCAATGCTGCAGTACTTACATCAGCTTCTCAAGCTACAGTAGGAGCTAATGTTTCCGTATTTGGTTGGACATATGCAAAATCTAAAAGCGCGTTTTAATTAAAGAATGCGACTCGTTGATGTCCATCTTCGTGAGAAGATGGACATTTTATATAAAAACAATAATCAATATTCAATTGAAAATGCAAAAATATTTAGTCTCTTTTTTGGTGTCGATCTTGTGCGGAACTGCCTTGTTTGGACAAACTGGTAAGATTACAGGAAAGATCAAAGATGAATCAAATAACTCGCCACTAGCAAACGCAAGTATAGTTTCCTCGTTGCAGAAGGTGTCTGCTAGTTCCGACTTTGAGGGAGATTACAGTTTAGAGCTACCAGAGGGGAGTTATTCCATTGTTGTTCGCTACGTAGGTTACGAAGCAAAAGAGATAAAAGATATCGCTGTGCGAAGCGGCAAAGTTACCGAATTGGATATTACACTGTTGCCGGAATCCGATGTATTGGATGAGGTGGTCGTTTCGGTATCGGCTAGAAAGAATACGGAAGCCTCTATTCTTAATATGCAGAAAAGTGCAGGTGTACTCATGGATGGATTATCGGCGCAAAGCATAAAGCGATCCGGTGCTTCTGATATTGCTTCCGCGATCCGCACTGTGCCGGGGGTATCGGTGCAAGAAGGTAAATTTATTTATGTTAGGGGGTTGGGAGATCGATATACAAAATCAATTCTGAATGGAGTAGATATTCCAGGATTAGATCCAGATAAAAATACCATACAGATGGATATCTTTCCAACAAGTATTTTGGAGAATATTGTTGTTACCAAGTCTGCGTCAGCTGAGCTACCGGCCGATTTTACGGGTGGCGTAGTCGATATTGTTACCAAGGACTTTCCTTCAAGAAAGCAGGTCGGTATCAATTTTTCCTTAGGAGCAAATCCGGCAATGAATTTTAATAGCGATTACTTGACTTACAGCGGGGGGAAGACAGATTTTTTAGGATTTGACGATGGAACACGCAAGTTGCCGATTTCACCAAATGCAACTATTCCTTTACCAGCTTCGTCCGATAATAATTCGCTCGAAGGTATTACCAGATCATTTGACCCCATATTGGGTGCGAATACAAAAACGAGTCTGCCAAATTTTTCTTTGGGATTTAATTTTGGTAATCAATATCAGTTAGGTGATAATAAGTTAGGGGTTATCGCGTCCATAGATTACAGAAATACCACGGAGTATTATAAAGACTTTCGTAACGGTATTTACCAAAAGCCAGAAGAGCGTACCGATTACGAAATTTTAGTCGATCGTAGACAAAGAGGTAGTCTAGGACTTAATAACGTACTCGGTTCTGCATTGTTAGGATTGAATTACAAAACAGATCGTGCAAAATATACTTTGAACGTTTTACATGTCCAAAATGGCGAATCGAGAGCGGCAATCTTTGATCAAGAGACAAGAATATCAAATGATATTAATGTCGTTCGGAACAACCTGGAGTATACACAACGTTCCATTAGCAATATTTTAGTAAGCGGTAAGCACAGTAATGCGGATGCAAGCTTTTTAACCGAATGGAAGCTGTCTCCTACTTTTTCAAAGGTCAATGATAAAGACTTGCGTCTCACCAGTTTCAAGAGGGAGCCGGATGGAACATTTACGATAAACTCTGATAGCGGGTTTCCTACCCGTTTGTGGCGTAATCTAGACGAAATAAATGCGGTTAACAAGGTTGATTTTACTAAAAAGCACACACTTTTTGATAACAGTGCATTTTTGAAATTCGGCGCTTTATATAGTTACAAACAGCGTGATTACAGTATAAATAACTATGATATCGGAACTCGTGGTGTAGAAACACGCGATCTTCAAGGAGATCCTAATAATATTTTAAAAGATGAAAATGTCTGGACACCTGAAACTAATTTAGGTTATTTTATACGAGGTGATTTTCAAGCTCAGAATACCTTTGATGCAGCTCAACATACAGCAGCGGCGTATGTGTCGTCGGAATTCAAGCCTATTGAAAAATTGAGAACAATTGTTGGTTTGCGTGTCGAGAAATTTATGACTTATTTTACTGGTCAAAATAATAGCGGTACCGAGGTATATGATAACGAGAAAACAATTGATAAGTTGGATCTATTTCCGTCGCTTAACTTGATTTACGGATTAAATGCTCAAAACAATATACGTCTTTCATATTCCAGAACTACTGCCCGCCCATCCTTTAAAGAGCTTTCCATTGTACAAATTCCTGATTTATTGACTGGAGTCAACTTTTTAGGTAATATCGATTTGGAGCCTGCCTATATCAACAATTTTGATTTGCGCTATGAGATGTATGGGGATCGTGCCCAGATGTTTGCCGTAAGCGCGTTCTATAAGCAATTTAAAAATCCAATTGAGATTGTCGCTTATTCTTCAGCAGCGCCTAATGATTTTACACCTAGAAATACTTCCGAAGCACAGGTGTATGGTGTAGAATTTGAAGTTAGAAAGAATTTTGAATTTGTGCATGAGGGATTGAAAGACCTGAGTTTGAATGCCAATGTTTCTTTAGTTCATTCAGTCATAGAGATGAGTAAGGTAGTAGGAGGCGAATATGAATCTAGACAAGCTTTTGCAAGAACCGACGAAGAGATCGAGGATACGCGTTCACTGCAAGGACAATCACCGTATCTAATTAATGCGGGGTTAAGTTATAACAATACTGAAAATGGTTTAGAAGCTGGGGTATTTTATAATGTTCAAGGAAAGACGTTGGATGTCGTCGGATTTGGAAAAAACCCGGATGTATATGTACAGCCATTTAACAGTCTAAACTTTAATTTCAGCAAACGAGTTGGCGCAAGCAAACACGGTTCGATCAGTGTTAAAGCAGAGAATATACTCGGGGCAGAACGGAAAAGTTTATATGAGTCGTATAAAGCCAACACACAAGAGTTTTTATTTAGAGCTCCCGGTCGTACTTTTTCTATAGGGTATAGCTATAATTTTTAATAGACTAATACAAGGACAAAGCTTCCCTACGAAATATTTTCGTAGGGAAGCTTTATATTTTAATATAACAAAACCAGCGTGCCAGCAATTGACTTGAGAATAATGTTCTCGAAAACTAGAAGTTAATACATATGTCAATGCGGGGTATAATGGTAAACCACATCGTATTGTTCTTGTTTGTGCTTTTCCGATATTTCACCCAGTTTCAAGTTTGTGGCTTGAGGAGTGGGCTCGCATACCGAATAATAATGTCCTTCGTATAGAATACGCTCTCCTATTGGACGGTCAAACTGTACAGCAATTGTAAGGTGTGTCGGAAACCGCAATGCAATCATAGGCAGATTATAGATCTCCTTGACGAGATAAAAAAAGAGCGCCGCCCGGTCATCGCAATCACTAGCCTTATTCATTAAAGTTTGCTCAGGAGAAAGCCGTTTTTCTTTACCAAAAATCAGTCGATCATCTTCATATAAAAAGGCATATCGTGTGAAACGCATAAGATATTCCACGCCTTTTTCTTGAGACAGGCCTTGTACGTACTGGCGAAGTACCGGTATTAAGGATTTGTAGGTCTCTTCGCTTAGGGGTATATTAAAATAAGTGCCGAAATCAACAATCGGATAGTTTGCAAATATATCATTCACCTCTTGGTTCACTTTCACGTTAAAATGATATCCTTTTCCTTTATATTTAAAAGAGATCGCTTTTTCGACATATTTCTCGGATTTAAATTCTGGTAATCGTGTTACTTTGTAACAAAAGCCTTTGTACACTTCAGGTATTGAAATATCGACCAGCGAATACGGTTGATGTATATTAAAAAGCTTACCATAGTCGTGGTAATTGAGACAAATATAGGTGCCCTTGTCTATAGTAAAATAAGGCAGCTCAGCGATATCCTCGTCACTTCGGATATAAAGTATAATCTGATCATCACGAATAGCAATGCGAGAATCATAACCGGATTTGCTCATCAAAAACCATTTGTATAGGGTATAACGTGCGTAATTTTCGGACTTCGCGCTCAAATGTTGGGCAACCTTTCGTACCAACTGATAATATAGCCAGTCATTCAATTGGTGTTCAGTTTGATAGGTAAGAAGGGCGTTGACCACCTTCTGGTAGCTCCCCGTATTCATTTTCGTATAAAATTGTCGTATCGAACTCGCTGATAGCGTATCCGAGAACGGTATGTCTATACTGCTGTCTGCTTCAAATTGGAGGTTTCCAGTGTAAAACTCAATACTCCGTACCTGTCCTGCACCTATCAATGGAAGAAAGACGATGCTCCATGCAGCTGTCAGGATACAGCCAATATATGTGGTCAACGCTTTCATTTTTTACCATTTAAGATGCTATTGTTTATAGATGAAACAAATAAAACTGGAATTTGATTTGATTTTTTATAATATTATGTTTGCGAACATCAGTACATCGATGATGTAACAGATTCTTGTTGTTCATTCCTTAACCCAAATATAACATAAATATAAATTTATATTTTGATAATAATTGGGTAACTGTTGGATAATATCATATTTATTATTTTGTATATTGAAATTGTGCAAACGGCATTAGAGTATTTAAAGATGAATTTAAGTAGGTGCCAAGCAAAATTAAGAAATAGTATTTTATAGTTATTCCTATAAAATATATAAAGAAAATTAATCAATAAATGTAACAATATAAAGAAAAGTAACCTATTCTACTTAAATGTCTTGATTGTGTTGACAGCGATCGCATGTAATAAAAACGATCAGATCGATGATAGTAATGGCAATGGTGAAAAGGTAGAGGCTGTTTTCGAGGAGTCAAATCATAACAATGTTAGATTTAATGAGAATAAGTTGACTTTGAAGGTGCCAGTAGTTGCTGATAAAAGTTTGAGAGATCACACTTTTCTGGTGTTTATTAAAAAGGATAACATTTGACTGGAGCTTTTTTAAGGATTAATTTCTAAATTTAGATGTCACAAAGTACAATCAAGGGGAAAGACACCACGAGTGTTCGGTGAACGGTTATGGCAGTAGAGTTGACAGATATTAAATAAACAGCCGTTCGGTTATCCCGAGCGGCTGTTTATTATTTCGTAAATAGGATCGTTTGCTTATATAACTTGAAATAGCTGTTGTTTTGATGTACTATTTACAAAGTTAGCACTAGCCGTAGCTTTAAAACATCGTTCTAGAATGTGCTCGTTGGGTTATATAAAGACAAGCGCACATATTATAAATGTTTCGTTTGCTTTTTGATAAGTTCGTATATCAAATCAGCATCTAAATTACATAAATTTGCCATTTTAAAAATGTGGCGAAAAGTGAACTTATCAGGGTGTTGTAATTTATCCAAATACGAGTTGTAATTAAGTCCCAAAGCTTTTGCCATATTAGTAGGAGCTTGGCTTTCCAATAGCCTCATGGACTTTATTATGCCTGATTCAAATAGAGATTTGATTGACAGGAAATCAGAATCGATGTCCTTGGATTTTTTCTTCTTCTCCATAAATTGTAAATTTTTATGGAGTAAATATTTGTTTTTATATACGATAAGATCTTAAATATTTACTAATCGTAAATATAAATTTTGTTTTTGTAATTTTATTTGTATTTTTGATGAGTAATCAATAGATAATGAATATGATTAGATAACTTTGATGCACCTTAATCGGAATAAATAGGTGCTCACTTAACAATTGCCTCAGAAACAGCCGAACGAACGTAGGAAATTTGTTGGAAGCTAATAGAGGGCAAGTGAGCGTCTGGTAAGATATCCTGTGGTTTATCTTCAGGTACCAGACCTTCTTGTGATTAGCTTCTGAAACTTAGGCTTTGCCTAGATTTCCCCGGCTCCTACCCGGGATCGTTTGGCGTTGCAAGATAGGTTTGGGCCCCTCGGGGTTGGTACCTGCTTATACGGGGCTTTGTAAAAAACAAAGCCATTATGAAAAGAAAAAAACAACTGTATAAAAACATCATCGCCGCGCCGGAGTAACTCGCGCGCAAAACGCCAATTTGGCCATCCGTTAATGCGAGAAATCAAACCGTGTAACCTGATTATGAATACCGCTCAAACCGCATTCGGATTTTTTACAAACTATTTTTTTAACTGTAAAGGAACTTCTAGGAGTTAGGTGATAGGCGTCTAAGCCGAGCTGCTCTTTATAAACCTTTACACTAACCATTAAAAGAATGCGAAAATTACGCAAAGGGGAGAGGTATGTCCTATTCCCAAAGACAAATGACAACATATTAGAAGGACGAGAATCCTTTAATATTAAAGAAGTCCCGAATACTCGCTGGTTAAAAGAGAGCTTGGTATCAAAATTGAACGGGAAAAAGGAACTGGAACGCAAACACAAACTCGGTATTTGCAAACCTAAATACGCCGCTAGCAATTGCATTAGCCGCACTTACAATCCTAAAAGCGGCATACGCAAACACGAGTGCGGCATTTACGAACCTAAATACGGCGTTAGTAATTGCGTTAGCCGCACTTACAATCCCAAAAGCGGTGTTAGCAAACACGAGTGCGGCATTTGCGAACACGTTAGCCGCATTCGCAATTGCGTTAGCCGCACTCGCAATCCCAAAAGCGGCATACGCAGACACAAGTGCGGCATTTTCAAACCTAAATACGCCGTTAGCAATTGCATTAGCCGCACTTACAATCCCAAAAGCGGCACAAGAAAACACGAGTGCGGCATTTGCAAACCTAAATACGACGTTAGCAATTGCATTAGCCGCACTTGCAAACGCATTAGCCGCATATGCAGTTGGAACAGCGTGATTAGCAATCGCAAAAGCGGCACATGGGTTTTCAAAAACGTGGCTTGCAAACCAAAGTGCCGCAAAAGCAAACACAAACACGGCATTCGTGAACACGTTAGCGGCATTCGTGAACACGTTAGCAGCATTCGCAATTGCGAGTTGCGTAAAAGCAAACGTGAGCCGCGCATACGCAACCGCGAAAATGCCATATTATCTGTTGGACCTGCTCTGTCCGTTTCCCAGTCAACTTCGTCCTTTCTTCGCCCCATTTCCTACATCTCTTGGAGCCGGCTTCGATTGGACTTCGGTCGTGCCACGTTCCTGGCCGAAGCGGGCCTGAAGCCGGAAGGTTGCCAGCAGCTGAAAATGCAGAAAACAAGTAAAAGAAGGGGAGAAGAAAGGCAAAAGAAAGTCAGAACTACGAGCGAAAAAAATACGGTTTACCTATGGTCGACATACCAAAAAGCTACTGTTAGTATACGGGTTACTTACCAAAAGTATACCCTAGACTTACTAAAGACTTACCAGAGACTTACTAAAAAGCTACCAACCCGATACCGGGAAGTCGGTAACAAGCTAGTGGCTCTGTACCGGAATGCCTCTGATAATTTACATGCATTTGGTAGCTTAACGGTAGCCTCATTGCGACGCAGCGGAATGTTATTAAGCGAGGGATCAGCAGTCTGCTGTGTGTTTATATTGTGTTTCGTTGTGTTGTTTAGTGATGCCCAGGCGCAGTTCGCTGGAGAGCGGGCTGCCGAAGGGCTAAACAAGATCAAGCCTTTGGAAATAGGGGATAGGGTGCCCGAAGAGCTTTGGGAAATGCCTCTCCAAGTGAGCGATGCAGACGGCATAAGGGACAACAGAACGCTAAATGATTATCGGGGAAAGTTGATTATCCTTGATTTTTGGGCGACCTGGTGTAAAAGCTGCATTGAGGGGTTCCCTAAGCTGGACAAGCTGAAAGCCGCCTTCGGTGAGGACATACAGTTCCTATTGGTCAATAGCGCACAGACCAAAGATACCAACGATGGCGTCCTAAAGTTTTTCGAACGGTATAAAGCAAATTTTGGGTATGTACCTAGCCATCCTTTATTGATCGGCGATACAATCTTTCAGCAATTATTTCCGCATGATGCGATCCCACACTTCGTATGGATCGATCCCTCTGGCAAGCTGAAAGCGGTGACACATCCCAATGAAGTCAATGTCGCAAACATCCGAAATGTAATAAACGGCAGAGCGGGGAAAATCCATCAGAAAACGAAAATCCGGACACTCGCGGATGGACCAAAATTGTTTGTAGACACCACCGATGTATTCGCTGCTTCTGCACTGAAACCTTACGTCGAAGGTCTTCGACAGGATGCAGGTAGCATATCCGTCCTAGATAACCACACGCTATATCAGGTAACAAACAACCAGTTGAATTATCTCTGCGCATTAGCTTTCAGTGAAGAATTGCGAGATGTGGAGCTCACATTACAGGTATTTGATGATGCATTCGATCCTATACTAAAACAGAAGTTACTTAATCCGCTTCCCTATGATATGTACTGCTTTCAGGTAGCAAAACGATCCATGTTGACAGCAACTGAGGGGGAACAATTTCTCCGTGCCTATCTCCAGCATATACTCAATCTGACGGTGGAGCGAAAGGTCGAAGAGCGAGAAGTTTATGTCGTAGAAGCGGACGAACATATCGCAGCCATAAAGACGAAGGGAAGCATCAAAGAAATACAGCGGGATCCCGCTCTTGGACGCCAGTACATCAAAAACGTGTCACTCGAATCCCAGATTAATGATATGAGACGACATGTTTCGCTTCCGATAGTTGTCAAATACATACCCCGGATGAACGTGGATCTATACTTTCCTGAAAATTGGGGAGCGATGCCCGAAGAGGCTGTTATAGCCTTTTATGCAGACAAGGGTTTAATTCTGACAAAAGAAAAGAGAACGGTCGAGCTGGCCGTCTTCCGTAAATTTTACAATAACTAGCGCTACGGTATGAAAAAGACAATATTGGTACTACTGCTATGTAGCATGGCAGCTGTACAAAATCTATATGCGCAACGCACCAACGCGCAGTCTGCCGTTCGCGGGATCGTGATATCCGCGGTTACCGATCGACCCGTTGCCGGCGTGCGGGTATCGGCCAGGTGCAGTGGGCAGCTAGGCATCACAGACCTAAAGGGGCAGTTCCGGTTGCTGGTCGATCAGCCCGGCGATACGCTGGTATTTAACCATATCGGTCATGAACCGACTTCTATGCCAACAACATCTGCCATGGTCAATGATGCGATCGAAGTTGTACTGATGGAAAAAGTAAATACGATCGAAGAAGTAGCGATCAATACCGGCTACCAGTCGCTCCGGGCCAACGAAGTCACGGGCGCGGTGCAGGTACTTGGCAATAAGGCGCTAAATCAGCAGGTGGGGATCAATATCCTTGAGCGGATCAACAATATCGCAACAGCTGTACGCTTTGACAATCAGGCTATAAATAATACGGATCTGCAGAAAACCAATGTTTCCGTACGCGGTCTGAGTACAATAAATGGGTACCTTGATCCACTGATCGTTTTGGATGGATTTATTTACGAGGGCAATATTTCGAATATTGATCCCAACACAATCGATAACATCAGCATCTTAAAGGATGCTGCGGCAGCTTCGATCTGGGGAGCCCGTGCAGGTAACGGCGTGATCGTGATCACCTCCAAAAAAGGAAAAGCCGGGGAGAAACCGAGTGTCTCTTTTAACAGTACGGTATCGCTCAGACAAATCCCTGATCTGTACGCGCTCTACCAGCCGGAGAACGCAGATTATATCGCTGTGGAAGAGATGCTCTTCAAATCGGGGTATTATGACCGGCAGATCACGCGGACACCCCACCTTGCACTGACACCGGCGACGGAAATCCTCTATCAGCGTCGGCAGAACCTGATATCTTCTGCAGATTCGCTCGCCGCCATGCATCAGCTCATCGCGCAGGATGGCAGGGCGGCATACGCCGACGAATTTTTCAGAAGGCCGCTCGTGCAGCAGTATGCTGCAAATATCACTGGAAACAGCAGCTTGAATGCTTACAACTTTGGGTTTGGTTACACCAGTGACAGAAATGAAAATGCGGCAGGTATGAATAAGATCAATGTGCTGATGGGCAATTCGTTCCGGCCGTTTGCAAATTTTCGCCTCGATCTGAACGTCATGTTTACGAATCAAAAGGGATACTCGGGCATGCCCAGTTATTCTTCTTTTAGTTATGCCGGCAAGCAGGTGCCATACCTTCGTTTCCGGGACGAAAACCAAAATGGATTGCCCTTTTATACGGCCTATAGGGAAGCTTTTCTGGATTCGTACATGACCGGAAAGCTTCTCGACTGGAGCTATTATCCGTTGGAGGATTATAAACAGTCGACCACGGGGACGAATCTAACCGACTTTTATCCTACGGTCAATCTATCGTACAAAATCCTGCCCTTTCTGGATATCAATGTTGGCGGGCAATATCAGTATCAGAAGAATGTGTCGCTAAAGACCGATGAAGCCGAGAGTTATGCAGCACGTTTCCTGGTCAACCAGTTTACGAGTGTAAACCCTACAACCGGGGCCGTGGTCCACCAGGTTCCGGTCGGCGGGGTGAGAAGCAATACAGGTAGCGAAGTCTCTTCGTATACCCTGCGCTCTCAGGTAAATTTGGATAAGAAGTGGAACAGCCACCATCTGATCGGGATTTTTGGAAGTGAGATCAGAGAAAATGCAAATAAAGGAGAGTCCTTTACGGTTTATGGATATTCCGCACTACCATTACAGACCGTACCGGTAGACTATACGACGGTACATCCGACGATACCGGGTAATGGAGCTGCGCGTATTACGGGTGACCCACGGTATTCGCAGACCCAGAACCGCTTCGTGTCGATGTACAGTAACTTAAGCTATCTCTACCAAAAGAGATATGGGGTTTCGCTAAGTTTAAGGCGGGACGGCGCCAATATTTTCGGTGCACAGACGAACGACCAATGGAACCCCTTCTGGTCTATGGGTATGCTTTGGAACATATCGGAAGAAAAATTTATACCAAAAGAGATTTTCTCGATGCTGAAATTTCGAAGCACTTACGGCAGGAGCGGAAACGTTGATTTGCGGAAAACGCCGCTGCCCATCGCGAATGTTACCAGTGGGATGTACACCAATTTCCCTGCCCTGGTTGTAGGAACCCTCAACGACCCCACCCTAAGATGGGAGAAAGTTGCTACAACCAATTTTGGACTTGATTTCGCATTAGCAAATAACCGTATCAGCGGAAATGTCGACTATTATATTAAAAATGGCACGGATCTCTATGGTATGGACCTTTACGACTATACGGTTTGGGGAGTACAGCAAACGATCACAAAAAACACGGCATCGATGCTGGGTACAGGGTTTGATATAATGCTGAACTCGAATAATTTGTTGGGAGAATTTTCTTGGCAGACCGCTGTGCTGTTCAGTCAGAACAGGAACAAGACGACCGCATACTACAATGCAACATCGAGCGGCAGCACTTCATTTCTCACTGACGGAAATATAATCACACCGATAGTTGGCAAGCCACTTAATGCCCTCGCCGCATACAGATGGGCCGGGCTAAATGATCTAGGTAATCCGATGGGGTATCTAGATGGCGAACCGAGCGTCGACTATAACGGGATACGCCGGCAGGCTGCGGAGGAAGGTGCTAGCGACGAGGGTATCATTTATTACGGTTCGGCCAAACCACAGATCTTTGGATCTATTATAAATACGTTCCAGTACAATCAGGTCACGCTCTCGGTCAATTTTAGTTTTAAAGGAGATTATTACTTTAGGAAACCAACAACCTCGTATACAAATCTGTTTTCCCGTGGCATAGCATATCCCGATTTTGAAGACAGATGGCTAAAGCCCGGCGACGAGGGGCACACAGCTGTTCCCTCATTGGTATATCCAAGCGCGAGCAATCGCGATAATTTTTATGCGAATTCGGAGATCAACGTTTTACGTGGCGACCATATCCGACTGGAATACATTAATCTATCCTATTCCCCGATGCTTAATTTTATGCGCAATACGCGATCCATTCAGCTATATGCGAACATGAGCAACCTAGGCATCATATGGCGTAAAAATGGAAATAAAATAGACCCGGAATTCCCATACCGTATGGGGCCTCAACGGGTTATTGCATTTGGTATCAAAGCTAATCTATAATATTATGAAAAAACAGCTTTTACACACAGTCATTGCCACGATGTTGGCATTATCCGTAGGTATGTTCCAATCCTGCGACAAATATCTCGATGTGCAGTCCAACAGTGGCCTGCAGGTGCCGAATACACTCGAAAGTTTCCAGAAATTGTTGGACGCTTCCTATTTTGTAAACGTGAATATGTGTTCCAATGGGGAGGTGTCGGCGGATGACTATTTCCTGAAGGAGACATCGTATGACATGATCAGTGAGGATGCACGGGATATCTATTTATGGCGTAACGAGAACTATGTCTACAACAACGATTGGGCGAAAGCTTATATTCCGGTATATACGACCAATCTGATTTTGGATGGTCTAAAAGATGTTGGCAGAACTTCTGATAACGGGCTGTTGTGGGATCAGGTGTACGGATCGGCACTTTACGTCAGAGCCAGTCAGTTCCTGAGTCTGGTATGGGTGTTCGGGAAGGCCTATACAGAAGCGACCGCTGCTACTGATCTCGGCATCGTCATACGTGAGACATCGGATCCGAATGTACCATCGGAGCGTGCTACAATCGGGCAAACATACGATGTTATCCTCAAGGATCTCAAGGCGGCTGGCGAACATCTTCCAACTAGCGCTGCGCACGTCATGCGCCCGTCGAAGGCTGCGGCGTATGGTTCGCTGGCGAGGGCCTATCTTTCGATGGGTCAGTTTGATTCCGCATACCACTACGCGGACAAAGCGCTGGACATCAACAGTCGACTATTGGATTTCAATGGCAGCGCTGAAATCAACCCTACGGCTGCATTCCCCTTCTCCCGGTTTAATGCGGAAACGATCTATTATGTGCAGCTTGCAAACACCTATCCACATCTGAATCCGTTTTATGGACTGATCGACAGTGCGCTTTACGATTCGTATGAGGACGGCGATTTACGCAAAACGCTATATTTTAACAGGGGAATTGATGGGTACGTCAGTTTCAAGGGGAGCTATAGCAATACAACAGATCTTTTTGCAGGTATCACAACAGGTGAACTTTATCTTGTCCGTGCCGAATGCAGCGCACGTCTGGGCGACACCGAAGGTGCTTTAGCTGATCTAAATAATTTACTGGTCACAAGGTGGTGTACCGGTACGTATGTTCCCTATGTAGTAGATAGCAAAGAAGCAGTCATCGATGTTATCTTGCAGGAAAGGAGGAAAGAATTGTTGATGCGCGGTTTACGATGGATAGATATCAAAAGGCTGAATCTGATGGCGCCGGAAATTACCATGATCCGAAAGATGAAAGGACAGATTTATACACTAGAACCTAATGACCTGCGCTACGCGTTGCCTCTTCCGCAAGATATCATCACGATAACGGGAATACCGCAGAATGAAAGGTAAAAGAACAAAACAGCCCCCGGAGATGGGGGCTGTAATGGCAATTGAAGAACAATCTAGTTCCTGTTTTGCGAATTCAGAGGTGTGGAACTCGAACCTCCGGTTTTGGTCGGCACGTAGTTGCCGGACGTTGTTTCCTGCGCTCCAAGTTGAAACGCTGTGGGATTCAATTCCCTTTCGCTTGGATCTGCCGGATTTGGAATCAGATCACTATCCTCTACGATCATCGCGCAAGCATTATTTGTTCCTGTATTACAAGGTTGCCCGTTCGGCTGATCCGTCCAGAACGACTCATCCTGTACTTCACTGGGATCTGTTGAATCCCCATGAAAGTAAATTGTTACGGGTGCTAATAATGTTTTTGTTCCTCGATCAACCATTTTAAAAGCTGAGAATCCGAGTATTGTAACTACCGCTGCGATAGCTAAAAATTGTGTTTTGATGAATTTATTCATCTTATGGTCTTTTTTATAATAGCAAAAAAAGGTTGCCTCAAAAAACTTTATGTCAAGTTTGATCTCTCTTCGATCTTTAGCGGGGTGGAGTGATCATTAAGCCCCGGATATACTTTTTACGGGGTATATCAGCACGTATCATAATTTATTCCCATACCGGCCTGCCCGGGAACAGCGCAAACTTTCTTGGAAACCTTTTATGAACGACTAAAACAATATGGTAGACCGGTATCGAGACGAACAATAGGAAGGTGCAAAACAGCTTGATGGATTTTTTATAGCGTACGTCTTTTAGTCCCCACAATTTATCCAGTGCAACGTACAGCCAAAAGATCATCAGACAAATCTGCAGGCTGTAAAGAATTATATGTCTTTTTCTTGTTTTCATTTTTGCTATATCTTTTTTTCTAGATACGGTTACTTAATTAGTACCGATTGTCTAAAACAAAGGTATAGCACAGCTTATAAGCAGAACCGACAGATTCCGATTTCTTGACACGACAGGTTTTAGGTAATTAAAGAGGATCTTGTGCCAGCACGTAGTCGTATTTCGTTTAGTAAGATCGCTTCAGTCATGCTTCCCTCAAGGTGACGTCGTTTTTTATTCGTTTCTTTCCAGCAATTGACGTAAGTATTCACTAGGACGCATCTCGGCGTGCTTTTTAAAAAATCGGGAGAATGCATCAAGACAGCTGTAATTGAGGGAGTAAGCAGTTTGGGTAGCGGTCTGACCTTCGCGGAGATATTCTTTTGCTTTTTCCACTAATAGTTCTTCTCGTAGGTCGCTTAAGGTCGTTCCAAAATAGCGCTTGTGAGACCGGCTTATGGTATCCGAATCGAGCTTTAAATGCCCAACTTTTTGCAAAGAGAGTTCGATCAGTTGGATCAGCTTAGCGTAGATAAAAGCTTCGTTATTGAGCTGCTTTTGTGCTTTACCCCTAGTTGTTGTCCTTTTTGGAGCGTAACTTTATTTATGATGCCCCGAATTGGCCTCTATGAGACTAGTGGATTAACCCGGAGGGGGCACAGTTGGCCATTTTTGATCCATCAAGTGTGAAGGAGGCATACACAAGTATGACGGAGGATGGGGGAAGTTTGAATCTTATGGCATCAGGTTTCGATCGGGCATTAACCGGATGAAAACTTGATGGGGAAAGTTTGGTTTTTGGTGCATCCTCTTCGAAACTTGATGCATGAAGTTTGCAACTTTTGCACGCATGTCTGAAACTTGGTTCATCAAGTTTCAGTTTGGACGCAGCCGGGCTGAATCTTTATGCATCAAGTTTGAAACTCTTGCGGCCCTCATCTAAACTTGATGCACCAAGTTGTTGTCTTGGTGCATCAAGATTGACACCGATTCGGTCTGAAAAGGGCACAGACGCAACATGTGTCTCAGACGTTTACACTTGTTATACAGCGGATCGAGGTACTCTTGTCGATAGCTCTCCATTATAGCTATACAGTGCGTCAAGAGTTTCCTCTGTTGTCATTCGCACTGATAAGCCGGGCACCTTGTTCGTCATCTTGTCGGTATTATTGCTGATATTTTCCATACGTTTTCTCCGTTCTAATTTCCTTTACATATTATGTACAATATGCCTTGTATTTATAATTTATTTATCGTAGTATTGCGATGTTAAAGGGAAGCAAAAAATGGGCGTAACAAGAACAGATATATTTTCAGAAGAGCAGAATAAACTTGCAGTGCTGTTAAAAGCGATGGCGCATCCTGCACGTATCGCCATCTTACAGGAAATTATGTCGTCCGAATCTTGTATTAATAGCGATCTGGTGAGTGAACTCGGTCTTGCCCAAGCTACCATTTCGCAGCATTTAAAAGAGTTGAAAAACGCAGGCCTTATCCAAGGAACAGTCGAAGGGGTAAGTGTGTGTTATTGTATCCAACCCGAAAATTGGCAGTTGCTTTGTAAACAGCTAGGCCATTTCTTAAATGCATACCAGGTGGCGAAAGATTGTAAATAAAAATTTTAAACTAAATCATCGTTAAATTGCAATATAATAGATTAAATCAACTACTATGTCTACAAATAAATGTGCGCCAGCATCCGAGCGCAAAAAACTAGGATTTCTAGATCGCTATCTTACCCTTTGGATCTTTTTAGCGATGGCTTTCGGTGTTGGTATGGGGCATTTTGTGCCTTCTTCGGCTACTTTTATTAATTCCTATAGTAGTGGTACGACCAATATTCCATTGGCTATCGGCTTGATCTTGATGATGTATCCTCCGTTGGCCAAAGTGAAATATGAAAATCTAGGAAAAGTCTTTAAGGACGTGAAGGTATTAAGCGTTTCTTTGATACTTAACTGGGTTATAGGGCCATTACTGATGTTTTTCTTAGCTATTACGTTTTTGAGGGATTACCCGGAGTATATGGTGGGATTAATCCTGATCGGTTTAGCCCGCTGTATCGCGATGGTAGTGGTTTGGAACGAGCTTGCAGAGGGTAATCGGGAATATGCCGCCGGTTTAATAGCACTGAATAGTATATTTCAGGTTCTTTTTTACAGCGTGTTCGCCTATATTTTTATTACGGTGCTGCCTCCATTATTTGGTATCGAAGGTGCAGAAGTAAATATTACCATTGGTGAGATAGCCAAGAGTGTTGGCATTTATTTAGGGATACCTTTTGCGATGGGCCTTATCACACGCTATTCGTTGATTGGGCTGAAGGGTGAGCGTTGGTTTAACGAAAAGTTTGTTCCCATTATTTCTCCTTTTACCTTAATTGCACTACTTTTTACCATCGTTATCATGTTTAGCTTGAAGGGTGAACTAATTGTTCAGATCCCGATGGACGTGGTGCGGATCGCTATCCCATTGGTGATCTATTTCGCACTGATGTTCATCTTTAGCTTTTTTATAGGAAAGCGTTTTGGAGCCGACTATTCAAAAAACGCCGCTATCGCCTTCACGGCCACAGGCAACAATTTTGAACTGGCTATCGCCGTTGCTATTGGTGTATTCGGTATTAATTCCGGACAAGCCTTTGCCGGAGTAATTGGCCCCCTTGTTGAGGTGCCTGCATTGATTGCTTTGGTCAATGTCGCCTTTTGGTTTAGAAGGAAATATTATAGTGGCACCGAGGCCGTAAAGTAAAC
The DNA here is from genome assembly GCF_005049105.1 of Sphingobacterium alkalisoli. Lineage (GTDB taxonomy): Bacteria > Bacteroidota > Bacteroidia > Sphingobacteriales > Sphingobacteriaceae > Sphingobacterium > Sphingobacterium alkalisoli. The sequence continues at coordinate 159,261 of NZ_SUKA01000002.1, forward strand.
ATACAACTATTGTAAATGAAAATAGTACTTTTTTCAGATATACATGCGAACCTGCCAGCACTTAACGCCATGTTTGCAGATCTTGACGATAGAAAAGTCGACGCTATATATTGCCTCGGTGATCTTGTTGGATACCACGTATGGCCCAATGAAGTGATCGAACTTATCCGCGCAAGACGGATACCTGTAATCTCAGGAAACCATGATGCAAAAGTGGAAAAAATAAAAGCGAGGGGAGAAAAGGAACCGTCTGAAAAAAATTACGCATATAACCTTATCAATGACGAGAACGCAAGCTATCTTCGCGATCTACCGGCTCATATCAGACTTGAATATCGCTCGATCAAAGAGCAAATTAATTTACTGATGGTTCATGGTAGTCCGCGACGTAATGACGAATATGTACTGTCTGATACGCCCGAGTCAGAGGTGCTCCAAATGATGCAGGAGGCCGGCGCGTCGATACTATGCGTAGCGCACTCGCATAAGCCCTATCATCGTATCATAAAATTGGAAGATCAGCATTGTGTTCATATTATCAATACGGGGTCGGTCGGAAAGCCAAAAGATGGCAATCCACAGGGAGGCTATGTTATTTTAGAACTATCATCGCAAACTACGTTAGTAAAACCTGAATCCATCAAGGTAGAGTTTATCAGGTTTGACTACGACCTTCGGACTGCTATAGCAGCGATTGAAGCGAGTCCTCTACCAAATGAGTTCGCGGATATGTTAAGGGATGCATACTGATCATTCGTTCAATTAGGTAGATATTACATATGGCGTATTTTGGTAGGTATCCCATATGCCAAACTTTGTTTATACAATATAACACTAAATTTTAAGAAGGTGCTGCTTGGTCTGGATCATTGACTCCCCAAAATATGTTTAAATTATTCCGTATTTGTTCACGATCGCCAATTGTCCTGCGTGATAGGCGGTGTGGGAAATAATCCGTCCGAAAGCTTCTGCTTTGGTCTTGGTGCCAAATTCTTTGGTTGTAATTATGGCTTCCCAATCACTGTCTGTTTGTATTTTGACAATACCTTTGAGTTTTTCAAGCGATTCAGAAACGTAGTTTTTCAAAGCAACTAAATCTAACCATTCGCCTGAGTCTCTTTTTTCGATAACGGTCTTAGCGGTTACTTTAACCGTGCTATCGCCAAAAACGTTTTTGGCAAATAATAGCTCTACTTCTCCAATATGACGAATTAAAAACCCTACCGAATTAGGCGAATTACCCAATTTCTTTTTTAAATCTTCTGTAGTGAGATTGTCTAACTGGTTGGAAAATCGTGTTCGGGCTTCTAACCAAAGTTCAAGTAACAATTCTGTTTTTGTTTTCATTTTCATCTATTTATTAACCTTTCACAAACTTAGATAAATTTGCTTAGATGCAATTATAATCCCATTGAATAAAAGTGCAGACGCATGGTACCTTGGACGAAACATAGTTGAGCTTCGATCGAACAGATATTCCAGCCTTTATTTAGAATGATAAACCTTGTAGTGCATTTCAATTAACTCATGATGGGCTCCGTGTTGCTTACTATATCTTAAAAAGTAAGGTAATTTGGTAAATGTACTGACAACGATAAAATAGAAAATTTCCGTAATTTTATCCGCTGAGATCGCCAGTTATTGCTGGCTTAGGTAAGAGATAGGAGGTACACCTCTTCTAAAAAATATATAGGAAACAATGTCAGTAATTTTAAACATCGGGATTATATTGTCTTTTTTTCTGGGTATTCTTTTGTTCTCCAAAAAGAACAAGGTGCTTACTGACAATATCTTATCGTTGTGGCTAGCTACTATCGGCATTCATCTAACGGGGTATTTTTTGAATCTCGAAGGATATTGGGAACGTTATCCACACTTAATTGGGATTACAACGCCGATTCCACTCTTGTATGGGCCATTTTTATACCTTTACCTTGTTTATTCGACACAGAACAGCCATCAATTGAAATCTCTTGATTACCTGCATTTTGTACCTGCAGTCTTATCGTATTTGTATATGTTGCCATTTTATTTTTCCTATTCAGCATATGAAAAGGTAGCGGTAGATAAAGGGCTTGTTGATGATTATAGTGTATTTTCTACTATTTTACTTGTTGGTTTTATTGTTTCCGGCTTGGTTTACTCCATCATCTCGTACAGAAAATTGCATCAGCGAAAAAATCTGCTTTTGGATAATTTTTCATATGAAAACCGCATTAGTCTCAGCTGGCTTCGGTATTCAATTTTAGCAATTGCATTTGTTTTTATAATGGCAGCACTGGTTTCCATATTCCGTGAAGGACTTGGATTTAGCTTTCCTTTTAATGCCGATATTTTATTTTATTCGATCATTGTTGGGTTTGTTGTTTTTATTGGATATTCGGGGATTCGCCAGCAAGACCTGTTTTCAAACAACCTAAAAAGCGGACATGAACTAGTGAATGCGGAAAGTGGGTATAAAAAATCAGGACTAAAAGAAGATATTGCCGTCATCAAACACAGAGAGCTATTGCGCGTGATGGAAAATGAAAAACCTTATATCAATCCAAAACTTACTTTAAGTGAACTATCGCATCGCTTAGAAATGTCGCCCAACAATATGTCACAATTAATCAACCAATATGAACAAGTAAACTTTTATGACTTTGTTAATAAATACCGGGTGGAAGAGTTTATAAGAAGGGCGAACTCTAATACTAATTTTAGCCTTCTCGCTCATGCCCTTGACTCAGGTTTTAACTCAAAATCAGCGTTCAACTCGGTTTTTAAGAAGCTTAAATCCGAAACACCTTCCCAATATTTAGCTAAACGGAAGGATTAGGGCGATATTTAGCAAAATTTCTTTTTAAAATAAAACCCTTCAATGTATTGATAACGAGTGACTAACATGTCCTGTCCTATAGGGGTATACTTTTAAACGTCTAGTCTTTCACGTTAGGGCGATGTACTTAGATTTCTGTAGAATATTTGCGCTATAAATATTTCAGAATACAGAAATCATGAACATCAATAATTTTAAAGCGAACACCAACATTATCACATCTCTTCTTTGTAGAATAGAAGCCCGGTTTTTCAATAAGCGACTAGATATCCGTTTTTGGGTTAGTTTGGTTGTTTTTTTGATGCTTTCTTTTGGAACTATAACCAGATTGTTTGCACAGGAGATCACCACAAGTATCAGTGGAAAAGTGTATGATGCGATAACCAATAATCCGCTGCCGTCGGTAACCGTCATTTTAAAAAATACAAACCCTTCAGTCGTAACGGTAACGGATACATACGGGCGTTTCCACTTAGAAAAGATAAAATTAGGACGTCAAACCCTTTCATTTTCAATAACTGGATACGATACATATGTAATTGAAGAACTATTGGTAGGCTCAGGGCAGGTTGTTGATTTGAAGGTTGGAATGCAGCCCAGCAATAATCAGCTTGATGAAGTGGTGGTTCGGGTTAGTAAATTCACACCTTTAAATAGTATGGCTACGCTAAGCAGCCGCCCATTTACTGTAGAAGAAACGCAGCGGTATGCAGGGGGTATGGACGATCCGGCACGATTGGCAGCATCGTTTGCAGGGGTGGCCAATCCATCCATCAGTGACAATGGAATTTCGGTACGCGGCAATAATCCTGACGGGCTCTTGTGGCGGATTGAAGGAGTCGAAGTACCAAACCCTAACCACTTTGCAAACCTTTCCATAGCCGGAGGGGGCATGCTTTCGGCCATTAGCAGCCAAATGATGGGCAATAGCGATTTCTTTACGGGGGCATTTCCTGCAGAATATGGTAATGCTGTGTCGGGTGTATTTGATATAAAACTGCTGGAAGGTAACCGCTACAAATGCCAATCTGCATTTAAAGCTGGGGTATTGGGGGTTGAAGCAATGACGCAGGGGCCACTTCGAAAAAATGCAGATGGCACATATATTATCAATTACCGTAATTCGACAATGGCTTTACTTGCCCCACTTTTACCTAGCGATGCTGGTATTTTGAAATATCAGGATCTCTCCTTCAAAACCGATTTTCCAACAAAAAAACTTGGCCAATTTACCATTTGGGGAATAGGTGTCCTGGATGGCGTAAAGAATAACGCTATTGACAGTGCTGAGTGGGAGTCGGATTCTCAGCGGACCAATTCAAAAACTGCCATGTATATGTATGCATTGGCATTGTCTCATAAAACGATGTTACCTGGTAATGCATTCCTTAAAACAATAGCTTCTGTCACAGGCAGCGGATTGGATTTTTCTGAAGATTGGCTGGATTATATGATGCAGGCACATCCGCAATCGAAAGCAAGAAACAATACGAGCACTATTACTTTACAAAGCGAAATTACCACAAACTTTCATAAACAACACGCTAATAAAACAGGAATACGTTATAGCCAGAACTACTTTTCTCTAGATGTAGGGCAGTCGCTTGCAAGCGGTGAACCGCCTATCCCAATTACAAATCAAACAGGTAATACCGGATTTATGCAAGTGTTCTCTCAGTCGAAGTTTAATTTAACACCACGCTTGGTGCTCAATGCAGGTGTCAATATGCAATATCTGCTACTTAATAACGCTCTTTCTGTCGAGCCTCGATTGGGTGTGAAATACCACATCAACGACAAACAGAACCTTGGATTTGCCTATGGTCTCCACAGTAGAATGGAGCAACTGTCTGTTTATTTTGCATCTGTACAAGGCAGCTATCCCAATACGAGTCTTGATTTTGCCAAATCTGCGCATTATGTATTTTCATACCAAGTGAAGATCGCCGATAACCTACGTCTAAACATCGAACCCTATTACCAATATCTAAGTAGTGTGCCTGTATCTTCAAAGGGCTATATTTCAACATTGAACAATAGCAATAATCTTTTCTTTAACCAGGCGCTTGTAAGCGAAGGGAAGGGGAGGAATATCGGTGTTGATTTTACGCTGGAAAAACACCTAAGCAAAGGCTACTACGGTATGTTTACCGCTTCTCTTTTCGATTCTAACTATACTGGGGCAGATGGCATTAAAAGAAATACGCTGTACAATAGGAATTTTGTTTTTAATATCTTAGGGGGAAAAGAGTGGCGACTTCGCGAAAATAATATTTTCAGCGCGAACATCCGGCTGAATTATTTAGGAGGAGACCGTATAGAACCTATCGATAGGGAAGCTTCCCTGCAACGCAAAGAGGTAGTGTATCGTGAGACGGAAGAAAATATCGCTTTTAGCAAAAAGCGTAGGGATCTTCCTTTACTTTCGTTAACACTTTCATACCGGCTCAACAGAAGTAAATATTCATCATTATGGTCCCTTCAGATACTTAATGCTACCGGTACCGAAGAATACGTAATGGATTTTTACAACCTAAAAACAAAGACAGTAGATACAAAATACGATCGGCTGTTAATCCCTAACATCAGTTATAAAATTGAATTTTAGCTTAATGGCCAACATAGATCTTTTAAACAAACGTTGGTACTTGCTATTTAGAAAGTGTAACTGTAGTAAATTCCCTTGTTACCAAGTCTCCCGTTTTGCTTTTGATCTGTTCATGCAACGACTGCACATCGCTAATTTTAAAGGCACTTTGTTCAGCTAAACTGGTCACTTTGTTCGTGTCGTATAGTTCAAACCCAAAGGGGGTGAAGGGAAGTTTTTCCATAAAATCTCGCTGCGCAAACGTAATGTTAACGATGCCGTTCGGTTTGGTAACCCGATACAGCTCGACAAACAATGCGGTAGGTTCTGTCCAAAAATAAATCGTATTTACCGTGAAAATTTTATCAAAATAATCGGTTGAAAAGGGGATATTCACACCGTCATATAAATGGAAAGAGGCTCGCCCACAATCGATGAAATCTCGATTAATTCGTTGCGCTTCTTCGGTCATTAGCTCAGCCATTTCTAGACCATAATAAGTGCTGTCTTTTTGCTGATGAAGCAAATAGGAAAGATGTCCGCAGTTTCCATGGCCAAGCTCCAGTACGTTTTCGCGGGGACCAATTTTTAACAGATCGATCGCATGGCGGGTCATCTTTTTATTGGTTTCATTCATCATACTGGCTACTTCAATTCCCTTTTCTCCGTGTGGCTGCCTCAATTGGGCAGCCAACTCACTTAGTTCTTGTTCATTTGGCATTGTTGTCTTTTTATGTAAAAGTATGAATATTGGTTGAAAATGGTATGAAAAATAGTCGTTTAAAATGGGATAGACGCAGAAATATGACCCCAATATATAATTTAGATTAAATAATTACTCTATTGTTAGTGTGATTGCTTAAAATTTACTAATTTTAAGTGTATTATAAAACTTACTATGTAATGGAAATTAAAACATCATCAAAATTTATTGCTGAACTGATTGGAACTTTTGGTTTGGTATTGTTTGGATGTGGGGCCGCTGCAGTAGCAGGGGGTGCCACTTTAGCAGGTACAGCCGGGCTAGGATTACTGGGTATTTCTGTCGCTTTTGGTCTATCCGTTGTGGTATTCGCTTATGCAATTGGTGGTATCTCGGGATGCCACATTAATCCCGCCGTTACAATCGGCGTTCTCGTTGCTGGGCGAATATCCGCGAAAGATGCTGCTATATACATTGTAGCGCAACTTGTTGGAGCATTATTAGGTGCTTTTGTCTTGCAAACCTTGTTGAGTGGGCAATTGGCCGGATTCACAGCAGGAGAGTGGGCATACGGTTCGAATGGATGGGGAGAGGGGTATCAAAATGAATATGGTACCGGGGCTGCTTTTCTAACAGAAGCCGTTTTGGCCTTTATTTTCTTGTTTGTGATTTTAGCAACGACTTCTAAGGTCGGTAATGCCACAATGGCTGGTTTAGCCATTGGTTTTACCTTGTTGTTAATTCACCTAGTTGCAATTCCTATCACGGGCACTTCGGTGAATCCAGCTCGCTCATTCGGTCCGGCTTTATTGGCTGGAGGACAGGCATTGTCGCAGTTGTGGCTATTCATCGTCGCTCCAGTGGCCGGAGCAATACTTGCTGCCGTTGTTTGGAAGGCAATCGAACCAAAAGAAACGGTATATTAATCTTTTTCTTTTTGATCGTAGAAAATCGGGATCCTGAAATGCGGGGTTCCGATTTTTTACTTTTTAATTTTTACTTTTACTTCCTAAAATCCGTATCTTCGTAGCAATGGATAATTTCATTGTCTCTGCTCGTAAATACCGCCCTGTTACCTTCGATTCTGTCGTGGGGCAGCAGCACGTGACGAATACCCTAAAGAATGCGATTCATAATAATCAACTGGCTCAAGCCTTTCTGTTTTGTGGACCTCGGGGTGTTGGTAAGACTACGTGCGCGCGTATTTTGGCCAAGACAATAAATTGCGAAAATATATCGGCATCGTCTGAAGCCTGTGGTACATGCGAAAGCTGTAAGTCGTTTCAAAATGGGGCTTCATTTAGTATCCATGAACTAGACGCTGCATCGAACAATTCCGTCGAAGATATCCGGAGTCTTATAGAGCAAGTACGTATCCCACCCCAGGTAGGTAAATATAAAATTTATATTATTGACGAGGTGCACATGCTTTCCCAGGCGGCTTTCAACGCTTTTCTTAAAACCTTGGAAGAGCCTCCTGCATATGCAATTTTCATTCTCGCTACAACAGAAAAACATAAAATATTACCGACGATATTATCGCGCTGTCAAATTTTTGATTTTAATCGAATCAAAGTAGAGGATATGGCTGGGCATCTAGCGACTATTGCGCAAAAAGAATCCATCAGCTACGAAGAAGATGGGTTACATATTATTGCGCAAAAGGCGGACGGCGGTCTTCGGGATGCGTTATCGATGTTTGATCAGATTGCTAGTTTTTCGAATAAACAGATTACTTATCAAGCTGTAATCGATAATCTCAATATCTTGGATTACGATTATTATTTTCAATTGATGGCTGCCGTTGCCGAAGAAAATGCAGCTGATACATTATTGATTTTTGATAATATTTTGAATCGCGGTTTTGATGGAGGGCATTTTATTGCCGGATTATCTTCGCACCTTCGAAATTTATTGGTCACAAAAGATCCAAAAACCCTTCAGCTACTCGAAGTAAGCGATAATATAAAAAGGCGTTATTTGGACCAATCTCAGAAAATTAACACCGGTTTACTGTTATCGGCGTTGAATATTGCAAATCAATGTGAAGTAAACTATCGCACCAGTAAGAATCATCGATTGCAGGTGGAATTGACCTTGCTTAAACTCTGTCATTTGTCTTCCGCCATCAAATTAGGCACAAACGGTATATCAGCATCAAGTGCTGAATTAAAAAAAAAACTCCCTGAATCAGTAAAGGTTGCTGAAAGTAACGCTCCTAATATCACCAATAACACTATTCCTTCCCCTGTCGTGCCCAGCACTGTTGCCAGTTCCGCGATCACGGCGAATAATGTGCCAGCCCCTTCTGTTCCATCGTCGACAGCAGTCAAATCGGGCACACCGGTAAAAGGATGGGGAAGCTATAAGCCCTCAACGACTATCCCAAGTTTAAATACGGTTTTTGAAGAGAAGGCCTTAGAGGAAGATGAAGAAGAACTGGTAAAAGGAGATGAATTTCTTGAAATCACGTTTAATGGCTTCTTGGAAAAATGGAACGTGTTAGCCGAAAATCTAAAAGTAGGAAATCGTATCACCCTTTATACGATTATGACGACAAGTCAGCCCCGTTTGAATGGAAATCTAATCGAAGTTGATGTAGAAAATGCGGTACAGATGGATCAGCTTAGAGAAGGCAAGATAGATATACTTAATTATCTTCGGGTAGCGTTACGGAATTTTTCGTTAGACCTGGAGGGTATTCAAATAGAACAATCTAAAATTCGAAAGCCGTATACCTCGCAGGAGAAATATCAGGTAATGGCCACAAAGAATCCTGCATTAGAAACCTTGCGTAAAACCTTTAACTTAGGACTAAGTTAAAACCAAAATTTCTTTTCTTATCTTTGCCACAATAGCACAATACGGTGGCTATTTTTTTATTATAAGGAGTAACATGGCTTTCCATATTAGAGACAACAGGGGTGAAAAAAGAGAAACCAACCAGATGGTTTTTGGTATCCGCGCAGTTATAGAGGCAATAGATAGTGGAAAAGAAATTGAATCCCTATTTGTACAGCGTGGCTTAAGTGGAAGTCTGTTTTTAGAGCTGAAATCCTTACTCAAGGAACATAATCTAGGCTATCAGCAGGTTCCGATCGAAAAGCTGAACCGTATTACAGGGAAGAACCACCAAGGTGTTATTGCTGTCATTTCACCTATTGTTTATCATCAGATAGAAGATTTGCTGCCTACAATTTATGAGAAAGGTGAAACACCTTTTTTGTTGATGCTGGATGGCGTTACGGATGTGCGTAATATGGGCGCGATAGCACGTACTGCGGAATGTGCGGGGGTACACGCGATCATAGTGCCACGGAAAGGTTCGGCGGAGATTAATCCAGATGCAATTAAGACATCTGCGGGAGCGTTATATAAAATTCCTGTCTGTCGACAAGACAGTTTGGGTAAGGTAGGACGCTATTTGATAGAGTCGGGGGTTCAGTTGGTCGTAAGTACAGAAAAAACACAGGATTCCATCTACGGTATTGATTATACGGGCCCGACCTGTATCATAATGGGTGCAGAAGATGTAGGCGTTTCAGACGACTTGATTCGCATTTCGGATAAGCTGGCCAAAATACCGATGTTTGGCGAAATTGCTTCTTTGAACGTATCTGTTTCAGCGGCTGTTGTAATGTATGAAGCAATCCGTCAACGTACTAAATAATGTGAATATTAGTACAAGAATGTCGCCCAAAAAATTCAAAAGGCAATTACGAGTTTATCGCATAGTGTTCTATAGAGAGACCTTAGTGGATCCCAGAGAGCACTTTTGGTCCTTCGTAGGTGCATTTATAGGGATAAGTATCATCGCTTTTATGCAATCATTGAGTCTCCCAAGTATTGAGAATGTTTTTTTGATAGGATCTTTTGGCGCGTCGAGTGTATTGATATATGGGGCTATAGAAAGTCCGTTGGCGCAACCGCGTAATTTGATTGGTGGTCATGTCGTTTCTGCTCTGATTGGAGTTTCGGTTGCACAGATTATGCCCGATATCTTATGGCTAACTGCTCCTACATCAGTTGCATTATCTATTGTCGTAATGCAGGTGACCCGTACGTTACATCCACCTGGTGGCGCAACTGCATTAATAGCTGTAACCGGTGGAACAAAGATTGCTTCGATGGGATACTGGTATGTTCTGAATCCAGTGTTATCGGGAGCACTAATTCTGTTTCTTGTAGCCTTGCTATTTAATAATATTACCAAAAATAGACACTATCCGGCAAAAAACTCACGCCTGCGCCTGTCAAGGAGAAGGCAATTGCGTAAAAGATTTTAATAATCTCTTTCGAAATAATAAACGGATATTAAAGTCTGTAATGCATAAAAGCTCCCTTTATCGAGGGAGCTTTTAGTATTAAAGTAGTAATGCTAATTACTAGTATTTACTTTTAGATTCGCGGCGTTTGCCAGAGAAGTCGCGGAAACCACCGCTACTACGCTCTTTACGTTCACCACCACTTCGGCGTTCGCCTCCGGCGCTACCACCAAAGCGTGAGCGTCCGCTGCGTTCACCGCCACCACTACGTGAACGGCCACCACGATCCGAAGAACCGCCTTCGCCCGATACTTCTATACGAACATTTCTGCCGTTGAAATCAACACCTTTAAATCCTTGGATTACTTTATCTACATCAGCATCTTGTACTTCAAAGAAAGTATAAACGCCTTTTAAATCTATTTTACCAATTGATTTTCCGGATATTTTCGTTGTGTTACAGATGAAGCCTAAGATCTCCCCACGATTGAATTCGTCTACTGAACCTAAGTTCATAAATAACCGTGTGAATCCTTTAGAACCACCACGTTCTCTGCGTTCTCCTCTATCAAAATCACGATCGCCTCTTCCTGTATCGCGTGCATCGATATTTAAATCAGGAGCATCTTTATAATACTCTAAGAAACGGTTGAACTCAAGAGAAGCAAATCTTTTCACGATATCTTCTTTAGATAAAGATTCAAAACCTTCCATGATAGCAGGTAAGAATTGATTGATTTGTTCTTCGTTGATTGCTACATTTTGAACTTTATCAACAATAGTTAATAATTGCTTTTCAACGACTGCAGAACCTTGCGGAACTTCTTTACGCTCAAATGATTTGCCAATTACTTTTTCCAGATGACGGATTTTACTCTGCTCTTTAAGGTTTATTAAAGAGATTGAAATACCTGTCTTACCAGCGCGGGCTGTACGACCCGAACGGTGAGTATAGTTTTCAATTTCATCAGGCAATGAGAAGTTAATGACGTGTGTTACGTTGTTAACATCAATTCCACGCGCCGCAACATCTGTAGCGATCAACAATTGTAAACTGCGATCACGGTAACGTTTCATTACTTTATCACGTTGTTGCTGAGATAAATCTCCGTGAAGCGAATCTGCATTGTAGCCATCTTTAATTAAGGCTTCGGCAATTTCTTGCGTTTCAATTTTTGTACGACAAAATACGATACCAAAGATCTCTGGATTAGAATCCACGATACGTTTAAAGGCGGCGTATTTATCTTTTGCTCTAATTAAATAATAGTTGTGCTCGATGTTTGCGTTACCTGTGTTTTTGGTACCTACTGTCATCTCTACTGGATCGGTCATATAGTTTTTAGCTATACGGCGAACTTCAGTCGGCATGGTGGCCGAGAATAACCATGTTTTTTTAGTGTCAGGAGTCTCTGACAAAATGTTGTTGATGTCTTCTTGGAAACCCATGTTCAACATTTCGTCCGCTTCATCTAAAACAACATAATTCACTTGGGAAAAATCAATCGCCTTACGACCGATAATATCCAACATACGACCCGGGGTCGCTACTACAATCTGCACACCACGTCTAATCTGACGTAGTTGGTCGCTGATATTTGCACCTCCATATACAGCCACAACATTCACGTTGTCGATGTACTTAGCATATTTTTCTAAATCTTTTGCGATTTGCAAACACAATTCACGTGTTGGACATAAGACCAAGGCTTGTGGGTGTTTTTGAGAAAAGTCTAATTGCTCTAATAATGGAAGACCAAATGCCGCTGTCTTACCTGTGCCGGTTTGGGCTAATCCGACAAAATCATCGTTGCCAGTCAATAAAACAGGAATGGCTTTTTCCTGAATCTCGGAAGGTTTTTCAAAACCTAACTCTGTGATGGCATTAACAACCTCATGACGGATTCCCAGTTCTAAAAATGGGTTCATGAAATAAATTATACAATAGGCTCTATTGCCTAAGGCGATGCAAAGATAAAAACATTAAATGAATAATCCTAGTGTTCAGTATATTATAATTATAAAAACATCTTGTGGTACAAATAGGATACACCGAAGGTAACTGCAATACGTCTTAGCTGTAATTAATAGCATGGAGGGCTATTTGCTGGTAGAATTGTTAAATTTTCAATAAGCCATTGGTTTTTTTTATTTTTTTTTAGCTTTGAGTCTGTAAATATATTAATCTTAATTATGTGGTATAAAAAATCGATTTCTAAATTGGTCGCGGAGGCTGAGCAAAGTGGCGAAGGCACGTTGAAGCGAACCCTATCAAGCAGAGGACTGGTCGCTCTAGGGGTTGGCGCAATTATCGGAGCAGGGTTGTTTTCGCTAACAGGGATAGCCGCAGCGGATCATGCAGGGCCAGCGGTGATGCTTTCGTTCATTATTGCGGCGGTGGGTTGCGCATTTGCAGGGCTATGTTATGCCGAGTTTGCGTCTATGATACCGGTAGCAGGAAGTGCATATACCTATTCTTACGCGACAATGGGGGAGTTCATGGCGTGGATTATCGGATGGGATTTGGTACTGGAGTACGCACTAGCCGCGGCTACTGTAGCGGCAAGTTGGTCTCAGTATTTCAATCAATTGTTGCTCATCTTTGGGCTAGAACTGCCGGCGGAATTACTAACTGGCCCATGGGAAGGCGGCATGGTAAATCTTCCGGCCATTGTAATTGTCTGTTTGCTGTCTTTATTACTGATGCGCGGCACGCAGGAATCATCTTTTGTAAATAATATTCTAGTTGTGCTTAAAGTTGCAGTTGTATTGTTGTTTATCGCGCTGGGTTGGCAATTTATAGATCCTGCAAACCATACTCCTTTTATCCCTGTAAACGAAGGAGAGACTTTACTTAGAAACGGGGAAATAGGATTCTTTGATTTTTTCAAAGATGGGTATTTTGGTCACTATGGAATTAGTGGGGTTTTACGTGCCGCAGGGGTTGTTTTCTTCGCATTTATCGGGTTCGACGCGGTTAGCACTGCAGCACAGGAAGCGAAAGATCCTAAAAAGGGAATGCCCATTGGAATTATAGGATCACTTATCATATGTACAATCTTATATGTACTTTTTTCTTACGTGATGACTGGCCTAGCACCGTACACAGATTTTAAGGGAGATGCAAAACCTGTTGCTACTGCCTTTGAGAATACAGGCTATCATTTTTTGAACACGGCTATGATCATTACGATTATTGCCGGGTATACTTCTGTTATTCTGGTGATGCTGCTGGGGCAGAGTCGTGTCTTTTACACCATGAGTAGAGATGGCTTATTGCCAAAAATATTTTCTGATCTATCTAAAAGACAGACTCCGTGGAAAACAAACTTAATATTTATGGTTTTCGTTAGTATTTTCGCCGGTTTTGTGCCTGTGTCCGATTTAGGGCATATGGTAAGTATTGGAACGCTACTCGCATTCACCTTAGTATGTATCGGCGTATTGGTGCTTAGGAAAAAAGATCCATTGGCAGAGCGTCCTTTTAGAACACCGTTAGTTCCGTTAATACCTGTACTGGGTATCATTGTTTGTGTGCTGATGATGGCCTCCCTTCCGCTCGAAAGCTGGGAACGTCTTGCCATTTGGATGATTATCGGTGTGGTTATCTATTTCTTGTACGGAAAAAAACACAGCGTACTTCGCAAGGAGATTGAAGATGGAGACTAAACTCCGTAGTACGATCGTATTGCTATAACAATATGGTTTAAAATAAAAAAGGGAGCTCGAGGGCTCCCTTTTCACGACATAGCGTTTTTATTAATAGAGTGTGAATTCTACTCGACGATTTTGTTGACGGCCTTCCGCTGTTGCATTAGTAGCAATTGGTTGGTTTGGTCCATAGCCTGTAGCTTCTATACGGGATGCGTTAGCTCCTTTAGAAACTAGATAAGCTCTTATCGCCTCTGCACGCTCTTTTGACAAACGTAAGTTGGTTTGCATAGAGCCCGTGTTGTCTGTATGACCAGCTAATTTCAAACTGAAGTTTTTCTCAATCAATAATGTGGCTACGCGATCCAAAGAGGAAAATGACGTAGAGCGGATCGTAGATTTGCCAAGATCAAATTCGAGATTTTTGATCGCTTCATTTACTACCTTTTTATCTTCTTCGGTAACGACAATTTTCTCGATTACTTTCGTTTCATTTTTCATTTCTGGAAGTGGGCAACCTGAGCCATCTACCTTAACTCCTGCAGGAGTATTGGGGCATTTGTCAAATTTATTTGCTACACCGTCTCCGTCATCATCATTTAACGCGTCATTCAACGTGTTCATTTGAGATTTTAATTCATTATTGGAAGCGACCAGTGCGTCACGCTCCGATTTCAGCTCATCATACTTTTTGGTATAATCATCCACCAAGGTAGCGACGGGGTTACTGTTGCCTAAGTAAGGTTTGTTTCCGTTTCCTAAAGCAATCTCTAAACCGGCATGCGCGTAAGAGAACAAATCATTTTTAAACGTTCCACCGGGTTTGCCGTCAAAATCTTGATTAGCCCAATTTAATTGGTATCCTAAATCAAGGTTGATGCCTTTTGCGATGGCAAACTTAAATCCTGCGTCTACGGGTACATACAATTTTGTCTGCGATTCGTGCATGGTTTCATTGCCGCCTACATCTTTGGTGGTGGTTTCAAAGTTCAGTCCACCTAGTCCGACAGCGACGTAAGGTTTGATAAAACTATTGAAAAACCGCCAATTGGTGTTGGCCATGGTCCATTCTGCAGACAAGGCTGCAGACCATGGCATTTCGGTTTCAAATTCGGCAACTGTACCGGGCAGGGCAGATATTTCATTTTCATTTACACCACCTACTTTTCCGCCCATATATTGTGCTTTTAATCCAAATGAGGGAGAAATTTGTTTTTTGATATACGCGCTGTATCCCAAGTTGTGGTTTAATTTATCAAAACCATCGCGGTTAAAACCAAAGATGTTGGATTGATTCAGAAGACCAGCATTGATCCCTACAGACCATGTTCTGTATTCTGAAGTCGAACCCAGAGGAGAAGTGCCTTCAATCGAAGTCTTGTTTCTTTCTTGGGCGAATGATGCAGTGGTAATCATACCCGCAGCAATCAACATAGATACTTTTTGTAAACTTTTAATTTCCATAAAATTTAATTTAGTACAAAGTCTATGGCAAATCTGCTGCCAAATTATTCCATCGCCAACTTTTAGTGCTAACAATGCATAAAAAATAGTTATCTGTAGCCGATACGCTACAATATCTGCATTCTTCGGTAGGCTACGACTTGGCGAAAAATTTCGGTATTTTAATTTGATAAGCCATTCTTTTGACAATATTCTCTGATGTAATCTGTCGTAAGAAACTCTTTTTGCTTTTTGTAACCAACAGGATGTCTATTAACTCATCGGAGATGACCGAATCGATAGCGGATGAGATGTTTTCTTTGTATTGAATAAAGAAGGATTGATTCTTCACGACATAGGAAATATTGTCTATGCCGGTCTCTTCGATGATTTGAGGTATAAAGGAGTCGAATTTTTTGTCTATGCTAGACATAGGGCTATTATCGGTATTGATGTGTATCAATATTAATTCGAAATCGGTATTAAATACTTTTATCGCCTGCTTTAATGCATCTATTTCCCCGTCTTTGAAATTACATAGCAAGCCTATTTTATCTTTTTTAAATTTCTTTGAATTTAAAGGTATCGCTAACACCGGGGTCATCGAGTTCTGGAACACATCATACATGTTGGATCCGATTAATAGCGCATCAAGCCCAGAGGAACCTTTCGTGCCCATAACAATAGCATCATACGCATTTGAATGCGTTAGCTTTTTGATTTCTTCATATAAGTTTCCATCTTTAAAGATGGTATTTATGTTTACTTGTGGATACTTTTCTATTATTCTTGAAATCACATGTTGCATATCCCGTTTTGCCATACCAACCCGAGGGTCGATTAAATCTGGTGTGTCAATCGCATTGCTATAGATATTTGTGTGGTCCGTGAAAATATGGACCAAATCTATATCGTGATAGGTTTGTTTAGCAATTTCGCAGCCCACTTCAATAGCATTTTGGGAATATTCGGAGAAATCGACGGGAATGAGTATTTTACTTGTCATGGCTTAATGAGTTTTTAATTGTTGTCAAAGAATGTAGGCTTCCTGAGGTTGAGCGTAAGCTCTTTTGAAACCGACTTTTTAAATAGGCGTTCAAAGAAGCTTTTGCGTGTTTTGGTAACTACTATCATATCAAAATCTTCTCTATTGATTGTGTTATTGATCACTTCTGCAACGGTATCTAACTCTTTGTCCGATTCGTCAATACATTCCAATGTGCTTGATACCTCTTCTATCCCATTTAGTTCTTGAATGATAAATAACCAGGAAGCCAATTTTTCTTTACGTTGGTCTATATCTTTTTCATCCTTTACCACATGGATGATTTCAAGATGTCGGACCTGTTGGAATACGTCTAAGAAGTCCTTAAGCGTCTCTAATTCTTCCGGTTTAAAATTCGTTAAAATAGCGGCTTTCTCCAGCTTAAAATTCGTATGTTTATTGGGTATGGCTATTACGGGAACAGGGGATTGGGCACTAATCTGACTTGTATTGCTTCCCCATACAAACGATTTATTACTTCCCCGGCCTGTTGTACCCATTATAATAAGTCCGACGTTTTCTCGTCTTGCATATCCGGGGAGGGTTTCTATTAAAAGACCTCTCTCACATTGTGTTTCTATACCGATGCCAGCGAACTCCTCCCTAAGGTTGTTTCCCAATTCTTCAATTAAGAGGTCTGCTTTAAAAATCTGATCGTCTTCAAATTTCTCCGCCAGCTCTTCTGAATCAAAATTGGACGATAAGGCCGTATAGCAATGATATAAGGTGACAATTGAAGCATTTTTCTGCGCCAGTTTGCAGGCATATTGTGCAGCGAATAATGCATTCTCGGAAAAATCTGTAGGAACTAAAATCTTGTTTTTCATGAAATCTTATCTATACGTATGATCCATATAAATGTACTAAAAATAAATGATTAATAAATGACTATTGTTACGTTTTAGTTGTATCGTCGTTACCTTATCCGCATTTTATACCCCTGTACGATCGTGGATTTTCCGTTGGAAGAGCAATCATTTTTAAGTAGATTTGCATCGTTTATCAAATAGATACAGTTCATGACCAGTAGAGAAATACGCGAGGCTTATTTGAATTTTTTCAAAAGTAAATCCCATCATATTGTGCCATCAGCACCTGTTGTAGTAAAGAATGATCCCACACTGATGTTTACCAACGCGGGAATGAATCAGTTTAAGGATTTGTTTTTAGGAGAAGCCGCCGTTAAATATCCGCGTGTTACAGATACACAACGCTGCCTCAGGGTTTCCGGAAAACATAACGATTTGGAAGAAGTGGGGATAGATACCTACCACCATACCTTGTTTGAAATGCTAGGGAACTGGTCCTTCGGTGATTATTTTAAAAAGGATGCTATTGCTTGGGCTTGGGAGTTGCTTACAGAATTATATAAACTGGATAAGCACAAATTATACGTCACCATTTTCGAAGGTGATGCTTCGGAAGGGTTGGAACGTGATCATGAAGCCTTTGAATTTTGGAGCACACATATAGGGGAGGATCGTATTCTCTTAGGGAACAAAAAGGATAATTTTTGGGAGATGGGTGATACCGGACCTTGTGGACCTTGTTCCGAAATTCATTACGATATGCGTCCGGATGCAGAGCGGGCATTGATTGGCGGACAAGAACTGGTTAATGCAGATCATCCGCAGGTTATTGAAATATGGAACTTGGTATTCATGCAGTTTAATCGCTTGAAAAGTGGAAATCTCGAACCTCTTCCGGCAAAGCATGTTGATACCGGTATGGGGTTTGAAAGGCTTGTGCGTGCCATACAGAGCAAAACCTCCAATTACGATACGGATGTTTTTCAGCCATTGATAACTTATATAGCAGATAAAGCAAATATAAAATACGGTACAGACGAAAAAACCGATATCGCAATGCGGGTCCTGTCGGATCATATTCGGGCCGTGAGCTTCGCTATTGCAGATGGACAGCTACCTTCCAATAATAAGGCGGGGTACGTTATTCGAAGAATCCTCCGTCGTGCGGTGCGCTATGCCTATACCTTCTTAAACTTCAAAAATCCGTTCTTTCACGAGTTGGTCCCCCTGTTAGCAGACCAATTTAAAGGTGTATTTGACGAACTCTACCAACAGCAGGATTTTGTAGCGAAAGTAATATTAGAGGAAGAAGTTTCGTTCTTACGTACATTGACGACAGGCATCCAACGTTTTGAAAACTATGCAGCAGACCACATATCAGTCGATGGCGATTTTGCATTTGAATTGTTCGATACATATGGATTCCCCATCGATTTAACAGATCTTCTGGCGCGCGAAAAAGGTATCTCGGTAGATATGGGCGCATTCCATGTAGCCTTAAACAGACAAAAGGACCGGTCTCGAGCGGCCACGGTTATTGATGCCGGAGATTGGATTGTTGTCGGAGAGGAAACCGATGTGGATTTTATTGGCTATGACCTGCTGACTGCAAAAACTGAAATCATCAAATACCGTAAAGTCACCGCGAAAGGGAAAGATCAGTATCAATTGGTGTTATCGGTTACACCTTTTTATGCCGAAGGCGGTGGGCAGGTTGGAGATACAGGAGTACTTGTTTCCGAATCAGGTGAGACGATATATGTGACAGATACGAAAAAAGAAAATGGCCTTATTATCCATTTCGTGGATAAATTGCCAGCATCTTTCGAAGGTTTTTTTGAGGCAAGTGTAGATAGGGATAAAAGATTGGATTCGGAGAGTAACCACTCTGCTACACATCTATTGCATGCTGCGTTGAAGCAGGTGCTGGGTGAACATGTAAACCAAAAAGGGTCTTTAGTCTCTCCTGATATTTTACGATTTGATATTTCTCATTTTTCAAAAGTCACCGAGGAGGAAATCAAGCAAGTTGAAGATATAGTCAATACCAAGATTCGTGAAAATATCGTACTGAAAGAGGAAAGGCAGGTACCTTATCAGCAGGCGGTCAACGCTGGGGTTACCGCTTTATTTGGTGAAAAATATGGAGACTATGTACGCGTCATCACATTTGAGGACGACTTTTCTAAAGAACTTTGCGGGGGTACACATGTGAAAGCGACAGGGCAGATTGGATTTTTTAAGATTGTTTCTGAATCGGCAGTAGCAGCCGGAGTAAGACGTATCGAAGCAATTACAGGTACAAAAGCTGCTGCGGTAATTAGGGAGCACTTTGAACTGTTTCAACATGTGAAAGATCTTTTAAATAACCCCAAAGATTTTGTGTCGGCTATTGGTAAAATCGTGGAAGAGAACAGTGCGTTGCGAAAAGAGATCGAACATACGATACGAGAGCGGTCGTTAGCCCTGAAAAATGATCTTGAAGCAAAATTCGAAAATATAAACGGCGTTAGTTTTTTATCTACCGTGGTGGATCTTCCGAACGCCGAGGCCGTGAAAACATTAGCCTATGCCTTGAAAGGAGCGATAAGTAATTTGTTTTTGGTGCTGGGTGCAAATTTTGAAGGGAAGCCAAGTTTGACTGTAGTTATCTCGGATGAATTAGCGAAGGAAAAAGGATGGAACGCGGGTAATGTTGTTAGAGATCTGGCTAAGGATATACAAGGCGGCGGCGGTGGGCAACCTTTTTTCGCTACGGCGGGAGGGAAGGATGCATCAGGATTGGATAAAGCTATCCAACGGGCAAGAACGTTTGTGGATTAATCATATAAGGATGAAAGCAAGGAGATTTGTGGTAGGTTTAGTAGGACTCTTCGCATTATGGAGTTGTGGTCAACAGGATGTTATATCCATTTCAGGACAAATAAATAATCCGGGTAATACGAAGGTAGTTGCTTTTTATGAAGGTGATCGTAAATTGGATTCTGTCTTCTTAGGCGACCAGAATAAGTTTAAATTTGAACGGGCAGCGACGCAACCGAGACTTTTGTCTGTCGAAGTAGGGAAAAATAGATATCCTATTATATTGAGTCCCGGTGAAAAGGTGCAATTTGTAACGGATCTTCAAGACCCAGAACAATATGATATTGTTGGATCTGAACTGTCATTAAAATTACGGGAATTTGCACCTGTCAAACGTCGAAAAGAGTTTATTCAGGACTCCCTGCAGGCTTCCTTTGTCAAAGCTACCGCCGGAAAATCGGAAACTGAAATTGAAAATTTGCGCGCGGAATACCTGGCGTCTTTTAAGCAAGAGCTGAGTTACTATACGAAGAGCGTTGTCGATTTTGCGCGTCAAAATCAAAACCTAGCAGGATTCTACGCTATACGCACCCTGGATCCCGAGATCGCAGAGCAGGAAATCATTGCGTATGCGGAACAGATAGACGATCAATTTACCGAAAATAGATATGTAAACCAATTCAAAGAAGAGGCGGCTAAGTTAAAGTTACTCGCCGTAGGGCAACGGGCGCCCGATTTTGAGGCGTATACACCGGATAATAAAGTCGTGAAGCTGTCTGATTACAAAGGCAAGTTAACATTGGTAGATTTCTGGGCATCATGGTGCGTACCCTGTCGTAAAGAGAATCCAAATATCGTACGTTTATACAATCAGTATAAGGATAAGGGATTTACAGTATTGGGTGTTTCTTTTGATAATAATCCAGGCTCCTGGATACGAGCCATCGAAGAAGACAAGCTAATATGGACAAATATTTCAGATTTGAAGGCTTGGAGTTCAGATCTCGTGATCACCTACCGGATAAAAGCAATCCCGGCATCTGTTTTAGTTGATGCGAACGGAAATATAGTTGCTAAAAACTTACGAGGTAAAGAACTGGAAGTTTTTTTAGATAATGCATTAAATTAGAGACGCTTTATTAATTTATTAAGTTTATTTTAAGGCTTAACAATTTCATAACATTTTGTTAACTTTATCTTACCATAAAGTACATACTTTTAATAAAAAAACAAATATGAGCGTCAAGCAGAAAATACTTGTGGTAGATGACGAGAAAGACATCTTGGATTTGGTATCTTACAATTTAGAAAGAGAAGGTTATCAGGTTTATACGGCTGCTAATGGAAAGTTAGCGATCGAAAGGGCTAAAGAAGTCAATCCTGATTTGATTATCTTGGACGTTATGATGCCTGTAATGGATGGCATCGAGGCATGTCGCATTATGCGTTCTTTGCCTGAATTCAAACATACATTTATGGTGTTTTTGACAGCGAGAAGCGAGGAGTATTCTGAAATTGCGGGTTTCCATGTGGGCGCCGACGATTATATCGCAAAACCAATTAAGCCACGTGCATTGATGTCTCGTATTAATGCCATACTACGAAGAAATACCTCAGAGTCCGTAGAAGACGAAACGGATAAACTTGAAATCATGGACTTGGTCATTGATCGGGATTCGTTCGTCGTTTACCGTGGTGCTGGAAAAATTGTTTTAGCAAAAAAAGAATTTGAGCTTCTTTATCTACTGGCATCGAAACCCAACAAGGTCTTCACCCGAGAACAGATTTTGAAGGCGATATGGGAAGACTCTGTCGTGGTGACGAATAGAACAATAGATGTACATATACGGAAGCTACGTGAAAAAATAGGCGAAAACTACGTTTCCACCGTAAAAGGTGTCGGATATAAATTCGATTTAAACTAGAAACATAAACTACTTGAGAACCACCTTCCTTAGAGGTGGTTTTTTTTTGTGGGTGAAAATCTTACCTAAAAACAGCCATTTGTAAACATTTTTACTGTTTTCTAAAACATCTGTATCACATTTTCCAAAGCAACTCTTCCTACCTTTACCCTTGTACGATGTAGTATTTAAGCTATTCGTATGGAATTATAAACTGTTGTAATAAATCGTAATGAAAATTTTGCTGATGCTATTTAAGAGTTTGGTATGGGGCATTGCTTTTATATGTGCGACCTTTGACGTACATGGCCAACAAATCCAGTCCTTCGTCCAGACGTTTAGAACTCCGGGTTATTTGCCGTTGGCAAAGAATGGGATACCAATCCCTTTTATATATGACTCGAATGATCACAAGGGTGTTATCAGAGCGATAGACAACCTCAAAGAAGATTTTAAGCGGGTGACAAACAATTATCCAAGTGAAGATGGATATAGCTATAGTATTATTATCGGAACTGTAGGGCACTCGTCCATGATCGATAGGCTTATTAAAGAGAAAAAAATAGAAAAGGAATCGTTACACGGAAAGAATGAGAAATTTATTATCCAGACGATTGCCAACCCAACGACTGGAATTGATTCAGCCTTGGTCATTGCCGGCAGTGATAAACGGGGTACCATATATGGTATCTACGAATTATCAGCACAAATTGGGGTCTCGCCGTGGTATTATTGGGCAGATGTACCCGTCGAAAAGCATTCTGATCTGTACGTGAAACCTGGTTTCTATACGCAGGGCGAACCTGCTGTGCAATACCGCGGCATCTTCTTAAATGACGAGGCACCGGCACTTAGTGGCTGGGCACGAGCTACTTTCGGAGGATACAATCATCAATTCTACGAAAAGGTATTTGAACTCTTGCTACGCCTAAAAGCTAATTTTTTATGGCCCGCAATGTGGGGAAATGCTTTTTATGACGATGACCCACGTAATGGTGAATTGGCAGATGAAATAGGGATTGTAATGAGTACTTCGCATCACGAACCTATGGCACGTGCACAACAGGAATGGAAACGATACGGAAATGCAGGTGCGTGGGACTACGGTAAGAACGAAAAAGGACTGCAGGAATTTTGGCGCGGCGGAATGCAACGGACGAAAGATTGGGAAAGCATTATCACCCTTGCGATGCGAGGAGATGGCGATGAGCCGATGAGTGAAGACCAGAATATAGGACTGCTGGAGAAAATAGTAAAAGATCAACGAAAGATAATTGAAGAGGTAACCGGCAAAAAGGCGGAGGAAACACCTCAAGTATGGGCCCTATATAAAGAAGTGCAAGATTATTATGATGCCGGGATGCGCGTACCCGACGATGTGACCTTGCTATTTTGCGATGACAACTGGGGAAATGTACGAAAATTACCAGAGCTGAATGCGAAGAAGAGAAAAGGTGGTTATGGCATGTATTATCATTTTGATTATGTAGGTGCGCCACGCAATTCAAAGTGGTTAAATGTAACTCAGACGCAGCGGGTGTGGGAACAGATGAACCTAACCTATCAACACGGAGTAGATCGAATATGGATCGTCAATGTCGGTGATTTGAAACCGATGGAATATCCGATTTCATTTTTTTTGGATATGGCTTGGAATCCCAATCAATTTAATCCTTCCAATTTATTGACGCATACAGAGGAATGGTGTGCACAGCAATTTGGAGAGAAATATGCGAAGGAGGCTGCTCGCCTTATCGATACCTATTCGAAGTATAATCATCGTATTACACCAGAACTTTTAGACCACAGAACATTTAGCCTACAGCATTATGATGAATTTGAACGGGTAGTAACCGATTATCGCAGCTTGCTAATCGACGCGATGCGCCTATACAACATCATCCCGAATCAATATAAGGACGCTTTTGATCAATTGGTGCTGTTTCCGATTAACGGTATGTCGAATCTGTATGATCTATATTATGCAAAAGCTAAAAATGAATATCATGCTTCAAAGAAGGATGTTCAAGCAAACTATTGGGCCGATAAAGTGAAAGAAGGTTTCCAGCGTGATTCGTTGTTGACCCAGCATTTCAATAGCATAGCGGATGGTAAATGGAAACACATGATGGATCAGGTGAGGATTGGGTATAAAAGTTGGAACAATCCACCGCATAGTATTATACCAAGCGTAACTTATGTAGATTCTGGGGCGGTGAAGGTAGCGAAAAAAGTTTTTGTGGAAAATGATGGCTATGTATCTATAGAAGTGATGAACTATGCGGAGGCACATGATTCAAAAGATGTGAAATGGACGGAGATACCTAATCTAGGAAAGACTGAATCGGCGCTGACAACCATGCCGGTAACTGCAGCACTGGATGAACAGGTATATGTCGAGTACAAAGTAGATGTCGCAACGTCTGGAAAAGGACAGCTCACTGTGTTGACATCACCTACCTTGAATTTTAATGCCAATAAGGGTTTACGTTATGCGATTACAATCAACGACGAACCGGAGCAGATTGTTAATATCAACGGGCATTATAAAGGTGAACTGGGGAGGTGGCAGGCTAACCGTATAATAGCGAGCAAAACAGATCATGAATTCAAGGAAGCAGGTGAATATACTATTCGTATACGCCCCTTGGAGCATGGTATCGTGATACAGAAATTGTTGTTGGATCTAGGTGGATTAAAACCGTCTTATTTGGGCCCGCCACAAAGTGCACTGAAGTAGCTGACTTCAATATTGCATGTATCCGATGGCGAATCCATCTAGCAATAATCTGAGAATAACTTAACCGATATAATGAACGCTGAAACGAAAATATCAAATGAATTGAAAGGTTTTTATAAACTTTCGCAAGTGCAACGCATCGGGTTTGGTTCGGGGGATTTGGCTCAAAACTTGATTTACCAAACTGTCTCGATGTACCTGCTTATTTTTTACACCAATGTATTTGGGATATCCGCCGCCGCCGCAGGTGTCATGTTTTTAGTAGTAAGGATAGTAGATGTAATCTGGGATCCGATTGTAGGGGCATTTGTCGATAAGAGTAACCCAAAAATGGGTAAATATCGATCTTACCTTATTTTAGGAGGCGTACCACTTACCGGCTTTGCTATACTTTGTTTTTGGAACGGCTTTTCGGGCTCACTGCTCTACGCTTATATAACTTATGTAGGCCTTTCTATGCTGTACACGCTAATCAATGTCCCCTATGGTGCTTTGAACGCGTCATTAACGCGTGATACAGATGAAATTACGAAGCTGACAGCTGTAAGGATGTTTATGGCAAACCTCGGTGGTTTGGCCGTTGGATATGGGGTGCCAATTGTTGTTCAACATTTTTCTCCGGATGGAAAGATTAACTCCAAAGAGTCTGGAGAAGCATGGTTTATTACAATGACGATATATGCTGTCGTGGGCTTGGCGATGCTGATTTTTTGTTATACACAGACCAGGGAACGTGTGGTGATGAACGAAAAGGAGACCGAGAACGTAAAGGTTTCCGATTTATGGACTGAATTTAAACATAATGGCCCGTTGCGCGTGCTTGCATTCTTTTTTATCACCGCATTCGCGATGATGGCAATAGGAAATTCGGCTGGATCATATTATATGATTTATAACGTGCAAGCTCCAGATATGTTACCTTATTTCATGGCCTTGGGATCTATTCCCGCTTTCATTTTTATGCCTTTGGTTCCTGCTATTAAACGTGCAATAGGAAAGAAGCAGATGTTCTACGTGTTTTTGACCATTGCCATCGCTGGAATGGCAATGCTTTACATTATTTCTGTTGTACCGGCCTTAAAAACTCAGATTTGGTTGGTATTGGTGGCACAGTTTGTAAAATCAACGGGAGTAATCGTTGCTACAGGATATATGTGGGCGCTAGTACCAGAGGTGATTTCTTACGGAGAACACGCTACAGGTAAACGTATTTCGGGTATTGTCAATGCCTTAACCGGTATTTTCTACAAGGCAGGAATGGCGTTGGGAGGTATTGTACCAGGATTGGTTTTGGCCTACGTCGGTTTTGATAAGGATAACACGACGGTACAGTCCGCATTTGCTGAACAAGGAATTTTATGGCTGGTGGCTATTATTCCGGCGCTGCTGCTGATTGTAGCGATGTTTGTCATCTCTAAATATGAACTGGAAGATGATCTAATCGATAAAATTAATCTTGAAATTGAAGCGAGACATAAAAATTAATAATAGTAAAGGGATCAATAACAATACTAAACACGAATGAGAATACGTAACACACTACTAATTGTTTGCACGATAGGTGCACTACTCGCGTGCTCCTCGCAGGCTGGTCTTAAGAATGAGACGGAGACGGCTACATTGAAGGCCGCATTTAAAGATAAGTTTTACATCGGCACAGCCCTGAATCTCGATCAAATTTGGGAGCGTAACGCCGCGGCGGTCGAAGTCGTGAAAGAGCAGTTCAACTCTATTGTAGCAGAGAACTGCATGAAAAGTATGTACTTGCAACCTCGCGAGGGAGAGTTTTATTTTAAAGACGCGGATCAATTTGTCGAATTTGGTGAAAAGAACAATATGCACCTCGTAGGACATACCTTGATCTGGCATTCGCAGGCTCCGAATTGGTTTTTCACGGACAAACAGGGAAATGAGGTTTCACGGGATGTGTTGATCGAGCGGATGCGTCAGCACATCACTACTGTGGTGTCGCGTTATAAGGGCCGGATCAAAGGATGGGACGTGGTGAACGAGGCCATACTAGATAATGGCGAATGGCGCGACAGTAAATTTTACAAGATTATCGGAAAAGATTTTATAAAACTTGCTTTTGAATTTGCACACGCGGCTGATCCGGAAGCTGAGCTGTACTACAACGATTATTCCACAGCAGTACCCAAAAAACGTGACGGTATCGTCAATATGGTTAGCGATCTGATTACGCAGGGTATTCGTGTAGACGGAATCGGTATGCAAGAACATCATCAATTGGATAACCCCTCTGTGCGAGAGGTTGAGAATACGATTTTGGCGTTTGCTAGCTTAGGGGTCCGCGTGATGGTTACCGAGATGGATATTACGGTGCTACCATCACCACGACGCAATATTGGGGCTGAAATCAGTGAGAATTTTACCTATAACAAGGAAATGAATCCCTATCCCGATGGATTGCCTGACGATAAGCTCAGCGAATTGAATGGCAGATATGTAGATTTCTTTCGTCTATACTTAAAACATCAAGATAAAATTAGCCGTGTTACCGTATGGGGTGTGGGAGATGGTGATTCCTGGCGCAACGGATGGCCCATGCGAGGAAGAACAGATTATCCACTGCTTTTTGACCGGGAGTATAAACCTAAGTCTGTAGTTGCAGATCTTATTTCACTTACACAACATACTAATGACTGACTTATGAATGATATCGATGCACATCAAACGATCTTTAAGAAGATGAACCAAGCAAAATATTTGTTTCCTAGTGACTACATGGCAGACCCTTCTGCACACGTTTTTGATGGGAAAATATATATTTACCCGTCTCACGATTGGGAAAGCGGGATCGCAGAGAACGATAACGGGGATCATTTTGATATGCGGGATTACCATGTTTTTTCAATGGAGGAAGTGGACGGTGAAGTCGTAGACCATGGTAAAGTCCTGTCCATAGAAGACATTCCTTGGGCTGGCAGGCAATTGTGGGATTCCGATGTCGCGCACCGGAAAGGGAAATACTATATGTATTTTTCATTGAAGGACAAGACGGACATTTTCCGGCTCGGCGTGGCGGTGAGTAATACGCCTTATGGGCCGTTTGTGCCACAAAATAACCCCATAAAAGGAAGTTACAGCATAGATCCCTGTGCCTTTGAAGATGATAACGGAACGCATTATCTCTATTTTGGAGGGATATGGGGAGGGCAGTTACAATTTTATAGAGATAACAAGATGGTAGCCGGGGCGGACGTTCCGCATTTTCATGAAAATGCATTGTCTGCCAAGGTAGCGCGCCTATCCGACGATATGTTAGAGTTCGCGGAAGCCCCCCATGAATTAGTTATTTTAGATGAAAATGGGAAGCCCTTAACACAAGGTGATACCGATCGACGTTTCTTTGAGGCTTCGTGGATGCATAAATATCAAGGCAAATATTATTTTTCATATTCGACAGGTGATACGCACTTACTATGCTATGCTACTGGTGACAATCCTTACGGCCCGTTTACTTATCAGGGTGTGATCCTTACTCCCGTCGTCGGATGGACTACCCATCACAGTATAACTGAATATAAAGGTAAATGGTATCTTTTTTATCACGACTCCGTGCCTTCAGGTGGTAAAACCTGGCTGCGGAGTATGAAGGTTGTGGAATTGACGTATGATGACAACGGGTTGATAAAGACGATCGAAGGAAAGGTTCAAAATAAATAAAATACTATGAATAAGATGGTTATTTGTTGTGCTTTTTTAATGGTTTCTTTTCTTGTGTCTGCAGAGGATGGGAGTAAGCTATGGTTGCGTGGTAAAGCGGTAAGCGCTGAGGTAGCTGCCAAACGACAGATCGTCATCCATTCGGAATCGATAGTCGTAGGGTTAGCTAGTAAAGAGCTCGAGCAATACTGGGCCGGTTCTTCGGTAGAATTAATTGTTGATAAGAAATTAAAGAAACTTAAAGACGGCTATACCATCAGTTCATCCGGCAGAGGTTTGACAATCTGTGCCGGAGAAGAAATTGGTCTACTGTACGGCGCCTATCATTTGTTGCGTTTGCAGCAAGAAGGAAAAGATCTGCAACGCATCGCTATCGAGGAAATTCCAGATTATGACGTGCGCATGCTAAATCATTGGGATAACCTAGACGGCTCCATTGAGCGTGGATACGCCGGCCAATCCCTGTGGAAATGGGAGGACTTGCCTCGTACGATTTCACCGCGATATGCGCAATATGCGCGCGCAAATGCATCGATAGGCATAAACGCGACCGTATTGAATAATGTCAATGCTTCTCCGCAGATTTTACATTCAGATTATCTTGTTAAAGTCAAAGCTTTAGCGGATATTTTTCGGAAATATGGCATAAGAGTATATTTATCGATAAATTTTTCTTCCCCAAAGATTCTCGATGGATTAGAAAATTCTGACCCGTCGAATAAGGAGGTGCAACGCTGGTGGAAAAGTAAAGTTAAGGAGATCTATACACTTATTCCGGATTTCGGAGGATTTCTTGTCAAGGCAAATTCTGAAGGCCAGCCCGGACCGCAGGATTATGGTAGGACACACGCTGATGGTGCTAATATGTTAGCAGATGCATTGAAGCCCTATAACGGACTTGTTATGTGGCGCGCATTCGTTTATAGTCCTACGAAAGAAGACCGTGCAAAGCAAGCCTATCTGGAGTTCATGCCATTAGACGGACAGTTTAGGGATAATGTGATTATCCAAATTAAGAATGGTCCTGTAGATTTTCAACCCCGCGAACCATTTACCCCTTTATTCGGGGCTATGCGCCAAACGGCCGGAATGGTTGAATTTCAAATAACACAAGAGTATTTAGGTTTTTCGAATCATTTGGTCTATCTGGCGCCACTTTTCAAAGAAACATTAGATAGTGATACATATGCAGACGGATCGGGTTCGACCGTAGCTAAGATCACGGACGGGACGCTACGACCAGCCTACAAGACTGCTATTGCTGGTGTAGCTAATATTGGTGAAGATGAGAATTGGACAGGACACCATTTTGCACAGGCAAACTGGTACGCCTTTGGTCGATTGGCATGGAATCATGCGTTGTCCTCGGAGCAGATTGCTGAAGAATGGCTAAAGCAGACTTTTACAGATGAGCAACAATTTTTAAAGCCGATGATCCATATGATGATGACATCGCGCGAAGCTGCGGTTAATTATATGATGCCATTAGGACTACACCACATTTTTGCTTTCGATCATCACTATGGCCCCGAACCTTGGGGCGATCGCCAAGGGGGAAGGCCAGATTGGATGCCATGGTATTATCACAATGCGAATAGTGCAGGTCTCGGATTTGACCGATCAGCCACTGGAAGTAACGCCGTGTCCCAGTATTTTCCACCTCTGGATCGTATATATGGCGATCTTGAAACCTGCCCAGAGAATTTATTGCTTTGGTTTCATCAGGTGCCTTGGTCTCATAAGATGAAAAATGGTCATACCATGTGGGAAGAGCTTTGCTACAAATACGATGAAGGTGTACAGCAAGTACGTCAATTTCAAAAAGTTTGGGATGGGTTAGAGTCCCACGTCGACAGTCAGCGGTTTGCAGCTGTACAGTCGAAGCTCAGGATCCAAGCTCAAGACGCTATTTGGTGGAAGGATGCCTGCCTGCTTTATTTTCAGACGTTCTCCAAACAACCTATTCCTTATGATATCGAGAGACCCATACACGAACTGGAAGACCTTAAGAAGATTAAATTGAATATGTCATACCATAACTAGATAAATATAAACCAATAATAAATTATGAGAAAAGTCGTCCATTTATTCTTGTTGTGTCTTTTTGCACTTATAAGCTGTAAAAAAGACGGTGAGGAGTCAAAAGTGTCTGCTATCGAGGTCGACAAAACGGAGATATCCGTTACTTATACCACCGGTAAGGCCGAAATTGCAGTAAGATGGTCTTATGCGCAATGGGAACTAGAAACGGCCCAGAACGGTTTCTTAACGGATTTTACGTATAGAAAAGGAGGTAGTGCCGATCAAAGTAATACCACACGGGTTAGTTTCAATTATACCGAAAACAATACAGTAGAAGAACGTATCCAGGAAATTGTAATTAAAAATGTTGCTACCGGAGCGACCCAGGTTGTTAAAGTTGTTCAGGCGACAAAGCCGCCAGTTGTGCTATCGTTCAATTCAGCTGTAAAATATCAGTACGTCACTGGTTTTGGTGGTATGTTGAACCCAGCTTTGTGGCAAGGCAATAATCAGTTAACTACCGACGAGATTCAGCAGCTCTATTCTATGACAGGATTGGGGTATAATATGCTGCGAATGATGATCTACGAAGATCCAACGCAATGGGATAGAGATGTCGCCGTGGCTTTAAAAGCCCAGTCTTTGGGTGCCCGAATTTTTGCATCTCCTTGGACACCCCCTCGCGCTTTGAAGAGTAATAACAGTAATTTGCACGGATATCTACTGCCAGCGCATTATGCGGCCTATGCCAAACACTTAAATGATTTTGTTGATTTCATGACTGCACGTGGAGTTACCATCGAAGCGGTGTCTATTCAAAACGAACCGGACTGGAGCCCTGAGTATGACGGCTGTGAATGGACGGGAGAACAAATCCGTGATTTTATCAGAGATCATGGTCAAGCGATTAAGGTGAAGGTGATTGCTGCTGAAGCCGTGAATTTTAAAAAAATCTATACAGATCCCACGTTAAGTGATGCCACGGCGGTCAATAATCTAGATATTATCGGTACGCACTTGTATGGCGGCGGTATTACCGATTATCCACTAGCCCGGCAACACAACAAAGAAATCTGGATGACAGAGCATCTGATGAATACAAATAGCGCAGACGATTATTCGTGGCAGCATGCCATGATATTTGGTAAAGAAGTACACGATTGTATGGAAGCTAATTTTAATGCCTACGTGTGGTGGTATCTCAAAAGGCACTATAGCATGCTGGGAGATGGCGAGTATGGATCACCTAACGGAGCGATTCAAAAAAGAGGCTATGTCATGGCACATTACGCGAAGTATGCTACAGGGAGGCAGCGGATTGCGGTCGGTAAAATTACGGATAATAACGATTTTCTAGTTACTGCTTATGAGGGAGATAAGGACTATACTATTATTATTCAGAACCACGGGATAAATTCCATCCCTGCGGTACAGTTTGATCTTCCTGTAGCTGTCAATAGCCTAGAAGCTATCGAAACTAGCGAAAGTCAAAATATGCGTAAAAAAAACGTCGCCCTATCTCTAGCGAAAAATTCGTTAGTAGTTAATGTGCTACCGATGTCCATTATTTCTATAAAATTAATTAAATAGTATGTATTGTATTCGACTGATTATATCTATATCGTTGGCATTCGCCAGCTTGGATCTAATGGCTCAAGATATTTCAGTAGAAAGTCCTGATAAGCGATTGAGAGTAGACATTTTTTTCAATGGAGGAAAAGCTACATATACAGTTGGGTACGATGGAATGTCTATTTTACAAAGGTCGCCTCTTGGACTTACTACTAATGAGGGCGATTTTAACCAGAATTTGATCTATGTCGGTTCGGAAAGAGGAAAGATTGATAAGCAGTATGAACAAGACAGAATAAAGCAATCCTCAATATACTATAAAGCAAATACGTTAAAAACCATATTGAAGCGTCCTGATGAGAAGGAAATATCTATTGTTTTTCAGGTGAGCAATAATGACATAGCTTTTCGATATGAATTACCTATGTGGAAAGACCGAGGTAGTGTGGTTGTGGAAGGCGAGGCTACTGGTTACCGGTTTCCCGCTAAAGCAACGAGTTACCTTTCCAGTGTGATGACGCCCATGACCGGTTTTGCGCGAACGGCTCCAAGTTATGAGAGTGGATATAGTGCAGATGCTCCAATTCTCGAAGCAAAAGGCAAAACCGGCTATGTATTTCCCGCACTGTTTAAAATTGGTGAAGATGGTTGGGTACTCTTGTCCGAAACCGGTGTAACGAGCTTATACTGTGCTTCGCATCTTAGCCCGATTAGCACAGATGGATTGTTTCATGTAGCCTATCCTGATATAAAAGAAAATAATGGTTTTGGTAGTACCGGCGCAGCATTGTCATTGCCTGCTGTGACACCATGGCGTACTATTACGGTCGGCCAGGATCTTAAACCCATCGTCGAGACCACGATTCCGTTTGATGTTGTTGAACCGCTCTATGAAGCATCAACAGCCTATCGATTTGGGAAATCTACCTGGAGTTGGATCGTATGGCAGGATAATAGTATGAATTGGGATGATCAGGTCAAATACATTGATCTGGCGTCTAGCCTTGGTTATGAATACATCTTGATTGATGCACTTTGGGATACCAATATAGGTAGAGATCGAATAAAGGATCTTATTGCATACGCCAATTCCAAAGAAGTAGACGTATTTCTTTGGTATAACTCCAATGGATCAGCGAACGATGCACCTCAAGGGCCCCGTAATAGGATGAACACCTCGATAGTGCGCAAACATGAGATGAAATGGCTTCAGGATATTGGCGTGAAAGGATTAAAAGTGGATCTTTTTGGCGGTGATAAACAAGAAACCATGCGAATGTATGAAGATATTTTGTCTGATGCGAATAACTATGGTTTGATGATTATTTTTCATGGTGCGACATTACCTAGAGGGTGGGAAAGGATGTATCCGAATTTTGTTGGTAGCGAAGCAGTGATCGCATCCGAAATGTTGATCTTTTCGCAGCATGCACGCGAAAATGAAGCGTTTTATGCCACCTTACATCCTTTCATCCGCAATGCGGTCGGAAGTATGGAATTTGGTGGCGTCTTGTTAAATAAATACTTGACCCGCGAAAATCGCGATCGGAATAAGCGGTTAACGACAAACGGTTTTCAATTGGCAACCGCAATATTATTCCAAAATCCCGTACAACCTTTTGCCTTAACGCCTAATAACCTGAGTGAAGTACCCCTGTTTGAAATCGATTTTTTAAAAGAAGTACCAACCACTTGGGACGAGACGCGATTATTAGCAGGGCAACCTGGGAAATATGTAGTCCTTGCCAGAAGGCATAAGGATAAATGGTACATCGGTGGTGTTAATGCACAGACCGAATCCTTGAAGCTACGGCTAAGGCTTCCCTTATCAATGCACAAAAGTTTTCGCATGATTACGGACAAATCAGATGGGGAAACGGTGTTAACAAATGTCGCTGTTAACAAATCCGGAGAGCTTGAAGTAAACATCATGCCGAATGGCGGTGTGATCATTTATTAGGAAAATATAAAAATTAAACTACTCAACAACGATATATATGATGCGGAAAACAAAACAAAGAACAAAGCGGAAAATAGGGATAGGATCCTGTCTGCTCGCTCTTACTTTACTTTATTCATGCCAATCGATGCGTGCTGCTGATGAAAAAGTAGATGGAGAACCTATATACAGTAACTTCAAATACAGCGGAAACGACAAGATATATGATGAAAATCCACTCACAGCGGGACAGTTTTACAGCCCTATTTTACAAGGCTGTTACCCCGATCCAAGTATTACACGAAAGGGTGATGATTTTTATCTTGTAAATTCCTCTTTTGTGATGTTTCCGGGTGTACCCATTTTTCATTCGAAAGACCTCGTAAATTGGAAACAGATCGGGCATGTACTTGACCGGGAATCACAGTTGAAAGTCGGAACAGCGGGTATTAGTGAGGGGATATATGCTCCTGATATTATGTACAACCCATACAATGATACTTTTTACATGATCACTACACAGATCGCGTCTGGTATTGGTAATATGGTCGTTAAAACCAAGGATCCGCAAAAAGGAAATTGGACAGACCCCATACAGCTGAACTTTGGAGGTATCGATCCTGCGCTGTTCTTTGATGATGACGGCAAAGCGTATGTGGTGCACAACGATGCCCCTGATGACGGGAAAGAGTTGTATCAAGGGCACCGCGTCATTAAAATATGGGAATATGATGTTGATAAAGATCAGGTAGTCGCCGGTACCAGTAAGATTATTGTTGATGGCGGTGTGGATCTTTCGACAAAACCGATTTGGATTGAAGCACCACATATTTATAAGAAAAATGGGACATATTATCTGATGTGTGCTGAAGGAGGAACGGGGAGTAATCACAGCGAGGTGGTTTTTTCCAGTACCAATCCTATGGGGCCATATGTCCCCGCGACGACGAATCCTATTCTTTCGCAACGTCATCTTCCACAAGACCGATCGAATAAAGTAGATTGGGCAGGGCACGCTGATTTAGTGCAAACTCCAGAAGGGGAGTGGTATGGGGTGTTTTTGGCGGTTAGACCCAACGAAAAAAAACGGGTTAACACGGGACGTGAAACCTTTATCTTACCGGTAGATTGGTCGGGCGAATGGCCTGTATTTGAAGGCGGAATGGAACCACTTAAACCATCGATTCGTATGCCCAAAGGCGTGAAGAACGAAATGAATACAGGGGCATATTTTGCGAATGGCAACTTTACGTTTATAGATAAATTTGAAGGAAAAGGTTTGGATTTGCGCTGGATTGCACTGCGCGGACCTCGTGAGAAGTTTGTTTTGGAGGGCAAGGCCGGACTGGCCATTAAACCATTTGAAGTAAGTATAAGGGAACAAAAACCGATTTCAGCACTTTTCTACCGGCAGCAACATAGGGCATTTACGACCGAGGTAGAGATGGACTATACTCCAAGGTCTGAAAGCGATTTGGCTGGTATTACTTGCCTGCAAAGTGAAGCATTCAATTATGTATTTGGCGTGACCAGATCTGGTAACGACTATTACTTGGTATTAGAACGCACGGAAAAAGGAAGTGCGCAAGTAGTGGCGAAGGAGAAGCTCACCGAATCCGGTAAAATTAAATTACGTGTTCAAGCAGAAGGCGATAATTATCAGTTTTCCTATGCTTCAACCGATTCGGATTATAAAAATATAGGTGGAACGGTGTCCGGTGACATTCTTTCTACGGACGTGGCTGGTGGATTTACAGGGTCGATGATTGGCTTGTATAGCACCTCCGCAAATAATATGAAACTATAAAACAACAACATATGATAGACAGACATCGCCTTGCATTTGCCGCTCTTTTTATAGCAATGGCACTTGCAGCTAATGCGCAGGATAAGATCTACGAGAATACTTTTGCGTTGCAGGATATAAAGCTACTAGAAAGTCCCTTTCAACATGCTCGCGATCTCAACATTGATGTGCTTTTGGAATATGACGTAGACCGTCTCTTAGCACCATACCTTAAAGAAGCAAATCTAACACCTAAAGCCCCTAGTTTTCCCAATTGGATAGCACTCGATGGTCATGTTGGCGGACACTACTTGACAGCACTGGCAATTCATTATGCGGCGTCAGGAGATATTAGGTGTAAAGAACGAATGGAATACATGATTGCAGAACTCAAGAAGTGTCAAGACAAACACGGTAACGGATATGTAGGAGGTGTTCCGAATGGTGCAAATATTTGGAAAGAAATTGAAAATGGAAATGTTGGTATCGTTTTCAAATATTGGGTGCCTTGGTATAACTTACATAAAACCTATGCTGGTCTACGCGATGCGTGGTTATACGGTAATAATGAACAAGCTAAGGAGATGTTTATCAAGTTATGCGACTGGGGCGTAAATCTGATCGAAAAGTTGAGTACAGAGCAGATGGAAGCTATGCTTGCAAGCGAATTTGGTGGCATGAATGAGGTTTATGCCGATGCGTACAAAATAGCTGGTGATGAACGATACCTTACCGCGGCGATTCGCTTTTCGCACAAGGAAATATTTGATAACATGGCCAGTAAGCAAGATAATCTTGATAATAAACACGCTAACACACAGGTTCCTAAAGCTGTTGGATATCAGCGGGTAGCTGAATTTACTCAAGACAAGGATTACGTTACAGCGGCGAATTTTTTTTGGGAAACCGTGGTTAATAACAGGTCACTTGCTGTAGGGGGAAATAGCCGAAGGGAGCATTTTCCTTCGGAAAATGACCTCTTGAGTTATATGGAGGAGAGGGAGGGGCCCGAATCCTGTAATACCAACAACATGCTTAAGTTAGTCGGTGGTTTGTTTCGGATGAAGCCAGATGTAAAGTACATAGACTATTATGAACGGGCTATGTATAATCATATTTTGTCTACCCAGCATCCAGAACACGGAGGTTACGTTTACTTTACGTCAGCGAGGCCTGCCCATTACCGTGTTTATTCACAAACGAACAGTGCGATGTGGTGTTGCGTTGGAACTGGGATGGAAAACCATGGTAAATACGGGGAACTAATTTATAGTCATGTCAGCGATTCATTATATGTTAATTTATTCGTGCCCTCCGAATTAAATTGGGAAGAAAAAGATGTTAAACTCATCCAGCAGACTTCCTTTCCAGAAGAGGGTAATAGTGTTATCACCGTTGACGTGGCGAAATCTTCGAATTTTAAGATATTGGTAAGGTATCCGGGATGGGTACCGAGGGGTAAGATGAATATTTCGGTTGCGGGTGTAAATTATGCCCAGAACGCAACACCAGGGTCATATGTCGCGATCGATCGAAAATGGAAGAAAGGAGACAAAATCCATGTGGCTATGGCTATGGAGTTCGATGTGGAGGAGCTAAAAAACCATCCCGAATACATTTCTATATTTAGAGGGCCAATTTTAATGGGCGCGAAAGTAGATGGACCGGATCTACATGGTCTAGTAGCTGGTGATCATAGGTGGGGACATATTGCTAGTGGACAACTGGTATCCCTGTTCGATACACCAATTTTATTAGGTGAACGTGACCAGCTATTAGCCACTCTAAACACAACAAAAGCTGTGAATGGTGAATCCCTAAAGTATCCCATTCC
Source organism: Sphingobacterium alkalisoli (assembly GCF_005049105.1). Classification (GTDB taxonomy): domain Bacteria; phylum Bacteroidota; class Bacteroidia; order Sphingobacteriales; family Sphingobacteriaceae; genus Sphingobacterium; species Sphingobacterium alkalisoli. Next base: position 196,871 of record NZ_SUKA01000002.1, read on the forward strand.
CGGAACCTTTGTCGACAGTAAGTTTGCGCATATCACCTTACAGCCGTTCTACCAGATTCACGACAGTCGCTATATGATGTACTGGTTGGCGTTGTCAGAAAAAGAATTTGATTCCTTACAAAAAGAGAAACAAGAAGAGGAACGTTTGAAACTACAATTGGATAAGCTTACCGTAGATGTGGTTAAGTTGGGCGAACAACAACCGGAAGTAGATCACAACTTCAAAGAACATAATACACATCGAGGTATACACGACGGGCAGTCTTGGCGTGAAGCCGATCTAGACGGATATTTTACAATGGATATGCAGACTTCCGGTAAGCAAGAACTATCGCTTTTGGTGAATTATTGGGGTTACGAGTCGGGCGATCGGACATTCGATATTTTGATCGATGACCAAATTCTGACCACCGAAAATCTTTCAAAAAAATGGCAACAAAGCCGTTTTTTCGATGTCAGTTATCCCATCCCCCAAACACTCCTCAAGGGTCGCGATCAGATCACTGTCAAATTTCGGCCACAGAAAGGAAACAAAGCGGGGCGAATTTTTAGTGTGCGTTTGATGGAGCAGTAACTGTTTTATGTAGATCTTCTCATTAGCTTTGGTGTCAATGATGGAAAAACAAACAGCTATTATGACAGTAGCCTCGGTAATTTGTACGAATTAGTGTCGCATGAGACTAAGTTGCCCATTGTAAGAGAGTGTGGTGTGCATATGCAATGATCAGTTGTCTTTGATACAGCTGGAAAATATGGAGTAGGTCTCGCGCTCGAATCGCTGGGTACCTGTTGTCTATCTGAACTGGGAATTAATCCCTCTGAATTGATAATTAGCAATAAAGTGGGATAAGCGTATGGAAAGGACTAGCGTACGATGCAGTGCAACGTATCAGTTACCAGGGTATAGTGGAGCATTTTTATCAAGGAAGACGCTTATTACCAGTATATCTTAGATGCATACAAAGCTTTAGCCGGACTGAAAGATGCTGGTCAAATTTTGGTTATCTCAAAAACAAAAATGATAAAACAGGTAGGTAATCCTTAAGTTTTATCCGCAGTATTTTCAATGACTGCGAGATTCGGTATTCTACCGTCTTGATTGAAATTTCAAGCGCCTCTGCGATCTGTGCATTGGACATTCCCTCAAGTCGGCTCATTTCAAACGTGGTTCGGTAATTGGGTGGAAGCTCACGGATGGCTCGGTCAATCTTTTCGCCGAGCTCGTTTACCATGTAAAAATCTGGGTCATCGAGCTGGTTTTCACTAAGGTAATCGTAGAGTTTGGCCCGTACCCTTTGGCGGTATTTCTGATTGCGTATGGCATTAAGGCATCTGTTTTTGACTGAGACGAACAGATAAGATTTTAAAGAAGTCGTTATGATCAACCGTTCGTACTCTTCCCACATATGCATCATCAAATCCTGCACCAGCTCTTGGGCATCATCTTCATTCACATATTGGTACGCGTACTCAACGAGCGGCGAATAGTATGTCAAAAATAGCTCTTCAAACCTTTTCCGCTTATTCATATTTTGGTCAAAACTTAACAAAGATAGATTTTTCCATTACATTAAAAAAAAAGCTTTCATGTTTAGGGTTACTCAAATTCTATGTGTCGTATAGCAAATAAAACAATGATGATGGAGCCAACAGTGCCAGAAGAATTAGTATTGATCCGCTATCTGCGGGGCCACGCGTCGCCGTCTGAAGCCCAGCAAGTGGAAGCGTGGATTGATCAACGTGTTGAAAATAAGCAGATTGTCGCCAAACTAGCGTTGCTTGATCACGCTCAACAAACACTTGTGCGCATCTCCGGCCGTGATCCGAAGCTCGCATTGATGAAACTGACACACCAAATCAAAAGAAGATCTTTAGTGCGTATGTTGAAGCGGGTGTCTGTGGCAGCCGCCATCCTGTTCGGCATCCTTACCATTGGCATCTACTTTTTTCCACGGCAGCAATCCGGAAATGCCATCGCAGATACCACGATGGTCACACTATATGCAAAAGACCACTTACGCACACCAATTTCACTGCCAGACGGAACGATTGTATATCTCAATGCTGGCAGCCAGCTCACCTACGCCAAGCCATTTGCCGAAAACCATCGACTGGTTTCGATCACAGGAGAAGCATTTTTTGAGGTTGTTGCAGATGCCAACAGACCCTTTTTGGTCCGTACCGCCCACGATGAGTTGACCATTCGCGTGCTGGGAACAGTGTTTAACGTCAATGCCTACCCTGGTCAACAGATGATTCGGACCACTTTGGTATCCGGGAGTGTACAATTGCAAGTGCCGGGCGTCAAGGAAAAAATTTTTCTGAAGCCAACACAACGAGCCCTTTTTTCACCGAAAGACAACAAGCTCAAGTTAGAAACCGTCGATGTGAGCGACGAGATCGAATGGCGTAAAGACCGATTGGTTTTTAAAAATACACCCATGGATGAAGTGCTACGCAGGGTTGCCCAGTTTTACGATGTGGTATTCAAAATCGAAAGCCCTGTTATTCACACCTATAAGTTTACGGGTTCATTTGAGGGGAAAACCCTTGACGATGTACTGAACTACATGAAAATATCGTCCAAGATGAAATATTCGATAAAGAGAGAAAGCCCCGGCGACAAGCCGGTGGTGACTTGCGAAATTAACTAGCTACACGGGGGAGGTAGCATAAACTGAAGTTGTAAACCTATATCTAAATGACAGCGCTTATGATAAAATAATCCATCAAAAAAACACGGAAATATGTTACCAGCATATCTCCGTGCAAAAAAAACTAGTGAATAGTTTCTCTTTATTTATTATTAAAGTATTACAAAATTATGAAAAAAGTTACTCGTCTCCAATTTGTTTGGAGTGACGATTGTCGTTTCGTCCATTGGAGAAAAATATTGATGACAATGAAATTAATATTGGCGTTCACCTTATTATCGATCAATATCGCACTATGCGACCATTCTTATGCCCAGCGCACCATGCTCAGCCTATCCCTTGAGGACAAACGAGTAGCCGATGTATTGGGAGAAATTGAAAAAAAATCCGAATTCCAATTTTTTTACAATAACGAGCTCGTGGATGTGGAGCGTCATGTTTCCGTTAAGGTTAGAAGGAAGCCGGTCTTTAATATCTTGGACGAATTATTTTCCCGTTCGGATATCACTTATACGGTCGTAAACAAAGACGTGATCCTTACTCCAAAAAATAGACTTCCCGGAATCCGTGCACAATTGGTCCAGCAGCTTCATACGGTTTCGGGCTTGGTCACCGATGAAAACACAGGAGTACCTATGCAAGGCGTCAGCGTACTGCTTAAGGGACAATCCGGGGTCACCGTCACCGACCCCGAGGGCAAGTACGCGATTACCGTGCCTGATGAGGGTGCTACCTTGATTTTTGTATTCATGGGTTACACCCCCCGTGAGGAGGCTGTAGGTGAGCGCAGGCGTATTGATGTGGTGCTAAGCGGCAAAACTATGGAAATGGAAGAGGTGGTGGCCATCGGGTATGGCACTGTCAAACGGACCAATCTGGGCGGGGCCGTGGGTTCGATAGATCGGCGTACGTTTGAAGCACGACCCGTGCGTAATGCGGCTAATGCCTTGCAGGGTGCAATACCTGGCCTCACCGTGATCCGCACCAGTGGTGCCCCGGGCAGTAGTCCGACGATCCGTGTCCGTGATGTAGCTTCCATCAACCAAGGTTCTCCCCTCGTGTTAATTGACGGTGCCGAGGGCGACCTGAACCAGATCAACCCCGCAGATATTGAGAATATTTCGGTGCTCAAGGATGGTACGGCCGCCATCTATGGCGCACGGGCCGCCTCAGGCGTCATCTTGGTCACCACCCGGAGTGCCCACCGCAATCAAGATCGCCGAATCACGTTTGACGCCTTTCAATCGGTCAAGACGCCGGCAATGCTCAGGCAGGCGGCTAACCTTTACCAACATGCAGAGATGGCCTTGGAAATCCGGGATGGCTCCTTTCCCATCGAATATACGCAGGAGGAATTGCAGTTTATCCAAGAGGGTAGCGATCAGGTGCTTCCTGCTTCTAGCTGGGGCCGGTGGTCGGGTTACCCCAAATTCTATAAGGATCAGGATTGGAATGACATGATCATCGGAAACGGAAGCCTGCAGAATTACAACCTCGGACTTTCCGGCGGCGGTGAGAAACACACGTACTTGGTATCGCTAGGCCACACCGTGGAACAAGGCTTACCTAAGTTTGGTACAGACAATGATAAACGCTACTTCGTGCGCGCCAAGTCGACTATAGACCTTTCCCAGAACTTGCAGTATGATTTTAACCTTTCATATGAGGCAGCAAACCGAAATTATTCCTCCGCCATTGAACATGGCCAAAATATTTGGGAGCTCATCTACAAAACCCGTAGCTGGGCGCCATTGCGCAATCCTGCTGGCAACTTTTATACGTTTGAGGGGTTTGACAACCCCGCGCAGGTGCTAGAGGAAGGTGGTATGTCCGAACGCTTGTCTGGAAACTTTACCTTTAACAACCAATTGACTTGGAAAGTCTTCAAGGATCTTAATCTAGTAGGCCGTGCTGTTGTCCGTAAGTTTGATGAAGACCGCTACATCATGCAGAAAATGCTATACAGCTATAACTGGGACAATGTAAATCATCGGGTGTCTAGGAATCCGAACAGTGCAGAACGCAACTATGCTAAAACGTTATATCGGAATTTTACGTTGTATGCAGATTACAAGAAGACACTAGGGCAACACGACATTGGTGTGATGGTCGGTACGGCGCATGAGTCGTCGGATTATGATACATTCCTGGCACGGCGTATTAACTTTGACCAGCAGGCTATTATGCCGTTGCGTTTGGGAAGTCCAGAAGACCAGGTGGCTGAAGGCTCGGGCAACCAATGGACCATCAATTCCTTTTTCTCCCGGGTCAACTATGCATTTGCAGGCAAATACCTTTTCGAAGCCACGCTGCGCGCAGACGGCAGTTCGCGGTTTGACCCCAGTACCCGATGGGGGTTTTTCCCAGGTGTCAATTTCGCATGGCGGGCCAGTGAAGAACCATTCCTGAAAAACCTGGATATCTTTGATGACCTGAAATTCAGGGCGTCATACGGTGAAGTCGGTAACCAAACCGGTATTGGCTACTATGACTACATCGAGCGCGTAGCTATTGCTACAGATTATTACCCGTTTGGTAGTGGACTCCGCGGACAAATGGCTCGGCAGGACAATATGGTTTCGTTATCCCGCACTTGGGAGACCGTTGTGTCGCAGAATCTTGGTGCCGATTTCACCTTGCTCCGCGGACGGCTATTCGGATCTTTTGACTATTTCTGGAAGGTCAATAAAGATATGTTGATTCCGATCACCTATCCGTCCATGCTCGGGATGGCTGCTCCGGCGACGAATAGTGGCAGACTGGAAGTAAAAGGCTGGGAAGCTTCCTTGGGGTGGAGGGACCAAGCAGAAGAATTAAGTTACTCGGTGCGCGCAAATGTAGGGGATGCACGGAATACCGTAGCGAGCCGCATCGGCAATAACCTCATCGGTATTGGTTTGAACGATACGCCCTTGGGCTACCCAATGTCTTCCTATTTCGGTTATAAATTTGATGGAATTATCCAAAACGAACAACAACTGGCTGACTACCGTACCCGTTTTCCCAATGAAGGGACTATCCAGACAGAGGTCACCATTGGCGATGCCATGTACAAGGATCTGGACGGAGACGGTAGGCTTACCGCACTCGGCGATGGTAGTGAAGGTGCCGGTGATGCCGTATACCTAGGCAATACCAACCCCCGCTACACCTTCGGTTTGAACCTCAATGCATCGTATAAGGGATTTGACTTGAGCGGGTTTGTGCAAGGCGTGGGCAGCCGCACCATCGTGCTTTCAGGTGAGGCCAGCATGCCATTCTACCAACCTTGGTTCCAGTCGGCCGAGTATTGGTATGGCAAAACATGGACACCCGAACGGACCGATTCGCAGTATCCCGCTATCACCATGACCGGAAAGCGTAATTACAACTACCAAGTCTCGACCAATACCACGCATAATGTTGCGTATATCCGATTGAAGAATGTGCAGTTGGGCTATACGATTCCCAGCAGTATTGCACAACGGATGAAAATCGAGAAAATCCGGTTTTTCTTTAGTGGGGAAGATTTATTCGAGATTCATAATGCCCCCGGAGGTTGGGATCCTGAAGAAGGTGGGGGCTATGTCAGTTACCCCTTCGCACGTAATTACGCCCTAGGTGTCAGTTTGGTATTTTAATGGTTTAAAAAGAGAAGACGATGAAAAAATATTTAGTTTCGATATGCAAGGTGGCCATGGTCATGGTGGTCATCTCCGGTTGCCAAGATATAAATCTGACGCCAAAAGACGATTTGGACGATCGGCTATTCTGGAACGATCCCAGTGACTACATGAAGGCAGTAAACCGATTGTATAGCCGTACGGAAGTGCACGGTACCAAAGATACTGACAGTGATATCGGTTTTGAAATGAGCGCCAATAATGTAAGTAACGGTTCATGGAATGCACCAAATTCTGACGGCGAATGGAACGATCGGTATACCGATATCCGTGATTGCAACAAAATTTTGGAAAGCAGCCAGTCGTATGCCGGTAATGCGGCTGACATTACTCGTTTTGTGGCGGAAACCCGTTTTTTTAGGGCGTACAATTATTGGCGGCTTTTGCGGCGGTTTAACCATGTCCCCCTCATCACCGAGGTACTCACGACGGAGTCGCCGGCGCTTTACGCCAGCCGCGATGAGCAGCCAGTCGTAGAAGACTTCATCTTGGCCGAGTTGGAAGCCGCTGCTGCTGCACTTCCCAAGCAAAGTGAGCTGATTGCCGACGACCTAGGCCGGGTCACACAAGGGGCGGCTCTAGCGTTGAAAGCCAGGGTAGCTCTGTTTGCGGGCACGTGGGCCAAATACCACCAACACCGCACTGACCATGTACAATTGTTGGATCAAGCTATCGCCGCGGCCAAGCGCGTGGCTGAGAGCAACGAATACCGCCTGTTTGAAGGAGCTGGAAGCCAAAGCTACCGCAAGCTCTTCATTGACGATGGCGATGACGCGCCAGAGGCCATTTTCTCCAGCCGGTTTGCTACAGACATCCGGATGCACTCTACGGCGCATTCGGTCTTCTGGGGCTGGCGGGGTACGCCTACCAAAAAGTTGGCCGATATGTACTTGAGCAAAAGTACTGGTTTGCCCATTGAAAACCCGGGCTCAGGTTTCCACGGATATGAGCGTATTGCCCATGAGTTCACCGACCGCGACCCACGGATGACACAGACCATCCTAATGCCAGGTACTCATTATATCAATGCCCAGCACGGTCCCGATTCATGTGTGGCTGCATTCACCACTCGGCCAGAAACCCGTACGGGGTACAAGCTATGGAAGTTTATGGGCGAGTTGATGAAAGAGTCAAACAATGCGTCCTACGATTACCATATCATTCGCTACCCCGAAGTGTTGCTCATTTGGGCTGAAGCCACGTACGAGAAAGACGGACTAATCAGCGATGATCTACTCCAGCAGACCATCAATGTGATCCGTTCACGTGTGGGTGTCGAAATGCCTCCGCTTACCAACGGTTTTGCCATAGCAAATGGTTTGGATATGCTTACCGAAATCCGTCGGGAACGCACCGTAGAACTGGCCTTTGAGGGGTTTCGCCGTGACGATCTCCGGCGCTGGAAAACTGCGGAAACCGAGTTGAAACCGGCGTTAAGGGGAATCAAATACCAAGGTACCGAGTATGAGGATTTACAGGTGCTAAATTCAGGGAATCCCGGTGTGGTGGATAGTGAGGGCTTCCTTATTATCGATCCAGCAAGCGCGCGATTCTTTGACACCCCGAAACACTACTATTATCCGGTACCGTTGGACGAGACCTATCTCAACCCAAACTTGCTGCCCAATAATCCTGGATGGCAATAACAAAGCCTCGTTGGCGAATAACTATCGAGCTGCCGGATTTTCCGGCAGCTTTATTACCTATTTATTAAGCTAAAAAATAACATGAAATTACCTGTAAAGAAGTCTTTAAACATACCTGCCTTGCTTTTTTGTTTCATCTCCTGCATGGCATACGGACAAGTCGACGATTCTCCCCGTATCATCAACATCGTCAATTTTATCCGGCAAACGGATTACCGTGTGCAGCACGCAGACAGTCTTTTGTTCGAGGTGGTGGAGGAGCAGATCAAACTTGTCAATCAGTATAACTTTCCGGCCACGTTTCTCTTCCAATATGATGCCCTGATTAATCCAGCTTACCAGAAGCTGATGAAAACACAGCTCAACGCCCATTGTGAGATTGGCGCTTGGTGGGAAATCACCCAACCTCATGTAGAAGCTGCGGGTATACCATGGCGAGGCGAACATACGTGGGTATCCCACGCCAATATTGCCTTCACCACCGGATATACCCCGGAGGAACGCGAGAAACTGGCGGATGTGTTTATGGCTAAGTTTAAGGAAATATACGGGTTTTTCCCACGCTCTGTGGGATCTTGGTTCATCGACTCGCACACGCTGGCCTACCTTTATGAGAAGTACGGCATCGTGGCTTCAAGCAATTGCAAGGACCAAATCGGCACGGACGGTTATACGCTATGGGGAGGCTATTGGAATCAAGCCTATTACCCCAGTCGCCACAACGCCTATATGCCAGCCCAGCATGCCGAATCCCAGATTCCGGTACCCATATTCCGTATGCTCGGGAGCGACCCCATCTACCAGTATGATATCGGCTTGGGGCGTAGCCGGCAGGGCGTAATCTCCCTCGAACCAGTTTACCACGAGTCGGGTATGGACCAACGTTGGGTCGAGTATTACTTAGATGCCATCGTGAACCAACCCAGCCTAGCTTTTAATTATGCCCAAGCCGGGCAGGAAAACTCCTTTACGTGGCGGGAAATGAAAAAAGGACTACTGATGCAGTTTCCCTTGTTTGACTCGCTTCGGCGGGAAAATAAGATTCGTTTAGAGACCCTATCCGAGTCGGGCTTGTGGTTTAAGAAGCGGTTTTCGGTAACACCGGCCACGGCGGTCACTGCGCTGTCCGATGTGCGGGGTGAGGGGCGGAAAACGGTTTGGTACAACAGCCGGTTCTACCGGGCAAACCTCCTTTGGGAAAAAGGCACGTTCCGTTTCCGTGATATCCACCTCTTCGACGAGCGGTTTGTGTCGAGTTATCTAAAGGCAGCCGGTACGGGCAACCAGTTTTTTTACTATGCATTGCCGGTAGTAGATGGCTTTCAATGGAGTACGTCCGATGATCGTGCAGGCCTTCGTATTATGCGATTGGACGGCAAAGGACAGGCGTCTGAAGTCCTGATCGATGATCCAGAAGTCACCGAAATAGCCGCGGATCAGCTCCAGGTACGCTGCGCAGATGATCAAGGAAACGTCTTTACTATCCAGTTCCATGAGTCGCATATCGAAATCAGCTGTTCGCCAAAAGAAAAAGACCTGTTGTGGCAGTTAGAACTTCGGGGACCAAAACCAACGGCGTTCCCTTTTCAAGCCATCCACAAGAAAAAGATTGATGCTACTTTCCGTGACTTTTCATATGCGCTTTATAGCAAGAAGGGGACGTTTGAACCAGTCCATGATGAGTTAGGGACCGCATTCCGCATCATACCAAAACGCCACCAGATTATCATCGCTACCCATCGATGACCCAATACCTAGCCGAAGTTTTTATTACCGGTTAATCACCAAGAGGCTGTCTAAGTTTTGAATTGGGCAGCCTCTTTTTGGTGGAATATCGTAATGACATACAGTTTAGGAGCTGTCTTCAGCCGCTTTAGCCTTTGGTACCAACGTCCGTTTGGTTAAGTAGGAATAACCATCCAAAGTTGTGTACTTACCTTTTGTTTGGGTAACCAAAGTAAAAACAAAGCTTCGTGCCACTTTCCCGATTCCGCATAGCGTTTGATCAGGGCATTGCACTGATTGACGAAACATAAGGCCAGTGTTTTTTCGAAGATGATTGACAACACATAAATGTATTACTTGATCCCCTCGCTTTCTAACGCTACGTTACAGCTGGCAGTGCGAAATGTTCAGTTGATCCTAGGTGTTACAGGTATGGACAATGGCTTTTAGCGAATGGCCCCCATAACCTGTAGCATCTTTTTTCCGTAGTTGGTTCCGAGCTGTCGGTAGCCTGCGGCACTAAAATGCAATCCGTCAGGTACTCCTTCACACTCTTCGGACGAAACGATATGTGCATTGTGAATAGTCTGTGGCAAGACTTGAATAATGGTATTCATACTGGCGCATTTCCCACCTTGCTCGGCCGATAGCATTTCTCCTGCCAAGATGGGCGTTTCTGTAGCATGTAATGTCAAATCTTTCAAGAGGTTATCATAAACCCGTTTTACTTTGTTTGGCCAGTCGCGATCTCCTGTATTAGATTCCCCTTGATGTAGCAAGATCCCTTTAATCACACCACTTTTCTGCGCGATTTTTGCCATTTCAACGAGTCTCCCATAAGGATCGTTGCCATAGGCTGCCAGCATGCTTTTCATCCAGTTAGGCGCTTTCGCTACATAGCTAGCCGTGCTGTCTTTGTCAAATAACTGTATGTGGCATCCGCCCACCGATACATTGATCACGCCAATGCGAATGCTATCGGGTAGGTTTTGAGCCAAGATTTTTCCAAAATAGTCAGCGGGAGTAAGACCATTGGTGCAACGTGTGATCGGAGGCTGTGCAAGATGCCATTCTCCTTTTTTGCGATCAAGATCAGGGCAGTCTACGGCTTGAAGCGCATAGAAGCGGTCATTGCCGACAGTGTCTTGATCTTCAAATTTGCCATGACCTTCCATATTGGACTGCCCAAAACACAAGTAGATATGAAAGTTTTTGTCTTGGGAATACCCCAGCATATAAAAAGACAAAAACAAGAATAAGAAATGGAGTCGAAGTACTTTTTTTTGCATCGTGTCGATTATTAGTGTTTTTTAAGTAAGAGGGGGATTTCCCCCTCTCTTTTGCCAAATAAATTACCCTGTGTTTTTGCTACAGTTTACCACATAAATTCAACTAATCCAATAGAGTTGGAATAGCAGACAATTCCGACTTCGATAGCATACCAATGACCTAAAAAGGTTTGATAAGCTCCTGTGGAAGCTCCAAAGTTGTAGTCGTGAATTAATGTGCTACCATGTTTTAGATAACCCGCACCAGAAGTGGGTATATATGCGGGTTCGCCTCCGTTGGTATACGTACATCGAAATGCAATTTCACAATAGCTATTTATCGACACAACTTGACTGTTGCTGGAAGGGTACATACCAGGTACTGTTGATGCCATTAGGCCTATACCATTGGTATAAGCAAAGCTCATTGTTGCACTAGCAAATAATAAGCTTAAGATTAAAATGATTTTTTTCATAGTATTTGATTTTGAATTTAGAAATTGTTACCCCCAACTAATAGTTGCAGTTCCTGCTGCGCCTGTGGCGCCAGATACACTTATGTAGACCGTAATATTATCCCAATATCTATTGGACACTGTTGCAGAGTAGCTGCCGCTGGTTACCCCGTAAACTTCACCGATTAAGATGTCACCATAGGCTACGGCACTGCCACTGGCTCCCGTTTCCCAGACACAATTAAATTGTAGTAGGTTACAATATTGGTTAACATTTACTACCATATGTGCAGTACTATTGGGTGTGTTAGCAATAGCTGTCACATACTGCGAATTGTACGCGTAGGCAGAAATAAAACTGCCAAAAAATAAACTGACGATTAAAATGATTTTTTTCATGATTTTTAAATTTACAAATGATTAAATATGGATAATTTATAATGGTTTTTCGAAAATGGCCACTGCTAGATTATTTTATCTACCTTAACCCGATACATGGATTTTAGAAGGTCCAGTTGTCTTATATATTCTTCTTTTTCCTTATCTGTATACAATCGTTGTTTTAGTATGTCTTTTACCTGCTCAAAAGATTTCAGACTATCCTTTTGAGTATGATAATAGGACACGACCTCTTGGTCACTCACTTGAATAGCAGGATGTATGTATTTCTCTCGGAAATAATTCAAATAAAAGCGGTTTCGCAGCCACCCTACAAATAGCGTGTATTCTTTGTCGTTTTCGGGCTCGAGCTTTTGCACTTCTTCATATAAGAACTGATTGATCAGATAAGTCTCAAGCATGTTCATCACATCATCTGTGTGCTTAAGAGATCCCACAAACATAGGTTGATATCGAATAAATTCCCGAAAATCTTTTCCATAAAATTGCACTCTATGGCCGTTGAGCGTATATTCCATTAGGAGTGAGTCGTCCATTGTATTTGGCCATTCACGTTCCGTATCTTTATATTGCTTGCATAGGTCTGCGATAGCCGAAACATGAAAATTGGGACGAGTCTGTATCTTGATATGCTGTTGGCTTTCCCAAATATATTTATTCGTCAACGTCAACGTTAATTGCTGATGTAGCGTGTTTTTAATTTCTTCGAAGGGGGGACGGCTGGTAATTTCTACGTCTCGTATATAAATCATATACGATCCCTGGTCGGTATCAAATGGCCCGATAATATCGCCAGACTTTGCGTTATCAAGTTGATCTGTAAACGATCCGTATGGGAAGAATGGGTAAGATAAGCTTATTTGATAAAATTGATCTTTATTTATCTTTTTTTTGAGGTCATCGAATCCACTTTTATTGTATTTATCTTCCTTTGATGCACTAGTTTTTGGTAATCGGAGAAGATCAAGGTGGTAGATGTGGTCTCGTTTTCTATATGCTGTATTGAGTAGACTATCCGTGATTTCTAGCTTCGGTTTTATATTTTTGTTCCAAAGATAGCCGTCAACTTGGGATACATAAAATTTTAGCGCATAATCTAGACGTTTATTGAGTTCGGGTATTGTGTCAAAGCGATTATCTTTTGCGAAGGCCAGGATATAAGCTTCATCCCGTATTTGCGCCTGTAATTGGTTCGAATCCAGATTATTTCTTTTTTGCTTTTCTTTTAGATATAGATATTCGTCCTGGCTAAGTGAAAATGCTCCTACATGTAAGATAGTATTTTCACCCTCTTTTGGTGAGGTGTCATCATTACAGCTAATCAAAAAAATCAATAGATACGTGTATATTACTACTCTTTTCATAAAGCTCGCAGTGATTATATGGGAGAAGATGGGATCATATAGGGTTTAAAAAATAGGGGAGGTTATAATTTCTTCAACACTCCCCTCAGTTAAATAAATAAACAACAGGTCTAATTATGTTATTTTTGTTGTTCCAGAGCTTCTACTACAGCCTGATAAGATAATTTACGCAAATAGTTTGCTGTATTTGTCCATAGGCCTAAGGGCTCATTTGGCCGCCAAGTCGAGTTACTAGCTTGATCTATTGGACTACGGAATGTTATACCCGCCCGTTGGTTGGCAGGTATTATCGTATAATAGGCTTCAACAAACCATTTATACATTGATGCCTGTTGCTGATACATGACTGAGGTAGTCTGTGTTGTACTGGTACCTGTACCGATATCCAACCCTGTTATTTTTACAAGCTTTCCCGTTTCGGCTAGGCTTGTTAACATAGCCTCTATTTTTGCTTTATCAGCATCCAAATTTAACGCGAGCTCTGTTGCAATACCGTCGACTTTTACGCCTTTTTCCTCCGTATAGGTGATGAAGTCCATTAATCCCTGTATTTTAGCTGGATTATTAAATAAGTTCGTTTCCGTAAAAAATATATTGTCGTCCGCGCTTGCATATTGTTTAATTTTTTCAATGGTCATCGCCGCATAATCTTTTCCCAGATAATCTTGCCAGTAAAAGGTGTTTGCAGGGGGTGTGGTACCGATTCCGGTTCGTAATTTAGAAGGATTGGCTTCATCAATAGGCTGGTAAACAACACTCCATGATTTAATTTTGTCTTTACCAGCTTCGCCGATAGCCTTGATATACTTATCTAACTCGTTGGTAAATATCTGTGTTCGTTCTTCGGGGGTTTTTACTATAATTTCGCCGATCTTTTCCCAGTTCATAGTGATATTATCGATGAGATAATCTGCCGATCCGGTAGCAGAACCTATTGTAAGAACAAAGCTCGTGAATTCTTTCATTGCCGGGGTCAAATTAAGATTAGCTAGCGGCAATGTAATCAGACCTCTCCCCCAAACATTATCTCCTACCCCAAAACTGGATGGGCTATTGAAATTGTTCAAGGTTACATCTCCTATCGCTGTCGTAATAGCCATACGCATACCAGCTCCATATAGACCACAGCATCCGCCACCTTTAAAATCAATTGTAACAGTTTTATAATCGCCTAATTTGCGTCCTTCGGGTAGATTGATCTGGAACTGCGGAAATGTCTGCGCTCCTTTCATATTTAATACTTTTCCGCTTTTGCCATCTGGGTCATTCACTACAATGTTACTGCCTGAACCTCTAACTGGAAAGGATGAGCCTAATGCAATTTCTTCGAAGTTTTCAACGATGTCTTTTCCAGATTCGCCGGGAATAATAATATCTGCTATTAGTCCGTTCAGATAGTTTGCTTGTTGATTTTCATGCCAAAGCAAATGTCCTGCATGTATAGGCATACTTACGGCACTGTTAGTTTCTAATGCGGCCTGCAGATCTGTTATGAAAATACTACCATCTGCCTGTATAAAGTTCATGTGATGTAATTCGGTGTAACCGATTTCGTCGAAATGACGTTGTGTTAATCGGTATAGCAGACTATTATTCGCAACGTCTGCTAAACTGAGTTCGGCGCCTAATTTGAAATTGGGCTGGCTACTATAATCTATGTATGTCTTTAGCTCATTGTAAGCATCTAGCTCTTCCTGATCAATAATGGTTTGGGGCTTATCAATATATTGTTCTCTTGTTTCAAATTTAGCACAACTATTGAATAGAAGTGAGGTCACAAAATAGAATGCAATTCCTCTGGAAATTTGTTTACTTATCATATTCATAATAGCTTAGTAAAATGGGGGTTATTTAAGTATAGGGTTGAAATAATCGGCAACAACAGCTCTATCACGTATCACCAGGGTATCTTTTGTCAAAATTTGACCACTAATTGTATTTGGGTTATTCCCAATAGCAATATTATTATAAATGATTTGATAATCGAGATACAATACATCCCTATCCTGATTTCCCCAGCTCTTTTTGTCTCCTTTCTTCACAAATGAACCTGTTCCTGTAGCCGTATATCCCGGAGAATTTGTAGAAACAGTACAGTTGCCTTCAGCATCAAAATTCAATAGCAATGTGCACGTAAAAATGTTTCCACCTACCGCATCCCTAAGCTGTATAGGAAATTCAATCGAATTAAGGGACTTAGTGCTTAATAAATTTACTTCGTCATTTGCGACATGAGCAGCATGGCGTGTGACGTTTCTGGATACATCTCCGGTCATTATATCAACGCCTCGGCGAAGATAGTTTCCATGCCAGGTATTGACGTATTTAATAACATACAGTACGTAATCTTGGGGTCTTGTCTGCCAATCGGTATCGATATATCTGTTTGGATCATTCAATGTAGATTTTCCGCGTAAGATGGAGTCAGCTCCTGTAACGTTTTTCATTACTAAAGGAATAACGTAGTTACTTTGTATTGCAAGTGGATCTGCAAAGAATTCATCGGTTAATTGTACCTCTACACCACCAAGAATATTTCCGGGCGTGATGACGATTTTATCCGATTCTAATTTGTAATAAGAAGATGGCATGGGCAACACTTTGGTTACACCATTAGTGAAGTATAGGTGGTCGGTTAAGCTCTCTTCGACTGCTATTCCTATTTCAATTTGCTTGGTGTTATTACGTGTGCCTCCTAGAGCCGCTTTTATACTGACTTTGTGGTCGTTGTCCAGCGAATTGTCAACCTGCGAATCTTCTCCCAGTACCAGTGTCCTGATCGGATATTGTGATGCAAAATATACAGTTTGATAGTCAAAATCCGGATGTACGATCTCTTGATTTCCACATGAGAACAAGGTAGACAAAAGTACACCCAGAATTCCTAATATAGTTCTTTTCTTTTTCATATGCTTATATTCATTATAACTAGGTTAATCCCAACCTTTGTTCTGTTGTATATTATTATATTTAAGGATTTCCGAATAAGGAATAGGTCCGTAGTACATATAATCCTGAAACGACCTGTTTTCTACATTGATCGGAACAATAGAATTTCCATTGATATCTATTCCCTTGGCCGTTTCATTTAAGTTTACTTTCCAACGACGCAAGTCCCAAAACCTGAATCCTTCAAAGCACAGTTCTAAACGACGTTCATTACGAATGAGTTCCCGCATTTTGTCTTGGTCAGCTTTACATTTTTCTAAATAGGGATCATTTGTGCCTCCTACACCAGCTCTTTTACGGATAGCTTTAATGATATCGTAGGCTGAGAACCCGTTCCCACCGTTACCGGTCGGCCCCCATGCTTCGTTGGCAGCTTCGGCATATATTAAATACATCTCTGTATAGCGAATTCTGGGGTTATAATGCGTCTTTCCTGTAGTCGAAGAAGGATTGACATTGACATCCATACGCAAACGTTTTTTCATATAATAACCTGTACGGGTAGAGGTTTCTCTAATATTGATACCATCTCCAGTTGCCATTCCTGTAGCCGTACCTGTGTAAATGACAGAATTTTCTACCCCTGCAGTACTGCCGTTGTAGATTATGTATCGCGCGAGTCGTGGATCTCTCCCAACGAATGGATTTGTTGCTTCATACTCACTGTCTTCATCGGTAATTGGGTAGCCGTTGGCCATAGGGAAAGCTTCAGCCAAATTTTGCGAGGGATTCATAAAACCTGTTCCAAACAGGGAAGGCGGAAAGTGTTGTGCTTCCTGTGTCGTGTTATTCGTGGATAAGTTTTCCCGCCAGATAATTTCGGGAGGGTTAACGCCGCCACTCAACCCATCAATTTCCGTTTGATTGGTGTAATAGCTCATGCCATTGCTTGGTAACGCATCTGCTCCGCCTTTGTAGTTGATGATGATTGCAGCATAATTTGCTGCTTCGGCCCAACTTGTTGAATTACCGGCGTCTTGAAAGGCGGGACTAGAAGCCAATAAAGCTGTGCGGCTCCTGAAAGCGTCTGCAATTAGCCCATTGAACAATTGACGTGAGTATTCGCCCATTACGCGATTGTAAGTTTCCAAATTACTCGTAACTGCACGGAATTTTTCAGGGATTTGCGTCGACGAACTTAAATTATTATATTCATAGGGGAGGTTTTCTAGTGCTTTATCTAAGTCGCTGTAAATCTGTGTTAAACAATCCGCGAATGTAGCTCGACCTTGATTGAAATCCGAATCTATAGTTTGGAAAGCTGTAACGATAGGTACACCCAATAATTGGCCGTCGCTAGTAAATCCTGCATGATTACGCAATAAATAGTACATAAATAAAGCGCGGAGGCCATACGCCTCACCTTTCATACGCATATTGAATAATTGGGCTGCTTCTTGGTCCTCGGCCCATTTTACCTTATCTACATTCTCTAAAAAGAGATTTAGGTATTGTATGGCGCCGAATGCAGTCTGCCAAAGATTAACTGGATTGTTGGCAGCGGTCCAAGTTCCGGTCGCCATTTTGAGATAATCGTTGTCTTTCTGGTTGGTTACAGCATCGTCTGTGGCATACTCACTATTGTCATAATAAGTCGGGATGGAGCGATATGCATTCACCAGAAAACCTTGCGCATAGCCCGCATCGGTATACATCTGTTCGATTGTTTTTAGATTTTCAGGATCAGGATTCAAAAGTTTTTTGCAACCGGATAGAATAAAGAGAAACAACCCAAGTATTAATATTCTAATTTTCATAATGTACGTTGTTAAATGAATTAATTAAAAGGAAGCTTTAAATCCAATATTATAGAAGCGATATTGAGGAGCTGATCCAATGTTGGTTTCCATCATTTTACTTTCTTTAGAGATGACCAGTAAATTATCCCCGTTGGCATATATACTTAGGCCACGTAGAAACGAACTGTTGAGCGTGCTTTTGTCAAAATCGTATGTCAGTTGTACTCTACTTAAGTTGAATCGATTATTTTTGTACATCCAATAGGTAGAGTTTAGGAAATTGTTGCTATTAGAAGTCGTTGTTAGTCGCGGATATGATCCTAGATCGTCGACTTCCCATTCGCCAGCTGTGTTCTTTTCAATTGTTGTACGATCTAAGACGACATCTGAGTACTTGCTAGAACCTCTAATCCAATGATAGGCTGTATTGTTGAACCCTATGGCACCCGATTGACCATTTCCTAGAGCAAAAAGTGTAACGTTTTTCCATTTTAAAGTCACATTGACACCGTAGGTAAATGGTGATACGGCCCATCCATTTTGACCCAACTCCACTTGATCTCTGGAATCAATCAGACCGTCGTTGTTGACGTCCCGGTACTTGATGTCGCCAGGTAACACCTCTCCGAAGGTCTGTCTTGCATGGTTGTCGATCTCCGCCTGGTTCATAAATATGCCCTCGCTGATGTAACCCCAGTAGGCGTCAAGTGCTTTCCCTGATCTGTATTGATAATCATCTTCATATACTTCGTCTCGTTGGGTAGCCCGAGAGCTGAAATACATGCCAGTCAACCCAACTGAGTAATTCAATTCTCCAACTTTATGGTTTAAATTGACGGAATAATCGACACCAGATCGGCGATCATTGTTGTAATTTAAGTAAGGAAGGAAGGAAAAATCCCAATTTGAAAAATACGATGGAAATATTGTTGAGCCTTGTGTTAATAATCCTCTTGTATCCTGTCTAAAATAGTTGGCATCTACTGTAATCAGGTTATTGAACATAGCTGCATCTAGCCCGATCCTAAACTCGTTTCTTTTTATAAAGGAAAGGCCTAAATTTTCCCCCTGTCGGGAACCAGTCGTCCAACCACCCGCCACGCCATCTCGCCATTGATACCAGCCACCATCATTTACAAAATATCCTTGGTACATGTAATAATTGCTGATATCGATATCTTGATTTAACGAGCCATAAGAAGCCGCTAACTTCAGATTATCGAAGAAGGAAATATTTTCTTTGAAAAAGGTTTCGTCACTTATACGCCATCCCAGTGTGATGGTTGGGGAGAGGGCTGTCCGATTGCCAGGAGCCAGTTTCGCCGAATGTACTACCGCACCCGTAAAGTCCACATAATATCTATGCTTGTAATTGTAAGCGACCTGTAGACCTAGGTTGGCATTTCTTACAGGTTGATATGTGCTGCCATCGTGGTTCGCATCTTTGGCTTGTTGGATATGATATCCCCAACCCAATAGCGAAGCGTTTATATTATGATCAAAATTGAATGTTCGGTCGTAATCTAATTGCGCTCTGAATGACATCGTTTGATTATAGTTGGCCTCACCAATGTATTCATTAGTAGAATTAACGTCGTTGTTAAATTTGGTTAGCGAGGTAATCATTGTTTTGCCATCAATATTGGACCAAGTTGGCTGGTATACAGCATAATCTTCGTTAAAGGCCTCATTGTAATAAGTTTGGTAGTCCAGACTATAACCTCCATTTAAGGATAGTCCCTGTGTTATATCCCTTAAATCCGCGTTGGCGTTTACGTTAAACATAAATCGTCGGCTTTTGGATTTAATGTAACCTGCTACCAACATGTCGCCAAAGGTATTAGTCTGATCATTAGAAGTTCCTCCCAATAAATATTGACCATCGACTATATTATTGCTGCTTTGCACGATAGTTTGTAAAGTTGTATTTTCGGGGTCAAACATGTTGATCGGAACCAAAGGAGAGAACCAGTTTGGACGAAGCGTAGCGGCTGCTCCCCAAAAATCTCCTCTTGCTCTATATGTGTCAGAAACGATAGCTACAGCGTCTGTGGATGCCGTGAGCCAGTTTGTTAGATTCATGTCTACATTGGCTCTAACATTGAAATTGAGTGCATTATTATTTTTTGTATCGCCATATTTTAAGATGTCATTATCATAGGATAATCCTAAATTTGTGTAATAACGCGCGCGCTCATTTCCTCCTGAAATCTCCGTGGTAAGATCTGATCTTGAATATACCTTTTTAAGGTACTCGGATGAGTAGAAATCGACATCTGGATATTGGTAAGGATTTTCGCCAGTGGAAGTATGGTAGATTTGCTCTGCTGTATATCTTTCCGAAATGCCATCGTTGCGTGATGCTTCATTGAAAAACGTCATGTATTCTGCTGCATTCAAATAGGTAGGATAACGCTTAGGCGAATATAAACCGGTATTTGCTCGGACATCTATGCTGATGGGCTCTACCACACCTCTTTTGGTGGTAATCAATATTACCCCTTTGGCTGCGTTGCTACCATAAAGTGCAACATTGCTTGCGCCTTTCAATACGGTTACAGATTCTACTTCAACCATACGGACATCTCCGGCACTACGAGGTACGCCATCTACCAATATCAACGGGCTCTGTCCCCAAACATTACTCGTATATCCTCCGACAAAGCTCTCTAGATTATCTAAGCTATATGTACCATAGCTTTTAGTTAGTATTTCGGTTATACTAGCGCTCGATACACCTCCTAAGAGATCTGTTTTTGCAGTTTTGCCAAATGCTACATTCACCAGACTGTCTTTACTTTCTTGTGCATATAAGCTCAGAGAGCCGCTTAATAGCAATGCAAAGAGAATATTATATGTTTTCTTATTTTTTTTCATTACTGTTCTCTTATGTTTTATGAATTACCAACCTGGATTTTGTTGAAAACCCTCATACATGGTTACATCACTTTGAAGGAACGGAAACCAATAGTGTTTTTGTTCAAGCTTGCGTTCCACTAAGACCGTTTCTCTAAAGTTCAATACCCTTGCGTTTTTTGGGTCTGCATAGACATCATCATTCGACATTCCGCGATCGAATTGAACAGCTTTTTTTAGTGTGTATGGTTGTTCGGTTAATAGCAACCATCTGCGAAGATCTATAAATCGATGCCCTTCAAAGGCTAATTCTACGGCACGTTCTCGTCTGACCTCGTGCAGGAAAGCATCAGTAGACCCCAAAAATTTACTGTGTACTGGATCAATTCCTGCACGTTCTCTGACTTTATTAACTGCGTCTGCTGCCGTGAGGTTATAAGTGGCAGCTTTGCCTTGCGGCGAACCATAGCCAATCGATGTTGCTTCAGCATACATTAAATAAACATCTGCTAAACGCATGAAGCTTAAAACAAATACGTTATTGTCTTGATATCCATCGTAATCATTCACGAGCTTATTCGTGAACTTAGAATTCATATATCCGGTCAACACCGCTTTTGCCGGATTGGCTGTCCTGTATAACCCACCCGTGAATAAGCTCGCGTATTGTCTATATTCATCGTTTCCAACACTACCTGCTCTGGATACGCATTTTTCTCCGTCAATAATAATATCATGATAGAATCTAGGATCCCTATCTTTCCAAGGATACTGTGGGTCGAATCCAGACTCGGGATCTGCCTGAGTAATATCTGCTGGCAAAGGAAGTCCATTTGACATACCATAATAGTCTACATAATTTGCCGTAGGGTAAACTTTAATACCAGAAGCATTAATTGTGGGCGGACGGTAATCATTGACTTGGTTCCAACGCCATCTAGCTCCACTTTCGATCAGATTTTCCACAAAAATGGCTTCTTTTAGCCCAGGTATCTTGCCACTTTGATTATAGGTATAAAATATTTGTGTATACTGCGAGAAGCTTGCTAATTCATATCTGTTAGTCGATTCCGTTAAATTTAGGGCTTCGGCAAATGCATCAGCAGCTTTTTTGCAGTATTCTGTATTATATCCGCTAGCTCCAGTTGATTCTTGATTCATCAGCGGACTGCCGGCCCAAAGATAGTTCTTACCAGCGTATGCTAATGCCATAATCTTATTGATGCGGAAATTATTATTACCTAAAGTTTGTTTGCCTGCGGTAGTTGCATCCCAATCTATCGGGAGAAGCTCAGCAGCTTTTTGGAAATCCGCTGCGACTTTTTCCGCTGTCTCACGATAGTTGAGTCTTGGTACTTCGATTACTTCATCGGTAGGAAGGGCACTGTCAATATAAGGAAGACCTCCCCAATACTGCATAAGCATAAAATGAAACCAAGCCCTAAAGAAATAAAGTTGTCCCGCTATAAGATTCTTTTCTTCCTGTGTTGCATCGACCATGAGATCGAGATTTGCTATGCCCACATTAGCCTTACGGATCGCATACCAAGACAATCCCCAAAGTTTGCCTTTTTCAAAACGAGAAGTTGACGAAGCTGATCCACCTGTTTTAAACCAGCTGTAATACCTTGTGTTCCAGCCCCAAGAGTCACCTTGATCTACAGCATTGGCCATCAGCCGTGTCTCACCTATTTCCCAATATTCTTCTTCGCCATAGTTCCAGTTGTTGTGATATTCTGAGGCACTGACTAGGGGGATACTATTGTATAGTTCTTCCGTAAATCCCTGAAAATTTCTAAAATTCTTAAAAACTTCTTCAGTTTCTATATCACTATTTGGAGCCTTGTCCAGATATTTTTTGCAAGAGCTTAACCCGAATGAGGTCAACATAATGCATAGGGTAAATAATAGTGTTTTATTATAATAATTTCTCATCTTCAATTGGTTTAAAAGGTGATGTCTAATCCTACATTAAAACGTCTCATGGTTGGGTAAGCTCCAAAGCTTGAGTTACCGCTAAAGTTTGATTCACGGTCATCAGGCATTCGAGTCCATAGCCATAAGTTATTTCCATTCAGATAAATTTTACACAAGTTGACGCCAAATCTATTTGTAAAGTGATTGGGTAATGTATAGCCTATCTCTGCGTTTTTAAGACGAATGTAGGATCCGTCGAACTGATAGCGTGTACCAGATGCCTCTGGTCCAACAGTGGTAGACCATCTTGGATAAGGTATATCTCCCCCTTCATCTACACTCCAGTAAGTGCCTTCGACATAAGCGACATTGGAAGTCGAATGAAATGTTGGGAACGATACTTCACGGGTCACATTGTTTACACCATAGAATTGTAGGAACAGATTCCATCCTTTCCAATCAAATCCGATGGAAGCATTGTAGGTGTTTTGTGGAGAAGACGAATATTTATATGGTACTACGTCCTGATTATCAATAACGCCGTCAGCATTATAATCGACGATATTGTAGTCACCTGGTAATTTATCATCATTATTTACATTACGTTGTGTGCTACCGAGGACATCATCCCAGCTTTGTAGAAATCCGTTGTCCAAGTATGCTCTATTCTGCCCTAATGGATAACCTGCATTTTGCTGATAGGTAGGCCGTAATTTGGGGTCGTCTCTGAATATAACCGTATTGACGGCATGTGTCATGTTAGTGTTTGCAAATAATCTAAGCCCATTGCTAAAAGTGTGGTTTATACCCAACTCAATTTCATAACCCTTTCCTTTTACTTCCCCTAGATTTGCATTGGGGGCGCTGACACCAAAATAAGAAGGAATAGCACGAGAACCTCCTCCGATAATGATATCGGTTCGATGATCCTTAAAAAAATCAATACTACCTGTCACTTTATTTTTAAAAAAGCCAAATTCTAGTGCTAGATTCCTTTTCTCTGCTGTTTCCCAAGATATATTAGGATTACCTAATTGCGTAATGCTATAGTATGTATATGGGGTA
This sequence comes from Sphingobacterium alkalisoli, assembly GCF_005049105.1. Lineage (GTDB taxonomy): Bacteria > Bacteroidota > Bacteroidia > Sphingobacteriales > Sphingobacteriaceae > Sphingobacterium > Sphingobacterium alkalisoli. Next base: position 220,570 of record NZ_SUKA01000002.1, read on the forward strand.
TTAGAAGGGATATCTCCCATTACTGTATTACCTCCGTATGACCATTGATCTGCATAGAGCCATCGACCATTAACGTTGTCATCTCCAATTCTACCCCAGGAACCGCGGAATTTTAATAGACTTAAAAAGGATATATTTTTCATGAACTCTTCATTGGATAGTGTCCACCCGCCGGATAGTCCTGAAAAGAATTCAAATCGATAATCTGGCCCAAATTGCTCAGATCCGTTGTAAGCACCGTTGACTTCTAAAAAGTATTTCATAGCGTAATTATAGGTTGTACGGAAGACCCAGTCTTCGCGATACCTAGAAAACATACTCCCGGTAGCAAGCTGCTCTCGCATAAATACGCCCATAGCAGAAACATCATGATCTCCGAACTTGTTAGCATAGTTTAACTGAAAAGAGTAATTCACTCTTCTATACGTAGCTCCGATATCTACTGCTCCGGATTCTGTAGACCACCTTACGCCATCGGAGAAGTCTAGCTGTGTACCTAGATCGACTTTTCCCTCATACGATACAACTCCTGTTTCTGGATCTATCCATTTACGTTGCGCATTGTTGTATAAATCATTTATGCCTCTGTCAATTTCTTGAAAAGTATTGTCCAAAGAAAAATTAGCTCGAGCATTTAAACCTTTGAGAAAAATCTTGAGATCTTGCTCTAATGTGAAATCGGTAGTTAATTGATTTCTGGTTTTTTTCTCTACGCCCGACATAGCTAATATGTACACGGAATTAGGTACGTCCGCGTTTTTTGGCTCATAGTAACCCCAAGTGCCGTCCGAATAGACAGGCCACATCGCGTCAGGAGAGGTGCGATAGGCTGATGCCCAGTAGCCGGTATCACCATCTGCTGCTCCCCAAGGTAATTTACGTACACCGTTTGAACCAAATAGTTTGGTGGAGAATTTTGTCGTGGGAGTTAGATTGAAATTTAAGTTACTACGTACATTAGTACGTGTATAACCATAACCAGCCGCATAGCCACGCCCATTTTGAATGGTCTTGAATAAATCGCCTTCGGAGACAAAATCAACATTAGCAAAGTAGGTTACAAAGTCAGACCCTCCTGATACACTTGCACTGGTATTGTGCGACATAGTATAATCTTTAAATAGTTCTTTTTCCCAGTCCACATTAGGATATTGATCTCTTTCTTGCTCACTGGCGGGATTCCGGTACTTATTAAGGATTTCTTCAGGTAGGTATGATGTCCATGCGCCACCGTTGATTAGTATTTCCCGCTCTATGGTTTGATTTTTCAAAGACAGCGCGTCATAGGAGTCATATTTTTCAGGAAGCTTTGAAGCCATTTTTGTCGTCATATTTGATCGGAGCTGTATATTGGCTTTCCCCTTTTTACCTTGCTTAGTTGTAATTAAAATAACTCCGTTAGCTCCTTTAACACCAAATACGGCTGTGGCAGATGCATCTTTTAATACGGAAACTGTCTCTACGGAGGAAATGTCAACTGAGCTGATAGATCGCTCAATACCGTCGACTAGTATAAGTGGAGAACTGTTATTCCACGACGTCTGTGCACGTATTAGCATTTGTGGATCTTCAGCACCCGGCATACCTGTGGACGATGTTGTCACTAGACCTGGAAGATTACCTGTAAGTGCCATACCGAGGTTAGTAACTCCTCCGGCTCGTTGAAGAACTTCTCCGGTGGTCTGTACGATAGCACCAGTTAAGCTTTCTTTCTTTTGCTTGCCGTAACCAACAACTACTGTTTCTTCAATTTCAATGTTATTATTGTTAAGGATAATGCGAAGCTGATCTTGGTTCCTGATCTCAATTTCGACTCGTTCATGACCCAATTTAGTTACCACAAGCGTCTGAGAAGTAGTAGGTACCCTTAAGGAGAATGTTCCGTCTGCTTCCGAAGAGGTCGCGGCACTTCCACCCTTGACCGAAATAGATGCATTCTCTACAGGTGTATTCTGCTGATCTAGAATCAGTCCATTTAATTGACGATATTGCTGCGCCCTGAGCGTTGGCATGCTGCCAATAAATAAGAGGATAGGAATAATTAATAGTGATGAGCGACTCGTTAAGCCCCAAAGTTTCTTCCAGTGTCTCAAAAGAGAACATGTAGATGTTAGCATCATAGTTTAATAATATAAAATGGTTAAATGTACTTTTATTTCTTAATGTCTGGCGAAAGCATATACACTGTATACATGCTGATCAGGTGCAATGATGCGAATAGTATGCAAGCGATTGCATTAGTGCCGGTCGAAATGTAAGATACGGTTAAGTTCTAATCAGTTTTTTCATGTTATATAGTTTATTTATGGTTAAGCATGCTGTTTTCAAACTGAATTAGATTCGCGCTGAAAACATTATCGTTTATAATTTATGCTAAGGTATGTAATGAATATTTTACATGAATAGAACGAATGTCTAAATGATAGGTAAGAATGTCAAATATGCTCGTTAGCGCCTTTATCGAACGATTAAGGCCTATTTTGTAAGTGAATTCAAATATAAATAATGGAGAATTGGGAGGTATTTAGACAGTTTATTTATCTGTACTGTACAAATAATTGTCCATTTAACAATAATTACTCTGCTAAAGCTATATTTGCAAATAAAATAATATTATTTTTATACCTTAGTAATTCAACTAGGGAAAGACAGCTAGCCAATCGTAATTTTATATGCCGTAATGATTAGATATATACTTCTACTTTTATTTCTTAAGATATGTTTTGCATTTGCGCAAGAATATCCCACGGACTTTCAACGGTACTATTCCAAAGACGGCCTTTCATCGAACACCATATTTAGCATGTGCCGCGATAGTTTTGGTTTTCTATGGATCGGAACTGAAGACGGCTTAAATAGATTTGATGGGATTAATTATAAGGTATACCGACATAATCCGGATATCACGGGAACGTTAAAAGTAAATCACATCACCGCTTTAGCTGAAGATGGTGCGGGTAGAATTTGGATTGGAACCAGCGGAGGGGGGCTTAGCTATTATGACCGCAAATTAGATAAAATCGTTCACTACGAACAAGCACCCGACAAACGTTGGTTGAGTACCGCGATTACTTCTCTTGCAATGGATAATGCCGGACAACTATGGGTTACATCGTACGGTGGGCTATTTGTGCTTAATGTGCAACAGCTTGGTATGCATGTAGACGATCACTATACTGCTATAAGTACTAGCTTTCTTGGAAAAGTATCTAGTTTTACATTTCAGGACAGCAAGCAACGGATGTGGATCGCCACAGATAGCGTACTCTATATGTATTCGGATAACTATAAGCAGGTGTCACGATACGGCATATTTCAGAAGGGGGGAGGTGAACGTACAGATAACCTGATCACTTCTATTATTGAAGATGCACAACATCGGATATGGGTGGGTTCATTGTCAGGTCTTTATGTTTTTGACGAGCAAAGTAGGACCGTTAAGCGATTTGACGACTATCCCGCCATGCGATCCCTAAGTGGGCGGATCTATGCCTTGGCAATGGATAAAAAGGGTGGTTTATGGATTGGGACAGATAGGGGGCTGGAGGTGCTGGATGTGTCTACTTATACCTTAAAAACATATCAGCCGGATGTCCGCGACCCGCAGAGCATAAGCCATCAATCTATCCGATCTATATTGGTTGATAAGTTTGGTATTTATTGGGTCGGTACGTTTCAGGGCGGGTTAAATAAGTTTGATACCAACTTAAGTCAATTCAGGTTAAAAGATATTCGTACAGTAGATCAATACGGCTTGAATTCGCGTATGATTACTTCGCTATTGATCTATAGAAATAATGTATTGGTCGGTACCGACGGTGGAGGTATTCATCTCTACGACCGACAGCGGGATGTGACAACAGCATTAGATCTAACAGCTAGTAAGGAACATAGCGGTCATAACTTGACCATACTGGCGCTCGAAGAAAAAAATGACCATCAGGTATGGCTGGGGACCTATAAAGAGGGACTGTTTTACTATGACAGGAACACCGGCAAAAGTTTTCAGTATGGCATAGGGGATGGTGCAGACAAGCTTAACAATGGTGATGTTTTCTGTTTAAAAAAAGATTCTGAAGGTAACCTTTGGATAGGTACCAACGGTGGAGGTATCAACGTATTGCAGGCGAGTGATGGGACTGTGCGAAAATATATGCGCAAAACTACTGTGGGAGATGGTGGTCCGGAGCCGAACAGCAATTTTATACGCGCATTTGAAGAGGATGGAAATCAGGACATGTGGATTGGTACCTTTGGTTCTGGTGTATGCGTATTCCGTAAAGGGACAGACACATTTTCCTTCTTTAATAAAAGCACACATGATCTACCCAGTGATTACGTACTTTCGTTAAAGGAAGACCGGGAAGGTAATATCTGGGTGGGAACCAACGGAAGTGGTGTGGGTTTATTGAAAAAAGGGGCTAAGAAATTCAATGTTATTTCTGAACGTGATGGTTTGATTAATGGAGTTGTACAAAGTATTGTTGAAGACGTGGAGGGCAAAATATGGTTCAGTACTAACAAGGGGTTGAGTTGCTATGACCAAAAGACAAAGCGTTTTAAAAATTATTCCTATTTCGCTGGATTACAGTCTGGCGCGTTTATGCGAGGAGCGGGTATCTGCATGCCGGACGGCGAGCTTTTTTTTGGTGGGCAAAATGGCTTTAACCACTACTACCCCAAGCAGCTGAAAACAAACTCCAATCCAGCTAATGTCGTGTTTACGGAACTGAAAATTGACAACAAAGTGATTGGACCATCTGAAGAAGGAGCTATACGTACTTCATTACTATTGGCTGATCGAATTGACCTCCAATACAAGCAAAACTTCTCCATATCATTTGAGGCGTTAAATTTTACGATACCTGAAGAGAATCAATATCAGTATATGTTGGAGGGTTTTGATAAAGATTGGATTCCGGGAGGTGTAGCGCATAGTGCTTACTATACGAATTTGGATCCTGGAAAATATACTTTTCATGTACGCGCCAGTAATAACGATGGCATATGGAATGAAGAAGTTAGATCTATTTCCATCTATGTAGCACCTCCATTTTGGCGCACAATCTATGCTTATTCCCTTTATTGTGTAGTCTTTGTGGGTGGGTTGTTCTACATTAGACATCGGGGAATACAAAAACTACAAGCAAAATTTGCGTTAGAACAAGAACGGATACAAGCTAAACAACTGATAGCACAACAACGCAAGGAGGCGGAACAGCTACACCAGTTGGATACGCTGAAAATCAAATTTTTAACAAACTTAAGTCACGAGTTCCGAACACCGATATCACTAATTGTTGGTCCCGTTGATAATCTGATGAACGAAATAAAAGATATCAAGGCGTCTGAGCAGTTGGGTCTGGTGAAGCGAAATGCACGGCGCTTGTTGAACCTCGTGAATCAGTTGCTGGATTTTCGCAAAATGGAAGAACAGGAGCTGCGGTTGCAAGATGCCGATGGTGAACTGGTTTCTTTCGTTGAGGAGGTAAGTAACTCATTTACCGATATGGCACAACAGAAAGGTATTTCGTATTCCTTTACAAGTGCAGTGGAGAAGCTACAGGTTCGGTTTGATCAAAATAAGATAGAACGTATTCTTTTCAATATCTTGTCGAATGCATTTAAATTTACGACTAAAGGTGGAAACATCGCCGTGCATCTGGCAACCAGTGAAATAGCCTCCGATGCAACCTATTGCACCGCGTGCATTACTATTAAGGATTCGGGTATTGGTATACCGAGGGATGTTCAGCAACGTATTTTTGAGAGCTTTTTTCAACATGATACGGCCGGAGCTGTCATTAATCAGGGTACGGGCATAGGGCTGTCTATTGCCCAGACTTTTGTGAAGATGTATAACGGCGAAATTTCAGTGGAAAGCGAGGAGGGCAAAGGCAGTTGTTTTTCGTTTAGCCTACGTATGGAACGGTCCAGTGCCAGAACCGAAAAGGGAGCAGAGCCTATTCCGGCAATGCATGAGGTCGCGGATGCTGGGGGTGATGCTACGAATGTAGATACTTTTGATGTACGCCGACAACCGTCCATATTGATCGTGGAAGATGATGATGATTTTCGTTTTTATATGAAAGATAGTTTGTTGTCTTCCTTTCAAGTGTTTGAGGCGGCGAATGGAAAAGAAGGTTGGCAAAAGGCACTTTTTCATCATCCCGATATTATACTCTGCGACGTGCAAATGCCTATTATGAACGGTATGGAACTTGCACAGAAGCTTACACAGGATAAACGGACGAAACATATTCCGATTGTTTTGCTAACGGCTGCGCAAGTGAAAAATGGACTGGTGTGTGGATTGGAGGCGGGTGCCATCGATTATATGACCAAACCATTTGATGTCGCAGTATTACAGGCTAAAATTAATAGTTTATTGGGGTTAAACCAAGCCTTTAAAGAGGCTTATACGCGGCAGGTATCGGTCGTGGCACCCGAAATAGAAGTAGTTTCTGAAAAGGATCTTTTTCTGCAAAAGATCTTAGCCTATATTTATGACAATATGAATAATCCGCAACTGTCGGTCGAAAATTTGAGCGCACACCTTTCTATCAGCCGGGCCTCGCTCTACAACAGGCTACTCGACTACACCGGCATGTCTCCCGTCGATTTTATACGCTCTGCGAAGTTGGAACGTGCAGTCGTGTTGTTGGAAAAAAGCGATAAAACGATTGCGGAAATTGCTTACGAAACAGGCTTTGCCAACCCAAACTATTTTACCAAGGTATTCAAAGCGAAGTATCAACGGACACCCTCCGAATATGTGCAGGCGTTCAAGAATTAAGTCGACGCTTTTGAACAACCAATGCTGTTTTTTTATCGTATACGATGAGCTGAGGAGACTATGAGTGTATTTTAAACATTTGTTCTAGTTTTTTCATTATTCTTACCCTTCTTTCCACACTTGTTTTTATAGTTTTGAAACTGTGGCCAATGGACACGACCAAATAAACTATATAACAAATAATATGAAATTTTTTATTGATACAGCTAACTTGGCAGATATACAGGAAGCACAAAATCTGGGCGTATTGGATGGTGTTACCACCAACCCTTCACTGATGGCTAAGGAAGGTATATGCGGAGCAGAAAATGTCGTCGACCATTATAAAGCGATCTGTGCCATTACAGATGGTGATGTGAGTGCAGAGGTTATTGCTGTTCATTATGATGAAATCATTCGTGAAGGACTGGAACTCGCTAAGCTGGATGACCGGATTGTGGTCAAAGTTCCGATGATTAGAGAGGGGATAAAAGCGATCAAGTATTTTTCGAACGCCGGTATTAAGACAAATTGTACACTAGTTTTCTCTGCTGGACAAGCCTTGCTGGCGGCTAAGGCGGGCGCGACCTACGTATCCCCTTTTTTGGGACGTCTAGACGATATTTCGACAGATGGCTTGGAACTCATCAGCGATATTCGTCTTATCTATGACAATTATGAGTTCCCTACGCAGATATTAGCGGCTTCCGTGCGGCACGCGATGCATATCGTGAATTGTGCCAAATTTGGTGCTGACGTTACCACATCGCCGTTATCGGCCATTACCGCCCTTTTGAAGCATCCACTGACGGATTCTGGTCTAGCACAATTTCTTGCGGATCATAAACGGGTGTCGGAAGGAAATAATTAAACATACACGCATGGTAATGAGCAAATATAGTATTCACAATTTAGAGGCAATAGCTTCTCAGGTGAGGCGTGACATCGTTCGAATGGTGCATGGCTGCCAGTCGGGCCACCCTGGTGGTTCTTTAGGTTGTACTGACTTTTTTGTAGCCTTATATTTTGAGATTATGGACAGAAGGGCTGGTTTCCATATTGATGGAATTGGTGAAGATTTATTCTTTTTGTCAAACGGCCATATTTCTCCTGTTTTTTACAGCGTTTTAGCACGTATGGGTTATTTTGATCCGAGTGAATTGGCTTCGTTTCGGAAGATTAATTCCCGGGTGCAGGGACACCCAACAACGCATGAAGGGCTTCCGGGTATACGTATTGCTTCGGGCTCCCTGGGTCAGGGTTTGTCGGTTGCCATTGGCGCTGCCCAGTCCAAAAAATTAAATAAAGATAACCACCTTGTTTATGTACTAATGGGGGATGGTGAATTACAGGAGGGACAAATTTGGGAAGGGGCACTTTACGCTCCGCATAATAAAGTAGACAACCTTGTCGCGACAGTCGACTACAACGGCGCACAAATTGATGGACCGACGGAGCAGATTTTGTCCTTAGGAAATCTGCAACAAAAATGGGAAGCGTTCGGTTGGGATGTACTGGCAATAGAAAAGGGAAATGATATGGCTGCGGTGATATCGGGACTGGAAGAGGCTAGATCGCGCACGGGAAAAGGAAGACCGGTGATGATCTTACTACACACGGAGATGGGTAGTGGCGTAGATTTTATGATGGGATCGCACAAATGGCATGGCGTGGCACCAAATGATGCACAGCTTGCAACAGCCTTGGAGCAATTGCCCGAAACGTTAGGGGATTATTAATTTAGATATAAGACATGAGATGCTAGATATAAGATTTTTAAATTTCTGAATCTGAATCGCTAACATCTAAAATACTATAAAAGCAAAATGAAACCATCAGGGTTTTTTAAGACCACGCAGCGGGATGAATAAATCTGATAGCTTCCAAAAATTATACGGATGAAAAGATATACCTATACAGAATCGAAGGATACGCGCTCAGGCTTTGGTGCGGGGTTGCTGGAAGCTGGTAAACAGGACGAAAATGTCGTGGCATTATGTTCGGATTTGATTGGATCCTTAAAAATGAATGATTTTATCCATGCGTTCCCAGAACGTTTTTTTCAAATTGGTATCGCTGAAGCGAATATGATGGGGATTGCTGCAGGTCTGACTATTGGAGGTAAAATTCCTTTCACTGGAACATTTGCTAATTTTTCAACAGGACGGGTTTACGATCAGATTAGACAGTCTATAGCCTATTCCAATAAGAATGTAAAAATAGCGGCTTCTCATGCCGGGCTCACCCTTGGAGAGGATGGTGCAACCCATCAGATTTTAGAAGATATTGGCCTAATGAAAATGCTTCCGGGCATGACAGTGATTAATCCGTGCGATTACAACCAGACTAAAGCTGCTACTATTGCAATAGCTAAACATCGGGGACCGGTTTATTTACGCTTTGGACGTCCTGTTGTCCCCATTTTTACACTGAGTGATCAAGTGTTCGAAATTGGAAGGGCGGTAATGCTTAACAAGGGAAAAGACGTGACCATTATTGCTACTGGCCACTTGGTTTGGGAAGCTATAAAAGCTGGAGAATTATTGGAACGGTTAGGAATTGATGCGGAAATTATTAATATCCATACCATTAAGCCATTGGACGAAGAGGCTATCTTGGCTTCCGTAAAGAAAACTGGATGTGTGGTAACGGCCGAAGAACACAACCGTATAGGTGGGCTGGGAGATAGTGTGGCGCAGGTATTGGCTAAGCAATTGCCAACACCACAAGAATATGTGGCTGTTGATGATAGCTTTGGTGAATCGGGAACGCCTACCCAATTGATGGAAAAATACGGATTGAATGCCGAAGCCATACTTATTGCGACCCAGAAAGTACTATTAAGAAGTAGAACGACGAAAAAGAAGCTATAAAATTATTTATAAACCATATAACTTAACATATCCTGATATGAAAAATATAGTGTTATTGACGCTTGCTGTGATCTTGTCTACAGGATCTCATGCACAAATAAAGGCTGCTCCTATTGGATTTGATATCCGTAGAGAGAATATTGAACGAGGTAAGATGGATACGATATCTTATCCATCTAATACGGTCGGCGTAAACCGTAAAGCTTTAGTATATACTCCCCCCGGATATTCTCCTGAACAAAAATATCCAGTTTTATATCTACTGCACGGCATTGGTGGAGACGAAAAGGAGTGGTTTAATAATGGAGTGCCACATATTATCCTAGATAATCTATATGCGGATGGTAAGTTAGAAAAAATGATCGTCGTATTGCCTAACGGTCGTGCCATGAAGGGCGACCGCGCTACCGGAAATATAATGGACAGGGATAAGGTTGAGGCATTTGCGACGTTTGAGAAAGATCTATTAATTGATCTGATTCCTTTTGTTGAGAAAAAATATCCCGTTAAAAAAGAGAAAGACCATAGGGCGTTGTTTGGATTATCCATGGGCGGTGGTCAGGCGCTAAATTTCGGCTTAGGTAATATGAATACCTTTTCGTGGGTGGGCGGATTCTCTTCTGCTCCAAACACGCGAATGCCGGAACAATTACTTCCTAATCCAGAAGAAGCGAAAGAAAAATTGAAATTGCTATGGGTCTCTTGCGGAGATCAGGATGGTTTGATCGGCAATAGCAAGAGAACACATGAATATTTCAAAAAGCATAACGTGCCACATGTATTTTATGTGGAACCTGGGGGGCATGATTTTAAAGTGTGGAAAAATGATTTATATGTGGTATCTCAGTTGCTTTTTAAGGATGTCGATTATAAGTCGCTTTTGGAATACCATGATAAGTAGCAGAAATTACAGATAAATATGGCATATCAAAAAATACGCGTTCTTGCATTGTTAATTGTTTGTACCTTGTTTCTAACCCTTGCCTTATATGGGCAGAAACCAACAGCATTGAAACTCTGGTATGATAAACCCGCTAACGCAAAGGTCTGGGAGCAGGCACTACCAGTGGGCAATGGACGATTGGGGGCAATGGTCTACGGTATTCCGGAGCGGGAAATGCTACAACTTAATGAAGAAACGATATGGGGAGGGGGGCCGTATCGTAACGATAATAAAAAAGGTGCAGAGGCTTTGCCTGTTGTGCAGCAGCTTATTTTTGATGGAAACACACATGAAGCGGATGAGTTGGTCAATGCTTCGTTCTTCACCAAAACGCACGGTATGCCTTTTCAGACGGCAGGTAGTCTAGTTTTGAATTTTCCAGGACATGCGCATTATCAGCATTATTACCGCGAACTTGACTTGGACAGGGCCATCGCAAAAATTAGTTACACGGTGGACGGCATCCGGTATACGCGCGAGATTATTTCTTCTTTTGCCGACGATGTCATTATTATGCACTTAGCATCCAGTAAAAAAGGGGGGTTAACCTTCGAAGCCGAATACAGTAATAGCTCCAAACATACTGTGTTTAGAAACGGTAATTCACTGGTATTGGAAGGACGAGGCTCGGATCATGAAGGTGTCGACGGAAAAATTGTATATCAGACCCATACGTCGGTCAAGAGCAGGGACGGTAAAATTGAGGTGGCGAATGACAAATTGAAGGTGTCCGGTGCAACTTCCGCAACCCTTTACATTTCAATAGGGACTAATTTTATTGACTATAAATCGATAGGTGCTGACCAAGCCGCGAAGGCATCCGTTAAGCTGGGTACAGCTAGAAAAAAAGGCTTTGAGAAGGCGCTAAGCCAACATGTTGCGTTATATGCTAAACAATTTGGTCGCTTTAAGTTGGATTTGGGAAGCCGGGGGGGAGTAAAAGACGAGAGTACAGTAGAGCGCATCAAAAACTTTAAAACAACTCAAGACCCTGCCCTAATTACATTGTTAACGCAATTTGGACGTTATTTGTTGATCTGCTCGTCGCAACCGGGAGGGCGGCCTGCTACGTTACAGGGTATCTGGAACAACGCGATGCAGCCTGCATGGGACAGTAAGTACACCATCAACATTAATACTGAAATGAACTACTGGCCAGCGGAAGTTACTAACCTCTCGGAGACCCATCAACCGTTATTTCAAATGATAAAAGATCTAGGGGAAAGTGGACAAGAGACCGCCAAAGCCTTGTACGGATCTGAGGGATGGGTAGCACATCATAATACGGATATTTGGCGGATAACCAGTCCGATCGATTTTGCGGCAGCTGGTATGTGGCCTATGGGCGGAATCTGGCTAGCGCAACACCTCTGGGAACATTATTTGTATACGGGTAACACAGAGTTTCTGCGCCAAGTGTATCCAATCATGAAGGGAGCATCTGACTTTTTGCTGACGACCTTAATTCCACATCCAAAGCATGAAGATAAGGAATGGATGGTATTATCACCGTCTATTTCACCAGAACATGGGCCGATGTCCGCAGGGGTGACCATGGATAACCAGTTAGTGTTTGATATGCTGACACGTACCGCGTTGGCTAATGAGATATTGGGAGAAGATACTGTTTATAGGGATAACCTGCAGGAGATGGTGAAGCGTATACCACCGATGCACATCGGAAAATATACGCAACTGCAGGAGTGGTTGGAGGATCTTGACGATCCAAAAAATGAACATCGGCATGTTTCTCATCTGTACGGCCTATATCCAGGCAATCAAATATCGCCATACACCACTCCGGAGCTCTTTGAAGCGTCCCGAAATTCATTGACCTATCGTGGTGACATGGCGACAGGATGGTCTATCGGTTGGAAAGTTAATCTGTGGGCAAGGCTATTGGACGGAAATCATGCCTACAAAATTGTGAACAATATGTTGACCATAGCGGATAGAGAGAACAGAGATGGACGTACGTATCCAAATATGTTCACCGCTCACCCTCCTTTTCAGATCGACGGAAACTTTGGCTTAACAGCGGGGGTTGCGGAAATGCTGCTTCAAAGCCATGATGGTGCGGTTCATCTTTTGCCCGCAATGCCAGATGTGTGGCATACGGGCTTTGTGTCGGGTATCAAAGCACGAGGAGGGTTTGAAATAGAGATGAACTGGGTGGATGGCGAGGCTGAAGGTATTAAGGTGCTGTCTTCTATTGGCGGGAATTTAAGATTACGTAGTTATGTACCGCTGAGCGGAAAAGGTTTGAAGGAAGCTACTGGAGAAAACCCAAATGTATTACTTAATCCAATCGCTGCTGTAAAGGCACTGATTTCACCGGAGGCTTCATTGAAGGGTAATAAATTGAGGAGGATCTACGAGTATGACCTGCCAACAATTCGCGGCAAAACGTATAATTTTTCTGTTAAAAAGAGGTGATGTTGTGTGTGCCATATGCTCTTTGATATTAAAATATGTACAATTACCAATTTTGGATAACGAATGAACCAAGACGAATATACCACACACCGATTGAAATGAAGAACGTGTAATGATCTTGTGTATATCATGAAATCCATACACGCATAATTAATTATATACTGATGAAGAAAAATACTGTTTGCAGTTATGTGGTGGGGCTTTTCCTTTCGATGAGCGGCATGGCTTTGGCTCAGAAACCCCAAAACCCTATTATCTTTTCCGACGTGCCGGATATGTCGATGATACGTGTGGGGGATACGTACTATATGAGTAGTACGACGATGCATATGAATCCGGGACTGCCTTTGATGAAATCTAATGATTTGGTCAACTGGGAACTTATTGGTTACGGACATACCGCCTTGGCGGATATGGACGAACTAAACCTGGATAACGACAAAAGTACTTATGGCAGGGGTTCCTGGGCTAGTAGTATCCGATACCATAACGGTACCTACTACGTAAGCACCTTTGCCCAAACCACAGGCAAAACCTACATTTATTCGACCAAGGATATCGAAAATGGTCCGTGGGAGTCAAAGGAGTTTAAGCCGGCAATGCATGATCATACCTTGTTCTTCGAGGGAGATAAAGTATATATGATCTGGGGTGGGGGTAAAGTAAACATCGTGGAGCTATTGCCTGATCTATCGAACGTGAAGCCTGAGACACAACGTGTATTAATCGAAAATGCAACGCTACCTAGTACACCCGAGGGCATACGTGGTGGCCTACCAGCGGAAGGTTCACAGTTGTTTAAGGTAAATGGAAAATATTATCTTTTTAATATTTCTTGGCCTCCTGGTGGCATGCGTACCGTAATCGTGCATCGTGCGGATAAAATTGATGGACCTTACGAAGGACGTGTCGTGTTGCAGGATAAAGGCGTGGCGCAGGGGGGATTGATTGATAGACCAAATGGGGAGTGGTATGCCTATCTTTTTCAGGATTACGGTGCTGTGGGACGTATTCCGTTTCTCGTGCCTGTGCAATGGGTGGACGGCTGGCCGGTACTTGGCGTTGATGGTAAAGTGCCTTCCGAATTGGATCTCCCAGCTAGTAAGGGGTTAATTCCGCATCTCGTCAATTCGGACGATTTTTCCCGAAAAGAAGGTGATCCCATTTTGCCGCTAGTTTGGCAGTGGAACCATAACCCAGACGACAGACTTTGGTCTGTGAGTGAGCGGCCTGGGTATTTACGCTTAAAAACTGGGCGCTTAGATAGAGATTTCTTACAAGCAAGAAACACGCTAACGCAACGAACAATAGGCCCAACATGCGTGGGTTCTACCGCAATTGATGTGTCCAAAATGAAAGATGGCGATTTTGCGGGCTTATCGCTCTTGCAAAAAAACTATGGTTTGCTTGGGGTGCGCGCAGAAGGTGATAAGCGATCGTTGGTGATGGTGAACGCAACTACAGGTACGCCTGAAGAGGTGGCTGCGATTTCCTTAAAGCAGGATAAAGTATTCTTAAAGGCACACTGCGATTTTACGAATAAGAAGGATGTCGCTAATTTTTCATACAGCTTGGATGGGATAAATTGGATACCTATAGGCACCCAGCTGAAAATGGCCTATACTATCCCGCACTTTATGGGCTATCGCTTTGGTCTTTTTAATTATGCTACAAGGCAGGCAGGCGGGTATGTTGATTTTGATTATTTTAATATTACACCCTAAAAATTATGTATATGAAGCTTCACATGCCCTATTTAATAACCTTGTGCGCATTGTTATTTTTTGAAAGCGAAATATTTGCCCAAAACCCAGTGATACAAACCCATTTCACACCGGATCCAGCGCCAATGGTATACAAGGATAGAGTCTACATGTATGCAGGTGACGATATTCCTGGATACGATTTTTATTATATGACCAAATGGAGAGTATACTCATCAAGTGATATGGTGAACTGGACGGACCATGGTTCTCCCATTTCTTTAGAATCTTTTAGCTGGGCACGTGATCGTGCTTGGGCGGCACAATGTGTGGAGCGGGATGGTAAGTTCTACTGGTATATCTGCGCACAGACGGTGAATAATGATATGGCCATTGGTGTCGCTGTAGCAGACAGTCCCACAGGGCCGTTCAAGGATGCGCTTGGTAAATCTTTAATTACAACCGGAAATTGGTCAAACATTGATCCCACGGCCTATGTAGATGACGATGGTCAAGCCTATCTCTATTGGGGTAATGCCCATCTCTATTACGTGAAGCTTAATACCGATATGATTTCTTATACAGGGGATATTGTGGAGATCCCACAGACGGTGGAGTCGTTTGGAGGGCTGCGACGACCAGGGAGAAGTGATGAAGTACTGCAAAAAAGAGAAGAGTACAACGATGTTTTTGTGGAAGGCCCGTGGTTTTATAAGCGCAATGGAACCTACTATTTGATGTATGCAGGTATGACGAAAGGAGGGGAATGTTTGTCTTATGCGACAAGCGATACCCCAATCGGACCATGGAAATATCAAGGGAAAATTATGTCAGAGCAACCCACAAATAGTTTTACTAATCATGGAGGTGTGATCGATTTTAAAGGTAAATCGTATCTCTTTTACCATACTGGACTGTTACCCGGGGGAGGAAGCTACGGCAGATCCAGCGCTATTGAGGAGTTTGCTTACGAAAAGGATGGACGTATCCCTGTTATAGCAATAAGCCGACAGGGTGTAAATCCTGTGGCTACTGTAAACCCGTACGTAAGAAATGAAGCGGAGAACATTGCTTGGTCAGAAAAATGTAGTACAGCAGAAAGTGAGCAGACTGGAGTGTATGTATCGGAGATCCGATCTGGAGGGCATATAAAAACGCGAGCTGTGGATTTCGGAAATCGGGGAGCCAAGGTTTTTGCTGCTTCGATAGCTGCCGGATTGGATGGTGGAATATTGGAGGTGCGTTTAGATAGTGTGGCGGGAGTAAAGTTAGCATCTATCGATATTCCTCGCACGGGTGGATGGGGTGTCTGGAAAACATTGAATGTGCCCATATCGACAGCTGTTTCAGGTGTCCATGACGTGTACTTCGTATTTCAGGGCCAGAATATTACCGCTGGGCGAGAGCTTTTTAATTTTGATTACTGGAGCTTTCAAGAAAAATAGGATTTGACCATGATAACAATACTTCAGCTCCTGTCTTTTGTGGAAAGTGAAAAGCACTGTCAAATATCATGTATTTTGATTGTTGCAAATTTGGTACTAGATAAAGATGATGAATAAATTAGTCCTTGTGTTACTATTAGTTACGCAATCGGCCGTGGCGGCTGTGCGACTTCCTGCGTTGATCGGTGACCGTATGGTGTTGCAACGGGATATTGAACTTAAAATATGGGGTTGGGCGAATGTAGATGAAAAAGTGACCGTACGTTTTCAGGGAAAATATTATTATACAGAAGCTGGGTCGGATGGAAAATGGATGGTTACATTACCCCCAAAAAAGGCGGGCGGTCCCTACGTGATGGAAATTAATGAACTGGCTATCCGAGATGTTTTAATTGGGGATGTGTGGCTCTGTTCGGGCCAGTCTAATATGGAAACTCCCATTGAACGACTCGTTGAACAATTTCCTGAGATTGATGTGTCCAATAACCATATGATCCGTTATTTTAAGGTTCCTACGCAGAATACAGTCGAAGCCATAAAGGAGGATATTCCAAGGGGTGGTGTATGGCGTTCGGGGATAGCTTCTGATGTGATGAATTGGACGGCCTTGGCTTATTTCTACGCGCAGGAGTCGTATCTCCACAATGGAGTCCCGGTCGGGATGCTGGTCTCTAGTCTTGGCGGTTCTGCCATTGAAAGTTGGATTAGTCAGGAGCACCTTAAAGAATTTCCCCAGCTCTTGGTGGATCAGGTGGCGTTAGATAGCTTACGTTTAATACAAAGCGATAAGGGGGCAGAAAACTGGATTAAGCGGGAATGGAATGATGCGGACTGGTGTACCGCAAATGTACCCGGCGATTGGCGCAGGCAGGGGATCGAGGTAAGAGGTGTCGTATACTTTAGAAAAGAGTTTGAGATGCCAGCCCGGATGGAAGGAAGGCATGCCAAACTGTACATGGGAACTATGGTGGATAGTGACTCCGTTTTTATTAACGGACATTTCGTAGGCGCTACTTCGTATATGTATCCGCCGCGTAAATATCATATACCTGCCGGTGTACTACGCGCCGGAAAGAATAATGTGACAGTAAGATTAAGAGCGAACTCGGGCAATGGAAGTTTTGTCGAAGATAAAATATATCGGGTAAAGGCAGATGACGTCGAAGTGGATCTTACGGGGGAATGGAAATATAAGGTTGGAATAGACCTCGCGAAAGCGAAAAGACTTAGCGAACGATTGCAACGGGTGAAATCCGCAGGATCTGGACTTTATAATGGGATGATCTATCCTCTTCGTGATTACGGGGTAAAGGGCGTGATCTGGTATCAAGGAGAGTCCAATACAGGCCAACCTCAACGATACAGGGCTTATTTGAAGACGCTGATTAACAGCTGGAGAACCTTGTTGCATCAGCCCAATCTTCCTTTCCTTTTGGTGCAATTGCCAAACTATATGGCTAAGCAAGATCTGCCCTCAGAATCGGGCTGGGCCGGTGTGCGGGAAGCACAATTCAAAATTGCTCAAGAGGTAGCACATACCGCATTAGCGGTGACCTATGACGTGGGGGAATGGAATGATATCCATCCGCTAAATAAAAAAGATATCGCTAAGCGATTATTTTTAGGTGCCCGCAAAGTTGCATACGGCGAACACATCGTAAGCGACGGTCCTCGATACAAAAACATGGAGATGGAGGGGAATAAAATCATTTTAAGCTTTACGGAGGTAGGCGGGGGATTAAGGAGTAAAGGAGGTGCCCCCTTGAGACATTTTGCCATTGCCGGTGAAGATAAAAAGTTTGTCTGGGCTGATGCGGTGATTAAAGGTAACACTGTGGTGGTAAGCCATCCTCTGGTTAAGCCGGTTGCGGTACGATATGGGTGGAGTGACAATCCAGAGGATGCAAACTTGATAAACAAGGAAGGCTTGCTCGCGTCGCCTTTTAGAACAGATAACTGGTAAGATGCTTACCGTATGACTAACGACTTTATTTAACAAAAAATTAAATTATAAAACCTATCATCTATGAAGAGATTCAAATTTGTCTTTGATAAGCAGCAAACACTTTTATTAGTTGTAGCTCTGTTCTGTTTTTTGGCTACTGCAGTACAGGGACAGCAAGGCCCAATTAGTGGAAAAATGCCGCAGAAGAAATTTACACATACCTCCGCCGGAAATCCATACCTGCCTCTTTGGGAGCATTTGCCGGATGGAGAACCCCGTGTTTTTGAAGATCCAGATTCTCCAGGGGAATATCGTGCCTACATTATAGGTTCGCACGATTTGAGATATACGAGTTATTGTGGACCAGACATTAGAATGTGGTCGGCACCAGTAGATGATTTATCCAGCTGGCGCGATGAAGGAGCTATTTTTACTTATGAAATTGATGGACAGTGGGATGTGATGTATGCCCCGGATCTTGTCGAGGTTAAAAGAAAGAACGGAGTAAAGGAATACTACCTATATCCGCATAGCAGAGGATCGAATAGAGAAGCGATGGTAGCAAAAGCTAGCCGTCCGGACGGCCCCTTTGTCCCGATCAATATGACGGAAGATGGTAGACGTACAGTGCCGGGAAGTATTTTGGGTTTTGATCCGGCGGTTTTTGTCGAATACGTTACGGATCCTCAGGATCCAGATTATGAAATTGGATTTAGGGCATACGCATATTGGGGATTTCAACGGTCATTAGCAGCTGAATTAGATCAAAATACAATGTATTCGCTTCGACCAGGAAAAAAGATAATAGATCGATTTATACCGGCAAGTTCAAGATATGGCGTTCTTCGGGACCCAGAAGGAACAGCATATCCGAATATTCTGCCAGATGAGGACCTTGGATCTTTCAATTTTTTCGAAGCTTCATCGATCCGTAAAATTGGGAATAAGTATATCTCTGTATATAGTGGTTATTCAGGGCCTGAATATGGAGTAGGTAGTTCCAATTCTACATTGCGTTATCTTATAGGAGATTCTCCGCTAGGCCCTTGGAAAAGTGGAGGTGTATTAGTGGATTCGCGTGCGCCGGTATTGAATCAATATGGAACAGCGATACAGACGAGTTACGCAGGACATAATACCCATGGAAGTCTCGAATTGATCAATGGACAGTGGTATGTGTTTTACCATAGACCACCACGCGGGTTTGGTTTTGCGCGTCAAGCTGTGGTTGCGCCAGTGAAGGTAGAATGGGACGAGAAACTGGTGAAAGAAGGCGGAAGCGTTTCAATTCGGGCATACGATCCTTACGCAGAGAATGAGATCTGGACAGCCAAAGATAACCAAGACAGGGAATATACAGGAGCGGAGGTTACGTCCGAGGGCTTTCATGTGTTTGGTTTAGATCCGTACCAATATTACTCCGCAGGATACGCTAGCTACTTATCCGATATCAGTATTCAACAGGATTCTTGGGATATTTGGGACAACCATATGCCTATTAATGATGTTAAAAATGGACATATTGTTGGATTTAAATATTTTGGTTTCGGTGGACTTAAGCAGGATAAATTGGGATTAAAGGCTTTCGAAGGAACAAAAAAGGGAAATAATACCGTGTTTAATTTATTTCTTACCCCAAAAACAAAAAAGGCTTTCAAGGTTAACGTGTGGTTAGACGGTCCATGGGATAATGAGACGTGGAAAGGAACAAAGATCGGTGAAATTAGCATTCCCGAAAATGCGGAGATGGAGACCACTCAGTTTACGATTGATGTTGCTAGGTTTGTCGATCAGCTGGATAAGAAGCACGCGATTTATCTGGTAGCGGAAGGAGCGGAATCGGAAAAACTTTTTGATTTCATTGGTCTTGGATTCAGTGCTAAGCATAAGAAAATACTACGTCCGATTGTACCTACAGTACATATTGCCGTTAACGGAAAGGCGGTGCATTTACCAACCGTTCCAGTTCGATCTACCAACGAAAATGGTATTATAGGTTATGACCGGTACGAAACAATATATAAACTGTCTACTAGCACCGAAGACCTACCGGTTGTATCTGCTTCCACCAATAATCCCGCTATAAAAGTAGCGGTTAAACAAGCTCAGTCTATGGACGGAACAGCTATTGTCGAATTTGATTACAATGGTATTTTGAAAACATATAGCGTTCAGTTCGCATCAGAATAAGCAATAAAATCTCAATCTCATGAAAAAGAAAGTTAATGCGACGGTATTATTGTTACTTATATTGATAGCTTTTAGCTCGTGGCAAAGCCTGCAAAAAAAAGAGAGTCATCCATTTCGCAACCCGGACCTTCCCATTGAAGAGCGGATCGATAATTTGATAAGTTTATTGACATTGGAAGAGAAGGTAGGGCTCATGATGAATAGTTCCAAAGCCATTCCTCGATTGGATATTCCGGCTTACGATTGGTGGAACGAAGCGCTGCATGGCGTCGCGCGTGCTGGGAAAGCAACGGTCTTCCCACAAGCAATAGGAATGGCGGCGACGTGGGATGAAGATAACCATCTAAAGACGTTTGAAATTATCGCTGATGAAGCTAGGGCAAAATATAATGAAGCTGTACGTTCCGGAGAACGTGGACGTTATTATGGACTGTCTTTTTGGACGCCCAATATCAATATCTTCCGCGACCCTAGATGGGGAAGAGGTCAGGAAACGTATGGCGAGGATCCATATTTGACTACCAGATTAGGGTTGGCCGCTGTAGAGGGGCTGCAGGGCGATGATCCCAATTACTTCAAAACACATGCCTGTGCGAAGCACTTTGCTGTGCATAGTGGTCCAGAATGGAACAGACATTCTTATAATGCGGTCGTATCCAAAAAAGATCTGTGGGAAACTTATCTTCCGGCTTTTAAAGCATTGGTACAAGAAGGGAATGTTCAAGAAGTGATGTGCGCCTACAATGCGTACGACGGTAAGCCATGCTGTGGTAGCGATATCCTGATGATGGATATTCTTCGCAATCGCTGGGGATTTAAAGGGGTGGTTGTATCGGACTGCTGGGCCATAAATGACTTTTATGAAAAAGGACACCACGAGTCGCACGATACGCCCGAAGCCGCGGTGGCGGATGCGGTGCTGAAAACGACCGATTTGGAATGTGGGAGCTCCTATGAGAATTTGTTAAAATCGGTGGGAGATGGACTGATCACTGAGGCGCAAATCGATGTCTCACTGAGACGCGTTTTGCGGGGTTGGTTCGAGTTAGGTATGCTTGATCCATTGGATAGAGTACCATGGAGCAGTCTTTCCTATGATATAGTCGCCTCAAAGGAACATCAGCAGCAAGCACTGGATGTTGCCCGAAAATCAATAACTCTGTTGAAAAACGAAAATAACACCCTGCCATTGCGTAAAAATATCAAGAAAATTGCTGTAGTGGGGGCCAATGCAGCTGATAGCATTATGCTCAGGGGAAACTACAATGGTACGCCAACTTCTACAGTTACGATATTAGATGGTATCCGAAAGAAAGTACCCAATACGGAAGTTATTTATGAAAAAGGTAGTGATTTGGTTGATCCCTGGGTTAGAACGTCACTCTATGGTTCTTTCTTAACGAAGAAAGGCGGTCCGAAAGGCTTAACGGTTGAATTTTACAATAACAGTTTATTCGAAGGTGCACCTGTAAAGACAGTCACAAATAGCTTAGGTATAGAATACAGTAACCGGGGAGGTACAGCATTAGCGCAAGGTGTTAATATGGAGAATACGTCTACACGCATTTCCGGTGTTTTTGTGGCACCCTATACGGGCGAAGTGGTGCTTAATGCAAACGCGTACGATGGATATGTACTAACTGTGGGAGGTAAGGAGGTGGCTAATCGTAAGGGACGTGTCGCTTTACAAGGTGAGGAATATATCATTCATGTAGAAAAGGGTAAACAATATCCCTTGGTGATGGAACATCGACAAAAAGGAAACATCAATATCATCGGTCTTTCGGCGTATAAAAAAGAGAAAGCGGATTTTACTGATTTGACCAATCGACTAAAAGATGTCGATGCAATAATCTATGTGGGTGGCTTATCTCCGCAATTGGAAGGGGAGGAGATGTTTGTAAGTGCCGAGGGATTTAGAGGAGGTGATAAGGTTTCGATTGATCTGCCTACCGTACAGCGCAATCTATTGACAGCACTTCGTAAGACGGGAAAGCCCGTGACTTTTGTGCTTTGCACGGGCAGTGCGTTGGCACTAGAGCAGGATGAGCGCAACTACGATGCATTGCTCTGCGCTTGGTATGGCGGGGAGAAAGCGGGTACTGCTGTCGCTGATGTGTTGTTTGGGGATTATAATCCCGCAGGAAGATTACCGGTTACATTTTATAAAACGCTGGCTCAATTGGATAATGCGCTTACGCAGACGGGAGACACGTCAAGACAAGGTTTTGAGAATTACGATATGCAGGGCCGCACATATCGATATATGAAGGAGAGTCCCTTGTATGCATTTGGCTACGGCTTAAGCTATTCCAGTTTTAAATATGGTGAGGTCCAACTGCAAAGGGCATCGATTGACGCTAAGTCGGATCTAAACCTAACTATTCCGGTAACCAATATATCGAACATTGATGGAGAGGAGGTGGTGCAAGTGTATGTTAGACGTAACAATGATCCAACTGCTCCTGTAAAATCTTTGTGTGCTTTTTCCCGGGTACTCATAAAAGCTGGTCAGACACAGTTGGTCAACCTTGTGTTGCGGCCTGAATCGTTTACCTACTACGATGAATCGATGGATGATTTGGTGACAAAACCGGGTGAATACACGCTCTTGTATGGAGGAACATCTGTCCAGTCAAAGTTGCGACAGCGGGAAATTAAGGTCGTTTTGTAATTGATATAGCATCGTATATTCAATTTAAAAATATACGATGTTACACTATTTATTATTTTGCATGTGATGGTATTTTCACTTCTTGTCCGATAACGATATCATCAAACACGATGTTTTCCGTATTTGTAAAACTCAGGGCTGTGGCACAAGAATCTATATGAACATTTGAGAAATATACGTCCGAGACTTTTTTTGAGGGATAACCTTGGATAACTAAACCCGCATTCGTCGCTTTTCTACATTTTACATTATCTACAAAAATATTGCGGATATCGGTTTCAAATCCCTTCCCTTCGCCGTGGTAATACGCTGTGATATAGAAAAAATCTTCCACCTCTCCGAATTCCACGTTGTTCACATAAATATCACGGATGAAACCACCACGGTCGGGGTTTGATTTTAGGTAAATACCTCTTTTGCAATAACCACTGTATGTGCAATTTTCAACGAATACATTTTGTACGCCTGCTGACATCTCACTGCCAATAACCACGCCATGTAAACCTTTAAATCTGCAGTTGCGTATAATGATGTTTTCTGACGAAACCCCTGTTTTCCTTCCTTCATGATCACGTCCTGCCTTAATCGCAACATTATCGTCGGCGTTGTTGAAATCTATATCTTCTATCAATATATTTTTGGAATATTCTGGGTCGAAGCCATCGTTATTTCTATTGAAGGCGTCAAATTTAACTTTTCGGGCGGTAATATTTTCAGATTTCAACAAGTGAACACACCAAAAAGGAGAGTTTTTAATGGTAATACCTTCTATTAAAATATTTTTACATTCGAAGAATTGAATAAGATGCGGACGTAGAAAATGTCCTGATCCGAATATTCGCTCTGGCAAAGGGATGTCCTCGTGGTTCATCTGTCGGCTTAGGAGCTGACTTTCTTTTTGGTGCTCAGCCCATTTGCTAAACGAATCGCGCGCATTACCGTCGATAGTGCCTTCACCTATTATTGCGATATTTTCCAATTGATAGCCATAAACAAATGGACTGTAGTTGTATAGAAAAGTTCCTTCCCAACTTGTAAGTACCACTGGAAGATAGTCGGATGGAGCGGATCCAAAAACTAATTTCGATCCTTTTTGTAATTCAATGCACACATTACTAGCTAAATGTATCGGACCATTTATAAGATAAATGCCCTCCGGAACCATAATTTTTCCGCCCTTCTGTTCTTTACATATTTTTATTGCTTCATCAAAGGCCGGCTTACAATCTGTTAACGAATCGCCAATTGCACCGAAGTCTGTTAGAAGCATTGCATTTTGCGAAATAGTAGGAGGTACAATATTTTTTAAAATATGATCCCGTTTCTCTGTTCTTGATAGTTGTTCTCCATTTGGGGAAGTGCAAGATGTACAATAGTTAATAACCAATAGAATAAAAATATATTTTCTCATTAGGGGTTGATTGCTGTAAAACAAATCCTCCAACACCGGGCGATGTCAGAGGATTAAACCAATTATTAACCTAAATTATGAACTAATTATTTTGCAATATTCGTGCCAAAATTTAGAGAAAACTCATGTAATTTACTTTTTCTTTGATTTTTTTACAGGACCTGCTACCGCTTCTTTAAGGGCCTTTCCTGCTGAGAATTTAGGTAACTTTTTTGCCGGAATTTTTAAAACTGCACCGGTCTGCGGATTGCGTCCGTTACGTGCTGCTCGTTCGCTCACAGAGAACGATCCAAATCCAATTAATGTTACAGTTTCTCCTTTAGTCAGTGATTGTTGAATCCCAGAAGTAAAACTGTTGATCGCTTTTTCCGCCTGTGCTTGGGAAATACCACTTTCCGAAGCGACATGTTTTATTAAATCTGCTTTGTTCATTTTTTATTTGATTTATATATTAGTTAGCTAAAGGTATTAGAAAAAAATTAAAATATCAAACTTCGGCAAATTTGCTTCTATATAAATTTTTAATTATATAGATTGCAGCGCCAATTATTCGTCAGTTTATGCGCATAACAGTTAAATCGTCCGTATTCGAAATAACAATTTATAAGTAGAATAAGTAACCTAGTTCAACTTTTTATTTGAAGATCATTTTTATAAGGCGTTTATTCTTCATATTTTTGTGGTGAAATAAGCACAACAACATACGATATGCCAGTCAAGATACCAAATAATCTGCCAGCAATAGAGCTTCTAAAGAAGGAAAATATATTTGTGATGAGTGATCTGAGGGCCAATGCACAGGATATTCGTCCGATGCGTGTGCTGATCCTTAATTTGATGCCCATTAAAATATCTACCGAGACCGATTTTGTACGATTGCTTTCTAACAATCCGTTACAGGTAGAAGTAGAGTTTTTAAGATTGGATACGCATACGCCTAAAAACACCCCAGAAGAACATCTGGAATTGTTCTATAAAGGATTCAGTGACATTAAAGAGAATTTTTACGATGGTATGATTATCACAGGGGCGCCGGTAGAAATGTTAAAATTTGAGGAGGTGACCTATTGGGATGAAATTACCATGATCTTCGATTGGGCTAGAAAGCATGTCACTTCTACATTGTACATCTGTTGGGCCTCCCAAGCTGCGCTTTATCGTTTCTATGGAGTCGACAAAACACCGCTGGAGCAAAAGCTATTTGGCGTCTTCAAGCACACCGTCACAGAAAAAAAAGATCCGTTATTTAGAGGTTTTGATGACGAGTTTTTTATACCACATAGTAGACATACTACCATTTTAAAGAAGGATTTGGAAAATAAAGAGGGAGTCTCAATTCTTTCTGAATCGCAAGATGCGGGTGTTGCTATTGTATCTTCTAGAGGTGGGCGAGAGTTTTATCTTACCGGGCATTCTGAATATGCACCGCTTACACTGCATGAAGAGTATGTTAGGGACTTAGAAAGGGGATTAGCTGTCAACGTTCCGCATAATTATTATGCAGACAACAATCCCGACAATTCTCCGTTAGTACGTTGGACGGGGCATGCGAATTTACTTTTTAATAATTGGCTGAATTATTTTGTTTATCAAGAAACTCCTTTTGATTTGAAGGATGTGGAACATTTAGACGAAATAAAAAATCCTAATTAAAACATACATTAGAAAAGGCCTGTACATCGTTGCAGGCCTTTTGACTAAAATTACGCTATGCCTATGTCGCTATGATATTAGACATTTAGGTTTTGTGGTTTGTTTTCGCTTTCTTCTCTTCTTTTTTTCGCCAGTAGTTTGCTAAGATAGAACCCGAAATATTCATCCAAGGGCTGAAGATCGTCGCGGCAAGACCAATTGTCCCCAACTTTCCCATTGCACCGGCTAAGCCACTAGCCATACCACCATTTTGTAATCCTACCTCGAAAGCTAGTGTACGGGAATCGGCTTTGCTCAATCCCATCAGCCGGCTGAATGTATAGCCAAACAAATAGCCCGCACCATTGTTTATTACCGCAGCTAAGAATAAGAGAAACCCGACCTGTAAAAGATGATCTCTTCCAGCTGCCGTGGTAACGGTGGTAAAATATACGATACCCGCCATTGAAAGATAGGGCATGAAGTCATCAATCGCCGGTCTTCTTTTCGTAAGAACATGGTAAACCACACCTACTACGATAGCGCCTGCGAAAAAATTGAAGATTTCAATTGCATCTAAAAGAGGTAAAGAAACGTACGAAGAAAGCAGATTATCCCATATAGAAAGGCAGATCAGAAGCCAAGAAAGTGCAGTACCTGCGCTGATTTTTATCCACTTGGTCTCCCGTGATGAAGCTGTTTTGAGAAAATCATGGATCAATGCAGCACTCAATGGCACAATCACTATTTTGATGATTTCCATCATCATTTGAATAAATTTGACTTCTATTAATGTACCCGCTAATAGCTTCATTAAGAAAGGAGTCATGATGGGGGCAGCGATGGTAGTTATTGCAGTAACGGTTACGGAAAGGACTAAATTTCCTTTTGCAATATATGTCATTACATTTGAAGCCAGACCGCTGGAACAGCATCCTATCAGGATGATGCCTGCAGCTATTTCAGAATCAAAATGAAAGACTTTAGTCAAGAATAAACCCATCAGGGGCATTATTGTGAAATGACTCAGTAAGCCTATCATTACTCCTTTTCGAGATTTGGCGATACCGGTGTAATCTTTAATGCTCATCTTCATCCCCATGCCAAACATGACGAGTTGAACCACAAGCAAAATGATCCATTTATTTCGCATGTCGATAGGGCCGATATGTAACAGTTGCTCCGGGTAAATAAGTCCACATACTACTGCAGATATAATCCATGCTGTATATTGATAACCACGAAGAAAGGGTATGGCACCAAGCCCGATACTTGCTGCGATGCAAAAGGTCACGGCCATGGACTGCCACAATTGTTGGTGCGTTATAAGTATAGCGGCAAGCAATATCATAAAGGATATTGCAGCCAAGTATAAAGCTGCTTTTCGGATCGTATTCATGTAAAAGGGGATTAGGTTATCGCCTACATCTATGTTTTACCCAATATAGCTGCCAAATGCTTTATAGCAATTGATGGGCTAGACAGTATGGGCACCTTTTTGTCTTGCTCCGCTAGACTGTCTACCACTCTTGCCATTGATGCCTGGGCAAGTAAGATCACATCTACTTCATCGCTAAGCTCCTTAAGGGCCTTGGCTACCATCTCATCGTGTTTTTTAGCCTTTCCATCCATCAGCGCGTCAAAAGCACCCTCACACAATCTCGTTATCAACGAAATTTCTTTTTTTGCTACTTCAGCTCTTCTAGAAACGAGATCAGCTGTCGGTTCCAGTGTAGTTGGTAATGTGGCGATCACACCTATTTTTTTACCCATTTTTACCGCTTCGTCGGCCATGGCCAAATCTACTCGGATCACTGGTACGGTACTCAACGTTGCAGCGGTTTCTACTGCTTTTCCAATAGAAGAGCAAGTGACCAAAATATAATCAGCGCCAGCTTGTTCAGCAGCATTTATTTGCGTAACTACCCTTCTTGCTGTCGCTGGAGTGAGCTCTCCTTTAGCTATAACGTCCTTGATCAGACTGTCATCTACCATGTTGAATATATTGATTTCAGGCAGATACTGTTGACAAAGTTGATAGAATACAGGCACTAGTGTTGCCGATGTATGTACCAATCCTACTGTTTTGTTTTTCATTTTTTAACGTTATTTTTAGTTTACATTAATACTTTAACGAAGTAATCGTTTGTTCCGACCTGCCCCCCTTTAAAGTTTATTTCAATGCCATCTGCTGGATATCCCGATGTGGCGTAGGCCTTACAAATTGGAGATCCCGGAACAAAAGGGTATAGCATTTCCAGAGCTTCTATACCCATCGTTTTAGCGACGAAGCCGGAAGTATCACCACCCGCAATTACGATTCTTTTTAACTTTATTTGGCTTAAGATTCCGTTTACGATGGACCCTAAGGCCGTTCCAAATAAACGAGCAGAACCGTTATTCGAAGATTTTAAAAGATCTGAGGAGGAAAGGTTTCTGCTGTCATCCGGACCTTTACTCGTATGAATAATTAGATTTACTCCTTGATTGAGCAGGTTTATCGCCTGTCGGACATACTGGTCGATGAGCGCGTCATGATCACTGCATGAAACCAAAAGATCGGTATCTAACTCAATCTCCATGAATCGGCGTGCCAATGCATAATTTATCTGTTCTGCCGTTACTGGAGAACAGCTTCCTGACACAACCAAAATAGGGGAAGCCGACTCAGGTTGTGGCCAATTTTGCTCTTTTAGAAAAGCTTTTTGAGATAATAAATGATTACCCAATGCCATTTCAATACCCGAAGATCCGACCGAAAAAAGCGACTTATCCAGGTCTCTCATTTTTTCGATTAAGCCTCCTACCAAAGCAAGATGTGACTCACTTATCGTGTCGAATAGAACGATTTTGTTCTCGTCTTCCAGACCGTTCAGTTTTTCCAGACAATGCCCTTCCCCTTTTTCCAGATCAAGTACATCGATAAGTGCAACAGGTGTAGAAGTTTGCTTGGACAAATGCAAACGTAGATCACTCTCCTCTGCCGGAGTGATAGGATGATTGCGCATCGAAGGGTGTCTATCCAAACGATAGATATTACCTGTGCTTCCAATACCCATACGGGCAAAGAGGTTTCCAAAGCTACAATATCTTCCCAATGCGGGAGCAGCCACCAACATAGGGACGAGTTTATTCCTAAAAATCGGTATACCGATATCTATTGCTTTTCCTATGCTTCCAATGTGGGGTGCAGAGTCAAATGTCGAACATATTTTATAGTGAACATGGCAGGGATTAATTTTCTGAAGTGTACCAAAGGATTTACTAAGTTCCTCTTCCATTTTCTCGGTAGACATGCTGCGACTCATTCCTGCAATTCCTATCGCTTGTAAACCTTTAAACTTTTTCAACCGTTCTTCATCCGGTGTGTCAATAAATAAGATAGTTCGTATACCTGCCTTGCATAAGAAATCAAGTGCGTCCGTGGATCCTGTAAAATCATCGCCATAAAATCCCAAAAATAATCTCTCGCTTTTCATCACACCTTCTTGCCAAACTTAGCTACCGATTGTGCAAATTCCGGATATTGTTGGGCTGCTTCTTCCACAGATAACCCCGTTATCGCCGCATCCCATGCCTGTTTTAATGCTTTTACACCTCCTGCTGCACCCGCTGGATGACCAAGGATACCGCCTCCGGCCATATAGAGTAAATCTGTGGTTTTTGTTCGCTTATAGGTTTCAGGCGCTTGTCCTCCCCATTGTCCGGATGATACTACTGGTAAGATAGTATGGGTGCCCGCGATGTTGGTTAAGCAAGATTCAATAGATTTTACCACAGAATCATCCGATTCCCAGAATTTATTCTGGATCCCATTCACGTGAATCTGGTCCACGCCGGCCAGTCTCCATAATTTTTGATATGCAGGGAATTCAATACCAAGCAGGGGGTGTCGATTCAGCATACCCCAGCCATTACGATGGCCATGAATGGCGAGCTGACCAAGGTCACAAAGCTTTTTTACCGCCGATATACCCACACTATTGATGCTGATCATAGCACATGTACCTTCCGATTGAACAATTTTATCATAGTTCCGTTGCATGTTATCTATTTCGTCACTGATGTTAAATGCATACATTACTTTTTTACCTGTTTTGTGTGCATGATCATTGATAATTTTCATGACTGCATCTACTCTTTCAGCAAAAGGGGAATTTGCCGAAGAGGAGAGTAGCTCGTCATCCTTGATGAAATCAATGCCAGCATCCACAAGCACTTTTACGATATCGGCGGTCTGTGCTGGAGAAAGTCCAATACTGGGTTTGATGATTGTCCCGATCAGCGGTCTTTGGTATACCTCCGTAAGTATTCTTGTGCCCTCAATCCCGAATTGAGGTCCCCTAAAATATTGGGTCAGTGATAGTGGTAGTTCGATGTCCATCAATTTTAACCCTGTAAACTGAGTGAGTTCATAAAGATTCCCTTGTAAAGTAGAAATCATTACAGGAAGGTTTGACCCAAAGTTTTCTACCGACCAGGAAACTTTGATATATGCTCTTTGATATAGCTTTCCACTACTGGCTATACCCGGTATCGCCGGTTGATTAACTGTTTCCAGTAGATCAATGGCTTCTACTTTGGCGGCAAATCGACGTTTTAATTCCTCGGTTTCACCTGGTATATTCACAAAAGTGCCCGAAGATTGCTCGCCTGCCAGTACAGCAGCAGCATGATCAATTGCTAAAGGAGTTTCTATATAATAATGGGCTACAATTCTTTCCATTTTGTTAGTTTCTATTGAATTTTTGTTCGATATATGAAGGTTCTTTTACTTTATAGGTTTATTTAAGTTGAAAATACATAACAAAATTCGGAGTAGAAAGCATTTGCTAATATCCTATATAAGGTTGTAAATATGGTACAGGAGCTTTTCGGGATAATTTATCGTTATTGGTATGTTTTCAATGTAATTTTTTGAATAACTATACAAGTATTGTTTTTTTAGGAACTATTGAAATCTGTACGCGTTAAATATGTTCATTTTGTATAATACATTTTATTTCGTTTCCTAGTTTTTCACAACCATTTAGCGAGTCTTGCATGTCCTGGTGTATCTGATGATTAAAGTGAGATTTTTTACGGTTTAAACTTTAATAAAGTAGTTGGGAAGTTTCGCTTCGTTTCAAGCCAATGGCATTTTCTAGAAGCCGGTCAGTTGTTGTTTTTTTGTATATTTGCTTGTTCATATGGAAAAATCGAGTATCATCAAAATCAGTGAACAAACGACAAGTTCAATTTATCAATGGACGTTCAATCTTATAGAAGCAGTCGGACTTAGCGAAAAGGCCGCACACATTTTAACTTCTGCCAGCCTTCTTATTTCTATTTTCATTTTGTTGGCCCTTATCGATTATTTGATCCGGGTCATCTTTAACTCCATCGTTACTAGATTGATCCAAAGAACGAGGACGAACTGGGATAACTATCTGCTTGATAATAAAGTGGAGGTTCATTTAAGCCGTCTCATCCTTGTCGTGGCTGCTCAGCAATCTTTGCCGTATATTTTCATAGGATTTCCATCGTTCACTTCCGTTCTCGTTAAGCTATTGAGTGTTTTGATGATATTCGCGGTCTATGGTGTTGTGAATGGTCTTTTAAAGACAGGACGAGATATAATGCGTTCATCGAAAGGATTCGTAGACAAACCTGTTGATAGCTATCTTCAGGTGCTACAAATATTCCTGATTTTTGTTGTTGGAACCCTTATCGTTTCAGTACTTACAGGTAGTTCTCCGTGGTCCTTTCTGCTTTCACTCGGAGCCGCCTCCGCTGTCTTGATGTTAGTATTTAAGGACACAATACTCGGTTTCGTCGCCAGTATACAGGTTTCAGCCAATGATTCAGTACGTGTAGGAGATTGGATAGAAATGCCAAAATATGGTGTTGATGGAGATATCCTACAGATAAACCTGAACAACGTAAGGGTGCAGAATTGGGACAAAACCATTGTCACTATTCCAACATACACGTTATTGAGCGATTCGTTCAAGAATTATAGAGGCATGCAGGAAAGTGGTGGCAGACGGATCAAAAGATCTATCCAAATCAAGATATCTACCATCCGGTATCTCCGCCCCGAGGAAATTGAGAAACTTAAAAAGATTGTGCTTTTAGCTCCCTATATAGCACAGCGCGAAAACGAAATAGCAGAATACAATGCCCAAAATCAGATTGACCAAACCGTGCTTGTCAATGGCCGACGAATGACTAATGTTGGACTTTTTAGGGCATATATCAAGGCCTATGCGCAAAAAAATCCAGATATACATCAAGGGCTAACCCTTATGGTTCGCCAGTTGGCTCCCAATGAACATGGCTTGCCTCTAGAACTATATATGTTCACGAAAGGTACAGAATGGGCTTTTTTCGAGGATACCATGTCAGATATATTCGATCATCTGTTTGCTGCGATAAAGTATTTCGATCTTGAAGTATTCGAACTTCCTGCATCAGATGACCTGCGCCTGCTCGTAGCAGAGAGCAAAGTAAGACAGTAGATCATACAGTTTACTTTTTTAGAAAGAATTAAAAAGACGAAAGCAGATGAAAAATTCGCTTATCAAATATTTCGTTTACTTTCTATGGTATAGGTAAAAGAATCTGCGCGATAACAGCCGACATTGTATTCAATGGGGATATTATTGATGTCGTAAACATACCTTTTTCGGATAAGGATAGGTTCACCCTGTTTTATCTCTAATTTTGAAGCTATAAATGCATCGGCAGCTGCGGCACTTATCTCTTCCTTTGAGTTGAAAGCCACTATACCGTAGTCCGTTTCGAGTATCTCATAAAGCGGACGGTTAAAGTTTTCCGATGCTGAAATGGGTATCTGGGGATTAAATTCAGAGATAAAATATACAAAAGGTGAGTCTTTTTTTCCGCGCAGGCGTTCCAATCTCATGACTTTTGTGGATACCTCAATGTCAAAAAATGCGGCAACCTCTGCTGACACTTGATGCCTAAATATTTGAAGTTCAAAATTATGGATTTCGATACCGAGGATGCGCATTTCTTCGGAAAAACTAAGCCAGTTGCTGACACCACTGAATATTTTTTTTTTCTGCACACGTGTCCCCACGCCTTTTTTCCGAACAAGCAATCCCTCAGTTACCAATGTACTAATGGCCTGCCGTAAGGTGTTGCGTGATATTTTCAATTGTTCAGACAAGTCGACTTCCTTCGGAAGATACTGTCCATCCCGATATTCAGGCTCATCTATGAGCTTCCTAATAAGCTCTTCTGCCTGTTTGTGAAAAGGTACGGAGCTTTGGTGATCTATTTGTAATTCCATGTCTTGTGAACAAAAATAAAAAAAAATAATGTGATTTGTTTGTTTTTTAATGAAATGCTAATATATTTGCTTTGTCATATGTATATACATACTAATTATATGACTAAACAATTATACAATTATAAACATGTTAAGTACGTACAAGAAGAAGCCCGCTATCGGATTAAATGGTTTTGCTATTGAAGGTTGGAACGCTATCATTTCTCTTTTGGGAAAGCGAAGCATTGGAAGATGCGTGATGGCAATAGACTGCTATACCGGAATAGACCATGAGGAACTGCAAAATCAGTTTTTGAAACTTGAATCGGATCTCTTTATCCACACAAAAGATTTATTCATATCGGAGTCGGAGGTGGAAGTATTAACCGCTCGGTTTATGACCGACGATGTACTTTTTGGATATAATTCCAATATTTCCCTATCCGAATATTTCGACCTTGACAAGTTGAAGGCCGCGCAAAAGTCGGTTGGAGAAGCCAGTGGCAGCGTGATTATATTTGGTCATGGCGCGCAGTTGGTGGCCGTTGCTGATACCTTAATTTATGCAGATATGCCGCGCTGGGAAATACAGCAGCGTATGCGTAGGCAAGAAGCAACAGCGTTAGGTATTGACAATAGTAGAGAACCCTTTTCTTTTCAATATAAGCGTGGATTGTTTAATGATTGGCGCGTGCTGGATAAGCATAAGCGTGCAATTTATCACAACGTAGACTATTGGCTTGACACTGTTGCTCACGATTCACCTAAGCTAATAGATAGGCAGACATTCTATGCTGGAATGGACAAAGCGGCTGCTTCACCTTTCCGTGTGGTGCCTTTCTTCGATCCTGCACCATGGGGTGGGCAGTGGATGAAAGACGAATTTGCACTTGACGCGTCTAAGGTTAACTACGGCTGGGGTTTTGATTGTGTTCCCGAGGAGAATAGTTTGCTCCTTGATGTCAACAATATTGTCTTTGAGATGCCATCCGTAAACCTGGTATACACCAAGAGCAGCGAATTGCTCGGAAAGCCCGTAGAAGCGCGTTTCGGAATGGATTTTCCAATCCGTTTCGATTTTTTAGATACGGTGAATGGAGGTAACTTGAGCCTGCAGGTGCACCCGACGACCCAATATGCCCGGGACAATTTCGGACTACATTATACGCAGGATGAGAGCTACTATATCATGGAAGCAAAAGAAAATGCACATGTCTACATCGGATTGAAAACTGGCGTAGATCGACATGTCATGATGGATGAGTTGGATAAGGCAGAGCAAGGTGATCTTGTTTTCGATGCGGATAAATATGTGAACAAAATTCCAACGAAGAAACACGATCATTTTCTGATCCCGGCGGGTACAATACATTGTTCGGGGATGAACGCCGTGGTACTGGAGATCAGCTCCACGCCGAATCTATTTACGTTTAAGCTTTGGGACTGGCAGCGGCTTGGTTTAGACGGAAAACCGCGACCAATAAACGTGCAGAGAGGTAAACAAGTACTTAACTGGGATTGCGATACCACATACACCAATGCCCAATTAGTGAATAATGTCGAAGTCGTTGCCCAAGGCCACGGATGGGTGGAAGAAAAAACAGGTTTGCACAACAGTGAATTTATTGAAACACGTCGGCATACCTTCTCTTCTCCGGTCATACATTATACGCAGGAAAGTGTCAATGTGCTGAATTTGGTAGATGGCGAAGAAATTATCGTTGAAAGTCCGACCGACGCTTTCGAACCCATGATTATCCACTACGCTGAAACCTTCATTATTCCGGCTGCCGTCGAAGCATATTGTATTCGACCTCACGGTCTCTCAGAAGGTAAAGAATGCATCACCATTAAAGCATCAGTAAGAATCTGATCAACTAATATTAAGATCAATACACTATGCAAAGCAACCAAGAAAATAAATCACCCCTCGTGCTGATACCGATATTTCTCAATTTTTTTATCATGGGATTTGTAGATATCGTAGGGGTAGCGACAAACTATGTTAAGAAAGATTTTGTATTGTCGGAGACTACAGCCAGTCTGATACCTATGATGGTATTTGTCTGGTTTGCCTTATGTGCTGTCCCAACAGGGGTACTCATGAGTAAAATTGGGCGTAAAAAAACGGTAGCCGTTTCACTGATCCTCACGGCTTTGGCAATGAGTATTCCTTTTGTGATCTACAATTACCTGGGGGTATTATTCGCTTTCGCTTTATTAGGAATCGGAAATACCGTTTTACAAGTTTCATTGAATCCATTAGTGGCAACCGTAGTGCGGAAAGAAAAGCTGACCAGTACACTTACCATGGGACAATTTATCAAAGCGATTTCTTCGTTTTTAGGCCCCATACTAGTGGGCTTTGCGGCCACGCAACTAGACGACTGGCGCTTTACGTTTCTGTTTTATGGCCTAGCGACCATCCTATCGATTATTATTCTCTACGCACTGCACACCAACGAGCCAGTCGGAGCTGTTGAAAAGTCCTCATCATTTCGAATGATATTTGCTTTGTTGAACGATAGATACCTGACCAACTGTATCCTTGTTATTGTGTTGATTGTAGGGATCGATGTGGGATTGAACACGAGTATACCCCAGCTATTAATTGACAGGGTCGCTATGCCGCTCGAAGATGCTGCATTAGGCACAAGCCTCTATTTTGCAGCGCGCACCATCGGAACCTTTATTGGTGCGCTTCTGTTGGTCAAGTTATCCGCCGTAAAATTCCTGCAGGGTACAATATTGTTGGCTGCTATAGCTTTTATAGGCATGATGGTCAGTTCGTCGTTATGGGGCTTGTTGCTGTCTGTTGCGATAGTCGGACTTGCTTGCGCGAATGTATTTTCAATTATCTTTTCCCTTGCGTTGCAACACGATATGAAGCATGCCAACGAAATATCGGCATTGATGATCATGGGCGTATCTGGTGGAGCCTTGGTGTTGCCATTACAAGGATTGATCACTGATGCGTGGAGCTTCACAGCCGGTATGTCTGTCATCCTTCTCAGCATGTTATTAATAGGTTCTATTTCATTCAAATTCAAATCAAAATAACGATATGTACGACTACGATAATCGCATTGTTTTGACATTGGATGCAGGAGGAACAAACCTGGTGTTTTCTGCTATTCAGGCCAATAAGGAAATAGTAGAACCATATTGTTTACCCACTTACCCCGATAATCTGAAAAAATGTATGGAAGCGTTAATAAATGGGTTTACGCATGTTTCGAGTTTGTTGCCCATGGCACCTGTGGCTATTAGCTTTGCGTTTCCTGGTCCCGCTGATTACACCAACGGGATTATTGGCGATCTACCCAATTTTCCGTCATTTCGAGGAGGTATTCCTCTGGGCCCTTATTTACAAGCACATTTTCAGATACCTGTTTTTATCAATAATGACGGTAATCTTTTTGCTTACGGCGAAGCCCTGGCCGGTGCCTTGCCAACCTTAAATAACCGCTTAAAAATGCTGGGGTATAGCAAAGAATACCGTAACCTCATAGGGATCACATTCGGTACAGGATTTGGATCTGGGGTAGTGATAAATAATTTTTTGTTAACGGGTGACAACGATTGCGGAGGTGATGTGTGGGTGTTCCGCAACAAACTTTTTCCCGATAAGATCGCGGAGGAGAGCGTAAGCATACGTGCTATCATGCGAGTATACAGTGACCTTGCCGGTGTCACGGACGATACGTTAACGCCTAGCGACATATATCGTATTGCAGAGGGTGAGATAAAGGGCGATCGGAACGCCGCTCGAGCAAGTTTTGCCCAGTTTGGTGAGGTCGCGGGAGATGCTATTGCCCATCTCCTGACATTTGCCGACGGAATTGTGGTTATCGGCGGAGGAATTATGGGTGCGGCGAAATACATTATGCCCGCGCTGATCAATGAACTTAGCTCCTCTTTAAAGACTTTTTCGGGAGACACGCTTTCTCGCCTGCAAAGGGAAGTGATTGAGGTAGACGACGACGGTAACTTTAACCCGTCCGTCGCAGATAAGCATAAGGAGATTCCGATTCCGAATACCGATAAAACAGTAAACTACAATCCCCATAAAAGAACCTTTATTATGAAAACTTCCCTTGGAACGAGCACGGCCATTTCACTAGGTGCTTATGCCTATGCGTTACACACATTAGGCAATTAGATTATAAATCGCTAAATATTAAATTATGATGATATGAAAAATAAGTTATCCAGTATCCAGAGCCGAGGACAGACCTCTCGCTTCTTCGCCCAAAAGCAGACTATCTTTCTCCGGTACCTTCTATTCGTTTCTTTAGCCATACCAATGTTTTCAGTATCCGCGCAAAGCGGTAATACACTGGTGCAGGGCATAATTACTAATACATCCAATACCGCTATTTCCGGCGCTTCCGTAAAAGAAGTGGGGGAAACGAATTCTACACTAACTGATTCTGAAGGTCGGTTTACCTTGAATTTATCTTCTCCCAATGCAACCTTAAGCGTTTCATACATTGGATATGCTACTCAAGAGGTTTCGGTTGCCGGACGATCAAGTTTGCAGATTATAATCGTTTCGAGAAACGAGGAACTTGATGAAGTTGTGGTGGTCGGTTACGGTACCCAAAAGAAGACGAATGTAACCGGCGCTATTTCGTCTGTTAATATGAAGGAACTCGAAAGCAAACCCGTTATCAATGTCGTAGAGGCTTTGCAGGGTACTACACCTGGATTAACCATTCAGCAGAGTAACTCGCAGCCAGGCAGTCGTCCATCCATTAACATTCGGGGTATAAATACGTTGAATAACAACGATCCCATGGTCATCATCGATGGTATATTGGGTGATATCCAAAATGTAAATATGACGGATATAGAAAGTATCTCCGTGTTAAAAGATGCCGCCTCGGCGGCGATCTACGGATCGCGTGCATCCAACGGCGTTATTCTTATCACGACCAAAAAGGGGAGCAAAGGCATCGCGCGGGTATCTTACGATTATATTCTTGCGGCGCAGACGCCAACTTTTTTACCCCAGATTGTTGATTCGTGGGTGTACGCCGAGCTTCGAAATGAAGCGCTTTTCAACTCAGGACGTCCGATTCAATTCTCTTCTGAACAGATACGGGATTACAGAGAAAACGGACCCGACGCCAACTGGATGAAAGAAATATATCGAGCCAGCGCGCCACAGCAGACACACAACCTATCGATTTCAGGAGGAGGTGAAAAGACGACTTACCTGATCTCAGGGGCATTCACAGATCAGGAGAGCATGTTTAAGGGACCAGACTACGGGCTTGAGCGCGTTAATTTCCGTACGAACCTGGAGACGCAAGTTTCCGATCGTTTTAAGGTAAACGTCCTAGCCGCATATTCCCGCAACGCATTGAAAGATCACGCGTATTGGACAGAATGGCTCATCGAACAGGCTACGCGTATGCCGTCGATCTACCCGATAAAAAACGCTAACGGCGATTATAACTATCCAGGCGGTAGCAATTCGAATTCATTAGCCCGTTTGGAACAGGGAGGGCAACGGAGTAGCGCGAACGATGACCTATCCGGGATACTGAACGCAGAATATAAAATTTTAGACGGATTAAAATTGCGGGGAATGGTCGGTACACAGCTATATTACAACCGGCTAAAAGAAAATCGAAAAGCAATACCCGGCTCAGGAGACTTGGAGAACCGGATGACCAATAGTTCGCAGCGAATACAAAACATCACCACCAATCTTATCTTATCGTACGATAAGACCTGGGGAGTTCATACATTTAATACCATGGCTGGATATTCTTATGAGGGGGGAACAGATAACCGCTTTGAAACGTTCCGACTTCTCGACGAATCTGGTTATGATATCATGGGCGGGGCACAAACGGCGAATACCGGTAATCAGGAGTGGCAGAATGAGTGGTCTATTTATTCAGCATTTTTACGCATGAACTATAATTTCGCAGATAAATACCTTTTTGAGTTTAATCTTCGTGATGATATTTCTTCCAAGTTCAAAGCCGGCAACCGATCTGCTTGGTTTCCCTCAATGTCTGCTGGATGGCGAGTTTCCGAGGAAAATTTCTATCCCGAGCGTCTAAAAAATATGATACCTTCTGCTAAAATCAGATCATCATGGGGATTAGTGGGCAATAACCGTATCGCGGATTACCAGTATCAGGCCACGGTCAATGTTTCTCAAGGATATAATTTTGGCGACACCATGTACCCGGTAGCATCGTTTGATGCCGTTAATCCGGATTTAAGATGGGAGACCACCCAGATGTTCAATATCGGTGCAGATTTAGGGTTTCTAAACAATGCATTAACCGTATCTGGTGAGTATTACGTAAATGACACGTATGATATCCTGATCGCTATTCCTGTCCCTGGCTTATTTGGCGGCGGCACACCCATACAAAATGCCGGTAAGGTACAGAATAAAGGTTGGGAGATAGCCGCACGCTATCAATTTAAAACAGGAGGAGTCGACCATACCGTATCCGGAAACTTATCAGATAGTAAAAATAAAGTGATCGACCTCAAAGGTACAGATTGGATCAACGGATTTGACGTGAATACTGTCGTGCGTGAAGGCTATCCGATAGACTCCTATTATGCATACCGTTGGGACGGATATTTTCAAACAGAGGACGAAGTAGCACAAGGGCCTTACTTAGACGGAATCACACCAAAACGCGGCGATCTACGGTATCTAGATAAAAATGGAGACGGCCTGATCAAGGAAGATGATGACCGGTTTGTGTTGGGCAATAGATTTCCCCGCTTGTTGTATGGTTTTAATTATGCTGCTGCGTGGAAAGGCGTTGATTTCTCCATGTTCTGGCAAGGGGTTGGACAACGAAAGGTATGGCTGAGGGGCGAGTCTGTAGAAGCTTTTCATAATAATAATGAAGGGCCGGTTTTCGATTTTCATATCGATCGGTGGACACCGACCAATCCCGATGCAGGGTATCCGCGGCTCACGGTGGGTGCAGAATCGGCGAACAATGCGGCGAAATCAAGTTTTTGGATAGAGAATGCAGCTTATCTGCGTCTGAAGAACATTCAATTGGGATACACTTTTCCCGAGAATTGGACCGACAGGGTTTCATTAAGTCGCCTCCGCATCTATACCAGTATACAGAACGCTTTTACCTTGTCTGATATGAAGGGCGGTTGGGATCCAGAGACTTCCGATGGCGGTGGTCGTATTTATCCGGTAAACCGAACCTTTTCTGTCGGGTTAAACCTTAACTTTTAAACGTATTATTATGAACAAGCATCTATTACGATATACCATAGTAACAGTCACAGCCTGCATGCTTTTTGTATCATGTCACGATCTTGACCTGACTCCCCACGATAGGGAAACGGATACGGATTATTGGAATAAACCTGAGTCCGCTAGTTACATGATTAACAAATGCTACCAAGGGATGAACAATGCAGACGAAGTCTTGTATTCCGACGCAATGACGGACAATGCATATACCAAAGTATCTAACTCTCATAATCAGGCCATAGGCAACGGAACGTTCTCCACAGCTGATAATTATGTGCGTACAGTATGGGACTACCGCTATGCCGGTATCCATCAATGTAATCAGTTACTCAATAATCTGGACCGTATACCTGGATTAAGCGATGAATTGCGTAACCGTTATAAGGGAGAGGCGACCTTTATCAGGGCTTATCATTACTTCGAGCTCTATTCTAAGTTTGGTGATATTCCTTTTTTTACAACAGTAATTTCCATAGACGAATCGCGAACGATAGCACGCACGGCGAAATCGGAAGTTGTGAATAGCCTACTGAGCGAGCTATCCGATATTATTGACAATAATTATCTTCCAACTTCTTACGACGCGCAAGACATCGGACGCATAACCCACTGGGCCGCTATGGGGCTAAAAGCGCGTATGCTAATGTTCGAAGGAGGGACACGGTTTGACGAAGTGATACCCATCACGAATAAAATCATCACAGAAGGTGGATTTGCACTACATGGTGATTACGAAGAGCTGTTCAACATCCAACATGAAAATAATTCCGAAGTCCTATTAGATGTGCAGTATAAGCCCGTCGATAGGGAACACCAGGTACAGTACCATTTTCTGCCCCCTTCATTGGGAGGTTATTCTCAACTGTCTCCACTTCAGGAATTGGTAGACGACTACCTTACACTGGATGGCTACGCCATAGCAGAGGCGCCGACAGCCAGTTACGACCCGGGCCATCCTTTTTCCAATCGGGATCCACGTTTGGCGGCTACCATCGTATATACTGGTAACTCGTATACACTGGCCGACGGTTCGGATCATGTCGTAGACAGTAGGAAGGGAGTAGCGCCTGATGGATTCGAATTCTCGTCCGACGCGTCAGCCACAGGCTATTACATCAAAAAATATTGGGACAATACATACCGTTCCAACCTCATGTCGGGCCTCAATATTATATTAATGCGTTATGCCGATATCCTATTGATGCATGCAGAAGCATTAGCCGAACGAGGTCAACTGGATGCAACAGAATGGAACCGTACTATTCGACCGCTCCGTAGCCGAGCTGGATTTACTGAAGCGAGGGCGCTGGAATTTCCTACAGGAGGCGACCTGAAAGAAATCGTGCGCCGTGAGCGTCGTAGCGAGCTGGCGCTCGAAGGATTACGACATAAGGATATTATCCGTTGGCGCATAGCCGAAGAGGTACTTAACGGGTGGAGTCACGGGCTGTATACCGGCGACGCGGTAGGTACAGACAACGGTTATGTACGTATAGAGAATCGTAAATTTGACTCTACAAAGCATTATTTATGGCCGATCCCACAAAATGAAAGAGATTTAAATAGTAACCTGACACAAAATTCGCAATGGTAACCTTTAAACTGAATAGCATGAACTATCTATCCTTATCAATTATGGCAGCAGTTTTACTCCTATTGAACGGCTGCACAAAAGACTACCAACTTTCTACCGATTTTACGGTCCCAACCGAATTGTCGTCGCCAGCGAAAGTAGAATTAGATGTAACATCACCCAATAACATCGCACTATCCTGGAGCGGCGGAGGCGCCAATGACGGATCGTATGTGATATACGAAGTGATCTTCGCTAAAGAAGGCACAACAGACCTCTCCGAGCCGGTAGAACGGATTAAGAGCGATTTCGGTGCCCAAGCCAAGTTAACACTTACACACGCTGCGCTCAATGCGATTGCACGTAAAGCAGGTATAAAACCCGGGGAGACTGGAAAAATCTCATGGTCGGTACTTACCTCGAAGGGGGGGGATGTAAAAGACATGGATCTGAACAATGATATCGAAGTGACACGTGGTGAAGGAATAGACAACATGCCAAACAGCCTGTATTTATATGGGGCTGGTAATGAAAGTAGTGGTACGCAAGGTTCTTTATTCCGTAAAGCGGCGGACGGCGTCTATATTGTCTATTCCAAAGTAGCAGGAAGCGGAGAACTGGAACTAAAAGGAAAAATCGGAGAGGAAGAATTTGGTTATTACCTGGACGGTACGAAGTTAAAGGAGGGGGCAGGAGTGATGAATTTAACACCCAATGCCAATCCCTACCGTATTACCGTAGATTTTAATACACTGTCTGTAAAGACCGAAATTATATCAAATGTACGATGTATTTGGGGAGCTACTTATGACGTAATTGGACAATTAGCCTATGTAGGAGATGGCAAGTTCGTAGCCGCCAACAGTGCGATACGATTTATTGATCCGAGTAAACCAGAAACGAATCCTCCAGGATGGTTAAGTTGGATAGAGGAAAGATACTATTTTATCGCAGCGGTTAACGGTGCAGACAAGTGCTGGGGAAGAATGGATGGCGTAAGTAGCGAGCGGCCTACCGGCGGTGAACCGTTATCTTTCTACGAAATCGGCGAATTTACTTGGAGCCAGTGGGACCACCTCTGGAAGATGAAAGGAGACCTTAATTCGAAAAGAGCCACCATTACGGTCAACACGAATAAAGAAAACCTGATGGTACATGAATTTTCTAATATTACAAATCTATAAACAGATGAAAAAGACACTATACTTACTGCTAACTACCTTTGTCATGATAGCTTGTGATGATGGTTCAGAGCCATATGTCAAGCCCGAGGGACCCGATACATCACCAGTAGAAACGGTAAGTTCTCCAGCAAGGGCAAAGGAAATTTTCGATCTCATCAATCAATACTATAAGGCCGGAGACTTGTTCAAAGAGAATTATCCAATGCAATCCGGAGACGCCACCTATTCCTTTCTATGGCCTTACGATGCGGTGGTAAGCGGCGCGTCCCAACTTCATCAATTGGGTTATGATGTGCGGTACAACGAAATCGTTGCAGGCTTTGAAAAATATTATACCCAAACTGCCCACGGCAACAATATAGGTGGATACGGATCTTCTACCAATGGGGCTACCGGCGGCGGAACCCGTTTTTATGATGATAATTCCATTATTGGGGTTAACTTACTCGAGGCCTATCACATTACCCAAGATGTTACCTATATCGAACGTGCGGCCCGAATCGTTCCGTTCCTAAAAAATGGAATTGATAGTAAGTTAGGTGGTGCACTGTGGTGGAACGAAGACTATCGATATAATCCGTCATCTGCGGAAGCCAATAAGCCTACCTGCTCAAACGGGTACGCCGCACTTTTTTTGCTTATGTATTACGAGGTGTGCCCAGCATCCGAAAAACAGCAGATCTTAAAGCTTGCCACAGATTTGTACAGCTGGTTGCGCGCCAACTTGTATGACCCGGCAACCAAATGCTATTGGAACGACAAGAACGCAAACGGCACGATAAATACCCGCTTGTGGACGTATAATGCGGCCGTGATGGTCCAAAACGGGATACGGTTAGCGGAGGTGACAGGAAATGCCCAGTATATGGAGGAAGCCAAGACCACAGCGCAGGGGGCATACGATTACTTCGTTAAAACCCGCAACGGGATATTATCCTACACCGATACCGATCCGTGGTTTAATACCAAATTGCTACGCGCGTACATTGATTTGTCCGAACACGACGAGCGAGCTAAAACATATATTAATACATATTATAATTTCATAAACAACGGATATAAAAAGGCCCGGACGGATGTTGGTTTCTTTTATGAAGACTGGACCGGCGCAAATCAAGGTAGATATTACTCCTTGCTTATGCAGGGTGCTGTCGTCGAATCATACGGCGCATTAGCGCTCTATCGTGGAGAGACAAAAAATTGATGCATATGAAAGCAGTATTGTCATTGGTTTTGGCGCTCTGTATGCTAGCCCTCGCTACGCAGGCACAACAAGAAAGGAGGTATCTCCAACGTGCCGAAGATACATTCCGGCT
The DNA here is from genome assembly GCF_005049105.1 of Sphingobacterium alkalisoli. Classification (GTDB taxonomy): domain Bacteria; phylum Bacteroidota; class Bacteroidia; order Sphingobacteriales; family Sphingobacteriaceae; genus Sphingobacterium; species Sphingobacterium alkalisoli. The sequence goes on from NZ_SUKA01000002.1 coordinate 265,210, forward strand.
CGTATGGGACAAGTATCGGGTGCACGAGCACGGACTATTCGCAGAGTATTATCCAAACAGTTACAAACCGGACCTGACGTATTTTCAGGAAGGTGGGCAAAAAGCGAAAGAGGTATCTTTCCTATGGCCTATGAGCGGGGTGTTCTCTTCGGTCAACGTACTCATGGAGTTAGAACCGGCCACCTATAAGTCTTATCTTGACTCTATGGTTATAGCGGTGGAACAATACCTGGATAAGACCCGCACGCCGTATGGGTATCAGGCTTACCCGTCCAAGTTTGAAACTGTGGATCGGTATTACGACGACAATGGCCTGGTAGGTATAGATTATATCGATGCTTATGCGATCACAGCAGATTTGACATATTTATCGAAAGCAAAAGACGTGATGACGTTCATCGAGAGCGGGTGGACAGACGATTTTGGCGGGGGAGTATCATGGCTGGAAGGTGTACGCGACCAAAAGCCAGCCTGTAGCAACGGCAAAGCCACGGTATTAGCCTTGAAGATTTATCAAGCTTCTGGCGAAGATAAATATCTCCAATATGCCATGAAATCGTATAATTGGATGCTCGCTACACTTCGCGATGACACGCTAAATATCATATGGAATGCGTTGCTAACGCCAAATAAAACAACAAGTCAGGTGCAGGAACATGCTTACACCTATAACACGGGCACCATGATTCAATCGGCCGTTCGGCTTTATAAGATTACAAGCAATGTTAAGTACCTGGAAGATGCACGCGCGTTGGCAGAGGGGTCTTATAAATACTACTTCGGTTATACCGCGGAAGGTGTCCCGCATGTCAATGATATACCTTGGTTCACTTTAGTGCTGTTTAGAGGGTATCACGAGTTGTATGAAATCGACCAAAATCCTAAGTATGTGAATGCGATAATCGAGCGTGCGGATTGGGCATGGCAACATGCACGCGACGAGGAAGGTTTACCTTTTGCCGATTGGACGGGTCGAAAAGATGAAATAAAAAAACCGAAATGGCTACTAGATACGTCCTGCATGGCCGAACTTTATGGACGCATTGCCCTCATAAAAAAAATAGATGCAATCAATAACAAACTTCAATAATATATTTAAAATGGAGCCATCATGATTTATCCCAACTGCATAACTTATCTCGATTTATCGGGAGTCGGGAAAGGGAGGGCTAAATCTGATCGCTTCATCACTAATGAAAATAAATTTATACAGATGAAAAAAACGAATCTACTTTTACTACTGACAGTTTTCCACATATTGGTATCATCTTGTGCAGGAAACCGAGAAACGGTAGAAAAATTGTCAGACCACGTGAATCCCAACATCGGATCGGTACACAGTCGCTGGTTCTTCTACACACCAGCTGCTATGCCCTTTGGAATGGCTAAACTGGGGCCGTCAACGAATGGATCCTATGGAAATGCCAATGGATGGGAAGCTGTTGGATACGAAGATAATCACAGTTCTATAGAAGGATTTGCTTGTTTTCATGAATTCCAGATCGGAGGAGTAATGTTGATGCCAATTGTAGGGGAGTTAAAAACGATCCCAGGAACGCTAGAAAACCCTGATGAAGGATATCGCTCCCTTTACACAAAGGAAAATGAGTATGCTACTGCTGGATTTTATAGCGTCTTGCTAGATAAATATAATACCAAAGTAGAGCTTACTGCGACAGATCGCGTAGGTTACCAACGATACACATTTCCGCAATCGGATGAGTCCTACGTCTTATTCGATATCGGAAACCAATTGGGAGAAAGTGGCGCTGTAGAAGATGCATATATCAAGATGGTCGACGATACCACTGTCGAAGGATATGTGATCACAAAACCTGAATACGTCAAAAAATATCAGCCTGAAGCCACTGTTCATATGTATTTCTATGCGAAGCTAAGTAAACCGACACGTGAAGTTAAAACGTTTTTACGAGGAGGTGTTATGCGGTCACAAAATGAAATAAAAGGAGCGGGTGCCTGCCTAGCGGTAAAATATAACACAGTAGCTGACGAACAAATTACGATGAAGATCGGACAGTCTTACACTTCAATTGAAAATGCTAAATTAAACTACGAGGCAGAGGCAACCAAGCAAGATTTCGATACGGCCAAAGAAAACGCGTCACTCCGATGGAATGACATGCTCGGACGGATAAAAGTAGAAGGTGGTCGGCAGGAAGATAAGGTGAAGTTTTATACTGGTCTTTATCACGCCCTATTGGGACGGGGATTAGCAAATGATGTCAATGGTGCATATCCCAAAAATGACGGAACCATAGGTCATCTTAAATTGGATCAGAATCAACAGCCTGCCTATAATTATTATAATACCGATGCGATTTGGGGCGGATACTGGAACCTTACGCAGTTATGGGCATTAGCCTATCCTGAATATTATTCAGATTGGGTAAAGAGCCAGCTATTGGTTTATAAAGAGACGGGCTGGCTAGGAGATGGAATCGCAAACAGTAAGTACGTTTCAGGCGTAGGTACCAATTTCACTAGCTTGGCTATAGCGGCTGCATATAATTGTGGGATCCGTGATTTCGATTACCAGCTTGGTTATGAAGCAGCGCTAAAGAATGAGATCGATGGTCAAAATCGTCCTTCCGGTGCGGGTAAACTGGATGTGGGTGCTTTCGTCAACCGGGGTTATTGCCCATATATCCCAAGTGACGACTATTTTATTACCAAACAGGATGAAGGATCGGTATTTGGCGCCTCCCATACCATGGAATATTCGTTTAGCAGCTATGCTGTGGCTCAATTTGCAAAGCATTTGAATAAGGAGGCCGATTATCAACGTTTGTCTAAGATGGCGTCAAATTGGGAAAATCTATTTGATTCCGAGACCGAACTGATCCGTCCGCGAACACTCGATGGAAGTTTCTTAACCAATTTTGATCCTATGGCAGCTTGGGCAGGTTTTCAGGAAGGCAATGCCATTCAATATACGTTTTATGTACCGCACGAACCGAATAAGCTGATTGAAAAAGTGGGGCAAGGTGTGTTTAACGATCGCCTGGATAGCATTTTTATTCATTCGCAAAAAAACACCTTTGGTGGTGGTAAAACAGTGGATGCATTTGCGGGCGTACATGCGTTATATAATCACGGCAACCAGCCAAATTTACACGTCTCCTGGTTGTTCAATTTCTCAGGTAAGCCTCATTTGACACAAAAGTGGGTACGCACAATATGTAATGAATTTTACGGCGTTGACGGACTTCATGGTTACGGCTACGGCCAAGATGAAGATCAGGGGCAATTAGGGGCGTGGTACGTAATGGCCGGTATGGGTTTGTTTGACGTAAAAGGCCTAACACAGATCGATCCCGAATTCCAGATCGGCAGTCCTATATTTGACCGTATAGAGGTGAAGTTGAACAGGAAATATCATAAAGGCGACAAGTTTGTTATTGAAGTACAAAATAACAGTCCGGAAAATATGTATCTCCAATCCCTCAACAAAAATGGGAAAGCACAGCAGTCTGTATCTATACCATTTGAGGATGTCGCAAACGGGGGAGTTTTGAAAATAGAAATGGGAAAAGAGCCTAACCTAGAATTGAAGCAGTTTTGATCTGCTCTATTACTCTTGGATAGGTAAGGTTTACCATTCTTAAGGCAAGAGAGGACGTAAAGGGTATACGCGACCTCTTGCCTTAAATTATCACGTTAATCGGTAGATCCTACTTTTCATTTGTTCATCTTATTCCACCCAATTATAATTGCATCTAAATGCAAATTACGAGGTTTAATTTTTTCTATTTGGTATTCGTGAATGCAAAGCATTTTATCTAAGTTTGACTCTTTGGATCCATCGCCGCTCTAAAATCTATTTATGTTCCAACGTTAAGAAGATCATAAAAGCCCGATTTTCTGGGAGTTTTTGGAATTGAGAAGAGAAGATACCTATTACGTTATATGTTTTTAATACTGTTTTATATTATTCTGGGATTGATAATGGGTCTGGTTTTAATGCTGACACTATTCAGGAGATATAAGATGTCAAGAGTATTGGAAAAAATAGACATGGATATCATTTTGCAAGGAGAATTCACCCTTTTGACGTACAATGTCGCCGGACTACCTGAACGAATATCCAGTGCTATTACGCCAAGACGTGAAAGCATGATTAGAATTGGACAATTGATTTCTGATTTTGATATTGTACATGTTCAAGAAGATTTTAACTATAGCAAGTTTCTATATGAAAAAAGCACACATTTATATAGAACGATACATAAAGGGAAGATACCTTTCGGAGATGGTCTGAATACACTATCCAATTACCCCATACTTGAATATAGACGTATTCCATGGCGGCATTGTATAGGTACAGATTGTCTTACAACTAAGGGGTTTACATATACCAAGATAAAACTAGCTAAAAATATTTACGTAGATATGTATAATGTACATGCAAATTCTCATTACGCTCCCCGAGCATCTTATGCACGTCAGAAAAATATAAATCAACTCATGCAGTACATTTATGATCATTCAGCAGATCAAGCGCTGTTCGTATTTGGCGATTTCAATGCACATTATGCTTTTAAGCTAGATAATTTACCTTTGTTTGTGGAAAAAACTAGTCTTAATGATGGTTGGATAGATTTAGTGCAGCGTGGACATTATCCAGACGTCGATGATAATTTTATGCCTTTGCCCATGTTAGAATTGACCAATGCCAATGAAAGCATAGACAAGATTTATTATCGCAGCAGTAAACGACTTATATTTACGGCGCAAGAATATAATATTGAAGATAAAAAGTTTATTGATGCGTCTGGTAAACCATTATCAGATCACTTAGCTGTTTCTATGCGTTTTAAATGGGAATGGAAAGAAGAAATCTAATTGTTCACTTTATCGGTTGTGAGGGTATTCTTGTATCCAATTAAAGCCTCGTTTCTTTAACTCGAATTTTTTTGGATCACGCTTAACAAATTTGATTTCTTCAGTTTTGTCATCCAATTCTCTTCTTAGGTTGATGTCGCCATTCTCCAATACTGTATAATCAAAAACATATCTATTTAAAGTAATAGATCTATTTGAGGTGTCCAATAGAACCTGTTCCCTTTTAGGTTGGTAGTATTGGTCTCTAATAGTCGCATATTCCCCATATTCAAAAATGATGGTATGCCAATCTTTTGGAATAGTAGTTTGTGCCCCTTCACTGTGATTAATTTGATAAATTCCATACAGTGGCGATTTTTTAAAAAACAGGCTTATCTGTTTCTGTATGGTTAATAGAGATGAGAACTGTTGAAAAGCAAAGATGCCTAAGAACGCAATCTTGAAGAATACTATACTTTTGCGTTTCCACGCCGCGTTAAAAGCGGGTCTTTTAATCACAGGTAGTTTCGCATACTTTTCTTCAAAAAACAACCCGTAAAGCATTTTTAAATAAGGTAGTAACAAGAATAGCGAGAAAAGAAATAACGCTGTAGAAAGCATTTTTACCGGAACATCAAAAAAATAATTGACGGTCATAATATTAACAGAAGTAGCTAGCGTTATCAGCGCACCAATTACCACGGTCCGTCTAAAAAGAAGTAAACCCGCTAATATTTCAACGATACCCATAAAAATATTGTATTCTTTTGAGAAACCCAAGAAAGTCCATGCCAGACCCATTGGTGAAAATTCGCCTAAAGGTTGCATGAGTCGTGTCAGGCCGGGCGGGGGCATTTGTGCATGCACAAGCTTTATTGCACCATAGTTAATCAGCATTAATGCGATGTAGTACCTAACTATCACAGTTAACCAATAATAGCACCTGCTGTAATTTTCTCTTTTGGTGTCGATCAGTGTCCAGATGACTGCCCCGCCCAACGCGGCAAGAAAGAAAATGAGCACAGATATCCAGTCATATGATGTGTCGCCGCTTCCATTAGAGAAAATGCGATAGTCATATTGGTAATGTAAGATATGTTCCGCAAACCAGGGTGTAAACTTTTGCATGCAGTAAACGAACGGCTTGTTAATATATTGGAACAGAGGAAAAGCGCCATTATTTTTTATGAAGATAAATATCAATATAAAAATAAAGGAAAATCGAAAGCCAAATTTGGTGGTCGATGTCCAATGTGGTGCAGTGACAGGCGTATCCATATTCAAAATTTTGATCATTTTACGGTAATGAATCTAATGAAAATTTTTGTGAATACCGATGTCCGTAAAAATAATTATCTTGGGTATGTTTACAGTATATATATGAGGTGGAAGAAAATGATCTGGATATTTTTATATACCATATTGGGTGTCATAAGTTTTGCAATGTTGTATTTGGCTTCAGACTGGTTGTTGTCAAGAATACCTGCTTATCACCAAAATCCTTATGTTGAGGAACAACCATTGACGCTCTATTTACTGACCAATGGTGTACATACCGATCTGGTCTTTCCGGTCAAATCGGAACAAATGGATTGGCATTCAATCTTTCCATATCAATATACGCTAGCACAAGATAGTACCAAAAGCTGGATTGCCATTGGTTGGGGAGATAAGGGTTTTTACCTTAATACACCCGAATGGAAGGATCTAACGTTGAAAACAGCCTTGATCGCAGGATTGGGAATAGGTCAATCCGCATTGCATACTACCTATTATCCGAACTTGGTAGAGAATGATCAGTGTATAAAATTTCATGTATCGGAAGAGCAATATCAGCTCTTAGTTGAATTTGTGTTGTCAACAATAGAATACGCTGATCACGATCGTCCTATTTATATCCAAACGGAAGCCCAATATGGAAATGATGACGCTTTTTATGAAGCGTTGGGGGCATATCATTTGTTTTATTCTTGTAATACGTGGACCAATGCGGCATTGAAGTCTGCCAGGTTACCTTCTGCTGTGTGGACCGTGTTTGATAAGGGGATATTAAGACATTATCAGCATAAATAATCACTCTTTGCAACGTAACTATTGTTTAACCTTTTTACATAGGCTAAAATTTATCGCCAGCCTAGTTCGGGAGCCACATATTTCAGTATCGATGAAAGCACATGTAGGTTATAATCCACACCCAATGTGTTGGGAATGGTCAACAGCAAAGTGTCTGCTTCTTGAATGGCTTCATCCTCCGCTAATTCCTTGATGAGCTGATCGGGTGCCGCTGCATAGCTTCTACCGAAAATAGCACGTTTGTCGGGTTCTATCATCCCGATTTTATCCACTCGGTTAGCTTCCTGACCAAAGTAGTACCTGTCCTGATCGTTGACCAATGCAAAGATCGAACGGCTTACCGATACCCGTGGGTCGCGTTGATGGCCGGCCTTTTTCCACGCCTCCTTATAGAGGCGGATCTGTTCGGCCTGCTGTATATGAAATGGTTTACCACTTTCATCAAATTTTAAGGTAGAACTCTGCAGATTCATACCGTGTTCTGCAGCCCATACAGCGGTTGCATTAGAACCAGCTCCCCACCAGATGCGGTCACGCAGACCTGCAGGATGCGGTTCCAATCGTAGCAATCCCGGCGGATTTGGAAACATAGGATTGGGATTGGGTTGCGCAAAACCGATACCTGCCAGCTTTTCAAAAAACTCCAAACCCTTCCGCCGTCCCATATCGGCATCCGTCTCACCTTCGGTTGGTTCATATCCAAAGTAACGCCACCCGTCGATTACCTGCTCTGGCGAACCTCTGCTGATGCCCAGCTGTAGTCGGCCTCCTGCGATGAGGTCGGCTGCACCAGCATCTTCGATCATATACAAAGGATTTTCGTAGCGCATATCTATCACACCAGTTCCGATCTCAATCCGGCTGGTCTTGGCTCCAATGGCGGCCAGTAGTGGGAAAGGTGACGCAAGTTGATTGGCAAAATGATGCACCCGGAAGTATGCACCATCGATTCCGATTTCTTCTGCTGCGACAGCTAAATCAATAGATTGAAGTAAGGTATCGCTTGCCGTCTGTGTGCTATATGCCGAATGATTGGCCCAATGTCCAAATGATAAAAAACCTATTTTCTTCATTATATTAAAAAATGAATATACCTGTTATCAAATTTAGTAAATATTATGCGCTCAAATCTATCTTCAATTGTCTTTAAAAGGTCAATAAAATACATGTATAATTACTGGTCGATCATCAATTCTTTTCAAGTTATATACCAATATCCTTAAAAATAGTTACCTTATTTTCGCAGGATTGGGGATAGGTCAATCCGCATTGCATACTACCTATTCTCCGAACTTGGTAGAAAAGGATCAGATATAAACTACCCAAGATTTTTATTGACGAGAGGAATGACCTTCGAGCCAATTATTTCTATAGAACGTAATAGCTGTTCATGATTAAGTCCTGCATTGTCCATCTGAAAGGTAAAGCGGTCAACACCACCTAATGCTTCGCTATGCTTTAATAATTTTGCTGCCACCTGTTCGGGGCCGCCCACCACTAGTACGCCATTAGAGGCTATTAATGCGTTAAATCCGGTCCTTGTTACCGGAGGCCACCCGCGCTCTCTGCCCAATTTGGTCCAGAGTTCAGCATAACCCGGATAATAATCGGCAATAGCTTCCTCATTGCTCATGGCTACGTAACCCGGTGAATGTAAGCCTACCTTTAACTGTTCTGGAGCAAAGCCAGCCCGATGTCCTGCCTGTCTGTATAGATCGATCAGTGGACGAAAGCGCGCTGTTTCTCCGCCAATAACCGCAACCATTAGCGGCAGCCCTAGGGTGCCGGCCCTGACAAATGATTCAGGAGTTCCGCCTACACCAAGCCAAACAGGAAGCTTCTCCTGACTTGATCTAGGATAGACCGGCTGATTTTCCAATGCTGGCCTAAATTTTCCAGACCAGGTAACGAATTCCTGTTCGCGGACCTTTAACAAAAGCTCCAATTTTTCTTTGAACAGCGCATCATAATCCTTCAGATCAAATCCAAACAGCGGATAAGCTTCAATTGCCGACCCTCTACCGACAACAAGTTCCGCCCGGCCTTTGGATATCAGATCCAAGGTAGCAAAGCTCTGGTAAACCCGTACCGGATCTGACGTACTCAGCACGGTAACGGCACTTGTCAAGCGTATGTTTTTTGTCCTTGCTGCTGCAGCAGCAAGGATAACGGCAGGCGCAGAGTCCAGAAATTCCTTTTTATGGTGCTCGCCAATACCATAAACAGCAAGTCCTGCCTCGTCAGCTTTAACGATCCTTTCCAATAGCTGCTCCATAGCATCTACACTATTGAGTGTATTACTTCCGTACATAGCGGATGCAAAACTATCAATTCCTATTTCCATTTTTTTATTCTAATAAGTGCCTTTATCCCTTCTTTGGGTACTGGCGCATCGTTTACACTTTAATATTTCTTCCGCATGTATACTACATATGTCAAGAAAGTGCATTAGGCGGAGGGCCTCCCGCCGGTTTGCTTTTTCCTTCAGGTAAGGGTACATATTCTTCATTATCCATTGGCGGTAAAACAATACGCCCTTGTTTCCAGTCCTCTTTGGCCTGTTCGATCCGATCTTTTCTGCTGGATACAAAGTTCCACCAGATGTACCGTTCTCCCAAGTGTTCACCACCGAGCATCATCAATGTTGTTGCTTCTTTGGCAATGATCAATGGATCAACCCCTTTCGTGAACACCATCAATTGTCCCGCCTTATAAGTGACTCCATTTACTTCAACGCTGCCCCTAACAATGTAGACACCTCTTTCGCTATGTCCATTAGGCAAGCCAAAACGGCTACCTTGCTCCAACATGACATGTACATAGAATAGAGGGGAATGTGTTTTCGTATTACTTTTCAAACCATACGCTTCTCCTGCAATCAAACGCATCCAAACACCTGTGTCCGTAAAAATGGGCAGTTGGTCAGGCTTATAGTTGTCAAAGGACGGATCACTTTCTTCGTCTTTTTCTGGAAGAGCTACCCATGTCTGTATCATCTCCAGTTCGCCTCCGGTCAGCATAGCCGGATCTTCGAAACGTTCACTATGGGTAATTCCTTTTCCGGCAGTCATCCAATTGACCTCGCCAGGTTTTATCACCTGTTCTATTCCCAAACTATCCCTGTGTGTTACATTCCCACTAAATAAATAACTGACCGTGGAAAGACCGATATGTGGATGAGGCAGCACATCAAAGTTACTTGCTGTGGTTGCTGGGACATTTAGAGGGCCACCGTGATCCATAAAAATAAATGGCCCGACCATCCTGCGGAGCTGATAGGGGAGAATGCGTTTAACGGCAAAACCTGTGGAAATTTCAGCCCGGCGGGCTTCTATAACGATATCAAGCATAATAGACTTTTTTAATTAACTCTTTGTTTTAAACCATACGTCTGCGTAATCTTCGGGATGGCGTTTGAATTGTGCGAGAACATAAGGGCAAAGCGGTATGATTCTCAAATTGTTTTCTTTTGCATAATTGACTAATTGATGAAGCAATAATTTAGCAAAGCCTCTTCCTTCGTGTTCGGGGTTAACTTCGGTATGATAAACCCGAAGTTTTCCATCAGCAACGGAAATATCCATTTTTCCTGCTTTTTTATCATCTGAAAACAGTTGGACTTCACCATAGATACTATCGTCTTTAAAAACTACTTTAGTGTTTTCCATTATCCAAATCTTCTAGGTAAGTATTTCTTTTAATACTCAATGCTCCGGATGGACATTTTGCAACCTGATCAATGAGTTCCTGTGCAGTGGCATTCTCGGCTTTTATCCAAGGGCGTTCTTTTGGATTATATACTTTTGATAAAGTATTTACACAAACTGCTGCATGAATGCATAATTTTGGTTTCCAAAGAATGGTAATTTCTTTGTTGGGATATTCATGTGTTTCCATAATCGTTCTTTTCTTAAATTAATTCGCATTCATTAAAAATGGTGATTTTAATTTATATTTTTCCTTTTTGCTGGTTTATTTCGCAATATTTTCTGACATCGAAGTCATGTACTCCGATACTTTCGTCTGGGCAAAGTAGCTCTTAAAGGACGATTTTAGAAGATTTTTCCATTTTTTAAGATTTGATTACCAAAATCAAAATTGCATTAAATCCAAAGAAAAAACGTAGACAAATGTCTATAAAAGTGCAAAAAAAATGTAGAGATATAGCTTATTTTTTAAGTGCCTTTTTGCGCACCCGACTTAGCGTGTCTTTTGTAATGCCAAGATAAGAGGCAATGATGTGTTGAGGAAAACGACGGAGAAAATATGGGTGGCAGTCAACGAAATCTGCATAGCGTTTTTCCGCAGTAAAGCTGATCGAAGAGGTTATTCTTCTTTGTGTAGCAATATTATTTCTTTCATCAAGTTTCAATAACAACTCATTAAAAGCAGGAAATTGATGGCACAATTCTAATATACTTTCTCTTGTAATGAGGAGTACCTCACAATCTTCCCACGCATCTATATGATATATACTGGGCGTAAACATCACAAAACTCTCGCGGTCGCCAGCCCACCAATTTTCAATATATAAATTCACGATGTGCTCAACACCTTTTTCATCTATATAGTATTTGCGCATGGCACCTTTTACGATAAAGGCGAAGTATTTACATATTTCTCCTTCCTGTAGTAGATATTGCTTTTTCTTTATCTTTTTCTCACTAAAATGGCTTCGGAAACCCTCAAACTCTTTTTCGGACATTAGAGATGAAGCGTATCTATTAATATAATTGAATAGTGGATGCATGTAAGTGAATTGTAATATTCAAAGTTAGCTTTTTTTGCTTTATCTTTTCCTTCTGATGAAGTATCACGTTTATAGGCCATTTTATAGACGAAAAACAATCTCCTCCATTCGCACGTTTTATAAATACAGATCAAATTCAGATGCTATGAAAAACATGTTCATGTATGGATTGTTACTTGTCTTTTTATCCTGTAGCTCTCATGCAAGTAAGGATGAGTCCAGTTCAGACACTTCCCAATCAGATCCTATAAAAGAAAATTTAGAAGAAGAGGGGGGCTTATCGAACAATACCCCGCGCAGTGTTGACGAGATTAGACGGCTGTACGAGGAAGTCAATTTTCATGTAGACCAAGGTAATTTAGATACCACCTCATTTAGTTACAATTGCCACGGTGAAAAGAAAGGCAAGCTAACCTATTATTCAAAAAATGGCAATGTAGTAATGATTACTCATAAGTACAATGAGTACGATCATTACGAGGCGACTGATCATTATTATGTACAAAATGACTCCCTGTATTTCGTTTTTCAAAAAGGGGTCGCATGGAGCTTCGAATCAGGTACACCGAATGCAACTAAAGATAATGTAACAGAAAAACGGGTTTATCTAGCCGATTTAAAACCAATACACTGTTTAGAAAAAAAATATGTGATCCGATCACATGCAAATGACAATCCCGATAGCGAAACATTGAATAACCAAGAAATAGATTGTTCTTCCTCGCACAACATATATGAATCCTACCAGGTGTTGGCAAAATATTATCAGTCACCGACATCAGGGTGTTTGGAATAGTGAAAAAATATTAACGGTCTCTTCTGGTGCGGATAACTGGGAAATGATACACCAATAGAAATGCTCTTCTTCAGGACGATCTTCTTAAAATAAATATAACTTGCTATAATATAGAATTTACTATTTTTACAAGAGGCCATTAAGTAATTTCGCTGTAGTAATGATTGGCGATGCACGATTGCGGTAACAAGAGTTTCGTGACAAGCTGACTAAGCCAAACCATTAGCAGTCAATTGGACTAATAACAAACATTGATAATGACGACCGACATCGTAGAAATAAACAACTTTATAGTTTTAATAGAGCAATCTAATGCCCAGAAGGATATTGTACAGCGATGTGCAATAGATGGAGATGCGGTAGGTTTTGCTTTTTATAGTTCTGGCAATGTAGAACTGGAAATAAAACACCAAAATCAAATTAAAATAGTGAAAAATACAACCGGAACCGCCATTTCTTTTTTTGGAAATGATAAAGTAGAATTCGCTCATAAAATAGGCCCAGACAAACCGCTTCAATCTATTAGTGTTTTTTCAAAACTTAAACATCTAAGTACATTGCCTATGGATGAGCAGGAGATTTTTAGCGAATTTTTGCCTGAATTAATTAATCCAAAAGAAGATTTTGTAGAAGGGCCAAGCTTTTACATGACCCCTGATATGCAAAAAGCTGTCTATAAAATTATGTCGACTCCATATAAAGGAATCACCAGGCAGATGTTCTTAAAAAGTCAGGTAAATGAACTGCTTTCACATTTTTTTGCTTTCCTCGGCACTGACAAGAATGAACGTCTAACTAATGACGATAAAAGCAAGCTCTTTTTGGCGAAAGAGATTATGGAGCAGAACATATGTAGCCCACCGTCATTAAGTGAATTATCAAAACTCATAGGTCTGAACAACAATAAATTAAAGAAAAACTTCAAAGAGCTTTTTGGCGTTCCAGTTTTTAAATTTTTGCAGGAAGAACGTTTAAATAAAGCATACGAAATGTTAAGTACGAGTAGCGAAGGCGTTCAAGATGTGGCATGGCATGTGGGGTACGATAGCTTGAGCTCATTTTCAAATGCATTTCAAAGCAAATTTGGTGTTAGACCCAATGAAATCAAACAACAATTCCTTTCAAACAAATCTTAATCCCTTTCAAACAAATTTAAAATAAACAGCCATCGCACCTTTGTATCATTATTAATTCATAAAAAGAATTTATCATGAAACAAAGTCAAATTTTAGTCCTTGGCGGAAAAGGAAAAACAGGAAGTAGAGTTGCGGAAAGATTGCGCAACTTAGGATATACCAATATCCGGATTGGTTCACGGAGTGCAATGCCGGCTTTTGATTGGGAAAATCAAGACAGTTGGTCTGAAGTGGTAAAAGACGTAGAAACTGTCTATATTACCTTTCAGCCCGACTTGGCTATACCATCAGCAGTAGATATCATTAAAAGATTTACGCGTCTTGCTACTGAGAATGGCGTAAGAAAAATGGTTTTGCTATCTGGCAGGGGTGAAAGAGAAGCCCAACTATGTGAACAGGTGGTTATGGAAACTGCCCAGAAATGGACGATCGTAAGAGCAAGTTGGTTCAATCAAAATTTTAGCGAAAGTGTATTTCTTGACCCAATTCTCTCTGGACACGTGGCCTTGCCCAGATCGGAAGCATTAGAACCTTTTACAGATGCTAACGACATAGCTGATGTCGTAGTACAAGCTATTATTGACGATAAGCACAATGGTCAGATCTATGAATTGACAGGTCCCAGACTTATGACTATACCCCAGGCCGTTGCCGAAATAGCTGATGCCTGCGGCAAAAATATTGAATTTCAACCCCTCACTTTGGAAGCGTACGTGCAGCATCTAAGAAATTTTAAGTTACCTGAAGACTTTATATGGTTAGTTAATTACCTTTTTGAAGAAGTATTAGACGGAAGAAATTCATCAGTATCTTCTGATATTGAAAAAGTATTGGGGAGAAAAGCCACTGACTTTTCAGAATATGTAAAAACAACTGCAGCTACAGGTGTGTGGGGTAGAGCTACCGAAGGAGGCAGAAATTAATGATTTCTTGAAAAACATCATATTCCTTCCCTCTCCTGTGGATCCTCGCCTTAATAAATATTATAACAGTTTACTTGTATTGGAAACTCAAAATCGAGAAATTAAACGTAAAACCCTAAAAGTGTATTTATAAGTTTCGTGCCATCAAAAGCACCACAGGTTCCATCGTTATGCTGGAATCTGTGCTTTTTCGTAAATAAGGCCTTCTGATTTTAGCTCATTCCAGAAATTAGTAGGTATTTCAGATTTCCACGCTTTTACATTGCTTTGTACCTGATCGGTTGAACTTGCACCTGGAATAATTGCTACAAATTCGTCAGCCGCCAACACAAAATGCATGGCTGCGGTAATTATATCGATATCATACTTCTTAGCGATTTGTGCAATCTTATCACGTTTTTCTGTCATTCCTTTTGGGATTATATTCTTGTAATTGTAGCGGCCTCTACCCGCAATAAATCCAGAATTATAGCCCGCTCCCGAAACCAGTTTCACCCCCGCTTTTTTAACAGCAGGAAGCAAACGATCCACTGCATCTTCATGTTCTAAAATCGAATATTGTGTAGCCGACAGGCAGATGTCCGGATCGGCAGTTTCTATACAATCCAGGATAGGTTCAATCTTATTCACACCCATCCCCCAAGCTTTGATCACGCCTTCATCGCGTAGTTTTGATAATACTTTGAAGGCGCCTTCTTTGGCCTGTTTCATATAGTAATCATAGCGATCGCCCACCTGATCTTCAGATAAATCATGGATATAAACAATGTCAATATAGTCAAGCCCCGTCCGCTCTAAGCTGTCTTCAATAGATTTTTTTACCGCATCGGCTGTGTACATATGTTTGAAGTCGAAATCCAAGGGATTTTTCCACATCGTTGGCGGCACTTCCGATTTGTGAACCGGTGTAAATAAACGGCCGATCTTGGTAGAAAAGACAAAATCTTCACGGTTTTTGTCTTTCAGAAATTCGCCAAATCTTCTTTCACTTTTTGTAAGTCCGTACCATGGCGAAGTATCGTAATGTCGGATGTTCAAATCCCAGGCTTCCTGCAAAATTTTTTGTGACTGTTCGTCGGTAATATTTTCGAAAGCTGTACCGATTGGTACGCCCCCAAGACCTAGTTGATGTTCTTTTTTTAAAATACTATGGCTCATTTTTTATATTTTTAATTTACTAATGATTTTGAGTCTTGTTAGCATAACAATAAATAACTAGAACTGTTTAAAAATCCGATAAAAGTGCCTGCCGGTTTTTCGCTGCATTCGTACTTCACTTCTCTGCTGCTTATTTAAGGTTGGCGTCAGAGTTTAGTGAATATATTTCCTAAGTGAGTGCTAGTGAATACGATGTGCTATACCGGAGGCCAGCGAGCACAATTGTATAGATAGGGGGAGAAATCGCCCTCCGCGTATACATGTCGCTGCGCTGTACAGATTTGTCAAATTTCCGTCCAATATGGCACGCTAATTTCTGATAAAAAGTATATTTTGTTTGTTACTATTTCTTCCCATGTCTCGTTAGGAAATCTTGTCTATACTTCTGAGGACTTGTACCCATTAATTGCTTGAAAAGGTTTGAAAACGTAGATGTACTTTCATAACCAATACGGTAAACAATTTCATTTATATTAAGTGATTTGTCTTCCATTAGTTCTAAAGCCATTTGCATCCTACTGAGCTTGATAAATTGGAATATAGTCATTCCTGTCTCACTCTTAAATAATCGTGAGAGAGTACGCTGGGGGATATTAATAAAAGTTGATATGGAAGATATAGTTATATTCTCATTTAAAGAACTTGCAATATGCTCTGCAACCCTTAAAAGTGCTTCCGATTGAGGTGGCTGTGTGTATAATTTCAATGGGCTGGTTAATATATACGGTAAAACCTTTTTAAGGTACGATAAGCCGGATACTTTCAAATCATAATTGTTATTATCGAGCCAATATTGTTCCCCAAAAGCTAAGAGGTTGTCAAGCAGTGACGACGGAGGAAAAATTGTTATCGCTCCCATATCAGAGATATAGCGATCATCACACATATCCAGAAATATCGTCTTTAGCTTTAAGTTGTGAGACCTCGAAACAAGTTTATGATTTACACAAGAAGATATATAGGCGTAGTGACCCGCTGGAATGCAAAAATTGCCTTTTTCCGAGTATAGATATACGGTTCCCATTTCGGGAGAGACAAGCTGCACTTTTTCGTGAAAATGTATTTCAGTATTAAATTGACCAAAAAGCCTTATTTCGATATCTCCATCTTTAATGTCTTGTATACAGGGGAGGGTTGCTATCTGAACTTTTGGCATAATTCAATAAATATTCGTTTATTTTCAAATATAACAAAATAAAAACAGGCCGTATTTTTGGATTAAAGAAAAGTTATGGAAAAAAGAAAGATAGATATTTTTGACACAACATTGCGAGACGGAGAGCAAGGTCCTGGTTGTGTACTCACGCTTGATTCGAAATTAAACATTGCTGAAAAACTTGATTTCATGGGAGTAGATATTATTGAGGCAGGTTTTCCGATAAGCTCTCCGGCAGATTTCAAAGCTGTTCAAGAGGTTTCCCGAATTATTAAAAATGCCAAGGTTTGCGCTTTGGCGAGGGCACGTGAACTTGATATAGATACAGCTGCCGAGGCCCTTAAACAAGCTAAATCATCCCGTATTCAATTGGGCATAGGTTCTTCAGACATCCATATAAAACATAAGTTTAATACGACGAGAGAAGAAATTTTGCGTGTAGCTCATGATATGGTTAAATATGCTTCCAAAAAAGTTGAGGAAGTACAGTTTTTTGCAGAAGATGCGGGAAGAGCGGACAATATTTTTTTGGCCAAGATGGTGGAGACCGTTATAGTTGCTGGCGCAAAAGTTGTTAATCTACCGGATACAAATGGTTTCTGTACACCTTTCGAGTATTACGAAAAAATAAAATTTATTATTGACCATGTTCCAAATATTCATAAAGCCAAGATTTCGGTACATTGCCATAATGACTTAGGTATGGCGACTGCAAATACAATAGCTGGTTTATTGGCAGGAGCAGACCAAGCCGAGGGAACAATAAACGGTGTTGGTGAAAGAGCAGGAAATACCGCATTGGAGGAAATCATTATAACACTTCTGATTAAAGATCTACCAATTTCTACCGATATAAATCCTGTTTTTATTGGAGAATTGAGTAAAATGGTTGAAAAAGCCATGTCCAATCCTGTTCAAGCTAATAAAGCAATTGTCGGAAAAAATGCTTTTGCACATTCGTCCGGTATTCATCAAGATGGGGTTTTGAAAAACAGGATTAATTACGAAATAATCGATCCTGCCATGATTGGTGTTGAACTTCCCGACCTAATTTTGACCTCACGTAGTGGCAGAGCCGCTCTGAAAAACAGATTGGAAGCGTTAAATATTTCTTTTGTCGAAAGGAATTTTGAACAATATTACGAACAGTTTTTGAAACTTGCCGATACAAAATCCGTTGTGGCTGAACACGATTTGATAAACCTTTTCAGATAAATGTAATTACCAATATTTATGAACGTAGAAGATATTAATATTTCATATCATCAAGCCAAAAAAGCTTATAGTGAAATTGGTGTGGACACTGATGAGGTGCTTCAAAAAATTTCCGAACTTCCGATAAGCATTCATTGCTGGCAATCGGATGATATATCGGGCTTTGAAAACAGTGCCCTAACATCAAAAACAGGAGGAATACAAGTTACCGAAAACTATAAAGGAAAAGCTAGAGATATAGGTGAAGTGCGAGCTGATTTGGAAAAGGTTCTTAGTTTAGTTCCCGGTAAGCATAGAGTAAATTTACACGCAATCTACGGAGATTTTGGAAAAGATCTGGTTGATAGAAATGAAATAAAGATTGAGCATTTTCAATCGTGGATAGATTGGGCTAAAAAGTTACAAATTGGTCTCGATTTCAATCCAACTTGCTTCTTTCATCCGTTGGCTGATAGTGGGTTTACTTTATCAAATACAGATAAAGAGATTCGTGATTTTTGGATAGCGCATATTAAGCGTTGCAGAAAGATTGCCGCCGAGATGGGGAAACAATTAGGGACACCCACTATTCTCAATATTTGGATTCCAGATGGAGCAAAAGATATACCGATTGACCGAAATGGACACAGAGATATTCTCCGAAAATCATTAGATGAAATTTTTAAAGATGAATACCCCCAAGAGTACCTAAAAGATTCATTAGAAAGTAAGTTGTTTGGTATAGGGGCAGAAGCTATGACTGTAGGTTCTTCGGAGTTTTATTTAGGATACGCCATCGGAAATAAAAAATTATTGTGTATTGATAACGGACATTTTCATCCAACAGAGCAGGTAGGTGATAAAATTTCATCAATACTTCAATTTTTAAAAGAAATTAATGTACATCTAACTCGATCTATACGTTGGGATAGTGACCATGTTACGACATTTAATGAGGATATCATACTTATTGCCCAAGAAATTATAAGGAATGGTTTTCTTCAAAGAACACATATAAGTCTTGATTATTTTGATGCAAGTATTAATAGAATAGGAGCTTATGTCACGGGTATAAGAGCGTCTCAATTAGCTTTTCTTTATGCGATGCTGGAACCCACTGAAAAACTAAAGACTATAGAAAAGGAAAAAAAGAACTTTCAAAGATTAGCATATCTTGAAATTTTAAAATCTATGCCTTTTGGTGCAGTGTACGATTACTTTTGTTTGGTTAAAAAAGTGCCCGTTGCTAAGGACTATATTGCTGATATTGAGCAGTACGAAAGACAGGTTATATCCAAAAGATAGGCATGCAAAACAAAACCTGCGCTTAGGATAGAAAAGTGTAAATAACGATAAACAAAAATAGCTCTGAAAAAATAAACAGAGGTCAATGTCGACTTCCGTTTTTATTTATTACGGAGAGTATGGAAGATCCATTTTGCCGTTCGCAAAATTATAGTCTCGTCTTGATATAAAGCCAATTTGTTGAAATTATGGATGGTTGCACTGCACAAGATAAAAAAAATAGGTAAATTGCTGATGTGAAGCCTCTAATATATCTTTTATTCGTTCTCATTCCTTTTTGGAGTGCAGCGCAAGAAACTTGTCAAACCTGTGTCTCCGACATATTGAAAAGAGAAATGAAAGGGTTCGCTACACGAGGGACGGGAAGACCATTTGTTTTAAAATTCGACAAATCCGCGGCAAAATATATCTTTTCCTTCACCGATCTACCTATCGATAGTAGACGACAACACAGGATAGATTCATTGTTATCAACGGCCTGTCGTCATTGTGTTTCAGATAGTCTCCACTTGGTAGGATATATTAGATTTGACAATTATACAGATACTATTTTTGTTCAATTAACGTCCGATACCATTAACGAGATATATACCAGTGTAGAGATTGGTTTAGCGCCTAGGGGCGGTATGGATCAGTTTATGGATAGATGGGTGGAATATTTAGATTCCATGACCGTGGTAGGCAGCTTTTCTTATGAACAGGTGCAACCGGGTACTTATGTGCATTTCGATGTGGGGAGAGACGGAGGTCTGATAAAAAAAGATACTTCGGCATTTGGAAAGCTATTAAGTGGATTTATCAAAGATGAAAGAAGGTGGAGCCCAGGTATACTAAGTGGACGGCCTGTCGCACAGACTATATACTTAGAGGTACCAACTGATAGGAAGAAAAAAACCTTGTATCATCGGCACACAAGATATCCCTATAGCGGTCGGGCCGGGGTAGATTTGTATTACTCTTTCGTCCTTCCTGATTTCCCCTATGTTGACGATATCGTATCAGTTGTAGCTGTCGACGGCAAATATAGCACACCTGTGGTGCACAAAGGAAGTCATTCAGATAGAATAGTAGATATTTTGATGGATAAAATATCATATCGTACAGGGGCCAAAATCTATTTTAATCGCGAATATTTTTATATGTTGAATCACTAGTTTGGTGTACATCACCTATGTAGAATTAGTAATGTGGTACACGAAGGGCCTGAGTTTTTATAGATCTGGTGTATTATAATCGTAAAAGGACTTAGACAACAACTGTTAAAAGGAAGAAACTGTCTGTCGCAGCCTTCACGCTATGCATGACGTTATCTCGTAATGTTATCATTTGACCTTTACCCAGTTGGACACTTTGATTCCCCGCCGTGAACTCTATACCACCCTCCAAAACTTGAACACTTATTACCCCGTTCGCTTTATGCGGTTTTAGTTCAGCATTTTTGTGCAGTCCCATTAGCATAATTCTCATCGTGTCCGATTTAAAAAGTATAGCCGAATGTCGGCCCTTGTCGGCCCAAGTAGCTTCGTTTTTAGCTTGCTTAATGAACGCCTGCAGATCGATTTCCATTAGAGGATTGTCTAAAATGCTACCGTCTGATGGGTTTACTGTTGAATCATTTGGCTTATTTTCCATGCTGTTTCGCACATGAGGTATCTCTAGCTTTTCTATTAATTTTGTAGTTGTTTCGTCTGATGAAATTCCGTAACCATTAACTAAAGTCCCTTTTATGTTAAACTTTACAGATGAAATGGCATAAAGTATAGACTGATATTCAGGGTCGGAGTCACCTTCAAAGCGATAAACATGGTCGATTTCAAAATCGTCAGGAGACAGTGTAATATTAGCTGTGTGGCATACAATACACTCTTCTTTTATGTTGAAGTCATGTGTATAACCTAACTTGGCAAGTCCGTTTATGGTTTCTGATAATGTACCAAAACTTTCATTTAATTCTTTCTCTCTCATAACTCAAAGATAGTTATAATATTACGCGAATTAAACTGGCTGCTCGGTCTTCACCCATATTACCAGCCACGATCGCAGGATAGAGGTAAGCCGTGCGGCGAATAGTTCACAATCAACCTGTAGGTTCGCTAATCTCAATAAAAAGCTCTATTTTGGGGCAAATTAGCGAAGCGATGAAAGTACTAGCTCTATTACTATGGACCCCGGTATTATGTATGTTATACAGCAATGCTTTTTCTCAACATGTTGTGAATGAGATAGAATCATATGTCAGTTGGCTCAATAAAGGGACGGTGTACGAAATGGGGGCAGCTCGGATTACCGATGGCAATTCAGTAGTCCCTATCTCCATATCATACACGGTTACAAGTCATCGCCCTATCTTACAAAGACATCGCAGCAACTATCATTAAAAGATATCAAAAAAGTCTTTGGGAAGTTACCATCTTAGTGATGTAAACACACTCGTATTGGATCACCTATACCATCCTTCTGTTACTGTCTTTTTAGAAAAATACGTATAATTGTGACAGTTATACTTTTTTATGAGTGATATTGATACAAAAGAAGATTTTGGGAATGAACAATTCTTTAAATCTGAAATTATTCTTGAAAATAACAGAGTCCTGTTGAGACCGCTAAAAATTGAAGATTTAACAAGTTTGGTGGAAATCAGCTTTTCTGATCGCCTTTGGGAGTATGGCCGGCGGGTTAAGTCCAAAGATGACGTTAAGGAATATATTAAGACCTGTCTATCATGGAGAGATCAAGAGCGCAATTACCCTTTAGTAATAATCGATAAATTTTCTAATAAAGTAGCGGGCATCAGCCAATATGGTTCAGTGGATTTTTTACAAAAGAGAATTGAAATTGGTTGGACCTGGCTCGGGGAAGCGTGGCAAGGAACAGGTATTAATTATTTTGTTAAACATCTAATGCTCAAATACTGTTTTGATAAACAGATCAGAAGAGTGCAATTCATGGTAGACGCAGCTAATCATCGCTCCGCGTCAAGTTTGAAAAAACTGGGAGCTAGTTATGAGGGCTTATTAAGGAATTATTCTATCCAGTCGTACGGCCCGAGTAACGGGTTCTATGTTTACAGTATTATTGATGATGAGTGGGAAGCTATAAACAAATCACTGCTCGAAACCTATGAGATTATTACCTAAAAAATTAGAAAATCCTGCATTAACTTACTATGTCATTACTGGAGGTCTCGGAGTTGGGAAAACTACGCTCTTGAATGAGTTAAGCAGCAGGGGTTTTAAAACAGTGCCTGAAGACGCCAGAAGAATTATTAAGGAGCAGATGAAGATAGGGGGTGATGGGCTACCTTGGGAAAATAAAGCATTATATGCCCAATTGATGTTCGATGCATCATTAGCAAGTTATCAACGTGTCGCCAGGGAGATGACCTCCCATATCGTATTCTTTGATCGAGGGATATTGGATACCATCTGCTATATGGAAATGGAGAACATACCCGTGTCGGAAGAACTTAACAAACGCACGAAGGGAAATCCATATGCTCAAAAGGTTTTCATCCTTCCGCCATGGGAAGAAATATATGAATTAGATAATGAGAGAAAGCAGACCTGGGAGGAAGCTGTTTACACTTTTGATAAAATGAAACATACCTATCTGCATTATGGCTATGAAGTAGTTGAGGTACCCAAAGACACTATTGAAAATCGTGGTAGGTTTATATCAGACATAGTCATTTCCAATTTGCTGTAAACTTATGGTTAATATTATGCGGTTTTTGTTTTAATAGCAGGATATGTAGAGTTATGCCAAAGCAATCAGCAAAGAATTGGATAATGCAGAGGACACGTATATCAATTAATTTATTTTGTATTAAAAAAGACCGATTGGTTTATTTTTATTTATCTTTACACTGTATTGCATTAATATGCTTTTATGAAAATGTCAAAGTCAGAAAACACGAAGCAATTTATTATCGAGAAAACCGCGCCTGTATTCAATACAAAAGGATATGCCGGCACTTCAATGAATGATATGATAAGTGCAACGGGTCTTTCAAAAGGTTGTATTTACGGTAATTTTGAGAATAAAGATGAAGTTGCTTTGGCTGCCTTCGACTACAATCATAATAAAGTAAACGAACATATGAAAGTGCGAATATTGGCATCTGATAATTCCATTGAAAGATTATTGGTGTACCCGAGCACCTATAAGAATTATTTCAGGTACCCTTATTTACTTGCGGGTTGCCCCATTTTGAATACATCCACAGAAGCAGATGATACGCATCCGCAATTGAGAGATCGCGCTGTTAAAGCTCTTGATTTCTGGAAAACGTCTATAGAGAACCAAATAAAGCGTGGTATTGCAAGAGAAGAAATAAAGAAAGATACTGATCCGACAGAAATTTCAGTAGTAATGATTTCGATGATTGAAGGAGCATTTATGCAAGCAAAAGTTACTAATAGAACTAATGAATTAAGAGTAGCAATGGAGTTTTTAGAAAAAATGATTATCGGCTTAAAAGCATAATTTTTTTGCATAAAAAAAGACCGATTGGTTTATTATGGTGATACAATTATGAGAAAGTTGAAAGTGTGATGGAAATACATTTGTAAATTTTTGGAAAATGAGAATAGTAAAATATACACCTGAATACCGTAGGTACTTCGAGCAGCTAAACAGGGCTTGGGTAGAAAAATATTTTGAAATGGAGACAATGGATGAAGCTTTGCTTTTGCATCCAGAAGATGCCATTCTGAAAAAAGGAGGAAAAATATTTTTTGTCGAACATAAAAATCAGATTATCGGAACGGTGGCTTTAGTGTTCGTCAATAATGGTGTTTACGAAATGGCTAAAATGGCTGTTGACGAAAGATTTCAGGGCTTAGGTGCAGGAAAATCACTTTGCAAAACAGCTATTGAAGAAGCAAAAAAATTGGATGCAGATAAACTCATCTTATTTACAAATTCTCAACTAAAAGCAGCAATAGCTATTTATCACAAATTTGGATTTAAAGACGTGTCTCTCGATAGACAGGAATACAGCCGTGCCGATACTAAAATGGAGCTGTTACTGACGCCTGATAAGCCCAAATGGTTTGACCGAAAATTTAACTTCAACTTCGGTATAGAGAAATTTTCGGAATTGTTGGAAAGAATGGAGGTGGGGATGCTAAAATTCCAAGAACTAAACAAAGGCAAATCCGAAGAGCAACTGAATTTTAAACCAGACGACAAATGGTCAATAAAGGAGCATACAGGTCATTTGTGGATTTTAGAACCGTTGTGGCAAAAGAGGTTTCTGGAAATAAAGGAAAACAAAACGGAAATGTCTCCTGCCGACCTAAACAATACTGCAACCGACAAAGCATCTTTCAATCAATATGCCATCGAAAAACTATTGTCCGATTTTCAGCAGGAACGGCAAAATACCATACATATTTTAAAAAGTTTCGGTGAAAAGGATTTTCAAAACAGCTTGTATCATCCAAGATTAAATCAACCAATGCGGATTATTGACCTTATGTATTTCGTTGCCGAACACGATACACATCATCTGAATGCCGTATTGGAAATTTTGGACGATCAGGCTTATCATTAATTATTATCCGCCATATTATGCAAACCGAAAAAAATATTTTCGCCTATTTAGCCCTTCTTGTGGTATGTATCGTATGGGGTACTACCTATTTTGCTCTTAGGGTCGGGGTTGAAACTTTTCCACCATTTCTTTTTTCTGCAATTAGACAAGTGCTTGCAGGTGGTATTTTGTTGATTGTATTAAAATTTTCAGGAAAACTAAAAATCAACAGAAATCAGCTCTTCACACAATTTATTCTGGGTATTTTAATGATTACTTTCGGAAATGGTGTAGTAGGTTGGAGTGAAAGATATATACCGAGCGGATTGGCTGCATTGATTGTTTCTATCTTGCCCGTATATATTGTTGCCATCAACTATCTCACAGGTATTGATAAAAAAAAACCTAATAAATATATTGTTTCAGGTCTGATATTAGGAAGTACGGGTATCGTTCTGATTTTTAAAGATAACCTGAATGATTTTGCCAATCCCAATTATATTATCGGAATGTTGGTCGCATTCGGCGCGTGCTTATCCTGGGCTTTAGGGAGTGTTTATACTAAACATAAAGTTCCTAAAGGAAATGTAATGACAAATGTCGCATTCCAAATGTTTCTCGGAGGAATTATCTTGATTGTAATGAGTTTATTGATGGATGATTATGCAGAACTCAAAACAATAAATACGAAAAGTATTTGGGCGCTAGGGTACCTTGTTGTTATAGGTTCTGTATTGGCTTACCCCTGCTACGTTTATGCCTTAGAGAAACTTCCGATAGGCGTTGTTTCACTATATGCTTATATCAATCCTTTTATAGCGTTGGTATTGGGTTACGTTCTTTTAGATGAGGTAGTTACAGGTGTCACTATTTTGGCTTTCGTGTGCGTTTTAGGGGCTATTTATTTCATCAACAAAGGATATAGAAATAAGGAGGTTGAACTCCGATTATACAGTTTCAAAGAATAAATGCATAAAAATCTAAAATTGATGGATACAGAAAGAAACAAACAGTTGCTACAAAGCTTTATCTTATAAAAAGGAGTAGTACCAACATTTAACATAAAACAATATGGAGAGTTATTTAAACAGTGTAATAAAGCAATTCAAGTATTACAAAATGCTTGGAGAAAAAGCAATGGAGCAGTTGCCAGAAGAGCAATTAATCTGGCAGTACAACGAAGAAAGCAATAGTATTGCCATTCTGGTCAATCACATTGCGGGGAATATGTTATCAAGATTCACCGACTTTCTGACAGCTGATGGAGAGAAGCCCTGGAGAAACCGTGAAGCAGAATTTTCCAATCCGTTCAACAGCAAAGAAGAGTTACTGAACAGATGGGATAAAGGCTGGGAATGTCTTTTAAAAGCATTGGAGCAACTTACTGATACAGATTTGGAGCGTGTCGTATATATCCGAAATGACGGACATTCCGTTACCGAAGCCATCAACAGGCAGTTGGCTCATTATCCTTACCACATCGGTCAAATGGTTTTCATTGCCAAAATGCTGAAAAATGAAGATTGGCAAACCTTGTCCATAGCTCGAAACAAATCTGTAGACTACAACAACCGCAAGTTTTCGCACGAGAAAAATAGAAGACATTTTACAGATGATTTATAATCAAATGAAGATAAAATGAAAGACCAAAATTTAAAATATCCAATCGGTTTTTTTGTAAAACCGTTGGTTATTTCCAAAGAGGAATTAGCAAAATGGATAGAAATTATCGGAGTATTTCCTGAAGTATTAAGAGATGAAATAGAGCCAATGCCCGATCATCTTCTTGATACGCCATACAGAGAGGGTGGTTGGACAGTAAGACAGGTGGTTCATCATTGTGCTGATAGTCACATCAATGCATTTATGCGCTTCAAACTTGCAATAACAGAAAATAATCCGGTTATCAAACCTTATAACGAAGCTTTGTGGGCAGAACTAAGTGACTGTAAATCTTTACCTGTTGAATTTTCGTTATCCATTTTAAGAGGATTACATCACAGGTGGTATGTTATTTTGAAAAATATGGATGATGAAATGCTTAAAAGGAACTATACCCATCCCGAACACGGAACGGAATTTATACTGGACGAAGCTATCGGAATGTACGCTTGGCATTGCAACCATCATCTGGCCCATATAAAGTTGGTGAATAATAAAAAAGCTACAATATGAAAACAATGCTTATAACAGGAGCAAGTCGTGGCATTGGAGCAGCTACAGCTCTGCTTGCTGCTGAAAGAGGATTTTCGGTAGCAGTAAATTATAACAAAACTAAAGGTGATGCAGAAAAAGTAGTAGAATCCATCATGCAAAAAGGAGGTTTGGCAAAGGCCTTTCAGGCAGATGTTTCCAATGAAGAAGATGTAATCCGGTTATTTGAAGAAGTATATACGGAGTTTGGTAACTTAACGTCATTAGTCAACAATGCCGGAATACTAGAAGAACAATGCCGATTAGAACATATTACCCGCCAAAGATTACAACGAATATTTGAATCCAATACATTGAGTACGTTTCTATGTTGCAGGGAAGCAATCAAAAGAATGTCGCCTAAATACGAAGGAAACGGAGGAACGATTGTCAATGTTTCATCCATCGCATCGAGAACCGGAGCCCCCTTCGAGTATATTGATTATGCTGCGTCAAAAGGAGCTGTTGATTCGCTGACTATCGGGTTAGCAAAGGAACTGGCAGACGAAAATATCCGTGTAAATGCCGTTCGTCCTGCATTTATTCATACCGACATCCACGCTTCCGGCGGAGAACCGAATAGGATTGAGCGTATAAAAGAAACCATTCCGCTGAAGAGAGGCGGATTGGCAAACGAAGTGGCAGAAGCCATTTTTTGGTTGGCTTCCGAACAATCCTCCTATTCCACAGGAATATTCATTGATGTTACTGGAGGTCGGTAGAAAACATTTTGCAGAAATTAAATCAGAAACAGTGGGTACAGAAAATAAAATGGTCAACGTGCCGAAATCTCTTTGGAAACTTCACGGAAAACAAGCCTATAAAAGTGATTTGATATTAACATATCTATTAGCAATCATAGTAATGTTTTTCAATATGCTTAATGCAAAAGACCTTGCACTATGGGAGATAATCGTCATAGCGGTTTTGTCTGTCGATATTGGTGGCGGTGTCGTCAGTAATTTTACAAAAAGTACTATAAGCTATTATAAAGAAGCTGGCTTGTCGCCACATTTTTTTGTATGGTTTCACACCCTGCAAACACTTGCTTTGATGTTTGTTTACAATCAGTTTTATATCCCGGCGGCAGTGATTATGGCAGTTGGAATGACAGGTGCAAGTATAGCTGTAGTTTTCAGAAAAACCGTTTTTCAATTGCAAATAAGCGTGTTTTTTTTTGCTTTAGTAATATTGCTGGCAAGCTTTTATCCAGAAATGCCTATACCTCTAAAAACATTACTACTGCTTATGTCATTCAAATTGATGGTTGGATTTGCAGGGCACTATGGGAAATATACAAATACAGATATACAGGTTTTGATAAAAGAATGAAACTATCTTCCGACGAACTACAGGTTCATTAAAACATATTATTTATTAATGTCAAGTTTTTGGTGCTTAAAACTTGACATTTGGAGTCAAAAATATTTTTTAGATTTTACTAAGACTCGAATTCAGCTCAACAAGAAATGGGTTTTCCCCCATATGGGAGGTGCTACAAAACAAAAATCCTGAAGCGGGGAGCTTCAGGATTTTTAACTAACCAATTATTAACCTAAATTATGAATACTAATATTGGTACAAAGAAAATGCCAATATTTATTACCCATAACTGGTTTAACAAAACTTAACAACCTCAAGGCGGTTTTCCCTTTTTACCTATGCTGCCAGCAGCGACCACCGCCAGATACTACCCGTTTACAATAGCCGCCCGCTTTATTTTTTGCACCACATACCGAAGATGTCAGTACGGTACTTCCGCCGATCTTAAGAACGTTGGTTATAGTTAGCATTTATTATATATTCTATCTAGGAAGCCACTAACCAAGGCCTTTTTTTTAGCTAAGCAGAAGGCGATGGGATGTATTTGCTCCACGTAACGAAGTAATAATATGATTTTGTAAAATATTTTAAGTAAAATCGGATATTTTCCGATTATTTATTATTATTTTTACATATGAGTTTTAGTGAATTAGTAGAAAACTATGCTGAGGAGCCCCTTACTAGACAAATAATCTTATCATTATTAAAAGATTATAAACGCCCTAATGACAAGATAGGAGAATTGGTAAAGGAAGGTCTACTGACGACTATAAAGAAAGGATTGTATGTGCCGGGTCCGAAGAGTAAAACCAAAAAGCCAGAAGCATTTCTTATAGCAAACCATTTATGGGGGCCGAGCTATGTTTCGTTAGAAACCGCCTTATCTTACCATGGATTGATTCCTGAACGCGTATATGAAATTAGTTCTGTTACTGTTAAGGCATCAAAAACTGTTAATACGAAAGTTGGACGTTTTACCTATAGACAAGCATCGCTTCCATATTACTTTTTTGGCCTTGAAAGTATAAAACTTACTCCAAGACAGGTCGTTTTGATGGCTTCTCCAGAGAAGGCACTGTGTGACAAAATTGTGATGACTTCAGGTGTACATCTGCGAAGCATTGTTCAGGTGCGATCGTTTCTTATAGACGACCTTCGTATTGATATTGATCGATTGAGAGCTTTGGATATTGATGGTATCGATAGTTGGATTGAAGCTGCTCCCAAAGCTTCTAGTTTAAAAATGTTAACAAAGACGCTTAGCGAACTATGATAAAAGATTGGTTAAAGGAATACAATCCACAAAGTAATCAGGAAGCTTTTGATGCAATGAGAGAAATAATGCAAGAAATTGCATTAGCAGGGTTAAATAGATCTGGTTTTTTTGAAAAAGCTGCATTCTATGGAGGGACTGCACTTCGTGTTTTTTATGGGTTAGAGCGGTTTTCAGAAGACCTGGATTTTTCGTTATTAGAATCAAATGCTGATTTTTCACTTGAACCCTATTTCGAGTCCATTAAGTCAGAATTTGCTGCCTTAGGAATTACTGTAAATATTAAAGAGAAAAATAAATCGATAGAATCTAATGTTGAATCTGCATTTTTAAAATCAGATACCGTTTGGAGAGAATTGGTGCTGGAAGATATAGCACCCCAGCTAGGAGTTGGAACGATGCCTAATATGAAAATAAAGATTGAAGTCGACAGAAAGCCACCTCTCGGATTTGAAACGGAGGAGAAATTGCTTCTTCAACCATTCTCTTTTTATGTGAAGACATTTACAAAAGAAAGTCTTTTTGCTGGAAAAATGCATGCCCTATTATTTCGAAAATGGAAAAACCGTGTGAAAGGAAGGGATTGGTTTGATCTGGAATGGTACATTAAAAAAGGAATTGCTTTGGATTTAAAACATTTTCTGCTTCGTGCAAAAGATACCAATGACTGGAATAGAGATGATATTTCTGAAATTGAAGTTCTTGATTTACTTACACAAAAGATAAATGGAATTAGTGTGCAGCATATCAAAGACGATGTTGTTAGGTTTATACCCAATGATGATGCGCTTGATATTTGGAGTCAAAAATATTTTTTAGATCTTATTCAAAGATTGAAATTCAGCTAAACAAGAAATGGGTTTGTTTCTCAAGCTGGAGGGGGGTGTCACAAAAAAATCCTGAAGCGGGGAGCTTCAGGATTTTTAACTAACCAATTATTAACCTAAATTATGAATACTAATATTTACTCAAACAGAATGCCAAAATTATAACCCATAGCTGGTTTAACAAAAACTTAACAACCTCAAAACGGTTCTCCCTTTTTACCTATGCTAGGAGCAGCGTCGATCGCCAGATACTACCCATTTACAATAACTCAATGTATTATTTTTGCACCACTTACCGTAGATGTGGACGTGGCCTCTATATCGAGGCACCGGCAACATTTGCTCCGCAGAGTTTCTTCCGGTCGGTTCCAGCGCGAGCGGAGGATTTCTAGCAGCTTCGGATAGATTCTATGGGTACAAATGCACTTCCTTGTTGAGATCCCTATAATCAAGCGATTCTACCAACATCCCGTTTCGGAAAATCTCCATGATCAACCTGCCTTTATCCTTAGCAATGGAATCTCGCAATTGAAACTTCTCTTCCCATTCACCCTCTACTTCAAAGATGGCCCTTTGTGTTCGGGAGGCATGAGCTGGGTGTTGTGGTTGGCGGAACCTACCGCCACGAAGAACGCCGCAAGAGCTACGGATGGGACGACCTCTCCGACTCGCTCAACGTACAGTACCTTTGGGGGCCGCGGGGTTACACGGTGCCTGTTGCTTTCTGCTGTTGGCAGGACAAGCACGAAAATTGCAACAAGAAAGGATGAAAAAATCATTTTCATCTGGCAAAAACATCCAATATCATTTGCTAAAACAATATTTTATCACACATATGGGATAAAATGTTTAGATTTGTCCTGCTATTTCAACGTATCCATGAAAAAATCGACAGTAATAGAAACGAAAGAAAGAACCCGAAAGGTTTCATCGGGTCCCCTACGGGAGAAGGCACGCTCAATGCAAAGGCTGATCGAAGCGGTGGGAAAGGTGATCCAGAAAAGTGGTTACGCAGGATTGAACGTAGCAGCTATCTGTAAAGAGGCGGGTCTGGACAGGAAGCTGGTATACAACTATTTCGGCAGTCTGGACGATCTGATAGAGACCTACGTCCGCCAGAAAGATTATTGGAACGCCAAGGCGAAAACCGCCATCGAAAACCTAGTGCAAAACCCGCAGGAAATCAATGCGGACAACGTAAGCTCCCTGCTTCAGGGGCAATTTGAAGCGATGCTAAAGGATAAAGCCCTTCAGAAAATTATCCATTGGGAAATCGGCGAAAAAAACGAAATACTGAAAAAACTGTCAAACAGCCGGGAAGAAATGGGAGAACAGTTGCTCCGGCACGTTGACCCTTATTTCGTGAGTGACGGCATTGATATTAGAGCCATACTGGCCTTGCAGATAGGTGGTCTTTATTACCTATCGCTTCACGCCGAATCTAATGGAAGTACGTTTTGCGGGTTAGATATTAACCAGCCACAGGGCAAAGAACGGATCAAAAACGCATTGGACAGCATCATACATAAGGCTTTTGAAAAAGCTGATTTTACGATCAATCCTTAAATATTAAAATGAAAAAGCTATTCCCTTTATTAAGTCTCTTAAGCATTCTTTCCGCATGCACCAAGGAAGCAGAAGTTTCAAAATATCCGTATCAGACGACTTTTGATGCCATCGTGCCGGTCTCAGAGATGCGTTTTTTTGTAGGTGGAACGGAACTGAATCCCGATCATCACGAAAAAACCGTTATGGGTTTTCTGGATCGCCTTTATTCCGAAAAAACCAATACCGGGTATATTTCCTACTGGTCTAAGTTTACGGAGCAAGATCCTGATTGGTTCGCTGATTCCTATTTTATATTTGAAGGTAAGGATATCATAAAATACTCCGCTTTCAGTAAAATCACCGACGTAACCGAAACCGGCGATGCAACGGTGCTGAAATCGTCCGCAACCAATCAGGTGGAGGACGATCCCATCGTTAAATCCAATCTCTTTAAATACGGTATCGACCTCAATCCGGATGGCAGCTATAACATCCAACTCGTCGTGCGCAACGGGGAGCAGGCACTCGAAGTCTCGCGGCTCTATTATAAATTGGTCCGGTATGATGAAAGCGGTAACCGCAAAGGTCTTTCTTTCGGCACCGTATCCAACGAATTTAACGAATCGTTTATCAAAACAATGACAGAACGAGACACGCTTGCGATCAAGGAGTATCGGCTAACGTATTCCATTAAATAACCCAAAAGAGCTTATCAGTTGGAAGTAGCTGCCGTATATCCTGCAACAGAAGAAGACTTGGCTAGATTTCGGGAATCATCATTACATAACGATAATTAATAATAAAATAATCATGCAAAAACAACTATATAAACTCTATGGAGCAATTTTTTTTATAACAGTCTTGGTTGTAAGCTGTCAAAGAACGGAAGACCCTTGCGCAAACTTACTGAGTGAGGGAATGCCAAACCAAATTGGTGTAATATTCCTCGATAAGGAAACGGGGGAAAGCCTGTTTAAAATTCACGACATAGATGTGTCGAGTATTAAAGTAACTAATGCTGTGACGGGAGAAATCCACAAAAGTGCGGGGCTTATCTATAACCCTGGGGGGAGACCCACACCTAATAACGGCATTGTAAGACTTGTTGGCATTCCCGAGACAGAAGGTGAGCATTCGTACAAAATCCAAATGGATGATTTTGGGTCTATTGTAATAGCGTATACCAGCATCAAGAAAGAAAACAAAACTAATGATCCTTGCTCGTCTCCCTATTACTATTCGATAACAGACATCAGAATTGTAGACCATCCTTTTAGCGTTTTTGAATATGAAGGAAAAACTTTCCCAGAGATCGTTGTGGTAGAGTTGTAATTTTTTCCAATTTCATTTAAG
The DNA here is from genome assembly GCF_005049105.1 of Sphingobacterium alkalisoli. Lineage (GTDB taxonomy): Bacteria > Bacteroidota > Bacteroidia > Sphingobacteriales > Sphingobacteriaceae > Sphingobacterium > Sphingobacterium alkalisoli. Next base: position 298,596 of record NZ_SUKA01000002.1, read on the forward strand.
CTTCATAATCATTGGCAATTAAATAGAGAATTAGGCCGCCAGAAGATGTTAACCTTATTGAAGATGAGCAAGGGGAAACTTATATCCATATTTTTTTAGGGGATTTGACAATTCACTTTCCAGTAGTTTCAACCTGCTTATTCCTGAACATCAACATGACAAAGTGGGTGTCAAATGGTGGTTAACGAACAAGGTGGTTATCATAAAAGGAAAGAATAAAACAACTATAACTACGGCAAAGCCATAACACATACTCCATGGAAAATCACCCAAAATTGATCCTGTGCCTGCTTATTATCCTTATTTATGGCTGCCAACAGCGGAGTGATACCGGGAAAGTATCCGAGAAGTCCGTACCGATATCATTGATCCAGACAGATAGCTCTGTGAAAAAGACGGCAGCGGACGATAGCCTAGGGATGATTGCCAGGGCAGATGAAAGTAATACAAAGGATAGCAGTAAAATAAATCCCCTTCCAATGTTCATCTCAGGAAAGAGATTTCAGGATATCTCGCTACCGTCGATTGATTTGAAGGCAGATTCCTCAACCGAGGCCAGAGTAAGCCTTTCAGTTTTGGGTGCTTCAATGATAGCATCTGAAATAAAAGACACATTACGTGTTAGGATGTATAACTACACATCTGATACTTTAACAACAGGCCTCCATTATACCGTGGAATTTCAGGATCAAGGAAAATGGAACAAGGTTTCCCCTCCGGAAAATGTAGGATTTGAAGATCTGGGTTACGGTATACTTCCGTTCACGGCGCGGGATTTCCTGGTGGCGCTGTTTCCGGACAGGCACAACTACCGGTCAGGAAAGTACCGGGTATTGAAGCGCTATCATCTGCGTGACTATTCAAGATCAAAAAGGGAATATGAAATTTTCGCGGAATTTGAAATAGAATAAATATCATAACAACAATATTTGCTACGCAGAGCTCTCTTCGGTCGGTTCCGGCGCCAGCAGGGAGCATTCTGGGCAATTCCATAGCCATTCATTTCCGTTTGTCAAGGTAATGTTTGCATTTTGGATTAGCTTTTCGATTGCTTCTTCTTTACTCGCTTTATAAGTTTCGAATCCTAAAAGCGGCAAAGAATTTCCGTCGTTCAACGTAATATACTCCATCGTTATGCTGGCGGCTGGGCTTTTTCGTAAATAAGACCTGCTGATTTCAATTCTTTCCAAAAATCAACCAATATTTCAGATTTCCAGGATTTTACATTGCTTTTAACCTGATCGGTTGAACTCGCACCGGGAATAATAGCTACAAACTCCTCAGATGCCAACTTATTCACACCCATTCCCCAGGCTTTAATTTCACTACTTTCTTGATGCCGAGATCTCTTTCCTGATTTTTTCACGGTGTTCTTTTCCCCATTCTCCTATAGCGTCTATAAGAGGTTGTAATGACTTCCCATATTCAGTCAACTCATATTCAACCGTTATAGGTTTGGTGTTGAGCTGCGTTCTGCTGATCAAGCCATTCAATTCTAACTTGCTCAATTCTTTAGAAAGCATTTTGGGGCCGATCCCTTCAACCATGCGCTGCAATTCGAGATAGCGTTTTTTACCGGAGGCAAGGGCTGCTATCAGTAATACGCTCCATTTACCCTCCAAAACATAGAGTGCATCCTTCACAGAATTGAAATGTTGCATACATTCATTTGATATTTTTCCGTTGACCAGTTTTTCTCCCATACTCCAAATTTACAAAAACTTTCCTCGAGGGAAGTGCTTCCCCCTATGAAAGTGATACTGCATATATGTATGATACGCGGTAATTTTGTGTCAGAAATTTATAATACAATATTATGGAACACGATCATAAAACAACAGGTTTTGTACAAATAAAGACAATTGGGGCACCGGAAGTATTGGAATACCAACACGGAGACTTACTGCGTCCCAAAATAAATGAAGTACAGATTGTTCAGCAGTTCATTGGCGTAAACTTTTTCGATATTTACTACAGAAACGGTTCTTTTCCCGTAGAGAATTACCCGGTCATTATTGGATTTGAAGCTGCAGGTATAGTAAAAGAGATTGGTCCTGAGGTTGTCGATTATAAAGTGGGCGATCATGTTGCCTATTATAAAACATTTGGTGCTTATACCGAAAGCAGAAATATCGATCAACATGAGATATTCAAGCTTCCTCGTGAAATTCCATTTGACTTAGCGGCTTCGGTCATGATAAAAGGGCTTACGGCTCATATGTTGCTGAAACAAAGTCATGCATTAAAACCTGCTGAAGTGGTTTTGATTCATGGTGTGACCGGAGGTGTGGGCAGTATTTTAAGTCAGTGGGCGAAAGCTCTGGGAGCAACTGTTATCGGAACAGTAGGAAGTGAAGCGAAAAAGAAGATTGTGGTAAAACGAGGTTTTACACAGGTGATTGATTTAAGTTCAGAAGATTTGGTAACGGCTGTTCATTCTTATACCAATGGAAAAGGTATAGATGTTTTTTATGATGGTATCGGTAAAGCCACTTTCGAAAAATCCCTGTCTCTATTAAAAGATGGTGGCAGCGCCGTTTTGTATGGATGGTCTTCTGGGATGCCCGAGATTGATAAAGAGCTGATGGACAGCAGAAATATCAAATTTGCGTTTGATGCGCTGAATAACTACCCCTTATACCAGGACAAAAGCGGTAAAGGATTAACTGAGATATTTGATCTGTTGATGAATGGCAAGATTATTTTGGAGGCCCCTCTTGTTTATCCATTGCACCACGCAGCCCATGCTCATTCCGATATAGAATCCAGAAAAACGACAGGCAGTGTGATATTGAAACCGTAGTTTCGCTGTATAAGTACAAAAATCTAACGAAGAGGCGGGAATGTTAAGATGCCCGCCTCTCTGCTTTCACGTAGATGGTATTTCGCATTGAAGCCACCTAGTGAACAGCGATATTTATTTTTTTGCGGTGATATCAAATTCCAAGTCAACCTCCTGTGAAATCATCCAATCCTTAGGATCGCCATCCGTTCCGTAAGTAAGGCCCCAATCCTGTCTATTAATGGTGAATTTCGATTGTACAATTACTTCGTTTTCATTGATGGATACTTTCGCTGGGAAAGATATATTTACCGTTTTTTCCTTAATTGTTAGATTACCACTAATAACGTTTGTTGCATCCGCTAGTACACTTTGATCTTTTGCAGGATCAAAAGATCTTACAGAGGTGATTTCCAATTTCGATGTAGGATATTTTTCAACTTCGAAAAAATCTTCGTTTTTTAAGTGTCCATCTAAATCAGCAGCTGTCTTTCCGTCTGTTTTCGCTACATCTACAGCAGCATCATCCGTGCGCAAAGAATTCATGTCGATGGTGAATTTGCCACTTGCAATCACATCATTTTCCAGTGTCAGGATTCCTTCACTCTCCAGTGTTCCAAACCGAGGATCGAAACCACCTTTATGGTAGGCTTTCCATTTTATAGAGCTGTTCGCACGATCAAGCTGGAATACGGTGCCTTTTTCCGTCGCAACCTCTTGCGCTGTTGATGTCTGTACTTTGTCTGTGTTGGAATTACCTCCACAAGCCGCCAATGCTAACGCGGCAACGATTGTTAAAGCTGATAATTTTCTCATTTTTTATTTAACTGTTATTAATGTCTAAATAGTGCTGCAAAGGTAATATAAGGTCGGTTTAAAAAATGCATTACTTACCAATTGGAAACTAGTTTCCAATTGGTAAGTAATTTTCGTTTGTTTATTTTTGAAAAAAACTCCAGCATGTTAAAGAGTAAAACGGTTACGAAGTCCTTAGAATGTAAGGTTAGAATAACGGCAATAACAGACACAATGCAAGTCTTGTCAGGTAAATGGAAAATTCATATTCTCGGAACGCTTTTGCAAGGTGGGAAAATGCGATTTATGGATCTTTTACGAGAGATTGATGGTATTGCTGCCAAAATGCTTTCCAAAGAATTGCAAGATTTAGAAATGAACCAGCTTGTAACAAGGACCGTCGTCGACACAAAACCAATAACGGTCGAATACGAAGTCACGGAATATGGAAAAACGATGGAACCGATCATAGATGAAATCGCAAATTGGGGTGTTTTCTATAGAAATAGATTGCATGGCAAGACTGATTAATAAGGCAAGCTGGAACCGGATCGCTTATCACAGATTGTGATAAGCTCATTCCAGTTGAATTACAGGGTTTTAGCTATTGCATTATTTTTATATTTTCATTTATTTTGAGCGATGAAGAGATTTTACCTACTATTCTCCATGCTGGTGTCTTTCGCGACGTATGCACAACTGGATACACCAGCCGCTTATCAGGTCTATGAGGGATATAACTTATGGAACAAGCAGAAAGGAGATACAGCTTATGTTTTTGCAGATGTCGCGTATATTCGAGACTATCCCGATACGGATGGCAATCTTTTAGATTCATTAACGCACGGAACCATACTGCACATAACGAGTGATGGCTATAACGAACGTACTATTCGAGGGTATGAAGCCCCTTGGCACGAGGTTCAATATAAAAAAAATGGACACATAAAAAAAGGATTTATCTGGCTGGGGTTGCTCGCTTTAGGACGTCAAGTCGACGATCAAGGTAACCAGTTCATCCACGGGTTATTACGCTACGAGAAGCCTTCGGAATATAGTGGGAACGCGTATATCTGCGAAGTGAAGTATTTGACCCCAGATAACAAGTTAATGGGCAGAAGTCATTACCCTGTCTATAGGAATGGTCAAACATATACAGAAAGCAAACTTTTGCCAGATATGGGTTTGGAAGGTCTACAGTATATTCACCGAGTTGGTTTCTATGGTGAGGCATGTGGAATTCCTACCACACACTATTATCTTGGATGGAACGGTGAAAATTTTGTCGATATGTTTTCTAAAAGTTCAGTGAGTGATGCCGGCGTAAGCTATTATGAAGAGAAGATACTGTTTCCTATAGAGCATCACTTAGAACCTGGACTAATCATTAAAGATATTGTGCAGGGAGAGATCATCGATTATGAAGCGGAGGAGTTGCAATATTCGGAGACTAAACATCGACAGAAGTATTCTTGGGATGGTAAGCGCATTCGTCTGAAAGAATAAACAAAATATTATAATTCAGTATAGTGCCATGGATAAATGAATGTAATGAGGTTGTCAACTGTCATTTACTATTTGTCTTTAGGTCTTAGCATTGATCAGGTAAAGGCATTGTAACATACATTTCATAAAAAATATAATGAGCGTCTTGGTAATTCAAGACGCTTTTTTTGTGCCAGTATATAATACATCATGTAATCTTTTACTAAGACGTTACCACTCCAATTCTTCCATCAACTACCAAACAAAAATCCTGAAGCGGGGAGCTTCAGGATTTTTAACTAACCAATTATTAACCTAAATTATGAATACTAATATCGGGGCAAACAAAATACCAAATTTTATAGCCCATAGCTGGTTTAACAAAACTTAACAACCTCAAAATGGTTCTCCCTTTTACCTATGCCAGGAGCAGCGCCGACCGCCATATACTACCCATTTACAATAACGCAATGTATTATTTTTGCACCACTTACTGTAGATGTCGATGCGGTGAGATTGGGTTCATTGGTTTCGGTTAAAATTTGTTTTTTGCATCGTACAAATATTCAGGAATATCTGACGCAATCAATATTCCAAAATCTTTATTCGTGTTTTTATATCTAATTGTCAGTTCTTTTTTTGTTTATAATGATGAGCGATTTGAAATTTTTTCGTCTATGGCAGCCAGATTCCCTTCATAATTCTTTGCTAAGACTTTTCCGTTGAGGATGTATTGAAAGCTGTTGTCATTTTCCAGTGAATCCAACAGCTGTTTGAATTCGATCGATTTCGACCTGAAATAATTAATGAAGCGTTTCCTACTAAAGCTCTTGGTTTCAATATATACACTACCGGGGGTATTCCCATATATATGTAAATAAGTACTGTCTTTAACGATTGTTACTGATGCTATTTGGTTTGCATCATATTTTTGCATTTCAGACTGATCAACTTGGACACTATCGATAAAGAAAATAGGCTGTTACGTTCTTCAAATTTATCATATCCTTCTATCAATAAGTCTAATATCTTTTTCTCATCCGTTATCCAACCCTTTCTTTTATATACCTCCATCGCTTTCGGATTGTCGTTGCTTTCCAGCTTTAATATAGAAGAATGATGCTTCCATGCTAATTTTTCTTCATCCGGTAACAGTCTAAAGAAATACGTGACGAGGTATTTTGCAGTCTCCTTATCCATTTAGTTTATATTATCCTATTCCTTTCTCTTTAATTTTAGATATATCTGTTCCGATAACGCTCTCCATTTCCCAGTCGGCTTCCTCGATTGCATGGCACCAATTGTCTTACCTCCAAAACTGCCACCATTTCTTCCTTTTAATGATACAGACTTCACCAATTAACGCATTGTTATCTGGGGTAAGGAATATTTCGCAGGTCGCTGTTCGTTTCGATTTATTATATGCGTGTACAGACGTACTCAGATATCCGAGATGATTGACTTCGAGAATTATATCCTTAATGGGCATGTCGGTAGGAGCGTTGAATTTAAAACCACCATTTTCATCAGTGACAGTCCCGATGTTCGTGCCGCGGACCAGAACAAGTACGTTACTTAAGCCTTTATTATCGCTCGCATCACTTACCATACCTTGGATTATATTCCTCATGCTATCCTGACTTTCCGATGATTTGGTGATGGATATAGAATCATCCTTCCTATTGATCGTGTCATGCATCAGCTCTTTAGGTGCCATAAGTTTTTGTGTTGCAAACGCACTACTTGCCGAGCTGATCAAAAATAACCCCGATACGATTTTATAAAATGGAAGCCTTTTTTTAGATTTTATGATGATCGGTCTATTTATCTGATACGTGGATAGCCGAGCGCATATTTTCGACGGATTTTGTGCTATTAGCTCAACGATCTCTTCATCCGAAAGATTTACCATATCGATAATGGATTTTGCACAACGGTCACAATATCTGCCGTTAGTGTCCTCCGGCATCCCCGACCAGTGCTCCCCACAAGGGCGATCAATATTTAATGATAATTCTGTTTTCATAGGGTAACCGAGCTCGTATTTTTTCAGGCTTTTGTTCCGTTAAAGTTATCACTTTTAGCGAGGATAGCAAAGATGCACCCTTCGAATCTAGCGATAATCAAAAGTTCGTATGTGGGTTATATTCTTTTTCGTTTAGTTTTAAAATGTTGTAATCAGCTTCCGTCCAAAATATCCTAGACTTAACGAGATTCTCTTTTTTCCTTAACAATAATTTGCTATTTTTAGAAAGATTGTATTAAGCACACTTAGATTAATGAAGCTTTAAATTTCTTTTATGATTTCTTCCGACAAAGCCAGAGAATTTATTCAAAAACACGAAAAAATTTCCATAACAAAAAGTCAATTCGACAAATTTTCCAAACCATATCAGGTATTGGGATTGATTATAATCAATCAGTTAGTTAGGGATTATTCAGATTACTCTGCAGGCTTCAAAGCATACCAAAAAGAGTTCGGTACCGATGCCACTTTAAATCCTTGGAATAACAAAGAAGGGCTTCAGTTGGCCAATCTATTGTTTGGTGAGATAATAGGACCATATGTAGGTCGTATGTGGGATTTTATGGATAGTCTACCCTATCAAAATGGATATAGTCGGAGGCCATTCCGTGTCGATCCTTCTCTATCGTATACAAAAACTAAACTAGATACGTTACAATCCATTTACAATGCAGGCGCTTCAGGATTCAATTCGATGAATGTTGTAGACCAGATCCGGTACGATGTCTATCAAAGTATGATGAGTAATGGATTGTTCTATGCTGTTGTTTTTCAAGAAGACCCTTTGAAGTACTATCCATTACTCGAAGAAATAATTCAAGGCGAGGACGAGATAGGAGGGGTGTCCAAGGAATTGATAAGGGGGCTTTTACTAACTGATGACGACGCAAACCATTTGTTGGTCGAAAAACTACTACTGGCTGCGCAACAGCAAGAGGGGCTACGACAAACCATTTTAGAAACTTTGGATTTTACCTCCGTCAAAGCATTAAAGCGTTTCATAAAGGTTATTTTGGGTCATAATCTAATGCGTTTTTCGGCTGTCGTTAGAGCCGTAGATACGTGGTTTGGTTTTGGGTGGGACGCTCCCAAAACGAATACGATTAAACGTGTTTTAGAATTGGCCTTAGGGTTTTTAGAACACCCAAATCAAATCAATGATGCTATTAACAGTAAAGATCAGCTAGAGTTGTACGTGGCACTTTGGGCCAAAGCTATTGAAGATGTGGATGCTGCTAATCTCCTAGCCTTTCAGTTGGTTTTCGATCAAAGCACACAGCAGATTAAAAAGCTTGTCAGCTTATTCTTTATAAATCAAACCGAGCGGACCGACACCGATTTAATTCCATATGCCGAGAAAATTTTTGGAGAGGATATAGAACTAGATTACTGGGTGTTGGTAAATTTGCCCCCGCATACACTGTCAGATATTCTTTTCGACAAGATGATCCAGTCTGTATCAAAGCTACCTACCGCAGGTAAGACGTTTTCGCAAAGAGGGTTCTCTTGGAAAAATTACACAATCAAACCAGAATATTTTTACGATGTCATCATTGCATATGCACAGCCACATCAGTTTGTCATATTAGCCAATGACCTCAGCGTCGTCCCCTCCAGTTCCCGTGAAAAATTAATGCGCAAGATATTTCCAGACCACTATACCTATAGTTGGTCATCACGATATGAAGCCCAACAAGAAAAAGAGAAGCTGGAACTTGAAGAAAATTCTTGGCAAAGAAAGGTAATCCGCCAGGCTATCTCCGATCGCAACACGACCGTTTCAGCTACCGGCATGACGCTCATGCGTTCCTTGGATCTTTTTCCGGACGATATTGCGCAACTCGAAGCGATGTTGGCTCGGAAAGGAAAAGATCAACGTAAGGTCAGCATCCAACTGTTGTTGAATCAGTCTGACGATATCCTGAGGACGTCGCTTTTACGTCTTATAAGTTCTGCCAACATAGATCAACGCTTGGCAGCATTAGAAATGTTTACCTTACTTCAGGAGAAAGAAACATGGAAGCACTTCGTAAACGAACAAAGTGAAGCTTACCGCTTAAGAAAACTCAGTAGGAACGAAGAAGTTTTCTTAGAAAAGTTAAATAAGGAAACAGCAGGGCCGCAGTATGGAATCAAAAATGGGTTTGGAGCTATCGATTATTCGAACTTGACCGACTTTAAAATTCCGGAAAGCCAATTTTTACGTCCAAAGAAAAAACTATTGTCCTTTAAGCAGCAGCGCTTTCTCTTTGAAGATATCATTAATATTAGCAAGACCACCAAGGCGATCAACGACCTGTTCGATCTATTTGAACAATACGGGAAATACGAGTATAGTTTTCAAGGCTATCAAGGAGCGCTCGAAACGACACTTTTGGGAAATTCCCTCCAAGGGATAAAACAGTTGGATGAGCATGCGACGTACGAAGAGAGACTAGATAATCTACCTTTAGCCGAGGTATGGAAGAGCTGGTATCAACAGGCCGATCTGAATGACTTCGAAATTCATGCTGCCATGCTTTATATATATGCACACTACTACGATGGCAATCAGCACGTTGGTCTAAAGGAGTTTAAGGAGATTTATCTTCCGGTATTTCCCGGTATCAAGTTCGACAAGGCTGAGTATTATTATCAAAGCAATTCAGAGAAGGTAATGAGAATACTCGGTAGCCTCATGGATGTCTTTACCGATCATCAAACCTGGGCGGCCTATAAATTGGATGTCTTAGAAGATGCGATTCATCATTTTCCCGACCAATTAAAAAGTCAAAACTTCAAAAATCCACAGCAATATTATTATAGTCAAGATGTTTATTGGACAAATTTAATCGGTACGCTATTTTATACGATATCCGAAAGTGATTATAGTTTCTATTCGCGTGAGCAGTTGTTTAGACTATACCAATTAAAGATGTTTATCGTGGCACAACAAATAGCGCGAGGGCAGTCCATTACTACCATTCAAGATGTGTTACCCCATTTGGCCGATGTGCTAGATGTCGAAAAGAGAATCAAAATAGAAATTCCAGATTTTGAACTCATCTTTAACCTTTATAGTCATCATCAGCTTAACAAGGATGATCTGCTGTTTCTATCCTTGATCAACAAAGATTTATTCTTCTTGTTAGATGGAGGGCAGAACTATCATTCGCATCGATTAAAACATTACACTATTCCCGAAATCAATGGGGTATTAAAGAAAAATATGCTAGCGGTCGAATTGGAACGCGGCGATATTCCGACAGAGGCTTCTCCTTTTATTGAGAAGATACAAGTAGTCGAGGGAATGAAGTATTTCTTTGACGTACTTAACCGAATGGCAAAGGAGAACTTTGACCGAGGCTATAGCTATGGAGCAAATGTAGCTAAGAAATACACCTTCAGTCATATACTTAAGAAAAGCGGAGCATCCTCGAATGAGGAGTATGTCGAATTTGCAAGAGAGCTAAAGAACAGTACGATCGATAAGAAGAGGCTGATTGAAGTCTCCTGTTATGCGACGCAATGGGCAGATTGGTTGGGAGAATATATGCGTATTGCCAGTTTGGAAGAAGCAGTATGGTGGTTTTTGGCGCACACGACCGATTATATGGATGCCGAGAAAGAAACCATTATATCTCGTTATTCCAATGTGCCTAAAAACGATTTTCAGAAAGGCGCCATTGACATAGACTGGTTTCATCGCGTATATGCTAATCTCGGTAAATCCAATTGGAAGATCGTCCATGAATCCGCCAAATATCTATCTGACGGAATGGGTTACCGACGCGTAAAAATCTATTCCTCCGTTTTATTAGGCGAAACCAAGATTACAGAAACACTTAAAAAGATAACCGAAAAGCGTGATAAAGATTATGTGATGGCTCTGGGACTTATCCCCATATCCAAGGCTAATCCCGAAGCCGATTTATTAAAGCGATACCATATCCTGCAGACATTTCTCAAAGAAAGCAAACAGTTTGGGGCCCAGCGGCAGGAAAGCGAGAAAAATGCTGTAGAAATAGGTTTGGACAACCTGGCCCGCAATGCCGGTTTTGAAGATAGCATACGGTTTGTATGGGCAATGGAAGGTAAAGCCACCCAGCAAATACTAAGAGATGCGGTTGTTAAGGTAGACGATCTTGAGGTGCAGCTGATGGTAGACCATGAAGGGAAAGCCGAATTATTGATCAGCAGAAATGGTAAGAATTTAAAAAGTCTTCCGGACAAATACAAAAAGAATAAAGATATAGCAGTTTTAAAAGAAGGAAAATCCTATCTATCCAAACAGTTTTCCAGAACAAAACTCGCACTCGAAAATTCCATGCTGAGAGGCGATGAGTATAGTGTCTCCGAGTTGCGGCAGATTATGGATCATCCCATTGTTAGCGCTATGTTAAGCAAACTGGTGCTCTATATTCCAAGTTCACAAGAATCAGGGTTCTGGACTGAAGAGGGGTTGATTGGTAGGGATGGAGTAATCATTACGGTTGCAGAGTCGACTAAGCTCATCATTGCCCACCCTTATCACCTTTATCAAGCAATCCAATGGGATCTGTATCAGCGCCATCTATTTGAACAAGCTATTCAGCAACCATTCAAACAAGTGTTTCGGGAGCTATACGTGCCTACTGCCGACGAGTTGGAGCAAAGTATACGTTCTGCACGTTATCAAGGTCATCAGATTCAGCCACAGCAAACAATTGCTTTATTACGTGGTAGAGGCTGGACGGTGAGTTATGAAGAAGGCCTTCAAAAGGTATTTCATAAACAAGGTTATTTAGTCACCATGTTTGCTATGGCCGATTGGTATACCCCTTCCGATGTTGAAGCACCCACTTTAGAGTTGATATGTTTTTATTCACTTAAGGACAGGACACTCTTACCTGTTACTGCTATCGATCCGGTTATCTTTTCTGAGGTGATGCGCGATATGGACTTAGTCGTTAGCGTGGCACACGTTGGGGAGGTAGATCCGGAAGCAAGTCACAGCAGTATGCAGATGAGAGCAGCATTGGCTCGCGAAAGCGCTCAGCTGTTCGGATTGGACAATGTTGAAATTAAAGAACGCCATATTCTGATCAACGGCAAGTTAGCCGATTACTCAATACATTTGGGCAGTGGAATGGTAAGCAAAAATGGCAGACAACTCGCCATCATTCCGGTACACAGCCAACATCGTGGCCGGGTATTTTTACCGTTTGTAGATAATGATCCCAAATCAGCGGAGATTATCAGTAAAATGCGTTATTTGGCCCAAGACAACCAGATCAAGGATCCGACTATATTAGCACAGATAAATATGTAATAAAATCCAGCATATTCGATGTTCATTGGATATGCATTCATTCAAATAGAAAATAATTAGCGATACGATAATGGAATTGGTCTTACAGTTAAAACGGCTAGGAAAGAAAAAAATCATAGCGGCGCCTTATCAGCTGCCGTTCGTGCCCACCACGTTGCAGGCCCTTATCGAAGGCTGTGTCGCTGTCGAGGTAGCGCGTTATAATCAGATACGCGGGGAGGCTGAACTATTATCGTTCCTTAATCCGCAACAGATCCAAGAACAGTCAGAGAAAGGAAAAATTTCATTTGGAGATATTGCTAATGTTCAACCAGCAGATCCAGATGTAGCTATCGCTACTGCTCTATTGGCTCACCGGGACGGCTTATTTGTAGTTTTCGTAGATGGTATAGAGGTAAAAGATCTTAAAGAACAGATTTACCTGTACGATGGCGTTGAAGTTACATTTATTCGATTGACCTTTTTAGCAGGACGGATGGTATAGTGTTTAGAGCCGTTTATATAAATCTTTTGTTAAACCCTTTTAATAAATGCATGGGAAGATATCTTGACAGAAACGAAGCAAATACATGTCTAAATTTAGGGAAAACTATTGAAGTTTTTCTCGGAAGAATAATGGAAGATAAAGAAGTAATTAGCTATCTGGCCTTAATGAAAACGAAGGACGGTCGCGTCGAGATGCAACTTATCGACCATTATGACGAAGGCAACCTAGAGTATACAGACATTTACGACTTCTCTTACGTTGATCCAGATATGGGGTTTGAGACTATTAATTTTGAGAATCTTGAACAATGTACAGACTTTATTAGAAAACGATTTCACCTTGATGAAATAGGGTTTGTAAATTCAGGACTATGTCAAGAAGAATACGCTGATTTAATAAAAGAAGAAGGACGCACTTAGTGTGGGTTAAAGCCGAGGCAGAGAAGTGCGCGATAGCTTTAGAATAAAAAGGTCTACCTGTAACTGATACAGCTAAGGGGACAGGTCTTTCCAACATGGGTGTCCAGCAGATTTCCCACCATTACATATGCTCTTTAAAGTCTTCCAATGGTTTGTCAAAATCTTTTTTGATGGTGAAAAAACCTTTGGCACTGCCAAATTGTGGTTTTAGAGCTTCCGTGTTCTTATATTTCTTCTTCTTGGCCTTACTTTCTAAAAATTCGATAAAATCAGCTACCTCTACCTTCATAGAATCAGGTAACGAATTTAGTTTCTTGTATAATAATAAGCTGTCTATAGTACACTCCTCTCTTTCTTCGAAAAAATAGTTAAACAAATATAACCAAAAAACAATTATTATAAAACGTCATCTGCTAGTTTTGTTTAGACTGCATTGGAATTGCACTTCGCTAAATGCAACTGGCACCATTAACTATATAAGTTAGCGGTTATCTATATCATACTAATCAACTTTCCATTGTGTTAGATCATCGACCGGATTTGGTAGCCTTCCTTCAAGCCACTCTTTCATATTGTCGGATGTAAATTCCTGATCGGTGTTTTCGATAATCCACGACAAGAAGTTCTTTGGTCCACCGTTGAGATAAGGGGCGGGGGATACCGGGTAGAAGCGCGTAGGTAATCGATCCTCAATTGACAAGTAATTGACCACGCATGCTAACTCTTGGACTGTATGCCAAGCATAAGGATCGTCTATGTCTATCGCGAACTTTATCCACCAGAATCCTTCGTCGTAGTATCCGCTAGATACATTTCCTTTCACACTGGGGATTCTTTTGATAAATGTGATAAGTTCGGTTTGAGGTGTATTGCTCATAGTCATATTTAAATTACGCTAAACGTTTATTAGCACTCGTTTCTTTTACAATTTTTTTTAGTTCTTCAATTTGCTGGTTTAATTTTTCTATCTGCACGTCATATTTATCGGTGTTGTCGGAAACAGCTTTTATGATTAATTCAAATATTTCTATTTGCAACACGGAATACTGTCTAAGAGTTTCATTTTGTTTTTTAGACGTGTCATTCTTCTTCCCCTAAATTGATAAAATTTTGTCTTGCTAAAATATCTGCTGCTAAAGGTCCACCAAGATATGTAGCGATAGAAATTGCTCTTTGAGAATAAGGTTGAATCGTATCGTGTTGATTCATTGTTGTTTTGATTTATGATGTGATTCTCTGTTTCCCTTATTCAGGCGCAAATAGAAGCAAGATTATAGTCCCCAGTATCAAAGAGACCGCTATCGCCACCTTAAAGAAATTCATTATTGTTAGCGCATTAATGATTTCTAGCTTAATTAATACAAATAGGGCTATCAATCCGAGTAGAAATGTGATGAGTAAGTACAATACTATGGAAGCCCCTTCTGTGTTACGTCCAAATAAAATTAGTATAATTGTTGACACGACAGTGCTAACCGCTAGTAACCAGTTACACACCCGGTTTTCCAATCGTTTATTCTTATCGAGCTCCTTCGAGCTATCGCCGCTAAAAATCACCTCTGCAATTACTTCTAGTATCTCAAATAGCATAATGCATGTTTAAATATTCCCAACATTTTTTCGACCTACTTTAACTATTTCTCCGATGCCAAACCGATCAAGCTTTTCAAGTAATTTATTTGCCCCATATCGTTTCTTGAATTCAAGCTCTTCTTTATAGAGAGGAATCAATGTATACATGTCGATCACGTCATTATTTTCAAGACTTATTTGCGTAAAATCGTCCGACAATTCCATTGACGATGCCAGCATGACAGAATTAAAGCCTATTCCTGGAGCAAGTTCTTCGTCTTCTTCATGGCCATAAGTATGTCCAACCCCCAGCCAAGTTTCACCTGCGTGCGGTAACATCATCAATTCCTTCATCAAAAACAACAATGTCATCTTCATCGGTAAAAAAATCATCTAAATGCGAATCAATAATCTCTACACTATTTGGAATGTCGTTTTTCATTGTTTCAGTTGTAATATTTTTATCATTAGCGACTTTTTTGCTGATTGCCCAACCGCACCGGTTGGTATAAAGTTGAGATAAAGACATCTACTTAGTAATTATACCGGCGTTAGATATATCCTTGATCAGTACGATAATGAAAAGGATGATCAGTGAACAAAAGATCATGTGTCCCATCAGAAAAATAGTCCGTTTTTTTCGTGGTTCCTCCTTATTGCGATAACTTTTCCAGCCATAGTAAAGACCGATAGGTGCCAATATAAATACGAGTAGGAGTGGAATAGCCACTACTGTCTCGAAAAGCACTTGATATTTATGTTTTAAATCTCTGGTCAATGTATTGACTAGTATCGAAAAAAGGAAAAAACTTCCATATAACCGAAAAGTGAAGATAGATTTCTTAAGATAAGTCGAGTCAGTTTTTGCTTTCATATTTTATGTACCAGCCGCAAAGCTGATGCGACGATTAGACTAATAATTATTTGAGACATCGGTTTTCTAATAATATAACTCTACCTCTAATATACTTTATATTTATTAATAGACAATAATCTAAGTTGTTTTATCTTAGGTACATTATCAGGGTTTTAATGTTAGAAGATGAGACTAGATTATAGTTGATCTTATCCAAGCCCGTTTACGTAAAGATCAAATAAAGCTTTCGAAGTAAGATTTACCTTAATAGTCCAATAATAACTACAGCCATCCAAAACATTTTTTTCATCAGTTTTCCACGTTGTATCATCAGGTGCTTTGTGAAATATCTTATCAGTGAAATCATGGAATCCTTTCTTCTCCCACAAGCAATTAATAGAAATTATCTTATCTCCGTTTGCGTCAATATATCCAAAATACTGTCTTTTGTATTTATTAAGTTTTTTATCAATTACCGGACAAGAACCGCCCTGGTTGATCTTTTTTATATTGATTCCTTTTAGCTGGTTTCTCAAGAGTGCTTCGGTTAGCTCGATATCCGAAAGGGTTGGAGTGAACTTCTCTTTTAGCCCATTTTTCATGTGCAGATAATGTTCCGAAAAAATCACCCCTTCATATGCGGACGTCCTGATATAAATGTTTTCGTAATCTATATCCCCACTACTTCCTTTAAGCGTTTTCGTCTGGTATAAGGCGCAGGAATTTAGTATTAATACACAAACGGTAAAGAGGGCGACTAAATTGATATGTAGCTTATACATCATCTATCGTACTTTTTCAGGCTTCTGTTTCATTAAAGTTATCAGTTTTGGTGAACATATCAAATTTATTATATTTGAACAAGAAGTAGAGATCAAACCCCCAAAGGGGCTCTTGATGGCCATATAGAATAAACACCTTCAGAAAAACTAGGGAGGAATACTACAATGGGAACACGGGAATATTTATTGGAAAAAGCTAAGAACGAAGGTAAAGCCGTAGAACGTGCCAAAGCCGAGGCAGAGAAACTAGATTCAGCTTTAGAATTCAAGAAATTGGGAGTACCTGGTGCTGATATCGCAAAGGCATTAGGCCTTAGCATTGATCAGGTAAAGGCATTGTAATATACATTTCATAAAAAATATAATGAGCGTCTTGGTAATTCAAGACGCTTTTTTTGTGCCAGTATATAATACGTCAGGTAATCTTTTTACTTATTTCTAAGACGTCACCACTCCAATTCTTGCATCACCTATCAAACAAAAATCCTGAAGCGGGGAGCTTCAGGATTTTTAACTAACCAATTATTAACCTAAATTATGAATACTATTATCGTGGCAAACAAAATGCCAAAATTTATAGCCTATAGCTGGTTTAACAAAAACTTAATTCTTTTGGTCTTGAATGTATAAAACTTACCCCGAGACAGGTCGTTTTAATGGCTTCTCCAGAGAAGGCATTATGTAAAAAATTATGGTGACTAACCGATAAATAAAATATGAGTTGTAATTGCTAATAATTTAGTAGTTTTATTAGTAGTTTTAATAAATAACTTATATAAATAGAAATCATGAAAAAAATCGTATTATTATTTGCCTTCTTTGTAGGCCTCGCGGAATTCGCTGCAAATGCACAAACAGCTAGAACTGTATATTTTCACGTTATGGATTATAATAGTGTACCTTTAGCGGGCGCTAATCTGCAGAAAAAGGGCACATCACTAGGTGCTACTACAGATATGTACGGAAATGCAACAATTTCTCCCGTGACAAGTGGGGATATAATAGTCGTCTCATATATAGGGGCAACGACAAGTGAAGTAACAATCACGTCCGATAACTATTATACGGTAATGTTAGATATTGAAACAGGTGAGAGTTTTTTTATTCCATTGACCGAATATGAATGGAATTTATTCCAAAACTCGTCACAAGAACTTAGACAACACATAATCATGAATAAGATTTCTTTCTCCTCTAAACAATAAACAAAAAATGGCTTGTTGTTGAGCCACCACAACAAGCCATTTTTCACAGGGAAAATCTACAAAAATATTCTATGCCTGCTTACAGAGAAATAGGTGTATTATTTGTTTAATACATTTTCTACTTCTTAGATTAATTTTTGTTTTTTTGCCAAAATCGTCACATACGTCCGTGACGTATTTACCATAATCAACCCCGTCTTTTCCCTTAAAGTATATAGTAAATGAAAGCAATTGAATTTGTCGAAGGACTGAAAGATTGAGGTTGACGCATAATTTTTTCTCCCTGGTGTGCTTAAAAATGTCGGTTCATCTCATTACGACAACGGGCAACGAGATGTGTATGTCCTTACAAGAACGGAAAGGCCGCAAGTAGGTAGAGCGACTTTCTATACTGGAGACTTTGCTGAATTGGTGAAACGACTGAAATCTGAAAAAGGTAAAAATATTTATTGCGACGGTGGAGCGGAGGTAATAAATGAACTCTTAAAGTTCGATTTAATAGACGAGTTTATAATTTCAATAGTACCCGTTTTATTAGGTGGTGGAACAAGACTTTTCAAAGACGACAGACCCGAGCAAACACTTGACTTTATCAAAGTCAAAACGTTTGAAACAGGATTGATACAACTGTATTACAGGCGATCACCTTTCATCTAAGGTAATTAGATTCTTGTTAAAGAGCAATAATGGGTGCGGACGATTTTCAAAATAAACTAGCGGGTCAGCATGCTCCAGTATCAAACAAAAAACTCCTAAAGCGGGGAGCTTCAGGAGTTTTTACTAACCAATTATTAACCTAAATTATGAATACTAATATTGTGACAAACAAAATACCAAAATTTATAACCCATAGCTGGTTTAACAAAACTTAACAACCTCAAAACGGTTCTCCCTTTTTACCTATGCCAGGAGCAGTGCCGACCACCAGATACTACCCATTTACAATAACTCAATGTATTATTTTTACGCCACATACCGTAGATGTCGGCGGGGTGTTTCCGCCGTTGCTGCTTCCACCCATACGTTCACCGTTGCCCGAACTTAGAGGTTGGTACGAGCCGTAATTGGCCGTCCCCGTAGCCTTTTGCGTATTGTTGGTTATAGTTGCATGGTTGTACCCCATATTGCCAAACACCACATCTTTGTTTTTCAGCACATAGGCCTGTATCGTTTGTTGTATGCTTAGCGTTGTTATTATCGATAGTTTTAGTTCGAAGATTATTTTCCCTTCCAAGCGGTAGCTCCATTTACCCCGGTTGTTTTTAACTGTGTTTGTGGAGTTCGATATATCGGTATATGTTATCCCGCAGTAGTTGCATTCCACTTCATAGCTATATTCATCAATAAGTTCAGTCGCAGGCTCTTCTTTTTTGCTACAGGGTAACATGAATAGGAGCGTAGCAAACAATGAAAAGCAATACCTGTGTTTGCAAATCAGTGCGGGATATGCCAGATCTTAAGAATAATAGGTGAATATCAATCGATTATATACTCATAGATTAACTTATTGTCTCTTTCCAGAATCGTTATGACCGTGAAATCAGGCGCGGTTCCTATGTTGTGCGGTCTGAAATGCTCGTGAACAAAGCCATTGGCAGTTTTATAATTAGCCGTGAAAAAGGTGTCGACTTCACTATACCTGTCTACTCGTGACGATAAGACATACTTATCTTCCAATCCAGGCTGAAAATTATCCGCATTCGTGATCTTTTCGATGATTAAGTTTTTGTCTTCGTCAGATATGCCGAGCGTGAATTGATGCATATAGTCCCTTATACCGCCCGAACTGTTAGAGATGATAGTGAAATCATTCCTCAGTTCAATTTGATGTTCATTTAGCTTTTTCTTAGCATCATTTTTAGAAAAGAATTCGTCTTCATAAATAAAGTAGATTATCGTAGAGATAAAAAACGCAGTCAAGGTCACTGCAAGCCAAAGACCAGTCCGTTTGTAACCAAACCGTTTAGGTAACCAATAAGAAAGATAAATAAACCCTATGATTATTAACAAGAAGGCCAAAATCAACATGCTCCAGAACAGAACGAATGAATCTAAGATCATATTATAAATTGCTATTACATTCAATAAGCAAACCGGTAATGTTGTCATAGCTTATATCAACGGTTTGGGATAGTTTGTCTCGAATAATAAACCATAGTTTACATTATAACTCTGCTTCCATTTCTTCTTTAAATGAATCGATAACAACTTGATAGTCGGGGTTTATAGCTAAGACGTTGTTCCAGTGTTCCTCAGCCTCTGTATTCGCACCCAATTTGTATTTTATCATTCCTAAGAAAACGGTATGATCGAGGTTTTCAGGATATTCCCTCGATAGATTTTTAAAATGCTTTTCCGCTTCCGGAAATCTCTCTAATTCGTAATAGTTTCTTGCAAGCAGGTATTCGGTATTACCATCTCTGTTCATTGCAAAAGCCTGTTTGTTGTGCAGCAGTGCTTTTTCCAGATCTAAAAAATCATATCCATATTGCCCCAGATAGATCAGGCCTAAGCTATTATTTACGGGCATATCTGTAGGCTTTAATTTGTACGCTCTTTCAAGCGTTGTAATTGCCACCTGCACTTCATCGTTTAGCAGCTGTACATCCGCCATGCTCACCAGGTGTTCGTATGAGTCTTTTTCGAAACAATTAGCAGCTAGAGTAGAATAGTGGATTGCAGAGTCCTGTAATTCCATATCCATATAGACCTGCGCCGTGTTTCGATATATCATCGCAAGGGTATTAACAGATATATCTTTATGGGTCATTGCGTCTTTGAAAAGAACAATAGCGTTATCTAATCTCCTGTTGTTAAATTCTACCAGACCTTTATCATTCTTCCTCCGCGCTTCGAGCTCACTAATTGCATGCGTACAGGAAGCTGATAGGATTAGTAATAAGACTATTGCGAGATAATTATAAGTGTTTGATTTCATGGTTAGTTTGTTTTGACGCCTTACATCTAAGGTAATTAGATTCTTGTTAAAAAGCAATAATGGGCGCGGACGATTTTCACAATAAACCAGGGGGTCAGCATGCTCCAGTATATCCACTGCGTCCCCAAAGACTATGTATCTATTAGTGCCAATTATTCTGCATTTTGATTTTACCATTTATGCCTGAGAGTTTCTTCATGTACATTATTCTATTTTTTAGGCAGCAACCCATCTATCAACCTACTACTTTGGATGTTTATCTCCTTTCTTACTATTATCACGTATCCATATGATGTCATCCTTGAGAAGCTCTGTTTCGTTATATTTGGTATTAAAATTATAGAGGTTGATATTTAACTCACACGCATTCGTATGCCCAAAGAATGCATCCTCAACTGTAAACCGTGCGCTACGACCAAATGCTACAACCTTGCCTACGAAATATGGACCCGGTAAGTTAATCTCATAGTAGCCCTTTCTATTGGCAGTTGCTTCATAGACTGCACCACTATCCGACACGAATCGTATTGTAGCAAAAGATACTATTTTTCGGGTGCTACACACCCTTATTCTACCGTGGATATGAATCCCCGTACCTTGTTTGACGTTATAGTGTGTTATTTCATACCCTTTGCAATTGCCTCGCTGATACCTTCTGGTCAAACAGCTCGTCGTACTTAATACAAAAACCACTATAATTAGTAAATGAACAACCCGACGGCGTTCCGAGTTGAGAATTCTCTGTTGTTGTAATTCCATATTGTTCTGTTCTTTGATAACCCCGATAGCCTCCGTACAATTTTGCTAGTGCATGGACTGTGACCCTACCTATTTGGAAATATTGAGGTTATTCCACTCTTTTCTTTTCTACATAGCGATCTACCATAAAATAAAGCAAAACAGGAAAAATTATCCCCACAAGAATGATCGTCCCCCAAAAGTCCATTGGACGAGATATCATCGTATAGCCCAAATACCCCCTTGACAATAAAGCATAACCAATTATTATAAACACACTGAATATAAGACATTTTACCCAGAGAGACAACGGCCTTCCCTTCCTGTTAAAATAATCTTTAATCAGTTGAAAAGGACACAATATCAGCAACAAAAATAAAATTGGAAAAAGAGGGTAAAAGGTTATGTATATCACATACTCCCAAAAAGAGTCGAAATACATATCCTCTACTTTATAAATACCATTAATAACGTTCTCCCAATGTCTCTTTGATATCAATATTGGAAAAAGAGTAAAAGCCATTAATAGGTTTCCTACTACCTTTCTTATTATTGTCATAATAAATAAACTTAAGTACCCCTATGAAAATCCACTATGTAATGTTAGTTTGTGCTTATCAAGTCAATATTTATTGGCTGGTAGATGTTTTTGTTGTTATTTTATAATCAAAAATAAGCTTAAATTTTAAGATATGTTATTAGAGTATTATTGGTAAATGTATTTTATTAATTTTTTTTGTTTAAAAAGTGATTTCTTTGATATTTATTATAAAATATTGTGTTTTTTTATATTTAAATCCTTTGTATTTTTCAATATTTCATCTTCCACAGGCTGATGAGTTCCTACGGGACTCAAGACGAAGTAGGAGAACAATCTGGCTATTTCGTGTTTGCAAGGTTATCGAACGTATTGAAATCACGGTCTAGGTAAGCCTCCTCATCTAAGAAAATGATACCTGTTTGATAAGTCTCGGCGACGACTTTTTGATATTCAAGCTCAATTAGTTTTGTAGCATAGCAGAAAGTATAACTGGAAATATGTACATTGGCATAACGAATCCGTGAAGCCTTATGAAGGTCAAAAGAATAGTCACTAATGTAAGTACACAGCAAATCGATGCCGCGAACCGGTTTTACGGGGAGGTATTAGGTCTGGATATCTTGATGGATTATGGTTGGATAACTAGCTATGGTAATACAGAAAACATGCACGTGCAGATTGCGTTCGCAATGGAAGGGGGAGCAGGAACCGACGTACCCGATGTATCCATCGAAGTGGACGATGTCGAAGTAGCCTATGCTAGGATGAAAGAGTATGGGTACCACGTGGAATATGGGCCTGTCGACGAATCTTGGGGTGTACGGCGTTTTTACGTAAGGGATCCGTTTGGAAAGTTGATTAATATCCTGATGCACTTATGATGAATTGCTATTATGCAATTAATCTAAAATTACTCTCTATGAATTTATTGCATGTTACATTTTAACCCGGAACAAATACCTACTGTGTATACCGTGGAAGATATTCAGGTTTTCTTGCTGGGCGATATAACTGAGCTTTATATCAAGCGTAGATGCCCTTCGATTAGGTTAAAAATAAAGAGGAGACGGTAATTATTATAGACCATAATTGTTTGAAAACAACGATATAACCGATGAAAGCCAGCGAATTTGTCGAAGGACTGAAAAAAATTAAGATTGACGCTGGGCCGCTAAAAAAGAGAGGTCTTTCAGATCAATTTATAGAAGATTTTAAAAGAGCATATTACGCCCCTCCAACGGGAAGTAATTGTGTGTCACCACATCCGGTTGTGGAGCTAGTAGAGAATTATGACTGTTCTAGTCTTGAAATCGGCATGGTTACGTTCGATGAAAAAATAGAAGAGACGGAAGATTATCTTTTCTTTGGGAAGGCTGATGAACATGACCTGGCAATAGATATTACTACAGGTGCCGTAGTTATGGTGGAATCTGGATTTGACGATATCCTTTTTAATTGTGCGCAAAATGATGCACGCTTTTTAGCCGCTATTCTCAACATAGGTGTGTTTCTACTCAGGAGGGTGTTCGAAGCAGGTCTGTCTGAGAATGACGAGTTAAATATTCAGATGGCGGAAGAATTTGGTGATATTGCAGGGGGCGAGAAGTATTACGATTTCTATAAGATGATGTTGGGGGTCTAGAGCCAGTTATATTTATCTCAGCACGTCATAAAAAATCAGCCGCTCGGATTATCGGAACGGCTGGTTTCTGGGATTTCATTGCTTAGTGCATATTCCGGGGAATGTGGTGGATCCTAAAGCAGAGAAGTATGAAACTTCTTCGCCTTATTATTACACCTTTAACAACCCAATTAGGTTTATTGATACTTTGGCACAGAGTAAAAATGAAAAAGAAAATAAATATTGTATTAATCCTAGTAGGGATTTTTTTATCCTACACTTCATTTTGTATGTTTATGGCCAATATTTTTAGGATTATGTTGCCTTATCCTGGAGGGTATAATCCAGTAGTTGGGGTCTTTTTATATTTGTTATTCCCAATTTTGGTGTTAGTTCAAAATAGGATTTCTAAAAGTTTGGGGTATTCAAGATGGGGCTCTTACGTTTTTTCTTCTTTTGGATTCTAGCTTGGTTCTGCCTGGTATACTCTTTACTTCATAAATAAGATAACTAAGCAAAATGTAACGAAATGATAGGACATTTTTTAAGAGTCTCTGGATTGCTTCTGCTTCTCGCATCATTATCAGGGTGCAGGCAAGATGGCAAGCACAAAGTTGATGAGTTTTATACGGAAAAAGGTGAGTGGGACTCTGCCCGGATACCTTTTATTAAACCGTATGAAGCTGTGATAGTCGGCGAAAAGTACGGGTGGTGTATGAATATGGAGGCATTAGATGGTGGAGATTCAATGCTTGCTGATATTAAAGAAGCGACAGTGGATAATGGATTTATTTTGGTTCATACCGGTAAAACTTTGATGTTAGGCGTTGAAGTAAAAGAATCCTGGTGGATTATTTTCCCATCCAATAAACTTGAAAAAGGATTTACGGATCACCCTCAATATTTAGCCTACCTAAAAAAACTCGGCTTCAAAAATGAACCGAAGCTGCATACAATGGATATCATTGCCAATTACTATGAAGATCATGACACAATGAACTGGAGTGCTCTGGATTGAAAGGGGTAACTTTAGAAGCTGCAGCATTATGATTACAGTGTAAGGCTCTACGATGGGGAGATAGTAAAATGGAACATATTATGTTAACAACCCGCTATTGTATATAGATCCATTTGGGCTTGATTCCGCAAATGCAATGCACGGAACAGAGTAAATGAAGGTTGAAGTAAGATGGAACGAAAAGATAACAAAATGATAGGACATTTTTTAAGAGTCTCTGGATTGCTTCTGCTTCTCGCATCATTATCAGGGTGCAGGCAAGATGGCAAGCACAA
This sequence comes from Sphingobacterium alkalisoli, assembly GCF_005049105.1. Taxonomy (GTDB): domain Bacteria; phylum Bacteroidota; class Bacteroidia; order Sphingobacteriales; family Sphingobacteriaceae; genus Sphingobacterium; species Sphingobacterium alkalisoli. The sequence continues at coordinate 323,426 of NZ_SUKA01000002.1, forward strand.
AGTTGATGAGTTTTATACGGAGAAAGGTGAGTGGGATTCTGCCCGAATACCTTTTATTAAACCGTATGAAGCTGTGATAGTCGACGAAAAGTATGGATGGGGTATGAATTTGATGGCATTAGACGGTGGGACCTTCTCGTTTACCAATATCAGAAAAGCTAATATTGATAATGGATTTATTTTAGTTCATACCGGCAACACTTTGATGTTAGGCGTTGAAGTAAAAGAATCCTGGTGGATTGTTTCCCCGTCTTTAAAAATTGAAAAAGGATTTACGGATCACCCTCAATATTTAGCCTACCTAAAAAAACTCGGCTTCAAAAATGAACCGAAGCTGCATACAATTGACGTCATTGCCAATTACTATGAAGATCATGACACAATGGACTGGAGTGCGCTGGATTGAAATGAGTAACCTTACAAGTTGCAGCATTACGATTATGGGGCTAGGTTCTATGCAAACATTATCTTCAAACATCTTAGACACTATATGCTGCGACGAATTGTATTGCCTTCTACCAAAGTCGTCGGCCATGCGAAACAGACTTATCTTTATTTCTCAAAAATACGAAATAGCGCATAGCTAAGCGGGACTAAGAGTGTTATTGAGATTTCTTGAGGACCAAAATGCCAATTGAAAGAGATAATGCCAATACCGCATAGAAACCACACAATCCCCGTTGCCAAAAAATAATTACTTAAAAAATCTTTTAATTTTTTCATGTTGCTTAAGATATAATTTATTACCAGGTGTAACTTTGATTTGAATATGTCGCGAGTGTTTTCTCTTTTTGTTTTAGGAAAAATTGACGATGGGTATTCTTCGTCTTTATATCCTAGGGCAGCAAGAATAGCCTTTACTGTAAAGGTTCGGGGTGTCACATCTCCTGTCTCGATTCGTTGCACAGTCCGCACGTTGACACCAGATCGGGATGCAATTTCTTCCTGCGTGATACCACTGTTTTTTCTTAATTCAGCTAAATATTGGCCAAGTTTTGGTTGCTTTGTCATCTTTAAAATTCAACTCCCCAATTTTAAAGAAAATTCTGCGGATAACGTTTTTTTAAAAACTTTTTGTGCACGGCATTTACCCGACATTATTATTAATGTCAAGAAATAGAGTGAGTTAGAAAAGACAATAAACAAAATAAAGATTCGTATTCTAATTTATATGCCATTCATGACCGCGTCCATTTTTGCATTCCGTACTTCTTCTTTCTGTGTCCGTTATCTTGAAAATCCACAGCAGTGATTTTATGGTCTTTTTTCTTTCGATCTCAGGGAGCTCACTAAGTTTATTGAAGGCTATTTTTGTCGGATATGAATTTAAAATCACAATCGGCGTAAAAGTTGGTTTCAATGGAATTGTTCGAATTGCGTTTTGATAGGCTTTCGTGCTGTAGCTAGTTTTTTCTGGAATGGAATTAAAGATGAAGTTTCTTAGTATAACAAACAGTTCATCAAAATTGAACTGCGTATCATCTAATAGGAGAGTACACCCTTCGTGGAATTCAATTCGATCCTGAGCTATTCTATTTATCAATATTTCGGTGTTTGTCATCTGGTTCTTCGGATATCATTTGCAGAGAGTTCCCCACATTTTTAAGTTCATCCCGTTAAAATTTGTTTTTTCCATCGTACAAATTTTCAGGTACATCAGAAGCGATTAATATCCCAAAATCTTTGCTTGTGTTTTCATATTTGCTAGTCAGTTCTTTTTTATCTATGATCGTGAGCGATCTGAAAATTTTGTCGTCTATGGCAGCCAGATTTCCTTCATAATTCTCTGCTAATACTTTTCCATTGAGGATGTATTGAAAGCTGTTGTCGTTTTCTAGGGACTCCAACAGCTGTTTGAATTCGATCGATTTGGACTTGAAATAATTAATGAAGCGTTTCCTACTAAAGTCCTTGGTTTCGATATACACTACGCCATCAGTAGTGTTTCCAAATATGCCTAATGTAACACTGTCTTTATATACTGTTACTGCTGCTATTTGATCGGCATTGTATTTTTGCATCTCCACTATGTCAACGCGGATGCTATCAATAAATATAATGGGTTTCTTTTCGAGTTTTTCCGCAACCCTTTCTGGAGGGGACTGCGCATAATTTAAAAGGCATGAAAAAATGGCGAGTATAGTAAGTGCTAATTGTTTCATAATATTCAATTGATTAGTAATTTTATCTTCCTATCAGCTCCGAAAGTCAACATCGCTATCAAGGCTATTCCGATATCTAGTCGAACTTTATTATAGTATCTCATATCTTTAAGTTATACCAAGTATAACATAAAAATACAACAAAATAAACTCACAACGGTCAAAGTGGGTTATGATACGTTAGATATATTGGAAATCTTCATACTGATATTCCTCTTTGTTATATTGCTTCACAAGTTCTTTGAAATGGCGATTCTTTTTGTTGCTTCCAAACATACATAAGATTTTCTTAAGATTTGGGTTTTCAAGTGCGGGCAACATGTTCTCAGGCAATTGGTTTTGAGCTGAGATGTAGATAAATTCCCCTAGCGCTGAAGCATTCCTTAGGGAAGATAAGTCTTGGAGTCCTTTTAAGTTTTCCATGAATACTCTTCTTAGAGACTGGTTGTGCGTAAAATTGGGTAGTGCTTTAACCTGTTTAAGTGATTGAAGAAACAGGTTCTGCAATGTAGGCAATTTGGAAATAAACGATAAGTCGTCTAGATCTCTCACTTGCCATAGTTCCAAATATTTCAGATTCGGAAGAGTGGTTAATGCATCAAAATTCCGAATGCCACCAAGTTTAACGTCCACGGACCACAGATTCTCCAGGTATTTCAGGTAGTCGATATCTTTTGTCGAAATGGATCTTAACACTACCTTTTGTAGTCTTTTTAAAGAGCTAAGTGCTTCAATTCCGTTTTGTTGGCCTTCCAAGAACAGGTATTCTAATTGCGAAAACCTCGATATACTATCGATTTTTGGTTTTTTGGACCTTGTTTGGTGGATATAAAGCTCTGTAAGATTAGGGCTGATCCTATCCAAAAAGTCAAAATTATTCAGATTAAAAATCCCCACCCCCAAATGTTCTAAGTTAGCTAACTGTGTAACTAGCTCAATTCCTTGAGCATCAATTAGACAATCAGCCGAAAAGCTTCGCAAAGAGGGTAGACGTTCAATAACGTTAAGATCACAGGTGCTTCCATAATGGCCAAATATTCGAAGCGAAATTTCAGGTCTTTTGGAATATACTACCTTTTCTAGCAGATCGATCTCATTGACGGATAAAGGTGCTGAAAACTGAATTGACTTTGTTCTGGGATTTTGGACAATTTTAATGAGATCATCTTCAGTTATGCCGGTTGAAATATGGAATCGACCTGTGCTGGGAATTTCGTTAACATTTTTTAAGATCATATTGGTTGCTGGTTTTTGTGTTTCATGGATAATGTGGGTTTAAAGTCAAAAAATCATCCATTTCTATGTTAAGTAATTTGGTTCGTTCTATAAAGTTAGCAAACAGCCGTTTAAAAAGCAACAGTTGCGAACACCTATCAAACAAAAAATCCTGAAGCGGGGAGCTTCAGGATTTTTGTAACTAACCAATTATTAACCTAAATTATGATACTAATATCGGAGCAAACAAAATGCCAAAATTTATAACCCATAGCTGGTTTAACAAAAACGTGACAATCTAAAAACGGTTCTCTTTTTTACCTATGCTGCCAGCAGTGGCCACTGCCAGATACTATCCCTTCTGTCGCTGTTTCCGTCTGTGTCCGCATATTGTCTATTAACGTCAAGTTTTTTGGCGCAAAAAAATGACGTTCTATTATATGCCCAAGTACTAATGAGATGGACGAAACTTTTATGACTTAATCGGCGACTATTCTGATCGTTCGCTTTCATTTAACTCCTCCATCTCCTCTCTTAATTTCCTTATTTGACTTTGGATGAGCCTGTGCCGGGACCTCGAAAATAATAAACCGCCTACAGCGACAATCACAATCGTAAGTATAAATTCTATACCACCCTTCAATAAAGCGTTCCCGTTTGTAAAAAGGACATAGGCCAATAAAGGGATTAATAATACATAGGACATCGTAGTCAATTTCTTTACCCACAATTTCTTCTGTTCATAGGCTAAAAACAATATATTAATATGCTTCACAGGCTTGGAAAAATCCAGCTTACCCAATAGCTTAAACAACTGAAATGTATCGAAGTAATGAGCCAGTCCAGCGAATAGAACAAGAAATACCAACATCACCCCACGTAAAGACAAGATAGTAGTGTCAAAACGTATTATAAGAAAAACACACAATGCTACAGTCAGCAACATACGAATGCCCGATTCCCAGCGCAACAGATTAATCCTATGCCTAGGTTTGCGAGTCATCATTTCGTTCAATATTCTCTTATTGATCCTCGTGTTTTCTTCGAGACGTTTACTAAACATATGCCAATTTTTTTCTAACTCTGAAAATTCCATAATCAATGTTTTTATTTGCTTGCTAAATCTTTTAATTGATGTTTTATCCGTCCTATTCGCGTGCCTACATTGCTTTGACTGATCCCCATAATGATACCGATCTGCTCGTGGCTATGACGATCGAGGTACAGCAAAATGATTGCTTTGTCAAATGCGTTCAACATTTCAATTGTTTCATAAAGCTTGTCATACATTTCATACAGTGATGGATCTTCTGAAATAATATGTTGATCCCAATTCGGACTATTATCCCAAAAAAATAGCAAAGACTGTCGTTTATCCTGTTTCAATTTAGAAAGGGCTGTATTGAGTGCTACGCGATAAACCCAGGTAGACAGTGCTGACCGTCCCTCAAAAGTCGAAAATGACTTCCATAGCTGATACGTCATCTCATCCAATAAGTCTTCACGATCCTGCCTAGTTTTAGAATAAACCGCCGAGATCTTTAATAGTATCCCAAGGTGTTCTTCCAAGATTTTTGTAAACTCCTTTTGTTGTTTTATAATGTCAACCATTCAGCTATTAATTGTTTCTGAGTCTTTAGTAGAAAAATATGAACAAAAATCACAAGAAATAGAAATATTTTTCAGTCATTGTCACCAAGCAAAAGAAATAGAGCAACAGTTTGGTGACACCGGTACGCTTCCAATCTTTTGAAGCTCATCAAAGTTTGGTTCCGCCGGTCTTTTCTTCAATCCATTCTACAATCTCAGTAGGAGAGAATGTGGCCAAACAATAAAAACATTGACATAAGGGGGGCTCTATTTGTAATCGGTATGAAGAAGAAGCGTCGTGGGCTTGTTCTAAATATGTTTTACTGTATTTATGGTTAAGATTAGCTATTAGTTTTCTGCCGTCGTCTCTGTCTGAATAATTGTGTATCTGTCGGGCTTCATTTTCTTTGTGATCCTTCTATCAACAAGGTCTGTTAAACTTCTGTATTTAAATGTCTCTTCTGTTTTATTTCTTTCAATTTTAAAACTTTTGGAATAGACTTGTTCTTTATCAATACAGCAAGATTGTCCAACCCCATAGAACGCAGTTGGGTTAAAACCAACTAGCAAACTGTCAAGGTTATTACCGTTCCCATCTATAACTATTGGCCTTGTGTAGGTTTTATCGAATGTCCATTGGTTTATATAACCAATTCCATTGGTATCAACTGTCAAAATATTTTCCTTTATATCAGCTAAAACCAAGTCTATTTTACCCGAATAATTAGCGGGAACTATGACTGTCGACGTTGGCGAGTATAGCATATAGTGAATATGCGCGAAACCTATCGTTGTTGTTCAAAAGAATATCGTTAAGAACAAGATCGACGGAAATAAAAGTTACCGTTTTTTCATAATTGGCACGTGTAAATTCCTGATTGATGTTTTCGGTACATTGTTTTTTTTCCAAGCCTCTGCAATATCAGTTTCGCCGTTGAGCCAACTGATGTAGTTGTCCAAGATAACGGAAGATATGCTGTCAGGATCACTGTATCCTCTCTTTATAAAATATTGTTGAAGACGTGATGCTCCCCAGAGCCCCCAGTTATTTCGGATCCACATCCCTAATCCCATATGGTAATTTATTCCTGCGGACGATTTGAGTTTTTCTACATCAACAGGTTTTAAGATTATATTTAGCTGCGAGAAGCATTCTTTCAAATTTTTCGGAATATATACATTACCTATAGAATCAGCAATTAAGTTAGCTTGTTTTATTTTTTCTTGTTCTATTCTTTCCGCGGTACGCTCTTTTTTTGCCATTGATTCATCGACATTCCTATATGTACCAAAGAAGTATTCGAAGTATTCAAATCCGATTTCTTTTTTCACGAAATCAGATTTGAATATGTTCGATTCGAAATAATCTGCTATCAGATTTTTATTCAAAGGCGATTCCGCCGTTAGTTGCTCTATTTCAAATGTGCCATCTTGACCGAGTAATCCCGTTACGCTTACACTATACTCTTTAAATAGATTTCTTTTGGAAGAGTCTAAATGAATATATCTCATGTTCAATAGGTCAGCTATTTCCTCAGATGCTTTTTTATTCGTTCTCTGGTTCAAAAAATCGTTAATTTGGGTATATGCTTTGTCATAGCGTACGATTTCAGCCTTATCTGTATGTTGATCCTTTAGCGCATTATAAAAAGAAGAAAAAGGGGCTCTTCCGATAATTTGCCCTGTTCTAAGATCTAATACAGTGGTGTTTTTTTGGGAATCCGTGCAATACAGCGTATCGTTTTTAATAAGTACAGGTTGTTTACGCAATAATATTTCTTTGGCAACGTGATTTTCATCACGTGTCTGTTTTGATAGATTATCATCCTCCGTTGTTTTTACAGGATTGATAGTTTCATTATAACTACTATAGAACAAATTGCATTCGGTTATAGCCGAGTTACATCCGGTAAATTCGTCCAATGTATATGCTTTTTTTAATTTCCCTTTATGGTAGAGGGTCACATGTTTGTGTTCATCATCCTCTAAAAAGCTTTTTGTGACGAGATAGACGACACTCAATCCATCGTTTGATATGGCTAAGTAGCTATTTGGCTCGTTCGGGAGGATGTCAAACGATCGCGGTATCACATATAATATTTTGTCATTTTTGTAAACGATGGACTTCCCTCTCGTAGTTGGGAATTGGTCATCATAAGACATGCTTACAATTTTAAATATTCTATTTTGGGAATTGACGGTTCCTATCTGTAGCATACCATTAGAAAAACCGTATTGTGCAAAGCACACATTTATGGAAATTAGGTAAGAAAGAATGCTGAGGTAGTAGAATTTCATGAGTTATTTTTATTAGATTTCATCCCCAAACATTTATGTACATCGCTTGGGTATTCCACAAGACCGATAATCTCTGATACCAAGTCCTACCAAGGTGTCACCACTCCATGCTGTAATCAGTGTATGCGAATTAACAAGTGCAAGCAACAGGTCCTTTGGCTTATTAGCGGTACTCCATTTATTAGAATGGTACAAAGGCAAGATGTTTTGTGCGGTGATATTCCTTGACTCTGACAGTGTTATTTCCATAATTGCTATCTATTTACGCCCAGCATACACCACTATCGTACCCGCAATCTGATCATGGATAGCCCGTTTTCGCGCATTGGTAGATACCGTTATTAATGAAATACCCCCCAAGAACACCTTCGCGATAAAGCGTACCATCGCAAGCGGAAAGATTACGTTTTTACCTACGTCGTGCTCTTTCTTTACACGCAATCCCATTATCATATGGCCAACCGTGCCGCCAAAAATGCTGGTGAACAGCGGGTCGTACAAGAAGAAGATAAATAGCAGGCAGATTATCCTTACACTATCCGGTGCACCGCCAAAGGCAGAAATAATTGCCGAAACAAGGAATAAAGATCCTAGCACCAGTACGTTATCGATTACTATCGCTTTTACTCTTTCAAGTAGTCCGGGATAGTGTACCTCCTCTACATATCCTTGCGGAATATTCTCATGATATGTTGTCGTTTCATTCATCGGGTTTATAGTTAATAATTGTTCCACTAATATAAAGTTGTTTGTCGATAAATACAACTGAAAGAGCTAAGTACATCTGGTAAATTTGAAATTATTTCAAATATATTTATCGGACAGGAGGGGGCTTCACGGGAAACCCTACAGTAGATAGGACTGTTTCATATTGAGATCAGTTAAATTAAGGGTAAACCGTTCTGCCACGATTTTGACTTTTCTGTGTTAGCTAGCCGTTCGTTGTTTTTTCTGCTATTGGTTCATAATAAAGGATAACAGCACCACCGCTAAACGTTTTGGTCTTTATGAGTTTAAGCGTAATTTTTTCGCTGATGTTTTTAAATAACGGCAAACCGCTTCCTGCGATAACAGGGTGAATACAAAGTTGATATTCGTCTATTAAATTAAGTTTCGTCAAAGCCACAATCAAACTCGGACTGCACACAAAAACTGGTGCACCCGATTGTTGTTTGAGTTCCAAAACTTCTTTCTCCAGGTCTTGACTAGCTAATTTTGCACTTTTCCAATCTACATTTTGCAAGGTACGGGAAAAAACAATCTTCGGAGTATTGTCTATTGCGACTGCAAAGTCATCCATTGCTTTATCGCCTGTAGGATTTTCCAGCACGGTTCGCCAAAACTCCATAAGCTGGTAGGTTATCCTGCCATATAGAGCGGTATCAGCGCTTCTCAACAAATCAGCGTAATGTTGATGTACTTCTTCGTCGGGAACACCTGAGGTATGGTCACAAAACCCGTCAAGCGTCATATTCATTGCTGCAATTACTTTTTTCATATTTTCTTTTTTGCTGGTTAGTCGGTTTGGTAGGTCGTCTTACACAGACCATTGCTTTGGGGTGCTTTTTTGACGACATGTGCTCGATGGTGGGTTTAATTTACCCGTGCTAATACCCAGGCTAGGGTTAGATTGTTTAAGATTAACTTTTTCATTGAATTACTCTTCAGACCTTTCTTTTTCAATTTGCAAAATGTTGTTCTGAATGTCCTTCATAATCCATTTTCCCCACCAACCCGCATAGAAGTTAAAAGTAGTATTCATTTTGAAATGGCTGTATAAATGTAAGCGGTGGAGACCATTTGCCAATTTTTCAAGTTCATATGTTCCATTTAGAACATCAAAATAATCTCCGCCGATCACGATGTGTTCATCTAACGTGGTAGACGGGATTTCGTGTGGATATGCTTTTATAGTAAAGACCATTTTTTCATTGTCGATGTATTCTATGACTGTTTCGTGGAATACAAGCCCTTTTGTGAAAACAGCTTCTCTATATGCTCCGACACCTTCAAAATCCAGTTCTGCTCTAACTGGTCGAGGAAATCCCAGTATATTAGTCAAATATCCCTTATCCAGTTCACTGGGGATTTCCTTTACACGGGTTACATTGTCCCAAATCTTTTCTGCTGGTGCGTCGATGTCAATATGCGTATAGGCCGTATAAGTTGCTGGGATTTTTTCAATCAGGCTTTCAAGTGGACCGGCGAAAAAGGGCAGAAGTACCAAAAGGGAGATGCTGAGCCTGTTGTTTGTTCTATTTGTCTTTAAGTAGCCGCCAATCACTCCTCCAATAGAAGCTGCTATTAAAAATGCAGGCAATATCATTAACCAACATGCCCAACCTTCAACCTTTAAAACTAGCGTGATGATTAAAAAAAGAAAGATAGGTATCCAAGGAGTACATATTCTATAGGCTATGTTTTTTGCTTTTTCGGGGGGTGACAGGTAAACCGTCAAAGCACCAACGATTGTCGGCAATAGAAATAAAAACGTGATTGACATCACCGAGAACAGCTCGTTCCATGTGTCGATGCCAAAAAAAAGCCGAAGAACAACCGCATATAATACCGGAATTCCAATAACTATCAAGGTGTTTTTTTTCATACGGCTTTAATTTGTCAGGAAATTTGCACCCATTGGTTTGAAACCATTATCCCTATGTGTCCGTTGGATTTAGTCATGGTGAATTTCGCAAAGGTTATATGCATCATGTATTTTAAGTCAATTTAGATCAGTTTGAAGTACTAAAATAGGAATTATTTGTCAACTTTCGTTTACGATTTCTAATAGTTCGTTTCACGAAGTTTTATTAGAGGAGAAATGGATTTGTATACGGTCTTAAGTTTTACTAAATTAAACAGAAGCTTACGGTTCTTTAATAATCCCTTTTTTATCCGTTAGTGGAATTATGAAAATGCTCTCAGGAAGCTTTTGAGCTTTTATGTCTATTAACGTAAAGGAATAGCTGAATCCATTAAAGTCGAGCTGATAATAGTATATAATCCTGTTTCTGAAAGGAGTATAGTGTGGCGAATTTAAATTGTGACCAGTGTAAGGCGGTACGAGGTAATTTTTATTGATATCGGTTGTGTAGTCTTGCTCGTCGGCTACTATAAACGTCTCTGTAATTGCCGGATCTTTCAATACATACTGCTTACATTTTTTTGAAAAGAAATCGACATCTGAAATTGTAATGGCATCTGTATTGTACGCCGTAAAATTGTCTTTGTTGTATACAGAGTTTGTCAAATCCGTTGCAAGTAGAATTCTCTCCTTTTTACGAGATAATATAACTTTAGCAATTGTGTAGATTCTATTATTTCGCTGTATCAGTATATTTTTCTCATCGGTTTTATTGTTCTTCCAAACAGCGTAGTCATTCCCTTTAATAAACACCCTTAGCGAATCAAAATATTCTGTAGCCTCCCTAAGTTCACTATCCGCCATACCCCTTTTAAGAGAGTCAATTAGTTTGCTCGATACATTAAACTTATACAACAATTCTCCTTCAAACTGAGCATAGGACTCCAATGCATAAATAAAAGTTAAGCATAAAATAAATACCGTTCTCATGGATCACAATTAATTGACTTCTACAATGATAGTGATTCTCATGCTAAATTTAATGCGTAATATTCGTTTCACCATACGCTATGCCCTGTTCCGGCCAGAGCAGGTCTTACAATAATAGCTTATATTGTTTGAGATGCTTCATAAAGGCCTCTTTGTAACTATCAGAGATGGGAATTGTATCTTTACCAATCCTGATACGGTTGCGCTCGATATTATCTATTTTAGAAGTCGCGACCACATAGGAAAGATGTGTACGTTGAAAATTTTCGGCTGGAAGCAGCTCTAATGCTTCGTTAAATGTTAAAAGCGTCATTATACTTTTCTCAGCACATACAAATTGCAGATAATCACTCATTCCTTTTATAAACAATATACTTTCAAGCTCTACTTTTTCTAATCTATTTTCCACTTTAAGGAAAATATAGTCCGTCCTTATGTTTTTCTCACGGTTATATAACGTATTATAAGCCTTATCCACAGACTTCAAAAACCGCTCAAAAGTAAACGGCTTCAATAGGTAATCAGTAATATCAAACTCATATCCTTTAAGCGCATATTCGTCGTACGCAGAGGTAATTATGATTTTTGGTTTCGACTGTAAGGCCTCGAGAAAAGCCATTCCAGAGAGACCTTTCATCTGAATATCCAAAAATACCAGGTCGATCGTATTATCCTTTAGATACAATAGCGCCTCGAGAGCATTATCAAAAACGTGTACCAAATTCAGGTATTTTACATCTCTGACAAATTCCGTAATTTTTAGAAGAGCCAAAGGCTCATCTTCGATAGCAATACAATTAATTTTCATCCAATGTAATCTCTAAATTAACAGTATAAAGACCATCGGAATCACTTATTCTTAATGAATGTCTATGCGGGTAAATCAAATTTAATCTTTTTTTTACTGTTGCCAAACCGATTCCGTGCGATCCATCTGTACTTATTGAGGATCCGTCAAAGTAATTTTGGCAGCTGAAAGATAGTGATCTGTTTTGAGCTTCGATCGAGATCGTAATACCATCCTTCATGTTAGAATCAAGAGAATGTTTAAAAGCGTTTTCTACAAAAGGTATTAATAGCATCGGTGCAATCTCTAATTTTGTAAAATCACCTTTCACTGCCAGATTTAAGAAAAGTGGATCTTTCCAACGTAGCTTTTCCAGTTCAATATAATTTTCAATGTTTGTGATTTCCGATTGGAGTACCGTGCGATCTACATTTGCATCCTTCAGCATGTAACGCATTATATCAGCTAATCTGATAATGGATTCTGAAGCCTTGTTCTGGTGTGTAAATATCAACGTATCAATGTTATGTAATGTGTTAAATATAAAATGAGGAGCTATATTGCTTTTTAGTAAATCGAGCCTACTTTGTAGACTTTCCTTTTCCAGCCGGTTGATTTTCTCTTTCTTTTTAAACCAGTCAATAAAAAACTTAAAAATAAATCCTATCGTAAGCCAGAGAGGGATTGTCGTGAAAAATATAGAAAGCTGGGCAGCCGTCTTTGGCGATAATATGTAGATGACTGCAAATAAAGCCAGCAGTCCAGCTACTATTGATATTAGTAATTTTCTCCTTTTTCTGGTCTGAAAGGCAACCAAGTATCCGAGGTAGAACGATATTGGTATTACATACGTACCATAACGTGCAATCTTTCCGTATTCCTGCACTGTCAAATGTTTGAAAATAAACTGAGATACGAAGAAAGAAAAAAATAGAATGGACCAGAAGGCTAAATGGAAATAAAGTATTGTGGATTTTTTCATTTTTTAAAGTTTTCCCTAAAAATCTATTGAATATACAGCAATACAAAATAGAATCTACGGTTTGGTTAAAATTGTCGACGGTTTCGCTACAGGCTGAGATTCTTATCAAACAAAAATCCTGAAGCGGGGAGCTTCAGGATTTTTAACTAACCAATTATTAACCTAAATTATGAATACTAATATTGGTGCAAACAAAATGCCAAAATTTATAACCCATAGCTGGTTTAACAAAACTTAACAACCTCAAGGCGGTTCTCCCTTTTTACCTATGCCAGGAGCAGCGCCTACCGCCAGATACTACTCATTTATAGTAACTCAATGTATTATTTTTGCACCACTTACTGTAGATGTCGGCGGATACGTCTGCCGCTGTTTGCGCCTCTGGTTACTACATTTTCTAATATCCCTATTCCACTTCTTTTACGGTTTTCCGTATTGTCCGCATCCGTTAGCAGAGTACCTTTGATAGCGAATACAAGATGATATATACTATGAAAGCAAAAACAATCATTAGAACGATACCTTTTTGGCGATCCAAAGGCTGTAGGCCGAGATAAGTATATAAGACGGAATCAGCTAGGCAATAGCGTAGGAGTCTGCTGTGCCATACGATAGCAGTGAATAAAAGCTTCATTCCGTGAGGGTGGCTATATGTAGTTTATTCACTACAAAAGTAAAAAGATGCATTCACCTGGCTTTGAAATATGAGATGCATTAATTATCTTAGAGACAGATTATTAACCGTAATCCCAAAAGTGCTATATCAGTTGACAACGAAAAGAGTGTGAACAGCATGTTGCGATCAACTCATTTCAAAAAAATAAATACCATTTATAATGTTTATAAACCTCTTTAAAATTTCACCTAAGGATACTACAGGCAGAAGAGCATCAGAAGATTTCGCAACAGAAATCCTAGCGGGCCTGTTGCGGTGCGAGTCGGATTTTGCTCGGTCCTTTTATCAAATGGCAGGACTGCCAGATCGAACATATTCAGCGAAAACACAACAATATTATACATTAGAATCACGACCTAATTGTAAAATAGATCTGGTGCTTGAAAGCGAAGATATACTTTGTTTTATCGAGATAAAGGTAGAATCTTCAGAAGGCAACGAACAACTGGATAGATATTGCGAAGTATTGGATAATATTAAAGGGAAGAAAACACTGCTTCGCTATTGTACCAAGTACCGAGAAGAAAAAGAAATTAGCAAGCATGACTTTTTTCAGTTTACTTGGCATCACGTTGCAAAGCTATTAAGCCAGTATCACGGTAAACCATATTTAACAGATTATTACGAATTTTTAAAAACCCAAAAAATGGCCGATAATTTTCAAATTACAGCGGAGAAACTGAAAGCAGCAGAAGTACTACAAGATACGTTAAAGACTTTCGATCACTATTTGAGCAATAGCAAAAAAGATTTTGAAGCCTGTTTTGGTAGAGTAGGAACAGATAATGCAAGCAAATCAAAGTTTGGTATCAACAAGGATAATAGGATAGGATACCGCATAACAAATATTTTGAATCTCGAGATATACAATGAGATTATGTATAGCATTGATTTGGATACTCAATTATTGAATGTCCACCTGTTCATCTCTAGGGATTCCAGTTATGAACAAGCATTTTCTGATGCAGAAAAATTAGGATTCAAATTTGTCAGCTCTATAAATGGAATTGCTATACATCGAACCCAACAACTTGCCGAATATCTTAATATAGAAGACCCTTCTATGGAAATCACATGCTGGTACCAAAATGCTTTTGAACGGTTTAAGATTTTTTTGGATAATAACGGACATATATTCGTAAAAAAATCTTTTATAAACGAAGGAGTGAACGATCGAGAGGTATCATCTCCGTCTATTTAGTCATGCAGTTTCTTATAGGACATAAAATCAATTTAGGAAGCTCACGTAAGTTTATAAAAAATAGATAATTTTTAAAACACATAAGATGTTAACGGTAAAAAATTTATTTAGAAATGCCACTACGCAGAAGCTATCAGTAAAAAGGTTTATGCATTATTTTTTTTATAAATAATAAACTATGGTACTTAAAATCCTTCATACAGCAGACTGGCACATCGGTCAACTGTTTCACGAATACGACCGTACCTACGAACATCAACAGTTCTTAGACTGGCTGGTGCAGACACTAGAAACAGAACAAATTGATGTCTTACTGGTCAGTGGCGATGTTTTCGATATTTCGAACCCAGCGGCGGCATCGATAAAAATGTTCTATACATTTTTGAACCAAGCCACAAGGGCGAACCCGGATGTACAAATTGTTATCACAGCAGGCAATCACGACTCAGCTTCCCGCTTAGAAGCACCCAAGCCACTTCTAGAATCCTCCAATGTTCATATCATAGGCGTGGTAGAAAAGGACGAAGAAGGAGAAATAGATTATAAAAAGATGGCCGTACCGTTGCACGATGCATCGGGAACAGTCCGTGTGTGGTGTCTTGCAGTTCCGTTTTTACGCATGGGCGACTATCCATCAGTTCCAGATTGTACAAATCCTTATACAGAGGGAGTAACCGCCTTATACAGCAAAGCCTTTGAATACATCCAGCAGAATAAACAAGAAAAGCAATCTATCATCGCTATGGGGCATTTGCATGCCCAACAAGCCGAGGTAACCGATTTAGATAAAGCGGAGCGTCTTATTATGGGAGGAGTAGAGAGTATCTCGGCACAAGCATTTAATCCTGAAATAAAATACGTCGCGTTGGGCCATATTCACAAAGCGCAGCGCATAGGCGGGAAAGAGCATATCCGCTATTCCGGGAGTCCGCTTCCTATGTCATTCTCCGAGTTAAACTATAAGCATCAAGTTATCACCTTTGAATTGGATGCGGAGGTCAGTAACCTCAGATCGATTGAAATTCCAGTATTTGTTCCGCTTCAACGGATCCCACTTAATGCCCAACCGTTGCCAGAAGTCCTTACGTTGTTAGAGCAATTGCCTGCAAAAGGTAATGTAGCAGAAACAATTCCCTATCTCGAGGTGCGCGTACTGCTCGATGGACCCGAACCAGATTTACGACACAAAGTAGAAACAGCTTTGATAGGTAAGAATGTTAGACTCGCTAAGATCGATGTAAAATACCCCAGCTCTAAAAGTGAAGCAGCAGAGTTTATTACACACGATAAGCTCAACGAACTACAACCCTTAGACGTGTTCGCTAAAGTTTATCAATCCCGATATAGCACCGAAGTACCTACCGATATCTTGCAGCTATTTCAGCAAGTAGCCCAGGAAGTAAACCAAGCCGCCGAATAAGATGAAGATATTAGCTATTCGAATTAAAAACCTAGCCTCGTTAGAAGGACAGACGGAAATAGATTTCACTTCCGAACCTTTGTGCTCGGCCGGAATATTTGCCATTACGGGATCGACAGGAGCAGGCAAGTCCACTATCCTTGATGCACTATGTCTTGCACTGTATGGCAAAACACCTCGATATCTTCAGGCAAAAGAAGTAGGTATTGAAATTCATGACGTTCAGGGAACCAAGATTGGCCAAGGCGATGTGCGGGGTATCTTGCGGGATGGCACCGCCGAAGGATTTGCAGAAGTAGATTTTGTAGGCATCGACGGGCAGCAATACCGTAGCACATGGAGTGTACGTCGTGCCAGAAACAAAGCCGAAGGCAGCATGCAGGCCGACTCGATCGTATTAAAAAACATCACATCACATATCGATATACCGGGCAAGAAAGCAGAAACCTATAAAGAAATAGAGCGTTTGGTAGGCTTAAACTTTGAGCAGTTTACGCGTTCTGTATTACTTGCGCAAGGCGATTTTACCGCCTTCATGAAAGCGAGCAAGGATGAAAAATCGTCCCTTCTCGAGAAACTTACCGGTACACATATCTATTCCGAAATATCGAAAAGGATATACGATAACTATAAACTTGAAGAGCAGCAACTTCGTGACCTTAATTTCCGAAAAGAAGGCATCGTAATTCTTACCGAAGAAGAAACCCAATCTCTGCATGAGGAAAGATTACAGCTAGAGGCAGATATCAAGATAAAGGAAAAAGAAATAGAAGACCTCACAACAGAAATCAACTGGCATGAGGAGCTTGCGAAGTTACACACAGCACAGCATAGCGCCCATATTCTTTTACAGCAAGCTGTAGAAGCAAAAGAGAATGCCAGCGACCGGAAACAAAAGCTATTTCATACGGAGCAAGCCCAAAAAACAAGAAGCTGGTCAGACGCCCTTAAACATGCACAACAACAGCAGGGAGATAAGAAAGCCACTCTCACGACACTAAAAGAATCCATAGCCCAGCTTGATGGTCAAAAGTTAGCATTAGACGCCCAATTCCTAACGTTGGAAACAGATCTAAAAGCAAAAAATAATGCGTTTAATGATGCAGCTCCGTTATTGGCCGAAGCTAGACGACTTGATACCCTCCTTTTAGAAAAAAGAGATCAATTGGTAAAAGCCAAAGAAGATGCAGATGTAGCTTCGTTGAAAAGCAGCCAACACCAACAAGTAGTCGAGGATAAACAAGCAGCCCTGACTAAACTTTTGCTTGAGATAGAGAAGCTTGAAGCATGGAAAGCAGAAAATATAGATCGCCGGCCCATTGCTGAAAACAAAGAGATCATTCTCTCAAAGCTACAGGATGCCCATAAGCTTTTGGAAGCGCTGCAGTCCGCCGTCAACGAACTTGCAGGATTACAGCAAAAAATTACTAAAGCGGAAACGGAAAAGGGAGAGCTTGAAACTTTACTCGGTAAGCAAAGGCAAGAATGGGACGATCTCAAAAAGACATACGATGCGCAATCCATTGGATTATCGCTTGTCGCTATCGAATCCCTTAGTAAAGAAAAGGAAGAAACCGATCGGGCTGTAGAAGAGGTTATACAAGGTCGGGCCCGCTGGCAGTTGCTTTATCACGAGATGGAAGGCTATGAGCGATTAACGCAGAAGCAGTTAAAAGACCAGACGGATTATAAGGCTAAGGCCGAAAGAATGCAAGCGCTTAGCCAACAGCTCGCCAGTGAAAAGATACAGAAAGAGACATCTGCACAACTGCTACACAAAGCACGTTTGTCAGCTTCTGAAAATGTAGAAGCGCTGAGAGCTACACTTGTTGACCATGAACCCTGTCCGGTATGCGGTAGTGAGGATCATCCTTACGCGCTGCACAATCCGCAGTTGAACAATGTATTAGCGACGCTTGAAGCGACTCATTTAGAAAATGAGCAAACCTATCTTAATAGTTATCGCCAACACAATGCATTGGAGCAGGAATGTCAAAGCTTACAGCTCACCATTCACGAGCAAAGTGAGGAAATCAGTACGAAAAAGTCCGTACTACATGGTAGTGTGCAACAATGGGAAAGCAGCACTGTCGGAAAAGAAAGTGTGGATATAAGCAATGATATAAAAGCACAATGGATCGACGAAAAACTCGAATCGCTTAAAACAACGCAAAGAAATTTACAGACGCAAATTCAGTCTTATAACAATCAAAAAATAGCGTTGGAGTCTATTAAAGCCGAACTCGACCACTTGAAGGAGTCTATCGATGGCTGTAGCGGACAACTAAAAGACACGGTGGCAGCCTTGGCCCTTTATCACCAACAGCACCAGAACCAAACTATACAACGGGAAAATGCACGCGTCGCAATTCTAAAAGTAGAAGAATTGCTTAGTCCTTATTTCAATTCCCCGGATTGGATGGAGAATTGGAAGAGTGCACCAGCACCATTCTTAGATCGCATCAATACATTCGCGACCAGATGGAAAGAGAATACCGATAAGCTGGAAGAAAACAACCACCAACACGGAATTCTGGCGGCAACGCTCCATGAACTGGAAAGTCAGGCCAAAAAGCTGATAAGCGAAAGCTCCGACAAACAGGCGGTGCACACCCTACAGAATAAAAGCTATAAGGAGTTAGAAAACCAGCGCCAGGCTATTTTCCGTGGCCAAAGCGCAGAGGATATCGAGGTACAATTAAAGCAAGCTATAACAGCAGCTCAGCAGCAGCTCGAGGACTTAAAAAAAGTACAACAACTATTAAGCATAGATATTACTAAAGCCCTTACACAACAGGAAGAATTAATTGCTGCAATAGAAGTATTGGAAACAGATACCACAGTTGCGATTAAAAAAATGCAAAACTGGCTTGATAGTTATAACCTACAGCATAGCTTATCATTAACTATGGATACGCTCCACGATCTACTTTCATTACCAAGCGACTGGATCGAAACCGAGCGTACTGCGTTACAGATAATAGAAGAGGAGGTAACGAAGGGTACATCCATCGTCAACGAACGAACGCATCAACTGGCAACGCATAGACAAAAAAGTTTATCCGAGCGACCGTTGGATGAACTCAATGCATTGATCGTCGCCACAAGAACAGATGCAGAGCAAAAGAAACAGACTAAGGGCGAAATTGGATTTAAACTGCAGCAAGATAAATCCAATAAAGAACGCATTGGCGAATTATTAAAAAGCATAGCTGCGCAGACAATCATATCAGAACGCTGGGGCAAGCTTAATGAAATCATAGGTTCAGCCGATGGCAAGAAGTTCCGGCAAATTGCGCAGGAATATACGCTTGATGTTTTGCTCGGCTATGCAAATATTCACCTCCAAGTATTGGCCAATCGATACAAGATAGAACGTATTCCGACAACACTTGGTCTACAGGTCGTCGACCAGGATATGGGCGATGAAGTACGTACCGTCTATTCGCTTTCAGGTGGAGAATCATTTTTGGTATCGCTTGCCTTGGCATTAGGTCTCGCTTCTTTATCATCAAGCCGAATGAAAGTAGAATCCTTATTTATCGACGAAGGCTTTGGTTCGTTAGACCCTACGACACTCAATATCGCTATGGATGCCTTAGAAAGGCTGCACAATCAGGGGCGCAAAGTGGGGGTCATTTCGCATGTACAGGAAATGACGGAACGGATTCCCGTACAGATTATGGTGAGTAAACAGCAGAGCGGAAAGAGTAAGGTGGAGGTTTTGGGATAAGTAAAAAATTATTAACGATGTTTAAATAAATAAAAAATGGAAAGATATCGAAACTTAGGAGGAGATTCTGCTGTGTTAGCTTACGCGATTGGATCCGAATTTATCAGTGTTCAATTTAGAGGAACTGCTAAAATTTATACTTATAGCTACAGAAAAGCAGGTCGCACCCACGTAGATGCTATGAAAAAGTTAGCTAGCACCGGACAGGGGTTGAATAGTTACATAAATAAAAACGTCAAATTTAAATACGATAGGTAATAACGAGGAAAAATAAAAACTAACTATGAATACACTTTCAATAGATCTTGAGTACTGCTTTGGAATTGGTAAATTCCAACATGAATTTAAGTTTGCAGATAAGCAGACGAACACTTTCCTTATATATGCACCAAATGGCACAATGAAAACTTCTTTTGCCAAAACATTTGACTCGATAGCTAAAGATGATAAAAAAAATATGCCTCGGGATAGAGTGTATGAAATTAGAACATCTAGATATGATATATTGGTTGACGGTGAGCAGATTTTACCTGAAAGTATTTTGGTGATCAATGCTGAGAATGACGGAATAGATGGATCCAGTAAAATAAGTTCATTTATTGCAAGTAAAGAACTTAAACAAAAATACGATACTGTTTATTCGGAACTAGAGCTCCAAAAGACAGAGTTTATAAAAAAACTAAAGGCTGTGTCTCAAAGTTACGATTGTGAAAAGGAGATAATGGAAACATTTTCAGAGAATCATAAAGACACTTTCTTTGATGTAGTAGAACGTGCATTTCGAAATGGCGCGAGTACAATTGGTAAATATAACTTCAGGTATAATGATATTTTCGATAGAAAGGAAAACGTCAAAAAGTTTTTGGATAAGAATACTGCTGTATTAGACAAATATATGTCAGATTACAAGGTCTTGTTAGCAAACTCTAAGTTTTTCAAAGAAGCAGATGGTAAGTCCTTTGGAACCTATCAAGCTAATGAATTGTTAAAATCAATAGAGGACAATTCTTTTTTTGATGCTGGGCATAAGTTTGTATTGGAGGATGATACCGAAATTTTCAATTTCCAACAGTTGCAAGACGTCGTTAAGCAGGAAATCGAAAGAATTGTAAATGATGTTAAATTAAAGGCTTCTTTCGAGAAAGTCGATAAGGCTATAGCATCAAATGTTGAGCTCAGAGCCTTCAAGAAAGTCATCGAGAAAGAGAATTTATTGCTTGTAGAATTAAAAGATTATGACGCTTTCAAGGAAAAGGTGTGGGTTAGTTTTTTGAGTGAGTTAGAATCCGAAACAAAGAGCTTAATCGATTTCTATTTATCTAAAAAGTCTGAATTAGAGAAAATTGTTGAGGAAGCTAAGAAGGAGTCAGCGTTATGGACACAAATTATCGATAAATTCAATAATCGTTTCTATGTTCCTTTTAAAGTGGTATTAACGAATCATGATGATATAGTTTTAAAACAGCAAACTGCAAGTTTAGATTTCCTCTATTCGGATGGCACCGAACCATTAGCTGTAAATAAAAGAAAAGAAGATCTTTTAAATATATTAAGCCGAGGGGAACGGAGAGCGTATTTCATTCTACAATTTTTATTTGAAATAGAATCGAGGAAAAGTAGTGCTGTTGAGCAACTTTTAGTTTTTGACGATGTGGCCGATTCTTTTGATTACAAAAACAAGTATGCCATTATTGAATACATTAATGAATTGCATTTGTCAAACACTTTTAAGATTTTGATTCTTACTCATAACTTTGATTTTTATAGGACAATATCCTCTCGTCTAAATTTGTACAGGCAATCGTCAATGGCAATTGGAGACGATCAGAGGAATATATTTCTAAAAGATGGATTATATATGAATGATGTTTTTAAGACTTATCTCAAGAATATAGACAATCCTAAGGTGTTTATCAGCTTAATTACATTTGTTAGAAATATAATCGATTATACTGATTCGAATAAGTGTGATGATTATGATAAATTGACTAGTTGCCTGCATTTTAAAGAGAATTCCGATAAGATTTTAGTAAGCGACTTACTAACTCTATATAAGAATAGATTTAGTAAAGTCGCAGAGACAGAGATCCCTTTTGAAGAAAGTGCGAAAATCCAAGATTTTATATTTGAGGTTGCTAATAGTATTATTAAAGAGGGTAGTATTGACCAAATAAATTTGGAGAATAAAATTATTTTGGCAATTGCGTCTAGGCTTAGAGCTGAGCGATACATGATATCCAAATTGCCTGATCTAGATTTAAAGATTCTTGATTATAACCAAACTAGAAAATTGACAGCAGCATATCAGCAGAAATATCCAGATAGTTCTAACCTCGGTATTATTGGTAGAGTAAACTTAATGACACCTGAGAATATCCATGTCAACTCTTTTATGTATGAGCCACTATTAGATATGTCCGTTTTTCACTTAGTAGATACATATAAAGCGGTTTTAGTTTTAAAGTAATTTTTAAAAGGCTCAGAAAATACTTATCTTAGTAGCGTACAGGACTCGTGGAGATTTAGAGAATTAAGATTATTTAATAATCTAAAATTTTACGCGATGAAAAATTGTGCAACATGTAGTGGCCATAGGCCTGTTTTTGTTAGATCTTATACTAGAATACGGTACGGCCGTCTAGAGAACGTAAGTCAACATTGTAGATCCTATCCCGGTCAGCTTACATTATTTTAAAAGCAAGGTTATTACCTTGCTTTTATCTTATAAAGCGAGAGTTGATTCACTATGATAATCCAAACTAGGATAGATTCGCTACACTAGAAATGTTTGTTTATGAATTAGATGTATCCAAATAATTCTTCATCATTGCATCCGCACGGTGCTTGATTTTGTTTCTGAAGCTTTCTGGAGATAATACTTTCGTTTGCTCGCCGTAGGATAAGATTAATGTTTCTAGTTCAAAATTGGGTATCACTTCGATTTCGATGATTAGGCCAGTCTCATTATTCGATATTTTTCTTAGTGACCCATGAAGCGGTTTTGAGATCACATATGGAGCAGCAGCAGGACTAAACCACAATCTAATTTTTTCTACACTTTTGGACTCAAACGAGACGCCAACAATGTCTTCAAAATATTCTTCGAAATTCCATTCTGTGTTTTCTATATATGTGTGCTTACCTTCGTCTATGGACAATATACGGTCTAGTGCTAGATTGGTCAGATTTGGATATCCTTTATTTCTGCCAAACAAGAACCATCGATTATTATATTCACGAAGGTGATAGGGAGATATGTCAAAAGCTGTCTCCTTCTCATTTTTAAAAGATTGGTAGCGAATATGTAGAGTCGATTTGTTGAGTATAGCATGAAATAGCCTACCTAGGTTTTCTATCCCCTTGAGGTATCTATTGTTATCGTGGCTCATTATCAGCTGATCTGTCTTTTCGAGGAAAAAAGTTTCTTCTAACTTTGTGCCAAGTTCCTGCACCCAGCCCATCTGAGGAAGTCCCTCGATCTTTGATAAGGTTTCCAGCGCATTTTTTAATTGTTGTATATCTGCAGCATTCAAGCTTTTGTTGTACAACTTGAATTCCGGGTCACTATATCTTACGTACGATTTTCCATACTTCTTATAAGACTCTATAGGGGCATTTCCCCCTTCAGGGCTACGGAGATGCTGTATGTCTCCACGCAATGTACGTATACTGATGCCACTATTCGCGCCGTTTATTTCTTGCAATTCCTTATTTATACAATCCAGTAGGTCATCGAAGCTATACCTTTTTTGCGGATTGGACAGGCAGTTGTCTATAATTCTGTGCCGTATCAGAGCTTGTTTGTTAGCAGCCATATTTTAAGGTAATCGATTTTTTTTAAAGATAATCATTACTGTGCAAATAGATTGCATAGTGGTATGATAGTTTTGTATGCAAGTAGTCAATGAAGTCTGCTTTTAAATAAAATTAACTATGGCAACAAATCCGCCAAAAGGAGATGGGCATCGCAATGGAGCCGTGCGAAGCCGCAGTCAGGTGAATAATCCTACGACTGGACAATGGGTCAAGCGCGATGCTGACACAGGGAGATTTATGGACGTTAAAAAGGATGGCACACCTTTCAAAGGTGTCAGAAAGGAGAAGTAAAATGGACAAGTATTACGTAAACAACACCGCACAGTTCAATGGTGACCATGAAGTGCATAAGCAAGGGTGTTATTGGCTCGGTCAAGCCAACAGTGTGAAAGACCTAGGGTATCACAGCAGTTGTTATTCGGCTGTTCGAGAAGCTAAAAAGTATTATACTAAAACTAATGGTTGTGCGACCTGTGCGAACGCATGTCACACGAGTTAACATTATCTAGTAACAACAGATTTTCATGAAAAACAACTGACTGCCCCTTCGATGAGGAGGGGCTTTATTCTTTCATCCATTGTTTTATCCTAAAAAATTACGTATTTTGTATCCGCAAACAATTTTCAATAATTCGACGATGAGCCAGCCGCATATCTATACCAAAGACGATATTGCCAAAATTGGCAATACACTTGTTTATTTTGCAGAGCGTGTGCCGGATCTGTCTAAGACCAAGTTGTTAAAGCTGGTTTACCTTCTGGAAGAGACCTCGATCCGCAAATGTGCGCGTCCTTTCTTAAATCTAGACTTTGAAGTCTGGAAACTTGGCCCGGTTGCTAAAGATTTGTTTTCCGACTTAAGTTCTACCGAGCAATATATGCTCAAAGATTATATACGAACACATCCAGAGGAAGAGGGTAGGACATATGTTTCCGCCATTCAAGATTTCGAAGATGACGAGTTTTCCGATACAGAACTTTCTATATTGGACGATGTTATTGATAAGTTTGGACACCTTACGGCCAAAGAATTGGTTGGGCTTACCCATAGTCCACATTCACCTTGGACAATGACTGCCAAGCAGGAAGGTGTTTTGGATGATTTGTTGAATGAGCGGGTTATCACTACGGACTTTAAGATTGACTTCAATACGTTGCTAGACGAAAAAGGGCAAGAGGCCTATGCACAGCATCTCGAATATTTGAATGCTTCAAAATCCTTAAAATAATGCGCTTATGTTTACTCCTGGAAACATACTCTATTTTACGCCGTTTTATTTTAAGAACGGTGCCGCCAGTAAAAACAAGTACTTTATCGTACTGAAAGATATCGATGGTCAATTAATCTTGGCATCTTTGCCTACTAGCAAAATCTATCTTCCCCATCGCGTTCCCGAAGATCATGGCTGTGTCGAAGTGCCTGAGGGTTGTATCAACTGCTATCTTTTTGTTCGGGATCGCATAATCGGGAAGAACGGCTTTACATTCCCCGTACTTACCGCCATATATGGGCAGGAGATCGATATGTATGATAAACATGTTATACAAGATCAGTATCCATTGGAAAATGTCCATTATAAAGTTCTTGATTGTTTGTTGCCTAATGAACTGGACGAAGTATTGTATTGCTTGCGCAATTCCAGTTCGGTAAAGCGTAAATACAAGAAGATTTTATAACTCACAAGATATTTGAGTGAATATCCCATAAACCCTCCATAAATACTCTTGTAATTTTCTTTAAACTCATTAGAGAATCGTTTTCTTCCTTTTTATTACAATGTGCAAATACGTTGCACACGCCCTCTAGAAATTTGTCTTATAAATTTTAATAATTGGCATATGAATAAAAATTACAGACAACTAGTGGGGCTTAATTTCACTTTCCTTGTCTTTTTTAGTTGGCGGCTCAATTAATGGAATAAATTCAATTGTGTTCATTTTATTACGTTTGTTTTTAAATATCGTCTAAGGTTTCCGGCTTTGCGATGGTGGGGCAACCGAAGTACAAATCTGTTTTTTTGTGCAAAAGTTCAATCGAAGAGTTGCCATTGAACTTTGCAGTTTGGCCCCGCTTTTCCAATACCTTGTTAGCGGTTCGGTTTTTATTTCATCTAGTAGTCTGCAATATCAAGCTTTTTAAATAATGTTTGAAATAAATTAAGTGCTTCAAGTTGTGGTTTCAAGTTAGGTGAACATTTTATTTTAATGTGAATCATATCACTTCCTTCTTCATCATCATATGCAAGATTTAGACTTATACTATTTAGCTTGCCATTCAACTTATGTGTAATCCACTGATTCTTTTCGTCATTTGTTCCTTGAAGCTCTAGCTTAAGAATTTTGATTTCTTCCTCCCCAATTTTATAGTCTATTAAATAAGAAAGCATTGTCAAAACGCCAACTAATTTGTCGCTCCAAAACCAAAATCCGTATTCAATTTGTTTATTAAACATTTTTAAAACTGTAATTAGATGCGTTTGACTTTAAACTGACCGCTAACTTTCTGGGACTTTGCGTTCGGTAAATAAAAGCGGTAAACTTTCGGCTACCACGCCACCCCGTCTGACGCAAAACCCTTATTATGCGATCGGCATTTATTCATTGCCCATTTTAAATATTCTTGAATAGTCACCGAATTCGGTGTCCTGTAGTTTTTCTTCAATTACTTTTTTCGCAATTTCAAAGTCAACTACTATACAACCAACTTCCATTGTTCCGCTTCCAGTACTTCCTCCGTCTGTATGTCCAAGTCCTGTCCAACCTAAAATTTCGTCCATTTTTTCTTCAAGTCGGTGTCGTTTGTCAAGGTCTTGTTCAGTTCCAAAGCCGTCAATTTTATATTCTATTTCTAAAAATGCGTAATTGTCTTCGTCAAATTCTGCGTAATCTTCTTTTAGTTTCTCGTCAATTTCTTTTTGAACAGTTTTACGGAAATTTGAAAAAAGTCCGCTCTTAACTTCCTTGTTTTGTCCAGTTTGTCCAACAATTCCCCAATGAACTATTGCGGTTTTTTCGTCTTTTTCCCACGTCTCCCAATAGTGAAGTTGGTTGTCAATTAGTTTATAAAGTTTAAGCATACTATTTGAATTTTCTGTTGTCTGTTTATTGTCTGTCGAACAAGCAAAAAAGGTCAAGGTTAATATTGTCAATATGTAAATTCTCATCTTCACGGTGTGGTCTTTTAAGCTGCCGTATAACGAGCCGCGGCTTGGCGACAGATTAGAACGCCCAAACTTTCAATTTTGCACTAGCCTGAGCAACAGCTTTTTATTATTTACTAAATTATAAAAAAAGGAAATATAAAAAGCTGTTGCGGATAAAAAAAACAGAAACTTTGATTTTATCCCTTAACCCGCCATTTCGCCAAGCCGATGTTGTTATAAGTTGGCATTTTTTTTAGTTTCCATTTTTAAATTGTCTTTCGATTCAATAAGTTTTGTGTCGTTGTCCATTGTCTGCCATTTGAAAACACAAATGTTTTTGCTTTCGCATTCTGGGCGATTCCATAGCCATTCATTTCCGTTTGTCAAGGTAATGTTTGCATTTTGGATTAGGCTTTCAATTGCACTCCTTTTCTCAACTATTTGGTCAAGTGCAACAATGGTGTTCAAGTCCAAGATTTAAGATGTGAAGTTAATTTCTTTTCAATTCTTCATATAGGCCGTAATATGACATTCTCCCCAATGGAGTTGCGACTTCGCTTTCATAAAGATCTTTTATCTGAGTAACCTTCAGGTTTTCTTCTATTCCAGCTCTCCACGCTCTCCATACATCTGTCGGAATACGTTTCTTAGTTTTCCATAAATACTCTTCTGCGCAAAGATTAAAATAATCGATTATCAAATTTCTCTGTTCCATAGTTAGCGAGATTGACTCGTCTGCCTTTAAACAATTGATTAGATCATTAAATCGCGTGTCGTAGCGATCATTAAATGATTTAAATAGTTCCTTGAATAAGATGTCATTTTCAATTTTTATTTTTAGACTTCCAAAGTAGAGTGTAGCTATGGATGCGAGTGCTCCAGCAAGAGCGGTAAAATTAATAACATCTAAAGTATAAATGGTAATAATACCTCCATACGCCATTGCAAATGCAAATGAAGCATAGTTGTAGCTCAAAAACCGTAGTGTTTTGCGTAGAAAAATCTTAATCTTGTTCATCGGGATATTCTTTTTCAATGTGATAGATAACTTTCATATCCTCAAACCAGCCAAATTTCGCTGTCAGTTCTTCAATCGTTCTCTTCGCTTCTTCGGGTGCATCAGGATTTCCAACAAACATTCCAAATTTCGGGTTCTTAAGCCCCCTGGTTGCAGCCAACAGAATAATCTCTTTTTCACGATAATTCGTCTTGTATGCATAAATTTCAAGTGCTTTCTTTAGAATCCAGTCTATTTTGCTCTCGTCTTCTTCTGACGGGTAATATATGATCAGATGTCCTATCCCATTATAGACCGAGTACCTTCTTGCTAATACGCCGTTCTGATCCTGATATTTATTTACTAAGTCGAACAACGTATTTGCCATCATTCTCCTCTCGGTTCGAGAAAGATTCATCAGTTCTCTTGCGAGTGTTTCACCGTCTGAAAGTTTCAGTATGTCATTTTGAACCAAGTTATCGATATAATAACTGGCTTTATTCGCGCGACGTTTTGTCAGGGCAGGATTACTCTTATCATATGACTCCCAAGCACCTTCTAGGCTCAAGGTGATTTCTTTGTATTGGGATGAAGTGTAATCATTTGGAAACTCTCTGCCATTCGTTAAAAAGACTGCAAGCAAATCCCGTTCAGTACATTTGATCAGTACTGTCCTGTCCGAGAATAATAATTTTTCCCTTTCGTCGAGATACTCTACAAAATCCTTTATTGTGTCGAGTTCATTAATGATGGCTTCGAATGTTTCCTTATTAAGGATCGATATGAATCCCTTGCTACTTTCAGAATCGCTAAGTTCATAATGCTCGAACTGTTCTCCTACATTTATAGTAAGCTTGTATACTTTAGAGTATTTCTTAGGATCAAAAAGCTCAGCTTCACGGTCGGGATGCTTAACATAGACGTCACGGTTGGATTTGAACAATTTTCGTTCAGCACCGTTTAACTGTTTAGTAGATTTTTGAATCACCTTTTTCTTATATCGCTCATAGTTGCCATCAAAACTATGATTCTTAACTGATATGAGAATTAGTGTATCCCTAAAGGCTATCAGCAGATCACAAATTTCTTTATTGTCTCCAGTGATGTCTTTAGGATTAGGATAGCACCAATATTTTAAATACGACCTGAATGCCAGCTGATTGACATAATCTTCGCCTACGTCTCCTTTAGATTTATTTTCCATCTTGATTTCGTTTTATTCTAATTCTCTCTGAGTCACTATTCATTATTTGCATAATACTTTAATGGAGGGAATTAAGGAGGCAATCAATAAAAAAAGAAAACCGCCAAGAAAACATATAATTGAGACAAGAATCGCCATTTTATTTGAACACAGTTGCTCGAACGAACTCAATTTATGTTTGCTCTTTTCGACACTGGAAGTTGCAGGAAAGGTAATCTTCTGTCCATTTGAAAATTTAAATCCAGCACCATTTACTAAATTGAATTGTTCAGGTTCAGCGCTACGAGCCTGTGCCATACGAAATTCATAATACCTGTTATTCCTAAAAAAAGTTCCCAGCCAGAAAGTATTAATTATTAGACCTATAATGGATAATACGACTGTCAAGGTACCAAGCCTGTCAAAATTTTCTAATTTACTTTGGAGAATAGTTCCTATTCCGATATTTAAACCGACAAATAAAACATTCATCTGCCATGAAATCTGTCCCTCGTAAAATACCAATTGCAATGAATTCTCATATTTTTGAAGTTCTTCCGCTGATGGATTTTCATCTTTTTCTAAATTATTATCGGACATCTTTAATTAGTTTTTGTTAATATGGTTAATGCAATATAAGAAGAATTAACAAAATCAGTAACGACAGTTAATAAAATAGTTTACTTGCAAGACAGTATCCGGCCTATGAACTACATATCAGTTGATTTCTTGAAGTTTTGTGGATAAAGATCCGTTAGATTTTTATGGTTTATGGAAGCTATATTCTGCAGGGCGTATTTTAGCCACTGAAATGGATTTACCTCGTGTTTTTTGCATATAGCGAAAAAAGAGTATATCATTGCTGCGCGCTGTGCTGCCTCATGGCTTCCTGCAAAGAGGTAGTTTTTACGACCTAGCGCAACTGGGCGAATAGCATTCTCGATAAGATTATTATCGATAAGCAGATTACCGTCATATAAGTATGCTGATAAAGCATCCCATCTTGCGTAAGCATAGCCCATGGCTTTACCGATCTGACTTTTTGGAAGTGTATTCTTGATCTCTTCAAAGATCCATTTGCCCATTTCATTGATTATAGGTAAGGATTCTTCTAGCCGCAGTTCCTTTATCTTTTCTGGAGAAAGATTATCCTGTTTTGCTTTTCGCTCGATAGCATATAGCTGCTGTATCATCAACAGGGCTTTTTCTGCTCTGGGTCTGTCATTATCCAATGCTTTTTCGAACTCACGGCG
Organism: Sphingobacterium alkalisoli; assembly: GCF_005049105.1. Classification (GTDB taxonomy): domain Bacteria; phylum Bacteroidota; class Bacteroidia; order Sphingobacteriales; family Sphingobacteriaceae; genus Sphingobacterium; species Sphingobacterium alkalisoli. The sequence continues at coordinate 353,456 of NZ_SUKA01000002.1, forward strand.
CGCATGTGCTAGGCAGGCCAGGTGTGTTACCTCTTTCTTTTTGGCATAGCTATCGTATACGGCATAGCCATCCGTCTGGAGATACCCTTTAAAGTTTCCAAGCATGGGCACAGCGGCAATACCACCACGGGTGGGACTATAATCAAATAGCACTGTTCCCTCCAGTGGAGCATGGTATACCCAATAATAACCTTGATGGGCAGCACCTTTTTTATCGCTGTCCAGTACTTTTATTGGCGTTTCAGCGACTTGCAAATAACCCATTGCCTTGGTGTCGAAGACAAGATTTTCATATAACGGTTCCAGTTTTTCCAGTGCCTGTCTGGTCCATCCTTCGATCGTTGATGAGGGGATCTGTATGTTTTCCCTTGCGAAGACCTGCTTCTGTCGGTATAGCGGCATATGGTCCATATATTTCCCGACCAATATCATTGCCAGTAAGCCCGGCCCTGCTATACCTTTGTCGATCACCCGTTCGGGAAGTTCGGCAATGGAGACGCCTGATCCGTCCTTGGGCGCATATTTATAGCGGATATAGCGTTTGATATAGAACTTTGCAGGTTCGCATTCCAGTTCTTCGGTGATCTCTTTGCCTATACACACCATTTCCGAAAGATCTCCCTCTGGGTGGATCTCAACCTCTTCTATAGGAAGGTGTGAAGGCAATTTGGCACGTCCCTTATGATTGGGCCGTTTACGTACATACTCGATCTTTTTTTTGATTTCCTGCTGTTGCTCTTCTACTTTTTCGGGCTCCGTTTGAAAGGGAAGCATGGTCTGGTTGGGATCACCCTCAAAGCGTTCGCGCTTCTGCCCGAACTGCATCCGCTTGTACATGGAAAGCTGAGCTTCCAGATAAACTATCTTTTCATCTCGCTCAGAAAGAGTTTGGTCACGACTGGAAATGACCTTGAGAAGGTCTTCTTTCGAGAGGTTTTCCAGTGCTGTTTCCATAGCATAAAGATACGCAAAAAGTTGCTTTATACATATATAAAAGCATTTTTAAGGAAAAGAAAAACGTCTTTTTTGAATACTTTTTACCACCTGTATACCTTCGACCATCAATACCAGGTCACTCCAGGACAGTTCACCGTCTTTTATGCCCGGCGGCAAAAAAGTACCGCTCTCCAGACGCTTATAATAAAGGACAAAGCCTCCTTTTTCCCAATGCAACAGCTTCATATGCGTACGGCTACGGTTCAGAAATACGAAAACCTCACCACTGGTAGCCTGGCGTTGCATCCCTGAACTGATCAGTCCGCAGAGCCTATCAAAAGATTTTCGCATATCACAGTGGCTATCGTAAAGATAAAAGCGATGCGATGAACCCAACGCAAACATCAGTACAGACGGATCAGTTGGGATAGAAGAGCAAGATCATTTTCGATCTTTATACGTACACCGTTGGGATAAATAACCTCAATATCGTTCCTTCTGGCCGCCTTATAGATTGTTATGAAGCTACCCCTGGAAGTGTCATTTTCTTTACTGCGCGAAAACCAATAATAAAAGGTCGCTTCGTTGATCCCATTTTCCGCGCAATAAGCTTTCTTGCTTTTTCCACTCTGCTGCCAGTCTGCTATCATAGATAGCATACGCACACGTTTTTCTTCTAAGTTGTTCATACAACAAAGCTAAAGCCTAATGGGATCTAAGTCAATATGTACTTCATAGGACGGATACGAGGTTTCAGTATAGTGCCACTGGCATCGTTACAAATGTGGAAAATATTTCAAGTATATGCTGTATTTCACTCTTTTGTATGTATTCCCAAATCCTTTTTTAAACTATCTATACTATTTTTTTCTATTCTGTTTGGAACTGATTTTTCCAAAATACCATTAACTGATTTATTCTCAAAACTAATTAAACTAAAAGAGGTTACTATAAATAGAAACACTATTACCAGAAAAACTAACCAATTTCGTTGTTTTGAGAAGAAATTGGAGAAACCACGCGTAAACGAAAATATAAGTAAAATGAAAATTCCTAAAGATGCTGCCATCGATAACATGAAAAGTGAAGCCTGATAAACCGTTTCTACAAACTTAAATGCAGGAATTGATGAAAGCACAAATGTTATTATGGCTGTAAACAGACTTATTATTTCAATGGACTTTAGATCTTTCTTGTCAAATTCTTTATTGAGTTCTTCTAGTTTTTGTAGGTCACCTTTTAAGCTATGTACTACGCTAGTAAGTGCCTTGACTTCTCGAAATTTTTGTCTGATTTTTGAATAGTTGAAATCGATTGAATCTTTGTAATCAGGTAATACAAAACTAGTGAAAAAAAGTATTTTTGGTAAATCTTTATCGATACTTGATACATCGACTAATGATTCTTCATATGGAAGAATGACAATATAATTATCGTGGCTCTTTGCCCATTCTTTTTTTACGTAATATTCATCTAGAATTGAGCTGCATTCTTCTCCTATTTTTCTTGCATATTTTTTATTGACGCTGATTAGATTTTCCTTTAATGATTTTGAATATTCGTCGTCAATTCTTTCAAGTACATATTCCAAATATTTCATTTGGAGAAAATAGTTATTACTGAGGTGATTTAGCTTACTTTTGCAGTCTAGATATATTTCTTGGTACTTGTCAAGATTATGACTCTTATTCTCTGAAATTAAAGAGAAATAGTTGTTGATGGCATAATTTCGAATAATTTCAATACAATACTGATCGTAGTTATGACGATCGGAAAAATCTGTATCTAGCAGGTACTCTACAATACTTTTTAGTTCACTCTCGGATTTCGAAAAATCTTTATAAAATTTAATTAACCCATGTAATTCGAGTAAACTTAAATTGCTGTATCCCTTCCGTTTTTTTATTAAAGCATCATGGATGTAATAGCCGTACTTGTTTGAATCAGTACAGAAATCATAGTGGTAATAGATTTTGTTATTCCATTCCTCGATTTTGGAAATATTATTTTTTAAGCCATTTAGTGATTTCTCAGTGTTTCCTATTCTATATTTAATAGAGCTTTCTGGATTTTTTCGCTTATATCTTTGATCCCACTTGTGAATCAAAAATTCAAGCTTTATCTCTAGGGCAAATGCTACAGACTGCTGAACGTTTTTTAATTTTTCAACTTGGTGAGCTAGTAAAGCCAAATTACGTAGTTCAGATGGGTCGCTGTTGATTAATAAATCTTTTCTTGATACTTTCAACACTAATTTAAATAGACGAATCACATTCTGAAGCTCATCCGGTAGGTCTGGTATAGTATCTATACTCTCATCTTCGATTTGAAAGTAGTCTTCCGAGCGATTTTTCGAAAAGTTTGCAAAAAGATATTGTAAAAATCTTCGATACTCATCTAGACAATATATAATTGAGTTTGTGAAATTTAGTAGAGCTGCCGTGATATGTATCGAGTCTTCGGCTTCGGTAATTAGTTGCTGTGTTTGCTGAATTAAAAGCGTTATCTTTTCTTCAAACTTTTCGATTGTAAGGAATTCTCCAGATAATAAACTGTAGCTAAGGATTTTTACAACGTCTCTTATTGAGGTTTCCGAATAGCTTGAAAAGATGCCAAGGAGATCTGTGACATTTTGTTCGTTTTCTGAGAAGTTTGTATTATCTAAGGGAAGTTCCTGTATTGAAGAGTTTTCTTTATCAAGACTTGAAATGCGAAATATAGAATCATTAATACTCAGCTGTTCTCCGCCGATCTGATCGTTAGTTTTTTGATTGCTTTCATTTGATATGGAAGTTGTCGTCAATTTGTCATTCGTCTCTATGGTTTTAGAGTCGAGGATATCTTCGACGGTGGCGACTGTTGTTTCTTTGTCTTCTTGTATAGTAGCTCTTTTTAGGCTTGCAAGAGTTTCCGATAACTTTGATTGGTAGCTAGTTACAGTGCTAAATACACCATCTAAATATTGGGTGTCCATTTCGTATTTTTAGAAGCTATATACTTTGTACTCGTTTTTAATAACTTCTATAGGGATTTTCATTTTTGATTTAGATTCCGCTTTAGCTTGAGCAAAATAGTATCGCCAAGAAAACCACTTGTGACTTAACTCAACAAGTTCATAGGCAGACAAGGAAAAAATATTTGGATTTTTCTCCAATAATAAGTCGAATTTAGGATCAACAAGTTCAATAATTTGGCTCTCAAAATTGTTTGTATAGATAGAAGAATGTTTTAATACAGTGTCTCGATTCGTGAACGAAAAAAAAGTAAAACTATTATTTTTCATTGCTGTATAGATGTCTGTTTCAACATGACCTAGTGGCATAGCGTAAACCTGATCAAACTGGTCGATCAGTGAATCATTCTTATCATCGTTAACAGTTGAGAAGAAAAACAGTAATTTCATGCATTTAAGTACACTTAAATCGTTATTGCGGTTTTTGTCACGTAAATGAACAAGAGATTTAAAAATAAAATACTCAAAGATTTGATTTTTCATGTTCAGATTTTCTCATAAATGGATGCAAAGGTAATTATTTAAGTATGATAAATATAGTAATAAATATCATTGTATTTGTTTATCAACCACCAGTTAGTGCAAAAGTTTTCCACACTTCACAAATTCTCTTCCTTATCCAAATCTAACGTAGCCCGTTGTTACTATATATATTAATGATCCCCGCCGAAATAAATCCACATCGGTTCCGTTTGTCCGGCTCTTTCGAATCCGATTTTCTTATAGAAATTGATAGATTTTCCGTCTGCTGTTAACATCTGCATGTGGAAGTCTCTGTATTTCTCCTGCATCTTCACCATAATCAGTTGCCCGATGCCTTTACCGTGATAAGAGGGGAGAACTAGGAGATGCGGATAATACACCACCAGATGTCCATCGGATATCGCATTACCAAGTCCTACCAACGTATCACCTTCCCATGCTGTAATCAGTGTATGCGAATTAACAAGCGCAGGCAACAGCTCCTTTGGCTTATTAGCGGCACTCCATTTATTGGAATGGTACAAAGACAAGATGTTTTCTTCGGTGATATTCTTCGACTCTGATAGTGTTATCTCCATACGTTATTACGGTCTTTAAATTTTATAGTTCAATAATTTGCTATCTATTTACGCTCAGCATACACCACTATCGTACCCGATATCTGGTCGTGGATAGCCCGTTTTCGCGCATTGGTAGATACCGTTATTAATGAAATAGCTCCCAAGAATACCTTCGCGATAAAGCGTACTACCGCAAGCGGAAATATTACGTTTTTACTTACGTCGTCCTCTTTCTTTACGCGCAATCCCATTATCATATGACCAACCGTGCCGCCAAAAATGCTGGTGAACAAGGGATCATACAAGAAGAAGATAAAGAGCAAGCAGATTATTCTTACACTGTCTGGAGCACCGCCAAAGGCAGAAATAATAGCCGAAACGAGGAATAATGATACTAGTACCAGTACGTTGTCGATCACTATCGCTTTTACCCTTTCAAGTAATCCGGGATAGCGTCCTTCCTCTACATATCCTCGCGGAATATTCTCATGATATGCTGTTGTGTCATTCATCGGGTTTATAGTTAATAACTGTTCCACTAATATAAAGTTGTTTTTCGATAAATGCAACTGATAGAGCTAAGTACATCCGGTAAATTTGAAATCATTTCAAATATATTTATCGGATAAGAGGGGGCTTCACGGGAAACCGTAGATCGGTGTTTTAATATCGGAGTAATGACCTAACGGATAACTGTTCCGGAAAGGCAATCGAAATCAAATCGTTAAGATTAAAACCAAGTCAACCTCTATTTTATATTATGCCATTCATGACCGCATCTATCTTTGCATTTGCTATTTCTTCTTTCTGTGTCCGTTATCTTAAAAATCCAGAGCAGCGATTTTATAGTTTTTTTCCTTTCGATCTCAGGGAGCTCACTAAGTTTATTGAAGGCTATTTTTGTCGGATATGAATTTAAAATCACAATCGGCGTAAAAGTTGGTTTCAATGGAATCGTTCGAATTGCGTTTTGATAGGCTTCCGTGCTGTAGCTAGTTTTTTCTGGAATGGAATTAAAGATGTAGTTTCTTAGTATAACAAACAGTTCATCAAAATTGAACTGCGTATCATCTAATAGGAGAGTACACCCTTCGTGGAATTCAATTCGATCCTGAGCTATTCTATTTATCAATATTTCGGTGTTTGTCATCTGGTGCTTCGGATATCATTACAATTTAAAAAAGTAATTCCATACAATTAGAAGCATTGGAATCCAGGCTAAGAAAGTGAGTGTGTAGTTTTTTTTGTCAATTTTCTTTCCGTGGATGTCACTAATTAAATCGGGCAATCTAAACATCATCATAAGCAATAATGCCACCGCAACGTAAATACCAAAATATTTATAGTACAAAAACAGAGCCGCCAATATGAGCATTAAAAATAATAATACCATGAGAGAAAGACGCTTCTTAGGAGCAAAATCATCTATCATTTCTTTTATCGGTACGTCGTCAGTATTACGTAAATGGTTTATCAGCTCTCGCTGATAGAGCGCTCTTACGAATAGTCCTATGAGGTTAGTGGCAAGTAAGGTAGTAAATGCTATTACTCCTATAGTTTTTAGAATTAGTAAAAAAATGTTCAATGTGTAAGGGGTTAAATATTATTTTCTTAAAAAGGTACTGATAGCGTTCCTGCAGCACCTTTGTTCTAATTTACTATGGCGATTTTTCCAGGACGAGTTTTTGATTTACTTTGCTCAAGAGCTGCATCTTCTTAAGATTATTATTTTTCAAAGCAATCAATACAAAGTGTAATTCCGTTGTCTCCCAGCCTTTTCGTTTCTTGCGGCGCGATCTCCATACTGCATATCTCTTTGTATTCGTAGATTCTCCATATACTTATATCATCTCGATTTATTCCAATCTTTTTAAGCTTGTCAAAATTTGGCTCCAAAATATCCAAAAATATATTTATGTAATCGATCGGAGGATCCTGATCATCATGCTGAAGACCATAACCCCACACCTTATAACTCTCCTCTACACCATTACCAGAAAGCATATTAGGTGTCGTTTGCAGAATATCAGTAACAGTATGATATATTTCTGGTCCCTGAATAGCGATAATATTCTATAATAGTTCATCTTCAGCTATAATTCGTGTCGCTTGTTTACAACAACTTCCTTTTTGCATTTTCAAATTCTGTCTGCGTGATAATTTTCTTTTCTTCAACACAAAAAACCTATGTCGTTTTGCCCTAAGTAAAATCTATGTACACCGATTCCTCCGAGGAAAAATGCCAATACGGCTGCTGTTGTTTTATCTTTCATATAACGTTTTATTGGTTTAAACCTACCCAACCTCCCTTAAACCTCCTTACGGTTTTCCGTAAGTTGGGTGTCATTTTTCTTCCCTCAGAAACTCTGCGCAATAGGTACGGACCATTTCCACCGATTCTTCATCGCCTAGGTCTGCTGCGATTTTGTAATCTTGGCAGCCACCTGGAAGATCTTTGTTCGTGAATCTTAGCAAACCTCTATTGTTATAAGCGTATACTGACTTCGGATCTATTTGTAGAGCCTTGTTATAATCTGCCAAAGAAAGTTCAATGCTGTCGCAGTCGTAATAAGCCCTGCCACGATACGCATACGCCAGTGGATTTTCCGGTTCTAGTTCTATTGCAGCTGAATAGTCGTCGACAGCTTTTTGATACGCTTTCAGATCCAAATAGCAGCTGCCTCTCGATATATACGCGTTAATTTCTTTGTTACTGATTTCTATTATCTTGGAAAAATCCTGAATAGCACCTTTGAAATCCTTGGTGCCGTGCTTATGATTTCCACTGTGATAGTAATATTTCATCGAGATCACGTCAGGCAGATTGCATGATACACTTGTGATGAGCATCAGCAGAATACAGGTTAGGTAGAAGTTTATTTTCATATAACAAAATTTAACTGGATATATAACCGCTGTTGTTTTGTGAATGTCCGCTTCTGCAAGATATTTCCTTACGTAATATCACCCTATTATCGCATCGCACTATGTCATTCACTCGGTTAGCTGTTAATAATCGTCCCTCTAATATAAAGTTGTTTTTCGATAAATGCAACTGAAAGAGCTAAATACATTCTGCAAATTTGAAATTATTTCAAATATATTTAATTGGTAGGAGGGGATCTTTACGGGAAACCATAGGTCGGATTTTATAATTCAGGCTGATTTAACGGTAGGCTTTGATGAACTCCATGTGGGCACCGGAAACATTCCAGCGCCAGCTGCGAGCGCAGTCGGGAAATGGGGTAATTGTCATCACCACCAAACGGGGGTAAGTTTAACCAGCCTTTTCAACTCTCGGTCAATAGCAATGTAACGGTTGGCCAAAAGCTAGCTCTCTACTACTATCCGCAGATGAATACATCGGAGTACATCGATCTGAAAGAGCAGATTTTTAATGAGTCCTCATCATTGTAGAACGAAATTATGGTGGACAGGGGAGCTTTGCAAGTCGAACATACACGAATCTTCCCTATACCATAACACTATCTACTTCGTTGGAAAATTTTTCTGTATAGTTAAGCGTATACCTGTTACAGTTTTTTGAACACATCTCATTTTGCTGGTTCAATCACACGAGACAGTGAAAAAAATAATGTTTTAGCAGGCATAAAAAAGTGGAACTTTATTTTTTAGAAACATCTAGTTAATAATTTGCTGGCTTTTTGGTAGGGTGACGTTAATTTATCATGAAATTTAATACCGCACATAGGTTTTGTTTAGAAAAAGTGATATCGTTGTATTGTAATGTTAATCTACTGTATCTATGAAACCCCAAATTTGCCCTTTTTTTAGTTTACGTATACTTAAAAAAAACCTAGAAATCTCAAATTTGTTTGCAAACCTCATATTTGCGAGACAAGCCAAACCTTTTATTTTAATAGTCTTTGTGTTGGTTTCAGTTGGCACTTCGTCCGGTCAAACTCAATTTACTACGAATGTCATCCCGCCATCCCCCAATGCAGTATCTTTAGGTAAATATGGGGAGATGCCTGTCAACTTATTTACAGGGCAGGTCCAGAATGATTTTAGTATTTATACATTTTCAGAGGGAGATATCCATCTTCCCATAACACTGGGTTACAATTATTCGGGATGTAGGGTGTCGGAGCATGCTTCATCTGTTGGTATGGGTTTTTCGCTGGGTTCGGGAGGTTTGATTACAAGAGTTGTTAGGGGGTTACCCGATGAGGATACTTATGGCATGTTAAAGGCTCCCGCACGTGATGCTGATGTTTCTTACGACAAAAATCTTGCAAATGATGTAGTTGAGGGTTTTCAAGATACAGAGCCAGATGTTTTTTACTTTAACTTTTTAGGGCAGGCAGGTGAATTTTATTTAACGCGGGATGGCAATGCAGTCAAGGCTATCCCACTTGTTAAAAGCAGTTTGAAAATCATACCGCCCGAAGGAGACCTATCACTCGGATCCACAGAATTTCCCAGAAACTGGGAATGGAAAATTGTCGATGGCGAAGGAAATACATATTATTTTGGTCAATCTAGCGACGCCATTGAATATACCAGATTCCTTTTTGCAAATCCCGTATCTAACCATTTACATTATGCATCAACATTCTATTTGACAAAAATAGTTAGTCAAAAAGGAGATCAAATCAATCTTAAATATGCGAAATCTGGAAAAATATCAAGTTTTTTTGAATCCGAAGTGAAATATACGAATGTAATGAATGGATATCCTTCTCCGTGTTCAAGTTTAAATAGTAGAAATACAAATGAATCTGTAAGTGAAGTTTCGAATCTTGTCAGTATTGAGGGGTTGTCAGGTACTATATATTTTGATGTTTCTTTACGAGAGGATCATCCGTTAGTTAAAAAGCTAGATCGAATCCGTGTTGTCAATAAATCGGGAGAATTATTGAGACAATGTCAGTTTTCGTATGGTTATTTTTCTGCTCAAAATAACCAAAAGCGACTTAAGTTAAGCTCATTTACTGAGCTTGACGTAATCGATGGATCTAACAGCAAGGATCATGTTTTCGAATACTACGAAAATAATCTTTTCCCATTGTCTACGTCGCTAGCACAAGATCATTGGGGATATTATAACGGAAACAATACTGCCGGAACCCTTATTCCTCAGATCAATAACTGTAATGATTCGACAGGGGTCTTTTATAGATTAACTGGAAGTAATGCAGAAAAATTTGCGGATAGACGAAGTAACGAGAACTATGGAGTAACAGGGATGTTAAAGAGAATTATCTACCCTACGGGAGGCACAACTGAGTTCGAATACGAATCACATGACTATGGGCTTGAAGATTTGTGCGAAAGGATCGATATGGGGGAGAGGGAGTTCAGTAGCATCGGACTAGGGGTCTCATACACTGATCCTAACATCTACAACGATATTATAAAGCAGACCACTTTCACATTGTACCATGCCCAACTTGTAGATGTGCTGCTTCAGGCGCAAGTCACTAATAACCATGGCCCGATAAATATGATTCAGGCTTACTATGAAATTTTGGACGGTACAGGGAATATGTTGCTTAGAGAAGGGTTCGAAGATGTATATAACGACAATTATATTAGAAATATATACCTTTCCCCTGGAGTTTACACGGTGAGATTGATTGCTGAACAGCCACATTATAGTTTAATCTACCTCGATCATTTTTCAATGAATTCAGCCATTACGTATATTCTCCCCGCTTCAAATCCAAATGCAAAGGTTGGCGGCCTGAGAATTAGTAAAATAAAGGACTTTGATGGTAGTGCCAATACAAACATCAGATCTTTTAAATACAGACTTGAAGAAGACACTACAAAATCAAGTGGTTTTCTTCATTACTACCCGATATATGCTTCAGGAACCGTGACTGAGTTATGTCCTACGAGTAATACTAGTCCAATCCCTCCTCCGGCAAACTGTGCTAGAGTATCTGCTTCTTCTATTTCGCCCATTGGTGTTGTAAATGGGAGTCACATTGGTTACAGTAGGGTTATAGAAGAACTTCAAGGCGGAAACGGTAAAATTGTGTATGAATATTCGTTAGATAGGAGTATACAAGACATTCGGTACGCATCTCATACCTACTACCAAAAAGAGAAATGGAAAATGGGAAAACTATTAAAAAAGGCTGTTTTCAATGGACAAGGAGATACCGTTCTTGTTGTCAAGAATGTTTATGAAAGCGGGAACCATATTGTAAACGATAATTACGTGGTAGGAACTATTGTTAATAAATGGTATCATGCTCTTTTTATAAATGGTACAGTTGGTACAATAGGATGTTACCCTGATAAACCAGAACATAAATATCACGTGAATGGATATAGAATATCACTTCAAAACGATTATAGACTGAAATCCGAATCTGAGTGGGGTTATGTAAAAAAGGCAGATGGTAGTTATGAACTTATAAAGAAGATAAGTGAATTTGTTTATGAGAATCCATCTGTTACTAGTCCTACCGAAATTGCAAAAGTTAATAGTAATGGAGTGCTTACAACAAGAAGATTTGTTTACCCTTATGATATGGTTCAACTAAATAGGGACCCTAATGGGATATATGCAGGAATGTTATCTAAGAATATTGTTGAACCGTTGATTGAGCAGAGTAACTTCGTCGGAAATAACCAATTGGTTTATCGACAGAGAATTGCGTATAATGTGTTCCCCGGTCTGATGTATCTTCCAGAAATTGTATTTCTTCAGAAGGCAGATGGCATAGAATATGAGGATATTAGATTTTTGAAATACTCCAATAGAGGAAAACCTCTAAGCGTGTTAAATCGTGCTATTTTTTATACAAATTATATATGGTCTTACCTTGGTGAATATCCGGTAGCGGAAGTTAGAAATGTTAATTATTCAACACTTGAGTCATTGCTTGGTGGTCCTGGAAATATTTCAGAATTTTTGACATTGACCCCAAATTATGGACAGATTGAGTCTTTTATTCTACCCTTACGAAATAATAATAGGTCGATGGTCAGGTCTTTTACCTACAAACCACTGGTTGGCATGACGAGCATGACAGATCCACGAGGGATTACGCAGTATTATAAATACGATGGCTTCCAACGTCTGAAGGACGTGCTGGATTTCGAGGACAACGTACTGAAGAACTACCGCTACAAATACAAACCATAATATTAACTAACGAAAACACGATCCCTTATTGATCAGGATATGAAGCTACCATCCATTAAACTATATAGTTACCTGTCTCTGCTGTTTGCAGTGCAGTTCTTAAGCGCCGGAGCGCAGACCGATACCCTGAACGCACATTTGCAGTCTGGCACCTCGGCTTCCATGATGAATACCGTGCAGGTCTTGCCGGAGGGTGGTATGGTGCAGCCGCTATCCGCTGGTCCACCGGTCATCAGCTACGGAGCGGCACGTACCTTTGGGGTGAACGAGCAGGTCGACTGGTCACCGACGAACAGCGGTGATGCGGCAACATTCTCGGTCACGGTTGAGCAGACCCTGGCATCCGGCTATTATAATCCGCTGAATACGGTGAGCGGCGCTGATGGCTCGCTGTATATTGCCAATACGGGTTACCATTCCATTTTTAAGCGCACATCTGCAGGGGTGCAGACCGTATTCGCAGGGGGCAACAGTACTTCATATGGCTATGTGAACGGTACGGGTACGGCAGCGCGTTTCCGCCATCCTAGCTTCGTTGCGGTAGATGCCTCTGGCAATATCTTTGTTTCCGACCAGCAGAACCACCGTATCCGTAAGATAACGCCTTCGGGTGTGGTAACTGTATTTGCAGGGAGTGGGAGTATCGGCTCTGCCAACGGTACGGGTACGGCGGCCTCGTTCCAGTACCCGATGGGGCTTGCCTTCGACGGGGCAGGGAACCTATATGTCGCAGATGCCTACAACCACCGTATCCGCAAAATCACACCGGCAGGTGTGGTAAGCACATATGCGGGGAGCGGTACGGCTGGGCTTCAGAACGGAGCTCTTTTAACGGCACGATTCAACTATCCGATGGGACTTTCCTTCGATAGCAATGGAGACCTTTATGTTGCCGACCGTACCAACCATGCCGTCCGCCGGATAAGTTCGGGCCAGGTGACGACAATAGCGGGGAACGGTACGGCAGGGAATGTAGACGGACAGGGCAGTACGGCTCGCATCAACAATGCGAACAATCTGGTTGTCGATAATGGCAGTATTTATCTGGTTGACATGATGAACAATTCTCTGCGTTATATCTCCCCTTCGGGCTATGTTACGACAATTTCGACAGGCGGTCAGTTTACCAACCCTTTCGGTATCTCGCGGACACCCGACGGTAAATACCATATTACAGAGAATACGTCCAACCGTATCAAAAAAGTGAATATACAGGCAGCCTATAGCATTAGTCCGGCACTTCCTAGCGGTCTAACATTTGACCGTTCCACAGGAAAGATCAGCGGCAAGCTATCTGCTGCTACGGCCAGCCAGAGCTACACGGTGACTGCGCGAAATTCCAGCGGGACTGCCACTTCGATCCTCACTTTTTCAGTGGGCGGTTCTTCGGGAGGTACCAATTTCGGCAGCAGCGACCAGAACTATATCTTGGAGACCGTACCTAGACGCGCTTATAAGAGTGTCGAGGCAATGTCCGGCAAACCCGTTGACTCGGTGAGCCGGAGCATCCAGTATTTTGACGGACTGGGCAGGCCCATGCAGTCTCTACAGTGGCAGGCCAGTCCGGCAAAGAAAGATATTATCCAGCATATCGAGTACGACGGTTTCGGCCGCGAAAGTAAAAAATACCTTCCGTATGCAGCTAGCTCGCTACATACCGGTAACAACGACATCAGTTACAAGGCGGCTGCCAAAACCCACCAGACGGCCTACTACGCCACTACCGGTAGCTGGGACAGCCATGTAAAGAAAACGGCACAGCCGTATTCCCAGACGGTATTCGAGAACAGCCCGCTGAACCGCGTACTGGAACAGGGAGCCCCTGGGCAGGCGTGGCAGCCGGCAGCAGACCGAGGCACCGTCACCACGGCATCGTCTACGGGCCATACGGTTGCCATGGAGTACGGTACGAATGTAGCGGGCGATGTCCGCCTGTGGACCATCAATGCCAATAACCTGGGGGCCAGCGGGACACCCTATTACGCAGCAGGTAAACTGTACAGGACCGTTACAAAAGACGAGAACTGGGTAACGGCCAATGGAAAGGGCGGCACAGTGGAGGAATATAAGGACTTTGAAGACCGTGTGGTACTGAAACGGGTATGGAAGAGCAATACCGAGGCGCTTAACACCTACTATGTGTATGATGACTTCGGCGACCTGCGCTATGTAATCCCGCCGGGCTATACGACCTTTACTGTAACCGATAACAGCACCGATTTCAATGAGCAGGTGTATGCCTACAGATACGACGGCAGGCGGAGGCTCGTCGAGAAGAAGGTGCCCGGGAAATATTGGGAATATATTGTCTACAACAGGAACGACCAGCCCATCCTGACACAGGATTCGGTGCAGCGTGCGGCCAAGAAATGGAGCTATACGAAGTACGATGCTTTCGGCCGTATTGCCTCTACGGGGATCTACACCAACGTGAACCCGGCTACGCGCAAACAGGTACAGGCATGGGCCGATCTGAAGGTGCCGCAGTGGGAAGACCGTATCGGCACGGCGAACTATACGTTGAAAAGCTTCCCGGACACCCTTGCGCGTCTGCAGGAACTTACGGTCAGCTATTACGATGATTATACCTTTGCAAATGCCGCCACACTTCCCGAGCAGGGGATAACAAAAAGTCTGAAAATAAAGACACTGCTTACGGGTATGAAAGTAAGCAAGGACGACGGAACGGCTCCGCTGCTTACGGTGAACTACTACGATGACAGGGCCCAACTTATCCAATCGGTATCGCAGAACCATTTAAATGGTACCGACCGTGTCACCAACGAATATTCCTTTGTTGGCGAACTGACCAAAAGTACGCGTGTGCACATGGCAAAAGGTGTTACCACCACGGTAGTCACCACGAACAGTTACGACCATGTGGGCAGATTAACGGCGAGCAAACATTATATCAATGACCCACTGAAAGAAGTAACCCTTGCCAAGAACGAATACAACGAGATCGGGCAATTGAAGAAGAAATCGGTTGGCGGAGATAAGGCCGGAGCCAACTACCATACCGCAGTGGACTATGCCTACAACGAACGAGGCTGGGCGACAGGTGCAAGCTCCCCGCAGTTCACCTATCAGCTGAACTACAATGTCAACAGTGCGGGGACTACCCTTGGCAACGCCCAGTATAACGGCAATATCGCCCAGCAGCTCTGGGGGCATGGTGCTGCTACGAACAGTACGTTCAGCTATGCATACGACAGGCTCAACCGGCTGACCAATGGAACGAGCACGGGAACAACAGTCATGATCGAAGCACTGACCTACGATGATATGGGCAATATCAGGACCCTTGCACGTAATACTGGAAATACGACAGCGACCACATCGACGACCTATACGTACAATAACAGCAATAAAAGCAACAGGCTGGCCAGCCTTTCGGGCAATGCGAACAGCTATCTCTACGATGCCAACGGCAATGCCACAAGGGACCGTACAGGTATGACGGTTCGTTACAACCACCTGAGCCTGCCGGATTCGGTTTACAATGCTTCGGTGCGGGTCGGTTACCTTTACGATGCGATGGGCGCCAAGCTGCGCAAATACTCCAACCAGGGTGGAAACAGGGATTACGTCGGAGGTATAGAGTATAACGGGAACAACATCGAACTGATCCATATGGGCGAAGGCGTGGCGTACCGCAATACGTCCACCAATACATATACGTACCGTTACAACCTGACGGATCATCTGGGCAATGTGAGGTCTACGGTGTACCGTAACCCGGCGAACAATAATGCGGTGGAGGTACTGCAGAAAGATGATTACTATCCATTCGGCAAGCAGCGTGTTGTGGCTGCGGGGAATAATAAGTATCTTTACAATGGCAAGGAAATCCAGGGCGAGCTTGGGGGACAGTACGATTATGGAGCTAGGTTCTACGATGCGGAAATAGGACGATGGAATGTGGTGGATCCGATGGCGGAGCACCCAAACCAAGTTGATAAGTCGCCATACAGTGCATTTTGGAACAACCCCATTGTGTATGACGACCCAGACGGTCAATGTCCTTTCTGTCCTTGGTTGGATGCTGTTGTAGATGTTGGCTTTGTATTGTATGATGTTGGAGTTTTAGTACACGAAAAAGTTACCACAGGTTCTACCAGCGGCGCAAATTGGGCGGCTCTTGGTGCTGATGGTGCTTCTATTCTTGTGCCAATGTCTGTCGGGGCGGGGGCAGCAGTTAGAGCGGGTGTTAAAGCGATTAATAAAGCAGATAATGCAGTAGATGCCGTGAAAACAACTTCAAAAGTTGTTGAGAATGCCAAACAAGGAAAGCAATTTGAAGGTGTTGTTACAGATAATCTTAAAAAGACAGGTCATAAAAATGTAGCTGAGCAGGTAACAATAAAGGCTGAAAATGGAGTAAAAACCAGGGTTGATGTTGCAAGTAAGGATCCAAGTGGAAAAGTAAAATTAACGGAAGCAAAATCTTCACAAACAGCACCTTTAACTAAAAATCAAAAATCAGCATTCCCCTCTATTGAAGAAAAAGGTGGTACGGTTGTAGGTAAAGGTAAACCCGGTTTTGAAGGAGGCACAAAAATACCGCCTACAAAAGTTGATATTGTTAGACCAAAGAAGGAGATAAATCAGTAAAATTTTATAGAATGTCAGTCGAGAATAGCAAAGTAATTGATACAATAAGCATTAACCAAAAAAATGTGGTTGTGCTAACGATATCAGACCATTTAGAATGGGATGACGAAAATGAACATTTAGTTTTATTGCAAGATAAGATTAACGCCTACTTAGAAGTAATTGAAAGTGGGGAAATATATGAAAGTTATCCCGATGCAAAGGGTAAGGGATTTCAAATTGGTATAGCGTTTAAGTTTTCACCCAATGATACAGCTATTGACTTTTTGGAAAAAGTAGAAGAGATTTTAGCACAGTCAGGTTATGAATTAGATTATTACCATTTAGACAATGCCTAACCTGTTATTAATTTTATTGTTCACGATTTACCAAACGCCGGATTACAAGATTGATTTGGGTAAGAACTACGATAGCCAGAGACAGGAGAAGGCACAAGGCTATGTAGAGACCTTTACTATAAAAGATGAAGAGGGAAAGGAGCAGTATATAATCAGCATTACCAAAGTGACAATGCCAAGCGGTCAGAATGTTCCCAACGTATACGGAGCAGAATACAAACAGGCGATATTATCAAAATGCGGATGCACAATACCGAGTTCAGTAGTAAAGCAGTTCAACCATTTTAAGGCACAGGAATTTAAGCTCATACGAAATGGGAAGGGGACGTGTGTTTACAGTACTACCAACGGGAGAAATTTATATAGCATTACATACAGCGCCATAGGTAACCGGAACACTGAAGAAAAGTACCCCGACTTTGAAAAGATAATAAACACTCTAGAATTTTTATAAAGTAAGAGAGGATGTATCATAAGTCAAAATCAAATTCACAAACAGAATTTAATTTCGAGGCGCTTCTCTAAAAAATAAAAAAGTAATAAAAAACGACAATTCTCGATTAGAAAATTGTCGTTTTTTATTAAACTGGAGAGTACCTTCAAAATTTAATTTGGCACCTTGATACCAAAAACCACTTATGATACAGCCTCTTGTTATTTTACAATACCGCAATACTCTTCAGCTTGGCAACCTTGATAAATGCATCGAGGGTAGCGAACATATGCGCTTTTGTCTCGCTGTGGTTACCTGACCACCAACCTCGAAGACCTTCATGAAGCTTTGAACAAACACCATCCCCTTAAATAACTGATCCTTAAATAAAATAATCCCACCCCTCGGCCAACCCTTCACATCCCGCCCCGTCGGCACATTGCTGCCAGCCTTTGGCGGCATCAAAGAGCCATCTCAAATCCCGGGTTCCACCGCCCTGTTGCCCGAAGCTAAATAACATAACGGGACATTATAGGCCTGAAGGCAGCTATAATGCCATTATATTAAATAGCCCCTCTCCAACGCACGTGCGCATCTCCCTCCGGTCAGTCAAAGGCGCAGGCCTGCGGCAGCATGGCATTGGTATATTGGGGAATCTTCCATTCCCCAAACCCCTTGGGACCCTTCAGGCGAAGGAATATGCCGCACAGATCCACCGCAATTACCGAAGCCCATTCCATCACCGGAAGGCCGACCTGTAGGCGACCTATGTCGTCAGGGGTTCGGGGAGATCATCTGTTAGGCCACCAGGAGCAGCAGAAGGACGGCCTGTCAAGGGAACGTGGCATAAAGCGGAGCGCAGTGAGCATTTATGCCGCGAAAGCCCTTTACCGGCCGAAACCTTCGGAGGCTACCTTTGCTGTAACAGACGATCAACCAAACCATAAAATGCCGTTTGCAAAAGCCACTTAAACTGCTATCTTTGGGTCAGGAAAGTTCTTTGAGACAGCCGCTTTTGAGGTGCCAGCAAGTTCGGGAAACAGCGGAAAAGTTGCGGAAGCCATTACGATTACGGAGCTAGGTTCTATGATGCGGAGATAGGACGGTGGAATGTGGTGGATCCAATGGCGGAAATGCATTACGATTATGGTGGATATGCATACGTATTGAATAATCCATTAACGTATATTGATTTGTTCGGTTTAGATACTTTGAACAACAATAATCAATTTACTCCTGATCAGTGGCAAAACTTTAATACAACAGATGATGTTGTTGCCTTGGATGAGGTCTCTATTTCTCACGGCTCCAATAATAACAGAAGCAATAGTCTTATAGATAATGCTATGGCTTCTATTCGAGATTACGGGGCAGACCATCCGTACTTCAAAAGTGGACCCTATGATGTAATTAAATATCGGCAACAGATTAACGCGGCGAGAGATCCGGCGGTTGACCTGATGAATTTTGCATCTTTAGCTAGTGGAAGTGGTGAGATATATATGCTAGGTAAAATATCCTTACAGCTAGGATTGAAAGGTATATTAACCTTAGCAATGAAAAATTCCATGAAGAAAGCTCTTGCTAATCCTCAATATGTCGGTCGGGAGTCTTATGTTCTGTTAAACAGTATTTCTCCCGGTATTAAAGCATTAATGCAAGGAAAGGGAATCGATCGCGCTTTTAGATTTTATGCTTCTAAGAATTTAATTTTCCGGACAGGAGAAAGACTCGGTGTGGTAAAGATGGGGTTGTCAAATCGAGGTGCAGACGTTTTAGGAAGTGGGTTACTTGAAAGATATTGGTGGGATGTTACTACTTCAGGTAGCTGGTTAAACCACACCTTAAAGTATAGTGGTGAAGGTGTTCCCCTGTTGTATAGATAAACCACATTAAAGATTTTTCAGATCTATAAATTTATGAAATGAGTGATATAATTAAAAGTATTTTTGAGCACCAACAATTAAAAAACTTTGATTTTGGATCTAAAGTTTTGAAAAATTGCTCTTTTACGAACTGTACTTTAGAAGGAGGGAGTTTTGCAAATTCTAAATTTTTAAATTGTCGTTTTATTAAATGTAAAATTACAAACTGTAATTTTCACTCATCAGTATTTCTAAATTCTGGTAATTGGTTTGATTCCATATTTGAGTCAAATAATTTTTCAAAAGTAACTGTAGGAAATGTAGAGATTGAGAAAGTAGTTTTTTTAAATAACAATTATAAAGAAACGACATTTGACGGAGCTAATCTTATAGACATTGTCTTTGAAGGCGAGATTACCTCTTCTTGGTTTTACGGGATTTCGTATGCAGAGAACCTCTATTATAGAAATTGGTTGTTAAAAAACAAGCCGAAGCCTTTGAAAAAACCTGTCATTAACCTCGAAAAAGCGCTTTTAAATGATGTTATATTTTCAAGAGGTTTAGATCTATCTCAAACAATTTTTCCTGAACAAGACAATTTATTAGTAATAAGTAAACCCAAACATTTTTTCGAATCTTTTCTTTTGAAGTGTACGGAAATTTTTTCAGATGCAAACTCAATTGATTTTTGTAAAGAATTAGTTGATAAGGTTCTGTTCAGACCTGATAGTCGTGGTATGCCCATTGTTTTGATTGATCTTAATATATTTTATCCCTCTTTAAACCAAGAAAGAGATAAAATAATTGTTGAACTTTTGAAGGGAAATTTAAACGATACCCGAAGCTACAAATAACTATAGTCGTACGCCGGAAGTGAAGCGATCAATAGCATTAGAGGTCAAAAATAGGTATTTCTAGTAGCGGATATAACCAAGGGAACATGTCTCTCCCTCAAAGAAATTAGTGATTTAGTATAAAGCTTAGTGCTTAAATAGATAATAGATATGGCAAGCGTTCCGAATGGCAACGCTTTTTGTGTGCCCATTTCGGTAGATCAAACTTTTCTCGGTGCGGGATAGTGGGACGCATCAAATCCAAGACGATCTCTATATCATTTAGGCACGGGACAGATTCCACGCGCCAGCGATTTGCATATACCAGCGAGTGAATAGTGATGTTAGATATTGCGCATTCTAGCTCAGAAGCGATAAGTAGATGGTCGGTGGCGGACTTTTTAGCTTTTCTCACCACTTTTCGATGCTAAGCGGTGGGATAATCGCCATATCTGATAAAATATTTTATTGTTGTTATAATTTAAGTCGTGATGTCATAATCTGTGACACTAGATTAATCTTTATACAACTCCTCGAAAGCGCTTTTTATCGATACTTCTCTTGAAACCGCTATTGCGTATACCTCCCATGCCAAGAAATCTGGGATTTCACGATTTAGAATTCTGCTCAATCGTATATCTTGTATTTTTGCACCTTTGGCTACATCTTGCTGTAAAACTATGAATTGCTTTATGAAGGCTTTGTATTTATTGTCAATGTCGGTAGCCTCTGCATCATCTTTGGCTTTCTTTTTTTTGACATATTCTTCAAATGCATTAACTGTATGATTTTCGAAATCTTGCGATACCGAAGCCACTATATGATAAAAATCCAAACCTCGAACGGTCGTTATATCCTTACTAAGTGTTAAATCAAGCTTATCTAGAACTTTCTTCGGTAAATTAGCTGCCGAAATTTTTTCTTTATAATTTACATCAATTTGTTTAATAAATCTCTCAAATTTCATTTTAAATAGTTGAATTAAAGTATTTTGTAATAAAAAGTATATTATAGTTTCATTTTTAACTTAACTATCTGTATATTTGTGTAGTTAAATAAGATGACGACTTAATTGACATACTTATAAAGTGTGTCATAAACGATGTCTCTCTCGTCCGAAAAACCGCCAGTTTATCCAGCGAGTAGACCGTGGGTTCGCCATTCTATTGAATATTTATAACTTTGTATTATTCAATAGGGCGGGCTTCACGTCAGTCTTTCGGTGGAAAATTCTAATCCTCGTGTAGGAATAGAAGAGGTTCCTGGCGGTACCATCGGTCGGAAGCAGTGAAGTTTGCTCTATTATTTTGTCAATAGACGTTCCTCCAAGTTTCACGAGCAGAACATCGTTCTTCATAAACTATAAAAATTATGAGAAGAACGAAACAAACTAACATCCCAAACGACACCACCAGAATCCAGGATTCTCGGTCGTGGTTCTCCATTAAACACCTTTATAAGAACGTATACTGTGCACCTGAATAAGATGTTAAGTATACAGACAAAAGAGGAGAGGGGGAATGCCACGTTGCAATAGACAATTACCTTTGTGCTTCACGAAAGTGAAGATTGCCACGTCGCTATGCTCCTCGCAATGACGGATACTTTCTAAGTACTATCATTCCTTTGATGTCTGTGCCGACCTTCAACGCAGATTAAAGCATGTGCTTGTTCACGGTGTTAAAAATCGGTCTTGACCTTGTTTTAGCAAACTAAAGGTAAGCTTTTATTTAATCCGAACAAATTATTCCTGAACAATATGTATAGTTTTTCGATACAAGTAAGGTCGGTTTTTTTATTTTTTATTCTGGAAAATGCGTGAATCAATACCGATTAACCTGATATGAAGCCGTGAAAAGCGCGTTCCGAATGAATCAACTGATTTATTTATCTGTAAAGATTTTGGTCTTTACACTAACCATTAAAGAATGCGAAAATTACGCAAAGGGGAAAGCTATGCGCTATTGCCAACGATAGACAGTGCCCTAAATACAACAAAAAGATCGCCACTTCGCTTCGCTCATCGCGATGACGTTGCTGAAATGCCGTCTGAAAGATTACCGCGTCACTCCGTTCCTCGTAATGACGATGATAACGGTAGGGATGCGCTATCTAATAGCAGATCATCACGTCGCTGTAATCCTGATGATGACGAAGAAAATAGTTTTTGGAAACTACCGGATCATGTTCGATTAGATTACCAAGATAATTGCCCAAAAATTCCGCGAAATAACTACTTATTTCTGCGAACTGTTCGTGAAACTGTGTTTAATGTGTTTAAACGAAGTTTTCAAAACCGTGAAATGCCTACACAAAATCCGCGAACCGGAAAAATTAATGTAACAAATAAAAATTTTTTAAGCGGTATTCTGCAAGTTTGTTGCCTGTTTTTCATATGTGTGTTGTTTAGTGATGCCCAGGCGCAGTCGGGGCGTACGCTCGGAGGAGAAGTACGCTCGGCTGCCGACGGGCAGACTATCGAAGGGGTATCCGTACAGGTAGGTAATAAATACACATTAACGGATAAAGAGGGGAGGTTTAGTATCGCGGCACCCCAACCCAAAGGAACACTAAAGATTCACCACATTGGATATGCGGCACAGACTGTCGCTTACGATGAAACGACAACATCCGTAGACATCACGCTGCAACCCTCGGAGAACCAGATCGAACAAGTAGAGGTGGTGAGTACGGGATATCAACGTATCCCTAAAGAAAGAGCCACGGGATCGTTCGAATTTGTAGATTCGGCCTTGTTCAATCGTAAGGTATCGACGGATTTCGTAAGTCGATTAGAGGATGTGGTTCCAAGTATATCAAGCAATAAATCCTTTGCCTCCAATCGTGGTAAACTATTGAATATAAATGTTAGGGGAGTAAGTACTATCAACTCGGAAAGATGGCCATTGGTGGTAGTAGATGGCGTGCCGTATCCGAACAACTTTGATCAGCTTAATGGTTATTTTAACAACATCAATCCGAACGACATTGAAAATGTAACTGTGTTAAAAGATGCCGCAGCTTCCTCCATCTGGGGCGCACAGTCCGGCAACGGCGTGATTATCGTAACCACAAAACGGGGGAAGTACAACCAACCTTTTCAGCTATCCGTGAACAGCAATGTCACGATCGCACAGAAGCCCGATCTATACTATTATCCACAGATGGCCAGCAGCGACTATATCGATCTAGAGCGCGAACTTTTTAGTAAAGGATATTGGAACAGCCGTATGAACCGCTATAGCGTAGGACTAACACCCGTGATCCAGCTTTTGAAGCAGCAGCGACAAGGGACATTGACGGAAGATGAGGTCAACTTGGAGCTGGATCGATTACGGGGGGTGGATGCACGGGAGGATTATCTCGCATATATCTATCGGCCTGCGGTAAACCAACAGTACAGTGCGCAGCTGAGGGGTGGGGGCGAAAAGGTGAATACGTCTTTCGCATTGGGCTACGACAATAACAGGGAGGATCTGGTCACCTCTTCCTACAGCAGGATGACCCTGCGTAATAATACGCAGCTCCGGCCGGTAGAGAACCTGACTATAGATGTCGGGATTAGCTATACCGAATCCCGGCGGAACGATAGCCACATTTATATGGGCTACAATATGATGACACGTAATTTCCCGTATCTGCAGATGGCAGATGACTATGGCAATCCGTTGGTGGTGGATGCCGTGGCGCGTAACCCTACGTTTCGGGATACGGTTGCTGGCGGTCGTTTGCTCGATTGGCAGTACAGACCGCTGGCCGAGCTGGACCAGACACATGCGCTCACTACCGTAAGAGAAACATTTATGAATACCCAGGTGGCCTACCAGATATGGTCATCATTAAAAGTATCGGCCATGTATGCCTATCAGCGTGCTACGCAGCCTACCGAAAATTGGCAGGGCATGGGCGCCTTTGTACAGCGGGAACGGATCAATTACCATGCTTCATGGAATGCCAACGAGGTGATCTGGAATATTCCCGTAGGCGACTACCGGGAAGTGCTCCACCGGTATAACAACACACAACAAGGGAGGACACAATTGGATTTTCATAAGAAATGGAATGACTTGCATGAATGGAGCGCGATTGCCGGAGCAGAAATCAGGCACATACAGAGTGAAATGAATTCATCGGTCTATTTTGGTTATGATCCAGAGGCCATGACATTCAAGCCTGTCCAGTATGGTGCGCGTGTGCCTGCCCTGAACGGCATTGCCGGCACGGCGACATTGATAGATTATGCACAGGCCGAGAAATATACCAATAGATATACCTCATATTTTGCGAATGCATCCTATACTTATACTAATCGGTATGTGGCAAGCGGAAGTTTTAGAAAGGATGCTTCCAATCTTTTCGGTGTCCGTTCCAATGATAGAGGACAACCGTTCTGGTCGGTAGGTGCCGCATGGATACTCTCGAACGAGGGTTTTGCGGAGCAGAGATATTTCTCGCTGTTGAAGCTTCGCGCGACATACGGTTACAATGGCAACGTGAATAACAGCACAGCGGCGTATCCGATCATCAATGTATCATCATCACCGCATTACACTACCGGAAACCCCTATGCGACGATGCAATCTCCTCCAAACCCCAGTCTACGATGGGAACGTGTAGGCATGTTTAATCTGGGATTGGATTTTGCTACGGTAAACCAACGTTTTTCGGGGGCAATCGAGTACTATGTCAAAAAGCCAAAAGATCTTATTGCCAGTACGCAGATCGATCCCACAACAGGTTTTTCGTCACTCAACATCAATAGCGCAGACCTTGATGGTAGGGGCGTTGATGTGTCGCTGCAAACGGTAAATTGGCGCACGAAGGACTTTAGATGGATATCGAATCTGGTATTCGCCTACAACCGCACCAAGGTACTGAAGTCTTATGTGAGCGATGACCGTGGGCTCAACTTTGTAGCCGGTCCGTATAATACCCTGGCACTTACACCGATCGAAGGGATGGATCTCTATAGCCTATTGGCCTTCCCATGGGCGGGGCTGGATGCAGAAACAGGTATGCCGCGCGGATACTATCAAGGGGAGGTGTCCACGGATTACGCCGCGATCGTAAATGACTCTCGGGTCAGCGAACTTGAAAACCACGGCACACTGATGCCCGTTTATTTCGGGTCGTTCCGTAACAGCTTCTCGTATCGGTCATTGGAGTGTTCGTTCAATATTGCGTTTCAACTTGGGCACAAGTTTCTACGGGAATCGTTTAACAACCAGTTTTTCATCGACTCAGGCATTGGTCACGCAGACTATGCCAGACGTTGGCAGAATCCGGGAGACGAGAACAGTACCGATGTGCCGGTTTTTAGGTATCCGAACGACTACTACGCCAGCCAGTTGTATTATTATTCTTCGGCGCTTGTCGAACCGGCAAGCCAGATCAAACTCCGCGATGTGCAGCTAAGCTATAATCTGGGCGCACTGGGCAAGAGAGGGATTAAAAATGCAAAGGTATATGCCTACCTGCAGAATCTTGGAACCGTATGGCGTGCCAGTAAGCTCGGCATCGACCCCGAGTTTGGCGGCACTGCTCCAGATCCATTTGCTGTTTCTATTGGAATGAATATAAATCTCTAATATGTTGAATATGATTAATATTAAACTCTTATCGGGTATCTTGGGCCTTGCAGTATGTATGTCCTGCTCTGGATTTTTGGATGTGAAGCCGGATCAGAAAATGGCAATTCCGTATACGCTGGAACATGCCGATCTGCTGTTGAATGATTACAGCACCATGAATGCTTCTTATCCGACGCTGGTCGAGATTGGAAGTGATGATTACTACCTGAACACCTCGGACTGGCTCTCGCTTTCGGATATTGACGAACGCAACGCTTATGTATGGAGCGATGAAGAAAATATATCGGTATTTCAGTGGGCGAATCCGTACAAAACAGTCTATATCTCTAATCAGGTTCTGGAGGTGGTTGATCAGGTCGATCGCCCGGCTGATCCGGCACTTTTTGATAGGGTGAAGGGTGGCGCTTATTTCTTCAGGGCTTTTGCATTTCATCAGTTGGCTCGAATATTTGCTCGTCCGTATAATGCGGCAAGCGCCGATAGGGAACTAGGTATTCCGCTGCGCCTAAGTCCCGATATCGACTATGCTTCCGTTCGATCTTCTCTAATAGAAACGTACGATCAGATCCTTGCAGATTATAAGCTGGCGGCATCATCACTGCCGCTGAATGAGAGGGTAGACGGCCGGCCATCGCGAGCCGCGGCATATGCCGCCCTCGCTCGTGTGTATCTTGACATGGCGCAGTATGATATGGCTTATCTGTATGCCGATTCCGCGCTTACGCTCCATCCCGTTCTTTTGGATTTTAATACGTTGGATTGGAATTCCGCAGCACCTGTTCCCCGTTTTAATACCGAGGTGCTGTTCCCGGCTACAAGTATGTTGGCAGGGCCGTTGGGTCAATCATTTGCACGTGTTGATAGCAACTTGTATGATGCATATGAAGTGGAAGACCTCAGGAAGGTGGTGTACTTTCAGGAGCATGACTTCGATCCAGATACGTACTTTTTCAAAGGGTCGTACGACAACACCGCCGCGGGGATTTTTGTGGGACTAACAACCGGTGAAATGTTGCTGATAAGAGCCGAATCGGCGGTAAGGACGGGGCGAGATGGTTCTGCGCTGTCGGATCTGAACACGTTACGTAGAAACCGCTTACAAGCGGAAGGCTTTACGGAGCTGCAAATTACCGCCCCGGATGCTCTGCTCGAGCATATTATAGCCGAACGACGTAAGGAGCTGATCTTTCGCGGACTTCGCTGGGCCGACCTTCGCCGTCTTAATCAGGAGCCAGCTTTTGCAAAGGGACTGGTCAGGATCATAAATGGAACCCGATATGAGCTATCGCCCAATTCTTTAAAATATACAGCGAAAATTCCGGTACAGGTCATTGAACAAACCGGGATGCCTCAAAATAATAGATAATGAAGAACATATTTTTAATACCCCTGATTTTTGTCTGCTCTGCCATGTGGGCAACGGCACAAAAACAAATAGATCTAAGCCAACGGGTTGCTATCGGTGAGCCGATTCCGCCAATGCATCCCTTTACTGCATTGCATACGGGTGGCGTGCCGGTATCTGTGAACGCGTCATTGGACAAGATCATTCTGCTCGATTTCTTTGATACCTATTGTGTTAACTGTATTGCTTCCCTTCCCAAGTTGCAAAAGCTACAGGGAGAGTTTGGCGATAGCTTACAGATCGTACTGGTATCCTGGCAGGATAGCGCCGTTCTGCAGCGATTTTGGAACACTAATCCCACGGTAACCGAAAATGGTATCCAGTTACCCATCATTTATGGGGATACGCTGCTGCGAAAATATTTCCCGCACCAGGGGATTCCGCATGTGGCATGGTTGTATCAGAATAAACTGCAGGCGGTGACCCATTCCGATTTTGTAGATCATACAGCCCTATCTAAATTAGCACGTGATCGCAAAATAAAACTCCCCGTAAAAAATGATTTTGTCAATCTGGATTCTCAGGTGGAAACACCTACATCCAAGTTGCAGGGGTCTGTTGTTCTCGAAGGTTTTAGGGACGCCACACCCAGTGCAGGATATAGTTATTTGCAGGATACGATTACAGATCTGTTTAGAACCACTTTTGTGAATATGCCCATCTCGGGGGCATACACAGCCATCTGGAGTAAAATCAAAAAGCCTGATTTTTTAATGAAGAACGAACGTTACGTGTGGCTGGTCGAGGATTCAATACGGTACAAGAATTTTGGGACAGCGGGAAATAGTCAGCGCTGGTTAGCGGAAAATGCGATCTGCTATGCGCGTTATGATAGGAATCACCGTAGGGAGGAGGATCAGGCACGAGCGGTATTGAATGACCTGAATGGATTTTTAGGTCTAAACGTTTACTGGAGCACGCGAAAAATGCCATGCGTGGTGATCAGCGGGAAATTTAAAAAACAAGGAGCCGAAGGAGAGGGGCAGAAAATGGAAGGTACCGGGGTATTGGCTTTTTTAATCGATTATTCGGATAAATACCCACCTGTTGTGGATAACGTAAAGACAAAAGAAACAATGGTTATTCCCGAATTCGAAAGCATCGCTGAACTGGATCGATATCTTAAGAGATACGGACTTAGGGCTCAGCTGCAGGAAGAGGAGATCGAAGTACTTGTTTTCGAAGAGATCTTGTAAATGACAAAAGGGGTTAGAATTACCTAACCCCTTGCCCTAAAAGACTTATGCTGTTACGGAAACCTATGCATCCTTCAAACTAACATTCGCAGATGGAGTTCTCGAGTGTAGAGCGACGATCATTTCATTCTTTAATGCATCTGTTATTACAGGTTGGCCACTGCCATTGTTATTTGCCTGTAAAGCACAGATCTGATCTTCACCACTACATGAGGGTTGACTCGACTGTAATGTATAGTTATTTGGTTGCGTAGGATTGCCGCTTGGATTCAATGAAAACCAAGCCATAATGACCTCCGATTTTTTAACTATCTTTACTTAGATTTATAAGGTTACAACATGTTACAAGCATGTTGGCCGCTGTGCCTCCGGCTTCCGGGGGCATTGCCTTTTACAGCAAGCGGTCTTGAATATTTTCTGACCCCGCCCCACGGGGGAAGAGCGCAAACTTACGCCAACGCCATAGCGCAGGGCCTTTGCAAAATGCAACCTTATCAAAACTGCTATCCCCGAGCGCTCGCCTGTCTCTCATAGAGAAGTAGCCCATCGGCAATTGGCCAATAGTGGAGCTATCATCTGATGTTGGCAGCTGCTGTGGTAGAAACCTTAAAATGTTGCTTCGTGCGTTCATGTTTTTACTTTGGTTATTTCATCCTTTTTCTACTTGCTAATCTACGGACGATATGGTCTCGTGAGGTTTGGAAATCCAACAACTTGGCTTTGTATTTTCGTATTCTTTTCTTTGGATTTCTACATCTACTTATCATATCGTACTGTAATAGCTGGTATTCACCGAGAGATAGGCGGCCAGATCCTTATTTGATATTCTGTTGGCAAATTTTCCGAGCCTTTTCAGAAGAACCGCCTTTGCTTCGGCTGCAGGCAGCAATAGAAGCTCGGTACGCCATATGCGTTGCATAGCCCATTCAAAAAGAAATCGCCGGTATGCAGGTAATAAACTTTGGTTCTGTGCCAGCAGGTAATCCAGATTTTCTTGGCGCATGACTACGATCTTGCAATTTTCCATTCCGATAAAACTGTACCTGGAACACTCAGACGGGAATATCCCAAACTGCCCCTCCACAATGAAGTGGGCAATATCCTGATTGTCCTGATTTTCTTTTTTTAAAATCCCCTCGGCAACGAAAAAATGATCATCTTCATAAAGCGATAGATTTCTGTCGTTCGCTATCTTTCTTACAGTTGTTCGTTCGAGGATTTGTCCTTTCAACGACTCGGATACGTCGACATACGACTTAATGCGCTGAACCAAATAATTTTTTGCATCTGTACTATCGACCATACTTAGCTAATGTAGTAATCAATGCTGCCTGCTACGTCGCTTTCTTGCCCCGGTAGCGACACGGATGTCACATTTTGTTCTTTTCGGATGAACTTCTCGGTACGCATACTGATCTCTCCCTTGGTCAGTCTTACGTCCAGTCGGTTACGGAAAGCAAAAGCGAGATCGTTGCCATTCGATTCGGCAAATGCCGTCCCCAAGGATTCCATGTAGGCAATCTGTTCCTTGGTTAAGTAGAAATTGAAAATTAACCAGGCAAAGAAATCACTGGATACAGATACCGCCTCGGCCTCGATTTCTGCTTCTGTGCCTGCGTACAGGTCATTCATTTTCGCGGACACGCCTAGCGTGTCAAACGAATAGAGAGTCTTACTCATAATGTAATTTGTTGTTGTAGTAAGTGATAAAATAATTTATAAAGAATCCCGAAACTAGAGAAAATATCTTTTTAATTTGTATGTTCGCGGTGCTTAAGGCGACATTTTGGACGTTAAGGCGATATTTTGGACAGCTCCAGGTAGACTTCTATGCGCTACACAAATACTTTTTATCTATGCAGAACCTCTATAAACGACGAAAAATCGTCGCTTTTTCTTTTCGCACTGGCTTGGCATTGTTGTCGGGTCACTTTGTACTCTCTTATGGAGAACCGGAAGGTTTTTTTGAAATATTTTATGTCGAAGGATTTGTATTGCAATTTGCATACAACGTGTTGGGCTTCTTTTTTTGTTTTGGCTGACAGGCTGGTTGCTTCGCTATAAGAAACCTCGGCTTTCTCAGTTTAGATCGAGTGTATCTGCTATAGCACAATTCATTTTAAAGGGAATGATCTTACCCTTATGTGCTGCCAACATATTTGGATGGCTATATTTCAACGGACACGATCAGGCATTCTCCCTCAAGGCATATTGGAGTGGTGTTCTACCTGTTGTGACAGCAGGGCTTTTCATTATATTGGGGGTAGAAATTTCGTTGTACACATTTGAGGCAGTGGTCGTTGTCATCAGAGCTTACCGCATACGAAAAGCACAGATGCCAGATAATCATGTCACCGTTCTTTCCGAGCCGGTAGAGGATCATGCCAGTGATTCCAGTACGTTGACATCCGATACGCTGTTGAAAGTAACCCGCAACAGGATCGTCTACGAAATGACGCTGGCCGACTTCTATATATTTGATATAGTAAGAAAGCGCGTGAAAGGCTTTGATCGCAATGCAGATGATTATAATTTTAATTTTCGGGCGATGAAGAGTATAAAGGATGTGCTGGTAAACGATCCCCGCTTTTTCTGCACCTCATCTTTCATCATGCGGCACAGTACCATAGATCGGGTAGAAAAGGACGGATTCCGTAACCGTATCGTTTACTTTAAAGCTCCTTTTTCAGGCATGACAAAAGTTAATAAAACCTACGCAAAGGCGTTTGACTACTGGTATAGTACGTATGAAAATGTAGAAAAAGGAAAAATAACCTAAGTTTAATTGTCGACTTCAGGGTCGTGGGCTATCTTCTTAGGCACTTACGGCGGATGATCTCCATATCAATACCCGTATACTCCGAGAACTCTTCAAGAGTGAGGTATTGTTGGGCATCTTTTCCATAGGCGTCTTTCATGGTACGAAGAATCCGTACGGACTGTTTGTAGCTCTTCCCTAAGAGGACACTGATGTCTTTTGCATAAATGCAAACACGTTCATTCATAATGATCTGTTTTTACTAAAGGTTAATATTTATATTGTATTTTCCGTTGTGTTCCATATAGATCCAATAGCGATATTGCGTGTTTAAAGTACGTTTTGCCGTGTACTCGTTTAGTACTATATCAGTACTTGACGAGTACTTAACAATTACTGCACATGTATAAGGCGTATAATCGCTATCTGTTTATAAAAAGTTATACGTCTTTTATTAACCTAAAGTTACAAAGCATTTTTGAGTAATCCGCAGGACATTTGACCCCATTTGACCCCATATTGGTACACGTCGCCCCATCTATGCCCAAAAGGGGACATCTGGAACAGAACCCATTTTTTGATGCTACATCTTTGTGATGTCATTCAAGATATAATATCATGGCAAGACAAGAAAGTTTAATCAAATTGAACGGTAAGATCGGGGATCTTTCCTTCTACAAAGACAAACGCGGTTATCAGGCTCGTATGAAGACCGGCCCTACCAAAGAACAGATCAACAATGATCCGCGTTTCCAACGTACCAAAGAAAACGGACAGGAGTTCGGACGTTCGGCGAACGTTTCTAAACAGCTTCGTAATCAGTTGCGCGAATTGTTGGTACAGGGTGCCGACCCGCAGTTTAGTAATCGGCTTACCGGGCGCATGCACCGTATTTTAAAAGCGGATGATGTAAATGCACGTGGAGAAAGACAAGTGCTGACTGCTAACCTACCACAGCTGGTAGGGGTAGAGTGCAACCTGAGAGCACAGCTCAGCGAGGTGTTTTTCATGAAGGCACGGCCATCCTACGACCGTGCAAGCGGTGAGGGAGCTTTTGAACTCCCCGAGATGACAGCCAAAAAAGTCATCAAAGCCTTGGAAGGAGCTACCCATGTGCAAATCCAGCTTGTTGCGGCCGAATTTGATGCGCAGAATCCCGAAGCCGACGAAGTATCCGTAGCGCGATCTTCGTATCTCGATATCGGAAAAAGCGATGTTTCTGCGGCCGAAGCACTCAGCGTACAGCTGTTGCCGCAAGCGGGTAGTGCTGTTATCCTCTTGATGGGGATCAGCTATTTACAGCATGTAAATGGAGGATACTATCCGCTGTCGAACGGTATGTATAATGCATTAACGGTTGTGCAGGTGGATGTACCGTAGTGATTGGTGACTGGTGATTGGTGATTGGTGACTGGTGATTGGTGACTGGTGATTGGGAGTTAGAGGTTAGGAGATGTTTCTTCTCGTCTTTGCGAGGAGGAACGACGAAGCAATCTTTTTATGGATTGCTTCACTCCACCTCATATCCCCAAGCTTCGGTTCGCAATGACGGTTTAGGTCTTAATACTTAATACTAATAAAATACTCAATACTAAATGAATACAGCAACACTCTATCTCCGACGGAAATACGGAGAGAAGGGCACAAACGGAACCATCACCTTTAAGGGGGAACACATATGCCATACCATTGAACTACCGGATCGGAACAACCTACGACGGTTGAGCTGTATCCCGGAGGGGCGGTACAAGCTGGAGAAAAGAACGTACCCGAAGAACGGTGAACAGATTGGTATCCCCAACGTACTGGGGCGCGAAGCGATTTTGATCCATGCGGCTAATAATGCCGAGCGTGATTTGCGTGGTTGTATTGCTCCGGTTACGACGCTCACTGGGGAAGGAACCGGCGACGACAGCCGTAAGGCTGTGGAAAAGCTGAAAGCACTGGTGTACAGCCTGTGGGATATGGAAGCAGAAGTGTTTTTAGTGATTAGGGGGTAAGAATTGAGAATTACGAATTGAGAATTAGGGGGTGATTAGTGATTGGTTACTGGTGATTAGTGATTGGTTACTGGTGACTAGTGATTGGGAGCTGGTGATTAGAACTGTTATTCTCGTCTTTGCGAGGAGCGTAGCGACGCGGCAATCTTTTGTCTTTTGCAAAATAAGATCGCGTCACCCTCGTGCCTCAGGTTCGCGATGACGTTGTAACGGTCATACATCTCAAATCTCAAATCTAACATCTAATGTCTCATATCTAACATCTAAATACTTAATACTATGCGTAGCATTATAAACAAAATCAGCCGGGCGGTACAGGTGGTACTGCTGGCTCCAATCAAATTGCCGGGAAAGGCATTGAATATTTTAAAATATGTCGCCGTTGGGCTGGGGGTTATCGAATCGGTAATGGATAGCGGGAAGCAGGAGTCGGGATCGGAAATCGGGAATCAGGAAGCAGAAATCCGGGGTCAGGAAATGCGAACCGGGGAGCAGGAGTCGGGAATCGGGGACCAGGAAGCAGGAATCCGGGATCAGAAGGATGGTGAAGAAAGCAAGGTCATCATCGGTTGTATTGATGGCGACGAACAAGCGGAGGGTAATGGAGAAAGAAAGGAGGTGGGCGATGAGACCACTGAGTAATGTGCAGGCAGGTACACTTGGTGGTACGTTGTGCTCCATCTGGAATAGCTTTGACTGGTCTAACATGCTTCATACCGCGCTGATGGCCGCGATCGGTGCTGCGGTCAGTTACTTAGTGAGCCGGCTGTTGGAAGGCAAGCGACGACGGCGGCGGTATTAAAACAAACTCCCGGGGCTTTGCGCCTCGGGAGTTTTATACATTTTCTATTATCAACCTTAATTTACTTTACTTCGATATAATCATCCGATTGGATGATGTCGTCGTTAATTTCTATCGTTAGGCGTGCTTTCCCTTTTTGAAATCCGGAAGGAATTAGAAACTTAAAGCCATCGGCCGTTTTGTTAACGACATTGATATAATGTCCGCCAAGGGTGTAGGAAGAACCTGTATTTAAACCTCGTCCCGTAACGGTAATAACATCTCCTGGGTATGCTACTAACGGGCTAACACTATTTATCATACTTTTCTCAACGAATACGGTGAATGGGCTTGTTGAGAAATGGCTATCCCAACTTTCGTGACGATAGCTTATCTTAACTTCGTTTTTTCCACTTTTGAGATTGGGTACTTCAAAACTGATTTCGCCATTTTGTGCGATGATATTATAGATAGTGTGGCCTGCTATATGAACTTCATAGATCTTGCCATTAATAAAACTACCTTTTATCTGTATTGTGTTGCCCACGTGAGCATTAACTTGACTCGGGCCGCTCAACTTGAGCTCCTTAACTTCTATTTTTTCGGTACTGACAATTCCATTGTAAAAAGGGCTAATAATTTCCACAGCGTGATGACCATCAGCTACTTGGGGAACTATTATATCTAGGTTATATGGAAACGGATTTATTGGTTGTGTAAGCGGAGCACCACCGACTTTAAAGCTGGTGCTACCATAATTGAAAAACTTAGCGAATTCTAAACCTTGTAACCGTAGTTGGCTACCTGGATGTACAACTTTTTCATTGAATCGTATGTCATTCTTATTAGGGATAATTAGCCGGATCGGTTCGGGAAAAATGATCTCATCCCTGCCGTTGGAATATCCGATCTTTAAGTTGTTTCCCTTGAGACCCTCTATACTCGTTAACCGAAGCGGATTTTGGTACCTGATTTTTTGATCC
Source organism: Sphingobacterium alkalisoli (assembly GCF_005049105.1). Lineage (GTDB taxonomy): Bacteria > Bacteroidota > Bacteroidia > Sphingobacteriales > Sphingobacteriaceae > Sphingobacterium > Sphingobacterium alkalisoli. The sequence goes on from NZ_SUKA01000002.1 coordinate 388,368, forward strand.
CCGATGATAAGCATAAGATCGGCCGGGATTTCGTACATACTAGGTAGGTTGTTGCCCTTTAATGGGATGGCATCAGATAAATATAACTGCGATATTTCTGGTGGATTGATAGAGGCTAATACTTTTACACGGCAAAGTGCGATCGTGCTGAATTCATTACCACCTTCTGTTGTACGCTTAGATAGATTGAAATTCAATATAGAACCATGTGGGATGTTTGTCTTTGGGACTACAAAAGACAGCGATTTTTTATCACTGCTCAATGTGAAAGGTGTCGTGGTGTTTGTATTCCAATCCGTAATGATGAACTTTTCGTCGATCCCTTCAAAATTACCTGTAATCGTAATCGTTTCTCCAGTCGTGGCGCTTAGATCATTTTGTGGATTAACTTGAACATTGTTCCACTTAAAGCTAACTAGCCCACTTCGGTAAAAGCTTTTTTCGGTCTGAACATAAAAGGAAACCATATAATTTTTGCCAATTTCGAACGGTACGGAGCGCGTGTAGTTGTAGCTGATCTTTCCGATCTCAACTTTACCACCAATGGACACCTGCTCTTCTTTCACATTCGGAAACATTCCGGAGTACAAAATAATTCCATGTTCTTTAACTATCTCGTTATTTAACGATGTTATTCGGCAGGAGAGGCGCGCAGATTTTGCATCCAAGTGTTCGAGAATGGCTGCTTCGAGCACGATAGGCTTAGTTTCTTCTGCTTGCATGATATTTTCGACCTTGCGACACGAGGACAAGAGCACGCATATAGATGGGATGATATATAGTAAAATTCTCATTAAAAAATTTCTAAATAGACTGGTGATATAATTAATTCGTTGTTGCTTAGTATGGAAAGTCGGGTGGTGCCACGCGGAATGTTGAAGGGGATGGCAAACCTTACTTCATCCGCACTTATAGCATAGGGAATGATCTCTCTGTCGCCAATATAATAGCGTTGTGCGTGTTTAATACCCTTTCCGGTTAACGTGATTATTTCTCCGGTTGTACCTCGTAAAGGCGAGACGCCATCAAAGGTGATCGGTAGGACGTCGATGATTTGGATTTTATCAGCATACCGCGTTTGATTACCACCGATATTGTAGCCAATTTTCCAGCTAGTACGGCCCCCCAAAATAAAAGGAATCTCAACGGTAATCTCGTTGTTACTTGCTATGGCCCCCATCCGATAGTGTGGCATTTCTAACGGTTGTATGCCGTATTCCACACCGTCGATAAAAGTTCCTTTGAACGTGATCTTATCTCCATAATGGAGCTTTTGGTTTGGAAGTACATGCCAATCGAATTCTTCTACTTCTAAAGAATATGGACTTTCTATTTCGCCCAGTCTATGGCTTAGTCCGATCTGGTAATTGCCGTTTGGAATATCGCCGATTCGGAATGAGATAGGGTTACCCTGATTGTCGTCATAATATAATGCGTCATAAGGACCAATTTTTAGGATGGGCATGCCCGCGTTGATGAAATAATTAAACATCATATCGCGCTGTACAAGATGCAGTTGTGAAAAAGGGTGTGCTTTGCGCTGCCGAAGCTGTAACATCTCTGCTGGCGGAAGTAAAATAGTGACCGGATCCGGAAAGATGACAGAGTCACGGCCGTTGACGTATCCAATACGGAAGCTCGACCCTTCGAAATCACCAATATCTGAGATCTTAATTTCAGATCGATAAGGAACAACTTGATCACCGATAATTAAACGCAGACTGCCATCGTGATTGTAAATTTCATTATTGTTGATGCCGGTGAAAACTAAGCTCTCATAGTAGTAGTAACTCTTTCGTACAGGGGGCGATACTTTTCCTAAGAGCTTGATTCGTACGAGATTTTGACTAAAAAATCTGCTGCTCTCATAATGGACAAGTACGGCCTGAATATACTTATTGTGGGCGGTGTAATTGGCCGGTAGTGTAAAAGACAATGTGGTACGGCCATCATTCAGTTTGATCGGTAATTGCCGCGCATTGATATCGAGTATTTGTACCTTGTAACTCTCATCCAGCATGCTAAAATCTCCGCTTAATGTTACCGTCTCACCTGAGCTGTAAGGTAATGTTTCTACAATAGTTTTTAAGCCAGAATACGAAAACGAGTTCGTATAGCTTTTATAGTACCCCCTATTGGTTTTGATGTAAAAATAATACTCGTAATATAGCCCAAGTTCTAGTTTTTCTTTGGGTTTATAATCGTATGTTAAAAGACCGATCGATGGGCTCTTACCGAGGCTGATTAATTGTTCCTGATGATTGTAACCCGACTTTTTGAACGAAAAGCCATAATCTACAATTTCCTCATCGTTAAGGTATTGGATGGTGACTTCCAGTTTAATCTGCTCTGAATTGATTACGTTGATCCCTTCAACAAAAAAGCTAATAGGAGTAACGTCTACGGTCGTCACAATGGTTTCTTCTTTACAGCCCTGAAAGATAGTGAGTAGGAATAGGCAGATTCCTATCGATGGTAACGGAAACCAAGATCTTATATATCGGAAAAAAATATTCATATATTCTAGGGGTTGACAACTTCAAATACATCATCTACTTGCATCCAATGCGCAAATACTTGTGCACTAATTTTATACTTACCGGGTTGAGCATACCGTGGAACTTCAATTTGCACCTCATCTCCTGATGGATTCATTCGATAAGCAAATACAAAGGTGTCTCCAAAAAATACTGTTGCGAAAGCAAGGGATTTACCTTTTAAGGTAACCATAGATCCAGGTTGTCCCTTCTTGGGAGAAAAACCTGTATACTGAGCGAGAGCCACGTCGATGCTTAACGCGGTAGGTACAATATGCTGTTCACCGTACTCGTTGTTGAAGTAGCCGATAGACAATTTATGCTTACCAGCGCTTAATTTTGGGATAGTAAAACGTAGCTGTCCGTCTGTTGCTGCTATCCCATATTCTATGTTTTCTTCAAAAATAACATTGTAAAACTTTCCATTGATAAAATTACCATAGATGGTAACTTCACTTCCCATTGCAGTATTTTGTTGATCTATGCGGGTGGCTACTAATTTTTCTACGCGGAGTGTAGTTTGACTGCTTATGGTGTAGCTGTTGCTGATGATGGTGATCGGATATTCACCTTCGGCCATATTTCCTATGGAAAAACTCATAATGCCTTGGTTGTTACTGCGTACTTGTACGGCCTGCGAGCCAAATTGGTAGCTTACCTCGCCAAAGATATTGTTGAAGCCTATATTCTTGAGGTGTGCTGAGCTGTGCGGATGTATCCGGTTTTCTATGAATCCGATATTCGTCGGATCTGGCCGTAGGATCTGTAATTTATGCGGAAAGATAACCGTATCTCTGCCATTGTAGTACCCTAGGCGATAACTGTCTCCTTCTGATGCGTTGATGTAATCACGGATAGAAATATAGGATTCGTACCGTGCCATTCTATTGCCTATTATTACTTGAAAATAAGGGTAGGTAGGGCTGTCGGAACTTGGTTGTAGCTGTAAAGACTCTATCCAGGATAATGTGTAATTTGAGGGTGGGTTTAACTTTCCGAGGATGTCGACTTCTATTAAATAATGCTTATGGGGATAGCTTCCATTGTTTGTTATTGGCGTCAAATATAATGCAACCTTATTGGCGCTAATGCCAAGAGGTAAAGTCAGTTGTAGGCTCGAGTTATTATCCGTAATATCAAAAGGAACAGTTACACTTGTATTGGTATTGATGTCTATAACTAAGTTATATTTACCTTTAATATCTTCAAAACTGCCTTTTAAGGTGATTTTCTCTCCACCATATACCTTGAATTCTTGGTTCGGATGTATAGAGAACGGATTAGCGTAGTCTTTGCTGTAATTCAGTATATTGCCTCGAGTGGTATCTTGTTCTGTTCGAAGGTAGTATGTATAGCTGATGCCCCTATCGGCCGCAACTTTCCACTCGCCGGTAAGGGGAAAGCGTATCTTTCCTGGTTGTGCGTCTTTGCCGAGAGAGAAATTGTGCACACCTCTTTTTCCACTAGCATCGTAGTATTCGACATCGAAGCCGTGATCAACAACTTTTGCTTGCGCATTGAGATAGGTTACAGCTGCAGTTAATACAACTTGTTCTGAATTGATAATTTCGACGGCTAGCGTTTCTACTTGCGTTGGCTTTTCATCTTTATAGGGTATAATTTCTTCTTGTTTGCAACTATATTGAAAAAGAGATACAGTTACAAGACATAGAACAAGTACTATTTTGTTCATAAAATTAAGCTAATAAGTTTGTGCCGTAAATATAAATAATTTATAGATATTTCGTTCTTTTTATTTTGAAATTATTCTGATCGGTGCTGCGGCCAGTTACTTGGTGAGCCGGCTGTTGGAAGGCAAGCGACGACGGCAATCCTAGAGGGGCTCGTAATTAGTGACTAGTGATTGGTGACTAGGAGTTAGAAGACTAGGGAGCAGAACTGTTATTCTCGTCTTTGCGAGGAGCATCGCGACGCGGCAATCTTAGAGGGGTGCTCCATCTGGAATAGCTTCGATTGGTCTAACATGCTGCATACCGCGCTGATGGCCGCGATCGGTGCTGCGGTCAGTTACTTAGTGAGTCGGTTGTTGGAAGGCAAGCGACGACGGCGGCGGTATTAAAACAAACTCCCGGGGCGTTACGCCTCGGGAGTTCAGTATGTGCGCTATCATTTACTCATGATAGGATGCGAAACGGCGAAATGCTTTATCGTTTGCCATATCGGGATAAATTGCTATTACATCGTCGTAAGTTGCTTTAGCAGACTTGTTATCTTTTCTTATAGCATGATGGTAACCTATCATGTGCTTAAATGTCATCATGGCCTCGTTTTTTATACGATCCTTAATTTTACAGTCATTTTGTAGTTCATTGACAAACTGTCTATATGACTTCAGTGCATCCGGAAATCTGTCGTTATTCAGATGGTTGTCGGTTGTAGATCTATAATAGAATACAATGTAATGCTGGATATTCGGGTCTGCTCGCAGCTCAGGATATTTTAAGATCCAATTATTCAGCTTTTCGATTGACTCAGCGGTAGGGGAACTTTGTAGTACGGTTTGATGTATAGAATTCAGTAACATCGATTGAGCGAAGGGAGAATCCGTATTTGTTGCTAAAATTTCTTCCAGAAGTGGAAGCGCTTTTTCATACTCGGCCGACAGTGTATACGATCGGGCACTCTCAAAATAATAGTTATTATCCAATACCTTCATCAGGGCCGTATCGGTAAGAGAAGATTTTATATGTTTATGTATCTCCTGTATTTGCTCTCTTTTCCGCGAAATGATCAAATCATTGTTGACTTGTACTGAAAACCTATGCTTCAATAACATTTTATTATCTTCCCGATCCGTGTTATTGGCCAAAATGATTAGAGCATCCCAGTCATCCAGCTTTTCCAGTTTACTTTCATTTGCCAGCGTTGTCAATATATCATATTGCAGAAACTCATGCTTTTTGGCCGGATATAGTTTGTTTGTTTTGTAAAAGTTAGAATAGGCCATCTCAGGGTTTTCATCTTCGGCAGCAAAGATCCCTAAGTTATAAAATGCTAAGCCGACAAGCTCTTTAAATGAAATATTTGTTTTGCCGTACATAAACTCGTTAAATGCTTTTTCCACGCCGACTTTGTTCACATACTCCTGCTCTAGATACTTATTTTTGACCAATGACTGCACATATTTTGCTTGTGCTTTTGTGTCGGCTATATATACACCGACCATTGGATCAGTAGTTTCAATCAATATATTCTGCAGCTGGGGAAATGCTACAACATATACATGGGTGGGCTGTTCTTTTATCTCGTACGGAATACCAAGTTTTTCGAAAATATACGCATATAAAATAGACGCACTCACGCACTGGTAACTACCATCTGTAAACATCTTGCTCGTAGATGATCTCCCGTCGTATTTCCGTAAGTACGCATTATGTACCTGTTTGAAGAGATGTTTTAATTTTTTGTTCGGTTTTTGATTATTCGTCTGGGACCAGCCTAGTCCCGCGATAAAACGGTCTAGTTTTGCGATTTCGGCTTCGGCTACATGTTCATCAAGATCCGTCAGAAGTATAAGTTTGAGGTTTTGCGCTGAACCTTCCAAGTGTTCAAATTGCTTTTCTTCAGCTTTCGAATGATAGGTGATATACTTGGTTTGCGCAAATAAAGCGTTGTCGTAAATACAAAAAGCAATCAGAACTATAATAAATAGTTTGAAAGACGGAATAGGTTTTTTTGTCATAAAAAACGTTAATACGGATCATTATATTTTAGTCCATGCGCAGTCGATTGGCTACCATAGTTGAATTGTTTGGTTTGGAGGCAACTCAGCGCACAAAGCGATTCAAATATAGGAGATTAATATTGGTTTACAAAAGTTGTCGTTATTACTGAATAGGTTCAAGAAGTTTCAGGAGCTCGGTAACAACGGCTTCTTCGTCTGGAGGATTGGGCGCCAAGGCCGCAATATCATCACGCTGTACAGGGCCGTATGAGCCTGTTAAGGTAATGCCTTGATTTCGCATATTGTTCGTGACCTTGAGCACATGTATTTCGTAACGCCAGTCTGCTTTTGTCTGATCTTGGTAACGGATGGCAAATACATTTTCATAGGGAGCCTTGCCTAATCGCTCATCCTGTATTTCAATAAACCCAGGGGATTGTTCTAAAATTTCTTTTTTACTATCCGTACCTAGCCCCGAAGAACAGCTCAGCACGCGATGTGCGTTTACTTGATCACTATTCTGATTCCAGTCCCAGTTAAGGGTGTAATAATAGGTATACACCGGGATAGGGTAGCTGCCGACATCGGTAAATGATTCGCCGCTCAAACTATAATCCTGCATGAGGGATCCAATTAATCCATGTCCCTCAGTACCTTGCGTAATATGTTTTAAACGAGATCCCTGACCGGTAACGATATCCTCGTCAGTGCCCTGATCTTTTCCGCAGGAAATGAATAATAATAAATAACCGGTGGTGATAAATGTAAGAATAACTCGGAATACCATATGTTGCTTTTCCAGCAAGATCGTTATTTGGGGATTCATTTCCATGATAAAAAATGAAAATACTGGTTTTCGTGGATATAATATTTTTGGTTGATTCTCTTTGGCGTATCCAGGTTGATGTTCGCTACTTCAAAAAGGTTAAGCTGGATCTCCGATGAAAGATAGCCCTTGTCGTCCAGAAGGATGCAGTCGGAGAGTTCCTGATTTATGTCCTCCAGATCAGGATCGGGATTGGGTATTAGAACCTGGTCGTACGTATGTTTTAAAATATAGGCTTATTGTATTTGACGGCCATATGAATGCGGATAGCATAGAAAAAATCTGGAAAAGTTTTTCAAGGCGTGGAGAACTAAAAATAGTACTATCCTGAATGAAGGAAATTTACAGTCGCTTCCCAATTAGAAGCGACTGCTAAAGACCTACTCTGAAGCGTAGGACTAGTGCCTGTTTTTTCTAGTAGATTGCTGTCGCATCCTGCTTTTCTTGCTTGCCCGCTCGTTTATGAAGCTCCTGTTTAAGCCATTCTGGGTTTTTAATTTCAGAAGGGGAAAACGCTTCGCTATTCATATATGATAGTATTGATATCAACAATTGCTTGGCGACGATACGTTCCTCTAGCTTATTATCTAGATCTATCGAAGTCACGAGCAGTTTCCCTTGACCTACCCGGCCTTCAAAGGCTAGTGCTAATTTTCGGTTGTTCGCAAAATTATCGATCATCTGTACCAATGATTTGCCTCCTTTTAAGGAATCTATTATCATCGTAGTTGAATTGCAGTGCAGATCCCACCATTGCCAGTCCGTATGATTGTCGGTCGGAAACTTATTAAAGACAGCATCGTTTGCATTTAGTAAAAGCCCCATAGTACCTGCTTGCTTTGGAAAATGTACCGGACTCCAAAATACAGGTACAAATTTACCTTCTAAGCCATTTAACGTTTTCCAATCGGGGTTAAGAAGTACTTTCTTTCCTTGTTTTAATAGACGTTCGGCCTCGTCGACATTTCGAGTATATTTCACATCGCCATATACGACGCCGCTGTTAGCAGGATAAACCCAGATATGCCAGCTGTTACGGTATTTGCTGTCTTTCAACCTGAGTTCTACTTTTATACGGGTGGGAATTTTTATGTTATGTAGTGGAAATTTGATGTTCCCTAGACCCTCGTTGAGCCCAACGTGAAGTTCAGTTTGCAATTGTCCCGACGCCAAGGTCTGATTATCTGCTTGTATGATCCATTCTAGTGTTTGATTGGTGCCAATATGTCTCGAATAGTTGGATACAGCTATTTGTCCATAAAATGTTTCGGTGTTCTGGTATGTAGCTTTTTCGAAATTAAGGAGTGGAACAACTGGAGAGTTGAATCGTGCGAAAGAAGCGGAATCTATAATACCTTTACTTTCCCAAAATGCATCTAGCAGGCCGACCAACGCAGTGCCTTGTCCAGGGAAGTCATGAAGGTCTAGTAATTGAAAGCCACTTATGCCTTTGGTTTTCAATGCACGTTCTATCTCCTCTTTGTACAGTATTACGGCGAGTTTGCCGGAAGAAATTAGAAAGTCATTAGCCTGGGGTAGCATTCCCTTAAATTCTAAATCGCCCTGTATTGCCTTAAAGTTCAACGGATCGAGCACGCCGGTGTATTTAACAATCTCGTTGATATTAGGGTACACCGCATATTGACCAATTTCGTGCGTAACGACCGGTATGTTGATGCGCTCAACGGCACTTTGATAGTTTTTATCGAAAGAAGGAGTTTGGTCATTAAATACCCCTTGACCACGTACCCAGCCGTCTTTGGTCCACTGTGTAACGAAGAAATCGTCGTTTGGTTCTGGCCTATTTCCATGGCCTTTTTCGAATGTGAAAGAAGTATTCGTATAGAGCCGTCGATCATCCATTTCTTGCAGATGACTGACTAAATTATTAAGAACCGTCATCCTACCCTGAAGCTCGTTTCCTAAACTCCATAGCATGAACGACGGATGGTTGCCATATTCGGCAATGATGCGAGAGGCTTCACTGTATAGAAATTCCGTAGTGCTTTGCAGCTCTCCCACGGATACAGACCATATAGGAAGCTCGATTTGTAGGTATATCCCTAGTTCGTCGGCGGCGGCGAAAGCTGCCTTTGGAGGGCACCAAGAATGAAACCTGATGTGGTTTAGCCCCCAATTTTTTGCGGTCTGGAATATTTTTATCCAATCTCTCTTTTCAGTCGGTGGGTAGCCCGTGAGCGGAAAAATATTACATTCTAATGTGCCTCTCAAAAAAATGGGTATACCGTTGAGCTTGAATATTTTTCCTTGTCTTTCGAAATTACGAAAACCGAAATCTACTTGCTTTTTATCTGAAAGTCCTTTGGCCGTCAGCGAGCAGTCTAACGTGTACAGATTGGGGTTAAATTCATCCCAGGTAGAGATCGCATATTCCATCGGTAGCGCTAGTTCTATTTTCTGTTTTCCGCTGCGCAATCTGATATGCTGTTTTGCGGAACCATTCGTATTAGAATGTCCTTTGGCATAGATAGATGCCTTTAAAGTTACATTCACATCGCGATTTGTTGTATTGTCAATATATGCTTTTACAAGTACACGCTTCGTCCGATAGTCTGGATACACCTGGACATCACCAATGCATACTGTTGGCAGCTGTTGAAGTACGATCTCACCGATGACACCATTCCAAATGATTTGCGTATGGTCTGTGTAAGCATGTGCCATATTCTCATAACTGAGATCAAAAAATTTACGGTTATCGATACGCAGGGTAATCCGGTGGGTTTGGCCAGGCATTAGAAAATCTGTTAGCTCAAAATAATGAGGCGCGATCAAGCTGTTTTGCTTCGCATCTACCTTCTTTCCATCTACCCACACTTGGCTATTCCATAGCACACGCTCTAATTTTAATATAGTTCGCTTACCTTTCCACCCAAGAGGAATGGCGACCTCTTTTGCGTACCAGGCAGCACCGACGTACCGGTGCTTACGGGTCAAATGCGTCAATTGCGGCTTTTCTAATTTAGGTTTTAATGTGGTTGGGATTCCTAATCCGGCGTCGTCCAAGGTGCCAGGAAGATGCAAGGACTGTGGAAAAAGTCTTTCTTCCCAATGATCTTTGCTACCCACGTCCTCAGCGTCTAATGCAACCGTCCAAGAACCGGAGAGGTTGATTTCTTGCTGTGCGTGTAGGTCTGTGATGTATACATTTAGCAAGATAGCAAAGCAGATTGAGGTTGGTGATAAAAGGCAGGCCTTTAAAAAAAATACTTTCATAACTTAAATAGTATATAAACAATTTTTCAATATAAGATCCAGGTCGCTGATCAAAAGGATACGAGGTGTTTTTCCTCTGAATAAAGCATAATTAGATCCTTCTTCTGTTAAGGTCAGGGTATTGCCAACTGCATGTGTCTCCGCATAGGTATAGTGCTGTGCACCAATTTTTAGCAGGATCTTTTTTGATTGGTCATATTTCCCCTTTGTGCTGAGCCATTTCGGGCTCTCAGGTACGACAAATAAAAGTAAAAAGAATAAGAAAGCTGGAAGACCTTCAGACCAAAACATCCAGCGCCAGTCCATTTGTGTGTTCCAAGAGTCGAACAGTGCTTCACCTCGCACGACTGGTTTGGCGATCAGATAATTGATCACCTGCGGCAGTAAGATACCGAGTACGATGGTCAATTGATTAACCATTTAATAATCCTCCCATTGTGGAAATAAATGTAATGATGTATAAAAAGCCTTTTTGATGGTTTTCTGTGTCTAACATGTGGATACGTATAGATTTATAATATACCAAAACTACAATCATTTTTTTAGGAAAAAATGTATTAAAAGATTTAAAACATGTAAAATATAATGATATTTGTATTTATTTAATTAAAAAATCCACTTATTTGTGGAGGCTGGTAAATCGGAGGGGTTCAAAGGCGAAAAGCGATCATTACACCTTAAGTAATCAGAGAGATGCAATCGGATAATGCAATCACACAGCAGTTTTATGTCATGCATATTGGACACTATCCAGGCACGCTTTCACTTTCGAAAACGAATAAATTAAACACCAGAGGACATTTTTGTTAATTGTGAAAATGGAACTGCTTTATGTCCTCCAGATAAAGAATGTCATATACGTTTGCCGGTGTAAGCTCAATTGCTTGAAAAACACCTTTTAGCGAACAGACCGCATGGAGTTTGTAGCCGTAATAGTACATCGGTCGGTCTGGGATTACTGAAACTCAGCCAGGCTGTCGGTAAAATTGTTAGTAGGAAAAGGTATACGGATGTCTTCATAAATTTAAAGGATTGCTAGCGCATATAACGGCATATTAGTCATCCAGTCCTCTTTTCGGTAATTGCTCATAGAGGCGCGTATAGCTGTTTCCGGTTTATACTTGTTGTAGTAAACACGAAGACTTTTAGCCTGTAGGTTCTCTTCGGCTTTTACTTCTAACGGTATGATTTTACCGTTTTTTTGAATTAAAAAGTCTATTTCTGCTCTTGAATTTTCCAAGGACCAATAGTAAATACTCATATCTCCACGAGCGGTTAATTCTTGCAACACGTATTGTTCTGTCAAGGCACCTTTAAATTCTTGGAATAGTGCCTGGCCTTCTAACAAGGTGCGCACATCTAAATCGGTCATAGCACTTAATAGACCTACATCTACTAAAAATAGTTTAAACGAATTGAAATCCTCATAAGCTTTAAGCGGTATAGCAGGTTTAGTTACATTATGCACTTGGTGTACGAGACCACAGTCGATCAACCATGCGATCGCGAGCTCATAATCCTTGGCACGTGCACCTTGTCGAATAATTCCATATATGAATTTTTTATTCTCTTTGGCTAACTGTGCTGGAATGGAGTTCCATAGCATGCGTATTCGTGGTACGATCGAACTAGGAGCGTGCTTGGAAAAATCTTGCTCGTATGCGGCAAGGATTCTTTTTTGTATTTCGCGTACCTCCTGAAAGTTTTTGTTCTCCGCAAAAGCGGTTACGGCTTCAGGCATTCCTCCTACGTAATAATACTGTCGAAGAAGGTCGATATAACGAGAGGAGAAGCCAGTAATGAGTGCCCAATCGGGATTCTCCAACAGGGTTACGAGCGCACTTTCCCCTAAAGCTGCAGCAAACTCGGAAAATCGTAGAGGGTATAGATCTAAAAATTCAACCTTGCCTACCGGAAATGACGTATGGCGAGTCAATGCTACTCCCAAAAGCGATCCCGCACAGATAATATCATACTGAGGAGCATTCTCGTGAAAATATTTCAATGAAGTGATTGCTTCAGGAGCTTCCTGTATTTCATCAAAGATTATTAAGGTCTCCGCATCAATAGAAATACCGGTCTCAATCTGAAGGCCTAATAAAATGCGGTCAATGTTGAAGTCTAAGGTAAATAAATCACGGATCACAGAATTACTCTCCATATTAACATAAGCTACGCTTTTGTATTCTGTTTTACCAAAATGTTTCATTAACCATGTTTTGCCTACCTGGCGTGCGCCCCGAATAATAAGTGGTTTATGCGATTTTCGCACTTTCCATTCGAGTAGCTTTTCATAGAGATCACGTTTCATAAAGACAAAAATACAAAAATATGTACGACTTTCTGTGGTGTACTACATTTTTATGTACGACTTTTTGTATACTAACTACACTTTTATGTACGACTTTTTGTGGTAGTGCTACACTTTTATGTAGGAGTTTTGAATTTTATGCTCCAAATGCTCCATGTACGCTTTGCGGTAATTGGAAATTCGCTCTTCCGTTGCATCTTTTTCGACATCGTGAAAATGAAAGCCAGCTATGCGGTCCATACCTGTAAATTGGTTCATCTTATGGAAGCCAAACAATACACCATCGTCGACCGACTGCTGTTCGAAGAATTCGCCGGGTAAGGTAAATGCGGTATCCGGAGCATTCCACGACGTGGTAACCATATAGTGTTTGCCCTGCATCAAGCCGCCTTTACCGTAGTTGATTGCCGGATTTTTGCGACTTCTACCGTCGCTGGCATACATGCCATTCTGATGCCCTGCCGTAAATACCTCGTCGATATATTTCTTGAGTCCGTAGGGAACCTGAAACCACCAGATTGGCATATGATAGATAATGATGTCGGCCCATTTGTAATTTTCTACTTCTGCAACGGCATCATAGTCGTCGTTGATGTTCGTGATGCGGTATGCAACCTGGTTTTTGTCAAGAACCGTTTGTGTCCATTCGGTAACGCTGTTGTTGAATTTGCCGCCCGAGTGGGCGAAAGTTTGTCCGGCATTGATGATAAATATGTTCATGTCTCTATGTGTTTTATTATTGTTTATGCAAATCTCCTGTATATTTATCTATATTTAAAATAACTTAAATTGTATATTTGTATCATAATAATTATAGTTATGCGATGGAATCTAGAATGGCTACGTACCTTTAAGGCCATATACGACACAGGAACATTATCTGCTGCTGCGCAGGAGTTGTTTATTTCCCAACCGGGGGTAAGCCTTCATTTGGGTTCGCTCGAAGCTTTCACGGGAGATAAATTATTTGATCGCTCGGCGCGCCGCATGGTGCCCACCGAGAAGGGGAAGATGTTGTACAACTGTATATTGGAGCCGCTGAAAAAGTTGGAAGCGGCAGAACAGCACTTTCATAAGCGCACACAGCCTGACCGGGCCACCATTAGTGTGGGGATGTGTTTCGAAACATTCCAATATACATTGGAAGAACATATTAATGAGCTGCCCTTTAACCTGATCATCAAATTTGGGGAATACCCACAAATGCAACAGGATCTGGATAATGGGCTGCTCGATCTGATCGTGACACCGCAAAAGGGAAGTCAGCAAAATCTGGAATACCGGCCATTTACGAAAGAACGTATCGTGCTGATTGCAGGTGGCAATACCGATACGCAGGAGATCGAACGGCTGTTGGGGGCAAATGATCTGAAGCAGGTGGTGCAATTGCTGAAACAGGAACTGTGGTATAGCACGGCTGCGGATATGGAGCATTTGAAAAATTTTTGGATCAAGAATTTTGGGAAACATCCGGATTTTAGTCCCAATTATATCGTGCCCAATATCAGCTCCATTATCCGTTGCCTGAGTGATTGTGTCGGATTTTCCGTGGTGCCTGATTTCCTTTGCTGCGAAGCCATTGCTGCTGGTAAGGTAAAACTGCTGTGGGAAGGCAACACGCCGCTGGAGAATACCTTATATTTTGGCACGCGGAAAAAGACCATGTATCAGCCAGAGATAGAACGTTTGGAGCGGCTCTTTCAGCAAAAGTGGGAGTGGATGGCAGACGCGCACCAACCGAGTGCGGCGAGCTAGATAAACTTCATCTCGGTGGCTTTATGGATCAGGGAGGCCGAATTCGCAACCCCGAATTTTTGCAGCAGGTTGCGGCGATGGCTTTCGACGGTTAGCGGGCTGATAAACATCAGTTCGCCTATTTTTGGGGTGGTATGCCCCTGCGCCATTAAAGCCAATACTTCGCGTTCCCGTTGGCTAACGGTGGGTATCTCGTCTTGCTTGTCCGTTAAGATAAAGGTCATCTCCTTGCTCAGTACCTGTTCGCCCCGCATCACGGCTTCTATGCCTTCGATCAGTTCATCAGCGGAGACATTCTTGAGCAGGTATCCCACTGCACCGGCCTTTAACATCCGTAGGGCAATGCTCCCTTCGTTGAGGTTGCTGATCGCGATAACCTGCGTATCGGGATATTCTTTTTTGATGATTTCTGTCGCATCGATGCCATTCATATCGGGCATATTGATATCGACAAGGATGACATCTACAGTTTCGATGGCTAAGAAATCGAAGGCGTCTTTCGCATTGCTGAACGAACCGCGTAGCTCGATCGTCGACGTATTTTTTAGGATGAATTCGAAGCCATTGAGTACCAGTGGATGGTCATCGATTATTATTACAGAAATCATATTATTCCTTCTAGCTTAAATTGAATATGAAATGCGGCGCCTTTTCCTGTTGCCGCATCAATCTCCAGGTGTCCATTTAAGATCTCTATCCGGTTACGGATGTTAGATAGTCCGATGCCTTCCTGTTTCATTTCTTCCCCATATGGATCAAATCCCTTGCCATTATCTTCTACGGAAATGTAAAAATATCCATCAGCCTCGGAGCACTGTACCCAGATCTGAGAGGCATCGCTATGCTTCAGGGCATTGGTCAGCAGTTCCTGCACGATACGATATACCGCAATCAGAAAAGACTGGCCGTAATCTGAACGTAAATTAGACGCTTGAAAATCAATCTGTAAGTGGGGCAATGCCATCGCGTTGCACAGATCGCGTAGGGAGGCTTCCAGCCCCATGTACAACAACGACTCGGGCATCATATTGCGGGCTATTCGCCGTAGTTCGTTGACCGAGTGGTCCATTTGGTTGATGATCGTATATAAATCCGTAGATGATGCGGTTTGTGGCTGCGTCTTCGATTCTCTGTTGGCAACAGCCGATAATCTGAGCTTCACGCTGGCAAGCATACCGCCTAGACCGTCGTGCAGGTCGCGGGCAATACGGCTGCGCTCCCGTTCTTGTCCTTGCAACATGGCATTGAAGAGGTTGAGTTGCTCCTTTTGTGCCGCCAGTCGTTTTCTGTTTTTTAAGGCTGTATACCACATGTAACTGAGCATGCCGAGTACGATTGTGGTAAGCAGAAAAATACCGGCGACCATACGTGTGCGCTGGATCGCGAGCTGCTGCTGTTGATTGGCCGCTTTTACCCGTAGCAGCTCGTTTTCCTTTTCGGCGGTCTGGTATTTTTTCTCCAGCTCGAGCGTGATCGCGTCGCCCTTATCGGTTAGGATGGTATCCACGAGCTGTTTATACTGTTCATACCAGGTGGTAGCCTCTTCGTGTTTACCCAATTGGGAGGCGGTATGGGCAAGATTGTAGTACACCATCTGCTTGTTCTTCAGCGAAGCTTTTTCCTGAACATAGGGCAGTACTTCACGCAGTTTGGCCATGGCCCTTGCGGGCTGGTTACGTGTCTGAAAGGCCTCAAATTGGCTGAAAAGGATGGAGGCCACCATATCGTTATTGTGCTGCTCTTTCGCACCGGCCAGTGCTTTTTCAAAATGGAAGTTTGCCCGATCGAAATTTCGCTGCGTTTCCCAATAGCTTCCTGCTACGTTATGATAAATCGGGAGGTAAGAAGAAGTGGGTATGGATTTCGCCGTGTTGGCGGCGCTGTCGAGCAGGGTAAGCGCATAGCTGTGCTGCTTGCTGAACAAGGCGTTGCGGGCGGCATTGACAAAAAGGGTAAGCCGTTGTTCGTCGGCACCGGCTCTTCCTTTCAGCAGCGCCAAAGCATCTTGGTAGTAGGTGGTTGCTTTATCGTACTCTTCCAGGTTCATGAGCGCCATTGCCACATTCTGGTAATTATTGCCCATGAGTGTTGAATCTCCGATCTGTTTGGCCATGGGGATGACCTTCTCCAGAAGTACCTGCACATATTCGGAGGGGTTGCCTTCCCTTTGCAATAGCGCACCGTAGCTTCCCCAAAGGCGGGCACGGTACCGGATGGCCGCTAGGCTATTTTTTTTGGGTATATCTTGGCGGAGAAAGCTGTCGGCCTGCATATACTGTTGCTTTGACTTTATGGGGTCGATATCGAAATGAATCGCTGCCCGATAGAAATGCAGTAGGCCTTGATAATAGTTTGTTTTGCTTTTATCGCCCAGCTGCTTTTCACTTTCAGCGACGTATTGTCGTGCTTTTGCCGCGTCGTAGTCTGACCAAAAGAAGCTCAGGTCCAATAGCGCTAAAGCCTTTTCTTCCCGATCGTCGATGTGCTGCAGTTGCTGGTACAGGCTGTCGCCATAGTGCTTCAGCTCTTCTTTTGATTGGGCGAAGATCTGCGTTACGGAGAGTAGGTAAGCGAGAAGGACTACCAGTTTATACATTATTGCGTTTCTTGATTCATGCTCAAATTACAGATTAATCTGCAAATTAACAATCCGGTACCATACCCATGGTGACACCCGACGGACTCCAGATGGGGACCAAACGCATCTGACAGCCTTCGCCATCATCGTTATCGTCGATGGTACGGCGCGTATCAAAAGTGAGTTCAAGCACGGATCCCGCCGGAAATACGTCGGTGGCTTCTTTGAAAGTGACGCGCATATTCATTGCGGCAGTTTCTCTCCGCAGGCTGCCGTCGAATGTCATCTGTTGCTGGGCATTATTGATTTGGCCCGTTATCTTTTCGTCAACAATGCGAAAGAAATTGTCCGGATCTGTTGTCTCCATCCGGTAAGCGGCGCCGTCTAGCTTACCGCGGAGCTTGATATTCATTTCATCGTCGTTGCCAAAATCGGCCATAAATACGATGGAAACGGAGTCTGCCGTGGCTTCGATCAGTGCGATCCTACCTTCGCCATCCCAGGTATAGATGGGGGTCTCATTTTGGGAGAGAACACCTTTGGCTGTGCCTTTAAAGGGTTTGCCTCCAAATACCTCGTTGAAATTTTGGTTGGCATCCTGTCCATCATTGTCTTTCGTACAGCCCGTTAGCAGTAGAAGGCATGCTATTACAAGTGATAAATGTATCGTTTTCATATCGCTCAATTTTGATTATAACTAGCGCCATATCATCTGACCGCCTGCGGTTTCAATCTTGTTTTTACCTTTTACGAAAACCGGGATCACACCGGGCGAGTTGGCCGCAATCGGATCCACGTTATATTCCTTACCATCGTTGGGAATGATCTTTAGGGACCACATCCAGCCAAATGGGCCGGTTTGCCTGTACTCGGTGCCCACCAGCAGGTATTTTCCATCTGGCGAAAACTCCGGCACGGCTTCTTTAAAGTTACTGGTGGTGACCTGTTTCAGGTTTGATCCATCCATGTCCATGGTGTACACATGGTTGGCAATACGCACAGCGAGTTGTGTACCTGCGGGATTGACAGCTACATCGCCCCAGTCTTCGTATTCCATTTCTTTTAACAATTTTCCCGAGGTATAGGGTGGATCTAGACGAATGATATAATTGTTGTGCACAATTAGCAGTGCATTGCCTGGTAGCCATAAGCGTTGGTCGTTGAAACCCAGCTCTTCTCCGTTGATGTCGTGGATGCGACCGACAAACTCTCCATTTCGCTTCAAGATCGTAATGCCATCTTCTTGATCATTTGAAAGCACCAAAATATGGCTGTTGTCATGCGATAGATAGCCTTTGGAATAGGCGCTTAACGCCGGGCTACGGTAGATGAATTCCTCCACAATACTGCCGTTCGAAATATCGCTCAGCGTAAAGCGGATGGGATAATCGCCCAAGGTCTGCTCGTTCACCACAGTGAGTTTGTATTTCCCATCCCGGGAGATATCGAAATTATTGAGTTTTGAATCGTCGGGAATAAAAGCCGAACCCACCCCCTCGGGCAAACTCACTTTAAGGATTCCCTCGGTTGCCCAATCGTAATAGATGGTTCCTTTTACAGCGGATGGGTAGCCATTGTCGCCACCATCTGGCCCGCCGTCATTGTCTTTTGAGCAGGCGGATAGTAGCATAAGAAATACCACTACCAGTGATAAGTTTGTCTTTTTCATCGTTTCTGATTTTATGTGTTTGGTTACTTAGGGGTGGCATACCGGCACACGGATTAAATCCACACCGCCGCTATAGAGGTTGAATACCGGTCGTGTCTCCCATACCACGTTGGTACATCCATTCGCATTCCCGGGTGCATCGCTTCCCGACCGATTCAACGTCATTTCGGTAGTGAGGATCGATTCAGCCGGTATGTCGCCGTCGGCGGCCAGATACTTAGTCCGCACGGTTAGGATGGCGCCATCATCAGCAAGATACCCGTCCCAGGTAAATTCCTTGTTTCCTGCAACAACCGTTCCTTCCATAGCGCCGTTTTCTTTGATGTAAAATGAGCCGCCAGCAAAGGTTGCGTTCCAATTTTTCCCTTGCTGTTTTCCGGGTATACCTAAGGTAAAGCCATCGCCGCCGGGTAGATTGACGAGTAGCGATACCGTAACGCTGTCGCCACGTATCTTATCTACACTTAAGGACGAGGTGCCGGATAGGGAAGGCAAGGGATCGAGGCCCCCAACGTATAGGGTAGATTTGGCATCGCCCAGGTAAGCTTCGTCTTTCATGACGCTGATAAAATCATGTTGGTCTGCGTTATTAGCCGTGTCCTTGCCGCAGCTTAGATGCAAACATAGCGCGATCAGCAGTAGGTTTGCGCGAGATAAATGAATCAATAGTCTCTTCATACGTGCATATTTATCTTTACTATAACAAAGTTAACCGATGCATGGTTGCAGGTCAATCCACGAAAACAGGGATTTTTAAAGAGCAAACCACGGCGATCTCCGTTACGGCGTCCATACCATTAATCCTTTTTGTGGCTCTGCCGAGGTTTCGCCCTGAGGTATTACGGGTACAATATCTGCCCCATCCTGGTCTACTGCATACGTCTTGCCGTCAGCCGGAATTATTTTCATAAAACTCTGCTGGCTGGGTACACTTCCCGGAACGCCAATGCTTCTTACATCGGTACCTACTACCAAGTATTTGCCATCTGGTGAGAAGCTCGCACTACTTTCTTCTTCGCTTCCTGAGGTGGCCATATAAAATCCCGAACCATCCGTATTCATCACGGCGATGTGTTTTTGGTACTTCATCGCAATCCGGGTTCCTTGGGCATTGACCGAAAAAGAGTGAAAGGCTTCGGTATCAAACTCAGCAACAATAGTGATGTCGTCAAATGGATATTTAGTCTTCAGGATATGCTGCTTCCATTTGATCAGCAACGAGTTGTCGGGTAGCCACGCGAAACTTTGATTTCGGGGGATCGGCTCACCGTTGATATCTTCTATATGTGCCATGACGGCTCCTGTTGCCGCGTTGAGGAAGACAAATCCTTCATCAAAGGAAGGAAAAATACAGATCATACTTTTATCGGGCGAGAGATCAGCCTCCTGAAAAATTGATCCGCCTTTTACTGGCCGATAGAAGAAGTCTTTAATGTGTTCACCCGTGCCCAGGTTCCGTATCGTAAAGTGGATATGGTCGGGTCGACCAGACGATCGACCGTCGGTCATTTCCAATATGGTGGTACCATCGCCGGTAATATGCCAGTTGTAGTGGTTTCCTGTATGCTTGATTATAGTTTTCTGTTTGGTCGCGAGACTAACTTTCGAGAACCCTTCGTAATTTTCATAATAGATCGTCCCGACATGTGATCCTGAGGAAGAGCCTGGCGGGGTGTCATCTTTTGAACAGCTCGTGCCGAAAGTCAACGATAGACCGATCAATGCTATTAATACTATATTTCGATTTCCCATGTTTTTATAATTTACGTGCCGACTTAGTTTCCGTATCTGCATCAGTGCATTTACCCGTGAGCCAAATACAGGTAAGGTATGCATCGTGATATAACAAAGTTAACGGCCAGAAGATTGCAGGTCAATCCACGAAAACAGGGATTTTTCAGCATCTCTATTTAGAATTGTTTTAAATAATAGCTATATTTGCCCTTGATATGAATCAAGAGTGGCGGGAATTAACGCAGGGTAACAAGGATAGTTTTGTTAGATTGTATGATGCTTATTATAAGCCCTTGTTTCACTATGGTCTGAAAATCCGCCAGGATAGGGAACTGATCAAAGACTGTCTGCACATGCTGTTCTGCGAACTATGGGAGAAGCGCGATAGCCTGCCTGCCGAAATTCAACATCCTAAGTTTTATCTCTTTACCTGGTTAAAGCGTATTATCCTCAAAAACCTACCAAAGGAAGAGTCTGGTATCGAATCGATAACTGAAGTGCTGATTGAAGACTCTATTGAAGCACAGCAGATTGAAATCGAGCAGCTTATCGAGACACACCGCAAATTGGAGACGGCACTCGCCAAATTGACCAGGAAACAACGTCGCTTTATACAATTACGTTTCTTTGAAAATAAATCCTACGAAGAGATAAGCCAATTGGAAAATGCCTCGGTACGTACGGTTTATAACGTAATATACGAGTCGTTGAAAAGTCTCAAAGGTAGTTTTCTCTATCAACTTCTACTTATTTTTATTTTTTCTAAATAAAAACAGGTAAAAACAGAACCTTTCTTGCACTACTTTATATATGCAAGAAAAAGGGAATACACCACCTCGTGTCGAAGAGCTGATATCCGATAGTTCATTTGTCAACTATTGCCTTGGAACAAACGAGGCCGATTGTACATTTTGGCAAACCTGGGTGGCAGAAAATCCAGCTCAGCGGCCTATTATAGCGGAGGCGAAAAATTTAGTCATACTGTTAAGAGATACACCGTCTGAGGGAGAGCTTACTGATGCGCGGGAGAGATTGTTTCGGACATTAGGATTTGATAAACAGAAAGTTGGCAAAACAAAATTATCTGCTGTATACCGATGGATGGCTGCAGCAGCGTTACTCCTTTGCTGCGGTATAGCGAGTTTATATATCGCTCGGCAAGCCGAGGTGAAGCCTATCCCAATGGCTGCACAATCGTGGATTAAAAAGCTTGCCCCAGCGGGTAAGATCATGCATATTCGATTAACGGATGGTTCCCTGGTAGACCTAGCTGCAGGATCTACTTTGAGGTATCCTACATTATTTAAAGATTCGGCGCGGGTAGTCGCTTTGGAGGGCGACGCCAAGTTTGCGGTATCGCATAATACCAGCAAGCCCTTTGTAATCCAAACAGCTGATCTTGATATTAGGGTACTGGGAACGACCTTCCACGTGCAGTCTTTTCAGACTGACCGCTATGCACGCGTAGCCCTGTTTGAAGGGCGTGTGCAGGTAGAAAAGGAGGATAGGTCGTACGTGATCGTACCAGGGCAGGTGTTGGTGTATGACAAGCAAAAAAGCAGCTTTGAAACGATGCAGTTTGACCCAGAAGAGGAGCAGAAGCGAATAGAGGGCATGCTCATCTTCAATAACGCGTCTTACGCAGAGGTCGGCCAACGTCTGGCACATAAATACGGTATTAAATTTATGCCCGACCCTAATATAGATATGGCTTTTTCGGGCAGGATATCGAACGAATCTGTGGAAGAGGTTATTGAAAAACTGAATTTCACCACCGCTTATCATTTCTATTTGAAATCCAATACCCTTATCGCAAAAAGAAAATAAAATGAAGATATACCGATGTGCATGTACGGAGCATGCATGTACTTTTTTATTAACCCTTGTACTTTTAATGGGCTATGTTACGACGCAGGGCCAACAGCGCATACGCATCGATAGTAAAAATCAGCCGCTTCGTACTATTTTTCAAGATATTGAAAGACAGTCGGGCTATAGTTTTCTCTATGATGAAAAATTGATCAATGCAGGTAGAAAGATCAACCTTGTTGTATCGGGCAACTTACGGGAGGTTTTATCTGCATTAGAAGTTAGTGCAGTGCTGCATATAGAGGTTTCAGGCCGTAATATTTTGATAAGAAAGGGGAAAACGCTCCTGAAAATTTCGGGAATTGTACGGGATTCGGTCACCAACGAACCTCTGGCTGGGGCGGCGCTTTACCTTCGGCAAAAAGGGATACAGACCAAAACAGATGCAGAAGGGATATTTTCGTTGGACGTACCTGCAGAATATAAAGGGGAAATGCTCACGGTAAGTTATGTCGGATATGAGCGTGCCAGCGTAAGGATAGGTGCCGATTTCCCACCGATCCTGTTGAAGCAAAAGGATGTTAATATGGAGGAAGTCGTTATTGCCAGCACGTACGAGCGTCCGAAATTAAGGGAGGAAACTGTTGGAAGTGTATTTTCGTTATCTGCTAAAGAACTGCAGACGAGCAGACCGATAGAGAGTATCGATAAGATGTTGGAGGGTATGGTTCCAGGTCTTTATGTGGAGCCGAGTACCTCGTTAGGTACGCCGGTTAAAATCAATATCCGTGGGCAGGGAACGCTTTCGTCTCTTACGAATGACATACGGACGACCTCTTCACAGCCCCTATTTGTAATTGACGGGGTACCGATGCAGGAGCAGCAAAGTGGGGATGCAGCGGGCGTCTTTAATCAGGAGACGTTATTAAATCCGCTGGCCGGCATTAATCCCATGGATATTGAGTCCGTTACCGTACTAAAGGATGCTGCAGCTACTACGATATACGGCGCTAATGCGGCAAATGGCGTAATCCTCATTACCACACGAAACGGACGAAGTGGTGCCTTAAGGGTACAGGCGTCATACCAGGCTGGCTTATCTACATTTATCAACCGTACAAAATTGCTATCAGGCCCCCAGTATTACGAGCTGCTGAAGGAGTTTCACATCAATGATGGTAAAACAGAAGCTGCGGCAACCCAGTTGGCAGGAAGCAGTACAATAGATACTGATTGGTTTGATCTTACCTTTAGAAATGCCCGCTACGACAATTTGAACTTTTCTCTATCGGGAGGCAGGGAGGGGAGCAACTATTTCTTGTCCATGGGCTACCGAAATCAGGAAAATGCCACACCGGGCAACGCCTTGCAGCAATACTCGGCAACGCTGAAATATCAGACCAAGCTGTCGGATAAAGTGAGGCTAAATACAACCATCACACCCACCTTGATGCGTCGGGAGGGATTGGATAACTTCTCGGCCAACGCCTACCTGCCCCCTAATATTTCGCCCTATAATGCAGACGGAAGCTTCGCGACCTTTATGAATTTGTACAATCCCCTGGCGATACTGGCGCAAAATGAAGACAAGAGCCAGACCATTACAACCAATGGACAGCTGGATTTGCAATATGATATCACGCCGCAACTGTATGTGCGCACAGCTGTGGGGGGTAATTTTTTCCAGTCTAAGCAGGAGCAATACTTTTCCAAAGAAAATGGGAGTGGCAGTACGGTTGGAGGACGCCTACGGATTTATGATCGTTCGACTTACAACTGGACCTCCTTTGCTCAGCTGGGATACAGTCCTAAGTTAAAAGGAAATCAACGGTTCCTGACCATTGCCGGGATGGAACTGCGTGACCAATACACGGCTTTGTTATACGGCCTAGGGACAGGTTTTTCGTACGATAAGATAAGGGAGCTCAGCTTGGCTGCCACGCGAGCATCCGCATCGTCTAAACTATCGGATGCAACGGTATCGTACTATACCCAGATGAATTACGACCTGCAAAAGAAATATTATGTTACGCTCAGTGGACGGGCGGATCAGTCTTCGCTTTTCGGTGGCGATAAACAGATGGCCATCAATGCTGCGTTGGGAGCCGGTTGGAATATATCGAGTGAGGATTTTATGCGTGACATAGAAAGCATTAATTTTTTACGTCTGCGGGCAAGCTTTGGTAGTACGGGCAATTCACGCATAGGTTCCTATGCTTCACGGGGAATGTACAACTTCAGTACCGAGAGCTATGGTGGTGAGATTGGTGCCACCCCTGAGGCGACAGCGGCGGAGAATCCAGATCTGGGCTGGGAGACCAATTACAAGACGAACATCGGACTGGATATTTCGCTATTCGACCGATTACAATTCGCGGTAGAGCTGTACCAAAATAATATACATAATCTCATTACAAGTGTGGAGGTACCACTGGAAACAGGGTTTTCTGGGATCCCGATCAATACGGGAAATATGCGAAATCGCGGACTGGACTTTAACATATCGTATGCTTGGGTAAAGGATAAGGTCTTCAACTGGCGCACGATGTTTAACGGTGGTTTTAACCGCAATAAAGTGCTGTCCTTCAATAATCCGCTTGCTGCGGATTATGCATCGACAACGGGTAACTATGTTGGAAATGCACTCCGTGTAGGCCACAGCACGAATGCCATCTGGGGTGTGCGCTGGGCAGGGGTTGATCAAGAAGATGGTCTGGATAGATTTTATACGCCAGCGGGCGATATCGTAGATCGCGCACAGATCAGGGCCATGGGCGTCGAGGCTTATCAGATATTAGGGAATTCGTTGCCGACGATTCAGGGGGGCATGGTAAACTCCTTTAATTGGCAGAATTTTCTATTTTCATTCAATCTGCAATATAACATAGGTATGAGCAGATTAGTGCCGACCACCCGCTTTGAAGTCGGAAATTCGCTGGCACATTCTAACAAAGTAGTGGATCTGATGGATCGCTGGCAGCAGCTTGGCGATATGACCGATATCCCGAAATTGACTACGGCCATTCCGATACGAAATTCCTCCCAATACCTGTATGATTTGACGCATCTTAAATTGTCGAACGTGTCGCTAGGGTATGCCTTAAACAATGATTGGACAAAGCGCAACAAGATCCCGAATCTCTCCTTCAATTTGAATGTGACCAATCTGTTCTATTGGTATAAGGATAGAAGTCCGGAAGGAAGAAACGGTATTCGGGAATTGCGATTCACCTATCCGGAAACGCGTAACTTTTCATTTGGCGTACAGATGAGTATTTAGAAGTTTAAAGAAGTGATCATGAACAAAAAAATAATAGTTTGGTTGTTTGCCCTCCCGATACTTTTCGCCGGATGTGATAAATTTTTGGAAAAGGAGCCTGAGAATAAAGTTTCCATCGATGTGCTCTTTTCCGATTTGGCGGGTGCCAAAGCAGCACTAACAGGTGTGTATACCAGCCTATGGAGTTCAAACTACTATAATGGGCAACGGATGGTGTATCCCGAGGCGGTGAGTGGAAATGTAAAACCCCTTAACACGCTGCGACAGACCCTGATTGATATCTACAGCTTTACGGCACAGGCAGATAGCAGTAGTATGAATGTGGTCTATAGGGAAGCGTATGCAATATTGAACAACATCAATAATATTATAGGACGTGTGCCGGCGTTGGAAGATGGTCTACAAACCGAGCATAACGAGATTATGGCGCAGGCCTACGGCTTGCGCGCGTTGCTACATTTGGATTTGGTACAGTTGTATGCGCAGCCTTATCGCTATACTGCGGATGCTTCACATCCAGGAATTATTATCGCTACCGAACCGATATTGATCGGAAATGCACAGCGAAAGCGGGCTACTGTAGCCCAAGTGTATACCCAGATCGCCTCCGACTTGGAACGAGCACAAGAGCTTTTTACAAACCGTAAGTCGGTATTTACTGGAAACAGGGTGATTTATATGAATAGCTCTGCTGTTAAAGCACTGCAAGGGCGTGTGGCGCTCCATAGTGGTAATTGGGCGGATGCTTATGATTACAGCACAGCCCTGATTGTAGAAAATTTTTCGTTGTACAGTAATATGGAATATATAGCATCCTGGACCACTTCTGCAGGTAAGGAAACCCTTTTTGAGCTAGCGGTTCCTTCGGCCTTTGCGGGCAATTCGTTAGGGAACTATTATACCAATGAATCGGCAAATACCTATTACCAGTTCGTGCCTTCAGCGGATTTGCTTGAGATGTTTACGACTGGCGACGTCCGAGCCTCAGGTGGGATTTTTAAATACCCGACTTATGGTACGGCTGCCACCAGTGTTAAACTGATTCGTTTGTCGGAAATGTACCTCATCCGTGCAGAATCTGCGGCTGAACTCGGCCGTAACGAAACTGCCTTAGCGGATCTAAATACGATTCGCCTGCGCGGGAATCCAGCTTTATCGGCATGGACGAATGCCGATAAAACAGCGCTGCTCGAGGAGATCATGAACGAACGACGTAGAGAGCTTTGCTTAGAGGGAATCTGGTTCTTTGATTTGACGCGTAGGGGGCTCTCGGTCGTACGAAACGACTGTGAAGGAAATAATTGCAACCTCAGCTATCCTTCTGATAGGTTTGTCTTGCCCATCCCGCGACAATCTGTCGATTCGAATGGTAATATGGAACAAAATCAAGGTTACTAATCGCTAGTTTATTCACAATTTATCTTAATATATCGTAAAAACAACATCATGAAAATTAAAAGTACCATTTTTGCTCTTTTCGTCTTAGTAATAACTTCTTGTAGTAAGGACACGGTGGAACCCATTGTCGAGCCGGAACCAGAGCCTGTTGAAGATACCGAACCAACAGAGGTGATTGCTTATTTCCACGAGAATACCGCCTACTTTCAGCCGTTCGTGTATCGTTTTGACGAGGCAACACAGTCTTGGGGAAAACGTATTGCTTCACATTTTTCTGCTGTATCGGAAGATTCTCCAGCATATTTAGGCTTTGTAAATCTTGCTGTAGAGGATAGCGGTGTCAATCTTTTTCAAATGGTGACACTGTATACCGAGCACATCGGAACCAACAATATTAAAACAGCTGGCATTAATGTTGAAAAACTTTTATCCTTTATACCAAATAAGTCATCGTCTAAGTTGGCTGATGCGCCCACTATGCACACTAAAGGAGCTGTTGAGGTGTTTGCGCAACAAGTGAAGATACGAAAAGCCGGACTGGTAGAATTTTTCGAAATAGGTATCAGTGGTGAAGGTACGTACGACTTAGAGACTGGTATTATCGACTTAAATGTACATTTCGATGAAACAGCTATCGGCGGATCCGCAAAGGTAACGCGTAAGTATAAAATTAGTAAAACGGCGATCACCTTCTAAGTACTGCATTGATGAAGAAAACGTTTGTTTTTCTTGTGCTAGGTAGTTTTCTCTTGCTGGTAAGTTTTATACAGCAAGAGGAAGTGCTTGATATTGTGCTATTACGGAAGTTATATGCTTCGGGAGATGTTTCCAAGTGGCCCAAGCCGCACATCGATGATCAGGTGAGGTCTGGTTTTGCCGATATCGGTGTGTTGCCCAAGGTTCAATATCCGGCGTATAACCCTTATTCCAAGGAAAAGGAAACCTTAGGTAAATTGTTGTTTTTTGATGCCCGTATGTCGGCATCGAAGCAGATTTCCTGCTCTAATTGCCATGATGCACAATTAGGATTTGGCGACGGTAAAAGTCTGGCCCACGGACACGGTAGGCGTGTCGGAAAACGCAATGCGATGACTTTGTACAATGTCGGATACTACACGTCGTTTATGTGGGATGGGCGCGCCGCGACGCTGGAGGATCAAGCGATATTACCCGTGCAGGATACAGTAGAGATGCATACCGACTTGTCGACCATGGTACGGCATATACAGGAAATCGATGGGTATAAGCCCTACTTTAGCGCGGCATTCGGAACGGAGGAAGTTACAGCCCAGCGTATTCAATATGCCATAGCGACATTCGAACGGGGTATCAAGAGTTACCCAAGTAAATTTGATCGATTTATTAGTGGTAACGAAAAAGCGCTTAATGATACCGAGTTGCTGGGGCTGCATCTCTTTCGTACAAAGGCTAGATGTATCAATTGCCACAACACACCGCTATTCTCTGACAACAAGTTTCATAATGACGGGCAGACGTTGTATGGTACACGTCAGGAAGATTTTGGACATTATCACCTATCAGGCAAGCAAGTTGATATCGGTGCGTTTCGTACGCCTTCACTTAGGGAGGTCGCGCTGACAGGACCTTGGATGCATCACGGCAATTTTCCGACCTTGCGCGATGTGGTGGAATTGTACAACTTGGGAAATCCGGCGCCTATACAACGTCGCGTACAAGTGGATGAGAACACCAGACCCATCCATTCGCCTTTGTTGAAAAAGCTCAATTTGTCAAAAGATGAAGTAGATGCGGTCATTGCTTTTTTACAGGCGTTGAGTTCCCCCGTGCAAAGAAGAATCGCGCAGCCCGTGCTGCCGGATTAGTCGTACGCTCTTGTGTATAACTGCTGTGCGAACAGTTTACCCTATCCACTGTTTAAGCCAGAAGCAGAATGGGAGCTAGCTGGTGAGGTAAATAATGTCTGTTTTCCATCAGGACATGCATTGTTTGCAGATACGCTTTACATTTACTACGGAGCAGCAGACGAACAGATCGCTTGTGCATCTGTTAGTATAAGTGCACTCATTACTGAGTTATTAACTTTTAGCGTTCCGATCGATTAAAATCAGCGCTTTGTTATATTGATAGTTCATTCTAGCAATATGTAGTACGGATATCTGTTGAGGGCATTCCACCTCGCAGGCCTCTGTGTTGGAGCAGTGTCCAAAACCTTCCTTATCCATTTGATTAACCATTTGTATCACTCTTTCGGCCGATTCAATTTTGCCTTGAGGCAGTAGTGCCAAATGAGATATTTTCGCCGAAGTAAAGAGTGCAGCGCTTGAATTTTTGCAAACCGCTACGCAGGCTCCACAGCCAATGCAGGCTGCAGCATCAAAAGCAGCTTCAGTTACTTCGTGGGCAATAGGGATACTGTTAGATTCGGGAGCCTGTCCGGTAGAGACGGAGATGTACCCACCCGCTTGGATAATGTGATCAAATGCAGAACGGTCTATTTTCAGGTCTCTTAAAATTGGGAAAGCTGCTCCACGGAAAGGTTCTATGTAGACCGTTTGTCCATCTTTAAAGCTTCTCATGTGCAGCTGACAAGTAGTTGTTCCACTAAGCGGACCATGCGCACGGCCATTGATCATCATCCCACAGGTTCCACAGATTCCCTCTCGGCAATCATGGTCAAACTCTATAACCCGCTCTCCCTGCCGGAGGAGCCGTTCGTTCAATAGATCCAGCATTTCTAGAAAGGACATATGCACTGAAATACCATCGACCTCGTAGCTAACCATATTTCCTTTCACTTTCCTGTGCTCCTGACGCCAGATTTTTAGATATAATTTCATAAAATTGTCTTTAGATAAGTAATTATTTATAACTTCTAACTGCAAGTTTAACCGTTTCAAAAATCAAGTTTTCCTTATGTAGTTCGGGCTGTTCGCTTTCGCCTTTCCACTTCCAGGCAGATACATAACAGAAATCGTCGTCATTACGGATTGCTTCACCGTCAGGAGTTTGGTATTCTTCCCGGAAATGTGCGCCACAGGATTCTTCCCTCTGTAGCGCATCATAACACATCAGCTCACCAAGTTCTAGGAAATCTGAAACCCGTCCCGCTTTTTCAAGCTCGGAATTTACTTGGTAGTCACCAGTTATGTTGAGTTCGTTATCAAAAGATTCTTTTAATGCCCTTATCTCTAGGATGGCCTGTTCTAAGCTCGCCTTAGATCTGGAAAGTCCGCATTTATCATAAAGCAACTTACCCAATGTTTTATGGAAATGATCGGCAGATAGATGTCCAGAAGAACTTAAGAGTTTATTCAGTTTTTCTTTAACATTATTTGTGGCCTCTATAAAAGCGGGATGGTCGGTCGTTATTTTTTCGCTTTTTAGGTTTTCTGAAAGATAATTCGGAATAGTATACGGTGCAATGAAATAACCATCCACGCAAGACTGTAGTAAAGAATTTGCGCCAAGCCTGTTAGCTCCATGATCCGAAAAGTTGGCTTCACCCAATGCAAAAAGCCCAGGAATAGTTGTCATCAGTTCATAATCTACCCAAAGGCCCCCCATAGTAAAATGAGCAGCCGGCGAAATCAGCATGGGCTCCTTGTAGGCATCAACTCCGTTGATCTTCTCGTACATACGGAAGAGGTTGCCATACTTTTCCTCGATTTTATCTCTGCCTTGCTCTTTAATTGCTTTTGAAAAATCTAGACATACGGCATTTTTCATAGGGCCGATACCACAGCCGGCATCAATTCTCTCCTTTGCTGCCCTTGAAGAGATGTCACGCGGTGAAAGGTTGCCAAAAGCAGGATAACGTCGTTCTAAATAATAATCGCGTTCGTCTTCGGGAATGTCATTTAAGACTCTTTCATCTCCCATTTTTTTCGGCACCCAGATCCTTCCATCGTTACGAAGTGATTCGGACATCAGCGTAAGTTTGGATTGGGTTTCTCCGATCTGTGGTAGACAGGTTGGATGAAACTGGATCCAGCTTACGCCCGACATAAAAGCACCTTTTTTGTGAGCCCTCCAAATAGCTGAAGTATTACAACCCATGGCGAGGGTAGATAGGTAGTAAACCTTTCCATAGCCGCCGGTCGCCAACACGACTGCATTGGCTGCGTAGCTTTCTAGTTCGCCCGTTTCGAGATTTCGGGTAATGATCCCTCGTGCTTTCCCCTCTACCACAACTAAATCAAGCATTTCGTGGCGGGTATACATTTTGACTTTACCTAATGACACCTGCCTCATTAAAGCTTGATAGGCTCCGATCATTAGCTGTTGTCCGGTTTGACCTCGCGCATAGAACGTACGAGATACTTGTACGCCCCCAAAAGAACGGTTAGCCAAATATCCAGCGTACTCTCTTGCGAAGGGAACGCCCTGTGCAACAGCTTGATCTATGAGTGCCAAGGAGCATTCTGCCAGACGATAAACGTTGGCCTCGCGAGATCGGAAATCGCCTCCCTTTATCGTATCATAAAACATGCGGTAAACGCTGTCTCCATCATTTTTATAATTCTTGGCGGCGTTAACCCCGCCTTGTGCCGCTACCGAGTGAGCCCTGCGCGCAGAATCCTGGAAGCAAAAAGATAGTACGTTGTATCCCTGTTCTGCCAGTGTGGCTGCACACGAAGAACCTGCAAGCCCTGTTCCGACAACGATAATATCGAGCTTCTTTCGATTGGCAGGGTTGATAAGTTTAGCGTTATCTTTATAGTTGCTCCATTTATCGGCGAGATCACCAGTCGGAATTTTAGCGTCTATCATCATGAATTTAGATTAAAATAAATGTAAAGAGGAATCAGCATAAAGCCCGCAGTGATCAATATCGAATAAACCCATCCGAAGATTCGAACCAACAGCGCGTATTTGGGATGATAAAGACCGAGTGTTCGTGCCGCGCTAAAAAAGCCATGTAGTAGATGAAATCCAAGCGCTATAAAGCAAATCTCATAAAGAATAATATACCATTCTTGCTGAAAGGAGCGAATGACAATTGAATATAGATCCTTATTTCCATTTGCATCTTGTGGCAGGCTCCCAAACTTATAAATGTACCAGTAATCTTTAAAGTGGATGATGAGGAAGATCAGAATAATGGTTCCCAGTATACCCATATTACGGCTACTCCATGAACTTACCTCACTTCGCTTATCGTAAATATACTTGGTGCCGTTTGCTTTGTTGTTTTTTCGGGTAATAAGGAGTGCGTAAACAGCATGCCCGATCAGCGAAAGATAAAGAACATAAGATATAATTTTAATCAATATATTTTGGGATAGGAGACGGGAGTACTGATTAAACTGTTCCCTGGCTTCGCTTTCTGGCAATAACAGCTGCAGATTTCCCAGCAAATGGATCACCAAAAAGAGGCACAGGAATAGCCCTGTTGCCGCCATAATCAATTTCGAAGTTAAAGTAGTTTGTTTCATATTTTCTCTACCACAATCCGATGGCCTTCCACCATAAACCACCGACTAGAAACCAGACAGTTAAAAAAAGTACACTCATCAAAAATCCCTGTTTCCACCAATCTTTGAGATCGACATAAGTGCTTCCGAAAAATATGGGTGCAGGCCCATGCCCGTAATGGGTGAGCGATCCCATTAATGACGCGCAGGCTCCAAGAAAAATGGCAAGCATAGTGCCGGGGACGCCAACAGCGATACCTACGGCCAAAAATACGGAATACATGGCTGCAACCTGTGCTGTTGCACTGGCAAACATGTAATGGCAATAAGAATATACTAAAATGATGACCGGAAAGGCTAGTTGCCAGCTCAAATGTGCCATTTGGCCACCTACTAATTGACCGAACCATCCGATAAAGCCTAGTGAGTTTAAAAACGACCCCATCATGACCAGTGAAGAGAACCAAACAATGGTATCCCATGCACCTTTTTCAGATTTTACGTCCTCCCAAGTGAGTACACCGCATAACAGCAGGATACAAAGTCCGATCAATGCGCCGGTGGTGGCGTCAATGGCAAAAAGATTTCCAAATATCCAAAGTACGAGCAGAATAAAAAATGTTGCCACCATCAGCCATTCTTTGATGGTCATCGGTCCCATTTCCTTTAGTTGTTTGGCTGCAATTGCAGGCGCTTCTTTTGTTTCCTTAAGCTCGGGTGGAAACACCTTGTACAGGAATATTGGAACCAATAAAAAGCAAACAAGACCGGGAACGAGTGCGGCAATTGCCCAACTCCCCCAGGTGATCGTGACGCCTAGATCCCGTGCAAATTTCTGCGCCATGGGATTACTCGCAGTAGCAGTTAAAAACATGACCGAAGTAATCATATTTGCGTTATAACTGCTTAAGGTCAGAAAGGCACCAATTTTCCGGTGGGTTTCTGCCTTTTCAGGTACGGAGCCCATGTTCATGGCGATGGATTTCATGATCGGAAAGATGACACCGCCAGCCCTTGCCGTATTACTAGGTATTGCAGGGGCTAAAATAAGATCGGCAGTATTCAGCCCGTAAGCTAAGCCAAGCGGGCTTTTACCAAAAATTCTGATAAAGCTATAGGCAATTCTTGTTCCAAGGCCTGTTTTGATGAACCCCCTGGCGATGAAAAAGGCCAGGCCAATTAACCAAATGGTGGAGTTCCCAAAACCGCTTAATGCGTTTTGAATGGATTTAACCGGATCACCTGGAGCAAGTACTTGTGTAGCAGCGCATAAGGTGATGCCAATAACGGCCATTGTACCCATTGTTGCTGCTTTGGAAATGATACCAACGATGGTCGCCACAAAGATGGCCAACAAGTGCCAAGCATTAGACTTTACACCCTCGGGTACAGGAGAAATCCAGATGGCCACCCCAACGACGAGGGTGATAATAAGCGATTTAAAGTTTATCTCTTTCATACTATTTGATTAAAACCGTATTTGTAACTGTACGTAGCCCAGGTTGCGGTCGTAAAGGGTGCTTAAAGGCTCTTGGGTTTTAAAACGGTCTATCGCTACACCGATCTGCAGGGCAGCATAAAAATCATCTGCAAAGATTAGCGATATATTGGGAATTAAAGTCTTACGTGGATTACTCGAAAGCTTATAGTTCTCATCGAAATACTCATACCGGCAGGAGAACTCTAATGCGCGTAATCTTCTGCTTTGGTGGTTATAGCGCAGTGTTGGGAAGAAGTAAAATCCCTGCATCTGATATTCGCCTATATCGGGCCGTGCAAGTTGCTCATCGGCATTATAGGCCAGAAAATTCGATCCCATTTTGTATTCGGCCATGACCAATAGATCCAGTTTATGTAATAAAGGGATCTTTGTCGTCACATCTGCACCGTAGGCCTTACCTGTGCTGCTTGCCGCCACACTCCCTGATCCTACATTGACGCCAAGGGTAAGGCTTTTAAGAAAATCGCCTTCCAGTCGGGCATACAGGTTTTTGGTATTATTGTCATCTGAAGTCTGGTTCTTATTGTTTCCATTGTAAGCTCCGGCAAAATAGCGAAGTTTTCCGCTAGGTATCACATTCCCAAAAGCAGATAGTCCGATTTGAAAGCTCTGCCAACCATTTTTTCCAAAAGCATAATATTGGTTAGAAAAATCCAATGTACGGATGATGTCAACGGCAATCGCATCTTCGATGCCGAAAAAGGGACGGAACTGCCCGGCTTGAATATGGAAATATTTGTTAAGCGAATATTTGATGTATGCATTTTCAAGTACCTTGTTGGTTGGATTGTTACTGAAATCGGCTAAATTGGCCAGAATATTTGCAGAGAAGCGATCGTTAATATCTCCTTTTACCATTATTCTTGCTCTTTTAACTAAAAAAGTATTGGATATACCCGTAGACGTACCTGCATCAAAATTCTTTCCGTTAACATCTACATCTTTATCTAAAGCAACTACATATCTGGTTTGCAGTACACCTGCAAATGTTAGTTTTCTTTTGTAGGCCGAATAGTTTTTTAGGGTATCAACCAACCCGGTTTGATCCTTTTGCTGTCCCTGCGCAGAAAGTAAACCTCCAAAAAGGATGATGATAAGCAACAGATTTATGTCTTTCACATTAGTGTGCTTTATAATTTTGTGGTATTAATGCACGACAAAAATGCAAAGGTTTTGGTCAAATCACCATGATGCAAATCAAGGTGCTTGATGATTCTAATCAGCGAGGAGGTGATAAGCTGATAGAGCGTGTTGAAACCACGACCAAGGTGTTATTTTTTTGAGTTTTCTTCGCTTGTAAGAAGAGGTAGACTAAAGAAAAATGAGGAACCTTTATTAATTTCACTTTCTACCCATACCTTTCCAGAGTGTACTTTAATAATTTCAGCAGACAGATATAGCCCTAATCCAAAACCTGAAACAAATTTTGCTTTGCTGTTTCCTACTCTAAAATAGCGGTCGAATAGCCTTTTCAGGTTCTCTGTGCTGATACCTACTCCTTTGTCTTTTACGCAAACTTGCGCCATTCCGTCGTGCTCTACCATTGAAATTTCAATAACTTTCTGTTGAGGAGAGTATTTGATCGCATTGCTTAAAAAGTTGTTTAAGACCTGTGCAATTTTATCACGATCCGCATCGATGATTAAGTCCGGTCCATGATTGAAGATGATATCAATCGATTTATTTACCACGATAGTTTCTTCTATAACGTCGTCAATTAAACTGTTCATCTGAAAAGCTGTTCGATCGAGATGAATTTTTCCATTTTCAAAACTCGTAATTGTTAGAAAGCCATTGATCATACTGTTCATCCGCTTCATTAGAAGACTCACCTTGGATAGATAAGGCATAACGAGAGGCTCGTCTACCTTTTTTAGTCGCTGCGTAACTAATTGTATGTAAGCCTGGATAGTGGTAAGCGGAGATCTTAAGTCATGGCTCACCATTGCGATGAAGTCATTTTTTCGAAGTTCATCCTGTTTACGAGTGGTAATATCATTTATAATTCCTGTAAAATACATCGGAATTTTCTCGCTGTTATACGAAATGTTTCCTATTATCCTAGCCCAACGCAGCTGTTTATTGTTAAACTTTAGAAAGGGAAATTCCAAATCACATTTGTCACCCCTGCTAATACTTTTTTCAATAATTTCAATCAGTTTTTCCCTGTACGCTTTGTCAATACATTCAACGAAGTCTTCATAATTAAGTGCCTGCTCTGCATGAAATCCGAATATCGCCTTAAAGTGGAATGAAGTCTGGAACTCCCGTGTTTTAGCATGAATGGAAAATGTGCCTAGTTCGGCAGAATCTATACTCATACCAAGCATTTTGCTACTGATGTCCAATGCCAACTGCGCAGTCTTCAGTGCGGTAATGTCATTAAAGGTAATAATGGCACCGCTATTCTTTTCATCCGACTGCCGAACATAGGGCATGGTCATCACTTGATACCATTTTCCGTTATTGGTTTCAATTTCCTTGGAAATCACCTCACCGTTGCTCAGGACATTTTTAACATCCTCTATAAGGGTTTCAAATTTTATATTGGTGGTGATGTTACTTAGTGGCCTGCCAATATCGGATTCTAACAAATTAATCTGTTTTACTGTACCTGGAGAAAATTTCATCAGGAGCAGATCATCATTTATAAATAACTGCCCATTGATATTACTCCGGAAATAATTATTTAGATCATCATTGATATTCAGCAACTCCTTGTTTTTTAATTGATACTCCGAATTAATGGTGTCCAATTCTTCGTTTACGGACTGCATTTCTTCATTGGTACTTTGCATTTCTTCATTGGCAGAAATCATTTCTTCATTAAATGACTGCACATTTTCATTGGAAGAATCCAGTTGTTCGTAAGCAGAGCTGAGTTTCTCTTTTATGTCCCGTAATTCCTGTTCCAGATTAACCGTATACTGATCACGAAAGATAGTATCATCAAAAGCCATAATTTCTTCTGGCGAAGCTTCAAGCTGTTCCTGTGCTGTAAAGGTTACCATTAATAACTTCTGTTGGCCGTTTTTAGCTACTAGCGGACTTATTGCCAGGTTTACGTTGACCAACGAACCAGCCATATGGATCTTTATACCCTTTAAATGCGCTATTTCATTTGTCTTCAATACAGTATTACTCAGCGTACTGAACGCGATCGCTAATTTTCTAGGCAATAGCTCCTCCAAATTTGATGTAAAGTGCTTTGGTAGTAAATATTTGCTCGTATCTCCATAAGACTTTACCACTTCCTTGTGTTCATCGACACATATCACTAAATAGTCCTTTTCATAAGCAAGTTTGGTATGCATTAGTTCGCCAAGCGATGAGAGCGAATCATTTACAACTCGTTCATTACTGATATAATGAGACCTGTTTCTAACCTCTATGGAATCTGGCATAGAAAAAGCATCAAAGCTGACAGTTTTCTTTGATTTGATATTCTTGTATAACTTATATTGTTTATTGGCTACCGCTAGATTCTCTATGATGGGCATGGGATTCTCACTTGAACCCAGAAACAAGTAACCATCCATTTTGAGTCCAAAAAGCAACATACTAAAGATCTTTTTTTGCAATACAGGTGTCATATAAATCAGTAAATTACGACAACTGATAAAATGCATATTGCAATAGGGGGGATTTTTAACGAGATCATGTTGGGCAAAGATTGCCATTTTACGAATGCTAGGCTTAATTCTATAATGATGGCCTTCCTTTATAAAATACTTCTGCAATCTTTCGGCAGACATATCATTTGCAATATCCTGGGTATAAATACCCTTACCAGCATGAATCAAAGCAGTATTGTCAATATCGGTGGCAAATATTTTCACAACAATATGTTCCAGATCTCCTATCAATTGTTCGGCAATAAGGATGGCCAAAGAATACACCTCTTCTCCTGTGGCACAACCCGCTACCCAAATTTTTAGTTCTTCTTTGGGTGCGAGTTTTTTTAGCATACTGGGCACAATATTGTGCCCGATATAGTCAAAAGCTTCCTTGTCTCTAAAGAATGACGTCACACTGATCATGAATTCTTTGGACAGCGCTTCGATTTCCGTGGGGGAGATCTTTAAAAATTCAAGATACTTTTCTAGGCTACTAAAATCATGGTAGGCTGCTCGCCGTTTGGTACGCCTCAATATCGTAGCGTGTTTATAATCGGAAAAATCAAGTGGGGACTGCTCACTGATTAATTCGACGATAGCTTTAAGACTTAAAGCTTCTTTATCGGTTTCAATTTGTAAACGCCCCTCAGATTCTACATAATCTTCAATCGCGCCCGGCATCGCAGCAGGTTCTAATATGAGATCTACCAATCCGGTAGCTATAGCACTGGATGGCATGCTGGGAAACTCAGACGTTTCGGGATTGCGGGCAATCACCATTCCACCTGCCTCTTTGATCGCCACGAGACCCGCAGAGCCATCTTTACCTAAACCCGAAAGAATAACACCTATTGCTTTACCACCCCAATCTGTTGCTAACGAATTAAAAAATATATTGATCGTTAGATGCGGTCCTTCTGCTCCTCCCTTGTCCGTTAGATGCAACCTATTCGCTTGAATAGTCATGTATTTATCGTGTGGAATAAGGTAAACTTTATTGCACTCCACAAACTTACCCTCGGTAGCTTCTATTACGGATAGCTTACTATGTTTAGCCAACAATTCCACCATGCTGCTTTTAAAGGAAGCGGAAAGGTGTTGGACAATGACGTAAGACACACCATCTAATGGCGTATGATCAAAAAATGAATTGAGTTCAACCAAGCCACCTGCGGACGCGCCAATCGCGATTATATGTTTTGGCTGATTCATAGCCCAATACAGTTAGAAGCTATTTTTTTCATGAGTTGGGGAATTAGAAGGTGGTTTTGAAATTTGTTCATTAGTAAATATACGTAATTCGTAGGCGGTAAGAAATGATGATAACACAAGCGATTGATGACCGTGGTCATTAATTGCCGATAATAGATCAGTATTATTGAAACAAAGATAGGTTTTAGATTGTTATTTTTAAGGGATAGGTTAAACAATCTTAAAATCAATAATTTATGGAAGAGGCTATTGTGCTTAAAGCTAAAGTATTGGTCATCGAAGATCACGATCCGGTTAGGATAAGCATAATAGAGATGCTCGAAATGGCCAACTATAAAGTTTTCGAAGCCGACAATGGAAAACTTGGTATCGAAATGGCCTTGAGACACCGTCCGGATATTATCTTGTGTGATATTATGATGCCTGGGCTAGACGGCTATGGTGTATTGCACATGCTAAATAAATATGTGGAAACCTCTACCACTCCCTTTATTTTTCTTTCAGCAAAAGCAGATCACGCCGATTTGCGAAAAGGAATGGAAATGGGAGCTGACGACTATTTGACTAAACCATTTGACGATATGGAATTGCTCAATGCTATTGATGTTCGCCTTAGAAAAAAAGCTTATTACGAAATTCAACAAAAAAACAATGAATTTAAGAAGCTCCTCTCTAAAACAGATGGACTGACTGAATTTGCTCAACTCATAAACGGACATAAAAATCGTGAGTTTAAGAAAAATCAGGTTATTTATTACGAATCGGACTTGGGGCGTGGTTTGTATCTGGTTATAGAGGGTAGGGTGAAAACAATCAAATTGTCGGAGGATGGACGTGAATTGATGACAGGTATGTATGTAGAGGGCGACTATATTGGGATAAAC
Source organism: Sphingobacterium alkalisoli (assembly GCF_005049105.1). Lineage (GTDB taxonomy): Bacteria > Bacteroidota > Bacteroidia > Sphingobacteriales > Sphingobacteriaceae > Sphingobacterium > Sphingobacterium alkalisoli. Next base: position 427,797 of record NZ_SUKA01000002.1, read on the forward strand.
ACCTTTTTCAGTAATACACCTTATCGTGATACGGCAACGGCTATGGAGGATAGCAAAATTTGTATTATTCCGGTTGAGGAAATGGAAAATATACTTGGTTTATACCCCGAGGTTGCCAGAAAATTTATTCATCTGCTTTCAAATGACAATAGAGAAAAGGAAGAACAACTTCTTCAACTGGCATACAATTCGGTAAGAAAAAAAATGGCCAGTGCTATTCTTCGCTTGTACCGTCAACAAACTGTTAAAAATGAACTGCTTTCAATTGCAAGAGACGATTTAGCAGCTATGTCCTGTATGGCGACAGAGACCGTTAGCAGAACCTTGTCTGACTTTAGAGACGAAAAATTGATTGACCGTAAGGGCGTAATTATTACGATACTTGATCTTGAAGGGCTTTTAAAAATAAAAAACTAGGGGGTTGTCTATGTCTGGGCCACTCTTTTTATATATTTCATCTAACTTTTAGCTTTCTCTACTAGTTAAAACAATATTTTAATGAAGCTTTTTATCAAACATATGGTGAGTCTTCGATGTAAGATGGTCGTTAAGTCTGAACTAGAGAAACTAAAATTGCATTGTCTCATCGTTGAACTGGGAGAGGTTGAGATTAAAGAAGAATTGACTCTGCCGAAGCGTCGACAACTGCGGGAAGCTCTATTATCCTTCGGACTCGAGCTGATGGATGATAAGAAAACTATATTGATAGAGAAAGTGAAAAATATTATTGTCCAGATGATCCATTATGATAAAGAGGTTCCCAGAACGAATTTTTCAAATTACTTGACGAATAGGCTGAATTATGATTATACTTATCTAGCCAACTTATTCTCCGAGGTAAAGGGTATCACAATAGAGCATTATATTATTTCGCACAAAATTGAACGTGCAAAAGAGTTACTACTTTATAACGAACTTACTTTAACCGAAATTGCAGACCTACTTCACTACAGCAATGTCGCACACCTTTCAAACCAGTTTAAAAAAATAACAGGACTTACGCCTTCTTTTTTTAGAAAAATGAAGCACAAGAGGCTTATCGCCCTCGAGGATTTGTAAAAATAATTGACCATCCATCTCTTTTGTGAAATTATGTGGTACGGTCTTATCAATTAGCATCACTCTAATAATGTGTGAATTATGTAAGTTTTTTGTGCAGTTGTGTAACCCATACGCCTCTTACATTCCCGATCTTTGATTGACATAGGTGCGCAAAAATGGAATTCGCGTTACCAGCCTTGATGATAGAATAAGAGTTGGATGGATAAAGAAGCAAGCAGCAATTTTGGAAAAATAGTTTCTATAAGAGGAAGTGTGGTGGATATATTGTTTGAGGACGATTTGCCATCGGTGTATACGGTGTTGCACACCGGTCAGGAAAAGAATGTTCTTATTGAGGTGTTGATTCAGCTTGATTTAAAAAGAGTTCGTGGAATTGCACTGACACCGACCCAGGGGTTGTCAAGGGGTATGTTAGTGGAAAGTAAAGGGAAGGAATTGACTGTTCCAGTGGGCGGGGAAATATTGGGACGAATGTTTGACGTTTTTGGGAACACAATCGATAAGGGCGAACCGCTAAAAAGAATAGAACGACGTACTATACACCAACTCCCCCCTCCATTGATAAAACGTAATGCCAAATCCGAAGTGTTTATTACCGGGATCAAAGCCATAGATGTTCTGATGCCCTTGGAGCGTGGAGGGAAGGCTGGATTGTTTGGGGGAGCAGGAGTAGGTAAAACCGTGCTGCTGACCGAAATGATACACAATATGGTAGGACAGCGCAAAGGAGTGAGCATGTTCTGTGGCATAGGCGAACGTAGCCGTGAAGGTCAGGAATTGTATCATGAAATGAAGGCAGCGGGTGTACTCGATGATATGGTGATGTTGTTTGCACAGATGAATGAACCTCCAGGTGCAAGGTTTCGGGTTGGTCATGCTGCTTTAACAATGGCGGAATATTTTAGGGATGATGAGCAACGTGATGTATTGCTACTGATTGACAATATTTTTAGGTTTATACAGGCTGGAATGGAAGTTAGTGGTCTACTGGGGCAAATGCCATCAAGGTTGGGCTATCAGCCCACCATGGGAACTGATCTTTCAAAATTGGAAGAACGTATTGCCAATACCGATACGGGAGCCATTACCTCGATACAGGCAGTATATGTTCCCGCCGATGATCTAACGGATCCTGCGGCAGTACATACGTTTTCACATCTGTCTGCTTCAATTGTCCTGTCACGTAAAAAAGCTGGAGAAGGACTGTATCCTGCTATCGATTTGTTGCAATCCAATTCCAAAATGGCTACACCTGCTACCATTGGCTTGAGGCACTACAACCTTGCCCAAGAGATTAGGCAAACACTCGCTAAATACCAGGAACTGAAAGATATCATTGCTATGCTTGGACTGGAACAATTGTCTATCGAAGACCGTGATCTGGTTAACCGTGCAAGGCAGTTGGAGCGGTTTTTTACCCAGCCATTTTTTACGACTGAACAGTTCAGTGATATTCAAGGAAAGCTTGTCAGTTTGGATGATGCCTTGAATGGATGCGAACGAATTCTTGCAGACGAATTCAAGGGTGTGCCGGAAAGTGCCTTTTATATGATAGGTACTGTAGATGAAGCTGAAAGAGTAGCGGTAAATAATATTTAGACCATCATGCGCTTAATATGGTGACGCCAGTAAAAAAAGCTGGTTGTGAAATGTGGATTGAAGGAAAATATAGATCTAATGGAAAAAACGATGCAACTTAAAATATTACTGCCGTCACGCATATTTGCAGCAATAACACATGTGAAGCGAATTGTTGCGGAAACGGCTACTGGTCAATATGGTTTTTTGCCACAAAGGCTGGATTGCACCGCGGCTCTTGTTCCAGGAATCCTTAGTTACGAGACTACAGATGCAGATGTCGTCTATATAGCCATAGACCAAGGTGTAATGGTTAAAACAGGTGAGATTGTTGTGGTATCCGTGAGAAATGCGATAGGCGGAGCGCACTTAGGGAAATTACACGAAGCCGTTGATCAAGAATTTAAGTTACTCAGCGAAAATGAAAAGAATGTGAAGCAGGTAATGGCAAAAATGGAAAGCAGTTTTATGCTGCGATTGCTAAGATTCCAAGAGCACTAAAATGGAACAGGATGTGGATAACAAAATACGTGACCCCTTTAGCAAACTGGTGGCCGATAAAGAAAAAAGAAAGCTGAAAGCGCTTCGAAGTAAGGGTAATATTTGGTCTGGTTTGGGCATGATGGGCATGGTGGGATGGTCGGTGGTGGTTCCCGCTTTATTGGGTACATTGGGAGGTCTATGGTTGGACAAAAGGGTGCCTCAATCTTTTTCATGGACATTAACGTTGTTATTTGCAGGTTTGATTTTCGGGAGTGTAATTGCATGGTATTGGGTAGATAAAGAAGAGCGGGAAATAGGTAGAGATCATGACAAAGAAATAAAAGATGATGAATGAACTTTTTATTATAATATGGACATTGGTAGCCGGTTTTTTACTTGGGGTGCTGTTCTTCGGTGGCCTATGGCTTACGGTCAATAAAACCAGTAAATCTAAAAGACCTGGGTTGTTGGCTTTGGGTAGTTTTATGAGCAGGATGGTAATTGTTCTAGTTGGCTTTTATTTTATTGGTGCTGAAAGTTGGCAGCGAATGTTTGTCGCTTTTGCGGGTCTGATGATCGCCCGCGTTTTGATAACGAATTTTGTTAGGGCAAAACAATCAGATATCCAACGAAAGGAGGGTAATCATGAAATTTAGCCCTGACGATACGATTTTTTGGCAGAATGACTTTGTTACGATAAATCTAACCCTTGTTACCACTTGGGCATTAATGCTGATACTGGTGATTGGCGCAAAATCAATTACCAGTAAACTTACGAGTGGGATACAGATTTCCCGATGGCAATGTGTTGTAGAAATAATTGTAACTACCATCAACAGTCAAATTAAGGAGGTTGGTTTAAATAAGCCGGAAAAATATATTGGCTTTATAGGAAGCTTGTTCCTTTTCATAGCTTTTGCTAACCTGTGCATTATTTTTCCGGGATTTACGCCACCGACTGCGTCACTTTCTACCACGGCAGCATTGTCCATTTCGGTATTGCTGGCCGTTCCATTCTATGGTATTGAAAAGGCAGGTATTGGTGGCTATCTCAAAACTTATCTGCAGCCCACATGGATTATGCTTCCCTTTAACCTCATCAGCGAAATTACCCGTACGCTGGCATTGGCAGTAAGGTTATTTGGTAATGTAATGAGCGGCGGAATGATTGTCGCAATTTTGCTCACTATTGCACCGTTTTTATTTCCCGTTATTATGAATGTACTGGGCTTACTAACGGGGATGGTACAGGCCTACATTTTTAGTATTCTGGCAACAGTTTATATAGCTAGTGCTTTACAGGCAGAAGCGATCAAGCAACACTAATTATTTTATAGAAAAACAAAGGAGGATAAAATGGATAATACATCAGCAATTGCAATTACATCAATTATTATGGCTGGCTTTACAACCGGCATCGGCACTATGCTTCCAGCCATAGCAGAAGGAAAGGCTGTAGCCACAGCACTTAGTTCATTGGCACAACAACCAGATGCGTCATCAACAATAACAAGAACGTTGTTTGTTGGTCTGGCGATGATAGAATCTACTGCAATATACTGTTTTGTGGTTTCTATGATTTTGATCTTTGCAAACCCATTCTGGAATCACATTATCGCCAAATAACATATCATGCAAATTAGTTGGTTTACCGTAATAGCGCAGATCATTAACTTTTTGGTATTGGTATGGCTACTAAAAAGGTTTTTATATAAGCCTGTGCTGAAGGCCATTGACGATAGGGAGAAAAAGATTGTAGAACGTTTAGAGGAGGCAGAATTGCAGAAAACAGCGGCAAAAAAGGAAAAGGATGAGTTTGCAAAAAAGAATGCAGATTTTGATAGAACAAAAAGTGAATTGATGGAGTCCGCTGTTTTAGAAACCAATAGGCAGAAAGAACTGCTGACAGAGGATGCTTTGATAGCGGTCGATAAATTGCAAGCTAAACGGCAAAAGTACTTAACGGAAACAGCAGAAAAGTTTAGTATATCGATAGCAGAAAAAGCACAGCAGGAAGTTTTTGATATTTCCAGAAGAGTATTGAAGGACCTGGCTTCAGTTCGATTGGAAGATCAAGTGGCTAGCCTTTTTGTAAGTCAGATTCAGGAATTGGAGGGAGAAGCAAAGTCGCAGTTTATAAGCTCATTCAAATCTACTTCCTCTACTTTGTTGGTCCAAAGTGCTTTTGAGCTTACGGGAGGTCAGCAGCAAGGCATTACACAAGCCGTGGATGAAATCTTGGGTATAAAGCAAACTTTTCAATTCAAGACCTCTCCGGAGATGATCAGTGGGATAGAGTTAACGGGAAATGGCTACAAACTGGAGTGGAATATTTCGGCTTATCTCGATGCTTTACACAGTAGTGTCAAAGAAATGAGTAAAAGGGAAATGGAATCTGAACAGAAATCAGTAAAAGATAAAGTGAATGTCAACGGAAATTAAATAAATGATAGCGGATGTTTTAAATACAAGGGTCAATGATACGCTGGATAGAATAGCGGCATCAAGGGAAGAACATGTTTTCAAATTTTTACCGCGAGAGGTTGGTCATGTAACCAGTGTGTCCGCGGGAGTAATCACCATAGCAGGATTGCCGGGCGTTGGATTTGAGGAGCTGCTGGAGTTTCCGAATAAATTGTTTGGCATAGCCTATAATATAGATGAACATGAAATTGGTGCTATTCTTTTAGGCGAAGATTCGCTATTGAATGCTGGGGATGAGGTGCTAAGAACAGGAAGGGTAATGGATATTCCCGTCGGTGGAGACCTTATCGGTAGGGTAATTAATCCGCTTGGTGAACCAATGGATGGAAAAGGTACCATATATGCTAAAATACGGTACCCTATTGAACGCCCTGCTGCAGCGATCATGGATCGCAAGGCAGTCAGCGTACCTATGCAAACGGGTCTGAAAGTTATTGATGCATTAATTCCCATAGGACGAGGTCAGCGGGAATTGATATTGGGCGATAGGCAAACAGGAAAAACGGCAATTGCAATTGATGCCATTATTAATCAGCACGACAAAGATATGATTTGCGTGTATTGCGCTATTGGCCAAAGGGCATCGTCAGTTGCAAAAATAGTAGCTACACTTCAAGAGAAGGGAGCTATGGAGTATACCACCGTTGTTGTCACAGAAGGTAATAATGCACCTGGTTTAAAATATATTGCTCCATATGCGGCAACTAGTATTGCCGAATATTTTATGGAGCAGGGCCGTGATGTGCTGATTATTTACGATGACCTTACCAATCATGCGAGGGCATACCGCGAACTCTCACTTTTACTTCGAAGACCTCCGGGGCGTGAAGCATTCCCTGGCGATATTTTCTACATCCATTCGCGTTTATTGGAAAGATCTACTCATTTAAGTGATGAACTGAAAGGTGGTTCGCTAACGGCACTACCAATAATCGAAACCGAGGCACAAAATATTTCCGCTTACATACCTACTAATCTTATTTCTATTACCGACGGTCAGATTTATCTATCACCCAAAATGTTTGAGTTAGGTATTCTACCAGCAGTGGATGTAGGAAAGTCCGTTTCCCGTGTTGGAGGGAAGGCACAATTGCCAGCCTACCGCTCCGTAACAGGTGATCTAAAACTGGCTTATTCTCAATTTGAGGAATTAGAAAACTATGCCCGTTTTGGCACTCGGCTAGATGAAGCAACTAGGCATACAATAGCTCATGGAAAGCGTATTCGTAACTGGCTTAAGCAAGATGAACTTCAACCATTGTCCGTTCCCGAGCAGGTCGTACAATTAATTGCGCTTACAGAAGGCCTATTTGATCATATACCTCTTGAAAAGATGAAGGAAGCGGTAGCAGCATTAATGAATAGCATTAGCTCATTGCCTGAAGAACTCGTGAAGCATGTTTTTTCGGATAGCCCCCTTGGCCAGGAAGATAAAGTAGCTATCGTAAAAAACGCTAGTGATATACTATCAGTTTTCCAGACCGACCCAAAAATTATAACGAAAACAACATAATGGATACGTTGGAAAGCATACTAGGCAAGCTTGAAAGTGCAACAGATATACACTCGGTTGTAAAGACAATGAAAGCGGTGGCAGCTTCCAATATACACCAGTACGAATTGGCTGTGGATTCTTTAGGAGAATATTACCATACGGTTACGCTAGGACTTGCAGCTTGCTTTAGAGCTATGGAGTTCAAAGCGATTTATAATATTGATTTGCTGGAGAAAATGCATGAAGGCAAGATAGCGGTTATTGTATTCGGCTCCGATCAGGGACTTGTGGGACGATTTAATGATTCACTTACCGATTTTGTTGTTAAATCTTTGAATGATATGCAAGGAAATAAAGCAATCTGGGCGGTTGGTGAGCGGATACAATTGCTTTTAGATGATCAGAGGCTAAACTGTAATAAGCTTTTCAACGTGCCAAATACCGTTCATGCTATCGCATCGCTAGTCGGGGAAGTGTTGGTTAAAGCCCAGCAAAGCATGGAAATAGAAGGTATAAGATCACTTTATATCTTTCACAACAAACCTGAGACGCATGGAGGTTATACGCCTACCATGCAAAGGTTATTGCCTTTAGATGCCGCGTGGAGCCACACATTCCATAGAATGCAATGGCCAACGAAAAAAATACCTGAGATAGTGGGATCGTCAAAATCGACTCTACAAGCTCTGATACATGAATATCTTTTTGTATCCCTATTTAAAGCTTGTGCAGAGTCACTTGCCAGTGAAAACACCAGCCGCCTTAGCGCCATGCAAAGGGCGGAGAAAAATATTGATGAGCTATTAGACGATCTCAACCAAAATTTTCACCGACTTCGGCAGAGTGCCATAGATGAGGAACTTTTTGATGTGGTAGCTGGTTTTGAAGCCATGAATAAAGTACCTTTAAAATGATGATTGCCAAATCTGAATTCCTTAAGAAAATGTTAGTGTATACGAGGTTCATCGTAGCTAAATAAGACTTCCTCTCACACCTTTCTTGTAAATCTGATTCGTAGTAATCAGCCCCTTACTCCGTTAAGTTAATGATAACTTAATTTCGGGATAGTATTGTATTAATAAACAATGTTTAATATTGCTTAACATTTCAGCACGACAAATGGACAGACCTAGGTCTTGCTGATTATTGGAAAATAGTAATTATTAACACATATGAAATGTTCATGGCTCCGAAAAAGCAATACACATGAATATTCCATATAACTACTAAAAGTCAATTAATATACATATGAAATTATTACCGAAAGACGTTTGGAAATTTACCGTGGCTGTATTTGCTTCGTTCGCGGGGCTGCCCAGCATCCAGGCGCAGGAAATCTTAGTGCTGGACAGCCTGCCTGCAACAAATACGGCCAGTTTGGAAAATCTACTACAGGGTCAGGTCGCTGGGTTGCAGGTTAAAAGTTGGACGGGTACAGCGGGGAGCCAGTCGATCATTAATTTGCGTGGTCTACATCTTAACACGACCGATGAGTCGACCATGCCTCTTTTTATGGTAAACGGGGTGCCCATCATCGCGAATCCCTCTGCGGTGACCGGTATCAATCCACTGACGTATTACAGCGCCGAACAGATCGAGCGGGTAGAAATCATCAAAGACATCGATCAGTTGGCTGCACTGGGTGTACAAGCACCGAATGGTGCGATCAACCTCATTATTAAAGAAGGCACATCGGGGCCACTTCATGTGCATGCCCATGCCGCTGCAGGGGTGGATTATGTAGCCGGGTTCGATGCCGAAAAGGATGCCTTCTATAATTACCATTCGGCGTCGCGCGAGGCAGTCTATGCGAAGCAGTCGCTCATTCAACGGCAGCATATTTCGGTGGATGGCGGTGGCGATTACGGTTCATACCTGTTCGGGATGAACAACTATATGGCTTCTGGCGCGATCAAGGACGCGGGTTTCCAGCGGCAGAATTTATTCGTGAATGCGAAGTATAAAATTGCCGAGCCGTTTTCCATACAGTTTTACACGAACCTCGCGCTTGCCGATAGGGACGGGCGGTATGCAGGGCAGTACAACCGCGACCTATCCGGTACGGAAGTAGCCGATGAAGGCTTTTTTATGGACGATAATAAAAATGTCGGTCTTCTTTCATCCATGGACCTCGTCTATCGTTTTTCACCTAACTTCCATCTCCGTTCGGTAGCGGGCCTATCCTACGAAACTGCCGGAAGGGACCTGTATATTCCATCGAATATCTTGGATGGCGAGGTGCTGGCAGGTAGTGAGGCCTTTAAGCGACAGATGCTGAGCGTACATACCAGCCTGAACTACACGCACCAGTTTTCAGAATTACTGAACCTCAAGGTTACCGTAGGGAATCAGGTTGTCAATTCCGATTACCGGATTACAGCCGTGGAAGGCATGAAAGGCTTGGAAAGTGGAGGTTCGGATTATGTGAAAGTGGTTACCGGATACAATGCGAACCAGGCCAAGGCCTATTCGGACAGCGAACGGGAGAAGTTGCTTTCGTTCTACGGTACACTCAACTGGGATTATAAACAGAAGTTCTTTTTAAACATGGTCGCCCGTGCAGATGGCAGCTCGTTGTATCAAAATAAGTGGGCGTTTTATCCGGCACTAAGCCTCGTCTACGACCTGCGCGAAGATACGGATCTGCCCGCCCGATTTAAAGTCGGATATGGTAAGACCGGACAACGATCGGGACCGGAACAATATCGCGGGGAGCTCGTAGGCCTAGGAGATTATTACGGCGGCAATAAGCTTGGCATTACGCAGCTGTATGCACCTTTTACCGATGCAAAAAGCGTGGATATTTATCAATTTGATGCAAAGGTTGATGTGGATATACAGTCTTACCTGCGCATGGAACTGGGTTATTTCAATAAGCGGTACCGTGATTTTACCTACATGCGCTTTCTACCGAATATACAGGGGTTAGACTATGCCTTTGAAACGGGTGCTGCGCTGCAGTTGCATGGACTGGAAATGAATGTGCAGGGGCAATGGATACGCCGAAAGGCATTTTCTTGGGCCAGCAATTTGAATGTGGCAGCCTACCGAAATAGCGTAACGGAGCTACCTGCGGATCTGCAGCAAACCAGCTTAGCCCACCTTTCTGCTTTGACGACCGGCGATCGGATCAGTTCGCTCGTAGCTTACGAAGGCAGCCAAAGTCGTATCATAGGTAACAGCCAACCGGAGCTGTTTGGTGGTCTTACGAATGATTTACGTGTTGGAAAGGTAGCCCTTGGTTTTACGTTGACCTATAGCTTTGGAGCCGATGCGGTGCTGGAATCATACGAAAGTGCGTATGTGGCAGAGCAGCTACAGACCGGATTTCCAATGGCTACCGGTGAGACTGCGTTTTATTTTAAAAATGACCTCGGTAAGGAGAGCTTCCGGTATCAGGGCATCGAGCGCATAGAATCGGTGGATTTTGTCCGCTTGGGCAGAGTCGGTGTTGCCTACCACTTTGGCGATGACCTACAGAAATGGAAAATTAGAGATGCGGCACTGATCCTGACGGGCGAAAACTTATGGACCTTTTCCAGTTATTCAGGACTCAACCCGGAGGAAAATATAACGGGCATCCGTAAAGCCGATCTGGGCTACACGGGCACCGCCTTACCCGCGTCGATCGTTCTGGGCATGAAACTTACTTTTTAATACGCGATATGAGAATCAATTCAATAGGAGGTTGCGGTATCCAAAATACGGAGTCCTTCCAGATAAACGACATAAAAAATACGGTGATGAATAAAATAAAGCCTATAACATGGTGCGCGCTCGTAGCCTTGTTACCTTTCATATTCTCCTCCTGTGAGGATTACCTCACCATTGATGAAGTGGAGAATAGAACCATAGCGACTGACTATTACGACTCGCCACAGAAACTCGAGCAGGCCGTAATCGGCATCTATGTGGATATGCGACGGGCGCTGCTGCATAACCATGCCTGGTTGATGTACGGCGAAGGCCGTGCCGGTGATCTTACCCTGGAGCTGGATATGATGGATGATGTGGCAGCACAGCGATTAACGAACGGTACCTTACCGTTGAGACAGCTCACAGACTGGGGCTATTTTTATGATGCCATACAGGATGCGAACCACCTGCTCGAAAAATTAGGCCCCGCAAAAGGGGAGCTGTTGAGCAGCTACCAATATAATCTGTACCGTGGCGAAGCACTGGCGCTGAAGTCTATGGCGTACTTCTACCTCACCCGTATCTGGGGAGCGGTGCCTTCTGCGGAGGCAGCGGATCGTGGTACGTTACTGAACCAGCAAGAGGTGCTGACACGCTGTGTACAGTGGGCGGCAGAAGCAAAACCTTTATTGCCACGTCTCTTGTTAAACGACGATGGTATTGTCAGTACGGCGCTAACGGAGGTGCGGTTTAATAAGACTGCAGTAAGTTTATTACTGGCGCACGAACAACTGTGGCTGGGTAAAGGCCAGGAAGCGTATGACGGATTGACCGCTGTTTTTGAAGGGCAGGGTACGAACAGCCTTTCCAACTTCGGCTTGTCGTTGGGGAAGGATAGTAACCCTGATATCACGCAGCAACCGTACAGCGGCAACCCCATACACATAACCAAGGAAAAACTAGAGGCTATCTATCCCGTAGGGGATACGCGGCGATCGATGTTTACCATCCCGGCGACGGGAACGACGGCTTCCTTAATTGTTGCCAAACAGGACCTGTTAATGATCTATTCGACGAAAGAGATCAATCTGCTAATGGCGGAAGCGGCATGGCTCGCCGGACAGCTGGAGGCTGCCAAGTCGTATTTAACGATGGCGGCTGCGGGTGCGACGGAAAACTATGCACTGCTCACTGCGGGTACGTTTGCCGATGCCCTGCTACGCGAAAGGCACCGGATACTGATGGGGTCGGGGCAGCGTTTTTTTGACCTGATCCGGTTCGATAAGGTCGGGCAGTTCCTTCCTTCGTATACGGAAGGCGATTTGGCTCAGGGAGCGGCCTATTGGCCCTTGTCGGCGCAAAGTATACAAACGAATGGACTCGCGCAAAATGAATACTGGTCTAACTAAGAGATAACTGAAAGTGATAATTACGAATGTAACATAGATGCAAATGAAGGCAATAGTAAAAGGTATATATTTTCTGTTCTGGATGATGACAATCCCCGTACTCCTCATGGCGCAGGGGGTAAAGTCAGGGAAAGTCGTGGATCAGCAAGGGAACGCCATTGTGGGTGCTACCGTCAAGGTGAAAGGTACGACGCGCAGTGCAAAAACGGATGATGCAGGGGTATTTACCCTGATGCTCCAGCAGGGCGACGTCATCGTGACGAGCTCGGTGGGTTTTAAAGCTACGGAACGTGTTTATTCGGCTACCGACAGGCTGCTGATCGAACTGGAGGAAAACCAATCCCGGATCGACGATGTCGTGGTGGTCGGCTACGGTTCGCAGACTAGAAAGGAACTTACGGGAGCGGTCTCGACGCTTAAAATGGAAGAGAATACGGAAAACCAGGTGGCCGAGTCGTTTGAATCGATGATGCAGGGCCGCGTGGCGGGGGTGAATATCCAGCTGAATTCCGGCGAACCGGGTGCCACACCCAATGTGATAATCCGCGGGTTGGCTGCGGTAAGCCGCGACGATGGTTCGGCCATATCGGAGCCTTTATATGTCGTGGATGGCGTGCCGATTATCTCCCGTACGAGTGATGAATTTGCGGTGACCAGCACCAATGTACTGGCGGATCTTAACCCAAGCGACATCGAGGAGGTAACGGTATTGAAGGATGCCTATGCTGCGGCCATATATGGTTCACGGGCGGCCAACGGGGTGATCTTAATTACGACCAAGAAAGGGAAAAGAGGCAAGCCGCAGATCAATATCAACAGCCGTACGGGTATTAATTTTGTACCCCGCTTGCTGGATGTGGCAGGGGGCCAGAAAGAACGGGAACAGGTGGCCCGCCTATATGAGCTTTATGCGCCTTATGGTGTGGCCATGCCGAGCATGTACACCGATGTAACCAATCCATTTTACAACAACTCATCCGATTGGCAGGATTACCTGTACAATACGGCCGTAACGCAGGATTACAATGCCTCGGTACGCGGTGCGGGTGATTTTGGCCAGTATAGCGTAAGTATGGGATACTTGGATAACAAAGGGATCTTATTTAATACGGGCTTTAAACGCTATAGTACAATGACCAATACCACCTTTAACGCGTTAAACAACGCGCTGGTGATCAACAATACCTTAGCGCTGTCGCGTACGGATCAGACACGTAACCCTGACCCCTTCGCTACAGAGGATGAAGCCGAGAGAGAGAAGAATCCAACGGCGCTTTCTACGAATTACTCATCCTTGTTGCCGCTCCCTAACGATCCTATGGTGGCTGGATCCGAAGTATACGGTCTTGGAAGGATTGCTAATGTAAACGACCGTGTCCGCTTTAGCTCAGATGCTTCGCTGAAAATTCTGAAAGATCTGACCTATAAAATGAGTTTAAGTCTGGAATATACGCGGGCCATGAAAGACGAATTCAGCCAATCCCGTCGTACCTTATGGGGTACGAATAAAAGTGGTGTGGGGGAAAGCCGCAACCTGCTGTTTCAAAATACCCTTAATTATACGCCCCGCTTTGGCGAAGGTCACAACCTAAGCATTTTGGTAGGGCAGAGTGCCGAAAAAATGGAATCAAAAGTGACCAATGTGAGCAGCGTAGCCAGTGCGCCCTTGCTATCCAACAATGTGAAATGGCCTGGAGAAAATGATATCGGTACGAGCAACTACGGCGCGAATACCTTACTGTCTTATTTCAGCCGTGTGGATTATTCCTTTAATCAGAAATACCTATTGGGGGCTTCTATCCGTACGGATGGATCCTCCAAATTTGGACAGGCTAACCGCTGGGGGCTATTCCCTTCGGTATCGGCAGGTTGGAACTTCAACAAAGAAAGCTTATTTGCGGATTGGGAATGGTTGAACAACGGTAAAATACGGGGTAGCTACGGTCTTTCAGGTACTACCTGGGATGAGAATTACCTGGCCCTGGGCGTCATGAACGGCGGTTCGCTGGATCAGTACCAATCCCTCTTGCAGATTACATACGGAGGTATTGGGGGTTTTACACCGACCTGGTACAACGGTTTTAAAAATGAAGACCTCACCTGGGTGAAAAGCCAGATGGGCAATATCGGTCTAGATCTGTCGCTCTTTAATAACAAGGTAGAAGTAGTGGTGGACGTGTACGAGAAGTTGACGAAAGGATTGCTGTTAACAACTTCTTTGCCGACAACTTCGGGGTATAATGAAGTGTATCGCAATGCAGCCGATGTGCTGAATCGGGGAGTGGAATTTACGCTAAATACCAACCTGAAATCGACTAGGGATTTCAGTTGGAATATGGGACTTAATTTTGCATACAACAAAAACCGCGTGGTCGCCCTTCCTGATGGAAATGCGGATATCATCAAGATCGGCAAGTCTGGTCAGGATTTTGGTTCGATCGTACGCTCCGGGGCACCGCTTAACGGGTTCTTTTTCTACGAATCCCAGGGGATCTACCAAAGTGAACATGAAATTCCGATCGATGCAAAGACCGGAAGACGCTTAGTCGGCCTGCAGAATAAAAAACTGGCGGTAGGAGACCGGAATTTTAAAGATCAGAACGACGATTTTAACATCGATGTGGACGATCGGGTTTTAGCTGGAGACCCCAACCCAAAATGGACGGGCGGATGGACAAACGACTTTTATTATAAGGGCTTCTCATTTAACGTGGTGTCAACTTTCGTCATTGGTCGCGATATTGTCAATACCGAACTTCTGGATAGGCTACGATTTGGTAAGGACTTCGCCGGCAAGTCTTCGATGCCCGACTTTGACCGCTATTCCATCTGGGAAAAAAGCGGTGACCAGGCTCGTTATCCAACACTAAATCCGTGGAATGACGCTTCGCAGATCGTGAATTATGATTCGGAATATGTGGAAGATGGATCCTATTTCAAGATCAAATCGGCCACCTTGGCGTACACCGTACCGAAACTGCTGCTCAAGCGGATTCCGTTCGACCGGGTACGCGTGTACTGCACGGTAGATAATCTGGTGACTTTCCAAAACTACAGTGGTCCGGACGCAGAACTGGTTACACTCGATGGGTTTGATAATTCGGGTGGCTACCCGATGCGGCGGATGGTGTTATTCGGCCTTTCCCTGGGACTTTAAAAAATTGATGGTTTATGTATACAAATAGCAATACAGGTATGAAAAACAATATTTTCTTAGCGGCGCTAGCTGTTCTGATCCTGACGCTTTCGAGCTGCAAGGATTGGCTAGACGAGCTTCCAATTAATACGGTTACCGAAGATCAGGCCTGGCAAAATGCCAGCGATGCGGAAGGGGCAGTTGCGGCAGCTTTCTCTATCTTCCGACGTGGATTGTCTGGTCTCACCAAAGACGATACCCCATCCACCACACGCAACGGGTCTTGGGGCGACTATTATTTCTGGGGCGATGCCCGTTCGGGCGATTGGATCACGCCGAATAACGATGGCGACTGGCAGGCCGGATTTGAGAATCGCCTGATTGCCCGTACGCAGCTGGAACCCATGACGAACTGGCGCCTTTTTTACCGTGCCATTGAACAGTGTAACCTGGTGCTGGAACGCGTACCGGAGATCAACGATGGCTTTACCGAAAATAGAAAGGCGGAACTGCTCGCAGAAACTCGTTTTCTCAGGGCCATGTCGCACTTTTATGCAGCCCGCATATGGGGTGATGTACCGGTTAATCTGCAGGCACGCAACGTAGAGCCACTGGGGCGCGAGCCGCTTAAGGAGGTGATGAAGATGGTTGTGGATGAAGTCGAAATAGCGCTCCCTGACCTTCCGTGGGAATATGAGGATATGACGCGTAAGCTGTCTATGTCGCGCGGTACTAAGGGTGCGGCACTGGCTTTACAGGCTCATGCCTACATGTGGCTGAACGAATACGAACTGGCTTCTGATAAATTGCAGCTGATCATTGGATCGGAGAAGTTTGACCTGGCCCCGATTTCGGAATTTAGAAACCTCTTTGATAAAGGGGAATCAAACGAGGTGGTATTTCAGCTGTATTACGATAATCAGTTTGGTGAGTTTTCAGATTATTACGGTCATATTTTAACGTATTACCTGACAAATCCGTATACCGATCGTTCTAACCTTTCATTGGCGGTGCCGAAGTCAAAAATCCTAGAGATATTCCCGGATTACGCCCGCGATGGATCAGACAAACGGGTAGCTGAGTTTTTCCAAAGCATTGATTTCTCGGGTAGCGCAAGTGAACTGCGTCCGATCTTTGATGATCCCTTACAGAATGGGGAACGCCAGATTATGTTTGCCAAATTTAGAAAGGTCAAAGATCGCTCCTACAACCGGATGGATTCGCCTGTGCCGATCTTTCGGTATGCGGATCTGTTGTTACTCAAAGCGGAAGCAGATGCCCGCTTAAACCGTCTTGGAGACGCCATTACCTATCTCAACCTGGTAAGGGAGCGCGCAGATATTCCGCGCTTTACACGGGAAGATCAGCCCTTGTTGATCGAAGAGATCCTGGCCGAACGCCGACGCGAACTGATTGGCGAATACCACCGCGTATACGACCTGGTACGGCTGGGGCGTTTGCATGAATTCAATCCCTTCGTCAGCGAACAGGCCGAGAAAGACGGTGCCGGATTCTTCCCTGTGAGTGACGAGGCCTTTGCTAACAATCCGAATATGGAGCAAACCTACTACTGGCAGTTTAATCAATAACCACTAAAAATAAGGCTATGAAATTATTACTCTCACTATGCTGTTGTATCGGTATCCTGTTATCGGGATGCGATGATGCATATTACAATGATGGCGGACTTTTGGACAATCAGATCGGGGTATACGAAGGTACGACGATGAGCTACCTCGAAAGCCAACCGGCGCTATTCGATACCTTAACGACGCTGATTAAACTGAATAATATGGAGGAAGAGGTAAACCGCAAAGGCAGTACCTTTTTCGCGCCGCAGAATTATTCGATATACAATTACCTGCTGCTGAAATATCCTGATCCGGAAAATAGACCCAAAACGTTGGAAGCGATACCGGCCGGGGATATGGCAGAGATGGCAGAATACATTTCCGATTACATCATTCCAAACGAACAGATCGTACGGTCGGATCTTTCGACGGTGTATTCCTACTCGACGACATTAAGTGATAAAAAGGCGCGCTTTAATCTGGTGCGGGAAGATTACCTGGGTAATATCAACATGGGGGCTGCCTACATGATCTATTCGGTGAACATAAACCCGCCTGCTACGCCGGAGTTTTACTCGCCCGCGAAGGTTGTGGTCACGGATGTGGCAACCACGACAGGGACGGTGCATGTGCTGATTTCGGACACCCATATTTTTGGATTTAACTAACATAAACAGCAGATAGATCGGACTCTTGATGATGGTCATCATAATCGTTAAAAAATAAATTAAAGTCTAATGAAAACTGATATGCGAAAGCTGACAATAAATTTTATCCTTTTTATAATCGGAGCTGCATTACTGCCAATCGGTTGTACGGAGGTGCCTAGCTTGGGAAGTATAGCACCCGATGTTCGCTATAAGAACCGAAAACAGTATGCGATATCGGGTATGGGGCAGAATATCGGTGATTTTCTTTCCTCCAGCTCGACCCTGCCATTGAACTTTGAGATCGTAAACGTATGGGAGACCAATGGTCTTGAGATAACGTCATTCGATGAGGAGATAGCGGTGGTTTCCTATAACGCACCGATTGTAGGTGGCGAATCGGAAGAGGAACTGCGCCTGAAAACGGACACGGTCATGAAGCCGGCGGTATCGCTAAACCTATTTACGGGAAAGCTCGAAATCCTGGAGGGAAATCGTATTCCGGCGGGCGAATACCACTTTGATATCCGCGTATCCAACACATCGGGTAGCACCTTGTTGCAGGATGCAATTGTTATCGAGTTTAAGGAGTACGAAGTGGCGAGCTGGTCTACTGGAATGACGAAGGCACCCGAAATTGAGCGCGTGGCGGATGCGCCAAACCAGATTCGCTTTGTGGCGCACTTAGATGGTACACCTTTGCCCGGCGACCGCATTGATTTTACGACCAATAGGGCTTCGGGCTTTAAGGGTACGTTTGTAAACGATACCCCCGAAGGAGAAATTTGGAAAGTGAATTTTCCAGTGAAGTCTGCCGATACCTATTGCTCCTGGCAGATCATGGAAGAAGTGGGGGGTGTGGTCAATACCACATACGTTACCGAGAATATGAATTTTGTACTGGGCAGACCGGGAAGTTATGTTATCAAGCTTTTTAAATAATCGTTATGAACTATAGATGGATTTTTTGGGCCGTAGCGCTCTATATGATCGCAACGGGCTTTTCGTTTGCGCAGACGGCAAAAACGAAGAAAATATTGGTGATTGGCGTGGATGGTATGATCTACACCGCGCTAGATTATGCTACAACGCCGGGACTGGATAGGCTAATTGCCGATGCTTCCTACAGTAAGGAAGGATATGGCGGGCTACCCGCTAACTCGACAACGGGCTGGTCGACCTTGTTAACAGGCGTCGGCGTAGATAAACATGGTGTACGGCAAGCGAATTCCTTTTTCGGTAATCACCTCGATCAATACCCTTCGCTGGTAAAACGTATAAAAAACCAGCTTCCGGCTATCCGCATCGCATCTATCGTACGTGAGCCGGAAATCAATACGGTATTGAACAGTGATGCTGATTTGAAGTATAACCACGGATCAGATGTACAGGTGTTTGATCAAGCCAAAGAGGTCTTGGGGGGACAGTCCGCGGATGCGGTGTTTGTGCAGTTCAGCAGCCCCAAGGAGGTTGGCCTGTTGCACGGCTATCAGCTCCGAAAAGCGGATTATGTATTGGCCATCCAGCAGGTGGATACCTATATCGCGCAACTGCTAGATGTCATACAAAGCAGGGCAACGTATGCGGACGAGAACTGGGCGATTTTTGTCGTATCGACGCATGGTGGTTCGGAAAGCGGCCTGGCCACAAATAGTACGGTGGAGGAACTAAAGGTGCCCGTTATCTTTTCGGGGGCTGACCTGGATAATAAAGAACTGCTGACCACAAACATGGTCGCTAAAGAGAATAGCGATAATTTTCTGACAATAAACAAGGCGCCGACCGGCGACCGAACCTATGGACGGATTCCTATTGCGGGTACCGGTTTGCAGGGAATGGATAAGTTTACGATCGAGATGTGGATCAAAGCGGGTGCAAATTCCAGTGACCCATCCATTATGGGTGATAAAGACTGGGACTCGGGTGGCAATCCGGGATTCGTGATCTGCCGGAGTGGCTCGTCATGGAAGATCAACATTGCCAATACGCAACGGTCGCGCTACGATATCGGATCGTCTAAACCCATAGAGGATGGCAAATGGCATCATATAGCCGTGACATTTGATAAAACCAAAGAGTGTATTGTATACCAAGATGGCGAACGTGTGGGCGGAGCAGCGTTGACGTATAAGGAGACCGATCAAATGGCATCACCATTTAATTACATCTATATGGCACAGGAAGGAACGGGTACCTACGGCGGGGGAGCACCGAATTGGGCCGGGTCTTTTAATGAGGTGCGTATATGGACGACAGCTTTGTCGCAGGAGACCATAAAAAATTATATGCACCTGCAGCATATCGAGAAGAGCAACCACCCGCATCTGAACTTTTTAAACCTGTACCTGAAATTGGATGAGGTGAGGGGCACGGTGTTGACGGATTACAGTGGGAAAAATAACCATGCGGAACTGGTTGGTCCGGCAACGGAGCGCAAGCCATATTATCCGGTCGGTCTTACCGATGTGGCCGTCAACGTGCTGAGCCATATGGGTATCCGTGTCGATGGTGCATGGAACCTCGACGGAAGTGCATTGAAGTCCAATGTACCCTTCCGTTTATTTAAAGTGAACTGATTACATAATTTTTTAATCGATTAGGCATATGAACATAAAGTATATTTTCAACCTCGCACTGCTACTTACGGTGCTGTTATGGGGTAGCTCCTGCGAGAAGGAGGTGATGAATGGAACGGTAGGAAATCCCGAACAGCTGCTAGCGGGCCGCATCAGTGGTACCTGGGCCAATCCGGTACAGATCGTGACACCGCCGGAAGTGCCCGCGGAAGTTTTCGGTGAGATGCGTCTGGTATTTACCATGGATGAATCCGGTAATCCAAAAGCTTTTTTGGGAAAGGACTGTCCGATTGTATTTAGCGCAACCGAAAGTACCTGGTCCGTATCGGGTAGGGAAGAACAGGCCAAAGTCTCGCTGCAGGGAACAACACCGGTGGATGAGTTCGATGTGAAAGTCAATGCAAACAGCATGACGCTGTCTTTTTACATGGGATGGGAAAATACCGAAACGGGGGAAACAGGAAAAGGTGACTTTAAGGTCACATTATCACGTCAATAATTACTATAAAAATAAATACATGAAACACACATTCAACTTAATCGGACTGATCATCTTATGCCAGCAATTTGCTTTTGCGGCCGAACGTCCTAGTTTCGTCGTGAAACCGTACTTACAGTGGTCTACCCAGACCCAAATGACCGTAAAATGGGAAACTTCTGCAGCAACTAGCGGCTATGTGGAGTATGGTAAGGCGATGTTTGACGTAAAGTCACCAGCGCTTTCGCAAAAAGTGAAGGGTAAGGATAACGTACTCATACAGACTGTAAACTTAGCTGGATTGGAGCCTGAAACGGAATATTTTTACCGTGCAGTGAGCGTGAGCACCGCAGGGGATACCTTACGCAGCCCAATTTATCCATTTAAAACGGCTGTACGTGCAGACTCTCCATTTGCTTTTGCTGTTTTCTCGGATACCCAAGGGGTACCTAACCCTACGGTATGGGGCGAAATTGCGAAGATAGCGGAAAAGGAAAGACCAAATTTTGCGATCCACAGCGGAGATCAGGTCGATAATGGACACGATAGGAGCAACTGGGTAGGGCAATTCTTCCCGCAGGGCCAACAATTTATGAGTAAATATGCCATGTTCGCCGTACCCGGAAACCATGAAAATGACGCACCTAATTACCATAACTACCTGGGTCATCCGGATGGACTACGTTGCTACAGTTTCGTCTACGGTAATACGGAGTTTTTTATGTTCGACTCCAATCAGGACGTTTCAGTAGGTAGCGAAATCTACAAAAAGCTGGAAGCTGATCTGGCCAAGTCGACCGCCAAATGGAAGATCGTGTCACACCATCATCCGGTTTATTCTTCGGACGATGACGATTACGGGAATACGCGTGTGGCCAAATCGACCTTAGGGAGCCCAAAGCTGGCGCATCTGGCACCCCTGTATGAAAAATACAATGTGGATATCGTATTCTATGGCCATGTGCATACCTACGAACGGACTTGGCCGTTGCGCAACAATAAGGTGGACCTGGATAATGGAACAATTTACATGACCTTGGGCGGCGGTGGCGGCGGATTGGAAAGACCATCGTCATGGAGATCGTGGTTTACCAACAAATTATTCCTCGACCACCACTACGGATATGTACGGGTCGTAAATGGCGAGTTACATTTTCAAGGGATTGATGTGCGGGGAAATGTGTTTGACCAATTTGTATTAAAGAAGTAATCTCTTTTTAAGTTAACGCATACCAGCGGCATTTCGTTGGGTAAAGGGCAGCTGTTTTTCAGTTGCCCTTTTTTAATAATTTCTTAACATGGAGAGGATCTTTAGTTAATAAACTTTGTTTAGTATTGTTAAACTTTTTGACGCATATATCAAATTGAATGAGCAATCAAAAACACTTACAAACCGAGGGTGATATCAACCTGAGCGATGCACGCAAGCGTTGGTCGGAAAAAATCACGGATAAAGAAACGCAATCGGCGTTGGATCGCGATGCGCAGGTTTTTATGCACCAGGCGCTGTCTTCACCCTGTTTGGACGTACTGGAGCGTAGCGACGGGGTACATGTCCAAAACCTGCAGGGAAAGCATTATCTGGATTTTCATGGAAACAATGTACACCAGCTGGGTTACAACAATAGCTACGTGATTGAGCGGGTAAAAGCGCAACTGGATACCTTGGCTTTTTGTCCGCGACGGTTTACCAATCGGCCGGCTATTGCCTTGGCAGAGCGGTTGGTTGCTTTAACCGGGCACGCGCTAACGCGGGTGCTTTTTGCGCCGGGTGGAACCTCGGCCATCGGAATGGCCTTGAAGATCGCGCGATTTTATACCGGAAAGTATAAGACACTGGCGATGTACGACTCGTTCCATGGCGCGTCGATGGATAGTATTGCCCTGGGTGGAGAGTATGTCTTTCAGCAGAGATTGGGGCCGTTGATGTCGGGAAGTGTACACGTGCCACCGGTAGACGCTTATCGGGGCATGTGGTATGATCGGGCAGCTGCGGATGGGGATATGGCCTACGCCGATTACTTGGAATATGTGATCCAGAAGGAGGGAGATATCGGTGTGCTCGTGGTGGAGACGGTGCGGAGTACAGTTGTACATGTGCATTCTAAAGCATACTGGAAGCGGGTGCGCGAAATCTGTGATAGGTACAACGTGCTATTGGTACTCGATGAAATCCCGATCGGGATGGGACGGACCGGGAAAATGTTTGCCTACCAGCACGCAGAGATACAACCGGATATACTGGTATTGGGTAAAGGATTAGGAGCCGGGATCATGCCGTTGGCAGCCGTGATCTGTCGCGAGGAGCTTAATGTAGCTTCTTCGATTTCCTTGGGTCATTTTACACACGAAAAGAGTCCGCTGGGTGCTGCAGCTGCGTTGGCAGCGCTTGATTTCATGGACGAAAACGACATTTTGGAGCAGGTGAACGTCATGGGTGACTATTTCGGAAGCCGGCTGGAAGAGTTAAAAGCCAACTATCCGATTGTAGGGGATGTAAGGGGTGTGGGGCTGTTGTGGGCTGTGGAACTGGTAAAGGACCGAAAGACGAAGGAAAAAAATAACGCAGCCGCAGAGCTGGTTCTGTATGCTTGTCTGGAACGGGGACTTAGTCTAAAAGTGTCTGACGGGAATGTATTGTCGCTCTATCCGCCGTTAGTCATTTCGAAGGTGGAGCTGGATCAGGCTGTGAGGATATTGGATAGCGTATTATTGGCGGTTACAACAGATCAATTATATTAAAGATGAAGTATCCATTTCAACTATTGATGCAGCGGCTGGGTAGTACTTCGTATACGATACAGATGATACTGCTGGCGCTGGCTGCATTTGGCTGCTATACCAGCATGTACGCGTACCGAAAAGCGTTTACAGCTGCCCTGTTTACGGAGCTACCGATCTGGGGGGTGGATTATAAGGTATGGCTCGTGATCGCGCAGGTATTTGGCTATATGCTAAGTAAGTTCTATGGGATTAAGTTTGTCTCCGAGCTTGGACAGCAAAAGCGTGGTGCGAAATTGCTCCTGCTTATTGGCGTTGCCTGGCTGGCGTTATTGGGGTTTGCATTTATCCCGGCACCGTACAACATCGTGTGTATGTTTATTAATGGTTTGCCTTTAGGGATGATATGGGGTATCGTGTTTTCGTATCTGGAGGGTAGGCGTGCCACTGAATTTTTGGCGGCAATCATGAGTGTGAGTCTGGTGTTTGCTTCTGGATTTGTTAAGTCGCTGGCACGCTTCCTGATGGAAGAATTGCATGTAACGGAGCAATGGATGCCATTTGCTACGGGACTGCTGTTTGCGATTCCGCTGCTTGTATTTACGTTGGTGCTGGAGGCCATGCCGCCGCCGGATGCCAAAGACAAACTGCTGCGCAACGAACGGAAAGCCATGACACATGGCGAGCGCATTGCTTTTTTGAAAATGTTTCTGCCGGGGCTAGTTGTCGTTGTATTTGTGTACTTGATATTTAGTGTGCTTCGGGATATACGCGATAATTTTGAAGTTGAGATCTGGGCGGATATTGGCGTAACAGAAACGCTGATCTATGTGCAGACGGATTCGCTCATCGCATTAGTCGTGTTGGCACTTATGGGTCTACTAATCTGTGTTAAAAATAACATGAAGGCATTCAGCTATATCCATGTGATGCTTTTTACGGGTTGTTTTTTAGCGGGTATATTCACCTATCTCTTTCGGATACAGGCGGTCAGCGGGGTAACCTGGATGGTCATGACGGGATTGGGACTGTATATGGTGTACATACCGTTTAATGCGATTTTTTTCGAGCGCTTTCTGGCGTCTTTCAAGGTGAAGGGAAATATCGGATTCCTGATGTATGTCGCCGATTCTGTGGGATACCTGGGAAGCGTCTGTGTCTTGCTGGTGCGCGAACTCGGCTTGGTGGAGACTAGCTGGGGTAGCTTTTTTGAGCAGGCCATCCTGTTGGCAGCCGTGCTGGGTTGTATTTCGGTTGTGTTCTCCCTCATCTATTTTAGACGGAAGAAAGTGACGGAGGTGGAGCCGCTAGGCGATATGGAACTCGCGCGATAATAAGGGTTCGAATAGGAACACAAATGGCCTGTCTACTTCTAAATAGACAGGCCATTTGTGTGTGCCTATAAAAGGGCGTTAGCCCGTGATTAGAAATTATATAAGTTCGCGATGCTTTGCTCCGCATATCCGGCACTGGCGGTCATCCCCTTGCCCCCGATACCGGTACGGATATGGATACGATCATCAATATTCTTCTCTACGATATGATCTCGATGCTGTGCATAGAATCCTGCCCAGGAAGTGGCGATCTGCCGCTGATCGATGGGCAAGATCCGATTGGCTTCTTCCAGCATCAATTGGTTGATGTGCGCATTGATCGAAAATCCAAGTTCTTCGAGCTGTGTACCCGGTGCATACTCGTGCGAATCTCCGATGATGATGCTTCCGTCGAGCGCCTGTTTGAACAGGATGTGGATACCCCATTTTTTCAGCTCTTCGTAATGCTCGGGTACGCCTAGTTGCTGAAAGGAAGGGCAATAGGCTTCAAAGCTTTCGTACCGTCGGATGGTTAGACCGGTTAAGATGTTTCCGGGCAACTGGATGTGCGGCAAGGGCTGTGTACGCAACATTTGCAGCTTGCTGATCTGTAAACCGCTGTCTTCGAATAGTTCCCTATAAAGCAGTTTAAATTCGTAGCCGTTGCAGATGACGACTTTTTCGGCTTGGAATTCCTGTTGATTCGTCGTGCTGATGGTGGCACCGTTCGTATGGCTCTCACAGGCTAATACGGTGGTGTCGTAGCGCAGGGTATATTTTGCAAATTTGTGCTGTAAATAGAGGTGAAGACGGCGGATCATGGTTTCGGGTTCGACACTGAGCTCTTGATCGAACACAATAGCTTCCTTCACGTAATCGGATCGGAGGTCCGGGAATTTGGCGCATACCTGCGCTTGATTCCAGACTGCATGGGCATAGCCTTTGCGGTCATAGTGTGCGGCAAGCTCGTGCATGACCTGCGTTTCTTCGTTATCGGACGCAATATAGTAACTGCCGTTGTTTCTGACGGAGATGTCGAACTCCCGCTGTATGGATTGATAAATTTCGAGACCCCGTACGCCGTAATCAAACCATTCTCCAGACATCCCGGAGGGTACGACCTGGCCGAAATTACGGGCTGTAGACCCGACTGGAAAGTTGTCTTTCTCGAGCTGAAGAACTTCAAGACCTCGTAGCAGGGCATGATAGGCGTGAAAGGTGCCTAGGATACCGCCGCCGACTACAATTAAATCGTATTTTTTTGAATGCATAAGCTGTGAGTTTTTTTATTCGAATACCCGTTTCTTATTGTTCTAACAGTGGTAACACTTCGAGCAGATTGTCCACGATATGGCTGGGATTTGCACGGCTTAATTGCGCGACGGTGTGTGCACCGGTCGTGATGCCGATACTGAATCTGCAGCCGGCATTCTGCCCTTCTGCGATATCAACGGCCGAGTCTCCAATTTTTGCGACGGCCTGACCGGATTCAATACCGAATTGATCCATGGCAAACAGAATCATGTCGGGGTGGGGGCGATTACGAGCCACATCATCCGCAGTAATCAAAGCATCGATATCACGGCCTACTTTCCAATCCAACTGCTGGAGAAGGGTTTCGGCGGTGTGTTTGTTGTAGCCCGTATTCAGCACAATACGGATGTTTTTTTTCTGTAAAGCCTGAAAGAAATCCAGGGCATTATCTTGTGCGGATATAGCCGCTGTTTGGTAGGCCTGGTCAAGTAACTGCAAGAAATCATGGAACATCAGCTCGATGACGGATGGATCAACTTTTTCGGCGGTGCTTGTTAAGATCGACTCAATGGCCTGTTTTTTTTCTTTTCCCGCCCCGTGTGCCAATACGTCTTCTAATGATACAGCGTAACCCTGTCGATTGATTGCCCGGTGTAAGGTTTTGTACACGAGGTTATCTTCATCAACAGTAGTACCCGCCATATCGCATACCACCATCTTAATTTTATCGTTTTTTTCTACTGCTATCATGTTTTAAATGTGTGTTCGACTAGCGCTGTTATAAGTGAAAAATATATGGTGCAAATATAAACATTTGTTTAGTATTTATAAATATTGTATATCTCAATGTGTACGAATTCTATGCCGATTGTATGTCAGTGCGCTTGTTAGCGAATCGGGAAGATAATATTTAACAATTTGTTTACTTTCGCTAAACGTCAATTGTAGTTTATTTGCGCTGTTTCTACTTACAAATAGCTATTTTTGCCTAACTTACAAACAAAAGGCTATGGAAGATAATACGGTATTTAAAATAAGTGCTAAAATAAAGGAAATCCGAAAGGATAAATCCATTACGATACAGGAACTGGCAGATAAAGCGGGAGTAAGTAAAGGCCTGATTTCGCAGATTGAAAATAACCGTACGGTGCCCTCTCTTTTTGTACTTATCAATATCGTGAATGCGTTGGATGTCGATCTGAATGAATTTTTTCAAGATTTTAAAACCAACAACGAAGGGGGACCAATCATTGTCCGTAAAAAACAGGATTATGAAAACTTCGAGAAAGAGCATGCGATCGGATTTCAATATCAGCGTATTCTTGCTTCAACTATCGACAGTTCTACATTAGATATCGTCTTATTGGAGTTGGCACCTGATGCGACGAGACCTATGGTGGAAACAGAGGCGTTTGAATATAAATATATGGTTTCTGGACAAGTGGAATATATTTTTCCGGATCGTACCGTCGCACTGGAGGCAGGGGATTCGATCTTCTTTGACGGCAGGATTTCGCATACGCCCAAAAATACGGGCACCGTACCCGCCCTCATGCTTATCGTCTATTTTTTCGACGGTAAGGGAAAATAAAAAGGGCCATGCACACATGATTTGATCCACATAGCAAAGCCCTTGTTAAAATTGTATAGCGCGATTTATCCAACCACTGGTGCAAATTCTTCAACGTCTAATCGAACTTTCGGAAGGGATGCTAGCCAGTCGCCTGCCTCGTCGCGGTAACCTACTGCAAGTAAAACTACACTGCGTAAGCCTTTTTCTGTGAGCCCAAGGATGCGGTCTACCTGTGCGGCGTCGAAGCCTTCCATAGGAGTAGTATCTACTTTTTCGGCCGCTGCAGCAATTAGCGCTGTACCTAAAGCAATATAGGTCTGCCGCGCTGCCCAACTGAAGTTTTCATCCGCCGGACGGGCTAGTAAAAAAGATTCCAATTTGCTTTTGAAATCCGTCAGTTGGTCCAATGGCGTAGAGCGTATCGCTGCGGTACGCGCCATATAGTCATCGATCATCGCTTGGTCGATATTTGCATACGCGGCGAAAACCAAGAGGTGAGAAGCTTCAGCGATCTGCGTGTTGAACGAGCCTTCGCCAAGTTGTTTGCGCAGCTCTTTGTTTTCAACAACCAGAACGCGGTAGGGTTGTAAGCCTACGGAAGATGCACTCAAATTAGTTGCTTCGAGGATACGACGGATTTTGTCATCTTCGACGCGTAGGTCGCTATACTTTTTCACAGCGTAACGCCATGATAAGGTGTCTTGTAAATTCATATGCTAATTATATATGTTAAACCGATACAAATATCCAACTATTTAGTTTACTTTTGTCATTAGGTAACAAAAAGTAATAGTAACATTAGAGTAACTAAGTGACATTTTATGGAAAATCAACAGGATAATGCGCCTTGCGTAGGCCATGATTTTAGTGCATGCGGCAAACGGATTGCAGCGGTACACGATACAATGGATGTATTAAATGGAAAGTGGAAGATTGCCATTATCTCTTTACTGGGTTTTGGAACGCGGCGTTACTCAGAGATTCTGAAGGAGGTAGAAGGTATCTCGGGCAAAATGCTAAGCCGCGAGCTCAAGGATATGGAAATGAATCTCCTGGTGAAGCGCACGGTCGTATCGGATCAGCCCATTGCGGTAGCCTATAGTTTGACGGATTATTGTGTAGACCTACTGCCCATTATCCATAGCCTCGCCGAATGGGGGACGAAGCACCGGCAGGTGATCGTACAGCATATTAAAGGCGAGGCCGTATTAGAAATGGGGTAGGGTTACAGCACTAAGCGTAAGCCATCATATGCGCGTGGCACTGTGATATTATCCATATGTGCGAGCATTTCTTCATCAAAATGGGTGAGCAGAATCTTTTTTGCGCTAAAGCGATCGATATGTTTCGATAATTCCAGGTAATTGAGATGGCCATCAACTTCCGTATTGTAGAAACAGCATTCGCAGATAAATAAATCGGCACCTGCGGCAATATCGACTAGGCGCTCCGTCCAGTTGGTATCGCCCGAGTAGCCAATGATCTTGTCTGCTGTGCGTATCCGGATGCCATGGGGCTGGCTTTCGGGTTTGTGTGCAACGGGTATGGGTACGACGCTCAGATGGGGCAACGAAATTTCTTCTTCAGCCTGGTAGGAGACAAAGGTCAAGCTTAGTTTGTCTAAAACAGCGGTTCCTGGGTAGAGCAACTCAAATAACTGTTGGATTTTTTCTTCGCATCCCGGAGGGCTTATGATGGTGAGCGGCTTTTCTCTTCTTTCTTTTGCTGCATCGAGCAGCAAATAGGGCAGACCGCCGTAATGGTCACCATGAAAATGGGAAATAATGATGGTATCGACGTCGGATAAGGGGAGTCCATTTTTTTTAAGTCCTGCCAGCGCTCCTGTGCCACAGTCGATCAGAAAGGCACCATCTGGCGATTGGACATGAAAACAGGTTTGGGTGTTACCGCCACTGGAAAAGGCATCACCACAGCCGATCACGGTGAGCATATGTGTATTGAAGTTTTCTTGATGCTGCATTTGAATAATTTTATTTCAGGAATTAACGATAGTCGTTAGATTGACAACTGTGCTTATTGGCTCAGTTTTTTATTTAGTCGAGTATAACGAAATTGACCTTATCAACGCCTGTGTTTCCTGTCAGTTCATCGTACGCGTATACTACCAGTTCGTATTTTCCGGGCGTATCGATGGCTGCGGTGGCGCCGAATAAATTGGGAGCTTTACAGATAAGAGGAAGTTCTTTAAGCGGCTCACCATTTCGCGATAGGAGTCCGACAACTTCCATGGCGTTTGCATCCCAAAGTCCGTCGCTGTCGATCAGACATCCACACATCATCACGATATTAGCCTCAAAAGTAAGCGATTGGTTCGCTAGGCTCTTCAGTGAGATATATTGATGTGTTCGCGGAGCTAGGATATCAACGATGAAGCCTGGTATTTCCAAGATAATACCGTCACCTAAAATATGCTTTCCGGGTATAAGCCACAGTTCGGTACTTACGTGGGCCTGAGCTGTTCGGTTATTAAGTGGCGACTGCACTTCGATGCGCACGAATGTGGGCTCTTGTAGGTCGAGAGTCGCTTCGTATTTAGCGGTGGCCTCGTCTGCAATACGCTTTCCGCGCTCACGAGGTTCCATCATAATCAAACGCGTATCGCCGGTAGTGCCTTCGGTTTTTCCTTCCGAAAGAATTTTATTATTTAGTTTATCCCTTATAATGATGTATGCGCCTCCAAGAGAAGAACCAATAAATTTAGCATCCCGTGCTTTAGCACGCACGACTATTCTGGTTTCCTTTGCGAAATTTTGTCCTGTCGCGATGAGGACAAGCAGTACTATAACAAATAAATTTTTCATTGAAACGTATTTTTTATTTAACATCTGAATGACCTAATCTTTTTGTCGTATCGATTTCGGTCAGCGCCTCTAATCTGTCGTAGTGAAGGATTTAGGCGGAGTGCGAAAAGATAAAGATATTATTTTTATCGTTAAAAAGCGGCATTTCATGGCAAGAAATAGTTCTCATTTTCCAAGGTTTATCGCTATTAATAGTTTTTTTTGTACATTCGATTATAATAATTAAAAGTCGATATGGAGACCTACAGACGGTTAACTCGCATATACCACGATAATAATCTTAAACGTATGATACGATGAAAATTTTCCTTTTTATGTGTGTATTGGCTGCTATGCTTTGGACGGGCGGTACGCCGTCAGCTCAAGAAACATCTGCAGACAAGCTTGTGTCGAGAGTAATTGAGGACGGCGGATCGGGAGCTTACAGTGCTATAATGCTAGCGGAATCTTCCTTGCCTACACACACCATTTTCCGGCCTAAAGATCTCACGGTTTTCGATCAAGATCACAAGCTTCCTGTTATTGCTTGGGGAAATGGCGCATGTGCCAACTCTCCCTGGGAACATCTTAATTTTTTATCTGAAGTTTCATCCCATGGGTTCTTAATTGTGGCGATTGGCTTAATGCCGGAAGAAGGAAAGAAAGGAGATGGAAAATCAACATCCAAGCAGTTAACAGATGGTATTGATTGGGCTATCGCGCAGAATAAGGATCCAAAAAGTCCGTATAACAATAGACTTGATGTTTCAAAAATAGCGGTGAGTGGGATGTCGTGCGGTGGTTTACAGGCGCTTGAAGTGGCTTCTGATGCAAGAGTGAGCACAGTAGTGATATGTAATAGCGGTATTTTAGATGTTCCGGGCAACGGCCGGAGCGCGATGCCGGATCTAAAAAAGGAAAACCTAAACGAAATCCATACGCCAATACTCTATATGTTAGGGGGAGAGAAGGATATTGCTTACGCGAATGGAATGGACGATTACAAGCGTATTAATCATGTTCCTGTTTTTATGGCAAATATGGATGTTGGACATGGAGGTACGTTTAGCCAGCCACACGGTGGCGAATTTGCCAAAGTGGCGACGGCCTGGTACAAATGGCAGCTTAAGGGAGATTCGGAAGCTGGTAAGATGTTTTCGGGTGATGCGCCTTTGCTCTCCAAGAATACGCACTGGCGTATGGAGAAGAAAAATATGCCATAAGTTTACCCGTATACATAATTGCCTCTAATAATAAACCTTATCTACTATGAATTTTCCTCCGATTATCGGCATCCTCTTATTATTGCCGACATGGTTATTTGCCCGGCAGCCAAGTATTCCCGAAGGCTGGTCGGATGGCTACGCGTATGCTAACGGTATCCGGATTCACTATTACCGTGCGAGCCCCCAGCCAGACAAACCTGTGTTGGTAATGGTTCATGGGGTGACCGATAACGGACTGTGCTGGGCAACGCTTGCACTGAAGCTCCAGGATATGTACGATATTTATATGCTCGACGCACGCGGGCACGGCTTGTCTGATCCCTTTACGGCTGGCGATGACGGAGAGACATTGATCAAGGATATCGTTGCATTTGTAGGCGCTATGGAATTTCATAACCCTATTTTAATGGGACATTCTATAGGAGCGGCCACGGTAATGCGGCTAGGAGCTGATTATCCGGATCTAGCTCGTGCGATTATCATGCTCGATCCACTGCTGAGGCGTATGGGCGGCCAAAATCGTTCTGCCCGAAATAACAGCAAACCCAATACCGATGTTTCGTCTAAATCTGCTACAGCTAAGTCCAAGATTGAAGTTAATATGTTTGGCAATCCGGAGATACTTGTGACACAAAACAATTATAGTTTCGAAGATCTGATTGCCTTGGGCCGTAGACAAAACCCGCTATGGGGAGAGATGGACATTGCATATTGGGCTCTTTCGAAAAAGCAATATCATGGTCCTTATACTAGTGAGGCCGCTCAAGTTATGACCGGGACGATGAATATTGGTAATGCGCTGTCTAGAATCCAAGTACCAGCTATTATTTTAAAAGCAGACGCCCCTACCGAAGTTCGTAAAATTAACGAAGATGCTGCAGTTGCGATGCAGAAGGGTAAGCTCGTACATATTGATGGGGGTGGGCATAACCTGCATCATGATAAGCTGGAGCGAACTACAGAGGTCATCAAAGAATTTTTATCGACGCTGTAGGGATATGCCGCCCATTTATACGAGTCGAGGGCTGCTCGATAGGACAAAATTTCGATGTGATCACCACTTTATAGCGTTTGTAACGCACTGGCTTCATCTCATTATCATTTTTTTGATCAGGATAATCTGACCTAAATGATAATAACTGTGTTCGATCATGGCTTCGATGTTTCTTAAATACGTGCTATATTTTTCTTCGACAAAGATTTGACGTAATTGCTCTTCGGAGGTATTTTCTACTAGGTGTGCAAAATCTTCCGAATCTCGCCAAAACGTGTTCAGGAACTGCTCCCATTGTTCCTGAGATGTAATAGGTGGGAAACCAAAACTGAACTGATCGCTGATGGCTAATGGCCCTCCTGACACTACATCCTTCACACCACTAATGTAATAATGGACATGTTGTGCTAGCACAGAAATCGTATTTAAGGAATCTATTTTTGTGGTCGCTACTTGCCAGTCAAGAGCTGTTAGTTCTTTTTTGTAATTGGTATTTGCAATCCAGGTTCCATCTAAAATTACTTCCCGAAACCTGTTCGCCAAGGTAACACTATAGTTCATGAGCTTGCATTTTAATTGTTTTCTTCTTGCCGATTGATCATTGCCGGTAGCAACGATGTCTGCTATTGTAAACACGTGCAGAGGGTGTTTGTTTGTCTACGCCGGAGACATGAGGTATACATGCGCTGGCAGCATTCGGATGACCCGTCCGTCTTTTTCAAATGTGTCTTGTTGATTTAGGGTAATAATGTACCCTTCTTTTAAATCGAGATATTGCATGGCCTCTAGCAGTCCATTATACTCCCGGTCAAAATTCTCATCGTTTATAGAAAGGCACACTTGTATGGCTTCCTTTACTTCGTTTTTTTTCATAGCGATAAAATCGCATTCACCCCGATCTTTGTAATAAAAGATATGTTTATATTGCTGGCGAAGATGCAAAAAGATGAGATTTTCTAACCGCCTCCCGGTATTATCACTGGTTGATACTGCATTTTCGGTATAGAGTCTCATGTCCATGACATATACCTTTTTCGGATTGCGGGCCTGAACTTTTAAAGAATGGTTGAACAACGGAATAAAGTCAAGCAGGTAGGCATCTTTCAAAAAGGAAAAATACTCTAAAAATGTAGCGGGCGACTTAATATCGAACATGCCTACTAATTTGCTGGCGGATACCAGATTTCCGATATTGGTAATTAAAAAAGCCGTCAACTGCCTGAGCGAGTTGATATCACGGACAGAATGTCTTACGGCAATGTCCTTCATCAATATGTCGTCAACCAATGTATTTAGGATTAGCGGGATGCCTGTTTTGATGTATTCAGCTATTCCTCCGGATTTGAGATACGCCATCACGGCATCTTCTCCACTATCTAATGATTTAAAGCGTATGAACTCAGAATAGGAAAATGGAAATAATTCCATAGAAAGATGTCTTCCAGTTAAGTGTGTACCTAACTCGGTACTCAGCATGGATGCATTGGAACCTGTAATGAACACTTTATATCCTTCGCGTAAAAGTTGATTTACGTATCTTTCCC
Organism: Sphingobacterium alkalisoli; assembly: GCF_005049105.1. Lineage (GTDB taxonomy): Bacteria > Bacteroidota > Bacteroidia > Sphingobacteriales > Sphingobacteriaceae > Sphingobacterium > Sphingobacterium alkalisoli. The sequence continues at coordinate 461,778 of NZ_SUKA01000002.1, forward strand.
ATCCGATCACGATCTGTATTTCATCAAAGAAAAGAACATTTACGCCGCGTTGCTCGATTTCCCGATGTAACCGGCCCAAATCGGTAACTTCAAAGCCAGCAAGACGTATGTCATCAAAGTTAAGATAGACTGCCTCTTGGTAATCTTTCCGAAGTAACTGCAGCAGTAACGTACTTTTTCCACAGCGACGAATGCCCGTAATGATAGAAGCAAATGAATCTGCAATAGGAATTTTAGGTAATGCATCACGCAAAAAACCAGAATCTTGTTTAAGAAAGGTTTCCTGTTGGGCATCAATAACCAGCGCAATTTCTTCTTGTCGTATCATATAAGGTGCTTTCATTACAAATTTAATAAATCTTTCAGATGAAACAAAAGATATCTTTCATTTGATTTGAAAGATATCTTTCAAATCAAATGAAAGAAGTTGTCAGACGGCAGAGACATTTTATTTTTTTTGAAAAGATACTTGACTTTTTGAAATCGGATATTTTAATTTGTATTCAAATTTTAAACTTAGCGACCGGTATATTTACCAGGCATTTTTTAAGACTATTATTCTATAAATTATATAAATTTTAGTTATTGGATTATGTTAACACAATTACAATCTACACACGCACAACGTTTTACTTTTTATGCGCTTTTTTTAGCGCTATTCTTTGGTTGCAATCGCCCAGCTTACGCCCAGCAGGCGGCAACGCAAGCCACTGCCAAATCTGCTTTTGAAGCACAATTAGTTAACATCGAAGCGGCCGCGAGCGAACCTTTTCGGTATAATGCAACCCTTCGAAATACCGCGGGAGAGGCTGTCCTGTATGACTTGGATGCCCAGTTGCCTGCGGGCTGGCAGATCAGCTACCGCGTGCAGGGAAGTTTTGTGAAATCGATCCGCCTCGAAGCGGGCCAGACGCAGGACATTAGCATAGAGGTTAGCGCGACACATTCTTCCAAACCTAATAAATATAATATACCAGTCAAGGCGGTGTCTAAGAGGGATACGCTAACACTGAATTTGGAAGCGGTGGTGAAGGGCTCTTACAGTATCGAGATGACAACGCCGACAGGCCGGTTGAGTGATGAAGTGGTGGCCGGAAGCAGTAAAGAAATACAGGTTGTTTTAAAGAATACCGGTACACTACCGCTCAATGATGTAGAGCTTACCTCACAGCTCCCGACCAAATGGGAAGCTACCTTCGAGCCTGCGAACATCAAACAGCTCGAACCCGGAAAAACCGTAGATGTAAAGATCAACCTTAAAGTGCCCGAAAAAACGATTGCAGGTGACTATGTCGCTAAATTTACGGCCAAAAATCCCAACGGATCGGCTGAAATTTCATTCCGCGCTGCGGTAACGACCTCCATGCTGTCGGGCTGGATAGGTGTACTCATTATTTTAATTGCGATTGGTTTGGTCTATTATCTCATCCGGAAATACGGCCGTAGATAGGAGGTTAAATGATGAATGATTCGATAATACAATTATCCGGGCTGACAAAACGGTACGGGTCGTTGACGGCGGTCGATAACCTGAATCTCTCGATAGGGAAGGGCGAAATATTTGGCCTATTGGGGCCAAACGGTGCAGGAAAGACAACGAGTATCCTGATGATGCTTGGCCTGACCGAACCTAACGAAGGTACAGCCTATGTATGCGGACACAATGCAATCCGAAACCCGATAGATGTTAAAAAAAGGGTAGGTTACTTACCCGATAGTGTGGGCTTCTATGATAACATGACCGCGCTCGAAAACTTACGTTTCATTGCCCGCCTGAATGGATTATCTGAAACGGAGGCGCAAACGAGATCGACGGAGATGTTACGAACCGTGGGGCTGGCGCATGCTGCACACAAAAAGACGGCAACCTATTCGCGCGGGATGAAACAACGGCTTGGCCTTGCTGATGTGTTGATCAAACAGCCCGACGTAATCATTTTGGATGAACCTACTCTGGGTATTGATCCGAGCGGCGTAAACGAATTTCTGTTGCTGATCAAACAACTCAGTAGGGAGCAGGGGCTCACCGTGCTGCTTTCGTCGCACCATCTGCATCAGGTGCAGCGTGTATGCGACCGAGTGGGGATATTCGTGGGAGGAAAGCTGTTGGTAGAGGGTAATATCCAGACACTTGCCAGAGACTTACTGAAAAAAGAAGGGTATACAACTACGGTGGTGTTGCAGACCGTAGAGGAGACCTCCCTGCAGCAGATCAAAGCTGATTTGGAAAAGCTGCAGGGTTTCCAAACCTTGTCCGTTAACGAAAACGTATTGGAACTGGAGACGACCGCTGATATAACGCCCGAGATCGTGCGCACAATGGTAAAGCATGGAGCGGATATCATCGGTTTGCAACGGAAAGAATATAGCTTAGACGATATCTACGAGAAATATTTCGAAGACCATTAAAAACCACATTATACATATATGAACAATTTAACAGCTTCTTTCAAAGGTCTTTTTTCAAAAACGACAGGAATAGCCTCTGATCCGCTATCGATATTGATTAATAAAGAGGTTGGTGCACATATCCGCAGCTGGCGTTTTATCGTGTTGATCTTACTCGTGGTATTAACTTTTTTAGCATCGACCTATGTCTCATCGACAAACTTGCGCAGTGCTATCAATAACGCGCAGGATCCGGATCAGGCTTTTTTGTATTTGAAGCTATTGACCAATACAGACAATTCTGTACCTGCATTTCACGTGTTCCTGAATTTTTTAGCGCCGTTGCTTGGTATCGCGCTAGGTTTTGATGCCATTAACTCCGAGCGTAACGGTGGCACGCTTACCCGTTTAATGGCACAGCCGATCTATCGGGACAATCTCTTGATCGCGAAATTTCTGGGACCTTTAATTATCGTGGGTACGTTATTGAGTGCACTTATTTTGTTTTTAATTGGCGGTGGACTCATCGCAACGGGTGTGCGGATGGAGCCACAGGAGCTGCTGCGGATCGTCGGATTCGTTATCCTGAGCGTGATCTACATCGGTTTCTGGCTGAGTCTTTCTATCTTACTCTCTATCCGGTTTAAACAGGCTGCCACGTCTGCACTTACGGCCATAGGTATTTGGTTGTTTTTCACGGTATTTTTTCCGATTGTGATTAACCTGCTTGTACATGCGCTGCTACCTAATCCCAACTATCTGTCGGAAGCGCAATTGATTAAATACAACGAATTGATTTTGAATTTGCTCCGCCTTTCACCGGGGCAGCTCTATACCGATGCAACCACTACGCTGTTGATCCCCTCTGTACGTAGTCTTGGCCCGGTATCGATGGAACAGATGATTGGCGCAATACCATCGCCACTCGGTGTGAAAGACAGCCTCCTGATCGTGTGGCCGCAGCTAAGCGGACTGATTGCGGCAACGGTGGTATGCTTTGCCCTTTCATATTACATCTTTATGCGCAAGGAAATACGGAGTTAATTGGTAAAGTACGGGGTATACGTTGTACCCCGTACTTTTCAGGTTATTTTTCCACGATTATTTCTCCGGATACAATACAAACTTAAATAAGTTAGAAGTATCAAGGTAGCGCTTTGCAATTTGCTGCACCTTTTTTGGCGTGATGGATTTGATCGATTCCTTTTCGGTAAAGATGCGTGCCGGATCAAGCTGATCGACTGCACTGCTCAATAAATAGGAAAGCCAGAATCCGTTTGCCTCTAATTGTTGATCACTGCTCAGTAGTTTTTCCGCAATGTACTTATCGATGTCTTCTTGGGTCGGACCATTTTTACGGATCAGCTCGATCTCTTCAACGACAGCCGAGGTGAGTTTTTCGACCTGCTCGGGACCGGTTGTAAATGAGATGTTCATACCAAATCGCTTACGCGGATTTTTTGCTAAGGAAGGAGATACGCTGATCGTATACACTCCGCCTTCTTTTTCGCGTAGACGCTCGGTTAGCTTGATCGTTAAACAGCTGGATAAGGCCTCCATTAAAAGGTTGTTGTATTCACTGTATCCTTCGTATGTGCCTAAATACGCCATAGCTACTGTGGATTTGTCATCATGCCCTTTATGGATATCCACTGACATCCCTTTTTCCGGTGGATAGGCTCCATTATCCCGAAATTGTTCGTTGCGCTGTAGGTCGGGCAACGTGGCGAGATACTGCTGGATATATGGATCGATGAGTTCGCGGTCAAAGTTTCCAACAATAACAAATGTAAAATCAGAGGCATCGGCAAATCGCTCCTGAAAAATCTGCAACGATCTTTCTAAATCGATCTGATCGATCTTTGCTGGAGTAAGTGCGGTTTTGCGTGGATCGCGGTCGAACAGAATCGTCGCTATTGAATCGGAAAAGACAGTGCTGGGCTGCAAGTGTCTATTCTTAAGCGAAAGCTTGGTCTTTTCGAGATTGGATTCGTTGAGCTCTTTATCTAAACGTGCAGCGTTAAAGTAGCCATAAATTAGCTCGAAAGCGGTTTCAAGGTCTTCTTTTGTAGCGTAACCTTTTATCCCTTCACCGATCTCATTGATAAATGGAGACACTGATGCGTTTTTGCCGGTGAGGTAACGCGAAAGCTGGAGGGAATTAAATGGCCCCAATCCGCTATTGGAGACAATGTTTGCTGCATTTACTGCCGATTGATAATCTGCTAAGTCATAAAGGGAATATCCCCCGGGACTGAAAGAAGTAATTTGTATCTCATCATTCTTATACGAAGTAGGCTTCAAAATTACCTTGACGCCGTTGCTCAGAAGTAATGTCTGTGTGTGTACCGTTGTATCCCGGCTTTCGCTTAAGATGCTCCCTGGTGTCGGCAAGTTTGACAACAGCGTGCTAGCCAGCTGCTCTTCCTCATAGGCATGTACCTGTTGCTGTTGTGCAGCGGCCATCCAGTTGTTGATTTCTTGTTCGACGGGAACTTTTTCCATGTCTTTGGTATGAACGAGAATCATATCCCGATTTTTGGATCCCTCGAAATCTGTTGCATACTGCTGTATCTCTTGAAGCGTCACCTCCTTAACGGCATCTTTCAAGATTGGATAGAGGTAGTCAAAGGATGGCGCAGGTTCGTTTTTGAGATAATACGCCAGAATCTGGTCCATAAAGGATTTGGAATCAGTTTTGTCATATTCTTTGAGACTCTGATCTAAACTGGAATGATAGCCTACTTTGAGTCGATCCAGTTCGGTTTGGGTGAATCCGTATTGCTTTATTTGTGCTAATGTATAATATACCGAATCGATGCTTGCTTGAAGCTCCCCTGGTTTGGGCATAATCTGTATACCATTGGTTTCTAGGTTGCCGACCATTTCACTGTTGCTGAGTGCGGCATTTAAATAGGGTGTCGATGCCCGACGTGTCTGCTCCGCCAATCGTGTATTCGTGAGTTGAATAAAAAGATTCTTTGCCAAAGAGGTTTTGTAATTTTTTACGCTGACGGTCTTCTCGGCCTCCCGTTTATACAGGATCTGCAGCGATGTTTGCGTAACTTCTTCGTCTGTAAACGCTAAAAATTGATTTTTATGAGTCAGCGCGATCGGATAGTCTTTTAATTTCGGTGCGTTACGCGGATTTTTTAGTGTCGAAAACTGCGCAATGATGGCTTTCTCGATCTCGTCGGGCTGGATATCGCCGACGACGATAAGTGCCTGCAGCTCGGGGCGATACCAGTCTTCGTGGAATTTGCGAATCTCTTGGTGTTTGAAATTGTTAAGTACTTCTTCCGTACCGATAGGCATGCGATGTGCATAGCGCGAATTATTTGTCAGCATCGGAAAGGTTTTTTCTTGCAGGCGATTGGACAGTCCGTCGCGTTGTCTCTTCTCTTCTAGGATAACACCGCGCTCCTGATCGATTTCTTCACTTTCTAACAAAGCTCCTGCGGCCCAATCGCGCATGATTAGTAAGCCTTGCTTTAAGAGCTCAGGATCTTTAGTAGGAAGCGGAAGTTGGTACACGGTTTCTTCAAAACCGGTGTAGGCATTGAGATCTGCGCCGAAGCGTATACCTGCCTTTTGTAGGTAATCCACGAGCGCATTCTTGGGGAAATGTTCGGTACCGTTGAAATTCATGTGTTCCAGAAAGTGGGCCAATCCCTGCTGCTTGTCTGTTTCCTGCAAGGAGCCGATCTTGTTGGCCAGATAGAATAGCACACGTTCTTTTGGCTCGGCATTTTGCATAATGAAATACTGGAAACCATTGGCGAGTTTTCCAACTTTGACCTTGGGATTTAACGGTATTTCCTCGCTGTGATGATTGGCCACCTGTTGGCTTGGTGCCGCTGCGGTAGCGTAGGTATAATTTGCTGTTGTAGGCAACAGGGCCAGCAGCATAAAAAATAAAGGGGTATATCGCATGTTCTAAAATTTTGTTCTACTTTTTTCTAATAATTCAAGCACGTTTTCTTTCTGGATCAATACCATGCCGTGCTTATCACTGCTGATTCCTTTTTCCGATTTATAGGTGTAGGTGGGTACTTGTGCCTTCATAACAGTAGGCATATAGATGAATTGCACCTGAGGTATATCTTCCTGCAATTTTTCACCTACTTCTACAATATGGGTAGAAATCAGGTACTGACAGTTTGTATGTCGCTGAAATGCACTGGTGACTGCAAGCGTGGCTTCGAAAGCATCTTTGACGTTTGTGCCTTTAAAAAGTTCGTCGAAGATAATGAGTAGGCTATTGCCTTTGTGGACGGCAGTGGCTATTTTCTTAACGCGTAATACTTCTGCGTAATAATGGCTATGCCCTAGATCAATATTGTCTTCCACGTTGATTGAAGAATATAACCCATCTTTTACAGAAAAACGCATCGCGTCTGCAGCGACGGGAAATCCCATGTGGGCAAGGTAAACGGCTATACCCAAACTTTTCATATAGGTCGATTTTCCGGCCATATTGGCCCCGGTAAGAAAGATCAGGTTTTCTTCGTTGCGGTAGTAAAGATCATTACCCACTGCATGAGGAACGGTGGGGTGATAGACATTCTTAACCTCGAGGACCTGCAGATCGGTTTCACATGGAATTGCAGGAACAAAATTACGTTCATTGGCTACAGCGGCTATCGCTTGGTATGCGTCAATATAGTAGACCATTGCGAGGGCATCCTGTATTGCGGCAGCCCATTTGTGACGTAGGTAATAGTCGCATTTGGCCGCGACTTTAAGTGGAATGAGGCGTTCGTTTTGCGCTACTTCCTGCTGCAACTGGGTAAGCTCTGCGGTATTGCCCAACCAAGAATGGTTAAGGGGGGTGTATGGTAAGACCTGATCCTGATCTGCCGCGTAAAGCGCGGAAAGATAGTCGCGGAGGGACGCCAACAGACGGAGTAACGCCCGTACACCGGATTCGAAGTGTTTTCGCTCTTCATCGAGGCCCAATTTTGCCAACACAGTGTGCCGGCTTACTGTAAACATACTAGCTAGGTACGAATTGCGCGCATAGCTATTTGCAAAACTTTGAGCGAGTTCTAGGTCATCGAGATCGATCGCGAAAGGCTTTTTTTGTTGACGAAAAAAAGCAATAACAGCACCTCGCTGCTGTATGTCTGCAAGTTTGGTCAGCGGATTTTGGAACATATCTTCAAGTAGCCGCTCACCGCCGAATGTACTGGTTTGGTTGTAAAGGGAAAATATGGAATCCCGCCGATATTTTCCAAGGATATTGAGGTCCTTTAAGGTTTGGATATCCGTAATGAAACTCATACGTGCGTAGATTTTTGACGGTTTAACAAATCGATTATACCCTCGTTTTCGATGATGATCATGCCGTGGCGATCGGCAGTAATACCTCGTTGAAGGACGTAGGTGTAGCTCGGTATACCACTCCGCATAACTGTGGGCAGATAGACGAACTGGATATCGGTAAACTGGCTCGCCAGTTGTTCGCCTGCCTCGAGGATATGGGTGGAGATTACAAACTGGCATCCGGGATGCTGATACAACTGCGACACAACCGCCACAGTGCCCTCGAAAGCATCTTTGACATTGGTTCCCCTAAACATTTCATCAAACACGACAAATAATCTCTTACCTTCTGCCAACTGCTGGGCGACTTTCTTGATGCGTAACACTTCTGCGTAGAAATGGCTATAGCCCATCTGTATATTATCCGGCAGATTGATAGAGGTGTAAATGGCGTCGCGCGGCGTGAAAACTAATTTTTGGGCCGGTACCGGAAATCCAATATGTGCCAAAAAGAGGGAAATGCCTAATGATTTCATAAAAGTGGATTTACCTGCCATATTTGCACCGGTTAGGAACGTAATATTTTTTGATTTGTCCATCTGGAGATCGTTGCCCCGGGCTTCTGGTACCAGGGGATGCCATACATTTTCGTAGGCTAACTTTTCATCACCGGATGTGTTGACTTTGGGTAGATTAAAATTCCGTTCGCGGGCAATCCCAGCTGCACACAGGTAGACATCCAAAGTGTAGATATCACGCAGCATACGCATAAAAAGATCTTTTTCCTCAAAACGAAGAACGGTATCAAACTGAACCACTTGTTCGCGTGTTAGCTTCTGTTTTTCGCCCAATAGAGGAAAGGAATCTATCGCGCTGCCTTTCATTTTTTTTGCAAGCTTGTGCAATTGTCTGGCATAGCTGCTATTTGCAGCAGCATTCGACTGCTGTAGCACTTCTTTCCAACTATGGATGATGGCACTACAGGCAATGATACCTGCGACGATTTTTTTATATTCCGTGTCAGCGCCTAATAAGGACTGCACCCGCTGTTTGAGAGATCGTTCGCCCTGCTGCAGCCTGCTTCTTTCATCGGCCATATCGAGATAGAAAAGTGCCTGATCAAACCAGGTGGATTGAAACGGAAATGGAAACGGTGTGGTCATAAAATACTGGATCGTGTCGATCCGCTCCTGAATCTGTATGCCGTCGGATAGCGGATAGGTAAACCACTCTTCTAATAATTCGGATCCACCAGAAGTAGCTGTTTTGTTAAAGATACTGAAGATGGATTCTTTGCCACGTTGGGCAAAGATGCCAAGATCATCCAGTGTTTGCTTGTCGATTAATAAACTCATGGTTACCGTCCTCTTCTTCTGATCCAGATGACGAGACCCGTGCTGAGCATCATCAATGGAATGATTAACTTAAATAGGATTTCAAAATATTTCCAGGAGCCTTCTCCTATGCGTAAACTGGTATCGATGGGATCTGGGAGACGCATGTCTACGGGAACTTCGCCATCGCTGAGCCATGAAAATGCTGCACTTACAAGCGCGAAATTGGTTGCATTGACCTGATTTCGGGAAATAAAAAGCTCACTGTTGCTGATCCAGTCGGCATCTCCAGTAATTAGTATTTTTTGCTCTTTGTTGGCAACTTTGCGCGATAGGGCAAGTGCTGTTGGGCGTGCCCCTTCTTTTTCTCCGGCTTCTTGCTTTAGCACGGGCTTGTCGTCGATAAAGTTTGTGCTTTCTAATTCATTCCATGTACCGGTACTGTCTGTTGCAAATAGCACGGTGGCTGTGAACGAAGAGCTGTCAACAATGGAAAGTCCCGCAGCAGTTGGCATGGTGATCACTTCTTCTCGACGGTTCATTGGTTTTAGGTAATACGAAAAATCTGATCCTGCAGCCGTGGGACTAAGTGTTAATAAATCGGGTTGTAGGGCTTCTTGATTTTTGACCAGTACACCGGGATCCAGTTGTACACCGAGTGGTTGGGCCAGAGGGTTAAATATTTCTTCCTGTCCAGGCTCGGTAGCCAACATCATGTTGCCTCCTCGTGCAATGTATTGGTGTAGGATAGCCAGCTCTTCTGCGCCATATTTTTGTCGCGCTTCGGCGATGATAAGGATATTGATATCGTGGGGAATCTCGGTGGATAGATCGATCTCCTTGAAATCAAATCCTTGATTGATCATCGAATAACGGAACGTTTTTTCCTGCGTTATGGTTTTGTAACCACGATCTTGTGTGGATCTGCTGTCGCGCTCACCATGGCCGGTAACGAAGCCGACAACAGGAAGTTCATCCATCACCAAACGTTTGATGGCTGCACTGATTTCGGATTCGGAGGGTACCCTGACCATATCGTTGTACACACGTAAGAATGTTTTCTGACCATTTTCACGTTCTAATACGCGTACAAAACGGTAGTCTTCTGTGGATAGATCGACCTGATCTTTAATGGCGGTGTACGGAAGAATGTCAAAATTCCATTTGTTGAACTTCTTAAGGGTATCTAGACGCTGCTCGGTATTCAGGTTTGGAAACTGACGGTCGAGCATAGGGTTCTCGGCATCATGATAGTAATATACGTATTTCATCTTGGTCTCCGGCTTAAAACGGATGTACTTTTCAAATGAACCTACATCGGATTTGTACGAAGATGGAAGGCCAATAAAATTGTTGCCTTCTAACATATTAACATAGGTCGTAATGGTAAAGTCGCCGTCGAGTTTCGCCATAATTGCCTGGCTACTCGGTGTGAGTGTATTGCGTTTTTGATAGGTGCTGTCGTAATAACCTTTGAACGCAGGTAGGGTAGTGAAGTATCCTAAAATGAACACGACCAATGTAACACCACCGAATTTAATAAAATTCTGTACACCCGATTGCTTTTTACGTACGGATTGCAACCTAAATATGGTAAAGCATATAAACAGCAGATCGACCAATAGGAAATAAAATATATCTTCGGTCGTGACCAAACCAGCGATGAAGGTATCTGCTCGGCCATTGATAGCCAGCCAGTACGTGATTTCGCGTACAAAAGGGATATCTTGCCATAGACCGCGCGCAAAGTTCATCATGGCAAATACGCAGAGTGTACCGATGGCGGCCACGATATTATAGCTGGTGAGCGACGACATAAAGAGGCCGACGGCAGCATAGGCAGATAGCAGTAGGAATAGTCCGAGTAATCCCGTTAATAAAGGAGCTATATCTGTATTGACCAGGGTAGACATGGTGAAAACAGCGAGTAGTGCAACCGATAAGGTGAGGGTAAGCCCGAATAGGAGTAGGGCAATGTATTTGCCCAGAATGATCTGGCTGTTGGTAACGGGAGATGAATACAGGAGCTTGATCGAACCACTGCTGTACTCGCGGCTCATAATACTCATGGTCAACAGGGGCATGTATAGGTAAAGGTAACTTTGTACCTTGGGATAAATGCCTCCCCAGGCGGAAGAGAATAGACTTTGTGTAGCATTGCTGAGGTCTATTTTCATGGACTGTATACGCACCATACCTTCAAACGATTGGGTAAATAAGAATCCAATCTGGAAGGTAAATATCATTAAGATGAGCCAGGCAACAGGGGAATAAAAAAGAACCTGCAGTTCAGTTTTTGCGATTTTTAATGTTGTTTTCATGTTTGGAACAAGGATTTTATGCTTTTCTCTTCTTTTTTGTCATCTCGGCAAATACGGTTTCCAACGAGCTTTTCTCGGAATAGATTTCAATCAGATTCCATTTCTCTTGTACGCTGCGTTCGACGAGCTGTTGAACGAGTTCTTGTGTATTGGTTGAACGTATACGGAATTTGACGGTGCCCAAGGGCTCTACATCAACTACTCCGGGCAGATTTTGGAGTTCTTCGGTTAATGGTGGAGAGATCATACTCACCACTACGCTGTTTGGCGCGACCTGACTGTCGAATTCTTCGAGCGATCCAGAGAAAACCATGCGCCCTTCGTGTATCATCCAGATGTGGTCGCAAAGTGCCTGCACTTCCTGCAGGATGTGTGTGGAAAGAACGACTGTACGTTCTTGCGCAATTTCCCTGATCAAATGCCGTACATCAAGTATCTGATTGGGATCGAGTCCGTTGGTGGGTTCATCGAGCACCACAAAATCAGGTTCGTGAATAATCGCCTGCGCAATACCGACACGCTGTTGATAGCCTCCAGAAAGATTTTTTAAGAGCCGTTTTCGAAAGTGGGCAATATTACATTTCACCAATACCTTGTCTAGCGCTGCGGGAATCTGGGCGGCAGGCATAAGCCGGAGGTTGGCGGTATGAATCAGGTATTCTTCTACAGTGAGTTCTGGAAGTAAGGGTGGTTGTTGGGGAAGAAAGCCGATATGTTTTTTTGCTTCAACGGGATGCTCGGCCATATTGATCCCACGGATGAGCACCTCACCTCCAGACTGGTTCAGTACACCGCACATGATATTCATCGTGGTCGACTTGCCGGCGCCATTGGCACCCAGCAATCCATAGATGCCATTTTTGCGCAATTCGAAATTGATGTCTCTGATGGCCCATTGAACATTGTACCGGTGGGACAGATTGACTACCTGTACGATAGGGGTATCTTCATTTGTTGTCATTCGTTCTATATTTTATGAGATAAGGCATCCAAGGACAATGATTCTATTCGTTAGATAGATGCATTGTCTAGGAAAGAACGGTGCACATTAAGAAGCACCGTTCTGACTTGATTTACATGGGCGTTGACTACCTCGGATTTTGTTCGATTTCTGGATTAAGTACGATATACTTGCTTGCAATAGGAAAAACATATCTATTGCTATTGGGTTCCAATGTGTAGGTTTCTCCTTTGTACGTACGTGTCTGCGTGGTAATAAAGCCTGCTTCTCTTGCCAAGCGTTTTTGGTCGAACCAACGAAGTCCTTTGGCCATAAGCTCCTTCCGACGCTCCGCAATAACTTGATGCAGAATTTCGGTGGGATCGCTTGACGACAATTCGGTAAAGTCTTCAGGCCGGAAGCGCGTGCGGCGTAGATCATCAAGTACCGTAATGGCTTCGGCAGATCGGTTAGCACTACGTGCTAGGGCTTCGGCTTTGATCAGCATCATTTCTGGAACGTTTGGTCCGTTGGTAACTTTTCCATTCTGACTGATAATACGGTGTTTCCAATAACCCTTCCCGGCAAATGCATTCCACGTGCCGAAGGCTGACCCCTCTGCAGTAAATAGTTCATTACGCAAATCGCCTTCTTCAAACAAAGCTAATAGTTCAGGATTAAGGGCTAGTGTAGGGTAACTGTTGCCCGGTGTCTTGATAAATATTTCCTCAGGATCATTTAGGGTTGCCGGATACGTGTTGGGTGCTGCAATGTACTGATTAAGGTTAACGAGTCCACTTTGAATGCCTAGTGTTTCTTCCGCATACTGTAAGGCCATGTCGTAATTCCGCATCTGTAGGTATACCCGGGCTAATATGGCTTTGGCAGCAACCTGGGAAGCTAAAATATTAACATTCGCTTTTACAGATAAATCGGGCATAGCACTGGTGAGGTCGCTGATGATTTGTTCATAGATCGCCTGCACCGACTTTCTATCAAGACGGGCATATAGATCTGGGGTGGTCAATAGCGGTACACCTAGGTCGCTAGCAGCTGTGTTCGGATCATACTGTTTCGCATAGATATTGACGAGGTAGAAATAGTTAAGGGCACGATGTACTTTTGCTTGTGCCAGAATGTTTTTCTTTTGGCTTTCAGTACCATTTTGGCTATCGGTTACCTCTGCTGCTATCAAATTGAATTTATAAATCTGGTTGTACAGCTTTGACCAGTCCGTATCCTCGGCATTGTCTCCAACGATATCGCTACGCCAGGTATAGGCATTCGCATCTGCTACGAACAGCCGGTTTAGGTAGGTTTCATCTGCAGAGTAGATATCGTCGCTCGCTAAAATAGGGTAATAAAAGGATTGCTCCACTTGTAAGCTGGTGTTGAGTATACTTTGGTAGTCGTCGGTATATTTTAGTTCACGTTGTCCGACAAGGTCGATCTCTACATAATCTCTACAACTTGCAGTAGCGAGGACAAGAACAACAAAACTTAGGGTTCTTAAGGTTTTTTTCATGATTTTGACAAATTAAAATCCAACATTGAGACGGAATAAATAGCTCGCTACGGGCGGCATGCTCTGATACTGCCCATCAAACATATACTCGGGATCGATATCCAGATCGGATTTTTTCCATAATATACCCAGGTTAGCGGCGGTCACGCCAATAGACATCGACTTGATTACTCTATTCTGGTTAAGGAGCTGCGCTGGGAAATCGTAATTCAAAGAAAGCTGCTGTAACCGGATGTGACTCGCATCGATGACATTGATGTCTGCATACGCAAATCGGTCGATACTATTGAAATTGGTGTTGACAACACCCGGTATATTGGTTGTGGCTTCGTCACCGGGCTGACGCCACCGGTCTACGAGCGCTTTGCTGTTGGAAAGGAAACCACTGAATCCTGCTGTATTATTGGGGTACTGTGAAGAATTAACTTCTCTCCAGCGCACTTTGTGTCCAAAATTAGCTGTAACACGTGCGGTAAAAGTGAAATTTTTGTATGAAAGATTGTTGCTCCATCCACCAAAATACGGAGCGGTTAAACGTCCCATATAACGTAAGTCTTCGGGCGTGAAATTAAATGTCGAACCATCCGCATCGATGATATTACCATTCAAGTCTTGAATTTGCGAGCGTCCTTTGTCGTCGAGCCCGGCCCACCTGTACGCAAACATCTGGTCTATGGGGTAGCCTTCAATGGCAGACGATGCTGTACTTGGCGTATTCGACGTATTTGGAAAGCGGTTATCGGTCACTTCGTTGGTAGTGTATGCAAAATTGATGCTGCTGTGCCATTTCCACTGATTATTGCGTACGACATCTCCCTGTACTTGTACGTCGATACCGCTACTCTTCATATTGGACGTATTAAAGCTAAGCGACGACCAGCCGTAGGTGGAATTGTAAGGGACATTGGCAACAATGCCATAGGAACGTTTGCTATATACATCTACACTGGCACCGAACCGGCTCTTGAATAGGGAAAAGTCGAGTCCGGTATTGAATGACCGGGTGGTTTCCCAGCCTAACATCTGATTTGCAGGTACGGTGAAGTATCCATTTGGAAGTTGTGTATATGGATCGGGGGTAGCGGATTGATAAATCGTGAACGATGTACCCTGTGTCGGTACCGAGCCACCTGTTCCGATACTGGAGCGGATAGACAATTGATCCAGCCAGGTCAGATCAGACATAAAAGCTTCTTGATGGATATCCCAGCGTATACCCGTCGACCAGAAAGGCTTGGCCCGCTTAGCCCGATCGACCCCAATGAGGGTTGCATCATCAAAACGTACACTTCCGGTAAGGTAATACCGGTTCATTAAGGTGTAACCTCCATTGGCATAATAGCTTAGAAAGCGCTGACGCGAGATATTAATAGGTGCGTCTTGTATATTGAAGCGCTGGTTGTACCCGTATATCGTAAGGTATTCGCCAATTGGATTGAGCGCTACGGATTGATACGTATCCTTGTCAAAGCCATAGCGGGTCTGCAAATAGCCCATTCCTTCCATGTGACGGATTTCACTACCGGCAAATAAATCGAGATGATGGATTTCGTTAAATGTTTTTGCGGCATCCAACTGAAAACGTATCGAGTACTCGTCTGATTTGTTGTTGGAAGTTACAAATTTGCCACCCATCGGAACGCCGTAAACGAGCTTTCCATCTTTTATAGTGGTTCCGGTGTTGATCAGGCTCCGCATTTCATGACTTTCTTTATCGCGTAGGCTTTCCATGTTGCGTAATCCACGTTGATAAGAGCCAGAAAGTGATGCATTAAGCCAAGAAAGTGCTTTGTAGTTTAAACTACCGGTGATACGTGTTAGGTTATTATCGTACTGGTCGTTATTGTACTGCAGCTCCTCAATGTGATTGTAGGTCCAGGGTAGGTAGCCCTGGCTTTCGAAACGCTCTTGTGTAACTGCCGGCGTAAACATGTAGTAACGTGCTTTGCTATCGCCGTTGGCATCGAATAGCATATCGTAGGGTCTCAATCCGTAAGTGCCTGGCTTGATGGCGTTTATAGCAGCATCATTGACGGTGCTTTTTTGGATGGTCTGGTTTAATCCAAGTGATACCTTTAGCTTGTTATTGAAATATGCATTGTTGATATTGAACGTAAGCGAAGTATTGCTTGCACTGTTCTCTTTATAAATAGGGCGGTCTTTGGCATGCACGACAGAGGCGTAATATTGTGCGCCTCCAACCGAACCGTTGAAGGACAGGTTGTATTGCTGTGTCTGAGCATGTTGTAAAAGGTTATCCCGGATTTGATTTCGGTTGTTTCGTGTGCCCATCTCTGTCAATACAGCATCACGCTCTGCCATGCTTATTTCGCCGCGTTCGGCTTGAAACATGGTGTTCAGGGCGTCGGTAAGGTTACCATAGCGCCAGCCTGTAGCTGGATCGGGATAGAACTTGTTGTCGTAAAGTTCTTTCTCAAATTCAATATATTCTGCGGCATTCATGGTGCGCAGATTGTTCAGATTGGGTGGGGCCGTGGTGCCGAAGGTGGATGAAAAATTGATTGTATTCCTTCCGCCTCGCCCCGCCTTCGTTTCGATAACGATGACTCCATTGGCTGCTCTGGATCCCCAGATAGAGGCTGCAGCAGCATCTTTCAATACGGTGATACTGGCGATATCATCCGGATTGAAATTATTTAAAATGCTGGCACTGCTATTGGTTGCGTATAAGCGACCCGCTCCGGTGGGGTTGGCACTGAGTTGCTGTTCCATTGCGGGAAAGCCGTCAATGATAATCAGGGGACTGCTGTAACTACGTTGATCATAAGAGCCAGAAGAAAAATTGTTTGGCGAGCGTACCATCAGTCTATTGTCCTTCATGTTAAACTGTACACCCGATATCTGCCCTTCAAGGCGCTGCATTAAGCTCAAAGCCGGACTTTCTTGGATTTTCTTTGCGTCGATGACGATCATCGACCCCGTTGCTTTGCTTGGATCTAATTTCTGGTATCCAGTATTGGCAAGCACCGTGATTTCATGGAGTGATGCGATTTGTTGCTTGAGTATAAAAAGTG
This sequence comes from Sphingobacterium alkalisoli, assembly GCF_005049105.1. Taxonomy (GTDB): domain Bacteria; phylum Bacteroidota; class Bacteroidia; order Sphingobacteriales; family Sphingobacteriaceae; genus Sphingobacterium; species Sphingobacterium alkalisoli. The sequence goes on from NZ_SUKA01000002.1 coordinate 478,586, forward strand.
GCCCCAGATTTTTGGCGTCGGTAGCACTAAGGTCGATTTGACGAACTTCGTAACCTACATAGCTAATTTCTAAAATGGCTCTGGATGGTACATTATCTAATGTAAATACACCTTTGTCGTCCGTTCTCGTTTCGAGGGTTGTGTTTTTTATTCTTACGGATGCACCCGCGAGCGGGATTTGCCGGGAGTCAGTAACTACACCGGTAATGGTCCTTTCTTGCTGGGTGTCGGTAACAATGATAGTCTTGTTTTGAATGACGAACCCCAAAGGTTGTCCTTGAAAACAAAGCTGCAACATAGTAGACAGCTCCATATCCGAAAGACGGAAGGTAACCGGAGTGAATTTTTTGTTGTGCTCGGGACGGATAACGTAGTCATACCCGCTTTGTGCCCTGACCTGCTGCAATACTTCTTCGAGTGTAGCAGCTTTTACATGTAAATTGATTTTATTTTGGCCATGCAGCGCTGTTGCTGTTTGTAAAAACAAAACCAAAAACAAAATGCAGAAAAGGTGAAACCGCATAAGCAATTTAAAAAATAATGTTGAAAAGACAGTGGTTTCTGAGGTTGATTGAAACGTGTTTTGCTTTTCATTAACTGAAAAATATTGATACATTTGTTTACCGATTTTTGGACATAAGCATCCCATCTAACGAAGAGGTATGTCATGTTATTCATAATTTGTCGTAACTACTGATCGTGATTCCGGAAATTGGCGCTAGGGGCGTGGCTGCGCTCCTAGTTTTTCCCGAAAACACTTATTTATATTGTGTTTAAGGTATTACCATCACCCTCCTTTCGTTTCCTTTTTGTTGAATATCGAATCTAAGTCCGGTGGTTGTTTCCAGTATTTCGAGGACTTCCTTAAGTGTTTTGGTACGCGAAATTGTACTGATATACTGCTGTTGGCCGGTTTCACCTAAATATTGTATCTCCACATTATACCAGCGTGAGATCTGACGCATGATGTCTTGTATGGTAGCTGCTTCGAAATAGAAATCGCCATTCTTCCAGGAAAGCTCCTTATGTAATGCTATTTCTTCCACAACCAATTCGTTGAGGTGATTGGTAGCGCGCTGTCCGGGTTTTAAGACTAACGGGCTCGATGTACGGGGTGTTGTAAGGGAAATAGCACCCTCTTCGAGTGTAATGCTACTGGTGTTCTCTTCTTTATAGGCCTTAACATTAAACTTGGTGCCCAATACTTGTATGCTGGATGGACCGGCGTGCACAATAAATTCCTGCTTTAAGGCTATATCGCCGTCGGTTACCGATTTTTTACTCACCTCAAAGTAGGCTTCGCCTTCGAGATATACTTCGCGTTTCTTCCCGCTAAATTGTATCGGAAATACGAGTTTGCTGTCTGCATTCAGGGATACTTTAGTTCCGTCCGCAAGTATGATCGTATAAACGCTTCCCTTGGGTACGATAAGTGTATTGGTTAATACCTGGATCGAGCCGGTTTCGCTTTGTTTCGGCTGATAAACGATTTGATCACTGCGGCTTAAATCTATGCCAACAGCATGATCTGTACGGCTATTTCTGGACATATTTTTGTTGATATGCACCTTCTCTCCGTTGGACAACACTAAAATGGCCTGGCTTTGTGCTGGGGCAACGTCTACTTTAGCGTATTTGACCGAATGTGCCTGATCAATGTCGACAGGTTCGTAGACGGTATCGGAATGTGTGACGGATGTCGGCTGATTAGCCGATGACCAGTATAGGTAGGTTGATGCGCCAAGGATCAAAACAGCTGCGGCTGCAGACACCCATTTTTTCCAACTCGTGGTAGGACGTTCTTCTTGTATGTGGGCCTCCAAATGATTCCATACGGTTGCCAAATCGTGTTCTAGTTGTTGTTGTGGAATATCGTGTACGGATGAGCTACGCTTGTGGGTGATATACCAGGAATCGATAAAGGCCTCTTCTTCCTCGGTACACTGTCCTGCGGCATATCGTTTCAGTAAATAGCTATCTATACGATGATTCGGTTCTTCCACGTTGTTTTCATTGTGTTGTTCTAATGGGTAAGACAGTTACCTCGTGTCTTAGTCCCATAAAAAATGTGCTTTTTTAAAAGAAAAATTAAAAAATTCATTTCGTATCTTGAAAACTAGGACTCATTGGGTATTATTGCAAGAATAAATAGCAATAGAGGCAGTTTTGATCGCAAGAGCTTTAATGCATTTGTAATCTGATTCTTCACTGTTTTTTCCGTAATGCCTAATTTTTCGGCGATTTGTTTATGCGTGAGGTGTTGAGATCGGCTTAGCTCAAAAACCTCCCTCATTTTTTTGGGGAGTTGGCTAATTTCATAATCAATTATTTCCTGAAGCTGCTTCTCGCGAATATGATGGTCGGTGTCGGCAATATAATTTTTGGAATAATGGGAAATGTTTGCAAGGTAGTTGTCTACCACTTTACTGTGTGCAATATGATTAATGATCGCGTTTTTAACCGTTTGATAGAGGTAGGAGGAGAGCTTGACTTGATCGGGAAGCTGGGTTCTCAAATCCCAAATTTTAACAAATACTTTCTGAAGGATATCTTTGATTTCTTCGCGATCGTGGACAAATCCATACGCGTGGGCATAGAGTGGTGCACTGTACCGTTGATAAATTACAGCAAAGGCCTTTTCGTCATGTTGTCGAATAAGGTCAACTAATATTTCGTCAGATAATATGCTGTAATCGCTGTAACGCATGCTGTTTATTATTCATAATCCTGGTGCCGTGGATTGCCATCTTGTCGGGATTTTAACTGATTCACTAAGATTTCTTCGACAAATATAAATTTTTTATAAAAAAGTAACCTATATGTTGCTATGTTTTTACTTTTTATAGATGCTATGAGCGAAAAAACACCTCGTTCTATCACTACACCTGCAAATATTCGGATGCAATAGCCGTTACTGCGTAGTAATAGGCGCGCTCAGGCATATTTTTTTAATTTTTATACCCACAAAAACCTTATGCTGCGTTAGCCGTTGATACCTTTACAGGCGGTAATGCCTGTAAGTTTCATTAATTGATAAAGTATAAATTGCTATCGCATGAAAACGGAAAATAGTATGACACGAAGGAAAGCATTGAAAGGTCTGGGAGCGAGTATGGCGACTATTGCAGTCGGGAGTTCCCTAGCGGGTACCGCTGGCAAATATACCGGCTCTACGGATAATCCTATATTGGAAAACCCCCTTAATAAGCACCCGAAACCGCCTTATAAAAAACAGATTCAGCCTCATCCAGGTTTAGCATCAAAGATGGATCCAGTACCCGATCATGGTGAAAAATCATATAAAGGTAGCGGCCGACTGAAAGGTCGTAAAGCGCTTATTACAGGGGGAGACTCTGGTATAGGCCGGGCGGCCGCCATAGCATATGCAAGGGAGGGTGCGGATGTAGCAATAAATTACCTTCCCGCAGAGGAAGAAGATGCTAAGCAGGTGATCGCATTGATTCGTGATGCAGGGCGAAAAGCTGTGGCAATACCAGGCGATATTACCAGCGACGATTTTTGCAAAAAGCTAGTTGAAGATGCTGTATCACAACTTGGTGGCTTGGATATACTGGTGAACAATGCTGGGTATCAGAAAAGCAATTTATCAATCATGGACATCAGCGACGAAAGTTTTGATGCCACCATGAAAACGAATATTTATGCACCTTTCTGGATTACCAGAGCGGCACTGCCACATCTCCCACCGGGATCCTCCATTATTGCTACTACCTCTGTACAGGCGTATGATCCTTCGGAAAATCTTTTTGATTACGCACAAACGAAAGCGGCAAATGTAGCTTATGTAAAATCGCTAGCGAAGCAGCTTGGACCTAAAGGGATCCGCGTTAATGGTGTGTCGCCTGGTCCTGTATGGACCCCTCTTCAGGTATGTGGAGGGCAGGAGCAAGACAAGCTGATAGAGTTTGGTGGTGACACACCGCTGGGACGCGCTGGACAACCTGCTGAACTTGCTTCTATATTTGTACAGTTGGCCGATAACAGTGGCAGCTATTCAACCGGACAAATCTATGGTGCAGCGGGCGGCGGAGGGCATCCTTAGCTAATCCGAACATGCGGAGTTAACGGAGGTATATGTTTGGAGTTGACAACAGATTACTGCAAAATCCCGAGTATATTTCTCGGGATTTTGATCTTTAATATGGACGATTTTGTTAATAAACCCCTGTCTTTGCGTTAATCCCTTCACGGTTGAAAGGAAGGAGATATTATGAATTACCGTTCGACTAGTTCTTTTACCTCTTCCCCGTACATATCAATGTGTAGTGTTTTGGTTTTAAGCAGCCCGTACCACTTGCGGAAAGCACCAATAAATACGATGAGCATGAGTAACATAGCAATAGCGGCTAAGGATGCCAATAGGTATTGCTGATTGGGTAAATACATGTCTTTCACCTGGATGTAACCTGCCCAAAAGGTGATGAGAGCCATAAATACACCGGGAATGGCAGAAAATAACGCATATTTTCCGCGGTTCATCCGTATAAGCATCGTGGTACATACAATGAGACCGCAGGCGGCCAAAAGCTGATTGCTGATGCCAAAAAGTGGCCATATGCTACTTACATTGCCAGTGTAAACCAAATATCCCCATGAGAAAGTGAATAAGGAGCTACTGATCAGTATGCCCGGGACCCAATTTTTGTTTTTAAATTGAGGGATAACGCCTGCAAGCATTTCTTGTAGAAAGAACCTTCCTACACGTGTGCCAGCATCTATGGCTGTCAAGATAAAGACAGCCTCAAACATAATGGCAAAATTGTACCAATAGGCCGTCAGCTCATCCATAAATGGTATATTGTCAAATATATGGGCCATACCTACAGCAAGGGATACTGCTCCACCTGTACGTCCATGAAGATCAATCCCAATCTTTTCTATAAAATGTTGGAGGTCTACTGTATGGAGATCTGGATGCGCCGCTAAGAAGTCCGCATAATTATGGATAGGTGTATTGATGGCAAAATAGTCTCCGGGCATCAGGGTGCAGGCGGCAATAAGTGCCATTAGCGCAACAAAACCTTCGACAAGCATCGCGCCGTAACCGACAAAAAGGATCTCTTTTTCATTGGCTAGCATTTTTGGTGTGGTGCCGGTAGCGATAACGGCATGGAATCCTGAAATGGCTCCACAGGCAATGACTATAAAGATAAAGGGTAGCACTGGACCTCCAATAACGGGACCTCCGCCATGGATAAAGGAGGTTAGCGCAGGCATTTCCAATGTGGGATGCACAAATAGAATACCGACGGCCAGCATTAATATGGTGCCTATTTTCAGGTAAGTGGAAAGGTAATCTCGCGGTACCAACAGCAGCCAGATCGGTAATACAGAGGCTACAAATCCATAAACGGCAATAGCGATAGATATTGTATGCACATCCCAGTGGAATAGGTTGTTGATGTGTTCGTAGCCCATCAGATCATGCCCGGCAAAGATCCCGATCAACAATAGCACACCACCGAGAATACTGGCAAAGGTGATGCTGTTTTGCCGATATCGCATGATCAGTCCCATGATTATTGCAATGGGCATGGTGATAATGACGGTAAACAGTGACCAGGAGGCTTCATGCATGGCACTGATGCAGGCAAGCGATAATCCAGCCAGCGTAAGTATCAAGATAAAAAGCACGGCAACACCGGCGATGGTACCCGTTGCTGGGCCTATCTCTTTGGACGCAATCGAGGCCAAGCTTTCACCTTTGTGCCTAACGGAGGCAAACAGCACGACCATATCGTGTACTCCACCTCCAAGTACGCAACCGATCAAAATCCATATGGCGCCAGGTAGATAACCGAACTGGGCAGCTAAAACAGGACCTACCAACGGTCCGGCTGCGGCTATGGCAGCAAAATGATGGCCAAACAGAACGTGCTTATTCGTTTTGACATAATCGTGCCCATCGGCAAACTCCACCGCAGGTGTTGTGTTTTTGTCATTGAGGCGAAGAACTTTGCTGGCGATGAATATACCGTAGAATCGATAGGCTATCGCAAATAGGAGTAGCGCAACAAAGACCAGCGTTAAGGCATTGATGCCATTAAGAAATTCCATCATATTTTGTATTTAATGGTGTTAAGATACTATTTTATTAGATTTATTGCATGCTATCGTGGAAAGAATAATGTAATATTTCATCTTGGTGTATTTTAATGTGAAACCATGAGTTTGCGGTGTAAAAGATCTTTTTGTGCTGAACTTCCACCTGCCATCAGGGTAAAACTTCCCGGTTCAAATGTGTATTGGCCACGGCCATCATAATAGTGAAATACCTCATTGTGTAAGGTAAAATATACTGTTTTCTTTTCTCCTTTCTTCAACGCTATACGTTGAAAGCCACATAGGCTTTTCACTGGACGGGTTGTCTTTGCATAGTCGTCACGGATGTAAAGTTGAACAACGTCTTCACCATCCATCTGGCCGCTATTTTCAACTTCAATAGCTACTTTTAGACTGTCTTGTAAGGTAATGTGTGAAGCACATTCGATACGATGGTACTTGAAGTTGGTGTAGCTCAGGCCATGACCAAAGGGATAAAGAGGGTCTTTCGGACCATCGATAAATGCATGGGCAAATTGGGAGGGCTTATGATTGTAGTAAATGGGTATTTGGCCACCGTGGCGGGGAATACTCATGGGTAATTTTCCGCTTGGATTGACCTTGCCGAACAATATCTCAGCGATAGCACGACCTCCGTGGGAGCCGGGTTCCCAAGCTTCTATGGCGGCATCTGCCTGCTCGGCAATCCAGGGCGTGGCGAGAGGTCGGCCATTGATGAGTACGGCCACCAATGGGGTTCCTGTGGATTTAAGGCCTTCAAGTAGGTCTTGCTGCATACCCCAGAGGCTAATATCCATACGATCTCGGTTTTCACCGCCAGTTTTTTCTTTCCAATGTTGTCTGAAGGAGTCTTCGCCAACGGCAGCGATGACGATATCTGCTTTTGAAGCTAGTTGGATCGCTTTGGCAATGGAATCGGCATCCAACGCCCGAAGGTTCCACCCGACATCTACGTAATCTACTGCTATACCTGCTGCCTGATTGCGTATGCCTGCCAATAGCGTGGTGAACTGATCTTGTGGTTGATCGAAAACCCAGTCGCCCATCATGGCCTGATTGTTACTGTTTGGACCAACAACCAGTATCCGTTTCTGTGTGGTCAAAGGCAATACATTAGATTGGTTATGTAAGAGTACAATTCCTTTGCGTGCAATCTCCAATGACGTCTGCTGATGAACATTCGTAAACAGAGCATCTTGGGTAGTGTTTGGATCGACATAGGGGTTTTCAAACAAACCGAGCTTAAATTTGGCACGAAGGATTTTCGCACAGGCACTGTCAATACGTACGGTGGTTATTTTTCCTTCTTGAACCAAAGATTTTACTTCATCCATAAAAATGGGACCATGCATGTGCATATCAACACCGGCTTCTATACCTAGCCGGAAGGCTTCTTTGAGATCTTCGGCTAGACGGTGCTTGGTACTAACTGCTTCCATGTCCATCCAATCGCTGACCACAAACCCCTCAAATCCATATTCGTTGCGGATAATATCGTTTATTAGCCAACTGTTTACATGGCACGGCATCCCATTCAGCTCGTTGTGGGCAGGCATGAGGGTGTACGGTTGAGCCTGCTGAATGACCCGCTTGAAAGGTTCGAGAAATACATTTCGCAATTCTCCTTCTCCCAGTTCAACAGGAGAGGCGTTGGTGCCATTGTTTCCAATGCCGCCTGCAACAAGGTGTTTGACACAGGCCAACACACTTTCACTCGTGTGCCATAGGGTTCCTTGCAGGCCGGTTACGGCGGCTATTCCCATCTGCGTAACGAGATAGGGGTCTTCTCCGTATGTTTCGCCGACGCGCCCCCAGCGTGGGTCGCGAGCGATCTCGATATTTGGAGAAAAGGCCCAGTGTGATCCGGTAGCACGCATTTCTTTGGCTGTTTGCCGATAGGATTCTTGAACCAAGGCTGGCGCAAAAGAGGAGGCCATCGTGATAGGGGATGGGTATATGGTGCTGCCACGTACGAGGCCATTGCCGTGGATCGCGTCAATTCCAATTAATAACGGGATCTTAAGCGGACTCTGAGCGGCCAACTGCTGTAGGTGATTGGCTTCGTTGACATCCAGCACATGCAAAAAAGAACCGATCTCACCCTTTTTGACCATGCGCTCTACACCTTCGGAATGCAAGCCTTTATAGAATCCGCGTGCATGACCATGCAAAAGCTCTTCTTCGGAGATGTTTTTTTCGGCATCGCGCATGTGTTCGAGCCCAACGTATTGGCACATCTGCGCAATCTTTTGTTCTAAGTTCATACGACCCATTAGGTCATTGAGACGCTCTTCTATGGGAATATCTGGACGGAGGTATAAGGGGGGAACTACCTGTCCGCTCAGTGATTGGGATATGCTCATAAGGGTGCTCAAGAGCAAACTCACAAGCAACCCTTTTCTTCTTGTTTTCATCCTTTGTTTTTATCTTTCTATGAATAGCTAATGCTTTTAATGGTACAATGAACCGATCCCATTTTAGAGGGGATCGGTTCGGTTGTTATTCAGTTAGTCCTGAATTTTAAGGTCAACGGTTAATACACCGGTGTTGTTATTAGCTGTCCTGGATTTAACATACAGCACCCCATACTTACCTTGTGCCGTCATGAAGACGATAGCGGCATTGTTGGCCATAGCTCCTGATGTTGCGGATGGCGCTACACTCGAACTGCTGTATAGACTTTCGATGGCCGCGCCTGATTCGATCGCATCAAATTCGGTTCTACTGAGATCGATTTTTTTGATAAGTGTACTGTTTCTTACGCTCCAGTTGGCCATGGCATCAGCACCAAATAGCGCGACAGTATAAATATTGTCTGCAACAGAGGCTAATGTAGGGGAAGTGATATTGTAACTAAATGTGGATCCGCTATAAAATGTCACGAGATCAATTTGTGCTGCTTGTTGGCTTACACCAGAAGGTACATGAACTTCGCCTGTATGGGCATTCAAAAATGGGCCTGCGGCGGTACTGCGCTGGGCACCAAGATTTATATCAAAAAAGTTCTTGAAGTCTACAGTGTTACTGCGGACAATACGTAATTGAAATTCTTGACGCACGACATTGCCTAACACATCCATTACCTCGAGTTGGAAGGTCAATGTTTTCCCGATATCGCTTGCTGTAGGGGTATAATCAAAACGGTAATCTGCCAGTTTTGGGTCGGCAAAACTTTCCTGCGTGAGTGCGGTTATCTCTGTACCATCCAAAGAAGTCTTAATATACTTCAGATCCAACTCGGAAGCAACTGCTATATTGAACGTGGCCGTCTCGTTATCCAGAATTTCTTCTGGTCTATCTTCGGGCAAGGTAAAAGTGATCGCTGCTGGGGCGGATTGTACATAGATCGTGAAATCTTTCTTTGCGGTGTTTCCGTCTTCATCATCCACACGCAAATGGAAGATTAAGCTTTTGCCGACATCGGTGTCCAATGCCTGATAGCTGTGTTTTATCGTGATCTCCGATGCCGATGTAGCTTCTTCACGCTGTAGCTCTTCTCCATTCAGGCTTAAGATGCCGGTTTTTAACACTGCTGATGAGCTACTTGTGACCGTAACATCGAATTCGATCTTATCTTTGGAGGTCACGGATACGGGGATGGCCTGATGGAGCACGATGTCGACCGATAGATCGGGTTTCACTGCGATATCGTCTGCTGTTTTTTTGCACGAAATCAAAAGCACGATAAGATACAGTGGAATACTAAAAATATGGAATCTAGTTTTCATAAATTTCTTGTTATTCAACATAAAATGGAATGACGGCACTGGCAGCCTTCTTGTTGTTCTGATCGATTACAAAAATGATCAATCGGTAGCCGCCTGTTTCGTTAGGTGCGTTAAAACTAATACTGGGCAATGTTGCATCCGTAATTAGTCCAGCAATACCATTCGGCAGACTGCCATCTGCTGCTGCGCTTTTTTCCTTAATGATGCGCCAGGCATAAGTCAACGGATCATTGTCGGGGTCAGAGGCTTCTACAGTCGCTGTATTTGTCGAGTTTTTTGAAACGGTAATGTTTTCTTCTGCGCGTTTACCGTTCATCAATATTTTGCTGCGATCTTGAATTACGGGTGCTCTATTTGTTGGATAGGAGCCGGTCCACGCGTATTGCATGGCATCCACGGCGGCAAAGGTATTGCCCTGTTTGTCAAACATACCATACCAGGTGAGTACTTCTCCGTGGAGTTGATACCCCCACAGAAATACAAACGAACCAATACAGCCTTGTTGCCTATTCGCGACAATATGGTTTTGGTAAGCATCTAGATAGATCTGTGCTTTCTCTGTACTTGTCTGCTCAACGAGTGCTCCCCAATTAAGAATGCGATCGGGTTCGGGATTCATTTGCCAGGTACCGCGTGGGCCATATTCGGTGATCATGTAAGGCTTCTGCCAGCCAGCTGTTGCAAGGTTGTTCAATACCCCGGGTAGGTTGGGGGCATAGGTATTCACCGATAGGATATCGATCTCGGGTGCCATCTGGATAATGTGTTGTATATGGCTTACATTAGAGCTCGCTAATGTAGTCGTTGTGGGATGATTGGGATCTTCCTCGTGTATCATGGTGGCTATGTCATTGATAGCTGTCCACAATTTGGTGTTGGTGTAGCTGGCTTCGGCTTCATTGCCGATCGACCAGCACAGGATGGCTGGATGATCTTTAAATTGAAGGACTGCCTCGCGCATGGCTTGAAATTGTTGGTCAACGGCAGTTTGATTGTTGTAATCAAATCCATCGGTCTCCCGACGGATATAGAGACCGAAATTAACGTACATCCCAGCGGCATAAGCTTTGTCGAGCGTGGCTCTGGTGCTGTCGTTTACGCCATATGTACGCACCGTATTTGCGCCATATTGGATACCTTTGTCGTGAAAGTTATTGGCGGCAACACCTTTGACATAGAATTCTTCTCCGTCGACAAACATCTTCCATACACCGTCTTGCTGCTCCAGGGTGACGACTGCTGGCGGATCAGTTTCGACCACTTCAAAGGAATTGGGGGGAATGGGATAATCAAACGCATTCTCGCAACTGTTTGCCAATACGGCAAACAGGAGGTATACTATAGCATGATATATTTTCATGATTAATTGCTTAAGTGGATAATTTGCTGATCTTTGATCAACTGATCGGCTAATTTTTCATACGATACTTTTTGTACCGTAGTGGATCCGTCTATTGCCATTGAAGCAGCTACGGCTGCAGATTGACCTAGGATCATATATACGGGTTCCATACGGATGCTGCTATAGGCAACGTGTGATGCAGACATACATACAGTAACCAATAAATTGGTACATTCTTCCTGTTTTGGCGTAATCGCATAATAGCTGATCGGATATGGGGTAACGGGCTGAAAAATAGTGCCTTCATTCCGTAGTTTTCCATCTTTGTCTACTACCCGTGAAACGTAGTGGCAGTCTAAGGCATACGATCCCAGACCGATAGGGTGTTCAGCATTTTTGCGGTTCTCTTTGCTAACATTTTTTTCATGCATAACGTAGGTGCCTATCATTCTCCGTGCTTCTCTTACATAGATTTGATATGGGAAATGCCCACTTTCGTTGAATTCATCTTTTGCTAATCCCCAATCGCTCATCTCTTTTCGTATGTGAGCAGGTACGCGTTCGTCGTGCTCTAGGAACCACAGCATCCCGAGTGCATAATCTCTATGGGCTTGTTCTATCTTTGCACGTTCTTCGTAGTTTGCCTCGGCATAATCATAGCTCGCGCCAAAGAAATCGAGATGATTTGTGTCGGTTTTCCGATTTGGCATAGGGGTTAGGGTGATGATTTTTTGCAGTTCGGTTTGGGGATTTAACTCCAACTGACGAGCTAGAATCTCGTACCAAAGGGCATTGTAATTTGCCGGCTTTTGAACTTTTACCCGATTATTGGGGTCATCTGTTAAGGTAACCCTGTAGCAATAGGCTTGCACTTTTTTATCGGCCTGTCCATTTTCGGATGTTGGTTGTGCATCAACGAGGGGTAACAATCCCGACGATTTGTCGCCCTTTTTGATATAAGGATCGATGGCGCTTAAATCAGTTCCCTGACTGTAGTTGATTCGGTAGCCATTTAAGGTTTCGTTGTACGCTGTGTTATTTTCTCGACCTACGGTATAGGAGACCCCGGATTGGGCCAATAGATCGCCTTCGTAAGATGCATCGATGAAGACTTTGGCTTGGATTTGTTTATCGCTTTCTAGCAATAGGCTATTGATCTGCTTCTTTTTCATTTTTACACCTTTTCTAAGGTCAATACGTTCGTTAAAAAGAAGTTCAACCCCGGCCTCGCGCAGCATGTCTAGCATGATTTTTTCGGCAATATGGGATTCATAGACCCATTGCATTTCGCGCTCGTCGTTTTTGCCTTTATAAGTCCGCTTGAGCGATTTGATAAAGAATGCATCCCGTTCCTGGTTTTTCCAGGATTCCGGTTGTTGGTAATATTGGAATATACGTTGGTAAAACTCGCGTGTGATCCCGCCAACTTTGTCATTTCTATTCATATCAGTGGCTGTAAGACCTGATGTGGCAAGTCCGCCTACGTGCGCTGTTTTGGAAATCAGGATCACTTTTTTACCAAGACGACCGGCCTGGATCGCAGCAATTACGCCTGAAGCGGATTCTCCATACACACAGATGTCGTATTTTTCTTGAGGGCTCGTTGCGGTCGCGGTGTGAACAACTAATATCGTAAAGAGGTATAGCAAATATTTTTTCATGATAATTTTTTTAAGGGATTAATTGTATCCTGGATTTTGCGGGAAGTTTTCAACTCCCATATTAATAACTTCGGCCTCTGGAATGGGCCATCTTATAAAATGCGGATTGGCAGGAAGATTGGTCCTTCCAGCAACGGAAGCCGCTATTTCTGGATCGCCAGCATAGTTAGTGACCTGTGAAATAAGGATTCCTAGACGCTTGAGAAAATACCAACGATCTCCTTCGAAGGCCAGTTCTCTTGCCTGCTCATCGATAATGTCTTTAATGGTTAAGGTGCCTGTAAATGCAGTGTTGCCGGCACGTTGCCATGTTTTGTTGTAATATTCTTTTGCCAAGCTTTGATCGCCTTTCATCAAGGCTGCCTCCGCGCCCATGATATAGGTTTCAGCAAGACGGTAGAGAATATAGTCCTTGTAGCTTCTTGTTTCAAACGGGGTACGGGTCCAGATATCGCCATGCTTGGTACATCCGGGATAAACGTTACGGTTTTTATTTCCATTCTTGTAGAGCGGAAAATAGGCGCCTGGTGCTACTTGTGTTGATCCGTAAGCTATGGTATTGTTGGTGGTATTTCTATACCGATGGATGTAAAATTGGGTGAAACGGTTGTCCTTGGTTTGATCATAGAGCGAGAAGAGATAGGGGCTAGGCAGTACTCGTCCATAGGTATATCCCCAGTTTTCGTAGCTACATGCAAATTCGGCTGTTCCTCCAATTTCTGTACGGTACAATCCAATGAAATAGGCTGCAAAGTAGTTGCCTCGCGGTGTTTCATTGGATAGATTTCCTCCAGGGTTTTTGCTCCATTGCTGTACCATCAAGGCCTCATCGTGATTGAGATCGGCCGCATTGAAAATACTGTCTAGTGCTATCAGCTGATAACCGCCAGATTGTGTGATGCTTTCGACTTGTTCAAGTACAGTGTCCCAATCTTTTTGCCACAGTGCAGCTTTTGCTTTGATGTGACGGGCAGCAGCGCGGTTGAAACGCCCCGGTTCTATCGATTTCCAGTCCAGATGGGTAATGGCAAAGTCAAGGTCGTCGTGTATCAAGGCAAAAACCTCTGCATTGTTTGCTACGTGATAATCTTTCGGCGAGTCTACGTTTTCCCAAGTGGTGGGACTGGTATTTAACCAGAGCCTGTCATAGGTCCGATAGAGTTGAAAATAGGCCTGTGCACGAAAACACCGTGCTTCAGAAAGAATCGTATTTAACCGGTCCGTTTGCTCCAAATTTTCACCTGCTGCAATGATCTCATTGGCTTTCCCAATGATTTGATACATGGTACGCCACATATGGGTTACCTGCGAGGCGGAGGAGCGTAGGTTGTTTGGATCGTAGATACCAAAGAAGTTTCCGGTTCCACCATTGCTTACGGCGAGATCCGTGCCACGTTCATGTGCGAAAATAGTCGCATTCTCAGTATCGTTGGCGTAATTTCGCAATAACGCATACAGAGCGTTTACAGCAAGGTGTAGTCCCTCTTCGGTACTATAAATGTATGCTGCGGAATACTTTGTCTGGTTTTCTTCGTCAAGCCATTTCGTACATGATCCGGCGAGGATTCCAACGCTAATGATGCTATATATGATAAATCTTTTCATGATATTCTAATTAAAAGGAAAAGTTCAGTCCGAAAAGCATGGTCTTGGGTTCGGGATACTGTCCTGGATTTTGTTCTGGGCCATAAGCCATCACCTCGGTCGAGGTCCATACGTTTGTCATGGTTCCAAATACCCTAAGATTATCCAACTTGATCTTTTCAAGGTATTTCTTTGGAATATTATAGGAAAGACCCAAGTTTCTCAACCTGATGTAGGTCGCTTTTTGATAGGCTGCAGCCGAAAGAAACGCTGGTGTCTGGTTCATATTGGGGGCAGGAGCTTCCTGGGATGGATTATGTATTGTCCAATAATTGCGACGGATTCCGTTGCGCTTGCCGGTAAGATCTCCTCCGCTTTCAAAGCTGGTTAAGTAGGAGTTGTATAGATAACCGCCACGAACGTAATACAGATCTGCCGTAAGATTGAAGCCTTTGTATTCAAATCCGGTGATCAGCGATCCGATCCATTTCGGATCGCGATTGATTATAATACGATCGTCAACGGAGATGACATTGTCTGCATTATTGTCTTTTACGCGGACAGCCCCCGGCTTGGCATCTTTCATCGCTGAATTGGCGATATCATCGTCGAGTTGCCAGATGCCGTCAAATTCGTAATCGTAATACACGTTCATCGAATTGCCAATAAACCAACGGTTGTTGATGTCATCAGTCTGTGTGCCATCTGCATTGGTCTGTCCGTCGATTTTCTTGATCTTATTCCGGTTGAGCGTAAAGTTGATGCCCAGATTCCATTTGAAATCCGTCGTTTCTACCGGGATGGTATTTAATCCGATTTCTACGCCTCGATTCTGAACGTGTCCTAAGTTGACCAGCTGACTGGTATATCCCAATGTGGATGAGAGGGATCGTTCTACAAGTAGATCGGTTGTCTGCGTATCATAAAACTCGAGGGTACCATTGATGCGCCCTCGCAGAAATCCGTAATCTAACCCGAGATTGACTGAAGTAGAGGTTTCCCATTTTAGGTTGGGATTCTGTAACTGGGCATTGGGCAGGTAGCCAATCTGCGTTACATTCCCAAATTCCGTAAGGTATTTATCCGCTAGTCCTAATGTGGTGTAGGGGCTGATGCCCTGGTTTCCGACCTGGCCATAGCTGAGTCTTAATTTCAAATCAGACACTGCGCTGACGTCTTTTAGAAACGTTTCGTCTTTTATCCGCCAGGCAAACGCGGCAGATGGGAAGTAACCGTATTTGTTATTTGCCCCAAAAACAGACGAACCGTCGATACGCATAGCTAGCGATAGGATGTACCGGCTGTCGTAATTGTACCGTACGCGTCCCATGTAGGAGAGTAGTCTCCTGTCGGAAAGCTCGTACACCGGGATGCCATGTGTGCTGGCAGAGGCGATGGCTTGATAGGAGAGGTCATCATTGGCAAAGCCGAACCCTGTATTGGCAAGGCGTTTCCATTGAATGACATTGATACTTTGCATCGCGGTGGCATCGATATGGTGCTTGTCGATATCCTTGTTGTAGTTCAGGATGTTTTCGACTAGGTAGTCGTTGTATGTGCTTTCGGATACTTCGGCTTCTCCTTGATTGTTACGCCCGGTGCTGTGCAGGATTCCACGGTACACATTATCTTGTACCTTACGGTTATTCAGACTTCCATTAACCCGAAATGATAGGGATTCGCTGATATTCCAGTCTGCAAATAGGTTGAGGTTAAACCGATCGGTGACGCTAATGTTCTCGGAGTGATCAATGTTCCAAAGTGGGTTGAAATGTGACTCGCCGGCTTCGGTTACATCTTGTCTGAGGCTACCATCGGTATTATAAATCTGCGCCAAAGGAGGCATGGTGATATAGGAGTTGAAACTACCATCTGCTATGTTGCGGAAGGATTTGGTGTAGGCGATGTTAGAACCCAATGTTACCTTGTCGAACAGCTTTTGATCTACATTTAACCTGCCAGTAAACCGGGTGAAATCAGAGCCCGGTACCATACCATCTTGAAACAGATGCCCGACACTGAGAGCGTATTTTGTTTTATCACTACCCGACTGTATCAGCACGTCATTCTTGTTTTGTACGGCGGAATTTAGCATCACTTCTTCCCAGTTGACGTAGTCTTTCGATTGGTACACTTGTCCCATTAGGCCCCTAAATACTTCATCTTCTTCGTAGTATCCATTGGCATTGTAGAAAGCCTCTTTACGGTATGCTGCCCACTGCTCGCCATCGTAAAATTCGAAATTGCGATCTAGCGACTGATTACCGACATAGGAGTTGACATTGATCTTTGTCGTGTTGCTCAAACCTCTTTTGGTGGTTACCAAAATAACGCCATTCGCTGCACGAGCTCCATAAATAGACTGAGATGAGGCGTCTTTCAAGATTTCTACAGATTCAATCTCGTTGGGGTTGATGTCGTCGATACTGGCCGTAGGGATACCATCTACAATATATAGTGGATCGTTTCCTGCCGATAATGATCTGCGGCCACGAATCAATATGCTTGAACTCCCACCAGGCGATGCGTTGGCCGTCGTGACCTGGATACCTGGGGCCGCTCCTCGAAGCATTTCATTTAGACTGGTGGACGGAACTTTATTGAGTTGCGTGCCGCTTACGGAAGAAACTGCCCCGGTCATATCCTTTCGTTTTTGAACACCATAGCCTACGACAACGACTTCGTTGAGATCCATATAGGTTTTGCTCAATTTTACGGTGTAATCTTCTTGATCGCCGAGCGCAACTTCCTTTGATTCGTAGCCTAATGTGCGAAAGGATAAGGACGTAGCGGACCCGGTCACCGGCAATGAAAAATTGCCTTGGCTATCGGTTGAGACCTGAACCTTTCCTAAGTTGGTCGATACGGTCACATTCGGCAAAGCCTGTGCATTTTCGTCGAGAACTTGTCCGCGTATAACGCGGTCCTGAGATTTTATATTTTCCGTTCTACTTTTCCTTTTGATAATTACTGTATTATCTTTGAGGGTGTAGGAAACGTCTAGATCTTGCAGCACCCGGTTGAGCACGCTTTGGACACTGGCATTGGTAAAGGTAGCCGTGATCGTCCTTTTTTCATTGAGATCTTTTGTGGAGTACATGAATTTGAGACCCATCGTTTCGTTGAGTTCACGAAAGACTTCTTTGATGGATGTCTGTTTAAACGTAGCAGTAATAGTATTCTGTTGCCCGAAGCAGATTCCGCCGGTAGTTAACCATAACAGAAAAAATAGGGTGGAACAAAAGATTCTTATACTACTACGGCTTAAATGGTTATTAATTATCAGTAGTAATTTATACATTTGAATATTGATTAGTTTATAGCAATCTGAACAATCGCGCCTAAACTCTTTAGGCAACGAATTAGGGGTGTTTGCAGCATCCCTAATTTTTGGTTTATCGCTGGCTTTCTTTTACATATATTTTTCCTCCTTCTTTTACCGTGTTTATATTATTGGTCATTTCGATTATTTGTAAGGCATCTTGAATATTCTTATATCGTGTGATGATACCGGTAATAGGAATTTGTGCGATGGATTTGTCCACATGAATTTCTACACTATACCATTGTGAAAGCTCTTCCATGACGGAGGCTAATGTTTGATCTTCGAAATAGAACAGGTTCTTTCTCCACGCATTTACTTTGTTGGAGTCTTCTGCGCGGACGACTAATATATTCGAGCTGCTTCCATTAAGTATAGCTTTTTGATCTGGTTTGAGCAGGGTGCTTGTTTTATATAGATTATGTGTAAGCTTTACCTTGCCTTCTACGAGATGGATGCTTTCTTCATCGCTATCACTTCTGTTGATGCTGAACTGGGTGCCTAAAACCTCTATTCGTTGTAAAGGAGTATGCACTGTGAATGGTATAGCCCGGCCATTTATTTGCTGTTTGGCTACGTCAAAATACACTTCGCCCGTAGCGACTATGTCCCGATGGATCAAGCCAAACTGAGGTGATATTTCTACTTCTGCTCCCGAATTGAGCCAGATCTGGGTGCCATCTTCTAACAGAAATGTAAAAACGTTTTTAGTCGGATTTTTAACCACTTTTGGAAGTTTGCTTTCATTCTCCTCTGCACGTGCAGCAAATACCAATACTTTCTGATCGTCAATAATTTTATAGGAAGTGCCTTCTGGCGGTTCTTCGCCCAAGGCATAAACACTGTCACTACCGACTAAAAGGATTGGAGTTTCTTCATGAGAACTTACTTGTCCGTATTGTGGCTGTTCGGCTTGTTCCTGACGAAGATTAAAAAGAAGTATTGATGCTGCGCCAATCAAGACAACCGCTGCTGCGACCTTGACTGCTGCCCAAGGGAACGAAATGACTTTGGGGTTGGTGTTTATTATTTTGTCGATGTTGGATTTGATCTCCTTTGATATGGATTCCATATCGCTCTCTTGGACATTTTCTTCGGTGCCAACAGAATCGTAGAACGTGTCAACAAATTTCTCCTGCTCTGTAGAAGCTTTTCCGGAGGTATATAAACGAAAAATCTTAAATAACCTATCTTTTATCTGATGACGTTTCTTGTGCATGGAAGAAATGTTTATAATGGTTGCTTTCTTCTATGTCGTAAAAACAGGGGCTAACTCCCAAAAAAAAGTATAAAAAATATAAAAAGAATTTTCTGAAATATGTTTTTTAGTATGGATATCGAGTTAAGTGTTTGGTTTTGAACTGTTTTTGGAGATATGTTCAATAGGTCACTAATTTCTTTGGTACTAAGTTCCTGTTCAAATTTTAGTTTAAAAATTTCTCTCCGCTTTTGGGGTAAGCGGTCGGCAAGTGTACTGATAATGTCTCTTAGTTCGTTATCGAGCAACTTGCTATCGGCATATTCACTATCTTCCAGGATATCTACAAACTCTTCGATTTCCTTTAGGTGAAAATCTTTCTTCCGGAATTGGTCAATTACTTTAAATTTGACTGCTCGGCTTAGATAGTGCTCTATATGATCAATATTGCTGCTTTCTCTTTTGGTCCACAAGTCTATAAAGATATCTTGGATGATATCTTTTGCCAGGTCTTCGTTATTCAGTTTGTTAACGGCTTGCTTGTATAACGATTTCCATGTTCTACCATACAGCTCATCAAATGCCTTTCTGTCTGATTGTTTTATAGCAAGCATCAGGTGGGGAAACGAAAGTATGGTATAATTGATGGCCATATTTTGGAAACTTCGGTGTATAATGAGTATCGACAATATTAGAAAATCTAAATTGTAATTCAAAATAAATCATAAAAACGAGTAACGGCTTCGGCTCGAGCACAATTGTGGTAAGACCGGTTAAGGTCTCTTTAAGATAAGAAGTGCCGAGTACAAATGTGTTAGAGCTTTTGATATCGTTGGCTGAATGGGCCCATTTGTAACGAAGATGGATAATGGTTAGATGTTCTGATGTAAAATCCCGAGAAATACACTCGGGATCTTGATCGTTATAGTAAGGTGTTGTCTAATATGGTGTAGGTCACCTTCTTTCTTGGTAAACACCTACTTCCGATAGGACGGCTTGTCTGTTGCTGGGTGTGATCGTCAGACGTATTTTTTGTCCGATAACGCTGTCAAATCGGAAGATTTTAATTCGTCCCTGTATGGTGGGGGTAGCGGAAATGGCTTCCCACTTTCCGTCTTTCAGATAAGTTAGTTGATAGCTGGACGGTCGATCTCTGCCTTCGGTAACGACAACAGTGTTGAAGGATATGGATCGTGCAAAGCTTAATTCATACCATGGTTTGCTAGTGGATGAATTGGATACCCAGGCCGAACCAAAATTATCGTCGTTAGCAAAATCCATTATGTTCATGTCGTCGCTCCAGCTGCTATTACTCTCTACATCTTTTGCCAGGTTACTGGCGAGGATAGGGTAGGCGTAGTCTGGCAATTCCTGATAAGAGGCCGATGCAGTATACACTTTCCCCATTTCCTCTAGGGCGGCTAAGGCATTTTGATCTATAAGACCGTCTTTATTGGGTGCTACATTTAACATGAAATTGCAATAGGCCTGGTTGTAAGGAATGACAAAATCGTGGATAAGCTGCTTGGGATCTTTGACCGGCGTAGTGGGAAAAGAGCTTTTCCAGAACCAATTCTGCTGTAATGGTAGACAGGCCATCGCAGGCAATTTATTGTGTTCTTTGGAGATAAATTGACCAGCTCCCTGCTCGTACGATTTGATATCTGTATAGAATAATGCGTCTCCCGGATATTTAGCCGAATTAAGCTCCATGACCAAACAATTTGGTTGGAGCGATTTTACCAAAAAGTAAATATCATCGAATGGAATGTCATCATACGATATCCTAGACCATGGTGCATCCCACCCGTCGATCACCAAGGCATCAATCGTTCCATACTGGGTCAATAGCTCACGCAGCTGCTCTTTAATCAGTTCGACGTGTGCTTTTGTGATCTGGTTTGGCCGGATACCTTGATAGGTGTCAAGTATCGAATAGTATAGCATCACGCGCAAATCGCTTTTTCGGAAGGCTTCTGTAAATTCTTTTACTACATCACGCCCCAGTGGTGTATTCATGACATTGTGATCCGTTGTCTTGGTAGCCCAGATCGGAAACCCGCTATGGTGTTTCGTGGTGAGACAACCATAGGTCATATGCGCTGATTTTGCAGCTACTGCCCACTGGTTGGGATCGAGCTTAGGTGAATTGAACAAGGATAAGGGTGCATCGGGATCGGACCAATCCTGATCCATGAAAGTAGGCATGCCATAGTGGATAAACATACCAAAACCGAGGTTGACAAAGTCGAGCTGATTTTTCCGAAGTGCGACTTCCCGTGTCTGTTGTTGACCATAAACACTATCCATGGAGAAGGCCGTATACAGAAAAGCGAGACAAAATAGAAAATACGTTTTATTCATAATTTGTTTAGATAAGATAAAGGTATAAAGATACTTCGAAAGCGTGGATCTGAAGCCTAACAGAAACCTAAATAAAGCTTAACAAATGCCTAATGGGAAGGAAATGAAACGAAATTAATGGTAGCTTTAACCATGCAAATCAAAGCGAATCCGATTTTTTATAAAGGAGTTTTAATAGGTAGTATGCTGGCGCTAATTGCCTTATTAACGGTGCTGGTTTACAATACCTATAAGTTGAAGGATGATAACCTGCTATTTGTGCACAAACAAAAAATTGTTGCTGCTTATGGAAACTATGTGAAAAATGATAAATTGTTTCCCGGTGGCGATGTTATATTTCGGGAAGTCTTTGAATATAGTTTACCGGATTTGATTGCTATCGGTGACAGCACTGCGTTTTATCGGAATGGGGATGCGCTAGTGCGGCGTTTGCTGGGGCGGCTGCGTGAAAGTAGTCCGATGGACAGCCTATTCTATCAGATTGTTGTCGATAACGGTCTTGAGCGTAATTTACTGTACCGGCTTTCTCTGGATCGGTTCGAGGTGGCTAAGGGATCTGGAAACGAATGGAACACGATTTTTGATTCGAAAGATAATGGTGCGACGGCAGTCATTTCTGGTAATCTTCTCCAGGTAAACACCAATAACAGAATACTGGAGCTTTCCATCAATGATCATCAGGGAGAAGATTATCGGTTCACCTATAGCCTATATGTGGATTCTCCTAATCGGGTTTGGAAAGTGCTATCCGCAATGGCACCTGTTTTTTTCGCATCCTTGATCTGCGTACTGATCATTATTGTGATCAGTTATGCTACCTTTCGTAACTGGATAAATGAACGGAAAGAAGGAAAACTTAAAACCGATTTTTTGCAACATATTCGGCATGAATTTAATACACCCATTACAACAATTTTAGTTTCTGCAAGTAATCTAAAGGAAGGCGAGAAGTTGGCTATAAAAGATGTTAGGGAGATGGGGCATATTATTGAGCGGCATGCGAAGCGACTCAAAACCTATGTGAAACAAAGTATTGACTCGGTGATGCTGGAGGATCAGAATCCGGATTTCGAATTGCTGGATATTAATCAGTTGACAATAACCTATCTGAGCGATATTGCCCTGAGTATGACCAGCCAGATAGCGATAAACTATGATCCGTACAAGCAACCTATTTATGTGGATGTCGATCCGATGCTTTATTTTCCGATATTGAATAATCTGGTGGAGAATGCGAATAAGTTTAACTTTTCCGAGGATAAAAATATTAACTTGAGGTGGGAAAAGCTAGATGGAGATTGGATACGCTTATACATCTGGGATAACGGAATGGGTATCCGTGAAGTGGATAGATCGAGGATATTTGATAAATTTTATCGATCGGCTACCAAACAGACTGTGGCAGGACTGGGATTGGGACTTTATTATGTAAAGATCAGCGCGGAGAAAATGGGTTGGATTGTTCGTTTAGACAATACGACAAGAATAGGCGCCTGTTTTGAAATAGATATCCCGCTAAAAAAGTAATCTAAACGTATGATAGATATATTATTAATAGAGGACGAACCTGATTTGGGAACACTCTTGACACGATATCTGCAGAATAAGGGTTTTCAGGTTTCGTGGAAGCAAACAGTAGAAAGTGCCCTTCAGGAATTTGCTGCGGCCTCATACCGTTTGGTAATTATTGATATTCAGCTTCCGGATGGGGATGGTTTTTCCTTAGCGCAGCGGATAAAAGCAGATGTTCCACTTCAACCCATGTTCTTTTTAACGGCGGTAGGTGGCAAGGAGAATAGAAAGAAGGGATTGGAAATGGGGGCATTTGACTATATCGAAAAACCGTTTGAGATGGATGAGCTGATGCTTAAGATTGTGAATGTTATCCGTTTTTCGACGGTAACGGGCACGACAACACAAACGAAGCATAATATATACATAGGGACGATTTTGATGGATGGGAAGCGATTGTTGCTAACGTATCCTAATGGGGAGAAAAAGAGTATGACCCTGCGCGAGACACAAATTATCCTATATTTATTGGAGCGTAAAAATGAGCTGGTCCCAAAGAAGGATCTCTTGCTACAGTTTTGGGGTAATACCGATTATTTTAATGGAAAAAGTCTAGAGGTGTTTATCTCGAGAATAAGAAAGCTGCTTAGTGCGGATCCGACGATCGGAATTGAAAGTATTTATGGTGCAGGCTATATCTTGAATGTAGGAACTAGCTAACTGTTCGGCTGTTCGGAAATGGATTTGGAAAGGATGCCCCATGGATAGAAGGAGATGCTTGCCGCAAGGATGTATTTTCTTGAACGATTCCGTTTTATTTTTGTTAATTAGCTAGTAGATAACTAAGCTAATGAAGAAATATGGATTTCAATAGAAAATTTCAGCACAATGTAGATGGAAGAACAATTACATTCGATGTGACCTACGATCCGAAGACTCACTTTTTTACGGTACTTGAATCGGGACTACAGGAAGGATATCTTCTTAAATTTGATATGAATACCCGTGAATGGCGTACAGAAAATGGACCGCAATCGCAAATTCCGGTCGGCGAACTCGCTATTTTAGTACAAAAGAGCTTCGGCCATTTTGTATAATTTGACGGAAGCTCTTCATCCTTTATAATGGACCTTCGGTATTTTAGATTGCGTTTCGTAATTATGGCAAACTCTCTAAATAGGATTGTAGCTCAGTCATTAAAAGATCAAACTGCTTGCCAATTGTGGTAAACGTATCTTCTAGTTCTTCTACGAGAACATCGGACTTTGCCAATGTTTCTAGCTCTTGAAAATTGATTCGCATCTCGGAAGCGCCGATGTATTCCATAGTGGGTTTTATATGGTGTGCGTAGTGTGCGATGTCTACCTTGTTTTTTTTCGACACGGCTTGCGTCAGTTTTTCAAAATCAAGGGGGGTATGAAGAAGATAGAGTTCCAAAAATTGCTTAATCATTTCCACATTGTTCATCATAGCGGATTGTATAATCTCTGGTTTTATGATTTGATATATCATTTTATTTTGATAACCTGTAACGGATCGATGCAAAGACGCAACAATTCTTCATTCGTGTGTTTTAATAGGGGGTGTACTTCCTGGGGCGCAATCTCTACCAAAGGCACCATCGTGAACTTACGTAAATGCAAATAAGGATGAGGAATTTTTAAAAAGGGCTCGTTGAGAACTTCTGAATTATAATAAAGTATATCAATATCAATAATACGTGCACCCCATTTTTCTTTTCTGACACGACCTAATGTATCTTCCACATTTTGGCAGATAGCGAGTGTTTCATGTGGATCGAAGCGGGTAAGTAAACTGATAACCTTATTGAGAAATTTTGGTTGTTCTTCTACACCCCATGCTTCTGATTCATATACTGCGGATTCGGATTGTAGGACCCCTACGTTTTCTACCAATAGTTTTTGTGCTAATTCGAGTTGTTTTAAAGGAGATCCTAGATTGGCCCCTAATAGAAGGAATACGACGTTCATAGAATATTGTTTGATTATATATCGCTAAATGCTGCAAAATTCAAATATATTTCTTTAATTTATAGGATTAAAATATTTTTTTAAATGGATTTTGTAAAACACATATTTGCCACCATAATTGGTGTGCTCGTGACCTTTGTAATTATTTTCGTTGTTTTTCTGGTATTTATTGGGGCGTTGGTACAACAGTCGACTTCCCAATCGGCTGCGATAGTGCCGGATAATTCGGTGTTGTACATGAGCTTGGATCATGAAATAGTGGAAAAAACCGAATCTAACCCATTCGGTGATCTGAATATCCCAGGCTATGGAGCGTCTAAATCTATTGGGCTCAACGATATACTGAAACGGATTCAGGCGGCAAAGGAAGATGATAATATTAAAGGGATATATCTTAATCCTTCTACGATCAATGTAGGGTTTGCAAGCCTGAAAGAAATACGCGATGCGTTGGTTGATTTTAAGACGTCAAAGAAATTTATCGTAGCTTATAGCGAGATGTATTCACAAAAGGCGTATTACCTGGCTTCGGTAGCGGATAAAATTT
Organism: Sphingobacterium alkalisoli; assembly: GCF_005049105.1. GTDB lineage: Bacteria > Bacteroidota > Bacteroidia > Sphingobacteriales > Sphingobacteriaceae > Sphingobacterium > Sphingobacterium alkalisoli. The sequence continues at coordinate 503,919 of NZ_SUKA01000002.1, forward strand.
ATGTCAACCCGGAAGGGGCAATAGATTTCAGAGGGTTGAGTTCATCTGTCGTATTTATGAAAGACGCGCTGGATAAATTGGGGGTGGAGATGCAGGTTGTAAAAGTAGGTACGTATAAATCTGCGGTAGAACCGTTTTTGCTGAACGAAATGAGTTCAGCTAATCGTGAACAGGTAACTTCATACCTAAACAGTATTTATGCTTCTTTTTTGACAGACATAGCTGAGGGAAGAAAGATTTCGACAGATTCTTTGGATCGTATCGCTGATGCGTTTTTAGTGCGTAATGCAGAAGATGCCGTGAAGTATAAGTTTGTTGATGCAAAACTATATAAAGATGAATTACTAGATGAAATTAAAGACCGTTTGAAGGTTGAAAAAGATAAGGATATTTCGGCGGTGTCCCTGTTGACTTATTCGCCAAAGGAAAAAGAAAATAGTTCCAAAAACAAAATAGCGGTATTATATGCGTATGGAAATATCGTGGACGGGGAAGGTACTACTGGGGATATAGGGGGCGATAAATTGTCTAGACAATTGCGTAAATTAAGAAAGGACGATGATATTAAGGCCGTAGTATTGCGGGTAAATTCACCTGGAGGGTCGGCATTGGCTTCAGATATTATTTGGAGAGAGGTGGAACTAACCCGGAAAGTAAAACCTGTGATGGTTTCTATGGGAGATTATGCTGCCTCAGGGGGGTATTATATAGCAGCCGCGGCGGATTCTATTTTTGCCGAGAAGGGGACACTCACAGGCTCTATAGGCGTATTTGGTATGATCCCAAATTTTAAAGGTTTACTAAATGATAAGCTAGGTATACATATAGATGAAGTGTCGACTGGTAAATTTTCAAACTTAATGTCTGATATGGACAGACCGATGACAGCTGAAGAAAGATCAATCGTACAGTTGGAGGTGGATCGTATATATAATACTTTTATGAAACGGGTAGCCGACGGACGGAAGATTTCGGTACAGCGCGTAGACAGCATTGGTCAAGGAAGGGTGTGGACGGGAAATCAGGCGTTGGAATTGGGACTGGTAGATAAGATCGGCAATGTGCAGCGGGCGGTGCAGGCTGCTGCGTACAAAGCTAAATTGGCGGATTACGCCATTGTTGAACTTCCAGAAAAAGAGGATCCATTTAGCAGTATCCTTTCAACCTCGAAGGAAAAAATAAAAACATGGTTGTTTGCCGAAGAACTTGGCGATTATCAAAAATATATATATGATATTCGAAATGCGTTGCAGCATACTGGTATGCAGGCAAGGATACCCTATACAATAGAAATATATTAATCTTTTTTATATATTTAGGGTTTCAATTAATTTGAAACAAGAGATAATAAAGAAGGATCACATTAAAGACAATAGAGCTGTAAGCTCATGAAACAATTATATGTATATGAAAACAATAGATAGTTTGAACTTCTCTGGAAAAAAGGCCTTAATTCGTGTGGACTTTAATGTTCCTTTGGATGATAATTTTAATATCACGGATGATAACCGTATTCAAGGTGCGTTACCGACGATAAAGAAAGTGTTGAATGATGGTGGGTCAGTCATTTTGATGTCGCACCTGGGACGTCCGAAAGATGGGCCTACGGATAAATATTCTTTAAAGCACATCGTGTCCTACCTCTCTGAGGTGATCGGCGTGGATGTGAAATTTGCTGATGATTGTATTGGACAGGAAGCGACTGACAAGGCCGGAAACTTGAGGTCAGGTGAGGTTTTGCTATTGGAAAATCTTCGTTTTTATAAAGAGGAAGAAAAAGGAGATAAAGATTTTGCGGAGAAATTAGCTCAATTGGGTGATGTATATGTAAATGATGCATTTGGAACTGCGCATAGAGCACATGCATCTACTGCGGTAATTGCTCAATTTTTTCCTGAGGCGAAGTATTTTGGCTATTTGATGGCTGCGGAAATTAATAATGCAGAGAAAGTGCTTAATGATCCTCAGCGTCCGTTTACAGCTATTATGGGCGGAGCAAAAGTGTCTGATAAATTAGAATTAATTGAAGCTTTGCTAGATAAAGTAGATAACTTGATTATAGGTGGCGGCATGGCTTACACCTTTATAAAAGCGAAAGGTGGGGAGATCGGAAAGTCATTGGTGGAGCTGGATAAATTAGATCTTGCAAATGAGTTGGTAAAAAAGGCAGAACAAAAAGGTGTTAATTTGGTGCTCCCTACCGATGCGCAGATCGCAGATCGCTTTGCGAATGATGCTGAAGTATACGACGGGCCTAATGATCAGATTCCTGCGGATAGACAGGGCTTGGATATTGGAACTGAATCAGGTGCTCATTTTGCAGAGGTAATCAGCGCATCTAATACCATATTATGGAACGGGCCAATGGGGGTGTTTGAATTTGATACTTTCGCGAAAGGAACACGTGCCGTGGCGGATGCGATCGTAGCAGCGACGGAACGGGGTGCTTTTTCGTTAATAGGGGGAGGAGATTCTGCAGCTGCGGTCTCTAAATTTGGAATGACAGAACATGTGAGTTACGTGAGTACCGGTGGCGGAGCATTGTTGGAATACATGGAAGGTAAGGCCTTGCCGGGTGTGAAAGCTATTAAAGGCTAAACCACTCTAACTCTAATCGGTTAAAATTAATAGGTAGCTTGTCGGCTACCTATTAATTTTAACTGATGTTAATAGACAAAAAAAAGAGACCTATTTAAATAGATCTCTTTTTTATATTGTTTTATTAGCTTATTTCGCTTCAGAAGCTAATTTATCTAATACAGCGTTGTTTTTAACAATTTGACTGTGCTTAGGCATTTTCGAACGACTTCCCAATTCGATATTACGACCTAGACTTAGAAACTGAACTTCAACACGTGAAACTGTTTTGTTTCTTCTATCTTTTCTCTTTAAACGTGTAACTCCCATTTTATTTAATATTTTTTTTGTACAAAATCTAAACGAGGTCGGAAGCGGATTCGAACCGCTGTACGAGGTTTTGCAGACCTCTGCCTAGCCACTCGGCCATCCGACCTTTTCCCTTCGTGGGCATGCAAAAGTAACGCTTAATTTTTTAAATGACAAGTATTAATTGGAAATTATTTGGGTTTTTGATATATCTAAAGATTGGGGACTTTTGTTTAACTTGAGGAATGTGAATTACCGCCGCCGTTAGTTTTTCATTTCTTCTTTTAATTTGCTTATTATCAGTTTTTTATTTCGATGATTGGGCTTTTTGAAGTTTTTGGTCTAATACTTGATATAAAGTACTTGTCTTACGTAGTGTAAGTAGAAAACAGTTTTAAAATTTAAAAAGAATTATTATGAAAAAATTATTACTTTCTTTTGGTGCAGTAGTATTGTTAGCTGCAGGGGCACAAGCTCAAGTAAGTTACGGTTTAAAAGCTGGTGTGAACTTAGGTAAATACAGTAATTTAGGAGATGATCAAAAGAATAATACGTCGTTTCACGTTACGGGTTTTGCTGATCTTCCAGTAGCAACGAATTTTTCTATTCAACCAGGTGTATCGTTGCAGGGAAAAGGTACTAAATATTATGAGAATTATGAAGGTATGGCAGAAGCGGAGTTTGCTCGTAACGTGATGTCTGTGGAAATCCCTGTTAATGCGGTGTATTGGATTCCTGCGGGATCTGGCAGTGTTTTCCTCGGAGCTGGACCTTATATTGGGTTTAACGTCAGTGGAAAAGATAAGTTAAAAGGGAATTTAGGAGACTATGCCGGCGAGACAGACTGGGATTTAGAATTTTCAGGAGATGATAAAGATATGAATGTGATTGATGCTGGTGCAAATTTTATGGCCGGTTATAAATTAGCAAATGGTTTTTTACTGAACGCTGGTTATAATCTTGGTCTTACTCAACTTGCTCCTAACGCTGATGAAACAGTGTCCAACAGGGTTTGGTCATTCGGAGTCGGTTTCCAATTCTAGTTTGAGAATTTAGATGTTATATGAAGCCTCTTGCTTATGCAAGGGGCTTTATGCATTTTATGGAATTATGATAATGGATTAACAATAATTCTAGTAGAGTATATACGAATTATCGTTAACTTTGTAGCATGATAGAACTACCTGTAATACCTGTTACTGAAACGCAGCGAAAACCAGATTGGTTACGTGTTAAATTACCGGTCGGTAAAGAGTACCGCCATGTTCGTAGTTTGGTAGACGAGCATAAATTGCATACGATATGTGAAAGTGGTAATTGTCCTAATATGGGAGAGTGTTGGGGTGCAGGTACAGCTACTTTTATGATACTCGGTAATATATGTACACGCTCTTGTTCTTTCTGTGCTGTAGCAACGGGTAGGCCACTGGCTGTAGATATGGATGAGCCAAATCGCGTTGCCCAATCTGTTAAATTGATGCAGGTAAAACATTGTGTAATTACTTCTGTAGATCGCGATGACTTAAAAGATGGTGGATCTACGATATGGGCTGAAACAATTAACACGATTCGTCGCGAAAGTCCGGAAACGACTCTTGAAACACTAATTCCTGATTTTAAAGGACAATGGGATAATTTGGACCGTGTATTAGCGGTACGTCCGGAAGTGGTGTCACATAATCTAGAAACTGTACGTCGATTGACCCGTGAAGTGCGTATTCAGGCTAAATACGATCGTTCATTAGAATGTTTGCGTCGGATCTCTGAGGCGGGTCTGCGCACCAAATCGGGAATCATGCTGGGACTAGGTGAAACGGAAGAGGATGTGATCGAAGCAATGCAAGATTTGTATGATGTAGGTGTACATATCCTTACGTTGGGACAATATCTGCAGCCAACAAAGGCACATCATCCGGTGTTGGACTGGATCTCGCCAGCTCAATTTGATAAATACAAGCAGATCGGTCTCGACATGGGATTCAAATATGTTGAATCAGGACCTCTCGTACGCTCGTCTTACCATGCTGAAAAACATTTGTTCGACATGCAGTAGTTGGAAGGCAATGATGGAAATAGGTCTGCTCCGCCTTAAAAATATATGAAAGCCTCTGATATGCAGAGGCTTTTATTTTACCTTAAAAATACTGTCTCTCCGGCAATCACTGTTCTTTTCGTTTTGACATCTCTTAGTCGATTATCTGGTAATGTCATAATATCATCTTCCAAAATCACGAAATCTGCATCTTTACCTTTTTCAATGGATCCTCTTTTTTGTTCCTGAAAACATGAAAATGCCGCCCAGATTGTCATACCGCGCAAGGCTTCTTCGCGTGTAAGGGAGTTTTCCATTTGAAAACCTCCATGGGGAAAGCCGGTTTTATCCACCCGCGCAACAGCTGCATGAAAGCCGTATAAAGGATTAAAGTGTTCTACGGGGAAGTCACTTCCTAATGCAACAAGACCGTATTGCTGTAGTAATTGTTTGTAGGCATACGCTCCTTTGATGCGTTCAGTTCCCAAACGTTCTTCTGCCCAATACATATCCGATGTAGCATGAGTTGGTTGGATAGAGGGGATGATATAAAATTCGCTGAACTTTTTGAAATCTTCAGGAGCAATTACTTGGGCATGCTCAATCCGCCACCTCCGGCTTTTTCCATCCTTCAAATGCCTGCCATATGCATCGAGAATCAGCCGGTTAGCAGAATCGCCAATCGCATGCGTATTTACCTGAAAGGGACTGTTGGCCAATAGCTGAATTGTTTGGTCAAATTCGGCAGGACTGCGAAGTAAGAAGCCGTTTGAAGGATGATCATGATAATGTTCTAGGAGGCAGGCGCCGCGCGAGCCTAAAGCGCCGTCCGCCATTAGTTTTACTGATTTAATGCTCAGACGCTCAGAATCATATATGCCCTTTCGGATATAATTTTCGATATCATTAGGTTTGGCCAATATCATCGCATAATCTCGAATTTTTAAAGAATCCTGCGAATAGAATTTTGTTAGTATTTCTAGTTGATCCGGATCAAGGCCCGCATCGACAATAGTGGTGAGGCCCACAGAAAATAAAGAGTCTTGTGCGCGACGTAAGCTCTTTAATAAGTCGATTTCCGCCGCTTCTGGAATATATATGGACACGAGTGAAGTGGCATTGTCGATTAGTATGCCTGCTGGCTGACCTATACTATCTGCGATAACCAATCCGCCCTCTACCATCGCTGTACTATCTAATCTCGCTATCTCTAATGCTTTGGAATTTACCCAAGCGGCATGGTAATCGATTCGGGAGAGATAGATGGGAATATCCGGAAAATACTTATCGAGGCTATCCTTAGTAGGAAATGTTTTTTCAGGCCACAGGTTTTGATCCCAACCTGCACCCACAATCCATTTTTTTTCTGGGTTTGAAAGGCGGTAGGTCTTTAATCTCTTAATAACTTCCGCGACGGAAGTAGCGCCGGTTAGGTCAGCCTGATCAAGCAGTTCTGAAAACATAAAAAAATGGGCGTGCGCATCATAAAAGCCCGGGTAAATTGGATTTCCTTTTGCGTCGATTGTTTCCTTTGCTTTATATCGTTGAAGTATCGATTCCGAAGTGCCTATATCTATAAAAATCCCATTTTTTACGGCAAATGCTTCTGCAGTGGTAAAAGTCGAATCAACAGTATAAATTTTGGCGTTAAAAACAATAAGATCAACTTGTGTATTCGTAGTACAGCTTGAAAGAAAAGCTATAAAGAGCAGAATTGGAAAAATGCGATTGATAAAAGCCATTATAAAATCATAATTTGTTCAAGTTAAGAAATATTTTTCTGATCTACACACATACGGAGTCGCATTAAAATAGGTATATTAGAAACACAAGCGGGTCGAAAATTTTCGACCCGCTTGTGTTTCTAATATACCTATATGCTATAATGCCTCAGCTACAACTTCTTCCACTTCCGGTACCATTCTTTTCAACAGGCCTTCAATGCCAGCTTTAAGGGTAATGGTAGAAGAAGGACATCCGCTGCAAGAACCTCTCAACTCTACTGTTACGGTGCCGTTTTCAAATGATTTATAGGCTATCGCCCCTCCATCCTGTTCTACCGCAGGGCGAACATAGTCGTGCAGTACTTGCTGTATTTTCACCTCCGTTTCCGTGCCTTCAAACGATACGTTCTCATCAGAAACGACTTCCTGAACTTTCAGTTCGGACTCTACGGCTCCTTTTACAAAGTCTTTTAAAAGAGCTTCAATATCTTCCCATTCCGCTTCGTCACTCTTAGTGATTGTTACAAAATTGCTTGCAAAAAATACCCCATTAACAAAATTGAATTTGAACAACTCTTTGGCAAAAGGAGACGAGAGTGCTTTCTCTCTATCTGGATAATCCGCGCTACCATTGATAAGAAGCTTATTTACCAAGAATTTCATGGTAGAAGGATTGGGTGTTGATTCTGTATATACGTTAATTGTAGCCATTTTCTTAAATTTAATGTTCAAAGATAGCAGATATGCCACTCACACACGTCATTCTTTCGTCAAAGCTTAGAAAGAAACGCCTGTATAATTGGCCGGAGATATTGCTTTGATTTCTTTTTTTATATCCTCTGAAACATTGAGTCCATCTACAAATATGGCTATGGTTTCCTTGGTGATGTGTGAATTTGTACGGGTTAGGTCTTTTAATGTCTCATATGGTTTAGGGTATCCCTCTCTACGCAAAATGGTCTGGATTGCTTCTGCTACCACTGCCCAGTTATTTTCTAGATCCTTTGCTAGAGCAGATTCATTTAGAATTAATTTACGAAGACCTCTTAATGTTGATTTTATAGCAATCAATGTATGGGCAAATGGAACACCAATATTACGCAATACGGTCGAATCTGTAAGGTCGCGTTGTAAACGTGAAATCGGCAGCTTTGCTGATAAATGCTCAAATATTGCATTTGCCAATCCCAAGTTTCCTTCGGCATTTTCGAAGTCGATTGGATTTACCTTGTGTGGCATAGCCGAAGAGCCGACCTGTCCTGCAGTTATTTTTTGCTTGAAATATTCCATCGAAATATACGTCCATATATCCCGACAGAGATCAATGATAATGTTGTTAATACGCTTCAAGGCATCGCAACTTGCAGCAAAATTATCGTAATGTTCAATTTGGGTAGTTGTCTGTGAACGACTCAAGCCAAGTAAATCATTGACAAATCTATTTCCAAAATCTACCCAATCGTTTGCAGGATAAGCGACTTGATGCGCATTAAAGTTACCTGTAGCACCGCCAAATTTTGCAGAATGCGGTATCTGGGCCAATAATTCTAATTGCTTCTCGATACGTTCTACGAATACCTGGATTTCTTTTCCTAATCGCGTAGGAGACGCTGGTTGTCCATGGGTGCGGGCCAACATCGGAATCTCTTTCCATTCGGCAGCAAAGCCTTTAAGTTGTAGTAGCAGTTCATTGATAGCAGGTGTATAACTATTTTGTATCGCTTCTTTCCATGAATACGGGATGGCCGTGTTATTAATATCCTGCGATGTTAATCCAAAATGTATAAATTCGAGTGAATCATGTAATCCTAACTTTTCGAATTGGTCTTTTAAGAAATACTCCACCGCTTTGACATCATGATTGGTTACTTTTTCTGTGTCTTTAATCCACTCCGCATCTGTTAATGAAAAATTCTGATAAATATTCCTTAATTTCTCATTTAATGATCCGTCAAAATGAGCAAGTTGTGGAATGCCTGAGGCTGTAAGGGCAATAAAATATTCTACTTCTACAAGTACACGGTATTTTATTAGGGCAAATTCTGAAAAATAAGCGGATAATTCTTTTGTGCTATTATGGTATCGTCCGTCTACTGGAGTAACGGCTGTTAATGAAGATAATGTCATGTCGTACGTAATTTGTCCAAAAATAAGAAAACCTACTGCGATAAGCAAAAAAGCAGATATTAAAAAACAAAAAAGCCTGTGTTCATGAACACAGGCTTTTTATGGAGTATTTTAAACTCTTGTTCGGATTATTGAACGTTATTCAATGAATCAGCGATTGAATCACCAGTTGAACGTACTGAATCAGCAACGTTTTCTAATGAATCAGCAACGTTTTCAGTAGTGTTTTCTACTTCGTTTGCTAATGAATCAGTAGTAGCGTCAGTTTTAGTTTCTGCACCACCACATGATACTACTGTTAAAGCTAATGCTAAAAATCCGAATGCGAATAAATTTTTCATCTTTTAATTTTCTATTTAATTGAAACAAATGTTGTTTTATATCCTTTAATACCGGAATTCCAAAAAGGTAACCCGAAAAATAACTCTTTTTTTATTTATTTTTAAAACACTGAATAACAGTTGTTTAAAAAAATATAAGATTATTCTGCCGCAAATATAAGATAGTTTTATTGATTTGAAACAATAAAAAACTAAATTGATAAAAAAATGTTTTCACTTTATAAGTCATAGTTATGATAGGTAAGATTAGAAATATTGTAAAACTCATGAAATCGATTGATTTTGAGCAGCTTAGTAAGATTTCACAAAAAGTAGACCTGGGAACGGTGTTAAACGCTGTGTCCAAAATGGATGAAAAGCAACTGCAGATGGCAATGAAAATGCTTACTGGTGGAAGTAACAGGAAAAAGGAGCTTCCCCCGATTAACGCGGATTTCTACGGTATGGAATATAAGCTATCTGCAGAAGATCAGGCTTTACTGCTGAGAATCCGCACGTTTCTCGAAACTGAAATAAAACCTTTGGTAAATAATTATTGGTTGCACGACGAGTTTCCCTTTGAAATTATTCCAAAATTGGCTGCGCTGAATATATGTGGTTACACTTATGAAGGATATGGTTGTGCCGGTGGCAAATCTCTGATGGACGGAATAATAGCGGCGGAGTTTGGACGGATAGATCCTTCTATTGCTACTTTTTTAGGCGTGCAAAGCGGTCTGGCCATGGGATCCATTTATACCTGTGGCTCTGAAGAACAAAAGGATGAATGGCTGCCGCAAATGCAACAGTTTAAAAAGATTGGTGCTTTCGGACTTACGGAGCCTGAGGTGGGATCGGGTGCGGCGGGAGGGTTGACGACTACCTGTCGGCAAACGGCTGAAGGATGGGTACTAAATGGGCAAAAAAAATGGATTGGAAATGCGACCTTTTCTGATATTACTATAATATGGGCTAGGGATTTAGCAGATGGAGAAGTTAAAGGATTTATCGTGAGGAAAGAAAATCCCGGATTCCATGTGGAAAAGATCAAAGGTAAAATGGCCTTGCGAATCGTACAAAATGGATTAATCACATTGACGGACTGCGTTGTACCTGAACATGATCGTTTGCCGCATGCAAATTCTTTCAAAGATACGGCTAAAGTGTTGCAGATGACACGAGCCGGCGTCGCATGGATGGCAGTGGGCTGCGCGCGCGGGGCCTATGAAAACGCACTCGAGTATACGCTGAAAAGAAAACAGTTTGGTAAACCTATTGCTTCATTCCAACTGATCCAGAATCACCTGGTAGAGATGTTATCCAATTTAACGTCAATGCAGACATTAGTATTTAGATTGTCCGAGCTACAGGATGAGGACAAGCTCCGTGATGAGCATGCTTCGCTGGCTAAAGTCTTTTGTACTTTGCGGACACGTGATATTGTTTCCAGAGCAAGAGAGGTAATGGGAGGGAATGGTATATTATTAGAATATAATGTTGCCCGTTTTCTGGCTGATGCGGAAGCTATTTATTCGTACGAAGGAACTAAAGAAATAAATTCATTGATTGTAGGTCGTAGTATTACTGGTTTTAGCGCTTTTGTTTAACGTGCTGCTACAAGGCCCATGCTGAAGGACTGTTTGTGCATGGCCAATACATAAAAGAAATAGAAAGTTGTAGAAATGGGACGGTATAGTGGTTTGGGATGAATGCCGAAATCAGAAAAATGTGTTACGATTTTTTTTGAAGCCATACGGAAGGGTGTGGCTTTTTTATGTTTAAAATGGTAACGATTGCGTAAAATACTGTTGTAAAATAAAACGGAATACATTAGGTTTGTTATGCAACCGATAGCGTTGAATTGTAAACCAATTTTGTCATGAAGATAAATTTATTATTAAGTTCCATTTTCCTACTTGTAACCGGTACTGTGTTTTCGCAAAACTATGTTTCATCGGTATGGTCCCCTGATTTGGGCAACGGCAAGTATAAAAATCCAATCATAGATGCTGACTATTCGGATCCCGATGTGACTCGAGTCGGCGATGATTATTACATGATTTCTTCTAGTTTTAATCATACTCCCGGTTTACCGGTACTGCATTCCAAGGATATGATCAATTGGAAGATTATTGGCCATGCTTTGCAAAGACAAGTGCCGGAAGGTGTATTCAATAAGGTACAGCATGGTAATGGGGTATGGGCTCCGGCGATACGTTTTCATAAAGGCGAATTTTATATTTATTATCCAGATCCGGACTATGGTATATATATGACGAGGACTAAAGATCCGGCTGGAGCCTGGTCGGATCCGATTCTGGTGTTTGAAGGGAAAGGCCTGATTGATCCCTGTCCTTTTTGGGATGACGACGGTAAAAATTACCTTGCTTTTGCGTATGCTGGAAGCCGAGCAGGTCTTAAAAGTGTACTAGCTATAGCGAAGTTAAACGAGATGGGTGATAAGGTATTGGACAGGGGGGTGATTGTGTACGATGGACATGTGATCGATCCGACGATTGAAGGTCCTAAAATACATAAGAGAAATGGATACTATTATTTATTTGCGCCGTCTGGTGGTGTTGCTACAGGATGGCAACTGGTATTACGATCTAAGCATGTATACGGGCCTTATGAGCGAAAAGTCGTTATGGAGCAAGGAAATACTGCCATCAATGGGCCACATCAAGGTGCATGGGTGGATACTCCCTCAGGGGAAGACTGGTTTTTCCATTTTCAAGATAAAGAGGCTATGGGTAGAGTCGTGCATCTACAGCCCATGAAATGGATCAACGACTGGCCGGTAATAGGAGAGGATAAAGATGGTGACGGCACAGGAAATCCTGTTTTGGAATACAAAAAGCCGAATGTAGGGAAGAGCTATCCAATCGTTAACCCAATGGAGTCAGATGAATTTGAAACTTCCCTGTTGGGATTACAATGGCAATGGCAAGCGAATCCTGATGGTACATGGTTGATTCCTAGCCACAATGGGCATCTAAGGCTTTATACACAGGAGATTCCTGCTGATTTTAAAAATATGCTGGATGTACCCAATATATTAACACAGAAAATGCCTGCCGAGAACTTTAAGGCTACTACTAAGATTAGATTAGTGGCCAATGAGAAGGATTTAAAGGAAAAGGCGGGATTTATAGTGGTAGGAGAGGATTATAGCCAATTATATATTGCAGGGACTGCTGACCAATACGCTCTTTTTCAAGGTATATGTAAGAGAGGTTTGAGCGGAAAGACGGAAGAGGTGAGTCAAGTTGCTGCTATAGATTCGGATTTCATCTACCTACAGGTAAGGGTAACAGATGGTACAAATTGCAATTGGTACTATAGCTTAGATAATGAAGAGTTTAAGAAAGTAGGGGAAACGTTCTCGGCAAAACCCGGTAAATGGATCGGTGCTACATTGGGATTGTATGCGACGCGCGAGCAAACTATAAATGATTCGGGCTTTGCCGAAGTGGATTGGTTTCGGATAGAAAAATTGTAGCGTAGCATTATTGAGGGTTTCCTTGATATGAAATATAAATATTGGAATACATGATTATGATTAAAATACGAAGTTTGTCAGTTTTTTTTCTGATAAGTTATGTGAGTTTAGCATTTGCATCAACAGATCAGATAGTGGTCGATCAAACAGGTAATGGAGATTTTAAAACAGTGCAGGAAGCCATTAATGCTGTCCGCTCTTTTCGTGAAGAACCAATTAAAATATGGATTAAAGAGGGGACCTATAAAGAAAAGATTGTGATCCCGTCGCATCTACGCCATATTATTCTGGAAGGGGAGAGCCGGACGAATACTATAATCACGTTTGATGATTATTCTGGTAAGGTCAGATCTGCTCCGGATGAATGTGGATTAACGAAATTTGGAACATTTAATTCATACAGTTTTCTTGTGTTGGCCAATGATGTAACGATCAAAAATATGACGATCGTCAATTCTTCTGGGCCGGTAGGGCAGGCTGTTGCACTTCATGTCGAGGCGGATCGTGTTTCGGTTATCAATTGTACGATTTTGGGAAATCAGGATACATTGTACCTTGGAAAAGATCGACACCGGAATTATTTCTATCGATGTAAAATAGCGGGTACAACAGATTTTATTTTTGGCTCCAGTACTGCTTTTTTTGAGGAGTGTGAAATCGAAAGTCTGCGCAACTCGTATATTACTGCAGCATCAACTACGAAAGAAAGTGCTTACGGTTTTATATTTTATAAATGTCGATTAACGGCTGTAGGGGTAGACGTGAATAAAGTCTATCTTGGAAGACCTTGGAGACCCCATGCAAAAACAGTATTTATAGATTGTTTTATGGGTGAACATATTGTTCCCGCAGGTTGGGATCCGTGGACAGGAGATAAGATGTTCCCGGATAAAGTACCGACGGTCTACTATGCAGAACTTGGATCTGTAGGGCCTGGAGGAAATGATTTGTCGAAAAGGGTTACTTGGTCGTATCAATTGCCACAGTCAGAACAAGATCATTATGCTATCCCTAAGGTTTTCGGTGACTGGTTACCTCAAAAGTAATTGAGGATATATCATAAAAAGAAAGAGGCTCAAAAGCCTCTTTCTTTTTATGATAATTTTACTTATTTACCTTTTTTTGTTGATTAGCTTGTTGCTGCCTCATCATATCTTCCATCCGCTGTTGAAATGATGATTTCTTTTGAACTTTCGGATTCTTCTTATTAGTTTCTAATTTCGCCAAGATTTTATCATCATCAATGAAAGACCGAATGATAACTTGTGTCAGGAAAGTAAACACCGCTCCTAAGAAGTAGTAGTAGTTCAATCCAGATGGAAAACTGTTTAACATGAAGAAGAATAGCAACGGCATGATATAACCAATATATTTCATTTGGGCATTGGCAGCTGCTCCTGAAGTGGCATTGTTGTACCAAGTAGTTAATAATGTTGTCAATGTCATCAATATACACATTAGGGAGATGTGATTGACTCCAAAAATCGGCGAAAATGTAATTGGCGCATCGTAGGTTGACAAATCTTTCATCCATAAGAAGCTTTCACCTCTCAATTCAAAGAGATTAGGAAAGAAAAAGAAGAATGCTAATGTAAATGGCATCTGAAGAAGCATTGGCAGACAACCTCCAAGCGGATTCACACCGGCTTGCTTGTAGAGTTTCATTTGCTCTTGCTGTAAAAGCATGGGATTATCATCGCCTACTTTTTCTTTAATTTCATCAAGTTGCGGTTTAAGAACACGCATTTTGGCCATCGAAAGATAAGATTTATACGTAAGCGGAAACATCAAACCTTTTAGTAGCAATGTTAGAATTAAGATGACAATACCATAACTCATCTTAAATCCGTCTAGAAAGTCAAAAAGAGGGACTGTCAGAAACCTATTGATCCATGACATAGGTCCCCATCCCATATTGATAATATGCTGGTAATCGTTTCCTTCGGCTTTTAACGTTTTATACTGGTTGGGACCAAAGAAGAAATTTAAATCATATTGGTTATTTCCCTGTGTGTTGAACGGTAAATCAACCGAAGTTCTGTATGTTTTTACCACGGTATCAGCAGTGTTAAACGTTACATTCAATTCCGTATTTTCAAAGGATTGCGCTGATGAGAGAATAGCAGAGAAGAAATGTTGTTTGAATGCTACCCATTCTACTTTTTCTTCTATTTTTTCCTCATCGTCTCCAGATTCGGAAAGATGGTCTACTGAACCTTCGGAATCCTTATAGAAGATTGTTGATTTTTCTCTCTCCGATTTTACATTCAGTTCCTTTTGTAGAAGGGAAGCTTCCCAGTTTAATGTAATCGATTTTTGCTTGATATCAACTAAATTTTGAATCCCTACAGCATTAATCTGAAGTCCTACATTGTATGCATCTGGTTGTAAGGTGTAAGTGTAGTCAATATATTGATTCTCGTTGTAATTCAAACGAAGAGTTACGGCATTCGAGGATGGATTGCTTATCGTAAAGTATAAATCATTTGTATTGATGTTCTCTCCATCAGCTTTAAAGATAAATCCAAACTTATTATTTTCGCCTTCTAAGATATATAATGGGGTGTCGTCATAGTTTGTCTCATTTTTAAGCTGTACAGATTTTACCTTACCACCTTTTGTGGAAATTTCTGCTACCAGTAATTCATTTTCTAATTTAACAAGTTGCTCTTGTCCAACTTTTGTTGCACCAAAAGGCTTTTTTAGTGCGATAGAGTCTACTGCTGCGACGTTGACAGTACGGGTAGTATCTACAACGACGTTACCTTCCCTTACATTTTTTAGTGAATCTTGTAAGACTTGTTCTTGATTGATTTCCTGTTCTGAAGGTTTCATTAAATAAAATGAACCCGCAAAAATTGCGAAAATAAGTACTAATCCTATGATATTATTTCTATCCATTTACTGCTTTTTATTTCTAGTATCTTTTTATTATTTACTACGTTCTACTTTTTGTTAGCCAAACATGCGGCTACAAAGTTAACAAAAAGTGGGTGAGGGGTTGCTACTGTCGATTTTAATTCGGGGTGAAATTGACCAGCTACAAAAAACGGATGATCTTTTAGCTCTACTATTTCGACTAGTCCGGTTTCTGGGTTGATACCAGAAGCTATCATTCCTGCTTTTTCATAGTCTTTTAAATAATCATTATTGAATTCATAACGATGACGGTGTCTTTCTGAAATTTTTGATTTTCCGTAAATACCGAATGCTTTAGTTCCTTTTTTAATTTCACAATCATAAGCTCCTAATCGCATGGTGCCACCCATATTTTTGATGTTTTTTTGTTCTTCCATCAAATTAATTACAGGGTTAGTCGTTTTATCGTTCATTTCAAAGCTGTTAGCGTCTTTAAGGCCTAATACATTTCGGCCAAACTCAATAACAGCACACTGCATGCCTAGGCAGATGCCAAAGAACGGAATTTTGTTTTTACGTACGAATTCAATAGTTGATAATTTGCCAACTAATCCACGTTCTCCAAATCCGGGAGCTACCAATACCCCGTCTAAATTCCTTAGCTTATCTGCTACGTTGTCATCATTAATACTTTCTGCGGCGATATAGCGTACTTTCACTTTGGTCTCATTGGCGGAGCCAGCGTGTATAAAGGCTTCTGCAATCGATTTATAGGCGTCTGGAAGTTCAACATACTTGCCAACTAAAGCGATATTAACTTCATTTGTTGGGTTTTTTAATCTTCCTAGAAAGTTTTTCCAGTTTTCTAAATTAGGTTCGTTCTTTGTTGATAATTTGAGTTTAGATAATACTGTTTTATCTAATTGCTCTTTTAACATGAGTAGCGGAACATCATAGATTGTGCTTGCATCAATTGATTCTACTACAGCATTGATATTTACATTACAAAATAATGCGAGTTTTTTACGAATCTCCGGGGTTAATTTATGTTCAGTACGGCATACTAATATATCTGGTTGCACACCATATTCCAATAAAGTTTTGACAGAATGCTGGGTAGGTTTGGTTTTCAATTCGCCGGCAGCAGCTAAATAAGGGACTAAGGTCAAGTGAATAACTAATGAGTCATTGTTACCTAATTCCCACCGCAACTGGCGTACTGCTTCTATAAAAGGAAGTGATTCAATATCGCCTACTGTTCCTCCAAGCTCGGTGATTACAATGTCATATTCGCCGGTTTGGCCCAACAGCTGCATACGGCGCTTGATTTCATCTGTAATATGTGGTATGACTTGAACTGTCTTTCCTAAGTAAGCACCTTCTCGTTCTTTTTCGATGACATGTTTATAGATACGACCTGTCGTAACGTTATTTGCCTGGGAAGTAGGTACATTCAAAAAACGTTCGTAGTGTCCTAAGTCAAGATCGGTTTCTGCACCATCTTCAGTTACATAACATTCCCCATGCTCGTAGGGATTTAATGTTCCTGGATCAATGTTGATGTAAGGGTCGAATTTTTGAATGGTTACTTTAAAACCCCGCGCCTGTAGAAGTTTGGCTAGGGATGCAGCAATAATGCCTTTCCCTAACGACGAGGTTACGCCGCCCGTAACAAAGATATATTTAGTCATAGCAATTATGGATTTTTAACTAATGTTTGGAACTCTAGAGCTCCAAACATCTGCCTCATGTACGGGATACAAAGGTAAGTATTTTTTTGACATTTTTTGAATCTAATCAATATTGTTGTCAATTTAGTGGGTCTTATTATTGATGTATCATTTCTTAAATTCTTTTAACGGAAAGATTTCAACACCTCTAATATTGCCGGTGTAAAGTCTGTTTCACCAAATAGCGAGATACCTGCAGCACCGTTTTTCTTTGAAAGGGATATAGCTTGTCTTATTTCTTCTGCTGCTTTGAAATCAGGTAGATAAAGTCCGGCATAAAGGGGGAACTTCCCATTTAATGCCTCTACTCCTTCATTCACGGCAGTACCAATCCAACTGACAGGTTCACTATAAAATCCATGGTATATCATTGGAAATACGCCTGACAGTTTCCAGTTGGTCCAATCTTGTCTTACAATTCGTTTTGCAAGGTCTGGCGTAGGAAATACCGCAGCAGTCAGGGGCTTGTCGTATTTTTTTGCTACATCAGCAATGCGATTGACGATTTTATTGATCTGCTTGTACCGAAACGAGCGCCACGAGGGGCTTTGGTCGGGACGCTCTACCTTGTCAATGTCAATACCTGTTTCTTTTAAAAAAGTAGCTTTACTGTATTTGCTGTAGCAAAAATCATAATCAGCTAGTTCAGCAGATTGATCAAGGTTGTAGTTTTTCCATAAGTTAACAGGTAATACAACATCTGGATATCGAATGTAGTCGAGATGTAAACCATCCACGTCTTCTTTTTCAAGTTGTTCTCTGGATTTTTCTTCTAAATATTTCGGAACATCTGGATGCGATGGACAGAGAAATCTATAATAGTCTACATATGGGGGCGCTGTGGCGCAGGATTTCCCTGATCTACTGACGGCATAATATTCGGGATGCTGTGCAAGAAGATCTTTTTCTCCTCTATTCATTGTCCACATCCAGCGATGGGTTTCTAATCCGATTTCTTTTGCAATTTGAAAATGTTTTTTATTGTAATCCTCAAAGAAAAGTCCTCTAACACCCACATCCCGATAAGACTGGTATCTGTTTTTTAACACGGTTTCTGAGTCTTTTTGATCGGGGCGTACCCACATCCAATAGTCAAATAAAAGTCCATTGCTTTGTGAATTAGCTAGACTTGCTAGCGGTTGAAGTTGCAGCGCTGCTATGCCTGCAAATGTTGCTTTTAGAAAATCTCTTCTTTTATTCATAACTGATGTTGTAATTGCCGTGACTATCTAACGAAAATGTATGTGGTGTTGCTGGATCTTTGATTATTATATGGAAAAATGTTTGATCGTCATTGGTTAAAAAGGTAAGGGGGGTACTCTTTAGATCATTTTCTAAAAATAATCTGTATCCTTCTAATGTTGCAATGTCTACCGAAAAGCGTCCGTTCTTTTGTCGGTGTAACTGCTGTAAATAAAATATATTCCACGCTATTTTTTGATTGGCATGGGTAATGTAGTCATCTTGTTTTTTGTCTTCTTCCATAAACTGGAGATAGCCCCACCGCTCTGGATAGTGCATGTTAATTACTCCTATAGGTGACCACACCCAATTGTCTTCTGAGATAGGTTTGCCGTTTTCGTGTTTTTTACGACTATATTTTCCGTTTATGTATTCGTATTGCCATTGGACTCTGGAAAAATTGATTCGCCATAAGCTATTTACCTTGGGTGTAGTAGGGCGTCCAAATGTATTTAAAGATGTAAATGGAATAGCTATTTCGACAGACCAATAGCTGTCCTTATCTGACGGATTGTTGAGTGTGCCCTCGATATGTACGGCTGATTTTAGATTTTTCACGTCCCAACTCATGATAGCTTCTCCTCCAAAACGATATGGTTTGGGCATCATTAGATCCATAACAGTATTAAGGGGATTGATTTCTATTTCATAGTAAAAGGGATGTTGCTCAAACGGCTTAATAAATATTTCGAAATCATTATTATGATAGATTATGGCATCATGTGTCGTGATGTCGCCCCAGATATGTGGGTCTTCAAGCTCTGCATAGATGTACAGAAATTCATTGTCCCAAAGCATCTTTGTAGCGGTTTTATACATCGGTTTTAATTGGTGCGCCCCTTCTATATCCATAAAATCCGATGTCCAGGGAGCTTTTTTCCAGACGACTTCGTCAGCTTTCCCATCTATTGAAATGCGCTCGTCTGTTTTAAAAACCTGATATTTTAAGGGCAACGATTGCATCGTTGCAATTTCATCTATAGATGACTGTGCTACTCCTGTAGGTGCATTCAGGCTTAAGCACACAATGAAAATCAGAATTTGGTAGCTGTTCATAAATGGTTGAAGATAGCTATAAAATGATTTAGCAAGTATATTGTAACAATAATTTTTTAAAAACTCATTTATACTTAACTTTAAGCTGCTAAAAATAAAAATATGGAATATAGAAGAATGGGAAGAAGTGGGCTCCAATTGAGTGTATTGTCATTTGGCTCTTGGGTTACTTTTGCGAGACAGACAGACGACGATATTAATGATAGGTTAATGTCTATTGCTTACGAAAACGGTGTCAATTTTTTTGATAATGCCGAAGTATATTCTGCCGGTAAGTCGGAAGAAATGATGGGAAGGATATTGAAAGGGAAAGATTGGGATAGGAGTTCATTTGTGCTTTCTAGTAAAGCTTTTTTTGGTTGGAAAGGAGAGGATAAAAAACCTAATCAACATGGATTGAGTCGGAAACATTTAATAGAAGCATGTGATGAAGCATTGCAACGGTTACAGGTGGAATATCTTGATTTATATTATTGCCATCGTGCTGATAAGAATGTGCCTATCGAAGAGGTGGTACGGACAATGAATGTGTTGATACAACAAGGTAAGATATTTTATTGGGGTACGAGCGAGTGGTCTGCCTCGGAGATCGTGGAAGCACATATGATCGCGCGGGAATTGGGGTTGGAAGGGCCTTCAGTAGAACAACCTGAATATAATCTGTTTAACCGACGGAAAATGGAATCTGAATTTTTGAGTATATTCGAAAATATCGGAATGGGCACGACTATCTGGAGTCCTTTAGCTTCAGGACTATTAACCGGAAAATATAATAACGGAATTCCGGACGGTACGCGTATGTCTTTGGAAGGTTATGAATGGTTAAAAGATAGGGCGTTGCTTAATGATAAGATTTCCCGCGTCATGCAATTAGGCGATTTTGCACAGGAGTTAGGTGTTTCTTTGCCAGCATTATCCATAGCATGGTGTATTAAGAACCCAAATGTTACTACGGCGATATTGGGTGCAACCAAAGAAACTCAACTGTTGGAGAACTTTAAGGCACTCGAAGTGTTATCCTTGCTGACGGAGAACGTGATGGAAAGGATAGATGATATTATGGGGACGAAACCGGAATTGTTCCGCTAGAGTGACTCTTAAAATAAAAAAGGATGTAATTGATATTACATCCTTTTTTATTTTAAGTAGCTTCCTGCTAAGAATTAAACGCGTCTAGTTTTGATACGAGCAGCTTTACCAGTAAGGCTACGCAAATAGAATAATTTAGCGCGACGAACCTTACCGTAGCTATTTACTATAATTTTTTCGATGTTTGGTGAATTTATAGGAAAAATACGTTCAACACCTATTCCGTTAGACATCTTACGAACGGTAAAAGTAGCGTTGGCACCTTCGCTATTTAATTGAAGTACTACACCTTGGTACACTTGAACACGCTCTTTATTTCCTTCGCGAATTTTATAATGAACGCTGATGGTATCTCCTGCTTTGAAAGCGGGATTTTCATTTTTGACGACCGCTTGTTCTTCTACAAATTTTACTAAATCCATGATTTTGAGTAATTATTAACGATTTACATCCTGTAAAAATCGGAATGCAATATTACAGCTTTTATTTTAATTAAAAAAAAGTATTTTAAAAAACTTATCCACCTCTTTTTTGAAGCGACTGCAAAGTTAGGAAAAAAATACTTTTTTTTGTAAAAAAATATGAGATGTTTTCAACACCAAAAAGGAAACGTTGAAAAAAATATTTTGCAATGAATCAGTGTGTTAATATGAATGTTGGTCTTTATTGTTGATAAACTCATTTTTACCTGTATATTTGTGCCACACAAAAAGGATGATACCTTTCGGGGTGTAGCGTAGCCCGGTATCGCGCCTGCTTTGGGAGCAGGAGGTCGTAGGTTCGAATCCTGCCACCCCGACAAAAAAGTCTGACGAAAGTCGGACTTTTTTTGTTTGTGGCGGAATGAGAACCGAGGTTCGATCCACAGGAGGCTTCAGGGTCGTGTTGGGGATTCGAGGGACTGAGGCAATCCTGCCACCCCGACGAAATCTACTGATTATCAGTGGCTTTTGCTTTTTTCGGACATATTTCGGACAAAACTGAATAGATTTTCGAATTGTTAATAAGTTGAATTAAGGTAAATCAGGGGTGGATGTATTTTAAGAGACAAGTTATGATTTTGAGGAAAACATTGGTTTTAGGCTTGTATTCCTTCGTTGAATCACATACTTAAAAAAATACAGATCCCATATTAAGAGGATTCGATGCCTGAAATTGCCTTCAAAATTTATATAGACGATACAAAAGTTGTTGCGTAATGCTGTCAATCCCAAAATACAAGCTAAAGTATATTCGTAAGTTTGTCTATATATAATCGAAAATGGAACAAGATTCTATCGGAAAAGAAAGAGGAAAAAGTGGATTTCTGGATATCGGTGATGATATAGATGGAGCTATTCAATGAATTGACTCAGATCCCATTAGGCTTTAGCTTTGTTGTATGAACAACTTAGAAAAAACGTGTGCGTACGCTGTCTATGGTGGAAAAAGCAAGAAAGCTTATTGCGCGGAAAATGGGATCAACGAAGCGACCTTTTATTATTGGTTTTCGCGCAGTAAAGAAAATGACACTTTCAGCGGCATAATGCACAACGGGTTTTTTTATACAGAATATATAATTGTAATGACGCCAACAATAGTACAGTAGATTGCAAAGTATGAGAGTTTACTTTTTTTAACCAGAGCAATCATCCAGGTGCAAGCAAATAATCCTGCTATAAATGCAGCTACAAAGCCAATAAAAAGTGGTGTAAAATTTCCGCTGTTATAAGTAAGTTCTCCGCTTAAAATATCTTTAACTATTTTTCCAAAAATTAAAGGAACTACCATTAAAAATGAAAAGCGAGCAGCTTTGGTTTTGTCGTTACCAAGTAACACAGATGTAGATATGGTGGCTCCAGAACGTGATATACCTGGAAGCATAGCAATTGTTTGAGAAACACCAATAATAAAGGCATTTTCAAAAGACACATTCTTGCCGGTATTTTTGGCTCTGTCGGCAAGAAATAATAGAATAGCTGTAATTATCAGCATGCAACCCACCAAAAAGATATTACCACCAAAAAGAGATTCTAATTGTTCTTCAAAAAATAATCCAACAATAACAGCGGGAATCATTGAAATAGCAATTTTTGAAATAAATTGCAAATCTTCGTTCCATTCAAATTTTAATGCACCTTTTACAATACTTACTATATCTTTTCTAAAAACAACCATGGTGCTTAATGCGGTAGCAAAGTGTAAAACTACTGTAAAGAGAAGGCTTTCTTCAGGAACTGATTGATCGCCAAGAATGGCTTTTCCTAATTCTAAATGCCCACTTGAAGACACGGGTAAGAATTCAGTAAGTCCCTGTATGATACCAAGTATGATAGCGTCTAGAATATCCATTATTTGTTTCTTATCTGGGTTTAACAAAATGGTTTAAATTTGAATTTTGCCGACCTCCAATTATTTCACTGCAAAATAATAGTTTTATTTAAAACTACACAATACTGGATTAAATAAAACAACAATTGATTATTGTGCCTTTTCTTCAGGGCTGACCTGTTCCGGCAAATATTGTTGTGGTGCTTGAAGACTTGTTTTAAAATAGTTTTCAATAATCGTGTCAAAATTTTTCAATATATATAGCATCGTTTTTTTAATAGACATCACTTAAGTCAGTAGATATTAACTTTATCTGTTGTCTGAATTCTTTGTGCTTTGATGATTTATGATATTCTCGTGCTAATTTAAGCTTAATTCTTTTCTTTAAGGGAAGATTACCAGACGGGTCAAAATCAGAATCTACACGAAAATTATCTTTTACTCCAGACCAGGTAAATTTATCCCAATTTACTTTTTCAAGTAACGAAAGATATGCTGTTATGGCTTGATAAACGACTCAAACTCTTTATCCCTGATAAACTTTGGCGCTACAATACTGTAGTTCGGATTTAGAGTTCCCGGATGACCTCTTATGTTGTCATCTACTTTGTTCAGGTGAAGTACAGTATAGTTATGAATATTTAGTTCCTGTGATCATTTCATTAGCTTGCCTGTAATTTCAGTTGCTTCTGTGGCATTATGATATCATAAACAAGATCCCTGGTTCCATCTATGATGACCAGACCGATGCTGTCCGCATATTTGAACAAAGTATATTCAATGATATTGATACGCTTTGGTTCAGTGATTACAAATTTGATAGTTAATATAGTCTATAAAATAACCGTTTAACCTGTCAAGTTTTTTTGGAAGTTACAGCTCGGACGAGTCGGGAAAGCATTCAACCTAATCGGGGTAGTGCTAAACCCGGGTGGGGTAATACTCGGCCCGGTGGGGGAAACCTTCAACCTAATCGGGTTAGTGTTAAACCCGGTTGGGTTAATACTCGGCCCAGTCGGGAAAACCTTCAACATAATCGGGGTAGAGCTGAACTTGGTTGGGTTAATACTTGGCTCAGTCGGGAAAACCTTCAACCTAATCGGGGTAGTGCTCAATCTGGTTGGGTTAATGCTCGGCCCAATTGGGAAAACCTTCAACCTAATCGGGGTAGTGCTCAATCTGGTTGGGTTAATGCTCGGCCCAATTGGGAAAACCTCCGACCGAATTAGGGCAGTCTTTAATCTAGTATCGACAAATGATCCATTTTGTCAAATAGAATATGCCGTTTCACTTTTGGTTTCTGACAGTACAAAATAGGTTTGTACCGTATTTACCTGAGGCAACACAGCTAGTTTGTGCCGAAGGAACATATGGTAAGCATCCATGTCTTTCGTAGCAATACGTAGCATAAAGTCATACGATCCTGCCATTTGATAACATTCCATAACTTCAGGAAACTTGGAGACATCGCGTTCAAACTCATTGAGTACCTCGGCTGTATGCGCTTTAAGGAAGACTTGGGAAAACGATATTAGGCCAATGCCTATTTTATGTCTATCTAAAATGGCAACAGTTCGCTTAATATAACCTTGCGCTTTGAGCTTTTTGACCCGCTCATGGACTGCAGCTATCGATTTATGTAATTTAAAAGATAACTCTTTGTTGCTCAAAGTGGCATCTTGTTGAAGTAAGCGAAGTAGTTTTACGTCTGTATCATCTAAATGCATAACATGTACTTTTTCTTGGTGTTTTACTAAATTACATATTTTTTATGAATAATTTATTTTATTATAACGAATTTTCAATAATTTTTATGGAAATTCATCAAGTATGGTGAATATTATCTCGTTAAACTGCAATTTTGTTGATGATATAGAAATTAGAGGGCTAGTGTGTCAACGATTCAAAAAAAATATAAATGATAGAAGAAGCGATGAGTAAATGTCTTTCTCCTGAATTGGATAGTAGATTTAAACACTTGTGGTGTTTAGTAGGTAATACGCCTATGTTGGAATTGCAATACCACTATAAAGGGAAAGCAGGAAAGATATATGTGAAGTGTGAAAACTACAACTTGACCGGAAGTATAAAGGACCGTATGGCACTGTATATTCTTTATAAAGCGTATATGAATTGCCAGATTAATCCTAGCGATATGATTGTTGAGGCTACAAGTGGTAATACCGGAATATCTTTTTCGGCGATTGGTAAAGCTTTGGGACATCAGGTAAAAATCATCATGCCCAATTGGTTGAGCAAGGAACGTATCGACATTATAAAAAGTATGGGAGCTGATATACAGCTGGTGAGCAAAGAAGAGGGCGGTTTCCTTGGTAGTATTAAACTAAGTGAGCAGTTAGCTGCGCATGGTGGGGTGTTTTTGCCTAGGCAGTTTGAGAATGAATTCAATGTGGAAGCACATGAGCTGACAACGGGTAAAGAAATTGTATATCAACTTGCTTCGGTAGGACTCGCGGCTGACGCTTTTGTCGCGGGGGTAGGCACAGGGGGGACGGTGATGGGTGTCGGAAAGCAACTTAGAAGTAGTAATCCGTTTGTTAAGGTACACCCGCTCGAGCCAGCAGAGAGCCCGACACTGACTACAGGATACAAAGTAGGATCTCACCGAATACAAGGGATTTCAGATGAATTTATTCCAGCTATTGTAAAATTAGATGAGATGGATTCCGTAATCAAGGCTTGCGATGGCGACGCAATTATCATGGCCCAAAAACTGGCTAGGGAACTGGGGTTGGCGGTTGGAATTTCTTCTGGAGCCAATATTATCGGCGCGATTAAGTTAAAAGAAGAGCTTGCTGATGATGCTGTGGTGGTGACGTTACTCTGTGATGATAATAAAAAATACTTAAGTACTGATCTCGTACGTGAAGAGTTGGTTAAACCTGGGTATGTATCGACAGACATCTCATTTACGGGATATCTGCCAATTAGTCGTTTGGAGAAACCATTGATTGGTGCACGCTAATATTTAAATGCTGTTTCAGCCTAAGAGTGTGAATTTTTAGGTATTGTTTGTGTGAGGGGTGTCCGGTCAGGAGTAAGACCGGTACCTCTTTTTTGAAATTTAAAAATCGACCAAAAATATATTATGATGAAAATATTTTTTCAAATTTTAGTAACAATTAGCTTCTTGCTTCAAGGATCTGGTTTTGCACAGGAGGATAGCTTGGTTTCGTTTGACGATATTGAATTTTCGGAAGGTACTCCCGATAGTGCAGGGCTGATTGATGGAGCTGACGACGTTGTTTTCTCAGACGGTAATGTTGACACAAACAAATTAGAGGGCGATCGAAGTGATGCTTCGACTGCTACTCTGCTGCCGGCAGACCAGGCGGAAAAGCAATCGATGTGGGCAATATTTATTGCGGGATTGATCGGGGGATTTGCCGCATTTTTGATGCCTTGTATTTTTCCAATGGTACCCTTAACGGTAAGTTTTTTTACCAAAAAATCAGGTACTAAAGGGAAGGCGATTTCTCAGGCGCTATTATATGGTATATTTATTATCATTATTTATGTTGCCTTAGGGATGTTGATCACTATGGCGTTTGGTGCGGATGCCTTAAATGCACTTTCTACGAATGGTGTATTTAACTTTCTTTTCTTTCTATTACTCGTTGTTTTCGCTGCTTCCTTTTTTGGTGCATTTGAAATTACGTTGCCAAGCTCTTTTGTGAACAAAATAGATTCAAATTCAGATAGAGGAGGATTAGTAGGGTTATTTTTTATGTCAGCTAGTTTAGCGGTTGTTTCATTTTCTTGCACAGGTCCAATAATAGGTACTTTGCTGGTGGAGGCTGCTACTAAAGGTGAGCGATTGGGGCCAGCAATTGGTATGCTCGGCTTTTCTTTGGCCTTGGCAGTGCCCTTCGTTTTGTTTGCGATGTTTCCTTCAATGATGAAGTCGTTGCCTAAATCTGGCGGCTGGCTTAATAGTGTAAAAGTTGTTTTAGGATTTTTGGAACTTGCACTTGCTTTGAAATTTTTATCGAATGTTGACTTAGCGTACAATTGGCAATTATTGGATAGAGAAGTTTTTCTTTCTCTATGGATTGTTATTTTTGGTTTGATGGGGTTGTATCTTATTGGCAAGATCAAATTTTCACATGATAGCCCACTTAGCTATTTGTCTGTTCCCCGAACAATGCTGGCAATCATTGTTTTTTCATTTGTAGTGTATATGATGCCTGGTATGTGGGGAGCCCCATTGAAATCTATAGCTGCGTTTTTGCCACCTATAGGTACGCAGGATTTTGATATATCGACCGTGCATAGTTTAGGTAATGCCCACTCGACGGATGCAGAGAGTCGTAAGCATTATGCGCATTTTCACAGCAGGGCAACGATTAAAGGGTTTGATCCGTATTACGATTATGAGGAGGCTCTAGCAGCAGCGAAGGAACAAAACAAACCATTGATGATAGATTTTACGGGATGGACTTGTGTAAATTGCCGTAAGATGGAAGCCGATGTTTGGTCTGATCAGAAAATCAGAAATTTGATTAATCAGGAATTTATTTTAGTGGAACTATATGTAGATGAGCACGACTTAAAACTTCCTGAGACCGAACAATACATATCTCCACAATCTGGCAAAAAAATAAATACGGTGGGTAAAAAGAATACAGATTTTCAGATCAGCAAATTCGGAAGCAATTCTCAGCCATTGTATGCCTTAGTGGATAACAACGGCGAGCTTCTTGTGCCCTCGAGCGGTGCTAATTACGATATTGAAAAGTATGCTGCTTTTCTGCAGTCCGGTATGGAAGCATATAAAGATCGGATTGCTAACTAGCTTGGATTAAGAATAGAAAAGGCGAGCTTGAGCTCGCTTTTTCTATTTAAGATGTAAATTAAAATAGGTTGCTATTTTTTGGTATAGATGAATACGATCTTGGCCACCTACATTATGTTCATGCTTAGGGTAGAGGAAGTAATCTACTTGCTTTCCTGCTTTTATGCATTTTTCAAGAAAGTCCATACTGTGCTGTTGTACCACCACTGGATCCTGTGCGCCATGTATAATTAGAAGATTGCCTCTTAACCGGTCTACTTTATCCAAAAGAGAGGTCTTCTTATAACCCTCAGGATTTTCTTGTGGCGTGTCCATATACCGTTCTCCATACATAACTTCATAATATTTCCAATCTATTACCGGACCTCCAGCTACAGCCGCTTTGAACGTTTCGTTGTGTTTGGTCATGAAAGAAGTGGCCATATAGCCACCATAGCTCCATCCAAATATACCCATGTTATCCGTATCGACATAGGGGAGGGATTTTAGGTATTCGATGCCTTTTGACTGGTCGTCCATCTCCACTTCACCCAGATTACGATGGGTAATACGGGTGAAATCTCTTCCTCTGGCATCTGACCCTCTATTATCTAATGTAAATACTAGGTATCCATTCTGTGCCATGTAGAGGTCAAAATATCCCACACCACCCAACCACCTATCCGTAATTAATTGTGCATGCGAACCACCGTACAGGTATACCATAACGGGGTACTTTTTCGCCTTGTCAAAATTCAAGGGGTACGTAATTCGTGCATTCAAAGGTGTGCTGCCGTCTGAGGCGATAAACTCTTTGAATTCAATATGGGGCTGGTTTATCTTTCCGGTAAATGGGTTGGTTGCCTCGGTAATTGTAAGCTTTTTTTTATCCTTTGTACGCACTATTTGCACAATATTAGGGGTGGTTAAATTGCTATATTGATCTAATATAAAACTGCCGGTTGGACTAACTGACGCATTATGAACGCCATTTGTTGTTGTCAATTGAGTAGTCTTACCTGATTTTAGCTCCACTTCAAATAGGTGTCTTTCCATTCCGTTCTTTGATGCGCCTACATAATAAGCTTTCTGGTGTTTAGCATCAAATCCTTTTAGATCAGTTACAATGATATTTTGATGGCCCAGGTGCCTGATTAGTTTACCCTCTGTATTGTAGAGAAATAATTGATTGTAGCCATCTTTATCCGTTTGATATAGAAACTGTTGCGTATTGTTGGGTAGAAAAGTGAGTGGTTTCTGAGGTTCGATCCATGTGGAGGATTTTTCTTCAAATAGTGTTTTTACAAAAGCACCCGTATTTGCATTATATTGATTTAGTTTAAGATGATCCTGACCTCGATTCAATACCCCGACATAAATAAACTGACCTGTGGGATCCCACGTTGCGATCGTAAGATATTGTTCCTTGGGTTCTCCGGTCTGCAGGGTGATGTATTGGTTCTTTTCTATATTGAAGACAACGAGGGTTACCTCTTCGCTTTTCATCCCCGCCATCGGATAGCGGATATCTTTTATAGTTGCCACTCTTGAATCCCATTGAGGAAGAGGGTACTTAGATACCATTGTCTCATCTTTTCGATAATACAAGAGCTTTTGGTTATCGGGGCTCCACCACATTCCTTTATTTATGCCGAATTCTTGTCTATGTGTGTAATCACTACCATTTACTATCCCGTCAACAGTGTCTTTTGTTACTTGTATCTTTCTTCCATTAGCATCTATGATTTCAATATTGCTACCTACTAGATACGCTGTACGATCACTATCATTTCCATATTCTGTATTGGATACATTGGAAGGAACGCTGCTTTTTACAGTTGCTTTCTGGGATTTGATGTTGTACTCAATTACATATGAATTGTTGGCTGCCTGCGTGGCAAAAGATAATAGCTGATCTCCCGTCCATGAATAGTCAAAAGGAATATATTTCAGTTCAATTTTTTCGTTGGGGAGAACCGAATTAACGGCAGATTGAAGCTGGTTTACGGTGACCAGGTTTTGCGGTGACCAATTTTCTTTGGCAGACCGAACGACCAAATTTTGGTATGTACTATCCAGATGCGTAAACGCATCCTCAATACGCATCCATTTCATGGCGGTTAATGTTTTTGGAGAAAATTTTCCGGGACCAAAAACGGTTTCATCTATTGTGAAGTTTCGTTGCGCGTAGCTGTACGTAGAACCCAATAAGAGCAAAATGAGAAAAAATTTGTTCATATGTTATTTTAAGAATCTAGCCGAAATTAAGAATTATTCCTCTTTTTTATAGTTTCCGGAGCCAGATATTCCTGAATTGAACTAGGTCGCCATGATCTTGTAATACAATGGGCCCTGCACCATGAGGGATTACCCTAGGCATTCCAATGTATTCTGTAGTCCCGGCGATCTCTGTATTGTATTGTACG
This sequence comes from Sphingobacterium alkalisoli, assembly GCF_005049105.1. Taxonomy (GTDB): domain Bacteria; phylum Bacteroidota; class Bacteroidia; order Sphingobacteriales; family Sphingobacteriaceae; genus Sphingobacterium; species Sphingobacterium alkalisoli. The sequence goes on from NZ_SUKA01000002.1 coordinate 534,017, forward strand.
ACGACACCATTATGGATTACGGTGATGCTGCCTTTCCGAATCCTTATACCGTCTCTATTATAGCGGGGGGCTGTGTATATCATGTCGTAGCTGTGCCATTCTCCGGGATTTTTAACGGCAGAGACCAATGGAGGCTGCTGCTTGTAGAGTGAGCCTGCTTGTCCGTTTACATAGGTTGGGTTTTTATTATTGTCTAAAACCTGGATTTCGTAGTAGCCTTGCAGGAAAACACCACTGTTTCCTCGGCCTTGTCCTTCGCCTTTGATTGCTTCGGGGCTTTTCCACTCGATGTGTAGCTGGAAGTCCTCAAAGTTTTCTTTCGTGCGAATGTTTCCGGTTCCTGGTTTCACCTGTAGAATTTTATTTTCGATGTGCCAATTAGCTTCTTTTGTGCTGTCATTGGCACTACACCATAGAGAAAGACCTGTGCCATTGAAAAGTACGATTGCATCGCTCGGTGCTTGATTGTCGGAGGTTGTGACGGTGCGGATTTTCGGTTCATAGAATTCGGTGTCTTGAGGCTGGAACTTTGTCTGTCCGTTGCCATATAGAGATAGCCCCGTTAGGACAACTGTCAGAAAATAAGATTTGTTACGCATATGTATTGATTTTTTATAAACTTAGAAAATTTTGTTTTATCGGCAATTATAATTGAGTCGAAATACATGAAAAATTTATTCGGAAGGTACAAGTCGACATAAAATCAAAAAAGATAAAAAAGGAAAATTTAACTGTATTTTATCCTAAATATAAAGAATTTCTTGTAATGTGTTTTCGGATTTTTTGTATATTAGATCATGGTTTTACAAAAGGTGGCACTTACAGAAGTTCGTTTTTTTTCTCCTATTGGCTTTTATGAAGAAGAACAGCTGTTAGGAAATGAATTTTACATCGATATAGAAGTCTGCTTTTCTTTCGAGAATCCGGATGCTGAAGATCTGAAAAATACGGTTAATTATGAGGAACTGTATCAAGTACTGGTAGAGGTGATGTCTCCAAAGAGAAAATTGTTGGAGTCTGCAGCAGAAGATATTCTCGATCTTGTGCTTAAGAAATATAACTTTATTTCTCATATGAACGTTTCTATTAGGAAGACCAATCCTCCCTTTGGAGGAGATTTAGCAAATTCTAAGGTCTCGCTGCATTATACACGAGATTAATAACGGTAGGTGTAAAATTAGATTTTATGGAACGTGTTCGTTAAAAGGAGACTATTTGTCTCTTCTTGCTAGGTTAAAATGACATTTTGTCTCTTTTTTTTGTAAGAAATACAGTTGGTATATAAATTGAATAATTCCAATTGTTGTTAATTCATAAAAATAAAATTTAATAGGAGGATATTAAAATGGCATTAATTAAAATTCCAACCAAAGCAGTCAATACCGATGGGGTAAATCCATTTGTAAACAGTGTGTTCGATAATTTATTCAATGATTCATTCATCACGGATCGTTTGGTAACACGTGTTCCTGCAGTAAACATCACAGAGACACAGGAGGCATTCAGTATTGAATTAGCGGCTCCAGGTTTGCAAAAATCGGATTTTAAAATTAACGTAGACAAAAATATTATCTCTATTTCCGTAGAAAAGAAAGAAGACAATGAAGTAGAAGATAAGTTGTACAGTAAAAAAGAATACAGTTATACCTCTTTTACAAGATCTTTTACCTTGCCTGACACGGTAAACTATAGTAATATAGACGCTACCTATAAAGAGGGTGTCCTTCACGTGAAAATAGGTAAAAAAGAAGAAGCTATTGTTGCAAAGCGATTAATTGAAGTGAAATAGGAAAGTAGGATGTTGGAAAGGAAAGCCTCTGCGGAAGCAGGGGCTTTTGTTGTATTATAGTTAGAGCTTAAAATATACTTGCAAGATTGAAAAGAAACTTCTATCTTTGCCGTTCATAAAATATTAACAAAATATATTAATAACAATGTACGCAATAGTAAATATAGCAGGGCAGCAATTTAAGGTTGCAAAAGACCAGTATCTTTTTGTGCACCGTTTACAGGGAGAAGAAGGCGCTAGTATTGAATTTGACAACGTATTGTTAGCAGAAGATGGTGGTAAATTTACTGTGGGTACGCCAAGTATCTCAGGTGCTAAAGTTTCGGCTACGATTTTGTCTCATTTAAAAGGCGATAAGGTTATCGTTTTCAAGAAAAAACGTCGTAAAGGTTACAAAAAGAAAAACGGTCACCGTCAACAGTTTTCTAAGATCCAAATTACTGGTATCAGTTTATAATTGAATTTTTAATCTGACGAAAGTCATAAATTAAGATAAAGAAATGGCACATAAAAAAGGTGCGGGTAGTTCTAAGAACGGTCGCGAGTCACACAGTAAAAGATTAGGTATCAAAATATTCGGTGGTCAAAGAGCTATCGCTGGTAATATCATTGTTCGTCAACGCGGTACGCAACACAACCCTGATGCTAATGTAGGTATTGGTAAAGATCATACATTGTACGCTTTGGTGGAAGGTACTGTTGTTTTTCGTAAAAAAGCGAATAACAAGTCTTATGTTTCAGTGCTTCCTGTTGAACAAAACTAGGAATTGATATGATACGATGTAAAGCCGTTAAGTTTTTGCTTAACGGCTTTGTTTTTTTGAATAGACCGTGGGTCTATTTCGTGCTACTTTCACACGGATTTGAAAGTAAAATGTTCACTAGGCAGTATATTAATACTTTATTGTCTTAAAATTATTGAATGACAACTTTCAAAGATTTAAAGGTTAGTGCACCTATTCTAGCAGCACTTGATACATTAGGGTACAAAACACCTACACCGATACAGGCGCAAGCTATACCTGATGTACTGAATGGAAAAGATTTGCTTGGCTGTGCGCAGACGGGAACGGGCAAAACAGCAGCATTTGCCATACCTATATTACAGCTACTAAATAACACAAAACCACAAGGTCAAAAGCGAGGTACTATTCGCGCGTTAATATTGACGCCAACACGAGAGTTAGCGATTCAGATTGATGAATCTTTCCAAGAGTATGGGAAAAATTTGAAATTGAAGCATGCTGTTATTTTTGGTGGTGTAAATCAGTTCTCTCAGGTTAATCAAATAAAGGCAGGTGTTGATATTTTAGTCGCTACACCGGGGAGGTTATTGGATTTGATGAATCAGAAAGTGCTATCTATTCATCAAATTGAAATTTTTGTTTTAGATGAAGCAGATCGTATGCTGGATATGGGTTTTATCCATGATGTGAAAAAGGTATTACAGGTCATCCCGCAACGTCGTCAAACCTTATTTTTTTCGGCGACGATGCCCAAAACGATTCAGGCCCTCGCTGATAGCATATTACATAACCCTGTAAAAGTAGAGGTGACACCAGAGTCTACAACGGCCGAAACTATTCAGCAAACGCTATATTATGTCGAGAAGGCGAATAAAAATAAAGCACTTTTGCAGTTGTTGAAGAATGATGTCCATGACAGTGTTTTGGTATTTACACGTACTAAACATGGAGCTGACAAATTGGTGAAGGTTTTATTTAAGTATGAGATTTCTTCAGCGGCTATTCATGGTAATAAATCTCAAAACCAACGTCAACGGGCATTAGAGGACTTTAAAAATAAAAAAATAAAGGTATTGGTGGCTACGGATATTGCGGCGCGGGGGATTGATATTGACTTATTGAAATATGTTATCAATTATGAAATACCGAATGTGCCGGAATCTTATGTGCATCGTATCGGCCGGAGCGGTAGAGCGGGGGCAGAAGGATTTGCTATTTCATTATGCGACGTAGAAGAAATACCGTATGTGCAGGACATTGAGAAAACGATCGGAATAGCACTTCCGGTCATGGAGATTGAAGGACTTACGATGTCGCCTGGTTTTGTAGCCAAATCTTCCGTGAGCGTAAAAGCGGGCAAAGGTGGGAAAGGCAAGGCCGCAGCTCCTGCTACAGGGAGGCCGGAAAATCGTTATCGTAAAAGCAAACCTACGAGTAAAGAGCGAAGAAGAAGGCAGGCATAGTGTTTGTTTTTAGGTCGCCACGTCGTTCCTCCTTGCGATGACGCTATGTGAGGTAATAATATACAAGAAGAGGGATCGCTTTTAGCAATCCCTCTTCTTGTATGTTTAAATAGGGTGGAGAATATCGGATTCGAACCGATGGCCTTTTGGCTGCCAGCCAAACGCTCTAGCCAACTGAGCTAATCCCCCTTATATTCTGCAAGTATAGATAAATTCAATTTTATATGCAAGTTGATTGACCTATAAAAGTAAATTATTATTCGTTTACTGCAAGAGGGAGATTATATTTCCCTTTGTCCGATGCCGAAACCTCTTTCATGAAATCGAAATATTTTTGGTAATCTTCTGAAGCATAAAGGCCTTCCTTGATTTCCAGTTTTCTGTAAAAATGGATACGGTTGTCTTCTTGTTTTATTGCCAGGCTGTATGCTCCCATTGGACTTTCCAAAACTTTGTGTACCGGCATGATTTTTCCTTTGATTTCTTCAGAAAGTTCAAAAGTCAATTCATCAATATCGGTGTATCCTCGATTGATATAAAGTTGATTTTGTCGGTTTCTAGATTCTGGAATGGCCCGCGATATATTGAAAATATTCGGATGTATAATAATGCTGTTGCCGCTTTTTACAACATAACTCTTAATGTTGATATCCAGTTCTTCAACTACGACCGGGGCATCTGCGTCGCTGATTTCATAATTCACCTTGTTGAAGTATATATTGTCTACATCATAATACTCTTTCAACGTTTTATTTTGGTCGACCGGATTCTTAAAAATGTTACTAAAATGATTGTCAAACTGAGCTCCGCTAAAAGTCGTTTTGATTTGTCCGGTCACTGTTCCATCAGGTTGTACCTGAAGGGCTGCATTTCTAATTTGTAAGTTTTGCGCCCAATTGTATTTCGGCGTGCGTAGCACTTTTCCTCCTTCTTGGGTACAAGCAAGTACTAGTCTGTCATCAGTGAAATCTCCTAGGAACCCGAATGGCTGTTTTTGACTTGTACATTCAAGCCATGTCGTATCGCTATCAAAAGGTATACACAAAATAATGTGATTACCGTCAACCGCATTTGCAAATTCTGTATCTAGGCTCTTCTTGGCATTGCCTGCTTCTACAATACAGTAATATGAAGTGATGTTTGCTTCATCCAAAAGGGCTTGCATATAGTTTACTAGAGCTTTACAGTCTCCGTATCCTAATCTTTCTACATATGATGCAGGGAATGGTTCCAAGCCACCTATCCCTATTTGTATGCTTATGTATCTTGTTTTACCTTGCATGTATTCGTATAACGCCTTTGCTTTTTCTTTCGGGGAGCTCATATCTTTGATGATATCTCTCACGTTATTTTTGGCGGATTGAGGAAGGTCTTTTTTATCTTTTAGTAGATCATCATATATCCATTTTCCAAATTGCTTCCAATCATTTACCTGACCTTCTTTTTTATAATATTTGAAATGTTCGGGTACTACTTTTACGCATATTTCTGAAGCATATGTAATGGGTGAAAATGGTTCGTCTTTACGCGCTGAAAGATTGGTTGCCGTCCAAATATAACTTTTGGATTTATCTGTAGTTTCTACTTTTACTTCAGATGGGATGTTTTCAGTTTTGATACGTAGAGCTTGCTGTGGTTGACATTGGACTTGGTAAATGCTTTTTTCGACGGCCAGATCAGAATAATAATTAGGTCTCCAATATGGAATAAAAAGGTTTTGACTGTGTTTTATTTCATATGAATACACAACAGTGTAAGGGTAGACTATAGATGAAGGCTGATAATGTTTTACCCGAATATCATCGTACATACTTACTTGTCCTGTGGCACTGTAATCTCTGAAATTTTTTAAACTGAACTTATCCATTTGAATACCAAACTCATTATAAACTGCACCTTTCACCCCTTTTATAGATTTGCTTTTGTCATAAAATAATAGTAATTCAGCATGGGATTCGCCTGCCTTATTTAAGATAGTGATAGCGCGGGTTACGGACTCGACGATGTTGGTCTCATTCCTCATGTCAATGTTGATCGATTCGTGTCGTATTATTGCGGTAGCGCGACTTCTTAATTCAGTAGGTATCTTTTCAATGGCATACTCTTGTGAAAGAAGATTAAACTGAACAAATAGAAGTGAAAATAACGTGAAAACGAATCGGTTAATCATTGCTGTATTTTAAAATGTAATCAACTTTTAATTGTTGGATGGCGCGTGAGAATAGTTCTTTCAGAAAGAAATATTCATCTGTATTGTAGATGGCCTTATTCAAAGAGAGATGTTGTTGCACCATCAACACGTTGTCATCTATACTGTTTTTGTACACGTATCGTGCTGCACCATCGGGTAGGGTAAGATTAGCGGACTTAGGACTGGTTTGAACAGAGATTCCTTCGGGCAGTAGAATGCTGATTTGATGTCTTTCCTCTCGCTGTGACCCAAGATCTACGGGGTATGTTCTCTCGTCTAGATTAAACGGATTGCGCGCGATACGATCAATAAAGATAGGGTTGAGGTTAATGAGTGAATTAGATCGAATATCTGGGGCTCCGATATCGACTACTACGTCAAATTTTTCGGACAAAAGAAGATACGGATTTTCCAAATTATTTATTTCTGTATTTGCTAAAGAAATGTTGGTCATCCGTTCATCTAATTTTTCTTCATACTCTTCAAGAGATGGGTACATTAATATTTCTTTTCTCTTACGAAGTGCATCCAATCCATTGTAGGTTATGGTTAGACTGCCTACTAATTTTCCGGAAAGTTCTAATTTTCCGCTGAAAGAGTATGCCGTCAGGGATTTAGTTTTGTTTTCTAATGGAATCCACTCGGATGATTTTCGGGAATAAATGATGCGCCCTCTTTCGTTTATGCATCGTAAAGGTAGCTCACCAAAGGCGAGCAGATTTTCACTTGCATCTGCAAGTATTATTGCATTGTCGATTTTGACGCCTACAATAACATAGTTAAAATCCGTTAATACAGGATGTAATGGATTCGGTAGGCTGTTCTCACGCGTGGAAACGAGTATAGGATAAGCCTCTATATTTGCAGCATTTAGCGCTGCTATAAGAGAAAGGTTCACATCGGCAACATTGCCGGATCTTCTCTCGTAACTTTCTTCCACACCGAGTTGACTGTATTTTCCGTACATGTCATTCCATTTTATCCTTTCTTGTATATGGGAATAAATCAGTTTCGCTTTCAGGTACGTGTTTGTTTGCGATAATATAGAGTCTGGAAGAGCTCCGATAAAAAATTTTGTCTTTTTTATCTGCCCGCCGAAATCTTTTTCTGTCATGAGTTCGCGATCTACATCACTCCATTTTTTTGTAAATGTCTGTTTAGAGCCGTTTAAATGTTGCGCTTCTTCCATTTCAAAATTAATGGCAGAGATATAGTTTTGTGCTGATAGCATATAGTCTTCTTCTTCGAAGGCTGGTATATTTTTCATGGAATATGTCAGCTCAGAGCAATCAGCTTTTGCTCCAGCCACTCTAAAGCAGTCCCGTATTATCCTGGACTTTACATCTTCCAATTTCAAGGCACCTCGAAGAGTCACATTGTATTTGTATAATCCTGGAATTATTGCCGTATAGGTACTTTTAAGTTTTGGAATATCAGATTGAAATTCCCAGCTTCTATAATTGAAAATGTTGGGCGAGATAATAGTGTACTCAATGTCAATGACTGATCCTTCACGCACATCAGGTAGAGTGAATTTGCTTAGTTTGACAAACGGCGTTTTATTTTCTGTATAAATATCTTTACTCTTGAGCTCTGAAATATTAATTTTATTTTCTGTTAAGTTGTATGTTTTAGCCTTTATGTCCTCTATCGTTTCAAAATCGCCTCCATATTTATAAAGTGGAAGTGAGAAATTAGCTTTATCATATCCTTCCTGTTTATTTATTTTAATTCGAATGGCATAACGGTGTAGTACACGGATAGATCTTTCTGCCTCTACCAGATCTATTGTCGTTTTTCCTAATTCCGAAATGACAACCGCCCGCGCGTTGCTGTCAAGTTGTGAGTAATCGACCGAAAAATCACTGTGTCTAATAGGATCAAGCTCAACAAACTGTCCAAAAGAGAAATGGCTAAATAATACTCCTAAAAGGAGAAGTATAATCCTCATACGGGTTCTAACAAAAGTCAATAATGAGGAGGAAAGATAGAAATTATTTATGGGGCAAACAAGAAGTTTTTTATTTAGCATCTATGCGTTCACAGGATTGGTTCTAATCCGCCGTTTGAAGTAATTGCAACTCATGAAGTTCAGCATAGGCCCCCGCTAGTGCCAGTAGTTGTTCGTGGTTGCCTTCTTCAATGATTCTGCCATTGTCAAGTACGATAATATGGTCTGCATTCTTTATGGTAGAGACGCGATGGGCAATGAATATAGAGGTTTTTCCTTTCATAATGCGACCTAGATTGTGAAGTATTTCCTCTTCGGTTTTGGTATCTACAGCGGATAGGCAATCATCAAATATTAATACCTCCGGGTCTTTAGCTAATGCTCGTGCGATAGAAACACGTTGTTTTTGTCCTCCTGAAAGAGTAATCCCTCTTTCTCCAATATGTGTTTGAAATCCCTCATTAAATACCATAATATTTTCGTAAACAGCAGCATCTTTTGCGGATTGCTCTATTCGATGATCCTCGCATTCATCCAACCCGAATGCGATATTGTTTGCAATAGTGTCGGAGAATAAGAAGACTTGTTGTGGTACGAATCCGATCTGTTGTCGTAGATTTTTAAAGTTGTACTGTTCGATAGGTGTATCGTCATATTTGATTGTTCCTTGGTCAGCATCGTACATGCGGAGCAATAAATTTGCTAAAGTCGATTTTCCAGAGCCTGTTTTGCCAATTACGGCTAAGGTTTTTCCGGCAGGAATACGTACGTTTAAATTGTCTATCGCTTTTATCCCCGTTTCAGGATAGGTGAAAGAAAGATTTTCTATAACGATGTCTCCATGTAAAGTACGAGTGAGCGTGCCATTTTTAATTTCCGGCTTTGTTTTTAAAAATTCATTTATCCGTTTTTGCGATGCAGCTGCCCGTTGAACAAGGGATGTAACCCATGCCAAAGACATAGCTGGAAAGGTCAACTGACTCACGTACATAATAAATTCCGCAATATTGCCGGCTGTAATCGTTCCTTTATTAACTTCAATACCTCCGATATACACGGTGATAATTGTACTGAATCCCACTAAAAATATTATTAGAGGGAAGAAAACAGCTTGTATACGTACTAAATCTAGCGATATGGCGCGATAAATATTGCTTTCTTTTGCAAACTCCTTCATTTTATCTTCTTCGCGATTGTATGTCTTTATCACGCGAATGCCAGAAAAAGTTTCTTGTACGAAAGAAGATAATTTGGAGAGTTGGGCTTGAATACGCGTACTCCTTTTGTTTATTATGCGGTTAACAAATAAAATAACGATAGAGATAATGGGGATAGGTAATAGTGCGTAGGTCGCTAATGTGGGATTGACATCATACATCGCGAAGATGATCATGACGGAAAGCACAACCGTGTTGATCGCATACATAATAGCCGGACCAAGATAATTTCTTACTTGATTGACATCTTCGGTAGCCCGGTTCATTAAATCACCGGTATTGTTTTTTCTGAAAAATGAAAAATCTAACTCCTGATAGTGCGCATAAATCTCATTTTTTAAATCGTATTCTATACGTCGTGATGTCAAAATAATAGTTTGGCGCATCAAAAAAAGGAAAATTCCACGGAGCAATGAAAGGGAAAGCACTACCGCCCCAAAGAAAAGTAAGCTACTGCCAAATATCTTGTAAATAAGGTCTTGTCGTTCAAAACCATTGTATAGTCTGTATAAATCAATGTTTTCTTTAACCAAATCGAAGGCCTCTCTAATTACTTTTGCAGGTAAAATGCCAAAATAATTGGAGATAATTACAAATATCACTCCCGGAACTAAATGCCAACGGTATTTGTAAAAGTATTTATTGAGATATGCGAGTTCTTTCATGCGTGTTTTGAGATTACAAACTTAGATAAATAGCTTTGTATATGAAAGCAATTATTCATGCCCGTAGATTTATGATATATGAATGAACATTCCCTGTTTGTCTATTTACCTTTTGGGTGCTTAGAGGCCCGATTCTTCTTCGTCTTAGTACTTATCTATCAAAGAAAATGGGGTGCTTTCCTTCGAATTTCCCTTTCTTATAACTAAGAAAAGCCGTAAAGATTTATGCAACATTTCATATGGTTATAGTATCCTATACAGATTATCTGTGGTTATGATTATGAGCGTTGAGTTATTTTATAGAACAGACACTCCTTTTTAGTAGATTTGGGGCGGTGCACTTCGTAAATTTGTAGATTTTATGTTGGAATAATTACAATGGAGACGGATTTTATTTGTATTTTTGCAAGGTCATAAGGCCACCTTAATTTGTGTTATTAGACATGCAAAATATTTCTATTTTTGATTTAATGCGTCCTTTAGGACACCAAAATCTGTTCTTCTGCAATGATCCGGAGATTGGATTGAAAGCAATTGTAGCTATTCACGACACAACGTTGGGCCCTGCTATCGGTGGAGTACGGATGTTACCCTACGCGTCGGAAGAGGAAGCTATTGAAGATGCGTTGCGTTTGTCACAGGCGATTACATACAAAGCTTCTCTAGCTGGATTGAACTTAGGAGGGGGCTGCGCTATAATTATCGGCAATAATAGAACAGATAAAACGGAAGTATTAATGCGTCGTTTTGGGAACTTTATTGAAGGTTTAAACGGGAACTTTATTGCTTCTATTGACGTGGGTACTTCTCAAAAGGATTTAGAATATATTCATGCGGAGACCAATTACGTGGCAGGGCTGCCTACTGCTCTTAATGGGGGAGGAGATACTACAGTTTTCGCTGCCAAAGGTGTTTTTTATGGAATTAAAGCCGCTATCAAAGAACTTTACGGTGATGACTCATTAGCAGGTCGCAAAGTTGCTGTGCAAGGTGTAGGAAGTGTAGGCGAACAACTAGTAGCAATGTTGCGTGCAGAAAATGCGCGCGTGTATGTATCGGACATGACCGAAGAGCGTAAAATGAAAATTGCCGCTAAGTATAAAGCGGAGCCTATTCAATATTCAACAAGCTACGAGTTGGATGTAGACGTATATGCTCCATGTGCGCTGGGAGGAACCGTCAACACGGAGACAATTCCAAAGATGCGTTGTAAAATTATTGCAGGTTCGGCAAACAATCAATTAAAAGATGAGGAAGCAACTATTCAAGCATTAAAAGACCATAATATTTTATATACACCGGATTTCTTGATAAATTCAGGTGCATTGATCAGTTGTTTTTCCGAATTGGAAGGATACGGCGTAGACCGCACAGAATCCTTGATTAGAAACATTTATAGTGCTACAAGGCACGTAATACAAAAGTCTCGTGACGAAGGAATTACCACGTTTGAGGCAGCTCAACAAATCGCGGAAAAGCGGATCAAGGATATTGGTAAGCTAAAAAGATAATAAATACAAAATCGTTCTTTATTAAAAAATCGTTCTTTAAATAAATATGCTTAATAGAAGACACCTTAGGGTGAAAGTAATGCAGACGCTTTATGCGTATAGCTTGTCAGAAGATAAACAAGTTAAAGATTTCCAAAAGGCACTTTTTAAAAGTGTAGAAGAGGTAAATGAGATGTACATCTGGACACTAAATCTATTGGATGAAGTAGCTGAATATGTGTTATTAGATGCAGAAAGTCGCGCTGCAAAATTTTTACCAACAGAAAAAGATAGAATCCTTACGACCAAATTAAACACAAATACTTTTATTGAATCACTTCGTCAGAATAGGGAATACCTAGAGCTGGTCAAAAAATATAAAGTATCTTGGGAGTTTGATCCGGAGATTGTACGTTCGATATTTGCACAATTAAAAGATTCAGAAGCTTATTTAGAATATCTATCAGGTGATGACCGCAGCATTGGAGGAGAAAAGGATATCATTAAGTATATCTTTAAAAAAATTATTCTGAAAACGGTTGAAATTGAGCAGGTTTTTGATGAAAAATTTATCAATTGGTCGGTGGACAAGGAAGTTCTTCAAGCAATGGTTGCTAAAACATTCAAGAATTTCAGTTCGGAAAATCCCTTGCAAAATAAACTTGCAGATTTGACACCTAATTGGGATGAAGATAGTGAATTTATTGAGGAGCTGCTGAAGTCGACTATCCGTTATACACCAGAATATCAACAACTAATCTCGGATAAAACAAAAAATTGGGAAGCTGATCGTATCGCATTGATGGACACGTTATTGATGCGTATGGCTATCAGTGAGCTCATAAATTTTCCGAGTATTCCTGTAAAAGTAACAATAAATGAGTATATTGAGTTGTCGAAATCGTTCAGTACGCTAAAAAGTAACACATTTATAAACGGTATACTTGATAAAATTTTAGCTGATTTGACGAAACAGGGCCGTATTCGTAAGGTAGGTCGTGGATTAAAAGATTAAATATAAATGCCTTTGTGGTTGATAAACAGGGTGGAGAAGAAATTATATGTGTAACAATGTAAATAATATACAGATGAAACTTAGACAATTGGGTATAGGACTGGCTACGGTCGTTTTTTTTGCAGCTTGTAATAATCAGCAAAAGACAGAAGAACCAAATAAGGTAGATCCTACGGAGATGAATACACCCGCGGAAAATACAGAGGTATTATCCGGCAAAGGTAAGATCGAATTTGAAGCAGATGCTTTTGATTTTGGTACGGTTAAAGAAGGCGAAGTAGTGAACCACGTCTTTAAATTCAAAAATACGGGTGACGAGCCGGTAATCCTAGCGGCGGTGAGCGCCTCCTGCGGATGTACGACTCCGAATTATACGAAAGATCCGATATTACCTGGTAAGGAAGGTGAGATAAAAGTTAGTTTTAATAGTCAAGGACAAGTAGGTAGCCAGCAAAAGATAGTTACTGTTAGTTCTAATGCAACAAATAAGGTAACTACAGTCCAAATTAAAGGAACCGTAGAGAAATAAACAAGTATTTTCATAATAAAAAAATAAATAATGTCAACAGTTTTATTACAAGCAGCAACAGGTGGGAGCAGTATAATGAGTTTCTTGCCAATGATTTTAATCGTCGTGGTATTTTATTTCTTCATGATCAGACCGCAAATGAAGAAGCAAAAGGATCACAAAAAATATATTGAAGAACTAGGTGTGAATTCCAAGGTGGTAACTACGGCAGGTATCCACGGGAGGATCGTAGAAGTAAGTGATACGACGTTTTTAGTGGATGTGGGTTCGGGCGTAAAGATGCGTTTTGACAAGTCTGCAATCTCTTTGGATGCATCGCGTGTGGCCAATGGAGAAGTTGCTAAAAAAGCGTAATACTTTTCAAAGCATAATATTTTAAGGCCGTTCAGGATGCTGAATGGCTTTATTGTTTTATAGCAGGCTATAATCCTTCGTTTTTATTATACTCCTACTTTTTCAGATTGATCTCAGACTATTTATTAACTTTGTGTAATGAAGCAAAGAAGATTTAATAAGAACCAGCGTCGGAAGATTTCGATATTTGTACGTTGTATTATTATTTCGTTTATTGCTTGGACCTTAATTGCTATTTCTAATAAATACACGGTTACGTTGAAGACTGGAATAGAATATATTAATATTCCGGAAAAGAGAGCTTTTCATCCGCTGCAATCAGACACCGTGAGGGTGCGTGTTAAAATGAGTGGGTGGGATTTGTTAATTAGCAAGTTTAATCCCGACAGCACCAATATTCAAGTGGATTTAAGTAATCTGAAGAGTCGAAACTTTATTGTGTTTAGCAATCAATTGGGATTTATCAATCGGCAATTTCCAGTAAATAAACAGGTAACTCATGTTGCCCCAGATACGCTCTATTTTGATTTTTCGAAGCAAACACAGCGAAAAGTACCTGTAAAAGTGCCTTATAATATCTCCTTCCGCAATCAATATGGTATCGCCGGTGAAACCAAAGTAAATCCTGCATATGTTACCATTACAGGCCCTTTGGAGGACGTCGCAAATATTGAGTTTCTGGAGACGGATACTGTTCGTGGAGTACAGATACAAACTGATGTGCGCACGGTAGCTAATATCAATCGAAACCAGCGTGCGAATATCACTATCTATCCCACTATAGCGGAGATTGTGATTCCGGTAGGAGAACTCACGGAGAAGGTGATCGAAGTACCTTTAAAGATCGAAAATGCAAAGAAATTCACGTCTGTACGAACTGTTCCTAGTAAAGTAACCCTCACTGCATTAGTGTCTTTAAAAGATTATAATAAGTGGTCTGCACGTGACTTCGAAGCAGTTGTCGATTTGGATAGTTGGGGGGAACACGGCGTGACTAGCCTGCCTGTAATTTTAACACAAATTCCTGATTTCTGTAAAATTATTAAGATTGAACCCCAAAATGTAGATTTCTTCGTCAGAAAGTAATAACATGCTAAGAATAGGAATAACAGGAGGAATAGGTACTGGAAAAAGTTTTGTTAGCAAAATTTTTAAAAGTATGGGTATTCCATTTTATGATGCAGATAAGGAAGCAAAAAATATCATGTCTAAAAGTGATATTGTGCGTCGGGGTCTGATCAATGCGTTTGGGGCCAAAAGTTATAATAGAGATGGTGCGTTGAATCGAAAATGGCTCGCTGATAAGGTATTTAAAGACCCAGAAAAACTTCAAATATTGAATAGTATTGTTCATCCTGTTGTCATCCAAAATTCGAAGGATTGGGCAGATAAGCAAAGAGGTGCGTATAGCCTTAAGGAAGCCGCGTTGCTTTACGAAAGTGGTTCTTATAAATCGCTAGATTATACGATATTAATCGCTGCGCCATTGGATCTACGAATAAAAAGAGTTATGAAGAGAGATGAAATTTCGGAAGAAGAGGTACTGGATAGGATGAGTAAACAGATGTCCGAAGAAGAGAAAGAAAAATACGCGGATTTTATCATTATTAATGATGAAATTGTACCATTATTATCACAGGTGTTGGATATTCACCATATATTTTTGAAAAAATAATGGCTAATATATTGGCTGATTTTTTGGTAGAAACCACAAAAGGTTACTATTGTAGATATGGTGATTTTTACATTGACCCCTTAATGCCTGTAGATACAGCATTAATATCTCATGCTCATGGAGATCATGCTCGACCTGGACACCTTCATATCCTAGGGACTAACGCGACTATAGTCTTTATGCAACATCGTTTTGCGAAACAGGATTTAAACTCCTACAAGGTGATAGATTATAGTGCGTCTTTCTTTCTGGCTGGCGTGAAGATTACTTTTTTTCCTGCGGGCCATATTTTGGGTTCCGCACAGATACTCATGGAGTACAATGATACAAGATATCTTTACACAGGAGATTATAAATTGCAAGACGATGCTACATGTGAACCTCTTGTATTTGTAAAAGCCGATGTATTGATAACAGAAACCACTTTTGCCAACCCAGCAATATCACATCCGGATCAAATAGAAGAGATTTCAAAAATAGCCACAACAAATCATAACGTAATGCTAGGATGTTATTCGCTTGGCAAAGCGCAGCGATTAACTTACCTTTTGAATATGGTTTGTCCTGAAAAGGCTATATATGTACACCACAATATAGCGCCGATACACCATATTTATAACACCTTTGGTTTTGTTCCTTTAAAGTATGAAATTTATAATCGTAAGGTGATGAAGGATGGTGTAAACAAGGTGTATTTAGTGCCCCCCTTAACATTTAATAGTTATCTCCGTGCAAAGAATGTTATAAGGGTCTTTGCCTCTGGCTGGAAGCGTTTACAGCACAATAATGATTTATCGCTGTACATCTCAGATCATGTAGATTGGAAAGATTTGCTTCTATATATTGAGGAATCAGATCCTAAAGAAGTATGGACCGTACACGGCGATGGTGCTATGCTCAGAGACTATTTTAACGGAAAGATTGCTGTTCGAGATATCGCAAAAATTTCTACGCTCTAAACCTTCTTGATGACTAGCTGTTATGTATTTATATGTATATAACAATAAATTATTTAAAAAGAGGAAAGCATGAATAATTTTTTTAAGGTGTTAATTGCGGGGTGGGGTGCGAAGAAAATGGGTCTTGGTTGCTTTGGAAGCATTATTATATTTGTCATCATTTATTATCTCCTGGGATACTTAGGATAATAAAAGAAGGACTTGTCCAGTTGAACAAATCCTATTCGTGGTGCCAGCTGGATTCGAACCAGCGACACAAGGATTTTCAGTCCTTTGCTCTACCAACTGAGCTATGGCACCTCAAGTTTTTGATTTGAATCTGTTACTTTCAGATTTTTTGGTGGTGCCAGCTGGATTCGAACCAGCGACACAAGGATTTTCAGTCCTTTGCTCTACCAACTGAGCTATGGCACCGTTAGCTTTACTTTTTATCTTTGTTGCGTTGCAAATGTAATTTCTTTTTTTTAATTCTGAAACTTTTAAGTTAAATATTTTCGGAAGGAAGCCCAATCCCTTGATTCTTATCGAGATAAAATTACATCAAATAAACACTCTAATCGACGAATTTAGGGTATCTTTGCACTTTATTGAAATGTTATGAGTAAAAAGGGTAGAGTATTGGTTGCAATGAGCGGGGGAGTGGATAGTTCGGTGGCGGCAGTTATGTTACATGAGCAGGGATATGAAGTCATCGGAATTACCATGAAAACCTGGGATTATGCGAATTCGGGTGGTTCTTCAAAGGAAACAGGGTGTTGTAGCCTAGATAGCATTAACGATGCGAGAGCTTTAGCCGTAGGTTATGGATTTCCACATTATATTTTAGATATTAGAGATGAGTTTGGTGATTTTGTAATCGATAATTTCGTGGATGAGTATATAGCCGGACGTACACCAAATCCCTGTGTATTGTGCAACACACATATCAAATGGTCTGCTTTAATGAAACGAGCCGACAAGTTGGATTGTGAGTTTATTGCTACTGGGCATTATGCAAATATTCGTATGCATGATAATGGACGTTATGTAATTTCCCAAGGTCGTGACGAGAATAAGGATCAATCCTATGTATTGTGGGGAGTTTCTCAGGAAAACTTAGCGCGGACGCAGTTTCCACTAGGAAACTTTACGAAAAAGGAAATTCGCCAGATGGCATTGGAGATGGGACAACAAGAACTCGCGAATAAATCGGAGAGCTATGAGATTTGTTTTGTGCCTGAGAATGATTATAGGGCGTTTTTGAGATACAAGAGGCCCACTTTGGATCAAGAGATAGGTCCAGGTAATTTTATTCTTTCTGATGGCACTGTGGTAGGACAGCACATAGGTTATCCTTATTTCACGATCGGACAACGTAAAGGATTAGGGGTCGCGTTTGGTAAACCCATGTATGTTATTGAAATTCTGCCAGAAAGCAACTCGGTAATGATAGGTGAGGAACATGAGTTAGAGAAGGCAGAAGCTTTCGTAAGGGATATTAATTTGATTAAATATGCTTCTTTGGAGGAACCGATGAATGCGATCACAAAAATTCGTTATAAAGATGCGGGAGCACAATCAATTATCACCCAAGAAGGAAATCTCATGCGGGTTGACTTCCCGCATAATGTAAAAGGAATTGCACCCGGTCAATCTGCCGTTTTCTACGAAGGCAGTGATTTAATAGGCGGGGGGTTTTTAGTGAAATAATAAGTCTGTTTTTTAACAGCGCACGATTCTAATCGCTCGTAATCTTCACTTTTCCCTCTAAGCCTGGTGATCCCGAGTATATCTGTCCTTGCGGTAGACCTCTTAAACCAGGGGCTGAAGTCGCAATTCGACTATAAATATTTGCTACCTCCGAGGTTGGTGTGAGACGGAGGCCACCCGGAGTAACATCTACGAATAAATAATATTTACCTTTTTTATTTGTCGTCTGCGGAGAAATCCCCTCCCTATTATATGTGATATTAACATTTCCGGCATTGCCGTTAGGGAATGTTCTAGTGCCATTGAATGCATCTATACCACGAGCTACCACGAATAGCGAACCTAATTTTTGAAAATTTATCGTTATGTCGAAGTCTGATGCATTATTTTGACCAGCCTGTCCGCTGATCAGTGCTTTATTTCCTATTTCCGCATGCTTCACGATAAGTTTTACATCTTTTTTACCAAAGAATTGCAAAGAAGACTTATCCTTCATAATTAAGGTGTCAATATAAACAACAGCCGAAGAATCCCGTTCAGAAAAGACTTTCTTTTCTTTTTTGTTGAGCACCAGTTTATCAAAATGATGCTCATTCACCTGCGCTTGAGCATTAAGAACACCAAGTATAGCCACAAATACGCCTAATATTATTTTTGTTTTCATATCTATAATAGTTTAACTTTGATTAAATCCAAAGGTTTAATCATTCTTTAAATATGTTACAATTAGCTTAGCTGTTTTCTCCGATGCTCCGGGGGTGCCAAGTTTTTCAGCCAGCAGCTCATAATTTTCTAACACGCTTGCGCGGTGTTCGGGATTCATAATCAATTCTTTAAGCTCATCTCGTATGTCCTCCGGATTACAGTCTTGTTGTATAAGTTCTCTTATAGATAAAAAATTGTTGATCAGATTCACTAAAGAAATAAAGCGTACTTTGATCAACTTGCGCGCGATCATAATGGTAATGGGATTGGCTTTGTAAACGACCACTTGCGGAACTTTTAATATCCCTGTTTCCAATGTCGCTGTGCCACTCGTGACGACCGCTGCTTGCGCGTGCTTTAATAAGTCGTAGGTTTGGTTAAAAACGATAGGAATTGGCAAGTCATTAGTGTATTTTCTATAGTAAGACTCATCGAAATTAGGTGCTCCGGCAATCACTAACTGATGCCCTGGGAATGCGTAATAGAGTTCTACCATATTGGGCAAGATTTGATCGATTTCCATCTTGCGACTACCTGGCAACAGTGCTATAATCGGTTCCGATCCTAGACCGTTGTCCGCAATGAAGGTTGGATTAAAAGAATAGCTGGAGATGGCGTCTAAAAGTGGATTTCCGACATAATCAACTTTTACCCCAAAGCGTTTATAAAAATCAACTTCAAAAGGAAGTATACAGAACATGTGGTCTACAACCTTTTTGATTTGGTGTATGCGGGCCTGATTCCAAGCCCATATTTTTGGTGAAATATAATAGGAGACTGTGATATTATTCTTTTTTGCAAAAGAGGCGATTTTTAAATTAAATCCGGGAAAATCAATGAGTATAACCGTGTCTGGGTTGTATTTCAATAAATCTCGTTTTACTGTATTAAGGTTTTGGGATATGGTCTTTAAGTTTTTAAGGACTTCTATAAACCCCATAAACGCCATTTCGGACGTGTGTATTAGTGCTTTTTGTCCCGTGATGGCCTCCATCAAGTCTCCTCCGACAATTTTAAATTCTGCTGAAGGATCTTCCGTCTGCAGTGCTTTTATAAGATTGGAGCCATGTAGATCGCCAGATGTTTCGCCTGCTATTATATAGTATTTCATTAGCGTAAATTATTTATGAATATAAGAATTCAATATCATAAAATGAATTCATTGCTCAACCTTAGTCACTTCTTTCTTCCTTCGAATATTTTTCCATTCAGACTCGTGTACATTGCGAATAACGTTGAAATTAGGAAAACTTTGCTACATGATGCAGCAAAGAACGGAATTCCATAAATAATGAGAAAATAATGTTAACGACTTGTTTTCAATGCAAATTAAAAACTATCGTTGAAGATTTAACTAAAAAATAGGACCTGATTTTTTTAGGCCCTATTTTTAGATTCCGAGTTCTACTTGGAACAGGGCTCCCCACGCATTTTTGTTATTGGTGTTACTGTATACGCCGTCTTTTACAGTATAGTTTGCATTCAATTGGAATTTGAGCCTATGGGCCTTCATATACTTCGTTAGACCAATTTCAAGTACCTCGATTTGATCTTCAAAGTTGGCGATGTCTGTATGAGGTTGTACATATGTGTAGCGTCCTGCGATTTCATAGCCATGATTTAATAAATATGAGCTCTGTTGGTTGAGCCCCCAGCCTTTATATGCATAGGTTTCCTCCGCTCCATCATCGTCAATTACGTTAAGCGGATTATCGACATCGCGTTGCATATATTCGGCTTGATAGGCGAAACCTTGGTATTTGAAAATAGCATCAGCAAATGCTGTTTTTAATGTAAAAGGATTTTTAACGAATCGACCCGTCTGTCCGCCCTCACGCACCGTATTGTCGTTGTAGCTATACCCCGTTCCGATTGATAGTTTAGGTGTTTCCTCGCGTTCTATGTCTCCTTCAGAATAATCTCCGTCATTCGTGAATTTTCCAAACGGCAAAAATTCTATCCTACCGGTATATGCCAAGCCTTTATCCGTAGAATTTACGGGTCTTCCTTCTCCAGTCGAAATGGCCGCCTTTGCATTAAACGGCATGTTGCCTATTTTCTTGCTTAAATTTAAACTCAAACCAAAATCGCGGTCTACGGTAAAATTGGTGTTTACAAGAGATCGATCAGCAAATTGTAACTGTCCGGACGAATTAACACGTTGGCGATTTCCAGGTAGTTTATTTTGGCCAAAAGATATGTAGAAATCATCCGAGAAATTGTAGAATAATACGGCGTCACGTACAATGTTGGGAATACCGGTATCATCAAAATCCTGATCGCCTCTTGTGAAGGCAAGTTGTACTGAATACGAGATCTTAGGTGTATAAATATAGCCATCCATTCGCATCCTCAGACGGCGTATGCGCGCATCAAATTTTCCATTGTCTTCGCCGTCTAACGTATTTGCAAAACCTGCACGGTTTTGCATGCGGAATCTAAAATTCGTATAGAATAGCGAGTCTTTAGAAGTGTATTGAATACCTTTAAAATTTAAAATAGTGGCACGATCATCGCGTTCCTGGGCTTTGGCAAAATTGCATACGCTTAATATAGAAATTAAGGCTATTGATACATTTTTAAATAATCTCATGGTATATTCTTAGGTTTAGATGGAGGGTTCTTGTTGACTTAAACAATGGAAACTCCCTAATCCCCATATAATATCTATTGAATTGATTCCGACAACCTTTCTATCTGGAAAACAACTTTGAATGATACTTAATGCGTTTTGATCATTTTTGTCCTCAAAAGTGGGAACTACGACCACTTCATTAGCGATATAAAAGTTTGCATATGATGCTGGAAGTCTTGTTTCCTCATAAGCGACGGGGTGGGGCATAGGAAGTTCAATAATATTTAGCGGACGTCCGTTTAATAGCCGCATATTTTTCAGCGTTTTAAGATTGTCCTGCAGAATGGCATAATTATCATCTTCTTGATTTTCTTCTACAACAGTCAATACGGTATCTTCGTTAACAAAACGTGTGATATCGTCAATATGCCCATCTGTATCATCTCCTACAATACCGTCTCCGAGCCACAAAACTTGTTTTTGCCCGTAATATTCTTTTAGATATTCTTCGATTTGTTCTTGGTTCAAATGTGGATTACGATTTTTATTAAGCAGGCAGGCAGCGGTCGTCAAAATTGTTCCGCTCCCATTAAATTCGACAGAACCACCTTCCATAACAATAGAAGGGGTGAAGAGTTTATGCCCGAAATGATTGGCGATCTGAGTTGGAATAATATCATCTAAGTCGTATGGAGGATATTTGTCTCCCCATGCATTATAACCCCAATCTACCACTGCTTTTTCTCCGGTTTGTTTATTCAACAAGAAAGCTGGACCGTGGTCTCTACACCAAGCATCATTGGTAGGATGAAAAAAGAATTCAATGTTTTCTAAGTTAGCGGATATTTCAATAAGGTATTTCAATGCTAAAGACTTCATCTCTTCGTCTTTCACATTAATTCGTACTTTTTGAGCTTCTGCTACCGCTTTTATAAATTCAGAATAAGGCTTGAAAATCGATTCAATTTTTCCGGGCCACGATTCTTCTTTGTGCGGCCAACTTAGCCACATGGCATCCTGTTTTTCCCACTCAGCTGGAAAACTAAAACCCTCCTTTTTTGGTGTATGTGAGTTATTCAATTTTATCGTGTATTTAGTAATTCTAATGTGTTATTGCTATATCCATAGGTATTCCATTTTTCAGGGTAGGGAATTATCATCTTCATTTAGATATTAATCTTCATCCAAGAATCGCTTTGTTATTGGTGAATAGGTTTCGATGCGTCTATCGCGTAAAAAAGGCCAATGCTTACGGAAATAATCCGATTGTTGCAGGTCGATCTTCACCACATCCACTTCTTCGCTATCATGAGAAGCAAGATATAATAGTTTACCTTGGGCATTCGTAGCGAAGCTTCCTCCCCAAAATTTCATTGCACCTTCTTGTTCAAAACCAACACGATTCACAGATACGACAGGTACGCCATTGGCTATTGCATGCGATCGTTGTATCGTTTGCCAAGCGTTATACTGATCTTGGTTTGTTTCTTCGTCTTGATCCGTTGCCCAGCCAATTGCAGTGGGATAGAATAAAATTTCGGCCCCCATCAAAGCTGTAATACGCGATGCTTCTGGATACCATTGATCCCAACAGATCAAGATGCCTATTTTTCCGAATTGAGTACCGAATACTTTATAGCCTAAATCCCCAGGAGTGAAATAGAATTTTTCATAAAATGCAGGATCATCTGGTATATGCATTTTACGATATTTTCCTAAATAGCTGCCATCCGCATCTAGTACAGCTGTCGTATTATGATATAGACCTTGCGCGCGTTTTTCAAAGAGAGACGCAATTATAACAACATTAAGTTCTTTTGCAACAGCTGATAATGCATCTGTTGATGGACCGGGGATAGTTTCCGCTAAGTCAAAGTTGTCATAATCTTCTACATCACAAAAATACAATGAAGTAAATAATTCTTGAAGACATATAATTTGAGCTCCTTTAGCAGCAACTTCCCTCACCTTACTGATTGTTTTTTCTAAGTTTTGTTGCTTATCTTTAACACAAGACATTTGAATTATGCCAACGTTTACTTTGCTCATTTCTCGTAAATTATATTAGTATGTTGCAAAGATAAGATTATTGCATCAATTATCATTAAAGGGAATAAACTCGATTATTTATTACGTAAATTTACCTATCTAAAACGGTAGTGCTAAAATCGATAAATGTAACATGGAAGCTTGTCGAAAAAATATATCTTAAGAATCTTTTGCGTAAAATTATACATATCGATATGGATGCATTTTATGCATCGGTAGAGCAACGCGATTTTCCAAATTTCCGAGACCGTCCTTTAGCTGTTGGGGGATCTCCAGACGGAAGAGGAGTGGTAGCTGCTGCAAGCTATGAGGCACGTAAATATGGGGTGCGATCTGCAATGTCTTCTCGCCAAGCCCTTCAACTGTGTCCACATTTGTTGTTTACGCCGCCTCGTTTTGATATTTATAAGGATGTTTCTACTCGGATTCGTGCTATTTTCAAGAGGTACACGGATATAATCGAACCATTGTCTCTCGACGAAGCTTATCTAGATGTTACAGAAGATAAGCTGAAAATTGGATCGGCACTAGAAATCGCAAAGCAAATAAAAGACGCTATTCGTAAAGAGTTAAGTCTTACTGCTTCAGCAGGTGTGTCGATCAATAAATTTATTGCAAAAATTGCTTCGGATTATCATAAACCTGATGGATTAACATTCATAGGCCCGTCCAAGATAATTCCATTTATGGAAGCATTGCCTATTGATAAATTTTTTGGAGTCGGGAAAGTTACCGCTCAAAAAATGAAAGGAAAGGGGATCCACTATGGTAAAGATCTAAAAAAATATTCGGAAGAGGAGCTCGTTCGATATTTTGGAAAGTCTGGTAAATTTTACTTCCATATTGTAAGAGGTGAGGATAACAGGCCGGTTCAGCCTAATCGAATAAGTAAATCTATCGGCGCTGAAGATACATTTGAAACCGATATTTCGGACCTAATAATACTCAAAGCAGAATTGCAGAATTTAGTTCTAAAAGTTGAAAGGAGAATAGACAACAAAGCAAAAATAGGAAGAACGGTTACGTTAAAAGTGAAGTTCTCAGATTTCACACAAATTAGCCGTAGCTATACGTCCATTTACTATATAAACTCCTATTCCGATATCTATGCTCAAGTCGAGAAATTATTTGATAATCTCGATTTGGATGGGAAAAAAGTACGACTTCTCGGTGTTACACTTTCCAATTTCTATGAAGAAGATTTGAAAAAGTTGGAAAGCAATCAACTGTCTCTGTTTTGATCTTTTTGATAAGGCAGTTTATAGAGTAACTTTTTTTATTTTTTAATTGTTATTGTAACAATTATTTGTATTTTAGTGGTATAATAACCAGTTATATGATGATAAAACAATTTTTTTTAGGAAGTATACTTTTATTTACCTGCTTTTTTTGTGTAGGGCAAAATATTGTCCAATTAGAATTTGATGGCAAACAAAACATAACTATCAGTAAGCATATTTATGGTCATTTTGCAGAGCATTTAGGGCGGTGTATTTATGACGGCTTTTATGTGGGCGAAAGTAATACCACAGTGCCGCATACGAGAGGGATAAGAAACGATATTGTGCAGGCTTTGAAAAAGTTACAAATACCCAATTTGAGGTGGCCGGGAGGTTGTTTTGCGGATACCTATCATTGGAAGGATGGAATAGGAACAAAGGGATCTCGACCGACTATTGTAAATAATTGGTGGGGTGGAGTGACTGAAGATAACTCCTTTGGTACACACGATTTTTTAGATATGTGCGAGCTACTAGGTGCCGAACCCTATTTAGCGGGCAATGTCGGTAGTGGTGAAGTACAAGAGTTGGCTGATTGGGTACAATACGTCAATTTTTCGGGCAAAGGACCTATGTCAGATTTGAGAAAATTAAACGGTCGTCAAGATCCTTGGAACGTGAAGTATTGGGGAGTAGGAAATGAGGCTTGGGGATGTGGCGGGAATATGACGGCGGAATACTATTCGGATATCTATCGCAAATATTCGACATTTATGGCAGATTGGGACAATAGTGGCGGTCTGTATCGTATAGCCTCAGGTGCGAGCGGAGATGACTACCACTGGACGGAGACATTGATGAAGAAAATTCCAAGTGGGCTGATGAAAGGTGTTGCGCTACATCATTATGCAGTGATAGATTGGAGTAAAAAGGGACCTTCGATCGATTTTACCGAGGAAGAGTATTTTAGAACGATGAAATCAGCGTGGTTTATGAATGAACTGGTCGAAAAGCACTCTGCCATTATGGACAAATATGATCCGAAAGGAAAAATTGACCTTGTGGTAGATGAATGGGGAGGATGGTATGAAGTGGAGGCTGGCACTAATCCAGGTTTTTTATACCAACAAAATACAATGCGTGATGCGATGATTGCTGGAATGACATTGAATATTTTTAATAATAATGCGCGTCGGGTGAAGATGGCTAACTTAGCTCAGACTATCAATGTATTGCAAGCGGTAATTCTTACCGAGGAGGAGAAGATGTTACTAACACCTACGTATCATGTGATGGAAATGTATAAGGTACATCAGGATGCAATACTTATTCCATTAAAATTGACTTCAGAAGATTTTACGTTTAAGGACGAACGTATTCCTGCGGTGTCGGTGTCCGCATCGCAGAATACGGGTGGACAAATACATATTTCATTGGTAAACGTTGATCCGACTTCTACTAAGAAGATAAGTGTAGATATGGGCCAAATTAAACCGAAAGCGATTGAAGGAAGAATTCTGACCGCGAAAAAATTGCGCGATTATAATTCGTTTCAAGAGCCTGAGAAAATTTCTCCGAAGCGTTTTACCGCTGCAAAATTAAACCAAGGAAAGATAGAAGTCGAGATCCCGCCATTCTCTGTTATTGTGTTAAATGTTAATTAGTTATATATGAAAAAGCTACTTTCTATTGGCGCGATCCTCTCGATATGCAGTTCCATTTCCTTTGCTCAAAACATACCAACTTTTAAAATTGATCTGGATAACCCTTCTGGTGAGATTTCCTCAAATATGTGGGGGATTTTCTTTGAAGATATTAATCTAGGGGCAGATGGAGGTATATACGCCGAACTGGTCAAAAATCGCTCTTTTGAATTTAGTAATCCTTTAATGGGTTGGAAAACATTGGGGGAAAATGTTCCCGAGGGAACGTTGGTCATTCAAAATAACGGTAAACGAAAAGGTAATGCACGCTCCTTGTTAATTAATAAACCTACAGACTTTTTGTTGGGATTACAAAATGAAGGATTTCGAGGCATGGGAATCAAAGAAGGATTACAATATGAATTTTCCCTCTTATTTAAGTGTTCTAAACCGGGCTTAACTTTACATGTAGAATTACTCGATGACACGGATAAGGTATGTGGTAGTTCCAAGATAAGTCTGACCGAAACCGCTGCATGGAAAAATATATCCGTTAGATTTAGATCTGCTGCCGAATCGAAAAAAGGTAAACTTAATATCTGGATACAAGGAATAGGAAGTGCGGAAGTTGATATGCTTTCCCTCTTCCCAGAGGATACCTGGAGGGGGAGATCGAAAGGATTACGAAAAGATATGGTTCAAATTTTAGCAGATATGAAACCTGGATTTTTACGATTTCCAGGGGGATGTATTGTAGAAGGCAGGGATCTTGCAAATCGCTTCCAATGGAAAAAAACGGTCGGACCTATAGAGGAAAGAGAACTGATTATTAACAGGTGGAATACAGAATTCAATCATCGTTTAACACCTGATTACTTTCAAACTTTTGGTTTAGGATTTTACGAATATTTTTTAATGTCTGAGGATATCGGTGCCGAACCGTTGCCAATCCTAAATTGCGGAATGGCTTGTCAGTTTAATACGGGAGAAGTGGTGCCTCTAGACGAGCTGGATACCTATATCCAGGATGCACTAGATTTAATTGAATTTGCGAACGGAGATGTACATACAAAATGGGGAAAACTAAGGGCAGAAATGGGCCATCCCGAAAAATTTAACCTTAAGATGTTAGGGATCGGAAATGAAAATTGGGGTCCACAGTATATTGAACGACTAGCTGCCTTCCAAGTGGTTTTAAAAGCTAAGCATCCTGAAATTGCTATTATTGCAAGTTCGGGAACTGGTCCCGATGGAGAGCGGTTTGATTATTTGGATAAAAAACTAAGGGAGATGAAGATCGATGTTATTGACGAACATTATTATCGCCCACCTTCATGGTTTTTGTCAAGTGCAGCGCGCTATGATGATTATGACCGAAATGGATCTAAAATATTTGCAGGTGAATATGCCTCACATACTACCCGACCAAATGGACCCAACAAAAATTCGTGGGACGCAGCACTTTCAGAAGCAGCATTTTTAACTGGACTTGAACGGAACGGAGATGTGGTGACAATGGCATCTTATGCCCCGTTGTTTGGACATGTGGATGGGTGGCAGTGGACCCCGGATCTTATTTGGGTCGATAACCTGAATGTTTATGGCACACCGAGCTATCACGTTCAAAAATTATATTCAACAAATAAAGGAACCGCTATTATACCAATAAAATGGAATGATAATAACGTTGTTGGTCAAGATAGCCTGTATGCATCAACAGTGTATGATGAGGTATCTAAAGAGCTCATCATCAAGTTTGTCAATCACAATAATAAAACCGTAAATGGAACTTTTCAGCTTGACTCGAACAAACAAATAAATGGCAATGCTACCAAAATAACATTAAGTAGTAACGATATGGCGGCCTACAACAGCATTGCTGATCCTTTAAAGATAAAACCTCAGGAATCGGCCGTTAAATATTCAGGAGCGATAATCAAGGAATCTTTCTTGCCCTATTCTTTTACAGTTATTAAGATTCCGATTAAATAGATGCTTGCACGTTTATGGGTTTAAA
Organism: Sphingobacterium alkalisoli; assembly: GCF_005049105.1. Classification (GTDB taxonomy): domain Bacteria; phylum Bacteroidota; class Bacteroidia; order Sphingobacteriales; family Sphingobacteriaceae; genus Sphingobacterium; species Sphingobacterium alkalisoli. Next base: position 561,959 of record NZ_SUKA01000002.1, read on the forward strand.
GGAAGAAAGAAATCAGTGTACCGGTCATGCAAATTCGGTATAGTGCGTGTGATTTCTTTATGAATAAATAAAAATGCATAATACATTTAATAAATAGTCAATACAAATAAACAAATGAAAAGTTTCAGCATTTTAATTACATGGATGGTAGTGGGCCATTTCGCTTTAGCTAATTCACTTTGGAGCCCCAACAAGTCATTAGAACTCAGGTATGAAATTACGAATGGTAAGATGGTATATGAGCTTTATAGATCAGGAACTAGTGTTATTAAGGCCTCGAAACTCGGAGTTGTGCTCTCTGACGCGGATTTGTCGCAAGGTCTTCGGTTGATAAAAGCCTCCAAGCCTAAGTATGTGTTAGATACATACGACTATATCAACGGGAAACGTTTTCACAATGTATATAGAGCGCAGACCCAAACAATTCGCTTAGTCAATGAGAAAGGCAGATTATTAGATGTTACATTTCATCTTTCAGACAACGGACTAGCTTTTAGGTACTTCTTTCCAGATATTAGAAAGGAAACTTATGTAGAACGTGAAATAACCTCGTACCATTTTCATAATGATGCAAAAGCATGGCTGCAGCCAGTTGCAGTAGCTAAATCTGGCTGGGAGCAAACCAATCCCTCATACGAAGAAAACTATGAATATGGAATTCCTGTAGGAACTACTGAGGCTACAGCCTCGGGTTGGGTATATCCAGCACTTTTCCAGCATAAAGATACTTGGGTATCCATTACCGAAACGGGACTCGAAGGGAATTACTGTGCTACACGCCTGTCTCACTTATCTCCAAAAGGAGAATATTCTATCGCTTTCCCTGACGAAAAGGAGACTATGTATGGAGAAAGGATCAATCCGAAATCAAACAAGAAATTTTATTCCCCTTGGAGGATAATTGGAGTAGGATCGCTAGCAGATATAGTAGAATCCACTATTGGATCTGATTTGGCAGCTCCTTCTCGTATTAAAAATACTTCATTTGTGAGAACCGGAAAATCTTCATGGAGTTGGATTAATTCGAAGGATAATTTTATAATTTACGATGAGCAAAAAAAATATATTGATTTTGCTCACGCTATGAACTGGGAGTATTGTCTGATCGACGTAAATTGGGATACTAAAATAGGATATGATAAAATAAAAGAACTGGCTGCGTACGCGAAAACTAAAAATGTAGGTTTGATTCTTTGGTATAATTCGGCAGGAGATTGGAATACGGTTGAATATTCCCCTAAAAATAAAATGTTAACATCCGATGTTCGTAAGAAGGAGTTCGCTCTTCTACAGAAAATGGGCATAAAAGGTGTGAAAATTGATTTTTTCGGTGGTGATGGCCGAAGTGTAATAGCCTATTACCACGAGATTTTGAAAGATGCTGCTACCTATAAAATATTAGTAAACTTTCATGGGGCTACATTACCCAGATCTTGGTCTCGTACATACCCAAATTTGGTAACGGTAGAAGCAGTAAAAGGCTTTGAAATGGTAACATTTGAACAAAAGGAAGCGGATAGGCAAGCAAAACATAGTACGATGCTCCCCTTTACCCGTAACCTATATGATCCAATGGATTTTACGCCGATGAACCTATATAAGATCCCTAGCCAAGTGTTACGTAGGACGAGCTCTGCTTTTGAACTAGCGACCGCTGTATTATTTCAGTCGGGAATTCAACACTATGCTGAATCTCCTGAAGGTATGAATCATGTGTCTGCAGAAGTCCAGGATTTATTGAAAATCCTTCCTTCTCAATGGGATGATATTCGTTTTATAGCTGGGTATCCTGGAGAGTACGTCGTGCTGGCGCGACGATGTGGAAAAACTTGGTATATTGCTGGTATAAATGGGGAGGACCGAGAAAAGACGATTGATATTGACCTTTCTTTTATCGAGGGAGATCTATTGAGATTATTCCGGATGGGCAAAGATCGCCTTGCTATAGAAGCTAAGAATTTGAATAATACACAATCCATAAGGATAATTATGGGTGCTCAGGACGGTTTTGTACTGAAAAACTAGCCATTTATAGATGGACTAATAATCTCGTGCACAGCAAACATTTCATTAGAGGCTCCGAAGAAATTGGCAGAAGGAGCACTTTATACGAATACTGCGCTCGCTCGAATCCAATTCCATTGCGGTTAGGGATAGAGGAATCTAAATGCGTTTCTTTAGATTACTTCGTTTTATCAAAATTGCAGCCACAGCCTTTATTGCAACTACCTTGTTGATTTTTAGACGGGAAAAATCTTTTCGCTACATATATTACGGCTCCTACAAATACGCATGTGATGATTAAATATTGAATAGTTTCCATATTAATTTACTTTAAAAGTTGATAAGCTACCAATGCTACCAAATACGCTAGCCCCGTCATAAACCCTGTTTGTATCAACGTCCATTTCCAGGAGCCTGTCTCTCTTTTTACAACGCCGATTGTTGCCATACACTGCATTGCAAAGGCATAAAATAACAACAACGATATTCCGGTTGCAAAATTATACGTGGGCTTACCCGTATTACGGTTTATTTCACTTTTCATTCGCCCAAATAGCGTTTGTTTTTGACTTTCATCTTCGATATCTATGTCTTCTCCTAAGCTATAAACTACGGCCATAGTACCGACAAATACTTCTCTTGCGGCGAATGAGGCGAGCAAACCTATCCCTATTTTCCAGTCGTATCCTAATGGTTTAATCGCAGGTTCAATCCCACGTCCCAGGTAACCCAAGAATGAGTATTCAGTTTTGTAAGCGGTTACTTCATTGTCTATTTCTTCTTGCGAAAACTCAGGATTGGCTTCGGCAATATATGTTTCCGGATTTGAAAATCTGTCATTAGGCCCAAAATTTCCTAATACCCATAGTATGATGGAAATGGCCAAGATTATCTTACCCGCTCCAACTAAAAAGCCTAAAGATTTTTCCCACACGGTATTCAACACGTTCTTCCAATCCGGAACTTTGTAAGTAGGCAATTCGAAGATTAGAAATGATTTCCGAATTGATTTTATTATCTTATTGAGGATAAGCGCAGATAATAAAGCTCCAACTATACCTAATATGTACATTCCAAATAGTGTAATGCCTTGTAAATTGAAGCCGAGGAACGTTTCGTCTGGAATAACAAGCCCAATAATAACAATATATATTGGAAGTCTAGCAGAACAGGTCATAAATGGTGTAACCAAAATCGTTAATAGTCGTTCCTTGGGGTTTTCAATATTGCGTGCAGACATGACTGCAGGGATCGCACAGGCAGCACCCGACATTAGTGGAATGACAGATTTTCCATTTAATCCAAAAGGCCTTAACCACCTATCCATCAAAAATACCACCCGACTCATATAACCGGTTTCTTCCATGATAGCGATAAATAGAAAAAGAATTACAATCTGAGGAAGGAATATGACAATCCCTCCAATACCAGCGATGACTCCGTTTATCAATAGCGAACTTAAAGGCCCTTTCGGTAATGTCGCTGCTATCGCGTCAGATAAAGAAACAAAAAGGGTGTCTATACCATCCATTAACGGACCAGCCCAACTGTATATAGCTTGAAATATAAGGAAAAGGAGCCCGAAAAATATGACATAACCTAATACGGGATGTATTAATAGGTTGTCAACTTTTTCTGTTATAGATAATCGTTTGTTTTCTTTTTTTAATATAATAGATGCTAGATTTTTTGCGATCTTATCATGTCGAGATATAGATTCATCTTTTTGCAATTCTTGGATATCTAACTGATGAGATTGACGTATTCTTTGCAAAGCAGATCTTTTCTCCAAAGAAAGGTTGCTTATGCTATTTTGAGCCAAGTATTGCCACGTTAGATACTCCGTTGCTAACGGGAACACCTGTTTGGCGTCGTGTAATGCGTCTTGATATTTTTGAGGTAAATCAAATGCACCAAAGTAAGGCTTTAATTCGATATTGAAGTTTTGTATTAATTGATCTATGCCTTCGCCCGATCGTGCATTGGTTTTTAAAACTTTGGTTTGTAAATAGTTTTCGAGTGCCGGATAATCTATATGCAGTCCCTTTTGGTCAACTTCATCGATCATATTAACGACAAAAATAGCAGGCAAGCCTAATTCACGAACTTGTTGGTATATCACTATGCCTCTGTTGATACTCGAAGGTTCAGTGACAACTACGGTCAAATCCGGAAAATCTTCGTTAGTTTGGTTACTTAAAATATTGAAAACAACCTCCTCGTCTAACGAACTAGGAAACAAAGTATAAGTCCCCGGAAGATCAATTATTTTATATTCAGTTGTATTTGTCTTTAATGTACCAATGCGCTTATCTACCGTGATTCCGGGATAATTGCCGACTTTTTGATTTAATTTAGTTAATCTATTAAATAACGAAGTCTTTCCTACATTGGGATTTCCTAATAAAGCTATTGTTTTCCTCTTCATTATATCCTACTAATCAAAATTAAGTTAGCTTCCTTTCTACGAATAGCAATTAACGAATCTTGTTCGATGATGTTTATACACATTGGCCCTTTTAAGGGAGCTATATGTTTTATTTCGATGGGAGCCCCTGGCGTGAACCCTAGCTCATAGAACTTAGCAGGAAGTTCATTACTTTTAAATGAGTGAATTGTTGCTTTTTCACCTTTTTTTAATTTGTCTAAAGTAATATTGTTTTGCATTTTGTATCTTAGATAAGATATTATTATTCATTAGAAATGTCCAAATATAATCAAAATGCGCGGCTTACCTTGGTAAAATCTGTCACACTTTTGTTTTATTTAGAATTATTATAAATATGAAGATTAACGAGCTAGTGAAAGTCAAAAAGTTTAGAGATGAGTGGCATAAAGCAACCGTAAATATCATCTATACAAATAACTGGATTATAAGAAATTTAGAGCAACGAGCAAATAAAAAGGACATTACACTTCAGCAATTTAATGTGCTCCGAATTCTAAGAGGGCAATATCCCAAAGCTGCGTCCAATAACCTTTTAAAAGAAAGAATGATTAACAGCACACCCGATATATCAAGATTGGTGGATCGTATTGTCGCAAAGGGCTTAGTAATGCGTGCTAAAAATAGTAAGGATAAAAGATCGGTCGACCTAAAGATTACGGAGAGAGGTCTACAACTTCTCGACGAGATCGAAGAAGATATGATGTTAAGGGATTTAATTAACAGTAATATCACGGAACAAGAGGCTCTTCAGCTGAGTAATCTGCTCGACAAATTTCATGGAGCTAAGGATAAGTGAAAGTAATTATTAGAAAATAGTGCAAAACTCATATGGATATTTTTTCGTCGATATTTTTGTCTGCAAATCTCGGCAGTAACCTTATGAAGAGATTTCCATTAAGGATGCCTATTATCGTACCGAAGATAGCTCCACATAAGACGTCAAAAGGATAATGTACACCTACGTATACTTGAGAAATTGAAATTAATGCAGCCCACGTAATTGACAGCCACAAGGTGTGTTTCCATCTTCTTCGGAACAGTACAATCCAAAAAAAAGCCATAGCGAAGTGATTCGTAGCATGTGAGCTTGTAAAGCTATAGCCCGAACCACATCGAACCCGAAGATTAATATCATGCTTGAATTCTATATCATTGCAGGGACGAAGACGCTTTACTGTATTTTTGATAATGTGAGATGAAATAGAATCAGAAATGCCAAAATTAATTAGCGTACAGATTACAATTGCAATACCGAATTTACCATAGTTTTTTATAAAAAAAATGATTAGAAATAAATAGAGCGGTGCCCACGTGTAGGGATTTCTAAGTATAGGGAGTAACCAATCAAATACGAGATTACTTATTCCCTGATTTATTGTCAGGAATATTTCTTTATCTAATTCTATAATCTGCTGCAACATGCTAGTGGCTTTATCCGATAAAAGTACATTATTTTATAAGGAATAAAAAAAAGTAGAAACTGTTTATATGCGCAAGGTTACAACAAAATTACATTTTCATACTGAAATATTGAAGTATCTATTGTAAATTCTCATTATTACCTTATTTTTACAACCATTATATATTAGAAAATTATGACTTTAATTAAATCTATATCTGGAATTCGAGGTACTATAGGTGGAAGATCAGGTGAGTCGTTAACCCCGATAGACATTGTTAAGTTCACAGCGGCTTTTGGCAAGATTTTAATCGGTAAGACCGGGAATAAAAAAATAGTAGTAGGAAGAGACGCTCGAGAATCTGGAGAGATGGTGAGTAATCTTGTAATTGGGACATTACAAAGTATAGGCGCTGAGGTGGTCAATTTAGGCTTGTCTACAACCCCTACTGTAGAAATAGCTGTGCCGCTTGAAAAAGCGGCAGGAGGAATTATTCTTACTGCTTCACATAATCCAGGACAATGGAATGCTTTGAAACTGCTAAATCACGAAGGAGAGTTTATTTCTGATGTAGAAGGTAAGGCCGTACTTGAATTGGGTGAAAGTTTAGATTTCGATTTTGCGGAGGTACAGGATTTGGGTGGAGTCGTTCTTGATCAAAGTTACTTACAGAAACATATAGATGCTGTATTGGCTCTGGAGTACGTAGATGTCGAAGCGATAAGGAGGGCTAATTTTAGTGTAGCTATTGATGCCGTAAATAGTACAGGTGGTATATTTATCCCTGCGTTGTTAGAGGCGTTAGGCGTTCAGACCGTATATCAGATTCATTGTACGCCAAACGGAAAATTTCCACATAATCCTGAACCTCTTAAGGAGAACCTGACGGATTTATCCGTTGCCGTATTACAACATGGTGCTGATCTTGGAATCGCTGTCGACCCGGACGTCGACCGTCTCGTATTCATGATGGAAGATGGAGAGCTTTTTGGCGAGGAATATACGTTAGTTGCAGTAGCCGATTATATCCTTCAACATACAAAAGGTAATACTGTGTCAAATCTTTCATCTACTAGAGCCTTACGGGATATAACACAAAAACATGGTGGAGAATATTTTGCAGCAGCAGTCGGCGAGGTAAACGTCGTGACTAAGATGAAGGAAGTGGATGCAGTGATTGGTGGAGAAGGAAATGGTGGTGTGATTTATCCTGCTTCTCATTATGGACGTGATGCACTGGTCGGGGTCGCAATTTTCTTATCACATCTGGCCAAGTTAGGCAAGAAAGTTTCACAGTACAGAGCCGAACTTCCGCAGTATTTTATGTCTAAGAACAAGATTACGTTAACGCCTGAATTAGACATTGACAACTTATTGGCTAAAATGCAGTCAAAATATGCCCATGAAAATCATTCGGTTATAGATGGATTGAAAATCGATTTTGAAGATGAATGGGTACACCTTCGTAAATCGAATACGGAACCGATTATCCGTATTTATTCCGAAGGACCAACTCCTCAGGCAGCAGAAGCAATTGCGAAACGGATTATTGCCGAGATGAAAGAAATCATTGGTTAAGTGTTGTAAAATACACGATTTTTTTGCCGGGAGCACTGAAAGTATATGTATTCAGTGCTCTTTTTTTTGAAAGTTTTTGTTGTATTTCAATGAGTCGACAATATAATATTAGACCAGTGTTATCTCAAAGGTCTGTTTAATCACCAGAATTATTCTTGTCCGTTTTGTTTTAGTTAGTCGATTCTTAAAAAGCTGTAACTGCCTTTTTAAGAATCGACTAACTAAAAACTAGCAAATTTCCGTACACTTACTGAATTTAGACGTACACTTCGTGCATTTAGACGTACGTCCTGGCGTGAGGTGTATGCTTCGTGGCAGGAGAGGTACACTTCGTGCGACCGGATGTACCTCATTTCGGGTGTGAGGTACGTCATCTGTCGAGAAACGTATGCCTCAAAAGGACTAAGCTCCGGTAGCTTTTATGTCCCAAATTTTGCATCTTTCAGATAAAGATCCAAACTACCATTTCCACGCTAATATACGTGATGTTTTTTGACCCTGTTTCATTTCGATGATTTCGATTTTGGAAACTTTGTGATATTCTAAAATAGATATAAGCGGTTTTAAATGATCTTTGCTAGAAACTAAAGAAGTAATCCAATTTAGATTTTTCTTAAATTCCATACTTTCATAAATGAGTTTACTGATGAAAGCTTTTTCGCCTCCTTCATACCATAGCTCATTGGCGTGGCCGCCGAAGTTTTGAACCGGTAAAGCGTCTTTCTTTTTGTTCAGGTTGTCGAATTTTTTGGTGGTACTTTTCCAATGTTCTTCCCTTGAACCGTAATATGGCGGATTGCCCATTACGACATCAAATTTGTCGTTGTCGTATATTATGCCCGCAAGAATTTTATTTTTATCGTCTTGAAAACGTAGATCGATCTGCTTTTTCAACCATACATTTTTACTGATATTAATTTCGGCGTGGTGGATGGAAGTTCTATCGATTTCTGTTCCTACAAATTTCCATTCATATTCTTGAGCACCTATCAATGGGTAGATCAGACTCGATCCCGTTCCGATATCTAAGATATTTATTTTTGGTCCTTTTGGAATCTCACCGTCATTCTCAGAAGCCAATAAATCGGCCACGTAATGCACATAATCTGCTCGTCCGGGGATAGCCGGGCAGAGACTGTTCTTTGCTGTCTCCCAGTGTTTTAGCTTATAATCGGTTAATAATATGGATTTATTCAGTTCAAAAACGGCCTTAGGGTCAGAAAAGTCAACGGTTTCCTTGCCAAAATCATTGATAAATATATGCTGTTTAAGTCCTGCGTATCTGCTGCTCAACTTTTTTAAATCGTATCCTGATTGGTGCTTATTCCGAGCATGTAGTTTGGGAGTGGATTTTGCGTTATTAGCCATCTATGTGTGTTTTGATGCAAAGGTACTGTTTAGATTTGAGATGTAAGAAAATCTAGAGATTAGATGTTATTTCCCTTTCTATCCTGCTAAATATTAGGTAGCTTTGCAACCTATTAATTCATAGAATCACTTGATATTTAACAGTATAATTGTGCATACTGATTTCAAGGGTTTCTTTAACTTTAAATAATTTAAAAATCATAGTTGTTCATGATTAACATTACACTCCCTGACGGCTCGGTACGTCAGTATGAAAAAGGTATTACTGCTATGCAAGTGGCCCTTTCTATTTCCGAAGGTTTAGCAAGAAATGTATTGGCAGCAGAAGTAGACGGCGAAGTTTGGGATGCCTCTCGTGCTATTGAAGAAGACGCTAGCGTAAAATTATTGACGTGGAATGACGATAAAGGTAAATCAACCTTTTGGCATTCTTCTGCTCACTTGTTGGCCGAGGCTTTGGAATCTCTTTATCCCGGTATCAAATTTGGAATCGGTCCTTCTATCGAAACCGGTTTTTACTACGATGTAGATTTTGGTGATCGTGAATTTTCTTCAGATGATTTTAAACAGATCGAAGATAAGATGTTGGAATTGGCGAAGCAAAAAGAAATCTTTGAGCGTAAAGCCGTTTCCAAAACAGATGCATTGTCTTATTTCACTGAAAAAGGAGATGAATATAAACTGGATCTCATCAAAGACCTGGAAGACGGGAAGATTACGTTTTATTCGCAAGGGAATTTTACAGATCTGTGTCGCGGTCCTCATATCCCAAATACAGGGTTTATAAAAGCAATAAAACTTACAAATGTAGCCGGGGCGTATTGGAGGGGGGATGAAACCCGCAAGCAATTGACCCGTATTTATGGAGTCACTTTTCCTAAAGCTTCCGAACTTTCAGATTATCTGAGATTTATCGAAGAGGCTAAAAAACGGGATCACCGCAAATTGGGGAAAGAATTGGAGTTGTTTGCTTTCTCTGAAAAAGTGGGAGCTGGACTACCGTTATGGTTGCCAAAGGGAGCGGCTCTACGTCAGAAATTACAGGATTTTTTACAGAGGGCACAGCTACAGGCCGGTTATGAACCGGTGATCACACCGCACATCGGAAATAAGCAGTTATACATTACTTCAGGTCACTACGAGAAGTATGGCGCTGATGCTTTTCAACCTATTCATACGCCAGTAGAGGGAGAAGAGTTTTTCTTGAAACCGATGAACTGTCCGCATCACTGTGAAATTTATAAAACGAAACCTCGATCATACAAAGAGTTACCGGTTCGCTTTGCTGAGTTTGGTACTGTGTATCGATATGAACAGTCGGGTGAGTTGCATGGTCTAACTCGTGTACGTGGTTTTACACAAGACGACGCCCATCTGTTCTGTCGCCCAGATCAAGTGAAAGAAGAGTTCAAAAAAGTGATTGATTTGGTGCTATACGTTTTTGGAGCCTTGGGCTTTGAGGATTATACCGCTCAAGTCTCGTTACGTGACCCGAATAATAGAACAAAATATATCGGCACGGATGAAAATTGGGCGCTAGCCGAGAATTCAATAATTGAAGCAGCCGCTGAAAAAGGGCTAAATACGGTAGTGGAATATGGCGAAGCTGCATTCTATGGTCCTAAACTAGATTTTATGGTGAAGGATTCGTTGGGGCGTAAGTGGCAATTAGGTACCATACAAGTTGATTACAATTTGCCAGAACGTTTTGAATTGGAGTATACAGGTAGCGATAATCAAAAACATCGCCCCGTAATGATTCATCGGGCACCGTTCGGTTCATTAGAACGTTTTGTCGCAGTATTGATCGAACATTGTGCGGGGCAGTTTCCATTATGGCTTGCGCCTGAGCAATTTATCGTATTGCCCGTTTCAGAAAAATATGAAGATTATGCACAAAAACTTTTAGAATCGCTAAATAATTCCGATATTCGCGGTCTGATTGACCTTCGTGATGAGAAGGTTGGTCGTAAAATTCGTGACGCCGAAGTTAAAAAATTGCCTTATATGTTGATTGTAGGCGAAAAGGAGATGGAAAGTGGCACAGTTTCTGTTCGTAAGCACGGGTCAGTAGATTTGGGTTCAATGACCTCTGATGAGTTTAGAGAAGTATTAATTAAAGAAATAACCGTTTAAATTTTTAAACATTTGGCATTAAAAAGACCGAGTGGTCCAAGACCACCAATGAGAAAGAAAGAACCAGATCACCGCATTAACGAACATATTCGCGTGCCTGAGGTACGTTTAGTGGGAGATAATGTGGAACAGGGGGTTTTCTCTACGCGCAAAGCATTGGAACTAGCCGATGAATTGGAACTTGATTTAGTGGAGATTTCGCCAAATGCTGTTCCGCCGGTTTGTAAAATAATTGACTACAGTAAGTTCGCTTTCGAACAAAAGAAGAAGCAAAAAGAAATTAAAGCTAATGCAAAACAAACTGTCATTAAGGAGATCCGTTTCGGACCTAATACCAGTGAGCATGACTTTGACTTTAAATTGAAGCACGCCGTCCGCTTTTTAGAAGCAGGAGAGAAAGTACGTGCATACGTACATTTTAAAGGTCGTGCTATTGTATTTAAAGAGCAGGGAGAGATATTACTGCTTCGATTTGCACAAGCATTAGAGGATTATGGTAAAGTAGAGTTGCTGCCGAAATTAGAAGGTAAGCGCATGTTCTTGACCTTAGCTCCAAAGGCTGCTAAAAAATAGAAAATCTAACAGATTGATATAAAATTTAAGTATTATGCCAAAAGTAAAAACCAATTCCAGCGCGAAAAAACGCTTCAAATTGACTGGAACAGGTAAAATTGCAAGAAAGAATGCCTTCAAAAGCCACATCTTGACTAAGAAAACTACCAAACAAAAACGTAACTTGACAACAACTAGTTATGTTTCTGATGGTGATATAGGTAACGTGAAACGTATGCTAGGTATCGGTAAATAAGTTTTATCATCATTATTTATTAATAACATTTTTTTTAACCGGGTATCGGGTAGTAAGATTGCTGAGAAACGTAACACCTTGTACCAAACTAAAATTTTAAAATTATGCCACGTTCGGTTAACGCAGTAGCTTCGAGAAGAAGAAGAAAAAGAATCATGAAATTAGCTAAAGGCTATTTCGGTTCACGTAGCAAAGTATACACTATTGCTAAAAACACAGTAGAAAAAGGTTTGCAGTACGCTTATCGCGACCGTAAAACTAAAAAACGCGAGTTTAGAGCTTTATGGATTCAACGTATTAACGCAGGATCTCGTCAACACGGAATTTCATATTCTCAGTTGATTGGTAAATTAAACGCTAAAAATATTGGACTAAACCGTAAGGTTTTAGCTGATTTAGCTTTAAATAATCCAGATGCTTTTAAAGCAGTTATAGACGCAGTAAAATAGAGTTTTAACCCCGCAAATCAATTTGTTAGATATAGAAAAAGGAACCTAATTGGGTTCCTTTTTTTATTGTATCTTAAATTATAACTATAATTTGCTTTCCTTCTTGATTGTGCGTTTTACGATGGGTTTTGATAGCTGTTTAGCTTCATACTGTCTTTCTAGATATTTTATAATTTCGCTAGCTATGTCTTTATGTGTGGCTGTTTCAATTCCTTCTAAACCTGGAGAAGAGTTTACTTCTAAAATTAAAGGACCTCTATCGGAAGGTAACATATCTACCCCTGCAACCGTTAAGCCCATAGCTTTTGCGGCGGCGACAGCTGTTTCCCTTTCATTCCGCGTCAATTTAACAATTTCTGCTGTTCCGCCGCGGTGCAGGTTTGAGCGGAATTCACCTTCTTTAGCGGTACGCTTCATCGCTCCCACAACTTTCCCATCTACTACGAAGGCACGAATATCGCTACCTTTTGCCTCTTTAATGTATTCCTGAATGAGAATATTGTTTCCCAAACCGTAAAAAGCCTCAATTACAGAAGATGCTGCTTTCTTTGTTTCAGCAAGCACCACTCCGATACCCTGCGTTCCCTCTAAAAGTTTGATGACCAGAGGGGCTCCGCCTACCATACTAATCAAATCGTCAACGTCCGAAGCCGTACGTGCAAACCCTGTTATTGGAAGCCCGAGTCCTGCACCGGAAAGGATTTGCATACAGCGTAACTTATCTCTAGAACGTGTGATGGCTTGGCTAGGGTTGGCTGAAATAACATTCATTACTTCAAATTGTCTTACAATAGCTGATCCATAAAACGTAACAGAAGCTCCGATTCGAGGTATAATAGCATCTATGTCGGCTATATCGTGACCTTTGTAATGTATACTCGGTTTTCCTTGTCGGATGCCAACGTAACATTTGCTATGATCAATAACAATACATTCGTGACCGCGGGCTGATGCAACTTCTACAAGTCGTCGGGTAGAATATAAATGTTTGTTCGTGGATAATACGGCGATTTTCACAAAGAGTTGTTTATAATTAGTAACAAAGATGAAAAAGATAAGTTTGATTAAAAGTTATTCTTAGCCAGGTACTTTTGAGAAACATCAACCAGAAATTTTTGGTTGATAAAGTTTCTTCCTAATAACATTGGATAGGACATAGATGAACGATCTCTTAATGAGAGTTTGATGTCAAATAAACGATTAAACATTCTAATCTTAGTGATAAAAATATGTCTGGTTTCTGTCTGCCCGAAAGAGCTTTTTACGACGCGTTCGCGGTGTACAGGAAATGTCAATGTTAGAATTTCTTCTTCCTCTAAATGCGGCTTAATGTGACAGGTAATGTAGCGGTGCCCTTTTTTTTCAAATACCTTAAAATCTTCACAATGTAATACAGAAGTTTCAGCACCAGTGTCTACTTTAGCGTGAATGTTATACATGCCCAACTCGGGCAGATCCACAATTTCATGACGTCCAATGATGATTTTTTGTTTCAAACCTATTTATTCGTATATGAATTCACCATATGGCGAACTAATGGTAACCTTTTTTTTGTCTGAGGCTTCTACACGACCGATAATTTGAGCAGGAATACCGAAAGAGTCCGAAATGGCAATGATATCGGCAGCAACCTCTTCCGAGACGTATAGCTCCATGCGATGGCCCATATTGAAAACTTTATACATCTCCTTCCAATCTGTATTCGATTGTTTTTGAATAAGGTCAAATAACGGAGGAAGAGGGAATAAGTTATCTTTAATGATATGCATACTGTTTATAAAGTGTAGTACTTTCGTCTGCGCTCCGCCTGAACAATGTACCAGACCATCGATTTGTTTACGGTATTTGTCTAATATCTTTTTGATAACAGGAGCGTAGGTACGGGTAGGCGAAAGAATCAATTGTCCAGCTGTGATCTGCTCTCCGGTTTCCACCGTTATTTTGTCAGTCAACGCTTTTCCACCTGAGAATACGAGTTCATAAGGTACAGCAGGATCATAGCTTTCTGGATATTTCTCAGCTACTGCTTTATTAAACACATCGTGGCGTGCCGAGGTTAGTCCATTTGACCCCATTCCACCATTGTACGCTCTTTCGTAAGTAGCTTGGCCATTCGAGGCTAAGCCTACAATTACATTTCCAGGCTTAATGTTGTGGTTAGAAATCACATCTTCACGTTTCATTCGGCATGTTACCGTACTGTCTACGATAATCGTACGCACCAAATCTCCAACATCAGCAGTTTCCCCCCCGGTGGAAAAGATACCGATACCTAATTCGCGTAATTCTGCCAGTATTTCTTCCGTACCATTGATAATTTCTGCAATAACTTCCCCAGGAATGAGATTTTTATTACGTCCAATGGTCGAAGATAGCAGGATATTGTCGATAGCACCAACACAGATTAAGTCATCTATATTCATGATGATTGCATCTTGAGCAATGCCACGCCATACAGAAGTGTCTCCTGTTTCTTTCCAATACACGTAGGCCAAAGACGATTTCGTGCCCGCCCCATCTGCATGCATAATGTTACACCACTCCACATCTCCGCCTAATATATCTGGTATAATCTTACAAAAAGCTTGAGGATAAAGACCTTTGTCGATATTTTTTATAGCATTGTGTACATCCTCTTTACCAGCGGATACACCTCTTTGATTGTATTTTAAATCTGACATTTCAGTGCAAAAATAAACAAACTGAACGACTATTGGTAAACTTTTTATTCTCCCCTTGTGCCACTTGTTTCCCACATCAGCAACGCATGCTTACACACTCCGTATTTTCGAAGTTTTTTGTCAGGCGGTATCGTCAATTGTGTCATCTGTTCGTGCGTTAAGATGGAATAAAAGGTCCTCAATAAATTATTGTTAATATATAGAGAGGTCATACCGCTAATTTCTAATAACTGACCATGCTGTCACTAATTTTTCTAATGTAAATTTTGCATTGGCCGGACTGGTACTCGGTAAGGTATGGTAGCTGATTTGAGGTATACGTTGGAAATACTTGTCATATAACTTTTGTGCCTTTTGTCCGTTGAAACAGATCTTTTTTACAAAAACGTGCTTTTTTAGTATATCGTGAATGATATTTGGATGTTCATTTGATATGGCCGTATCCATACTTCCTTGTCTTATTGCTGTTGCACAAACGTCCCATAGTGCAATCTTATTCTTATATAACAGGTCTATCCTGTCCTTATAATCTATCGAAAACTCTTCGTTTGTTAATCGGAATAATACCTTCCAAAATCGATTTTGAGGATGCGCATAATATTGTTGATACGCTATAGAAAGATCGCCGGGCAAGGAACCTAAAATCAGTACAGTAGCTTCCATATGCAATATAGGAGGGAAGGATTGTTTGATCATCTTTTATATTGTAAATTATATAAGATCCGTAAAAAAGCGAATGACCCCTTATTTTAAGATATCTTTGAGATACAAGAGTAGAACGGTGTTCTTGTTTGATTATTGCTAGCGGGCAATCTGTTCTTCCATTTCGAAGACTGAATCAATTTTCCAATTTGTTTTATCTTTAGAGGCTGCTACCGCCAACTGATCACAACGCTCGTTTAAAGGATGGCCAGAATGTCCCTTTACCCACACTAAATTTACATCGTGAAGTTTGTATGATTGTATTAATCGCATCCAAAGGTCTTTGTTTTTCTTTCCTTGAAAGCCTTTTTGGATCCAACCATATACCCACCTCTTTTCGATCGCATCAATGACATATTTCGAATCAGAGAATATGGTCACTTTTTGTTTTATATTCCTTAGCGCTTCTAGTCCAACTATTACGGCCAGCAATTCCATACGATTGTTGGTCGTTTTTCTAAAACCGCCCGAAAACTCTTTTTCGATTAGTTTTCCTTGAAATTCAGGATTCAAACCTTGATATACCGTTCTTAAAATCGTTCCGTATCCTCCTGGACCGGGATTTCCGCTTGAGGCTCCGTCTGTATATAATTCAATCATCCGTACAAAAATACACTTAATCTGAATATAATAATCTCTTATGGATATAAATGAAAGAATAATCTACATATACTTAATGAGATTATAATTGCAAATAGAAGCGAATTATCAGAGTTTGAAAATGCTATAAATTTGATTATTTTCACAGATTAAATAATCATGTATGAATCTACGCAAACTCTTTACCGGACTCTCGTTTTTAGTGTTAAGTCTGGGGATAAATCTGCAGGCTCAGAACAATTCGGAAAGGAAGATGGAATGGTTTGAAGACGCAAAGCTTGGTATATTTATTCATTGGGGTATATATTCCGTTAATGGTATATCTGAGTCATGGGCGTTTTTTAATAATTATATTAGTCATGCAAATTACATGAAGCAATTAGATGGCTTTACAGCTTCTAATTACAATCCAGCGGAATGGGTGGATCTGATTCAAAAATCTGGTGCCAAGTATACCGTCATCACAACGAAACATCATGATGGAGTATCCTTATGGGATAGTAAAGCCCAACATGCCATTACTACGGTACAAAATGCTGCTGCAAAAAGAGATCTATTAACACCTTTTGTTTCTGCTTTAAAAAAAACAGACTTAAAAACGGGCTTATACTACTCGCTTCCCGATTGGAGCCACCCATGGTATAATGTCTATACGCGTACAAAAAAACGCTATAGTCTTGAAGATGAGCCGCAGCGGTGGACTGATTTTGTCGATTATTATCAATTACAACTTTGGGAGCTTTGTAATGCCTACGAACCTGATCTGATTTGGTTTGATGGTGATTGGGAACATACTTCTGAAGAGTGGAAGGCTTCACAAACTCTATCACGTTTGAGATCCCATAACCCGGATATTATTATTAATTCCAGGTTGAATCATCACGGAGATTATGAAACTCCAGAACAGGGGGTACCTGTCACTAGACCGAAGAATAGATATTGGGAATTGTGTTATACAATGAACGACTCGTGGGGATACCAGTCTTTTGATACACACTATAAAACTCCGAATATGATTGTTCGTACACTCGTTGAATGTATTGCGATGGGTGGAAATCTGCTGCTTGATATCGGGCCAAAAGAAGACGGAACTATTCCTGAGCCACAAGTAGCCATATTGAAGGAACTGGGACGGTGGACTGCGAAACATAAAGAGGCTGTCTATGAAACCAGAGAGGGATTAGCATCGTTATTTTTAAGGGACCGGAATGCGTTTTCTAAAGATGGGAGGACTTTGTTTGTATATTTGGAAAATGTGAAAAATGAAATCCACATAAGCGGGTTGCAAACGAAACCCAAATCAATTCGGATGATAGGGACATCTGAACCAATTATTCCTAATTATGATGGATATCAGTTGCGTCTTTCATTACCCCATAGCAATTTTGACCCCGCTGTTACAGTTGTTGCTATTGAATTTGATGAAAAGCCTGAATTCCGCCTCGACACAGTTAAAGATGTACCCACGGTGCAAGGAGTTTTGAATATGGAGGATGCTTCACAATCTATTTCAATGTTAGCTAAATGGACTGATGCTGGAGCAAATCTGTTAAAAGGTAAATTAAGAAGTGATGGGAGTGAAATAGATAGCACTTTAAAATTTGGAAATAAAAGTTTAAAGGAATGGGTATTGAAACACGCAGAAGTATTGCATAATGCGCATGCTGGTATAGAATCTGGACATTACACAGGGATGACAGCTCTTTCAGAAGATAAACAGACCTTGTATTTGTTTGTCGAAGGTAAGCCGACAGGACCTCTAGCAGTAAAGGGATTGAAAAATAGTATAGCGCGTATTCGCATTGTGGGCGAAGGTTCCATGCTAGGTCATGATATTTTCAATAAATTGTATTGGTCACCTGTTCCTGGTATCGTATATATAAACCTGCCAGAATCTAGATTGGATAATGATATAACTGTTGTTGCAGTTTTATTAGATAAATATATTGAATTATACCGTGAGGATGTGGGAGCTATAGAAAGTAATTTGTAGATATAGATTTTCTAATATTTAATTCCGTATTTGCGTTTAAAATAACGGAAAATTATGGACGTAAATACCACTATTAATAAACCTACTATACACCCCAAACCCACCGATAGAAAACGGAAAATTGGTGTAATATTCATAGCAGTGTGGTGCGGCTGAACCATAATGATTAACAGCGCTACTACTGCCACTCGAGCCATATTCATTACATGAAATAGTCGACAAACTATGATAGTCAATATTATTCCAATAATAATATTGTAAATGTTTGATTCGTGTACGAACAGACATGCCATTGCTACAGAAGAACCAATAAGGTTGGATTTAAACCGTTCAATAGATAAGCGCCTCGAATCTTTTTCTTCAGGAGATATAACTAGAATAATGGATAATAGCGTCCAGAATAGTTCGAATTGAGGGTAGGAATTGTACAAAGAGAAACCTACCAAGAAACCAATAAGACATCGTAAGGTATAAACTAATAAAGGCGAAGAAACGAATCGTTTGATGAATTTGTCAATCATATCACTACGATACAAAATTAGCTTTTCTTTTGGAAGAATGGCTTACATATTATTTTTATTTGGAAAGCCATCAAAACTTATTTTTGATGGCTTTCCAACTTTTATTTCTTCTCGGCAGATTCTCTTTCTAGAACTTTAGCATTTTTCACTTTATTTTTGAGCAAAGCTAACTCAATTACTTCTGACATCTCACTTACATAATGAAATGTAAGATCTTTAATATAATCTTCTTTTATTTCTACGATATCCTTTTTATTGGATTTGCACAGGATGATTTCCTTAATGTTAGCACGTTTTGCGGCAAGTATTTTTTCTTTAATCCCCCCCACAGGCAATACTTTTCCCCGAAGTGTAATTTCTCCAGTCATTGCTAACTTCTCCTTTACTTTGCGCTGTGTAAATAGAGAAGTCAATGCGGTAAGCATGGTGATACCCGCCGAAGGTCCATCTTTCGGTGTGGCTCCTGCGGGAACGTGCACATTCACGTCCCATTGATCAAATATGCCGTAATCAATACCAAATTCTTCTGCATGCGAGCGAAGATAAGCCATCGCAATAGCTGCGGATTCCTTCATCACATCACCTAAGTTACCCGTTAAGCTCAACTTGCCTTTTCCTGGACTCAAGCTCGATTCAATAAATAAGATGTCGCCACCTACTGAAGTCCAAGCCAATCCAGTAACAACGCCTGCTACTTCATTATTTTCGTAAAGATCCTTGTCGAAAATTGGTGCACCTAATATCTCTTCCACGATAGGGGCGGATATACTTGCGTTATAGGGTTTTTCCATCACGATCTTAGTTGCTATACCGCGTACTACAGAGCCTATTTTCTTTTCTAAGCCCCGCACACCAGATTCTCTTGTATACTCCTCAATTATTTTTTCAATAACTTTAGGAGATAATGATACATCTTTGGTGTTCAGACCATGCATTTCACGTTGTTTTGGTAATAGATGCTTTTTTGCAATCTCTATTTTTTCTTCAATCGTATAGCCGTTTACTTCGATAATTTCCATCCGATCAAGCAATGCTGGTTGGACGGAATTTAATGAATTTGCTGTTGCAATGAACATCACTTTAGACAGATCGTATTCCATTTCTACGTAGTGGTCATAGAAATTAGTGTTTTGTTCCGGATCTAATACCTCCAATAAAGCAGATGATGGGTCGCCTTTAAAGTCAGAGCCTATTTTATCTATTTCATCTAATACAAAAACTGGGTTTGAGGTTCCTGCTTTTTTTAGTGACTGAATGATACGACCGGGCATCGCACCAATATAGGTCTTACGATGGCCGCGAATTTCAGCTTCATCACGTACTCCCCCCAACGCCATACGCGTATATTTTCTTCCTAGTGCACGTGCGATAGACTTTCCTAGAGAAGTTTTTCCTACTCCAGGAGGGCCGACCAAACAAAGTATAGGCGCTTTCATATTGTTTTTAAGTTTCAATACGGCGAGGTATTCTATAATACGTTGTTTTACCTTTTCTAGTCCGTAGTGATCCTTATCTAATATCTTAATGGCACGGTTTAGGTCGAAATTATCCTTTGTGTATTCACCCCAAGGTAGATCCAAAAGCAATTCTAAATAGTTCAATTGTACAGAGTAATCGGCCGCAGCAGGGTTGATACGTGCTAATTTTTCACTTTCTTTATGAAAATGCTGCTTCAACTCTGGAGACCACTTTTTCGCTTTAGCTCTCTTTTTTAACTCTTCCATCTCTAAATCCGGTGTATTCCCACCTAATTCTTCTTGGATTGTTTTCAATTGTTGATTGAGATAATAATCACGTTGTTGCTTATCCAAATCTATCCGGACTTTGTTTTGGATCTGGTTTTTAAGCTCTAACATCTGAATCTCAGTCGTCAAATGTTCCAATAATAATTTGGCACGTTTTACAAAATCTTTCATTTCCAAAAGATCCTGCTTGTCTATCATTTCAAGAGATAAATTTGAAGATATAAAGTTCACTAGAAACGTAGGACTTTCGATGTTTTTTATCGCAATGCCAGCTTCGCTAGGGAGGTGAGGAGAAAGTTGAATCACTTGGAGCGCTAGCTCTTTGATGGAAGAAATCAACGCTTTAAACTCTTTGCTACTGGTTTTTGGTTTATCCTCTGGGAAACGTTCAACTTTTGCTTTAATATAAGGTTCTGATTGAATTAACTCTATAAGTTTGAAGCGCTGCTTACCTTGGATGATTACTGTGGTATTCCCGTCAGGCATTTGCAGGATTTTAATGATATTTGCTACTGTACCAACTTTGTATAGCTGATCAAAGTCTGGGTCTTCAATATTCATGTCCTTTTGAGAAATCACTCCAATAGTCCGATTTCCTTTATATGCGTCTTTTACCAGTTTGATAGACTTATCTCTTCCTACTGTAATCGGTATTACAACGCCCGGAAATAAAACGGTATTGCGAAGAGGAAGAATGGATAGGTCTTCAGGAATATCTGCTTTACTCATTTCGTCTTCATCTTGTTGACTTAGCAAAGGAAAGAATTCTGTATCTTCACTAATCATCGGTATAGCCTGGTTGAAGTCGAATGTGTCAAATTTGCTCATCTATATGTTATTTGATTAATCCGACAAGATGTCAGATTGTTTAGTATAAAATCTTTAATAAACTATGATTGCTTATAGTGCAAGTCGGATGCCAAGTTGAATATTTGGTATTATTTATGCTATATTAAATTCGATACTGCTAAAACGTCAGAAAACAATCTAGATTGGCATAATTTTCATAAACGTAAAAATAGCGATTATCGAAGTAACAATGAAGAATGTGGAAATGTTTATAAATATTAATTGTTTGCTTAAACTTAATCCGGCATTTTTACTCTATTACATATAAACTATATAAAATAAGGATATGAATTTAAAATTTGTGGGTACTCATTTAAGAACATTAAAACTCGGAATTGCTACCTTAGCGCTAGCAATAACTACTATATCAGCCCACGCACAGCAAGAAGAACACAGTAATCCTAATGTCCGTCTTGGGCAAAAAGCGCTGTTAGATGGCGACTTTAGAAGCGCAGCCTCGCATTTAGAAAAAGCTCTTCCCGCAGAAAGTAAAGATCCCAATGTGTTGTATTTGTTAGGCTATTCACAATTTCATAATGGTGATTATGTGAAAGCCGCTTCATCATTTAGCAAAGTCATTGCTTTAGATAGCAAAAATGCAAACGCATACTATTATAAAGCAAAAGCAAATAATAATTTGGCCATTGCGAAAGAAAGTAAATTATCGTTAGCTCAAAAAGGACAGTTGTTAACTTCATCTATCGATGATTATACTAAAGCAATTGCTGTAAATGTGAATGACGCTAAATTATATCAAAATCGTGCTATCGCTTATCGTGATCTAGGAATTTTAAAAGGTACTTCGGGAGCGGCAAATTATGATAAAGTAGCTGCAACAGATGCTTACAATAAAGCGATCGTAGATTACGAAAAAGTGTTGACTTACGATGCTGCTCGTAAAGATATCCAAACGGAAGTAAAAAAAGCAAAAGTGTATAGAGATAACTTAAAATAAGCTGTTCTTGTTTATGGTTAATCAGGCGAAAATATGTTGGTTTTCGCCTTTTTTTCTGAAAGCGTCTACTTCTCAAAGGCCATCAAGAACTTTCATTTCTGTTGGTGATTTAATGGACCATGAAAGTTTTGTTTATATCCCAACATTACCTAAGAAACCAATATTAGTTTATGTAATTCCTTTGCAATAGCTATATGCTTCCCAGCGCCCATAGGTGAGTTTTTTCAACTTTGTTTACTATCTTTGCATACAAACAACGTTATGATTCAGGAATTAATACAGCAATTACAGAATAAGAAGGCAAAATTTTCGGATGTATTAGCGTTTATCGATGAACGATACTCATATACTCCGACAGCTTTTACAAACGGTAAACAATATAATACTGAAAATGAAAATCAGGGTAGTGCAAAGGTTTTCTCTTTTGCACATATAAATGGTTTGTCAAAAGAGGATACTTTACTTTTATTCGCAGAACATCGAGACGCTGTATTGTCATCCCCTGATGGCACCGATCATCAAAACATTCGTCAATTTATTTTAAACGGGTGGGAAGGCGTGAAGCTTAGTTGAGGTGTTTTATTAAATTTCTCTTCTTGATAATTATGCATTAATCTGGCTTAGGAATTCAATTTGTTGAGTCAGTTTTTCCTAATCATTGTGCATTTTGCAATTCTGAAATTACCAATTTTTTCATTTGTTGTAAAGCAGCGCTAGCGTTTGGATTTTCTGCTAATACAATATTGAGATTTTTCGGAACTATTTGCCAACTCACTCCAAATTGATCTTTGCACCACCCGCATTGACTTTCGGTACCATCGTGCGTAAATGTTTCCCAATAATAGTCTATTTCATCTTGATTTTCGCATTCGATAACAAATGATACCCCCTCATTGAAAGTGAAATCTTGTGAAACAGCACTGTCCATCGCTCCAAATATGAAATCGTTAATAATAAATTGAGCATGCATAATTTGGTTTTGGATAGCGCCTTCTGAATAACGTTGAACTGCTCGTAACTCAAAATTTTTAAAAATGGATTGATAAAAAGAAAGCGCATTTTGACAATTCCCCTGTTGACTATACCCAAACATGAGTGTAGGGATTATTTTTTGATGATTTACCTGGTCAATATTGCCCAGGTAAATCTGCCAGTTTACACCATATTGGTCTGAAACCCATGCGTACCTTTTACTGAACGGATAGCTCTTCAAAGGCATCAACACATTTCCTGCTGCGGTTATTTTGCTATACAGGTTATTTACTTCCTCTATCGTTTCACATACTACCATAAAGGAGATTGAGGGGTTTGGTAAATATAGTGGTCCACCATTTATTCCAATAAAATGTAGACCTCCAATGTTGGCGCTTACGACAACCGGGGTCACGTCAAGGATTTCACTTCCTGAAAATAAGGTAGTATAAAATTCCAAAGCTTCTTTAGCTTTGTCGTCAAACCAAAGAGCAGGGTAAATTTCCTTTTTCATGTTTTTTTCGGCAAAAGAACTATAACATTTAGCCAAGAAAATCAAATCGTATATCATCAGGTATATTGATAAGGGGTGTCTACAAGGCCGCGCAAGATTGATTTACGAGATCTGTTGACTGTTTGAATCTCGAATACTAGATTTCTCTAACAATAGTATGCTCAGAAAAAGAGAATTTTAGTAATCGTTACATTTTTTTGTTTCCCTCGTAATGTATCATCCAAGATATCCCATATTTGTCTGTAAATGAACTAAAAAGTTCTGCCCAGAATTGTTCTCCCAGTGGCATTTCTATATTTTGAGCGTCAACAGATAACGCTGCATAAAGCTTCGTTGCCTCTTGCGGAGTATCCGTATCTAGCATAATGTAAGTATTTGTTCCGGGGATAGCTTTCTGATTAAAACCTTCAAAACAGTCTGATCCCATTAACATCGTCGAATCATTTAGGGCAATAGCGGTGTGAGATACTAAATTTTTAGCCTCGTCGGGTAGGGGATATTCAGGATCAGAGGGCATGTCGCCGAAACGGTAGATGCCTGTGTTTTCGGTATTGAAAACCTGTTCGTAAAACTTAAATGCTTCTTCGCAATTGCCATTAAAGTTTAAATAAGCGTGTATTTTAGTCATGATTTTAAATGTTAGCTTTTGAATTGATCGTATTTTTTTGTGTTAATGAGCGATAAATAATGGAGTAGGTAGTTAGTTGTTAATCATTGGCTTGTATTTGTGTCTTTCGTCAAATAAGATATATAAATTGATTAGAAATAATACGCCTGCTATCGATAAAGTGGATGGGGAATATATTGCATTTTGTAAGATTACACCTACCATAATAGGGAAAATCATTATTGCACCTAAGGCTCGTGTTTTTGGAAAAATAAACAGGAGACCTCCCAAAACTTCTATAAAACCTACCAAAGGTAATAACCATTTTATACTAGCGATTGCTTCACTAACTTTTAATAATTCACCCTCTAGCGCTGGGGCGGGCATGTACATAATAAATTTATTAAGCCCCGCATTCACGAACATGGCGCCAAAGAGTATACAGATAATATATTTAAAAATTTTCATTCTTTATCATTTAGGTTATTGTTGATTATTGTAGTTTATCATCCAGCAGATGCCATATTTGTCCTTGAATGAACCGAAGTAATCGCCCCAAAACATATCTTGGAGTGGCATTTCTATTTTACCGCCAGCAGATAAGCTGTTAAAAATACGATCGGCCTCTTCTCGACTATCTGGTGCGAGGGAAATATAATTATTATTGCCAGGATGTAACTCATACCCAGCAGAAGGTACGCAATCTGACGCCATTAATGTCTGTCCATTAGCGAGTGGCAGAGCAACATGCATCGCCCTATTTTTTTCCTCTTCTGTAAATGATTCGGTACCTGGAGCTTCAGACATTTTTTGAATAAATAGCTCTCCGCCGAAAACCGTTTGATAAAAATGGAAAGCTTCTTCCGCATTTCCGTCGAAATTGAGATAAGGATTAATTAGCATAGTAGTAATTTTAAAATATTAGTTTGTATTTTGAACATCAACTTCTTTTGATAAGTTTAGTGAAAATATCTGATAGTTTTAAGTGCTTCATATACATTGAATATGACCGTAAAGTTCGGAATACGTTTGACAACTATATGTCAGCAGCAGAAAAATAATAAATCTAATCGATCTATACCTTATTTGTCGATTTAGCATATTTTGATATATTAAGACCTCCTGTTAAGTTTAAGATCAAAAATACAATCCATTCCTGTCACAAATCTTGCCATAGGATAAGTAATCTTTTTATTCATTATCCCTCATAAAATCAAAAGCTCCTTTTCTCAGATTGATACCGTATTCCAAGTAGGCTTTTAAGCAGGCTAAGAAGTTGGCCCAGCCTTCAGATTGTCCTATGGCCTGTTGGATGCCATTGTCATCAACATTCATCTTTCTTTCTTTGATGCGTACTACAGTAGAGTTGTTTTTCCGTGGTTCGAGAAAGATCTCAACAAGCATGTCATCCGTACCACCGCTCCAGTCGAAGGATATATAACTAAAGGGTTGGATTTCTTTAGCTTCTACTGGAAAATCTCCCTCAAACTCAAGAAAACTCCATTTAACTATATTAGAAGTCTCTAGTCTACCTGTACTTTTTGAAATGAAGTAGTTAGACATTTTCTGGGGATCTATAATTGCTTCAAAAACTTCTGCTATAGGTTTTTGAATTTGAAGGGCGGCTTTAGCGAAGAGATACTTTTCCATGATTGTTTCAATTTTAAAGATAACAATTCAGGTAATATTTGGTTTTTGCTTAATATGTAAGCAACGTTGCCGCCGCATTTTCAATTGATGTTGATGTCATATTTTTCTAGTAGTCCCGGTACACCTACCAGAGAAAATTTAGCTTTTTTGAGCTTATTGTTATCGGGGTCAATGGTATAATTGTAGGCAGATCGGAAGTCTACTTTTTCTAGTATGCTTTGAAAAAATTTGCTATGCAACAGATTGCAGTTGTCAAAAACGGACTGCGTAAGATTACATTGCTCAAAGTCAACCTCCTTTAATTCACAAGTTTGAAAAATTGTCTTTTTGACAACAGTTTTGTAAAATGAAGAGTGATCCAGCAAGCAGTTGTGGAATGTGAAAGATAAATTGAAAGGGTTGCATAAGTCAAATCGCATGCCCAGCATTTTGCATTCTTTGAAAATGTCGCCTTGCAGCGTAACATTCTGCATATCTGTAAGTGATAAATTACAACGGAGAAATTCACAATTTAAAAATCGAAATTGAGAAAGATTTTGACCTTCGAAGTTGCAATTCTCAAATCGACAGTTTTCATATTGAGCAAAACAAAGTTTTTTGATTCCAAAGTCTTCGTGGAAGAAAGTTACATCTTCAATTATCGGATAGGGCATAAAAAATACTATATATGAGATACTTCTTTTCGTATACGGCTTAACGAGGTGTCCGTTACACCTAAATAAGTTGCGATATGTTTTAATGGAGCTTGTTGTATGATCTGCGGATTTTTCTGAATAAGTTGGAGATAACGTTTTGCGGCGGGTAAGGTGATCATCTCTGTCGCTCTCAACTTACTTTTGTACAATTCGAAAGACATCCACGCTCGTCCCCATTCTCTAAATGCAGGTATTTGATGAAATAACTCTTGAAAATCATCATATTTGATCTTCCAAAGCGTACAATCCGTTAGGCATTGGATATATTCATGTGTAGGAATACGCTGGAAAATAGAAGCAACTTCAATTACAACTTCATTATTTCCAACAAAGCCTGTTGTTATCTCATTACCTTCATAGTCATGAAGATAGTTGCGCACCAGACCATTTTCTATAATGAAGTATTCATTTGCTACATGGCCTTTTTCCAATAGAAAATCTCCTTTTGAATACGTAAGTTTGCTGTGCGCTTTAAATATTGATTTCAAATCTTCTAACCGAAAAAGTGGGTGCTGATACGCATATTTTAGAACTTCTGTAGCCATTGTTAACATTTTAAAACTAAAGTACTAAATTAAAACGGATCTGCTACTTCAAATTTAACTAGTTTTAGAGATATTGGATGAACAAAAGAAATAAACCCTGCATGTAAATGAAGCCTATTAGCTCGTGTTCCATATAAGTCATCCCCTACAATAGGCGTGTTTAAGCCAAGTTGGTGTGCGGAGTGAACACGTAGCTGATGGGTCCGTCCTGTTTTCGGAAAATAATGTACGCGCGTTTTTCCATTTTCTATATTCACTACCACAAACTCCGTTTGCGCCGGTTTTCCATGTTCATAACAAACTATCTGACGAGGCCTGTCATTCAAATCGACACGTAGCGGTAAGTTAATTCTTCCGCTCGTTTGCGCAATCACCCCATCTAGCAGAGCTGTATACCGTTTCTGTACTTTATGATGGATGAATTGATCTTGAATATACTGATGGGCTTGTTTGTGTTTCGCAAGCACCAGTATGCCTGAAGTAGACATGTCTAATCGGTGGATGATTAACGGTCCAGTAATATTGGGGTCGCGTGCGGCAATTCTTTGCTGTACACTATCTTGAATATGTATACCAGGTACAGATAAAAATTCTGTTGGTTTATTGATAACTATTAGATGCTCGTCTTCAAATATTATTTCCAAATCTTTATCAATAGCTGGGTTCTGTAACATGGGGTTCTTGTCAATTTCTAATCCTTGCAACATATGGCCCAGAATAGGCTCACATTTACCGCGACATGCGGGATAGAAGCTTTTATGTTTACGCACTTCAGAAGAAGGTGAAGCTCCCCACCAAAATTCAGCTATGCATAGTGGCTTTAAATCATTTTGATATGCGTATTGCAACAATTTAGGAGCTGCACATTCTCCAGCACCTGCAGGCGGCATAATGTTATTCGCTTCGTCGAAAATATCCAAAACATTTTTACTCTCTTTATGCGCATTGAGGAATTGATACTGATCAAAAAGTTTATGCTGTAAAGCAGCGGATTTTAGCTTTCGGATTTCTTTCAAGCTGGCGATTTGTCTTTGAAGCTGATCTAACGTTACTTGTACACGCTCTATGTCAGATTTACAGAGTGCCTTCAATACATCATATTCATGCTGATCGCGGTAGCTCTGTTTGATCAAATCAATCTCCACTTCTTTGTATTCCAATTCATCGAGTAAGACTTTCTGATTTTTCCGTATCTGTTTGCGCTCCGCTTTATTTTGCTTATGTAAAACACGCATTCTGGCCAACTTAACCGCTGCAGCTTCATTTGCTTCTTCCAAATTAGCAATCGCAGATTTAAGTGTTTCACTAGCTTCAAGTTTTTCGATTTTTCTATTCAGTTGATTGATAGTCGACTCTTCCTTCAAAAAGAATCCGTCGTCATCCAACATATCAAAAATAGGAGGGACGAAATAGTGATGTCTATTTGTGCCGGCGAGTTTACCTGAACAGGCTGCTAGATAACCTATTTCGGCAGAGGATGTCTCCACTACAAGCACGCCAAACATTTTTCCAATCTCGGCTCCTTCCTGTCCTTCATTCAATCCGAAATTGTGGATGAAATCATCTTGTTCCGCCAAGTATCTTTGCAACTCTTTGGCTGCTAAAACGCTCAACTTGTGAGGGTCGTAATAAAACGGAAATGTGAATTTTTGCGGTTTTTCAATACGAGATACGTCTATTGTAAACGAATGAAAATAAGAGGGAAATGACCGCATAATGTAATTTATTGTGTGCCACAAAAATAGTAAGAATAAGGAGATTTATGATAATTAAATGTAGTTCGAATGAGCGCATTTTTTTATAAACACATAATTAGATCAGTTATCAAAGATTCAATCGACCAAATAAAATAAAATTCGGAAACCCAAATTTTACGCACTGGAATTTCACTTTACTATTGCTCCATCTCTTAGAAGATTACTAATAAGCTTGGTTATTGCAGTATATTCCTTAAAAATTGCTTAATTTGTACCTTAAATTAAAATTTGAAACTTGTTAATATAAAAACATGATTATACAACCACGTGTAAGAGGATTTATTTGTTTGACGTCGCATCCCGAGGGAACGGCTCAACATGTTAAGGATCAAGTTGAATACGTAAAATCGAAAGGTAAAATAGCCGATGGCCCCAAAAAGGTATTAGTCATAGGCGCCTCTACTGGATTTGGATTAGCCTCTCGTATTAGCGCGGCTTTTGGTGCTGACGCGGCTACTATTGGCGTATTTTTCGAAAAGCCCGCTGCGGCTGGTAAACCAGGCACCGCTGGGTGGTACAATTCTGCTGCTTTTGAAAAAGAAGCGCAAGCAGCGGGTCTATACGCTAAAAGTATTAACGGCGACGCATTCTCCGATGATATTAAACAGCAAACTATTGATTTGATAAAGAAAGATTTAGGACAAGTAGATTTAGTAGTGTATTCATTGGCATCTCCACGTCGCACCCATCCTAAAACAGGTGTAGCACATGCTTCGGTTTTAAAGCCTATTGGACAGAGCTTTACAAATAAAACAGTTGATTTTCATACTGGCGTGATTTCCGATATATCCATTCAACCTGTAGAAAACGAAGAGGATATTACAAATACCGTAGCCGTAATGGGAGGTGAAGATTGGAAATTTTGGATTGAGGATTTAAAATCTGCAGGAGTATTGGCAGAGGGGGTTAAGACGGTAGCCTATTCCTACATTGGTCCTGAATTAACTTACCCAATTTATAGAAACGGCACAATAGGTCGAGCGAAAGATGATTTAGAAGGAACGGTTCCTGCGTTGAATGAATTGTTAAAAGATCTTGGGGGAATTTCTTATGTATCGGTAAATAAGGCATTAGTAACTCAATCCAGTTCGGCAATACCCGTCGTGCCTTTATATATTTCGTTGCTTTATAAGGTAATGAAGGAAAAGGGCATTCATGAGGGAACTATAGAGCAAATGCAACGACTGTTTACTGAACGATTATACAGTGGTGATACAATAGCGTTGGACGAAAAGGGACGTATCCGTGTAGATGATTTGGAAATGCGTTCTGATGTACAAGAAGAGGTCGCTAAATTGTGGGAACAAGCTACCACTGAGAATTTAGAAGAGATTTCCGATATCAAAGGATATAGAAAAGATTTCTTTAACCTATTTGGCTTTAATCTCGATACGATTGATTACGAAGTAGATACAAATGAAGTCGTAAACGTACCTAGCATCCTCGGTTAATTTCATAACGTTATATTCTTTAATAGGTCTGCAAGTCTATATTTGCGGACTTATTAAAGAAATAATATTTTATCGTTTGAGCGATAGCTCTGCCATAGGTCCTTTTTTAATTTGTATAGTTATTAATTAATACGACCAATGAACTCCTCTACGTGTTCTTCTTACTAAGCACTTTTGATTTTCTATTGGAAAAATATACTGAAATTTCACTTAAACCATATGTGTTTAGGCAATTTTCTTTTGATAGCCCGCCTTTTCTTGCGGCAAACACGCCATAGTGCATGTCTAATAAGCCTTCTGTACGATGCGCATCGGGATTAATAGACAACAGTACTCCCTGAGCAAGTGCATACCTGTGCCAGCGCCAATCCAAGTCTAGACGTAATGGATTCGCATTAATTTCAATGACGACATCATTAGAGGCACACGCGTCAATGACCTTTTTGTAATCAATAGGATAGCCTGCTCTAGACAAAAGCAATCTTCCGGTGGGATGTCCTAAAATTGTAGTGTACGGATTTTCAATTGCTTTTATTAATCGTTCTGTGGCTTTTGATGCTTCCATTTTTAGGTTGCTATGTACAGAAGCTACTACAAAATCAAACTTTTCCAAAACCCTATCCGGATAATCCAGTGAACCATCGGACAGAATGTCGGATTCGATACCTTTGAATATTTTGAATGGTGCTAATGTTTTATTCAAATGATCTATCTCTACCCACTGTTCTTCTAGTCGTTCAATAGATAATCCATTTGCATAAACAGCTGTTTTAGAGTGGTCGCAGATTCCCAAATAAGCTAAGCCTAGTTCTTCTTTAGAATATCGGGCCATCTCAGTTAGCGTATGTACGCCATCGCTATAGGTAGAATGGTTGTGTAATGTTCCTTTAATATCTTGAAAAGTAATCAGTGTGGGCAATTGATTAACTTTAGCTAATTCAACCTCGTCAAAACCTTCCCTGAGTTCAGGTTCTATATAGCTTAATTTTAGCTGTCGGTATATTTCTTCCTCAGAACTCAATGCCGGCACTACGGTTTGTATTTGTTTTATTAATTCGAGATGCTTTTCAGAGCCGGTAGTTATAACTAATTCTTTGGCATATAAGTCTTCCGGAGCAGAATAAACGACAAAAGAAAAATTGTTCTCGTCTTTGAATGAAATACTGCGCTTATCCTCACTCAAAATAATCTCATTATTCAGTTTTTCGATTGCTTTATAGATTTCGTCGGCTGAAGCATCTGACAAAAGTTCTATGTTAGTTAGTATTTCGCATTTGCGTCTAAATTCACCAGTAAAAGAAACGCGATACGTAGGTAGTTGATTTTTTAAATGTGTATAAACCTGATTAGCGGAAGGTAGTGCTTTAGCGTAAAGTATCCATCCTTCATTAGCAATAGTAAATTCGATCGATCTCTTAATATCCTCTTGAGTTTTCAATCCGAAACCTTTGGCTTCAATTAAACGATTCTCATTACAGGCGTAATATAATTCACCAACGGATTCTATATTCAGATCTTTCCAAATAGCCTGTATCTTTTTCGGTCCCAATCCTTTGATATTAAGCATGTCCAAAATACCTTTGGGCGTCTTTGCTAGAAGATTATCTAGATCAGGAAAGGTACCGGAAGATACGACGAGCTTGATTCTTTCAGCAGTGCTTTTCCCGATGCCTTGCTGGCTACTCAACTGATCTAATGTTGCATCTATAGCTGAAAATGGCAATTTATCGATTTTAAATGAAGCACTTCCCATTGCTTTTGCGCGAAAAGAATTGTCATTGTGGAATTCCATCAATTGAGCGCAAAGTTTGAATACTTTCGCGATAGCCTTATTGTCCATTTTTAAAATATATAAAACCTGAAATTTTGTAGATTCAAACTTAGAAAAAATGCTTTGCATTCACGAATACCTTATGGATAAACACGTAATTCGCTTTTATTTTTTTATACCATAGAATCGACTTTCTTATGAAAGTGATTTCTGTCGTTGATTAACACCACCAGAAGTAATCTTATTAAATGTTTTAACGCGTATAACATTTGATGGTCTATATAAAATACTTAAAGGTATTGATATCTGCTACTTTACATTAAATATTAAAAATATAGTTTTGAAAAAAACCTTAAGCGTTGAAATGGGTTATACATATATACAAGTACGTTAATAACTAAAATATCAATCTTATGGAAGAGTGGAGAGAAAAAGTTGAAAATGATGAGGTGCCAGAAGTAGCAAAAGAAGAACCCAATGATAAGCCAGCCGCTAAGACATTAAATTGGACAATCCTTATTGCTGTAGTTTTGCTTACTATACTATATTTTATATTTTTCTATTAAGGACATTCAATTGCTTTAATAGGAAATGAAATATGACCCTAAATTGCGGGGTAGAGATATTAGCCATAGACTAGATACTGTGGTACGCTACTTGTTTCTTTAAAATTGATAAGCTTCCTTCCTTAAAAGCGAATAGAAGAATTTATTTCTATTGTGCAGAAATCTCAATAATACATTTTGGCACCTGATGTCAGCCGATAAGCTTTGAAAAAAGAGAGCTATCTTTATTATTTAAGCAGTTAACCGTTATTCATACATCGCCTGCGGAAGAGGGTGTTAATTGATCGATAAAAGAAATTAATACTTAAAATACTGCGTATAAGTACTCTAAATAAGGTTTTTTAGGGGTATTTGAAGAGATTGATTTTTATTAATTTATATATTTATAAGGTCTCATAAGCAAGTTGTAGTTTATTGTTAATTAATAGAAGATAGCGAACAAAAACTTTTTTTTCGTTTGTCTGTATATAATAGTGTCTACTAAGTTTTCTAGTTTAAAGCATGTGAAAAACTTGACTGCTATGATGAGTAAGAGTTCGGTACACTTAAAATTTACGAGGTTCGAATGCAAGCGAATTTAGAGTAGATTGCTTCTCGTTAATAAGTTTGCTAAGCCAAAGCTAAAAAGAGATCATTTGCAAGATACCATGAACGATTTGACGAACGACTGCTGTAGGTGACAGTTTTACCAAATATTGCAAATGAAAGTAGAGGCTATGAAAAACACACTTTTTAACGATCAT
The DNA here is from genome assembly GCF_005049105.1 of Sphingobacterium alkalisoli. GTDB lineage: Bacteria > Bacteroidota > Bacteroidia > Sphingobacteriales > Sphingobacteriaceae > Sphingobacterium > Sphingobacterium alkalisoli. The sequence continues at coordinate 595,468 of NZ_SUKA01000002.1, forward strand.
GAGAATAGTAGGTGTATTATTAAGTAGTCTTTAAAAAATAGAGATAAATGATAAAAATAATGTTAGCCGACGATCATAAATTGGTCAGAGACGGCATTCGTCTGTTATTGGAAAGTCAAGAGGATATTGAGATAATAGGTGTGGCCACAAATGGGCAGGATGTGTTGAAGTTGTTGGACGAGGGTTTGCAACCCGATATATTGCTTTCCGACATAAGCATGGAACCTTTAGATGGTATTGAATTGACGAAAATTATTAGCAAATTCGAGATAAAGCCTGCTATTATTATATTATCAATGATGGATAATGAGCAATATATAGCTAGATCCTTTGAGTCGGGAGTTTCTGCTTATCTAGTAAAGAATGTAAGTTCGGAGGAACTACTTTCGGCAATTCGCTATGTAGCTACTGGTGGCAGGTATCTCTGTGAAGAATTGAGTATGCAGTATGTGAATAGATTAATTTCTAATCGAATGTCTTACCCAGATACAGTTGATAAAGTAGAACTGAATCTGTCAGTAAGAGAATTGGAAGTACTAGAGAAGCTAGGCGAAGGATTGACTAATAATGAAATATCTGATAAGCTTTTTCTCAGTAAGCGAACTATCGAAGGACATCGTCAGAATTTAATCCAAAAAACAGGCTGTAAAAATACGGCCTCATTAATAAAGTTTGCCGTGTTGAACGGTCTGATTAAATAGTTTCTATTTCTGAGTGCAACATGCTCATAAAAAATGGCCGTATCATATTTATTTGATACGGCCATTTGCATTCGCGGCAACTGGGGTTGCGCTACGGTAGAAAATATAAGTATTACCGTATATGTACGTGCCTTTATTTTCATAAAACGTTTTCTTAAGGTGGGTTATACTTGTTTTGTGCTATTTCAGCGTAATCAGCATAAAATTTGATATTAACGTAATGATTACAGACGAGAGGGAGACCAGTTTTTGGTCGTGTGATATTTGCATTACTGAAATTTTAAACCCTTAAAGAATTTTTTATGGACAGAGTACAATTTAACAGCCAAGTGCTAGGACAGAGTAACCTACTACAAGACTACGCAAAAAATCTAACCAAAAACTATGATGACGCTAATGATCTGGTACAAGAGACCATGTTAAAGGCGGTACATTATTTTGAAAGTTTCAAAGAGGGCACTAATTTGAAAGGGTGGTTAGTAACAATTATGAAAAATACGTTTATAAATAACTACCGACGTACTGTCAAATCTAAGTCTGTTATTACGGTTGAGGAGGAGATTTCCGCTACTAATTTACGCTATTCCGCCTCTACTAATCGTGGGGAAAATAAATGCATGTTGGATGATATTAATTATGCGCTGGCGAAGCTGCCCGAAGATTTGTACGTGTGTTTTATTATGTTTTATGAAGGATACAAGTATGATGAGATAGCCACACATCTTGCTATTCCAGTCGGTACAGTGAAGACTAGAATACATATAGCCCGAAAAAGACTGAAATCAACTTTATCGAGCTATAAGTTAAATTAGAAGGGTGTTTTACCATACCCTACAGGCAAAAGGCAGTCTTATGATATACTGCCTTTTGCCTATAGCCAGGGGTCAATAGTCAACATTAATCGGTCAGAAAGATTGGCTTATCCAATTTAGTTGCAATACGATAGGCCGCGTTCATAAGTCCCACGTGGCTATATGCTTGTGGAAAATTACCCCATTGACTTCCATTGTCTTCGTTAATGTCTTCACTGAAAAGCATAAGATGATTACCGTATTTTAGTAATTTCTCAAAAATCTCTTTTGCTTCATCAACACGTCCGACGCAGGCCAAAGCCTCTACGTACCAAAATGCGCAAACTAAGAATGTGGTTGTGGGCTTACCAAAGTCGTCACGATGCAGGTATCGATAGAAGAGTCCGTCTTTTCCTTTTAATTCTTTTTCCAGCCCCTCGAGATGGTTTTTTGCACGTTCGCTACCGGGTATGAGATAATTCATCATAATCAATTGGAGTGTGCTTGCGTCGAGGTTGGTACTACCCACGGCATTAGTATAAAGCTTCCGATCACTATCATAACAACGTTCGATATAATCAGCAGCTTTGTCTTTCAATTTCTCGGCACGATCTTTTATATCTTCGTAACCATTTTGATTTGCTATCTTCAGTGCCGCTGAAGCACCAGCCCACTGGAAGAGATTGGAATAAGCATGGTGATTTGCGAAATTTCTGAACTCCCAAATTCCCGCATCTTTTTCATCAATGGTCATTTCGATCTTTTCCAAAATATACAATAACCAATTTTTGACATCTTTTCTCTCGTCTACAGGAAAGCGGTAGTCTGTAAAAAGTGGCAACAGTGCAATCATCGCTTGTCCATATACATCATTTTGAATATGTTCGTATGCCTGATTACCGATACGAATAGGTTTGTTGCCTAGATAGCCATCGAGGTGGTCAAGTGTTTCTTCGTATAGTTCTTTTTTGCCTAGAATTCCATAGAGTGGTTGAAGTCTCCCTGCGTCTGTTTGGGTAATTCCAGCTACATAAGATGCAAATTTTTCCATTTCTTCAAATTTGCCAATATGCGCCAGCGCTGTTAACACGTAGAAGCTATCTCTTACCCAACAATATCGGTAATCCCAGTTCCGGCCTGAACCCGGGGACTCGGGAAGGCTAGTTGTACTCGCAGCGATAATGGCTCCTGTATCCTCGTATTGATGCAGTTTGAGTGTAAGTGCAGATCGGATGACAGCTTTTTGGTAAAAATTAGGAATATTCGCCTTTTTCGTCCATTCCCTCCAATATTTTTTCGTCTTATGCAGAAAATCTTCTGCAGTGCTTTCTAGTGGTGCTTCGAATAATCCTCCGTAAGTTAAAACAAAATGCTTTTTTTCATTAATGATAATATAACTCTCCTCCTTATCAAAGAAATGACTAATAGGGATATTAGTCGTTAACCGTATGCTTTCTTTCGTATTGTAATATTGAACATGATTGCTTCCTCTTGATCGTTTAAAGCCTTCTTTTCCATAAGAATAGCGTGGTTTACAATTTACTTTAATCTTTGGATTGCCATAAAGAGGTTCGAATATCCGGACAAGCATGAGCGGTTTATAATACCGTTCATATTGATTGAATCTCGGAGCAAAGTCAATTACTTTAAATCCCGCATTAGGTCCTTTGATTTCAGTAACTAAAATATTGGTATTTTCTAGATAATACTGTTCCTGACTATCAATCGGACCTTCCAGATTAAAGGAAAATTCTCCCCCTAAGTTTTCATCTAACAATTTTCCGAAAATAAAACTATCTTCAAAAGAGGGCCAACACAACCAAGAAATATTTGTGCTCTTATGGACGTGAGCTATAAAAGAACAGTTTCCTATTATTCCACTTTCATAAATATGCTTTTTATTCATATTGTACTATATTTTCTACATTTAGTTGAGTAAAAGATTTTAAAAATTTCAATGCATCGATTTGACTGTCGACATAAAATTTAGCATGCGATTGCTTATCTCCCACTTTTACAGAGATTGTGTTTGATGGGAGTTCCTGAAACATATCCTCGTCCGTTGTATCATCGCCTATGCTTAATATAAAATCCGGAGTGATGGTATTAACGAGTTCTAAAGCTGCTTTTCCCTTATTTGTCTGCAGTACTTTTATTTCTACTACCTCATCCCCATGGACAACTTGCAATCCGTAGTCGGCAGCAAGGTTTTTTAATTGTACAATAAGATTGTGTGCTTGCAACAAACCTAAACCTTTCTGGACTTTACGGTAGTGCCACGCTACTGCATACGATTTTTCTTCAATGGAAGCTCCGGGAGTTCGATCGGTATAATATTGTAGTATTTCTTTGATATGCATCTTCCATTTATTGGAAATACCTTTTTTAGAGCGCCATTTCTTATCTGGATAATTACTCCAGATACCGTGTTCTCCGATCAGATACACTGGCTTTTTACCAAACCATTTTTCTAGTTCAAGATGTCTACGTCCGCTAATGATTACGACAGTATTATTTGGATCCGCGGTAAGGGCGTCAATCAAACTATATACCTCCTCCGTAGGAACAGCTTTATCGGCATTTATATTTATACCAACCAATGTACCGTCATAATCTAAAAAGAATAAGCGATTTACACTATTTGTGTATCTGTCGTGTATCGCTGACCGAATGGAATGAGCCACTTTACGTGCTAATTCTTTTCGTTGAAGATGCTTAGTTTCCTGTAATTTTTCCATGAATAGCTTTACCCAATGATGCACATGGAATTTTTCAACAATATGCTGGCAGGCTTGTATTCGTTCTTTTTGCTCTTTCACAGGCATATTGAGCGCATGATATAACGATGAACTTACTTTTATAGAGTCGTGTGGATTAATGAGTATGGCATCGGTTAACTCTTTGGAGGCACCCGTGAATTCACTTAAGAGTAGCACTCCTCGTTGGTCGCTTTGCTTGCTGGCTATGTACTCTTTGGCTACGAGATTCATTCCATCGCGGATTGAGTTTACCAGACAGACGTCAGCAGCAACATACAAGGCTGACAACTCATCACTAGGAATAGATTGATAAAAATAGGCGACTGGACTCCATCCCGGCTTACCATAGACCGCATTAATGTTGCCTACCAGTCGGTCAATATCGTTACGTAGTTTTTTGTAAGCGGAGACTTCATCTCGTGAAGGTACAATCAACATGTAAAGTACGATCTTTCCGATCACTTCTGGATGGGATTTTAGCAATCGTTCTAATGCGTGGAGTCGTTCTATTATCCCTTTACTGTAATCCAGTCGATCGACGGAAAGCACTATCTTTTGATTTTTATAATATTCTTTTACTTCCTTAGCCTTTTGCATCACCTCACGGTTTAATGCGGCAGTTTTGAACTTTTCGTAATCAATTCCCATTGGGAAAGCTTCTACAAATATTCTTCGTCCATTATATTTCAGATTATTATAATGTGCTTCCATATGCAAGTTGTTGCTGCAGGAATTAATAAAATTTTGAGAATCTTCAAATGTATGGAACCCGATCAGATCTGCTCCCAACAGACCTTTTAAAAGATGACTACGCCAAGGCAACATTCTAAATAATTCTTCGGGAGGAAAAGGAATATGATGAAAATATCCTATGGTAAATGACGGGTCCTGCTTTCGTAACAGCTCAGGAAGTACCATCAACTGGTAATCGTGAATCCAGATATTCGTATCGTTATCAAGATGTCTTAGTGCTTCCTCAGCAAACTTTTTGTTAACGTTTAGATAACTGTTCCAATATGACTCGTTAAAATCAATGAAACTTGGCCTATAGTGGCATAGCGGCCATAATACGGCATTAGAAAAACCTTCGTAATATCCTCTTATATCCTCTGGTGTCAGAAATACGGGAATTAGATTGAGTGCGTGAAGTTCCTTACGAATGAAGTCTTCTTCTTCTAAGTTTTTTGGAATAATTCCAGGCCAACCTAACCACCACGATCCATCTTCACGATAGAATGATCCCAGCCCTGTCGCCAAACCTCCCTCACTGCGGGTTACTATTAATTTGTTCTTTTTTCTTTCAATTTTTACGGGTAATCTGTTAGAAACTATAAATGTTTTTCCTGTTGTCATAATGCGTTTAGATGTCGTTTTATAAAACCTCTACGATATACATTTGTTTAGAAAGATTTTTTAACACGTATTTATACGTGTTAAAGATACTTTTTTAAATGTTGAAACTGTAGGGAAAGCTTGCCAAAACCGCATTTTAAACAGCTGCATATTCCTTATGGCGATTTTCCAATCCGGATGGGGAATCTAGGAAAACAATGAATGGATTTTTTACGCCCCTACCAGCCATTAGCGGAAGCGTTATAAAGAAACTTCCACTAATGGTTAAAATTGGTTTTCCAAAGAAACAGAATAAAATATATTTTTCTCTGTTTCTTATTTAAGTGGGGACTAAGATGGTTCCACTATTTCTTTTTGACCCCTAGTCGGGTCAGGTCTATGGTACTTATTGACAATTAATCGAATACCAGAGTTTTTCGTTAAGAATTTAATTGACCAATTTACAAAAGTGACCACTTTGTTACGGAATCCAAATATAGAGACTAGATGGACAAACATCCAGGTCATCCAGGCAATAAACCCCTTTAGGTGGATTTTACCCATATCGACAACAGCTCTATTACGTCCTACAGTTGCCATTGACCCTTTGTCAAAATAGCTGAAATCGGCCGCAGATTCGATTCCTGATACTAAACCTGAGATGTGTTCCGCAACGTATTTTCCTTGTTGCTGAGCCACAGGAGCAACTCCAGGAAAGCCTTTTGGGTTTTCTGGAGTCAGCATCGCAGAAACATCTCCAATAGCATACACGTTATCTAAGCCTTCTACCTGACATTTCCCATTCGTACGGATCCGATTTCCACGTTCTATAATTTCCGGATTTATACCTTCCGGATATTGTCCTTTTACGCCGGCTCCCCAGATCACTGTTTTTGTAGGAATGCTTTCACCATTACTAAATCGGATGGTATTTCCATCGTACCCTGTAACCTGTGTGTTTAACATTATTTTCACACCCAACTCATTTAAGTATCGTTCTGCATCCCGTGAAGATTTTTCAGATAGCGCTCCTAGTATTTGTCCTGTTCCTTCAATAAGAAATACCTTCATTTCATGTTCTGAAAGTTCGGGATAATCTTTCTTTAGCATATGGAGCTGGATTTCAGCAATGGCTCCTGACAATTCCACTCCAGTAGGTCCGCCACCCACGACCACAAAGTTAAGGTAACGCTCCCTTTCCGACATATTTTTGCGTAATACAGCCTCTTCCAGATTTTGCAAAACATAACTTCTGATATTTAACGCCTCTTTGATACTTTTCATTGGTAAAGAGTATGTTTCTACTTCTTTATTCCCGAAAAAGTTCGTCGTAGCACCAGTAGCTATCACCAGGTAATCGTAATCGTAACTGCCAACGGAAGTGTGTACCATCTTCTGCTCTGGATCAATATGAGTTACTTCTGCTAAACGGAATCTAAAATTATGTTGTGACTTAAACATCTTCCGGATCGGAAATGAGATGGCATCTGAAGCTAATGTACCTGTAGCAACTTGATACATCAGAGGTTGAAACGTATGGAAGTTGTTTCTATCGATTAATAGCACTTCTAAATCTTTATCCTTTAGTTTGCGAGCTACTTCTACACCACCAAAGCCACCTCCAATAACAATGACGCGGGGGAAAGAACGTTCAGAACGGGTCAACAACATAAAATCGTTTGTTTAGTTTTGTTTAAAAAATTATAGCCCAAATATCCTAAAAATTTACTTCATTTCAGTAATTATTTTGCAATAATATCGGATTAAATATTGTTCGAAAGATGCATTTTTAGCGTAAAAACACAGTTTATTATGCTAAAATCCAGTTTGCTTAGTGTATAAAGTACACATTTTATTGTAAACTACCTCTAATTTTGAGGCGTAATCCGTTGTGCTCATTTTTCAAACGTAATTGACAAGCCAGTCGGCTATAGCTGTCGGCGTCGGGTAAAGTGTCAAGCATGTCGAGTTCCTGATCTTCTACTTCTGGCAGGTTTTCAATACCGTCTTTAACTTGTACATGGCAAGTCGCACATAGGGCCATACCACCACATGTAGCTACAATTTCATATTCCGAAGCTTTTAAGATTTCCATCAAACTAAGGTTGACGTCTGTCGGGATCGCTATATTATTCAACGTTCCATCTCGATCTTCCACTTCTATTGTAATGATGTTTTCGTCCATATCAATAACGTTATTTAAAAAATATTAACACCGTTTACGGTGGTGTACTTAAAACTCAATTTTTGATCCGGATACACATATTTGAAGGCACTTTGCATCATCAAAGCTGCTTCGTGGTAACCACAAAGGATCAGTTTTAACTTTCCGGGGTAGGTATTGATATCTCCAATCGCATATATACGCTCAATATTGGTAGAATAATCAAATGTGTTTACTGCGATAGCATTCTTATCTATGTTTAATCCCCAGTTGGCAATTGGGCCTAGTTTTGGGGTTAGGCCATAGAGTGGGATGAAATGGTCTGCTTCTATCAAAAACTCCTCTTTAACCTTATTCACTAACTTAACATGTGATAATGAACCATTGCCTTGTACACCCAATAGATTGTGGGATAATAACAAGTTTATTTTACCTTTTTTCGCTAACTCATAAACTTTGTCTGCAGAGTCCGGAGCTCCTCTGAAACTGTCACTGCGGTGTACTAATGTAATTTCTTGGGCAATATCACTCAAATAGATCGTCCAATCCAGGGCCGAGTCACCACCGCCTGCAATCACTAATTTCTTTTCTCTATAGATTTCTGGATTTTTAACCATATAATCAACCCCTTTTTTTTCAAAATCAAAAATACCTTCTACATCAGGTTTTCGAGGTTCGAAACATCCTAATCCTCCTGCCACTACTATCACCTGGCAATGTATTTTTGTGTTTTCTGAAGTAGACACGACATAGGATCCATCAGTTTGTTTCTCCAGGGCGTCCACGCGTTCTCCTAATGTGAAAGTGGGAGAGAAAGGTTTTATCTGCTCCATTTGCTTATCAATTAGTTCTTGTGCTTTAATGGCTGGATACCCTGGGATATCGTATATCGGTTTCTGTGGATAGATTTCAGATAACTGTCCGCCAATTTGAGGTAATGCGTCAACAAGATGACATCTCATTTTGAGCAATCCAGCTTCAAATACCGCAAATAGCGCTACTGGTCCGGCACCTATTATACAAATATCGGTTTGTATTATGTTATTCATCTTTAATCGTTAAATTAGTATAAATTGTATCCAAAATTCGAACGAAATCTTTAAAATCTTCTTCGGAAAGATTTTGCCAGGCCTGCATACGAAACTCGGCAACCTTGGGTGCAATCTGATTGATCTTCGTGACACCGTTTTCCGTAATACGTAAGGTAAGGCACCTTCGATCAGAAGGGTGGACAGCACGTTCCGCCAGACCTTTTTTTATCAGTAGGTCAATTATTCGTGTGAATGTAGGTTGATCTTTTCCACAAAGTTCCGCTAGCTCTTTATTAGTCATCGCCGAATTTTCATGAATAATGCGCATGGCTGTCCATTGATCAACAGTTAAATCGAAATTGTTTTGCGCAAATGCTGTTTGTGCAAACTGCTTCACCCGTCTAGCTGTACGGTCGAGAATAAATGAATATTGATTGTATTTTTCTTTTAGCATGACAATTATTAGTATAACAAATATAAGCATATTAGTTGAGAGAGCAAAGGCTTTAAGAAAAAGCCAGTCAAATAAATACGCTTTTTATAACGTCAAATACCTAAAGTGTGTCAAAGGGATAAACGAAACTTAATAAGAGGAGTTAACCAAGTAAGTCTAATTTTCGTACAGATAAACAAAGTATTATGAAAAGATCTATTAAATTAGTTTTCGCAACCATGACGTTGTCAGTCTTATTCGGGTGCGACAATCAAAAAACGGTTAGGGATGGCGATGATGTTCCTGTTTCGCGTCAATATAATGATAACATCCAGGGCGGCATCATCGGCAGTGATTCGATATCGTCAGATACGGGCAATATTCAATATAGAGATACGGCTTCATCTAATCCTACGGCGATTCCACCTCCAACACCAGAACCTCAGCGTGCTGAATAATTTAGTCTGCATTGCAGGCTAAATTATTCAGATCTCCTTATCCGTAAATCCACTTGAATTTATATTCTTTCTCTGGGATTTTAATTCTTTCTGCTAACCGGGTAAGCCGGTCAGGTAGGCGCATTAAATAATCTCGGGCTTTTTCACCATGCGCATTTAGGCCTGAAACTTGATCGATTTTCCAGTCGGTAATAAGCTCTTTTAAAATGTCAACATAATCTAATGCAGTGTATACATCCAATCGTTGTGCTGCATCGGAGAAGTGTGCAAATGCTTCACCCTGAGGTTCTCCAGCCTCCCTTAAAAAATGAGCCGGCATGACAATTTTCTTGCGCATCATATCTTCAAAGGCTAACATCACTTCACTTGGATCCACCACGAAGGCGTGGGAGACAAAAGACATATAAGCTTTGGCGTGACGGGCTTCATCGGCGGCTATAACGCCGCACATTTTTGCTAACAGTTTATCTCCATTTTTTTTAGAAATTGCTGCTACACGTCGATGGGATACGTTTGTGGCTAACTCTTGAAACGAAGTATAAATAAAGTTTCGGTAAGGGTCTGCTCCGGTACCGATATCAAATCCATCTTTAATTAAGTATTGAGTACTCATTTCAAACTGACGCATGTCTACACGGCCAGATAAATACAAGTATTTGTTTAGAAGGTCACCGTGTCTGTTTTCTTCCGCAGTCCAGGCACGAACCCATTTCATCCATCCGCCTTGTTCATTTTTGTCGACATGCTCTACCATCGTTAACCATGATTCATAGGTAGGCAGGGCTTCTTCTGTTACCGTATCTCCGATAAGCACAGCTACTAAGTCATACGGAAGTTCCCTGGCACTTTCCTGTAATTCTTTTACCTCTTGGAAAAAAGTGTCTCTAGAGGAATCGGGCAAGAAATCAGCCGGTTGCCACATCTGTTCGACCGGCTTAAGGTACTCGCTCATTTCATTTAACATGAACGGCTCTAAATAAGCCATAACTTCTTTTCTTGACCCTTCTGGAAGATTTAATGGTAATTCTTGCATAGTATGACAAAGGTAATCAAATTCGATTTAATTAAAGCCGTATATTTCCCATTATTAAAATCGAAATGACACAGAAATGTTTAAGACCTTTCCGGAAATAAAAATGCTCATAATGTTCCAAAAGCTTCAAAAGATCGTGTGTAGTTGTAATGTACGATTACGTAGGATAAAAGATACATCCAGTTGACTTTTTTTGAAGAGATAAACCTTAGATTTGTAATCTATTAAAAAGAGGATGTTATGTTGAAAAATTTCGATATCAATAAAGTAAGAGCAGATTTTCCTATTTTGAGAAAACAGGTAAATGGCAAGCCCTTAATATACCTCGATAATGGTGCAACTACACAAAAGCCTACAAAGGTTATTGATGCTATCGTATCTTACTATTCAGACATGAATAGTAATATTCATCGAGGCGTCCATTATCTAAGCCAAATTTCCACGGATGCATTCGAAGTGACTCGTCGCAAAGTCCAGACATTTATTAACGCGGAGTATGAACACGAAATAATTATAACAAACGGTACGACCCATTCGATTAATCTTGTTGCTAATTGTTATGGAAAAGCGTTCGTGCATGCGGGCGACGAAATCATAATTTCAGCAATGGAACATCATTCCAACATCGTTCCGTGGCAAATGCTCTGTGAGGAAAAGGACGCCAAGTTAAAGGTTATTCCTATGGACGAACGAGGCGTACTGGATATGGAGGCTTATAAGGATTTATTATCTGATAGAACGAAAATCGTATCAATTACTTATGTTTCCAATGCATTGGGGACAATCAATCCAATAAAAGAAATTATCAGGTTGGCACACGAACGTAATGTGCCGGTTCTAGTAGACGCTGCTCAGGCAATACAGCATCTAAAAATTGATGTACAAGAACTGGATGTGGATTTTTTGACTTTTTCAGGGCATAAGATGTATGGACCTACAGGAGTGGGAGTACTCTATGGGAAGCAAAAATGGCTGAATGCAATGCCTCCATATCAAGGTGGTGGTGATATGATTAAGGATGTGACGTTTGAAAAAACAACATATAACGAACTACCACTCAAATTTGAAGCAGGTACACCGAATATCGAAGCTGGAATTTGTCTGGCAAATGCCATTGATTACATTGAAGAAATAGGGCTAGATCAAATAAAAGCCTATGAGGACGAATTATTGAACTATGCAACAACACGCTTAGCAGAAGTAGAGGGGATAAAATTCATCGGTACTTCTGCGCAAAAATCTTCTGTCATATCTTTTGTAATAGAAGGTGTTCATCCATACGATGTAGGCGTTATTCTGGATAAATTAGGAATTGCAGTTCGTACAGGACACCATTGTGCCCAGCCCGTAATGGATCAGTTTCATATACCAGGAACGGTTAGAGCTAGCTTAGCAATGTATAATACCAAAGACGAAGTGGATAGTTTGGTTGAAGGAGTGAAACGTGCCGTAAACATGTTAAAATAATTCTTTTATTATTCATTACTTATTATTTTTGCCCTTTTACTTTTTATGATGACGATCAACGAAACACAAGACGAATTAATTGAAGATTTTTCCTTCTATCAAGATTGGATGGAGAAATATGAATATATTATTCAATTGGGCAAGGAACTGCCATTGATTAAAGAAGAATATAAACAAGACCAGTTCATTATTAAGGGGTGCCAATCAAAAGTTTGGTTGTATCCTGAATTGAAAGAAGGTAAACTATATTTTACAGCGGATAGTGATGCGGTGATTACGAAAGGTTTAGTTAGTTTGATGGTAAAAGTGTTGTCCGGACATACGCCAAAGGAAATAGTGGATACTGATTTATATTTTATCGATAATATCGGTCTAAAGGAACATTTATCGCCAACCAGAGCAAACGGACTATTATCAATGGTTAAACAGATGAAATTGTATGCAATAGCCCTGTACGCGAAACATAACTAACACCAATAGTTACTTTTAAGGTATGGCTATACTTATCGTTGTAGCTGCTATCTCTTCATCAAAGAATACTTTAGCTTTTTCCTCGAAGTCCGTCGCATTATCTGTCGTATAAAAAAGTGAATTGCCTCCTTTACTACATATCTGTTCAACTTCCGGATGACGAGTTAGGTAATTGGAGAGGCTATTTGCCACAAGCTCTCCCTGAGCTAGTATAGTAACTCCTTGCGGTACATATCGCTGAATAACCGGTAGTAGCAACGGGTAATGTGTACAAGCGAGTACTAATGTGTCGATATCTGCTGACTGCGATAATATTTCACGGATATCTTTCTCCACAAAGTATGCAGCACCTTCACTTTGAATTTCGTTATTCTCCACCAAAGGAACCCAGAAAGGACAGGCGTGTTGGTAAACTGCTATGTTAGGGAAAAACTTTTGAATTTCGATTTTATAAGACTCCGACAACACTGTGCCGGGAGTCGCTAGAATTCCTATTTTGTTTGTTTTTGTATATTTATTAATCTGTTCAGTAGTAGGTCTGATTACACCCAAAACCTTTTTTCCAGGCGGAAGGTCTTTTTGTTGTATAGTGCGTAATGCTTTAGCAGACGCGGTATTACAGGCCAATATAACTAGATTACATCCCAAATCAAATAGCTTAAAAACACACTCTTTTGTAAACTCATATACAGTTTCGAAGGATCGGGTGCCGTAGGGCACGCGAGCGTTATCTCCCAAATATATATAGTCGTATTGCGGAAGTTGTTTGTGTATTTCTTTGAATACGGTCAAGCCACCGTAACCAGAATCAAAAATGCCTATTGGACCGCTTGTGCTCATAATATAAAAAGTGATTTAGGGAATAAAACCTAAATCGCTTTTACGATCATGGAGATTATTCCCTAATTATGTAAGCAAAGATGGTTTTTCTTTATAAGTTTTCCATAATAATTCTCCAAATAATGTGTTGGCCCATGCGAACCAGTGACGTGTGAATTTTTTTGGATCATCTTTGTGAAAAGATTCATGCATAAATCCAGTATCACCATGGGTCTTTGCGAGTGTTTGAATACATTCACGAATCTCATTATCATCGATAGATGTAAAAGCACGCATTGTAATCGCCATAGGCCAAATCATATCACGGCCGATATGTGGGCCACCTATCCCTTCGGCTGCTGTTCCCTTAAAGAAGAATGGGTTTTTTTCAGAAAGGATGAATTTACGTGTGCGTTGGTATACTTCATCGTTTACATCAAGTGCTCCTAAGTAAGGTAGCGCTAGCAGAGAAGGGACATTTGCGTCGTCCATCATCAGGTAACTGCCGAATCCATCAACTTCGAATGCATACACGCGACCATGGTTAGGGTGGTCTATAATGCCATACGTTTTCACAGCCTCTTCGACTTCATTAGCGAGTGAAAGCATCTTCTCTGCTAGCCCACTATTATTTTTTATGCCTTTTAATATTTCTGCAGCTTGTCTTAAACTACTGATGGCAAATAAATTTGAAGGTATTAAGAATGGAAAAATGCTACAATCGTCAGATGGTCTGAAACTCGAGCAGATTAGTCCCACAGGATTTACAGGGTAACCGTAACCGTCCACTTGAAGCGTATCGCTACCTCGTGCTGTTGTACGTTCAAATTTATAGGGTCCCAAACTATCCTTACGTTGTTGCTCGACGAATGTTTTGTAGGTGTTTTCCTGCGCGCGTAACCAATCCGCGTCGAAAGGAGTAACATCGCTGGTTTCTTTCCAATAAGCATAGGCTAATCGGATCGGATAGCATAAAGAATCAATTTCCCATTTACGTTCGTGAATTCCAGGTTTCATATCCGTATGATCTGTAAACCATTCTCCCTTTTTATGAGGATCGTTGTAAAAGGCGTTGGCGTAAGGATCAATATTTATACATTGGGATTGTTTATTAATTAACCCAAGGATGAGACTTTGCAGGTTTTTGTCTTTTTTCATAAACTGCAAATAGGGCCACACCTGTGCGCTACTATCCCTTAACCACATGGCGTCAATATCTCCTGTGATAACATACGTTAATTTTTTTGATGCAGTAGATTCATCATAAATTGTGGTATCTAAGGTGTTCGGAAAGCAATTGTTAAATAGCCAACCAAGTTCCTTATTGGATACTTTTTTCTGAAATTCAAGAATAGCATCTTCGACGACTTGGCTCTTAAAATGTCTTTTATCCTTTGCTACCCTAACTGTAGGATAGTTTAATTCGGCAAAAGAGAGCTTACTTGCGAGCACACCTGCACCCAATAATCCGGAATTTTGAAGAAAAGTTCTGCGTTTCATATGTGTATAATTATGTTTTTGATTTGCCATATGAAATGCCCATGCATTTTGAGCTCATCGAAGGCCGCAATGGATATTTCATTTTATTTATCGCAATGTTTATAATGTTGTAAACTAGCACAAGATGCGATTTATTTTTGAGAAACAAAAAGAAAAAACGTTTTAGCATACAATTAATTCATTTATTCTGTTAATAATATAAATTGATTTACTTTTGCGTATACTTTAGGTATAGAATTTGATATTCTGAATAACTTTTAATTGTATTATTTTTATGAAGCTTAGCTTACGTTTCTTATCCTGTTGCCTGTTTTCAATGGTACTATGTGGCGTTTCTAATTTGGTCGCCCAAGTAAAAAATCAACCTTACTCATACCAACACAGCCAAAAATACAATGAAATTCTGTATAATCCAGATACACGGCTTCATACCTCTTCTAAACCTTTTCTCTTTCGAAACGAATTGTTGGTGAAGTATGATTCTTTAACCAGTGCACACACGGTTTCTTCCGATAACTGGTTTATGCGTAAAATATTTAACGAACATTTGGTAGAGGTGAACAAAGAGGATCATACCTTCTATTTGGATTTTTTACCCGATTTTCAAATTGGCTCTGAATTGATAGACAGCGAAAAAAGAACAACTTGGCTGAATACCCGCGGATTGCAGGCAGGGTTAACTATTAAAGATAAGTTTACCTTCTATGCCAACGTGTTTGAGAACCAAGGCGTATTTCCAAACTATTTAGACGACTACATGAATGTAAATAACGTCATTCCAGGGCAGGGTACAGTCGAAAATTTATCCAATCATAAGAAAGATTGGATGTACGCAACAGCTAGCTTGGCTTATGATTTCAGTGAGTACTTTCAAGTCACCTTGGCATACGATAAAAACCATATTGGAGATGGTTATCGATCAATGCTTTTGTCCGATTTTTCTTCTAATTACACCCATTTAAAATTTACAGGTAATATAGGCAATGTACAATATACGTCCATTTGGGCGTATATGTTAGACCCTAAAAATCCGAGAAGAGACTCTCTGGATTCCGGGGGGCGGTTTGGAGATGGAATCAAATGGGGAGCCTTTCAATATTTGGACTATAATGTCAATAATCGTTTATCGATCGGATTATTCCAATCGGTCATATGGTCGAACGCTAACCAAGCAGGACACCGAGGGTTTGATTTTGGTTATATGCATCCAGGTATTTTATTAAGACCCGTCGAATCGACCAATTCAACTTCTCCCGATAAAATGTTTATGGGATTAAATGCTAAGTATAAGGTTCTTAAAAATGCAACAGCCTATGGACAATTTTTGTTGGGTGAGTTCACTGCAAAAGAGTTTTTTGGCGGAAACGGCTATGCACATAATAAATGGGGGGTGCAATTAGGAGTTAGGGGCTATGACACCTTCGGAATACGAAATTTGAATTTTTTAGCGGAATATAACGTAGCTCGCCCCTATACTTACCAACATTTTGTTTCTATTTCTAATTATAGCAATCACGGAGAGCCCCTAGCTCATCCGCGAGGAGCAAATTTTCACGAAGTGTTGGGTATAGCAAATTACTCATGGGATCGGTTTGATTTTTCATTACAAGGGGTTTATAGTCGCTTTGGTACAGATCCAGCTGATGGAACCAACATGGGAGGAGATATTTTTCAATCCTATAATACGTTACCCAACCTACATGGCAATTCTATTGGGCAGGGAGTAGAGAATAACCTGTATTACGCAGATGCAAAGGCTGCCTATGTACTAAATCCCAAGTATAATCTTCGTTTTGAGGTAGGGTATACGCAGAGATTTAGATATATAGAAGATCAAACTGCGCAAAAATCAGGTGTCATCTCGGTAGGACTTCGGTCAAGTTTCCGTAATTTCTATGGTGATATGTAAATTGATAATAGGTATATTTACATCTCATAAACATATTTATTGATGAAAAAAATACTGATTCTCAATGGTCCAAATTTGAATCTTTTAGGTGTTCGGGAAAAAGGGATCTATGGAAACCAATCGTTTGAAGAATATTTCGAAACGCTTAAATCGCAATATACAAAGATTGATTTGACATATTTTCAGGATAATAACGAAGGAGCGATCATCGATAAATTACATGAAGTTGGCTTTGCTTATACTGGAATAGTATTGAATGCCGGGGCGTATACGCATACATCAATCGCCATTGCAGATGCTATTGCTGCTATCACTACGCCTGTAGTCGAGATTCATATATCTAATGTGCATCAACGCGAAGAATTTCGACATCATTCCTATCTTTCAAAAAATTGTAAAGGTGTAATTTTGGGCTTTGGCCTAGATAGTTATCGTTTAGCAATCGAAAGCTTTTTATAAATTTACTTCAACATGCTTGCTTACATATAGGTGTAGACCTAAGGAAATTACCGCACATCCACACATGACCGAAAGCATGGGATATGCTGTGTCGTTATGAAAGTAACTTACTAAACCGGAAGTCAACGCTCCGATTCCCATTTGAATACAACCTAAGAGGGCAGAGGCACTTCCAGCTAGAGCTTTGAAAGGAGAAAGCGCGATTGCAGAAGTATTCGGGAAAATAAACCCATGGCCAAAAAGATATAGAAATATGAGTCCAAGCATAAGGGGGAATGTCATTGTGTTTGTTACTAATCCCATAACCATAAGCACGCCTACAATAGATTGCCAAAGGTTAGCTACTTTGCTGATTTGAGCACTATTCCATTTTTTTAGTAATCTACGGTTTAACTGCGTTGCCACGACCATTGCAGATGCTACAAATGCAAATGCAAGACCATATTCCCGTTGTGTCAGTCCGTAAAACTGTTGCATTACGAAAGATGAGCCTGCTAAATAACCATACATACCTGCGGAAGCAATCGAACCAATGAAACAGTAAGAAAGGAATGTTCTGTTGGTGAAAACCTCCCAATACTTGCCGGTAATAGCCTTGGGCTTGAGTGAAAAGGCTTTGTCACCGGCATACGATTCCGGTAAAAAGAAATAGGTGCTCAGAAATATTAGTACCGCAATAACACAAAGTGTCAAAAAGATGTAATGCCAATCTAGATGGCTTAACAAAAAAGCTCCAACACTTGGTGCCAGTATAGGGGAAATCGCAATAACGAGCATGAGCAAACTAAAAACCCGGGCGGATTCTCTTGGCTCGTAATAATCCTGTACCATAGCTCTTGATGCAACCATCCCCGCACAACTTCCTAAAGCCTGTAAGAAGCGAAGAAAAATTAGGTGTTCGATATCTCTTGTAAAAAGGCAAAGTAACGTCGTACCTATATAAATCGCTAAACCGACCAACAGCGGTCTTTTACGCCCGTATTTATCCAGCAGTGGCCCATAAATCAGTTGACCGATCGCAATACCTACGAAGAAACTGGTAAGTGACAGTTGTACATTTTCAACGGTGGTCGAGAAATCGTTTGCAATGGTATGAAATGCGGGGAGATACATATCAATGGAAAACGGGCCAAGAGCGGCCAGTAGCCCTAAAATAAACAGCGTAAGCGTTCTATTGGATTGGAGTTTGTGCATAGATCAAATTCTTGAAAAAAATACGGCTCTTCAAATGAAGAGCCGAGTGCTTAAGATTTTTTTGACTTTTCTTTTGGTTTTCGAAATATCAGATATAGGCCCACAAGGATGAAAGGTATGCTTAACACCTGTCCCATGTTAAAGGTCATGTCATTCTCAAAAGCTTCTTGATTTTCTTTGAAAAATTCGATAATAAATCGAATGACAAATAAAACCACCAAAAATATACCAAATAATAAGCCACGCTTTGAACGTTGATTCTTTTGGTACATGACCCACAGAAGAGCAAATAACAAGATATAGCCGATTGCTTCGTATAACTGAGCTGGATGCCGAGGTAGCATATTCAGATGTTCCGGTCGAAGTCCGGCATTTTCAAAAACTACAGCCCAAGGTAAGGTCGGATCTGCTGGTTTTCCCAAGATCTCAGAATTGAAAAAGTTCCCAATACGTATAAAAGCGCCGGCAACAGGCACCACTAATACCAACTTATCTGCAATCCATAAGAAATCTGTTTTTGTTTTCCGAGCGTACATATACAGCGCGATCAATATACCGATTGCACCTCCATGAGAAGCTAACCCCATAAAACCAGTTAATTCCCAACTTCCGTCTATTTTTCGAAATGGCAATATCATTTCCAGTGGGTGCTGGATGTAATAGTTGAACTCGTAAAATAAACAGTGACCAATACGTGCGCCGATTAATGTCCCCAAGAAAATATAAATTGTTAATTTATCGAGATCCTCTTGGGATTTCCCTTCACGCTTGAAAACTTTAAGCATCAAGAAATAGGAGACTGCAAACGCCAACAGCCAACATAAGGAATAATACCTTAGTCCAAATGAACCAATTTTGAATATTTCTTGATCAATATTCCAATGAATTACATTAAAAATAAAATCCATAAATTAAATTTTGAGATGTAAAGATAAGCTTATAATTTTATTTTAAAGACCCGACCGTAGTATCTTCAGATTATATTTTTGGATTAGCTGAATAATTTTTATTTTGTGACCAAACAATAGATTACGATGGCAAAAAAAAGTAGTAAAGAAGAAGGTACACATCAAACTGTGGTTACCACGAAATCATTAGCATTTTTTGAAAAGTATATTAATAACCCGTCTCCAACAGGATTCGAATGGGAAGGGCAACGATTGTGGCTTGACTATTTAAAACCTTATGTAGATAAGACGTATATCGATAACTACGGAACGGCAGTCGGTATTATAAACCCCGATGCAAAATATAAAGTAGTCATTGAAGCTCATGCAGACGAAATTTCCTGGTTTGTGAACTATATTACGGGCGACGGATTGATTTATGTGATACGAAATGGTGGTTCCGATCATCAAATTGCGCCCTCCAAACGTGTAAACATCCATACAGACAAGGGGATTGTAAAGGCTGTTTTTGGATGGCCCGCGATTCATACCCGATCGGGCGAGAAAGAAGAAGGACCTTCCATAAAAAATATCTTTTTGGACTGTGGGTGTACGTCAAAAGAGGAGGTAGAGGCATTGGGGATCCATGTGGGTTCGGTCGTAACTTATGAAGATGAGTTTATGGTTCTAAACGACCGTTATTATGTAGGACGAGCACTAGACAATCGTGCCGGTGGTTTTATGATCGCTGAAGTAGCTCGTTTACTGAAAGAAAATAAGAAGAAGTTGCCTTTTGGTTTGTACGTGGTTAATTCCGTGCAAGAGGAGATCGGGCTTCGCGGAGCTGAGATGATCGCTGATTATATTAAGCCAAATGTAGCTATTGTGACAGATGTGACTCACGATACACAAACACCGATGATTAATAAGATTACTCAAGGAGATCTAGCGTGTGGTAAAGGTCCTGTTGTATCTTACGCCCCGGCGGTACAAATTAATCTCAATAGATTATTAATTTCAGTAGCTCACGAGCACAATATCCCGTTCCAGCGTCAAGCTTCATCACGGTTTACGGGAACAGATACTGATGCGTTTGCATATTCCAATGGAGGTGTTCCGTCGGCATTAATTTCGTTGCCGCTACGGTATATGCATACCACTGTGGAGATGATCCACAAGGACGACGTCGACAATGTCATCCGTTTGATTTATGAAACGGTATTAACAATACAAAAGGATCAAGATTTCCGTACCTTTAGCAACTAATATTTATTGATATAATCATGAATGATAACAATCAAAATAATCCGGATAACAACGAAATCAGTATTGAGTTAAGCGAAGAGACCGCAGAGGGCATTTATTCCAATTTGGCTATTATAACCCATTCCAATACAGAATTTGTAGTAGATTTCATTCGTATTATGCCGGGAGTGCCGAAAGCCAAAGTGAAGTCGAGGATTATCCTCACTCCTGAACATGCGAAACGTCTATTGGGAGCTCTGCAGGACAATGTTAATCGCTTCGAAAAGCAAAATGGTGTTATAGATTCCAGAGACGTTCCCTTTCCGCTTAATTTTGGAGGACCAAAAGGAGAAGCCTAAAGCAACAAAATTTATGGATATTAATGTTCGAGTATTAACAAAAAAGGATTATTCCGATTTAAAGAAATCAATGACGGAAGCCTATCAGGGTTCTGGTGAAATTTGGACACGGGAAAATATAGTGGATTTGATTGATTTATTTCCAGAAGGTCAGTTGTGCGTTGAGGTAGACGGGAGGGTGGTAGCCTGTGCCTTGTCGATTATCTTGAACTCTAAAAAATCTAATATCTTTGACAGCTATTACGAAATAATTGATGATGGAAAATTTTTCAAACATGATGATGAGGGTGATACACTATATGGAATAGAAGTTTTTGTTCATCCTGAATATCGCTCGCTTCGACTCGGACGCCGATTGTACGATTCGAGAAAGGAACTATGTGAACAGATGAATTTGAAAAGTATCGTTGCAGGCGGACGGATCCCCAATTATCATAACTATTCGGACGAAATCAGTCCACGTGTATATATCGACCGGGTCAAACGGAAAGAAATTTACGATCCCACACTAACCTTCCAGTTATCGAATGATTTTCATGTAAAGAAGATCTTAAAACACTATTTACCTGAAGATAAGGAATCGATGGAATTCGCTACTCTATTGGAATGGAATAATATTTACTACGAACCAGACGTGAAGTCGCCTTCAGCAACGAAGCAGGCCATACGTTTGGGACTGGTACAGTGGCAAATGCGATTGTTTAAAGACCTTGAAGAATTCTACGATCAGGTAGAGTTTTTTGTTGATGCAGTTAGCGACTATGGGTCGGATTTTGTCCTTTTCCCTGAGTTTTTCAATACACCCTTAATGCGTCCTTACAATGAAATGCCTGAACGGATGGCAATGGAGAAGTTAGCGGAACACACTAAGGAAATTATTCAGAAAATCCAACAATTTGCAGTATCTTATAATATAAACATCATTGCTGGTTCTATGCCATTGTATGAGCGAAATAAATTGTACAATGTATCCTACCTATGCCACCGAAATGGACAACTAGATTCCTTTAAGAAAGTACACATTACACCAAATGAGTCTAAATATTATGGTATGGTAGGAGGAAATGAAGTAAAAGTTTTTGATACGGATTGTGGTAAGGTGGGCTTACTTATTTGTTATGATGTTGAATTTCCTGAGCTAGGAAGAATTTTAGCGGATCAAGGGATGCAAATCCTCTTTGTTCCTTTCATGACTGATACACAGAATGGGTATATGCGTGTCAGGGCTTGCGCACAGGCCCGAGCCATAGAAAACGAGTGCTATGTTGCAATTGCAGGCTCAGTAGGCAACCTACCCAGGGTCAATAACATGGATATCCAGTATTCGCAATCGGCAGTCTTTACACCGTCTGATTTTGCGTTTCCGAATAACGCCATAAAAGCAGAAGCAACACCGAATACAGAAATGGTATTAATTGCCGATGTTGATTTATATGCTTTAAGAGACCTACATGAATATGGAACGGTGAAAATATTGAAGGATAGGAGATTGGATTTGTATTCGGTTACCCTGCTTAAATAGATTATAAGCTTAACAATGTCATTTGTCCTTGAAATGGCATTGTTAAGCTTAAACATATCATACTAAACGGAAAAACTCTCTCCACATGCACAGGTACGGGAAGCATTGGGGTTATGAAATTCAAATCCTTTACCGTTTAACCCGTCTGAATAATCTAATTCTGTTCCGGCCAAATAAAGATACGACTTAATATCTAAGCAGATTTTTATCCCTTTATCTTCAAAAAATTGGTCACCCTTTTTTTCTTCGTTATCAAAGTCCAATTTGTACGATAGTCCCGAACATCCTCCACTCTCAACTGCAACACGAACAAAATAGCTTTGATCGTAGCTTTCAGCTTCGAGTATAGTGAGAATGCGCTCTTTTGCTTTATCAGTAATAGTTACCATATGTTGTTCTTAAGAATAGTGTCTTACAAATTTCGACATTTAATTTGCTTTTCTCAATAGCTAATCGTTTGTCGATTGTAAAATTATTTAAGCTTTTCCGTTTTGTACAGTTGCCAAAGCGGAGATGAATTTCTAATCTTGGTCACTGCATCTGTTAATTCCTGTATTACAGTGTCTACTTCTGCTTTTGTGTTGTAGCGGCTAAAGCTGAGCCGCAGACTGCAATACGCATCTTCATCAGACAGGTGCATTGCTTTTAGCACATGTGACGGATCCCTATTTCCCGAAACACATGCCGAACCTGATGATAGGGCTATATTAGGTAGGTTTGTCATTAATTCCGATCCTTTTACACCCCTAAATAAGATATTACTGGTATTGGGAATTCGAGGATGACAAATTGCATGAACCCGACATTCATCGATGTGTGCGAGTAGCGACTCTTCAAAGTAATCTCGAAGTGTGCTCGCATTCGTCGAGTAGTCAATCACTTCAAGGGCTTTAGCGAGACCAACAATTCCTGAACTATGATAGGTGCCACCCCGTAGTCCATGTTCCTGGTTTCCACCATGGATAAGAGGTGTGATTTGTATCGGTTTGGACTTCCTCCGGATAAAAAGAGCTCCGATTCCCTTCGGACCATGTAGCTTGTGTCCACTAAAACACACGATATCGATAGGAATGCGCTGTAAATCTAATTTTTCTTTACCGATATATTGTGTAGCGTCACAAAAAAATAAGGTGTCGTTTTGTTGGCAGATTTCAGCTATGTCTTCTATCGGATGTATGATCCCGGTCTCGTTATTTGCAGCCATTAAGCAGACTAAGATCGTACGTTCGTTGATACTACTTCGTAGTAATTGAAGATCTAGTTTGCCATTCGGATCGACAGGGAGATAACTTACAACTGCGCCTTTTTTTTCTAAATATTCACAGGTGTTGAGTACGGCTTTATGTTCCGTCTGGCAGGTGATAATATGATTGCCTTTTAAATGGTATCGTTCAAAGACACCTTTTAAGACCATATTGATAGATTCCGTGGAACCGCTCGTAAACATCATCTCTTTCGGTTTGACATTGAGGTGGTTGGCGACTATTGCTCTTGCACCTTCTACCGCGTGATTGGCACTTCGACCTAGTTTATGCTGAATACTGGAGGCATTTCCATATTCTTCTTTCAAATAGGGGAGGATGGCTTCAAAAACTTCATCTGCGATGTACGTGGTAGCATTGTTGTCCAAATAAATCATAGGATAAAGTTATTTAAATTTTTCGATCTATTTGATAGGGTAGGTTAAGTTCCCCAAACCTTTACACTGGATCAGCTGTTGTATTTTAATCCAAGGAGTTTATTAATACGTAATAACGGTAAGCTACAACGCCTTGCTGTACTTTGCTTAATGTTGATGGATCTTGTTTGCTGTATTTTGGTAATACAGCCTTATTGATATCGTTTAAAAATTTAAATAGGGCTTTTTTCATTTTGCATAGCATTCATTAATAACTAACCCTAAGGTAATGCAATTGTTTTATCTAGTTTTATAATTTTAATATCATACTCCACGTAAAGCTCCTGTAATGCTTCGTGTCAAGGCCTATACAAATTCACTCTAATTACCCTAAAAGCACCGATTATTGCATATCATTTTTTTACCAAAAACAGAGAGTTTATACCGACTTACCTCTATAAACCCTCTATTTAAGCTCTAATAAATCTCTTTTAGTAGTGAAGTCATAGTAAAGCTAATACCTATTTGGCTCCGCTCTTTTATCTATGGAGCACGCTTATTCTTGTCGGTTACGATGCTACTTCAACCTTAAGAATTCTTTTTCTTTGTTCCACGTTAATGCTGTAAATAGTATAGCTAAAGCACAAGCAAATAAGATAGCTTCAAAACAAGCATCCCATCCACTTTTATCAACAAGGGCACCGAGTGCAGCATTTGCCAAAAGATCGCCAATGAAATATCCAAATAAACCGGTCAATCCAGCTGCGGTTCCGGCGGCTTTTTTAGGGACAAGATCTAACGCCTGCACCCCAATAAGCATTACTGGTCCGTAAATTAAAAAACCTATTGCCCATAGCGAGCTGTTTACAATCCATTGGTTTGCGCCCGGAGCTGTCCAGTAAACAAAAACCGCGAGCAATGTAAGGGTCATGTAAATAACAGTAACGGGTGCTCTTCGTCCATTAAAAACTTTGTCACTAAGTACTCCGCATAGTATTGTTCCAGGAATGGCGGCGAGCTCGTAAAATGAAGCAGACCAAGCAGCTTCTGAAGGAGAGAAGTTTTTTGCTTCTTGTAAAAAAGTCGGTGCCCAATTTACTATTCCGTTTCGGACTAAATATACAAAGGCATTAGCAATCGCAATAAACCAAAGTAACCTGTTGTTTAGAACATATTTGAGAAATATTTCTTTTGCACTGAACTCTTTTTCTTGCGAAGAATCATATGTTTTAGGGTAGTCTTTGTTATATTCCTCTATGGGAGGTAGGCCACAGGATTGAGGGGTATCTCTCACCAACAAAATAGAGATAAAAGCGACAATTATTGCAACCAATCCGGGAAAATAAAGCCTAGCCTGCCAGTTCGCAAAAAGTTCAACGCCTAAAATAGTTAAAGGTCCAACAAGGAAACCTCCAACGTTATGTGCTAGGTTCCAAATGGACATTGCCGTGCCTCGTTCTCTAATTGAGTACCAATGCACGACTACGCGTCCGCAGGCCGGCCAGCCCATACCTTGAACCCAACCATTAATAAATAAAAGCGAAAACATGATGGTAATGGATGATGTTGCAAACGAAGATAGCCCCATGAAGATCATCGTAAGCGATGATAATACGAGCCCTGCAGCCAAGAAATAGCGCGCATTACTTCTATCAGAGACATTTCCCATCAAAAATTTGCTTAAGCCATAAGCGATAGACAGGGCAGACATTGCAAAACCTAGTTCGGCTTTTGTATACCCCATTGTGTCCTGCAAGTCTTTGATCGAAAATGAAAAATTTTTACGTACGAAATAATAAGCAGCATATCCTAGAAAGATACCTACGAAAACTTGCAATCGCATTCGCTTATATTCACCGTCAATACGATGTGTCGGCATTTGCGTCTTGTGAGCTGCCGGCTTGAAAATATTTAACATTTGCGTTTTTAAAATAAATTTGGATAGTCACTAATAATTCCGTCTACATTTAAGTCCATCAAATTTTGGATGTCTTTTTTTGTGTTTACCGTCCAAGGAATCACTTTAATACCTCGGTTATGCGCTTGCATGATGAATTCCGTATTAACGAGTTGGTAATTAGGACTGATGATAAATGGTGTAAAGCCTAATTCTTCGACGAGCTCATCAATTGTTTTAGTATTTTTCGCATCGATTAGGTAAGAGGTTTTAATCTGCGGATAAGTTTTATTGATATATTGGATCGTCATTTTGTCAAATGACTGAATAACTGTCCGGGGAGCAATTCCTTTTTCAATGACGACTTCTAAAACGAGATCAGAAAATTCTTGGGGTGCGGGGTGGTAGACGTGATATTTGTCATTTTTGCTTTTAGTCTCGATATTATAATACATGGGAGCCTTACGCTTCAATTTGGCGTACGCCTCGGCTTCATCGATCAACGTGCTGAGCAATGAAATTTGTGTTTTAATTTTTTTCTGATCGGGAAAGTCCACATAATATTTTGAGCCAATATCAAATCTTTCCAATTCAGGCCAAGTATAATGGTAAATTAAGCCTTTATTATCTTGTCCTTTGAGTTCTTTCCCATTGATATACTGTACAAATTTTGGGTTTAGGTAATGATCATGGTACACCACCACCTTTTTGTCTTTGGTGATATGACAATCCATTTCCAGTGTTGTCACCTTTGAAAGGTCAATAGCTGTCTTCATAGCGCCAATTGAGTTTTCCGGATACAATCCGCGAGCCCCACGGTGGCCTTCGTAAGAGAATCTAGGAAATTCTGATTTGGGACTTCTTTGCACTTGACAATTTGTGAGAATGGTGGCTATAGCAACTGAGAATAGGATGATGATTTTTTTTTCCATGTTTAAAATTATTATTTTATGTTGAGGGTTTCTTCATAATTATTACCAAAACGATCCATGACAACTATTTTAACTGTTTTCGCATTAGACTGCGTAAAAAATAGATGTTCGGTACGCTTGGGTTCGACCCAACCTCTGCGGTCGGCAGGAAGATCTTCTCCTTTATATAGTTTCAAAGTTAGTTCATCATATCCTTTTATTTGTTCTAGCGCACCCATGTAAACACCATCGGCATACCAGGTAACCTGCCACTGCGGGTCGTAGTTCCATACATTGACAGTAATACGATTCATGCCGTGGTTTAGTTGTTGAACATGGGATCTGAATTGATAGGTATGGTCACGACCAATGGATTTGTAATGCCACGTTACTTTGGAACCATTTATTTCAAATACACCGTATCCGCGGGGCGTGCCGTCCGCACAAACCGGCCCTGTCCACCAGGCACCACATAGAGAAGCATGGGTGTGTTCGTATATTTGCTGGTCAACGTGATTAGTGTTGGTATGTGTATGTCCAGACAGAATATGAACCTGTTCAAATTCGGTTAGTAGCGCATACAGCTCTTCCCGGTTTTTAATACCACTATAGATAGGAATGTGTGCGCTGATAATTAGGACATGATCTTTTGGTACATACTTGAGGTCCTTTTGTAACCAATTTAGTTGGTCGTCGCTGATATGTCCATCGTATTCTTTAATGTTCTTATAACGCACATTGTCTAACACAATATAGTGTACCTGTCCTCGGTTAAAAGAATAATAGGTTGGGCCGAAATAATTCTTAAATAAGCTGTTAGCATCAGATTCTTCCTTAGTAATCTCATTTTTGTCATGGTTTCCGACTACCTGGAAAAAGGGAATTCCTATTTTTGTTATTGCCTCTTGGTATTTTGTCCACATTTTAGGATTGTCCCATATGGAGTCACCAAGGCTGATGCCATGAAACTTCTCTTTAGAAGTGGACTGTAGATATTGGGTGATATCTAGTATTGACTCTTCTTCGAGTTGGTTCGCATCTTCGGCAACTCTAATTTGTGGGTCGCCTAGTGCAAGAAAGAAATGATTGGTATCGTCAAAAGTGTTTTTTTTGAGTTCGAAATTGTAGTTCCTATTTGTTACAGAAAGATAGATTGCAGCAAAACCATCTACATGTTCTATCTGATAACCTGCAGGGGTAGAAATAAAGATATATTCTGCATTTTTGTTGCTCGCTAGCGCATACCTTCCTTTCTTGTCTGTCACTGTAGTGTTGTATCCGTCAGATATGACGGTGTCGGCGATGCCTTTTCCGGAGCTTCTTATTCGACCTTTAATAAGCTTCCCTTTATCTAGAGGTTGTATGGTTCCAAAAGCGCGGCCTGATAGATAAAGTCCGCCTACTAGTAAACTGGTCGATTTTAGAAATTCTCTTCTGTTCATTTTAATAATTAACGCATGGAGTAATTGAATGCTTTGGGCCTTTCCATAGTTTCGGAGTAAATATTTCCAAAGTCGTCTTCCACGGTTATCTCCAATGTCGACGTTGCACTTGATGCTTGAATTAAAAACATATGAGCAGTATTGTTGGTTATAAAAGAACTTGTTGGATCTGCATTTACGTTAAGACGTTGTGTATCGTACGAGATAATATGCAATGGATCTTTTTTTCGAACGCGCATATAAGGGAGCTCATTTCCATTTTCGGTAACGGTGATTTTCCAATTGTCTTGGTAGCCCCAGATGTTCAGTAGCACTTGGTTGTCATCTTTTTCAGTAGCGTATTCTCCTGCGAATCCGGCGACTTTGTCTTTAAATGCCGCACTTGCGTTTGGCGTGTGTATACTGGCATTGATAAGAACTTTGTTCAGATCATATGATCTGAACTGATAGTCTTTTTCGAATCCTATGCTTTTATAGTATAGCTTTTGGTTTTTTTCTTCTGCTTCCAGCACAGCATAGCCACCCGGACTACCGTCTTTGCAGATATGGTTCCCTGCATAGCCACTTCTTCCAGTCCACCACCAAGTAGCGCTTACGGCACCAATGTTGTACTCCATAATATTCGAACTAGGCTGTTGAACGCGATAGTTGACGTGGTAATGACCAGTGAGTACTTTGACATTATTGAACGCAGCTAGTTCACTTATGAATTTGTCGCCGTTTTCTAAAACGATGTTAGATGTACCGCTTGCATTAGGATTGGAATACAACGGAACATGCATAGCAACTACGATTGGAGTAGACTTGTCAGTGATATAAGCCAAGTCTTTTTGCAACCAATCGAGTTGTTCCGATACAAGGATGCTGTTGTATTCTCTATCACCAATAACTCCGTTTGATCCTCCCATGTTGGTGTAAACCATATTATCTAAGATCACGTAGTGCACCTTGCCGATGTTGACAGAGTAGTAAGTTGGACCCATAAAATTCCGGTAGGGTGATGATGCCTGCCAATCGTTGAAGGCAACATATGGGTCATAATCGTGGTTTCCAATAACATTGTAAATTGGGAATTCTACATCTTTTATAATTTGTAGGTATTCTGCTAGTTTAAAATTGTTGGCATACCAATATTGATCCCAGGATTGGTCACCCAACGTCAGCCCATAGAACTTCTTGCCCTGACTTTCGTAATATGCGAATGTTTCATTAATATCTGTTAAAAAATTACTTTGAAACTGTGCGATATCATCATTTCTATTGGCCAAGTGTATATCCGCTAGAAATGCAACGACATGGTTTTCGTTATTTACAGGGAACAGTTCAAAATCTCGGATTTCAGCGTCCGATGTTATGCCTGTCAAGGTTTTGAAAAATCGAGGTATTGTATTGGTTACAGAGACTTCATAATTCGACGGAACCGATATAAATACATAGCCATTTTTCTTTGTTGAAGGCAGATAATAAATGCCATTTGCATCTGTTTTCGTCAATACTTCCCCATCAGAAACAACAACGTCTGCTATGCCCTTTCCGGCAGCAAACACGGTCCCTTTCACAGTCATGCCATCTTGATCGGGAATATCAGGGTTAAATACAAAGTTAACGAACGTTTTGCCGATCAGCTGGTTCAACTCTCCTCGCTTTATCCTGATATCATAGGCTCCATCTTTCAAACCCTCCACTAATGTCAGAACCAACCCGCTTTCTGTCAATGTACCGACAGGTAACTCCACTGTCTCGCCCTGACCACCTTTCGGGACGAAGGATATTATATCCTCCGAGAGGAAGCCTATTCCACCAAGGTTTATTTCTGTTCCCCCGCTTTTAATATTATACACATAAGGGATACTGATATGTGTTACAGGAATTGTGGTTGCAATCTTATCTTCTACACCTATGGCTAAATCACTTTTGCAGGCATTGGTCAAGACTGTTATTAACAGGCTAATGATAATTAACGCCAAAAAATTATATTTTTTCATCATATTTTTATTTTATATAACCATTAATAGCTTCTGAAAATAGAGATATCATCCATCCCGAGTCTTCCGTTAGGATTAGAATTCGTATTAGCCCCAATGCCCTTCTTATTTACTCTGAATCGCACGGGGCCTTCAATATCCATTAAGAACACAGCCTGTTTGCTATCTAGACTTTCGGATGTCTTGTGTGCATCTTTGATGGGGTCGCCTATCTGTTGCCAGTTTACACCGCCGTCCTGCGAATATTCCAAAGTAAATGTACTAGAGTTGTCGGTATAATAGGCTCCGTACCATAGTGTTACTTTGGATGCGCCGTTAGGTACATCAAAGTTCATCTGCAAAAGTGCATCCGTACTTAAGCCTTGTTGAAAGCGAACAGCCTTTATACCTGAGATAATGCGGTCACGACCGGCAGTTACGCCCAGTAAACACTGTTGGAAATACCAGGTTCCTGTTGATAGCGTTACATTAGCGTTGGCATAACCGCCTTTTATGGTTTCTGTTTCGAATGTTTCTGGCCACCCGGCATATATCTTACCACTTGGAAAGGCCATCCCGGCATAGTTTTGTAAACGCAGCTGCTTTTTATTTCCATCAATAAAGGCTATACCTCTGAAAGTTGCACTTGGAGCAACAACCTCGTCTGCAAAACTTGCTTGATCGGATGTAAACAGCTCGATTGTTAACGAATCTTGATCCATTAATGTCTTTGTCCCCCTGATTGGTGTCCCAGGAGCAGGCTCTACTTCTAAATCTGCGGTGACATCGATAAACGTTGATTCGTAATCGTTAAACTTATTTAATAAAACCGAAATGGCGACACCCTTTGAAGTCACGTCGTTTCCCGTATTGATAACAGAAATATCACTTTTTTTTACACCCTTCAAGGTAAGTGGGCCGTTCTTTTTAGTCAATAACGCTCCGGTTAGATTAATTTGTATCGAGTCTCCAAAGTTGTATTTGGCAGCATCTTCTACTTCCAGTAATATACCGCGTTGCTGATTACGCCATACATTTTGAACAGCTATATAGTTAGCAGGGAGATTGTTTCCTGTATGGTCTGATATGACCACGGCTCTTGTATAAGTCGCATCCGTAAGCAGTTTAGTGTCTAGGATAATATCATTTCCTTGAAATACGTTTCTAATCGCATATAAAGAAATCTCAGGATTATTTGTCCCGATCGCATAGTTGGTGTCTTCCTTGATACAGCTAGCGGCTAACAAGGAGAACGATATGCCTATGTATAGTAATACGTTTAATTTTTTCGTTTTCATCCGTGTAATTTTTATCGGTGATGAAATTATCATGATTTATTTAATCCGTTTTCATTTTTGAAATCATGACGGTCCATCTAAATCAATTTCTAGTCTAAAACAGGTTTGGTTGCCACCACATCAGCCCGTTTAGATTATCTCCTCCCAAACGCGCTACGGCTTCTTTGTAGTTGACTGTATTTAAAGACTGGGTGATGAGTGGATAATTTAGTCTCACTGGCATTTTACCGTTATTTTGTACGCCTTCTCCAATATAGTCACTAAAGTCCAATAAACCAGTCCTACGGTACTCATACCATTGCTGGAAATCGGTAAACAACATCGAAAAATACTTCTGAAGATGTACCTTTTGCAGTAATTCTGTGTTGTCGTCAGTAGCTAGGAACCCAATTAGCGGGTTACCGAAATATTCGTCTGGAATTGTCTGATCCCAAAAGCTCATGGAAGCTTGGATGCCGTCTTTATACAATGTCTCGGCATCTTGATTCACATAATTACGCAATGCACATTCTGCCAAGATAAATTTAAGTTCCGCATAGTTCATTATATTGCCCAAACGTGGGTCAGTCATCAAATTCTTGTGTAGGGTTGAGCCGCGTTCAGGTATAGATCCTTCTTTATAGCCAGATTGCATTCCCGCATACACGCCTAAGGTAGCTTCGGTTGCCCATATTTTAAGTCGTGGATCCTGCAAAGCAACTAAATTGTTGATAAAGAAATCTGAATATCCCTTTGTTCCGTTAAAATCAATTTCTCGGGCATTAAAATAGGGGTTGAAGTAGGGTTGCTGGTTCGTAAAACGCAGTACAGCGGAATCATCATTGTCTTCCATAAGTGGATATTCTGATGGATTAATGTCCACGATCTCCTTTATTTTGGTGGCGGCGTTCAGTTCAGGTTTATGAGCCACGCGAAGCAGCAGTCGCAGATATAAGGTATTTCCGAATTTCCGCCATTTTTCCGGATCGGTATTGAAAATTGGATCCAGTATTCCTTTATCCCCAGTCACGGCATCTGATGTGTTCAGCAGTTGATTTGCTTGTTCTAATTTCAGAAATAGATTACGATAAATTTCTTCCTGTCTTTCAAAAATAGGAGTCGTATTCTGTTCGCTGTATCCCTTATTACTTTCATAATAGGGGATATCACCGAACATGTCGGTCAACAAGGAATAAACCCACGCTTCCAATACTAAAGAAATTCCCTGATATATTTTGTAACCCGCCTGTTGTTGTTCGCCGGCACTCTTATACATATCTTTTATGTTCGTTAACTCTATATACCAGCTTCTCCACATGTATTCGCTTTCTGACGGTCGAACAAGATAGCGATGAAATTCTAGGTTGTCGTTTGTCGTAACGGTGACCTGTGTGAACTCGTTGTTCATCCGCATATTTCGATTGATATTAGCCGTGACTAATTTATATACGGCAGGTCCTAATAGACTTTGGGGAGCTACAGTAGCCGATTCGTTGGGATTAGTATTGATTTCTACGAAATCTTGACAACTGCTTAGCCCACCAAGGCCTAATGTCGCCATTAATATGATTGATTTTAAATTCGTTTTCATGTTGCTTTAAAATGCAAGTGATAGATTTATGCCAAAAGTTCTAGTCGACGGAAATTGTGCAATCTCTGCTCCCTTTTCGATGCCACTGGAGTTCAGAGAACCAAATTCTGGATCGAAACCTGGCCATTTGCTGAACACGAACAAGTCACGACCGTAGAGACCTACAGTTGCTCTTTCTGTTTTGAATCTGTTCAGGAACGATTTAGGTAAGGTGTAATCCAAGCGTACTTCCCTGAGTTTGACGAAATCAGTAGAAAATGTATTCGCTTCAATATTGTCCCTGTTAAAGTGTGCACGATAATACGTCGATGCCTGTGCTATTTCTGTATTCGGACTGAATGAACCATCTGAGTTTTGTACTACACCGTTTCCAATGATGCCATTATAACGACCTGGAAGTGTTTTTTTTAATTTCCCCTCTTCCATTAGTACGGCATGTGTCAAAGAATATGCTTTTCCACCAAACTGACCGTCTAAAAGCACATTCAGACGAAAATTTTTATAACTGAATCGGCTACCTATCCCAAATTTCTGTGTCGGATTGGGGTTGCCGATATAGATAAGGTCCTCCGTATATTGTGGTACGCCGCCACTGTATATAATGGCACCATCATCATTGCGGAGATAACCTAATCCGTAGAGGTCACCAAATCGTCCGCCAATCCGGGCTTCTACCGTACCCCGACTCCCAAATATGGTTGATAAAACCAATGAAGTAGCGTCATCCTGAATCGGTATCTCCTCGACTTTCGTGTCGAAAGCGGTATAGTTTCCATATAAAGACCAACCCAAACCCTCTGGATTTCTCAAAATTTCTACTTCTGTTTCAATTTCAAGACCTTTGTTACTTACTTTGCCGGCATTGATGATTTGGGTACGGTATCCACTGGAAGGATCAATAGGGGTTTCTAAAATCTGGTCTATGTCGAAAGCTTTATACACAGTAACATCAAGTCTTGCCCTATTTTTGAACATCCGGAAGTCTGTCCCCAATTCATACGATATTTTTCTCTCAAAAGATAGCTTTTCGTCTGGGATGCGTGTTGGATTAGCTGCACCGCCAGGGAATGCGGTTTGTCTACTATACGTATAACGGTTTAAATATGTCCGTGTGCCAGCTCTACCTACACTGGCTGCACTTAAACGTAATTTCCAGAAACTTATTTCTTCCGGCAATTCGAAAGCCTGTGTTAAAAGCATGCTGGCATTGACCGAAGGGTAGAAAAATGGAAGTAATGTTTTTTCCTTCGGCGAAGCTAAGGTACTTGCCCAGTCCATACGACCTGTTGCATCGATGAAATAGGTTTCTTTATAACTAAAAGTACCTAGGGCGTAGACACTGTTTACAGCATACTGTTGATAATATGGATTATATAACAAAGCAATGGCGGAGTTTGCAAAACTATACTCGTTTGGCGTATTAAGTAGATTTGTCCAGGCGTCTTCTCTATCATAGGTATTCATTATCATTGCCCCACCGACACTACCGCCAAATTTGAAGTCGTTATGTCTTGCATTATTGTATGTTAGTAGGAAGTCTGCATTACTTTCTTGGCTGTATACCCCTTGTTCCCGATAATATCCCTGTGCAAAATTGTAGGTGTCAAAAGGTCTGGCCTGTGAACGTTGATCGTAAGAGAAATCAAGTCCGGCTCTTACCATCAAACTCAACTCTTCATTGAATTTGTAGTCAGCCTGAAAATTACCGATGACATGGTTTTTATCTTGTGAGTTGATCATGTCGTACGACATGGTCTTGGGATTATCCAGTAAATTAGAATAGGGTGTTGTCTGCTCTATGCCGTATCTGTTTGGACGCCAGTTTTCGTCGAAATACTCCGGGTTCATATTTGGTGTCAAACCTCTGATGAAATACATATAGGTTTGGTTGTTGTAGCCGGTATTGGGTAAGTTGTCAGAACCCCTATGATTATAGTTTATTTTGGTTGCTAATGTTAGTTTATCCGTTAGTTTATTACTCAGATTAGCTGAAACCGCATTTCTACGGTAACCCATATTTGGAATAATCCATGTGTTATACACATTGGTATATGAAAAACGAGCATCTGTTTTGTCGGTAGAACCGGAAATACTGATGTTGTTTGTGGAAGTGATCTCCGGTTTGAAAAAATATTCCCGATTGTTCTCGTAAGCTCTCCATAAGGTGCGTTCGGGCGGGATTTCCCGGTAATAATCCGGATTGTACTGGTAATACATCTGTCCGTTAAATTTTGGACCCCAGGCTGAAGACGTACTAAGGGTACTAGCCCCGTCTTCCGTCTGCCCGTAGGAGTAGTACAGGTCTTGCCCGTCGTTACCCTGTCCATATTCATACTGATAATCCGGCCATCGGTTGATGGTGCCCATTGCGGTGTTGGAATTGATGGAGACTCCAAAACCACCTCCTTTACGTCCGGTTTTGGTCGTTATGATTAATGCTCCGTTGGCTCCGCGGTATCCATACAAAGCCGATGCTGCCGGCCCTTTAAGTACAGAGATTGATTCTATGTCATCGGGATTAAGGTCGGATAGCGATGATCCGAAATCTACCGGAGCGTCTGAGCTGATGTAATTGTTGCTGCCGCTGGAAGTCGATGTTTTACCTGCTGCCATCACGATGCCATCAATAACGATAAGGGCACTATTGTCGCCCGAAAGTGACGTTTCCCCGCGAAGAATAATTTCGTTCGAACCAAGAGGACCTCCATTGGATTTGGTGATATTAAGACCTGCAACTTTTCCGACCAACGCGTCAGACCAGTTGTTTGAAATGGCATCAGTTAACTGCTCTCCGGAAACAGTGCTTACCGCATATCCTAATGCCTTTTGATCACGTTTTATTCCCAACGCCGTGACAACAACCTCCGAAATTTCTTGCGAAGATTCGATAAGAGACACCACTATATTTTCAGCGTTTTCTGTATATGCCTTTGTAAAACTTTCATAACCGAGCAAGTGGAAGCTAATCTGAGCGCCTATAGGTACCTCGAGCTCAAATGTTCCATCTGCTTTGCTAGACATGAGTGACTGTCCATTCGCACGTATCGAAACTGATCCCAAAGGTTGGCTTGTACTG
Organism: Sphingobacterium alkalisoli; assembly: GCF_005049105.1. Lineage (GTDB taxonomy): Bacteria > Bacteroidota > Bacteroidia > Sphingobacteriales > Sphingobacteriaceae > Sphingobacterium > Sphingobacterium alkalisoli. The sequence goes on from NZ_SUKA01000002.1 coordinate 631,778, forward strand.
CCATCTACTGTTCTTCCTTTGATCCGCACCTTTTCTTGGCTGCTTGTCTGCTCCATAGGATGGACGATGTTGGCGTACGCAGTACTTCCTGAATAGCAAGTTGTAGCCAAAGCAAGCCATAAAACCTTTGAAAGGTTTCTGTGAGGTATTACTTTTTCAAGCTTTCTTGTTAACATAAGGTTTTCTTTATTTTAATATTGGTTGCAAAAATGAGGTTTCTAATATTAACAAAATGTTAATTTATGCGTTTTTAGTTTAATACTGCGTACAATAATGCAGCGATAGTGCCCCCTATTATCGGACCGATTACCGGAACCCACGCGTACGAAGTATGAAAGCCTGCTTTGTTTCTAATTGGTAAAATAGCATGTATAATCCGCGGTCCTAAATCCCTTGCCGGATTGATGGCATAACCAGTTGTACCGCCAAGAGATAGGCCAATCACCCATACCAAAAAGGTGACCGGTATAGCGCCTATCGATCCTAATCCAATAGGAGTGGAGTCGGATAGCGACGCCTCTTTAAAATGTAAAATCGTGAAAATGAGTACAAAGGTGCCGAGTACCTCGCTAAAAAGATTTATCGGTAAATTTCGGATTGCTGGAGCGGTACAGAAGACGGCTTGTTTTGCGCCAGCATCGTCCGTCTGGTTAAAATGATCTTTGTACATAATCCATACCAATAACGCACCGATCATCGCACCCAAAAGTTGGGCCAACATGTAGGATAGGGTAGTAGATATATCTAATTTTCCTAGCATAAAGTTAGCGATACTAACCGCCCAGTTTAAGTGTGCGCCGCTGTGCGGACCTGCAATGGTTACTCCCACGAATACGGCTAGTGCCCAGCCTGTGCAAATCACAATCCAACCCGAATTGTTGCCTTTTGTGTTTTTTAAAACTACATTAGCAACTACCCCGCCCCCTAATAATATCATTGCTGCGGTGCCGATTAATTCTGCTATAAATGGTGTCATAACAATAAGGTTCTTATATTAGTTAGTTGTAATCAGCCCAATATTTCGCAGTATCCGTAGCTCTCTTCCATTCATGGAGCTGTGTCTCGAAATTTTTTCCCTGTACATGATGGAAAGTTTTATCTTCTTTCCAAAGGGCTTTTAGTTCCTCTATGTCTTTCCAATATCCGACAGCTAAACCAGCCAAAAAAGCGGCTCCCATAGCCGTTGTCTCGGTTATAGCAGGTCTTATTACATTTGTTTTTAGGATGTCTGCCTGAAACTGCATAAGGAAATTGTTAGTAGTAGCCCCACCGTCTACACGTAATTCTTTGATTTTTGCTTTTGAGTCAATTTCCATGGCTTTTAATATGTCGTAGGTTTGATAAGCTATACTTTCTAGGGCAGCACGTGCGATATGTGCGTTATTTGAGCCTCTTGAAAGACCTAATAATGTTCCTCTTGCCTGGGAGTTCCAGTGTGGCGCGCCTAACCCCGAGAAGGCAGGCACCAGGTAAACGCCGTCGGTATTTGGAACACTCGTCGCTAATTTTTCAATTTCATTGGATTTTCTTATTATTCCCAATTCGTCGCGTAGCCATTGTACCACTGCTCCCCCTATGAAGATACTTCCTTCCAGTGCATAGTTAACTTCTTTGCCGATCTTCCAGGCAACGGTCGTCACCAAATGATTACGTGATATTACCGGCTTATCACCGATATTCATCAATAAAAAGCAACCTGTACCATACGTGTTTTTTACCATGCCTCTCTGCGTGCAAAGCTGCCCGAATAGTGCAGCTTGTTGGTCGCCTGCTATGCCGGCAATAGGAATACGATTGGTTCCCAGTTCAGTACTTGTTTCGCCATATATTTCCGAGCTACTACATACTTTTGGTAGCATGGATTCGGGTATTTCAAAAATATCTAGAAGTTCTTCATCCCATGCAAGAGTATTAATATTAAAGAGAAGTGTACGTGAAGCATTGGTTACATCGGTAATATGTTTCTCTCCGTTTGTTAAATTATAAACTAGCCAGGAATCTACTGTTCCGAAAGCAAGTTCCCCTTTCTCCGCCATGTTTCGAGCTCCACTTACATGGTTTAGAATCCAATTAATTTTGGAAGCTGAAAAATAGGAATCAATTAACAACCCAGTTTTTTCTTGGATAGTTTTAGCCAAGCCTTTTTCTGCAATTGTTTTGCAATAATCTGCAGTGCGCCTATCTTGCCATACGATCGCATTGTAAACTGGCTTGCCTGTTTTTTTATTCCATACAATCGTTGTTTCCCGCTGATTGGTAATTCCGATTGCCTTAATGGATTCTGTTTTTAGTTTGGATTTCGCAATAACTTCCGTCATTACGGCGACCTGAGTGGACCAAATTTCTTGGGGATCATGTTCCACCCAGCCTGATTTTGGAAAGATCTGCGTAAATTCCTTTTGGGCTATATTGATTATTTTTCCCCGTTTGTCGAATAGAATAGCCCTAGAACTTGTCGTTCCTTGATCTAAAGACAGTATATACTCCTTCTTCATATGCTTATGGTTTATGTGGTTATGATGTTTTTTATATCGTGTATTTTTTTACCAGTTGTTCATACTCTTCTATCTCTTTCGTTACCCATTCTTCGTCTTTTTTCATTTCTTTTGCCATGATTCGAGCGACGATAGGTGCAGCTTCTAACGAAGCTTTTGCATCCAGCAATAACAGACGCGTTCGCCTAGCCAAGAAGTCTTCGATTTTGACGATCATTTCGTTTCGACATGCCCATATCACTTCAGCTGCGGTGTAGTCATAACTTTCATGAAGTTTTTCATATAAGGTAGGATCCATTTGCGACAACGACCGTATCGCTGGAAAGTCGCTACCATATACTTGCCAATGCCCTTTTCTTTTCTCTTGTGTAGATCCATGTATAGGAAGGTGTTCTGTCTGGCATTTCCTGTATTCTAGCCCCGCAGCCTTTATCGCCATATCAACCGTCTCTTCCCCCATCTTACGATAGGTGGTCCATTTTCCACCAGTAATTGTAATTAGATTGGAATTACTTTTTAATAATTTATGGTCGCGTGAGATTTCTTTTGTACTATTCCCATCTCCATGTTTGGGTGCAGCTAAGGGGCGTAATCCAGCAAATATGCTCAACACATCCTGACGGGTAGGTGCATTTTCCAGGTAGTCATTTGCCGTATTTAAAATAAATTGAATTTCCTCTTCTAAAGGACGTGGCTCGATTTGATTTTCATCTAGAGGTGTATCTGTCGTGCCAAGCAGTACCTTTCCGTGCCAAGGCACACCGAATAAAACCCTGCCATCGCTTGTTTCGGGAATCATCAGCGCATCATCATTTCCTAAGAATTTCTTATCAATTACAATATGGGCTCCCTGGCTCGGTCTTACGAGGTTTTGATGGGTGGCCGTGTCCAATTTTAATATTTCATCTACAAAAATACCGGTAGCATTGATGAGCGCTTTGGTTTTAACGGTGTAAGGTCTATCTGTCGTCCTATCCAAAAACGAAAGTCCGTTCACTTTACCCGAACTGTCTTTGGCTATTTGTGTGACTTCTGCGTAATTGAGGACCGTTGCTCCATATTCTACAGCAGTTTGTGCTAGATTTATTGCCAATCGGGCGTCATCAAATTGACCGTCATAATACTGAATACCACCTTTTAGACCTTGTTTTTTTACTTTCGGTAACTTACTTATTACTTCGCTTTTATTCAGTAGTGTTGATTTTCCAATTCTTAATTTCCCGGCCATCCAATCGTAAAATTTCAATCCGATAAGAAATTTTAATTTATTAAATGTACTGTAGGAAGGTATTATGAAGCTCTGTACAAAGGAGACGTGTGGCGCATTTTGAAATATCAATCCTCTTTCTTTCAATGCAGACTTTACGAGTTTTATATCACCATTAGCTAAATAACGCACACCGCCATGCACCAGCTTTGTGCTTTTACTAGAGGTTCCTTTGGCAAAATCATACATTTCTATCAACAAAGTTTTGTAACCTCTTGACGCCGCATCCACAGCGATACCAAGTCCTGTAGCACCACCTCCAATTATGGTTACATCCCATTCTTCTGTCGTATTGATAGAACTATAAGCTTCGTTTCTTGTGAACTTCATTTTGTTTGATGGTTATTTTATTTTGTTTATGATGTAAATATATTAAAAATCGTAAACAAACGAAACTTTATGAAAGAAAAAGAATTTTATCTTTTTTGTTAAAGAAGTTCCTTACATTAGAAATGTAAAATACCCGTGGATATACCACGTGTCAACACACGGTATACCCACGGGTATTGCGTGTAACCTTTAAAAACAGAGACATAATTATATGAATAATGTTGAGCGCCATCAATATATTATACGAAAGATAAAGCAGGACGGGCATGTTACTGTGCTGGATTTATGCGAAAATTTAAAAGTATCTTCTGTAACAATCAGAAAGGACTTACAATTCTTAGAAGATAGCGGCCTCGTATATCGTACACATGGTGGTGCGACCTCGCAGAATCCATACCAAACCGATAGAACCGTTTTTGAAAAAGAAAAAATCCATGAATCCGAAAAAATAAGGATTGCAAAGGCGGCTTCTAACCTGGTAATCAACAACGATTCGATTATTATAGGATCGGGAACCACCACACAGTTTTTCGCACGTCAATTGGCTCCGCAGGGCAATCTTACCGTAGTGACATCCGCATTGAATGTAACTTTGGAACTCATTAAACATGATAATGTAGAGATTATTCAATTGGGGGGAGCGGTACGAAAGACTTCGACTTCCGTGACAGGGCAATATGCGCACAGTATACTCGATCATTTTTTCTGTTCGAAGCTATTTTTGGGTGTAGATGGCATAGACTTAGACTTTGGTATTTCTACCACTAATGCGCAGGAAGCCATATTGAACATGAAAATGATCGACGTAGCACAACAGGTCATTGTTCTTGCAGACTCAAGTAAATTCGGACGTAAAAGTTTTGGGAAAATCGTTGATTTCTCTAAAATAGATATGATAATCAGTGATGATATTCCACCAAAGTTTAAAGAATTGTTTGATTCGTTAGGTATAGAAACGATAATATGTAGGCCTGAATAGGGGTAATGCGCAACGAGTTAAACCATTAATCAACGAATATGTTTAATTAGTATGACGATATCGCAGTTGTTTAAAAAGATAGTTCCCTTTACGAAATCTTACAAAAACTTAATTTACATAAATTTATTTATGTTTGTAACATAATGTTGAAATATGCTTTATTCATTGTTGCGAAATTTTATCAAAATCGGACTGCATTGGTATATTGCTGATGCACAGGTAGTACATTTAGAAAGAGCTAAGTTTCAAGGGCCTACACTTATTCTTTCCAATCATCCCAATTCATTTTTTGATGCTTTACTTATTGCAGCTTATGCTCCGGTAAAAATTCATTACCTGGTAAGAGGAGATATTTTTCGACACCCTTTTGCTAATTTCATATTACGGTCTTTATATATGTTACCGATTTACAAAAAGTCGGATGACCCGGAATACGTAGTAAAAAATGAATTCACCTATGATACATGTATGCAGATTCTACGAGACGGTAAGCATATCCTAATTTTTCCAGAAGGAAAATCGCACAACCTTTGGTATCTCCAGCAATTTATGAAAAACGGAATTTCTATGCTTTTAGAACGATCCTTTAAACGGAACATTCCTCTACAGGTACAAGCTTATGCCTTAAATTATAATTCGTTTTTAAGCGTTCCTAAGAGCGTGTCTATTGAGGCATTGCACACTGTGGATTCGACAGAATATATTGAAAACGGTTTTTTACAAGTTGAGTCGATCATTTCACTTACCCAAGAAGAGCTAAAAAAGAATATGCCGGGAGTCCCAGTGCATCCAGATGTATTGGCGGAAAATACGAAGAAGATGTTATTCGTGCCCGCTAAAATCGGTTATTATATCCAATATTGGTTTTATAAATTATGGAAGAATTATATTGCTAAAAAGACTGAGGGAACGATCTTTTACGACTCATTGCTTTTTGGAGCCTTACTCTTTTCGTATCCCATTTTAGTTTTGTTACTAAGTATACTAGTTGGTAATTTACTTGGCTTTTGGTGGGGTGTTTTTGTTTTTATTCTTCTACCTTCTACCAGCTACTGTCTATCCAAATATCAAAATATAAAAGTAGAAACTGATTTAGATAATGAACGGGTTAATTATTTCTAGGTTTCGATAAATAGCAGAGCCAACCCGAACGGATTGGCTCTGCTATTTATGGTATTTCTTAAAACTTTGCACCTAATGTTAAAAGTACATTGGTACGGTTATGGTCAATACTCGCTACCGGACTTGGTACTCCCCAAAAGGATTCGTCAATGACGTATGGGCTTTGTTTGTATGAATTTACCTGATGTACTACGGCAACGTCTAAATAAGCTGAGCTCGTTAGCTTGAAACCCAACCCTAAACTGCCACTGTAGTTTGTGTCATCCGCATACTGGTATGGGTTGCCAAAATAATTGAACCCCGCTCTTCCACTTACAATGTTATTAAACAAATATTCGCCACCTACACGTAAGTTTACAGCACCTTGGTATTCATCCTTGATGTCCTCGTTAAGTGTATTGTATATGCTGCCATTTGCAGGTACTCTACTACCAAGCGTGTTATATTTAATCGTGCTGTAATCAATATATTCTGCGTCGGCTGTAATCAATCCTCTACTGAAGAATTTAGTGGCACCTAAAGCAAATTTCCAGGGTGTATTTAATTGGTGATCCGAAGAACTGCTGTAAAGTTTGGATTCATAATAAGCAAAGGAATTAGCTGCTTCTTCATCGTCGTAAAAGTCGATGTCCGTCCAGGCTTCTGTATCTTCTTGTACGGTAGTCCAAGTAGGAGTAGTGATGGTCAGTCCAATATTCCAGTCGGTAGTAGGTTTATAGATCGCACCTAACTTTAGGTCGATACCAGAACCTTCGGTTATCTGGGAAAAATTATCAAACAATTCGTAACTCGCCTCTACAAAATCATATTTATCGTTAGTAGGATCTGCAAAATCAGAATTTGGATTGTCGGCTAAGATAGCTGCTCTGTCCTTTGTCCATCCATTTTCTATAAATTGTGCGGACTTTTCGTAACGAAAAGAGGTAAGGCCTAAGGTGGCCCCGAAATAAAATTTATTGCTATGATTTGCACCAAAAGCGATAGCTGTTTTCGAGCGGTTTCCTTTTTGGAGAATGTCGTTATATTGATTTTTGGAACCGTTTTCTATGGCTAGTGGAAAGTACCCCAACGTCGCATCTCCAAATTGTTCAACCATATTCGATCCGGCGAAATCACTTCTAAATTCAGTATTTCCGTCCATGATGTCCGTCAGTGCATTTACGATAGACGAATTCATGTTGTTGCCTTCGTACGTCAAGTGGTTGTTGTAATTTTGAGTTTTGTCATAGCTTAATCCTACATTGAAATTTAGGATACCACTACTTAAATTACCAGATTTACGTGTAGGAAAATGAAAAACTATACCCGCTTGATCAATGCCGAAGTTGCCTTTCTTACTCGTTGTATTAAGCCCTTCAAATGTAGTTTTATTCGTGTTCTGTAAGTAGTTAAATGTAATTGAAACATCCGATCGTCCGAAAAAGCCTAATCCAGCGGGGTTTCCTGTAATGGTGCTGATGTCTCCTCCCAATGCTGTTTGAGCGTTCCCAAGTCCTTTGAAGCGTGCGGATCCGCCATTGCTTTCTTGGGAAAATAGAATCGCATCACCAACGGATTGCGCTTGAACAGTTCCCCAAAATGCACTTGTAACGAATGCCGATAATATAATTTTTTTTAATGTCATTATTTATTGATAATATGTTTTAAAATAATAGCCAATATAATTTAACAGATATTGGCTATTGAATATTTTATGTAATGCGCTATCGTCTCGATGATCCCGATGATCTTGATCCACCACCGCCGCCAGAACTTCCTCTGGATGCACCTCCACTAGACATAGAAGATCCACTGCTTCTACTCGGAGGACTTTGTGACACACCACTGTTGGATCTAGGTGGAGTCGAATTTCTTTGAGGTGCAGCTTCCGTACGTCTAGAAGGTGGTGGAGTTGTAGATGTTCGTGTACTTGGCCTAGCTGTAGAGGTTCTCGTTCCAGTTGGAGCCGTTGACGTACGTGTCCGACTTGAAGAGCCTACAGTAGATCTTCTGCCGTCTGTCGTATTTCTTGACCCAACCGTAGTACGTGTACCATTTGTTGTTCTTCCACTTCCGATCGTATTTCTGCTATTTGTGCGCGTTGTTCCTACCCGCGTTCCATTTGTTGTTCTTGATGAACTAACACCTTCCGTATTTCGTCTTGAGGCACTTCTCGTACCAGTCACGATACGGCCACTTGCATCGCGGCTTACTGCACTGTTGGATCTCACATTAGAACTTCTAGCACGTGTATTGAATCGGTCTCTTGAAACCGATCTGTCTGATACGCGTGAGGATCTGCCTGAATAACCATAGCTTGGGTATCCACCGTATCCGTATCCATAATAGGGGTGACCCCAACGATTATAAAACGAGTTGTGACCCCAATAGCCGCCGCCGTAGCCAAACCCTCCATATCCGAAACCTCCATAATACGGGTTTCCAAAGCCATATCCAAAATAAGGATTCCCCCATCCAAAGCCCATAGACCATCCAGATCCCCATCCCCAATTTGAAAAGCCTAATCCGAATCCGCCGTAACCATACCAAGGGTCAAAAAAAGGATCATAATATCCCATACCCGGTGCGGCATAGTAAAAACGGTTTATCCGATTCGCGTATTCTAAATCTTCATACTCGCCCTCCATATATTCTTGATCAGAATATTCGTCAGCATAATATCCGTTTTGATTTTCAGCCGATTGTTCTTCTACATAGGTTTCATCTGTATAATAGTAATCAGGACTTTGATAAGTTGCTTCAGCAACAGCTTGGGATTGATTGTTGTATACGTCATCCTTATAAGCTATTTGCTTATTCGTGGAACAAGAGCCAAATGCCGCAACAATTGCTAATGCCGATCCGCCTATTAATAATCTATTTGTTTTCATTTTCATGATAATCTTTCCTTCCAGAGTCTTTAGATAATCCAGTCTTATTTATTATCTTAGACGCAGTTTTTAAATCAGGGTTTAACACCGGTTAACAAAAATATAAATAAAATCTTAATTTAATTTTTGACCTGTCAAAGAAGCATTATTTAAACGAGAATCTATAACATATTGTTACAAAATAAATAGTAAAAGTCTAGATGAGTAAAGGAATAACAAGCCGTAGTGAGGATTATTCGCAATGGTATAATGATTTGGTAATAAAAGCGGATTTAGCTGAATACGCTGCGGTGAGGGGTTGTATGGTCATTAAACCCTATGGCTATGGAATATGGGAAAGAATGCAGGCTATTTTAGATAAAAGGTTTAAGGAAACAGGCCATAGTAACGCTTATTTTCCACTATTTATTCCTAAGTCTTTTTTCTCGAAAGAAGCTTCACACGTTGAAGGGTTTGCAACGGAGTGTGCCGTAGTGACACATTACCGCTTAAAAAACGATGGCAACGGCAATATCATTGTGGATGAAGAGGCCAAACTAGAGGAAGAATTAATTGTTAGACCGACTTCTGAAACGATTATTTGGAATACGTATAGAGGCTGGATAGAATCCTATAGAGATCTTCCTATTTTGGTAAATCAATGGGCCAATGTCGTGAGATGGGAAATGCGTACGCGGTTGTTCTTGCGCACTTCTGAGTTCCTATGGCAAGAGGGGCATACGGCGCACGCCACGGAGCAGGAAGCTATCGAAGAAGCAGAACGTATGTTGGACGTTTATGCCGAATTTGCCGAAAATATATTGGCCGTACCGGTAATTCGTGGTCGTAAAACCGAAAATGAACGATTTGCAGGAGCTTTAGACACCTATTGTATAGAAGCGTTAATGCAAGATGGTAAAGCATTGCAGGCCGGAACTTCCCATTTTTTAGGGCAGAATTTTGCAAAGGCTTTCGACGTCAAATTTACCTCTAAGGAGGGAAAGCTAGAGCACGTATGGGCAACTTCATGGGGTGTTTCTACCCGTTTGATGGGGGCACTCGTTATGGCACATTCAGATGATCAAGGATTAGTACTTCCTCCTAAATTAGCACCAATTCAGGTGGTGATTGTCCCCATTTTCAGAACAGAAGAAGAGAAAGCGGCCATAGATACTTACGTCGATCATCTGATGGGTGAACTTAAAAATGTAGGTGTATCGGTAAAATTTGACGATCGAGATACACAACGGCCCGGCTTTAAGTTTGCAGAATGGGAGCTGAAAGGTGTGCCATTACGAGTGGCGCTAGGTGCACGTGATATGCAAAACGGTACAGTGGAGTTAGCTAGACGTGACACACAAACGAAAGAGACGGTTTCGCAGGAAGGTCTTTCCGCAAGGATAGAAAGCTTGTTAGATGAAATTCAAATTAATATCTATCAGAAAGCATTAAATTTTAGAGACAGTCATATTACCGAGGTGAACTCCTATGATGAATTTAAAGAAGTACTTGACAAGAAAGGTGGATTTATTTCCTGTCATTGGGACGGCAGTGTAGAAACGGAAAAGCGGATAAAAGAGGAAACAAAAGCTACTATTCGATGTATTCCTTTAGATAGTAAAAAGGAAGAAGGAATCTGTATTTTTACAGGAAAGCCATCCGTACAACGGGTACTTTTTGCAAAGGCTTATTAGATTGGTGACTAGTGACTAGTGACTAGTGATCGTGAATAGTGATTCGTGACTAGTGATTGGTCCAAAAAAAAGAAAATGTGAAGACAACGAGGATGCTTATTTTAGGCTGCGGTTGGGTAGGGGAGGAATTCGCTATCCAATGTAGAGATCAGGGAATAGAAGTATGGGCAAGTACCACTAATATAGAAAAATACCATCGTTTGAAGAGCGATGGTATTTTTGCGTTCTTGATGAATTTTGATCAGGACTATCAGGTGCCCAATTTTCTGCCCGATACATTTGACTATGTTTTAACAAGTGTTCCTGCCAGCAAAAAGAATACGATAACAACCATTTCGCAGCGATTTGATAACGTTTCGCATTTTATTCGACTATTACAGTATGATAAGCACATTTTCTTAAGTTCAATTGGTGTATATCCTGATGTAGAAGGGCCGATCGACGAAAATTTCAGTGATAAAGATTCTTTAAATAGGTTACTCTTTTTAGCGGAGGATAAGATGAGATCCCTATCTCAAACAACGGTGTTTCGTTTAGGAGGCCTTTTCGGGAAAAACCGAATATTTGCAAAGTATTTTGCTGGAAAAATATGTACAACAGGTGATCAGCCCACAAACTTTATTCATTTAACAGACGTTATACGACTACTTTTTGACGTTTTTTCGACAGATTTGAAAGATAATTTGTTTAATATTGTTTGCCCTGCGCATCCTCTAAAAAAGGAGGTGATCGTTGCATCGGCAGCTAAATACGGCTATGAATTGCCGATCTCTTTTGAACCGGAGCGCATAACGCGAAAAATCGTCTCTTCCGATCGAGTTATTCAAGCATTAGGTTATACTTTTATTTATCCTTCTCCTTTAAATTTTTAATGGTTTTAAGCACTTAAAGTTAAAGAAATGGCATATAAATTTGCGACAAAGGCTATTCATGCTGGTCAGCATGCGGATCCTAGCACAGGTGCGGTGATGACACCGATATATCAAACTTCCACTTACAGACAGTCTTCCCCAGGCAATCATAAAGGCTTTGAATATTCGCGAGGAACTAATCCTACTCGTAAGGCTTTAGAAGATTGTGTGGCTGCGCTCGAAAATGGTCAGTTTGGATTAGCGTTCGCCAGTGGTATGGCTGCTACAGATTGTGTCTTGCGTTTGTTACAGCCGGGAGACGAGGTTGTTACTGGAGACGACTTATATGGTGGATCTTACCGTATATTTACGAAGGTGTACGAGCAGTATGGTATCAAATTTGTTTTCGTGAATGCATCGGACAGTGAAGCGGTGCGTCGCGGGATAACCGAAAAGACCAAATTAATTTGGATCGAAACGCCAACTAATCCGACGCTGAAATTAGCGGATATAGAAGAAATTGGCAAGATTGCGAAGCAAAATAATATACTATATGTTGTCGACAATACGTTTGCTTCTCCCTATTTGCAAAATCCGCTGGATCTAGGAGCCGATATCGTTATGCATTCGGCGACTAAATACATAAATGGACATTCTGATGTTGTAATGGGCGCACTAATTATGAATTCGGTAGAATTATATAAACAATTATTCTTCTTTTACAATGCCGTCGGTAGCACCCCTGGGCCTCAAGATTCCTTTTTAGCGCTCCGCGGAATTAAAACTTTGCATTTGCGGATGCAAGCTCACTGCGCGAATGGACGAAAAGTTGCTGAATTCTTGAAAAACCATCCAAAAATAGAGAAAATCTACTGGCCAGGGTTTGAAGACCATCCAGGCCATGCGATTGCGAAGAAGCAAATGAAAGATTTTGGTGGCATGATTTCCATCGTATTAAAAGACGCTGATCTACAGGAGACCTTTCGAATCGCTTCGCGGTTTAAGGTGTTTACCCTGGCTGAATCTTTAGGAGGTGTAGAATCTTTAGTTAATCATCCTGCTACCATGACACACGGTTCTATACCCAGAGAGATACGTGAAAAAGCCGGAGTAGTTGATAATTTATTGCGTTTGTCGGTGGGTATAGAAGATGCGGAAGACCTGATTGAGGATTTAAAAGAGGTATTGTCCTAACGTTAAAATGGGTTACGAGTTAGGGAAATGGCATTAACCCCTTATTTAGATGTCTCCATTCCGGTTTTCTTTAATCAAAATAATGGTATGGTACTATCGGAATTTCTATTTTAATTAATGATGTCAGATTTTAACATAAAATATTTTTTAGATAAAAAGGTGTTGGAGTATAATCAACCAGCCTTCATCACTAATGATCCAATTTGTATTCCACACTTGTTTACACTGAAGCAAGATATTGAAATAATGGGCTTTTTTGCTTCAATACTAGCTTGGGGACAACGCAAGACGATCATCAACAAATGCAGGGAGCTTATTGATCTAATGAAGGGTAATCCATACCACTTTGTGCTTAATCATCAAGAAGAGGACCTCAAAAGTCTTTTGGGGTTTAAGCATCGCACATTTAATGATACCGATTTACTTTACTTTATTTCGTTTTTTCGGTATCATTATAGTCACTTTGATTCGTTGGAAGATGCTTTCTTAATAGGGCAGGAAGAAGATAAAGCGGTTTCTGTAGAGATGGCTTTAAACGAGTTTAAAAACTATTTCTTTTCCTTGTCCGATTATCCCATGCGAACACGTAAACATATCAGTTCACCGCTTCAAAAGTCTACTTGTAAGCGTCTGAATATGTTTCTTCGATGGATGGTACGCACGGATGAAAGCGGTGTCGATTTTGGAATTTGGAACCGTATTTTACCCAGTCAATTAATTGCGCCCTGTGATGTCCATGTCGAGCGCGTGGCACGCAAATTTCATTTGATTACGTTAGAAAAAGTAAATTGGAAAACGGCAATCGAACTAACAGAAAACCTAAGATTATTGGATCCACAAGACCCTGTCAAATACGATTTCGCTCTATTTGGATTAGGCGTGGAACGGGAGATGTAATTTACAAGAGTTTGAACATTTCTTTGTGTGGGCCGATTCCGGGAATATCAAATTCATCCGACATAAACTCGAAACCTAATTTTTCATAGAAAGGAAAGGCAATAGTTCGGGCATTGAACCACAGGTAATCTACCTGTAATTGCGTTTTTAAATGTAATTCTGCAGATCTCAAAAGATCTCCGGCATAACCTTTCCGTAGATGATCGGGATGTGTAGCCATTCCCCTTAGACGGTAGCCGGCTTTAGGTAATTTGCCATGATTTTCTTTCATACAGGTCAGTACACAGACTAATCTCTCGCTGTCGTCAACATATCCCATATGGAAGGTTGTCGGCAGGAGATCATGATCAAATATACATTGATCTTCTGGAAGTCCGCTACGTAGTACAAGCGAACGTAAGGGCAGTGTCTGTTCAGGTTTTATAAAACGAATCATCTTTTGCTCAACTTATCCAAGATATCAACCAATCGGTTGGAATAGCCAAATTCATTGTCATACCAGCCGACCACTTTAACCAGTCCACCAACGATAGACGTAAGCTGTGCGTCAAATACGCAAGAATATGGATTATTAATGATGTCGACAGATACAATGGGATCTTCGGTATAATACAATACGTCCTTTAGTTCGTGCATTGCTGCTTCTCTAAATTTAGCGTTGATTTCGGCTACCGTCGTTTTTTTTGAAAGCGTACATGTAAAATCGGTAAGTGATCCATTGAGTACCGGTACCCGGATGCCTGCTCCCCCTAATTTACCTTCTAAGTGCGTAAATACATTTGTGATGGCCTTAGCCGCTCCTGTTGTTGTGGGGATAATAGAAGAGGAGGCTGCCCGCGCTCTACGGAGGTCCCGATGAGGGGAGTCATGCAGATTTTGATCGCCTGTCATCGAATGTACAGTAGTAATATATCCATCTTGTATCTGCCAATTTTCGTCTAATATTTTCACTAGGGGAGCGACATTATTGGTAGTGCAGCTGGCATTTGAAAAGATAGGCGCATTCCAGTCGAAACTTGAGTCATTTATTCCCAACACAACAGTCGGAATCTCTTTGTCGGGAGAAGGGGCAGAAATGATGACCTGTCTCGCTCCCGCCGCTAGGTGTTGGCTAGCCTTTTCTTTTGTTGTAAACAAACCGGTAGACTCTATTACGACATCGATATTCAGCTCTCCCCACGGTAAATCAGTTGGATTTTTAATGTTGAGCGTGCGTATGCTGTGCGCATCAACGCGTAGACTATTTTCTGTATAGCTCACTGTCCCCGGAAAGGGACCATGAACAGAATCATATTTGAATAAATGGGAAAGTGCCTTTGCATCTGTGAGGTCATTAATGGCCACCACTTCTACATTTTCAATTCCTCTCGTGATTAGATTCCGTAACGTATGCCTACCGATACGTCCGAAGCCGTTTATGGCAATTCTCATTTACTTCGTGTATAAAGTAATGATTTCATTGATGTTTTTATCACCTTCCCAATAGGATTGAAGTTTACCATTCACATCGTAAACATAATTTGCTGGGAATTGACTGGGTACATGAAATTTTTGGATAAAATCCTGATTTCTGTCGTACAGTACCTGAACATTCGGTTTATCTACCAGTTCTTTTGCAAACGATTCCAAGAATGAGGCCATCAAAGCTGGGTCATTCATGGAGACAAAGTAGAGGTTAATATCTTTGAGTTTATGGTAGTTTTTAGCGAGTGCATTAGCTTCTTCGCGACAATGGTGACATCCCGGATCGAAAAGAACAAAGATGGTTTTTTTTCCTTTTGGAAGGTCTGCATTGGTAAAAGAAATGCCTGATTTTACTTTATAAAAAGTGAATGGAGGTATATTCGGAATTGGTTCTGCTTTTTTTGAATCCGTTGTAGACGTTTGTTTTTGTAAATCAGCGGTAGATTCCACGACGTGATTATGCTCGTGACCTTCATGGTCGTGATCATGTCCATGGCTATGATCGTGATCTTCATGGTTATTTACTGTTGCAGGCGCTTTTGTGTTTGCGTTGTTCGTACAAGCTCCCAATAACAGAGTGCCTCCAAGTGTAACATAGACTACGATTTTTATATTCTTCATGAGCGTATGGTATTTGATATTTTACGCAAAGCTAAAAAAAATCTGCATTGTAATGAGCTAAGATTACTTTTTTGATATCCATCTGATAAATGAAGGAAATATCCATTGGCTACAGGTATACAATAAAAAAGGCTACCTGCAAAAGGTAGCCTTCTCAAATTAGTATATTAATCCGATTATGGAGTTACTACTTTAGCTTTCGTGTCCACAGCCTTTGTGAAATGTTTTTTTCCACTTAAGTCGTACACAGAAGGTGCTGCTAAGAAAATCGAAGAATAGGTTGCTACCGCGATACCAACTAAAATTGCAAAAGAGAACCCTCTAATTACTTCTCCGCCGAATAAGAATAATACCAACAATACAAAGATGACAGTCAATGATGTAATAACTGTACGGCTTAGGGTGGTATTAATGGCATGATTTATCGTATCGCCAAAATTTTTATTTAACGCATTTGGCTTATTAAGATCTTCCCTTATCCGGTCAAATACCACAACTGTATCATTCACGGAATATGCTAATACGGTAAGAAGGGCTGCGACAAAATGCTGATCGATATCTAAAGAAAATGGAACAATTCCATCAAGAATAGAGAACAGTCCTAGAATGATTATAGCATCATGTATCGTCGCCAAAGCCGCACCTGCAGCGTATTGCCATTTGTGGAAACGAACTAATATATAAGCAGCGATGATTAATATTGAGATAATACCTGACCACCACGCTCTATCTTTGATATCAGTGGCAATGGATGGACCCACTTTTTGGGAAGATAGAATTTCATATTTATTGCCTTCTATCTTAGAGAGACCTTCATTTAATTTGGATAAAACCTCTTGATCCGCCTCATCTGACGTTTCGTTGATATGGTAAGTTGTGGTAACTCGTACTTGATTCGCACTACCGAATATTTTTACTTCCGTAGTGGAATTGAATGTGTTATCCAAGTTTTTACGCACATCTTCCAGGTTGATTGGGTTCTCATAACTTACTGTAAACGTACGGCCACCTTGAAAATCAACACCCAATGTAAATCCTTTTGTTAAAATGGAGGCAATACAAATGACAATCGCTACGCTTGAAACGATATAAAAAGTTTTTCTCTTTTTAATAAACTGGTACTTTGCATTTTGCAACGTATTTGCTGACCATGGTAAAGAAACCGAAATTTTCATATTCTTATCCAACATGTATTCGAATATCAAACGAGAGATAAATATTGACGTAAATAGCGAAGTGACAATACCAATCATCAAGGTCGTTGCGAAGCCTAGGATTGGTCCGCTGCCGAAAAAGAACAGTACCATACCGACCAAAAACGTCGTAATTTGCGAATCGAGAATAGACGGCAAAGCATGTTTATAGCCATCAGCTATTGCTTGGCGTATTCCTTTGCCCGAACGTAGTTCTTCCCGTATGCGTTCATAGATTAGCACGTTGGCATCAACGGCGGTACCCATCGTTAATACAATACCAGCTATACCAGGTAAGGTAAGTACAGCGTTCAACGAAGCCAGTACACCCATCAGGAAAAAGACGTTGATAAGAACGGCAATATTTGCAGCAATACCCGCACGATTGTAATAAGCGATCATGAAGATCATGACGATGACAATACCAATAATTGAGGAGTTAACGCCGGCATCAATAGCAGCTTGACCGAGTGAAGGACCGACAATGGCCTCTTCAACGATTTTTGCTGTAGTCGGTAAGCGACCTGCTTTCAATACGTTTGCTAAATCTTTGGTGTCTTCAATGGTAAAGCTCCCGGAAATGGAAGAATTACCGCCTGCTATTTCACTTGAAACAGAAGGAGCCGAATACACGACATTATCAAGTACGATAGCTATAGATGCTTTGGTCTGTGCAGCTTTGGCCGTGATTTTACGCCATTCACGCGCTCCAGCGGAGTTCATGCTCATGGAGACAACAGGTGCATTCGTTTGTGGGTCAAATTCATCTCTGGCGTCTGTAATCACTTCACCAGTTAGCACAGCAGGATTGTCGCCCGGAGCTGGTTTGATGGCGTATAGCGATAAGACGTTTGGTGCACTTTGTTCCGGTTTAACAGCCCATAATAGTGCAATATTTGATGGAATGATGGCTTTCACCTCAGGCCGTGCCAAATAGGCATTTACTTTAGCAGTATCCTTTAGGTTGGCTCGACCCACCATCGGGCCGGGAATCAATTGAGGCTGACCATTTTCGCCTCTATATACCGCAGGTTCCAGAACACTAAACAACGGATTTTCGGCAGCAAGATTTGCAGCTATTGCCGAGGAATCATTGCTTTCAGTCTTATTGGCACCAAGATTTGCTAATAAATTATCCTCATTTTTTGTTGAATCCACAGCAGTAGAATCTCCCGTGTTAACAGTTGCAGTGCTAGTAGACGCCTCAGTTGCTTTTAATGTTCCTGCTAGTGTACGATTTACATTTTCAAGTAAACTATATACCTGTATATTGTCATGCGTTTCGTAAAACTCTAGCTTTGCCGACCCTTGTAATAGTTTCCGTACACGGGTTTCATCGTTTACACCTGGTAGTTCAATAAGGATACGGTTAGTACCTTGTTGAACTTGGATGTTTGGAGAGGAAACACCAAATTTATCAATACGTGTACGCAATACTTTGTACGAATTTTGAATCGCATTGTCTGATTCCTTTTGCAGGAAATTTTTAACATCATTATCGGAACTAGTCGCTTTTATTAAAGTTGCGTTGTCTTTTGTAGCAAAAAAAGTTGCCAGCGAAGTAGAAGCTCCTGTTGCTTTGTATTCATCAATAAACAAATCTACGACAGATTTGTTCGCAGTTTTACTTTTTTGAACAGCACTTTGTAATGCCGTATTGAATTTTTCGTCTTTTGTCTTATTGGCGAGGTTACTGATTAATTCGTCTAGTGCGATTTCCATCGTAACGTTCATACCTCCTTTAAGATCGAGACCTAATGCTAGCTCGTACGCTTTGCATTCTCTGTACGTATACTTAGCAAATCCTAAGTTAAATACGGTTTCACCAGCTATAGAGTCCAAATAGGCTTTTTCCTTAGCCATATCGCCAACTGCATGTGCTGCAGCGTCACGTTCTACTTTACGTGTCACAAATGTGAATGATAGGGAATAGAGGCATGCTAATGATACCACTATTACCAAAAATTTAATCAGCCCTTTACTCTGCATTTTTGTATTCGTGTATTAGTTTGATAGTTTATTCGTTAATTGTTTTTTTAGCTGATAAAATATAATTTACCAAGAACCGCAAAGGTATAAAAATTTTGTATAAAGAAAACTAAAATTGAAGATATCTATTGAAAAATTAACAGATAGGGGAAGGGCGGATTTTGCTGATTAGCAAAATCGCGAATTCGTTGTTAGCGAATTCGCGAAAATAATAATTATTTTAATGTAAATTTAAAACCTAGCGTAAAACGGGCGGGTTCGAAATCCGACTCGTGCGAAAGGTTCCACCAAGGTTTCCAATCAAAATGAAAAGCTAAAGGTGCGGTTGGAATTTTGTATTCTAGACCTGCAGCTGGACGTACGGCAAAATGCGCATGATCGTCGTCGCCCCAATGGTCAACAAAGGCAATCTGTGGACCAACCCCTACATACCATCCCAAACCATTCGTTCCACGGAAAGGTTGGTTATAAGAATAGTCGGCTCCGATTATGGTTACATGATCTCCAAATAATACCTGGGCATTACCCGCGTTGGTTCCATCGAATGAATGCTTTATTTGGGGGCCAAATAGTGTAGCGCCGTCGCCAGCATCGATAGCCAGTCCTAGGGCCGTTTTATAGGCCTGCGCATTTGCCTCAAAGGTTGCTAGTGTCAGCACTGAGGCCGAAAATAATGATAGAATTACTTTTTTCATTTTTACTAATTTGTGTTTTAATCATTTTTCTTCTCAATGAAACCTTGCAAAGAGCTTGCCAAAATAGAATGTTCAACATTATATTACGTACCATATGCCTTTATAATCGGATTGTCATTTCTCTTGAAATAGTAGTTTTTATTTGATGAAAACGTTTTTTTTTGTAATTTTGCCTGGCAAATAGAAAACCCAGAACGTATTTGCCATGCAATTAGATCCACAAAAATTCGTAGCTGAAGGACTTACATATGACGATGTCTTATTGATCCCAGCATATTCAGAGATTCTACCAAGAGACGTAGATACCAGTACATATCTTACCAAAAAAATCAAGCTCAATATACCGTTGGTATCAGCGGCTATGGATACTGTTACGGAGTTTGATTTGGCTATTGCGATAGCGCAGGCTGGTGGAATAGGGATGTTGCACAAGAACATGACCATTGATCAGCAGGCGGCGGAAGTACGTAAAGTAAAGCGCTCGGAGAGTGGAATGATTCAGGATCCCGTTACCTTATTGAAAAACGCGACAGTGGGTGACGCCTTTGCTATTATGAAGGAGCACAAAATAGGTGGTATCCCTGTCATCGCCCTGGATGGTAGATTGGTTGGAATTGTTACCAATAGAGATCTTCGTTTTCAAAAAGATATGGCAAGACCTATTAGCGAACTTATGACGAAGGATAACCTCGTTGTCGCCCCGGAAGGTACGGATCTGGTCAGAGCAGAAGAAATACTTCAAAACTATAAAATAGAAAAGCTACCAGTTGTCGATGCTAATTATAACCTTAAAGGTTTGATTACCTTTAAGGATATCCAAAAATATAAACATTATCCCAATGCGGCCAAAGATGGACATGGTAGGTTGTTGGTTGGTGCGGCGGTCGGCGTTACACCAGATACAGTAGAACGTGTGGATGCACTGGTAAAGGCTGGGGTTGATGTGGTGACTATTGACACGGCACATGGTCATTCCTTGGGAGTGATCAACAAGCTGAAGGAGGTGAAATCAAAATACCCGGAACTGCAGGTGATCGTCGGAAATATCGCTACAGGGGCAGCGGCTAAGGCATTAGCGGATGCCGGAGCAGACGGGGTAAAAGTTGGTATTGGTCCGGGATCTATCTGTACGACTCGCATCATTGCCGGTGTGGGTGTGCCACAATTGTATGCCGTATACGAGGTAGCGAAAGCATTAAAAGGTACGGGCGTCCCTGTTATTGCGGATGGTGGTATTAAGCAAACGGGTGATATCGCAAAGGCAATTGCCGCGGGTGCGGATACCATAATGGCAGGTTCTCTTTTCGCTGGGGTAGAAGAGGCTCCGGGAGAAACCATCTTATTAGAGGGACGGAAATTCAAATCTTATCGGGGTATGGGATCGGTAGAGGCGATGGAGAAAGGGTCTAAAGATCGTTATTTCCAAGATGTAGAGGATGATATTAAGAAGTTAGTGCCAGAGGGTATTGTGGGGCGTGTACCTTATAAAGGTACTTTAGCAGAAGTAGTATATCAGTATATAGGTGGATTACGCGCTTCGATGGGGTATTGTGGAGCCGGATCTATAGCACAACTTCAGGAAGCACAGTTTGTACGTATCACAGGCGCAGGTTTACGTGAGTCGCATCCACATAATATTCAGATCACGAAAGAAGCTCCTAACTACAATAGTCGAGGTTAAAAATAGTACAGATATAATAGAAAATAGCTTGGAAAATGTTTTCAAGCTATTTTTTTTTGCTTCGTAAGTTCATTTTTTTTTGAGAAATGAAATAAATATGGTATCATTATATGGGCAAAAAAAATCTATGAACAAATTTTTGTATTTCTTTAACCTTCACGAAGGTGAAGATGATAAAGAGAATGTATTAGAGAGTGTAGTAAAAAATATCTCTTTCCGAGGTGCAAATGCTTGGATATTAGCCTGTGCGATCGTTGTCGCATCGGTAGGTCTTAATGTGAACTCAACGGCAGTTATTATTGGTGCGATGCTAATATCCCCCTTAATGGGACCAATCATCGGTGCTGGTTTCGCGTTGGGCACTTATAATTTTCCATTGCTTAAAAAGTCAATGAAGAATTTAGGTATCGCGACACTGATTTCTTTGGTAGTTTCTTTTATTTACTTTTTGTTGAGCCCCTTTAAAGATGCGCAGTCAGAATTGTTGGCGCGTACATCACCTAATATATATGATGTCTTGATCGCTGTTTTTGGTGGCTTGGTGGGGGTCATTGCAATCACGCGCGAAAATAAAGGAAATCCCATTCCGGGAGTAGCAATTGCAACCGCATTAATGCCTCCTTTATGTACAGCGGGCTATGGTTTAGCCATCGGCAATCTAGCCTTCTTTGCTGGTGCAATATATCTGTATTTTATCAATTGTTTTTTTATCTGCTTAGCGACTTTTGTTATTGTAAAGTATTTAAAATATCCGAAAATCAATTTCGTCGACGCAAAAAAGGAGAAGCGAATTACAAGAAGTATTACCTTCTTGATTTTAGTATTGGTGTTGCCCAGTTTTTATTTTGCGTATATCCTTCTGCAAGAGCGCAAGTATGTGAATAAAGTAAACCAATTTATTCAACAGGAGTTCGTAGATAGGGGGTATACCATCATATATGAGCGTTTGCAATTTAATGCCAAACCCAAAAAGATAGAATTGGCTTTTTTGTCTAAAAAAATGGATGATCGGGAAATACAGACCTTTCAAGAGCGTCTAAAAAATTTTGGTATTAGTAATACAGAACTTATCATTAGACAGGATAGTTTAGACCTCAAGGCTGATATCTTGAAGGAAATAAATAAACAATCTTATGTGGTGTCTGAAAAAGATATTACCATTAGAAATCTCAGTAACAGAATTTCAAGATTTGAACTCGATCATCCACAGCTGAACAAAAATATACAAGTCTTGTTCCCGCAGATTACAAGTTATACAATAGGTCGACAGACTGGGTACGTTAGTGCAGACAGCAGCATACAGTCCATCGCATTAATCTATGACGCGAATACAGAATTAGAGGAAGCAGAACTATTTAAATTATCGGGTTGGCTTAAGAATCAATACCCTAAGGATAGCGTTATTGTCCTCAAGAGGTAGTTAATAATCTTAAGATATAATGCAAAAGGAGCTTGCTTAAGAAGCTCCTTTTGCATTTGATCGTACAGATAATAAGAGATATCCAATTAGTCCTGATAGCAAAGAACCTAAAAGTACGGCCAATTTGGCTTCTTCAACATATAACGGATTGGAGAAAGATAAGATAGATATAAATATTGACATCGTAAATCCGATTCCACCTAAAAATCCTACACCTAGAATATGTCGCCAATTAGCTCCTTCCGGCAAATTACATAAACCAAGCTTCTTTGCTAAAAAAGATATTCCCAGAATACCAACTGATTTACCAATTACTAAGCCGGTCATGATGCCTATTCCTAAAGCGGAGGTAAGTCCCGCCATCATCTCTGAATGAATGGTGATATTTGTGTTCGCTATTGCAAAGATGGGGACAATTAAAAAATTAACAGGTTTGGTCAATGCGTGTTCCAGTTTTTCGAGAGCCGATTCCTTTGCATCGGGTGTTGTAGGAAGTGTTAGCGCGACTAATACCCCGGCAATGGTGGCATGTATGCCGGAATGGTGTACGAAGTACCAAATAAATACGCCCGGAATTAGATAGGCCCAAATTGCTTTTACCCCTAAATAATTGAGCAAGATAAGAAAGGCGAAGATACCAAGGGCAATAAATAAGTAATTGGTATGCAGATCCGAGCTGTAGAAGAGTGCGATGACTAATATGGCAAGTAGATCATCTACAATGGCAAGTGCGGCTAAAAAGATCTTGAGCGATGTTGGTACCTTATTGCCTAGCATCGTAATAACTGCCAGCGCAAATGCAATATCTGTTGCCATCGGTATCCCCCACCCACTTGCTGTATCTGTACCTTTATTAATGAAGGCATAAATCAACGCGGGTACTATAGCACCCCCTATGGCCGCTAAAATAGGGAGTAGTGCTTGTTTAGGGGAAGATAATTCTCCCTCTACGAGCTCTCTTTTAATTTCAAGTCCTACAAGTAAAAAGAATATAGCCATGAGGCCGTCATTAATCCAGAGAAGGATGGAGTAATTGAGGTGTATAGACTCGTTCTCGAATCCGATCTCGGTGTCTAGAAAGTTAGCAAATGTAACTCCAAATGGAGAATTAGCAATAATCATAGACAATATCACACCTGCAAAAAGAATGATTCCACCTGCATTACTTGATCGCAAGAAATCGTTGAAGACGCGTAAATTAATTAGTTTAGCCATATTTTAATCGTGTTTGTTCCAAAAATTAGCATTTTTGAATTGATAAAGAGAGTTGTTAAATTTCGGATCTATTTTTTGTTTTTTCTGACTGTCGTAGTCCTGCATTAACTTGTACACTTTTCCATGCAGGAAAATAATAGCAATTATATTGAGCCAGGCCATCAAACCTACACCTATGTCACCTAATGTCCATACATCTTTTGCCGTAGTGACGCAGCCCACGTAAGTCGATACTAATATTAAAATTCGTAGACCCCATAGTAATAGTGTGTTTTTTCTTTTTCCACTGATAAAACTAATATTGGTTTCTGCAATATAATAATAAGCCATGATGGTTGTAAAAGCAAAGAATGTCAACGCTAAGGCGACAAAAGCACTTCCGATATTCGGGAAATGCTGGGATACGGCATACTGTGTGAATTCCGGCCCCATCTGCGCATTTGGTAGATTTTGCACAATAAATCCGCCTGCCGGATTTTCCACATTATACATTCCTGTAAACAGGATCATAAACGCCGTAGCGGTACATACAAATAGGGTGTCAACATATACCGAAAAGCCTTGTACAAGCCCTTGTTTAATGGGGTGAGATACCGCTGCTGCTGCAGCAGCATGAGGAGCCGTACCTTGGCCAGCCTCATTACTGTAAATTCCGCGTTTTACACCCCATGAAATGGCCGTCCCCACGATACCACCGAATGCAGCATGCCCACCGAATGCAGAGTCTAGTATCAATGAAAATATAGCTGGAATCTGTGAAATATTAAAACCGATGATGACAATTGCCATGAGGATATAAGACCCTGCCATGAAGGGTACGACAAACTCGGCGACCTTTGAGATCCGCTTTACGCCCCCTATAATGATAATCGCCAAAAAGAAAACTAAACATAAACCTGTCGTAATCGGAGAAAAATTGAAGGAGGATTCGAGAGCGATGGAAATACTATTGCTTTGTACGCTAGGGAGTAGAAAACCTGTGCTCAGAACCGTTACAATAGCGAAAGCCCAAGCAAAAGGTTTGTTGTTTAAACCTTTTAAAATATAAAAGGCTGGTCCACCGCGGTATTGACCATCCTTTACTTCTTTGTATAATTGCCCGAGTGTCGCCTCGATAATTGCGGAGGCACTTCCAACTATCGCTATCATCCACATCCAGAAAACAGCTCCAGGTCCACCCATCCCAATTGCTGTAGCTACTCCGGCAATATTTCCAGTTCCTACACGTCCAGAGATGGCCAAAGAAAATGCCTGAAACGAAGAAATCCCCTTTTCAGATTCGCTTCCGTCTTCAGATTTACCTCCTTTAAAAAGAAGAGTTATCATATCTTTGATATACCGGATTTGTGGAAATTTAAATCGAATGGTAAAGTATAAACCCGATAGCATACACAAGTATACCAGCGCATCACTCCAGACTATATTGTATATTGCATTAATGATATTTTCCATTAGTTTAAGGATAATTTGAGAAGGCTCCAAAATACAATTTATATTTTAAATATCGTTTACAAAATCGAATTTTCCCTGTGAAATAAAAGCTTGAAATCCCAAAAAACTCCTACCTTTACCCCCTGTTAAAATAGTATATACGTGATTATTAAAAGATTAATGAATCCCGCACAGCTTTTTATCTATAGTTTTGTGGGATTAATCATCATAGGGACTTTACTTTTAAAACTACCGATCTCCTTAAATCAACCGATTTCGGTTATCGACGCTTTATTTACCGCGACGAGTGCGGTCTGCGTTACCGGACTAATCGTTGTAGATACGGCTACACATTTCACGATATATGGGCAGTTTTTTATCATGCTTCTGATTCAGGCTGGTGGAATTGGAATATTAAGTTTTGCAAGTTTCTTTAGTTATTTCTTTACGGGGTCCAGTACATATGCCGATCAGCTTGTATTCAAGGATTTTTTTAGTACAGATCGTTTAGGCGAAGTTTGGGTCCTCTTGAGACGGATTATGATCATCACATTTGGGATCGAACTGGTGGGAGCATTGTTGATTTATATCACCACATATCAGTATTCTGATGAAGGTTTTTTCCAGCAGGCATTCTTTTCTTTATTTCATGCCATCTCCTCATTTTGTAATGCCGGGTTCTCGACACTATCCAATGGGTTAATGGAAGATAGTGTGTTATTTAATTATAATTTCCAATTCGTTATAGCGGTGATATATATATTTGGTGGGCTTGGTTTTCCGATCGTGATCAATGTGCTAAAATATGTTAAGCATCTAATAAAAAGAATATTTAAGCTCATTACGACGCGGGAGCGGGCTCATCTTCCCTGGGTGGTAACGCTTAATAGCCGAGTTAATTTAATTACTACAGGTTTAATTACCCTAATAGCTACTGCGATATTATACTTTAAGGAAGCGGACCACGTGTTTGCCGAACATAGTACAGTTGGTAAGATCGTGATCGCCTTTGCAACGGCCACCACACCACGTACTGCGGGATATAATTCCATCGACTTTTCGCAGCTTCAATTTTCTTCCACTTTGCTTATTATTTTTTTAATGTGGATAGGTGCTTCTCCCAACTCTACCGGAGGGGGAATAAAAACAAGTAGTTTTGCCGTGGCTTTTTTGAATGTAACGACGTTGATTCGGGGAGCTGACCGGGTAGAAGCATTTAGAAGAGAGATTGGGACAAAGACCGTGCAACGGGCTTTTGCAACTATATTTTTGTCCCTACTGGTTATTGGGGCTGCGGTGTTTGCTATATCCTATTTTCAGCCGGAACTACATCTTCTTGATATTGTTTTTGAATGTTTTTCGGCATATAGTACCGTCGGGTTGAGTTTAGGCCTTACCGCGCAGTTATCTACGGCCAGCAAGTTGGTTTTAATCGTTACCATGTTTATCGGACGTGTTACCATGTTGACTATTTTAATTGCTTTAATTCAAAAAATGAAGTTTACGCATTATCGGTATGCTTCAGAGGAGCTGACGATCAATTAAAAGGTTCTAGGGTTGAAAGCGAGCGAAAGTGGACGTATAAGATGAAGAATAGGAATTAAATAATTATAGATGAAATTTATTGTAATAGGACTAGGAAATTATGGTGCATCCTTAGCAGAGAAATTGACTATTCAAGGCAACGAGGTAATAGGTGTAGACCAGCGAATTGAAAAAATTACCGCATTAAAAGAAAAGATTACCCATACTATAAGTATTGATGCTACAGATGAAATTGCGTTTCGTAAATTGCCGTTGAAGGATACTGACGTTGTTATCGTAGCAATTGGTGAGGATGAGGGGGCAAATATCATGGTGACTGCCTTATGTCGGGAGGCGAATGTCAAAAGGCTTATCAGTAGAGCGGTGAATAATCTCCACGA
Organism: Sphingobacterium alkalisoli; assembly: GCF_005049105.1. Classification (GTDB taxonomy): domain Bacteria; phylum Bacteroidota; class Bacteroidia; order Sphingobacteriales; family Sphingobacteriaceae; genus Sphingobacterium; species Sphingobacterium alkalisoli. Next base: position 659,090 of record NZ_SUKA01000002.1, read on the forward strand.
AAAGGTGTTATACGCGCTTGGCGTAACCGAAATTGCACATCCTGAGGAAGAGTCGGCTGAGCGGTGGTCGAAGAAGCTTTGTATGACGGGGCTTATCGACTCATTTGAGTTGAATAATCGATATTCTATTGTCGAAGTGGTGGTACCTGAAAAATATGTTGGTCGCACTATTCAGGAAATAGGATTTAGAGAGAAATACGAGCTCTTGATTTTAACCATATTGAAAAATAGTGAAAAAAATAGTGTATTTGGTGTTGATCGCATTGTAACCACGGTTTTACATGGTATACCTAAACCTGATACGAAGTTGCAGGAAGGAGATATATTAGCAATCTACGGACATAATGATCATATTAAACGTTTTTTGAAATAAAACATATGATGTAGATATATAGCTTTTGTTGCAACCAAAATAAGATATGCGTGTTGTGTTGAAGGATAGTAGTTATGGCAAAAAGAAGAAATGATATTTTAAGGAAAAAGATCTATATCGTGATATTTAGGTCAGATACCGCTTTGGGGAAGCTTTTTGACGTGGTATTACTTTGGCTTATTGTTTTGAGTATTCTTTCTGTAGTGTTAGAAAGTGTGGAAAGTTTTAGAAACCAGCATCTACTTGCCATACGTATAGCGGAGTGGTTTTTTACAGCCTGCTTTACGATGGAGTACGCGCTTCGTATTTATAGCGTACATCGGGCGAGGCGTTATATCTTTAGTTTTTATGGCCTAATTGATTTATTGGCTTTTTTACCAGCGTACGTAAGTTTATTTTTTGCGGGTACACAATACCTTGTTGTGGTTAGAGCACTCCGGTTGTTAAGGGTCTTTCGAATACTAAAGCTCACCCGTTTTCTTTCAGAAAGCAATATTTTGCGAACTGCGCTGAAAGCGAGTATGTATAAGATCACGGTATTTTTATCCAGCGTACTTACATTGGTTACGATAATCGGGACATTGATGTACGTTATTGAAGGCGGAGAAAGCGGTTTTACAAGTATTCCGGTTTCTATTTATTGGGCAATCGTCACGATTACTACGGTTGGGTATGGTGATATATCTCCTCAAAGTCCTGCCGGGCAACTGCTCGCAAGTGTATTGATGATTATCGGATATGGAATAATTGCCGTTCCTACCGGTATTGTGTCTGTGGAAATGGCTAAGGCAACGGAGGGATCGAAGCGACAATGTAAGATGTGCCAAAGCCCTATTTACGATCCGAATTCGCGTTTTTGTTCTAACTGTGGTGTAGCTCTTAAATTAAAGTAATACCCATTGTCTCCCAACGGCATTTTTTTCAACAATACTAGCCTGATTTCTAACATAAGAGGAATCAGGTTGGTATTCGTGTATTTATTTTTTAGTTTTGAAGCTGTACTATTTACGGAAGATACTATGGAAAACTTGGAATTTAATGAAGTTCAACAACATTGGGACAAACTCTTGGCATCAGCGGTTGCCTGGGTACCCCGAATTTTAATTGCGGTAGCATCAGCGATACTTATCTATTTAATTGGTTCCTGGTTAATTAGGATTATTAAGCGTACGGCTGAAAAGACTTTTGAGCGGCGTGAGATGGATGTTTCTTTACAACGCTTTCTGGGTAATTTGATTAGTTGGGGCTTAAACATATTGCTTTTTATTGTCGTCGTTACGCAGTTGGGCGTACAAACATCTGCCTTTGTTGCGATAATCGGTGCGGCTGGTTTGGCTATCGGACTCGCTCTTCAGGGCTCTCTTTCTAATTTTGCAGGAGGGATTTTGATTCTTTTGCTTAAACCATTTAGAGTCGGTGACTATATTTCATCCAGCTCAGGTATATCAGGCACTATACAGGTAATAGATATCTTCAATACGAAACTGGTAACACCCCAGAATCAATTGGTGGTTGTTCCGAACGGCGAATTATCTAATAGTAGTATAACGAATTATACGCAGATGGGTACCCGTCGCACGTGGTTTGATATAGGGGTTTCATATGATGCGGATCTCAAGCAAGCAAAGGAAATTTTGCTGGAAGTTATAAAAAATAATGAGTTTGCTTTTGAAGACCCTGCACCTCAAGTGGTTGTTACGGAGCTTGGCGATAATGCCATTAATCTTTCTGTTCGGGCGACGACCTCCAACGAAAATTTTTGGACAATGAATGAGCAGCTGCTGATAGCTTGCAAAGCTGCTTTAGATCATGCAGGCATAGAAATTCCTTACCCGCAACGTGATATTCACATTCGCAACAAAAGCTAAAGCTGTTATTTAAGTATCTAGCATATACTATAGTTATGCTAGATACTAATTAGAAATATATTTCTAATTTTTTGTTTGTTTGAGTATATTATCGTAATATTGCAATGTTATATTATATTGTGAACTAGTTAGTAGATCGCAGTATAATATTCAATACTTATAAAGTTATCAGAAACCGTTTTGGTTCTTAACAACATTTAAAAATAAAACAGTATGACACTTGAACAGATTAAAGAAATCTTACCGAAATTGAACAATGTTGAATTTCAACTAGAAGATGGAACAGGGATTCCTGAGCATTTCCACGTTACCGAAGTGGGACAGATCGATAAGAAATTTATTGACTGTGGCGGTATTGTTCGCAATGAAACGGTCGTCAATTTCCAACTATGGAATGCTGATGACTATGAGCACCGACTGAAGCCCGAAAAGCTATTGAAGATTATTCAACTATCTGAAGATAAGTTGGGTATTGAAGATGCAGAAATTGAGGTAGAATACCAAAGTGATACCATCGGAAAATATGATTTAGATTTCAATGGAAAGATATTTGTGTTGAAAAATAAAACGACAGCTTGCCTGGCTGAAGATGCTTGTGGCATTCCGTCGGAGAAACAGAAGAAAAATCTAATCGAACTAAGCGTAAATCAATCTTCATGTTGTACCCCAAATTCGGGATGTTGTTAAAAAAATAAGCCACATTGCACCTATAGTCATATTGGTAGTGCGATGTGGGATTATTTATTATACCCTATTTAATCGTATAAAAATGTATAAAGAATTATCTCAAACGATCAAAAGCGTTCAACAACAGATTGTTAGTGAAGAGCGAAAAGAAATTTTACAACCTTTAGTAGATTTTATACAACTAAAAGTAAAAAAGGGGGAGAATGTAAATATCAATTTCATCTGTACGCATAACTCCCGTAGAAGTCATTTCGCCCAAATATGGGCACAGGCCGCGGCTTTCCATTATAATATTCCAAATGTATATTGTTACTCTGGTGGAACAGAGGAAACCGCTCTCTTTCCCAAAGTAGCAGAGACATTATCCAATCAGGGATTTACAATTTTTAAAATTGCGGAAGGTAATAATCCGGTATATGCAGTAAAGTATGACGATAGCGCTTTGCCCGTTATTGGCTTTTCCAAGAAATACGATAGCCTGTTTAATCCATCGGCGTCATTTGCAGCCGTAATGACCTGTTCACAGGCAGATGGGGGATGTCCTTTTATTGCGGGGGCCGAGAAAAGAATACCCATTACATTTGAAGATCCGAAAATCTCCGACAATACTCCGGAGCAAACAGAAGTTTACAGCGAACGAAGTTTGCAGATAGCGGCTGAAATGTCGCATGTTTTTTCTCAAATTACGAAGTAGTTAGACGCTAAAACCGATTGATGCTTTCAAATATTGAAAGCATCAATAATAGCCACTGCTAACCCATTGCTGAAAACTGATCGAGTGAAAGTTAACTCAATACTAAATCGCGTTCTACGTTAATTTGCTGTCTAAAGATTACATCATGCGAGACGATAATTAATGTTCCGTGATAGGCATTTATTGCAGCTGTCAGAATCTCAATGTTCTGGATGTCTAAATTATTAGTCGGTTCGTCGAGAATTAGGATATCGGGGGATTTGTCGTCGAGTGTCAAGCAGCATAACAATAATCTCATTTTTTCTCCACCACTGAGCAATGAACAGTTTTTATCCCACGTGTCTTTACTGAATAAAAAGCGACTTAATCGAATTTTTACTTCATGTTCGAGCAAAGCAGAGCTATTATATTCTTGTGCTTGCTCGTAAACAGATAAGTCGGGTTGTATAAGAGAATAGTCTTGATCGATATAAACTGCTTTGTTGTCTGCACAGAACAAGGTTCCTGTTGTCGGGTTGAGTTTGTGTAACAGCATATTTATCAGGGTTGTTTTACCTGATCCGTTTGTTCCGCATAAGGCAATACGTTCGCCGCTTATAATCCGGAAGGAGAGCGGTGGCTGCCAAATAGGCCCCTTATCATAATCGAAATTAATATTCGATGCCTCGAATAGCACTTTTCCCTGATGTAAACTAGACGAGCTGAAGTTAAATTTCATCTTATCTATATCGGGTTGTTCTGCTCGAAGATTAGTAAGTTCCTGTGATATACCGTTTATTTTTCCGGTATGAATACCTTTAATCTTCGACGTACTCCGTTCCGCATTGTTTTTAAGGGTATTCATGACAATCGTCGGAAGACCTGCTTTTTCTTGTTTCTTTCTACCTCTGGCATCTAGCTTTTGTTGTCTTTCCAAGGTGTCGCGTTCTTTTTCCTTTGCTTTTTTTAGTGATTTTTCATGACTTTTGATATCATGTTGGAGAGCCACCTTTTCTATTTCCTTCTGTGCCGTGTAGAATTCATAGTTGCCACCATAGCTCGCGATGTTGCTGCTGTGCAACTCATGGATTTTGTCCAGTAAATTCAGTAATCTTCTATCATGGCTTACGATAATCATTGTAGCCGTCTGTTCTGTGATAAAATCGCAAAGCAATTGGCGACTATTTTCATCGAGATGATTGCTGGGTTCATCCATTACCACGAATTTCGGTCGATGAATGCTTATCCCTGCTAAGAAAGCTTTCGTTTTTTGTCCGCCACTCAGATCGGCTAACGAATCTGATAATGCTATATCATCAAGTTGCCAATACCGGAGTGCATCTTTGCAACGATCTTCAATAGTCCAGTCGTCATCCAAAATGGACAGATTCTCGTCTGTCGCGTTACCTTCTAAAATAGCATAAAATGCCGCGATCTTATCTGCGACCTTCAGTGCCTCGCCTACCGAGAGATGGTTGAACTGTCCAAATATTTGAGGAATATGGTAAGCGAGATCTGATGTAATTACAGTACCTGCGGTAGCTTCTAGTTCGCCTACTATTATGCGTAATAGTGTAGACTTCCCGACACCATTGTTTCCAATCAACGCGATTTTCTCGTGATCATTTATAGTGAGATCGATATTTTTAAACAACAGATCTTTATTGGGATGTGTATAGGAGATGTTTTGTAAAATAAGCATATTGTTTCTTTCAGCGATTAATAAAAAATACATACACCCTTCTCGGGTATGATCATGTTTTATATACAATGGGAAAGAAGTTGCTCTTACATGGAGTGGAAATTTAATGGTGCAAACTTACTTATTTATCTTGAAAAAAACTACTAATCCTCTTTCCTAAAATTTTTAAACTTCGTTCCTGACCGTCCAGTTCTGCGATATGGGGTAAGGTGGCCCAATCTTCAAACCCGAAATGTTTAAACAGTTTCAAACTAGGCTCGTTATGCGCGAAAATGAATGCAAGCAGTGTCTTAATTCCGAATTTTGGTGCACGCCCTATACTATATTGTAATATTTCTTTTCCTAGACCTTTACCCCTTACCACGGTATCCAGATAGATACTGATTTCTACCGTGGCATCGTAAGCCGCTCGTCCATAAAAGGACTGAAAGCTTACCCAACCGATAATTTCGTCCTCGCTGTTCTGTACTATCCACAAAGGACGTTTTGTCGGACTGTGTTCCTCAAACCATTTTTGTCGACTTGCCACAGTCACCGGTTCCGTATCTGCAGTAACTATTCGAGACATTACGGTCGTATTATATATTTCAACGATTCTTTCCAAATCGTTTTGTGTGGCATCTCTGAATGTGAGATTCTTCATTGTTATTTTTTTATTATTTAGATAATATGGCTGTCTTCCATAAAGATAGCATTCCGATTTTAATATCGCATATTTTGCGGATGATTTAGCGATTTTACGAAGTGGGTTTGTTTAGCAATGCGGTTGATAACTCGTCTAGCTGTACCAACAATTTACCGATAGCTTTTCCACGATCCTCTAGTAGATATGATTTTAAATCGGACTGATTTTGTAGTGAAATATGCAGGGAAAGACCCACGATTAGCGAATTAATCCGATAGGCTAACATGTGAAATTTATTTAATTCGGACCAATCTTTCTTTTTACTGCCGGGTTCTTTTTGTAACTGGTTAGTCGCGTCAGAAAAAGCAGCCAGTGCCGTCTGCGCCTTTTTTCGGGCTAGGCGAAGGGAATACATGTCAACAGTATATGCTTTTAACAGCGCCATTACGACCTGAAAATATGCACTGTTACTACGTACTACTGATCCCGCTAAATTTAGCATTCCTTTTTTTTGCCGTGTCGGGATAAAAAAATAGCCAATCGCAGCCAATAGTGATCCAATTAGCGTAAATGCGATCCGACTTCCTAAGATATCGTCGATATTTCCTTCGTAGCTGTTTAATGCGATTACAATTGCGGCGGTGATAAATAAAACGCTGATAAGATAGTTGGGTCTGTTAAATAGGAAAAAACCGTAAAGACAAACTGCAGCAACAATAAGTAGGGTAGCTCCGTCGGCTATCGTGTATAACAGAAGTAGACCCAATAAAATCCCAGTCAGTGTACCGATTATACGTTGATAGTTTCGTTTTTGAGTAGTAGCAAAGCCTGGTCTGGCTACAATAGCAATAGTTAGAAGGATCCAATAGGTATACCTGTATTCGGGAAAGGCTAATCCCACTAGTCCACCCACACCAAATAAAACCGCTAAGCGTAAGGCAAAGGGAAATATGGTCGAATGAAAGGTGATCTGTTTTTTCAGTGCTCTCCATCCTTTGGGCGGCAGGGATAGAAAATACTTATGTTCGTGCTGCTTGACTACATTTTGAAGCACTGTACCTGTATTAAATGCGGTGCGGATCTGAAAGATAAAATCAAGGATGGACCGAATATTCTCAATTATGGCGCTTAGAATGGATGTGGCTTCTATATCCTGTTGGTCCCGCACCGCGATAAGTTGATTTAAAGCTTGGTCGATACTGGATTTATGCGATACATTGTTAAGTGTTTTATTTCTGTAGTTTTTAGTAAGAGATTCTATTTCATCGGCAATCATTCCAATTAACTGTCGGATCTCTTTCAGTCCTCCAACTGGACCCAAGGTTTTGCGAATTGATTCATAGTCGTAATCCAGTGCGGTTAGCAATTCGTATAGATCGATTAATCCATATGCCTGATTGAGCCAAAACTTTCCGTCTTCAGCCTTCATCAAGTTCTTTTCCCGCAGGAGCAAAAATCGAATAGTCTCTTGTTGCTCACTTACCTGTATATGCAACCTGCCAAGTTCGTTATATGCCGCCTCTATCGGGATACGTTCATCGTAGCAAAGTGCTTTGGCACGGAGTAAAGCCGCGATGCTTCGAAAGCCATCAGACATGGCATGACGTAATGAACGATAGGGAGAAATGTAGACCTGAACGATACTGACTACATAGTACCACATTGTTCCTAATGTGATTTGTACACTAAATGTCATAGGATCCGCGGGCCATAAGCCGATGGTAAAACTGATTAATATGAGTACCAACGTGCCGATGATTCCCATGCGCATGCCAAATACCGAAAGCATCGTACAGATAAAAGCCCCTATAATAAGGAGGGGTAGAAGTAGCCAAGGAGAAGAAAGTGCATAAGCTGTAGCCATCGATGCGACAAAAAATAAGAGAATACACCAGAATGCAGACTTCCATTTATCTTTGCGATTCCCTGGTAGATCTGTCAATGAGGACAACAAGGCGCTTATCCCCACAGTTATGGCAATATCGAGATATCCCCAATAAAAGATTACGATGCTGGGTACGATACTTGTTAAGACATTCCGTAGGGCGTCTCCGCTGTTTTCTCCTGAAATGAACTTAAAAATACGCTGAGAAGTAGATTTATAATCCGGCATCTGTTTTTTTTGCAAACTTAGGTAACTTGGTGTTTGTTCACAAGAGCCCGTGTCGTTTTTCCGATACGGAGTTCGAAAATATCGTAGCATAAAAGGACGAAAAAGGCTTTTTGGCTTAAATTTTGAGTGTTTTTTTTTATGAACCTTTTAATCTTCCGCAAACCCGCCCACCATATGAATAGTTGGTTGTTTTTCTTGTTCTTAGTATGGACGCTTCCCGTCCACGGTCAATATAACGTCGAAAATATACCCCATCCTAAGAACCATGGACAGCAGTATTTCGTGAGTAATCCTGATTTTGTTCTGTCAGAAGGTACGGTTGCAGATTTAAATCGATTAGCACAAGAGACGGATTCCCTTACATCGGCAGAATATGCGATTGTGGTAGTAAATGACTACATAGGGGATAGTGATTTTGAATTTGCATTAAGTATATTTAATCATTGGGGGATAGGAAAGAAGACAAGTAATACTGGTCTGCTCTTATTTGTCGCAACAGACAGACGGGAATATCGATTTATCTCAGGCTATGGAATGGAAGGTATATTGCCCGATGCTTATCTTAAGCGGATTGGAGAAAAATATTTGGTTCCTCATTTTCGGGAAGGTGAATACGATAGTGGCATATTGGAAGCTTCTCGGTTTGTGCATCATATTTTACAATCTCCAGATGCGCGAGCTGAACTAGAACGTATGATGCCGAAACCTGTCCCGTTCTGGAGTATCCAACAGCCATACACCAAAAATACACTTTTAATCCTGTCTTTGTTCACCGGGTTATATATATGGTTGGAGTGGCTTACACGCAGACTGCGAGGGAAAGTAAAGAAAAAGAAAGGACAGCTGCATCCGATAATCAGCGGTTGCGGCTGTATGGGGTTGCTGATGTTTCTTTCCTTATTTGTATTTGTTTTTATCTTCAATAATTTAGGCCAGGTATACCAATTTGCAAATCTGCCTTATTTTATTGCGATCTTAGGAAGCCTTGTTCTAGCGATGAAATTCCATGCCAGTAGAACAGCTATCTCCGATTCCTATAAAGATGTAGGGAATAGAGGTGAAGCGCTTAACAAATTCATGCTTTGGGGTTTTTTCCCTGCGTTATTGGCACCGCTTGCATACTATGATTTGGGGATGATATGGAAACGTGCTGGCCAAAATAAGGCCCGCTTAAACCCGCCCGATGATAGTGGCAACTGGACTCGGGTGGATAGGGATGAGCGTAACGTCAAGTTGGCTAAATATTTGGATAAAGGACAACAGAAGGAAGAGAAACTGAATAGCCAGACTTATGAAATATGGCTTAATTCCAATACAAATGAATCACGTATTATAGGGTGGGACGGGAGTAATCGTTATGCACTTTGTCCTTCTTGTGCATACAAGACCTTAGAGACTAGCGTTGAAGTAGAACTTCGAGCGGCTACCTACTCATCAGAAGGTAAGGGTGAACAGAAAGACATCTGCCGTCATTGTTCTTATGAGGATTCAAAAGGGACCTATGTGATTCCGATGCGCGTGCGTAGCTCTTCCGGAAGTTCTTCGGGAGGAGGATCATCATCAGGCGGTGGTTCTTCAAGTAGTAGTGGTAGTTTCGGGGGGGGCTCCTCTGGAGGTGGAGGCGCAGGCGGACGGTGGTAATAAAAATAAAACAAACATTGTTCGTCTATTCTTGTTGTGAGGTTATAGTAGTTAATCTTTAATTTACAAAAACATAACATAATGGGAAAAGGTGATAAAAAGACCAGGAAAGGTAAAATAGTGATGGGGTCATATGGTAATAGTCGACCCGGAGCGAAAAATCAAAAACCTAAAAAGGAAGAAGTACCAGCTAAAGAAGAGTAAAGGAGAGGAGGTTAAATCCTCTTCTTTCTTTTTTGGTTGAAAATTAATTTGAAATAATTATATTTTTTTCTGTGTAAAATTTTAAATATGGCAATAAAATACCGTATTTATCTCTATGGATTATTATTTTTATAATTTTTACAATTTTGTATTGAAATAATTATATATGTTTGCATCCGGATTATCAATTGTAAACGAAGATGTCAACTAACGCTGTTTTAGAGCAGGAAATCAAAACATATACGACAAAGCAAAACGCTGCAACCAAATTGGTGGCAATGGTCAGCAATCTATGGTATAACCACGCGGTCGAATTGGTTTTATTTAGGAACCAACTTGTCGATCGCAGGGTCAGTCATATTTTGAATGTACACAGCATTTCCCAAGAATTAACCGGACAATCTATTTCTGTATTTGACTCTGTTAAAATCGTTAAAGTTTTGATGGAGTTACATCTATGTCCTGCTCGGATAGATATTGGAAAACTGATACTAAGGTTGCGCGAAAAATCGGTAGAGGATACCGACATAGTGCATTTCTTGATAGGAGAGTTACAACTTGCCAAGCCGCATAATTCCTTCGTACCACGTGATGTGGTGCTATACGGTTTTGGACGAATTGGACGCTTGTTGGCACGTGAACTTATTGCTAAAGCTGGGGCTGGCAAACAACTACGATTGCGTGCGATTGTGACGCGTGATAATATCGATGTGAAAACGCTGGAAAAACGGGCAGCGTTGCTGCGGAATGATTCTATTCATGGTCGGTTTGATGGACAGGTAGAAGTAGATGTGTCTCGTAATGCGTTGATCGTTAATGGGATTACGGTTCATGTTATCTCCGCACAGGAACCTGAGCATATCGACTATTATGCGTACGGAATTCAGGATGCTTTATTGATTGATAACACCGGAGCATTTAGGGACGAAAAGCAACTGTCACGGCATTTAATTTCTGGGGGAATCGCGCAGGTATTACTTACTGCGCCGGGAAAGGGCATTCCGAATGTGGTATTTGGTGTTAATGAACAATCCGTAACGATGGATTCACATCGTATCGTCTCTGCGGCTTCGTGTACCACAAATGCTATTGCGCCGATCCTTCAATTGATCGAAAGCGAACTGAAAATTATAAAGGGCCATGTAGAAACTATTCATTCTTACACGAATGATCAGAACTTGGTTGACAATATGCACAGGAAGGCAAGGCGCGGGCGTGCGGCAGCTGTTAATATGGTGATTACAGAAACGGGGGCAGGTACTGCCGTTGCAAAAGCGATTCCTTCTTTGGCCGGAAAGCTAACCTCAAATGCAATTCGCGTGCCCGTGCCAAACGGATCTCTTGCTATTCTAAATCTGGAAATAGTAAATAAAACTTCCATTGAGCAACTCAAAAGCTTACTGCAAAATGCCGCCTTACATGGAAATCTTGTAGAACAGATTAACTATTCAAATAATGATGAACTCGTATCGTCCGACTGTATAGGGACTACCTTTTCTTCTATCGTAGACGCTCCAGCAACCATCGTCTCCAGCGATGGTAAAAATATTGTACTATATATCTGGTACGACAATGAGTATGGTTATACGCATCAAGTCATGCGACTAGCTCGGCATATAGCCGGAGTAAGAAGATATACTTATTATTGATAACCTAGCGGGCTGCCAACTCCAATTTTCAAAATGTAATATCGGTAGCCCGTTTTTTTACGTTAAACCTCCACTGGATAACAATTCTTTCTGAAATCTTAATATTGTTTGTTTCTTGAGAAAATACTGTCTTGCCATCAGTTGGTGATAATAGTTGATGGCCGAGAAGAGATGAGCAAGATTGTCATCATGATAGGCATCTACATTAAAATAATGCAAGGTGTTTTGTGTATATGTTTGGAGCGAAATTTTTGCACTTTCATCCAACTTCTCTGCGATCAGAGGTGCTTTTAGTAGTGCGGTAAGTTCATTTTTTAATTTTGGTTCTAGCTTTTTTAAATCTTCTAGGTGCGCCGTTATTTCATCAAATGGAGTGGTCTGAAAAATAAAATTGGTCGTTTCTATTAACGAGTTGTAAAAATTGATTTTTTCGTCGTACTGTTTGTCAATTTTTACAAATTCAGAATAAAGTGTATATAATTCTCCTTCTCTATTTTGTAGTCGAGCAAGTGTGTAAAAGAATCGAAAAACTGCTATATTATTGTTTCTGATCTCCGTTTCTTTTTCTGCAATCTCCTCTTCGACTTTTTGTAGCACAAGATATGCTTCGTCTTTTCGATGTTTGATGCCATTGTAGTCAAAGGTTTTTATTTTAATCTCATCTTTTTGGATTGCTAGAAGTATTTCTTTGTCATTTTTCAGTGCAACTAACTCGTATATCGCTTCGACTTTTTCGTCGTTGAATAATTCCTGTACTTCGATTTCAAAAATTGATTTATCGATCATGGGCAGACCTTCAATTACCGGGTTATTGTTGTCATAAAAGCCATTGTACAACTCATCGAATGCGTTTTTTTCAAAATCAGCGATAAATTCTTCGGTAAACTTTTCGGGATTTAATTCATTTGGCGTCTCCGCATATTGTATATGGGCAAATAATGCATTCGAAATCTGTTTGGCAATTGCACCATTGTTTTCAAATAGGGTAATTGCTGGCGAATCGTCGGTGTTGGTTTTGATAATATTCAGCCTATTGAGGGCATTGATCCGATCCTCATCGGAGGGATGTGAGGCCCATTGATTCTCAATGTTTAGTTTAGATTTGTTGTATTTTTTAATTTGTTCTAATTCTATGACGGGGAATGCTCCACGAAAGGGATATTTGTTCTTTGTCGCTAAAAATTGCATAACGAACTGCTGCTCAGTATATAAATTTTGACTTTTGACGTTTAATTTCACACGTTCATCGTAAAAGCTTAGCACATTCTCCAGCGCAAAATTAGAAAAGCTCAGACGCAGTAAAGACTCTGATAGTGCTTTAGATCCCGCAACATTTGCAGCAATTTCATCGGCATGGAACTCCATCTCTCTGGATAATGCCATATAATTGATGTTAATATAGGCGTAAAGCTGCTGAAGAATTTTTTGGATTCCTTTGATAACAAAAGCTGATGCGCCAATGAAGATCACTGCATATCCATTTATTGATGCCCATTTCTCATTCATTTTATTCAGGGACTCATTTTTGTATAGCATATTGTATATGATCTGATTGACATTATATACATAGCTGCCTAGTTTCATACTCTTTTGGGAGAAGTGACCAAATTCGTGTGCGAGAATAGCTTTTAATTCTTGCTGTGTTACGGAGTTAACTAGTCCCATTCCAATCTGAAGATTCTTTTGAATCGGTAAAAACATGCTCCAAAAATTAGAGTCGTAAAAGACGGATGCATTTACATCATGTGATAGGTACACTTTCTTCGGAAATTTGGTGTCCACTTCTTGGACAATTTCGGTAATGAGTGTGAATAACCTAGGTTCATCGCTAGCGCTAATCTCGGTTAGATGGCTTAAGTCGGTTTTGGATGACGCAAAAATAAACTTGATTAGATAAATGAGTATGGTAAATGCCGAAGCGATTAACGCCAATCCTAATCCAAGCGTGGGGATAGAAGGTGTGAAGGCGATGAGTGCGATCCCTGCGTAGACACAGGCTGCGGTGAGGCCGATGCTAAGAATAAATAACAGAAGATAGGTGAAGGCAAAAACGAGAATGGAAAAAACCGTTTTTTTTGCTTCTTTTTTAAAGCTAGGAGAGGTTTGGACGTTCATAGTGTAGATTAATTACGGAACTAAAATAAAAAAAATAATTGATCATATATCTTATTATTTCATGATTTGCGTCTACATTAGGTCACCATTTCCATAACTGCTAGCAACCAAAGCCTTCCATATAGTTGTCTGAACGAACGACTAGTTGTTCTGATTTTTCTCCAAGGGCGGGAGTTCCTCTTTTGTATTACGCGTATTTGATGTCTAATAGGCGGTCTCTTACCAAAAGACAAGCACCAATAACGCCTGCTTTCTCCTGAAGTACAGATAGCTTTATCTGAGTGTCAGTATTAACCAAATTAAGCGAATACTTATTTATAGCACTCTTTATTGGCAATAAGATATAGTCGTTGGTTTGGGATAGCGGACCACCAAGAACGATTAGCTCTGGATTATATAGGTTGATTAAAAGCGCGATGCCTCTACCTATTTTTTCGCCAATCTCGGCTATGAGATCAATGGCAAGCACATCGTCATTGTTGACTGCTTCAATAATATTTTTAAGTTTTATTTGATCAGGTTGCATGTAATTTGTCAAGCTACTGGTATAGCCGTTTTTGATTTTTTGTGCAAATAGTTGGGTCAACGCCCGGCCAGATGCTTCGGTTTCAAGACAACCCTTTTTGCCGCATTGGCAAATTACTTCGTTATCGAAAAGTGGAAGGTGCCCGAATTCACCAGCAAAACCAGATTTTCCGTAATATATCTGACCGTTTATCACAGTGCCCATACCAATGCCATAATCAAGGTTCAGAAAGAGGACGTTTTTTTCATTCTTCACGACACCTGCCATAAACTCACCGTAGGCCATCGCCCGGGAATCGTTCTCAATAAAAGTCTTGATATGTAAAGTATCTTCCAGATACTTGCTTAATGGTTTTTCGCTGAAATGAAAAAAACTGTAACTGTAGCCCGTTTTATAATTAATTCGACCTGTAAGATTTAAGCCTAAAGCCAATATTTTCTCTCGAGGTACCGAGGTTTTTTTTATAAATGACTTAATAATGGAGCACAACTCCTCAAGCGACTCACGGTTATTATCTAATTTATAAGGCAGATTTTCACTTATAGCAACAATTTGCTTGTTAAGATCAATGAGACCTATATTTACATGGTTGTGTTTAACGTCTACCCCGATGAAAAAGCCAGAAGTAGGTACAAGGCCATAGACATTGGGCTTTCTTCCACTCAGGGTAGTTGATTTTCCAAAATCTTTTACTAATCCCTCCTCAATAAGCTCGTTTATCAAATTGGTCACTTTCGGAACACTAAGTTTTAGCTGTTTACTCAACTCAGAAATTGTTGTGTTACTAGAAATCGAGAGTATGCCGACAATTTCCTTTTTAATAGAATTGTTTTTGTAAGCAACTCCAGAAACGTTTTCAGCACCTAGATCTTCAAAAAAAGTCATATATAAACGGGCCTAATAGGCTTTAGTTGTAATACAAGTATAACAATAATATTGTTAATATAGGTTTAAGTTGTGAATATTATATATAAAATAACATGAGTATATAGATAATTGCACAATATTGAAATGTTAATTTTAAAAAAAATTATTAAAAAGTTTACGTTATTAAAATATTTTAATAATTTAGTGTCGTCAATGGGTTACAGCGACACTAAATTTAACGTTTTACCTAATTTGTATGAGTAAACCAATAATTATGATTAGAAAACTCTATACGATCGCAATTACTAGTCTATTGATCGGATCGCAGTATGCATGTCAAAAAGCCGAAGAAGTCGGACTTTATTCCATCTATCAATTGGATAAGTATAAACAGGATAAACCTGTAATCGAATTGGATCCCACGGTTTGGGAGAAACAATCCAATTTGATGACCACCTTTCCGAAAGGTATTGAAGTCTATAAAAGAACTGCTGCAATAAATGCTAAGGGAGCGAGCTTATTCTTGTTGGCGTTCAATCCAAAGCTAAATATTGAGCTGAAGCCAGTGTTGTCCTCTTCTGCTAAAACACCTACCGCTTTTTATAACGATGAATCTGGAGATGTGTATGCCTGTATCAATGGTGGATACTTCTTTGGAACAAGTAGTCTGAGCTTAGTGCAGTACAATGGGGTTGTGAATGCGACGAACGTAGCCTCACTGAATCGCAGTTATAACGGCGTGTCAACTCCATACTATCCTACTCGGGCCGCTTTCGGATTGAGCAGTAGTTATGTACCTTCAGTGGCTTGGGTGTATAATGTCACGGCTGGGGCCGGGGGGCTTTATGCTTATTCGATACCTAGTCCTAATGCTGAGGGTGCACCACCACAAGCGCGACCTTCTAATGCCTTTCCTGCCGGCGGTGTACTTTGGGACAAACAAACGTCGATTGGTGGATCTCCCATGTTGGTAATGGATTCCGTTATTAATATTACAGATGTAGCGGAGATGGTGACTGCAAGTGCAACACCTTCATCCGCTAGACCGCGTTCAGCTATAGGTTATCTGAAAAATGGTAACGTGGTGATAGTAGCTGCTCAGGGTGGATCTACAGAAATACCTGGCTTAACAATGCAGGAGCTGGCTGAGGAAATGTTAGCTGTCGGTTGCATGGGTGCGGTTAACTTAGATGGTGGAGGATCGACCTCGTTGGTGGTGGATGGTCAAAAGACAGTCGTACCATCCGATGCTGCTGGTGAAAGAAATGTTGTGAGTGCATTAATCGTAAAAAAGAGATAGTATATATGCGATATTATTGTTTATTGGCTTTGGTTGTTATCATTCAATGTATAAGCATAGCCCAAATCAAAACTGATGTCATTATAGTTGGCGGAGGCGCCAGCGGAACAATGGCGGCTATCCAGGCTTCCCGTTTAGGTGTAACTGTAGTTGTGATCGAAGAAACAGCTTGGTTGGGAGGTATGTTGACTTCTGCAGGTGTCTCCGCAATAGACGGAAACCATAGACTACCTTCAGGTTTGTGGGGAGAATTTAGAGAACATCTGTACCAACACTATGGTGGTCCCGAGAACGTTGAGACAGGGTGGGTAAGCAATACGCTCTTCGAACCTTCGGTGGGTAATAGCATCTTGCAGCAGATGGTTGCTAATGAGAGCAATATTCAGGTGCTTTATGAAACAAGATGGGAAAATATTAAGAAGCATAAAGATGGTTGGTCAGTGGGGATCAAATCCAAATCGGGCAAAAACTCCCTTATAGAAGGTAACGTGTTGATCGACGCAACAGAATTAGGAGATGTAATGGCCGCTTTGAAAATACCTTATTATTTAGGTATGGATAGTAAATCATTGACAAAGGAATCTTATGCTTTGACGGAAGGAAATGATATTTTGCAAGACCTTACCTACGTGATTACGCTCAAAGATTTTGGCAAAGGAGTGGACAAGACGATCAAGAAGCCTAAAAATTACGATATTGCCGAATTTGCGGGTTGTTGCGATGTGTCAGATCCCGCTACCTTCAACCAAGATAATAACGATTGCTTTAAAATGTTAACCTATGGTCGTCTACCCAATAATAAATTCATGATCAATTGGCCGAAGAAAGGCAATGACATCTACTTGAATATTGTTGAAAAGACGCCTACCGAGCGCATGAAGATGTTGGAAGAAGCTAAACAGATGACGCTACGGTTTGTGTACTACATCCAAAAAGAGTTGGGCTATAAGAACCTAGGAATAGATTACGACGAATACCCGACCGAGGATGGTTTTCCGATGATACCCTATCACCGTGAATCACGACGTCTTGACGCTAAATCATTATTTGCCTTGCAGCATGTGATGATGCCTTTCGAGACCCCGGAGGCATACTACCGAACGGGGGTCATCGTAGGAGATTATACGATCGATCATCATCATTATAAATACGGTAATGTGCCTGAGATAGACTTTGTTAAGATTCGTGTGCCCTCTTACAATGTGCCAATGGGTAGCTTGATTCCGAAAGATTTTGAAGGCTTGATTGTTGCCGAGAAAAGTATAGGTGTGAGTAATATTGTCAACGGCGCCACTCGATTACAACCTGTTGTGCTGGGGATCGGACAGGCTTCGGGCGTACTCGCGGCGTTAGCTGTGCGGAAAAATATACCACCGTCTCAGGTATCCATCCGAGATGTACAGTCGACCCTGCTCGATTACAAGGCGTATGTAATGCCATATATCGATGTGCCGCCAACAGACCCACATTTTAAGACCTTGCATAAGATGGGAGCTACGGGCGTATTAAAAGGTTTCGGTGTTCCCTACAAATGGGCTAATCAGACCTGGTTCTACCCTGAACGAGAGATTAGTGAATTTGAGTTATTGACTGGACTGCGCGATTATTATCCCATGCTGAAGGACAATTGGACCGCCTCGGGGGCGCCATTGACGGTGGAAAGTTTACAAGAAATTTTTGCGGCAGCACAGAAAGAGATATCGCTGGCACGGGTAATCGAAATATTACATCGCGCCGGTATAAAAGATCAAATAAATGGTACGACTGCTTTGAATAGAAGATTAGCGGCAATTTTGATCGATGCGCATTTGCAGTTATTCAACCTAGAAGTAGATTTTAACGGAAATATTAAAAGATAATTTTTAACCTAAATTTTTGATTATGCATAGAATCGTTCAATGGGTCTCATTGAGATTAAGTTGCTTGTTAATCACCTGCTCCGTATCGTTAGTGTATGGACAAAGTCGGCAAGTAGCTGGAAAGGTGTCCAATAGTAAGGGAGAACTATTAGAGGCGGTGACCGTAAAAGTCGCCGGTAGCACCATGGCTACGCGCACAGATAATAAAGGTGAATTCTCCATCACAGTCGAGGGGGAGCAACAGAGTTTAGTGTTTTCCTATTTGGGTTATTTGACGAAGACGGTCGAAGTAAAGGATCAATCCAATATACAGGTGACCTTACTGGAAGGTGGTTCTATGTTGGAAGACGTGGTTGTCATCGGATATGGCGAGCAAAAGCGATCCGACCTCACTGGTTCTATAGGCAGTGTTAAGATGGAAGATCTTCAAAAGGCTCCTGTAAAGTCTTTCGACGAGGCGTTGGCTGGTCGTGTGGCGGGTGTGCAGGTTACATCTTCGGAAGGGCAGCCTGGGTCGACGATTGATATTGTGATTCGGGGTATTGGTTCGATCACGCAGAATGTAGGGCCATTGTATGTAATCGACGGTATGCCTGTCGAAAGTCCTAATGATGGCAATATGGCTGCTAATCCTATCAATGCTCTGGATCCGGCTGACATCGAGTCTATCGATATCCTGAAGGATGCTTCAGCAACAGCTATATATGGTGCTCGAGGAGGTAACGGTGTTGTCATCATCACAACAAAGCGAGGTGCTTTATCTGCCCCACAACTTGCTTATAATACCTATTATGGTTGGCAAAGTAGCACTAAAAGACAGGAGGTATTGAACCCCTATGAATTTGTAAAACTACAATGGGATATTGATCCAGTTCGGACGAGCGGACTGTATTTACAGGGGGGCAGTGTCGATATAGAAGATTATAAACTCTTGGACGGCATCAATTGGGAAAATCAGGTGATGCGTGTCGCTCCAATGTCCAATCATCACTTGTCGCTCAAAGGGGGGACTGCTCAAACTAAATATAGTGCCTCATTATCGCGGATTAATCAAGAAGGTATTATTCTAAACTCTGGATTTAACCGAACCCAAGGTAGGATGACATTGGATCAGCAGATAAATAAGAAGCTCAAAGTGGGATTAGATGCTTCGTACTCCAATTACAAAAACTACGGTACCCCTTCATCCAGTTCAAGCTATAATCATGAAGTAAACCTGCTGTTCAGTGTTTGGGCTTTTAGACCTGTGTCAGTGACCAATACAAACCTTTTGGAAGAAGGGTTAGATCCAGAAATCGAACAGTCCCAAGAGCATCGTTTCAATCCTATTATGACGACGCAGAATGAATTGCGAGAAAACTATGGGACGACTTTTACAGTGAACGGCTATGCGGAATATGAATTACTAAAAAGCCTCAAGTATAAATTGTCTGGTACATTTTATAAAGGAAATCGACGATATGATACGTATAACGGTGCAAATTCTCGCACAGGTCATGAATTTACCAATTCACAGCTAAATGGCTCACGCACATTCTACGACTCGGACCGCTGGTATATATCCAACCAACTCACCTATGTCAAGACCTTGGCCAAGAAACATTATATTAATGCGATGGCGGGCTTTACGGCTGAAAGAACATCGGGGCTGAGCTTTGGTGCATCGGCCATACGACTGCAAAACGAAAATCTAGGTTTATCTGGACTAGATGAAGGAGAACCTAGTAGCATCGGATCGTCCACTACAGAAGCTACAATGGCTAGCTTCTTGGCACGTGTGATGTATTCTTATGATTCTAGGTACTTGTTTACAGTAACTAACCGATTAGACGGTTCGTCCAGATTTTTGGGCGACAATATCTACGGATTCTTTCCGTCATTCGCAGCGGCTTGGCGTATCAATAACGAGAAGTTTATGGAGACGGCAGACTGGCTTTCTAATGCAAAGATCAGAGCTTCATGGGGTCGTACAGGAAATAATGCCGTTGGTAATTTTGCTGCGCATTCCGCCCTTCAGAGCCTAACGAATTCGGGATATGGCTTTGGAGGTACTATTATTCGTGGCGTCATACCCACTTCGTTAGGTAATTATGATTTGAGGTGGGAGACTTCGGAACAGACGGACTTTGGTATCGATCTAGGTTTCTTTAACGAACGGATTACCATGGTGCTAGACGTCTACCGTAAAAAGAGCCACGATCTATTGATGAATGCCGGACTGTCGCCATCCACAGGGTATTCTTCGGCAATAAAGAATATTGGCAGAATCCAGAACGATGGTATTGAGTTGACGTTGGGTTTTGTCCCGGTAAAAAAAGCCTTCACATGGACATCTGATTTCAACATTTCTTTTAACCGCAATAAGGTGCTCGCACTGGTAGACAATCAAACTTCTAGGCTTACTTCTGTTGGATGGGGAGATGACTGGAGAACCGTACCGGGCTATGTAGCGAAAATTGGTCAGCCTGTATCCCAATTTTATGGTTTGATTTGGGATGGTGTATACAACTATGACGATTTTGACTTCGATGGGGTTAACTATACGCTAAAACCTACACTAACAACTAATGGGACAACTGCTGTACAGCCCGGACACATCAAATATAAAGACCTCAACGGCGATAGGCAGATCAACGATGATGACAAGGTGGTGATCGGTAATCCGATACCAAAGTACTTTGGTGGCTGGTCCAATAACTTCGCGTACAAAGGATTTGATCTAAATGTCTTTCTTCAATGGTCTTCTGGCAATGACATCTTAAATGCTAACAGGATCATTATGGAGTCGGGGTACAAGTATAATACGAATCAATTTGCATCCTATCGAGACCGTTGGTCGCCAAGTAATCCAGAAGGTACCTTGCCTGCTGCGCGAGGTGCAATCTACAAAACCTATTCGGATAGGATTGTAGAAGACGGTTCTTTCTTGCGGTTGAAGACAGTTTCGTTGGGTTACAACTTCTCTAGTGAATTACTTAAGAAAGCTAAGATTTCTACAGTGAGGATGTACTTTACCGCCCAGAATTTACATACATGGAGCAATTATTCGGGTTATGATCCGGAAGTTTCTGTTCGTGCGAGTGCGTTGGTCTCTGGTTTTGATTACTCCGCTTATCCACGAGCAAAAACATACACTTTTGGTCTAAATATCACATTTTAATATTTAATCAAGAAAGAACATGAAAAAGATAATATTAAGCGGATTTATAGGGACAATACTTCTTTTAAGCGCTTGCAATAAGTTTTTGGACGTGAAGCCGACAGATTTTGTGGCCCCTGTCAACTATTACACCAATGAAAAAGATGTATCTGCAGCCGTCGCTGGTATATATGATGTACTTGGAAAAACTTCTGCTTACGGCAGATACCTGTTTTTTGAAATGGATATCAGTGACGAAGGCTTTTTTGGATTATCCAGCAATACACAGGATATCGCGTTATATAATTATGATATTGGTGATACCAAGTTGCTGAACACATGGACAATATTGTACGAAGGAATTAATCGTGCGAATATGCTGTTGGAAAACATCGATAAGGCGGATATGTCCGATGGGGCCAGAGAAGTCTACAGAGGAGAGGCTTTGTTTTTGAGAGCGTACTACTATTTTGTATTGACCTCCAATTGGGGGAAGATTCCACTGCGTTTGGAATCCACCAAATCGCCAAGCGAAGTGGATATGGTACCATCGACGTATGCAGATATTTACCAACGGATCGTGATGGATATGGAGGCTGCCGCTGAAAAAGTTGCCGATGTAACGACCTACACAAATGCTGGAAGGATATCCAAATCTGCCGTGTGGGGAGTATTGGCTCGCGTCAATTTGAAAATGGCGGGTGCACCGCTCCGTGATGTAGCTCGGTATGCGGAGGCTAAGGAGTGGGCGAAAAAAGTTATCGCGTACGGTTATCATCGATTGAATCCAGATTATAGTCAAGTGTTCAAGAACTACGCACAGAAGGTATACGATACGAGAGAATCAATATGGGAAGTCGAATTTTCTTATCAATCTGGTAATCAGTATGAAGAAGGTATGGTGGGATCGATAAATGGAATAGGTACATCCAACACGACGGTTGGCTACAGTTATGGTGCGATGCGTGTTATGAGACCGTATTACGATTCTTTTGTTACTGGTGACGAGCGTCGCGATTGGAATATTAATGATTATACGTATGCAGCGGCTCCAAGCACGGAGCGAGTTCCGTATACAGGGAGTACGGCTACAATCTATTACAATAGATATGCGTCCAAATTCAGAAGGGAATTTGAAGTAACACCAGTCAAAAGTACCAATACCACAGTTGTCAATTTCCCTTTGGTACGCTATGCAGATGTGTTATTAATGTATGCCGAAGCAGATAATATGCTGCCCGGAGCGCGTAGTGCCGAAGCAGATGAATACATTAATCTAGTGCGTAGGAGAGCATTTGGAAAGTTGAAAGTTGGTGCTACCGATATCCAAGAGGCAGATTTGTCTTCTAGTTTGGACGAACTGGAATTTCAAGAAGCCATTCAAAAGGAACGATCGTGGGAGTTGGCTTTTGAAGGTTTAAGGAGATTTGATCTGACACGATGGAACAATTATATACTGACTATGAAGAATTTGCTTTCCTATAAGGCTTCTGCTAATGCCAACTACCAATATGGCTTTAGGACGGCAGAAAATATTAGTGAACGGGATACGCTCTATGCCATACCGAGGGATGAGATGATCGTAAACAAATTGATGAAACAAAATGCGGGTTGGTAATTAAAATTTTATGTTTATGAAAAGATTGACAAAAATACCAATACTATTGGTAGCGGTACTGGGAATAGTTTTTTGTGCCTGCTCCCGGGACACATTGATGGATCCTGTTGTAGAGGTCACGACGGACAAACAGACGTATAATGTTAATGATTCTGTGGAATTTCGATTCTCGGGATATGCGGATATGATCACGTTCTATTCGGGCGAGAGCGGGCAAGAATACAAGCATCGCAATCGGGTTGAGCTCGAAGGAGGAGACCTTATTTTAAATATAGAAACTCAGGTGCTGTACGGAATTCAAGCCGACAATCTAAAATTATTTATGTCCACGGATTTTTCAGGACAATATAACAAAGAAGGTATGGAGTCTGCCACGTGGACGGACATTAGCAACAGACTGACATTTGGAACGGCGAATGCTGGCGGGGTAGGGGTAAGGACAATATCCGACTACGCCAGCGTAGCTGATCTTGTAGAAGCAGGTAAGCCTGTTTATTTTGCATTTAGATACGTAGGCCTACCATCTACCACAGGGGCCGCGCAGCAGAGGACTTGGCGTATTTATCAGTTTAATGTACAGAATAAATTTTCGGAGACTGAAATTATTCCGGTTACAGATCGTATTAATGCCGGTTGGACAGCAGTGACCATCAACGATCCTGCTAATAAAGGTATCTGGTTTTTAACCAATGCCACCATGACGTATTATAATCCTGAAAGTAATTTAGAAGATGTTGAAAAATGGATTGTCACGAAGAGATTTGATCCTAATAGGGTGTCTCCGGACAACGGTGTAGCCATCAAAAAATACCCTGATGATGATATGTCGATTTATAAATATGCTTTTTCGGAGCCTGGGGAGTATGAGGTGAGTTTTGTGTTTGTAAATGGTAACTATAAGGGAGCTAAGGAACAAATTAAAACAGTGAAAGTAACAGTAGAGTAATATGATGAACAAATTAATTAGTTCTTTTTTTGCCATAGCTATATTGCTGTCGCAAGGAGCAGCGTTGTATGCACAAAACGGATCAAGATATGTCGCAAATAGCGAGCAACAGGATCTGCTAAGGAAAACCAAGATTGGTGGTATTGTCGTATTAGACGACTTCTTGCGTACGGATTTTCCAAAGGTTGATTTTACGAAGACCGTAATGCCCGGACCTCAGTTTATTATCTCGGATGATCCTGAATATATCCGCGTACCTGAAGCTGTCGCTTTGCAGGAAGAGGTGGTACCGGGATCGGTGAGGTTATATGTGTATAATGTAAATGGCGTAAAAGAACCCCAAAAGATCAGGAGAAAGATCACGGCTGTGATCAAAAATATAGGGAAAGAAAATATGTCTTTCCGCATGTTGAAATATTCGTCACAAAAGCCGAGTACCAACTATTTTCAGGTCGGTAAACAGGGATTAGCAGATTATTTTGCTTCACAAGTGTCCAACGATGTCCGTATTGTAAAGCCAGGAGAAGTGATTGCAATTGATCCGAAATTGGAAACAAATGTAGTCGAATATGATGAATTGGTTCATGGTTTTTATGAGTTTGTTATCGATCAGCCCGCACAGATCAGCGTGTTACAGACTGCTCCTGAACGAAGTGGACCCGTCGCGCTTTCTAAAATCACACAGGTTATTCCACATAGTCATGGCAATGCCGGTCGTGGCTTATTCGGCGTATCCAATTATGCGATTAAGAGTACAGATGTGGTGGATACAAAAAATGGTATTTCGCAATTAATCATAGCAGATGGAAAAGATGACCCATGGATAGAAGGAACAATAGGTGCCGATAAAGCCTATGCAAGAAATGCCGGTAATTATGGAGTACTCTATGACACCAAGATTAAATGGAAGAGTACGGAAGGAAAAGGGCTTGCTTTGATTACTTGGAATTCGCGATCCGCTGACAACCAGTGGTGTGGTGGAATGGGGTTAACAATGGAGCTTTTTGAGGATAACGGAAATAAAGTTATCCGCCAATTGCCTACGGATACATTGATTACTAAAGCAGCACCCGAGGCTATTTTAATTGGAATATTCAACCCTGATTCTACAAAAGAGATTCAAGAGATACATTTCACCTATTCTCCGCCGGGAGCATCATGCTTACCCACACCGTTAATTTTAGTACCTATCGATTTAAAGTAAGATGAAAATTGTTTTATATACGATACTGTCTTTCTTTACGTTAGGCTGTGTTTCAACCAATTTAATAAAAAAGCATGTTGCTCATTTTCCGCATGAAGTTCGTCCGGTGGCTTCTAAACCGTGTTTTGAAGGTGCCTACTATCGGAAATTGGTTTCGAGTGTAGATACCTGGGTAGGCATCAGTGGAACAGTTGTATTACCTCAGCTCAGCTTTGACGAAACGAGAATAAATCCAAAAAATAGTGCGCAGTACCTTGACAATCCATCGATTTATTTAGGTGGCCTTATGGGAGGACAAGAAACAGATATTGGGCTAAGTTGGGAAGTTATAAGAGACAAGCAAGGTCAAGTATCAAAGGCACGTATGGCCTTTAGACCTTTTCTACGCCGAACAGGACATCAGTCAGGGCAGCAGGCCGTGTTTCTCAACGCACCTGCTAAAGAAGAATTCTATTGGTATCCAGGAGAAGAGGTGTTCATGTCATTGAAAACAATCGCGAAAGGGCAGGTAGAATTTATTGTGAAAGGTGCCGGCAAGCAGTATAAAACAACTTTTGCCTGCGCTGGCTATGCGCTGGATACGAAAGGCGAATTTAAAAGGGTGAATGCGATAGATCAAATGGGCAATGAAGGGAAGCCCGTACAGGTTACCAAAACAAAAGTAAGTGGGGGTAAATGGTTAGGAACTGATTTGTTGCGTATGGAAAACGGTAACATATTGAAGGTTCCATTTCATAGTGGTAGATATACAGAAATGAATTGTCCGACCACAGCATTCTTTTTGGTTATCGTGTCAGATCGCGAAAAGGCAAGGGGTGCGGAGGAAATTACGATTAATGGATCAGGCTACACATTTGATAGCGAATTACGCCAAGAATAAGAAATGGGTTTGGATATCATAGTTTGCTAACATAAAATTAAGTTTAATGTACAAGAGAATTTTTACGTTGGGTTTGTTTTTGGTCGTATTTAGTACGGTTTCTTTTGGGCAGAGATGGCACGAAGCCCATCTAAAACGAATGGATAGATATCAATCACAAGTTGATGCCTACCTTAAGTCGGATGCTGTGAATATGCCCGATACGGGAGCAATTTTATTTATCGGGAGCTCGTCCTTTCGGATATGGGGAGATCGTATCAAAGATGCTTTTCCCAATCATAAGGTATTCAATCGCGCATTTGGGGGCTCACACCTATACGATGTCCTCCAGTTCTTTGATCTTTTAGTTGTGCCCTATCGCCCTGTTCAGATCTTTCTTTATGAAGGCGACAACGATATTCCCTCAGGAATGAAGACGCAGGAATATTTGCAAGATGTGATTACGTTTGTCCGGATGGTGGAGATAAAACTTCCTGGCACGGAAGTCGCCTTGGTGTCTATCAAGCCAAGTCCCGCGCGGATGAAATGGGAGGCACAATATCTGGAAGCTAATAGGATGATGCGCGACTTCGCCGATACAAAAGCACAAGTACATTATATTGATGTTACCCAATCGATGTACGACCAGAAAGGAAGGTTGCGTAAAGAACTGTTTGCTGAAGATATGGTACACCTCAACCAAAAGGGCTATCAGATATGGCAACCCTTGATCGCACCCTACTTAAGCGATAAAGCGAAGAAATAATACATTACTACGCGACTGCATTAGTGGGTAACGAATAAGAAAAAACAACATATGAAGTATACTTTAGATGAAGGGAACATGACGAAAGGCAATATGGCACCTTTGCATCCTATTTTTTGGATTTCAACAACATGGTTTGCTATGGGACTGCCATTTGTGGCCCTGTCGGGCGCCAGTTCAATCATGTATAAAAATCTGGGAGTATCGGATGCACAAATCGCCTTCTGGACCTCGATAATCATGATACCCTGGACATTAAAACCGTTGTGGGGACCATTTTTAGAATTATATAAAACAAGAAAGTTTTTTGTGTACACCACCCAGCTATTTACCGGTCTTGTTTTTGGCATGATTGGGTTAACATTACAGCTTGATCAGTTTTTTTCAACCTCTATTGCGCTGTTTATGATTATAGCTATAAGTGGTGCTACACATGATACAGCAGCCGACGGTGTTTACCTCAATGAATTAAATGTTACACAACAAGCAAAATATGTTGGTTGGCAAGGTGCATTCTATAATATAGCCAAGGTTTTTTCGGGCGGCGTGCTGGTCTACTTGGCCGGCGAACTTGAGCAACGTATTGGAATACAGTCCGCGTGGATGATCGTCATGTTTGTCTACGGACTCATTATGTTGTGCATCGGTCTATATAGTATTAAAATACTGCCTTCAAATCAAGAAGGGCTTAAGGAAACTTCTTTAAAGGAGGGTTTAGCAACACTGAAGGATGTTATTGTTACTTTTTTTCAAAAAAAGAATATTGTGTTCAGTCTTTGTTTTATCATTTTTTATCGATTCGCAGAAGGACAGGCAATCAAGATCACCCCACTCTTTTTTAAAGCAGCTAGAAGTGAGGGAGGATTAGGATTAAGCACCTCGGAGATCGGACTGCTTTATGGTGTGTTTGGTGCAGTAGCTTTTGTTTTAGGTTCCATAGTAGCGGGACATTTTGTCTCGAAAAAGGGGTTGGATCGAACGAGACTGATGATCTTATGTGCTTTTTTCAATATACCTTTTGTAGCTTATGCGCTTCTGGCCATTTTCGTGCCAACTCAGCTGTGGATCATTGCCGCTGCCGTAGCAATCGAATATTTTGGATATGGTTTCGGCTTTATCGGAATCATCTTGTTTATCATGCAAAATATTGCTCCTGGTAAATACAAAATGGCCCATTATGCTTTTGGAAGTGGCTTGGTGAACTTAGGATTTATGATTCCTTCTATGATCAGCGGTGTGCTAAGTGACTATTTAGGTTATAAGGAATTCTTTATTTGGGTATTATTTGCCACTATTCCTGCCTTTGTTGTCTCGTGGCTCGTACCGTTGAAAGGAAAAGAAGAAATTAAAGAAGAACAGAAAAATTAAATGATGAAAAAAATAGTTGTAAACGGTTTTTTTTTATTGCTGTCGTTCGGTCATGCAGCGTGTTCGCCCTGCACCGCCCAAGAGCATGCTATTGTTGATTCGAGTTATATGAACCAACAGTATAAACTTCGACTCGATTTTTTTACCGCTAT
Source organism: Sphingobacterium alkalisoli (assembly GCF_005049105.1). GTDB lineage: Bacteria > Bacteroidota > Bacteroidia > Sphingobacteriales > Sphingobacteriaceae > Sphingobacterium > Sphingobacterium alkalisoli. Next base: position 687,344 of record NZ_SUKA01000002.1, read on the forward strand.
GCCCAATCGAAAGAAGGAAATTGTCTTTGTGGGAAATAGCCTCACGGAAGGAGGGAAATGGCAGGAATTGTTGCAGGTAAACCACGTCGTGAATAGAGGTATAAGTGGAGATGTAACATATGGAATACTAGCTCGATTAGAGGAGATATTAACAGCAAGACCTCGGAAAATATTTTTGCTGTGCGGAATAAATGACATGAAGAGGGGCATCCCCAATGCGACGATACTTCGGAATATCGAGCGTATCATCATGCGCGTTAAACTGGAATCACCTCGCACCGTATTGTATGTACAGAGTTTGCTACCTGTCAACGAGGAGATGCTTCCCACATCGTATAAAGAATTGAACAATCCCAAAATTAAGGCTTTTAATAATCTGTTAAAGCAAATATGTCGTGAGAAAAAGGTAACCTATATCGACCTGTATCCGATTTTTGCAGACAGTCAGGGTCGTATGAAAAGAGAATTAAGTATAGATGGACTCCATCTTTGGCAAGTCAGTTATATTCTTTGGGGAGACTATTTAAAGAAGATAAAGGTGATTTAAACACACTTAACAATCTGTACAAAATGAATAGATACATCCTTTTTTTTATTTTTTTAACTGGTTCTGTTGGCGGGATTACTGCACAACAGGCCAAGATAGATAGCAGTTACGCCAATTGGTATTACCAGCAGCGTATGGCATATTTTGAAAAATTGCCAACCATTCAGAGAGCTGTAATTTTTTTAGGTAATAGTATTACCGAACGCGCAGAGTGGCAGGAACTGCTGGCTGATTACCGTTATCCGGTGCTAAACAGGGGTATAGGGGGCGACAATTCCTTCGGTATACTGGCGCGAATAGACGATGTAGTGCGAAATAAGCCGCGTGCCGTTTTTCTTATGGATGGTATTAACGACCAATTCCGAAAATTGCCACATGAGGTATCTATTCAGAATTATCGCCGCATCGTCCGAAAGATAAAAATGAAATCTCCGCGCACGAAAATCTATATCCAAAGCGCGCTACCAATCAATGAAATGATCACAACGGAAGATTACACTAGGGGGCGGAATGAGCTAGTGCCTGAGCTTAATAAAAAACTATCACAACTTGCAAAGGAGGAAGATGTTGTCTTCATCGATCTATGTCCCTTGTTTCAGGACGATGAAGGAAGACTAAGTAAAGAATATACTGTAGATGGTGTACACTTGATACCTACTGCGTATATCAAATGGGTGAAATTGTTAAAAGACAAGAAATATTTATGAAGATAACAGGAACTTTTATTGACGAAATATCACACGATATTCCTCATCAAAATTGGGGCAAGGAAGAATGGGATAGAGATTTTGCGTATATGAAAGCAGTCGGTATCGATACCGTCATCATGATACGAAGTGGCTATCGTAAGTTTATTACGTATCCCTCGGTATATCTGATGGATAAATATGGTTGTTACAAGCCGCCAGTCGATCTGGTCGAACTATACCTTGAACTGGCGTTGAAATACGAAATGAAATTTTATTTTGGTTTGTACGATAGTGGTTTCTATTGGGATACGGGTAATCTGCAACACGAAATCGATGCCAATCAATTCGTGATTGAGGAGGTCTGGCAAAAGTATGGGCATTGGAAAAGTTTTGGAGGTTGGTATATCAGCACGGAAATCAGTAGGAAAACGAAAGGTGCAACGCATGCATTCAGAACCTTGGGCATGCAATGTAAAGCTGTGAGTGGAGGTTTACCCACATTTATATCTCCCTGGATTGATGGAAAGAAAGCAGTGATGGCCTCATCTGCTCAATTGAATAAGACGGATGCGGTATCAGTAATCGAACATGAAAGAGAATGGAGCGAAATTTTTGAAGGCATATCGGGAGCAGTGGACGCCGTTGCCTTTCAAGACGGACATATCGATTATGATGAATTGCCCGCATTTTTTGAAGTCAATAAGAAATTGGCCGATCAATATGGATTAGCATGCTGGACTAATGCCGAATCCTTCGATCGGGATATGCCTATCAAATTTTTACCAATCAAGTTTGAAAAACTGCGATTAAAGTTGGAAGCAGCCCGTCTAGCGGGGTACGACAAGGCAATAACCTTTGAGTTTTCTCACTTTATGAGTCCACAATCTGCCTATCTGCAAGCAGGTCATTTATATAATAGATACAAGGAATATTTAGAAACGTTGAAATAGTAGTAAAAGTAATGAAAGAGTTTGCTGAAAGGTATAAGAGAGAATTGGTGGATAATGTAATGCCATTCTGGGTGCGGAACTCAAAGGACGAGACGCATGGTGGATTTTTTACCTGTTTGGAGCGCGATGGAAAAGTTTTTGATACCGATAAATTCATGTGGCTACAAGGACGACAGGTGTGGACACTTTCGATGCTGTATAATCAAATGGAACAAAAGCCAGTGTGGAAGGAAATGGCCGAACAGGGGGCAGAATTTATGTTGAAAAATGGCCGCGACGCACAGGGCGATTGGTATTTTTCTTTGGATAGGAGTGGACGTCCATTAATGCAGTCTTATAATATCTTCTCCGACTGCTTCGCTAGCATGGGGCTAGGAGCACTTTATAAAGTAACGGGAAAGGATGAGCATGCAGAAGTAGCTTTTGATACTTTCAAGCGTATTCTAGCACGGCAAGATAATCCAAAGGGAAAATACAATAAGATATACCCGGGTACACGTTCCTTAAAAGGGTTTTCTTTGCCCATGATATTGAGCAATTTAGCGTTGGAATTAGAGCATATTGTGGATGTTACTACGGTAGAATCGTTGATTGACAAAGTCGTGTATGAAGTGATGGAGGTTTTCTATCAGTCCGATACCGGTCTCATCATGGAAAATGTACAGCTTAACGGAGCTTTTTCTGATTCATTTGAAGGGAGATTGGTTAATCCTGGACATATTATCGAAGCAATGTGGTTTATGATGGATATCGCCGATCGCAAATCTGATAAGGGATTGATGGATAGATGTATCGATATCGCTTTACAGGCTCTAGAATTTGGTTGGGATGAGCAATATGGGGGTATTCTATACTTTAAGGATATTCACAATAAACCACCTCAGCAACTTGAATGGGATCAAAAATTGTGGTGGGTGCATGCAGAGGCGTTGGTTTGTATGGCAAAAGCATATGCCTACACAGGTAATGAGAAATGTAGAGTGTGGTTTGAAAAGTTAGATGCCTATTCTTTTGCTAATTTTTCCGACCCAACCTATGGTGAGTGGTTTGGGTATCTCAATCGCCAAGGTGAACCTTTATTAACGTTAAAAGGCGGAAAATGGAAAGGTTGTTTCCACGTGCCGCGTGCATTGCATAAAGTGTATTCTGTTTTACAAGAAACCCCAATTTGTACCGCAATAAAAAGATAGTAATGAAAAGGCTTAATTTGTTGGAAGAGACACGTTTCGAAAAAATTCCTTTGCAGGTATTTGAAACTTCAGAGCAGGCTTCTCTAGCTGTAGCGGCGCGCATTGCTCGACTTGTCTTCGAAAAAAAGGAGAAAGGTGAAAAGGCTATTCTAGGCTTCGCAACAGGTGCTACTCCTATTCCTGTCTACAGGGAGCTTGTACGGCTTCATCAAGAGGAAAACCTAAGTTTTAAACATGTGGTTACCTTCAATCTCGATGAATATTATCCTATGCAACCTGCAGCGGATCAGAGTTATGTAGCTTTTATGCGCAGACACCTGTTTGATCACGTAGATATTCTTGAGGAAAATATCCATATTCCTGACGGGACCGCACAGTATGTGCATCGGTTTTGTATAGAATATGAAGAACAGATAAGTACGTATGGAGGACTGGATATCCAACTGCTAGGTATTGGTCGTACCGGTCATATTGGTTTTAATGAACCTGGATCCGCACCGAATTCAGGAACGCGCTTAGTGACGTTAGACGATTTGACAAGACGGGATGCGTCGGCCTATTTTGGTGGTAAGGAAAATGTACCCCAAAAAGCCATCACGATGGGAATCGGAACGATTTTCAAGGCGAAAGAAATTATCTTGATGGCTTGGGGAGCGAATAAAGCGGACATCGTGAAGCAAGCCGTGGAAAGCGATGTTTCGACGGAAGTTCCAGCATCATATTTGCAGTTGTCAAATCACGCTGAGTTTGTTTTAGATAGAGAAGCATCATCATTATTGACACGGTTTGATACACCGTGGCTCGTTAAAGATGTCCTGTGGTCCGACCAATTGATTAGAAAAGCCGTGTTATGGCTGTCGTTGCATCTTGGAAAAGCTATTTTGAAACTGACAGACGATGATTATAATACACATGGGATGGCACAATTAATCACTGAAAAAGGTCCAGCTTATACCATTAATATTCGCGTTTTCAATGAATTGCAACGAACGATTACAGGATGGCCGGGAGGAAAACCCGATGTCGACGATTCCAATAGACCGGAAAGAGCGACGCCTGCTTACAAAAATGTGTTACTCTTTTCTCCCCATCCCGATGACGACGTGATATCGATGGGAGGTACTTTCATTCGATTAGCAGACCAAGGTCATCATGTCCATGTTGCTTATCAGACCTCTGGTAATACAGCCGTTTGGGATGATGATGTGTTACGTTATTTGGAGTTTATTATCGATTTTGCCACGGCTATCGGAGATGATCGCGGTATTACGCGAGAAATTTATCAACAGGCCCGGAATTTTTTTGCGGGGAAAAAACCCAACCAAAGTGATCCGGAGGTTATTCGGACCGTTAAAGGATTGATTCGAAAAGGCGAAGCGATTGCTGGAGCTCGATTTGTAGGTCTTCCGGACGACCGTATCCATTTTCAGAACTTGCCATTTTATGATCGGGGGAAATTCTCGAAAGATATTAATTTCGAAGATGATATTGCGCAAACAATAATCCTGTTGCGTCATGTTAAGCCGCATCAGGTTTTTGCTGCGGGTGATTTTGCGGATCCGCACGGAACGCACAAGGTTTGTTTTGATATTATTCTACAAGCACTGTTGAGGTTGCGACAAACTGATGAATGGGCAAAAGATTGTTGGTTGTGGTTATACCGTGGCGCTTGGCATGAATACCCGATTCACGAAATTGAAATGGCTGTTCCCTTGTCCCCTCAGGAGGTTAAACGAAAAAGAAATGCCATTTTTAAACACCAGTCCCAAAAGGATATCCCAGTGTTTCCAGGCGATGATCCGAGGGAATTTTGGGTTCGCGCAGAAGATCGTACCCGCGAGACTGCCGCGATGTATCATCAGCTTGGCCTTGCGGATTATGAAGCCATAGAAGCATTTGTACGTTGGCATTTTGATGATTAAATTAGTGCTGTTTTACTGCGGGTTAATTGTATGCCTGGTATCGTTAATTCGCGAGAAAGAGATGATATGTAATTGTGTTCTGCAGCCTTTTATGGTGTCATCTGTTGTATGAAAAGAAGTTCGTATAGATTATATGACGAAGGTATAAAGGGAAAAGTAGAGCGAGCGGTGATAAGATTTTTATGCTACAGTATAAGGAAGCCCTATAAGGATGAAATATAATAATAAAAACCGTTGATAAATGTCAGCGGTTTTTATTTGTTTGTCGTAAATTTCTTGAAGAGACACTATTCTGCAATAATTCCATTTTGTAATATTACTCCAGTGATTCTTCTGGCGTTAACAAAGTGATACCAGTTAAATCTGCATTGCCTTGTTTTAGAAATTCATAGGTTATCCGGTCTGCTTTGCAGTCTATAAACTGGGTTCGTTTCAATTTTTTGTTGTTTTTAAAGAAAGTGTTAATAAGCGTTGCTTTTTGGAATGTCACTCGGGTAAATTCGCAGTTTTCAAAATAGCAGTCTTCCAACGTATCGGTAAAAGTAATATCGGCAATCTGTGTATCAACAAAAGAAGTGTGGTTCCAAACCGCGTTTACAATTGTATTTCTCTCCAAATCACCAGATTTGCCCGCCACTCCAGTAAAACCTCCAGATTTAATCACTACTCTGGTAAAATCGACGCCCGTAAAATTGCAGCCGTATGTATAGCTTTCTAAAAATTTTGTTCCGGTAAAATTGACACTGGAGAAATCGCAGCTGTTGATATGGCTTCGTGAAAATTCAGTATTATTTAGTGAACAGGCCTTAAATATATTGTTGTTTAAATGAGAATTCTGAATGTGACTGTTCTGGATATCGGAACCTGAAAAGTCACAGCTATCAATATTATTGCTTTTTAGAAGAAGTCCAGCCAAATCAGAACCAATAAACTTGCAACGTTGCATATTGGATGAACTAAATTTTTCATGTAGGTTTTCTAATCCGGAAAAGTTAGCGTCGACCCAGTTTCCACGCGACATATTCCAGCTAAGTTTTTCCGTTTGTTTTTCGGCTTGCAAGTCAGCCGATTGCTTTATTAAGGACTCACTAGGTCTCTTTTCAATGGCTGAGGACTGGAAGTTATCTGAAAAATAATTTAAGTCAACCCCCAGAATTTCGGCAAGACGGTTAAAGGTAGTGATGTCTGGCATTGATTCTCCACGTTCCCACTTCCCGACAGCCTGTGGACTAATGAATAAATACTCAGCGAGCTGAGCCTGAGAGATGTTTAATTTCTTCCGTGCTTCGGCAATTTTATTGCCAATCATTTTTGTTTCTAGCATATGTACAATTTTTTAATGTAACAAAGATATTTTGAAGCATATCTAGAATCAAAAGATATCAGTTACTTCTAGTTGTAAAGTATACTACTTTTAGTTGCTTTCAACAACCAAAAGTAGTATATTTTTTTAGACTATCATTTCGAGAATGACCCTATCAAAATGAGAGGGTTTTTTAGTCCACGATCTTCCTGATTATTTCATAGTAACCTCATTATCTTCTAGTTGAATTTTATTTTTTTATTTGGAATGCAATTTGGCATAGCACGAGTAAAGAAATAAAAAAATGAGAAAAAGAAATGTGAAACGGAAAGAAAGAAAAGAAGCTCCTTCGTTTCCAAAATGGCTCAGATCATATCATTTCTTGCTTCTTGCATTGGTCGTGATGTTAATTTTTGGGGCTTTTATGAAATATATGAATGAAGTATAAATAAAATATATAAAAAATGATAACAATAGTTTTAGTGCTGGCTGGCTTAGCCTGTTTTGGTTTGTTTTTTAAGGCAATCGATTGGTTCGAGAAAATTTAAAAAGGTCAATGCGTAAATAATACAGAAAGAAATAAACAGATGAAAACGAAAATTATAAATACCATACTCCAATGGACTCCTGAAGCTGCCGGTCTCCTTCCAGATATTGAGCATATGGACGATACTGTAGCAGACTATCAGCTGCTGCATAAACTGGCAGAAGTCTGTATGCAGAAAATCAACTCCGGATCAGAAGATGAACTGGAACGTGCGCAGGAAATAACAAAGGTGATTAATCTGCTGTATCAGGGCGGTAATCAGTACACACGAAATGCAATAGAAAATGAGTTCTTGACTGAAATCTCACTTGAAGAAAGTCCAGGTAGTCTAAAAAAACACTTAGACCTTTTTCCAAGTGAATTAAGAAAAGGATATTTAAAAACAATCTTGGAAAATTAAAAATTATGACCGCATTATTCATAGTAGCCATAGGTGTATTTGTTTACATCTGCTACGTATTACTCAAACCGGAAAAATTTTAAATCAGTGAAAAGCTTTTAGTAAGAAGTGAAAAGGATAGTCACCTCTTACTGCTTACCTTTCACTTAAAACAAAAATAAAAAATGAATACAGAAGTTTTAGGAATAATCGTCATGTTTACCCTGTCGATATTGCTGGCAATACCACTGGGTAAATACATTGCAAGAGTTTATGGTGGTGAAAAAACGCTACTCGATCCGGTCTTCAATCCGGTAGAAAGATTTTTTTATAAGATCAGCGGTATTAAGCCACAGACAGAAATGAACTGGAAACAGCACATGGTAGCGCTGCTCACCATTAACATGATCTGGTTCCTTCTAGGGATGCTTATTTTGATGACTCAGGGAAACCTGCCGTTGAATCCGGATAAAAACGCAAGTATGTCAGCCGATCTGGCTTTTAATACCGTAATCTCGTTTGTGGTGAACTGCAATCTGCAGCACTATTCCGGAGAATCAGGACTAAGCTACCTAGGACAGTATTGGCTAATGTTCTTGCAATTTGTAAGTGCCGGAACAGGAATGGCAGCTGCTGTAGTAGTGTTCAGGGCATTCCGGGATAAATCGGCAACAAGTTTAGGAAACTTTTACAACTACTTTGTAAAATCATGTACCCGCGTACTGCTACCTATCTCGTTTGTTGTGGCCATTATCCTTGCTTTTGAGGGTACGCCGATGACCTTCGAAGGAAAAGATACCATTACTACATTACAAGGTGATAACATTGAAGTATCCAGAGGTCCGGCTGCTGCATTTGTTCCGATCAAACACGTTGGAACTAACGGAGGAGGATTTTTTGGAGTAAACTCCGCCCATCCCTTCGAAAATCCATCATATCTATCTAATATGGTAGAAATGATCGCTCAGCTCCTCGTGCCAATGGCTATGATCTTCGCATTTGGTTATTTTATCAGAAGAAGAAAATTGTCGTGGATGATCTTTGGCGTGATGACAGTGGGTTTCCTGATGCTTGCTGTTCCGAGTATTAATATGGAAATGAACGGTAATCCGGCGATTGCTGCCATGGGGATAGATAATTCTCTTGGAGCAATGGAAGGAAAGGAAGTACGTGTAGGAGCTCCCGCATCAGGTTTTTGGAGCATCGTCACGACCGTGATCTCTACCGGTTCGGTCAATTCCATGCATGACAGTTCCATGCCTTTGTCCGGAATGAATGAGTTACTAGCCATGATGATCAACAGTTTCTATGGTGGTGTAGGTGTTGGAATCCTGAACTTTTTTGTCTTTATCATTCTTGCTGTTTTTATCAGTGGCTTGATGGTGGGAAGAACACCGGAGTTCCTAGGTAAAAAAGTCGAAGCTCGGGAAATGAAAATTGCCATGATTATTGCTCTGTTACATCCTTTTCTCATACTGGTCGGTACCGCATTAGCGGCAGCACTGCCACAGTATACAATGGACAGCTTAAACAATCCTGGATTCCATGGCTTGAGCGAAATGCTCTATGAATACACATCCTCATCCGCGAACAACGGTAGTGGTTTTGAAGGTTTGGGAGATAACACAATTTGGTGGAACATTAGTACCGGCTTTGTGCTTATCCTATCCCGTTTCTTACCGATTATTGGCCCGGTCGCAATAGCAGGTTTATTGGCAGAGAAGAAATTTATCCCCGAAGGTGAGGGAACACTGAAAACCGACACGTCCACATTTGGACTGATGGTATTTGCTGTAATCGCGATCGTAGCAGCGTTGGCATTCTTCCCGGTATTGGCGTTAGGCCCTATTGCAGAATACTTTTCACTTTATTAAAAATTGATTAAAGAAATTAAAAATGAACAATAATACATCGTTGTTTCAGAAAGATATGGTTCAGCAAGCTTTGACACAGTCTTTTTTGAAACTCAATCCGAAAACAATGTTCCGTAATCCGGTCATGTTTACTGTATGGATAGGCACATTGGTCATGTTAATTGTCAGTTTCTGGACATTGACGGGCGCACAGGGACAGGGAAGTTTTGGATACAACTTTACCGTCTTTATTATATTACTGCTGACTTTATTATTTGCCAACTTTGCGGAGGCCATTGCCGAAGCAAGAGGAAAAGCACAGGCGGATAGCCTCCGGAAAACAAGAGAGGAAACACCTGCGAAACTAGAAAACGGGAAAATGATTTCGTCTGCCCAACTGCAAAAAGGAGATACTTTCGTCTGCGAGGCCGGAGATATTATACCCTCCGATGGAGAAATAGTTAAGGGATTGGCAACCATCGATGAAAGCGCCATTACTGGTGAATCTGCACCTGTAATCCGTGAGGCCGGTGGAGATAAAAGCTCCGTAACAGGCGGTACAAAAGTACTGTCGGATAGAATTGTAGTTAAAGTGACCACACAGCCCGGTGAAAGCTTTCTAGACAAGATGATCGCCTTGGTAGAAGGCGCGGCGCGACAAAAGACACCGAATGAAATAGCATTGACGATCTTGCTGGCCGGATTCACACTGGTTTTTATCATTGTGTGTGTGACCTTAAAGCCTTTTGCGGATTACGCCAATGTAAGCATCACGATTGCTTCCTTTATCTCCTTGTTTATCTGTCTTATTCCGACAACTATTGGGGGACTATTATCCGCTATCGGTATTGCCGGAATGGACAGAGCTTTGAGAGCGAATGTAATTACCAAAAGCGGAAAGGCTGTTGAAACAGCAGGTGATATTGATGTTTTGCTTTTGGATAAAACAGGAACGATTACCATTGGTAATCGAAAGGCAACCAATTTCTATCCTGCTGGTGGTATTGATGAAAAAAGATTGATAAAAGCAGCTGTATTGAGCTCCATGTCGGATGAAACCCCAGAAGGAAAATCTATTATCGAGTTGAGTGAAAAGTTAGATGTAAAAAGTGAAATAAAAAGAGACCTTTCACTTCTCACTTCTCACATCTCACCGAACTTCGTAAAGTTTACAGCTGAAACCCGAAGTTCAGGAATCGATTATGAAAGTACACGTATCCGAAAAGGAGCGGCTGACGCCATCAAAAATATTGTTATTGAGGCCGGAAATACATTTCCTATTGAGGTCGGAGAAAGCGTAAAAGCGATTGCCCAAAATGGAGGTACACCACTGGTTGTCTCCGAAAACGAAATTGTATTGGGTGTTATCGAATTACAGGATATCATCAAACCCGGCATTCAGGAACGGTTTGAACGGCTTCGTAAAATGGGGATTAAAACGGTAATGGTAACGGGCGACAATCCCTTAACGGCAAAATTCATCGCGGAGAAAGCTGGTGTAGACGATTTTATCGCAGAAGCGAAACCTGAGGATAAGATGAATTATATCAAGAAAGAACAATCAGAAGGCCGCTTGGTAGCCATGATGGGTGACGGAACCAATGATGCTCCGGCGCTGGCACAAGCAGATGTAGGTGTAGCAATGAATAGCGGTACGCAAGCAGCGAAAGAAGCTGGTAATATGGTGGATCTGGATAATGATCCGACCAAATTGATTGAGATCGTAGAGATCGGGAAACAGCTTTTGATGACCCGTGGTACATTGACCACCTTTAGTATAGCCAATGATGTGGCCAAATATTTCGCCATTATTCCGGCGCTGTTCATCACGGCTATACCCGCATTGCAGAGATTAAATATTATGAACCTGAACAGTCCCGAAACGGCCATTCTTGCAGCGGTAATTTTTAACGCAATCATCATTCCCCTGCTTATACCCTTGGCGTTGAAAGGTGTGGCCTACAAACCCATTGGAGCAAGTGCTTTGCTTCGCAGGAACCTGTTGATATTTGGCCTTGGAGGTGTATTGGTTCCTTTTTTGGGAATTAAGCTGATCGATATGGCTATATCCGTTTTCTTTTAATTATTTAATAATAACAAGCATAACGAATCATCAAGAGTGTATGCGCTTGATCGCTTCATCAACATTAAAAACATATTCTGATGAAACCGTCAGGAGCAACAGCTGCTGATCGCTTCATCTCCATTAAAACAAATAAATAAGATGAAAAAGCATATTTTGCCCGCATTAAAATTGACTGTTGTCATGATCGTTTTTTTTACGGTCATTTACCCCCTTGCGGTATGGGGCATTGCACAGTTTGCGCCCAATTCGGGAAAGGGAGAAATCATTGAATATAATGGAAAGAAATACTATTCCAACATAGGGCAATCCTTTACAGAGGATCAATATTTCTGGTCTCGACCATCAGCGGTGGATTATGATGCTTCGGGTTCGGGAGGAAGCAATAGAGGACCTTCTAATGAAGAATACTTAGCTGAAGTTCAGGCGCGAATTGACACTTTCTTGGTTCACAATCCAGATATTGATAAATCCGAAATCCCTGTGGACCTCGTTACCGCAAGCGGTAGTGGGTTAGATCCTAACTTTTCGGTACAGGCCGCAAAAGTACAGGTAAAAAGAATTGCTAACATAAGAGGTGTCGATGAGCAAAAATTAAATCAATTAATCGATGAGCAGACAGAAAAATCTTTGTGGGGCATATTTGGTCCGGAAAAAATAAATGTACTGAAATTAAATATCGCTCTGGACGAACTCAAGTAACCGAGCAGCTTTTCGCACTATTACTTCAGATGTATGTGTAGCCATTGGAAACAAATGGTGTGAGAGGGATTCAATAAAGCAATTAAATTTTAATAATTCAAAAAACAAATCGAGTGTAACGAGTTCATTTATATCAATGATAATTGACACTAATAAATAATTTATTCAGATGAAAAAAATCATTATGTTCTCAGCGATCCTGCTGGGAGCGACAGGGGGCGTATGTGCTCAGGAAGTTGAAAAAAAGCCCTTGACCATCAGCGGATATGCAGAAGTATATTATCAGCAGGATTTTAATAATCCGAAATCCAATACGAGACCAGGATTTATGTACAGCCACAACCGTAACAATGAAGTCAGCCTTAACTTAGGGTTGATCAAAGCTGCTTACGAAACAGAAAATGTACGCGCGAATCTGGGGATTGGAGTAGGATCATATATGAATGCCAATTATGCTGCTGAAGAAGGGGTATTGAAGAATATCTATGAAGCAAATATCGGCGTTAAATTGTCTAAAAAACACTATTTATGGTTGGATGCAGGTATTTTACCTTCCCATATCGGCTTTGAAAGTGCGATTGGCGCGGATTGCTATACGCTGACAAGAAGTATGATGGCTGATAATTCTCCCTATTTTGAAACAGGAGCTAAATTATCATACAGTACAGATAATGGCAAATGGGATATGGCTGTCCTCGTGATGAACAGCTGGCAACGTATCCAACGTGTGGAGGGTAACACTACCCCTGCGTTCGGACATCAATTGACTTACCGACCTAGTGAAAAAGTGACATTAAACAGCAGTTCTTTCATGGGGAATGATTTTCCGGATGATAAGCGAAGAATGCGCTATTTCCACAATCTGTACGGGCAGTTTGAAATCAGCAGTCAATTTGCTTTGATTGCCGGATTTGATATCGGAACACAGCAGAAAGAAAAATCTAGCAGTGATTACGATACCTGGTATACCCCTGTACTGATTGTTAAATACAGCCCGACAGATAAAATAAATCTTGCGGCAAGGGGAGAATATTACAATGACAAAAATGGTGTCATTATAGCTTCTGGTGCAGAAAATGGTTTTCAGACTTTTGGAGCTTCACTCAACGTAGATTATCAAATTCTGCCCAATTTAGTTTGGCGTACCGAGGTCAAAAGCTTAAACAGCAAAGATGCTGTTTTCTTAGACAGGGATGGTAATATGAAAAAAGCCAACGTGATGGCAGTGACATCACTGACAATCCGTTTCTAAAAATTTCTTATTACCCTCATTCCCCTTTGGACAATTGTCTAAGGGGAATTTGTGTAAATTTATAAAAGTAAAACAGCAAGTTATGGACGAGCGAAAAAGTGCTGCACATTTTTTGGATTTAATCCAGAAATCCCGAAGAGGAAAATTCAAACTCTATATCGGAATGAGCGCCGGCGTGGGCAAAACCTATCGGATGCTACAGGAAACTCATTCACTACTTCGCAATGGTATCGATGTCAAGATCGGATACATCGAAACGCACAATCGTGTTGAAACACATGCATTATTGAACGGTCTGCCTGTTATCCCCCGTAGGAAGCTTTTCTACAAAGGGAAAGAACTGCAAGAACTGGATGTGCAGGCGATCATCAATCTTCGTCCAGAAGTCGTGATTGTGGATGAACTGGCACATACCAATATAGAAGGAAGCAAAAACGAAAAACGATGGCAGGATGTAATGGATATTCTGGATGCCGGCATCAATGTCATCAGTGCCGTAAACATTCAGCATATTGAGAGCCTGAATAAAGAAGTAAGGGAAATTACGGGCATTGATGTGCAGGAACGCATCCCGGATAGTGTGGTTGCTCAGGCAGATGAGGTGGTCAATATTGACCTTACGGCAGAAGATCTCATCGATCGTTTAAAAGAAGGCAAAATTTATGATGCTTCGAAGATACAAGCGGCACTCCATAATTTTTTCAAAAGTGAGCATATTTTGCAACTTCGGGAATTGGCGCTCAAAGAAGTTGCATCACAGGTACAACGAAAAGTAGAAACGGAAGTCGTACTTACCCGAAATATCAAGAAGGAACGATTTTTGGCCTGCATCAGCTCTAATGAAAAAACGGCTAAAAATGTCATTCGTAAAACAGCCCGCTTAGCTAACTACTACAATTGTAAATGGTACGTAATGTATGTACAGACACCTAAAGAAAATGTAGATAAAATAGCTTTAGACAAACAACGCTTTCTCATTAATAATTTTAAATTAGCCACAGAATTGGGAGCTGAAATTATAAAAGTGAAGGCAAGAAACACAACCAAGGCTATTATCAAAGAATGCGAGGATAGGAAAATCACTACGGTATGTATAGGAAAGCCGCATATCACGTTAGCTAAGCTGATACTGGCAACGGATACTTTCAATACCTTATTGAACAAACTGTCAAAAGAAAATATTGATTTGGTAATTTTAAGTTGAAAATGAAAAATTCATAAAAAGTGAAAATAAAAACAAAATTGACCTTTGGAGTAGGACTGCTTTTTCTAATGATATTTTCATTGGCAGCGGTGAGCGGATGGTACGTGTATAAATTAAAAAAGGATACCAATAATATCCTTGTCGCCAATTATAATACCCTACAGTATTCCCGAAATATGTTGTTGGCATTAGAAGATATTGGAATCGACCCCGTTGCGCTGCACACTTTTGAAGATAATCTGGATAAACAAAATGCCAATGTAACGGAAGTGGGTGAAAAAGATGCAACAGATTTGGTTGTTAAGCACTTTGCTGCGTTAAAGAAGAATATTGAAGATTCCTCTTTAATATCCCCGATAAGGAAGGACATCACAGAATTAATGCGATTGAATATGGAAGCAATTGAGAGGAAGAGCGATATTGCGGATGAAACGGCTCAAAAAGCTATTGTTGTCATCGCTGTTACGGGCACACTGTGTTTTCTTATCGCCTTCATACTGTTGGTCAATCTACCATCCAATATTGCAGACCCCATAAAGGAATTAACCGAAAGTACACAGGAGATTGCTGCTCAGAATTATAAGAAACGAGTTCATTTTGAAAGCCACAGTGAATTTGGGGATCTAGCAAAATCATTCAATACGATGGCGGAAAAGTTGGCAGAATATTCGGAAAGTAAGCTGGAGAAAATCTTAAAAGGGAAAAAACGTATTGAAGCATTGATTGATAATATGCATGATCCCGTAATTGGGATTGATGAAAACAGGAAGGTACTTTTTGTAAACGAGGAGGCTCTTAAAATTACCGGACTTAAAAAGGAAAATTTTGTGGGCCGGCAAATTCAGGACGTGGCAATGGCAAATGATTTGGTAAAGGATATCATTCAGGAAATTGTCGACCCAAATTTAAAAAAGCTTAATGCAAGTCCTTTGAAAATATTTGCCGATAGCAAAGAAAGCTATTTTGAAAAAGAAGTGGTTGATATCAATATTGTGCCAACTGGGGAAACTGCTTCCCAATTTATCGGACAGGTAATTATGCTCAGAAACATCACACCATTTAAGGAACTGGATTTAGCGAAGACGAATTTTATGGGCACGGTATCCCATGAGTTTAAAACACCGATTTCGTCGATAAAAATGAGCCTGCAATTATTGGAAAACAAGCAAATTGGTGAATTAAATACAGAGCAACGGAATCTCGTAGCCGGTATTAAGGAAGATACCGGCAGACTGCTAAAGATTACTGGAGAGCTTTTGAATATCGCGCAGGTGGAGAGTGGTGCCATCCACCTCAATATGCTGCCATCGGAAATAAAACCCATCCTTGAATACGCTGTCAACGCCAATAAGATTTCCGCCGAACAAAAACATATCGGTATCCATGTGAAGATCGACAATGATATATCGGTCGTGATGGCCGACAGTGAAAAAACAGCATGGGTACTTACCAATTTGATTTCAAACGCTATACGGTATTCTTATGAGAACGCTTCCATTGTTGTCAACGTTCAAAAAGAAGGTGATCGCAAAGTCAGATTTTCTGTTGCAGATACCGGACAGGGTATCCAACCCCAGTACCTTACCAAGATCTTTGAACGATACTTCCGCATTCCGGGCACGAAAAAAGAAGGAACAGGCTTGGGATTAAGCATTAGCAAAGAATTTATAGAAGCCCAAGGTGGCGGAATAGAGGTGCAAAGTGAATTTGGAGCGGGAAGTACATTTGCCTTTACGCTTCATGCTAAGTAAATGCTACTCCGGCTGATTGATGTAACAGCTACCTATTGCTTTCTAATGCCACCCAATAGCCGATCTACATCTTTCTTTGCAAAAAGCCCTGTGCCTTCAGCCATTGTAGTGGCAGAACCACAGGCAATTCCTTTACGAAGTACTTCTTCCATATTGCCCTGAGTTGCCAAGACAGATACCATGCCGGCTACCATGCTATCTCCAGCTCCTACGGTACTTCGTATTTTTACCACCGGTGGTACCATGTGTATTTTTTCTGTTTCGGAATATAAAATCGCACCCTGAGCCCCAAGGGAAACAACAACGATGACTGCTTTACCTTGAGAAATGATAGATCGGGCCGCATGGTCAATGTCGGTATCTTCCAGCTCATCCTTGCCGGTTAAAGCGGCAAGTTCTCCTAAATTGGGTTTCAATAAAAACAAACCTTCTTCTACTGCTGCCTTGAGCGCGTTTCCTGATGTATCTACGATCACTTTGCTTCCTTTGGTTTTATATGTATTGATAAGCAGCTTGATAAAATCCGGATCCACCCCTATGGGGAGACTGCCGCTGATTACGACAAAACCGGGAATTGGGTTTAACTGATCAACCCTACTCAAAATTTCTTTTTGTTCCTCTGGTGTAACCTGATCTCCGGGGAACCCGAATCGGTATTGCTGAGTGGTTGATCTATCCACCACAATAAAATTCTCTCTTGTTTCGCTACCGATATTTACCGGTAATATATCCAGTCCTTCAAACTGTAGCGATTCTTCCAACATACGACCTGTTTTTCCTCCGGAAGTAAAAAGAGTGTGTGAAGATATATCCAATCTTTTTAGCGCTCTCGATACATTGATCCCCCCACCTCCAGCTTCATATTTGGGGGCATTGCAACGTAGTTTCTTTTCAGGTACGATGTTGTCAACGCTGCTGCTTTTGTCTACAGATGGATTCAAGGTGATAGTTAAAATAGCTGTTCTCATTATTATAGTCCTTTTAAAATTAAATAGTATCTCTATCCACAAAAAAAAGCTATCCAATACCGTACTCGATAATTTTTCGGTAGAGGGTTGCTGCGCCTATTTCGAGTAAACGGCTCGCTTCGGCTTTATTGCCTCTGGTATGGTTTAATACTTTCTGGATATGCAGTTTTTCGGCACTCGCCATAGAAAATGCTGATAATGGTTTGGTTGAGGTTTTAATGCGTTGAACACCCATCGGTAACGTGTCCGGATCCAAACGGTCATTATCTGCTAATATTACACTGCGTTCAATAATATTCTTCAACTCACGGATATTCCCCTTCCAATCATTGTTTTCAAGAGCCGTAATATATTCATCCGTTAATTGTAGGGGTTTACGGTTAGACTTTATCGCAAATATGTGTGCATAATACGCTGCCAGCGGTTTAATATCTTTTTTTCGTTCGCGGAGTGGGGGAAGGTGAATAGAAAACACCGAAAGCCTGTAAAACAAATCGCTGCGAAAATGTTCCTTTTCTATTTCTTCTTCAAGATTTCTGTTGGTGGCGGCAACAATGCGCACATCAACTTTTGTCGGTTTTGAATCCCCTACTTTTAAAAATTCCCCAGTTTCCAAAACCCGTAAGATCTTAGCCTGCAGCTCTATCGCCATTTCTCCGATTTCATCCAAAAAAATAGTTCCCCTGTGGGCTTCCTCAAAAAGTCCTTTTTGGTCCTTTGTTGCCCCCGTAAATGCTCCAGCTCTATGCCCGAATAATTCATTTTCCAATAAATCTTTGCTGAAAGCCGAGCAGTTAATGGCTACAAAGTTTTGTTTATTGCGGCTGCTTGCTTGATGTATGGCCTGGGCGAAAACTTCCTTACCTGTTCCTGTTTCACCCGTTAGAAGCACTGTAGTGCTGGTGTCAGCAACCTTCTGTGCTAATTCAATAGCATTCATAATGGCATGGGAATTCCCTATGATTTTATCAAAGGAATGTTTTTCCTCCAATTGTTTTTCTAATTGCGAAACTCTTCGGTTTAGTGCTGTTTTTTCACTCGCCTTATATACCAAGGGAATAATTTTATTGTTATCATCGCCTTTGGTAATATAATCAAAAGCACCGTTCTTAATCGCTTGTACACCATCCGGAATGTTTCCATAGGCGGTCAACAATATAACTTCCGTAATAGGAAATTTTTCTTTGATGATTTTAGCTGTGGCGACTCCATTTCCATCAGGTAATTTAACGTCACAGATCACCACGTCGATATCGGAAAGTTCCAACCTCTTCAGCCCCGCCTTAATGTCACCTGCTTGAAATACCTCAAAACCTTCTAAGCTGATTATTTTGGAAAGAAGGATTCTCAATTTCTCTTCGTCGTCTATGATAAGTACTTTAATCACTGCATAAAATTATTAGATAACAAATTTAAAGATAAATATTGATTACATTTAGGAATCCTATTTTATATCACTATGTCTTACAATATACCTGATCACCTCAAAGGTCTCACCGAAAGCGAAGTAGCTGCTTCTAGGGAGTTATATGGATATAATCGCTTACAAACAGGCCATAAAAGTACTTGGTTATATCTGCTTATTGATATCTTAAAGGAGCCGATGTTGATTTTGCTTATTGTGATCTCCTTCATCTACGTAATTGTGGGAGATTATGGCGAGGCTGCTTTTATGTTTTTCGCTATCGTGGCAGTTACCGCTATTTCTTTTTATCAGGATAGTCGTAGTAAAAAAGCTTTGGCAGAGCTTGAAAAGCTAAATGAACCTTTAAGTAAAGTAATTAGGGGAGGGGAGGTGCTGGAAATCCCCACGCATGAAATTGTTATAGGTGATTTATGCCTTACTGAAGAAGGGAAAATTATAAATGCCGACGGAAGAATTGTGCACAGTAATGATTTTTCTGTTAACGAGTCTTCCCTTACCGGAGAAAGCTTCTCGGTTTTTAAAGATAGTAAATCAGAGGATAATTTTATCTACAGTGGTACAGTAACGGTTTCGGGGTTGGCCGTTTATCAGGTAAGTAGTATCGGAAAAGAAACCCGTGTCGGTCAAATCGGCGAATCTATACTGAATATAAAAGAAGAAATTTCGCCATTACAAATCCAGATTCGCAGGTTTGTAAAAGGTATGGCAGTTATCGGTCTAGTCGTTTTCTTGATGGTTTGCATTTTCAGTTTTATTAAAACAGGTGATCTCGTGAAAAGCCTGCTGAGTGGACTTACATTGGCAATGTCGGTATTACCCGAAGAAATTCCGGTAGCATTTACAACCTTTATGGCCTTGGGAGCATGGAAGCTGATGCGTCACGGAATTATCATCAAACGGAGTAGTATTGTAGAGACACTGGGAAGTACGACGGTTATCTGTACAGATAAAACTGGTACCATTACTGAAAACACCATGAATCTTAAGCATTTGTACGATTACGGCTCTGACAGGACGTATGAAGAAAATGAATTTGAAGTTGACGAGCTAGCGGAGCTTATCGATTATGCAATGTGGAGCAGCGAACCGGTACCCTTTGATCCTATGGAAATTACGTTGCACAAAACGTACGAACAGATTCGAAAGAATGACTTAAGACAAGAATATCAGATGTTTCATGAATATCCACTTGAAGGTAGACCTCCTATGATGACGCATCTATTTGAAAACGATAAGCAGTACAGAATCATTGCAGCTAAAGGAGCTCCCGAGGCCATCCTAGATGTTTCCCGGCTTTCAGTAAGCGAGAAAGAGAAGATCAGAACGGTTGTAAAAGCATTTGGTCGGCAAGGGTATCGTGTATTGGGGGTTGCTAAATCTCATTTTGAAGGAAATAGCTTTCCAGTGAAACAACAGGATTTTAATTTTCAATTTTTGGGACTGACTGTCTTTTACGATCCTCCTAAGAAGGGGATTCGAGAAGTATTTCAACGTATTTATGATGCCGGTATCCAAGTAAAGGTAATTACGGGTGATAACGCCGATACGACCAATGCGATTGCATTGCAGGCGGGAATTATTAATAATACATCCGCAGTTAATGGGAATGAGATTATCGGGAAATCAGAAAAAGAATTGATACAGATTTCAGATCGTACTACTTTGTTTACTAGAATGTTTCCCGACGCAAAGCTTGCGGTCGTCAATGCCCTGAAAAAGAAAGGTGAGGTGGTGGCAATGCTTGGAGATGGCGTAAACGACGGCCCGGCTTTGAAAGCTGCCCATATCGGTGTAGCTATGGGAAATAAAGGAACGGAGATTGCTAAATCCGCAGCAGCGCTGGTTATTACGAATGATGATCTGGAAAAACTCGTTGTTGGGATAGCAGCGGGAAGAAGAATTTACACCAATATTAAGAAGGCCGTCCAATATATTATTTCAATTCATATTCCAATTATATTAACAGTCTCTTTACCGCTGTTTTTAGGGTGGGTGTTTCCTCAGATCTTTACTCCTGTTCATGTCATATTCCTTGAGCTTGTTATGGGGCCTACCTGTTCTATTGTTTATGAGAATGAGCCTATGGAAAAAAACACAATGAAGCTACCTCCAAGAGCTATGGGAGATACTTTTTTAAGTTGGAATGAGCTTGGGATCAGTATTGTTCAGGGACTGATGATTACGTTTGGGGTGTTGTTTATGTATCAGTACACGGTTCAAAACGGGGGAAGTGAAGAAAAAACGAGAGCAATGGTGTTCACTACCTTGATCTTTGCTAACATATTATTGAGTTTTGCCAATCGTTCGTTCTTTTATAGCATACTACAAAGTTTCAGAAACCGTAACCCGTTATTCGTGGGTATTTCCGCTTTAGTGCTCGTGCTACTATTTATGATATTATATGTAAAACCTATTTCTAACTTCTTCAACGTAACAACTCTTGATATGAATGAGCTGGGGTTGGCTTTACTTGTTGCTGCTATTTCAGTTTTATGGTTTGAGATTTATAAGTTTGTAAGGGTAATATGGTAGTTGTCTCTTCGAAGATGTATTCCGATCCACCTGCTTCATAGTCAAATAATTAGAGGGGTTTTTAATCGGTATTTTTTAAATTGTAAACCCTGACGTAGTCTATTTCCAAGATCGCCGGAAAGATGCTGCTGTCAATGCCTTTTTGTCCTCCCCAGAATCCGCCCACGGCAAGGTTGAGGAGCCAGTGAAAATTTTGATCGAAAGGCCATTCTTTGAATGTTTTCTTTTCATTTGAAAAATGAAATATCTCGATATCATCGACAAATCCCTTGATATGATCTGGAGTCCAGTCAATCCGGTAAAGATGAAAATCATCCGAAGCAGCCTCGATTTTCTTGGTTGCCGTTTTCTGTGTATGAATGGAGTGGTGATAGGCCTTAGTGTGAACCGAGATATGGACTACATCTTGGTCATAGCCTACATGTTCTAAGATGTCTATTTCGCCCGAATTAGGCCAACCACCATATTTCCATTCGGTCGGTAGCATCCATATGGCGGGCCAGGTACCTCTTCCGCGGGGAACCTTCGCGCGGGCTTCAAATCTACCGTATAAAAAATCGCCTTTATGTCTACTGACTAGACGAGCAGAGGTATAATCCATATCCTCCATTTTTTCTTTAAGGGCGGTAATTTTTAAGGTACCATTGCTGACCAACACATTGTTAAGGTTCGCATCGGTATAGTATTGCAATTCGCTGTTACCCCAGCCATTATGTTTGGATCCGACGTCGTAAGACCATTTGGTACTATCGGGTAAGCCAGTATAATTAAACTCATCGGCCCAGAATGCTGTTTCTGAAAATTGGTACGAATTGCTCGCATGTGGCGGTTGAAGCGTATTATGCGATGGATTTTCTGTTGTGGAAACGAAAAATGGAATATTAGCAGTCGCGACATGATTGTGATCATCTGTTACATAGACGAAAAGCCTGTAAGCGCCTTCCTGTTGGGGAGCGACTAGCAAGGCTTTGTCATGAGATAGAGCGGTCAACAGACCTTCGATTCTGGCAGGTCGGCTTTCCCGGTCGCCTCCTTCTTTCAGGTCGGTGCTTTCGTGAAGGATTTCCCAACGGGTGCGCAGTTTATCCTTATCCGAATCGGTAACAAATACAGCTACGTCATAGTTTTGGCCGGGTTTGAGGTAGATAAAGTCAAGAGATTTTTTTCCATCTAACAATAAGGAGTCCAAACGTGGAGCCCTATTTTTTGGCCATTTACCTTTCCATAGATAATGCATCACGTCGACTACTTCATTTTCTTCGCCAGCTTCAGTAAATAGGCCGTACCAAGTCGGCGTTCGCTCTTGTTTCTGCCCCCAAAGGAATACGTAAGAGCCTAGGCAGCTTTTGTCTTGACCTATCGAGGCTTCATAACGGCTTTTGTACACTGCCGCTTTTTCCTTACTACTTTCTTCTATAGAGGCATGCCAAGGGGTTTGCGGACCCTCCCAGTGGCCGGTTGGACCCCATTCCGTTACGATGTAAGCCTTGTCCCATCCAGTAGATCGTATCTGGGCGGGGACGCTAGCTAAACCACCGTACACCTGTACTGCAATCAGGTCGAGAGATGGACACTTTGCCTTTATGAGATCAATCTCTTTTTTATTAACGCCAGCCAGCATAGTGGTTACCAGATGATTCGGATCGAGATCCTGGATCATGCTGGCAACCTCCTCCACGGCATCCCACACCTTGGGATTTCTATAGTGGAGATTGAGTTCGTTGCCTATACCCCACGCTAATAATGCGGGATGGTCTTTGAACTGTAGGATCTCCTGACGCACGCGTTCCAGCTGTCGTGCGACTGCCACTTTATCGTTGTAATCAAAACCGTGTCTTTCTGTGGCCATAGCAAGACCCATTGTCACACTGAGTCCTAATTTGTGGGCCTCATCCAGAATGCGTTGACCTTCGTGTGTACTCCAGGTGCGTATGGAGTTGCCCCCATAGTTCCTTAACTTATCCATATAGTTGGTTCCACCCGCACCTTTAATAAAGTAGGGCTTACCACCACGTAACAGCTTGTATCCTGTTTCCGTTTTTATGATTTCGACCGAGATGGGAGTTTGCGCGCGCGCATAGTCAGCTTTTACAAAGAGCAGGGCATTCAGAATAACCATAACCAGGATATTTGGTAAATTCATTTCGAGTCGTTTTTAAATAGTTAAAAATAATAAATTTCAAAAAGGTCTGACAGTAAGGGTCAAACCTTTTCGAACTTTGCTATGCCTATCTGAAATTCGAGTTGGCATCTATCTGTGTTTGCGGGATAGGTACATATTCGCTTTGTCCGGGAACAAATTTAGATCCGAAAACCTGCTGTGCTCGCCCTGTACGTATCAGATCATTGAAGCGTTCACCCCACCATTCACAAGCAAATTCAGCCCTGCGTTCGTCTAGAATCTGCTCTAACGTTACATTAGATAGCAGTTCTAAGTCTGCTCGGTCTCGTACAAGGTTAAAAGGTGCATCTCCGTCTTGACCTTTCCGAACTTTGGCCTCCGCATTGAGCAACAGGACGTCGGAGTAACGCAGAATGCGTACATTATTATTAGCCCCATACTCTATACGGCCTTCGGTCATTTGATCCACCGGTAGATAGGTCTTTCCATTGAAATACTTTATCCCAAACGGATTACCATACACACGGTCGCCATCGGGCGTTTCGGCATACGTATCTTCGCTAGCACCGTATTCTAATATGGTCGTCTTCAGCCTGAGCGCGTCACCGCGATCGTTCAGAAAATCAACGATATTTTGTGATGGAGGGATCCAACCAGCACCGGAGATAGCACTACCTCGTTGATTTCCCGATGGGCCCTGCCACCTGAAAAATGTGCCCCAGTCGACACCCGGACGCACGATATCACCTGTAGCCAGTCCGAAGTCGGAATATTGTAATTCAAAAAGGGACTCGTTACTAAGCTTTCCAGGGCGCTTGAACAGATTGTAATAATCACCGTACAGCGAGAATTTTTCGCTGTCGATGATCAGATCAGTGGCTTCTAGAACCTGATCCCAGTAGGGACTACTATTGTTATTCGCAGCTAGATCAGCGGCGGCTTTTGCCTTCAAAAGGAGTGCGGAGTATTTGGTCACTGCTCCAAGATGTTTGGATTGGTTAGGACGTGCGTCTTCTAAATCGAGGATACAGGCATTCATTTCATCGATAATAAACTCGCGGACCTGAGTCACGGTACTTTTTCCAATCGTCGTAAGTCGGGCAATGTCCCCGCTATCGGATAGGATGGGGACATCGCCAAAAATACGGGAGGCCAGCAAATGAGCGTAAGCCCGTAAAAATCGGACCTCCGCTTTATACTGTCGATTGAGTGCCAGCTGCTCGGTATTGCCCGAGGGAATATTTTTTTCAAACTCATCGAGTTCCATCAGGGCATTGTTGACTGAAATTGCTAAACTGTAATAGCTTATCCAAGACTGGTTCAGTCCCCAATAGGATTGTATGGTAACATCATTCTGAAAATTTTTGATGCCCATCAACTCAGGATTATCATTCGGATTTGGTGCTGCTTGTTGAAAATCATCATCGCGCATACAACGTATGGACAGATCTATCCAATGTACGAGGTTGTCATCGGCTGCAGCGCGGTACACACCGGATACAGGCGCGTACATCAGAGAGAGGTCGCTATAATCAATTTCTTCCGAGCGTTGTTGGTTTTCCAACGGTTTATCCAGGAATTTCTCACAACTACTGTGTAATGCAGCTATGCCTATAAAACCACTTATGAGGATGTATTTTAAGTTTTTCATACTTATTCTTCTTTAATGGATAAAATAATTTAGAAGGTTACGTTTAAACCAAGACTGTATGTCGATGATATCGGATATACGTTGGAATCGAAACCCATTCCTGATACTTCCGGTGTGAAACCATTGTAACGGGTGAAGATGGCCGGTCTATCTGCCGTGGCAAAGATCCGGACAGGTATGGATTCACGGACCCTAAAATTATAGCCAAGCTGCATATTCTGGATACGTAGATAAGCCCCGTTTTCTACGAAGAAGGAACTCGCCTGTAGATTCCATGCTGCAACAGAGCCCGCTGCAGAAGGGTAGGTATTGCTCGATCCTTCACCGTTCCATAGCCCTTCCATAAAGGCTGCATCGGCATTCATCTGCGGATACTTACGTCTCATGGCTCGATTGAGGTTGTGGATTTTATTGCCTGCGACACCTTGAAAAGCTACACTGAAGTCAAAATTTTTGTAATTCAGCCCCACGTTGAAGCCGTAAGTCAGCTTGGGTAGGTAATTTCCTAGATTGATGCGATCCGCTTCATCCAATTCACCATTTTCATTTTGATCCTTGTACCGAAGGTATCCTGGAAGAATAGGTGAATTGGGGTTCTCTTGATTGTATCGGGTAGCGATCGGGTCGGAATTGATTTCTGCGGTGTTTTGGTAAACCCCGGCAACCTCGTAACCATAATAATAGTTGATCGGTTGATTGGCTTCTATACGTGCTGGAAATTCAGCAGACCATTCGGGAAATCCGTTCATAATATTGGCCAATGCACCGATATCGGTTACCTTGTTTTTTAGTGTCGTGATATTCGCTCCAATGTTATAGTCTAGCTGACCAACTTGATCTTTCCAGTCTAATCCAATCTCCCATCCACTGTTGGCTACGCTTCCCCAATTACCGTAAACACGGTCCCACATAAAAGGAATCGGACGGCTAAAGGCGAGATCCTTGGTTTTACGGTAGTAATAATCCACGGTACCGTTGAGGCGGTTGTTAAGCAAGGCAAAGTCCAAACCCGCGTCCCATTCTTCAACGACTTCCCAGCGTACCTGCGTAAAGAATCGACCGACGCGATAACCAGGTACCCGTACGCCGTTATTCTCCCCGACGCTTCCAAAAATACCTGAAAAGTTATTTCCTGAATTGACAATAGCATAGCCTGCATTGGGCTGTATGCCGTCGTTACCCAAAAGCCCCCAGCTACCACGAAGTTTTAATAGATCGAATAAAGACTGATTTTCCATGAATTTTTCACGACTCAATACCCATCCGATACCTAGAGAAGGAAAATATCCCCATTTAGTTTGATATTTTGAACTGCCGTCTGCGCGGAACGTGGCGGTCAAGAGGTATTTGTTGTCAAAATCATAGGTACCTCTAGTGAAGAACGATATGCCGGCGTTACGGAATCCACCTTCGCCATAACCCGTTGCTGAGCCGGTACCTTGAGCACCCTGACCCACATACCAAAATTCTTCCGATTGAGGTACGTCATTAGCCGATACCCAGGTCTCGCGCCAGCGCTCTTCGCGGGTTGACTGGCCAAGCAATACACTCCAGTGGTGTTTGCCCGTTTCGTCCCGATAGGTCAATAGATTATCTAGGATATAATTGTTGTTCCTAGCCTGTGCCGACCGAAGATAGGAGCGTTGACTGCGCTGGTCATTGTCAATATAATATACCGGTGTGTACTGTATGTTATGTGTAGACTGATAGCGCTGGCTCAACTGCGAACGGAAGGTCAGCTTCTTTTTCCAAAATTCGGCCTCAACATAAGCGCTCGGTAATACCTGAAAACCTTTTGTTTCGTTGTGGTTGTAATAGGCCGTAGCAAGTGGATTGTTGAACCAAAATCCTGACGGCATTCCCAAGGTCGTGCTGGATCCAAACTTAATGGGATCCGCTAACTCCAGACTGGGATCGTATGAAGGATAAAGTGGCGAGGCAAAGTAAGCTTGACGAAAAGCCGCATTGTTGGGTGCGAACGCATTAAAATTATTTAAATGAGCTGTAAAGCCGATTTTCAACCAAGAAGCTACTCTCGCTTCGGTTTGTGAACGAATATTATACTTGCGGTGGTAATTCTCGGTATCCATAATCCCATCCTGATCCAGGTAATTTATCCCAAATGAATAGCTGATTTTTTCGCTTCCTCCCTGTACATCTAGATTATGGTTGTGAATGAGGGCATTTGATCGAAGTAGTTCACCATACCAGTCGGTATTAGTGGTTGGGCGTCCATCTTGACCGCCAAATTTGCTGACAGAATTATCTACGATATTCTTGTTGCCTACGGCAATAGCATAATCCGCATATTGTTGACCGCTAGCCATTTTAAGTACATTGGTGGGGGTGTGTAAACCAGCATAACCATTGTACGTTACCTTGGTCTTCATATTGAGACTTCCTCTTTTCGTGGTTACGATGATGACGCCATTAGCCGCGCGTACACCGTAGATGGCTGCACCCGAAGCGTCTTTAAGCACAGACATATCCGCGATGTCGTTTGGGTTTAGGAAATCAATATTGTCCATAAACATACCATCGACGACATATAGTGGGCTCTCGTTGTTGAACGATCCTACTCCGCGGATACGGACAGTAGGTGTAGTACCCGGGGCACCAGAGCTGATGATCTGTACGCCGGTGACAGCGCCCTGTAGCGCATCCATGGGCGTGGAAACAGTCCTTTTAAGAGCATTTTCCATATTTACTGTAGCAACAGGTGCTGTCAGGTCGCCTTTGCGTTGAGTACCATATCCGATAACGACCACTTCGTCCAGATTGTAATTGCCGTCAACCTGCAGTTGTACGTCGGCTACATTGTTGCGGATGACGACTGTTTTTGTCATATAACCAATAGAATTTACAATTAAGGAGTCCACTGTTTCAGGTACGGATAGGCTATAAAGCCCTGATTCATCACTGCTAGTTGCTACATTGGACGTAGTTTTTGGAGCAATAGTGGCTACCAGTGGAGTTCCCTGTTCATTGGTGATCTTGCCAGTTACTGTCCTGTTTTGGGCGCGGACGACACCCGAAATACAAGACATCATTGCAACTATGGCGAAAGTCAATAATTTGTTTTTCATGCACGATAAGTTTTAGTGAAGAAAATTTGTTTATAATTTAGCTATTCAAATTTAGATGCAATACAGTTATGTTCCTATGGATATACTACGTCATTTATACAACAGATAGTGAGTTATTTGGTTTTTTTCCTATATTTGGGGTACATCATAAATACATCAATAATCAATTTGAGCCTTTGCTATGAAGTATTTCACTGTGTTTTTATGGGTATGGATGATTGCTATTCCATTTGTGGTTGTGGGACAAAATCCGCTAGGAGCGCCATTGGTTGTCAATTATGGAAAGGCAACTTTTCAAGGGGGAAGCCGGACTTGGGATATCCAACAGGATAGTAGGGGGATTCTATACTTCGGTAATAATGAAGGCCTAATCAGCTTTGACGGTAAATATTGGAAGCAGTATAAACTTCCCAATCAGACAATTGTTAGATCGATTTACATCAGCGAAGATGATAAAATTTATGTAGGAGGGCAAGGTGAATTTGGATATTTTGTAAAATCAGATAAATCCGATCTACGTTACGTTTCGCTGCACGATAAGGTGCCGGCAGCATACAGACAGTTTGCAGATGTATGGCACACCGTAGGTTTTGAGCAGGGCATTTTTTTTATGGCCTCTAATCTACTGTTTGTCTATAAAGGGGATAAGGTAGCGGTATATCCGGCTTCCTTGGAATGGCAGTTTATGGGTCAATCTGCGGGAAGATTATTTGCTCAAGATAAATCTAACGGATTGCTCGCATTCAATAATGGACAGTGGAATGTCGTGTCGCCAGCTACTCATTTTGGAGGAAACAAAATATCCGGTATGTTGGAGATGGGAAAGGATAGTGTATTGGTAAGTCTGTTGAACAACAGGACAATGTTACTCCATCATCAAAAATTAACCTCTTTAGAAAACGTATCGTGGCATGATATGTACACGCCTTCTATCGCTAAAATTGACAACAACAGGTACGTAATGGCGACTGCTACCGAAGGCTGTCACATACGTACAGTACACGGTCGTCTCTTGGAACGTATTTCGGTGGTCGAAGGTTTGCAAAACAAGAATGTTTCTACCGTCTTTGTAGATAAACAGCAAAATATTTGGGTCGCTGTGGACAATGGCATTGCGGTCATAAGTTATGGTGGAGGTGTTCGCTACTTACGTCCAAATGTAGACCATGAGGTAACGGGCTACTCGACCCGGGTTTTTGAGAACAACTTATATATTTCTTCTTCTAATGGAGTATATGTAGCTTCTTTGGACAAAGGAATCGAAGATCATAGTCAGTCGCCAGGTCTGTTTTCTTTGGTAAAAGGTAGTGATGGGGGAGAAGCTTGGCGGCTGGATGAAGTTAATGGGAAGTTGCTGTTGGCTCATAATAAAGGGTTTTATGAGATAGAAGGACCAACTGTAAAGCCAATAGCTCCTGGAACGGGTTCTTGGTTGACGCTGCCATTGTCTTCGGTGTATCCTATTAACTATAGTTTAATCGGCACGTATCAGGGCTTGAATCTGCTTGGGTTTGATGGTCGCACTTTTTCAATTAAACGAACGTTGCTGGGCACATCTGATTCTTATCGATTTTTGGCAAAGGATGATAATGGAATTATCTGGGCTTCCCATCCGTACAGAGGAATCTATCAAATGAAGTTAAATGCGCCTAGGACGACATATAAAACAAAACTTCTTACCCAAAAAGACGGTCTGCCTTCTACTTATCAAAATTATGTTTTCAAGATCAAGAACCGTGTGGTCTTTGCAACTGAGAAAGGTGTGTATGAGTATGATGCATCAAATAACCACTTCTTTTCTTCATCGTATTTTGCTGTTTTTCGGGGGATACCCATTAAGTATCTTATTGACGATAAAGAAGGGAATATATGGTTTTGTAGCGGTAAGAGGGTGGGTGTAGCGGATTATGACAAAGAAAGAGATAGCTACAAGATTACTTACTTTCCGGAAATTGAAGGTTTGAATACGTCGGGATTTGAAAATATATATCCTTACGACGCTCAAAATGTATATATCGGATCGGAAAAAGGTGTCATACATATCAACTACGAAATGTATCGGCCGAGCAGGACGAAACCTACCGTGTTACTCTCGTCAGTAAGTACAATAGGAGTAAAGGATAGTGTTATTTTTGGAGGCGACTCCCCGGGTTCTTCCCCGATCTTGAATGCTTCGTTCGATTCATTTCATTTTGAGTATGCGTCGCCCAGTTACGGTATTCACGAACACGTTTCATACCGATATTGGCTAGAAGGATATGATACAGATTGGTCACCTTGGACGACGAATAGTGAGAAGGACTATACCAATCTACCCAGTGGGCAATATACCTTCAAAGTTAAGGCAAAGAACAATCTGAATGAAGAGTCTGAAATAGCCGTATATGTTTTTGAAATAGAACCTCCATGGTATAAGACGGCTTGGGCTTATGTGGTATATGTTGTATTGGCATCACTTGGCATATATTGGACGGTGAATATGCAAAAAAAGGCGTGGGTGAAACAACAACTTAAATTTGAGAAGGAGATGCAGCAAATGCGGTATATCCATCAGCTGGAAGTTGAAAAGAATGAGAAGGAAATCGTCAAACTACAGAATGAAAAGCTGGAGAATGAGGTGTTGACAAAAACGAAGGAGCTGGCGAGTACCAGTATGCAGCTGATGGAAAATTCGGGAGCTCTTACGAAACTGCGGGTAGAACTATCAAAACTGGAAGCAACGGAAGAAGGAACGGAACTAAGACGCATCACTTCGTTACTGAAGGATGTTGAGAATAATACGGCACATTGGGATCAGTTTGCCACCCATTTTGATGAACTTAACGACGGTTTCTTTAATAGGCTGAAAAGCAGGCATCCTTCCTTATCACGCAATGATTTGAAGGTGTGTGCTTATTTAAGGCTTAATTTTTCTACCAAGCAGATTGCACAGTTGCAAAGTATTTCGGTGCGGGGGGTGGAGATACATCGTTACAGACTACGCAAAAAGCTGAACATAGATACGGAAATATCGCTAAGTGATTATCTGGAAAGGATATAGGAAGCGCAAGTAAACTGTCGTATGCGCTTCTGGCGCAGGTAAAAAAGAAACAACTATCGCAACGCAGGAAATGGCTCTTGCTTTAGCCACAATTTTGATGGTTCTTCATACCACACTACCGCACCATTAACATGACAACGATCGACCAATCACTGATCCCGTGTTTGTTTTTTGCACATACTTTAAAATATACATATTTTCCCGGTTCGAAGCCTCCGGCATAGCTTCGGAAAGAGCGGCTAGTTGTCTGGATATCTCCCCAAATTGGGTTTCCTTTCTTATCTAGTGTCGAAGCAAAGCAATAATCGTATAACATATCCCGCCCTACGGGTTTAAAACCAAAAGCCACTTCACCACTCACCCTGCCATCCAGTAAATAGGGACCTTCAGGTATGGCTGGAAGATGTCCTTTGCGCTTTTTTTCGAGAACAGGAAATCCGGAGCTGTGTAACTTCACCAGATCTCCGTCACTGACTATGTTGATGTAAAAAACCAATTTTTGTAACTGCGCTGCCAATTTGCGTTTACTTTCCCGCTTAGCTGAGTTATAGATGAGACCGCCACCCTTTGCCTGCAGCACTTTGTCGTAATAGTCTACATAAGATTCTTCCAGTTCTACCAATGAAGGAGTTGGATCCGTGAAATAAGGAGAATCTTTCAGGCATCTGATAATTCGTAACGCAGCTACAACCAAGGCATCGTCCGAATAACGGATAAATCCTGCTTTTGCTCTTATATACTTCATACCGTTACCTATCGTGGTTTAATAAGTTCATATATGTGGTGGTGTTATAGCGAAATAAAATTCGAACAAGCATATCGTAAAGATAATAAACGTAATTGATAACGTAGCGGTACCAATAACAAATTGCCTCGGCAAAGAAGATACAGCGTAGCTCCTCATCCATTGATAGGTGGAGGCATCCTATTCTGTTGTGTACTCGATATTCTAGTATAAAGAGCATTCATACGTTAACCTGTTCCATCATGGTGCGGGTTTCAGACAAACTGCTTTGGTATTAGAAGCGGATGGCTTTGCAATTATGTTACGTAACATGCTTTTAAAGAAAATGTATCTGGATAAACCTTCAATAAGGAGACGTATTTTTTAAATTTAGTGAGTCATTTTTAAATTAAATGGGGCTATATACTAAAATAGCTGAGTTATGAAGTGATGATGTTTTCTTCCTTTATGGTAGCCCTTCATCAAAAAAATAATAGGGCTAAGTTGGTCTTAATCGTGAAGGGACAATATTGAGTTGCTAGCACGGAATAACAATTTCCATGCAAACCAGGCATTGTTGGTTCATTTCATAAGGTTATTGATTGTGAATTTAATTACAGGTAATGTAACCTATAGTTAAATACAGTTGATTCAGGTGCGGTATCGGACACTGTTAATGGTAACAGTAAGGGACTGGAATAAGTCCATATGATCAGAAAGTGGTTTGTAATAGCTCGCTTATTGTTTTCTATACGCGCGAACTGAAGATAAACTAGCTAGAAAGATATATGGTTTATGCTCGAAGTGTTTGAGTTTAGGATCATGTTACGTAACGTATTTACAAAAAAGGACGTTTATAACTAAAAAAGCGGCTTTGCCGCTTTTTTAGTTATATCTCTAATCGATTACTGGTATCCCAGTAATTTCATGACTTGCTTTGAATTCTGTTCTTCGCCAAATACTTCGTAATTAAAGGTTTCATCCCGATTACGGCGAATCAGTACATGCTTAGGCGAGGGAAGCAGGCAATGATGTATCCCACCATATCCACTCAATACGTCCTGATAGGCGCCGGTATGGAAAAAGCCTAAATACTGCACTTTACGTGTCTTTGGCATAAACACAGAACTGGTATGTGCCTCTTGGTTATAGTAATCCTGTCCGTCGCAGGTAATTCCCCCTAGATTTACCCGTTCGTATTCCGAATCCCAGTTATTAATGGGTAGGAGGATGTATTTTTGGTTCAATGCCCATACATCAGGTAGGTTGGTGATAAATGATCCGTCGATCATAAACCATTTTTCCCGGTCATTCTGTAATTTCCGACCCAGTACTTTATATAGTATCCCCGAAGCTTCAGCAACAGTATATTTTCCAAATTCCGTAATAATATCCGGTTCAATTACCTCATGGTGCGCACAGATCTGCTTGATGCGGTTCACGATTTCATTCACCATGTATTCGTAATCGAAATCATGTACTAAGGAGTCTTTGAACGGCATACCCCCACCGATATCCAGTGTATCTAGATCGGGATTGATCTTTTTGAATTTACAGTATAGGGTTACGTATTTCTCCAATTCGTTCCAATAATATGGTGTATCAGAAATTCCGGAATTGATGAAAAAGTGTAATAATTTAACCTTGAAATTTGGGTTATTTACTATCTTGTTGTTATAGAAATCAATCACATCTTCTATACGAATCCCTAAACGAGAGGTGTAGAACTGCGAATCAGGTTGTTCCTCAGCCGCGATACGGATACCTAAAGCGCAGGGACTTTCTAATTCGATCTCATCGTCGTACAGGTTGAATTCTTCTTTGTTATCCAGTACCGGGATAATATTTTTGAATCCGTCGTGTATCATATCAATGATATACTGCTTGTACTGATAGGTTTTAAATCCATTGCAGATAACGGTGATGTCTTTAGTAACTTTACCTTGACGTTCCAATGAATCGATCATCGGCATATCAAATGCAGACGAGGTTTCTAGGTGAATGTCGTTTTTCAACGCCTCTTCTACAATATGTTTGAAATGGGAGGATTTTGTACAGTAACAGTATTTGTAAGATCCGCGGTAATCGTGTTTCAGGATTGCGGTTTGAAACAAGATCTTCGCCTGCTGGATCTTTTTGCTGACAATGGGTAAATACGTAAAACGTAATGGCGTGCCATACGTTTCTATCATCTCCATCAAATTCAAGTCGTGGAAGTACAATTCGTCGTCGATAATTTCGAATCCGTCTTGTGGAAAACCAACACTTAGGTCAAGAAATTCCTGATAGCTCTGCATTTTTTATTATTTTTGGCAAAGATATACTTTCAGGATGAATACCTAAACACTTAGGTTGATAAATTTCTTATTCATTATCAGAGGGTTGTAAAATTACGAAAATAATACATGGCTACTTCTATTCAACAGACGCTCATCGAACAGACCGTTCGTGCTGTAAAAGAACTTTATAACGCGGAAATTCCAGATGCCCAGATTACTTTGCAGGAGACTCGCAAGGAATTTGAGGGGCAGATTACTATTGTAACGTTTCCGATAACGCGATTTTCAAAGAAATCTGCTGAACAGACGGGAACGGAGATCGGTGAATATTTGCGGGGAAACATTACGGAAATATCCGGGTTTAATATTATCAAGGGCTTTTTAAACATCAGCTTGGCGGATAGCTACTGGATCGATTTGCTAAACCATACGATGCTCCGGGCTGACTATGGTCAATTTCCGCCTAATGGAAAACGCCTAATGGTGGAGTATTCTTCTCCAAATACCAATAAGCCCTTGCATCTGGGACACATACGTAATAACCTCTTGGGGTATTCTGTTGCGGAGATTTTGAAGGCCTATGGCTACGATGTGGTCAAAGCGAATTTGGTAAACGACCGCGGTATTCACATCTGTAAATCCATGTTGGCTTGGCAGAAGTTCGGAAACGGGGAGACACCTGAATCCACTAGTCTTAAAGGAGATCATCTGGTCGGAAAGTATTATGTAAGATTTGATAAAGAATATAAAAAGGAAATAGAAGGTCTAGTGACTTTGGGACAAACGGAGGAGGAGGCAAAGAAGAGTGCTCCGTTGATCAAAGAAGCGCAGGAGATGCTCCAAAAATGGGAGGCAGGTGATGAAGAGGTGATAACGTTATGGAAGATGATGAATACTTGGGTATATGCGGGTTTCGAAAAGACGTATAACCAACTCGGTGTGAATTTTGATAAATATTATTACGAATCTAATACCTATCTGTTGGGTAAAGATATCATTCAGGAAGGATTGGATTCGGGGGTGTTCTTTAAAAAAGAAGATAATTCGGTATGGATCGACTTGAGTGATGAAGGCTTGGATCAGAAGCTGGTACTGCGCGGTGACGGTACTTCGGTATATATCACGCAGGATCTGGGAACTGCTCAACTAAAATACGACGAATTTGGTATGGATGAGTCCATATATGTGGTCGGGAATGAACAGGATTACCACTTTAAAGTGTTGTTCTTGATTCTGAAGAAATTAGGCAAGCCTTGGGCAGAGGGGTTGTTCCATCTGTCGTACGGCATGGTGGATCTTCCCACGGGTAAAATGAAATCCCGCGAAGGCACGGTAGTCGACGCGGATGATCTAATGGTAGAAATGATCGAAACAGCCCGAGCTCGGACAGAGGAATTGGGTAAAACAGACGGTTTGACTGAAGAGGCTAAAGCCGAACTATACGATACTATTGGTATGGGTGCATTGAAATACTTTTTACTAAAAGTAGATCCCAAGAAAAGACTATTGTTTGATCCGAATGAGTCTGTGGATTTTCAGGGACATACTGGGCCATTTATCCAGTATACCCATGCACGTATAAAATCGGTATTGCGCAAAGCGGAGTATGTATCGGGGTCTTCTCATGTGCCTGCTTCATTATCAGTATTTGAGTGCGACCTAATTCAGTCACTGGCTAATTATCCGACGATCATTGAGGCATCTGCAAAAGAGTTTAGCCCGGCGCAGCTGGCAAATTATGCATACGATGTGGCTAAATTATATAATAAATTTTACCACGAAGAGACGATCTTGAAAGCAGAAGATCCGGAGGTTAAAGCATTTCGGTTGAACTTATCTGCTACGGCTGCCAAGGTGATATCCGAGAGTATGCGTATGTTGGGTATTATTGTTCCTGAACAGATGTAACTTTGAGTCAAATGCGCTGATACTTAAATACGTTGATGGGCAAATCTGCGAATCAACAAAAAGTTGTAAACAATGAACAAAATCAAGGTAGGACTAATTGGATTCTCTATCGGTGGACATGTATTTCATGCTCCTTTTATTGCAGGGAATGCGGATTTGGAATTATATAAAGTGACGGCACGGAAACCCGAGCAACAACTTCTCCTGGCAGAACGGTATCCCGATGCTATCGGAGTTTTATCTGCAGAGGAAATCATCGCAGATCCAGAGGTGGATCTAGTGGTGGTAGCGACATCGAATGATGTGCATTTCTCGCTAGCGAAAAGCGCATTGGAAGCTGGCAAACATGTGATTGTAGAGAAACCTTTTACCAATACCGTGAGAGAGGCGGATGAGTTGATTGCGCTGGCGAAATCAAGAGAACTATTATTGTCTGTGCACCACAACGCCCGTTTTCATTCGGATTTTAAGACGGTGAAAAAAATTATTTCTTCCGGTCGTTTGGGTAGGTTGGTTAACTACGAAGCACGCTATGATCGCTTTCGGAATTTCCTTCGACCGGGCGCTTGGCGCGAGGAGAACCTCGCTGGATCGGGTATTCATTACGACCTGGGTGCGCACTTGATTGACCAGGCTTTACAGCTATTCGGGCATCCTGATGCGGTATTTGCTGACCTACGCATACAGCGTGATGGTGCAAAGACCATTGATGATTTCGAGTTTATTTTGTCTTATCCACGTCTTAAGGTTTCTCTCAAAGGACAGATGCTGGCCAAAGAAGCTACACCACGATATAGCTTATTTGGTATGAACGGCACATTTATTAAAAAGGGAGTAGACCCACAGGAGGCACTCCTTCGAGATGGTGTTATGCCGCACTATATAGATAACTGGGGACAGGAAGATGTAACTTCGTTCGGAAAGCTCTCGGTGCTTGAAAATGGAGACGATGTAGAAGAGTTAGTTCCTAGCGAAAGCGGTTCGGGTCAAGATTTTTACGCCAACATTGTTACGGTTTTAAAAGGTGATGGAGAACTTTTTGTAAAAGCCGAGCAAGCCCGTGATGTAATCCGTATCTTGGAGCTTGCGGAGCGATCCGCAGCTGAACAGCGAACGATTCTGTTGAAGGGGGAGTTGATTTCCTAGATTTGTTGTTTTTGTGTCGTCACTGCGAGAAGGAACGACGCGGCAGTCTTTGGCTAATAGATAAATAAGATCGCTTCTTCGCTGTGCTTATCGCGATGACGAGTTAGCAGTACAAGTTTCATCAGAATGAGGATTGCGACGCGGCTGCCCAAAAAGTAAACTACGTCGTCACTGCGAGGAGGAACGACGCGGCAGTCTTTCGTTCATGGACGAATAAGATCGCTTCTTCGCTGCGCTCATCGCGATGACGATAGAAATAAATAAAATAGACTTTGGAAAAATACGACGCAATTATTATAGGCGCAGGGGCTTGCGGGCTCATGTGTGCTGCACAGGCGGGTTTGTTGGGCAAAAAGACACTCCTGCTGGAGCGTAATGATAAGCCGGGAGCTAAGATTTTGATCTCGGGTGGCGGTCGCTGTAATTTTACCAACCTGTATACGACTGTCGATAATTTTGTGTCGGAGAATCCACAATTTTTAAATGCTGTATTTGCACAGTGGACAGTAGAAGATACCGTACGTTTCTTTGAAAATTTCGGAGGCATAAGGGGGGAAGAGAAAACCTTGGGGCAGCTTTTTCCGACAACCAACAAGGCCAAGGATATTGTCTCCGTATTTACAAAACTGCTTTACGATACAGGACAGAATCTCTGGTTGAACACCCTTGTGAAATCGGTTGAGCAGTCGGTAGACGGATACTCTATTACCATCGAAAGGGCTGGTAAAGAGCAGATACTCCATACCAAAAAGGTTGTCCTTGCTTCTGGAGGGTCGCCGGTCGCTAAATTGGGAGCCTCGGATTTCGCTTTGCGCACGGCCCGAAAATTGGGTATGCAGGTAGTAGGTACTGCCCCGGCTTTGGTGCCGCTTACTATTACAGGTAAAGATGCAGAATGGTATGCTTCCTTATCGGGAAATTCGGTCTTTGCACGGGTATATAATGATCGTATTGCATTTGAGGAGAATATTCTTTTTACACATTGGGGATTGAGTGGTCCAGCTATTTTACAGATTTCGTCTTATTGGCGGGCGGGGGAGATATTTACGATAGACTTGTTGCCAAAGTTTAAATTGGAAGAGCTCATCAAGCAGGAGCGTAATACCGGTGGAAGGCGAACAATCGGCCAACTGCTAAATGACTATTTTACTAAAAAAATAGTCGAAGCTCTAGCTAAGTTCTTACCTATTGAGACGAAGATTGCTTCGCTGGGGAAAGCAGAAGCACAACGTATTGTTGATACCATACATACTTTTAAGGTGAAACCCGCAGGTGACAAGGGGTACGATAAAGCAGAGGTGATGCGTGGTGGGATTTCCACAGACGAGTTAAAATCCAAAACACTTGAAGCGAAGAACTTTCCCGGTCTTTACGTGGGTGGTGAAGCAGTTGATATTACCGGTTGGTTGGGCGGCTACAACTTCCAGTGGGCCTGGGCAGCAGGTTTTGCTATCGCGCAGGATATTTAGTGTATTCGTTTTTTTGGGGTGTATTTCTCCATATTTTTCTGTCGTATGCTTAAATTCGTTTAAAAAAAGACGATACTTAGAAGTATCAATCCAAATCTTTTCTATATATGTTTTTTGAGAGGTCTGATTTTAATTTTCTTTTAATCAGTGTATTAGGTTTTTTATAAGGCTTATTTAATATTTGTTTCGACTTTAATATTTAATTAATAAAAAATGTTTGGAATATAGGAAAATATCTTTAAATTTACTCTCAGTGATTTACTAACTTTAGAAGTTAGTCTATTTACTCTATGAAAAAACAATTATAATAGACCATAATTAATCTTTTAGTTTAGTTATTTTTTTTAAAAACTTTATAAATAGTTTGAAAGCCCATATGTTTAGGCTTATTTGAATTTCTATTACCGATAGAAGTCCAAATGTAATCTACACTTATGTTTATGTTTTCGAATTGATATAGTTAATGTATTAACTTATTGGTAATACAATGCTTTTATTTTCTACATTATGAGAAGACTGCATCAATTTATATTAACCTGCGCTTTTATGCTTTCGATATTTGTTGCTACAGGGCAGCAAAAGCTAGGTGATGGATCGGTTTCTTCCTCTTATAAAGCCCAACGGTCAGCCTTATTGGAGTTGGAAAGTAGTGCCCGAGGATTGTTGCATGCAAGAATTGCGTTAATTTCAACTTCGTTGGCGGCGCCATTGACTGAGCATGTTGCAGGTATGATGGTCTATAATACTGCACAACAAAACGATGTTGTTCCCGGTATCTATTATAGTGATGGTACACAATGGGTTTTGGCACGAGGAGGTGAGCAGTTAGAAGTAAGTTATAATTCTTCAACACATGTTTTGACACTTATCCAACCAGGAGGTGTCATCGAATCTATTGATCTTCGAGCTATCGTCCAAAGTATTTCTTTGCAACAGACTATTACGGAATTGC
Source organism: Sphingobacterium alkalisoli (assembly GCF_005049105.1). Lineage (GTDB taxonomy): Bacteria > Bacteroidota > Bacteroidia > Sphingobacteriales > Sphingobacteriaceae > Sphingobacterium > Sphingobacterium alkalisoli. The sequence goes on from NZ_SUKA01000002.1 coordinate 727,019, forward strand.
GTAAGCAAGGAGGGGGGCGTTTTACCTATTATAGCGAAGATCAATATCTTGCAGACGGCATAACACTAAAAGCAGATGCGGTTGGTGTTGATATAGATATTCCGGGTGAGGTTGTCCAACAGTTCGGAACAATTTTGAATGACAATACGGTTCAAAATTTATTATTGGAATTTATTCAAAATCAGATAAGTCATGTTCAATTTGATGGCGAACAGTTTACTTATATTGATGCTTCGGGTGTAAAGCGATACTTGAAAGTGGTTGATATGGTACAGAGCACCCAATTGCTTACCCATGTGCAAGGTGTTGGTCCTGTAAGCGTTATAGCGACGACAAATGTGAGCGATAGCCGGCAGACGGATTATACGGTCGATGTTGATTTTTCGAAATTGAATCCCATATTGACTACGATTACAGATATTCCCAATTTACAAGAAGCATTCCGTTTACAAGGTATGGATATCACTTATGCTGCCGAAATAAGTGTAGTGGCAAATGCGCAAGGTGGTAAGATTGAGGTTACTTTGCCCCAGGCGGCGGACAACCGCGGGCGTAAGGTGACTGTCAAAAAGTTTGATGCAACGGGAAATTTGGTAGTCGTAAAAGCGACAAATGGGGAACGGGTCGAGGGATTATCACAGATAACAGGATTCACCCCGTATCAGGGTTGGGTATTTCAATCCAACGGTGCCGAGTGGGTGATTGTCAGTAGGATTTAATAGAATTAGCGCGTAAAATAACTACATCAATATCTTTAATACATATTATTAACTATGAAAAGTAAATTTATAAAATTGGCGGGATTGGCAGTAGCTGCTATTTTTTGCACCATCGAAGCAAATGCACAGGTAGGGATTGGGACACCAACACCGGCTGATGCTGCGCAGTTAGAAATTTTAGCAGGCGACAAAGGTATTCTGATACCTCGGGTTGCCTTGACTGCTACTACTGCATTTGCGCCGGTGACCGGAACAGAAGCACAAAGTTTATTAGTCTTTAATACGATGGTTGCTGGGACAGGAGAAACGGCGGTTGCACCGGGATTCTACTATTGGGTATTAGAGGAAGGTACGGCTCCAAATGCTATTCCAGCACATTGGGAAAGAATCGTAAACCAAACGCAGTTGAATGCTGTACTCGGAGATAATCAAAAAATCAAAGACTTGTTAAATGTTGCATTTCCTTCAAATAATATTAACGATACAGAATTGGGTAATGGAATAAATTCAGGTGGAGGACTTGTGTATACTCCTGAGATGCCTGCGTCGGGCGGAAATCCCGCGGTACCCGCGTCATTTAGTTTCGTTTACTATGATGCAGCAACTTCAACTTACATCGCTGAACCTGTTGATATAAATGAATTTAAAATTATATTAGGTGATGTCATTAATGCTAATGCAAATACATCCGTTTTCACAGGAAATACTTACGTTGACGGGAGTACAACTTATTATATTTATCGAGGTGAATTCACAACGACTGTTACCGCCAATACGGCACAGACGACAGGTATTACGATAGACAAAGCAATCGTTGCAGATGGAATCTTATCCGCGACATTACGATATGGTATAGGGGCGACAGCTTCTATTACAAGTCTTGATATTGACGTGCCAACAAAAAAAGTAGATTTCAATGTTGGTGTAGGTAATATGTATAATGTTTTAGGAACGACAGATATTACGGCAAAGGTTATTGTGGAGTTTGCAGCCACAGATGTGCCGGCCGGATTGTAGGAAGGGTGATGTTAGAGCGAAGTGTTGGGAAGTGCGTATAAATCATTATCGCAGCAAATTTAGTTAACCTATAATCAATTCCTTGAAATGGAAAGATTCGTATTCATTGTATCACTATTCTTGTCTTTGAGCACAGGAATTCAGGCACAGGTTAAAATTGGGGGTACAAATGGTACGCCCAATTCTAACGCAATGTTGGACGTAGAATCCGTAGATAAAGGTTTTTTGTTGCCTAGGGTGGCTTTGGATTCTACCTTGTTGCCCGTGCCACTTGCTGCTAATGTAGAAGGCATGCTTGTTTATAATACAGAAAGCACCCATGATGTCACTCCTGGCCTTTATCAAAATGACGGCACGAAATGGGTAAAGTTAGTAAGTGAAGGGATGGCAACAATGCCGAAATTTTTCTATATGCCTTCGATTGTTTTTAATACATCTACTATAGGTACAGAGTTTAAAAGGAATCTGTATGCTGAATATAAAGCGCAATTTACAAATAAAGAATTTTTACCTGATGCAGTTACTGGTGGATCCATAGGGACAGCTGTGAGACCGACCTTTGTAAAAAGCATCAATGCACCAAACGAAATCCCGAATTTGCCTGTTGCTACTGATTTGTATTATTATGTGACAGATTATGACAATACGGCATTGGCAAATCTAAGTATTGATGCCAACGGTGTTTTGACCTACGATGTGGTGGGTACAGGAACGGACTATTCTTTTGTAAATATTGTGTTTGTCGTTAAATAGGATGAGAAACGTGAGACTAAAAAATAGAAAGTTGGTTTGGTTTGGAAGGTTTGTTCTATTGTTTCTCTTACTGATTTTGGGAATAGAAAGTCGTGGGCAGACCAAGGTATTAGCTAATGAGGTGACTTATACCAGCGGGATAAATAAAATGACGTCTCTACTCGGGTGTGGTGCCCTTGGACTTGGAGCGTGTTTTGATCCAACGGTAGAGGATGCCCCTAACGCGTTAGTAGACGACGAATCGTATGCTCGTCTTTTGGCGTCTCCAGGGATATTAGCAGGCTTGGCATCGTATACGGGTGCTATCGAACTAAAGTTTCCACAAACTCTTGATGCTAATACCTGGTCGTACGTCCGGATCGCAGGTGATAATAGCCTTTTTGATGCATTATTAGGGGGGAGTCTTGGCGAAGTTTTAGGTGATGTATTAGGGGCGGTGTTGGTAGGGAATCAAGAAATAACGATCGATGCTAGATTGGGAGGAACTTCGGTGTTCTCTAGATCTTCTTCTGCTGGTTTTGGTTCAGATAGAGTCAAAATGTTAATTGACAAGAACGGAAACTACTATTTAGCAATTCGTCCCAATAGTAGTTACGATAGAATTCGAATTACGAACGCTACAGGATCCCTCGTTGGGATAGGTACCGAATATGCATTAGACGTTTTTAAAGCTTTTTATTATGAAGATAATGGAGAAAATTGTGGACTTCCGATGTTCACATCCTTCGACGGCGGTGGCATTTCCCTTTCCGTAGCGGACGTTGATAGTCTGTTTTTAAATAGAGCAATAGACAATGATTTAGATTCTTATTCTGAATTAAAGCAAGGTAGTTTATTGGATGTGCAAGTTCTGGGTACCTTATCACAGTTTTTCTATTTCCCAACAAGATCAGAAGCAAATCATACTTTCAATGTAAAGCTTTCGTTGGAACCTAACGACGGTATATTAAATGTTGATCTTTTGGGAGGAGTTCAAGTAATTGTCTATGATGGCACCCAACAAGTATATACCCGGACATTAAGTGGAGGATTGCTAAATGGGCTTGATATTTTACAATTGTTTCAAAATGGTGCTGCCGCCACATTGACTTTTAGTCCAGGTGCTGCATTTGATCGCATAGAAGTAAGACTAAATTCGCCAGTGGGGCTGAACTTGGCGGGTTCAGTTGTCCGTATCCACGATGTGCAGCGGTATAGTGGTATAGGTTCTTGCGTAAACCCAAACCGCATATTACGAACCATCTCCAATCCAATGATCCGAAGCCGACTCAAAATCAACTAAATAAGTATGAAGTGCATGCAATACATAGCCGTGGTATTGATCGGTTGGATATTAACTGCAAGGGAGGGGCATGCCCAGTCGGACTATGTAGGCTCATATGTTTCGGACAACTCCCCGCAATATATGGAGGAGGGTATGGCAAACCTTATTTTTTCGGAGACATTGATTATTGATGCCGATGCGGATTGGGAAATCCACGGGACGGTAGAAATCTGGTCACGTTATATTTATATACACCCAAGTGCCAAACTACATGGCACGGGTCGGTTGATATTGCACGATCCGGGACAGCATATTTATTACGATAATGTAGCACCATCAGCGACTTTGTTGGATGCAAATGGTAATCCAAATATCTCTCTTGCAATTGAACTGCGCAATAAAAACAACCTATTGCTTGCTGGATTTCAGCCCAATGGCTTTGATGCGTATGCCTCAAATGATCTTGTTTTAAACGCATCGCTTGATCTTGCTGTAGACGGTGCATGCGTAGAGTTGAACGGTAATAAACTAGGCCTAGGTAAAGGTGGTGACATTCAGAAATATTCCTCCCGTCGCATGATTATTACCGGTAATAAGGTCGAATCCCAATTGTATATCCACACAGATGCCAACCGTACGGCCGTGTTTCCCATTGGTATCGTGGAAGGAGATTATACACCCGCTATTTTGTCGCCGGAACGAGAGGTGGTATTGTATGCTTCTGTGCAGGATTATTCCAATGCAAATGTGGTACTGGATAATCGGGTAGGGATGGATCGCGTGTGGTATATTTATTCGGATCAACAGGTTAATACGGTGTACACTTTGCAGCATAATCAGCGCACAAACGGCACAATGTATATTGATCAGCAGGCAGGTATATGGCAATATGTAGGTGGAGACAGTTGGATTGCACAATCGACTGAGCAACTTGAAGAAGGCTTACATGCTATGCAGTTTCCTGTGGGAGTGCTGACAGATGCTTTAAAGAATTATTTTACTAAAGTAGTAGAGGATAAACGTGGGCCTGAAGCGATAGACGATCAGTCTTCCGTAGAAGTTGGAGGGGAAGTGCTTATTGCTATATTGGTAAATGACATAGTAGGTAGTAGTCCTATTTTGCTGGACCGCGTACGTATTTTGGAACAACCGCGGTGGGGAACTGTTGCAATTCTTTCTACAGGTGAAATTTTGTATGTATCGAATGTCAATCAAATTGGGCAAGACAAATTTGTTTACCTAATTGAAGATGAAAACGGACTGACATCACAGGCAGAAGTGTCGATAATCTTAACGCCAAGAGCGCTATTTATACCGAATGTCTTTACCCCTAATGGAGATGGTATTAATGATTATTTTGAGATACGAGGTATCGAAATATATGATAGAATCGAGCTGGTTGTGGTTAACCGCTGGGGTAATGAAGTGTTTAAATCAAGAAATTACGATAATAAATGGAATGGATCAAATTTAGAATCGGGCACCTATTACTATATAATGACCTTAGTGAGAGGGGGCAAGGAAACGGTCAGAAAGAGTTGGGTGTTGATTAAAAACGAATAATATTCCGGTACCTATTGTTATCCTAGCTAAGAAATATGTATAAATAAATGCGCGCGATAGTATGAAAATTAACGTAAATATTTTGCGTTAGCAAAATGAAGACTAGAGGCGGAGCACGATTGGAATTTTTTATTTTTCGACGATAGTTCTTTAGATTTAAGCAGAAGAATCATAAAAATAACTTTTTTATTCTTTTTGTGTTGAATGATTTAATCTAATCTAAGTGTTAAAACATGTATTTTCTTGTAGTTGTAAATTTACTTTATATAGTGTTTTTTTTCAATATAGGAAATATATGTTATTAATCACGTATAATAATGATGTATATTACATAATATGCAGCTCGAATTTAATCGGTTTTTTATTAAATAACGGTAAGCATTCGATTGCTTTTCTTTAAGAGAAATTTCAAGTGTTAAATTTTGTTAAATGAAAATTTAAATTAATCTTTTGTATTATAATTTTTCTCTAAAGTTTTATATATTTCTAATATTATATCCTTATTAATTTTTATAAAAAAATTTTTTTATTACATTATTTCTTCGTTAGATTTGTAATGGGTCAAGAGATTTTATCTAGGCCTGGAGTTATGAAAAACATATTATTAATATCAATGTCCAAGACTTTTGGTCTTTGGTATTAGCTTATACTACTTACTATCTATGAAAAACATCAAAACTGTGGACCTTAAACCAGGGATTCTGTCCCTGGGTAGGTACGTTCTATTGTTTATCTTGCTGATCTCGGGAATCACAAGTTACGGGCAGACAAAAGAGTATGCTACTGTTACCCCTAGTAGTGGAGCTGTAGCTGTTGGACTTCTTGGGTCCGGCAGCTCTGGTGTTGATGATCCTGGAAACGCTGCAAATAGTTCTGAAGCTAGTTTTGCTAAAATAACTTCTACAAGAGTTTTGGCAGGATTGGTTGGGTCCGGTGATGGCTGGCTGCAGTTGAAGTTTGAAAATGATTTACAACCGAATGACTGGGTTTATATTCGGTATTCGGGAATCAGTCAGACTGGGTTGACATTGGGATTGGGCTCTTTACTAGGAGCTCCTTCTAATTTTATACAGGCCACTCTGTATAAAAATGCAACTGCAAACGCAGGGAGTTCCGGACATGGAACTCTTTTAGGTAGCAGTGCCAATGTTAAGTTCGTTACAGATAATGATGGAGTTACGTATATAGCTGTTCAATCAACTGATAATGTCGAGGCTTTTAATTCCGTTAGAATTAGATTAACCTTTGCTGCTGATGTAAATGTTCTAGCTACTAGAACAATAAATATTCATTACGCTTACGCGGTATCAAATATACCGGATTGCGCGCCAGTGGCATATGCGGGAGATGGGGAAGCAAGTGGTGTAGGTTTGAATCTCGGAAGTTTATTAGGGGCAAGCAACCGTGTTGTGGAAAATCCTTCTTACGCAATTGACAACAATACATCAAATTATTCGGTTTTAAAATCTAGTTTATTATCTGTTGCAGGATCGTTTTCGCAAGGTTTTTATTTCCCATCTTCATCAGAAGCGAATTCGGTTCTAAAAGTACGACTGCAATTGAGCTCGGCTATAGCTGATGTTAGTTTGTTAGGAGGGTATTATATCCGCGCTTACGATGGAACGAATCCGACTCCTGTTTTAAATCAGCAAATTCAAGGCGGTTTAATTAATGGGTTAGATTTATTGGGGGCACTAAATTCAGGCGGTATTCTAACGATTCGTCTTAATGTGGCCCAACCGTTTGATAGGGTTGAAGTCGTGTTAGAAAATACAATCGGTGTTAGTATAGGTGCGGATTTACGCATTTACGGCGTAACGCGTTCAAGTGCGTCTTGTCCTGAACCACCTCCAACCGCAAATCCGCTGTTTGATCCGATGTGTGCGAATACAACAGTTGTTTCTTCTTTAAATGCGGATGATCCTCAATTTGCGGTCGATGATAATTTCGATAGCTACGCTACGCTACGCTCCGATGCAGGAATTCTTGTTGGTTTAGGAAGTAGGGCTGGTCATTTGGAAGTAAATTTCCCATCTGCAGTTCCGGCGCGTAAAACAACTTATATCCGTATAGATTATGATGAAGATATACTGAAATCGCTATTAGCGGGTAGTCTGGGGAACCTTGTTGGAGGCCTGGTAAATGGTTTGGTATTAGGTGATCATTTCTTCGAAGTAGAATTGAAGGATGGGGGTACGCAAACATTAAACACCTCGAGTGCTAATCTTTTTGATTCGTCGAATGGACAAGTTAGAATCGTACAAGATAAGACCGGTAGATATTATATTGCAATTAAGGCCGATCAACCGTTTACGAATATCCGATTAACGGATCGTACAACAGCTGTTGTTGGTTTGTTATCTGCCGACAAATACTTAAATGTCTACAACGTATGCTATGATGCAAGTGATGAAATATGTGATCCTGCATTCTCCACTTCTTATGAAGGAAGTGGTATTACATTGGACTTATTGCAACTTGGACAAACAGGTGTGTTGAACCCTGAACGGTCGATTGACGATGATACAAACACGTTCTCTGAAATCAATCTTGGTTTACTGGGGGTTGCTGGATCGATGTCGCAATACATCGATTTTAATTCCCTTAGTGATCCACAATCAGTTTTCAAAATAAAATTAGCAGTTAAAGCAAGTGCGACATTAAATGTAGACTTACTCGGCGCCTATGAAATAATTGCCTATAACGGCAATACAGAAGTTTACCGTAGATCATTAGGCGGTGGATTATTAAATGGTACAAACGTACTGGGTCTTCTTGGAGGAGGCAACCCAGGTACATTAACCTTCGCACCTGGAAAAGCGTTTGACCGTATTGAAATACGTGTTAACTCCCTAGTAGGTGTAAGCGCGTTCGAATCGTCAGTAGAGGTGTATGACGTGAAACGGTTTGGTCCTGCAGGATCTGGCTGTGAAGATCCGGATTTCAATTTGCCAACACCGACACCGACACCTTTTGAGGATCCATCGTGTGAAGCTACAGTAGTAGCATGGGAACATGCAGACTACCCTTATCTTGCTGCAGATGGTAATAATGAATCCTTTGCTACCTTGACAGCAAGTAGTGGTACATTGTTAGGCATGGGTGCATATAGCGGTTTCTTAGAATATGAGTTTCCGACAAGTATTCCCGCGAATAAAACCTCGTATGTGCGTATTGATATGGACGGTGATGTTTTGGATCGTTTGTTAAGTGGTACATTAGGTGTTTTGGTAGATAATGTCGGTGGTCTATTGTTGGGCGATCATTATTTCTCAGTGGAAGCCAAAACAGCTGAAACCGGAGGGACGACGGTATTAACAGGATCTAGTCAGTCGGGTTTTGTGAACGTAACTGGTGGTGATCTTCGTATCGTACAGGATAATATAGGTAGATACTATATTGCGATCACGCCGAATGCGGATTATCAAAATATCCGTATTACGGAACATTTCCCTTCGTTAGTTGGTCTGACACAGGATGTCGCTTCGATGAAAATCTTTGAGGCTTGTATGGAAATGGGTACAGACAATTGTCTTCCCGCTCAATTCACGTCTTTCGACCAATCAGGACTTTCATTAGGTCTATTGAATGGTGCTGGTGTTCAAAACGTAGACCATGCAATCAGTACTAACTCTTCTGATTATTCTGAAATCAGCACAGGAACGGTTGCTGTGGCAGCAGAAGTATCGCAACGAATTTATTTTAACAAGCTATCTACCGCAGGTGATACGCTAAAAGTACGTTTACAATTAGATCCGTCAAGCTTAGCGTCTGTAGATCTTCTAGGCAGATATAGCATAGTGACGTATAATGGTAGTTCAGTAGCGGAAACGTTTACACTACAACAGGGAGTAATCAACAACCTTAATTTGTTGAATCTTTTCCGTTCAGGTGGTATTCAGACGTTGACCTATCAAGCGGCTCTTCCATATGACAGAGTGGACGTAATTGTAGGATCAACAGCTAATGTAGCTTTGACTCCTTCGGTGCGTCTTTATGAGGTAAAACGTATCGGTGCCGGTTGTCCAACAACGACAACACCTTCTCCTTTTGAAAATCCAACTTGTATTACCACTGTAATTGATGCATCGAATGCTGATAATATTGATAACCTATTCGACGATGATTTTGATAGTCATGCAACATTGAATTCTGGTGCCGGGGTATTATTAGGACTTGGCAATCAGTACGAAGGTTTTGTAGAGCTTGGATTCGGTGAGAAAATTCCAGCAAATAAAACGGCTTATGTGCGTATCGATTTTGATCCGACATTATTAGATAATCTTCTGGGTGGTAGCATAGGAGGTACTTTGGCTAGTGTTGTAAATGGGTTGACGCTAGGAGATCATTATTTCTCTGTGCAAGCGAAGGATGGTTCAACGGTAGTACTTCAAGGAGGTAGTAACAATAATTTTGGTGATAATAACGATAGACTTCGCATCGTTCAGGATAACTTAGGACGGTATTATATTGCAATAACACCAACTGCAGAGTATGATGCGATCCGGGTCACGGACCACACCAATTCTTTATTAGGATTGCTGGCGCAGCCCAATTCTATGAATGTATATGGTGCATGTGTCGATAATCCATTGACGGATTGTCAACCCGTGTTTACCACATCGTACGATGCTTCAGGTTTGGCATTAACAGCATTAGGACTTGCTGGTTCGGGAGTGGATAATGCAGACCACGCGATCAATGCAAATACAACAGATTATTCTGAAATCAGTTTGGGTAATGTCGCTGTAGGTACATCTGTAAAACAATATTTTGATTTCCGTAAGAGTGCATTGCCAAGTGAAGTCGTGAACTTGACCTTACAGTACGGTTCAGGTGCTTTGGATGCAAACTTGATCGGTGGCTTGGAAATAATTGCATACAATGGTGCTACTCCAGTAGCAACTTTAGATGTACAAAGCCAATTGATTAATGGTCTAAATGTACTGGGTATTCTTAATAACGGGACGAAAGGTGTAGTTCCTTTTGCACCGGGCGTAGAGTACGACAAAATAAGCATAGGCTTAAGAGGTGTTTTGAATGTGAGCGCATTGCCTGCATTAAGGGTGTACGCAGTTGAGAAAGATTGTAATACGCCACTGTTCGACACTTGGAAGTCTTACCAAGAGACAAGCAGCGGAACGGCTGTCGCTAATGTTAAAGGTGATGAGGAAATTGAATATACCATCCATATTGCGAATACAGGTGCCGTAGCATTAACAAACTACCGCGTGGTAGATACCATTCCGGAATATACAACGTACGTTGCGGGTTCAGGAGGTGTATTAGTCGCAGACAGCGTAGTTTTTGAAAATATAACGATTGCAGTAGGTGACACGGCAAGAGTATCCTTTAAAGTTACCGTTAATGCGGACCTAACTGGTGCGACAAATATCAGTAACGTAGCTTATGTAAAAGAAAATGAAAACGATCCAGGTACGGGTACTGTGCCTCCGGCTGATCCTTCGACTCCTATAGCTGGTCCGGACGAGAACGTTCCTCCGGGTACGACAACAGATATACCTGTGGATCCGAATTCTTCGGTGTCGACTTGGAAAGGTTTTGGTATTGCTAACGGTACGAGTACAACTTCGGTTAGTGGTGGTGAAACAGTAACGTATACGATATATATAGCGAATACGGGTAACCAAACTTTAACAGGGGTATCAATTTCTGATGCCTTACCTGTCGGAACAACGTATGTATCCGGTGGTACGTTAAATGGTGCGTCTGTTGATTTTGCAGGAATCGATATTCCGGTAGGAGATACAGTAACGAGAAGTTTCGATGTATCGGTTCAAGATAATTTGACTGGTGTGACAGAAATCAGCAACGTAGCTGTAGTAACGGCTGCCGGAACACCGACGTCGACAGCACCTGCAGATCCAACTGATGCAACGGCTGGTCCTGCACCGGGAACAAACCCTGGTGATCCCACGTTGATTCCGGTTGATCCGACAGATGATCTCGTCGCTTGGAAAGGGTACAGTATCGCAAACGGTACATCTAACACCACGGTAAGTGGTGGGGAAGATGTAACGTACACGATTTATATTAAAAATGAAAGTAATCAGGATTTAGCGGGCTTGTCCGTATCCGATGCTATTCCTGCAGGTACGACCTATGTTTCGGGTGGTACATTGAATGGTAACACCGTTGACTTTACAAACATCAATGTAGCCTTTGGACAGACTGCATCTGTAAGTTTCGTGGTCAAAGTGGATGTGGACTTGACTGGAATCAATGCAATTAGTAATGTTGCACTAGTTAAAACAGATCTGTCTGATCCAGGTACACCGACAGTACCTCCAGCTGATCCTATGGATCCTCCGGCTGGACCTGATCCTAGTGCAACTCCGGGTGACCCAACCGAAATTCCGGTACAGGACATTTATACAATCGACTTGAGCTTGGCTGGCGTAAGTGATGGTGCGAACTCAGGACAAGCGCAAGCAAATGATGTAATTACCTATACGGTTACCATTACAAATACAGGAAATAAAGATTTAACAAACGTTCAGCTTGTTGACGCCATTCCGACGAATACGACATTGCTTGATGCGGTTGACTTTACCCAAAATGGTCCGAATGTAGAGTTAACCATTCCGACATTGGCCGTGGGTGCAACACAAACCTATACATTTACAGTAACGGTAGATGATCCACTTGATACTGGTGTTGTATTGTCTATCGACAATAGCGTAACTGCCAGCAATGCGGAGGTAAGCGAGACGGCAATACACAGTATGCCGACTGATTGTATAGAACTTGGATTAGCAAACTTAGACCTGACAACTTCCGTCGGACAGGTATGTATTGGTGGATCTGTTACCTTAAATGCCGACCTTTTGGGCGCAGCAGCGGGTATAGACCCAACTTTCATTAAGTGGTACAGTGGATTCAATGGCAACGCACTAAGTGGCTATTTAGGCGAAGGTGCTTCCATAGTAGTGACTCCGACACAAACGGGTACTGCAACTTATTATGCTATTATCGCGGGATCAGGTTTCTGTTTCGATAATCCTCCTGCGCAAGTGTCAGTCTCTGTAGATGCATTGCCAAACACACCGACAATAACGGCAAGTGCAGCTACAGTGTGTGAAAGTGAAACGATGACGTTAACTGCTATAGCGGGTGCTGCCAGCTATATCTGGTACAGAGGTGCTGATTTGTTAACAGAAACCTCAAATACATTGACAATCGCTTCTGCTTCTTTATCAGATGCAGGACAATATACAGTGATCGCTGTTAATGCGGCTAATTGTGAAAGTGCAGTTTCTGCACCGGTAACTATCGGTGTTACACCAAGAGCAACTGCAGCCGATGTCGCAGTGACAGGTAATGACCCAGTATGTGAGGGATCAGCGGTAACTTTAACGACAACTTCTACGCTGACGAATCCAATTTTCTATTGGTACGACAGTGCTTCTGCAACAACGCCAGAATTTACTGGACCTAGCTTGAATTTGGTGCCAAATGCGACAGTAACCTATTATGTTGCTGTATCGGGAGACGGTGTTTGTGAGAGCGCAATTGCGGATCGCATTTCGGTAACCGTTACGGTAAATCCAGCTCCGGTAATCGTGTTTAACGAAGCATCTTCTTATGCAATAGAAATAAACGAAAGTGTTGCTGTGCCAACGTACAATACCGAGGCCGGTGTGACTTACCAATGGAAAGATCAGTCGGGTGCCGACTTTAACGGAACGACCTTCGGACCTTTTACTTCTCCGGGTACGCATGTTTATACCTTGATCGGAACAAATACACTTTCGGGCTGTCAAACAGCTGCGAGTGTAACTATCCGTGTATTCAATCCGGGCGAATGTCCTCCGGTATATACCAGGGTATATGGAAATGATGCGTCGCAATATGATGTAACTAAACTGTTGTTTGTTAACTTGGGTTCCGTAACGAATCCAACCCAAGCAGCAGATCAAAATGTGGCAACATTTAGTACACTGACAGAGGTGGCTAATGTAGCCGGACTTTTGGGACAAACTTACCAGAACATCAAATGGACTGGTAGCCCAATTGCTGCTGGTACTCCTGTAACCGTGAAATTAGGCAAGACCTTAACTGTTGCACAGCTTGCCGGTGGTATCCGTGTTCAGCCAATCAATGCTGCAGGAAATCCAGTTGGTGTATCGCATCTTGTCGATGGAGACTTAGTCAACATCGTTGCTGGCGAGAATATTTTTGATTTCACCTTCGTTCCAACAAATGCAAGTGGACAGCAAGTAGTTTATAGTGGAGTGAAAGTTTACTTATCTGCTTTAGCTACTGTAGCACAGTCTGTAAATCTATACGAAGCGTATTACCATACTCCAGGTACGCCAGATTGTGACGAGCCGAATGGCGTGATCGATGTGTTAAGTGGTATCGAGCGTCCAATCGGAGGTGTAGGTGCATTGAATGGTTTAGTCAATGTTGTCGATGCTGCAAATGCAGTGGATGGTAGTGATGGAACGTTTGCAGTGCTCAACAATGCGGTTGGTGTTAACGCGTATACCCGCTTAGAGGTATTGTATAGTACACCTGCACTTGCTGGCGATACGCTGACCATCAGAGTTGGAAAACCATCGTCACTATTGACAGTAGGTTTGTTAGAATCCTTTACGATTCAACCTTACCTAGGCAATACAGCGGTAGGTGCACCAATCCATAACGATGGAACGCTATTGAAGATCACGCTTCTTGCCGGAAACGAGCAAGCTGATGTAAAATTCATCGCTAACGCGCCATTTGATCGCGTGAAGATTCTATACGGTGGTGTAGCTTCTGTACTGGATCAATTGCAGGTGCATGAGATTACACGCACGATTCCTGCTGTTGTCGCAGGACCAAATGGCGATAATAAATTTAAAATATGTCCGGAAGGTGATATTACTATCCCGGTTCCAGATAATTGTACAACATACCAAATCTATGATGCTCCTACAGGTGGTAATATGGTAAATGTTACCGAGCTATCAGAGGGAATACATACTTTATATGTACAAACTATACGTTTTGGTACTTGCGAAACTGGTGAAAGAACACCAATCGAAGTTAACGTAAACGAACTACCTGCAATCTCCTCTCAACCGCAAAGTGTGACGGTTGATGCAGGGACGACAGCGACGTTTACAGTAGCATTAAGCAATACCGCGTTACCTGTTACTTACCAATGGCAAACATCTACAGACGGTGGTGCAACTTGGCTAGATATAACCAACGCTACTACTGCTTCTTTTGATGTTGTAGTTCCTGCAACTCAAACGGAAGGCATTTTTGCAAGTTACCGCGTATTGGTGACTTCAATAGATGGAGGATGTACGGTTGAATCCGCTCCTGCTATTCTTAATGTTGTTAAGAACTACGGTTTCGACGACGATGCAATTACTAAAATAGGAGATGCACCTACAGCTACAGCCGGTGAAGCATACAGTTATACGGTTACTGTAGAGAACCAAGGTCCATCTGTGATTGAAGCGGGTACTGTACTTTACTTACAGGATGTTGTTTCGGCCGGACAGACCCTTACCGGCATTACCTCAACAGGTGGTACAGTAAGTGCAATCGGCGCGACGGGTGAGTTCACCTTTACGCCTGGGACTGCTATCGCCGTTGATGGTACGTTCAGTCTTACGGTTACTGTCAATGTAGATGCGGCAATCACTGCGGATATTATCAATAACACAATTAAGATTTGGAGCGAAGATCCAGCGGGTGACTATACTACACCAGAGGGTACAGCTACTACACCTGATATTCCGGTAGACCGCGACTACGGATGGGGTGATCCGGATGCAGTTAAGAAAGCCGGTGATGCACCTACAGCTACAGCCGGTGAAGCATACAGTTATACGGTTACGTTGACAAATAAAGGTACGTCTACGATCCTTCCAGGAACTATGTTGTATTTACAGGATGCAGTGAGTGCCGGACAGGTGATCAGCGGTATCACTTCGAGCAATGGTATGGTGGGTACGGTAGCAGGGGACGGTTCGTTCACGCTTGAAGTGGCGACAGCAGTTGCGCCTAACGAGAGCCTAACGCTTACGGTAAGTGTAGATGTAGCAACTGACATCGTAGCTGATGTAATCAATAACACAATCAATATCTGGAGCGAAGATCCAGCGGGCGACTATACCACACCAGAGGGTACAGCTACTACACCTGATATTCCGGTAGACCGCGACTACGGATGGGGTGATCCGGATGCAGTTAAGAAAACCGGTGATGCAGCTACTGCAACGGCCGGTGAAGCATACAGCTATACGGTTACATTGACAAATAAAGGTGCGTCTACGATCCTTCCAGGAACTATGTTGTATCTACAGGATGCAGTGAGTGCCGGACAGGCGATCAGCGGTATCACTTCGAGCAATGGTATGGTGGGTACGGTAGCAGGGGACGGTTCGTTCACGCTTGAAGTGGCGACAGCAGTTGCGCCTAACGAGAGCCTGACGCTTACGGTAAGTGTAGATGTAGCAGCTGACATCGTAGCTGATGTAATCAATAACACAATCAATATCTGGAGCGAAGATCCGGCTGGTGACTATACTACACCAGAGGGTACAGCTACTACACCTGATATTCCGGTAGACCGTGACTACGGATGGGGTGATCCGGATGCAGTTAAGAAAGCCGGTGATGCACCTACAGCTACAGCCGGTGAAGCATACAGTTACACGGTTACGTTGACAAACAAAGGTACGTCTACGATCCTTCCAGGAACTATGTTGTATCTACAGGATGCAGTGAGTGCCGGACAGGTGATCAGCGGTATCACTTCGAGCAATGGTATGGTGGGTATGGTAGCAGGGGACGGTTCGTTCACGCTTGAGGTGGCGACAGCAGTTGCGCCTAACGAGAGCCTAACGCTTACGGTAAGTGTAGATGTAGCAACTGACATCGTAGCTGATGTAATCAATAACACAATCAATATCTGGAGCGAAGATCCAGCGGGTGACTATACCACACCAGAGGGTACAGCTACTACACCTGATATTAATGTAAATAGAGTATCTAATTTTAGCGTTTCTAAGACAACAACTGCTACCAGTGCTATCGCCGGAGAGAGTGTTGACTTCAAAGTGGTACTGACCAACAACGGTCCGTCTACCGCTAAGACAGGACATGAAGTGATTATCACTGAAAAACCTGACGGGCTTGTTATCGCAGGTGGCGACATCACGGTGACAAGCGGAAATGCTACGTTCGACGGAGTATACGACGCAGCTACCGGAGTGTTCACGATCGAAGTGAGCAACGAGGTCAATGTGGGCGGTACGATCGAACTGAATATTACAGGTCATGTTCCTGCGAATGCTACGGGTACGGTTAAGAACGGTATCGAAGTAGATGACGATGAAGACGAGACGCCACCGATC
>NZ_SUKA01000002.1:743722-915984 GCF_005049105.1 Sphingobacterium alkalisoli
CGATCGAAGTGAGCAACGAGGTCAATGTGGGCGGTACGATCGAACTGAATATTACAGGTCATGTTCCTGCGAATGCTACGGGTACGGTTAAGAACGGTATCGAAGTAGATGACGATGAAGACGAGACACCACCGATCCCGGTAGACAATAAGTCGAACTTAAGTATTACGAAAGTAGCGGATCAAGCGCGTGTAACAGCGGGTGCGACTACAACATTTACGGTAACAATCACCAATAATGGACCTTCGGATATTGCAAGTGGAAAAGTGATCAACTTGAGTGAAATACCAAGTGAAGGTCTTGCGATCACTGGATATGAAGTGACATCCGGAAACGGAGCGGCTGTAGGAACCGGCAATACGGCAACAGTTACGACGAATGCTAACATTGCAGTGGGCGGAACGATTATAGTAAAAGTTGCAGCTGCTGTAGCGACGGATGCGCCAGCAACAATTAGCAATGCGATCAAAGTATGGGGGCCAGATAAGCCAACAACAGAAGATCCGGATGACGAGGACGAAACTCCTGAGATTCCAGTAGATCGCGAATCTGTATTGAGCATTACGAAAGTAGCAGATGAAGCCGTTGTGAAAGCAGGAGAAAGTACAACATTTACGGTGACGATCACTAATAACGGTCCTTCGGATATTGCAAATGGAAAAGTAATCAACTTAGGTGAAATACCAAGCGCTGGACTTACAATCACTAATTATGAAGTGACTTCAGGAAATGCGGAAGCAGATGGAACGGGGAATACAGCTACTGTGACTACAAGCACCGCAGTTGCAGTGGGTGGTACCATTACAATGACAGTGACGGCAGATGTAGATGAGGAAGCACCGGCGACAATCACAAATGGTATTAAAGTTTGGGGGCCAGATAAGCCAACAACAGAGGATCCGGATGATGAGGACGAAACACCCGAAATACCAGTCGAGTTCCCGTTAGTTGAGGCGGTAGATGATTTAGCTGAGGTGAAAGCTGGAGATATGGTTAAAATACCTGTCCTCGCTAATGATATCGTTAACGATGTGAGATGGGATATTGATCCATCTACCGTCGAACTTGTTCAAGGGCCTACTGGTGGGCGAGTAGAAGTGTTGTCATCGGGAGAGGTCGAGTTCTATGCACCTACTGACAATTTAGATCCAGTTACTTTTACGTATCGGGTGCAGGACATTAAGGGTAAATTCAGTAATGATGCTACCGTAACGGTAACCATATTGCCAAATCCATTGGAAATTCCGAACGTGATTACACCGAATGATGATGGGTATAATGATTACTTTGTCATTAACGGGTTAGAAATGTATGATAAGGTTTCATTAAGTATCATCAACCGTTGGGGTAACGAAATTTATTTCAACGAAAATTATGACAATACATGGGGAGGCCTAGGACTGAACGATGGAACATATTATTATGTCCTTAAAACGACGATGGATGGCAAAACTGAGTCGCATAAAGGTTGGGTGTTAATCAAAAGCAAATAATTAGACAATAGATCTTAAACGAATAATCCATGAACAGATTAGCTAAAAAATATATGTTGTTGTTGTCCATCACCCTTTTAGGAATAAAAGGGTATGGACAACAGAACATCCAATTTACCCAGTATATTTTTAATTCGATCAGTGTAAACCCCGCTTATGCTGGTTATAAAGAAGAGTGGTTTGGGCAAATGGGTTTGAGAAGTCAATGGACAGGATGGGATGGTGCTCCCCAGACCGGAACCATTTCGATTGATGGGGTATTGGATCCTTACGAGAGAAGACATGGTGTAGGTCTTCAGGTCTCAGCTGATAAGTTGGGAGCACAAGCCGCCACAAGTATTTATGCAAACTATGCGCTACGCTTGCAATTGGATAGGGCAGATGAGCATCGTTTAAGCTTGGGTATTGCAGGAGGCGTGACACAGTACAGTCTTGATGGTGCAAAATTGGTGACTATTGACGACGATGATCCCATTCTACCTACTGGCAAGATTGGAACCTGGCGTCCGGATATTCGTTTAGGTGCTTACTACAGCAATCCGCGTTGGTATGCAGGAGTATCTGTGCAGGATCTGTTTGCTGGAAGTGAAAGTGGAGAAGATTATCAGTTTAATCAAAATTCATTAGAGAGTTTATACCGCAACATTCACGGCTATTTTATCGCCGGAGCACTGTTTGAATTAGAAAGGGGTTTATTGCTTCGTCCCAGCATACTGATAAAAGATGACTTTAAGGGACCGACCTCACTAGATTTCAATGCGATGTTTATTTTTAATGACAAGTTTTGGATCGGTGCAGGATACCGTACTCGTTCGAGAATATTTAATAGGGATTATACCGATTATTCTGCGAATAAATTGAGCTCTTTGAATTCGGTGAGTGGAATTGCTCAGTTCTATGTTTCCCCAAAATTTCGTATTGGCTACTCTTATGATCATATGTTGAATCGCTTGAGTGGTTTGCAGAACGGTACACATGAGGTAACATTAGGAGTCACATTCGGTCGCGTAGGTAGACAGGTATTAAGTCCAAGATATTTTTAATCCGTTTTCAGACCAGCTATGTTCATCGCGGGGTGAATATTTGATATGAACATTTAGAATAAATTTTTAAGTATGAAACAATCAAGAATGCATAAGATAACTGTAGGTCTGCTTGCTTTGGGTTTCTGGACAGGCATTAGTCAATTCGGATATGCACAAGAGCAACCTAGTCGTCAGCAAAGAGCCGCGCAACTCTATGAGAACATGGAATATGCAAATGCAGCTAAAGCCTATGAGTTAGTTGTTAATAAGGATAATCCAGATGTCGAACAAATGGAGCGTCTCGCTTCATCTTACCTATACATTAACCAATATGCATTGGCCGAAAATTGGTATGCTCGTATAGTGGAACATGAAAAAGCAAGTGAGCAATCTTTTTGGGATTATGCCGAGGTTTTGCAGTTGCAGGGAAAATACAGCGAAGCAAAAATAGCCTATGCAAATTATCAGAAGAAATATGGCGATAAAGCGGAAATATCACGTGCCATTATAGGTACAGACTCTGCCTTATTTTGGATGGAAAATCCTTCCAAACATGTTATAATGAACGAGCAGGACATCAACACATCGCTATCAGAATTTGGCTTGATACCCACTAGCGGTGGTGTATTATATGCTGCGGAACCAAATAGTTTGCTGGCTGAAAAGAGTGGTATGACAGGGCAGCCTTATCTTAAAATATACTCGGCTACCCGGAATGACGATGGATCATTAAGCTATCCTAATGTGATGCCAGATTCATTTAATGAGTCACCATTTCACTTAGGACCCATTGTCACGGATGCAAAAGAAGAGGTATTATATGTAACGCGTACCTATCCAGGTAAGCAGGTCGAAAAATATCGTGCAAATGGACAGAAATGGAGGAAACAGAACCTTGAATTAAAAATATATAGAAAGCAAGAAAATAATTGGGTAGAGGAGGATTTTGCGTATAATAACGTAAAAGAATATTCTGTAGGACATGCGGCATTGAGTACGGATGAAAATACACTTTATTTTTCATCAGATATGCCAGGAGGAAATGGCGGTGTAGATATCTGGTTCTGTAGTAAGCAGGCCGACGGTAGTTGGGGAGCACCAGTGAATGCTGGGAGTAGTATCAATACAGATGGAGATGAGGTATTCCCTTCGGTGTTTGATAATCTATTGTATTTTTCCAGCACTGGTCATGTAGGTATGGGGGGCTTAGATATTTTTCAAGCAAGAGGACAAAGAGGTAATTTCGAAAAACCTAAAAATTTAGGTTATCCTGTAAACTCTCCATCGGATGATTTTTCCTTTGTAGTTGTAGGGGATAATTTGGACGAAAATTTTGGATACCTTTCGTCGAATCGCCAGGGCGGTATTGGAGCGGATGATATTTATTCTTTTCGGTACGAAAAGCCGAAAATTACGGTTACTCTGGAAGGTATGACACGGGATAAAAAGACTGGAGAATCGTTATCTTTTACTACTGTCAGTTTATCAGATGAAACCGGCAAGCTTGTGTCAACAAGTAGCAGCGATGATAAGGGGGCGTTTAGTTTTGATATTGATAGGAATACAGCATATTTGGTTTTGGCGGATAAAGCGGGGTATATGGCAGATAGCGTTTCTGTACCGGGAGTAATACCACAACAAGATACTACGATACATGTGGTGTTGAATTTGCAACCTGTTAATAAAGTAGGTGAAAAATTCGTGCTTGAAAATATCTACTATGATTTCGATAAGCATAATATCCGTCCGGATGCTGCAATAATCTTGGATAAATTGGTTACTACTCTTCGTAATAATCCTACGCTTAGAATTGAACTTTCAAGTCATACCGATAGCCGCGGGAGTGATTCTTATAATAAGAAGCTTTCTGACAGAAGAGCAAAATCTGCGGTGGACTATATCGTAAGCAAAGGAATTGGCGCCGACCGATTGGTAGCGAAAGGATACGGTGAAACCCGCTTAGTTAACAAATGTTCTAACGGAGTAAAATGCAAGGAAGCAGAACATCAACAAAATAGGAGAACCGAGGTAGAGGTACTAGCCTTTTAATAGAATACATGTTTCTACAAAATGAGCCCGGATGATTTATCCGGGCTCATTTTTTTTTAAAAAAGTTGAGAAAATAAATCCATTCGCTTCATCTTCTCGTATATGGTATTAAATAGGTAATCGAACGATAACTAAAAACAAATTATACCATGAAAAGACAAGAAACTAAAAACCCATCTATCGCTACACAGGAAGAAGTAGCACATGATGGTCGATTGAGAAGACGTGACTTCTTACGATTTGCCGGCGCAAGTGCAGCAGGAATTGCTGTTCTTGGAGTAAGTAGCTGTAAGAAGGATAATGACCCGATCGATATGGGTGGTAAAGGTTATTATTTTGGCAGTGGAGATATCGCTATTCTCAATTATGCCTATGCGTTGGAGCAATTAGAGGCGGCATTTTATATTCAAGTTGCGAATTCTTTCTATACCGGAATCACGGATTGGGAACGCATGCTTTTTACTGATCTTCGCGACCATGAAGTGGCTCATCGTGAATTTTTCAAGACTGCTCTAGGAAATAGCGCGATCAAAAATTTAGAATTTAATTTTTCTGCGGTGAACTTCTCTAGCAGAAACAGTGTTTTGGCAACAGCTAAAGCTTTTGAAGATCTTGGGGTGTCGGCCTACAATGGCGCCGGTTGGTTGATTAAAGATGAAAATTACCTTTTACTGGCAGGTAAGATCGTATCCGTTGAAGCAAGGCATGCTGCTTTGGTACGTGATCTGATCGACAATGGAACATTTGCTAACGACGAAGTAATCGATAGTAACGGACTGGATGTCTCTAAAAGTCCTAGCCAGGTGTTGCAGATCGCTGCTCCATTTATCAAAACACAAATTGATGTAAAAGATTTACCCACCTATTAATCCCTCATAAGATGAATTTATTTAATATTTTCGAAACGATAACGCAAGTTGATCCTGAATTCAACGAACGCGTAAGCCCTCGTCGTGAAGCAATTCGCAATATGGCTTCCTTTGGTAAAAAAGTGACATTGGCGGCGATGCCGTTTATGATAAGCGACTTATTCAAAAAAGCGTATGGGCAGACACCAACCGATGTGAATGGTGTGCTAAATTACGCACTTACGTTGGAATACCTGGAAGCAGAGTATTATACGTTAGGTGCTGCGGCTTCTAATCTTGTACCCTCGGGTAAACCTATGGGTGCCATTACAACGATCAGGGATCATGAGGTAGCACATGTTAATTTCTTGAAACAGGTTTTGGGAAATAATGCGGTCTCTAAACCTACATTCGATTTTACCGCTGGGGGTACATTTGCAAATGTATTCAGCGACTACGATACGTTTTTAGCGTTGGCGCAGGCCTTTGAAGATACTGGAGTACGTGCCTATAAAGGACAGGCAGCTATCCTTAAGGGAAATAAAGTTGTATTGACGGCTGCATTACAGATCCATTCGGTAGAAGCGAGACATGCTTCGCATATACGGCAGATGCGGAGAGCTCGAGGTGGTGCCGCAGCAAATCAAAAGCCATGGATTACGGGAGCCAATGATAGTGGAATTGGAGCTGTTGTGGATCCGATCTATGCAGGGGAAGATAACAAGGTGCAAGCTGGTGTAGATATTACTACGCTAAACGGTACAGGTGGAAAAGTCTCTATGGATGCGGCAACCCAATCATTTGATGAACCATTAACTGCAACGGCAGTGCTGAATATTGCTCAACTGTTTATAAAATAAGTTAGTCTAGGTAGTGGTACCGGAGGGTTTGTCTAAATTGGCAAACCCTCTTTTTTATTTAGATATTGCCCATCACATAAAGTTGCGATAATGTAGGTGTAGGATTTCCACCTTCTTTTTCTAGGGTGATGGCAAACGCCTGTGCCGTAGCAATTCGATGCATCGTCTTTATTTCATCGAGCTTATCCAATGGAAATACACCCGCATCCACTGGTGTGCCATCTACAATGGCCCACAATTGATATTGCATACCTTCAGGGGCAACGGGTAGATTTTCCATACTTAAATAGACATCTGTCGTATTTATATTCCAGAATACATGCGCTTTAAGGTTTGGATGTTGTTCTACTCCCGTGAGGGTTATGGTTTTGATAGCTGGATCTTGAAGCAACTTCCATTTGTTTTGAAGTGATTGAAGCACTAACAGATTCGTTTCATTTGTTGCAGCTAATTCACTAATCAGCGTATCGCGACGTTTATTCTCTTGGTGAAGATAAATAGCAGTACCTACACTTAATGCACATAATAGGGAAGCGGCGACAGTTAGGTTTCGGAACGTAACCAAACGTTTCGAAAAGGATGTATCTTCGATAGTTGGTCTATTATCCGCAAGAATGGAAGGAGTCGCTTCTGAAATATCTGTAACGGGCTCCTGCGCGATTTTGCTCCAGATCAAATCTTTAATTTCTGTTGGAGGTGGTATAGCATGAACACTAGCAAAGTCTTCAAGCGTTTTTTGCGCTTCAAGGATGGCTTGCTCGACTTCAAGATTATTTTTGCGTACGCATTCTAAGATACTCACCTCTTCTTCAGTGGCGAGTCCCATGACATAAGCTTCAATAATGCCTGACGATATGTATTCTTTTATGTCCACTATTATTGGTATTCTTTTAATATTCTTTTTAATTCTAAGAGCGCTCCTCGGGTACGTGTCTTGACTGTACCTATAGGTATATCAAGTTTAACCGCAATTTCCTGCTGCGTATATCCTTCAAAATATGCCATCTCAATTAGTAGCTTCCAATCTGTTTTTAACTCGTTGAGTACATTTTTAAAACCGATAAAATCTACATCCTCTGCAATAGTAAAGTTATGTTTTTCCTTATCATCTACGATATTTGGAAGAGATTGGTTTTTTTGCTCGTTCTGAACACCCTTTGATTTGATACAATCTATTGCTACATTACGAGCAATATTAATCATCCAGGTATAAAGCCTTCCCTTTGTTGCATCAAAAGTATCTACATGATTCCATATTTTGACAAATACATCCTGAATTACTTCATCTGCATAGGTTTTGCTGCGTACTATTCGTATGATGACGCCATAGAGCGCGCCTGCATAGTTGTCGTAAAGATAATTAAATGCCCGTTGATCCTTATTCTGCAATAAAGAGATTAGTGTTTTTTCCTCAAGATAATGTATTGGGCTCAAGCAATTCGTCTTAGATACCAAACTTAAATAAATTTCTTTTTATCTGCAAGTCTAATTGTATATAAATCAGTTGTCTACTTTCAACTAAAAAACGTAGTTTTGCAATTGAAGCAAACTGGTTCTATCGCTGTTTCGTCTTAGACGAGAAAGAGGAAAGTCCGGGCAACATAGGGCGACACGCTTCCTAACGGGAAGGATTCTACTACGGTGGAATACAGAAAGTGCCACAGAAAATATACCGTCTACCAGCATGGTGGATAAGGGTGAAAACGTGAGGTAAGAGCTCACGGTCTTGTATGGCGACATGCATTACGGTAAACCTCGTGTGTTGAAAGACCAAATAGGTTGCGAAATTCGAAGGCTGCTCGTCTTCTACCGGTTTACCGGTATTCGCAATGGGTAGGTTGATGGAGCTTGCGCGTGAGTGCAAACCTAGATAAATGATAGAGAACTGATTTATTTCAGTTACAGAACCCGGCTTACAAGGTTTGCTTCTTTTTTTTATTTTTACACCTAATACGTGTTTTAAGCTTAATTCTTTATATAAATTTTATATGACTACCGTATTAATTATTGATGACGAAAGACCTATTAGAAGCTCACTACGAGATATTCTTGAGTATGAAGAATATAAAGTATTGGATGTGGATAATGGCGTAGAAGGATTAGAGATACTAAAGAAAGAGAAAATAGATCTAGTGCTATGTGATATCAAGATGAATAAAATGGATGGTATGGAAGTGCTTGTCGCAGCGAATACTATTACTGACGTACCATTCATCATGATATCAGGTCATGGAACAATCGAAACCGCCGTAGAAGCGGCTCGAAAAGGGGCCTATGATTTCTTAGAAAAACCTCTTGATTTAAATAGGTTACTAATTACAGTACGTAACGCACTTGAGCGTGGAAATTTAGTCAAAGAAACGAAAGTCCTCAAACGTAAAGTTTCAAAAACAAAGGAGATACTTGGAAGCTCGGACGGCATATCTCTGATAAAAGATACGATTGATAAAGTGGCTCCCACAGAGGCGCGTGTATTGATCACAGGAGAAAACGGTTCGGGGAAAGAATTGGTAGCACGTTGGCTGCACGAAAAGTCCAATCGTGTCTCTTCACCATTAGTTGAAGTAAACTGTGCAGCTATTCCTTCAGAATTGATTGAGTCAGAATTGTTTGGTCATGAAAAGGGATCTTTTACTTCGGCAGTAAAACAGCGTATAGGAAAATTTGAACAGGCAAATGGCGGAACTCTTTTTCTAGATGAGATAGGTGATATGAGCTTGTCTGCTCAGGCAAAGGTATTGCGCGCATTGCAGGAAAATAAGATTACACGAGTAGGAGGTGAAAAGGAAATTGAGGTGAATGTACGTGTAATAGCGGCAACGAATAAAGATTTATTAAAAGAAATCGACAGTGGTAATTTCCGAATGGACTTGTATCACCGTCTGAGTGTGATACTCATACACGTGCCTTCTTTAACTGAGCGTATGGATGATATTCCACTGATTGCATCGTCATTCTGTGAGGAGATATGTAATGATTATAACATCCCCACAAAGGAAATCACGACAGATGCGATGAAAAGTTTACAAGCATTGCCTTGGACAGGTAATATTCGTGAGCTTCGTAATATGGTGGAACGTTTGATTATTTTGAGTGATAAAAAAATTACAGAAAAAGAGGTTAATACATTTGCGAACCCTTCTGCACCTAGACAGGTGACACATGGAGATGTGACAAATGTACGTACGGGGTGGGATTTTGATAGTTTTCAATCCTTTCAGGAATTCAAAGACTATGCAGAACAACAGTACATTACGCATAAGCTCGATAAAAATGCTTGGAATGTCTCTAAGACAGCGGATGAAATAGGTATCCAACGATCACATTTGTACAGTAAAATGGAAAAATTCGGTTTGAAAAGAGATTAAAATAGAGAGAAGGTCAGTAATTACCGACCTTCTCTTCTAATCATTAAATTTTCTTTTCTGTTTATTATATAGTATAAAAATAATCACTAGCAACAATAATCCTCCAATGATTAGAAATCCTGTAGGAGAATTAGTCTGTTCTACCTCGGTGGACTCTGCCCATGCTGTATTTGCTATAAGCGTAAGGAGTAACACACTTTTCCACTTACTCATAATTTTTCCTTTCTTAATTTGTCAATCCTTAAATATAATAATTATTCATGCAACAAGGATGCCAATCTATACATTTTTTGAATAATGGTTTCCCTTTTAGTCGAGTTCAGGTATTTATGCTACGGGAATTCATACAACTGCTTAAAACATCCGAAAATAATAAAAGCACTAATCTCGAGATTAGTGCTTTTGAGCATTTGTAGGTCGAATTCCTAACTGATTTCTGCGATAAAATAGCCAGACCTATTGATGATGTCACGCTTTTCAATAATTTCTCTGAGATTGATATACCCAATTACATATTTTGCATCTTCGCCATAAAATCTTTCGGAGATGGAATTGAATACAATGTTTTCCAATGTGTCTTCGTCTTCATATCTAAAATATACCTTAAGTTCATAATCTGTAGTGTATTCAATCTGATGGGATTCAATATGTTTTTTGTATTCATACCGGTAATCATATCGCAATGCAGTAATATCTGAAAGCACAGCGGATCCTGTTGGATGACCGCCAGCTCCTTTACCATAGAAAAATTGTTCATCGGCAAAGGCAGCTTTAACCAGTACTCCGTTGTTTTCATTTTCCACATTATATAAAATACTTTCTTTACTTAAGAATTTTGGCAATACATAAAGTACAACCTCTTTCGCATTAATTTCTTTTGCTAAGGGAATTAATTTAATTTTATAATTCTTTTCCCGGGCATACCTGATATCGACATTCTCTAACTTATCTATACCCAGATTAAGAATCGCTGTCGGATTAATATAAATACCATAGGCGTGGGACGCAACAATAGTTAATTTATACTTGGCATCGTAACCCCCCACATCCAATATTGGATCTGTTTCAGCAAAGCCTAATTCCTGTGCCTTTTTAAGGGCATCATCATAGCTTTGGTTTTCATTAAAGATTTTGGATAGAATGTAGTTTGACGACCCATTGAATATGCCGGATACGGAATGTAATAATTCATTATCATAGTATTCTTCTAAATTTCGTATGATTGGAATACTGCCGCAAACTGCACCTTCGTATAAAAGAGAAGTTCCGGTTTCATGTTGTATTTCTGTCAACTCTTGAAGATGCGAAGCGATCATTTTCTTATTTGCGGAAACGACATTTTTCCCCGACCGAAGTGCCTTGACTGTAATTTCAAAAGCGGCATCAGCATCATCAATTAACTCTACTACGGTGTTTATTTCAGGGTCTTCTAAAATAGCGTTAGCATCTGTTGTGAATAATTCTGCGGGAAGAGTGCGTTTTTTTTCCGCGTTTTTTATCACAAATTTTTTAATTTCTAAATTTAAATTTTTGGTTTTGATAATGTCATATAATCCTTGTCCGACTACACCGAACCCAAACATTCCAATAGTTAGCTTTTTACCCATTCTAATTTTATACCGTTTTAATTTATATTCTTCTTGATATTGTTTATACCGAAATATTTCCCAATCACACGTGCGCCCCTTTTTTTAACTTTTTAAGTTTTCTCACTTACAAAATACGTTAATGAGGTGGTTCAACGGGCTATTTTATTTTTTCAAAAGCCTGTTCTAAATCAGCTTTAATATCATCGATGTGTTCGATGCCAACCGACAACCGTAATTGGCCTGGTAATACACCAGCTTTAAGTTGTGCTTCACTTGACAGCTGTTGATGTGTAGTGGCTGCGGGATGAATAATTAAAGATTTTGCATCTCCTACATTCGCTAAATGGCTAATTAATTCCAGTCCATCAATAAAGTCATTCGCTTTTTCCGCGCCTCCTCGTAAGGTAAAGGACAATACCGCACCATAGCCATTTTTTAAATATTTTTGAGCATTTTGATGGTACGGGTGGTGTTTGAGACCAGGGTAGCTTACTTTCTCGACCTGAGAATGGGAGTCGAGCCATTGTGCAATTTCCAATGCGTTGTCCACATGTCTTTGAACGCGAAGTGATAAGGTCTCCAATCCTTGAACCAGTAAGAATGAGTTAAATGGAGATAGAGCTGGTCCAAAATCTCTTAATCCTTCTACACGCGCGCGAATGCCAAACTGAATATTTCCGAAAGGGCCACCCTCGCCAAATACATCCGCAAACACCAAACCGTGGTATCCTTCGGATGGTTCAGAGAATTGGGGATATTTTCCGTTACCCCAGTTATAATTTCCTCCATCAATGATAACTCCTCCAATACTGGTGCCGTGTCCACCAATCCACTTTGTAGCGGATTCTACGACTACATGTGCTCCATGTTCTAATGGTTTGAATAAATATCCCCCTGCTCCGAATGTATTATCGACGATAAAAGGAAGATCATATTTTTTTGCAACAGCTACTATGCGTTCGAAATCTGGGATATTGTAACTCGGGTTACCGATTGTTTCGACGTAAATTGCTTTGGTTTTATCATCTATTAAAGCTTCGATGTTATCTGCATCGCTATCATCGGCAAATCTCGCTTCGATACCTAGTCTTTTAAAGGCAACTTTGAATTGATTGTAAGTGCCTCCGTAAAGGTTGGATCCTGCTACAAAATTTTGACCACTTTCTAGTATATTATTTAATGCTATAAATTGAGCTGCCTGTCCGGAAGCTACAGCCACGGCATATGCTCCGCCTTCTAATGCTGCGATACGTTTTTCGAATACATCTGTTGTGGGGTTCATAATTCGGGTGTAGATATTTCCGAATTGCTTTAGTGCAAAGAGATTTGCTCCATGTTCCGCATTTTCAAATACATATGATGTCGTTTGATAGATGGGTAAGGCTCTAGCGCCTGTCGTAGGGTCAGCTTCTTGTCCTGCATGAATTTGTAAGGTCTCGAATTTTAGGGTTTTGTTATCTGCCATTTTAATGTGGGTTTATTTTTATCTAATGTTGTGGATTTTTATGTGATATGTTGGCCGTCATTCTGACCAGATAATAAACTTCTTGAAAGTATATTAAGCTGATGCGACGACTAGCGTATTCGCATGGAAAATAGGATATAGATAGCGATTAATGAAAGTTGCGGGCCTTTAAGGGGTCTACACGTAACAATGATTATAGAATGATTCTTAAATTTTAATGTCATAGTCTTATTTCATTTATATGCTCCAAAGCAATATTACTTCGGACAGGAATTGGCACCTTTTCAAATCTTTATTTGTAGGTTGCCAGTGGGTCATTGAGCCAGTCTCTCGCCACTTCTTTATAAACCAAGAC
Source organism: Sphingobacterium alkalisoli (assembly GCF_005049105.1). Lineage (GTDB taxonomy): Bacteria > Bacteroidota > Bacteroidia > Sphingobacteriales > Sphingobacteriaceae > Sphingobacterium > Sphingobacterium alkalisoli. The sequence continues at coordinate 756,775 of NZ_SUKA01000002.1, forward strand.
CTATTCAGGACGTTGATTAGATGTACTACTATCGAAGTACATTGCAAATATATGTGTTGAAATTAAGAGATGCAAGTATTTCGACAGAAGTTTTATTTGGATAGATTGAATGTTGTATTTTAAAATTTCAGGTGTTTTACCGTTAAACCATTGTTAATTAATTGTTTTAATGCATTAATTCCAATAGTTAAATGTGTCTCCACGTACTTCGCTGTAACGGTTACATCACTCTCTACAGTTTTTACACCTTCTGGAATCATGGGCTGATCAGAAACAAGCAGCAATGCACCGGTCGGTATTTTATTGGCAAACCCTACACTAAATATGGTAGCAGTCTCCATATCTACAGCCATAGCACGAATGGATTTTAAGTATTTTTTAAATGTTTTGTCGTGCTCCCAGACACGTCTATTAGTGGTATAAACTGTACCTGTCCAATAATCTCTCGAATGATCGCGTATGGTGGTGGAGATGGCCTTTTGTAAAGCAAATGCCGGAAGAGATGGTACTTCTGCTGGAAAATAATCAGTGGATGTTCCCTCGCCTCGAATTGCCGCAATTGGAAGTATAAGCTCGCCTACGGCTATTTTTTTCTTTAATCCACCTGTTTTACCTAAGAAAAGAACTGCTTTTGGATTAATAGCTGACAGAAGATCCATTACTGTAGCAGCCATCGGACTCCCCATGCCAAAATTGATAATAGTGATGCCTCCAGACGAACAGGACTGCATGGCTTTATCCTCGCCATAAATGGGGGAATCATCGTTCATCGTTGAAAACATTTTTACATACTTCGAAAAATTTGTCAATAATATATAATCTCCAAATTCATCAAGTGGTCTTCCGGTATATCGAGGTAACCAGTTGTCGACAATCTCTTTTTTTGATTTTAATCCTGGGGTAATAGGGGTGTCAACTAGTTTTTTCTTTGCCATACATCTTAAAAATAAAAAGGTTAACTGTAATAACAAAAAAGTCCCTCAAATTGTGAGGGACTTTTTTAAGCGACTAGCAATTTTTTTATGTCTGATTTTGCAAATTTCTGCTTCGCATAATCGAGCGTAATGTGCAGTGTTCTATCCTCATTTTCATCTTTCGAGGTGGGTATTTCAAACATATCATCCAACATGATTGCTTCGCAAATACTCCGAAGACCGCGGGCTCCTAATTTGAATTCCCATGCTTTATCGACAATAAATTCGAACACGTCATTATCAAATTTTAACTCCACATCCTCGTATTCAAATAACTTAATATATTGTTTAATTAACGCATTCTTAGGTTGAGTAAGGATACTTAACATGGTTTCTTTATCCAACGGATTAAGATAGGTAAGTACGGGGAGACGACCAATTAATTCAGGTATTAAACCGAAGCTTTTCAAATCTTGAGGAGTGATGTATTTGTAAAGATTGTTTAAATCTATAATTTCATCTTCTTCTTTCATTTTATACCCAACAGTTTGAGTTCTTAAACGATTAGAAATTTTCTTTTGAATACCATCAAATGCACCGCCACAAATGAACAGGATATTGCTGGTATTGACAGAAATCATTTTCTGGTCGGGATGCTTACGACCGCCTTGGGGAGGTACATTAACATTTGTTCCTTCCAGTATCTTTAGCAACGCCTGTTGTACACCTTCACCTGAAACATCTCGGGTAATAGAAGGATTATCACTTTTGCGGGCGATCTTGTCGATCTCATCGATGTAGATAATACCTCGTTCTGCAGCCGTTACATCATAGTCTGCAGATTGAAGGAGGCGAGTCAAAATACTCTCTACATCTTCCCCTACATATCCAGCTTCTGTTAGTACTGTGGCATCTACAATAGAGAAAGGTACGTTTAATATCTTTGCTACTGTTTTTGCTAATAATGTTTTACCGGTTCCTGTTTCACCAACAACAATTAAATTTGATTTTTCGATTTCAATCTCGTCGGAAGTTACTTTTTGATTTAGCCGTTTATAGTGATTGTATACAGCTACTGAAATAACTTTCTTTGCGTCATCTTGACCGATCACGTATTGGTCTAAATGTTGTTTGATTTCTAGAGGGCGTATGAGTTTCAGCGTAGACTGTAAAGATTTGTTTTTGCGCTGATTTAGCTCCTCAGCCAAAATTTCATTCGCTTGTGTCACACATCGATCACAGATATGTGCTCCATCCCCAGCAATGAGCATTTGCGCTTCATTCTTGTTAATACCACAAAAGGAGCATTGTATATCTCTGTTATTTTTACTCATTTTAATTTACTTACTTTCTTTTTTATGGGACAATACTTCATCGATCATGCCAAATTCTTTTGCTTCATTAGCTTTCATCCAATAATCACGATCTGACGATTTTTCTACCCACTCATAGGATTGACCAGAGTGCTCCGCAATAATGGTATATAGTTCTTCCTTCAATTTCAACATCTCGCGTAGGTTAATCTCCATATCTGAAGCTACTCCTTGGGCGCCGCCTGAGGGTTGGTGGATCATCACACGCGAATGTTTTAATGCGGCGCGTTTTCCTTTTGCCCCCGCAACCAATAACACAGCTCCCATAGATGCGGCCATCCCTGTACAGATCGTTGCTACATCCGGAGAAATATATTGCATCGTATCATATATACCCAATCCTGCGTATACACTTCCTCCCGGAGAATTTATGTAGATTTGAATATCACGTTGTGCATCGGTGGATTGTAAGAATAACAATTGCGCTTGAATAATATTAGCGACCTGATCGTTTACGCCATCTCCTAAAAATATAATCCTGTCCATCATTAAACGTGAAAATACGTCCATTTGTGCTACGTTTAGCTGTCTTTCTTCGACAATGTAAGGAGTCAAATTAGAAGGCATATTTGTCTCTAAACGAGAAATGAAACCATCAACATGCTGACTTCCTATTCTATGATGCTTAATTGCATATTTCCTAAATTCATTTTTATCTATACTCATTTTACTATTTTTTTCTTTTTATCAATTTAATGACTAATATAAATGTTATTTTGTGAATAACTCAACTATAATTGTCTATTCAATGTAATTTGGCAATTCCTCTATGAATTCAAAAGTTTCCTTTTCAAAATCTATTTTGCAATAATAGTGTTCTAATCCATTGCTTACTAGTAATAACGGAATTTTGTGAATACTGTTGTAGTTTGCAATTTGGTGAAATGTATTTTGCGTAATTTTAACATGGGGCGCTTTAAATTCTGCTAAGAGAACCATATTACCTTTTCTGTTATATATTAATAAATCACTTCTTTTTTGCAAACTGTTTAGCTGAAGCCCGCCTTCTATTTTCATCAATGCCTTAGGATACTTTTTATGCTGATGCAAATAATGAATCCAATGCTGTCTTACCCATTCCTCTGGTGTTAAAATAAGATTTTTCTTTCTGAGTACATCAAAAACTAAAACCTTCTCTTGATTTCGAGTTAACTTAAGGGGATAAGCGGGCAGATTTAATGGGATCGGCTTAAACATTTTACAAAGTTACTAAATTTAAGCAAAGTATAAATCATTTGGGATTCAAAAAGAAATGTGCGATAATTGCACATAAATCAGTAATTTCGCCTTTCCATGAGTATCAATACTACGCTAAACGATATTAAGAATAGGAAATATAAACCGGTGTACTTGCTGCATGGTGAGGAATCCTATTACATCGATTTGATTAGCGATATATTAGAAAAATCGGTATTGAATGATGCTCAAAAGGGATTTGATCAAACTATATTGTATGGCAAAGATACTGATCTCTCGACGATCGTAAATGCTTCAAGGCGCTATCCGATGATGAGCGAATATCAATTGATTATCATTAAGGAAGCACAGTCCCTTAAGTGGAAGTCTGATGATGAGCTGTTTATGAAATACGTTGAAAACCCCACACCATCTACGATATTGGTCATCGCTTATAAATATGGTAAGTTTGACAAACGTACTAAACTTTATAAGGCTATTGATAAAAATGGGACCGTACTGGAATCGAATAAGCTATATGATGATAAAGTTGCTCCTTGGATTGTTGATCAATTGCAGACGGAGGGATGGAGAATCCATCCGCAAGCTGCAGCTTTGATGGCCGAATATCTCGGTACCGATTTGTCTAAAATAGGGAATGAGTTGGAGAAACTTATGCTCAATGTGCCCAAAGATATCGAGATTTCGTCTGCTGATATTGAAAGGAATATTGGCATCAGTAAAGATTTTAATGTTTTTGAACTCAATGCAGCATTGGGTAAACGGGATGTCTTAAAAGCTATTCAAATTGTTGATTATTTCGCGGCAAATCCGAAATCTAATCCATTTGTAGTAGTGATGGGTTCGCTAACAGGGTATTTTACCAAAATTTTAAAATATCATTACTTACAAGACAAGTCGTCACAGACGGTTGCAAAAGCTTTGGGGGTTCATCCATTTTTCACCAAAGAGTACGATTTGGCAGCACGTAATTTTAGTAAGCGAAAAACCTTTGATGTAATAAGTACCCTTCGGGAATATGATCTTAAATCAAAGGGATTGCAAATAGGACCAAATACGACAACCGGTGATTTAATGCGGGAAATGGTGTTTAAAATTCTAAATTAATTTATATTGCTATGGATGGAAAAACAAGAGCAAACATAAAGCCTGGTATGGTAGTAAATATCGTGCTGAAAAAAGATCAGCGCACCGGTACGCTAACGGAAGGTATTGTAAAAGATTTGTTAACGTCTGCACCCTTTCATCATAGAGGAATTAAAGTAAGGTTAGAAGACGGGCAAATTGGTCGGGTAGTTGAAGTTGTCGAAGAATAGTGGTTTATTCTTTTATTTTTTTGAATTTTGACTATTTATTCTTACTTTTGTCTCCCGTGAAAATTGATGTTTATTATTTGATCTCGACTGAAAATATGTCTAAATCGACATCCGAAAAATCATTTGTTGATACTGATAGCCCGTTTGGGCTTTTTTTGTATCTAAAATTTTAGCGAATTAAAGGAAGATAGTAGAATATTATAATAATATAAAGATGACCAACTATAGTAAATTACCGGCAATTTTAGTCCTCGAGGATGGTACTGTGTTTCACGGCAAAGCTGCCGGAAAAATAGGTACCACTACAGGTGAGATTTGTTTTAACACTGGTACTACAGGTTACCAAGAGATTTTTACAGATCCTTCTTATTATGGACAAATCATGGTGACGACCAATGCACATATTGGTAATTACGGGATCGACGAAGATGATACGGAATCTAGAAAGATCCAGATAGCTGGATTGGTCTGTAAAAATTATAATATTAATTACAGCAGGAAGATGGCTGATGAATCCATACAAACGTATTTTGAAGAAGAGAACCTGGTGGGTATCTCTGATATAGATACGCGTTCGTTAGTTCGTCATATTCGTGATAAAGGGGCGATGAATGCAATCATTTCTTCTGAAAATTTAGATTCGGATTCCTTGAAGTCGGAACTGGCAAAAGTACCTTCAATGGCTGGATTGGAACTTTCCTCGCATGTGTCTACTCAAGAGCCTTATTTCTACGGTGAAGAGGATGCGCCTACTCGTATAGCTGTTCTGGATCTTGGGATTAAGAAAAATATTCTACGAAATTTTGATGCTAGACAGGTGTATGCAAAAGTTTTTCCTGCAAAAACTTCTTTTGAAGAAATGGAAGCATGGGGTGCAGACGGTTATTTCATATCGAATGGTCCCGGTGATCCGTCTGCTATGGATTATGCAATTGGCACAGTAAAAGAGATTCTGCGTGCTGACAAACCCATGTTCGGGATATGCTTAGGGCATCAAATCTTAGCGTTAGCAAACGATATCCGAACAGAAAAAATGTTTAATGGCCATCGTGGTATTAATCATCCGGTAAAGAATATCATTGCCAACCGTTGTGAGATTACTTCGCAGAATCACGGCTTTGGTGTGGTAAGGGAAGATATTGAAAACTCGGACGCAGTGGAAGTTACACATATTAATTTAAATGATGATTCGATCGAAGGTATCCGTGTGAAAGGGAAGAGAGCATTCTCCGTACAATATCATCCAGAGTCGTCTCCAGGGCCTCATGATTCTCGTTATTTATTTGACGATTTCGTGTCGATGATAAAAAACTAGTATACACATAAAATCTAATATACAGAAACCGAGTTGTACACTCGGTTTTTTTATTTTTCCAATTTCAGATCTTTCAGAAGAGCAAATTTCTTCCGTCTAATAGACAACGAAAATAACGTTTAAAAACTACGTAGGATTAGTTAATAATTTAATAATATTTGCTATTTTTGGAATAATGATATTTTTTGTTAACTTAGTGTCGTTGATACACTAAGTTAGTGTTGATTTAATAGACCATAAATAAAAAAATGAGCTTAATAATTGATGTACATGCGCGTCAGATTTTGGATTCGCGCGGAAATCCTACTATTGAAGTAGATGTGACTACCCAAAACGGTTTTGTTGGACGTGCTGCGGTTCCTTCTGGAGCTTCTACTGGTGCCCACGAAGCGGTAGAATTACGTGACGGCGACAAGACGAAATATTTAGGAAAAGGTGTCCTTAACGCTGTGGAAAATGTAAATACCAAGATTGCAAAAGCTTTGGAAGGTGTTGATGTTTTTGAACAAAATGCAATTGATAGAATCATGATCGATCTAGATGGATCTGAAAATAAAGGTATATTAGGAGCAAATGCTATTTTGGGTGTTTCTTTGGCCGTAGCGAAAGCTGCTGCTCAAGAAAGTCACCAGCCGTTATATCGTTATATCGGCGGTGTAAATGCAAATACATTACCTCTGCCAATGATGAATATTATCAATGGCGGCTCTCATTCGGATGCCCCTATTGCGTTTCAGGAGTTTATGATTATGCCAGTTGGTGCACCTTCATTCTCTGAGGCTTTGCGTTGGGGAGCGGAAGTATTTCATGCATTGAAAAAAATATTACATGACAGAAACTTGTCTACCGCAGTAGGGGATGAGGGTGGTTTTGCCCCTACATTTGAAGGTACAGAAGATGCAATCGAAACTGTTTTAACTGCGATTAAAAGTGCTGGATATACGCCAGGTCAAGATATTTGTTTGGCGTTGGATTGTGCTGCCTCTGAATTTTATGTTAATGGTAAATACGATTACACAAAATTTGAGGGTGATAAAGGGGCCATCCGTTCTAGTGAGGAACAGGCTTCTTATCTTGCTGAATTATCAGCGAAGTATCCAATTATTTCTATTGAAGATGGTATGGGTGAAGATGACTGGAACGGTTGGAAAGTACTTACCGAAAAAATCGGAGATCGCGTGCAGTTGGTAGGAGACGATTTATTTGTAACGAACACAAAACGTCTTCAAGAAGGAATTGATAATGATACTGCAAATTCAATTTTGGTTAAAGTAAACCAAATAGGCTCTTTGACGGAGACTATCAATGCAGTTTCCTTAGCTCAAAATTCGGGATATACATCTGTAATGTCTCATCGTTCAGGAGAAACCGAAGATACAACTATTGCTGATTTGGCTGTTGCATTGAACTGCGGACAGATTAAAACAGGTTCAATTTCCCGTTCCGATAGGATTGCAAAATATAATCAATTGTTGCGTATTGAAGAAGAACTGGGCGCCAATGCCAAGTTTATCGGTAAGGATTTTAAATATGCCCCGAATAAATAATTAAATTCAACCCACGTTTATATAAGAGGGATGTACTGGCTGCATCCCTTTTTCTATGAGCTGTTGCCTTCTCCCTGATAGTTTTTTATCCCGCAGTTGTACAAAGTATACCTGATGCGAGGATAAATTATATGTTTAAGTAGAAATTGCGTGTATAGTTTTATATCTTTACATTATGGAACGTTTTCTCAACTTAATTAAGAATAAGTTTTTATTGGCAGTTATTGCCTTCATAATATGGATGTGTTTCTTTGATCGCTATGATTTTGCTACACAATACAATTATTATCAAGAAAAGTCCAAATTGGAAAAGGAAAAAGAATTTTATGTCTCGGAAATCGTCCAGATTGAAAAATCTATTAATGACGTACAATTTAATCCCAGCGAAATTCAACGTATAGCCCGAGAAAAATATAAAATGAAAAAGGACAACGAGGATGTGTATGTGCTTAGGGAAGTTGTTTCAAAAAACTAAAAAAAAAGAGTCCATTTTTTAAATGGACTCTTTTTTTGGAGTGATTGATTCTTAGTGAACAAATAATAATTCACGTAATTTTGGCAAAGGCCATTTTGAGTCATCTACAATTTTCTCCAATTTGTTAACGTGATAACGAATTTCATCAAAGTATGGTTTTACGATTTCATCGTATGCTATTGATCGTTCGCGAAGATCTTCGATACTGTTTGCTTTCTTGCGTTCCTGACGCATTTCTTCTGCTTTCTCTAATATTGTATTAGCATGTTTGGAAATACGTTCGACCAAATTGATCTGTGAACTGTAGGATTCTTTGTTTAAGCCTAGGTCTTTGAGTCCTTTTACATTCGTAATCAGTTCGTTTTGGTATGTGAAACAAGCCGGAGCAATTTGACTATTTACCACTTCGCCAATAACACGTGCCTCAATCTGTAGTTTTTTGTAGAAATTTTCTAACAAAATCTCATGACGCGCTTCTGACTCACGCTTTGTATAGATGCCTAGTTTTTCAAATAGTTCTAGCGACTCTTCGGATACGTAAACATCCAAAGCTTTAGGTGTTGATTTTATGTTGGATAACCCTCGAGCTTCCGCTTCTTTCTCCCACTCCTCACTGTAACCATTTCCTTCGAATCGAATCGCTTTAGAGTCCTTAATGTATTTGCGAATTACATTTAATAGTGCTAAATCTTTCTTCGTACCTTTCTTGATCTGTTTATCAACTTCAATTTTGAATTCGATCAATTGAGTGGCTACGATAGCATTTAAGATAGTCATTGGCAATGCGGAGTTAGCCGATGAACCAACTGCACGGAATTCAAATTTATTACCTGTAAATGCAAATGGTGAGGTACGGTTACGATCTGTATTGTCCAATTTTAATTCAGGAATTTTCGGAATACCATGCCATAAGTTAGCTTCTGCTTTTACTTTCTTCGCTACGCGTGCTGATTCTACTTCTTCCAATAATTCATCCAATTGCGAACCTAAGAAAATCGAAATAATAGCAGGGGGCGCTTCATTAGCACCTAGACGATGGTCATTGGAATGACTGGCGATAGAGGCGCGTAATAGGTCGGCGTGCTCGTAAACAGCTTTGATCGTATTGACGAAAAAGGTTAAGAACATCAGGTTATTCTTCGGAGTTTTTCCTGGAGATAGCAAATTTACGCCCGTATTGGTGATCAATGACCAGTTGTTGTGCTTCCCAGATCCATTGACACCGCTATATGGCTTCTCATGTAATAATACTTTGAAATTGTGGCGGATAGCTACCTGCTCCATTAAGTTCATCAATAATTGATTGTGGTCAATTGCAAGATTGATTTCCTCGTACATTGGAGCACATTCAAATTGAGAAGGTGCAACTTCGTTGTGACGGGTTTTTAATGGAATGCCTAATTTTAAGGCTTCGTTCTCCAGATCGACCATAAATGCTAATACACGCTCAGGTATAGCGCCGAAATAATGATCTTCTAATTGTTGTCCTTTAGCAGACATGTGTCCAAATAATGTGCGTCCAGTCAATTGTAGATCAGGGCGTGCATTATATAATGATAAGTCAACTAAAAAATATTCTTGTTCAATACCAAGAGAAGCTGTTACTTTTGTAACGGATCTATCAAAATATTGGGCAACATCTGTAGCAGCTTTATCTACTGCATTAATCGCTTTAAGTAGAGGTGCTTTATAGTCTAATGACTCTCCTGTATAAGATACAAACACAGTTGGGATACAAAGTGTTTTGCCCGCACCGGTTTCGTAAATGAAAGCTGGAGAGGAAGGATCCCATGCGGTATATCCTCTTGCTTCAAAGGTATTACGAATACCCCCATTCGGGAATGAAGATGCATCTGGTTCCTGTTGTACAAGTGCATCGGCTGTAAACTTTTCGATGGCTTCACCGTTTTCATCTGGTTCAAAGAAGGCATCATGTTTTTCGGCCGTAGAGCCTGTTAATGGTTGAAACCAGTGTGTGTAGTGTGATACACCATTATTTAGCGCCCATGCTTTCATGGCTTGCGAAATATGTTCTGCAATTTCGCGCGTAATTTGCTCTCCTTCTCCTATTGCTCTCGTTAACTCTCTGTAAGTAGTTTTAGGAAGGTAATCTTTCATTTTAGCAATGGTGAATACATTTTTTCCGAAAATTGTAGTTGCTTTTTTTGTCTCTACTTTTTCTTCAGGGTTGATTTGTCGTGAAGAAGCAGCTTTTACAGATTCAAATCTAAGGTTAGACATTTAATTATATATTTATAATGTGTTATGTATTTGTTTCGAATTTGATATCCCTTCAAATTTCATTTCAAAAATAGATACTTTTTTTAATAAATTAAACACTTTTTTAAAATTTTAATGAAAATAGAGTGTAAAAATTGAAAAATATCCTATTTTTTATCTCCAATGGTGATTAATTTGTGTTTTTAATTTTTGATTTACTTGTTTTTTAGCGTTTAGTTCCCCGTCTATACTTTTTTTTGTGTAGGCGGGCTTGTTGATGTCAATCTTGTTATAGCTTTTCCTTTTTAATATGCTCTAAGAATTAACCTTTTCTAGAACAATTGTATGTAAGTAAAATTCGTTATATTCGTATAGAATACAACTGATTTAAGAATAATTATATACATATGAAATACATCGGTGTAACAATTAGTGTTATCGCGGCAATAGCCTTTATTATCTTTGCTTGTGTACTTGCAAATGCTTATAAGTATAAGTATAAAGTAAATAATACGATCAATGTAACGGGGAATGCAAAAAAGGATTTTGAATCGGACATTGTGAAATGGTCTGCTACATACAGCCGCAAATCCATGGATTTAAGCCATGCTTCCGAACAGCTAAGACAAGACCGGAACCTCGTGAAAGATTTTTTAGTGCGTCAGGGAATTAAAGAAGAAGAGATTTTATTTAATGCCGTGAATATTAATAGGGATTTTACGTATCAAACGGATGGTAGCGGTCATAGCTATAATACGTTTACTGGCTATAGCCTTACCCAAACGGTTAGTGTGGAGTCTAAAGACCTGAACAAAGTGGATAATGTATCTCGTGAAATTTCTACTTTAATATCGGAGGGGCTAGAGTTAAGTTCTAACTCGCCAAATTATTATTACTCTAAATTGGAGGATCTGAAATTAGCGCTTATTGCTGAAGCATCTCAAAATGCGAAACTCAGGGCTGAAAATATTGCTAAGGAATCTGGAAGTCGCCTAGGCGGGTTAATTAAGGCGGATTTAGGAATATTCCAGATTACAGGTCAGAATGATAATGAAGAATATTCGTATGGTGGTGTATTCAATACGACATCAAGATTGAAAACAGCTAATATTACCGTGAAGGCGAGTTATGGACAATAATACAGTAAAGTTCAGTGCGCTAAAAATTTTCGCGATTAGTAGGATAGCACAAATCGTAATGACGGTTCTTGGCAGGTGTTGAATAGAGGACTTCAGAAAAAAAATAAAGCGCTAGATGTTGTCTAGCGCTTTTCCTTTATGTGGTCAAAGTAAATTAACCTAAATAAGATTTTAAAATTTTGCTACGTGAAGTGTGGCGTAGTCGTTGTAGGGCTTTGTCTTTAATCTGACGTACCCGTTCTCTCGTTAAACTAAATTTCTCGCCAATTTCTTCAAGTGATAGCGGGTGGTTGGATCCAAGTCCAAAGAATAACACGATGATCTCTCTTTCTCTTTCAGTCAACGTTGATAAAGATCGTTTTATTTCTTCGGATAATGACTCATCAATTAACGAACTGTCTGTGTCGGGATCGGAGTTTTCTAATACATCTAATAATGTATTTTCCTCACCTTGCACAAATGGCGCGTCCATTGATACGTGTCTACCGGAATTACTCAGGGTATCCGAAACTTTATCAACTGTTGTCTCTAGAATGTCGGCTAATTCTTCTGGAGAGGGCTCACGTTCGTATTCCTGCTCTAATTTGGAGAAAGCTTTGCTGATTTTACTTAAAGAACCTACTTGATTTAAGGGTAAGCGTACGATGCGTGATTGTTCAGCAATAGCTTGCAAAATAGATTGACGAATCCACCAAACTGCATAAGAGATAAACTTGAAACCTTTGGTTTCATCGAAACGTTTAGCTGCTTTGATAAGACCCAAATTTCCTTCGTTGATTAAATCTCCTAAAGTAAGACCTTGATTTTGATACTGTTTGGCAACTGATACTACGAAACGTAAGTTGGTTTTGGTTAACTTCTCTAATGCCACTTGATCTCCCTCGCGAATCCGTTGAGCTAGGATAACTTCTTCCTCGGCTGTAATTAAATCTACCTTACCGATTTCATGTAAGTATTTGTCTAAAGATTGTGATTCACGATTAGTGATCGATTGGGTAATTTTGAGCTGTCTCATTAATTTATATTACTTCCTTCTTGAAATGTTTGCAAAAATACTAAAATATATCCATTCTTTTGTAAAGAATGTGTAATTTATTAACTCATTTAGAGGTTGTTATGAATGTTGTCGGGATATATAATTGATATCAAAAACTGTTCCATATTCTAAAATTTATATCGTTTTTATTGTATTATTTTTACTGGGATTTTCCCGTTCAATAATATTTATATCTCTGAAAACCTTTTAGATCAAGAATTGTTTTTAAATACCAGCAAATATTGCTAAATTAGAGTAAATTTATGTTACGTTAAAAATTATGAGCATCAAAATACGTTTGGATGAAGTAATGGCTAAGAGAAAGATGTCTTTAAATGAGCTTAGCAGCAGGGTTGGTATCACCTTGTCAAATCTTTCTATTCTAAAAAATCAAAAATCGAAAGCGATTCGTTTAAGTACATTGAACGCTATCTGTAAAGCATTGGATTGCCAACCGGGCGACATTATTGTATATGAAGATTGATAGAAGGATTAGTTTTCAAAATGATAACCGCGTAAGAATTCCTCTATTGACATCTTTTTCTTTCCTTCTATCTGTAAATGTTTAACAGATAATGAACCATTGTTTGCGTAAAACTTCAAATATAATTTCCCATCTGTTTCATATGTACCGGGTTGGAATTCATGGCTTATTTCTTCTTTTTCTGCTTCGTAAATTTTTAATACTTTTTTGTCTAGATAAGTAAACGCAGTGGGGTAGGGACTCAAACCCCTTATTTTATTGTAGATGGTTTGAATGTCGCTATTCCAGTTGATAAGGCAATCTTCCTTGAATATTTTAGGAGCGTGTTTCAATCGGCTTTCGGCAATGTCTTTCTGGGGTATAGGCCGGAGAGTGTTCGATTTCAATTTCTCGATAGTTTTTATCAAAATACCAGCACCTACTCTCATTAATTTGTCGTGTAGTAAACCTGCATTGTCCTTTTCATCAATGGCCACACGCTCTGATAATAAAATATTTCCGGTATCGATTTCATGTTGGAGGAGAAATGTAGTTACTCCAGATTCTTTTTCCCCATTGATGATGGCATGGTTAATTGGAGCGGCACCACGGTATTGAGGAAGTAAAGAAGCATGTACGTTTATCGTTCCCAGCCGTGGCATATTCCACACAACTTCAGGCAACATCCGGAAGGCAACTACGACTTGTAAGTCAGCTCTAAAAGCTCTTAGCATATCGATGAACTCAGTGCTTTTTAATTTTTCGGGTTGCAATATGGGGAGGTTGTTGGCTTCGGCGAATATTTTTACTGCCGATTGATGTATTTTTTGGCCTCTGCCTGCGGGTTTATCTGGAGTAGTCACAACTGCAACTATATCTTCGCCTGAATCAAGTAGTGCTCTTAAAGAAGCTACGGCAAAATCAGGGGTACCCATAAAAATTATTCTCATTTATCTAAAAATTAGTGTTATTCTATTGTGATTTACAATTACACTTATTAAGTGGTAAATTTTATTAACTTTGCGAAGTTACAAATTAAATTTAAGCTTGAATTTTCCATTTTTTCTTGCAAGACGAATAGTATTCAAAGGGCATCGAACTTTTTCGAAACTGATCGTGAGGGTGACTATTGGTGCACTAGCGTTGGCTGTAATTGCTATTATACTTTCTGTAGCTATTTTGCGAGGATTTAAAGATGAGGTAACGGCGAAGCAAAGGGGTTTTTTTAGCGATGTGATCATTTCTAAAAATGATCTTAATGACTCGTATGAAAACTCTCCTATTTCACTTTCCTCTGGAGATTTGGATAGAATTCTACGGCTTTCCAATGTAGTTGATGTGGTACCTTTCGCGACAAAAGCGGGGGTTATGAATGTCGATGGCGAAGTGGAAGGAGTATTGCTAAAAGGGGTGGACAAGAATTACGACCAGTCCTTTTTAGCTAGAACGTTAGTGGCCGGTGATACATTGAATTTCGTAGACCGAGATTCGGATACAGAAATATTAATCTCCAAACTACTGTCTGATAGGTTGAATCTAAAAGTCGGTGACGACTTTATCATGTATTTTGTCCAGAAACCTATTCGTAAGCGGAAAATGTTTGTTAAAGGTGTTTTCCAAACCAATTCAGCCGAACTGGATAAAATGTATGTGATAGGCTCTTTGGACTTAATAAGAAGGCTTAACAATCTGGGTGAGGCCGATGCGGGCGCTTATGAAGTGCGGGTTGAAAATTTTGATGACATACAACAAACTACAGCAGCGGTTGACGAAGAACTACCCGTGACTTTAAAAGCAACAAATATTATCGAACAATTTCCGGACGTCTTTAATTGGTTAAAGATGTTGGATATGAATGATGATATTATTTTTGTGCTGATGGTGATTGTGGCGGTAATAAATATGATTTCTGCTTTACTGATATCAATATTAGAGCGTACTTCCATGATAGGGATTTTGAAATCTTTAGGTATGGCGAATCGGCAAATCCGAAAGATATTTCTATACAATTCCATTTATCTCATCGGGTGTGGATTAGTTCTTGGGAATATCATTACAATAGGTTTGTATTTTTTTCAAACAAATACCAGATTTTTTAAACTCGATCCGTCTATTTATTATATTGAATACGTTCCCATGTCAATAACTTGGTACGATGTGGTCCTTTTAAATCTAGCGATAGTTTTTATAGCGCTGGTTACCTTATACATCCCTTCGATGTTGATATCACGGATTTCACCTATCAAGACCATTCAATTTAAATAATATACGTCGCTTTGCGTTTCATGTTCTACTGAAAAGCTTATTTTTTTGTATATTCCTGCGTTTTTAGAATAATGGGTTCTTAGCATACTAAAATAACAGTTTTTATGAATAACTTTTTAGATCACCTAAGTGAAGCATTTAGAATACCACTTACTAATCCTGTATTAGTTTTTGCCCTAGTTCTATTTATAATATTACTCTCGCCAATTATTCTTCGTCCTATTAAAGTGCCGGGTATTATTGGATTTATTTTATTTGGTGTTATTCTAGGGCCTCATGGTTTGAATTGGTTGTCAAAAATAGATCAACAGACGGCTAATAAGACTGGTGTTGATGCAATAGATTTGTTTTCGACTATTGGCCTGTTGTATATTATGTTTATAGCAGGTCTGGAACTGGATATGAACGAATTTCAAAAAACGAAAAATAAAAGTGCATTGTTTGGTTTTTTGACATTTATTATTCCGATATCTATTGGGTTTCCTGTTTGTTACTACTTATTAGATTATAGTTTGTTGCCGAGTATTTTGATAGCCAGTATGTTTGCAACGCATACTTTGGTCACTTACCCCATCGTAACCAGTTATGGAATATCTAAAAATGAGGCTGTGGCCATTACTATTGGCGGTACAATACTGACTGATACAGCTGTTCTGATTATATTAGCTGTTATTAAGGGCGTAAACCAAGGTAATATTGGTTCTGAGTTCTGGATTACTCTAGGCGTGTCTTTTGCTATATTTCTCTTCATCATGTTCGGGTTAATTCCTCGGCTCGCCAAGTGGTTTTTCTCGCGAATAGAAGGAGAGAAAACAGCACACTATATATTTGTTTTGGCAGTCGTTTTCTTTGCTGCATTTTTGGCGGAAATTGCTGGCCTAGAACATATTATTGGTGCTTTCGTAGCAGGACTGGCGCTTAACAAACTGATTCCTCATTCTTCGGCTTTGATGAACCGAATTGAATTTATCGGAAACGCTATATTTATTCCTTTCTTTCTTATCTCGGTAGGGATGATTGTCGATGTAAGTGTTTTGACAAAAGGACCGACTGCGCTCATAGTAGCCTGTACATTGACTTTGGTAGCCGTTTTTGGAAAGTTTTTAGCCGCAACGGCGACTCAATTTGTATTTAAATATTCCAAAAGTCAGCGGAATTTAATATTTGGATTAAGCAATGCGCATGCGGCAGCTACTTTGGCCATTATAATGGTAGGTTATAATAGTGGTTTAATAGATGAAAACGTATTGAATGGCACCATCGTGCTAATACTTTTTACCTGTATAATTGCCTCGCTAGTTACAGAGAATGCATCTAAAAAAGTGGTTCTGGAAGGATATCAGGATGAGCAGCATTTTGAACAGGTTCAAGAGAACGATGAACGGATTTTAATTCCTATTGCCAATTTAGATAAGATGGAACCCATATTAGACTTTGCAACATTGATTAAATCTAAGAAATCT
Organism: Sphingobacterium alkalisoli; assembly: GCF_005049105.1. Lineage (GTDB taxonomy): Bacteria > Bacteroidota > Bacteroidia > Sphingobacteriales > Sphingobacteriaceae > Sphingobacterium > Sphingobacterium alkalisoli. Next base: position 773,498 of record NZ_SUKA01000002.1, read on the forward strand.
CCTCATCCATTGAATATTCTAAGTGTGGTAACGAATGAAGAGCACGGAGAAAGGAATAAAGCTACGGCTCGGGAGAATCTGGATAAGATGGTGAAATATGCTTCGGGTGCGGAGACCGAGGTTGAGCTAATAACTGAAATAAATTATAATATTGCTGGTGGGATTAGTAACGTATCAAGAGAGGTTTTTGCTGACTGTCTTATTATGGGATGGCCGAGCGCAACCAGTTTTGTTGAGAAAATAGTAGGAGAAAAGACGGAAAGTATACTCAATAGAACAGATACGAATTTGTTCATGTGCCGTCTGGATAAACCTTTTATTTTAAATAAATTGATTACCATTTTTGTACCTCCCATGGCGGAATCCGAAATGGGGTTTGAATTTTGGATGGAGAAAATGTTGAAATTATCACAGGAACTATCCCTCCCAATTTCTTATGTATGTAATAATCGAACGCAGAATGCAGTGGAAAGTATGTTGGATAAGCTCAATAGCAATGTGCTTTACACGTTTGAAAATTATGAAGAGTGGGATGATCTTTACGGGCTGGCAACTTTCTCCAATTCAGATTCGCTTTTGATATTTGTGTCATCTAGAAGTGGCGATGTGTCTTACAGGGATTCTTTGGATGGTTTGGCAAAACGGGTAGGGCGCTATTATCAACATCAGAATTTAATTTTGGTATTTCCCAGTAGGCATGAAAACCTACATATTGGTGAGTATGAAGATATACAGACCGCACCAATATTTAGAAAAATAAGCCGAGAAATTGGCAACATGTTTGGTAGAGATAAATCATAACTTTATAATTTTACTTATGAGCGAAAAAATCATAATGGGTTCAGATGGACAATTATCCGTTCCGAATCATACAATTATCCCCTTCATCATCGGCGATGGAATAGGACCTGATATCTGGCGTGCGGCGGTAAGAGTTTTTGATGCAGCGGTTAATAAAGGATATGGAGGGCAGCGAAGTATTACCTGGAAAGAGGTGTTGGCTGGTGAAAAAGCTTTTAATGAGACAGGCAGTTGGCTCCCTAAAGAAACTTTGGATGTTTTTCGGACATATTTAGTGGGGATTAAAGGACCTCTTACAACCCCTATCGGTGAGGGGATAAGATCACTGAATGTAGCGCTGCGGAAGGAGCTGGATCTGTATGTGTGCCTGCGACCTACTAAGTGGTATGAAGGCGTTCCGTCTCCGATAAAGAATCCTCAAAATGTGAATATGGTGGTTTTTAGGGAAAATACGGAGGATATCTATGCAGGTATTGAATTTGCTGCTGGTACAGATGAAGCACAAAAACTTCAGCGATTTCTGAAACAAGAAGCTCATGTTGTGTACAATTTCACAGATACAACCGGAATCGGAATTAAACTGGTCTCGGAAGAGGGGTCTAAACGATTGATGCGATCCGCAATAGAGTATGCAATTGCACATGGTTTGCCTTCGGTTACCGTTGTTCATAAAGGAAATATAATGAAGTATACAGAGGGTGCATTCAAAAAATGGAGTTTTGAGGTGGCGGAGACGGAATATGGAGATGTGACCTATACTTGGGGCCAGTGGGAGAGAGTAAGGGCTGAAAAAGGGCAGGAAGCCGCTAATGCAGCACAAAAAGAAGCGGAAGAACAGGGTAGGATCATTGTCAAAGATATGATCGCGGATAATTTTCTACAACAGATTCTACTAGCCCCGAAAGATTTTTCGGTAATAGCCACTTTGAATTTGAATGGAGATTATATTTCTGATGCTTTGGCTGCTATGGTAGGGGGAATCGGAATTGCCCCGGGAGCCAATATAAATTATAAAACAGGACATGCTATTTTCGAGGCTACTCACGGAACGGCACCCAGATTTGCGAATACCAATACCATGAATCCTTCCTCGGTAATTCTGAGCGGAGTGATGATGTTGGAATATATGGGCTGGCAAGAGGCGGCTGATATTATCGTGAAAGCATTGTCTCAAACTATTAAAAATAAGACTGTTACGGTAGATTTTTATAATCTTATGGACGATGCTCTTTTAATGAAAACGAGTGAATTCGCAGACAAAATAATCGAAAAATTTTAGATTAATCATAGAAATACATGTGCTAACATTTTTAAAGAGAGCTTTCGACTAGTTTCTTGAGCTCTCCATGCTCCTTAATGCGTATAGAACGTCCCTCTGTAAGAATAAGATTCTTTGCCGATAGGTCATTTAATGTTCTAAAAACAGTTTCATAAGTTGTCCCGGCGAAATCTGCCAAGTTCTGTCTGCTCAGATTAACATCAATAAATCCCGCTTCGTTGATTCCAAATTGCTCTTCTAAATTGAGTATAGCTAATATAATTCTCTCTTTGACCAGCATATGGGCTAGATTTAACATTTTGGATTCTGAACTTTTAAGTTCGTCTGCAAAAAATAACATCAACTGATAAGTTAATTCTGTATTTACCTTTAAGGTCGATAAGAAAAAATCAAGTTCGATAAAACACACAGTGGTTGTCTCTAAGGCAGTCGCAGATATCGGGAAAATAGAATTTTGGCTACCTAAACCGCGATGTCCAATAATGTCTCCATTACAGGCGAAGCGTATGATAATTTCTTTTTCACCCCATTTTTTGTGAACCTTCACCTTTCCGTTGTACACAAAATAAATTCCATTAACTGGATCTCCCTCGTGGATGATCTGTTCTCCTTTCTTGAATAGAAGGTTTTTACGATTTAGGTCAATAGAATGTTTCCAATCATCAATCGCTAAGCGGCACATAAAGCAGCTTTTTAAATCACAGTTTTTTTTGCTTTTTTTCATAACGTTTAAACTCTATTTCAGAGATTTAATTGGATTCTGTACATATGATAGAAGGACTTGTTAACGATTACAATTGGAAATTTGATATTTCGAATTTGCTGAACCCATTAAAGCCTTTGTTATCATTTCTTTAGATACAAAAAAAGCCCAATCTTTCGATGAGCTTATGTTGTGATCCCGCTGGGATTCGAACCCAGGACCCATACATTAAAAGTGTATTGCTCTACCAGCTGAGCTACGGAATCGTAATTCGTTTCCGAATTATCCTTCGATGTTCGAAGTGATGCAAATGTAGAAAAATCTTCAATATAGACCAAATTAAATGGTTTTTATTTTATTTAAAAAGTATTAAGTGTTTGTTTTTCAGTTTAAAAAATAATCTATTTTATTCTTCTTAATAAACAATTACAGCTTTTTTGCGCTTATCATGCGATCTACACCATTGATATCTTTTAAAATCTGTACTTGTGTAAATCCCTTTTTGCAAAGTAGGGATGCCGTTTCGTTACTTAAATACTGATTGATCTCGAAATAGAGGGTGCCTGTTTTTTCAAGGTGCTTTAATGCAAAGTCAGAAATGTAATCATAAAAAATTAGAGGGGCGCTACTTTCTACAAATAATGCGAGCTGTGGTTCAAATGCGAGTACATTTTGATGCATATCTTTCTTTTCTGCCGGTGTGATGTAAGGAGGGTTACTGACGATAATGTCAAATCGTTCGTCGTTGGTAAACAAAAACTCCCATTCTAAAATATCTGCAAGGATAAATTGAATGGTTACAGCGTGCTTTTCTGCGTTTTTTTTTGCAATTTCAAGAGCTTCTGAAGAAATATCGATAGCCCAAATCTGCGCATCTTTTAAATGCTTGGCGACACTTATAGGGATACATCCGGTGCCTGTTCCTATATCTATTAGATGTAAATTTCGCTGTGTTCTGTGTGTTTTCACGATCAAATCGACCAGTTCTTCTGTCTCGGGTCTGGGAATTAATGTATGTTTATCGACATTAAACTCAATTCCATAAAAATGTGCTGTATTGGTGAGATGCTGTATGGGCCGACCTTTCTTTAACTGATCGAGCATTTCAATCAATTGTTGCTGCTGGTCGGGAGTAATACTGTTGTTTTTTTCGATAAGATAGTTTCCTTTTTTTAGATGTCCGATATGTTCGATAGCAATATAGAAAATCGCATTAATTTCTGCTGAATCATAAAGATTGGATAATTCGTCTAAAAAAGCTCGTTCTATATCACGCCATGTGTTCATCGTACAAACTTACAATATTATACATTATTTAGACCTAATTCACTAAGTTTGTTTTATGGATAAGCATGAACGTTATATGCAAAGATGTTTGGATCTTGCTGTTTTAGGAATTGGAACAGTAGCCCCGAATCCAATGGTCGGTGCAGTCATTGTTTATGATGACACTATAATCGGAGAAGGGTACACTTCGCCATATGGCGGTCCTCATGCGGAGGTCAATGCTGTACAGTCTGCGATTACAACATATGGAATAGAAAAAGCGCGTCGTCTATTAACCAACAGCACCATTTACGTAAGTTTGGAACCCTGTGCGCATTTTGGAAAAACGCCCCCCTGCGCCGATATGCTGATAGCTTATGGTTTTCCAAAAGTTGTTATAGGTTGCTTGGATCCCTTTTCGAAAGTAAATGGTTTGGGAGTTGAGAAACTTGAGTCAGCTGGAATAACGGTTGTTAAAGGAATTTTGGAAAAGGAATGTCAATTTATAAATCGGAGATTTTTTACTCAAATAAATAATAATAGACCTTATGTAGTTTTGAAGTGGGCGGAAACTGAAGATGGATATTTTGCCCCGGCGGATACTGCTCAGCGTTGGATAACCAACGCAGCAAGCAAACAGTTGGTGCATAAGTGGCGGAGTGAAGAAGATGCGATCTTAGTGGGGCGAAATACGGCTTTGATTGATAATCCGAGTTTAACAAATCGCTATTGGAAAGGGAAGTCTCCAAAACGTATTTTGCTCGATAGGGATCTTGATGTTCCCTCCGACTATCACCTTTTGGATCAATCTACAGAAACCATTGTTTTTAACACCATTAAATCGGAGTGGAATCTAAATCTTAAATATATTGAAATCGAAAACTTCGATCTGTATCTGCCTCAAAGTGTTTTATATCAGTTGTACCTGATGGATGTGCAGTCCATCCTTATTGAAGGGGGAGCTAAAACGCTGCAAATGTTTATTAATGCGGGCTTATGGGACGAAGCAAGAATATTTGTTTCTGAAGAAACGTGGGGGGCAGGACTGGTATCCCCAAAAATAGATGGCATTTTGGATGGAAAACTAAACGTTTCCAATGATCAGTTATTGATCTATCATCCAATTCTTTAATAATTTATTTTAAAATAACCTATTAAAGCGGTAGATTTATATTATGTCATTTCCAGAAGAATTACTCCACTTCATCTGGCGTTTTCGCTTATATAGCCACCTGAATTTAGAAACTTCTGATGGAGACCCGTTACGTATATTAGAGATAGGACTATATAATGTTAATGCGGGCCCGGACTTTGAATTCGCGTGTGTTCGAATAGGTGATACACTGTTTTATGGCCACATAGAGATTCATATTAATGCTAAAGACTGGAGAAAACATGGTCACGCATCTGATCCAGCATACAATAATACAGTATTACATGTGGTATGGAATAATGACTTTTCGGTACGACGATCAGATAGTACTAAAATTCCGACCTTATGTTTACAATCTTATGTAGAAGAGGAAAGATTGTTGAAATATCAGTCGCTTGTCCAAAGTCTGAAGTGGATACCCTGCGAAAACCAAATTCATCTAGTGGATGACGTTGTTGTTTATCCGTGGTTAAGTCGACTTACCATTGAGCGCTTAGAGGCCAAATACGAATATATTTTCAAGATGGTTCAGGAATACAAACAGGATTGGGAGCGGGTGTTGGGCGTTATACTGGGAAGAGCATTCGGTATGCAAGTAAACTCGAACGCTTTTGAAAAGTTGATGCTCACTCTGGATTTAGCTTTATTCCAAAAGTACCAAAACGATAGCGTAAAAATGAGCAGTTTGCTGTTTGGAACAGCAGGTTTTTTGAATCGGGACATGAAGGACGATCATTCCAAAGTATTACGATCAGAATTTGAATACTTAAGGAAGCTACACAAAATAGAGCCAATGAGGGTAGAAGAGTGGAAGTTTTTACGTATGAGACCCTACAATTTTCCTACTTATCGTATTGCACAGCTAACCACGTTATTGAGTAACAAGTCTTATTGGTTTGAGTTTATTTTGAAGGAAGATAGGGAAACTATTTCTACTACGATTCAATCGTTCAACCTCAATAGTTATTGGAAAGATCATTATAGGTTTGAGAAGCAGACGAAAGTTCATTCCCTTGCGTGGTCTAAGGATTTTATATCTCACCTTTTTATTAATTGCTTTGTGCCTATTGTGTTTGCATATGGTAAGTTTTATAGTGTGGAAAAATATATGGATAAAGCTATGCAATGGCTGGAGGAAATAGGGACGGAAAGCAATTCTGTCATTGCAAGGTTTAAAAAAATGAGCTTGAAAGCGAGTACGGCTGCCGATTCGCAAGCCTTATTGCATCTGAAGAAAAATTATTGTGATGGTAAAAAATGTTTACAATGTGCAATCGGTGTATCGCTTTTAAAACACTAATTTACCTTCAAAATCTCTGCTATTTCCTGAAAACCTTTATCTGCGGCCAAATCTGCCGCTGTTGCTCCTAAGTCTGTTGCGATTGATATATTTGCGCCTTGTTCCAATAGTAAAATAATTAGTTCGATATTACCATGCTGAGCCGCTAAATGTAAAGGGGTAATACGCGCTGCCTGCACTACATTTACTTCAGCTCCTGCTTCAATAAGCATTTTACTTATTATATCGTTATTGATGCCTAACGAAGCATGGAGCGGATATACGTTATAGCCGTTTTGCGAAGGTATATTTGGATCCGCGTGATGGGCCAGCAAAATTCTTACAATATCTTCTTTGCCAAAATGCGAGGCTATGCCAATAGGGGTAAACCCGTGGCCTGAAATTTCGTTAATTACTTCCGGTTTTTGCTCAACCATCATCTGCACGTGTTGTGCTAACCCCGCGGCACATGCTTCATGTATGGTTATTGATGTAATGTATTTTAAAATTGTCTGTACGATTTGGGATTTATGGTAATAACAGGCCAATAAAAGAGGTGAAATATCATGGCTTGTATTTTCTTTAACCAAGTAAGGGTGTTTACTAAGTAATAAATCTAAATCTTGAAAGTTACCGGTTTCAATATATTCCTCAAGTACTGTTAAGCTCATTTTTGAATTTCCTATTTCTCAGCACCGAAATAAAGAAAAAAATATGGATTCGACACTAATTGTGAGTAAAATTTCTTTTGTGGATTAATAATACTGGTTTTTACGAAATCTTTCTCCGATATACTTTTTTGTTTTTAAAATGTAAAAAAAAGTTTTTATGTAGTATTTAAACTACAAATTTTTAATCTTAGTGCTTCAAGAACCGATAAAGTATTGCAAATAACGAAAGGTTACGTACTTTTGTAGAGCCCTCCCCAAGGGCATGTTTTTCATAGGTAGATGTAGGGTCGAATATTTCTTATTCGGCCCTTCTTTTTCACAAGTATTTCTCTCCGCTTACAGTCATCAAGCTATTTACTCTTTTTGGTTTACCGCTGTTGCCCCCAATCCTTAAGGTTTTTTTATAGCTTTGCGTTATGAAACGAAAAATCGTCATCGCAGTTACCGGAGCATCTGGTTCAATTTATGCTAAAGTATTGTTGGATAAACTGAGTCTACTGACGGATCAGTTGGAGGAGATTAGTATTGTTATGTCAGATAATGCTAAGGATGTCTGGAAGTTTGAATTACAAAATGAAGGGTTTAATACGTATCCCTTCGTATGTTATTCTAAAGATGATTTTATGGCGCCTTTTGCGTCGGGGTCGGCAAATTTTGATACGATGATTGTCTGCCCCTGTTCGATGGGGACTTTAGCACGAATAGCAAACGGCACCTCTTCGGATTTGACTACCCGATCTGCTGATGTTATTTTGAAAGAAAGAAGAAAATTGATTCTTGTTGTTCGGGAAACTCCTTTAAATATGATACATTTACAAAACATGCTAACGGTGACCCAGGCAGGTGGAATTATTTGTCCGGCTAGTCCGTCGTTTTACAGCCGACCGCAGGGCTTAGAAGAAATGGTCGCAACGGTGGTGGACAGGGTAATCTCATTGACTGGTCTTAAGATAGATAGTTACGAATGGGGACAGAGCACGAATAAATAGTCTTGAAAAAGGGGAGGTGACATATAGCTTGCTTTAATATTGGAGGCGATTATAATTGCATATAAAAGCAAATTTATCTAAGTTTGTTTTTTAATGGAGCAATTTGATTTTTCGGTCTTTTCGAAAAGAAATCTTTTAATAGAGCAATACTCTAAACCACTCTTTTTTTTACTAAATTGCTTTAATTCCTTTGTGTTAATTAGCAAAACTTAATTTCTAGCATATTATATTCATGAATACGATCTTAATTACTTCTGCAAAATTGATTTTACCAGGACATAAATTCCACCAACAAGAAGTTGATCTTTTGGTAAGTAAAGGTAAAATTGCGGATATAAATAAGAAGATTAAATATTCCGATGAAAAACTTCAGGTTATTGAGGCGAATGGCGCGATATTAGCGCCGGGATTCTTTGATTTGAATGTAAATATTGGTGAACCGGGATACGAGACAAAAGAGGACATGAAGACGGGTACTGCTGCTGCAGCAGCAGGAGGGTTCACTGGCATCGCGGTTCATCCGAATACTAGTCCTGCAATTCAAAGTCGATCCGAAGTTTCGCTAACCGTAAATATAGCTAAGGGGAATCTTGTAGATGTGTATCCAATTGGAGCAATAAGCAAAAACCGAGAGGGGAAGGAGATGGCGGAGCTCTATGATATGAGACAAAATGGCGCGATTGCTTTTTCGGATGGTAATCATAGTGTTCAGCAGGCTGGATTAATGGGGCGTGCATTGTTGTATGCTCGTGGATTTAATGGGCTGGTGATATCCTTTCCACAAGACGAATCAATTGCCGCGGGTAATCAAATGAATGAAGGGGTGATGAGTACGTTTTTAGGTATGAAAGGTGTTCCAAATTTGGCAGAGGCTTTAATGGTTTCGCGTGATTTGTATTTGGCAGAATATAATGAAGCACCTATTCATTTTACGACTATTTCTACAGCGGAATCCGTAGATCTAATAAAACGAGCGAAAGCGAAAGGTGTGAAAGTAACCTGTGATGTAGCGGCCCACAGTTTAGTCTTTACTGATGATGATGTAGCGGGGTTTGATAGCAACTACAAAGTTAGCCCTCCCCTGCGTACCCTCAAGGATGTAAAAGCATTGATAAAGGGACTCAAAGAGGGCGTCATAGATTCTGTTGTTTCCCAACACACCCCACAGGAGGTCGAATTTAAAGCGGTTGAATTTCATAACGCAAAAAATGGTATTACTGGTTTACAAACAGTATTGCCAATGTTGCTTAAAGCCGGACTGAACGAGGATCAAATCGTTGAAAAATTAGCCATAAATTCACGTAAAATAGTAGGCTTAGAAACTCCTAATATAGCCATAGGCGAGAAAGCAAATATTGTGCTGTTTAGTTCAGAGACCAGTTGGGAATTCAACGATAAGACAAATAAATCGAAGTGTAAAAACAATCCGCTTTTCGGACATACTTTGAAAGGAAAAGTACTAGCGGTAATAAATAATGATCAAGTGATTATTAATAATTAATACTATGGATATTAAAGTAAAAAAATCAGTAGAGGCAGGCATAAATATATATGCTAACCTTGAGAAAATAGAGGCAAAAGAGTTTCAAGATGCCATCGAAAGCGCTTTCAATGCGGAGGTTTCATTCATGGATAAAGTTAAACAGGTAGATGCTGTTTTTGATGACTATCAATCTTTTGAAGAACTTCGCGAGGTGTTTTTCGATTTGTTAATGATCAATTTTTTTTCCCAGGATGTACAAAAATTAGAAGAAGATTATCTCGATTCTGAAGAATGGGAGGCCATTGAAGAAGAAACATTGGATAGAGGTACAGAACTGTTAAATATGTTTCTATACCTTAAAGAATGTGCGGATGATAATATTGCTCCAGAACTGGAAGATTATCTGAAAGAGTTTTTGTTGGTCGAAGAAGATGAGTTTCAGGATGAGTATCGCATTTATGAAAAAGTCATTGCAAATCAGATACTTGTTGAAAGTGATTATTCTGAAATTGCAAATGTATCTACGACAGTACATGATGAAGATGAATTATACGAGCTTTTTAACCCTATCGTTAGCTTCTTTTACGAACCAAACCCGTCGTCCGATCAACTTGCCGAATTCACCAAACATGCTAAAAATAAATCACTAGAGACGGCATTTTATCAGATCATTACTAATTTTAATAAATAGTAGTTATGAATGATTTAAGTGCGAAGGAAAAGAGAAATGGATTGATATTCGGAGCAGTAGTAGGTGTAATATCTATAATCCTCTCCGTTCTGAGTATTTATTATACTCGAAATGCGGAGACTTATTTCAACCTATACATTGTCAGCACTGTATTGAAGATTGTGGGGTCGATAGCCACTCCTGTGTTTTTTATCTACTTATTAAGACGTAGCTGTGGTGGAGAATGGATATTTAGCAAAGCACTAAAAAGCATTTATATCCTTTTAGCGGCTAGCATAATTGTTAGTTCACTTGGTATCACCATATATCAGAAGACAATGGATAAGACTGTGTTGGAGGAAAGTTATCAAAATTTGATGAACTTAAAAATAGTAGAGATGGAAGAGAAAGGAGCGAGCAACGAAGAGATAGATCAACAAATGGAGGTTATTGAACAGGATCGTGAATTTGCTTTTAGTCCAATGACTTTTAGAAATACTATTCCACCAATTTTTATCAGTTTACTTTTGAATTTTATATTTGCGTTGATTTTAGCTCTTTTATTTAGGAGTAATACACAAAAAGTTAACTAAGCGATTAATTATAGATCTTTTATGGATATTTCGGTAGTCGTACCTTTATATAACGAAGCAGAGTCCTTGCCCGAATTGACGGAGTGGATCCAACGGATAATGGATCAGCATAGTTTTTCTTACGAAATTATTCTTGTTGACGATGGAAGCAGGGATGCCTCTTGGCAAGTAATCATGGACTTGAAAAAGAAAAATGAATATATTACGGGCGTCAAATTTCGGAGAAATTACGGGAAATCTGCTGCACTCAATGTTGGTTTCGCTGCTGCGCAGGGAGACGTAGTCATTACAATGGATGCAGATTTGCAGGATAGCCCTGATGAAATTCCGGCGCTGTATGATCGTGTGAAAAATAAAGGGGCTGATCTCGTGTCGGGGTGGAAGCAAAAGCGGTACGATCCGCCGACAAAAACTATACCGACCAAATTATTTAATTCGGTAACCCGCAGTATGTCTGGGATTCACAATCTGCATGATTTTAATTGCGGATTGAAAGCTTATCATAAAGATGTCGTAAAAAGCATTGAAGTCTATGGCGAAATGCACCGATATATTCCAGTATTGGCCAAATGGGCGGGATTTATAGATATTCAGGAACAGATAGTCCAGCATTACCCTCGAAAATATGGTACTACTAAGTTTGGTCCTGGGAGATTTGTAAAGGGATTTTTGGATCTGTTATCGATATTTTTTGTAGGCAAGTTTGGTAAACGACCAATGCATTTTTTTGGCCCCATTGGAGTAATTAGCTTTTTAATTGGATTTTTCATTACTTTTTACTTAATCTGTGAAAAATTAATGAGTATAGCACAAGGAACTGCCTATAGGAATGTAACAGATCAGCCCTTATTCTTTTTGTCATTGTTAAGTATTGTGATAGGTACGCAGTTGTTTTTGACCGGATTTATTGCGGAGCTGATATCTAGAAATAGTTCGGAGCGAAATAAATACCAAATCGAACGCGTAGTTTAATCAGCATGTTTTTTTCCATTATTATCCCTCTTTACAACAGACCGCAAGAAATTAAGGAACTTTTAGAATCCCTAGTTTCTCAAACATATCGCAATTTTGAAGTAATTGTTGTGGAAGATGGATCTACAAATTTGGCAGAAGATATTGTAAAGTTATTTTCTACCGATCTCCAAATTACGTATTTTTTTAAAGAAAATGGAGGCCAAGGATTTGCCCGAAATTATGGATTTGAAAGAGCGATAGGTGATTTTTTTATTGTATTCGATTCCGATGTAATTGTTCCTTCTGAGTATCTTTCTATGGTCTTATCTAGTATTGAAAAGAATAAATGGGATGCATTTGGAGGGCCAGATGCTACGCACTCCTCTTTTACTTCTATTCAGAAGGCCATCAGCTACTCTATGACAAGTCCCTTTACTACTGGAGGAATACGCGGAAATAAACGGCATGTGGGACAATTTCATCCACGCAGTTTTAATATGGGCATATCGCGTACGGTATGGCAAAAAACAGGGGGATATAAGTTGTCTAGACGTTCAGAGGACATTGAGTTTAGTATTCGGGTAATTGGAAGCGGTTACAAAGTTGGGTTAATATCTGAAGCATTTGTGTACCATAAACGAAGAGTGAATTTTGCGCAATTTTACAAGCAGATATACTCATTTGGTAAAGGAAGGATAGATATTGCGCAGTTGTATCCGAACGAATTGAAATTCGTTCATGTACTTCCTTCTTGTTTCACCGTTAGCATTATCGTATTGCTGATCTTAAATTTCGTTAACATCCTTACTTTCGACGAAATGACTCTTTTGCACTATTTGGCTTTGATTGGGAATACGCTGATATTGCTTTTTTGCACAGTATTATTCGTACACAGTCTCATTTCGACTAAAAGTATTCGTGTAGCGATGCTGTCTGTATTAGCTTCATTTACGCAATTGATAGCATATGGAAGCGGATTTATTCAAAATTATATAGATCGCGTCGCGTTGAAAAAAAATACGGTACGGTAAACTTTTGTTTTGAAAAATAGGATTAGTATATTGAGCAGAATATGGTACTATCATTTACGCAATATAATTTAGATAAAATAGAAAATCTCTTTAATGATTTGGGGTATAAAGTAAGGTATGAGAAAGGAAATTTCAAAACTGGTGCGTGTTTGATCCAGAATTCAAAGGTTGTTGTGGTCAACAAATTCTCTAATCTCGAAATCAAGATTTTGTCTTTGGTTCAACTTTTAAAAGACTTCGATTTAGAAAAGGGGAACCTGGACGATAAACAGTATACATTTTTTAGATCTTTAATCAAAGTAACTGCATAAATTTTGAAAATTCGATTTCTAGGAACTGGAACCTCACAAGGTGTACCCGTCATTGCTTGTCAATGTGAAGTGTGTCGATCGACAGATGTACGGGATAAGCGATTAAGGTCTTCTATTCTTATCGAATTGGAAAAGTATAATATTGTGGTTGATACAGGGCCTGATTTTAGATTCCAGATGTTGAGAGCACAGGTGACCCATTTGGATGCTGTATTGATGACTCATTCCCATAAAGATCATATAGCTGGGTTAGATGACGTACGTGCGTTTAACTATCTACAGCAGGCGTCCATTCCGATATATGCTAATGTCGAGACACATGAAGCTTTAAAACGAGAGTTCTACTATGCATTTAGTGATACCAAATATCCAGGTGTTCCTCTTTTGGAATTGCGAGAAATTGAAGCTGGAATACCTTTTTATTTATTTGAAAACGAGATCATGCCTGTTGAGGTGCTACATTATAAAATGCCCGTGCTGGGGTTTCGTATAGGTGATTTTGCATATATTACGGATGCCAAAACTGTTTCGGCCGAATCGAGGAAGCTGTTAGAAGGGGTAAAGGTTATTGTTGTAAATGCTCTTCAAATGATGCCGCATATATCCCATTTTACTTTGGAGGAAGCACTGACCTTCATTGATGATGTCAATCCTAGTCAAGCCTATCTTACCCATATCAGTCACCGTTTTGGTACACATGCTGAAATCCAATCTCTACTCCCTCCTAATGTATTTGTCTCCTTTGACCAATTAAGTATTGAAGTAGGTTAGAAAAATTTATCTTTCAAAAACTTTCCGTACTTCAGTTTGTTATTTTATTGTAACACTATAAATTAATTGTTTAAAGGGCTTAATACTTATTCAAACTATGGGAAATTTACTTTACACGATTGCAGTAATTTTAGTAATTATTTGGGCAATCAGCTTTTTTGGAGGTTATGCCACAGGTGGCATAATTCACATTTTATTAGTAATAGCAATAATTGTGGTTTTATTGCGGGTAATACGCGGCAACGCTTAACTCATTTTTTTTAGATAAATCTGGGCAATTTCAATATCTTCTGGAAACGTAATTTTGATATTCTTATGAGTGCTTTCCAAAAGATGAATGGGATTGCCCATTTTTTCTACCACCGAAGCATCGTCTGTAAAATCAGGCTGTTCCTTCTGTTCATAGGCCTCCATTAAAAGCGGTGCGGGAAATGTTTGCGGAGTTTGCGTTAACCATATACTATCTCGTCTTATTGCTTTTGAATTGTCAATTGTTCCATGGCGCACCGAATTTGTACTCTGCACAGCCAAAACATTAGCTTTACCCATATGAGCCATTTCAAAAGATCTTTTGATCAAGATTTTATCGGTCAATGGTCTTGCTCCATCATGAACAGCAATAGCGGCACTTTGTAATGATATTGCGCTATGTTTATCCTTCAGGTATCTTAATCCATTTTTAACGCTTTGAAAGCGCGTTAAACCACTGTGTACGATATCATGCTTTACACTAAATTGGTGACTTTGACACAGAGTTGTCCAATATCTTTCCATTTCGGTATGCAACACAACAATAATGTGGGTAGCGAGAGGTGCGAAAACTTCAAGCGTATGCATTAAGATTGGTCTGCCTTCCAGTAAAAGGTACTGTTTTGGTATATCCGATTGCATACGCGATCCCGCGCCGCCAGCTACAATGATCACAATATTGTTTACCATGGGGTGTGGATAAATTAAAAAAGCGTGAATTTATCATTCACGCTTAAAATTATAAAATATTTTATAAAATTAAATAATTAACATCGCATCTCCATAACTGTAAAAACGATATTTTTCTTTAACGGCAACATCATAGGCATTCATAATATTTTCATATCCTGCAAAGGCCGCAATCATCACTAACAAAGTCGATTCAGGAGTATGGAAGTTTGTAATCATTGAGTTTGCAATACTAAAATCGTAGGGTGGATAAATGAATTTACTCGTCCAGTCTGCCGCCGGCTTCAAATGTCTGTCTGCCGATACAGAAGATTCTATCGCACGCATAGAAGTGGTGCCTACAGCACAGATTCTACGTTTATTGTCAATGCCTTTATTTACGGTTTTAGCTGCTTCATCTGTAATAATGAATTGCTCAGAATCCATTTTATGTTTTGTTAAATCCTCCACTTCCACTGTACGGAATGTTCCCAATCCCACATGAAGTGTTACTTCTGCAAAGTCAACCCCTTTAAGCTCCAATCTTTTCATCAATTCGCGCGAAAAGTGCAGGCCTGCTGTTGGAGCTGCTACCGCACCTTCATTTTTGGCATAGATTGTTTGATAGCGAAATTTATCTTCCGGGGTAGCCTTGCGTTTAATATATTTAGGAAGCGGTGTTTCGCCTAAAATTTCGATGTTACGACGAAATTCTTCATCTGTGCCGTCGAACAAGAAACGGATAGTTCGTCCTCTAGAAGTAGTATTATCAACCACTTCAGCTACCAACAAATCCTCCTCACCAAAATACAATTTATTACCTACACGTATCTTGCGTGCGGGATCAACTAACACATCCCATAAGCGTAATTCTCTATTCAATTCGCGCAATAAGAAAACTTCTATAGTAGCGCCCGTTTTCTCTTTATTCCCATACATACGGGCGGGAAACACTTTGGTGTTGTTGAGGATCATAACGTCTTTGTCATCAAAATAATCCAAAACATCTTTAAAAATTTTATGTTCTATTTTACCAGTATCACGGTGTAAAACCATTAAGCGAGATTCGTCGCGATGTTCTGATGGTTCAGATGCTAATAGTGATTCTGGTAAATTGAATTTGAATTGTGATAATTTCATCGTTTAATCAATGTTTATGATTTCTATCCTATTACATATTGGAGATAAAAAAGAATACAAAGGTAAGCATTTTATTCGATATTAATGCACTCTTATTGTTGTAAAAAATAGAAAACAATTCTGGATAAATTGTAGTTCTTATAAAAAGACTTAATTTTCGTTTATTATCATAAAAAAGTGTTTTTACAAAAAATAAGTCGTATTTTAAATGCAGTTAATACTGACAATTGTAAAAAGATAGAATAATATTTTATGGGTGATATAAAAAAGCAGGAAATAGCATCAGAAATGGTGACAGAAGAATCTTTGGAAGGGACTATACAACATGTAAATAATCCAGTCCTTGATTTGCCGGAGATAGAGAAAAGGTACCTCCGATCGATAACTGGGTATGTTAAGGATGGAAATAATTTTGTTTTTACAGACGGGAAAGCTCAAGTAGAAATCAAAGTGGTCTCTGATGATGTAATAAGGGTACGTTTGGCTCCACAGGGTGCTTTTTTAGATGATTTTTCATATGCTGTGATCGAACAGGAAAAACATACGCACTCTTATGATTTGAGAGAAGATGATAAAAATTTTCATGTTAAGACAAATAATGTGATCTGTACGATTTCAAAAAAAGATTTTTTGGTATCATTCTCAGATATAAAAGGAAAGACGCTCAATGCGGATCATGCGCCTATGCATTGGGAAGAAAATCCTGATTTTGGGGGATATTATGTCTACTGTACAAAAAAAGCATATGAAGATGAGGTTTTCTTTGGAGGCGGTGATAAGGCGTCCAGCTTGAATTTGCGAGGTAGGAGAATTAAGAATTGGAATTCAGATACCTATTCCTTTGCTTTTAATCAGGATCCTTTATATAAAACAATTCCTTTTTATATTGGTGTGACCCAAGGGGATGCTTATGGTATTTTTTTCGACAATACGTTTAAAACATTTTTTGATTTTGCGGCAGAACATCAGGATCAAACGAGTTTCTGGTCTGAG
Organism: Sphingobacterium alkalisoli; assembly: GCF_005049105.1. Taxonomy (GTDB): domain Bacteria; phylum Bacteroidota; class Bacteroidia; order Sphingobacteriales; family Sphingobacteriaceae; genus Sphingobacterium; species Sphingobacterium alkalisoli. The sequence continues at coordinate 790,503 of NZ_SUKA01000002.1, forward strand.
GGGGGGGAGCTACAGTATTACTATATAAATGGGCCTCAAATAATGGATGTAGTCCAACGTTATCACGCCCTTACAGGAACTCATTTTTTGCCACCTATGTGGGCAATTGGTTACCATCAGTGCAGATGGAGCTACTATCCCGAAAAAATGGTTCGCGATGTCGCGTCTGAATTCCGAAAACGTGAGATCCCATGTGATGCTATTTATTTGGATATTGATTATATGGAGGGTTATCGGTGTTTTACTTGGAACAAACATTACTTTCCAGATCCTAAAAAAATGATAAGTGATTTGTCGGCCAATGGTTTTAAAACTGTAGTAATGATCGATCCGGGTATTAAAGTGGACGAAAATTATTGGGTTTTCAAGGAAGGACATGATAATAAATATTTCTGTCGTCGGGGTGACGATTACTTCATGGAGGGGTTTGTTTGGCCTGGACGGTGTCAGTTTCCAGATTACACCAATCCTGACGTACGAACTTGGTGGGGTACTTTGTATAAAGGACTTGTGGAAGATGGCGTAGCCGGATTTTGGAATGATATGAATGAACCAGCGGTTTTTGGACGAGGTACATTTCCGGACGATGTTCGTCATAATTACGATGGATATAGAGGGTCACATCGTAAAGCGCATAATATATATGGTATGCAAATGGTTCGCGCTACTTATGAAGGGCTTCTTAAGTTATACAAAAATAAAAGGCCTTTTACAATAACACGAGCGGCATATTCAGGCACTCAACGTTATTCATCGGTATGGACAGGTGATAATATTGCTACCTGGGAACATTTACGTATAGGTGTATTACAATTGCAACGTTTGTCCGTTTCTGGATTATCATTTTGTGGTACGGATATAGGTGGTTTTACGGGTAATCCCGACGGAGAATTATACACACGTTGGATGCAATTTGGGGTATTTTCACCATTCATGCGTGTCCACTCAGCCGGAGATACTCGCGATAGGGAGCCTTGGAGCTTTGGCCCAGAGTGGGAAGCGATATGTAAAAAATTTATTGAATTAAGATATCGTTTGTTGCCGTATATTTATTCCATATTCTGGCAACAACATAAGTATGGACTTCCAATCTTGCGGCCAGTTGCATTGCTGGAACAGCATGTCTATAAAAATTTACTTCGAGAGGAGGAATTTGCATTTGGCGACAAAATATTGGTATCTCCTGTTTTGAATCCCGGCCAGATGTCTAAGGTGGTTTACCTTCCGAAAGGAGAATGGTTTTATTATTTTACCAATGAAGTATTCAAAGGGGGAGAAGAAGTGTCTATATCAACTCCGCTGGATCAAATGCCAATGTTTATTAAAGGAGGTACGATTCTTCCAGAATATCCTGTTATGCAATACGTAGATGAAAAAAAGATAGAGGCATTAAAATTAAATGTATACTATTCGGAGGGCGAGCACGATAGTTATGCATATACCGATCATGGAGATACTTTTGCTTTCGAACAAAATGTCTATTTGGAGAAGCACTTTATTTTCACTGGAGAAGCAAATAGTGTAAAGATTCTCCAGCAACGTGATGGCTTATTCACGGAAAGATATGATGATTACAATATATATCTGATCGGTTTCCCTTTTGAAATAAAACAAGTAATAGCAGACGGTGTCTCTGTGCCGGTGTTATCTACGGAGAATGGTGAGAAATATGTAGTTGTAGAAAATGATTTTAAAAAAATAACCGTAGAATAATCTATTATGAGTAAAGCTGTAGAAGTTTTTTCTTTGCTGACAGATTTTGACATTGAACTCTTTAAAGCCGGGAAGCATTTCCGCTTATATGAAAAATTCGGCTCTCAAACAGTTTTTTTAGACGGCAAGCAAGGCGTTTACTTTGCTGTTTGGGCCCCGAATGCGCAGGTGGTATCTGTAGTAGGAAATTTCAATGGCTGGAACCCTCACAGTCATCCTTTAAATGTTAGATGGGATGGAAGTGGTATTTGGGAGGGAGTTATTTTTGACATTGGAATAGGGGAAGTATATAAATACCACATACTTTCTTTTTCAGGCACTCATGTCGAAAAAAGTGATCCTTTTGCTTTAATGACGGAGATACCACCCCATACAGCTTCTATTGTAAGTACGACTTGGTATCAATGGAATGATGAGAAGTGGATGCGGCATCGCAATGTGAATAATAGCCTAAGTAAACCAATTTCTGTTTATGAAATGCACATGGGTTCTTGGATTAGAGATCCAAATGATTCAGAGAGACTGCTGTCTTATCGTGAGGTGGCCGAGAAACTGGTACCCTATGTTAAAAATTTAGGCTTTACCCATGTTGAGTTTATGCCAATAATGGAACACCCGTATTATCCTTCATGGGGATATCAAGTTACGGGGTATTATGCTGCAAGCTCACGATATGGTAATCCGCAGGACTTGATGTTTTTAATAGAGCTGCTTCATAAAAATGAAATTGGAGTTCTGTTGGATTGGGTTCCCTCTCATTTCCCCGGGGATGATCACGGACTTCGGAATTTTGACGGTACATCGTTGTACGAACATGAAGATCCGAGAAAAGGATTTCATCCAGATTGGAAATCATATATTTTCAATTATGGACGAAATGAAGTTCGCTCTTTTTTAATTAGCAATGCATTATTTTGGTTAGATCGTTATCACATTGATGGGATTAGAGTAGATGCAGTTGCATCTATGCTCTATCTCGATTACTCGCGCAATGAAGGTCAGTGGATTCCAAACGAATTTGGAGGTCGTGAAAATCTTGAAGCCGTTCATTTTTTAAAGGAACTCAATGAAGCTGTATATGCTAATTATCCTGAAGTGCAGATGATTGCTGAAGAATCTACTTCCTGGCCCGGAGTGAGTCGTCCTACGTTTAATAATGGTCTAGGGTTCGGTATGAAATGGATGATGGGATGGATGCATGATACGCTCAACTATTTTAAAGAAGACCCAATTAATAGAAAATTTCATCATGATAAATTGACTTTCTCTACTGTATATGCTTTTCACGAAAACTTTATGCTCCCGTTGTCGCATGATGAGGTCGTATATGGAAAACAATCGTTAATTGATAAAATGCCAGGAGACGAATGGCAGAAATTTGCCAATTTGCGAGCCCTGTATTTATATATGTTTACTTTTTCTGGTACTAAGCTCTTATTTATGGGTGGAGAATTTGGGCAGACTTCGGAATGGAATGTAAACCGATCATTAGACTGGCATCTATTAGAGTATGCACCACATAAAGGTATGTATCAGTATATAAAGCAATTAAATGAGATATATAAATCAGAACCTGCATTATACGAAAAAGCATTCAGTGGAGATGGGTTTGAATGGTTGGAATATGGTGATAGTGAAAATAGTGTGCTTGCTTTTATTAGAAAAGGATTTGTGCCTTCTACTGATGTAATAGTCGTTGTCAATTTGACACCAATTGTCCGACAAGGCTATCGAATGGGTGTTCCTGAAGCCGGCAATTGGGAAGTGATATTCAATTCGGACGACCTCTCTTTTTTCGGTTCGGGTACGGAAACGCCAAACGCTAAATCGGAACAGATTCCTTGGATGCATAAAGCCAATTCTATCAAAATTAATTTACCCCCTTTGGGTGGGTTAGTGTTTAAAAGAACGACGTAAAATATCTTATTATGGAAGTTATACATTTAAGTGTTGAGTGTTTTCCCGTAGCAAAGGTTGGCGGATTAGCCGATGTTGTAGGTGCTTTACCTAAATATCAACGTAAGATAGGGATAGATGCACGAGTAGTTATTCCTTGGTTTGATCGTCCTTTTGTAAAAGCGCATCTATTCGAGATTGTAGGCACCGGCTCATTTTCTCAAGGATCCGAGGAGTTACACTATGAGGTGCATAAAGAAAAAAATGATACTTTGGGATTTCCTCTTTTTCTGATTAAAATACCAGGAAAGCTAGATAGGGAAGAGGTGTACTGTTATCCAGACGAAGCAGAGCAATGGATAGCCTTTCAACACGCTTTTTTACATTGGATACAAAATAGCGGTATACATCCATCTATTATCCACTGCCACGATCACCATGTCGGATTGATTGCCTTTTTATTGCAACATGGTACAGAATTTAGAAGCTTGGTAGATATCAAAACCATATTTACAGTTCATAACGGTCAATATCAAGGTTGGATGAATTGGAATAAAGGGATATTGCTACCTCCTTTTGATACGTGGAAATGGGGACTATTGGATTGGGATGGATTGATTAATCCGCTAGCCACTGCTATTAAATGTAGTGATGCGTATACGACCGTATCTGAAGGTTATTTAAATGAACTTTTTATCGAGGCCAATGGTTTACAGGGACTGTTTAATGCAGAATCTGCAAAAGGGTACGGTATTGTGAACGGAATAGACACAGCTTACTGGAATCCTCAGATCGACACATTAATTGAAAAGAAATACAACAAAATAACTGTGCAGAAAGGTAAGGAAGAGAATAAGCAAATTCTTTGTGAGAAATATAACCTTTCTAGTGATTTGCCCTTGCTTTCCTTCATTGGAAGATTTGCAAAAGAGAAGGGTGCTGACTTATTGTCTGAAATTTTTGTAAAATTATTTTCTGTTCGGGAAAATATTAGTATATTTATTTTAGGTTCCGGTGATGAAGAGATTCAAAACAAGCTCAAGGAACTGGAATTGAAATTTGAGGGAAAATTGAGCTTATTCTTTGGCTATGATGAGATCCTTGCACATCAGGTATATGCCGCATCTGATATGCTGCTCATGCCGTCAAGAGTAGAGCCCTGTGGTTTAAATCAACTTTATGCCTTAAAATACGGTACTATTCCGATAGTACGTGCGATTGGAGGACTTAGAGACACCGTCGTTGATGTCGCAGATGGAGGATATGGATTTGTCTTTGATAAGCTTAATGCAGACGATGCTGTTGAGGCAATTTTACGATCGCTTGATATTTATTCCAATTTGAAAATATGGAAAGGGATTCGTAAGAAAGCAATGCATCTTGATTTTTCATGGGATAGATCAGCTCAAAAATATGTAGAATTATATAACCAGTTACTTAAATAGCTATGGCACAACATAAAGTAGTATCGCTAGTACTAGGAGGAGGGAGAGGTACTCGTCTTTACCCTCTCACAGATCAAAGATCAAAACCGGCAGTTCCAATTGCTGGAAAATATCGTTTGGTAGATATTCCTATATCTAATTGTCTTAATTCCGGGTATAATAAAATCTTTGTTTTAACACAATACAATTCTGCCTCGCTCAATAAACATATTAAGAACTCTTATAATTTCAGTATTTTTAGTAAAGGGTTTGTTGATATTCTAGCGGCCGAACAAACAAACGATGGAGACAAATGGTTTGAGGGTACTGCAGATGCGGTGCGCAGAACGCAAAAAAACTTAATTAATGTAGACTACGATTATGTGCTGATATTATCCGGAGACCAACTTTATCAAATGGATTATTCGGATTTAGTTGATTTTCATGTTCAAAATGGTGGTGAAATTACTATTGGAACTATTCCGGTCGTCGCAAAAGAGGCTTCAAGTTTTGGGATTTTGAAATCTAACGAGTCTAATGAAGTTATTTCTTTTATTGAAAAACCTTCAAAAGATTTACTTCCTGATTGGCCTTCTGAAGTTCCTCAAGATTTAGAAAGGCAAGGACGCAAATATCTTGCCTCGATGGGGATTTATGTTTTTTCAAAAGGTGTAATGAGAAGACTACTGTCAGAGAATCCCGGAATGGATTTTGGTAAAGAGATTATTCCAGAGGCTATCGGAAATTGTAAAGTTTTAAGTTATCAGTTTGATAGCTATTGGACTGATATCGGTACTATACCTTCTTTTTTTGAGGCAAATATCGGATTGACAGATGATATTCCTTCCTTCAATTTGTTTGGGGAAACCGTTTATACACGAGCGCGTATGCTTCCACCTTCCAAGATTTCGGGTTCGACATTAAACAGCGCGATTGTCGCGGACGGTTGTATCTTAATGGCGGATAAAATAGAACGCTCCGTAATTGGAATTCGATCGCGGGTGGGCAAAGGATCAGTTGTTAAATATACTTATATGATGGGAACTGATTACTATGAAGATTTGAACGAGGTGGTAGAGCTTACAAGTTCACAAACACCCCCCCCCATTGGTGTAGGCGAACGGTGTTATATTGAAAATGCTATTTTGGACAAAAACTGTCGTATAGGTAACGATGTGCGAATTAAAGGGGGGAAACATCTAGATGATGGGGATTTTGAACATTATACAGTAGTGGAGGGAATTGTGGTGGTAAAGAAAAATGCAGTTATACCTAACGGAACAAGTATCGGTTGTTCTTCTGGATTTTAATGAGCATAATAAGTGAAAAGGATCACTTACGTTTTTATTTGAGAATATATGCAAAGGGGCTAGATTTAATCTAGCCCCTTTGCATTGAAATTATACCTAATTCTTATATCAAATTGGTAAGTGCTTCTTTTATTCTTCTTAGCGCTTCTATTAAGCTCTCATCAGAAGCCGCGTAAGAAAGACGTATATAGTTGTCATTTCCAAATGAATCTCCGCCTACCGTAGCAACATGACCGAAGTTTAGCAAGTATAATGCTAGATCAGCTGAGTTTTTAATTTCATTACCTTCTGGGTCTTTTTTACCAAAAAATGAGCTGATTTCGGGAAAGAAATAGAAGGCTCCTTCGGGCAAGTTAGTTTTTACGCCTGGAATATCATTTAACAAATCATAAACCAACTTCCGACGTCGTAAAAATGCTTCTTTCATCGTATTTACACTTTCCAGTCCTTGCTCGTAAGCTACAATTCCTGCGCGTTGCGCGATAGAGCAGGTTCCAGAAGTTGTTTGTCCTTGCAACTTGTCATTCGCTGCTGCGATCTCTTTATTTGCGGCGATATAGCCCAAGCGCCACCCTGTCATTGCGAAGGCTTTTGAAAAACCATTCACGATGATTACGCGATCTCTGATGCTATCAAATTGTGCTATTGATTCGTGCTGGTCGACAAAATTAATATGCTCATATATTTCGTCCGAAAGAATAAAAATATTCGGATGTTTTTCAAATACGGTGACTAAAGCTGCTAACTCATCTTTGCTATATACGGATCCAGTAGGATTACAAGGAGAAGAAAACATAAAAAGTTTAGTATTGGGCGTAATAGCCTCCTCCAATTGTGCTGGAGTAATTTTGAAATTACTTTCAATATCGGTGTCGATAAAAACAGATTTTCCCTCTGCTAAGGTTACCATTTCGGAGTAAGATACCCAGTATGGGGTAGGAATAATCACCTCCTCACCTGGATTTATTAAGGTCAATATTACATTGGATAATGATTGTTTAGCGCCTGTAGAAACGACTATTTGTGATATGTCATAATCTAGACCATTTTCGTTTTTTAGCTTATTTACGATTGCTTGACGCAGATCTGGATAACCCGGTACCGGCGAATAACGTGTGTAGTTATCGTCTAATGCTTTCTTTGCGGCATCTTTTACGTGTGCAGGTGTATTAAAGTCAGGTTCGCCGACACTAAGACTGATGACGTTGATGCCTTTCGCAGCCAGCTCACGACCTAATTTGGTCATTTTTAAAGTTGCTGACTCGGATAGGTTGTTAATCCTATTTGATAAAAATGATGTTGTACTCATAGTAGTGCAAATATATTATATAGCCTTCATTTTTAGTGCTAAAAATTTGATAAATTGTAAAAAATAAGACTATTTATATATGAAATTGAAATTTGACAGTTTTATAATTGCTTTGCTGAATCTTTTTAACTCCTGTGTATTTGTATTTCGTGCGATAAGTGCGTCTTATTTGGTCTGTTATTTTACGTCAGTACTAGAAGAAAGAAGAAAACGATGGTCAAATTACCTACCCCAATCGTTTTATTCGTTATAGTTCTTTACGAAGTCGGGCAACAGGGATATTCATAGCTTCCCGATATTTTGCCACGGTACGACGGGCAATTGTGTAACCCTTTTCTTTAAGTATGTCGGTTAATTTTTCATCTGCCAATGGTTTGCGTTTATCTTCATTGGCTATACATTCCTCTAAGATCTTTTTTACTTCCTTATTCGATACCTCTTCTCCGGAGTCAGTTTGAATCGCTTCGGAGAAAAATGATTTCAATAAGAACGTACCAAATTCCGTTTGTACGTATTTAGAATTTGCTACACGGGATACGGTAGAAATATCCATTTCGATCTTGTCTGCGATATCTTTTAAAATCATCGGTCTAAGCATGCGGTCATCACCCGTTAGGAAATAGTCGTATTGATATTCCATAATAGCATTCATCGTTTTTAAAAGGGTTTGTTGACGTTGCTTAATCGCATCGATAAACCATTTCGCAGAATCCAATTTCTGTTTTACAAATTGAACTGCCTCTTTCATTTTCTTATCTGATTTTTCCGTTTTTTCGTAATGTTCAAACATATCTTGATAAGATCGTGAAACACGTAATTCTGGAGCGTTACGGCCGTTTAGTGTTAAATGTAACACACCATCATTATTCATTATATGGAAATCAGGAATCACATGCAACTGTTTTCCGGCTACAGCCCCAGAATCGCCCGGCTTAGGGTTCAATTTCAGAATTTCATTGATTATTCCTTTCAATTCTTCTGAATTCACCCCTAATTGTTTCTCTATTTTGTCGTAATGTTTCTTTATAAATTCATCTAAATAATTTTCGACAACTTGAATTGCCTTTTTTATAATTAAGTTATTTTGATCTCGTTTCCGAAGTTGAATAAGAAGACACTCCTGTAAGTCTCTAGCGCCAATACCAGCAGGTTCGAATTCCTGAATAATTGCCAACATATCTTTTACTTCTTTTTCGTCTGTAACTACATTCTGAGAAAAAGCAAGGTCATCTATCAACGACGGAATGGGTCTTCTTAAGTAACCGTCGTCATCTAGACTTCCAATGATTTGGTTTCCGACAAGATATTCCCTATCGGATAAAGCGAGTAGGTCCAGTTGATTTTGGAGCTTTTCGAAAAAAGAATCTTGTATAGCGATGGGTATTTCCTTACGGTCGTCCTCATCATCATTCGAATAATTATTTCCATAATCATTGAAATCATCCTCCTGTATATATTCTTCTACACTAAATTCTTCGTCAAATGATTCATCACTACTTTCAAAGTTTTCATCTGGATCTTTGTCCGGATACTCCTCAATAGGATCATTCATGTTTGCCAAACTGCCATCCTCAAGTGCTGGATTTTCTTCCAATTCTTCTTTTATTCGGGTATCTAATGAAGCAGTAGGAACCTGCAACAACTTTATAAATTGTATTTGTTGAGGCGATAATTTTTGCAGTAATTTTTGTTGTAATGTTTGTTTTAACATGCTTAAGTTAATTACAAATGTAAATTTAGTCAATTATATTGAGATAATTTAAATTTAGGATCGTGATGAGGACGGCTTTATAGAGGAAGCCAGATACTTTTAAGAAGTAACAAGGTGATTTTTACCTGTTATAATCATTTGTTAAAATTCGTTAATTTTTTTATTTGACCATATCAAATAATCCTTTAATATGTAGTTTTTTCAAACATTTTATTCATATTTACCTCATGTTTAGACGAGTTAAAAACAAACCACTTCGCTACCTTCTTACTGCTATCTATAGCATTATATTATTTACATGTGCTGTTCAACTCAATTTCTTAGGTCTTTTCGGTTACGCCCCTACTAAAAGAGATATCGTTATGCCGACCTTAAATGTGGCCTCTGAAGTATATACGGCCGATTCGGTGCTGATAGGTCGTTATTTTGAAGAAGACAGAGATCCAGTGCTCTACGATAGCATTGCACCCTCCGTGTTGGAGGCGTTAATAGCAACAGAAGATATTCGGTTTTACAAACATAACGGGATTGATTTTTTGGGATTAGTTTCTGGGGCTGTTTCAACGTTGAAAGGGGATCCTCGCGGCGCTAGTACCATTACACAGCAGTTGGCCAAAAATTTATATCGTACACGTTACGCCCATTCTCAGGGATATTTGAATAAAGTTCCTGGAATTAGTATCCTGATTACCAAATATAAAGAATGGATGACTGCATATAAGCTGGAAAGAAAATATTCAAAAAATGAGATCATTACCATGTATTTGAATACCGTGTCTTTTAGCAACAATGCATATGGGATAAAATCAGCATCTCTTCGATATTTCAATAAGTTACCGAGTGCTCTTAACGTGAACGAGAGCGCTTTATTAATAGGTATGCTGAAGGGGACCACCATGTATAATCCAACCCGAAACCCTAAAAATGCGCTTCAAAGACGTAACGTGGTACTGAATCAAATGCAAAAAGCGAATTTTATTACTTCAGATGAAGTCGCACAACTCAGTCAAGATTCGTTAAGATTGAACTTAAATTATCAAGATAATAGAGATGCAAGCGATTCTTACTTGCGTGCGGCTGTGGAGCGTTGGTTGGATAAATGGAGTCAAGATAATGAAATAGATATTTACAAAGCAGGATTAAAAATATATACTACTATTGATTCACGGATGCAAAAAATTGCCGAAGATGTCGTCGCAACACAGATGAAAGAGTTGCAGCGGCGATTGGAAAATACTTGGCGTAATCAAGAACCTTGGAGGGATAAAGCAGGAGAGGTATTGCCTGACTTTTTGGAAAACCATGCCCGTAAGCTTCCGGTTTATAAAGAATTGATGGAACACTATCGTAATGAGGATTCTGTGTTTTTAATTCTGGATAAGAAAAAAAATATGAAAGTGTTCACTTGGGATGGTATGCAGGATGTCAATTATTCTACTATGGATTCTTTAAGACATTATATCGTCATGCTGAATACTGGTATGATGGCAATGGATCCGTATAATGGTGAAATAAAGGTATGGATAGGGGGTATTAACCATTCTTTTTATAAATTCGACCACGTCAATCAATCTAAACGGCAGGCCGGTTCTACTTTTAAACCTTTTGCCTATTTAGCAGCATTAGAATCTGGCATGTCTCCTTGTGATAAATACGTGGATCAACCTATTAAAATTGATTTTGTTAATTTAAAGGGTGAGCCCGAGGTTTGGGAGCCAAAAAACGCAGACTACACATTTTCTCATCAAAATATGTCGTTACGATGGGCCATGGCTAGATCACTTAATTCGATTACTGCACAAGTAACACGAGATGTGGGATGGGATAAAGTGGCGAACGTGGCACATCAGTGTGGAATTGAAAGTAAATTGGAGCCCGTTCCTTCAGTAGGGTTAGGGTCGAACGATGTTTCCGTATTCGAAATGGTGCGTGCATATAGTACGTTTATGAATGCCGGTAAGAAGACAGAACCGATTTTAGTGTCTAAAATTGTGGATATGGAGGGGCGTATAATAGCTGAGTTTAAATCACAACAAAAGCAAGTAGTCGACCCCGAGAACGCGTGGCTGATGACGTATATGCTTAGAGGTACGATAGAAGAGCCAGGAGGTACGTCGCAGGCGCTTTGGGAGTGGGATCTATTCCGTAACAATAATGAAATTGGCGGGAAAACAGGAACTTCTTCGGACTATGTAGATGGCTGGTACATGGGAGTTACCAAAGATTTAGTCGCGGGAGTATGGGTGGGGTGTGACGAACAAGGCATACATTTTAAAAATTCGCAAACTGGAGAAGGTTCTAAAACGGCGTTGCCTATTTATGCTGCATTTATGGAAGAAATATATAAGAATCCCACATTTGGCGTAACGTTCGGTAAATTTCCTGAACCAACAGTAGATATCAAAAAAGAGTATAGGTGTCCTAGTCCTCGAATACGTGTGCAACCAGATACTGCAAATATAGAACGTGATTCAGTAGGAGATATTAGTATTGATATGTTGTCCGATTTACCTCAGATAAAACCCACTCTGCCGCAAAATTCTAATTCAAATACGAATTCGGATGAAAATATTCAAATATTGACACATTAAGGGGAAAAAAGTTTGTTATTTTTAGGCATTATGCTCAGTAATTATGAAAAAGAATTTAACCATCACAATTAGCCGGTTTTTTATCGCATTTTTAATGTTAATGGTAGTTGCACCCGTTTCTGCGCAATACTTTGGACAGAATAAAATGCGTTATAAAAAACTGGATTTCAAAGTTTATGATACACCTCATTTCAATATGTATTATTATTTAGATAATGATACGTTAGTAAGGTGGCTGGCCAAAGAGAGCGAGGTATGGTATGAATTGCATCAGCAGGTGTTTCAAGATACGTTTTCTCGTAAGAACCCATTGATTATTTATAATAATCACCCTGAATTTCAACAGACTACGGCCATTTCGGGAGAAGTGGGTGTCGGGACAGGAGGGGTGACGGAAGCGTTTAAACAACGTGTGGTAATGCCTATTATGCAGATTAATCAACAGACCAGACACGTTTTGGGACACGAATTAGTGCATGCCTTTCAATATCGTGTGTTAATGGAGGGTACCGATTCAACTCGTTTAGAAAGTATTGGCAATATACCGTTGTGGATGATAGAAGGTATGGCCGAATACTTTTCCATTGGTAAAAAAGATGCTTTTACTTCGATGTGGATGCGCGATGCTTATGTAAACAAAGATATACCATCTCTTAAACAGATGACGGAACAATCATACGATTATTTTCCTTACCGATACGGCCAGGCATTTTGGTCTTACATCGGATCCACCTATGGAGACACTGTAATTATGCCTTTATTTATAGAAACTGCAAAATATGGTTATGAAAATGCAATGCGTCGTGTATTTGGTTATGATGCGCAGACTATTTCTACCTTATGGAAGAATAGCATGGAGAGTACCTATCGTAACCTGAATAAAGACACTACCTCTAATCCGATCGGTGTTAGTCTAATAAATCGTACAAATGGGGGACGTATGAATGTTTCTCCAACAATTTCTCCTGATGGGAAATATGTAGTTTATCTTTCCGAACAAGATCTTTTTAGTATTGATCTCTTTTTGGCCGATGCGAACACAGGAAAAACAATTCGGAAGTTAGGTAGTAAATTGACAAATAATGATATCGATGAATTTAGTTTCTTAGAATCAGCAGGAACATTCTCTCCGGATTCTAGACAGTTTGCTTTTAGTGTTTTTAGCGATGGAAAAAATAAATTAATGTCTGTAGACGTGGAAAGTGGAAAGGTCGTGTTTGTTGAGCCTATGGCTGACATTGTGGAGTTTACAAATATTACTTGGTCCCCTGATGGAGATAAAGTGGCCTTTTCCGGTTTAAGGAATGGTCATAGTGATATTTATATTTACAACCTGAAGACGAAGACACTTGACCAATTGACAAATGATCTTTATTCTGATTTTCAACCCAGCTTCTCTCGTGATGGAAGATACATCGTATTCAGTACAGATAGGGTGGCTTTACAATCAGACTCTCGTTCGGTAGATATTCCAATGAATTTAGCTATAATCGATGTCACCACTAAAGAAATTCAGAATATAGAGATATTTCCCGGTGCAAATAATCTGAATCCACATTTTTCATCAAACGATCAAGAAATCTACTTTCTTTCCAATGGAGATGGGTTTCGGAATATGTATCGTTACTTTATTAATTCGAAGACTGTAGAAAAATTGACTGACTACTTCACGGGGATAAGCGGTATAACGGAATATTCTCCTGCCATGAGTATCTCTGCGAACGACGAAATCGTGTATTCTTATTTCAAAAAGAACCAATACACGGTTTACAAAGCGAAGAGTACGGATTTTGAGGCACAAGTGGTGGACGGTAGCATAATTGATTTTAGTGCAGCTATGCTTCCTCCAAATGTTAACCGGGGGATCAATGTTGTCAATACAAACTTGCAGAACTTTAACATGTTTCAGCGTATTGACAATACGCAGATAAATAATATTGAATACCAACCTAAATTTAAACTAGATTACCTAGCGAATAGCGGTGTGGGTATGTCTGTCGGATCTCGTTATGGTGCAGGTATTGCTAGTGGGGTTCAAGGGATGTTTTCCGATATTTTAGGATATAACCAAATTTTTGCGGCACTTAATATTAATGGCGAGATTTATGATTTCGGCGGACAAGTCGCTTACATCAATCAACGTAGTCGTTGGAATTGGGGAGGATCTCTTTCGCATATTCCTTATCGATATGGTTTCAATAGATACGAGCTAGAAGATTTTGGATATGGGGATGAATATTCGATTAATACCTATATGATTCGTCAATATCAGACGCAGTTTGATGCATTTGTCGCCTATCCGTTTAATAGGCACCATAGATTTGAATTGGGGGGAGCGCTTTCTAGATACAGTTACAGAATCGAAAAGTGGCGTCAAAGTTATTACTATGGTTACGGGGATCGTGAAAAATTATCTAACGAAGAAGCTAGAGATCTAGGTTTTGGCAATATGGAGTCTGTCTTTCTGCAACAGACCAGCGTAGGTTTTGTAGGGGATAATGCGGTCTTTGGTATTGCGGCACCGTTACAGGGATTTAGATATAGATTGGAATATGGTCGTGTATTTGGCGGATATGATTTTTCAACAATAAATGTTGATGTTCGTAAATATCAACGCTTTAAACCGATTACACTTGCGGCACGTGTGTATTCGTATATGCGAATTGGCAAAGATGAAAATGCTTTATACCCGCTGCATATCGGTTATCCACATCTTATCAGGGGGTTTGAAAACGGCGAAGAGATACGGCGATATGTGTTTGCAACCGAGACCTCGACTGAACCTATCGGCTCTACCTCGGAGCGTGATTTTAGGGGACTAAGTGGGACGAGAATGGCCGTTGCTAATTTTGAGGTGAGAGTACCTTTTACCGGGCCAGAGAAGCTTGCGGTTGTTAAATCTGCATTTTTGTTCTCGGATCTAAATTTGTTTTTTGATATCGGACTTGGATGGAGAAACAATTCCGTTATTAAGAATAAAAGAGGAATAGATGATATCGTATCCAGGCAGCGGGTGGAAAATAAGATTAATGAGGACGAAACTGAAGTGTATTATATAGGAATTTATGACGAAGATGTTAGAGTTCCAGTTATGAGTATGGGGGTATCCCTACGCGTAAATTTGTTTGGAGCAATGATTCTTGAACCTTACTACGCGATTCCTCTTAATAAGGCTCGTTCAAAATTCGGTACATTTGGACTAAACTTTGCGCCGGGATGGTAGTCTAACCTTTGAGTTTGCACGTAAGATGATGCGTGTTGAGGTTGTTAAGGTCGTTGTTTATGCTTAGGCATAAACAACGACTTTTTTTGTTTGGGGTGCCACTCTTTGTATAATATTCAACCAATTTGGATTATTTCTTCTAACAAGTCTTTCTTTTTGCATTCGTGTAAAGTGTTTTATGTCGTTCACACGTTTTTGTGCTGCTTCAAAAGTAGGGAGCTCCTCTATATATACTACTCTATTAAATTTAGGAGCAGTAGAGAATAAAGACCCGCGGGCCTGTTCGATTTCATGAAGTTTTAAATGTAAATCTGTGCAGTATCCTACTTCTAGATAATATCTATTGCTATCTGTTACTATGTAAATACAATGTTTCTTCATCTTATTTGCTAAATTATTTGGTTTTATATTTTTTCTTCACTAATTTTATTGGCACAATAATACTAATAATTTTAGTTTATAAAACTATATTTAAAAAAAAATATGTCAAACATCGCTTCTAATCTTAAATACTTAAGAAAAACTAAAGGACTTACTCAACAGCAGTTCGCTGATATTATGGATATTAAGCGTGCTTCTGTGGGTGCTTATGAGGAAGATAGAGCAGAACCTAAATATGAGCTGCTAAAAAAAATAGCTGATTATTATGGACTTTCGATGGATGAACTAGCTAACGAGGAGATAGATGGAAAATGGAAACCTGTGCCTAAAGGCAACGCTTCCAACTTACGTGTGTTGAGTATAACAGTAGATCAGTCTGACCGTGAGAATATAGAGTTGGTGCCAGTAAAAGCTAGTGCCGGGTATCTAAACGGATATGCCGACCCAGAATATGTAAAAGAATTATCAAAATTTAATCTCCCTATGTTTAACCAAGGTACTTATAGAGCTTTCGAGATCAGCGGCGACTCCATGTTACCGTTGCCATCGGGTAGTATTATTATAGGTGAATATGTTGAAAATTGGAACGATATAAAACCTGGTCAGACCTATGTGGTCGTATCAAAGGATGAAGGTGTAGTTTATAAACGTATAGCTTTTAAATATAAGGATGATAAGGGGCTTAAACTTGTTTCGGATAATAAGGTTTATGAAGCGTACTGGGTGGGAGCTGCTGATATTTTAGAAATATGGAAAGCTAAAGCTTTTATATCTATGGAATTTCCAGAGCCTGCTGCTGAGCCGACAATGGAAACGTTAACATCAATGATGGCCCAAATGCAAAAAACTATTAATTCAGTGGTAGATACGAAAAAATAATAGCAAGGATTTTTGGTTTTGTGAATTTTTTTATACCTTTGTGGTATCTGAAAGGAAGGGGGCATCGTATGCCCCCTTTTTTAATTCAATGATTAGAATATGCAAGTTGAACAAAGGGTAAAGGAATTAGTAGAAGAAAAAATTGGAGATCGGGATGATTTATTTATCGTAAGCATCAAAATGCAAAGCAATGGGGTGTTAGCAATTTTGTTAGATGGGGATCAGGGGATTTCAATAGATGATTGTGTGAAAGTAAGCAGGCATGTTGGTTTTCATCTCGAAGAGGAAAATGTAATAGAAACTGCCTATCGCTTGGAAGTTTCTTCGCCAGGTATTGATTCTCCACTTGCATTGTTGCGTCAGTATACAAAAAATATAGGACGTGATGTACGATTGAAGCTAGAGGAAGGGACTGTAAAAGAAGGTAAATTGATCGCTGCAACAACGCAAGAACTTACAATTGAAGAAAAAGTAAAAGAAAAAGGAAAGAAAGCTGAAATAAAAGAAGCTGTATTTCCCTTAAGCCAAATAAAAGAAACAAAGGTTTTAATTTCATTTAAATAAAAATGAGCAGCAATATCAATTTGATTGACTCTTTTCAGGAGTTTAAAGAGTTCAAAAATATTGACCGTCCGACGGTAATCACAGTGCTTGAAGAAGTATTTCGTAGTATGATTCGTAAACGTTTTGGTACAGATGAAAACGTAGACGTTATTGTAAATCCAGATAATGGGGATTTGGAAATTTGGAGAACCCGTGTTGTAATGGAAGATGGGTTTTCTGAGGATGATGATCTTGAAATTGAACTTGCAGAAGCGCATCAATACGACCCAGACTTAGAGGTAGGCGATGATTATATCGAGCAGATTACATTGGAAAGCTTTGGACGTCGTGCCATTCTAGCTGCTCGTCAGACGTTGGTTTCCAAAGTATTGGAGTTAGAAAAAGACGAAGTATTTAAGAAGTATAAAGACCGTGAAGGCGAATTGGTAATAGGGGAAGTGTATCAAATCTGGAAAAAAGAAATTTTAGTGCTGGATGAGGATGGAAATGAACTTATTCTTCCAAAAACGGAACAAATTCCGGCAGATTATTTCAAAAAAGGAGATAGTATTCGTGCAGTAGTTTCTAAGGTAGATATGATGAATAGTAATCCTAAGATTATTATTTCACGTACTGCACCAGAGTTCTTGCAACGTTTGTTTGAATTAGAGGTTCCTGAGATTTTTGATGGTTTGATTACGATTAAGAAAATCGTTCGAGAACCAGGAGAACGGGCTAAGGTTGCAGTTGAATCGTATGATGACCGCATAGATCCAGTAGGTGCTTGTGTAGGTATGAAAGGTTCTCGTATCCACGGTATTGTCCGCGAACTGCGGAACGAGAATATCGACGTAATTAATTTTACAACCAACCATTCGCTTTATATTACGCGTGCATTGAGTCCGGCTCGTATATCGTCCATCAAAATTGATGAAGATGGCAAAGCTGCTGCAGTGTATTTAAAACCCGATCAGGTTTCTCTAGCAATTGGACGCGGTGGTCATAACATCAAGTTGGCTGGAAAATTGACAGGTTATGAGATTGATGTATATCGTGAAAACGATGAAATTGAGGAAGATGTGGATATCGAAGAATTTGCAGATGAAATCGATAGTTGGATTATTGATGAATTAAAACGAGTTGGATTGGACAGTGCGAAATCTGTTTTAACATTGTCTCATGAAGAGTTGGTTCGTCGTACCGATTTAGAAGAAGATACTATTCAAGAGATAGTACGCATATTACAATCGGAGTTTGAATAATGTTGCGTTTGTATCACCAAAACAAAATGTAAATATTTGTTATTTGCGTGTAAAAAAAACATATTTTTGTAAAGACTAAAATTTTTAGAGGTTAATAATAGATGACAGAAGGTAAAAGTATAAACTTACTCAAAGCAGCAAAAGAACTTAATATAGGTATTGGGACTGCCGTGGAATATTTGGCAAAAAAAGGGTTTGAAGTAGAATCAAAACCTAACACTAAATTATCTTCGGATATGTACAATGTTCTTTTGCATGAATTCCGAGGGGATAAAATCGTAAAAGACGAAGCTAAACAGATTATCATTGGCAAAATTCGTCGCGATGAATCACCTTCAACAGGAGGAAGTGTGCCTTCTTTGGATTCCAATTCCTTTGAGAATGAAGATACAAAAGAGGTTAGAGAAATCTTAATCAAGAACGTAGCCAGTGCTGCCCCCGAATCTCCGGTTAAATCCGAACCTGCAAAAGAAGAAGATTCTGGAAATCATCTTAAAGTAGTAGGTAAAATTGATTTAGATAGCTTGAATAGAAGTAAATCTAAAAAGAAAGAAGAAGAAATAGCTAATCCAGAAAAAGCTTCTCAGCCTGAGAAAATCGAAGAGAAGAAAGAGGAACCAAAGCTTGTTAAAGAAGAGCCGAAAGAAGAGGAATCGAAAGTTGAAACGCCTAAAGTTGAAACTCCTAAACTTGAAACGCCCAGAGTAGAAAAAGCTATAGTAGAAGAGCCAAAGAAGGAAACTCCAAAAGTAGAACTGCCGAAAAAAGAAGAACCAACGCTAGCTCCTGTGAAATTGGAGGAAAAACCGGAAGAGCCCAAGACCGTCGTTACACCTGCTACAAAGACAGAAACTCCGGCGAAGCCTCAGGACGACGTAATCCGTGCTCGCTCCGAAAAATTAGAAGGACCGAAGGTTATTGGTAAGATTGTATTACCTACTTTTAAGCCTAAGGAAAAGCCAGTAGCGTCTTCTTCTAATGTGAACAATGACAACAAACGTAAACGGAAGCGTACCAATAAACCGAATACACCGGTATCTCCAAATGATCAAAACAACCAGCAACAAGGGCAAGGTGGTCATAATAGAGGTCCCGGCAGCAATACAAATGCACCGGGTGGAGCGCCACGTCCAGATAATAGAAACCATAGCAGACCTGGAGGTCCAGGAGGGAATCATCCTGGTAAAGGGCGTCCAAGTTTCCAGAATAGAGGAAGACAAGACGCTCCAAAAGAAGAATTATCAGAAAAAGAGATTCAGGATCAAATCAAAGCAACACTCGCCCGTTTAAGTGGGGCAGGTAAATCGGGCAAATTTGCACAACGAGCCAAATTGCGCCGTCAGAAACGTGATGATATAGCGACGTCTGCAGAAGAGGCTGCATTGGAACAAGAGATGATGTCCAAAGTGTTAAAAGTAACTGAGTTTGTTACGGCTAACGAATTGGCGAATCTGATGGATGTTCCAGTTACACAAATTATAGGTACATGCATGAGCTTGGGTATGTTTGTATCAATCAACCAGCGATTGGATGCGGAGACATTGACTATTGTGGCCGATGAATTTGGCTATAAAGTTGAGTTTATCAAGCCAGAGGATGAAGAAGTTGCAGAACTGGAAGAACCCAATACTGAAGCAAATTTAATCTCTCGTGCGCCAATTGTGACTGTAATGGGACATGTTGACCACGGTAAGACATCATTGTTGGATTATATCCGTAAGGCAAATGTAACGGGAGGTGAAGCCGGTGGTATTACGCAACATATTGGTGCATATGCAGTCAAATTAGAAGATGGGCGAAAGATAACATTTTTAGATACTCCAGGGCACGAAGCCTTTACAGCGATGCGCGCACGTGGTGCTAAAGTAACAGATATTGTTATCATCGTTGTCGCAGCGGATGACGCGGTGATGCCTCAGACAAAGGAGGCAATTAATCATGCACAGGCGGCAGGAGTCCCTATAGTATTTGCATTCACAAAAGTGGATAAACCAGGAGCGAATGCAGATCGTGTGCGTGAGCAATTATCAGCAATGAATATTCTAGTGGAAGAGTGGGGCGGTAAATATCAGGCACAAGAGATTTCAGCCAAGACAGGTTTAAATGTCGAACTTTTATTAGAAAAAGTGCTGTTGGAAGCGGAATTACTCGATCTTAAGGCGGATCCAACAAAACGTGCTGTCGGTTCGGTTATTGAAGCAGCTTTAGATAAGGGGCGGGGTATCGTTACCACGGTATTAGTCCAGGGAGGTACGCTCCGTGTGGGAGATCCTATATTAGCAGGTTCACACTCTGGTAAGGTGAAAGCTTTAACCAATGAACGCGGCGAACGGGTGAAAGAAGCAGGACCATCTCAACCAGTACAGATTCTGGGTATGGCTGGTGCGCCGACTGCAGGAGATAAGATATATGTTATGGAGAGTGAATCAGAAGCTCGTCAAATGGCAAATAAGCGTCTTCAACTGCAACGTGAACAGGGCATGCGTGCAACGAAGCACATTACCTTGGATGAAATTGGTCGTCGTTTGGCCATTGGTAACTTTAAGGAACTTAATATCATCGTTAAAGGTGATGTGGATGGTTCTATTGAAGCGTTATCCGATTCGTTATTGAAATTATCTACTGACGAAATCCAAGTGAATATTATTCACAAATCTGTGGGTGCGATTTCTGAGTCCGATGTATTGTTAGCGTCTGCATCAGATGCAATTATTATTGGTTTCCAGGTTCGTCCTTCACAAGGTGCACGTAAATTAGCCGAAGGTGAGCAGATCGATATTCGTCTTTACTCCATCATTTACGATGCAATCGAAGAGATTAAATCTGCGATGGAAGGTATGTTGGCTCCGAAATTTGAAGAGAAAATTGTTGCAGAGGTTGAGATCCGCGAAACATTTAAAATCTCTAAAGTCGGTACAATTGCGGGTTGTATGGTGTTAAGTGGTAAAATCAATCGTAACAACGATATCCGAATTATTCGCGAAGGCGTAGTAATTCATACCGGTAAATTAGCTTCGTTAAAACGCTTTAAGGATGACGTTAAAGAAGTTTCCTTTGGATACGAATGTGGTCTGAATATCGATCGATACAATGAGATTCAAGTAGGGGATATCGTCGAAGCATACGAACAGGTAGAAGTAAAACGTAAATTATAATAGATTTACAAACAGTAATATAGTGAAATCCTGGCCTTAGTGTCAGGATTTTTTATATCCCATAGCATTTATTTATTTGATTATTCTTTACGAAGACTTTATCTTTAAAACATGCATAAGTTTAGAGTGTCTGAAATTATTCAACAACCCAATCATAATATTACCATTCGCTTTGATGATATTAATAACACTTTCCCAACTTACAAAGCAGGTCAGTTTTTGACCCTGTCATTTTTGTTTGGAGATCGAGAAGTGCGGAGATCATATTCTTTTAGTAGCTCTCCTGCGTTAAGTGAAAAACCCGAAATCACGGTAAAACGGGTCGATAATGGCGAAATTTCTCGTTTACTGCATCATAAGATTAAGGTGGGAGATATCATTAATGTAATGGACCCCCAAGGATTGTTCGCATACGAACCCCGGCAGAATATTCCTAAAACTATCTTTCTTTTTGCCGCCGGAGTAGGAATTACACCTTTATATTCTATTCTGAAAACGGTATTAACGACTGAGAAGAAGAGCAAGGTAATCCTGATATATAGCAATACTGCGCAGCAAAACACGATTTTTTATGAAGAGTTGTTGGTCTGGCAAAAAAAATATCCAGAGCGTTTGAAGATAGAATTTATTTGGTCCAATGCCAAAAATTTGATACGTGCCCGACTCAATAGGGACTATATTATTGATCTCGTTCAAGCCAATCTTAGCGATGGAATAGAAACCGTGTTCTATACCTGTGGCCCTGTTTTTTATATGGATTTGTGTCGTTTCACCTTACTTGGCATGGGATTTCCAGATAATACGATAAAACGCGAAACTTTTCATTTCCCAGAAGAGGAGGAAGACGAAGATGAAAAAGAGGAAGAACTGGTAGACAAGTCAAGTTATGATATAAAATTGAAGTTCGGGGGACAAAAATATGATTTAACTATTCCGTATAACAAGACAATTCTCGACGTGGGCTTAGAGCATAAAATAAAATTGCCATACTCCTGTAAGTCTGGAATGTGTAGCACTTGTATCTCTCAAGTTATTGAGGGGGCAGTACGTATGGAATATAATGAGATACTTACAGATCGGGAGGTGGAAAATGGAAGGTGCTTGATCTGTACTTCACATCCTCTTTCAAATGGAACAACAATCGAAGTTATTTAGTGATTTATCAAGAGGGCACACTGATTATAATCGGATGATTTTTTTAATGGGATGAAAAAATAAAATGATGGCATACTATTTCGTATGCATATTTCCCAACGACTAAAGGAAGGCGATAGCAAGAATTTTTGGAAGGTAAATGAGCAGATTAAGAAAAGTTCTCGGTTAAGATAATTAGAGATCCTATAATAATAAACCTTTTTTTTGCGTTAGATAAGTAATTAATATAACCAATTAAAAAGGAGGTTGTTATGAATCTACTGTATAAGATAGAGCACTGGGGAGATACTCATCATCCGCGATGGCTTGACTATTTGAGGATTGCTTTGGGTATCTTGATCTTTTTCAAAGGAATAAGTTTTATTTCAGATACGGATGCCGTAGCCAAGTTAATTGCGTTGACTAATTTTCAACTATCGATATGGGGGGCAGTGCATTATGTTGCTTTTGCTCATCTGGTTGGAGGCATATTTATTGCTTTTGGATTGGTCACACGCCTGGCCGTATTAGTACAGGTTCCCATTTTGATCGGAGCAGTTTTCTTTGTTAATATAACCAATGGCTTTAGTTTTCTGAACTCGGAGTTTTGGTTAGCTTTAGTAGTGTTGCTGCTGTTGGTATTGTTTTTAATTGTCGGATCTGGAAAATATTCTTTAGACCATGCGATGCGTAAACCGGGTTATTTACGTAAGATATAAAAAGGGTTATAAATCTAGGTTTTTGCAGTTGTCAAGCTATTATTTTAAAAGTTTAATATAGTTGTCGGGATGGCAGGATTTGAACCTACGACCTCCAGCACCCCATGCTGGCGCGATACCTGGCTACGCTACATCCCGATAATGCAAAAATAGAATAAAAAACAGAAATAAAAAAATATCCTTAAAACTTTAGTACAATTGATTATTTTTTATTGATGACCTGTATATACAGCTCTTCGACTTTTTGACGTGCCCAAGGTGTTTTTCTCAGAAAGGTAAGTGAAGATTTCAAGCTTGGGTTTTCATTAAAACACTTAATACTTATTTGCCTACCTAACCCTTTCCATCCTCCATAATGGTCGACAAGGTATTCAATGATAGCGTCAAGCCTTTTGCCATGTAAAGGATTGTTGAGTTGTTCTTGCATTGGATAAAAATACTAAAAATACTACTACTCTTGATAAAGAATGAAACGAAGGACAGAAAATAATTTCCTGTCTAGGATCTCCACTCAGACTTTGTCTGCGGGTAAAGGTAGGTTAGCGTATGAAAGGAAAATCTGACATCGTCTATTCGCAGATATCCTTCAAATGCTTTAATGCTTTAGGCCAAGCTTCCTCAAAATATGCTATGTATTCGTCATTCGTATCTACCGCTATGGTAAGGGTTGTAACGCCGTTATGTTCTCTAAATGTGTAATTTTCTAGTGCACCAGCCCAACCTTCTATGGCCGGTCCCTCCGTAATCTCCATGTCGTTATGCAACATGCCGTAGTGACGAATAGAGATGTATTCATCCGGTACATGCTCTGCAATTTCAGCGATCATTCCTTCACATTTCCCAGTTTCGTCAGTTGATATAAAATATATCTTATCACCCTTATTCCACCCGCCCTTGAAGTCGGAGGTAGGATTAAATTCGGACGTCCATTGTCTGTAAGTTTCTCTTTCCAGCATGGTATTGAAAACCTTTGATGCAGGAGCTTGAATGTCGATATTATATGTCAATGTTTTCATCTTCTCTATTTGTTTGATAATCTATTTTTTAGGAAAATTTGGGTCTGTCTTTATTTCTTGTATTTGTTTGATATGTCTAGCACAATGCGCTGCTATAAACAAGAGGTTCTGATATCCGTCCACAGTTCCCGTAGGATAGTCGTTTACGTGGTCGCGTAGGTCATCAATATTCGCATTCTGTATATATGCTAATACAGGCTGTCTAGCTTTTATTAAATCTGTTATTGCAGCATCAGCGCTGCTGTACTTTCCAGAAGGTTGTAATTCCTTTGGTGCCTTGAATTTTTGACCGCGGTCTGCAATAATATTGATCAGATTTTCGTCTGTTTGTTGTACGTCTGCTCTCCGGCTGGGTTGAGCAGGTTTATCTAATTCTTTTTTTGCCATTTCGAACAGCATCTTTTCGGACAATATGATATGTTCTAAGCATTGGCTTATGGACCATTTTTCTTCATTCGGCTTGTATTGTAACTGATTTTCACTAAGTCCCGAAATCGCGTTTTTTAGATTTTCTGTAGTTTGGTTGAAAAATCGAATTAAAGAATCTATATTGTTATCGTTCGATGTTATTATACGACTACTATTCTCGTTGGATTTATACCCAAAGTCGGGAAGAATGAGGTCAGCTTCTTTTTTTAATTTCGTTTCATTACTGGCAATTACTCGTGCCTTTAAATTGTTTTCGTATAAGAAGGCCATTGCGAAGAAATGGTGAACTGCTATAATACCGAGCACAACTATAATTTTTTTTAAGATTATCATATTCATTTATTTTATTGATGTGATTACAATAGGTGTCTTTATTCTGTATTAAATTCCAATTTCCATCATCACGCCTATGATTGTAGAATTGATATCAATATTAGTGTTATTTTTTTTAAAAAAACTTGACATATGATAAGAAAAAATGAAGTTAGATGGCGGATACATCAGGAACTGAAAAATTTCACCCATTTATTCGTATCTGCTTAAGGACGGGAATGTGTAATAGGGGGCTAGGTTCTAAAACAATTAGACCAGATTCATTGTTCTGACTTTAAAATCATTTATCATGTGGAACGAGTTAGATAACAAATTGTATAGGTGTTTTAACTTTAACGATTTTTCGGAAGCATTTGCTTTTATGGTGCGTGTAGCTATGCTCGCAGAATCGCAAAACCATCATCCTATCTGGAAAAATGAATACAAAAGGGTAGAGATTTGGTTGACTACGCACCAGGCCGGCAACCAGGTGACGGATAAAGATCTCCAGCTCGCAGAAGCAATAAACAATTTATTGTCATGAATGCCGATAAGACGAAGTTCACAGTTTTAGGGGGGATCAATCAAGTGTTATTGTTGCTTGTGCTGATTTTTTTTATTCTCCATTTTGCAAAAGCATTTTTAGTTCCCATCGCGGTAAGCGGTCTGATAGCCATGCTATTGGTCCCTGTATGTGTTAAGCTCGAAAAATGGGGGATAAAACGAGCTTTAGCAGCGTCAATTACAGTATTGTTGACGCTTCTGCTCATTAGTACAGTTGTTTATGTCTTGATAAATGAGCTCATCAATTTAGGTACAGGTATGGCGGTTTTAGGAGATCGATTAAATACAATGCTTGATAATGGACATGCGTTCATCTCCGAACATTTCAACGTTTCAAAGGTAAAGCAAAAAGAGTATCTACAGCGTCAGGTTTCGGAATGGTCTGATTCAGCGGGTAAAGTTGTTAGCGGCGCATTTTTTTCGATCGTTTACATATTAGGTAACATGCTAATTGTCACCGTATACACAATTTTAATCTTGATTTATAGGAGTCGGATTAAGAATTTTGTTCTCCAATTGGTAAATAAGTATGCTGGAACAGGTGAAGTGGCTCACACCAAGTTTATTGTTGACGAAATTACACAAATATCTAGTCTATATGTAGGCGGAGTCTTTTTAGTTGTATTTATACTTTCAATTATCTATTTTATCGGACTGACCATCATAGGTGTCGAAAATGCCTTATTTTTTGCTATTGTTGCGGCACTGATCAATGTAATTCCTTATATCGGGTCTGTAGCAGGGGGAATAATAGTAGTTCTTTATACGTTGATCACAAGAGATACACTTACGCTTCCTGTCATCGTGACTGTATTCTTTACGGTTGTCCAGCAATTGGATAGCTATGTACTTACACCGAATATTACTGGCGGCAAAGTTCGGCTGGGTCCCTTATTTACCATAATGGTGCTCCTCTTGGGAGGTATGGTGTGGGGTGTGGCTGGAATGATCTTATTTATACCAATACTCGGTATCCTTAAAGTAATTTTTGATAACGTAGATCCGTTGAAGCCTTATGGTTATTTAATTGGAGATACATAACCTTTTAAGAATGGAGGATACTTATAGTTATTACTTTATCCTTTTTTGATCAGAGTGTTAAAGAGACAAAAGTCAAAGTACCTTCCATGTTCAGATGCCTAAGTAAGATGTAATTCTTGTCGCTCGCCCGTTGCACAGGCGCGGTATATCGCCTCTATGATCTTGATGTCTTGCAGACCAACGTTACCATCCACCGGTAAAATAGGTTTTTTTCCGTCGAGTATGATACCCGCCATCTCATCCATTTGAATGGTTTGGTGTGGTATATGAGGATGGTTTAGCTCACCTTTGTTTGTACGACCTTTTATCGGGCCATATCCGATTGAAGGTCTCATTTCCGCAAAGCCCTTTTCACCATTTAGAAAGAATCGATCTAGGAAACCCATATTATAGGTGGATAAACAAGATGCTACTGTGCCATTGGAGAAACCCAGCTGAAATTGAATAGTTTCATCTACTCCTTCTTTAAATTTGATAGGATCAGTTTTCGTCTCTTGTGCCGTTACCCACACCGGATCCTCGCCGACCATATATCGGGCACCATTTATGGCATAAATACCGATATCCATAAGCGAACCTCCGCCGGCCAATTCTTTATTGAGACGCCATTGGTTTGGATCTCCAATTCGAAATCCAGCTAGACCCTGAAAAAATTTAATATTTCCGAACTCACCATCATTTCTCATGCGGACGACTTCAAGTGTATTCGGTTCGAAGCGCATGCGATAACCGATCAATAACTTTACACCCGCGGCCGCGCAGGCATCTACCATTTCTTGCCCTTGTTTTGCATTGATGGCCATTGGCTTTTCGCAAATGGCATGTTTACCCGCCTTGGCTACCCGAATGACTTGGCTGTGATGGAGTGAATTTGGTGTAATGACATATACTGCATCGATTTCAGGATTATCCTTGATGTCGTCGAAGTTTTCATAATTATAACGGGAATGTTTTGGTACGTTATATTTATTACCCCATTCTTCTAATTTGGAAGGAGTACCACTAATCAGCGCTGTAATTTTAGCCCTCGTGCATGATTGCATGGAATTTGCAACTAGCTGAGCGTATCCTCCTAATCCCATAAGAGCGACACGTAAAACAGGTTTTTGCGTATGAGGCGCCGTCCTGCTATTGGTTTGTGAGATGGCATAGGAAGGCAAAATAGGTAATGTTATAGCTGATAACGCTAATTTTTGAAGAAAGCGACGACGTGAAGTACTCATATTTGTTGGTTTACATATAGTTTTTGATATAACAAAATGTTGGAAACATAGTTTTCATTGGTATCAGATTAATTGTCTTTACTTTGCGGTAATATCGCACAAATCAAATTTAAATATTTTCCTTCTTCTATAGTAATTTTATAAAAACTTTTTTAATACTATGTATGCAGGTGTTAACCAATTCTAACAATTTAAATAACAAAATGTTAGGTGCCATTAAATGACTTTGGTTATGCTTTCTTTTGGGGTATTAGCATCATTCATAGACCGAAGTACTCCGTTTAATAAATGGGTGACAAAATGAAAGGCCTTCAGCCGGGGAGACTGAAGACCTTTACTAACCAATTATAAACCTAAAACAA
The DNA here is from genome assembly GCF_005049105.1 of Sphingobacterium alkalisoli. Lineage (GTDB taxonomy): Bacteria > Bacteroidota > Bacteroidia > Sphingobacteriales > Sphingobacteriaceae > Sphingobacterium > Sphingobacterium alkalisoli. Next base: position 818,700 of record NZ_SUKA01000002.1, read on the forward strand.
AGGTAGTGTATTTTGTACACTTACCAAAAATAATTTTTACTTTTTTTGAAGAAAAGACTAAAACAATGTGTAATGCGCTTTAATTCGATATTTTTTTTAAATTTTATTGTATAAAATAACTTAAAATAAATATGATTTAATGAGGTTTTTATATTTTTTATTCTTATTTAGGTGTCTGTTTTTGAATATTTACTCATTCTATTAGGTGAGTCTGTTGTTTTGGAGTGGTAGTGTTTTTTTTAGACTAGTTTTTCTGAAACTAGTTTAGATTAATTAAGAAATACAAGAGTGAACCTGTTAAAAGTAATGTGCAAATATAAAATATCCGATTATCCTCACGAGTATTCTTTCTATTTATATTTTTATAGAGGATTATCGCAATTAAAATGGCGTCGAACACAGTTAGAAATCCAATGATCCAGATCCAATAATACAAAAAGTTGTATCCGGATAAAATTCCGCCGTCGTGAAGAAACCAGGCGGTAATCAAAACAATCGGTATTATAAGCAATAATAAGCGTATGATAAGTTTTTGTTGTTTTTTCAAGTTGCTCATAGTTTATTTTATTACAAACTTAGGTGTTTTTTCTTGTGAGCGATCTAATGGTTCAATTGGACGAACTAAACCGGATAGAAAAACTTATAACTTAAATAGACGTCGAACCTGAGCATCGTTATATTTAAGACACTAATAAGTTTTAACTATCGGAATATAGAGTTAATTGATTTTGATTGAGCTTAGTAATACAGTAACTTTATATCTCAAGTGAGATCGGTATGAATCATTTAAACATGGAGACTACCGAACCATTTAATTATTAAAAGCTTGCTACGCCCGTAAAAATCAATAGATATAAACACCGTTCATTCAATAAAAACGTAAAAAAATGGAAAAAGAATCAAACGATATTAGTAAATGCCCATTCCATAATGGTGGCATGAAAAATAATGTAGGCGGTGGCGGCACCAGAAACCGTGACTGGTGGCCTAGCCAATTGAAGTTAAATATCTTACGTCAACACTCGTCCCTATCGAATCCCATGGGTGATGAATTTAATTATGCCGAAGCTTTTAATAGCCTTGATCTAAACGCTGTAAAAGCGGATCTTCACGCACTTATGACCGATTCACAAGATTGGTGGCCGGCAGACTTTGGTCATTATGGCCCATTATTCATTCGTATGGCTTGGCACAGTGCAGGTACATATCGGGTAGGAGATGGTCGTGGTGGTGCGGGGGCAGGGCTTCAACGTTTTGCTCCACTGAATAGTTGGCCGGATAATGTGAGTCTTGATAAGGCCCGCAGGCTGCTTTGGCCTATCAAACAAAAATACGGACGTAAAATTTCTTGGGCTGATTTAATGATTCTAACCGGTAATGTGGCATTGGAATCCATGGGCTTCAAAACGTTTGGCTTTGCCGGCGGACGTGAAGACGTCTGGGAAGCTGATGAATCGGTCTATTGGGGATCTGAGACAACTTGGTTAGGTGGCGATCTTCGTTATGGTCACGGCTCCGAAGGTGTACCAAAGGAACATGGCGTATTGGTTTCTGATGACGACGCCGATGGTGAAGTCCATTCTCGAGATTTGGAAAAGCCGCTTGCAGCCGTACAGATGGGTTTGATTTATGTAAATCCTGAAGGTCCCGATGGCAATCCTGATCCTCTCGCCGCTGCGAAGGACATACGTGATACCTTCGGTCGTATGGCGATGAACGATGAAGAGACTGTTGCGCTGATTGCAGGAGGTCACACCTTTGGTAAAACCCACGGCGCAGGCAATTCTGATTTAGTAGGGGCCGAACCTGAAGCTGCTTCGATCGAAGAACAAGGTTTGGGTTGGAAGAGTAGCTTTGGTACAGGAAAGGGAGCTGATACCATTACTAGTGGTCTAGAAGTTACCTGGACTTCTTCCCCGACAAAATGGAGCAACAATTTCTTCTGGAACCTATTTGGATATGAGTGGGAGCTGACAAAGAGTCCAGCTGGCGCACATCAGTGGAGACCAAAGTACGGCATGGGAGCGGATACCGTGCCGCATGCTCATGATCCAGCGAAGCGAATAGCACCAGCTATGCTTACCACAGATCTCGCACTTCGGTTTGATCCTGTCTACGAAAAAATATCTAGACATTTTCTTCAAAATCCGGATCAGTTTGCGGATGCCTTTGCCCGTGCATGGTTTAAATTAACACATCGTGATATGGGACCTCGCGAACGATACCTGGGACCTGATGTTCCACAAGAAGAACTGCTTTGGCAAGATCCTATTCCGGCGGTTGACCATATATTGATCAATGAACATGATATCGCAGCTCTAAAAGTAGATATATTGAAGTCTGGATTGAGTGTGTCAGAATTGGTTTCTACTGCTTGGGCATCGGCGTCTACCTTCCGCAGTTCCGACAAACGTGGTGGAGCGAATGGCGCTCGTATTCGCTTAGCCCCTCAAAAAGATTGGCAGGTAAACAACCCGCCGCAGTTGCACAACGTATTACGCATATTGGAGGACATTCAAAGCCAATTTAATGCCATCCAGAACGACGGAAAGAAACTGTCGCTTGCGGATTTGATTGTACTGGCGGGCTGCACTGGAGTTGAAAAAGCAGCTAGAGACGCTGGATTTACTGTTACAGTGCCTTTTGTACCAGGCCGTATGGACGCCTCGCAAGAACAAACTGACGTTGAATCTTTCAGTTATCTAGAACCTCTTGCCGACGGTTTTAGAAATTACTGCAAAACATCTCTACGTGTATCTACGGAAGAGTTGCTGATTGATAAGGCTCAGTTGCTATCGCTTACGGCTCCAGAATTGACTGTATTGTTAGGAGGTTTGCGTGTGTTAAACACAAATGCAGATAATTCCAATCATGGGGTTCTTACGTCCCGTCCAGAAATCCTTACAAACGATTTTTTTGTAAATCTGCTCGATATGAACACTGTTTGGAAGGCAGTAAACGACGACCAGGAAATTTATGAAGGGACCGGCCGTGTCAGCGGTGAATTAAAATGGATCGCCACCCGAGCAGATCTTGTGTTTGGCTCCAACTCTGAGTTGAGAGCACTTGCTGAGGTTTACGGAAGTGCTGATGCACAGGATAAGTTTGTAAGAGACTTTATTTCCGTTTGGAATAAAGTGATGAACTTAGACCGATTTGATTTAGCTTAGTATATTCGTAGTACTTATAGCACCTTAAAGCTTTAGAAATACAGCAGATAACAATTAATGTTTGCTGTATTTTTTTTATGAATTTTATGGGATGATCAGGTATCCGCTTCACAACAATTTGATTTGTTAGTATCAGAAATATTAATTTCTTGCCATAAGATAAGTACATACTGTGGTAAACCGTCTAATTTTAAAAAAAATAACATGAGTAGTAACTAGCATTAAATTATTCAATATGGACACACCCCAATCTCCCAAATTAGAGGTTATTATCCCAGCTTACCGAATGCATACCCAGAGCTTTTTAAATATTCTGGATGGAGTTACGGAGGAAGATGCGATGAAGCGCATAGATGGCCGTACGAATCACATGATATGGATGGCAGGTAATTTTGTTAATGTACGCTATGCGATAGCTCATGTTTTAGACCTTCAGGAAGAAGACCCTTATCAAGACCTGTTTTATATGGGTAAAACGCTGGACGAACACTTTTCTTATCCAAGTCTAAACGAACTGAAAAGTAACTTTCATACCATATCACCCAAAGTTTATGAACGTTTATTGGACGTAAAGGATGAGCAATTGGCAGAGGTTTTCCAAATAGATATGAATATTCCTTTCGTACGAGAAGATAAACTTAATTTTATTGGAATGTGTATTGGAAGACAGGATTATTTAGCTGGACAAATGGCGCTTATGAGACGTCTACTTAACTATCCCGGAATGAAATATGATGTGGATGAAAATATTTCATATTAATAGGTTTAAAACAGCAAAAAGGAATTATCCCCATGAGACAGTCTTAACACGTGAAGGGGTAGAAATGATTTAGTATGAACGAAGTTGAAAAATACATTTTGCAGTTTCCAGAAGAAGTTCAATATATTCTACGGAAAGTCCGAACCCTGGTTAAAGACAACGCTCCCGAAGCAGAAGAATTGATCACGTACGGAATGCCGGGCTATAAGACGAATAAAAAACCATTGGTTTATTTCGCTGCTTTTAAGAATCATATTGGTTTTTACGCGACGCCTTCAGGACATAGTGAATTTAAGGATGATCTTGCAAAATATAAGCAGGGAAAAGGTTCAGTCCAATTTCCACTTGACCAACCCATGCCCTATGAATTAATGGAAAGAATTGTAAAATTCAGGGTCGTAGAAAACATGAGCAAGACTACCCGAAAAAGAAAGTCGATTGCGTAGCATTGTTTTTTCACCCCGCGGGCTGATTTCGGTATTTCTTACCTTTTAAATTCCTTTCCATTGTGCTTTTACTAATTTAAATAGTGCATTAATACTTTTTTTTTATAGTTTTGGCTATTTAGAACTTTAAATAAAGAGATGTCGTTAACAAACTTGTCAAGACGCGTTGCGCTCGGAATAGACATAGGTGGGACCAATACTAAATTTGGCGTAGTAAATCATAGAGGAGAAGTCCTTGAAAAAGGAGGTCTAAGAACGGATGAATATCAAAAGGTAGAAGACTTCATCGACGCCTTATCTGATAGCGTTCAACCTTTAATCGAAAAATACGGTACTGCAGAAAATTTTGACGGAATTGGTGTAGGAATTCCTAATGGAAACTACTATACCGGTACTATTGAACAAGCTGCCAATTTACCGTGGAAAGGTATCGTGCCTTTTGGTGAGATGATGAAAGCTAAGTTCAACATGCGCTGTACAATTACCAATGATGCGAATGCTGCTGCACTCGGCGAAATGCTTTTCGGAGCAGCCCGCGGAATGAAAGATTTTATCATGATTACGTTAGGTACAGGGGTAGGAAGCGGAATAGTTGCCAATGGAAACCTCATCTATGGCCATGACGGCTTTGCTGGAGAACTAGGCCATACCATTGTAAAACCGGGCGGACGAAAACATTGGAGCACAGGATCCGAAGGAAGCCTAGAAGCATATGCTTCCGCTACAGGCATCGCTATTACGGCAAAAAAGATGAGAGCGGAATTCCCAAGTTCCATGCTTAACCAATATCCTGAAGACGCTATCAATTCTAAAACAGTGTATGAATGCGCAGTTAAAGAAGACCCCATTGCTATTGAAGTATTCAGGTATACAGGGCAAAAACTTGGGGAAGCTTTGGCTAACTTTGTGATGTTTTCTTCTCCCGAAGCAATTCTTTTATTTGGAGGAGTTATCAAGGCGGGAGACTTTATCCTTAAACCAACTAAACTTCATATGGAAAGAAACCTATTTCCGATATTCAGAAATAAAGTGAGATTAGTGTTTAGCGAACTTGACGAGGCAGACGCAGCCATACTGGGAGCAAGTGCCTTGGTTTTGGGATCGATGAAATAGATTCGTAACAACCTGTCATTATCAGCAATCTAATCACGCATCAATCTCTAATCTTGGTCGTCAGCAAGATAGATATCATGCACCAGAAATCGGGTTGTCGGATTTGGAAGAAGAATATCTTTAATGTCTTCTGAATCAATAGGGTAAAGCGTTTCTTGATCCCCGTCTAATAATTCTGAATCAGGAATTAATTCGTATATCGTTATATTATTAATGGAAGTTAATTCTTCCATTTTTATATATTTAACATGCTGTGATTTCCAATTTGATAATATTATTTCGGTAAATAATTGGTATGGATTATTCTCTTGATCTGACATGTTACCAAAATATAAAATAGACTTGTTATTTCAAAATTTATTATAGATCCTAGTGATAACGACGGCGAATAAAAATAAACCGCCGAATCCGTAAACTAATGGAAATAGATTTTGTTTAAATAAAAGAAACTCAATATTAATAAAATGGAAAAAAGATCGCATATAATCTACACCGACTCAGGAGAGGAGATTTTGTTTGAATATGCTATAGCAGACAAAGATTCAAATAGTTTTTTGATAACTAAAATTAGAAAAGACGGAGAAAGTATTCCTGACATTTTAATCAATCGTCCTAAGGACAATGATCAGCCTACTTTTAGGACCATGGAAGAAGGAAGGGAAACCGAAATAAGCGATGAAAATATGCCAATAATGAAATTTTGTAGATTGGTTCTAGCAGAGGAACTTGAACAAAATTCATAATTGCAAGATTAAAGGCTCGCACTTGTCGGAAGCATAGATATCATAAACTGAAAATAGGATTTTTAGATTTAGAGGAATAAACATGAAATACGAACAGTTAGGAAATAGCAGTCTGGAGATTTCAGCAATTACCTTTGGTGCATGGGCAGCAGGTGGTTGGATGTGGGGAAGTACCGATCGAAAGGATGCGATTGATGCGATCAGGGCTTCTTTTGATATGGGTGTTACATCTATTGACACCGCCCCCGTTTATGGACAAGGAGCGAGTGAAGAAATCGTTGGCGAAGCCATTAAAGGAATTGCGAGAGACCGTATTCAAATTTTAACAAAATTTGGAATGCGTTGGGATTTAGATAAAGGTAACCTCGCAATGAAAAGTAGGGATAACAATGGAAAACCGATCGATATTTATAAATACGCAGGAAAGGAAAGTGTTATTTATGAATGCGAGCAAAGTCTAAAACGATTGGGGACTGATTTTATCGATCTGTACCAAATCCATTGGCCGGATGATACTACATCAATTGAGGAAACTTTTGATGCAGTTGCCCGACTTGTTGAGCAAGGAAAAGTACGTCATGTCGGAGTTTGTAATTACAGTGCATCACAAATGATTGAAGCAGATAAGGTAGTTCCAATTGTATCGAATCAAGTGCCTTACAGTATGGTAAACCGTGGAATAGAAGAGGAAACATTACCATATTGTGTTGTAAATGGCAAGGCTATTTTGGCATACAGTCCCTTGCAACGAGGTTTGCTGACCGGAAAGATTTATCAAGGCTATCAATTCCAAGAAGGAGATAGTAGAGCCACGCTGCGGTATTTTCAACCCGATTTTCTTACAAAGACAAACACGTTTTTGGATCAACTAAAACCAATAGCCGAGGAACACAATGTCACGCTAGGTCAATTGGTATTGCGATGGACTGTCGAAAGGCCTGGCATTACTGTTGCCCTGGTAGGAGCAAGAAATGCTGCCCAAGCTATTGAAAATGCTGGAGCCTTTAAATTCGATTTCAATGAAGAAGAAATTGCCCGTATTAGTACGCTAGTCACCAATTTAGAACTCTAGCAACGAACCGATCCGTATTTTCTTATCTACTTCTTGGATTGTGCTTTTTTTGGAGCATCCCTTCATCATAATATTCTTTGACGGACGAATGATTCATGTTTACGCAATAATATTCAATTTTTGAGCAGCATTGCGAAAAAAATAGTATTTTTAGCATCTATGCTGTTAACTCTGATAATTTTTTCTTCTCTCTTGATTGTGTTAAGTGTTTTACCCTTCGTACAAAATCAGCATTGGATATTCAGAGGTGCGGAGTTTATCAAACTTCAGCTTTTACCGCTGCAGACTATTATTTTTCTCTGTCTTTTCTTCTTTACTTCAACTAATCCTTTATTGTGGTATTTGCAGGCTACCCAATTTGCGTTAATAGGTTATCATATCTATATTTTGGTACGTTATACTAAATTTTGGAAAAGAGCAAAACTCAAGCATCCAAACAGCTCTTCAGATAAGATCAAAATTATATCTTGCAATATTTATCAGTTCAATAAGGAATATAAACGTTTTATAGACTTAATTGAGAAAGAGCAACCTGATGTTTTTCTAACAATGGAAAGCAACAGTGATTGGGAAAAGGCCATGCGTGTTCTAGAGAATGATTATCCAAATTATGAAAAAGTCACGCTAGAAAATACCTACGGTATGCATTTTTATACGAGATTAAAATTAAATAACGTACGTACACATTATTTCGTGTCAAATGATATTCCCAGTATAGAAGCCGAATTGGAAACAAAAGACGGACACCGTTTTGTATTCTTCGGTGTGCACCCTCCACCACCAAGTCCTACGGAGGAGGACGATTCCAAAGAGCGCGATGGTGATTTACTGAGTGTAGCAAAAAAAGTAAGAGACTACAAGATTCCAGTATTGGTAACCGGAGATTTCAATAATGTTGCCTGGGCAAGATCATCAATCTTATTCAAGAAGACGAGCAGGTTAATTGATGCACGGATAGGACGGGGAATACTAGCTACGTTTCATGCCAAATATTGGTTTTTTAGGGTTCCACTGGACTTGCTTTTTCACTGCCAGCATATTTTTATAGAAAAGCTTTTTACTTATCCATCCATAGGGTCCGATCATTTTCCGATAGGTTGCACATTTTCCATCAACGAATACTCCGAAGAACAGGATGAGCTGGTCGACCATCTTGAAGAGGATGAGTTGGAAGAAGTAGATGAATTGATTGAAGAAGGTAAAGAAGAAAATAGTAATAATAGATAATCACTAGAGACATGTCGATATGAAAATACTTTTGTTACTCTCTCTTTTATCAATGATGCTCTCCTGTATTAGACAAGGAAATTCTGGACAAATAAAGGATAGACTAGCAGACAGTTCCGTATCAAGTCATGTCAGTCCGCTTTTGTCACAGGTTGTGAAATCCGATACTGCGGATGTTAAGCCGAATCGCCCTGACATGGATCCCAATTTACAGGTATCTCTCGAAAAAATAATTACAGACACCGTAGAATTTGTTGACTTTAATGACGATGGAGATTACTTCCTGTGTTCGGTTAAAAAGGGAAGACGAAAATTTTCCTTGGTATATGATCTTATTTCAGATCGTAAGATGGATTTTCTTCGTGGCGATACACTCGAAATAAAATGGAAAAGAGATAGTATAAGGTTAGCTGGAGACGAAGAGTCTTTAGATTTTGCTAATTGGCTAACGGAAGTAAGAAAACTAAAGGACGGTAAGACCGCGATGTTTCGGAGGTCATATTCAAAACCGCTTAAATATTGGTATGCAACCGACACCAAATATACTGATAGCTACCAAGATTATCTTTATCATTTGATGGAATACTATATCGCCAATTCCAAATTAGAGTTAGTAAATTTATATTCGGAGAGGCAGCAGAATACCGAGTTTGGATACTCAATAGAAGAGCAGGAAAGAAATGGCCGCTATTACACCGTACTGGGATTGTCAAATGATATGGGGGAGCATTTCACGGTCATACAGTGGCTCTATATCGATACCGAAAATCGGACATTATACGAATACGATCTAGCTAATGACAAGCTAATTGAATTCCCTTAAATTTCTAAATAAGCAACTTGTTTAACTTCCATTTGTCAAATGTAGGTAAAAGAGGTTTTTATAATAGCTACCTTTGAATTATGCAGGAGAATATAAAACGAAATACTACCGACAATGTTGAAAGAAGCGCTGAAACCGAGCTTCTCTATGATACAGCGAAAAGAAAATGTTTCGATTTTACAACATTTACCGATATAGAAATTTTCTATCAGGATGCTCGAAAATTGTTAGACCACGGTTTTTTTGTCGTACTTTTTGGAAATGTAAAAGAAAATTTTCCCGACGGTAGCAGTATGCTATTGGTTTTCAGTCGAAATGACCTTAAGTTCGAGCAAAGTAAGAAATTGATAAATAGTGGTAAATATTTTTCGTTTCATCCATCTGTATTTAATGGTTACAATCTAAAAATTCGGTTCAAGGATTTTGGATTTGTGGAATATTCCATTTATGAATCGTTGCTATTGGTTAATCGGGAAAGAGATACAATAAACACGCTTTTTGATTTAATTGCCGAAGAATCTGAAATAGCTTTTGATCACTTGAGTTCCGATATCTTGATCTCCTATATAGAATTACTCCTACAGCACATGAGCAGATTTTATCAGCGCTTCTTTAGCGATAGATCTGACGAGATTTGTTCCGTAAATCGCAATTTTGAAGATTTGCTTCTCCAAGCATTTAATCTAAAAGAAAGAAGTAACGACAAGCTGCCTACTTTAACTTATTTTGCCCAAGAGCTTGATCTAACAATGCGGTATCTCAACGATGTTTCCCAAATAGTATATAAGCAAAGTGCGCAGGAAAGAATCGATGCCCAGATCATTAACATTGCTAAACAATTATTGTCGAACACGAATTTGTCTGTTGCAGAAATAGCCGAACGTATAGGGTTCTCTCAGCCCCAGTCATTAAACAGGCTGTTTAAAAGAAAGACGAAGGTGACACCATTGGAGTATCGGATATCAATAATTTAACGGGTATTTTTGCTGCCGTGTCATCTTTTGTAAAGAATATAGTCTGTTACCAAAGGGGCAAGTTGATTTTGTTTGAATTCCGTTGCGATTTGGCCTCTGTGATAAGTTGAATGATTTACTGCGTGAAAAAATATGTCCCGAATCGTGTTTTGAAAAACTTCTCCCTTGGTGTTTTTGTAGTTGATTATATCATCTAAATCAAGCTTGTCAAGTATAAGCAGCGAATGTTCATAATTTGTTTTATCAATATTCTTACAGTCATGTATAGGGTGAATTTCCCAAACTCCGAAAACTGTTTGCTGAGGCACAATTCTGTTATTCCAAATTTGATGCGCATTAAGTATATGATTATACAATTTTTTGGCTTTTTCCGAGGTCTTATCTGGATTTTCATGAAAAATGTTCCACAATTTTTGGTTGGTGTAATGACTGTATTCAAATAACTCTTTAAAAAACTGTTCCATTGTCGTTTTAGTATTGTACATAACGGATCGATAAAATTTTACCAATTAAAGATACCGTTTTTAAGAGGAAAATTCCTCTTAATCAGGCTAAATCTGCTTTTCAATAACTAGAAGCTGTCAGGTTTCTCTTTTCGCTACATTTTGCCTAACTATTCAGTACTTTTGCAACACTGGTAGCTCAAGTTAAATAAAGAGAAGTGATAGAAGTAGAAAACGAACAAGCAGCCTGGACTATTTGTTGGGATTGTCAAGGACGTGGGAAGAAAAGTCGGAGGCTCACCAATAAAGTGCGACTCCGTTACCAGGAGGCACTCGATCAATTTCAAAAAGCGAAAGACGAAAGAACGGCTCCCGTGAGGCCTAGAGGCAACCTGTATTCATGCACTAACTGTCGCGGCTCGGGATTGCTTCCATCTGCTAGTCATCCTATAGCGAATCAAGAAAACCACCCGCATATTGCTATTATTGGTGGAGGTGTAGGAGGAGTGGCTCTAGCTGTCGCCTGTTTACACCGTGGAATCCCTTTTACCGTCTACGAGCGTGATAAAGACTTTTATACTCGATCCCAAGGCTACGGACTCACTTTGCAACAAGCTAGTAAAGCGATCGAAGGATTAGGTATTTTCTCATTAAAAGAAGGGGTGATTTCAACCAGACACGTGGTTCATACTACCGAAGGAAAAGTGATCGGGGAATGGGGGTTCAGAAAGTGGAGGCAATCAGATGAAAAAGTGCCTCCTAAACGCTCAAATGTGCATATCGCGCGGCAATCCTTGCGCTTAGCGCTCCTTGAACAACTTGGCGGAGAAGATGTGGTGCAGTGGGGACATCAGTTGGTAGATTTTAAGGAATGTGAAGGTGAAGGTGTTGTTCTACACTTTAAAGTGGACGGGGAGATGAAGAGTTGTAAAGCAGATCTTTTGGTTGGAGCCGATGGTATTCGTAGTTCCGTGCGGAGTTTGCTGATTGGTGAGGATATTACCCCATTGCGTTACTTGGGTTGTATTGTTATACTGGGTATTTGTCCTCTGCGTGCGCTTGAAGATCTTAATAGTCCTTTGTTGGACTCTGCCACCGTATTTCAAACCGCTAATGGTAATGAACGGATCTATATAATGCCCTATACTTCTGACTCCGTGATGTGGCAACTTAGTTTCCCAATGCCCGAAAAAGAGGCTAAGGCACTAAGCGCCCAAGGACCTCAAGCCCTCAAGGAAGAAGCCTGTCGTAGAACGCTATGGCATGATCCCATTCCTCAGATTATAGCTACAACCCTAGAGGCAAAGATTTCTGGCTACCCCGTGTATGACCGGGAAGTACTCAAAACGGAGTTGCTGAAAAAAGGGAAGCAAGTGACCCTGATCGGAGATGCGGCTCATCCTATGAGCCCGTTTAAAGGGCAAGGGGCGAATCAAGCACTGCTGGATGCACTCGCTCTGGCTCGGGGTATCTCAAGAGGTTGCCGTTCGTCCCACTGGAAGAAAGCTGGAGTCAGGGAAAGTGTCTTAACTGAGTTTGAATCAGAGATGTTAGCGCGCAGTGCCATTAAAGTAAGGGATTCCGCAGACGCGGCACAACTCCTACATTCCGAAGTAGTGCTACGCGAGGGAGATGAACCTCGAGGACGATATATAAATAAAAAATGATAAAAGTATTTTATTATACTTTTTTTAATTAAAATTAATTTTTTGGTACTTTTTTTGTTGTGTTTTTGTATATTTTTATACTAAAACATATTTTATGAAAAAAAATCACAAATTCAAAGTAATCATAGCTACATTCGCTATGGCGGTAGGATTAGGTTCATGCTCAGATGATGACCCTATGCCAGAAAATAACTCTAAAACAATAGTTCAACTGGTTAGTGAAGATCCAGACTTTAGTTTGTTGCGCACAGCGGTTGTAAGAGCTGGATTAGTAGAAACACTATCCGCTTCTGGAGATTTCACTGTGTTTGCTCCAACCAATGCGGCTTTTATCGCAGCTGGATTTACTACAGATGCGAGTATAAATGCAGTGGAGGTCAATACCTTGAAAAGTATTTTAATGTACCATGTTTTAGGTAGCCGGGTAATGTCAAATTCCATCCCTACAGCTACGAATACCGCTGTAGAAACTTCTACCGAATTGAGCGTCTACGTGACCAAAAGTAATACGGGTGTTTCTGTCAACGGCGCAAAAGTAATTCAAGCAGATGTGATGGCTCAGAATGGTGTCATCCATGCGATTGACAAAGTTATGTTACCTCCCATGGGTAATATTGTGGAAGTAGCTCAAGATAACGCCAATTTTTCTTTATTAGTTGCAGCTGTTCTAAGAGCTAGCGAGGGATCTGTTAATGTTGCTCAAGTGCTCCAAGGAGCAGGTCCAATGACCGTATTCGCTCCAACAAACCAAGCATTTATTAATGCTGGATTTGCTAACGAAGCAGCTATAATGGCCGCATTACCAGCAACATTAACGTCCATTTTGACAACCCATGTCATTCCTTCTCGTATTTATTCTACCATGCTAACAGAAGGCTACACCCTGGAAACGGTTGCCGAAAATAACTTAACTTTTTCACTTCAAAGTGGAGCGACTGTAAAAGGTCCAGGTAATTCTAGCGCATCAAATATTACCAGCACTGATATGACCGTTGATAACGGTGTAATCCATGTTATTGACCAAGTATTACTACCATAAAGTAATCGTATTACCAACATCAAAATGGTAGCTTTTAAGTAATTAAGAGAACACATAGGAAGGTGATAAGAAAAATCTTATTCACTTTCCTATCTTTGTAAGATGTCTAATTCCTTGATTCCATCTGATTGCCAGAATAAGACAGTTCGATAAGATTTTTGCCAACGAAAAGTAATAATTTTTGCATTTGTCTTTAGTATAAAGTTAATATGAACTAATCTTTTTCATACCGTTAATAGAGAGTGTGATTATTTGCCCTTGCACGACTTATCCAAGCCAGCAGCTGGCTGAGTATTAAAAAGAAAACAGTAATAGCTAATACATACAGGTTTACACCAGTTGTACCCCCAGTCTTATCGGGATTAAGAAAAGGATAAGGATACCAACCCGTAAACGATGCACGGATAAACGTATAAATAAGCCACAGTATCGGAAAGATAAGCCAGCGCAATGATCCTCGAGATGTAACAGCAAGTCTGGATGGCCATAGCAGCCACCAGACCGTAATAAAGAATGGTCCAAATTGGTGCAACATAAAATTACTCCAGTTAAAGTAACCGGGGGTCGGATTTACCTCTGTATCCTGCAGTAAAAGTGCGTATACAATTCCAGTCACCATCATATATAGAACTGCTGCGCCACGAAGGTACCGAAACCATTCTCCCAGCCTTTTTTTTCTTACAATTGCTAGCGAAGCTATAAGATAAGTGGCGGCAGCAATAAAGTTACTTTGCACGGTGAAAAAGCTGAACCTGTTCCATCCATAGCTAGGCGAACTGGAATCGACCTTCCACGCATTCCATGGCGTGACTGCGTATATGGTGAGCAATGCCATCACCATCAATATGGTAGCATTTATCCATTTTATATTATGAGGTAATTCAGTTTTTGTCATTGGTTTTTCCAAAATTTCAAGCAGATTAAAGATAATGGAAAATTCTTATTAAAGTAGGATCTATTTTAATTGGCGTTATTTTAGCATACTTCACATCTTTCCCCCTTTTGCTAAATCATCCACTAACTTGTCAAGATACTTTACTTTTTTTGTTAAAGGTTTTTTAATTTCTTCAATTCGATAATCTCAAATTACCCCAGTTATTACCTGCCTTCTGGTTTAATTTTGCTTCTGTGAAAAAGGTTTCAAAAGTTATCCGTCTGTCAATAAGTTCTTTTATTTTCTTGTCGTCAAAACCCGTTAACCATTCGATAACTTGATGCAGTTCTGATTTTGATTTTCTTTTTTCTCCACTTTTGTAACGTAATTTTCATACTTACTATTTCAGTCTTTCTAAATTTCCTTTTTTTTTGATTAAGTTCTTATAGTCCCACTGAATTTCTCTTGATTTTTTAAGCCAACTTTTTAATTCGCTTATATTTACTTCTGTCACTTTGTTATAAAAGATCGAAGCATCTTTAAATTTCGTTCCCTTAACGTTTAGGTTATCTTCGTCGAAGTCGGCCCCACTCCAGAACATTAATCTTATTCCTTTCTTCTGTTTACTAAAACCAACGGTCGGATTTCCATCTAAAAACCAAACTGGGTGGGCGTGCCAGATTTTATTTTCAGCTTCGGTTAACTCGCTATTGATTAATTTAGTAAGTAGGTCGCAAATTTCTTTGTCTACCTCAGTTTGACCATTGTTATATGTTTCAATTTCTTTATTCATTTTGTAAGGTTGTATCCTTTTATATCCGACTACGTAATATTTATCTAGTAAAAATAGCAAAAAAATGGAAAACCGAAGTTTCAATACCCATATTCTAAAACCCCGAATAGTAAAGCTAATGATATAATCCGAAGAACAGTAACAAACTTCTTCGAGTGCCGTTTGTTACCAATATATGAGCATGATAACATCTATTGCGACGGCGGTGCCGCGATACAAACAGGATCAGATGCAAATATTCGAAGTGGTAAAAGCAATGCATGCCAGTACGGAAGAAGAAGAACGTAAATTACGGTTTATATACAGATCTAGCGGTATCAATACTCGTTATTCAGCTATTCCGGACTTTAATAGTGATCGCAATGACAATCAAATTTTGATTTCGGATGATGGCGACCTGGTATCTCAAAAGCTTGAGAAGCGGTTAAGCATATATGATGAGGAGGCCCTCAAGTTAGCCGCCAAGGTCGTAGAGAAATGTCTGCCGACGGATCTCGAGCGGCAAGGAATTACCCATCTCATAACAGTAAGCTGTACAGGATTAAAAGCGCCAGGTTTGGATTTGGCACTCATTCATTATTTTGGCTTGCGGAGCGATATTAGCCGAACCTCAGTAAATTTTATGGGATGTTACGCGGCGATCCATGGTCTTAAGCAGGCGCATTACATTGCAGAAAAAGAACCAGATGCGAAGGTACTCGTTATATGCGTCGAGCTTTGTACGCTGCACTTTCAAGCCACTAAAGAAATCGATAATATAACGAGCACTATCATATTCGGTGATGGAGCCGCCGCAGTACTTATTGAAGGAGCTAAAGATCAACATGGTTGGGAGCTAAATGACTTCTATAGCGAAATTAATTTTGATGGAAGCGACGATATGGCCTGGAGAATTTCTGCCGATGGGTTTCTCATGACGCTGACAAGCCAAGTGCCACCTATACTTGAGCGATCTTGCGATGCCGTGATTTCCAATGCACTCCTACGGTACGGCATTATGAAGGAAGATGTGGATATGTGGTGTGTCCATCCCGGGGGTAAGAAAATACTAGAGGCAATCGAAAAAGGTGCTAACATTGCGCGTCAACAACTAGAAGAAAGCTATGAAGTGCTTCGCGACTATGGTAATATGAGTAGCCCTACAGTACTCTTCGTACTCGAAAAAATCATAAAAAATACACAATCTAGCGGAATTAGGCACAATGTTGTGGGGATGGCGTTCGGTCCTGGTCTAACATTAGAAACATTTTATCTATCCCATGCCTGATTTTTCAAAGAGAAGTTATGATCGCGAATTGTTAGATGATCCGCTCATGCCGTTTGAGCAGATAAAGCAGACTATGCGCGAGCTTAACATTATCAACACCTGGCTTGGCGGGCATCGCGTTACGGTTAAGGGATTAAGAGAGCTTCTGAATGGGAAAAGGCAAATAAGTATTTGTGAAATCGGCTGTGGTGGAGGCGATAATCTGGCAGTCTTGCATGGGTGGTGCCAACAGCACGGTATCGAAGCAACATTTACCGGTATAGACATAAACCCACATTCTATTGCATTTGCAAAAGAGGTATATGGGGAGCTAGGCATTGAATTTGTCTGTAGTGATTACCGGGCAAATGCGCTTTCCACGAAACCTGATATTTTTTTTAATTCTCTCTTTTGTCACCATTTTACCGAAAATGAGCTAATTGATATGCTAAAATGGATGCGTATCAATAGCCGTATCGGTTTTTTTATAAACGACCTTCATCGGCATCCCGTCGCGTATTACAGCATTAAATGGTTAACAAAACTTTTGTCGAAATCATCACTTGTTAAGAATGATGCACCATTGTCTGTAAGAAGAGGGTTTAAGAAAGCAGAATGGATAAAATTGTTTGATTCCGCAGGTCTGCCACTGGCCAGTCCACGGTGGGAGTGGGCCTTTCGACATTTAATCGTATGCAAAAATGGGTGGATTTGATTATGATATAGCAATAATAGGCGGTGGGTTAGCAGGCCTAACCACTGCTATTCAACTACGTAAGAAAGGGTACACAGTGGTTCTTTTTGAGAAAAATTCTTTTCCCTTTCACCGAGTTTGTGGCGAATACATCAGTTTCGAAAGTTGGGATTACCTAATCGACTGCGGTGTAGACTTGGAAAATATGAAGCTACCTCAGATACTTAAATTGAAGGTAAGTGCTGTTAGTGGACATCTAATGACCACCAATCTGGATATGGGCGGCTTTGGTATTAGCCGTTATAGAATTGACGGGTTGTTATGCGCCCGCGCCCGCGAGCTAGGAGTGAAAATCCATGATAACTGTAAGGTGGATGCCATTCAACGTATTTCGCAAGAATATATAATCACATCTCCTGTTGGTGACCATCGCGCACGTATGGCGATAGGCTCATTCGGCAAGCGAAGTAATATTGATGTGCAATGGAAACGAGGTTTTACCTTGCAGAAGCCTACTAAGCTAAATAATTACATCGGTGTCAAATATCATGTAAGAGGAGCAGATGTGTCGGATGATACCATCGCACTACACAACTTTAAAAATGGGTATTGTGGTGTCTCCAAAATAGAAGATGACAAATATTGCATGTGCT
Organism: Sphingobacterium alkalisoli; assembly: GCF_005049105.1. Classification (GTDB taxonomy): domain Bacteria; phylum Bacteroidota; class Bacteroidia; order Sphingobacteriales; family Sphingobacteriaceae; genus Sphingobacterium; species Sphingobacterium alkalisoli. Next base: position 836,437 of record NZ_SUKA01000002.1, read on the forward strand.
ACCTTACTACGGCCTACAATTTAAAAGCAGCCGGCGGCATTGATGAAATGCAACGTACATATCTTTACCAAAATAGATATTTAAAAGCGCTGTTTGAGCACAGTGACTTTCTATTTGCACAACCGTTATCGATCTCCCAAATTTCATTCGATACCAAGGAGCCTGTTTATGCCGGCATACCGTTAATAGGGGATGCCTGCGGAATGATCACACCGCTCTGCGGAAATGGTATGAGTATGGCCATGCACAGCGGGAAAATTCTCGTGCAACTTGCCGAAAGATATCTTAAGGAGCAGATCTCATTGGATTCCATGCTAAAAATCTATACAGCGGAATGGTACAAGCATTTCGCGCTACGCCTACGTACAGGACGCTTGATGCAAAGTTATGCCGGTAAGACTTGGCAGACCACTTTGCTAGTCAGGCTGATGAAGAATTTTCCCTTATTGGCGAATAAAATCATCAAAAATACACACGGTAGCAAGTTTTAACACAAAGTAACCATACTTTGATGCAATCAAGTTAACCAAATTTTTTAATAAAGTATCTAACCAACAAAATAGCGCCGTGATTGTTAAGATTTAATAAGTTAAAATATGAGAAAATATATCCATTTAATCTTACTGTGTGGCACTATGCTGATGCAGGTAGCCTGTAACCGGAGCACGACAGACAATAACGAAGAGATCGCAGATTCACTGGCTCACAGAGAAATAGAACCCTTTAAAGGTGAGTATGATTCCCTGGTGATCAAAGGTGCCGCGAATACCGACAGCGCACTGGCTGAATTTGAAAAAAGGTACGACGAAGAGCAAAGACAGGTCATCTTGGCGCTGAATCGCATTGACCGATACCATTTAAAACGGGCCGATATGCTGGTGGTGCCAGACTCGGTATCGACAGATCTAACAGTATATACACCCTTTCCTCCGCGGCTTGAGGAATTGGATGATGTTCCTAAGATCGTTTTTTTCTCTTATCCTTATCAGGCCTTTGCCGCTTATGAAAACGGATTGCAGGTACGTTGGGGTCCTACCAGTATGGGTACACAAAAGAACCCGACTCCCACCGGATTATTCTTTGCCAACTGGAAAGCCGAGGAGCACATCAGCACGGTAGATGATGAATGGCTGTTAAAATGGAATTTCAATATTGAGAATGAAAAAGGGGTCGGCTGGCACCTGTATGCGATGCCCGGGTACCCAGCATCACATTCCTGCCTGCGCTTATTGGATAATGATGCGCGATGGTTGTATGATTGGGCTAATATGTGGGTACTGGAAGGCGAACATGAGGTAAAAGCTCAGGGTACGCCGGTTATCGTGTTTGGCCGTTATGATTTTTCTAGGAAAAGCCCCTGGTTAAATCTCCTCGATGATCCTGATGCCAACACCGTTAGTAAGGCCGACCTGAAAAACGAGTTAGAGCCGCACTTGCAAAAAATACAGGAAGAGCAGGAACGGCGTCAGCGTGTCATCCAGGAAGAAAAATAGGACTCCAGCGCATCAAGAAACTAACTACGATAACTAACAAACGAGTGGGAGTCACTGTTACGCCGGCTAATAAACATATCTTCAAATTAGAAGATATCGCCAAAGCAACCGTTTTTATGGAGGGCAATGCGGGAGTCGGAAAAATAGTAGTACTCAACCCAACTAATCAAAAAAAATGGTGATCAATGGAATTAAACCCATATACGAAATCAATTTATATAGAAATCGGCGACACCGCCCAGGAAAAATTTAATCGCGAGGTCATTGACGGTTTGCGAAGCAAACCCAAGCGCTTACCTTCCAAATATTTTTACGATAGCTATGGTGACCAACTTTTTCAGCGTATTATGGCAATGCCTGAATATTACCTGACCGGATGTGAACTTGATATTTTCAGCAATAAAACAACAGAACTGGCAACTATCCTCACAATGGGAGACGAACCTTTCGACCTGATCGAATTGGGAGCCGGCGATGCCATGAAATCCTCTTATCTGCTCAAGCATCTGGTAACGAATGGAGTGGATTTTACGTATATGCCCATTGATATTTCCGGTAACATCCTTTCTGTGCTAAATGACAAACTGAAAGTCGACATACCGCAACTGGATATTGTTGGTCTTGAAGGAGAATATTTCGATATGCTTGAAAAGGCAGCCTCGCTTTCTTCACGGCGCAAAGTGGTACTATTTTTAGGAAGTAACATCGGCAATATGGAGCTGGAGGAGGCCTATGACTTTTGCGATGAACTATACAGGAAGTTAAGTTCTGGGGATGTCCTGCTGATAGGCTTTGATCTAAAGAAAAATCCACATACCATTCTGGATGCCTACAATGATAAAACGGGCATTACTGCTACATTTAACTTGAATCTGTTAACACGGGTCAACAGAGAACTGGGAGGAGATTTTAATGTGAAGCAGTTTCAGCATTATCAAACCTACGATCCCATTAGTGGAGCGTGTAGAAGTTATCTGATCAGTCTCTTAAATCAAGATGTAACTGTCGGCGACTATACCATATCATTTACCGAAAATGAGTTTATTTATATGGAAATCTCTCAGAAATTTTCCGAAATGGATATAAAACAACTTGCGGGTAAGTCAGGTTTTGATATAATAGGAGAAATAACAGATTCCAAAAACTGGTTTGTCGATGCCATTTGGCGGGTCAGGTAAATATTAAATCGAGAAGATGACAGCACATACAATTACTCACAACCGTATTCCTGTTCTTGAAAGGAGATACACGGACATTCGTGCCCATTCCTTACAGATATGCAAGCCCCTTGAAATCGAGGATTATGTAGTACAACCAACAGGGGATGTGAGCCCACCTAAATGGCATTTGGGACATACGACTTGGTTCTTTGAAACCTTTATTCTTGTACCCAATTTTCCGGGCTATGAAATCTTTGATCCACAGTATAACTTTGTGTTCAACAGCTATTACGAAACCGTCGGAGCGAGAGTTGTCCGTACGGATCGGGGCAATCTCAGCCGTCCTTCGGTAACAGAAGTTTACCGCTATAGAGAGTATGTGGATCGACATATGCAGATTTTTTTTCAGCGTGGTCTTCCGCCCCAACCAGTTCTGAAATTGTTGGAGCTTGGCCTGAACCACGAGCAACAGCATCAGGAACTGTTACTCACCGACATCAAATATATTCTAGGGCACAATCCGTTATTTCCTGCTTATACAAAGGATATTAATTCTCACAAAGAAGAAACGGGAGCATTAGAAATGATCAAAGTTCCCGAAGGAGTATATGAAATAGGATTCAGTGGGGACGATTTTTGCTTCGATAATGAATTGGGTAGGCATAAGCTTTATCTCAATGCATTCGATATTGCCAGCCTTCCAGTTACCAACGGAGAGTATTTACAGTTCATTCAAGATGGTGGTTATACTGATTTTCGGCATTGGCATGCCGAAGGATGGGATTGGGTAAAACAAAATAACACCAAGGCCCCGCTCTACTGGCATTTTATGGATGGCGAATGGATGCAATATACCCTGAACGGATTACAGTATGTTAGTCCGGATGAAGTCCTGTGCCACATCAATTTCTATGAAGCCTCTGCATATGCGGCTTGGAAAGGCATGCGTTTGCCAACAGAGGCAGAATGGGAAGTGGCTTCCGATAAATTCGAATGGGGGCAACGGTGGGAATGGACAGGAAGTGCATATCTTCCCTATCCCGGTTTTAAAAAAGAAGCCGGAGCAGTGGGTGAATACAACGGAAAATTTATGGTCAACCAAATGGTATTGCGTGGAGCTTCCATAGCAACACCCGAGGGGCATAGTCGAAATACCTATCGTAACTTTTTTCACGCCAAACTGCAGTGGCAATTTACCGGGATAAGGCTGGCCAAATAATCGATTGCACTTATCAATAAACTTTTTTAGATTAGCTAAATGGATCATATAACCGCACCGATCTTCCAAGCCCTGTTCCAATCGGAAAGCCCGCGCCTCATTTTAAGAGCGGACGCCCCGGTATTTACCATCCTCGATTATAATGTCGCGCATCAATCTATTACTGGAAGGACTAAAATTGATTATAGGGGTGAGAGCCTTTGGAAAGCTTACGATCCTGCGATAGCAGGGGGTGAGGGGCCGGAACTTCTGGCGGCGGCGTTGAATCAGGCGCTAGCTGATAACAAGTTGATAAAAATGCCCATTTTTAGGTATGATATCTTGTCGGACGAGACCAAAACGGTCATCCAGCACTGGTGGCAGTTGGAAATACTCCCGGTAGCAAAAGATGGTGATCGCATAACCTATCTACTGGTCACCACCCATAATGTGACCAATGAAATGATGTACGAACGACGAGAGCAAGAACTCAACGAAGAGCTAGCCGCGTCGAATGAAGAACTAACGGCGACGTTGGAGGACCTGCAGATCTCACATACACAATTGGAAAACTTTTCCCGTGAACTGGAAGAACGAATTGCCCAAGGCATAAAAGCGATCGCCAATTCGGAGAGTAGTCTGCGGAGCCTCGTAATGGCGGCTCATTATCCACTAATGATTTTGAGGGGCAGAGATTGGATAATAGAAATCGCAAACCAGCCACTGGTAAACTTATGGGATAAAACGATCGCGGAGGTAACGGGTCATAAGTTGATGGACATCTTGCCCGAGATCGAGGATCAGCCTTTTCCGGCATTTTTAAGACAGGTATATGATTCTGGTGTAGGCTATGGACAGGAGGAGCAAATTTTTCATTATAATTCTCCTAAAGGTCCCGCGACAAAATACGTGAGTTTTTATTACGATCCCCTACGAGACGATAAAGGGGATGTTGTCGGTATCATCGTCGCCGCTGACGATATCACGACAAAAGTACAACAGCGCCAAATGCTGGAAGAGGCCTTGGTAAAAGAACAAGCTTTGACAGAAGAAATGAACGTTCTAAACGAGGAGCTTGCGGCGACGGTTGAAGAACTTTCTGCAGCAAATGAGGATCTTCAGGTTTCCCAGGAGGAAATAAAACGAAAGAATGATGATCTGATCGAAAGTGAGGCACGTTTTCGACTGTTGATCAAACAGGCCCCTGTAGGAATATGTGTTATACGGTCACACGACCTTTATGTTTTGGAAGTCAACGATAGTTATCTGAGCTTGGTAGGTAAGGAGCGCGCAGAGCTAGAAGGTCGCACAATTTGGGAAGCGATTTCCGAAGTGGCAGAAGATTACGCCCCAATATTGAATCAGGTCATACAAACAGGATTGCCTTTCGTCGCGACAGAACATAAGGTAGAGCTTGTTCGATATGGCAAAGTCGAAGAAGCATTCATTGATTTCGTTTATGAACCGGTGCTAAAGCCCGAAGGCAATGTCACGGCTATTTTAGTCGTCGCTATCGATGTGACCGAAAAAGTGAAGGCTCGCAAAGCAATAGAAGATGCTGGGCAGCGTACCCGTCTAGCAGTAGAATCTGCCGATATCGGGACCTTTGAATACAGCTATATTACCAATAAGATTGTTACTTCCGAACGGTTCAATGAAATTTTCGGGGTAGCTGCCCCGACATCGAGACTAGAGCTGTTGGATTCTTTCCATCCTGACGACGTGCATTTGAGCGCAAAGGCGCATGCCGCGGCAGCTATTAAGGGGAAGATGATGTACGAGGCAAGGGTCGTACATAAAGACAAGTCAATACATTGGATTCGTGTTCAGGCAAAGGTTTTCTATGGCGGGGAAGGCATACCCGAAAAATTGATGGGCACTGTTCTGGACGTTACCGACTTTAAACGATTACAGCAACAAAAGGACGATTTTATTTCGATTGCCAGCCATGAGCTGAAAACACCGATAACTTCACTAAAAGCTTCCCTTCAGTTTTTACAGCGCATCAAAGACACCCCCGAACATGAGCTGTTTCCTAGATTATTGACGCAGGCCGAGCGAAGTATGGAAAGGGTAAGCTCATTGATAGAAGACCTGTTGAACGTAAGCAACATGAATAAGGATGCGACGATATTAAATAAAAAAACTTTTACGATAAAAGATCTACTGGATGATTGCTGTGGACATATTCGGGAATTGGGCAAACATAAGTTGGTATTTGAGGGCGACCCGTTCTTGCAGGTTCATGCCGATGAACGTCGGGTCGACCAAGTTGTTGTCAATTTTGTCAACAATGCTGTTAAATATGCACCTAAGTCCTCCGAAATTTACCTCCGGGCTGAACAAATAGATGGGTTTGCTAAAATATCTGTGCGTGATACAGGCCCGGGCATACCCCCAGAAAAGCAAAAGCAGATTTTTGAACGTTATTTTAGGGGCGATAGCAACGGGCGGGAAGTATCAGGCCTTGGTTTAGGGCTTTATATCAGCGCCGATATCGTTCACCGGCACGATGGGGAAATCGGTGTGTATAGCGAGGAGGGGCAGGGAGCGACATTTTGGTTCACCCTACCACTTAAAAATGATTAAAGGATGTTTTGTTCCTACTTGTCATTTAGTGAATGACCAAAATCGAGTTCCTTACAGGAGCTTTAGGGGCTATCACAGTAATTAAGTTTGGCTTGTTATTGCTTTCAATATTTATGCCTTCTTTCGTCTTTATATTTATACAGAAATCTGGTGTTAATTAAAATCAAAATTATTTTTTTATCCAAAAATACAAAAGATTCATATGAAACGCTCTTCACAAGCTGAAAACATCTTGGCTCAAATCAATAATAAAACTAAGTTGGGGGACTTACGGAAAATAGCTAAGGATATCAAAAAGGATCACGAACTGGCTATGGAATTATGGGCGACCGAGAGGTTTTTGCCTCGGCAATTGGCCATTTTGATTATGGATAATAAGCTTCTTTCTCAAGATTTGGTTGATAGGCTTGATAAGGATATGCAGACACATACATTTGATGAACGAAATCACCTAATGGATTGGCTAATGGCCAATCAACTTACAAAGGACAAAAATACAATTATACTGATCCAATCTTGGGAAAATAGTTCTTCTTCACTTCAACGACGCACTTATTGGTACTATCAAGCCAGATTAAGATGGATCGGACAGACAGCCCCAGAAAATACAGCCGACTTACTTTCCGCAATTGAGACCAATATTACGATGGAAGAACCTGAAGTTCAATGGGCCATGAATTTCACTGCAGGCTGGATCGGAGTTTATGAAAAAAAATATCGAAACCGATGTGTCGCTCTGGGCGAGAAAACTGGTCTTTATAAAGGTGAAAAGATATCAAAAGGATGTACTCCCAATTATTTGCCAGAGTTCATCGCGATGGAAAGCAACAAACGAAATCTATAATCAAGTATAACTAGCAAATAAAACTTGTTGATTGCCCCACCGGCATCTCGGGCAAGAGAAACTGAATCAATCGGTCTTATTTGAGTAGAAAAGTAAAATATCCCTTATAGACCTATTATGGCCAGGTAGTTCTACAGATCAATCGGTAACATGACGATTTTTTGTAATGCGTTTTCCCCGAATAATACAGTTTAATAAGATAAGCAATGCAGTAGCTCCTGCTACTAAATAGATGGGCTTATTAACGTGGTCGTTCGATATTGCCACCGCGATCAAAGCCCATGTTCCGACTAGACCAAAAGAAATAAGGTTTTTTTTCCATATCGTCAGAATATTGATTAGACCAGCGATCAATATCATTACAATAGTCCACGTCATTTCGGGCGCACCCCATCCATCCCATTTTATTTTTGTTAAATAAGCCGCTATATTGGCAATTAGCGCTACAGAAATCCATCCCGCATAGAGGGAAAATGGAAGAAAAACCAATACTACTACTACTTTTAAAGCTGGGCGATCCAGACTGGAATGAATATTTGCAATGATTTTCAATAGAACCAATAACAATGCAACCATGATGCACACAGATAATCCAATATAATCATTTAACCAAGAGACCACCCAAGCGCTATTTAGTATAGAAGAAAGGCTAAACCAGATCCCGATGTCCTTAATAATGCTATTCTCGTGTTCTCTCTTTATAATACAGATGGTGTAGATGATGTGACTGATTAAGAATAGGTAAATCAATCCCCAAATGGAAAAAGCGTAGGATGCTGGAGTGAATAAATTGTCATACCGATCAGATACCGTTTTCATCGTGTTTCCATTAAAAAAACCGGTATTGGATTGGTAATTAATTATCAACATGATAATTAGAAAAGCAGCATTTAGAATAACTAAAGATTTCTTTTTCATTGAATCTGATTTGAAAATATGATTAATCAAAATCTTGAACCGATATAGACCAAAATATAAACATTTTAACGGCGTTAAAGTTCTAAAGATAATTCATATAATCTTTTTTTCGATAGCAAAACACGGAATGTTTATTACCACCTTTGCTTAACATCTACCCCGCCTAGAAAGCCCTTTCGTAGGCTTTCGGAATGGAAATTTCTGCCCGAAGTCTTTTAGCAGCGTGTAGCGCAAAGTATGGATCGCGTAATAGTTCACGGCCGATAAAAACCATGTCGGCGTCACCGTTTACAAGAACAGTCTCAGCTTGCTCGGGATTGGTAATCATACCGACGGTGCCAATAAGCAGTTTTTCACCTACAGCTTTTTTGATCGTGCTCGCCAAAGGCACCTGATAGCCCGGGCCTATATTAATGCGTACACCACCTACAACGCCACCGCTGGAGACGTCGATAATATCTACACCGAGCCGGGACAATTGCTCGCTAAGCCATACAGAATCTTCCACGCTCCAACCAGCCTCTATCCAATCGGTAGCTGATATGCGTACAGCAATTGGCAACTCTGCAGGCCATACGGTTTTAACTCGGTTAATTGTTTCCAGGAGCATACGTGCACGATTATCGCGACTTCCACCATATCCGTCCGTCCGTTGATTGGCTAGAGGAGAAAGAAATTCGTTCAATAAGTAACCATGCGCACTATGAATCTCGATGAGCTCAAAGCCTGCATTCAGTGCACGGGTAGCTGCATCTGCAAAAGCTTGTTGTACAGATTCAATGTCCTGCATGGTCATAGCTCGCGGGATAGGAGTACCCTCTGCAAACGCTATGGCCGATGGTGCAATCACCTCCCAACCACCTACTTCGGGTGTGTGCAATACCCTGCTCTCGCCGCCTGCTGCCCAATTGCTGGCCTTTCGACCTGCATGGGCGAGTTGTATGCCGGCAACGGCACCATTCTGCTTGATCTGTGTAGCAATGCGTGACAGCCCTTCGATATGCTCATCTTTGTAGATCCCAAGATCACCTACACTAATACGACCTTCCGCTTGTACGGCAGATGCTTCGAGTATAACGGTACCCATGCCGCCTACCGCGCGACTGGCATAATGTGCAAGATGCCAGTCCGTTGCAAAGCCGTCTTCGCTGGAGTACATACACATAGGTGACATCACCAGTCGGTTTCTAAAATGTATAGATTTTATCTTAAGAGGTGTAAATAGTTGTGACATATAACCTGTATTATTGTTTGTGTCCCAAATTAGACAAAGAAAACATAGCTTCGGTTGTTGGAATGTCAAAAATTAGCTACCTGTGTAACTCAAAATCGTCATACAGGATACCATCAGCCGTATAGGCTTTATAATACAATGTATTTCCTTTGATATCTATGACCTGAAACAGCTGTGTGTTTTCAGCTGATTTTTGTATCCATTCTTTTTGTGTATCGATCTGATACATCTTGGGGCCAGCCACCGATACGATATATACAGGCTTCTTTTCTTTTTTAGAAGGAAGCACACTTCTGGCGTAGGTGTGGTCGTGTCCCTGCAGGAGGAGGTGTACGCCATATTTTTCGAAAAGTGGTCTAAACAAATCTGAAAATTGATAATTGTCGCGTGACTTAGCCGTCGAATATACAGGATGATGGCACATGACCACAGTCCACTTGCTAGGGTTGTTCTTGAGTACTTCTTCCAACCATTGCGCCTGTGCTGCACGATATGTGCTGTCCAACATGATGACCTGGGTGTTGAGCGCGATGATACGCAGTGGACCGTAGTCTACAAAGTAGTTGGATTCTTCCAGTCCTGCTGCACCGTTTTCCGGTAGTCTGAACTGGTGTTGCCAATGTGGATCGAGTGTCAGTACTTTTTGCTCATCCCTAAAATACTCGTGATTGCCGGGTACCATAAGCTGTGGATAACTGCTGTTGATACCGGTACCTGCATAAAACCATTCGCCCCACTCGTTGTCTGAATTGCTGCGGTTGATCAGATCGCCGGCATGAAGTACAAAGTCGGCCTCCGGACAGGTTTGTATAGCTTTGCGATATACACGTGTCCAGCGCGAGCGTAGATCATTCTGCGCATCTCCCAGATAAATGAAAGATAGGCTATCCACCTCAGCTGCAGTTCTAAATTGAAACCATTCGCTCCAAGCTCCTTCTTTACCCACGCGATAATTATAGGTACGATCTGGTTGCAACTGGTCAAAGGATACGTTGTGATACATCGACTGGTTATTTTCTCGGTCAGCAAATACATTACTCTCGGCCTGAAATACCCGGATTGAAGTGTCTGCAAACTCAGGTGTGTTATTTTCGATGCGCAACTGTGCAATCTGTCCACTGCCTTGGATTACGTTTGTTCGCCAGTTGACCGCTTGAGTGTGCGCTGCGTCGTTGGTAAGGTTCAATATGACGCGGTCAGGGTGATTTTCGGCAAGATAACTTTGCCCTTGCGCCATCGAAGTTAGCATGATGCCCAGCGTTAGTGTAGTAATTAGTTTTTTCATCTATGTTAGCGTTAAAATTATTTAAACTGCCACCTCCGTTTATTTTTGATTAATCGAGGTGGCAGCATTTAGTGTGCGTATGTATCAATTATTAATTAATCATGTATTTTACCCCAATGTTCCCCCATCGAGCGTAGTATTTATAGTCGTTAGGACGTCCGTCACCGAAGTCAAACCGCACCTGTGAATTCGTAATATTGCTTAAGCCCACAAATACGGTGAAATTCTTGTTAATCTTCTGTGAAGCAGAGAAATCAAGTTGCGTACGGCCTTTTTCCATCAGATCATTAGCTTCTTCATCTGCCAATTCGCTAATGAAGGTCTCGTAGAAATTAAGGGCTATACGTCCAGAAAACCCATATTTTTCGTACGAAAGCGCAAAGTTACCTACGCTCGGGCGCATTTCAGGTAGCCTCACTTTGCGAACAGACTCTACTCCAGGTACCTCAAAAGATGATTTTACGTAGGTGTAGTTTGCAAAAACACCAAAGCCATTTGCAAAGCCCGGCAAGAAGGTAAACTGTTGTTGCCAAGCGATTTCTAAACCATATACATCTGCTGCCGCACCATTTACCGTTTGTGTGATCGCGTAGCCGTCGTAAGTACCACCAGACTGTGTGTATACCGACTCATAAATGTAGTCGTTTATTCTTTTATAGAATATACCACCGGAAAGTAAGCCGATAGGATTTAAATAGTGTTCAAACAACAAGTCTGCATTCGTCGAGTTACTTTGGTCGAGCTGAGGGTTACCTTTTTTCATGCGTTTACGGCGCACCTCAATTTCTTCCCAGGGAACCAAGTCATAATAAGAAGGGCGGGATAGGGTGCGTGTAAGCGCACCGCGAATGTTAGTCTGCTCGGTGATTTTGTATTTAAGATTCAAGCTCGGAAAGAATCCCGCAAAAGCAGCTTCAGTATTTACAGGCTGTGTCGATTGATAGTTACCCTGATCATCGAATGAGACAATATTACCCGTATACTTAAATCCGGTACGTTCGTAGCGCATACCAAGTATAGTTTCTAATCTACCAGTGGTCAATTTACCCAGGAAGTAACCTGCAGCTAGATTCTCATTTCCTTCGTAAGAATCAGGATCCGTATTTTGACGAATGTAATTGTCATTGGTTTCAAAAAGGTTCATGTTTTCTTGATAGTATTTTTCCATCAAGTACCCATTGGCTATAGCTCCAGAAAGATTGTATTTACCGCCAAAATATTCGCTACGACTGTAGTCTGATGTAAACGCATCCATAGTCAATGAACCGGTTTTTAGTCGATATTGGAAATAGTTGCGCGTGTGTGCGTCTTCTTTGTAGCGGAAACGTGCACCCGCTTTAAGGTCTAAGGTATGACCATCACCGAATGAAAGGGAGCGTTTGATATTTCCAGAAAGCTGTAGATCCTGATCGTGCGCAAATTGGTGGCGACGGTTGTAGCTGTTAGCTGTGTACTTTGCCGCATCATTTTGGTCTGAACCCGTAAATAAAAACTGTGGTGCGCTCGGGTCATTGTTGTCAATTTCTGCGCTTAGTCCACTTTGTTGGAAATACCCGTCATAGTACAGCGGCTGGTCGTAACGTCCTTTGGCAAACGTAGCATCTGCATCCACTTCATAGTTGTTGAATACCGTCTTTCCGCCCAGAGAAAATGTGATAATATCTCTATTGTAGTCACGTGGCGTCCCCGCCGAACCGATGCTGATATCTGTTGCTTGGTTGATATCGGTATACTCACCGATATTATAGGATTTGGTGCCGCGGGTCTGTAACTCGAAATATTTGTTATACGAAGAACGCGCATACAGCTTCGTGGCTTGGTTGGGATAATAGTTAAGCTCTAATTGCAAGCCAGTATTTTTACGTTCCAGATCGCTGCCTTCCAATTCTAGGTTTGACATCAGCAAGCGCTCTTGGCCATCGATCTCATAGGTGTCATAATCAACCTGCACACGGTCTTCTCCACGGTAGGTCTGGCTGTAGTTTATATCCGCAAGAAATCCCCATCTGTCGTAGCGCTTTCCGAGTACAGCACCAATATTATAATTTGCTTTGGACAGCAACTGGTTGTATCCCCCGCCTACATTGACGCGAAAAAGTTCTTCACCGGCCTTTGGTGTTTTGGAAACAATATTTACCGAACCAGCGGTTGCATCGGCATCCATATCAGGCGTAAAGGTCTTATTTACCTCGATCGCTTCGACCGTAGAGGAAAGGATCCCATTAAGATCGATCTCGCGGCTATTCGTCTGCGTAGAAGGTAGTCTGGTTCCATTTAAGGTAACGGATCCCATATTCTGACTGAGGCCGCGCATCACGACATTACGCGGTAATCCGTAGCTGTAATCCATGGCGATACCAGGTACGCGTTGCAATGCTTCTGCAACTGTCGCATCTGGAAAACGCTCAATCTGCTCCTGCGACAGCACATAACGTATATTGTCGGCATTCTTCATGTTGCTCAATGCCAGTGCTTCGCCACGGCGTATGCCGTTGATCGTGATGCCTTCTAAGTTGTTATCTTTTGGTTCTAATAGGATGTTGATAGGCGTCCCTCCATTTGGGTAGGTGAGCTCTATTGTTTGGTTTTGGTATCCAACATAAGAGACTTGTATATTTATTTTTCCCGGTTTTAGACCTTGTAGGATAAAATAACCATTAGCATCAGCCATGGTCTCCCGATTATTAGAAAGGTTGACCAGCGTCGAATGGGGCAATACACGTCCGGAGTTGGCGTCTTTGACATATCCCGCGATAATATTTTTCTGTGTAGGATCTTCTTTTGTCGATTTCGAAGCAGCCACTACTACAATGTTATTTTGCACAATACGGTACCCCAGTCCGTTGTCAGTCAGTAGTTGATTTAGTACCCCACTTGCAGTTGTACTGCTTTGTTTTATGGTGTGCGCATTTTTTCCGTGGATAAGATTTTTGTCGTAAGAAATAGGAATGTCCAATTGTTTTTCCAATTGATTCAAACCTTGTTCTAGATTACCGTTACTTCCTGCCCAGTAAATCTGTTTTTCTTGTAGCATTTTGGATGTCTGTCCTATTGCAGGAGTAGATGGCATAATGCCGACGTTGAAGACCGTTGCAGCAAACAGTAAATTGCGAACTGTCTTTAGCTTTTTTTTCATACTTTTGATATTATTAAATTGTAAATTTGATCAGGAGTGTCGGTTACTTTAGCGAGAGACTGACACTCTTTTTTATTTGATTGTAATTGTTTGATCCTTTATAATAGTACGTCTAGCACTGATCGTACTGATCAATGAGGCGATGTCTTTTAAATCCATGTGTGGGGTCAAAGTAACTTTGTAGCGTACCTGAGTAGCTTTATCCGTAAGGTGTATTAAAGAAATGTTGTAGTAGTCTGCTAGACATTGCCGCAAGGTCGCGAAGTCAACGCCATTCAAAGTCAACGAGCCGTTTTGCATATTCAGACTGACATCGCTCGATTTTGTCACCTCCCATTTCTGCGTGCTTTCTTGATATACCATTCTTTCATTCGGGGTAAGCTCGACTTCACGTTGGTCTATCCGGATACTTACTTTTCCTTCCTCAAGAAAGACGCTATGTTGATCACCTTCTACCGGACTACTTACCGAAAATCGAGTTCCAAGCACGGTCGTCTCTAAGTGTTTGCTGTGTACAACGAACGGTTTTGCTGCATTCTTTCTAACTTCAAAGAAAGCATTTCCTTCTAGAACCACGTTACGTTCAGAACGGTTGTAACCGGCAGCTACCTGCAATCTGCTATAGGGACGAAGTATGACCACCGTACTATCAGGCAGATTTATTCTCTTGGCATTATTTGTACTGCTGAATAATTGTACAGGAGCAGTTTCTTTCGTGTCCGTAGAACGTAATAGTACATTACCCCAGATAACGCCTCCAGCAAGAAGCAGTACACCAATCCATATCGCTGCATGCTTCCACATGATGCTTCGGCGCTCTTTTTTTTCCCGATGCGTGCTGTAGCTTTGAAGCACACGCTCGTACAAACGCTTTTCCAGCAGGCTCTCTGATTCACTATCAAGAGGAGTAACCTCACTAAAAATGTGTTCTTTTTCTTTTGTAGCTAATGACTTGCGCTTCGGTGCTTTCATATGAGGTATACGAACATCCTATAGGCAAATCCCGACTGTTTATGAGATTTAATAATTATTAAATACGCTGTTTATATAAGGTTAATATAAGTACTCCTTTTGGAGCTATTTCAGGAATTTTTCAATAGCCGTTCGTAGTTTTTGGTTAGCTAGCGAGAGCTGATTGCGAACGGTCTTGTCAGAGATCAGTAGCTTTTGGGCGATTTCTGTCGTATTGAAACCTCCTTTGTTATTGAGCTGTACCACACGGCGCATCTGGTCAGGCAACCTGCTTACCTGTAGTTCTAGGAATTCGTCAAATTCTCGCTTAATCGTAATCTCCAGTGCTTTATTGTCATGCTGACTGTACCAGGTGGGGATGTCCTGCTCAAGGTCCGTCTGGAGTTTACTCTTACGATAATGGTCGGTAATCCGATTACGGAGTGCAGTGTACAGATAACCTTTAATTGTGTCGATGCGATCTTCTAGGCTGTCTGATTTTAATAATTTTAAAAATACATCATGAAGAAGATCCTCGGCAAGTGCATGATCCTTTACTTTTTTTAGGGCAAAGTAGTAGAGCTCTTTCCAGTATAACTTATATATGCGATTAAAGCAGTCAATTTTTGGATCGGAGTAGTGCATTTTCTCTGTTGTTGGTTTCTATACCATGTGCTGCCCCATAAGGAGCAGTAATATAGTAGAAGACACGACAAATCTAGGTATGCAATGTTAACTGAATGTGAAAATAGTAAGAATCTTTTAGGTGGTGTATCTTTTCGTTTGCTAGTATTGTCAACGTTTTATATGGGGACTTCTTGAGATTTTCCTGTTTACCATATTTATAAGTTACTTTCTATGTAAGATTCTTACCGCTGCTTCAGACGCAACGATAAGGCCCCCTGCCAGCATAATAATATCCTTTAAGACTAATCTTCCTGCTCCTGATAGATAAGGGAATCCATAGTGTGGTGTGGGAAAATCCCCACCTAGATTAGGTACAAAAACCTCTGGTGTAGTGATAAGGAATGAAAGCGTAACCAATGACATTCCAGTAGTTAAAAGACCGCCCAAAAAACCGATTTTGGGAAACCAAATACCCAATAAGACGAGGCTGCCGATAGTAACAATAACCAATCCTAATGCGTAAGAAAAAACATAGGTGCCGTTTTGTTTATGCCAATCTACATTTTTCTGTACCATTTTTCCTTCCGGATTTTTATGAAGTGTATATTCACTTACCTCTATATTATGACCGTTTAATGTGGTGTTATCGGTATTCTGATAAAAGAAATTCATCAAAGGACTGTTTATAACAAAGGGCACTATTCCGTCGGCTTCATATTGATAGGCCTTCAATCCGCCAATCCATACCATCACTAAGAATAGCGCACCCCGCATTAAATTGATAAATTGTTTTTGAGAATTGACAAATAAACTAAGAAATTTTTCCATTTTTTCATACATTTAATGTAATCAAAAATACAATAGATACGCTTGTCTAAAAATGGATAAATGTGGATATTACATAGACTTTTCGGCTACAATGGATATACCAACTTCTTGGCGAAAGGTCTTCGGGGAGACACCAACCTCTTTTTTGAAATATCTGCTGAAATAAAATTCATCCTCAAATCCCAGCTCTGCGGAGATCTCTTTAATATTTTTATTGGTAAGATGGAGTAGCCTTTTTGCTTCGAGTATTAAGCGTTCCTGAATAAGCTTTGAAGGCGCCTTTCCATAGTTTTTCTTTACTTTCTTGCTAAAGGCATTTACGGATAGACCATGAAGATTTGCGTAGAAAACAACTGATTTTGACGAAGCAAAATGAGTGTCAAGCATCGTTCGGAAGTTAAAGATGTCCGGCTTTTTTAAAGATTTTTCAATGGATTTTTGTGTAGATTGCTTTTCTTTACTGCATAAGGCAAGTATAAGCTGAAGGTATGTCCTTACAATCGCCAAATCATAATTCAGTATAACATTTCCAAACTTTGCTATTTTATCAAAAAGCATCGTAATTTCATCAAAAAAATCATCTTCAACTGAAATGAAAGGCTTCTCATAAATATTATTGAAAAGGATGCCATTGCAGGCAACTTCCACTTTATGGTATTCGATGCAATAAAAGTCACCATGGAATTGGAGGATGCGAATGTTTTTTGAATCTCCAAAATTCCAATTTAATAACTGATAAGGTGATAAAAAAAGTATATGCTTTCCATAGGTATCATGCGGATTAAAATCTATTGAAAAAGAAGCATTTCCGTCCACCATGACAACGAAATAATAAGGTTCATTGAACTTTGGAAGGGACTCGCCAGTATTACAAACCGATATTTTGATAAATGAATCCAAAAGGCAGATATAAGATTGTTATTTTATAAATTCGTTCGTTTTGAAGATTGTTTCTATCTGGCTTAATACATATAATGTCTATTTTTAATCCCTATCTCTCAATCGCAACACCTTTTATGAAGCGTGATTTCTTATATTTACAATGTTTCCAGCTGCAATGTCAGCTCCTTCATAGCAACAGGCAATTCAATAGCCATGTCGTCAAACCGACATTCTAGGGCAATTTTTCCGGCGTAGCCAATCTTGCGCAGCGCCCGAAGGTACGGTCGGAAATCGTCGCCAGCGACACCGGGCGCGGTCCTGTTTTCCTTTTCGGCAATATCCACATGGTAGACGAATTCCCTGCCCGCCTCAATGATCCTTTCTGGGGATTCATTCTCCTTGAGCATATGATAAATATCTACCAATAGTTTGAAGTTTGGGTGGTTCACCCGTTTTGCGATGCCGTAGGCTTCCTCGACTGTATTGAACAGGTTGGTCTCTCCGCTGTTGAGGTTTTCCAGGCATATCACTACACCGTAAGATGCTGCGAGCTTGGCCAGCTTACCTGCAAGACTAGTAAACTGTTCGATCGCCTCTTGCCGGTCGTAACCTTCGGGTACCCGACGGGATCCACCGCTACCGAAGACGACAATCCCGACTCCAGTTTTCTGGGCATGGGCAAACACATTTGCGGAATGGGAAAGGATACCATTATGATCTGCCTCAGGCCCGACGGCCTTGAGCGATCCGGGCAGGAAAACATTGCAGGCATAGACGGGAAGACTTTCGGTTAGCTTGAGGGAGTCAACCGGATCATTCGGTTTCAAATACTCCGACACGGTGGGTTGGATAAACAAAAAACCATGACGTGCTACAAGGTCGGTATCTTTCATCGATGCGCAGACACCCAGCTCCGGCCTGAAGAGCTGTTGCGCTATGCTACTGGCCGATGTAAAAAAAACAGCGGCTAGCGTAACCATTCCCTTTAAAATTAATTTCATTTCCATGGATATTGCGTTAATATTTGAATACGTTCTGTCCTGCCATGACCTGCCTTGCCTTGGGGTCGAATGTAGCCCGTGTTCCTGTCCGGTATGCTGCATTGGCCATTATGCAGGCTACCGCGTGGTTGTAACCGGCCTCCACCGGCGCATTAGGGGTTTGGCGCGACCGGACGCAATCCATCCAGTTACGCATATGCGCATCCGTCAGGAAATCCCCTCCGGTATTTGCACCCGAAGCGGCCTGCACGTCGGGAAGCTTATATTCCTCCAATAGATTGGCTTTAAGTCCCATCGCCTTCGCTGCATCATTTTGAAGCCCACCAGTCGGTGTGACCCTGTTCTTGTCCAAATCAAGCATGCCCCCGTTGGAGTAGTACAGTTCCTTGGTATCTCCGGCCGAGTTGCTGAAGCGCGAGGAATAAACGACCTGGAAACCATCCTCTTTACGATCCAGTGGTCCGTAATCAAATACGGCGGTCAACGTGTCGGCGTTGGTGCGTCCGTCCTTCCATAGGTATATCCCACCATTGGCCGTCACGCCGCGAGGGTAGGCGAGGCCCGAGAACCAATGCACGGTGTCAATCTGGTGGGACATCCATTGACCAGGGATGCCGGATGAATAAGGCCAAAAAAGGCGGTATTCCAAGTATTTTCGGGGATCCCAGGCCTCGAAGGGCCGGTTTATTAAAAAGCGCTTCCAGTCCGTATCGGATTCACGGATGGAAGACGTAAGTGCAGGGAGGCGCCATCTGCCCGGCTGGTTTACGTTCCAGCACATCTCGACCATCACAATATCGCCGAACCGTCCGGAGCGAATATAGTCATTGGCCGCATGGTAGTTTCCCCCGCTTCGACGTTGTGAGCCGATCTGCACGATGATATCGCTAGCCTTGACTGCATCGAGTGCCCTATTTGCGTCGTCCATTGTTTCGGCGAAAGGTTTCTCGCAATAGGCATCCTTGCCGGCTTTCGCCGCCTCAGTCAGGTGGAAGGCGTGTTGGAAATCTGCTGTGCTGATGATCACTGCATCGATGTCCGCACGGTCATACAGCTCGTCGTTATTGCGGCATAGCGCGACATCGCCTCCTGTCTTTTCGCGGATATAGGCAGCTCCTTCTTTGCGCCGCCTGTCCCATATATCCGACAAGGCGACAAATTCAAAATCGAGCGCCTTGGCGTGGCTATTAAATGCAGGAAGCAACGAATGCTTGAATCGGTTCGAAAACCCGACAATACCCACGCGCACCCGGTCGTTTGCGCCGAGGATCTTGCTGTAGCTCTTTGCACTCATTCCAAGTCCGCCGATGGTTAATCCAATAGCGGAAAGGGTGCTCTTCTTAATGAAGTCTCTTCTGCTTTCCATAATAAGATATATTTGTGCTATTTTTTTAATTTAAGTTTAATAGCGTTTACAATTAGCAATCGTAAAGCTATTCTTTTTTTTGCAAACAGTGATGCTCTCTGCGTAACAAAAGCATTGATTTACATTGGTTTGAATTGTGTTTCTGTAGCGGATCATAGGCGCATTGATAAATTACTATTGAAAAGGAATATATATATTTATCTAAGCAAAGATTTATATGGAAAGTATATAGGCTTATAATTACGTAATGTTTCGTCTGCTTTATTCCCATTGAGACCATTGTTTTTGGATTTCTTCATTTGCTCTGTATGATATCGTGTCCGGATTTTACTGTATTTTTCCGACCGTCCATTATCGAATTTAGTTAGTGATAGAAATTGGTTTCTGACATAGTCCGGAAATGCTTCACTCTTTTTCATAAAGAAATACGCATATATTCATTGATACCTTGTAGGAGCCTATGTACGCTCTCTATAGAAAAAATAATAGGTCAATAATGTGGCATTGACGAGAACAGAAAAAGCATTGGATAGAATAATGGGCCATTCTTTCAGCAACACGCCGTAAACCACCCACATCGATACACCTCCTAACAAAATAGTAATCATAATCGGAGAGAGGTTTGCTACATCTTTTTCCTTTATCACTTTAATTAACTGAGGAACCATCGAAATGGAGGTCAATATTCCGGCTATGATTCCAATTACGATTTCCATGCGACTAGATTTATTTTGTGTTTTATTAAGATAAATTGATATACTCTCCCCTTGAAAAACGCTGTGAGAATGTACGTAGCATTTAACTGTGCTATACAAACACGTCGAGTACCAATCTTGTTTCGAATTGGAATATCGGGGATTGAAATAGGGTATAAATATCGATTAGGTAAGTAGTTATGTTGTTAACTTGACTATTACTACCTTAATTATTCGTAAGTAAACTTTTGTTTCCATAGATTGTTCAAGTTCAATATAATCACTATATCATTAGAACGATGGAAACGAAAAATATTTTGATGTTACTCACAGCGCACCGGTATATGGAAGATACCCAGAGCGAAACGGGTGTGTGGTTAGGCGAATTTACCGATCCATATTATATTTTCCTTGACGCGGGGTGCAAGGTTACACTTGTTACTATACAGGGAGGAGAGCCTCCTATTGACCCGATGAGCAAATTAACGGAACATATTACCGCTTCCAATAGGAGGTTCTTAGCCGATAAGGAAGCACAGTTCCATCTTCAAAATACACTGGCCTTACAAAATGTAATTCCCGATCCTTTTGACGGTCTGTTCATTCCCGGAGGTCATGGCCCTTTATGGGATCTGGCAAGAAGTTTGGAATCCGGTCGTCTTATCCTGGAGTTTTATAAGCAGAGGAAACCGATCGCGGCTCTGTGTCATGGCCCAGCCGCGTTCTTAATGGCAGCTAAGCTTGATCCAAGCTTTTTATTGGGAAAGAAAGTAACTTCCTTCACCAATACCGAGGAAGCATTGGTGGCGCGAAAAAATAATATCCCTTACGAATTGGAGACTGTGCTAAAGGCTAGAGGTGCTGAATTTACATCGGCGACGCTACCTTTTACGGCTCATGTCGAAATAGATGGGGATCTGATCACAGGACAGAATCCATTATCCGCCAGGCAAACGGCTACGTCGCTCTTGGAACGTATCGCAGAAAAGGAAGCTAGTTTAGGTTTTTAATTTAATAATTTAATATATACACCTTATCGGCTGATCATCCGGTCCCATTTTACTTGGTAAAATAATTGCGCCTACACCCGCCGTAAGATCTAGACCTATTCCACGCATCCAGATATTTGGTTTGCTTTAGCCTTTCTGGTAAAAAAAAAATATAAATGCGATTGTACCTGAATCTTATAAGATAGTTTGGTTTAAGGCATAGATATTGTTATATCTTAATTATAAAACTAGAATCATGAATGTAAAACGTACTTTTGGAACTGTTCTCACTATTTTAGGTACTATTGGTTTGATTTACGCAGGATATGAATTGATCAATAAAAGTACCGCTTATACGTCCCTTGCTGTTGTAGGCGTAATCGCGCTGATCTTTTTTTTCTCAGGAATTGGTTTAGTGAAAAACACAAAAGATGAAGCGTAATTTGTAGAGCAGAACTAGTAAAGATTATTGCGATCCAGGAGTTTCGCGCTGCCGAATGCAACCATGAAGCATACAGATCATCCAATTTATCAAATTGCAATTCCGCTTCCGCCGACTACTTTTATACCCTCTTTAAATTTTTTCCAGAAACGGATATAGCGGTATTGGGCTTCAAAAGGTTCAGCATTGTAGCTACCCATTATCTTCATTGATACTATGATGACGGCCATATCTTCGATGATATTGAGCGCTTCAATTTGGGGGGTAATTGTGTTAATCTTTAATGTCCCATCTCGATATGTTCTCAAATCAATTTCTTTGGTTATTACATCGCCGCTTGGAATGACGAACAGCAAGTCATCGTGTAGCAATTCTTCAAGCGTGTTGATATTACTTTCGGTGATTGCTTCGTACAGTCTATTTTCCTGTTCTATAATTTCATTTTTGGTGATAAGTGTTTCCATAATTTATCTGCTTGCTGTTCCGATTAAGTCAAAGATAGTGCATTTATTTTTACGACGACTTCTTATGCAATTCCGATGTAACGAATAAATGGTTATACATGGTTGTGGTACGGAGTTAGTTGCAGTAATAAAAGAAATGATTTGAAACACAGATTTTACATCGTTGCCTTAACGGGACTTTGTCAATTCGTTAATAACGGTTTTAAGTTGTATCAGACCCTTCTCAACATTATTGAGATTTTCGGAATACTTTTTATCATTTTTATCCGCCTGCTGTTTCAACAGCTGGAGCGATAGACTTATTCCCAAAATGGGATTTTTCAGGTCGTGGGCAATGGTATCCAGTGAGAGTTTATGCACTGCGATCAGTTCTTCCTGCGCCTTAATATTGCTGATATCAACGAACGTAATAATAGCGCCATCCGTTCTATTTTCTTTCCTTAAAAAGTAAGGTAGGATATTGAGCTGATACCAACGTTTGTCAGTAGTTTGAATTTCTTTTTCAAATATCTTACCCCTTTCGATCACTGCTTTGATATTACTGATGATGGGGGGATATTTGAAATGATTTGCAATATTTTTTAGGGGAAGCCCGGCGAAATTCTGTTTAAGCGAAAAATGTTTCATAGCCGGCGTTGTAAACTTCCGGAGTACCAGATTTGCATCCACGTAAAGTTGTGGAATAATAGTATTGCTGAAATAATTTTCCAGCTCTTCATTAATGTCAATTAGCGTATGCATTCGTTCAATCTTACTTTTCATAGGCCTGATAAAGAATTTCAATATGGCACAATATGCTAATATACTATATAACGGAATTTGACGTATTTTGTTTTATAGATTCCGTATTTATCTTAAGTCCTACCGTATTTTATGGGGTTAACAATGTATATTTCTCGAGTAGATTATGAAACAGCCAATACTGAATGTAAGCGGACGTCATTGTTTCAGAATTCTCGACGGATCATGTGGAGCATGTCGCTATGATATTTAAATTATGATTCGGCTGTGAGTGCGGAAGTAGTCTCTTCATTATCAATTAAATGCCTGTCGGAATTCAAGAGGTGACAAACTGGTTTTCTTCTTAAATAGCGTACTAAACGATTGCGCATGCTCAAAGCCAAATGTATAAGCAATTTCGCTTACAGATAAATTTGTCGTCGACAGTTTTTCCTTCGCCTTTTCAATCACACGCTGGTGTATATGCTGCTGTGTATTTTGTCCGGTATGCATGCGCAGTAGATCGCTGAGATAGTTAGGAGACAGGTTCATGAGTTCGGCCATGCGTTGTACCGTTAACAGTTCGGGTTGCGTTGTCGTACTGCCGTCAAAATATTTCTCAATAAGAAGTTCAAATTTGGCAAGCAGTTGATTATTGTGGTTTTTCCGGGTAATAAACTGCCGCTCGTAAAATCGATTCGAATAATTGAGCAACAACTCGATTTGCGATAAGATGATTTCCTGCGTATATTTATCAATATGCAGGCATTCCTTATCGATCTTGTTCAATATGGTAATCAAATCATCCTCTTCGTCAGCAGAAAGATGCAGCGCCTCATTTACGGCGTAAGAGAAGAAGTTGTAATCGCTGATATTGCGTGCTAGCGGATGGGATAGCAAAAAGTCGGGATGGAAAATTAGCAGATAGCCCGATCCGCATTCTACAGTGTTCAGATCCAGGTATTGCACCTGGTTAGGTGCAGTAAAGCTCAGTACCCCCTTATCATAATCATAATGTTGCTGACCATATCGTATTTTACCTTTTGCATCCCTTTTAAGGGCAACACAATAAAATCTATTTACAAAGCCTTTCCATACATCATCTTCCATGAAAATACTTTCGGCGAGGTTAATCACGCTTACCAATGGATGGCGTGGCTCGGGCAGAGAGAGTAATTGGTGAAATTCTGATATTGACCTGATAGCATTCATAGTACTAATTTAGACATTTTAATGTACATAGTAGCAGTTGCATCTTTAAAATGCAACGCTACATAAAATACGCTAATCGATGAGCCCCATACTAAAATCATCGTATGGGTTGCCGGTGTCGGTACCCAATGGTACAATGTTTTCGAGTTTTGATACATCAGCTTCGTTTAATTCGATTTCGGTGGCTGCTATGTTTTGCTCTAGATATTTTCTTCGTTTCGTACCAGGTATGGGTAAGATACCTTTGTTTATGATCCAAGCCAGTGCCAACTGTGTTGTGGTTATGTCTTTCTCTTCGGCCATGGCCTCAATTGCTTTAACCAGCTCAATATTCTTGTAAAAATGAGGCTCCTGAAAACGTGGAATTGCGCGGCGAAAATCATTTTCCGGCAAGTCATCTATGGTTCGGATCTGGCCGGATAGAAAGCCGCGACCTAACGGGGAATAAGCCACAAACCCTATCCCAAGTTCATGTAAGGTATTCAATATGCCACGTTCCTCTACTGTACGCTCAAATAATGAATATTCACTTTGTACCGCCGTAATCGGGTGAACCGCGTGCGCTCTTTTTATAGTTTCTGAAGATACTTCTGATAGTCCGAGATAACCCACCTTTCCTTCCTTTACCAGCTCACTCATCGCCTCGATGGTTTCTTCGATGGGGGTGTTTTTATCAAGTCGGTGCATGTAGTACAGATCGATATAGTCAGTGTTGAGGTTTTTTAGCGAACGCTCCACCGCTTTTTTAACATATTCTTTTTTACCATTTATGGCCCAGGTCACTTTGTCGCTGTCATCTATCTCCCAGCCAAATTTTGTCGCGATAATATATTTATTCCTATTACCATCTATTGCTTTAGCAATCAACTGCTCATTTTTGAAAGGGCCGTATAAATCCGCAGTATCTAAAAAATTGCCGCCTAATTCGAGCGACCGTTGAATCGTGGCAATAGCTTCTTTCTCATCAGCCTCGCCATACATGTTTCCTCCCTCAAAACCTGTCATACCCATGCAGCCCAATCCTATACTAGGTACAGCAAAACCCTCGCTTCCTAAATTTATTTTCTTCATTACCATACTATTAAATTTTGATAGGTCAAAGTTCGCTAAGAACATTTTCATAGGTGTATGCAAAGCCCTGAAAGATGTATGCAAATCAAGGATAGCTAAATATATATTAAATCTAACTCTCTTCAGTTCAATCTTTTTTTTGAAAAAATCAGCCTATTGGTTAACTTTGCCTCAATTCTTGATTTATTAATCTTTTAAGCATCAAAGAATCATGACAGCGCAAATTTACATATCGCCCCTTTCGCTCATTGCCTAACAAGGCAGTCAAACACCTGTTTTTTTATTGATTAAGCAGTTGCATACATAATTATGCTGGTCGTTTTTTGCTGCCTTCAAATTCTTGGTATTTTCTGAGCACCTATAAAAGGGTATATCCTTCCACAAGGGTGATCGCATCAGACAACAAATTCAACAAATTTTAATAACATACTCGGCGACAGCTTTAACGCTTTCCCGAGTTTAGATAAATAAGAACCCATATGGGCAATTTAAGAACAAAAGATTTAAGTAAAATCGGCTATCAAAATGATCAATTACGTAGTTTGGTCATTAACATAATTTCCAAACATTTCAAACACCATAGTAAGCAACAACTATTTGAAATGTTGCACCAAATCATGGCCGATCCGGCGTCATTTTTAGCAGACGAGGTCACGGGTAAAATTGCTGAAAAAATCATAGGCAAATCGGGAAATCCATTGTTTCAAACACATGCACTGCGCGACGAGCCGGTCTTCTGTAAAACCTACGGTGGTAAGTGGATTGAACACTCTGCAAAAAAGCAGATGGAACTTGCCACTCTCTTGCCGATCAGCGTACAAGGTGCGCTCATGGCAGATGCACACATGGGCTTTGGTTTACCCATCGGCGGGGTGCTGGCCACGGATAATGCCGTGATCCCCTATGCAGTAGGGATGGATATCGGATGTCGGATGTCGCTTTCCATTATTGATGAAAGTGATAGTTACATCCAACGCTTTGCCTATCAGATTAAACAGGCGTTGAAAAACTATACGCACTTCGGCATGGAAGGCGGTTTGGATATCAGGCAGGAACATGAAGTGTTAGACAGTGCCGTATTCAATGAGATCCCCTTTTTAAAACCGTTAAGAGGTAAAGCCGTGCGGCAATTGGGCACATCAGGCAAGGGCAATCACTTTGTCGAGTTTGGCGAACTAGAATTGTTGGCAGGAAATGCGTTAGGGTTACCCGCCAAAAAGTATACCGCGTTGCTGGCACATTCCGGAAGTCGAGGCCTTGGCTCTGCTATTGCGCAGCACTATACCAAGCTTGCAACAGACAGTTGCAAGTTACCACGGCAAGCACAGCAACTGGCTTGGTTAGATATGAATACCGAAGCCGGGCAGGAGTATTGGCTCGCTATGACGTTGGCGGGTGACTATGCCAAAGCTTGCCACGATCGTATCCATTCCAACCTGTTAAATGCGCTGGGCCTAAAAGCCATCTGCGTCGTAGAAAACCATCATAATTATGCTTGGAAAGACAAGTTGGCCGATGGCCAAGAGGTGATCATACATCGGAAAGGTGCTACCCCCGCGCATAGCGGAGAGCTCGGCATCATACCGGGCAGTATGACAGCGCCAGCCTATTTGGTTTCGGGCAAAGGAAGCGACCAAGCATTATATTCGGCGTCGCATGGTGCAGGGCGGGCTATGAGCAGACAAAAAGCTAAGGAAAGCATGACCTCATCAGCAATGAAGAAGCTGCTTGTCAATGCAGGTGTGACCTTAATCGGCGGGTCGGTCGAAGAGAACCCATTAGCGTATAAAGATATTGAACAAGTTATCACCGCACAACATGAGTTGATCGACATCCATGGTAAATTTTATCCACGTATTGTTAGAATGAATAAGGACTAGTGATGAAGAAAATAACGATACAAATCGCATCAGGTAAGGGCTCGGCAGTATTCTGCCGGACCCTTACCTGTGTACAGGAGCTGATGATGAAGCAAGCTCTACGATATGGGCTTTCTGTTACCAATCGTTGTAGATAAGTTCGACAGCTTTTGGTTAGGTAGACTTACGCGGTAAACAGGGTATTGCACGCTGATCTTAACTTATACTTAGCATTACACGCTTTAAATCCGCAGATGTTATAGCCGTTTTCAAACGCTTATAAACGACTATAAGCGTTTATAGTACGGCTAATATTTTTAGTTTTTTAGATGTTTGCTTAATCAATTTATTTATGTTAACGTAAACACTATTTAATTATGAAAGAATTAGAAAATCCCGTATTCATTGATCCTACTACTGATGAGGGGTTCAAACGGTTATTTGGCGATAAGATTAATCTTATCAATTTTCTCAACATCATCTTCCGGGGCCGCAAGGTCATTGTCGACCTTACCTACCGTGATACCGAGCGGGTCGGGGCAGCAGAGGATATCGGTACGGTTATCTTCGATCTGATGGTCGAGACCAGTACGGGGCAGGAGATCATTATCGAAATGCAGACCAGCCGGCATTCGAATCTCAAGAAGCGGATGCTATACTATGCGAGCAAAGTTATTTCGGACAAAGCGCCCCATGGTGACCGTAGAGGCTGGGCATACTCCCTTCCCGAAGTGTACACCATTGTACTGATGGATGGCTTCCATATGCCCGATAGCAGCAGTAGGGGACATTTACATGATATCTGCCTGTGCGATAGAGACTCGGGTAAAGTTTTTTACGAAGGATTAGGGTTTATTTACATGGAACTCATTAACTTTGTAAAAGGCGAAGCAGAGTTGGAGAGCGAGCTGGACAAGGTATTCTTTATGCTCAAGAATATGTCCAGGTTAAAGAAACTGCCCAGGATACTGAATTCGGGCGTTTTCCAGCGGTTTTTCCAGCTGGCGAGCTACGCAAAATTGACAAAGGAGGAACGATATATGTATGATATCAGTTTAAAGCGCAAATGGGACGCGGAAGCCGTCCGACAGGCACAAGAGGAAGACAGGCAGGAGTTATTGGCGAAGCAGCAGGCACTGGAGGCGCAAAGGCAAGCTTTAGAGGCGGAACGACAGGCATTAGAGCAGAGTAAGCAAGTTCTAGAGGAGAGTAAGCAAGTCCTAGAGCAGAATAAGCAAGTCTTAGAGCAGAGTAAGCAAGCATTACAGCAAAAGCAGCAGGCATTAGAGGAGGCGCATGCATATAATTTAGCCCAAGCTCACAGGGAAGCACTTTCTGAAGGCGAGCGAAAAAAGGCTATTGAATCGGCACGAATAATGTTAAGCAAAGGCTATGACAGACAGGAAATTTGTGATCTTCTGGGCCTTACTATCGAGGAGGTCGGGAACTTAAAATAGTTTTTAAGTGTCTCGGGGAAATCCGCTGCTGAGCTAGCTATGTCCTTTAAAATTATATAAGCGTTCTGAATCAGGACGCTTTTTTTGTACCCAATTATCGTAGCCTGAGTCTACGACGAGAGTATAATTTGCATTGTATCGATAAGTATGTGCCTTTTCTATTTTTCTATCGCAAATGTTTCGGTCTAAGATTTTGTTCAGCACTCTCTATTATTTCAGTAATACGTTTTTGTCTTGTTGCTGTTGTTTTGGCAAACACAAGCCAGGTCAAAATTATCTTTCTTACCGACTTGCTTAAACTCAAAAAGAAGTCTTTTGCATTAGGTTTGTCAGCAAATGCTACATCCAAGTCTGTTGGAATAATTAACTCTTCAACTTCATCCAGGATTGTCCAAGAGCCATTTTGTTTTGCAGTTTCAATGCTTCTTAATCCTGCTTCAGTCATCAAGCCTTGTTCTATCAGTTTTCTTACTTTTTCTTTATTGATTTTCGACCAAGTGCTTATCGGTTTTCGTTTGCTGAAAAACTGATGTGCCTTTTCTTCGTCTATTTTTACTTTCTTACTGTCTATCCAACCGAAGCACAAAGCAATATTTACAGCTTCACTCCAAGTGATTGATTTTAACGCTGATTTCTTATTATAAAAAACAAGCCACACAGCCTGTTTTGAAACATGATTTTTTTCTAACCATTTTCTCCAAGCGGTGAGGCTTTTTGGATAAAATATTTCTATTTCTTTTTTCTCCATACCGAATTTGTGTTTTTCCCCGACGCCAAAGGGTCGAATGGTGTCTTTTGCATTTTATTTATTTTTAAACTATTTGTCATTGTTGACATTGCAAATGTATAATGGCCGTATGACAGCCCTATGTCAGGGGGGCAAAATCGGGTTAGTTTATTTTGCAAAACATAGCCATCCGTATCCTTGATATTTTCCGTTAATAGGTCAACGTACTTTTGGGTTATTTTGCCATCGTTCATAGGATGTCACTCGTCAAGGTTAAGAGAATGTATACAATTAAAAGTGATAAGTTTTAAAAAATTAAACCAAAATTTCTATTTTTGTAGTCTGTTCTACTATATCTAACATATTATCTGCGTCTTGCTTAAAAGACGAACTCGAAAGAGTATTTAATGCATGGGAATCTTTTGGTTTTTAATGCACAGATAACCGTATCCACTTATTTTATTAAATTTTAAACAAAGAATTGCATATCTAATCGATTGCCCTAACATTTTGTAATGTTCTGCGTATTTCGAAGTGATGATGGCTACACAAAGACCGTAATGAGTAATAGACAGCTAATTAGTAGAGATATTGAGATATTTTATAATAAAGCATCCGAAGAAACCCGACTTGACAAAGGAATGGGCATATTTGAATTCGAAAGAATTAAATCCCTCATAGAAAAATACATTTTCTCGTCGCCTTCAAAAATAATAGATATTGGTGGTGGTACGGGTAAGTATTCGGAATGGCTTGCTAAAAAAGGGCATACGGTTCATTTGGTTGAGCCCGTTTTAAAACATATAAAAATAGCCCAAAGCCGATCAAAAAAACTAAAGAATAAATTCTCTGTGCATATAGGAGAGTCTCGGAAACTGGAGTTTGCAAATAATTATGCAGACCTGATAATACTGCATGGCCCTCTTTATCATCTTCAGCGCAAAGAAGATAGAGAGTCAACCATTTGTGAAGCTAAACGGGTTTTGAAGAATGGTGGAATTATACTGGGTTTTGCTATTAATTATACCGCATCAACTCTGGTCGGTCTTCTAAGTGGATTAATTCACAAACCGTCATTTTTTGAAATGTGCAAAACAGAATTGGCAACCGGGATGCACAACCCACCTGATGATTTCCCTTGGCTTTTAGCGGAAGCATTTTATCACAAACCCGAACAGTTAAGGGATGAATTTATAAATCAAGAATTAGCCTATCTAAACACGTATGCAGTTGAAGGTATGGCATGGTTGGATAAAGATTTTTTTGCCAATATGCAGATTTGCAAAAGGCGAGAGACATTGATAGAACTTATTCAAGTTACTGAAAATGACCCTTATCTTCTATCGTTTAGTCCACATATGATGATAGCTGTTAAAAAAATATAATTATGGAAAATAAAGAAAAATATTACAACGCATTTTACTTTACCTCGATTTCTCTCAAAAACTATTATATTTACCTATCGATCCTCGTTGAGGATCTTTTAAATCTAAAATACAATCAGTTATGAAATATTATTTCGCTTTTATCTGTGCCTTTTTCCTGCTCGATAGTTTATTCGCACAGAGCCCAATTATTATTGAAGGAAGGCTAAAGGGCGTAGAAGAGGGCACAATGATAACACTCATGAAGACGGAAGGGAATGTTGGCATTTCCGTCGCCAAGGACAGTATTGTCAATGGTCGTTTTAGTATCAGTTACTCGCCCGATACCCAAGATCTGGGAGAGTACTCTTTGATGGGAACGGGAGAAGGTTTTCCCTCCATGAGTCTGAGGCTTTGGAGCAAGGCCGGAAATCACATTACCATAGAAGGTAAAGATAAATTAATCTACTCTTGGGATGTGGAAAGTTCGATACCTCAGCAAGCTGAGTGGTCCTATTTTATCAAAGCGAATAAGGAATCATGGGAAGAGTACCAAAAGCTTGTCGCGCAACGGTCTACGCTAATCAATACATATTATGACGACAATGTTAGCAAAGAAGAACGTAAAGTACTCAAAACGCAGATGGATTCCCTCGATAGGCTCGCTTCCTTATATAATTATGAAATAGATAAATCCAACCTGGCACTATTGCAAAAAGAAGGCAAGATGACAGAAGTTAGGTTAGGTGTCCTGAAAGGCATTGCACAGGCCATTAAATGGGATAAACGCGAAGAATTTAGACCCGCCGTCGAGGAACTATATGGCCGACTTAATACTGAAATGAAGGAAAGCCGTTATGGCGAAGAGATAGCGCTGGCATTATACCCTCCCCAAGCTCCGCAAATAGGAGACCCGCTATATGATGCAGCTCTCCACGATCTTACCGATCGTGTTTATCACCTAGCAGATTTTAAAGGTCGGTATATCCTATTGGATTTTTGGAGCTATGGTTGTGGTCCCTGCCATGCATCCGTTCCTGAAATGAAAGAATTGCACGAGAAGTATAGTGATAGTCTTACTATAGTAAGCCTAAGCAGCGACAATAGGAAGATGTGGGAAGAAGCATCCAAGGTTTTCGGTATGACCTGGCTAAATCTCAGTGACGGAAAAGAAAACCGTGGTATATACGCCAAATATGGTATCAACGGGATTCCACATTATGTATTGATTGCACCCGACGGCAAGATTAAAGCGACCTGGACCGGCTACGGAGCCGGAAGCTTGAAACGAAAAATCAGCGAATTCACGGGCATCTCTATTGTGGATCATGCAGATCCAGCGGGTGGGATGGGAGGGACTTAAAATAGGGAAGGCAGCGAGCTGCCTCCCGTTTTACGGAGTTTTTGTTATGTTCCTTTCACATGGTATCTCCTTAGGTATAAACTGCTTCAAATTGTATAAAACGGTTTGGCGCTTAGCGAAATTAGAAGCACTTGACCTGCCGTTTTGCAAAACATATGTTAGCGGGTCGTTGTTTTTTCGTTATTGTCATTCATTTGTAATACTGCCTGTTTTACAGCAACGGCATGTGTTATCGGAGTGAATTTGAAGTAATCATTAAATTTCGAACTATCAAAGTAATATTCTCTATCGTATTGATAATTCATCTCGGCCAATTCTTTCATAACAGGTACAATTAACCCTAATCCTTTAACCATCCAATTAGGCAAAACTGTGAATTTATTTTCTTTACCTAATTCCTTAGCAAAAAGATTAATCCATTCTTCACCTGTTATTCGCTCAGGATCTGTTGGTAAGTTCCAAATTTGATTGTATGCCTCTGGCGTATTTCCAAGCATTGCTGTCCCTTTGGCAAGTTCAGGAACATAGCCCATACTGTGAACAAGTTTGGCATTACAAAACCATTGAGCTTTTTTATCTTTTATGAGATTGTCATAAACAAGATTCATAATAACACTAGACTGCCTTGCGGTACCACCAAAGAAATCCGGTGATCTTGCTATAATAGCCTGCAAATTATTGGTCTCTACATTCTTCAAAATAATTCTATCAACTTCTGCTCTGATTTCACCCTTTTTGCTTGTTGGGCTTATTGGAGAGTTTTCTGTAATGTGGTTCACGTTATTGCCACCAATGGCATATACATTGTCGAAAAATACAAGCTTGGAATTATGCTTGATGCAAGCGTCAACTACGTTTTGAATAAATGGTATCCAATTTTCTTTCCATGCACTTGTTTTATAGGCGAATCCGATGGCAACATAAGTTATATATGATCCCTCTACAGCCTTGAACACGTCTTCTTTTTTGGTAAGGTCGGCAGGATACAATGTATCTGTTTGATTTACCTTTCTTGGATTTCTGCTCACTAACCTTATGTCTGTTGTGTACTCAGATAATGCTTTTGCAAGTTCAATACCAATTGCTCCACCTGCACCTAAAATTGTTTGTTTCATGATTTTATTTTTTTAAAATGTTATTAACTATTGATTTGATAGTACAAATGTAGCTTACCGCTATAAGCTAAAATTGTAAGAAAACGAAATCAGGATTTTGGATTGCAAATGTCCATCTGGAACTTAAGGTATTTAGTTGGGCTAAGATTGATGAAGTGCTTAAAGTCATTGATAAGTTGACTCTGGTCATAGTATCCACATTCGGCAATGACTTCAAACCAATTTACTTTAGAATTGGTGTAAGCGATTTGGTCTATATATGCTATTGCTTTTATAAATCTTGTGTAGCGATTATATTCTTTGGCAGAATACCCAAAGTGTTTTTGATGATTTAGTTGGGTGTTGCGTTCTGTTTGATTATTTTGACTGGCAATGGATTTAATTTGATTTAATGTTTTATCTTTAAAGTTTACTATTTGTTCGGCAATTTTACTTTGGCTTTCAAAATAAGGTAAACTAAACTTTAGAATCTGAGTTACCCTTTCTTGAACATTGATTATGTTATTTAGTTCATGCCACAAAATCATAAAAGAATCTGCGTCAGCTAATCCATCGGGCACGATAGGTAAATCCTGGGCAATAGTTGCATTTCCGAAAAAACGAAAAAAAGCATCATCTTTAAAATTAACTAATAGCATTTCTGCATTGGGGGGCAAAGAGTATTCAATTACATGCTTTATTGGGCCTAGCATCAAGTACTTGTCTACTTCTAAATACGGATTTTGTTTTGATTTAAAATATGGTTTTTCTCCAAAACTGAAGATTAATATGGTTTGGTAGGATGGGATTAACTTTTTTGTGATTGTTTCACTTGTGTTATTCTTCGCAAAATAAAAGTGAGTAAATACCTCTTCATATCCTTCTGGAATGGCTATTCGATAATTGATATAATCAGGGTTGCTGTTTTCCATTGTAGATGTAGATTGGTTTCCTTTTTATTCAGTCGGCAATATAATGCCCGCTAACCGTCTGGGGCTTTTGCCAAGTTTAAATTAGTATCATTTCTGCTATTCTGTTTCAATATCCATTCTTCGTAATAAGTTATCTTCCAATGTGTAGATATGTTTTACTTCACCGTCAAACATTATATTCCCTTGCAAGTCTTTAACAATTTGGTGAACAGTTACTTCTAATGTCCCATTTGGTCTTTGATTAAATCTGATTGGTTCAACAGTTGGATTAATTTCTGACCATTGTCTTGTCCAATAAATTCTTATTTCTTCATGCCCACTCACATAACCACCTTCAAAGGCTTTTGGCCATTGGATGTCTGTGTGAAATGTTGAAAGTGCCGTGTCAATGTCTCTTGAATTAAAAGCTGGATAGGCCTTTTTAATGAGATTTTCAAAATGAGCAATCATATATATTATTTTAAAATTTTTGTTTTATGCGAAAGTTTACCGTTTATAACCATTTGTAAATATTTGTTTTTGATTCTCTTTTAGCTTAGTTGTCTATTTCGGTGATTCTGGGCCAGTTAAAATTAGGAAAAAAATAATAAAGAAGGCGTTTACTTTTAGGTAAGCGTTCCATATAAAGTGATTAACTCTTATTCACGGTAATTTTTAATGTCATTGCTATCGTCTAGGTTCCAATGCCCGCTGTTACCTGCTGCCCTTTATTCTGTTTGTTGCTTCCAAATCTGCTTTTAATGTTGTCAATGCGTTTGTCAATAAACCTTTGATATTTTTGAGTACGACCAAATTAATAAGTCCACGTGCAAAAATGTTTTTCGGAACTATTTTATAAGTCCATTCAATTTTGGTTTGTCCGTTGCTAAGGTCTGTAAATATCCAATCGCCTTCGATTCTTTTTGCTAAAAACCTAAGTTGAGAGGTAAAGTCTTCAATTTGGTATGAAAATGAAGTATGAGGAACAACTGTCAAAAGTTTTTCTTTTGATGTTGAACCATCT
The DNA here is from genome assembly GCF_005049105.1 of Sphingobacterium alkalisoli. GTDB lineage: Bacteria > Bacteroidota > Bacteroidia > Sphingobacteriales > Sphingobacteriaceae > Sphingobacterium > Sphingobacterium alkalisoli. The sequence continues at coordinate 871,341 of NZ_SUKA01000002.1, forward strand.
TCAAAATAAACAGTTCTTGTCATACCCGCTTTTATCCATTTTTCTGTTTCATCAGTCTTTATGATGGCTGGTAGATTTTTGTGTCTTTTGAAGATGTGTGATAAGTCCACAGGAACAATGTAGTTAAAAGCAGCGTCGATGGGTGCATTAATTGTCATTACGATTTTTGTCTGTGGATACTTTTTGCTGTTTTGAGCAAGGGCAATTCCTGCTATGCCGATTGTTGATCCGCTTGTCATTAAAATTTTTGTCATTGTATTTTTAAATTAGACTACAAATATCGCAAGCTAACTTTTGACAACATTTGCCAAATGGCAAAAACTGAACTAGCGGATATTTTTTCTAATTCTGCTTAGCGACGATTGCGTTATTCCTAAGTAAGAAGCCAATAATGAAAGCGGTATTCTGTTGGCAAGCTGCGGAAATTTGTCAAGGAAACTTATGTAACGGGCCTTAGCATCTTCTGCAAGCATTGGACTGATTCGATTTACTTTTTCAATCAATGACTTTGCTGTAATTTGGTTAATTATGCCATTCCAAGCAATGATTGTAGTTGACAAGTCTTTTAGTTCGTCTGCCGAGAAGATTAAAAGTTTGCAGTCTGTAACTGCCTGCACATACTCGGCAGATGGAATTTGGTAAGTAAAACTATTGAGGTCAACAGCAAAATTATTTTCGTCTATAAAATACCGTGTAATTTCTTCACCCTTATTATTGTAGTAGCAAACTCTTAAAATTCCATTGTCCACGAAAGCAACTTGTCGAGCAATTTTTCCTGCCTCTGAAAAATAGTCATTTTTTTTTAGTTCTATTAATTTCGCCTTGCTTTTTATCAAGTCAATTTGGTACTGATTAAGTTGTCCAAATTGAAGTAAATAATTTATCAAATTTTCCATTGTCGAAAGTTTCCTCAATAGCAGCCATTGCTATTATACAGGTGATCATTTAACGCTATCGTAATTGTTTAGTTGTTGATTGCTCGAATATACGTGTTTATCTGTGCGATAGGGGGCTTTTCTTATTTATTTTTAGTTTAGCTATGCACGTCAGTCTTCCTTACGGCACACGTGGTAAAAATCTAGCGTCAGCTGTTTGTATCACCAAGGTAGCGGAGAGATTTTGATGCAGCTAAAGTTCGTTGGTCTCGGCGCTTCCGTATCTTGGTTTGACCCTGATAATAACTAAAATTTATCGTTACAGTATTACGCAAGTGTTTCATGGTAGTTCAAGTATACACAAATTCTTTTAATAGTTGACTTTTGAACACGATAAGACACGATTCTGTTACTACTAGTGAGTTTTACATAAACGGATATTTGACCAAGTTCCTTGGCTAATATAGCTCCCTTAGATACTGGTGATCGGAAAGCAAAAAGCTCCTCACCAAATACTGTCAGTTTCAAATAGTCAAATTTAAAAATAAAATGTCTCCACTCAAAGGTAGCAGCTCTAATATTCATCTGCGCTCCTTAATAGGTATTATCGAATTACTTTATACCCTTGTTGAGATAATTAATACTTTTGTAAGTAATTAATTCAATGGTTGATTACAGAACATATACTGATCAGGAACTTTTTACACTTTAAAAAAGTGGGCGCTTCGAGGCGTTTACGCAAATCTATGAGCGTTATTTTGGACTTTTGTACCGCCACGCCTATAAAATGCTGCGTGACAGATATCAAGCTGAAGATGTTCTACAGGATGTGTTTCAAATGTTAATAGGAAAAAAAAAGATGAGCTCGAATTACAGCACTCATTGAAAGCTTTTCTGTATTCCAGCGTACGGTTTAAGAATACTAAAGCAATTTCGGCACAATAAGGTTGTTGATTCGTATTTGGCTACACTGAGTGGATTGTCCAAAAATGGAGCAGACAGCGTTGATTTATATATCGAAGAAAAAGAGCTTGCCATGCGTATAGAAGAAGGATTGGCCAAGCTTCCTCCAAAAATGCGTGAAGTGTTCGAACTAAGCAGGATTGATGAATTATCGTACAGTGAAATTGCAGAAAAGCTAAACATCACTAAACATCTGGTCAAAAAGCAGATGAGCAATGCGTTAAAAATTATTTAGATTTTTTTCAAAATAGTTTTTTACTTTTTTTTAAAAAATCTAAATAATGGATGCAATAAACTTCGAATAAAAGCTTACTTATCTTTGATATAAAACCATTTGTAAAATATCCAATAATGATCGAACTTCTTAAACAGAATATCACAGCACACATTTCCCTTTCAGACACTGAAACAGAAGCATTCTACAATTTGTTTCAATACAAAACCATCAAGAAAAAAAGTTTTTTGCTACGAGAAGGCGAAGTTTGCAAATTTGAGGGTTTTGTTGTCAAAGGGCTTTTCCGAGTGTATCACATTGATCAAAATGGATTCGAACAAGTACTTTATTTCGCCATAGAAAATTGGTGGATAACCGACATCGACAGCTTTACCAATGAAAGGTCATCGCAACTTTTTATAGAAGCTCTTGAAGATAGTGAGGTGCTTTTAATTTCTAAAAAAGACAAGGAGTTTGCCTATGAAAATTTACCTAAAATAGAAAAATTATTCAGGGTAATGACTCAAAAAACGCATGTGGCTCTTCAACGCAGAATGATTGATAATTTAAGTAAAACAGCAGAACTTCGTTACATCGAATTTGTTGAAAAATATCCGCAACTAATTCAACGTCTTTCCAACATTCAAATAGCTGCCTATTTGGGAATTACTAATGTGTTTCTGAGTAATATTCGAAGGAAAATTGCCTACAAAAAATAAATTTTCAATGTTTGGTTTATTAAACTAGTTTAATGTTTTTGAAGGGGCGAAGGTCGCATCTTTGTAATATCAATTTTAAAAAATATAAAAATGAAATCGAAGATTATTTCAACAGCAGTATTAACCATCTTAATTTTATTCAATATGGAAACACAGGCACAAAGTTTCAAAACCATAGAAACTAAAAATTTAAAGCTTCAGGTTTACAACGCATCCGAAAACAGTTTTGGTGTCGCATCAGTAATTATATCTGGAAAAAATGAAGCTGTCTTGATAGATGCTCAGTTTACTTTGGCGGATGCCGAAAAAGTAGCACAGGAAATTAAAGCAAATGGCAAAAAACTAACTACTATTTTTGTTTCTCACGGAGATCCTGATTTTTACTTCGGACTGGAAGTTTTCAAAAGATATTTTCCGGAAGTTACCGCTTATGCTTCTCCTGCAACAGTAGAACATATCAAGGCTACGGCTCAAAAGAAATTAGAAGTTTGGGGTGAAAGATTGGGCAAAAACATTACATCAAATGCAATTTTACCTCAGGTTTTAAAAGGAAACAGTATTGAATTGGAAGGTAAGCAATTAGAAATCGTTGGTTTGGAAGAATTTCCAAATAAAACATTTGTGTGGATTCCTTCCATAAAAACTGCTGTAGGCGGAATCAATGTTTTTGGAACAACGTTCAACCTTTGGATGGCAGATGCCCAAACTCCGGGAGCTCGCAAAAACTGGATTGGTGTTTTAGATAAAATCATGGATTTGAATCCTGAAATCGTAATTCCGGCTCACGCAAATTCAAATTCTCCATTTGATTTAACGGCCGTAAATCATACGAAAAGCTATATTCAATTCTACGAAGAAGCTTTGAAAACAAACAAAACTTCTGAAGCTTTAATCAAAGCTTTAAAAGTAAAATATCCAACATTAACCTTTGAAACAGCATTACAAATTGGAGCAAAAGTAAACACCGGCGAAATGAAATGGTAAAATCAATCTTCTACAGCTTGGCAATGCTTTTGGTATTGTCAAGCTGTTCTTTAAATAAAGAAAAAATGACAGATCTTGACATTGTAAAAAGTACTTACGAAGGAAAAACTTCGGAAGAAAACGGTAAAAATTTGGCTAAATATGTAGCTGATGATATTTCCTGGACAGAAGCCAAAGGTTTTCCATACGCAGGAACTTATATCGGTTTAGAAAACGTAACCAAAAATGTTTTCAGCAGATTAGGAAGCGAGTGGATTGAGTACAAATTTACTCCCGAAGATTATGTCGCCAGTGATGATAAAGTGGTAGCTTACGGCACCTATACTGGAATATATAAAATCTCTGGAAAATCATTTACGGCCAGAGTTGCCCACGTTTGGAAATTGAAGGAAAGTAAAATTATAAGTTTTGAACAGTTTGTAGATAGCCAGCCGATAATTGATGCTATGAAATAAAAGTTGTTTTTTTCATATCTTGCATTCTTTTAAAGTAATTACTAAATCAAATGCACGAAAGATTAATCACCTACATCAATAATCACAGTAAAGCACCACTAACTATCGAGGAGGAAGCCTTAATTACAGCTTCTTTTCAACCTAAAAAACTAAGAAAAAAACAATATTTTTTACAAGAAGGCGATGTATGTAAGCACACCAGTTTTATTGTGAAAGGTGCTATGAGACAATACAGTGTGGATGATAAAGGAGTTGAACATATTGTGCATCTCTACATAGAAAACTACTGGGCAAGTGACAGAGAAAGCATGATTATGCTTACTCCTTCAAAGTATAATATTGATGCTTGGGAAGATACAGAATTACTCATTATTACTAGAGCTGATATGTTAGATCTGATGGAGAAAATACCTGCTTTGGTAGAAATGATAAGACAAATGGATGAAAGAAATGCCATTGCCAACCAACGAAGACTGAACTCTACTATCAGTAATACGGCTGAAAAACGTTATGAAGAATTTGCTGAACACCATCCTCAATTTATACAACGGTTTCCGCAACACCTCATTGCCTCCTTTCTAGGGATTACTAAAGAAACACTTAGCAGGATTAGAAAACAAAGCCTCAGATAAATATAATTTTATAAAACCGTTGATAAATATCAACGGTTTTTTTTATCATATCTCATTGTTATGAAGCTTCCCTTTGATGCAACTTTGCCCTATCAAAATCAATTAAAAAAATAACATTAAAATTTAATTCAAATGGAAAATTCAAAAAACACACCAGCTACTCAACTTCTTCGTAAGAGTTTAGACACCTTTCTTGCCAAAGATATGAAAGGCTGGTCAGAGCTTTGTGCTGAAGATGTCGTAGCCGAATTCCCTTTTGCACCGGAAGGTTCACAAGCACGATTTGAAGGTCGCGAAGCACTTTATGCTTACCTAAAAGATTACCCAAGTTATATCGACGTAAAATCACTTCCAACATTAAAAATATATGGAACGGATGACGAAAATGTAGCCATCGCAGAATGGAGTGCATCAGGTGTAGTAATAGGAAATGGTAATCCGTATGAAATGAGCTATGCCACTTTCGTTACCTTCCGTGATGGACTTATTGTAAACTATCGTGAATATTGGAATCCACAAGCCTTTCAAAAAGCAATGAGCGGTGGAAGTTTTGCAGCTGAGTAATATTTCTGTAAAGCTAACCTAGCATCCAATAGTAAAGCTGTCTCAAAAAACTGAGGCAGCTTTTTTTTGCATAATTTTTTTTCATTTGAAGGAAAGTGCTTGCTATTGATAAATATCAACGGATTTTTTTATCATATCGCATCGTTTTAAGGCAAGTTCCTGTCGCAATTTTACAGGATAAAATTTATTTAAAAATAACTCTAAAATTTAAAAATCATGGAAGTTAAAAAGTATAAGTATTATGCTGGCGGCGTCTGGCGAGATGCAGAAAACGGTCGGACATTTGATGACCTAGAACCTTATAGCGGTAAGGTCTTTGCCAAAATTGCAGCAGCCAGCAAAAAGGATATGCAAATCGCGATTGATGCAGCAGCAAAAGCTTACCCTGCTTGGGCAGCTACAACTCCTGCTCAAAGATCAGAACTGCTATTTAAAGCAGCTGCAATCATCAAAAGAAGACGTTCTGAAATGGCTGAAATCCTTGCAAAGGAGACAGGTAGTACTATTTCATTTGCCACATTTCAGCAAGATTTACTTGCCCAAAGCTTAGAATTAGGTGCTGGGTGGGCTTATGAAAATAAAGGAGAAGTATTGCAAACCAATGTACCCGGTTCCTTCTCGATAGGTGTTCGCAGGCCTTTAGGCGTTGTAGCTAGCTTTACACCTTGGAACGGTGCTAGCATACTTTCTTGGCGTACTGTAATTTCCCCTATAATTGCAGGAAACACCGTTGTTGTTAAGCCATCTGAATATGCTCCCATTTCAGCAGGTCTGATGATTGCCGAAATTGCTGAAGAAGCAGGATTTCCTCCCGGTGTCATAAACGTGGTTACACATGCTCCAGGGGAAGCTGGTGAATTGTCTGATGCTATATTCGAGGATTCAAACGTAAGAGTAATCAATCTGATTGGAGGTATTAAAACGGCAAAATACTTAGGAGAACGTGCTGGTAAAACGTTGAAAAGAACAGTATTTGAATTGGGAGGATACAACCCAATGATCATCTTAAATGATGTAAACGTTGATGATGCTGTAAAGGCAGCTACATTTGGTTCTTTCTTTCATCAGGGTCAAATATGTATGAATACTAGAAAAATTATCATTCAACGTAAGATTTATGATGAATTCCTTGAAAAATTTATTGCCAGAACCAATGCATTACCATTTGGAGATCCTGAAAACCCCACAACTATAATAGGTCCGCTAATCAATCAGGCTGCTGTTGATACTGTAAGCGAACGTATTAAGGATGCTGTAAGCAAAGGTGCTAAAGTCCAAGCAGGAGGTTTTAACGAAGGCCTTGTTTACCATCCTACTATCCTAACAGATGTCCCTTATGATGCTATTGCATCTAACGAGGAGACTTTTGGTCCTTTAGTAATTGTTGAAGCAGTGGATACTGTTGAGGAAGCAATTGCAATTGCAAATCGCACTGATTATGGCTTGGTTTCATCCATTTTTACCAATGATACTTATAAAGGGTTTGAGTTGGCTCCAAGAATACTACATGGTGTGGTTAATGTAAATTCTCCTACAGTAAATGAAGAAACTCATGCTCCTATGGGTGGAGTTAAAAATAGTGGCTGGGGTCGTACTGGTCCTCATAGTTTGGAAGATTTTACAGAAATGATTTGGATCAATTCCCGTAGCACACCTCAACAATATCCATTTTAATAAATTGAATATTTTCAAGTGCAAAGTGCTGTAATTAGCATTTTGTACTTGATTTTAAACTGACAATTATGAGTTTGACTATTGATACACACCATCACATGTTGCCGAATTTCTTCTACGAGGCAACAAATGATAAAGAAAATCCTGTTGGAGGCTCAAAGCCACAGGTTTGGACTACTGAAAAATCCTTGGCTTTTATGGATGAAATGGGAATTGATATCGCCATTACATCCATCAGCACACCCGGAATCCAACTATTCGATTCAAAAGCTTCAAAGAGATTAGCAAGAGAATGCAATGATTTTGCAGCCTCACTAATTCAACAGCATCCAAAACGTTTTGGAGCATTGGCAAGTGTTCCGATGCCTAACTTAGATGATGCTATTGAAGAAATCTGCTATGCCCTTGATGTGCTTAAACTTGACGGAGTGGTGCTTTTCACTAACTCACAAGGCATTTACCTTGGAGACAAAAGGATGAAACCGTTGTTTAAAGAATTACACCGTCGTAAAGCAACCGTCTTTATTCATCCAAATGCATCTCCAGATCCCATAGCACATACGCTTGGTATTACAGATAATCTCATTGATTTCCCTAGTGATACCACAAGAGCAATTGCACAGATGCACTATGGCGGAACTTTTGCGGAAACGCCGGATGTAAAATATATCTTTTCACATGCCGGTGGCACTGCACCCTACTTGGCTGGACGATTTGCCATAGTGGATGAAATGCAGATCATGGGAGACAGTTCGATTACAGGGACTTTCGCGGAAACTTTTCGCCGACTGTACTGGGATACAGCATTAGCATGGTCTGATCCTGTCATTAATAACCTTAAGCATGTAGCGGACTTAGATAAGGTACTATTCGGAACAGATTTTCCTTATGTACGCAATGATATAGCCTTGAAAGGGAAAGTAGCATTAGAAAATAGCTTCAACCTTTCAAAAGTGGAGAAACAAAAAATTTTTAGTGGCAATGCACTAGAATTATTTCCAAGATTTAAATAATTAATAATAAACTAAAATTATGACAGACCAAGAAAAAATTAGAGTTGCTGGTGAATATTTCGTCAGAGTAGATAATGGTAGTCCGGAAGTCCTTGACTTATTTCATGAAGATGTTGAACTATATTTTCCAAAATTTGGATTTGGATTTGGAAAAGAATCCTTTTTTGAAATGATAAAAGGATTCGATGGAAGTCTTGAATTTATCCAACACGATTATGATCAACTGAAGTTTATGCCATCAGGCGATTTTGTAATTGTTGAAGGAACCTCAAAAGGAAAACTTTCGGGTAAAGATTGGCAAGGAGGCAAAACACCTGGCGGACGTTTTTGCAACGTTTTCAAATTTCGGGATAATCTGATTGCTAGTGTCCACATTTATCTTGATCCCGACTATACTGGAGAGGATAAAGCAAGGTTCAAATGGGGAGAAAACCGAACCTGGTAAATTAAAAAGCGTTGACATTTGTCAACGTTTTTTTTTATCATATCGCATCGTTTTAAGGAGTGTTTCTGCCTGAATTTTACATTACAAAAAATCAACAAAATTAATCATCTAAAAATTAGAAAAAATGAAGACAAACAAAATTATTTATTGGGCAACAACGGGAATTATTAGTGCTATGATGATATTTAGTGCTTATGGCTATTTTTCAAATCCAGACATGAAAGCAGCATTCGTACATTTAGGATTTCCAGATTATTTCAGAATTGAACTTGGGGTTCTGAAAGTTTTTGGAGCACTAACATTAATCATTCCACAGGTTCCAAATAAAATTAAATCATTTGCTTATTTCGGGTTTGCATTAACATTTGTTTCTGCTTTTATAGCTCATTTTGCTAGTGGAGATCCGGCATCTGTATCAGCCACACCAATCACATTTTTAGTGATTTTAGGTGTATCCTTTTACTTTCAGAACAAATTAAAAGTAACCAAATAAAACTATAAAATCGCCATAAAAACAGAGTTTACAAAGTGAAAATACTTAAAATCAAAAAGGTAATAGCATTTGTTACCGCGAAAAAATAATACGTGAAGATATGAAAAAGGAAACGAGTTTTTCAACAAAAGGAAACAGAGCTAATTTAGGTCCTCTAAGTATCAATCGAATGTTACCCAATCGGTACGCCAATAAAGTAGGCCCGTTTGTGTTTCTTGATTATGTAGCACCGGCAATTAAAGAAACAATCACTAAAAATGGTATGGGTGCTCATCCACATCGAGGTATTGCCACCTTAACATACATACTTCAAGGCGAGGTAGAACATTTTGACAGTGCTGGTAACGGAGGTAAGATTTATTCAGGCGGTGCACAATGGATGAAAGCCGGAAATGGGATTATACATGATGAAAACTTTAATTATGATTCCCAAACAGATAGCAAATTTATCGAAGGCTTTCAATTTTGGATCAATCTGCCTGCAAAAAACAAAGCCGAAAACCCTGAACACATGGCCATTCAAGCCAATGAAGTACCACAAAAAGTACTGCAAAATCAAAAGGGTTGGATAAAAGTTATAATAGGGAATTATGAAGAATTAAATTCAAAAATACCTAATTATTCCGAGCAGTTTTTATACCATATTCATTTGGAAGCTGATAAACAGTTTTCAATTAGCATAAAAGATAAAATAGAAGTTGCAGCTTTCTTACCAACAAAAAATGCACTTCTTAACGATACTGAATTTCAAGCAGGTGAATTTGTAGAGTTTGGCAGAAAAGCAGGAGAAATTGAAATAAAAAACACGACCGAAAAAGCCATTGACATTATCTTATTTGGTGGAGAAGAATACACAGAACCAATGGTTGCCGAAGGGCCTTTTGTAATGAATTCATTAGGAGAAATAGCGGATGCTTACAGAGATTTTTATGCAGGTAAATATGGTCAAATTAAATCAATTAAAAAAAGTGCTTAAAATGAAATTATTAGAACCAAAAAAAATAGGAAATTTAATCTTGTCCAACAGTATGGCAATGGCTCCAATGACAAGAGCCAGGTCAGAAAATAATGGAACGGTAAACGATTTAAACGTATTGTACTATACACAACGAGCAAGTGCTGGTTTGATAATTACAGAAGGAATCAACATTTCAGAACAAGCAAAAGGGAGTCCGTTTACGCCAGGAATATTTATGGAAGCCCAGATTGAAAGCTGGCAAAAAGTAACCGATGCCGTACACCAAAATGGAGGCAAAATTTTCGCCCAACTTTGGCATACAGGTCGTGTGGGACATTCCATTGATAGAAATGGTGTATTAGCTGTTGCACCATCAGCACTTGCTATTGAGGGACAACAACATTTTACTTCACAAGGTATGAAAGCATACGAAGTACCAAGAGCTTTGGAAACAAATGAAGTCAAACATATAGTTCAAGACTATAAGCATGCTGCTATAAATGCTATTAAGGCAGGTTTTGATGGAGTAGAATTGCATGCTGCTACAGGCTATCTCCCTAATCAATTCTTAGCGGAAAGTGCAAATCAAAGAACCGATGAATATGGTGGAAACATAGAAAATCGAAGTCGATTCATTCTAGAGGTAATGCAGGAAATGGCAGCAGCTATCGGAGAAGACAAAGTAGGCATCAAACTGTCTCCAAGCATACCGTTTAATAGTATTCTCGATAGCGACCCAATTGCGACTTACTCTTATTTGATTAAAGAATTAAACCACTTGCCTCTAGCATATATCCACCTGATGAATGCGTTGTTTCTTCCAGAGGAGGGTCTGGAACAATATCCTAGAGATGTGATGGGAACATTAGGAACACTAACCAAACATCTAATAATTGCCAATGCAGGATACACTCGCGAAACAGGCGAACAAGAATTAGAAAAAGGAATTGCCCAAATCATTTCATTCGGTGTGCCTTTTATCGCCAACCCTGATTTACCGAAACGTTTTGAGCAAAACGCAACATTAAACGAGCCGGATCGTGCTACGTTTTATGGCGGAAATGAAAAAGGTTACACAGATTATCCAACTTTATAAACGGAAAAATGAAAATTTTACATATCATATCAAGTCCAAGAGGAGAAGCTTCTCAAACCATACAATTGGGTAACTCCATCGTTAAAAAACTAGTAGCAAAAAATGAAAAAGCCTCTATCATCACACGAGATATTACCACAGAAATAGTACCTTATCTTATTGGCACTCATATTCAATCTTTTAATACCCCACCGGAAAACCGTTCAGCAGAGCAGTTAGAATTAATTAAACTTTCAGACATATTAATTGCAGAAGTGCTGGATGCTGATATCATCGTCATTGGAGCTCCTATGTATAATTTCGGAATTCCTGCGGTACTAAAAAGCTGGATAGACTATTTGGCAAGAGCTGGAGTAGCCTTTACTTATACGGCTGATGGCCCTGTGGGCTTAATTCAGGGTAAAAAAGTATTCCTTGCCATTGGATCAGGTGGTGTTTACAGTGAAGGTGATTATAAGGCATTTGATTTTATCGAACCTTACTTAAGAACCTCTTTAGGTTTTTTCGGAATGACCGATATTACCGCATTCCGTATCGAAGGAGTTTCGGTTTCCGCACTTAAAGACAATGCAATGCAAGTGGCTTTAGAAAAATTAAGTGTTTTAGATTAAAGTCCATTAAATAAAAAAACGGTAGTTGCAAAATTATTGATAAATGTCAACAGTTTTTTTTATTGTTTGTCATCTTTATCAACACCCTGTTGAATGTAATTTTGAACTAACAAATCATTAAAAATCAAAAAAATGTCAGCAACACAAAATTCAGACAGAAAACAATATGATTTTATCATAGTAGGTGGCGGTTCAGCAGGAGCTGTAATGGCGTCACGTTTGAGCGAAAAAAATAATCAACATGTTTTATTAATTGAAGGTGGCAACGCCTACCCTTCTTGGGGGTATCCAAGTGCCATTTCAAGTGCCAACAACCCTGGAGGTGATGCAGAACACAACTGGGGGTTTCAATCGGAACCAACTACTTATGGTAACAAAATCGATTTGCCAAGAGGAAAAGTGTTGGGCGGTAGCTCTGCTATCAATGGTGCTGTTGCACTACGAGCTCGTCCTGAAGATTTTGAAAACTGGAATCTTCCCGGATGGTCTTTCGAAGAAATGCTTCCTTATTTTAAAAAGTTGGAAAAAAGCGATTCCGGAGATAAAGAGCTCCACGGATTTGATGGACCACTACCTGTTCGCCAACTATTACGCAACGATTTGACATCGGTTCAAAGGGCATTTGTTGATGCAACGGTAAATGTTGGCTACAAACTTGTCGAAGATTTTGATAGTGCCGAAGCCAATGGAGTTGGCCCTTACAGAATGAACGTGGTAAATGGTGTACGGGTCAATACCGGAATGGCATACCTTTCAAATGAAGAGCGGGAACGTGAAAATTTGACAATTGTATCACAAGCCATTGTTGACCGAGTTCTATTTGAAGATAAAAAAGCGATTGGTATTGTATTGGCAAATGGCGAAGAGTTTTTTGCTAACGAAATTATCCTTTCTGGTGGTACTTACGGAAGTGCTGCCATATTACTAAGATCTGGAATTGGAGACAAAAAAGACTTGGAACAACTTTCTATACCAGTCATTGCCGATCTTCCAGTTGGTAAAAATATAAAAGACCATCCTTTCCATTATGCGGCTTTTGCTTTACACAAGGAAATGGTCGAAAGCAAGTCGCCACCAATCGCTGCCAAGTTATGGACTTCAACCTCCAAGGCCAAAGAAGGAGAATTAGACCTTCACATCACGGCTACGCATCTTTTTCCTGATGAATACAGCCCTACACAAATGGGATTTGTTTTAGGAGTAGCGGTAACCACGCCAACTTCAAAAGGAAAAGTGTGGATAGAAACTAAAGACCCAAATAGTAACCCAAAGGTTGATCTCAACTTTCTTAATGATAAAGGAGATACGGAACGAATGATTGAAGGAGCTAAAATAGCAAGGCAGATTGCCGCAACTGCTCCGTTTTCTGACTTTATTCATTCCGAAATTGCTCCGGGTATTTCAGTGCAAACGGATGAAGAACTGGAAGTAGCCATCAAACAAAGCATAGCGAGTTATGCCCACCCCACAAGCAGTGCTCCAATGGGAAGCCTAAATTCTAAAGAAGCAGTGGTTGATTTGGAAGGCAAAGTGCATCACGTAGAAGGACTTCGTGTAGTCGATGCTTCTATTTTTCCAGATATTATTTCGGCAGCCACAAATATAACTGTGATTGCTGTTGCAGAAAAAATAGCCCACAAAATACTAAACTAAGATGGAAAATAATCAATTAAACAAAGAAACTGCAACACCAATAAAGGAACGATATAGTTTGGATCCTGAAATTGGACAAGCAATGGCTAATTTTATGGCACAGCATCCTTCTGGTCAATTTCCGGAAAGAGGCGATTGGCAAGTGCTACGAGAAAATCTGAATCAATTCTATAGCAATCTCGGTAAGCAGTTCCCTGTTAATCCAGAGGTTGTTACCAAAGATTTTTTTATCAAAGCCAGTATAGGAACAGAAATTAAATTACGTTGGTATATTCCACCAACAAAAGTTGAATCTGGTTCAGCCATACTTTACGTTCATGGAGGTGGAAGGGTTTCAGGTTCATTAGAACTATATGACCAAATTGTTTCTCGCTTTGCCTACCTCTCAGGTGTTCCTTTTCTTTCTGTAGATTATCATCTCTCCCCAGAGTTGAATGCTGAACAGCAAGTAGAAGAAGTATTCAGTGCCTTAAATTGGTTAAAAGAACAAGCTGATGATTTGGAAATTGATAAAAGCCGAATTGCCGTTATGGGAGACAGTGCTGGTGGTGGTATTGCGGCGTCTGTCGCAATTCTTGCACGTGACCGTGAGGTTCAACTGTCGCATCAAATTCTGATTTATCCTATGTTGGATGATCGTAATCTTGTTTCCGATGAGCAATTATTGCCTTTTGCTGTTTGGACGTATGACAACAATTACACGGGATGGAATGCGGCACTCGGTAAAGAATATGATAAAAATAATGTTACTGCCGTAGCTGCACCTAGTCGTCTTCTTCAGTTTGAAGATTTGGCACCAGCTTTTATTTCAGTTGGAGACTTGGATATCTTTCGCAGCGAAAATATAGAATATGCAACAAGACTTGCAAAAGCAGGTGTTCCAACTGAGTTTCATTTACATCCAAGAGCACCACATGGCTTTGAATTCATCGCACCGGATGCCAAAATATCTAAGAAAGCGATGGCTGATTACATCCGTGTAATCCAATCTATTTAGCATTTAAAAAATAAATTTAAAAAAATATAAGTATGACAACAGCAGCAAAAAGAGTAGCACTAATCACAGGAGCAGCAACAGGAATGGGACGTGCATTTGCCATCCGTTTAGCTAAAGATGGAATCGCAATAGCCGTAAATTATGTGGGAGATTCAAATCAAGCCGATGCGGTAGTAAATGAAATTAAAGAAGCCGGAGGAACAGCAAAAGGATTTCCGGCAGATGTAAGTGTAGTACCTGATATCATCAAGCTATTTAACGATGTAATAGACGAATTTGGCGGTATTGATATTGTGGTGGCCAATGCTGGTATAGGAATGATGGGAATCCCAATCATTGATGTAGTAGAATCCGATTTCGACCGCATTAATTCCGTAAATTATAAAGGAACGTTTTTCATTTTACAGCAAGCCGCCAAACATGTTAGAAATGGAGGACGAATCATTCAAATATCATCAACAAGTTCATTATACCCTGCTGCGGGACTTGGTATTTATGCTCCAAGTAAAGCCGCAGGTAAAGTAATTACAGAAATATTGGCACAAGAATTAGGTTCTCGTCAAATCTCAGTGAACAGTGTTTTCCCTGGTCCTACAAGAACACCCTTAATGCAAAAAGAAGTTTCAAATGAAGAATTGGAACGAATAGGTCAAGCTATGTTTTTAGGAAGAATGGGGGAACCTGAGGATGTTGCTGGTGTGGTGGCATTCCTAGCAAGTCCTGAAGGTGCTTGGGTAAACGGTCAACAAATAATTGTAAATGGTGGGGGGCGAATATAACCAAGAATAGTAAAAGGAAAATAAAATTGATAGCAACTTTTTGCCCAAATCTTTCAGTGATACTCCTATATGGAAAAGTTCCATATCGTCAATAATCAAAAAGCGGTCGTGGCCATCGACATAAATGGTTTGCAGTAAGCACCATTACAAAATCGTTGCCGACAACGATATCCCGATATGTAAACTACTATTATAAGCACTGCCTCGATTCCTCATCATGAAGCCATCGTAAAGAACAGCCTAACACCAGGTAAAAACGGTGCCACCATATCACTAGCTAACGGTATTATTATAAAATTGAGCGGTCTGCACATTAGATTAGTGATCGGAAGTGACCAGATTTCCTATGTTGATGGAAGTATAGTTAATGATCAAGCTAAAAGCGCTATTCAAAATGAAACACTTACTGCGAGTACAACCAAAGGATAGACCTATATGTTCACTTTGCCCGATGGTACTAAAGTTTGGCTAAATGCGGATTCAAAGATCTCTTTTGCGCTACAATTCATCAAGAAGACTCGTGAAATAATTTTAGATGGTGAAGCCTATTTTGAAGTTTCGAAAGATAAAGATCATCCTTTTATCGTAAAGAGTAACGGTCAGCAGATTGAAGTATTGGGCACCCAATTTAACGTGAATAGTTATCGGGATGAACCTACGACTGCTAAAACGTTGGTTGAAGGGAACCGTGTTGACTTCAGAACGGCGATGCGAAAAATCGCTCGCTGGTATAATGTGGAAGTAGTTTACGATACCTCTGTGCCAGAGGAAATGGAATCGGGAGGTTGGATGTCTAGAAACAACAAATTATCAGGAGTGCTACAAGCCATAGAAGATGCAGGTCATGCCCAATTTAAAATAGAGGGGAAAAAATCATCGTCCTAAAATAAGAAATTTATTAAACAATTGATAACAAGATTGTCACTTATCAGTATAAGTTTATAGCATGTTACAATAATTAATAACAAAGAAAAACACTGAATACAGCCGGAGAAAGATAATGTTCACTTTTAAAAAGATTAGCCGAAATGTCTCTCTTATAAATTGAGTCCTTTCCAAAAAGGAAGCAAGGAGAAACCTACTTGTAGAAAAGGTACCGGTGTATGTTTGTTCTCTAAGAAGTAATCATTTGGTTTAGAATTTCCCTGCCGAATTTTGGAATTCACCATATAGTTTGCTCCGGCACTTAAACTGATTACGGCCTTTTTTGTAAGTCTGTATTCCGCCATCAGACCTGACTTTATTTCAAGTGAGGACAATGTAAGTTTCTGAGTAGGAAGAGGGGGGATAGCGGTATCAAAATCGAAAAAGGAGTTGCTGCCCTCCAATTCATTAAAAAATGTAAGGGATGTTTTCGGGGTCATTTCTTTACGTAAGGCAAGTCTATATGGCAAGTCTATCATTAAGTCCATGCTCCATTCTTTAAACTTGTGAAAATAATTAACGACGAGGAACACAGGTACAGGAGAGGCTGGATCTATTAATACCACTGCACCTGCAGTCAAACGAGTGTTTTGTCGCTTGATAAGAGGAACAGTAGCCATTCCAGTAAAAGTAAACTGGCTTCTGTCCATAGAGGGGTTAAAGATACCTGAACCTGAAGCAACCAAAGTCACCGATTTTTCGAAAAGAGTCTGTGTTCTGATGTAGGTAAGTCCAGTTGATACCATAGGAATGTAAATATTATCGTCATATACCTGATTTTGTGATTCCGTACTTTTTAAATCGCTCAACTCGAAAAACTGATGGATTACGCCTAAACTTCCAACCAACGTATTACTTTCACGTTGCAAAACAGGCATATTGAAATTAATTTTGGCTCTGGAGCTACGGAAATTTCCTTCGAACATACCATTTCCATGTGACTTGGAAGTTATCTTTCCAAAACTGTTTTCTTCATAGGTAATCGAAAATTGTCGGATGCGGGGATATATAAGCGCTGCTTGCTCTACATTAGCAGCTCTTATGGAATCTGCTGTGCTTTGTTGGTCTGTTAGAGAAATATCTTGTGCATTTGAGCTGATAGATACCATAACCAAAAGAATAATCAAACCTAATTTTTGCATATTTTTTATCTTTATAAATTTTACTTAGATATATTCCACTCTTAAATCCTTAACATAAATAATGAATTGATGAAGCAAATTTATAATCCTGAAAAAGTAATCTGTTATGGTTTGTTCGTGAGGCGTTCAAAAACATAATTGAAACCGCCTCCATAAAAATAAAGCAGCATTTAAGAGATCATTCACTTTCCTGCAACCACTTAAGAAATTGAGGCGATTTTTCCCTGCTGATGGTAATAATCTCATCATGAGGAACAGAAACAGCAAGCGACATCTTGCGTGAGAGTAAACTGGATGCGTGGGTAACTGCTTTTCTATTCACAAGATACTGACGGTTTACACGGAAGAATTGTTCTCCCATCAATTGCTCCAGCTCGTCCAGGCCTTTATTTGGATAATAGGTCCTTTCATCGAATGTACATAGGTATACCAAGTTGTTTTTCAGGTATACCATAGCGACATCTATCATCCGTATCGGAAGCACTATATCCTTATGATGTACCAATAAGGAAGAGATCTTGGGCTTAGAAAAGAGCGGAAACATATTTGTTAATGCTTCATACTGTTTGGCTATTATTTCTTGCTGCCCGGTTCCGACAAGATTTCTATACTTTACTATTGCTTCCCTGACCGAATCTTCAGTAAATGGTTTTAATATGTAAGCAATGCCGTTAGCATTAAAGGCATTTAGAGCATATTCGTCATAAGCTGTACAAAAGATGACCGGCACCTGTAACACATTAATGATCTCAAAACTTAAGCCGTCACCAAGACGGATATCACTAAAGATAAGATCTGGTTTTTTGTTTTCGCTGAAATATGCTAATCCTTCTCTTACAGAATGTATAATAGAAGTAACTTCAATCGAAGGATCTATCTGTTTCAATGTCTGCTGCAAATCAGCAGCAGTTATTCTCTCATCTTCTATGATTATTATTTTCATATTTTCAATATTTTTAGATAAACCTTAAAAAAGCTTTCATCTGAGGTAATCCTTATTTCATCTTCGCCGAGCAACTGGTACCTTTCCCTGAGGTTGAACAGTCCGTTTCCTGCTGATTCTTCCTTATGCGTATTTTCCTGCAGGTTGTTACATATAACAACAAAACCATTCTCTTCATAAATGTTTATTTTTATAGGTTTTTCTTCGGTCAGTTCATTATGTTTTAGGGCATTTTCTATCAAAGGCTGTAGGGAGAAATAGGGAAGATACCCTTTACTTGATATTGTATCATTTAGCTGTATATCGTATTCAATGGCACTACCAAAGCGAATCTTTTGCATCTTTAGGTAATTCAGACAAAAAGAGATCTCATCTTTAACCAATGCTTTGTGTTCTTTGGGGTCTGAGACAGATACTCGCAGAAAATTGGCAAGGTGTACAAGATACTGTTCCCCAAGTTTGCTGTCCTGTTTGTACAGTGATTTTACAGTAGTTAAAGCATTGAAAAGAAAATGGGGCTGTATCTGCTGCCTTAATAGCAAATTGGTCGTATCACTAACATTGGCTTTCAACTGTAACTTTTCAATTTCATTTTTTGCATTTCGATATTGAAAAATAAAAAGGTACTGAATAAGTAATATTATCGTATTAAAAAACGAGATCGCTAATATTGCCAGTAAATATGCTGCTTCTAAAGCCCCACCTTTTCCTTCCCACTCACTTCCTAAAATAACTGAATAAAGACTTATAACAAGAAACCAGGCCAATATTGCCCCAATATAACTATAGACGTAAAAGCTGAACTTTGGCGATTTCTTTTTCTTAGCTCTAATTTTTGAATTCCAACTAGATAATAGCCACATGTTACCGAAGCTTACCAAATTTGTAAAAACGAAGGCTTGAATAAATCGATAGATTACATTATCAAATTTAAGCACCAATAAAAATATAGTGAGTAATGCTGAAAACAAGAAACTGACCACTATGTTCAATCGTATTATACCGTTTATGGGAAGCTGATTTGACATAGCACAAAGATATTCAATTGATTGGCATGGCCATATAGTTTTAAAGGTCAAATGGTCTATTCTATATTTGAAGACGCCAGAATGTGCAACAAAGTGTCCGCTATACTTTCTGGTATTAGACGGTTACTTTTCAGACTTAAGGACATTTATTGAGTGAGGGGTATGTCATCTTCACAGTTCCCACCGGTCTTCCAATCACATTAGCGCATTAATGGTAATGGAATTAAGTCTGTCCTGGTGTTTTAAAATTGCTTCATTTAAAGTCATTTTTACATCGGCAAATTGTGACAATAAAAAAGACTACCCGTCAGCATTCAGGCTTAGTGCAAAATCTTATATAATAAATAATCTCTGTCCTGAGAAGTTCTTTGTTTTTTTCAAAAATGGATTTGTGGGTAAAGTATTTACCAAACTTTAAGTCAATTAGGGCATTCCAATCCTCCACTGAGAATTCTTCAGTAAACTCCAAGTCTTCATATATTTTACCTTCCATCAATGTATTTGACGACTCCAAAAGAAGTAAGCATGTATAATTGGTATTAAAAAGAACCATTATTGGCGAAGCAGGAGGCGTTAGAGCAAAAGCAGCAGGAATTAGAAGAGGCGCATGCGTCTAATTTAGTCCAAGCTCAAAAGGAAGCGCTTTCTGAAGGTCTTGGCCGAAGGTGAGCGTAAAAAGGCTATAGAATCTGCACGAAAAATGAAGAATGAAGGGCTTCCACTAGAGCAGATAATCCGTTTTACAGGACTCTCTGCAGAAGAACTCGATAGCTTGGTCTAAAACTTCCAATTTAAATAGATATAGCAAGCGTTCTGATTCAGGACGCTAACATGCCAAAAACCATCATCGCCAACAATACATATTTCATCCAATCAAATCCTTTTCTTATCAAGACTCCAATCAGAAATAGGAAACCGAAAGTAAAAACGAGGGAAAATGTTGCTGAGCTTAGTTGCGGAAGCTCAGGTGCAATGAATATGTTTATGAAACCCAACGCTATAGACAAAGCCTTCATGTACATCTGGTTTTGCGCATTCAAGAAAGCGTTGTAAATTATAATCCATCTTAGTAGATAGCTCATGCTCCTGGGGGTAGGGCGCCCGCTGCGTCATGCTTACATCCTCTCGGATCTGCCGGTGTACATCAAAGGCATGCTTCTTATCGTGTGCATAGCGCGGGGCGGGGATAAAGGGCAGCTTGGCCATCTTATGGATGGTAAGGGTAGGGAAGTGGTAGCCCAACTCCACAGTGCCCAGTAGCAGGTAGACCTGCGCGGTAAACAGGGTATTGCACGCTGATCTTAACTTATACTTAGCATTACACGCTTTAAATCCGCAGATGTTATAGCCGTTTTCAAACGCTTATAAACGACTATAAGCGTTTATAGTACGGCTAATATTTTTAGTTTTTTAGATGTTTGCTTAATCAATTTATTTATGTTAACGTAAACACTATTTAATTATGAAAGAATTAGAAAATCCCGTATTCATTGATCCTACTACTGATGAGGGGTTCAAACGGTTATTTGGCGATAAGATTAATCTTATCAATTTTCTCAACATCATCTTCCGGGGCCGCAAGGTCATTGTCGACCTTACCTACCGTGATACCGAGCGGGTCGGGGCAGCAGAGGATATCGGTACGGTTATCTTCGATCTGATGGTCGAGACCAGTACGGGGCAGGAGATCATTATCGAAATGCAGACCAGCCGGCATTCGAATCTCAAGAAGCGGATGCTATATTATGCGAGCAAGGTTATTTCGGACAAAGCTCCCCATGGTAACCGTAGAGGCTGGGCATACTCCCTTCCCGAAGTGTACACCATTGTACTGATGGATGGCTTCCATATGCCCGATAGCAGCAGTAGGGATCATTTACATGATATCTGCCTGTGCGATAGAGACTCGGGGGAAATATTTTACGAAGGATTAGGATTTATTTACATGGAACTCATTAACTTTGTAAAAGGCGAAGCAGAGTTGGAGAGCGAGCTGGACAAGGTATTCTTTATGCTCAAGAATATGTCCACGTTAAAAAAGTTGCCCCGGATACTGAATTCGGGCGTTTTCCAGCGATTTTTCCAGCTGGCGAGCTACGCAAAATTGACAAAGGAGGAGCGATATATGTATGATATCAGTTTAAAGCGCAAATGGGACGCGGAAGCCGTTCGACAGGCTCAGGAAGAAGAGCGAAAAGCACACGAAGAAGAGCGAAGAGCACACGAAGAAGATCGCCGGGCGTTATTGGAGAAGCAGCAAGCATTAGAGGAGGCGCTTGTTGAAGCCGAGTCAAAAGCCTATGCTGAAAAATTAGAATCAGCACTTGAAATGAAAAAAGATGGTCTCCCTATCGAGCAGATTGCGAAGTTTACAAAGCTTTCCATTGAAGACATCGAGAAGTTAAAAGAATAGGTTAGACATTTATAAGTTAGTGCAGCCATCTGGATTTTTTCAGATGGCTTTTTTTTATTCGGTTGAGTGCGTGGTTGTGGGGAGTGTCAATCAGCAATCTCAGTGTTCACAAAAAATTGTATCGGAAAGTAAATACGAAAACATACAATGTCCACCATAATTTTGGAGGAGATTTCAAAGATATCTATAGCCTGACCTGTGCTATCGGTTTCTAGTACATACGTATCATCCTGGTTTTTTGATTCTAAGATAGTCATATACCGGATATTATGCTTACTACCTTTAGTGGTTGGACGCAGTAGTTCGGTCGTTCCTATTAATTTGTCGTCAAGAAATATATTATATTTTTTAATTGTCATTGGTAACGTGTTTGATAAGAGTGCTGGGTAACTATGTGCCACAATTCCGTTTTCTTTATAAGAGCTAATTTCGTTCAGTTCGTCAAATATCTATTATGTTCGAATGGCGAAATGGGCTATAGTAAAAATAGGAATTTTAAAACATATTGTTATGTTGGTTTTTTGGAGCCTTAAGATTTTACTGACATCGTATAGCATTCATAATTTGATGTTAATCAGCGACACGGAGTGGTTTAATTACTTCAGGATGATTATCACTTAGTAATATTTTACTCAAAGAATCCAAATTGAAGATATCTACTGGCCCTGTTCCCGGTGGAGTAACATAGAATATTCCGTAAATTTCCGAATCTCTATTGACAAACGGATTTTCACCATCTTTCAATCTCACTAAACTATTATCTTCAAGTTTATACGTACCATAGGGCAATCCATTTACCGATTTGTTCTGTTCTGCAATATCTTCTCTTTCAAGCAAAACTGTTTGCCACTTTGTACTATCGTAATCCATGCTATAACTGCCGTTCGCATGGATATGGTACCAGCCAGTAATGCCGTCATTATGTTTGGGAAATACAAAAAGGGAATCAGAATAAACTACATCATTAGTATGAGTAGATACTTGACGGAGATAATAATGTGTATCTGCACCGCTGCGCACCTCTATCATCGCATACATGATATAGTCTGCTAAAAAATTCAAGTCTTCAAAGAGATATTTCAAAATCACTGAACTGTCTGCATTCGACCAAGATGTTATTTTGCCACGTTCAAGTTGCTTAATTTCACTAAATGATACTTTTCTGAAATTTCGAGTATCTGCGGAACAACTGCGGCACACCCACCATGTGATGCAAAGGAAGAACAAAAGAATAATCCAAGTTTTTAGTTTCGGCATATACATGCTATTAAACATTAATCGTTGTTAATATACGAAATCCAAAATAGTTCTTCTTCTGTCAAAAAGGTTGTTCTACATTTTTCTTGTATATTAGGCAGAAGGCTTCGTCGGCTTGTCCGTAAAGCTTTCCATAGCCGTCTAACTTATTGATATAATCATCCAGCCGTCTATTTGTTAATGTTGTGGTTGATTGTAAGTCTGCAATTGTAAATGGAAATTGACTGTTATTCGGATTTGGTGTATTTAGGAATAATGCATCATTACAACTGGCAAAGTCGAGTAAAATTGAATATAGCTGAAAGTCTGTTTTCAGCCTTTTTGTCTTGTCAACAAGTATATCAAAGTGTCTAAACAACTTGTCGAGATGTGGTTTTCGTCTTTTAAAACAGTTATTACCATAACCATTCCAGTCAAAATGTAAGTGCCAATTCTCAAACCAAGTTTCAGGATTATCATCTCTTTCTTTTTCCTGTCTGATTTTTACGTTGGTCAGATTTATGTTTTTACTGGTATTCGTTGTTGTCGCTTTGCATATTACTTTCGGCAGGCCGAGAACCTTGTCTGATCACAACTCCGTTCCAAACATAGTAAAAATAGTAAAAAAGTGGAAACCATCTGATCTATTGTTCTTTTAAATTAGTGATCTGTTTTGAGTCTGTGTTGTTTTTTTTGCTAAAAATGTTAGTTTTTATCATTTTTAATTGTTATTTTTAACCTATTAAACCGATAAACTAAAAGTATGAGCCGATCATCAAGACGTATAGACGACCCGATATGGAAATCCATCATAGAGCAAACATTTGGACATTTTCTAAATTTCTTTTTTTCCGATGCGAGGGAAATCTTTGACTTTGGCCGGGAGTTTGAATACCTGGACAAGGAGTTTGAGAGTCTATTTCCACCCGAACCCAATAACAAGGGGGTGCGTTATGTGGATAAGCTCGTAAAAGTTTATCTCCGGGATGGGAGCGAGCAGTTTGTGCTCTGCCATGTAGAGGTACAGTCGAGCAAGGGAAAAGGCGACCTCGCCCAGCGGATGTTTGAATAGTTTTTCTGGAATTGTTTGTTTTCAAAGGCCATCAAGAGCCTTCATGATGGCATCATGAAGGGTTTTACCGAATATCCGATAAATACAAAGTACCTGTTACCGCCATCGCGATCCTGGCCGATGGAAATAGAAATTACCGTCCGGCTATTTACGTTCAGGAGTTTATGGGTACAAGCCTTACCTATAGATTCAATAGTTACAAGATATTGGATCAGGACGAAGCCGTACTTCGGGCAAATGACAATCCCTTTGCGGTAGTTGTACTCACGGCGCTGCTCGCTATACTGCACCGTAATGTTACCGATGAACAGCTGAAAGAGATCAAGCATGATCTCTATGCAGAGATGATCAAGCGTGAGATGGATAAGGACACGCGGCAGGGGATATACGACTTCTTGGCACGTTATGTGAGTTTTAAAAATCAAACAATGTTTACTATCTTTGAGAAAGAGGTAGAAGTAAAAACCGGAAGGAATACTACAATGGGAACACGAGAATACTTATTGGAAAAGGCTAAAAATCAAGAGCGTGCAAAAGCTGAGAAGCTGTTAGAGCAAGAACGAGCCAAGGCTGAAGCCGAGAAACGTACGATAGCTTTAGAATTCAAAAAAATGGGGGTGTCTATAGCTGATATAGCTAAAGGAACAGGCCTATCCATTGAGGAAATTGATAGCTTGGTGTAGAGCTTTCCAATTTAGATAGATATAGCAAGCGTTCTGATTTTCAGGACGCTTTTTTTTTACCAAAATAGATATGTATAGGTCTAGCCTTATATATTAATTCGCACGGGACAAAGTCCACGCGCCAGCGATTAGCATTATACCGGCGACAACAGCGGAGATTGTCGTCCGACCCTAATGTGTCGCTCGAACTGAAGTGGGTTCAATTGGGACTGCTTGACAGGATTGATAATGAAGTGAGCAGTCTGCCCGCACGAAGGGTCTTGTCCGACTAGCTGTATATTTTTAGAAATTTCAGGCGTTTACTTACTTGTGTAATCCACTCTCTGGCCATTAATTCATGCCCGGGCACTGTAGGATGGATACCGTCCCATATCCAGTACGCATCTGGTGCTTTTTTTCTTGCCTCTTCAAACACCCGCTGAAAATCGATAACTACAGCATCAAATTCTACGGCGAGATTTCGCACCCTGTCACTTAGTTTGGCGACCATGGGCTGATAAGAATTCCAATGTTCCTTGATCTTTCCAACTGGCGCTAAAAATGGTAAGCCTAGTACAATTAGGGTATTGGGATCGTGTTTACGCACTTGCTCTAACAAATTACGGTAGCAATCCTCAAATGCCTGAACGTAAATTTCTTTTGCTTCTGCAGGAGGGTTCTCTACGAACTTGGCTGCATCATTTATACCAATTAAAATACTTAGTACGTCAGGATGCAGGTCAAGGCAATCTGTTTGCCAGCGGCTTTGCAATTGAGTAATCGTGTTGCCGCTGATTCCTCTGTTGTAAAATAGCAAATCACTTGACGGAAAATCTGCGCCCCAGCGACTTGAAATCGAAAATGCATATCCGTGACCCATGATATGATTAGGATCGGCATTTCTTCCGCGCTTCCCGTCGGTGATCGAGTCTCCTTGAAATAAAATGGTCATGCCCTTTGCCTGTTTCTCTAAACAGGTCGCATCTTTAACGTCCGATGATTTAGCTATTTGAAGTGGTAGGCCGCCAGCGACTGCAGCTATAGCCGCCGAACGCAGAAAGGAACGTCTGGATGAGTTTTTTGTCATTGCAATGTTTATTATACATATTTCGAGCAAGCAAGTTACATTAGCGATATTAAAATCGCAAGCGGTGATCAGATTTACATTAGGTAGTCTTTCACATCTGTTGAAATGTTTACTTTTTTAACACCTCCTGCCGATGTTTTATTTCCCACTCTTTTAGTGCATCAATGATAGGTATCAACGTATTTGCATAAGGTGTCCATCTGTAAGTGATTTTTACCGGATAATCATTGGTCACAATCCGCTGAATGAGCTTATGTTGCTCCAAATCCTTCAATTCCTTGGCCATGGCCTTTGGCGTAATTCCGGGTATACTATACTTATGACACACAGTTGTCACAACACCATTTTATTTTTGTTGGATTATATAAAAATGCGAAAAAATGGACAACAAAACAATTACAGAAATTCTGGCTTCACAGTATAAGGCAAGTCTTGGTATGCTTCGACAAGCGGTGGGAAAAGTTCCTGACGAAAAATGGAATAATGATGAATACAACAATCCAAACTGGCAAATTACCTATCACGTTTTGTGGGCAACAAAATACTATTTGGGAGCAAACAACGAAAGTTATGTTCCCTTCGAGAATGCTATTGAAGGAGCAGAAAGCCTTGGCGGTTTGCAGGACTGGGAAAATGTTAATGAAGGTATAAAAGTTGAGGGATTTCATACAAAAGGAGAAGTATTATCTTTTGTCGACAAGGTGACAAACAATTTGCAGACTACTATTGAAGCACTTCCTCTTAACGATAAATCAGGCTTTGAATGGTATCCATATACCCGATTGGAGCTTCATATAAATAACATAAGGCATATCCAACATCACACAGCGCAAATCATTGAGCGCTTAAAAGCAAAAGGGATAACGGGATTTTCCTGGTGGGCAGACAAAAATCAACCGCAGGGATGGTAACAACAATGACCCGCTAATAACTAAGTTTTTTTAGTCGTTTGGTAGCTGGATATCACGGTTTGATTTGGGGTTCTATCGACTACTAGAAGATATATCATGTTATAAAACAGAATTATGCTATTTTTACATGAACCTTTTACGCCATTCGGATATACAGAATGATTGGCGGATACACTAATGCGATAAAAAGGTAGTTAGGCACAATGTTATGGAGACCGTTATCTTAAAGACCGAATCATACTTATTTCAAAACTCTAACGGCGAATTTAGAGCAAATCCTTTTTATGAACTTTCTAGTGACGAATGGATTATTTATGAAAACGGACAGCCAACATATCTTCTGGACTTCAATAAACGGACTACGCCATTAATACAAGATTTAACAAAAAGGCTGGACAATGGTGAAAAATTAGATGAAGTTATCCAAGAGTTAGGCCGTTTTTTAGGTCGACAATGGGCAACTGACAACAATATTGAAGGTGCAGAAATACCAAATAGTCAAGAAGTAGAGACCGTTTCCGTAACACTTCTTGATAACTTGGCTGATATGTTTATGGATGTTTATTTTGTAGCAACTAACTCAATTGATGCAAACATCTTGTTAGATGAAGAAAAGTTTATTGCAGCGTTTGTTACTGATATTAGCGGACAAGGTTTTGAATCGGGATATGCAGAAAATCAAGAAGACCTCATTCAAATGTTGACGCTAGTTTTTAAACAATCAATCAGTTTAACTGAATTAGTTTCAAATGGTGACAGATACGTTTATGACTTAACCAAGTTTAGAAAATCCTGCATTACTGTTGAGGAACTTGACCTGGAATATGAACAATGGATTCAAGAAAGCAAGAGAGTAAATACTATGAATCGGTATGGAATGATTATGAGTGCCGTTTCTTATATTAAAAAAAATAGCGACAAAGAGCATTTTGTACTGATTACAGAAAAACGAAAACATTGGTAAAAAACAGCAGTTACGGGTAGTGTAAAGTGCAATACTATTGCTGATCTCGACCAGGACCTCGAAGCCGAAGCATAAAAAAGCCTTGGCTTATCGAATTGCCAAGGCTTCCTTTTCTTTTGTAAGTAGATCCTTCCAGATCTGCGTATTAGTCCGTGATTTAACATGTTAGTCGGAATTATTTAATTTAAGGCGTTATTCAAATTTCAAATAATCCAATTCCATTGGCGCAGAAGTGGCGTCAACGTTGTCAGGGTAAACCACCATGCGACCGCCGAACGTAATATCTTTTGACTCTTCCTCTGACATCTGGAGTTCACGTGGCATGTTACAATACCGTGATTGGAAAAAGTCCTTCTGATGTTGTGAATATGATAAAAATAGGCTCAGGTAACGGTCCTGTCGGTAGTGAGTCCGTAAAATGGAGCGTTCCATGCATGTTTTTTAAGATTTTTGTTCGGTCGTACAAGTCACATTTTTGCGTGAATTTGATGTCGGAGGGAATTTTTTCCTTTTCACAGGACAGCAATCCAAATAGCACCAAAATCGGAAGGAACTTATTTATTTTGTATGTCATAATATATTGTTTTTAATTGTCAACCAAGGTTTATCAAAGGTGAGGATGACAAGTTGTTCAGCTAAAATGCAAAGCTCTTAATATCAATATAACGAAGGTAAAGAGAATAACGATACAACAATTATATCACTGCCATTGAAATTAATTCCTGTTTTTCCTTGTATTAGGGTGAAATTCATCTATATTCTCTGAGGCGGATTACACCGTTTTGCTTGATGGATTTTACGCGTAAAGAGAGCGGGGCATTATCTTATCTCTATTTCAACAGGAATGTAACGGGAAGATGTTACTGCTAAACCCCAGCACCACTTACCAGAGAAGCACCCTGACGACCACCAGTTTTTAATGTAGAAATAGACCTATATAATCCTCCAGGAGTTGTTCCATAGTTGATCAGTATATCAATTAATCATCAAAACTTGTATTTTATGTAAATTGTGATAATTATTTCCGTTGGTTTCTGTTTTTATAACTTCTTTAAAAATTATCAAAACCTGTAACTTATGCAGGTTTTGATAATTTACTTTATATCTTTGCCTTATGGCAAGATACACCAACAGAAAGCAATATATAGACAAATTGCTGTCGTACAAAGACAAAGATCTCATAAAAGTAGTGAGCGGTTTGCGTAGGTCGGGAAAATCTACTCTTTTGGAATTATACCGTGAGCAGTTATTCAAACTTGGTGTTGGTAAACGTCAAGTTCAATTCTACAATTTTGAATTGCCCGAAAATTATTTGAACAAAAATTGGGACGACATTTATTTCGGAATCAAAAACAAACTGCAAGCCGACAAACCCAACTATGTATTTTTAGACGAAGTGCAAAACATTCCGCTTTTTGAAAAATTGGTGGACGGACTTTTTGTAACCGAAAATGTTGATGTTTACATCACAGGATCAAATGCATTTTTGCTTTCGAGCGAATTAGCTACTTTGTTGAGTGGTCGCTATATAGAAATTTCTATTTTACCCTTTTCGTTCAAAGAATACTTAACGGCAAGAGATATTGATATATCCAATAAATACCTCAATTACGAAGCCTTTTGTTTTGATTATATCAATGAAACATCTTTACCTAAAGGGGTTGAATTACGTGAAGAAGGCTTTGACAAAATTTACGAATATTTAGAAGCCATTTACACCACCATTGTTGAAAAAGATATTACCCAACGTCATCAGATTAACGACAAACGAGCTTTCGGGAACATTGTTAAATTCGTGGCTTCCAATATCGGAAATCCGCTTTCGCCTGGTAATATCGCAAAGACTTTGAAACAGGACGGACAAAGCACACACCACAGCACTGTGGAAAAGTATCTGGAATACCTAACAGCAAGTTTTGTGTTTTATAAAGTAAACCGTTTCGACCTGAAAGGAAAGAAACAATTAGCCACACAAGAAAAATACTATTTAGTTGATGCAGGTTTGCTCAATGTTTTGACAGGCAAAGAACGTACGACCGACAGAGGACATATTTTAGAAAACATCGTTTATCTAGAGCTGTTACGTAGAGGAAATAAAATCTGGACAGGCACAGCCCGTAATGCCGAAGTAGATTTTGTTTGCAAAACCCGAACAGGCGATATAGAATATTATCAGGTAGCTTGGGAAATATCCAGTGAAAAGACTGTAGAACGTGAATTTGGTTCATTGGAGAAAATCAATGACAACTATCCGAAATATTTACTAACCACCGATTCATTTACACAAGATCGTAACGGTGTAAAGCACCTGAATGTGTTTAATTGGTTACTTGAATTATAAATAAAAAAATACAATGAATTCCTATCTTGAAGCAAAAAACCTCACAAATATAGATTGGGAGAAATAATGGAATCCTATCCCATTTTATTCCCTAATTGAAAACTTTTTCATTTACCACTTGCTGTATACTTAATAGGCACTGGCCTATGTGGAATTAAACGTTAAAATACAACGCTATGGCTGATAACAAAGAAAAAAACGGAAAAAGCGACCGAAACAAAGTAAGCGGTTCTGAAAACTATGAGATCCAGTATTTCAAGGATAAGCTGGGTGTCAGCAGTCAACACGATAGCCTATGCAAAGAAGGAGGCTCGTGAGGACGCTTTTGCCTTTGGCATTGCCAAAGGTGGACGTAAAAAAGCTATTGAAATAGCATTGAGTTTTAAAAAAATGGGTACTCCTATAGCGGATATAGCCGAAGGCACTGGAGTATCTATAGAGGAACTCCGAAGGACTCTGCGAAGTAAAATCGAAAAGTTAAATAATTGGTTAGACATTATTTATAAGTCTATTGCAGCCATCTGGATATTTTCAGATGGCTGTTTTTGTTAATTCCCATCACTCAATCGCGACGCCTTCTATATTAAATAGGCACGGGACAAAGTCCACGCGCCAGCGATTTGGATATACCGGCGACAGCACGGGGAAAAAGAACGATGTAAATGCAATTACCGAAAGTTGTTATAACCCTACCAAAATGATTTCCCTTACGAATTTGTAATTTTAAAATTTTGTACTTTCATATACTTACAGTATAGTTATTTAATGTTTTTTAAATATCATATTGTTTTTCTTTATATTTTTCGTGTTTTTGATACTGTGAGTATTAAAAATTCGTCAAAAATAAATTTACTTCTGCATTCACAGCCTTATGGGACTATCTTCACCAGCGTATGGCTCATACGTCACGGATATAGCTATGCGCTACAGCAACGCTATCGGGAAAACGGGTGGCTGGAGTCGGTAGGTAATGGAGCCGTCAAACGTATTGGCGATCAAGTGTCGGTAGAAGGTCCAGTCTATACGCTGCAAAACCAGCTAGGACTATCGGTACACATCGGGGGAAAGTCAGCAATCGCACTTTTGGGAAGGTCGCACTATCTACAGATGGGTATCAGCGAGTTGATATTATTCGGGATGCAGGATGAGAAGCTTCCAAAGTGGTTCAGCGAGTTTGATTGGGGAGTAAAGATCGATTACCGTGCATCGGGCTTTTTGCCGAGGGATATGGGAATGGAGATTTTTCCAAAGGAAATTTCACGATAAAAATATCGGGACTTGCCTGGGCACTACTGGAATGTCTATATGTTTCAGATGGCCACGACCTTGTCGAATGTTATGAACTGCTGGAAGGCATGGGCGGACTTAGACCAAAACTTGTACAGTCGCTACTGGAGAACTGCAGTTCGGTAAAGGTGAAGCGCCTGTTCCTTTTTATGGACGAAAAAGCTGGGCATGCATGGCTAAAATATCTAAACTTGGAGGTAATCGACCTTGGCTCGGGAACCAGAAGTTTGGTAAAAAAAGGGTCCTATGTACAAAAATATGATATCACCGTACCAAAAGAACTAATGGACAATGGAGAAAATATATAAAAGAAAGGTTCGGCTATTGTTAGATCTGAAGGGGGAAAAACCTGAAAAACATACAACTCTTTTAAAAAAGCTCAGTGATGTATTGGGCAGGTAAGACTGAAAACTAAGCGGACAGCGTCAAAAGATCTGCTAATTTCAATTTGTCTCATAATCACGAAATTGTCTTAGGAAGTGTAGACGAAAGTAGAACGGGAGAGACAGCCCTTCTTTTTATTTTGGTTGCCACATTAAGTTCAACATAGCTAAGTCCGCAAATAATTACTATTTCAATCAAAAAATATGTTGTCCCAATTATTGTCAGTAACGGGTAGTGCTTAATTAGTAGTCCGACTGTCAGCACGCAATAAACCAAGTTTGCAATACCAATGAGTCTAATGAATGGTGTCCAACGCCCTTTTAAAAATAAAAAACAAGCGGAGGAATAAATACAAAACCAAATTGCTATTACAGAAAGGTAAGTCAATACTGTTTTAGGCATTCCAAAATATTCGTTAAACAGTCGCATTATTACAAACAGGAAAAATGCTGTCAAAATTGCTCCTAAACTGTCTGTAAGGAAAAGCGTCTTTGGTTTTTCTGATAAATGATTTATTAGATTGTTTATGATTTTATTCATTCAAAATGTTATTATAATTGTTAGGTCTATTGGTCGTGTAGAGTCGTCTAACATTGCCGCTAACTACTTTTTTACTGTAACGCCCTTCGCCAAACAATCTCTATATCCGCATTACGTAAAAAAGTATTGTAAATATAGTAAAATGTTGTAATATGATATAGTTCAAAAAGCTTTATAACTTTTTGTAATGGATGCCGATAAAGGCAGGATAATATTTGTAATTAATGCAAATATTAGGGCAGTAAAGGCACAACCTAAACAAAAAACGGCAAAGTAGTTGTCGATTGTTGTGGACATCCCAAAAGTCACGCCGATTGAGATGAAGAATAACACGATAGATAGTGACAAATGCAAAAGGAATCCTAGCCATTTCTTGCGTATTGATACAAGATCATAGTTTGTGAGGGATACACTTAATGCCATAGATACAGGAGGGATGAAAAATGACCAATCCCATTTGATCAAGTAGATGAACAGGAGTCCAGATAAGGTGCAACATAAGTTTGTAAGTATGATTCTCTTTATATTCATCTGTTATTTTTTTACTCCATACCATAATCAAACCGCGCATTTCCATCCTTTTTGTGTCCAGCCTCGGAGGTACATTCGCATCACATTAATCAGACCTAGCAACTAGTTCAATTTCCTCACAGTGGATCCGTATTACTAGTCCGTTTTCAAAAAGATATAGAATGTCGTCTCCATGATTTGGCTTTGATTGCGGCACAATGCTGTCATTTATTTCTCTTGCTGTTGACGGGAAAAATGTAATTTCTCCTACACAGCTGTCATCGGCATAGGTGCTTTTTTCGTCCTGCTCTATTACTTTCAAAAAAGTCACAGCGCTATGTGTCAGAATGAGACTTGAAAGTTCATTTTCGTCAACCCAGTCGCCATTTGATTTTTTCCAATGTAGTTTAATTTCTCTTTCCGCTACGTTGTAGTCAAAATTTACAAAATCAAAATTGTTATGCAGGTCGATGAGTCTTCCTTCAATACTTAATGCGTGATTGTCTATTATGTCAAAATTTACTTTCATTGTCGGGTTGTCCAAAAATAGCATATAACGTTTTTACACATCCTCTTTATAGAGATGACGGTTCTTCCGGTGTGTTGGGCGTAACCTCATACAACACCCAATTTTCTCCATCTTCCAAAAACTTCTTTACGAACGTCATTTCTAATTTCTCAAAAACACGAATGGAGGCGGTGTTTTCGATGCGGGCTCTGCCGACGACGCGTTTTATCGCTAACCGTCCAAAACCTTCTTCTAGAATAGCTTTGGCACTTTCAGTGGCATAGCCGTTGTTCCAGTACTTCTTGAAGAATCGATAGCCTATGTCATATTCTTCCGATGCGGAATCATACTTTAATCCGCACCAGCCCAACACCTCACCGGTTTCTTTCAGGATAACCACCATACGACCAACACTATATTTTTCATACTGATCGTATTTGTCGAAAAATTCTTCCGCAGTGGATACGTCGGCAAACTGTACATCGCCAGTGTATTGCAACACGTCCTTGTCATCGTTCAGCGCGTACATTATAGCACCATCTTCTTTTTTAAAAGGGCGAAGCAACAGCCTCTCTGTTTTTTGCTCAAGTCGGGCAAGGGTAATGGCACGTATACATTCTTCTCGTACCTTCCATAGTTCCTCTGGGGAGTGGGAGATCTTGTTTTCTTCCATCCATTTGGCGAGGTAATCCCTATGGTACGATATTTTAAAACCCGTAGTTTGGTTGGCTTGGATCTCGATTTCTTCGAGTAGATCTAATTCAAGTTTGGTTTCATTGATACCGATACCTGTGAAATCGAGAATATACTTATGTGCTCTAAAGTAGTTATGTGCTTCTGGAATGTATTTTAGGTTGTACTTTTTGAGGATACCTTTTATTGCTGGTGTGTTCTTACCGTTCATGGAGAATATTCCCAATATAAGTTTTAGTTCCGTATTTCCATTTTCGTCGGCCAATCTTTTCAATACAGCATGTTTCGTGCTACAGGTTCCAGCATTTTCTTCAAATAAGCATAACGGACTATCTTTATCAGAATTGCGTCGGTAAGGTTGATTGCTGACCCATTCAGCTGCTTTTCGAAATGAGCTCAGACCAATATTTCCAAATTCTTTGGAAATTGTGCCGCTGGCATGATCAAAGGCAAAATCAATTGGTCTGAAGAATAAGCGCCTTGAAAATAGATTGGTCCTGCTGTTGTCCAGAATAGGCTCGCCAGATTTACTGTTGGTGTAATGGTTTAGCGCTTTAATCATATTTCGGGGATGAAAATTGGCTCCGAAATTTTCTTCCTTACGGCACTCATCAAAGATTTCCAATGCTGTTCGCGCATGATTAAAGAAACCGTTGTTGCAGAGGGAGAAGATGAAATCTTTTAAAGTCTGTTCATCCTTAAGTTCTAGTTTAGTTTGCAATTCTATATGCTTGTCTTCCTCTTGAACACTGTAACTAGTGCTCGTTTTCACACCTGGGACTTCTTCAATTTTAATTTCGTAAAGTGGTTTTCTTTTAAGTCCTGTTGTGTGTTCTATCCTTATTGCGTAATTACCATTAAAGGCTATCGCCGGAAAAATATCCCCGAATATTTCTCGGAAAATTAAGGATATATAATTAGTGTCGATTGTTGAGAAACTAGACTTGTGCAACAGGTTTTCTATATTTCGGATAAAGAAATCATGTTTTCCTAATAAAAAAGAGCATTCGTACGCAGAGTATCCTACCTCTTTTCGATATCGCAGAAAATCATGACTTTTTTCAACAGAATATGCAGGAAGTGATAATTGATGTAATTTTTGCTTTTTCATTTATCAAAGCAAAGATAATGGAAAGATGCTATATAATTATCTTCTCAACGAATTCTTCGGTTAATGATTTATTAGGATAAAAATCCTTTAGGGTATATTCTTTGTTCCCCTTTTTGGTAAAAAGATGGGCAACCTTATTAAGTTGCTCATCATTATAAGTTTCCTTATTATATCTACTTTCAATAGGTCCCAGAATGTTATTATCCGTTAAGGGATTTAAAACTTTTGAGACATCTCTCTGAGTTAGTTTTAATTCTTTTCGAATTGCTCGAACAGTATTTATTATATAAAGGTCAATAGATGATATTTTTATCGGTAGTCTCATAGATTCGAAATCTCGGAATTTGCGGTCTATCTGTATGGATGGAAATAAATTTGTATTTACGTATATATTTACTTATCTTTGATTTATGAAAGATTAAGTAATTAATCCTGGCATTGACTAGAAGAGTCTCGACCGCAAATTCCGACAGTTTGTAATCAGAGCGAGACGATAGGAGATGCCCACGGTGATATTTTGTGTACTTTTGTACCGCTATAGCACTAAGGGCCCTATCGTGAACCGTTTCTGATAGGCGTCGGAACCTTGCGG
This sequence comes from Sphingobacterium alkalisoli, assembly GCF_005049105.1. Taxonomy (GTDB): domain Bacteria; phylum Bacteroidota; class Bacteroidia; order Sphingobacteriales; family Sphingobacteriaceae; genus Sphingobacterium; species Sphingobacterium alkalisoli. The sequence goes on from NZ_SUKA01000002.1 coordinate 906,814, forward strand.
TACGGTTGATAGGAGCCCAGCTATAGTTTCTTATACCGCGAGACTCACAAATGATAAACTAAACATTGTGAGTTATGAAAAGTTCTAAAAAACAACTTTACAAAAATCTAAAAACCGCCCCCGAATAATCTCGGCTGGGCTTGTCTGAGTTTACGGACATTCCTAAAATCGGTGAATGCTTAAATGAAAACCGTTTTACCAATTATGATAAGTAGAAAGGCATTCCGATGGATCATCAATCAATTTATTTATATGTGGCCTGAGTTGTAGGCTTGGGTAGAGATGAATAGCGCTGTTAAAATCTAACTAACGCACAAAGTACAGGTCACACCATTAACCTTGAAAATGAAGAATTTTTACAAGGGTGGGAGAGGACTGTGCTATTTAAAGCGGCTATCCCATCTTTTCAGATCAAAAAATAACCGAAGCCGGGCGCTGTTCAGCTTTGTATTAAGTATTATATGTGTGTTGTTTAGTGATGCCCAGGCGCAGTCGGGTCGTACACTCGGAGGGGTGGTACGCTCGGCTGTTGACGGGCAGACTATCGAAGGGGTATCCGTACAGGCGGGTAATAAATATACCTTAACCGACAAAGAGGGGAGGTTCAGTATCACCATCGATGATCCCAAAGGAACATTAAAGATTAATCATATTGGATTTAAAGAGCAAAGCGTTGCTTATGATGAAACAACTACATTATTGGATTTACAGCTCCATCCTACTGAACAACAGATTGAAGAGGTAGAGGTCGTAAGTACGGGGTATCAAACTATTCCGAAAGAACGCGCCACCGGTTCGTTTGTGCAGATCGATAAGGAACTGTTGAATAGGCGGGTAGGCACCGATATTATGCAACAATTGGATGGTGTGGCGCCTGGACTGCAGTTTGATAACCGTAGAGGTAGGCCCATCTCCAATATAAGGGGCATTAGCACATTTTCGGAATCAGGGGTATCTCCGCTGATTGTTGTCGACAACTTCCCGTTCGAAGGATCACTGGAAAGCATTAACCCCAACGATGTGGAATCCGTTACTTTATTGAAAGATGCAGCAGCAGCTTCTATATGGGGCGCAAAGGCGGGTAACGGCGTGATCGTCATTAACCTGAAAAAAGGTAGGGGAAAAGGGACTAGATTGTCCTTTACCAGTAATTCGTCAATTCAGAGCAAACCCGATCTTGGCTATCAGCGGCCGATATCAAGTTCCGATTTCCTCAGCGTGGAAAAGTTCCTGTACGACAAAGGGCATTATGACAGGCAGCTACTCCCAACAACAAAGAAATTCTATGTACACAGTCCGTATATTGAATTACTGGAAAAGCATAAGGCTGGAGGTGTCGATCTAGATGACGTAGCACAACAGGTTGAATCGTGGTCTAAACAGGATTATCGCGATGATCTCGTTCAATACCATTATCGTCCGGCCATATATTTACAAAATTCTGTTGCAATTGAAGGCGGAGAAGAGAATATCTCCTATTACCTATCCGCCGGATACGATAGAAACAGTAGTTGGCTAGAAGGCATGGGAAACAGCCGTTTTACAACCCGATCTGTCGTCGACTTTCGACCGCTGAAGACAGTTTCCATGCAGGCCTCCCTGCTCTATACCGGAGCGAAGGATGTCAATTCTAAGGCGAGCACCTATCCCATAAATCCGGGTGGCGGAAGGCGTAACCTTTATCCCTACGCTAGCCTGTTGGATGAAAACGGCAATCCGGAAGCCATTCCGATGGTATACAATTTAGACTATATTGATGGTCTTTCGGGCACAAAATTGCAGGACTGGAAATTTAGGCCGTTGTCGGATTGGCGCTATCAACAGGAAAAGAATAATAGCGATCACCTGCTTTTCGGTGTGCTAACCAATTATAAACCTTGGAAAGGTTTTCGACTGGAGGTAAGCTACAATTTCGAAAGGCAGCTATCGGAAAGCGGATCACTGTATGAAAAAGAGTCCTTTTTTACACGTAATCTGGTTAACCGCTTTACGCAGATACAGGGGAACGATTTAAAACTCATCATACCCAACGCGGATATAAAAGATGTGGGCAGTAGTGCATTGACCGGGCATAGAGGGCGTCTGCTCGGCGCGTTCAATTGGACCGATGATGCAGGCTATCATATGTTGGATGTATTGGCAGGGGGAGAGGTAAACCATAGGGGCTATACCAGTCGTGGAATACGTGTCTATGGTTTTGATAGTGAGATCCTGTCCAGTGCAGATTTGGATTATGTAAATCCCTATCCGATCTATGACCGATTGGCATCAAACGCCAGAATCCCGTCTGGACAGTCGTTAAACGGTAACACCAATCGGACCGTATCTACCTTTGCCAACATGGGGTATACTTACCTCGGCCGGTACGGGCTGTCTTTTTCGGCCCGAAAAGATGCATCCAATGTGTTTGGTGTTAAATCCAACGACCGGTGGAATCCGCTTTGGTCCGTAGGTACGTTTTGGACACTTTCCGGAGAGGAGTGGCTTCAGCAGGCGGAATTCATCAATTCATTGAAAATCCGGCTCACCTATGGACACGGCGGCAACAGTACTATTCGGGCGGCACCGTACCCGTTGCTGTTGTATAGCAGCAGTAATGCCGCCTTAACAAATTATCCGTTTTCTTATATTAATTATCCGCCAAATCCGAATCTGAAATGGGAGGATGTAGCTACCACCAACATCGGTGTCGATTTCGCTTTATTTAGAAATAGGCTCTCAGGTACATTGGAATATTACCGGAAAAATGCCACAGATCTTATCGTTGAAGACCCCGTTGATCCAACGGTTGGTTTTAATCAGACTTTCCGTAATGTCGGTAAAATATCGACCAATGGATTTGATGTGCAGCTCAATGTGCTGACACTGGATAAAAAGGTAAAATGGAGGCAGACATTGGCTATAAGTGGTGTGGATACGAAGGTTAAACAGTTTACCGGAAATATGCTTACATCCAATGTCTATGTGAGCAGCGGAGGACAGACCATCAATCCAATTAAAGAAAAAATGGTGTACCCTGTATTCAGCTATAAGAGTGCGGGATTGGATCCACAGGACGGATCGCCACGGGGCTATTTCGAAGACGAGATTTCCACTAACTATACCAAAATGTTAAATGACTCATTGGATAACTTTAATTTTCATGGTTCAGCATTACCAAGGTTTTACGGTTTCTACCGCCATACCGTAGAATGGCAATCCTTTTCGCTTTATGGATCATTTCTTTTCAAGATGGGATATTATTTTCGAAAGGAAACTATTCGTTATAACGAATTATTCAACAACTGGGTAGGACATGCTGATTTTGCAGATCGATGGCAAAATCCAGGTGATGAACTGCATACCACGATTCCATCTACACCTTACCCCGCATCAGAAAACAGAGATATATTTTATGCGAATTCTGAACACAATATCGAACGGGGGGATCATATCCGGATACAGGATTTGGGGATAGATTTTAGTCTGCCTCTATCAAAGTCATCCAAGCTGTCGCAGCTTAAGATCGGGATAGCTTGCCGCAATCTGGGGATCATATGGAGCCGTTCGGGCTCCGGTCTGGATCCGGATTATCTTGGGATGCCTGCCCGCCGTCAGTATACCGCAGTAGTTAGATTTCAATTATAGGAAAGGAGTAATATTTATGAAAACGAAAAAATTAATTTTAGATAGGATTTTCCGCATTGTGGGTGTAACCTTATTTATACTGTTTAATACGTCCTGTTCCGATTTCTTGGATGAAAAGCAGGAAATGAAGGTCGTGATCCCGAATTCGCTCCAACATCTTCGTGCTATGCTGGACAACACGAGCCACACAAATTTTGCAGTATATTCCGGTTTTTTGGAGTTTGGTACGGATGACTACCAAATGAGCAGATCGGCATTCAATAGTATAAACGAATTTGAACGGCAGGCATATATGTTTTCTCCAAATTCCGATTACAGTAAAGTTGAATTGTATGAGTATTGGAGTGCAGGCTACCGCCCAGTATTCGTTGCTAATACAGTACTGGATTATATCGATGAGATTAAAAATCCCGATCCCGGGGAAAGGGATAAAATTATGGGAACGGCATTGTTTTTTAGAGCTTTTGCTTTTTATCAGACCACGCAGATATTCGCACCACCGTACGAAAGTAATAATTCGGGAGACGGCCTGGGAATCCCATTACGGTTATCTTCAGACTTTAACGAAAAATCCGTACGATCATCTGTCCACGGCACGTATCAACAGATAACGATGGATCTGAAAAAAGCCGCGATGCTTCTCCCATTGAATGAAGAATTTGCTGTTCGACCGACCAGATTGGCGGCATGGGCGATGTTGGCGAGGGTATCGTTGCTCCAAAGTAATTATGATCAAGCATTTCTATATGCAGATTCTGTATTACAGCACAACAGTCAGCTTATAGATTATAAAGATATCGATAGCACAAATGATGCTCCTTTTGAGATATTGAATAAAGAAACCATTTTTTGTGCATCAGCTTTAGGTGGGAATATATTGAATTCCGCTAATGCAGATATTGCAGATGATCTATTGGCTCTTTACCAAGCAGAAGATCTGCGAAAGGACATATTCTTTCGGCAAAAAGCAGGGGATGCTTATTCCTTCAAGGGAAATTACCTTGGGACCGTCAATAGCGCAGTTTTCACAGGGATCACTGTATCGGAGGTAATGTTGCTGAAAAGTGAATGCGCGCAAAGATTAGGAAAATCCGTACAAGCCCGGGAAGCGTTAAAGCCCTTATTGGAAAATAGATATGCCGAGAACTACAAACCTTATGGACAGTCTCTCGAGAATCTGACACTGTCAGACGTGTTGAATGAGCGGAGGAAAGAACTTGTTTTTAGGGGACTGCGTTGGTCCGATCTCCGAAGGCTCAACAGGGATCCACAGTTTAGGACAGAAGTCGTACACCGAATCAAGGATATAGACGTGATAGAAGAATTTATATTGGCGCCCGAAAGTTCTAAATACGTTTATCCAATTCCACAAGAAGTAATCGATCGAACAGGTATGCAACAAAATCCAAGATAATGAAACAGCAAATAACGTTTATACTTGTCGCTTTGCATTTTTTGGTGGCAACTCGGGTAGATGCCCAGCACATGGAAAAAGCCAGCTTACCCGCTGATTTCTGGAAACAATTTCAAAAGCATATTGCGGATGATGTACTATGGCAATCGCTGGAGGGTAAGGCTATCTTGCTTGATTTCGGTACAACCTATTGTCCGCCATGTCTGGAATCTTTAAATAAATTCATTGAATTGCAGGAGCATTATGCAGATAAACTGCACGTTTTTTTTATTACGAACCAGAAGGAAGAATCACTGCTTAAATGGAAGCAACAAAAGAAATGGAAGAACGTTAGCGGCATAACTATCCTACTCGATGAAGGATATTTTAGACGCGTTTTTCCTCATCAGGCCGAGCCGCATCTTATTTGGTTTGATCGCAACCGTGAACAGCGATATGTAACAAATGGACACAAAATTACTGCAGATAACATGGATGCCTTCTTGGAAGGCGTGGTATTGAATTTCGATAAGAAGACAGATGAGTACTTTGACTTTGCAACGCCGCTGTCTGATGTTGTCCAGGATGTTAACGTGCTTGCTGTCAGAGATTCTTCTCCATTTTCTCTATTGACAGCTTATGTGCCTCGCTTTTTCCCGGGATTTTATAAGGATGTAGATACGGTGAGACAGCAGACTCGATTTATTGCTGTAAATCAGCCGATTTTGGAACTATACAAGCTAGCTTTAGGGAAATGGTGGGACAGTTCTGGTCCGAATCCCAAAGAAATTATCATATCTAATGATAGTTTGAAATTTTACCCGATCAACCCAGCAGTAGATTTGGAGAAGTGGAACAAGGAGAACAGATTTTGCGTTGAATTTGTTTCTCCTGGTATTGGCGAAGAAGCAAATGAACAGTTCCTTGCCTTTCTAGATCAGGCTTTTTCTCTGGAATCTAACTTTGATACTATGATTCGACCGTGTCTGGTCTTATCAAGAACGTCAAAAAATAACGAAGGTACTTTTGTTTCTATTGGAACAGATACAACAAACTTGAAACTTTCTGAAATGGTACTTCTACTGGAAAGACTGCATACATGCATGCCAGTTGTTAATGAAATTGAAAAATATGTCCAGATTAGGAGTATGCGTATGATCACACAGGAGATATTGAATCTGATTTCTTCAGGAGGAGAAGTTTCGGTGCTCAATAAAAAACTTGAACCGCTAGGTATTAAGCTAGCGGTTCAAGATCGACAAATTGAAACTTTACGACTTAAAGAGGTCTCAAATTAGTCTTTTTTAGTGGCAGTTTCATTCGGACTGCCACTTACTGCTGCGTTTATTCGGGAAAGTACCGAGGTACCTGACATCCCCGGAGCATCTGCAGAGAAATCCGGCGTATTGCCTGTCGGATCATCTGTATCTTCTGGTGCTTGTACCTGACAGATTTGACTTCCCAATTGACAATTTGCGGGTTGATCTGCTCTTTCATAATGTTCAGGATTAAGCGGATCTGTTCCCGTGAAATCCCAATGAACATAATCTAATTCCGCAACGCTTTTTACTACTGTTGCAGCTTTCTTCTCCTTCTTCGGCGGATCAATTTCACCTGCCTGCGAAGTAAATACCAGACCTAACATAAATAGGCCGAATGTTAGGGCGCGTAGCCCTTTATTTATTGAAGTTGCCATAGGCAATATTATGCACTTGAAGATGAGTGCGAACTTTAGTTAAAAAAAATGTAATTCGTTTTTGCATTTCGGTTTTACCTCACAGGAATGCGATCGAGGGATCCGTATCGGTCAGGCATTTCTCCCCGGAATGCGGTTGACCAGTGTCATATATCTCGGCTGACTACGCCGGAACAGGGCAAATTTGCGCGGATACCTCATTCGGTTGCCAATTCTCTTTTGGGCGGAGGTAATCGGGCAGCTGGTCGCGCAGTAGATAACTGCCACACAGCCTTTAGACCCAAAACAAGCAATGAATAACGCATGCAGCTTGGTCTGTATAGACAGGGACAGCTTCTTCACCTGCTGGAAGAAGTCTGTTATCGTGTATGTTGCTGTCCTATTCGCTTTCATGTTGTTTCTTTTTTACTGCCCTTTTCCTCATTCAGCGGCGCTGCCTTGGCACGACCTGCCCACTGGTTTGTTTTGCACTTTATCGCTGTACCCGCGTCTCCATGTCCCCAGCATCCGGATCCAACCCTAGGCGTACCGGCGGATATCAGTAGCTGGCCTCACTGCCGTCGTCTACCTTGTCGGGGACGTAAACCATAGAGATGATGGTTTCCACCTCCGGTACGCTGCCATATCTTTTTCTTTCTTAATGATCTTGTACATCACAAATATCTATAGTCTGTTTTTTCTAAAATGGGGTCTCACGGGACTATTTTCATTTATTTACGGTCGTCCAAACAAGGCTTCCCTTTTGCTTTCGTAAAGTGTTTTTCGATCAATCGCTAGAAATGCACTTAGTTGTATGTTGTTTAGTTGATCGGTAATACGGGGCAGGTGTTCGCAAAGTTTGGCATAGCGCATGGTCGGATCATAGGCAACAAGCGCCTTAAGATCAAAAAATGTTGATTTACGCTGCCGCAGTATACTCACAAACCGTCGAATGGTCGGGTCTTGATCTTGCAGCATTTGTATAATGGGCAATGGAATACTGGCTAGCTTACTTTTTTTAAGAAAGCTGATGCGGAGCGATTGGCTGTTGAAACTGTACTCGTGTTTGGTACCTGTAAAATAATGGCCATCGCCGGCTACCCAATGCAGATAAGGCTTTTTTGCATCGAGCTGGTAAGCCCCTACTAATCCATCGATGACGTAACACCAGTATGGGCGCTCCTCATCTTCACGACAGTAAACGATATCCCGGCGGTAGGTATGGACAACGGTATGTTCCAACAGTATGTCTAAAGATTGTGGGTTGTCATTAAAAAAGGGTTTGATATAGCTTATAAATTGATTCATAGATATCGGGTAATAAAGGCGTAGCACGCTACGCCTTAAAAGAGTAAGGATTTTTTGAACGATTACCGTCATGGGTTTCGGCTCATGACGGTAAATGGGTTATGCGATCACGATATGCTTAGCGATATCGTATCCAGATGGACACTTGTTCCAGTGCTTGCTGGGGTTCCTCACTGAACGTAAACTGCTGTTGACTTTGCCTGGAGAAAAGCAGATCTTTTGCACTTTGGTCTGAATCTGGACGCGCTGCTTTATTAAAGCTAACAAGATTGCCCTTGTCCCAGGTATCCGCCACAGCTGTAGCGATCTCGTTGAGAAGATTTGAATCCATGCCCACCAATTGGTCGTACTGGGTCGCTGTCAAATCGAACGTATCATCCATCCAGTCAACAGGATCACGTCGGATAAAATCCGTTTCTTTTACCCGTTCTGCGAATGGAAGGCTTAAGATTCTTGTCTGTTCTTGGGAAAATCCCACGTTGTCGAAATTTGATTTCATATTTTTATTTTTTTTGTGAACCAGCAAATAAAAAAGTAACGACTGCAAAAACAACGGTTTAAAGGGGTATAAAGGGCGATGTACATTTTTTGTACATCATTTTTAGGGCTTTTTTTGCTGATGTACATTTTTTGTACATCGCAAAAGCGACTAAAGCGAAGATTTTTTTTGATCCTTCTCCTGGCTTAAGTGTTGATTTTCAATTGTGTTTGAAATTTAATTGGAGATTGTAATTATAATTTGTATTTTCGTCATAAACTGTATTCCCGATCTACTAAATAGATCTTTATCTGTAAGACAAGACAGCCTATGATTATTAAATATATTGCAAAGTGCTTTATAATTATTTTTTCGCTTTTGATGGTGGCATATGTCATCAATCTAACTCATTTGATATTTGAACCGGCCGAGCGGATGGGGGCAAGCTCATTTTGGCCTGTTTACCACGTCACGATAATTTTAATTTTTGGTTACGCGTTGTGGGTGAACTGGATGTATAATGTCACCCTTGAATCTGCGTGGAAAAATGAGTGGCTTTCTAGAATATACATACGCACCATGTTATATGTTTTGCTGGCAAGTGTACCGGTAATTTTCGTACACGGGCTATTTGTACACGCCGGTGTAATCTTGATGTGGGGATCAGATGTAGATATTGAGCTACATGTC
>NZ_SUKA01000020.1 GCF_005049105.1 Sphingobacterium alkalisoli
CATCGTACTTCATATAGGACCATTTCCCGACTGCACGCTGCACCGCATCCTGTGTAAGCACCGTTTGATCGTTGCCATTGTAGACGATATACTCCCAGCCCTTGCCCGGAATTTTCTTTTCGATCAGGCGTCTCCTTCCGTCATATCGGTATGCATACACCAGCTCGTTAAAAAGCGTGCTGTTATCGGTGACCGTAGGAGCCGTGTACCCGGGAGGGATCACATAGCGTAGATCACCGAAGTCGTCGTAAACATAGTAGGTGCTCAGTGAATCGCTCTCACTCTTCCATATACGCTTGAGTACCACCCGGTCTTCAAAGTCTTTATATTCTTCAACCGTCCCCTCCTTTGTCGGCTTATCGGGATCGGTACTGCTGTTTACCCAGTTCTCATCCTTGATGACTGTTTTGTACAACCTGCCCGGTAGGTAATAATTGTCTACCGTACCGGTCTGTGCTTTTGCACCGCCCCCAGTTTCATTGACTTTCCATAGAAGAACACTCTCCCCAGTATTTGTTCCGTAATCCGATACCACCGTTCGTCCTGTGGTGGTGCGGTCAGCTGCAGGTTGCCAGGTCTGGCCCGGTGCCCCCTGCTCCAGTACGCGGTTCAGTGGACTCTTCTCGAAGACCGTCTCGGCATAGGGCTTCGGCGTACGAACGACACCTGCTATATCGGCGCCTGTCGTCCTTGTGTAGAAGGTCTCTACATTCCCGCTCCCACCTGCCTTATAGGAGCCATTGCCATCGGCATGCACATAGGGCAGGTACTTTTTGTTCTCACGGCCGAATCCATCGTATTCGATATGCTGTACGATATCTTTCTTGCTGTTCGGGCTCGCCTGCCACTGTACACCCTGCATGGGCCTGCCCAGACCATCGAAGTACTGGATGTTCCGGTTCACCGAATCAACGGGTTTGCCGGACGTTGCCTCGACACTCTTGTAGGCTCGCCTCGGTACGGTCTCCAGGATATAGTTCTGGTCGCTGCTGCCGAAATTGGCACCTCCAGAAGAACCGCCCACTGAAAAAGTGAGGATCGAAGTGGCTGTCCCGCTGGTATTTCGCGCAGTCACCGTATAGCTCTG
>NZ_SUKA01000021.1 GCF_005049105.1 Sphingobacterium alkalisoli
GGTAAGTGGCGTGCCATCCGGACCCTCGCCCGTGACCGTAGCCTGGTTCGATACAGTGCCTGCATCTAGGTCTGCCTGTGTAACCACATGCGTTACCGTGATGGTGGACGTTGCAGCAGGTGCTAGCGTACCGATCTGCTCCTCACCTGCAGGTATAACAGCATTGTTATCCGTCAACACAAGGTTATTGATCGTCACGTTGCCCGTATTGGTGACCACGATATCGTAGGTGATCTGCTGGCCTACCGTATTGTATGGACCTGCGCTTGTGATCTCTTTTGTTACCGTAAAGGATGGTGTCTGTACCACATCCGTATCCGTCGGATCGTTCGGATCAGGCGTGTTCGGATCATCCGAGTCTACCGGGGTAAGTGGCGTGCCACCCGGACCGTCGCCAGTTACCGTAGCCTGGTTCGATACAGTGCCTGCATCAAGATCCGCCTGTGTAACCACATGCGTTACCGATATGGTGGCCGTTGCAGCAGGTGCTAGCGTACCGATCTGCTCCTCGCCTGCAGGGATAACAGCGTTATCGTCTGTCAGCACAAGGTTGTCGATTGTCACGTTGCCCGTGTTCGTTACTGTTATAGTATAGGTGATCTGCTGGCCTACCGTATTGTATGGACCTGCGCTCGTGATCGCTTTTGTTACCGTGAATGATGGTGTCTGTACAACATCCGTATCCGTTGGATCGTTCGGATCAGGCGTGTTCGGATCATCCGAGTCAACTGGGGTAAGCGGTGTGCCACCCGGACCGTCGCCCGTGACCGTAGCCTGGTTGGAAACAGTTCCAGCATCAAGGTCTGCCTGTGTAACCACATGCGTTACCGTAATGGTTCTTGTACCAGCAGGTGCTAGCGTACCGATCTGCTCCTCGCCCGCAGGGATAACAGCGTTATCATCTGTCAGCACAAGGTTGTCGATCGTAACAT
>NZ_SUKA01000022.1 GCF_005049105.1 Sphingobacterium alkalisoli
AAATATACCCGCGATTGGCTATTTGTCATCGATCACGCAAAGGCCATCGACCTGGTGTACCATAATGGTAAAAACGGGGACAGTTACAATGTGGGCGGGTTCAACGAGTGGCAGAACATCGATCTGGTCAAAGAACTGTGCAAGCAGATGGATGAGAAGCTGGGCCGGCCGGCCGGTACGGCAGACCAACTGATCACGTACGTGAAAGACCGCCCCGGACATGACCTGCGCTATGCCATCGATGCGGCAAAGATCAATCAGGAGCTGGGTTACCAGCCCTCCGTTACATTTGAGCAGGGCCTGTCCATCACCATCGATTGGTTCCTGGACAATGAAGAATGGCTAAAAAACGTAACCAGCGGTGATTACCAGAAGTATTATGAGGTACAGTATAGAGACGCATAATAAGGTCTAAATACTAAAATCTAGGTACTTAATACTAAAGAAAAAATGAAAGCAACAGAGACCAAACTAAAGGGCTGCTTTATACTGGAGCCAGCCAAATTCGGGGATAGCCGCGGCTATTTCTTTGAAAGTTTTAATGCGCGTACATTCAATGAGCTGACCGGTACGGAAACCCGGTTTGTACAGGACAACCAGTCCTATTCCACCAGAGGTGTTCTGCGCGGTCTGCATGCACAGGCAGGGGAGCATGCACAGGCGAAGCTGGTACGTGTAATGGAGGGAACGGTTATTGACGTTGCGGTCGATGCGCGGCCCGGTTCGGAAACCTTTGGCCAGCATGTGGCGGTAGAACTATC
>NZ_SUKA01000003.1 GCF_005049105.1 Sphingobacterium alkalisoli
GAAAGGTGAATCGATGAGAAAGGGAATATTGAAACAGGAATAACGATAACTTTTTTATATAATTGTATGATCTTTTAAGTGGCACGGTTTGACCGAAATCAATGGCACCATTACTCCGAAATACCCATCCATTCGCTTTCATCTTTCGGTTCAGGATTTTTTGCCCAGTATTCATCAGGCCATTTTGGTGAAATATGATTTCCATGCTTAGAGAATTCGAACATATCCCATTGCGCAATCCTGATATGATCAACCAATTGCCAGATGCTGTACGGCAACCCATAAGGCCTTTCTCCTAAAACACCAAATGGTATTCCATTTAAAGCATCTTTTAATCCGGCATGAGCTGTACCGCCGTTTAGCAACTTTTTTAATTCATGAATTAAAATTTCTGTATCTTTCATAGTACATCACAAACAAGATTGATAACAAAGCACTAGATAATTTGTTTTCCCGTGATTTAGAATTGCACTTTGGGTTGCCATAGACAAGGTAACGCATGAATGCCCTTTTAATGTCGGCTGGATCATTGATTATTGCAGCACAAAAATAGTTTGAAGAAGAGAGAAATTATTTCACGATCCCTTAAGGGACACATCGTTTTTAGAAAAAAATCTATGAAGGATGATGCAGTTCACTACCGTTTTTTCTGATGAAAAGTTTGTCGTATCACTGATACGACAATTGAGTTCTACACATTCTAGCGATCATACAGACCAGAACCAATTGCGTAAATACACCACCGCACTTTCTTATCCCTTTTCCAAAATCGAATAACACAGTTGATACCGATGATGTGTAGCAAGGGGCCAGTGAATTTGAAAAAATCAGCCGGATTCTTAAAAGTAAAATAGTTTCGGGCGACATCAATGGACTGTGGAAGCTGGTGCCCCCAATAGGGTGCATCGACGATTAAATTTTTATTTTTTTTGCTAAAAAAATTAGTTTTTGTAATTTAGGTTTTGTATACTTGTATCATTAACCAACATTATTAGTTATGAAAATATTACGAGATAAAGCAAGTAAAGAGTTACCTAATTTACTTCGTTATTACCCTTAGCTTATGACTACTTCCAGACAACAAGGCCAGAGAAAGCCGCGTAGGCGGAACGATGAACTGTTAAAAGGTGTTTTCGAGGAAAACTTTCCTGATTTTTTACAGTTTATGTATCCCAATTCGGCAGATCTTTTTGATTTATCGCGGGGATTCACATTTATGGACAAAGAGCTTCTCGAAGTCATTCCCCAACGCGAGCAAAAGAAGGGAAAGCGAATAGCTGACCTGCTTGTAAAAGTATACCTTAAAGATGGTACCGAAAAGTGGATTTTGGTAAATATAGAAATCGAAGGAGGGAGCAGTAAAGAGTTCCCATTTCGATTTTTTCAGTACCATTACAGAATTTTGGATCGCTATGAAGTTCCCGTAGAGAGTATTGCAGTATTTACCGGCGATCATAGGCAGCACCGTCCATCGTTGTACCGGCACGATGGTATTCGTACATCCATTGAATTCCGGTACCTGTCGTACCATATTTTTGATAATTCGGAGGAAGAATTACTAAAGACGGATAATATCTTTGGCTATATTGTACTTGCCTGCCAGAAAGCGCTGTTGGAGGGCAGGGTTGCCGAAGAGGAGCTGGCGGAGCACCGGAGCACGATAGCCCGGGCACTGATCGGCAGCAAGAAATATGATAAGGACCGTATTATCAGTTTTTTAGGGTTCCTTAAAAATTTTCTGTTTATAGAAGATAAGCAAATAAATCGTATATTTGATTCATATATTTACCAAGTGACTGGAGGCACAATAGACATGGGTGTAATAGAAATATTAAAAAAGCAAGAACGGCAAGCAGGAATTAAACAAGGTATCGAGAAAGAACGTGCTAGGGCCGAGGCCGAAAAATTAGCTGAGAAACTTGATTCTGCTTTAGAATTTAAGAAAATGGGTGTAGCAATTGCTGATATTGCAAAGGCATTAGGCCTTACAGTAGAACAAGTAAATGCGCTGTAAGCATCGAAGAATTTGAGAAGTCTTTATCTTTTTTGAGATATTATAGTAAGAGCGATTCTACATAGGAATGGCTCTTGTTTTTTAATAGGATTTTCCGGTTTAGTGATACGATACTAAGACTAGCGCCGGAACCGACCGGAGGGATACTCCGCGGAGCAAATGCTTTGCATGGTTGTTGGGCTTGGCAGACCTCTGGCAAGAGGTGATGTACGGGAGATGATGCGCACTGGTTACAAACCAGCGCGAGCAAGGGTGAAAAAGTGATTTTGTTGTAAAATTTTATTACTTTAATGGTTTATAAAAGAAGAAGAATGAACTACCAACAAATATATCCAACAGAACCATTGCGGAAATACGTTCGCTATTTTTGGATATTGGAAGATGATAGTTTAGACTTTTCTCAAAAGACGTTCAAGATAATGTCGGACGGCTTGCCAGGACTTATTTTTCAGGAAAGCAAAAAAGCATTCCATGACAAAGACAATCAAGAGTTACCGCAATTGTTTTTATATGGGCAGACTACACGATACACAGAACACAGAGCAATAAAAAATTTCCGAAACATTGGCGTTTATTTTGAACCGACCGCATTAAAATCCATTTTTGGAGTAGATGCTAATGAGTTGACAAATCAGCATATTAGCATAGACGAACTGGTTAATACCAATATAACTGACCAACTTTCCGATACGACTTCTTCCAACCAGCGAATAGAGTTGCTGTCTTCCTTTTTGATACATCTTGCTGAACAAAGAAGTACCGAAAACGAAAAAGTAAATTTTGCAACCGCACAGCTTCAAAAAGGAGTGAGTTTACCAAAAATACAGAGTGAACTGAACCTATCCGAACGTTCATTAGAACGGCATTTTAAACAGCATATAGGTATATCCCCAAACCTATATGCAAGGATAAACCGCTTTCAATTAGCTTTAGAAAACATACGCCAAACCCAATTTGACAAGCTGACCGACATAGCCTATCAATGCAATTATTACGACCAATCGCACTTTATCAGAGAGTTCAAAGAATTTTCGGGAACAAGTCCGAAACGCTTCTTACGTCAGGCGAACGAGCAGGTAGCGAACTTTCCCGAATGGAAGATCTAATCGCCTTTCGGTTCTGCTAAGCAGGTGTAAAGTGAAAAAGATTCGATTTTAAAATAATAAGTCCCCGCTTAGGGGACTTAAAATAGCTATTTCACCTGTTTGTAGTAAAACTCATAAAGCGATTTTACATCCCCGGTGCAAATTAAGGGAATAGCTTCTGCCAAAACTTTTTCCTCCCAGTTCCACCATTCAATTTCTAAGAGCATTTCGATTTCATCGTCTGTAAATCTCTTTTTTATTGGTTTTGCAGGATTGCCACCGACTATTGTATAAGGGGCAACATCCTTAGTAACTAATGCTCTGCTACCAATGACTGCACCATCTCCAATCGTCACACCGGGCATAATCATGGCTTCGCTGCCAATCCAAACATCGTTACCGACGACCGTGTTCCCGGCACCAGCAAACCCGTCAACGGCACTTTTGAAACCATCGACTTGCTCCATCATGTAAAAGAAAGGGAAACTGGAAATCCAATCGTACCGGTGACCTTGATTTCCTGCCATTATAAAGCTGGCTCCGCTTCCGATAGAACAAAACGAACCTATAATCAGTTTATCAACATCGCTTCTGTCAGGGAATAGATAACGTGCGCAATCATCAAAAGAATGTCCGTGGTAGTAACCCGAATAGTAAGAATATTTCCCAGCAATAATGTTCGGGTTCGTGATGTGGTCTTTGATTATTTTGCCTTTAAAAGGGCTTTCGAAAAAATTCATCATTTTAGCATATTTTTAAAAATAAATACAATAGAAAAACAGGGCAATAAGATCTTGCCTCAAGAAGAAACTATTTCCTTTGTATATGCTAATCCGACTTTTTCATACTGCGAATATAAGCAATTTACGTTTATCCTCGAAAATGACGATTGAAGTTGTCGTTCTCAAATTTACTAAACTCCTCTTCCTCGCAATTCCTCCGGTTGTCGGTTTTATCCAATTTTCAGTAAAGCAAGGCTGTTAATTTTACAGAAAAATTAAAGTTATGATAGCCATTACAGGAGCAAACGGAAATTTAGGCAAATCGACCATTCAATTTTTGTTACAGAAAGTCGCACCGACCGATATTGTTGCCATTGTCAGAAACCCCGAAACGGTAAATGAATTTAAGGAAAAGGGCGTAACCACCAGACAAGCGGATTACAACGATTACAACACACTTAAAGAGGTCTTCAAAGGTGTAGAGACAGTATTGCAAATATCCACAATCGGAGTGGATATTGAAACAGCCAAACAGCAGGAAAGAAATGTGGTAAATGCAATAGTGGAAAACAACGTAAAGCACATTGTTTATACAAGTATGGTACAAGCCCGACCGAACACCGTTTTTCAAGGAACGCAAACACAATACCATACGGAAGAACTGATAAGGAGAACCAATATCCCTTATACCTTTTTCAGAAACAGAATGTATATGGAAGCCATACCCGAACTGATTGGAAATGCCTTGCAAACGAACGAAATCCGTTATCCATCGGGAAGCGGAAAAGTAAGTTTTGTATCACGGACAGACATAGCGGAAGCCATTGCAAACGTATTAACGGGAAATGCACATGGAAACCAGACCTATGAAATAACAGGTAACACAGCATTTTCATTTGATGAATTGGCAGGGGTGATAAGTAAAGAAAAAAGTATAACCGTAAACCACGCAGATATTTCGGATGAAGTTTTCAGAGAAGAACTGATTAGCTATCAAATGCCTGTCGAAGTCGTGGATTTATTGGTCAGTATGGCCAACGGGATTAAGATAGGCGAATTTTCACATGTGGACAGTATACTTGAAAAATTACTTGGTAGAAAGTCATTTGATTTGAACAAGTATGTAAAAGAATTATAATTATGCTATTTAAGGGAGTACACCTGCAAGGTATTAAATCGGGAGAAATCACTTTGGCATTTCGTAAGTGGCAAAAGGTTTCCGTTAAAAGCGGAAGTCTATTGCATACATCTGTTGGTTTGCTCGAAATCGGCAAAATTGAAGCTGTAAACGAAAATGATATAACCAACAAAGATGCAGTACAGGCAGGCTTTACAGACAAAAAGCAGTTGCTAAAATCATTTACTCACAACAGCACAGGAACGTTTTTTAAAATATCCGTTCGTTATCATGCCGAAGACCCACGAATTAAGTTGAGGGAGCAAACAGGATTGTCAGAACAGCAATTTGAAGAGTTAAGAGGTCGATTAGAGCGCTTAGACCTTTACAGTAAACAAGGCCATTGGACTGAAAAAATACTGTTTACGATAAAAGATAATCCCAATTTACACGCCATCGGTATTGCAAAGCTAACAGGCTTTGAAAAAGAGTGGTTAAAACTAAATATTCGAAAACTGAAAAACTTAGGCTTAACGATAAGTCATAATGTTGGTTACGAGCTTTCGCCATTAGGTAACGAATATCTTAATAAGTTTTTTCCGAAAAATAGTGAAATGGGAGTATAGCGTATTTTAAATGTTTAATTTAGAAGAATATGACGTTGTGAAAAAACAAAATGACTTTTTTATATCATTGTATCAATGAACTATTCAGGAAATACAGCAATGATGGCAAAACCTTGGAATAACTTTAAGTGAGACTACGTTGCCCTCAATTTTACAAGTACTGTCAAAGCCTTGATTAGCAGCATATAAAAACAAGAGGATAGTGGCATGTCGGAATTTCCGACATGCCACTATCAATGAAATTTCTGTATCAAGATTGTCGCCACAACGTGGCGACAATTCCAAATTAGCTTTTATCCTACAATCATAATTCTTGTTTATTTGGGCAGAAAATATTCCAGCTTACACAATTCAGTAATCCGCCGAAATGACCTACGGCGTTGAAGTTTATGGTTTCAATATGGCTGTCAGGAAATATCTGATGAAACAGATCAACGACTTCTAGATCTTTATTGCCCCGAACTTCTAAAACAGGCAATACGATCAGCTTGGCAATTTCCAGATAATTTACATAACAACCTATGGCGTGGTCGGGATAAGCTTTTTCTTTATAATCTAGTTATCCTGCGGTATCAGTATGATCTCGACCTGTAGCAGCTCCTCTAGGTCCTGTATCAGTCGGGCTCTTGTGTACTGCGGGTTTTCATCCAGCAAGCAGCACTAATCAATCTAAATATATTCCTTTGATCCAGAATTTCAGTTGTTTGGAAATTCCTAACACGTGTATCTGAGCTAATAATTCGACTGTAAGTTCTTTCAACCTATCAAAATATTTTTGTCCAGTTTCTTGTGTGCTTTTAACAGTTAATGTTTCTGCATGCGGTTTTTTCGAATCCTTAAACGTTATGGAATATCCGAAAAACTATACAATTTAAACGATAGTAGGTTTCAGCGATTAAAACGTAATGGTAGCTCCATCTTAATGTCGACATTCTTACCATCCAATACTCCCGGTGTCCACTGCGGTAGAGAGTTTATCAAGTCAAGTGCAGTGTCGTCGAGAACTTTATGCACACTTTGTACCACTTCGGCATCCCTTGTTCTTCCATTTTTATCCACCACAAAACGGACTACTACCTCTCCACTTATTCCTTCCGCGGCAGCTGGATATTCAAGATGTCTGGTTACATAATCTGGAAACGAAGATTTTCCGCGATTGAAGACAGGCGCTTTCTCCAGTGCTTTGCGGTCGCGCACGCGTTCACCATTAATATGACTAACCGTTTTTACAGCCTCCTGCTGTCGTGTTATTTTTCCCTCTTTATCCCACTCGGTGATCTTCGTGGGCTCTCCTTTGTCAAAAGTCATCTGGCGGTGCTTTATCCCGTCCTCATGCCACCAAGTAAAATCCCCGTCTCTTACCTCAGGCTCTAATGAGCTATACCATCCATCCATTTGCTTAACTCCATTTGGATAAAAGTCCTGTACACGGATTGGTCTGTTATTTCCTTCACGGGATATAGCACGGTAAAAGTGTTTATTATCACGATCCGTCTTTTCCCATTTTGCGTTAAAATATACGGTGTCGGTAGTCTGAGCGCTAGCCTCGCGAGTTGAAAATATACTAGCCATAGCGGCTATGCAAAGCACTAAACGTACTTGTCTTAGGTCAATTGTTTTTTTCATCGGTTTTGGTTAATCTACAGATACATTTCTATTTTTCGTAAATTTTATAAACTAATAATTGTTTTTAAAATTACTAAAAACTTGCTACAAAACAATATCATCTCTGACTGCGTAAATTCACTGATAAGACCATAAGAAAGGTTAGCGGGATATTTCAAACCAATTGCAAAAAAAAGAAGGAACGATAAAGGAAATAATCTTGTCAACGGGAATGAGTTATAATATGAAAACATGAGGGATCCATATATTATGAAGGAAGATGTTATAAATAGGTTTTTGGAAGGAAGATGAATTAGGCTTGTTCTGTCCATGTTTTTGTTCAACGTAGTGAAATGTGGTAAAGTTGGTCGTTATCACCCGACGGACTCATAATAGGCGAAACCATATCCGCCATTTGTTTCACTTCTGTTCGACTAGGTGATTCGTCGGAAACGGCGCCCACGCCGGTGGCACTATATGTTGTTTCGTCAAGCTCCGACGATGCCTTGCATCTGCTAAGCTTCAATTACGTGTTCGGAGGGGGCAATTTAGCCCAACCGGGCGATTTGCTATATATAGCCAAGTTACGAATTAGGAGGGATGAGATCACGGGACATTGGAAGGCTGGTTTCGTCCGGCCTTTTCTCGACTTTGAACTATTGATGCAACGTTCGTATGCACTATATTGCCGAGAGTAAATTGGGCGTGAAAGGAGTCCAAATGAATTTCTGCTTTCTTTTTGCCATCCATTTAGTCAATATTGACATGCGAGCTGTGGATGAGTAATTCTTAAACTCCAAGAATTCTTTTTCCTTTAAAACGTGTGTAACGTTTTTACAAGATATTTTTCGCGTCCTCACACTCAGTTCCAGATTAACCTTTAAAATTGAGTATTCGATTTCGATCTCATTCCGTTCTGTGATATTAACAGAAACAACTGTAACAAGCCGGTTATCGCTTAGTTGAAGGATGTCGCCTGGTTGTATTTTAAAATCCCTAAGAAAGTTGGACTTTTGATCTTCTATGAGATCAGTTTTTTCTCCACTCAGATAAGTGTTGTACATGTACTGTACAAGTTTGTAGAGTGGGTATCTCTGACCGTAGAAATCATCCGAGTCCAATTCTGTCTTAATCGCTCTAACTAGCGCCTGAGCATGTATCTCAATCTTATCGATGATCTTTTTTCTAGAGATTTTAATAGGTATCTTATATTGTACCAGAAGTCCTCGAAGTCTGTGTAAATCTATATCAAATAACTTGTTGATTTCTAAATCGGTAATACACATCTGATCACATTGTTCGGCTACCTGTTTCTTAGTTTCCTGTGCTAAGTTGCGTAGGTGACTCCATTGCCTTACGTCTGCTCTGTAAGCGTCGCGTACATTCCTTTTGTCCTCCCGATAATTGGGGTTACTTAGATATTTTTCTGCATAAATCCCCTCAGGCCATAGGTCGATTTCCTGAATTTTAATTGCGGTGTTAGGCATTAGGGCTCCCTCCAGTTGGAAGGTAATATATGTAGCGATACTTTGGTAGATATGTTTAAACTCTAGTATTCGTAATAACTTTTCTCTGAAGTTACCATAATTCGTATCCGAATAAGTAGAAAGCGTAAAAATATAATGGGATGCTCCCCGGAACATCTCTCGCTGATCATTATAATCTAATCCATTATAGGAATCATTGCCTTTAATTACATATGTCAACTTTATGTGTTCGTTACCAAAATTTTCGTTTGTATGAAATCCCAGTTTAACTGCTTTGACAAATTTTGATAGTGATATCGTTTCCTGAATCCTTGGGAATAAAAAATTTACCATTTTTAACGAATCCATTACATAACCATTTGACAATTAGTGATTTTTGTTAAGTTAAGCTATTTTTTGTATACAAGAATTTACTATGCATTAACAAATATATGTATTAAAGTTCTCTCTATTAGATATTTAATGATATAAAAAAAATACCTGTTTACAATACAGTTGTCAAAATTGGTTGTCAGATACCTTTGGTTTATTTTTTTAAGTATCTGTTATGTAGATGCTTGTTGTTGTTTTGTATGCGGTTAGGTTCGACTCCCCTTTATTTGAAAAATAGAAATATTTTTTAGAAATTCGACTATTTTTACGAAAAAATAGCTTGAGATTAAATTGATTAGGATTGCTAGAACGATCTCGATTAATTTCATAGATACAAATATAATGATTGACCAACTAAAAATTCGAAAACTGTTAAGAAGAACTGGTGACCAATTTATTTCAGCACAGGTAGTTTCTGAATGGTTATCCATAGATTTTATAAAATCACAAGAAGTATTGCACTGGTTAGATTCGTTAGGCTATATTGAATTGACAGATTTTGAAGGATTATGGAAGATTTCTTTGCGGGGAAAGTTGCTTGCTTATAAAAGGACGCCTCGTATATTTAAGGTTGCCACTTTAAAAAATCATTTACATTTATTGATTGAAAGAATAAATGAGGTAAATTCCTCTGACGATTATATCCATCAAATTAGTCAAGCGATTATAACGAGCGAATTCCCGATCAAGCACGATGCAAATTGTATTTTTGTAGTCTACATTCTAGATTTTAAGGAGCTTCCAGATTCGGCGCTGAAACGTGCTAAGCGGAAATATTTTGAGAAACGAACTCGACCTTTTGATAACGTCGTCCAGACGATCTATTACCCAGAGTCCTTAGTTAATGCTTTTCTGAAAGATGGTAGTCCAGCGATTAAAGTGGAGCAATTGAGTGCAGATGAAATAGAAGCGGTTGAGGGATACAGGCTTGTGTAACTTTGTCAAACGATCTTTTTAATTTTTATCTTTCTCTCCAGGTCTATTCTCTTCATGACATCACTATCGAGTACGCTTAAGTAGCGGAGATTTTTAGTCAAGAATTCATCCGAATTGCTGAACACTTTATTTTTATTAAGCCCGACACGCTGCCCTTGCCTCGTTCGGCTCTTCAATCGTATCTAATTTTATCCCAGATTAAGGTCTGAAGGAGAAAAACCAGAGTTTGATATATTAAATGGATGTAATCCATTTCGTTATGAATAATCGGATAACCAAATTAAACAAGTCTACAGAATTACAAATACGGGGCAGCTCATGCCGTATCATAGTACGGTGCCGCCCCATTTGTTTTAGTCCTCTCTCGAACCGTCATCGGCCATACGCACGATCTTGGGGGAAAAGGTCGCCACGATATCCACCAGATCGGTCTGCGCAGACATCACTGTATGGATATCCTTGTACGCCATCGGGGCTTCGTCTATACCGGCGCCAAGCAAGGTGACGCCTTGGTCTTCGAGTAGGGTCTTTAAGTCGGTAGCCGACAGGGTCTTGATGGCCTGTGTACGGCTCATCAAGCGTCCGGCGCCATGAGAGGCCGAGTTGATGGCGGTCTCTTCGCCTTTGCCCCGTACCAAAAAACCAAGGGTCGCCATCGATCCGGGGATGATACCCATCGTATCTTTGCCGGCAGGCGTAGCCCCCTTTCGGTGGACGATCACCTCTTCACCTTCAAATTGCTCTTTCCACGCAAAGTTGTGATGGTTTTCGACCTTGGTCAGCAATTCTGCGCCCAGGGCTTTTCGGATCTTGTCGTGGATCACCTCATGACAGGCGGATGCATAGTCGCCTGCTAGGTTCATCGCTAACCAATATTCCTGCCCTTCGGCCGTATGTAGATCCAGGTAGGCAAGATGTTGCGCCTCATAGGGCAATTTACAGATCTCTTTCGCCAGTTTGGTATAATGTCCTGCGATGGTTGCTCCTAGTCCCCGTGATCCAGAATGCGTCAGTAAGGCCAGATACTTGCCGGGTGCTACACCTAGGGTGGCATCTGCGCTGGCAAATTCCATAATCCCAAACTCCACAAAGTGGTTGCCGCCACCGGACGAACCCAGCTGAGTCCAGGCCTTGTCCTTCAGGGAGCGGATAAAATCGTGGGTTTCAAATAGGCTGTGGTCCAGTACCGCGTGATCTGTGCGCTCATGTCGCAGAAAACCATGACCAGCACCAAACCGGGTGCTATGCTTCAATACGTTTTTCAACGTGTCGTGGTGGGTGTTCAGGTATTCTGCAGGCAGATCAAATACCGATAGCGCCATGCGGCAACCGATGTCCACACCGACGCCATAGGGAATGACGGCGTTGTTCGTCGCCAATACGCCCCCGATCGGAAGGCCATAGCCTTGATGCGCATCGGGCATCAGCGCACCGGCAACAGTGACCGGAAGTTTCATAGCGACATGCATCTGCTTCTTGGCTCCGTCTTCGATATGCTCCGCTCCGTATACCGCATAGTTGAGGGCTTCCTCTTTTAGGGCAATGGTCTCGTCTTCCAGCGTGTCGATGGATAGTAGCACCTCAGCCAATGGCTTGAAGACAGGGTCGTGCAGGTAGGACTCGGGCTGCTCCAGCACGGCCTTGAATGTGACCAGCATCTCCTCACGGGTGAAGCCCAATCTTTTCTTGTTGATTTTCAACGCTACGCCCATAGCGTGATTTTCTTGATAGCCTATGGCAAGTAGGTCATTGCCGTTGATTCGTTGGTTTTCCATGGTCATGTGGGGTATGTATATTCCTAATTTTTTTTCTGAAAGTGTCTATCTCAAAGGCCATCAAGAACTTTCATGCCTGTTGGTGATTCAATGGATCATGAAAGTTTTGTTAAGCAAGGAACAATAACCTCTTTACGTTGTTCCTTGCGCCTCTTTTGTTACGACGATTATTTGACAAACAGTTGTTTCAACTGATCGACGATCTGCCCGTTGCCCGATACGGAGATGGTATTGATCTTCTCGGCGATTTTCTCCACGTACTCCATTTCCTTCAACTTGAACAGCATCGTATTCTCCTCCATCAGCTTAGCGGTATTCAGTAAGCTACGGGTGGATGCGGTCTCTTCCCGACGGGTGATGATATTGGCCTGCGCCCGCTTTTCGGCGATCAACACCTGGTTCATGATCTCACGTACTTCACCGGGCAGGATGATATCCTTGACACCGCCATTATGTAAGGTCAGTCCCAATGCGGCGGCCTCGCTGACAGTAGTGTCGATCACGTATTTTGCGATCTCGGCCTTGCTTTCCATCAGTTCGTCCAAGGTCATCTGCCCGATGTACTGACGTAAAACCAATTGCATCAGGGTATACAACTGCTTCTCGTACTCCTTGTTTTCCAACAGGGCTTTCACGATATCGGTAACTTGGTAGTTGACCGAGAAGTTGACCCGGATCTGGACTTTGTCCCGGGTCAGGATTTCCTGTCCCGGGATTTCCATCGCGGTGATACGCAGATCGGCTTTGCTGACGGATAGGGTCACGGCATTTTTCCACCAGTAGTATGTCCTGGCTTCCAAGGTCTGGACGTACTTGCCGTCTACGAACAACAAGCCTTTCTCCGAGGGCTCCAGCTTAAAGCAGCGGACACAATTGGCCAAGACCAGCCTGTCCAAGAGTGGACGGTCTATAGTCGGTGCGATCGTTATGCTCGAGATATCTTCGATCTGGAATCTGTAATCTGCCAAGCCCTTCCAGAAGACATGTCGGCCGGCAGACAGCACGCGGTCAAAGTTGTTGTTGACGTACACGAGGCACAACGCATGATCCGGGATCTCCACCACGTCCACCATCTCGCGGAAGCCAGCTACCTGTAAGAGTACATCCATGTCATGTGCGGTCTGCACGGGACCGGATAGCGGATGTATCTCTACATGCTCGCCGAAGCCTAGCCAATACTTCCCGGTAGCCAATACACGCATGACGGCGTTGTTTTTGACGACCAGACCAACTTGATTTACCTGTACGGTGATGCGTTTCATTATTGTTGTTATTTATGATTAAATCTATTATTTCGTGTAAAAAAAGCTTCCCGTGTTTCGTTCATCGCTGCCTCGCGGAGACCAGAAGGACTGTTTGCCTTGTAAAGACCATTCGGAGTGCGTGTAGCGTGCCGACGGGGCTTTACCTCAGCGAGCCAGCTGTCCTGATCTGCAAAGTAAGGTGACGATTGCTGCCTGCTGTCGATCTGGCGGATTCGCTCCTTATCCCCGACAGGGGATAAGACCAGCAACAAGCAACGGAACAAAAGACGAAAAGCTTCCCGAGTGACTTTTTGAAAGAAAGCCTTAACTTACATTGGAACTTTCGTTCCTCCAACCAATGAACCCATGTGACGGATGAGCGAGGGATTCGAACCCTCTCTGTGGAGCTATGCTCTACCCCTGAGCTATCCCGATCAACCGGGAGCAGGATTCGAACCTGCGACATTAGCACTATTCCCCTTGCAACTGTCCACTTTGCCAGTATATTGTATTCTACCGAACCAACACTATCCTGCTATACAGAAACAGGAGACCGGGACGCCGTATCCAGTTGAAAGGTTTCTTTGTGCCACAGGGCACATATCGTGTGTACAGCTTTAGTCTGAGCGAGCGACGACTCGGTGGTCCCACTATTTGCCGACTAAAGCGACTTGCTTTTCTTCATCAAAGAACGTTTGTCATACCTGACACTACAAAGGTGCGAGCATATCTGCGCAGTAGTTTTGCGCAATTGATATAACAGTTTGTTTTTATTGTTAATTCGTTGTAAAATAGGGTGATAAATTTTAAATAATACTTAGGTAAGGTAGTTTTTATCTGTATTGCGCATCTCTGTTGCGTAGTATGTGCAAAGCCTATACCTTTAGAATAGGTATTCGTCATAAAAAAAGACACGATGTCAATCAATAAACTGGCACTGATCCTATATAAAATCATCGATGATTGTTTACGGAAACCCCACCGGAAGTGGACATTGGAAGACTTGATCGAAAAAGTCTCGGAGGGCTTGTGCGAATTGAAAGGCATCCATAGTGGGGTGTCCAAAAGGACGGTACAGGGCGATATACAGCTGATGAGCAGCAACAAGCTCGGTTACAATGCGCCTATCGTCGTGACCAAGCGTAAGTATTATACCTACAGTGACCTAAGCTACTCGATCAGCAATTCGCCTCTGTCGGATAGCGACATGTCCAAGATGAGAGATGCAGTAGATATCTTAAAACACCTCAACGGTTTCGCCTATTTCGATGAGATGAGCGATATGATCGCCCGATTGGAAAACAATCTCTCTAAGCGCGACCATACATCGGTCTCGTACATCCAGTTGGAAAATAACAAACTGCTCAAGGGGTTGAACTGGATCACGCCGCTGTATAGGGCTATACGCGAAAATATTCCGTTGCTGATCAGTTATAAATCCTTCAAATCCCAAGCGCCTCAAGATACCGTGTATTTCCCCTACCTGCTCAAAGAGTACCGTAACCGGTGGTTCTTGATCTGTAGGCCAAAAAAAGGAAAGACACTCGTCACCTTGGCCCTGGACCGTATCGAGGATATCGCAGAAATGGCAAAATCGGGGTACGTGGAATATGATGGTGTCGATTTTGAACGCTACTATGCCGATACCATCGGTGTAACCAAATCCGAAAGGGATCGGGGACATCGGGTAATCCTACGGGTGGATCAGGGCAATGCGCCCTATGTGCTTACGAAGCCACTGCATGCCTCTCAACAACTCTTGAAAACCGAGGAGGATGGCGGGATCCTGATCCGGATGGATGTCGTCCTCAATTTTGAACTGGAGCGCGAACTGATCGGTTTTGGTGAGTGTATCGAGGTGTTGGCCCCGAAAATATTACGGGATAGGATCAAGCGGAGAGAGCCTATAAGATGCTGCAGCAGTACACCCTCTAATTCATCACGCACTGCGTAGCGAATTCTTAATGCTTTAATCTAACCCAAAATCTTCCGCATCCGTTCGCGTTCTTTGTCGGATAGCGGGATGGCTTGCTCCACGATAGGTAATATTTCCGTTTTGCGATCTGTCTGTAGCAACAAGTCCAAGAATCCGAGATACGTTCTGATCAAATCTACTTTGATACCCACAAACGCCCGTGGGTCAGCAATATATAGCTCCTGTATCAGTTGCAATAATGTATTTTTACGTTTCTGATCGCTAGCAGAAGAACTGTAGTGTGGAAGTAGATTCTTTTGTAGCAGTTCCTGTAGCTTAACACCCACCGCTTGTTCGCGCACGTATTTCTTTTGTTTACGCTCAAGCATCTCACGCAGTTCCAACAATAATTTGCGGTAAACTATCTGCTGTTCCTTTTCACTGAATAAGTTTCCTTCAGTCGACAATGTCATGTCTGATAGGTCAAACCCGTTAAAAAAAGCTGATTCCACATACACCGAATGATGGAATTCAATCGCATTATTATTGAAGCTACTCAACTGCTTGGCCACCTCCACTTTATGGCTGTTTAAAAAATAGTAGTAGTAGCGATCTCCAATAGGATATTGCCACCGGATATAATTCACCTTAAACACAAAAGAGTTCTCTTCGGGACTGTATATCGTAAACGAAGTCTCGTCCGTCTCCTGAATCAGCTGTTGGTAAGAGATAGCTTTTCCATTGATCTGGATACTGTATCCTGCATCCTTGTTGAGATGCAAGAACCAACCAAACTCTTGCGCCAGAAAATCTACAAATTCTTCAGACTGCAATGTCGCGGCATTCACACCAAATACCCCTTCCAGTACCACCATAGTACCCGTACTCGACGCTGTAGTAGGTTGTGGTTCTGAGTTTTCGTATTCTTCTTTAGTATCCCTATCGATTAGGAGTTTATATCCCATCAACTGATCACTTATAGCGACCACGGTATGCCAAGTAGCACGTGTTGCAAATAGTGAGAAAGAAAAACGTCCTTTTCCTTTCTTACCACGAGTATACGACGTGCGTTTCGGCTGCCCTTTTTTTAAAGAGTCTAGAAAGTTGCCAAAAGAATAATTTAGGGTATCAGGAGCAATACCTTCACCATTGTCCGAGATACGGATACGCTCTATATAGCCCAGTTGATTGCTACTGATATCCATAGATACTGTTGAAGCTTTAGCGTCAAATCCATTCCATATATATTCAGCAATGACCTGTTTTGCATCCTTCGGTAAGCCAGCCGACTCTATACTCGCATTCGTTATCTTTGTACTATTCTTCATAAATGGGATCTCTCTAGCAAATCTAGCAAAATCCTTTTACTAAACTTTTGAAATTGCTAAAAAAAATAGTTTTTTTATTCTTTTATTTGTTTGAAATTTTGCCCTATTATGTGTGATGTTAGCAGGTATTATATCTCAATTTCAAAGGGCAGCTTTTTGAGGGATAGCTATTATTTGTAATCAAAATTGATTACATTTATGTTATGGAAAGAAGTTTTGAACGGTTCAAAGGAATCCATCCCGGTCTGATTCTGGAACGGGAGTTAAAAAAGCGGACAATTAAACCGAGTCCCTTTGCCTTATCAATAGATACGCACAGACAGGTTTTTAATGCAATCATCAGAGGCAAGAGAGGTATTCCTGTCCCTTTGTCTTTAAAAGTAGATAAAGCCCTAGGAGTTGAAGAGGGGACATTTGCGTTGTTGCAGACCTATCATGATATTGAGAAAGTCAAAGGTAATACTTTTAAAAACCAGATTCCTGATCTTAGCTTACTGAGGAAAGCTCTTTTTTGGGATACTGATATCGATAAGATTGATTGGGAAAATCAATATAAAGCAGTTATAAAACGTGTTTTTGAACGAGGAAACCAATCTGAAAAAGATGAAATTACACGATTTTATGGGTCGGAAAAAGTAAAGCAGGTTTTAGCTGATCATAAGATAGAGCCAATGACATTACAAAAAAGATAAATTTATGTTGCATTACCATACCGTAAATGATCTATTACAAAATACGCTCACAACGCTGATGCATGCAGCAGTGTTTAATCCGTTTAGATTAGTGGGCGGTACAGCTTCGAATTTGCATTTGGGACACCGTGTATCCGTTGATATTGATTTGTTTTCTGATGCATCGTATGGAAGCTTAAATTTTGACGCTATTGAGCAATATTTGAACGCAACGTTTCCTTATGTTGACTATTTAGCAAATATAGCTCCAGCTATGGGAAAATCATTCACTCTCGGTAACGATATTGATCATGCTATACAAGACTATAAAAAAGACATTAGGTATTGGTTTTCGGAAAGTTGAGGTATTGTCTGAAAGGGCGGATGCATACTCAGTAAGAACAATATTTGTATTGCCTAATCAACATGTTTTAATCGAATTTTATCCTGGAATTCAAAATTTAAGAAAAGTACCTGAATTTGATATTTCATATGGATTCAATCCTTTTTACTATGAATAAAAATAGAATTGGAGAAGGCTAGGAATCGAGGATTATTGAAAGGAATTGAGCAAGGTGTCGAAGCGAAACCTATCAGGCGGTAGAAAATCTGATTGCCGAGCTTAGTTTTGCCTATAAAAAATAAACCAGAGTGCGATGAATATATACATTGGATTTTTCTTAAGTGTCAATTTAGGGGGTATCGTCTCATGTGATAACGGTAAAATGGCCAGCAAAATTTATTACAACGGAGCGCGTACTGAGAATATTGATAGTAGTAAAGTGCAGATTTATCTGAATGGGGGAATATTAGTGGACACCATGATAGCTAACTACAGAGTTGATACATATATTCTCATAAAGGAATTTGCGCTGTCGAAGGACGAAAACAATGTTATCCATCTTAGCGTCAATGAAAAAGATACTACCTTCCGTGTTCCTAAAAATGATGTAGGTTTTCAACTGTTCTTTTTCTTTGATAATAAGACCAAACTGAGAAGGAAGATGCTCGACGCTTTAAGCTTCTGGCCAAGGAAGGATCCTGACAGCGAGCATGTGCGTGATAGCATTTATAAAGTATATGGCAATTCTTTAGATAGCCTCCATATTCATTTTAAATACGATTGATGTTAGAGAGTGACCAATGATGGTTATATAAATGATGTGGGCCTGCGGCACAAGTAAATAAATAGCAATGAAACGGAAAATTATAATTTGGATGTTTGTTCTGGCGCTGATAACTTTTTTTCTCTTTGGTCTAAAGTATGAAACGACCATATATCTGGGCATGTCATCACCAACATCAGACGGCTATAGTATTGATGCAGAAGTGAAGGTAGATGGAGAGGTAATTACAAAAGATAGTATAAATAACAATCCATACAAATACAAGACTATAAAAAAGACATTAGGTATTGGTTTTCGGAAAGTTGAAGTATTGTCTGAAAGGGCGGATGCATACTCAGTAAGAACAATATTTGTATTGCCTAATCAACATGTTTTAATCGAATTTTATCCTGGAATTCAAAATTTAAGAAAAGTACCCGAATTTGATATTTCATATGGATTCAATCCATTTCGTTATGAGTAATTTGGATAGGCAAATGAAAAAAGTGTACAGTATTACGATTACGAAGTGCGTTTTTACGATACGGAGATAGGACGGTGGAATGTAGTAGATCCGGTGGCGGACGAGAACAGACGATGGTCTCCTTATCGCTATGCGTATGAATCCTCTAAGGTATATTGATCCTGATGGGAGTTTATCACGGTGCATTAATTGATCCTAATTGGCTGGCTGAAAAGGGAACTCGTGGTAGAAATGATGAACCTTGGGAGCAACGAGCAATATCTGTAGGACGTAAACATGCAAAAACTCTTTTAAAACAAGGGGGAAATACTTTGAAAACAAGAGTTTTGGAAGAAAGAATAAATTATAGAATAAAATAACGATGAAGAAATATTTTTTGATTTTAAGGAATACCTTTTTGAACGTGCTATTTTTTTCGATGATAGTTTCATGTAATAATAATAATGAAACTCTATTAAAAAGTGAATTCGCAAGAAATGAATATGATTTTAATTTATTGAAAAAGGGGATAATCGATAATATTAAACTTATAGATGTCAACAACGATAAAAATATAATTGTATTTACAATAGAACAGAAATATAGTAAAAACGGTAATATTCGATATCTTGAAACGATTTCAAAGAAAATGAAAAAGCTAAAAATCTCAAAGGTTATTTGTTCAACTTCTTTGAACGGCAACTGCGGGAAATTTGATGAAATATCTTTTCAAATAAAGTCTGAAAAATTTCCTGTTGAAGAAGTTATTAATTATCGTTTTGACAAATGCGGAAATATGAATAGTTTTAGAAATGAAAAGATTACATTTTTAAAAATTAATAATAACTGGGGTATATGTATAGACAAAACATAATTGGAAAGCGATGATGACCGAGGAAAATCCTAACGCAGAATATATCCTATCGTTATTGTACCAGCGTTCGATATAGCTGAATGTGGCTACTTTCACTTGTGATTACGGAGCAAGGTTTTACGATGCTGAAATCGGCAGGTGGAATGTTATTGATCCACAGGCGGAAAAATATAGGATATTTTCTCCGTACGTGTATACCAATAACAATCCGATCAACTTTATAGATCCAGATTGGAATGCTTTCCCAATCCTTTATCAATGATCTTTGGAATAAATCTTCATGAAGTGAGACCACATGGACAAACGAAGGAGGAGGTAGTTTTTCTGATGGGATGGGAATAAAGTTTAGGGATGGAAAGCAAATTAGTAAGCGACCAGTTATCAGGATTGCGCCCAAAACATTTACTGGCGATAAGAAATATGAAAAATAGAATATTCGTTGTATTTATTTGTTTGTTGTTTTCTTCTTGTATTAACTCTTGGAGGGAAAAGATAGATGAGAACAAACGTGTCAGCAATTGGCAAAAAGAGTTGGATACTGGCATGCACGAAAAACTAGCTAACGCAATTAATATTGGAGATTGTGACACCTACAGGTTAGCTTCGGAGCATCGTTTTGCAGAAGAGAATTGGGAAGAATTTTTTTATTATGCATATTTTATGGCAAAAAAGTACAATTGTTCCTATGCACATTTCGATATATATATTATTATGACTGCGGAATCCACAATAGATGGCGCTGAATTGAGTTTGGACGAAAACTTGAAAAAAGATGCAATTTACCATTTGTTACAGGCTTATTATTTGAACAAGGAACTTTCGAGTGAAGAAATTAAGGAAGTCTTTAAAAATAGGAATGTACCAACTTTGGAGGAGTATAAAAAGATTGTTGATAACGGAACAAAGAAAATAAGTAAATACCTCCAGGGCGAGCTTGGAAGGCAGTACGATTACGGGGCGAGGTTCTATGATGCGGAGATCGGCAGGTGGAATGTTGTTGACCCGCTGGCGGAGATGTATTCTTCGTATTCTCCTTATGCCTATGTAGGAAACGATCCCATCCTTTTCCACGACCCCAACGGCATGTACCGTGTGGATGCAAAGGGTAATATAACCATAGATGATCCCGATGAAATTTCTTCGTTCTTCAATTATCTGAACAATAGCAGTGGCGCATCTATAAATGATATGTCAAACCATATCATCAGTGCCGGTAATGGCTTTAGCTGGGAATTGGACGCAGTTACCGTAACAGGAAGAAGCTCTTTCGAGAGCGGCGGATGGCTCAGTGATGTACAGGGACGGGTGAGTGATGCTGTTGTTTAATTGGCAGCATTAACTCTGTTACAACCTCTCACTTTGGATTTGATGGGACAAAATCAGCTTTGGATTACGCTGGTGGATTTTATGGAGCTTTTGGTACAGCTGTTGCGCCCGGCAACCAATGGCTTGGCAAGAACGGGAAATATTATAATAGTTCATGGGGAGGGAATCAATATACGGGAAGCCGTTCGGGAGCATATAGGGCTGCTGGGATGTATAAATGGGCAGGTAGAGGAACTGTTGTGGGAGGCTACACGGGAAGTAATGTAGGGGACCGGTCAATCAACTATTATCACGGTAGATAGGGGAGTTATGGAGAAATACTTTAATATTATACATTTTTGCCTTTATAAGGCTTTTTATAAAGTTCATTTGTTTACCGAAAGAATCAACCTGGCAAATCTTATACATAAATTGCCTTTTCAGAGAAAGCGCTATGAAGAGCTTGGGATTGATATTCATCAGGAAATCAACAAGGCATGGGGAGACAAGAGGTTCGGTCTTAGTACTGTAGCTGCCGGTGGTTTTCTTTGGGGCGGTTTGGCTCTCTTCTTTTTTTCGGTTCTGATGATGTTGAAGATAAGCATATCCACACCGCTTATAATAGGCTGTGGGGTCGGCTCTGGTCTGATCTGTTATGTATTTGTTTTCAGGCAGGATAAATACATAAAATACTTTGACAGATATGAAAAGTGGTCTAAACAGGAAAAGCGCAAATATGGCTGGTTGACCGTGGGGTCAATACTTTTTGTTCTGCTTTCCTTTTATCTTTGTCTGGTCCTGTAGCTGCCGCTGGTGGAGCTGGTTGGATGGCAGGAAAAACTATATCTGATAATGTAGTGCCTATATCTCTAGCAGTCGCTGAGACTTTAATTTGGCTAGGTGCCGATCCTACAAGTATATATAGTCCAGAATTGATACCTGAAAGTTATAGAGACAATATAAATGGTAAAAGTAGATCTAATGGAAAAAATGAACGTCATGGTGATGGAGGAAGAACGCAAAGTAAAGTAGAAAAGCAATTACGTGAACTTGAAGAGAAATTATCTTCTGCGGCAGGTACGGAAAAGAAGAGAATAAAAACTAAAATTGAAAGAATCAAAACTAGTGCTCAAAAAGCAAGGAAAGGTGAAGAACATTCAAAAGCAAATAAAAGATAGAGAAATGATTCCTGTATTAGTACTATTTAAGCAAGTAGGCGATTTTATATTAGGAGATAGTATAAAAGAATATTTAGATAGATTTGAGTTTTCAATTGATGATATGAGTGATGACAAGGTTACTCCTGTAATTTGTTATACATTTTCGAATCCTGAAATTACTTTATTTGTAGAGATTGATGGTATAATTGACTATATAGAATGCTACGAAGAATTATTGTACAAAGGTGTTAATCTGATTGGTCTTAGCGTACAGCAATTTTCTAACCATGTTGAAGATGATTACTCGGATGAAGATAGATTATATGTTAATGAAGAGGATGTACGATATGTTTACGAGTTTAACCAAGTTGGCTTGCAAGTTTGGGCGAAGGGTAAACTTGGTGTAATAGATTCTGTTGTGGTATATCGGAAAGAACATTATGCAGATTGAAAATTTAAAAAATAGAATGATGAACGTTTTCATTTGAGTCCGAGTGCTCTTAAAGTTTTGAAGAGGAGAATTTTTTCGATTCCGAATTGTATCAGGAGTTCAGGTTCGATGATATTATCGGGATGTGGTTAACGTCTTTTTGAGAAGCTTGCTTTTTTTTGGTGTTAGCTAGTTCGGGAAACCGCGGAAAAGTTGCGGAAGGCAGTACGATTACGGGGCAAGGTTCTATTGTTTCGATAAGGAAAAATGAATCACAACTAGAGCGATTAAAGAATAGAAATTTTCATCACGAAGGGGATATTTATACTGATTTTAATCAAAAAGATGCTCCTAAACCCTACCATCTCACATTATTTCATGAAATAAGCCATGGATTCTCATTTTCTAAAAACTTTTCAGGTAGAAAAGATGAATGGTTTAAGTATCAAAAAATAGTAGATACAGAAGGAAGAGTAACTAAGGATGAAATATATGCGGTTTTAATGGAAAACTTGTTGAAATTTGAGCAAGGGTATAAAGCTAGGACACATTACCATACAGGAAAAGTAATTCAAAAATCCGGTAAGGTACCAGGTGGCGACATAATATATACGCCAACCGCAGTAGCTAAAGAGTTGCTAGATAGATATATGAATACTAACCCAATCCCATGATGAAAATATTAAATTGTTTATTGTTTTGTATATTATGCTTGTCAAGTTGTAGACAGTCCAGTACCTATTCCAAAATTAAAGAAGAACAGCATGCTGCTTTACTTAACTATTTCAATTACTCTCCAACTGGATCTACGGAGAACAATGATTCAAATATTAGCAGTGCAAGATTAAATAAGTCCAGACTAAGAAAATCCCTAAAGTACATCGTTGATTTTATCGAAAACAAAAGTCCTAGAATGAAGAATGTTATTATTTTTGAATTCAATAGTCTTTCAAGTTCGATATATGAGGGATTAGTTTTTGATTTAGACCGATCCATAGGTTACAAATTTAAATACGTCAATAAGATATTGGTGTTTCGAGAGGAGTATGACAGTGAATTTAGGGATTATAAATCTTATATAGATCAATATTTAAAATCAGGATGTGATAAGTTCCATGAGGTATCGAAAGCTCATTCTCCCGATGATCTACATATTTCCTGTTCATTTATTACGAAAGTTAATTTAAATGAGAATTTAATTTCAAGTTGTGCTTTTAACGCATATTATTGGAGGATTGATAGTACACTTAGGGGAACATCCATTTTTAAGGATAGGGTAATTAACTAGCATCAGCGCAATTAAGGAGCAAGTTTTACGATGCTGAAATCGGCAGGTAGAATGTTATTGATCCGCAGGGGGAAAATATTGGATATTTTCTCCGTACGTATATACCAGTAAAAATCCGATGCAGAGAAAATTTCCAAACTCAATAATACTACTGTCATAGCTGCTGATGGGTTCGTAATGTATGGAACAGATACTAATAAAATAAAAGGTGTTAAGAATGAAAATAGTAATGGAAGCTTTATAAAATTTAGAAATGGAGAAAGAATTAGAAAGAGACCGTTTATTTATATTGACAGTAAGACTACAGCCTCGGGACATAAAAAGAATCTCAAGTAGTTTAATTTTGTTGATTACTATCTTATTTGTTTCTTGTAATAGTTCGAATAGAGAAACGGAAGAAGACAACTTGCGTGTTGAATCTTGGAAAAAAGGCTTGAGAGATGGCATGTACGCCAATTTGTCCCAAGCTATAAATAGTGGAGACTGTGAAGCATATAAGTCTGCATCAGAATATTATTTTGCTGATGACAATTGGCAAGAATTCTTTTATTACGCCTTTTTTATGACGAAAAAGTACAATTGCGCTTATGCTCATTATGATATCTATTATTTTATGAATGAGGAGTTGACGATAAACAATGCCGAACTGAGTTTGGATGATGGTTTAAGAAAGGAAGCTATTTACCATTTGTTACAGGCTTATTATTTGAACAAGGAACTTGCAAGCGAAGAAATTAAAGAAGTCTTTAAAAATAGGAATGTACCAACTTTGGAGGAATATAAAAAGATTGTTGATAACGGAACAAAGAAAATAAGTAAATAACTCCAGGGCGAGCTTGGAAGACAGTACGATTACGGAGCAAGTTTTGGCGGAAAAGATAAGGTAAAGGGAAAAGCAAGGAAAATATGATAATAAATTGTCGCCTCAATCAATACCGAATTAAAAAGAAGAAATGAAAAAAATAAGCAGAAGAGAAACAGTAGAGGATACTAATGTTAAACCTGAAGTTGTAGATTTTTCACAACGTCTCTCTGGAAACCTAGTGATAAAATGTTTATTAGATAGAGATTTAAGAAATGAATTCATATTAAATTATTCCCATTTCGAGAAAGATGGAAATAGATCCATTCTTGTGCAGTGGATAAATGAACATTTAACAAGCAGTAACAATGAATTACTGGAGAACATTTTCGATTTATCTGTTAATATAGATTTTTATGGTCTTGAATTATTATCTAAGGCCGAAGAAATTGTTAGTGGAAGGTATTATGAACTTACTAAACTAGCGGTTTTAGACTGGGTTTTATTTAACAGTATTAAAATTGAGCCTTTGAGATTTTATACAATTAATTGCACAGCTTTTAAGAAGACAAAGCAACGCTTGGTTAAGCTACAGGCTGCGGTAAATTTAACGTTGTACGATGATGTACATCTAAGTAAAGTCAGCACTATTTTAATGAAAGAACATTATCCAACCGCTTTCTATCGTTTAGTCAATTCTTTCGATCATATGGATGATAAAAAGCGTCAGGTATTTATAAACCTTATTGAAAATAGCTTTAATACCATGCTTAATAAAAATGTTATACATGATTTAGAATTAAAAATAAATGAATACAGATAGTTTTTATTAACAGGTGCTTTAATAACGAATATAATAATGGTGGTTTCATAAAATTTAGGGAAGGAAAGCAAATCAGTAAGCGACCAGTTATCAGGATTGCGCCCAAAACATTTATTGGCGATAAGAAATATGAAAAATAGAATATTTGTTGTATTTATTTGTTTGTTGTTTTCTTCTTGTATTAATTCTTGGAGGGAAAAAATAGATGAGAACAAACGTGTCAGCAATTGGCAGAAAGAGTTGGATACTGGCATGCACGAAAAACTAGCTAACGCAATTAATATTGGAGATTGTGACGCCTACAGGTTAGCTTCGGAGCATCGTTTTGCAGAAGAGAATTGGGAAGAATTTTTTTATTATGCATATTTTATGGCAAAAAAGCACAATTGTTCCTATGCACATTTCGATATATATATTATTATGACTGCGGAAGCCACAATAGATGGCGCTGAATTGAGTTTGGACGAAAACTTGAAAAAAGATGCAATTTACCATTTGTTACAGGCTTATTATTTGAACAAGGAACTTGCGAGTGAAGAAATTAAGGAAGTCTTTAAAAATAAGAATGTACCGACTTTGGAGGAGTATAAAAAGATTGTTGATAACGGAACAAAGAAAAATAAGTAAATAACTCCAGGGCGAGTTTGGATGACAGTCCAATTACGGTTCGAGATTTTATGATGCAATTGGATGGAGGAACGCGATGGATCCGTTGACGCAGCATACAAAGCATATGGGTAAATCTCCATACGCTTAATCGTGGATAGGTCGCCTCTACGAAAAGTACCATCGAATTGGGAAGGCCCATGGCCCCCTAAGAACAATAAAAAAATATATTATGCCACAAGGAGACAGGATTTATTTAAAAGCTCTTCAAGAAGCAGGTAAAGAAACACAGTTAGGTATAATAAGGCTGAATATGCTTTGGCTACATGGTATCTTCACAGTAAATACGTAAAAAGAGACTATAAAAAAGCAACTGAATTATTACATTGTGCTGCGACACAGAATAATGAGTCGGCATGTTTCGATTTAGCCGTGTGTTATGAAAATGGATTCGGAGTAAGAAAGGATACAAGAAAGTCTTTTATGTACTATTCAAAAGCCTGTTTATTGGGAGATAAACAAGCAATTTATGAAGTAGGACGATGTTATTATTATGGTATCGGTATAAATAAAAACGAGGAAATAGCAAAGATCTATCTTGATATAGCAAATACGTATGGGATAGATGGCTAACGCAATGGATGAACCGTATAAATAGTGAGAGTGGTTCTAATGGGAAAAATGGTCGTCACGGAGATACCGGAAAAACCGAAAATAAAGTGGAAAAGCAATTACGTGACCTTGAAGAGAATTGTTGTCTGCTATTGGAAATGAGAAGAAAAAGATATTGCAAAAGATCAAAAAATATTAAAGAAAGTGCGCTGAAGGCAAAGAGGGGAGAAGAACATTCTAAGGCTAATAAACGATAGATATGGTTCCAGTATTAATTCCATTTAAACAAGTCGGTGTTTTTGTCTTAGGGACAGAGATTGTTCAATATTTGGAAAAGTTTGAATTTGAAGTCGATGATATGAGTGAGTATATGGTTGCTCCCACGATAAACTATAGGCTATCTAATCCTGAAATAACTTTATTTGTAAGTGATAACCTGATTGATTTCATAGGATGTTATGAGGAATTGCTATATAAAGGGACTAATTTGATAGGGCTGCATATAGATCAATTTTCTGTATTAGTTGATGAAGATTATGGTGAGGAGGATGAACTTTATACAGATGAAGGAGACGAGCCACATTATGTTTATGAGTATAAAAATGTTGGTCTGCAAGTATGGGCGAAAGGTAGATTGGGCATCATATCTTCTATTATGGTGAATGGCGTGGATCATTATGTAGATTGAAAATTCAAAAATAGAATGACGAACGTTTTTATTTGAGTCCGAGAGGTCGTAATGATGCGAGATTTTGTGACGACGAGAGCGTCCATTAAAGGAACCTCAACTGTTGGAGTACTTATAAGATAGTTACGATGAAAAAGCAAATATTTATAATAATAATATTTTTTAGCAGCTGTATATCGGGTGGCACCTTAGGTGGATTCGATAAACGCACTTTTCCAACATCAAAAAGAGCATTAAATAACGCTATAGATATTTTTTACTTAAGATATCCCGAATATAAAATGCCGGATAAATGGCAGGATAGAGATAACTGGGCAGAGAGAGGGTATGGATTTTTGGAAGCCAGAATATTTTACTTTAACGAAAACCCGGAAGAGATGTATTACGTGTCTTTTATGGGCGATTCCACAATGCTTGCCGACTCGGAAAAGATAAGTATAGCTATAAGGGCGGTATATAACGGAGGCACGGGTTGGATATTGGAAAACGATTTATATAAGCAGGAAAGAGAAAGAATAGAAACGCGGTTTGATAAAGAAATTATACATAGATTAGAAAGTTATACCCAAGTAAAAGCAAGACGGGAAAATTAAATAATTTGTCGCAAAAATTGCAACAACTGCTCCTTTACATTTAATATCGCTTTGCCTGTAACACCGAATACAATATGACCATCTTTTTTATTCATATTTAATTGGAAGTCTTTTGAGAAAGTTTTTCAAAGGCCTCAAAATTGCAGTCTAGATAACCTTCATCATCCACGAATATGATATTTGTCCGATAAGCATCTGCAATGACCTCGAACATAGTTGCCAATGAGTTGTAGCAATAATCAGGATCCGTACCAAATGTATTTGTCCAAAATATTTTGCCATAGTCGGGTGTGCCCTCATTTAAGTCGACCCAATAGCAATTTCCGGCACCATCTTCCAGGAAAGGAAATAAGTGCCGACCTGGGCAAAAGTCTCTCGTCCAGTTATGAAAGCTTTCTTCAAACTCCATACTTTCATAGTAGTAGCGTACGGCGTCTTCCAACGATAAAAAGTTGTGTATCGGTATTAGCCCTGTAAAGCCCGAGGGTGTTACATTATCAATATCGGTTCCATCAGCGAAGAGATAAAGTTCCTTGAGCTCGTCATTAAAAGTTAGGTCAAGTGCTAGTTCAGTCTTTCGGATATCCTGCATGGAAGCAGGTTTTCGTAGTATGTTCGGGAAATGGTAATTCAATTCTTTTTGTTTGACCACAATTTCCTTGAAACGGACTATAATGCTGCTCATAAACTGCTAGATATAAAGGACTAAGATAGCAATTTTTGCTGAAATCAATCGTCAAAACGACTTATATTGTATAGAAACCTGCTGCGATATGTATCCCAGTTATTAGCGTAAATTACAGAATGAAAATATCTATAAACATCAAAATGGCAACAAAAACTCCCATTGAAATTAATGGGGTATACTAATTTGAAGTTTCTCCCCATCGCTTCAGAACATATCCACATATAATAGATGTAAGAGCAAGGAGTAATCCATCTTTTACATTTAATGTGTCAAGGCAAGCATAAATTTCTTAAATTTAGCCAGTAGCTTATCTTCAAAGCAGATCATGACAGATATTGAACAACTCATACAACAGATACGTGCGTTTAGGGATGCGCGGGATTGGGAACAATTCCACAATTCTAAGGACTTGGCATTGGCGCTAAATATCGAAGCATCGGAACTATTGGAACTCTTCCTGTGGAAAGGCAATGAGGATGCTAATCCGGACAAGCTGAAAGAGGAGCTAGCCGATGTATTTATGTATGCGCTGCTATTAGCCGATAAGAATGGGTTTGATGTTAAGCAGATTATTCAAGACAAAATAGCCCTCAATAATCAAAAATATCCAGTGGATAAAGCCAAAGGCACAGCAAAGAAGTATAACGAACTATGAGTGACGGATTAAAGTTTGCCATAAACAAATATCCCTTTAACAACGGGCTGGGCAGATCCGTACAGTCCAATATCTATGAATACGACAATTGGCCGTTAGTCTATATCCTGAGCGATGAAAAGATCTGCGAGGCCTATGTGGGCGAGACGGCCGATAGCATTAGCCGTATGACGAAGCACCTCCAACACGAGCGAAAAAGGAATTTAACCACCGTTCACCTCATATCCTCCGAACTCTTCAATAAATCGGCCACACTGGATATTGAAGCCAATCTGATCCGCTATATGGCTGGCGACGGCAAGTACCGGCTCCAGAACGGAAATCTTGGTCTAGCCAATCACAACTTTTACCAACGCAAAGACGTTTATTGGAATATCTTTCGCGAAATATGGGATGAACTTCGCAAGAAAGGCATCACGACACAATCCATC
This sequence comes from Sphingobacterium alkalisoli, assembly GCF_005049105.1. Taxonomy (GTDB): domain Bacteria; phylum Bacteroidota; class Bacteroidia; order Sphingobacteriales; family Sphingobacteriaceae; genus Sphingobacterium; species Sphingobacterium alkalisoli. The sequence goes on from NZ_SUKA01000003.1 coordinate 29,422, forward strand.
GAGACGATAAGCAATTCCGATCTATTTAAATATTCACCCTACAAGAATTTAAGCAAAGATCAACTTGAAGGGCTTTATCAAATCATGGAGGTACTTCTCGACGATCAGAAGAAAAATGTACTTGTACATGGTGGTGCGGGCACAGGTAAAACCGTCTTGGCGATCTTCCTATTCAAACTATTAAATACCGATCTTGCCGATTTTAACTTCACCGAATTTGGCGAGCGTGAGCGGGATTTTGTCACACTCGTTAAACAGTTAAAAGCAAAATATCCGCACCCTAAAATGGCTCTGGTCGTACCTATGGCATCTTTCCGGAAGACACTCGCGAAGGTCTTCAAGAAAGTAAAAGGACTGTCACCCAAGATGGTCGTCGGCCCGAGCGAGGTGACCAACGGAAAGTACGACATCGTATTAGTTGACGAATCCCATCGCCTACGGCGAAGGGTGGTGTTAGGTAGTTACTTCAATTACTTCGATCAGGCCGCACAGCGGATGGGTAAGATCCCGGAAGAGACAAATGAATTAGAGTGGATACAGGAACAGTCCAACAAAGCCATTCTGTTTTACGACAGGCAGCAGAGCATCAAACCGTCCGATATCCGGCAAGACGAATTCGATAAGCTCTTACAGCAGCCGAACACACAGGAGCTACGGTTAAAAACGCAGTTTCGGGTACTGGGCGGTGAAGACTATGTCAATTTTCTAGAGCAGATATTATACCGACCGGGCGAGGCGGCGCGCTACACACCGAAATCTTACGATCTTAAGCTCTTCGACAAGCTTTCCGACATGATTGATGCCGTGCAGCAGCGAGAAAAAGAATATGGGTTAGCCCGATTAATAGCAGGTTATGCCTGGCCCTGGAAATCGAAGAAAGACAGTAGCCTTTTCGATATTGAAATCGATGATATTCAGCTCCGCTGGAATCAGACCAGTACCGATTGGGTGAACAGTAAAACTGCGATTGACGAAGTGGGATGCATTCATACCACGCAAGGGTATGATCTCAATTATGCTGCAGTAATCTTCGGAAACGAGATAGACTATAATCCAGAGACCCAGCATATCGAAGTCAACAAAAGTGCTTACCACGACAAAGCAGGAAAGACGTCCGTCCGCTCGGAACAAGAACTGCACGACTATATCCTCAATATATACAAGACCATCTGTCTTCGGGGCATCCGCGGAACATATATCTACGTTTGTAATCCACGTTTACGAGCCTATTTTGCGCAGTATATAGAGATGGTATCGAGCCAACCTCAGAAACCCACGATACAGTTTTCCGATTTGCCGACCGAACGGTCAGTACCCTTTTATGATGTTAAGGTTGCAGCCGGCTATTTTACGGGAGAGCAAGTATCGGACGAGATTCGCTATATCGTGCTTCCAGAAGATGTCCAATATTCCGACGACCTTTTTGCGTGTCAGGTAATAGGGAACTCTATGAATAAGATCATTCCAGATGGAAGTGTGTGCCTTTTTAAAAGATATGCTGGCGGCAGCCGCAAAGGCCTGATCACGTTGGTTAGCTCGTCGAATATACAAGATCCGGACCACGGAGGCCGTTATACCATTAAGGAATATGATAGTCATAAAGCCGTAGGAGAGGAGACTTGGCAACACGAGCGGATCATCTTAAGACCTCTTTCGCACGACCTCGGCTACGAACCTATTGAACTTGCAGACGATGATCTGCTTGATTTCAAAGTAATAGGTATATTTAAGAAAGTCCTCATTTGATGGTTGATGCCTCAGTCCCGCACGAGGTCATTCGCAGTGGTATCGTTTAAGGCGTAGGATTCTATGATATGGATGGTCGCAGCCTTTAGCGACCTATGATCATGCACCGGGTGCATTCCAGGACCCGTAAAGAATTCCACCTGATTATTAATCTTTGAATACCAAACCCTATTTACATGCTCCTTGGTGAGGGTGTCTGGCCTGGTAATCTTTTCAAAGTATTTCAATTTATCATCGTCTAAAGCGATGACTTCAGTACCTAATATTTTCTCCTCACAATCCACCGCCACGTAGTGATCCTCCTGCCAGCACATGCATTGGTTTTGGGGCAATAAGTATATTGCAATAGATAGCCCAATGGCTGCCAATACAGCCCCTGTTTGGTAAAATATCCGCCGATTTTGCTTAGGTGGAATCGGTGTGGTAGGCCTAAAAAATGAAGCCGGTTTCACAAAAGGCGACTCCTTTTTTCCAGTATCTTTACCCTTAATCTCTTCTACGTTATTAAATTCCTCCTCTTCAACAATGCCAATAACTTCCTCTTCCACTGTCTGTCTTCCATCTTCCGTTGAAGTCAGACCACCTTTTTCTAGATCAGTATTTATTTCATTTTTTGTCGGCTCATCTGATAAGATGTTATGTTCATCTTGATCATTTTTATCCCCTATTTTATTATCAATATTAACATCTGAATTTTCGGGGTTTTGATCAATAATCCAATCTTGAAACCTGTATGGTCTTGGGCTAAAATCAATAAGTATAGCTAGTAGCTTCACAAGATTTTCGTCAGGTCTTCTGTTAGTTTCACCAATTATAAAGTTCCGTAAAGGTCGGAGCCTGTCGATATCAAAGTTTTGTATCAGTGTTTCAAGTGTCCCAGCAGTATTGTCACGATCGAAAACTCTGGTGAATATAATCTCATCATCTTTAGATATGCCTTTACTGTACACTACCAAGCACCAATCTTGTAGCTCACCAGGAGATGGCCATTCACGGTCAAAGCGAAGCTTATTATTTTTCTTTAAATCTAGGTAGGCATTTCGTACTGCCAATTGAAACTTTTCAAACATCACCACAAAATTAAATCAACTGCACCATCGGAATTTACGGAAAACCGTAAACTAATTATCTCTTTTTCAAGCCATCCTTTACCGGAATAATCGGAAATCCATCGGAATCTTCGGAATAGTATCGGAATTATCGGAAACATCGGAATTGTCTGATGATTAGGTTGTTATGCGTCATAAATTTGCTTTCGTAATCAGTTCACATATCGATTAGTTCGAGCAGAATAAAGATACGAAACAGATTTCAAAACGAGAAGACATCGCGGTAGTTATTAGCCGGTTTGGGAAGCAGTTACTGACTCCCGCGATTGAAGCTCATACTTCCCAAAAAATTCAGAAGGCCTTCTGAAAACAAATGTAGCAATCCTGTGCATGGAGCACGCGGACCTACCAAGTTTTTGACTTTTTAATTTTTTGAACAATGCTTTATTTAATTATCACCGCTTTAATGGGACTAGGTTCCCCATCCATTACACCTATAAACAATGCGCAGATCACCGTACAGGTCACCGATAATGGCGATGGCGATGGTGGAACAGGTGGAGAAACAGGTACAGTTCGCCCTCCAATTCCACCGCTTCCGATTCCTGTACCTCCAATTTGTCCACTACCTATACCTCCTATGTTACCATAGTTCCTAGGGAAGTATTATTTATTTTTAAACTTGGGGCAGCTTACGGCTGTCCCTTTTTTATTCTATATTTTTTCGTACATTCAAATTCAAATTGAATGCCTTGAAATACTTATACCTATACCTATTATTTTTAACCCTCTTGTCCTGTGCACAAGAAGAAGTTACACAACCCCCAGTCGATGCACGTCCGTACTACACGAAAGCATTCGAATATCTCGATGCAGGCAAGACAGATAGTGCATTCCTCACGTTCGACAAAGCGAAAAATCTATTTATTGAAGCAAAAGATAGCCTCAATACAGCAAACTGTTTAATCAATATGGCGATTACACAGCGCGAGCAGGGAGATTATTTTGGCGCCCAGGAAACATCATTACAAGCCCGAGACTATCTAGACGAGCTAAACCCCGACCATCGGATCTATATTAGTACAAATTACAACAATCTCGCCACTACAAGTGATAATTTAAAAGATTTTGATCAAGCGATTTCCTTTTATGATTTAGCAATTAAGTTTTCCGATGATTCTTTAAATACCCTTATTTACCAAAACAATAAGGCAATAAGTTATCAATATCTTGAACGGTATGATGAAGCAATAGATCTATATAACGAGATCCTTAACCAGACAATTGATAACTCGCGAGAATACGCACGGGTGTTGTCTAATCTTGCAAGAGCCAAATGGTTAAAAGACCCAGGTTATCAGGCGGTTCCGGATTTTTTAACTGCATTGAAAATCAGGGAAAGAGAAAAGGATCTCTGGGGACAGAATGCGAGTTTTTCCCATCTTGCTGATTATTATGAAAAAGAAAAAACAGATTCTGCTTTTTTCTACGCCAGCAAAATGTACACGACAGCTCAAAAAATACGTAGCGCGCCCGATCAAATTCAAGCTTTAGAAAAAAAGATAACAGTGGGACCTTCCGACTCAATCAAGAATTATTTCTTAAGTTATAGTACCCTTAAAGACAGCGTCCAGGTTGCCCGAGCAGCCGCAAAGAATCAATTTGCATTAATTCGTTACGAAGTAGAAAAAAACAAATCCGATAATTTACTATTGCAAAAAGACAATGCAGAGAAAGCCAACCGGCTCACCCAACAACGCGCGATCACTGGCGGCGTAAGCCTTGTTCTCTTTGTTGCGATTTTCGGCGGAAGCTTCTATTACAAAAAGCGCAAGCAACGACTCGAGCTCGAAGCACAGAACCAAATCAAGGCCAGCAAATTAGAAACCTCCAAAAAAGTACACGATGTCGTTGCCAATGGCCTCTACCGCGTCATGAAAGAAATCGAGTATAAGCAGGTAATCGATCGCGAGTATACACTTGATAAGTTGGAAGAGATGTACAACCGGTCCCGGGATATATCATATGAAAGCGAGGAGCAACCGAAAATTGAACAACCCTATCACGAGCGGCTCACCGAGCTCATCAAATCTTTTGCTACCGAGAACCGCCGAGTATTGATAGCCGGGAATGACGCAGAACTATGGCATGCCGCCGATCAAGAAGGTAAAGACAATATTCGCCACGTGTTACAAGAGTTGATGGTCAATATGGATAAACATAGCCAAGCTGATCATGTCGTGGTTCGTTTCGAAAAGACAGGCCATCAATTACATATTTATTATAGTGATGATGGTATTGGCATAAAAAAAGATACCGTTCACGGCAATGGACTAACAAATACGGTTTCCCGTATTGAAAAATTAGGAGGCAAAATTAACTTTGACGATGAAACGGTAAAAGGACTCAAAGTAGAGATCACGATTCCATTTCTTTAAAAGGATAATGTATGTTTAAAAAAATACTCATTGCTGAAGATCACCAAAGTTCCAACATTTCGGTGCAGAAGACACTTCAAGATTTAACTATCGATAATGCAGACTACGTGTATTATTGCGATCACGCTTTTAGCTGGTTAAAAAATGCCATTCGCGATCAAGATCCCTACGAGGTGTTGATTACCGACCTCAGTTTTGAGGAAGATAATACCACCCAACAGATTACCAATGGCATCGATCTTATTAAAGCAGCCCGCGCTATCCAGCCCGATCTAAAAGTGATCGTATTTTCGGTCGAGAGCCGTCCAAGTATTATCGATGATCTATTTAAGGTGCACGGAATTGACGGATACGTCCGCAAAGCAAGGCACGACGCCGATCACCTCAAAGAAGCCCTTCGAGCAGTATATAATCACAAATCTTATCAACCATCCGACGTTAAGCAATCCATTCGTGACAAGAACTCGTATGAATTTACAACAGTAGATATCGCGATCGTTTCGTTGTTGTATCAGGGCGAACTTCAAAAGAATATCCCGGAATGTTTGAAACGAAGAAACATCAAGCCCTCTAGCCTGAGCAGTGTGGAGAAGAGACTCAATTTAATGAAAGAGACGCTAGGGTTTACCAAGAACGAGCAACTTGCAGTTTATTGCAAAGAAAAAGGACTTATCTAAACTAGAAATATGAAGTTTTGGTGTATGCGTACATACCCGCATGTTCTCACTTATGGTTTTATTATTCTGTTTGTTGGGCTCTCTTGTCAAAGTCAATCCGACTATACGAAAGATATAAGGAACGAAGAAAGGCATTCGCTCCATGAAAATGAGCCTTCACTTACGGAAAAAGAAAAACGCTGGAAGGACGGTTTTACCTACGTGACTAAAGTCATTGATGGTGATACCTTTTGGGTAGATAACGGTAGGCAAACTTTCAAAGTAAGGTTTATCGGTATTGATGCTCCGGAAACACGGAACTCTCGCTGGAAAGAGAAAGGGCACTACGCTAAGGAAGCTAAAGAATACGTTCGGTTTAAAACAGAACATCAATGGGTACGTTTGGAGTTCGATGTGCAATCTGTCGATAGGTATAAGCGTCAGCTTGCCTACATTTATCTAGAGGATAATACGTTTCTAAATGCCACCTTGGTAGAACAAGGATATGCTGTAGTCGATACCTATCCACCTAATGTAAAATATGCGGAGCTGTTTACCAATCTTCAAAAACAAGCCCGCAAGAAGAAACGAGGGCTTTGGGGTGAACTATCTGAATAATATTTGCAATTATTAATTCTAACTAAAGACTGTCGAAATCGGCAGTCTTTTTTTTTGCAAAACCTATATGGGTTACGGGAAACCGTAAATTATATTTAAGTCACGGCAGTAGATTTGTTCGTTAGCTTTTAAGAAGCTATACCATAGTTAACGAATAAAGATATGAAAGAATTTTATTACGCCAGAAATTCGGAAAAGTTTGGACCATACAGCTTAGTAGAACTGAGGTTTGAGAATATCACTCCTCAAACACTTATTTGGTTTGAAGGCCTACCATCCTGGCAATATGCCGAAGACGTCGAAGAGATCCAAAGTATTTTTCATCCCGTCGAACAGGTCGAAGTTGACGAGCCTGCTGCTATCGAAGAAGAAAAAGAAGAAGAGCCGGGAACTCCTGTCATCGAAGCTGAGGATATCTCCCAAGTCGCATACGCCGAAAGTACAGTTCACGAGGTGAGCAATCAATATACCGTTCTCGATAATAATGGGTTTTTCAAGCGCCCCTTTAGTTTCAATGGTCGGATTAGACGTACGGAGTGGTGGGTTTCAGTTATTATAGTACACATAACTACCGCCTTAGTCGCCGCTGCTTTAGAGTCGAATACTTCCACCGCGTCTAATGGTTTAGCAGTTCTACTTTACATACCTATAATATGGTTTGCGCTCGCACAAGGAACTAAAAGATGTCATGACCGTGGAAATTCTGGATTTTTCATATTGGTTCCTTTTTATGCACTTTGGCTGGCCTTTGGAGATAGCGACGTTGGGCAAAACGAGTATGGCACCAACCCCAAAGGTAGAGACTTTCAATAATCATTTCCTATAGCGTATCAGATCAAACATGAGAAGAATTTCATTAATAGCGAATTCAAATATTCAGTATTATAAGTACGAAGTAGAAATCGATTTGGCGTTTGGAAAGTCAAATCGAGTCTATTACCATCAACCTTATGATAAAAGCGTCCTAAGTTTTATACTAGACCCCTTATTCAAAGTTAACCAAGAAGGCGTCGAAATATTCTACCGTAGAGAAGAACTCGAAGATCATGGATTTATTGTCAATAATAGATTGAAGGACGATGTCGACCTATCGTCTTGCAATCAAGTTTTTGATAGCTTTGAAGAGTTCAATCTTAAACGCGTCTTAAAGAATTATCAAAACAGTTGGATACCACTTCCGTATTTCAAAGACAATTCAATCAATAAAGATCTCTTGTACCCTACAGACTGGGTGCGGCTGTATATCAGCTGCGACGAGCAGTATACTATGGCACGGATTGTTGTTGCAGTAGATACAACCTTATCACGCAGTGATAACGATAAGACTAGCCCAACATTAAGTTTAAATCCAGACGAAAATATTTTTAAGCTGGAGTCAAAGGAGCTAAATATAGCACGTAACTTCTACGCGAATAAATCTACAAATGCATGGATAGATAAATACCTTGCTAACCTGTACTATGGCCAAAATGATGACCGCCGCTATGAGCAGCCATTTAAGGAGTACCTCGGCAGCTATATCCTTTTGATCAAATGGCTGTCATCCCACCTGGACTTTCCGGAAGTGCAGTTGTTTACCGACGATATACGTAAGAAAACCGTCGATTTAGTAGTCGATATCGGAAATTCAGCCACCTGTGCACTACTGTTTGAGAACAAGGATGATAGCACCTTCGAATTTGATAGCGTCAAGAAGCTCATTATTCAGGATTACTCCAATCCACATCAGGAATATGATAAGCCATTTCCGATGAATGTCGTATTTGCTGAGTCAAAATTTGGAGAAATTAATAAAGATATCTATCACAACAAAAAGTTTATCATACCCAGTTTAGTACGTATCGGTTATGAAGCAGAAGAATTGATCAACGGCTCAATGCTTAATCTGGATCTGGGCTATGAGCTAAAAACTTATAATTCAAGTCCAAAGAGATACCTGTGGGATACCAATCCTTCTGAAAGGGAATGGGAGTTTCATCCGCATGATCGTTCTGGTTCCGTAAAAAAAGTTTACCTCAATGGTATTTCAGAGCAGCTCAATACCGATGGGTCGTTGTTAGATAAAGAAGGTTTTTTTGGTAGTAAATCGCTGTTTTCCAAGGGATCCTTAATGAAATTCGTGTTTTTAGAATTGCTGATCCACGCACATATACAGATTAATTCGTTCAAATTTAGAGAAGAGCACGGCGATATGACCGTGCCTCGGAGTATTCGTCGGATTACGATATCCTGTCCTACAGGTATGATACAGCACGAACAGGTTGCGCTAAGAAGGGCGGCTGAAGAAGCCTGTTTACTACTATCCAATTATCAGAAGTTCTATTTTGATCAGGATGAGAACCGGAATTGGTTTACCATACCCGAAATTATACCCGCTACGCAGGACATAGCAAAGCGGATAAGTCAACTGGATACCAGAAAAGATTGGATTTATGATGAGGCCACCTGTAGTCAGTTGGTGTTTGTATACAGCCTTTTGGCCAAAAAGCTTAAGGGCAACAATTATGTTATCGACCACTTCCTGTTTAAAGGAAAGAATGGCCTAAGGATTGGATCTATCGACATAGGAGCTGGCACGACCGATCTCATGATCAATGAGTATCACTTAAACGAAGATCTGACTGTCCAGAATTTCGAACCCAAACCGCTCTTCTGGGATAGCTTTAAGTTGGCAGGCGATGACTTGCTGAAGGAGCTATTGCTAAAGATACTTATCAAAGGAAATTCCTTTGGAACGGAACAATTAAACGGGCTTGGAATTCTTGAACAATACGCCCTCGATAAGGGGATCGAAAATACTTACAATAAACTCAATGGATTTTTCGGCGAGAATACCAATAATATGGGCTATGCGGCCAAGATGATGCGCAAAGCCTTCGTTCACCAAGTAGGTATTCCTATTATCTATAAATGCCTTGAGTGCGCTAACGAGGGCTCGGATCAGACAAAGACCTTTGAAGAGATCATAGGCCAAGCGTTTAAAAATAAGGAGTTAGTGGCCTATTTCGAGCAGCATTTTGGATTTAATTTTCTTGATGTGAAATGGAACATATCTAGCGCAACGGTGAATGCCATTGTCCACGGCGTATTCGATTCGATGGTACGCCAGATAGCCGTTGTGCTCAATCATTACGAATGCGACTATGTCGTACTCTCTGGAAAGCCAGCGTCATTGTCGAGTTTCGAAAATCTTTTCAAACAGTATTTATCCTGCTCGCCCAACAATATTGTGAACCTGAATAAGTACTGGATAGGCAAATGGTATCCTTTCGCTGATCATACGGGCGTAATCAATGATCCCAAGACCATCGTTAGTGTCGGGGCTATAATTTCACTGATGTCCGGTAAGCTGAAAAAGCTTCCAGATTTTAAGCTGAATACCACGTCTCTGTCTCAGTCATTGATCTCAACCGCAGACCATATTGTCAAATTAAACGGTAATGTGAAAGAAGAAATTTTATCCCCCACATTGTCTGATCGCAATTTTCTCGTCAAGCAGTTACCTTACCAATTTGGCTATAGCAAATTCATGGCGCGCAACTATCCGTACTCTTCACTTTACAGCCTTAACGTCAATATGAAGGAGATTGATAAAAGTGTTCGGCAGCGTTACGTTGGTCGAGATGAAAATTTTTACCGCGAGCAGGGCAGTATTGAGCGGAATAACATCCTTCAAAATATGCCGCTTAAGGTAACTGTAAGTAGAGAAATAGAGGAGAGCAAAGAATTGCTTCGCATATTAGAAGTCGAGAATATCCTCGGTAATAGTCTTCCCGTAAAGCATTTATCGCTGGGTTATCAGACCCTCGAGAGCGCCGAGGGATATTGGTTGGACACATGCGAATTCGTGCTATAAGAACAGGTAAAGATGAAAAATTATTCTAAAGAAGACGTCACAAAGATTAAAGAAATACTTTCTGACAATATTGTTCTTATCAATGATACCATTCAATGGGTTGACAATTCGTTGAAGTATGAGGAACGCAACAAGCTATTGGCCACATGCAAGAAGAATCTGAATACCCTTAGAAAGATAGATAGGGGTATAGGAAACAAACCTGTGATGGCAGTTTTCGGAGCGAGTCAGGTGGGCAAATCCTATTTGATTAAAAATCTGCTTAGTAGCAAAGGACAACCATTTTATATCAATAATGGACGTGAAAAGTATGATTTCTTAAAAGATATCAATCCCCCGGGAACAGGCGCGGAGAGCACAGGTGTAGTTACCCGGTTCACGGCCGATAACAAGACACTTTTTGAAGAATATCCTATACGAATTAATATACTCTCTCCCAAAGATGTGCTGAATATTATCTTAGACTCTTACTTTTTAGATCTCAAGAAGATTACGTCGTTTATCAGTAAGAAAGACCTTGAAGAACATCTATTGAAGCTCGAACAACATCAGGGGCACGATACGCAATCCTATTTATCAGAATATGATATTTTGGAGATCCAAAGCTACTTTCAAAAGCATTTGTCGAAGCATACCATCCTTTTTCAGTCATTGTACGAGATCCGCTTTTTCGAACGCATTGCTGATATCATACTACACATACCGCCAAGGCGATGGACGGATGTATTCAATGTACTATGGAATCGGAATGAATATCTTTCCGGCTTATTTAGCGGATTGATAGCGAAGCAGGAATTATTGGGCTTCGTGGATAGCGGCTACATCGCATTTGACAACGTGCTTCGCGGCAAAGGCGAAATCCTTGATGTCAAAAGACTTCAGGAGTTGGATCAGTGCGACAGATACACCAAAGTTAAGAGAGCTGATGGAACCGTAGTCGAATTACAGATTTCATATCTTGCAGCATTGGTAGCCGAACTTGTGCTGGCCATTCCTGCCGAGTTGAGTAAAGGGCGGGAATTCCTCAATCATTCTGACCTATTGGATTTTCCCGGAGCCAGAAGCCGTATGCCACTGGATCAAGAAGAAGTCTCCGAGAAACATCTAGACGGTATGTTATTACGCGGGAAGGTATCTTATTTATTCAATAAGTATTCAGACGATTTCAATATCAATAACCTCCTATTCTGCACAAATGATAAGCAGCTGGAGGTTAGCGAGATTCCCTCGCTTCTGTCCGATTGGATTTCGAACAATATTGGTGATAACGTACGGGATAGAGGTATCACGCTAAAAAACGTTGGTATCCCGCCACTCTTCGTGATTTTTACATTCTTCAACAACCAATTGAAGTACGATACCACAAATGATACACAGTATGCATTGTCTCCTAACCATCTTGATTATAAATGGCAGATCCGCTTTGAGCGTTTTTTTGAGCAAGAGATCGTTACGCAGAGCAAAGACTGGCATACCGACTGGTCAGATAGGCATCCGTATTTTCAAAACTTCTATTTATTAAGGGATTTTAAATATTCAGAGGATAGTTTTCGAGGTTATGCAGAGCAGGGGGAAGAGTCCGAGGTGAATCCAGATAGATCGAAATTCCTGAAGTCGTTACAGTCATCCTTTATCAACCACCCCTTCGTACAGCGTCATTTTGCTTCGCCAAGTCAGTCGTGGGATTCTGCTGCTACGTTGAATAACGATGGGGCGCAGTTGATCGTGGACAATTTAGCCCAAGTATCAAATAATAAGACAAAGATCAACCATTATCTCAACCGAGCTAACAACCTGCTTCAAGAGATTAAAGAAGATTTAGGACGATTCGTCTATACAGATGATATTGCAAAGCACCGCGCATCTAGTATGGCCAAAGTAAATCAGTTTCAGATGTCCTTTAATACAATTTTAGCACGGAATTTAAGTCTGTTTAATACGTTCATTGAAAAGATCTCGTTGATACCGTTGGATATATATCAGCTATTAAATCAAAATATGGTATTGGAGATGAGTGACCAGGTCACAGACGAGAATACCCCGGCCGCTATTTTAAAGAGTCAATATGCGGAGCTAGCTAATCTCAAATCCAAAGCAGAAGTCATTAACGTGCTGAAAGAAAAATTATGGTTGGCTAACGAAGTAGATGTAATCAATTTCCTTCAAGCCGGAGGGATCCAATTAGAAGAATTGTATACAGATCATCGATCAGAGTCAAAATCAGAATACTACACAAGGTTGGTCCTGGCATATTGGAAGAACCAGATCACTTCCAGTAACAATTTTGACCAACTTGCAGAGCTGGGATTAACCCGGGGGAGCATCGATTTTATCACGTCACATCTGCAGCATATCTTAGAGAAGCGAAAGATTGCGGACAAACTGATTTATATCTTAGACGGTGTCGTTTCGCAGATTCATGTCAATCACGGACATGAATTCTTTCTCGCTGAAACCTTTACATTGATCGTCAACGACCTTGCTGTCAATTTTGATACGAACTTCTTCTCGGAGACCGAACTTGATGAAGCTAGACACATGTTTTCAAATAGTAAGTTATTTGCACCGAATCATGCAAAAGATGAATCCAGCGATGCCATCGCAGGACTATTCGATAACAACAATCTAGATACACGCACGATTACGCTCCAAAAATATAACAAATGGATTGAAAGTTTTCGCGCATCATTGTTGGTTAACGCCGGTTTCGTAGACTATGATGAGAAGGCAAATGAAAGTTTGAAAAGCATGATCGATCAGTATAAACCTATTCAATTGCATTCCTAACATGAACCATTTTTATAGTATACCCACAGACTCCTTTGTCCCGCTATCGCATGATAATGCTTATTTGTTCAATCACTATGACAAGTTAGCTAATTTCTTGTCCCTTCATTTAGATAAGAAATATCGACATATGCTGGCCAAACCGATAAAAAGCAATTTCGATATCCATTGGTACTCACCTTACGACGAGCTGCTGTCTATTGAATCGTCTGCCGTAAAAGAGAATGCGCAGCGAGCGTATTGGGATTTCTACACAGCGCTAGAATCTAAGATACTCGAGTTAGGACGGCAAGATAATGACAATACACGGGATTGGGTTTCCCTGTTAAAAAAAGTTTTCAACCCCGAGAATAATCTGCTGTTTACGAATGGCTCAGATATCAGTATTATTTGGGGATGGAAGTTCGAGAACAATCAGATAGGACGACCCGATCTATTGCAAAATGGCACTGCGGAGGATGAGAAACTTTCAGAATTAAATGAATTCGAGGCAAATTCGGATCGGGAAAACGACAGGATCAGCGTAAAGCCCAAAGAAAACACACCGGCCGATGAACCGGCCGTACCTATCGAAGACGATTTTTGGTCGGATAGGGTGGAGCCACCGCCTATGGATCTACCTGCCGAAGAAGTAGACAACCTGTATGTCAAGCCTCCTTTGAACCATAGCTTTCTGGCTTTCTTAAAATATTTCGCTGGCCGATATTGGTGGTTATTGATCATCCTTTTGGTCTTGATCGCGTTCGTTTTTATGTACAAATCAGTGACCATTTAATAATTCTAGATCGATGAATACATTTTTTTATAAAACCTGGTGGCTATACTATCTTTTATTCTTCCTACTTCTTGGAGTATTGATCTATGCGCTACTATGGCAACCCGTAAAGCGGTCGCATGTACAGGTATTGACGAAACAACTGGAAGATTGTCGCCAGGCGGCGACGATAGCGGCAACGAAACCTACATTACCTATTACCACCGTCAATTGTAATGCTAAGGTGAATTCTGGGGGACAAGGTTTTACTCGGACGAAGCATGTCTTAGGAAATAATTCGGGCACTGTAATCCTTCAGTACGACACGCAACTAGTACCGGATGAACTTAAGCTGATTTACGAAGATAAGGTCGTGGCTGTAACCGATGGCATGGTTTCAGGTCAGGGCGAACTTAAATGGCACTATGACGTCGATTCCGGTAAACCCAACTACTGCTATGTAGAAGTGTCAGCACCCAATGACAATACCGTATGGGAATATATTGTAAACTGTCCAAACTAACTGATATGCATACTCGATACCCATTTTACTACTATCTGATCTTACTTGTAGCTTTGATTTTTGCTATGGTGTTTTGGTACAGACTTTTTACGAGCCAACCCATTTTTTTTCATCGGAACGAAGCCGTCCCGGATATCGAGACATTCGTGCCCGTAGATACAACCCGATCCATCGGGTCTTCAAACCAATTTTCTATATAATTAACCATAAACATTTAAATCAAATGAAACAGGAGAATTTCTTATTCGTAGACATCGTGTCCTCTATCTTCTTATTAATATTATTGATGGTGAATTTCTTAGGTCTGTTGTACATTACTGACGCTAATTTTGGTGTAAGCCTAATCATAAGCCTGCTTGTCGTTGTATTTTATTACTTCATTTTACAGCTGTTGAAGCGAAGCAAGGAGCGTATGGCTAATAAGAGGTATAAAGACCCCGGCATGTTATTCTTTTTTATTTTCTTCATTTTTGGAACTGGTAGCTTTCTGCTTTTTACCCACTTGATTAATATTGAGCATAATGTAAAGCCACATATCCAATCCGAAGCGAAACAAATTGTATCCGAAGCAAAAGAAGCTTCTGAAAATTACTTTGCACTCGCATCCGACGCTATGCAGACCTTTGAGTCTAATTTCAAGCGCAAGCTGCAAGCGTATAAACAAACACGGAGTAATATTCTTTGGGATGAGCTTAGCAACGAACCCTATAAGCTACCAGAAGCCATATTAAAGAGTCCCTCCAACGCGATCGATATAGCAGAAAGCAGTAATGCAATCTTACAGGCACATCGCTCCAAGATTGCGCTAAACAAAAAAAATATTGATAGCCTTCAGGTTCAGCAAGTCGCGAGTAGTACCGCGCCTATCCTTTACTGGGATAGGTTGAACGTCATGAAATCATACCTTAAGATGAATCAAGCATTAGAGGAGACAGAAGTATACATTAATGCACGAATTAAAGAGCTTCCCGTTCAGAAGGAGCAGATCACAATGGTCCAGCGGAATGCGTCTCTGCCGTTAGATCATCCCGTTCGATTAGCGCAATTGCATAAACCCGATTATCTGGTTCCCGCAGTTATTGTATTGATCATGCATCTGTTTATCCTTATTCCCTTCTTTACGCATAAGATTAGAATCTACCCGAGATTATCCGAAGGAGATAGTAACCATGCCCGCAAAGGCACAATAGAATTATAGATATTATGGATAGACACGAAAAGCAAATCATTTTATTGAACTGTAACGATATTCCAGTCGAGGCGCTGGATCAGTATATCTCGAACCGGGTGTTCGAGATCAAAGAGTTTGAATCGCACCGCTTATCAGCGGACAAGTTAAAAGAACTACGGCGTCTCGCTGATATTAGAAGTGGCGTATTACAGGATGAACCTACGGTCGCTACTTTATCAGCAACCCCAGCTTTACCGGATAAACCCAAAGCTACTCCAGTGGCACCAACTCCTATTGAGAAAATTTTAAATGGGGAGCTAAGTCTACAGGAAATCGATTTTCTGTTAAAGGAACGTAAGTTGTCTTTTGAAGACCTAGAGACGGGAGGAGTATTGCAAAAAGCGATTAACTCAATAAAATATTTTAATACTAAGAAGGGTATTTCAAAATTTTACAATATAACAGATCTGGCTCCCATGGAGGAAGGTCGTACCGATGTATATATGGTAGGTATGGCTGCTTCCGGAAAATCAACTATGTTAGCCGGTATGTTTAAGTATGCGGATGACAATGCTGTTTTCATTCCGGACACCTACAACCAAGAAGGTAATACCTACATGGGCCAGTTAAAGCGGGATCTTGATTACGGCGTACTTCCCATGGGTACGGTAAAAGGGAGTTACAATTACATAGCTACGTCATTCAAAGACCAAAAGGGTACGAAGCATCCTTTTAATATTGTCGAAGTACCCGGTGAGAATTATGCTAGGATGTTTTCAGAGGGGATAAAGAGTGAGACGGAATACATCAAGGGTTTTGTTAATTACATCAAGAATAAGAACAAGAAGATTTTGGTTTTCGTGATTGACGTAATTGCCGAAATCGAAAAATTCACCAATCCGGAACACTTTAATGCGCTTGATCAAAGTATAGCCTATAATAATATATTGGCTATGTTTCGCGACCATAGAATATTGGATCGCACGGATGCGATCTATTTTGTGGTCAACAAGTTTGACGCGCTAAAGAAAGACCGATATTTATTTGATGAGCGTCCAGATGAAGAGCTAGCACTTGAATTTCTTGAGCAAAATTTTTCATCCCTTTTGGCTGCTTGTAAAGACGCGAGGGAAAGAGCCCGGAACAAGTTTAAAATTAAAGCGTTGCCATTTTCTATTGGAGACGTAGTTAATGAAAAGATTCTTTTGGAATACAAGGGTGATCATGCAAAGGTTTTGGTAAACAATCTGTTGGAAGACAGTTTTGTGGTAAGCGGCGGAGCATTTTGGAAATTTAGATTTTAATATAGATGAATACTATAAAATTAATTATACAGCGTACATTGAATGGATTAGACATCGACTACACATCCGAACCCATCAATGAAAGAGAGTTTGAAGCAAGCGGAATCCTCTACGATGAGCGGAAGGAAATCAATCAATTAGATTGTAGCGTGGTGCTTTCCATCACCAATACAGCGGAATCCAAAGTATATTCGTACATCAATAATCGCGTATTGGATGTTTCCAAACGAAAGGGCTTTTATGCCATTCGATTGATAGTTCCTCGGAATGTGCGAATACCCCATGTATATAAGGTATTGCAAAAGATTGCTCAAAACTATGATCAACATCTCGAGAGTAATACCATCAACGCATTAAATTATGATGGTATCTTACAAGAACTCAATGCTAATACTCAGCCGCTAGGCATGCTCTTAGGTAACACTATCTATAAAGTAACTTGCTATACCTTTATCGATTTTGCGGAGCAAAGCGATAGCGTACTCAATAGTTTTAAACTCGAACTATTTCACAAAACCTATTTGTTAGACGAAATCGATAAAGATAGTGAGTCATCTTTGAGGGACGCAGGTATGAAGGATTTTAAGGCTATGTATGGCCATATTAAAGACATAACTATCGAAAACCCGGAGAGTGTTTTGAGCGGATTATGGATAAATGATATCCGTTTGGACTATAGCCAAATCAAAACAAGTACCTTCAAGCTCGCATGTTTGAGTACGGATCAAATTCATTATACCTCTATTTTAAATAACAATAAAAAAACACTTCTATCCAACAATCATTTAGTGTTACAGAGGCCACAGCCTGCCCCTAGACCAACATATAAGCATCGCTCATCGCGCGGTTCTTCATCATCTGGACCTTATTGGCTCGCTTTGTTAGCGCTAGTGGTAGGGGTTGCAGGCGGTTATTTTGGCGGTCAATATTTCGATTTTCCGTATTTCAAAAGAACTGTTTTAAAACCAGCAGAGGTTTTGGTACAGGAACCGACTCATCACTTCCATTTAACAATCAATAATAGCAACAGTAACGCCTTTTTATTGGAGACGGATACTGCAGCAAGCGATACCCTAAATAAATATTATTTCAAATACGATCCAAAGCAGCCGACATGGCGACTCGTACAAAAGGATAAGGGGGCGAATGAAAAAGAACTCACAAGAACTGAACTAAATTCTTTGTTAAAAAATGACACTGGAATGGTCGATTTATTCATTGAGGAGCTGAAACGGTTTTCTGCTATTTCCGTGAAAGATAGTTTGCCAAGCGGTCTACCGAAGGTTACTAGGCAAAGCGAGAAAAAGTCTGGCACAGAAAGCACTTCGTACGAAAAAGCAGCTTCGACTACCAAGAATGGTGTCGAGTCCAAAGGTGCTGTAAATAATAAGACTACAAATACTAGCCCTGAAGCATGAAAATGAAATCAATACTGAATAGCAAATACAGGACTTTTTACTTTTTAGTAGGAACAGTCAGCGTTGGGCTCCTAATCATATTCATGATGTACGTTAGCCAGTCAATACATACTCCACCAATTAAGGAGACAGGTACAATTGCTACCGGTGTACATAGTGGATTGGAGGCTAAGATCGATAATATGGATATGAAGAGTTTCAGTCCCAGTTTGTACAATGTCTTATTGATCGAGATCAACACAGGATACGATCAGAACCTGTTCAATGCAGATATAAAAAAGATGTTGGTTGAGCAATTAGATACACGTTATCAAGATCTTGCCTATCAAAAGTTACAGGTATTGATGGCCGCTACTTCATTGGATTATGGACAGATCAATACACTTGTACAACATTTGGAAAGTACATTTGGTACCAACAAACGCCTCTCCACCATCAAGTCAAATCTTAAAACGATAACATACTATTCCAGCACCTTACCGCAGAAAGTTAACTCATTTATTGCTTTAGGATACGGTGGGTTCAATGAAGAAAAATACAGTATGCTCAAAAAGGAACTGAATGCTGTTCCATCCGACGTAAGAAAACGAAAATCCGTCAGTAACCATGTCGCTCAATCACTTCAGAAGTTACATCTACATTATGAAGGTTATGCGGAGTGGTATAGAACTGTTATGCAGTAGTCACGAATAAAACCTGATCCGAATAGTCCATACATACATTAATGAGAAATGAGAATATTACTTTTAATAATTTGTAGTCTGCTGATATCAACTTTTTTATCGGCACAAACTTCCCCGTCGTCGCACGATCGGATCATTAGACAAGCGGCAGATCATGTTGGCACAGGCCAGTATGAGGCAGCGCTATCTGCACTAGCACAGCTCGAGGGTCAGAAGAGACAAGCGGTGATAGATGAGCGTTTTTATTACTTTTCAATCAAAGCCCGTTACCAGGTCCTTATAGGCTACGAAAACCAGGGGTACGATAACATCCAAGCAATACGCACATTATCAAAACAGTATCTAGAAAAATTTAAAACAGGGAAGCGTGCGGAGATCACCGACATATCTGACAATCTAGACCTTCACTATCCGAAGACCCGTTCGGACTATGATGATTGGCTAACCGAACAACATCGCTTAGCTTTTCAACGTAGGCAGGCAGATGCTTTGGCTACTTTGGAGAGATCATACCATACTCATGAATATGAAGCGGTACTGAAACGTGTTGCCGATGCGAGACAGGATGGGATTGGCTCGCACCAATTTGATTACTATGAGATTCTTGCCAAGAATGAGCTGTTCAAATTGACTAACAGAAAAGATTTTCGTGCTATCGAAGAGTTGCATCTCTTATCAGAGACGTACTTAAATGAGAATACTCTCGATGATGAAGCGCGTCGTACTGTAGAGGAGATAGTCCAAAAATATCCGAAAACGCTTGAAGATTTCCAAACCATGTTGGAATCAGAGCGCTTGGCCGCAATAGAAAGGTCAAGAGGAGAAAAGTTGGGAAAGCTACAATCTGATTACTACCGTGGACATTATACGATCGTTATGCAGGCCACTGATACGTTCGAGCCGAAGTCCGAGATGGCAGCGTCTTTTGCATTTTTTCAAGCGATGTCTGCCTATAAGCAGTTGCTTGATCAAAAAGATACCTATTACAGTAAGATCGCTGCACCCGATGTCAGTAAGGTGAGGACAGACTTAGTCGCTTATCAAGAATTTTATGGCGTTACCCAACCTGAAAATCGACGGCATATTGATATGGCACTTGCAGATCTCAATAGAAATTTTGGCGCAAATGACCAGCAATTCAATAGGCTGAAAAAATCTTCGCTTGCTCAGCGCGAAAAAGCCATCAGAAGAGCTAAACGTCGTATGTTCTTTAGTGTAGGTTATGAGTATGGAGAGATCGCTCCTTATGGATTGCGATTTGAAGTAGGAGGGCGAGCCATAGGCCTTTTTACCACAGTGCGTACTTCGTTGGTAAACTCGCAAGATGTACAAACCACGTATGGTGCTGTTCCCAACAAGAATGAAGTGATTGCAGGGCCTAATGTGAAACTGGCCAGCTGGTTATTTTGGAATATAGGTGCCGGATACGGATATTTCTTCCACAACTATCGTGACGATTACCGAGATCTAAGTGGCGTGAAGAAATCTAGTTATATATCTGGATATACCGGTGTCACACTTCGCACAGGATCTGTCTTCAACTTTATTGGAGGCGCATCTTTTATGGATATCAACAAGAAATATACAGATCAGTTTACCAAACCCGAATATACCATCGGAATTACCTTTAACCTTAAATAGCATGTTTTCCTACCTTAAGCCAATTAGCCTACTTGTGCTATTAACTCTTCTATTAGCCTGTGAGAAGGGGTCAGAGTTCAGTTACGAACATGAAAATGTTCAAGCAGTGACAAGTCATCAGCCAACCGACTTCGATCGGAATACCGCGATACTTTTGGGCCAAGTAAATACCGTGAACAAATCGAAGTTGAGCGAAGTGGGTTTCGAATACGGTATTTCTGATCGACCTGAGTCTCTGACCATGTACGTGAATCGCCATGATAAGAGTGATACCGGTATGTTTTCAATAGAAATTGCCGAGCTCACTCCTAGTACACAATATTATTACCGGGCTTACGCAAAGAATGCGCATGGTACAGCCTATGGTAAAACTTTGTTTTTTTCTACACTGCAAGGAACTGCTGCGTCGTTGACTACTGGCGAAGCGACAGAAATCACTCGCTCATCAGCATCCATCTCTGGTCTTGTAACTGATCATGGAGGGTACAAGGTGACCAGAAAGGGGATCTGCTATAGCAATACGACCAGTACGCCGACCATCAACAATACAGTCGTTGATTTTCAAGGAGAGGGTACGAGCTTCCATATCATGTTAGCCGATCTTCAGGCGGGCAAGCGATACTACGCCCGGGCATACGCAGTCACTAGCATGGGTACAGCATACGGTAATTCTGTATCTTTTACCACAAGCCCAGCCATTCTTGCGACAGGATTGTCAACCACTTATCCTACAAATATTACCGCTAGTTCTATGATCATAAGCGGGCAGATACTTCAGGATAACAATTCGGCTATTACCGCTCGTGGATTTTGTTATAGCAGAACGACAAATGTTCCAACTATTACAAATGCTACCATTTCTCAAGCAGGCAGTGGAAAAGGAAGCTTTTCGAGTACATTGACCAATCTAACGGCTAGTACTATGTATTACATCCGATCTTTCGCAACCAATAGCGCAGGTACTGCATATGGTAATCTCGTGAGCGTTAGGACTGGTCTTCCAAATTTGCCTTCTTCGATCCTTGTAACTAATGTATTTTCAGTCACAACGAATTCAGCAGTATGCCACAGTACCATCGGAAATGCAGGCGGTGGTACAATCAGCGCAAGAGGGATATGCTTTAGCAGGACTACAACGCAGCCGACAATAACAAACGGGACAGTAATCACTTCGGGTACGGGAACTGGTTCCTATAGCACATCGATCAATAGTTTAGATCCCGCTACTACGTATTACGTACGCGCGTATGCAACCAATGAAGCCGGTACGTCCTACAGTAACGCTTATACCTTTAGCACTGCTAAACCCAATCTTCCTTCGGGAATAAGTGCATATGCGGCAAATTCGATTACACTAACCTCAGCGTCAATATCTGGGTTTGTCTCTAATGCTGGCGGAGGAATCATAAAACAACGTGGTATTGTTGTCAGTAGTACTACAAGCACACCGACTGTAGGGAATGGTGTGGTCTTTAGTTCAGGAGGGGGGACAGGCTCATTTCAAGTAGCCGTTGGGGGATTGAATGCCTCTACTTCCTATTATTACCGAGCCTATGCGACGAATGAAGCTGGAACCAGCTACAGCTCTACGCAACGGTTCACTACCTCCTCGGCATCTGCACCAGGGGGTGTGGTCACGAGTTCTGCTCGTGCATTATCATCCACTACCGCTTTATTAAAAGGAAGTATTGGCACAGATGGTGGAGCGACGATTACCAGTAGAGGATTTGTCTATAGTTCAGCGACTACAAATCCCACACTAAATTATGGCACACGTGTGCAGGTCGGTAACGGCACCGGTAGTTTCGAAGTCAATATAAGCAGTTTGAAGCGCAATACCACATATTATGTTAGGAGCTATGCGACCAATAGCAGGGGGACATCTTATAGTACAGTCCTTGCATTGAGGACACCGTAGCGTCTCTCAGACTTTGATAAACAACAAAAGCTCTAGGTGCTATGTACCTAAAGCTTTTTGTTGTTTATCTGTAGATAGCTATCTACAGAAGCTTCTGTCTACGTAAGTTTTATTTCCATTGCTATTGATGTAATAGCAACCGCCACGAGGACCAGTAATATGGTTTCTTGCCAAAGTTTCCTTTGCAGACGGTTTACGCGTTTTCGAAGTTGTATTGTTATTATTTCCTGCTGTAGAGGTGGCGAGTTTGGTTGCTGCCTTTTTTGTGAGCGTGCTCGCGTTTTTATCGTCACTGACATGTTCCTGATTTTCATTGTTTTGTGGCGAAAGTGTTTGGCTGTCCTGAGTACTAGCATTTTGATTCAGGGCATAGAGCGTACAGACAAGCACTATCAGGATTATTACACGTAAAAGTTCTTTCATATTTAATTCCGATCTGGTTTGAATTAGTTATCAAGGCTTTAGAAATCTGTTTTACCACCGAGAACTTCGTAAGCGTCAAGGATATTTTGAAGACTTTGCTTTTCCTTTTGTGTTATTGTTCGGTCTTCGTAATATTGCTTTCCATTATGACGAATTTTTGCTGACTTCGATTTAATTACCTCTTTCACGATGCGGTATAGCTTGTCGTTCATCTGTGCGTCGTACCATTCCCAGATAGCACCGGAACCATTATCTTTATCTACGTCACGATAGGTAGTTTCGATTGTGTAAGAATCAGTATCTGTCTTTATAACATATTTTTCGATAAACAGCCAGTCATCGCCAGTATATTGAATTCGAAGCCGCAGCCAAGGTGCTCCATTTTTTGTTTTGCCTATATAGATGTGGAAGCTGTTGTAATTAGTATATTGAGGAGTTCCCCTGTCGTAGTACCAAGTGACTTCTTTAATGTCATCGTAGTTCGTCCGTAATTTCTTTGTTGCATTTGCAAGTCGTTGTTTTTCGTTTCGCTCTTTTTCAAGTTTGAGTCTTTCCTTAGCCAATTCTTGGTCCTTTATACCTTTATTGACAATGGGTACCAATTGTCTAGCTTCTGCCGATTCTCGAGACGACGGGTGTTTGTTCATTAGCGTTTCAATCTCCGATTTAGCTTTGTTGAAATTCTTATTATCAATATATATTTTGGCCTGGGAGATAAGTTTTGAAGGTCCAAACTTTAGTTCATCGATTTGCTCTTGGAGTGCTTTATTTTCCTCTTTTAGTTTATCGTGCTCTTTCTGAGAGACACCACTACAGCCATATAAAGCTGTTAAGAAAAATAGGCTGGTTAAAAGAGACACTGGTTGGTTTTTCATAGTTTTTTTGTTTATTTTCAATTTATACGTTTAGCAGAGATGTATTCTTTTAAACAATTATTATTATGACTACAGATTTAGTGTGATATTCTGGACGTTTTTTTCGTCCTGTAATATGTTTATCGTAAGTCCCTGTATATATAATTCTAAATATATTTTGTCAAATTAAATCAAAAGAATTGCGGATGGATTACGGTTTCCCGTAAGGCAACCCGGCTATACCTATATAACTTTAAACCATGATAAAAGCGATTACCATTTTTCTGCTAACGCTATTGTATAATAATTGTACTAGTGTCAAGGCAACGGTAGGATTAGAAGCCGATAAAAACACTGTATACATCTGCGGAAGTAACAACGGTAAGCGGTACCATTTGACGAAAAATTGTAGGGGATTTAGCAACTGTCGTGCTAAAACCATAAAGACCACCATCAAGAAGGCGAGCAAAGAAGGGAAGACACTTTGCGGTTGGGAAGAATAAAAAATAAATAACTGAATAAAATATTAACTGATTACATGATGGATTTTAAAGATGAAATACGGCAATTTGCCAAACGAGTCGACAGGTTGTTACCACAGATCAAAACAGAGGAAGCGACCAAGACCTCGCTTATTATGCCTTTTCTGAAAATATTGGGATACGATGTATTCGATCCGTTTGAGGTGCACCCTGAGTTTATTGCCGATATCGGCATCAAGAAAGGGGAGAAGGTAGACTATGCTATCCTTCGCGACGACAAGCCGGTAATCTTGATCGAATGCAAACACTATGCAGACGGACTTGATCCCCATAATTCGCAGCTCTTTCGCTATTTTCACACCACCGAAGCCCGATTTAGCTTATTGACAAATGGGTTGGAATATCGATTCTATACAGACCTCGTTACTTCCAATAAAATGGACGAGAAGCCATTTTTTGAATTTAAGATTACAGATATCAAGGACACGGAGATTGCTGAGCTTCGGAAGTTTCATAAATCGGTGTTTGATCTGGATAGTATTTCCAGTGCAGCCAGCGAACTCAAGTATTTTAATGAGCTTACGATTCTTGCTACCGGCGAAATGCAGACCCCTAGCGACGAATTCGTACGTTACTTTGCCAAGCAGGTTTATCCAAGCGTAGTTACGGCCAAGATCTTGGAGCAGTTCACGCCGTTGGTTAAGCGGGTGTTTACGCAAATTGTACACGATCAGATCAGTGAGCGATTGAAAAGTGCGCTGAAGAAAGAAACAGAAAGCGAAGCGCAGCATGTCCCAGCATCATTAGAACCCGAGTCGCTGGTTGTAACCACACAGGATGAAATTGACGGATTCCTGATCGTTAAATCTATTCTTCGCAAGGAGATCGAAGTCGGGCGGATCTTTATGCGAGATAGTCAATCCTATTGCGGTATCCTGCTAGATGATAATAACCGTAGACCTATTTGCCGATTTTACTTCACCCCGAATCGCTTACGGATCGGACTATTCGATAAGGACAAGAAGGAGACCAAACATGATTTGGTAGCGCTCGATGATATCTATGCACACGCGGAACAAATCACTGAGACGGTGACTAATTATTAACAGCTAAAATTAAAATATCCTATGAAACAGTTTTTACCAGTACTTATTTTGCTCTTGCTACTCACCGGATGTAGTAAAGAGCAGCAGGATGAAGATGTTTACGGTTATGAGGTGGAGTGCGATCATTGTAGTATTAGTTATCTCGATGCAAATGAACGTTACGTATCCATTCAAGACCAACGGAAACATTGGAGGATTGAATTCCGTAACACGGTTATTTTTGACCTCCACGTGACGGCTAATACACTTTCCGCTAACGACGGATTAATGCATGTCCATATATTAAGAAATGGTTCTAGACTGACAACACAGTCGGGTAATAGTAGTGTAACGACAAGATATAATGCACCATCTTCCGGGTCAACCGAACAACCCTCAACTTCTACTCTTTGCGGAGCACCCACCCAAAAAGGAGGGCCCTGTCAACGCAAAGTGAGTGGGGGAGGAAGGTGCTGGCAACATAAATAATTCATTGGCTTCGATCATTAAAATGAAATACTTCTATCAGTAACGTGTAGTAGTACTAGATGCCATACAAAATTTTAATTTAAATAGTTATAAGTCATGAATACAATATTATTACAAGCCGCAGTTTCAGAATTATCCGGGATCGCATCTGTTTTTGTGTTTTTGTTTTCTCTAGCCACAGCCATTGTGATATTTCTACTCTTCCGCGGTGTTATGCTGTGGTATTGGAGAGTGGACACTATAGTACGAAATCAGGAAAAACAGATTGATCAGATGAATACCATCATCAGGAGTCAAAATATTATGATCGACGGATTGAATGCCATCTGGAAGAACGGCAAAGAAAAAGTCGACGATAGTACAGAAGATGTTAACAGGGGGAAATAAGAATATCTTATGAACCCTCCCTTAATAACCATTTGTAGTCTATCAGCTACAAATATTGATTTTAAACAAATTTTGATAGATATAATTACAAATAAAACGGATTTTTTGTTAAATTCGTTTTTATATCCATTATTATGTATTTTTGTAATGGATAAAATATAAAATTATGTTATTAAAATTTACAGTAGAAAACTTCAGGTCATTACGGGATCGTATCGAATTAGATATGACCAGATCCGCTTTGAAGGGGCACACTGGAAATTATTTCGAAGCACAGGACCGCAAGCTCTTGGCGACTTCGGTTATATATGGTGCTAATGCTTCCGGCAAAAGTGGGTTTTTAAAAGCCTTTCAGGCACTGGAGTTCTTGGTGCTTAACTCAGCCGACTTTAAGCCTGATAAATCCATTAAGTGTTATGAACCTTTCTTGTTGGATGAAGAGGCCCAAGATAGGCCCGTAAAGTTTGAAATAGACTTCATCTCTAACGAGACGCATTACGAATATTTGATTTCGTATTCACGAAAAGAAGTAGAATTTGAGGAGCTGAGTATATTCAATGGTAACTACAAATCGCTACTTTTCAGCAGGGAGAAAGGCAAAGACATCAAGTTTGGCGATAATTACCGAGGTGCGAAGAAGACCATCGAACGTATGACATTGCCAAACCAGCTGTTTTTATCCAAAGCCGTCGAGAATAATGTCGAGTTACTACTGGATGCTTATCGATTTTTCAGTGGTAAGCTGCGCATCTATCCGATATTAGAAGGAATAGCGGAGGAAGATTTGAAGCGCTTGTATGCCCGCCGTCTGGCGGAGGATGCCGGCTCGAGCTTCTCCCGTAAGTTCAACGCGCTGATATGTGCTTTAGACACCGGAATCACACAGGTCTCAGCAGAAGAAACAAACCCGAAGATGTTCCGTTTTCCAGATAATATACCCAATGATATCAAGAAGACTTTCTTGGATCAATATAAGTACGATATCAAGACATATCACAAAGTATTTAAAAAAGGAGAACTCGTGGGTCAAAAAGCATTCGACGTAAAGGATGAATCTGCCGGCACCAAGAACCTGTTTGCACTAGGAGGGATTATTATCGAAGCGCTAGAAGAAGGACATGTATTGGTTGTGGACGAATTAGAGAAAAATCTGCATCCCGATATTACGAACTTTTTGATAAGGCTGTTCCATCGTCCGGATATCAATCGTAACAAAGCGCAGCTTGTGTTTGCAACACATGATGTGTCACAGTTGTCGCACGATACATTTAGACGGGATCAGGTGTGGTTTGTCGAAAAGGATGAATATGGTGCATCTACGCTATTCCGTTGTTCAGATATTGAGGGCGTGCGTGCCGATACGCCACTCGATAAATGGTATATGGCAGGTCGACTGGGAGCGACACCTGTGATACAGGATGAAAACTTTTTGGTGGAAATGCAGGAGGATTAGATGAAGAGACGGGTTGTATCATATAGACGAGTATTGATCCTCTGTGAAGGAGTGACAGAAGAGGTATACGCCAAAGCGCTGCGTACGGCTTTTTTGCCGCGCGAGTTGCAGCGTAGCGTTACAGTAGATGTGGTCCGTCATAAAAAGAACGATCCATTGAATCTAGTGGCCGAAGCCAAAGATAGAGTCAAGCAGGCAAAGAAGGAGCGGACACCGTATAATGATGTATGGCTATTCTTTGATCACGACAATTCGCCCCATTTGCAGGTCGTTTTTGAGCAAGTTGAAAAGCATGGCTTTCATCTAGCCTTTACTGCCATAAGTCTTGAATATTGGTTTATCCTACATTTTGAGGATTGCGGTAAGGCATTTGCAAACGGAGAAGAATGCATGAGGCATTTGAAAAAGCATTGGCCTGCGTACCATAAAACTAAGGTTAATCACTTTGTGGAGTTGGGAAACTATGTCGATTCGGCGATAGACCGTGCGCAGCGATTAGAGATAAGAAATAGAGAAGAACACATGCTGAATGTCAATCCGTATACGTCTGTACATAAACTTGTTACATTCTTTAAAATTTTAGGGCAAAAAATGTGAGTTGTTGAAAAGTTGTGATATTTTAATGTTAAATTATTTAGTATAATTGTGTAAATTTTGTATAAAAAAATAAGAAATATAGTAAAAAGATGAAAAAGAAAGAATAAACAAAGAGGAGGAGATATAGATAAGGACTGAAAGCTACCAACAATCAGTCCTTGGAATTTGTATTATCCGTACCTAGAAAAGTAGGATAAAGTGTTGTCTAAAATTTAAACGCGAAATAAACTTTTTTGTTTCATATATGCAAGAGATAATTTCGTGTAACCAACAAAATACTTTCCCTTTCTAGCTATAGTCGGGTTTAGCGGCATACCGATTTCCTTTACGACAAGTCACGTTATTTCATGGATTAATTTAATGAGGCGAAGCAAACTGCTTAGATTATTTTCGGTCTTTTTGAACCTGAGGATTAGTCCAAACACATGCTTAACACTCAGTATTTCATATCAACAATAGTATGTTTTTTGAAGATCGTACTAACATGATATGTTATTTAATGATAAGAGGAAAATGAAAATACAAGGTAAACGTATAAGAAACATCGAAAAATACCTCGGAGATATTGAAGAGGGGGCTACATTCAGGATTGCATTGTTGCAGCCGAATGATTTTGAGAATAGAGTAATTAGAGCAGGTTTTAATGATCTTGAATCTGGTATTCAGATTTTGCCTAATGTTGTTGGACCGAGAAGTCGCTTCAATGCAGAAGGTGGTTTTATAGTACATCGTGACAGAGAGAAAGAGACACGATTTCGAGAGTTGGTTATCACCGACTGGCATGGAAACCCGCATACCGTTGATATTGCATATTTGCGATATCCAAGGACATCAATACCTCCGCCCAGCATCGAGTTAACAGTTATGGAGAATGATCGAAGAGAATTATTAATCATCTCTCCCGATTTGGTCAACGAAAGAGCTAACTATACTGATATCTTACATGTTGCCAACTTGTTTCTAGAGCTTTTCGGAGAATGCGATACTGTAGGAGATAATAATCGGGTCATCCTTAATTTAAATGTGCCTGTAAGGAGGCTTAATTGGACTGTGTTGCCAGTAGGTCAATACCCTTGGGAAAGAGTGAGGGCTAGTATAGATACACTTGTGGATAGAGTAAGAGAAAATTATCAGCCAATCATTAGACAAAGATTTGAAACTATATCAAGTTACCATCCAAATTTTATGGCGATTGGTAGAGCTGGCTTTAATGGCTATGTTGTTTTCGGATTTCCCGATAGAGATTTCTTTGTACTCGAGAGCATTTATCATAACAATGCCACATATATTTTAGGTAATGATTGGGAGGAGCTTTCGCAATTAACAAAAGCAGATTTAATTGCCGAAGAACTTTATATACAACGATTTGAACATCGGGTCAATTGGCCTGAAGAGGTTAGAAATCTATTTGGCTAGATAATCCAGAATTCTTCTTTTGACAAACACTTTAAATACTTTACCCTAAATTTTTATGATAAAGACTAAATTACCCAAGGTTTTAAATGTAATATATAACAGTGGTGGAAACCAGATAATTCAATACTGTGCAGAGGAGTTTATTTTACAAGACTGTGTGCTGGAAAGTATATCTCCTTTTATAATTAAAAGCGGTGAGGATTCTTATGTTATTACTCGAGATTCTAATTTCGATTCTACAGATTACTCCTACGTCCTATTGTCTTCAAGAATTCCTACCAAGAGGGATTTTGAAAATGAAAATCTCAACTTAATTAAATGGCTTAAACATCCATTGATTTACAATTCTTCTCCAAACGAAGTTGTAGCTTCTTGGAATGGGAATTTTAATTTTATTAAAGAGGACATTGACAAGAAAATTGATGGACTTCGTACTCCTCAGCTAGGAGCTTTACATTCTATTCTAGCTCATGGATATAATCAAGAAGATATAGGTATCGTAGTTATGCCAACGGGAACGGGAAAAACAGAAACTATGATTTGTTCCATGGTAGCCACCTCCTCTGACAAACTACTGGTTACCGTACCTTCAGACTCTTTACGGACACAACTTTTTGAAAAGTTTCTGACCTATGGATTGCTGAAGAAATTTGGTGTTGTTGGTGAGGATGCGATTAACCCCAATGTAGGTATTATGACATCTGGGATAGATACGGATGATGAATTAAGAGAGTTTATTTCAAAGTGCAATGTTGTCATTACCACGATGGCAATTGCCTCTAAGTCTACGCCGACACAAAAGAGCTTGATGTCAGAAATGTTTTCACATCTGTATGTTGATGAGGCACATCATTCTGAAGCAAAAACCTGGCAGGAATTTATTTCGAATTTTGACAAGCAAAAGGTGCTCTTATTTACTGCAACACCTTATCGAAATGATGGAAAGCGCCTCAAAGGGAAGTTTATTTTCAATTTCTCGTTAAGGAAGGCGCAGGAACAACAGTATTATAAAGAAATTCAGTTTTTTCCTATAAGAGAATATGATCGTTCCAAGGCAGATCAAATGATTGCAGATAAAGCCGTTTTTATATTAAGAGAAGATATAAAAAATGGCTATTCTCATATTATCCTTGCCCGATGTATGTCTAAGGATAGGGCTGAAGAAGTCTATCAATACTATTCAGTTCATGAAGATCTTAAGCCGGTAGTTGTTTACAATGGCATAGCTGGACTTAAGGGAAAAATGGATGCCATCAAAGCTAAAAGACATTCCATAATTATTTGCGTTGATATGCTGGGAGAAGGGTTTGATTTGCCAGAATTGAAAATAGGAGCTATACACGACGAACGACAAAGTCTACCTATTACTTTACAATTTATAGGAAGGTTTACTAGGACAAGCTATAGTAGTTTAGGTAAAGCGAGCTTTGTAACGAATATGGCTTATCCGCCAATTAAAGAAGAACTCGAACAGCTATATGCAAAAGATGCTGATTGGAATCTTTTGTTACCAATGTTAAGTGAGGGAGCCGAACAGCAACAAATTGATTTTAAGAAATTTTTAGAAGGATTTAGCCATCTAGAGGATTCTGTAATTCCATTCCAGAGTATTAATCCTGCATTGAGTACAGTCATATTTAAAAATGATGGTAAAGATTGGTACCCAAATAAGTGGAAAGAAGGAGTTAGTAGTTTGAGTACTTATGATCATCAATATTTTGATTATAATGCAGAAGAAAACACTCTAGTCATTATTTTAGGTAAAGTAATTAGAGTAGAGTGGGGGGAGTTCGATACTGTGCAAAACTTGGCTTGGGATCTTATTGTTGTATACTGGGATCTTCGCCCAGATGTTAACCGAGTTTTTATCAATACCTCAATTAAAAACTTTGCTTCAGATAAGTTGGTAAAAGTACTATTCGACGGGAACCAATCAAAGATTACTGGTACAAATGTCTTTAGGATATTTCATGAGGTATACAGATTGTCGCTTTTCAATGTGGGGGCAAGAAAAGGAATAGGTAAAGATATAACTTTCCAATCTTTCTATGGTAAGGGAGTTCAAGACGGACTTCACATGTTGGAGCAAGGGACATTGATAAAGAACAACATTTTTGGAGTCGGCTATAAAGATGGAGAAAAGGTGTGCTTAGGCTGCTCAGTCAAAGGAAAAATATGGTCTTACCTTAGAGGTAACTTACAGCAACTGACAGAATGGTGCAGGTCTATTGGAAGTATTGTCACAGATCCTACCATTAATCCTAATACAGTTTTGGAGAATACGCTTCAAGTAGAAATTATCTCTGCTAAACCTGAAGAAAAAGCTATTTCTATCGATTGGAATCCGGAGATGTATAAGTTTTCGGAGAAACGATATGAAGTATACTTAAACGGGATTAAATCTCACCTTTGGGAGTTAGATATTTATGTAGTTGAATCCGGCGGAGCTAATCTTCGTTTCGCAATTTCTAGTGAATTAAATAGTGCCGAGTTTGATCTTGTGTTACTTAATAAAAATATTGACGGTGAGTTAGCTCCAAGTTTTGATATAATCAAAGTCAATAATACGACAGCGGAAATAATTGTCGGATCAAAAAAGATGCAATTAATTGAATATCTGGAGGATGTCACACCAATTTTTTGGTTTGCTGATGGTAGCCAGTTAATGCAAAATCAATATGTTAAGGTTCGTAAAAAGGCTGACCATATTTCTTTAGATCAAATAATCAGTCAAGACTGGCCAGGCGTGAATATCTCTATTGAATCTCAAGGAATCAGTCCGTATAAGCAGGACTCAATTCAATACAATTTTATAGAGTACATCCGAGATCAATATAATATTATATATGATGATGATGGAAAAGGAGAGATTGCGGATATTATAGGAATCAATGATACAGCAGATTGTATTGATATTCATTTATTCCATTTAAAATACGCTCGCAATGGCCAGGTAGGTAATAATATAGAAAATTTCTATCAGGTTTGTGGTCAGGCTCAAAAATCCCTTAACTGGAAGTATCGAGATGGTAGAGAGTTTTTTGAACATATGTTTAAGAGGAAAATGAAAAAACGACAAGGAAATGAATGTTCAAGACTTATTAAAGGAACCGAAGATCAATTGGAATATTTTTTAAATGCAGCTAAATGGACTAAGGAGCTAAGGTTTCATATTAATATAGTGCAACCAGGATTAGCTAAAAATGGCGCTTCTGACGATATTCTTCAGATATTAGGTACTACCAGTCATTATTTAAAAACTGTAGGTAATGTCAATTTAATGGTGTATACAAGTTAGTTACACCATTTATTTGGTTACCAAGTCAGAATTTAGGCATCTACTTTCGTCTAAAAAAAAAATTAGACGAAAGTGTATATCAGTTGCAAATGACAAACAATTTTATATGAATAAAGCACAAGACATTCGAATTTTATCAAAAGAAATAAAAAGATTATTATGAGAACTAGAAGGCTGTTTTTGTGCAACCCGTGTACGAGGAAAAAGTCGTTACTTGGGACAGCAAAATTGTAAATGAAGATTAAGGAAACATTGCTCTTCCACGGTACAAGACAACTTTACTATAAAATATACTATTTCTTGAGCTTGAAGATGTGCCAATTTATCGACAATCCATTGTTAATCGACCCATCAAGTATCTCTAATAATTCTATGACATTGTCTAAATGTATTGTAAGTTGATATATAACTACTGCGACTTTGTCAATTTCTAACAGAAGTAGCGCAAATATTTACAGAAGTACGGCGTGTACTTATATGATTAATTGAATTACTCATGTGAGTATGTGACGTACTTGTACGAGTGTGAGATGATGTTACGTAACGATGCTGCCGAAAAAAACGCCTAAAAGGGGCCTAAAGAGCTCTCAAAATTAAAAAGGAACTAGATGAGATAGTTTAATTTACACTACCTTGAGACCGAACCCTAGTGTCTTTTGTGAAAACGATAACCTATATCCTAATCTCGCTAATCGATCCGTAATATCCAACAACCAATTTCCGCTGTCTGTAAGCCGAGCTATACGCCTAATACGTATCCGTCCGATGAACTGCGTATTTTTATAACTGCATAATACTATCGTAAAGATAAAAGCGATGCGATGAACCCAACGCAAACATCAGTACAGACGGATCAGTTGGGATGGGAGAGCAAGATCATTTTCGATCTTTATACGTACATCGTTGGGATAAAATAACCTCAATATCGTTCCTTCTGGCCGCCTTATCGATTGTTATGAAGCTACCGCTGGAAGTGTCATTTTCTTTACTGCGCGAAAACCAATAATAAAAGGTCGCTTCGTTGATCCCATTTTCCGCGCAATAAGCTTTCTTGCTTTTCCCACTCTGTTGCCAGTCTGCTATCATAGACAGCATACGCAAACCTTTTTCTTCTAAGTTGTTCATACAACAAAGCTAAAGCCTAATGGGATCTAAGTCAATATGTACTTCATAGGACGGATACGAAAATTCTTGAGGTGATCAAGGACGTAGCTAAACCCGAGAAGGTTGTTTTTTTAGTTTTGCAGGTGGAGACTGGTTGATGATGAATACGTCGAAAATTGAGTTCCTTACACTTTCAAAAGCTATTTTGATTTTCTAATTGTTAATGATTCATAGCCTGAAGAATATGAGGTCGGAAATCAAATATGTAGTTCTTCGCGCGGATACTTTATCACTGACCGATTTACAGAACCGGGGCGTAGAGGATATCTTAATTGCCTGTATCGATTGAACCATTGACACAGTTTGTTTTACACTCCCAAAAAATCACTATTTTTTGATTGCAATTTCCATGATTTCTTGGTCAACTTTGTGACAGAAATCTATAAACTGTTTAAACGACTGAATATGACCTTTTGTCTTACTTCGTTTAATTAGTTCCTCTAAAAAGTATCTCTCAGTAACTTCTTTTGGATTTTTCTTGCTGTAGTAAATTCTTCTTTCGGCTAATATCTCTTGTAAATATGTAGAATGAAATATGGCAGTAGTTTGTTCGAAATCAATAGGCTTCTCCATTAATTCTGGATCTTCTTTTTTTACATTGTAATGCTTAATACAGTCCATTAAGAAACTACTTGTAGGGTTACTTTTGAAAATTTTAGGGTTTCCAAGAAACCAAGTTTCAAAGCACTTGTTTTGAACAATTATTGCAAGTTTAGTATTAGGATTTAACTCTATTTTTTCCTCTTTAATGAAGTCTAAAACTTGTTTATTTCGCTCTTCAACAGTATCGTCATCCGAGTCTAAACAAATTACCAGATAATCGAAATTTCCAGATATATTTACATCTTCAATACTGTTTTTTAAATGGTTATCCAATAAAGAAGGGAAGCCGTCCCCAGTGAAAATGCAATAATTATTTTTGGTCACTTCGTGATACCATTGTACTCTCTTTAGTTCTGGGATAAGAATTGATAACCATTCTGGATAAACTTTCATCTCCGTTCGTCTTCCTTCTACTAAGAAATAAATGTTCATTGTTCTTGACCAGTTTGATACTCATCTAATTGAATTAATTGCATAAATGCGCTATGTTTCGATTTGCCAATATTAAATTTATCGATGTTATGAGTTTTTATAACACCTGCATTTCGAGTTACAAGTTTCCAGTTATTATAACCAATAGCATCAATAATATATGGATGATGGCTTGTTAATACGAATTGTAATTTTCTTTTTGATGCTAAAATATCATTCGTTATCTCATTAATACAGTTTATACCCAAACTATTCTCAAATTCATCAATTAAAAACACGGTTCCTTCTGAACACAAATAAAGTTCACTTAATTGCATTAATGTTCTAAACATTCCTGAAGAAATTCTATTTTGACTTATCCAATGTTGAACGCCTTTTTCTTTAATTTGAATAAAGGGATAGTCTTTCAAAAGATCAGGCATTTCTTTTTCCTTGGTTTCTAAAGGAGCAATTTTGATATCTTCTATTTGTGGAAAAATGTCCGCAAACCTTTGCTTTATTGTTACAAAAACCTTCTTGTCAGCTTTCTGTACAAAAAATAACTTCAATGGTGTTTCTAACTCACTCTCTTGTATTCTTTCAATTGTATTAAATTTCTTTGATAAACTTTTTGCATTAAGAAAACTAAATCGAAAACCTTGTCCAGCATTAGCAGAATTGGAATGATCTGCAAAATCTAACTTTCTTATTCCATCGTAGGCTGGATTTATTTTTTCTTCTTCTTTTAAAAGATGAATAATACTTTGTTGCTGAGAAAGTTTTATGGTAGGTTGGCCTAAAAATAAAATTTTATCCTCATTTCTATCAATAACTATTTCATTATCTAAAAATAATTTTTCATAAATAATTCTTGGTTTATTCTTTTTGTTGTCGTCCTCGTCATCATCAATATCGATAAAAATCTCGATGCCTTTGTTCTCAAACTCCCCTTCCCAAATATAATTTTGATTTGAAAGTGTTTTAAATTCGATTCTCCAACTTATTCCGTTTATAGAAGAACCTCCAGCAATTTGTTTGAGAGCCATTAATGCTCTAAGTATTTGAGTTTTTCCCACACCAGAAGCTCCAACTAATAAGGTTAGTTTACTTAATGGGAATTGTTCAAGTCGCCAATCAAGTGATTTATCTTCAAATTTAAATTCTGAAATAGTCATACTATTTATTTGTTATAATCGACAAATTTATTATTAATATTCAGTTTTGCAAAATGGTATGCAACCACTTATTTACTGTACTTCCGTTCGGCAAATATATCCGATATCCGAATGGTGTAATATGCACTTAGTAAAAATAGTAAAATTTTGTAAACTAATAAGATATCTTGTTCTTTTAACGGTTGACAAAACTATTTTTAGCTGTTCGTTGTATGGATAGCGAAAATAATATTGTGCGTTGTCCACAACAAGGTATGAGGGCATCACACAACGGATTAGTTGGTGTATGGTTACGTTTTAGAGTCCGTAGAAAGAATAGGGCAGAAGCGCTTACGGTCCATCCGCCTGAGTCTTTATTGTCGTCAACAATGATTTCGTTCCCAATCATTATTTTTAATAGCGCATGGGCGCACAGGTCCACTTCTGGTCTATCTTCGATAAGCCAGAATAATTTTTTGATATATAATGTAAACGTAGGACCTACCATTGCTTAATCCATTTTTTGAGCATCTATTGTCCTATCAGAAGTAGTTTCACATTCCTCAGTTTGATAATTCCATCGTCCTCCACGATCTAAACACGCATCAATCTCAATGAAATTAGTCTTTTTTAGGTACGCGTACACCAACAGGATGGTTATTGCAAATATTAATACAACAAGAAATCTTTTACGTCGCATAGTTCTGTTTTTTATTTAACATTCGCTTTAGTCGTTCTCGTCAACTTAATCTCTGTCAATTTGTTGGCGAATCTAATTTTCTATTATCCTTACTTTCATTAAATGAGCTAGCCGTAAAGAAACCTTTCCGAGTAGAAATGTTTCTTCAGTCAATGTGTTTCAGTAATTCGTTAATTTGGTCCGTTGATGAAATTCCTTTTTCTGTTGCTATCAACGAAAGTAATGTTATTTTAGAATTTAAGTCACTTGCAGCTTTAATTTTATGGTGTCCGTCAAGTATGTAATGAGCAATGCACCAATGCGAAGTAAATTCAGGTTTGACCTCATCGTCAGGCCAAACAGCAGGCTCTTTAACGTCGAAAACTGTCACGCTAATTGCAGTCGGTTTATAACCCTTTGAAATTTGTTCTTTATAGAAGTCAACTCGTGTTTGGTCTATATAATCAGGGGACGTCAATGGAATGAAAAATTCAAATAGCTTTCTGTCGTCACCTATTTCCTTGTCCGTCCCACGATAGTAATTTACCTTAGGTGAATGAGGAACACCATAATATCCGTCTATTCCCCATAAATCAACTTGGTCTTTTGCGAAATAATCGCCTTTTTGTCCAACTACAGCAAATTTTGGACTAATTGTAAGCAAAGCAATTTCATACAAACCGTTTGGGATTATTTCTTGTAAAACGTCAATAGCATTGTCGTCAATGGAAGAAAGTCCAATATTTAGTTTGTCGATAGTCTCTTTTGGATTGATTGATTTTTTGTAGTTGCTCAATTTTTCAAAGAAGAAAGAACAAGTTCCGCAAACATTTCCAATATGGTAAATATTTTGTCCGTTAACTGCGATAAATCTGTCCCATACTTCCCATGAACCACCACCTGTCGTCTCAAAAGTCAGAGGTGAAGTTGATGATACAATTTTTGTCTTGCGGTTGTTAATTAGTCGTTTCATAATATGGCACATAACTACTTCTTTAACGTAACTTGTTTCGCCAAATCTTACTCTTTATATACGTTGCGTTAAAAAGTGTTGTGAATATAGTAAAATGTTTTAATTTAATATAAATGGGGGTAGGAAAGCAAATCACAACACTAAAACTAGCATTTAGGATTTGGAGGATGCTGTGCGTAATATCAGTAAATGAAAGAATGCTGCAAATACCTTGTACTTAGCTGAATTCACTGTTTAGTAAGTGTCTTTAAGCACAATTCTCTACATTAGAATTGAAAGAACATAATAACCTCCTTAACGTAAAAATCTACAGGTCCGATTCATATATCGGAATAGGAACCAAGTTTAAGTCAAATGCAGTAACGCGAGTGTCTGGAAACGAATCTATTAATACAGCCTTTACCGCTGTTACTTCATGGAAAAAAGAAAACCATATAGAAAAAAAACCTTTTGCTAACGCAACATCTTTTAAAAGAGGGATGAATTTATCCGCCACAGTATTACCCCATTCATCCCAGGATTGGCGCCATAGGGTAGCAGATAGAAATGCTTCGTACCGATATTTCCACCGTAAGTCTGTGGCCCTTGCTCCGGAAGTCTATATTTCGTACTATTTGCATGAATATAGCTAAAGTACGTGTATGTTGACCAGTAAGCAGAAAAGATTTTGTGACAAGTACCTTGTAGGCCTAAACGCTATTCAGTCCGCCATCAGGGCAAGCTATAGAACCGACTCTTGGGGATGCGATAATGGACAGATTGACAACTTCAGCACACAGATTACCTTTGCAGGGAAAGTCGCTGAGAAAGAAAAAAAATCACTAAGGTTGAAAACTTAATAAAAATCTAGTGGTAAAATAGCTCAGGTTATTGGTCTTAAGACTACTGTATTTTCGTGCGGAACGGGTGGTGTACTTTGTTCGGAATATTCAGCAGCGACAACTTTGGTTAAGGGCTTGTGTTTCCATTGCGTAATTCGTTACATTCGTTGAGAGAAGCGGAAATTATGATCTAAATGTTTTAAACTTATCAATTATCATTCGTTTGACATTATGCTCGTTTTGATATTTTAATTTTTCAGACTTAAATATCCCGCAACCCCACACCATATATTTAAAAGGTCGCTTAAACTGAAACTTGCTTATCGTTAATGGCGTATTGAAATTTTTGCAGTTTTCGCAATAGCATTGGTTTCGTTCTTCGTGTGGAATTTTTAAAGACTCCATTTCGGCAAATATCTTTAGCTCTTCTAATATAAAGTCATTTGCGTTTTCAAGTGTAAGGCCAGCATTGAATAACGTCAAATTTCTATAATTTAGATAATCCAAATCTTCATCTATCTCGAAAAATGCTATATATTTATTATCATAACCACTTGCCAAAACAACTTTCAACATTTGACCGAATGCGTAATCAATTCCAATTTCTTTTCTGATTGCTTTATTTGCTATTGTTAAGGCATAACTTTTAATCAATTTGTCTTCGTTTTTTTCAACTTCAAGATTTAAATCTTTCACACTTTTCCAAAAACATTCCTCACGTTCTATTGTCGTGTCGTGATCCAAGCCTGCTAAAACAAACAGATTATTACTTTCATAGCCTAATTCTAGAACTTGGACAGCCCAATCAACAAGTTTCTTGCTGTCAAAATGTGTCAAGCATCTTTCTGCTAAGATTTCAAGAGTCAGGTTATCGAGTGTCGTGGCCATAAGTACTTCTATTTATTATCAATATACATTTTATATCCGCGATACTAGTAACTATTAGGTTTACAAAATCTCCTGTAAATGGCAATTCTTGGAGTGCAGCATTTTTGGTACTAATAAATACATAATCCATTTCAAAAGTATGCTATAAAATTTTCTTGTCCAAGAACGTTTTTCTATTCTCCATTCTATAGCTTTCCCCGGTAAAATTTATCACTTCGTAGCGGAACAACATTCAGTTCAAAAGTGTCGTCACAACGACCAAAGGTCGCCTAGGTTGTTATGATTCTATCTTTCGAAGCTGCCAAGTGGCTTACTGATAAAAAGGATCTCGTCTTGATTTATCATATGAATTTTTGTCGGAGTCTGTTCTAGGGTTAATAATATTAGCATTTGATTAGTCTTAGCTAAATATCTAACTTTCATTAGTTCGCCACTTTTTAGCTTGATTTCAAAGTTGTTTTTGGTGTTATCTAAATTAAATTCAGCATCAACTCGGCCTCGGTAGTTATAAAAGACCATACTTGCAATAACACAGATCGCTAATCCTATATATAGTACTACTTTCTTGCTTAAATAGGGAATATTAATTTTCTTCTTCCTAATAAAAAATTGACACAGAAAGTATAGCAGTAAAGTAAAACCGAATATATAAAAAAAGTACTTGTACCTTACTACTACGTATGAATGCAGGAGTATGGTTGTTGTAAAGCAGTAAATAACTGTCAGAATATCGATGGAAAATTTGTGTGATGAATACAAATTTATTATGGCTGAAACAGCCCAAATAAGTATAAAAATAAGTAATATCCAAGTAGTACTTACCATTTTTTCAAATGATAAATCGATAATTGAGAAGCTTAGTTGTAATCTGTCAAAATATGATTGCCAGTAAATCCATCCTAAAACATATAGAAATATGGAACCTACGGAGATTGTGGCAGCAATGTTAAGTATCCATGGTTTTTCTTCTGTGGTGCTCATCTTTTGTACGTTATAAGTTCTATGGTAAAACAATTGAGTCATACTGCTGTTCAATTAGAAAGCAAAAAATCCAACCTTAAATTCTAATATAGGGAGTTCGGAGAAAATGATTCTTTAGTTGCAGTTCAAAGCGCTAGTGATCATAGTTAAACAGCTCCTTAGCCCATAAGTAAAGTTGTTCGAATACCTCGCCCTTGCTTAGTGGTGTCGGAACTAAGGGCGAATATAAATTTATAGCGTGGTCCTCTCTTCGTGCAGTAATGGAGGATAAATCGAATACAATCAAATTAGGACTATGAAAATCGAATCTAATTTCATTATCGCTAACTTTTATTGCTGTCGTTGGAATTGAGTGAATTTGCTCGAATTTAGATATTTTGATAGTTCTTTTCATAAATAATTGATTTTTCTGGTTGTACTTTAAAGTCTGTGAAATATATTAACTTAGTTTCATTTACCCTCTTTATCAGTACCCCTTTTCATTTTAACTGTTGTCAATTTGTTGGCAATTCTAAATTTCCGGTCTTCATCGCTTTCGGCGAACGAGCAGTTATAAAGAAAATCAACTAGGGGAGAGTCTACGGATAGCTCTACCGTCAATGGTGTCTTTTTATCAAGATCCATAACGTGATCAAGTAATCGCGATGCTAATCGCATTTCTCTAAAGTCTGGATGAATAACCACCTTCACCAGCGTTCTTTCGTTCAGCTCAACGAATCCCAACGCCCCGTATCGTTCGTGTTTTATTATATATCTATTGGTTACTGATGAATTGCTTGCCAAATCTTGAAGTTCACTTGGTAGATCCGTAAATTCATCCAACGTCGAGATGTCGAACGCTTCCGAGTAGGTATACCTCGAATTATCTGTGTTGCGCTGGAGTAGCGTAGTAATACCGGCTTGGCGTCTACAAAGTTTTTTAATAGAGACTGCTATATCTTCAACCGTAAAAGGCTTATCAAAGAATTTCCGAAGGTGTATAAGAATGAAAAGTGCATTCTTTGGTTTGAGAAAATATGCTTCGCTGATTAGAAACTTTAGATAACCCGTCAGTTCTTTATTTTCCTTTTTTCTCTCGCCCGTAACTATACTCTTTCTCCATTCGAAAGATTCAGTTGCCGTTCCGTCCTCATAAGTGACCGTGAAGCGATAAATAGTAGACTTATTATTGTAATTGGCAGCGCTTGTAAGTTTAACTTCTTCCGCTGATCCCACATTTGTAGGAGGAAGTACATTGACGAAAGGAGTTTGGAATATAGGAACAAAAAGTGTCCAAAGATCTTGTTTAAATTTGCTCTTGTCCGTGGGATTTAGGACCTCAAAAAAATAACCATTGGGTTTGCCTAATAGAAATGAAACATCCTCATCGGATAGGGCTGACGCTCCTAGAAGATCATATACATTGCGAATGACTTCGAAGTCAGTCCGTAACATGATAACAAGCTGACTTTTTACTCTAGTATTTTTTTTAACGTTCCCCAAATCACTTAGATTAATACTTCCCTAAAGTAAGAATTTTATCTGATTCAGGGCACTAGCGCTTACTATTTGGAAAAGTA
This sequence comes from Sphingobacterium alkalisoli, assembly GCF_005049105.1. Taxonomy (GTDB): domain Bacteria; phylum Bacteroidota; class Bacteroidia; order Sphingobacteriales; family Sphingobacteriaceae; genus Sphingobacterium; species Sphingobacterium alkalisoli. The sequence goes on from NZ_SUKA01000003.1 coordinate 71,701, forward strand.
TTTACCTTCTCGAAGGATTAATTTGTTAGACTTTTGTGCTGATCTTAAAGCTTGATCAATGACTGATGCGTTGGGTTTACCGTACTCATGTAAATATATACTGGTGTCCGTTGCACTCTTTCCATCGACAAAGCATCCCTCGTCTATCATCCCATTAATAATTAAAGCGCAATCGTGGATGTTAGATAGGCTGATAATTTCTTTGACAAACCGGCTGCCATCATTTTCTAATAGTTCTTCATCAGGTGGATAATAATCTCTTACCGGGCCACCTAATATTTCTGCAATAGCAACCAATACATCATGAGGATACTGATTTTTATTCGTTATTGTTTCAACGTTGCTGACATACTCAGTTGACTTGCCAATTGCTAATGACAAATCTTCTGCAGAAATACTTTTAATAAGTCGCCTAATTTTCACTTGATTAATACTGTAAATTGCAGACAATAGAATTCGTTTCATCAGCCGCAAGTACGTCTATTTACAAAATTTTTAAATCCTAATATAAATTTGGAATTTTGTATTTAATGTGTTATAATTGTATTGTGATTAGTGGATTAACTATTTGTTTTTCTGCTAATAAATCGGCGAATGACGCTGCATCTTGTTCGGAAAACCTAGGAAATTTTCAGGAAAAGCAGGATCGGGAGTCAAAGCCCCATTCTCTTATCTTTGTGAGGAGAGATGGGTGCTTACTCTTGTTCTCTTTTCCAGGCTTCCTAGGGCCTTCTGGAGGAATGAGTTAGGCCCCATCTCTTTTCAGAGAGGTCAATTCTATCCAATATAGATTCTTTGTTCATTTGCTATAAAACAAGTGAACAATGGAAAAAAAACAATTTTTACAGAACATTATCAGGCATCCGGAATAGTTTCTCCGGATAAGACCATTATGGTCTCCTCGAAGGATGCGTTGAGAATGAAGTGTAAAACCTTGAATTATGAAAGTATATTTCCGCATTCCGATTTCCCAATAACAAATTTTTTAACTGTAGAAGAACTAGTTAAGAGATGTTTAGGTATCAAATCCTAATTCTCCTAGTTAATCTTTTACACTAATCACTAAAAGAATGCGAAAATTACGCAACTGGGAGAGGTATGTCCTGTTCCCAAAGACAAAAGACAAGCCATTAGAAGGGGAAATACCTTTAAATATTGTCCAAAAAGAAGTCAAAGCACATAAAGCTTGGCGAAAACCCGTAGCTTTTATTCGGCCATTGTTCGGCACGTTTACGCCGTTGGTCCGTACCAAAGCCGTAACAGCTTCGGGAAAAGGTAACCCTTTCTTCGGCAATCCTTCGACTGCGCTTCGGGTCGGCTTCGACTCGTTGCCGAAGAACAGTCGAAGCCTAGTCGAACAGCAGTCGAAGACCACTCGAACAACTCTCGAAGAAGAGTCGAAGCGGTCTCGAAGAACTCTCGAACAACACCCGAAGGAATGTCGAACAGCAGTCGAACAACAAACGAAGAAATGGGATAAAGTAGGGGAACTAATTAGTACATCCGTCAATGTAGACGAAAGGAGAGTGATATTTTCAATAGATGCTTCCTATCGTCAGCATGACATGCGAAGTGTGAGGGAAGTGCTTTCAAGCAGATTTGTACAATCTTGTCCTAAGCATGTGCTCCCTACTCGCCAAGTATGTGTTAAGTATGCGCTAAGTACTGATATAGTACTAAACGACTATAGCATAAAAGCTCTTATTTCGGCAGTGAGATGGCCTTATGCTATGTCAATATTGTACAAGATGGCCCGCATTTTCAGATCAACAGTACATAAAAGCGGTACTTCAACGATACAAAACCTGTACTATGCGAATACAGCAGATCGGGTCAACACCCTATCAGATACCTACCAAGTTCGCCCTGCCTCCGATCGCCACGGCTTCAGTACGGCTTCGCGCCGGCTTCGTGCTCCGATGGCGATCGGAGCGCGATCAGACAATGATCAGAGCGCCAAGCCGGAAAAGCAGAACAAAAGTGGGAGAAAGGTAGAACAAAGGCAGAATACAGTCAGAACAACGAGCGGAAAAAATGCCATTAACCTACGGTCGCTATACCAAAAAGCTACTGTTAGTATACGGGTTACTTACCAAAAGTATACCCTAGACTTACTAAAGACTTACCAAAGACTTACTAAAAAGCTACCAACCGCATACCAAGAAGTTGGTAACAAGTGGCAGGTAGCTTATGCAAAATTTAAGAATAATGTACATGGTTTTAGTAAATATTGTGTAGCTTTATGGTGTGATAACCAATTAGGGACCATCCTAATTACATCAAGATTTAGTAGAAGTAGGGCATTATTTTGCCAACCTTTTGCGATTTGGTTCATATCTGTTTTTTGTTCATATGTGTTGTTTAGTGAGGCCCAAGCGCAGTCCGTGGAAACGCGGACTGTAGATGGGCTGAATAAAATTGAACCGCTCCAGATCGGGGATACGATCCCCGAAGCGCTGTGGAACATGACACTGAAGCTCACGTATTTTGACGGTAATAATGAAGATATCTTGTTCCGCGATTTAAAGGGCAAGCTAATTTTACTTGATTTTTGGTCAACCAGTTGCAAAGGTTGTCTGGAAGGGATGCCTAAAATGGAACTTATCCAGAGCAAATTTAAGGAGGATGTGTATGTTCTGCTTGTAAATAGCAAACGGAATAAAGACACTCCTCAAAGAATCAAAAATACGTTTGCGGTATACAAAGAGGTGAATAACTATACACCTAGCCTTCCAACCTTATTGGACGATACGGTTTTTACACAATTACTACCCCACAATACAATTCCGACGATAGGTTGGATCAGTAAAAATGGCGTATTTCTCTCCAATTCATTCAGTGGCCAGGTAACCAACAAGAATATTTTAGAGGTACTGGAGTCTGGAAAGGTCGATCTTCCGGAAAAAGGTATCATCCAAAATCTCGACCGACTCTCAGCATCTCCGCTGATTGATACCATGGGTCATACATTTATTTCTGCATTTTCAGGCCGACGGAAGGATTATCTGGCTGTATTCCCCAATGTACTCTACAACAATGGAAACTCCATCTTCCAGATCGGAAATTACGGATGGTCATTTATGCTGAGTTATGCCTTCCAAGCGGAAATGAAAGGATTTTCATGGAATGATTATGTATTTGATCCGGCGCTACCAAGCAAAGTTAAATTCAAAATACTCAAAGCAGGGGACACTGAAAACCTACTCTGGTACCAGCTGTATATTGCTGATTCGATAGCACTGCCTCAAGCGGCACAGATCTTCCGCCAGGATTTTGAAAGGAATTTCGGTGTCTCGGTGGACCGGAGGATGGACAGCATAGATGTGTACGAGATTGAACTGTCTGATAAAATTGACCGTATAAGGACCACTGGCGGGATGCGGATCAACCGAATACAGTCACTCGAGGATGAGATACTATATCAGAACGTCTCGCTGAGGCTGTTTATTCGAAACCTGTTCTATCTGATCGATCGACCCACTGTGTTCGGCGAAAATGAAAGTATACATATTGATATCCAGCTCCCATCCGGATTCGCGGATCTAACTATTCAAGAAAAACGGCACTACCTGGCCGAAAGGGGAATCAATCTCGTGCCGAGGAAAGTATTTCGAGAATATCCCTATATCTATAAATCCCACTAACGGCTAATATACTTTTATAATGAAATCAATGTTGATCACTATATTTTTTTGCAACATTCTGCTGTACACAATGGCACAGCAGGAAGACATTACAACAGTTCAAGGTACGGTCTATGGGCTGGAAACCCGCGAAGCCCTAGGTAATGTAACCGTACGCATCAGTAATACGAACGCTGCTGTAACGACCAACGAAATAGGACATTTCGCTATTGCTGTACGCTCATTAAAAGATTCCTTGACCATTACGGCGGTCGGCTACCGCGACACCACCGTATCCGCAGGCTCTTTTACAACACCTGCTATCTTATATCTGGTGCGACAGACAACGCAACTCGAAGAGGTTGTTGTACAAACGGGATATCAGTCCCTCAAAGTCAATGAAATCACTGGAGCTGTAGACGTTATTTCGAATGAGATGCTTAACCAGCAGACCGGTCTAAATATTCTGCAAAGGCTGAATAACATTACGCCGGGGATCCGTTTTGATAATCAGGCAATCAATACCCCCGACCTTCAGAAACTAAATGTATCTATCCGCGGATTAAGTACGATCAACGGACACCTGGATCCGCTGGTGGTGCTGGACGGGTTTATCTACGAGGGAAACATAAATAATATTGATCCAAACAGTATTGAGAATATCACCATACTCAAGGATGCTTCTGCCAGTTCGATATGGGGTGCACGTGCAGGTAACGGCGTAATCGTCATGACTTCCAAAAAGGGGGATTTCATGAGTCGGCAACCTACACGTGTAACGGTAAACAATACATGGATCATACAGAAAAGGCCAGATCTGAATAGCTTATACGAATTGTCGAACCGAGATTTCATTGAAGTGGAGGAGATGCTTTTCAATCAGGGGTATTACAACAACCAGCTCAATAATTCTCCGTTTCTGGCGGTAACTCCAGCCATAGACATTTTTGATCGACGTAAGCGAGGAATGATTTCGGCAACCGATTCGGCCAGTATGATCCAAAATTTACTTGTGCAGGACGGACGACGTAGCTATATGTCGAATTTTTACGATGTGCCGCTATCGCAACAATATAATCTGAATATATCAGGCGGTAGTCTTGATCATTCTTACGGATTGGGTGTGGGATATACACAGAATACGACGGAACTTTCTGCAGGAGCAAAAAAAGCAAACATCCAGTTGAACAACAGCTTTAGACCCATTGATAAACTGCAGGTGGATATGAGCATCCTCTTTACCAGCCAAAAGAGTAATACAGGCAAACCCGCTTATAGTTCGTTAGCACATAATGGAAAAGCGGTTCCTTACATGCAGTTTATCGCAGATGATGGTGCCGGGATTCCTTTTGAGCGCGAATTTCGGAGACTTTATCTTGATGAGAGGTACACCTCCGGATTATTAGATTGGGGATACTATCCATTAACAGACTATAGGTACTCGAGAACGATCACCCGATTAAATGAATGGTATGCCAGTACATCTGCTCGCTATAAACTGCTCCCTTTCCTTGATATGAATTTGGGATTCCAGTTTCAAAATCAAACGAGTGAAAATACGGGTATCGACAAACTGGAAAGCTATGCTGCCCGTAGCTATATAAATCAATTTACAGAAGTGGATCCGACAACCGGCAGTGTAAAATACAACGTTCCTTTGGGAGGTATAAGAAAGATGGGTACCGCGAGTTCGTCTTCCTATACATTTCGCGGACAGTCTAATCTAAATAAAAACATCGGACTGCTCAAGATTATCGGAATGCTCGGTGCCGAACTGCGTCAGAACAAGAATGTCGGCAGTAGCTATACGGCCTATGGATTCAACGATGATCCGCTCATGTCTGCACCAGTAGACTTTGCGAATAGGTACAGGAATATTCCGACAAATTCCTTACGCAATATCGCTGGAATGCCGTCGTTTTCCCACATCACCAACCGTTTTGTGTCGGTCTATAGCAACTGGAGTGCGATTTGGGACAACAGGTATGGTCTATCTGGAAGCTTCCGAAGGGACGGAGGAAATATCTTTGGTGCAACGACCAATGATAAATGGTCGCCCTTATGGTCAATAGGCGGATCGTGGGATCTGACCAATGAGTCTTTTTTCCGCACGGAAGCTATAGACCGCCTACGGTTACGTGCGACGTATGGATACAGTGGAAGTGTAGATTTAAGGAAGACCCCCGATCCGGTAGCCTATACCGGAACCGCTCAATATACCAACTTGCCCATGTTGGCAATCAGTGTGTTGAATGATCCGTCGCTTCGATGGGAAAAAGTGGGTACCTTTAACCTAGGACTAGATTTTGCGCTTGCAAGGAGCCGGATAACTGGAGCAGTGGACTATTATGTTAAAAACGGAAGGGATCTATATGGGCTCACGGATTACGATTATACAACTTGGGGAAATCAGGCTACGATCACAAAAAACGTTGCCGCTATGCGCGGGAGAGGCTGGGATATATCCATCAATTCCCTCAACACGACCGGGGCTTTAAAATGGAACTCCCGTTTGATTTTTAGTTTTAATAAGAATGTGACGACCGCATACTATAACTCAGCGAACTCGGGTGTAATCTCTTTCCTTGGTAACGGCAACACGATCCAACCTTTTGTTGGAAAGCCATTAAACGGTATCGCGGCATACCGGTACTTCGGGCTGGACGAAGAAGGAAGAGCACTGGGTATCTTGGACGGTGAATTGACTACCGATTACCTAGGTATTAGAAGAGCGGTGTTCGCCAGTCCGGAAGGCCATGAGAGTATTGAATTTATCGGCTCGTCTAAACCACAGCAGTTTGGAAACCTCATTAATACACTAGACTGGAAAAATTTCGGACTTTCTATAAACATAAGCTATAAGGGCGATTATTATTTCCAAAGACCGGTAACGTCCTATGCAGCGCTATTTCAGAGCGGTACAGCTTACCCTGATTTCGAAAGCCGCTGGAAAGCGCCGGGTGACGAACAGATCACAAATGTACCGGCGATGACTTATCCTGTGGTTTCCAATAGTGCAGCATTTTATTCAAATGCAGACATCAATGTGTTTAAAGGAAATCATTTACGTTTAGAATACATATCGGGTTCGTGGACAAATAGCTGGAAGATTGGAAATAGGGAGGCTAAGGTGCAGATTTATGGCAATGTAAGCAATCTGGGTTTATTGTGGACGGCAAACCGGGAACGGATCGATCCGGAATTTCCTTATCGGCTCTCTCCGCCTATATCATTTTCGCTAGGTCTAAAAGTGGATTATTAAAGATAAAAAAACTGAAATGAAAAATTTAACAAAAAAGAGGATTGTCTATCCGATGCTATTTTGCATCGCATTTCTTTTTGCTTCATGCGAAGATTACCTTAATGTCAGGTCGAATAGTGCTTTGGTGATACCGGATGATCTGGAAAGTTTACAAAAGCTGCTCGACGCCACACAGTTTATGAACATGGGTATCTGTTCAGATGGGGAAGTTGCTTCCAGCGACTATTTTTTACAGCAGGCTACCTATAATGCCTTTCGTGATGAGGTAAAATTGGCTTATGTATGGGATAATTACGATCAACTTTTTAATAATGACTGGGCGAAGGCTTATAGCGTAGTTTACACAAGTAATCTGGTGCTGGATAAGTTGAAGCGAATTGAACGTACCGCTGACAATAGTATCCAATGGGATCAGATCTATGCGGAAGCATTAGTGTTTAGGGCCAATCAGTACCTTAGTCTGGTGTGGACATTTGCTAAAGCTTATGAAAAACAGACCGCGTCTACCGATATGGGCATTGTAATTCGGCAGTCTTCTGATTTTAATGCGAAGTCGGAGAGGGCATCCTTACAGGAATGCTATCGTGTTATTGTGGATGATTTGAAGAAGGCAGCAGATCTTTTACCGACGACCAGTAGCTATCCAACCCGACCTGACAAGGCTGGTGCACATGGCAGCTTGGCCAGAACATTTCTATCCATGCGGGAATACGAGCAGGCACTCTATCATGCGGATAGATTATTAGCGATCAAAGATGAACTGTTGGATTACAATTCAACGAGTGAAGTTAACATGAGTGCAAATTTCCCTTTTCTGCTATTTAATAAAGAAACTGTCTCCTACTATGAACTAACATCCAATACGCAGATTAGTGTGACTAATGCTATGGTCGATACGTTGCTTTATGAAACTTATGAAGAAGCAGATCTGCGCAGGGGTTCATTTTTTAAAAAAGGCCCCAAAACCTACCACACCTTCAGAGGTACATATTCTGGAAGTGCAAAGCTATTTGCCGGTATGACGGTAGCCGAAGCATATCTAATTAAAGCGGAATGCTTGGTTAGGCTGGAACAGCCAGATCTAGCAATGAATATTATGGATAAGCTGCTCCGACACCGTTATCAGACAGGAAAATACGTGTCACCTGACCTGTCAAGCCCAGAAGAAATTCTCGCATTTGTTCTACAAGAGCGACGGAAGGAACTTCTTTTCCGGGGGTTACGTTGGATTGATATTAAACGTTTGAATCTGGAAGGAGCCGAGATTGATCTTAGGAGAAATTTAGATGGAGCGGAATTTGTTTTGCCTCATAACAGTGATAGGTTCGCATTACCATTGCCTGCCGATATAATCCTTCAGACGGGTATGCCGCAGAACCCAAAATAGATGTTAAAGGATAATGAAAACAGAAAACACCCCGGTACCCTGGGGTGTTTAATGACACCTTTAATCTCTATTGGTAGGATTAAATGGTGTAGAACTTGAACCTCCCGTAGGAGTCGGAATGTAACCACTCGCCGTTGGTTGCGCTCCTAAAGAGATTTTTGATGGATCAAGTTGATTACCATCAAGATCTGAATCATCTACCTCCATGGAACAGGCCAATTGATCTTCGTCGTTACACGACTGTCCGTTTGGATTTGTGTTCCATCTTGATTCATCTGCGACCTGATCAGGATCCTCGGAATCACCGTGGAAGTAGATAGTTACTGGATTTAACGCTCTTGTTGCCGCCTTATCAAACGACATCACCGTTAAACTTGTTGCTGCAATCGCCAAAGCTACTAAGGCCATTGCATTTTTTTTGAGTGTTTTAAGCATTTTGCTTGTGTTTATTTGTTTTTACTGTTTTCTTTCTTTTTCCATCGGGACTAGCACATCCGGTGTCCCGACGGAAAAGAAAGTAATGCTATCCTGAGCTTGCCCATTTTCTGTACGATGCCGGGGCAAGCGCTTGGGATAGTCTGAAATGTCTTTTGGCGACAAACCCTTTGCCCGGACTAACCTAGAATCCAAGTTCCGCTGTAAATAGTTGTGCTATTCTCGTTGAAGCCCACAGGGCTTTATGTTTGTCTTTTCTAAAGACGCTGTTATATCTTGAGATCCTTCGTTGTACTCAGGATGACAGGAACGCGATTTTTTATGAAGTATAACGCCTGTTATGCTGATGGTTAGAAAGAGTGTGTTAAACCAAAAGTGCTGCATCCAGCTCATCCCACTGATCACCGATCCGCATGCACAGGGTACCTTGCCCCATGCGCCTAAAAGAGCCAATCCGACATAACCGGTAAAGGCTGCCATCAACAAGGACGATAGGAGAAAGGGATTTGTTAAATGAAATCTCCAGATTCCCACGTTACGTCGTTTCGCTGAATCACGGAGATTCTGTATCACCAGCAAAATGACTATCGAAATTTCTAAAACAGGCAAGGTGTAGATAACTACCCAAGCAATGGTATAGCTTAATGGTTGCTGAAGGATTCCGTATCTAAACTGTTGAAAATTAATTAATTTATCGATCGATACGGGGATCCACAGTAGGAGTAAGGCTACGGTGATTGCTTGTACTATGTATTGTCGTGTTCTCATATGCTTTGTTGCTGATGCGCGAATTTGTTAATCCGCAGATTTGCCTTTTATTTTGTTCCTTTTATCGTATTTGTTAAATCAAAGGTAGAGGGGAAAGGTGCACTGGTGGTAGTTCGAATTCCGCAATCGTTTTTTTGTGTAAGCGGAATTTTAACTACTGGATCTATAAACGATTTTGTGTGCGGTAGGCGCCGGGAGAGATGCCGTGTACGGATTTAAAGCTTTTGATAAGGCTATTACTGTCACTAAAGCCAAATTGATCTGCCAAGGCTGAAATGGACTTGTGGCTGTCGAGCAGGTAGGCGGCAATCAATTTCATTTTCTCCTGTTGAATATATTGTTTAGGCGTCATATGGAATTGTTCAAAGAGCTTTCCTAACTTATCGTGGCTGATGAACGCATTATTGGCAATAACTTCTATCGGGGGAGTGGTGCAGTGTTCGTGTAGTTCTTGCCTGATGTACTGGCAGATCTCCTCCAGTTTCTGCGCATCGTAGCTTCGCTGGTCTTTGCCATGCACTAATCCTTTATACGCCGATACGATACCGGGCAGATATTGGAGCAGATGGCTATTGTAATCTTTGGCGCGCGACACTTCTGGGTAGAGCAGATGCGCGAGCTTTCTGATGAATACCTTGTCCATCTCCATTAGCGGCATGCTATGGATTCCTGATGTTTTATCCTGCTCTACAAACGCCTGGAGCAACTCAAACTCTTCGTATAGAATTTCTATAAATAAAAAGTCAATTCCTAATAGATCAATATGTTGGTACTTCGAACCTAATGTAATAGTGTAGTTTCCAGGGGTACAGTACACCATACCGCAGTAACCTGAAGAGAATCGGATAGCGTTGGCATCGGGTGTAGAACTAATGGTCATTTCGCCTGTGTGCTGCACCACTAGAGTGTAAATTGCACGGTTGATTGGAATGTCAAATTGGAGTCCATCTGCCTCTTGGATTTCGTAATGATCGAGGACGAGACTGTGGCGGTTATACCGACTTCGGTCTATAAGGGTGCCATCGATAGCATAGTGGTGAGGCTGGGCAAAAGGGAGCTGCTTCGTACCGGATGTCGCTTCGGTAGAAGGCTGATCCGTGGAATGGAGCGGACAGACCTGTAGGATAAACCCAATATTAACCATATGATATGCTCCGGTTCAACGCCTCTTTCCAATAAAAAACGATGGTGTGATTTCCTTGGAAAAAAAGTAGTGAACCGTTTGTTAACTTATTTTAGTTTTATCGGTGCTTAGGTAATGTGTCTTCATAGTATTGGTCTGGATGCGGCTAGAAAGCCCTTGCGTGCCGATATATTATAATTTAACCAAAGACGGGGACGATAGCAACTGCGGGCGGCATACTGCCGAATGAAGCGAAGAATATTTTGCTACGGTTCATTTTGCTGTAATGGGAAGCTTAGCCGTTGTGGAATGTATTTTAAAATTAAAAGGTAAAAGCTGCAGTATATGCGCTAAAATGCAGATTGATTTACTATGTACAAAATTTGTACATGGCCTGATCGAAAGCTCTGTAAAAAAAATATGCTACGGTTCACCTAGTTTTTTTGTCGCCCTAAGGGATTTTGTGCGGTAAACCGACGAAAGGAAAAATACATCAATTCTGTAGGGGTGGTCCTTGCATGAAACCTAAGTTTAACTTACTTGTAGATTGCGTATTACAACAAGGATCTAGCTTGCGCATGTAGTAGTGTAATGGATACCCTACAGGAGCAGGTGAGTAGGAAAAATGTCGTATTAACACTTCGGTTCATTTTTGAGTCTACTGAGAGGGCTTATAAAATACTATATTTTTTGTATTTTCGTGTAAACCGTACGATTCGCTGCAGCTATGCGCAGGGATCTCATTGCTAACAGAACAGTAAACATAGAATGATTCAATACCACGAAAAATTAACCTTGTTATTTCAAGAGCAGCACAAGCTAAGATATTTTCCGATCTATGCCCAAGTAATACTCAGTATTCTAGTAAGTCATTACCTCTGCGGGCCAAACACCTTCTTTTCCATGAAGAATAAATGGGATAACGAAGAGTACTGGATTGTACTTGGATTTAGCTTTCTGATTGCCATGGTTATTTTTACACTTGCCCAATGGATGAATAAACGTCTAGATAAAGAAGTGCCGTGGTTGCCTCACTTCTGTAAACGGATGAGATTACAGGTTATCTTCGGTGTCGTGGGGATGATGCTCTGCGAATTAACACTTATGTATCTTATCTTCGGAGTTGGCTATGCACAGGGCTGGTCATGGATGTTGAAATACATGAGCGCCTTCACCATGCCGGTCGGCATTTTGGTGGTTATCATGAATCTGGTTTATCTCAGCTGGTACATGTGGAGCTTCGCTTTCTTTGCGACTAAATATGCCGGAGAGGTAACCAAGGAAGCGGAATCGCTCGTGGAGCAGTTGACAAAACAGAAGAAGCTATTATCGAACGATAGTCCTTTTCTTCTTTCGCTCAAGGTGATGAATGGCTACAAGCAGGTGGCATTGCCCGTAAAAAATATTGCCTTTATTAAGAGCGCCCACAATAAGCGATTTTGCGAGGCCCGTGACAGCGCCGACAGGTATACCTTGACCGACCCGCTCGATCAATTGATCCAATACTTGGATAGTCGGGAGTTTTATAAAGTAAATAGAAACTACATCTTGCACCGAAGTATCATTGCTAAAGCTGAAATGCTTAACACTGGTCAGCTAAAGTTATTATTGACAAGTGAAATTGATGCGGAAGAAGAGATTTTAGTAAGCCGCGAAAGTGCTGAACACGTAAAAAAATGGTTGGAAAAGATAGGGGTGTCAATAAGCTGAAGCTAATAATGAATAGGTGATGGAACTTTGGAAGAATGATTGGGTATGGGTAGGACTAACGAAGAAACGATATCTAGCGATGGTGATCGTGGTAAGTGAGCACACCGTCTTGGTACAAGTGCTGAATAAGGATGCAAATCGATTTCATCCTTACAAGGAAACGGTCTCTAGGCGGATTATCGAAAAGGCAGAACTGTCAAAAGAGGAGCGCGATGCCTTGCCATGTGGGAAACGGCCGTTGAGTTTAGGGAAAGCTAAAATGATCGTAGCGACCAATTTCATCTTTACCGATGACCCGGCCCGGAAGGAGAGACGTGTTTACTATTGTAGGCGCTGTCAGGCGTTTCACACGACCACACAATTTAAGTTACCTGTCGAATTGCTCAGGCTGCTGGACGATTGTCCGTATGTGCCGCAGGCAGATGAAGACTATCGGCGCATCAGGTGCCGTAAAGAAGTTTGGAAATGGTTGCACGATGTGATCGGGATCCGGATATCGTTTGGCAAGTTTGAGCGGTCGATAAAAAGCTATGGCGACAACCCCGCGGACGCCATCGCTAAATTGCTTATCATGCCCTTAAATTACCTGCACCACCTATACCAATACCTGTATGATAACCGTAAACGGCCCGAATAAACAGTACAACAACGGTGCAAGAGAAAGCCTAGAAATCGTTTCTTATTTTTAGCTTTGGTTTTTCTTGATCGGGATCTTATGATAAGAACGTATTTAAATAGTTTTAACTTATTTAGTGAAGAAGAGATTGAAGCAGCTGCCCAACTTTTTGAATACCGAAAGCTGAATAAAAACGACTGCTTAGTCGTAGAGGGCGAACCCTGCAAACTGATCGCTTTCATCTGTTCGGGGATATTCCGATTGTTTTACTTATCTGAAACAGGGGTCGATCATACGTTTTGTTTTCGCTTCCCGAATAGCTTGATGGCGCCGTATTCGGCTTTTCTGACCGGACAGCCGAGCGTAGAAACTGTACAGGCCATTACCGACGCGGAGCTGTTGGTTGTCCACAAAAAGCAGTTGGAGGAGCTGGTAGCGGATAATAACAACTGGACGAAATTTTTGAAACTAAACGCGGAACATGAGTACCTCGAATTGGAGAAACGGTTTTTTCAGCTCCAAAGGGATAGCGCAAAGCAGCGTTACCTGTCGCTACTCGAAAACCAGCCCGAATACATCCAGCAGATCCCACTGCAATATCTGGCCTCTTATCTCGGTGTTACGCAACGGCATCTGAGCCGAATCCGAAAAGAAATTTCATTTTAGACATTTGTCCTGTGTTTGGACACATTGCCCAGCTAATTTTGTTGTATTAAAATAGATACAGCATGACAAAGAAAATAGCGGTCATAAATGGCCATCCGAATAGTGAGGCATTCAACGTGGCTATCGCGCAGGCCTATATAGAGGCAGCAAGAGCTTCTGGTGCGGAGGTACGGGTAATCACGGTAGCGGACTTGGATTTTAACCCCAACCTGCAATACGGTTATCGAAAAAGGATGGAGCTGGAGCCTGATCTGCTCAGCGCCTGGGAAACGATTTGTTGGGCCGAGCACTTGGTCTGGATCCATCCGGTGTGGTGGGGCGGCCTACCGGCAATAACGAAAGGATTTATTGATCGGCTATTCCTACCGGGTATGGCCTTCCGATACCGCGATAATTCCGTATGGTGGGACAAACTGCTCAAGGGAAAGTCTGCACGCATCATCACCACCTTAGATCAGCCGGGATGGGCCTACAGATTGCTGTTTGGTCGTCCGAGTGTTAATCAACTAAAACGGTCTGTATTACAGTTTTGCGGTGTCACCCCGGTAGGCATTACGTATTTAAGCGTGATTAGGAACTCGGACGAAAGGAGTAGACAAAAGCTGCTGGATAAAGCGAAGCGGCTGGGAGCGGGGCTAAAATAACGATAGCTGTCGAGTGGAGGGGAATGCTTACTTGATCCGTCCGCTTTCGCTTTCCAACGCCGAGTTGCGGGTGCGCTGCGCTTTTGATGCTCCCCGGTTAAATTTATAACTGAAACTAAGCCTGACCTGCCGCGATTCATAATACCCATAACTGGAAGATTCAAATCCCGGAAAGCTTTGGGTACTCCTGCTTTGGTTGCCTTTGTAGATATCGGTCACCGCCAATCGCAGCGTAGCCTTTTCTTTCATTAACGTTTTCTGAAGCGCAAGGTCTACCTGACTGACGGCTCTGCTAAACGTATTCGCACCACTCAAGCGGTTTGAATTATAGCTGGCAAATACTTCGGCCTTCAACTTTAAGGGCAGCCGAAAGCTTTGCAGTACACTGGCACGCCCTGCGAGCTGTTGCAGATCGAAATTTCGATACTGGTCGAGCGAAACGCTGTTCTGGATGTAATACAGCAAGCCATTAAACGTCACATCCCACCAAGGGGCTGGCGTAAGATGCTGTGTAAGTGCTAAAGACGAGTGCTTCTGTGTACCCACATTCCGGCTGATCATAACAATTTTATCGCGCTCCAGCGTATCGGTTACCCGCGCATTAAATTGATCCGTGTAGGCGAAATTGAAGGAAACAACCGTAGAACTCTTTAGGGAATACAACAGGGTTAAGCGATGCGTCAACTCGGGGTTTAAGAACGGATTTCCTTGCCAGAAGGAAAGCTCATCAAGCATATAGATAAATGGGTTCAAGTCCTGATAGGCGGGTCTTTCAATGCGTTTTCCATAGGATAGCGACAGGTTCTGGTTCTCCGTGGGCTGCAGCGTAATGGAGAAAAATGGAAAAAGGTTGGTGTAATTTCGGTTGATGTCGTCGTCTACCGCTGAACTGCTTTCCTGATAAGTGAGCCTACCTTTTGAATCGGAAATTTCCATCCGAAGGCCTGCATTGAACGAAAATTTATCTATTTGTTGCTTATAGTCCACGTAGGCACTGGAGATACGTTCGTCGAATTGAAAGTCATTTGAGCGGCGATTGTCAAGACTATCTTGCCCTTTGTCGACATGGTAAAACCGGGAATCATTGACTGAACCTACCTGCGAGTACTTTAAACCCGATTCGAATTTTCCCTTCCACAGGTCCATGGAATAATCGAGCTTGACTCCCTTTAAGCTGATCGCTATGCCGTTTAGCGTACGGTACAAGTTTTGGCTGGTAAGTACGTCCTGGTTATCACGGTAGGTGTTCGACTGTAAATTTTTATTCCACTTGTCGAAAATACCGTAGTCGGCATCGATATTCAACACATGCCCCAATGTGTCTTCAAACTTGTAATTGACATTGAAGTTATAACGGCCGGTGCGCTGTCCGTAGTAGTCATTGATCGCGTCAAGTGATTCTTCTATCGCGTTGGAAGGTAGCGTTCTGATGGCCGTGCGTGTATCGGTAATTCCTCCTCCAAAAATAAAGTTGCCATTCGCCAGAAAGCCAATGGTGTTTTTAGCATTCAGAAAATAATCCACACCGATCTGGGTCGACATTTTTTGGCGCTTGTCGACATCGTCCGTATGGCTATCGTACGATTTGCCATTTTGTGTGCGGTTGGTTCCGTATAGGTAATTGTAGTTACCCAAGGTATGACTATAGCTGCCATATACATTGATGTTGTTTACCCGGTGATTCAGGATGATATTTTGGATCTGCTTCGGACTAACCCCATAGGCTACGGCAGTGGTTACTGTTCCGTTGGTGCCTACTACCTGGTTTTTCTTGGTTCGGATGTTGATGATGCCGGCAGATCCGGTCGCATCGTACTTCGCGCTGGGGCTATTGATGATGTCGATCGATTTGATATTGTTGGACGATAGGGATTTTAAGAGATCGGTGAGTTCAGCTCCGGAGAGAAAGGTCTGCCGCCCATCCAGCAGGATCTGTACGCCGCTTTTGCCATTAAGCGTAATGCGGCTTTCATTTTCGACATGTACACCAGGTGCACGTTTTAGTGCCTCCAACGCGGATACATCCTGCCCGCCGATCGTATTTTCGACGTTATAGCTAATCGTTCCGCCATTGATCTCCAATACTTTAGCTTTACCCTTAACATCTACGGCTTCCAGCCGATTTTCGGCGGTGGAAAGACTGATCGTGTCCAGGTGGATCCGAGCTAATTCAAATGGCGGAGATTGATAATCCCGGTATCCGATGTAGTTGACAATGAGTCTGTATCGACCGGGTATTCCGTACCGAAGGCTAAACTGGCCCACGCTATCCGTGGCGGTGCGGAACACCGTCTGTTGGTCAACATCCTGTAAAGTAACCGTAACAGCAGATAGGGGCAGGCTGTCTTCATCGACTACGGTTCCAGAGACAACGTGTTCAGTACCTTGTGCGTAAGCACTCGGTGCCAGAACAGTTAGTAAACCAATTAAGAAAGAATACAACACGCAAGGTGTTAATAAAAACCTGCCGATCACGTTAGCGATAAATCAGGTACTTCTTTCGCATTTCCTTATACTGGCGCAAACCGGGTTCCCAGCTCTTGCGGATCTGCTCTTCCGTAAGGCCGGCCTCAATCTGTTCCTTTAGCGTATTTCCGCCTGCCAGTTTTTCGAAGGGAACGATTTCCTTACTTTGCTTCTTGTCAAAAAAGATCTTTTGATCGGGATAATTTTGATATAGTTCGATTAACCAGGAAAGGTTTATGCGCTTGGACTGTCTAAGCTTTTTCAGATCAACATTTCGCAGATCTAAGCCGTAGCATTCTTCGCCCATATAGATCGGTGTCGCGCTCATGCCTTTGATCGCCACGGGCGTAAACGAAAAGGAATAGATTTCTTTTAATGCAGGACTGCCGGTTACAGTAAAGGGAAATTGCGTGCCGCGTCCTTCACTGAGTATGGTGCCTTCAAAGAGGCAGGTGGATGGATAAAGCAATATAGCCTGATAGGTATTGATATTGGGCGACATATTTACGGGTGGCAGGTACTCCATATCGCGGCTGTAATTCGCCATGGGGATCACCTTGATATTACATTTGATACCGCTCGCTAGCCAACCTTCTCCGTTGATCATCTGTGCGTACTCGCCAACCGTCATGCCGTGGACGATCGGGACCGGATGCATACCGATATCGGATTTAAAAGCCATATCGAGTATATTGCCGTCTACAAAGTAACCGTTGGGATTAGGCCGATCCAGTATCAATAGTTCTTTGTCGTGCTCCGCACAGGCTTCCATAACCCGATGCATCGTAGCGATATAGGTGAAATAGCGCACGCCGATGTCTTGGATATCAAAGACCATAACGTCTACATCAGCCAACATGTCCTTCGTCGGCTTATTGGTCTTGCCGTACAGCGAAACGACTGGGATCCCGGTCAACGGATCAACGGCGTCCTTAACTTTTACCCCTGCGCCCACATCGCCACGAAAGCCATGCTCAGGACCGAATACTTTTACAATGTTGACACCAAGCCCCAGAAGACTATCCACGATAGATTTATTGCCTATCCTTGAAGTTGGGTTGACGACCATACCGACCCTCTTGCCTTTAAGGTAGCTTACGTATGCGGAGGTCTGTTCAGCTCCGGTACGTATTTGACCAACAGTGGAGGTCGCGATCAGCATAATCGCGCAAAATAGAAACGGAAAGGGGTTTTTCATCATAATTGTTGTATTGAATGTACGGCTTATGCGCTTTAAACATATTCTACAACTGCTTCCGGATCCGTCCCGATAAGCTAAACAGGATAGACAAGTTAAAAATGTGCTCAAAACCTGCCGTAAGATAGGAAATAAAAAATCAAATCCGCAAGAAAACGCATAAAATAGCGACGTAACAGTTACGTTATACTTCCTTCCACTGACGGTCGCAATGAAACAATTATTGCTAGCAATATAATCTTTGGAAATGTGCACAATATCACTTATTTTAGGATGTTAATTTAAAGCCGATATTACAATATTATGAAAAAGATCTATTTCTTGTTGTTTTCTGTGTTATTCTTCGGATGCGAAAAGAAAGAACCGGCATCAGAGGAATCTGATCAAATAGAATTTATTACATACGAGTATATAGACAGGGGTATCGAAGGGACGGTATCCGATATTCATTATGACCAACAGGGAAGGCTAGTTCAGCTTTCATCAGAGCATTATACGTATGATAGTAAGGGGAGATTACAGACGATTAAAATTTTTGTTAGTCCGACTGATTTCTTATTGTACACATGCTTGTATGATGAACACGATCGGATTAAAGAAATAGTCTGGAATAATGAGGAGCAATACGCCTCCTCTTATTCTAGCATTAGCGTCGATAGTCGATTTACCTATGAGGGTAGTTCTTCGCTACCGAAAGAGGTACAAAAATCTAATTTCGATGGACGTCGCTATATCGATAATATATTGAGTTTTCTTAATATAGAGTCAAATCTATCGACGTTTACTACAGCAGGAGGGAACGCGACAGGCGAGATAAATACAATTGATGGTTGGTTGATAGATCCGCTAACAGCCGTCCAAGAGTCGAAATCGTTTAAATATACCTGGTATTACACGCATGACAATAAGCCAAACGTTTTCAGAAAATTATTTGCAGGCCTGAATTGGATGCCGCAATCATTCGCGTCGAAAGGATTTCGAGCAACAGATATTTTTAATACAAATAATGTAATAGAGGCGACACTGCAATCGGAAGGCAGTACAATTGAAGATGGTTCAGCGACATACGAGTACAAATTTGATGCTAAAGGACGTGTATCCGAAATTAGAGCGGGATTGGTGCGGTGGACCATACACTATCGGACATAAATATCTATATACACTATACACGAGAAGACTGCCGCGTCATTCCTCCTCGTAGTGACGAACAAGTAGTAACGACATCGTAGTAACATCGACTCCAGGCTCTTCATTACTATGTTTTTGTTTTTCATAATAAGCTTATTTATCCCTGTTTTTTGCTGCTGTATCGACCACATCTTTAATTAATTTCAGTAGTGATTTTTCACCGGCGGCGTCCTGAACCAACTGCCAGATCATAACACCACCTATTTCATGCAACGCCAGTGCAGTTTTTCTTCTTATTGTGGGGACACCATTGTAATACACCACCGATCCATCTTTCATAGTCAGCTCATCTTTGTATTCGGCCCCGGGATAATCAGATACAATCCTATTATAGGTATAGCTTGTACTATTTGGTCCATTAAAACTGTGCCCATAAAATGGTAAGCCCAGATTGAGTTTATCCTTCGGTACACCCTTTATCTCATGCCAGTATTGTATGTCTTCTACAGCCATTTCGTAAGGAGCATGTGGTCCAGGTCTAGAGGGATTCCATGGTCCGGTTTTATCGTAAGACATGATATTGACAAAATCTAATTTTTCCAAAGCATCTACAGGTACCTGCCATCCGTATTCCGTGGCCACCGCGGCAGTCATCAGCCGCAGTGAATCTAACGAAATGCCTAATGCCGTGATAAAACCTTCGTAATGTTCCGTAATTAAGTCACCTTCGAGATCCACATCAATTCCATCTAAATCGTATTCATCCAAAAACTCGTTTATCGCTGCAATAAAAACCGTTCGGTTTGCAGGCGAAATCAGCTCTTTGTAATACTTTGGAGCCCTACCACCGGCAATGGAGATAAGGATCTTTACCCCGTGCTGATGAGCGGTATTGACAAACTGTTTTAAGCCTGCCATAGGAGGGAATTTACCTGTTGAATCGGGGTTTGCAAAAGCTATATTAATATGTGTGAGCGCAGAAAAATCTACACGTTGCAGATCCTTTGTCAAGTCTCCGCGGAAGTATCCCACTACTCTAAACGCTGTAGCGCGAACAGGCACCTCATCATGTGGTTGAATTTCCGAATGCGAACAATTGATATTCATTAAAAAAAGGAAAATAAAACTGAAATAAGCAATCCATTTTGCTGTGGTGATCTTTTGATTTTTAATCATTTCTTTTTTTCTTTATCCCTTCCTACTGAATCATTATTTGTATGCAGTAGGGAGGGATATTGTTAAACTTGAACTTAATCGAAGGCTTTGGCAGACATTACCATCCTGGATTTGGCTGCAGGTAAGGTTTTAATCCAATTTCGTATGCCGGAATCGGGAGCAACAGGTGTTTTGGTTCCTCAACATTGCTCGCAGCTAAGCCTCCATATCGCAAACTCGAAAATATATCTGTCCCATTCTGGAAATCATCGGCTATCGTCGTCATCGTGCTTTGCAGCACGCCCCATCGGATGAGGTCATTTTTTCTCAAAGCTTCAAAGCATAGCTCCCTTGATCTTTCTTTTTTTAATTCATCGAAAAACGACGTATAATCTAGACCAGTTAAATCCGATAGCGGGTTGGCGGTGAACTCATCAAAACCGTAGCCGCGTCTCCTCACCCTGTTGATGGCTTCGTATGCTTTGGAAGTTGGGCCGGAATTGAGCTCATTCGCGGCTTCGGCATACATAAGCAATACGTCAGAGAAGCGCAGCAAAGGAAAGTTTTGAGGCGAGTCGTTAGTAGATTTCGGTGTTACAAGTTCATATTTTCTTCTCCATTTTCCCACGTGGCGTTGGTACAGCGTGTGGGTAGGCCACGGTTGCCAATTGGTTTCTTGCGGAACCCCACCTACATTTTGATATCTCCAGGGCGCTATAGCCCAATCTCTGCGCAGATCCCCCTCCGCGTAAGAATTGTACAATCTAGCGGTTACTTGGATGAAGCCGTACGTATTACCTATCGTAGTATTTGTAGTGGAAATCCCTGTATTAACACCTACACGGCCCCCTTCGCGGTAAGGACCCGCGGTATTTCCCCAGAACTCTACCTCCCAAATGCTTTCCTGTATGTCGTATTCATCTCTAGCATACTTGATGAATATATCTTCATAGGAAGAATTGAGTCGATGAAAGCCACCATCAATCAGCTTAGATGACCACGTAAGAACATCTTGATATTTAGTTTTATCGTTAAGCGGATGTCCCGCCATATGCAGATACACTCTCGCCAAGATACCCTGTGCAGCAGATTTAGTAACTCGACCGCCAAAACCTACTGTCTTTGCATCAGGAAGCAACTTTTCCGCTTCTTCAAGTTCCTTGGTAATAAACGCATAAATTTCGTCTATCGATTTTTGCCGGGCGTTGAAGTTTTCGGCAGGAAGGCTAATGTTCGTAATCAACGGGACACTTCCCCAATTACTGACCAATAGAAAATAGTAATAAGCCCTCAAAAACTTAGCCTGACCTAATATATTTGCACGATTTTCTGAAGAAAGTTCTGGTTTGTCGATATATCCAATCACCATGTTTGCCCTGTTTATTCCATCATAGAGAATCTTCCAGAGATTGGTGACGTATGGGTCCGATGATGAAAAATCATAGACTTGAGGACCCCTGAAGGTACTGACGGCATAGAATCCTTCGTCTGCTTCGGTGCCCATCCGGCTGATGAGCACATCTCCGTACATACTCCTGTTTCCCAATACGTCGTATACGCCGTTTAACGCAAAATTAATTTGCTCCTCATTTTCATAATAGTTTTCCGGCGAAAGAAAATCTTTCGGAACACTATCTAAAAAACGGTCACAAGATCCTAAGGTAAGGAATGAAATGAGTGCAAAAATAGGTAAATATAACGTTATGTTTCTTTTCATGTTTGCTATTGAATTAAAAGTTAAATCTAACATCAAATGTGTAGGTTCTGGCTCTTGGATAAGCGGAATAATCAAATCCTTGTGTCAAAGCAGAATAACGTACAGAGACCTCAGGATCCATGCCTGAATAATTCGTCCACGTGATAAGATTTTGTGCAGACAGGGATAATTGTGCACTATTGATATTTAGCTTATTTAGAAAATTTGCAGGTAGTTCGTATCCCAGCGAAAATGTCTTCAGCCGGATAAAGGAACCGTCCTCGACCGTTCTCGAGGAATATACGCCACGTGGTCCCTGTCCGTCCAATCGAGCCAGCGTATTGCTTGGATTTTGCGGTGTCCATCGGTCTGTGTAATTGGCGTATTGATTAAGATTCATATAATTCAGCGCATTCCCCTCGAAGATGATGCGGTTGGCATTCATGATGTCATTGCCGTAAGACCATTGAAAAAATGCATGAACATTAAAGTTTTTATAGTGGAAATTATTCGAGAAACCACCCGTATGTTTTGGGATAGGATTACCGATAACTGTTCGGTCGTCATCTGTCATATTGAGATCTCCATTAAGGTCTCTATATTTGATATCCCCCGGTTGTACATTGGTGGAACCATTTCTGGTTATATCTTCTTTAAGTATATACTGATCATCTACAAGGTTAAAGTCATCATACTGATAAACACCGTCCCAAATGTATCCAAATAACTGTGATATTGGTTGTCCCACTTTCGTCTGGTACAAGGGGGCAGATGTGTAGGCGACTTCCCATGGGATGGTGTTGAAAAGCTCAGTTTCATCTCCGTTGAGCGCCAATATTTTATTTCTGTTGAAACTGATATTAAAATTACTACTCCATTTAAAGTTATCTTTTTCGATATTTACCGTATTCAAAGTTAATTCCAGACCTTGGTTTCTCACTTTTCCAATATTCATATAAACACGTGGAAATCCCGTAAAATAGGGCATATTGGCATATAATAAGAGATCATGCGTGTCTTTACGATAGACATCTGCTGCCAACGTAATCCTGTCGTTGAAGAGGCCTAGATCGTACCCGATGTCCAGTTGTGTGCTCGTTTCCCACTTCAAATCCGGATTAAGGATCGATAAAGGGATTACTCCTTTCTGCGGCGTTTGGTTGCCGAAAGAATAGTGTGGCAGATGATTGCCATAATCCGCAGGAGGGTTAAAGCTAAGGGAAGCGAACGGTGCATAATCATCAATTCTATTGTTCCCAGTAGCTCCATAACTTAAACGTAATTTGGATTCGGAAATAAAATCAAGATGCTGCATGAAATCCTCTCTGCCCATGCGCCACGCGCCTGCCACTGATGGAAAGTAGCCCCATCTGTGTCCAGAGAAAAATTTTGAAGAACCATCCGCCCTGAAATTAGCGGTTAGATAATATTTGTATTTGTAATTGTAGTTTACGCGGCCAAGAAAGGAGAGTAATCTGTTATCACTTATCTGCGAAGTGTTCATGAAAGGTGTGCCTTCATCCAGACCACTTATACCCAGCGTCTCGTTGGGTACATTGGTGGCGGTGAAACCGTGTATATTTTTTGTTCTTCCCTGAAGTGTGATTCCACCCAGAATATCAAAAAGATGCCTTTTTACCTGTTTATTAAACCGCAATGTATTCTCACTCAGCCAGCTGTTGGTCTCGGTGTAATTTATTGAACCATGAACACCACGCGTATTGGTCGGTAGGAGCGGCGTGCCACGAGAAGTTTGTGAGTTGAAGAAACTATCGTCGCGGATCACCCTACTGGTAAATCCTCCAGAAGCCTTAAAGGTCAGTTCATCGGTGATTTTGTACGTAGCATAGGCGTTTGTAGCTAAATTTTTATTGTGTGCTTCTATGAACTCATTTTTGGTGGAAATCAGTGGATTTACTCTAAAATCATTGGCTTCGTCTACATCGGGATCCAAGAAACTATCTAGTAAGTCAAAGTCACCGCCGGCAATCGGCCTGTATCCCCATATACTGTATAGTAAATAACTAGATGCGGATCCACTGGTTCCGGGTTCAGATACAATCCGACCATGTGTCTTCAGCGCACTATAATTGGTGTTCAACCCCACCTTTAATCTGTCAGACACTTGGTGGTCTATATTAAATCTTCCCTGTAACCTTTTCAGTCCCGAATTGATCAATGCGCCTCCTTGATCAAAGAACGATCCCGATATCATGTAATTGGTCTGCTGGTGACCACCTGATAAAGAAAGATTGTAGTTTTGCAGACTGGCATTTTTGAACATTTCATCTTGCCAATCATAGCCATGTTCGTTCTTGTAAGAATCTAGTGTGCGGTCGTTTAAGTACCTGTTTTCAGCAATTTCAGGGTCAAGTTCTATTTGCATCCTCACGAATTCATAAGGATCCATAAGATCCATGGTTTTTGTTACGCGTTGTAGGCCTGTAGAAGCGTTTAACGCAATGACTGTTTTGCCAGGTTTTCCCTTCTTGGTTTCGATAATAATAACACCATTGGCCGCTCTAGATCCGTAAATAGCGGTAGCAGACGCATCTTTCAAGATGTCTATTGATAATATGTCCTGCGGATTTAGAGCCGCACTTGTAGGGTCTTCTATCGGAAATCCATCGATAACATAAAGTGGAGAGTTGTCCTGTGTGAGCGAGCTTGCACCCCTTATAACGATATTTACCCCGCTTCCCGGTTGCCCATCACCGGAAGAAACTTGGACACCGGCGACCCGCCCAGCAAGAGCTTCGTCGAAAGACGCTACCGGAGCTTTTATCAGATCATCCATTTTGACCTGCCCAACCGAACCCGTAAGGTCCTTTCTATCCACAATACCATATCCCACCACGACCACTTGGTCTATGTCCTGTTGGACGATCTTCATCTGTACGGTTATGTCTGTCTGATTTCCTATTTTTAACTCTTGCGGTTGATATCCAATGAAAGTAACAAGCAATATAGATGTAGTATTCGGGACTTCGATAAGAAAATCGCCATGGAGATCGCTCACGATTTTAGCATCACTTCCCTTGATACTTATCAGCGCACCCGCCAGCGGTTTACCTTGGCTATCCAAAACCCTACCTCGAACGGCAATAGGAGGGGGAGCCACTGTTCGTTTGCGGTTATTCGCTTTGCTGATCACGACAATTTTATGCGCGGTATCATAGGATATATGCACATTTTGTTCTGCGAAGCAATGGTCTAACACCTCACGGATGGTGGCATCTTTAACAGTTAAACTGATAGGTCGTAAGTTCCTTATTAATTCCGCGTCGGCAGTAAAGGTGTGTCCCGTTTGCTGTGTTAACTTAAAGAATACCTCGTCTATGCTGGCAGATTTGATTTGGAGATTAATTTTCTGTGCGAACGACGTCGCGCTGGCTTGCAAAAAAACGAATGCAGAAAGAAAAAAACTCAGCTTCATGAACAATAGCGGTTTGTAGATATGATAAGATCGTCCCCTGCATATGAATGCAGTAAATTTTTTATACATTTGATTGGTTTTAATTTAATTAGTAAATCGATTGAATTAGCTAGGGCAGTACATAATCTGCTTTCTGGCCAGAGATGTGACAGCATCTCTGGCTTTTCCTATCGGGATCGTTAAATCTTTCAACCTTCGTTTCCCGGCATAACGGTAATCCTCCTTCCTTCTGTTTTAAATTTTACTTTGTTCGTCATTTCCAATGATTTTAATAGATGTTGAACGTTTCTGGATCGGAGATAATTTCCATGAAAATGTATTGATGAAAGATCTCCTTGATAATCCACTTCCAGATCATACCAGTTAGCGAGATTAGCCATTATTTCCCGAATGTTTGCGTTGTTGAATACCAGGTAGCCATCTCTCCAAGAGATTTGACCAGCAATATATGGTACATCCTCGATACGGATTTTATCGTTTTCATGGATGGCAATCTGACCAGGCTTTATCATTTTTGACGAGGTTTTATGATGAGCATTCATCCACGACAATTTGATACTTCCTTCCAACAAAGCGGTTTTGGTGGCATTGCTATAGGCATTCACATTGAAATGTGTTCCTAATACTTCAATTTCCTGTTTGGGGTCAACCATTACACGGAAAGGTCTTTGTTTATCTTGAGCTACCTCAAAGTAGCCTTCGCCCCTCAAGGATACCTTTCTTTCGCTCTGCGCCTGAAACGAAACGGGGTATTTCAGCGAAGAATTGGCATTAAGCCATACCTTGGTTCCATCGGGTAAATTGAGCTGGAATTGCCCCCCTTTAGGCGTCTCTATGGTGTTGTAAGCTAGTGTTTTATCCTCATTCACTGAATCTAAAATATAATAGATCAGTTGCCCGTTTTTCCGCTTATCGATCATCACGCCCGATTCAGTATCAATTTGACCACTTTCACTATCAGACAGCAGGATACGCTTACCATTGGACAATGTCAAATAAACCTGCGTACTATCTAAGCTGACAATTTCTTTATTATCAGGCTTTTCCATTTCACTCGTTAACATACCCGTTTTATGATTCGAATCGGTGTATATATTAAAAAATAATATACCTAGACACAATACAATCGATGCCGCAGCTGATACTTTCCAGATAAAGGTCCGGGAGGCAGTGCGTCTGTCCTTGCTTTTCCCTTGCTTGAAGATATGATGCAGTATCTGTCTGCGACTCTTTTCGTTCAAACGCAAGTTATCTACTTGTTGCCTAAAATCTTCGCTAAGTAATTTTTCGAGATGTTCTTTGAACAACGGGTCTTCTACATACCCAAAGAATTCCAGCTCTTCAGAAGGAGAGGATGCGTTGGATAGATATTTGTTGAGCAATTTTGTAACCCGTTCTTTTTTATGATTCATTTGATAACGACTAATGTCCTGGCTTTATAAAGATTGACACATCAAAGAGATGTTCGGGTAGTCAAAAACTAGTAAAAGTGAATGTTGTTTTTAAACGTGTTGAATATGAGTGTCTTTTTTATTGCGAACAAATGAAAAAGAATAGCAAGGCTTGGTAGGATATCCCTCTTTTTATCAAATGTTCACGAATGCTTTTTAGCGCTAACTTCATGTGATAATGTACCGTGTGTAAAGAAATGTTCATCTTTTTTGCCACTTCTTCATATTTCATCCCCTCGAAATGGCACAAAATGTAGATATCACGTTGTTGTGCAGGTAACGCTGTCAATATTTCATCCAGTATTTTCACCGTTTCCCGGTAACTGACGGTATTTTGCGTAGTGCTTTCGGCATTTGGGTAAATACCCGAGAGTTCGGGGTATATTTTTTCCTGTTGGGCGAGTTTTCTGAGGAGGTTAAAGCAATGATTCCTAACCAAGATATTCAGGTATGCTCCAAAATTCTCTATGCTAATTAATTTATCTCTACCTACCCATATTTTAAGAAAGATGTCCTGTACAATTTCTTGTGCAGACTCTTTAGAACGCATAAGTTTGTATCCAAAAGAGTAAACGAATGCACTATATTGGTCAAATAAAGTGCTAAAAGCCAATTCGCTTCCATTCGCAATATCTATGAGTAATTCTTTTTCATTAGCTGGTGGCGATTGGGACATAATTAATGGTTTTTTTCTTCAGAGAGTATAAAAAATTTAGAATTTTTTAAAAAATATCTGCAAATATATAGGAAATTAGATAGATTCTGCGTTTTTCCATCATCTTTCAAGTCGCTTATCTGTTATGTGTGCCAAGTTATGGAATGTTTATTATAAAAGCAGACCGTATTAATAAAAATAGTAAGTTCTTGTGAAAGATGTTCAATAACTATCTCACCGTAATTTTAGCGGCAGGTGCACTTGTTTTGCATATCCGATCCAAGAAAAATCTTATTCAGAAAGAAAGGGAAGCTTCAGTAAAGCCGTCCAGCCTAACCGGTTGATATGATCGATCGGGTATGAATCAAGTCGCTTTATACTCTTTGGGCGAAATGCCAAACTGCTTGACAAAGCACCGCGTAAAATAGGAGGGACTGTTATATCCTACCAAGTAGCATATCTCGTTAATCTTGTACTCTCCCTTGCTTAAATACTGTGCTGCTTTGCGAAGTCGGATCAGATTAATAAACTCGTTAGGTGTTAAATCTGATATGGCGCTTACCTTGGTATACAGACTTGACCTACTGACGTACATCTGTTGAGCGAGCTCATTGACCGAAAAATTGGTATTGGATAAGTTGTCGATAATGATTTCTTCCATACGGTTGATAAACTTCTTGTCCTCATCGTGCCCAACAATACTTTGTAAGATTGTTTTCGGGTTGCTGGTTAGTAATTCGATGAGTTGCTTGCGTTTCTGTAGCATTCCATTTATCTGCGCATACAGAAAGCTGAGGGAGACGGGTTTGGTAAGGTAAACATCCGCCCCGCTTTCGACGCCTTTAATTTGAGAGTGGACGTCTGTCTGTGCTGTTAACAGAATAATAGGAATGTGGCATAAATTAATGTCTTCTTTGATTTTTTTGCATAATTCAAAACCGTCAATTTCGTTCATGGATACATCACTGACAATCAAGTTTACAGGGTGGTTCGGTAGGATCTCAAGCGCTTTTTTACCATTGTCGGCACGTAAAATCTGATAACGCTTACCAATCTGTTTTTCTAAATACAACGCGAGATCCTCGTCATCTTCGACCAGTAATACCGTTTCATTTTTTATCGAATCAGGGTATACGACAGCGTTTTCTTGTTCTTCAAATACGGTGGTCGGATTATCTTCTAGCGATGCTATTCCTAGATTAAGTTCTGTGTCTTCAACGCTATCAGTGCTACTTGTACCAAAGGGTATGATCACGGTAAATCTAGTATAGAGGTTTTCTTGAGAATCCAGGTGAATTTCTCCACCTATTTTTTCAATGAGTTTGGAGACCAGCGATAGGCCTATACCAAACCCCTTGGAAGTGGTTCGCTTTTGGGTAGAAGTTGTGTAGAAAGGTTCAAAAACCCGATGAAGGTTTTTACGGGGGATGCCTTTTCCATTGTCATGTACACTCACTGTAAATCCACCATCATATTTATCCAGGAATACATCGATAGTATCTTTGGTGTATTTGATGGCGTTAGATAGTAGATTATTAATAATCTTGGCGACAATATCTTGATCTATTGATCCGATCAGATGATCATCCTTTTCAGGCAAATAGAGATTAAGCTCAATGTTGTGATTCTCACAGTATTTTTTGTATTGATCCGTTTGTTCGGTGATGAACTTGCAGATATCTTCTTGGGTATAGTTGATGAGGTTGTACCCGTATTCAATATTACGAAAATCCAATACTTGATTGATCAATTGAATGAGCCTATTGCTGTTTTTATAGATGATTTCCATGTCCTCGCGTATCACGGAAGGAAGATCATTGGTATTCATGATCACCTCAATAGGGGTAGAAATCAGGGTGGCGGGCGTTCTGATTTCATGGGCGATAGCGGTAAAAAACTCCATTTTCGACTCAATGATCTTTTGATCGTTTTCTTGCTGTAGTTTACGGAGCTGTTCGTCGTTGCGTTTCTTGATCTTTTTTTGTCTATTGATGATCAAAAAAGAAGCCAACGTCAATAATATAACAATATATAAGATGCGCATAGAGAGTGTATTCCACCAGGGAGGCAGCACCGTAATGCGCATGGTAGTGTAATTCTCATCCCATTGGCCATAGCTACTTGTGGCTACTACCTTGAAGACATAATCTCCAGGTGCAACGTTGGTATAGTGGGCTCTTCCCTGATCCACTTCAATAAACTGCTTATCAAAGCCTTCCAACATGTATTTGTACCGTATTTTAGAAGGGGAGGCATAGTACATGGAAGAGAAGTCAATGCTGAACATGGTTTGTGTATTGCGCAGCACAATATGGTCGTTGAGTAAAGGGCTTTTTTCTCCCTTCTCCTTGTTTAAGAGTTGGAAATCGGTGAAGCGTACCTTGGGAAATACGGCGTTTTCGATGATGTTTTTAGGATGAAAGTAATTAAAACCTTGGTACCCCCCTATATAAATGGTTCCGTCTGCGGTCCGTAAACCTGCATTGGGATTGAAGCGCTCCGTCTCTAATCCATCATCTTTGTTAAACAGATCAATGGTGTTTTTGTCGATTTTATAGCGAAATAATCCAGAAGAAGTAGTGATCCACAACTTATTGTTGTCTGAAGATGTGATATATTGGAAAGAAGCCTGGGCAAATGTGGGCGAATTTAATTTGATGGGCGTAATTGTCATCGTTTTTAAATCCATATAGGCTAGTCCTTTCTGATTTATACCTAGCCATAGCTTGCCATCGAGATGATGAATCGTCTGCACATCAACCAGACTTTTTGTGTAATCCTTTAAGTCTCGGTCATAATGGGTAATTTGGAGCGTATTGATATCTAAAGCTGAAAGCCCGCGGTTATCAGATACCATCCATATACGGTCTTGCTCATCTGTTTTGAGATTGTCGACATAGATTAATTCATTTGAGGCTGAAGCAGAGATAAATTTGTTTTGCCCGCTTTTTAAAAAGTAAAGTCCCTGCGGGGTGCCGATCCAAAGACGTCCCATGCGGTCTTCGGCAATAGAGTATATGCTCTCCGGTTGGGCGTAGTGTTGTGTGGTGCCGCTTTTGATGTCGTATTTGTAAAGCCCACGCTGATAGGTTCCGACCCATAATGTGTTTTCCGTACAATAAAGGGCATGGATATTAAGCGGTTCATTCTGTCCGCCGATATATATGCGTTGACAGTGATGGCTCTTGGGGTTAAAGTGGTAAAGTCCGCCATCATCAGTTCCGATCCAGATATTACCTTTAGCATCTTCACAAAAGCGACTGATTACCTGCCCCATATTTATCTCGCTGGCTTTTTGTTTTGATAGGGTGTAAAAATTATTCTTATTGGATCCTAAATAGTTTACGCCACCAAAATACGTTCCTATCCAAACACCATCATCCTTATCTTTATATAGTGGATAGACAAACCGGTTATTGAGTGCCAGGGATTGATTGGCCTTACTATTGTCGCCGATCGTAAAATGACTGCCCGTACTTTTGTCCAGAATCGTTATTCCATCATCTGAGCCGATCATGATTTGTTTTTGGTCATACTCTATGATCGAATGGATGCGCTCTATAGGCACACCGTTGTTTTTTAAAGGGTAATGGATGTGTTTGTTGTCGGATTGACGGTAACAAAAGACTCCGGCCATTTTATCACCCAGCCAAATATTGCCATGGCGGTCTAATGAAGCAGAGGTGATAGTGGGAGTGGGCGTGTTAATCTTGTAAATTTCCTCAAACGAACTGTGCTGTCTCCGGAAAATGTAGATGTTGCCCTTACGCGAAATGACGTGTACCTCGTTTCCTCCATAACAGAGTACTTTTTGCACCTCTTTTATCTCGGCATAATGGGTGAGTTTTTTTGACTTGATATGGTAACTCCATAGACCCTTATCTTCCGAACCGATCCAGATGTTGCCGGATGAATCTTTGACAATAGAAGATATGAATCCGAGCGATTGCATATGTGTGTCTACGCGTTCAAAATTGGATTTGATATAATCGAATTGATATAGAAAGCCTGCCGACCCTATCCATAAATCTCCATCTATAGTGCTAATTGTTGAAATGTGGGTCGGCGTACCGTTGTGACTGTCGATGTCGAGATAATTGATGAATTTGTTCGAATCATATCTCGATATTCCATTATACGCTGCAAACCACATATAACCACGTTGGTCTTGTGTGATAAAATGTACCATATTGGCAAATAACCCATCATCTGATGTAAGGTATCTGAACCTAGGGAAGAATTGCTGAGCGGTGCTTTGATTTAAAAATAGCAACACAAAACAGATTAACAGATACAGATTTTTAATCATATCATAGTTTTTATTGGTTAAGGGCAAATATATATAATATCTGGCCTGATAGAGTCTTTGTAGCTGCTTTTTGGAAGAAAATGAAATATTATTGGATGATATTGAAAGTAATCGATTTAAATAATCGGGACTTTTGTAACCATGAGGACGCACCTCTGCAATAACCAATTGGATAACTAACTAAAATAAACATGATGAAAGAACACGTATTTCCAGGCTCAGTATTCTCGCAAGAGAAAGAAACGCTAATGCAGAATGAATGATAATGTATCATAATAATTAGGATGGATACAAGGTATTCATATGATTTGGCAAAGTACCTTTTTAGAGGTGCTGTGATCTAATGTGTAAACAATTTTAACCAAAAAGTAATCAAAGATGAAAAAAAATTTATCGTATTGGCTGGTTTTATGGCTAACTATGATTGGACTATTTTTACAGTTTTCAAAAGCACAGGCTCAAGAAACGATACGTGTAGAGGGAAGAGTGGTGGACGAAGATAGTCAACCGTTAAACGGGGTAACAATTATTACAAAAGGCGAGTCTGGGGGTGTGGTAACAAATGTAAATGGGGAATTTGTTTTAGAGCGGCTTTCTCCAAATGCTATATTGGAGTTCACATTTTTAGGACTGGAGACTCTACAGGTGCCCGTCAATAATCAACGGACGCTTCAGGTCGTCATGCAAAAGAAGGCGGATGAACTGGAAGATGTAACCGTTGTCGCTTATGCTAAGCAAAAAAAGGAGTCGGTGTTATCGGCTATCACAACTATTCGGCCTTCTGAGCTGAGAGTTCCTTCGAGCAACTTAACAACAGCACTTTCGGGCCGAATAGCGGGAATGATCTCTTATCAACAAAGTGGCGAACCTGGGCAAGACAATGCGAGCTTCTTTATTCGGGGTATCACGTCTTTTGGTGCAGAATCGAAGAAGGACCCGCTGATACTGATTGATAATGTCGAGCTGGGGGCAGATGACCTGGGCCGGCTGAATGTGGACGATATTGCTAGTTTCTCTATTATGAAAGATGCTGCTGCGACCGCGTTGTATGGTGCACGTGGTGCCAACGGAGTTATATTGGTCACGACCAAAGAAGGCAAGGAGGGGAAGGCGAAACTCAATATCAGGATGGAAAACTCCTGGTCGGCTCCTACAGAGCGAATTGGTTTGGCCGATCCGATTTCCTATATGAGGCTAGGAAATGAAGCTGTGTCAACACGGGATCCTCTCGCTGTTCTTCCTTATCATCAGGAACAGATCACGATGACCGAACGCGGCCTTTACTCGGATCTATACCCCGTAACCGATTGGTACGAGACGATGCTTAAACCTGTCACGATGAACCAGCGTGTAAATACCAGTATAAGTGGCGGCGGAAAAATAGCCCGATATTATGTGGCGGGATCGTTTATGCAGGACAATGGCAATCTTAGGATGGATTCCAGAAACAATTTCAATTCGAATATCGACCTTAAAAAATACACCCTACGTTCAAATGTGAATATGAATCTGACGAAGACTACGGAAGCTGTATTGCGGATGAGTGGTACTTTTGATGATTACACGGGGCCATTAACGGGTGGGGCGGAAGTATACCAGAATGTGTTACGAACGAATCCCGTGTTTTTTAAGCCTTATTACGAACCTGATGCGGCAAACAGAAATACCAATCACATTCTTTTTGGAAATTATGGGGAAGGAAATTTCTTGAATCCTTATGCGGAAATGTTAAAGGGGTATAAGAACTATAGTAAAACGTTGATGTCGGCGCAATTGGAATTAAAACAAGATTTGAGCGCCTGGACAGAAGGTTTATCTGCCCGGCTTCTTTTTAACACAAATCGATATTCAGAATTTGATATTTCAAGACAGTACAAGCCTTTCTTTTATTCCATGAGTGATAAAAGGTATGATAAAATGACGGGTGAATATGAGTTATTAAGGATAAACCCTAGAGATGGCAGCGAGTGGATAGATTATAGTAATGGTTCTCGATTTATCAATCGTACGACCTACTTGGAAGCGGCAACAAATTATAATAAGACCATCGCAGATAAAAATAATATCAGCGGGCTGTTGGTTTTTATTATGCGGGATTATTTGACAACGAATAATGATGATGATCTTCAAAAATCTCTGCCAAGTCGTAATCTGGGCGTGTCGGGTAGATTTACGTACAACTATGATTCACGCTATTTTCTAGAGGCAAATTTTGGCTATAATGGTTCAGAACGTTTCTCGAAAGAGCATCGGTGGGGATTCTTTCCTTCCTTCGGTTTGGCTTGGATCGTTTCTAACGAACAGTTTTTTAATAAGCTAAACAGCGGTATCAATATGTTAAAGCTGAGAGGTACATATGGGCTTGTCGGAAATGAACAGATTGGTAGCGCCGACGATAGGTTTTATTACCTGTCTCGTGTCAGGATGAACGATGCAGACAAAGGCGCTTTGTTTGGAAGAGATTTGGACTACGGCACCGATGGTGTAACGACTCTTCGTTACGCTAACCCCCGTATAGGATGGGAAATTGCGTATAAAATGAATCTGGGACTGGAGCTCGGCCTTAAAAATAATTTTACGGTTATTGCAGATTATTTTACCGAACGCCGAAGCAATATTTTGTTAACCCGGATTATGCCTGGTGCGTTGGGGATAGAACCTCAGGTGAAAGCAAATATTGGGGAGGCTACATCTAAAGGGATGGATATGGAGCTGAACTACCAGCACAATATCACGCATAACTGGTGGATTACCGGGCGGGGTACCTTTACTTTTGCCAGAGCGATAGTCAGCAAATGGGAAGAACCGGACTATGCCGATACGCCATGGCGCTCCCGAATTGGAAAACCTATTGGACAGGAGTGGGGACATATTGCCGAGCGCCTGTTTGTGGATGATTATGAAGTGAAAAACTCGCCTGTACAGTTTGGTGAATATATGGCCGGGGATATTAGATACCGCGATGTAAATAATGACGGAAAAATTTCAGATCTGGATATGGTTCCTATCGGTCATCCAAACACGCCTGAAATTAACTATGGTTTCGGTATCTCGACGGGTAATAAAAAATGGGACTTTTCGGTATTTTTCCAAGGATCAGGACGACAGTCGTTCTGGATTGATGTCAATAACGTCTCGCCATTTGTAAATAATGCGGAAGGAGCTACAGGAAGCAATGCACTACTGAACGCCTTCGCCGATAGCTACTGGTCGGAGGATAACAGGAATGTATACGCTTTATGGCCCAGACTGTCTAGTACCGTTGTCGAAAACAACAATAGAAGGAGCACCTGGTTTATGCAGGATGCATCTTTTATACGCTTAAAATCTGCTGAAATAGGTTACACCCTGCCCCCCGGTCTGCTCTCAACACTCAAGATGGAGACTTTCCGGGTGTATGCTAATGGAACAAATCTGTTGACGTTCAGTAGGTTCAAGCTATGGGATCCGGAGATGGCGGGAAATGGATTGGGATATCCGGTACAGCGAGTCATCAATATAGGGGTTAGTGTGGGATTCTAGTATTTTATAATTGACAACATAATATTAAAATATTTACAATGAAACGAATGTATAAATTTATAGTAATATGCTCCGTATTGGTATGTAGTTCTTCCTGCAATTATTTGGAGGTGGTACCCGACAATATTGCTACAATAGATCATGCTTTCTCTGATCGATATACAGCTGAAAGTTTTTTAGGTAATTGCTATTGGTATATGCCAAGCTCGGCAAACCCAAATGCTAGTCCGGCTTATATGGGATCCGGGGAGTTTATGCACCAAAGGGCTATGCTCCAGACGAGTATGCTGATTGCGCGCGGTGCACAGACTGCCGCCAATCATCAGATAAAT
The DNA here is from genome assembly GCF_005049105.1 of Sphingobacterium alkalisoli. GTDB lineage: Bacteria > Bacteroidota > Bacteroidia > Sphingobacteriales > Sphingobacteriaceae > Sphingobacterium > Sphingobacterium alkalisoli. Next base: position 107,283 of record NZ_SUKA01000003.1, read on the forward strand.
ATGTGGGGCGGTGGAAATGGTGGAAAGAAGCTTTGGGACGGCATCAACAATTGCAATGTATTTCTGGCAAACATCCATAAGGTAATGGATTTGACAGATGCAGAGCGAAAACGATGGATTGCCGAAGTCGAGTTTCTGAAGGCATACTATCACTTCTTTTTACTACGCTATTATGGACCAATCCATACCGTAGACAGTTATATGGATGTTTCGGAAGATACGGATGTCGTTCGTCAGGAGCGGCAGACGGTGGATGAATGCTTTGAATACATCGTAGGCATCCTAGATCGATTGGCGGAAGAAAAATCATTGCCTACCACGATCAGTAATCCCAGGGAAGAGCTCGGAAGAATAACGTTGCCTGTCGTGATGGCTGTACGTGCAAAGGTACTGGTAACATGGGCAAGCCCGTTGTTTAATGGTAATACCGATTATGCGAATTTTAAAGATTCGGAGGGAAGGCCATTCTTCAATCAACAGGTTAGACCAGAACTGTGGAATAGGGCGGCAGACGCCTGTAGAGAGGCCATCGATATTTGTCATAACGCCGGGCATGCCCTATACATGGCAAATGATGTGGTAAATAATTTTGTGTTATCGGATGATAGTAAAATCCAGATGGCCTATCGCAGTGCCGTGAGCCTAAGATTTAATCATGAGGTCATATGGACCAATACACAGAGCCTGGTTAATGGTACGTACCAAGACTATATGATTCCTCACCTAAGACAGGTCTCTCAGGGGGTTACCTCGGGATGGTATTCGCCGACGATTAATGTTGCCGAGATGTTTTATACCGAGAATGGTGTTCCTATTTCTGAAGATACAAATTTTGATTATGAAGGCCGATTTGAAAGAATGTCAAACTCTTCTTCATGGAAAACTTACAATATCGCTGACGGTGGGGAAACAGCTAAGCTGAATTATTACCGGGAGAACAGGTTTTACGCATCGTTGGGCTTCGATAGGGGCAAGTGGTATAACTTCGTGGGACATAATGATTGGGAAAAATCGGACCAAAATGCGCCGACGATCCAAGCCCGATATAATGAATATTCGTCGATGTATAATCCCAATAATTATTCGTCTACGGGGTATTTTGCTAAAAAATTAGTTTCCGTAAACTCTGGATTTACGGAGCAACACCGATTTGCGGCCGAAGCCTACGGATATCCGGAGATGAGACTGTCGGACCTCTATTTACTGTATGCCGAAGCATTGAACGAGTCTAAATCGGGTCCTGATGCGGAGGTGTACCAGTGGATAGATTTGGTTCGGGACCGTGCAGGCCTCCGCACTGTAGAAGAAAGCTGGCGGCTTTATAGCAAAAATCCGAATAAGCCGTCGACCAAAGTCGGCATGCGCGAAATTATACAACACGAAAGAAATATTGAGTTGGCCCTGGAAAGCGAGAACTATTGGGATGCGCGAAGATGGAAAACGGCGATAAGGGATTATAATCGCTCGCTCAAAGGATGGAACGTGTTACGCCAGGAGGCTATAGAATATTACGAGGTGCAAACCTTGTTTAATCAGAAGTTCTCACACAAGGACTACTTTGCGCCAGTGCCGGAATATGAAATTATAAACAATCCGAAATTAGTGCAAAACCCAGGATGGTAGTGGGTATAAGTTTTAATTTTAAATAGCATTGATCATGAAAAGTATAACGATATATTTATTTCTAGCCCTGATAACCTTATCATTTTTGGGGTGTGCAAAGAAAGAGAACCTGCCGATATCAGCGAGTACAGGCAAACCGGGTTCGGTTTCTGATGTGTCCGTAAAGCCGATGCCGGGCGGAGCAGAAGTGAGGTTTAGGATGCCGGACGACAATAATATACTGGGAGTCAAAGCGGTATACGATAGAAATGGCAAAGAGGTGTCTACGTTTGTGTCCGTGTACGACAATGTCATTGTGTTGGAAGGATATGATAACCAAGAGACACAGGCTGCACGGTTGATTACTGTAAATAGAGCCCTAGAAGAATCGGAGCCTGTTGTCATCTCGTTTACACCTAAAAAGTCTCCGATAACATCGGTAAAGGAAACGGTACAGATCATTCCGGATTTTGGTGGCCCTCGATTTCAATGGCTTAATGTGGATAGAGCGCCCATAACTTTTGAGATGTACGCACCGGATTCGACGGGCGCATTGACGCTTTCGAAAATATTGGTCAGTTCTTCGGAACAAATGAGCCATACCATACGAGGCTATCCGGATGAGGAGATTCCCGTAGCCATTGTCCTGAGAGACAGATATAATAACGTTACCGATACTGTTTATCCGGCGGGCGGAAAAACATTGACGCCCCTGTTTGAAGAAAAAATACCTAAAAGCAACATGCGTATGATCGTACTGAACAACGACACCGATTTCAATTTTCATGGTGGAAGAGTGGAATACCTGATTGATGATGATTGGCGGACATTTGGCCATTCGAATAATGGGACGATGCCGGCTTCGTTTACCGTGGATATGGGACAGCGGGTTAAGATGAGCCGTTTTGTAGTGACCAATCGTGAGTATTGGGGCCACGCGTTCTCCTGGGGCAACATCAAAACATTTGAAGTATACGGACGTGTCGACGCTCCTTCGGCAGACGGTAATTGGGACGAATGGACACCATTGCAGACGCCTAAAGAATGTGAGATCATCAAGCCATCGGGTATAGGAGGAACAGATGTGACACCGGAAGACATCGCATTTGGGATATCTTTTGATTTTGAAGTACCCTTCGAAATGCAAGCTTTTCGATATTTCAGGTTGAAGGTGACAGGAACTTGGAGCGTGACGACTTTTTGCCACCCGGCTGAAGTAGATTTCTTTGGACAGGGAATGGGAAATTAACTAATAACTTATAAGGAAGAAATAGTGATGAAAAATAAAATAACACGTATAGTTTGTACAGTTGGTATTGCGCTATGTCTGGTAATAAGCTTGTCTTGCGATAACTTTATGGACATACACCAAGAGTATATCAAAGATGGAGAGCGTGTATATGCCCCTATAGTGGATTCGGTGACCGTGTTTGCCGGTAAAGGAAAGGTGATGATGAAGCTGAGGTATTTTAATGGACACAATCTCAAGCACAGTACTATTTATTGGAATGATAAGCATGATTCCCTGCAAGTTGATCTGGGGCAATATGATATTTCGGCAGGACTTGATTCAATCGAGGTGACGATACCTGATTTAGTCGAATCAGCGTATTCTTTTTATATTGTTAATTATGACTCACATGGTAACCGGTCTTTGGAAGTAAGCACATTTGGTAATGCTTATGGAGCGGATTTTCAAAATTCGATCCTCAATAGAAGTATAAAAAGTTTAGCAAATTTTGATGACCGATTTGAAATTGAGTGGGCTGCACCATCGGATCAGCTGGTTAACGTAGAATTGAAATACATTGATGAGCTCGGAAATGAAATATCAGTTGTCAGGGATATTGAAAATGTAGGAACTTATGCCAAGGCGCGGGATGATGAATTTGTCTACCGTTCTTATTTCTTGCCGGAAGAAAATGCGCTCGACTTATTCTACACGGAATGGTCTGAACCGATAAAATTACCTCCAGCAAAATAGTTTTTTAATTGAATATAACCATGAAAATAAATTTATGGCTGTTGCCATTCTTATTACTGATGTCGAGCTTACCCTTCATGGCGTCGGGATTGGAGCAAAAACGGGTAGATATAGCGGTATTTGGCGCAAAGCCCGATGATGGAAAAGATGACTCGAAGGCCCTCGCTAAAGCTGCTCAGTATTGTCGCGATAATCCGGGGACGGTGTTGGTTTTTTCGCCTGGAGCGTATATCCTCAAAAATGCACAAGGTATCGAAACGGAACGTGCAGCTATGCGGGGAGAAATGGGAGATAACCCAGAGCGCGTAATTTTTACGCCTTATTATCCCTACGGAAGAGGGATGGATTTTTCGGGTTCGCAAAGCATTACCATAGAGGGAAACGGTGCTAAGATTAACTGTTATGGATGGATGGAACCCATATCTATTGAAGACTGTATCGATTTTACGGTAGAAGGTTTAACGATAGATTATCCGGAAAAGCCTTTTTCTTGGGGTAAGGTTGTTAAGGTATCGCCTCATGATTTTGAAGTTCAGTTTTCGAAAGATAGAATCATCGATGATAAGATGATCTTGGGTAGAATGACATTTTGGGACCTGCAGAAAGATAAGTTAATGCCGGATGTTCTTTATTTTCCTAAAAGAGAGCTGTTGGGCGATAACAAAGTTCGGTTTCATGCAACAATACGTCCAGAGACAGTGGGGCAAATAGCAAATGTCTTACACTGCTTTCACTTTCGCCCGGCTATTTTGATACATCGTAGTGTAAATACGGTCGTTCGGAATGTCACCATTCATGCGCAGGCAGGAATGGGTATAGTAGGATTTGACAGTCGTAATATATTGCTGGAAAAATTAGAAGTCCGTCCGGCGCCGGGGTATTATCAATCGACGAATACGGATGCTACACACTTTGCGAGTTGTGATGGGCTCTTAAGATTTGACAACTGCTATTTTGAAGCGCAGGGTGATGATGCAACAAATGTACACGGGTATTACCATACGGTGCTGACAGCAAAAGACAATCAAATTACCACGAAGCTGGAAGCCCCAACGTTTACGCATATCCAGGTAATAGATCTCCCACGTGTGGGAGATCGCCTGGAACTCGTGAATAGAGAAACTCTTGAGGTGGTAGACACCCTCACGGTGAAGCATGCTGCTGAAGACAAGCAGACGTTGATCAATACGCTGACGTTGGATCGTCGACTGGAAATTGATCCTACCAAATATTTTGTAATGAATATTTCAAAATTACCGCGATTGGAGTTCGTTAATTCTGTTATCAACAGCCATTTAGCACGAGGAATACTCGTGAAGACGCGGGACGTATTGATCCAAAACAATCGATTCAACGGTTGTTCAAACACAGCCATACACGTGGGTGCGGAATCGTGGTGGAATGAAGGTACGCATTCCGAAAATGTAGTTATTAAAGACAATGTCATCAGTGGGTGTGGTTTTGCGGGTACACAAGGCGGCGCCTCGGGAATAGCGTTTATTATCGATGCAAAGAATACGCGTAAAACTTTTTTGCATAAGAATATCTGTGTCGAAAATAATGTGATTGTCGGATCAGGGAATCTCTGCGGCATATATATCGGTAATACGAGCGGAGCTGTGCTTTCAGGAAATACGGTGTCAAACTGTGAAATGGATGTATATATTAAATCATCAAATGATATAAAAATTAAAAAGAAATGAGAGTTTTATTGTTTTTTATAAATGCCCTATGGTCGATTAGCTTCTTAACAAGTGGGCTGTCGGCCTGTACAAAATCTACACCTCCGAAGGATACAGAAGTGCCACAACCGCCTCCACCAAAACCTCCGGATACAAAAGAAATGAAACCGGAAAACTATCCGGATTTGGTATGGATCTACACGAGCGAGCATTGGAAACACGAGACATTTAATGGCGGAACTGCGGAGTATGTTTGGAGTAATGAAAAGAACACCCCAGAAGATTTGACATTAAAAGTATCGACGACAAAAGGATCAGTCTGTTCTAATTCTTGGCTGTCGGTAACGCTGAAGCCCAACACGGTTTATCGTTTTTCTGCCGACATTCGTACATTGGGGGTGACAGGAGACAAGGGAGCGACTATCACACTGATGGGCGAATGGTGGGACACAGCAGAATATGTTAAGGGAACCCAGCAAAAGACTAGCGTGTCGCGAACATTCTTAACGGACCATCTCGGTGTTGCTCGGTTGTGTGTTAGCCTAGGGATCAATGGACAGACATCATCGGGCACGGTTTACTTTAGTAATCTTAAGGTTGCAGAAGCTGATTATATTGCTCAGGAATCTAAATATATGCGATTACGGATCAGTCGCGAACATGCCAATTCGGTCAAAGCGAGTTCGATTGATGCTTGGTTGGCTACTATGGACAGGGTGTACGAACAGTACGTCGAACTGGTTGGAGCTAATCCGTACGGACAAACAAAAACAAACATCTATTCGCCTTACCCAAGTATTGGAGCTTGGGGCTTGGCCGGTAATCCAATTCGGGTGACATTAAGTGGCGTGGTACCGATGCTGCGTAATTTTGAAGATCACAATGACTGGAGTTTTGGCATGATGCACGAAATCGGGCATAATTTTAATTCGGGAGATGGAAAGTATAATGGATCTGATGCGAACTGGAACTGGAATGATGAAATGTTTGCCAACTTTCGATTGTACTACGCGCTCGATAAACTAAATGGTCGTTTTTCTAATGGGGGGAAATACTATGACGGAGCCCAAGCCATTCAATATTTCAAAACGGACGGAGGCGACTCGTATGATAATACAATAGCCCAGGGAAGGTATTCTCATGATGCGGTGATGTACACGTTGATACGTCTACAAAATCAAATTGGCTGGGCACCTTTTGAAAAGACCTTTAGGGAGTTTTATTCCAAGCCCAATCCTAACAACGTGACGAATTGGGGAAAGTTCAATATCTTTTTGGAAACGCTTAGCAAATATGCAGAGACCGATGTGAAGGAAACGTATTCAGAGCAGGAATTAAAGGTGATTAAAGACAATATATAAGACGTAGAGATGTATAAAAATAGCATAGTTTTCCTTCTGATTTTTTGTTTAACATTCTCGCTATCGGCCCAGGACTCACGATGGAAAATAGCGGAAGATAAATCTATTGTATGGCAAGTAGATGAGAGAATTCCACATTATGACCATATTGAGATGAGCGGAGAGCAGGTTTCTACCGTGTTAAGGTACGGGGTACATGAGGATGGGTCGTTTAAAATGGAAATGTCGCTGGTATGGCCCCTGCTACGCCGAATTCCCAATAATACACATGGTAGTTTGATGCAGAAATATACGACAGATTATGCCTCGTCCTTTACCGTGGATGGAAAGTTGTTTTCTCGGGAGAAAGTGAGGTCTATTTCTCTGGATGGACGATTGACGGCTTTAAGTGAGTTTTATATAGGCAATGAGCAGAAGCCCAGCGTAGAGATTGTACAGCGATACTTCCCATCGACAACCTTACCGGTATTGTGTCACCGTATAGTTGTGAAAAATATCACTAATAAGGAGATGATGCTATCAGTCCCTATGCAAAAGCGGGTTTACAAAAGTCCAAATGAACAGGGAGTAGATGGCATCTATACCCAGATCTTATCCATTCATAATGGAGGGGTATATACCTTAAAGGCCGGTGAAAGTGTTATTATAGAGGCCTCAGTGGGCGCTTATAAAGAAGGGCAGGCCCAAAATGAAATAGATAATGGCCTAGAGGAGCGAAAAAGAGAAGCGTTTGTCCGGCAAATGTGGGATAATCTTGTATTCACTTCTCCGGACGAAGTGATAAATACCATGTTTGCTTTTGCCAAGATCAGAGCGGCAGAAAGTATATTTAAGACCAAGGGGGGCTACATGCACGGTCCCGGAGGTGAGGCTTATTATGCGGCGATATGGGCTAATGATCAGGCAGAGTATGTAAATCCTCTTTTTCCGTTCATGGGGTATCGAACGGCAAATTTATCTGCCATCAATTCCTTTCGTCACTTTGCTCGATTTATGAATACAGATTATCGGCCCATCCCGAGCTCTATTATTGCTGAGGGAGATGATATTTGGCATGGGGCGGGCGACCGGGGCGACGGAGCGATGATTGCCTATGGGGCAGCCCGGTACGCACTGGAGCGGGCAGATAGGGCTGAAGCTGCGGAATTATGGAGTTTGATCGAATGGTGTTTAGAATTCTGTAAACGGAAAATAACGAAAGATGGCGTGGTGGCATCGGATAGCGATGAACTCGAAGGGCGGTTTCCTGCAGGGCAGGCAAACTTGTCTACCTCTAGTCTATATTACGATGCGTTGATATCTGCTTCTTACCTCGCAAAGGAATTGGGAAAGCCTAAGACATATGCCAGGCGATATCTGCAGGAAGCAGCAGTGTTGAGAAAAAATATTGAAAAATACTTTGGAAGCAATGTGGAAGGATTTGAAACCTATCGTTATTATGATGGCAATACGGTGTTACGTTCCTGGATTTGTGTGCCGCTGACTGTTGGAATTAATGAACGTAAAGAGGGGTCTATACAGGCTTTGTTCTCGCCGCGGTTGTGGACAAAAAATGGGTTGCTGACGCAAGCGGGAACGGAAACATTTTGGGATCGTTCGACACTATATGCGCTCCGGGGAGTATATAGCGCTGGCGAAAGTGATACTGCTACAGCATACCTCAAACATTATTCTACGGAAAGGCTGCTCGGAGATCATGTGCCTTATGCTATAGAGGCCTGGCCTGAAGGTAACCAAAGGCATCTGTCTGCCGAAAGTGGATTATATTGTCGCGTCATCACGGAAGGAATGTTCGGTTTTCGTCCTACGGGCTTTCGCAGTTTTACACTTAATCCGCAATTACCGGAGGGCTGGGACAACATTAGTTTGAAAAACGTGTGGGCCTGTTCGGATAGTCCATATGATATAGAGGTGGTGAGAACAACTAAAAATGGATTGAAAATTATAATCTCTGGCGTAGGCAAGCCTACGAAAACCTATAGCAGTATCGCCGGTCAAGAGGTTGTCGTGACATTTTAAATTTTGTCTCTGCGATACACACTGTGTTTTGGGGCGCAGTGAAAATAGTGCAGAACAGTAGTATTTAAGATTAGTAAAAGTTATTTTAAAAAATAAGTTATTCAATATGAAAGAATTTAATCGCCGTGATTTTATCAAATCGTCTTCTATCATGGCAGGGATATCGCTAACAGGGACAACATCGATACCTTTGGTGTTGTCAGGTGTGGATGATCACATTAAAATAGCATTGATCGGATGTGGGGGACGAGGTACAGGTGCCGTCGTCAACGCATTCGAGTCTGGCCAACGTGTCAAATTGGTTGCGATGGCGGATGCTTTTCAGGAAAATATCAAGACATCATACGATAACCTTTTAAAGAAGTACGGGGACAAGATTGATGTCCCTGATTCAAGAAAATATGTAGGTTTTGAGGCGTATAAGTCTGCTATTCAAGATGCTGATATGGTCATATTGACTACTCCTCCCGGTTTTCGGCCTTTACATTTTGAAGAGGTGGTGCGACAGGGAAAGCACGCGTTCCTGGAAAAGCCTGTGGCAGTTGATATTCCGGGGGTACGTCGCATATTAGAAGCTGCAAAGATGGCGAAACAGAAAAAGCTGAATGTGGTGGTTGGTTTCCAAAGAAGATTCCAAAATAATTATAAGGAAGCTGTAAAGCGAATACACGATGGATTAATAGGTAATGTAGTGGCAGGTCAGGTGTATTGGAATAGTGGGGGAGTATGGGTAAGACCACGGAAACCGCATCAAACGGAGATGGAATATCAGATGCGAAATTGGTACTATTTCAATTGGTTATGTGGTGACCATATCGTTGAGCAGCATGTGCATCAGTTGGATGTTGCCAATTGGATCAAGCAGAAGTATCCGGTTTCGATCCAAGGCACGGGGTCACGGGCACATCGCACGGGTAAGGAATATGGCGAGATTTACGATAATTTTGCGATAGAGTTAACATATGATGATGGCTCCGTTATTTATAGTCAATGCCGTCACTTTGAGGGCATACATAACCGAGTGGATGAAACATTTCAGGCAACAAGGGGCCGTGCTTATATATCCGCCGGGAATCAAGCTATTTTATGGGATGACAAAGGAAATGAAATTTTCAGGCATAACGCGAAAGGCGATCCAAATCCGTACGCACAAGAACATGTAGAGTTATTTGATGCCATCGCGAAAGGAGAGTATAGGTTTCAAGATATCGAATTTTCAGCTTACAGCACATTGACAGGTATTATTGGTCGATTGGCATGTTATACTGGTAAAGTGATCAATTGGGATCAAGCCCTGAAATCCAACATAGATCTTTCTCCTGAGGTCTATGCCTGGACGGCTAATCCTAAGGTTCTGCCTGATGAAAATGGCTTTTACCGTGTAGCAAAGCCTGGTATCGTTACAGAGCCTTTCATTTAAAGAAAGAATTTTTATTATTTAAAAAAGTACGGTGGTATCATCAGGACGCGGAATGTCTAGCCTAGCAATAATTTGTTTACCCAAAATAACGGGACTGGAAACTAATTCGACGGTTGAATGTTACATTAGGTATAGAAAGGATGGAAATTTGGATATTCCATAGGGCCATTAAACAAATATATACATATGAAAGCCGTACTAATAGGGGCAACGGGAGCAACAGGTAAAGAGGTATTGGATCTGCTGCTTGCCCATGATAAATTTACGGAAGTGGTGGCACTGGTTCGTAAGCCACTGCCAATAGCGCATGAGAAACTCCACGCGGTAGTGGTTGATTTTGATAATCTGTCACGGTGGAGTGATGTTATACAGGGTGATGTCGTGTTTTCTTGTCTTGGTACGACATTAAAAGATGCCGGTAGCAAGGAAGCACAATTTAAGGTGGATCACGATTACCAGTACGAGTTTGCAAAATTGGCGAAAAAGAACGGGATCCCTACTTTTTTACTCATCTCATCATCTGGTGCCGACCCGAAATCATGGATTTTTTATTCGAGGATGAAGGGGCAGCTGGAGCAAAATATTGAAGCGCTAGACTTCGAAAGCTTCCTTGCTTTTCGTCCTGGAGCGTTGTTGCGACCGCAGTCTGACCGTAAGGGTGAAAAGATAGGCGTTTCGGTTATTTCTTTTTTCAATAAAATTGGTTTGTTTCGCAATATGGCGCCCCTGCCGGTAAGTCGTTTGGCGGCATTGATGGTGCGGTACAGTATCAGCCCACCAATTGGTTATACGGTCGTGGGGTCGGGTAGAATTCTAAAAGAATCCAAGAAGCTAGTGAAATGAAGATATACCAAGAAACACTTCGGATCACAGCCAAGCCTAGGGGATTTCACCTGATTACCAACGAGGTGGTGAAAGCGCTTCCCGGGATCGAGTCGATTTCGATGGGAATCTGCCAGGTGTTTATACAGCATACTTCGGCATCGCTCACCATCAATGAGAATGCTGATCCCACGGTGAGAACCGATTTCGAAACTTTTTTTAACAAGACCGTTAAAGAGGATGACCCCGACTATCTGCACGATTACGAAGGCTCGGACGATATGCCGGCCCATCTCAAAAGCGCGCTCTTAGGCTGCTCATTAACCATACCCATTAGCAATGGCCGGTTGAACTTGGGTACATGGCAGGGCATCTACCTGTGCGAACACCGCAATTACGGAGGTGCTAGACATCTTGTGGTCACTGCATGGGGAAGCTGATGGATAAAGTAAAGGTACTCAATTAAAGGCTTCCCGAAATTCCAGCGGACTTTGGCTGGTTTTCGCCTTAAACATTTTACTAAAGGACTGGGAATGCTCGAAGCCCAATTCGTAGGCAATCTCCGAAACCGACAGTGCTGTGGTACTTAGCCGCGTTTTCGCATAATCGATAACTTTATTCTGGATATGCTGCTGCGTGTTTTGTTGGGTGTAGATCCGGAGCAGGCTACCCAGATAGTTTGCAGAAATGTTTAATTGCGCAGCAATAGTGGTCACGGTAGGTATGCCATGCTCACAAAGCTTCTCTGTGGTAAAATGCTGCGAGAGGAGCTGTTCAAACCGCACCACCAGTTCCTGAGTAGATTTTTTTCGGGTGATAAACTGCCGCTCGTAAAATCGTTCGGCATAAATCAATAAACGCTCTACTTGTTTTATAATCAGATCCTGGCTGAATTTATCCACGTTGGATTGATATTCTTTTTCGATGTTCTGAAGGATATCCACAACGGTTTGCTCTTCTTTGTCGGAAAGAAACAGCGCTTCATTGACGGCATACTTGAAAAATTCATATCCGTTGATCTTGGTGGCTAGGTCGGTATGCCACAAAAAATCGGGATGAATAAGCAACAGCCAGCCGGTAGGTTCGACCTGAGCCTCGGGGTTGACCTCAAGGCGTAGAAATTGATCGGGCGATACAAAACAGAGTACACCCGAATCAAAATCATATTGCTGTTGACCGTAGTTAAACCGGGCATTTACATTCCGTTTCAAACCGATGGAATAGAAATGTTGGATCCATTTTAGTTCGATATCGTTAAGGGGATAGTTCACCTTACTGTAATCGATCAAACTAATGAGCGGATGCTCTGGCTTGGGCAAACCACAGAAGGTGTGAAATTCGGTGAGCGAATGAAAGCGAAAGGTATTTTCCATCGGTACTAATTTAATGTATTAATTTTCCTTATACAAGATCATACCCCCGTGATATAGGATCCCATCTTTAAATTCGCCATCAGCTATAAAACCGGTGTCGTCTTTGTAATCAATGTGATTTCCAGTGACCTGATAACTTCCCTGATAAGCATGCTTACGGTTGCCGCGGGCTTCATCATACCGGTTATTAGGTAGTAGTTCATGACGGATATACCCATCTTCGGTGACCCACATGCCGATATAGGCTTTGGTGTCGGCTATGGTTTGGATCGTGCTATTTTTTTTGGTACTCATACAGCTAACATTTAATGCAATAAGGAAAAAGATTAATAGCCGGTGGATAGGGAATAGGCTTTCCATTTTTCGGATTCTTGGCTTAATAACTGAATTTTTTCCTGTAACATACCATACGCATCTTCACCCATCACGAAGTGCACTGGCGGATGATCCAATTTGCTCAATTGAATAAACAGCTCGGCTGCTTTTTGTGGATCATTGGGTTGATTGCCATTGATTTGATTCAAATGTGCGGCTTCGGATGCTCTGGCAGAAGTGTACGCATCGATAGGGTTTGCAGGTGTCTGCACCGAAACTTTGGATAGGAAATCAGTCCTGAAATAGCCGGGATAGACCAAGGTGGTGTGTACGCCAAAGGGTTCCATTTCTACAGCAAGGGCTTCGGTGAAACCGGCAACGGCAAATTTGGTGGAGCAATAGATGCCAAAAGCAGGAAAGCTGCCTACCAGACCACCGATAGAGGCAATGTTGAAAATGTGTCCGGATTGTTGCTGGCGAAGATGCGGAGCGGTATGCCGGATGACATTTAACGACCCGAAAACATTCACATCGTAATTCCGTCTGGCCTCCTCGTCGGTAAGTTCTTCCAATGTGCCGATTTGGCTATAGCCGGCATTATTAACGACTACGTCAATTTTTCCAAAGGTGTCCAACGCAGTTTGCACGGCTTTGGCCACGTCGCTGTCATCGGTAATATCCATTTCAAGCGGTAGAAAGTTGTCGTGGCTTCCAATTGCCTCGGCCAGTGCATGTTGATTTCTTGATGTAGCCACAACGTGATAGTCCTGTGCTAAGAGCTCGTTGACGAGGCTAAGACCTAAACCCTTTGAAGCGCCAGTAACGAACCATACTTTTTTTGTTTCCATAACGAATTTGTTTTATCTATTTTGATGAAACAAAGTTGGGCATTACGCCGTTGCCCGGTGTGTTCGAATCCGTGAAGGTTGTAGCCGAATCGTGGATGTCGGATTTTTGTAGTTTCTTTTTATCAACTACAGGCCTTTCTTTCCTTCCAACCAATATCCGTGTAGATTGACTTTGCCGCTGCTGTTTTTCTTGATAACTTTCCGAAAGGTGTGTGCCGATTTTGCATTTCCCGTCAGGATAAAATGGGCATCGAGCCAGTCGGTTTTCTGGAATAGCGGCAAACTGCTTACCCAATCTTCCTTCCGGAAGGATCCGTCTTTGGGAAATAAGCTGTAGTTTTCGAGACTCAGTAGGTCTGGAACCCATCTGTTTTCTTCATCCAGTTCGAAAAAGAACTGAAAAAGCTGCTTATTTTCTTTTAGTATAGGTTGCAAAGAGCAGGCAAGGCCTAAGGAGGTTTCATCGCCAAAAATAATGTACTTGGGAATCGATTCTTGATAGTAGTTGTAGGGGCGGGGCTGATTCATCTGGAGCTGATTGCCGATTTGTAACGCATCCATATATTGACTGCCCGGACCATCGCCGTGCAGGTGGGCGATGCATTCGATAATACCTTGGTCAAAATCAATAGCAGATACGGTGTATCGACGGGAATCGGTGTCGTTTACCCGAAAGTCGATGAAGGAACCGGGTTTTGATGCCATAGCTGGTAAATCGCCTTGGAAGCTGATCCGCTTCACGGTCGGCGAAAGAAGCTGTATGCTGGATACTTCCATGATAGGCAATTTTGGCCACAACCTATCTACGACATCGAATAACCATTTTGGTGCGCTTGGCATAATCTTTAATTTTTATACACAAAGGTATAGGCCACGCAGGGGCAGAACAATGGCAGGAGCGGTGTAGGTATTGGACGAATCGCGGTTTATTAAGGGTAGTTTTTTTTTTATGGTATTAATGAGCTACGGTTTTCTTGCGGAAGGCAAGCGCCGGCATACCCGCTATTTTGGTAAATAGGCGTGAAAAGTAGGCATAATCATCGTAGCCAAGCAAGGCTGCAATTTCCTTGACCGACTTATCCGAATGATAGAGTTCCCGCTTGGCTTCTAGTATAATACGTTGCTGTATGTGGTAGGATACGGGGAATCCGGTGACATTACGTACGCATTCATTTAGGTAAGAAACGGAAATATGCAATTGCTGAGCGTAATCCGCAGGTCGCTTCATCGCGATAAATTGAGTTTCTAGTAATCGAGTAAAGGTATTTTCAATGGCTTCAAAACGGGATAAGTTGGATGGGGACGTGGATCGTTTGAGATACTGCGAAAGCAACAAGGCAACGACTGTGTTACAACTATCTTTTAGTAGGGAAAAATACAGCTTGTCGGCTGTTCTTTCATAAAGACCGGTACACAGCGAAAAGGCTTGCTGAATAATCGGCAGATCTCCTGCTTCGAGTTCCAGCGGTTTTACGGGCGAAATAGACTGTAACAGGGTCAGGTACTCGGGATGGAGATGTTCATCCTTGATCAGTAGTATATACATCTCGAGCTGCTCTACCTTCAGGGCGCGGTGTACTTGATTGGGCGATTGATAAAGTATGCTGGGTTTTTGGATCACATAGCGTTCGAAATCAATCTCGGTTATCGTAAGGCCTTTTTCCTGCAGGACAAAAAAATGGTAATCGTGGCGATGCGCGTGCAGGAGGGCTTCGTCTGCCCGGAAACTATCGGCAGAGACCTTGGCAACGGCTATGCCATGGTCGGATACATCGGCCATTGACCGTACCGGAATGGGGTTTCTTTTCTGAGCCACGTGCTTTTACGATATGGAGGTTAAAGGTAATGATTTTACGGCAACCCGTCTAGGATAACGAGTGCCAAATTGTGTTTTCGTGAAGACAGCTTGAAGATAGTTGAAGAGGCTTGGAATGCTAAAAGTAAAGAAAAGCAATAAGCATGATCAATCGCCCGATCAAAAAGATACCCAATGGAACGACAAAAAACCAGATAAAGGCAAAGTACTGCCTTTTGCTCATCCGCGCTAGAAACTTTGGTCTTCTCATAACAGTAGAACGGGTAAAGTAGCTAGAAAAGTATAGGGAATTACTTTTGTATCCAGTTGAACTAACCCATTTGATAGCGTTTGAAATAAGGGAGCATAAGGAGTAGATGCGACAGGAAGACGATGGGTACGATGCAGGTCGGTAATAAATAATATGGAAAGTGGAGAACCGCTATGTTGGGCTGGTCGAATCCTAACTGCTGAATAGGTAACGGGGACGACAGGATGGCTAAACCAACAATAAATAGCAGAAATAGACACCCAATAATATTCCAGATCAATAGGACCTTATGTGTTAATATCATCTTGTTGAAAAAAGATAATAGGAGAATGATCGCTGCACTTAGGCCGATAAGGATGTCGAAATTCCAGCCGGTAAAAGTCATGATCGATGGGATTTGCTGCGCTAAATAGAGATGGTATAAAACAAGTTCAACAGGTATTCGAATCAGATGGATCGCCAAAAGCCAACGTATATTCAGTATGGGTGACGCGCGGCGAAGTAACCAACGATAGCTTATAAAGATGGATAGTATTATGGGAATTAGGAGGATCGGCGGCGTGGCGATAAACAGTTCATAATAGGCGACAAGACCGACGACGATCTGCCAAAGGGTAAAAATCAGTATATTCTTCCAGTGTATGCTCCTTGATAAATACAAGAAAGTTATACTTAGTAAGGAGAAACAAACAAAAAGAAATTCCATAGTGCGACTAATCTGTCGGCAAAAGTAAACAATACAGTAGGAGGTAGACTTGCCTTATGGAAAGAAATGGAAGGGATAAGGTGAAAAAATCACTACTAATCGGTATTGATGACATGTTATCCACGGCCTAACTTTATCCAAAAAAAATAATGCTAAAATATCTTGTTATACTGCTTTTTTGTGTATCCGTTACTATGGTTTCGGCTCAGGAAATTATCACGTTAAATACCGAACACCTTTCTATCTCCATGAAGGTGAAAAATCTGGGATATACCGCAGATATCCTTACGACCAACGATCACGTATCGGATTTATATGTTGTATCATACACTGTGGAATTTACGTTTAAATGTGGTGGTACTAAATCTTATTCTGCGAAGGATATAAGTATTAGTCCCGGAAAAACGAACAGTGAGGGCGGTTACACGATCGCGATTCCGGAAGTAAAGGGATGTAAAAATGGGGTGCAGTCGGCGCGATTGACGAGTTTTTCGGCAAAAACGCGCCAGTCATCGGCGCAAGCTTCGAATACAGCTCAGCAGCAGTCCACCATCTCGCAAAAGGAAGAAGCAACGAACCCGACTACACAAACAGTAACAGCGGATCCGCGTCCTGCTGCAAATGCGAGTGTACAGGAGCTAGCTGCTTGGCAACGCAGACAGGAAGCAGCAAAGCAGGCTTCCGTACCCACGACGGGTACGTCTTTTGGGAATACGGAACCTGTAAAGACCAACAATACAGCGAATGGATCTGCAGAGGCAGACAGGCAGCGTAAACAAGCGGAACTTGACCAGGTACTGCGTAATCTGGAGGCAAACCAAACACGCATGGCGGAGGAACGCCAACAGACGGAAGAGGTAGCAGGTGCAATAACCGACTATGTGATGGACCTGATCCAAAGTGAACAACAACGTAAATCAGAAGAAAGGGAAAAAAATAGACTAAGAAATCTGGCAAATAGTGAAAAGGCAACGGTATTAATGAATATGTACTATAACGATGCCATAAATAAGGGGGATGAATTTGCTATTGAACAGGTTCATAGGGCTTATTTGTTGTGGGGGCAATATGAAGAGGCAAATAAATTTATAGAAGATATGTTTTCTACTTATAGGAGTAAGTATGCCTTGAATATTAAAATGCAAAAAGAATTACAAGTGATGAATGAAGAGTTATACAGTAGAAAAAAGTATGTCAGAAGGGCTTGGTTGCACCCGGTTGTAGGTACTGGTATTTTCTACGGGGCATGGAAACTGGGTGAGATAATAGACGAAGATGCGGAGCTGGGAGACGCAACGCCCGGGGTATGGGTACAGACGGCTGGTGTGCTAGCAGGTATTTATTTTGTGGGCAGTGGGGCTATTAATCTGATATGGTCATTCCAATATGGGAAAGGATCAAGCGAATACAAGGAAGCGGAACTGAGGTACAATACGCTAAAAAAACTCTCTGTTCAGGTACACCCCTCGTATGATCCATGGGCAAAAGCACCTCTACTTGGTCTCCGTATTAAATTTTAAGTATATCAATTGATCTGAACTAAAGCAAGATTCGGAGACCTCATGTCTACTTATCTTGTTTTTTGATTTAAAGGAGCCCGAATGGGTTAGTGAGAAAATCTCTGGGGAGCGATTTAGTTCAGGATCTTGTTAATTATTGTCTTTTTACGTAACTTTAGCATTAGTATTAACCTACATAATTGAATCTGGTCATGGAGCTTATCCAATTCGACGAAATGAAACAAACTTGGCTTCAGATCGCCAAGCACCAAAATGGTAGTACACCTGCTTCTTTTGAACTACAGGTTTATAAAAAGCTATTAGAGCTATTTCATGTTGGCGATTATTATTACTATATATTTAATGCCTGTACGGTAGCGATTGAGTTTGTAAGTGATCGCTTTGAAAATATTGTGGGCAATGTGGGATGTGGGTTTTCAGTAGAATGGTTGTTTGATAATATACATCCAGACGACAAGACGCGTTTTATTGATTATGAACGAAAAGTAACGGATTTTTTTACAAACCTGCCACCCGAAAAGGTCATGAAATACAAAGTAAGTTACGGATATCGCCTGCGCTGCGCAAATGGTACATATAAGTATATATTGCAACAGGTGACTACGATCCAAAGTGATGAACAAGGAAGCGTGATACGGGTACTGGGTGTACATACTGATATTACACATTTGAAAACGGATGACAGACCGTTGGGATTATCTTTTATAGGGCTTGAAGGCGAACCATCATTTCATAACGTGCTCACGGTAAGTTCAAACCTTTTGCCTACGGTGGATTTCTTTTCAAAACGGGAAAAGGAAGTGTTGAAGCTCGTGCTTTCTGGAAAAAGTTCGATTGAAATTGCAGCGCTACTTCATATCTCAAAGTATACGGTAGATTCGCATAGAAAGAGTATATTTTCAAAGTCGGCCTGCAACAATTTAGTAGAACTTGGCGCCAAAGCTATTCAGAACGCTTGGCTGTAGCATCAGAACTTTTCCAATCTATTATTAAATGCTATTGCAAAGGGTATATGGTGGTGAACCAGAGCAAATAGTGAACTCACGAGTGAACAGTTTTAATTATATTTGTAGCTCGTCTGTCGCTAAGAAGGTATGTCAATTAATGAAATTGCAAAGCATTTAAAGGTTTCGAAGTCTACGGTCTCCCTTGTCATCAATGGGAAGGCAGAGCAGGCACGTATTAGCCAGTCGTTGGCTAAACGTATTTTGGACTATGTGGAAGAGATTGGTTATAAGCCCAATGCGCTTGCAAAAAGCCTGGCTACCGGCAGGTCTAATACCATCGGTTTGATTGTTGAAAATATCGGCGACTCCTTCTTTGGCCCCATAGCGCTATATATAGAAGAGTATTTACGCCCTTATGGATATCATGTGCTGTACAGCAGTACACTGGGCGATCTGGATCTTGCACGTACAATTCTGACCGCAATGGTAGACAAGAAATTGGAAGGGTTGATTTTGGCGCCCGCGATGGGACAGGAGGATCAGGTACTGCAGTTGCTGGACAGTAAGACGCCACTGGTGATTTTTGATAGGCGTATTCCACAGATACCGACGAATTATGTGGGTACCGATAATTATACGGCCAGTAAAAAGGCTGTTGAGCATCTCTTTGATAGTGGTTTTTCGGCAATTGGCATGATTACGATTGATTCGGAGCAGCCGCAGATGCTAGACCGCCTACGTGGGTATCATGAAATTGTCGAATTACAGCAAAAGGAAAAATCGATACTTACCTTGCCTTATCGTATGGTACTGGCGGAACGCATGGAAATTATAAAGCAGTTTCTTGTTGATAATCCACAGCTTGATGCTTTATATTTTAGCACCAATTACCTCTGTGTATCTACCCTAAAAGTGGTTCAGTCATTGCAAAAAGATAAAGCCTATGGTATGTTGTCTTTTGATGACCATGAACTATTTGAGCTTTTGAATCCGACGGTATCCTGTATGAGACAACCGTTGGAAGCAATCGCAAAAGAGGTGGTCACAACACTTATGGCGCAGATTAATAACCCTGATGCTGCATTTCGCGATACGATCATCCCTTCTGATTTAATCATCAGGCATAGCTCTCAATAACAAAATGCCATGCATATGAACGGCATTTTTGGTATATCTACTATTATAACCCGGCCAGCCGGGCATACATTTCGGCAATGGCAAATTGATCCAATAGCCATTTTTGCTTGGAAGTAGCGGCATCGGACGACCAATCTTTTCCAAACAGTCCGTTGTCGTCGCGCATAGCATGCCACGCATGGTTTAGATTGGACTGAAACGCATCAATATAGCGCCGATCTTTGTCCTGATGGTACAACTCGATATAGCCGCGCAACATAATTGCTATAAACCAGTTGTCGCTTCTTTTCAAAACAGGGTAACTGTTGCTGTTTTTCGCACTATTTGGTGCAGTGAAAAAATAATCCAGTCCAGATTGGGCGGATTCTTGTGCTTCTTCTAAAAACCGTTTTTCCTTTGTGATCTTGTAAAGCAAGGCAGCAGATTGGATCATCTGTCCGGTATTGTAAGGATATTTAGCTTTACTTATTTTTCCGCTCAAACTGACATTATCCCAATAAAGCTTGTCGGACGGATCCTGCAAGTTCTTTTTCGTCCAGGCATACAGTTCCATAGCTTCCTCGAGATACGTTTTTATCTTGGTTGCTTCGTATAACTTTAACAGGTATACAACGGCCGGGGCATTGGAACAGGTGTTTTTCGATTCTTTCTTTTGTTCGCACCAGTAAATGCCGCCACCGAGTTTATCATCCATACCACTGGCTACGAAGGTCCATATTTCCAATGCCTTATCCAGATACCGCTTTTCGCGGGTATGTAAGTATAGGTCGACAAAATCGATCCCCAACCAGATATTATCATCGTAAAACCTATCCGATTGAGGTGCGCTATTCACATAGGAGGCGTAGCCGGCGGGGTGCCGCTTATCGTAATATTGTTCCAGTCCTTTCAACACGGATTTGTCAATGTGTGCTTTGGTCTTGCGGGCATCAGTCTTTTCGAGTACGGCTACGTAAGCGGATAAACTTCCCGAAAAAGGCCAGAGATAGGAGTAGAGGTTGGATTTAGTTGAATTCTCTCCACCGCCTAGATAGCTGGCGTTGTAATTGTTGTTGTACGGATACGTTTCCCGGAAAAGTTGTTGGCCATCTTCAACAGCATAGTTCTGTTCGATATGGGAAAGCGTTTCCAAGGCTTTTCCGAGAAATGATTTTTTGTTTGTTTCCTGTGCTAGGATACTGCTTGTAATTACCATCGCAATCCCTAAACCCAATAATTTATTCATCTATATCTATTTTGTATTATTCATAATAATGCCGGACTTTCGCACAGCGTCGTATGTTTATAACTTAACCGAAGTATGCATAGCAAAACCGTATTAGCAATGCAAATATCCCATATTAACAAAAATAGACATATTATCAATATTTCCAAGAATAATTTGTTTTTAATGCTCGTACTACGATTCCGTTCATCGCGATGAGCCTGTACTTTGGTCGTCATCACGATGGGCGCAGCGAAGAAGCAATCTTACCGTTATACGTTGTGAAAAGACTGCCGCGTCGTACCTCCTCGCAGTGACGAGTAGTAACGTTGTTGTGATAGTAATATCATCGTCATCGCGAAGCGGAGGTATCAGGCGGTGGCGATCTTACTGTAAATTGGCCTTAAACTCGCTGAAAAAATAAATTTGGAAGTTAATGTTTTATGATATACCTTTACCTTAGTTGCAAAACCGGTTTTGCAAATTACTTTTTATAACCATTATAAGTCGTTATGTCAAAATTTAAATTTTCAATTTATTTGGGAACGATATGTAGCTATATTGTTTGTGCCATACTGTGCACTCCTGAATCATATGCTTATGAAGCTAATGATAGGGAAATAAGGGCAACCAAATCTGTACAACAACCTTACAAAGGTCGCGTTGTAGGCGAAGATGGATCACCTTTGCAGGGTGCGTCTGTTAGAAATATTACCAATAATACGATAGCCGTTACAGATCCTAATGGTCTATTTACGATTACTGGAAAAATCGGCGATGTACTAGAGATTACATACGCAGGTTACGAACGTTACAGCGCAACACTACAAACTAGCGATCAATTGGACGTTCGAATGGTGAGTGCCGTGCTAGACGTGGAGGAGGTGGTGGTAATGGGTTACAACAGTCTCCGGGAATCGAATATCTCCGGTGCAGTGGGGCGTGTAGATATGTCTGTGGCAGATAAGCGTAGGGTACAGGATGTGGGGCAGCTGCTTCAGGGGCAGACTGCGGGCGTTAACGTGACGCAGTCTACGGGGCAGCCTGGTGATGCCATTGACATCCGGATACGTGGGGTAGGTACCATTGGAAACAATTCCCCATTGTTTATTGTCGATGGAGTACCCACCACGAATTTTAGTTTTATAAATCCTGCGGATATCGAGTCTATGTCGGTATTGAAAGACGCTTCGGCTGCTTCCATTTATGGTTCTAGAGCCGCCGCAGGCGTCATCTTGGTAACGACCAAAAAAGGGAAAAGCGGTGAGGCCAAGTTTGATGTCAATGCATTTACCGGTATACAGCAGACTACAAATCTACCAACAATGATGAATACCAGCCAATATCTAAACACGTTGGAAACGGCTTGGAATAACACGAATTCGAGTGGAACAAATCCATACACCGCTCAAAAAATGCGTACTGATCTATCGGATACCGACTGGCTAGGTGAGTTGTTTGAAAATGGAAAAACAAACAGTTTCCAACTGTCTGCTTCAGGAGGATCCGAGAAAGTAACTTATATGTTGTCGACGGGCTATTATGATCAGGATGGTATAGTGGTGTATAATAATGACCGCTATAGACGTCTTGAACTGCGTTCGAATATTAATGCTAAACTGACCGATCGGATTGAGGTCAAATCCAATATACTGTTGAATCATCAAGATAAAATGGTCGTGTCTTCTCGTGGAGATTCTCCAGGTATTGTTCGACATGCATTATTGAGACCTCCCGTTTTGGGCTTATATAAGGATCCAAGCGATCCTACTTACGCTGCCGAAAATCCCTT
Source organism: Sphingobacterium alkalisoli (assembly GCF_005049105.1). Lineage (GTDB taxonomy): Bacteria > Bacteroidota > Bacteroidia > Sphingobacteriales > Sphingobacteriaceae > Sphingobacterium > Sphingobacterium alkalisoli. Next base: position 130,081 of record NZ_SUKA01000003.1, read on the forward strand.
TACAGACTTACCATTTTATGTAAGTCCTACAAATTTCCAGTCGAGTCTTTACGAATGGAGCCAAAATCCAGTCGCCTTAGCGCACTTTTCTAACAACAATCAAAAGCAATTCAAACTTTTCGGAAACGTCGAAGCTGGGGTGGATATATTGAAAGATAAATCACTTCGGTTCCGCTCTACGGTCGGTCTTGAATTGAACTTTAATCACAATAAGGCATTCATGGCTAATTTTGGCGATGACGAACGGGTAGATCCGACTATAGATGTGGGACTAGGACGGATTAATCGGCCGAACGGACTGAACGAAGATAGAGGTGAAGATTATACGCTGACCTGGAATAATGTACTTAATTATGATAAGACCTTAGGGGATCACCAGATCAATGCGCTGGCCGGTACCGAATTTATCAATAATCAAAGCAGTTCGATCAATGCGTCGAGGCGACGTTTTGAATATACGTTGGATCGATTCCAGTATATGGATTTGGGAGGTACTGCACAAGACTTATGGAATGGTGGGTATGCGCAAGAATGGGCTTTATTTTCTCTTTTTAGTTCAGCTACTTATTCGTATAAAAGCCGCTATAGCGTAACCGGAAACATACGCGCCGATGCGTCAACACGATTTGGCTCCGATAATAAATGGGGTTATTTCCCGTCTTTAGCCGTGGGATGGACATTGAGTAATGAGGATTTTTTTCCCGAAAACGATCTTTTGAATTATGTAAAATTTAGAGGTAGTTCGGGCAAATTAGGTAATCAGAATATTACCAATTATGCTTACTTAACCTTATTTAGCAGAGAAGGAAATATAACACGGTACGGAAACCCTAACCTAAAATGGGAAACCACTTTACAGAATAATTTCGGTGTTGATATGCGTTTGTTCAGCAATAAATTGGAGCTAAATGTGGATATATTCCATAAAAAAACAAACGATATATTGTTGGCTGTAAGCCTTCCTACCTTTGTAGGAAACGTAGACGCAACCTATGTGAATGCTGGGCAGGTGGAAAATAAAGGTTTTGAATTGAATTTACGTTACCGAAATACCTTCGGAAATGGGGGAAGCTACAGTTTTGGAGGAAACTTGACGGGTATAAAGAACGAAGTTGCCTCTTTGCATGAAAATGTACCACGTATTATCGGTGAGGTATCTCGGGCAGAGATCGGACAGCCGCTAGATGTTTACTACGGCTATGAAATGGAGGGGATCTATCAGAATGCAGGAGAAGTACTGGCACACCAACATGGGGTAGCAACTCCAAACAGTAAACCAGGCGATCTTCGCTTTAAAGATTTGAACAATGATGGCATTATTAACGATGCGGATAGGGGCTTTATTGGCAATCCTATTCCGAGATGGAGCTATGGATTATTTGGTAGTATAGACTATAAGGGCTTTGATCTGAACATTTTCTTCCAAGGCGTAGACGATGTGGATCGCTATAACGACGGTATGCGTATTATAAATTTTGATACCCGTCCTTTTAATTATACGACCCGAATGCTGGATGCCTGGAATGGCGAAGGAAGCAGCAATACCTTGCCACGTGTGGCATTCGAAGATACTGGTGTCAGTAAATTTTCGACACTTTACATCGAAGATGCATCTTACCTCCGTTTGAAAAATGTCGAGCTAGGCTATTCATTTGGCAAGTACTTAAATCGATACGGATTGAACAATGCGCGGATATATCTATCTGCTCAAAATCTGTACACATGGACCAGCTATACAGGACTGGATCCGGAGACTACCGATTTGATAGACCGAGGTACATACCCGCAGTCCAAATCCATTTTGTTAGGTCTTAATTTTAACTTTTAAATCATGAAAAATTTAACTCTATATACAATCGGCTCGCTATTGTGTTTCGCTAGCTGCTCCAAATGGTTAGATAAAGAACCTATAGGAATCCTGACACAGGAACAGGTGCAGGTGGATCCAACGGAGGGTACTGTAGTAACTGGAATTGATAATGCGTATCGTCCGCTATCATATACACTTAATTTATTTGGTGAATGGGACTGGACAGGAGGGCTTGTAATTCGTCCTGATTTTTTATTGGAAGACATAGCCGCCGGTGATGCGACGAAAAAATGGACGCCCGATGGTGATCAGGCTTGGATGGATGATGTAGCCAACTACAATTTCACAGCTGAAAACGGCGCTTTTGCAGGTATTTGGAAATTTAATTATGAAGGAATATCTCGCTGCAATATGGCGATCTTCCAATTGACGGATCCAGAAACGGTAGCTAAGATCAATATGGCGGAAGCAAAGCGAACGCAATTACTTGCAGAAGCCTCTTTTCTTCGTGCATTTTTTTACTTTGATCTCGTGAAATATTTTGGCGATGTCCCAATGGTATTGCAACCTTTGAGAGACTTTAACGAAGCCTATGAGGTCGCGGTAAAAACCCCAAAGGCAGCCGTATATGAACAGATAAAGGCAGATCTTCAAGAGGCCATAAATGGATTCCCCAATGCGAAATATACGAATCAAAGCGAAAGGTGGAGGGCATCTAAAGGTGCTGCTATTGCACTATTGGCGAAGGTAGCTTTGTTTGAAGGGAACTGGAAGGAGGTGGTTACTCAGATTAATACCTTGGACCAGTTGGGCTTTTACGACTTGAATACGAATTACTTCGATGCCTTTGACGACACGAAGACCTATATAGAAAAGGAAAATATATTTATATACGATCATGAGCCTGGTATGCAGCCAATAAGAGGAAATGGTTTCACGGCACTAATGGGTTGGGGATTTATGGCACCATCTACGAATTTTTTAGCGGCTTTTGAAAGTGGCGATCCACGCAGGACATATACGGTCAATACAAACGATCAGGCTATATATAAGTTATTGGGAGCGCAGAATGCAAATTATAAAGGCAACGACAACTCGCCGGTAAATCGGATCTATATCCGGTATGCAGACGTGGTACTCTGGAGGGCAGAAGCATTAATCAAGGATAATCAGGTGTCTGCTGGCGTAGCCTTGATCAACAAAGTTCGCGAACGCGCACGTGCAGGCAATAACAGTGTGTTGCCAGATCGCAACACCAGCATTACGGATGCGAATCTGGCCATGCAGTGGCTGCAACATGAGCGACGGGTCGAACTGGGTTTGGAAAGTCATCGGCTGTCTGATTTAAGACGTTGGAATATTGCAGAAACAACACTGATTGCTATGGGTAAGCCATTCTTGAAAAGGCATATGCTATACCCGATTCCGCAAACAGAAGTGGATAAGACAGTAGGTAAAATAGCGCAAAACGACGGATATAATAATTGATTATGAGAAGAATACATTTTATAATTTTGGCAACCACGGTTGCATTAGGAGCCTGCCGAGACAGCAAGCACATACAGAAAACCTCGAACCCCGATTGGACAATCGGTGGTTTCGCTCGACCGGAGGGTGTGAATCCGGTAATCTCCCCCGATTCCACGACAGCATTTTTAGATCCGATGTCGGGCAAAATGGTTCGATGGGAAGAGAATGATACGTTTAATCCCGGAGCAGTGGTTAAAGACGACACCGTTTTTGTCCTTTATCGTGCGGAAGATAAATTCGGTATCGGCATTGGTTTCCGAACATCCAGATTGGGATTGGCCAGTAGTACGGATGGACTTAATTTTAAACGTGCGAAAGAGCCGGTATTGTATCCAGCTGAGGACGAGCAGAAACAATATGAATGGCCAGGAGGAGTGGAAGACCCACGTGTAGCTGTGACGGAAGATGGAACCTTTGTTGTATTTTATACCCAATGGAATAGGGATACGCCCCGATTGGGAGTGGCTACTTCCAAGGATTTGAGAAACTGGGAAAAACATGGTCCTATATTCGCTAAATCTACGTATACGAAACTGATGGAAACATCACATAAGTCTGCATCGATTTTGACGACCTTAAAAAATGATAAGCTGGTGATTACTAAAATCAATGACAAGTATTGGATGTATTGGGGCGAACATGGGGTGAAAGGGGCTACCTCGGACAATCTCATTGACTGGGAACCGGTATTGGATGAAAAAGGAGAGCTGGTAGATTTCATCCAAACGAGACCGGGATACTTTGATAGTGCCCTGACAGAATGTGGCCCACCGGCGGTGTTGACCGATAAAGGTATTGTATTGTTGTACAACGGTAAAAACCACAATCAGATCGAATACGCTGATTCACGGTTTACGTTAGGAACTTACAGCGCGGGGCAGGTACTTTTTGATAAAAATGATCCGACCAAAGTACTAGAAAGGCTTGATACGCCTTTTATGCGACCCATCGAAGATTTTGAAAAAAGTGGACAGTATGTTGATGGTACCGTTTTTCTCCAAGGGCTGGTATACTACAAATCAAAGTGGTTTCTATATTACGGCTGTGCGGATTCAAAAGTAGGAGTTACTGTCTTTGATCCAAGCAACCCAAGTCCATTTGACCCACTACCTCAATCAAATTAATACGCATGGACAGTAACTTGATACTTTGTATAGATATCGGCGGCACGCATATTACAGCTGCTGTGTTGGATAGACAATCGATGAGTTTGCACAAGGGCGCACTGGCTCACGAACAGGTGGATAGCCAGGGTACCAGAGAAAATATCCTTTTGGAATGGGATCGTGCGATTGCGGGGGTACTGCATCGGGCTGGAGGCAAAATGCAGGCTGTGTTTGTTTCTATACCAGGCCCATTTGACTACGAGCAAGGGATCTGTTTGATGGATGGCATGCACAAATATCAGTCGCTGCTGCATATGGATGTCAAAAGTTACTTTGCTGATCGCTATGGTTTCCGTCCCGAGAGAGTCTTCTTTTTCAATGATGCCCTCGCATTTTTGCTTGGAGAGGTGTACCACTATCGCTGGCGAGATAAAACCGTGGTGGGGCTTACGCTCGGTACTGGACTAGGTTCAGCGCTATACAGCCCACTGGAGCTGAAGGATTTGAATTATGGTTCTGCCGATTTTCGAGATGGAATTGCTGAGGATTACATTTCTACGCGTGGTGTGCTTGACTTTCTAAGTACACAAACCGACTACAGGTTTAAGAATGTGAAAGAAGTAGTACAGGTGATGGGGAAGGAAAAGGAGAGAACGGCTGCATTTACATTTCTGACAGATGCCTTACTGGATTTTATCCGGATGTATATTAGGCCGCTGAATCCGGATGTGATCGTACTAGGGGGAAGTATCGCGAAGGCACACGAGCTATTTTTGAAAGAACTGGAGCAAGAGCAATCTATACCTGTTAAAATAGCATCCATGGATGAAATGAACCTCTTTTTGGGAATGGCCTCCACTTGGAATTTAAATGATTAGTTTAAAATTTGAAAAATTATTTTGATGAAAAACGTTTGGAAATTTGCCTTGATCGCCTCTTTAGGAGGCTTTCTATTTGGCTTTGAAACCGCAGTAATATCTGGTGCGGAGCAGATCATTCAGCGCTTATGGGCTTTGGATGCTTTTTGGCATGGTCTCACCGTATCAATATCGCTGATCGGTACCATTATCGGGGCAGTGATCGCAGGGCGTCTCTCAGACCGGTATGGTCGTAAACCGATATTGATCGCTATCGCATTACTCTATCTGTTTTCAGCAGTTGGCTGCGCAGTATCGACGTATTGGTCTGTCTTTTTGTTATTTCGTTTTCTCGGCGGGCTAGCGGTCGGGATCAGTTCTGTTGTAGGGCCGGTCTATATTTCGGAGATAGCTCCTTCCAAGGATCGAGGAAAGCTCACGGGGCTTTTTCAGGTGATGATCGTGACGGGTATTTTCGTAGCCTACCTCACTAATTTTCTTTTTGCAGGTATAGGCGAAGATGCTTGGCGCTACATGTTGGGCATTATGGCTCTTCCGGCGTTATTATTCTATATTTTATTAAAAAAAATACCGGAAAGCCCACGCTGGCTGGCCTTACACAAGGGAATGGATCAGGCTAGGTCTGTTTTTGAGTTGTTGGGTCAAGAGACGCAATCCTCCTCAAGCAATGAAAACCTCAATACAAAAACGGCATTGTTTCAATTGAGGTATGCAAAGCCCATTCTATTTGCGGTATTGCTCGCTTTTTTTAATCAGATGACAGGGATCAACGCCATATTATATTATGCACCCCGTATTTTCGAAATGGCTGGATACGATGCCCAGCTCAGCTACCTGCAACCCATATTTATCGGTGGAACCAATGTGTTTTTTACGTTGATCGGTATGAGCATTATTGATCGGATAGGAAGGAAAAAGCTTCTTTTATCAGGAGCTGTAGGGATGTTTTTCTTTCTTTTATTGACAGCTTATGGATTGAAAGGAGATAACTCGGATATGCTGCTGTATTATATCCTTGGTTTCATAGCCTCCTTCGCTTTATCGCAAGGGGCGGTGATCTGGGTGTTTCTGGCCGAAATTTTTCCAAACGAAGTACGGGCTCAGGGATCATCTTTGGGTAGTACGACACATTGGATCTTTGCGGCGCTGATATCTTGGATTTTTCCAGTAATTGTAGAAGGCATACCGCAGGGAGGATTTTATGTTTTCCTTTTTTACGCCATAATGGTGGTGTTATCTTTCGTATTCATTCTATTCATACCAGAAACTAAGGGTAAATCGTTAGAAGATATCAAAGGCGTGGTACATTAACTATTTCTCCTCGCCGTGCAAGTTGGGAGCCCGGCGTTCATGGCGAGGAGATGATAATATACAGACTATAAAATTAAAAACTTTTCCATTACCTGACGGATAGACTTGATCGCAGAGCTGATCTGGTTCTTTACCGTATGCCTTGATATCTGCAGTTTATCGGCGATTTCTTGATACGGATAGCCTTCATCCCGTAACTGATAAATTACTTTTCGCTGGGGAGGCAGTTGGTTAATGGCCTCCTGAAGGCCTTCCCGAACCTCTTTTTCCTCGATCCCTTTGGGCTGCTCGGTGAGAAGATCCTGCATGGACTCCCAGATCGCTTGTTTTAGGCGGGCATCCGAAGATACTTTGCGCAGATAATCCATCACCTTGTTACGCGTAAGGATAAATAGAAAGGATTCGACCGATTGGATCTCATGCAGCTGATGGCGTATCTCCCAGAGCTTCATAAAAACATCGTGTACGATATCGCGGGCTACGTCGCTATCTTTAGTGAGGTTGAAGGCTAGTTTGAAGAGTGGCTTTTCGTACGAAAGAAAGATATCGTTAAACAAAAGATGCAACGAATCTTCCTGCGGTTGATGCGTGGCACCATCGCTCGTGAGTTGATTTTCGTCTTTAGATTCATCCTTTGCCTTCATACCGTGCGTTAGAGCTATATTTTTGCGTGATCGGCGGCGATAAAGTGATCGATTCTTTCGGAAATCTGTCGCGGCCGGTCTTAAACTTAAGGGATTAATACAAACTTAGATAAAATAAACATGAAGTAACGATCAATAATGCAGACATTTTAAGAAAAATGTAAAAAAAACAAAATTCAGATAGGACATCGTGTCTTGAGCTTCGTCTTTAGTATAGATTGCAAGATGAAAGAACGAGTTAACTATTTACTGAAACAGTATTTTTACAACAGGGCAAACCGTCAGGAGCTGGACGAACTATTCGCTATTATTCGATCGGCCGAGTATGATGACGATATCGCACTATTGATTAAAGAACTGTATGAACAACTCAAACGTGACGATCCATCACTAACGTATATTGATGATATGGGAAAGCTCTGGGAGTCGCCCCACGCTGCGGATCTACCTCAAACTTTTACGGAGAAGGAAATTTCATTACCTCGCCATCGTTCCACTAAATCGAAAACGTATCTCAGCGTGGCGGCCTGTGCATTGCTGCTGCTCTTAGCGGGCTTGCTCTATCAGTATTGGCCGATAACGAACCGCTCGGAGGTACAGGTACAGGTTATCAAGCATGCTGCCCCAGATGAGAACAAGGTCATCCTGCTCGCCGACGGCACCAAAGTGTGGGTCAACTCTTCCTCGCAGCTGCAATATCCTCAAGAATTTAAACGTGGACAACCGCGTGAAGTGACACTGGTAGGTGAGGCTTACTTTGAAGTGGAGCATGCGGAAAACTGGCCTTTTATTGTGCATACGGGTGATGTGCAGACCAAGGTACTGGGAACAAAATTTAATGTCAAAGCCTATCCCAATATGAAGGAAATACAGGTCTCGGTGAAAACGGGAAAGGTCATGGTTTCAAAGCGAAATGAAACGTTGGCGACGTTGATCCAAAATCAAGAGGTGAACGTGCCGGTCCGCTCGACTACAACTTTCCGAACGGTGAAAGAAAAGGAGTTGAAAAGCAAAGTCGTGGGCAGTTGGACATCGGGATACCTGGAGTATGAAGATGAGCCTATTGCAGCTGTTATAGCCGATATAGAACGGTTCTACCGCGTTAAAATTCGTTTGGATAAGGCTTCTTTACGTGACGAAATCATTACCCTTTCGGTGCTCAAAGATAGCGACCCGGCCTACGTACTCGAGGTATTGGCTACATTGACAGATACAGCAATCAAGATGGAAAATAAAGAGTATGTAATTTTTTAACCTAAACAACTAAAAGACAAGATTATGAAGTGAAAATGACCAGATAGAGTACAAGAAAAATGAAAGCCATTCCGGCTGGACCCCGGAAATGGCTAAAGGATTCAATACACAGATTACGTTATACTAAATCATTACCAAAATTATGCATTTATTTCGAAAGAAGTGCAATAGGAGATTATTGATGAAAATATCCGCACTAGCAGTATTATTAACATGGTTTGCGACGATGGTCGCGGCCAATTCTTCAGCGCAGAATCTGGCTGAGATCAGGGCTTCGTTGCCCACAGAAAGTATCTCTTTACGGGAAGCTTTTAAAGCGTTGGAAAAGCAGACAAACATACGGTTTACTTATGTAAGCGGTGATGTCGTGAAATATAAACAGACACGAACGACACGGCGTAGCAACAATGTGGAGGCCATTTTGGAAGATCTATTGACGAATACCGATCTAGCGTATCGCCAGGTCGGAAAGACCGTTGTTATCAAAAAGAAAAAAAATGTTCCCGCCAGTGATGAGGCTACGGAAAAGCCTGTTGAGGGTGTAGCTCAGTCTGCACGGAGAGGAACCGTACGCAACGAAAACGGGGAGCCTGTGCGTGGGGCTACGGTACGTGTAAAAGGTACTAATATAGTCATGTCGACAGATCAGAATGGCGAATTCGTACTGAAGACCGCTGGAAGCGTACCGTTGCAGGTATCGTATCTGGGTTATCAAACGCAGGAACTAACATTTAGCGCTGATGGACAGGAGGTGCTGCTGTCGCCGGATTTTGGTAATCTGGATGCAGTAACGGTAATTGCCTACGGTACGACAAGTAAACGCGTGAGCACGGGATCGACCTCCTCTATAAGCAGCGAAGAAATTTCACGTGCGCCAGTCAATAATGCCTTGGAAGCCTTGCAGGGCCGAATTGCCGGTCTGGATATTGGCTCGGCTAACGGATTGCCGGGATCTTCGCCGAATGTGCGTCTGCGCGGATTAAATTCCATTGCAGCGGACAATTCGCCGCTATACATTGTAGATGGGGTTCCTTACTTCTCGGAGTCGTTAAACATGTTCAATGGTGATAACGGCGCACAGAGCCCGATTGCTGGGATCAATCCGAGCGATATAGAGCGGATCGATGTGCTGAAAGATGCCGATGCAACAGCAATCTATGGATCACGTGGTGCTAACGGTGTAATCTTAATTACGACGAAGAAAGGTAAAGCGGGAAGAACTGCAGTTAATTTTAACGCCTATACCGGAGCCGGAAAGGTGACCAATATGGTGGAAATGCTGTCGACTCAGGAGTATCTGGAGCTGCGCCGTGAAGCATTTGCGAATTCGGGTGAGACGCCGGAACCGACGGTGCCGGATCTATTTGAATGGGATCAAAATCTGGATCAAAACTGGCAGAAAAAATTAATGGGCGGTACTGCCAAATTAACGGAAGCAAACGCCTCTATTGGAGGCGGCTCCGAAAGCACGAGTTTCTTGCTGACGGGTACGCTGCGTAAAGAGACAACCGTACAGCCCGGAGATAACGGCTATAATAAAGGTGCTGGTATGCTGAGCGTAAACCACAATACGCCGGATGGGAAATTTTCCGTCTCGGCAACAGCAAATTATACGGCAGATTTCAACGATGCCATGGCGACAGATGTAAGCCAATATTACAACCTGCCGCCGAATATGCCAATTTACAACGAAGATGGTTCGTTCTATTGGTATAATAATACACAAAATCCCTATGCGTTTTTAGAACGTAGGCACGAGACACGTAATAAGACGTTGTTGGCAAGTGGAATAATCCGCTATAGCCCGATAACGAATCTTAATATATCGACGACGTTGGGCTACAACCACACAGGGCTCAATCAGATCCAGATGTATCCGAGTACATCGTTTAACCCACTGCAAGGTGCTGGAAGCAGCTCCTATCTGGGCAATGGATCTTACGACTCTTACAGTATCGAACCACAGGTAAGCTACTTATGGGATACCAGTTGGGGTAAGCTGGATGTATTGGCCGGAGCGACCTGGCAACAGGGAACCCGTGAGGGGACCTATTTCGTGGGTGAAGGCTTCACCTCAGATACCCAGTTGAATAATATTAATGCGGCAGTATCGGTACGATCCAATGGATTTAGGTATTCCAAATATAGATATCAAGCCGGTTTTGCACGCCTGACCTACAACTGGCTCAATAAATATATAGTGAATGGTACATTTAGAAGGGACGGCTCGTCGCGCTTTGGTCCGGATAGAAGGGTAGGTAATTTTGGTTCCGTAGGTGCCGCTTGGGTATTCTCGGAGGAAGGCTTTCTGAAGGATAAGGGTTCGTTTCTAACATTTGGAAAGCTCCGCTCCAGCTATGGGGTAACTGGAAATGACCAGATCAGTGATTATGGATTTATGGATACCTGGAGCTTCAATACGTACGCCTACGGTGGCATAGCGGGCCTTCATCCAACACGTGTCGCGAATCCGCTATACAGCTGGGAGACAACACGTAAACTGGAATTTGGTCTGGAAACGGGTTTCCTTAACAATAGGTTGACCCTAAATGTAAACCGCTATTACAATGAATCAGATAATCAGCTTATCGAACAAAAGTTATCACCTCAGACGGGTTTTTCAGGTTATAGAGCGAACCTGCCCGGCATCGTACAAAACAGGGGCTGGGAGTTTGAACTGACCTCAGTGAATATAAAAAACACGAATTTTGAATGGAATACCTCTGCCAACTTGACTATCGCAAAAAACAAACTGGTTGCTTATCCGGGGCTGGAATCGGATAATATTAATAAACAGTATTACGCGATCGGACACCCTATGGATATCGTGTACGGGTATCAATTCACTGGAGTGGATTCACAGACGGGCGTACCTCAGTTTGCAGACTTGAGCGGCGATGGGGAACTTAGCCAGGGATTGGATGATAGTTATGTAATCGGGTCTCGCTCCCCTAAGTTCTTCGGCGGTGTGAATAACACGCTGCGCTACAAAAACCTGAGTTTAAGTTTCTTGCTTCAATTTGTCAAGCAGGAGGGGGAACAGCTTAACTTCGGCTATATGGCTCCCGCGGCCTTGGGCAGCATGGTGAACTTTGACACCTCGGTACGTGATCGTTGGAGAGAAGCCAATGATGCCAGCGATGTACCTCGTGCAGGTGTAAATTCGAACGATGAGGCTTATGCGGCATACAATACTTATTATAGGCATTCGGACGCACTCTGGGGTGATGCGTCTTACATACGGCTAAAGAATGTGATGATCAACTACGATTTTACTTCTTTGTTGCCGGCGCTAAAATCGCAGCGCATTAGCCTATATGGACAGGGACAGAATTTATTCACGATCACGAATTACGATGGCTTTGATCCCGAAACTAAAGGAAGGGTGATGCCACCGTTAAAGTATTACACCGTAGGTCTTCGTTTTACGTACTAAATTTGAATAACCATGAGATTTTTTAAATATATCACTTTTCTAGCCCTTCTACCGGGCTTAAATGCCTGCGACAGTTTTCTGGATGTAGGTGTACCAAAGGATGAGATTGCTGCGGAGTTGGCATTTTCGGATAACAAGACAGCTACGGCATCGGTTACTGGGGTTTACGGGCGCATGAATCAGCTAAACTATCAGTTTGCCAATGTCTTATCTATGATCTTGCCCGCTATGCAGGCGGATGAGTTTACGTATGCCTTTGTCTCCGCCGCGTATGAGGAATATAAAAACAATGCCGTGTTACCATCAAACCAGTTTTTAAATACACTATGGACACAGCCATATGAGTATATTGCCCAGGTCAATATGTGTATAGAAGGCTTGGAAGCATCTACCGCCTTGTCGCCGGATGTCAAAAGTCAATTGCTTGGAGAAGCGAAATTTCTGCGCGCCTTCTGTTACTTCTATTTGGTCAACAACTTTGGCGGAGTGCCCTTGATCGTGGGCACGAATGTGAACGAAAATAACACAAAAGGACGCTCGCCCGAAACGGAGGTGTATGCGCAGATTATTGCCGATCTAAAAGATGCCAAAGAAAGTCTCTTTGCAGGTTATCCGCAGGGAGTGGAAGTCAACACGGCGGGAGGAGAACGCATCCGCCCGAATAAAGCAGCGGCGTCTGCCTTGTTAGCACGCGCTTATCTTTACACAAACCAGTCTGCTTTAGCAGAGGTGGAAGCGACAGCGGTAATTAATAATACGACGTATAAGCTGATGCCTACGGATGATATCGGAAAAGTATTTTTGAAAAATAGTGAGGAGGCAATCTGGCAGATCCAAGCCATCAATACGGCAAATGGTCGCAATACCTGGGAAGGTTTCCTGATCATCCCGGCTAACTTAGTGACAGGAACGCCTTTATTCCGGTTGATTCCTAACCATCTGTATGACGCCTTTGAAAGTGGTGATGCCCGAGACGAGAATTGGGTCGGTAAAATTACAACTGCCGCTGGAGTGACGCACAAGTTTCCGCACAAATATAAGGCGCGATTTGCGGTGACACCCGTAGCCGAGTATACCATGGTGCTCCGCTTGGCAGAGCAATACCTGATACGAGCGGAGGCACGTTATAACCAACAGAACTACGGAGGTGCTGAGGCGGATATAAACGCCATCCGCTCGCGGGCAGACCTCGACGGTTTGGCTTTAAACAACGACAAGGATGCCGTACGTTTGGCTCTTGAACAGGAACGTCGCGTCGAATTATTTGCCGAATGGGGGCATCGTTGGTACGATTTGCGTAGGTGGCCAAGTGTAACCGGACAGGCCGGAAAAACACGTGCTGACGATATCTTGCCGGCATTGAAGCCAAGTTGGAAAGCGGATGCCATTTATCTACCGTTGCCGGAGACTGCCGTAGCGTCCAACCCCAATCTGAACAAAGATTTTTAATAGCAGAAAGAACGTGCCTAAGTACGCTAAATCTTGGACGGTTAGGCACGTTCCTTTGCATATCGTACTCCGTGTTATAGCGGTATGTAACAAATTTCTTTTAAAAGCTAAATGAAGCGGAAGTTTGTGCATACCTATACAAATGGAGCACATCACAAAAAAACAAACGGATGAAAAGAATTTTAATACTGTGCATCACACTGCTGTTTGCCTATGCTGCTAACGCCGCGGCTGCAAAGAAAACAGTTATTTCCGGTAAGATTTTAAATTTTAAGGGAAGCACGATATCGCTCAACTATCAAGAATATGCATTACTGAGTATTTTGCAAAAGGAAGAGGTCGATGTAGACGAGCATGGCGCTTTTCGCGTCGAAATCTCCATATCCGGTCCTACACGGGCATTCTTGGTCTTTGGCTCTACGCCGGTGGAAGAAAAATTTACCTTGACCCTTGGGAATGGAGTTGATACGGCCATGACGACCAATACCAATCGTTCGGAAATGGTATACCTCTATCTGCAACCCGGCGACAAACAGGTGGTGCAGGCAACGGTCGGGGATGTACAGCAAACCCTACAGATAAGCGGACGTCATCATGCGGATAGCGAATACCTGAACCAGGAGGATTGGCAGTTCAACCGCTATGCGGATAAGCATCTGAAGAATTACTTTGGTTATGTTCAATACGATCCGACGCAGTACGGAGCTTATGTGGCCAAAAGGGAAGAAGCGCGAAATAACTTCCTACAATCATACCACAAAAAAAGTAAGTTGAGCAAGCACCTGAAGCATGTGAGCGAGTGGACAATATACGGCGATGCTATTATGGCGCAGCTATTGTACCCTTCAATGCGGGGCAGCTACCGGAAGGATGAATTTCAACCGGATCCTAGCTATTATGATTTTTTAAAGCACGTACGGGTAAATGATAGCCGCATGGATAAAGGTATTGCCTATTTCTATTTCTTGGACTATTACCTCAAAGAGGCGTTTAAGTTGTCGGCAGACCCAGGGGATCGCTTTGATTTTGCTGCGAAGAAACTTTCCGATAGATCGCTGTACGAATATTATGCATTTGCATTACGGACTAATTTCAAGAAAAAGTTGTACGAGAAATTTGATTCTTCTTGTCCGTATCCAGATCTGGCGAAAGTGGTTAAGGATAAGTACCAGCACCTGGAAGGTATGCTGGAAGGAAATCCGGCGCCTGCGATCAGTATGCAGGATACCGTAGGAGCTAAGTATACCTTCGAAAAATGGAAAGGGAAATATATCTATATTGATTTTTGGGCAACGTGGTGTGGTCCATGTATTCAGGAGATACCTTTCTTAAAGGAATTGGAACATGATTATGCGGGTAAGAATATTGTTTTTGTCAGTATGTCGATGGACCGTGTAGCGGATCGCCAAAAATGGGTAGATTTCGTACGTGATCAAAAATTGACCGGCGAGCAGGTTTGGTTGGATGCGCAAGATAATAAAGAGATTTCCAAAGCCTTCAATATCCTACAGATACCGCGGTTTGTTTTGCTGGATAAAGAAGGTAAGATAGTAGACGTCAATGCACCGCGGCCATCAGATGAACAACTAAGGTCGGTGCTGGATAAACTGGAGTAAAGTAGCTTCGCAAAATGTATAAAAAAAATCCCTCCAGACGCGTACGGCTGGAGGGAAATTAATTTAAACTACACTATGATAACCTTGTCTAAGGTACAAATTTTTTCCCCTTTATGGGAGATATTCCGGCATTTCATGTGTCTTTTTTCTGTTACATAGTTAACACAAGTAAATAGGATTATTTTATTACGACTTCATCGCAATAACTGAAGTTTTCCCTATATTTGTCATATCATAAGATCCTTAAATACCGAAAGGGTCTAACTCGGTACATTTTCAAACGCAACATGTACCATCTAAATATAGAACGCACAAAGTTATGAAAAGCAATAACAAGAAGGAGTTTTGGGAGGCCAGCTTTATCGATAAGCAGGAAATGTGGGGGTTTGAACCTGCCCATTCGGCTTTATTGGCTAAAGATTTTTTTGTTGAAAGAGCAGCGAAAAATATCCTGATTCCGGGAATAGGTTATGGACGGAATGCACAGATTTTTAGGGATAGTGGGATAGAGGTAACGGGAATCGAAATATCGAAAACAGCTATAGAATTGGCAAGCAGACACTACGGAACGGATATGACTATTTATCATGGTTCGGTAAATGACATGCCTTTTGATAGCAGGTTATATGATGGAATATTTTGCTATGGGCTGATTCATCTATTGGGTAAAGTAGAAAGAGCGCAGCTGATCCGCAACTGTTATAATCAGCTGACAGCGACGGGTGATATGGTCTTTACAGCGATCACGAAAGATGCGCGAACCTATGGACAGGGCAAATACATCAGCAAAGACCGCTTTGAAATGTTTGGTGGCGTAAGAATATTTTTTTACGATAGAGAATCCATTTATAAAGAGTTTGAGAAATATGGATTATTTGAAATAACCGAGGTAATGGAAAACTTTCCATTCTATATCATAAAGTGTCGTAAATGACACTTCCGTGCAGTGACGTTCATTTATCGACCTGCCTTCATTAAAACAAAGTATCATAATCTTTTACATCATATAACCTAAAAGGATCGCTTGATCGCTGTTTTCTTAAAGGCCGTCGGTGTTATGCCAAATTGTTTCTTAAAGGCAGCGGTAAAATAGGCGGGTGATGAAAATCCTATTTTGTCTGCTATTTCATTGATGTTTAAGCCCTCTACAATAAGATGTTTTGCCCGCTGTAACCTACGTTGTAAAAGGTAATCGTTTACACTACAATTTAACAGGTTTTTGGTTTTACGATAGAGTTGCACGCGCGACATATTGAGCTCACTTGCGATTTCTTCTACATTTAACCGCTGATCGCCAAGACGAGATTCGACGACCGTTGTCAAATGCTGGAGAAAACGCTTATCCTGTTCGGTATACCCCGATCCCGAAACAATATCCGTTGAGGTTATTACACTGGTATAGCGTTCTTTAAGGTGCTTTCGGGAAAGAATAAGATTAGCAATAACAGCCTTTAAATGTGCAACGTGAAAAGGCTTGGTAAGATAGGCATCGGCCATAAGTTCCATACCTTCAACCTTCGCTTCATCCGTATCTAATGCGCTAAGCAGCAGTACGGGTATCTGCGCCGTGTGGGGATTATTTTTGACCTGCTTCAACAATTCGAAGCCGCTTCCATCAGGAAGCATAATATCACTGATGATCAAATCGGGATAGCTTCTTTCAATTTTTGTCAATGCGTCAGCATAATTTTTAGCAAAAAGGACGTTATATTCTTTATCCAAAATCGTATTAAGGAAATGGCGAACGTCAGAATCATCCTCTATAATCAATATATTTGCTGATTTACTGGAATGGAAGGAGGCCGCCTTCTCATCGAATAATTCCGCTGTGCTGTCCGCCGCATCTTCCTTGTTTGGCTGATAGGTTGCAACTGGTTCGGATCCCATTTTTATTTCTTCATCACACAGATGGGCGCGACCCGTGGGTAAGCTTAGTGTAAACGAAGACCCCATGTCTTGCTTGCTGTCTACAGTTATTTGGCCATGGTGTAAGGCAACAATTTCTTTTACGTAAGCTAGACCGATTCCTGAACCCAAAGGACTCTGTACCCCCTGATAGAATGCATCGAAAATATGCTCGATGGCTGAAGATGGAATTCCGACGCCATTATCCACCACGTGGATGTTAAGTTGGCCGGTAAGCGAGTCTTCGTCGACAACAATCGAAATCTTTCCGCCTATGGATGTAAATTTAAACGCATTGGACAATAAATTAGAAAGTACCTGTTCCATAAGGTACTCATCGATCCAGATCTCTTTGATGATTGTTTTGTTCGTATAACTTAACGATATGCGCTGCTGTTGGCTTAAGGGTTTGAAATTGGCGAGTGTCTGTTGGATGAAAGGATCAATCTGTACGGGTGATGCTTGAAGTTTGATCGTAGCTTTGTCTATGCGATGTATATCGATCAGGTTACTAACCAAGTGCTGCAGTTTTTTCGCATTACGCCTGATGCGTGTTAATTGCTCGCTGGCTTCTCGCGACAGCTGTGTTTCTTTTTCCAATTCTTCCAAGGGAGCCAATATCAGTGTAAGTGGCGTTTTGAACTCGTGCGAAACATTGGTAAAGAAATTGGTTTTTGCTTCGGAGGCCTCTTGGATGCGTAGATTCATCTCCATAATCCGTTGCTGTTGAGAGAGGATCTCCTTGTTCTGCACTTCGAGATGCTTGTTCTTTTCCCAATTACTTTTGATCACTATAATGGAAATCCCTCCAAATACAACGGCTAATACAAGACTTGCGACCACAATATTTAGCGTTGTTTTTTGGCTTCTGTAAATTCTATTTTGCTCTACGATCAGTTCTTGGCGCTTGTCAATATCTTTTTGCTGTTCCTGTATTTTATCGGATTGTAGTGCCATGAGTCCGGCATTTTCGTTATCGATGACAAGCGTTCCTAAAATATTTTCTCGTTTATAGGGATTTTTTTCCAGGATGGCAACAGCGGTACGAATGGCTTCGGTGCCTCCGGTAGGATAAAGCATGGATGCGAAAAGCGTACCCTCGGTAATGTGTTCTAAACCGTTACCTGGTCCTGGTAAGGCATCTACACCGATGATAGGAATTTCATCGGATCCTGATTCTCGCAGGGCCTGCTTTACACCCAAGGCCATCTGGTCGTTGAAAGCGAGGATGATATCGGTCGCCAACAAGGCATCCAGATGTTTCTTGGCTTGTAGGTAAGCGCGCTGTTTTTCCCAGTCTCCCTGTAATTGGATGGAAATATGCATTAGGGGGGTGGATGCTAAATATTCTCGAAATCCTTTTTCGCGTTCTATCGAAGCGGAAGATCCCTTAAGCCCTGTCACGATACCGATATGGCCTTTGTTTTGTAAGACTTGCGCCGTGTATTGCGCTGCCAGACGACCGATCGAGGTATTATCCGCTCCTACATACGCGTTGTAAAGCCCCGACGACGTCTTTCGGTCGGTTACGACAACGGGAATGTTCATTTGGAAAACGGAATCTACAATAGGTGTGAGTGGTTCGGCCTCATTGGGCGAGACAATTAATAAATCTATATTTTCATGTAATAGTTCCCGGATCTGTTGGATCTGGTTTTGGTTATTGCCCTGGGCATCGCGGTAGACAAATTCAATGTCTGGATAAAAGGAAAGTGCTCTTTTCATTTCATCAAACATGGTCTTGCGCCAGGCATCGTCTCCTACACATTGTGAAAATGCGATAACAAACTTGCTTTGATCCTGGCGCTGCCCGCAGGAACTGATTAATAGCAATACAATTAGCCAGCAAATAGCAGAAAATTTGAACATCCCTCTCCGTGATTTGATAAGGCAATATACATTATTTTGACTTTTCTGAGGCATAAGCTTATTCTTAGTGTAATAGATACACTATTTGTGCCGGGGCAAAAGATGTAACATCATCTAAAGAAACTGTCCATATTTATGATTTACAAAAAACATTGATACGTATAAACGCCTGTTTATCAATATATATACAGGATATCTTAAAATGTTACAAATTTAATCAATTTAGGTTACTCACAATTGTACTTGGAGCGGATGTCGATACTACATTTGGAATATCAATTATAAAGTAACATGAACAATAACAAAGTTTTAGCCTGGTCATTCGTGGTGGCCTTAGGAGGTTTTCTATTCGGTTTTGATACAGCGGTCATTTCGGGTGCTGAAAAGGCGGTCCAGTTATTTTGGAGTCTCAATGAATTTGAGCATGGCCTCACGATGGCCATCGCTTTAATAGGCACGGTCGTCGGGGCAGCGCTCGGAGCCTATCCTTCAGATCGATTTGGCCGTAAAAAGACCTTATTCTTTGTTGCGGCACTATATTTTTTCTCCGCAATCGGTACGGCGATGGCACAAGATTGGAATATATTTATCTTTTTCCGGTTTCTGGGTGGTATAGGCGTCGGTGTTTCCTCCGTGACGGCACCTATTTATATTTCAGAAATTTCGCCAGCGGGATCGCGTGGAAAGCTTGTCGGCTTGTTTCAGTTTAATGTCGTACTGGGGATTCTAATCGCCTATCTATCTAACTATTTTATCGGACAAACGGGCGAGGAATCGTGGAGATGGATGTTAGGTGTGCAAGCTTTTCCGGCGCTATTGTTTTTCGTATTGATATTTTTGGTACCCGAGAGTCCACGTTGGCTTTTGCTCCAAAAGGGCAATGAGAAACAGGCACGGTTAATCATGCAGCAGATTAATAGCGAAAGCTATGAAAACGATATCGTGCAGATAAGGAATAGTCAGTTGAACACGGTTCGTGAAACGCGCCTTTTTTCGAAAACCAATCGTACGCCGGTGACATTGGCGGTTTTATTTGCCATATTCAATCAGGTATCGGGAATTAACGCTATTATTTATTATGCACCTCGTGTGTTTGAAATGGCGGGACTAGGGGCGCAAAGCTCTCTGCTGTCTTCCGTCGGGATCGGCTTGGTTAATTTTGTATTTACATTGATCGCAATCAATTTTATCGATAAGGTAGGTCGGCGTAAACTGATGCTGATTGGATCATGTGGACTTATCGCCTCGCTTTCTTTGGTGTCTCTTGCTTTCTTCTCTGGAGAGGTCGAGGGTATGACGGTCACCATCTATCTCATGTTTTATATCGCCTTTTTTGCATTTTCCCAAGGTGCTGTCATCTGGGTTTTTATTTCGGAAATATTTCCAAATGATGTACGTGCGAAAGGGCAGACATTAGGCAGTCTGACGCATTGGGTAATGGCAGCAATTATCACATTCTGTTTCCCTGCGCTGACAGAATGGCTAGGAGGCGGCTATACGTTTTTGCTGTTTGCTGGATTCATGGTTTTGCAGCTGATCTACGTGTTGCGTATGATGCCGGAAACCAAGGGAACTTCGTTGGAAAATATGGAACAAACCATCAACTTACATTAGCGGATAGGATAAAAAGTAGCGCATGCAAAGGGGTGCAATAGCAGATAACAGACTATGAAGAACGAAAAGATAGCATTAAACGGGATTTGTTTTGGCGAAATATTGTGGGATAACCTTCCGACGGGACGGCAGCTGGGAGGAGCCCCGCTCAATGTGGCCTATCATCTCAACAGGTTGGGAATACATACCGATCTGGTGACACGTATAGGTGACGACCAAGATGGCGATGACCTTGTGGCGCTCTCGCAGGAATTGGAGGTTCCGATACGATTGTTCCAGCGTGATGCTGTATATCCTACCTCGACTGTAGAAGTACATTTTAACGAAAATCGCGATGTCCAATATGAAATCGTATATCCTGTTGCCTGGGATTTTATATCTGCCGGAGAGCGAGAAAGAAAGGCGGTTCGCCATGCTGATTTCTTTGTGTTCGGAAGTCTTTCCACGCGCAACGAAGAGAGCTACAATGCACTCCGCACGCTTCTAGCTGAGGCAAACTATCGGGTGTTAGATGTTAATCTTCGGGCTCCTTTCTATGACAAAGAGCGTATTTTCGAATTGCTCCGATATGCAAACCTGGTGAAGATGAATGAGGAAGAGTTAACGCATATTGCGACTTGGTTGGGCTTGCCTGATCATCAGACCGACCAAGGTAAGGTAGAACAGATCATAGAATTTTTTGATCTAGATGAAGTGATTGTAACCTACGGCGCGGCCGGCGCCATCTATTACCATCGGATCGAAAAGTTTAGCTATCATTTTCCGGCTTTTAAAGTCGAGGTGAGAGATACGATCGGTAGCGGTGATTCATTTCTGGCGGCCTTTTTATCGCAGCGCTGCAGCAAAGACCGAAAGGTTAGTACGGAAGAAATGCTTGATTTTGCGGCAACATTGAGTGCATTTGTAACACAAAGCGCGGGCGCGTGTCCTACTTATGATGCCAGTACGATACATCGATTCCAATGGAAAAACTTTTTAAATGGAGAGGAGGTCAACTCGCGCTAATCTTAATTCCATCCAGAAAGACGGATGACAAAATAATCAATTGTAATTATAAACTAATACTAACAAAATTTATTAAACCATGAGAAGAATAGTCCTCAAACTATTGTTCTTGACATGCATGATTTCTGTCGTGTATGCTCAAGAGATCCCGTTGTCTGGAAAGGTTACAGACGAGAACGGGCTACCATTATCTTCCGTGACGGTCAGTGTGATGGGTACACAAAATGCGGTTACAAGTGATGATAATGGAAATTTTAAGGTTTTTGCGCCGAAA
The DNA here is from genome assembly GCF_005049105.1 of Sphingobacterium alkalisoli. GTDB lineage: Bacteria > Bacteroidota > Bacteroidia > Sphingobacteriales > Sphingobacteriaceae > Sphingobacterium > Sphingobacterium alkalisoli. The sequence goes on from NZ_SUKA01000003.1 coordinate 151,782, forward strand.
GGTGCAGAGCTTCGTTTTACACGGATCGGTTTGGACGATCTGCGCGTGATAGTTAAAGATGATGGATTCCTGAACATCGTCTTGAAAAACGGAGAAGAGCTGGAAGAAGTCGTAGTAACGGGTTATCAGTCGCAGCGAAAAGCAGACCTCACGGGCGCTGTTTCCGTGGTAAAAATGGATGAAATAGACGCTCCGCTAAGTGGCAACGTAATGAAAAGTCTTCAGGGGCGTGTACCGGGCGCGTTCATTTCTACCAATGGTTCTCCGGATGGATCGGCAAATGTACTGATTAGAGGAATTGGAACGTTGGGCAACAACAGTCCGTTATATATTATCGACGGTATGCCAAGTACCAAATCCATGAATGAGGTGTCGGGTCTCGATATTGAATCCATCCAAATTTTGAAAGATGCTTCCTCCGCTAGTATTTATGGATCTAGAGCTGCAAATGGTGTTATTATTATCACGACGAAAAAGGGAGGACGAAATGGTACCCGTGTCGATGCCAGAGCTTCCACTGCGATTAAAAACTATGCCAGATCGCTTGACTGGTTGGATACACAAGAGCGCGGATATGTACAATGGCGGGCAGCAAGAAATGATGGTACAAATCCAAATTTTGGTGTTTATAGCTATAACGATGAACAGACTAACACCGGTAGCTGGCTGCTAAATGAAATTATAACTCCTGAGTTTATTGACGAACAGAAGACCATGCGGGCCGCTAATACGGATTGGGTCGACGAGGTAGGTCAGACCGCGATTGTACAGAACTATAATGTAACACTGGTGTCGGGCAATGAAACGAGTAAGTCGCTATTGGCAGTGGACTATTTGGATAATCAAGGTACGGTGAAAGGCACCTACTTTGAACGCTTGTCTGGACGCTTGAATACAGATTATAGTTTGATCAACGGTATGATAACCATTGGAGAGAACTTTTCGGTCACAAAGATTAAACAGGATGTATTGGGAAGTATACTCGACAGGACTCGAAATATTCAGCCTATAGTGCCCGTGCGTACGATTGATGGAAACGGATGGGGTGGACCTGTTGCGGGAATGAGTGATAGACAGAATCCGGTACGTCTAATTGCGGACAATAAGCAAAATCATCGAAATATGGTACGGCTCTTTGGCGACATGTTTATGGAGGTTAACCTACTCAAGGGACTGAAATTCAGAACAATGTTAGGGATGGACTATTCGTTTTTGTGGGATCGAAATATGCAGAAGACCTATACATCGGGGTTCATGTCTGAAAATACAGCTACACTGAACAATTACAACAATAGATGGGGAAACTATGTTTGGAACAATACCTTGACCTACAAAATCGATCTTGATGAAAAACATCATTTTGATTTCTTGGTCGGTCAGGAGATGATCGACTACTACGCTGAAAATTTACAGGCCGGTCGTCGAAAATTTGCCTCGGAAGACCCTGATTATATGTATCTGGATGCAGGGGAAGGTGTACAGACAAATAGTGGTTCGGCGACATCGTATCGTTTGTTATCATATTTTGGTAAAGTAAACTATAATTTTGCCGACAAATACCTCGCTTCTGTCACAGCACGATATGACGGCTCATCCCGGTTTGGTGCAAATAATCAATTTGGATGGTTTCCCGCATTATCTGCCGGATGGCGTATTAGCCAAGAAGAATTTTTTAAATCAATGGATGTGCTCTCTGACTTAAAGATACGGTACGGATGGGGTAAGGTTGGGAATCAGGAGATAGGAGATTTTGCTTCTTTTGGAATGTACCAAGCCAGTTACGCTACAAACCCGACATTTGATCCGGATAACGGTACTGCCTATGATATTGGTGGAAATGGGACCGGCACGCTACCATCGGGCTACAGAAGAATCCAACAACCGAATCCCGATCTACGATGGGAATCTGCAACGCAGCACAATATGGGTATTGATTTCGGCTTTTTCAACCAGAAACTGACGGGTTCTTTTGATTATTTTCTGAAGAATACAAAAGACATATTAATTTCGCCACCGTTTATTGCAACGTTGGGAGAAGGTGGTAATAGATGGGTAAATGGCGCAGAAATGTCTAACAAGGGGTATGAAGTTTTACTATCCTATTCTTCTTCGCACAACGATTGGAGATATGGTATTACAGGAAACATCGCCGGCTATCTGAATAAAATCGTCGAACTACCGGAAGATGTAATCAACTCCTATCCCGGAAATGGTGTAGATCAAACGATTCTAGGGAGACCACTCAATTCGATGTTTGGTTATATAGCCGACGGTCTGTTTAGAAATGACGACGAGGTAGAATCACATGCGGAACAGGTCGGGAAGGGGCTAGGTCGGATCCGATATGTAGACGTCAACAATGACGGGCGGATAGGTGATGAAGATCGGACGTGGCTTGGTGTGGCAGATCCGGACTTTGTGTACGGAATCAACTTCTCCATAGGATATAAACAATGGGATTTTGGAATGTTTTGGAATGGTCTATATGGGGGATTGGTAAATAACTCAGCTAAGGGCTATACCGATTTCATCAGCTTTTTTGGTGGTGAAAATTATGGAACACGCGTATTGGATGCTTGGTCGCCTGAAAACCTGAACTCCGATATTCCGGCACTATCTTTTAATGATCTGAATGATGAAAAAAGATTTTCAAGCTATTTTGTGGAAAGTGGTTCCTATTTCAAATTGAGAACCCTCGAACTTGGCTATACGCTTTCACCTCGTACACTCAAACGAATCAAAAGCCAAGGGATAAGAGTCTATATATTAGGAGAGAACCTTGTTTCATTTAAAAAGGGATGGGGAAGTGATCGATATACTGGGGTAGATCCAGAAACACCAAACTCGGGATACCCTATACCGTTCTCGCTGACGGCAGGTATAAATGTTTCATTTTAATGCAATGTAACCATGAAAAAAATCATTCGTATAATTTTTGCTGCGCTTTTCATAAGTGGATTAGGCAGCTGCAGCGATTACCTCGATATCAATCCAAGGGGGCAGCTTGGAGAGAATCAATTGAACACGGTAGCTGGTGCCGAGAACTTGGTGATTGCAGCTTACTCCGCACTGGGTAATGATAATTTCAATAACAAAACCAACGGCCTATGGCCTTATGGTGATCTGAGAAGCGGAGATGCCTACAAAGGTGGAGCTGGAACGGGCGACATGGGCGAATGGAATCTGTATGAGACGTTCGTTTCTATGCGGGTAGATGTGGGCGGTCTAGACCAAAAGTGGTATAGGCAATACGTCGCGATTTCGAGAGTTAATAATGCATTGCGCGTTATCAATGGCTTGAGCGCAGATGAGTACCCTAATAGAGAAATCCGTATCGCGGAAATGCGCTTTCTACGTGCGCACTATATGTTTGAACTGAAAATTCTTTTCAAACATGTACCATTTGTCGATGAGAGTATTGCTCCAGAAGCGTATATTACGGTCTCTAATCGGGAGTTTACGGACGCAGAACTATGGTCTAAAATTATTGATGAGTTTAGGTTTGCGGCTTCCGTATTGCCCGAGCTAAACGAGGGGCAGATCGGTAGAGCGAACAAATATATGGCTAAAGCCTATTTGGCTAAAGCATTGCTTTATGCCGCCTATGAACAGAATGAACAACATGAAGTGATTAATATACATGCCGAAAAATTGGAAGAGGTGGTCACATTAGTAGACGAATTGGATGCGCGTTACGATCTTTCGCAGGATTTTGCTTTCAACTTCCTTTGCGAGTATGAAAATGGACCGGAATCTATTTTTGCGGTTCAGCATTCGTTGAATGATGGAACCGAATTTGGCCGACTGGACTGGAGTGCAATGCTTAATTATCCTATGAATGCGGAGTATGGGTGCTGTGGTTTCCATCAGCCTACTCAAAATTTGGTCAACGCTTTTAAAACAAGTATGGATGGATTGCCTCTGTTTGAAACGTATAACAGTAGCGATCTAGCGACCTCCGGAGCGGTCAAATCTCAGAATATTGATCCTCGGCTCTTGCATACGGTAGCTATTGTGGGACTACCGTACAAGTATAAAACTGACTTTATCTTTCAGAACAGCTGGATTCGTCAGATTGAAACATATGGAAACTATATGTCGTTAAAGGAAGTGGTACTGTATGACAACCCATGCTTTAAAAAAGTGAATCCGTTTATGAGCAGCAGTAAAAATAGGGACATTATTCGCTTTGATGATGTGCTATTATGGAAAGCAGAGGCCCTAATAGAGTTGGGCAGGCATATGCAAGCACTGCCCATTATTAACCTAATCCGAAATCGCGCTGCAGAGAGTGTGTCGCGGTTGGTAGACAATGATGGACAAGCGACGGGTAAATTTGTTGTTGAAGGATATGAAGACGGTGTCAACTGTGTGTGGAGTCAATCTTTTGCGCGCAAAGCATTGCGGTGGGAACGGCGATTGGAACTGGCGATGGAGGGCTTCCGTTTCTTTGATCTCGTTAGATGGGGAATAGCAGATACCTACGTAAATGAATACCTAGAAATAGAAAAGACAAAAAGAAATTACCTTGCTGCTTCGGTATTTAAAAGGAATAGGGACGAATATTTCCCGATCCCATTATCGCAGATAAATTTCAGTAAGAAACTTTATCAACAAAATTATGGATGGAACTAATTTAAACATACGAAATAGAATGAAAAATTTAATTTTATTGGTGTTGACCTGCTGGGGAATCACCTACATGGCTAAAGCACAACAACCTTTTGCTACAGAGTTTAAGGTAGAAAAACGATATCTGAAGATTCCGATAAAAAATGGTGCGCCTAAACGTAATGTGGATATTTATCTAAAAGGTGAAAAATTAAGATGGTTTAATGTGGAGCTCGCCGCTGCTAAGCCCGATTGGTATGCTTACCTTTACTTAGGTGATTGGAAGGGTGCAACATTAACGATTAAGGTTGATTCATTGCAGGAGCAAAGCACGGCATTTTCGCCTGTGCTACAGGATGATAATGATAGAATGGAATCGGATTATCAGGAACCTCTTCGTGCTCAATTTCACTTCTCTCCGAAGCGTGGCTGGATCAATGATCCGAATGGATTGGCCTACTATAAAGGGGAGTATCATCTCTTTTTTCAGTTTAATCCGTATGGCGTAAACTGGGGAAATATGCATTGGGGACATGCCGTTTCGAAAGATCTTGTCCACTGGACGGAACTTGATCCGGCACTATACCCTGATAATTTCGGAACCATGTTTAGTGGGGGAGGTGTAGTGGATTCTAATAACACGAGCGGACTGGGAAATAACGGACATACACCGTTGGTCTTATTTTATACCGCTGCTGAAAAGAGCTGGGAGCAGGGACTGGCCTATACGCTGGACGGACGGAAATTCAACAAATTGCCAAATACCATCGTCAATAAGATTACAGATGGCAATCGAGATCCTAAAGTAATATGGCATGAACCTACTAAACGCTGGGTGATGGTACTTTACGTAACGGAACCTGGTGATCTGCATACGATGCATTTCTTTACATCCAGAGACATGAAGTCATGGGAATTTGCTAGTAAGGTAGTGGGCGGAAAGGGGAATGATCGCTATATGCATGAATGTCCTGAATTTTTCGAGTTGGCAGTGGATGGGGATCTAAATAATAAGAAGTGGATACTAACGGGTGCAAATAGTCAGTACGCAGTAGGTACATTTGACGGGACTACATTTTTACCTGAAGAGGAGCGCTTATTTAGTCAGCATGGTAGAGATTACTACGCTGCACAAACAATTAGTAATGAACCCAAAGGGAGGCGCATTGAGATAGGATGGTGGCGTACTCATACGAATCAGGGAGAGTCTGCCTTTAATCAATCCATGAGTATCCCGATGGAGCTCAAGTTAAAGCAGACGAGCAAGGGTATGCGGCTCGTGCGTAAACCTGTTGAAGAGCTGAAGACTTTGCGGACGAAATCTACTGTGCTACGGCAGCAAAATCTGTTATCACACACCCAGAATCCCTTAAGCGGTATGCGCGCGGAGATGGCTGAAATTAAAGTAGTAATAAAACCGCAGGATACGGACTCTATTCGGGTAAAGGTACGTGGGTTAGCGATCACCTATCATACTGCTAAAGAAGAGCTGGAAATTGATAACGTGCGCGCCCATGCACCACTGATCAACGGTAAGCAGGAGCTTACTATTTTTGTGGATCGTACGGGAGTAGAGGTCTTTGCTAGCAATGGAGAAGTATTTATGCCGATAAACTATAATTTGAAACCGACTGAGCAATCCTATGAACTTAGCGTATACGGTGGGTCGGCTACAATGGAAAAGCTGGAATTTCATAAACTTAAAAGTATATGGTAATGAAGTAGGAATCTTCCAAAAAATAAAAGCTCAACGACAGTTGGGCTTTTATTTTGTCTTTACAGAATGAGAAGCTAAATCAATTATTATCAATTATTTCTTGTTTTTTCTATTATATTTTCAGAATATTGAGGTGAAATTATCATTTTACATCAAAATGAACTGATAACGCCAATTGTAGCGATTCCACTTAGGCAGAAGTGGATATGTTATTTAGATTAGTCTGCATGCTACCTAGTGTATACTTTTTTAGTTGTCTTTTCTTTTTTGACCTATGAAAATATGAATATAAACTTCCTACAGTTCCTAAAGAAACTATCGCTTTTTTTTTTCGGTACTTTTAACAATACGCTTTTACAGTGCGAAAATAGCGTTGCTCGATACAAATGCTTCAGTGCTTTCTACTACTTGTTCCAGATCTTCTGATCAAAATTAACTTAAACTATGAAAAAAATTTTATTTCTGTCCTGTTTAATCCTCGGTTTTTTCACTTCGGTACTTACCTCCGGGGCCTTTGCTCAGATTATCATTGATTTTGAAAATCCACCAACTATTCCTATTTCTGGGGTACGATCTGTTTCTGTTGGGGGATTTACTTTTGCCTCTAATTTGACCAATCAATATAGTATTGGTTTTCAAAACGGGGTTGGAGCCGGAAATTCCATTGCTTTAATAGATGGAAATCTTCAACAATTTGGTCTAACAAAATGGACGATTTCTAAAGACGGAGTAGGTGGATTTCAATTCTTGGGAATATGGATATTTAATCGTGACCCAGGTAACTTAATGACTTCAAAATCAGGTACTATCCAGGGGTTTAAGAATGGAGATGAAACAGGGGATGCAAAAGCGATTAATTTCAACGGGCCACAAAATTTCGCAAGCGACCCTGATTTTTTTGATGTGGACGAGATTCAAATTGTAGCTGATGATATTTATGTTGCTATAGATAATTTCACCTACGGGACTGTTTTTGTTCCCGGGCCTATAAATACTGCACCCGTTGCCACCGCACCCTCGGCTCCTACTGTTAATGAAGACGATGTTAACGTAGCGCTAGCGGACAACATAGAGATCACAGACGTAGATGGAGATGATCAGACGGTTTCCTTTACAGTTACCGGTGGTACAGTCTCTTTGGGAACTACAGGAATTACTTTTGCAGGTGGGGGAAATGGCTCTGCCAACTTTACAGCTTCCGGTACCTTGGTCAATATCAATGCGGCTCTTGATGCAGCCACATTTACACCAACACCGAATTTATTTGGCACCAATGCAGGTACGATTTCTTTTGTTTCAAATGATGGAACGGTCAATTCAAACACGGCTTCAGTCACTTTCGATATTATTGGTGTGAACGATGATCCGAGTATCTCGGGGTTACCTTCTTTAGTTACGGTTACCGAAGATGCTACAGAAGATCCTTTCAATATTTCAGCGGCCTCAATCAGTGATATCGATGCTGGAAGCGGGGAATTGACACTAACGCTGGAAGCAACAGGGGGGGTATTTGATATAGCAGCTGGTACTGGAATTACTGTTTCAGGCCATTTAACATCTAATTTAACCCTGACGGGAAATCTTACGGCTCTAAATAACTACATCAATATTCCCTCCAATATCTATTTCAGACCTGATGCCAATCTCAGTGGCAATAATGCAGCATCGGTTCAAGTTTATATAAATGACAATGGAAACACAGGCTCGGGAGGAGGCACTAACGTTCCGGTAGGGATCGTTAATGTCAATATTACATCCGTAAACGATGCTCCAACCGATGTACTTCTGGATAACAACAGTGTAGCAGAAAACGAACCTGTAGGCATAGTAGTTGGCTTATTTTCCGCTATTGATGTGGACAATGGGGATACATTTACTTACACGTTGGTTCCCGGTTCGGGAGATGGTGGTAATTCGGCTTTCAGTATAGAAGGAAATGAACTCCGTACTGCAGCTGTCTTTGATTTTGATGTACAAAACAGCTATTCGATCCGTGTTCGTGTGACTGACTCCGGAGGATTGGTTCTGGAGCTTCCTTTTAGTATAAGTATTACCGATGTCAATGAAGCGCCAACTGTAGTCAATCCTATTCCGAATCAGAATATAGACCAAGGTGAAGAATTGAACTTCCAGTTTGCCGTTAATACGTTCGAGCATGGGGATGTGTTAACGTATTCATCGCAATTGGCAGGTGGTGGGGCACTACCTGCTTGGATCAGCTTCAATGCAGCAACCCGAACCTTCAGTGGAATTCCTTCAAATGCCCACGTTGGTACTGTCAGCATTGATGTAATTGCAGATGATGGAAATGGGGGGACTGCTACAGACACATTTGATATTGTTATTTCCAATATAAATGATGCTCCAATTGTAGCCAATGCGATTCCGGACCAAACTGCTACAGAGAATATAGCTTTTAACTTCCAATTCGCTGCAAATACATTCAATGATATTGATGTCGGGGATGTCGTGACGTATTCAGTCCAATTGTCAGGCGGTGGGTCTTTACCTGCTTGGCTGAGTTTTGATCCAATAAGCCGGACTTTCAGTGGGACACCGGGAAATGATGATACTGGTTCGATAGCCATAGAGGTTATTGCGAATGATGGAAATGGGGGAGCCGTTTCTGATTCCTTTGAACTCAGCATCCAAGGAGTCAACGATGCTCCGGTTATTTCTGCTCCTTTAACCATTTCCTTGTTCGAAGATGAACCTGAAGCATTAACTGGAATAAGCTTCGCCGATCCTGACGCAGGTTCGAGTCCGGTCACGGTGACTTTTAATGTGGGTAGCGGAACTTTATCTGCCATTCCGGGAAATGGTGTGGCTGTTGGTGGCAATTCAAATTCCTTGATTTTGGAAGGGAGTTTATCTGATATCAATGCATTCATTTCCAACGGAGAACTGACATTCACTACTGCATTAAATACTACTTCAGGCGTGAATTTAAACATCAGTGTTTCTGATAATGGGAATATTGGTTCTGGCGGTGCACTGACTGATCAAACGGGTGTTACCCTTTCAGTGACAGCAGTGAATGATGCTCCTGTAAACACGATTCCGGGAACACAGCAAATTGATCAGGGGGGTGCTTTAATTTTTTCCAGTGGTAACGGAAACCTGATCAGCGTAAGTGATGTGGATGCAGGTGGGGCGACCATTGAAATAACCCTGACAGCCAGCAATGGATTGATTTCATTATCAGGCACTGCGGGTTTGGCTTTCTCCCAAGGTTCAGGAGTGAATGATGGTACGATGATGTTTGTAGGTACCATATCAGATATCAATACGGCCCTGGATGGTTTGATGTTTAGTCCTATAGCCGGTTTTAATGGCCTTGCAAGCCTTTCTATGACATCCAATGACCAAGGTTTTTCAGGTTCAGGTGGAGCACACACGGATACTGATGTAATTTCAATAACGGTGAGTTCCATTACTCCAGTGGTAACTGGAGTAACAAGCAGTGCTGTAAACGGAATCTATAAAGTGGGAGATGAGGTCTCCATTTTGGTCAATTTTGATCAGGCTGTAATGGTTAATACAAGTGGCGGTTATCCTCGCTTACGCTTGGAAACCGGCAGTACAGACCGTGAAGCAGATTACGTGAGTGGATCAGGAACCAATATCCTGAATTTCAGCTATATGGTTCAGGAAGGGGATAACTCTACAGATTTGGATTATACGACTACAAATGCATTAGTACTTAATGGTGCTACTATAGAGAATATTTCAGGAGATGCTGCATTAATCACCCTGCCTCCGACAGGATCACCCAACTCCCTATCTGGACAAAAGGATATACAAATTGATGGGTTAATTCCAACAGTTGCCAACGTTGCCGTACCTGCTAACGGAATCTATGGCATAGGTCAGAATCTGGATTTTACAGTAAATTTCTCTGAAGCTGTAACAATCACAGGTTCTCCCCAAATCAGTCTTACCGTGGGGGCAACCACCGGTCAGGCCAGTTATTTTTCAGGCACTAATTCAAATGCGCTTGTTTTCAGGTACACCGTCCCTATGGGGGATCTTGATCTTAATGGGATTGTTGCAGGAACTTTATCTCTCAATGGTGGAACTGTGAGGGATGCGGCTGGAAATGATGCCAATTTAAGTCTCAATGGCATAGGGAGTACCAGCCAGGTTCTCGTTGACGGGGTAAGACCGACTGTTGTCAGTTTGAGTTTGGACAATACCTCCCTAGCGGTGGGAGAAACGGCAACACTTACCCTAGTGTTGAGCGAAAGAATCTCGGGACTTGAAACTGCTGATTTTTCAGTTGACAATGGCAATTTATCGGGTTTGTCCTCTTCAGATGGGGGCTTAACTTGGACGGTAATATTCACTCCTATTTCAGGAGTTGAGGATGATTCAAATTTGATATCACTTAACAATGAAGGGTATACAGATCTGGCTGGCAATACAGGAACGGGAACAACCCATTCCGACAATTATGTTGTAGACACAGCTGCTCCGACAGGTTATTCAGTGACATGGGATGATGCTTTAATCAATGCTTTTGAATCTTCGAATACTACCTTCACTGTTTCCAATACAGAAATTAATACCTTCCTCAATTATAGTATTTCGAGTAGTGGGGATGGAAATACGGCTACTATCACTGGTTCTGTGTCGGTAAATAATGCAGTCCAACAAATTCCTGTGGATGTTAACACATTGACAGACGGTACTTTAACCATTGAAATCACCTTAACAGACGAGGGGAATAATGAAGGGGGTATAGTTTCAGCTAATAACGCAACTTTAGACCAAACACCACCTGCAAGTCCTTCCACGCCTGATTTGACAAGTAATAGCGATACCGGTGTAAGTGATACGGATAATATTACGGCCGACAATACACCTACTTTCGCGGGAACTGCCGAAGCTAATTCTAGTGTAGAAGTGTTTGGCAATGGAATTTCGCTGGGAACCACCAGTACAGATGGTTCGGCCAATTGGAATTTTACATCTGCTCTTATGGCTAATGGGACTTATGCAATCACGGCTACGGCTACAGATGCTGCAGGTAATGTGAGTTTACCTTCTACTGCTTTGTCCATCACCATTGATCAAAACGAATGTAATGCCCAGGCTGATTTCATTTTCAGTCCTACTGAAGGCTGTGCAAATCCGTTGACGGTTTTCTTTACTGATCAATCCATCTCTCCGGATGAATGGGCATGGGATTTTGGGGATGGAGGTACTAGTTCAGCTCAAAACCCTATCCATTCCTACACAACTTTTGGGGATTTTACTGTAAAACTGACAGTGACAGACACTATATATGGTTGCTCATCTACAATAGAGAAAGTCGTATCTAACTATGAGCTAAAACCTGAATTCTCAGCGAGTAGGACTTTTGGTTGTGGCCCACTGGAAGTTGATTTTGAGGACTTATCTGTTGGGGCAGAAAGTTGGAATTGGAATTTTGGAGATGGAAACACGTCGACTGAGCAGAACCCAACCCACATTTATGAGCAGCCTGGTACTTACGCTGTAGTCTTAACAATAACTGGTGGAGCTTGTTCCAAAACAATAACTAAGACCAACTATATTCAGGTTATAGGCCCTGATGTTGACTTCTCTACAGATATCACCGAGGGCTGCGGTCCTCTTACTGTGGCATTTACAAATAATACCATCGCAAGCTCTCCTTCTATAAGATGGGTATGGGACTTTGGAGACGGGACAACTTCTACTCTGCAAAACCCAACCCACGAGTATGCTAGTGTAGGCACATATACAGTCACATTAACGGTTTCTGACTTAGATGGATGCAGTAGGACTCTGACAAAGACTGATCTGATCCAGGTTAATATGTTGGCAGCTTCAATAATACCAACCAATGTGACTTGCAACGGTGGATCTGACGGATCTATTACAGCGACTCCTGATGAAGGCTTGGCACCGTTTACCTATGAATGGGGCAATGGGGCAGCTACGGCAACCATAAGTGGACTCTCGGCGGGTAATTACTCGGTGAAAATCACCGACGCTAATGGATGCTCGGTAACAAAGTCAGTTGAGATTATTGAGCCAATACCTGCAGGTCTTGCTACCTCAAACCCAACCTCAGTAAGCCACTCAAGCGCAGCGCTGGGAGGTGAATTATTGAATGGATTGGATTGTGAGCAGGAAACAGGAATTGTCTATGCGACCACTTCCAATCCTGATATTGCAGACACCAAAGTGATAATGACTTTGACAGGAAATCTCTTCAGTGAGGTAGTTACGGGCTTACAGGTCAATACTACCTACTATGCTAGAGCATACAGCACTAACCAAAATGGTATTACTACTTATGGAAATGAAGTGGTTTTTACTACGTCGAAAAAGACACTGGAGATCACAGCTGTTGTTGGACAGAGTAAAATCTATGGCGATGCAGATCCTGTATTTACCTATACAGCTACCGGTTTTGATGGAGGGGATGATGAAAGTATACTGACAGGAGCTTTGGAAAGGGTTGCAGGAGAAAATGTGGGAACCTATGCAATTCAGCTGGGAACTTTAAATGCAGGTACTAACTACACGATTAACTTTACAAGTGCAGACTTTGAGATCATCCCTGCAGGCTTTACGGGCGTAACTCTCGATGATGCAAGCTTTGTCTATGACGGCACTGCCAAATCATTGGCAATTACTGGAACCCTTCCTGCCGGAACTTCGGTAACCTATACCGACAATAGCAGAACGGATGTAGGCTCCCAGGAAGTGACAGCTACAATTACCGGTTCGAACTTTACTACATTGGTATTGACAGCTGACCTGACGGTTACCCCGGCTACAGTTACAGGAATTACATTCGAAGATGCCAGCTTTGTCTTTGACGGCACAGCGAAGTCGCTTGCGATTACGGGTACGGTACCGGTAGGGGCCAGCGTTGTGTACACGGACAACAACCGCACGGATGTTGGAACGCAGGAAGTAACAGCTACAATTACCGGTTCGAACTTTACTACATTGGTATTGACGGCTGATCTGACGGTAACTCCGGCTACGGTTACAGGAATTACATTCGAAGATGCAAGCTTTGTGTATGACGGAACTGTCAAGTCCCTTGCCATCAGTGGCACACTGCCAAACGGGACAAGCGTTGCCTACACGGACAACAACCACACGGATGTGGGAACCCAGGAAGTGACAGCAACAATTACCGGTTCGAACTTTACTACATTGGTGTTGACAGCTGATCTGACGGTTACCCCGGCTACAGTTACAGGAATTACATTTGATGATGCCAGCTTTGTCTTTGACGGCACAGCGAAATCGCTTGCCATCAGTGGTACACTACCAGCGGGAACAAGCGTTATTTATATGGACAACATCCGTACGGATGTGGGAACGCAGGAAGTGACAGCTACAATTACCGGTTCGAACTTTACTACATTGGTATTGACGGCTGATCTGACGGTAACTCCGGCAGACATTACGGGAATCAGTTTTGATAATGCCAGCTTTGTCTTTGACGGCACAGCGAAATCGCTTGCCATCAGTGGTACACTACCAGCGGGAACAAGCGTTATTTATATGGACAACAGCCGCACGGATGTGGGAACACAGGAAGTAACAGCAACAATTACAGGCGCGAACTTTACTACTTTGGTATTTACAGCTGACCTGACGGTTACCCCGGCAGACATTACCGGAATCAGCTTTGATGATGCCAGCTTTGTCTTTGACGGAACTGCCAAGTCCCTTGCGATCGGTGGAAACCTACCTGCTGGGGCTTCAGTAGCTTACACAGACAACAGCCGTACGGATGTGGGAACCCAGGAAGTGACGGCAACAATCTCTGGATCGAACTTTACTACGTTGGTGCTGACGGCCGATTTGGAGATTACACCAGCTACCATCACGGGTATTACTTTCGAAGATGCAAGCTTTGTCTACGACGGAACTGCCAAGTCCCTTGCGATCAAGGGTACATTACCGGCAGGGGCTAATGTAGCTTACACGGACAATAGCAGAACAGATGTGGGAACACAGATGGTAACAGCTACAATCTCTGGATCGAACTTTACTACTTTGGTATTGACAGCTGATTTGACGGTTACTCCGGCAGACATTACGGGCATTAAAATTGAAGATGCAAGCTTTGTCTACGACGGAACTGCCAAGTCCCTTGCCATCAGTGGCACACCGCCAAACGGGACAAGCGTTGTTTATATGGACAACAGCCGTACGGAGGTTGGAACGCAGGAAGTGACGGCAACAATTACCGGTTCGAATTTCACCACTGTGGTGTTGACAGCTGATTTGACGGTTACCCCGGCGGACATTACGGGCATTACATTTGAAGATAACAGCTTTGTGTACGACGGCACAGCGAAGTCGCTTGCGATTACGGGTACGGTACCGGTAGGGGCCAGCGTTGTGTACACGGACAACAACCGCACGGATGTTGGAACGCAGGAAGTAACAGCTACAATTACCGGTTCGAACTTTACTACATTGGTATTGACGGCTGATCTGACGGTAACTCCGGCTACGGTTACAGGAATTACATTCGAAGATGCAAGCTTTGTGTATGACGGAACTGTCAAGTCCCTTGCCATCAGTGGCACACTGCCAAACGGGACAAGCGTTGCCTACACGGACAACAACCACACGGATGTGGGAACCCAGGAAGTGACAGCAACAATTACCGGTTCGAACTTTACTACATTGGTGTTGACAGCTGATCTGACGGTTACCCCGGCTACAGTTACAGGAATTACATTTGATGATGCCAGCTTTGTCTTTGACGGCACAGCGAAATCGCTTGCCATCAGTGGTACACTACCAGCGGGAACAAGCGTTATTTATATGGACAACATCCGTACGGATGTGGGAACGCAGGAAGTGACAGCTACAATTACCGGTTCGAACTTTACTACATTGGTATTGACGGCTGATCTGACGGTAACTCCGGCAGACATTACGGGAATCAGTTTTGATAATGCCAGCTTTGTCTTTGACGGCACAGCGAAGTCGCTTGCGATCACGGGTACATTACCGGCAGGGGCGAATGTAGCTTACACGGACAATAGCAGAACATATGTGGGAACACAGATGGTAACAGCTACAATCTTTGGCTCGAACTATACTGAACTGGTGCTGACCGCCGATTTGGAGATTACACCAGCTACCATCACAGGTATTACTTTCGAAGATGCAAGCTTTGTCTACGACGGTACAGCTAAATCACTTGCCATCACGGGAACACTGCCTGCAGGAACAACGGTAAGTTATACGAACAATACACATACCAATGCTGGCACGTACAACATTACGGCAAATATTGAAGGTGGCAACAACTATAACGACTTGAGTCTAACAGCCAATCTGACGATTCATAAAGCACCTCAGAGCATAACGTTCATTTCTCCGGGAGTATTATCCCGCGATGCAGGAACAATTGCCCTGGATGTGTACGCCAGCAGTGATTTACCCGTCAACTTATCCGTAGATGACGCCTTCATCGCCACGGTATCAGGTACGGACTTAATGGTACACCGTTTAGGAACAGTGCGGGTATCAGCAACACAGCCCGGGAATGCTAACTATGAGGCAGCAGAGCCGGTGTACATGGATATCAAGATCGCGAACGATGCCTCAGCAAAAGTTCCGATCCGCGTGCACCAAGCCGTATCACCGAACGGCGATGGTATAAATGAGTTCCTGATGATCGAGGGGATAGGAGATTACCCAGACAACAGGGTGACCATATTCGATAAATCGGGCCGTGTGCTGGCCGAGATAGAGGGATACAACAACCGTGGCAAGGTATTCACGGGACAGTATGTAATCGATGGAACGTATTATTATTACCTAGATCTATTGGATGACGGGACGTGGAAGCGCGAGAAAGGTTTCTTTGTCGTAAAACGCTCTAGCGGTAACTAAGCTTTAATTATGAACTTATTGAGATTAAATAGAATGGGAATATTAAAAATAAATATCGGATCGCTGATTATCGTACTTACACTGCTTGTACCCGGAGTTGTCCGGGCACAGCATGGTGTGAGCTACAACCAGTTTGGGCAGTTGCGAAACAGCTTCAATTCGTCGTTGAGTACAATGGATGAACGGGGAAGTGTCTCTGTATTGGGACGTAGCCAATGGTTGGGGGTAGACGGTGCACCAAAGTCGCTATGGGCGACAGGAAATATTGGTTTACAGCGTATAGGTGCTTCCGTTGGCTTTGACATCAAGCACGCAGCCATCGGTGTTGTCAAGGAAAGTGAATTTAGTGCTTATTTCGCAAAATCGGTGCGTTTGTCTGAAAACGAATACCTCAGCTTGTCGATGGGTGGTGGGCTATTGTATTTTCAGGGAAATTATAATAGCCTGGATGGTACGGATCCTTCGTTCCGTGATAACATACAAGAGACGGCCGGTGTATTAAGTATCAGTACTTCTTACTACAGTAAAGAACGGTACTATGTCGGTGTCTCCATGCCGCGTTTTTCGCTTAATCGACGTGAAGACCGCGAATATGAGTTTGGAAACGTGTACTATATTACCGGTGGTGCTTTATTCCGCCTAGATGACATGTTCCATTTCCGTCCATCTTTTCTGGTCAGCCATATGGACGATCAGTCGCCTAGGTACGATGTAAGTGCTTTGTTTTTTATGGCACGAAAACTAGGTTTGGGAATGGGCGTTCAGAACCAGGGGGACCTTTCCGCGTTGTTACAATTGAATTTCGGAGATTTTGGCATAGGATACAGCTACCAGTTCAGTCCCAACACAGGCACGCTGAACCAGCGTATATCCAACAATACGCATGAAATCGGATTGCGTTACCGGATAGGTGGAATAGGGTTGTTGTAAGGTTATAAGGTATAATACTTTTAAAAAAAGTTGGAATAAAAAAAATTGTTATTATCTTTAAATACAGGTAATAGATAAATCCTGCGGATTAAATCCTTAATCTACAGGTAGTTTAAAAAATTGGTTAATAGCCCCTCGCAATCTCCCCGATTGATACGAGGGGTTTTTGTTAAATTGATCCTTCATCATGATCTTAGTAATGCTTTTGTGTTTTTCCTGCTCAAATTTTTGCTCGTTGTACTTGACCGATTTGGTACGCTCAATAGATAGCGTCTGCCAGCCTTCATTTTTCAGTCATTTTGAGATATCCTTTATTGATGCAATACACGCCACTTAAGGAAGCTGCCAATGCTAAAAGGGTAATTGCTGTTAATGGTTCTTTCAGGAAGAAGAATCCTAGCATTATGGCAATAAACGGATTAATATAGGCGTAGAGAGATGCAATGCCTATAGGAAGATGCTTTAATGCATAAACAAAGCAGGAATATGCCACGATGGAACCGAACACAATGAGGTATAGCAATGCCCATATACTTGCTGACGAAATAGATTCTAATTCAGAATAGTCATCTAAAAAAGCACTAAAGAAGAATAACGCTACACCTCCTGAAAACAGCTGTAAGGCTGCATTCTGCATTACACTACTATGGCCGGAGGTTTTATTCTTGGCATATACGCTTCCTGAAGCCCAGGCAAGGCAAGCCCCAAAGGCAATCAACATTCCTGTAATATATTCGGGTTTGGTCAAATCTTTTAGGTTGTCTCTGAATATTAGAAGAATGCCGAGGAAACCCAATGATAATCCGAAGATAATGAGTCTGTGCGGCTTTTTTTTATCGAAGCCCAGCACATAATTGATAACTACCACAAATACCGGTGTAAGCGACAAGATCAATGCGGCCAGTCCGCTGGATATATAGCGTTCGCACCAACCGATAACCCCATTTCCCAAAGCAACCATCAATACTCCGGGTATAGCTTGTTGCCAAATCCCTTGTTTAGTTAATGTTAGATTTCTGGTCAATGCAAGTCCTGCCAAGAGAACTCCTCCGGCAATTACTTGACGAATAGCCGCAAAGAGGAAAGGTGGAAATGTCTCTACACCGATACGGATGGCAAAATAAGTAGTACCCCACACCAAACATACTACGAGAAGAGCTCCATAAGCCAGCAGATTTTTATTACTACGCATTGAAATAAATTATAAAACAAAGTAACGAAGAAAAAAAATACGGTTACAGATACAGTTTTTATATTTTTTTAGGGTACAATTTTTTAAAGAACGCTATATAAAATACTGTGGATCATTAGACCTTTCTGCCTGTATTGTCTGCCGTTCGAAGTGTTGACCAGTAAATATTTGATAGCGCAAGTAATGAAAAAAATATCGGAATGTATGGTGGTTTAATTTTTAGTGGCAAAACATCTGCTGGCACATCTGGATGTAAGTGAACATAAACACTTGTCATCATCATCACAATAATGGTAAAAAATGCAAAGTTTGTTAATAAAATATACGCTTTATTTGAAATTTTTTGTCTGTATATAAGACAAAGAAATAAAATAACACCCACCGCTATTTCCCCCATGACACCCACTATTTGTGAAATTTGACCTAATCCACTGTTAGCAATCTGTATACTGTACCATCCTTTAAAGGGATTAAAAAATTTTAGAATGCCAAACATAAACATACATGTTGCTAAAAACCAATACGTTATTTTGTAATATATCATTTGATTAATCATTTGAATTACTGAGATAGGCAAATTGTTCCTTTTACAATTTTGCATATTTATTTTAACACAAAACTGCATCTAAAAAGTGAAAGAATATTGGATAAGAAGTTCAAAAAAAGGAAAAATAAGTTCAAATGTTCATTAGAGTACTTTACTTTTTCGATATTCGAAGGGAGATAAATTATACTTCTTTTTAAATAATTTTGTAAAATAAGAGGTGTCGTTAAATCCAACTTTATAGCAAATTTCGCTGATAGAAAAATCAGTGAAGCCTAATAAATTACTTGCTTTCAGAAGTTTTTGCTCTTTAATATAATTCGCGGGTGTGTCTTGGAAATATTTTTCAAAATCCCGCTTAAATGAAGATAAACTACGACTTGAAAGCACTGCCAGCTCGCTTATTGTAATATTGGAAAAAAGATGTGCTTGGATTACTTCTTTAAAATTCGCTTGTCTCTGGGTAAACAGGTGAGAAAATAAACTCATAACATTTTCTGCATTGCTAGTCTGAAGGAGTAACAGAATTAGCTCTTTTAATTTAAGTTTTAACAAATCATCATTAACCAATGTCGGATTTCTAAAATAGAAATCGAAACTTTCAATGAAATGAACCATTATGCCTTGTCTTTCTGTTTTTTTGGCAAAGTACTTTCTATCGGTAGGGTTAATAAAACTTGGGATTTCATCTTTGTATAGTTCTATTAAAATGTCAGGATGGAGATGAATCGCAAAAATTTCACAGTATTGATTTTTGGATTTTTGGATTAGTTCTGCAAAGTATTTGCCACATTTCAGTAATACACTTTCTGATAAATAAATATTCAATTTTTCGGTGGGGGATTTTAGAGTGGTCTCTCCATCTTTTATATATAAAAAGCAGGCTTCATTTTGAAAAATTGCAGCATATTTAAAGGGGGTCTTGATGCGTAATTTTTCAACCACGCATTTGTTATTTAAGTTAAAGTGTGTTCTATCAATTATCATTCTGGTTCGAATACCTTCTAACGAAAAAAGTCTTTCAAAATGAAAGACTTTTCGGCGGAGAGCGAGGGATTCGAACCCCCGAACCTGTGACAGTTAACGGTTTTCAAGACCGCCGCATTCGACCACTCTGCCAGCTCTCCGCGACAAAAGTAGAAATTCTAAGCAGATGTACAAAACTTATTTTATCGTTTATGTTTTATCCCCTGAAAATGAGATTGATTATTTTTTAATTAAGGAAGTAATACCTCATACGTATGCTTTTTTATGTTGACCGTGATTTTATCGATCGGTAAATCATCTGTATCTACACCAAAAGGTTCTTCGATGGATTCGCCGATCATTTCTAAAGTTGCCAGTACGTAAAAAATAAAGGGTACAGCTGCTGTGACAAAATACCCTATGGAAAAAACATATCCGATCGGCAACGTCGCCGTATACAGAATAATAAAGATCTTAATAAACGAGCTATACGACATGGGAATCGGCGTATTTTTTATGCGTTCGCAGGCTCCGCAGATATTGGTCAGATCGGTAAGCTCTTGGTTGATGATAATAAATTGATCGCCACTGATCTTTCCTTCTTTATATAAAATGTTCGTTTTCTTAAAAATCAATGATGCCACTTGATTAGGACCATGTTTCTTGTCGTCCAAGCTTTTTAACTCAGGATGATCTACCTCGTCTAACATAAACTTCGTATAATCCGAACGCAGAAAATTGTAAAGTGTCTCGGCATATAAAGGAATTGACTTGCGATAGAAACTACGACTGGTCTTATCGTCGACATCAAGTATCGCATTCATTTTATAAGCTAACGTGCGGCTGGTATTTGTTAAGCTTCCCCACTGCTTACGCGCCTCCCACCACCGATCGTATGCTGTATTGGTACGGAATACTAATAATAGGGACAATACAAATCCTAATAAACTATGTACGATGGTGATATTCTTGATCCAGCTTTTATCGGATAACTTGAGGTATTCTAGCTCCAAATAGGCGATCCCCAATGAAAAAAATACACTGATAATGAGATAGGGAAGTAACCGTTTGAAAATAACGGAGGTGTGAAAATAGAGTGTGGTATTTAGCCAGTCTTTGGGATTATAAATTCTCATTCCAAAAATTATAGTTTGTCAATAAATTAGAAATACACTAATTTCACCGCAATATGACGAAAAGTAGGAGAACAGTCAAGAAAAAACAAAAATCGGATAAAGAAATACAACGGATTTACCTGTTGTGGAGTATTGTTATTCCGGCTGGCCTTATTCTCCTTTTCACGGCTTATTATTACCGGGGCGGAATCCGCTTCTTTGTGAAGAATATTTTCGAGAGCGGCTATACCAGTGATAGTAAAGAAAACGATAAGCACAATGAGCGAAATATTTACCTGATGTCTAAATTTGATGACAGGGTATTTGGTATCGATATCAGCGAATACCAAGGAAATATTGACTGGGTGAGTGTGAATACGATCAATGATCGCTTTCCCATTGACTTTATATTCATTCGAGCTACGATGGGCACGAAAGGTGTAGATAAACGGTATAAGTCGAATTGGAAGAGCGCGCAAAGCAGGGCGAAGCTCAGGGGTGCATACCATTATTTTCGGCCAAACGAGAACTCTGTAAAACAGGCTAGAAATTTTATTAAAACAGTGAATTTAACTCCCGGAGATCTCCCCCCTGTATTGGATATTGAAGAACGACCTCGACGACAACCTATGGATAGCCTAAAAGTAGGGCTAAAAAGGTGGTTGGATGCCGTAGAATCTCATTATAAAGTGAGGCCTATTATCTATTCGGGTGATAGCTACTTCACCGATTTTTTGGAGCATGAGTTTGCAGATTATACGTTATGGATTGCCAACTATAATTTTTGGGTAGAACGCCCCAAGAAACATTGGAATTTTTGGCAATTTTCGGAGAAAGGCAGTGTGGCCGGTATAAAGGGAAATGTCGATTTGAATTTATTTGATGGTGATATTGAACAATTGGAGGAACTGTGTGTTCCTTATTGATAACTAATATCCTTATTTTTGTAACAAAGAAAATCAGTAGAAATGGCTAGCTTTAATGAAATTATTCAAAAGAACACGATCGTATTAGTAGATTTTTCCGCGGAGTGGTGTGGCCCTTGTCAGACCTTGGCACCTATTCTTAAAGAAGTGAAGACACATTTTGGCGACAAGCTAACGGTAATCAAAATTGATGTGGATCGAAATCAACCGCTAGCTGCAAATTTTAAGGTACAGGGTGTACCTACCCTGATTCTATTTAAAAACGGTAATCAAACGTGGCGTCAAAGTGGCTTGTTATTGCGGTCCGACCTAATAGCCATTATTGAGAAACAGTTAGATTAATCTATATTGAAGGCCTCGGTATCACCTTCGTTTTCAATTTTGGTAAAAGCGATCTTGTCAATCCGATTGCCATCCATATCGATCACCTCAAACTGATAACCTTTAAAGTTAATGATCTCCCCCTCGGCGGGTACGTGATCCAGTAATAGGAAGACCAATCCGGCTACGGTGGTGATATTTCCAATCTCTTCCTCGTCCTCCTCCGACAGACCAATTTCAAATTTCTCGAAGAAGTCGTCTAACTGATAACGACCATCTAACATATAGGAGCCATCCTCACGTTGTCGGAATAACTTATTTTTCGGTTCATTTTCGGCGTCATAGCTTCCAACAAGTCCTGCTAATATATCTTTCATGGTAATGATACCCTGAGGACTACCGTACTCATCTATCACGATGGCTTGCAGCACTTGTGCGTTTTTAAGTACCTCTAATACAGTATAAATACTACTATTTTCATTGACAAATGGTATAGGTTGAACTAATTTTTCAAGTTGAATCTCGGTGCCATTAATAAAATTTGTCAGTAGGGTCTTGGTGTGTACAATACCCTTAATATTATCAAAATTGCCATCGCATACCGGATACTCTGTATGCTCGCTTTCCACAATAGTCTTTTTGTTCTCTTCGAAGGTATTTTCTAAATCTAAATAGGTGATGTCACTTCGGTGCACCATCATGTTGATAGCGCGCTTGTCGCCTATAGTAAGTAATCGATCTACTAGATCGTGCTCGAATCCTTCGATCACGCCACTGTCCACACCTTCATCCACCAATGCTTTAATCTCTTCTTCGGTGACGGTATTTTTGGAAACCTTGATATTCATTAATTTAACAAGAAAATCAGTAGATATACTTAATAACCACACAAATGGTCTCACGATCCTGCTCAAAATAGTCATGGGTATCGCAATAATAGCAGAGTATCGCTCTGGTATCGCCATGCCTATACGCTTAGGCACCAATTCGCCAATGACCAAAGATAAATAAGTAATGACTAATACGACTAAAATAACAGATAACTGATCACTATACGGTGCTATAATCGGGACTTGGTCAAATACGCCCGATAGGTACGTGGACACTGAACCTCCGGAAAAAAAACCGGTCAGGATACCAATCAATGTAATCCCGATTTGAACAGTAGATAAAAATTTATTGGGTTTCTCTTTCAATCTAAGTGCTGCTTTTGCCCCTGGATTTGTTTCTCCTGCAGCCTGCAGTCTAGCCTTCCTACTTGAAACTATCGCTATCTCTGAAGCAGAAAGAACACCATTAAATAAAATTAAAACGAGGATAATAACTATCTCAGTAATCATAGAATATGTTAGAGTTGATTCAACTCCACTAATTTACTAAATCTATATTAGAGTATAGGAATGTTTTTGTGTTAACACGAAAAAATGTGCAATCGTTTGATTGAAGAAATTGTTTTTGAAAATGCATGTAATTATGGATATTGCGTTGCAAAATGAAATTAGGAAATTTTAAACCTTAATAAATTCCATGTCAATTTACGATTTTAATAAGATTATAGGAATAGCAGAACAATTTGACTTAAATAGTGTAATAACTGATGCTAAGCGATTTGGGTCTGGACATATAAATGATACCTTTAAATTGGCTACCGGAAATTCGGGAGAGAAATCGTATCTGCTGCAACGTGTGAATCACGATATTTTTAAAGATATTCCTAGTTTGATGAATAACATCCATCTGGTAACTACACATCTAAAGAATCAGTTCAGAGCGAACGGCATTTCCGACATCGATAAGCATACATTGACCATTATATCAACGAAGAATAATAAACTGTATTATCAGGATGAGGAGGGAAGCTATTGGAGGTTATTTATTTTATTGGCAGATACCAAAAGCTATGATATCGTAGAAACCGCAAAACAGGCCTATTCGGGCGGACTGGCATTTGGCCAGTTTCAAAAGCAGCTATCTGATTTGGATGCAACACAGCTGGTGGAAATCTTACCAAATTTTCATAATATCGATTTCCGGATTCAAAATCTCAAAGAGGCCATCTCAACGAATAAAGCCAACCGGGTAGAAAACGTACAAGACTTGTTGCATTACATATTTGAGCGTGAATCTAAGATGCGCCGTATATTGGATTTGGCCGATAATGGGGAATTACCTTTGCGGATAACTCATAATGACACCAAATTCAACAACGTGCTGTTGGACCAAAACGACAATGTGCAATGTGTCATCGATTTGGATACGGTGATGCCTGGATATATAGCGTATGACTTTGGTGATGCGATACGGACGATAATCAATTCTGCTGCCGAAGACGAGAAAAATCTGGAAAAGATTGTCTTAAATATTCCGTTGTTTAAAGCCTATGCCGAAGGATACCTGAGCGAAGCAAAGGAATTTTTGACAGACAAGGAAATTGAATCGCTCATGTATGGTGTACTCTTATTGCCTTATATGCAGGCCGTCCGCTTCTTGACGGATTATATTGATGGAGACACCTATTATAAAGTATATTATCCGGATCATAACCTCATACGGGCTAAAGCACAATTTAAATTGGTAGATGAATTGGAAAAGCATGAGGAAGAATTGAAAAATATTTTAGAACTTAGTCTGGTCGCACAATAAACAGGAACACCAACTTATGTCTACACTTGTTGTAAAAAAATTGAACGAGATAAACGGAAAAGATTTCTTCTCGATTCAGAAAGAAATAAAAGAACTTTCTTGGAATGCAATAGCGGCATCTCCTTGGAAAGTTGATTTCCCTTACAGTCCCGTTGCCGAGTTTCAAATCGGACACACCGATTCTTTCGTAATTTTACACTATGCGGTGGAGGAGGAGTTTTTAAAGGCACAGTATACTCGATCTAATGAAAATGTATGGGAAGATAGTTGTGTCGAATTTTTTATTTCCCTGGATCATAAACAAACGTATTATAATTTTGAGTTTAATATACTGGGGACAGGTCTTATCGGATATGGTCCCGCTGTAAAATCTGAGCGGAGAAGACTGGATTCAACAGTGGTTGACGAGGTTAATACATACACCTCTGTCCGCAAAATCAACGGAAAAAAGAAATGGAACCTGATTCTACAGATACCAAAAGCCATTTTTAGCAATACGGAATGGAGCGGTAAAACATTACATGCTAATTTTTATAAATGTGGAGACGGACTTCCAACGCCTCATTTTATAGCTTGGAATATGATCGACCACCCTACGCCAAACTTCCACCGCCCCGAGTTTTTTGGAGAGTTGACCGTGGAATAGTTTGGAGTGGAATAATTTGGATCGGCTACTAAAGTTTAGTTTTTATAACGAAACCATTTCAAAAGTTCTTTATAAGAAGCTTTCTTGCCATGCATTAAGATCCCCACTCTGTAAATACGGGAAGCAAACCATGTTGTGAGTACAAATCCACCGATCAATAATAAGGCAGATACAACTAATTGCCAGACCGGGACGCCAAACGGTACGCGCACCAGCATGGCGATAGGCGAGGTGAAGGGTATAAAACTCAGCCACATCGATATCGTGCCGTGTGGATCATTGATCAGCACACCAAACGATAAGGCATAGGTCAGCAACAAAGGCATTGTAATAGGCATAGTGAACTGAGAAGCTTCTGTCTCGCTATCCACAGCAGACCCTACCGCTGCGAATAACGCACTATAGATCAGGTATCCGCCTATAAAAAACACAAAGAAACAAATAATAAGTTCAGAAAAATTAATCGACTGTAGTGTAGAATAAAGCTCCATTTGCGATGAGGAGGAAGTAACCTGGGACAGCGATTCATTTTGTATTCCTTTTTGGGTCATCTGGCTCATCAAATCTTCTTTGGATACTAAAAATGTAGAAGCGACCCCTGCTAAGATAAGCGATAAGAATATCCACAGTACAAATTGGGTCAGCCCGACCATTCCAATACCGATAATCTTACCCATCATTAACTGAAAAGGTTTGACGGAAGATATAATAACTTCAATAATCCGACTACTCTTCTCCTCGATAATCCCTCGCATTACTTGGGAACCGTATAAAAATAGGGAAATGTATACCAGTATAGATAATGCTAATGCAATCCCCATTGCAATTTCCGTATTACTATCCCGAGTTTCTCCATCCGTTGTTATTTCTTTTGCATTAATCGATATCGACGATTTAATATTTTTAATGCTATCGGTGTTGATTCCCAATTTTTGATAAGCATGATTTCTGACTAGCTCTCCCAGCTGCGACTCAACCTCTTTTTGGGTTACGACATTTGGTTTTCCGGAAGAGAGCAGCTCAACTTTGCGTGTTTTAAAGAAATCGGAAGGTATCACGAGTATATTTGTATTGTTCTCGGATCCCTTTAAACTATCGATCTGATGCTGCAACGCACGGTTAGAGTGGGTGTATGTTAGGTTTTTTGTATTCACTAAACCCGGAGCAATTGTACCTTCTTGATCGAATACATATACAATGGCATGGGTATCGTCAAAGCTCTTTTTGGTCAGAAAGATCACCCCAATATACATACCGATAAAGAATAACGGCACCAAAAAGGTAGTCAACAAAAAAGAACGTTTTTTCACACGGGTGATATATTCTCGCTGGATGATTAGTCGAATTTTATGCATGAGCGGCTATTAATGGAGAGGTGACTTTTTCAATGAAAATATCATGAATAGATGGAATAATTTCATGTATTTCGTGGATAAATAAATGATTCACAAGTGTTAAGATAACATCGTTTAAACTAACACCTTCATTAAGCTTTATCTTAACTTGGTACTCTTCGGTATTTTTTTGAGAAAGCACCTGATATAAGGTATTGTCTTCTAAAAACATATTATCGCTGTTCTTCGGAATATAGTCGATGCTATAGGTTTGGTTTCTATAGGCTGCTTTAATTTCCTTTACCGGTCCATCTAATATTTTCTTGGATTTGTTAATTAAGGCAATATGATCACATAGCTCTTCGACCGATTCCATGCGATGGGTAGAATAGATGACTGTCGTTCCCTTTTTGTTAAGTTCTAAAATCTCATCTTGAATAATCTGCGCATTGACCGGGTCAAATCCGGAGAAAGGTTCGTCAAGTATGATTAACTCGGGTTCGTGCAATACGGTGGCAACGAATTGAACTTTCTGCTGCATTCCCTTGCTAAGATCTTCAACTTTTTTATCCCACCACGAAGCCATCTCCAATTTTTCAAACCAATATTGGATTCTTCTTCGGGCCTCTGCTTTATTTAAGCCTTTTAATTGCGCTAAATAAATCATTTGCTCTCCAATTTTCATCTTTTTATACAATCCACGTTCTTCTGGCAAGTATCCAATCGAACTAACATGGTGAGGACTTAGGGGTTCGCCTTTAAAATATATCTGTCCGGAATCTGGCCCTGTAATCTGGTTGATAATACGGATGAGAGAGGTTTTTCCGGCTCCATTTGGACCTAATAAACCAAATATGATCCCGTTGGGTATAAATAACGATACATCGTCTAACGCAAGGTGATCTGCATATTGCTTGGTGATATTTCTTATGTCTAACATGAAGAAGTAGATTAGCCGGCTAAAATAAATAAAATTCCTTATAATATCTTACCTTTGTATATGCTTGTAAAATCCGCTGAATTTGTATGTAGCAATACAGAAGTAAGTAAATTACCGGAATCAAATCTTCCGGAATACGCCTTTATCGGTCGGTCGAATGTCGGGAAATCTTCTTTGATTAATGCGATGACCAATAAAAAGGGACTCGCAAAAACCTCACAAAAGCCTGGGAAAACGCAGTTAATAAATCATTTTATCATTAATGACAACTGGTATCTAGTGGATTTACCTGGTTATGGGTTTGCACAGACTTCTAAGAAGAATAGAGCGGAATGGAGCAAGTTCATCCGTCACTACCTCACACGTCGCGAAAATCTGCAGTGTGTATTTGTATTGATAGACAGTAGACTCGAGCCGCAAAAAATTGATTTGGATTTTTGCTGTTGGCTGGGCGAAAAAGGACTGCCGTTTATGCTTGCATTTACTAAAGCAGACAAGCAATCGGGCATAAAGTCAGATCAAAACGTCTCCAAGTTTAAACGAGCGCTGCTGAATTGGTTCGAAGAGGTGCCTCCTCACTTTGTAACATCGGCAGAGAAAAAAACAGGGACAGAAGAGATACTGCTGACAATTAATGATATCAATAAGAATTTTATTTTACCGACCCATATTCCTGAATAGACTTTTATTAATCTGCAAGTACCGCTGGATTATAATTAAATAGCGATACGACAATTAATCAGTCAAGCTGGGTTAATAACGAGCTTACGACGCAACAGTGAATACCTCATGAATACCGATGGAATACAAATTATCAAAGAATAATAGATACGCATGAAAAAGTACATGTCTCTCGTGTTGTTTGCACACAGTATTTTTGCATTGCCTTTTGCGATTATAGGTTTTTTCTTAGCCACTAGTACCACGGATTACCATTTTGAGTGGAGCTTATTTTTACTTATGTTGTTGTGTATGGTGACTGCGCGGAATGCGGCAATGGCGTTTAACCGCTACCTAGATAGGGATATTGATGCGCTGAATCCACGTACTGCGGTACGCGATATTCCGGCAGGAAAGATCAGTCCTAGAAATGCACTTCTTTTTACGGTTATAAATTGCGTTGTTTTTATGACGGCGACTTACTTTATTAATCCGATGTGCCTGATACTATCACCCGTTGCGCTGTTTGTCGTGTTGTTTTACTCCTATATGAAAAGAATATCTCCTCTGTGCCATCTGGTGCTGGGATTGGGATTGGGACTGGCTCCCGTCGGTGCATATTTAGCAGTAACCGGTAGCTTCGCTATGGTTCCCGTTCTTTTTGGGCTTTCTGTTTTGACATGGGTGTCGGGTTTTGATATTATATATGCTTTGCAAGATGAAGAATTTGATCGAGCCAATGGATTAAATTCTATTCCTGCAAATTTCGGTTCACACACTGCCTTGCGAATTTCAGAGGTCTTGCACATCTTTTCATTTGCTTTTGTCATTCTACCGGCATTTTTTACGACAGTGGGATTGTTTTATTATATAGGTGTCGCTTTTTATGGACTTCTGCTTATTTACCAACATCGTATCGTAAGTCCTATGGATCTAAGTAGGGTGAATCGCGCTTTTATGACAACAAATGGAGTGGCTTCAGTTGTCTTTGCCTTCTTCTTTTTATTGGATGTCGTATTCAAACATTGGAGTTTTTGAACATGTTTTAAATAATTAATGTTAAAAATTATTGCCATTCCATTTTGAAATATTAATATTTGCAGAAATCATAACAATTAAATGGCTAAAAATTTACTGATAGTAGAGTCGCCGGCAAAGGCAAAAACGATAGAAGGATATCTTGGAAAGGATTTTTTAGTAAAGTCTAGTTACGGACATATTCGTGATCTAGTGAAAGGCGATGATGCCATCGATACGGAAAATAAGTTTAAACAAAGATATGAGGTTCCTTCTGATAAGAAGGCTATTGTCAGTGAATTAAAGAAATTAGCTAAAGCTGCAGAGATGGTATGGCTAGCATCCGATGAGGACCGCGAGGGAGAAGCTATTTCATGGCATTTATTTGAGACATTAGGTTTAAAAGAAGATAACACGAAGCGGATTGTTTTTCATGAAATCACGAAGCCTGCGATTTTAAAAGCTATAGATAGTCCACGTAAAATTGATTATAACCTCGTAAATGCGCAGCAGGCACGCCGTGTATTAGACCGTTTGGTTGGATTTGAGCTTTCGCCGGTATTATGGCGCAAAGTAAAACCGTCCTTATCTGCGGGACGTGTACAATCCGTAGCGGTCCGTCTCATCGTAGATCGTGAACGCGAAATCAATAAATTTAATGCGGAAGCTGCTTACAAGATAGTTGCTATATTTTATACAGGTAAGGGTAAGGAAATTTTTAAAGCTGAACTTTCTAAACGTTTTGAGAAAAAAGAAGAGGCCTCTCGCTTTTTAACGGACTGCTTAGATGCATCCTTTGTGATCAATAGCTTAGAGAAAAAGCCAGCGAAAAGAACACCTTCGGCCCCCTTTACAACTTCTACCTTACAACAGGAGGCTAGCCGTAAATTGGGATTTTCAGTTGCCCGTACTATGCAGGTAGCGCAACGATTATATGAAGCGGGGCGTATCACCTATATGCGTACCGATTCGGTTAATCTATCGGATACGGCTATTCAGGCTGCAGAACAGGAAATTTTGAAAGCCTATGGTGAGAAATACCATAAGCTACGTAAATATAAAACTAAATCGGCAGGTGCCCAGGAAGCACACGAGGCTATTCGTCCTACGTACTTCTCGGAGCATACAATCGAAGGCGATGCATCAGAGACACGCCTTTATGAATTGATCTGGAAGCGCGCTATTGCTTCTCAAATGACGGAAGCCGAATTTGAAAAGACGGTTGCTAAAGTCGGTATATCGACACGAGCAGAGGAACTGACAGCATCTGGGGAGGTAATGAAATTTGATGGATTCCTGAAAGTGTACTTTGAATCTACCGACGACGATCAGGATGCTGCTACGGACAATGATTCGGACAACACCCTATTGCCACCACTGGAAAAAGGACAGCCGCTTACATTGAATGAAATGAGCGCGACGGAGCGATTCTCTCGCCCACCAGCCCGCTACACGGAAGCATCCTTAGTGAAAAAACTGGAAGAACTTGGTATAGGACGACCTTCTACCTATGCACCTACGATCTCCACTATACAGAATAGAGGTTATGTCGTAAAAGAAGAACGGGAAGGAAAGGTCCGCGAGTTTACTGTTTTAACCTTAAATACGGGAGAGATTAGTGAAGTTATTAAAACCGAGGTGACAGGAGCGGAGCGTAATAAAATGTTCCCTACAGATATCGGTGTGTTGGTGAATGATTTTCTCGTAGAACATTTCAAGGGTATTATAGATTTCAATTTCACAGCAAACGTGGAAAAGGAATTTGACGAGATCGCTCAGGGAAATAAGGAATGGACAGATATGTTGGAAGGATTTTATATTCCTTTCCATAGCGAGGTGCAAGATACCTTGGAAAATGCCGAACGTGCCACGCATGAACGGGAACTTGGTGTGGATACCGTATCAGGAAAACCGGTGAGTGTACGGGTAGGAAGATTTGGTCCTTTGGTACAGATCGGTACCGCAGAAGATGAAGAAAAGCCACGCTTTGCTTCCTTACGTAAAGGACAGATGATCGAGACAATCACGTTCGAGGAAGCAATGGAGCTCTTCAAATTACCGAAAAAAGTGGGTGAATTTGAAGAGAAAGAAATGACGGTGGCGATAGGTCGCTTTGGACCGTACATACGCCACAACGCTGCTTTCTATTCTTTGCCAAAGGGCTTTGATCCATTGGATGTGTCGAAGGAGCAGGCAATCGATATCATCAAGGAAAAACGCCAGAAAGATATCGAAAAAATAATCCGCGTATTTGATGAAAATCCGGAAGCTCGAATTGAAAATGGCCGTTGGGGTCCCTTTGTTCGTTTTGGAAAACAAAACCTAAAAATTCCTAAAGGAACAGACGTAAGTGCAGTCACGTACGAAGAGGTTTTAAAATGGGCAGAAAATGATCCTAAAGCCAAATCGGCTAAAGGTGCTAAAGGCAAAACAGTTAAGAAGGCGACCACTACGCGTAAAACCCCCACTAAAACGGCAAAAAAGAAATAGATAAAGAGTGTCGCTTACATGAATGATCAATCGGGCAAAACCCGATTTCAATAGGGTAGGCGAGCTCAAGAAGTAACTTTTACGAATGAAAAGAGATCTTCCTGAAAATATTGTTGCAGACATTTCAGTCGCGATTGTTTTAGAGGGTGAAACACCTTCGGTTAAAAACTGGATTGTATATCTTATTAATGAAAAAAACATCCCATTAACCCATGTATTGGTAAGCTCCAAGGGCTATGGTGAAAAGGATGGGAAGCAGGTTAAAACCACGATTTTACGTCATTTTCTTGGAGATATAAGGGAAAAGACAGCGGCTAAGATCGAAGCTATCGATGAAGCGGTATTTGGCCTAACTAATGAATATTGGGTGAGTTATTATATCGGTGGTACGATATACGATAAAAAATATATTTTTCTTCCGGAAAGTATAGTCGATGAAAATTTATCAAAAATTCCAATCGTAAATAAACCTGGTGTTCTAATTGGAGGAATGAATTAAAAAATGACAAGACATAATTTCATTATCGCAATAGATGGCTACTCCAGCTGTGGTAAGAGTACCGTTGCAAAGGCGCTGGCGAAAAAGTTGCATTTTGTGTTTGTAGATAGCGGAGCGATGTACCGCGCGGTAACCCTCTATTTTCTTCGGAATAAGGTAGATATGGATAATACCGAATCGGTTTTACAGGCTTTAGCAGACATTCACATTGATTTTGTTCCCAATACAGCGCAAACACAGATATTATTGAATGGTGACGATATCTCGGAAGAAATTCGTCAGATGGCCGTATCCGAAAAAGTAAGTGAGGTGAGCGCCATCAAGGAAGTTCGACATGCGATGGTCGCACAGCAACAAAAATTACGGAGTCGACGCAATATCGTAATGGATGGTCGTGATATAGGAACTACGGTCTTTCCGGATGCCGATCTAAAAATATTTATGACGGCCAGTCCGAGCGTAAGAGCCGAGCGAAGGTATGCTGAGCTAACCGCTAAAGGGGAAGACGTAACAATGGAAGAGGTTCAAGAAAATCTTAGTCATCGGGATCATATCGATAGCACACGCGAAGAGAGCCCCTTAAGACAGGCAGAGGATGCCCTCATCTTAGATAACTCTAACCTAACGCAAGATCAACAATTGGAAATTGTATTGAATGCATATTATAGCATAAAGAAAGCTTAGCTAGATTCAAGCTCCTTTTATACTATAAAACTCCGAAGTGCTTTAATGCATTCCAAATACCATCACTATCGACATCATCCGTAATGTGATCGGCAATTTCCTTTACTTCTGGGTTGGCATTTCCCATCGCTACACCTACGGCAACGTGCTGTAGCATGGTAATATCATTTCCACCGTCTCCAAAGGCCATTGTTTCCTGCAAATCAATACCGAAGTGATTACAGAAAATATCGATACCTACTTTTTTACTTTGCTCTTTTGGATTGACATCTGCAAACAGGGGAGTCCAGCGTGAGGCAACAGAGTTGGGCATGACCTTTTCCATGAATGCCTGCTCGTCGTCGGGACCCAAGAATATATTTGTTTGCAAGACTCCTTCTACATCCACATCATTGAGATCAACCAACGGGGGGACCGGTAAATTGAGATGCGCATACATTCCTGCAATTTCGGGTGTAACGTCGTATATGGTAATATGCTTTTCGGACATGAACGAAAAACTTATTGAATTTGTCTTGGCATAATCTAAAACGGATTGAATATCCGCCGGATCGATAGCCTGACGGAAAAGGATATGCCCTTCCTTGGTGACGCAATAGCCGCCATTGAACGTGATATATCCGTCAAAATTCAAATATTTTACATGGTCAATGCTATTAATTGATCGCCCCGTAGAAAGTATAGTTTTTATTCCCTTAGCTTGTAATTGTTCTATTGATTCTTCTGTAGACGCTGCAACTTCGTGCGTTTTAAAACTCAGTAACGTGCCGTCGATATCAAAAAAAACAGCTTTTATAGTCGGATTTCGCATAATAGCAAAGGTAATTTGTTAATTCGATAAATCGTACCTTTGAAGCAATAAAAAATAGCATGACTGCATATCAAAATTTTATAGAACAGATTCAATCCAGTATTCAAGCAGAGGATTTCATTAAGCTTTCGTTAGGTGATTATAATGGTGTAGAACCTGAGTTGAAAAACATATATGTAAAGCCGGTTTTAATTAAGCGGGTGTTTAAACTCTCGTTTACCTACCGCTACAAAACACGTGATATTACTAAAAACTTTATGGTAGACGAAGCAATTGAGCAGATTACAGCTGTTTTGCATGAGCGTGGATTCCGTGTGGGAACATTGTTCACAGCAAAGGAAAATGCGATTTGTCAATGGAATAAAAAAAAATTATGGACTCTTAAATCGGAACAGCCTACAGCTACTAAGGTTGACAGTCTTTCGCATGATCATCAAAAGGAGCGGAAGATCGGTTCGACTTCTAAAAAGTACCTAGCGGAATTGCGTTTGACGGATGCTGAGGGAAAGGTGTTTAAAAACGCGCAGGATAAGTGGCGCCAGATCAATCATTATATCGAAATACTGAGCTCGATGTTGAAAGAACTGGCGTCTGAAAAAGTGTTGAATGTGGTCGATATGGGTGCGGGAAAAGGATATCTGACTTTTGCACTTTATGATTATCTGAATAATGAGCTGCAGAAACCTGCTTCTGTTGTGGGTGTCGAGTATCGGGAGGATTTGGTGTCTCTTTGTAATACGATTGCGGAGAAGTGTGATTTCAATAAGCTATCTTTTGTACAGGGGACGATTGAAGATTTTAATCCTATACAAAAACCAAATGTATTGATTGCCCTACACGCTTGTGATACCGCTACAGATGATGCCATATATAAAGGAATAACCAATGAGACAGACCTAATTGTTGTAGCCCCCTGCTGCCATAAACAGGTAAGACGACAACTTGAAAAAGTAAAGACAGTGAACGATCTAGATTTCATGACGCAATATGGTATCTTTTTGGAGCGCCATGCGGAGATGTTGACAGATGGTATCCGCGCGCTGATTTTAGAGTATTACGGTTACCAGACCAAAGTGCTGCAGTTTATAGCAGACGCACATACGCCCAAAAATGTGTTGATAGTAGGTGTCAAGAAAAAAATTAACGAGAAAAGACAACAGGAGATTTTAGCAAAACTTCAAGCTACTAAAGCATATTTTGGAATTGAATACCATCATTTAGAGCGACTCTGTGGACTTTAAGTCTGATCGGTTAACTTTCGTAGAGCTCCAATGGCAGATGATCCGGATCAAAAAAAAAGGTAAACTTCTTGCCAGTTATTTTATCTACTCGGACATCTTCGACGGGAATGTGTTTAGATCTGAGTTCTTGAACCGCTTCATCCACGTTGTCGACTACGAAGGCCAAATGTCTTAATCCTGTAGCCTCAGGACGGGTAGCACGGCTGGCGTACTTTGGAAAGGAGAATAATTCGATAATGTATTGACCATTCAATGCAAGATCTAATTTATAGGAATCCCGTTCTTGGCGATAGGTCTCTTTTAGGATATGCAGGCCTAAAATTTGCGTATAAAATGATTTGGACTTGTTATAGTCGCTCGCAATAATAGCGATATGGTGAATAGATTTTAGTTTCATTGGCTCATTACCTTATTTAAATAATGTTGGCGCAGCGGGTTTACCTTCTTCTGGTTTACTGGGGATAGATAGGTCGGTTCCGATTGCTTCGTTGAGTTTTTTTATAAAATGAGCAGCTAGAAGCGGAGACTCCACTTCTATATTTTGATGGATAAAGAAATATAAATGCTGTAAACCTGCGTCTTTCCACTTTTTTATGACTCCTATCCATTCCTCTAAACGGGTATAATCGGACGGGTGATTCGCACCCACATAGCGTACGAATGCAGTTGGTGTCGTTAAGCGCATGTGCATCATGTCTCTTCGGCCCGCCGTATCGACGATAATATTTGTAGTGCCCGTTGCTTCAAGCAGTTGATAGAATTTTTTGGCAACTTCATTATTGGAAAACCATTCTTCATTACGTACCTCTACTGCCAAGGGATATCCTTTTGGAAAGTGATTCAGGAAATCTGCTAAACGATCAAAATCCTTGGGTTTATAATTGTCAATTAACTGGAGAAAAGCCATACCCAGTTTCTCGTCAAATAATACTGTAGAATCGACAAAATTTTTCACCTTCTCTTCGGTATTCAATAGCCTACTGAAGTGACTGATGGATTGAGGTATCTTTGGAAAGAACTTAAAATCTTTTTGGGTTTTTTCTTTCCAGGTTTCAACCTGCTGTTTTGAAGGCGAATTATAAAAGGTCGCGTTTAGCTCGATCGAGTTAAATTGCGTTGAATAATACACGAGTTCGTCTTTTGTGCCGCGCGGGTAAAATCCCTTTAAATCGGCCTTATTCCATTTCGCACAGCCTACGTATACATCCATAGGCTCCTTAGGTTTATTGTTATGTAGTAAATCTAACGTTTCTTTTGGTGTCTCCGGAATCGTAAAATCGATCGTGGAAGGGTCTGCTACTTGTCCGAATTTCATATTTATTTTTATTATTTCTATAAAAATAAGAGTTAGTTTACGAATTTTAATAACTTAAGGCAATAATACTGTTATTTTTAATTTGCATATGAAATTCTTTTACCTCATTTTTTTGCTGTTCTGTATCCAACTTTGTTTAGGTCAAAATGTGGATAGTCTCGTAACGGAGCAAAAATTAACGGAACAGTCTGACCGATTATTGAAAATAAAGGAACAACAGAACCAGGATTCATTAAGAAGGCTACAATTAGAAAATAGGCTGTTTTCTGACGAGCTTGAAGATACTAAAGAAAAGCAGGCTTTATTGACTGAGCTACATTTTCTGAAAAGCCGGGATTCACTGGCGCTAGCTGAGCGTAAAAGAAAAGTAGATTCCATGCGTGTAATAAACCCAGGTATGCCTGTTACACCTTTTGCTGATACTTTATTTACCATCTACCGGGGGATTGGCGGCTTCTCGATCCGCGAGCGTGCGAACGCCGTACAAACCCGGATCAAAACATTGGCAGACCTATATTCTTTTCATGTAGATTCAATACGGGTGGTCGAAAACGAGAATATGTGGTATATAACCGGAGCGAATGATATGATAATGAGTATTAGTGAGGAAGATGCACTTTGGATGAACTCTACACCTAATGCGCTAGCACAGTTATTTGCTGACAAGATAAAAGGGAGCATTACGCAGTATAGAGACGACACGAGTATCACGAAGTTGATGAAGGGTATCGGATTGGCTGCACTCGTATTGTGCGTGGTATCGTTAATTGTATATGGTATCAATAGGTTAGCCAGCTACACCCGACGTATCGTACTGCGAAATAAAGGCAATAAATTAACTGGCATACGAATTAGAGGCTATGAATTAGTTTCTTCTTCAAAACAGGTTCGGTTTATATGGACGCTTTTCAATTTAGTCAAGTGGTTGTTTATCTTGATGGTCATTTACCTAGCTTTACCGATAGTTTTTAATCTTTTCCCCGCTACGGAGGGATTTGCCACCGTACTGCTGAGTTATATTTTAGATCCGATTAAGAAGATTAGTCTGGCAGTTATCAATTATTTTCCAAATCTGATAACGGTGATTGTAATCGTAATAATTTTCCACTATATCTTTAAGATCCTCAAATATTTTGCAAATGAGCTACATCGTGGTGCATTAAATATACCTGGATTTTATGCGGACTGGACATTGCCTACATATCAAATACTTCGTGTACTGCTAACAGCATTTATGTTGATCGTAATCTTCCCTTATCTTCCGGGGTCGAAGTCTCCAATCTTTCAAGGTGTTTCTGTTTTTATAGGGATCTTATTTACATTTGGATCTGCAGGAGCGCTGGGAAATGTGGTAGCTGGATTGGTAATCACATATATGCGACCATTTAGTATCGGAGATCGGGTGAAAATTGGGGAAGTACAAGGGGATATTATTGAAAAAACATTACTAGTAACGCGCATACGAACGATAAAAAATGAAATAATATCCGTTCCTAATTCGCAGGTGATGAACTCACATACAATTAATTACAGCACAGATGCTCCTGATAAAGGTTTGATTCTACATACGACCATTACAATTGGTTACGACGTACCTTGGCAGACTATACATAGGCTTGCTATTGAAGCTGCAAGCACGGTACAATATATTGAGATCGAACCGTCTCCCTTTGTTTTGCAAACGAGTCTAGACGATTATTACGTTTCGTACCAGATCAATGCGTATACTAAACAGCCCAATAAACAGGCGTTGATTTATTCTGAATTGCATAAAAATTTGCTTGACGGGTTTCACGCTGCGGGAGTTGAAATCATGTCGCCACACTATAGAGTGGTGCGCAATAATGAAGATATTGCAATACCACCCACGGAGGAAAAATAGGGGGAAACAAAACTTTCATGATCCATTGAATCACCAACAGGCATGAAAGTTCTTGATGGCCTTTGAGAAATAGATACTTTCAGAAAAAATAAAGCCCTCACTCGCGGTAAGGGCTTTTTAGATATAATCGTAACGTATTATACAACTTCGCTTATTCGCTTTTGTTTAAGAATACAAATTGTCCATCAAAAACATCCAATTGTATAACGGAGTCACTGGTCACTTTCCCGGAAAGAATTTCTTTGGACAATTCGTTCAGGATGCGCTTTTGAATAACACGCTTCAATGGGCGTGCTCCATAAATAGGATCGTATCCTAACTGTGCAAGCCAATCCAGCGCTTCATCTGTAGCGGACAATGCGATGTTTTGTTCAGCAAGTTGGTGTTGTACACGACTAAATTGCATCCGAACGATATCACCAATTTCATTGCGACTCAGTGGAGTAAACATGATGATTTCGTCGATACGGTTCAAGAACTCTGGCCGAATGGTCTTCTGTAAGAGTTCAAATACTTCGTCTTTTGTTTTAGCGATCACGCTATCCTTGTTTTCCTCTGTTAACCGACTGAAGTTTTCCTGAATAAGGTGCGAACCTGTATTAGAGGTCATAATGATAATGGTGTTTTTAAAGTTGACCGTACGACCTTTATTATCGGTTAAATGTCCATCATCGAGTACCTGTAACAGAATATTAAATACATCGGGGTGTGCTTTCTCTATCTCATCTAACAATACAACAGAGTAGGGGCGACGACGAACCGCCTCGGTTAACTGACCACCTTCATCGTATCCTACGTATCCCGGAGGCGCACCGATCAACCTTGATACCGCATGACGTTCCTGGTACTCAGACATATCGATACGCAACAGAGCTTGCTCATCGTCGAACAGAAATTCGGCTAGCGCTTTTGCTAATTCAGTTTTACCTACCCCTGTAGTTCCCAGAAATATAAACGAACCTATAGGACGTTTGGCATCACTTAATCCCGCACGGGAACGGCGAATGGCATCTGAAATAGCTTCGATGGCCTCGTCCTGTCCGGCTACGCGTTTGTGTAGTTCTTGTTCCAACGTCAGTAGTTTTTCACGTTCGGATTGGATCATTTTATTAACTGGAATACCTGTCCAACGCGATACGACGTCTGCAATATCTTCGGCGGTAACTTCTTCTTTGAGCATGCGGCTACCTTGTTGTTTTTCCGTCAATTCGGCCTTTAGTTTTTCGGCAACGTCTTGGGCTTCCTTGATTTTACCATAGCGTAATTCGGCTACTTTACCATAATCTCCGGCACGCTCCGCTTGCTCAGCCTCCAATTTATAGTCTTCGATGTTCTGAATTTCCTGATTCACGCGATCTACTAAGTTTTTTTCCGATTGCCAAGCAGCTTTTAACGAATCACGTTCGTTAGAAAGATTGGCAATAGTCTCAGACAGCTCAGCAACTTTCTTTTTGTCATTTTCTCGTTTGATCGCTTCACGTTCAATCTCCAACTGCATGATACGACGTTCGAGCTCGTCGACAGCTTCTGGTACAGAATCCATCTCAAGTCGTAACTTGGAAGCAGCTTCATCGATCAAATCGATGGCTTTATCAGGTAAGAAGCGATCGGTAATATAGCGCTGGGAAAGTTCTACCGCTGCGATAATAGACTCGTCTAAAATACGCACTTTATGGTGTGTTTCATAACGTTCTTTCAGACCTCGAAGGATGGAAATTGCATCTTGCGTATCGGGCTCTTCCACCATTATTTTTTGAAAGCGACGCTCTAAGGCCTTATCTTTTTCAAAATACTTTTGATATTCATTTAATGTAGTAGCACCAATTGCGCGTAATTCGCCTCTTGCCAAAGCAGGTTTTAATATATTGGCCGCATCCATCGCACCCTCGCCACCACCGGCTCCCACTAACGTATGGATCTCATCAATAAAGAGAATAATTTCGCCGTCACTTTCCGTTACCTCTTTTACAACGGCTTTTAAGCGTTCTTCAAATTCTCCTTTATATTTGGCACCAGCAATTAAGGCACCCATATCCAATGAATACACCGTTTTCGTTTTTAAATTCTCCGGTGCATCGCCTTTGATAATACGATGTGCAATACCTTCTGCGATGGCTGTCTTTCCGACTCCGGGCTCACCAACCAGAATAGGATTGTTTTTGGTGCGTCTGGATAATATTTGCATTACGCGACGGATTTCTTCATCACGCCCTATTACCGGATCTAATTTTCCGGATTCTGCATATTCGTTTAGATTTCTTGCATACTTTCCTAATGCATTATAAGTTGCTTCGGCATTCTGATCCGTAACGCGCGAACTACCACGAAGCTCCCTAATAGCCAGTTTAAGATCTTTTTCATTAACACCTTGATCTTTCAATAAACTCGATACTTTGTCATTAGCCGACAACAGACCGAGTAAAATATGTTCAATGGAAACAAATTCGTCATTGAATTCTTTCAAATAACTCTGTGCTTTCTGCAACACGGCGGCAGAACTATTGCTGATGTATATATTGGTTCCACTTACTTTCGGTAAGGATTCTATTTGTTTAGTTATCTCCGTCGTTACGTACGAAATATTGACATTCAGTTTTTTTAGCAGATGATTGACCACATGCTCATCTACCATCAACAACGCTTTTAGAAGATGTGCTGGTTCTACAGCTTGTTGTTGATTACCGGTAGCGATCTCTGACGCTTTTTGAATCGCTTCTTGTGCTTTGATGGTATAATTATTGAAATTCATAGTTGCTCTCTATTTATATTGATAAGTTAACAAATTAGATGCCTTGGTGTTTTCATGACCATATTCCTGAAATTATGTCTGTTACGCCCGAAAAATAACGACAAAATTTCTGAATTACTTAAAAAATGCTGAAATAATTTCACTGATTTTCAAAAACTTAATGAAAAATCGGAAACAAAATAGAGAAGAAGTATTGATTTTTTAACTTTAGCTTGCGATATTTGCATCACGATACTTCATTTAAGCATGCCTCCTTAGCTCAGCTGGTAGAGCAACTGACTTGTAATCAGTAGGTCATTGGTTCGATCCCGATAGGAGGCTCAAAAGCAAAAAGCTCAACGAAAGTTGAGCTTTTTGCTTTTGATAGAAGACCGTTTTTTGATTATCGATCACAGTCGGCTGTCCACGTTCTTCCATCTTTCGTGTAAGCGATTCGCAATGTGCTTTCAGTAATAGTAATCGTACCCAATGCACCATCACCAATAATGATAGTATTGTTATCACCTTTTTTCATTTCGATATTACCTAAGGTAGGTATCCCGTCCGAAAAATTGAATGTGTAGGTATCTCCAACCTTGACTACGGTCACAGATCCATTGGTCGTGCTAACATCATCCTCATCATCATCTGTACTAGCGAAACTTACATCTCCTTCATACCTACCTGTAAACAAATCGTTATCGGCAGGGTCATCGTCTTTGCTACATGCGCTGAATGCGAAAAGCGTAATAAATAAGAGGCTTAAAATTTTAATTGAATTTTTCATTGTGTTGTATGTTTTAATGTTACTATTTAATCCTACAACAAGTGAAATCAGATACTAGCACACAGCCTGCTTATAGTTTTAACATTTGTTAACATTCGGGAAATAGTAAAAGTTACTAATCGACGGCTTAAATATTTTTTAAAACAAGGTAAGCTGAACCGGTGTTGCGTTGGCAGGTCCAGTACAATTATATTCGAATGTTTCGCGATTCAAACCGTATTTAGCGCAGTGCAAACGAAAGCTGTCGCGAATTATCTCTGCTACTTTACCGCTTCCCTTCATCCGAAGTCCGAAATTACTGTTATTTACCTGGCCTTCATGGCAAGATTGAATGCCGTGCCATATCTTATCAGCACGATCTGGATAGGCCTGTGTTAGCCAATCCTTAAAAACCTCACCAATCTGCCCATTTAATCTTACGATAATATAACTGGCCCATTTTGCACCACGAGCAACAGTCTCTTTTAAAACTGCTGGTATTTCATGATCCGTTAGTCCGGGGATAACTGGTGCGACATTTACGCCTGTGGGGATGCCTTTTTTACTTAATTCTTCTATCACACGAAAGCGCTGGGAAGCAGTGGCCGTGCGGGGTTCTAGTTTTAGCCGTGTCTCCTCTGTTAACGAGTTAATAGACATAAATATCCTCACGAGATTATGCGTGGCCATTTCTTCCAAAATATCTGCATCTCGAAGGATTAAGCTATTCTTTGTAATTATACTGATCGGTTGCTTATGGCGTAACGCTATTTCCAATATTCGTCGGGTAAGTCGAAATTTTCGTTCTGCTGGCTGATAACAATCGGTATTTCCGGAAAGGTGGATAGGCGTGATGGGCCATTCTTTTTTGCTGATGAATTTTTCGAAAAGCTCGGGCGCATTTTCCTTTACGATAATTTTCCGTTCGAAATCCAGCCCCGAACTGAGATCCCAATATTGATGGGAATTTCGGGCATAACAATAAATACAACCATGCTCACATCCCTGGTATGGATTAGCAGAGTACATCATTCCAACATCGGGGCTATCGACCTTATGCACTAGAGACTTCGCCTCGGAGTGAATAAATGTTGTTCTGTTATTTTCTGATTCCCAATCATCAATAGCTTCGATGTGCTCTATTGTATACTTCGCTTTTTTATAGACGCTATGGGGGTTATATTGCGCACCTCTTCCTTTTATGTAATCTTTCTCCTGCATAACAGGGTTAAAATTACTAAATAAATTAGT
Organism: Sphingobacterium alkalisoli; assembly: GCF_005049105.1. GTDB lineage: Bacteria > Bacteroidota > Bacteroidia > Sphingobacteriales > Sphingobacteriaceae > Sphingobacterium > Sphingobacterium alkalisoli. The sequence continues at coordinate 194,902 of NZ_SUKA01000003.1, forward strand.
AAAATAAATACTATTGACTTATGTTTTTGATTTCAGGTATTTATACAGTTCAATTTGGGATCTGTGTTGTGGTTTCCCGTTTTCTACATAGGCGTTACTTAATTCATTATCCAATATCCGTGTCTTGACGTTCCCTTTGAGCTGAATTTTAAGCATATCTATTAACTCTGCTTTGAGCTTTTTGTCAGATATACGCAAGGCCGCCTCTACACGATGGTCTAAATTGCGTGTCATCCAGTCGGCTGAAGAGATATAGACATGCTCCTTACCTGCATTGTGAAAGTACATCACACGTGCGTGTTCTAAATATTCGTCTACGATACTTATCGCATGTATAGGTTGCTGAAAATTCTTCTGATTCACCCCACAATAAATACTGCGTACAATCATTTCCACTTTTACACCTACCTGTGCGGCATCGTAAATTTTCTTTATCAGAATCTTGTCACTCAATGAATTGACCTTGATGATCATATGTGCTTTACGTCCGGCTTTTGCTTCCGCTATTTCCACATCCAAATAGGAGAGAATTGCATTACGCATATCCGTAGGACAGACCAATAGGCCTGTTCCCATCTTCAACGTTTGCTGTAGATCTAGCTTTGGCCGTTTTAGCGCATTGAACACTTTATTGATATCGGCCATAACAGCTCTGTTGCTTGTCATTAGGCAATAGTCGCCATATATCTTAGCCGTTTTTTCATTTATATTACCGGTACTAACGAAACCATATTGAACAGTCTTATTATTTACCCTCTTTTTGATTACACAGAGTTTGGCGTGTATCTTTTTATGTGGAATACCTATCAGAACATGAACACCCTCCATTTCAAAGCGTTCTTTCCATTCCAGATTATGCTCTTCATCGAATCTAGCACGTAATTCGAGCATTACGGTAACAGCTTTGCCGTTGCGTGCAGCATTTATCAATGCATTTCCAATTTTAGAATTACTAGCTAGCCGATAGGCTGTAATTTGGATGGTTTTTACGTCGGGATCCATAGCAGCTTCTCGCAGTAAATCGATTAGCGGGCGAAACGTATGATATGGAAAGGAGAGGAGCACATCCTTGTTAATAATTACATCCGTAATCCGCTGTTGATTCGCAAACTGAGGATGCGTAAAAGAGGTTCTTTCTTCTGGTTGATGGTACTTTTTGAAGACGTTAGGAAACTCCATAAAATTCTTAAAATTATGGATTTTTTGTCCTGGTATAATACTGTCTTTCTTAGAAATATTAAGCTTCTTAATAAGAAACTCCAATAGTTTTTCATCCATTTCTTTGTCAAACACAAAGCGGGTAGGTTTCCCTTTTCGTCTGCTTTTCACCGCCTTCGCTATTTTCTCGGCAAAGTTGGTGTTTATATCATTATCTAAATCGAATTCAGCGTCTTTGGTAATCTTAAACGCATGGGCCTGGAATTCGTCAAATCCAAAGTAAGAAAAAATGTAAGGAAGATTGAATTTTATTATATCTTCCAATAACATAACATGAACCTGGTTTTTGGATGACGGCAATATCGTAAAACGTCCTAATTGGCTGGAGGGTATCTCTATGATAGCAAACTTGGTTTCATACTGCCAATCTTTCTTAATCATCGCGACTCCCAGATACAGCGATTTGTCCCTTAGATAAGGCATCGGATTAGCATCACTTAAAATGAGTGGGATAACGTTAGACTCTATCTCATCTTGGTAGTATTGATGGATAAATTTTTCCTGTTCTTCGTTAAGATTTTCACTTGTTTTGATGTACACATGCTGTTTAGCCATCTCTTTCTGCACATCTTCCCACACTGAATTAAATTTCTTTTGCTGACGGATCACTTCTTCATGGATTTCTTCCAATATCAGCTGGGGCTTTTCAAAGAAAATATCTTTTGCCTCTTTTTCGTCAACTACCAGCGCTCTTTTAAGTCCGGCTACCCGCACACGAAAAAATTCATCCAGATTATTGGAAAATATACCCAAAAACTTTAAACGGGAGGGCAAGGGTACAGTTTCATCTGCTGCTTCTTGTAGCACTCTTCCATTAAAACTTAACCAACTAATATCTCTAGGTATATACTTTCTTGACATTATTAAACGAATATATTGTAGCCAAATCTATATTATTGATGTTAGCTTAATGTTAAAATAATATGAATAAGATAAAATTAATCTGTACCTCTTCTTTTTGCGATGTATAAGGCTGAATATCTTGTGGTATCATAATGCGGACTTTCTACTGTGAGCGAGGTAGGATAGGGACTGCTTTTATCAAAAAAATAAATCGTCGTTATACTATTGAAATCATTTGTAGGGAATAAATCGGCACAAGCATCATAATTTGCTACTGAAGGATCACCCACAGTAACTGCATAGATCCGTACGACTCCGCCTTTATTTTGTTCGTTTCGAACAAATGCTACCTCTTCAAAGTTTCCTGGAATATCCTGAAGCCCCGGTTGGCTGTAGGCCTGCCAAATGAGATAAACCAATATTAAAATAACAGGTATGGCAATAAACCATATTCTTTTAGATCTTTTTTGCTTCATTATAAGTTTATCGTGATGCCTAATAGTTTATAGAAATCTTTCAAAATAGCCTGGTGTCCAGGCCAAGCTGGAGAGGTGACCAGATTGCCATCGACCACGGATTGATCGGCAGGTATATTTTTCCATGTTCCTCCAGCGAGCTCTATATCGGGACCGACTGCAACATAAGCGGTCAGTGTTCTGCCTTTGAGGACCCGTGCCGTAGTAAGTACTTGGATGCCATGGCAAATGGCCGCTACTGGTCGGTCTGTTTCAAAGAAATATTGTACAATTTCAATCACGCGCTTATTAAGACGGATATATTCTGCTGAACGGCCTCCGGCAATGTATAATCCGTCATAATCTGCTGGATCAACGGTATCAAAATCTTTGTTTATAACAAAATTGTGTCCACGAAGTTCCTTGTATGTATGATCGCCGGTGAAATCGTGCACCGCAGTAGGTATCAAATCACCTTTTTTTCGGTCAGGCGCTATCGCATGTACTTCAATACCTAGTGCACCCATTGCCTGAAAAGGCACCATTGCTTCGTAGTCTTCAACATAATCTCCTACCAACAGTAATATTTTCTTTGCCATAATGATTGTATGTTTTGTGTATTTATAATTAAATATATAACCCGTAAGCGAAATATTAGTTTTTTTCCGTTTGAATTTTTGCTAATTCCCTTTTCGTTTTACGCACTTTTGCTTCCAGCTTACTTCGGTAAAGCATATTGATTACGCCTTTACCTTCTTCAAAATTATTATTAAAGTCCGGAAGTGAGAAGGTTTCTAATACAATGCCTCCATCAAAAGGCATTCTGTTTGTGGCAATATCCAGCACACTTTGCCCTCCGCGTGATCCATTACTTGTAGCAATTAGGAACATCGGTTTATTAGGATAAGGCTTTCTTCCTTTGATGCGAGATACCCAATCTAAAATATTTTTATACGCTGCGGAATAATTGCCATTATGCTCGGCGAAGGAAATAAGTATAAAATCCGCCCAGTCAACTTTATCAGAAAAATCTAACGCCAACTTTGGAATCCCATCCTGAAGTTGTCGATCATAAGAGTAAAGCGGTATTTCATAATCATTTAAATCAATTATTTCAATAATATCCTCCGGTTCCTTATAATACTTACTGATACTGCTTACTAGTTTTTTATTAATGGATTGCGAACTATTACTCGCAGCAAATACTAATATTTTCATTAGAATATAATTTTTTGTTTATCATCGCTTAATTCATTATATGTGTAACTGAAAACCAAGATAGTTTTATCTTCTAAATTTACAAAGTATTTTGTGCAAGTAGATAGGAAAGAGAAAATATATAGCTAAAAAAGATGGTGGCGTTTAAGGATAAACTTTTCACCATCCGATTTGTTTGTTTCTAGTAACAACACTATTTCGATACCATGGAAAAACGAACAGGGAATTTTTTTAAAGATACATTTGCCGTTTTAAAAAATTCAGCAATGGGTTTTACAAATGAAGATAGTTTGAAATATAGTGCATCACTAGCGTATTACACTGTTTTTTCTCTTGGTCCAATATTGGTACTGATGATCTCCTTAGCAAGTATTTTTTTCGGTGAAGAAGCTATTAAAGGGAAACTGTTTAGCGAATTAAACGCACTCGTGGGAGCCAGCGCCGCGAGACAGATCCAAGAAGTCATTAAGAACTTGGAACTCTCGGGCAAATCAACTATCGCACTTATTATCAGTATTGTGACCTTGTTAATAGGGGCTACAACCGTTTTTGGTGATATTCAAAATTCCATTAATAAAATATGGCATGTACGGGCAAAACCGAAAAAGGGTTGGTTAAAGGTAATTAAAGACAGGGTGTTATCTTCATCTTTGGTAATAGGCCTTGGCTTTTTGTTGGTGGTCACACTAATAGTGAATGGTATTATTTTGGCATTTACCGAGCGGTTACAACGTCATTTTCCGGATATGACTGTATTCTTAATGGATGCTATTAATTTCTTTATCACGTTTGGTGTTATATTTGTATTATTTAGTGTAATTTTTAAAGTACTACCCGATGTAAATATTACTTGGCGAACTGTTCGTTCGGGTGCATTATTTACTTCGGTACTCTTCGTAATAGGTAGATTGTTGATCGGAATATACCTACAAAACTCGGGCACAGAATCGACTTATGGGGCCGCTGGTTCTATTGTTTTGATTTTGCTTTGGGTGTATTATACGGCTGCAATATTGTATTTCGGTGCGGTATTTACGCGGGAATATGCCACGTTTAAGGGGATTCCTATACAACCTTCGGAATTTGCCGTACATGTGGAATTACATGAGATGGAGAAGGAGGTAAACGAAGTACCGCCCGCTCCGTTAAAAAAGGAAGATCAAGTTATTGAAGCAAAAGATCCAAATAAAGGATTCTAAAACAGTAGGTACTAGAACAGCAAAAAAGCCATTAGGTTGGAAATCCAATCAAATGGCTTTTTGCTTTATTGATTATAGAATTTTTTAATTTTGTTCTCTAAATTTTCGATCACGACTGTGCTGTAATCGACGTCATTTAATCGGGATGCCTGTCCTAATGCACCGGGACTAAAGACATTGATTTCCATTATTTTATCTCCCACGATATCTAGTCCTACAAAATACATATTATCTTCTACAAGCTTATTAGCAACTTTATTAACGAGGGTAAGTACTTTTTCATTGATAAAGGCTTGTTCAGCTTTGGCGCCTTGGTGGATATTACTGCGAATTTCGTCCCCTTGCTGTACACGGTTTACAGCGGCATATTTTCCGTCTACTATAATAGGTTTTCCATCCAATAAGAAAAAACGTATATCGCCCTTTACCGCTTCTGAAAGATATTCTTGCGCAATTGCATACCCATCTCTACAGATAACTTCGACGATCTGCTTCAAATTCTGACGTTCGTCGAAAGGGATCATAAATACATTTTTTCCCCCAGACCCCTTTAGCGGTTTCAGTATGATTTTGTCTTGCTGCTCTTCTAAGAAGGAGATGACGTCTTCATGGTTTCTGGTTACAATAGTCTTCGGTCGCACTTCTTTTGGAAAGTTTTCTAAATATAGTTTGTTACTCGCTTGTATAAGGGTATCTGGATCATTGACCACCAGACGTCCGTTATTTTTGACCAACTGTGCGAATTGAATACCCATTGCCGCTGCCCAAGGTCTATTGATCATATCCAGTACTGGATCAAAACGGAGCCATAACACATCGATATCCTGTAAATCAACAGTTTGCTTCTTATTATTTCGAAGGGTATTCAATAAATCTTCTCCGTTATCAATACCGGAGCCTGGTTCTGCGACTCGGCCATGCGCCTCGATACTTTGCTCATTTCGGTAAATGAAATCAGCTAGTCCGATATAAATGATTGTATGACCACGTTTTAGTGCTGTCAGTGCTAGCACAGTGGTTGTGAAAGCTACTTCTTCTTTATGTGTCTGATTGATTAAAAAGGCTATTTTCATGCGTATAAGCTTGTTTAGTGAGTTATTGTTTTAAGGTATTAACGTGTTTATAAGCGCGGACTAGTGATTAATAAGGGTAAATATATTCCCGATTTTATTTAAATCGCGGTGTCTTTCCATATTCTCTATACTCAGGTAACGGGGTACCAATGCAGGAGGCCGTAAGATACCGCGTTGTGTTAGATCTTGTACGATAGGCAAATAATCTTCGCGTATTTTTCCTATGGTTAATAGACGAATATCTTTACCTTCCTTGAGGTATTGGATTAATTCGATGAGACCTTGAAGATAAAGTGCATCTTTGGTAAGGCCGCCACCACGGTATACCCGCATGGTCATTTGAAATGCAGTCTGGTTAGCAAATTCATATTCTTCACTAAGCATCGAAAAAGTTTCGATAAAGGAATGTCCCATCAACATATGGCGCACGGCTATTACACGACCGGCAATGATACGCAAGCGATCATTTGTTAGGCCTCCGATTAGGTATTCCGCAAATACGGCTAGACCTTCTTGAAGCTGTTCGTAACCTGGTACGCCAAGGCTAAATAAACTTAAAGGCTGGGCCTTCCCATTAAAATAAGTTACGATATGTGTACCGACTTCATGCTGGATTAGTGCTTTTGCCCGCTTCATTCCTATTTGGTATTCTTTGCTTATATTAAGAACGCCTCGATTTACCATTACGCCGGAAATATCATCCCTTACACGTACTGTGGTATTGAAGTCCGGTCGTTGAGCTTGCAGGTATTTTATCTCATCATGCGCTAACTGTGCAAATTCATGCGCATCTAACTTTACCTTATCATCAGGATCCGAAGGCTCATCGCGCTCGATGACCGTCAATAACGCCTTGGCAATATTCAACAGTTTGTCGCTTACGTTGCCAAATACCTGTAAGCTTCCATGCATAAAATCTTCTTTTCCTCGATCACTCAACATCGACATCATTGCATCCAATTCGCTTCGTTTATCCCGAAATAAATATGCAATAGTGGGATCATATAAATCTTCAATTCGTAAATTATATAAGTTTCGCTTAACTAAGTCGGGATCTATTGGCATAGGACGGTAAATAAATTTTGGTGCACGATAGAACTTATCTTTCTTGAATTGCAACCAGGCTTCATGGGCGTTAATGGGTGTTACCAGAAGCAAAAAATCAAATTTCTGGCTTTCCTGCGCTAATTTTTTATCAATATCCAATACTGATTTAGATAACTCTTCATGTGTTTGTAATTTGAACTCTGCCGCTTTAACTGTTGTATGGATGCGTAGAAACTCAAAAAATAGCCGTGACAAACTCTTACCTAAAGTTTCGCGAAAATGACGCAGTAGGATAGGGAGAATATGGCCCTGACGATCAACATACCGTTGTTTTATAGATACCCCCAACGACATAATCTGCTTTTCCTGTAACTCTTTTAAGGTGAATAGATCGGCATGTCCATCCGGCTTGGGTACTTTACTCAATTTTTCGAGGGCAACAGTGATATCTGGTGCTTCCAGTACAATATTTTTGGCAAAATATTCTGCAAGTTGCAAGGCATTTTTTTGAGATAATTGAATCGATATATCTTGCACCTGATCTTCGGGTGCATTCCAAACTTCTATCACAAGACATGATCCAAATTCCTTTGCCAAGGCTTCTGCTATAACACCTATCCACTCTTCCCTCGTAAAATCCGTTTTATAAATAATACTTGCCGTCTCGGATTTGGCCAGTTCTGAAAGCATTCGATCTTTACCCACTATAGGTATACGGTAAACAAAAAGGTACGGTACAATCTTATTAAAAATCAATTTGCCGACATTGGGTATCTGCTGATGGAAAGGCTCTTTTTCTTTTATAGCCTGCATAATCTGCTGAATTGTTTTATCGTCTTGCATCGTTGAAATTATATTCCTGTAAATCTGTTAAGGCGTTCATAAGAACTTGTCTATAAGCCATGATATCTTGGATATATGGTTCGCCTGTCCATTCGTCCATAAAATCTTTTCTAAATTCAATGGATAATACACAACCTTTTTCTCCAAACTTTTCATTGATAAATTTCGAAAGATAGCCTCCCTTAAATTTTACATTTTCACGAATATCGATTGGTTGGGAGAGATATGTCTGATTCTGTATAGAGGCTATAAAATGTTGAATGAGTGGCCGCCATTTGAGATGATTGTGTATGGTACCCAAATTGATTTGCGGATTTGCTTCCTTATCGACTTCTTCATCCGGTGCGGACCTCTTGCAATTAAAACTATGAATATCCAATACGACAAAATATCCATGGTCATCGATTGTACGCTGAATCAGCGTTTCTATTTCCTTGAATACGCTTTCATATTCATTTTTTAAAGCTTTGACATGCTCTTCTGGAAGATCCTTCCAAACAGATAATCCCCATGCTTGGTCGGGATGCAAATAAATTGCATCATCTATCATTCTATTAATATCCAGCTGAAAACGAGATGTACTAACTATAAATTTATTAACGGGTAACTCAGCTATCGTACCAGTATATGGATCCTCTTCCCTAAATCTCTGCTTATCATTAAGTTGCATGTAATTTGTCAAAACGGAATTTATACGATTTCCATCGTGAACAGCGAAAGACCAAAACGGACTATTACTGGCATGAACATAATATGCGAAAAAATCAGACATAAGATTGTTGTTTTTCATGTAAATAAATTGCCTTTGTAAGGTGATGAAGCTTGCCTACCGCAGGCAGGAATGAAGTTATTTATCACAGCCTTTTTTGTGTGCAGTAACTGATGCAGGTTCATTACAATTAAATTAGTAAACGTATAAGGGATTGAAAAGTTTGCTATCCTTGTTATCGAGTCTCCAGATCTAATGAACGGAACAGAGGTAGCGTAATAATATTTTTTATTTGTAAATACTTTGGAATTACAAATAATTATTCGATATTAGATTTATCCAACTTATTGTTTACCACTACGGATGATCGAATTTAAAAGTATAAACGTGCTATTTGCTGATGACTCGGAAATACATCATCTGCTCTTTAAAGCGCTACTTAGAAGTAAGCAACGCTTTAATCTACTGTATTGTGCGATAAATGGCAAACAGTTGGTAGACTATATTTTTCAGAGCGATGTTATTCCAGATGTATGTGTGCTGGATTTGCATATGCCTGTTCTAAATGGGATTGACGCTTGCCGACAAATAAAAAAATCGTTTCCTAATATTAAGTTGGTGGGGTTTACATCTTCAAGCGACGATCAGGAAAAAGAGGAGATGGTCAGGGCTGGAGCTCAGCGGGTTTTTCCCAAGGAAAATTTGGCTGGATTAATTGACTATTTGGAAAAGGAAAGTTTTAATTAGTCATACATCGCGAATTTAAATACTTCATTCATTATATCCCCTTTAATCACTTTTTCTATTTTTCAGCAATATAGATTATAGTATTCCAAAAAAAAATCTTATATTATGCTGTTTTTATAATTAAAGAAATAATAGAAAATTGAAATTCACTGAATTTGGTTTAGTCCCTCTGTTGGAGGAAGGACTCGACAGCATGGGATACCTTAACGCGACTCCTATACAAGAGCAGGCTATACCTGTTATTCTCCACGAAAAAGATTTAATAGCTTGTGCGCAAACGGGTACCGGCAAAACGGCATCATATCTTTTACCTATTCTAAATAAAATAGCACTTCGCGAGACGAACCATGTGGACACGTTAATTCTTGTTCCGACAAGAGAACTTGCCTTGCAGATTGATCAGCAGATAATGGGTTTATCGTACTTTACTGGAACGACCTCAATTACCGTTTATGGGGGTGGTGGCGGAATGGACTATGAGCAGCAGAAAAGAGCTATACAAGAAGGTGTAAATATTATAGTGGCTACTCCGGGGCGTTTAATTGCACATATGGCTTCGGGTAAACTTGATTTTTCAAAAATTAGGCACCTTATTTTAGATGAGGCGGATCGTATGCTAGACATGGGATTTTATGATGATCTGATTAAAATTATAAGCTATCTTCCGGCTAAAAGACAGAATTTGTTGTTTTCAGCTACGATGCCCTTTAAAATACGGTCTTTAGCAAAGAAAATTCTTCACGATCCCGTAGAGATTAACATTGCCCTGTCAAAACCTTCAGAGGGTATCAAGCAACAAGCATACCTTGTTTATGACGAACAAAAAATGGAACTGATAAAAACCTTACTTGCAGATCCATCTTTCACTAGTATTATCATTTTTGCGTCGAAGAAAGAAATCGTAAAAAGATTGACCACGGAGCTCCGCAAGGGCGGCATAGCTGCCGAAGCATTCCACTCTGATCTAGAGCAGGCACAACGGGAAGATGTGATGAATAGGTTTAAAGGCAAGAGACTGAACGTATTGGTGGGAACGGATGTGATATCTAGAGGTATCGATGTGGTTGGAATCAGTTTGGTGATAAATTACGATGTACCTCCTGATCCGGAAGACTATGTTCATCGTGTCGGAAGAACTGCTCGAGCAGCTACAACAGGTACAGCAATTACCTTTATAAATGTCAAAGATCAAATCCGGTTTGCTAAAATAGAAGAATTGATAGGTGCTGAAATTGAAAAAGTACCGCTACCGGAAGGGTTTACAGAAGGGCCGTTATATGACCCAAAAAAGAGACCTCCCAGAAAGAAGTCAAACGTCAAGAAAAACTTCCGTAAATTTTCTAAGAACTAGCAAAAGAGGGGGGGATTGCTACGTCCCTCTCCTAATTCTTTTTGAGCATCTTTGTGGTGTTTTGATCGTTCGATATGTAATGCAGCTATAATCCAAACTTTACACCACCATAGTAATTGCGTGTAGGAGCGGGATTAAAATACCTTCCCCCAAATGCATTAATATCATTTCCTAAGCTATACTTCTCGTTGAGAAGATTATCGACACCTAAAAAAATCTGAACACTCGATGATTTGATAAATTTAGTTGTCCAGCTCGCTTTTGCTTGGAGGAGATGAAATTTTTTTGTAAAAATGCTGTTCCCATCATCTAATGGCATACTTCCTGTATACTGGTGCTGTACGTTAAGGCTGAAATTACCCGATATCCCTAAGCTTACTGTATTTACCCATACCCAATCGGGAACCGCTGTGATTTTATTGCTGCTATAGTTGTCCCCGTTGAGTTGGTAATCCCCGAAACGATAATGATTATAAGCTACGCTGCTATTAATATCTAATGTATTTACAAACCGACCTCTCTTGGGTACCAATAAATATGCCCATACCGCCGCTTCAATTCCTTTTTGATTCATTTCGCCCGCATTGACATAGTAGTCTGCTCCATTGTCACGAACCTGCCTCACGATGCCATTATTCATGCGATAATTGTATAGCGCCATGTCTGCGATGACACGCCTATTGGGCGTATGCCATCGCAGGCCCACTTCATAATTTGTACCAGTCTCGGCCTCTAATTCTGTATTGATGGTTATGTCCGAAGGTCGTACTTCTGCTATGGTAGGAGCGGAATAGCCCTTGGAAATTGAGGTACGTAGAGATAACTGTCTGTTTATCAGAAAAGATGAGGCCATGCGAGGCATCCAAATATTTCCCAAATCTATGCTTCCCTTAGGGTTAGTGGTTTCAGGGAATCGCTGACGGTAAGCAATATGGTTTTTGTTAAGTCCGACAGATCCTTCTATAGTCCATCTCTCAAAGAGCTGGGTCATAGCGCGGTAGAAAAAACTGTATTGTCCGTTCTCTAGTTCGTCGCGGGCTTGGGTGTCGGCGGCTATTCCACTGGCATTGTCGTAGTTGTCGATCTTATAATAACCCTTTTGAGCTTCTAGTCCCAATTGCATTTCCCATTTAACGTTGACATTGTCCTCGTCTGTATATGAAAAATAGGAGCGTATCCCGGCATTTTTCTCCTCTCGGAATTCATAGTTGGTAATAAAGGGATTCTCAAAATCGGTAATAGATCCAAATAGGCTTACCGAATGTGATAATTTATCCGTGATTATCGCATTATGAGCAATTCCTCCATAGAAGGTTTTGTTATAGATGCCGGCTTTTTGTGCTGCAGCACTCGGATTTGGCCCAGCGGCCGGTCGGGATTGTTTAGGGTCTTCTTCGTATTGAGCAAGTGTCAGTCCCCCGGGTGTACGATACCCCAAATCACTATATAAAACAAATAGTTTCAGCTCGTTGCTGGTATTATATCTCCATTGATGTGCTGTTTGAAAAGTTTTTTTGTTTAACGCCGTATTGTTACGATATCCGTCGGATCGCGTAACCGATTGATCAAAAGAAAAAACGTAATTTTCATTGACTTTTCGTTGAACGCTCAATTGTTCTTGGAATAAACCGTATGAACCTGTACTCAATAAGAGCTCCGTACGATTTTCCTGCGCGTCGAAACCCTTGGGTTGAATACGGATTACACCTCCCGAATTTGCACCGTATAATGATCCATCCGGCCCCTTGATAATATGAATATCTGCTATTGCAGCAGGATCTACCAGATTAAGGTAGGTGTTTCCCCCTGCATCAGTTAAGGGGAAGTCGTCGATATATATTTTGACGTTACGTATACCAAAGGGTGATCTGATAAGGCTCCCCCGCATGGCTATTCGATAGCTACCTGGCGAACGTTCTTCCATACGAATACCAGGAACGGTATTAAGTGCCGGTAAAAGGGTCATGGTGTTTTGATTTTGTATCTGTCTAGCAGAAATTACCTGACCCGATGCCGTCAACGAAAGAAGAGGCTGGTTGACGAAGTAAGCTTTAATTTTAACAGGTACAATGGATATGGTCGCTGAATCGGACATCTCTTGCGCACATACGGGCAGTATGCCAATAATTAACTGTGCTAGCCAAATGGTTTTCATTTTAAGAAACATAAGTATTGAGGTTAAAAGGCTTCATTTAAACCCAAGAAAAGACCACGTTGTCCGAATTTTCCGAAGGCATAATCGATGCATAAGTTGGTTCTTGTCATTTTATTAAATAGGACGCGAAGTCCGCCACCTCCAGCCGGTTGCCATTGCTGAAATAGTTTTGTACCCATTTGGTCGTTAGCGGTCTGTACATTGGCAAAAAAGACACCGCTCAAAAACTGATTTTTGAGAATTGGAAATCGGTATTCTATTTCGGAATAGAAGAAAGATATACCTTTAAAATATCCATTGGTATATCCGCGGCCACTACGTGCGTAGGGATCTTTACCTGTACCCGGAAGATCTAAATAAAAAAGTGAACCGCCTATATTATAGGAACCGTAATTCCAGAACGCCAAGACATGATTGGGCCGCCGTTCAGATAATTGCCAGTATTTTCTAACATCGGTCTGTAACTGGTAGGCATTTTTTTGACTTCCCATCCAGATTTGGTTCATGCGTAACACAACATCAGTATAAATGCCTGTATAAGCACTATTTGGGTTGTCGCGAGTAAGATACTGGAGATTAAACATGAGTCCGTTGTTATTATTTTGTGTAGCGTTGAAATTATTCCATCCGCTATAAATAACATTTGGAGATGTATTAAACTCGCTTGAAGTTCTAACCTGCCGTTTTAATTCAAAGAAGACACCACCACCAACAAACATACCCGGCAATAGCTGCTTGTATAAACGTTCACTAAATCCATATACGTTATAATGATTTACATATCGGTCGCGTTCCGGATTATTCATAATTGCTTCGTCGACTTCCGGATTTTCGAGAGGAACCCCCATCCCTAGTCCGTAATCGAGTCCAACCAATTTTGCTCCCACTAAGTTTCCTTTCAGGTTCCATCTATTATCTTTAGTATAGGTATCGTGCGCTAAGTAAGCGTAAAATATGCCCCTAGTCGTATAATTGGCTGAAGTTGCGAAGATAGACATACTCGTCGTCTTTTTATCACCGAGATATACTCCTCCAACAGCTTTTAGACCGATCTGAAAGCCGATGCTTGGATTATAATTAATATTGGGCAAATAGGAAATTCCGGATCTTGTTTTTTGTGTAGACGTTGTATCTGCCTTTCTGAAGGGATTCAAATCCTGAAATAGATCTACAACATCATATAATCTGCTGTCCACAAATTGAGAAGTGTCACGTAGCACTATGCTCGAGTCTTGTATAGAAACTACTTGTGCAAAACTATTTTGCAAGCAAGCAAAATATAATAATAGAAAGGTAGATAAGTATCTCATGCAGCGAATTAAACGCACGAAAATAAGAATAGTTTTTTAAACACAATCTTTGATTACAGATAATCTACCTGCGCGATATACAGGTCTAGTAAAAATAACGTAAATTCGGAAGCCGAATCTACGTTTAAACACATGAAAAAATATTTGTTAATCCTCTTTTCGTTCTTTTTATTTCCCATTTGCTTTTCGCAAGTGCGCGATACGCTGGCAATATCTAAGACACTTGATAGATGGCATTTAGCGGCAGGAGAGGCTAATTTTAACAATTATTTCGATCTGCTCCATGCGGAAGCGATATTTATTGGCACGGATGCTACAGAGCGTTGGAATAAAGTCGAATTCATGAAATATGCAAAACCACATTTTGACAAAGGACGTGCGTGGGATTTTAAATCTTTAAGACGTTTTGTTAATTTTTCTACTGACGGTAAAACCGCTTGGGTAGATGAGTTGTTAGATACACAGATGAAGATCTGTCGTGGATCGGGTATTTTAGTTCTGGAAGATGGAAAATGGCTTATTATCCACTATGTACTTTCCTTGACAATACCTAACAGTATAGTGGATACGATACTTCCACTTAAAGCAATACCAGAGGACAAAATCATCGAACAAATACGTTCAGAAAAATAAATTGTAAAGGAGAAAAAACTATGATAATCCAACATGAACAAGAAGGAAGCAAAGGTCACTTTGTAGCCTTAGAAGAAGGAAAGCAGATCGGAGAGATGACCTATTCCGTTGCAGGACCTGATAAAATCATTATAGATCATACCGAGGTTGATCCGGAAGAAAAAGGAAAGGGCATAGGACATGTTATGCTGTATAAAGCAGTAGAATATGCACGGGAAAACGCAATTAAAATTCTTCCCTTGTGCCCTTTTGCCAAGGCTTCATTCGATCGAGATGTTCATATTAGGGATGTACTATTTACTTAGAATAATAATCGAAGATTAATTTTCAGCAACCACAGATTTTGCGAGAAGGGAGTCCTAGTCGCAATTCACCTTTTATAGCGATTTAAATTTGATTTTCTTATCTTTAGGCGAATTTTAAAAATTGCATTCTTTAATTGGTACTTATGGAGTTTGACTTTCCGCAAAAGAATATTTGTAACGTGAAGGGCGGCAATTGGAACAAGTATTGAAATTCCGTATGACCATTGAAAAAGAAATCGAGTTTATTTCGCTTGAGCAGTGCTATACTATAAAAGAAAATTAAATAATACACAATAAAAAATTATGTCATCTAAAATCATTTACACTAAAACGGATGAAGCTCCCTTACTAGCAACATATTCGTTTTTACCTATTGTTCAAGCGTTTGCTAAGACGGCTAATATCGATGTTGAATTAAGGGACATTTCATTAGCAGGCCGCATATTAGCGAATTTTCCAGAGTACTTAACGGCCGATCAAAAGGCCACTGATGCATTGGCTGAACTTGGGCAGCTGGCGACCGAACCCGATGCAAATATCATTAAATTACCAAATATTTCAGCTTCTATACCGCAGTTAAAGGGAGCTATTACAGAGTTACAAAAAGCGGGATATAATGTCCCCAATTATCCAGACAATGCGGGTTCGGAAGAAGAGCAAAGCATTAAAGCTGCTTATGCTAAAGTGTTAGGCTCGGCCGTAAATCCTGTTCTACGCGAAGGAAACTCAGATCGTCGTGCGCCAAAAGCCGTAAAAAACTATGCTAAAGCCAATCCTCATGCTATGGGTGCTTGGTCGTCCGAAAGCAAAACCAAAGTTGCTTCTATGCAAGATGGCGATTTTTACGCGACAGAAAAATCGCTAACCGTACAAAGTGAATCACAGTTTAAAATAGAATTTGTTGCCAGCGACGGTTCTGTTACAGAATTAAAAGGATTGGCAAATCTGAAAGCTGGTGAGGTAATCGACTCATCTGTTTTAAATCTAGGAAAGCTAAAATCATTTGTAGCCGCAGCAATTGACGAAGCGCAAGCGGCAGGCGTACTATTATCTGTACATCTGAAAGCAACAATGATGAAAGTTTCTGATCCTATTATTTTCGGTGCTATTGTTGAAGTGTATTTTAAAGATGTTTTTGCAAAATACGGGGAATTGTTCAACCAATTAGGAATTAACAAGAACAATGGACTAGGTGAAGTATATGCTCGAATAGCTGGAAAACCTCAGGAAGCTGAAGTGAAAGCGGCTATTGAGGCAGCCATTGAAAATGGTCCTGATCTGGCCATGGTGAATTCGGATAAAGGGATTACAAACCTTCATGTACCTTCGGATGTAATCGTTGATGCTTCAATGCCAGCAATGATACGCACTTCTGGACAGATGTGGAATAAGAATGGTAAATCGCAAGACACAATTGCCATTATTCCGGACCGCTCGTATGCAGGTGTTTACCAGGCAACAATCGATGATTGTAAAGAAAACGGAGCATTAGATCCAACGACAATGGGTTCCGTACCTAATGTAGGTTTGATGGCGCAGAAAGCAGAAGAATATGGTTCGCATGATAAGACTTTCCAAGCATCTGCTCCAGGTACTATTCGCGTAGTAGATGCAAATGGAAATGTATTATTAGAACAGCTTGTTGAACAGGGTGATATATTCCGTATGTGTCAGACAAAGGATGCACCTATACAAGACTGGGTGAAGCTTGCGGTAAATCGTGCTCGTTTATCGGCTACTCCAGCAGTATTTTGGTTAGACGAAAATCGTGCGCACGATAGAGAAATCATTAAAAAGGTAGAGAAGTATTTAGGAGATTTTGATACCAGTGGATTAGATATTTTCGTCATGAATCCTGTTGAAGCTACAAAATTCTCTTTAGACCGTATTCGTGAAGGCTTAGACACGATCTCGGTAACTGGTAATGTTTTACGTGATTACTTAACAGATTTATTCCCAATTCTCGAAGTTGGAACTTCTGCAAAAATGTTATCTATTGTTCCATTGATGAATGGGGGTGGTCTCTTCGAAACAGGTGCTGGTGGGTCTGCTCCAAAACATGTTGAACAATTCTTGGAAGAAGGGTATCTTAGATGGGATTCATTGGGCGAATTCTTAGCTTTAGGGGCTTCGTTGGAACACCTTTCGCAAACGCAAAACAACCCCAAGGCACTCGTGCTCGCAGAAGCGTTGGATGTTGCTACAGAAAAATTCTTAGCCAACGACAAATCGCCAGCACGTAAAGTCGGTCAGATTGACAACCGCGGTTCGCACTATTATCTGACGGCATATTGGGCAGAAGCACTAGCAGCACAAACAAAAGATGCTGAGCTAGCAGCTAAATTCGCGTCTCTGGCCAAGACTTTATCCGACAATGAAACGAAAATAAACGAAGAACTTATTGGCGCACAGGGAGAAAAACAGGATATCGGTGGATATTATTTTCCCAATGATGAGCTGGCTACCAAAGCGTTACGTCCCTCAAAAACATTGAATGAGGCTATTGCTTTGTTATAAGTTTCCTGATATCATAAAATTATCATAATAAAAATCCCCATTCATTTGAATGGGGATTTTTATTTGAATACATATGTATTTCTTAATCTTAATCCAATCGATAATGTACTCCTTCAAAGGTCATTTTTACGGGTAGAATGTAACCATCCTTGTCGAATTTCATTTCGTCAATACAGGTGACCCGTTCGTTGGCGCCAGTTTTTCCCAGCGGCCTGCGATGATATACCATAAAGAACTTATCTTTATGGGGAATTTGAATGACCGAATGGTGCCCCGCACCAGTTGCAATTTCGGGGTCTTGCTCAAGTACTGTGTTTAGACGCTTAAATGGACCAAAAGGAGAGTCGGCAATGGCGTAAGCAACCTTGTAATGTGGACCGCCCCATCCACCTTCCGACCACATAAAATAGTATTTGTTATTACGGATAAACATAAATGGACCTTCTACATATCCTTCGGGTGTAACTTCTTTATAATAGCTACCATCGTCGAAAGGCAAAATACCAGTGAAATCTGGTTTAAGTTTTACCAAATTACAATGTTTCCAACCACCATAATACATATAGTAAGTACCATCTTTATCCTTGAATACAAATTGATCAATCGGTTGTGCTCCATTGATAATCGTGCTGATTAAGGGCTTACCGAGTAAATCTCTGTAGGGGCCCTCCGGTTTATCTGAAACAGCAACGCCTATACCGCCCACTTCACCTTCATGTACATCATTAGCGCCGAAAAAGAAATAGTATTTCCCGTCCTTTTCGATAACGGAAGGTGCCCACATGGCACGTTTAGCCCATTTTACTTCGTTCGTATCTAAAATTCGGGGATGCTTGGTCCATGTTTTTAAATCTTTGGACGAAAAGGCATCAAAAAAGATCTGGTCTTCATATGCTGCGGAAAAGGTGGGATAGATCCAAAAAGTATTATTATAAACGATACCTTCGGGATCTGCATAGTAGCCCTCGAACACGGGATTCTGTTGTGCTTGTATCGTAAGGCTACTTGCAAAAAAAAGTGTGATCAATAGTTTTTTCATCTGTATAATAGGTTTGACCCCAAGATACAAAAAGAAATAAAAAAGAGCAAGAGATTATTTTAAAAGGTTTTAGCATTGTGTATTGCATATCACCGCGGACATCATTGACTATTAAATTTTTGATAGATCAACCTCACGTTTTCCTGTTCACGTCCACCCTCGACAATCATGTTTTCACGGAAACCGATTTCATTTATTCGTTTTTCTTGTTTTTTGGTTTTCCAGATATTGATGATGGCTGCCCTGCCAATTGTGGTAGAAGGTAGCCCCAACTGATTGCAAGAATAATCTCCCAACAAATAGCGGTTGTAATAGAGATGAATCTCTCGCATCATCTGTCGCATAAGCGCTTGCTTCGGATAATACGCATGGATGGGTTCATCTTTTAACGCTGTAGCTAAAGCAAGGGTATCTCCATCACCCTCCCGTTGCGTCATAGTCCAGTAAAACAATGCTTCAATAGCTTCATTTTCGTTCTCAGGAATAATCTGTATTGGTATTCCCAATAAATAGCCTATATACTTCCAAAGATGAAAGAGACCGTCTACTTCTTCTTCACTAGGTTGTATACCCATACGCCGCAGCCCAACCAGAAATACGAGTGAAAAGCCTAAATTAGTGGCCAGCATATCCCAACTGTTGAGTGGTATACCCCATTTATTACTATCCCAATCCGTCTTCCCTAGTATATTGACACGGGAAAATGAATGTATCATGCGTGTAGAGAGTACGGACTTAAATCCTGTGTTGGGAATTTCCAACGCATCTTCTTTCATGATCTGTACCCAGAATTCAACAGTTTCGGTTAACCGTTTAGCTGCTCCTTTTTTTAACGCACCGGTATAAATCAGAGGCTTATTTATAGCTGCAGATTCGTATCCACCCATTAAGCAATAATCACGGAGGACAATAAGAGAAGTTAACCCAGGCCGTCTGCTTAATTCGGCCCCAATTTGCAGCTTTCGACGATCTAACCACTCCGGATCAGGATCAACGTGCCGAAAGAAATTGTCAAATACATCCTTCTGCGCTTCGGCAAGGGGTTTTTGATCTATGTAGTCAAAAAGACTAGCGTTTCCTCCTGAAAAACCCGTCTTTGTGAAAAGGTCATGAATCACCTGGTCGCCAACACGATCCCATTGATACAATAGTGGAATAAATTTTTCGGCAATTGCTAAATTGGGTACGTAGCCCAGCTGATCGAGTAATTCTTTGCCTACACCTTTTGACCAGTAATGGGCAAAAGAAGTATTATTATATTTAAAAAGATAGGGAATGTGCGTCATGTAGTTTACTATTTAATTGTTGATAGACCAATTAAAATACGTTGCCGATGCAATAAGATGATCATCATGTTGTACGGAAAAAGTAAAATCAACATAATCAGCGACGCAGGATTCTGTATCGCTGCAACAAAATTGCCTATCTATTGCAAAATGTAATCGAAACCTACCCGTATTCTCGTTTGCGTCGTAGTGCCAGTTGCTGATATTTAAATCACCGATTTGTGGACCACCGTCTTTTTCTACGACGACTTCCAATAATGATTCTTTAAGAACGCGCAATTGCGACCGAGAAAGTACTTTGATCAGAGATCTGGGGTTAAAGCCGTGGTCTACAATATCCAAGTCAGATACCGCAATGGTCATCTCAATCTGTATACTCTCGTTCATATGATACATTTTTTTCATGCAATTTCCAATCTTTTACAAATCGGTCCATGAGATGTGCACGCTCTTGAGAATTAATATTCATCAAACACATTACTGCCTCTCCGCAAATAAATGAAATAAATCCGACTGACTTTTGGATCAGATCTGCGGAGAACGTGATGCGCTTATCTCTAGTACAAACAGTGAAATAATTTGTTTTCAATTTCCGTATTTTAATTTCGGAAATGAGTAGGTGCAAGTGTTCTTCCCACGTGCTAATCTGAAGAGTAAGCTGTTGCAGTAAAAGGCTGTATTGCATATGTTTGACAGCATTTTCATGGATTGGATAAGCTGATGAGTATATTTTATCCGCAAGAAGGTATGGATTTGATGTCCGTGCCTTGATTACAAGCGTGTAAACCCGATCGAAAATCTGAAAATTGTCGAACTGCTTCTCGGAATAGCTATTTGTTATATAGCTGTTGATCAATCGTTTATTAGCACGTATAAAGGCGTATAACTCAGCCGTAGGGAAGGTATGTGGCACATGCAAATAAATCATTTGATTTCTATAGCCGCCGATAACAATGCTCTTGGAGGACGATTCAACGAAAATCCTAAACGTATAGCCGTCTACTTCTATAATCATCTTGTATAAAATAGTTACTTAACATTTTGCGTAGTATTTATTATGTTTGCATATAATAATATAGTATAAATATGAAAAAAATTTTTGTATTGACAGCGTTATTATCGACTTCTAGCTATTCTTTTGCTCAAGAAGGTAAAGCGATTAATCTGTCTCTTATGGATCAAACAATCCGCCCCCAAGATGATTTTTATAATTATGTGAATGGAAACTGGATGAAGAAAGTGGAAATTCCTTCGGATAAAGCACGCTGGGGATCTTTTGACGAGCTCCGTGAAAATACCGATATAGCCAGTTTAAAAATTTTAAAAGAATCCTTAGATACAAAATTTGAAAGAGGTTCGGATGGTCAAAAAATAGCAGATCTGTATAAATCGTATATCGACTTTACAACCCGCGACCAAATAGGATTAAAACCAATCCAAGATCAGCTACAGGCGTTGGATAAAGTAGGTAGTCTAAACGATCTATATGCATACTTTGTTAAATATGGCCCAACCGGAGGAAATCCCTTTTTTGGAGGCTATGTGTATGCTCACATGAAAAACAGCGATATGAATGCAGTATACCTTGGAGGGGGAACTTTAGGACTAGGTCGTTCATACTACCAAAAGGTCGACGAAAAGAACACGGAAACCTTGGCTGAGTATAGTAATTTTATTTCGAAGCTTTACAGCAAAGCGGACCAGAAGACACGCGACCTGAAGGGGCCTAAAGTCGTTGAATTTGAAAAATCAATAGCAGCTAACCTGAAGACAATTGAAGAATCACGTGATGCACAAAAAAGATACAATCCAGTAGCAGTTAAAGACTTGAAAGACCTCGTCAAAAATATGGATGTAGCGCAGTATTTAGCAGATCTAGGTTTCAAAACGGATACCGTGATCATTGGAGAACTGAAATACTACCAAAATCTAGATCAGATCCTGAATCAAACAAATCTTCCGGAAATCAAAGAATATCTCAAATTCCATATTATCAATGGTGCTACGGGTTATTTAACAAAGGAATTGGATGAATTGTCGTTTGATTTTTACGGGCGTAAATTAAAAGGCCAAAAGGAACAACGTGCGCTCGACAAACGTGGTTTGGAATTTGTGAATGGCACGGTAGGGGATCTATTGGGTAAATTATACGTGGAAGAACATTTTCCAGAAGAAGCAAAAGTGGCGTGTGAGGAACTGGTGCAGTATTTAATAAAATCCTTTGAATTACACATTAACAGCTTAGCGTGGATGTCGCCAGTGACGAAAGGGAAGGCACTCGAGAAATTAGCAAAGTTCAATGTAAAGATAGGGTACCCAGACAAATGGAAAGATTATTCAAAAATGCAGGTGGGGACTTCGTTATACGATAATATACAAAGTATCAATTTGTGGGCATTTCAACAGAATTTAGAAAAGCAGGGGAAACCTGTCGATAAAACGGAATGGGGCATGACGCCGCAAACAGTAAATGCTTATTATAATCCATTGTTTAACGAAATTGTATTCCCCGCTGCGATATTACAGCCTCCATTTTACGATTATAAAGCAGATGCCGCAGTTAACTTTGGTGGGATCGGTGCTGTTATCGGTCATGAACTATCTCATGGATTTGATGATTCGGGATCGCAGTACGACGGAAATGGTAATTTGAACAATTGGTGGACGGAAGAGGATAAAGCAAAATTTGACGCTGCCGCTAATGCTTTGGTTGCACAGTTTGAGAGATACGAACCGGTTCCGGGAGTATTTGTCAACGGTCGTTTTACATTAGGTGAAAACATTGGTGATTTAGGTGGTTCGTCGGTAGCTTTTGATGCATTAAAAATGTACCTAAATGACAAAGGAAATCCTGGTAAAATAGACGGATTTACACCAGAGCAGCGTTTTTTCCTATCATGGGCCACCATATGGCGGACCAAAAATACAGATGAATTTGTCGTAAACCAGGTAAAAACAGATCCTCATTCTCCAGCACAGTATCGCGCATTTGCACCTATTATTAACTTGGATGGTTTCCACGAAGCGTGGAGTACAAAGGAAGGTGATAAGCTTTATGTGCCGAAAGATAAGCGTATTAGAATCTGGTAAGATAGTGATACTATATAAGTATAAACAATAAAAGGCCATTTTTTCAATGGCCTTTTTCATTTAAACCTTATTGCTCTTTACTTAAGATTCTTAATTTCTTCTTGCTCACGCAGTTTGTCAACATTGTTCTTTTCACCAAACTCTTCGGTTTTATTCTGGAATGATTCTAAAATTTCTTTTATCGATTCAGAATTGTCAGCTGTGCGTTGATAAATATCAGGCATTTTGCTTTCTATAGTTTTATCCCCGAGTTCAATGTTATCAACTTCTATTTTACCGATCTTTTCCAAAACCGCTTGTTGACTATTTCTCACGTCTTCTAATTCTCGTGAAATCTTTGCCATTAGATCAAATTTCTTTAATTTATCCATAGTCTTATTTATATTATGTTTCTACATAAAGAACCAATAGACTACAAAATTGTTTTAACGAAAAACAGCTTATCGACGGATAAGCTGTTTTTCGTTAATTAAAAGGTATTTTTAAAACATTTTTCCCGGATAAACCTCCAGCGCTTTTTCTAAACATATTAAAGCCTTGCGTAAATCTTCTTGGTTTAAAACATACGCTAATCGCACTTCATCTTTACCAAATCCCCCTGTACTATAGAATCCTGTCGCAGGTGCCATCATCACTGTTTCGTTGTCGTAACTAAAGTCTTCTAGCATCCATCGACAAAATTTGTCGGCATTATCAATGGGTAGCTTGGCAACAACGTAAAAAGCACCGCCCGGATTTGGACAAAAAACGCCTTTAATACCATTTAAACCCTTAACTAATGTGTCTCTTCGAGCCGTATATTCTTTGGAAACAGCTTCGAAGTAGGAATCGGGGGTATCTACTGCAGCCTCTCCTGCAATTTGCCCCTCTAAGGATGGACTTAGACGTGCTTGTGCAAATTTTAAAGCAGTTTGGTATAATTCTTTATTTTTAGTGATCAAACAACCAATGCGCGCGCCGCAGGCCGAATAGCGTTTGGAAACAGTATCCAAAACCACGACGTGATTTTCTAAGCCTTCTAAGTGCATAGGGGAGATAAACTTTCGTCCATCGTAACAAAACTCGCGATAGGCTTCATCTGAAAATAAATACAGATCATATTTAAGGCATAGAAGCCGTAGCGCTTCCAGCTCTTCTTGAGAGTACAAGTAACCAGTTGGATTATTGGGGTTACATATAGCTATTGCCTTTGTCTTCTCCGTGATTACTTTTTCAAATTCGGCAATAGAAGGTAAAGCAAATCCGTTGTCAATATATGACATGATTGGCTTGATAACGATATCTGATGAACAGGCAAAGCCATTGTAGTTGGCATAAAATGGTTCGGGAATAATGATCTCTTCACCTGGATTTAAACACGCTTGCATCGCAATCGTAATAGCCTCCGAACCTCCATTGGTGACTAATATATCGGTAGGAGCAACGCCATAATTCAGTTTATTGTAATACTCAGCCAATTTACTTCTATAAGATGCTGTTCCTTCTGATGCAGTGTACGCCCATACTTTGAAGTCAATGTTTTTCAAGGCATTCAACATCACCTCAGGTGTTTGAATATCGGGTTGACCAATGTTTAAGTGATAGATCTTTTTACCGTCTTTTTTGGCTTGATCTGCAAAGGGAGTTAATTTTCGAATGGGCGAGGCAGGCATATTAATGCCTTTTTGTGAAATTTTTGGCATGAACTATTCATTTTTGTTGTGTGCAAACTTAGATAAAATGCTTTGCATTCACGATACATAATTATAAAAAACTCCACTCGTAACAGACAACCGTGTTGGTCATAAAAAAAGCCACACGAACACGTGTGGCTTAAAAAATATTTGTAGTCGATTACTGAACTGTTCCTTTAACAGTAAGGGTTTTTACAGGCGTCTTAGTATTAGATTTTACAGTGAAAGATTTGGTAAACGGTCCCTTGGCCGCCGCGTTAAACGTCGCCTTAATCGTGCCTGTCTCTCCTGGTTTAATAGGAGTTTTTGAGAAATCGGCTACAGAACAACCACATGATGGTGCTACCTCCGATATTATGATCGGAGCATCCCCTCCATTTGTAAATTTAAATTCGTGAGAAACTGGTGTTCCTTGGGGAATACTACCAAAGTCATGTGTTTCCTTTTCAAACTTAAACTCGCCAATGGCTACGCTCATTGCATTTAACGAGATAAAGGCTAATACTACCGCTACTACATTTAAAACTTTATTCATAGTTATTATATTAAATATTATATTTCAATCTTTCCTTGTATATTCAATATACGTACCAAATGTACCATTAATTGGATTGGAAATGATTTCAAGTACTTAAATTAACAATATTTTTACAAAATATTTAGCTACAACATATTAGATAATTCCTTCTTTCAGTAGATCCTGAATATGTATAATACCTGTAAAGTCGTTGTTTTTGGTTACTAACAACTGTGCAATGTTGTTTTCACGCATCTTATGCAGCGCGTTTACCGCTAGTTCGGCCGCATCAATCATCTTGGGCTGCTGTGCCATAATGTCTTTGGCAGTAAGATCTGAAATACTATTATGTTGTTCTAACATACGGCGTATATCGCCATCGGTAATAATACCAATAATCTGATCCTTATCGATAACCGCTGTGGCACCTAGCCTGTACTTCGTGATGGTGATAATTACTTGTCGAATATTATCTTCAGGTGATACAACGGGTTTGCCATTTGCATCTGATAAGTCCGCTACTTTAAGGTAGAGTTGCTTGCCTAGTGCCCCCCCTGGATGGTATCTCGCAAAATCCTTATCTGTAAACTGACGTGCAGATTGAAGACACACCGCAAGGGCATCACCCATTGCCAATTGAGCTGTCGTGCTGGTAGTTGGAGCTAAGTTGTTTGAACATGCTTCACGCTCCACTGTAGTATCTAAAATATAATCTGCGTGGTCGGCAAGAAACGATGTTGTATTTCCAACCAATGCTACAAGCGTATTTTGTCTGTGCTTTAAAAATGGTACGAGTACTTTTATTTCCGGAGTATTACCGCTTTTAGATAGCGCAATAATAAGGTCCTCTTTTTGGATAATTCCTAAATCGCCATGTATGGCATCTGCAGCATGCATGAATATGGCTGGAGTCCCAGTGGAATTTAAAGTTGCTACGATTTTTTGCGCAATGATAGCACTTTTGCCGATGCCCGTCAATATAACACGCCCTTTTAACGACAGTATTTCGTCGACCACCTGTTCAAAGTCAGCGTTGATTTTAGAAACCAGAGCCTGTATCGCCTGAGCCTCAAGCTCTAAAACCCGTATAGCCTCTTTTTTAATGTCTGTGTTGTTTTTCACCGAAAAAATGTTATTTTTACTTTAATATTTACAAAAATAAGTTTTTTAACTTAGTTACTTAAGAGTCTGTCTAATTTTGTGTCTGCGTCGATGGAAATAGAAAAATCACTGTTTGATAATCTGCAAGAATTTTTTGGTTTTGATACTTTTAAAGGAGATCAGGAAGCAATTATTACAAATGTATTAAACAAAAAAGATACGTTCGTAATTATGCCGACTGGTGGAGGGAAGTCCATTTGTTATCAGTTACCGGCATTAATGAGCGACGGAACGGCAATAGTAATATCACCGCTGATTGCATTGATGAAAAATCAGGTGGATCAGCTTCGTGCCTTCGGAGGGAATGATAGTATAGCACATTTTTTAAATTCATCTTTGAATAAAGGTGACATTACAAAAGTGAAAGCGGACGTTTCTGCAGGAAAAACAAAGTTGCTTTATGTGGCTCCAGAATCTTTATCGAAAGAGGACAATGTGCTTTTCCTAAAATCAATCAAGGTTTCGTTTGTAGCTGTTGATGAAGCACACTGTATTTCTGAATGGGGTCATGATTTCCGTCCTGAATACCGAAAGATACGTCAAATTATTAACGGTATCGGCGAAAATATTCCTATAATTGCGCTGACGGCTACTGCAACACCAAAAGTACAATCAGACATTCGAAAGAATTTACAAATGAATAACGCTGCATTATTCAAGTCGTCTTTCAACCGATCCAATCTGTATTATGATGTACGCCCCAAGAATAAAGTTGTAAGAGAAATTGTTAGATTCATAAAAAATAATACGGGTAAAACTGGAATTATTTATTGTCTTAGCCGCAAGAAAGTAGAGGAAATCGCCGAAGTTCTTAATATTAATGGAATAAAAGCACTGCCTTACCATGCAGGCTTAGACGCAAAAACTCGTGCTGATACGCAGGATAAGTTTTTGATGGAAGATGTAGAAGTAATTGTGGCGACTATTGCTTTTGGGATGGGAATAGACAAGCCCGATGTACGGTATGTGATCCACCATGATATCCCAAAGTCAATGGAAGGTTATTATCAAGAAACAGGTAGAGCTGGACGGGACGGGGGAGAAGGCCTTTGTGTCGCATTCTATTCTAAAAAAGATGTCGAAAAACTGACGAAATTCATGAAAGATAAACCTGTGTCCGAACGAGAAATAGGTACACAGATATTAAAAGAAGTTATAGATTATTCTGAGTCTTCTGTGTGTCGTCGTAAGCAGATTTTGCACTATTTTGGGGAAAAATTTGATGAGACAGGTTGCAATAACATGTGCGATAACTGTAGAGCACCAAAAACTCATATTGATGCAGAAGAACCATTGTTCAAGGTTTTAGGTTTTATTAAAGAGCAAGGTGATAAATTTGACGACCATCATATTATTAATGTATTAATGGGACAAAACAATCAACCTGTTTCATCATACAAACACGATGAACACAAGTTATTTGGCTCAGGAAAAGAAAATGGCGTAAATTATTGGAATTCGGTGATTCGTCAAGCGGAATTAGCTGATTTTATAAAAAAAGATATTGACCACTACGGCTTACTGACATTAACGGAATCCGGCAAAAAGTATTTGAATAATCCGTATGCGATAAAATTCATCATTAATAAACCGATGGAATTTACAGATGACGATGGTGGGGAAGATGTCACGCAAAGCTCAGCAGCTTTAGATACGGAGTTGCTCAAAATGCTTAAAGATCTACGAAAAAAAATAGCGAAGCAAAAGTCTTTACCTCCTTTTGTTATTTTTCAAGATCCTTCACTTGATGAAATGTGTACACATTATCCCATTACATCAGAAGAGCTGAAACAAATACATGGTGTTGGATCGGGTAAAGTGACGAAATTTGGAGCTCCTTTTATTGCGCTAATAAAACAATACGTAGAGGATAACAACATTGATCGACCACAGGATCTTATTGTAAAAAGCACAGCGAATAAGTCTGCTCTAAAAGTATCTATAATTCAAAATATAGACCGTAAAATAGGATTGGGTGATATTGCATCAGCGAAAGGCATAAGCTATGAAGATCTGCTCAAAGAAGTGGAATCCATTGTATACTCTGGCACAAAATTAAATATAGGCTATTTTGTTGATGAGATGATTGATCAAGACTTACAAGATGAGGTATACGACTACTTTAAATCGGCCGAAGTTGATTCTATTAAAGAAGCATTAAAACAATTGGGTGAAGCAGATTATACGTATGAAGACATTCAACTGATGCGCATTAAGTTTATATCAGAATTAGGGAATTAATATTTACAAATGATTAATACATATTTGCCTCAAATAAAAAATGGGCAATCCAATCAGTTTTTCTTAATGGCGGGGCCTTGTGCCATCGAAGGTGAAGAAATCGCATTTAGAATTGTCGAAAAAATTGTTACCATTACGGATACGCTTGGTATACCTTATATTTTTAAAGGTTCATACCGTAAAGCAAATCGATCGCGTGTAGATTCATTTACAGGCATAGGGGATGAAAAAGCACTGAAGATCTTGGAGAAGGTGGGTAAGGAATTTGGTATTCCTACTGTAACAGATATTCACGAAAGCCACGAGGCGGCGCTGGCCGCAGCTTATGTGGATGTGCTACAGATACCTGCTTTTCTATGCCGTCAAACCGAATTATTAGTTGCAGCCGCCGAAACGGGAAAAGTAGTTAATATTAAGAAGGGCCAATTTCTATCGGCCGAGTCGATGAAATTTGCAGTTGATAAAATAAAAGAAGCTGGCAACGAAAAAGTATTCCTAACAGATCGTGGAAATACATTCGGCTATCAGGACCTTATTGTTGATTTTCGGGGAATCCCTACAATGCGTGCATTCAATGTGCCAACAGTGATGGATTGTACGCATTCTTTACAACAACCTAATCAGACTTCTGGTGTAACTGGCGGAAAACCCGAGTTAATCGAAACCATTGCAAAAGCAGCTATCGCCGTAGGCGCCGATGGACTTTTTATAGAAACACATCCCGATCCGGCAAATGCCAAATCGGATGGTGCTAATATGCTTCATCTAGATTATTTAGAAGATTTATTGATAAAATTAGTACGACTCAGAGAGGCAGTTTTATAGTCTCTGACAGTTTTCAACAATAAAGCGAGGTCTAAAAATTAGTTAATTTTTAGACCTCGCTTTTGAAAGATTTACTCATCGAAAACGGAGCGGCCACCAACGGCAAATTGCCTAATTCCTTTTTTTATTTGATCGGTTCGAACGGGACGAAGGGATGCTTGGGCTCAAAGTGGTTCCAGATGATATTCGAAATTTTTCGGGTTAGCACCTCGGCTTCATTTTGATCGTTCCAACTTTGATCTTCGTTATTTTTTGTTAATATACAAAATACATAGTCTCCGCTCGGGGCATTTACGAGTACAACTTCACCACGAGCATCGTTTACAGATCCTGTTTTAGATATGGTATTGATATGTGATGGAATCTGCGATAAAGATCGTCCATTGTAAAATTGATTTTTCAAATATCTGTACATTTTATCTGAATGCCTTTTGTCGATTACTTGACCATTTCTTATTGACAAAAATAATGTAGCCATTTCTCGAGGTGTAGTTTGTCCCCAACCGTATTTTTTCCAAATATCTTCTCTACCTGGAGTTCTAGAATTGATTTTGGTGTGTTGCAATCCTAATTTTTCCAAAAGTGGATTAATAACAGTTCCGCCACCTGCTAATTCTTGCAGCCAAAGAGAGGCAACGTTGTCGCTGTAACTTAACATTAACGAGATCATAGTAGAAAGATCCGTTTGCGCACTATCTTTATAAAATTGCATTAGACCGGAGCCACCATAAACTCTATTTTTGTCGTATCGGAAAGCCTGATTTACTTGCAATTGTCCATCAGCGATTTTTTGGAATACGCCTACCAAAATTGGAATTTTAACAATACTGGCAGTGGGAAATATGGTATCTGCGTGGATTGCAACATACCGGTTAGAACGTATGTGTTGTATATATATGCCGATCTCACCTTTAAAATGTTGTATTTCATTGTTAAGTTTATCTTCAAGCTTTTTGTCGTTTTTTTGTGCAAAAAGGGTATTTACAAATAAGCTTAAAATTAAAAACATGATATATTTCATAATGTATAATAGTTCTGATTGTATAAAAATCTAATCTTCTTGTCTGAATTTTTTGTACGAATCCAATATATAAACCTGTAGATCTTGCGGGGAGGCTA
Source organism: Sphingobacterium alkalisoli (assembly GCF_005049105.1). Classification (GTDB taxonomy): domain Bacteria; phylum Bacteroidota; class Bacteroidia; order Sphingobacteriales; family Sphingobacteriaceae; genus Sphingobacterium; species Sphingobacterium alkalisoli. Next base: position 225,476 of record NZ_SUKA01000003.1, read on the forward strand.
CTTGAACAAATTCTAATGTTGGGCGGTACCGTTCTTTAAATAAAGGAATTTCATCTTCTGAAAGGGGAACCAAAGACGCAATGAGTTGGTTGGTGAATTTACGGTCAATCTTTCGATTTTTTTGTTCTGTGATCAATAGATCAAGGTTTTTCCGTGCTTCTTTTGCTTTTCGTCCAAACAAACGGGAAGGGGAAACACGTAATCCACCTTTTTGTTGGTTTGCATCGACTACTTTACCTTCATTTTTGGTCCGCTCAATTTCCGAAATTAAACGACTATCCGTTAAACGAGTTACCAAGACTTCATTAATAACGATCGTATTGTCCTCGCGTAATAAATAGATTCTTTGCACACCTTCCTCATAAAGAAATGCAGTATCCTTTTGATAACCTGGCAATTCGAGCTCTAGATAATCGTAAAGTTTAGCATTGATCTTAAATTTTCCTTCTCGATCGGTATTTACCTGCTCTTTGGTGCGTAGGTTTCTAACTGTCACATTCCAAAGAGTATGGCTGCTCTCTAGCTCGTATACGATTCCTGTAAAATCTTGTGCCTGTATCGGCGTGCCAATTCCGGCTAGTAGAAAAGCCATTAGAGCTACTATGTAATTTATTTTGTTCATGTTATTTTGTGTTCCAAGTGTTGTTTTCGGGATTGATATCGGGAAATACATTTCGCGGATCTAGTTTAAGGATTGTTAGCTTTTCTGTTGATGCTATTTTAAATGTCCATCTTCTATTTCTCTCCCAAATTTCTACTGGTAATTTCACTGTGATTTTTTTACCACTCTCGGTAGTTGCTTCGATTTCCACTGGCATGGGTAATTTACCTAGATTGTCAACACTAACAATCGCACCTTTTGATGGGTCGGATTCTACATAGCGTACGTCGCTAATCGTTTGATCCATTTGCCAGTTGTACTGGAAAAAACCTTTCCAAAACCAGTTCAGGTTTTCTCCGGTTTCATTTTCTATCAATCTAAAAAAATCGTCAGGGGTAGGATGCTTATAGGCCCAGACCTCAATATATTTCTTAAACGCGGCATCAAAGCGAGGTTTGCCGATGATCTCGTTTCTTAACAACTGCAACGCAAAAGCCGGTTTGTAATATAAGAGGATACCCATATGACGTTCTTTCATGTTCTGTGGAGTTGTCATCACGGCTTCTAAACTGGAATTGAATAAAACTGGTGTCATGCTATTGCGTTGTCCATATTTGATATTGTATTCACCTTTATTAAATACTTCGGTTGAAATACCATTAATAAAAGTGTTAAATCCTTCATCCATCCATCCGTGTAATCTTTCGTTACTACCCACGATCATCGGAAACCAATTATGACCAAACTCGTGATCTGTTACACCCCATAAATTGGCGGCCTTGGCTTTGTGGCCACAGAAAGAGATAGCCGGGTATTCCATTCCTCCTACATTTGACGCTACATTAACAGCAACAGGATACGGGTACTCATACCATTTTTGCGAATAGTGCTCAATCGATGCTTTTGTATATTCTGTGGATCTTTCCCAGGCATTATTCCCATTACTTTCTTTGGGGTAGGCCGATAGCGCTAATGCGGATTTACCGCTAGGTAGATTAATCTTTGCACCGTCTAAGATGAAGGCAGCTGAGGAAGCCCAAGCTACATCATGTGCATTTTTTAAAATATACTTCCAAGTCAGTTCGTTCTTAGCAGGTCTAGATGACGCTTTGGATACTTCATTTTCCGAACGGATAAGTACAGTTTTATTTGAAGATTTCGCTTGATTGTAGCGATTCAACTGGTCTTCGGTAAAAACTTCCTCCGGATTAAGTAGGTCGCCCCCCATAACCACGATATGATTTGCGGGCGCGGTAATCTCAACCTCGTAATCTCCGAATTCCAAATAAAACTCTCCGGGTCCGGTATAAGGATGTGTATTCCATCCAAGAATATCATCGAAGACACATACTCTCGGATACCATTGCGCAATAGCATAGATATTGCCATTTGACGTACTCAATATACCCGTACGGTCTGCACCATATTCTGGAACGGTAAATTCAAAATCCATGCTGAATGTTACTTTGCCTCCATTGGCTTTTAAAGGTGTAGGCAAATTGAGTCGCATCCGAGTATCGTTAATGCTATAAGTAATATCAGAATGGGAGTCTGTCATAACATTTTTAATAGTATACCCCCCATTAAAGGTATTCTTAGCATTTCCATAACGACTGTCTTGAAGAGGAATAGTAGCTTGTCCTCTAGAGTCATTATTGAAGAGATTCTGGTCCAATTGTAACCAGATAAACTCGAGCTCTTCGGGACTATTATTAATGTAGGTTGTAGCAACTGAACCGGTTATTCGGTTTGTCTTATCATCCAGTTTTACCTTAATGCTGTAGCTGGCTGTATTCTGCCAATAGGAGGGTCCTGGTTTGCCACTTGCAGAACGGTACACAGTGCCATTGTTTTTGTAAAAATCTGTAGCAAATGCTTCAGTATAATTGTATACACTCCCTTCCTGCGCTTCTAGAGGAGAAAAAGTAAATAGACAGGCTGTCGTTAAGACTATAACGTATAATCGTTTTATCATATTAGTGAGGAAGTTTTAGTGTGCTTAAATAAACATTGTCGTCGAATCCCAAAAGGATGAGATCGTTATATTCTATAATAGGTCTCTTAATCATACTATTGTGTTGTAAAAGAATCTGGATTCCAGAAGAAAAATCCTTGACATTATCTTGTTCTTCCTTCGATAATTTACGCCAAGTTGTTCCTTTTTTATTAACGAGTTGCTCCCATGATACTTTTTTCGACCATTCCGTCAACTTTTCTTCCCGTGCCGGCTCCTTTTTGAAATCATGAAACGTATAAGAGATTTCATGTTCTGCAAGCCAGTCTAAAGCTTTTTTTACTGTGTTACAATTTTTTATACCGTAAATCTCAACCATTATATATCGTATTTATTGTGTAAGTACCTCTAAAGATACCAATAACTCTTAAATAAGAAATAGATGTGGGATGTTTTTCTTAGTGTATTTTTTACACTATTGTTTTCAAAACAATAAAAAATCACTATCTTTAAACTTCAAAAAATAAAAGCAATTAAATAAAAATAAAATATGAGCCTAAGAGATTATAAAGGTGTATTGACAGGTGATCAAGTACAAGAATTATTTGAGTTAGCAAAACAACATAAATTTGCTTTGCCTGCTGTAAATGTAATAGGAACGAATTCCATCAATGCGGTTATGGAGACAGCAAAATCTGTAAATTCTCCTGTAATTATACAGTTATCAAACGGTGGAGCGCAATTTTATGCTGGAAAATCATTGAGTAATGAGGATTTACAAGCGTGTATTTTAGGTGGGATTTCTGCTGCGCACCATGTGCATTTGTTGGCAGAACATTATGGTGTGGCTGTTATCTTACATACTGACCATGCTGCAAAGAAATTGTTACCATGGATTGACGGTTTATTGGAAGCAGGCGAAAAGTTCTTTGCTCAAAATGGCAAGCCTTTATTTTCATCACACATGCTCGATCTTTCCGAAGAAACTATCGAGGAAAATATAGAGATTTCCAAAAAATATTTGGAACGCATGAAACCACTCGGTATGACGGTCGAAATTGAGTTGGGTGTTACTGGAGGTGAAGAAGACGGTGTGGATAATTCGGATGTGGATAGTTCTAAATTATATACACAGCCTGAAGAAGTAGCTTATGCGTATGAAGAATTATCTAAAGTTTCGGATAAATTCACGGTAGCGGCGGCCTTTGGTAACGTACACGGCGTATATAAACCAGGTAATGTGAAATTACAACCAGTTATTCTTCAAAACTCGCAAGATTATATACGTGAAAAATATAGCTTAACTGCAGTTAAACCGGTTAATTTCGTATTCCATGGTGGCTCAGGTTCTTCTCCGGAAGAAATCAAGGAAGCTATCTCCTATGGAGCTATAAAAATGAATATCGACACGGATATGCAGTGGGCATTTTGGGAAGGCATTAGAAATTATGAAGCTAAAAATCACGATTATCTTCAAGAACAAATTGGTAATCCTGAAGGTACGGATTCTCCCAATAAAAAATATTATGATCCTCGTGTGTGGCTACGTAAAGGTGAAGAAGCCTTTGTTACTCGTCTTAAACAGGCTTTTGCCGAATTAAATGCCATTGACGTGAATAGTAAGCTTTAAAGCAACAATTTGCACCGAAAAAGGAGAAACTCACGTTTCTCCTTTTTTATTTACTATTTTTTACGTTTACCATTATTGTCGACGGAAATCGTATCAAACTTTTAAAGTTTGTTAAAATATATCGCATAGCATACCATTACAATATATTTTGCCTATCTTTCTGCTAGTTCAGCGAACGATATGTATAAAGAACGATTCTTAAATTTTTTGAAATACGAAAAGCGATTTTCTGCCCACACGCTAAGTGCTTATGCGAAGGAAATTGATGGCTTATCGCATTTTGTAATTAGCGAAGATATCAAATTTGAAGAAGTGGACTACAAATTGTTACGGCAATATTTTTCAATCCTCAAAGAGGAAGGTAAAGAGGCAGTATCGGTGAATAGATCTATCTCTGCTATTAAATCATATTATAAATTCTTACAACGGGAGGGTATAGTTCTTCAAAATCCAGCACGTCTCATCAAAGCGCTAAAAATACCAAAGAAACTACCTACTATTGTGGAAAAAGACAAAATCGTAGTCCTCTTAAATCAAATGGAATACGCGGCTGGAAATTTCGAAGAAAAAAGAGACTATATTGTAATGGAGCTTTTATTTGGCACAGGAATTCGGCTGTCAGAATTATTGAAAATAAAAGAGAAAGATGTTGATATTTTCAGTAAAAAAATTCTTATATTCGGTAAAAGGAATAAAGAGCGTTTTGTTCCCGTGCATTCAACCTTGTTGACAGAACTAAAATCATATTTAGAAAAAAAAGAAGATCAAAATTTTGAAAACAAAACAGAGTATCTTATCGTTACTAAAGAAGGAAAACCTGCATATGCAAAATTGATTTACAGAATCGTAAAAAATCACCTTAGTATGATCACTTCGCAGAATAAGAGAAGTCCTCATATTTTGAGACACAGTTTTGCCACGACATTATTAGATAGTGGAGCAGATTTGAATGCTATAAAGGAATTATTAGGTCACGCAGGATTAGCAGCTACACAAATATATACACATAATTCTGCTGAGCGTTTAAAGTCAATTTATAAACAAGCCCATCCAAAGGCTTAAAAAAGGAGGAAAAATGAATATTACTGTGCAATCAATCAAATTCGATGCAGATCAAAAATTGGTAGACTTTATCAAGAAGAGGGCTAACAAGTTAGACCAATACTTAGATAATATCATTGAAGGGGTATGTTATCTCCGATTAGAAAATGTGGAAGACGAGGCCAACAAGATAGCAGAATTAAAACTAAATATTCCTGGCAATCAACTATTTGCTAAGTCTCAGGCCAAAACGTTTGAGGAAGCTGTTGATATCGCGGCTGAATCGCTAAGAAGGCAGATTAATAAGCACAAAACGAAGACGCGTACCAACGTAAGCAATCACAAGGAGTTTCTTACCACGGAGGGTGAAGAGTCTTAGAATATTTTATTAATATAATTTTTGGAACGGTCTATAAAAATAGACCGTTTTTTTGTTATTTTATTTGGATTAATTCTTAATAAGTTTTACATTTGCCAATAATAGAATATTTCAATCTGATATAAAAAGAATTTATAAGATGATCTGTCCATTAGCAAACGTAGAGGAAGTGTTTAAAACTGAACATGGAGCTATATACCAATGTAGTCGCAAGAATTGTTATTGGTTAGATTTTAAAGGAACGACAACCGCCTTTAAAGTAGGAGATTTTTTTATGTTCAAAAAAAGAATAGATTCCATCTGTATAGAAACAATGCTCAACGATGCTTCTCGTTCTTCGGATTTTGAAATAGTGATGCCTTTTCGTACTGAACGTTGTTTTATTCTTTCACCTCAAGATATCTTAAATCTTAGAGAAATACTTTCAGGTGCTAAATTTATGATCGAATTAAATGGCTCGATTAAACAGCTATTGAGACAAGGTCATTATAGTACAATTGTTGCGTAGTTTATTTTCCTTATAATTGTATTGATTCTAAATAAGTTACAACTATTCTGACTTAATTTAGACTGAATTTGTATTGCACTTTTTTGATGCCATAACAGGACTTATACATTACATTTGTATAAACAATACAAGAATATTATTGTTATAATATATGAATGTTTAAAGTATAAACTATATGAAAGACTTATTAAAATTAAAATCATCGCTTTCTGAAAATATTGAAACTATATTAAATGCGCAAATTAAAGTAGAAGCACATTCTTCTGCACTATATTTGGCCATGTCTGCTTGGTGTGATGATCAAGGATTAGACAATGCATCAGAATTCTTCGCAAAACAGTCAGATGAAGAACGCACACATATGTTGAAGTTATTTAATTATGTAAGCAATAGAGGTGGGAGAGCAATATCACCAGAAATAACAAATATTCCTGTAGACTTTGAATCTTTCCGTGGGGTTTTCGAGCAAACGTTAGAACAAGAAATGTTTGTCACAGAGCAGTTTAATAATATTGCAGATCAATGTGCTAAATCAAAAGATTATGTGACATTTAATTTCGTCCAGTGGTTTTTAGAAGAGCAAGTAGAAGAAGAATATGTGGCTCGCCGCATTCTAGAATTGTTTGATGTTATTGGAGAAGAGGGAACAGGTCGTTGGGAAATTGATAGACATTTGGTGAAAGTAGTTTTTGATGGTGAGTAAATCACTAAAATTTTTACTAAAAAACGGGTTATTATTAATTAATAGCCCGTTTTTTTTATACCATATTTTCGTTAATATCGTTATTGTAATACAATACTAAAGGATAATATTTTGTATATTGAGCTAATTAGGAAATTTAAATATTGAAGTGCACTTACTCCACCCGAAAATAGCGTGTTTCTTGTTAACAATTTTTGGTCTACTTGCAGCCGACAGCGCGTTGGCCCAAGCAACTAACAAATCCTTCTATGGTAACGTAGTAGACAGTACTGGTGCGCCGCTAAAGTCTGTAAGTGTAAGACTGAATACCAATCTAGATACCGTCACTCAGGTTACCGATGAAAAGGGGTGGTACAAATTCAAAAATATAAAAGGTAATAATTTGTACATTACGTATAGTATGTTGGGGTATCAAATGGCCAGCAAATCGCTATTTTCTATTGAAGCCAGCAGGGAGATTGAATTGCCAACAATAGAGTTAATACCATCTAGCTTCTTGATCAAGGATATTAATATTGTAAAAGTTATACCTATTGTTTTCAAAAAAGACACCACTCAATTCAATTTTAACGCATACAAATTTAGAAAAGGAGCATTGCTTGAAGAAGCGTTAAAAGGTTTACCTGGATTTCAGGTAGGAAGAGACGGTTCGGTATATTTCAACGGTAAGCCTATAAATCGTATTGAAGTAGACAGCAAACCGTTTTTTGGAGGTGATGTCCTTACGGCTACGCGTAATCTCCCTGCCGATTTCGTGCAGAATATTCAGATAATTGACGATATTCAACAAAGCGGCTTGAAAGATGGAGACGCTGAGAAAGTCATCAATATAACTTTAAAAGAAGATCGCAAAAAAATATACTTTGGACAACTTACCTTTGGCGGCGGGACAAACGAGCGCTATATCGGCAGTTTTGGTATTAACAAGTTTAACAATGGAGAGGAGGTCTCTCTTATTGGATCAATCAATAATACCAATACAAATCTTTTTTCCTTCGGTTCATTAACCGGAGGGGAGAGAGATAGATCTTTGTTAGAAATTGGAGACTATTCCGACCCGACAGACGGCCTCAATAATGTGAATTCTTTAGGGATAAATGTATCTCGAAAGATAGGTGATAATACTAATTTAAATGCTTCTTATAGCTTTGTGCGTCAGGAAAATTCTACGGAAGGCTTCTCTGAACTAACATCTACCTACATCGGTAATACCATTAGGCGAAAGGAAGACTACTCAATTAATACAATAGATCTCAATCATCGGATTAAATTCGATATGGAAACAAGATTCGAAAATAAAGACGCATTGAAGGTCGGAGGAAATCTATTATTTAATAAACAAATAGCAACCAATACAAAAGATACAGAATTAAGAAATTACGATTCGAAAAACCTAGGAACTTATCAGGATTCGACAACGCAAGAGAATCCGAATGGAGAATTAGAAATACTATATTCTAAACATTTTGATAAAAAGGGACGTAAATTGATCGGAAATCTACACATGAGTTCCAATAACAACAAGAGAAATGAAGTAGTTCGTGAATATTATAAAGGATATGATCTATCCGATAACACACCTATTAATACTGAGTTCTCACAGGACCAATTTATCGATGTTAAGAATATTAATAACAGTTCAAAAGTAGAAGTAAAATTCGTCGAACCTTTTTTTGAAAAAAGCTTGCTTGAATTTAGTTATTCGTTTGATATAACACAAATTGATGCCATGCGTCTCGTAGAAGACAGGTTGACCAACAACCCGTCTAAGTTACCCAATTACGTCGACTCATTGACAGTAGATTATAATTACTTTTTCAGGAGTAACCGTACAAGTCTTCTTTACCAGTTTACACCTAATAATAAGTTTAAATTAAATGTGGGATTTGCCGTACAACCGTTGTTACTTCGTGGTAAATTACCTCGAGAAGCAGTCGAGTACAAATATGAGAATGTAAATTTGATCCCTTCAGCAAACATTATTTACAGATTTAGTAATGAAATGGATTGGCAAATTGACTATAAAGGAAAGAATAATCAGCCCGATTTTCATCAAATTATTCCAGTTATAGATAATACCAATTCTCGAAATATTATCGTTGGTAACCCAGAATTGAAAGCTGAGTTTTCACACCGTATTTCCACTACATTTCGTAAGACAATGCCATCTACGGGTCAATATTTAGAATCTAATATAGCTTACAATATTGCACTTAATAAAATTGTCAGTGATAAGCGATCTATCAACAATTCAACAATACAAGAAACTACTTTCAAGAACACCGGAGGGTACTACGATATGCGGTGGTACTATATTTTTAATACACCGCTATTCGCTGAAGGCCTACAATTAGATCTAACAGGCAATACAGACTACTATAATAACCTTTCTTTTATAGACGATCGCAGGAGAACGACAAAGCAGTTGTTTTTTAATCAAGCGCTACAGATTCGTTATCAATGGTCAGATTATGTTGAATCTGTTGTTAATGCGAATTACATGCTTAACAACGCGCAGTATGATATTCCTTACAGAACTGAAATAAACGCCAACAGTTTTTTAGTCGGTTTAGGAGCCAAAGGATATTTTAATGATCATATTTCATTAGGAATGGAAATGTCTCAACGATTCAATGATGGATATACAAGTACATTCATGAATATAAACCCTACGATTATGAATGCATTTGCAGAATTCACCTTTTTACCAAACAATATGGCATTATTACGTGTTCAAGGGTTTGACTTGTTTGACCAGAATAAAAGTATGGGCTTTACTTCTGAATATATCGGAAATGATGTGTACGAAGCACGTAATAATAGATTAGGAAGATATTTTATGCTCTCTTTAAATATACGTCTACAAAAATACCCGAGAAAGAAATGATGAAGGCAGCAGTAATAAGCGAATTTGGTGAACCTGAAGTTTTAAAAATTGAAAAACGGGAAATCCCAAAGCTAAAAACAGGATATGTTTTGATAGAGGTACATGCCGCTGGAATTAATCGACCTGATATATTCCAGCGTAGAGGAAACTACCCCGCCCCAGCCGGGGCAATTCAAGATGTCCCCGGTTTGGAAGTATCGGGTAAAATAGTAGCGGTTGGAGAGGGGGTTGACGATTCCAGAATAGGAGATCGGGTAATGGCTTTGCTAAGCGGTGGTGGATACGCTGAATATGCGACAACCCACATTGGTAGCTGTATTCTGATGCCCAAAAACCTCAATTTCATTGAAGCCGCAAGCTTGCCCGAAACTCTCTTTACAGTATGGCACAACGTTTTTCAAAGAGGCAAACTGAAGAATGGAGACCGCTTATTAGTACATGGTGGATCTGGCGGCATAGGGACTACAGCCATACAATTGGGATGTTTGTTTGGAGCTAAAGTGTACACAACAGTTGGATCAGAGGGGAAAGGAACTTTTGCAAAAAAATTAGGTGCGTTTGATTTTGTAAACTACCACGAAGTTGACTATGAAAAAGTATGGCGTAATGAAAAAATCAATATTATTCTAGATAGCATAGGAGGCGACTATTTTACTAAAAATTTTGATCTTCTTGAAGACGACGGAACCTTGATTTACATCAACGCGATGAAAGGAGCAAAAGTTGAGCTGAATTTATTGAAACTCATGCAGAAGAGGATCTTCCTTACCGGTAGCACACTTCGGGCGCGAGATGAGTCGTTTAAAGCTGAATTAGCTGAGGAAATTGAAAGAGAAATTGTGCCTCTATTGATGAATGGTAAATTCAAAACAAATGTATATAAGGCTTTTCCGTTAGAAGAAGTTGTACATGCTCATAAATTGATGGAAACAGGAGACTTTTTGGGGAAAATAGTTTTAAATATGAATAGAAAATAGTCTTAGCATGTAATTTCGCAACTTATTTTCGTGCTAAGGATAAACCTAAATCCACTGCCAACCAGTAAATCTACATTTTTTCGTTAAGTAAAAACGATCAGTAATTTTAAAGTTATAAAACAAAATAGCGCTTATTTAGGTATGGCTTTTATTTTATAATTCTTCGGAGTTAGGCCGGTAATACGTTTAAAAGCGTTATGAAAGCTTACATAATTATTATATCCACATTCAAAACAGACTTCCTTCAGGGGCGTATTAGTATCTGATAGGAATTTACAGGCGGATGCGATCCGAAGCTCAGTAATAAACTCTAATGGCGTTTTACCCGTTTTTTGTTTAAAATATCGGCAGAATGAATTGTTTGTCATGCCAGCCAAATTTGCTAGATCGCTTAACTCTATATGTTGTCTAAAATTTGTTTGAATGTAATCTACGATATCATTCATACGTTTATGATCGCTTGAATGATTTAAGATCGCATAATTGTCGCTTACCAGCATTATCTTATTCTTATGATGGAAAATATACAATGCCTGCAATAGAATTAAGAGCTGCTCAAATCCGCCAGCGATCAAAATGTGCTCAAAAAGTTTGTTTAACGGATCCGTCGAATCACATCTATACCATAATCCTTTATTTGCTTCTAAAAGTAAATCTTTAATGCCAGTCATCTCCGGTAAATAAAAAAAATCTTCGCCGGCAAAACTTTTTTGGAAATGTATGACACAGTTATCTGTAGCAATAGGCTTGATCGCATCTAAATATTCTGGATCGAAAAACCAGTAATGGGGAATATTAGGACCAATGAGAACAACATCTCCAGGACCAAACTTTCGAATACAATCTCCGATAAAAAGCGTACCTGAGCCCTTTCTAACTTGAATGAACTCCAATTCTTCATGGTAATGCCATACGTTATGATTCTTAGGATAGGTATCGTGCCGCACATGAAAACTTTGAAAACTGCTCCCTTGATGAGTTAGTTGTTTTAGACGCATTTTGTATTATATATTCAGATAGTTTGCAAATTAAATTAAAATAATGGTAATATCATTTATAAAATGGGTAATATAATTAATACTTTATTCATTATTTATTCCGTATTTCGAATTATCAATTATACATCTTGTTATATGTCACAACAAAAAAAATATACATTAGCGATCATTTTAATCACGTCGTTATTTTTCTTTTGGGGGTTTATTCATAATCTTGATCCGATTTTGATACCGCATCTTCGAAATGCATTTAGTCTCACGACTGTGCAAGCTTCGTTGGTAGATTCTTCGGTCTTTATTGCCTATTTCTTACTCGCAATACCAGCTGGATTGATCATGAAAAAGTATGGTTATAAAACAGGTATATTAATCGGATTACTGCTTTTCGCAATAGGCTGTTTTCTATTTGTCCCCGCCGCCAATACGATAAGTTATCCATTTTTCTTAGGTGCGTTATTTGTCGTTGCTTGCGGACTTACCATATTGGAGACGGCAGCTAATCCTTACATAACGGTACTTGGAGATCCGTCGAAAGCGACACAACGACTTAATTTTGCACAATCTTTTAACGGGTTGGCAGCTTTTATTGCTCCTATTATAGGTGGTAAATATATCCTGTCTGAAGAACCACTAAGTACCGATAAAATAGCAGCTTTAAGTGAGCAGGCAAAAACCGCTTATATTCAAGCTGAAACGTCAGCAGTAAAAGGGCCTTATGTGATTTTAGGAATTATTATTCTGATTGTAGCCTGTGTATTTTTCTTTACCAAACTACCAGATATAAAGGATAACGAAACAGATCAAAAGAAAGGATTTTTTCACGCTCTAAAGCATAAAAATGTAAGTTCAGCCGTTATAGCGCAGTTTTTCTATGTAGGTGCACAGGTGAGTGTATTGAGTTTCATCGTAATGTATGCGACAGAGATTGCAGATGTAACCCCATCTAGTGCCAAGTATTATGCTGGCATCGCGGGGCTCGCCTTTATGATCGGTCGTTTTGTAGGAACATTTTTAATGCGTTATATATCGCCGGCAAGGTTGCTTTCAATTTTTGCTGCTTCAGCTATTTTGCTGACCATAGTCGTCATCTACGGATCGGGTGTTATGACCTTATATGCCATGATCGGTATTGCGTTCTTTATGTCGATTATGTTTCCGACGATTTTTGCTTTTGGTGTAGAAGGCATTGGTGCTGATACCAAATCTGCGTCAAGCCTTATCATTATGTCGATAGTGGGAGGTGCCATCATTCCCCCGGTATTAGGACTGATATCAGATATTACAGGTAACCTGCAATTGGGATATTATGTCGTATTGATCTGTTTTGCGGTAGTATTATTATTTGCATTTAGAAATAAACAAACTACAGCCGAAGTAAAAGATAATATACATTAGAGATGAAAAAATATGCTTTGGGATTGGATCTGATAGATGATCCGCAGTTGATTCAAGAATATGTCGATTTACATAAGAATGTATGGCCTGAAATAAAAGCTTCTATTTCAGACTCAGGCATCTTAAACATGGAAATTTATAGATTTGAGAATAGATTATTTATGATAATGGAAGTTAATGAGCTCTTTTCTTTTGAAAAGAAAGCAAATATGGATGCGTCAAATCCTAAAGTACAAGAATGGGAGAAATTGATGTGGAAATATCAATCCGCAATTCCAGGAGCAAAGGAAGGCGAGAAGTGGGTGTTAATGGATAAGATATTTGAGTTATAATATAAAATGGAAAAATTGAGACAGGATTTTCTACAGATTCATCCCGATGATAATGTATTGGTTGCCCTGCGTGATCTACCGGCTGGATATATTGCGCATTTTGCCGGAATGGAAATCAAATTAAAGCAACATGTGCAATCAAAACATAAATTTACGATAACAACGTTAAGAGAAAATAGTGACGTGTTAATGTATGGTGTTCTAGTCGGAAAAACAAATTCAGAACTTCATGAAGGAGAATTAATTACAGTAGACAACTTAAGACACGCATCAGATGATTTTAGGCTTTCAGAGCGAAAAACGCAATGGAGTAGACCCGATGTCTCTGCATTTGCAAACCGGACTTTTAACGGGTTTTACAGGAACAACGGTACAGTAGGAACCGCAAATTATTGGCTAGTAATACCGTTGGTATTTTGTGAAAATCGTAACATTCTAACATTAAAATCCGCTTTAGAAGAGAAACTAGGCTATCAAGTTGAATCTAAAGACTACGCTGACGAAGTTGATGCATTAATTTTAAAATATAAAAATGGTGCTTCAGCTCAAGATTTATTACAACTTGATTTATCTCCAGCGGGAGGAAAAAAGGGTTCTACCCGCTTATTTGAAAATGTAGATGGTATTAAATTTTTGAACCACGACATGGGATGTGGCGGCACACGTTTAGATTCAGACGCGTTGTGTGGTCTGTTGGCGGGATATATTTCACACCCGAATGTAGCAGGAGCTACTGTATTGAGTCTAGGGTGTCAACATGCACAAGCGTCTATTCTGAAAGAAGAAATTGCTAAAAGAGATCCATACTTTGATAAACCACTGTATATTTTCGAACAGCAGTTTGAAGGTACAGAACAAGATTTAATGCAAAAGGCGCTCAAAGCTACCTTTGCGGGCCTAGCAGAGGCTAACAAGCAAACACGGCAACCTGCTACGCTCGACAAATTATGCATTGGACTAGAATGTGGCGGATCAGATGGCTTTTCGGGTATTTCTGCAAATCCCGCTCTAGGTTATGTATCCGATATGATGGTCAGTATGGGAGGTTCTGTTATATTGGCCGAATTTCCGGAATTATGTGGAGTAGAACAAGAGTTAAGTGATCGGTGTATTAATGAAGAAACGGCAGAAAAATTTATGTCGTTGATGAAAGTATATAATGCTAAAGCTGAAGCCGATGGATCGGGCTTTTATATGAATCCTTCACCTGGAAATATAAGAGATGGTTTGATTACTGATGCGATCAAATCTGCCGGAGCTGCTAAAAAGGGAGGTACATCACCAGTTACCGCTGTTGTGGATTATCCTGAATTGGCCAATCGACCGGGCTTAAATCTACTATGCACGCCGGGGAATGATGTAGAAAGTACGACTGCGGAAGTCGGGTCTGGTGCAAATATTGTTCTTTTCACAACAGGCTTAGGAACACCCACCGGTAATCCAATTGCTCCGGTAATTAAAATTTCTACAAATACGAATATTTTTGAAAAAATGTCGGATATCATCGACTTAAATTGTGGAACCATTATAGACGGAGAGGAAACCATTGAAGAGGCCGCATATCGTATACTGGATTTTGTCATTCAAGTGGCAAGTGGTGAGGTGAAACCTAAAGCAGTCAAATTGGGCCAGGATGATTTTATTCCTTGGCGCAGAGGTGTATCTTTATAAATTTAAACGCATGAAAAAATTAGTTTTCTTCTTTCTAGTCCTAGTTAGCATGAACTCGGTTAGCGCACAGCATAACTATGTTCCTTCTTCAGAAAACCTAAAAAATAGAGCATGGTTTGAAGACTCTCGTTTTGGAGTTTTTATCCACTGGGGCGTTTATAGCGTTTTAGGGGATGGCGAATGGGTAATGAATAACCAAAATTTTGGGTTAAATGAATATCGTTTATTACCTGATTTTTTTAATCCTATCGCATTTGATGCGGCTAACTGGGCGAAGCTTTTTAAAGATTCGGGTGCGAAGTACATCACGTTCACTTCTAGGCATCACGATGGGTTTTCTATGTGGAATTCTCAGGTTTCAGATTATAATATCGTAAAAGCGACACCTTTTAAGCGAGATATCGTAAAAGAATTGGTAGAGGCTTGTCGGGAAGAGGGTATAAAGGTGATGTTTTACTATTCTCTTTTAGATTGGAGCAGAGATGATTATTTACCTACTGGAAAAACAGGGAAGGGAATAATTGGTCGCGACAGCACCCAAGGTAACTGGGATAGTTACATTCAGTTTATGAAAGATCAATTGACAGAGCTGTTAACGAATTATGGCCAAATTGATGGAATCTGGTTTGATGGTCATTGGGACAAACCGGAAGCAGATTGGAAATATAATGAAATATACAGGTTGATTCATCAATTGCAACCACAATGTCTCATTGGAAATAATCATCACTTAGCGACTTTTGAAGGAGAAGATTTTCAGATGTTTGAACGTGATTTACCGGGTCAGAATACTACAGGATTCGGCACCTCTGCCGATCAGGTAGGAAATCTTCCTAAAGAAGTTTGCGGTACAATCGCTGGATCGTGGGGATTTGATATTAAAGACCGCAAGCAAAAAAACTTCAAAGAGGTACTTACCTACTTGGTCAAAGCCGCGGGGTATGGCTCTAATCTCTTGTTGAATATTGGACCTATGCCAAATGGTAAAATACAAGATTATCAACAGGATAGACTTCTTGATCTTGGAAATTGGCTGAGAAAGTATGGTGAAACGATTTACGGAACAACGGGCGGCTTTGTAACTCCTACAGATGAGTATGCGCTGACAAAAAAAGCAAACAAAATTTATATTCATATCTTTAATCCGAATCAAGAAAAAGTGATAATCAAAGATTTTGTTCCAGAGATAAGGAACATATCAAATTACGACGACAATAAATCAGTGTCGTACGCGCACACAGATTCAGGATTGGAAATATCACTTCCCAAACCAATTGATAAAGATTTCTTAATTTTAACATTGGACGTGAAATAAAAAAATAGACAACACCTAAACAGTAAACTTATGAACAAATTTTTTCTGCTAATTTTCTTATTAATAGCATATGATGTTTCCGTCGGACAGAATAGTAATTACAAATGGCAAGTTGATGCGAATAATCAACCTATATCTTATGCTGCAGAATTAACGAAAGCAGTTTTCAAGTCTAGACCTTTCCCTTATAAGGATATAAGTAACCGTCCGAAGTGGACATATGAAACCGG
Source organism: Sphingobacterium alkalisoli (assembly GCF_005049105.1). GTDB lineage: Bacteria > Bacteroidota > Bacteroidia > Sphingobacteriales > Sphingobacteriaceae > Sphingobacterium > Sphingobacterium alkalisoli. The sequence goes on from NZ_SUKA01000003.1 coordinate 242,097, forward strand.
GGTATTCCTGGAAGGTATCCGCTCCGTATGGTATCAGACGGCTGATGGGAATTACTTCAATTATATCAAGGACGCAATGGATACATATGTCGATAAAGAAGGAAATATATTGACCTACAAACACGATGACTATAACATCGACAATATCAAGACGGGGAAAACATTGCTATTGTTGCATAACGTCACCGGACAAAAAAAATACTTTTATGCTGCACAAAAACTACGTGATCAACTAAAAACACATCCACGAACAAGCGATGGCATTAGTTTTTGGCATAAGAAAATCTACCCGCAGCAGGTATGGTTAGATGGTCTATATATGGGACTGCCGTTCTTGGCAGAATGGGCTAAATTATATAATGAACCGGCACTTTATGATGATATTATTAATCAGTTTGTTCATATTGAAGAAAAAGCGAGAGATTCGAAAACAGGACTGATTTATCATGCTTGGGACGAGAGTAAAAGTCAGCTTTGGGCGAACAAAGAAACGGGTAATTCCAAACATTTTTGGGGTAGGGCAATGGGCTGGTATGGATTGGCTCTAGTAGATGTATTAGAAGATATCCCACAAGATCACCCCAGAAGAAAAGAACTACTGGATATCTTAGATCGTTTTGTCGAATCGATCGTCCGGGTTGCTGATCCAAAGACAGGATTGTGGTACCAAATTTTGGATATGCCTAGTGAAGACAAGAATTATTTAGAAACTTCTGCTTCTAGCATGTTTATCTATACCATTTCTAAAGCGATGGAGCATAAATATATTCGCAAGGACTACTCTCAGGAATTATTCAAAGCATACGATCATCTGATTCGAAATTTTATCGTAAAAGGTGCTGATGGCATTTTTCATCTCAATGGAACCGTATCGGTAGGTGGATTGGGAGGAAAGCCCAACTATAGAGATGGAAGTTATGAATATTATATGAGTGAAAAGGTAGTGCAAGATGATCCAAAAGGTTTAGGTGCATTTATATTGGCTGCTGTAGAAATGGAAAAACGATTGAACGGGTTTCCTGGAAAGGATAAGAAGGTCGTATTGGATAATTTTTTCAATAATGAATACCAAAATAACGTTCTGAATCAGAAGATCAAGTATCATTATATTTGGGATGAAAAAGATAATAATGGTTTTTATCTATTCGGAAAACAGTTCCAAGATTTGGGGGCAGAAATTTCAACTTTAACAACCGCTCCAACTAAAGAAACTTTATCAAATGCGAACGTGTACATCATCGTCGATCCGGACACGAAAAAAGAGACGGAAAACCCTAATTTCATGGACAAAAAATCTATTGACGTGATTAAAAATTGGGTCAAGGAAGGTGGAAATTTGTTATTAATGACAAATGATTATACCAATGCTGAGCTTGATCACATGAACAAACTGTCTGAAGTATTTGGCATCAAGTTCAATAAAGACTTAGAAAATACCGTAACAGGAAGTGAATTTGAAATGGGTTCCTTATCTATTGATCAAGAAAACCCTGTTTTTTCAAATCCATCTAAATTTTACCTTAAGGAGGTAAGTACGCTACAGTTAAAGGGTTCTGCTAAGGCTATAGCATTTAAAAACGGTAAGAATATGATTGCTATCAGTACTTATGGTAAAGGAAAAGTTTTTGCCGTGGGGGATCCTTGGTTGTATAACGAATATACAGATGGACGGAAATTGCCTAAAGAATTTGAAAACTTTAAAGCTGCCAAAGAGTTGGCGAAATGGTTATTGGATTAAAATATAGAAAATAAATAGTGATGTCAAAGTTAGCCCATAAAGTAGCTGTTATAACCGGTGGCGGAAGCGGAATCGGAAGAGCAATCAGTGAACTGTTTGCGAAAGAAGGTGCTTCAGTACACATTTTGGATTTAAATGAAGAAGAAGCACAACAGGTGTGTGAGGGAATACTTCAAAGAAAAGGAAGCGGTCAAGCACATAAATGTAATGTATCGAACCAAGAAGAAGTAGCTTCCGTCATTGAAAAAATAGGACGTATAGATATTTTGGTAAACAATGCGGGGATAGCACATGTAGGTAATATAGAGAATTGTGGTAAGGACGATTTTGATCGCATTTTCAATGTAAATGTGAAGGGTGCCTATAATGCCCTATACGCTGTAATTCCATCGATGAAGAAACATGGAGGCGGAGCAATTTTAAATCTTGCTTCTATTGCTGCATGGGTAGGTATTACGGATCGATTTGCGTACTCCATGAGCAAAGGCGCCATCTTTGCCATGAGCCTATCAGTAGCCCGGGATTATATAGCAGACAATATCCGTTGCAACAGTATTTCACCTGCACGTGTACATACACCTTTTGTGGATGGATTTATTGCCAAAAATTATCCCGGTAAAGAGGAAGAAATGTTTGAGAAGCTCTCAAAATCACAACCAATTGGCCGTATGGCACAACCAGAGGAGATAGCAAAGCTCGCTTTATTTCTATGTAGTGATGATGCGGGTTTTATTACAGGTAATGATTATCCCATTGATGGAGGATTTATTAAACTGAATAATTAACAACATAAATAAAATACGATGAAACCGAGAAGCAAATCATTGATATACAAGACAATGATTTACATCGAGCTCTCATCAGGCATAATTAAAAATTAAAATACGATGAAACTAATACGTTTTGGTGAACCAGGAAAAGAAAAAATAGGTGTTCAAATCGATGGCAAAAGCTATGATGTGTCGGCCTTTGGGGGAGACTATACAGAAGATTTTTTTGCAAATAATGGCTTAGCTCGACTGGATGAGTTTGTTAAAGCCAATGAAGGTAAATTAATTGAAATTCCTAACGATGTACGTTTAGGCGCTCCTTTTGCCCGACCGTCTAAGATTGTTTGTATCGGTCTAAACTACAAGGATCATGCTGCTGAGACAAATTCTCCGATCCCGGCCGAGCCTATTATTTTTATGAAATCGACCTCATCTTTGGTAGGGCCGAATGACAACGTTACGATTCCCCGCAATTCGGAAAAAACCGATTGGGAAGTGGAATTTGGGATTGTCATTGGTAAGAAAGCCTCGTATGTAGAAGAATCTGAAGCTTTGGATTACGTAGCAGGATATGTATTGCATAATGATGTATCCGAGCGTGCATTCCAATTGGAAAGAGGTGGAACTTGGGATAAAGGGAAAGGATGCGACACCTTTGCACCTATGGGACCGATCCTAACAACACAGGACGAAATTCCGGATATCAATAACGTGCGTCTCTGGTTAAAAGTAAATGGTAAAACCTATCAGGATGGAAATACCAGCAACCTAATCTTTTCTGTTCAGCATATTATTTCATATGTATCCCAGTTTATGACTTTACTTCCAGGTGATGTTATTTCTACGGGCACTCCGGCCGGAGTTGGTTTAGGTTTTAACCCACCAATTTATTTAAAACCAGGTGACACAATAGAATTAGGAGCAGATTATTTAGGAGTACAGAAACAAGAAGTCGTAGCTTATTCAGGAAAATAGTATGCGTATAGATGCTCATCAACATTTTTGGATATATGATAAGGTAAAAGACAGTTGGATAACGGATGATATGGCTGTTATCCAGCGGGACTTCTTACCCAACGACCTTTCGGCTATTTTGAAGGAGAGTAAAATTGATGGAACTGTGGCAGTACAAGCGAGTCAAAGTGCTACAGAAACACAATTTTTGGTCGATCTATCTAAGGTTTATGCATTAATTAAAGGAGTAGTTGGTTGGGTCGACTTGCAAGCTGAAAATATTGATGAACAATTGCAAGAATACAGAAAAGAGTCTATCATCAAAGGATTTAGACATATTATCCAAGGAGAAGAGGATCCGGATTTTATTTTGCGCGAAACTTTTCAACGTGGTATTAAGGCGTTGACAAAATATGGCTATACTTACGATCTCTTGATTAGACCACATCATTTCCATAGTACGTTAGCCTGCGTCGCGGCCAATCCTGAACAGAAATTTGTTCTAGATCATATGGCCAAACCAGGTATAAAAAACGGAGGTACACAGGGGTGGTTCGAGTTTATTACGGAGCTAGCTAAATATAAAAATGTAAGCTGTAAGATCTCTGGCCTGGTGACAGAAGCAGATTGGAAAAATTGGAAAGTGGATGATTTTGTACCCTATATTGCTCACACAATTAGTGCCTTTGGTGCAGAAAGAATTATGTTTGGGTCAGACTGGCCTGTCATGTTGTTAGCAGCTTCCTATACACAAGGAATAGAAATACTGAATAAGCACATGGCACCTCTTACAGAAATAGAGCTGGATGCTTTTTGGGGAGGAAATGCTACTAAATTCTATAATTTAAAATAAGAAAATGGATTTAAATTTAAAAGATAAAGTTTTTGTAGTCACGGGTGGTGCCAAAGGTATTGGCCGTGCTATTGTAGTCGCTTTGGCCGAAGAAGGTGCAATCCCGGTTATTGTGGGAAGAAACCAAACTGACAACAACACGGTGAAAGACGAAGTGGCGAAATTAGGAGTTACGACGATCTCGATACAAGCAGAATTATCAAATCCCCAAGATTGTGAAAATGCTGTTAAAGAGACATTAGCCCAATTTGGCCGCATTGACGGTTTAGTAAACAACGCAGGTGTTAACGATGGTGTAGGGTTGGAATCTGGGAATTATGAACGCTTTGTGCAATCTTTGCATAGCAATCTTATTCACTATTATTTAATGGCTCATCATTCTCTGGAGGCTTTAAAGGCATCGAAAGGTACTATTCTTAATATTACGTCAAAAACGGCCGAAACAGGACAAGGAAACACTTCAGCGTATGCTGCGTCCAATGGTGGACGTAATGCACTAACACGGGAATGGGCCGTCGAACTTTTACCTTATGGCATTCGTGTTAATGCAATTGTAGTTGCTGAGGCATCAACTCCTCAATATGATAAATGGATCCAAACATTGGATAACCCGGAAGAGACCTTAACAAAAATTACCAATCGTATTCCGTTGGAACACCGAATGACAACCTCCGAAGAGATTGCCTACACGACCGTATTTTTATTGTCCGACCGCTCAAGCCATACTACAGGTCAACTAATTCATGTAGATGGCGGATATGTGCATTTAGATAGAGCTCTTATTAAAGAATAATGATGAAAACCTTAGTTTGCGAAGAACCTCTTCGCTTCGTCTATAAAGAAAGTGTTATTCCTACACTTACAGAAGGTGAAGTATTGATACGGATAAAACGTATAGGTATCTGTGGTACAGACTACCATGCATACCAAGGAAATCAACCCTTTTTTCAATATCCACGCGTGCTAGGACATGAATTATCGGGCGTAATTGATGATTTTAATTTATCGGAGAATGCCAAAGGATTGAAATTGGGTGATAAAGCATGCGTATTGCCGTATTTATATTGTGGAAACTGCGTGGCATGTCGGAAAGGAAAACCCAACTGTTGTACCTCCATTCAAGTGTTAGGCGTACATACCGATGGTGGTATGTGCGAATACATTAAAGTCCCAGAGCAGTATGTTTTTGTCGATAATGAGCTAAGTTTTAATGAGCTTGCATTGGTCGAACCCTTAGCGATAGGTGCGCATGGCGTAAATAACGCGAATGTCAAAGCAGACGACTATGTGGCAATAATCGGTTCTGGTCCGATTGGTTTAGCGGCTATTAATTTTGCACAGATTAAAGGAGCTAAAATCATTGTCGTAGATATTAATCAAGAACGATTAAATCTATGCAAGACTAAATTTAACGTAGAATATACCATTAACTCCTTGGAAGAAAATACAGTGGAAGCTATTCGACGGATAACAGATGGCGATATGTGTGATGTTGTTATTGACGCTACAGGAAATTTAAAAGCAATTAACAGCTCATTTTATTATTTGGCGCATACCGGAAAATACATTCTGATAGGTTTGCAAAAAGGAGAGATATCATTTAGTCATCCAGAGTTTCACAAACGGGAAGCCACATTAATGAGTAGCAGAAATGCACTCCATAGCGATTTCGACTTTGTGTTAGGGAGCTTGAAAAACGGCAGTGTCAAAGCTGAAAACTATATTACACATGATGTTTCTTTTGATGATATAGCAGATAAATTTGATGGATTAGCTAAGAATCCACAAAAGGTGATAAAGGCGATGATTAAATTTTAAGGAAAGGGGATTAGGGGAGAGGTATCGAAGCGCTTATTCTTTAATTTTCAAGAAATGCCATACGGATTTCTCCCTTCGTTCAATTTCCTTTTTATCCTGTATTAGCTCCGCTGCCAAAGCATCTAAAACTGCTTCATTCTCGCTTACAACTTTATCGGCTAGGGTTACTATTTTATGGATATTGGATTTATTGGCGGCATCCATCGCGGGATTAATAGAAGAGAGGTTTGTAGGCTCTATACGGAGGTAATTATTTGGTTTCTTTACCGATTTAAAAAGCTGTTTTATAAAATAATCATTACTCTCAGAGGAAGAGGACGTCATAATGTCTACCAGAGCTGGACTTATTGAAATAGCCCACTTTTTCTTAAAGTCTTCGTAATTATAGGCATTTTTAGTTACACCTGTTCCTAAGGATAGAATATTCATATCGGTTATCTTGAAGGTATTGAACGTTTTCAAAACCTCAAGGAGCGCCGCTATGGCTGGATTATGTGCGAAAAGACCACCATCCAATAATGTATAACGCGTTCCCGCTAAAGAGAAAATTTCTGCTACCGAAAAAAAACTTGGAGCTGCAGATGTTGCCCTACATACTTCCCGCAACAGGAAGTCTCTGGCATCACCATGACTTAAAGCTTTTTGCTGTCTAAATAAATGATTTTTACGTAATTCTATATTATAGGCTGTAATAATGCAGGGCTTAATCAGTTCACTCAATTTGGTGTCACCAAAATAGTCTTGTAGTACTTTTTCTAAAACCTTTTCATCGTACAATTCGCTCAATAGACCAAATTTACCCAAAAACTTTCTCCATTTTTGTGCATTGAAAATTTCCTCTCCATGTTCTAAATAAATGTCTAATGCCTCCCGCGCGCTAAACTTTGGCTTTTGAGGATTGTCTGGCGAAGGAAATAATAGCAGGGAAATGAAAATTCCTCCGGTACTAGTTCCTGAAAAAAAATCAAAGTATTCGGATATATGGGTTTGAGGATCTCCGCTTAATTTTCTTATTTTATCTTCCAAGGTTGCAACGACCATTCCCGGTATAATACCGCGAATGCCGCCGCCGTCAATAGACAATATTCTTTTCATGCAAAGGGATGTTCGGTTATTCTAAGATACGAATTATTTACAATAAATAAGGATGGCTAAATGTAAAAAGGGATAAGATATATACATACCTTATCCCTTTTTTTATTTCATTAATAGCTAAATATTAATTTAAAGATATATTAGAATTCGTTGTTTGCTCTATTTCGTGTTGTGCCAACAAACCTCTTTTTACCGAATGGAGCACCTTAGATTGTGCAATATAATCTTTGTTATCAGCATAGATAAAGAGCATGGTACCTTCTTTAATTGTATTAATTATGGGCTTTGTTACCCCTCTCGGTAAAGCGGGACAACCGTAGCTTCTACCCAATCTACCGGTAGAAGCTATTACCGCGTTACTGCAGTAATCTGCACCATGTATCACCACGGCTCTTGGCTTAGCCTGATCATTAATTCCACGTTCAAGCCCATTTATGACTAGAGAATAACCATTTCCCCCTTGGTATGTATTTTCAGTAACATAGAATCCCAAAGAACTTTGATAAGAGCCGTGTTTATTCGAAAAGGATTTGGCATATTTTTCTCCGCTATTTCTTCCATGCGAAACAATACTATGGTAAAGGAGCTTTTTGTTTTTAAGATCAATGACATACATTCTTTTATCGGTCGACGGAAGTGTAAAATCAATCACCGTAATGATATTTTTATTCTTAATAGGAAGGTTTTCGTATCCTATCATGGCTTGCTCAAAAGCATCAAATTTTAATGTTCCTTCGAGTTTAATTGCTGAATAAAGTTTTTCGATTTCTGTACTATCATCTGTGTTTCCAATAATAGTATCTGTAGGGATGGGGGTATTTACTGTTTTTAAAGAATTATTTTGATTAGCAAAATTGGTAAAAAACCAAGTTGTAATTAAAATAAAAAGTAGATTTTTCATAGGCACACATTATCTATTCACTAATTCACGAAACAAAGGTAAAAACCCTATTTTTAGGAAAGTGTTAAGAAATGTTAAGAATAGGTTTGTGTCTAATCGATGACAATCACCAATGAAGCCATTGGCTTCACCAAATCGAACACAAATTTGGCATGGGAAGATGCATTACGCACACACATATGCGATCGTGGAGTCGTCCCTAATGACCAACTATATTCGATGATCTTTCCCTTGGGATTATTAACCGGAACGCCGTGTATATAGGCTCCATTCGTGAATCGGCTTGCATATGGGGCAAATCCTTCGATATTTTTTGTGCCGTCTTTCACATAATACATTTTGCTTTTTTGTTCTTGAACCAAGAAAATACCAACAGGGGTTTCCATCGCATGAGGAGGGAGATGCCTTCCCGTTGTCGCAGGATTCATACTTCGGATAATCCAACCTTTGCCCGATTTCTCCAGTGTACAAATGTTTTGATTTGTAACATCAACGACAACAGCATGATAAAAATCAACCGTATCGCCTATTAATTTCACATATCGCCTCGGCACTTCCCAAGCTCCTTCAACGTTTGTTAACCCCTCTACCTTGACCATATCCAGTGTATCGCTGCTCAACAGCTTCACCAAGGAACCGTCTCTTCCGTATATTAAGGGCACTTTTGCGTCACCGACAGCGTATAGGGGAGTAGATTGGTATCTTTCAACGCCCAATGTATCGGAAACACGTTTGTAGGCATTTCGTTTGAAATTTGCAACGACTGGCGCTTCGCGGTTTTTATTTTTATAATTTTGAAGAACAGCGTAATTGATGTCCTGACGTTGAAAATTTTCAATAATCGCCAGTTTCTCTTTTATCTTTTCCCATTGAAATACCCTAACCGTATCTTTATAAGGGTAAGTATCTTCCAACGTGTATTTATCAAATGTCAACTCTTTTGATAGGTTAATGTCCGCCGCAGTTATCGGACGTCTTCTTTCCTCTTCTTCCGCTTTTTTAATACGTTCTATCGAGTCCTTTTTAACGCGTTCTAACGAATCCCTTCTAGCACTCTCTTTTGCTTCCTGCCGGGTTTTATTGTTGCAAGAAACCACTATTGACATGACTAATAATAAAACCGGAAGAAAGGTTAATCTCATATATCGTGCGTTAATAATTGTTTAATATCGTTTTTAGTTAATTGTCACAAGAATCGTGTTGATTATACGCACCCTCATATAACAGGAAACAATTTTGTTTCAACCTCCGTTGGAAAATGCGCCAGTTTATCGAAAAGGATTTTATTTTCAACATTTTCCTTCAACAAATAAGAAATCGTTATCTTTTGTTTGGCTAATATCATTTCGTAATAACCAAATAATATGCCATTATTTTTTTGAACGGATTTAATTTCTTTATACGCTTTAACATCCGTAATCAAATTGAAGACTATTCTATTACCCTCCAATGATTCTATAGTCAGATCATCATTTATTTTGTCATAGAATATGCGTTGATTTCGCGTATGACGGATATGGTTGTTCAATATAAGAAACTGACCGATCAGGTATAAACTGATCGGGAGCATGATTAAAGCGATTTTAAATTTTGTTGCCAAAACCAAAATAATGACCAATAAGAGTATCCCTGTGAATACACTGAATAAGGTTTTCTGAACAATAGCTTTAAGAACGTTAAGGGGTGCTGTAATTTCAATAATACGTAGGGAAGGTTGTATCTTGTCGTAATTGTTACGTATCTGTGTGCCAAACATACGAAGCCTGCGCACAATAAAGTACAAGATAAATGCCAATAGCGTAATTACTAAAATTACTTTAACCATACAGATTAATATTGTTCTTTCTCGTTTGGATAGTCTGCTGACTTTACATCTGCTACATACTGTGCAGCTGCATTCGTGATTTCTTCATATAGATGAAGATACTGACGCAAAAACTTAGGTTTAAAGTCTTTCGTCAAACCCAACATATCGTTAACTACCAACACCTGTCCGTCACATGCATTCCCTGCACCGATACCTATCGTAGGAATTCTGAGGGATTTAGTTACCTCTTCTGCTAATTTTGACGGTATTTTTTCCAATACCACGGCGAAACAGCCCGCTTCTTGCAATGCTAGAGCATCTGATTTCAACTTTTCAGCTTCAGCTTCTTCTTTCGCTCGAACACCAAAATCCCCAAATTGATAAATTGCCTGAGGAGTAAGTCCCAGATGTCCGCAGACGGGGATCCCGGCTTGGATAATTTTTTTGATATTATCGATAATTTCTATTCCCCCCTCTAATTTCAGGGCGTGCGCGCCAGATTCTTTCATCATTCTTACGCCTGCATGATATGCATTTTCGACTGATCCTTGATATTCACCAAAAGGCAGATCTACCAATACCATTGCACGGGTAGCTGCTCTAGCAACGGCTGATGCATGGTATATCATATGATCTAACGTGATAGGTAAGGTGGTCTCGTAACCTGCAAAAACATTGGCTGCCGAATCACCCACAAGAATTATATCCAATCCAGCTTCATCCAGGGCACGTGCCATAGAATAATCATACCCCGTAAGCATACTTATTTTTTCACCTCTTAATTTCATTTCTTTAATTGTAGAGGTAGTTACCCTTTTTATCACTTTATTTACAGACATAATTTCATTGTTACGTTCCAAAATTAGGAATTAAAAAAACAAACTTCCGATTTAATTCCTAAAAAGCTTTATTTAACAAAGTCATCCTGATTTTGTAGTTTTGTATTATGATTCAAAATGAACACCGTTTATTTAAGTTTCCCAAATTCGCAGATTTAATTATTCATGAGGATGACAACTTGATTGTTATCAATAAGCCACCATTTGTGGCTTCTTTGGATGAAAGGGAAGGGGGTGAAGTTAATATTTTACGATTAGCTAAAAAATACTATGATGATGCTCAGGTGTGTCATCGACTAGACAAAGATACTTCCGGTATTTTATTGATCGCAAAAAACCCTGATACTTACCGCTCTGTAAGTATAGAATTTGAAAAAAGAAGAGTGAGTAAAATTTATCATGCCATTATAGGAGGCATCCATACTTTTGAAAATTTAAAGGTCGATCTACCTATATTAAATCAAGGAAATAAAAATGTTTCCATTGACAGAACGAATGGTAAGGCCGCAGTGACTATTTTCAATACATTACAGTATTTTAAAAATTACACACTGGTAGAATGCAGGCCTATAACGGGCAGAATGCACCAAATTCGTATCCATTTAGCGACACAACATGCTGCTATCGTAGGAGATTTAATGTATAAAGGCAAACCTATTTACTTATCTCAAATCAAAAAAAGAGGATTTACCATTTCCAAAGACCAAGATGAACAACCCATTATAAGGCGCTTTGCATTGCATTCAAAGGCCGTAGAATTTGTGCTAGATGGTAAAAAATATGCGTTCGAAGCGCAATATCCGAAGGATTTTGCAACGTTGTTAAAGCAGTTGGAAAAATTTGATAGCTAAAAATCATAAAACAGGATATGACAAAAAACAAAAAAATCGGTTTGGTCTTTTTTATTATAGTAGCCATAGCAGGTGTTGTGCTGCTTTTACCTAATAATGCTTTCATAAAACAAGGCTTAACGCGATTAGGTTTTTTTAAACAAACGGTAGAAAATAACGCTGAAAAAACAGTACCTGTGGCAAAAGACGAAAGCTTATCGGAAGATATTCCGGCTTCCGCATCTTTTATCGATAGCAATAATAAATCTGTTAATACTGAAGACCTAAGAGGTAAGGTCGTATTTATTAATTTCTGGGCAACTTGGTGTCCACCTTGCCGAGCAGAAATGCCTTCTATCGAGAAACTCTATAAAAAATTTAAAAACAATGAGCAAATAGTGTTTCTAATTGTCGAGATAGACAATGATGTTGACGGAACGAAGAAATTCATATCCGAGCAAAACTTATCTTTACCTATTTCTTATCCAAATAGTGAGATTCCTTCCACATGGTTAGGAGGCTCTATTCCAACCACAGTTATTCTTGACAAAACCGGTAAAATAGCCGCACGTAAAGAGGGTATGTATGACTATTCTACTAAAGAAATGGAAGAATTTATTGCTAACTTAATCAACAACGCTTTATAACATTACTGGAATGACAAGAACGGAGCTGATTCAACAGATCAAACGGAAGAAAAGTTTTTTATGTGTTGGTCTTGATACGGATATAAATAAAATACCCCAACACCTCTTAGCAGAGGAAGATCCCATCTATGCATTTAATAAAGCTATTATAGAAGCTACCGAAGATCTTTGCGTAGCGTACAAGCCCAATATCGCCTTTTATGAAAGTTATGGCGTAAAGGGTTGGCGTTCCCTCCAAAAAACCTGGGAAGCCCTTCCAAAAAACTGCTTAAGTATCGCTGACGCAAAACGGGGAGATATAGGCAATACATCAAGAATGTATGCCAAAGCTTTTTTTGATCAGTCTGTTTCTGGAATGAGCTTTGATTCTATTACTATTGCGCCCTACATGGGAAAAGATTCAGTCACACCATTTCTAGATTTTGAAAGCAAATGGGCCATTGTACTTGCACTTACATCAAATGAAGGAAGTTTAGATTTTCAGAATTTCGTCAACTCAAGTGGCAAGCAGCTTTTCGAGGAGGTTATTGACAAAGTTAATAATTGGGGAAGTATCGAAAATCTAATGTATGTAGTCGGCGCTACCCGTGGAGAGGGGTTTACTAAAATAAGAGAGCATGCTCCAGATCATTTTTTATTGGTTCCTGGCGTCGGTGCACAAGGTGGCTCCCTTCAGGATGTATGCAAATACGGAATGAATAAAGACTGTGGGCTTTTGGTGAATAGTACAAGAGGCATAATATATGCTTCCAACGGTTCAGATTTTGTAGAAAGGGCTAGGGAAGAAGCCATAAAATTGCAAAAGGAAATGGAAATCGAATTGGAAAGGGCGGGGATAATTTAAATGGACACATTTTAACTGTACTGAGCACATCGTACAAACGGTTGAGTAGGTTGCAATTAAAAAATATACACTAAATCAATAGATTTTATGTGATTAATAGATATTTATTTCATAATTTTGTAGAATCGTTGTTCGTGATATCTTATCTACAAGCGACATTTGTTACAACTTTTATAAATTAGAGACAAGAAGAGTATGCAGAGCTTTCGTACAGAACTAGAAAATCCAGTAGTAGAGCAGGAAATAATAGAATTAGAAAAAAAAATTAGGGCCTATCAAGAAGGCACTATTACCGATGAAAAGTTTCGTTCGTTGAGGTTGGCTAGAGGGGTTTATGGTCAGCGTCAACCGGGGGTACAAATGGTTCGGATCAAACTTCCCTTTGGGAAGGTGACCTTTAAACAACTATTTAAAATATCGGATATTTCAGATCAATACGCCAGTAAAAATCTGCACCTTACTACAAGACAAGATATCCAAATTCACTACGTAAGTTTGGATCGTACGCCCGAACTATGGGCTAAACTTGCTGAAGATGATATAACACTCCGTGAAGCTTGTGGTAATACAGTACGAAATGTTACGGCGTCTCCTACGGCAGGTATCGATCCCAACGAACCATTCGATGTATCGCCTTATGCGCAAAAGACCTTCGAATATTTCCTCAGAAATCCAATTTGTGCAGATATGGGAAGGAAATTCAAGATTTCTTTCTCATCTAGCGAGCAGGACACTGCTTTCTCTTATATCCACGACTTTGGCTTTATTCCAAAGATAAAGCATGTTGACGGACAGGAAGTAAGAGGCTTTAAGGTGATGATAGGTGGTGGCCTTGGCTCTCAACCCATATTAGCATCCGAAGTCTATGATTTCTTGCCAGAGAATCAGATTATACCTTATATGGAGGCAACATTACGCGTGTTCGATCGATATGGAGAAAGAAATAATCGAAATAAGGCCCGCTTCAAATACTTGGTACAAAAGTTAGGACTGAGTGAAGTTCTCCGTCTTATCGATGAAGAACGAATCGCTAACAAAAATCAATATGTAGAGATCGATCGGACAAAAATCCAACAACCTGAACCACCGATAATCCAAGTCAACGAAGTAGCTCCTGTAGATGCTTTAGCATTTGAAATATGGAAAACTACAAATGTGTTCGAACAGAAACAACAAGGATATTATGGAGTTTATGTCAAAGTTCTAACAGGAGATATTCCTACTGCTAAGGCACGTACGCTTATCCATGCAGTTCGCGATCATATTGCAGATGATATTCGTATCACGCAAGATCAAAATTTATTGTTTAAATACGTGCGTGTAGAATCATTACCACATATTTTCAATGTGCTTACCGAATTGGGTTATGCTAAACCTGGATATAATAGCACGTCAGATGTGACCACCTGCCCAGGTACAGATACGTGTAACTTAGGCATTTCAAATTCGACTGAAATGGCACGTGTAATAGAAAAATATATCCACGAATTTCATTCCGAATTTGTATACGAACAAGATCTTAAAATAAAGATATCCGGATGCATGAATTCTTGTGGCCAACACGGACTGGCACACATTGGATTTCATGGCAGCTCTGTAAAAGCAGAAGGAAAAGTAGTGCCAGCAGCTCAAGTTATGTTAGGTGGAGGTACAGTTGGAGATGGAAAAGGGCGTGTAGCAGAGCGTGTTACCAAAGTACCTACTAAGCGTGTTTTACAAGTTGTGGACGTCGTATTATCAGATTATAAGGCGAATCATTTAGAACATGAGAATTTCCATGCGTATTATGATAGACAAACGAAGGACTATTTTTATCGGCTGTTAAAACCATTGGCAGATTTAACCAATCTCACTCCCGACGAGTTCATTGATTGGGGACACGAAGAAACTTTTGTAACGGCTATAGGTGTAGGAGAATGTGCCGGTGTTGTAATCGATTTAGTAGCAACTTTGCTTTCGGAAGTTGAAGAAAAGATTGAGTGGTCCAAAAAGGCATTAAGCGATGCGTTGTATGCTGATGCAATCTACCATGCATATAGTGCTTTTGTATGGACGGCTAAAGCGCTACTGTTGGACAAAGGCGTGAATGCCAGTACACAATCTGCTGTCATTTCCGAGTTTGACAAACTCTATGTACAGGAAGGAACATTTACGTTCCCTAGCACATTTACAGAGCGTGTACTGCAGATCAACAAATATGAACCTTCAAAAGAATTTGCCGAAACATTTCTTCTACAAGCTACGGCATTTTATTTAGAAGGAGCAGAGAGAAGGGACGAACTACGCTTAATAAACCAATAAAAAAGAAGGAGAGAAGAGATGTTAGAGATTCAACCATTTGTAACGTTAGTAGGTGCAGGGCCTGGTGATGCCGAATTGATTACCCTAAAAGGGATCAAAGCAATCAAAGCAGCAGATGTTATATTATATGATGCACTTGTAAACGCAGAATTATTAGATTATGCTAAACCATCTTGCACCAAAATATACGTCGGTAAACGTGCCGAACGACTATCTACATCACAAGATCAAATCAATAAACTATTGGTTGATTATGCTTTAACGTATGGACATGTCGTGCGGCTTAAAGGAGGCGATCCTTTTGTTTTCGGACGAGGAGGTGAAGAATTAGAATATGTACATCAACACAATATTCCAACAGCCGTAATTCCAGGTATTTCGTCGTCCGTTGGCCTGACAGGGCTGCAACAAATTCCATTGACCCACCGAGGCGTTAGTGAAAGTTTTTGGGTGATTACTGGCTCCACTTCAGATGGACGACTTTCGGACGACTTGTACACTGCAGTAAAAACGGCTGCGACTATCGTAGTCCTAATGGGATTCTCCAAATTAAAACAAATAGTTGCCCTTTATCAAGAAAATGGTCGCGGTGATTTACCAATAGCACTTATCCAAAACGGATCGCTGGTTAATGAACGGATTGCATTAGGGACAATAAATACAATATTAGAAGAAGCAGATAAAAATCTTCTAGGCGTCCCAGCCATCATTGTGCTAGGAGAGGTCGTTGCAAAACATCAACGATTTGAAACGATTAAATCTGAATTACAAGATATCGAAGCGTAATGAACGAACTTTTCCCAATATATCTCAAGTTGGATCAAGTCCAGACCTTAGTGGTCGGGGCTGGACCTGTGGGCTTGGAGAAACTGGAAGCCTTAATTGGCAATTCCCCGAAAGCTAATATACACGTGGTGGCAAAAGAGGTTATACCGGAATTTGAGAGATTCATTGCAGATAAAACAAATGTTCGATTAAGTCAGCGTGCATTCGAACTACGCGATATGGAACGGGTAGACTTAATTATTCTGGCAACAAATAACCCAGAATTTAACAATCAAGTCCGCGAATTGGCTTCTCAAAATCATATTTTATTGAATGTAGCAGATAAACCCAGTCTTTGTGATTTTTATTTAGGATCAGTTGTACAAAAAGGAAATTTAAAAATTGGTATTTCTACAAATGGAAAATCACCTACCATCGCCAAGCGTCTAAAAGAATTTTTAAACGATTTATTGCCTGAGGAGATCGATCAAACGCTAGACTTAATGCAGTCGATGCGGAATTCGCTCAAAGGCGATTTTCAAGAAAAAATAAAAGTGCTTAACGCACATACTAAAGAATTATTAAAAAATACCTCTAATGATAGCGCAAATTAAGAAGGAAATTGAAGGGCTGGCCCCCATCGACGTCATTCGCTATGTAGACCAAAAGTTTAAAAATGAAACGATATTTTCTACTTCTTTTGGGATTGAAGATCAAGTAATCACACATTTGCTTGCAGAAATAGGATCGTCAGCTTCTATCTTTACATTGGAAACGGGCCGTCTATTTCCAGAAACGTATTATGTATGGAATCGAACGTTGGAGAAATATAAACTCCCAATAAAAGCATATTACCCCAACACAGATGCTGTAGAATCATTAGTAAGCTTAAAAGGACCTTCCAGTTTTTACGAGTCAGTAGAAAATAGGAAGGAATGCTGCTTCATACGTAAAATCGAACCCTTACAGCGCGCTATTCAAGGTTATAAAGTGTGGATCACTGGTATCCGAGCAGAACAGTCTGCGAATCGCGAAGATATGGACATGATTGAATGGGATGAGACCAATCAGATTATCAAGATTCATCCTATTTTTCATTGGACACTTGATGAAGTAGAATCCTTTTTGAAAACAAACTTTGTTCCTTACAATCCACTCCACGACAAAGGATTTCCAAGTATAGGCTGCCAACCGTGTACACGCGCAGTGCAAAAAGGTGAAGATTTCCGTGCAGGAAGATGGTGGTGGGAAGATATGAGTAAGAAAGAATGTGGTTTACACGTAACGACAAAATAAGATAAGATAGAAGAATGGATTATTTAGATCATTTAGAGGCGGAAGCAATTTATATATTACGCGAAGTGGCAGGCCAATTTGAAAACCCTGCATTATTATTTTCTGGAGGTAAAGATTCTATAACTTTGGTTCATTTGGCCAAAAAGGCCTTTAGACCCGGAAAATTTCCATTTCCTTTAGTACACATTGACACTGGACACAATTTCCCAGAAACCATCGCATACCGTGATTGGCTGATTGAGCAAACAGGAGAGCGGCTTATCGTCGGATTAGTGCAAGATAGTATTGATCAAGGCAAAGTGGTCGAGCAAACAGGCAAGAATGCTAGTCGTAATGCATTACAGACAGTCACACTCTTAGACACGATTGAAAAATACGGATTTGATGCATGTATAGGAGGAGCCCGTCGCGATGAAGAAAAAGCTCGGGCAAAGGAACGGATTTTCTCAGTACGTGACGAATTCGGTCAATGGGATCCCAAAAGACAACGTCCAGAACTTTGGAACATCTTTAACGGTAAGATTCACAAAGGAGAAAATGTCCGTGTATTTCCTATTTCAAATTGGACTGAACTGGATGTATGGAATTACATCAAACGTGAAAAAATTGATCTTCCATCCATATATTTCAGTCATGAGCGTGATGTAGTATTTCGTAATGGACAGTGGATGGCAGCAGCGGCAGCTTTACAAATTGATGAAGAAGACACAGTAGAATATAAATCCGTACGTTTTAGAACAGTGGGTGATATGACATGTACAGCAGCTGTAGATTCAATAGCGACTGAACTCGATGATATCATTGCCGAAATAAAAGCCTCTACCGTGAGCGAACGCGGAGCACGCATGGATGATAAGGTTTCTGAAGCAGCGATGGAAGAACGTAAAAAACAGGGTTATTTTTAAAATAGATATGAGACATTAGATATCAAATGTTAGACCTTAGATTTTTCAGTCCATATAGTAAAATATAAAACAGATTGAGAAAGTAGTATTGGGCAAAGTTTCTCAAATCTCAAATCTCAAATCTCAAATCTCACAAAATGAATATACTAAAATTTATAACAGCAGGATCGGTCGATGATGGTAAAAGTACATTGATAGGCCGCTTGCTGTACGATACGAATTCCATATTAGATGATCAATTAGAGGCTATCCAAAAAGCCAATCGCAAGAACAACGACGGAACAGTAGATTTAGCGATACTAACCGATGGTCTAAAAGCAGAACGTGAACAAGGAATCACAATCGATGTTGCCTATAAGTATTTTCAAACGGAAAAGCGCAAATTTATTATTGCGGATGCACCTGGACATATACAGTATACCCGTAATATGGTGACAGGAGCTTCCAATTCGGATTTAATTATCATATTAGTGGATGCACGCAAAGGCGTGATTGAGCAAACCAAACGGCATTCGTTCTTATCTAAATTACTGTCCCTGAAAAAGGTATTGGTATGTATAAATAAGATGGATATGGTTGATTTTGAGCAAGCTGCGTACGAAAATATCAAAGCGGATTATTTGAAACTGGCAAAAAATTTAAATCTAGAAGATGTTGATTTCATACCCGTATCGGCACTAAAAGGAGATAATATCGTTGCTGCCTCGGATAGGATGCCTTGGTATCAAGGAACCTCCTTACTGGAATACCTCGAAAATATCGAATTTCCGGAAGATAAATCACAGGCGTGGCGTTTTCCCGTGCAATGGGTGGTACGCCCTCAAACCGACGATTTACATGACTATAGGGGATATGCGGGACGCGTGTTAGGAGAGGGCCTTAAAGTAGGAGAAGCGGCTCTGGTACTTCCAAGCGGTGTACGTACCACGATCAAAGCGATCGAATTTAACCAGGAACACATCGATTCAGCCGAAAGCGGAAAATCGGTTATTGTACATTTAGAAGAAGACGTAGATATTTCGCGCGGAGATTTCATTGTGAGTGCAGCGCACCCAGCATTGACCGAACGCAATTTTGAAGCAAATATTTCGTGGTTTGACAACAAGCCTCTGGATACTAATCAAGTGTATTTGCTGCAAAATCATACACATATCACAAAAATTAAAATTCAAGAAGTATTGTTTAAATACGACGTCAATACCCAAGAACAATTATTTGATTCTGAAATTAAGTTAAATGATATTGGTAAGGTTTTCGTAAAAGCAGCTAACGATGTAGTTTTCGATTTGCATAAAGAACACGCTGAAAATTCGCGAGCCATTATTATTGATCCACGCACAAATATTACCGTGGGCGCACTAATGATAGAAGATGTAGCGTAAAAGTTTTATTTAATAAAAACAGCTACACAAAAAAAGAGATCGTCTCAAAAATAATTGAGACGATCTCTTTTTTTGTTTCAGCAATTTGGTAAATCTTTTTATCTTTATAAAAAACCAATTGTTAGGAGATATTTATGAAATCAATCGTGTGATCGATGTTTATAGGATACACCCCTGGCAAAGCATAGAAAATAAATGTATTTTTTGAAATTTATTAGTATTTTATAATCTCTAATGTATCACATGAATAACAATCATCGATTAAAAGAGTTTGCATCACTTTTGTTGAGTGTCTTTTGCCTATCAAGTTCCGCGCAGACGAACGTTCCTAACTTTCACTCTCCCAATACCGAAGCACTATTGAAGTTCTCCGAAATACCTGTTTCGAATTATACAGGTGTACCTAAGATTTCTGTTCCTTTAGGAAATTATGATTTTTCTGTTCGAAACATTGAGATCAGTTTAGATTACCATGCCTCAGGGATCAGGGATGTAGACATGCCAACTTGGGTTGGTCTTGGCTGGTCCCTTAACGTGGGTGGCTCAATAGTACGCGTAGTGGAAGGATATCCCGATGAATACATTAACGGATCCTATTCTTCATATAGCCAGAACGTAAAGTCCAAATTATCAGCCGCCGTATCGGGGTGGTCTAATCAATTCAATTCTACCGATGATTATGAGATTTACAACAGTTCTAGTTATTTTAATTGTTTAGATTATCTAGGGACTGAGACAGTCGACACCCAATATGACATATATCAATATAGTTTTAACGAATTCGCAGGGAAATTCACATTTGATAACAATGGTGATATCTTAAAGCTTACGCATGATAACTTAAAGATAGAGTATCTATCTACAAAGAATTTTAGGATTACCGATGGGGATGGAAACATTTATCTTTTTAACAATCAGGAAACGAGATATACACGGTTAAAAATTGGTGCAGAAATTCCCTATGTAAGCAGTTGGAGCCTTAGTTCCATAACTAATTCGGTCACAATGGATAAAATAGATTTTGTCTACAAGTCACTCACGCAGAGTCAAGCTGGTTTCGGAACCTTTAACATCCATAACTATTCGGACAGAATGAAGATTTTTGACGATGGCTATTTGAGCCCCTACCCTTTTGAAAGACTAGGAGAGCCAGCTACGTGGCAAAAATATATACTAACAAAATTTGGTGAACATGTTCCCCCGGTAAATGATGCTTCTGCTGTGAACCAGTATCTTTCAAAGATTATCTATAATAAAGATACCATTTCATTTCATTCCCATTCAACTTCTTCAAATTTAATTATGAGAACCTTTCTGGACAGTATCACAGTCCATAGCGATAGGGAAAGAATCTCCCGCATAATTTTCCTTTTCGGGAATTTTGAGGGGTATAAGATTACGAATTTTTTAGGAAACCCAATGATCGAGGGCAATAGTAAGCTCTCTGGTGTGCAGGTTGGAGATAAACATTATAGTTTCAACTACTATGAGACATATATGGGTAAAAATTTATTCCATAACTTCAATCATACATTGGGGCACAAGGTCGGAAAAGACTTTTGGGGTTACTACAACGGCGAAGATTATAAGCCTGAAGAGCCATTTTTTAAAGTTTATAATTCTCATGGTATATCGGAAACTGGCAATGCGGATCTGTTTAGTTACGATCTTCAATATAGGAATAGTGCATTTAGGAATCCAGATCATAAATATGCGCAGTTACGAACCCTCAAAAGCATTGTATACCCGACAGGAGGAATGGCCGAATTTGAATATGAGGGTAATGACTATTCTTTTGTAGGATATTCACCGGGTGCTTATCAGGCGACTGTGCTAAATGACGAGACTATGCAACTTCGTTTGGATTCCTTAGTAAGCCGAAGGATTTCTACTGTTACTGAAAATAGCGGTTATGGAAGTCATTCGGAAGTTATGGAATTTACCATACATAACGACCAGAATATAACGGTAGCACAACAGATAGGTATTCCACCTTCATCAAATTTGACCTTGGCTGATTACAATAATTTTGTACAGAGTAATCCGATTGGAAATATTGGCTCATGTAGGATTTTGAAATTCAATGAATCAACCTCCAGTTTTGATATTCTGATTTTCACAAAAGAATTTGATGTCGTCACAGCAATTGGAACCCCTGTTAGCGAAGGACACTTTCAAAGTCTACTGAGGAATGCTGTTTTCGCGGGCAACTCTACCATTTTTTTACTCGAGGGACGATATAAGATGGAATCAAGTGTCGTTGGTCCACAGGATTTTCAATGTAATCTGACTGTTTCTTATAAATTTCCATATAGAAGAAATACTGTTTTCAATAGTGGAGGAATACGGATCAAAAGGATAAAATATACTGAAAATGGAAGACTCTTAATGAACAAGACTTTCAGTTATCAAGATGATCAAGGAAACAGTTCTGGTGTGTTGGAAGCCCCACTTGATTTTATTTCACCTTACATAATGGGAATGCAGCAGCCCCGGTCAGGCTATTTCAACAATGGTAATACTTCCGGGTTGGAGCGAGCTCTATTTTTTAAGATTAATTATTCTGGCAATTCAAATGCGCCGACAGGGGGGCATGTGGGTTATACGAAAGTTACAGAGATCCAAGAGGGAAACGGAAAGACCATTTATCACTATACCTCAGGAAAAAAGCCTCAGAACAATTTAATTCCCCATCTGGGTGACACCTATCAAGTGAGGCAGTACATTTCTTATCATATAAGGACAAATATTGTTCAGGACCAATCTAGCTTGCGCGGTCTGTTGATTGAGCGAGAGCAATACGACGAAAGTGGAGAAATAAAAAGCCGCCAATATTTAAGTTATGACATGTCGCTTTTCTCCGATCGTACCTCAGTTTCTATGATACTTCCGATCAAGCCGATACCCTCTAAAATTTATGGCGAGGTTGCTGGAAATGGGATCGAGTTTTTTGGAAATAGTCAGCTGGAACGCGAATTCTTATTTACAAGAGCCTTTTATCCTGTTTTAAAAAAGGATTCGACTGTAAACTATTTTGGGACCGAGCGATCGATTCAGGTATTAGACTATGAATATTCACCCATATTCCATTTCAACCCAGTATCAGTTTCCACAACTTCATCGGAAGGAGTCGTAGCAAAGAAGATGTACAGGTATGCCAACGATTTCTCAGGAGATGCTACTTATTCTAAAATGATTACTGATCACAATATGGTCAATACTGTTATAGAAGAGCTAAATTATAAAGGGAATATGTTGGTATCTGGAAAATTTAATTCATACAAAGACTGGAATGGGAAGATTGTACCTGAATCCGTCTCTAAAAAATTTGGCACAGGCGACTACCTTACCGAATTCGCTATAGAACAATATGATGCCTTGTTCAATCCGGTCGCTACGATTAGAAAAAATGGATTACGTGAAATTTATTTATGGAGCTATAACGGTCGACATGCTATTGCAAAGATTACAAATCTCAGTTACATGCAGGTTGAAACTGCTCTAGGAAATGTTAATATTGTCAATTTCTTACAAAATTCTAAACCGACGTTTGAGGAGATCCAAAGTTTTATACTTCCATTGAGAACAATGTATCCCAGAGCGCAGATTGTCATATATGAGTACCAGCCTTTGGTAGGGATGAAGAGTATGACCGATCCGCGGGGCGTCACCGAGTATTACGAATATGATGGGTTCCAGCGTCTGAAGGACGTGCTTGATTATGATAAAAACCTGTTGCAGGATTACCAATACCATTACAGACCTTAGAACGATGGAGATGAAGAAATTATTAACAATTATATTGTTGGCGTTATTGACAGTTGTAACGCATGGGCAATCCAGCAATCTGGAGCTGAATACCTACAGCAACCAGACGTCGATCCGCGCCTTGCAGAGCATTGTGCTGAAGCCGGGTTTCCATATCCCATCGGGTAAGAACGTTCTGCTGTCGATCCAGCAGAAGCCGAACATTGTCAGTATACCCAGCAGCAACCAGAACTATATACTGACGCGCACGTTCCGTATTCCGGTAAAGGTGGCGGAGCTTGGGCAGGTACGTACGATCGAAGAGGAGAACCAGACGGTGCAGTACTTCGACGGCCTTGGCAGACCTTCGCAGGTTGTGGGGCTGATGGCCAGCCCGGAGCATAGGGACATCGTACAGCACATCGAGTACGACGGTTTCGGACGGAAGACGCATCAATACCTGCCGTATGTGCACAGCACGGGGAACGGCTCCTACAAGACCGGCGGAAGTACAAATGTAACGAGCTTCTATAGCAAGAGCAGTGGTAACGACATCGCCGGGATAGTGCGTACACCAAACCCTTACGCGGTAACGGTATTCGAGAACAACCCACTGGACAGGGTCTTGGAGCAGGGTTCGCCCGGTGCCGTGTGGCAGCCTGGAACAAGCCGTACGGCAAACAGCGGACGTACAGTTGTTACAGATTATGGGACAAATATCTCGAACGACGTGCACCTGTGGAAGGTGAACGCCGATGACAAAAGCGCCGACGGCAGCGGCTATTATCTGCCTGGGAAGCTGTACAAGACTGTTGTCAAGGACGAGAACTGGGTGAGTGGCAAGGCTGGTACAGTAGAGGAATACAAAGACTTTGATGACCGTGCGGTGCTCAGGCGCATTTGGGAGACGGAAAGCAAAAAGCTGGAAACACACTACGTATACGATATTTTCGGCGACCTGCGCTATGTGGTCCCGCCGACGGTAACGGGCACAGGTTTTACGGAAGCATCCGGCGACCCGGTATTCGATAAATATATCTACGCTTACCGTTACGACGAACAGCGCCGACTGAAGGAAAAGAAAGTTCCGGGCAAAGGTCGGGAATATGTCATCTATAACAAGAACGACCAGCCTGTCCTGACGCAGGATTCTGTACAGCGTGTGTCGGGAAAGTGGAGCTACACGAAATATGACGCATTCGGCCGAGTAACGGAGACGGGTATCTATACCAATACGGCCAGTACCCAGCGGACATATATGCAGGTTCGCGCTCTGGCAGACGCGGTCACTCCACAGTGGGAAGAACGGATGGGGAGTGCTGCTTATACCAACCGGACGTTTCCGACCAGCGGGAAAACAGTGCATGTGGTGAACTACTACGACGATTACGGATTCAAGGCATCGACCGTTCTTGCCGCCAGCGGCGGTCTGGACAGTACGGCTATGGTAGAGGGGCTGCTCACGGGAACTAAGGTAAGCAGGGACGACGGTAGCGCCGCGCTGTTGACGGTGAACTACTACGACAGGCGTGCTCGTATGATCGAATCGGTGTCGGACAACCATCTTGGCGGTGTGGATAGGGCAACGAACACGTATAGTTTCACTGGAGAGCTGCTGACGAGCAGGCACCAGCATCAGGGTTCGACTTCGGGAGCGGTAACCACGTTACTGACGACGAATGAGTACGACCATGTGGGGCGCCTAATCGAGACCAAGAAGAAAGTGAACGCGCAGGCCGAGGTGATCCAGAGCCAGCTGGTGTACAACGAGATCGGCCAGCTGAAACAGAAGAACTTGCACAGCGAGAACAGCGGAACGAATTTTATCTACAGCATCGACTACACGTACAACGAGCGCGGCTGGACAAAGCGTATAGCCTCACCGCATTTTACGGAGGAACTTAGGTACAACGACCCGGCAAGTGGGGGTACGGCACAGTACAATGGTAATATCTCGCAGCAACTGTGGGGACATGGTGCTACGACCAGTAGCACCTTCAGTTATACGTATGATAAGCTGAACCGGCTGAAGAACGGTACAAGCACAGGTACGGTGATGAGCGAGATACTGACCTATGACGATATGGGTAATATCTCTACGCTAACGCGCGACAACAGCACAGCGATTAACTATACCTATACGGGTAACCGGCTAACCGCGCTGACGGGAGGGCTGAACGGTAGCTATTTGTACGATGTCAACGGAAATGCGACGCTAGACCGCACAGCGATGGCCTTTACGTACAACCACCTGAACCTGCCCAAGACGGCGACGAAGAGCGGAACGAGCGTTACGTACCTCTATAATGCCTTCGGAACGAAGCTAAGAAAAGCCTCTACTGTGGGCGGTACGACCACCCAACGGGATTACATAGGCGGTATCGAATACAACAAGGTGGGCAGTGATCCAAGCACCATTGAAATGATGCATACCGAAGAGGGCTACCTGCAGAACAGTGGAGGCACTTATACGTACCATTATAACCTGACGGATCATCTGGGCAATGTACGTGCTACGTTACAGCGCACGACAGCTACTACGGGTACGGTAATCCAGAAGCATGACTACTACCCGTTCGGTAAATCGAAGGCTATTGTAACTTCGGGGATCAATAAGTATCTTTATAACGGTAAAGAAGTCCAGGGCGAGCTTGGAGGCCAACTTGATTACGGGGCTAGGTTCTATGATGCTGAAATAGGTAGATGGAATGTCGTGGATCCATTGGCTGAGCAAGGCAGGAGATGGTCTCCCTATCGCTATGCCTACGATAATCCATTGAGATTTATTGACCCAGACGGTATGTTAGAGGATGATTTTGTGTTCGATGAAGAAGGTAGATTTAAACGTATTGTAGAGAATAATGAACCAGATAAGTTGGTAATAGAGAATTCGAAGACCGGAAAATCTAGTTCTTATGAATTTAATGATCCAAAAACAGATGTTGCTGCGATCAAGTATAACATGAAGAAATTTGGAGATGATTTTAAAAATATAAGTTTTATAAATTTTGTGTCTCAAGGTGATATCAATGATATGATGAACGAATCTGGGGTTGAGAAAATGCATTGGCTATTTAGACCTCTTTTTACTTTGGCTAACTCTCATGGAGGACCTTTAGATTTCTCAGTTTATCATCTTCCGAGGTACTTTGATGATACACTTGTTGAGAATTATAATTTTGACACAGAGCTTCTAAAAGATAAGGGACCTATATACATATTTAATAATTATGGCACAGCATATAATATGTTTGATGCAGGTAACTGGTTATGGGGTTATGCTCAACAGACGCTGGGGACCTCATCTGGTCAATCTATTAAATGGGGAACCCTGTATAATTATCAAGATAGTAAGGCTGATAAAAGGGCTATCACAGAAGGGTGGTCGTATGGAGCCGGCTTTAGGAAAGTTGTTCACGGAAGATAAACCATAATGAAAAAGTATATACGTTGGTTAGTATATGTTCTAGCTGTTTTTTCGATTATTATAATAACGTTTGTTCTTTATCATATGATAGACGCAAGAAGAACCGAGCGTCAGAAAAAGGTTTATGAAGAACGATTAGATCATTTTAAAAAAGTGAAGCCCGATCATTAGATCGGGCTTTATTGATTCTATAGACTATAAGCTCTACGTGCCTTTGCATCTCTTATGTACGTATCAATAAGATCGTACAACGTCTACTTCTTATTTTCCTCGAGCTGTTCCACAAATGGAAGAGAAGTGTTAAGTGGAGAAGAGCGTGGCGATGATGTAAATTGGAAATCAATCTATAATGAGTGGGCTAACGGAACAGGGCCTGTTCGTAGTATATTCGAGGGCGATCATGAAGCAAATAATCAAATACAGAGCGACTATCTTTATGGTATTGCTATTCGAGAATTTAACGACTCAGGCTTGTCAAAAAGTAGAACAAACGTTGATTTCTGGCCAATAGTCGATAATATTTTAGTTGGAACACATAATACGCAAGTTCAAATGATGGGTAGTTATAACGCAAGTTTTTATAAATTAGGAAATAAGACTCTATCCTTAATCCAAGATTCTAAATCGGGAACTTCGTTTTATTATCATCTACCTGTACAAAGGTATTAAAGAGGCTCAGTAACGCATTTTCGTCCTGATGGAAGTTGGTACTATAACGAGAAAGAGACCAATACCTATCAGGCATACCTGTTTTTTTCTAAAAAATGAAAACCGAAAGAAGTTTATAGAAAAATAGATTGAATTTTGTCGATATTATGATTACGGAGCGAGGTTCTACGATGTGGAGATAGGTAGGTGGAACGTGGTGGATCCGCTGGCAGAGGATTATGATCCATGGTCTCCATATGTGTATACACTAAATAATCCAATCCGTTTTGTTGATCCGATATGATTTTAAATTAAATTCCCTTGGACTTTTATTCCTGGAGTAGGACATAATACGACCGACGGTTATACAAATCTATTTAACATAATATAAATTATAAGACTAAAGTAGGAACGTCAAAATGAACGTTCCGTGCGTTTACTAGAACGTTAACATGGATTCGTACTGAAATACGAATTCTTTACAGATAAAAATGTAAAATCTTATTTAACATAACTATTGGCGCGGTTTCTTTTTCAAAAAAATCGTATCTTACGGTATCATCAATTATCGCTTAAAAAATGCCACAGAAAAATATCTTCAATTTATGGAAAGAAACCATATCGGCTAAACCCATATCAAAAGATACGTTCAAAAGCATGCATCTTGCGGTACTGCATCAAGCTGTACAACAAAAGCAAACCGAACAACTTTTTCTCATTCAATTTGACATACAAGATTTTGTTCTTTACGAATCAAAAGGATATCTACAATCCATCACAAACCTCTCTTTACCTACAAAAGACATGGAAATCCTGTGGCTTGGTTTTCAATTTCATGGAAAATCAACATTCTCCAGCGGAAAAGTCACTGGATCTGATACTTTATTTTCGTTTATATCAACAACCGATAATCAATGTCTGACGCTTGCTGCCGAAAAACATTGGGCACTATTTTTGGGCATATTCGGGGCGTCCAAACAGCAATTACTGACCGAATTACCCTTGTTGCGAGCCCAATATGAACAACAGCAAAACAACATTTTAAAGGCTATCCCTATATCCAATTCAGATAGACAGACTTTTGAAAGCTTATCCAAAATGGTTTTTGGGCCATTTTCTACCATACACCATATTGGACAATTGATACTAAAAACGTACACGAATTATACACAACAGCTAATCCGACGTATTAAACAGGATAAAAAAGAACCCCAAATCCAGCTTTACCACCAAGCTATTGCCTTTATACGGGAAAACTATATGGACCAGACCTTAAGTCGTGAAAAAATTGCCGATGCACTTCACTGTTCGATCCGAAGTTTGAACCGTGCCTTTGAAGGGAGACCATCTTCAGTAAATGCGACGATCCTTTCGCTCCGGTTGTATAAAGGTCGGGCGTTGTTGCGTGATCAACTCGAACTCTCTGTCGAGCAGATTGCCCTTATTCTGTATTTTCCAGATGCAAAACACTTTGCCGTTCAGTACAAAAAATACTTTCACAAAACACCTCGTGAGGATCGAAAAACGATTGCAACCCGAAAGGAATAGCCATCAGTCGGAACCAAACAGCTAGCTATCCTGATCTAAATGCTAGCTATTTTGCCGTAACTCCTGACCTCTCGCTTTAAACAGCTAGGTATTTTGTCCTGAAAGCTACACGTTCGGTTCGGCAAGCTAGCTGCCCTGTATATTTAGCTAGGTGTTTGAATAAGATATCTAGCTTCTCTTTTAAAATAGCTTGGTTTTCTATTTCACAAGCTAGCAATCCTGTTGTTTTACCTAGCTCTTCGAACAGGATAGCTAGGTATTTTCTTACGATAGCCAGCTATCGTAAGAAAATACCTAGCCTTCAAAAGAAAATCGCTAGGTGTTTTGTCAGAACAGCTAGCTATCCTGACAAAACACCTAGGAGTCGGCTTTTTTAACATTGCTAACTATTTTAGCTAAAAAGTGGACTTTAAGACCACTTAAACCTACATTTCAAACTAGAAAACCATATTATTTTGTGTTAAAAAGGTTTGTTTTTGGGCCAGAAACTTTTTAAGACACCCCCTAAAATTGGCTCAAAAACAAACCTTTTCCGGCCCTTTATCCCCCACCTTTGTAATGTTATATAATTTATTATTTATTTAAAATTTAAAAACATGGTAAAACCTATTTACAAAAGTAATGATGCAACAGAACTGTTGCGTTATGCAGAGAGCATCTTATTAAAGATGACGACTAATTCAGATTTATTTCCTGAGCCAGTCCCCAGTTTAACGACACTCGAAGGTCACCTGAATGCATATCGGGATGCGTATGCCGAAGCTCGCTTTCGGGACAAGCGGGCTGTTATCCTAAAGGGACAAAAAGGAAAAGACCTGCAAGAAACTATTTACAGACTATCGCATTATGTAGACGCCGTCGCCAAGGGTGATGAAGCCATGATCGTAGCTGCGGGCTTTAGTTTCACACGCCCTACCACCAATCGTATAGGCAGGACACCACAGGCGGAAAACCTCCGGATAGAAAATGTACAGGTCGGTACGGGCATTCTCCGCGTGCGGGTCAAACCTTGGAAACACGCACGTCTGTATCAATTCGAGTACCGAAAAAAGGGAACGGAGGAGCCCTGGACATCTATTCTGCATAGCAATTCGATGTTGGAGGTCCGTGATCTGGAAATGATGTACACCTATGAGTTCCGCGTATCTTATCTAGGAACAGATACCATTACCAATTTTAGTGATATTGCCAACGCACTCGTGGTTTAACAGAAAGAACCTTCATGACTGCTTGCCTATTAAGGCTGTCATGAAGGTTCTTTATACCCTTGAAGTTTTATTTATTTTACTACTTTTATATTGTTATGATGAATACGAAAAAAACATCCACCCCTCACCCTTTAAGGACGATCATGCTCCGATTTAACCCTACGATCACAGCACCTGATTTTGAGACATTAGCATTGGAATATTACCACGAAATACACGACCGCACCGGGGAAATCCGACAGCGCATCAAACAAGCAAGAACCCCACTCCCCTCGTTCGGTTTCCAACTCGAAGAAGTGGAAGAACTGCTTCGCCGAGGCCAAGAAAAGTTCCGTCACCTCGAAATGATGACTTCCGATAATCCCGAAAAAGACACGGTACATGTACAACTTAAAGCGGTATTGACAAGCATCGACGAAATTTTAGAAGATTTTGTACCCGAATTGGTAGACGCAGCCAGTGCTTACTATGCGTATGAAGATTACATTGTACAGCATGAACAGTGGATGAACGAAGTGGCATTTCCGCAGTTTGACAAAATATTTGACAATTATCAAGCCTGTTCGCTGGACATGGTATCCTTTGACCGCGATCTAGAGGATTTTAAAGGAGCATTGCATTATGTAAAACAGCAGGAAGGAAAATACATTGAAGCCATGAACGAGCTCATAGAAAGATATTCAGATTTGAATGAGGAAATAGGCAATTTATTTGAACAGGTAGAGATATTTGATGACAAACCACTTCCCTAGTTCTTCTTTTGCCAGTATCTCTTATGTTTGTCAAAAACGAGCATAGGAGATATTATTTACATCATTTTCCTTACTTTTGATCTTAATCCAAACGCGAAATGTCATCAAAAGCAGATAACGCAATTAAAACGACTTACTTTAGTATTTTAGTGAATCTGCTTTTAGCGGTTGTAAAATGGCTCGCGGGATTTTTCGGCAATTCTTTTGCCTTAATTGCCGACGCCATAGAATCTACAGCAGACATCTTTTCATCCGTACTTGTATTATTGGGGATTAAATATTCTAAACGCCCTGCCGATGAGACGCATCCCTATGGTCATGGTCGTATCGAACCATTAATTACTTTTATGGTGGTTATTTTTTTAGTAATTTCTGCTACTGTTATTGCTTATCAAAGTGTAATTAATCTACAAACTCCACACGAACCGCCTAAAGCATGGACGTTAATTGTTCTGGGAGCTATTATAATCTGGAAAGAAACTACCTATCAAATTATCATGCGCAAAGGCAAGGAATTAAATAGCTCCACACTGAAGGCTGAAGCCTGGCACCACCGTGCTGATGCGATTACTTCCGTCGCAGCTTTTATTGGTATTTCCATTGCCCTATGGTTCGGCGATGGATACGAGTCTGCTGATGATTGGGCAGCTTTACTTGCTTCCGTACTAATTATATACAACTGTTATAAAATATTCAGACCGGCCTTGGGCGAAATAATGGACGAAAATCTACACATTGATCTTGTTAATGACGTGCGTGAAAAATCGCTTGACGTAGCTGGCGTAATGGCCACCGATAAATGTTTCGTGCGCAAAGTCGGGATGGAATATTTAGTAGATCTACAAGCTGTTGTATCACCAGATATAAGTGTAAAAGACGGTCATGATATAGCACATGCCTTAAAGGATTACTTAATGCAGAATTTTCCAGATATTGGCAACGTATTCGTTCATATAGAGCCGTTCAGTGAAATAAAATAAGTCAGTTAGCTTAAAAAAGTAAATAGTCCCCCCTACTTACGTTCCTAGGTATTTCCTCATACGAATAAAAATATATGTATTAGTCACTAAGCGTTAGCTTATAAAATGAATTTTCAGTAAATTCGCCAGTATTTCAATAAAAATTCCTTAAAAAATGTCGCTAACTCTTAAAAATTTTATTAAGTACGTCGAACAACGTAATCCCCATGAACCTGAGTTTTTACAAGCCGTAGCAGAAGTAACAGAAGATTTAATCCCCTTTATAAATGCGCTTCATCCGGAATTAATAGATCTGAAAATTTTAGAGCGGATGGTGGAGCCAGAGCGTATAATTTCCTTCCGGGTAAACTGGCTGGACGATAACAATCAGATTCAAATCAACAGAGGATACCGTGTCCAAATGAGTAGTGCGATCGGTCCGTACAAAGGAGGTTTGCGATTTGCCCCAAATGTAAATCTTAGTGTATTGAAGTTTTTAGCCTTCGAACAGGTTTTTAAAAACAGTTTGACCGGTCTCCCGATTGGAGGCGGAAAAGGTGGCTCAGATTTTAATCCCAAAGAAAAATCAGATAATGAAATTATGCGTTTCTGTCAATCCTTTATGACCGAATTATGTCGTCACATCGGATCCGATACCGATATTCCAGCTGGAGATATTGGTGTTGGAACACGCGAAATAGGATATTTATTTGGTCAATATAAACGTCTTCAAAATAATTTTACAGGTGTACTGACAGGAAAGGGTATAAATTGGGGCGGTTCAGCTATTCGTCCGGAGGCTACGGGATATGGTCTGCTCTATTTTGTAGAATGTATGCTAACCCATAGAAAGGAAAATATCAATGGTAAATTGACTGCAATTTCTGGAGCAGGTAATGTCGCATATTATGCAGCTGAAAAAGCGATTCAACTGGGTGCTAAAGTAATTACCCTATCGAATAGTACGGGTACCATTTATGATCCGGAAGGTTTGACAACTGAAAAGCTAAATTACATCAGTACACTTGGAAGAGATTTAGCAAAATTTGCAAAAAAATATAAATCAGCATCATTCCATGCCGAACAAAAACCTTGGCAATTTAAATGTGATATTGCATTGCCCTGCGCTACACAGAACGAACTGGATAATCGGGATGCTTCTCAGTTGATAAAAAATGGTTGTAAAATCGTTGCGGAAGGTGCGAATATGCCGTCCAATGCTTTGGCAATCAAAGAATTTCTTAAAGCTAAAGTTTTATTTGCTCCAGGAAAAGCTGCCAATGCAGGTGGTGTAGCGGTCTCCGGATTAGAAATGTCTCAAAACGCAGTTGGCCTCCAATGGCATACAGAAGAAGTAGATGGTCGATTAAAGACCATTATGCAAAATATCCACGACACGTGTGTGCAATATGGTAATGAAGAAAATACGTTTATCAATTACCTAAAAGGAGCTAATATTGGCGGCTTCATTAAAGTTGCAGAAGCAATGAAATCACAAGGCGTAGTATAGTGGATTCCGAAAACTGCTGCAATAGCATTTATAAACAATATAAAATAAAACTAAAAAGTAACTAATGCGCATACTTGCCGAACTCCCTCACCCCGACTGTAAAATTTCAATCTTCGGAATGAATCAAAAATTTATTATCAAATTCGAACAGGGTATTCTCGAACAATCATATAAATTGGCAGAAACAGATGTCACTGGAGGCGTAAATGGAATATTCGAATTGTTGGATGAAACGTTTATAAATCAGGTTTTAAGTAATTTTATAAACATGCGAACACACTTTATAGAGGCATACAATAGGTGTGAATAAGTTAATGATACAAGTGGGTACAAACGACTGACTTATAGGTTTTTATTCTTATTATACCAATTTGACCAAATTAAATTTGGTCAAATTGGCATTAGCTAGATATAACTTGAATGAAAGTGTGTACAAATTATTTATATAAATATTGTATTTTATTGATTTTAAACAATTTATAATTGTACTCAGAATTTTATTTGGTCATACTTTCGACCAGAGCCGAAAGACCCGCTGTCGCCGTATCCCTAATAACGCGGGTATTTGATGGAACTTTGAAGTTATTTGCATTTGGGTCAATTACAATGATTTCGCAGCTCACGGCCGTTTCATATAGTAGATTTGCAGCAGGATAAACTTGCAGGGACGTCCCTACCACAATAAATATGTCAGCTATAGATGTAGCCTCTATAGCTGGAGCCATATTAGGAACCGATTCTCCAAACCAAACGACATGCGGCCGTAGCTGTGTACCCAGCTCACAGAGCTGTCCCATTTCTAAGTTATCACTATGGATAGGGTAAATGAGGTTGGGATTCTTCGTTGATTGAGCTTTCATTATCTCGCCATGCAGATGCAATACATAGCTACTCCCTGCCCTTTCATGTAGATCATCGATATTCTGCGTAATGATTGCTACATCATATTGTTCTTCCAGAGCCACCAGCGCTTTATGCGCAGCGTTGGGTTTTGCTCTCCGACAAATAGACCTTCTTTCATTATAAAAGCGCTGCACGAGTTCCGGATTACGTATCCATGCCTGTGGAGTCGCTACTTCTTCTAAGTTATATCCTTCCCAGAGCCCATCATCACCTCGAAACGTTTGTAAACCACTGTCAACGGAAATTCCAGCTCCTGTAAAAACAACTACTTTCTTTTTCATTTGGATAATCTCGAATAATTTAACAAAAAATAAACGGGTAACATCATCGATGCTACCCGTTAAAAATATTAATAAAATATCAATTACCAGAACTTTACGTAAAGCGCGCCGATTATAAGAATTGTTAATACAATCATCACCATCACGGATGGCTCCACTTTGAACATCTTCGTGTCGATCACAAATGCCTTAGGATTTACCTTAGGTCCTGCCAAACTCACAATTACCATAGTAAGCACAGTAAAAGCAAACGCTAACCCCATACAGATCTGAAACGGTATCTCGTAGTTGTCTTTAGAGTTTGGATAGGCGGTATATAACAAGGTATCATTACCGAACAAGGCAGGTGCGTAATTATTGAATAGGACAGACAAGAGGAATCCCATGATTAATCCGGTAATCGCAGCTGCTCCGGTTGTTCTCTTCCAAAACATACCGAGCAAGAACATCGCCAGCACTCCCGGACTGATAAATCCTGTATACTTTTGGATAAACGTAAAACCGCCCTCGCCACCGATACCCAATAGATCATCCCAGGTGAACAAAACCGAAACTGCGATAGAAGCAATAACAGTTGCCTTTCCAATGTTTACTAACTTTCTATCAGTAGCATCTTTGTTCATATATTTTTTGTAGATGTCCATCGTAAAGATAGTGGCGATACTGTTTGCCTTTCCCGCTAGAGAAGCAACAATAGCCGCCGTTAACGCCGCTAGAGATAATCCTTTGATGCCGTCTGGTAGGAATCCTAAAATCGCTGAATAAGCATTATCTGCCCTAAAAACACCATTTGGCGCCATTTCTTGTTGCAATGCACCATTCTTGTATAATACGTAGGCAGCTATTCCTGGTAGCATTACGATCACGGGCATGAATAGTTTTAAGAAACCTGCAAATAAGATACCTGTACGGGCTGTTTTTAAATCCGCTCCTAACGCTCTTTGCGTAATGTACTGATTACATCCCCAATAATTGAGATTAACAATCCAAATACCAGCCAAATACATTCCAATACCGGGAAGCATTAAATACTTATTGATCTCTTCTTGCGTGGAGTTTTCAGTTGGTTTTTCAACTATCAGCTTAAAATGTTCGGGCGAATCCTTCATTAATTGGGTGAAACCCGCTAATACATCATTTCCTAATCCAAAATGTTGACTGACCAGCTGTAATGCAACATATGTCGTTGCCACACCACCAATAATGAGTACCACAACTTGGATTACATCGGTAAAACCGATTACGCGCATTCCACCTAATGTGATGACAATAGCAAAGATAGAAATTAGGATAATGATTAGATGAAAACTACCACCACCCGCTAGGTTATCGATTGCGATCGCTCCTAAATAAAGAATGGACGTCAAGTTTACAAAAATGTAAAGAAACAACCAAAATATAGACATAATAAGACTTGTGGTCTCGTTATATCTTCTATTAAGAAACTGTGGCATAGTAAATATCTTATTTTTAAGATACACAGGAATAAACCACACTGCTACAATAATCAACGCAATGGCGGCTATCCATTCGTAGGCCGCCACGGCAATACCAACTTCAAAACCATTACCACTCATCCCGATAAATTGCTCCGCAGAAATGTTAGAAGCAATTAGAGAGGCTCCTATGGCCCACCAAGTCAAAGAACCCTCGGCCAGAAAATAATCTTGACTAGTTTGGTCTTTACTAGTCTTTTTTCTGTAAATCCAATATCCATAACCCGCTACTACGAAGAAATAGACAAAGAAAATTACATAATCAATTAATGCAAATTTTTCCATTATTAGGTTTATAAAGTTGTTAAGTTATTTGATCGTTTTATAATATACCTCACTCCATTTTAGTTCGTTTTCAAAATTAGTAAGTGATGTATTTGCATCAATTTTCACCAATTCAATATCTGCCATTCTCGAGAAATCCTCAAAATACTCCATTGTTAAATTTTGGCTAAAGACAGTATGATGCGCTCCTCCCGCATAAATCCAAGCGGTACATGCCGTCTTCATATCTGGAAGTGGCTTCCATAAGACACGAGCTACAGGCAATTTAGGTAAATTTTCTACAACGTCAACAGCTTCAACCGTATTCACAACTAACCTAAATCGATTGCCCATATCGATCAATGATGCATTTAAAGCAGGTCCAGCACCAACATTGAATACCAAACGGGCCGGATCAGCTTTTCCGCCAATACCTAAAGGATGAACCTCCAGGCGCGGTTTTTCCGCTGATAAAGAAGGATCTACCTCTAGCATATGCGATCCTAAAACCATAGAATTATTTGGATCAAAGTGATAGGTATAGTCCTCCATAAAGGCATTACCACCTTCTAAGCCCTGAGCCATAACCTTACAGGCACGCACCAAAGCTGGCGTTTTCCAATCCCCTTCGCCTGCAAAGCCATAACCCTTTTCCATCAACCGTTGTACTGCAAGCCCTGGCAACTGCGCTAAGCCATGTAAATCCTCAAACGTATCTGTGAAACCCTTATAACCACCTGAAGCTAAAAACTTAGAAAGTCCAACTTCAATTTTTGCTGCATCTACTATATTCTGCCGATTAACGCCGCCTTCCTTTACATCATCCGCCAAGATATAAGTCTCCTCATATTCCTTCAGCAATGCGCTAACCTCTTGATCCGTAGCATCATTGATCACTTCTACTAAATCGCCGACAGCATAGGTATTTACGGAGAAGCCAAACTTACTTTCAGCTTCTACTTTATCCCCATCAGTCACAGCTACATAGCGCATGTTGTCACCAAAGCGTACAAATTTTGCCCCTTGCCAATCGTGCCAAGCAGCTGCCGCCCTTGCCCATACATTGATTTTCTGCGAAACTTCCTCATCCTGCCAGTGACCGGTAACTACTTTCCGATTGATACGTAAACGCGAAACAATAAAGCCAAACTCACGGTCACCATGAGCGGATTGGTTAAGATTCATAAAATCCATATCCATCGTTGACCATGGAATATCTCTATTGTACTGTGTATGTAGATGCAAAAGTGGCTTATTCAAAATATTCAAACCTCTGATCCACATCTTTGCAGGGGAAAATGTATGCATCCACGTTATAATACCGATACAATTTTTTGCTGTATTGGCTGCTAAGATTGTTTCGTAGATTTCATCGGTGTTTTTTACGATAGGCTTATAGATCACCTCTACAGGTATTGTCTGCGAATCATTAAAATAATTTGCGATCTCTTCTGCATGTTTTGCAGCTTGCGCCAAAGTCTCCGGTCCATATAAGTCCTGACTACCGGTGATAAACCAAACTTGTAATTTATTTATTTCTGTCATTTTTACTGAATTATATAATTTTAGGATTGTCCGTAATATGAATCAGGTCCATGTTTACGTTCGAAATGTTTTTTAATCAAAGAATCTTTCAGACGGGGAGCATTGGGATTAACTTGCTCTGTTAAAAGAGCCATTTGTGCAACCGTTTCAAGAACAGCACTATTGTAAACTGCTTTATGACCATCCTTCCCCCAGGTAAATGGGGCATGATTTCCAACCAACACCATTTCTACTTCCTTATAATCCAACCCATTGTCCGTAAAATGATTCATGATCTGAAAACCTGTTTGATATTCATAATCTCCTTCAATCATATCATCCGCCATGGGTGGCGCACATGGTATATCTGTGGTTAGGTGGTCGGCGTGCGTTGTTCCAAATATTGGAATATCACGTTGTGCTTGTGCCCATGCAGTCCCATAGGTTGAATGGGTATGGACGATACCTCCTATCTCTACCCAATTTTTATATAAGACCGCATGTGTAAGTGTGTCGGAAGAGGGGCGTAATTCGCCTTCTATCACATTTCCATCAAAATCCACAATGACCATTTTTTCCGGCGAAAGGTCTTCATAAGGTACACCGCTTGGTTTGATGGCAAATACACTCCGCTCCCGATCGACCACACTTACATTTCCAAAAGTGAATAACACCAAACCTAGTTTAGGGAGCTGCATATTACATACATATGCTTCCTGTTTTATCTTTTGATAAACACTCATATCTTAAATTAATTATAATTCTTTTCTAACGAATTACCTGTATCCAAGTAATTTTTATATCGCTTCTCGTAAACAAGATGGCGATCCGCATTTGGAACATATTCCTTATCAAACCCTTGTCCCATATGCTGCATTGCCGTCTCCACATTAGGATAAATCTCGGCCACTGTAGCAGCAAACATCGCAGCACCAATGGCACAAGTCTGTTCAGATCTATGTATTTTGATTGGCATATTCATAACATCCGCCATCATTTGCATGATAAAAGAAGATTTTCGAGCGACTCCCCCAAGCCCAATCAGTCCGCGGACTTCTACTCCCTCACTGCGGAATCTATCAACAATCTTTCTCGCACCAAAACACGTGGACTCAACAATAGCTCTAAAAATCTGCACAACATCAGTTCCTAAATGTAACCCATAAATGGCTCCCTTGAGATTTTGATTGGCATCTGGTGTTCTACGCCCATTAAACCAGTCGATAGCATAAGGCAGATTGGATGACACCTCCAATTCACTGGCCTTTTTACTTAATTCGACAATCAAATTCGCATTCAATTCCTCTATGATCTGAGGATCAGCATGTATTAATTGCAATGGTTGAATCAAGATATTTTTGAACCAAGCATATGCATCACCAAATGCAGATTGACCGGCCTCCAAGCCAACCATATCCGGAATAACCGATCCGTCTACTTGACCACATATACCTTTTACCAACGTGCTGCCAAATTCATCTTTGGGAATGACCATCATATCACAAGTGGATGTCCCCATCACCTTACTTAAATAGTAAGGCTCGATCTGACCACCAACTGCCCCCATATGTGCATCAAAAGCTCCTATACCTATCTTTACAGTAGCTGGCAGCCCCAAGCGGATAGCCCATTCTGCCGAAATAACTCCAGCAGCCTCCGCGGACGTATACGTTTTTTTAGAAATACGATCCACAAAGCCATCCAATAAAGGATCAATCTTCTTGAAAAAATCATTCGGAGGATAGCCCCCAAAATCGGCAGACCATAGGCCTTTATGACCAGCAGAACATACACCTCGTTTGATTTCATCCGCATCCGAACCACCTGTTAGCAGAAAAGGTATCCAGTCACATTGTTCTACAAATGAATACGTATGGGCCTTTACTTTCTCATCAACGCGTAGTATATGTAAAAATTTTGACCAAAACCATTCCGAAGAATAGATCCCTCCCACATACCTAAGGTAATCGCTAACATCTTCTTTGGCATGACTATTTATTTCGTCCGCTTCCTGTACTGCAGTATGATCCTTCCATAAGACAAACATCGCATTCGGATTTTCACCAAATTCAGGCAATAGCGAAAGCGGTACGCCCTCTTTATTAACAGCTATCGGAGTCGAGCCAGTGGTGTCAATAGAAATAGCTTTAATACTATTTGCAGCATCTTGGCCAACTTGCCTAATACAATCTTTGATGGTCGTTTCTAAACCTTCAATATAATCCAGTGGATGTTGTCTGAATTGACTTGCAATAGGCAGGCAGTATAGTCCTTTTTTCCACCTAGGATAGTAAAAAACAGAAGCGGCTAGCTCTGTTCCATTGGTAGCATCAACTAATACAGACCTTACAGAATCTGTCCCGTAATCCACTCCAATCACATAATTTGATCTCATTCTATTAATTGTTAAAATAACAGGTTTACTTTAATTCGTGTCAAGATAACGTTTAATATTGCATCTTACAAATATTATCGATAAAATTTAGTTAGGATTCGGAATGAAGTTTATAAAAGCACTAAATTTTTCCTTATAAACATCGGAATTAAGCTTAAAATAATAGGCTCCTTTTTTGGAGTTCAACTTATCTTTTTCACTCGTTTTGACTAAAAGTTTTGTTGACAAGAGTTTTCTATTGAAATTGCGTTTATCTAAAATAATATCGTATACTCCTTCATATAAGGAAACTATTTGAGGAATTGTAAATTTATCAGGTAATAGTTCGAATAATATGGGGTGAAGAGCGGCTTTGTATTTAAGACGATTGCGTGCCGAAGCAACCATATCATTATGATCAAGAATTAATTCAGGCACTTCCTTTAAGGAAAACCAAGCAGCTCTGTAATCGTTGATGATCTGGTGCTTATATTTTTGGATATCAATCAATGCGAAATAACAAATGCTTATGGTTTTCCCATAGGGATCACGGTTCGGATTACCAAAAACATCCATCTGCTCCATATATACATCTTCAAGTCCGGTTAATTTTTTAAGGACTCGAATTGCTGCCTCGTCAGGACTTTCCATTTCTTCAATAAAGCCACCCATAAGGCTCCATTGGTCTTTAAGGGGTTCAAACCCTCTATGAATTAGCAATAGTTTAACATCTTCCCCGTCAAAACCAAAAATAATACAATCGATGGCTACAAAGGACTTACAAGTTTCAGGATACATAATTTATTGATATGAATAATAGAGTTCGGATTACGAGCAACTACAAAAAATAATAGAGTTAACAACAAATGTTAACCCTACAATCACTAAATTATGATAATTTAATTACTTCACAAAATATCACGCTAATTACTTCACAAAGTAACGATGTTCGATCACCGTTACATCTTCTTTTTCTGTTACTCTTTCAATTACACTTTTCACCGTGCAATGCCCGGTAACTCCTCTATAGACCAACGCGCTACCCAATGTAATTCCAGAAAACGCAGAAATAGGATTTTTAAAAAGCTGCTTCACTCCTATGCCTAATATCAACCCACCAGATATTACAGATAACACTCGCTCAGAGGCTCCAACATTTCCGTCGCTACAATTATCCTCTATTTTTTGCTTTATTTTATCAAAAGCGAAATTTAATATACCATTCATGATCAAAACTCTTTTTAAGTAAAACAACGAGAAAATCATTATGTTTGAGAAGTGTTACGAAATTTTGAAAAAAGACTATGCAAGTACAAAAACACTCTGGAGAACTGGTTCCTTTTGATCCCGACAGCCTTAAAAATTCCCTTTCGCGTTCCGGCGCCAACGATCAAGAAGTAGATAAAGTTTTCAAAGCAATCAATGACAAGCTATATGATGGGATTTCTACTAAAAAGCTCTATCAACTTGCTTTTGACTTTTTAAAAAACCTGAGAGAATCTTACGCCGCTAGATATAGTCTAAAAAATGCCTTGCGAGAATTAGGACCTGAAGGATTCTATTTTGAGAAATGGATAGGTCGCTTATTTCAAGAAGATGGCTATCAAACAGTAACCAGTCAAACGCTGCAAGGTCACGCCGTTTCGCACGAGATAGACGTCATCGCGCTTCGGGATGAAAATCTTTGTGCTATAGAGTGTAAATTCAGGAACGATATAAATGCAAAGATTTCCGTTACGACTCCGATGTATTTTATGTCCCGATTAAAGGATATATCCGGATTAACATTTAATTTTTTTAACCAAGAGCATGAAATCTCCCAAGGTTGGCTCGTCACAAATGCTTACCTCACGAGCGATTCGATACGTTTCGGCGAATACTACAAATTAAACCTGTTGTCGTGGGATTACCCAAAAGAGAGTAGTATTAAGGCACGCGTAGATAGTAATGGAGAATATCCTATTACTTGTCTTACCACGCTCAATCAGCAGGAAAAGGTTACTTTACTTAAAAATCGATGCATATTGGTTAAAGATATCGTACGAAATACAAGCCTTCTCCAACATATCCAAGCGAATAATGCCAAGAAGAAACGAATTCTTTTAGAAGCTCAAGATTTGATTAATAGCCAGCTAGAGCACTAATTACATATTATCATATACTTTAATCTAAATTATTGCTTTAACCCCAGCACATATCGCACGCCCCCCAGAATATGTCTTTGAAACAATTCAGAATCAAAAGATTCTTCCGTGTGACCCAATCCCGTGTAAAATGACCTTCCTCCATCATATTCCTGAAACCATGCGATGGGATGAAATTTCCCCATCTTCCCACCTTTATAACTCGTTTCATCTAAGGCCAT
Organism: Sphingobacterium alkalisoli; assembly: GCF_005049105.1. Classification (GTDB taxonomy): domain Bacteria; phylum Bacteroidota; class Bacteroidia; order Sphingobacteriales; family Sphingobacteriaceae; genus Sphingobacterium; species Sphingobacterium alkalisoli. Next base: position 284,848 of record NZ_SUKA01000003.1, read on the forward strand.
CAAAATATGAAGCCCATCTTTCATATCCTTAAAATCATACCATTCATCTTTGTGAAACCACACTTTTTGCAAATGCTGAGTCGATAAATGATCCCGATCTAAAACATCAATTTTAGCTTCTTGTACAGCGGGGTGACTCGAAAAATATCCACCAACTAATCCACCATACCAAGACCAACTATACTCTGTATCTGATGCCGCATGAATTCCCACGAAACCTTTGCCCGAACGAATAAAATTTTGAATGTCTTCCTTCTGTTGCTTATTAAAAATATCTCCAGTAGTGCTCAAAAATAAAACAGCATCATATTTAGCTAAATTTTCTGTATTAAAGACAGACTCATCTTCGGTATGAAAAGTTCCAATACGTTGATCGTTCAATAATTTTGCTACTGTCTGAACACCCTTCTCTATACTTTTATGCCTAAACCCCGTCGTCTTTGAAAAGATCAACACATTCTTATCCATCTGAGCAAAAGCTTCCGAAAGGAAAAGGCCAGATAATAGCATACAAAAAATGGATATTCTTCTCATCAGTTATTTAGTTTTAGAAAGGTAATAATCCAGTGCTTCTACAATATCATTCTTATCCACATAGATATTGTATTCAGCATTTCCTATTTCTTTTAATAACGCAAAACCTATTTTATTATCTTCATTCTTCTTATCGTTTTTCATTATTTCGATAAAGCCGTCATATTGATCTGAAGTGTATGTATAAGGCGAATATCGCGCTAAGAATAAAGTTGTCAAATCCTCAAGTTCCACTTCAGACAATCCGTTCAATTTATAGGATAAAAATCCTTCGCAAATCATGCCAATTGCAATTGCTTCTCCATGTAACAAAGGATTTCTATCGTTAGATAACGAGTAACCTTCGATAGCGTGCCCTATCGTATGCCCAAAATTTAATATTTTACGAAGCCCTTGTTCAGTAGGATCTTTAAGGATAACATCATTTTTAATTTCTACAGAACGTTTTATCATGGATGTTTCAATAGTATCCAGTTCTACATCCTTACATTTTTCGTAGAAATTTCTGTCCTGAATCAAACCATGTTTGATTACTTCAGCAAATCCTGAACGAATTTGTCGCTCATCCAAAGTCGCTAAAAACTTCGCACTAATAAATACCGCTTGAGGTTGCGTGAATGTACCAATGATATTTTTCACATTATCGAGATCAATACCTGTCTTACCTCCTACCGAAGCATCTACCTGAGACAAGAGTGTCGTCGGTATTTGAATAAAATCAATTCCTCGTTTAAATGTTGACGCAGCAAACCCACCCATATCCGTTACCACGCCTCCTCCTAAATTGATCATCAACGCTTTGCGGTCGGCGCCAAAATCTAGCATCGTCTTCCAAACACCAATACAGAAATCAATGTTTTTGTTTTCCTCCCCCGGGTCAATCTCAATAATGTCATAATCTGTAATAGAGGGCATTGCAGCCTGTAAAACAGGCAAGCAATGATCGTTGGTATTACGATCCACTAGGATTAATATCTGAGAATATTGACGTTGGAATATGAAGTCTTCTAAAGAGGAAAGATTCTCTTCAAAAAAAACGGTATAACCTAAACTTTCTAAAGTTTGCATAAATTAAATATGAGCAATAAAGATATAATTTTTAAATGATTTCAACTTGCTTACCTTCAAATTCAATCCAATCCCCACGACGAACCTTAAGTCTTTTTCGAAGATCAACTTCACCATTATACTTTACCAGCCCCTCTTCCACCATACGTTGAGCCATTCCGCCGTGCTCTACCCAATTTAGTGCCTTTAATAATTGTATCAGCGGAATAAATTCTCCCTCAAGTGTAAACGTTTGCATAGACAAAAATACACTTAAATCATATAATAAATGTATTTTTAAGAAAAATTAAGATGATAAATCCATACTTTTGCGGAATATTTATATACTCATAATGATAGCGCAAGAAAACGAGGCTAAACTAAATTTTGACAATACCGAAATCGCGTTTAAAAACAAGAGTGACGCAGATTTAGAAAGAGCATATTGGCTTTTTAAAATGATAGCTAGCAATACGCTTATAAAAATAGGAACCCCGATAACCAATTTTTCATTACGTATTGGGCTTCCTATTCAGGGAATTATCCGAAATACGATTTATAAACAATTTTGTGGAGGCGAAACTATTCGGGGTTGTGCAGACGCAATCCAAGAATTAGGAAAAGGAAATGTAACGACAATTTTAGATTACTCGGTAGAGGGTGAAGAATCAGAAAAAGGTTTTGATATAACCTGCCAAGAAATTTTATCAACAGTAGCGTATGCCAAACAAAATCCATTGATATCATTTTGTGTGTTCAAACCGACAGGCGTAGGAAGATTTGATTTATTAGCAAAAATAGACGCTAAAGAAACATTAAGTTCGGAAGAAACCGCTGAATATAGACGATTATTAAATAGATGCCATCAAATATGTAAAGCATGCTATGAAGCAGGTATTCGGGTATTGATAGATGCAGAGCATTCGTGGATACAAGATACGATCGACGATATTGCGCGCGATATGATGGAAAAATACAATAAACAACGTGCCATCGTATACAATACCTACCAACTGTATAGGCATGACAAACTTGCATCTCTTAAAGCCGATTTTGCATATGCTGAGATACAAAATTTTCATATTGGAGCCAAAATCGTACGAGGAGCCTATATGGAAATTGAAAGGGAGCGGGCTGTAGAAAAAGGGTACCCATCTCCTATTCAACCAACGAAAGAAGCCAGTGATATGGACTATAATCAAGCCATCTTATTCTGTCTTGATCATATCGATCGTATCGGATTAATGGCCGGCACGCATAACGATGCCAGCTGTTTACTATTAGCCGAAGAAATGGATAGACGTAATATCCCGCACAATCATCCAAATGTGTTTTTTGCCCAGCTCTTGGGAATGTCTGATAATTTATCTTTTAATTTAGGGGCCGCAAATTATAATGTGGCAAAATATATGCCTTACGGACCAGTGAAAGCTGTTATGCCTTATCTATTTAGAAGAGCACAAGAAAACTCCTCTGCGAAAGGTCAAACAGGCAGAGAGCTTAATTTGATTATAAAAGAAAAAAAACGCCGTAGTAACATGAAATAAATGTTAGATATTTGCGGAACGAATGGATTTTATTACTAAGTGATTTTTACAGGCTATTTTTTACTATAAAGATTTATGACGGAAGCAGAATTAACAAAATACAATACCTTAAAAAAAATAGTAGAACCTTTCGAAACGCTCTTATTTGATATAGATGGTACATTAGCTGATAATATGCATGCGCATAAGGCTTCCTATGTTGCCACAGCACTTGAGTACGGGGTAACGCTTGATCCAAATTTGATTGATGAGACCGCAGGATGGCCGACCACCGCCGTCGCAAAGGAAATAGCAATTCGATACGGCGTAGATTTTGACTATGACGTATTTGCCAAAAGAAAGTCGGCTATTTTTATAGCGAAATACGTTTCAGAAACGAAACCTATTGAATTTGTTCGTCAGGTATTGTTAGATTTTGAGCACACAAAAAAAATTGGCTTAGTATCCGGTGGTACACGAAGCACGTTAGCGATTACATTAGCGACAATTGATGTAGCCGGTCGGTATGAAACGTTAGTCTGTGCCGGTGATACAACATTGGGAAAACCTTCACACGAACCCTTTACCCTTGCAGCGAAAAATTTAAACGTAGCAGCAGAACAATGCATCGTACTGGAAGATGGTGAACCCGGTGTACAAGGTGCTATTGCTGCGGGAATGAGTTGGGTCCGAATTGATCAAATTTAAAAGGTGGTCATTAGTCGGATTCCGCCATTCGTATAGTCCATATCCGCACGACGATATTCTCCAACGGGAATTCTAAAATAGGGTTCTACAGAAATCCCAAATTTGTTGCCGATCTTAACTTTTTTACCAATCGACATATTCACAAAACCATTAAACCCGTTTGTATTCACATTTGTCTCTGCAGACTTGACAGTACGGGTCACCGCTTGTGTACTTTTGGAAACCTGTTCCGTGTTTTCTGGATAGCCGTTAGCAAATGTTTCATTGTTAATATTTTCAACATAATGCGCACTACGCTCCTGGCTTAAAATCGCAGAGTAAGAAACACCCGCAGCTGCATATAGAGATCTATTAAAATTATATTTCAATTCCAGTGGAATATCCAAAGACTGCACTTTTCCGGTTACAGCATTCACATTAGGAAGAACCATACTTCGTTGAAAGCTAGACTGACTCGTACCTGCTAATGCATGTTTCTCATCACTTACCGAAACCATTTCTGCACTACTTTCCGCGGTAGGATTTTTCAACGCCCCCATTTCATAGGTACTATAAGAGGCTCCTGTACGAATGCTTACTTTTTTAGTTAAATTATAAGCAATTAACAAACCACCACCAACAGTCATCTTATCCGCAGTAGAATTTGGAGAGACAAAGAATCCCATATCAAATCTTTTATTGAGTCGCATGGAAGATTCGTTACGCCTATTTTCAACTTCCGGTATACTCAGCTTCAGCGGAATAGCCGACGACGCTAGTATCATATTGCCTGTAGGAGTAGAATTACTCGATCTAAACTGTTTATCATTATAGGAAACCGACTGGATGATCAAATTAGTCTCTGGAAGATGGGGCTGTCCCATTACATGCATCTTGCTTTCAAGATCCTCTTCATACTGCTTATCAATATAGACAAGCTTGTCATTACCTTCAACCTGATCAGTACGCAATAAGTTGTACGCGTTATCTCCGGGAGTTGGCGGATTCTTTTCTAAATTACCCAACGCATCTGTTGTCGTCGACGTCGTACGATTATTATTCTCTTTTATTACCACTGTACTAGTCTTATCTACTAAAACCGGGGGGGTATTTTTCAGCCATAGCACACTACCAATACCCAGTATAATGAGTACAGCAGCAGCACTTAGCCGATAGTACAACCTCATTTTAGAAACCAAAGCAGGCCGTTGGCTGCTTTGAAATTTCTCCCAAGCTCCCTCTTTGTAATCGCGATCTCTTTGGGAGCGTAAGCGATTTACAATTTCATCTATTATATCTTTATTTTCTTTCATTCTACTGTATATTAAGAATGATGTATATTTTGTAATTCACTAACTTGATCCATGTATAATTTTCGTAATTTACTTTTTGCGCGAGTCAAATAAGTGCGAGAAGTACTCTCCGGCACATTGAGTAACCTCCCTATCTCCTCATGCGAGTAGCCCTCTATTTCATATAAGTTGAAAATAGAACGTTGAATTTCGGGTAGTTCGTAAAGTAGACGAAGTATATCTTGTTCTTCCAGCTTAGTAGACGCTGTAACCGCATGATGAACCAAGTCTTTATCAGAAACATCATCTATAGATTCTATTTCCTTTTTCGCTCTCAACTTGTCGATAGAGGTGTTTACGGTAATTCGTGCTATCCAGGCTTTAAATGTTTTTTCCAAAACCTCCTCATCATCATGAAAGCTAAACGCATTTAACTTTCTGAACACTTTTACAAAAGACTCGTTTACGACATCTTCCGCCTCCATTTCATCTTGTATATACCGAAGGGCCACCGCCATCAAATACCCGTAAAACTTTTTATAAATAAAAGATTTGCTCCGTTCTGTATCCGATACAACGCACTCCTCCAAAGCCATCTTTAAAGACAGCGGCTTATTTTTTTTTAAGTATTTTGGCAAAATCTTCACGCGGGTATTATCCGTTCACTGATTCAAGTTAAGCAATTTATGCTCAATAGCCGAAATTATCGCCATACAATCTATATATTTGTTCAGTAAACGAGTTCAATCGCTGCTTCGCTACACGGGTGATAATCGATTTTGTTACTATTTTTGGTGATTCTAATCATCTCCATTATCTTCCAATTTTTGTACTTTTAGCTAAATAAAACTTAGAGCCATGAAAAATATCTTATTTTCAACAGACTTTTCTGACGGGGCCAATAACGCCTTTCTATATGCCTTGCAATTAGCGAATCAATTGAACACCAAATTGTACGTGCTATACTCTTATATTACCCCGGTGCTTTCTGCCACGCATGCCGGTCAGCCCGAGTTATTAGGACAGGTGTATGAACAAATCGAATTAACAAAATTTGATTACTATAAAAAGCAAATCCCACAATTACATCACCTGGCGGAAGAACACAATTTAGATCATTCCAAAATGGTGTTTTTATTTGAAGAAGGGACGGTAGTCGCATCCGTAAAGAAATCCGTACAGGCAGAAAATATTGCTTTGGTAGTGATGGGAACACATGGAGCTAGTGGCTTCAGGAAAGAATTTATCGGTACCAATACCGTAAGTGTGATTCGCAATGTTAAAGTTCCGGTATTGGCAATCCCCGAAAAAGCAAGCTATTCGACAATACAAAAAGTTGCGTTTACTACCTTATTTAGAGAGAAAGATCAAGCTGCATTGAAAGAGATTCTTGACCTAGCTAAAATAGTAAACGCTACAGTATATTGCACAAATGTAATTACAGAAAATTCAAACCCTGCAGATGCCCTATACTATGGAGAATCCTGGAGAAAGCTATTTCCTGACTATGAATTAGAATTTTCATTTTTACAAAATGAAGATACGGTGGAAAATACAATCAATAAATTTATTAAAGAAAACAGTATAGATCTATTGGCTATTGTAAAAAGAAATCGCAGCTTTTTTGATCGTTTATTTTCATCGAGTTTGAGTAATAATCTCACATTTCACGCTGAAATACCTATTTTAGTGTTTCATGAAGAATAATGGGCATGGATCATATAATAAAAAAACTGGAAAAGTCGAACAGTATCAATGACATAGTAACGAAGTTTACGCTTATTGTAGACGAGAATCAATTGGTTCATGGTGCATTATTTTTTATTCCGGTAGATAATAGGGATTATAAAGTAATGATACCAGCACCTTATCACGAAATTTTGATTGCCGATGTTCCACCGACTTATAAAAAGATCTTAAATCATAAAGAAGCACTATTACTTAAATAAAACATGAATAAAAATCTAAAAATCTTATTATTATCTATTTTTGCGTTTGTACTATTTTCTGCTTATCAGCAGGATAAAACAATTACGATATATCTCGTCGGCGATTCTACAATGGCAGATAAAGATAGTACCAAATACCCTGAGAACGGTTGGGGAACACCCTTTAAATGGTTCTTTTCCAAAGATATTAAAATAGAGAATCATGCTAAAAATGGAAAAAGCACCAAATCATTTCTCAACGAAGGTAGATGGAATAAAATAAAAGAAACACTTAAGGAGGGAGACTATGTCTTTATTCAATTTGGACACAATGACGAAATACCGACGAAAAAATCGGCGACAACACCCGAAGAATTTGAGGCAAATCTGACCCTATATATCAGTGAAACACGTGCATTGAAAGCTACCCCTATACTATTAACATCAGTATCTAGGCGTAGTTTCGAAAATGACCTTTTAATTGACACCCACAAGGAATACGCCAATATCACGAGAGAAGTAGCTAAAGCCACCAATACATCACTTATAGACGTTACAACGTCGAGCATGCAACTTTTGAATCAACTCGGTCCCGAAAGATCCAAAGATCTATTTTTACACTTAGAACCATTACAAAATCCAAATTACCCTAAAGGCGTAGTTGATAACACCCATTTTAATGAATTTGGTGCAAGAAGGATAGCGGAATTAGTCGTTAACGAGCTAAAAATGCTAGACATCCCCTTAAAAGAATTCATTGGGTATAAACAATAACTTAATAAACCGTAAACAACATCCGTACTATTTTGTTTTACTCATACAAATTAACTGAGTTCTATTAAAGATTGTAATGCATACAATTCAGAAAATATGTATTTTAGTAGAAAATCAACTTATATCAACACAATGAATAAACTATTAACAGCTTTGTTTTTATCGTCATCCGTTGCGATTCTGTCATGCGGCAATGGCAGTGATGCACAAGAAAACAATACAGGTGCAAATTCTACCGATAGTATTTACCCACCCGTTGAAAAAAACAAACCCAATACAAACTACTCACCGGCATTTGAAGGTCAAACACGTATTGCAGGAGTCAAAACCTCAACATCCTTCGAAGGGAAAGTAATTGCCGAAGGTTTAAAATCACCCTGGGGTATCGCGGTACTTCCGGATGGAAGATTTCTTATAACAGAGAAAGAAGGTTTTATGCGTATCGTTTCTGCTACCGGTGAAATTAGCGAAGGCATAACGGGCATACCTGAGGTTGCCGCTTCTGGGCAGGGTGGCTTGTTGGGGTTAACCTTAGACCCCCAATTTGAAAGCAACCGGATGGTATATTGGGTGTTTTCACAACCAGTTGATGGTGGGAACCTAACTGCAGTCGCCAAAGGAAAATTATCAACTGATGAAAAATCGATTGAGGGCGCGACAGTAATCTTTCAAGCCGGTCCTGCCCACCAAGGCAACTTGCATTTCGGAGGCCGCATAGTTTTTGACAAAAATGGGTATCTTTTCGTGAGTACAGGCGAACGTTCGGATAAAGAAACGCGACCGTTAGCACAGAGTCTAAAAGCGGGATTAGGAAAAATATTACGGATCACAAAAGATGGTAAACCAGTAGAAGGCAATCCATTTATTGGACAGGCAGATGCTTTACCGGAAATATATTCCTATGGTCACCGCAATGTGCAGGGGATGGCGTTTCATCCAGAGACGGGAGATTTATGGGAAACGGAATTCGGTCCCCGTGGAGGCGATGAACTGAACCGCGTAGAAATGGGTAAGAATTACGGTTGGCCTACAATTACCTACGGACTGGAATATAGTGGTAAAGAGATTGGAACCCCACCCATCCAGCAGCAGGATGGTTTAGAGCAGCCCGTGTATTATTGGGATCCGGTTTTATCACCTAGTGGAATAGCATTCTACACAGGATCAGCAATTCCCGAATGGAAAAATAACCTATTCATCACCGGCTTGAGTGCCACACATATTGCCCGTATTGTAATAGAAGACAATAAAGTGGTGGGCGAAGAGCGCTTATTAGGTCGCGAAGGTCAACGATTTAGAGACATCATTCAAGGTAATGACGAAGCGCTCTATACCATTACAGATGCAGGTAGGCTTTATCGCATAGGCAAGTAATTTATTTGTTAACTTACTACACTATAATCCAGCGTCACCTCAATGGCGCTGGTTTTTTCGTTCTTTTAAATTCCCACAAACTTCTTATCCGATAATCTGTTATATGATTAATGATAGGAGATTTTTCTCGCTAAAAATTAAAATTAGTTAAATATGAAGACGAAAACAATAGGAATAGTAATAGGAAGTCTACGTAAAGATTCATTTAATAAAAAAGTAGCTAAATTCCTGACTACTGTTGCCCCGGAAAATTTAACTTTCCAAACCCTTGAAATTGGAGATCTTCCACTTTACAATCAAGATTTTGACGAAGAAGGAAGTCCGGAAAGTTATATCCGACTTCGCAAAGAAGTAAAAGCATTGGATGCGATATTGTTCCTCACACCAGAATATAACCGATCTATACCGGGCGTGTTAAAGAATGCACTGGATGCCGCCTCGCGTCCTTACGGTCAGAATGCCTGGAAAGGAAAACCAGCAGCAGTTGTTAGTGTTTCAATTGGAAACATCAGTGGATTTGGAGCCAATCATCACCTTAGGCAGTGCCTGACATTTTTGGATATGCCTACACTACAGCAACCAGAGATGTATCTGGGCGAGATTGCTAACAGCTTGGATGAACAGGGGAATTTTAAAGACCCCAAAACTGTTGAATTCTTGACTGCATTTATGAATACGTTTGCAGACTGGATAAACAAATTTTAAGAACCAACAAACATCTGATTTTTAAAAATCAGATGTTTGTTGGTTCTTAAGTTCCCATGCGATAACGAGTTTAGCCATCATATTGTAGCGTTCCAAACCTTCTGGTTGATTGTTATGTTTTAAATAGCCGGAATAAAAGACAGCTGCCACGCTATTTATCCAACCAGAATACGATTTCCAAAATTCCTTTTCTTGCAAAAAATCAGCTTTTACTAATGGTGAGAGTTTTGCTATATAGCTTTGGTATAATTCTTTGTCGTGAAGCAAAGGTCGTAATAAATATTGGATCGTTTCATAATAGGCAGAATACCTATACCAAAGGTTATTATGATCTATCAATTTACGAAAGGCGATAAAATTACACTCGTCTTCAAATCCAATTCCCATTTGATGCGCCAACTCATGAACAGCCGTAAACGGATACGATTGAATTGGAATATCCTGATTGACATGAACTTCCTGTGTAAAAGGGTTAAAATAACCCGTAACGGTAAAATAACTTACCAACTCGCTTGATATTGGCGCTTTACTATGAACCTGTGTTTTTGACAACATCGGTGTAAATAGATCATCGTTACACATTAAATGACGCAACTCCATCCTTGCATTTTTTTTTGATTCGGACGATAAATCTAATCCTTCACGCAGCTCGTTTGCTATTAAAATATATTTTTCCAACACATGCAGATGGTCAGCTTTTGAAATATGGTCTACGTCCAGATGCAGGTGTTGCGCTAGAGGTATGCGATAGTAGTTCGTACCCCAACTAATATAAAAATAAGTATAGAGAAAAACTCCGAATACCAGAAGCTGCAGCATAGTGCGATAGCTTGCAGAATATTTTCTTTGAAAAAGCAATTTAAGGCAGAGGAATAACAGTGCGATAACAGTTATCAAACTACATAGATAAAAAATATCCCCTATGCTAAATGGCAACCAAGTGAACAACATTGCAGGAAAATAGGAAAATATAGGATAAAACATCCTGGAATAATAGACCTCTACCCTTTCCGGATCCTGCTGAAATAAATATAAAAAAAGCTGAACAACCAGTAGAACTCCAATTGCCCAGTAATATTTCTTAAAAGCACCTATTCCCATATTTCGATGAATACTACAACCTACCAAATCAATTACCCTTCATTTTCGAAATAGAGCTTATAATAATTCATCCCTTTATCCTCATCGTATCCTTGCTCGAGATATTCTCTTTTCCCATGTACATAAACATGGAAATTCTTATCCAGTTTGATGACGCTTTTATACGAGGACTGCATCTTTTTAACAGCGGGGCTTGCAATATCAAAATTGGTTTGAAAAGGCATATCAAATTCGTCGGTAAAAGATTGTTTATATTCGTCAAATAAACTTGCTGCTTTGGGGTTAGCGATTACCTCGTCTTCAAATTCAGTTTTATCAAATGTTTCCTTCGTTTTGAAATAGTTCATCGAACGATTTAACAGGTCAATTTTATCTGCGGTTTCAAGTTCAAATACTTCGTCTAATTTATCATTTACAAAATTCTTATACACTTTCATCAAATTACCCGTTTGTTGGTAATTGTCATTACGCGACTTTATTTTCAAAAATTCATCCTTCCAATAGACGGCTTCAGATTGGTTTGTTTGATCGATGACCAATACCTTATACCCCTCCTCCGCATCATCGTTGATGATAACGACGCCTTTATCTAATTTATTGATATTAATAGCCTCTCGTTCATAATTCAACTCAAACCCACCCTGCAGTGGTTGCACTTTTAGGTAAGTTTCCTTATTCTCCGATTTGAATATTCCGATAGCATCGCGTTCCTCCCCCTCCATCTGTACGTTTTTCAAAGAAACCACATATACCTCCCCCGACTTGATTTTAGGGTGTTCCGATACCTCGTAGAGGTGTTTTGTAATGTGCTTTGATAACTCGTGAAAAAGAATCTCGCCCTGGAAATATTTATGTACAAAATGATACAGCTCATTCAACTGGAGCTCCTCATTCGGATGGTAAAATTGGTACACCTCATTTGCCTTTGTAAAAGGCTTCATAAAATACTGCATTAATAGCTCAGGAAGAATTTCATCCTCAGCAAAATCCACTGGATTATCAGACAATATATAAAATTCATCATTGGTTTTATTTCCCACATGATGAATGGATAAGTTTTCAAATACCGCGTCTTGATGAAAAAACATATGTTCGTTTTTTAAATTAAAAATTATAAATATCTATTGCCGCCCGGAACGTTCCGATATGAGCGTTTACAATATCTTTAATGTTAGGTGAATAGCCTCCTCCCATACTGATTTGAATCGGAATTTTTCGATCGAAGCATTCTTGTAATATCATTTGGTCACGTTTTCTAACCCCCTGAGACGAAATGTTAAGTTTTCCCAGTTTGTCTGTTTCCAAAATATCTACTCCCCCTTGGTAAAATACAAAATCAGGATCTATTTCTTCAAATAAATGATGTAAATGTCGCCTTAATAGTGCTAAGTATTTTTCATCCGATATACCATCTCCCAGTGGAATGTCTAAATAAGAATGCTCTTTAACGAAAGGGAAATTTTTGTCCCCATGCATGGAAAATGTAAATATTGCCGCATGGTTTTGAAAAATATGTGCTGTGCCGTTACCCTGGTGCACGTCTAGATCAATTATCAATATCCGATTAGCGATATGATGACTATATAAATAAGAAGCAGCGACAGCTTGATCATTCAATAAGCAAAACCCTTCTCCAAAATCAAAACCGGCATGATGTGTCCCACCTGCTGTGTTAAATGATACGCCGAATTGATGCGCATACAGAGCCGACTGTATGGTCCCCTCTACAATATAAAGCTCTCGATCCACTAAACTCCTAGATAATGGAAAGCCAATACGTCGAACCATTTTTGCATCCAACTGCAGGCTTAAAAGGCTCTCTACATATGCTTCACAATGCGCCAAACAAATAACGTCTTTAGAAGCCCGCTGAGGTTCGAAAAAGTTTTCAGGCACCACCAATCCCTCATACAATAATTGCGCTGGTATCAATTCATATTTCACCATCGGAAAGCGGTGACTTTCAGGTAGCGGATGAATATAAGCTTTATGATGGGCTATTTTTAACAAAGTACTATTTTTTATTCCTTGCGAAAATACAAAGAAGTAAATAATTCTTATCTTAGAAATTCGAATAACCTGTATTATTATAAAAATGGAAGAAACAAAAGAATTACCTCAGTTATCCGCTGCAGAATTACGTGTACTAGGATCGTTATTAGAAAAATCTAAAACTACTCCAGAATATTATCCAATGACAGTCAATGGTTTACAGGCGGCATGTAATCAGAAAACATCTCGTAAACCTGTTGTGTCGTACGATGAGAATACGATAATAACCACCTTAGATATACTGAAAAAGCGCGGCTTGATTTCAACAGTAGTTGGTGGAGGCAGTCGCGTTACTAAATATAAGCACAATTTGGCCATCCATTTTCCGCTGTTACCTTCCGAATTGGCGGCATTATGTCTACTCATATTACGTGGCCCACTTACTGCTGGCGAAATCAACAGCAATTCAGGTCGGCTATATGAATTTGAAACACTGGACGAAGTACAGGACCTATTAAATAAGTTGAGCATGGATGAACCAGCCTATGTAAAGCAGCTACCAAAGCGTCCAGGTCAAAAAGAAGCTCGATTTGTTCATCTTTTCGGAGAAGTAAATGAAGAAGATTACGATATGCCACAAGTTATGAATAATACAGATTCACAGATTCAGGCGTTAGAAGATCGTGTAGCTAATTTAGAGGAGCAATTGAATGCACTCCGAACAGAATTTGATAAACTGATAGCAGAATTAACATAAAAATTTAGTGGTACTAAAAGAAGATCAAACTTTTAAACCCCATAGAATTAGAATAAAATATGATTAGAAATATAGTATTGAGCTACGCCCTACTTTTCGCCTGCTTCTTTGGTCATGCGCAAACATTTACTTTAGCTGTCCAAAAAGATAGCGTTAGCTTTCGTGGCTTAGATACGTTTGGCGAAAATGTCGTGTGGGTTTCGGGTAGTAAAGGAACTGTTGGGTATTCGAAAGATGCAGGTTCAACCTGGGTTTGGGTGAGTCCACAGGGATATGAATACGTAGACTTTCGGGACATCAAAGCTTTTTCAGCAAAAGAAGCTATTATCCTAAGTGCAGGTGCGCCGGCAGTGATTCTGAGAACGACGAACGGCGGAAAATCATGGAATAAGGTGTTTTCCGATGACCGGGAAGAAGTATTTTTTGATGCAATGGATTTCGAGGGTAAAACAGGATACGTTTTAGGTGATCCGCTTGACGGTAGTTTTCAGTTGCTAAAATCAACTAATAACGGTAAATCTTGGAATGATATCAGTAATCAGATGTACCTTATTGCTGATAAAGGTGAGGTGGCTTTTGCTGCTTCTGGATCTTCCGTTCAATTATTAAATGGTGTACTGTATATTGGCACCGGCGGTACATACGCCAGTCTTTTTAACTATGATCCTAAAAATCTACGGGTCGATAAGTTTGATTGCCCTATTTGGTCCGGGAGCTCTTCCACAGGTATATTTGCTATCGATTTTTATGACCAGCAAACGGGTATAGTTGTCGGAGGCGATTACCAGCAGGATCAGGACAACAGAAATAACGTATTGATTACGAGGGATGCCGGTAAAAGTTGGACGAAGCCGCAGGTACCCGTCTCTGGTTTTAGATCAGATGTATTATTTCTTTCCAAGGAGACGGTGATTGCTACTGGCACATCTGGAACGGATTTATCGACGGACGGTGGAATGAAATGGAAAAATATTTCTACGTTAAGTTTCAATACAATTGCCAAGAGTAAATCAGGAAAAAAAATGTATTTGACCAATTCAAAAGGCCAAGTGTATATGTTGACGCTGTGATACTAAAAATTCTATTTTACTCCAACGGTTCTAAATACTGGGCATAAGCATATCCTTCTTCGCCGTCTTTTGTGCGCACCAACCACCATTGGTTATTCGCCCGACTGATTAGTGTAATTACTTCATCTTTAGCAGCCTTACCTACTATAAGTTGATCAGTACCCGGCCCCTTACGTATGTTCAGATTTGAGTTCGCGGTCTTTACCCTTACTTGCGTTCCAGCTACTGCTGTAGACACATCTACATTCATGACCACATCCCCCGTTAAATAATTAGGATCAATTTGATTGTAGACATCCCAAAGCTTATTTTTCGCATCAGCATTTGGAGCCGTTCCCCGTATGTGCAATACACTGTCTTGTTCAGCTACTTGCAAATCTAATACGCCGGAACTCTTCGCCGTATCTATCAGTACTTTATATTTACTTATCAGTGTCATAAGGTATGTCATATTAAGTGAAATATTATTTAATAATTACGCCAGATAGGTCGACCTTTTTCGGGTTAAGGGCATCAAGCGATTGTTTTAGCGTTTGAATACGTGCTTGTTCCACCGTTCCAGTAATAGTAATTACCCCATCATTCACGGTAGCAGTTACTGCCGGAAAATCCTTTGTCGCATCTGCAACCTTGGCTGTCAGGTCCGTCACATCTGTATTTATTTCAATGGGTTGAATTACAATATGGTTAACAACAGATTTTACTGCTTTATTATCCGCCGATTTTGCAGATGTCTCAAGAATTCTCTTTTCATCTTCCGTAGTTACCGTTCCTGATAAAGTAACCACACCGTTTTTAACATCCACTAATACATTGGGGTTTGAACCTACTGCCGTTTCAACTTTTGCTTTTAAATCCGCGTCGGACAACTTGGGTTTACAGGAAATAACACTTACTGTTAACGCCCCTGATAGCAGGATTACTGATAATACATGTTTGATAGTCATACCGTTAAAAGTTTATTTTTTTTAAAACAATTTCTTATTCCAAAACACTGGAAATAAGAAATTGTTTTAAAAATGAATTGCTGCTCACACAACCGTATTATCGTATCTGAAGAATAGTATTTTTCTTTTTATTAAAATCAAACGTATCATTTATTTTCTTTCTCCGAAGTACCTGACCGATTGGAGAAGCAGGGGAAATAACAAAAACTGACACTCCAGATACAGTAATTGCTCCTATACTAATGGATAAAAAATAGGTTACACTATCTGTGGTAATGATACTGCCCAACAATACTTCTTCATGATTGCTTTCGGTTTCAATTTGTAAAAGTACATTTTTATCCATGTTTGCATGATTCAATTGTGATTGGTACCGGTTAAGATCTTGTTGAATCATTTCCCGACTCGTCTCGTATTTATCACCTGCACTACTTTTCGTTTCTTCCACTAACGAATAGTGTGCGTCATCGATAGCTTTATTGATCTCCAGTATTCGGCTCTCTACATGTTCTAAACAAGCATTCACTATTGCTCTTTTTGTTGGTATCTCTATCATATCTAAAATAAAAGCGTCAACATATCTGTCGACGCTTTCTATAATTAAAATTTAGTACGGTGTTTCCCGTATACTAGTTTTTTAAAGCTTCATTAACATTTTTAGCTTTTCTTTCTACATCTTCGACAGCTTTGTCTAGGGCATCGCCTGTTTTATTGGCTGCCTTTTTAGTAGCACTTATCGCCGTGTCAATTCCCCGAGCAGTAGCATCAGCAGCCCTAGTCACGCCAGCTTTAGTTTTTTCCCAAGCTGTATTTGCATCATCTAAAGCTTTTCTTGACGCCTCTTCCGCTTGTTTATCACCATTTTTCACAGCAGCTTCTAAATCCGCTTTAGCTTGATTTACTTTTGCTTCGGCATCAGCAAGATCTTTCTCTGTCTGAGCATGTACATGTCCAGCATGTTCATCGATGGATTCCAATGTATGGTCCAGATGCTCCCCAGCAGTAGTATCACCATCATGGTTCCGGTCAGCTGATGAAGGATTATTGCATGCGGAAAAAGTTATTCCAGCAGCAGCAGCAGCTATTAATACAAATCTTTTCATTTTGATCTTAGTTTAATGTATAAGTTATGAATAAGGCGAAATAATAAGCAATTTCTATGCCAAGGCAACATTTATATTATTCACCATAGATGGTACCCTTTGCTGCTTCAAGCGTGTTTTTTAACAAGCCCACGATGGTCATTAATCCCACCCCACCCGGCACAGGAGTAATCCAGGAAGATTTTTTAGAAACTTCTTCAAAATCGACATCACCATACAGCTTAAAACCCGATTTTGTTTCAGTGGAATCCTCCCGATTTATACCAACATCAATCACAATTGCGCCCTCTTTAACCATATCAGCAGTGATGAAATTCTTTTTTCCAATAGCAGCGACAATGATATCAGCTCTTAGCACTTCGGTTTTGAGATCCTTGGTGCGGCTATGTGTGAGTGTCACCGTGCAGTTCCCCGGATTACTGTTACGGGCTAATAGAATACTCATCGGTGAACCAACAATGTTGCTACGTCCAACAACAACGGCATGCCTGCCAGAAGTATCTATTCCATAGTGGTCTAACATCAGTAAGATACCGTAGGGAGTAGCGGGTATAAAACAAGGTAAATTACGCTGCATACGGCCTAAGTTTATGGGATGAAAGCCATCAACATCTTTTTTATAGTCGATTGCCTCAGTCACTTTTTCTGGATCAATGTGTTTCGGCAAAGGTAGCTGTACAATTAGACCGTCAATACTATCATCTTTGTTTATCTCTGCTATCTTGGCTATTAGTTCCTCTTCTGTGACATCTGCCTCATATCGAATGTTTGTAGACTCGAATCCTACCAGTTCGCAGTTACGCATCTTGCTAGCCACATAAGTTTCACTTCCTCCGTCATTTCCAACAAGAATAGCGACTAAATGAGGTTTGCGACCGGATTGAGCAGAGAATTCTGCTGCCTCTTTCTTGATATCTTCTTTTATTTTAGCTGATACTTCTTTTCCGTTGAGTAATTTCATCACTTATAACTGTAATATTAAGGAGGTTATATTAATCTAATTTTAAAACTGCCATAAATGCCGATTGCGGGATTTCTACGTTTCCGACCTGACGCATACGTTTTTTACCTTTTTTCTGCTTTTCCAATAATTTACGTTTACGAGAAATATCACCACCATAGCATTTAGCTGTTACGTCTTTACGTAATGCTGAGATGGTTTCTCTGGCAATTATTTTCGCACCAATGGATGCTTGGATACGAATTTCAAATTGTTGGCGTGGCAAAAGTTCTTTCAACTTTTCACAGATCTTTTTACCAAAATCATAGGCATTACTACGGTGAATTAACGAAGATAATGCATCTACCGGTTCATCATTCAAGCGAATGTCCAGCTTTACCAAGTCAGATTTACGGTAACCTATTTGATGGTAATCAAAAGATGCATAGCCTTTAGAAATCGTTTTCAGTTTGTCGTAAAAATCAAATACAATCTCCCCCATTGGCATTTCGAAAACAAGTTCTACCCGATCCGAAGTTAAATACGATTGATTGATGATTGTACCTCTCTTTTGAATACAGAGAGACATTACCGGACCAACGAAATCGGCCTTTGTAATGATATTTGCTTTAATATAAGGTTCTTCTATCGCGTCCAATTTACTTGGATCTGGAAGATCCGACGGGTTGTGAACCACAACCTCTTCATTATCTTTCGTTAAATAAGCACGGTATGACACGTTGGGAACGGTCGTGATAACCGTCATATTAAATTCACGTTCCAAACGCTCTTGGATAATCTCCATGTGCAACATACCCAAGAATCCACAACGGAATCCAAATCCAAGTGCAGCAGAAGATTCCGGTTCAAACACCAAAGAAGCATCATTGAGTTGTAAACGGTGCATCGATTCACGTAATTCCTCGTAATCCTCCGTATCGACAGGATAAATCCCTGCAAAAACCATAGGTTTCACTTCTTCAAATCCCTGGATTGCTTTAATACAAGGGCGATCTCTGTGTGTAATAGTATCGCCAACTTTTACCTCGCGGGCTTCTTTTATTCCAGATATGATATAGCCCACATCTCCTGTCCTTATCACATCTTTGGGAACTTGCGACAACTTTAATGTACCAATTTCATCTGCCGCGTACTCTTTACCGGTAGCCACAAATTTCACCTTGTCTCCCTTGCGTATTTCGCCATTCTCGACTTTAAAATAAGCCATAATCCCCCGAAAAGAATTAAATACAGAATCAAAGATTAAAGCTTGCAATGGTGCATCGGCATCACCTACGGGAGCAGGTACTCGTTCAATGATTGCGGTTAGGATATCTTCAATCCCCATACCTGTTTTACCTGATGCGGGAATAATGTCTTCTCTTCGTCCACCGATCAACTCTACAATCTGGTCTTTTACCTCTTCTGGCATTGCACCAGGTAAATCCATCTTATTTAAGATAGGAATAATCTCGAGGTCATGTTCTAAAGCCAGATATAAATTTGATATAGTCTGTGCTTGTATTCCTTGCGCTGCATCCACAATCAAAAGCGCGCCTTCACAGGCAGCGATGGAACGGGAAACTTCGTACGAAAAATCGACGTGGCCGGGCGTATCGATCAGGTTTAAAATATAATTTTGTCCATCCTTAATATATTCCATCTGGATGGCATGGCTTTTTATCGTGATTCCACGTTCTCTTTCCAAATCCATGTCATCCAATAGTTGTGCTTGCGCTTGCCTCTGGGTGATGGTCTTTGTAAATTCTAATAGTCTATCTGCCAGCGTACTCTTTCCGTGGTCAATATGTGCTATAATACAAAAATTGCGTATATGCTTCATGTAGGTTCTTGCCTTCTAATAAACCGCAAATATACTTTATTTCATGTAGATTTTTCGAGATTATTAAAAGGTAATTTGCATGGGCTTATTACGAGAGCATTGCTCAGAAAAATTATTTTCCGATTAACATGAGAGTCTGTCTTGATTCTATTAAAAGACCAACACAAGCCATGTGGTGATTCACAGAGTATAAAGCATTAGTAATCAAAATAAATCACTTCTTTACCAAAACTAAATATTAAAGTTTTTCATGGCGCTGAGAACGATCCAAACCCAAAACCTCATCATCATCACGTACACGGATAGGACCAATTAAATAGGTAATCTTCAGCAGAAGAAGAGAACCGAAAAAAGCAAAGTATGATGAGGTAAATTATGAGCGACTACTCCTGCCGATCGAGGAAGTACTGTTAAAGTGCGAAGAGAACAAATTGACTTACTAAGTAGTAAGATAAAACTTCTGAAAGCGAAATAGAAACTGAATTTAAGAAATAAACCCTCTAAGAGTAATAAGTTTATTATTATTCCTAGAGGGTTTTGTATTCATGATATTAAAAAGCGTAAACTAACGCTAGAGAAACCTGGGATGCATTTTTCGTTGCTGTCATGCCGTCACTTTTTACAAATCCCGATTTGTCATTGTTATCGAGACGTATTTCTGGAATGAGCGTTAGACCGCCATGTTTCAAATTTCCGGAAAGGGTAAAAGAAGTGAATTGAGCACCATCGACATCTTCTATATCTTTCTCTTTGAAGTATTCCCCACGAATGCCCAGTCCAATGTTCTCGGTGATGTTATATTTCGGATACAATGCAACCCCACTGTACCCACCTTCAGACTGAAATGTATAATCGGCTGCATTCAATCCTAAACTTACCTTAGAAGAGAAATCATAGCTTGCAACAAGATCGAACAGAGTCCCCGAACTATAATTTTCGTCGCTTCCATCGGATGAACCGGTCAAAAAGTTGAGATAAGCGCTGAATCCATCTACCGGCGTCACCGCTAACTGTGCGCCGACATGCGAAATCCCGTTAAAATCTTGATAAACATTCCAGTCATTAAACAATCCGGCCATTAAAGATACTTTTTCCGAAAATGCATAAGTTGCTTTAATTCCTGCGTTCTGAAAAGGTCCTGCACCGAATAAATATGAAGTGGAATAATGAAAGTTAGCAGCTGGCGAAATCACTTCGTAGCCAACGAATGTCCCCATAAATCCAGCGGTCATATTAAAATTCTCTGTAAAATCATAAGACGCGTATAAATTTTGGATATGGAAAGAATTACCTTCATTACCTTCATCACCATCACCATTCAAAATACTTAAATATTGTCCCCTTGGCCCAAAAGCCAGTTCAGCTACGAAGGACGCCTTGCCTGTAGTTTTTTTCAATCCGAGACCAAGCATACCTAAAGATAGGGAATTATGGTTATTCGCGAAATAGGTTCCGATATTTTCTTGATCGGCTAAATCGTATTTCCAATATACATCTCCATACCCAGTAATTTCGAGAGGAGTACTTTCCTGGGCATTCGCTAAAAATCCCGCAGCTAATAAAAAGTTGGCTAACAATAAAATTTTTTTCATAATTTCAATATTTAATAAAGCGCTTGACTTTAATTGATTAGTTTTTTAGTTAAAGGCAAGCAATAAAACAATCAAGGTTAGAAAACGTGGGATAACTTCACTACCCCAGGTTTTCTTTCCTTTTTTCATAACATTAGGTAATTAATCTTCGATTAGAATAGTATAACCTCTAATTCCATGTTCTTCGCTATCCAATCCGTGTTTTTCAGCTTCTTCGCTGACACGGAGTCCCATAGTAACTTTCAATATATAGAAAATGATAAACGAACCGACTATAGCAGCTGCACCACAAGCTAATACACCATAAAGTTGCGACATAAATGACGCCCCCTCACCAAAAATACCAGTAGCCAATGTCCCCCAAATTCCGCAGGTTAAATGGACAGATACAGCACCAACACAATCGTCCAACTTTAATTTATCCAATAACAAGACAGAGAATACAACCAATACACCGGCAACACCGCCAATGAACAATGCTTCAAAAGGCGTGATAATGTCAGCCCCTGCAGTAACACCGACCAATCCGGCCAGAATACCATTCAAGACCATACCAAAATCGATACGCTTCATTACAATCATACTGGTGAAATGGCCTCCAATAGCACCTCCACAAGCGCCTAAAGTAGTGGTAACGAGTACTAGTGACGTTAATCCCGGATCTGCAGATAATACAGAGCCCCCGTTAAAACCAAACCAGCCTAACCACAGAAGAAATACGCCTATTGTAGCCAACGGAACAGAAGATCCGGAGATCTCGCTAGTGCTACCGTTGTTGTATTTGCCTATACGTGGCCCGAGCAACCAAATTCCAACTAGAGCTCCCCACCCGCCTACAGAGTGTACAATAGTAGAACCTGCAAAATCAACAAATCCAAGCTCATCAAGGAAGCCACCACCCCATTTCCAACTACCGATTATAGGATACACTATCCCTACGTAGAACAGCGTAAACGTCAGGTAGGCTCCTAACTTTATACGTTCTGCGACCGCTCCCGAAACTATTGTTGCAGCGGTTGCAGCAAACATTGCCTGATACAAAAAGTCTGTCCAGAAGGTATATCCCCCGTCTGCATACCCCTCACTCACATCCGCCGAACCCGAATTAAACCAAATGGTATCCCAGCTATCCATGCTGAACCCTAAAATACCGTTAAACTCGCCGGGATACATCAATGCAAATCCCAAAAGTGCATAGGTAACAATTCCCAAGACAGGTGTTAATGTATTCTTAAAAAGAATATTAACGGTGTTCTTTGATTGTGTAAAACCAGCTTCGACACTAGCAAATCCCAAGTGCATAATAAACACCAAAGCAGTTGCCAGCATCATCCAGATGTTATTCGTTGTGAGCAGAACACTTGAAATCGATTGCGCATCTGCATTAGGTTCTTGCATAATTACCGAAAGCACAGGAGAAAGGCTCCCTACACTCAGATAATTAGCAAAACTAGTTACGGTTGTTGTGAATAATTCCATAGATTTAAATGTTTAGTAATAAAAAAAGGTTAAAAATTAATATTTATGTAACAATACATACAAATGTTATAATAAAAAATCAAAAAAGCAATATAAAAAATAAAATTTTTATAAAAAAATAACATTTAACATAAAAATATTAAAAGGAAAAGCATTAATAATACTAAATTACATACAAATTCAATGATATTTATGCTAAATTGGCATATTATATAAATTAAAATAAAAAAGTAAATTCATTTTATAATAAAAAACTATGTAGTTTCGATATAATCTAAAAAAAAATTCCTTTTAGGAGTTACAGATTTAATCTAATTACCAAATAATCGGGTTCCGATCGAAAAAAAATAAATATCAATAATTGAAAAAGTAGCATCATTTAGAATAAACAACCCATAATTGGACTTAATAGCTACTCAAGTAGTTTCTGAATAGGTTCCATATTCGTCCGCACGCACATAGTTGAAACAGATCATTGGATATTCCATCCCGTTGGCAGCGTCCACCGGAATATTTCAAAGTAAAGGATGTAGAGGATGCCAAAGGAGAAGATTACACTTCTTTCACTTTATCGGGCAATTTCAAGCATAATGGGTTTGCTTTTATTCCAGAAATAAGATTCGACAACAGCAAGAGCGATATATTTCTAAAACACGACTTAGTAACACCTAAAAAGAATGCGGCTCAATTCTCTTTAGCATTAGTCTATAGTTTTTAATAAATTTCCCTTTATTATATAAATTATGTAGCGGATTTTGGAGTATTCCAAAATCCTCTTTTTAATATGATATACTTTATAAAAAATTAGAATAAACAATTTATCAAATGACGATCTTATTTGAAAGCAACAAAACTTGCAAAGCAAAGGTTCTTATGTAGGATATCAACATTTGCAAACCCTACCTTCTTTAATAAATCCAATTGATAGATCAATGATCGCGGTGTATCTTCTTTTTCAATATAAGCAAACACATGATCTCTATACTCTTCATCTTTTAGACCAGTAAGATATTGTCCATATTTTTCGTTGTAGATCAGCGCCTGCAAGTCAGCATTTGCTTGGTGAACCAGATCAAATATCCATATACTTCCCCCCGGTTTAAGCCATGTGTACAATTTCTTAAACGTATTCTCCCAGTCTGCATCATCTCGTAAATGATGCAACACTGCCGTTGCCATAATAACATCATAGTGACATTCCGGCAATTCAACGGTTCTAAAATCACCTTTTAAAACACTGACCTTTCCCCCTATATTGATTTCATCCACGCGTTCCTTCGCCTTTTCCAGCATCGGCAGACTCAAATCAACGAGCGTAAAATCCAAAGCAGCGTAGTATTGTAGCAATTTTATATCGTAGTTTCCTGCTCCGCAACCGA
Source organism: Sphingobacterium alkalisoli (assembly GCF_005049105.1). Classification (GTDB taxonomy): domain Bacteria; phylum Bacteroidota; class Bacteroidia; order Sphingobacteriales; family Sphingobacteriaceae; genus Sphingobacterium; species Sphingobacterium alkalisoli. The sequence continues at coordinate 308,918 of NZ_SUKA01000003.1, forward strand.
TATCCAACACCTTTTCCAGTTGAGGGTATACGTTTGAAATACCCGCTGCGATCAATTCCATATTATAGGTGGCATCCAATGTGGTCGCTTGCCCGGTTTCCATATTCGAAAAACGAGCGACATCCTTATCAAACCGCTCTTCTATTTCCTTTAATGTAGATTTATGCTTCATATATCCATTGTTTATTCAAAAGTATCCAATTGATCGATACATCAAAAATACTATATTTGTCAATAATTGATACCTATTAAGTATGGAGATACGTCATATCCGATATTTCAAGGCGGTTGCTGATGAATTACATTTTGGAAAAGCTGCAAAAAAGCTATTTATATCGCAGCCCCCTTTGACCCGACAAATTAAAGAACTGGAAGAAGAATTAGGTGTACTCCTATTAACAAGAAACAATAAAAGAGTTGCATTAACTGATGCAGGAAACTATTTTCTAAGAGAATGCGACCAGCTCTTGCAACAACTTGAAAGAGCGAAACAGCAGGTGATGCAGGTGCATCTCGCCGAAACTGGAAATTTTCGTTTAGGCTACATCAGCTCTACACCAAAATCTGCTTTGGCAGAAGTACTTCAAAAAGTTAAAAGTGAATTTCCCTACCTACAGGTACAGCTCTATGAGATGCCATCGCATGCACAGCGATCAGCCTTGGAAACCGGAAAATTAGACTTAGGAATTGTCCGAGCACCGATATTTAGCGAACACCTGAAGATCGAAAAATTATTTGATGACTCTTTCGTACTTGCTTTACCTAAAGATTACCCCTATATCGAAGATCTCGAATACTTGGCAAACGAGATGTTTATTTCGTACAATAACGACTATGCACCTAATTATCACCTTAGTTTCTTAGAGACCTGCAGTCGCCTGGGCTTTACACCAGAGATTGCACACGAATGTAATACGACACAATCGATTTTAGACTTGGTTCACTACCGCACGGGGATTGCTATTGTACCCAAAAGCGTACAACACGAATATAGACATCTTGCAATTAAATTTGTAGATTTGGCTTATCTAGGCACGACAACACAGATTATTATGGCCTGGGATCATAAAAATCAGAATGTCGCGCTGCGTGAGTTTCGCAAATGGATTAAAATTATGTTAAAAAATGAAATTGTATAGCATAGAAACCGGTTTTTTTAAATTAGATGGTGGTGCGATGTTTGGTGTCGTTCCGAAATCGATTTGGCATAAGTCTAACCCTGCAGACGATAACAACCTTTGCACTTGGGCGAATCGCTTATTACTGATCGAAGATGGAAAACGTTTAACCTTGGTGGATACCGCAATCGGCGACAAGCAGGACGATAAGTTTTTCCGCCATTATTATTTACACGGCGATGCCACAATAGACTCCTCCTTAGCAAAATACGGTTTTCACCGCGATGATATTACCGATATCCTGTTGACACATCTTCATTTTGATCATTGTGGGGGCGCTATACAACGCGAAGGCGATCGGTTAATCCCTGCATTCAAAAACGCCTATTATTGGAGTAATGAAAAACATTGGGAATGGGCCTTAAATCCCAATCCGAGGGAGAAAGCCTCATTTTTGAAAGAAAATATTCTCCCGATACAGGAAAGCGGTCAACTAAAATTTCTGAAAGAAGACGAGCGCTACGACAACAATATCACAATTCGCTATGCGAATGGTCACACAGAATCAATGATGCTGCCACAAATTGAATATAAGGGAAAAACAATCCTTTATATGGCCGATCTGTTGCCATCGGTCGGACATATTCCGCTTCCATATGTAATGAGCTATGACATACGTCCGCTCACAACAATGCAGGAACGCCAATCTTATTGGAAGGAGATTGTGGATCGGGAATATATCCTGTTTTTCGAACACGACGCCGTCAATGAGTGCTGTAACTTACAACACACGGAAAAAGGCATCCGAGTCAAAGATATATTTAAGTTAGACGATATTTAAGAAAACCTATCCTTACCGTGTTTGTGCCTCGCGCATTGGATTAGCTCCAACAGACTCTCCTCTTGTGCTTTGTTGTTGTCTAAACAATTCAAAATTAGAAGATTGGTATTGCCTCGGCCAAGCGTTGTTGTTTTCGTCTATATCTGCCGTTTCCCGATAGGGATCAATACGGATGAATTTTACATCTTTTCGCTTGGCAAATACTTTTTGCACCTGATTCTCATTCTTGCGCCAGATGTAAGCCGGTACATTATCGATCTCTTTTGTACCGTCCTCATAATTCCATTCTATCAGGATTGGCATCACAAGCCCACCCTTATTACTAAAACTCAATTCGTAGAAGGTAATCTTTCCGTCTACGATTTCCTTTTCTTGACTACTCAACTTCGAATAAAAATCGTCGAATTCGCGCTTTTGTTTCGGTGTTACCTCAAATCGATCCCACTTATTGTAAAAATCTAATAAAGATGTATCTTTATCAACCAGGTACTCCATATGTTGCGCTAGATTGCGTTGGCGAGAGATATTATTCAGATCTTCCTCATATTCTAACTTATTTTGCTGCTGCAAACTTTCCGGATGAAAATTCATCCGATAGGATACCACATTGTCTAAAGAGATGTCTACTGCATCTGTTCCAAAAAACCAGCCTCTCCAAAACCAGTCCAGATCTACCGCAGACGCATCTTCCATTGTGCGGAAAAAATCAGCTGGCGTCGGATGCTTGAATGCCCACCGCTTCGCATATTCCTTGAACGCAAAATCAAATAAATCCCTGCCCATTACCGTCTCTCTAAGAATATTTAATGCAGTAGCTGGTTTAGCATAAGCATTGGGACCAAATTGTACTATATTTTCCGAATTGGTCATAATAGGCTCTAATTGGTCCTTTGGAAGTTTCATATAGTCCGCAATCTTGTGTGCAGGGCCCCGTCTCGAAGGATAATCTTTTTCCCATTCCTGTTCTGCCAAATACTGTACAAAGGTATTCAATCCTTCATCCATCCACGTCCATTGACGCTCATCCGAATTCACAATCATCGGAAAGAAATTATGCCCAACTTCATGAATAATAACACCAATCATACCGTATTTTGTCGCCTCCGAATAAGTACCATATTCATCTGCGCGACCGTAGTTAAAGCAGATCATAGGATATTCCATCCCATTGGCCGCCTCCACTGAAATGGCCACCGGATAAGGATAAGGTATCGTATATTTAGAGTAGACTTTTAGGGTATGTGCAACGACTTTTGTTGAATAACGTCTATACAGTGGATAGGCCTCTGGTCCATAATACGACATAGCCATTGGCTGATTATTTTCCACGCCCTCCTTTACCTTCATCGCATCCCATACTAGTCTTCGGGAAGAAACAAATGCAAAATCACGTACATTCTTGGCTTCATAAGTCCAAGTCTTCTTGGTCTTAGACTTTTTTGTCATCGCTACTTTTGCTTCTTCTAATGTTACGATTTCTAAGGGCTCATCCGCGACTTGTGATTGCTTCCATCGAGCAAGTTGTTGCGGAGACAATACTTCTCCATAATTCTGACATTCACCCGTAGAGCCGACAACATGATCAGCAGGCACCGTTATATTTACTTTATAATCGCCAAATACCAACGCAAACTCCCCTCTTCCTGTAAATTGTTTATTTTGCCAGCCTTGAAAATCTGAATAAACTGCCATCCGGGGATACCACTGGGCTATCGTATACAGGTAATTGGCATCTTTTGCAAAATACTCATATCCTGCTCTTCCACCTTCTTTTATTCTATTATTTATTTTAAGATCCCAATCGATTTTGAAAACAAATTTAGCTCCTGGCTTCAGTGGCGTAGCTAGATCGATGCGCATCATCGTATAATTTATTGTGTAAAGAAGCGCTTTACCAGAAGCATCAACAACCTTTTTTATATTTACACCGTACCCCTTTTCTGCTGGCACAAATTTATTCAATTCTTCAACCGACATTTTAGTACGAAGCGAACTCTCGTCAAATCGCATATTCTCAGCGTTGTCTGCATGCTCATTATCATCCAATTGCAACCACAGGTACGATAACGGATCCGGTGAATTATTAAAATAAGTTACTGTTTCCGATCCCTTCAGCAGCTGATTTTCATCATCTATCTCCACATCAATTAAATAATCAGCTTTCTGTTGCCAATACATAGATCCGGGAGCACCCGACGCCGTACGGAAAATATTGGGGTCTGTAATCAGGGTACCCAATTGTTCGAATTTATTTCCATGATTGGACCCCGAATTAAGAGGTGTTTGCGCATTGATGAAACCTGCCGATCCCACCAAACAAAAGGTAATAATATACCTAAAAAATGAATAACTCATAACGGAAAACGATCTAATGCCATCATAAATGATATACCGACGACAGCCGAAGAAAGAAAAAAACTCCAATCTCTCTTCTTTACTTTAAATAAACTGACTACCACTGCACTTAATAATATTACCAAAAAAACGATGATCAATTGCCCAAATTCCAATCCAATATTAAACGATAATAAAGGCCACACAATATTCGCTTCCTTGCCTAATAGTGATCGCAGGTAATTAGAAAAACCTAGACCATGGATCAAACCAAAAATCAGCGTCATAGTGTACAAAAAAACAGGATTTCTTCCTTTGTTTGATCGAAAAAGATTTGTTAGTGCTGTAAATAGGATTGTAACCGGAATCAGAAATTCGATCCAGCCCACATTTACCTTTACAATGCTGAATACCGCCAAAGCCAATGTCAAAGAGTGGCCTACAGTAAATGCCGTCACTAGCCACAAAATACGCTTCCAATCCTTTAAAGCATAGCTACAACATAGTACCAGTACAAACAAGATATGATCGTATCCATTTAAGTCAAGAATATGTTGCCAGCCCAACTGAAAATATATCCAAAAATCCTGCATTAATTTTAGGTTTTAAACTTCATAAACACAATATTACAATTTTTTATGTTAGGTTGGCAGAAGAAATTGTAACAACATTATTCATATGTAATCGAATGAAATAATTGTATTTTTGAAGAACAGACAATGAAGACAGTAAAGAATCCAATAAAGATATATTTAGCACTAATCTTAACAGTAATTTGCCTGTTTACTTATGCTCATCCTTTTTATGTTTCCATCACGGATATCGTGTATTCGTCTGCAAAAAAAAACATAGAGATTTCGTCCCGGATATTCTTTGATGATTTGGAAGCCGCTTTAAATCAGGACGGGAAGACCCAGTTTGATATACGCAAGCCACATCGCAAGGATGTTATAGATACTGCAATAGCAGCTTATGCTAAGAAATATTTTAAGGTTTCTACTAATGGTCAAATACAAGTTTTAACTTACGTGGGTTACGAAATTGAAGACGATGTAGTTTGGTGCTACTTCGAAATTCCGCAATCCCAACCCGTGAAAAAATTAGAGGTATCTAATCGGATGCTTTATAACAATTTCAAAAGCCAATCCCATATCTTTCATGTAACCGTAGACGGAAAGCGGCAAAGCACAAAAATTGACAATCCAAAAAGTTTTTTCAAAATGGAATTTTAATGCTTAGCGATTACGTAAATAGATATTAGATACACACCCGCTACGAAGGTTTTACTACCGCAGTTTCTACATTCTTTTGACTAAATTCTTTGTATTTACGTATTTCTACTGAAAGCTTAGTAAGGGCATACCCCACAATAGTCACATCGTCCAACCAACCCGCGATAGGAACAAAATCTGGAAGCGCGTCAAGAGGCGACAAAACGTATACGATAGTGCCAACAATAATAGACATATTCCATTTGCTCATCTTATACCGACCTTTCCACACATCCCTCACCATCGCTATAAGCACCTTAAAATCGCTCATCCTGTCATTGAGATGGAACGCTTTGTTCTCTGCTTTATCCAGATCATTAGTTGTTAACTTATGTGATTTAAAAATTTCAAATAGCAACAATGCTCTCTTTAAATATCTCATCTTCCTCATGTTCATATACATTTGTCCTATCTATTGCAAAAAGAGTACCATACTACTCTCCTTCCAATTCTTCAAACTTTTCAAAATCCAATCTCGCTCCTTCATTATCCCCTATCCGTTCTTTCAAAACTCCTCTATACTGATATAAATCCGAATAGTGTGGATTAATCGCAATAGCTTTGTCGTAATCTTCCAAAGCCGCATTTAGATTGTGATTGCGTTCCAATATATCCGCACGCATTGTATAAATGTAAAAATCGTCGGGAACTAGATCTATTAATTTCGTGTAATCCGCGAGCGCAGCTTCCAAATTATCTTGAGATTCATAAAACTGAGCCCGTTCTTCATATACAGCTACATGCAAAGGGTCGATAGAGAGGGAACACTCAAAATCAGCTAATGCAGCGTTATATTCACGTATCCAGACAAACAATTTACCTCTATATAGATAAGCAGTAGCCGAAGTTCCACCTATCGCTATGGCCTTATTAAAATCCTGTAGCGCCAAATCGTAACGCAACATACGAAGATAAACCGCACCTCTAGCTATATATAAGTCAACATTACTCGGTTCCAATGAAATAGCCACCGTGTAATCAAGAACAGCATTTTTGTAGTTAAAATGCTGCACCAATAACAAAGCCCGGTTGATGTGCAGCTGAAGCTGTCCGGCTTTTTTCTCAATTTTTTTATCTAACTCCAATAGTTCTTCTCCATCCACCATCTCCCCTTCATTTTCTCTCCATTCCAAGTAATTATGATAATTAAAGTCTAAACGCTTTGCGACTTGATAGTCATAAAATGCCCCCTCATCATCTCCAAGAGCGGTATTGACCAATGAGCGGCACGCATAGAAAAATGGAAGATCCCCATATAAAGAAATAGCATGTGAATACACCTCCATAGCAACATCGTATTTTTGATGTTGCCATGCGAACAAACCTTCAGCTGCTAATCGCTCTGCATCATGATGAGATTTGCCAGCTCCTATTACCGACTCACGTAAAGAAGAACCTGGAAAATACGCACTACTCGGTAGTATATAAAATAAATTTTGATCTAAATCCATGAGAATCATTTAATGGTGACTGGTAATCTGTGACTGGTAAGTAATCACCAACCCCTAATCACCAAAATACCGTTTGATAATGCGCAGTTTATGGGAATATCGGTTCACATCAGCATTAAATATACCTAGACTATCCATTTTATCAATCCGCACCTTTCCTGCCGCATGAATGATGGTTTCATTATCTATCATTACCCCAACATGGGTAATCCTTCCTTCTTCATTATCAAAGAATGCCAAATCCCCGGCTTTTATCTCCGGCAAAAAATCGACTACGGTGCCATTCTCTCCCTGTTGCCAAGCGTCCCGCTTCAGAAACACACCAAAATGTTTATAAACAACCTGACTGAAACCAGAACAATCTATGCCACCTCTTGATCTTCCTCCCCACATGTAGGGACTATCTAAGTAATGCATAAATAATTTTGGAAATTCCTTTTCAAAATCAACCAAGGTGGGTTTACGCATCTTTCCTTCTATACGATACATTTCCTCTCCTATTCTCATTTCAGGTATAGACACTTGGGTACCATGTATCAGGCGAACGGATTTGCCGGCGCTTTTAGCAATAGCACCTTCCAGATCCACGATGTAGTCTTTCTTGTTCGTGCCCTGTTCAATATATACATATTGACTGCTTTGAATCCATCCTTCATAGTTGACCGTAAATAATCGAATACGATCAAAATCGATTCCATGTTCCAAAATTTCAAACTCCTCTCCAAAAAGAATCTGTGTAACCATCTCACTACGATGAGAGGGCTCTGCTCGAAGAGGAACGATGCTTAAACTACAGCTGGCTACACGCATATCGAATATTATATTTAAAACAAAACTATCATAAATAATGTTTTATAAAAGAATATAGTTCTAAAAAAACCGTAAAATTATGGCTAAGCAAAGATTTCAAAGAATATTACTAGCGGTGGACGATACGCCATGCTCGCTAAAGGCAATAGAATATGCCAAAGAGATTGTAGAAGAGTTTAGATCTTCTATCGCACTGATTACAGTTATTCCCCCTACGTCTCCAGCAAGCTATGGAGCCGATCCGTTATTGGGACAACAGCCGATCATCGTGCCAGAGGTATCCGAAGTGCAACAAAAATCCGCGGAGGAATATCTCAACAACCTAGCACTTGACTTTACATCCGCTTCGGAAGTTTTCGTGTTCACAAGAATCGGATCAGTACGGGAAGAAATACTCCTAGCTGCACATGAATGGGAGGCGAAACTCATCATCTTAGGATCTAACGGGCGTACGGGATTCGATCATTTTATCTCCGGAAGTGTATCCGAATCTGTTATTCGAAAAGCAGAATGTCCGGTATTAGTAGTACCAGGTAAATGTGATTAATTTTGAAAGGGGCATAAAAGCACCTTATATTTTGATAAGGCGGGCAGCAAACATACTGTCTGCCTTATCCTGATACCCTTTGATAACTTCCAGTCGATCTAGTTTCAATCCCAATTCTTTCACCATATAATCTACTACGTTCTCGTTTTCTTCTTTGAAAACAGAACAAGTTATATAAGTCATTGCGCCATTCGGTTTCAGATGTCGAACCACCCGTTGGGCTATTGCTCGCTGTAAAGTCGAAAATTCCACTAATTGATCCATAGAAAACTGTTGAATCATCTCTGGAGTGCGCCCCCACGTTCCTGAACCTGAACACGGAGCATCCAGTATGATGCCATCAAACAATTCATCACCCAATATCGAAAAAGTGTCCTGCCTAAGATCAATTATTTTTTTACGATAATCTTGTCGGATATCAGCTTTTTGAAAACGTTCATCCAAGTTCCGTAAGATAGATAACCTCACATCCGAAACCAGTAAATTCGTTTTGGGATACCTATCTAAAAATAACAAAGCCTTCCCTCCAGAAGCAGCACAAGCGTCCCACCAACTCTGACCAGGCAACGCCTCCATAAAGTGAATTGTTTTTTGAGAAGATAAATCCTGCACTTCATACTTGCCTTCTAGTCGAAAAAGCTGCTGTAGTTTTGTACCGTTCGATAACGCGAGAGTTTGCGGCCCTATTTCATGGACAGCAAAACCAACTTTCTCCAGTTCAGACTTCACTTCGTGTTCAAATCCCCGCTTGATACGGATAAACAATTTAGGTTGGGTAAAGAAACTGGCGACAAAGGCATCTTTATCAATTTCGTCAGACATATGATCCGAAAAAGGAAAAACATCGTAAAGTTGAAAATTAAACCTATCGAATAAAATCCGAATTTTATCCACAACAGGTAATTCCAATGTAGGGAATAGATCGGGATATACCAGAGCAACCAAACTGGAATGTGTTTCACAGAGGTATTCTGCTAGCGCTAAGCGTTCCATCATCGGTAATTCAGCCTTGGCTTTACCGATCCGAAAAAAATTATAACAAAGACGAGAGGTCATCCTTCTATCGGATGATCCCATCTGTTTACTCTCTTTAAAGAACCGCGTCAGATATCGGGCAAATGGCTCTGTACTAGAAAAACCAGTTAATGCCTTTTCAAAATTCCGAAACTGTTGACCAATACGTCTTTCATTAACCTCCATATTCAAGGATTAACGAAGACCAAAAGAATTGCCCGTATAAACATGAATGGAAACTGCATCATTTGAGAATCCCCAAGCATCATTATGCTTAAACTTGTAAGAACTGAACAAACCATTAAATGGTTCGGTGGTCAAATGATCTTTTAGATTCCTTCCATTATATTTATCAATTAACCCACCAAAATAAATAGCCGCATCATAGCCTTTGTACGAATTATCTGACGGATTAACTCCAAACTGCGTAAGATAAGATTCTTTGAAGGTCTTAGCCTTTGTTGACCAGCTCTTTAGATGACTTTCAGAAGTAATTGTCGGCGTATAATTCGCAAAATTAGGATATACTTGAAAATCATAACGCGACCAAAGAGGATGGCCAAAAAGTTTAAAAGAATAATATCCTTCCTTAGCTTTAAGATCTAAATTTCCTAGTAATGTTTTTATTTGAAATTTATCGGTAGTACCTGTTACGATTAAATTTGCACCTGTTGTCGAAAGCTTTTCATTCATCTGTGCCGTAGAAGAAACGGAATAAATTTCTGCCGCAGGTTTAAATTGCTTAATTGCCGACAGCATACCATTTAAGAACTGCTTTCCATCCGCATCTGAAGTATTGTATATAATAATTACATCTCCAGGCATATATCGTCGCGCGATTTCTGACGCAAGGGCATTCACATGTGAACGTATTGGGGGTGTTAAAGAAACTAAATTCGGAAGATTAAACTCACTGGGCATACTAGCCGCTAATGGATTAATCTGTAAGACTTCTTTATTTAACAGATTGGTACCAAATGTTTTGATTTCTTTAGGATATACAGGGCCTACAATTAAAGAAGCCTCTTTTACCTCCTCAGATTGTGCCAATGTCGCGTTTTGAAAATCATCATCTTTTGAATCCAATACATTGACGTAAAAATTCGATCCTTTTTCCGCTAACTCATCTAATCCGAGTTGAAAACCTTGATAGAAATCCAAGGCTAAGGCAGACCGTTTTACATCAGCATCCAATACAGCTTCACCTGAAATTTGGTGCAATTGAAAAGGTAAGACCAGTGAAATATTTCTGTCTATATACTTTTTATTCGCACTTGCTTTCCCAGATTCTTTCGAGCCCTCCTTATCTGATTCCGTTTCCTTGGCTCCTGCAGCATTAGGATCTTTACCACCTACATTTCCCTGATAATCAGGAGATCGTAGCACGGTACGTTTAGTCCCACATGAAGATATAAATAGTAAACAGAGCAGGAAAAATAGAATGCTGAAGTTTCTCACTTTTCTATTCCCACTCAATGGTTGCGGGCGGTTTTGAACTAATGTCATATACAACTCTGTTGATTCCTTTAACATGATTAATTATTTCATTCGAAATCTTAGCTAGTAAATCATAAGGCAAGTGAATCCAATCTGCAGTCATTCCGTCCAATGAACCCACTGCACGCAATGCAACGACGTGTTCGTATGTACGTTCATCTCCCATCACACCTACCGATTGTACGGGCAAGAAGATCGTTCCTGCCTGCCAAACCTTATCATACCAACCCGACTCCTTTAAGTTACGGATATAAATATCATCAGCTTCCTGCAAAATCCGTACCTTTTCTTCTGTGATATCTCCTAATACACGGATTGCCAATCCCGGACCAGGAAAAGGATGCCTACCCAAAATAGCAGAATCTACGTCTAACGTCTTTCCAACACGACGAACTTCATCTTTAAATAACGTTTTTAGAGGCTCGACCACCTTCAATTTCATATAATCCGGTAATCCTCCTACGTTATGATGCGATTTGATTGTTGCAGAAGGACCTTTGACGGAAATAGATTCGATGATATCCGGATATATAGTACCCTGTCCCAGCCATTTTGCCTCCGCTCCCTCAGGAAGTTCCTTTTGTATTTCCTTTGAAGCTTCGTCAAAGACATCTATAAAAGATGATCCTATGATCTTTCTCTTTTGCTCGGGTTCAGATACGCCTGCTAAACGAGAGAAAAATAATTCTTTCGCATTTACCCCCTTGATATTCAGCCCCATGTTCTTATACGAGTCCAATACCTGCTCGTACTCCCCTTTTCGAAGTAAGCCATGGTCTACGAAAAAACAATGTAATCTTTTACCAATCGCATGATGCAATAACACGGCGGCTACAGTAGAATCCACTCCGCCAGATAACGCCATTATTACATGATCTGTACCCAATTGCTGTTCTAATTCAGCAACAGTAGTTTCCACAAAAGACTCCGCCGTCCAATCCTGTGAACAACCACAAATATCCACCACAAAATTCTTGATCAACATCTGTCCATCTGTGCTATGTGTCACTTCAGGATGAAACTGTATACCGTATGTATTGGTTCCTTCTATGTGGTATGCCGCCACGCGTACTTTGTCTGTACTTGCTATGATATTGAAGTTCGAAGGAACATCTTTAATCGTGTCACCATGCGACATCCATACTTGGGATTGTATCGGAATGCCTTTTAGCAAATTATTCTCTTGATTCACAAACTGCAAATTTGCACGACCGTACTCACGGATTTCTGACGGCAATACTTCTCCCCCAGATTTTTGGGCCAAGTATTGCGCACCATAACAAACACCTAATAAAGGAAAACGATCTTGGATACTTTCAAAATCTATCTGAGGTGCATCTTCCTGTCTAACGGAATACGGACTTCCAGAAAATATAACACCCTTCACATTATTATCAAATTCAGGAAGATTATTAAAAGGATGAATTTCACAATAGACATTTAGTTCACGAACACGACGCGCGATTAGTTGTGTATATTGAGAACCGAAATCAAGAATAATTATTTTTTCAGACATGCCGCAAAGTTACAATTTAGCGACGTAATTCTATACACCTAATTTCACTTCTTACACAAGAATTCCTTCCCTTATCAACCATAAATCTCGTTCAATTCCATTGCCAAACGAATACCTGCTTTAAGTAAGCATTCTTCCATGACATACTTGTAGTCGTAAATATACTTATAGCTTAGATTCGCATTATCCGCTGCGTCTTTATAAATCTTATTCGCTAGTTCATGGGATTGGAACAACATCTCTTCAAACGTGCAATCCCTATATTTAATATAGAACTGCGAATTATGGATATCTAACACATCTGCGTACTCTGTGAAGCTGTATTTTTCATTCTCAACCAGATCCGAATCCCATACCCGATGGATATTAGTCTTGCGTCCAAAGAATGTCACCTCGACTTTATTGCCGCCTAGATCGGCTTCCCTACTTACATGCATGGGCTGATGGGCATCCGCGAAAAGATGAATAATATAGTACAAGTCATGTTGCTTCTCCAATAAACTGATATCTCGACTACTTTTTGCCCGCTCCTTAATCCGCAAATAAGCTTTATATAAATTATTATCGGATGACTGTAGCAGCTCATACGAAAATTGCTGGAAGGTAAGATCGGCATTGGTATTTACAAAATGCCAAGATCCAGTCTGATTCAGTTTAGGGTCCGGATCGGATTTTATAAAATCTGCCCAATTTGACCAATAGGCTATTTTTTGCTTTCCAATTATGCCTTTAATGTGCTTCTTTGCCTTCTTTGTTAGATGTCGCTCAGCAATTTCGGCGATGACGCGATGTCCTGTCATCCCCCAAGCCTGTGCAGTTTGGATCGATGCAATAGAAATAAGACCGACAAGTGTTAGTGCAATTGAAATTTTATGCTTCATGTAAATGTTATTTAAAGATGTCAAATGAATACTTTGCCGTAGACCAAAATTCGTCTAAAGCGATGATACGCGGTTTAAAAAACGAAATTAATGCAGGCCAGTCATCTTTTTTAAAGATGCTCACCTCTTCCAACAAAACGGAAATACAACTTATCTGCTTGCCATATGCATCATGATACACACGATGCCATTCCCAGTCTTCTTGCAAGATTGTCTGAAAAACAGATTTGAGCTCCAAAAACTGTTCAAACATCAATTGTCGTATTCCTTCATCCGGATGAGACATTTCAATCATGATGGAGGCTTCTTTAGAGGTAGCATCCATACGAAAGAATATATTTCTCACTTCTGTTTTATAGTTCACCCAGTTGATCCTTTCCAGATCCGACGACGGGACAGCAGCCATGTACTGACCAAATGTTGTCCAGAATTGTTCTTTAGCTTTTTTCGTTTCGTCCCTTGAGTACAATGTGTTTTTTTACAAAACTAGCCATTTGCCTAAACATTTGAACGTATAAAGTGTTTTAACTACGTAAAGTATTACCATTTAATTAAATATAGGCGTTGTGCATTATACTTTTCATTTTGTCATCCCGAAGCTAGTAATTGCAAAGCAATCATTCAGATAATTTAAGGTAAAATACGAATGGATAGCGATCTAAAAACTATATTCAACAAAAACTTTAGATACTTTGGCAAGCATCAGTATGACATCGAAAACATCATAATCTTATGATGCCCAATCTGCAAATAACTACATACATATGAATAAGAAAAAATCATTATTAGCATTGACAGCCATCGCTGCTGGTTCAGTTATCTATAGCATATGGAAGCCTGTGAAATCAGACCTTCCTGTCGTTCAAAATCTAGATTTAAATAAATACCTTGGTAAGTGGTATGAAATCGCGCGATTAGATTTTTATTGGGAAAAAAATCTTAAAAATGTGACTGCAGAATACAACCTTAATGAAGATGGGTCTATTGGCGTGAACAATCAGGGATTTGACTTTACGAAGAACAAGCACAAACAAAGTATTGGCAAGGCAAAGTTCTTGAGAACCCCAAATGAAGGTGCACTTAAAGTTTCTTTTTTCGGTCCGTTTTATTCGGGGTATAACATTATGCATGTCGATGATAATTATCGGCATGCGTTGGTCTTTGGGGAAAATTTGGATTACATCTGGATACTATCGCGTGAGAAAATAATTTCCGATGAAATACGTGATATGTATTTGGCATACGCTGAAAGGGCCGGATATGATGTCAAAAAATTGGTTTGGACATTTCATGACTAGCCAAACTATATTTTTATGGTATTATTAAGTTAATATTAATTTAATTTGAATAGCATATATTTGGCTAATAATCTAAAAAATAGCTATGCTTAAAAAAATTACAACGTTACTTTTTATTTCCTTTCTTTTTGTGTTTCCCATATTTGGTCAGAAAGCCAAATATATATTTTTTATGATCGGTGATGGTATGGGCCTGAATCAAGTCAACCTCGCTGAGATCTACGCAGCGGAATTAGCTGGGAAAAACGGTGTTTTCCCATTGGTATTTACACAATTTCCATACGCTACATTCGGTACAGCATATTCTCTTTCCCATGGAGTTACCGACTCAGGAGCCGGAGGTACAGCGCTTGCCGTTGGAAGAAAAACGAAGAATGGCGTTATCGGTATGGACAGTGCGGGAACTACATCTTATAAAAGTATTGCTTATGCCGCTAAAGCTAAAGGCATGAAAGTCGGTATTGCCACAAGCGTAAGCATAGACCACGCAACTCCAGCTGCATTCTATGCCAACCGTCCCAGCCGCAATATGTATTATGAGATCGGTTTGGATCTTATTAAATCCAATTTTGACTTTTTCGCAGGTGCGGGTTTTTTAAAACCGGATAAGACTTTTGACAATAAAGAAGCGCCCTCTTTGTTCCCTCAATTTGAAAAGGCAGGCTATCGTATTATAAAAGGATACGACGCATTCCAACAGGCAAAAAAGAGCGAAGGTAAAATTATCCTCACCAACATCGATGGTACAGACCCCTCAGCATTAAAATATGCAATCGATCAGAAGCAAGATGATCTTAAATTGGCTAATATAACAGCTGCAGCTATTGACGCATTGACCGCAAATGATAAAGGTGAAGGCTTTTTCTTGATGGTAGAAGGCGGAAAAATAGATTGGGCCTGCCACGCAAATGATGGAGGAACCACCATACACGAAGTGCTGGATTTCGACGAATCTGTTAAATTAGCCTTTGAATTTTACAAAAAACACCCCGAAGAAACGCTTATTATCGTTACTGCCGATCACGAAACAGGTGGACTGGGAATCGGAAATGGTAGCAGTAGATTAAATACCAAGGGATTTGAAGGACAGAAAATTTCACAAGGAGAACTTTCTACGCGTATTCAAGAGCTACGCAAAAGCAGCCCCAATGCAAGTTGGGATGACGTTAAAAAGTTATTGCAACAAAATTTGGGGCTATGGTCTACTGCAAAGGTAGACACCAAAGATGAGAAGGAACTATTTGCAGCGTACGAACGGAGTTTCGTTAATCACGAAAATGAAAGTGAAAAAAGCTTATATGCCAGTGACGACAAAATAGCTGCGCTGAGCATCGCTGTACTAAACAACGCATCTTCCCTTGCTTGGTCTTCAAAAAATCATTCTGCGGCTTATATTCCAATTTATGCAATTGGTGCAGGTGCCGATCTATTTAACCACAAAATGGAAAATACCGATATTCCTAAAAAAGTAGCCAAGGCTGCTGGATTAGAATTATAAGTACCCTAATAGCAAAAAGCGGGATATTCGTGGTGAATATCCCGCTTTTTGGATTTTAGAAAGGAAGATCGGCATCATTTCCCTCTTCCGTCCGAGAATCAACTTCCCTGGAAGTATAATCCAATGCCATGAAATGGTTTACCTTAATTTCTGCTACTGAACGTTTTATCCCTTGGCTATCAACATATTCCCGGTATTGTAGGGGGCCCGATACTAAAATTTGCGCCCCCTTCTTACCATACTTTTCTACCGCCCTATTCAACTCACCCCATACCACACAG
Organism: Sphingobacterium alkalisoli; assembly: GCF_005049105.1. Lineage (GTDB taxonomy): Bacteria > Bacteroidota > Bacteroidia > Sphingobacteriales > Sphingobacteriaceae > Sphingobacterium > Sphingobacterium alkalisoli. The sequence goes on from NZ_SUKA01000003.1 coordinate 325,275, forward strand.
GTATGCCATTGCGTCGTTTCTTTCCATTCGCCATTACGTAATTTTATACGCTCATTGGTTGCTAAACGCAACGTACAAACCTTTGTGTCCTGACTAGTTGTTTTGATTTCCGCATCGGCACCTAAACGTCCAATTAATTGAACTTGATTCATTAAAGCATTCATAATCTTAAAAATTTAATTGTAAAATATTATTTAATTTAACCTAAACAACGAATAGCTTCTGTGCTATTGATTGAAACAAAGGTCGGAGACTTATTAAATATTATTCGTATATTAAATGTTTATTACCGACTATAACCGTTTGTAAACGTTTACAATTAGATATAAACAACTCAAGTATGGATAAAAAATTATGCTTAGAATGTCATAAACCAATAAAAGGTCGGGCGGACAAACGCTTTTGTGATGATGCTTGTAGAAATGCATACAACAACCGATTAAATGGCGACCAAAATAATACAATCCGTAATATTAATTATATACTACGAAAAAACAGGAGAATACTACAGGCTTTCTTAGGAAAGGAAAAGCTAGTTAAAATTCCGTTAGAAAAGCTTCAAAAAGAGGGGTTTAAGTTTGATTACCAGACCCATTTGCTTCACACCAGTAAAGGACAATCTTATGTTTTTGTGTACGAATATGGTTACCTCCTTCTGGAGCACAACGTATGCTTGATCGTTAAACAGAAATAATTAAAACCTAAAAAACTATCAGCTGATGAACCGCTCATTATTCTGTTTCTTGGTAATTCCAGCTGATTAGTTTTTCTTCTAGGATACGTGCCATTTTATTAAAATAACGCTTTTGCTTATACCCCATGACCCACTGGATACCTTGAACGGCATTCGTACAAAAAATCTCATCCGCGCGCTTCATTATTTCAGGACTGATCTGCGCTTCAACGACGGGAATCCCTTCGTGTTCGGCCATATCCATTACGACTCGACGCATTACACCGTCGATGCACCCTTCAGACAGCGCCGGTGTATACAATGTCTTTTCGTAATACACGAATATGTTCGAGGTTAACGCCTCGCATAAATAGCCCTCCTGATTTAACAACAACACATCGTCAAAAGAGAACTTTTTCTTGTGCAATCCAGCTAAAACATATATCAGTGAATTATTGGATTTGATACCCGATAGATCACTATATGATTTTTTATACTCGGTATAGAGGTCCACAATTAACCCCACTTTCCTGTCGCGTAGGGTCTCATCTATTTTATGCACCTGAAAAACAAAGACGGGTCTATTCGTTTGTGGACTGTAAAGCCCTCCACCATCCCTAAATACGATCAAACGAATGCGAAGACGTTTCCCTACCATATTATTCTTCCGAATAAGTTCCTCTGCCCTACTCCGAATAAAGAATTCGTCAAATTTGGTATATTCATCCAAGTGCAGCATTTTCATGCTCTTTTGCAATCTTTCAACGTGAAATTTCAGAAATCGAATGTCCCCGTCTTTCCATAACATGGTTTCAAAAAGACCATCCCCATAGCGGAAGGCGCGATTTTCAACTGTCATCACAGACGTATCCTCCGGCACAAACGTGCCGTTGTAATTAATATAATGTATCGGCATAAATGAATATTCTATTTTACTTCGTGACCCGTGGCATAATTACGCCACTTCTCTAACACTAAACGAAAATCTTCCGGTATTGGTACCTCGAAGTGCACTGTTTTCTTTGATGTGGGATGCACAAAGCCGAGTGCCCGTGCATGTAAAGCCTGTCGTGGCATCATCTGAAAACAATTTTCGACAAATTGTTTATATTTATTAAATACAGTCCCTTTCATAATACGATCTCCGCCATAAGCAGCATCGCTGAATAAGGGATGACCTATCGATTTCATATGTGTCCGTATCTGATGCGTACGGCCTGTCTCTAACTGGCATTCAATTAAGGTAACATAGCCCAAACGTTCTAAAACTGTATAATGTGTCACCGACCACTTACCCTGATCTGGCTCTTTATACATCTCCATCACTCTGCGGTCTTTCATATTGCGCCCTATATATCCTGATACGGTACCGTTTTCGGCGACATCTCCCCATACAAGCGCTACATAACGACGTTGTATAGAGTGCTCATAGAATTGTTTAGCTAAATAGGTCATGGCCCATTCGTTTTTCGCAATCACCAACAGTCCTGAGGTATCTTTATCAATCCGATGTACAAGTCCAGGTCGCCCTGTATTTCCAGCCATATTTGGCAGCTGATTTAAATAGAAAGCCAATGCGTTAACGAGCGTACCGGTGTAGTTATTAAAGCCTGGATGTACGACCATACCTGCCTCTTTATTGACAATCAGTACATCTTCATCTTCATAGGTGATATTCAATGGAATATCTTCCGGATATACTTCCGTATCGCGTGGTGGATCAGGTAGTAACATGGTGATCACATCTAATGGTCTCACCTTATAAGAGGCCTTTACAATTTTATCATTCACCCGAACAGTATCTGCGTCGATAGCATTCTGAATACGATTTCTAGACGTATTCTCTACTCTGTTCATCAAGAATTTATCCAAACGCAACGGAGCTTGTCCCTTATCCGCCACAATGCGGATATGTTCAAATAATTCCTGATCTTCTTGTTCTAGTAATTCTAAATCCTCTGCCATTGCACAAAAGTAAGGCAAATAGGTCAAAATCTCTTAACTTTGAAGCAAGAACATGAATTAAATATAACAGCAATCGAATTGACACTTGATTTTTATAGTCCCGAGGAGGAATTATTTCTTCCATTATTTAAAGAAAAGCAGGTACGGGTTTTCGTTAAGCGAGATGATTTGATCCATCCTTTTATTTCAGGAAACAAATGGCGTAAACTTAAATATGCGCTAATATCGGCAAAGGAAAACAAACAAGATACGCTGGTTACATTTGGAGGAGCCTGGTCCAATCACCTGCTCGCCACTGCTTGCGCCGGAGCCATGTTCGGTTTTAACACTATAGGATTCGTCCGCGGTGAAAGTGTCTCCAATCCCGTTCTCGCGATGTGTAAACTCTATGGAATGGAACTGGTATTCGTGACCCGAACCGAATACAAACACAAAACGGATTTATTTCTTCAACGGTTCGAAAGCGGCAGCAATGCGCTATTTATTGATGAAGGTGGTTATGGGCCTCACGGTATGCGAGGTTGCTCCGAAATAATCGCTGAATTAAAGCATGCATATAACCATATTTTCTGTGCTGCTGGTACCGGCACCACGTTAGCCGGATTGGCAACAGGAATTTCGGATCACAAGTTGGAGCATACACAACTTCACGGAGTCCCTGTCTTAAAAGGAGGTGCTTTTATCGAAACAGAAATGAAAAATCTTACCGCGCCTATACAACAATTAACATTGCATACGGATTACCATTTTGGCGGATACGCCAAGACGACCCCCGAATTATTCCATTTTATTCAAGAATTTGTCTCCAAAACAGGTATGATGATCGAACCTGTGTATACCGGAAAACTTTTCTATGCCCTCCACGATCTAATAAATAAAAACACCTTTTCGCCGGATGATAAAATACTCCTACTGCACACCGGCGGTTTAACTGGATTTCTGGGGATGTACGAGGAATTTACATCACTAAATATCTAGATAAAATCTGCTCTAAACGGTGTAAACGTATCAATTAATTCTCCCGCCTCGAGACATACACAGCCATGTACGAGATTAGAAGGTACCACACAGCCATCACCTTGGGAAAGAATCTGATCCTTCCCATCAATGCTGTAGCTAAATTTACCTGAAGACACATAGGACGTCTGTACATGTGGATGATGGTGCAGTTCTCCAACAGCTCCCGTTTCAAAACGGACCTTCACCAACATCATTTCCGGCGTATACCCCAGTACCTTTCGTTGCACACCTTTTCCCAGATCCTGCCACGCTATTGAATCATCCTTAAAAAAAATATCGTCTTGCTTATTCATATCTAAAATTTCATCACAAACATTTTTATCGCTCGTCCGAGCCAAAGATACGCCGATCATTTCAGTTTAGAACTATATACTTTGCTACGATTAATTTTTCGCTTAAGTATCTATATCGGTAGTCATTTTGTCATTTTAAAGATAGCATATCATCTAATTATCATCTATTCGTCAAACTCACTTTTATCATTTTATAATAAGAAAAATATCCATTTAATTTGCATCAGATTTTTTGAACTTTTACCTCAGAAAGTCAAAATGATTTAATTTATATTTTATGAAATGCTCATGTTCCCGCAAATGTAAACATACATGACTATTCCATACAACCACTAGATACAATATACATATGAATACTATGATAAAGAAAGGCATCTTGCTATTTCTATCTATTCTATCCTTTATTAACATATCTGCACAAGATCTGCAGATACGGGGCCGCGTGTTAGACGCCCAGAATAAGGAAGCCTTATCTTTTGTAACCGTTGCGGTAATTGGTTCGACACAAAGCACCTATACCGATGATGATGGCAATTTTAATCTTAAAGTGCCTTCACCACAGTCCAAGATACGAATTTCGTATGTAGGATATGAAAGTCAGGACTTGCAATCTAATACACTCACATCGCCTGCTGAGATACTTTTAATTTCGGAGAATCTAATCGAGGAAGTCGTGGTCAAAAGACCCAAATTAAAGTATTCGAACAAAAATAACCCCGCGGTAGAACTAATCAGACAGGTCATCGCACATCGTGATGAAAACAGATTAACGGGGCAACAGTATGTGGAATATGAGCAATATGAAAAGATTTCAATGGGGATAAGCAATTTATCCGAAAAATTCAAAAATCGAAAAGCATTCAAAGATTATCAATTTCTATTTCAAAAAGACGATTCTGTACAAACCGGTGATAAATATATTCTACCCGCTTTTATTGAAGAAAAAGTGTCTAAGGTATATTATCGGAATGACCCCAAAAAAAACAAGCAGTATATTCTGGCCGAGCGGAGGGCAGAATTTGACCCCAGATTTGTTGACAACGACGGTTTAGGAAGTTATTTCTCCAACCTGTATCAGCATATAGACATATATGATAATAACATAGCCTTGTTGACCAACCAGTTCTTGAGTCCTATCGCGAATAGTGCGCCGACTTTTTATAGGTATTACATCACCGATACCATTAAGACCTCTACCCCTTGGTTGGTGGAGTTAAGCTTCTTTCCCCGTAGTAATGACTTCTTGTTTCAAGGTAAGTTGTACGTGACGCTAGATGGTCAGTATGCCGTGCAGTCTACGCAGATGAAAGTAAATGAAGATATTAACTTAAATTTTGTTAGAGATCTCAGTATTGAGTTGGCTTTCGAGAAGGACAACAAAAATAAATACTACTTAACGAAAAGCGGTCTGGGAATTGATTTTTCCCTGACACAAAAAGGAAGTGGGATTAGAGGTAGCCGTATGGTCTATTATACTGATTATATTAATGGCAAAGTACAACCCGATAGCGTCTATGCCGGCGAAGCCATTGTGAAAGTTCCAGAGCCAACTACCATAAACGACAAAGAGGGATACTGGGCTTCACTGCGTCACGAACCGTTGAGTAAATCAGAACAAATAATATATTCCAATATTGACACGTTGCAAACGATTCCGTCCTTCAGAAGATTCATGGATATCAGCAGCTTAGTGCTTTCTGGATACAAGCAAGCTGGCCCTGTAGAAATTGGACCGATAAACACCTTTTATAGTTACAATCCGGTAGAAGGTCTACGTCTTCGTGTAGGTGGTCGTACAACGGAATCCTTTAGCACGAAGTTCTATTCAGAGGCCTACATGGCGTACGGTTTTGTCGACAAGAAATGGAAGTATTTTTTAAGTGGCACTTATTCTTTGAATAATAAATCGGTTTATAAATTTCCACAGCATTATATCCGGGCCTCTGTACAACGAGACACCAAAATCCCCGGACAGAATCTAGATTTTGTTCAAGAAGACAACTTCTTGTTATCCTTCAAAAGAGGGGAAAATGAAAGCTACCTTTATAACGATATCTATCGGTTGGAATATAAAGCGGAATTCGAAAATCGCTTCACGATTTCAGCTGGTTTAAGCAAGTGGAGACAGCAACCTGCGGGTGTACTTCGTTATCAATTAACGCAGGAAGACGGCACTCCTCATTTTCTATCGGAACTGAATACATCCGAAGTATCCATCGGATTACGCTACGCACCTCATGAGGAGTTTTATCAAGGAAAATTATACCGTACGCCAATTTTTAATAAATATCCTATTTTCACGCTAAATTACACGGCCGGTATCAAGGGTTTTATGGAGGGCGACTACAACTACCACAATTTTACAGCCGGGGCTTTCAAAAGATTTTACTTGTCACAATTTGGCTTTGCGGATATCAATGTCGAAGGATCCTATATTTTAGGGGAAAACATTCCGTTTCCCCTGCTAACCGTACACCGCGCCAATCAGACTTATGCTTATCAATTGAATTCTTACAACCTAATGAATTTTCTGGAGTTTGTTTCCGACCATCATGTAGCATTAAATATGCAATATTATATGAATGGATTTATCTTAAACAAAATCCCACTACTGAAGAGGCTGCAGCTACGTGAGGTCTTCAGTTTCAAAGCCATATATGGAGGACTTCGGGATGAAAACAATCCAAGCCTCAATAATAATGTATTTGCATGGCAGAAGAATTTAGACGGAGAAGTATCTTCCTTCACCTTCGGACGTGAGCCCTATATGGAAGCAAGTGTGGGCTTGTCTAATATTTTCAAGTTTCTTCGTGTAGACCTTGTAAAACGACTCAATTACCTCGATAATCCCAATGTATCCGAATGGGGCGTACGTGCACGATTCAGGTTTGATTTTTAACTAAAGCAACCATTAACAATAATAAAGGCGCCTTTATTATTGTTAATCGGTCAAGGTCGTGATGTCTACTTTCGGACGTGATAGATTCATTGCCTTGATGGCATTTTTACACGAGTCGACCAGCTCTTGGGTCATATCGTAGGTATAGTTACCATAATCATTAAGTGTAAATTCGCCCACGTAAAAAAAGCCATAGCTGTCAAAAAAATCTGTCAGATCCACTTTACTGACTTCACAGGCTGTCTTTACAAAGTTTAATTGATGCACCGCAGGATTATTGTTTCCCATCATTCGATCGGATGCCCAATTGCCCCCCCGACCCCTTCCTTGCGGACGTTGCTCAGCAGCCTGCTTGCGAAACGCCTCAAACAAATCGGGATAAAAGTCTGTATTGCCACCGATTCCTTCAAAATACAGTTGCAATTGCCAGAATGGGACGAGACGGTTGAATACATCCGGATCCTGCAAATAGCTTATACCCTTATTAATAATACTATCTGTAGCCGATTTATAATTCCCTTGCTCTGCTACCCGTGTCGGATTTCCAAATGAACGCGTCACATATAAAGAAAAAAGATTATTACTCACCTCTCCTAGTCCACCCCAATTAAAAGCCGGACGTGTCTGATGCACATGTCCAACCTCATGACTAAATCCCCAACACGGATCACCTTTTATCACTCGAGCAGGATCTACCACTAACGGCATGGCATTTCCAGGGTTGGTACCCATATAAGCCACCCCATCTCCGTCTCGGAACATATAATAATTATAATTAACTCGAGATAATATTTTATTGTCTGGTACTTTATTGTGCTTTATAAGTCCCATAATCCGATGCTGTCGGTATATTAGAGAGTCATAGTTAGCAATAAGTTCCACTCCCCTACCGTAAGCATATTGTTTACAAGCTTCTACCGGATAAGCAATTTGAATATGCTTTCCTATCGCATCAATAATTGGATAAACGGCGTGATCAAGTAGTCTATTCCAGTCTGCATCTGTATGCTTTGCTGCGTCAAAGTAACCATTAACCTGTCCATTTAAAAAGTGAACCTGTACGGGTTGCTCTTCCTTCGGTGTAGCCGAAAAATAATCTATATAAGCCAAGCTCCCGAAAGCTGTTAATTCGATGATATTGATTCCATTTCGAAGCTTGAATTCCACCTTTTCTATCCCCCAACCCTTTGGATCTTTTGTGGGTTCGATGCCCTCAGGTGCTCTACGGTTCCAATTGGGGACAATCAGGTTAACTTCTTTATCCCCTGTTATCCCGTCGACAAGGATGATGTGCCTTCCTTTGGGAAGGTACACACCAGTGATATTTTCATATTTGCTATAACCATCTCCTATACTCAACTCCCTTCCCAATATAGAAGGCGAGAGCAGCGCCGGGTAACTTGCGTAACGGTATGCCGTTTCGTATTTATCAGCAAGTAATTGGAGAGCAACCTCTTTGATCTGCGGATCTGCAATTTTATCAATATCGGCTTTCTTTACGCCCTTCTTTAACTTCAACGCCAAGGGATCTTCAAATACAGTTAGCGAAGCATATGCATTTTTAATTTCTTTCGCCGTTTGGGCAATTAAGGGAACTGCAACAGTAAAATTTACAGCTATAAATAACAAAAGTCTTTTCATCTCGTATTTTCTTTTAGTTTTTGGACTCCCTTTATTGGGGTTATTAGTGCCCTAAGATAATTTCATTCGGTAACGAAAAGGCATGAGCCACTGTACCAAAATTATTACAGAAGATGAATTCAAGGTTATTGATATTAATCAACCGTTTGACTAATTTTTACGAGCAGATCGTGAATGACATCCACAATAGACAGAATTAGGGAATTAATAACGCAGTTCTTATCGTTGAAGACCATATTTCATACCCTCCTTTATTGAGATGAAGGCCATCTTCTTGATAATAACGCAAGCAAGGTTTTCCAGTCCCGTCTATTAATCGATGGAAAGTATTTATAAATAATATATCGTTTTCACTTGTGTAATATTTAATTAAATCATTCGTTTTAATAACCTTCTCTAACAATAGAAGTCGATCAGGACTGGGCTTAATACTTACAACCGCAATATGAATTTCTGGGAATGCTTTCTGGATCAACGACACCAGTCTTTTTAAGTCCTGAAGCACAGTTGCAGGAGCCTTCCCTTGACTCAGATCATTATCTCCAGCATAAAGGACAATATATTCGGGATTTAAACAGGCAAATAGCTCAGGAAAAAAATAAATACAGTCTTCATATGTTGACCCTCCAAATGCTAGATTGATTAGGTGACAGGGAGCCAGATCCTCTTGCATGTCTTCCCACAAACGAAAGGTAGAACTTCCATAGAATGCTACAAGTCCAGACTTCTCAGGAATTTGCCTTACCTTAGCACGCAATAACTCTATTTCGTTTCTCCATTGTATTTCTATATTGTTAATCTGCATACATTTTTTTATTGCTTGCGCTTTGTATTTGTTCCTTTAATTTCTTTACTTCTCCCTTGAATTCTATATGATAGTCTCTTACAAAGTCCTTAATGTTTTCAACACCCTTGAACGAAGGATGCTCACTGATCCTAAATGCAGGTAATATTTTGCAATATTTGGGTGCACCGTCAGCTTTTTTATCAAAGTTCAAAAGAATGATGGGTACAATAAAAGGTTCTGGATCTTTCATCAATGCCAGTTTAAATGCGCCTATTTTAAATGGACCAGGGATATCATCTTCTGTACGATAAGAGGTTCCCTCGGGGCTAATGATAAGATTATATCCTTTATCCAACGTAGCTATTGCTTCGTCAAAAAAAAGTTCATTCATCTGATCTTGTTTATCAAGTGATGATACAGCAGAATGCGATGTAGCCACATTAATATACCCTAATTTTTCGTAATAATTTTGATGAGCAAATTCCTGCGATTGCGCGATACGAACCACCCGGATGCCTGGATCATTGTATTTGCGATAAAGTATTTCAGCGCTAATAAAATGGGAATCTAAGGTGATTTGAAAATTATTGTTGAGCGTATAAGCAGGATCATTTATCAAATGGTTATAAATCACTATATTACCCGTACTTTCCGGCAAATTAGTATACCCCTCTACCTCGAAATTAAACAAGTTACACAGATTTTGCGTCTCAATAGCACAGTCCTTACGGATTTCTAATTCACTTTTGCTTGCGAGGCTGTCGGTTACAGTAGTGTATACTTTCTGTAATTGGTGCAAAAAATTAACCTCGCCAATAGTCGCTTTCATCAATTCCAAACACATAGATGCCAACCGGCGTTCCTTTGCTTGCCCCCTAACCAATAAATCTTGTAGAATGTTAATAGCCAAAGATTTAGTCATTTTATTCCTCAACAAATGAGGAATTTTATGCAATTCGGAAGATACGTGTATTAACGTCTGATTCTGTCGAATAAGGTAACGGATTGTAAGCTCATCATAGTTAAAATTAAAGCTGAGATATCGCACAAATGCAGCATTGATATAATTGTCTATAAGCCAATTCATACGAACGTAAAAGATAAACTTCATTTTTTCATCTTTCTCTATCAAATCAAACACACTAGACCAACTTACAAAATACAATTTGGTACTCTGTACTGCTTCAATAGTACAAAATTCGGGTTCACCAAAATATGTAGACCAGCCGACCACATATCCGGCATTCTGTACCGACCACTGACTCAGCGTTCGCTTATCTTCGTATCTTTTAAGTGATAATTTTCCTTCGCCAAGAATATATATCCCATCGGACAAAGAGTCCTGACAGCATACCACATCCTTTAATTCATACGTCTTTCTACACGCATGCTGTGCTAACTTAGCTAGTATCTCATCGTCAAAAAGACCGAAAAAAGGTGATTTCTTAAAAAAAAGCGTTAGCTCACCACTATTAATAGGTTCTTCATTCGCTTTATAAGGCGCTAATACGGCCCCTTTAGGGACATATTCATTTCGCGACAAAACCTTTCTTTGCCAGAAAAGAGCTTCTTTCAATAAGTTGTATTGAATTTTACAGACATGTTGCTGCAACTGGAAATCCTTGATTGTATGTAAAAAAGAATGCTCATTATTTAATGGTACACGATAGAACGTAGCTTGTGGAGACGATACAATAATATCTTTTGTATTTCGACTATCAAGCTCTAGTCCATTCCAACCAATAGGAAACATTTCTATCGCAAACTCACACACTTCGACAGCCGGAAACCTCTCGTCCAATACCATGATAAAGCTAATTGAGCCTTCGATTAACCAATGAATATATTCTATCTTCTGATGAGCACGGCTTACATAGTCTTTCTCATTCATTGTGATCAACTGACCGTCAGGAAAGTAATTTTTTAAATACGCCAAATCTATTATCACAAATAATTCGTTTTATCTGTCAAAAAAAACTGTAAAAACTACAATATTTTACAACACCCCGCTAATAATAAACAAAAAAATACAAAAATGTTCTTAAAAACCAAAAACTTTAATCAAAATAACAAAATAGAATGAATTTTCCTCACAAAAAGAAACAAAAATACACGAATAACTTATATAAAAGACAAAAAAAAATCGAAAACAACAATAAACATTCGTTAACGACAGAAATTCCCTCCTCTATTTATGTGAATTTAAATTCATTATAAAATAATTTCATGAGTATATACGCTTTAACCCGGAGATAACAAAGATCGGAGAGATCGAGTGCCAAATTCCAAAGAAAATTCGTGATTCTCATTTTTTAACTAACTTTACTATTTAAACAAAAAACAGTAATTTCTTGAAAAATAAGCCTTTAAAAATTGTAGCCATATCCGATACACATGGGCAGCATAGATCACTGAAACTGACCAAGGGTGATATAATCATTCATTCCGGAGACGTGAGTAAATCCGGGCGACCTGAAGAGATTCAGGATTTTTTGGACTGGTTTTCTAAATTGAAATTTGCACATAAAATATTTATTGCAGGAAATCATGATTTTCTCTTCGAAAATGAACATACCGATGTGCTCAGCAAAATGATTCCTGAAGGAGTTACTTACCTCAATGATTCCGGTGTAGAAATAGTCGGAATCAAGATATGGGGTTCGCCGGTTACCCCTTGGTTTAATGATTGGGCATTTAATCGAGACCGAGGCAGCGAAATAAAAAAACATTGGGATTTGATACCTAATGATACAGATATACTAGTCACACACGGACCACCTTTTGGAATTTTAGACGAAACGGTCTACGGAAAACGAACTGGATGTGAAGAGTTACTAGTGCGGGTTTCCCAAGTAAAACCTAAATATCATATTTTCGGGCATATTCACGAAGATTATGGACAATTCATCAAAGGAAAAACCACGTTTATAAATGCTAGTGTTTTAGATGATTGGTATGATATGAAGAATAAGCCGTTTGAGCTGTGGGGCTAATTATCCGAATCCCTCCTAAAAAATAAAAGCCCAACTTTCGTTGAGCTTTATTTTGTGGAGCCGGAGGGTGTACTGGAAGGCAAACTTAAGTGTTATAGTTGTCTTAAGCCAATGATTCAAGTTTAATTTTCTTTTTTTGCTACCCGAATTTTCTAGGACAGGAAATTGAATTTATCAAATTTCGGAAATCGCAGAAAGGATATTACAAAGGCTATTTTTAAAGAAGTAAAAATTATTTATTAAAAGCCAGTGGATGATCTTAAAAATCAGCGCTTCTGTGTGGAAGCGCTGATTTTTTATTATATAGCTTTCGTCTGCTCTCGCTATTTAATACTGTTCACATGGAGATGCTACCTGCTTCAATTCACTTGCCTGCTCGTTTTCTGATATATCTTTGGGGAAGGTCACAAAACTCACAATAAAAGTCACGGTCAACAATAAAATGCTGACCCACAACACATAATGAACGCCGTAATAAACACTGACTAGCCCTCCTAGAAATGCGCCTAACGATATTCCAATATTAAAAGAGGATGTCAATAAACTATTGACAAATTCTAAGGCGTGATGGGGAACGGATTGGGTTGTTCGGATATTGGATACCAAAAATCCTCCGGTATGGATCATGCCCCACAGGGATACGAGGATGACCATGGGAATATAATGCCCTCCAAAATAATAGGCTAGAATCTGTACCGTCACTAACAAGATTAAAAACACTCTAGCAGTTAAGAGCACATTGCGATTCAATGCCAGTCCCATAAGCCAATTGCCTAAAGTTCCCATTCCACCGAAAAGAAGCAGCATCATACTGATCTGTACACTGTCCATCTTGGTGATCTGTTCTAGATAAGCTGTAATGTAAGTGTAACTGGCAAACATGGCTGCTAGTGTAGCTATGGTAGAAATTAGATTGAGCCATAAAAGCGGGCTTTTCAACACCGCGACCTGATTCTTGGTGGATATCGCTTGATCTGCTGGAATAGAGGGTATAAAGAGCAATAGGCCAATAAAAGCAATTAAACTGATCGCACTGCTAAGGAAGAATGATGCTTGCCAGCTCTGGAAGAGGTCTACGGCATAAGTGGTCAGGGGAATACCGAGCACCGTGGCCAAGCTTAATCCCAACATGACGGTAGACACCCCTTTGGCACCCTTTTCTTTGAATGCAATGGCGATCGCGATATTCCAGAATAATGGATGCAAGATCGCAGGTAATATCCGGGCGACCATCAACATGGTGAAATTGGTGGAAAATGCGGAGATTAAGTTCGAAAGAACAAATATACTCATGACCAGACAGAGCAAGAATTTTCGGTTTATTTTGGTCGTAAATGACGTGATAAAGGGGGAGGAAACGGCGACGGTGATCGCAAAGGCACTCAGTAGCCAACCTGCTGTATCGATGGATACGTCAAATTGCCGACTAATGGTCGGTAGGATGCCGACGATCCCAAATTCTGTGGTTATAATGCCAAAGGCTCCGAGCGCTAAGACGTAAATTGATGTTTTCATTAATTGCTAAAATTTATATTTAGCAAATTTGAACAGAAAAATTGTAAAAAATCAGTATATATTCATGATAAATAGGTATTTTTGTCTTATGAAACGAGAGAATATAGATGAATTGGTGAAGGTGGAATACCATCAGACAGCAAGCTGTCCTTTAAAGGATATCCAATTCTCCTTTTTCAAAATTGTATATGTCATTTCTGGAAAGGGATTTCTGAAGATAAACAACAATATGGCTTCATTTAGTGAAGGCAGCCTGATTCTCTTAACACCAAACGATCAGCACCATTTGGAAATCATTGAAAAAACGGAACTTTTGCTCGTCAAGTTCAGTGAACGTTATGTGAAAAATTACAAGTGGAACAGCATTAATTCGATGGAATGTCTGCTGTATGGTGCTTCGTATTTGTCTGGCTGTATCCTTCAAAATAAACCTGACATTGTCTTGGTTAATTCAATTGTGGACTCACTGCTCCACGGTATTCGTCATCCTGATCTGTACCAAGATGAGCTGACTTTAAATTATGTAAATGCTTTGATTGTGATCGCCGCACGAAATATCTCCAAGATGCGAGCAGAGCAAATTACTTCCAATACGGATAAAAGGGTAATTGATATTCTCAACTATATCCAAGGAAACATCCATGATCCAGCATTGTTGAAAGTTGCGGCGATCGCTAAGAAATTCGGTTTTTCAGAAACCTACCTGGGTAGTTACTTTAAAAAGCAGTGCGGAGAAACGATCCAGCAATATATACTGAACTATAAAATGAGATTGATTGAACATCGGGTGCTATTCAGCGATATGCGTGTGAATGAAATCGTTACCGAGTTTGGTTTTTCGGATGAAAGCCACCTAAATAAGTTTTTTAAAAAGCGGCATCTGATGAGCTTAACGGAATTTAAAAAGACAAAAGGTATTAAAGGAGTGGCTTAATATCTTATTTTGATCAGCAATGCTGTATCACCATTTGGATTTCTTTTAAAATCAAGCATAGGAATAGAAAAGCCCATTCAACAGTCATTGAAATGGGCTTTTTCTTAGGCATATTTTTGGTAGATTAAATTCTATATCCTCCTGAAACCTCGATTCTTTGCGCATTTATCCATTTGGAATCATCGGAACAAAGGAATGCGACCACACTTCCAATATCATCCGGCAATCCTACTCTTCCTAGAGCTGCTTCGGAAGCTAAGTGTTTATTTACTTCTGACATGTCACGAACAACACCGCCACCAAAATCAGTTTCGATAGCACCTGGAGCAAGTGCATTGACTCTTATTTTTCTACTTCCCAGTTCCAAAGCTTGGTATCTTGATAATGCATCTATTGCAGCTTTCATAGCGCCATATGCAGAGTATCCTGGAGATGAGAATCTGGCCAAACCTGAAGAAATATTCACGATACTGCTTCCGTCCTTTAATAAGGGTAGTAGTTTCTGCGTTAAGAAATATGGACCTTTGAAATGGATATTTGTCATGAGATCGACGATTTCTTCCGTCATCGTTTCAAAGCTCTGGTTGATCCCTATGCCTGCGTTGTTTACGAGTGCATCCAGTTTTGCGGAAGAAAATTGTGTATCCAAGATGTTTTTCACTTCTGCTGTGAATTGATCGAAACCTGCCGTTGTTGAGATATCAAGAGATAATGCATATGCTTTTTGTCCGATACTCTCAATTTCCTTTACCACCTCATCGGCAAATTCTCTTTTGGTTTGAAACGTAAGGATAATATCGAAACCTTTTTTTGCAAGTTGCAAAACGGAATCTTTACCCAATCCACGGCTTGCGCCTGTTACTAATGCTATTTTTTGTGTCATTTTTTATTGTTTTATAGATTATGATGATGTTTTAGAACGCAGCATGTACTTTTTTATACGGTTGCTTTTTTAGATATTAACTTTAGAAGTCGGTATTTATTGCATCGTCTTTTAGACTAAAGAAAAATCGCGAAAGCATTTCTGGTTCTATCAAAGCGTTATATTTTCAATTTAAGAAGCTTCCTCTAAATTCATTTGGTGTACGCCCAACTTCTTTCTTAAAAAGACGTGAAAAATAGGTGGTATTTTCAAAGCCTAGCAGATACGAAATTTCAGAGATATTGAGTTCTCCTTCAGTCAATAAATTCTTTGCCTCACCGATTAAAAAAAGATGAATAAGCTCTAACGCCGTTTTCCCTGTCTCTTCTTTAAGCAGATCGGTTAGATAACGAGAAGAAATATTTAATTTTTCTGCCATTAAAGCGACTGTCGGCAATCCGATTTCTTTTGTTTTTCGTTCTTCAAGGTTAGCAACTAACAAGGCATTAAACTTTGTAACTGTCGCGCCGGTTAACTGCTTTCGGTTGATGAATTGTCTTTTATAGAATCGCTGTGCGTATTTTAATAAAGAATCCAGATGGCTGATAATAATTGATTTGCTGAGCTCGTCCGTATTATTATGGTACTCTTTTTCGATGTTGAAATACAAATTCCAGATGATATCCTCTTCTGCCGGAGAAAGGTGTAAGGCTTCGTTGACTTCATAGTCGAAATAACTGTACTTTTTGATTTCGTTGTACAGGGCTGTTCCGGCTAAAAAATCTTCATGGATAATGATTAGAAAGCCTTTTTCTTCTAGCATAACATTTTGGAATGCCACTTTCTGTAACGGTTTTATGAATGACAGCGAACCCCGGTCATGGTCATATTTAGTTTTACCATAAGACATGCTTCCGGATTTCAATTTTTTGAATCCGATGATGTAAAATCCAGAGGAAAATTCAAGTTTATTATTTCCCTTGCACATATCTTGTTCTCCATAAACCACACTAAAAAGTGGGTTTTCAGGTGGATTGATACCGAAAGCCTCGTGAAGTTCACTTATTTTGTTGAAATGGTCCATCTTTTTAAAGCCATATTAAAAACAGATTTCAGAAAATTCAGATTCTGCTTATTTTAAATTCTGTTAACCGTGTGCTGCTACGGAGACATCTTGCCAAGATTCCCAGGTTTTAAGACGCTCGGCGTAAGTGTGTTGTGTCCAGGTGAATGTGTTTTTGCCTAATAGTAGTCTTAATGGTGGATTTTCGGCATCAACTAAACTTAGGATAGCTGTAGCCGTAGCATCTGGATCGCCAGAATCTTGGTCTGCTGCGTGGTCATAGAAACCTTTTCTTATGGTATCGTAAGCAGCAACTGTTGTGCTGACCGCAAGAGAATTGTTTCCAAAGAAATCTGTAGCGAATCCGCCCGGTTCTACGATGGTTACTTGAATGCCAAAACCGCTTACTTCGCTTGCCAATGTTTCTGTAAGCCCTTCAACTGCAAATTTAGTGGCACTGTAAAGTCCCATTAACGGTACTGTATTTAATCCCAAAGCACTTGAAAGCTGAATAATCTGACCCGAATTTTGCGCACGCATAATTGGTAAAACCGCCTGAATCATCCATAATGAACCCAATACATTGGTTTCAAATTGCGCTCTTACATCGTCTTCGATAAGTTCTTCTACAGCGCCAACGTGTCCAAAGCCTGCATTATTTATGAGCACATCGATACTTCCAAAATGGTTTTTCGCGGTTTCAATTGCTTCAAAGCTTCCAATTCTGTCTGTAACATCAAGTTTAAGAACCAAAAGATTTGATGAAAATTCTTGATTCAGTTCTGCTAAGGTTTCAGGATTACGAACAGCTGCCACGACATTGTCGCCACGTCTTAAAAATGCTTCCGCCCAAATTCTTCCGAAGCCACGGGATGCACCTGTTATAAAAATTGTCTTTGCCATTCTATTATTTTTAAATATTTGATATGGACAAATTTCCGCAAATTTTTACCTGCTATTATGATACAAAAGTAGGCAATAATGAAACGTTTTTACCAACCTTTATTAGCCATCTCTACCTCCAGTATCGACTTCTATTGCCATATAAATTGATTTCAGTACGATATCATTTTGGGTTTTTAAATTAAATTTGTTGCAACATTTCTGAAGTCACAGAGCGGTTTACGGCTATAATTTCTTCGTACGAAGGGTGACCATCCATGTACCTCAATTTGTTAAGTATAAAATCTCTGATGGCAGGGGCTTTTTCTCTATTAGCTTTAAGAAGTGCCTGTTTTAACTCTCCTTTATTCAATTCAGTACAAAAGGCTGGCGTACCGAGCTGCTGTCTCCAGGATTCAGCAAGACTTCCGCTGTCAACGGTATCAAAGCCTATCTGATCAACGAGTTGACTGACTACTTTTTTATGTTCTTGGTTATCTCCAGCTATAGAAATTGCTATTCGATCCGCTGTGCCCGATGCTTTGCCTTTGTTTTTTAGGGAATATTCCAGTACATCGTTAAACACCTTAACAAGCGGACGGCCTAGCATTTCAGAAATGTAAACGCTTTCGGATATGTGCTCTAGCTCCGAAATTTCACCATCTCTTAGGGGAGTATAGTTAGAAGTGTCCATTATTATTACATCCTGAGGTACCTCTTTTAATAAATCCTGAGGTAAGCTTTTATACGCATTGAAGGGCATAGAGAAGAGGATAGCATCAACGCCTTTCACCACATCCTGTATGGTTGCCGCAGTCGCTCCTAAACCGGCAGCTATTTTTTCCAATTCAGGCATTGCCCTGGTATTGGTTACTTTTACCCGATGTCCAGCTTTAATTAATTTTTCTGCTAAAATGCTGCCAAGTGGGCCTGTTCCTACAATTCCTATATTCATGATTTTATGTTTATTTTATTATACTAGTTACTTTTCTTCTCAAAATTTATAATACTACAGAACCACTCTCGGTAAATACTTTTCTGAATGGTGGTTTAGGAAGTTCTAAAAATGCCGCGTTCCTGCAAAATGGGAAGTACGGGTTTTGAGAAATAGCGATGACAAAGTCTTGCGTTTGACGTCCTTTTTTCTTCAGCTTTTGTGATACAGAAATAGGCATTAATGAAACATTTTCACGAAATGCTATCCCTCTACTAATTCTATATTTTACTTTGTTTTTGGTTTTTTTTCAAACAATGCTCTATTGAATTTAACAACATCGGGATGAGACGGATAGCTTGACCTAGCTGAAAGCTCAACAATAGCTTTATCTCTCAAAATGGGTGCATTTTCTTTCACGCCGTCTGCCAACGCCTGTTTTAATTCTGCTGCATCTAATTCTGTACAGTAAGCTGGTGTTCCGGGCTGGTGTCTCCAGGATTCGGAAAGGTTACCCGAATCAACTGCATCGTAACCAGCATCATTAACCAATCCGGCTATTACCTTTTTTGCTTCGGCATCATCACCGGCTACAGCCATTGCAATTCTGTCTTCAGCACCAGGGTTTTTTCCACCGTTAGCAAGTGTTTCCGCCAGTAAGTTATTGAAAGCTTTTACTACAGGTCTTCCCAATTGTTCAGATACCCAAACACTCTCTACTTTTCCATTTTTGATTTCTTCAATGTCGGCATCGCGGAATGGATAATAATTGGAGGTATCGACCACAATTACATTTTTCGGAACGTCTGCAAACAAATCTTTGGGTAGAGTGGGGATGGCTATAGTCGGCAAAGATAAAATGATCACATCTACATCCTTTACAACATCTTTCTGATTTGCAGCCGTTACACCCAACTCCGCAGCACGGGCATTCAATTGATCGATGTCGCTTGCATTATTTATTTTCACTTGGTGACCGGCTGCAGCCATTTTTTTGGCGATTGTTCCGCCTATGGCTCCAGTACCTATTATTCCTATTTTCATATTCTGATTATTTTAAGAATTATTCTTATTGATTAAAATTTACTTTTTACTGTTTCTTGGTGTTAAGCCATTTATTGAACGGTTGATATCTACTGCGTGATCCACAAAGTCATCCGGATACTTTCCTGAAACCAGAATGTCGAAAAATTCCTGACCCAGATCTTTCATTGTTTCAAACGACAGGTTTTGCTTATCTACCAATGTTTGTCTGATTGCAGATGCCCTTGCTTTAATAAGTTCGTGTAATGGAAGGTCTGTGCAATATGCGGGACCGCAAGCCTGCTGTCTCCAGGAATCTTCCAATGGTCCTGCGTCCAGTGCATCAAATCCTACTTCATCTACCAATCCCATCACCAGATCTATTTCTTTCTGAACGTCTCCTGAAACTGCTATAGCAATTCTACCAGCACTGTTTTTCGGTTTTCCTTCAGCCAAAAGGCTATACGCACCGATATTACTAAAAGCTTTTACGACAGTTCGACCTAACTGCTGCTGTACCCAGACACTATTGACAGTGCCGTTTTCAATTTCTTCTATGCGTCCGTCCCGATGTGGCCAGTAGTTCGTTGTTTCTACAATGGTAACACGTTCTTCTAATCTACCTTTTAGGCTCTGTGCTAATTCTGGAATTCTTAGGAGAGGAATTGATAAAATTAAAACATCAATATCTTTTACAACTTCGTCCATATTAACTGCTTTTGCACCAATCTTGTTTGCCAGCTCCTGTATTTCACTCACACCTTTTGCATCAGCTAATGAAACGGTATGCCCTGAATCACTTAATTTTTTTGCTAGTGTTTTGCCGATCAGGCCGGCTCCAATAATTCCTATATTCATTACTTTATCTTTTTAAAATGATTATTTTGCAGTCATCCCTCCATCTACTTTATATTCAGCAGCAGTAAGGTATGATGATTCATCAGAAGCCAGAAATAAGGAAACGTACGCCACCTCAATAGGTGCAGCTAATCGTCCCAACGGAGTAGGTTCTAAAATTTTTGGATCGTCAAATAATTTTGGATCTACAATTCCAGTTTTCACACCACCCGGATGTACCGAATTAACCCTGATATTGCGGGTCGCATATTCTAAAGCTGCCATCTTTGTAAGGCCTGTAACCGCAAACTTACTTCCTACATAAGCAGCATTTGGTGATCCGGGGGCTACCTGCAATCCTGAAACAGAGGAAATATTGACAATAGACCCTTGACCTGCTTTTAGCATCGAAGGAATGACTGATTTCATTCCTAAAAATACACCATCACTATTTACAGCCATTACCTTTTTGTATTCATTAAAATCAAGATCGGCAACGTTGGCAAATTTACCTGCGATACCTGCGTTGTTAACCAGGACAGTAATGTTACCAAAATGCTTTTCAGCCGTTTCTACTATTACTTTCCATCCATCTTCGCTGGTAACATCGTGTTTTATAAAAATGGCGTTATCACCCAGTGATTCTGCCAAAGCAGCACCTTCCTCTTCAAGGACATCAGTGATGATTACTTTCGCTCCGTGCTCAACAAACAATCTTGCGTGAGCTTCTCCCAATCCTCTTGCACCACCTGTAATGATGGCAACTTTACCTTCTAATCTTTTCATTTTATGTTGATTTATACTTATTTATAATTTTCGTCAGCCATTCCATTTTGATATGGAAGACCTTAATTGCACTTAATGGCTGTAATAGAATTGCTAATGCATATTTCGGGTTTAAACCCGTGGATCAATTCCGTACTGGTCGGGCACACCAAGATGCTTGCGCAGGGTCTTACCTTCGTAATCCTGATGAAACAGTCCCCGCTCTTGCAGGATCGGAACCACTTCGTCCACAAAAGCATCTATCCCATCTGCATTCACGTCAGGTGAAATCCAGAAGCCATCGGCTGCACCTGCCTCAAACCACTCCTGCATATGATCTGCCGCTTCGATTCCCGGCCCCACAATGACAGGATGATAGTCTATCACACCGTGAGCCAATATGTCTTTGAGACTCCATCCTTCCTTTGCAATCTTCAGGGCATTGGACGATCGGGGGTCATAGGGATACGGACGGGCAGCACCGAGTTGTTCATTTGAAAGTGGTTCGTTCAGGCGGGCGTAGTCAAGGGGTATGCCTAGCATTTGTTGAAGGTAGGCGACTCTTTGTGGGAATAAATGTTCCGTTAATTGAATTCTGCGATCCAATGCCGTCCGCCTATCTTTGGCAATGGTGGTCATTAGGCCGGGAATGTATTTGATCTCATCAGGGTCACGCCCGTAACGTTTGGCCGCCTCCCTGAATGCATTGCGCTGTGCACGTGCATCCTCGATGGTAAATGCCGCCCCGATTACCGCATTGGCAAAACGCCCTGCCAGTTTATGCGCATTGGGACTACCGCCCGCGTGAAAGATTATAGGTTGGCCTTGCTCCGATGGAGGAATGTACAGCGGGCCTCTTGAACCTACAAATTTGCCTTGTATGTTAATCGGGACGATCTGGTCTTCCTTTGCAAAATGGCCACTCTCTTGGTCGTGCACCCAGGCTTCTTTTCCCCAACTGCCCCAAAGTGACTGGATGAGCTGAATGGCCTCGTGGGCACGACCATAACGGTCTTCACTTGACGGAATTCTCCTTCCATAGTTTGCTGCTACATCCTCACCACTTGATGTAATTGCATTCCAACCAGACCGCCCGTGGCTCATAACATCCAGCGCTTTGAATTGCCTTGCCAGATTGAAAGGCTCGTTAAATGTGGTAGATCCCGTGGCAACCAAACCAATATATTCGGTTTCGCGTGCGACCGCTGCCAGGGCGAGCATCACATCAAGGTTGAAGGTTGGCGATTCGGTTTCTATATCGGCCATAATCGCCCCTGGGCCATCAGGCAAAAATATAAACTGGAACTTGCCCCGTTCAGCTGCCTGCGCTTGTTTAACCCTTGCATCAAAACTTGTATAACTTTTTGGGTCAACTCCCGGCATGCGCCATGCTCCCGGCTGGGAGCCATATCCGTTTCCCAGATGCAGTCCGATCAGCATTTGTTTTCCCGTATTTGAAAATTTATCGGTTTGTTCTATTAGAGAATCCATAGTTCTGTTTTTGTATTAGATATACAGTGCACGACTCATGCGAAGGACGAATTCCCAATCAATATTTTCAGGGGAAATACCACCCATACGTTCTGTAAGAATTGCAAAAGCTAAGGCTCTGCGTTTGGGTAAACGATCTTTTTCTGCTGTATCAATAACGGCTTGCATTTCAGTCAATGTTAGATCTGTACAATAGGCAGGCGCTGCTGGTTGCTGTCGCCAGGAATCGGCCAGGCAACCTGTATCAAAGGCATCAAAGCCGGTTTCATTGACCAGTTTTAAAGTAATTTCCCGATCAATATCCCGATCTGCTGCTATAGGGATCGCAATACGGTCTGGATTTCCGGCGGGCTTGCCCTTTGTAGCAAAAGAATGGGCAAGAATCGCGTTCCATGCTTTGGCAATGGGACGTCCCAGCTGCTGCTGAACCCATAAACTTTCAACTTGCCCTGCTTCTAACTCCTCAATTTCACTGTCGCGTGCAGGAATGTAGTTAGAAGTGTCTATCACAGTTACTTCTTCTGAAACGGCTGCAAAAAGAGTTGCAACTTCTGTAACCTGGTCTAGGGGGATGGAAATGATGATAACCTCTTTATCCTGCACAGCTTGCTGGGCTGTCACGGCAATGGCTCCAGTAGCAAGTACAGCAGGGTCTATATTCTCCGGGGAACCGGAATTAGCCACAACGACGTTATGTCCTGCGTTAGCCAGTTTTAATGCTAATGTTTTTCCAATATGGCCTACTCCTAAAATTCCTATTTTCATCATTTTATATTAAATTGTTTTGCAAAGTTACAAAATATTACTTTCCTTTGTATAGTACTTTCCTAAAGGAAAGTGAAGTATTAAATGTTTTGTAGAGAATTATGGCACAAAAAAAAATACATTGCGACTGTCTTGATACCATAAAACCGGTAAGAGACACCTTAGACGTCATCAATGGAAAGTGGAAAGTACCCATCATCATATCAGTTGGTGTTGGCAATGATCGCTTCACAGATATCCAAGAGAGTATACCCGGAATTTCACCGAAAGTATTAGCGAAAGAACTTAAAGATCTGGAGCAGCATAAACTGCTCAGGAGAATTATTATTGATGAATATCCAGTAAAGATCTCTTACCAGCTTGAGGAATATGCAGACACGTTGACCCCATTAATTTATGCTCTTAAAGATTGGGGTATTAATCATCGGAAGAAGGTGACGGAGAAATGACCATTTGTTTTCCTGACAATTTAGCTCAATTGAGGATGCATTTACGAAATAAACTTAGGAAGTATTTTTCCAACGAATTTTGATTGCAGACAATGTTGGAAGTTCTAAACGCTGTTCCTTTACGATGTTGAAGCCCTGCTTTAAGTAAAAGTTTAGTGGCGATAGGTAAA
Organism: Sphingobacterium alkalisoli; assembly: GCF_005049105.1. Taxonomy (GTDB): domain Bacteria; phylum Bacteroidota; class Bacteroidia; order Sphingobacteriales; family Sphingobacteriaceae; genus Sphingobacterium; species Sphingobacterium alkalisoli. Next base: position 349,236 of record NZ_SUKA01000003.1, read on the forward strand.
GTTCACCATTAACTTTGATGTCCTGGTTATGATCAATCACCCAGCCGCTAAGTATTTCTTCATTAGTTTTTAAATAGCTCATGATTTTGGAACCGATACGCTGAGCTTGGATGGAACTAGAAAGGATTATTGCAAACCATTTTTCTTCATTGCGAAGAAACTTCGTGGCCCATCCAACAATTTCATTATTTAATCGAACAAGTATATGCGTGGGACTTTTTAGCTCTTTGATAAAGGTGTCAAAATCTTCTACCTGGTCGTAGGCTAATTTAGCTGGATACTCACTATTCCAAAGTTTCATTACAATTTCTTTCTCTTCAGGAGACAGTGAATTGGTAAAGAAAAACCTTAAATGACTATTATTCATCGAATAAATCCTTTATCATCTGTGTAAGTTCGTCCTCTACCCTGTCAATAGAACTTTAGGGCTTTTACTGTTTTTGAGAAATGGCAGAAAATGTTGAATCAAACGATATGGTGCTAAAAGGTTGACATCTAACATCCATGATAAGCTTTTTTCTGGGTAATCGGACACTTGTCCTTCATCTATGGCGCCTAAGGTTATCATCAGATAATCTAAGGTCACACCGTCTTCTCGTAAATTATTTGTTAAAGCCTTTATAGAGTTTTCCTCTGTCGCATCGACGTGCCAAACTGCATTGTCTTGGTTATTTATGGGATAAGAGATGTCGGCATATATTACTTTAATATCCAAATTATGCATCGCATTTGCAAGCCCTTTACCGATTCCGCTTGCAGCTCCTATGACTATTGCTGTTTTCAACATTTAAGATATAGCTTGTTTCTTCGGCCAAATTGTCTCAAAGTATTCGCAGACCAGCTCCATATCGAGAGTTGGTTGCAAACTATGATCACTGAGTTCTCGTGTGTAATAATCCCAATGAACCTTTTGCCAATAGCCTAAGCTTCTGTCTCCTTCACCTTCAATGAAAGCATATTCCGCTGTGATATCTTTAAACTTTACAATCTCCACTTTAATTGTTTTGATGATTGCCTTGGGAGTTCCATGCCAATCGGTCACGATAGCCAGATCTCCGTTTGTAGGTAGTTTTTCTTCGTGGATTTGCAACCAGTATAAGGAATGTGTGGTAGCTTGTTTAATACCTTTGTTTACGAGGTCAGCACATTCATTTGCATCCTTTTCGTTATCACAAAAGTAATAAGACGGTGGCATTTCTACACCACTATATTCTGGCATTTCATTTTGAAATTCTTTCCAAAAACTGTCTGTCATATTTCTTAATTAACCTATGATCTATCGCAATTTACAAAATAAAGTTAGGAAATATGTGACCATTTTGACCCATTACCGCCATTTACTATTCTGCTATAAACTGAGGATAATAAGATGAAATAGTATCATTACCTTTTGTGGTACGATAAGACCTAAAAATTGGGTCTTACCGTACCACAAAAGGTAATCGCAAGTCCGTTAAATAGATGGTTTGTACCCAAATTTATTTTCTTTTGTTTTTAATATGCTGTAAATTTGTATAAATGAACGCAATAAAGGATATATCCCAAATCTTTCTCAAATACTTATTTTGGGATGTCGATCCAAAGAATTTAGATATTCAGGATGACAGGGATTTTATTATCCCTAGAGCGCTAATTGCTACAACTGCAGAAACGTTTGTTAAAGATATCCGACCCTTGGAACAGCTTTATAGTAAAACCCAAATTGTTAAAGAATTGCGAAAAACAAAAGAACGCATTAGTAATGAGGTCTGTAAACTTGTTGCTCGTCGTTATCATGTCAGGCAATTTTTACGTTATCAATAATGTCTGCTATTTTTCCACGTCTGTTAAAGACTATTCGTGAATTACAATCTTTTAAAAGTTTTGAGGGGTCTGCTTTTAAATGGTGGCACTAACTTAGCGATCCGATATAATCATCGGATATCCACGGATATCGACATCTTTTTTCCTCATATTATCGGAAAAGCAGGTTCCCTTAAGATATTGTAAAGCGAAAAGCAATATTAGCCATTCCATAAAAGTTGCGCAAAGGCTAGTGTCGGAGTTAAATCGTTCCGAATTAGCACAATATGCTTCTTTGTAGAGTTTTTAAACTTTGGGAGTGTTGGAGCTAGTGTCGGAGCTTATATATGCATATTCCACAAGAAAATTAAAGTGAATTCTGGGATCGTATGCAAACCTCCTGTGATTTTTATAGCCTATTAACAAAAATGGAAGTCACGGCGTTCATGGCCGTTAATCGTACTGTGTATAAACTTAATAGAAGGTTTTTTCGCAAGTAACCAAGTTAGTAACTAGCTTCAACGAAAGTCCTTTTCTAAACAATAGTTTCTTCCAACTATGCTTTCCATTAGGATAAAACCTCTATCCGGAGCCGTATAGGCATGTAGAATACGGCTAAAGTTCTTAGGCGCATTCTTTCGATCAACCTTTTTCACGAATAATCTGCAGGTCTTTGTCTATCATCACAACGGCATCTTTCAAGACGGTTCTATTTTTCTCTGTATTCCAGATATATGTTGCCTCTTCCTTTTATTGAGCTTTTATTTTGTGGAGCCGGAGGGTGTACTGAAAGGCAACCTTAAGTCGTGTAGTTGTCTTAAGCCAATGATTCAAAGTCATAAGATTGTTTGTCTATCCTGTACCAATTACAGTTTACGGCATCAAGGTCAAACACTTCAATGAAGGCAAAACCAACCTTAGTCAAAATCTTGTTTGATCCATTATTCTGACAATCTGCGATGGCATACATTTCGTCTAACCCTAACTCCTTAAAACCATAATCAAGTGAAGCTATTGCTGCTTCAGTCGCAAAACCTTTTCCCCAGTAACGTCTAATTAAGCGATAGCCAAGATCATAATAATCCCTGTGTCCATTCGTTTCTTCCGTGATATACTTCAGCCCTGCCCATCCCATAAACTCATTCTTTTGCTTCTCGATTACTGCCCACCTTCCGATACCGTGTTCAAAGTATTGTTTTCTAATAAAGTCGATAATAGCCGCGACCTGCCCCTTATCTTTTATCGGATTGTTTCCTAAATATTTATGCACTTCCGGATCGGAGTCCAATTCGAACATGCCATCAATATCTGTCGGTACTATTTCTCTTAAAATTAAACGTTCTGTTTCTGCATATATTTTCATCATTACATTGATTAGTATTCTATATTGTCGCTATTATCTCGTCCATTTTTAGACGTTTTACAACAGTGCCTGTATTCTCCCAGGTTTCGTTTAAGACTTCTTCTAAGAGCTATAGTAGTGCCTGGTAGCTTTTTACCATCTTGTTGTATTTTCAAGAACTCGGTATCACTTAAGAATTCGTGAATACCACGATAGCCGTATCTATTTATCAACCAATTAATATGTTGCAATATGAATTGCTTCGCCTTCTGCTTGGAGATATACATTTGTGGTAATATGTGAGATAGTTCACTAAGTATAAACAAAGCATCGTCACCGAATTGGGATGCCCAAGCTATTATACTGTCGGGACTGATCTGTATACCATCTTCAGTGCGGTAATCTCTTATTAAATGATGTATACTAGCTGCAAATTTTTCGATCACTCTTGGTTAGGAAGAAAGTTAGTAATATTCTTTTGACTCTATAATAAATGGATTATTTACCCTTCAACAACTTCTCCAAGTACTCCACCTTAGATTTTTCAGCTTCCAAAAGACGTTCGTAAAGCTTTTTGTTTTCCTCGTGGGCTTCAATAAGTTTATCAAGAGGATTAAAGGTTGGCTGTATATTTATGGCGTTTAGTGTAGACGTGTCGTGACTTGTAAAAGTGTTATTAATAATATTGAACACAGCCTCTTCGCTAAAATTCTCAATAGCTTCAGGAGTAACCCCTAATATTTCGGCTACCTGTGCCAATAAATCATCTTCAATAGCAGCACTTTTCTCAATATTGGATACTGTCTGCTGACTTACTCCCAATTCAATAGCTAAGGCTTCCTGCTTCATTCCCCGCAGTTCGCGGATACGGCTGATTTTTCTTCCTATATGGTTTGTCGTGTTGGTTGTACTCATATCTCCAAAGTTAACAAATATTCAGCGTTCAAGATACGAAATATCTTCAGATGGTACAAAACATGAATATCGTTGTAGCATACAAAGGCTATTGGTTTTATACAAGCTGTTTTGGTTCGGTACGTGGATGAGGGTTTGTTCATTTGTGAACCAAAATAAATTTGATATGAAGAAGAAAAAAAAGGACAGAATCGTAACGGTGGACATGTATCACAAGTATGCCGAAATCGATGAAATGTACTCCAGTAAAGTTAGAGAGGTAAAACTGGACATCCCATCAAATCTCAGAATGCAGTGTGCCATACTGGATGTGAAGGTCGAAAAACTGTTAAACGATTTTATGTGGATGTTAAGTTATTCACACCATAACACGGCTTCAAATACACAACGCAAAACTGCAAAGAAGTTCTTTCTCGCCTGCAAATATGGGCAGCCTGTGTATACTAAAAAGCAAATTAATCAGATGTTTGACGAACTAAAAGCTGACCGAAAAATACGTAAAACAATAGACGGCATGGATCACGAGGACATGAAACTCTTTTGGAAAAGCAACCACATGTATATGCAGCATTGGTTCAGACGATGGTTTAACAAAAGAGATAGAGCTAAAGGGGATATATCAACACTTAATGAATATTAACTGAAAAAGCATGAATGATTTTAACAACTTAATTGTACAAACTCGCTGTACGATTAAACTATCACATGGCGAACAACCGTCTTTCTCCATCGACGAAAGCGGAGAAAAAGCGAATTGGGTCAATATATCTATCCTCAACGATCAATTAGTCGTATACACGAAGCCTGAATATTACGGTTATCTGTTACTACACGATTATTATCCGCAGATAACGATCACCTATAAAATCTTGACAGGATTGCAGATGCTGGATAAATGCTTTGTCCGATCATTAGAGACACTCACCCTACAAAATATGGGTATAATCGTAAGAGAAGGAAATCTGGATATAACCGTAGACGCTTTTTCACTCGATTGTACCGTGATAAAAAATGCATATGCAAAATTGTCCGGCGAAACAATTTTCTCACGTGTCTTGGCGCATCAGCGAGGTGTTTATGATGGATCGGAACTGGAAGCTTCCGAAGGAAATGTACACGTCCACGACGAGGCTAAGGCCTCTATATGGTTAGAAGAAAAGCTAGAGTTCGGACTGTTCGGACGTAGTAAAATGGACTACAGGGGTAATCCGAGAATGAAAATATTGCAGTTAGATGAAGGCTGTGCATTAAGACAAATCAATGTCGGTGATAAAATAAAAATTTAAAATTATCAAATATGAACAATGCATATTTAAAAAATCCAGAAGATGAGTGGGACATTCGATGGTATCTAATCGAAGGAGGAATACTTGAATCCATTCAATATGGCACTTATGAATCTTTCAAGAAAAAGCTATGGGACATCCTCGTTATTCTCACATCTCAAAACAATACAGGAGAAACAAAAGAGGAATACATAATTGATCATTTAGATAACATCATCTTAATGGTTAAGGGGGGGCATTATTTTTTACATCATAAAAGACGTTTAACGTATGAAGAAGACTGGATAGATATCCAATGGCTACCAAATCCTTACCGCTGTTTAGAAAAATATCGACCTCGCGAAGACGAAAAGCTCAATCATCATTTAGCGCATTTCGATTATAATTTCACTCAATTAACACGAGAAGAGATTCAAAATTTTGTCATCGCATTTGAGAATTTTTTCTCCGAAATGGATCTGTCGTCTTGGCTAAACTTGTTAGATGATTGGAAAAGATGTATAAGTGAGAATGAATCCATCTTCGAAAGTGGAGGTGAATACGCAGCTTTAAAAACTTACGAACAGCTCTTAAAACTACGTGAAGCTTGTTATGTAGCTTACCACTGGGCGGCCATTGATTATCCACCACCAAACAAATACTTGATAGTTGACTACCTTGGAACAGATTATATAAACGGTTATCAAAGTGCCAGTCCTTTAGTAATGGCTAGCGATACTTTTTATGAACAAAGCTATAATAACGTTAGACAAAGCATTTTGTATTTGTACCCCACGTGCCCCTGTGGAAAAGGCGGCATAGTATTGACTGCTCGTGATCTGCGATATACTTTAAGGTGGTTGCTCCAATCCGGATGGATGTTATTACAAACAGATTATTTTCCTGAAGACTGGCTTGATCCAGACAAGATTGACTTTTTACGCTGTCCAATACCAGAAGAAGATATAGCAACTTGGAAGCCGAAGAGTTTAAGCAATAAAAGACAAAAAGACATTCCAAAGGCTTTGTCAAAATTGTTTTATGGCGTTGATGTACGCGAAGAGATATACATGGTTGAAAGCAGAATCATGACCTATCTAGAGGGCAAATATTCCGAAAAATATAAAGATTTAGACAAAGAGGAAGTTGCCACAAGAGAAAGACTATTGGAAGTTTTAGATGTGTTAACTCTAATCGTTTTGGATCTGCGCAAACGTAGAACCAAGAATGAAGGTGTATGCTATCCGCCAATATTCGATCATGATAAGCAGACAGAATTACAAAAAGTTGAAAATGAAACCGGAAATTTATAAGTTATGGGAATTACAAATAAAAATGATCAGACTGATTTAAATAGCATCATTCTGATTCTAGCAAGCAGATACAATATCGATCGGATATTCCTGAATACCTACTATGCTGTTGATGTTCCTTTCTACGAGTTGGTTATCCTATTATCCAACAAGGAGCATAAATCTGTAGGCGAACTAGATCCACAGATTAGAATGTCCTTAAAGGATTTTCCGAAGTTTCATCATGTCACTTTAGTAGCGTTTCAGGTAAAAAGTAAGCTTATTGATGGGAACTTATATTTACACATGACCTGCCATCCAGATAAACTTATTTATCAAAATCCATCGTCAAAATTCGAGCTATACCCTGAAAGGCATTCCAACGAAAATACGCTGGAGTCGGTAAACGAATTATTTGCGCGTGAAAATCATAAAATTAATGAGTTTAAAGAGGGCTACTATTATTTCAAAGAGCGAGGATCGCTTTCACACGCAGGATTTATGTTGCATCAGGTATTTGAGTTGCGGTATAGATGCATGGAGATTATGGTCATGGGAAAGGAGCGCGCAACGCACTCTATCAGGTCTCACCATCGTTATCTGGTTAGAATGGCACCGTCACTAGCTACTATATTTAAAGAAGGCAAGCCAGATGATGAAATTATGCTCCAATTTTTAGAGGGAGTATATCGGGCGGCACGCTATGAAGATGATTTTGACGTGGATCTTGATATTCTACTGAAGCTGGAAGAACGGATGGAAAACTTCATGCAGATCACAGACACGATATTTCAGGATTCCGTGACGAATTTTAAAAACTACCCTTTTGAGGTCGATAATCCGAAAGAGAAATTAGAACATCGTGTCGAAAGTCAAGAAAAGTCGCTACGAAGCATTTCTAATGACGATACTATGAAGCCGGAATATGATGTCTACAAAAGCGCTGCTGATAAGAAGTTGGAATTGATTATTACTCGTTTGATGAATGCTATTGACATACAAGGCATCTATCTAGTTGGTCAGCGAATTAGATCATTTGTTATCAATGGTATTAATAAACCATCAAATACAGCCATTTATGATTACTACTTCGATTTGCTAATTGTCAGCGAAAACGATATTCGGGAGACAATAGGTAATATACAAGCGTCGATAAACAAGGAATTAAACGTTTCCGTTTTATTCCTTTCCTTCACTCGATATCAAATACAAAAACAGTTGGATAAAAACAGTCCATTCTTTCATCAGTCTTTGCAATACGTCGATCCACTGCATGGTGTGGGGAGCAATTTATTGAACTGGGAATTTCATGAACACAATGGAGAGCGCACTCAAGACGAGATGAACGAGGCGAAGACAAAATGGTACCAAAGAGAAAATAACGCAAGTGGCTTCTACAATGGAGGTAAGGCGATCGATCATTCCGAAGAGGTTGAAATTAAAGTACTTCTTTATAATCAAGCTATTGAACAAGCATGTTTGGGTTTACTAGAATATTTTTATGACTATGCGCCATACCAATACAATCTAAAACATTTGTTCAGTCTGTGTGCTAGTTTATGGCAATTTCCAAACGATATCTTTCCACGTAATACCGAAGAAGAAAAAACACTATTCGATGAATTTGCGCAAACTGTAAAAGATACCCGGTATCAAGGCTGGTCTATGGTTGGTTGGGATGAAGCGTACCGGTACGACGAACGGTGTGAGCGGTTTATAGAACATTGTAGCGACGTCGTTCGCGGTAAATTATAAATATATGTTAAAGACGTTGTCTTTTTCGACGACGTCTTTGCTATTTCCTCTTATCCCCCACTTCTTTACCAAAACCGATCAGATTCACCATTTCCCGGAGACGTGAACGCAGGCGATTGCCACACTAGATTATGCTAATGTTGGATTTATCGGGCATTACTCCAGCTGGCTACCTAAGTCAAATGCTGTGCTTACGGAGCGATTTGGAAAACTTCTTCGATCAAGGCGTACAACGTTTATAGACATGTCCTTGTTGTTCTTGGACTGAAATATCTCTTTTCCTGTAAAACATTCGTGCTACAAGCCAAATCTTCCTATAATACTAAAGTGCCCCTTCTCGAGTACTCTGCCTGAAGCATACCGATTCAATGAAATATACCAATTATTTTGTTCAGGCTCATATCAAAATAACGGTACTTTAAATTATATCAACGTAATTATAATATAATTTGACGTTGTTTCATATAAAATTAACGTAATTTAATAATGTTATACAGTTATCTTATAAAATAATTACGTTAAGTAGGGTCATTTTTAAGTTATTTTAATTTATATTAACGTTCATATCATATATTACAACGTATTCATATTTTACAATACCGTAATTTAAAAAAACATTAACGTTAATTTTTAATAAATCTACGCTATTGTATTTTAAAATAACGTTAATATTAGTTATATTAACGGCATATCAGTATACAATTACATCATATTTCCTCGGAGTGAGTGTCATTATCTGATCTAACATATAAATAAGTAAATCTAAAAACGTTAATTATGAGCTACATACGTGCATTAGGAGGCTTCGGTCAGCATAGAGATAGCGTGCTATTAGTAGAAGCGGATGTTATACTTTCGTCAATGGAAGGAAATCCTCACTTCCCCGATCCCACTCCATCGCTTTCAGAAGTGGAAAGTGCCTATAATGAGTATTTGAGGAACTTGGCACAAGTTAACTGGACGCAGGGACGCGTCGACAGGGTGCTCAAACGAGAGAGTAAGGCACGCTTAGCCACTCTATTAGGCGAGTTGGCGGCTTATGTCAATTTTGTGGGCAAAGGGAAATTGTCTATCCTTTATACATCGGGGTTTCCCGTATTTACAGGACGGAAGAAGGGAACGGTCCCTGGGGCACCTACCGGCGGTCGGCTTTCTGATGGGCAACTATTCGACGAAGTCCGTTTCGATTTCAATCCGTTGGGCAGAGATCTGACCTATGAGTGCAAGTATGCGGTATGGACATCATATGATGAAGTTGAAGCCCATTCGCCAAAACTTCAGTGGGAGAATTCACTTTTTACTACCCGATCCCGGAATAACGTGATTAAGGGTATACCATCCCGATCAACAGTTTTCATTAAGGTACGCGCTATAAATAGCTACGGAACCGGAGACTGGAGCGATGTTGTGAGTTTGAGGGTACGGTAGGGTTTTGAATATCGTCTGTTTACTAATTTGTGGAGCTGGAAGGATTCGAATTCACTGACCTATCTATAAAACGTGTTAATTGCTGTTTTAACATAATTCCCGAACAACAATTGTGAGGTACCAACGTTTAAAAAATTAGAAACTATGAGTATATATTATCAAGATGAATTATATGGAAACTTTAAAATTGAGGGGATTTTAGAGGAACTCGTTCATACAGAACCCTTCCAAAGATTAAAACGTATTCATCAAGGCGGTGCAATTATCGTTGTCCGACCTGATTTGAATCAAACACGATTTGAACATTCAATTGGAGTTATGAAACTAATTCAGGTTCTAGAAGGCAGTTTAACAGAACAGATTATGGGTTTATTACATGATATTTCACATACAGCCTTTTCACATCTTATTGATTATGTTCTTGATCTACCTGAGGAGAATTACCACGAACAGATTTTTACCGAAGTAATGCAGCATCCTGAAATTTTAAGAGTAATTGAAAAATATGGATTTAGCATTGATCAGCTTTTAACTCCAAACAAGTTTACTATTCTGGATTACCCATTACCAGGCTTATGTGCTGACAGAATTGATTATACACTACGGGATTTAATGAAGTTAGAGCAGATCACAAAAGCGGAGGTTGCATGGTTTTTAAAGGGCCTCGCAATTGTCAATAACAGAATAGTTGTTACCGAAGTCGAATATGCCCAATGGTTCAAAAATAAGTATACTTTTCTCGTTGAAGAATATTTTAATGGAAGGGACAATAAGCGTGCAAATAAATTCATGGCCGCCATAACAAAAGAGTTATATGGCAACGGAAATCTGACACTGGCAGATTTTAATGAAGACGATTTTCAGGTTTTAAAAAAAATAGAACATGTTCTAAAAATAGACCTCCATACATCGTATCAGGACTGGTTATCCAAACAGGATTTTAATATTTTGTTCAAGACTAAACCAAGAGATGTGGATCCAGATGTGATTGTTGAAAACCAGTTATTTAGACTGTCCCAGATTAACAATAATACGTAATGTTACCGCTTTCTATTATGATTCAAATAAAGAATACTCTGACTTAAGCTAGTTTTCATATCTCTACAGATTTGCTAACTGCGAAACCAAAGTCTGCCAATCGAAACCAAATTCCGTAGAAATTAGCTTACCCTCGGGCGTAATGATATATTTACTTGGATAACCTCTTACTTTATAAGCTCCCTGAATTTTGTTATCCGACATCAGTACAGGTATTTCATAGTCATTGTCAGACAAAAAATGTTGAACCTTCTCTTTGGTATCATGGCAAGCGATGGTCATGAAATCTATTTTACTCTTTTGATCCTTCTTTAATCCGAGATAATATTTGTTTAGTTTAGGCATCTCTTCCACACAGGGGCCACACCAGGTTCCCCAAAAGTCAACTACCGTCCATTTACCTTTGAACTGCTCGGAGGTAAAATCCTTGTCCTGTAAATCCTTTAGCGAAAACAAAGGTGCATCCGGAAGTTGAGACATAACCTCTTTCTTAAAAAATGTACTGAAGCTCGCTTCATCATAATTTTCACGGTAGAAAGCTGATAAACTCTGAAAGCTACTGCCCGGATTATTCAAGAACTCTTGGACATAGCTTTGGAGAGCAACATCCTTCTTGCCGAGCTTACTCAACGCAGTAAAATAATCTTCGCTATAGTTTTCCTTTGATTTTAGAAATACCCTATCATAGAAACTTCCGTATGCTTTTTCTGCTCCATTTTTTGGGGAATAATAGGCCGCTTTCTCCAGAAAGGAAAGCGCTTGTTCTTCGTGATCTATTGCACGTTCATAACCCAAATAATACGCATACGCTAAATGCGCTTTCTGTATGAACCTAAGCTCATTTGTCTCCTCTTCATATAATGGTGCTATTTTATCAATAATATGCTGCAACGTCTGCAACCCATGTTCTCCTTTTTTAAAGAGAAGTTGTTGCAGGAGCAGTGCATATCGACCGGCATTCCCTTGATTCCAATATGCCTCACCTGTATTGAGGATTGCTTGCTGGAGGAACTTTACACTATCTATGTTTTCTGTTTGCAACGCACGTGCCCAAAGGTACATGGGCTGTGCAGCGGCTTTTTCTCTCTCGCTAAACTGACTGGCAATGATCTGCAGTCTTTGGGATGCAAGGGTATCCTTGGCTAAGATATGCTGACTTAGCGAATACTGTAGATAATCGTATAATTGCTGGTCATCTAACAACGGAATTATTTCACGGAATTCGTCGGTCGAGAGATCGTCCGAATTGATCTTATTACTTAGGTGATGGGTACCTGCTAGCATACCTGGTGACACGCTGCTTAACGCTTTGTCGTATTGTTTATAATCATCCAACTTTTGCATATGCCTTAATTTAGCGATAATAAAATTACGGTCATCTGCATACTTTGGTTCGTATACCTCTATATATTGCTCTAATTTAACACTATCCACTTTGTCTCCGAGGTTTAAAGCCGTGCTCCAGTAGCTGCCCTTAACGAGCATATCATAATAGTCATTCTCGATTGGATTATCTTGAGATTTATCGCCTCGTTGTATGGACATTTTACTACGACTTGTTATCTTCTGTCCATCGTCCATGACATAGGTGCTTTTCACATTCCTATCTCCGACCTGTACGAGATAATTTTTAACATCGAAACGAGTATTCCCTTCCAATGTAGATAAACTGTCTAATTTTGAATAATTAACATGTATTTCTGCCTTATCTCGTTGTAAGATATGATAGGTTACACCGTCTTTGGTTATTTCATTTTCTTTTAGTGTCTTTGAGTCCATCGATGCTAGGCTGGAAAAATATAGCGCCTGTGCTAAATTTGACATTCCGGAAAATGTCGTAACCACCGCATTTGCGAATACATCTTCCCGTATCTCCCAATCGTGAAGCTGTCGTTTAATCTCATCTTTCCATAATGATGTATCTACATTTACCAAACCTTTATTGACCGTAAATTGCAGCGGTTTCTTTAAATAATAAAGATCGCTAAGCGCTGCTGTCGAATTCAGGAAGTCTTTGCTTTTATTAGGTGCTCCGGTGGAAAATGCGCGCCCCGTAGCACTTTTGTCCTCAAAATCAAAACCGTCTACTCGGAGTTCCATAAGTCGATTCTGCCCTGACAAGCTTTTTATCTCCTGTAGCGTGACATAGTAGGTTTTTTCTTCGATCGACGTGCCCGTACTGTTATTAAATTTTATAATGTAATTATATGTTGTTCTTTTCTGTGCTAGACAAACTTGCGTACATAGGAATGATAATATGAGCAGATACTTCATTGGCATATTAGATTAGATTTACACTAAGATAGGGAATTTGTTTCAATATTTGCATCTCAAAGCTATTATTGCGTGGAGATATGGTCAACGGTCCGAAATTCCAAAAATCCACTGCTTTGGAAACATGTTTTTTGTTGCTGTAATTAAATAATGCTAAATAACTCATCTAATCTATCGAGCTTTTTTTGCATAACAGGATCGTGAACAATATAAAGGTATTCAATAGCGGTGTAGATTTCCGCTTCGGGCTTTCCCTCGTCCACCATTGTAGCGATAGTAAGGTATTCATTTTCAAAAACCGCTTTTCCATATTTATACACTATCCAGCGATGCCGCTATTATTTCTTTGGTGTCTTCTTTTGCCGGTAATTTTTCTACTTTTTTTGGGCTTCAACTACGGGAGTGATTACATATTGGTGGACGTATTCTACCGCAGTACCTTTGACTACTTCATTGTTGCGGACTACAGTAATATTGTCCTTTGATTTCATTTCCTGCAAATTACGGAAAAATTTAGGCGAGTAGTGCGATGTGATATTATTGACATTTAGCCAGGTTTGCGCAACTACTTTATCAGGTGAGACACCGTTGCAGGAAAATAGGCTTATCACAACGGTAAGAAGCATTATTGTCTTAGCTCTATATTTCATGTGTCTATCATTTTAAATCGCTAATACTTTATTATTTCTTTTCGTTGAGATAAATATCTATAAGACCATCCTCCGAAACAAATGATTTTTGATATGCTTCCAATTCTTTTGCTTTAACAGCAATCGCTTCCTGTTCAAAGTCGGTACTGTTCAATTGCTCTTATGAATTAGCCTTCTAAACATCGTTCTGTTTCCGAAGACGCACGAAAAATACCGTTAAAACAATAATATAAGGAATACAGAACCCAATCCCAATCAATACCTCCTCCTCCAGCGAAAAAGCCAGATAGGACATAATGACAAGCGGAAGCAAGAAGAAGCTTAATGTACTCCAAAAGTTATTATTTCTGACCCAGGGCATGAGGTTCAGAAATGTAGGAAAAGTACCCAAGGCCAAGAAAAGGTTGAAGCCAATGGCAATGCCGTAGGGCAGGTTTTTCATATCCGTGTCGGCCGTACCAATCTGGTCAAGGGACTGCAGAACAAATACGCCTAAAACATTGGCGCAAGAGGCGACCAGAAAAGTTAACAAAACGATCGTGAGGTATTTCATAGGGGTAAATTTAATAGCCAAATTTAATGTTTATTTTAACAGCTTATCTTTAAGATGCCCTGAAACAAACTGACTGTCATCTTTTACAAGGAGCACATCGATTAAAGTAATAATTCAGGAAAACCATTGTATCTTTATGTCGATAGCAATAAGTATGACGAACAGTACGAAAATGGTTAAACTCAATTCTTTTTCTTTAACAGCTCTTTTATTAATGTTCTTCGTTGCCAATGTATATGCGCAGCAAAAAAAGCCACTACATTTTACCCAGGCGCACACCCTTACCATAACGGGAAAAGCTTGGGATAGCCAACCATTTTACCACCGGCTAGATACTGCCCGATATGCAGGGCTTTCCAGTACGCTCAAACGTTTGGCAACGCATTCTGCCGGACTGGCAATAAGCTTTAAAACCAATAGCACCACTATATCGGCAAGGTGGCAAACGAGTCCACAGCGTTCAAGCGATAACATGACAGGGATCGCCTATGAAGGTTTAGACCTTTACATCTTACGAGATGGACGGTGGCAATACGCTGGTGTTGCTAGGCCATCGGCCCATGATACCTCGGAAACTTCTATAGTAGAGAATATGGTACATGGCGAAAAAACATGTCTATTGTTTTTACCGACATACGACGAGACCCTGTTTCTCGAAATCGGTATAGATGCCGATGCCACGATAAAAGCTAATCCGAATCCTTTTAGAAAAAATATTTTGATCTATGGTTCGAGCATCGTTCAAGGTGCATCGGCTAGCCGGCCTGGCTTGGCGTATCCCGCGAAGCTGTCCAGACAGACGGGATATCATTTTATCAATATGGGATTCAGTGGTAACGCAAAAATGGAAACTACTGTAGCTGAGATGATCGCACCACTCCCTATGGATGCTTTTATATTGGATTGTGTCCCTAACCCCTCCCCCGAAGAAATATTGGAACGTACGGCTAACATGGTAAAGACCATAAGACGATATCACCCCGAAGCACCTATCATTGCCATTCAAAGTGTTGCGCGTGAAAAAGGAAATTTTGATCAACAGATTGCCCAGCGGGTAAAACTGAAAGATCAATATTTTAGACAGGAAATTAAAAAATTACAGCGTGATGATCCCCACTTATATCTCATCGAAGCCGACGGTCTTTTGGGTACCGACCAAGAGGGAACTACAGATGGTATTCATCCCAATGACTTAGGGTTCGAACGAATGCTGCAAGAAATCCGCCCAGCAATCTTGGCAATATTCGCAAAATACGAGATCTAACTAAACGGGTCAAAAGAACTACAATCGGGCTCTTTTGATCCGTCTTATCGTTTTCTTAATAATAAATAAGAGAATACTTACTATACATTATTGAGCAGAGCTAGAAACAAACCTTCTAAAATTTTGTGCACTTATCCGTACGTCTTCTACATTATTATCCCAATTGTATTCATATTCTGCGGAAATCATCCCGTCGAACTGTTGCCGTTTTAACTCCGCGATCATTGCTGCAACATCGATCACCCCGGTTCCCCAATGTACATCATGCGCTTGTTTACTCGACTTTTCGTTTAAATCTTTGAAGTGAAGGTGAAATACTTTTCCTTCCAGTTTTTTTAGGCATTCGAGTGGGTCTAACCCCGACCTTAACCAATGTCCTATATCGCCTGCTGCACCCAGTTTATCACTTTTACCGGCTATAGCTTCAAGCACCGTTTCTGGCTTCCAATAATACGATGGACTAGCATGATTGTGAATGGCTGCGCGAATATCAAACTCATCGCAAAGCTTGGAAATATGGTCGATCATATCTATACTCGGCTCACAGGTAATCGTTTCAATGCCTATACTTTTTGCAAATTCAAATACTTGCCGCCATTCGGCCGCATCTTTAACCTTTACGACTCCGTATGCAGACCATTGTATTCCCTTTTCTTTTAACAATTTCTTGACGTATTGCAGACTTTCCGGAGACATCCGGTGATCTATTTTTGCGGTTATCCCCCCTCCGATTTCCTGCCCAGGGTAAGCTTCTACATAGCGTAAATCACAACTGGCTATCTTTTCTATTGCCTCGGTAAAGGTGAATTTTTTGAATGTATAGGCTTGCGCCCCCAGCTTCCAGCCCAATGCTTCTTCTGGAAAAGCAGTCTTTTCAGCAACTCGCTTGGAGGATGAACAACCGCTAATAATCACTAACAATCCTATAGCTAGGAGTGGAAGCATATTTCTCATTTTATTTTTCATATGTATACTATTATTTGTTTTAAACATTGGTCCGAAGGTAAACGACGATAACAGACTTAACCATTTTCTTGGACTTTACGGCAGCAGTAATTATGGTGGATGCAACACCATATAGGTTTATTTTTCATTGAACTTTTAAGGTAAAATACTTTTGATAATATGAGGTGCGATAACCTCTTCACCCGCCTCTACACTCGGGTGTATACCATCGGGCACATAGTGCTAGCAGAATATGATCGTTGGTTAGCTTCATATATTTAAGCTAAAATAGGAAAAGAATCGAAATAATGTAGATAAAATGATCAAATGGGGGCAATTATGAATAAATATATTTCTGTCGATTGGAAGTGAATATCGAACGCAAATTATATTTTAATTCCACTTACTTTATTGTGCGCTGTTGCAGGTTGAATACGGTGCCCGATGGGTCTTGAATCCAATGCATATTCTTCGGCAGTTCTTCCAGTTCGTCGCAGGTTTCCACACCGTTCAATTGCAAATAGCTTGTCGCTTCTTCCACGTTAGGCACTGTAAGCTGTAACCAGGTTTCTGAATGTGTATAATTGTCCACACAGTCTAACCAAATAATATTGTTACCGAATTTTACTTCGTGTGTTCTGCAAACGGTTGGGTTATCAATGTCCTTTTCTTCTACATCCAACTTCAAAATATCCTTATAAAATGCAACTGTCTCTTCATATTTGCTTTTTGGTATTTTTATTGCAATGTTAATTCCTGCTTCAAATTTTGGGCTCATATCGTCTTTTTTATAATAGATCTTATGTGGTTAGACTTCAACAACATACTCTGTTGCACATTTCTACTGTTCATCATCTCGCAGTAACAATTCTGTCGAGATAAACCTGTATTTATAACTTAGTTTTTTCACTTCCGCTGTTTATTCGGTCGGAATTTTTGACATATCCATATAGAAAATTTCCCAAGTATGTCCGTCAAAATCTTCAATAGTCCGCTGTTGCATAAAACCGTAATCTTTTAATTCGCTTGGCTCGGTTCCGCCTGCTTTTAATCCGTTTTCCATTGTATTATTAACATCGTCGATACTGTCTAGCGATAATGAAAAAAGACCCGCAACGTTGTTTTTTGTGTCCGCGATAGGTTTGGTTGCAAACGTCGAAAACTTTTCGTGTGTCAGCAGCATTACAAAAATATTTTCACTCCAAACCATACATTTTCCGGTATCGTCTGAAAATTGAGGATTATTTGTAAAACCTAATGCGCTATAAAAACTCATTGATTTTTGAAGGTCTTTTACTGCTAAATTAATAAATACTTGTTTTGCCATTTTCTTTAATACTTAGTTGCTATGTTATATTAATATTGTTTTCGATAGATTTTAAAAACGGCAAGTTAGGAAGATTTTGAATTACCCTACTTGACTTATGACAAGAAACGTACCTGATACTTTAGGATTTTTTTTATGCGCTAGTGCATAAGAAAAATCATGCATTTGTTATCTAATCGGGATAACGTCCTGTAAAAAAGTAAAGCAATCTTTATGACATATCTTTCAATCTTGCAATGGACTGGAAAACACCGCTCTTTTTTAACAGCCACATGCCTAATTTTTCTTCGGCGACACCTGGGACGATCGTATACGTGAAGCGGGGATCTCCCTCTTCGCCGCTTTCGATATTCATTTTATAAAAATCTACTACGGGAAGTAATTTCAGTCTCGGCGCCAGATCGGTAACATGCGAGGATACAATCACATAAGGACCATCGATATGACTAAGGTGATCTATAATGTCAAAAATCGCGTTGGAGGCATCAATATGGTTGGTGCCCTTAAAAAGTTCATCTAAGATAATCAGCGCATTCGTGTTTTTGTCAAGCTGATCTACAATCTCCTTGAGCCGGATGGCTTCTGCATAAAAATGGCTATAACCCAGTTCAAGATTATCTTGCAAATTGATACTGGTAAATACACCATCGATCAGGTCGGTTTTCACGGAACTCGCCGGAGCGGGGAAACCAATATGGGTCAGGTATAGCACAGTCGAAATAGTCTTGATAAAAGAGGATTTGCCCGCCATATTAGCGCCTGTTAGATACCATATCCTCTTCTCTCTTGTCATCTGGATCGTGTTTTTCACAGGATGCTGATGGAAAATATGATAGACCTCTTGCATGTGGATCTCGCTTGTATGATGTTTTGGGTAAATTTCTGGATAACAGAACCCATACTCCGTTGCGGTGCGGGTTACCGCGAAATATGCATCGATCTCATAGAAAAAAGCGATTGCCTGTTTGATCTTACCTGACAGTTCGTAACGGATAAGACGATCATATGCATCGAGATTGAATCTATTGATTTTCAGTTGCTCTGTATTGTACGGGCCGCCTTTGAATATCATGGACAAACACTCTTCATGAATGTGGATCATCTCTGCAATATCGTCGTACGGTTGGTGGGCATTTACCTTTTTGTAAAATGCCTGGGATTTCAACAAAAAGTCACACGTCTCAATAATCGAACTGACCTTGTAATAATAGATAGGTGCTTTGGCCACAAAAAGATCCAAGAGTCCCCATCCTGATCGTTCGCCGGAATGGGACCTCTTGATGTACTTCTCTATATCTATAACAACCATCCGGTAAAAGGGAAAATCTTCTTGCACGACGGGTTCTAAACGACGTATTTTTAGCTGGCGGTCCTTGATCGCATCCACATCGGATAAAGGGTTAAAAAAAAGTTCTCGTAGAAAATCTTCGCCGCCCGCGGTGATAGCATGATTGAAAAATCCCCAAATGGAACGGCCTGTCACGTCAAGTAGTTGAATATCCTGTGTGGTCTGCGGATCGATTAAAAATCTTTTGCTCATAAGAACGTTAATATAGCAAAAAAAGAGCAAATGAACTTAATGAGTTTTTTTTGCTACGGATAATATCGACTTAAGCTTGCCTATCATAATATGGCACAAGGCAGTAAACACGACAAAAAAGCATATATGAAGTTCTTAAAATTAGACGTTTATAACGTGATGAAATGTTTTTTATTAAGATCGCTGTAAACGCAATATCGCCGATCCGCGTGCCTTTGTAGGTATCAAATCCGATCTGATTAGAACATACCTAGGGTTTTTGGATTTACTCCTACAAACAGATCGGAAAGCGGAAATCCTACCCGTCATCGAACACGCTATACCGCTGTCGGACAAAGAAAGAGAAAGGATAAAGCGGATTTTGGTGTAAAATTTAAAGAACCTTACAAAGGATCTCATAAAGCAGTGTGGTGCGACTGAAAGTAGAATTAGGAATATTCTTGTGGGATTTCCACAGGGCGAACTATTTTACCTAACTTTGTAGCTTGGTATTCATTTAACAATTCAGCAGTGTCCTTAGATAAATTAAAGCTTAGTAAACGTCTTCATGCATCCATGAATGATTTGGGCTATTTTACACCAAAAGAAATCCAGTCAAAATCACTCTCTCGAATAATCGGGGGGCATAGTATTATTGGTATTGCTCCTGAAGGAGCCGGAAAAACCACGACCTACGTCCTCGGGGTATTGATGCGCTTAAAATATACGCAAGATGAAGCTCCCAAAGTTTTAATTTTGGCTCCTAATGAAGAAAAAATCGCTGAAATTGTTGATCGTTTTCTGACGATTAGCAAGAATAGAGACCTCCATATCATGGGTCTTAAAACTAGCGGAAGCATAGAGGAAGAGATCGAAGATCTGGTCCGTGGGGTAGATATTGTGGTAGCAACTCCAAACCGTGCTCGTGCGATGTACTTAAAATTAGGACTCAATTTAAATCGTATTCAGACATTCATCATTGATGATGCAGAAGAAATAGTGAAGCAAGGAATGCAAACTCCCGTAAGGGAACTAGCACAAAGTTGCGGAAAAGTCCAGTATCTGGCATTTAGTACCGTCGAACATGAAAAATTGCATTTTATGATTGATGATTTTATGCCCTTGGCTACGCTGGTTGAGGCGGAAGAGCTCTCTGAAAAAACGACTGAAACACACGAGCTCATGCTGTATCAAGTTCCTAATTTTACCACGAAAATCAATTTGCTAAATGTTTTGATGAGAGACGATGACGTATTTGATAAAGTCGTGATATTTGTAAATAGTCGACTTACTGCACAGAAACTAAGTCAAAGTCTACATGCTAAGAATGGGGAAGTTGCCGTTCTACACCCTTTGTTTCATGATGACGCTGGTATCGATGACATAAGCGATTTTAAGCAGATACCTGAATGTCGAATACTCATTATTGCAAATGAGGGCACAAATGACATTGATTTGAGTGGAATTCCGTTTATATTTCATTTTGAAGTACCGGAAGCTACAGAAGTGTTTGTGCGACATGTCGAAAAAACTGCAGATGATGAGGTCATTGCTATCACATTCGCAACAGACATTGAACTTCCTGAATTCAAAAAAATAGAACAATCTTTGGGGAAGAAAATCCCTGTCATGCCTCTTCCTGAGGATCTTATCATCTATCGCCCGTCCAATAATTCAAAAGAAAAGAATCAAGTGGACGAATCGCAAGGTGGAGCTTTTCATAAAAAGAAAGAAAGCAATAGCAAAACATACAATCTTGGAGCTGGGGTTAAAGCCAAAATGACAATGAAGAACAAGAAAAGGTAGTATCATAAAAGCCGTATCACTACGGCTTTTATGATAGGTGTTTAAATAATAGTAAAAGCGAAGGGTTGCAGGAATTTTTAAATATTCCGAATAACTTCTTACTGTATATGTTAAATCGATAACCGTGATGATCATTGATTCCTCCGCCTTTTTTATTGTCTGTAAAATAATCCGACTGTTACGCTGTGTGCTCCAAATCTATTGTCTATGATATCGCTAAAGGCTTCATAGGGTGCATAGTTGTATCGAGCTTGCAATCCAAAATCCTGAATTTGAAGCTGCAAGCCCTGTGCAACATGGATGGTGCTAAATGGTTTGATAAAAACGGGTTTATCTTCTTTATCTTTTTTTGACTTTGACCAAGTTTCATATTCCGCCCGAGCTCTCACATCATCAAATAAATACATTCCATAACCTAAAACGGAAGACCAAATAAGATCAATATTTTTCGCTTTGTTTAACGTGTATTTTTTATCTAATCGAAATCCGATGACACCAGAAAACGACTTTGTTTCGGTCTCGTACTCGTCTTTTATGTACTGAAATGTGGTTTTTTTTGGAAAATTGAAACTAAATCCACAAGCCCAAATACTTTTTTCAGCATAAGGTTGTCTTAGCCATAAGCCAATATTTGGAGCGATATTCATAGTGTTTTTTAGATTTCCTACAGGAATAGTTGCCCCAGCTTCGATTTCGACATATTGAAATGTACTATCTCTTACTTGTGCAGACAAATTGATTGAGGTGATAGATAACCCGAGTATAAAGAATAATATTTTCATGACATTAGAAGTTTATAAATGGTAGTGTTCTTTTTCCATTCGAGTTGATAAAGCCTAACTGTAAACCTTTAAGTGTTTTGGACCTATTGAATAAGCCAATCTGTATTCCTTTTAAGTGCAGTGATTTATTGATAACACCTATCTGCACACCAGTCATATATTCGTGTCTGTTGTAAAGAGCCACATTGAGACCTTGACTATATTTTCCGGCATTAACAAAAGCGGAAATATGTGTACCTACAGACTTCTCTGTTAAGTTAAATGCTGGGTGTATACCCAGACCAGTTGATTTATTTGCTATGTTGTATAACGCTACACTAAGTCCATTGTGTTCAACATCTCCCATGTATCCGCCAATCGCGAGGTTAAGACCATTGGAAACTACCTTCGTTTTTTCATCTTGAGGGTAATCGTACACTCTTCCGTGCATAACAGCAAGCACTGTAATTAACGGAGAAAAAACCATTACATCCAGGTTTACTCCGTTGATTGTTTGGACATGATCCGGTTCTTGAAAATGCCCTATTCCTACCACTAAGCCATTTACTTTTTGAATGTTTTTGGTCATTGGTGATAAACTGAATATTCTTGTTTCTTGGGCTTGTGTGGCGACAATTATAAGCGACATCAAGCAAATTATTAATGTTTTCATATTATTTGAGTTTGATTAGATCAAAGATATTGTGATATTCACATTTTTTAACGGCGGTTTTTGCATAAATAATTTTCTATATTTGTGATAATCACAAAAAAACAACGATGTATCAAGAAAAACTAATACAGGCAATCCAAAGACGGATAGGTTCACAAGATTCGTTAATTGAACGCATCTCATCGGCACTAGACATCAGTTATGATGCTGCGCATCGTCGCATTTCGAAGAAGAGTAAATTTTCGATCGAAGAAACTATTCGTCTGGCGCAGGTATTTGGAATTTCATTAGACGCCATGCTTCAAAACAACGAACATGTATTGGTGCGCAAGACAAAAGAGATACGCTCAGCAACGGATCTATCAAACTACCTTGGGAGTTCTTTTCAAGCATTGATGGAATACCGTGTGGATGAGCATACTTCGGTATATTACTCGGCTAAAGATATTCCCTTATTTTATACCATCGGACACAATTTGCTTTCAAAGTTCAAACTGTTTGTCTGGCTTAATCTTTTGGATTTTGGGAAAGAAGAGGATAGCTTTGAGGATTTTAATTATCAGGCACCTTTAGTAGATAATAACGAAAAGTTACTGAATTTCTACTCGTCTGTAAAGGTTCACGAGATTTGGAATGACACAACAATCAACAGTACACTACAACAGATTTTGTATTTCTTTCAATCCGGATTGATACAGCTAGATAATGCTGTTGCTTTATGTGATCATTTAGTAGACTTAATCAAATCATTAGAAAAAAAATGCACACCAAAAAATGAATATTTTAAAATGTATTATCATGAATTGTTGATCTTAAATAATAATGTACTGATTTCCGATAGACAGCAAAAATCATTTTTTGTACCCTATACGATGTTGGGATATTTTATTACAAAAGATAATGATACCTGTCAAAATGCATTGGAATTCTATCAGCATCAATTAAAGAACTCTATATTGTTAAATACGGCAGGAACACGGGATAAAAATATATTCTTTAACAAAATGTATCAAAAGATAGATTTTTATAAAAAGCAAATCAAATCTTTTGCGGAGTTGGAATAGACTCTCTCTCACATAAAGCGAAGTGAAAATGTTAGATAACCTATAACACAGATTTTTCACCGACTCCTTTTCTGCATTCACCGAATATTTCCGTCTGCTGGTCTAATCGCTATTCCTTAGTGTCGACTTCTACCCTACTTTTGAATCATACAATACGACATAACAACACCAAAACAGAAAAAACTAAAGAAAATGAAAACAACTATCATCTCAACGATCGCAACAGCTCTAATCTTATTTGCTTCTTCTATGGCATTTGGCACTGACAAAAACAGTCCTACAAAGAGCATGAATGCCATGCGCACCATCGCTATGTATTTAGACGCTACAGCGCTAGGAAATGCACAGTTTAACGAAAAACTGTTTGCTAAAGATTTCGAATATTATAGTACGGCTAATCATAGCAAGCATAGCAAAAAAAATTACACAAAATTCTTGAAAGAAAACCAGGGAATGCAATACGACTGCAAAACGACTTACGAAATACTGGATGAAAGTGGTAACTCTTGCATCGCGAAAGCGACGATGGAGTTCGAGAGCTTCACTCGAATAGACCACATTACTCTTTGCCATACAAAAGATGGCTGGCAGGTAAGCAAAGTGGTAACGACATACCCCTAAAACTGGGTATTTTTGTTTCGATGTAAGGCCTGCAGGAGTGCAGGCCTTTTTTGTATAAAATCGAGCCTATCGACTCTTACCGCAATAAGAGCAAGATAGATATCGGACTTAACATGGTTCCAAAAATTCCAACGGATGGTGAAAAAGTAGAAATCAGGAAATGGTGGAAAGCGGATCGTAAATAATTTTTGTAAATTTGTAACACTAAGAAATAAAAATGAAAAAGATAATACTCCTTTCGACTTTTTTTGCAATTGCCTTAGTAGGTTGTAATAATAGTCCACAACACCATGGGGAACAGGTCAATTCCAACGATACGGTAGCAACACAACAGTTCAAAGATGAGCATACAGCTCAGAATTCCCTGGATTGGATCGGAACTTATGAAGGTACGTTGCCTTGCGCCGATTGCGAAGGCATCAAAACCACGATTGTTCTGAATGAAGACTATACATTCTCATCAAGAGAGGAGTATCTGAAATCTCCTAACCTTTTGGTCGAGGTAAATGGCAATTTCGTTTGGGATAGTTCTGGATTTAAAGTTTCTTTAAAAGACAATAAAGATTACAGTCGCTCATTCAAAGTAGTCGAAAATGCTATTCTTCATTTGGATACCGAAGGCCATGAAATCTCAGGCGCATTATCGGAACAGTATAGACTCATCAAGAAATAGTGAAGCATTCATTCTAAAAGCTGAAATTTACCGTTTTCCCTATTCTTGCGCTTTCTCGTGCAGCATCTAAGATCTCAATAACAATCAAATTATTTTCTAGTGAAGAGAGGTCTTCAGGCGATACTTTTATTGTTTTATTAATGGCGGCCGAAAAGTAACTAAAAGGATCTCTAAACGAGATGAAATCTGAAGAAAGCTGTGTATTCGTTTCACCTTTTTGATCTCTTAAACGGTAGGATATCCTGTTTCCATCCAGTGCCTTTATGTATCCGTTTGTTCCGTACGCTTCCATATCCTTGCGCCCAAATGGCCAGTTCCATGAGCCCTGAATAATTGCTTGCGCCTTTGGATATTTTACAACAATAGTCGCTTCGTCATCAACGTTTGGATAAATTTCAGGCTTGATTTGATTTAAGGTGGCCGAAACGGAAAGTGGACGTTCATTTTTCATGAGCCATGTCATGAGATTGGCACCGTAGCAACCGAAATCAACAACAGCACCACCTCCATTTTGCACTGGATCAGTAAGCCAATCGAGAAACTCTTGATTACAACCTATTTCTTTCGGTCCCTCATGTCCGTCACAGATAACAACTTTACGCAGCTCGCCGATAGCGTTGTCATTTTCCACCATTTTATATAGTTCTTGATTGCTTGGATACCAAGTGGTCTCATAATTGGTCAATAGCATGATGTTATGGTCTTTTGCTAATGTTACCATTTCGTTAGCGTGGCTCATATTCACTGCAAGTGGTTTTTCGACCATCACATGAATACCTTTGGGTGCACAGGCCTTAACTGTACTCAAATGCTGATAAATGGAATTGAAAGCCATCACCCCTTCCGGTTTTGTCTTTTCGATCATCTCCTCAACAGAATCATACACAATATTCATACTAAACCCATATTGTGTAGCCATCCGTCGGGCTAAATCTTTATTCGGTTCTGCTATGCCTACAATCTGAATTGCTGCATTGTGTTTCCCAAAATTCTGTAGTGCACCATGTACATGGGCATGTGTAAGTCCGTCGATGCCAATAGGCGTCTGCTTCGATTGTGCATAAGTCGTTAAGAGTAATAAATAACCCAATGCAGTTAGCAATGACTTTTTGAAGGTGATTTTCATATCTTCTATTCCTTAATAGCTTCTACCATTTTAGCAGTAACCGCTTTTCCTTTTGAACTATTTCCCCATGAATTTTTAATGTAATTTACCACGTCAGCAATTTCCTGATTACTCAAATTTGCAGAAGGCATCATGTTATCATATACTTCGTTGTTCACCGTTATCTCCCCTTCCAGTCCAAATTTAATAGCATGAATTGTTTTCTTCGTATTATCGAGATAATCTGCTTTTGCTAAAGGAGGAAAGAGGCCTACAATACCCTCTCCTTTAACCATATGGCAACCGATGCACGACGCTTTGTAGATAATACTGCCACGGACTATGCTCTTAGGCAGAGGTTTATCCTGAGCGAAAAGAAACTGAGTTGAAAACGCGCAGATATAAATTAAGATAGCTAGAGATATTCTTAAATCTGATGTACCTAATTCCTTATATTTCATTTACTATTTTGATTTATTTATGATTTTCATCCATTAAAATGAGGCTTATCTTGTCTAGATGTAGGTCATTGTACACCGTTAAATTCACTATTATCATTCAGCAAGATACTGTTGTAACATATTGTACGATCGTCGCTTGATTCTGTCGCGAAGTATCCTTGGTGCTAACACTTTGATACATTCACCAAAACCGAGTATTTCTCTTTCCAATTCGAAGTTGATGACTACATCCAGACGTATCAAAATACTCCCATCTTCCTCTTCTTTTAAAATCTGTTGCGAAGAATGTATAGGCTTCGTAATCACGTAGGGCGCATTATAACTATCTACCTGTAGAATGATACGATGGCCCCTATCTCTTTCGGATTTCGTTACCCCAATGGTATCTGCGTAATACCGTTCAAAATCTACTCCCTCATAGGCTACATACCCCGATTTCGCCATTTCATCTATTTCTACAATCCGATCAAGTGCTAATGTTATGAGCGTCTTCCCTTTTTTCGGCTTGCAGATTACAAACCACCTATTACGGTATTCTTTTAGTAGATAAGCAAAGTACACAGCCTCCTGCTCCGTCTTGGATTTGAATGATTTATAAGTAATCAATAAAGGTATCTGTTCTCTAATAGCTTTATGGATAGGTGTTATCCAGTTCAATCCTTTCAGAAGCTTATTGCTTTCCATTTGTATATATGAAGGAGATATGTCTTCCTGCTTAGATAGGTTATTTTCTAATCTGGCGATAATATCACTCATTTCTTCAAAATAGGCAAAACCATTCAAATGTTTTAAGATATCCACGGCATCTTTCATTTTGGATAAATCGCTATCTGATAAGGGAGTATTACTAATCGAATAATTCGGATCCTCGTATGTATAAAATTTTCGTTTTATCACCACAATCGGTGCGTTATATCCCAATTTATTACTACGCATCAATTGAATATCGCCTTGTATCGTTCTTGTAC
Source organism: Sphingobacterium alkalisoli (assembly GCF_005049105.1). Classification (GTDB taxonomy): domain Bacteria; phylum Bacteroidota; class Bacteroidia; order Sphingobacteriales; family Sphingobacteriaceae; genus Sphingobacterium; species Sphingobacterium alkalisoli. The sequence goes on from NZ_SUKA01000003.1 coordinate 376,717, forward strand.
TTACACCGCTATGAATACCCTCCAGTTCGTAGAGACCTTCTGACACCTTCCCTATTAGGTCGTCCAACGTCCATTTACGATGCTTTTGCCGAAGGCAGTTGTCAATAATTTTGTAGCGGATAAGAGCAAGTTTGTTGATGGCCATGATTAATTACAGCGAATTTCCTACAGGATAAAGATAGCTTTTATATTTTACTACGCAATATATTTGCGCAATAGGCTTGAAAAGAAACTATATCCCTATTTTTTTAAAACTTTATTACACTGAATATCAAATTATTAAAAAAAATAGGTGATTTTCCACCATTTTTTATGGAATCACGCAAAAAAGCTGCGTAGTACACTTCGCACCTTTGTAATGTCAGGTATGACAATCGTTCTTGGGATGAAAACCAGCGAAAAGCGTTGAAACAAATATTTATCAAATAGGAACTAAACAAAGAGGCGCAAGGGGCAACGTAAAGAGGTTGTTGCTCCTTGCTTAGGAAGTGGTTAGAAAACTTTAATAACTTTAAAAAATGGAAAATAAAAGAATTAATGGCAATGATCTGATTGCCCTAGGATATAAAGAAAATCACGCAATGGGTGTTGCATTGAAAATCAACAAAAAAAGATTAGGCTTTAGCAGGGAGCAAATGCTAGAAAATTTCAAAAATGTGCTCGAAGATCCGGCATCGTATACTGAGGATGCTATTTTTAGGCCTCTCGCCGAAATATTGTTGAAGATGGATACGATTGAAGCAGAGACCATTCCACTAAACGACGCACCAGCAGCTTACATGATCTTTGGCGAAGAACATATCGAAGAAGGTGCAACGAAGCAAATGAATGTAGCTATGAAATTGCCGGTAGCGGTAGCTGGTGCTTTGATGCCAGATGCACACCAAGGGTATGGTTTGCCAATCGGTGGTGTGTTGGCAACAAAAAATGCGGTTATTCCTTACGGTGTGGGTGTGGATATTGGTTGCCGAATGGCATTGTCTATATTTGATATGCCTGCGTCTTACCTTGATGAGCATAAAGAAAAACTTAAAGAGATACTCCTAAAAAGCACGCGATTTGGCGCAGGTAATGGGTATTTGAGGCACGAAAGAATAGATCACGCGGTTTTGGACAATACGTTGTTTGAGTCGGACAGCTTTATCCGATCATTGAAAGACAAAGCATGGTCGCAACTAGGATCCTCAGGAGGAGGAAACCACTTTGTAGAATTTGGTGTGATGGAAGTAGCCAAAGCCGATGAACTATTAGGTCTGGCGAAAGGCAAATACCTCGCTTTACTTACACACTCGGGATCGCGGGGATTAGGCGCTACCATTGCTGGGCACTACACAAAATTGGCCAAAGAAATCTGCAAATTACCTTACGAAGCACAAAACCTAGCCTACTTGGACTTAAGTAAGGCTGAAGGACAGGCTTACTGGTTAGCCATGAATTTGGCGGGTGACTATGCTTCGGCTTGCCATGAAGTCATTCATGCTAAAATACGATCGACATTAGGTGCTGAACTATTAGTTAAAGTAGAAAACCATCATAATTTCGCGTGGAAGGAACTACTTAATGATGAAGAAGTAATCGTTCATCGCAAGGGGGCCACTCCTGCCGGGAAGGGGGTGCTGGGAATCATACCTGGCTCGATGGCGACACCAGGATTCTTGGTTCGGGGGAAAGGTGAAAAACGTGCTATCCACTCCGCTTCGCACGGTGCCGGGCGATTGATGAGCCGCACACAAGCCATAAAAACCCTTTCTGCTACAGAACTGAAGACCATACTAGAAGTGAATGGCATTACGCTGCTCGGAGCAGGAATGGACGAAGCACCGATGGCTTATAAGGATATTCATACGGTCATGGCTGCACAAACCGATCTGGTAGATGTTGTAGCCACGTTTCTACCCAAAATTGTACGTATGGCGGATGACGGATCGAGAGAGGATTAAAATCCCATACCAAGGTGTATGGGATTTTTATTTGTAGCTTAACCCGACGGCTTCTATATATTACTTCTCAGGTATCCCTGAAAGTTATCCTGAAACTCTAGTCCGTTATCCAACCTGTATTTACTCAATTTATTGTTTAAGGTTAATCCCCACAACACAAACTCGCTGAGAAAATAAACATCTTCTTTTTTTGTATCTGGCTGATACTTCTGTATTACCCTAACGATGGGATCTACTTGCTCCAATGTATGCTGATAGTCTACATCATTGAGTTCATCTGGTAGTTGAATACCGTCTGAATTTAAGAACCATCGCACAATTTCGTCGTAAGGATATTGCTCGTTTTCCTTTTCCAGTTTTTCAATTTTAGGAAATAAGGTTGGGAACAATGTCTTCACCGCACTTTCTATCAGCTGTATAGCTACAGCGGCAGCGCCTTCCTGCTCACCTTCATACACCAACTCTACTTTTCCCGTAATAGCCGGAACGATCCCCATAAAATCACTCAACCGCACCGCTGTAGCCGTATCTCCATTTCTCAGCATGCGCAGTTCGGCAGTACTGAGCAAATTTTGAAATGCCGTAATCCCCATTCGCGCACTGACACCACTTTTTACATCGATGTATTCGCTATTCCGTGCTTCAAAACTAATCTGTTCCAATATATCCCGTGCCAATTCGGGAACATAGATTTGCTCCTTTTGAACAGCTTCCAAGCCCGCTTCCTGCTCGGTTATCGCTTTGGCTACTGTCACAGTAGCGGGATAATGTGTTAGAATCTGAGAACCTATGCGGTCTTTCAAAGGTGTTACAATACTTCCTCTATTCGTGTAGTCTTCGGGGTTGGCTGTAAAGACAAACTGTAGATCTAAAGGTAATCGCAACTTAAATCCACGGATTTGTATATCGCCTTCCTGCAGTATATTAAAGAGTGCCACTTGAATTCTAGCTTGCAAATCGGGTAACTCGTTGATCACGAATATCGACCGGTTGGCCCGCGGGATCATCCCGAAATGGATCACGCGATCATCTGCATAGCTCAGCCTCAAATTCGCCGCTTTTATAGGGTCTACGTCGCCGATCAGATCGGCAACCGTTACATCCGGTGTAGCTAATTTCTCGGAGAACCGCTCGCTCCGGTGAAGCCAGCTGATTGGTGTGCTGTCACCTTTTTCTTTCATTAACTCGACGGCATAACGGGAAATAGGTTTATACGGATCGTCGTTAATTTCAGAACCTTCGACTGTCGGGACATATTCATCCAATAAATTCACCATTAACCTGGCCAATCGTGTTTTTGCCTGGCCACGAAGTCCCAAGAAATTGATGTTATGCTTGGAGAGGATAGCTCTTTCTAATTCCGGAATCACCGTATCCTCATAGCCGTGCACGCCTTCAAAAACAGTTTCGCCACTGCGTATTTTCTCAATCAGATTCTTACGCAGTTCCTCTTTTATGCCTTTGGGCATATATCCTGCACTTTTCAACTCTCCAAAAGTCTTAATCGTCGTATAATTCATGTATTGTAGTTGTTTAAATCAATAGTTTATCGTATTCTCTTTTTACGATTGTCCTCGTAATCTTCAAAGATCATTTCACCTAAGTTACCCAATCCCGTATAGTAAGCCTTGCCGCGGTTCGAAGCTGTAAATTCATCGACAAACTCCTGAAGATATGGATCGGAAGTGATCATAAAGGTGGTGATCGGTATCCCTAGCTTTCGGGCTTGCGCAGCGATACTGTAGCATTTACTAGTAATGATAGGATCCAACCCATTAGGATTCTTATAGTATGTGCCATCTGGCATATTCAAACAGCTTGGTTTGCCATCCGTAATCATAAATATTTGCTTGTTTGCATGGCGTTTACGTCTGAGTATATCCAAAGCCAGCTGTACGCCTGCGACGGTATTGGTGTGAAATGGTCCCACTTGCAGGTAAGGTAGATCTTTGATCGCTATAGACCAAGCATCGTTACCAAATACAATGACATCCAGTGAATCTTTGGGATAGCGCGTGAGGATCAGTTCTGACAACGCCATAGCCACTTTCTTGGCTGGTGTGATGCGGTCTTCGCCGTACAAGATCATGCTATGGCTGATATCAATCATCAATACGGTGCTCATCTGCGACTTAAATTGGGTATCTTCCACGACTAAATCATTTTCCGATAAGCTAAAATCACCTATCCCATGGTTGACCTGTGCATTCTTTAAACTCTCTGTAATGGAAATTTTGTCCAGATTATCGCCATATTGATAGCTTCTAAAATCTCCCGTATTCTCATCACTTTGGCCACTGTATTTGGTTTTGTGATTGCCCGATTTACCTTTACGCATCTTTCCGAATATCTGCTCCAACGCATTTTGCCGCAGCGCCTTCTCCATCTTCGAGCTGAGCCCCGCTCCCCCATTTCCATCCAAATCCGGACGCTCGACGATATAACCTTTATTTTTTAAATCTTCTATAAAGTCGTCCACAGTATATTCGGGGGTAGTTAACTTAAACTCTTTGTCCAACTGCCGTAACCAATCGACAGCTTCATCAAAGTCACCGGCAGTATGGGTGATGAGTTCCATGAAAATTTCAAACAACTTATCAAAAGGTGCCTGAAAGGACTCTTCATACTGTTTAAAGACAAATCCTCTATTTCTCTCCGCATTTTTCATCTAATCTATACTTTATTTAAGGGTGATGAGAGCTCGATCTCAATTTCTTACGCTAAATTTACGATATAATAATCGCTTTTTTGGCTCGAAATATCACAATAATATCATTATCGTAGGCTTAAGTGGTCGGTTGGAAATTCCGAACAACCAAATATTGTCCCCATTTTTTAACCCACATAATATCCGGACTGATTATGCGTTATATAAGTAATTTCATAATTTAGGTTAATAATTGGTTTGGTAAGATCCCGTTGCTCCCCGCTACGGGATCTTACATTTTTAACGAACCTAACTTTGCTGTCTTAATTTTGCATTACCAATCGTTACGGGTAATTTTGAGTACGACCGTTCAAAAAGAAAAAAATGAAATGAACATCCGGAAACTGAAAAACTTAGGCTTGAAGATCATACGGCTCATTTTTAATTTCCTGGTAGAACCTCTCACCCAGGGTGATAAGCTACTAACTACGAATCTAGTCGACAACAAATTATAAAGATTGTTGTAAGTAGTGAGCAAAATTTATTTCGAAACGGAGTAAGTAGTTAGCTTGAAATAGGTGTCTTTAGATTTAAACAGGCATATGATATTACATACCGAACAAGAATCTGCTTACAGCAATCTAGATTTACTATCTACAGAAGATATATTGAAAGCAATTAATCAAGAAGATCAGACTGTCGCAATAGCCGTCGCAAATTGCATTACGGCTATACATAGTCTTGTTGACAATCTTGTGTATAAGTTAGCACGAGGTGGACGATTATTTTATGTCGGAGCGGGTACTAGTGGTCGACTAGGAATTTTAGATGCCTCCGAATGTCCGCCGACCTTTGGCGTGGACAGCGAAATAATACAGGGTATCATTGCAGGCGGAGACCAAGCAATACGCAACGCCGTTGAAAATGCCGAAGATGACATGGACGACGGTTGGAAAACCTTAACACATTTACAGATAAATTCTAATGACTTTCTGATCGGTATATCGGCATCAGGCACCACACCGTATGTATTGAGTACATTGAAATACGCACGAGAAAATGGTATATTAACGGGCTGTATTGTTTGTAATGCCAACTCACCTATTGCAAAAGTATCGTCCTATCCTATAGCAATCCATACTGGTGCTGAATTTCTGACCGGTTCGACACGTATGAAAGCGGGGACTGCACAGAAGATGGTATTGAATATGATAAGCACTGCGGCTATGATCCGCATGGGCAAAGTGCTGGGAAATAAAATGGTCGACATGCAATTAAGCAACGATAAGCTTAGAAATAGGGCCGTGCGTATTCTAGTAGAAGAAGCTGGCTGTACTAGCGTAAAAGCACGACAATTAATCGAAAAACACCAAAAGATTAGATTGGCAATGGAAGAACTTAAAAGCGAAGTTAAATAAGAACGGTGGCAACATGAATATAAACGATTTAGATATAAAGGAGCTTTTTGAAGCGATTGCAAATGATGATCGAAACGCATTCGCTCGGTTACATCAAAGTTCCTTTCACACCTTAAAGCAATACGCTTTTGTTATTCTAAAATCGGAGGAGCTGGCCGAAGAAGCAACTTCGGATGTGTTCATGAAGCTTTGGACCGGACGCACTAATCTACCTACTGTCCAACACCCCAAAACGTACATTTTCAAGGCGTTGAAGAATATTTGCTTAAACAAGATCCGAAAGGATAAAAGCAATTTACCACGAACAGTAGAATTAGAATCTAACGATTTAGCAGTCAGCTTCTTTGACAGTCCAGCGGATATCATGGAGACCAAGGAATTATTTAAGTTACTAGATGCCATGGTTGAAGCATTACCAGCGCAACGCAAAATTATCTTCAGACTTGTCAAGGATCAAGGTTTAAAACACAAGGACGTGGCTGAACTATTGAACATTTCCACCAGAACGGTAGAAAACCAACTTTATAAAGCAGTAAAACAACTGGCTCAGCTTATTGAAGTCTATTTAGGTACAAATCCTACGCAGAAGAAAAGGAATAGCCGCCTACTATTCTTATTTATCTAAACGGCTCAAAAAAATATTGGTTATGAACAAAGAAGATTTTTTAGCATTACTTTCAAAAAAGATATCAACTGGTCTGGATCGACAGGAACAGATCGATTATGACCTATATCTTCATCGACATGCGGATTACAAACCTGTAGCAGATCGTCTTAGGGCATATGTTAATCAAAGCGATAGTGTGGTCAGCCAGGCGCAACAGGCAAATCTGCAAAAAATTTGGATGAAACTCGGTGAATCTTCGTTGCCGCAAAAGAAACTAATAAGGAAAACGTCAATTATAGGTAAAATTGTCAGATTGGGTGCTGTGGCCGCTTTGCTATTATTTGTGATCTGGTATAGCAGTAAGGAAGAGCACAATTCGACTATTGTAGATGTGACTTCTTTTACAGAAATGGCCAGCGGGAAAAACAAATCACTCGTTTCGATGGTGGATGGTACAATAGTCACCTTGGATAGAAATGCCACTCTTTTCGTCAACACTGACTTTGGACAACAGCAGCGGGAGGCCAAGTTAGTAGGTAATGCTAGATTTGATGTAGTGAAGAATCCAGACATTCCCATGCGCATCCACCTAAATAATTGGGAAGTGGTCGTGACAGGAACTTCTTTTGATATCATACAAGATACGCTGTTAGACCAAAATGAACTTACCTTATTCAATGGTGAAGTAATATTAAAACCAGCGGACTCGTCTGAAAAGACCTTAAAAATCTTACCCAACCAGAAAGTGACATGGAAATCTGAAAATCAACATATCAGCGATGTGAAAGTAAGTCAGTTATCGGAAATTGAGCGCATTAACAACCAAAACCAGTTTCGGGATAGTATTGTATTTAAAAATCAACGGTTTATTGATTTAGCCAAAAAAATACAAGAAATATACACTGTAACGATCTTTTTTGAGAATAAAGAACTACAACGAAAGCGTTTCAGTGGTGTATTATATAAGATGTCTTTGGAGGAGTTCTTGGATGCGTTAAAAGCAACATATCCTTTTGAATATGAACGCCAAGATTCAATGGTAATAATCAGGTAATATCGATGAAAAGAGCTATCATATTAGTGGTTTTATCTTGCGCATTATTTTGTTGCTTTGGACAGCAAAAGTCGGTTCAGCTAGCGAAGGGCACGTTTACTTTGAAGGAGATACTAGAAATGATTCAGATGCAAACCGGCATCATTATATTCTACAGCAATGAAGTGGTTACAGATGACATGAAATACAATAGTGCCGCGGAAGAGATAGATTTCCGTCTCCTTTTAGATCAGAGTTTAAAGCAGGCCGGATTGACCTATAAAAACATTGATGATAAGGTAATAGCTATTTATCCTGTTAATGTGCTGCAACAACCAAGGGCGGAAATTTCTGGTCGCGTTACGGATTCGACAGGTGTGGCTGTCGAGTTCGCTTCCCTTAGACTTTTTCAGGGAGACCGACTAATTTCTGTTTCCAGTACCGCACAAGATGGGAGCTTTGTGCTGAAAGAACTACTCAAGCCAGCCACAATGTATACGATCCAGATTTCCTCAATGAGTCATATGCCCAAAACCATCCGTTTTATATATCCTGATGATAAACCGCTACGTCTTATTGTACTATCCGTATCACAAATACAAATAAAGACAGTGGCTGTTAAAGCTTTCAAGCAACCTTTTGAACGGGTGGCGGATCGCTTTATTGTCAATGTGGAAGGTTCCTCTTTAGAAAGCGGACTTTCTACTTTGGAGATTTTACAGCGTTCTCCTGGGCTTTGGGTGGATCCAAACGGTAATATTCGTATTCGAGGCAATCAGGGTGTACAGGTTATGATAAATGATATCGTACAACGGATGTCGTCCGAACAACTGGCCGAATACCTACGCAGCCTACCTTCGGAAAACATCAGTAAAATTGAAATCATTCCCAATCCCGCGGCCGAGTATGAAGCGGCTGGTACCGCGGGCATCATTCGTATTGTCCTTCGAAAAAACGGCTTAGATGGATTCAGGGCAAACTTAATGGCTCGATACCTCCAACAAGTTAAGGATCCTTATTACAACGTGGGGACAATTATGGATTTTAAGAAATCCAATTTTTACTTGACCGGTGTGCTCGGTTATTTAAGAAACGATGAATACATCATGGCGACAAACGATGTGACGTATGTAGACAACAGCACATATCATAGCATAACAGATCGCTTTCGAGAAAGTAAAAGCTACAATGCGCGATTGACAACCATTTATGACATCCGAGATAACCAGAGCTTGGGGTTTCAGGCGCTCATTAATAAAAATAACACGGATCAAGACTTTTACACTGATAACACGCATCTTACAGCAGATGACACACTTTATAAACAGACCTCGAATAACTGGCTGACTAATCCAACTCAGTTCAGCTCGACGTTGAACTACAACTGGAAACGTGATTCATTAGGTTCGTCATTAAAACTGTTAACAGATTTCGTGTCCAATAACCATCGGGAAGAAAACAATTACGTATTAACAGATTTTAATACGGGCGAAAATCAACAGTATGTCAATTACTCCCCCAGTAACACTAAAATATTCAGTATTCAATCCGATTGGACACAATATTATGCCTCAGGGTTGAATTGGCTCGCGGGATTAAAATTTATTAGTACGGAACGAAATAATGAGGTACTACGTAACAACTTAATTGGGAATATCTGGATAAAAGATGAAGGACTGAGTAACGAGTTTACATATAACGAAAGACTCTTCATGGGGTATGCAGCAATCAATTACAAAAGAAACAAATCATCGGTGAAGGCGGGCCTTCGGGCAGAATACACCGATGTAAATGCACTATCTATTACTTTGGGTGAGCGGGTTCCGCAGAATTACCTCAATTTTTTTCCATCTATTTTTCTGTTGCACGAATTAGGTGATAGCAAGAATGCTCTCTTTTTGAACTATGCAAAACGCATCCGGAGACCCTCTTTTAGAGATCTAAATCCGTATACCTTGCAGATCGATGACTTCATCCTATTGCAGGGAAATGCCGAATTGACGCCAGAATTCACGCATCGGGTACAGAGTGGTTTTCAATTCAAAAATGGTGCTGCAGCAGATCTCTATTTTGCGTACAACAAAGACAAAATTGCCTTGTTCACCGAAACCATAGATAATAAAATACTGGCCTATCAATCTAGAAACTTTGGTTATAGCATAGATTACGGAGCTAATTTCTTTACACCTTGGAAAATTTATGCCTGGTGGTCGGGACAATTCAACACAGCTTGGTACAAAACAAATTTTGAAATTGATGGCAACGACTTGTCGCAACAGACTTGGGAAGCAAGTGTCTTTCAATCCTTCAAAATCAAAAAATGGCTTGATAGCTCGTTATATTTAGGATACGTCTCACCGACTATTTCAGCGAACACCAAATTTGCAAATCAATTCTACTCTTCTTTAACACTATCAAAAAGGATCGCAAAGGATAAAGGAAAAGTTAGCCTGCATTGGAACGATATCTTCAATACATCCCGGGAAAGGGAATGGACAGCAAGAAATGGAACATTTATAAACTTTTATCAGAAAAGACCGACGCAGGTATTCGGTATCTCGCTTAGCTATATGATTTCAAGAGGTAAAAAAATTGAAGATAAGAACCTAGAAGAAAGCAGCAAAGAAATCAAAAGTAGAGCCAACTAGATCTAAACTTTCTTAACGAGAACTGCATAATTGCGTTTCCAAATATTTCAACTTATTATTATCTTCGTTCAAGATTATTAACTACATGAAATTAAGAAGGACTTTTTGCCTGACGCTTTTTTTGTTTTGCCTACAATTGATCAGCTACGCAGCATCCCCACAATTGACAAAAACAACTGTCCCAGCTTGGGTACGCTTATCTCAAAAGCAGCCAAAAATACCCAATTTGGAAGATATCAGTGATGGCTATTATTTCGAAAGCATCGACTATCAGGTCAACCTAGCTGCTCAAACCCGCTTTTCACGCACTGTAAAAGTATTAACAGAAAATGCGGGAGCAGAAAACGCGGGTCAGATATATATCAATTTCGAACCCAAATATCAAACACTAATCTTACACGAGCTTTATCTATTGCGTGATGGAAAGCGACTGGATCGCCTAAACATGAGTAAATTCGAACTCATGCCCTATGAAACTGAGCTTTCGCGATCGATTTACAACGGAACCTATTCCGCTTACTTACTCCTAGAAGATTTAAGAAAAGACGACAAGATTGTATTATCCTACTCCGTGAAAGGCTTCAATCCCGTATTTGGCGAAAAATTCTTCGACAGTTATACATTGCAGGGATTCGAACCTACAGGGCTGCTCCATGTCAACTATATTGTGCCTAAAGGGCGTAAGCTCAACTTCAAAACATTTATGGGTGCTACCGCACCTACCCAGCACGATCATGGCTTAGCTACTGCCTATTATTGGGATATTGCTGGTACAGATAAGACGGAGTACGAGCCAAATACTCCGCTCTGGCATACGACAAAGCAACGTATAGAATGTTCGGAATTTGAGAAATGGTCGGACGTGGGAAAGTGGGCTTCTGATGTCAATCCCATTCCGGCATTGGTAAAGCCTGGGAAGCTACAACAGTTTGCAGAGGACCTTTGGCAAAAAGCAAAGGGCGATTCGATGGAATATGCGAGACAGATTACCGATTTTGTACAAAATGAGATCCGATACATGGGAATAGAGGTTGGCGAATATTCCCATCGGGCAAACAGTCCAGAAAAAGTATTTGCGCAACGTTACGGCGATTGTAAGGATAAATCGGTCTTGCTGGCTTCCATGCTTAAATATAAGGGGATCGACAGCGAACTAGCTTTGGTGAATTCTTTAGAAGAATATAACCTGGACGAGTACCTTCCCTCGCCTGCTGCATTCAACCATATGGTTGTCTATTTTAGCGTGGATGGACGCGGGCAATTTATTGACCCCACTATTACGGACCAAGGAGGGGCGTTACGTGATCGATACTTTCCGTTCTATGGAAAAGTTTTGTGGGCAAAGCCAGGAGCAACGATGTATGATACGGAGAAAATTGTAGCTGGAAACACACGTGTTGAAGAACGATTTCACTTGCAGAAAGATGGTGCGGCCATTCTAGATGTTTTAACTATCTATACAGGATCTGATGCCGATAATATTCGTAGTTATTTTAAACAGAATGCTAAGAATCAAATTGAGAAATCTTATTTGGAGTACTATCAACGACTTTACAAACAGACTACAAAACAGTCGACTTTAACGTACGAAGACGATATGGCTGGTAACATTTTTCAGGTTAAGGAATCCTATTCCATTAAAAAAATATCGGAGCTGGATCTGACGACAAACAGAAATGCCGTATCCGTATATGCGCCTAACTTAAGTTCATTGCTTCCTGATGTTATGGAATCGCGTGTAGCACCTATCGCCTTGAGCTATCCCCTGGCCATAGAACATGATGTCTATATTATCAACCCGGAGGGCGTAAACATACCTACTATGCGTGAGAATAGCTTTACCGCAAGAGAAAGCTATTACTATGGAAAGACCGTCACGACAAGCAAAGATACGATCAAGATTGCTTTTCGATTAGGTTTTCATGATACCTATGTTAAAGATGTAGGAATTCAAGAGTACATCACCGATTTCTCCGACAAAAACAGCATTTTTAGTGCTGCTATTTTTTTGGATAACGATGGTTTTGTAACCGGATCCAATACACATAACCAATTGAATTGGTGGTCAGTTTTCGGATTTATCTGTCTACTCGTCTTGTTCACTTGGACAACATTCCGGTATTATCATGCACGAAAGGCGTCATCGCTCATTCCACTGTACGATGAAGCAGAATATAATGATATCGGAGGATGGCTAATTCTACTAGCCATCGCGTTGTTTGTGAGCCCGATCCGAATATTTTTTAGTGTAATGATACCCCTTTCTTTTAGCGAACAGGTATGGGCTAGCTTAAGTTACAACGTGGGTGTTTCACCATTTGTATATGGTATGTTTCTAATTGCTGAGTTTATAGCTAACACCATGATCATGTTCCTATCGGCGTATTGTTTCTATTTATTGATCAAAAAGCGGGATATTTTTCCGCAAACTCTTTTTGCTTTATTGATGTTACAGGTGCTGGCTATCCTCTTGGATATATTCGTTTCGCTAGCTATATTTAATAATAAAATCGCGCAGCATATTGAATCTACGGAAATGGTTCGAGGTATTTTCTTCGCCATAATATGGTCGCTCTACTTATTCAAATCTACGCGCGTGAAGGGGACCTTCGTTGTACCGCATACTTCTAAAGTTGAACCTCAACTCGCCTTCGTGAAAACTTCAACGTTGACTCATCCCTCCACTGAGACACAGTATAAAACGGATGACGATGAAGACGTAAAAAACTAGTTATTCTGATACGCTATATTTCCAAATACCCATTTTATTTTCCCTGGCTATATTTTGAGCCTCAGAAAATGTCTTTTCGAATTTGATATTTGGAGGTATGGTCATTAATACCGCATAACCGTATTTTATTAATTGTTCGTTGATCATAGTACCGTCACTTAAATAAGCGTAGGCCAAGCTGCGACCGTATTGATCAAGTGAGTCTACATCAAACGTCAGCTTTATATAGGGATTTTGCTTTAACATATTGTCAAGGTAATCTTTCGCTACTTGTCCCAACGGATGTTTCTTTTTCTTAAATACGTCTCTTGTCTCGGGCGCATCAATACCGATGAGCCTCACTTTAATTTTTTTACCCGTGTGGTTCAGTACCCAAAAGGTATCACCATCTATAGTCTTTGTCACCTGAAAAATGTCCGGATCTGCGTGCATAGACTGTTCAAAATTTCGTCCGTCATAAGCGGTCGATTGCGATTCAGTTCGCGATTCGCAACGAACGAATATCCAGAGTACTAAAACAAACCCTATTTTTATAAATTTAAATGCCATCTAATTAAAATTAATTACGTCATCCGCTTCGATCAACACCACAGATAAAATTGTCTATCATCTCTAGGATTAAAAATACGACTCTACAACTATCAAAATTGTAGCAAACTTCTGTCGACGATCGTTATAACCTTAAATTCTATATTATGACACAAAGAAAAACATTGTTTTCCGTTACCGTGCTTTTTATTTTTTTATTTTCAGGCTGCAAAAAAGAGGGAGAGTCTTATGAGGAGCTTTCACAACTTGCCCAACTCAAAATTCAAGAGGCCATAAAATTAACGCAAGATCATCCCTGTGCTAATCTCGACGAATGGCGGATAGATACGCTTTATAGCACCTATGTGCCCATACATGCACGCTTCGAAGAAGCTTATGATAAACTTGTTGCGGAAGCCCTAGATCTTCAGACAAGAGCAAATAAAGTATACAAAAATCCTGAGCGGTACGACACCAGTCCGGTAAGCCGTCCTCCCCATTTTGGTTTGCGCTGTATTGATGGCAAGATAAAGGTGGCAAGTGCCCTAGATCTAGGTTTAGTCGAAATAGACGAACACCTCGATCAGCTCTTTACAGAAATAACGGAATTCTTCAGCAACGTTGCTTGCGACGATGCCAGCAAGTGGCAGGTATATACCGTACGTAAAGACTGTGAATTTGTTCCCATTGTCTACACGCAGACTGCTAATTTTGGCGAATTTTTTCACAAAATAGAACAATATAATTACCTGTATGCCGCCAAAAGACATAGGGATACAAGCCTTGACTGCTCTACCGAAAACGCTAAGCCCGCTAAGGGCGTAATCTGTGAAAACGGAAAGCCTAAAGTACAATACTAAGAATAACTGTGCTTTTTTTAAATCCCTGCCCCTCCTAAGATTTGGAGCTCCTGACCTTTTTTTGGCGGCCCATCTAAGAGGGGCATCGCCTTCACAATTAATTCCCTGACACCTCCGACTTTAAGCGAATTGTCATGATCTTCTTTATTATTCCAAATTTCAGTTATATAAACCGCGTTTAAGTCGTCTTCATCTTTACCTATTACATATAATTTGCATCCCGCTACAGTCGATACAAGTTGCGATGCCTCCAATAGAATATCTGCAAGCGCTTTCGCCTGCCCCTCCTTTGCTATTAGTTTTCCGTGAAGTAAATACATAATTAATGTGCTATTTATCTGGGGCTAATCTACAAAATTGATTTATTATTATGGGTTTTGTTTTCGTGGTATACTTGTAGATTAGTTGATTTTTATAGTACTCCTACCCCAGATCGTGCAACCCTAAGTCGATTTTTTGCGTCTTGCGCATATGAATGACCTCATAAATAGCATCAAATATTTTCATCGATTATTTTCCCGCATTCGCCGACTAATTATAGCTATTGGTCTAGTTGCCCTTTGCTAACCCCGAGTTCTCTCCTACTTTTGATTTAATAATACGACATAACAAGTTTAAAAACATAAAAATGAAAACATCTATCTTCACTACAATCGCAACAACATTCCTCTTGATCTCAACATTCAACTCGTTTGCAGCCGAGAAAGCTAACCCGCTAAAAAACATGAACAGCAAAGGTATTATCGCCGTGTATCTAGATGCAGCTGCACTGGGTAACACACAGTATAACGAGCATTTATTTGCTAAAGATGTCGAATGCTATAATACGGTAAACGATAGTAAGCACAACAAAAAAGATTACACCAAATTTCTTAAAGAAAATAAAGGATTACAATACGACTGCAAAACGACCTATCAGATATTGGATGAAAGTGGTAACTCGTGTATTGCAAAGGCAACCATGGAATTCGCTGACTTCACCCGTGTAGACCACATCACACTTTGCCAAACCAAGGATGGATGGCAGGTAAGCAAAGTGGTAACGACATACCTCTAAAACTGGGTATTTTTGTTTTGATGTAAGGCCTGCAGGAGTGCAGGCCTTTTTTATATAGATGCTTATCAGCAACCAAAAAGCTTTTCGGTTCTAATACGGGTTTTCATCTGGGCCTTCTGGACCTTCTATAACGGTATCGCCCTTAATAGATCGTAAATATCCTTGAAATGCAATATCTAGACCTTGATACACCGACTCATATTGCTGATCGCTAGTTGAATATGTCCCCAATACAATCTTTGCCTCGTAGCTTTCACCAATGATAGCAAGTACACAGTTGTCACTTTCAGGAAGAAAAAGACCTACCCCAATAATATCATCTCCAGACTTAACAAACCAAGTTTCTTCCACTTGATCCTCTACAGTTTTAGGGATACTGACCTCCTTTTGCAAGTCTTCCAACTGCATATTGTTTAAATTAATGTTTGATGTCATAATCGTATTTATATGTATCGACAAAAACGTAGGCATTTTGTTTTAAATAAAATAATCGTGCTTTCTCAATCAGCAAAACTACCAACCTATTGGTTGCAACCTAAAGGAATAAAAAGTAGGGATTTCCACAGGAATCATATACTTTTGTAAAGGTAACGGACCACAGCTCGCATTCCCAAGTCCTTGTTGTACGGCATCTAGATTTAAATAAATCTTGTCTTTGCGAATAGACGGGAGTAAAAAATCATACTTCGCTGCCCAGACATCTGCATCCGAAAAGTGCAATGCGCTAAACGACAAGCGATCTTTCGATATTATTCTGATCCCCTGATTTCGTTTGTTCTTCATCGTAAGCCACCTAACACCTTCCCTATTCCCCAAACTTTGAGCACGTATATAGTGTTCCTCCTCCATTCCGATTGCAGAAGTTTCATATTTTCCAACGAATGAGGAGGCCAAACGATCTGTATAATTCTCATGAGGTCCATGTCCAAAATATTCAATTTGATCCAAAGATTGATCTAATAACACCTGAAGGCCTAAGCGGTGGATGATATCCGAATT
Source organism: Sphingobacterium alkalisoli (assembly GCF_005049105.1). Lineage (GTDB taxonomy): Bacteria > Bacteroidota > Bacteroidia > Sphingobacteriales > Sphingobacteriaceae > Sphingobacterium > Sphingobacterium alkalisoli. The sequence goes on from NZ_SUKA01000003.1 coordinate 393,185, forward strand.
GTTCGGCAAAATAAAATAGCTATCCACATCAATTGTTCCATCAGCAACTATCGTATACTTGATGGTGTGAGGCACCTGGATTTCTTTCTGGGCATGTATAACGGCCGTACTGGTCTGCATGACTACCAAAGACTTCTTGGTATTATCCAGTTGGTAATTGGTTAAAGGGGCCAAGAATGTCGTCGGGTAATAATTCTGATCCGTATACTTATCATTATTGACGCTTCTATACCAGTTAAATTGAAATCCCCCCTTGTCTTTGAGGATCTCTTTGCCACCGTATACTAATGAAGTCATCTGTCCCGATCTGCTATCAAATCTAACCGAAAAGTTATCCCCTTCGGCATGCAGTTCGTTATTGATTTCGTACACATGAAGGGTACCTATTTTATCCATTTCTATTGGCGCAATAGGACTTCTTGCTGTCAGTTGAAATTGCTCGGAGGCCACGACATACCCCTTTTTCTCCCAAATATTGTCCTCTTTCAACGTAACATATACATTCAAATGATATTCCTTTCCCAAATCGAACTTCCTATCAAGGGGTATCGTTAGTATCTGCTTTTGATCCGGATCGAGATCCAATGCTTCTATTATCCCGTCTTGCACCACCACCCCCTCTCTATTGACCTGCCAGCGCAGTTCGAATTCATTCAGATTGGTGAAATCATATGTATTATGTAAGATAATTTTGTTCGCGTGCAGTGCATAGGGAATGATCTTTACATACTGATATACCTTTTTCACCTCGATAAGCTTTGCCGTTACGCGCCGATCGGGTGTAGTGAGGCCGTTGCTCGAAAAATCTCCATCCGTGGGTACTTCCCCGAAACCGCCTCCGTAATAATAATGATTTTTTGGCTCGCCAATTTTGACATGTGCTTGATCTGCCCAATCCCAGATACATCCGCCGATCATCCGCTGGGAATTATTTTCGATATAATCCCAATACTCCTTCAGATTGCCAGGGCTATTGCCCATGGAATGTGCATATTCACACAAAAAATAAGGTCTTCTACTATTCATTTGATCAAATCTTTCCATACGCTCCATAGACGGATACATATGGGAATCGATATCGGCAACTTCGTTATGCCCTTCATAGTGTATCGGTCTATTTGGATCGAGTTCTTTTGTTCTTTTGTACATAGCCTCAAAGTTTCGTCCATTACCACTTTCATTACCCATAGACCAAAAGATTATGGACGGGTGGTTACGATCTCTTAATACCATTCGCTCCATACGGTCTATATAGGCATCCCGCCAACTCTCTTTGTCGGAAATACTGTGGTTCCCATGGTTTTCCACATCGGCCTCATCCATGACATATAATCCGTAAAAATCTAATAATGCATACATTTGAGGACTATTCGGATAATGGCTTGTACGGAGCATATTGATATTATGCTGCTTCATCATGACAATATCCTTTATCATGGATGCTACAGGAATTGTCTTACCAAATTCCGGATGCGTATCATGTCTATTCACACCCTTAAAAAACACTTGCTTTCCGTTGATAAATACCCGCTTATCTCTAATCGCGATTTTCCGAAAGCCAACCTTCGAAGAAATTACCTGCGTTTCTTCACCTTTACTATTTTTTAATGCCAAAATTAAGGTATACAAGTTTGGTTTTTCTGCCGACCATAGGCTGGGATTCATTAATTCACCTATCATATCCAACGATTGGCTCGCCCCTTTGCCTACAGCTATCTCTTTATCAATCGTGGTAACCAGCCGACTGTCGGGATCAAGTAAAGTCAGTACAAGTTTGTTTCCTTTTGAAGCACGGCTGCTGCTATTCTTAACGTCCGCATGCAATACGAACTTACTCTTTGACATATTCTCCTCCGGAAATTCTACCTTAAATTGATAGTCATAAAGGTGAACTTTAGGCAGCGCATAAAGGAATACATCACGGTGAATGCCCGCAAACCGAAACATATCCTGGTCTTCCAGATAACTGCCATCTGTCCACTTGTACACTTCTACCGCGACCATATTTTTCCCCTTTCGCAAGGCGGAGGTAATATTAAATTCCGTTACATTGTTCGCCCCTTCGCTATAGCCAATTTTATGTCCATTTACCCAAACATAAAACCCACTATACACCCCATCGAAGTGCAAAATAACTTCTTGCCCTTCCCATGCATCGGGAATGGTAAATTCCCTGCGATAGGATCCGACCGGATTAGGTTCTTTTTCGATAGTCCAACCTTTTTTTACCTGAATAAATGGCGGTCTATTCGCAAATGGATACGTAATATTGGTATATAACGGAGTGCCATATCCTTGCATTTCCCAACACGATGGCACGTTGATATGCTGCCATTTAGAGACGTCATATCCGACCTGATAGAAATCTTTGGGACGATCATCCGGTTGTTTTACCCAATTAAATTTCCATTCACCATTTAGGGATTGGTATAACCCAGAATTAGGTGCTAACCATGGCTTTTCATAGTAGGCATCTTGTTGCAATTCTGTCGTGCTGGAATAGGGCACGAATGTGGCATGTCCGGGCAGCTTATTGATTCCAAATACGGTTTCATTCTGCCAATCCTCTTCGCCTCGCAGCACAAAATCTGTCGGCAACTTTGCCTCATCTTGTACTAACCTCCAAACCTGAAAACTGTTGGGCAATTGATACACCTGCTCGCCTCCCTTATCTTCCTGTATGCCTAATGACATTCCATTTGTAGCGCTTTGAATTTGTACTGCTCCTGTTCCGGTAACCTGAATTTTCCAGTGTTGGTTACGGTTATTTAGTTCCGCTCCCCACTGAATAATCGGATTCCCATTGCCGTTATGAATATTGCCGTTATCAAGACTCTTGTCTGTGAAGGGGTTTGTAAAGGAATATAAGCCGTTGCCTATAGGCTTGATTCGCCACAGCTGGCCGTTGCTTTCTTTTTGATTTTGACGGAGGATAACCGTTGCATTATCTTCGAAACTACCTTGATTGTCTAGCACAAAACCGGACGGACTTACAATTTTGTATAGTGCATCCGGATCAATGTCTTGGGCAAAAAGGGCTGGGATATTGGTTAGGAAAACCAAGATTAAAAAAAGAGTATATTTCTTATTCATTCTTATAAATTATAAACTATCTGTATGGTAATGAGCCTGCTCTAAATTTATTTTTAGAACAGGCTCATATTGTATAGCTCCTTGCTTAAACCTTAGCCTAGGTCGGATTAATAGGTGTAACCGACATTTGGAAATTGGCTTTGCGCCTGCTTCCACTCACGTTCCCAATTATCGTTCCATCCAAACGCAATGACTGCCTGATTTTTCAAATTCACTTTTGCAGCACCACTCCAAAAATGAATAAACTCACCAAAACTCATATCGCGCGTATAGGTGCCACTCGAATTTTGCGGGAAGTGATCGGACAATAATTTAAAATAACGCTGCAACACTTCGGTTTTTCCGTGGTTGGAATAAATCGGCCAGAACCAGTTTTTCAACCAGGCTGTTCCTTCACTGGGGAAATTTTCCGTTTTGTTAATATCATTGTTGTAAATACGTGCCGCTTCCTCGGGCATACCGATATTCATGTAGATATCATAGTTAATGATTTCGGCTATCTTGCTATCTCCCCACCATTTTCGAGAGGGCGATCCGCTCTTACCGTGCGATACGAATTCAATATGGTGGATAATCTCATGCGCAATGATATCCGTATTCCATCCTTCGGCGTTGACCCAGGCATCGTTTCCTGAAGAGCCTATATCAATTCCGCTTATATAACCATGGTCGGGATTGTCGTAGAAGAACGGATGGCCTCCTCCATATTTGTTTTTATGAAAAATCCCATAAAGCCGTCTGTCCTTTGCGTTGCCATGCAAATCTCCATAGGTTTGAACGACATAGCTCCACACTTTCTTTGTATAAGGCGCTATCCACGATATGCTTCGTGGCATGTCATTATCATAATAGATCGCGATAGAATCATCATAATATACACGGGAGACTAACTGGCGGTGTTCCAGCCAAAATTCTTGTATGGTTTCCGGAGGTGCATTCTCCTCCTGTTGTTCTTCTTCCGTTTTCGTCTCATCTTGAGATACGGCATTTTTACTACATGATATGGTCATACATAGTAGAAGGAGTGTTCCCCAAAATTTAGCTTTTAAATTCATTGCTTTCTAAAATAAATAATGTTTAAAATAAATTCAGATTGGCCAAATGTGTGAACGGCATATTATTGAAATTCTTGACGATCGTAATTTTGACCTGTCGTGCGTCGTAAGATGTATTGAAAAATTGGCGCTGTATATCACTTACATTGCTAAACGATACATTCCCCACTACGGTCCATTCCTCATCTGGCTGTGTACGCACTTCTACGAGGATAACTTCGGGTCGTCCTGAATTGGAACCTGGTCTACCAACAATGCTGATCCCACGAAGTGTCTTTAACTCCCCCATATCGACGGCCAGATAATGAGGTGGCGGTGCATTACCACCATTCCAGCGGGTATGCCAGAAGCTGGAAAAATCGTCATCCAAGACGAAGATAGCTCGGCCATTATTCGGCCCCTCACCAGTCTCTTCCTCAGAAGACATGTCGCTAATAGTCCAATTACTGCGGTCGAAATCATCAAAATCAGCTAGGTTGAGTGATGCTGTGACTAGATAATACGCCGTAGCCAAACTGCGATTGATCTGGGCGTTGCCGCTTATCGTACGGATGGAAACAGGTAAAAGATACGTTTTGAACAATTCCATACCTTTAGACGGATTTATTAAAATAGACAACGGTTCTGTCGACACCGTATTGGGTGCTATCGTAGCTGCCAATGTTGTTAATTCATAGCATTCAGGAGGCAGAATCTCATATTGAGTATCATTTACCTGATTGTAGGCTACCACCGAGTCCGGATGTACTTCGAAATTAACTACTATTTCTTCCGAAGGATATTGCTCGCCACCGCCGAATCCTGCACCATAGGTCATTTTATAAATCGTATCTTTATACGTAAATCCTTTTACGACCGGGCTAACCGCCGCAGGCATATACACGAGATTGTAATTGTTTACCTCGTCGATCTTAGGTATATCTATTGTCTCGCAAGACGACATGCAGACAAAGAGAGCCATGGTTAGGCGCATTATATTTGTTACCTTCATTTTTTTATCCATTTAAATTTACCAACCTGGGTTTTGGACCAAAAGCAGACCTCTGTCTATTTCGTATTGTGAAAGAGGAAACCAGTAATAGGCCTTCCGCCAAGCGTAATGCGCTGCGACTCTACGATTAAAAAAATCGTTGCCATCAGCATCGATATTCATACCGTGTTGATCACCCATTACACCTTCTACAATTTTCCATCGCCGCACATCAAACCAACGATGACTTTCAAACGCTAACTCGACACGACGTTCATCCCGAATTTTCTGGATGAGCTGTGCTCCTGTAGGCTCGGGAAGGCCCGCTGTGCCGTATTCGGGGATCCCGGCACGCTTACGGATATAGTTGAGATAGACTAAGGCTTCCGCATCATTTCCACCATATTCGGCCAAAGCCTCCGCGTAATTTAGATAGATCTCGCCCAATCGCATCAAGACATAAGGTCTGCTCGCACTGACACCGGTGAGCCGATTCGTTTCTGGCGACACGCCTTTCAGCACGAGGTATCCCGTGTGTGAATAATCCTCGCCCCCATTTCGCTTTCCATCTCTTCCCGAATAATTGAGCTCGACAGTAATCGGATCTCTTGTGATATTTCCACCTTTGTAAGTGGTACCTTGAAACAATATGGAAGCATAAAACCGGGGCTCACGGTTCACGTACATATTATAAATTCCATCAGTAAATCCGCTTCCTTCATACAGATCAGATTCGTGAATAGATTTTCCATCTTTCATAAAATAGGAGTCGACCATCTCTTGAAGAGGAGCTACACCATTCCAGCCTCCAGCAGAACGCAACGAACAGTTATAGTCCCAATTCCATAAGCCGTTGTCTTTGCGCGCAAAGATCACTTCCGAATTCCAAGGACTCAGCAATACACCTCGGTAGGAAGCTACCGGATCCTGACTAGGATCTTCGTAAAGACTATACGTTTCGAGATCTATTACTTCTTTGGCTGCATCCGCGGCGCGCTTCCATTTTTCTTTATCGTAAGACTGAGCAATGAGCTGTGCTCCATCCTTATTCCGAAAAGAGGCCTGCTCTGTATTTCCATTATATTGCGGACTTGCCGCATAAAGTAACAAACGCGCTCTAAAAGCTAAGGCAGCACCTTTTGTAGCCCGCCCGAAGTCACGTTCATGACTATTGACGATGGGCAATACCTTTGCAGCTTCTGCGAATTCGGAAGCGATATAATCCACACATTCATCAAAGCTTGCTCGCGCACGTTGTATGTCATTATTCGTCGCGTCGGCCGGGATTTCACTATCTCCGAGCAACACACATGGCCCATACTGCCGCAGGATCAAAAAATAGTACAAGGCCCGTAGGAAGCGGGCTTCACCTTTATACTGATCGATGAGCCACTGCCCATCAATATTTAATATCTCCGTGTTTCCGTCGATATGATTCATAAAGTAGGTCGCCGAACGGATACCGTTGTAGTAGCCCTGCCATTTATAAAACGGACTACTGCCGGGCGTCCAGTTTCCAATATTCAGTTGATAGATGGTCCATTTGGCCCAAGCGATGTGCACTTCGTCCACATTACCTATCCAGGGGTGACCATTCCATTGATCACTCTCGTCAGGAACAGAATTATAGATGTTGGCAAGGTACTCTTCGGTCGGTCTCTTTTTTTGAAATACCTCTTCAATAGTTTGCCGGTCGTCAGGCACCTGATCTAAAAAGGAATCACAGGCCTGCGATACAAATAGAAGTACAACCAAACATAATGCGTTAAATATCTTTTTCATTTCATTTAGGTTTTTAAAAACGACAATCTATTCCAATATTATATGTTTTCACTAACGGATACATCGCCCCTTTACCATCTCCCAATTCGACATCCCATAGCTTAAAGCTACTAAATGTTGCCAGGTTATATCCAATACCATATATTCGGAAATTCTGTAGTCCGATTCTGTTCATCCATCCTTTATCTTTGAATGTATAGCTGACCTCAACATTTTGAAGGCGCAGGAATGCACCATTATTGATCCACCAGCTGCTATTTTCATAATTGCTATTGCTTGTCGAGGGATAAGTAAGCCGCGGATAGGTCGGGTTGGATGGGTTAGTCTCTGGAGTCCAGCGATCAACAATATCGCTAAACAGATTACCACGCGTACCTTCCTTTTGGAAAGGCTGCATCCCCTCTCCATTCGTAGATATATCCACGTTGCTGATACCCTTAAACCATACCCCAAAAGACCAGTTCTTGTAAGTAACCGAAGGACCAAATCCGTAAACAATTTCGGGCATAGAACCATATCCAATGGGAGCTTCATCGTACGAGTCTATACGACCGTCGCCATTTAAATCTTTATACTTAATGTCACCGGGTTGAATATCTCCTGTCTGTTGGGCGCTATTTTCTATTTCTTCTTCCGATTGGAACAAGCCTAATGCTATTTTACCAAATCTCTGTCCATACTTCCGTCCAATGTTTTGTTGCCAAGGATAAGGCCACAGCGCATTCGAATCTTCCTTAATGGTAGCACGGTTCCATACCATATTTCCCCTAAACTGAAGATGAACATCTTGACCGACTGCTTTTGAAAATTCCACCGTTCCATCGATACCGTGATTGAATATAGCACCTAAGTTACCATAAGGACGGTTACGGATCCCGGTATAATTCGGTAAATCTCCACGTTGCAAAAAGATACCCTCCCTGTTCTCCATGAAGTAATCAGCAATGACAGAAAGGCTCCCGGCGAGGGTTTTTAGTTCAAGACCGAAATTTGCTTTCTTTGCTTCCTCCCACGAAACGTCGATTGGATAATCCCCGATATCGAGGCCACCGAAGGAATTATTCGTGGTTTGACCAAATGAGTATCCGGTAGCGCTAGTTACCGTGGCCAAATAACCAAATCGCCGGCCGCCAATGTTGCTGTTACCTACAACACCATACGACGCGCGTAATTTGAGTAGCTGTACAAATTTGCTTGCCTGATCAAAGAAGGGTTCATTGGATACCACCCAGCCCAACCCATAAGAAGGGAAAAAACCAAAACGACTTCCTTGCTTAAAATTCTCGGCACCGTTGTATCCGATATTGAACTCGGCTAGGTAACGATCGTCGTATGCATAGGTAAACCGGGAAACAACCCCCTGCAGCCTAGACGGAATAGAAGAAATAAAATCGCCGGCAAACGCGTCCACATAATCTCGTTGATTGTATAAGAGCATGCCGGTTACATCATGTTTACCGAAAGTCTCTTGATAGTTAACTCCTGATTCGACATAGAATTGGCGGTTACCACCATTTGTGCGGCCATAGCCCAAATAGCTGGATCCAATGCGCGTTTGCTCAAATACCAACTCCCCTTCGTTGTCGCGGTGTGAAGCAAAGTAGGTGTCTACCGTTTTCGTCCGTGAGATTTGGTGGGCATTGTAATTGTCGAAGGAAAACATACCATATGCGCTCAATCCTTTTAGCATAAAATCCAAAGGTTGGGTTACCCTAATGTTTGACCATAATTGGCTATTGATATTATTAACATAGCCGCTTTGTGTAAGCATTTCATAAGGGTTACGCACTTCGCCCCTTGGCATGGCGATATACCCATTAGAATACTTTACCGGTATTACCGTGGGCGGCATAATGAAAGCAGCATCCCAGATATCACCTGCGCTCGAACCCGGATAATTGCCATTCGTGACAAAACCCATAGCTCCAAAATCAACTTTTGTATCTTTAAACAAGATCATGTTGAGATTACTTGTAAAATTAAATCGTGTAAACTTTATCTTAGAGTTATATTGTGCTAATTCGTCTGTTTTATAAAGGCCATTTTCGTCATAATAGCCTACGGAGAGGTAGTACTTCGCTCTTTCCGTTCCGCCGTTCATATTTACATTGGCTCTTCTATTTTGCCCAAAATCATTGAACATTTCGCCAAACCAGTCGATATTCGGATTCAGATCTGGATCAATACCATTGGCAGTATGTTCTATTTTTTCTTCGCTATATAACGGAGGTCTTCCGGGATATGAATTGGCGTAAGCCTCGTTAGCCATTTGGAGGTAGGTAACTCCATCAGCAAATTCAGGAACCTTCGTAAACTGCGTTATTCCTTGGTTGTACTGCACGTTGACCTTTGCTTTCCCGGCACTTCCGCGCTTTGTCTCAATAAGTATAACACCATTGGCACCGCGCATACCGTATACAGCAGTTGCCGATGCATCTTTCAAAATCGTAAAATTGGCAATATCCTCCGGATCGATATTGTTGAAAGACCGTTCGACCCCATCTACCAAAACCAGCGGACTGCTACTGGTAAACGTGGAAATACCACGGATATAAATATTGGATGCGTCATAGCCAGGTTCTCCGCTTCGCTGAACGCCGATCACACCAGCTACCCGGCCGGCAATCACACTAGAAAGGCTTCCGACAGGTTGTTTCAGATCGGCAGGTCTGATCGACGACTGGGCACCAATAGAAGTGATTTTCTTTTGCGTTCCGTAGCCCACTACGACAACCTCATCTAGGGACGAAGAATCTGCGCTGAGTGTAATATTTATTACAGGAGAATTTGCAATAGGTATTTCGAGGTCCTTATAACCTACATAACTAAATACCAATATCCCTTTCAATTGACCTATTTCGATGAAATAATCACCGTCTTTGTTTGTGCTGGTTTGTTTTTTCGTATTCTTTAGCTGTATGGAAACACCCTCCAGCGGTACGTTATCCGTATTCATCACTTTACCTCTCAATATGACGGTATCCTGCAGGTTTCGAATCTTCGGTTTATTTTTACTCGTGTATAATGTAATTAGGTTTTGTTTAATATTATATTCTATTGCCTCCTTATCAAAGATATGCTGTAAAACCAGCTCAACTTTTGTGTTGTGAAAATCTACATTTTGTCGACGAAAATTCTTAAAGTCTTCGGCATTATACATAAAACTGTAGGCCGTCTGCTTTTGGATTTCCTGCAATATTTCAAATATAGAAGCCCGTTCTTTTTTGTACGAGACGGTCTGCGCGCTCGTTGTTGCCCATATCTGAAATGAACCAAGGAATAGAATAAGGCAAGTTACTGTTTTCTTAAACAGTAGGCTTATGCATGCGTTTTTTATCTTCATTTATTTAATACCATTTAGTATAGTGGTACTCGATTAACTGTTCGTTAGTAATTATAGTAGATGGTCTGTTTAGGTGAGCAGAAATCTACCGCGGGTATGTTCTTTTCTGTTAGATTGTTATACATATTTAGGTCATATGGTTATGTGCCTCCTTTCTATCGTTATTTAGTTAAAATTAATTTATTGTCTTTAATAGTAAACTTATAGGGTGCGATTTCTTCCAAAGATTTTAAAACGGAAGAAATCGGAATATTTCGATTTATGTTCGCTGTTACAGATGCATGAAAAGATTCCGTCGCGGACTCCTTAATATCAAACCCATACCATTTAGATAAGTGATCTAACACGATTGGGAGCGAGGTTTCTTTAAACACAAAATATCCGGTACGCCAGGCCAGCACTTGCTCCATGTCGAAACGACGTACAACAAAGCTGTTACCCTTTTTATTAAACACACTTTCCTGCCCCGGTACTAAAATCGCTTTTGATCCATTAGCTTGGAGTTCAACCTTCCCTTCGACCAATGAGGTGATCGTATAACCCGATTCGGGATATGCCGTCAGATTAAAGGCTGTACCCAGCACCTTGATACGCTGTTGATCTGACTGCACCACAAACGACTTATAATCAGCCTCCCCTGCTGGAACAACTTCAAAGAAAAGCTCCCCCGTGGCACTTACTTTTCGCTCGCTTTCTGTAAAGCGGGAAGGAAAACTTAAAGAAGATTGTGCATTAAGCCATGCCGTGGATCCGTCGGGAAGCGTAATCTTATAGGTATCTTTTGCAGCCGTCACAATCGATACCATTACGGGGGCTACGTCAGACGCTTCAGCACTAGTTTCGTAAGTGATACCCCCGTCGATTTCTTTCGTTAACACGATGCCGTCTCTAACTATCTTTTCTCCTGCCTTCAGACTATCGAGGGATAATATATTCGATGTTCCGAAAGACATATAGGAGTTTGTCGAATACGGGTTATTTTGCCCCGCAAAATTCGATCGATCACGCCCGCTCCAGTCACCAGAGGAATTATACAAATAAATGCTACTGGCTATTAGACAACAACAAGCTGCTACCCACCAAGAGGTCTTCCGCAGTTGAACTATTTTCGCTGACCGTCGAGGAATTTTCAATACGTATTGATCAATTCTATGTCTCATTTTGTCATAGTCTTCGGGATCTTTTTCGCTGGCCGGCGCACTGAGGAGTACCTCATCAATCACTTCTTCCATCATATCACGATAAGCTGGGTCAGCATTTTTCGATATCAGCTGGTCCAATTCGTCCAATGTGATTTCATTCGAAATCAACTTTTCAACTAATGCTTGAAGATAATCTTTGCTCATAATTTGCAATCAGGTAAATACATAGACGCGCCATCTCTTCCCGGCCTACATAATACAATACGTTTGTCGGAAAAAAAGTACGCACACTTTTTTAATATTTTTTTGCTAGTTATGATTTTTTTGAGAAACTTGGGCCGGTTTTGGTCTATTTTTGGGTAAAAATGGCCCATATAAGGATCAGAATAAGATCTTCTTTGCGGTGCTTTTGAAGATATTCTTTTAAAAATAAATTAGCGCGGTAAATATGGGAATTTACCGACGATTTAGTCAGTCCGAATTCTTCCATAAGCTCCTTATAACTTTTCTGCTCTATCTTGAATAGAATGAAAATTTCACGTTGCAGTGCAGGAAGATGCGCTAAGGCTTCGGATATAAGTTTTTTATTCTCTTTTTGAAATAAAAGCGGTTCGATGTGGTCATAGGATTCATTTATTGCAAGGATGAGCTGATCTTTCAGCATCTGGTCGCGCTTCATTTTCCGGAACAGATCAATAATATGGTTGCGGACTATACGATTGAGATACGCTTCAAATACCTGATTGGGATCAATTTTTTTCCGATTTGACCATAATTTAGTAAAAACATCCTGTACAACTTCTTCCACGAGATCCCGCGACTTCAGGAGTTTATATGCCTGCAATATGATATTTTTTCGATAAAGTAGGTAGATTTCCTCAAATGCTTTCTCATCACCTTCCTGAAGACGGTATAAAAGCATTTTTTCCGCTTGATCTCCTTTATCCATATATTTAGGCGAAGTAAAGTAACCTTGCGAAGGTATATAAACGATTCATTATATCCAAATCAGGCCAGTTCACTGAATAGCGCACGCTAATAGACTCTACCCAGATACAGTTTATAATAGCAGGAATTCCGATCAAAAATAACCTTTTCGTTAATAGCAACGTAAGCTCAAATTTTTCCAGTACTATGTCATTCCCCAGTAAAGCTTAGATTATACTATTGCCTTAGTTACAAGATATGGAAAGAGGGGTAACAATTATTAAAAACTGTTGATATCACAGTATTAACAAATACTGAATATTATGAAAAATATTTTACTCATTTTATGCTGCCTAGCACATCTCGGAGTTCTTCGACCCACTCTAGCGCAGCACCGTCCCGAGATTTATTTGGGAGGAGGGGCGATCAGCGGACCTAAAGAGACTTATTTCGTCACAGGTAAAGGTGGCAATATAGGTTCGTATTTTCCATTCATGTCCAACCGGTTTATTTCATTAGGGATAGACTTAGGTGCGGGCTTTTTCTCTTCCAAAAATAGGACTTCGAAATCTATCGCACCGTACTTGCTTTCGGGTGTAGGCTCCCCCACTGTTGGAGTAGACTCCAGTTTAATGCCCTCACAGCACGTTCTGCGATTTGGAGCCGGACCTCGCGCAGATTTCCATGTAGGCGAGAAACTGCAGTTGAGTGCAGCAGTAGATGGTGGGATTAATATCCTTCGTCAGGATCCGATTGCATTTGATCAATATGTCGGTACAGAAGATCGTATGATCAAGAAGCGAATCTATAGCCGTGACAAAGTGGATAGTAAGTCCTTCCATGTCATGCCACGAATACGCCTTTCTTATCCATTGGGGAATAACCTGAAAGTTTGGGCTGAAGGCAATTATTCACTATCCAAATATAATTATAACGAACAACGGCTACAAACTGTGGATGTAAATGGGAACCCTATTCAAGAGTTGGGGCAATTCGTTGAAGCGGGATATGCGCCCAATAACGGCAGTGAAAGTTGGAAATCTTTTGGTGCACAAATGGGCTTAGCACTGCAATTGGGTAAACAAAAAACCAACTCATCAATGAAAACCCCAAAGAGCCAGGAGAGGATAGCGCAGACTTCTCTTCCCCGCAAAGAAGAATCGCCAAAACAGGAAGAACGCCGATCCGTGCAACCTATATCGCCAAAGAATAATAGTCAGTTCCAGTCGGATAAGGAATTGAAAGCCTTTACTTGGCGGTTGGTCGGTGGAGTTTTACCTACTGCTCAATATAGTATAGATGTAGTTCAGGTTGACGCACGTCAAGGTGCCCGTAAGAGTTATCAGGCCTTATCTTCAAAAACTGCGCTTTCCGTTCAGGAGCTAACCAAAGGATTAGGACTGGAACCGGGACAGTACCGTTGGCAGGTAACCGAGCTTACAAAAGGTTTGGTATCTACCCCACAGTTTTTTGCCATCAGCAATTGTGATATACAATTTACCATTCAAGACGAAGAGATCAGTTGTATGGGATATGTTGGAGAAAACAGAAAATACAAGATATGCTTCAGTTCGGTATATAACAGTGCATCAGGCGATCTTACGTATGTACAACCAGGTACAGGATTAACCGTTTTCGATCAGAGCTATAATTCCTTGAATTATACTTTAGTGGCCCCTCAACCTATACTAGTTACACAAGTAGGCACTTCTAGCTCGACTGTGCAGTACTGTTTTGAGGTGGAAGTGCCATCGAGTGTAACAGCTATTGGCATTGGCTTGCAGGGAGACGACCTGGATCCTGGGCCTATTTTTTGCCAACCGGGAGTTAGTACACTGATTGACAGTCTTCCCGAGTGTATATGTGAAGATTGTAAGGATATGACCTTTAACTTTGACGATATGCAGATCAATCCGGTGCAAACGGCACCGTATGCTTTTTCATTCCAGGGAAGCCTTCAGGTCAGTCAGCCGATATATGCGATAGAATTACAGGTGCTTTCGTATCAATATACAGCTAACCCTGAACCTTGTTCTGGTGGTATCACCAGTTTAGAAGAGGCGGGAATGTTATTACGGAATGGTTCTTCGATCAATGGATCTACAAATTTGAATTTCTATACCGCTGCAGGCAACTCGAATAGTAACCCAAATGCTTCGAAGGTGGTCAAGTATCTTTCTAGTTCTGCGCTCACGGGTAATATACCTATCGACTTGATCGTAGGACTTCCTGGACCGGCGGCAGGGTTTGATGCCGATTGTTGTAAGATGAATTACGAGGTTTGTTTTAAGATTGTCGTGTATTACGATCAGGCCAATTGCAAATCCTGTGTGTTCACCAAATGTTTTCAGTTTACCAATTAATTTTAAGCGTTATGAACAGTCTAATAAAAATAAAAAGCTATAGCTTACTGCTGTTTTTCATGGTCTTGTCCATTGGCAGCAGGGGGCAGATTGTGCTAAACACAGCACCACAAACAGCGAATTGTAATATAGGCACTTTTGGCGCCATGACAATCAGTGTGCCGACCGAAGCGCTTACAGGAGATAACATCCCATTAAACATAACATTACCTGGTACGATGCCCGCAAGCTGCGTAAAGATGGTAACGGTCACTACATCGAGTAATCTTCAATATCAGGTATCAGGGGCTGTACCATTTACGACGACGGCACCGCAGACCTATCAAAATACAACTCCACTAGCGGGAAACGATGGTCAAAATTTCAATCTCTTCTTTAAGTTTCCGGGCTATGTGACTTGTGATGGTACAGAAGGAACCTTTACAGTTACTGTCACGGTAGACTGCGGTGGCCAAGAGTACACTTGCACTAGTACGGTTAACGTAAAAGCCCGAGCAGCAAACTACTGGTCAGTGCAGAAAATATTTGTTAGCGGAAACCTGGTATGTGGGAATTCCCATTGGCGCATTTTTCTACAGCACAATAATCCGAATGGTTCGGGATTAGGTACTTATGCGCTTCAAGGTACATTGACCGAAAACGCACCAACACCTGTGATTTCCGGCGCATTCTTCAACGTTGCGACGATCAATCCTTCTAGCAACGGTTCGTACGGAATTTATAGTGTGTATTTGAATAATTGTATACCTGAAGGATCTACTATTACGAATAATGTAGACTATGATTTTCAATTGGGAAATGGCTCCTGCGGCACGATGAATGGCACGGCGACGGCAACATCACCAGCGATGAGTAGTCCAAATGCAAGTATTTCTTTTACCAAGCAGGTCTATAATGCTGCCAATACCAATTTAACACCAGGTTGTCAAGGACGCTTTCTGATCACTTTAACGAATAATGGAAATGTGCCGTGGACAACTATTGACGTTACCGACAATTTGAATATAGCCGGTATTACCTTGGTAGGAACACCTTCGGGTCCTGCAGGCTGGACTGTTAGCAATGCAGGAGGTATTTATACGTTCAGTAGTGGCAGCACCCAATTGAATCCAGGTCAGACGGTTTATATATGGATTCCCTTTAGTATCGATATGGGAGCTGTCGTTGGTAGTACGATCGCCAATTCTGCTCAGGTGAGCTATCAAGCTGTTGGAACAGATCCCGGAGGGCCGGGAGGAGGTTCTCCATCAACATCCTGTCCAGGCATCGACTGCCCTCAATTGGATACGTCAATACAGAATCAAACGGCGACTACCCAATTTGTCGTAGAAGAACCGCGTCCTATCCCAGCAATTAAAAAATGTATCCTTGATCCACCAAACAATTTGGTTCCACCATTATATCAGATTGGGAATACAATCCGATTTGCCGTAACGATATGGAACTCTGGCTCTGGGAATCTAAATACAGTGGTTTCGGATGCATTGTCTGCCATGGGTCAGAATCTGCAGATCGTACCTTCGTCTATACAATACGAATACTATACGGATGGGAACTTAGGATACAGCTCAAACTGTAACGTTGCTACCGGTCAATTGCAGCCTAGCCTGCCTTTCCCGGTCGTTGCAAATACCTCAGACTTACAAAATCCTACGTTTACCATAACAAATATGCCGGGTATCTGCCAAATTGGTATGGGGAATTTCCTACGTATTATATTCGATGCGACCATTCTACCCCAGTTACATGGTTCGAAAACCAATCGTGCGAGCTTGACGTACGATGGTTCTTCTCTATCTTCTGCCGTAAACTATACCGTAGATCAAGCCGGTGTATTGAGTGTAAAGAAAACGGCCGATCAAGATATCGTCGAAAACGGACAGACGTTCAACTATTTGATAGAGGTGACCAATAACGGTAGTGTGCCTCTACATACTGTCGGTATTTCGGACGCATTACCTTCCTGTGTGGAACGTGCAGGTGCTGTTACGGTAACGAATATGGCAGGAGCACTGTTACCGAGCAATAGTAGCGGAAATATACAGGTTGATGTATTGCCGTCGGTCGCATTGGCTCCCGGAGAGACCTTTACGATAACCATACCGGTGCGTAAGACGCAGGGCGCAAATTGTTGTAACGTGGGGGTGACTGCAACAGCACTAATGAGTACGAGTGGGGTGCCGCTAAGTGCCAACTACGGTAGCGAAGCCGAGCCTGCAGCCTGTGTGACGAGTTTGGAGTGCTGTGATGTTCCGGGATTTTCGGCACAATTGGTAAAGCGAAATGGGACATATTATATTCAGGTGTCAGGTGGTTCTGTACCTATACAAGAGTTGGATATTACGATGCTTGACTTCCACGCTACCTACAGCCAGGAAGATTGTAAACCAACGGATATGGGTATTTTCGGCATGTTATCGTCCAATACTGCACAGTTAGATGGATTGACCTTGTTGAACAATGGGCCTGCGGGTAGTCTAACTTGGGGGTTAGGATCTCCTACCCTAGTGAATGGACAGATCGAACTGGAGATTAGTGAACCAAATGTCCTGGATATCTCGTGTTGTGAGGTGGAGTTTACCTTCTGTCTTAAAGTGAGGGTCAAAGATGTGAATTGTAATGTCTGTGAAAAGACTATC
Organism: Sphingobacterium alkalisoli; assembly: GCF_005049105.1. Classification (GTDB taxonomy): domain Bacteria; phylum Bacteroidota; class Bacteroidia; order Sphingobacteriales; family Sphingobacteriaceae; genus Sphingobacterium; species Sphingobacterium alkalisoli. The sequence continues at coordinate 410,499 of NZ_SUKA01000003.1, forward strand.
TGCTTCACGGGAGAACCGGTAGAAGAGCCTTGTACGCTAGCAATTACGCACCTAAGCGAAGACAGAACCTTTTGTCCCGGAGAAAGCATACAATTGACCTGGTCAGGATCGACGCCGTCAGGCCTGGTGGATATCTATTTGGTTGACGGGCAAACGAATGCTACCTACCAGTTGCTGGCATCGGGTATCAGCGGTACAAATACTTTTAACTACAGTATACCAGCAAATTTTCCGTGTAGCAGTGATCGTACCTGGTATTTATTGATTAGAGATCCGCGTAGCGAATGTACGGTAGAATCTCGGAGATTTCAGATCCGGTGTTGTGCTACAGCCTGCGATTGTGGACATTGGAAGAACCACGATGTGCGTATAGGTCGACTTTTATCCAACACACCAAATCATCAATTTGAAGCAAATCTTGAACTGGCAAAGAAGGCGAAGATCGTCAATGCGGGGCAGGTTGTCCAATGTGGACGGTCGATCAAGTTAAAGAAAGGTAATTATAGTATTACGTCACCTGATTTTGTTTGTCAGCCAGAAAGTTGCATGGCAAGTTATCAGTGGGAAATACATGGACCGAATGGTGTAATCGCAAATGGTATTGGCAAAACCTTTCAACATCAATTCGTAACTACAGGAACCTATAAAGTCATTTTTACGCCTATCTGTGGAGGCAACAAATGTGAACCATGTACCATAGAGATAGTTATTTCTCACTCTATTGGGACAACATTTCCTTATGAGGAGATTCTCCTGCCAAATTAAGTTGACAAGCGATTAAATAGTTTATTTTTTACAGACGGCTCCCGAAAGGCAGCCGTCTTTTTTATATTTTCAATTAGTAAAACTTTGAACTCATCACATGCTATCTGTAGATTCCGGCTCATCACTAATGCCTTTACAGTCCAAAATTCTTGGGCTCCTCAGGTTGCGGGAGTAATTCGCCTAAGTATTCGGCTTGCAAAGCGAGTGGTACCACCTGCTTGGATTCACCTCGCATGATTGGCCACCACTTCGTGTATAATCTTTTAGCTATCTCGATACTATCGCCTACTGGTATAGATGCATAGGTTGCATGTTCCTCAGTCCATGACTTTTCCCACGAAGACAAGGCGTCGAAGAAAGGATGCGCATTGTTTGCCGGCCGGCCGTAAGATTTTCGTAGTTTTCGCTCGTGATACCGTTTGTTGGGATTCTCAGGTTGCTCAAGGAGGTAATCAATGAACATTTTCCACCGAGGCAAGTAGAATCCCTTGATTAAACCAGACCATTGTCTGTTCGAATAGTCAAAAAACAATGCATTCGGTGTTACCGGCCCCCATACCGTTATTAATGTCCTCGCTGCCTGTTCATAGCGGTTCTCTTCTTCTTCATGATTACCCCATTTTCGCGCATCTGTAAGCCACTTGCCCAACAAAAACTCTTCGCGCGTTGCCAAAAGGTCATCTAGATCTTCCATTAGGTCGATAAACTGCTCGCCGGCTTTTTGAAGTGCGTCGCGATCTTTACTTTTATAGGCGATACTTATTTCTTGATGTAATAGTAAAGATAAATCTGCAAGACACTGCCTTGCAATATCTACCACATCATACTGAAATGTATGTTTCGCACCTAGTTCATCTGCAGCTTTCAGCATTTCGTCCCATGCCGACCACAGATCTATTAATTTATAATCCCTTACCATATCACCATTCATCGATACGCTAGGCGTATACAAGGCAGGACGAGCACATATAGGCGATTCCATGGAGATAATCTTTACCTTTTTTTGTTGGTATACTGTCGATAGCATTATTTCCCAAGCACGTGCGGCCGCGGTTGGGAGACTTCCGTAGCGGGCGGTAGCATATTGCTTCGTCCAGCTAGATACGTCCTGAACTTCCTGGTGCCATGCTATTTCCGTGGCCGCTTGATAAATGATTGGATTATGCTCGATTGCTTCGGGAAAAATCCCTAATCCTTGCACATTCTGGGCTGCCGGTAAACGCTTCAAACGCAGCGCATGGCTCAGAAAATGAGCTAGATTGCCGCCAAGATAACTCCGTCCGCCGAAATTGTGCATCATACCGACCACCCAAGGCCTGCCCCAATAGCTTTCATGTTTTTTCCAATTTGTTCCAGTGAGGGCCATCATGAGTGTACGATTCTTTGGAACGGCTCGCAACAAACCCTGCCTAAGCGACCAGGTCTGAATCACTAATACAGCATCAGGATCAATATTGTTAATGGCCGAAAAGATGGCATTTCCCGCATGTTCAAGATAATCTGCTGTCTTAATCGGCGGCTGACTTTCATGGAATGGATCGACGGAATAATAGTGATCTGTACCGAAAAGTTTATATTGTTCTTCTACAAATATTTCAGCTATTTGCACAAACAACGGATCCAATGGATCGATCTGTGCTGTTTCGAAAGTCGATATCCAATCCGTTTTATAGATTTTAGCTTCGGGATAAAATTTTGTAAGCGCAGTAGGTACGTATCCGCTGAAGCCCTTAAGGATGGTCTTCATTCCCAGTTCACGCTCTCTGCCAATTATTTTCTGTCCTAACTCCAGATGCCGATCTATCCAATCTTGAGACAGTGGCCCCATCCATCCTTCGAGGTTATCCATCCACTGCCACGCAAAGTAGGCTGGTCCAACCAGGAAATTTCTAATCGAATTATCATCCATTCCCAAACGGCGTAGCGTATTTTGCCAGACTGCTTCGAGCCCGGTAATCGCTAATGGCATGTTAATACCATGCAAGGCCATCCAATCGATCTCCCGCTCCCATCGTTCCCAATCCCACCAAGGCATGGAATAACTAAATGTACAGTAATTTAGGTACGAACGGATGTTGAATTCAGTACTACGTACAATTGGATCGAAATTAGTTGGCAAGAGATCCGGTAATTCCAACTGGTCGCTATTCCATGAGATATGACAATTACACAGATACTTTAAATACCAATGTAATGCGGATGCTACCGAAACTGGATTGTTGCCCTTAAGAACAACCTTTCCATCCTTTGGTATGATCTCAAAAAAATCTTCTCCTTCTTCATCGGAATTTGGAATGAGGACTTCAAAATATTCTGCTTTGTTGGGTAATAGTCTTTTAATTAATGCTTCGGCTGCGCTTGTATAGTTTTCGTTTTTTATCATATCCATTAATTTACTAACAAAAGCGTACAATCTATGTTTTAATTTTAAAAAAATAGATTAATCTAAGTTATTTATTAATCATGTACGCAAGCATTCGAACTTTCAACAAACAAACCCCACCCTGTTAAAAATTCCACCAAACACACCATATAAAGATAAAATTTAAGCTAAATAAACTATAAACAATAAATAATTACACATTAAATCTGAATTATCTAAAAAACAACAAAAAATACTACTTATATCATATAAAAAATATAAAATATCGGAAATATTATACATAAAAATTGATAAACATCATTTTATTGTTGTATTTTTGAAAACATATAGACAATATAACTACACACTTGTGAAATAGACAGCAAATAATACTCAACTAATCGACATGTTAATAGATCAATTTGGTAGAACACATAATTATCTTCGGATTTCATTAACAGACAATTGTAATCTCCGTTGTTTTTATTGCATGCCCGAAGAGAAATATGATTTTACTCCTCCTTCAAGGCTTATGCAAGTAGAGGAGATTGATCGGTTAGCTCATATATTTGTTCAGCAAGGTGTAAATAAAATCAGGATTACCGGGGGTGAACCTTTTGTACGTAAAGATGCGGCCCAAATTATTTTCAACCTAGGTAAATTACCAGTGCAATTAACCTGCACCACCAATGGAATACGAGTTGATGACTTACTTCCCGAGATCCTTCAAGCTAATTTCCACAGTATCAACATAAGCCTTGACACGCTACAACCTGATAAATTTCTAAAAATAACCCGCCGGGATTTATTTCATAGGGTCAGCAAGAACATTGATCTGCTATTGGCTAATAATATTACAGCCAAGATCAATGTGGTATTAATGAAAGGAATTAATGATGATGAAATTTGCGATTTTATAGAATTTACAAAAGCATATCCTGTAGAAGTTCGTTTTATTGAGTTTATGCCTTTTTGCGGGAATAAATGGAGTAGCAATCAGGTAATGACCCAAAAGGAGATATTAGATACCATCGGTGAAAAATATGCTTTCACATCCAAACAGATCGGAATTCACGATACGGCAAAAGGATATACTATTACAGGCCATAAGGGTAGTTTTGCCATTATCTCTACAATGAGTGAACCCTTCTGTGGTGGCTGTAACCGAATGAGGCTTACCGCTGATGGAAAATTGAAAAATTGTTTGTTTTCAAAACAGGAGACGGATCTTCTTACCCCATTAAGACAGGGAAAAGAAATTTTGTCTATTATTCAACCAGCTATTTGGTCTAAGGAAAAAAAACAGGGTGGTCAACTAAATGGGACATTTGAAAATATAGATGCAGAAGTTATTCAAAACCGAAGTATGATAACAATAGGCGGATGATGGAGAGTACAGGTAATATAATATGGATATAGAACCTTTTTACATCTTATTATTTATTGTGGCAGCATTGTATGCAGCGGTAGGACACGGTGGTGCAAGCGGCTATCTTGCATTAATGGCATTATATGGCGCCGCACCGCAGGAAATGAAACCGACAGCACTCGTACTTAATCTCTTTGTATCGCTGACCGCATTTATCCAATACTACAGAGATGGTCATTTTAAAATTCGTACGTTTATTCCCATTGCGATTGCTTCCATTCCCTTCGCTTTTGTCGGTGGAATGATTAATATGGAAGATGCATTATACAAACGTATTTTGGGTGTTTTACTACTCTTCCCGGTTATTCGTTTTTTCTTTTTTAGGAGTCCAAAAGATGACGAATTAAAAGACCCGAACCTATACCTGTCTCTGGTATTTGGTGGGTTTATAGGCTTGTTATCTGGGATGATCGGAATAGGCGGTGGTATTTTGTTATCTCCGGTTTTGATTCTATTGAAATGGACAAACCAAAAGCAAACCGCGGCTATAAGTGCGGCTTTCATTTTCGTCAACTCCGTTTCCGGTTTAGCTGGTATGCTCACACAAGATATTGCCTTCACAAGCAATATGTGGATGTATATCATTTTCGCATTTATGGGAGGGTTAGCGGGAGCTTATTTTGCATCCAAGAAACTAAACCAAAATGGATTAAAATATGTACTAGCAGTCGTGTTGTTGGTTGCTGCTTTTAAATTATTATTTACAACCGCATAGATATGAAAGAATTATGGGTATAAAAGTTATGGCTTTTGGTAGGTTAAAGGAAATTTTACTTTCAGATCTGAATATCGATGCTGAAAGCACAGACAAATTAATGGAGAACCTCTATGCGGAATTTCCGATGCTAAGCCATCTAAAATTGCGTATTGCAGTGAACCAAAAAATTATTTCAGGTAACACAAAACTGGAGAGTAACGATATCGTGGCTTTAATGCCGCCCTATTCAGGAGGATAAGCTATGTTAGATCTAGAGCGATACGACAGACAACTAAAACTGCATGGATTTGGCATGGAAGGCCAACAAAAACTTGCTTCAGCCCGCGTTCTTATCATAGGAGCTGGAGGGCTTGGGTGTCCGGTACTTCAATATCTAGCTGCTGCTGGCGTGGGAAATATTGGTATTGTAGACGATGACGTGATCGCTCTCAGCAATCTGCAACGACAAGTGTTATACACGACTAACGATGTAGGTAAATTGAAAGCTGAAGTTGCATCCAGCAGACTTAGATCAATGAATCCGGATATCAGCATAAGAGTGATTTCGGAACAGATGAACACCAAAAATATCATCGAACTATTATCAGATTACGAATTAATCGTGGACTGTACCGATAATTTCCCCACACGGTATCTGATTGATGATGCTTGTAGGTTGATGGAGAAGACGTTGGTCTTTGGCGCTATTTATCAATACGAGGGTCAGGTTGCAGTCTTCAATATCCCCAATGATGAAGGCTTGAAAACGAGCTATAGAAATCTTTTTCCTGAACCACCACGGCCATCAGAAGTTCCAGATTGTAATGATGCCGGCGTATTGGGAGTTTTGACAAGTATGATCGGAACAATACAAGCAACAGAAGTTATTAAATTGATAACAGGTATCGGAAATTCACTATCCAATAAGCTACTTACTATCAACTTGTTAAACTATCAAACGATATTGCTTGATATCCCCGCGCAGATAACGTCGAGCATTGCATATCCCACCTCCTTAGCGGACCTTCAACTGACGGATTATAATCTTCATTGCGGAATGAAATCTGAAAGAAGTGAAACAATTTGTCCGTCATCCCTTTATGAAATGGCAAACCTTCCAGATACGGTGATCATCGATGTTCGTGAGCCAGGGGAATACCCCAAGCTCGGATTCCCTCATTTAGCCATACCCTTGTCTAATTTAACAGAAAAGGCGACTCAGATTCAGCAACAAAATATTATTGTAATCTGCCAGTCCGGTAAGCGGAGTTTCATAGGAATGAAATTGTTGCATGAGCAGTTAGGGAAAGCTTACAAAATCAGCCACCTAGACGGAGGTATCAATAATTTAAAAGAATGAATAAAGTTAAAAAAATATTTCAAAATAGCGCTATCTCGCCACGCTCGATCGCAGAAAGTATCGCTAGGCATGCTTCTAAAACGGATATTGGCGCGCACCAGATTTTCTTAGGACAGATCAGATCCGACGTGATAGAAAATAAAAAGGTTAAAGCCATAGAATATACCGCCTATGAAGATTTGGCATTAAACAAAATGACCGAGATCAGGGAGGATATCTTTGCAAAATACCAACTTACCTGTATGCACATATACCATAGTCTTGGAGTCGTACATGCGGGAGAGATATGCCTGTTTGTTTTCACCTCTTCAAAGCACAGGAATGATGCGACCTTAGCCTGCAGTGAGGTCGTCGAACGGATAAAAAATGAACTGCCGATCTGGGGTAGAGAAATTTTTGAAGACGATACGCACCAATGGAAAACAAATGTATTTTAATTGCATATAAAATCAACTTTCTCTAAGTTTGTACGGTAGGTACCTACATGAGTAATGGTGGATTATAAAATTTATGGTGATCAAGAGCTAGTTCAACTGATGCGTAGCGGTGATGAGCGTGTATTAATCGAGATATATGATCGCTATTGGGAAAAAATGTTGGCTGTTGCGTTTAACAGGTTGGGTAATCAAGAGGAGGCGGAAGAATGTGTGCAAGATGTACTGTATAAATTATGGAAATTACGCGAAAATTTTTCATTGGTTAAAGATGAACTCGCTAACTATCTGGCTCGTGCCATACGCAATCAATCATTTAATATCTTAGATCGTCGCTATCGCGAAAGACTAAAGGCAGAAGGATTTCCCCCAGCCGAAGAGATAAATCTTCATACGCCAGAACATGAGTTGATTATGCGAGAATTAGAGCAACAGATCGATAGTGTAATCCGTTCCTTGCCTGCACAATGCAAATTGGTATTTACCTTAAGCCGACATGAAGGCTTTTCGACGAAGGAAATCGCTGAAAAATTACAACTTTCAGAAAACACGGTTAAATCTCATCTCAAGAAAGCTAATAAAGACATACGCAACAACACGAAATTATTGACCACACTTGTATTTATCCCTATTTTTTTTCAATAATCAACCCTTTAAAGTCACTTTTAATAAAAAAGCAATAAAAATACGAGTTCGACTCACCCTCCCCCTTTATTTTTCTGTCTATATAAGTAGATAGGCAAAAATAATGACCCAAGATCCGAAATACATTGAAAAATTAGTTCACAAATTCAATAATGGCAGTATAAATACCGATGAATTGCACGCTTTAGCGAATTGGTATACCAGTCATAGTGATAATGAAGTGACTATTCCATTAACCGAAGAAGAGAGCAGCGATCATTTGAAGGCTCGCGTACTAAATGGACTACTTAAGAAAATAAATGAAGACAAGCCGAAAGGTCATTACCGGATACGTAAATTTTATTGGATCGCCGCCGCCGCCGCAGTTTTAATCGCATTTATTGGCCTTTGGACGAATGAAGTCTATATACATAAGGAAGTAGCTTCCCCTGTAATTAGTACGAAAATCGAACCAGGCGGGAACAAAGCAACACTTACATTAGCCGATGGGAGTCAAATCAACCTAAGTAATGCACAAGATGGCATTGTGATGAGTGACGGGATCAGCTACAATGACGGTACCCGAGTGACGGACGAAGGATCACTCAAGGAGCCTCACGGTACAGCGCCAAAGATGGTCTTACAAACACCTCGTGGAGGTACATATCAAATTACCTTGCCTGATGGCACACAGGTATGGCTAAATGCAGCGTCATCTTTAAAATATCCGACATATTTTAAAGATGAGCAGCGCATAGTTGAGTTAGACGGGGAAGCATATTTCAATGTTACTTCAGCATACCGTAAAGATGGTTCAAAGGTCCCTTTCAAAGTAGTCAGCAAACAACAAGATATTGAAGTGCTAGGTACGCAATTTAATATATCAGCCTATGCCGATCAATCCGTTAGCAAAACGACACTAATAGAAGGGAAAATTGCTATAGCAGACAAGCAAAAACGAATAATATTGTCCCCCGGAAGCCAGGCCATCACTAACCAGGCAGGTACACGCTTGCAAGAAGTTAACGTACGTAATTATACCGCTTGGCGCGACGGAAAGTTTAGCTTCGATGGTAAATCTTTTGCTGAGGTAATGACTGAAATTGGCCATTGGTATGATCTGACCATTGCCTATGAAGGAAAAGTTCCAGCTGTCGAATTAGCAGGCGATGCCTTCCGCAATCAAAACATAGGCCTGGTCCTGCGTGTACTCGACGTCGCCGACATTAACTATAGCTTAGATACCGCGACGCGCAAGCTTATCATCAAAGGAAAGAAAATATAACACTTAAAAATCTAAATGCCTATGAAATAACACGAACCATCAATCCAAACAGATTGTACGTCAAATCAAAAAAAGAAGGAAAGGACTGCCATCCTTTCCCCTACGATCTGATTTGCGACAATTACCTAAACATTACAAGCAGATATTGCACCAACCAAAATCAACGGTAAAATTAATGAATATAAATTACTTAACACGAGTGATGAAGATCATCATGTTTTTAATGATAGCTGGCTTGTTAACAGCAAGTGCTTCCAGCTATTCTCAACAAATTAGCTTAAGGGGGAAAAACATTCCCTTTAGCAGCATCTTAGAGGCTATCCGACAGCAAACAGGCTATACTGTATTCAGTTCCAAAAGCGTTTTAGAATCAGCAAAGCCTGTCGATATAGATGCTCGTGGCATGAGCTTGGTCGATTTTTTGGATCAAGTAACTGCAAATCAAACCATTGTTTATCAGCTCGAAGATAAAACCATTTCACTGTTGCGAAAAACACAACGTCCAGCAGTCCTTGTTTCCAAATCCGATGTACAACAGAGATATATTCTCGGAGTGGTGCAGCATGCCGAAACCAAAGAACACCTAGAAGGTGTTACAGTACAGGTTAAAGGAGCTAAGCTGAGCAGTAGTACCGATGCAAAGGGACGGTTTCGACTCGCGTTGCCCTCCGGGACAGGCAGAACATTTTTAGTTTTTACATATATAGGAATGAAGGCGTTGGAAATGGAGTATCAAGATCAAGAAAACTTATTCATCCAGTTGGAACCCGCTGCCGATGCCATTAAAGATGTAGTCATTACCGGTATTTATCAACGTGACCGCGAAAGTTTCACCGGATCTGCGGCGACCTACACGGCCAAGGAATTGAGCATGGTCGGCAATCAGAATGTGCTCCAAAGCCTAAAAACCCTAGATCCGTCTTTTGCTATCATAGACAACAACCTTTTCGGATCCGATCCTAATCGTATGCCCGATATAGAGATCCGTGGAAAAAGTAGCGTGATCGGGCTTACGGACGAGTTTGAAACTAACCCGAACCAACCTTTGTTCATACTAGATGGATTTGAGAGTACCCTTTCTATAATTTCTGATTTGAGTATGGATCGTGTTGAGAGTATTACTTTACTAAAAGATGCGGCGGCGGCAGCAATCTACGGATCCAAAGCGGCCAATGGAGTAGTTGTGGTAGAAACCAAGCGCCCTACACCAGGGCAGTTGCGTGTTAATTATACGCTTAACGGAAATATAAGTTTTGCAGATCTTACGGACTACAATTTGATGAATGCACAGGAAAAACTCCAGTTTGAACTATTATCCGGTTTTTACGGTTTGCTCAATTCAGATGGAAAGATTATTCTAGGCGCCAATCTAAATAGCGAAGCCAATTATCTAGATCGTCTCAAAGAGGTACAACGTGGTGTTAATACATATTGGCCCAATGAACCCCTTCGTACTGCACTTACACAACGGCACACATTGTTTGCTGAAGGAGGAGATGCCAATCTGCGTTACAGCGTGTCTTTCAACCACGGGATTACCAATGGGGTAATGAAAGGATCCGATAGGCAGGCTACTAACGGGAATGTACGCATATTATATCGAAGAGGAAATGTATCCTTTACAAATTCGTTGAGTCTCGATAACGTAATTGCCAATAAGGAAACTTCACCCTTTTCTGACTTTTCGCGAGCCAATCCCTATCACCGTAAATACAATGCCGATGGTTCGGTGAAAATGTTGTTGGAGGATTTTAGTGCTACACGATCTGGTGAGGCTCCGGTATACAGTCCGCTTTATGATGTGAGCAATCTAAATATAAATGAAGAAGGATCGCAAGGATTTACGAACAACTTCGAAATGGAATGGCGAGCGCTAGAATCTTTGCGCGTCCGCGGTCGTTTAGGTCTTCGAAGCTTTTCGACACGTGATGAAGTATTCCGCTCCCCTTTTAATACCGAATTTCTTAATACAGATCCTTTGGAGCGGGGCCGCTACCGGGAGACAAACGGTAAAAATATGAATTACGATGGCGACCTCGCTGTCACCTATGGTAAGCTGTTTGCAGAAAAGCACATGCTCAATGCCGTGATAGGTGGGCGTATGGAACAAGCTACGCGCCAACGGAGTGCATATCAGGTTTTTGGTTTTGTCGATGATGAGTTCTCCAATCCCAATTTCGCACTGGGTTATCGTGCCGGACAGCGTTCCGATTTTAGTGAATCAAAACGTCGTGGCGCCAGCTTTTTTTTAAATATGGGTTATTCCTATGATCAGCGTTTTCTAGCCGATGCGACGCTACGTTCGGATGGGGCTTCAGTGTTTGGTGCAGAAAGACAATTTTCAAATATCTGGTCTTTCGGGTTGGCTTGGAATCTGCACAATGAAGGGAACATCAAAGATTTAGGGTGGATCGATCAGTTACGTATTCGCGGATCTATCGGGAACCCCGGCAATCAAAACTTTGACGACTATATCTCCATGCGGATTTACCGTTACAACAATGAAAATCGTAATCCCTTTGGAGCGAGTACGATAGTGAGTAATATGGGGAATAGAAATTTGAAATGGCAGACAACCCTAGACCGTAATATAGGTTTCGATTTCGTCACCTTTGCAAACCGCTTACGTTTCAACATCGACTATTTTGTAAAAAGTACAGATCCGTTATTGGTACAGGTATCTTTGCCATCTTCTACGGGTGTTTCCACGGCTTCTCAAAATATTGGCGAGCAGGTGACAAGGGGATTCACGGTAACCAGTGATTATACCTTAATCCAGCATAGGCAGTTCAATTGGCGTATCAATCTTAATATGCGACAACTTAACGCAGAATATAGCAATATCGGAAACCAACTGAATAATTTTAATCAAACGAATAGAAGCCGTAATCTCGTACGGTATTACGACGGGGGTAGCCCTTCTGATCTATGGGCCGTACGCTCCGTAGGGATAGACCCCGCTACCGGGCGCGAGATCTTCTTAAACAAGAACGGCGAGCAGACTTTTGTTTATAATTTTCAGGACGAAGTCGTCGTAGGGAACAGTGACCCAGATCTGGAGGGCGTTATAGGTACCAATATTTTTTACAAGGGATTTTCTGCGTCCATCAATCTAAGATATCGTGTAGGCGGACAAGCCTTTATGCAGACTTTATACGAAAAAGTAGAAAATATCTCCTCTAGAAATGTAGTACTTAATCAGGACAAGCGTGCACTATATGATCGATGGAAACAACCTGGCGATGATGCTAAATTCAAAGCGATTTCCAGGACCGAACAAACACCGATATCATCGCGATTTGTCGAAGACAACGACATGTTGATTGGGGAATCCTTTTCTATCGGTTATGAGAGTATGAACGCTCCCTGGCTCAAATCAATCCGTGCATCCTCGGTGACTTTTCGGGCATATATGAATGACATTTTCCATATCTCGACGATCAAAAATGAAAGAGGCATAGACTATCCATTTGCACGTTCGGTTTCCTTTTCGGCGGGCGTTCGTTTTTAAGAAAAAAAAGAAAAAAGTATGAAAACACTGCATAAAATAATTATAATCCTTTTCATTGGGTTGATGGCCCTGTCCTGTAGCAAATGGGTAGACGTTAAACCTGTCGATCGCTTGGGAGAGGATCAGCTTTTTGTCAATAGTGCCGGCTTTATGAAGGCACTTAATGGAGTCTATGTAGAGATGGCTCATCCGGATTTGTATGGACAGAATATGAGTGCCGGCATGATTGACGTATTGGCGCAATATTATTATATTAAAAGTTCTACCCATATTTTCGAAAAGTTCACATTGTTCACCTACACAGATGCCAACGTAAAAGCTACATTCGACAATACGTGGCGTAAAGCTTACGAATTGATTGCTAACTGCAATGTTATTATAGAAAAATGTGGAAACGCACCGAGTGAACGGTTACCTCAACCTTATTATGACATTATAAAAGGAGAAACACTTGCACTGAGAGCAATGATACATCTGGATATGCTCCGTCTATTCGGGCCGATTCACAGTGCAGAGAACAAGGACAAGACAAGTATTCCATACGTCAATCAAACAGGATATGATGTGTTGCCACTGCTGAATTCAGAACAAGTCATGCTGCGGGTGAAAGCTGATCTGACAACAGCGTTAGGATTGTTGGAATCTGATCCTATCCGTACCCAGGGTGTCAGAAATTACAGCAATACCTCTGGTCCCAACGATTTTTATTATCGGCAATATCGTTTGAACTATTATGCGGTTAAAGCGCTTTTAGCGCGTGCGTACCTTTGGGAAGGCAATCGTACAGAAGCTTTGTTGCATGCTGAAGAAGTTCTTTTCGAAGTACAATCTTCAGAAAAGAACATTTTTCCTTATGTTACATTTACCGCGGCAACCGATGTTGACAGACCAGACCGTATGTTTTCTACTGAAGTTATGTTCTCACTATATGACATCAAACGCAGTGAAATGTACAGACGGTTATTTGATGTAAACTTGCTGCCTACCCAAAAATTATCTTTTACTGAGGGCGATGTGAATGAAACCCGTGTGCGTGCTTATTATGACAACGAGAATGATTTTCGTCGCCGAATTTGGCAAAGCGCATCGACTGGAACAACAACAGCTACTACGAATATGAAATATGCTGATATCGTCGATGGTCCCGGTCGCTATATGATACCATTAATCCGTCTTTCGGAGCTATTATTGATCGCTGCCGAATGTCATCCCGATCTGGCGCAGGGCACCGCTTATTTCAATAAACTACGTGCAGCACGAAATACCGTTTCGTTATCATTTGCAGATCCCGCCGCTTTAAAATTAGAAATCGGCAAGGAGTTTAGACGTGAAATGCTGGGCGAAGGTCAAATGTTCTTTTTTTACAAAAGGAATTCATACCAATCGATTCCTAATTCGGCCGTTCTGAATATAACTCCCGAAAAAACAATGGTATTAAACAATTACGTAGTTCCGCTGCCGGATAGCGAAACCGCACAAAGAAACTAAACGAAAGCATAACGATATGAAAAATTTACTACGTTTTACCCTGTTCTTGCTGGCGACCACCGTTTTCATTGGCTGTGAGAAAGAAATAATGCCATACCAAGGCAAAGAAGGTGTCTATTTTTCTGTACGCCACAACAATAGTTCTACTATCTTGGAGAGCCTTTGGCCATATCAACCTTATAGCAATGTCGATTTTGTCCGTATCGGAACAGAGGAAATAGAGTTTCCTGTAAAAGTAATGATCACAGGGCCTGTGAAGGATTATGATCGGACTTTCCGACTAGCCGTCAATGCAGACTCAACTACAGCGGTCGACGGACAGCATTACGAACCGATACAGGAAGAATGGACTATTCCGTCAGGTGCCGTATCTACCCTGGTTAAAGTCAGACTTAAGCGTACGCCCGATCTGGAAGAAAACCCCGTAACGTTGGGATTGCGTCTTATTCCAACGAGGGATTTCGAACTGTCTTTTCCTGAATGGGATGCAATACCTGAATTTAATTCAGGTATAGTCATACCCGAATTTGATGCCGGTCTACATTCTTTACGAATTAATGATATCATGATACAGCCTGCCGTGTGGTCCGGATCACTACAATCAGGTAATCGTGAATCAGGTTTATTTGGTGTATTCACACGTAAAAAGATGGAGTTTCTGATGGAAAACCTTGGATTGACATATGAAGATTTTGCAAGTACTGAAACTATGCCCATGGTTCGTCAAATGCTCATATCCAGTGATGGTGCCGCGATTTTAATCAAGCGTTTGAACGAAAAAAATCCTGTACTTGAAGATGACGGCCGGCTGATGTGGATGGGCTCGGTGCCCTGGACTTCCTATCTTGGTGTACCCTACGTTCCTGGACCTTAATCTTCACAAATAATTAAGACATAACATGAAAATATATTATAAAATAGCATTTTTAAGTATGCTAATCCTGAATGCCTGTAGCAAGGATCTCGGTAATTACGAATATCACGACATCAATGAGCTGGATATCCAAGGCGTAAACGATACGTATGTAATGCGCACAAATATCGACACATTGCGTATTGTACCCACGATTACCAAAACAATGGACGAATCCGACGAATCTCGCTACAGCCACCTTTGGATATTAAAGTTAGGTACGTCGGCCTTTGATACCATCAGTCGAGAGAAAAATGTCGAATATCCGATAAAACTTAGCCCTGCATCCTATGATCTGTTCTATAGGGTGTTGGATCAGGTAACCGGCGTCACTTGGACGGCTAATACAAAGATCTCTGTTAGCACACCCTATTCTAAGGGTTTGCTTATTATAGGCGAAGACGAGGAGGGATTTGCGGAAGCTGAGATGCTTGCTATGCTTTCTGATACTGTGCATATCAGGAATATTTTGTCTGGAACAGAGCTTCCGCGTTTGCGTGGACCGGTTAGTTTCTTTCATACAAGTGGCACGGCTACCTACAGTCGTCTATGGGTGATGACCAATACAGGATCTTACTTTCTAGATCGCGCAACAATGGCCGCTACAACAGCCAATATTTTTAGTCGATTCGTTTACACGTCGGATAATATTAATGCTGAAACGCTTCAACCGATAGTGGTAGCACCACAGATACGTACGGCTGCGGGTGCTACCGGTAGTACCCTATATCGTGCACTTATTACTGTTGGCGGCGATATCTTTGCAGGCGCTCCTGTACTCGTAGGCGGAGACTATTATAACAACCCCGTAAACAGGGTGGCTTCCGCGCAGGAGGATCTAATCCCTGCGGCACCATATTTACTTTATCCGATAAACAGCATGAGCACGTTTATGTGGTACGACACGAAAGACCAACGTTTCTTGAATTTTACCGGTATTGCTATCGCTACTTCCTCTGTTGTATTAACCGATGGAGCAAATGATGTTTTCCCTTGGAATCAACCAGCAGGTCGTACCCTTGTCTATGCAGAAAACACCCGTAACACCGACGGCGGCTCGACCAATGGAAATTCGTTTGCCATTATGAAAGACAACGACAATACCTGCCATATCTATAAATTTTACGCCAATGGAACCAATCCCGCTAAACGCGCGGCTTATACGGTCAAGTCAATTGCGACCGATTTTGATAAAGCAGATTTCTACGCTTTCTCTTCCAACCGGAGCGTAATTTTTTATTCAGTAGACAATAAGCTATACGCCTATGATTATAGCACCAATTTTGAGAAGCTATATACCTTTCCCGAGATCGGAAACGACGATATTACGATGTTAAAATTTGACACACAGATCGACCATGTTGCCAACAGTCTATATATAGCTACATATAACAGCATAGAGAAGGGAACTCTACAGCGTTTTAGGGTAGGTATGAATCCTGATGTCGTAGAGCTATTGCCACAAGAAAACAGCACCTGGACAGATATGATCAAGGTAAAAGACATCAACTGGCGAGCAGTAAATTAATTTATAGACATTTATAAAAAAGAACATGAAACTAATACATATTTGGATATTAATCACGTTGTTAGCCAGTCCGGTAGCATCTTTTTCGCAAAGTGGAAATTTTACTATAAAAGGCAAAGCAAATCCACGGCACAATGACAAGTTCATCAAGTTGTACTACGTTAACGATACAACCAAAATCACAGATAGCGTTATCGTGAAGAACGGCCGTTTCAAATTAGAAGGGCATATAACTTCGCCTACCATAGGCAAGTTGGGTATCCAGGAGGGACAAACTGTCGATTTCATTGATTTGTTTCTGTCAAAAGGAACCATCCGTGTATCCGCCCCCGACTCCATTCGTTATGCGCATATCAGTGGCACAAAAATGGCAGAAGCACATGAGCGATTGGCCAAACAAATACGGCCTTCAGAGACAAAGCTCTTCGATGGATTGAACACGTTTAAAATGATGCCAGAAGGTGAAGAAAAGAAAGCTTTTATAGCGAAGTTGATACCCGAGATCAGTAAACAACACAGCGCTAAGCAACAAATAGTTCATGAATTTGTAGCAGAAAACCCCGCCTCTTACGTCTCTCTTTATTATCTCGATAAAACTGCGCTGGGAAGATTGGCCAACTACGAGACCACCTATCCCTATTATGAAAAATTGAGTACGGAATTAAAGGAGACCCCACTTGGGCAGCAATTAGAAGAACGATTACTTGCTGCCAAAGGTCAGTTGACCGGGACAGCCTATAAAGACTTTGTCTCTACTACGCCAGAGGGCAAAACCCTTAGTCTAAAGGAAGTGATTGCTAAAAATAAATATACGCTGGTCGATTTCTGGGCTAGCTGGTGTGGTCCCTGTCGCAAAGAAAATCCACATGTCGTTGAAACATACAACGCGTTTAAAGACAAAGGATTTACGGTTCTCAGTGTTTCGCTAGACGATGACGAAAGTCGGTGGAAAGCCGCCATTGAGCAGGATGGCATGCCATGGTATCATGTTTCCAGTCTCAAAGGCTGGAAAGAACCAGCGGCAGCACTATATGGTGTGCGGGCCATTCCACAAAATGTATTGATTGATGGCCAGGGAAAGATTGTGGCAACCAACCTCCGAGGCGAAACCTTATTTAACAAAATTCAGGAACTCGTAAAATAAATAACATGCATAAATCTAAAAACTTAAAAACACTATATGTGCTGTGCGTAAGCTTATTCGTGTTACATACAGCTGTTGCGCAGGAAACCTTCCACCTCAAAGGAGACATATCAAGTCCTGCAATGGAAGGTAGTGCGGTTCTTTTGGCCTACCATAACGGAAAAACGTTTAAACACGATACGACACGTGTCCGTGAAGGTCATTTCGAACTGAAAGGGAATGTTGATAAACCTGTAAAAGTCCTTCTTTTCGTTGGTTATTCTAAAGAAGAGGAAGCAAAAACAAAGAAACGAGGCGAGAGCACTCAATTCTATCTTGATGCGGGAATCACCACGATAAAAGGAGAACGTGTAGAAACTGCCACTATAAAGGGAGCCGCTGTTCAGCATGATTTCAGTATACTTCAGCAGAGTCTTAACGCTGTCGGCTTGACCGACAACGATATAAAGGAAGAACGCTTTGCTGCTAAGCGAGATAGTGTGTATCTGGATTTTTTAGCATCCTATCCGAACTCTCAAGTGTCGTTTGACCTGATGAAACAAATAGCTAGACCTAATCTCCTCAGCCAACGTTACGAAGAGATGTCACAAATATACACTAATATGGCACCCGTGTGGCGTGATTCCGAGGATGGCCAACGCGTTTCACGGTTGCTGCTTGGTGCAAAAAAACTGGGACTAGGAAAGGATGCCATTGATTTTACGATGAATGATGTCTCGGGTAAGCCAGTTAGCCTGTCAGACTTTCGTGGTCAGTACGTATTGCTTGACTTTTGGGCTTCCTGGTGCATCCCTTGTCGTGCTGAAAATCCACATTTAGTTGAAGCATTTGAAAAGTTTAAAGACAAAAACTTTACGATACTTGGCGTTTCGCTCGATAAAGAAAGCGGTAAGCAGCAATGGATTGATGCCATTGAAAAAGATGGTCTTCCCTGGATTCACGTATCCGATCTCAAAGGGTTCGATAATGCTGCTGCCCAAAGCTATGACGTACAGTCCATTCCTATAAACTATTTAATCGATCCTAAGGGTAAGATTGTTGCAGTGGGTTTGCGAGGAGACCAGCTTATGAAAAAATTGGAAAATATACTTTAGTATACAGCATCCCGAAAGCCGCTTTCGGGATGCTGTATCAATTACTTCTGTAGTGCTAGCATGGCGCTAGCGCACCACAAGAGCGCTGCTTGCCCGTGGAAATCGCCAACCAAACGTCTACGGTTGAGATAATGCTCCTTCGTTGAACCGATATTTGTACCAATACACACTTCCCTGAGATCACCATTTTCGTTAAGATAAGGCATTAACGCAAGCCAGGCCTTACGCACGACTGGTGCATATTCGGCTTGCTTTAACCAACCTTCTTTTACACCGGTGATCATGGCATAGGTAAACATCGCCGACCCCGAAGTTTCCGTCCACGACTCTTTAGGTTCGTCAACTAATTGCCCCCAAAGACCCTCGCTGTTGGTATTTTCTTTTAAGGTACGTATCATCAGTTGATAGCTCGCTAATATCCGGGCATAGTACTCGCTCTCTTTAGGTAGATTTTTCAATAATTCAGTCATGCCAGCTGCCATCCATCCGTTGCCGCGACCCCAGAAAAAAGGTGCCTCTTTTGCATGATAAAAAAGTCCGTTTGGCCTCTGTATCGAGTCGAGATATACTGTCATCTCATATGCTGCCCGGTCAATGTACTTTCTGTCCTTTGTAGCCAGGTAAGCATGGCTTTGGATTGCGGTGATCATATACATGTCATCGATCCAGAACCGCGTCTGCCAGCTCAATCCCTTTTCTAAAAACGAACGGTGTTTGATGCTATCGCGGCTTGAAGACTTTGGCATCTGCCACTGCCGATCCGCAAAATCAATCCCGATATGATAATACAACGGATTTTGGGTCAGCATATAAAGCCGCAAAGGTATCACTCCAAAAACCGTATTGTCTACATGATTGGGCTTTTGCATGAGCTCTTTGCGCTTTCCCAATAGAGGATAAAAACGTTTCTCCAAGTCGGTGAGCAATTGCTTATTGTTTGTTTTTTCGCTAAAAACGAGTGCCCCCAGCCAAGTACATGTTTCCGGATACACAATATAAGGTGGTTCCCCCGAGATTTCGTCAAAATGACGGTAATCGCTAGCAAGATAGTTTCTTACTAGCTTTTCGCCCACCATAGCAGGATCCGCATGTTTCGGTAAATGCTGCAAAATATCTTGCTGTGCATAAGCCTGTATGCTCACGAAAAATAGACAGACGTTTAGAATTTTTCTCTTCATCGTATTATTTTATCAAGTTATGAGGCCATTGGCTATGGACTAGCCAATAGCCTCCATTTTTATTCGGTCTTTGTCATTGGATCCAGTAACGTTCAATTACTCGCTCGCACCATATACACGCATGCGGTTGATGCTGGCTACCCGTCCCCTGTTGCTTTCCGTCACCGTAATTTTAATATAGCGCGCCTTCTGTTTCGCAAATGAAGCATACCGAAGGGCGTCCGAACTCGGGCTCGATCCCCAATCTAGGATACCCACCTGTGTGAAGGAACTGCCGTCGCGGCTCACCTCTATAATGGCTTTACGGAGATCATTATTAAAATTTCTACGATTGATCATTATTTCTGTAATCATGTGCTCTTCTTTCATATCGACCAGTATCCAATGTGGTAGAGGCTCTTCCCCACCTGCCCACTTACTGTGCCAAAACGGATTAGCTCCATCTACTAAGATTGCACCCGGAGTTCCCTGCGATTCACTATAGGATGAAGCCGTCGCCGTCCATCCCTCGTAGCTTAGTTCGGCTTCGATGAAAAAGTTAACCGTTTTCTTCACCGGATCAGCATCTTTTGATGAGACCGTGATCTGTACATCACCTCTACCCTTCGCGGTCACTATACCTTCTTCATCCACCGTCGCGATATCCGGACGGCTGCTTTCATACTGCAATTCAACACCCGACGCAATAGCTGGCAATATAGTTAAATCACGGCGCAAATTATAAGTGCCACCCATCGCGTTGATCATTATCTTATCAGCGGGAACGACAATATCTTCTACCGTAAGATCCAGGACCTTAACTTTGCAGGTGATCATGATATCGGGATTATGTACCGCCCGAACAGTTAAATTAGCTTCGCCATTCAATAGATGCCCTTCCGCCCTACCGGCTTCCGTCACGGTAAAGACACTGGCATCATCGGTGTGGAATGTCACTAGTGGCGTACTGTTTTCTGGAAGTAGGTTGATCATCACTTTTTGTTCCAGATTGTACCCAACGATCAGATAGCCATCTACCATTCCTTCAATTTCGATCGTTTCGATCGAAGGTCGTTCGATAATAATCGTACGTTCGTCGTTCAATCGACTGCCGTCCTGTGTCTTCACTTGTAGAACCGCTTCACCCATTTGTTTAGGCTGTATGAGTCCTTTAGCAGATACCGTAAATATTTCCTCATCGCTAGATTTATAAGTGATACCTGCTCTATCTGCATTCCCTGGTGCAGTAGATGCTTCTACCAGGAATGTTTCATTTAGCGGGATAGTTAGTCCTTCGTTTCCGATATTTTGGATCAGAATATCGCTTACTTTTATCTCTTCTGTTTTGGAGCAGCCCCAAAACAAGAATACTATGCCCAGCACAGCAATCCTATTTCTAAATATACGTGTCATAATTTGGTACAGTTATTTAATATTCCAGTTACTTTTTTGCCTCATAATCGGCGAGTCTAGCCAACATTTCTACACATGCACCTTGATAAAGAATTCCCCACTCGGTACGTGGCGTAGTCGCTTTAAGGTCATTGTTCAATAGATTAGTTTGTGGGTCGCGCGCTATTGACATCCAGGCATGCTGCATTATTTTTCGATAAGCCTGTACATACTTTTCATTTTTATCTATACGGCATAGTTCGATATAACCTCTTAATAGAATAGCATTAAACCACACATTGTTATCCGTCCACATACCAATCTCCTCGCCTAGCGCACTTGAATAATATGGCTTAAACCAACGTTTGTAGGCTGCATCAGCGGTGGCCTTAGCCTCGATCAAGTACTGGTTGTCGCCAGTGATCTCGTACAATAATACAGCAGCTTGTATCGGTTGTCCCGCGTTGTAGGTATATTTCGTTTTATCTATGATGACGGAAGAACCTGGATTATTTGGATCAGATAACTTTATATTATCCCAATAAAGCTTATCTTCCGGATCCTGGAGTCGATCCTTCACCCAATGATAAAATTCCTTCGCACGATCCAAATACGCCTGCTCATTCGTTGCCTGATATAGTTTGGCACCAAGTACGGCGGCAGGAGCCGTTGAACAGGTGTTTTTTCCCTTATCTCCTTCCTTCCAATGAATACCACCTCCCATCAAGCTATTTGTTCCCGACAAGACAAAGTTCCATACTAATTTCGCGCGGTCAAGGTATTTAGAATCATCTGTGAGCATATACAGATCAACCATATCCAATCCGATCCATACATTATCATCATAAAAGCGTTCATCTCCTCCGCCCGGAAATACTGCATACCCCTCAGGACCACCTTGTCTGCGGTTGCGAAACTTGTCTATCGATGTTAAAAATCTATTATCATATAAGTTAGCATACTTCGTTTTTAATGACGCATCGTGCTCTCCCATAGCCTTTAAAGCGGTGTAACCTGAAAAAGCAGCACCTTGCCCCCACACGGTCGATGCACCATCCCAAAACGTATTCCTACGCGGATAGTATTCACCCCAAACATCCAAAGGCATGCCATCGAGAAAGTACGTTACGAGTGCATCCATCATTTCGTCTGCAGCGGTCATCAACATATCCGATTGCTCGGCCTGTGTAACCTCTAGCGTAAAGGTGAAAGGCTGTTTGGCCAACGCAGTATTTACGCCATTGCTTGCCCTTACCGTCCACTTTATGTCGACGGGGTTTCCTATATTCGCACCTGCAGCCTTCGCCAGCGAATCAAGCTGCAGCCGGGATACGTTCAGTGAATACATAGTACCAAGTCTTTCAGGTTTTCGACTCATTAAGGGCTCCGAAAAATCTCCCGAAGCTTTATCAAACAATACGGTATAGAAGGCCAGCGTACCATTCGAAACCATGGCCTCCGACCATTTAAATAATACACCGGCTTGCTGCTCGGCGTCAAGAACGACCCGGGTTTCGTTTGTCGGTGAGCGCAATTCAACCTCCTCTACGAGTCCCTCACCAAGTCCTGCACTCGCTTCCTTTTGACAAGAAGCGAGGGATAAGATAGCTGCAACTACCGTGGTGCTAAGAAATGCTATATTTTTCATAATTTTTTTAACTTTTAGGTGGTATAGTATGCTTACCATCCTGGGTTTTCTACAAGATTTCTATTTTTATTCAGCTCATCCTGCACAATATTCCATAAGTATTGCTTGTCTTTCCATTGACGGGTTTCGAATACCGTACGTTGTGAAAAGTCTGCAGAGGTCGTAGCTTCGATGTTCATGCCGTAAAAGTCACCACCATCTGTATCAGGTGCAATTTTCCAACGACGGGTATCAAAAAAGCGTAGATTTTCAAAGCACAATTCTACCCGGCGTTCCTGGTGGATGGCATCACGCATGGCATCTTTGTCTGCTGGAATAGGTAAATTATCCTCGGCTGTCCCGTATTGTGGAATACCTGCTCTTTCACGAATCATATTGAGATATTTTAGGATATCCGCATGGTTGGGATCATACTCATTTAGTGCTTCCACATAATTCAGATAGACCTCTGCCAACCTTAATTGCACTTCTAAACGACCTTGTATACGATCTGGTTCCAACGTACTGCTTGGATGTACCATTTTACGCGCACCATATCCCGTTCGAGAATAGTTTCTTCCGGTATATAACCCACTATTTCCTCCACTATACATCTGTATCGTTACAGGTTGGTTATTGCTGCCTCTATCATTGTTGAGCCATTTGCTGAGGTTAAAGGTAATTGCTACATAGAAACGAGGTTCACGCCCTACATACATATTTGAGGTACCCGATGCATAATAATTCGTTTGCTGCGAAGTCGTCCCGCTTTCAGAATAGCCCGAGGCACCATCGGTAATTGGTCTACCATTTGCCATAAAAAAGGCATCCACCAACTGCTGCGTTGGACCGAAAGCCGACCAGCCGCCTACATTTCGAGGTGATCCCATTTTATCTGGACCAAAATTATCCGATACCCTCGCCATGATAACTTCGGAGTTCCAATCTGTAAGATGCACATTTTTCAAGGATTCAAATGGCTTAACTGCGCCATTGGCATCCCTTTCGATATAAAGGCTGTATTGTCCAAAATCGATCATTTCTTTAGCAGCATCAGCAGCAAGCTTCCACTTATTCATGTCATACTGCTGATTGATCAGTACAGTACCATCTAGGTTCTTAAAATCAGCATACTCCGTATTTCCGTTAAATAATGGACTAGCCGCGTATAATAACACCCTGGATTTAAATGCCAAAGCCATGCCCTGATTAATTCTACCCCATTCGCGTGTGCTTACCGGAGTGGTAGGTAGATCTGGAATGGCTGTATTGATTTCATTAACCACATAGGCCACGCATTCATCGTACGTGTTACGCGGTATGCTGATCTCTTCCAACGTTGCATCAGGCTCTAAGGGCACATCTGGCATAAGGATCACTGGGCCGTATTGCATCATGAGATTAGCATAAAAGTAAGCACGCAGAAAGCGGGCTTCTGCCTTCCATTTGGTTTTCTCCTGCTGCGGTACCTCCGGATTTTCGTCTACATGTTGTATAAAGAAGGATGCAGAACGAATGCCCTGATAGTAATGTCCCCACCTGTTGAAGGCACCTGTATTTCTATCCCAGTTACCTATATTTAACTGAAAGGGAGCCATGTCGTTATACGTAATATCGACATCATCCGATAAGCCTTCAAAGCTATTGTCAAAGCGCCAATCCATTTGCGAACGAATTCGGTTATATACGTTTGCCAAGTATTGTTCCGTCGTCGTCCGACGCTTAAATATATCGTCGATCTGTAGGCGATCATCGGGCACTTGATCGAAGAAATCTTTGTTGCAAGAACTGCATATGAGCAGAAGCAATAATCCTATGTAAATTTTTATCGTTGTATTCATAATCAACAGAATTAAAAAGTGATGTTCAGTCCTAAGCTATAGGTTTTAATATTTGGATAACGATCTCCCGCACCACTACCCAGCTCTGGATCAAACATTTTGAACGGGCTAAACGTAAGTAAGTTATAACCGATAAAGTAGATCCGTGCATTTTCTACACCCCACCCGCTAAAGCGACCTCTAGGAATAGTATAGCCAAAATCTAGTGTTTTCAGACGTAGAAAACGGCCGTTTTGTACCCAGTGACTGCTTGGTGCTGAATAATTTTGATTGATATCTCCATAAGACAAACGAGGATAGAATGCATCTTGTCGTTGATCATCCTCTGTCCAGCGATCATCTATATTATTAAATAAGCTTCCTCGTGCAGATCCTGCACGGAACGGCATAAAGGTAGTTGACATTGAAAATTCTACCCGATCGGTTCCCTGAAAAAATGCACCCAATGAGAAGCCTTTGTAGGCTGTCGTAAAACCAAATCCGTAAAGAATTTGTGGCACATGGTCAAGTCCGATCGCTGTCTGATCGTTTCCGTCAATAACACCGTCACCGTTTAAATCCCGAAATTTTAAATCTCCTGCCTGCACCACACCTGCTGTACGGGCAACTGATGGATCCTCAATTTCTTCCTGTGTATAGAAACCTTCCGCTATATAGCCAAAGCGCTGAAAAAGACGATGTCCACGTTTTTCCATCCAAGGATAAGGTTTAGCCGGTTCGTCATTTTCGATCAGCTTGTTCGCATTGTAGGTAAATGTGCCTCGGAATGTCGCTCCCCATTCACCCCATTGCTTACTAAAATTGGCTGTTATATCAATACCTTTGTTTTCCGATATACCCAAGTTTCCGAGTGGATTTGACCGCAGTCCCATGGAACCGGGTACCGAGGCACGTGAAAGGAAAATATTTTCTCTTCGTCTCTTAAACACATCGACCATCAGTTCTAATGCATTATCAAAAGTTTTAAGTTCAAGTCCAATATTTGTATTCTTTTCCGTTTCCCAAGTTACGGTGGAAGCATACTCGCCAATATCCAGACCACCTATGTTGTTATCTCTGTTTTGGCCGTAGCTATATCCACCGGTATTTGCCACAGTGGCGATATATGCAAATCGTCTACCATCTTCATTACCATCCAGTTTACTGCTTCCCACCAGACCATATGAGGCTCTAATCTTCAACAGCTGAATCACATTGGACATATTTCCCCAAAATTTTTCATTGGAGGGTACCCATCCGATGGCGTAGGATGGAAAAATTCCATAACGGGTTTCAGGTGCGAAGTTCTCGGATCCGTTATACCCAAAGCTCACTTCTGCTAAATATTTATCTTCAAATGCATAGCTTCCCCGACCGACAATACCGCGGCTCCGATAAGGGATCGAGCCCATTAGATTGTCGGCAGTTGCACTGACTCGGTCGGACTGGTTATACAAGAATAACCCATTTACAGAATGTCCCCCGAAGTCGCGGCTGTAGTTAATGGCCGATTCGAGGTAGAATTGCCTCCGTCCGCCATTGCTTCGACCAAACTCAAGGTAATCTTTACCATTGCCTCCGTCCGTCCGTTCATAGATCAACTCTCCGTTCTCATCACGTTCTCTAGCATAATAGGTATAGGGGACTTTGGATCTATTTAATCGATTGGTATTTTGCGCATCAAAAGAGTATAAAACCCTAGCCGAAAGTCCTTCCGTTAAGAAATCCAGCTTTTGCTTCACATGAATATCCGACATCATTTGGTTTTCATAGGTCGTCGCATAACCGCGATTTGTAAGTAACCCATAAGGATTACTCAAGCCTCCACCCGTAGATACAAAAGGTTCCGATCCATCCGGATATTTCACAGGGTATAGGATAGGGTATAAATTAAAGACGGAAGCGAAGATCGAATTAGTTCCCGTACCCGGATAGTTACCATTGGAGATCCAGCCTTTTATTCCTAAATCCACAGTCGTTGTTTTTGTGGCATGCACAGTTAGTGCGGAGGTAAAGTTATAGCGTTTGTACGCAATTTCAGAATTATACTGTGAAAGACCGTCTGTTTTAAACAGACCTTTTTCATCGTAATAGCCAGCAGATACATAATAGTTCATGCGAGCCGCCCCACCACGGATACTTAAGTTAGCTTTCCGGTTGTTACCGAATCGATTAAAGATCTCCTGAAACCAATCTACATCAGGGTAAAGCATTGGATCTTCCTGGGTCAGCGTTTTTCGGATCAATTCTTCTGAATAGATTGGCGAATCTCCCCGCGTTACATTGGCTTCGTTGGCCATTTGCATATAGGTAACTCCGTCTACCATATCTGGCACGCGGGTAAATTCGGTAATGCCCTGGTAGTAATCGACGTCTATCCGCGGCTTTTCCAGAGCCAAGCCTTTTTTTGTTGTAATCAAGATAACACCATTTGCCCCGCGCACACCGTACACCGAAGTAGAGGATGCATCTTTTAATATATTAAATGATTCAATATCATTTGGGTCGATGTTACTGAAACTCCGCTCGACTCCATCCACCAGCACAAGCGGACTGGAATTATTTAAGGTATTGAATCCACGGATCCAGAGCTGCGCACCATCAAGTCCCGGCTCGGCACTACGTTGCATGCCTACTACTCCCGAAACTCGGCCTGCCAATACCGTGCTGATATTCGCTACTGGCTGCTTCAACTCCTTTACATCCAAGTTTGACTGTGCACCTAGGGTCTGGATTTTCTTCTGCGTTCCGTACCCTACTACCACCACTTCCTCTAGATCATCTGCAGACTCCTCGAGCTGCACATCTATCGCCGGCCGGCCGACTACAGATTGATCTAGCTGTTTAAAGCCGACAATCGTAAATCGAACGGTCTTGGCTTCGTCGGGAATACGAAATTCATATTCCCCATTTTGGTCCGTTTGTGTCGATACAGAGAAGTCGACAATGGAAACTGTAACACCTACGAGCGGTGCACCATCCGTCGTCGTCACCCTACCCGATAAGGTACGTTGCTGCTGTCTACTTACCAGCTCGTCAGTTTCCTTTTTTACTACATTAGATGATTCCCCGAGGGCTCGGTCCACGCTTATCAGCGAGAGAAGTATCATCATCCCTAACGGCGTACCCACTTTAATACCCCGTTTGATCCTGCGAATTTTGTTAAAATCCTTTTTCTTCATTGGTTATAGTTTATTCGTTAATTGGTAATTGTGCTCCTGCATAGAACAGGTTTACATCATACAGCAATAATTTGCTGATCATAAATAGTGTATTGAAAATTTGTCCTTACATCGTTTATCTTGGTTTTAAATTATTGTAGTCTTTTATTGTTTACAGGCTCCAACACTGCTGCAAAACCCCCACTTTTAGCGAGCTTTATCGAAATGGAAGATGTGCTATTGACCTCCACCGATTTTTTCCGGTAATCCATAGCCTGTCCGACTGCATTAATACCATCCTCGAAACTGGTCATCCGGTAGGTTTTTCCTTCAGTCAGGAAAGTCAGTTTCTGTTCAAAATTCCGCCAATCCTCTTTGCTATTGGTCATACCGCCGATATACCACTTCTCGCCTTTTCGTTTAGCAACGATTACGTGTTCACCAACTTTAGCATCCAAGGCGACTGTTTCATCCCAGGTGGTCGGTACATTGGTAATGAAATCCGTACATTCTTCGTTTCTGTAATACATGGTGGGATTGTCTGCAAGCATCTGAATACCGCTTTCAAAAATGACAAACAATCCCATTTGGTATGCTCGGGTCCCAATACTTGCCGAGTTCGGACGCTCACTTCTATATACGTTCGGTTGCATACTTATCATGGCACCAGGCGTATAATCCATCGGTCCTACCGCGTTGCGGATGAAGGGAAGATAAACACTGTTATCGGGGTAGCATCCTCCCATTTGCTCCATTCCACGCACCCCCTCGTAAGAGATCACATTGGGATATTTATATTCCAGTCCGGCCGGCTTGAAGGATCCATGAAAGTCCACTAGCAAATTATGCTTTGCTGCAGTTTTTGCAATGCGTTCGTAATAATTAACCATCCATTGGTCACTTCGGTCCATAAAATCAATCTTCACGCCCTTAACGCCCCACGACGCAAATTTTTCAAATAGCTCCAGATTTTTCTCCACCGTTAACCAGGTCAGCCATAAAAACACCCCTACATTTCTCTCCTTACCATACTTGATGATTTCGTGAACGTCTACCTCCGGATTAGGAGTATACGGATCACGTGTATTTTTTGCCCAGCCTTCGTCCATGATAATATAGGCCATACCAAATTTAGCGGCAAAATCAATAAAGTATTTGTAGGTATCTAGGTTATAGCCCGATACAAAATTTACATCAGGACCATAGGGCTTCGCACCATTCCACCATTCCCAACTTGCTTGACCTGGCTTTATCCATGATACATCGGATAAAACATTTTTTGTGGCCAACCTGTAGGTCATCGTATTTGTCAATATCTCTGTATCTTGCTTGGAAATCACAAAATAACGCCATGGAAAACTTCGTTGGCCAGCAGTCCGAGCTATGTAATCCGCTTCAGCTAAAATTTTTACGCTTCGATCGCCATCATCCCCGAATTTGATGGGCACTTTCGGAAAGACTGATGTGATTCCATTTTGGCCGTTGCTTTTGACAAACATACAGGGGTAATCGCTTAGGTCTGACTCGGATACCAAAATTTTATAGGATTTTTTGGTATCGATCAACATAGGAAGTACGGCCATCTTATCCGTCGGCTTCCACTCCCTACTGTTAATATGCGAATAGATCTCTTCGTACGCCGTTTTGAAGCCGCCGGGTTGCTGTACATGTAACAATTGTTCGCTCGGAAAATTGATGTTCATCTCCTCTGATACGATATTGATACTGTCTTTCATATCCGTAATAATCCGGTAGGCTACTCCATCGTTGTATGTACGGAATTCTACGGTATATTTATCTTTGAAATGCAAAAGAAGTTGGTTATACGTGTTTTCTACCGTGGAAAACTTCAATGGTACAATAGGTTTTAACTGTTCATTGATCTGTTTTTCTTTTTTGCTCAACAATTTTGGTCTATCACCCAATACTTTATCATCCAGGTGCAGACGTAGAAAATTGTCTTGCAGTAGTGTATCACTCTTACACCATACAGAATAATAAATTTTGTCGGTCAGCTTTATTTCGGTCGTCAAATCACCATTTGGTGATGTTAGTTTTATACCCTTTTGTGCATAAACTGTTGTAATCGCAACGGAAAGTAGGAAAACACAAGTAATCTTCTTCATTGATTATTATCTATTTTAAGTTTTTTATTTAGTAGCTTCTTATCCAGCCCACTCACATTGACGAAAATATGTATCGATGTAACGATATGCCAGTTGATCGAGGCTATCCTTTCAGATTTATAATAGACCAAAAGTAGCGGATTGATAAACGAAATTGCCGCTCGATCCTGCCAAAAAGGTACACTTATTGGCCAGTTGTAAAAAAGTGCACCTTTTTGGCAACATATGGTACCGATAGTGCTATGCCGGGTTAGCATAGCGTGGCAGAAAACTGTATCTTTAAATTCTATAAACCGTGTTCGCTTCCGTTCCCAAGCCGATTGTGTTTTTTAAACGTTTAGGGACGACAGCTCACTTTACAATGCAGTTGCAAACCAACACTATGATGATTTTTGGCAAATTAAGATACTTCGTAACCATCCTAATGTATACAACCTTCCTGCTGCCTTCCATGGCCCAGCAGTATAATCGTGCAACTATTTACCTCCCTAACAATGCTGTATTGTACTCCTTTCAAGATCATCAGGGGTATATGTGGTTCGGGACATACGATGGCCTGTCATTCTACAACGGAACTGAGGTGATTACCTATAGACATGAACCCGCAAACCCCTTATCACTTTGTAGCAATATTATTTATAAAATTACTTCGGCGGATAAAGATCATCTATGGATTTCTACCACAATGGGCCTAAATAAACTATCGTTGATAACACGCAAAATAACAGCTTCATACCCTGACTTGCCAAAGCTGGTACATATTGAATCCGATGCTGCTGGCGACACATGGATGATCCCAGAAGATCGGGTACTACTCTATCATAAAGCATCTGCAAAAGCTGGGAAGGGCACCATTGATCGAATCGAAATTACAGACGAAAAGATGACCTTACTCAACATAAACCAACTTTTCATTGTTGATTCAACGTTACTGATATTGAAAAATGATGGTCATTTATTTTCCAAAAACTTAAACGAAATCAAGGGAAGACCAAAAGTCAATGGTCAAGAAGTTCAAATACACCAACGGCGTATCGTCAAAGCGAGTTTATCGGGCAATGACCTGTACTTTATCGACGATCAATTTAGTGTGTATCAATATGATCTGCTCACCTCACGCAAGCACCAGCTTGCAAATATCCGATCGATGGCCAACGAAGACTACGGATTCATTGCGCAAATCGAATATTACGATAAAGCGGTATATATTGCATTAAAGAACTCCGGTGTATTAAAAGTTGGACGCGGCAGTGAAGATCCCACCGTTTGGGTCCGACCGGGGGTTTCCGTTTTTTGTTTGTTGGCAGATCGCTATCAAGATCTATTGTGGATTGGAACAGATGGTCAAGGCGTACAGCAGCATAGTGCCTCCACCCCCGTTTTTGGTGAAGTTAATTTATCCCAGGCCAATATTACAAACAAACCAGTTAGAACGATCTTAACCGACTCATTGGGTAGCATCTGGGTTGGCACTAATGGTGATGGGTTAATTAAGATAAGTAAAAATAATACACTAATAAACAGTCGAATAAATGAAAATAATATTAGGCGCTTCAACAAAAAAGAAGGACTGCTATCTTCTCAGATTTTTGGTATGGCAAAAAGCGCTTATCATGATTTATTTTGGATCGGAACTGAAAAAGGATTATTCTATTATGACTATAAAAGTGGGCAAGTACGAGAGGCCATACACGAAAGTAAAGCTCCGCTTCTAGAAAGCATACATACTATCCTCGAAGTTAGCAATTCCAAGTTATGGCTAGCTTCCACCCGATTCGGATTGATTGAAGTTTTTCTGGAGGAGGTCGCTGGCCATATACGCGTCAAGTCGGCAACAAATTACCTTATCCAAGGCAAGAATTTCGCCGGAAATGAGATTCAGTCCATGGTATTTTCCGGGCCATCAAAATTAGTTATCGGCTTGCGGGGCGGTCAAGGTGTGGCAGAATTCGATATGGAAAAGAAACAGCATAAGTTCGTCTCTGTGATCGACCCAGAAAATAACGCCGCAATTACTGATATATTAAGTGTTTGGCGGGATCAAGGCAATGCCTATTATCTTGGCTCCACTTCCGGACTAACCTCCTTTACATATTCCCGAGGCGTAGCATCGGATATCAAACACTACAACAAGAAAGATGGACTGGTTAATGATATGATACATGGCATACTGGCCGACGAGCTGGGATATTTATGGCTAAGTTCCAGCAGGGGCCTAATAAAGTACAATCCGCAGAATGGACTGTTTCACAACTATATTGCGCCTACGCTGGAAATCAATGAATTTTCGGACGACGCATTTTGGAAATGTCCGTATACCGGAAGGTTGTATTTTGGTGCCGTAAACGGCTTTGTATGGATTAACCCCCAGCAGTCACTGCAGCAGAAGCACGCACGCTCCAGAAATTTTCATTTCTTTGATATCAAGGTGAAGGGCGAAAGCCATCCACTTTCTGATTTCGAGTCTACATCAGCAAACGGGATCGAGATCCCCGCTTCTATACAATCCTTCAGCCTTTCATTCACCGTACTCGATTACCTTAACAAGGACTATGCATACAGCTATAAATTAGAGAATTATCACGACGAATGGATCTCGATTTCAAATGCCAATCAGATCGATTTCATGAACCTTCCAGCCGGAAAATATGTATTAAAAGTACGTTACAAAAATGACGTTAACACGGGTAACGAACAAACCGAATCCCTGTACATCACTAAATTGCCACCATGGTATAGCTCTACCGTCGCGCTAAGTATTTATGCCCTGCTACTAACTGCACTCGGCTTTTACGTGTATCAGGTTTCGAAGCGCATAGCACGCAGAAGACAGGAAGAAGCACAGAAAGAAATGATCAAAAATCAGCGAAAAGAACTTCTGGAGTCCAAACTCGCCTTTTTCACCAATATGACGCATGAGTTTTACACACCGCTGACCCTCATCAAGGGAATTTGTGAGGTATTGAAGGCAGGCGTCCCTCATTCCGATACGGAATATCAGGATCATCTCAATACATTAACAAGCAATACGGTGGCATTGGAGGGTTTGATCAGAGAACTGCTCAATATACATGATCCCGAAAAGCCTGCCCCCACCTATCATATCCAGAAAGATGTAAATCTTACCCCCCTAGCGGCGCAATACCTTAAGTCGTTTCGTTTAATCGCCGAAAAAGCAGGCATCAATTATGTGGAGTGCATCTCCGCAGATCTGACTTGGAACACCGACACGGCATTTTTTCAGCGAATCCTAAACAACCTGGTTTCCAATGCATTTAAGTATACATCCGAGAACGGCACGGTAAGCGTAAACTTACATCAGATCGATGATACATTAGAACTAACAGTCTATAACACAGGTAAAGGTATTGAAGCATCCGAATTGTCGAGCATTTTTGAACCCTACCACATGCTCGATAACGAAGATGACAGCGGCTATATGCAGTTAACAGGTCGCACCGGATTAGGGTTATCGATCTGCCGCTCTATGGTCGAATTGCTTGAAGGTAAAATAGAGGTCGAAAGTGAGCCTGATCACTATACTCAATTTCGCGTATTGCTGCCGCATATACCGGTAAGCGGCTCGGACGACCAGTTGCCTGCTAATCATAAACGGGAAGACACCGTGCTCGAAAAAATAGAAAACACAAGACCCACTATCTTGCTAGTAGACGACAATGGTGATATTGTATCCATGATTTCCCGTTACCTTGCTGATGATTACCATATCTTGCCGGCCGCTGATGCCGAACAGGCCTGGGAGCTACTAAACACCGAAAGCGTTTCTTTAGTCGTGACAGATATTATGATGCCCGGAAAGAATGGCTTACAGCTTATTCAAGAAATCAGAAGCGACAAATCCTTTAAACATATTCCTGTAATCGTACTGTCTGCCCAGACTACGGAGAAGCAACAGGAGACCGGTATCCAATCTGGTGCCGACGTCTATTTAACAAAACCGTTCTCGCTTTCGCTAATGCGCTCACATATCGTGCGGCTGGTTAAGAAAAATGAAACCATGCGAGATTACTTTCATTCGCCCGAGAGTGCTTATGAGACGACAAAGAAGAACATTGTACACCGCGATGATAAGAAACTCATTGCCAACATCATAGCTATCATTGATGAACACATCGAAAACCCAGATTTAGGTCCTGCCTATATCGCCGAATTACTTCACACCAGTCCGCGGAGCTTATACCGTAAAGTCAAAAACATCACCTCCTTGTCCCTGATGGATTTTATCAAGGATTACCGATTTCTGACCGCCGAGCGGCTTTTGGTGTCTACCAATCTATCCGTACAAGAGGTGATGTATAAAAGTGGGATGACCAATAAATCCTACTTTTACCGCGAATTTGTAAAAAGGAATAAAGTCCCCCCGAAGGAATTCCGGAAATTGCGCTAATAGGCGAAGTATTTACTTTGCTACAGCTTTTTCCAGTTCCTTTACAAAATCCTTACCCCAGTAATGGATATCGTAGTAGGTTACCTGATCGTATAATCGGTTTACGCGTACCCTTCTTTCGTCTTCAGGCATGAGCAACGCTTTTAGCAAGCCTTCCTTCATACTTTTCATATCATATGGATTAGTTAAAATAGCATAAGGCAATTCCACAGACGCTCCGGCAAACTCAGACAGTACCAGTGCGCCGTCGCTTTCCAGGAAGCCCTGAACGGCCATGTACTCTTTGGCTACTAAATTGAGGCCATCCCGGAGTGGTGTAATCCAAGCAATATCACTAGATCCATATAAAGTTACCACTTCTTCAAATGGTAAAGCCCGGTAAAAGTACTGGATAGGCACCCAATCCATCGTAGCATATTTACCATTAATCTCTCCCACAGCTCTATTTACCTCATCTCGGATATTGTCATATATCGACATGCCCTGCGATGGCGGCGTGCAGATGTTCACCAATTCTACCTTCTCTCTAAACTCCGGGTATTCGGCAAGGAATTCGCCAAAAGCCAGAATCTTTTCCAATGGACCTTTCACGTAGTCAAGTCGTTCGACAGATAGGATTGTTTTACGTCCCAGCTCTTCTTTGCTCTTTTTTACCGAAGCAATTTTGTTTTTCACTTCCGGTTGACTTAAGATCCGTTTTATTTTATCGATATTAACACCCACAGGTTGCGCGCCAAGTCGCACCTGTCTCCCATCGACTTCAATAATTTTCGTCATCTGATCAACCCCCAACGCACAGCTGTAGGTAAGAAATTGCTTCGCGGCATTGATTTTCTTGACCACCCTAAACGGTGTATGGCTACGCAGCACATCGACAAAATTTTCTACATAGCGAGGAATATGAAAACTGATAAAATCGCACAAAAGCAAACTTCCAATGATTTCTTTCCGCCATGGAATGATATTAAATATATCTGCAGCAGGGAATGAAGTATGATGGAAGAAACCAATTTTAAGATCCGGCCTTAAGGTCTTCAAATAGGCCGGTACCATCCAAAGGTTATATTCGTGAATCCATACCAATGCATCCTGATCGGCGTCGCGTGCAATACGCTCGGCAAATAAGCGATTGATTTTCAGGTAATGTTCCCAATCGCTATGATTAAATTTTGCCTTGTCAACAAATGAAAATATGGTTGGCCAAAATGCTTCTTTGGAAAACACTCTGTAAAACTGATCGATGTCCTTTTTGGGTAAGCTGATTGTTGATGCCACCAAGTTTGGAAAGCGCTCTTCGTCAATAAGCTGATTGGGAATAACCGGGGTATCTTCCTGCAGCACCTCTTCGCCAATCCATAAACCCGATCGGCCTTTTTCAAAAAGACCGAGCAACGAAGGAATGATCCCGTTCGGACTCTTCGGAGATACGCGTATCGCTTTTCCATTCACAATTTCCTGTTCAAAAGGTAGTCTGTGATAGACCATCACCAACTGGTTCGTTTTCTTCTTTACCGATACGGCATTTTTGCCACGTACAGTTGGGTAATGCTTTCTAAAGGCTTCGAAATGATCCATGGATTCCAGTATCCCTCCAGCACCTTTCTCTACCGCTTGGTACACATGTGCCAAATCCGCGGTATTATCCAATAGCGACTGCTCAGCCGCACCGACTACGACCCCTTTGAATCCAACCTGATATAGGGAGAGATCATTTAGCGTGTCGCCGGCCACGAGTACCTCCTCGTCGGGTACACCCAGTGTTGCCACTAGCGCCCGTAAGGTGCTCCCCTT
Organism: Sphingobacterium alkalisoli; assembly: GCF_005049105.1. Taxonomy (GTDB): domain Bacteria; phylum Bacteroidota; class Bacteroidia; order Sphingobacteriales; family Sphingobacteriaceae; genus Sphingobacterium; species Sphingobacterium alkalisoli. Next base: position 446,615 of record NZ_SUKA01000003.1, read on the forward strand.
GTTTACATCTTTGGGTAAGATATCCAGATATTGATCTACCGAGGTAATCATATCGCAATCAAACTTGTCTGCAATACCCCTTATCTGATCCAGATCAACATCCTGGTCATAATAAAACGAACAACGGCGCTGTTGAGGTACTTCTTGGTACGTCACATTCGCGATATCCAAAATCTCTTGTCGGATATTATAAAGCGAAGGCCATTTGGCTTCGATCTCGCCTTGTAGCGGTTCCATAGACTCGAGTGAAAATCCGTTCACTACGGTGGCACCCACATCAGCAATAATATAATTCGGTCTTGGTATAAGTGGATCGTTTAGGAGAGGAATAACTGATTCCAGTCCCCTTCCCGTTACAAAAACCAACTGAATATCTTTTTCTTGTTTAATCAAACGGTATAACCGCAAGCGGTCTTCCATACTACCGCCTAAAAATGTACCATCTAAATCTGTTGCTAACAACATCAAATCATGCTCCTTTCTAATAGTTTAAATTCTGTTTTTACCGGCATATAATTATATAAAATCCGGTACGCCGTATTCAAAATAGGCAAATTAAGTCCACGTGCAGCGGCCATATCATGTAGACCTTTTGTAGCTGTATAGCCTTCTGCTACCATAGACATGGTATCCTTTGTTTGTTCCACATTATATCCCTGTCCGATCAAAACGCCGAAGGTGCGGTTTCGGCTATGCTGCGAATATGCCGTTACGAACAGGTCACCAAGATAGCTCGAACTTCCTATCCGCGCGCCATCTAGACCCAGTGCGTGCAATAGCGTCTCTAGCTCGTGGATCGCATTGGCCACCAATACGGCAATAAAATTATCGCCATAGTTCATTCCCTTTGCCATACCACATACCAATCCCACCACATTTTTAAAAATGGCAGCATACTCGACACCTAATAGATCTTGGCTTTCGCAAATCTGGATGTAATTCGAAGCAAGGGCATTACCCAACGCGGTGCGTAGCACTTGGTCTCCGGCACATACCGTCATGTAGGTTTTCTTACCTGCTGCAATTTCTTCCGCATGGCATGGTCCTGCTATAACAGCTTGATTCACCTGCAATGCCGAAAAACTTTTTGCCAAATATGCAGAAGGAAGTAGATTGTCTGGTCCGACTGTACCTTTTATAGAAGATATAATAATTTTACCCTCCATTTGCTGGGGATCGATCTGCTGACAAACTGCGGGGAGGTGCGCACTGGGGACGACGAATAACAGGTGCTTGCATTTGGAAAGAACGTCGTCCAAATCCGTGGAAGCTTCGATATAATCGGTATCTAACTTGGCAAAGTTGATGTAATCCGGGTTACGGCCTTCTCGAGTAATTGCTTCTACCTGTAATTGTCGGCGTAAATACCAATATACCCGGATCTTATTTTCTGCTAATATTTTCACTAAAGCGGTAGCCCAACTCCCACCACCTATTACACTAATTTCTCTCAAACCATTGTGGATTTTATAATAAAACAGCAGATGTGCTGTTTTGTTTTTAGAACATACTGATGCAAATATAGTAAAAAATAAACTAAAAAGCAAATAAAATACTCTTAAATTGACTCAACTCCATATAATGCCATATATCCCTACGAATTAGCGGTTTATTGTATAGCACCTACCTATTATTTAACAATCTGCTAACCTCGCGTTAACGCGTTTTTTCATTTAGAACACAACAAACACTACCTACAGCAATAAAAAAAATTGAAAAAACAATAAAAAACAAAATATTTTATTGAAAAAACGGATTACCGTTGATAATAATCTTAAAAATCTGGAAGTTTGATGAAAGAAAACTATAAAACAATACAAATGAAAAGATTGATAATAATAATAACCGCACTGTTTGCCTTCAACGCAGCACAATCACAAGTGTATGATCCCGTAAAATGGACATTTGCAGCTAAAAAGATCAGTAAAGATGAAGCTGTACTTTTTTTAAAGGCTACAATCGATAATGGTTGGAACATCTATTCGCAACATATCGGTGAGGGCGGTCCTGTAGCCACTTCATTCAGCTTTACGCCTTCTGGCGATTACCAACTCAGTGGAAAGGTACTCGAGCCTACCCCGAACAAGAAATTTGAAAAAACATTCAACATGCAGGTGTTATATTTCAACAAAGAAGTCGTTTTTCAACAAAAGATCAAATTGAAGAAAGGTCAGACTATTGTTAAAGGCGCCGTGGAATTTATGGTATGCAATGATCAGCAATGTCTGCCACCCGACGAAAAGATCTTTGCCATCAACATCAAGTAATTTCTCTATCACAGAACTATTTCAAAACACAGTATGATGAATATAAAACGTCATTTTTTCCGCATCAGTATCCTTTTTATCGGTCTGAGTTTTATCCAGTCTAGCCAGGCACAGGAAAAGCACAGCTGGAAGGAAGCGGAAGCGGCAGGATACAGCTATCGCTACGTTAGCAACGATCCCATGGCTACCCGATTTTACACATTAAAAAATGGGTTTACGGTAGTCTTAACAGAAAACAAAAATGAGCCACGCATCACTGCACAAATAGCCGTGCGCGCTGGTAGTAATAATGATCCTGCGACTCACACTGGATTGGCCCATTATCTTGAACACTTATTGTTTAAGGGTACGGATAAGTTCGGAACGTCTGATTGGAAATCCGAAAAGGTACTATTAGATCAGATCGAAGAACTGTACGAGGTATACACCACGGAGACGGATGTCGAAAAACGAAAATCACTTTATAAAGAGATAGACCGTTTATCTGTCGAAGCGTCCAAGTACTCCGTAGCCAACGAGTACGACAAGCTAATGTCTGCCATTGGTTCACAAGGTACCAACGCACATACCTGGTTTAATGAAACCATCTACAAGGAAGATATTCCCTCAAGTTCGGTCGATAAATTTCTGATGATACAGGCCGAGCGTTTCCGTTATCCTGTATTTAGGTTATTCCATACCGAGCTAGAAACTGTTTATGAAGAAAAGAACATTAGTCTCGATAACGATGGGAACCGCGCATATGAAGCGTTATTAAAGCATCTTTTTCCAAAAACGAACTACGGACAGCAAACGACCTTAGGTACCGTAGAACACCTTAAAAACCCATCCCTAAAAGTAATCCGTTCGTTCTATGACACCTATTATGTAGCCAATAATATGGCTATTGTATTAGCGGGAGATTTTAGTTCCGACGAGATGATCAAGAAGATAGATAAGCATTTCGGTAGCTTTAAAACTGGTACAGCGGTAGCGGATAGCAAGGTTGCTGAAGAGCCCATTCAACGTGCCGTGGTTCTTGACGTCGCAGGACCTAGTGCCCAGTACATGTTAATGGGCTATCGTATTGGTAAAAGCAATAGCCGTGATGCCCTATTGGCAGATGTTGTGGCTTCCTTGTTGAATAACGGAAAAGCTGGATTAATCGATCTAAATCTGTCTCAAAAGCAACTTGTATTAGCTGCTGGTGCAAACATCTCACAGCAAAAGGATTATGGCGTCTTCACCCTCTATGGCTATCCAAAGCAAGGACAGACGCTTGAAGAAGTGCGTTCTTTGCTTTTGTCCCAAATCGACCTCTTAAAAAAAGGTGAATTCGATACCGAATTAATCAATGCGATCCGTGCAAACAGCACACTATCTTTTTTGCAAAGTTTAGATAATAATACGGCGCGCACGGAAAGTCTGGCTACTGATTTCATCCGAACTAAAAGTTTAGGTTGGGATCAGGAAGTAGCTTATCTTGATGCACTTTCTAAAATCACGAAGACAGAAATCGTCGAATTTGCGAATGCATTTTTTAAAGACAATTATATTGTCGTTAATAAAAACCAAGGCATGACCGATGATATCGCTAAAGTAGAAAAGCCTCCTATCACGCCTGTTCACACCAATGCGGATAAACAATCGTCCTATTTAAACGAAATAGCTTCGATGCCATCCCTACCCGTATCACCGGAATGGTTGGACTACAAGCGGGACATCCAAAAAGGAAAAGCAGGTAACGCAGCTGTACTATATGTACAAAACAAAGATAATCAGTTATTCAGACAAACCTTTCTTTTTGATATGGGAAGCTGGAACCATCAATTACTACCATTGGCAGGAAACTACATTTCCTATCTTGGAACTGATAAATTAACTGGAGCACAGGTGCAAGAAGCATTTTACAAATTGGCTTGCGACTACAGCATTAATATAGGTTCAGAAGAGACCCGTATCACGCTAACCGGCTTACAGGAAAATTATGGCAAGGCCATGGTACTCCTTACGGATCTGTTAAAGAACTGTAAAGTTGACGAATCGGCGCTGGAAAATCTGAAGCGAGATGTGCTACAACAGCGTCAAAATAATAAGACCAACAAACGCAATATCATGCAAGGTCTTATGAATTACGCTGCATATGGTGCAAAAAATCCATTTAACGATCAATTGTCTACCGAAGCCATTATTGCGATCAAAGGCGACGAACTCGTAACCCTATTGCATGGCCTGATGGATTACGAACATCAGGTGATCGCCTACAGTCCGCTTGCTTTAAAAGAATATAGCAAGGCACTTAGTCAGTATCACCAGTCACCAAAATCGTATACCAACATACCTGCGAAACGTACCTATACCCGATCGGAGCAAAGTGTAAATACGGTATTGTTTGCAAACTATGATATGGTGCAAGCGGATATTAGCTGGTATAGAAAAGGGAACAATTATCAATCCGAAAAAGAAGCAAGTATTGCGCTGTTTAACAATTACTTCGGCGGAGGAATGGGATCGATCGTTTTCCAGAACTTAAGGGAAGCCAAGGGATTAGCATACACAACATATGCAACATATTCAATTCCGGCTAAAAAAGAAGACCCCTTTAGCGTATCCGCATTTATTGGTACGCAATCGGATAAAATCAGTGATGCTGTACTCGGCATGAATTCACTACTGAATACCTTACCACGTTCAGAGAAAGCGTTTGATACAGCCAAGAAAAGCTTCCTTAGTAATATTGAAACACAGCGCATTAAAAAGGATGGCATCATCTTCAGCTATCTACAAAATCAGAAAAAGGGAATCAATCACGATAGACGCAAAGGTTGGTACGATCAAGTCAAGACCATGCAGTTTGCAGATATCGAGAACGTTCACCAAACGGAGTTGGCAAACAAGCCTTACACCTACTGTATAGTTGCTTCCGAGAAAAACGTTACGGAAGAGCAACTTCAGAACATCGGAACATTGACAAAACTAAGCCTTGAAGAGATATTTGGCTATTAAGATTCTTCACACTAACTATTAGCACGAGGGCGCACTATCTTTAGTGGCCCTCGTCTTTTTAGGCGAGCATCCAACACTAATCTCTATATCATGTATTTTATGATGAGAACATTTGAGGGTATATCACTGTTGTACTATAAAACAAATCAACACGAATGAATACCTATTTTCTTGTCATGTTTCTTGTAGGCCTTGCTAGCATAGGGATGGCCTTTATGCCGGCCTTAACAAAAAGGACAGGCATATCTTATTCTTTACTCTACGTTGCAGTTGGGGCACTCGTCTACCTGGCATGGCCCAATTCGTTGCCTTCACCTCTTCCACAAGAAAATACCAGCCTAACAGTTCATTTGACTGAACTCATTGTCATCATCTCTCTTATGGGAACTGGCATAAAGATCGATCATACTTTTTCATTTCGAAAATGGTCAAACCCGATGAAACTAGTCGCGATCGCGATGTCCCTGTGTATGATTGTTTGCGGTATACTCGGATATTATATATTAGGTCTAGCTTTGCCTTCGGCATTCCTCCTTGCGGCCGTTCTCGCACCTACGGATCCTGTCTTGGCAGCAGATGTACAAATCGGCCCCCCGGATGAGAAGATTAGATCCGATTCGAAGTTTGCCTTGACCACAGAAGCAGGCATAAACGATGGCATGGCCTTCCCATTTACCTGGCTGGCTATTACATTGGCACTTGCTGCATCTGGCGAAGAGCTACAACTAATGCATTGGTTCGGATATCATCTTCTATACAAAATAGCGGCGGGTCTATTTCTCGGATGGCTTTGCGGCAAGCTAGTCGGTTATCTCGTATTTACCGTTTCAAAAAAACACAAGCTAATCAAGCACGGTGACGGATTTTTGGCAATTTCACTTACCTTATTTACCTATGGTTTTACAGAGTTGCTGCATGGCTATGGCTTTATTGCTGTATTTGTGGCTGCGATCACCCTACGTCATGCCGAAAAAGGAAACGATTACCATCAGCAACTCCATTCTTTTACCGACCAGACGGAACGCGCATTGCTTGGCGTCCTGCTAATCTTTTTTGGAGGTACACTTGTCAGTGGCATATTTGAACCGTTAACGCTACGAATCGTACTATTCTCCCTGCTGTTTCTATTGGTGGTGCGACCTGTTATCGGCTATCTTTCTCTCGCGGGGTCACAAATGCACTGGAAAGAACGACTAACCGTTAGCTTCTTTGGAATCAGAGGCATGGGTTCCGTATTTTACCTTGCCTTTGCGCTTGATCATGCCGACTTCGTCCATAAAGACGAATTGTGGGCGATTGTGGCATTTACCATGCTATCTTCTATCGTAATGCATGGATTGACCGCAACGCCCATCATGAATCGTCTACAAGACCAAATCGCTGAAGGAAAAATTCCGAAATAAATAAAAGTACTACTCTTTTTTGAGCAATGGCATTCCGAAGCCTGCTGTCGCAGGAGGTACAAGTTTGCCATTTTTCAACGCATATCCCGATAAGTCTACATCATCCGACGTACTAGATACCCCCTCAATCGTAACGGTATTGCCTAGACCACCAGTCAGATGTGCTGTATAATGGGTTTTGAGCAACGAGCCCCATGCATGTGGAGAAGCCTGAGCACCCAGTTTCTGTAGTTCGGGCATTAGCTTTCGCCAGTTGGTGAACCCGAGATCCTCGATGTCGGTAAGATGTACATCGATCAGCTTTTTCTCAATAAGCTCTCGTAGCAGATTTTGATCCCAATCTGCCTCTCCATCGGCTAGAAGCGTGTTAATACCCTCGCCCTTTAACCAGGATCTTAATTTCTCATACTCCGTTACCGTCTCGTGGAAGGGTTCCTCAATCCAGAACAGGCTAACTCCAGCTATTCCTTTCATATACTGTATAAATTCTTCGACAGAAAACCCATTATTCCCATCGACCAAAACTTGGCAGTCTGGAAAAGCTTCGGCTACTTTTTTCGTTACCTCAATGTCACGCTGTAAGCCCTCGCTAAACGGCATCCACCTATTTCCCCGTCCAATCTTGAGCTTAAACTGTCGGTATCCCAGTTTGTAATCGTACGCGCATTCCTCTAATATTTTATCAATTCCTCCGGGTTTATTCGATGGTTCCAAATCATCAAAATAAATCATTCCACTATAACAGTCTGTTATTATTGGCTTTTCCTGTCCTAGTAATGCATACACCGGCTTGTTCAAGATGACGCCAGCTAGGTCATGCAATGCCATATCAAATGGAATATTTTTGCCATCTGAAATTCCGACATTCGTTTGAAATACGTCCGATACTTTTTTACCCGTTAACTCTTTTGCTAGATCCTCTGCGTGCCTCCTCGACCCTCTTAATGAACCCCATCCCATAGCTCCCTTATCCGTGTGGATGATACAGGTTTCCACTCTTGGACCGTAGCCGTGAATATCAAGGCGGGCATTTTTTCCAACTAGTCGCGGGTACTGTAAGCGTACGGAAGAGAATTTCACGGACTGGATTGTGTGATAGGATAATTCTTTATCGGCAATTGGTTGGGCTAAAGGTGCTGTAAGCGGCATACCATATAGCTTCGTGTCGAGTAAGGCAACCGATGCCATACCGATGTTGAGGGAGTATAAAAAGTTTCTTCTGTTCATCTGTTTACATTTGGTTTTCTCAGGAGTACCGAGTATTTATAAATCGTTTTAGCAAAATGGTTGTAAAAATTAGTCATTTACATTAAGTTTATCTTTAGTTACACCTAAAGATAAAAATATATTTTTTAAAACGGTAATTTATACCAAAAAAAATAGGATAACATATTGAATGCTACCCTGATTCTATCTAATGCCGAATTCGTTCTAAAGAATCGTTCCTATCCTGAGCCAGCTGTTTAAAATTGATTCCAATTGTCTGTACGAAAAGGCGCGACAGGCAAACCTGTTTCTGTAAATAGATTTGGCATAGATGTATTGGTAAATCCAAATCGAACTGCGGCGGGCTTATTTACTTTTTTTGAAAAGACCAACAGTTCCTTGCCATCCAACTTAAAATCTGCCGGGTGAAACACCTTGTCTTCTCCGGCGATATAAAGATCTACAATTTCCTTTCCTTCCACGTGTAAATTTCCATATAGATGATGAAAGAAGATTCGCATTTTATCGTTTTCAATTCGATAATCTCTATAAATAGGAGATTGAAAATCAATCATCTCCCTTCTGTATGGATACACCAAAGCGAGATCGGCCAAACGATGAGCCACCGCTTTTTTCTGCTGCGGATGTATGTCCTTTATATTATCAACGAGGTCGGTTGTCACCACCATACCTGCATGAGGTAAATTTAACGCCGTTTTAGTCTGTTGTTCCCTCAGTAGCGCCGCATTGGGAATCTTGTATTTATAGGTATAGGGTGCTATCTGCACGAAATAGAACGGAAAGTCATGATTCCATGCGGATCGCCACGATAAGACCATCGTCTGTATTAATTTGTCATATCCACTATAGGATATCGTATTATCTTCACCCTGATACCACAGCACCCCCGCAATCTTGTAATGTACCAAAGGATAAATCATACTGTTCCAAAGTACACCCGGTTGATAGGGCTTTCTTGGAGCAGGCTTTTGCAAGAGTGCGTTTTGTACAAGTTCGGGATCTTTCGCTATCTCTTCCTTCGGTGTCCAAAATTCGGCAGAAGTACCTCCCCAACTCGAATTTATAATACCTATGGGCACATCCAGTTCCCTATGCAATCGGTCAGCAAAAAAATACCCTATCGCCGAAAAGCTTTCTACGGTAGTGGGGTTACATTCCGTCCATTGGTCGAATATATTATCTTGTGGCGTTTGCGCAGCTATGTTACTCACCTGTAATAGCCTGATATTTTTGTTATTGATGGTTGGCAGTATTTCTTTTATTTCCTTAACATTATTTCTCGCAGACCATTGCATATTAGATTGTCCGGAACATAACCAAACTTCGCCAATCAATACATCGTTCAATTCAAGGTGCTGACCTTGCGAGTGTATTTGAATGGTGTATGGACCTCCTGCATCAGGGGTTACTATTTTTGTTTTCCAAGTTGCCTCTCCAGACACCACGCAAGTTATCGTATCTATTGTCCAAGACGGAGCGACCAATACTTGCTGTCCCGCTCGTCCCCACCCCCATATATACACCTCGGTATTTCGCTGTAGTACCATATGATCTGAAAAAAATGAGGGTAAACGGAGGTGCTGAGCTTTGCACGCCACGGATAACAATGTGATAAATAGTAAGAAAAGAAACGATTTCTTCATGATCTGTATGCGTTTAGGTCTTTTGTTTAATTTTTACGAGGGACAACGTTAATGAAACTAGTAATAATACAACAGCTATGATTTGATAGGTAATCGAAAGGTTTACATTCGCATCCTTCAATGCCCCTCCAACATACACCATTATACCGCCGACTATCGTACTCAAAAAATTTAAGAAGCCATAAGCTGTAGCAATATACTTCTGATCGACCACTTGCCTTAGCAAGGGCATCAAATTAGCGTCATTAAAACCTCTGGCCAAGCCAAAAACCATCATCGCTACGATTGCTATTAGAAAGATGTTTGTAGCGGCCATGACGAACAAAAAAGGCGCACCTATACAGAAGCCGATTATCATAACATTCAGCCTACCTTTCGGATTCTTCTGCACCCAGCGATCCGCAATAATCCCGCCCGCTATCACGCCCACAAAAGAGCCTATCTGAATGTAGCCCGTGGCAGAAATTCCAGCGGTTCCTAGATCCAAATTGAATTGATCTTTCAAAAATGTCGGCAACCAACCATTAACCAACCAGTTTGCCATGCCCAGAACGGCAAAATAGAATAAGATAATATAAAAAGAAGTTAACTTGAACAAGGAAGAAAGTCCTTCCCGTACTGAATAAGATGAGGGAGCTTGTGTAATAGGTTGCAAATTGGCGGGATCTAATTCGGTCGTATCTTTTTTTACATCTCTCAAAAAATAAATTAGTACAAAGGAATAAACAATTCCAAACAGTCCGAAAATATGAAACCCATACCGCCAACCCCAGTATTCTGCGATAAATCCCCCAAGACCGCCAAGAGCTAGTCCAGTGTAGAGACCACACATGTGAAGGCCTGTCGCGAGTGACCGGGTTTTACCTGTATGATAATCGGTTATTAGGGCGAGTGCAGCGGGTATATAACAGGCCTCGCTCACCCCCATTAACAATCGGGTAGCCAACATCTCCGGAAATGTAGAAGCGTATCCAGTCCACACCGTTACCAATGACCAAATGGCGACGGACAACACAATCACTTTTTTCCGTGAATATTTATCTGCCAAGAAACCACCGAATGGACTTACAAAACCATAGGACCATAGAAAGACAGAGGTTAACAAGCCAAATTGTGCATCCGTTAGATCGAAATCCGCGACAATCGGATCGCGCATCGATGTAATTAATATTCTATCAAAATAATTTAAGAAGGCGACTACCCACAACAGCGCTACCAATAGCCATGCATAACCTTTTGTTTTCGTGTTCATAAGATTTAGTCTTGATTTATAATTCCCCAGAGCACCTGTGGTGTACGTGTGCCCGGTCTTATTTCTCCAGACGGCAATACCACTCCACCAGCCCAATATGCTGTGCCTGTCGTAACTGGAGCCCAGATTTTTTCCTGTTGCTTTTTTTCTGAAATGATAATTTTATTGGTTGCATAATTCCATGTTCCATCTTCCATATTGTACATCAGTATACGGTTAGAAAAGCCAGGATGATCATGTTTTAAATCCTGATTCGCCAGTGCGCCGTTATCTCCGCCAAATACAATAAGATTATTGGACTTGTGGTCAAACCAGGCCGGCCCCGGAGCTGCTGCAACAGATTCAGGTAAATCAGCCATCTTCGACCAACAGTCATTATTTTCCAACAGATAAGCATCCCGTAAGTAGGTTCTTTTACCAGCTCGTAAACTTACCCCCGATAATACCGCCAGCTTTCCATTTATATCTCCAAGCACGGCGAGCATACGGCCGTCGCCGGGCAAGGACGGACAAACTTCCCAACCTTTAGCTGTTTCGGCTAAGTTCATGCGCCAGCAAATAGCTTCGGCAGTTGGCGAATCGGGTAAGTTGATGCCGCCGACGATGTACCAAAAGTTTCCAATCAGCACGCTAGAACAATTTGCGATTGCAGAAGGCAAATTTGGCAAATTATCGATGTGCAATTTCCCTCCAACCCAGGTCAACTTATATACCGAAGAAAGGTGCCCCTCTTGGTTGCTTCCGCCCGCGATAAAGACATTGTTCCGGAATGAGGCAACAGCCCCATATCCCATCGGCATAGGTAAATGCCCAACCGACGTCCAGCTTTCTTCCGGATTCTTAAGGGCAAATATCTTGTTTGTCCAAACTTTCTTTCCTCCATCCCATGGTGCTACCCCGTCTGGAAAATTGGCGCCTCCCATTACCAGTAAGAAATCGTCCGTTGTAGCGATATACGCCCCTGCAAAACCCATTGTGTCTGGAATTTGAGGTAGGTTCTTCCATTTTATATTGACGTCAGTGTTCTGAGCAGTTAGATCAATTGCGCTTAGCATAAATAATATAAATATAAAGTGATGTATGTTCATTATCCGTATGTTAACTGGACGCTACATGCGAAAGGAAGTCCGAATTCGCGAGATCGGTGTACAGATTTTTCTCCTGATCTTCACTCAGTGCGGCGAGCGGCAATCTTGGTATGCCTAAGTTCAGTCCTATCTTTTTCATAATTGCCCGCTGCGTAGGAATAGGGCCGTACTTTACCAACAATTGAATCATCTGTACCGCATGAAAATGAAGTTTTTCTGCTTCATCCAGTTTACCTTCTTCGAAGTAATCCATGACCTTCGCATATAGCTTAGCGCCGTAATTATATGTGCTACCGATAGCTCCTTTTGCCCCCACAGCAAGGGCAGGTAAAAGAAGTTCATCATAGCCAAATAAAATATCGAATTTTCCAGATTTGTAATGTAGACAAGCTTGGTATTCATGGATCGTTGCAGCAGTATATTTGATACCGGCCAAGTTCGGTATTTTTTCTTCTGCTAATTCTAAAAATGCCAGCATATCAATCTGTATTCCTGTCAGTGCAGGTATATGGTAATAGAAAAACGGTAATTTAGGTGCTGCTGCCGCAATCTCTGCCATACAATCAACCAGATTTGCCACCGAAGTGGGTTTAAAATAAAAAGCAGATACAGAGGATATGTAGTCCGCACGGTGCTCCTGTGCATGTACTGCCAGACGTTTAGCTTCCGTGATGGAGCTATGGCCTACGTGTACAAACACGCGTATTCTACCGGCCACGCTAGCTATGTATTTTTCGGTAATTTCCATACGCTCCTCTACGGTAAGGTTAGGACCTTCCCCATTTGTTCCGCAGACAAATACACCACTAACCCCTTGTCCAATCAAGTACTCCACATATGGTGGAATAGCTTCCAGATCAATAGTTCCATCCACATTATATGCAGCAAAAGTCGCTGCAATTAAACCTTTTACTTTATTCATTTTTATATTTTAATAATTTTATAACAAATCTTTTAACGCGATACGTTGGAAAACCAAATCGGCTTGACTGCTTTCGTAAAGAACGCCCACCGTATGGTCATCAATGGAAGTAATGCAAGAGTACCCTCTACTTTTCCCTTCATCAAGAAGCACTTTTCTTTCCCATGTGTCGGCATTATCCTTGCTCACTTTGAGCGCGATATCGACACGTTCGTATTTAGAGTCTGGGTTACAGAAAATAATAATTGATTTCGGTGCGCCATTTTCGGTGTATTGATGCTTATGAATACTCGCCATGCATGTTGGTTCGATCAGTGCACGGTGCGACGTGGGGTGCTCGATCCATGTTTTGCCCAAATCTGCAGTTGTTGCAATGGCTCGTCCATTATCCGCTCCTTTATTGGTTGTATTGAGGTTAGATCGCATGTTCAACATAATACGACCATCTTCCAACTCGACTGCCATACATTCCGTTGTCGATCTCGATACTGCTGCATTCGAAGTCGTCCAGGTCTTGCCACGATCTTTACTATAGGTAATATTTGAAAAAGCTTTCCCCGTTTTATCTCGCCCTTGGGTTGGCATTACTAGGGTACCATCCTTTAGTGTCAGTCCATGTCCGGGAGCCGGTGCCCAAAGCCACCATTCCTGTTTTTTACACATCGTAGTGAGATTAATCGGAGACGACCAAGTCTTCCCATTATCCTGGCTTTTTACCAATAGGAATTGAGACGTTTGCTTGATGCCGAAGCCTGGCTGAGATCCCTTTGTCTTCCACTGATGGTTCCAGATCTCTTTTCCATCTTTTATACCAGGATACCAGGTCCCCGTTTCATCAATCACACCGTACATCCACAATCCGGCCACATAAATATCGCCCGTCTTTTCATCCAGCAGGATATTAGGATCGGACACACCGTTGAACTTTTGTGGCAACCCGCCATATTCGCCCATATCGATAGCTACTTCTATGGGAAGCCATGTAGCTCCCCTATCTATACTCCTCGATACACCAATATCCATGTGTCCTTGTAAATCCCTGCCAGATTCGTAGCGCGCATCATATACAGAAATTAAGGAGCCGTCCTTAGCTGTAATGATACCGGGAATACGACTCGTGTGTACGTTTTCCTGTTTGTGTCTTCTTACAGCCACCGCCATACGATGCACCGAGGATTCCCCCTTTGTGCTATTACCTATCTTGCGCTTGGCTATTTCGAATTTATCAAGCCGAATTGCAAACGGAAGTTCGAGGTCTTTAACAGACCTTACTTTAATGGTAAGCCACAAAAAATTTGCACCTTTTTCCAGTTCGGTTTGGAACGAAATCTTATTCTTACCCCGTTGGGCCTTTATTTTTTTGGTGCGCGTATATTTAGATATATTATTCTGTTTGATTAGGGTCGAATCACCTGCTGTATACCACAGACCTATTTCTTCAATCACTTCGTATGCCCGCTCATCCACTTGCAGCACGAGCTCCCCGTTTGATGATGTCGATGAGGCTGTACTGTTGATTTGAAATCTTTTGACCACATTGATTTCTTGGTCCGCTAATACGGGAAGTTGATAGGTCTTCACGGCTATATTAGTCTGCGCGGCGGCCGTTAAGCCCCATAACAAGAAGACGGATATTAGTAGTATTCTTAGCTCTTTCATATTTAGTCTATTTTGACACATTGTGTGTCTTTGCATATTTAGTAAAAAGTATAAATAGGTTTATTATTCTCCAATTATAATTAGTACTTATGTACTACATATAAAAGTAGTAAAAAAATATGATATCCCTAAGAATATCATATTTTTTTACTTTAAATTTTTAAGCAATTCGAAGTGCGGTCTCAAATGTTCTCTCATGCCCACCACAAATTCTTCTTTTGTACCGTCTTTCAGTATACGTACTAGATCACCATGGGTTACATTAGATTTCACGCTTCTATTCTCATTCTTCACAACATAATCAAATACAGGCAAAAGCATAATTTGAAACCTCTTTAAGGTATCGTTCCCCGTAATTTCATACAGTTTTCCATGGAAGGCGATTTCCCTACTCACCCTAAAGACATCATCATCCTCCGGTTTGCCATTTTTTACAATTGCTTCCAGGTCTTTAATATCTTTTGGTGTTTTTCTAACAAAAAGTAGGTCGGCCAACCCCAGCTCCAATACCAATCGAAGTTCAAACAGGTTCTTCAAGGTATCATTATCCATGCGTTGCGGATTTAACACCCGTTCAAAACTGCCCAAAATATCAGGATTAGTCAATACCATACCCCGCTTCTTTTTGGACTCCACCAGGCCTAACATCCGAAGTCTACTCAGCGCTTCCCTTAACACATTTCTACTTACCCCTAGCGCTTCAGAAAGCTCCATTTCCGTAGGCAATACATCACCTGTTTTCAGCTCTTTTTTATTCAGATATTCTCTAAGCCTTATCTCCACCATATCTGCTCTGGTATTGACGGCAATAGGTTCCAAACCTTTTTTCAATTTCGTTGTTGACATATGCAAGCGAATTCTGTTTATGTGCTACAAATTAACATAAAATTTTTATTAAACTACAGATGTTACCAAATTATTAAGAACTTTGCTATTCAATATTAACGTTTTTCTCATAGCAAACCAGACACCCCACAATGTCGCTCTTTCACCTTCTCCCCTCAAAGAGATAGAAAGTTCGATATCCTTTATTCCAGCTTATTGTTTTATCCAATTCAAATTCACGTAATGAAAATCTATAGAGTGTTTTCGATCTACCGCAGCTCCAGCAGTCGGATCCGTTACGTGTTCTACAAGCAAGCCTATTTCTTCTTGATTGATTTTTGTCATGCTTGTATATCCTCCATACCCTAATGCACATAGATCATCCTGTGCAATTCCTGGATAGTTTAATTGTTTAGATGCAAACCATGACCGTCCATCATCGCTGCTAAGGCGAAGCGTCATATTGCACCGATAGGGCATAGTATCTCCATCATTTCGAGCCGGGTTGATAAAAGCGATCAGATTAGGTTGAAATGATAATCTAAGAATAGAACCCTGCGCTCGTGGATCGATTAAGTTTATATCTGCACTGAAAGCCGGAAAACCACCTTCGATTGATCCTTTGGACACATACCGGTACCTACCTCTGTTCCAAGTACCTGCTACAGCCCTATCGTTTCGTAACAACAGACCACTGCTAAGCTCTACGACAGATCCCTCGAATGTATTTTTGGGAAGGCGCTGAAATTTCCAGGTCTGTCCGTAATCATCACTATAAATATTCCGCTCTCCAGCTGGTATGATTAGCCGGCCTTCGTTAGGTCCCTGTTCGATCTGGATACCGGTACCTGGACCTACAGCATCCCAGATAAAATCCAAAGGAACTAAGTCCGCGGTTCGATCAACTGGCTCCGACCAATGCTGTCCATTGTCGTCGCTATAAATTGTATATACTTTCCGATCGCCCCACTGTGAGACAGCGGGATAATCTTTACCATTGAAACTGCCCCCATGTTGACTATGCGAATCCGAGTTCCAGGACATAAATAGCCAGATTCTATTGTTTTTAAAATCCGTTACCACTGTCGAGTTACCCCATGTACCCTCGCCTTCACTTACTACTGTTTTTAATGCGCCCCATGTTTTTCCTTTGTCCGAGGATATTTTTACCACAATATCAATATCTCCATAATCCAAACTGGTCAATTTTCGCCCTTCGGCGAATGCAATCAGATCGCCATTCGGAGCAGCAGTAAGGCTAGGAATCCGATACGAGTGGTACCCTTCCGTTGCTTGTTCAAACACACGTACCGTTTCTTTGATTATATTGTTTTCGCCCTCATCATCCGGGTTATATACGGGCTTATCAAAATCGGTTACGTATACCATACCAGTATCTTTGTCTGCACAAGAGAGCATCGCTAAAGCAACTAGGCCAATTACAAGTGGTAGTCTTCTAATCTTAGCTATATGTTGTTTGTTGTTCATAATTTTCTATTTTACTTTTTATAGATTACAATCCCTTCATAAGGCGTATCCACTCCCCCTTCAGTTGCTACAATAAGCTGACCGGTACCCGTCACAACCGCGTCCATATTTCCGACAGGTACGACATAGTTATTGTAAGTCTGTTTAGTAAACAAAGCTCCCACGTTTGTAAAATTTTGGGCGTTGTTATCACTTGTAAAAAGTGTTGGCGTATTGGCATATATCGGACTCTTGTTGTATGATCTCACATCCGTTCCTCTTCCCTGCGGCGTGATATAAAAAAGTTTGTTATTCCCGTCGTTAACCAGTACACTACTATACATATGGCCAAAATCTCCCGTTGCAATTCCATTCCCGAATCCATTGGCTGTCGTCCACGTCGTTCCGCCGTCGCTGCTGTAGCTTACCATCTTGTTTTTGGGGTTAACGTTAGCATGAGAGAGCAACATCATGAGTGTACCGTCACTCATTTCTACAATAGAACCAGTCCGGAGATTACTTCCTGAAACAGCATCCCCTAGCGTCCAGGATAATCCCATATCATCCGAATAGGCTACACGCACCTGATTGGTTCCTACATTCAATGGCATCAATACACGGCCGTTATAATCACCACTTTTTAATGAAATTCCATGGCCAGACGCATGTTGGATTTCAATATCCGTTGATCGGAGTTGCGTGGTGATATCGGTCTCGTTAGACCATGTGCGGCCATTATCAGTCGAGATGCGTTGATAAATTATCTGTTGGCCCGGATCAATTACATAATTGTTCCCTGTATGGGTATAGAAAAGTTTACTATAATGTAAAATTAATGTTCCGTTATCCGTCTGTACAATCTGCGGATAGGCATACGTATCGGGGGAGTTTTCTCCAGCAATAACCGTCATGTTATCTTCCCAACTATGGGCCGCATCGATCGAACGTCTGAGGATAATGTCTGTATTGCCAATCGCTCTGCTCTGCTGCAGTACACGCTGCACTCCGTTAGCATAGTCTGCTCTTCCCTCGGCAAAAAGCAATACATCCCCGTTCGTAGCAGCAGCTAAAGCAGGTCGTTGAACCAGATGATAGTCAAATTCATTTTTGTAAAATGCGTAATCAACCGTATACGGATCCGTCGCCTCAATATATACGTCATGTACGGTCAAAAAATTTCGCCATGGACGGATACTAGGCGTATAATAATACAGTTGTTGATCTGGGATCTTGAATTTGAAACAAAGAACACCGTTTATTTTAATATAGAAAAGATTATCTACGATTATAGTTTCAAATTCAGCTGGTATCCCCGGTGTAATTACCTCATTTACTGTAGGCCAGCCCGCCGAAGGGTTCACGCTGATCCCTGTATTATCGTAGAGGTCCAAAAAGAACTGTGGGGCAATATTAGAGAATCCGTCAAATCCGAAAATAAATTCTTTACCACTCTCCCAACTGTTGCCCAGTACGAGTCCGGCTGCAGTACCATTAAATGTACCTATAGTGCCTTTAAAGTACATATAAAAACTCTTCCCCTTACCGATAGGAACAAAATACTTAGACACTACCCAGTTGTTTCGATAACTATTCGGGTCGCCTCCAAAATGATCTGCGTTACTCAGGGGATAGTAATTACGGTGCGGGATCAAGCGCATACCATTAGGCTCTTGCACCCAGGAAGTCGTATCTCCTTTGGCATAATAATCGGTATATCCCTTAAAAAGTATACGGTCGTGAAATGCCTCACCTTCTTTCATCAGCCATATCCCTGCCTCCCTATTCGGGTCGAAAGGAAAAGGCAGTGAATCAGGCAATGCAACATCTTCCTCAAAAGGTCCGGGAAAATCAAAATGCTGTTCTTTGTAACAAGATCCCAAGACTAAAAGACAAAGGGTCAACAACCATAATTTACAAGCTAATCTCTTCATAACTTATCTTTTTGCATTCGTTTAATATTTGTTAATAGATCAACTTTATTGTACCGGTATGAACCAATTGTTTTGATCCTGTAATTTTAGGTATATTTCATCTTTCAGCCCCCCACTGTATTTCGAGGCCACTTTATCAGCAAGAATGTTACGCCCAGTTAGCTTCGACCATAACATCAGGTCGTACCATCGCTTTCCTTCAAAAGCAAATTCTCTGGCCCTTTCGGTAAAGATTACATTAAGCATCACCTCCCTGTTCGTATAATCCAGGTCCGTAATCAACAAAAGTGGCAATCCTCTGGCTTCCCTTAGCATGTTAATAAAATTGAAGGTGGATGAATAATCATTCAGGTATAGATCTGCAAGCGCCTTTAATAGAAAAGCATCTGCAGAACGATAAAACTGCCAGCTGGCTATGCTTTGATAAGATGGTCGCTGTGAGGACACATCATCGAGCCCGATATACTTCCATATCACCGTGTCTTGGCCAAAAACCTTATAACTGAAGCTACTTCGTATATCATTTTCTTCAAATGCGAAAATGGTGTTGATCACGTGAGAACTCGGTTTAAGATAATATTTTCCACCATCTTCTGGCCGATTCGATGTAAATTCCTGCAAGCGATTCGTTTCAAAACTATTATCAAAGCGATATCCGAGCAAAAAAAGACTATGTTGCGCAGCATAGCTTGCTGTGAACTGATTAGGCCAGGCACCTGCCGTACCCAAGGAATGGAAATTATTAATTATAGGTGAATTACAAAAAGCCGAGGCTGTTTGAAACTCGCCGAGCCAAATCGCTATCTCGGCAGCAAAAGTAGCCGCCATGGGTTGAGACACCCGACCATAACGTTCTTCCGAAGGAAGGTTATTCCTGTTCCATGTATAATTTAACGGGAGCATTCCCAGTACAGTAAGCGCATCATTGTAAATCATATGCCAAACTTCCTGCTGATCCGTTGGAAACTTTAACAAACCTTTGATCTCGTCGGCACGAAGGGCTGCTGTTTTCGTACTCACCGTATCACCCTCTTCGTTTACATACGATATATTCTCGGCATAATCGGATCGAATAATCGGAAATTTATCAAAGGTACGCAAGAGGTAATAGTAACAGAATGTACGAAGCAATAGTGCCTCTGCATAATAGGCATTTGCATCGCGCACGAGCAACTTATTGTCCTGATCCATCACATCATACACCTTTTCCATCTGCCTGTTGCATCGCGCAATCGTCTGGTAGATATTGCCATAATCCGCATAGGGGTTTTGAACACTTACATTGTTGATCACAAATTCATTGATATAGGGAGTTGGTTCCGATTCACCCGTCGTCACCATATCCGCACGGGCATCACCCCATAACAGAAATTTGTGCACATCGTTGGTCAATGGTGCATACATGCCCAACGCGGAAGCATTAATATCTTCTTGATTTCGGTAGAAATTATCTTCCGCAACCGTTTGATAGGGCTCTACCTCAAAAAAGCTTGAACAGGCACTCAGCCCGGTAACTGCAATACTTAAAGTAACGATATAAGTAGTTATCCTTTTTATTTTCATAATTATTTTGCTTAAATAACAGACCATGAGTTTAAAACGAAGCCTTTAAACCCAATTTGTAAGTCGTACCCAACGGTGGTGCTCCAAAATCTATATTACGTAACATTGCGTTGTTCATACTGTTGATCTCCGGATCAAAACCGCTGTAATTCGTAAATGTTAATAGGTTGTCCACACTGACGTACACTTTGATATTTTTGAAATACCTATCCGATGGACCGGCAATATCATAATGTAATGTTACATTTCTAATTTTCAGATAGCTACCGTCCTCCACCCATAGTGAAGAAGGCTTCCCGTTGTTAGAAGGATCGTTTATTGCAGCTCGGCTTAGACCTGATCCGGGTGTATTAGCCGAAGTCCATCTATCCAGAACAGCAGGATCCTGATTTGCATAGTCTTTCATGGCATGCATCTGTTGGGCAAAGCTGTTGTAGATGTCCGCACCTTTAACGAAATTAAATAAAGCGGATATACCCCAATTTTTATAGGTAAGGCTGCTTGATAATGTACCAAACACATCTGGCAAAGGTGATCCAATGACCTGTCTATCCAATTCATTAATCTTTCCATCCTCGTTCATATCCTCTATACGATAATCTCCTGCTTTATAGGGGGTACCGTCGGCCTTGTTGAGATTCACTTCATTTTCATTCTGAAATACACCCAGCACATTGTATCCGTAGAAAGCCCCCAGTGCTTCCCCTTCCATAGCAACACCGCTATATAAGCCCAATGTCTGTTCCACCGCGCCATTTGGCAATTCGAGCACTTTATTTTTCAAGGTAGAGACAGCGGCCGATACAACCCAGTTCCAGTCCTGTTTTTTTACCAAATACGCGGTAGCATCAACTTCCACTCCGCTGTTTTCAATTGTTCCGGCGTTGTCAAACACCGGATTTACGCCGATCTCCTTTGCAATACTCTGTTGTGTTATCAAATCATGCGTACGCTTATAATAGTAGCCCACATTCACTTGAACACGATTCTCCAGTAGATTAAAATTAGATTTGATCTCGTACGTATCCGTTATTTCAGGCTTTAAATCGGGGTTGGCTACGTTACCAAGATATACCCCTCCATATCCGAAATAATTAACAGGGTAATATTGGGCATAATGATAGAACCCGCGCACCTCATGATTTCCTGTGCGGTCGTAACCGAGCGACATATTCCATACATTATTTTGCTTTTCTCCTGCCAGATAGAAGAGCGCGTGTATTCCAGGATATACGTTCCATCGGGTGTTCGCGCCTAAATTTGAGGTTCCCTGCAGATTTACAAATGCAGTTAAATCAATTCTATTCTTCCAGTTGATGGCCCCTTGCGCGATCAAGGTCATCAAATTAGATCTAAATTTGGTATTAGAAGCACTATCCACAATACCTTGCGCTAGCGTTTCAAAGTCGTCTGTACCCGCATTGATCTTTCGGCCATAGAGGCTCTTCTCCTCAAAGGTTTCTATTGCCGCTTTCAAGGAGGCATCGTAGGTCATGTTAGACGACAACTGACCTTTCTTCAACAAGGCGGTATTCCAATTGAGATCAAACTCGCTCGAACTTCGCTGCGCATTCTGTCTGATGCGGTATTTATCCGGTACGATACCCAATGCCGGGCGATATTGTTTTTCGGATAGACTAAAATAGGATACGGATAAATCGGATACCAGCCTCCAGTCTAACGGCAGTGTCCATTCCACCCCCATGACACCATCGACTCTATTAAACTGGTTTTTATTATCCATATTTTCAATCAGCGCAACTGGATTACTAAAACCCAGAACATCCACACCAGCTAGTATTTTGCTCTGTTCTCCATTCTCATTAAAATAGTTTGTTCCTAAAAAAGGTGCTTTTGCTGCCGCTACATAGATAGGATGAACGGCATAGTTGGATCCAAACTCTTTGTAATGTCCGCTCGTATTCGTGTAAGAAAGGTTATTATAAATTTTGACATTAGGCGATAATGCATAGTCCAAATTAAACCGCAGCCCCACACGCTCAAACCCCGTGTTTTTAATAGAGCCCTCTTTGTTGGTATATCCTATCGAGAATAGGTAGTTCGCGTCGCCATCGCCACCTTTCAGCTTAACATGATAATCCTGAAATGCACCTTTTTGCTGTATCATTTCCAACCAATCTGTATTGTTGTGGTATGTTGGATCGGTCGTGCTAAATATCGGGTGTACATCTCGCTCTTGTGCCGACATTCCTTCCTCTGTAAATCGGGTCCACAGATACGATTTAAATTCCTGTGCACCAAACCGCGGTACGTGGTAATCAAATGTATTAACACCGTAGCTTGCGTTGAAATCCAGTTTTGTACCTCCAAATTCGCCCCGTTCTGTACGGATATCCAATATACCATTGGAGCCTCTCCCGCCCGCTTTATGTAAGTACTGTGCTGATGGCCGTATGTCGACTGCTTCCACGTCAAGTGGATTTAAGAAGCCAAGCCGATCAGGTTCAAACGTGGATAAAAAAGTAGGCTGTACGCTAGCATATCGCATAGGGATACCATCGATATACAATTGAGGACTACTGGTCAAGTTTATACTGTTTGTGCCCCGGAGCATGATCACCGGACTCGCTCCTACATTGCCATTGTCCATAACGAAAACTCCCGCTTTGCTATATAGCCTGCCCGCAATAGATATAGAAGATGGGTTGGTATCCGTAAATAACCTATTATTTTCCCTAAGCGCGGCTACTGTATCTTGCTGTGCAAGTAGCTGTGGACTACCTAATAACCCCAAAGCAACAGATGATATAATGTATTTTAACCTATTCATGAATAAGTATTTAGACTTTTAATTAATTGGTATGAGTTCAACAATGTCAAGCAATAAGTCGCAGCAATAACTTGGATTTGGATTAGAACCAAAGCCTGTGAAGGCAAAGTAAAGTTTCACATCCTCACGTTCCTCAACAGTAATATCACCGCCATAGTTGAATACGAAGTAGTTATATTCCTCAAAATCACCATCCTTTTTTGCAAAATCGACAAGCTCACGAACGATCTGGTCGTTATAGATTGTCAAGAATTTGCCGCGCGTTGCGGCACCACGATGCATTATTCTGATTCTATACTTTCCGGCCGGTACATCTGGGATGGTCATCCAGAAATAATCACCAACCTGCGTCGCATCAAACTGTGCAATCATTAGCTTTTTGTCCTGATGATAACTTTGCGTTCCGGTATTTCGTAAAATGCGCGCCGGTGCATTGGTAAAAACGTTCTGTTCACCATATGAACTACCAGGAGGATAAATATTGAACCTAATCCGGGAAGGAACCGCAGGAGTAATCACAAGCAACGTGTCCAACGAATGGAAAATCCCATTTTTACCTACGTTATCGATTCCAAACTCGGCAGACTGATTAAATTTAAATTTTTGATTTACTGCATACTGACCATAGGTATCCACTGTGAAAGCTAACGATTCCTTCTTATACAACGGATAGTGTCGTTGTGTAGTCAATAAATTAAGATAATAACCGGAATCGGGAATAATGTGATATCCCGCCCAATCCTTTAGATTCTCTATTTCGCTTTTATCAAAGTTACTCTTTAACAGTGCTTCATCACTTTCAATAACCAGCGTAATCATACTATCTTTTAGATAATTATCTAAACCGGTCTCTTCAAAAATGGTTAGCATGGTATTGTATTTCCCCGATGTTTTGACCATGTCATACAAGGTAGCCGTCGGTGGTATCAACACAGCATCCAATACATTAATAAAACCGTTATTAAAGTTGATGTTGCTTTCTGTAATAGTCGCCAGGTTATTCAAGCGAATGGCTTCATAAGAAGCACTGATGTCTGCAATCAGATATTTATCTTGGAAAGAGGTCGGAGCCGGCAGCGGTCCATGTATAAATACGTTGGTATTAATTTTCTGATCCAACAGATGATACCGAAAAAAATTGACCCAATATTCGACCGGAGCATCTGCAATCTTTTTTACGGGCTTTCCATCGACGGTCAACGTTTCAAAAAGCGTATTAAAAGCTGCATTATTGGGCACGAACAAGGTGTAAGATCCCGCTGTTTTTAACAGATTTCGTTGTCCAACATATCCCGCCAGTTCCGTAAATATACTAAGATCTTCCCGTTCACTGAGGTAGTCCATGATCTGAATCTCGTCATTCGAATTATAGCGGGCATCCGAAAATGGCTCTTTACAGGAAAGTATAAACGTTGCTATGCCTATACACATACAACACCACATACTCATTTTGCTTAACGTAACCATATCTTTATGTTATTAATGTACTTACTCTGATTTACTTATTTTTATAATAATCTTTTTGCACGAGCAACCTATTACTTTCTAGCTCTGTACGATGATAAGGCAAAAACCAGCTCTCCGGGTTTAGAAGCCGGGCACGCACTACCTGATAAGATTCACCTAACGGGTTATTTTCAGCAGCCTTCACAATGAGTGCGTCCGCAAAGCCCGATCTTCTAGCAATTCGGACAGCAGCAAACCATTCCTTCCCTTCAAAGCCCAGTTCAAATTCCCGTTCCATCAAGAGATTAGTCATAAATTCTAGGTCTGCCCCCATAACACCGGTCGATACCGCTGGAATATTACATTGCAGCCGTATTTTATTGATTCGGGCTTCTGCCTCCTCATAGCGATTGAGCATCGCCAAGGCCTCCGCCTCCATAAATAAGATCTCGCGATAGCGATATATTATATAATTTGCATTTCGAGCACCTGTAGGCCGATAATTAAGTTCATAGGGAGATTGACCAATAAATTTATATACTTCATATCCCGAGCCACCGGCATACGACACTGGGGAAAACCGAAAGGCAGAATAGTTTTTCAGACGTATTGTATCTGCGCTAAAGTGGAGCGGGTCTGTGGGAAGATAAAGCTTTTCACCCGCATTGACCTGGATATTGGCGATGTTGGCCAGATACTTGGCATTGTTCTGCTGAAAGTGCGAAAACCAATTATATAGTGGAGATGCAAAACCCGTTTGTACATACTGGTATTCAAATATCCCTTCACTCGAATTACCCGGACTAAAAATAGAAAACCAGTTCAACGGCTCTACAAGTTTATCTCCATAGACGGCACTCAAATCGGCACATAGATCCAAGCAAGCCTGGTATTCGTTTCGCCATAATTTAACATCTGCCCAAATGGCCTTTACCGTATTCTTTGTAATACGTCCGTAACGTTCATTAATATTTTCGAAGTCCGGAGCTACTGCAGACAGTGCGCGATCCAAATCTGCTTCTATAAAATTCAATACCTCTTCCTCCGAGCTGGCTGCCGTATTGAACTGCTGGCTATCCGACTCGTAGGGTTGCTCAATAATAGGTACTTCCTTAAACGTGCGCACCAGATAAAAATAGTTTAATGCTCGCAATGCATAAGCTTCGCCCATCATTACGTTGAGTTCGCTTTCTGTGAAAGTTTGGTCACGTTCCAGCGCACCGGGCGCATTTTTGATAAATGAGTTTATCCATGTAATCGCTGTATAGACCGAGCCCCAGCCTAACAGACCATTTTCTGGATAGATATCCTGTGCCATAAACTGCCTGTAGTCTGTTGTAAACGAATCCCCTGGACCAGGAGTATATAAGCTTGAACGCGAATCACCCCAGACCTGAAAGCGGTTTAGGTTATTGTGCAAGGAAGAGTACATCCCATTCATCGACGCAACAACCTGTTCGCGATTAGCCCAATACTCATCGTGGGTCAGATTATCCGGCACCTCAACCGCGAGAAACTTATCACAACCGGTCATCATGAACGGTATGAGGAAGAGCATATAATTTAATAATTTTATCATATCCTTAGTTTATAAGTAGTTATAAATTAAACCGTAAACCTAATGTGTATTGTCTCGGCGGTGCTGTATAATTGTTGTCGATACCAAACAAATAAACGCTTCCTGTGATGGGTACTTCGGGATCTACCCCTAGATAATTAGTCCAGGTAAGCAAGTTAAATGCAGTCACAAAAAAGCTAAGTTGCTTTATGCCCCAGCCTTGCAGTAGGTTATTCGCTTCATAAGTAAACGACACCGATTTTAATCTGACATACGAACCATCTTCCACCCATCGAGTAGATGCCGCTCTGTTCCAATCACTCGAGGGTTGTGCTCGGGGCATATCTGTTACATCACCTTGCCTCCGCCACCGTGCCATGATAGATTGAGACTGGTTGTACGAATTACTCATTTCTTCCATACTCATCCTGGCTGCGTTAATCACATCATTTCCGAATTGATACTGAAAATTAATGGCTAGGGTAAGCTGTTTATATCCTATTGTGTTGTTCCATCCGCCAAAAAAAGATGGATTGGCATCACCAATTTGTACCTGATCCAATTCATTGATAATACCGTCGCCGTTAATATCCGCATAGATCATGTCGCCACCCTGGAATTGGTGTCCGGAGACCGAGCCGTACCGCATTATTTTTGGGGTCGTCCCATCCGCTTCCAGGATCAGCTGTCCGGTTTCATCCCGCAGATATGCATCCTCATCTCTCGAATATACACCCAACGCCCTATATCCATAGAAGCCCCCTACCACGTCGCCTTCCTGTAATTTAGAGGAAAATCCATTGCGGGTCGTTGCAAATGAATTCGCGTCAAAATTATCTGGCAATTTGATCAACTTGTTTCTATTAAAAGCAATGTTGAAAAACGATTTAAAGCGTGGCCTATCCTTTCCGCCCTTCAATATATCTGCTGTAATACCAATCTCTATACCCGCGTTCTCGATCGTTCCAAAATTGACAAACTGATTCGCGTAGCCCAATGTCGAGGACAGGTTTTCCCGCAACAGCAAATCCGTTGTGATGCGCTTATAAATATCGAATTGTCCTGTAACTCTATTCTTAAATAGCCCCCAGTCCAACCCAAGGTTATATTCCGTTGTACGCTCCTCTTTAATGTTATCGTAAGCAAACTTAGAAGGGTAGATATATGTCTGTCCAAGATACCCCAGAGCCGTGCTGTAGGCGATATCGTAAATATTAGCAATACGAGGCAAATTTCCCGTTACACCATACGCAAAACGAGGTTTCATTGATGATATCCATTCCAGGTCCCGAATACCCACTTCTCGGGTCATATCCCATGCCGCTCCGATTGCCGGGAATATAGAATATGGATTGTCGCTACCATATCGCGAATCACCTTCCGTTTTACCCGTCACGGTCAGGAAATACCGATCGTATAGCCCATAATGGCCCTGCAAGAACATCCCGAGGTAGCGCTGATCCGAAAATCCCCCTGTTATACCGGAAATCCGCGCTGAAGCGTCAGCAGCACGCAAATGCGGCGATCCACCGTTAAAGTAATTAATCGCTGTGGAATTACTTTTATCTATGCTTAAATTGACAACGCCAGTAACGGTAAGGCGATGATTCTCTTTTCTCACCGGGTTCCATATCATCCGATTCGTATTATTGACCAGTAGTTGATATCCCTCTGTTTGCTCACCGGCATTATATAACGACTCACTAGCAATAGCTCCGGTCGCGTAGGCAGGTAGAAAGTACTCATCCGCAGCCTCTCTAAAATCCGTAGATACTTGCGTCCGAAACTCCAGGTTATCCAGTATCTTATAATTCAGGCTGGTGGAAGCCATTAGCCGGTTAGCTTTCGATAGGTACGACGAATAATCAATGATAGCCAGCGGATTGTAACGCGAACGTGCAGAAATCGGCTCGTTGCGCTCCACAAAATAATCCAATCCATTTTTAGCATACATCGGAAAATAAGAAGGCATCTGACGTGCAATTTCTATTGGATTTATATCCGTAGGGTGTGCTGTACCTCGTTTGTCGGTCAAGGAATTGGTATAACTCAGGTCAGCAGAAATTGATACTTTGTCGGAAACCCTGTAGTTCAAGTTAAAACGGGTATTAAATCGGTCGTATCCCGTTCCCTTTGTTGTCCCGTACTGGTTGGTGTATCCGAGTCCCCAGTAATAATTTATCCGATCGCCCCCACCACTCAACGAAGTATTGTACTGTTGATATACCCCCGTTCTGTTAATCGCCTTGACCCAATCCGTGTTATTACTGTACATCCACGCGTCTGGCCGTGTCATATCGCCACGTAGCTGTGGTAGTGCCGATCCGTCGTCAGCGCCACCTGTCCAGCGTTCTATAGAATAAATCCGATGCTCCTCACCACTTAGTAACGGAATAGTACGGGGCACCTGTGATAGCGTAAAGCGGTTATTAAAATTGAAGATGGGCTTTCCTCTCTTTCCTCGTTTTGTAGTGATCACAATTACACCATTTGCACCCTTTGAACCGTAGAGTGCAGTGGCAGAAGCATCCTTTAAGATATCAATTGCAGCGATATCCGCTGGATCTAGATCTCCTATCGCGCTAAATCCGAAATCGGATATGCTCTGTACGGAGTAATTATTACCGATCACTTCCGCACCATCTACGATCCATAACGGATCATTGATACCAGAAATACTTGAGATACCGCGAATCCGGATCGAAGCTGCCGCACCCGGATCACCACTTGCGGCGACCACCTGTAGTCCGGGAGCCATACCCTGCAGTAGCTGATCAACAGATACCACGGGTAAATTTTCAATTCCTTTTAGATCTACCGACGCAATCGAACTGGACAGTTCACGTTTGTCAATACGTACAAACCCGAGATCGGCCTCTTCCTTTCCTCTGGCCAGGATTTCAACTTCTTCAATTAAATTATCATCCGGTTTCAATACGACCTGTAGCGGCGTATTGATTGTCGCTATGGTAAACTCTTGCTTTGCATAGCCCACACTGGAGATAACGATCTTAGTAGCATTTTCTGGTTTATTAATTACAAACGTACCGTCGGCTTCTGTTTTCACGGCGCGAAGAATCAGGTTATTGCTATTCACCAATAATATAGAGACCTGCGCAAAGGGATTATTCAATGCCTGATCAAATACCCGTCCTTCGATTTTAGCTTCCTGTGCACATACGGATAAAACCCACATGTGCATAAAAAGTGCACATACACTAGCCTTAAAACTAATAAGCTTATATAAATTCATAATATTACTTAGGTTATAATACGTTATTAATGATATGTAATACGCCATTGCTCGCCTGCACATTTCCTTTAGAGACCATCGCCATATTCCCTTGATAGCTTGCAGAGAAGGTATCCCATGCACCACCGAAGACCAGCTGCTCACCATTTTTATTCGCGATCTGTCCGTTAAACACGCCATCGGTAAAGATAAACCGGTTTGCGATGATGTATCGGTTTACCAGCGTACGCGCCTGCGCTTCGTTCAATGTTGCAGCACTAATCCCAGCGGCGCTAAGTGCCGCATTGCTTGGAGCAAAAACCGAGTAGCTAAAAAAACCTGTCAGCTGGAGTTCACCGGCCAAGCCTGATTTATTAACGATCGCCAAAAAAGTAGACAGTTGCTGCTCTTGCTCCATCTTACGTATTACCGTGATTGTATTATCCAACCTATCGATCGGATTCAAAAAACCGTCAATCTCGTAGATTGCGCCATTTGATTTCTCCCATACCGGATTTTTAGTGAGGAGATTTACCTTGTGTCCCGAGTAATCCTCAAATTGATCGTTGTCAAAAAGAACAAATCCATGATCCGTGGGGTAAAATCGCTTCCGGAAGCCGCCGTCTGCGCGTATATCGAGGTTAAAGATACCTGTCCGGCATTGCTGGTACCGCAATTCCTGTTCAAGTGGTTCCATATCTTGGGCAAAAGGAAATCCCCAAACTTCATCCGATTGGACCAACAAGGTCTTGGGGCTATGCTGATAATACAGACCATCTACCAACCCTGCACCGAGATTTCTATTGGTGAGCATCCAGTACCATTGACTGTAGCGTTTGTATTGCATCATGATCCCCGAGCGCACGCTGTGCATATCTGGAGATTCCATCAGTGTATTCACTTTATAGATAAACGAATTACTCGCATGAGTTACCCCGGTAATCGCATCCAAAACCGGATTAGCATACTGTATAAAACCGCTTAACGAACTCCATTCAGGTATACTTCGTTCCAGATCAGATTTATACCACAGGTTGGCATGGATACTAGACCGGATAAACGAATACATCACATGCACTGGCACCGAATCCAGCGTATTATGGATCATATCCATATAAGGTGCGAAATAAGCGCTGATTGCTTCGTTGGTCGGTGCAAAGATGGTCGATAAGGTATTCTCATCAGCCAGATTTCGTCCAAAACTATAGTTTTTATATAATGTCGTATCTACATTGCCATTTTCATCCATGTCCCCCAACATAAACTGCGCATGTTTTTCAACCCATTGACTAAACATGCTCAGCTCGGGATCATTTTTTAGCGCCAGATCTGTCCGTCGGCTGGGGTACAGTGGTGCATCCAATACGTGAACCACACCGTTGCGTGCATCGATATCACGATCTACTGCCGATAGTTTCACACCTTCTATACGATAGTCGCTCCCATTTTCTCCAAACATAAACGAATAGTCCGCCGCCTGTGTTGAAAAAAACGATGGTGTAAAAACCCGTATACTTTTACCGCTCACCTTGCCTTCCGTCCTCGTTTTGTAATTGGTAATACGACTTTTATTGATGAGCACATCTGTCGTATGGTACCTTTTTTCCAGATCATGCATATAATACATTCCATTAATAAAATGGTAATTAATATACGCCCGGATATCCGGTAGCGGCACCTCATCTATAGTTGTATAGCCTAGGTGATCTAAAAAATACGCCCTGACATATTCATCTCTAGGTGCCAGACAGGTATAGATAGCCGATTCGCCTAAAGTCTTACGCAAGTCCGCCTTATCAATCAGTGTAATAAATAAGTCAAACTCACCTTTTTCTTCCAAGATCCCCAGGATGTTGTTTCCTAAGGTACTTTCCGGATTATAGTAATCCATAAACTCCTTGTTGCATGATTGGAAGAAGCAACAGCATATTATCATGGCTATATAAAGGCCGCGTGAATAGAGAGAATGCATAGGTATTTCTTTTGGTCTACAATTAATATTACTCGTTACTAAATTGATTGCGTCACATCACTACTGGTTCGTATATTGTAGTTATGTACTACAAATATAATTATTGTTTTTTAAAAACCAACCAAAAAGGAAAATTTTAAAATATTTTTTTTCTCGAACAAGAAAAGACCCTATTAGATTTAATAAAGCAGCCTTTATTAGGTTAATATCTGATAGTTACGATTTACGGTATTTATTTATTATGTAGAACATAATTACTTGTTTTAATTTACCCTTCCGCGCTTTTGACGCTAGGTAATCACCATTTTATAACCCACATTCCGTACGTTAATAATGTTAATGTTGGGGTCATCTTTGAGATGCTTTCGCAGTCTGGACACAAAAACATCCAGGCTCCTTCCCGAAAACTGATTACCGTGCCAAAATTCGAAAAGGATCTCTTTACGATGGATGACGGTGTTACGACGTTCGTATAGCCTTTTCAACAATTCGCTTTCCCGAAACGACAGCGTAATACATTCATCGCCGCATCGCAACATATGCTTGATGGGGTTTAACTCGTATTTTCCAATGATGATACGTTCATTGGGATTATATTTATTTCGCATTCTATTCAACGAATTGATACGTGCAATAAGCTCATCAATACTAAAGGGTTTTCTCAGATAATCATTACCACCCATATCAAATCCCTTTAGCACGTCCTCTTCGGCAGTGCGGGCCGTGAGAAATATCAAAGGAATTGCGCTATCCACTTCACGAATTTTAGATGCGAGGGTAAAACCGTCCATTCTCGGCATCATCACATCCGTAACCACAATATCGGGTTTAGCCAGAAAAAAAGCTTCCCAAGCCTGTTGTCCATCCTTACAATAGCGCACATTGAAATCTTTGGCTCGCAATACATCACTGACGATCTGCGCCATTTTCTCTTCATCTTCTACAAATAAAATATCGATCATCGTTTCATATTTTTAGGAATAGTTAGGATAAATGTACTTCCTTCGTTGAGCACACTTTTCACTTTAATATCGCCCCCATGTTGGCGCACAATCTGCCGGACATAGGCCAACCCCAGTCCAAATCCCTTTACTGGATACAGATTTCCTTGTGGTACCCGGAAAAAAGGTTCAAAAACCTGCAAATGATAGGCCGAGGAGATCCCGATACCATTATCCTGTATAGACAAGGATAGGTATCGACTATCTTTCTTTCCATCCAAGAACACATTCACTTCAGTAGACCCGTATTTTATCGCATTTTCCATCAGGTTTCCGATTACATTCTTCATATGATCGGGATCTCCAAATATCATTTCACTTTCTATCGATGGCTTAAAAACAATATTGACACCATTTTGCATACCACTCAATTGCGCATTTGCTACACACTTATGAATCAGCGCTACCATGTCATATTCTTTACACGCTAACTGCCTATCTATCAATAAGTCATCTTCTGCAATCTGTAACACCTTATCAATCATGGAAGACAGGTGGTTTAGCTCTTCCCTGGCTATGCTATGGTACGAGTCGCGCTCACGCATGTTACCTACAGATCCCTCTAGCGCCTGTAGTGCGACGGATACCGTAGTTACCGGCGTGCGCAGTTCATGTGTCAGATTATTCACGAAAGCCTTTCTAAGCGTATCAAGTTTATTCTGTTTCAATAGCGTATGGAAGAGATAGACAAACGAGCCCATAATGGTACCGACCAGCACGACAGAGATCATTAACTGCCAACTCAAACTATAGAGCACAAACTGCCAAGGATTGCGAAAATCGACCGTGATGAATTTACTTTTATCAGGATCGATCAAGACAGGTCGAATCGAAAAATCAGCTGCAGCGATATCTCTATGGCTTGGTATACGGTGCCGCATGAAAGAAGACGATGAACCACCACGCAACGTACTATCTTCCGACCGGATAACTACCTTGAAGTCATATTTGGTATTAATACCCTTGGCAATAAGATCTTTTTGAAACTTTATCCTGATTTGGTCCAGCGCCTGTTGATCTAATGAATCCCGTAAAAAAAGGAAAAAAGGCAACAGCATCCGTGGCCGATCAACACCATTCGTCGAATTTAGTCTCTGAACGCGAATTTCCGGTAATTTCCGAAAAGCGGGTACGCTCTTAATTTCGTTGTGATACAAACTATCCAGCAATGTATTGAGGTAATCAAGCGGTACATTGGGGAATTTTTGAACAATTTTCGTCACCAATTGCGTCTCTAGTCTGGAGGTTGGTCGTCGTATTCCGTCAACGTCCGTTAAGGTGTCTGCCTTTTGTCTTTGTTGCACAGTTTCTTGTATCGCATTAAACAAGGTGTGTTCCGCCGTAGCGAGGAATAGCTCCTGGCGTTGATTATAACTCCCATAGAGCCAAGTCCCCAGAATTAGTAATATCCCGATGCCACCGATCAAAACCAGGAAAAGTATGAGCTTAAGTTTCTTCTTCATCTTCGCGACAAAAATACTGATCAAATCCGCGCTTCTATTTAGGCTTAACCTAGTTTAACAAAATGTAACATTGGTTAACACGACATATGCCCAGTTTTGGCCTATCAATATTTAGATAAATGACAAGACTTATTTCAGTAAATTTTCGTCTTATCCTATTCGTGCTCTCACTCGGTTTCGTGAGCAGTTGTAAGGATGCAGACGGGATTACCTTAGACAACAATGATGAGCCATTAATGGTCAATAGTGCAGATACACTTACCGTGGAAGCGTCTACTTTCCTATTGGATGCGCTACCCACCGCTGCAACGGGCAGGCTACTCGTCGGAGGCAACCAAGACAAACACCTGGGCGACCTTGTACTTTCCTCCTATTTTAGATTAACAAATACGGATCTTTCCATTTCTTCCCTTCCAGACAACATACAATATGATTCGCTATCGCTCGAACTCTATTATGATAGTTACAGCTACGGTGATACGACAAAAACGCTAGCGCTGGATGTCCATCGGATCACGGAAGATATCGAACCCAAAGAATTATCCATTGCACTTGAAGACGATGAATATCCTGTATTTGTGTCGGCTGCTACATTATATAGTAATCAGACTTTTGGTTACGATCCCACCCCACTCGGTGGTATCACCTTTCATCCAAGACCGCAATCCACCACAGACACCTTATGTATTAGACTCGATGACGTACTTGGTCGATCACTCCTCGAGATGGCCATCAACAATGACAATAGGTTGATCAATACTGACGACTTTACCGATTTCTTCAAGGGCCTTGCATTAATACCGCGAGGAGAAAGCCATGCGACCATCGGCTTGCAAGATTCGGTGAGATTTCGTATCCATTATTCTTACGAGCGGCAGTCCGACGGAAAAAGAGTTGAGGGAATTCTCGCGTGCGGTATCGGTTCAAGCAGTTATCAATACAACCACATCGTTACCGATCTTACCGACAGTCCACTTGCCAACTTATCATATGACAACCAAGAACTAGCAGCCTCACTAACAGATTACCGTACCTATCTGCAAGGCGGGTCAGGCATCGTTACTAGGTTACGATTTCCAAGCCTGCGGTCTTTTCTCAACAGCGGCAATCTATCGCTGAGTAAGGCGACACTCGTTATTGAAACCGACCAGTCAGAAATTGGCGACTACCCCCCTCCTTCATCCTTGGTGCTGATGGTTGCCAATAAATATGGAACGCCTGTTTCGCTCGTACAGGGAAGCAGTGGTAATGTGACCGCAGTTTATCGCAGTGCTAGCCAAAGTGGCGGCGGTGGCAATGGTAAATATGAATTCAATATCACGGATTATGTATCCAACGTGAAGACACAGGCTGGATTCGACGAAACGCAAAGCCTTCTGCTTTCGATGCCTACGGCAGATCTGTTGTCGACCGTCAATAAGTTGCGTCTTGCCACCTATAACACAAAACCTGCAATTAAATTAAATCTATTATACGTAAACTTTTAACAATCATGAAGATGAAATGGATAATCAAACTTTTATTATTGACCGTTGTATGCTTTGCGAGTGTATCTTGCTCTGAAGACGACGACGACGACCCCGATGAGTGGACAAGAGGAGCAGATTTCGAAGGCTTGCCGCGGAGCGGAGCTGCTGGTTTTACCATTGGCGATTACACCTATCTAACCACAGGCTACGGAACCAATTCCAATCGCTTTGTGGATACCTGGCGCTTCAATCCTGCCCTCCAAAGCTGGGATAAAATGGCTGATTTTCCCGGCGAAGCACGTAATAATGCCGTGTCGTTTGTTGCCAACGGAAAAGGTTATGTCGGTCTAGGTACTAATTCTACCGTGATGTACACAGATTTTTACGAGTATGATCCCACAGCGGATAGCTGGAGCCGAGTTGCAGATTTTGGCGGAGCTGCCCGTTACGGAGCCGTGGCATTTTCCTTAAACGGAGTTGCTTACGTAGGTACCGGTCGAGATTTCGACGGACAAGATTATAATGATTTCTATTCGTATACCCCAGGAAGTAACGGTGGTAGCTGGACGAAAGTCGCGAGTACACCTAATAAACGATCATTTCCCTTTGTATTCGTACTTAATGGTCTCGCATATCTGGGAGGCGGAACCAGTAATAACCAAAATGTGAGTACCTTCTATACCTTTGATGGCACCACATGGACCGAAAAAGAGCCCCTTTCAGGACGCGACGATGATTATGATTATAGCCTCACCAGACTCAGCCCATCGGCATTTGTGCTCAATGGCACCGCATTTATTACAGGCGGTCTGGGTAGCAGCAGCGGATCTTCCACTAATACAACCTGGCGATATGTTGTATCCGGAGACTATTGGGAAGAGCACCAGGCCTTTGCAGGTTCCGCCCGTCACCAAGCGGTGAGTTTTGTACATGGCGATGTGGCTTATGTGGTTACAGGTCGTACGGGTACTACGCCATTTTACGACATGTGGAATTTCACACCCAATCCTTGGTAAATATTTAATTTATATTGTAAGGTGTTGCCTCCTATGTTTGCATTCTACAGACATAGGAGACAGCCCCTTTACTTCGCAAATTTCTTTGTACCCGCAACACACAATATTACACCAACCGTAACAGCTATCATATCAAGGCTCACCGCTTCGTGAAGCAATGAAGTAGCTACCGCCAAGCCTAGAAATGGTTGTAGCAATTGCAATTGACCCACGGTTGCGATACCTCCCTGTGCTAAACCCCGGTACCAAAAGATAAAAGCAATAAACATGCTGAATACGGAAACATAAGCCAGTCCGAGCCAAGCCCCGGTGCTAATGGCCTCTACCGACACAGGCTTATAAAAAAACGATAGCGGCAACATAATCGGTAGCGCGAGTACCAATGCCCAAGAGATGACCTGCCAGCCCCCCAATGTCTTGGTAAGTTTCGCCCCTTCCGCATACCCCAATCCACAAAAAACGACAGCCGCCAGCATGAGTATATCGCCGACTGGTGAAGCAGTAAGCCCCTGCGCGACGGCATAGCCCACTACCAAAAGACTACCTATGACCGAGAAAATCCAAAACACGGGTTTTGGGCGTTCGCCACCACGAATAACACCAAAGACTGCTGTCGCCACTGGCAATATACCCAAGAAGACAATAGAGTGAGCCGAGGTAACATACTGTAACGCCAAAGCACTTAATAACGGAAAGCCCACGACCACCCCCAGCGCGATAATAGCTAATGATGAGAGTTGTTTTCGATCAGGGCGTTTTTCCTTAAAAAACAGCAGTACAACAAGGGCAATTACTCCAGCAATAGATGCTCGAGCAGCCGTCAGGAACATAGGGCTCAGTTCCAACACCGCAATCTTTGTTGCAGGTAGCGAGCCACTAAACAATAACACCCCAATCATACCATTCAGCCAGCCCTGTGTGGTGTTTTCTTCCACCTTACTTATACATATTTCTGCCATTATATTCTATTTTGTGTAAAATTCGCTAATTTGCAAAAACAAACACAGTCACAGTTTTTGTTATTTCAATAGACACAGTTAAATTTTAAACCGTGAAGAAAGACTTTTTATACCGGGAGATAGCGGAGAATATTGCCAGTAAAATCAAAACAGGCGTATTAAAACAAGGTGAACGTCTGCCCTCTGTTAGAATGCTGAGTAAAGAACATGGAATAAGTGTGAATACCGCCAAGCGAATATTCCTTGAATTGGAGGCGCAATCCCTCGTACAATCAAAACCACAGTCCGGTTATTTTGTCAGTCCCTTAGCTTACCTCAAACTTCCGCTGCCTGAAGTAAGTAAACCATTGCCCGTTGCTAACAACAAGGAGCCAAAGGATTTAATGACTGATGTGTATTCTACTATGGGCCGTACGGACTTAACGTTGTTTTCGATCGGTGTACCCTCCGGCAATATCTTACCATTGTCCAAGCTGAAAAAAGAAATCATACTGGCTACGCGATCGTTAAAAGAAGGAGGTACAGAATACGAACCCTTGCAGGGCAATGTGAAGCTCCGCAGAATGATAGCTGTTCGTTCGCTCGCCTGGGAAGGATGGTTAAAAGAAGAGGATGTGGTCACGACCAATGGCTGTATGAATGCCTTGGCTTTATGTCTTATTGCATTGACCAAACCTGGTGATACTATCGCGTTGGAAAGCCCCTGTTATCCAGGTATTTTGCAGCTTGCAGTTAGTCTAGGGCTACATGTGCTGGAAGTTGCTACCCATCCGGTTACCGGAATAGATATTGATGCCCTGAAAAACCTGCTTCCCCACGTAAATGTGTGCCTTTTAGTACCTAATTTCAATACACCATTGGGATACTGTATGCCTGATCAGCGTAAAAAAGAAATAGTAACGCTATTGGCGACGTATAATATTCCACTCATTGAAGATGATACATACGGGGATATCCATTTTGGTGCCGAACGTCCAAAATGCTGCAAATCTTTCGATACCGAAGGAAATGTTTTATGGTGTGGTTCTGTTTCCAAAACACTTGCTCCCGGTTATCGCGTGGGTTGGGTAGCACCCGGAAAATACAAAGACCAAATACTAAAGCTAAAATTTATACACGCCTTATCCTCTACCTCGATCATCCACGAAGCCGTTGGAAACTTTCTCATGACAGGCCGATATGACCACCATCTTCGTCATTTTCGGAAGACGCTGCAAGAAAATTACCAACATTATGCCCTTGCTATATCCGCATACTTCCCTGAAGGAACTAAAATAAGCAGACCGCAGGGCGGGCTTGCGCTATGGGTAGAATTCCCGAAAGAAATAGATACAACCGAACTGCACCATTTTGCTTTAAAAAGCCAAATAAGTATTGCACCCGGTAGAATGTTTACACTACAAAATCAATTTCAGCATTGCATGCGGCTTTGTATCGGCTTGCCATGGACGGATGAATTACAGTCGAAGCTAAAACAGCTCGGAAGCCTCGCCAAAATGCTGGGGCAAGTAAAAAACACTTCCGAGTAGATGGAAAATACGTCGGCCGTGCTTTGACTTAAACTATTCCATCCGCTACAGCCTCGTATTGACCATCAGAACAGCACGATACTACCCTAGCTCCGCCGATTGAGCCCATATATTGAGCTCCCCATCTTTGGCGTGTTGGTCGATTTTCCAGAGTTCGTCGGCTGTAAAGTTTAGGTTCTTGATCGCTCCCGCGCAGTCGACAACCTGTTCTGGTCTGCTTGCGCCAATTAATGCCGATGTTATCTTTCCCTTTTTGAGCACCCATGCGATAGCCATCTGTGCCAGCGTCTGACCACGGCTTTCCGCTATTTCGTTCAATGCCTTTATCCTATCCAGATTTTGCGGACTTAAAAATTTCGGATTTAACGACTTGTGTTGGCTTGCGCGGCTATTTTCCGGAATATCCTTGAGGTATTTTGTAGTGAGCATACCCTGAGCAAGCGGCGAAAAAACAATAGAGCCAACCCCCAGTTCCTCCAAGGTATCGATCAATCCATCCTCCTCTACCCATCGGTTTAGCAAAGAGTAGCTGGGCTGGTGAATTAAACA
Source organism: Sphingobacterium alkalisoli (assembly GCF_005049105.1). Lineage (GTDB taxonomy): Bacteria > Bacteroidota > Bacteroidia > Sphingobacteriales > Sphingobacteriaceae > Sphingobacterium > Sphingobacterium alkalisoli. The sequence continues at coordinate 485,832 of NZ_SUKA01000003.1, forward strand.
GGGCGTACCCAAAGATTTTAATATAGCGACCGCTTCTCTTGTTCTTTTACTGTTATACGAAGATAAACCTACATATAACGCCTTTCCCGACCGAACCAATTGATCCAGTGCCTGCATCGTTTCCTCCAATGGCGTATTAGGATCATACCGATGTGAATAAAAGATATCTACATAGTCTACACCCATTCGCTTTAAGCTTTGTTCGCAACTCGCGATTAGATACTTTTTACTACCCCATTCACCGTACGGTCCAGGCCACATTTCATAACCGGCTTTCGAGGATATAAGCAATTCATCTCGCAGACCCGCAAAATCTTCCTTTAATATCTTACCGAAAGCAACTTCCGCGCTTCCCGGAGGCGGACCATAATTATTCGCAAGATCAAAATGCGTAATGCCAAGATCAAATGCCGTACGGCAAATATCCTGTTTTATACGGTGGGGTTTGTCATCCCCGAAATTATGCCATAGACCAAGTGATATTGCAGGCAGCATCAAGCCGCTCTTGCCGCATCTGTTGTACAACATATTCTTGTATCTATCTGGATTGGGCGTGTATTGCATATTTTAGTTTTAAATTTTTCTAACCGATTCCCCATTCCTTCATGTATTAACGGAATGGCAAAGCTAATCTACAAAAAAAACAATAATGCTAATCGTAAAAACATTGTTTAAGATCATTCGTTTTGATTGTAAGAGAACAGATTCATGATAACTACACGAAAAATCAGCAAGATTCAGCATATAGCACGCATTATTTTAGGATCCTTTATGGTATTTGCCGGCGCTGCACATTTATCCTATTCAGGGTTTGAGTTTCAGGCGCAAGTTCCGAATTGGGTACCTTTGGAAAAGGACCTGGTCGTGATTTTATCGGGAGTAGTTGAGCTTGCGTTAGGTTTTGCCGTTATCATTTTAGGCCATAAAAAGAAGTGGTTACCCTGGTTGCTCGCCTTATTTTTTGTAGCAGTATTTCCGGGAAACTGGGCCCAATATGTCAACCGGATTGACGCTTTTGGATTAGATAGCGATCGAGCCCGTCTGATTCGGCTTTTCTTTCAGCCCGTCTTGATTGTATGGGCACTATGGAGCATGAACTCTTTAGACCGGCTGCGAAAATCCGATCGAAAATAACGGCATGGACTCTCATGACATACCTGAACGCATAACAGCCGGTTTGCGATTCTACAGCATTTTATTTAAGTTTGGGCGTTTTGTCGTACAACAGATTCTGACAAATAATTGTAAAACCCTAAAAGAAAGATGAAAAAAATCCCATTACACTGGCAGATCCTGATAGGCATTACAGGAGGTATCATAGTCGGATTGTTATGCACCCAATTTGCTGGCGGAAGGGAGTTTGCTATCGACTGGATCAAGCCTTTTGGTACTATTTTTATCAACCTGTTAAAATTGATAGCTATTCCGTTAATCATTGTTTCCTTAATCAAAGGCGTTTCCGATTTAAAAGATGTCACTCAGCTCTCCGCTTTGGGTTTTCGTACATTTGGGCTTTACATCCTGACCACTGTTATCGCAGTGAGCTTAGGACTGGCGCTCGTCAACTTTATACAGCCCGGTAACTTTATTACGGAAGACACCAGGCAGGATATGCTGCAGTCATTTGCTGGCGAAATGCAGTTTAAGATCGACGAGGCTACCGGAATTAAGGAAACCAGGGGACCATTGCAAGTATTGGTCGATATCGTTCCAGACAATATCTTTCATGCGGCTACAGCAAACAGCAATATGCTTCAAATCATCTTTTTCAGTCTGCTAGTCGGTGTTGCCATGATTACACTACCTTTCGGCGAGATCAAGTCATTTAAAAAAGTACTGGATTCCGGAAATGCCATTGTCTTAAAGATTGTCGACATCATGATGATATTTGCTCCTTACGGGGTGTTTGCACTTCTTGCAGCACTCATCGCGGAAGCCCCCTCTATCGACGTATTTAAAGCTTTGGGTATGTACGCATTTACGGTGGTACTGGGTCTTGTCATACTAGTCTATGGTGTATATTCTTTTTTCATCTACTTCTTTGGAAAGATGAATCCCTTTCATTTCTTCAAGGCTATTCTTCCGGCACAGCTACTCGGTTTTTCAACCAGCTCTAGTGCGGCTACGCTACCCGTTACGATGGAATGTGCAGAAGAGAACTTGGGTATACGGAAGGAGGTACTGAGTTTTGTCCTTCCTATCGGTGCCACGATCAATATGGATGGCACCTGTCTATATCAGGGAGTTGCGGCAATTTTCATTGCACAGGTTATGGGCTACGACCTTACTATGGCGCAGCAACTTAGCGTAATCGCTACGGCAACACTTGCTTCTATTGGCGCTGCAGCCGTGCCAGGAGCAGGAATATTGATGTTGGTAATTGTATTAGAATCTATCGGTGTTAGTCCAGCCGGAATCGCCCTGATATTCGCTGTGGATCGGCCATTGGATATGCTCAGAACATCGGTAAATGTATCCGGTGACGCAATGGTCGCTACAATAATAAATAGAGTTGGCACCAAAAAGAGAATGCTATCGCAAGAGATGGATAGCGGTACATAAGCCATTGCTAAAATTTAACATTACGACTCTATCTCCCCGATGGTGTCGGGTGCTATCAAATTCTTATACTTGTGGTATAAAAAGGAGATGATTAAAAGCAACACACCCAACGATACAAAAACGATTGTTTTTGATATGGTATTAAGATGAGAAATATCATATAAAAATAACTTCAGAAGGGTGCTGCCAAACAATACCATTGCTCCAATTCGCAAAGGCTTATTCTTTTTCCAAATTCCAAAGGCTATCAGGACCAGTGAATAACTGCCCCACAGGATACTCAATCCGAGTTTATAGGAATGCGTTGATTCGCTCATATCCATCCAATTAATTAATTCACTACTGGCGATCCATAAAATAGATGTATGTAATAGAAAATCAAACTTCATTTTGAAGTCTCTTTCTGTAAAATCCCGGCAGGTGTATCGATAACAGGAAAACAGTGCCAATGCAACTAGGGCAAATGAAACATATCTTACTCCAACATGTGCCACACTTTCCCGCAATTCACTAAGAACATACAATCCATACGTTAAAAAAACACCTACTGCCAAAATGATCAAAACAAAATTAATCAAGCCAAGCTGACGGTTCTTAAAGAATTTATAATTTGTAATCGAGAGAACAGACACAAAGAGCAGCGAGTAATTAATTATCCAGATCGTTTTAAACTGTTTCAAATACGTACTAGAGGAATAGTTGATATACTGCTGATTGCCGGAATGAATGACAAATACGGCATCCTTATAAAGTTGATTCCAGTAATTAGCAATCTCCATCCGAAACGCGTAGTAAGTTGTAAAAAGGAAAATTGTCGGGATAGCGTAGAAGATAATGGTTGAAATTACTGTTTTAGGTGCTGATCCAGCAGCGTATTTCTTATTGATACGAAGCATGTTGATAAATCCAAAAGCAGCAATAGACAATATGGAGGTTAAAAAATTCACATTCAGTATCGGTGTTATTCTTGTGGTGGGATCTTCCGGATCGTACGTGTCATAAACGGACTTCCAATCGTGCAGAAGGCTAAAAAAAGCAAGGAGGATCAACGGATAAGATATCTTCTCATAAAAAGTGGCATTGCTCGTTCTCCCTATCCAAAATAGTAAGGCCGCTTCACCTGCCCATAAGAGTGTCACCCAGTTACCACTTAATTGGACTGGAACAGCGATGGTAATAAAAATAAGCACTAAGCCTAGAATCAGGTAAAAAAGATTTCTATCCGCAAGTTTTTGACGGTAAATAATGACACTGACTATAAAATGAGCAACCGCATTGCATATAGTAAACACCCCCAACAATTGCTCACCTGTCGGATGTTTTTCGAGTATGGTGTATCCAATGCCGTAATACACAAAAGAGTTGACAATCAACAGAATAATATCGTCTACTACATATTTTTCTTTGTGAAGCAACTTGTATGCAAGGAATGTCATGTAAAATAAAACAAAGAAAATAGAAAGGAATATCAACGCTAAGCCGAAATGTTCTATTGTCTGATAATTAGATACATACCATGAAAAATAAATGAACCAGGTTAGCGCAAAAGATGTATAATGCAGCGGCTTCCAATATTTTTTAACAGCTATGGTAAGAATCCCCATGTTTAAAATGGTCATATATGAAAAGAGAACAGCTACATTTCCAGAACTGTTACTCAACAAGAATGGAACGGCGTATGCCCCAACCAGTCCGACATGTGCTATTATCTGTCTCTTATAATTTAGGGCAGCAATAACCGTGAATACCGTAAAAACGACCATTAATGCAAATGCAGTAAATTGCGGAATCAGATGGTATAAACCGTAGGCAAAATACGTTATGAAGTACATAATTGCCATTGCACCGCTCACAAGCACGGCGCTGTAATTTTCATAATTACGCTTTAACTTAATGCCCAAACCCAGCAATACGAAACCAAATAAATATCCCAAAATTATTCGTGTCAAAGGACTTATTAAATCATTTTCAATCGAGTATTTAGCACCAATTGCGACACCGATAATCGTGATAGCTATTCCTACTTTATTGATCAGATTTTCACCGATAAATTTTTCTATGTCCGATTTTTGTTTCGGCAATCGCCATCTTTGGTGCTGATCTGATTTTAAGACAGGAACCGTGTTTTCTTTGGCAGCGTCAAAACCCGTTTCCGGTGCAGTTTTTTGCTCGGCGGCTTTCAGCTTACTTAACTCAATCCTTAGGTCATTAATCTCCCGTGAGAAGTCGTTCTGTCTTTTCAGTAATAAGTCTAGCTTGTCGAACAGTTGATTTATCTTTTGGCTATTTTCTGTCATATTATCATTTTCGGTTGAAAATACTCTGTAACGGATTTGGTATTACGCATTCTTAATAGTGGCTATCGTTAACAGTGGTCCTGATCTAAGTTACCTCATATTCAAACTTAGATAAAATGCTTTACATTCGCGATACCAAACCGAAAAAAAGCAAGATGTGTACACCAGCACAGCATCGTCCTTCGACATCAATACGATTGCCATATCGGACAAAGAACTGGGGGGGTGAATTTCCATTTTTCAATTTGCCAGAGGGATTAGCCCTGCTCAATAAAAAACCAATCGAACGCAAGTTTGACCGGATCTTTTTTCCTATTGATGGTATCATGACACCGATTGAAGGAAGGGTATGGAAAGCCGGCATCAGTATAGAAGAACGAAAACATGGCGAATGGTCTTTAGACCATCACCATGCTGAAATCCGACGAAATCAAATCGCAACTTGATCAGAACGGGAAGGCGGTACTGCACATTAACTTCGACACAGACAAGGCTACTTTAAAGCAAGATGGCTTAACTGCTGTGAATGAAATCGTCAAAGTCTTGCAGGCCTATAAGGCCCTTAAGCTCGCGATCAATGGGTACACCGATAATTCGGGAAGCGCCGATCACAACAAAAAGCTTTCGGAAGCAAGAGCATAGCAGATCGAAAATAAAAGATAGTTGCCTGAAACTAAGCTTCAAATAATATAAAAGAGCATCGTTATTTAGATTTAATTTAAATAACTCTTATATTTGTGGCCTAGATCGTCAAGAATGAATAAAATTTTATTAACCCTAGCCGTCTTGTGGACGCTATCATTACCGAGTCTTTCATATGTTAAAGCAAACCAAAATTTCCAGCAATTATCACAACAAGGTCAAATCCGTGGAAACGTTCAAAATGCTAAAAAACCGGTAGTAGGGGCCACAATTACGTTGCTCGAACTACAGCTTGTAACCACAAGCGATAGCGATGGTCAGTTTACGTTTGAAAAACTACCACCGGGAACCTACACGTTAAAAATCTCCTATACGGGTATGCAATCCGCGGAAGTAAAAGCAGAAGTTGGTCAGCGTACCACTGTCGAGTTAAAAGAAAATTCGATCGCCATTGCAGATGTGCAGGTCGTGGGACAGGTATCCAATGTAAAAGGAGCTACTTCCACCTTTATCTCCAGACAAGCTATCGAACATCTACAGGCCACCAATCTTGGTGAAGTACTGCAACTATTGCCTGGGCAACTTATTTCCAATCCCTCCTTTTCAGAAGTCAATGCGCCCAGTATACGTCAATTAAGTGATTCTCAAACAAAGAACACGGCATCACTCGGTACTTCGATCATTATTAACGGAGCTCAATTGTCAAATAATGCCAATATGCAAGCGTCTAATACCGCAAGCGCGGGTGTACTATCCTCTTTCTCTACGTCCGCAGGTATGGGTACAGATTTACGTCAAATTTCTGCAGACAATATTGAATCAGTGGAAGTCATCCGTGGAATTCCCTCCGTTGCATATGGCGACTTGACCTCAGGTGTTATCGATGTCAAGACAAAAGCATCCGTAGAGCCCATGCAGACAAAATTCAGGCTCAATCCTAAGCTAAAACAAGTATGGGCGGGAAAAGGGTTCGATATGGGCGCACATAAAGGTGCACTATTCGTCGATGCAGATTATACTTATGCCGCCAATGAGCAAATACAGACGAGCGAATCCTACCAACGTTTTAATACCTCCTTACAATATACCAATACATTTGGCAATAGGAACCAATTGTATACCAACAGCACACTTGCAGTTGGAGGTTACTACGACGACAGTAAGACAGACCCCGATCTTGCCGTTAATCAAACCATCAATCAAGCCGAGAATTACGACTTACGTTTCTCTACCAACGGACGATGGAACGTTAACAGGCGATTTGCCAGAAACATACAGTATGTTTTTGCTGCGCAACTCGGTTTCCAAAACGGGATGCAGCAGCGTTTGAATACCGGCGATGTGAGCGCTGTGTCAAATGCACTTACCGATATAACCCAGGAAGTGGGTTATTTGCCATCAAACTATTTGCAACGCATCCGCATAGAAGGCAGGCCACTGAGCCTACAGGCCAAACTATCGGACAACTTTTATTTTTCGACCGGAAGCGTGCAACACGGTATTTTGGCCGGAGTGCAGTATGCTTTCGACAAAAACTACGGTGCGGGAAAATATTTCGATCAAACCTTACCCCCGAAAGCCACCGATGGACTTGGTTTCAGGGGTAGATCATTCGACGATATACCCGGTCTCCACCAACTATCGGGATTTATCGAAGATCAAATTTCGGCCCGGATAGCAGATCGGGAATTAAGTATAGTAGCCGGGCTACGTTACGACCACATCCAACCTTTCCAAGACGATAACAAGTTCGCCATTTCGCCCCGGATAAACGCTTCCTATACCGTATGGGATAATTTAAAGGTACGTGCAGGATACGGTTTAAGTGCAAAACTTCCCACCCTTATATATCTATATCCCGAAAATGCCTACGCCGATATATTCAGTTTAAACTATTATAAAGAAAACCCCAACGAAAGTTTGGCCCTGATGACCACCCGAGTTTTTAACACGGTAAATAAAAAATTAGAAATTGCAACCTCTAAGAAAGCGGAAATAGGTCTGGATTATAAATGGAACAACAATAAACGACTTTCGCTAACCTATTATCAAGACAATACCGCGAATGCGTACGATATGACACAATATTACAACTTTACTACCGTGCCGCGATATACGGTATTATCACAAGAAGCTAACGAAAAGCCTGTGCTCAGTAATGTTGTAAAAGACTCTTTATTTGTGGTAGATTACAATACACCAACGAATAATGTACATGTTAGAAACAAAGGTTTTGAATTTGAGCTAGACCTGGGGCGGTTTGCATCGATCCGGACTGCTTTTACACTCACTGGTGCTTACAGCTATACTAAACGAGAAGGTAACCTACCCTATGTATATGGACATCAGGTTGCTAACCAACCTTTTGATAAGCTTGGCGTATTTAATGCCCGTGGACAAGAGCATGAACTATTTATTTCTACTTTACGCGGCATCCATCATATCCCTGAGATCCGTCTCATCATAAGCCTTACCGCCCAGACTATTTGGATAGACAAAAACCGTTACTTTAACTACACAAGTCGTCCTTATGCCATAATTAATATTACGAAAAATGGAAATAGGGAGGTTATTCCATTATCAGAGGCTGAGATCGCTGCTATTCCGGAGACTTCAGGCCTTTATATCAGCGTAGCCGATACATACCACCGAGAGGAATCCTGGAAACCGCTGTGGTTGTTTAATATGAAAGTGACTAAAGAGTTTGGGAAAAATTACGGTTTCTCTTTTTATGTCAATAATATCACCAACAACAGGCCTTTACAAGCGAGCACAAGATCTCCGACAGAATACGAAAAGCGAAATATACCCATCTTCTTCGGTAGTGAGTTAACTTTTAAGTTTTAAACCCTATACATAAAGCTATTTGCTATTACGAGAATGAACAATTATATCAATATGAAATATATCAAGGCGGTACTCCTTATCTGCTCGATCAGCCTTTTGGCTAGCTGTCGAAAAGATTTCACCGAAATAGAATCGGTTGCGGTCGTATTCCAATTACGTTTTCCAGACAATTTCAGCGAAGGATCTATTCCTCACGATATCGGCATACAGATCCGTAACAATATTACGGGCGAATTAAAAACGGTTTCGTCCGATCAAGAAGGGAAGATAGCCCTAGACCTCATACCCGGCACATATTCCTTCACCGCGTCCCATACCTATACCGCGGAAGAATCTGACAACCTCATTGGGCATGCGGAAGAATCATTTGTCAACGCAAGTTTGACGCCTATCGTCATTACAGAAGCCACCCAAATCGAAGTCAAACTAAATGGAAGTCGAGCAGGCGGTTTGGTGATCCGCGAATTTTATTATTCCGGTGTGCCTACCTCCTATTTCTACGACTGTTTCGTCGAAATTTACAATAATTCGAATGAAACAATCTATATGGATAGCCTCTATATGGGCAATACCAAGTCAGCAAGTTCAGCCGCATATGGTTTTATAAACGAGGTCGATTCGGTATACTTAGCCCAAGTATGGATGATTCCCGGATCAGGCCAGGAGCGATCGTTAGCTCCGGGTCAATCCCTTATTATTGCCATGGACGGTATCAACCACAAAACCGATCCAAATGGAAATCCAAATTCACCCGTAAATCTGGGGCCGGGTATTGCCGATTTTGAAACTTATTGGCCATATACCAATCGAGATACCGATGCACCAGATGTACCGAATCTAATCCATGCCTACGCCAGTACAACCGCCGGATTCGACTGGTTACCGGGTGTTGGAGGAACAGGACTCGTACTATTTAAATTGAATGGTTTTGATGACCTCCCTGTAAGTAAGGAGCCCGGCACCAGTTCAACTACCCAATATAAAGCAGTGCCCACTTCGGCAGTGATAGACGCCTTAGATGCCGTTTCCAATAGCAATATTACTGCAGACAAAAAGCGGCTCCCAGTTACGGTCGATGCCGGTATGACTACCGTTGGCGCTTCTTATAGTGGAAAATCCGTCCGTCGTAAAATTAAGAATGTGATCAATGGGCAGACTATCTTCCAAGACACCAACAATTCATCCGCAGACTTTGAAATCAACGATACTCCCTCACCCCGAAAATGGAATTAACCATGCATACTAAAATTTTATATACCGTCGCCCTGCTGGCTATCTCTTCCATTTCCAACGCACAGCATATTCAACAAGATCTCGAAAAGTTCAAACAGCAAGAGGTTTTGCTGAACAGCGATAATGCAGCATTTCTGCAACAAACCAAATTCAGCAATATCGGGAATACATCCCTAAAATACGATCTCACCAAAGGTGATTTCAAACATCCGCTCATGGCCCGGGAGCAACAGTACGTTGGGTTTTCATCCGAGCGGTACCAACAGCTAAAAGACTGGAAGTTTTATGGTAAGTTCAATCTTGACGTAGGAAATGAAAAAGAAGTCGCCTACACCACACAACTTAATCCCCTTCGAATTAACCCTTATACCGTGGTCGATTCGTTGGGTGGCAATTGGAATAAGCAACGTTACGCTTTACAGGCAAAAATAGCCTCTCCGCTTGTCAACGACAGAATAGGATTTGGGCTGGGGCTCCAATACAACGTCAGTACCGGTGCGCGACAACGCGATCCAAGACCCGAAAACACCAACAATTATTTGGAATTAACACCGTCTTTAACATATGTTCTCGATCCTAAAAGCACGCTTGGCATCAACGGTAACTACAGCTATTTTGTAGAAGATCTTGCCGTGTCCAACATCAATACACAGACCGTGCATAATATGTACAAATTGATCGGTCTGGGCGAATATGTTGGAAGTAGCCCGCTGTTTATTTCATCCAGTCCGATTACGCGGAAGTATACCGGAAATAAATTTGGCGGCAATCTACAGTATCTTTATCAATCCGAAAACATTAAATTACTCGTAGATGGCTTCCTCAACACCTATTCTGAACATGCTACCGATGGTGTTATATCTCCGCAGCAGGCAGGTAAACATCAATATCTCCAGTACGGTACCCATATCGTATCGAATATAATCCGTGAATCGGCCTTGCATACATTCCGTATTAACTGGGATCAAAAAGACGTCGACAATACCGAATATCATCAGTACCAAGATCCAACGACACGCGAATACATCACCTTATTTTCAGATGTCTTTAACACCAATCTCGTCACTGAGGCTTCTATAGGCTATCAAATGGGTAGTCTGAAGAACAATATCCTACGATGGCAAACGGGTATTTCGGTAACATACGATGGTTTGGACAACCGCTACGCCAGCAACCAGAGCCAACAAACCGTAGACCGACTAACCTACCGGGCCGACTTTAAACGGTACTTTGTTTCTGAAAATGCGTCGGGTATAAATGTCCAGGTAGGATTTATCTATAGCGATGCCGTGAACGCTGATTTCGCCTATGATGAAAAATCGTATAGTACGAATTTTATCGCCCATCATATCCTCTACCCTGCCAATCAGTTTTTATCCATCAACTATTGGGGAGCCGACGCAGCTTTACAATATAACTTTAAAAGAGCCGAAAATAGAAATAACCAGTTTTACGTCAGGTTATCCGGCAACTACCTTCAGCCTACCTCAAACGAGACCTATTTCAACAAAGATATGTCAAGAATCCAGGGGCAGCTAAGTATTGGATTATATTCTTTGTAATATTGCACATCATCGCTAAAAACGTATACTTTATGTTAAAAAATAAAATCATTGCCTGCTTGCTTGCTTTATCCAGCTTCGGTCTGGCACATGGACAGCAGATCGAAAAACCTGGGATTAAATCCAGTACGACCTTTGCTATCGTCATCGATAGCGAAACTTACCGGGTTGCTCGAGAGGAGGTCATTGCCTATAAAAATGCCATCGAGCAAGACGGTCTAGGCACCTATATTCTGGTAGACGAATGGAAAAACCCGGAAGCGATACGCACTGAGCTCCTAAAGCTCCATCAGCAAAAATCTTCCCCTTTGGAGGGTGTCGTATTGGTGGGCGCCATTCCGATTCCAATGATACGAGATGCCCAATATCTTACTTCGGCTTTCAAGATGAACCAAAAAATTCGTTGGGATAAATCGTCTGTTCCCTCAGATAGGTATTATGATGATTTTGATCTACAGTTCGATTTCTTACGTCAGGATACCACCAAAGGCCGCGAGCACTACTTTTATTATAGCCTGAAACCAGCGTCTACACAATTTATCGAGATGGACATTTATTCTGCGCGGATCAAGCCACCGATAGAGGCGGGCGAAGATCCCAAACCCAAGATAAAGGAATATCTACAAAAGGTAGTTAGGCTCCGTAAAGAGGATAACCGCTTGAGCGATATGATTGTTTCCACTGGTCACGGATACAATTCAAATTCCATCAATGCCGTCTCGGGAGAAGCCCTAGCGTTGAAATCCCAGTTCCCAGATCTTTTTAAACCCGGAAATTCAATCAAATTTTTGAATTACAGAAATGCCGAGTTTATTAAATTCAATCTCTTAAGCGAACTAAAGCGCCCCGGATTAGACTTTGCCTATATGACCGGTCATGGCACCGCCACGCTGCAATTGTTAAACGGATACCCCGAGGCCTCCGCTCCACAGCCATCTATGGCCAATGTTGCGCGTTATCTCCGTTCGAAAATGCGGAATGCGAAAGAAGATGGCAGGGATACTGCACAAGTCAAAGAAGGATTTAAAACATCTTTGGGGGTAAATGAAAAATGGTTTACGGATGCCTTTGATCCCTCGTCCATTGCTGAAGACTCTATTTACAATGAGCACATGGATATGCAGATACATGATATCCGTGACGCAGGCGTACAGGCACGTCTTGTCTATTTAAACTCGTGCTTAACCGGATCATTTCACCTCGATAATTATTTGGCAGGGTACTATCCGTTCTCTAAAAATGAAAATATTACAGCCTTAGCAAACTCTATAGGTGTATTACAGGATCTATGGCCCGCCGAGCTCATGGGTACATTACAGCATGGTGTACGCGTAGGCCATTGGCTTAAGCATATTGCTTACCTAGAGACCCATCTTCTGGGCGATCCCACATTTTCTTTTACCGCTTCAACCGATTATTCGCTTAACGAGGCTTTAGTCAGCAAAACAAACGATAAAAAATACTGGCAAACGTTGCTGACAAAAAATGATGCCGATCTGCAAGCCCTCTCACTCGTATATCTAAGCCGTATCTTACCGCAAGAAGATGCTTCTCCATTACTACGTAAGTACTATTTCGAATCCCCTTTTGAAACCGTCCGTATGGAAGCCTTTCAGTTGCTGCGTAATTTTGAAGATTCCCATTATTTTGATGTGCTACATGCCGCAAAAACAGATTCATACGAATTTATCCGCCGACGGGCAATATATGACCTAGCTGATTTTGGTGGAGATGATTTTGTGAAAGACCAGTTGGAATTTTACGCATCCGACCCGCATTCCGAGCGTATCGCCTACCGTACGAGGTGGAATTTACAGTTCTTGAACCCTACGTTAGCCCATCGGTATATTGATGAAGTGATCCGAAAAAATCCCGCATTAGTTCAGGCTAGTACACTAGCCGACAAGCTAGATAAAGACATCACCTATCATGCAGAAAAATTAGAAAAAAGTAAAGCTACGCTAACCGATACAACAAAGGCTGATAAAGATCGTATCAGTGAAATGAATAGCTTAAGACTATATCGGCAACATGCATTGATTCCAACGTTGATCAGTATAGCACAAGATCAGGAAGAGTCTGCCGAGCTGCGAAAAACAGCCTTAGATGTGATGGGCTGGTATGTCATTTCAGTGCACAGACCAAAAATTCAAGAAGCATGCGAACTGATTTTAAACCAAGAAAAGGCTCCTAAAGAAGTAAAAGACGAAGCCTTAAAAACGAAGAATAGATTGCGTGCAAAAATGCATGGATAATAGAAAAGGGCATTGCAAAATGTGCAATGCCCTTTTCTATTATTTTCCATGATTATGTTCCATCGGTGGAGTGATCATAATATGTGCCTTATAACCTCCTTCATCCATCAACCAAGGTGTACCCAGGTTATTATGCTTACTCGATAAGCCAATATCTTCGGCTTTCGCAAACGGCATGTAAATGACATATCGTCTTTGTGCATCTTTAATTTCCCCAGTTTCTTTGATTACATCAGAAGCCTTTCCCCAATAGCCATATAAAATGGTCGGTGTCTGCGGGATAACTAATTTCCCTTCTTTAAACTCTTGCTCACGTATCGCATCCCGCTCTTTTCGTTTACCTTCTGCGATTAATTGGCGACCACGCTCCATAAAAGGATCCAAGGATTGTGGGTAAGCATATGCATAATACGTAGACATTTTGAAATCAGGCGCTAAACAAACCATTTTACTGTTATTAAACGCTTCTTGGAGCACAATAAATTTACCTGTTTCATCGTATCCGTATACCTTAGCACCTTCTCTTAAATCGGCAGGAGCTGCCTGCAGGGCAATCTTTATTTGTGTTTCTTTAGGAAGTGGCTTACGCTCGTCTTGCTGGGCAATCGCTAAGGATGAAAACCCCAGACAGAAGAGCAAAAATATATTTTTTTTCATCTGTGTTTTTTTCCAAATTTAACTAAAATGCTTTGCATTCCTGTCCTATTTTTATGTGTCACCGTGGTAATTGATGCAGAAACTAGACCTAAGTAGACAATCTCTATACTGCTTCTATCTTCCTCCTGGTCCTGAGCTTCCTCCTATACGTGTTACCATAGCGGTCAGTGTGAACGTTGATGACAGGGTTGGGTTGCTAAAAGTACCGCCAAGATAAATCCCATTGAAGTCCGAAGCAGTGGCTATGTCAGATACAGTCACCAATTTGTATGTCTCTCCCGAGCTAAATTTATTACCGGACAACAACAATGTGGTAAAACTGACGGGCGACTTAAAGGTCATTACCTCTTCATTATCGCTTGTCAATACACTGTATATTGTTCCCGCATTTCCGCTACCTAGAATTGCCGAGGCCTGTGTCGAAGCACTTGCAGTCGGTGTACTTGTTGAGCCACCAGCACCTATCAGTACACCACCAGTAATCCGGAATGTATTGTTGTCACAGTCAAATCCAGCTTCCGGACTTCTCGCTCCAATAGCAAGTATCCTTCCTCCGGTCACGGTCAATATGCCATTAGAGTCCATTCCATCATTTGTTGTACTGTAAGCCACTATGTTTCCACCGTTTATATAAATTGCTTTGCCGGCATTAACTGCATCGTCAACAGCTTTAACATAGATATCTCCACCATTTACGGTTAGTGTGCTTTTACTTTCGATGCCTTCTCCTCCTTCACCCGTAGTATTAATATGGATCGTACCGCCATTGATCACGATGTAGGGATCGATTGTATTATCCGTTTCATATGAAGCAACTATACCATCATCTACTACATCGATAGTAATATCGCCATCATTGATAAATATCTGTCCTTTTTCAGCTTCTATCCCATCGCTACCTGCTTTAATATCAAGTATGCCTCCATCTATAAAAATACCATCATTGCTGTGCAACCCGTCCGAAACCGCCGCGGTAATCCGGACAGTTCCATCGGTAACACGTATATAATCATCACTAGCAATGGCATGTTTGTAATTTCCAGTAAGCTGAAGCGTACCCGTTCCCGAAAACAGTAACTGCCCTTCGCTAAAAAATGTCCCTTTCTGGTCTTCGGAAGATGTCGCATATATCGTACCGTCTGCCAGTGTGTTACTTGTTCCGGCAGCAAGAACGATAAAGGCACGCTTACTTGATTGTATATTAATAGCTGGTCCGTCAAGATTGGTAATCGAAACACCATTCAGCAATAGCTTAAATTTTTTGTCGCTATATATCTTCACTGAACCATCTGTGGTCGTACCCGTCAATTCGTAAGCCACCTGAGCAACGGTAGATTCAATAACCACATCCGCCCCGAGAGTCGTAATAGTGACACCCGTTACTCCATTTTCTACCGTCGTATTTACACCGTTGAATCCGATTTTAATTGTAGAACTGAATGTAGAATTTTCGAGCAGATCCTCTTCGTCGTATCCGGTCTCCACCGAACCCTCCGCAGTTCCATTTATAGAACTTCCAGCAATGCTTACTCCTCCATCTGTTGTTATAACTGTTCCCTCTTCCGTATCACTGATTTTGTCATCTTTCGCACAGGATACCACAAGAATGGACGACAGAAGAAGAGAAAAATATATTTTCGTTTTCATAAATAATTAATTTTGATATTTTAGTAATGAACAATACTTTTAAATACGATGTGCTAATAATAGATAGCCAACAATAAACCTGTGTCGGATAAGCATTCCATCTCCAGCTTATGAAATCCAGGAAGTGATAATGCATCTCCCTGAAACAGTAAACGATCTTCGACTTCGAAATTACCGTCTAACGCCAGTGCAAAAACATAGTCGAATCCCGCATCAAGAGCTAGCTTATAGTCTACTTTCCCGACAAAAGCCCCCACATAAATTTGAAACGGAGTGTCTTCATTATCCAAAACAGGTATCATCCTATTTTTATCCAACGGATTTACGATCGGCAGCACGTAACTACGAATTTCTTGAGCATGCGATTCCGTAGTTGAAAATACGAATTGCTGAAAAGTAAAATAACCATCACCAGCTCCGAACTGTCTGGTCAACACATCCGCTTCCACATCCGTGGGTAATATCAGCAAACTACCCAAAGGCACGATATATTCCTGTTCCTTGATCCGCAGCACCAGTCCTTCTTCTAACGGAATAAAAATCGAAACACTTAGTTCGACTAATGGCAAGGTAAGTACCTGTCCGGAACATCCCCTCCATTCGTTTACGTGATGCAAACGACCTATCGGTTTACGATGAGGAGAAGCGTACTCTCCATAATTCAGCGTGCTACTAAGCTTTCCCTCGTCAATTACCATTTCTCCCCTTTGTTCCGCGATATAGATCCTCACCTCTTCCATAATCTTATTGCTTAGGCATTAACCTTAAGTGTAATTTTCATTTCGAAGCCTTCTGCCATCGTTCCTGTTACGGTAGACATCTCTTTATCCACACCATCGCCAAACACATTATCCCTATTGTTATAGGTATAGCCCGAGATGCCTTTTGTGTATCCATATTTGGACCCATTCGTATTCACATCGACAGACAAACTATCCTGAAAAGCTATCTGCGTAACCAACAGCGATTTGCCCGAAGCATCATAAATATGCACATGTATATGCGTAGCACGGCTTTGATACCAGCCAGGGAAGATGGTTTTGAAATTAACCAGTCCATTGCTATCCGTTACCTGTCTCCCACGAAACCAATTGACAGATTGGTAATTGGTAGATTGCATTTGCATACCCCCATATTGCGAATAGTTTCCATCCACATCACAATGCCAAATATCAACCAACACACCCGACAGCGGGGTACAGTTGTCCTTTACATTAGTAATTGTAATCAGCGTTGTCATGTCCACACCGATTCCATCTCCCTTTCGTATATCCGAACGCACGTACGATGTTGGTGTTTTTGTAGGAAATGGCCCCTCTGTTTCCGCGGGTGTAACCACACAGCTCTCGTCCACGGACACATCTGTCCCCGCTTCATCCGTAGATGTATTACTACCATCTTTTTTACAGGCAGCCCATGTCATAGGTCCTGAAAACGCCAAAAAGGATAACGTTTTTATAAATTGCTTTCTTTCCATAATGATCTCTCCATTTAAATTATGGGAGAAATTTACACGGACAAGATGTAAAATAATGTTAAGTACCGATGAATAGGTTTAATGTGTCGATGAGTCCTTTAATAGTCGAGCAACATCTTTATAGTAACTTTCTCCTACATTGAGCAGAAAACGGGGAAGTTCTATTTTTTTATTGTAAAAAGAAACAACATGCGTAACAGAGACAATATAACTGCGGTGTATACGTACAAAAATGTTTTTGGGCAGTCGATCATGCATGGCTTTCAGTGTCGAAAGTGTCAATACTGTCCGTCCGTTGATCAAATGAATTTTCACATAATCTTGCATGCTTTCTATACATTCTATCTCATCCAAATGAATCTTTACCAGTTGATATTCTTCATATACGGTCAAAAAAGGCCGATATGTATGCGGAGCGCTTCGAGTCAATGCTTTATCGACCGCTCTTTCAAAACGAGTGTAATCAAAGGGTTTCAATAAATAATCTACAGAATCAAGATCAAAACCATCGACTGCGTATGCTCTGTGTGCCGTTGTAAATACAAGCAAGGGTCGCGGAGAGAGTGTTCGGGCAAAATCCACACCATTAATCTCAAGCATATCCACGTCCAGAAAAAGCAGATCTACGGACTCTTTTTCCATAAATGTCTTGGCTTCGAGTGGATTCGAAAATGTACGCAGCAAGAGCAATGCAGGATGCCTTTCTGCAAACTCGGCTACTAGGCGTAGTGCCAGCGGTTCATCATCAACAGCAATACAGGATAACATGAGTTAAATATACAACAAAAGCTTAACAAAAAACTCATTCCTTCCTTCGACGATATCCAATTTGAATTTATTCGGATACAGATTCTCCAATAGCTTTTTGGTGTTTTTCAATCCGATACCCGAACTCGGCTGTTCAAATAACTCGGACGAAATGGAGTTTTTCACTTCCATTAAACAGTTATCATGCGAGACCTGTATCCAAAAATCAAGATAACACGGTTCCGAAGCACGCAAGCCATATTTAAATGCGTTTTCTATAAAAGGTAATAAAATGAACGGGTATATCTTCTTCGGAATGTCCAATCCTTCGTACCGCTCCGTGAGTGTGCAATTCGTACCGGCCCGAAGTTTTTGCAAACTTATAAAATCCTGAATAGCCTGAATTTCTTCTTTTAGGTCAACTTCCTCTTCATTTCGTTCATCCATATAATACCGCATCAACTGTGATAATTTAAAGATGCTTGTAGCTGTGGCAGAATCGCCTATCAACGCCAATGAATAGATATTATTCAACGTATTGAACAAAAAGTGTGGGTGAACCTGAGCCTTTAGAAAAGCAAGCTCAGATTTGATTAACTCATGCCGCACCTGTTGTATCTTGTGTTGCGATCGTGTCCAGTATTGGACCATTCTAAACAGAGAACCTAAAATAACAACCAAAGCTATAATGTAAACAGAGGCAATGTCTAGACTTCCTATACTCCTTTTTGGGGGATGTTGCATTTCGCTTCGAAAATCTGGCGGAAAAGGTCTGTTATTTTCATGTAGAAGCGGTGGAACAAATCTCCTTTCGGGAGCAGGCACTTCTCGTTGTACAACGCTTTCCAATCGTATCAACCTATCAAAAGGTCGCAACCAAAAAGCGAAGGATACGCCTACCAATACAATGGAAGTTGCATACAACACATATTTTCGTTTGCGAATGATGTATGGTGTCCATAAGTAACTATTGATATAATAAGGGATGATAAAGCATAGCGCAAAAAACCAAAACTCCCAATGACGAAACATCTCTAAAAAGCCAACTTCACTGTTACTTATAAACAGAATGGGTAAGGACAAGAATGCTAACCACGCGAGTACATGGAGTAAAATATTGAACTTGTAATGCAATTTCCAATGTTTAGTTTGCATATCAGTATATGTTATCTACTGTAAATATACCATTAACGCCGTGCAAATGGATGAAAAAGTATTTTAACAGATGTCGTTATACGTATATATAACATTTTTTATTCGCCAAACCGATAGCTAACGGAAACAATTATTTTTTGATTGTCCGGAAAATCCGAATGGTATACAATGAGGTCGCCGTATTGACTCGTATATCTGGGGTTTGCATTTCGTATAAGTCCAGTCGCCGCAATTTTTACCATAGCACGATCTTTCCACATCTTTTTCTCTGCAGCGAGATCGAGCCCATATCGCCGATCGGAACGTGTTGCTCCGGTCGTTACGCCCGAGTTATAGTATGCCGAAGCCTCCCCTCTCAGCCCCGGGGTAAAGTGAAGCGTATGCTTGCTATTTGCAGACCAGCTGCTACCACTATTGTCTAATGTAATATCATTTATCGCTCCACTATAGCTATTATAAAAACCATTGAGGTAATGACTGGCGGTCCACCACGAACTAAAGCTGTTATTGTACATCATGCTGGCACTATAGTTCCGATAACGGCCTATATTTTCCGGCCTTGTCAAATTTTCAGCGGGCAGGCTTCCCACTCGGCTCACCCAATTTATTACATTCAGACCATAGCTCATGCTCAGCGTGGTAAACAATTTATTCCTAAATCCGTGTCCCAGCTCAGCGATGTAGCTCCGTTCAGGTTGAAGGTTTGGGTTTCCTTCTGTATAACTATATGCATCCTCGTATATCCTAAAAGCATTAATGTCGTGATCTCCCGGACGTTCGATTCTACTGCTTACTGAAGCACGAAACAGGTGTTGTTCATTGAGGTGATAAGTAGCCGACGCATTTGGGAAGATATGCATATAACGTTGCCTATTTGTTTCTTGAAGCGTCATCTGTTCAGCCTTGATAAAGGTATATTCTCCACGCAGCCCAACCTGGTATTCCAGCTTCTGCAGCTTACCGGAGAATATAAAATAGAGCGCTTCAATATGTTGCGTATATTGAAAACGATTAGAGGTCGTATAATCACGCACCCAGCGGTTATCCTGTAGCGTGTCATTCGCAACGTCATTATTTATAAAAAAATACGTAGCCTTCCATCCCAATTCCAGTTTTCCTGCGTCTCCTAAAGGTGCGCTATAATCCAACCTACCGGCATAGGTCGTATTACTCAATGCTTGTTTATTCGTACGTGCTGTGTTACCGCGGTCTGTTCCCTCCCTGTCAAAGAAATTCGTCTGAAAAATATTGTCATATTCATTCGTATGTGGCGCATAGTCTAGGTTTATTTTTAGGAAATGGTCTTCTCCTTCGTATTTATTGACATAGTTTATATTAAAAGTCAAGTTGTTATACATTTCATCAAAGCGATTATTTGTCGTAGCCCGCTCCATGTCCACATGCGTACGGTCGTCTATCCACATGTCTATATCTGCTGCGCTAATGAAGCGGCCTCTCATCCAGTGGAAACTGGCATCCAACACTCCACCGTCATCAAAGGTATAGCTTGCTCCTGTGCGCAAGCTGTGGTATCGTCCCGGATCAAGCCGTTTCTCTTCCTTTTGCCGCTGTACCATTGTGACGCAACCATCCGTATAAAATTTGCGCTCAATTGCCGAACTATCTTTTGATTGCTCATAGCCGAGCGACCCATTTATGTACATATCCAGGCTATTGACCCGGTAATGAATTCCACCACCTCCGACACCCTGCGAACCACGCGACCGCGAGCCCCTAACGAATACGTCGCCGCCAAAACCTAATTTTTTATTGCGTTTGGTCACTATGTTAATGATACCCGCAGTTCCCGCAGCGTCCTCCCGGGTCGATGGATTACTCATCAATTCCAGCTTTGCTACATCGCTGGCCTGCATACCCCGGAGCATGCTGGCCAACTGTTCGCCCGAAAGATAGGTATCCCGACCGTCAATAATCACCCGTGCACCTGCACGGCCTTGAATCGAAAAATTACCTTTTCCATCGGCCAATACGCCTGGAGTTTTCTCCAGTAGCTCCAACAGGTTATTTCCCTCGCTCAGAACCGTACCTTCCACGTCGACCACCATCTTATCTACATATTGTCTAATTCCAGGCTGTTTACCCACCACGCTCACCGCTTCAATTTCCTGCCCCACAGCCCGTAAGATGACCGGTACTGCCGTATGGAGCCCCCCTGTTTTCAAATCAAGATCAGCACTCAGATGCGGCTCAAACCCCAAGATCTTGTAGTGCAGTTTATAGGTTCCCGGCCTATCCACCCGAAAGCTGAAATTCCCCCGCTGATCCGTTTTCTGTTGGGCGTAGACCAGCGAATCCGGTATAGATAATAAACTTATGCTGGCATCACCCAACGCATTCCCCTCCTCTGTCAATACTTTTCCAGATAAGGATACTTGCGCAGTCAATGCCGTATGTATAAAAAAAGATAACGCCAATAAAAACACGTATTTCGCACTCATGTATAAAGAATCAATTGATGTTAAAAAAATTAACTACCCAACATATCGGCACCATCTGGTTACCAGTAGATCGTAGCCACTATTTGCGCTTACCCAGCCATACGCAAAAACCTGTTATGGGTAAAGATGCACAGATAAGACTCGCAAAAAAATAAAGCCATTTGGTAAACATTCCACCAATGTATCCCGTGTGCAGTCCGTAATTCGCACGCATAAACCAGTTTGCAGTATCCTCCTCGTCCATCGGTTTGTCCGAGCTCGATAACAAATTAAGGTTCTCGCGATCAAAGTACAGCACACGCCATGTACCGCCCGTCATATCGGTACATGCATAAATAGCTTCGTCGGTGTCCTTCGGGAAGTGAATACTGATTTCCATTGGGTTGTGCTTCGCTATCTCGTGTGTCACTTTATGCCAAATGACATCCATCTTTTTATCCATACCTGTCGGCAGGGGGCTCGTCCATTTTTCGATCACATACATCGGCGGATCAATCGCTTTAGTCCCGCCCAAGGCCGAAAAGACACTTTCGCGAACCACGATAAACCCCATAACCAATCCTGTAAACGCCATTAATAGCCCCAATAAAAGGGCATAGAAACCCAATACATTATGAAGATCGTAATTGATCCGCTTCCATTTGCCCTTCCAAGTAATCATAAAAGCCTGCCTCATCTGCCGCTTTTTCCACTTTTTAGGCCACCACAGTACAATACCTGTAAGCAACAGCAGGCCAAATATGAGGGTGGTCCAAGACACTACCGCCCTTCCGAGTTCAGGGGGCATCCACAGGTTGCGATGCCCCTCGTCTATCTCATGGAAAAAATCTTCATGATCAATCTGCGCCAATACCTTTCCAGTATAGGGATTCGCATAAATCAAGAGTTCACTGTCGTCGGGCGTGATTTTTACAGGGGCATCATCACCATAGTACCAGAATTTTCGAATGTGCATATCCGGTATCTGCTGCGCTACCCGTTTGCGCATCTCCGAGGGGGGTAGAAGATTTTCTTGTCCCAGGTTTTCTACGTTCCACCAGGGGCGCGACCATTCCGTAATCTCTTTTTGAAAGACTAAGATACAGCCCGTTAGACTGATAAGTACTACAGGGATACCCGATACAATACCCACCCACAGATGAAACCAATCGTTTGCACGTCGCCACCAAACTTTCTTCTGCTTTTTCTTTCTAGAACGGATGGGATTCTTTTTCTCCTCGATCATTAAAACGTATTATTTCAGTTTATCAATACGAGAAAAGGAATTGTAACCACCCTGTATGCTCAAGCCCCGGGTTACTTTATCGCTGTCAGCGTCATAAATCCAGATATAATCCGTTCCTTGTCCGGATAAAACCGCTATATAGGCTTTACCATCTTCCACGTAAATGTTTCTTTCGCCCGACGCAACTGCAGGTATCTCCGTCAATTTGCGCACCTCATTTCCTGTCGCCAGATCAAGGATAATGTATCCGAATTTCGTGTTTTCATAGCCTTCCATTTCTTGCACCTTTAAGATCGCCTTTCCGTTACCGAGATCCATAAATACCCCGGCAGCTGCCTCTTTACCGGTTTCCTGTAATACATCCACATAATACGTTTTATCCAGCTCATCTTCCCCTTTTTTGATCCGGTAGATTCCTTTTGGCGCACGCGATCCGTTCTCGTTCCAAACTAGATTCCAGCTGGTCAGGAAGTACATATCGCCGTTATGATCCACAAAAGAAGTTGCAAAATATCCCGATGTGTTGCCCACTCCTACTGATCGGTCGTCCGTAGAGATGTTGGTCACGGCAAATCCCGGGTAGCTCACCGCCATGGTGTACAAGCGTGGATATACGCGAAAAGCAGTAGTATTTTGCATATTTACCGAAAAAAATAATTTACCATCTTTAAATTGAAGATCTCCACCTACCAGATATTTGTTATAGCTTTCAGGCCGTTGGGGAAGACCAGTAATAGTACCTGTGGTAATAGACAGATCGTCTGTGTCGATGACGACAGTATTCACCGCATCGCCCGACGCGTTATTTCCGATCATCACGAGTGTATGATCATTTACCCAGGTATGACCAGCCAGAGAAGCCAGATGCGAAAACGGAACCTCCTTCACGACATTCACCGCTCCATTCTCGAGCTTATATTTTCCCAATCTTCCTTCCGCTGCATTATAAAAGTAATAGAAGCCGTCTTTCACAATAACAGAGTTGTTCAGCTTGGTTGTCACGTCGATCCCATTTCCCTGCAATTTAGTCGATCCTTGTGTCAGGTCGTTCACGTTAAGCGCATAATAACTGGTATTGGGCCAGGTTCCTAACTGAATCCACAAGGCAAAGGCCGCATCATCCGCTACGGGAATGTCGTCGTCATTGTTGTCTTTCTTACAAGAAGTAGTGCATATAAGCAGCACCAAGGCTAATTTTAAAAATTTAGTATACATGTTGATTTAGTTATTTTGAATTAATAAGTAACGAAGTTTTACATAGCATGCTCTGCCGGGCCTTTGCAAGCGAAAATTATCAAACGTAAGTTCATTTGTGAGGTTTCTACATTCAAACGAAATATTGTACTTACCGCCCGGTGTAGCATAGGATACAATGGCACTATGGATCAATTGCTTTGGGATAATCTCTGTTGAATTTTCGGTCGATATATTTGCCCAGGAACGGTAATACCACTGCGTAAAGTGCGTCATCAGGTTGAGCTGCAGGCGGCTGTCGTAATTTGGCCATCCCTGCTTGGTAATGCCCAGATCAAAATTCCCGAATAACCACGGACGGTTAGGGATTTCGCTTTCATACGTACTGGAGATTCCGTTAGATGGATCGTTATTCAAGTACTTGGTATTATCAATCGCCTGTTGGTACGTCAGGTTAACCATGGCCGACAACCAATTTCCATACCCATACCGCACTTCGCCTTCTACACCACGCACCAAGCTGTTGGTCAGGTTCTGGTACTGTATCATATTATTTGCGTACTGATTCGGAGAGATAAAATCCTTGACGTTGCGATACGTACCGAGCGCTTCCACAAACCAATCGTGCTTGCCCGACTGCAGCCCGTAATACAGTCCCAGATTCATGTTGTTGCTGGCCTCCGGCTTTAGGTCAAGGTTGTTAAATATCTGGAAACCATCACCAAACATCTCGTTAACATCCTGTAAGCGGTACGTGTTTTCATACGATGCCTTAATACCTGCATGCGGTGCCCATTTATAAACCGAAGCGATCGCATAACCATAATAACTGTTGTAATCCGACACATTCACCATGCCCTGCACCCCATAATCATACTGTCGCTTTTCCGTGCTCAATCCATAATATTTAGCCATGAAGGTGTTTGTCCACCGGTCAAACCATTCGTGCTGGTAAGCCAATCCGACAATATGTTTACCCAACTTCCCTGGCATATCATCATTTTCAACATAATAGGCGTTGTATGCATTATTCTCAATCTGGTCTAGGGTATAATTCAAACTTAGCTTATGATGGCCAGATAGGCGATAATTGGCATTTGCCCGTGTAAATATACGTGGCCTTTTTACTGTCGCTAGCCCAAATGTTCCCGTCTCTGAATTTCCTTCCGTATACGAGCCGTCCCAACGGTAGTTACGGAGCACCGTGTCGGCCACTACGCTATAGTCCCTAGAATAGTTTGCAAATAAGCTGAGGTCAAGCTTATCGGCCAACAAACCTGTTTTGCTATAGCGAAGGCTAGCTGCTTTTGCGTTTCCGTCGCGACTTACATTGCCGTAAACAATAGATTGCCTTACACCGGTTTGCACCTGCTTGTCAAAATCAGTATAACCTACCCCAATAAAAAGAGCATCTGCCCAGGATTTATTGACTACGCCGACCTCAAAACGCCCCATTATCGAACGGTATCTGTCATTAAAACGTGGCAGATCGCGTAATACGAAGGCATTATTCTCCACTGCCTCTACATCGCGCATGAGGTAATTATTTTTAGAATAGTTTAAAAAACCACTTGCTTTGAATACCAGCCCAGTGGGATGATGCACATATTGTGTATTCAAAGCAGACTGATTACTTTGAAAAGACCCATAACTATGGCTGATATCCAAATAATTTGCTAGCGATTTGTTCGTCACGATATTGACCGCGCCGCCCAACGCATCGGATCCCAACTCGATCGGCGCCACACCCTTGTATACTTCTATCCGGTCGGCCAGGTTTACCGGTATATTGTTAAGCGACATTGCGCTCCCCATGATATCGAGCGGCACCCCATCCATAAAAAACTTAACAGCACTGCCGGATAACCCATTGACCGAAAACTCAAAGTCGGAACCCATACCTCCCTGCTCTCTGACCTTTACACCCGTTGAACGGTTAAGTACCTGATTTAGATCGGCCGTTGTATTGGCAAGCCTACGCGTATCGATCGCATTAACCGCAAATCCCTGCTCCTTCAGTTGGCGTGTTTCCGAACGGCCGGCAACTGCTACTTCATCCATCTGTCGCGCATTTCGCCTAAGGATGATCAGGTTGGTATTTACCCGGTCCGGCTGTTGCGCCTCTATTTCCTGCCGCTGTACCCTGAAACCAATACTGCTCAATGCTATCGAATAGCTTCCGGTATTTGGCACGGGAAGAAGAAATACGCCAGCTTGATCGGTACGGGTCGAATGTGCTGTTTCTGCAATTTTTACCGTTACCCCTTCCAGAGGGGTATTATCCGCGTCAACGACCCGTGCCGTAATGACATATTGTTGTTGCGTCTGCCCTAGCCCCTGGAGCAGGATCATCGCAAAAAGAAAAATTAAACTGATGCGGAACCCCTTATTCCTAAAAAATGCGACCATGATTCTTTACTTGATACAATACCATAGTAGCACAACTGCGTATTTTCCGCAATGCGATCTTATCTTTTTTTAGAATAAATTTAAATAAGGTGGTTTACTCGGTATGTAGCCGCTCTAGACGGAAGATATAATCGATGTTTCCGGCTATATGTAAGCCCATTTCGAGGTGTTGGTCTTTTGTTCGGTAAAGCCAGACATCATTATTGCCCTTACCGTCATTTATGGTGATGTAAGCTGTATCACCCTCTACCAATACACAGGTACGCGAAGACCCTCTATCGAGTGGCAGATCTAATTTACGGCTATAGGACGGATCCAAAAGGTCGATTTCGTAGAACTCATTGTGCGGTAGCAGGTAATGTTCTTTATAATCGCGAAATAGATCTTTACGTTCACTACGGACAATAGCTTTGTTGCCACCCAGGTACCACATACCATACGCATGGTTGTGGATTTGCGAGTCCGATACATTATAAAAGTATGAGGTATCCAGATGCTGCTCTCCTGCTTTGATCCGGTAGATTGCCGTGGGTTGTTGCGGATTTGCACCGCGCACAATTCCCGGAGCAGACATAAAGTAGAAGTCGCCTTTTTCATCTTCAAACGTATTCTGCTGCGCCGTATTAACGTTTCCAGGATAGGTTGAACGTGCATCCTTATCGACATTGAGCAGCTTCATCTCCGGATACGAGAATTGCGCCACGTATACCGTGTCGGCAGATCCATAGCCCATTTCCGAATTGGTATAATGGTACGTATATCCCATCCATAGCTGTTCCCCTCTTTTATAGACAAACCCGACCGACATATTATCGAAAGGACCTGCGGGTGCATCCAAAGCGAGTTCGTCAATGTGTACACGCATATCCTGTACATTGATCTTTGCATAACGCTTCTTTTTCCGTCCGACGCTATGGTTCACTATAAAAAGGTGCCTATCATCGAGAAAGAGTGCATTGTCGGGATAACTAAATCCTTCCAGGTATACGGAATCTAGCCGTAAAAACTTTTTATCCTGTATTTTCCCTTTAATGAGGTATTCGGTTTTGGAATCTACAAAGTAATAGAAGCCATCGCGAACGAGCATGTAGTACCAGATTTTGGCTGGACGGTCAAGCAAAGCCCCGTTTATCACGGGATCTATCGTACCGGTATCAAGCTGTTCGGCCTGCCAGATGTACTGCTGTCCATCTGTCGTCATGAACAGCATGCTGTAAGGAAGCTTTTCCCTTCCTTTCTCCGGTTGGCATGAAGTAAAAGACAGCATGCCGCACAGCATACCGAAGAGAATTAAGATAACACCAACCTTCCCCTTATTCTTTTCTTTCATGTGCTTAAATGCCGAACTGTGCCCGTAACGAGTTTTGTAATAACGGAGGTAAGTCGTTCAGATCACGCTCACTTTTGACAATAATCTCTCTATTTTTATGATCACCAAGATCCAAGGCAAAATAGGTTTCGCCCGCATTGACCAACAGTTCTTTCCGATATTCCTTATTATCATACGAATTCTTGGCCGCGAATGCCAGTCTCATGGTTTTATTTACGGTAACTTTTACCGTGCCACAAAAATTAACGAGCTCTAATTTATCAATAAAATTGGCCTTGCTATTTTCGCCTGTCACGACACTTACACCAGCTATGCCGCTGCCAGCTACTGTTTGATCGTTTTTTATTTGGTTGTTATACGGTGTTTTACCACTATCGAGTACCCAAAAACATATAAAACCAGCTACTAAAACAGCTGCCGCACCCCAATATGTGCTACGCAAGCGGAGGTTGTTTATAAAGGTAATTACCGTTTTCTCCCGTGGCTCTTTTTCAATTGTTTCGGCCTTTAAAGAGCCCCATATGTCTTCTTTTATCGCATTTTTATCCGCTATTTCCAACGGTGCCGATAACACTTCATCACTATCCGTATTTAACCAAGCTTCCACCTGCGCCTTTTCCTGTTCGGAACAGCGCCCCTGATGGTATTTTGCGATAAGTTCTTTGGAAATATCCATAGCTAATTAGCACGATAGTTTGTACAAAAATACAAAAATAAATATGGAAAGTTAGGATAAGTCGGCGTTGTATTTTCCGTCTAGCTTTTTCTTCAGCAACTTCAAAGCATTTGCCCAATGGTATTCGACGGTGCGCTCCGAAATCGTCAACAGGCCGGCAATCTCCCTGTTGGTCAATCCCCTTTGATGCCGCATCTGAAAGATTTGACGGCAATGTTGCGGTAGGCGTTCTACCAGCATTTCTAATGTTTCTGATAACGAGCGCTGCATGATGGTATCTTCCGTGATGTTCGAATGTTTTTGGCTGTGTTCAGCAACACATTTTAAATGCTGTGCCCGTAATTGCTTATTGCGGATGTATTCAAAAACTTTAAGCTTAGCAGCCCGCAATAGATAACGTTCGTAGGAGGTGTTAATCTCCAAGGTGTCGCGTCTTTCCCAAAGCGATTTGAAAATATCCTGCACCAGCTCTTTCGCGACCTCTAGGTCGTCGGTATTCTTATAACATATGGTAAACACTTTCTCCCAATACGTATTATATATCTCGGTAAAGGTTTCATCATTGATGTTCAACGACGATGATTCAGCTAATTTAAACATTTCGGCAGTTTCAACATACAGGCGCAAATATACTTATTTAAAATCAATCTAAACAAGAGTAATCTGAACAAAAAAGCCACATTCACGAATAGAACATCATACGTCCAAACTTATATAGTAAAGCTTGAAAGTCCATGCATTTTTTATTCGCCAAACTTATAATGTGCTCTGACTTTACTTACTTTCCCTTCATCATTCAATTCCATATATTCTGCCGAAAAGGAATTATTCACGCTTCGGTAAAACAGTACCGTTGAATGTGCTCCTTTGAGTTCGTGATAGAATTCAAAATGCAGGTCGGGATATTTTCGCAGGGCTTTTGAAAAGTATTCCCTTAAATCACTTTTATTAGAAATTTTGCCTTCCGCGTTTATTCCCATTTGCTGAATAATGGGCGAAACAAAATCTATGCTTTCGCTGTAATGTTCCATTATCTTGTCTAAATCATGGCTGTTCCATGCATCGAGCCACTCGTGGACAAAATTGGTATTCATATCCGTTTATTTTGATTAACTGTTTTAAATAATTTCCTCTTAACTCAGCCCAAACATGGGCGATGTTTCTATATCCAATAGATTGCGTTAAGTTTACTAACTGTAGGCGGTTGAGCCACGGGCAACGCTGGTCATATTTTTGTTTATACTAATATAACACTTTTCAAATAACTTTTCACTAAGTTTACTATACTTTTTCCACATCAAGAATGAATGCGGTGAGGGTCAATAAACTGGGTAATATGGATCAACTATTGGAAGGTATAAAGAAAATTGAACACGGCTTTAAGCACATTGTCGAAGCTGGTAGTCTCATCCTAAAAGATAAACCGGACAATCCTTTTGACCTAGCTGTAAGCTTCTCAACCGATGAATATTATCAGGTAAGGATGTTGGCGACCTATTTGTTCGGGCAGCTTTCTGCAGACGATCCTCGCGCACTTGAAATGCTGGAAACACGGATTGCACATGACACTAATTGGAGAGTGCAGGAAATGCTCGCAAAAGCATTTGATCATTACTGCCAGATCATTGGCTATGAAAAAAGTTTACCAACCATACAAAAGTGGCTGTCAGACAAAAACGCAAATATAAGAAGAGCTGTTATTGAAGGATTACGTATCTGGACAAGTCGTCCTTATTTTAAAGATAATCCTACCTTAGCCATACAGCTCATCAGTTTACACAAATCTGATGATAGTGAATACTTACGTAAATCCGTTGGCAATGCACTTCGGGATATCAGTAAACATCATCCCGAGAAAGTGTTAGCTGAAACCTCAACCTGGGACTTGACTGATAAGAAAACAACATTTACTTATAAGCTTACCAAAACGAAATAAAAAGCAAAACTGTACATCAGTAAAAGATAAAAAAAGCTAGAGCCCTTATCACAAAAGGCTCCAGGCTTTTACTTATGCTCTACCTAGGCCCTTTATTAACCTTGGTGAACTATTTTGGAATAAGAATTTTTGCAGCAACTTATCAAATAAATTTTTACCTTCATTCAAAAGTTGAGCTACCTTAACATGAATTTATGAAAGAAGACGAAATTAAAGCGCTAAGCGACCAAGAGCTGTTAGACAAGCTTCAGAAAACAAAATCCAACAAAATAATAAGTGCAGGATTTATTGGCTTATTAATAGGTATATCCCTGTATAGCATATGGAAAAATGGGGTAACCTTTTTTTCCTTTTGTCCATTGGTATTTGCAGGGATTTTGGTCAGTAGGCACAATAAGACGGGCAAGGCCCTAGAGGATGAGCTGAGGCACCGAAATATAAGTTAAAGGCAAATCAATAAATGTCCTGCGAAACAGTAACACCTACTCGGTTACTGTTTGCAGGACATTTCCGTTACTGCGGATGTTTCTTTTTTATCGTCTTAGCCAGTAGCCTGCTCACCAAGAAACTGACGCAAGCACCCACGGCCGATAGGATTGCCGTTTGTAAGATATCGCCCCATTGGATGCTTGCCCAAACGGAACAGATGGTACCCCCGAGGGTACCTATCTGCACATTATTCAGGGGCTTCATCGCGTTCCTCCTTTGCGATATCCGATTCCTGCTCCTCGATATCCAATTCCTGCTTCCCGTTATCCGATCCCTGTTTCCCGGTCTCCAATTCCTGCTTCCCGATATCCGGTCCCTCCTTTCCGTTATCCAGTACCGATTCGATGATGCCTAATCCCACGGCGACGTATTTCAGAATATTCAGGGCTTTGCCCGGTAATTTAATTGGAGCCAACAGTACCACCTGTACCGCTCGGCTTATTTTGTTTATGATGCTACGCATAGTATTAAGTATTAAGTATTTAGTATTAAGTATTAAGTATTAAGTATTAAGTATTTAGTATTTAGTAGTGAGATCAAAAGTTGTTATCACGTCACTGCGAGAAGGCACGACGAAGCAGTCTTAGATTAACTACGTTAAAGATCGCCACGTCGCTGCGCTCCTCGCGATGACGAGAAAAACAGTCTAGTCACTAACCCCTAGTCACCAGTCACGATTTACGACTCACCAATTCCTGATTCCGGCTACCCGTTTTCCTGATTTCCAGTCACGATTCACCAGTCACTAACCCCTAGTCACCAATCACCAATCACGGGTTACCAATTTCGATCCATGCTTCACCCTCTGCCACTGAACCTATCAGCAAGCTATACAGACGTTTATACGCCTTCGCGGACTTGGTCAGGACATAATCCTTGTCTTTGTCTTTCTCCTGCTTATAACTATCGCCAACCAGTAGACATCCCGAGGTATCACCGATATTATTGCCGATGTGGATGTACACATACGAGAAGTTCGGTATATGCTTTATCTCGATCATGCCGCGGTGCAGATCCGGAAAACGTTTCTTGTACCGGGCATTCATAGCTCCATAGGTATTCAATTCTAGCTTATACTTCCCTGCTGGTATGGCCGTGGCTCCTTTGATCTTGACTTCCCGAATCGAGTCCTCCAGTCCATAGCAGAAAAATTTACCGTCGATAAATAATTCGGACAGGGTACTGTTTTTCCCCTGCCGAATACGTTTTACTACGAGTATCATTATCGCGCGATCAAGGATACCGGTTCGCTCCAATCTCCCGTTCCTTTTCCATTGCGGGCACGGACACGGACGTAATATTGCGTCCCGGGTGTCAGCTCCATTACGAAATTGCCACGGGAAGAGGTCGTCATCAAGGTCTGATTCCACTGAATTTCGCCCTGCTCGTTGATGCTGCCGCCAATCGCTATCTCATAGTCCCAGGCTCCTTTAACGGGTGTCATATCAATATGCATCATACCGCTGACGCGACCGTCGCGCAGGCGTAGCCTTTGTGGTACCAGGGGTAACTGCGACGATGAGGGTTGTGCAACCAATACCAGCCCAGTACTGAGCAGCATAGACAGTTGTCCGTTGGCTATTTCATTGACGTAGTGCGCCAGATTACGAAGACCAACCAGTAACGCCTCGCGGCTCTCATTCTTCTGACTGATCTCCAATGCGCTTCCGCGCCTGCTCGCAATCTCATGCTGCGCTATATAGTTGTTTACCAGCGTTTCGAGCACGTCTAGTGCAGGGTTAGGCGTCGGGAAATTTGCAATTGCATTCGTGTCCTGCATTGCTTTAAGCACTCTACCTGCTAGTGTAGATAGTTCATAGTCGGACCATGGACTGTAATTTGATATCACCTTTTCTTTTCTCATGATTTGTTGTATTATTTAAAAATTTTGGACATGACTTACTTTCCGAAACCATACTTAACTAAGTATCTGAAGCGGTGGATTTCGTTAGGCGGGCCACGTAAATGAAGGTGCTGTTTGTGTATCATGTCCCAAAGATGTAGGGACACAAATTGTTTTGAGATTTTATGGTCAAAGATGGTCAAGGTTGTTCAACATCGCCCATTTTACTGGTCAAAGTTGGTCAAACTCTACTCCTTTAGCGATTGCAAATGCACGGAACTAAATCTAAAAAACGCAGGTAGCAAACCTAAGTGCGGCGTTTGCAAACACGAATGCCGCATATGCGAACACAAATGCGGCGTTAGCAATTGCAAATACCTGATACGTGTTTGCGAATGCGGTAAACGCAATCCCAAATGCGTGACTAGCAAACACAAATGCCGCATATGCAGACACAAATGCGGCGTTAGCAATTGCAAATACCTGATACGTGATTGCGAATGCGGTAAACGCAATCCCAAATGCGTGACTAGCAAACACAAATGCCGCATATGCAAACACAAATACGGCTTTAGCAATTGCAAATACATAGCACGTGTTTGCGAATGCGGTAAACGCAATCCCAAATGCGTGACTAGCAAACACAAATGCCGCATATGCAAACACAAATACGGCTTTAGCAATTGCAAATACATAGCACGTGTTTGCGAATGCGGTAAACGCAATCCCAAATGCGTGACTAGCAAATACAAATGCCGCATATGCAAACACAAATACGGCGTTAGCAATTGCAAATACATCGCACGTGTTTGCGAATGCGGTAAACGCAATCCCAAATGCGTGACTAGCAAACACAAATGCCGCATATGCGAACACAAATGCGGCGTTAGCAATTGCAAATGCAGTTGGGCACCGTCGGCACCGTCCTGTTAATTGTATAAGTAATGATTTTTACAAGTGGTACGACAAGGTGTGGCTTTTGTCCTTTACTATTCGCAGGGATATTGGTCAATGGGCATAATAAAGTTGGCAAAGCAATAAAAGATAAATTGCATCATCGAAATTTAAGCTAAGGGCAATTACAGTTTACCTTTGTTTCCACTGTACCACTTCTTCGCGGCAATAACTTCTGCGCGTATGAGCCGCACGTTTTTCAATTGGTTAAGGCTGGTCAACTTCCCCTCCCGTCGTAGTTTATTGATCGTGGTACGCGATACATTCAACTCCAGGTAAGCCTGTCGCACGGTCATTAATTCCTCTTCCGTATAGGCGATCTGTTTCTCCTCCGCCTCATTTTGTCTTTCATCCCCCTGCTGATTTTCTGATCCCGGAAGACGTTTTTGCAGCAGTTCCAGCATAGCCACAAGTGTCAGTAATATTTTTTCATTTTGGTTTTTCATGGTCTTTCATTTAGGTTCCAAATGTGTTGCTGTCTACAAAATTGTAGAACTGTTTATAAACAAGCCTATCCCCGGCTGGCAACGTTATTCTTTCGCTCAGATCTGGCTTTTTATTGAAGCCTTGCTGCTTGGGTGCCGTTGCAAACTGCGATTCCCTAATCGTTAGTTCAACGGTCTTCTTGGAAAATCCCCTGTAAAAATTGATGTTAAAAACGAAGCTTTGTTGGCATTGTTTGAACCATTTACTGGGCAATACCTCGAGAATCTCCTTAAATGGTTGGTTACTGATGCGCGGTTCTGATTCGCCGACGAGGTAAATTTTCAGCTTGCCATCCCTACTTTCGATGTAAATGATATTTTTAAGCCAGATGATCACACGGGAATATTTTATATGGGCCTTGATATTGAAATAAGAATTGTGTCCCTCTAATGAATCTTCAGATATTGGGATCAGCTTCTCGAGCTCACTGTCCAAGCGGCGCAATGCGCCTTTCAGTCGACTTTCAGACACCGGCTTCAATAAGACATCCGCTACACGGAGGTCATAGCCCCGGTCTTCATAGCTGTGGTGTGCCGTATATAAGATGATCTGTATGTTTTTATCCGTCAGTAAGGTGATAAACTCAAATCCGGTCATTTTTTTTAGTTCGATATCCAGAATGATAAAATCTACCGGGTTCGTTCTCATGTATATCAAGGCGTCTTGCTCGTCCTCAAAGCAGCCTGCTATCTCGACATGATATATCCGTTCAAACATTTTCATTAAATCATCCATATACTTTCGCTGGTCATCAATGATAATACCTACTATTTTTCGTCTCATCTGTGTGTTGTTATGTGTTTATATGGTTACGTGCAAGTGCGCGATAAATTCGTTGTCCGTTCTTGTTGTATTAAAACTGTAGCAATCTCCAAAAATGAGATCTAGCCTCCGTTCTAGGTTTTTCAACCCCGTTCCATGGCTTGCAGTACTTTTTCCTTTTCTCAACCGGTTGCTTATTGTCAACGAAAACGCATCCGCCCCGGTGCTGATATCAATCTGTAACGGCTTGTCGGGATCTGACAGGTCGCCATGTTTCAAGGCGTTTTTTACCAGTGATAATAATGTAGTCGGTGGCACGACGAACCGAAAGACGTTGCCCGTTATATTCCAGGAGAAATGCAGTTGCTCGTGACTGGAGGTATGCTGTATCTTTAAGAAGCGTTTTACCTGCTGGATTTCCTCTTGGAGCAGTATGGTTTCAGGGCCGTCCATATCGCTGGCTTTCATGTAAAAGAGCATGAGCTGATAGGTATCTTCTACGATAGCTGCTAGTTCTGGCTGGTCGGGGTTCGCCTTTTTTTTCCAGTCATCAAAAATAGTAGCCATGATATGCGGACTTACCTGTGCGGCCAATGAGGTGTATTCATACCTACTTTTGAGCTTTTCGGCTTCCAGACGCTTTTCCATTTCTGTCGTCTTTTGCTCGGCAGCGTACAGTTTCCTCCGATACTGGAAATATAGTAATGCCAGTATGCTAAAATTACCCATCATCACCAGCACCGACTGTACAAACTCCCGCCAGTTAAAATTACGATCTGGGACCAGGTAGTTTCCATAATATAACGCCGTATTGTTCATTCCATATAATACATAGTATATCAAGAGGCCAGACAGCCCGTAAAATAAAATTAAATACGTTGCTCCGCGCCAATGCTTCCCATGAAGGAAGTACTTTACAAGAATCCCCAGTACACTATAGAATACGACAGCAAAGACCGGAATAGTAACGATAACAGTGAGCCATGAAATACGCGGATTTTCTAAGACGTTCATACCGTAGAAGTACAGCCCATAGATGACCCAAAAAGTAATATGCGGACGTAATTTTTCCGCCAGTAGTAGTAGTTTTTTCATAAGCAATCGGCATTCAAGAGACTTGTGATCCGTAGTTATATTACGTTAAAGGAAAACAATATACTTAAATAGTTATTTGTTGACAAAAAATATTACATAATCTATCGAACTTATCTAAATTCAACGGGTACGATAGATAATTCGATTTATCCAGTATAAAGTAATGATCTTCCTGTCTGAAAGGCACATACCGGTCTGTATCTGGGAGGTAAATCTTATCTGCCGAGAGCCGGATGCTGTCCTGCAGATAAAATAAATTTTCCCATGCAAATGGACGGGATCTCAGGCTACGCGCAAAATCAGCATATAGCGCATGGACGCAACGATAAACAAAATTGATTCTTGAATCATTCGCCAGCGGCCGATAAATAGTTGGTTTAAATTCTCGGTTATTATTACGATCCATGCATTCCCAGGCGGCATAAATAGGCACATCGCTGAGGTACGCTATATGCGCAAATCCAGTTCTGATCCACAACGTGCAGTGCAAAAAATCCATTGACATGGCATGAGTCTGCAACTCAGTTTTTCCCAGTCCTTTACCCCCATCCACATAGCAGAGGATGTGATATCCCTTCCCGAGGTAAGACCTTATCTGAAAAAACAAGCGCGGGTCCTCCGCGACGATAAAGCCTACGTTTGCACACCTCTCCTCATCTAGGATGTTCTGATAATACGCTTGTTGTTTTTCTTTGACCGTCTGGCTCACCATTATACAGATGGGTATATGAGATAGGGCCAGCAAAAGCGGTAAAAGTCGATAATGTCCAAAATGAAAAGTCGCTATGATACCCGGCGTTAGCATTTGCCACTCCGCGTTAAATGGTAGATCAGCAAGTAAGAACGGATGCGCATCACCGGCCTGTTGGTCTGCGAAACTATTCGCTTTATGAAATAGGTCGACCTGCTCGTCGAATGCTGAAATACCCAATACATGGTGCACATTGGCGGAAAAGAAAGCAAATGCCGCACTGTCGTTACCCGACAAGATGCCTTTGTGTGTAAATATGTTGTTCATATATATATACTAACAATTGTTATTTATACATTGGTTAAGTAGGCGTGAGCAACAGAAGTTCCGTTGCCCTCGCCTTTTAAGATTATTTTATGATTCGACCTCTAGCGGAAAGATGATCTGGCACTTGCGCGCCGGATCTCTTTCTTGTAATAAGTCGGTCATCTCTTCTAGGGAAATGGGCGTATTGGCTAATACATCCCACATTTCCAAAAGCTGATTTAATTCCATTTTGAATATGATGTCAATATAAAACCATAGTCCGGTCTCGCACCGGATTTACGGCTTCAGGCACTGAAGACTAGCGATCGATCGAGATAAAATTGTGGTAAAAAGAAACGAAATCAAAGCTCCTGTAGGTAAGATGCAGGTTGCATAAGGTAATGATGTTGTTTGCCAAAAAGATTATAGGCAAACGGCACTTTATGGGGTAGCAAATGGCATTATAGGCTTACTTTCGTTTTTCTAAAAATGTATTCGGAACTTTAAAACCTATATTTAACTAATTAAATACTAAACGATTATGAAGAAAAGTTTCCATTTACAGCTCCACGAATATTTTAATTCGGTAGAAAGCCTCGGCGAGCTACAACTCGAACCTACCCTCCTGATGCAGCATGCCGAAGCCAGCTACTGGAAGACCGGTAAGGACGAGGCCATCCTACAGGAATTTGACGGGCAGCGGGGCTTCCTCTACCACCTTGATGTCACCCTCGAAGCGGCTCGCATGATTCCACTTGAAATCGACCGGAGCGATCTCCATATCCTGTACGTATTATCCAGTGATGGATCCCTCTTTCTATACGATACAACTGCCGAGCCCCTTACCGACATTGCTTGCGAGCGGGCACGTTACCTTTATCTGCCACCAGATGATTACGCGATAGAACTGCCTAAGGGCCGCTCGCAGATCTTCGGACTTTATTTTAGCGGGCGGATATTTCGGCACGGCAACGAGCGACCCTACGATTTTCTTAAGCCACTCATTGCAGCCTACCGCGATAAAGCAGCGGAACCACAATGCAGTATCGATTTTAGCGTCGGCCCGCAGACGAAGCTGCAGATCGAGATCATCTGTAGGGAACTACGCGCAAAGCAGCTCAATAACGAAGCTTTTATCTACGCTAAGCTGATCCAACTGATCGAACTCTCCTTGGAAAAAGTTGGGCAGGAACAGACGAAAGAGCAGCATGATAAGCGCATTGCCGTAAATGCCCGAAACCTGCTGGCGCTATATATTGAAGATGAAGGACAGTCTGCCAGCTTGAAAAGATTGAAAAAAGATTTAAAGCTCGATTCGGATACCATAAGCCGATCTTACAAGCGCTATTTTGGCACGACCTTAAGCGACCTACGAGAAGAATTGCTATTGGAAAAAGCAAAAGAATATCTCCGCGCGGGGCATACCGCTACCGAGACTGCTTATGCGCTTAATTATAGTTCCATCTATTCATTCAGTCGCTTTTTTAAAACACAGGCCGGCATAAGCGTTAGTGAATATGTACGGCGATTGCGGAAGGGAGAAGAATGAAAAATTATTCAGAAAGAATGCGGTAAAGTTCCAAATTAAGATAATAAGCACTTCCAGACATTATTCTCTTTTCTAATACGCCCATACCTACTAGTTGATCAAGATACTTTCTTGCGGTATTTTCGGCATAATCGGTATCCAAATGTTGTACACGAGTAAATGGTTGGGTAAATAATGCATTTACTAAAATAGCTGGTCTACTAAAATCTGTTTCTTTTTCAACCAACTGTAAAATTGCATCTTTAGCGCTGACAATATCATTAATTTTATTATAAGTAATATTTGCTGTTACCTCTAGTGCTTTGAGCATATATATCAACCACTTTTCCCAGTTGCCACGTTGGGTAACACCTGCCAATCCGGCGTAATATTCCTCTTTGTTTTCGAGGATATAACGGCTTAAATAAAGGATTGGGTAATCGAGCAAGCCTTTTTTTGTCAGATAGTGAATATTAAAGATACGACCAGTACGCCCATTCCCATCTCTAAAAGGATGGATTGCTTCAAATTGAAAATGTCCTATAGCCATTTTCAATAGCGGGTCTAAAGGGTATATCTGATCGTCATTCATAAAATCAATTAGATTGTTAATCTTCGCTGTTATAATTCCCGTTCCTCTAGGCGGGGTATAAATAGCCTTTCCTGCATTTAGTCCGGTTCCTCCTTGTTTAATATATGTCTGCGCGACCGGAGGTCTGATCCCATCGCTATATCCGGTAACCGCACGGTATACTTTTTCGAAATAAGCTACATCGAATTTCTGATCATCATTTAAGTATTGATAACCTTCCCAAAGTGCCGATCGGTAATTGAGCACCTCTTTTGCTGGTCCACTTGCTTGTTTAACTTGGTCTTGACTATAAGCCTTATACAGCTCATCATCTGTTGTAAAAATATTTTCAATCGCACTTGAAGCTTTTGCTTCCTGTAAACTAATTGAATTAATGAGCAGGCCTTGATTTGGAATTACAATACTTCGCCCCTGTAAACGACCTAGCGCAGCTTTGGCATTTCCAAGCTGTTCATAAATAGCTATTGATTGATAAATTTTTTGCTCAATAGGCAGCTCCGGTAATTCATTCCATGGTTTATTACGATCTGGATTTATTTTATAAGCCATATACAAATATATGTAAAAAAAAGATCATCACACCTTAAAACAATCCATTTTTTAAGGTAAACGTAAATTTTCACCTTAAAATGTTTGCTTACATTACAACCGACCTTAAAATTCCATAGTTTTTAATGCTAACGCGAATCTTGGCCTTAAATAAAAACGGAACACCTTTAACGACTGCATGCAGTTGATAACCGTACTTATATATTTTTACCATGATACGCGCAGCTTTCGGATCATTTCGAGGATATCTTCGAAATGATCCCAACGGCGAAAACTCCATAGAATTTATAAAGCGCAAATAATAGCGCCTACCGTGATAAAGCAGCGGAACCACAATGCAGTATCGATTTTAGAGTCGGCCCGCAGACGAAGCTGCAGATCGAGATCATCTGTAGGGAACTACGCGCGAAGCAGCTCAATAACGAAGCTTTTATCTACGCTAAGCTGATCCAACTGATCGAACTCTCCTTGGAAAAAGTTGGGCAGGAGCAAACCAAAGAGCAGCATGATAAGCGCATTGCCGTAAATGCCCGAAACCTGCTGGCGCTGTATATTGAAGACGAAGGACAGTCTGCCAGCTTGAAAAGATTAGAAACAGATTTAAAGCTCGATTCGGATACCATAAGCCGATCTTACAAGCGCTATTTTGGCACGACCTTAAGCGACCTACGA
This sequence comes from Sphingobacterium alkalisoli, assembly GCF_005049105.1. Taxonomy (GTDB): domain Bacteria; phylum Bacteroidota; class Bacteroidia; order Sphingobacteriales; family Sphingobacteriaceae; genus Sphingobacterium; species Sphingobacterium alkalisoli. The sequence goes on from NZ_SUKA01000003.1 coordinate 526,109, forward strand.
GAAGAATTGCTATTGGAAAAAGCAAAAGAATATCTCCGCGCGGGGCATACCGCTACCGAGACTGCTTATGCGCTTAATTATAGTTACATCTATTCATTCAGTCGCTTTTTTAAAACACAGGCCGGCATAAGCGTTAGTGAATACATACAGCGGTTGCGATCGGGAGAAGAATAATTTCATTTAGCGTCCAAAAATTGTTATTTTAGAGTATGTTATTTAATTAAACCGCTCTATACTTATGAAAAGCATTCTGACCGTAATATTTACTTTCTTCACGATATACTGCCACGCCCAGCAAAACGATAAATTTAATTTAGGTTTTGAAGAAAAAAAAGCAAATGCCGCCCTAGCAACAGGTTGGTTTAAATGGGGGACTTATAATCTATCCGTCGATTCGCTTAATCATTCGGGCAATCTCGCTGCAAAGATCACGTCTGATGAAGCGAGCGGTAGCTTCGGAAGTATTGCGTATAGCATTCCAGCCAATTACAGTGGCAAAACGATCAAGCTAGAAGGATACATGAAAATAAAAGACGTTGAAGGCTTTGCCGGGTTGTTGCTCCGTATTGATGGCAATGGAAAATCACTCGTTTTTGATAACATGCAGAATCAACAGGTAAAAGGCACCAAAGATTGGCAAAAATACAGCGTCACGCTCGATTATCCGGAAGATGGAGAACTTATCCTTGTAGCGGGTATGCTATCTGGAAAAGGCGAAGCCTGGTTTGATGACTTTGTGGTCACAATCGATGGTCAGGACGTGCAGATGCTACAAGAGAAGCAATTACCAAAAGCACAAACAGACAAAGAGTTTGATAACGGATCTACTATAAATCTATCCAAATTATCACCAAAGCAACTGGATAATTTAGAGCTATTGGGTAGAATCTGGGGCTTCTTAAAATATCATCATCCTGAGATTGCCAAAGGAAACTTCAATTGGGATTATGAACTGTTCCGTTTTCTACCGAAGTATATTGATGCAAATATAGACACGCAACGAGATGATCTTTTGGTGAGTTGGATCTATTCTTTAGGCGAGGTAAAAGCATGCCAACCTTGTCTGGAAGCTCCCTCCGAAACTCATTTAAAGCCTGATTTTTCGTGGATCGAACGTCAGCATGACAAATTAAGAACGGCACTACTACATGTCTATATTAACCGTACAGGTGACGAACACTATTATATTGGCATGGCAGCAGGAGTTGGAAACCCGCTGTTTAAAAACGAACAAGCCTATGCAAAAATGTCATACCCCGACGACGGTTTCAGGCTGCTCTCTCTTTACCGCTATTGGAATATGATCAACTATTTCTTTCCTTATAAATATTTAACAGACAAGAATTGGGATACGACGTTAAAGGAATACTTACCCGTTTTTATACAGGCAAAAGACGAATTAGCTTACGAACTTGCTGTACTCCAAATCATAGCCGAGGTTAACGATACACACGCAGGTCTTGGCCAAGGGGCCGATAAAATCGCGGCATGGAAAGGTATTAATTACCCCACATTCCAGACCCGTTTTATAGAAGATAAACTTACGGTAACCTACCTTTACTATCCCGAGCTGCAGGAAAGTACCGGACTTGCCGTCGGTGATGTAATCCATAGTATCGACGGGAAAAAAATTGGAGATATCATTACCGAGCGTTCACGCTATTACCCTGCATCCAACAAACCGGCACAGTTGCGTAATATGGCATATGATCTGTTGCGATCCGATAAGGAATCCATAGAGATCGAATTTACTTCCGCTAATGGCGCAAAGCAAACGAAGGTATTGACGCTCTATCCCGGTGATAGCCTCCGTACCTACACGCGGATCAACCCAAAACCGCCTGAATCTTTTAAAATGCTCGACGATAATATCGGGTACATCACCTTACAGACGATAAAGTCGGAAGACATTCCTCATATCAAGAAGGATTTTGGTCAGGCAAAAGGCATCATCATAGATATCAGGAACTATCCTGCCACATTCGTTCCATTTACGTTAGGCTCTTATTTCATTTCAGGAAGCAGCCCCTTTGTGAAGTTCACTACGGGAAGTCTGGATCATCCTGGCTTTTTTACGCTTTCTGATAATCTAAAAATAACCAACAAGCAAAAGCATTACAAAGGACCTGTCGTCGTCCTTGTCAACGAGTTAAGCATCAGCCAATCCGAATATACGGCTATGGCCTTTAGGGCTGGTACAAATACGACCATCATGGGAAGTACAACGGCGGGAGCCGACGGGAATGTTTCGGAAATATGGCTTCCCGGTGGCCTCCGTACTGCAATTTCGGGCGTAGGTATTTATTATCCTGATGGCACGGAAACACAGCGTGTAGGCATTATTCCAGACATCGAGGTTAAACCAACTGTCGAAGGGATACGCAATGGAAAAGATGAATTGTTGGAAAAAGCCATATCGCTTATTAAAGAAAAATAGTAGCACTATCTTTGAAACACGAGCGAAGAGTTAACGATATTACAACAAATCTTATTCGAGCCACTTGACCTGCGCATTGTATTTTAGGGTTCAGCAGCTATAGGCGCTGAACCCTACTTACTACAGTTAATCGGTTACTGCAGAAAATGTTGATTGAAAATTATTGTTCGTAATCGGTACCGTATTCTCCACCTTAGCTGCTGATGGCGTACCGATTACCGTATAGGCATTTCCAATATCCAGCCCTACCGCCTTTTGCGTATGGTTTGGACCACACCATTGTGCCGATCGATGATAATATCCCATGGCCGCGGTATTACCGGCATCCTCAGGAACAATAATATCCAGTACACCGTCAAATTCGCGCTGAAATAGCTCTAACAGCTCAGGATAAAGCGCTCCTCCACCCACAAGATACAGTTTACTCGCCTGTTCGTAATCAGAATCCGTAAATGCTTTTCTGAATGTTGGAGACAGAATTTCTTCGTAATAACCAGCAAGGTGGTTGCGTCGCAGTCCAAGCAGATCTTTACGCTTCCGGTCAATTACAATTTCTCCCTTTTGGAAACCCTGATTGATCATGTGTTCATTTTTCATACCAAGGTAATAGCTACCACTCAGCTCCTGATAGAGATTATTGACGGCATAACGGAGTCCAGGCGCACTCATACAGGTACGGGCTACCGGTCCAGCGGTGGTACTCAGCGCTGTTTCGCAGGTGCCGTACCCTAAGCTCACGATAAAGAAATTATCGGCTTCAGCCTGCGGCCCTTTGCGCAACCCATTGATACAGCCCAGTATTTCAGAAGTTATTTCCAAATGGGTAATGGTTAGCTGCGTACGGCCGCGTTCAATACTGTTGATTGTATCTAGCTGATAATCAATCATGACATCCCTTAGGGCAAAAAAATCTTCTGCTTGCTGCTTGTATAAGTCATAAACAGCCGAAGGGAATCCAATCGTTAAAACCAATTCACCTGATTTTGCACCCGAAGCTACCAGTAGACCGGCTTTAGCCAATAGCTGGTAATCGATCGAAGCAGGGGAACTGTTGATGTTCCGGTAAGGAGCAAGCCCCTGGGAGAGGGCCAGATTGCCCACTAAATATCCAGCACCTGATTCAAAAAGTTGGAGACGCTTGTCCAATGGAGCTGTAAGTTGCGTAATAGGTTTATTCTGGCGTTCGATAACACTCGGAATACTGATAAATTGTGGCATGGCTAATTTTAGTTTAAGTGATGTAAGGTAAAGTTAATAAAAACTGATTATCAAATCATTATATCTACCCATTAAATTTATATTAAATTAATCTTACCCCAACTTTTACCCGCATTATCCCAATTTTTACCAAAATTATCACAACTTTTACCAAAATTATCACAACCTCCACCAGTATTACCCCAATTTTCACCAACATTTTCTCAACTTTAACCAAAAAAAATCACAACTTTTATCAGTACTACCACAACTTTAACCGATTTTTAGATTTATTTCCTCCGTACCTTTAATCTAGACACGACCTTAAGCGACCTACGAGAAGAACTGCTACTGGAAAAAGCAAAAGAATACCTCCGCGAAGGTCAGACCGCTACCCAAACTGCTTATGTGCTTAATTATAGCTCCATTTATTCGTTCAGTCGCTTTTTTAAAACACAGGCCGGCATGAGTGTTAGTGAATATGTACGGCGATTGCGAACGGGAGAAGAATAAAAAATGGTGAAGATTTGTACCGGTCCAAAAAAAGACTTATTTTGTGCTTTCCCAATAAACCACAAAGACTGATGAAAAAAAAAGTATTTCCGTTTCTTATCCTCATTACAATACTTTGTCTTACAATAACTTCCCGAGCGCAGGACACGAACAAATTTAACCTGGGATTTGAAGATAAGAAAGTAAATGAAAGCCTCCCAACAGGTTGGTTTAAATGGAATAATTATGACCTGTCCATCGATTCGTCCGCTCTTTCGGGAAATTTCGCAGGAAAGATAACCTCGGACCCGGGGGGTAACAGCTTCGGTTGTATTGTATACAGTATTCCAGCCAATTACGATGGCCGAACAATCCAGCTGGAGGGAAACATAAAAATAAAAGATGTTGATGGCTTTGCTGGACTGTTGCTGCGCATTGATGGCAACGGTGAATTGCTTGCTCTTGATAACATGCAGAGTCAGCAAGTCAAGGGTACAAAAGACTGGCAGAAATATAGCATAACATTACCCTATCCCGAGTACGGAGAAACTATTTACGTGGCAGGCATATTATCTGGCAAAGGAGAAGCCTGGTTTGACGACTTTGTCGTAAAGATCGATAGTCAGGATATTCAGACGTTGCAGGAGATTCAAAAACAAATGCCCAAAGCACTCACCGATAAAGAATTTGATAACGGTTCATTGGTCGAACTCCAGGAACTAAGCGCACAACAATTAGACGATCTTGAATTGTTGGGAAAGATTTGGGGATTTTTAAAATATCACCATCCAGAGATAGCCAAAGGCAATTTCAATTGGGATTACGAATTGTTTCGGTTTGTTCCAAATTATCTCCTTAACAAAGGAAAAGTAGAGCGAGACAAGATGCTTGTTCATTGGATCAGTTCGTTGGGCGAAGTCAAATCCTGCCAAAATTGCGTTACTACAGCGAGCAATGCTTTTTTAAGGGCCGACTTAGGTTGGGTCGAGAAACAGACCGAAAACCTCAAAAATGCGCTAAAGCATGTCTATAAAAATCGACAATCTGAAAAGCAACATTACGTCAGCTGGCATCCAAATGTTGGAAACCCCGATTTCAAAAATGAAAAATCCTATGCGATGACTTCTTATCCCGATGACGGATTCAGATTGCTATCATTGTTCAGATATTGGAACATCGTAAATTACCTCTTCCCTTACCGACACCTAACAGACAAGAATTGGGATATGACATTATCCGAATACCTGCCAATGTTTATACAAGCAAAAGATGAATTAGCTTACGAACTAGCTGTACTCCAGATCATAGCCGAAGTAAACGATACACACGCTACTCTTTGGGAAGGAGGAGATAAAATCGCCGAATGGAAAGGAAAAAACTACGCGCCCTTCCGGGTACGCTTTATTGAAGAAAAGCTTACGGTAACCGACTTTTTCTATCCCGAACTGCAAGAAAGAACCGGGCTCACCGTTGGCGACGTTATCCATAGCATTGACGGAAAAAAGATAGACGATATCATAACCAAACAAACACCCTATTATCCCGCTTCCAACAAACCGACACAGCTACGTAATATGGCTTACGACCTATTGCGATCAAATAAGGAATCCATAACGATCGAATTTACATCTGTTAGTGGCCAAAAACAAACGAAGATCTTGGCGCTTTATTCGAGTGACAGCCTTAGGACGTTCACCCGGATTAACCAAAAACCGCCTGAATCTTATAAGATGCTCGAAGATAGCATCGGATATATTACTTTACAAACGATCAAAGATGATGATATACCGTTAATAAAGCAACACTTTAAAGATGCAAAGGGCATTATTATCGACATCCGTAATTATCCGGCTCCATTTACGCTCTTTAGTCTCGGTTCGTATTTCCTGTCATCTCCGACTTCATTCGTTAAATTTACAAGCTCAGTTGCTAATAATCCTGGCGAGTTTATCTTTAGAAAAGGTGCTGATATACCAAATGACAATAAAAGCTATGCCGGTCCAGTCGTCGTTCTGTTAAATGAGACCTCACAGAGTGCGGCTGAGTACGCGGCGATGTCTCTCCAAGCAGGACAAAACACAACAGTGATCGGGAGTACTACGGCTGGAGCAGATGGCAATGTTTCTCGATTTTATCTTCCAGGTGGTCTCGGTACTGCAATTTCGGGGATAGGCGTGTATTATCCGGATGGTACTGAAACGCAGCGTGTAGGAATTATTCCGGACATCGAGGTTAAACCGACTATCGAGGGCATACGAAATGGAAAAGACGAATTGCTTGAACAGGCGATCGAATTTATAAAGGGCAAATAATAGCATTACCTTTGCAGCATGACGGATGAACTACGGGTATTAGAACAGATCTTATTCGAGCCACTTGGCCTAAGTGTTAACGCCCTTGAAGCGGATCAAGAAGCCGAGGAATATAGTGGATACAACTTCCGATTGAATGCCATGGCCGTTAAATACCGTAAGGCTAAAATAACGCCAAAGAAAGTCGGGCAGTTTGTTACGCTCTGGAAAAGAGGCGCAGATGGACAAACCCAGCCTTTTCAACTTGATGATCCTTTTGATTGCTACATTATAGCTGTTCGGCAGGATCATCAATTGGGTATATTTATTTTCCCAAAGGCGGCACTCGCTGGTAAACAGATCCTCAGTAGTGCGCAAAAAGAAGGCAAGCGGGGCTTCCGCCTCTACCCTGCCTGGGACACGCCAACAAATCGCCAAGCGCTAGCTAGCCAAAAGTGGCAATGTGAATACTTTTACGATTTGACGAATAGCAACGAAGTTCCTATGGAAAAGATCAGCGCCCATTTGAAATGGGAAGCACATTAATTATCTTAGCAGCCTATGAAACTTTTATACTACTGTATAGCTGCACTTTTTATCATTGGCTGCACGTCGAACGAACAAGGCATCAATACACTGAGCTCCGCCCAGCAGCGCGAGGGATGGAAGCTTTTGTTCGACGGGAAAAGCCTAAATGGCTGGCACCTGTACAATCTGGGCGATACCTCATCGAAATGGACCGTTAAAGATGGGGAGCTTATCTGCGATCCTCGAAAACCGGACGGTGTCTTTGCGGATCTGGTTGCCGATAGCAGTTACCATGATTTCGAATTACTATTTGACTGGAAAGTGGCAAAAGGTGGAAATAGTGGTGTATTTATCAATGTCGAAGAAGAAGCGAAGTATGCCGCAACATTTGCAACAGGACTTGAAATGCAACTTCTGGACAATGCGCATGCGGAAGAACGTCACAAAAAAGATTCGACCCATTGGGCGGGTTGTCTGTACGGTGTGGATTGTAAGGCTGCAGATTCTAACCCCGCGCCATATAACAGCTGGAATCGAAGCCGGATAAAACAGCAGAACGGCATAGTGAGCTTTTGGCTCAACGACAAGCTCACCTTTACATCGGATATTAACAGCATAACATTTAAACAACAAGTTGCAGATAGCCACATGAAAGCGTATCCAGATTTTGCGACCTACAGTAACGGTAAGATTGCTTTGCAAAACCATACCGACTCCATTGCATTTCGAAATATTTTTATAAAGCCATTGTAATCCTCGGCGAACCACAAAACTATCTTACTTTTCGAAACCTGTTAAATCAAGAAATCGGAACTGGACAAGTCCACGTATGATTTGTGCTATACCTTTGTTTTAGACAATCGGTACTAATTAAGTAACCGTATCTAGAAATAAAGATATAGCAAAAATGAAAACAAGAAAAAGACATATAATTGGTTATAGCCTGCAGATTTTTCTGATGATCTTTTGGCTGTACGTTGCACTGGATAAATTGTGGGGACTAAAAGCTTTCCACGTTTCATTACTGCGGCAACCCTTTCCGAATTGGTGGGCAGATATCCTATATTGGGCGCTTCCTTTGACGGAGTTGGTAATAGCGTTACTACTTGCGTTCGTGGCGTCATCGCGAGGAAAGGATGACCGACGCAATCTTTTAAATAAACAAAGATTGCTTCCTCGCTTCGCTCATCGCAATGACGTGGTTTTTAATCCCTACCTCCTTTCCGCCCTACTCCTATTGATCTTTACCATATACATCGCTTTAGGTGTAGCCGGTCTTTACGCCAAAAAGCCCTGTGGATGCGCTTCGGTATTTTCTGGACTATCATGGGAATGGCACCTGCTGGTGAATATAGTGTTATTGGGGCTATCGACCCTCGGTTGGTACTTGAGTGGCCCAACCAACCCAATCGATACAGCTATACGCTATAAAAAATCCATCAAGCTGTTTCGTACCTTCCTATTGTTTGTCTCGATACCGGTCTACCATATTGTTTTAGTTGTTTATAGGCGTTTTCCAAGAAAGTTTGCTCCCTTCCCGGGTAGGCCGGTATGGGTATAAATTATGATACGTGCTGATATACCCCGTAAAAAGTATATCCGGGGCTTTAGTGATCACTCCACCCCGCTAAAGATCGAAGAGAGATCAAACTTGACATAAAGTTTTTTGAGGCAACCTTTTTTTGCTATTATAAAAAAGACCATAAGATGAATAAATTCATCAAAACACAATTTTTAGCTATCGCAGCGGTAGTTACAATACTCGGATTCTCAGCATTTAAAATGGCTGATCAAGGAACAAAAAAAATATTAGCCCCGGTTACGATCTATTTTCACGGTGATCCAACAAATCCCAGTGAGGTAGAAGACGAATCAAACTGGAGCGATACGCCAAACGGGCAGTCCTGCAGTGGAGAAAACCTGGCGTGTTCCATGGCGGTTGATACGGACGACCTGACATCGTCAGGTACATTGGATCCCAATAAGATACAGTTAGGTGCATCTCAGAGTCCTACCGGCTATACCCCAGAAAAGACCGGAGGTGAAAGCCCGACAGAACCCGAAATATCCAATCGAAACTAGTAAGAATTCTTTTGGAGGGGAACCGTCCGCGCAAGCGCGGACGGTTTTCTTTGTTAAACTAAATAGGATTTTGCGGCATACCAGATAGTTTGATCACGTCGTCTGGAATAGGTAACGCAAACCTATTGTCCCCAGGCATCAACGTATATTCTCTATCTTCTAGTTTTCTTTCTATCCGGATACTGCTTCCGGTCTCGTTCAGACGCTTTATGTCCATCCAACGTAGACCCCGGAAAATGAGTTCTTTCCTCCTCTCCTGCAATATCAAGGTCAAAACTTCCTGATCGTTGTCGACGACCAAGGGTTGAAATGTATCATGTCTAAACCTATGTTTCAGCAGTATATTCAGATCCTTAAGAGCCTCCGCCGCTTTACCCATCCTTGCAGCGCATTCTGCCCGGATCAGGTACATTTCATTGGTCGCTATCCCGCCAAACATACGGTTGGCTGACGAGTAGCTACCCCGGTAAGATCGATACCCATCCGTGTTCAGCCTAAAATAGGCTACTTTTCGCAGATCGTCGTCACTGTACGAACCATATAGGTTGGTGTCTATCCTCAGATTACTTTCTCCTATCTGCGGATTGGCTGTCGTCAGCTCGGCGTAAAATACAGTTTCACGGTTAAATCTCGAAAAAGGATAGGTAACGGCACTGTTCATATCATCATTTTCATTAAAATCCAACAGCTGATCATTTACCTGCAATAATGCATTTGAATAATAATAAGCAGAATCGTAGCGGGCCATAGAAAGATATGTACGCGCCAAACTCCCATATACAGCACTTTTAGATGGTCTCATCACATGAGCTGTACTTGCAGGCACTAAATCTTCGGCCGCTTTCAGATCAGCCAATATTGCAGTGTACGATGCTGCCACCGATGACCTCGAAGAAGGATCGTTAAAATTTGCCGACGTACGTAAAACAATGCCCAGATCTTCTTCTGCCGTACCCGAATTGTATGCTCTCGCATATGTCCACACCAAACTTAAATACTGCAACGCTCGAAAATAGAGCGCAGCTCCCTTTATCGCGTCAAAGGTGGCACTATTCGCCGGAGTACGCTCTATCTGTCCTAACCTGTCCAATACCGTATTGGCATTAAAAACAGTATAGTACGCGCGCGCCCAGTCATTGTTGAAATTATAAACATAATTTTCCCAGACATAGGCCCGCTTCTGTTCGTCAGCAAGACTATTAAAGCTCGCTTGTTTCAAAAAGTAGTCATCCGCAGCCACCTCACCATATGCACAGATGTTAAAATTCATGTTCTGCGAGGCATCGAGGATCTGCTGCAAGCTCTCCAAATCATCCGGCCTGACCAATCTGGCATCTGACTTCACGTTGAGGTACTTCTCGCAGGATGGCAATAACGTACACAGGAGTACGCACATCAGCATTAATCGGTATTTTTTTATTGTTTTCATCGTGTTCTGTTAGGAGTTAATAATCTATCTGAATACCCAAAGAAAATGTCGTCGGTGGAGTCAGGCGATACGCAAACTCTGGATCTATCCCCTTTTTATTGGCTGTCCATAAGAGCCCGAGATTGGCAACGTTGCCATACAAACGACTATTGATCTGTTTGCCGCCCAGCATCAAGCCCTTGTGCCATGATGCAGTAATATATTCTAAACGGAGGTGATCTGCCCGATGTATATTTATCTCGGCCTGCCCATAAAAACTGTCTCTGTTAGATTTTAAAGGGTATTGCATACCGGGAACATCTGTACTGTTTTCATCTCCGGGGGCCTGCCAACGCTCCTCGAAATCAGGATATACCGTACCATTGCTGAACAGGCTGGTATAGGAAGTAACCGGCTTCCGAAAGTAATAATTGCCTCTAAAGCTGACGTTGAAGGTGAACGAAAAATCTTTCCATCCAAATGAATTGATCATGGATCCAAAAATCTGAGGTTTCGCGGAACCGTAGAAAACGATGCTGCCACTGTCTTCCCCCTCGTACAGGGACTGCGTATTTATGCCGATGTAGTTCGTGCTTGGTGCGCCATCCAACATACCCATAGGATCGCCTTCCTCGTTGAGACCAAGCCATCTGAATCCGGCAAGCGCATTAAGCGGCATACCGACAATCGGTGTTATCGTATTACCGTTGCTCAAAAATGAACTCACGCCGGAGTTGACGGTATTATAGTATTCTACTGTTTTATTTCTGTTTAAATTCAGGATATACCGGGTATCCCATTTAAACACACGATCGATATTCTTAACATTTAAGGTAATATCCCAGCCTCTCCCTTCCATTCTGCCCACATTTTTTGTCACGGTACTCTGTCTGCCCCATGCCGTGTAATCGAAAGCTGTCAAGCCGTAGAGGTCACGTCCATCTTTAATATAATGATCAAACGAGCCACTGATCCTACCGTTAAATACCGAAAAGTCCAATCCAAAATTCAGGGTGGAAATTTTTTCCCACCGTAGCTCAGGATCATTTATTGTGCCTATGGTCAGTGCGGGGAACAACGTGTAGGTACCGGTTGTTATGCTTGCCACAGGATCTGGTGTCTTACGCAGATCGACATTTCCGCTATAGCCAAACGTGGTCCTAAATTTTAGCCGGTCCATGAATTCCCATTTGAGAAATTCTTCATTCGCTGCATCCCATGACCCTCCGATGGACCACAGCGGAGACCATTTATCGTTCGTAGCGGCACCAAATATATTACCTCCGTCCCTTCTGATACTTCCGGAGAGTGCGTATCTATTTTTGAAGATATAGCTTCCGTTACCATATAATGATACGAACCTGTTTATGCGTCTTGAGTACAGGGGATGGCCGGTGATCGTCCGCGCCTGGTTTGTGGGGTTGATTCGAAATGTTTTTACGTGGTCTACGGGCGCTGTCCGCAACGGATCATCATTATAACCGTATGCTGTAAAGCTGTTCCCTTCTGTCAGAATTTGGCGGATCTCCGCTCCAACAATTCCCACGATCCGATGGTCGCCCCTGGTCTCATTCAGGTTCAACTGACTCCGTGCTGTGTACGAAGAGACCCTTGCATTATCCTGATCCTTTATCCCACCGACTGGAACATTATATTTTACAGCTCCGGTATTGGGATCTACTTCGGTAAACTGGTTTATATATCTCCGGGCATAATGGCTGTCCTGCTGATACAGATTGATCTGATCCACTGTCTGCTGTTGATATTGCACACTCGTATTGAGATCGAGCATACGCAGCAGCTTATAGCGCACCGCTACTGTAGCATACAATTCGTTTCGGACTGCATTGATTTTCGCATTTCTGTAATCCGAAAGCGGGTAATACGCCCAGCCCTGAAATCCACTGGCATATCTATCCTCCAAAACAAGTTGCCTGTAATCCATAAAAAAAGGTATTTCACCACCAATTTGGTCAGTAAACTGTAGGTACGGAACTCGCTTGCCATTAAAAGACAATGACTCGTAAGCTGGTGTTCCCGATTCATTGTCTGCACGGGTATAAAGAACATTCAGGTCGATCTGCAATTTATCGGTCGGCCTGTAACTGTTGGTAAGCTGCAGATTTATCTTTCTGTCCCGTACGCTGTTTTCATTCCGCGCCCCGGTATAACCCACCGAGAGCCCATAGGTATTCCGCTGTGCGCCTCCTGTTAAATTCAGGCTGTACTGATTGGAAAATGGTGTGGTATAAAAATTATCTGCATAGGCAGCTCTTCCGTCCTGTAGCAGCAGGTTCTGAATGGCCGCGGCGGAGTCCGAAGCCGTTATCAATCCCAGGCACCGTCTGTCAAAAATATCGATGGCAGGTGTGACGGCCATGTAATCCAGTCCTTTGACGATCCAGTCGTAATATCCGTTATGGTAGAGCATCTCCTCCGTTTTGATAAAATCGGCATTGTCCAACTGATAGATCTGGTGCAGATCAGGTTTGTTCCGCCATATCATTGTGCTGTTAAAGGATACGCTGGTGGGCGAATCTACCGAAAAAGCACCTTTCTTTGAGGTTATTACTATTACGCCATTACCCGCTCTCGCCCCCCAGATGGAGCTGGCGGCAGCATCTTTCAAAATCGTGACCGATTCGATGCTATTGGGGTCGATGTTGTTGATATCGCCTTCGTATATAAAGCCGTCCAATACCACTAGTGGATCCAGATTACCGTTTATGGTGCTCAGACCGCGCACGGAGACATTCAGCTTCTGCCGGTCGGGACTTACTATAGGCTGGTTGTCAAAACGTATACCTGCGGTGACATTGTTCAGCCGCTGTAAGATATTGGTGCCGGTCTGTTGGTTCAGGGTTTCTTTGGAAACTACCTCCACAGCTCCCGTCACTTCGTTGGGTTTCAGCGTCTGGTATCCCGTCTGTATGTTCACTTCTTGCAGTTGGTTTATGATCTCCTGTAGATATACGGTAAAGGGCTGCTGCGTAGGATCAAAAACCACTACGGTATCCCGGTGGCCCATGGAAGAAATCTTTAACGAAACCGGATATTCGCGGGCAGCAATATTAAAATAACCTTTGTTGTCGGTGACAGTAATATGTAAGCCGTTTATATCGTCGATCCGCGCGCCTTCCACCGGATGTTGCGTGCCTGCAGACAAAATTCTCCCCTGTAACGGGGCCTTGCCTGTCTGCCCACTAACTGTAAGCAGGGTAGTAAAGAATAATAGTACACACATTAACGCTTTCATATCGCTTCGCCCTCCTTTCCGGAACTTTTATAGAAGTGGACGACTTCTGTGCGCCGTGTGACAGGCATTAGATCCACACCACGTGCAGACAGAAATTCCAACTTTGCGCCGAGTGTATAATCGAAAAAGTCAGGCGGGATAACAATATCTACAGATGCCCTGTAAGCTGTGTCGAGAATCAGGGGTTTATCGAAGTAGACGCTCAAATGATTGATCACAAAATCGAGATCTATATTCTGGAAAACTACGGGTTCCTCGGCCGAGTCTACCATCGCCTGTCGTATTCCTCCCTTAGTCTTTATACGTTGTATATTATCGTTAAAGTGTACTTCGAAGACATCGTGTATGGTATCACGCCTTGCGACATTTATATCAAACACCCTCCTGAAATCCTGTTTGTATACAGCCCTGGCTTCTTCCATACCCACATTTTTATTATGGACTCCGTGGTAGCAAAACATCTTATCATAGCCTCTATTCAGTAAAATATCGTGTTTCCATTCGGCACCTTCTGTCGTATCAAAGACCCATTGCCGCGAGGGGAGCCCATTAATTTCGGGTCGAAAAAGCGAACTGAGCGCCCGCAGCAAACTCATGTTGATCACCTGATAAATGGTCTGGTTATTGTCCTCGTATATTTTCCCACCGTGTGCTTTATAACCCTCCTGATGGGTGGTAAAAAAGGAACCGGATACGATATTGCCTTCGTTAATCAGTTTGACCGGACGGTCCGTAACTTCCTGTAGTTTTTTCTGGTGTATAACCGCACTGCCACCGGTTAAAACAGCCTCGATGTTTTTTGAAGTTAATGCGGAAGGATAGGAATTGGCGATCAATACACCATCCTTATTGATCCATACAATATGTGGAATGGTATTATGCGGAAACATTGTCTGAAAAACACTGTCCTGCAGGATGTAAGGAAGTGAAAGTGAGTACCCATGTTTCACGCTGTAACCGGAAAACAGTTTATTGACACGCTCCTCGGTATCCCTATTCTGGACGGTATTCACCAACAGTACAGCAACATCATCTCCGTACTTTTGTTGGATTTTTTCCATTTTGGGAAATCCCTCGATACAGGACGCACACCACGATGCCCAGAAATCAATCAGTATCAATTTGCCGCACAATTCGTCTAGGCGAAGGGACTGTTTACGTCCGTCTGTAAATTGGATCTCCACTGTGCTCTCCCACAGCTCTTCGGGCACCCTATCCCCTATTTCCAGTGGCTTGATCTTGTTTAGCCCATCGGCAGCCCGCTCTCCAGCGGACTGCGCCTGGGCATCACTAAACAACACAACAAACCAGACCATGAGCAGCGAGAACAATGTTCTACTGCTGTTATAATTTCCTTTATAGATAGCCTTGAAAGGCCGATAAGATTTCGATAAATCAAATTTTACCTGCTCACTCCTTCCGCTCTCGCCGTCATCACGATGAGCACAGCGAAGAAGCGATCTGCCATTGGATGGCATAATCGATTTTTTATACTCGTCATTACGAGGAACGCAGTGACGCGGTAATCTTTTTACTTTATTAAATGTATTAGCAAGGTCTCGCCATAGCGCATACCTCTCCCCTTTACGTAATTTTCGCATTCTTTTAATTGCTTAATGCAAAGGTTGTCAGTAAGCTATCACACTTAAGCCTATCTCTTTCTACCTAAATCCTACCCAACCTTTGCAGATCAAAAAAATTAATTAATTCTTTTTCCGAATGCGCGTTTAGTTCTTCATAACAAGGTTTCAACGGTTCTTTGTTACGCCATTCACGGAAATATGGAAAATACCGATCTTCTAATTATTGTAAAACAACAAAATGTTTTTTCAAATCATTTGGACGTAAGGAAAAAATAACCTATTTTTATTTCGGTTAAAATTTATAATAGAAAACTGATTCCAAAAACCTCTGCAAACGATTAGTTACAGATAATATAGAAAGATCGGTAAACAGGCAATAGCGGGACTAGGAGAAGCAATATTATGCTGTATTGACTGGTAATACCCCTTGCGTTTGCGGGCGTTACATTCTCCTATCCCCTACTGTCTGTGTTTTTTGCGCAAACCTTTATTCGGGATGTCGGATAATGTTCTTAAAGAGAAGTTTACGGGAAAACCGTGGGCAACGATCATTGATCGAGACGTGGTGGATACTTGTGGTTTTACAATTCGTTTTCATAATCATTTAGTTTATGATAACGATGTTTACTCAGAAAGCTTGAAAAGAAGCCTATCGGTTTGAAAGAACCAATAAGGCGAACTTCACGCTTCTTGACCTGGAAACCGCAAAGAAACCAGTCACGGAACCTACACGAGATTCCGATCTTGTCTTCAAGAAGACTTACAGAAAGTTCGCCCTACTGGGTAATATATCGTAAAGATAGCATTTCCAGTAGAAAAATGGCGAACCTCCGATCTTCTCGCAGACAAATTTTTGCGGTTTTTGGGCGAGAGACATCGTTGTTGGTGACGCTTAAGCGCTACCCAAGTTGTCGCTTTTTCAATTAACTAAACAAATGTAAGAACAATAATGCGAATATAAAAATATTTAATACTCGAATTTTAAAAATTATGGATCATTCTGAATTTGACGAAATTGCTTCTATTATTGAACTTTTGGAATTCCTACGAAATCATTTTAGACTTGAAAAAAATGAGGTAGACAGGTTGGCCGAACTCAAAGCAGGTCAATATTCAAGGATGGTTGGAAAAAATCAAAAGATTGATTTAGAATCATTGCGAGACGTATGCAAAAAGATATACAATCTAACTGTGAAGGAGCTATTGAACCTAGATGGAAAAATTCCTAAAGAGGATAATCTACCTAAAGAAATTCGAGAATTAACAGCTGGACGTAACACAGTGAGAAGCCAGGAAAGATTAGATTTGACTTCATACTTAATAATTATAATTGCTAAGCACTATAAAACACGTGATATAGTTAGTAATAAAGTCATCCGTCTTTACTTACCACCTAATTTAATCAACAAGTCCATTGAACTAGGTAAAACAAATATTAAACATTGTTTTGAAGATATAAATAAAGGGGCCGAAATTAAAAGAAAAGTATATAAGTTGATCTCTCCTATCTCAGCTGAACTTATAAAAAAAGCAAGAGAAAGTGTCGATCCTACTTGGCTAAAAGAATTCGAAGAAAAAGTAAGAGATTCCGATGGAAAAAAAGCGTAATCCGAAATGGCAGCGTGATGAGCTTATTCTCGCTTTGGATCTATATTTTCAATTGGAACCAGGTCAGATACATGCTAGAAATCCGTTGGTTATTGAATTATCAGACACTTTAAACAAGCTACCTATTCATGGGGATAAAGAAGAATATGAAAAATTCAGAAATCCAAACGGTGTTGGTCTAAAACTCAGTAATTTTTTGGCTTTAGATGACACTTACAAAGGTAAGGGCATGGTAGCTACTAGCAAATTGGATAAGGAAGTCTTTTCTGATTTTAAGAACAAAAGAGAATTGCTAGCACAATTAGCTCAAGCTATCAGATCAACTGCTGAATATCCTGAAATAAAAGATCAGATACTAACAGCCAAAGAAGATTTAGAGGATGAAGGTTACGAACGACAAGAAGGTTCGATCTTATATCGATACCATCTGTCGAGAGAGCGTAATCCAACTTTAGTAAAAAAGAAAAAAGAGCAGTCATTAAAAAAATATGGTAAACTAGAATGTGAATTATGCTCATTTGACTTCTTTAAGGTTTATGGTGAAAAAGGATACGGATTTATCGAGTGCCACCATCGAAAACCATTACATCTCCTTACCAAGAATACAAGTACAAGATTGGATGACCTGATGCTGGTTTGTGCTAATTGTCATCGAATGTTGCATCGAGGATGGAATGAACAAATACAACAATCGAGACAACCGAAAGAAAAAATATAACTGAGAAATAAGATTTGAAATAATTAACAGATAAACTTAACGAGATAATCGAGAACCAAACAGTTAAATCTGCTAGTTTAGGAGAAATACCAGATGGGTAAATTTCTGTTCTGCACTTGCAAATTTAGCAATGGAATGAAGTCAGATGAGAACAGAGAAAATGGCTTGATAATATCTTTCAAAGATGCTAAAGAAATTGAAAGAGAGGACATAAAACTGTAAATATATAAAATAGATCTAGGCCAAAAAAAACCGCTATTTCTCGAAAAGCAATATATTTGACGGGATTAAGACAAATCGCAAGGACAAAAAGAGGTGAATCTTTACATTCCTTAATAACGTTGTAATTCAAGAATGTCCTGGATACACACTAGATTTTCAACAGAATTATTAATTATTATAATATTTAATACTTAAGATAAGTCTAAGCCTTTACCTGAAATGAAATCTAAAAAAGAAAATGACATGACTAATAAAAATCAAAGCTTCATCCGCTGGCAAGGAAGAGCAATCGAAGAGTTAGGAAAAACTGTCAATTTATTATTAGCTTTGTGCTTAGCTACAATAGGTTTTGTAGTTTCCAAATTTCTTGAGAAAGACTTCTCATTTAACAGTTGCATAGGTAAAGTGTTCATATTAATAGGAAGTTTAGCACTTCTATTTGATACGATTATTTTGTTGTTAGTTATGCTTAACAGATTAAACTCTTTCAAAAGCACCGCACAAATCGCTAGACAACGTGAAACGGAGAATAGAACTAATATTAAAAGTTTGAGGAATGAAGTGACACAAAAAGATAAATGTACCTGGATCTTATTCAAATATTCAATTGTTATTTTCGTATTAGGCGAACTATTCATTATTCTAGGATTATTCATTGAAATTTTTGTCAGATAAGAAATTAGCGAAAAGAAAGCAATTTTTAAAAAACTCATCTAACAGTGTGCTTTCTAAATATCTACACTATATAATCCAAACCGGGGAATCTAGAATATCATTTAAAAGAGGTTTGTCAACTCAAAAAACAATTAGTATTTTTAGTTTTTTATCATTAAAGTGAAACAATTAAAACAATATACCTTAATAGACTTTTTTTGTGGTGCTGGTGGATTTACCGAAGGGTTTCGCCAAATGGGCTTTCAGACCTTATATGGATATGATTCCTGGTTACCTGCTACCCAAACGTATAATCACAATTATCAACTGAATTGTGGAACAAAAGACGTATCTGTTTTTTTAAATTCTATAGAAGAAATCAATAATGTGCCTGATAGCACAGTTATCTTGGGCAGCCCTCCCTGTGTTAGTTTCTCTACATCTAATAAATCAGGAAGAGGTGAAAAAGGCCTAGGACTCAAATTAATCAAATCTTTTTTACGCGTCATTGCTGTGAAAAAGCACCAATCTAACTCGATTTTAGAAGGATGGTTTATGGAAAACGTAACCAACTCCAAAAAATATCTCCAAGTATATTATACATTTAAAGATCTCAATCTCAGTGATTGGGCAATTAGTATCGGAAAGAATCCAGAAGATGAAGCTTTGCGAGTCAATCCAAATACCTTCGTAATAAATTCTGCAGACTACGGATCTCATCAAGCAAGAAAACGTTCTATATCTGGCGAAATAATTTCAAAAGGTAAGTTTATCGTCCCGTCCTCTACTCATATTAATACTGGTGTAAAACAAGAACAATGGAAAACACTTGGTGAGCTAATAGTAAAACTTCCTATCCCTATATTAAAATCTGCAGTAGGTATTGTTAGAGATCCAATCTATCCTAGTATCAAAATTAAAATGGATGATTTGACGGACCATTTTTACGACAGTGGGTTATATGAATGTGAGTGGAGACAGTCGAGAGAATTGAAAGTTAATCACCATTGTATGGGTAAAATGGCATTTCCCGAGAATATGGAAAATCCGAGTAGAACAGTCACCGCAACAAAAAGCAGTACTTCGCGAGAAGCACTTATCTATAAATCCGATTACAATCGCACTGGAGATGGAGAATTTCGGTCCCCCACAATCCGCGAAATTGCTTGTATTATGGGATTTCCAATTACTTATCAATTTACTGGCAACCAATACGCTAAATGGAGACAGGTAGGGAATGCGGTATGCCCCTGTGTAAGCAGAGCATTAGCCAAGGAATTCTTGATACAGAATAATTATCCGGTGCCAACCGAGTTAAATTTAGAGAAAGAAGTACGTTTAGAAGGAATATTAAATTTAAACACCTTTATTGAAACAGTTTTCACAAACCCACCTAAAAGAACCAGAGATTCAAAGTTTAGACGCCATCCTATCAAGGATGGTAACTTGACAGTTACATTATCCAACTTTGATATAAAAGAAAAAAATAAACCTGACGGTAGATGGATGACATCTATTCAATATGGTACTGGAATAAATTTCCGACATCAAGTTATTGAAGATAATTTTTATAAATCTTTAGAAGAAATCATCAAAAAAGAGTTACCAGAGGGGCTCCAGTTCCTTAAAATAATAAATAATGGATTTTCTGAAAAAGTAGCTAATTCTAGGCTGATGCAGAAAATGTACGAATCTCAAAAATCAGTTGGTAATAAGGAAGAACCAACTTATTTAATAGATGATCTGAAGGGTATTATAAACAGAATTTCTGCTGAAAATGAGTTTTATCATCAATCCAAAGATTTTAAAATTTTCAAATATAAGGACAAAATACCACTGTCACAGATTCTTGCTTTATATGGAGTTAATAAGATTGTATCTATTGCAAATCAATCAGATTAATTGGAACAAATATAAGGTTCTAGCAATCTTCCTTACATCCTTGCTGTGATATCCGAAATCTCGATACAAATTTTCGAAGAGCCCCAGTTCAGTTGAACTGGGGTATTGAAACTTTGTAAGTTTGTTCCGGATAACTGTTAATGCTCTTTTATTAAAGTTTTTTTGCTCTTCCACATATTTTAAAATATCTAGAAATGATGATTCTTCACACAGTCTCATAATTTCTCTTCCTTCGTTTATACGAATTTGATATTCATTATAATATCTCTTCAACTCAGTACTTGACTCAAAATCGGAAATATTAAGATGCAGTGAAGACTTCTGAAATAAAACAAAGTATTCATCCAACTTATTATTGACAAAATCAAGAAATTTTATATAATTTGAGAGTACGTCTTCTCTATTCAAATGTTTATTTAAATCCCGATAAAAAATTGCTCCCCGTAGACGATGCAAAGTTCCATCTAAATAATACTCATTCCAGATTTTATTGAAAAATAAAAATATCCAAAACTTTAAATCATTACTATCATCTACATTAGTAAAATATTCTGCTAAACTTTTAATAAGTTCATTAGATCTAGGAATAAGAAAGTCTGCCACCAAATCTATATCACTCTTGACAAAACGTTCAAAAAATGGCAGAACATAGGCGAAATCTCCTTGATACTTTGTATTCTCTACAATGTTTAATCTTAATTGATCATGACTTGAATTTTCAATTGATTCTATAAAACTGTTTAATACTAAAGGAAATTGGATATTAATTTTGCTTTCTTTTATTTTTAGTAATACTTTTTTAAGTAATTGAAACCATTTTGATTCCAATAAGAGATTTGTAAGAAGGTATTCACTTTCATACTCACCTAATACTTCGAAGGCATCTATATAGAATTGTTCTTTATCATTTATTGACGTTAAATACGACCTTTTTAAACGAACTCTTGTTTCGATTTGTACAGTTTTGTAATATTCAAGTCTAGCCGTCAGATCCAAATGTTTCACCGGACGATTCAATTCGTGAATTATAAAATTCTTATTTGATGCCTTAAATCCCATATTATTCGAAATTTAGAATATTCTTAAAAAAGCCAAATTCTTGGTCAACAAGTAATTTTCTATCCAAATAAAGATTTCGTTCTTCACAAGAAGTTTCACTTACTAGACCACACGAAAAACATGCAGCATAATTTAAATTAAATAACCCCTGCCCTTCAGATGTCCAACAAAGCGGATCGCTCTGGCAAATCGTCGCTCTTGTTAAAGCACTTTTTATTAAGTTATTTAAATTATCCGGTGTTGTCTGGGCTATCAAGCCTCCCATACTGCCTTCCGAGCCCTCCACTGTGTATATCAAAAATCCAGACATTTTATAAGAATCATTATTTGAGACATATAATCGCTCTTGTAGTGACGCTGTTGGATAGCCTGATCGAAACTCCAATTCTCTCATGATTAAATGGGAAAGTGTATGGATTAAATACAATAACCAATTCTCTGATCGAGCTTTTTCGATAATTTTACGACTATAGTGATCTCTAGGACTCGGCAATTGTGATATCCAATCCCCTATATAGCTATTGAATTCGATTTCATATTTTTCAAGCAGTGTTTGATTTAATGCAAAAAAAATACCTTCTCCATAATTTTCAATCCCTGGATAACTAATAATATCTTCAGGGCGACTTCTAAATATATCTTGAACCTTCATTTCTTGGTCGGGGTCAAATGGTTCAACACGAGAGAAATCTAATTGTGTAGAAGACATCTTCATGTTATCAATTCTCAATATCTTAGCAAAATACTCTTCTAATAACCCATCTAGATTCCTTGTGGTATCTTTTACTTTTAGATTAGAAATATCTATATTAATTTCATCTTCCGTCTTAAAATGGAATGCAGAAAATTCTTCATATTTATAATTGAGATCCTGTTCTGCTTCACTGACGTTATCTACAACAGGGGGTTGCACACCCTTTAGCTCTAAAATATTTTTATTTAAATCCTTTGCTAAGTCAAAGTCATCATTTCTCATGGCCTCATTTTTTTTCTTTACGAGGTCTTCAATTCTCATTTCAATTTGACTTTTGAACAACTCAGATGGCAGATATATGCTTGACATTATTCTTGAGAAATACAAATTATTTCCTGTTGTAAGTGCTGCCTTCATAGGCTTCACTGCTTTGCAATTTTCTCTTGGCGACTCATTCCTTCTTGAATTTTTAGAGCCGGAATACGGAAAATTGTCATTATCCGAAACAGATGCCTCCCATGGCTTATGACCGGGACATAGCACTTTAATGCTAAACAGACCTTTTAAGGAGGTTCCCTTGCTTCCTCGACATCCGTTATTTTCACATCGCAACCATTTACCGTCAAATCCGGACGCATTCGAATTTGCCAGCCTAATTGTTAGCTCCGGCTCGGAACAACAATCATCAAAATTGAATAGATCTAGACCTTTTTGATCATAGTGAGGATTTGAGCTCTTCCAATTCAAATATTTTGACCAAGGAAAATCACTTATATGACCGTTAGAGCATATCAACACGACGTTATCCTGCTTCAATGGTTGAAAAAAAGAAGTACCTTTTTTGGATATTATTTCCTTCTTTACTGGAAAAAATTGTGTCGCAAATTTATCTCCTAAGCTATTCTCCACCCATTCTTTATACCAACTGCTATATGGCTTAATAGTATAATTAGAATCGGAGAAATTCTTGGGCATATATGTACTAGCTATAGTCAAGTTTCCGATTCCATAGTCTACGGTGTTCGATTTCTCGTTTATTTCTAGGTCAGGGATAAGCACTAGGTACTTAAGATTCTCTAACTTCTTCTTATTTTTCAGCAATGAAATAAATCTATTGTCATTTGATAAGGCAATCCCTCCCTCATTTGAAGCTATAGCATGCTTTCTCACTGATTCAAAAACATTTTCTTCTTTTCGATTTATAGCGTCTTTGTGTAATTGATTAATTTTGTTTAAAAAGCCCCATTCTTCTATACAAGACACAATTATACTTCCATATTGAGTATGTAATATAGATCCTGCTCCTCCATATGCCGATAGTAGTTTAAACTTACTTAGCGACTCGTTTGCTTGATTGTTTCTAGATAAAGTAAACATCGATCGATTAATTTTATTGTTGAACGGTCCTAATAACCACTTCTGGAGAAACTTCTCTCAACGAATGACCTACTTTCCATTTTAAAGGGCGTGAGTTATCAGTCAATGTCGTAAATAAAGATTCATTCGGCATAGTGTCCTTTCTGTAAAAAAAGGTATTTTCACCACTTTCCGTGATTAATTTCTGCCAATTATCCAATAACTTTTTAGATTTAACAAGAACCTCTGTGACTAACTCTTCAGAAATAACACCATCAATTGAAGTCGAAAATCCGGGCTTAGTTGGGCATTTCAGATATTTCTCTAGTTTTACTGAATTTTCTAATACGTCTCGTATTTCATCCTCTACATAATTCAAAATTCTATTAGAAACATCATTATCGACATCTATAGCATTGTCATTATTAGTCAATCCAAACTCTAAATTATGCCTAATGACTACAGCTAAATACATCGGTAGATATCGATCGAGAGCTTTGCTAGCAAACGGAGTTACTGATATGGGTTCAACATAACTATAAAACTTCTCATGAAACTCTTTAAACCGCTGATAATGTGAAATATCTCTTGATCTAAAAGGGTGATGAACTGTAAAGACGATTCCCTCTTTATCACGTGCGACACGGCTTGATGCTTGTATATACTCTGCTATATTTCTTGGCATGGAACTAATTATCATGGTATTGAATCTCGATACATCAATACCAACAGAAATCATATTTGTCGAAATCACAAATTCAGGAGGTAATTTAGAATTTAAAACTATTTTATTTTCCTCAACGTTGATTAGCTTTAATTGTTGACCAATTTCGGTTAAATTAGTTTTCACCTCTTCACCTGTCAAGCGTCCTGTCAATTCAGAATATGATATTTTGTCATCATCTCTAATTAACTTATCGATAAATGTCCATGAAACAGTGTTTCTAACTACATAGTTCACATCACCAGGTAAATAATGATTAATTTGAGACTGTGTTTTGCCTACTTCTTTTAAACTATTGAAATAGGATAAAACGGTATGATAATAATCAAAAATTGACTGGGCATTTTTAAATTCCTCTGTGTTATTAAATATATCCTCCAAGGAAAAGTTAGCCTTTAGATACTGAAGCCTATGAGCTAATGCAACGGATGCTACCCTAAGTTGCATCCATACTTGGGTTTTGCCAACAGGTAAAATTCCCATGTAACGTCTTTTGGACAGGTAATTATTAAATTCGTCACGATCATAGTATGCAAAAAAAGAATCATCAGCTGATGGACCCTGTTTTGGAAATATTTCGCTTCTTCTATTAAACAAGCCAAATATTTGTTTATCCGTATTTCTAGTGGTAGCAGTAGATGTCACAACTTTAGGCTTAACCTTTGTACCATGTGTATCGACGTAAGAACATAACGAGTCTAAGGATTTCTCGAACAATCCAACCGCACTTCCCAGCGGACCCAACAATAAATGAAGTTCATCTTGTATAATCAGCTCCGGTGGAAAATTCGTTTGTATACCATTATACCTTCCAAAAAAACGACTAGAATCTTTACTGACTTCTTCTTTCTTTATTGATACTTTATTGGCTAATGCGGCAAATTTATCAACGGTACCAAAAAGTAAAGTCGGTGGAAATCTATAAATATCTTCGTCAAATAATAGAAATGGTATACTCTCTCCCTCACCAAAAAATGTTCCTTTATTATGAAAATCACACTTTTTATTATTACAACAAATATTAACTGGACTCTCCTTTCGATACCTTCCATTAAAATGATTAGGAGAAACATTTAACAATGATTCATGGATAAATAAATCAGATCCACACCAAGGGCACTCAACAAAAGGTAGATTTGTTTTTAATATTATAGTCTCTATATCCTTATTTGCTTTCCTATGACTAGAAATTTGCTCGGATATATCCATCAAATTTTCTTTCATACCTTTACGATCTCCCGACCCTGTCCAGTTATTTGGTAGTGAGTCCCCTCCTACAAATAGCCCGATTGTTATTTTGGCACCTCCAAGCGAATAATTATTAGGTATCTCAAAATTAGCTTTTCTAATTACCTCTAAGGCACAAATTAGAATCGTGGCTCTTTGAAACTGCTGTAACGTCAACAATCGCAATGTATATCGCATTAAAACGGTAGTCCCATTGCCAAGAGCCCCCTTCATGAATCTTCTATAATTAATGCAGAACGCTATGATACCAAGATATGCTTCTGTTTTCCCTCCCCCCGCTGGGAACCAAACCAAATCTGCTATTTCATTTCTTTCTGGCCAGCCTGTCTCAAATATATCTGCAATTGTGCTATCACCGATATCTGGTTTAACAAAGCCGTCTATATTCAAAAGTACGAAAGCCAACTGAAAAGCCCTCCACCTATATGGTTGCTCTATAAAGACAGTTTTATAGTATTCTTCATCTAGCTTGTGATTTAATAAATCAGACGAATTATTTTTTTTCAGGACACTGTTATGCAGCTGCATAAACATGGCAGTATTCATTAACCGAAATGCTGCCATCGCAGCCGAATCTGACTCTAAAAGTCTCACATTTCGCTTAAGCCTATTGTAATCAATCTCACAGGATCTCAATTGATTTAACAAAATTTCTGCATTAGGATCATTAACTAATTCTACCCTTTTAGCAATAATCCAACTCCGGTAATCATCGATAAAAAGATGTAATTTAAAAGCTATTTCCATGTCATGAATAGAAGACAATGTCGACAAATCCCTCATAGACAAGACGGACTCATCTGTCAAAAGAGAAACGACACCATTGTCTGTAATCTTACTGGGAGAAAACCCAATGCTAGGCGAATCTTGAACGGGTAGAAAATCTGTACTTATAAACCTATTCAATTCCAATTTCGACCAATTAATTGAGGTATTATAACCCTCTCCATAATCTTCAAAATTCCTATACAATAGCTTGTTAAAGTTATCTTCTTGATCGAAAGCAATAAATTGTGGGGAATTGTATCGTATCAACGTATTCTTAACCTTCTCAACAACCTTAAGTTCAATACCAAAATATGATTTTAAATTTGCTTCATCTTTTTTGTTTAAAGCGGGAAATTCGTTGGGTTTAAGGAATAACTTTTCTTTGTTAGAAATAAGAATTTTGACATATATCCCCCCATTTTTGGCGCTACGGAGATATTGAACGGCAAACCTTAGGTCAGGGTATTCAGCCGATACAGGAAACGGGTTAAACCTTTCAATCTTTCCTCCTGTATAAACAGGCAGCTTTAAGGATATTTTTTCAGAAAATGACTTCCAAACATGCGTAGGAGAGTTTTTTTTTAAAACATCTTTAAAATCTAATATAATACTTTTCAGTTGATTATATAACTCAAAGCCATTTATGATCTCTTTTATCTTCTCATAAGAGTCACAATTTCCCGCCAACAGCTGTTTAAAATAATCAACGAATTGGTCTTCATAGATTGTATAAACTTCAGCAAAATTCTCGGAACCATACTTTCTTTCTCCGATTGCAAAATATTTCTTTCCTGAACTATTTTGTCCGTAATATTTAACATTAGATTTTTCCTCCAACTGCACCAAGTCATTACCTAATAATTTTTTAAATGGCTCGACAATTATGTCAGATATTAATGAATTTAAATTTACATAGTCAATTTTATAAAAACTATCGACGTCAAAATCATTTCCAAAACCTATAAAAATCAAATTATCTCTTCGTATTATCTTCAGATATTGACTTAAATATTGATTAACTAGTCTCTCAATATCATCCTGGTTCTCAAATAACAAAATAGAATATCCTAATTCTCTGATTTTTTTCTTAGTGAACCTATTATATCTTCTAAAAGATAACACTATATCCAATTCATTATTCACATTCGCGTCTTCATTTACAACAAAAGACAAACCAAAATCAGTTGGGTAATTCTGCTGCTTACTGGATAATGTCTCAGAAACATCAGATCCTATTTCATCATTGTTTGCTGAAGTATCCTGTCGGTTCACCTCGTCCAAATCACCTTCTTGACCGTCAACATCTTTTAACGAATCTTCATTTTCGGACTCCGTTTCAGGAAATAGTATAGCAGTACTATATTGATAAGCCGGCACTTCTGGAATCACTTCGAAATCTTTGTTATCTGTGCTTAAATCAGCCTGAAAATGATATTTAAACTTATAAGCTCCAGGTCCGATTAATTGCTCCCTAACGAGGTTTTCAAGTCCCTCTCTTTTATTTATATGACTTAATTTCATGTTTCAAATTAGTAATTGGTTCTAAAAAGTCTGTTAATTTATCAAGAATACCATCGACTATATTATTTGCAAACTCTTCAAGATTGTATTCCTCAGAAATATCCAAGCTACTATCGTCAAGTATCTTAACAATTCTATTAGTTACTATATCTGATCTTACAATATCAATGTAGCCCTCATCGATTATTAAATCTATTATTTCCGAATATAACCTCTTAAGCTCTACGTTATTTTTATACTTTGCTACATAGGCTATTTGCATTTCCGAAGAAGCTATATTTAGAAATTCACAGATTAAGCCTCTATCTTGCTTTCTTGGTAATTTGAAATTCTCTATATCAAACTCTCTTACGTTCGATATATAAGTTTTGTTAAAGTAATCTTCCCCCGTAATCTTAAGACCAATCCTCTTCAATTTCTTAAACGCATCACCTTTTCGATATAAATTATAATTAAAATATTTTACACTTTCAGGAATTGCTTCTAGTTGAATTAAAAATGCATTCTTCATACTGACTTTGATCTTTTTTATATTCAGATACAAATCATTTTCGAGGATTTCCACAGCCTTAATTTTTAAAAAATTATTCCTTAGTATATAAACTAGGCTTTCCGAATCAAAAGAAACTATTTCACCATTTAAATTTCCAGTTACTTTTATCGAATTTTCATTTATATTCCGCCGTAAAATTTTAACCTTTTCGGTTTCTTCAACTTCATCTAAAATCTCATCGAATGTAATAACATCGAACTTATCAACATTTACGTTCGATTTTTCCTCAACACTAATCGATTTAACGTATTTTTTTAAATCTTCCCTCGATTTACTTAATAATTTGCTTTTATAGGATTCACAGTCAGCTCTATAAGGGGTTATTTCCGGAAAAATTCTTTGACGGATATCAGTAAAGTAGGATAAAAACTGATAATTATATAATTGATATAGTCCGAAAGGATTAATATTGTAGTAAAGAAAATCCGGAATAACAACTTTAACAATCTTCTTCCTATCAACAAGTGCATTATTGATCAAATAGTTAATATCAAAATTATTTAGAACATAGTTCATTTTATCTTCTTTGATCTCGCTAGAAAAAGAGGTATAAGCTTTAAGTTTACTATGATATTGCTTAAAAACGCCAAAAGGTTCTCTTAATATCCTCGATTTAGTAGAATTGTTATCTAAATCAGGAAAAATAAAATTTATCTTTTCATCAACTTTACTTAAAGTCCTTGACCAATCTAATTCATAGATGAGGTTAAACAACTCCGATAGTAGATGATAAATTGGTTTATCGAAAATGAACGGATACGATTTTTTAAAGTTTGATATCCAAAAGCTAATTGGTTCTTCCTTGCAAATCAACAAGAAAAAATATTTTGGAAATGGATATTGATACTTATTAACATCTAAATTTTTCCAACCTTCCAAAACATCAGTAAGTAATTCTCGAATTCTACCACCTGCATTCGTTTGGACAATCTCAAAATAAGGATTTGCATCGATCAAAGGCTTCTCCCATTCAAACAACTCATTTGGCAGCACGATCAAGTCATTACTAGAAATTGCCTTAGCATCTCTAATTGTAAAGCGATTATTAAATGTGACTTGGAGGTTATTTATATCATCTCTTATAAAGTGGGAGTTTATATTGGAAAAGTATGGATATTTAACTGATATCTGCAGCATAACATTTTGTCCATGGATTTCTTCATAAATTTCATTTAGATAATCAGTATCACCCGTCGATTCTAATCTAAAATCACTGAACAGACCATTTTTAAAGCATTCCAAAGATTTATCGTATTCTTGAACGTAAATATTCTTTACATCCAAATTAATCTTCACGACATCTTTTACAACGTCTACTTCTCGCATCGCTTGATACAACGGTAGATTATTCTTTATGTAACTAAGCTCATTCTCTCCATTCGAATAAAATACTGGGGTAAAAGCATCTACCGTTGTATAGCAATAATTGTTTGCATCCCCCCATTTTGACACATTATCGAATGTTTCATTAAATTTGAAAATCTCATTTTTATCATCGAAAAAATTAATCAAGAAACACTCATCTAAACCAATCGGTTCACTTTGGTTCTGCATGTTAATAGCATGGTCAAAATATTTTATATATTTTTCAAAATATTTTATATTTTGCTTAGAAAAAAATGGGAGATGAATACAAATTGAATTAGCATTAGACTGCTTGAAACGAAAATAGATCTTGCCAATAAAGCTCAACTCTTTTATAATCCTTAAATCATTTATATCTAAACTTTTTAAGACTACATTATTTATTCTCTTGAAACCGGCTAATTCCATACCATAAGATTTAAGCTCACCATGGCTCTAGTAGCACCAATATACAATTGAGTTCGATTCACATCTGAAAGACCTTTACCTACTAAAAGAACATCCTCATTTTCCAACCCTCTATATTTTATTGGGGTAGTAAATTTAATCTTTTCCGAGAGCAGATTGATATTATTCTCAGAAAGTTCAAGCACAAAATCATCAAAATAACTGATTAACAGATTTTTAACTTCGTCAAATATGTGGCTTTCAATCAGAATCACTTTATCCTTAGGATGAAAACTATTATTTTTAATAAAATACGAGAAGAACGCTATTTTTTTTATGACATCGTCACTTTGGAGAAATTTTTGTCCCAACTTTTTGTAAACAAACCCAATATTTAATGACCTAATCGCTGTGCATATCTCGTTAATCTGTGGGTGCTGTGCTGTCCTAAAAACATTATCAAAAAAATAATGGATAAACCCTTCTTGAATAAAATAATCCTCATAGAATCCTAAATCTTCCGTATCAGAAAGTATAGTTTGATCAATATCATACAATATATAAAAAATGGGCGCACAATTTAGTTTATCAAATTGATTTACATACTCATAAAGGTCATTATCGAAATACTCTTGAGCCTCATCAAATATGTAGTAATCTAATTCCTTGGTTAAATACTGTTCTGCTTTGTTTTTAGAAAAAATTTCAAAGGCTATATAAGTAGGATCAATTTTGTATTCTGAAATTAGCAAATATTCAATTTTTTTCTTCACTAATAAATTAGCACAAAATATTACTCCTTTTTTTTGATTTAAATAATTTTCGGCAATTAACTTTAATCCTAGCGCAGTTTTTCCTGTTCCCGGTTTACCTTGGATTAAGACCCTCCTATTCTTCTTCAATCCTTTTAAAATATCATAATTCGTATTTAAAATTAAATCCGAATTTATTGTGTCAATATTGTAGCTGTATGCTATTTGATTCGGAAATAATTGGTTTTTAATTCTTCTTAATTCTTGAAGAGACATTCGAGGAAAGTTTGTAAAAACTCTATTTCTTTCCCTGTAAACATTTATTGAACTATTAATGACTTTTTTTGTTTCTTTAATAAGTCCACAGAGAAACCTATAAAAATTTTCAGTTTTGGCAAAATCTGTTTGAATATTTCTAAAGTTAGAATAGGAGTAAAAACAATGCTTGTAACCTTCTAGTTCTGGACCTACCAGTTGAAAATTATTTGTATGAGGAAAAACTATCGCCTTACAAATAAATAGTTTAGAGTTCCCTATTAAGTCCCTTAAAGAATTCACATATTCCTTCGCCTGAATAAATGGATTTTGAGCTATATAAAAATCTTCCTCTTTTAAAGAATAAAAACAGCCATTTTCGACTTTCACTGTCCCGCCTTTTACTTCTATTACAATTAGGCCATCTCTATTTAATAATAAAAAGTCAACTTGCCCTTCTACTTTGCCTTTACTACCAGGATGCATCGAAAGATTATAGTTATGGTAAAAATACCATTCATCATTGTCCTGAAAGTCAATTTGATTATTAATATTTAACAATTGTTGATAAAGCCAAATCTCCCCATTTAATGGAGACCCATCTTTCTTAACAATAGAATCCTTTAGATTATTCTCTGGATAATTATTCAAAAATTTAATTGGCATACTAGCTCATCTTCAAGTCAATACTTTTCATATTCAACCAACAAAACCTAGCAATAACGTTTTTGTCTAGCGTCGTTTCATTTGTCAATGGTCTGCGTTAAAATACCAATAAATATAATCAATTACAAATAAACTACTAAACAGCTGCAGTTTATAATAAAGAATATTCTAGATATAGTATTGAACGAAACTCACCTAAAATTACAATAAGTCATAATGATTAAATTACGGGAAACCATTAAATAAATCTTCCTCGCGACTCGTCGTTCAGATTTTTATCAATTAGCAGGGCACTTAATTAATCCCTACGTACATACTGCATGCATACTAATGTGCCAATCACACCAACAACCGATTGGAGCATAGCGATAAAACAATAAAATGGATTAGTTTCAGAATAGTTAATCCGCCTTACCGAAGAAGTGCAATATGCTCCCTTATTTAATTTCGACGAAAAAATTATTTCGGCTGTTGATTCCGATTATTCTGTACCATATGCTCCATTGAACAATGATAATAACGATCTGACTTCCTGATTGTCGAATACTTTGCCTGTTAATTCAGTAATAATAGTGGGCAAAATATTGAAAAGGTTTCTTAAAGCGTAATGATCTCCAGTTACCAGCTCATAAAATGATGCACCGTCCACTGCACGAACTAGTTCAATAGCTTCTCTCCTTTGCCCTTTTTTGTTATCCGAGGGAGTAAATGGCTTGTTAAATCTCTGCGTGTTAGGAGGAATTACGGTAACGTAATAAGCGGTAAAATCTTTATAAACACTCATTTTCCGGTTGACTGCCTCCGCCAAAGTATCATAGACACCGACCAAATCTGACCCCTTTACAGTATTGTGTTTATTTTTCACCTCTGCAATAATCATTCGATCGACGTTGACAAGATCAATAACACTTCCTGTTTTTTTATTATCCCATCCAACAACAGATCCCAAAATATTTTGATGGAAATCGCCCACGTGGTTTTGTAATGATTTTTGTGCCTGTCTTGTTATTTCACCAATAAACCACTCCTCATACCCTATACCAAAACCACCAATTTGAAATAATGAAGAAAACGGGTCAACCACGTTTTTATTAATATTTTTTTCTGCGGCGATTTTAATCATGCCCGCTTTATCGAGCAAATTCTTCGTAGCTTCTATTAAATCTTCGTCCGAAATCCAGTTCAAATATGCCATATCATCAAGTTAATAGTTCAATATTATATAAAATTGGTTGAATAACCTAATCAAAAAAATGTTAGTAAAACGTCGAATGTTGAAAACTAATTTTTTTAGTAAAAATATAACCAATATATTTGTAACCATGTATAAGGTTAACCCAGTTGGTTATTTTATATTAATAAATTTTAATCCTTTTAAAACTTAGATAATGAAAGATTATTTAACAATTGCGGAATTTGCCGATAAGGTAGGCAAAAGTACGGAAACATTACGTAGATGGGACAGAGAGGGGAAATTAATTGCTATGAGAGAACCTATAAGTAATTATAGGATATATAGAAAAGAACAGTTACAGATGTTTGAGAACATTCAGATGATAGATAATAAAAAACTTGATATTGAAATATCCCCTATTCGACCATACCGTGTACTGGAGCTATTCGCCGGCGCAGGTGGACTAGCTATTGGTCTAGAAAAAGCGGGATTAAAATGTGTAGCACTAAATGAAATAGATCACTGGGCAGCGGAAACCCTTCGTACAAATAGACCGCACTGGGACGTGATCGAAGATGATATTAAAAATATCTCTTTTGAAAAATATAAAGGTGAGGTAGATGTCGTGACGGGTGGTTTCCCCTGTCAGGCTTTTAGCTATGCTGGTAAAAAACTTGGCTTACAAGATGCCCGGGGAACGTTGTTCTACGAATTTGCCCGTGCCGTACAAGAGACCCAACCTGCCATCTGCATCGGGGAAAATGTACGGGGTCTTTTAAACCACGAGGGGGGAAATACCTTAAAGGGCATGATTTCCATCTTAGATGAGATCGGTTATAAGGTGCTTGAACCTCGCGTACTGAAAGCAATCTATTACGACGTACCACAAAAGCGTGAGCGTCTTATTTTAGTGGGGATACGCAAGGACCTGGATATTTCTTTCGAGTATCCAAAGCCTTCGAAAACGATATACACGCTGAAGGATGCGCTTAAGAAAGGAGAACTTTTTGCGTCTGACGTTCCGGATTCACCTGGTACAAAATATCCTGAAAGCAAGCGCAAGGTATTGGAATTGGTTCCCCCGGGTGGTTATTGGCGAAATCTTCCCTTGGATATACAAATGCAATATATGCAAAAGAGTTTTTACCTTGGTGGAGGTAAAACAGGTATGGCCAGAAGAATTAGTTGGGACGAGCCTTGCCTTACGTTAACGTGTAGTCCTGCTCAAAAACAAACGGAACGTTGCCACCCAGACGAAACCAGACCCTTTACGGTGAGGGAATATGCTCGTATCCAAACATTTCCCGATGAATGGAAGTTTGCGGGGCCTGTATCTGCACAATACAAACAGATCGGCAATGCCGTACCGGTAAATCTGGCGTATGCGGTAGGAAAGGAAGTAATCCGCACGCTCAATCAAATGGAGGTCGGAAAGTCGTTAAAGATGCAAGCGTAAGTCAAAGGTTAGTCGTGAGGTTAAGATACCACATGTTAAGTTTTTGTTAATACCGAGCGTGGGTGTAATAATAGAACAGATACCGCCGTTTATATAGTATTCATAATTTAGGTTAATAGTTGGTTAGTTAGTGAAAGTCCTGAAGCGCCCTTGCTTCAGGACTTTTTTATATAATCGTGCGTAAAAACAAAGTGTCCCTCCTACTTGTCATTCATTTAGTATTTTGTTTTACATAAATTTGCTTTATGCAGCGCTATGAAGAGGAAGAAGATAAGATAAAGGTACCGCGGTTTGAGGAATCGGCGGGCTTCTACACGAGTACGCAGCGGAGCTATACCATGTCGCGCATTAAGAGCAAAAATTCTAAGCCGGAACTCCTATTGCGCAAGGCGCTATGGGCGAAGAACATCCGCTTCCGCTTACACGATAAGTCGCTCCACGGAAGACCTGACATCGTGATCAAAAAATACAAGTTGGCGATCTTCGTGGATGGTGAATTTTGGCATGGCTTCGACTGGAAGAAGAACCGCGAGCGGATTAAATCCAACCGCCTATTCTGGATACCCAAGATAGAACGTAATATGCAAAAGGATGAACGTACGAACCGTGCCCTCCGCGATATGGGTTATACAGTATTCCGCTTTTGGTCGCAGGATGTACTAAAGAGCTTACCTAAGGTGCTTAATCAGATTGAACTGTTCTTGGAGACGAGGAAGCTGTGGAAGTAGCTATTATGCTTCTAAAAGAAAAGTAAATTCCTAATTACCCCTTAAATACTTTCATGCGATGCCATTCCAGATTTTCTGCGGACGGGTGGTATTGGATATTGGACGGCAAAATAATTTTGTTACCTGCCAACTGGCCTAAATTATAAGGGTGGTCTACTTTTTCACGTATATGAGTTGACACCATTATCCTGTAATCCTGATCAACAGACACTAGACCCCGATCGAATGCGCGGTGTAGATTAGGACAAAGCGCTAATCCGTTGCTTACCTTGTCATCATGTGTTACAGCAAAAGGAACGATATGACATGCATCGATAAAATTGTGATTGTAGGTTGAACGCAGCTGCATGCCGGTCATGGCACATGTATCTTGGTAAAGTTGAGGGATGTAGCGCTTAAATAAATTGGAACGCACAAAGATATCTTCCTCTGTATGGATTTCGATCCGCTTGTATTTAGTTTCAGGATCATTCAATACCAACGCCTGAATGTCGTGATAGAATCCATCTCCCAATTGCTTATGCTCATAATAGCTATTTGCCCGGTCTGAAAAATACTGCATCAGCAAACTGCCACGTACTTCCTGCCTATTTTCCGCAGATTGTAATAACAGATAAAGATCTGCTGATAAAGTACCAAATTCTACTACCTGAGATAAAACACTTACACTCTTAATAGGCGCCTGCACGGGAAGCCCGGTATAGGTGTGCAATACCCAAAACGGATGTCCTTGGACTTTATCATTCTGCAGGTGGTAGAATGGCTGCGTAAAATCAGACTGATGAGCAGTCGTAACCAATAAGCGCCAGTTTTCCTGAAAGATACCAACCAGATCGGCATTGACCTGAAAATGGTTCTCCTGATCAAGTCCTTTTTCGATTAACTCGACAAGGGTTAAAAGCAATATAGGCTTGTGCGGTGCTAGGCCATACTTAGTACCACCTCGTTTAAGTTTGAAAAATGCCTGAAGGTAGGTTTGGAGTTGATTCATATGCGATTTAAAGATAAGAAATCAATAAGACTTTTATTATTCTTTAACCCAACATAATACACGGCACCTGTATACAATAACTATAATCTGTTAAGTTTTTGTTAATTCCGCCAGGTGCTGTAATATTCTGCCAGATGCTGCCGTTTATATAGTATTCATAATTTAGGTTAATAATTGGTTAGTTAGAAACTCCTGAAGCTCCCCGCTTCAGGAGTTTTTTATGTGATCATGCGTAAACAAAGTGTCCTTCCTACTCAATTATTTATTTAATATTTTGTTGCACACAAATTTGCTTTATGCACCGCTATGATGAGAACGAGGATAAAATAAAGGTTTCGGTGCTTGACCAGATCAAACTGTTCTTGGAGACGAGGATGTTGTTTAATAGTAGTAGTAGTTTTTTACAAATAAACACTTTGTATACTAATATTTTTAGTATATTTATATCGTAAAAAATTTGATATCCATGCATTAAGTTTAAAATGTCTAATCTCTAATAGCAAATTATAAATACGGGGAATTATGAGTAAAAAAGTTTTAACACAGATCACACCACCAGAAGACGACATACTTGCAAGCAAGATATACATCATCAGAAAGCGGAAAGTAATGTTGGATCGAGATTTGGCGAGCATTATTCCCATGGTGGTCCGAAACTGCGACGCAGTGTCGCAGTTTTGCCTTGGAAGCATATCTTATGGACGTGGCATAACTAAATTTTAATATCAGGACAATGGAAACAGAGAACACCTATATACAGTTACTTACCGAACTAAAACAGAAAATTCGGCAGGCGCAACAGCGCGTTGCATTATCTGTAAATACAGAGATGCTAGTTCTCTACTGGTCTATTGGAATTGATATTTCTATCAAGATTAAAGAAGCAAGTTGGGGTGCAAAGATTATTGACCAAATTTCCAAAGACCTAAGAAATGAGTTTCCAGATAGTAAGGGTTTTTCTGTTCGTAACCTAAAGTATATGCGGGCATTCGCAGATGCCTATCCTGATTTTTTGCATGAAGACTTTTCAAAATCTGAAAAAGTAATTGTGCAACCGGCGGTTGCACAATTACAAAGCACAGATAATCAACAGCATGAATTTGCGCAAGGCGCACTTGCACAAGTTAATCATCCAATTTTGCAACCATTGGTTGCACTAATACCGTGGACACATCATACCATCATACTGGACAAGATCAAATCTGCTGACGATAGATTATTTTACATACGTAAGACCGCAGAAAATGGCTGGACTAAAAGTGTGTTGACTTTTCAAATAGAAAGCCGCCTCCACGAACGTCAAGGAAAGGCAATCACCAATTTCGACAGCACGCTTCCCAAATTACAATCCGATATAGCCAAGCAAATGCTAAAGAACCCGTACGTATTCGATATCATGGGTATGGGGGAAGATATAAAGGAACTTGAACTGGAGAAAGCCTTGATCAAAGAAATCCGGAAGCTCATGTTAGAGCTCGGTAAGGGCTTTGCTTATGTTGGTAACCAATATCATCTGCAAGTAGATAGCGAGGACTTTTACCTGGATCTGCTATTCTACAATTTCCACCTGCATTGCTTCGTGGTTTTTGAACTGAAAATCGGTGCTTTCAAACCTGAGTATGCCGGAAAACTCAATTTTTATGTCAATGCCATAGACGAACAGATAAAAGGCAAGCAGGACAATCCGACTATTGGCGTGCTACTATGCAAAACACCGAACGAAACGGTAGTCAAATATTCACTCAAAGGGATCAAATCTCCATTAGGTGTAGCGGATTATCAACTTCCGAAAAAACTTAAAAGCGATATGCCTACAATTGAAGAACTGGAATCGGCGATAAAGAAAACGAAGAATGGAGAGCAAGGTGGTTAGATGTCGCGAAGAGTAAGAAGAAGAGCCTATACCTGAAAAGAAAATCGAAAGAGGCCATGGTGCCGGTGTAGTAAAAAGGTTGTCGGCTGATCTTAAGTTAAAGTTCCCAGATATCGGTGTTTCACCCCGTAACCTATGGCACATGAAACGCTTCTATGAGCGCTATTGCCATGTTGATCCAAAACTGCAACGCTGCGTTGCAGTTTTGCCGTGGAGGCGTAACCTACTATTGATAGAGAAAGTCACGGATGATAAGGAAGCGTTGTACTATGCTGAGAAAGCCATTCAGCTTGGCTGGACGAGAGATATACTTCTAAATTACATAAAAGCCGATGCCTTTAACAATGAAAAACATCTCCCGAAGTCCCATAATTTTTCAGAAGCCTTGCCCGAAGTTCTCGCAGAACAAGCCGACGAAATGCTAAAAAGTAGTTACAACCTAGGTTTCCTAGGATTGATTCAATCTGTGAAGGAAAAAGAGCTCGAACAGCGGCTGATTGAGAAAATAAAGCATTTTGTTCTGGAGCTGGGTCGTGGTTTTACTTTTATAGGGAATCAATATCGGCTAGAATATAACGGTAAAGAGTATTTTGTTGATATCCTACTCTACCATAGAAACCTTCGTAGTCTAGTGGCTCTCGAACTAAAGATTGGGTCGTTCAAACCAGAATACGTCGGTAAGATGAACTTTTACCTTGGGCTACTGGACAAACTAGAAAAACAGCCCGACGAAAACCCATCCATAGGAATAATCTTGTGTGCAGACAAAGATCATTTAGATGTTGAAATAGCGCTACAGGATATCAATAAACCGATAGGTATAGCGGAATATCAGTTATTGTTGCCTACTGAGGAACTGAAAAACTTGGTATTAAAAGAAATAAAGGATAGTAATGAGGAACAGCTGATGATAAATAAACAGTTTGGGAACTGGACATCACAATTTGTGACCTCCAATAGCCAATTAATAAACACGGGGAATTATGAGTAAGAGTAAAACATCTATTACACCAAAGAGCATAACCGATGATGTTATCGTGAATAAGATATACGAGTTCAGAGGGCAAAAGGTAATGCTGGACAGTGACCTCGCTGAATTATATAATGTAGAAACGCGCAGGCTCAAAGAGCAAGTTAGAAGGAATATCATCCGATTTCCCGAACATTTTATGTTCGAGTTGACGAAAGAAGAATATGATGTAATTCTAAGATCGCAAAATGCGACCTTAGAACAGGGGCGTTACTCAAAGTATCTACCTTTTGCTTTTACCGAACACGGTGTACTGATGCTTTCAAATGTATTAAAGAGTGAAAAAGCTATCACGATGAGCATCCGCATTATTGATTTATTTGTGAAGCTGAGGGACATACTGCATATCAATACAGAAATGAAACTGGAAATCGCCGAGATGAAATATACCGTAGAACAGATCGCTAAGAAACAAAAAGGCCACGATCAGAACATCGAACTGCTCTTCGAATACATCGACCGGTTGCAGGATAAACAGGAAAATATTGTATCAAAGCCGAATTCGAAAGGCGAGATAGGATTCAAAATTGGAGAAAACAAATAGATATGAAAAGGCTAGTAACAACCCTATTTTTCTTGTCATTGATCACGGCGGTCTTTGGACAAGATGTAGTTAACAACACCACTAAAACCGTCACGCAATCCGGCGTAGGTCTCGGATCATACTGTCTAGAAAAATCCCGAAGTTTTCTTTGTCATTAGGGAATTGCTGTCCTGAATAGAATTGAATATCAGGATCTATCAACCGTTGTTCTTTTGTTTTCAACCAATTTTTATCGTACTCAAAACTAAAAGCTTTTCTACCCTTTGCTTGATGCGCGGATAATACACCCAGTAATTCTGGTTGTGACATCCCCGCCCAGTGGGCGTAAACATATATATCGATTTTACCTTTTGCCATCTTACAATAATGCTAAATCTTGTAATTTTCTGCCAAATGCATCATCTGCAGCTAACCTAGAAAAATCATCTTGCAGCCCCAACACACGTAAAACATTAAAATAGGCCCCCATTGCTACACCTGCATCTCCCTTTTCAACCAAATATAAGGTAGAACGAGCAATACCAGCCCGCTCCGCCACCTGTACAGCGGTGAGCTTTCTACGCTTACGAGCGAGTTTAATATTCTCTCCCATTTTTTCTAAGAGAATACCATATTTTGGCAAAACAACTTGTTTCTTCATTTCTAAATGTTTGATATTTCGATCAAAAATAAACAATACGATTGAAATATCAAACAAAAAATCAATCTCGTCTCGAACTCAGTCAAACTTAGCTTCCATTGCGCTATGAGACGTGAAAGGTCTGGAAAGTTCTTATGTTCGTGCAAATAGCTAGTTGACATAGGCTTCCGATTTCTTCTGATCTAGCACTGGTTCTATTAACTTTTTAGTCTTCGTATGGCCATACTCGCGTACGGCATACTTCAATTTATTGAAGTCCATTGTTTTAGCCTTGAGCAAAGCATTTTTCAAAACCATATCCCGGATCCTCTGCAAGACTATCAAGATGATTAACCAAATCAACTAAAAGAAATTCGGGTGTAGCTTTTAGAAACTCCTGAAGCTCCCCGCTTCAGGAGTTTTTTATGTGGAGAATGTGGTGATAATGTCCAAATTGTACAGCAAACTACAAGGTGTAATCCAATTTGATAGGCATACCAAACAGATGAAAATAGTATTCCAAATTATGTGGAGCATTTGCAATATTGCATAAAATGTACATGATATCGTCGCAATCTACTGGAAAGTTTCTGTTGTGAATGGAATACGATATGCTTTCCTTGGACGCCCACAGCACGTCCTCAGATATGT
Source organism: Sphingobacterium alkalisoli (assembly GCF_005049105.1). Classification (GTDB taxonomy): domain Bacteria; phylum Bacteroidota; class Bacteroidia; order Sphingobacteriales; family Sphingobacteriaceae; genus Sphingobacterium; species Sphingobacterium alkalisoli. The sequence continues at coordinate 566,901 of NZ_SUKA01000003.1, forward strand.
CATGTATCAGTAACTGGTAGCCTTCATCGATTAAATATCGCATAAGCTTGTTTGAAAATGGTACGCAATTATTCGCCGCATATAATTGGTTGACAAATGCTAAACAAATGTCTGCTTCCTGTTTGTTATCAATGAAATAAATCCCTTCTGGAGATCCTGTATGCAGTCGATATTGTGCCAAAATGCCTGGACAGGGCATCTCGAAACCTAAAACCTTCTTGCAGAAAAAAATGAAACCGAAGGAATGTTCCATGTAGTCTTTGCGGGCTCGTTCTGTTTTCAAGTAAGATCTGAAAATTTTCGTTACTTCTTTTCCGTATTGTGGTAATAAACTGCGAAGATATCCCCTTAGTTTGTAGGGGTTTTGAGCGAAGAGATCGAGCATCAGTTTTGGATCTCCAACTGCATCGTACAATTCGAATTGACTAGAACAAAAACGAGATTCCCTCCTGTCAGAATCGATAGCCCACATTTCCAGATCTGGAAATAATTCATTCCACGCGTCGGTACTCAAGTTTTCTTTAATAAATCGATAATGTGGTTTCCCCATGTAAGGGCAGTAGTCACGGAACATCTGAATAAGATAATCACTTAATAGCTCTTGACAGCCGCCATCAAGCTCTATAAATTTGGTCACGGCCATCATGAGTTGTTCTCTTTCTTCATCGTCTATTCGCTCGCTCTTTACAAGGGGCAGTAAAATATCTTTTATCGTCTCGATATAAGAGAGTCCCTCGACTTGTATCAAATCAAGAACTACATCTATCTTTAGCTTGTAATCGCCATTAAAGTATTTCTTCGCGAACGTTATAGCTGCATCAACCGTACGTAATTCTTTTATACCCAAATAAAATAAAGTGGTGATGGAAGATCTATGGGTTCTAAGGTTAACGTTACGCATTTCGTCCAAAAGGGTACTTATTGTCTTGTCATCTTCCAATTCGATGCATAAATAAACGGCGAGGTTTGCTGCACATGAAATATTCCAAATAAAGCCATTTGGAACCAAATCGCAGCAGAGTGTCAGTTTTGCGGGTGCATATAAGGTCTCTTTGTGAGTGACGGATAACCCATCATCCAGGATCCGAACAAATAAGGGATAGCTTAACCGTCTGACCTGATGCATTCTAATGTCCCTCCAATCTCGGTAATCATATCGGTCAAACTCATAAAAATCATGAATAACAGTTGGATAGACTTTACAGAATGTTTGAATTGCTTCATCTATTTTATTTTCGGAAACCTGTGCGCGAAATAAATCAATCAAACGCTCAATTTCTTCTTCGGATGTAAAGTATGGGAATGAGATACCATTAGCGGTCAAAACGGATAAACTTTTCTCTGTCACGCGTATAGATAATGTTGGTTAGCGCTCAATATACGAAAATCATTTGATATGGTTATCCCCTTCTGAATGATGCTAACATTAATCTAATACGCTGCCAGCTATGTTTACGACTGCCTAATAGCTGAATTCACACATAAAGAAAGGAGTGAAAAGGGCGGTAAAATTGAACCTGGCGAAAGGTTGATTAATACTAATGTTCCTTCTTTTCCCCTTTTTACTGTTTCCATTTATATCATATTGGATGCGAAAAGCATACTACGCTGAAGCCCGAGAAAAAAAGCTCGACGGGACACTGAGTGTTCGGCACCTCATTGATTGTAACGTTTGATCTACCTTGACTACTTATTATAAACCGCGTATAATTCTTTAACAAGGTTTACTTTATTCTTTTTCTCAAATGCAATAGCCCATTTTTCTAACTTAGGAAACAGATCTTCCCATTCTTCGGTGGTTGAATTGTCTTTTATCAGTTGGTACTGCCTTCTCCCCATCAATTCGCAATGTTCTTTAAACATCCGGATTAGAAAATTCCTTAATACTGCAGCATTAGTCTTATCGATTTCAAGCAGTGAGGTTACTGCCTCCATTACTTGAAACTTCTCTTCGTCTCCGGGATAATCATCCTGCAGCGTGGGCAGCAAGAACTCCCGTACAGTTTCGACATATTGCTCTCCGTTGTCACTCATTAAACTGCGGCTCACATTTATTGCTAAATGACGATCTCTATGCAGATTTTCCTTTGCAAACCGTGTAGCTTCTTCGTGCGTTCTGACCTTGGCCATGAGGTAATAAATAGATGCAATAAGGTTTGCAGGACCAATCTGAAGGTCAATATCATGTAACTCGTCCATTAGCTCATTCATCTCAATATCTTTTTCTAGGTCGATACAAAGGTTAATAAAAAGATATGCAGCACTAGCAATAGACCAAATATCCTGAATTGAAATCAAGTCTCTGTTAAAGGTTAGTTTGAGCGACTGATATAATAATTCTTTCTGTTCGGTGGAAAAGCTATCTTCAGAAAACAAATTACTTAGTGGACGGACTAACAGATCTACCTGCGTTTTCATCCAATCGCTGTCTTTGGATTTCTGCGCTTTCTCGAATGAATAGTAAAGGGAAATGATCATGGGATATGCGTCTGCGAAGGTTTTTAACGCTGCATCAATATGACCATCAGCCAGGTAATCTTTAAATAAGGCCACCTGTTGCTGTATTTCTTCTTTAGCGTCGGAAAGCATGCATAATTTATTGCCAATTGGTGATATCGCTCGATTTGTTTCTTTCATAAGTAAGTATATATTTAGCTATTAGCTAAGATAAAAAAACTTGATCGGAAAAAAAATATTAAGCTTTTGTTAATTCCGGCAGGTCGTGTAATATTCTGGCAGCTACTGCCGTTTATATAGCATTCATAATTTAGGTTAATAATTGGTTAGTTAGAAAATCCTGAAGCTCCCCGCTTCAGGATTTTTTTTTACGTTTATTTCTGGTTTGTTAATTCTACCAACTCATAATTCGTACTTCTTCCGCCTTCGGATTCTTGTCGTAAAATTCCTTTTTCCATCAGATCTTTTATATCTCTCAATGCGGTGTCCAGTGAACATTTGCTGATTTTTGCCCATTTGGAAGATTTTAGTTTTCCTTCAAAACCGTCTAACAGTTTGTTCAGCACTAAACGTTGTCTTTCGTTTAACAGGGTCTGTTCGTGATGTTTCCAGAATTCGGCTTTATAAACTACTTTACCAAGTGTTTTTTCGGTTTCCTGCAAAGCATTTTTCAGGCAATGTAAGAACCAGTCCAACCATTCGGTGATATCGCCACTGCTATGCTGTACTTTTTGCAAAACTTCATAATAGCGTTTTCGCTCTACCAAAATCTGGCTCGACATACTGTAAAAGCGTTCCGGACTTTTATCTGCTTTGGTCAGCAATAAATCTGAAATAGCCCTGCCTATCCGACCGTTTCCGTCATCGAAAGGATGGATGATGATAAACCAGAAATGGGCAATAGCTGCTTTCAAAACCAAATCTGTCGAACTGTCATTGTTGAACCAATCCAGAAAATTATCCACTTCTTTTTTGACGGCTTCTACTGGAACAGCCTCATAATGGATCTTCTCTTTTCCCATCGCGCCCGAGACAATCTGCATTTCTCCAGTTCGGTAACGTCCAACTTCTATTTTATATATTCCGCTTCTTCCGGTCGGAAACAAAGCCGAATGCCAGCCAAATAACCGGTCTTCGGTCAAAGGCTGCAGATAATTTTGCGTAGCATCCAACATCATTTCGACCACACCTTCGACATTCCTATCCGTAGGAACCAATCCTCCAACTTCTAAACCTAACCTTCTGGCAATAGATGAACGTACCTGATCATAATTAAGTTGTTCTCCCTCAATTTCGGAAGATTTAACAACGTCCAAAGTCAATGTAATCAAATTGGTCTCTTCCTTTATAGAGAACCCTAAAGAACTCATCTGACCAGCAATTTTTCCTTGCAGGTGACGCACTTCACCAAACACAACGTTAATTACCTTATCGTCCCAGGTGAAATTCGTCCAGTTTTTATGTTGGTAAATGTAGTTTGCCATTGCTGAAGTCTTTTCTTACGGCAAATATACGAAACATTCGCCGCATTTTTGCGGCGAATAAATCAACTATTCGCCGCATCGTCTTATTTTTATATTAATATAACCTTTATAAGAACAATTTATCAATAGGTATCTGTTATGTGATTTGGGACGTTTCTATACTTGCAAAACTTGGGTAGCCTACAACGACAGAACATACGCAAGCTTTATGGTCGGCTAATAGTGGGCTAATGAATTACGACTGGGCGGCGGCTGATCTGTCAATCGTGAAAGCACTGATGCAGCAATAGGATGTTAAGTTTTTGTTAATTCCGCCAGATACTGTAATATTCGAACAGATGCTGCCGTTTATATAGTATTCATAATTTAGGTTAATAATTGGTTAGGTTAAAACTCCTGAAGCTCCCCGCTTCAGGAGTTTTTTGTGTGATCATACGTAAAAACAAAGTGTCCTTCCTACTCAATTATTTATTTAATATTTTGTTGCACACAAATTTGCTTTATACACCGCTATGATGAGAACGAGGATAAAATAAAGGTTTCGGTGCTTGACCAGATCAAACTGTTCTTGGAGACGAGGATGTTGTTTAATAGTAGTAGTAGTTTTTTTACAAATAAACACTTTGTATACTAATATTTTTAGCATATTTATATCGTAAAAAATTTGATATCCATGCATTAAATTTAAAATGTGTGACCGCTAATAGCGAATCATAAATACGGGGAATTATGAACAAGAATAAAAAAATAAACGTCAAAGGAGTTGATATACTGTTGTATCAAAATAACCATGAAGATTTCATATCACTTACGGACATCGCACGACATAAAGATCCAAACCATACTGACGATCTGGTTAAAAACTGGATGAGAAACCGAAATACAATTGAACTCTTAGGTTTTTGGGAGACAATATATAATCCCAATTTTAAACCCGTCGAATTCGAGGGGTTTAGAAAACAAGCTGGATTGAACAGTTTTGTGATGACTCCCAAGCGATGGATTATTCATTGGCAATATAAGATTTTATATACTGCTATCGTAAACTTTAACGAATACACGCGCAACGAAAAATAAAATTATATAGTTACTGCAAGAATCTGAGCTGGTTGGTAGGTATGATCATCCAACGAGAGTATAGAAAATCCTGAAGCTCCCCGCTTCAGGAGTTTTTTATGTGCACTCCCTACAATCCTTGGATGCAGATACTAAAGTAAGGAATGCAAATAATTTGCTGTGTCTGTTAAACCGGATTTTCGAAGTTGATCCAACACTTCATAGACATCCATTTTGGGATTTTTCTTATGGACAACCATTTCGCGAAATGCCTGTATAGATACCTCATGATTGAGATCTATAATATCAGTTAAAAAATCATCTGCGGTTTTTATGCCAACACCAAAGGAATTCAGATAGTCCTTCGGAAAATCCTTGATATTATTGGTGACAATGACATTGGCGTTGGATTTGATAGCAGCAGCCAACACATGGCAGTCGTTGGGATCAGGCAGGGTAAGACTGGGGATAATGCCCTCATAGTTTAACACAAATGCATCCGGAAAAGCCGCATTTGGAGCTTGTATTCTCTTTTTGGCTTCTTCTTCTGGAATACCTTTACGTACCATAACTGTTTTCCATTCCTCAAAGATGTTTGCACTCCACTTTGGCGTATACATGTCATAATGCGCAAACCACAGCAAAAGGTCGCGTATAATTACCGGATAAATCACATTAGTATCCAGTACAGCTGTAAATCTTACGCTATGTATCATAGAGTCCAAGATCTTCGTCAAAATTCATCATATCGATCAGATGATTTTTCTGTGCAGCTTTCATTTGCTTTTTATATTCTACGACATCTTCAAAAACTATCCTGCGGTGCTTCCCTACTTTTGTATATTGAATCTTGCCTTCGTCAAGCAACTTGACTAAATGAGGCCGCGAACACCCAAGCATTTCGGCAGCTTTTTGAGTTGTCACCTCTGTAGCAAGTGGCACAATTGAAATCGGCTTGCCCTCGGCCATCGCTTTCAGAATACCGCCAAATAATTTCAGGGCCCGTAAGGGTACGACTATTTTGTCCTTGGTTTCTTCGATTTCAATCTCAGTCTCTTCTGCATTTAGCTGTTCGATAACAGCAGCCAATGAATCATACGATGTCATTGCGACTTTTTGTTCAGCCTTTGAAGGCCTGTTAATTCTATCTAGGGTTTCCATGTCTTTCATGTTATTGTTTATAAAACAAATATAAACGAAATATTCGAAATAAACGAAAAATACAAATCACAGACAACTAATTTCCCGAATTCTTACATCTTCTTTTCGTGAGGCAGTGGATTGATCGGAAAATGGATCAACAATAAAAAAATCCTTGAATATCTTGGTATGGGAAAAGATCAACAATCTTAATTTTAATTACTCCGAAATCGGGGTAATTGAACAAGAAACTGGAACAAAAGATTCATTATGTCTGCCCCCCGTTTTCCGAACTGTAGATGTCATTTTCTCCATCGTAGATAACCTGTGTAGAGACTACATCATCACCTACCACACGTCGGAAGTACCCTAGCTTTTTATAAAGTTCTTGGTAAATGCTTTTGCCGATTTGACCTCATAAGCATACAATTTTGTACCTTTTTCTTCAATGAGATCTACTTCGTGTTGCGATTTATCTCTGTAAAAATAAAGATGAGGTAATTTACCTTGATTGTACCTGTTCTTGAAAAACTCTAATACCACCATATTTTCAAAGATGGCTCCCCGCAATGGATGCATTGCTAATTGTTGCTCATTTTCGATCCCCAAAAGAAAACAAGCTAAGCCCGTATAGTAAAAATACAGTTTCGGAGATTTAACCAACCTTTTTCCTATATTTCGAAAGAAAGGTGGTAATCTGAAAATGATTTCTGCATAGGGTCGTCTTTCCAGACTGTCTTGGTCCGGTAACTACAATAACAGCGTACAAACTAGACAATCGTTGGATTTCACTTTTTAGTTCTCGTTATAAAAACTCTGATTTAGCCATTTTTAAAGTTCAACTTTAGATTTGTCCAAGAATACGTTATTTTTTACATATTTTAGCTTACCTCAGTATCAAATTATGACATCAATTAACCCCGCTCAGAGATCACAAACTGATCGAATATATGGTAGTATTTGAAATTATTTGCTATTATACTTCTCAATCAATTCAAGAAGCAGGGAATAATTGCCTAATCCGCCCGTGGTGACCCGGCCGTGGATATCATAGTCTATTCTCTTGTCTCCGACCCTACTGACACGATCGTGGATATCATAGTCTACACGGTCATCTCCTATACGGCTGACACGGCCATGAATATTATAGTCTATTCTCTTGTCTCCGATCCTACTGACCCGATCGTGGATATCATACTCAACACGGTCACCCCCTATACGGCTGACACGATCACTGATATCATAATCTATTCTCTTGTCTCCGACCCTACTGACCCGATCGCGGATATCATAGTCAACACGGTCATCTCCTATACGGCTTACCTGGCCATGGATATTATAATCTATTCTCTTGTCTCCAATCCTACTGACCCGATCATGGATATCATAGTCTACTGTCATATCTCCAATCCTACTGACCCGATCGCGTATATCATAATCAACGGAGTTTCCGCTCGTGTTTTTCGGGAAAGAAAGATCTTTGTCTTGGACACTGCCATTGGAATATATCATTACAATCAACCCATTAGTCTCCATAAGCAATAACTGTTTCTTGTCTTGATTGTCAGTACTAAGTTTAATAGTTTGTCCAAATAAATGACCTGTGAAAATCAGCAGTACACATAACAAGAAAAATCTCATACCGAATAAATAAAAAGTCAATGAATAATGGTTTGATCGATATAACTCAAAATGGTTTAAAAAGATTTTTTTACAAATAAACATCCCCCGGAAACTAATATTTTTAGTATATTTATATCGTAATAAATATGATATCCATGCATTAAGATTAAAATGTGTGACCGCTAATAGCAAATTATAAATACGGGGAATTATGAGCAAGAATAAACTAGATGTAACACCAAAATTTATCACTGAGGACATACTCTTGAACAAGATATACGAATTCAGAGGGCAAAAGATTATGCTAGACAGTGATCTAGCCGAACTGTATGGCGTGGAAACTAAGCGCTTAAACGAACAAGTTCGTAGAAATTTAACTCGCTTTCCAGAGGATTTCATGTTCACTCTTGACAAGGACGAGGTAGAAATCTTGAAGTCGCAAATTGCGACCTCAAGTTGGGGTGGTCGTAGAAATACCCCTAATGTATTTAGCGAGCATGGTGTGTTGATGCTATCAAGTGTAACTATCATTACATTAATTTATGAGAATAGCAGTACCCTTCTTAATGTAGGTAGCTTTTTCCCCGGAGCTGAGAGATACAATGAGGTCATGTATGATTATCTGAAACAAAAAAATGGGTCGGAATGGCAAGATGAGTACGGGAGAAAGGCCGGTTCTATTCGTCGTGCTGCAAAGCCAGTAGCTTATTAGCTCCTGCACCATTTACGGGCTGTTTGTTAGTAAATGAAGCGTTATATGAATCGATATTGCAGAAAATATCGATATGTCCGTTAGTATAATCGACGTGTTATAATACCTTTCGAACTTGGCATTGATTTTCGCATGAGGCGGCTTAAATAATAAAATGAGGCTAGCGATGGCATAAATGGTTGCTATAATAAAAAGTAAGTTCGCCGTAAACACTAAAAACCCGATCTCAAGTGTAATAAGAATTACCGAATACAACTTACTTATCGGCAGCTGAGGCTCCGCGCTATGTTTATTGTATTTGGGGAAGGCGTGTCCGAACACTGGTGGAAAACTCATCACTGGATACGAGTGAGAAAGGCGATCATGATAATAAGGGAATTCTTCATATTTAGATTGTAAGTTGCTATCAAAACTACTTAAATTAGCCTTTAAATGCAATGATAATCGCATTTAAAGGCTAATTTAACGATCTCTCCTCTGAGAATTTATTTATAGCGGAAATACTGATAAATTTTAGATGTACTAGACCTGAGAGGTTCAAATTTGATTATCTTTAAACCATGCTACACGTTACCTGCGCTATTATCAGACGAAACAATACGATTTTAATCTGTCAACGCTCTGCCTCTATGAAGCTGCCGCTGAAATGGGAATTCCCTGGTGGCAAAATCGAACCGGGCGAAAGCAAAGAAGACTGCCTGATGCGCGAGATCAAAGAAGAGCTAGGTATTGATATAAAGGTAGGGCCAGCACTGAATATGGTGGAATACCATTATCCGGAATTCGCAATTTGCCTCTACCCTTTTGAATGTACATGGAATGGTGGTGAATTGCATCTCACCGAACATGCACAAGCCATATGGGTGGATTATAGTGAGCTATTGAATTACGACTGGGCGGCGGCTGATCTGCCAATCGTGAAAGCACTAATGCAGCAGTAGGATGTTAAGTTTTTGTTAATTACGCCAGGTGGTGTAATAATCAGACACAACCTACCGTTTATATAGTTCATAATTTAGGTTAATAATTGGTTAGTTAGAAAATCCTGAAGCTCCCCGCTTCAGGATTTTTTTATACCAGTATTGAAATCTTGTTATTAGAAGATTAACTCGTACCGTACAGATCGGCCTAATCCTGTAGTTCTAAACACACCTAACTCGTTTAAATGCTGTAAATCACGAGTTGCAGTTGCCTTTGACGTCTTGGTAATCGCAATGTACTTCTTAGCAGTCATCCCCCCCTTAAAACCATCAACACCACTTTCAAGCATACGATTGATAGCTTTAAATTCTCGTTCGTTAAGCTTATCCTTAAAGCGATCAAAGAACTTTGCTTTATTTACCGCAAATTCTACAATATGTTTCGCTTCGATTTGTGCATCCAATATAACTTGAGTAAAATAAATAATCCAATCTGTGATCTCTAAGCTAGATTGTGCACGCTTTAATGCGTCGTAATATTGCTGCTTGTTTTTTTCGATCACCTTTGAAATAGACAGCAGTAGAGGAATTTGCAACGTATTGGAAAGAGCATATTCAGCCAAAGCACGTCCAATTCGTCCATTACCATCTTCAAAGGGATGTATACTCTCAAAGTATAAATGTGTGATGGCTGATTTGACCAGCGCCTTCGTGACATGATCCTTTGCCGGTATAGCTTGCTCTTGAAACCAACTGACAAACATATTCATTTGAATCGAAACGTCGGATGAAGGAGGAGCTTCATAATGAACAATTTCTTTGCCGTAGGCCCCCGAGATTACCTGCATAGGTTCCGTGCCTTCACGCCATTTCCCTGCACTCACCTTCGGAAATGCATTCATTAAACTGGAGTGCCAATCCAAAATCATCTGTACGGTCAGATCTTTATTATAAGACTGTCTTACAAAAGTCATTAGCTCCGCTATACCCGCCACGCGTTTGTCGCGGACAATAGTATTATCTTTCAGTCCCAAATTTCTTTTGATAGAAGACATTACATCTTCGCGACTCATGTATTCACCTTCAATTTCGGAAGTTTTAATTGCTTCTGCTATGAGGATCTCTAAAAGGGTCTCTATCTTCAGGTTGTCGTCTAAAACCGAAACTATTCCATTTATCTCGCCCATTTCTTGTGCAAATTTTACAGAAATAGGCGGCAATTCTGTTAACGAATAGGTGAAATTAGGCCAATCTTGGTATTGCCAAATGTACATAATGAGCCAATTAAAATTGTTAATCACCTCAAATATATAAAAAACATGAGCCGATTAATAAAAATAATCGGCTCATTCCAAAATTTCTCCATGCTTGCAATTGTATATCATACGTTTGTTGTGCAGCTAAGTAACTGTAATATCACAGTACTCGGCGTCGTTTATAGGGTAGTAAATTTAATGGTGACCCGAAGCCCTTATAAATCAAGTTGCTCGCTAGCCCATTGTACGGCTTCATTATAGCGGGTATGTTCGAATACCTTAAATTCACCGGGCATAACCTTGGTAAAAACTTCCGTAATTTTTTTTATTGTATCATTATCGGACACAATGGCCGCCCGGTTCCACTTAGCAAGATCCTTTAAGCCTAGCCATGCGTCCTGAAGCCAGGCACCAGTAGTAAAGTTGCTAACGTCAGTATTCAACACCAACATATAGTTGATCTTATCGTGCCGGTCTATAAAAGCCGTGACCTTTGGGATGACGACATTTTTAAAATCGTCTGCCGTAACCTCGCCCTTGGCTTCAAAGCCTATCAAGTTCTCGGGTAGTGAAATAATTTCTGTAATCATGACTTTTCCTATTTTTTAGTATTAACAATGCAAAGGGAAAAATGTTGCGCTTAGAAAAATCATCTTGTAGTCCCAGCACACGTAAAACATTAAAATAGGCCCCCATTGCTACACCTGCATCCCCCTTTTCAACCGAATATAAGATAGAACGAGTAATACCAGCCCGCTCTACCACCTGTACAGCGGTTAGCTTCTCTTTCTTAATTTTTGTTAAGGAATTTTTCAATCATTGGGATAACAATATCACTATCTTTAAAGTCATCCTTTATTGTCGTTATTTCTCCGATATATGCACCATGCGCGCCCGGAATTATAGCTAATTCAGCGTTTGCAATTTGTCTGTGCATTTCTATAGCATGTTCGGGTGTTATAATATCTTTGTCGCCAATGATAATTAACGTTGCGGCTGTAATGGATTTGAGTTGTGCGTCGGGAATATCTTTAAAATTAACCATCCTCTTGGCGTCTCGATCGTGCATGATCTGTAAACCATCCGTGTCGGATGCAACTTGTCTATATGCCGTTTTTAGCTGTTCGGGCATATTATCCAATCTTGCCTGTTTCATAAAGTCCCAAAACCAGGCAGGAACTCCATTACGCTTGGCAAGCGCAGAGCCTAAGATAATTTTACCAACTATTTCGGGGTGACGGATGGCAATTTGTAGGGTTGTAGTTCCTCCATTGCTGAAACCAAAAAAGTCGGCTTTGTCAATTTTCAGGTTTTTAAGAAGTATAGCGATATCGTCAGCATCTTGTTCAAATGATAGGTCTGCATTTCTATCATTTGTTCGGCCATGGGCCTGTAATTCAACTGCAATTACTTTTCTATTTTTCGCTAATAAGGGAATACTTTTTCCAAAAGTTGTCTGAATAGTTGAACCACCCCCGTGAATGAGAACAATGGGTTTAGCTTGTTCGTCTGTCTGACCGGGGGGTAGGTAAATCTCGTAATACATTTTTAGACCGTTTACTTCGGAATATCCACTCGTAAAAGTCAATTCATCTCTAGTTGCTATTTCCATTTTGCTTGTTTCTGTTTTTTGTTCATTGCACGATGCAGCTGCAAAAAGCATTAGTGCAAAATATGTAATTATCGGTTTCATGTTGGCCATAAAATTAAACTATTGATTTTCAAAAGGTATAAAAATATCCTTTAAAAGATCTTTCCATATGGCAAGAAAATACGGATTATCAGCATATCCTTCTTTATGTAATCTTATGCATGGAATTATAGGATGGCTTTATATGTGCAAGCCAATGGGTGGACAATCGTGACCTATTAAATTAGGACTGGATGGCGGCCGATCTGCTAATCGTCAAGGCCCTCATGCTGTAACAGAATGTTAAATTTTTGATAGCAAACTGCCTAAAAACCAATTTGATGCATTTTTTTTATTATAATTTTAAAATATTGGTCTTTATTTTCTCCATTCAAAAAGCTCTTGTTAATCCAGTCCTGAATTTGATCGGATCGAACAGAGAAGTCCTTATAAATGTTGTCCCGAACCTGTTCCGCAATACCCAAACTCATAGCAAACTGATCGAAGTCTGATCGCTTTATCTTTCTTTTTCGCCCCCCTAAGGTCAACGCCAGATCTTCCTGGTCTTTGGGATAGATCAAGTTTACATTCAATAGATCATATACGGGTGAAAATAAAATACCTTTATCGGTATGCACTAAAGAGAAGTTTTTCAGATGCATGTCGTTATTGCCAGTCAGAAAACTAAAAAGCACTAAGCGAAAGTATTTAATAACATCCAAACCCGAATTGGTAGTATATTTCTTAATAATTTTCCCTACACGCTCGTACGAGCTTTTATACTTCTGCTCTGTCAATAGTTCGGAAAGTTGACATAGATCTTCGACATGAATTTTCTTTCCATTTTTGCGATCAAAACGTTTGGTGATATAAGCTAGTTCTCCCGTTGAAGTTCGAATTAGCGCATGATCAGCTGTTTCGATTCTAAATAGCTCAGCCAAATGCATCGTCAAATCTTCTACCTCTGGCATAAAAGGAAATTCTGAGGATTGTGGTTTCAAAATATAATCTCCCCAAAGACCGACTAAAGTTAATCGTTTATTCCCCTTTTCACCGGCTAGACTAAGTGATAATTTTGGCTGTACTCCGGTTAATGCCAATCGCTCATTAACTGTAATTTCAGCTAATTTATTTAACTTCTCCTGATCTAACTCCAGGGTTGGGACCTGCATTGTTCCGAAGAATTTCTTCGAACAGATACCATGATAGTCCCCGTATTCCACAGATTTATAACAAAATAAACAATTAGCTGCATAGATTGACCAACAGTTCAAAACGATCTCTCGGGTTGAGCTTCCAGTGCTTTTCGCCAATATCCAAGAGCCAGCCCTCCGGTATTAAACCATCGAAAAACGGAAAAAGAACATTGCTATGGTATGGATATTCTGACAGTGGTAAAGCTAAGCTGATTGGTTTGGGATCAACGGATTGAAGATACTCATTTAGGTAAGTAAATGAATAGCCGCTATCTCCTTCTATGAGATATCCAGCTAACTGATCCTGATAAAATATTTTTGCTTGTCGTGCCATTATTCTCTCGCTTTATCGACTACACCAACCTCTTTCCCAAATAACGCTAGCACATCGTTCACTTTATCCAGTCGAAGTGTTTTCTTGCCCTGTTCTAAGTCACGAACAAAGCGCAGGCCAACACCTGCATTGAATGCTAAATCTTCCTGCGTAAGCTTTAATTCCTTGCGTTTTTGCTTGACAAATAATCTTAAAGAATCCATATTTATACCTTTTCTGGTATAAATATACGAAAAATAGATATATTATATCATTTAGGGTATAAAAATAGATTTTTCACAAGAAATATACCCGTATAGGTATACATGTGCCCCATGAAATATAGTTAGCTTCTTTATAATAATCGCGATACCCAGGATAGGTTGAGATGATAAAACGCACTATAACTGTTAGGCGAGGTAATGAAAAGCGGTCATCTCGAAGGAAATTCCGCAATAAGGCCCTCCTGCTTGTCATTCATTTAATATTTTGATTTACACAGATTTGCTATATGCAACGCGATGAAGAGGATAAGGATAAGTATATGGAAAAGATCAACAATCTTAATTTTAATTATCCCGAATTCGGGGTAATTGAACAGGAAGCTGGAACAAAAAGATTCATTATATGTGAGGCAATGGACTCAAAGAACGAGTGCAACCGGAATAATCGTCAAATCGGGACAATATGGTAGAACTTTTGAATGTTAAGTTTTTGTTAATTCCGGCAGGTGCAGTAATAACCTGCCAGATACTGCCGTTTAAATAGTATTCATAATTTAGGTTAATAGTTGGGTAGTTAGTAAATCCTGAAGCTCCCTCGCTTCAGGATTTTTTATGTGATCTCGCATACCTCGCCCCTCTTCTAAATGAGTAACGCATAAAGGGCTTTGCTATGTCTTATGTTTCGGTTCATAAATCAATCTTAAGAACGAACTAAGTCGTTCATTTTCCCGACTTATCGGCACACCTACGACGATACCTATGATAAGATTATCAGCGATGCCGACACGCATCTGAGGCCGGACAATCATATCGAAATCTCCTGAATTAAATTCCTTGTTAAACTCAACTCCAACAAAATTTCTTGTCCCGGACATCATATAATGAATATTGCTATTTATTTGCCAGCTCGTGTTAATCGATTGGTCTGCAAAGTGATGTTTGAACGCTGGGCCAGTATATAATAACGTATGAAAATTACTACCTAAACGTCTGGCAGCGATGAAAAAAGGGTTATAAACATTTCCTGTTAAAAAGCTTTCCTTTCCATATTTACTAAATTCAGTGAGCTCCAGTTCATGTATGTAACCAATTGCCATACTTGTTTGATATTTTTCTGAAACGTAAAATGAATACTGCCCAGCAAACTTAAAACTATTTAGGTTGCTACTTGGGGCTACTTTATCATTAGAGGTTGGATAATATATAGAAAAAGGAAGTTCGATCTCTAGTCCCAGTCTGTCTATTGGAGCCCATTCATACTCTATTAAAGCGGTATACTCGTCGTATGTATTGTTATCGGTTAACCCAAGCCCTATATTCCATTCCTTTTCACCTTTTCTAGCTCCAAGATCCCGAATAAGATCAATATACAGAGGCTCCGCATGTAGAACTTTAACGGGCAGTTTATCGTGCTCGATCTCATGGATATAAACACTGTCCCTTTTTCCGTTGTCTTCTTTTTGTTGAGCAGTCGTACTTATCGTGAACAAGCACATTGTAATGACTAAAATATCATTTTTCATTTTCTATAAATTTAAGTCTATTATATTCAAACACGATTAAAATAATAAAGGGTCTTAACAACAATTCGCAGACAAATATCCTCTTTTAAAAATTATAAGTCCATTAGAGATAGATTAGAAACAGATTAGAACTTAAATATTGTTAGTAAAAAGTACACTTCTGAACCTCATAAGTATAAAACATATATATACTTTATATCTTATCCTGTAATTTTTAGTGATTGTATCACCCCGTCAATAAGCTCAAAATGATACGTCAGCACAGCAGGGCTGCCTTCAAAATTTCCTGAAATCTCAGCTTTCAAAATTTCTTCGGCCTCTACATATTGAAGTGGTTTCATGGCTGTCTTAAATTCGTCGTTGGCTTTTTGAATCCAACGCTGTATTTCCGCTCGTCCTTGGTATGTTATTCCTTCATCTATAACGTGGGCAGTTTCAGAAAAACACTTGGCATAAGCGTGGCTATCAAAGTTGTCCTGCGCCTTAATTAGTGCTGCGATTGTGTTTGGTAAGTTCATAATATTCATTTTAAATGTTGTTAAATTGTGGGAATGGTACCACCGTCGATAATGTATTCTGTACCTGTTAAATAATTAGCTCTTGGAGACACTAAAAAGCCGATGAATTCGGCGATTTCTTCGGGTTGTGCTGGACGTCCGATTGGAATCCCGCCTAATGCGTCCATTACGCTTTGGATGGCTTGCGCTATGGGAATGTTTGCGCTGTTGGAAATCCGTTCCATCATTCGTATTGCCGATTCGGTCTTTATCCAGCCTGGCGAAACGGTTAAAACACGAATACCTTTGGGCGACTTCTTTCGACAAACCTTTGCTGTAATTTATTAACCCGGCTTTTGCTGCGGCATACGGCGACGTTGAATCGTGTAAAGGTAACCTTCCCTGAATGGATGCGAGCAACACGAAGCCCTATAAATCAAGTTGCTCGCTAGCCCATTGTACGGCTTCATTATAGCGGGCATGTTCAAACACATTAAATTCACCAGGCATAACCTTGGTGAAAACTTTCGTAATATTTTTTATTGTATCACTATCGGACACAATGGCTGCCCGGTTCCACTTGGCAAGATCCTTTATGCCTAGCCATGCGTCCTGAAGCCAGGCACCGGTAGTGAAGTTGCTAACGTCAGTATTCAACACCAACAGATAGTTGATCTTATCGTGCCGGTCTATAAAATCCGTAACCTTCGGGATGACGACATTCTTAAAATCTCTGCCGTAACCTCGCCCTTGGCTTTAAAGCCGATCAAGGTCTCGGGAAGTGAAATAATTTCTGTAATCATGACTTTTCCTATTTTTTAGTATTAACAATACACAGGGAAAAATGTTGCGACATTTGCGCAAACTGCTGGATCTTTAATCTCTGCAAGGTTCAAGCTATCATGACCGTACTATTCCGATTCAAATTCACTATCGTAGCGGTATGAGTCCTCGGCATCTTCGTCGCAGACGGTGTAGATGATACTGGAAAGCGCCACTTTCCCGCTTTCAATTTCATCTGTTGATTCTTTCGCAACATGTATTTTGTCATATTTACGGAGAAATCGATCATCCTGGTACGGACTGTCTCGGCAATAGTCTTCGTTTCCCAACGTATCGGACAAAATATATTGATTGGTCGAAATATCTAGTTTGTAACTGGATATATCGCGCTGAAACGATCTGTGATGCGGATTGCTCAGGATAACATCGCCGAAGTCCCGGAAACTTGCATATTCTGCCTTGAGTGCTAGGATATCATCCCATTCCTGATCATCTTCTCGTTTTGTATATCCCTCATCTCCACCATAGTTCGATAGTTTTAGAATGTTTCCCTCTAGCGCCCCCCGAAAGTCCTTATGCTGTTCCCTTACCTCGTTGTATACCGCAATAAAGTCGTTGCAAGCGTCTTTATTTTCAAAATGCCAAGTTTTGAATGTCAACTCTTCGTTATTTCGCTCGGTTAGCGAGACGATAGTAGCCCCGTGTGGCCAGCTTTTGATGAAGGGACCTGAAAAGCAGTTTGCTCCTTCATTGAATACCCGATGAATGGAATCTTCATCGTATCGCACAAAGGTGTTGCCTTCTTCAAACCCAACAAAATTCCATCGGGAATGTTCGGCTTCGAGCTGAGGGTTATAATGACCGTAGACTTCAAATAAATCTCGTCTATCAGGATAAAAATGAATACCATCGTTTTCTACGTGGTAATTTCCAAATACGGCCGTAGCGTATCCGTATAGTAAGAATTGACCGTCTTCGAAAAGACAAATACCATCGTTACCGCCATAACGGCCTACGTGTTTTTTTTCACCCGTCTTTGTTTGGGCAAAGATATTGTTCACCATAAAACAGCAGAATAGAAGTATACCGACCCATTTCAAATGTAAAGCTATATTTCCCTTTTTCATTATGCAGTATGCTAGTAATATTTTTTGACACCCATTGGATTATCGCAATTTATAACTTTTCTTCGATCTTTTAGCTGTTAAACGTTTAATACACCGGTACGTAATTATGGTATCTCCTACTTGATATTTTGCGCCTTGTGCTTAGCTCCCCATTCCTCAAGTTGTTTGATAATAGGCTTTAACTCATAGCCGATTGCCGTAAGCTCATATTCCACGCGAGGGGGAACTTCCGCGTAGACAGTTCGCTTCACTATTTTGTGTTCTTCTAGCTTCCTCAACTGCAGGGTCAGCATACGTTCGGTTATGTTGGGCAATAGTTTTCTCAACTCTCCAAAACGTAATTTACCGTTAAATAGCCAAGAGCAGATTACCAATGCCCACTGTCCGCCGATGATATTAGCAGCGTAGGCCTCGGGGCATTCATCAGCCAGGGCTTGCTTATTGGCGAAGTTTGTCGATGTTTCTTTGATCTTGCTCATTACTTACATTTTTTATAGTACCTTACAAATAGCCGCTAACATACAAATATAGGGGGAAGTGGTTTATTTTTGTGATAAATATTTTAAAAATGAAGACATTGATTATTGTAACACACCCCGATATTGAGAATTCACTAGTAAATAAAAGATGGGTGGAAGAGCTAAATAAATACCCTGAAAAATTTACTGTTCATCAGTTGTATAAAGTATACCCTGACGGAAACATCGATGTAATTGCAGAGCAAAAAATGATAGAAGCGTACGACAAGATTGTATTTCAATTTCCTGTTTATTGGCATAGCTGCCCCTCACTACTCAAAAAATGGATTGATGATGTATTAATTTATGGCTGGGCATATGGTAGCAAAAGTGGCTATAAGATGTCGGGTAAAAAGGTGACTTTGGCGATGTCTGCAGGTGTAGATGAATATGAGTATAATCCGGGCGAAAAATATAGATATACATTGAAAGATTTGACACGGCCATTCGATCTGACCTTTGAATATGTTAAAGCGGATTATCAGCCATTCTTTGCATACTATGGTATCGAGTTGAATGCCTCGAAGGAATGGATCGAAAAAAGTGTACCGCTTTACCTTGAATTTTTGGAAGGCATTCTATCGAAACCGGCATCTCAAAAACCTTCCGCGAACACGAAATATTAAGTGTGTATTGTGCACGACAAAAACTATTTCTCTATTTTCCATTAACTTTAAATTTCATACTGCAAAGTTCGAAATAAAATCATCAGGGTAGCTTGTTAAGAAGTCCAATTTTTGGTTGTCCAGAAGCTCAAAGCAGTTATTATACCAATCGAAGCGCAACTTTTTCATTTTCGGCTACATCAAAAGTCGTTTTGGATACTTCTGTTTTTTGAGGTGTACTGACCTTTGTATCATCAGATTAAAACAGAAAAAAATGGACTTACAAAACAGTACAATACTTATTACAGGCGGTTCCAGCGGGATCGGGCTGGAAATGGTAAAGCAACTTACTGAAGAAGGGGCTACAATTATTATCACCGGTAGAAACTTGGATGCTCTCAATAAAACCAAGGCGCAATATCCGAAAGTACATATATTCCAAAGTGATGTGAGTAAGCAGGGCGATATTGAGCAGCTGTACAAAGATGTTAGAGAACAATTTCCTAGACTAAACATCATCGTTAACAATGCTGGCGCAATGCGATTACTTAATCTCCAGGACAGTTCGATTGATTTGGAAAACATTACCAGAGAAATCAACATCAATCTCACGGGGACTGTACAAATGGTGCATCAGTTCTTACCCCATCTTTTGCAGCAAACTACTTCGGCAATAGTGAATGTATCGTCAGGAATTGCATTTATGCCTTATTCGGTTGCACCTATTTACAGTGCTACCAAAGCGGGTGTGCGGGCTTATACACAAGCTTTACGCCTGCAGTTACAGGACACTAATGTTAAGGTGTTCGAAATGATCCCGCCCGGCGTGAACACTAACCTGCAAAACGGATGGATAGTACAACCCAAGCCCAGCCAGATGATGGATGTGGATAAGATGGTACATGTTGTAGTGAAATCCCTAAAAAACGACACATTGGAAATGAAGCCGTTTATGGTAAATGTCCTTAAGACAATGAGCCGTATTGCCCCCGGTATGCTGATGAAATATGGTCATAAGGAGTTTGAAAAATTTAAGGCACAATCAAAAACAGCGTAGCAAGATGGAAAAATATATTCTTACAATGTTTGCTCTTTACTTGTCCATGGCTTCTTTCGCCCAGTCTGGGGGTAGTTTCAAAGGCAAAATAATTGAACAATCTACAAAGCAGCCAATAATTGGTGCAACAGTATTCATAGACAATATACAGCTTTACTGTTCCGCCAATAGGATTTTTTTTGTACTTTAAACATCGAAATCAATACCCCAACAAGGCCCGAAAAGCTTTGAAAAGTGCGGCGATTGGTGTTCCGATTGCATTAGTTGCGAGCTATATTTTCAACAATTTTATTTTTATTTGAGATGGTAAAAAGTATTATATCCCTGATTTTGCTGCTGGTATCGGTTTTTCTGGCATTCAAACACGGATGGGACACATTTAATTATAAAAATAATCCTGAATCCCTGAAGATGATGAACGAACTGGGAATCAGCGAAACGGTGATTCCTTTTTTCGGAGCGGTAACGATTTTGGTAGGTGTATTGCTGCTCTTTCCAAAGACGTTTTTCGTTGGAAATGTACTGAATGCTATTGCGATTGTGGTAATTATGGCGTTGGCCACTCGTGCGGGCAATTTTAGGATGGTGATGATTGAAATTCCGTTTTTGTTGATGCCTTTGGTTATGATATGGCTGAAATATCCCTTTAAAGATAAATTTTAAAACATGGCAGGTTTACAACCGTATAGGATAAAAAGTATTACTGAAATACACCGCTTGATGGGGTTACCCAAACCTCTTCATCCGCTCATTGGCTGGGTGGATCTAAGCCAACTTCCACATAATTCAGGTATCGATGCTGTGATATTTGACTTATATGTGATTTCGTTGAAAAGAGGCTGCGATAAACTGTATTACGGACAACAAAAATATGACTTTGATGAAGGTCTGATGGCATTCCTTTCGCCCGGGCAAATCTTGCGGGGCGAAGACAATGGCGTTCCTGTTCATCTTGAAGGCTGGATGCTGTTTATACATCCCGATTTTTTTTGGGGTACGTCTCTGTCCAAAAAAATAAAAAAATACGAATTTTTTGACTATTCCGTCTGCGAGGCTCTCTTTCTTTCAGATAAAGAAGAGGTTATCATTAATGAGATTGTGAAGAATATCCGGCATGAATATAATTCCAATATCGATAAATTCAGTCAGGATATTATCCTTTCACATGTAGAAACATTGCTGAATTATGCAGAGCGGTTTTACCAGCGACAGTTCATCACAAGAAAAATTACCAACCATCGAATATTGGAACGCCTGGAAATCCTACTGACAGACTATTTTAACAGCAATGATTTGGTAAACAAAGGGCTGCCAACTGTTCAATATATTTCAGATAACTTAAATGTTTCGCCGACCTACTTACGAGGTTTGTTGAAAACGCTTACAGGGCTAAATACACAACAGCATATACACGAAAAACTAATTCAGAAAGCGAAGGAAAAATTATCTACAACGGAATTGTCAGTAAGCGAAATAGCCTACGAACTAGGATTTGAGCATTCGCAAAGTTTCAATAAGCTGTTTAAAAGCAAGGTTAAGGAAAGCCCCTTAGCATTTCGGGCGAGGTTTAATTAAGCTCTTTTTAGCACTGCCCCATTGCAATAATTGTAGTAGCAATGGGGCATCGGATAAATTCCTGAATCGTATGAAGTCAGGAATTTTATCTTGCGTTTTCGTGAGCTTACCCACTTTTTCGGCTTTTTCAAAAAATGCGAAGGTATATCTCCGTCCTTGTATAGAAAAGTTTGATAGTTATAACTATTGGTTTTTATTTCGTTAACTACCAATACAACATTTGTTCGGAATTTGCCCCATAAACACGAACTACTATGAATAAAAAATCTCCCCTTACGTTTGCCCATTGGTTCAGTAGCTACAAAAAATCTGATTACAGGTTTGAAAAAACAACTTGATGGCATTAAAATAATATAAGTGAGCCGCAAACTTTAGGGGGTGCTTTGTCATATTTGCCACGCCTACTAAATAAAGAATTGTATGAGTGGTTAAAAGTTTGGGGCTCTTTTGGCTCTAATGGTTGTAAACAAACCTGCCAATTGAACACAAACAACCGACTTTTGGATACTTTTTAGTTAAGGGTGATTATCAATTTTGTATCATCAAATTTAAAGAACAAAGAAATGAAAGCAATATTAATAACAGGGGCATCGGGTGGAATTGGAAAAGCCATTGCCTTAAAGCTGGCATCAAGAAAACAAAATCTGGTATTGGTAGCACGAAACGAAGCCAAACTAAAGGAATTGGCTGAACAGCTAACCAAACACCATCGAATCTCGGTGGAATATATTGCGGCTGATTTATCTACAACTGCTGCGTCACAACAGGTTTTTGACGAAACACAAAAACGTCAATTACAAATCGTAACACTCATTAACAATGCCGGAATTGGCTCCGGTGGTGAGTTTGCAGAATTGTCCTTGCAATCAGAATTGGGTATGCTACAACTTAACATATCGTCTTTAGTTGCACTCACACATTTATTTCTGCAGGAAATGAAAGCACGCAAAGGCGGAACGATCATCAACGTTGCTTCTATGGCATCATTTTTACCGATACCGTATATGACCACCTATTCAGCCAGCAAGGTTTTTGTCCGTCACTTTACCCAGGCTCTAACCCAGGAATGTAAACCATACAATGTACACGTGATGTTGCTCTGCCCCGGTTTGACCAAAACCAATTTTAACAGTGCTGCCGGAATAGATGGTAAAGTGGGGCAAAGACTCAATGCGGAATATAACAGTTCTACCCCTCTACAAACCCCTGAACAAGTAGCAGACGAAATGTTGAACGCATTGGATAAAAAAAAGCACTATATTGTATCAGGAAAAATGAACCGAATGGCAAGCCGCTTATCGGCTTTATTTCCAAACGCTTTTGTAGCTAAAAGTTTTGCCAGGTCATATAGAAAAAATAGTCAATAATTATAACTGTAAAAAGTGAATTTAAATACATCAACTATTCATCTCAAATCCATTGCTGATATGCACAAGGTAGTGGGTATTTCCAAGCCGAAGCATCCAATGTTCAGCATTCTTCGTTTTGAGAATTTTCCAAAACCGGAGCTCACCCAACGCACAAAATTGATTAGTGACTTTTATCAAATCTCGTTAAAGAAAGAATGTCCATGTAAAATGCAATACGGACAAACAGCCTTTGATTTTGATGAAGGCGTTATTTCCTGTTTTGCCCCCAAGCAAGTGAGCATTGTTGATAAAGATTTTGCATTTGCAAAAGCCGGTTGGATCATAAGTATCCACCCCGACTTCTTGAGAGGATATCCGTTAAGCCAGAAAATGAAAAGCTTTGGCTTTTTTGATTACGAAATAAACGAAGCGTTGATACTTTCTGAAGATGAGCAGAAATCCATAGAAACAATATTCGAACAGATTGAGAAGGAATACCTTCTACCCATAGACCAATTCAGTCAAGATGTGATGATTTCAGCTCTTGACTTATTTCTGACCCATTGCAATCGCTATTACAACAGGCAATTCATTACCCGGAAAATACAAAGCAGTGAATTATTAAATAAGGTGGAAATAATATTAAACCATTATTTTCAACACTCAGAAGAACAGAAATTACCGACACCGGCTCTTTTGGCTTCGCAATTAAATTTATCTCCCAAATACTTAAGTGATTGTCTAAAAGAACTTACCGGGCAAACCACACAGCAACTCATCCACGACAAATTGATTGAAAAAGCCAAGGAGATCTTAACGACAACAGAACTTTCTGTCAGCGAAATTGCTTTTCAATTAGGCTTTGAATTTTCACAATCGTTCAGCAGGCTGTTCAGGCAAAAAACAAGTCAAACACCTTTGGAATTTAGGCAGTCGTTTAACTGACAAAAAAAGCTTACTTTAGAAGTGTATTATATTGCCGATACTGCACTGGTCTATGGGAGATGGTACTTGTCAATCTAATACAAAGGAGCTCAAGTTACTCCCTCGTAAAGAGATGGATAAAAACGACGCTCTGGCAAATATCCATTTGTCGTAGAATTGGACGGTACATGAAGTGACATCCAAGTTAAACATAGTCTTAAGGTGGTATTAACTCGCTAATAAAATTGTTGGATCAATATGTATCGCTTCCAAAACAAATGCTTCATAGATTTTGTCCCCAGTAGGACAGATAGATTTCTCGTTTATTCCACGCCCAGCTGAGCCTTTGCCCCTATGATATGGGTTTCAATCTGCGTCTCTACAGCAAACAATCCATATGCCAATGGTGCGGCAGCAGCGCGCTCTAACGTCTGTTCAAAAAGTGTATCCCAAACCTGTCCACCATTCTTTTCATACTCGATAATGAGTGCTTTAAGGCTCTCTTCTCCAAAGATGGAGAGGTGACCTGAAAAATCCAGCGATATATCACCGACATGTGCAGTGGACCAGTCTATCACACCAGATACCGTTCCGGCGCTATCTGCCATTACATGCCCTGCATAGAGGTCACCATGAATGAATCGAGTGTAATCTGGCCATAGCCTATCATTATCCAGCCAAGTTTTATATCGGTTTTCTAGATCATTATTTATGCCCAGTTCTGATTTTACCAACTTCAGGCGTCCTTCTATTTCCGTTCGTAGGTCTTCCGGATTCAACACTTTGAGGTCACTTTCCTGAATTTTCTGTCTGGGAATGTTATGTAAATCCGCCAAGACTTTGGCCAGAGAAGGCACATAATTGGGATTATGCTGATCCATATTCCAGGTGACCTCGTAGGTAATCCCGTCAAAAGAGAGCACCGGTAGATCGCGTAATAAGGGATAAGCGATCATATCCGATGCGACGATCTTCCATTCAGGCACCTGAACGACCAAATGTTTGCTCACCAGATCTAATATCCGTTGCTCTGTCTGTACCTGTTCGCCCAGATCATCCCGCCTAGGCATGCGCAGTACCCAGCGCTGCCCATTGGTATCGGTAGCAAATGCGACCTTGAAGTCAATCCCCATATCATTAAAAGATATCTCTTCCGTAAGTGCCAATCCATGTTTTTTACTAATATGTTGTATATCTTGTGGTGTCATTATATTCTGTTTTAAAGTTTGCGTTGACCTATTTGCCAACGCGTTAATCAATTTTTTTTAATGGTCCATTGTTCTTACTTTGAAGTATGACGACGAAATAAATGTCTACATCTGTATACCGTGAAAGACGGTCGTGCATCTATAGCACAGTCTCTACAGCAAATGTCAGATAGAAAATTCCTTTGGAAATTTATACAACAAAGAAGGAAGAGCAATGCAAAGCTTGTCTTCTTAAGAAGAATAGTCGAGCAAAACTCAGATTAATAAATCCAAGGTATTGCCATTTTTATTGTATGTATTAGAATCATAATCACAAACATACGCAAAAAACCAAACGAGCGAAAATAATTTATTTGACAATTCTCTCCTCCGCGTTTAAGGTATCTGAATTTTAAAGTGCCCCCTTTAGGATATGGAAAAGGTAATATTATGAGTAATATACTTTTGTAAGTATATAAGTGTTTCCGTGAGATATAGTTCGTTTTCTTAAATTTCCGTTTTTTTTAGTCTTCGGATCTGTTGTTTTGGTTGCATACAAAAATGTATTAAATTTATAAGATAATCGAATAGATTTCGATTATCTTATAATAATATTACAATATCATATGACTTTTTATATGAATACGGAATGCCAAACTTAAAATTCTGTCCCATATTTTATTTAACATTCTAAGCAAACCAAGCCCCAGCAACACCAAGCTCAACGAAGTTAAACAAAATCTGACTTGTTATATTCATGGTATAGGGATAGCGAAAGAATAGTTGCTGGATTTATAGAACCATCGGCCTTGTCGATTAGACGTACGACCTAAATAATTACGGTAACAAAAATATGATATTAAAAAGTTTGGCAAGCAGTTTGATATATACTTAACTCATAATTTAGGTTAATAATTGGTTAGTTAGAAAGTCCTGAAGCTCCCCGCTTCAGGACTTTTTTTATTAAGATTACCAACCGATTTCTCCGGTTTCTGGATTGGTTTCCTCGCTGAAGAACCTGCCTGTAGGTCCTTCCTGACCGATCAAGGCATATTTGACTACGCGTTTTCCCGCTTCTACTACCTCGCCACCGTTAAAGTTGGTAAAATCAGTTTTGGTGTAGCCCGGATCCACCATATTAATTCTGAACGCGGTGTCTTTCAGCTCATAAGCAAGGTGAACGGTGTACATATTCAGAGCGGATTTAGATGATCCATAGACGGCATACTTCCCAAATTCGTAAGCGGGCCAGGTAGGATCTGTCTGGAGAGTGAGCGAGCCTACCGTAGAACTTACCATAACTATCCGTGGTTCACTTGATCTTTTCAATAGGTCTAAAAATGCTTGTGTAACTCTTACCACACCATAAACATTGGTTTCATACACTTCTCTAAAGGTGTCGATGCTCGCCTCGGATGCAGTCCAGGTCTGCGGAATGTAATGCCCATTCTCGTCTACTCGGACGCCGCTAATGCCGGCATTGTTAATCAAAACGTCCAAAACATCTGTTTTGTTTCCAATGGCTATTCGTGCATTTTTTACTGAATCATCATCTGTTACGTCAATTTGAATAGCTTCCACGTGTGGAAATCCTTCGGCTTTTAAGCGCTCTGCCACTTCTAAGCCTTTTTGGAGATCACGGCTCCCGATGTATACATAAAATCTGTTTCCCAATAGTTGTTTTGCGGTCTCCAGACCTATTCCTTTATTGGCCCCTGTAATTAATGCTGTCTTCATGTTTCTTTTCTTTGATTTAATGATACAAAGCTGTTGTTTTTAAAGGTCAATGGGTTTACCATTTGGTAAAAACAACGTCAACGGATGTTTTTTCTGATTCGGCTTAATGACTGCTGCGTAATGCCCAAATACGAGGCAATCTGCGATAGCGGAACCCGATTAGCCAGCGTAGGAAATTTCTGGATAAATGAAAGATAGCGTGTTGTGGCATCCTCGGAGACCAGAGGACTGCGTCTTTCTATCTTTTCAATCAGACATTTCTGCACGATCTTGATCACGATTTTATCCCATCCGATAATGGTGTTTAAAAGTTCATCCCAATCTTTTTTGGAAAATATAAGCAACCTACAATCGGTAATGGCCTGTATATATTCGGAAGATGCCATACAGGCCTCAAAATTTTGGTAATCCGTAGCAAAGTGGTTTTCGTCAATAAAGTAATCTGTAATTTCTTCACCTTTATTGTTATAATAACAAAAGCGGACAACTCCTTCGAGTACAAAACCAACCTGTCGGGGAATTTTGCCGGCTTCCGAAAGATAATCGTCTTTACGAAGTTCGATCTCGGTTGCTTTACTTTTTATCAGCTCGATCTGCTGTGGATTCAGATTGCCAAATCGTAGAATGTATGCTATCAATTCTTCCATAATGGCAAGTTAACAAATGCCAAAGAATGAAGGTTTACCATTTGGTAAAAAATATTGATGGCAGGAAAAGTATTTTATATTTAGCTCATAATTTAGATTAATAATGAGCTTAAGGTTATACGTTATCCTGTAATTTTTAATGATTGGATCTTCCCTTCGTGAAGCGCAAAATGATACGTTAATACAGCAGGACTGCCATCAAAATTTCCTGAAACCTCTGCTTTTAAAGTTTCTTCGGTTTCAGAATATTCAAGTGGTTTCATGACTATTCTAAATTCGTCATTGGCCTTTTGAATCCATCGCTGTATTTCCGCTCTTCCGTTGTATGTTTTTCCTTCATCTAAAACGATGGCGGTTTCAGAAAAACAATTGGCGTAACGATGGCTGTCAAAGTTATCCTGTGCCGTTACTAGTGCTGCGATTGTGTTTGGTAAGTTCATGATATTTATTTTTAAAAGTTTCTAAATGGTGGGTATGGTACCACCGTCAATAATGTATTCTGTCCCTGTCAGATAATTAGCTCTTGGAGATACTAAGAAGCCTATAAATTCTGCAATTTCTTCGGGTAATGCAGGTCGTCCTATAGGAATTCCGCCTAGTGCGTCCATTACGCTTTGGATCGCTTGTTCTATGGGAATATTTGCACTTTCTGAAATACGTTCCATCATTCTTGTTGCGGATTCGGTTTTTATCCAACCGGGCGAAACGGTTAAAACACGAATACCTTTAGGTGAGACTTCTTTTGACAAACCTTTGCTGTAGTTTATTAACCCTGCTTTTGCTGCGGCATAGGGCAACGTAGATTCATGTAAAGGTAGTCTTCCCTGGATGGATGCGATATGAATGATGACGCCGCTCCCTTGTGCCAGCATCTGTGGCAATAGCGCTCTATCCAACCGGACAGATGCAAGTAGGTTGGTCTGAATGGTTTGTTCCCAATCTTCATCACTTAAGACGGAAAACCCACCGGCTTGTGTTTCAGAACTGCCAAGGTTGTTTACCAAAATATCGAGTCGTCCGAATATGGATAAAATTTTCTTTGCTATGGCTTGCGTTTCTTCGGCTTTACTTAAATCTGCTGAAATAAAATGAAGTTTTTCGTTTTGTTCTTTAGGAGCATTTCTTGCCGTGATGATAACAGTAGCACCTGCGTTGGATAGTCTTTCGGCAATCGCTTTGCCCGCCCCTTTAGTACCGCCTGTTACCAAAGCGATCTTACCTGCTAATTCGTTACTGTAGTTAAATCTGTTTTCCATATATAAATATTTTGTACAAAATTGCGCTGTATGCTCATTTTATACAAGTACGGAAATACGATTCGAATAGGGATAAATTATTCCCCTATTGCACAGTTTAAAACATAGGGTTAATTTTGCACGATGTACGAGAGAAAGATTTTACCGAACCTGAATTGTGGACTCGACCTAATTGGTGAAGTGCTCTATGGGAAATGGAAAATTCGTTTGTTGTGGTTTATCAATGAAGGATTTCAACGTCCAAGTGAATTGCAACGGAAAATTCCTGATGCAACAAGAAGGGTATTGAATATTCAATTGAAAGAGCTGGAAGAACACGGACTCGTTCAAAAAAAAATTTACCCTGTGGTGCCTCCAAAAGTAGAATATAGTCTCACGGAGTTTGGCAAGACTTTAATTCCCGTAATATCAGTCTTAGGCCAATGGGGAGATGAAAATGAAGAAAAGCTACGTGATATTATTATGAAACGGTTTGAAAAATAATTAAAAACCCGGCTACCTGTATTACTGAACTGGAATGCCCGGGCTTCTTTTGGAAGGGTTATTCAAGATTTGTTTTATGAATTACAACTTCAGTCATTTTTTCTATATTAGTATTATTATTGACTAACAGCATTGCACATTATTTAACCTGACGAAAATAAACGCTAACATTATGATTATAAATCGCTTAACTCCAAATATTAAAGCCTTAATTAGATACTCCATGTTACTGAGCTTTGTATTACAATGCTATGCTAGCGCCGCAACTGACCAGACAAAACCATCGTTAGTGGGTAACTGGATAAAAATCAATATCACCTATTCTAATGGTAAACCACTTGAAGAACATCATCCTTCGAAATACTCTTTTTTAAAGTATAGTTTTAAACCTGACAAGAAAGCAGCTATAGTCACAAATTTTCTTAGTGAAGGAGAGTTCGCTCCATATGAGGTAAACTTAGGCACAATCGAAATCTCTACTCGTTATGGAGGTAAAGTAAAGCTTAAGACAGCGTATTTAACACAGGACAGTTTGGTCGTGATTCAAGAAGGTCCTTTGGGACGCAATGATCCGGGATCTTTATCGATTACTTTTGTTCGATACGAGCACCTGCAAAAAATATCTGAATGGGGAACTAAAGATCGTATACAGACTATATCAACCGACACCGTATACAAAGCTAGCTCCAAAATACATCCGCTATTTTTAAAGCCTGGTGGATTTAACTACGCTTTGCAAAAAAACGTGAAATCTTATATTAAATACATACGCACCTCAAAAAAAAATGATCTCTTATTTTGTGCAACGTTTATTGTCAAAAAAACGGGCGGTATCGAAAACATAAAGATTATTAAAGGGCTGGATGACCAATTTAATAAAGAATTTATTAAGACGTGTGAGAAAACCGAAAAAAATTGGTATCCTGCGCAGTACAACAATAAACCAGTGGATTCTCAGGTTACATTGGTAATCAACTCTGAATTTTCGAGCGCAGTTCTGCGGGATGAAAAATACGGCTACCATGCGATACAACAACTTGAAAAAGGAAATATCGAAAATGCGGTTACTTACATCGATAAATTGCTTTCGCATAATCCAAAGAACGAAAAAGCACTAATATTCCGAGGCGAGTGTTACCTTGAACTAAATGATCGTGAGACGGCCTGCGATGATTTTAGAATACTAAAAAGCCTTGGTTATGAGTCGGGGGAAGCATTACTGCAAAAGCATTGTAAATAGTTCATATAATTTGAACGAAAAATTGACACAAAATCATGATTAAAACATTTGCAGGACTGCAATAGTCAATAACCGGGTACGTTGCAGGTGCGAGATGGCATGGAAATAACTAAGTAATTCTGACTGTAAAATAGAGTCACTTGTTCAATCATAACAATTTGAGTTTACAACTCCGCTACATGATTAAAATTGAAAGATAAATAGTATTTTTATCGTACTATATTTTCCTTTTATGAATTTTATTAAAAAATCTTCAACCATTAAACTTCAACGTTTTTGCCTTTTTTTATTTTTATCTTTTGTAGCATTAGCCTGCTACCCGCAAGATACAGAATACCCTAGTTTTCTATGGGAAATTACAGGAAATAAGCTTTCTAAACCATCTTATTTATTAGGAACGGTACACTTGAAAGATCGTCGACTGATTGATGCCAATGATTCCATTTTTGTTGCACTATCGAATACAGAATCTTTTGCAATGGAACTTCATCCCGATTCAGTTTATAAAGAAATATTTGCATATAGATATGGAAAAAAGAAACTTCCAAAAACACTAGAACTTACAGATGGTCAAAAAGAGGAATTTAAGCGACGCTATCAACAAGAATATGGTATACCTCCTGATTCCATAGCTTTTAAAAATCCGAGTACCATCCGGTATATTATGAATCCGTCTCACGACAAAGAGGATGATCTAAAATCTATATTCGACTCATATCTCTATGGAGTTGCGAAGTCGCATAATAAGATTATTATTGGGTTAGAGCCGGTGACAGATCAAAGGAATACTGGGAAGAGTCACGAACCATTAATAGAACTAGATGATCGGGATAGCGCACGCTATTACACAGAATTTGAGGAGATAACACAATGTTATGTTAATGGCGACCTCCAAAAGCTGATGGATTTAATGGGGCCCTATATCGACGATGATGAGATGAAAAGTAGGAACCATACCATGCTCGGCCGATTAACAGGGCAACTGCAGCAGATGTCCGTGTTCGCTGCTGTCGGCGCTGCACACCTACCAGGCAGTCAGGGTTTGATACATTTACTCCGTGAGCAGGGATACACGCTGCGCCCGGTGCGGACTTTGAATACAAGATTGTCCGATGACTTCAGTATTAACTATGAAACCCAAAAGTGGACAACTTTTATTGACACAGCAAATCACTACGAGGTGCAATTGCCTGATGGATACTTCTATCATGAAAATGGCGCCTACAAATCTCTTCTAAACTATGGGGATATAAGTACGGAAAGCGAAATGTTGGTATCAGCTCGATATGTTGGGAATTTAGCAGGAATGCCGCCGGAGGAATTCATAGAGGAACAAATTAAAAAAAGTGCGCTTACGGAGGGTCATGAACTACTTAGCCGAAAAAGTATAGATAGGCACGGGGCATCCGGTACGCAGATCCTTACCAGATGGGGTAAACACCGATTTAAATGGGAATTTTGGTTAGCAAATAATACGTGGTACACCTTGTGTCTGTATATGGAAAGAGGCGAGCCAGATACATATTTAGCTAACCGCTTTTTTGAATCTTTTAAACTGCATCAGCCGATATCACCTGTAAATAATACACCATTTGTACACGAGGCAGGTGCATTTTCTGTGCAATTTCCAAACGCACCGAAATATATGCTAAACACTGGAGTGCAAAATAATGGAAATATAGATATCGAGTATAGGCTCCATAATCATATGACACTTGATAAAGAAAATAAAATAAACTATTTCGTGAGGTATAATGACTATGCTTTAGGGTATATGCTAGATGACCGAGACGCGGTATATCAAACAATGAAGACACAACTGGCGGATATGGATCCAGATATTGGAGAACCCGTTCGTATTCATAAAGATGGTCTTGAAGGCGCAAGATATTCCGCTCAGTTGCCACAATCTAATATGTTTTTAGAAATGTGGACAAGGGGAAATAGAGTGTACTTAGTAATGCAGGAAAATTTGGACAAAAAAAACAACCGTAAAAACGAAAGTTTCTTCAGTTCATTCCATGCCGTCCCCTATCGTCAGACACAATGGCAACCGTTCAACTTGACGGATATAAGTATCGAACTTCCTGCGACCGATTGTATTCCATTTCCAGCAACGGACTCCCTGGCTGATCCCGATTTCAAAACCAATACCTACGTAGCATTGGACACAAACTCTTCTACTGTATTCAGTGTCCAACGTGTCGATCTGCCAAAGTATTATAGATTAAATAATAACGATAGTTTATATTACAGTTGGTACAAGTTGGTAAAAGAATTGACAGAAGAACTGATCACTTATAAACCTATAAAGTGTCATAACTTTAACGCTGCTTTCTACACCACTAAGGACACTGTAAAACGGAATTTTACGGCTAA
The DNA here is from genome assembly GCF_005049105.1 of Sphingobacterium alkalisoli. Lineage (GTDB taxonomy): Bacteria > Bacteroidota > Bacteroidia > Sphingobacteriales > Sphingobacteriaceae > Sphingobacterium > Sphingobacterium alkalisoli. The sequence continues at coordinate 599,799 of NZ_SUKA01000003.1, forward strand.
TATCATTTGGGTTAACGGCAATAAACTATACCAAATAGGAGCTTCCGCTGATAGTATAACTGTTTCTAAACTGGATGCGGTGCGCATGATGGAGTCGGTAGAACTCCATACTAAAGCGGAACCTTTTGATCTATTTGGGTCAAAGGCAGACTTATTATTTAGCGATCTATTACATCGCGATACCCTCATCTCGAGCCAAGCACGTAACGCCATCGAATCGTATTACGTGTTCGAAAAGGATGAGTTACCGTTGCTTTACAACGCACTACAAGAGAAATATCCTGACGACGATGAACCTGATGGTATTCGATCAGAATTAATTGATAATCTGTCAATTGTCAATGACGAATTTACAGTACAGGTATTAAAAGAGCTTTTATCCGAACCCAGCAGTACGGATGGAATGCGAAAAGCGATTCTTACCACAGTGATGGCTATCGATTCGACACATTACGACTGGTACCTGACAGCACTAAACGAATACAAACCACAATCGGGGTCTTATAACGGGATGCTACTCCGTCCACTTACGGATTCTCTATCGTATACCTTGCATAACTTTGACCGAGTAGCTTCTTTATTCGAGGTTGATAGCTACCGCTATATACTTTTAAATACGTGTTTAAAGCTTTTGAAGGGGATTCAGCATCCAGCTGCCAAGGAAATCATAGCACCACACCTACCGCAGGTAATAAAATGGCTTGAGGAGGATATGAAAACTTTTCTTGCAGATGGAGTTGAACCTGGAGGTTTTGAAGAATCCCTGATTGCCAACTACCTTCAACTGTACACGGTATATGGTCTAACGGACGAAATACATAATCTGAGTCTTAAATTAAGCGAGTTTGAAAATATGGATTTGCTCCAGGCAACGATCGTTTCCGCTTTTCTTCAGCTTGACTTACCGCTAGATAATGAATTGAAAACAAGATCTTTTGACAACCTTGACAGACGTTTGGTTGTTATGAATCACATGAAGGATGCCAGACGTATGGATCTTATCCCATCAATCTATAAAGCGCAGACTGAAATTGGAAAAATGATCGTCAATGAATATATAACGATGGAATGGGACACCCCTATGGAGATGAATTTTGTCGGTAAGATCACCGAAGAGGACAGGCTTTATTATGTCTACGAATGTAAAATGGAGGATAATGGGCCGATCTACCGCGCTCTTTATGCACCGGTTGATGATGAGGAAGAATTTCACTATGATTATACGAATGTCTACTCAGACTTCGAAACGAATGATGAGAACTGGGAAACCCATGCAAAAATTTTGATCCAGCAGTTAAAAAGTTACTTTTACTAAGGTTAAGGCCAGTAAATAATTATTTAATTAGAAAAACCTGAAGCTTCCCGCCTCAGGTTTTTTATGTATAATGAACTGCGGAAATCATGCAGCTTATTTATTTTCGAAACGCATCATATGATCTAAAACTTAATCAATAACTCTATAGAAATCAGCTTTTCATCTTTGTAATATTCAAAAAACCACTTCCCATCTTTTTTTAGTACAACTCCCTTATGCTGCCCACTGTCTGCAATAAAACAATCGGGTATAGAAGTTTTAAAAAGAGTAAATACTTTTTTGGGCGTGGTATCGATCAGCTGAAAACCATTTGCTGTTGTCTGGGCGTATAACGTTCCTGAGGGTTCGGCACTTTCAACTGCTACTACCGATTGATTTGCTGGCGCGACGACAGGCGCTGTTACTTTTACGCTCTCCACTTCTACTGCCTCCCCGGCAAATGTATAGGGAAGTTCATTTAAGGAAACAAAGGCGTTTTTTAAAGCCTCATTGTAAGATACGGCAAATTCCTTTTCTCTGCTTTTACCTTCTTTTCCCTCAAAAATCACGTTACCTTGGCAGTCTTTTAATAGTAATTTAAGCGTGGTCGTGAATAATCCTTTTTTCGCTGTAAGATCGGCATTCAACGCCTTGCATTTATTATTCGCTAGCTCAACGGGCAAATCTTTATTATCAAAATAAACGGTAAAGCCCTTCTGTTCCAGAAAAATCTTTGTCAGGCTATTTAGATTATACTGGTTCACGTCTTTAAAAAAACTGTATTGCTCAGGCACCAATACGTATTTGTAATTATTAATGGTGTTTTGAGCGTATCCCGATAATGTCGTGAATAATAAAAATAATAAAAGATATCTTTTCATAGTATGTCGGTTCTCTGTGATGATAAAGATAACGTATTGGTTTCAATCCATCAATAGCCTTTAATATACGATAAGTAGGCTATTGTTATTACCCCGTATCTTGCATATCTTAGTGAGATGAATAGCGTTGTTTAGCAATTTCATCAAAAAACTATAAATTATGAGTCGTATTTTTCTTTTCTGCCTGGGGATGCTGTTAACCCTATCTGCATACGTACCTGTTTTCGCACAGAAAGTCAACGTATTTGATTTAAAAGTTGAACATCAGATTAATCCGTTAAGTATTGAAACGCCGGCTCCAAGAATGAGCTGGAAATTGGAAACTGGGCTAAAAAACATATCCCAAAAGTCGTATGAAATTAGAATTGGCACGGATCCAAAGGGGATTAGATCAAATAAAGACATCGTTTGGACGGTTCTAAAAAACACTCCCCAGTCAATATTGGTGCCGTATGAAGGGCCGGCATTAAAACCTGGAAATCGCTATTATTGGCAGGTACGGGTGACTGATAACTATAATAAAACCTCGGCATGGAGTGACGTACAATCCTGGCGGATGGGAATCGGCGCAACTGACTGGACGGCAAAATGGATTGCACTACCGGCTACGGATACTACAAAAGCCAGTCCTTTATTTAGGAACACATACCGTTTAAATAAGGATATAAAATCTGCAACGGCTTACATTTCGGCCCGTGGGCTTTACGAAGCCTACATTAATGGGCAACGTATTGGCGACGCTTATTTCATGCCTGGCTGGACAAGCTATAAAAACCACATACAATACCAAACCTATGATGTGACAGAACTATTAAAAAAAGGCAATAACGTACTGGCAGCTATGTTAGGTGATGGATGGTACAAAGGTAGAATTGGCTTTAACCATCAAACGAATTTCTATGGGGATACACGTGCATTGCTGCTGCAAATAGAAGTGCTTTATAACGATGGAAGCAAACAGATACTCGCCACGGACGAGAAATGGAAAACTTCTCTAGGAGCAATACGGGCATCTGATATCTATGATGGCGAAGTCTATGATGCGCGACTGGAGAAAAAAGGTTGGACGCTTCCTGAGTATACAGAAGGTACCGACTGGCAACCTGTACGGGTGATGGATTATTCTTATGAGGGTTTAGTAAGCATGAACACTCCCCCTGTTAAAAAGCAAGAGCGCTTTAAGGTTAAAGACATTTTCCGAACGCCAGAAGGTGATCTAGTTGTTGACTTCGGTCAAAATCTGGTGGGCTGGGTAGAGCTTAAAGCTAAGGGTGAACAAGGAACGAAAATTACCCTCAGCCATGCTGAGGTACTGGATAAGCAAGGTAATTTCTACACCACGAATCTCCGAACAGCAAAACAGCAGAACACCTATATTTTGGACGACCAGACAGAACAGATTTTCTCACCTCATTTTAGTTTTCAGGGATTTCGTTACCTGAAAGTTGAAGGCTATCCGGGTGAACTGGCACCTGACAATCTTACGGCGGTGGCTCTTTATTCTGACATGCCGCAAACAGGAACATTTGAAACCTCACACCCCTTGCTCAATCAGCTACAACACAATATTGTATGGGGACAGAAAGGGAACTTTGTGGATGTACCAACAGACTGCCCTCAACGGGACGAGCGACTTGGTTGGACGGGCGACGCTCAGGCATTCTTTAACACGGCGGCTTTTAATATGGATGTCAGCGGATTTTTTACTAAATGGCTACGAGATGTACGTGCCGATCAACATACGAATGGCAGCATACCTTTTGTTATTCCTGATGTACTTACATCGAACGACGCAGGTGCTGCGGGCTGGGGCGATGTAGCCACTATCGTTCCTTGGGGAATGTATTATGCTTACGGAGATACACGCATCCTGGAAAACCAATATGGTAGCATGCAAGCATGGGTAGATTTTATTACGTCTAAATCGCCACAGCATCTTTGGAACAAAGGCTTTCACTTTGGTGACTGGCTATTTTATAGACCGGATGACGATAACGATGGCAGGGCTGCAGTTACAGATAAATATCTTATCGCGCAGTGTTTCTATGCACATTCTACACAGCTGCTTGCAAATGCGGCGAATGTATTGGGAAAGACTGAAGATGAACAAAAATACAATACTCAATTAGAGCATATCAAACGTGCTTTCCAAAAGGAATACCTGACGCCGAATGGTAGATTGGTTTCGTCCACTCAGACAGCATACGTACTGGCCTTACAATTTGATATGCTCCCGGAGCATTTACGACAACAGGCAGCCGACAGACTGGTGGAAAATATTAGAAGCTATGGAAACCATCTGACAACGGGTTTTTTAGGTACGCCCTATCTCTGTCACGTCTTAACGCAGTATGGTCATACCGAGGTAGCTTACGATTTGCTCCTCCAAGAAACATATCCCTCGTGGTTGTACCCTGTAAAAATGGGGGCTACAACGATATGGGAACGTTGGGACGGCATTAAACCCGATGGCACTTTCCAAACACCTAACATGAATTCGTACAACCACTATGCATATGGAGCAATAGGTGATTGGATGTATAAAAATATGGCTGGTATAAATCCAGACGAGGTGGGTTATAAAAAGATTCGAATTGAGCCTCGATTGGGACGCGGTATAACGTCGACATCCGCCAAACTGGACACGCCTTACGGAATGGTCTCCTCATCATGGAAACTCGAAAATGGGATCTTTAAACTCTCCGTTTCAATCCCACCAAACACAACGGCTACCGTAATAATGCCTGGTCGTATCGCTAATGTAAAAGAAGAGCAAGGCAAAGAAGTAACCATCGGATCGGGATCTTATTACTTTGAATCTAAAATAGAGTGAAATGGGGTAGCTAGCAGCGTACTGAAGGGTTTGTTGGAATAACTAGTTTTTAATAATATGTGGTATAAACCGACTCTGATCTGTAGTAATTGGCATATCGGATTCCCGGAAACTTATACCGCAGGCTTCTTGCCCAATAATCCAGGAGCCAATAACGGAGAAACCAGTTTCTTCGCGGTGCAATGTTGCTAATTCTTGACAGATATAGCCTTCCTCGCCGTATACACCATCGGTAGCATAAATCATTTCTTTATCATAGAACATCTCTATATTTGCGCCCTCGCGGGAAAGAATGGGTTTCCGGACAAAGTGACGCATGCCCTTGGGCTCATTGAAATACGCTTTTAGTAAGTTTGGGTGATGGGGAAATAGTTCCCATAAAATCGGAAGAATAGCTTTATTGGATAGAAGCATTTTCCATGAAGGCTCAATCCACTGGGCTTCATTGATATCGTGGACTATATCATTACCAAACTCCTCTTTGACCATCCATTCCCAGGGATACAGCTTAAATATAGTCTGAATCTCATAACCTTCCAAATCGACAAAGGCTCTCCCATCCCACCCAATATCATCCATGTAAATCAGCTCTGTCTGAATGCCTGCCTGAATAGCAGTATCTCTCAAATATTCGACATTCGTAAGATCCTCGAGCGTCTCTTTTGCACAGGAGAAATACAGAATTTCTCCCTTAAGGTACGGTATGAGTGCCCTCCAACTCTGGATCAATTGCTCGTGAATAGAATTATATTGATCTGTGGTCTCCGAGAAATAATGATTTTTCCAGTACCACTGCACGATACCGCTTTCAAAAAGTGAGGTAGGTGTATCGGCATTAAATTCCAACATTTTTAATTTCCTTGACTGACTATCATACGCAAAATCGAACCTGCCGTAGATAGAGGGCTCATCTTTCTCCCATGAACGCTCAATATGATGGACCATAAAAGCTGGGATATGAAATAAATGATATAGCTTGTGCTGAATGACATGCTCTACTGCCTTTAGACACATCTGCCATAGGTCGGCGGTAGCCTGATAAATACTGTCTGCCTCGCCTGCGGTTATTTCATAATAACGATCGTCTACCCAATAAGGTACATCATCGAGGGAATGATAGCCGTAGCCAATGGATTCCAGTCTTGATTTCCAATTCGGATCTATCGATACTTTTTTTAATTGCATTATGATCCGTAGGAAGAAGATGGGTTGGATACTGCAGACCGACCAAATCCGGCTCTCTGTGCTTGAAAAGCAGAAGCTTTTCGCGCGTTGGCACCTGCCACAGATTGTGGATGCAAACTATTATTGGCATAGCCCAAACCGCCTCCAAGGTGACGAAATGCCATAAACCAAAGGAAAGCGGATCCCATACCGCCTGAAGAATGACGTTGTTGATTATAATTATCCGTTACTTCGGTATACGCTGCTGTCGAATCTGCACGCATGTATACCCGCTGTTGATCAGCGGTAGATTGCGGTGCTTGTGCACATGAAGCCAATACGGAAGATATTAATACCAATTGAACACTTTTTGAAGCTTTCTTTCTCATATTTTATTGCACCGTTACGTAAATAGGAACTTTACTCAATGTTTTTAAGGAATCTACTCCATCCCAAGATTTGGGCGATACAGCAGTTTTGATCGTATCGGATTGGGCAGCGACCTGCTCACCGTTAAACCAGATGTGTTGCGTCGTAATATGTAATACAGAGTCTCCCACGGTTACCGTTTTCAAGGTTACTTCACGGGCCGACTTTTTATCTAGCTGTTCTAATTTTTGTTCGTTTTGTGTGTTATGGCAGCTATATAATGCCGTTGCGACAATAAAAAGGAATATATATTTCATTCGTGGTGATTAATACACAAATATGCTATAAATGATCGGAATAAAGAAGGATATCGCCCGATTTAAAGGGTTATCTCCCCTAAAAATTAGGGTGCGGATAGAAAGTTAATTTTTCCGCCAGCAACTTTCCGTTGTTTTCGTTCGCTTGGGTTGCCATAAATATCTACGACTCCCCCCGCCCTAGTTTGCACATCGACACTTTGTTCTGCATGTAGTTCACAGTAGCCACCGGCATTTACACGGGCATATGCGTCGTCGGAAATCATATCTTTTGCGGTATACCTTCCGCCAAAAGCTACATTAATCTCTTGTTTTTTTGCTTCGCCAGAGAGATCTATGGTACTGCCTGCTGTACTATATGATTCCAAAACGTCTACACGAACAACCAAATTTAATTTCGCGCCCTCATTTGCCGTTAAAAGAAGCGAATCGCCGTGTATTTCACCTTGTTCCATCTGGACATGGGCTCCTTTGCGCGCCGCAATACTATTGAGCGTAGGTGTATAAACGGTGACTTCTGTCTGCTCGCCTTTTAGTAAGTAGCCTGAGGTCATCTTTATACGCAAAGCATCATTTGTCTCGATGATTTCAACTTGATTAGCAAGTTCTCCAGTGATAACTACCTCATTCCTATCACTCGGAACTAATACCAGATTTATTTTATCCGTTACTTCTAATTCGCGTACCGCACGGATATTTCGGGATAGTTGCGAAAAACCTGATTGAATCATGAATACGATAAGTGCTGTGGAAAATATTATTTTATACATCATGCTACATTAAATTTTAAAGTTATCGCCGCAAAATTACCAATTCTTTATGGGTATATGCTTTTATCGGATCATGAAAGTAATAAAATGCACCAAAAATGGCTTTATAGAAACAAATAAAATTATAGTATGTTTATGTTTAAATCAAACTGTATAATGAAGAATATTTTTTTATACCTACCGACTATCTGTATCTGTGCGCAGACTTTAGATTCGATTGACTTGGACAGCATCGGAAATCAACTGGTACAATTGGAACTGAAAAACGCTGAAAGTAATAGCATCGCAAACAATAATCGCTACGTTACCAAATCTTCCACCGGATGGATAACGGATTTTAATGATGATGGTTTTCCGGATGCGCTCTTCCGGTTTGAAGATATTGGCATAGAGTCTGGCGAAAATAATTACGAATACCGAATGGTGTTGCTTGATGGTAAACAGCATATTATCGATCAGCACATCATTTTTGGTGGAAGCCTCTTTTCATACGGCAATCTGGAAATCGATCAGGTACGTAACGGTATAGTGTACGCCCTCTGCCGGGAAAAACCTTCACCAGATGCGGAGTACTCCGATCAGGAAGAACCAAAAAGTATTGAATTGGCATTTTCATTGCACGACGGAAAGGTAAAAGAGAAAAACTACAAAAGATGTCCGCTTGCCACGATGAAAAAGCAGATTTTTAAAAAGGATAGTCCGCTCCAAATTGAAGCTTCTCTTCAGATGGATAATCAGTATAACGAAGAATATTATGAACGCGTAACGTATCAGGGTGATACTTGCAACGCGTATTTAAGCGGCTGTGAGGATGTAGTGCTTTCTTTTGGCTGGGCTATTCCTTTTAACCCTACTCATCACGCTAACCCCACGATCATCAAACAGCTTTTACTACGGAAGCTCTTTTTTCTGAAAGAACACAGCCTGTTCAAAACACTTGTGCAGCATAATCTCGAACAACTTGAAGCACTGAATGCCACGCTTATCCAACCTAATCACTATGGCAATACGACAATACAGATTCGACAACTGGATGGCTGGCAAAGTTCATTATATTTTGCGGGAAATGAAGCCCAAGGTAGTTATTTGACTATTCTTTTTAGAAAACCAGTTAATCTTGAAGTGATGGATTTCTGGGACAGCATGGAAAGTAAAGTTCGTTTAAATTAATAAGTTATGATTAAGAATTACCTGATTTCATCACTGTTTTTGCTTCTCTATTCGACTGCATTTGGACAGGTGGTGCAGTTTGATTATAACAAAAGATTGACCTATGCAAGTACAATCAATACGGACACCATCGCCGTTTTTTACCGTAGTGATGGTGGTGCGCCACTGATCACTTCTCAGTATACGAAAGGATTCGGCAAAGATTACCATTCATCCATTCAATGGCTATACAACTATAAAGGAAAAACGTATGCACTAGACGGCGAAGTCCTTAATCAGAGGTATATCGCATCGAACGGATTTAAGGAGAAAGATCCAGATGGACCTCCTAATTATTTTGAGTTAGCAGAAAATCTGTGGAGTGTGGGCGATTATACAGACTGTAGATTATATGTGCATCGGAACGAAGATAACTCTCAGATGCGTCTTTTTGCGTACAATCGTCAGGATGCTTACGACTATACCAACATTTGCAATGCGCTGTTACATACGTATGGAATCCCACCTGTACAGCTGGAAAAAGGATGGGTAATCGTGACGGGAGATCTGTATCTCAACGAAGAGAAAAATTATCCCTTATTAGGGACTTTATTGCCAGATGATGCAAGCTTTCGCCAGTCTATTATCATTAATCAAAGGGAGATCGACTTGGATCTTGGGGGTACTACGGAACAGCGAGTGGACTTTATGAATACAATGCCTTATCCGAGTTACACCGAGTTCATCGGATGGCATCATCAACTGGACGAAGTAACGACTGAGTATGCGGAAACTTTTTTCGGTCGAATGGGGCGCTATTTTAATTTGTTTGGACGCTATGATATCAAGGGGTTTCAGGCGTATTACCTAGGGGAAGCTGATTTTTTACGAAGGCATTATACAGAGCACAGGCAGCTCACGGTGGATCAAGCTGAACTGCTTTACAAAGAAATCATGGCGCACCAAACGGAGAATTTGGAGGAGAACCTGGTTCGTTAGTTAACATTCGTTGCAGAGCGTTTGATAATTATAGAATTCATAATTTAGGTTGATAATAGGTTATTTAGAGAATCCTGAAGCGCGGAGCTTCAGGATTCTTTTTTGTCATGAAAAAGATATGACGTCCGCGTTTTAATTGTTTTTATAGGTAGTGCGGGTCTTGCTCCAAAGCGCGGGATTATCGGTCTGGATGATTGTTACATAAGGATATTTCTTTAGAAACGATTGGTACACAGCGCTTCCTTTTTCCGCTGCTTGTTTATCCATTTCGCCGAGACTGTTGATCCACAAATATACTCCTTGACTCCTAAGCGCTGCTAATTGCTCAACCGCATCGAAGGATTCATCAATATGTATAATATGTGTACGCTTTGACTGTAGGATCTCACTGATATCTTTCATACTTCGCGCTCGTGGAAAGAGGGTAATTTTTGGATTAAGCCTGTAAACCTGCTCCATTTCCTGATGATCGTAAAGAAAAAACAGGACCTCGTCTTCCATCCCTTCATTAGCGATCAGCTCGTAGGTTTGGGCGATATACTCTTTCCTCTCCTCTTTAAAGTCGATATCTAGGATAATTTTACCTTTACATAAGCCCAGCGCCTCTTGCAAGGTGGGTATATGATATTTGGAAGCTATACCCTGTGGCGTTTCTCGAAGTTGCAGCTGTTGAATTTCTGCATAGGTAAGCTCACTAACTTTTCCTTTACCGGTTGTGGTGCGATCTACGGTCTTATCGTGCATTAATATAAGCACCCCATCTTTGGTACTACGGACATCGAGCTCTACGATGGTAATGCCCAAGGAGATGGCTTCCTGAATTGCGGGAACCGAATTTTCCGGAAATTGTTGATGGGAGCCCCGATGTGCCGCAAAATGAAGATTCTTCTGCTCCAGCTTCGCCAACAAACGGGTAGACTGCGCGTACACAGTAGTATACATAAGTCCGGATATGATCCAGATCAGACGGATATAGCTAAAAAAAGTTGTCATATTTTATTTCTTCGACAGTTCAAATGAATCGAACAATTGACCATTCAGCTTGTAGCTTGAAAAATATAGCTTGCTATCCGTAACCCGGATCACTTGGTAGAGCTGTGTGCGGGAGGTGGAGACTTCCATCCAGCGCTCTGAATCAGACTCGTACATCTTTGGCCCTGCTACAGAAAGAAGGTAAACGGGACGCTCTTTTCCGCCAGTGCCACGTGCGTAGGTATGATCGTGTCCTTGCAGGACGATATCAACACCATATTTTTCAAAAATTGGCTTGAAATGTTCCCGCAATATGGTATTATCACGATCCTTTGAAGTGGAATAGACCGGGTGGTGCATCACGACAATATTCCATTTGGATTTAGACGAGGCGAGCACGTCTTCCAGCCATTTTTCTTGTGTTTTGGCGGCAACGGAATCCAACATAATCAATTGTGAATTCAACGAGATCATCCGTAAATCCTGGTAATCTATGTAATACACCGCATCCTGCATGCCTACTGGTCCATTTTTCGGAAACTGAAACTGTGTTTTCCAGTGCGGATCTAGCACCAATTGCTCCAACGAATCTCGACGATATTCGTGGTTTCCGGGTGTTGCTATAGCGGGTATCATCTGATGGATAAAGCCAGATCCTTCATACCACTCTCCCCACTCACTATCGGTATTTGACCGATTGATCAAATCACCGGCATGTACGATAAATCGGGCATTGGGTTCATGCTGAAATGCTTTCCGAATAGAACGAGACCAACGGGAACGGATATCATTCTGGGCATCGCCTAAGTAGATAAAAGAAAAGTCGCCTGAAGGATCGGCCGTGCGGAATTGATTCCAAGCACTCCACAGTTCACCATCTCCCACACGATACGTATACAGGGTTCCGGGCTTCAAACCCTTGAAAGTTACGTGTCCATAGGTATCTGCATCTCCACCTTCTCGTTTTAGATAGCTGGGCGTCCCCAACACGGTTTGAGCTGCTTCCTCCAAATCGGGACTGCTTTGCTCTTCTACAAGCTGTCCGATGATTTTCTTCGAAGCACTATTGACGCGCCAAGTTACGGATTGCGTGGTCGATGGATCATTAGACCAGGTTAACATCATGCGATCAGGAAATGTACGTGGATCGTTAGTCTGCGCTGTGCTGACTAATGCCGCACAACACAAACTCAAAGTTAGAAACAGATTGTTTACTTTCATTTTTAGTTTATTTATATGTTTTACCAAGGCTTACTTGTTCCTTGTAATAGCCACGGTTTTGACCATGCACTATTTTCGTTGTCGGCTTGGGAATACGCCGTCTTTTCTATGCGACTTAGTGCCTCTTCTGCATTTTTTCTATTGACACTCATCTCGTTCTGCATATAAGGTATACGTACAGGAAGCTGCGTGCGAATGGCTGCCGGCCCTGCCTTCAATTGAGGATAGCCCGTCCTTCTGTAATCAAACCAGGCTTGAGCTGCCGTAGACCAATTGGATATCCATTTTTGTTCGATAATCTGTGATTGAGTATCTTCAAAAGCTACGCCTTGTTGCTGCAGATATGTGGCATATTCACCCGCCTTCCCCCAGCTAGTTAAGGAATTGCGAACGGCTCGCTCGTAATACGTCTTTGCTGACTCAGGCAAAGACCACCCCTTCCAAGCTGCTTCGGCCAATATAAAATCTACTTCTGAAGCAGCGAATAGGCGTGCTTTAAGCAGCGTCCCCTTTGCTTCTTTATATGTGTCGCTTAGATAGGACACATGGGGATTCATAGACGTTTGCCCTGGACTGGGATTGAGATTGTAAGCCGATGGATTCTTAGAACCACTTGGTGGCAGTCCCACATAGTCTGCATCGGTATCTACAGCGATGCCCTGCACCACATCAGGCGATACGATCCGCACACCGTTGACGATTTTATCGGTTCCGGCGGGCTCTGACGTGCGGACCTCAATTGGAATTTCGATCTTGTTGGCCCAAACAGAAAGACGCGGATCGCCAAGCTGCTGCAGACGGTCAACCAGTGTAGCACACATCTTGATTCGACGGAAGTTACTTCCACTCGCATCAAAAATAGTATTAGAGGGCCAGGCATCTCCAGAGTTATTCCCTACGAAATCCATCACTACTTCGTCCTCCACAGACGTAATAATTGGAAACTCGGTTGGATTGGCTAAGATATTCTCTATTCCTTGTTTGGCAAATGCACTTTCCTTTTCCGCTATACGCATGTAATAGCGCAAGGCCAACGAGTTGGCAAAACGACGCCATTTAGACACGTCTCCGCCAAAGTAGAGATCTGCACTGGCCAAGACTTCATAGTTACCTGTCGGATTAGAAAGAATGGTATTCGCTTGCTTCAGTTCATCAATGATTCCTTTGTAAATAATATCCTGTTGATCAAACTTTGGAAAATTATACTGTACTCCTCCCAGTTCGGCTTTCAGCGCATCGGTATAAGGCGCATCTCCCCATAGATCCGTGATCAACCCAAAAAGATACGCCCGCATAACCAGCGAAACACCGTGGTGAAAATCAAGCCCCAATTCTTCTGCCCGGCGACGCATCAATTCGTTGTCGCGTAAAAATCCGTAGTAAGCATCCCAGCTTAGGATACCCCCGGTCCATTCGTAGTCGTTGTGCGAATCAAACCAGGCATCTAATTGCGTATGCTGCACGACACCGCCCAAATCAACAAAACTCAATTCATTGTATTTACTTGCCGCCCCGGATAGCACCGTAGGCAGCAGCAGATTTGGATTAGCCTCTTCTTCATTAACACCATTTGGATTTATATTGATTTCAGTTAAATCTTTACAACTCCATAAGCTTAAACTAATTGTGAAAGCCAAGAGGTATTTTTTTATCGTATTAAAATGATTTTTCATCGTTATGGCTTGCTATTAAAATGTGACATTAACTTTAAATCCGACGGGAATGGCCCAAGGGGTAACGTTGTAACGTTCGATCCCCTGTTTAAAACCACCCCGGGTTGCGGGATCTGGCTGGAACGCCATTTCTGGGTCGACCCCAACTTTGGCCTTTGTCCATAAAATAAGGTTGCGTGTATAAACACCCACACTGCCTCCATCAATACCTAATCGAGTCAGCCATTTTCCTGTAAGGTCATAACTGAACGACAACTCCCTTAGCTTAATAAAAGAAGCATCGAAAGTGGCGGCATTCATAAAATCCCAAGGGTAGTTGTCGGAGTAGGCGATGTACTTGGTGCCTTCGGCTCCTAGATTTTCGGTATAACCTGTAATATTACCTTGGGCATCATATTCGGCCATTACTCCGGGATTGAAGACTCCGAAATTGCCGACAGCACTTCCCACTTCGATTGGATAGCCCCCATATTCTTCGCCGGGCCCACCAACAATGGGATAACGATTGCCCTGTACACGAACCAAATCGTTTTCTATCAAATAGTTTCGCAAGGATTCGCCGGTCAATCCGTTCGGATTTATAAGCTGATCTAAAAAGCGCTGCGTCGTGAGATTGGATTCAAAATACCGATAGGTTTGGGACATAAACTTACCGCCCAGACGCATATCGGCCGCGATATGCATACTCCATTTCTTGTGCCGCAGTGTAGACTGTAGGCCCATGCTGAAATCGGGGTTAAAATTACCGATCTTATTTCGGCTGTTATTGATGCGGACGGCTTGCCAAGATCCGTTGCTGTCTAAAATTGGATAACCATAATAAGGAGACGATGGGTCTTCTACGGTTACCAACTCTGAATCATAGAGGTCTCCAATCTCTTCCCCGACATAAGTGCGGGCCCCTCCACGACCATCTGTCCAGAATGTATGGAACTCGACACCTTCCGAAAGCTCGTCGATACGGGTGCGATTGCGGTGCCAGTTGACCCCAAGGTCCCAAGTCCAATTTTCCTTTTCAATTGGACGGCCCGATATGGCCAACTCGAGGCCTCTGCTACTCAACAAGCCGGCATTGATGTTTCTAGAACTAAAACCACTGGAGCTTGGCAGCGCCGTCGAAATGATCTGATTTTTATTATCTAACGTATAATAGGTTCCTTCAAATTTCAACCTATTTTGCCAGATCCCAATATCTGTACCCAATTCGTACGATGTTGCCTGTTCCGGCTTAAGATTTGGTAGGAGGAGTCCTGACGAGCGCGTGATACGCAATACATTTCCCCAACTTCCGGGATTGTTGAGCACATTGAATAAATTGTAGGGGGAGGTATCATTTCCGACACGTGCTATACCTCCTCGTAACTTGAACAAACTGATTGACTCAGGTAATGCAAAGATTTGATCGGCCAATAGACTTAACGATGCCGAGGGGTAAAAATAAGAACGATTAGCTGCTGGCAGGGTGCTCGACCAATCATTCCGTCCTGTTAAATCGAGATACACCATATCCCGGTAACTTAGGTTGATCAGCCCGTAAACGCTATTTACCGCACGTTCGGAAAGGCTACTCGCAAAATCCAGATTCAACGGACTGATATTGGAAAGGCTGTACAGGCCTGGTGTTGTCAATCCGGCACCATTCTTTGATACATTTTGCACGGATGTTCCCTTAGTGTACCGCAGGTTACCGCCCAATGAACCTGTTGCATGAAAATCACCTAGCTTCTTGTTGTACGTGGTAAGGAAGTCGATATTTTGCTCCATACTCATTAAGTTTACAATGCCATAGGCTCCACGAGACTCGTTGGTATAACTATATGGTATCTTGGTCTCCCGGTTTTCCCAGTAGATATCGGTCGCATAACGTAGCATCAGGTTCCAATTCTTTTTGATGTTCCAGTCCAAACGAAGGTTTCCAAAAACGCGGTCGCGTACGAAGCTATTGTTGACCCCATGGGCTAGAAAATATGGGTTATTAAAATTGCCCTCAGACTGAGAACGTTGTTGTATCCCCTCCTGCCCTGGCATCCAGTAATCTTCTAAATCCAGTATATTGATATGGGGAGCGACCTCATAGGCCGCTTGTAACGGGTTTGTACCTCTATTGCCCGCCGGGCGGTTATTGGAGTTGTTTCTACTCGCATCCAGTGATAATCCTAAGGAAAGATTATCTCGAATGCGCATCGTTGAATTCACATTCAGCGTATTTCTGAACAAATCGGAATTGGGTACGATGCCGCGGTTATTCATATTGGAATAGGAAAACCGATAGTCCAGCCGTTCGCTGCGGTTTGCCAGCGAAATACCGTTGGTGCTCGTTATTCCGGTTTGTACAAAGTTCTTGATATTATTTGGGTAAGACTTTAATTCCGTTGGGATAGGGTTTCCATTTTCATCTAATGGACTATTCCATTGGATCGCCTTATACCCTTTGTCTAGTGCTGGCCCCACCATGTAGCTTGATTCTTCCTCTATTTTAAGATCGCCGGATATATCGCCCGGTTTCCAGGGCATGGTGCCGCTGGCGAATTTATTGTGCAAATCGATATAATGGTATGGAATATCAAACACGTTATTGCTATTCACACTTATGGTCATTTTTTCGGCATTCTTACCACTTTTTGTGGTGATCAAGACCACGCCATTGCCTGCTCGGGATCCGTAAAGGGCAGCAGCACTCGGCCCTTTCAAAATAGAGATATTTTCGATATCATCTGGATTAATATTGGATATCGAATTTCCATAGTCTACCTTGTTATCATCACCTATTTGACCAATATTGCCTAATTGATTCATAAGCGGCACGCCATCGACAACAAATAGCGGTTGATTGTCGGTACTTAGGGACGAAGCTCCTCGGATAACCATATTTACCGATGAGCCTGTCGGACCGGTAGAGCTGATCGATACGCCAGGAACCTTACCCGCCATAGCGACCATAAAATTATCATTATTTACGCGACTTAGATCTTCACCTTTGATGGTGCCTACTGCATATCCTAATGAACGATCCTGACGCTTAATCCCCAAAGCGGTAACAACAACTTCACCGAGCTCGCTATTATTTGCCTGCATGATAACAGACCGTATTCCGGTAGTATTTGCATCTACCCGTAAATTACCAAGCTCTTTGCTCCCGTAAGAAATATGGGTGATTAAAATGGTGTATGTACCGGCAGGAACTTTGGCTTCCGCTACGCCCGCAGCATTGGTAAGTACACTTTGGTTTGTAGATAGGACTTTTACCGAGGCTCCAGCGATAGGTTGTTGTGCTTCGT
Organism: Sphingobacterium alkalisoli; assembly: GCF_005049105.1. Classification (GTDB taxonomy): domain Bacteria; phylum Bacteroidota; class Bacteroidia; order Sphingobacteriales; family Sphingobacteriaceae; genus Sphingobacterium; species Sphingobacterium alkalisoli. Next base: position 616,719 of record NZ_SUKA01000003.1, read on the forward strand.
CGCTAACGCGTACGCGCAAACTAAACGATTCTTGCGCTTTGTTACGAACTAGGACTACTCCTCCATTCACTTTTTTTGATTGGATATTGGTGTTTTTTAAAATATAACTCAACACTTCATCGAAGCTTGCATTTTGAAAAACACGTTCTTTTACTGCTATATTCTCTAATTTCAACGCCTGCTTGTCATACCCTATCCCCTGTCCGGTATGTTGCGATAGGGATAAAAGGGCTTGAGAAGCGTTGCCTTCTTTTAAGTGGATATTTATTTTATCCAATACTTCTTGCTTGCTACGGATTGGCACGCCTGTAGCAGTAGCCTCTGACACGGATACAATCGAACAGAAAGCTAGTGCAGCTGCCAATTTGCTGAGCTTAATAATTTTATACATATTTGTGTAAATGTTTTATTTAAACATGACTTTTAAGGGTGCTCACTGGTCGATTTAGCGGTTTGCCAGATGAGCACTTTTCAGTTGAGAAACTCCCCTCGTTTTTCAACATTTAGCGCTTATTTGTAAAGTATTATTTCATTTCTTTCCCTCCTAAAATTAATTTGATGAATGTTACATATCATATGAAGAAGCTGATCGATCGACTGCACGTGTGGCATCAGCACTGAATAGCTAAAAGTGTCGGTATCGATATTATCGGTGCGCAAGGTTAAGCCGTAGCGGTTGTAAATAAGTTCGCAAAGTTCTTCAAAAGTTGCACCATTCAGCAAAATGCCCCCGCGGATCCAAATATTTGCATAGGTAGGGTCGCTGTCAAACAGCTTATAGCGAGCGCTTTCCTTATCGTATCGCACGCTTTTCCCGGCGGTAAGAATATAAAGCGACTCTTCTTGCCTGTTGCCTACACTGACCTTCCCCGTCTTGACATCAACAGTGATGTATTTTGATTTTTCCGAATTATTGACATTAAACGAGGTGCCTAATACACGTATGGATAATGTGCCGGTCTCGATTGAAAACGGATGCACGGTATCTCGTTGTACGCTAAAAAAGGCTTCGCCTTTATCTAAATAAATTTTCCTATTCTCGTGGTAATGGTGTTCATCAAATCGAACCTGCGCATTGCCACTAAGAAAAATTGATGAACTATCGGGCAGTCTTAACTCGCGCGTCTCGCCGGGATGGGTCGATATTTGTGTTAATGAGATAGATTCAACAGCGTTACTGCGAAATAAGGCTTGTGGATTTTGATAGAAAAATAGCAGCCCAAATACACCTAACAATATAACGGATGCTACGGCAGACAGCCAACGTAACCGAATCACGCCGACTTGTTTTCTAGTTTCTTGAATAGATGGAGGAAATCTGGAGAATATTGCTTGTTTTACCCGGGCTTTATGCTCTTCATTTTTAAAGGGAGCAATTTCGTCTTTCGAAACTGCGTCATACCAGCCATCCACATTCTTGTTTTCCTCTTTGGGTAATTTACCATCAAGGTAACGTTGTATTATACTTTTAAACTTTTCTAAATCCACCTGTGTGTTGTTATTTTACTTTACTACAGGTGAAAGCCATTAAAGTACTTTAATTAAAAATGTCTTTTATGTTAAAAAATCATGAAGCATAAAAGAGGTCGCTAAAATTAGGATTATGCCATCGTGATCCGCGAAACGCTGTGTTACGTCTTGCCGCAGTATTTTTTTGGCTTCGGAAAGGTAATTTTTTACAGTTTGCTCAGCTATGTCCAATTGTTGGGCAATCTGTTGGATGGAGTAATTGTCATTTCGCATCTGGTAAACAGTCTTCATGGCCTTGGGCAGTCTGGACACGGAATCGTCGACGATACCTTCTAGCTCTTTATAATGTGCAAATTGATTATCGCTTAGGCTTGCATACTTCTCCATACGATGGAGCATGCTCTCCATCACGTTTTTACGCACTTTTTCTGTTGCGTAATAATTTAGGATCTTGTTCTTAACTGCTTTAAAAAGATAGGGCTTTAGCGAAATGTAGTCCTCGCTAATTAAATGGCGTTTTTCCCAAATTTGAATAAATACTTCTTGAACCACATCCTTTGAAAGGTCTTCATCTTGTACATGTCGGTAAGCTAATGTATACAGATCTTCCCAATAAAAATCAAAAAAATAGGAGAAAGCTCGTGGATCTCCACCTTTAAAGCGAGATAAATAATGGGCTTCCTTCTTGGCTTGGGTATTCATAACATCGCAAAGATAAGTTGATAGTATTATGATAATATTAATTTTTAATCAAGCTTCGTAAGCTGTTATTAAATAGGCCTGCTCAATAGTGCAGAAGCAATCGGATATTTTTGAAAGTTAAGCGGTATCTTTAATCCTTTAAAACTTGATAAGTAAATGGCTGTACCTACTAATAAGGAAGAACTAATCCGCTCTATTAAAATAAATTACGAAAAACTCTCAAAAGAACTATTATTGATTCCTACAGATCTAACAGAAGTAAAAGAATTAGACGGACATCGCAAAGGCACCTTAATGAGCATAAACAACCTTATTGGCTATCTCGTTGGCTGGGGCGAACTGGTGCTTAAATGGAATCATCGCATGGATAATAAGGAAGCAGTCGACTTCCCAGAAACAGGTTTCAAATGGAATGAGTTAGGAAAACTGGCACAAAAATTCTACAAAGACTACGAAGAAGAAGACTTTAATAGTTTGCTATCGAAGCTAGACGACACAGTTGGGGGTATTTTATCATTGATTGAGATAAAAACCAATGAAGAACTTTACGAAGTGCCCTGGTACGCAAATTGGACACTAGGACGTATGATACAGCTTAATACAGCCTCTCCCTATGCGAATGCAACGGGGAGAATACGTAAATGGAAAAAGCAAAAAAATGTTAAAAATCGTTAAAGAGTTGATAACACTGTAATATAATTAAACGGCCGGCCGTTTATAGTGTATTCATAATTTCATAATTTAGGTTAATAATTGGTTAGTTAGAAAATCCTGAAGTTCCCCGCTTCAGGATTTTTTTTTGCCGGTGATCCTACTAAATATTTCGGTAGTCGACAACCTGTTTTACTGTTTTAGCGTAACATCAAGATAAACCGAATGACGCCCGTAGGTTTCATAAAATGGTTTAAAAACCACGTCGTCAATCGTGAATTGTAGTTGCTGCGGATCCCCTTTAATTGACTTGCCTATATCTTGTGCATCCAATGTTATTTTACGCCATTCTTTTCTTGCTTCGGACTCCTGAGCGGCCAGTAATATCGGTCCGTAAAACAAACTAGCGATGTTTTGCTGATCCATTACCGGATCTAAATGAAACTGGAAAGGCATCTTCAATTCGATTACATCTCCATCCTTCCATTTGCGGCTGATTGTTAGGTAGCTGCCCGCCTTCGACTTTACCTTTTGTTCTTTTCCGTTAATCTTCACAAAGAATCCTTTTGTAGCCCATCCTGGTACACGTACATTTATATCGAATTTGCCACTTCCTTTAATCGTGAGACGGGTTTGATCTTCATTAGGGAAACTGGTGGTCTGTTCTACCGATACTTTGCGTTCTGTCCACTCGAGTATCGAAGGTATGTATAGATTGACATAAAGTGCCTTATCATCCTTACTTTTAAAGTAAATTGTATTTTGCAACTTGGTACTACTTTCTAATGCTGTGCCATTACAACAGGTAAAACCGGTCATGTGCGCATTGCTAAATTGTTTAATAGACCCTGGCCTAAGCGGCACATGATAAGTATTAGCGGGGCTATCATCGGCTACGGAAGCAAGAATATGGTTGTATAATCCGCGCTCATAATAGTCTATCAACTCTGTTCGCTGATCAAAGAGAAATAGATTGCTAGTTAGTTTTAGCATGTTGTATGTCGCACAGGTTTCATTTTGCCCGCCCGCTGAAAAACCATTTTCATACAATGTGGCCGGCTGGCTAATAAAACATTCTGCATTGGCGGGATTACGTGCACCTGCAACACCTCCAATGCTGTACATGTAATCATTAACTGCTTTGTACCAGAAGTTATCCGCCACCTTATAATATTCCGGGTTATTGGAAACACGATACATTTCGATGCTTCCCACGATCTGAGGTATATGCTGATTGGCATGCAATCCGCGAAAAGTATCGACATTTTTGGCTAATCCATGCGAATGAGCGGCATCGCCAAAGAACATGTCGATGTTATCAAACAATTGCGCAGTTTTTAGGTAGTTGGGGTTAGTTGTAATACGGTAGAGACGGGCCATTGCCTCATTCATGCCACCAAACTCGCCCGCAATATAGGTATTCCATATTTTTATAAGCGTCTCGGTCGGCACCTTGCTCAGACGGGCATATACCCAATCACTCATACCGATCGCGACTTCAAGTGCTTTCTGATTACCGCTTACTTCATAGATATCCATTAGGCCAGCCAAAATTTTATGTAGAGTATAGTATGGTGCCCACACTTGGTTATTCTGACCTCCGTACTTGGCGCCATGTTCTAACATGATGAACTGATCGGGAGGATAAGCGCTGATAAATCCTTCTCCCCAATTCCAGTAATCGGTACGAATGCCGGCATCAGTTAAATCTGAATCATATTCTGATTTGCCTGGGCCGCGTGGTACGGCTGCCGGATCGGACACATAGGATCCACCGGCTTCTTTTGCCTTTCCAGATAATTGGGACAATTCGTAGAGAATATTTACCATATATTCCATTTTATCAGAAAAATTAGCCTGAAGAGACTTATCATATCCGGTGCTGGCATAGGCTTGTGCAATTGCCGTAAGGTAATGCCCTGTAGCGTGACCTCTTAGTTTGGTATCCTGACTATCCCATACGCCCAAAGGCGTTGCTCCTTCTGGCTGCTTCTGACCAAAAGCGTGGCGAAACATGTAGAGAAAAGAGTTGGGATCGGTACTGGCTAATGTGCTGACAAACTTATCGCGATTCTCGATAAATTTAGTTTTGTCATCATGCGCGTTGGTTTTCAGTAAAACCTGATCCAAATTGAAAGCTTGCAGCTTTGGACTTGGTGTGGTTGATCGGTTGGATCCTTTTACGGTAACAATAGCCTTTGGCTTTAAATCCGTTCCTGGAATATGCCCTGTAACGGTATAGGTTCCACCTTGAAGTACAGCATTATTGTCGATAGCAGAAGGCCACAGCACACGTACTTTTGGGCCTGCCATTCCATCCCGATAGGTTCCTTGTATGTAACTGGGTAACCGTGGTAGATTTCCTATTTCGGTTTCGACTTCTACATCGGAGACCTTAATTAAATAGGCATTATAAAGCTGTGCCTTGGTTAACGGAAAACTTGGAAGATCATCTTCCGACTTACCCATATGGGCTGAATCTTCATGGATGTCTTTGAGCGAATTATAATAGATTCTAGCAATCTGCTGTCTAGTCAGGGGAACACGATAAATACGAAAATCATAGAGCATCGCGTTAAGATTTGGATCTTCTGGCAAAAGAGATTTGCCGATATATAGCTGCTTTTTTTCTCCTGATTGACCGAATACTTCAGTGAGCTCTAATGAAATATCCTTCGCTTCACTAACGGGCTTACCATCTACATAGCTAGTCAACAATTTTGCAGGAACATCAATTACGACAGTAAGATAAACCCATTTATTGACTTCTATAACCGAAGAAACGGCCGCATTTTCTTGCCCTTGCTTCGTTGTTATCAATGCCTGATACCCTTTTTGAGTAAGTGTACCAACAGGAGCTGCAAAAAAATGATCACTAGCATCCTTTCCAAAATCAAAAAAACGCTGTCCAGGTTGCGCCGAACGTAAGTAGATCCATCCCGATATACTAAGCGACTCTAGATCTGATAACGATTCTCCATGTATCGTAACAAAATCATTGCCTAACCCAGATAGTGACAGAACTTTTCCAAACTGATCATCAGTAACAAATTTGGGTTCACTACCTTGAAATTTTCCATGCAAATTATTTCGAGACCAATCTTTGAGATCTCCATCAAATATATAGCGTGCGATCATTCCCGTTTCCCCAATCCCATCCAATATCTGATCTCCACTTTGTGCATGAGCGCGGTTAACACCTTGGGAGAGGACAACAGTAAACAGGAGAATGTGTAGGAGTACTTTCGGCATTTTCTTTAGAATCATCATTTATCTATCTATAACATTATTAACTAGCTACTCAAATACTCGAATAAGGGAGAATTGATAGCTTTATGTAAAACTATAAAGAATCCACATGTTTCTATAGGTCTATTTTAGCTAATAATTACTTGATATTAACAGCCTATTAAAAAAGGCATCTGACGGCTTTCTTCTCTGCTGCTGCTTCGTAATAGCGACCTTTGCTAAACCTGCCTTGCTATAAGAAAAAAACGGCGAAACCAAAGCAGATCCTTCTACTTTTCAGGATAGTAGCCTGGATTTTAAATCTTACTGGGCGGGACAATCGGCTTCATTACTAAAATGTCGTGATGCTGAAAATTTAATGGACGCAATAATTAACGAAATGGGGAAAGATGTTGGATCCTGATGGCGTTAAAAATAGCCAGTAATGCAACGCCTACATCTGCAAAGACCGCTTCCCACATGGTAGCTAATCCGCCGGCACCTAAAACCAAGACGATAATTTTGACACCAAATGCAAACGAGATGTTTTGCCAAACGATCTGTTTTGTTTTCTTACCGATGTGTATGGCTAGTGGAATTTTAATGGGGCGATCATCTTGGATAACTACATCTGCTGTTTCAATGGTTGCATCCGACCCTAGTCCGCCCATGGCAATGCCTACATCGCTTAACGCGACTACGGGCGCATCATTTATCCCATCTCCAACAAAAGCTGTTACATGGCTATCTTGTTGTATCTCTTTAAATATATTTACTTTATCGTCTGGTAGAAGATCACCATGTGCCTGGTCAATGCCCAATTCTCGGGCTACATGCATGACGACAGAAGACTTATCGCCGCTAAGCATGGTAACACGTAGTTGCATAGCATGTAATCTATCAATCGTTTCCTTGGCATCGTATTTAATCTTGTCAGCGATCGTTATATAACCTACATATGCGCCATCGAAAGCAATAGCGATAACAGTGTGGACAACTTTTTGGAGATCATTATCGTATGCAATCTGGGCGCTATCTAATAACTTGAAATTCCCGACTAATAGTACTTTCTTGTCGATTATACCCCTTAGTCCCTGCCCAGCTATTTCCTCTACTTGCTCAATGTGTATACCTTTATCTATTTCTCCGACATACTTATGAATAGCCGTAGCGACAGGATGTGTACTATGTGATTCGAGTACATTTACATAAGTTAATATCTGGTCACTGTCTATATCGTCGTTAAATTGAACGTCTTGTACATCAAACACCCCCTCGGTCATGGTACCTGTTTTGTCCATCACCACATGTTTCAAAGATGCCAGTACGTCTAAAAAATTTCCTCCTTTGATTAAGATCCCATTTTTACTGGCCGCACCTATTCCACCAAAATATCCCAAAGGGATAGAAATTACCAGTGCACATGGACATGATATGACCAAAAAAACCAAGGCCCGATATAGCCAATCCCGAAAGACATAATCATCAACGAAAAAAACTGGAATAGAGATAATGCACACCGCTAAAAAAACGACAATTGGGGTATATGTTTTGGCAAATTTGGAAATAAACAATTCCGTTGGCGCTTTTTGAGACGAGGCCTGCTGTGTGAGTTGAAGAATTTTGCTAAGCTTACTATCTTCGTAGACCGAGGTAACCTCCATTTGAATCACGGTGTTCTGATTGATCATTCCAGCAAGCACCACATCTCCCTTCTTTTTCCCATCTGGTTTACTTTCACCCGTTAAGGCAGCTGTATTAAATGTCGCACTATCGCTAAGTAAAATACCATCCAACGCAAGTTTTTCACCTGGCTTCAGCTGGACTTGATCGCCTACCTTTACATCAACTGCCTTTATCGTTTTCCACTCCTTATTTTCATATACCGTTGCGTGATCCGGTCGTTGATCCAACAGTGCTTTAATATTGGCCTTCGCGCGTTTAACGGCCATGCTTTGAAAATTTTCGCCTACCGTGTAAAATAACATCACCGCAACTCCTTCTGGATACTCATTAATGGCAAATGCACCTAAAGTGGCAATACCCATGAGAAAGAACTCTGAAAAGAAATTCCCTCGGGATATACTAACAACGGCTTCTTTAAGAACAGGTAAGCCTACCGGAAGATAGGCAATCAGATATCCTATAAAACGCGTTGTGCCCTCAAACCAGGACTGCGTAACATAATGATCTAAACTTATACCGAGAAGCAGAAGTATTAAACTGATTATAGCCGGAACAAAGAGATAAAATGTGCCTTTTGATTCGGAATGCGAATGGTGTTGAGGGTGCTGCATAGATCGCTTCGTTTGTTTTACAATATTATTGTTAACTTTTATACGAAGTTAATCATCTCAACTGAATAACTACAGTGATCTAGAAAATGTATCCGATGCTCTTTATAATTCTATAGGATAATAGATCTTACCTAGATCTTCCATCCCACTCAAATCTGTTTCTTCCTCTTCGAAAATACCAAATACTGCTGAACCTGAACCAGACATTGATGCATATAACGCACCACTCTTGTAAAGCTTATGTTTTATCTTTTCGATTAATGGATACTGCTGGAATAGCCCCAATTCAAAATCATTCGTTAAATGATATTTCCATTCTTGGATGGGCAAACGCAATACGTGCTGAATATCGATCGTGGGTGTCTGCGGTATAATATGTTGATAAGCTTCTGCCGTAGATATGTGAATCTCTGGTTTGATAACAATTATACGGTATTTCGAAAGGTCTAACTCCACCGGAGCAAATGTAGCTCCCGTCCCCGTAGCATATACGGGTGAATTTTCGATAAAAAATGGACAGTCAGCGCCTAGTTGTGCGGCGTATCCCTGTAGTTGATAGGTGGTTAGATTTAGTTGGTAAAATTGATCTATTAATTTCAAGACATGTGCTGCGTCGGAGGAACCTCCGCCCAAACCGGCTCCGATTGGTATATTCTTTAATAGGTGAATGCGGACCGGCTTAACCTCAAAATCTGCGTTTAGCAACTGCCATGCCTTCTCGCAAAGATTAGGTCCCCCTTGTGGTATAAACAGGCCATCCGACCGAAAGGAAAACGAATCTGAAGCCGTAATTTCAACGACATCGTATAATTTTATCGGATAAAAAACGGTTTCGATATTGTGATATCCATCATCCCTCTTTTCAGTAACAAGAAGGCCTAAATTAATTTTGGCGTTGGCGAACGAAAGCATAGATCAAACTTAGATAAAATGCTTTGTATTCGCGAACACCAAATTCAAAAAAATCGTTTAAGAGTGATTTGGGTTTTAGATCCATTATAGGAATTTCGTGTTTACTAAATTATTTTTTCGTATATTATAAATAACTTTACAACTTTCGAAGTTTAACATTATATATGATTCGTTTTCTGCTATTTTACTGTTTTATATTCTTCTTTCAACCTCTTTTCGCACAGCATATTATTCGCTCGGGAACACCCTATGTTAAGCAATTTACGAAGAAGGTGTACAAAGCAGGTAACCAAAATTGGGGTATTGCGATAAGTCCGGAGGGAATTATATATACAGCCAATACGGAAGGTTTACTAAGCTTCGATGGTCAATTTTGGAATTTATATCCGTTAAAGAATAAATCTATAGTTCGAAGTGTATCAGTAGACAGTGAAGGGAAAGTCTACACGGGCGGCAAGGGCGAGTTCGGATTTTGGGAACGAAAGAAATATGGTGGCATGCGATACACCAGTATCTCAGGACTCGTCGAAAAAGCGGATATACAAAATGACGAAATTTGGAAAATCATAATAGCGGATGATAAAATTTACTTCCATTCATTTTCGAAATGCTATGTGTATCAAGATAATCATATAAAGACGATTACAGCATCAGGCGAGCCCTTTTTATTTCCGCATTTGGCTAACGGAGATATGTACTTCGAGCAAATCCCCTCTGGACTCCACAAATTAGTGACCGAAAAGCTCGTTCCTATAAAGGATAAATCTATCCTTGGCCAAAAGAACATTCTATGTATGCTTCCTTTTGGCCCAGCCGAAGTATTGATTGGTACGGCTACAGATGGCTTGTTTATAATGGACAAGGATGGAAATATTACGCCTTGGAAGACCGCGATCGATCATGATCTAAAACGAGCACAATTAAATAATGGAATTGAAGTATATGGCGGGCACTATGCATTTGGCACAATCCAAAATGGTGTTTTTATCATCAACAAACGGGGTGACCTGATCCAACATATTAATAAACACAATGGCCTTCAGAATAATACCGTATTAAGTATTGCAAAAGATAAGCAGGAAAACATCTGGGTGGGCCTAGATAATGGGATCGATCGAATAGAAATCAATTCACCGGTCTATTATTATGCTGACTTTTCGGGAAATATTGGCACGGTGTATACCTCTGCTATCTATAATGGGAAGATATATCTAGGCACAAATCAAGGACTGTTTGTAAGTCCCTGGAAAGGGCCTAATGACTATAATTCTTTTGATTTTAAACTAATACCAAATTCAAATGGGCAAGTATGGACCTTGTCTATCGTTGGAAATGAGCTAATATGTGGTCACAATAACGGCACATTCAAAGTCGAAAATGACAATTTAATTCAAATTTCAACGGTGACCGGTGGATGGATCTTCTCGTCGATTGAAGGCACCAATTTCATGCTGCAAGGCAATTATACGGGGGTAGCCTTATTTGACAGCGACCCGACCACTTTTTTAAGACAATTTGACGAAATAAAAGCTCCGATAAGGTATATCAGTCAAAAGTCGGGCACAGAGTTTTGGATTGGAAATGAAAACGAAATTAAGCTTGTGCAATTTTACAATGGTTTTAGAAACTTAAAGACACTGAATTCAGTTGGAAGGACGCCAAATAATAATCTAAGATATCACGGAATTTTTAAGTTGGAGAATAATTTGGTTTTCGCGACCGATTCTGGTTTCTATGTATATGATGGAATTGTCAAAAAATTCAAACCACATAATGATATCAATGAAAAACTCGGATCTTTCAGATTTTCGAATAAAATCATTCCAATCCATTCAAACCGCTATTGGTTCGTAAAAAAATCACATATTGCACGGGTAGAAGTCACGCCCAGCGGCGATGTGGTAATAGACTCTACGGCGCTTACGTCGCTAAGCGACAAGATGATGAATTATTACGAAAGCATTATTCCCATCACAAACCAAACATTTCTAATAGGCTTAGATAATGGTTTTGCGATTTATGACTCACAATCTGAAACAAAGATCGAGATCAAAAAACCAATTATCTCCCACATATGGAATATATCTAGTGGAATACACCCTATTGATGACGAAAAACTATCGATACTAAATCGCGAAAATAACATCCGAATAGCATATGCTTCTCCGTGGTACGCATCTTCGCCAGTGCAATACCAGTATTTTTTGGAAGGTTACTCTGAAAAATGGTCTGATTGGGAAGAGACCTCGTACCGGGACTTTACTAACTTAAATTTTGGAAGTTATACTTTTCAGGTTAGGGCGAGATCAGTAGCTGGTGCCATTTCGAATATCACGGAGGTTTCATTCGAAATACAGCCACCTTGGTATTTATCCTGGAAAGCAATCGCTTTCTATATTATCTCATTAGGTGCGATCGTATATTATGGCCGGAAATGGAATAATAAGCGGATACAAAAAAGACAGTTTCAAATTAACAGAAGGTTATTGGCGCAACAGAAAGCAGTGATAGCGCGTGATGCAGAACTAAACGAACAGAAATTAGTTAAACTTAAAAATCAGCAGCTGCAAAACGAATTGGATATTAAAAACAGAGAGCTCGCTAATTCTGCTATGAACATTGTCTATAAAAATGAAATGTTGAACAACCTGCATGACGAACTCAGAAAATTAAAAGATTCGGAAGGTAGATACCTAAACCCTGATCAGCTTCGTAGAATAAACAAACTCATCGATGATGCTCATAACGACGACCGGGATTGGAACCTATTTGAGAAAAGTTTTGATGAGGCCCACGGAAATTTCTTTAAAAAATTAAAAGCTGAATACCCGGAGTTGATTCCGAATGATCTAAAATTATGCGCGTATTTACGTCTCAATATGTCAAGTAAAGAAATCGCTTCACTCCTTAATATTACCACCCGTGGCGTAGAGATTAGAAGATATAGATTACGTAAAAAACTCAATATCCCTACTGAAAAGAACCTCTCTGAATTCTTATTAGAGCGTTAGTACCTGCTAACGGACTACATCATTACCTCTCATGCAAAATAGTGTAGCAACGACACTAAGCTTTTAAACTATAACACTATATAATCAAAATAACACCTTGTTATTCTTCCAATTATATCAAATATTTCGATGCAGCTTAGATAGGTTTTATCGCTGTAGTAGTAATGTTGATCTCCTCACACTTTGATTGAAACAAATACATCATGATATTCGTTGAGCATAACTAAGGGACATCAATTGTCCGCTATTATAAATCACAACAAAAACTATGTTTTTATGAGGAAATTATCTACATTATTTCTGCTGTTCCTATTCGCTGATATAGCATATGGGCAGACGACAGTCAGCGGAATAGTTAAAGACAGTCAGTCTTTAATTGTATTACCGGGGGTGACCGTCAACGTGAAGGGGAAGAACACTACGACGCAAACCGACGCGACCGGGAACTTCAGCATCACTGCTGAACCCACTGATGAATTGGTGTTCACCTTTATTGGTTATACACCACAGACAATTGGGGTGGGCAATCAAACTCAAATAGACGTTTTTCTGGACGATGAAAGCCGTGCGTTGGATGAAATCGTTGTTATCGGCTATGGAACCGCTCAAAAAAGAGATCTAACGGGTTCGATCGCACAGGTGAAAGGTAGCGAGATTGTAGACCGTCCGGGTACAAATCCGGTAGCCAATTTGCAGGGTAAAGTTGCCGGTTTACAAGTGACAAACTCGGGAAGACCGGGACAAGAACCGGATATACGAATACGAGGTACAAATTCTATCAATGCGGTAAAGCCATTATATGTAGTGGATGGTTTATTGAACGACAACATTAACTTCCTGAATCCGGCCGATATCGAAAGTATCGAAGTGCTGAAGGATCCCTCCTCTTTGGCCATCTTTGGTGTTAGAGGTGCTAACGGCGTGATCGCCATTACGACTAAAAGAGCCAAGACTGGTGAGTTGAATTTTGAATTCAGCTCTCGTCTCGGTATTAAAAATGTCGGACGTCGAATGGACATGCTGAACGCTGACCAATTTCGTGAACTCTATGATGAGCAGCGATTCAATCAGGGCGATTTTCCTTTCAACTATGATAATTGGCAAGCAAATACCAATTGGCAGGACGAGATTTTCAGAAATGGAATCTTGAACTATAATAACCTAAGTGTAAGCGGCGCTACCGAACGAAATAGTTTCCGCATGGGGCTTGGATATTCTGTTGACGAAGGTATTATTAACCATGAAAAACACAGTCAGATCACACTAAATCTTGCCGATGAGCTGAAGATTACCGATAATTTCCGCACTGGAATTGTTTTCAACGGCTATCGCTCGCGACTACCACAAGAACGCGGTGTCTTTGGAGCTATTTTGGCTGCACCTATTGCGCCTACATATAATGAAGCATACGGTCTTTATCATGTCATGCCAGAGTTTCAACGGGCACAAGTTGGAAACCCCTTAATAGATATTGAGGAACGAAAAAACACCTATATTGGAAATAATTATCGAGCGGTGACCAATGTGTATGGAGAGGTCGATTTTCTATCCAATTTCACATTCAGATTGAACGTTTCTGCTGACTATGGTTTTAATCAGTTCCGCTCTTATCAAGGACTTGTATCTGTTTACAATCCAGATGTCGCGGGTGATGATAAATCGGAAAGAATCGGAAATCTCTTGACTTCAGTAAGCCAAGAACAGAATAAACATTATAAATACCAGAGTGATTGGCTATTAAATTACAAGAATAGTTTTGGAAAGCACAACTTGACAGCTATGTTAGGGTATACAACTTACCTACAGGGCGTAGAAACTGTCACGGGGCGAAGGACTCAGGGTGAAGGTCTAGAAATTCCAAATGATCCGGATTACTGGTATCTTGATATTGGTGCTGGGGATACACATACTGGTGGTGGTGGTGGTTCGGAATACAGAACGATTTCCTACCTGGCAAGGGCTCTTTACAACTTTGACGGCCGATATTTGATAAATGCCTCTTTTCGAAAAGATGGTAGCTCAGCATTCGCTAAAAAAGGAAAGCCATTTCAAGATTTTTTTGCAGTTGGAGGGGCATGGGTGGTAACCCAAGAGAGCTTTATGCAAGATCAAAATTTAATAAATAACCTGAAACTAAAAGGATCTTATGGAGCAATGGGCAACCAAAACGTAGGAGGGAATCGCTATCCGATGTGGCCTATATTAGTACCTGGAAATTCCGCAGTTTTTGGAGATCAGCTGATCCCGGCATATGGCCCTCAATACATCCCAGATGAAAATCTACATTGGGAGCAGGTGAAAAGTTGGGAAGCTGGATTTGAATTAGCTGCATTTAAAAACCGTCTAAATGTAGAAGCGATCTATTATAAAAAAAATACAGACGGTATACTCGTAACAGTACCGGGAATACTGGGCAGTATCCCAGGGCTTTCTAATCAGGGCAATATAGAAAACAAAGGACTTGAAGCTTCGGCAAGATGGAATCAAAGTATAGCGGACGATTGGAATATTTCCTTCGGAGGTAACATTACCACCGTCAAAAATAAAGTGATTTCATTGGCCAGTGAGGGCCACAGTATCTTAAGTGGATCTTCACGTACTACTGCGGGTTATCCGATTGCTTATTTTTGGGGTTATGAGCACGACGGAATTTTCCAGACGCAAACAGAAATTGCCTCCGCTCCTACCAATGGCTTAGGTGGTGGGGCATTCTTACCAGGAGATGTGCGCTATAAAGATATAGACGGGAACGGAACAATTGATGTTAGCGATCGGACAATGATCGGTAATCCTACCCCCGACCTTTACTATGGCATATCCTTATCCACTTCTTACAAGAACTTCGATTTGGGTTTGGAATTCCAGGGTTTATATGGCAACGAAATTATGCGAAATTGGAACCAAAACCAATTTGCCACCTACAATTTCTTAACAGATAGATTAAACCGATGGAATGGTGTAGGAACAAGTAATTGGGAACCCATTGTACATGAAGGGCGGGCTAACAATAGGTTACCTTCTACCTATTACATTGAAGACGGTAGTTTCTTCCGTTTGCGGGATGTAACCTTGGCCTATACGTTTCCACAAGAAACGATTGGTAAAATCAGACTAAAGAACCTTCGTGTATTTGCAAATGCGCAAAATGTATTCACACTTTCAAATAACTCAGGATTCACTCCCGAAATTGGAGGTAGTGCTATTTCATTTGGTGTGGACAATGGTACATATCCGGTACCCGCAATTTATACTCTAGGTCTAAACCTTAATTTTTAACCAATTAGCAAGATACAGATATGAAAACAAAAAATAACGCGATACTCCTGATAGCTTTATGCTTAGTTGGGATAACTCTATTAAATAGCTGTGGCAAGGAGTGGTTAGATATAAAGCCGAAAGGTCGGTTTACAGAAGAGGATTTGCCTTCAGGATCTCTAGAGGGACAAGTATTTGCTGCCTATGCAGGCTTACGGAGCGAGGCAACCAGCGGACTCCCCTATGTAGCGGTACATAATATACGCTCCGATGATGTGCATCTAGGAAGTAACTCAGGAGACTACGCTTCGGCCGGTCCCATATACGATGATTTTAATTATCCTTTGTCGCACTGGTTAACAAATAGCTATTGGACGGGCCATTATGCGTTGATAAATTCGGCAAATAATGTTATCGCTGCAGTTGATTCGTTAGGAACATTGGAAGAAGCAACATTAGTTAATATCGGAGAAGCAAAGTTTCTTCGAGGATGGGCCTATTTCAACTTAGTACGCACCTTTGGAGAAGTGCCACTAATTGATTTCCGTATTGTCGATCAAGCTTCCGCAAATAAACCGAAATCTACGATCGCTGAGATTTATCAGCTGATTGACGCCGACCTGCAGGAGGCTGTCTCAGTACTCCCTGAAACTTGGCCAAATCATCCAGGACGATTAACACGTGGAGCAGCTTTAGCGGTACAGACAAAAACTTTTATGGCAAGGCAACGTTTCTCGGAGGCGCTCGCATCGGCTAACGCCGTCATCAATTCAGGAATATACGATCTTAGCGTACCTTACAATATGATCTTTAGAGAGGAAAGTGAAAACAGTAAAGAGTCCATATTTGAGATACAGGCACTCGCTGATGGAGTTCAGAATTTTGGTGTCACTTATGCTAGCAGACAAGGAGTAAGAGGATCTGGTCAGTGGGATCTCGGTTGGGGGTGGAATATTCCACATCAAAGAATGCTAGATGCCTTTGAGGAGGGAGATCCGCGTAAGGATGTCACTGTATTATATAGTGGACAACGTAATGAACCTTACGGGGAAGTACTACCTGCAGATCTACCCCGTGCTTACTGGAATAAAAAAGTATATACGAATCCAAACTTACGCGTACAATACGGCAGTAGGTATGGCAACTGGTTTAATGTGCGCATTATTCGTTATTCGGATATTGTCTTATTGGCTGCAGAAGCAGCAAATGAAGTGGGTGGCGAGGCGAATATAGACTTAGCGCTGGAATATTTGGAACAGGTGAGAGGACGGGCAAGAGGAACAAACAGTTTAGTACTACCAACTGTAACTACGCGAAACCAAGCGGAACTGCGAGAAGCGATACGCCATGAACGCCAAGTAGAATTGGGTATGGAAAATGAACGCTTCTTTGATCTGGTACGTTGGGGTATCGACGTAGAAACCATGCATGCCGCCGGTCATATCAATTATCAAGTACGAAACCGCTTCTTCCCCATTCCGCAACCGGAAATTGATCGATCAGATGGTATTTTGATTCAAAATCCTAACTATTAATAACACTGAATAAAGAATAAAAAGATGAAAAAACACATATATCTAGCTTTAGTTTTGCTTATCTGCAGTATTGGCGGAATAGCACTTAGCTCGTCGTGCCAAAAAATGGAACGGCCAGAAATGAATATTATACCAGATCCAGCTGATGATGGTACCATACGCGTGTTGACAATCGGCAACAGCTTCTCGGAAGACGCAGTTGAGAACTACCTTTATGACCTTGCTAAAGCTGAGGATGTTCCCATCGTGATTGGAAACCTCTATATCGGTGGTGCAACACTAGCTCAACACCAAAAAAATGTTGAAGAAAATAACGGGGCGTATAGTTTCCGTAAGATCGACCGTGATGGAAATAAAACCACTGTGGCAAGTACCTCCATCGCAACTGCATTGACGAGCGAACGATGGACGCACATCAGTTTCCAGCAAGAGAGTTCTAACTCGGGAATGTATGATAGCTGGGTAGAGCCCTTGCCTATCGTATATGATTATGTCGCTGCCAGAGCCACAAAGAATAATCCTGATGTTAAGTTCCTATTACATCAAACCTGGGCTTACGCACAGAATTCAACACACACCGGGTTTGCAAACTATGGCAACAACCAAATGGACATGTATGAGGCAATCATAGATGCCGTAAACCGCGCTAAAGAACTTGTCGCTATTGATCTTGTTGTGCCTGCCGGAACGGCTATCCAGAATGGAAGAACGTCGGTGGTAGAAGATAATTTTACACGCGATGGATACCATTTAAATTTGTCTATAGGTCGGTATACGGCAGCATGCACCTGGTTTGAGGCGTTGACCGGCAAGAGCCCAATCGGAAATTCATTTAAACCGACGGGAATGTCTGATTTTGAAGCCGAAATAGCACAAAATGCAGCACACACGGCTATTGCAAAGCCATTAGAGGTAACACCTATGACCGACTTTCAAGGTGGTAACTCTGGTCCATTGGAAAGTGCTGTATTGCTGGATTTCGGAAATAACCTGGCATCGGAAAACTGGAACCATATCAATTCATTTTTAGCAGGAACGCGTATCAACTTAAAAGACAGCTTGGGCTCTTATGTTGGAATCGCGCTGGAAATAACGGAACGTTTTAATAGCGTAAATACAAATGGACCAGAATCTTCTGAAGCATTTGACAATATGCCATCAAATGTATCCAAATATTCATATTTCGGAAATTCTAAAGGCCCCTTCAACGGCATAACTGTTCTGAAAAGCGTATTCGACATATCCGGACTTGATCCAAACTTGACCTACAACTTATGCTTCTTTGGGTCTAGAGGAGGCGTATCAGACAATCGAGAAACAAAATATACTTCTAAAGGCACCAATGAGGTTAGCGTAAGTCTGAATACTTCTAATAACGTCAGTAATAAAGTGTGTGCTAACGGAATAACACCGAATGCGGAAGGAACTATAACAGTTACGGTCACGTCGGGTGAAAACAACACAAATGGATCTGGCTTTTATTATTTATCGGCTGCAAGACTAACATCGAATTAATCTCATTCTGGCCTTCCTTAGGGAAGGCCATTTAACAATATATCTATGCTAATACATCGTTTTATATTTTTTTTATGCTGTTTACCATTTTTTGCATGTGTTAACAAACCAACGGAAAACAAAACGAATGATCGTAAACTCTCCGACGATTCGCTACTGACCTTAATCCAACAACAAACTTTTCAATATTTTTGGGAAGGTGCCGAACCGAACTCGGGTCTGGCGCGAGAGCGTATACATATAGACGGCGAATACCCCCAAAATGATCAAAACGTCATCACTATAGGCGGTAGTGGTTTTGGAATCATGTCATTGCTTGTGGGCATTGAAAACAGGTATATTAGCACTACGGAAGGGCAAGAAAGATTAGCACACATCGTAGGATATTTGGGGAAAATAGAAAGGTTTCATGGCGTATGGTCACATTGGTATTTTGGCGATACGGGTAAACCGAAAGCATTCAGCCAAAATGATGATGGTGGCGACCTTGTTGAAACTGCTTTTATGGCGCAAGCACTAATCTGTGTAAGGGAATATTACAAAGATGGCACGCAGGATCAACAACGGATTGCACAAAAAGCAGATCAACTATGGAAAGACATTAATTGGGATTTCTACCGTAATGGTAAGGATGTGCTATTTTGGCATTGGAGTCCAAAATATGCGTGGGGCATGAATCATGCTATACAGGGATACGATGAAGGGTTGATAACGTATATTCTTGCCGCTTCTTCTCCTACTCATCCTATTCCGGCATCGACCTACCACAAGGGGTGGGCAAGGGATGGTCAAATATCGTCTACTATCAGCAAATACGAGATTCCCACCATATTGAAACACAATTCGAAAACCGGCGAGGTCGGTCCTCTTTTTTGGCAGCATTACTCCTACTTGGGATTAAGTCCTAAAGGACTAAAAGACAAATATGCTAATTATTGGGATGCGGCAGTGAACCATACCAAAATCCATATTGAACATGCGAAGAAAAATCCGAAACAATATGTGGGATATGGAACTGATAAAGGCTGGGGACTTACGGCTAGCTATTCGGTAAAAGGCTATAACGCGCACCACCCCGATAATGATCACGGCGTTATATCACCAACCGCCGCCCTTTCTTCTATTGCATATACACCAAAAGAAAGCATATCCTTCGCACAGTACCTTTATCAGCACTTGGGCGACAAAGTTTGGGGGAAATATGGTTTCTATGACGCATATAGCGAGACCGAAAACTGGTTTCCGCAGCGATACCTAGCAATCGATCAAGGCCCTATCGTGGTGATGATCGAAAACTATCGATCTGGATTGATATGGAATTTGTTTATGAATGCCCCAGAGATACAGGCTGGATTAAAAAAACTGGATTTTGAGAGTCCGTATTTGAAGTAGTAATTGCCTCGAAGCGCTTTAGAATATATTAATGATAACCGAGCTTGCCCGCCTCACAGCGAGCAAGAAAGCTCAAGTAGTACTTAGACAGATGAAAATCACAATTGCAGGATTGCTTATAAGCTTAGTTCAGCTTGGATCCATATATGCTCAGGATCGCAAGATGGATCATTTTATAACGAATTTAATGGGTAAGATGACCGTCGAAGAAAAGATTGGCCAGTTAAATCTGGTAACGGGTGGCGAGGCAGTGACCGGATCAGCCGTCTCGACAGGGGTCGAATCTAAAATCAAAGAAGGAAACATCGGCGGTATTTTCAGCATGTCTTCGCCAGCAAAAATTCGACAAGCGCAAGAACTCGCCGTGAAGCATTCCCGGCTGGGCATACCTATCATTTTTGGCATGGATGTGATCCATGGATACAAGACCATGTTTCCAATTCCGCTGGGACTGGCGGCTACCTGGGATATGGAACTAATCCGTGAATCGGCGCGCATAGCGGCAGTAGAGGCTACAGCAGATGGTCTAAATTGGACCTTTTCTCCGATGGTTGATATTTCCCGGGATCCGCGTTGGGGACGAATTTCTGAAGGTAGTGGTGAGGATACCTATTTAAGTTCAAGAATAGCGACGGAGATGGTAAAGGGCTATCAAGGTGCTAATTTAGATGCACACAATACATTGATGGCCTGTGTAAAGCATTTCGCTTTATATGGTGCTGCCGAGGGTGGACGTGACTACCACACCACGGATATGAGTTTACATCGTATGTATAACGAATACCTGCCACCTTATAAAGCGGCAATCGATGCTGGTGCAGGAACGGTCATGACTTCTTTCAATGACATCAATGGTGTGCCTGCTACGGCAAACAGGTGGTTAATGACAGATCTGCTGAGAAAACAATGGGGATTTAAGGGGATGGTCGTCACGGATTACACCGCCATTAACGAGTTGATCGACCATGGCCTCGGCGATCTCCAAACCGTATCGGCTTTGTCTCTAAAGGCTGGCGTACATATGGATATGGTAGGTGAAGGATTCTTATCTACGTTAAAAAAGTCATTAGAAGAAGGAAAAGTAACGCGAGCTGAGATTGACGAAGCTTGTCGCTTGATACTCGAGGCTAAATATAAGTTAGGTCTTTTTGATGACCCTTTTCGCTATTGCAGCGATGAACGCGCAAAAAACAACATACTAACAAAAGATCATTTGGCCAAAGCACGTGAAGCCGCGGCAAAATCATTTGTATTGCTTAAAAATGACAACAATCTACTACCTTTAAAAAAGCAAGGAACTGTCGCTGTTATTGGTCCGCTTGCAAACAGTGGAGCGAATATGCCAGGAACATGGAGTGTAAGCGCAGACTTAGCAAATACGCAATCGCTTGTAGACGGCATGAAAGATGCCTTGGGAAACAAGGTCAAGATTATGACCCATTTAGGAAGCAATCTAGTAGCAGATGCTGCTTATCAAGAGCGGGCTACCATGTTTGGCCGAACTATCCCACGGGATGAAAGACCCGAGCAGGAGATCATTAGCGAGGCTATCCGTGTAGCTGAGGATGCAGATGTTATCGTCGCGGCGCTGGGTGAAGGATCGGAGATGTCGGGTGAAAGTTCGAGTAGAACAGATTTGAATATCCCCGCCACTCAACGACGCTTGCTAGAAGCCTTATTAAAGACCGGTAAACCTGTTGTATTGGTACTTTTTGCAGGGCGACCTTTAACATTAACTTGGGAAGATAAACATGTTCCGGCTATATTAAACGTGTGGTTTGGGGGAACAGAAACCGGCAAAGCTGTTGCTGATGTACTTTTCGGTGATATCACTCCCTCTGGAAAGCTACCGGCTACCTTTCCGCAGAACGTAGGACAAATCCCATTATATTATAGTGCTAAAAACACGGGACGTCCGCTCGCGGAGGGTACTTGGTTTCAAAAGTTTCGTTCGAATTATCTGGATGTAACCAATGAACCGCTTTACCCATTCGGCTATGGTCTAAGTTATACAACATTCGAATATGGTGATATTAAATTGGACAAGAAGTCCATCGCTGCGGGACAACATATCCAAGCGGATATCACCGTTACCAATACCGGTAATTATGACGGCGAGGAAATCGTGCAATTATACATCAGGGATTTAGTTGGGTCGGTAACTCGCCCGGTAAAGGAGCTGAAGGCTTTTGAAAAAATATCGTTGAAGAAGGGAGAAAGTAGAACCGTCTCCTTCACAATATCAGAGGACGATCTAAAGTTTTATAATCAGGAACTTAAGTTTACGGCCGAGCCTGGGGATTTTACGCTATTCATCGGTCCCGATTCCAAAAACACCAAAGAGATTGATTTCAAACTCTTATAAATAGATAGAACGGGAGGCGCTAGGCCTCCCGTTCTATGTTGAATAAATGTATCTTATTTCTTCCCGCAGATTATAACGTGAGGCCATTACTTCACCATAGGCACCTGCCGTGCGAATAGCAATCAAATCACCTCTTTTGGATTCTGGAAGGGGAACCTCCTTACCAAAGCAGTCCGAACTCTCACAAATAGGCCCAACTACATCGTAATTGATTGTCTTTGCAGACGGATCGGAGCCTATTTTTTCAATTTTATGATATGCTTGATATAGAGCAGGACGCATCAATTCCGTCATTCCTGCATCTAATATCAGAAAGTGCTTTTTTGTTCCACTTTTGGTATACAAAACTTTGCTTACTAAACTTCCACATTGTGCTACCAAAGCGCGTCCCAATTCAAAATGTACCTCCTGTTGCCCGTTGCGGTCCAAAAATTTATCGAATACATCGAAGTAGGCTTCAAAATCGGGAATTGGATTTTCATCGGGAGCATGATAATCAACACCCAATCCGCCCCCCACATTAATTACTTTGATGTAGGTACCACGCTCCTCAAACCAATTTTTCCACTCATTTACCTTGACACACAGACTCTTAAAGACGTTTAGATCTGTAATCTGAGATCCCACATGAAAATGCAATCCTACTAGATTCACATGCTCGCAAGACCTCAAAACAGCGGCAGCCTGCTCCAGCTCTGAATTTGGAACGCCGAATTTATTTTCGTCTAAACCTGTTGTGATGTAATGATGAGTATGTGCATCCACATTTGGATTAATGCGTAAAGACACATTTGCCTTTTCGCCCAGCTTAGCTGCGAGTTCGTCAATTACTTCAAGCTCTTGAATAGATTCTACATTGAATGCAAAGATTTGATGCTTAAGTGCACTTGTAATCTCCTTATCTGACTTACCTACTCCTGCAAAAGTAATCTTACTGGCTTCAAAACCCACATCAATGGATTTTTGAACCTCATTCCCACTTACACAGTCTGCGCCAAATCCCTTCGATCGAATGATAGATAAAATTCGATCATTGAAATTGGCCTTCAGGGCGTAGTGAATATGAAATTTACGCTTATCGGCAGCCTGCTTTGCCGCATCTAGGGTACGTTCTAATAATGCTAGATCGTAATAATAAAAAGGTGTCTCTACCCCTACTAATTTTTCTACTTGTTGATCGTTAAACAACATTCCTTCTTAAGCTTAAAATAATCTATTATGTAAAGAGCGCAACGCCTCCGTTTTGTGTTTCGAATCCAATAAAATAGAAACGTTATAATCGGATCCGCCGTAAGAAATCATTCGAACCGGCAGATGCTTCACGGCATCCAACACACGCGCGGCATATCCATGTGTATTCGCTCCGAAATCTCCTACTACACATACAATAGTCTGTCCTTCATCTACACCTACCTTACCGAAACTCTCAACTTCTTTTATAATCTCCAGTAAATTACTGGTATCGTCGATGGACAACGACACAGCAACTTCGGATGTCGTAATCATATCAATCGGGGTTTTATAACGTTCGAAAATTTCAAAGACCTTCCTCAAAAAGCCATAGGCCAATAGCATACGTGTGGAATGAATGTGTATTGCCGTTATTCCATCTTTTGCTGCAATTGCGCGAATAGAGCCTTTCTCGCCCCCATTTTTCGAAATCAACGTTCCTTTTGCCTGCGGATCCATGGTATTCAATAACCGTACTGGAACATTGTATTTTTGTGCAGGGAAAACACTTTGCGGATGTAATATCTTCGCACCAAAATAAGCTAATTCGGCGGCTTCATCAAAGCTCAGATTTGCAATGGGCTTTGTGTTGGTAACGACTCGTGGATCATTATTGTGCATGCCGTCAATATCTGTCCAGATTTGAACCTCATCTGCCCGAACAGCTGCCCCGATTAATGAGGCAGTATAATCTGAACCACCTCGACGTAAATTGTCGATTTCACCGAATGAATTGCGACAGATATATCCTTGAGTAATAAATAGATTATTAGACGGATAATCTGCTAAAATAGCGCTTATTTTTTCACTAATATATTCCACAACCGGCTCGTTATCTTCATCAATTTTCATAAAATCCAATGCCGGTAATAAAACGGAAGGAACGCCAATTTCGGTAAGATGAAAATGCCATAAGGTGGTAGAAAGTAACTCACCTTGTGCTAAAATAATCTTCTCCTCAGTTGGTGTAAAAATATCATTGGATAAAGATGCGATATGGTTAAAATGAGAATCAATTAATTCCTGCCCTTTCTTTAACCCTTCTTCGGTACTAAAAAGTTCTTTAATTAATGCATTGTACTTATCTTTGTGCGTCTTGATTAATTGATTAGCATCGTCCTTCTTCCCGTTTAGAAAAGCTTGACCAATTTCAACCAATGCATTTGTCGTACCCGACACCGCAGACAACACGACGATCTGGCGTTCAGAAGGATTTACTATATCCAATAACCCTTTGATACGCGCTGCACTTCCTACAGAAGTACCACCGAATTTTAGAATTTTCATAATTTAATTTGATACTTATTTTTTTGCTTGTGAATATACTTATTACAGGTGAATAAACAAAAAAGCGGCACAAATGCGTTAAAAGCTTTTGTGCCGCATATTATTTATGCGGAAAACCTACTTCTTCAGGTTCTCAATTAGAAGAAGTGCTAATTCTTCTCCTATACGTTCTTGTGCTTCATTTGTGGCTGCACCTATATGTGGCGTCAAAGATATTCTTGGATGGTTTAAAATCTCGACTCTTGGCGTTGGTTCGTTATCAAAAACATCAAGAGCTGCAAATGAAACTTTACCAGCATTAAGGGCATTTACAAGCTCCAACTCATCAATAACGCCGCCTCGCGACGCATTTACCAATGCTACACCATCTTTAAGAATTGTGAATTCTTCCTTCCCAATGACCGGTCTGTCTAAAAAAGGAACGTGCAGGGAAATAAAGTCGGATTTACGAAGGACCTCTTCTAACTCCACTTGTTTGACCGGAACGTCGACCTGTGCTCCTCCCGACAATGTTAATGTCAGCGCCTTAGGTCCATCAAAAAGGTCAGAATAAAGCACATCCATGCCTAACCCTAAAGCAATCTTAGCCGTTTCTCTTCCGATACGACCGAAACCTACTACTCCCAACGTTTTACCTTGCAGTTCAACACCTGCTCCATAGGCTTTCTTTAATCCGCCAAAATTTGTATTGCCCTCCACAGGCATTTTTCGATTTGAATCGTAAAGAAAACGTACACCATTTAGTAAATGTGCAAATACCAATTCCGCGACCGAATGTGAAGAAGCTGCTGGCGTATTTACTACGGCAATCCCTTTCGCCCGTGCATAGTCAACATCTATATTATCCATGCCTACGCCACCACGACCAATCACCTTAATATTCGGACAGATATCAATTAGCGCCTGTCTTAATTTTGTAGCACTACGCACGGTAACAGCATCATATTCATTTAGTCGAAACGGCAACTCATCTTGTGGAATGTGAACGGTATCCACCGCGAAACCTGCATCTTCTAATATTTTCTTTCCGATAGGATCAATCCCATCATTCGCTAAAATTCTCATATTCAAAAACTATTTGTGTTTTTCTTCAAACTCTCGCATTGCGTCTACTAATGCGTTTATAGATGTAATGCTTAATGCATTGTAAATGGATGCTCTAAAACCTCCCACCGAACGATGACCTTTAATACCTATCAAATTACGCTCTTTGGACAAAGCTAGAAATTCTGCTTCTAAATCCGAATTTTCCATTACAAAAGTGACATTCATACGAGATCTATCCTCTACCGCGGCAGTTCCTTTAAAAAATGGATTACGCTCGATCTCGTCGTATAATGTGCGGGCTTTAACAATATTTTCTTGTTCGATCACCGAGATACCGCCCTTAGCCTTTAGCCACCGAAGATTCAACATGGATACGTAAATAGAATACACTGGAGGAGTATTGTACATAGAACCTGCTTTGATATGCGGTTCGTAATCCAAAATAGAAGGTAAGCTACGGCCGCTTCTACCTAAAATTTCATCTTTGATGATGACCAATGTCACACCCGCCGGCCCCATATTTTTTTGCGCCCCAGCATAAATCAAGTCATAATCCGTTATATCTATCACGCGACTTAGTATATCTGAAGACATATCTACTACGGTAGGAACTGACGTAGTAGGTTTTTCAAAAACTTCTGTTCCGTAAATAGTGTTATTGGAGGTATAATGAAAATAGGCAGAATCAGCTGGGATTTCAAATCCTTTGGGAATATAATTATAGTTTTTATCACTTGAGGAAGCTACTATTTCTACTTGTCCTATTTTTTTAGCTTCTTTAGCCGCCTTTGTAGCCCACACACCTGTATCAAAGTAAGCAGCCTTACCGCCTTCGGGCAATAGGTTTAACGGAACCATTGCAAATTGTTGACTTGCACCACCTTGTAGAAATAATACAGAATAATTTTGGGGAACATTTAACAGTTCACGTACTAAACGCTCCGTTTCCACTACCACTTCCTCGAACTCTTTGGAACGATGAGATATTTCTAAAATGGACAATCCCGTATTATTAAAATCCAATACTGCTTGAGAAGCTTCTTGAAAAACTTCTTTAGGTAAAATACATGGACCCGCACCGAAATTATGTTTCATTTGTAAGTATTGTTTTATGGTGAAATTTTGATTGCAAATTTACACTTTATTTTATATTATTTTAAATGAATTCAAATTATTATTATGAAATATTCAAATTTTACCACTTTTTTATAAAACATTGACACATAACAACAATTCTTACTTTTTCAAATTTGACAGTGAAACGGGGCATTATGTTTTGCCTCTCATTGATCATTTTCGTTTACTTTTTATACCGAAATATTAATAGTAAGATATAAATATTTCATCTAAAAAATCGTATCTTCGCATGCGAAGTGCCTAAATTAGGGCACTTTATTTAGTTTTACAGAAACCAGGTAAATATGGCTGAAGAAACAGAAAATGAAAACAATTTAACACCTGCTCACGACAGGATTGTAAAAATTAATATTGAAGACCAGATGAAAGCTGCTTACATCGATTATTCGATGTCAGTAATTGTATCTCGTGCTCTTCCTGATGCAAGGGATGGCTTGAAGCCTGTGCACCGCCGGGTCTTATACGGCATGTTGGATTTGGGTGTAACATCGGGAAAGCCATATAAAAAATCAGCTCGTATTGTCGGTGACGTATTAGGTAAGTATCACCCACATGGTGATTCATCTGTTTATGATGCAATGGTACGTTTGGCACAGAGCTGGTCACTGCGATATCAATTGGTCGACGGTCAAGGTAATTATGGATCGTTAGATGGTGACCCCCCAGCGGCAATGCGGTATACTGAAGCTCGTCTTCGGAAAATTGCAGAAGAAATGTTGTCCGACATTAATAAGGACACCGTTGACTTTCAGCTCAACTTTGATGATTCCTTGCAGGAACCTACGGTATTACCGACACGAATCCCCAATCTATTAGTTAACGGAGCTTCTGGTATCGCGGTGGGTATGGCTACAAATATGGCGCCTCATAATCTAACAGAGGTTATAGAGGGAACCATTGCCTATATAGACAACCGTCAAATTGAGATCGCTGAGTTAATGCAATTTGTGAAAGGTCCCGATTTCCCAACTGGCGGTATTATCTATGGTCATCATGGTGTAAGAGAAGCATTTGAAACCGGTAGAGGCCGTATTGTCATGCGGGCGAAGGCTGAAATTGAAACAACCAAATCAGGTCGTGAAATCATTGTCGTTACTGAAATCCCATATCAGATCAATAAGGCGGACATGATCAAACGAACAGTAGATTTGATCAATGAGAAGAAAATTGAAGGTATTTCAGAGATACGTGATGAATCCACACGAGAGGTCCGGATTGTATACGACATAAAACGCGACTCAAATGCAAATGTCGTCCTAAATAATTTATATAAACACACTTCATTACAGACTTCGTTTTCTGTAA
Source organism: Sphingobacterium alkalisoli (assembly GCF_005049105.1). GTDB lineage: Bacteria > Bacteroidota > Bacteroidia > Sphingobacteriales > Sphingobacteriaceae > Sphingobacterium > Sphingobacterium alkalisoli. The sequence goes on from NZ_SUKA01000003.1 coordinate 645,058, forward strand.
ATAATATTGCGCTTGTAAAAGGAAGGCCAATGTTAATGAATCTGAAAGATATGATTCATGAGTTCGTAGAGCATAGACACGAAGTAGTAATTCGTCGTACAAAATACGAATTAGCAGAGGCTGAAAAACGTGCACACATTCTTGAAGGTTATTTAATTGCGTTAGATCATCTAGATGAAGTGATCAAACTAATACGTAATTCGGATACACCAGAAGAGGCTCGTGTTGGGCTGATGGAACGTTTTGAATTGAGTGACATCCAGGCTCGCGCTATCTTGGATATGACGTTAAGACGTCTTACCGGACTGGAACGCGACAAGATCAAAGAAGAATATGCGGAGTTGATGAATACCATCGAGTATTTGAAATCTGTATTGGCAGATGAAGGTCTACGTATGCAAATCATCAAAGACGAATTGGCTGAGGTTAAAGAGAAATATGGTGATGAACGTCGATCAGTAATTGTACACTCGGCGGAAGATATGACTATGGAAGATTTCGTCGATGATGAAGAAGTGGTAATCACCATATCAAACAACAGTTATGTGAAACGAACACCATTGTCGGAGTATAAGCGTCAAGGCCGTGGTGGTAAGGGCGCAATCGGAACGAATACGAGAGAAGAGGATTTTACAGAACATATTATTACAGCTACCGCCCATAATTATATGTTGCTATTTACAGAATCCGGACGTTGCTTTTGGTTGCGCGCATTCGAAATACCTGAAGGAAGCCGAACCTCACGAGGTAGAGCGCTTCAAAATATCATCAACATACCGAAAGATGAGAAGATCAAAGCATACATATTAATAAAGAACTTGAAAGACCAAGAATATTTGGAAAACAACTTTATTATTATGTGTACAAAAAAAGGAACAATCAAGAAAACTTCTTTAGAGGCTTATTCACGTCCAAGAGCGAACGGCATTAATGCCATCAACATCAATGAAGGAGATCAATTGATTGAAGCATCTTTAACAAATGGTACTAGTGAAATCGTGATGGCTTTACGCTCAGGTCGTGCCATCAGATTTAATGAATCGACCGTAAGACCCATGGGTAGAACAGCAACTGGAGTTCGTGGTATCAGGTTGGCTTCCGAAAAAGATGAGGTAGTTGGCATGATTAGTGTTGATGATTCTGAAGCAACGGTATTGGTTGTTTCTGAAAAAGGATACGGAAAACGTACTGATATCGATGATTATCGTGTTACAAACCGGGGTGGTAAAGGTGTAAAAACCATAAATGTCACCGAAAAAACGGGAGAACTTGTTGCAATCAAAGGCGTCACAGATCAAGATGATCTAATGATTATCAATAAATCTGGCATTGTGATCCGGATAGGTGTAGATACATTAAGAGTGATGGGTAGAGCAACACAAGGTGTGCGATTGATTACGTTGAAAGAAACTGATGCGATCGCTTCGATCACTAAAGTAGCTCGTGAAGAAGATATTCTAGATGGTCTTACAGATCAGGATTCAGAAAACAGCGAATCTAACGATCAAAATAATGATGAAACTGAAGAATAATTCGATGATGAAAGCATTTACTGCTTCACTATTGTTTTTAATGATTACAGGAACTGTTGTAGCTCAATCCGATTATAAGGAGAGCTCCAACAGTTTTGCTAAATACTCGAAAACAGGGGATCTAAAAGATCTCGAAAATGCGAAGAAGTTTATTGACGCTACCTACAAGACTAGGCGTGACTCTTCTAACAAAAAAGTAAATGTTTTACGGGCTATGATCTATAGTTCGATGGCTTACTCGGATTCTACACGCAAAATTAAGAACGATAAGGATCCAATAGAAATTGCAACAAGTGCTTTATCAAAGATAAGGCCTAGAGATTTGGACAATTTCCAAGGAGAAGTAAGATATATAAAGCAAAATTTGGCTGCAGCTTATATCTACAAAGCAAACAAATCTATAGAAAATCAAAAATTAGAGGAGGCATATGCTGATTTTCTTCAAGTGCAAAAATTGGGTTCCAAAGGAGAAGATGTAACCTATAACTTAGCCCTTCTAGCCACTCAAACAAATAAGATAGATGATGCAATCGTCTATTACAAGAAATTAGTGGACAGCACAGATGCAGATGCTAGCAAATACCTAGAGTTAGCAGACCTCTACCATAAAAAGGGTGAAAACCAGTTGTATTTGAATACACTTCAGGCTGCAAGAACAAAATTCCTTAATAATAAAAATGTTCTTTTCCAATTAGTGGAGGTGTATGCTCAAAACAAATCGTACGCTGCAATTGTTCCTATCATTGATGAGGCGATAGAATTTGAGCCTGAAAACATCCATTTAATTTATCTCGCTGGTTTTGCGAACGAAAATGAACGGAATATTGAAGCAGCAAAGGGTTATTACACAAAAGTAATCGGGTTGGATGATGGTAATTATGATGCTAATTTGGCATTAGGTTTGATCCATTTAAATACATTTTTGCAAGACAAAAATAATCTTGAAGCACAGTATGATGCACAGAATTATTTGCTGAAAGCAAATGAGATAAAGCCATACGCTGTAAATACACTTAGAGGGCTGGCATTATTTTATGAAGCTGCAGACGATATAACACAGCTGGATAGAGTTAACATGTTATTAAATCAACTTTCAAATAATTAATATTACAATAGACATGGATTATTTAAAAAAAGCAATAGTTCTTTCCGTTTTGATGGCAGCAGGCGCATCGACGGTTTATTCACAAAACAGCAACTTGAAAAAAGCAGCTACTAATATCCAAAAATTTGAAGAGGTAAAGGGTGCTGGAAGTCCTGAATTGGGTAAGGCAAACTTGACGACTGCTCAAGAGGCAATTGACGAAGCTAGTGTACATGAGAAAACCAAAGATCTGGCAGAAACATGGACTTACTATTCATTAATATATGCCAATATTGCTTCTCTTGAAAAAAGTGCTGAATCCGCAACAAAAGCTATTGAAGGTATAAAAAAAGCAAAAGAGTTGGATAAGGATAATAAAAATACAGCCAATATTGACGTAGCGGGTCAGATTTTAGGACAATACAAATTTAATGAAGGCGTGGGAGCTTGGGAAAAACAAGATTTCAAGTCCGCTTATACCTCTTTCAATGATGCCTTGACGTATTTACCAGGGGACACGACGTTAACATATTATTCTGGATTAGCTGCGATCCAAAATCAGGACTATAAGAATGGTATCGAAAAATACAAGCAACTGTTAGATAGAAAAGATTTTTCATCACATAAACTCGTAGTCGTTGATTTACCTAAGTTATACTTATCTTTAGGAGATACTACATCTGCTATTGAATATGCGGCTCAGGCAGCTCAAGCATATCCAAATGATAACGATGCAGTAATTCAAAATATTGAATTAAATTTAATAGTTGGTAACGAAGCTAAAATTGTTTCTGAAATCGAAAATCAATTGACTAAAGACCCTCAAAATAAAAGTTTATATTATTATTTGGGTATTGCCCATTCAGCTGCTAACGATTCTGATAAAGCGCTTGAAGCGTATCAAAAAGCTATCGAAATCGATCCAAATTATGCCGATGCAAATTTGAATGCTGGTGTTGTATTAATGAACTCGGTCCGTGATGAATTACAAGCCATTAACGATGACAAGACGTTAAACAACAACCAATATAATGAAAAAGTAAATGCCCTTAAAGAAAAGATTAAACCGGCTGAAATCTATTTTACAAAAGTAATCGATAGCGATCCGAAAAGTGAGAGTGCGTTGAGAGGTCTTAAAGGTCTTTACGATTTCACACAAGATGAAACTAAAGGAAAAGCTATTCAGGATAAGCTTGATGCCTTAAACTAAAAAGTAAGCTTATATAAAAAAGGCGAAGGCATGAATTTATTTCATGCCTTCGCCTTTTTTATACAGTTATATTACATGTAATTAAGAAGTATAATCATAAAGAAAATAAAACGTACAACCCTGATGTTGCCCTTAATAAAAAAATCCCAAATGCCTTAACATTTGGGATTAAGATATGTTTAAATGAAGTATAGTACTACCAATAAATAGTATATAGCGCTATTGTAATAAAAGTCACGATCAGTGCTCCAGCAATGAAGCCGGGATGCATTTTAAACATTTTAACATCGATCTCAAGTCCTTTTGGAACCACTCCTCTCGCGTTTTCAATTTTACTGATTATGATCATTCCAATAATACAGATAATAAACACAAAACCCATACGGTCCAAGAACGGGATTTCGTAAAGGCCACTAGCCGGACTAAGAACCGAAAAATTCATTGAACTTAAAAACGAAAGATCCACATATCCCGGTAAAAATTTAAAGAATATTGAAAACAAGAATCCACCAATAGTTGCAAATAATGCAGCATTAGATGTTGTTTTCTTCCAAAAGAATCCTAGTATAAACATCGCGAAAATACCCGGCGAAACAAAACCTGTATACTCCTGAATATATTGAAATCCACCTTTTTTATCAATTCCCAAATGCGGCGCAATAATTACCGCTAGAATCATAGATACAATAATGGTGATTTTCCCTACATTCACTAATTGTCGCTCTGAAGCATCTTTGTTGAATACTTTTTTGTAAACATCTAAAGAGAATATTGTTGCAATACTATTCGCTTTACCAGCTAGAGAAGCCACTACAGCTGCTGTAAGCGCAGCGAAAGATAAGCCTTTTAAGCCTGTTGGCAACAGATTTAATAAAACGGGATATGCGCGATCTGGATTGGTTTCTCCTGCCTGAAGCATTTCTTGTTGAAATAGGCCGTCTTTCCACAATACATAGGCTGCAATGCCCGGGATTACGACAATGATAGGCATCAATAGCTTTAAAAATGCAGCAAAGAGGATCCCGTTACGGGCAGTTTTAAGATCAGCTCCCAAGGCACGTTGAGTAATATACTGATTACATCCCCAATAGTTAAGATTAACAATCCACATACCACCTACCAACACAGTTAAACCCGGCAAATCGAGATAATTCTCATTCTCGGGTTTTAGTATCATATGAAAATGCTCAGATGCTTTGTCCGTCATGATTTGGTATCCTTGTAGAATTCCACCTCCGCCGCCGAAATGGTCGGATACCAAACTCAATGCTAAATAGGTTGTAGCCAAGCCTCCTAAAATCAAAAAGAAAACTTGAATTACATCAGTATAACCAATTACTTTCATCCCACCCAACGTGATAATGATAGCAAAAACGGCAATAGCATACATACAGAATGTTAAGCTGATTCCAGAAATACTGCTCACCGCAAGGGCTCCCAAATACAGAATAGAGGTCAGATTCACTACAACGTACAACATTAACCAAAAAACAGCCATAATCATGGCAACTGTGCCATTATATCGCTGATTAAGAAATTGTGGCATCGTAAAAATCTTATTCTTCAGGTATACTGGAATAAAGAAAATAGCTACTACAATTAACGTAATTGCAGCCATCCATTCGTAAGTGGCTATGGCTAAGCCCATCTTAAATCCGGAACCACTCATACCGATAAATTGTTCGGCAGAAATGTTAGAGGCAATGAGAGACGCTCCGATTGCCCACCACGTTAATGACCCCTCGGCCAAAAAGTAATCTTTTGATTCTGTTCCTTCAGTCTTCACGTTTTTCTTATAGTAAACCCAAAGCCCATAGGAAGCAACGATCACAAAATAAATGAGGAACACAATGTAATCTTGTGTACTTAAATAATTATTCATCGGTTTATTCGATATTAGTTTAGGGTCTAAATGTAAGAAAATGTTCGGACTTATATAAACCTATTAATTAAATTTTCTAAATATTCTTGGCGTCCGCTAATTGACTTAGGTTCACCATTTGCTACTGCATAGTCGCGCAAGTCCTCCAATGACAACAGACCTTTCTCAAAATCAGCACCTTGATCACTATCAAATGAGGCGTATCTTTCCTTACGGATTTCTAAATATTCCGATTTTTCTAAAATACGGTCAGCAGTTAATAACGCTCTCGCAAAGATATCCATCCCTCCTACGTGTGCATAAAATAAATCTTTCGGATCAGTAGAGTTTCTTCGTATTTTAGCATCAAAATTCACTCCTCCGCCCTGAAGTCCTCCCGATTCCAAGATAATCAACAAGCTCTCAGTCAATTCATTAATGTCATTTGGAAATTGATCTGTATCCCATCCGTTTTGGTAATCGCCGCGATTCGCATCGATAGAGCCTAATAATCCCGCATCGGCAGCCACTTGCAATTCATGCTGGAAAGTATGCCCTGCTAATGTTGCATGATTTACTTCCAAATTCAATTTAAAATCATCTAACAGATCATATTGACGTAAAAAACCAATAACTGTAGCAGCATCGTAATCATATTGATGTTTTGAAGGCTCACAGGGCTTAGGTTCAATAAAGAAGGTTCCTTTGAAACCATTTTTACGAGCGTAATCTTTTGATAAATGTAAAAACTTCGCCAGATGTTCTTGCTCTCGTTTCATGTTCGTGTTCAACAATGACATATAACCTTCACGCCCACCCCAGAACACGTAGTTTTCACCACCTAATGCTATCGTTGCGTCTAGTGCTGCTTTTACTTGTGCGGCGCCATGCGCAACTACATGAAAATCGGGATTGGTAGAAGCGCCATTCATATATCTACTGTGGCTAAACAAATTTGCAGTACCCCACAATAATTTAACCCCACTTTCTGATTGCTTAATCTTCGCATAATCGGTAATTGCCGCTAACCGTCGTTCATTTTCGACGATGTCATCCGTGTAATCTACCAAATCCACATCGTGAAAACAGTAATAAGGAATCTGCAATTTTGTAATGAATTCAAATGCAGCATCCATTTTATCCTTAGCTCTTTCTACAGCATCTGCTTTTTTATCCCATGAGAAAATGTGTGTTGGGCCACCAAAAGGATCGCTGCCATTTGCATTGAAAGAATGCCAATACGCACATGCAAATTTAAAATGTTCGGCCATACTCTTACCCCGAACCATCTGATCGGGATTATACCAACGAAAAGCTAGTGGATTATCACTTTCATTTCCTTCAAACTGGATCTGCTGAATGCCTTCGAAATACTCTTTTTCTCCTTTTAAAATGTTCATATTCTTTTTGATAAATTATTATTTAGTTTAGCTGTTTTATTAATAATGATTTCCAGTCTTGATATAGTTCTTCGTACAAATCAACTTGTTGGGGCTCGATTTCACGGATCATCTGCATTTTAGAAAAAGCCTCCCCGGAAGAATGATAAATATCGGCACCTATACCCGCCCCCAGCGCAGCACCCACACTGCCATCATTGTTGTATAATTCTACCGGTGTGTGCGTAGCACCTACAAAAGAAGATATAAAAATTGGGCTTAAAAACAAATTGGCATTACCCGCTCTAATAACCGACGGGTTTAGCCCATTTTCACGCATAATATCCAACCCATAACGGAATGAAAAAGCAATCCCCTCTTGCGTAGCACGGAGTACCTCGGCTATACCGTGGCGATTGAAATCAATTTGGTGAATATGTGCATTGACCAGTCTATTATTAAGCATGCGCTCCGCTCCATTCCCAAATGGAAGTATCCGAAGCCCACCACTTCCAAGAGGTGCAGTTGAGGCTATGCTGTTAAGCTCATCATATCCAAAATTTCCACCAACCATTTTTTTCACCCAACTGTTTTGTATTCCCGTTCCGTTTATACAAAGTAAAACACCGGTACTAACATTCTCGCTGCTGTGATTTACATGAGCAAATGTATTAATACGCGATTGCTTATCGAATACAAGTTCATTACTTACTCCATATATAACTCCTGAGGTCCCGGCTGTAGCAGCAACCTCTCCTGACTTCAACACATTAAGAGACAACGCATTATTCGGCTGATCACCAGCTTTATAGGTAACGACAACGTCTGAAGCCAATCCCAATTGGGCTGCTATGCTAGCATGCAATCTACCATGATTACTAAATACAGGGTTTATCGCAGGAATAAAGGACCCAGAAAAACTAAAATAAGACATCACATTATCAGACAGTGCATTCGTAGAAAAATCCCAAAAAACTCCCTCTGAAAGTGCACTGCTAGTGGTATTGAGCTCACCGGTTAGTTTCATGGTTAGAAAATCACCTGGTAATAAGATTTTGTCTATCTTTTCATAAATATCTGGCTCATTTGATTTCACCCAAGCTAATTTGGAGGCCGTAAAGTTACCCGGAGAATTTAACAAGGTAGTCAAGCATTCTTTATGTCCTAAATCGTCAAACGCCTTATCACCTATCGCTACTGCCCTACTATCACACCAGATAATAGCGTTACGCAATACCTGTTGTGACCTATCCACAAGGACAAGACCGTGCATCTGATAAGCTATTCCAATCGCCTTTATCTCCTTGGGATTATACAAATTAGATGCATGAGCCTTCTGAATACAACGAACGGTATTCGCCCACCAGACCTCCGGATCTTGCTCTGCCCAACCCGCTTCTGGAGATAATATTTCTGCTTCCGTTTCTGGGTAATTAACAGACACTATTAATTTTTGTCGATAAGCATCAACAATTGATACTTTTATGGACGATGTTCCTAAGTCTATACCTAATAATAACATAATAAAAAAGAGTGACGATGCAACCGATTGCATAAAAGTATTTAATTTTAATTATATTTACAAATTAATTTTAAAAAATAAGATAATTGAAAAAGAGAACTACAATATATGACATTGCCAAAGAGCTGAATATCACAGTATCTACCGTTTCTAGGGCATTAAATAATATTTCTTCAATTAGTGAGGAAACTCGAAATGCTGTTTGGGAGATGGCGAAGAAATTAAATTACCGCCCAAATAAAATTGCTACATCTCTAAGTTCAGGCAAGACAAATATTATTGGTATAGTTATTCCCAGTGCAAAAATTCATTTTTTTTCCTCCGTAATATACAGCTTGGAACAAGCATTGAAAAAAGCAGGCTACAGTATTCTGCTATACCAATCTAATGAAACGCTGGAATCTGAAATAAATGGAATTCAAACGTTATTGGAAGCGCAGGTAGATGGTATTATTATATCACTTTCGCTAGAGACCGATAACATAGACCACATTCGAAAAGTGGAAGCAGAAGGAAAACCATTGATTGTATTTGATCGCATTCATAATGAGCTCAATGTTCCATCGGTCGCTATTAACGATACATTAGCAGGATATATAGCGACTAAACATCTTATCGATTCAGGATATAAAAAAATAGCTTATGTATCAACTAAGCACAAAATTAAAATTTTTGTAGATCGTTACAAAGGCTATATAAATGCATTACATGAAGCAAATATAGCTTTAGATGAGAATCTAATTATTTTAGACGAGTTATCCATTCAAGGCGGAATTAAAGCCACAGAAAAACTATTCAAATTAAAGGAAAAACCAGATGCTATAATTGGTGGCGACGATTTTACTGCGTTAGGCATCGTAAAAGGATTATCGACAATAGGAATTGTTCCTCCCAAGGTGGGGGTAATAGGGTTTGCCAATCAAACTTTTTCCGAATATATAACCCCCAGTCTGTCTACTATCGATCAACAGGCAGTAAAAATGGGACAGGAATGTGCTTCTTTATTTTTAAGATTGATCAACAAAAAATCGAGTATTGATAGTCCTGAAAAAATAGTTCTAGAGCCCATCTTGATCGCAAGGGATTCTACGAAACAACCCGCATCTAAATAGTAGAGATGCGGGTTGTTTATTTCTATGCAAAAGCTCTATCACCTTTTTTGTAGGGGTAGGCACCATCAAACTTACCTGGAATTTTTACGTAACGTAAAGCCTGCGTCATTCCGACTTCGGAAGTAAAAAAACCAGTAAGCGTTAGCTGCTTAAGCATTGTAAAAAAGTGATTAGGAAGCTCCTCTAGATCATTAACTTTGTCAGCACTTTGGTTTTGCCGGTTCGTCGCATTCTCATTTTGATTAGCCCTATCCTGCTCCCTTGCTTTCTCTTTCTCTTTTTTGTCAGTTTGAAAGTCTTTTGCCTCCTTATCCAACGTATTTACAAATTGTAAACGTTCTTCAGAGGTTAATTCTCTGAAATTTTTATTAAATCCTTTCTGGGAAATTTCATCAACTTTAGACAGTCCTTCTAAGAACGCTTTTTGATCTACGGCGGTATAGCAGTCTCTTATCATCACGGGAATAAATGCGCCAACATTTGCGTCTTTAGCTCCTGGAGTAGAGGTACGAGGCAAAATAGCCTCTGCCAATTCATTTAATAAATCTACACTGGTTTGTTCGAATAACGCTGCTACGTCTTTAGAAGCTGACCTTGTACACCCCTCTAAAAATAAATTAGCACCGATTACAGATCCACCTATAATCATTGCAACTCGTTGTATTGCTTCTCTTCTATTCATCTTTCTAATTATTAAAAAGTATAATTAACCTCCCATCCTGGACGATACGTTCTTTTAACGAACTGGTTTACGTCTTCAAAATTGGTAACGCGCATATTATTATTATCCCATAGTAGTTTTAATCCACGCCCGGGATATTTATTATCAACCTTCAGATCAGATCCTCTAATAGCCAAATTTGCCATCAATAACGCTTCCGTTAAAGGACCAGCTATTTCGAAAGGCGACGACATTTCCATATTACCATAACCTGCAAGACATCCTTCTACCCACTGTGTCCAATGCCCTGATGCCCCCCCTTCTACACGAGCATACTTCTGTTTTACTTCCTTATGCTTTTTATCCGTTGGTAACAATCGAGGATTAGCGGCATATGTATCTGCTAAAATCTTGCCTTTCTTACCTATGAATAAAATACCATTTCCTCCGTCGCCGAACATCTCATTTGCGCCTAATTCTTCGGGTCTAGGTGGTTGAATACCGCCGTCCATCCAATGAACCTTCACATCACCTTTAGTTTTTGCTGTTTTGGGGAAAGTCAATGTTGCATAACTAGACGGCGGACACGATTCTGGAAAATATCCTCGCTTAAATTCATCAACATATACCGAACCGACACTTGCTTGTACATCTTTTACATATTGTAACCCATAAATGCTAAAAGGAGCTTCCATATTATGACAACCCATATCACCTAACGCTCCGGTACCGTAAGGCCACCAACCCCTCCAATTAAAAGGAACCAATTTATCAAAATAATCAGTCTGTGGTGCAGTACCTAACCATTTATCCCAATCCAACGTACTCGGAACTTTCGCTTTTTGAGCGGGCCACGCAATACCTTGAGGCCAAACGGGTCTATCTGTCCAACAATAGATTTCTTCCAAATCTCCGATAAGACCGGCGTCAATCCACTCACGCATCTGACGCACACCATCTCCGGAAGCACCTTGATTTCCCATTTGTGTCACTACTTTATACTTCTTCGCCGCATCGGTCAATACCCTCGCTTCCCATACATCATGAGCCATAGGCTTTTGCACATACACATGTTTACCCAGCTGCATGGCCGCTAAAGTTTGTATAGCATGGTTGTGATCTGGAGTGGAAATAGATACTGCATCGATATGTGTATGCTCTTTGTCTAACATTTCCCTAAAATCAGTATAGAACTTTGCTTTAGGAAATTTCTCTACCGAATTCTTTGCTCTTGCGGTATCTACATCACATAGATAGGCAATATTTGCTTTTCCGCTTTTAAAAAAATTATTTACATCAGATTGTCCCATTCCGCCTACGCCGATCGAGGCAATTTGTAACATATCGCTTGGTGCTCTGTACCCCTCTCCTCCAAGTACATGTCTAGGTACTATAGTAATTCCAGCCGCTGCTATAGCCGCTTTCTTGATAAAATCTCTTCTACTCTCGTTTGTTGTATTCATGTTTTATAGGTTTAATCGCTTATTTTACAAATTTCCTTTTTTTAATTCTGACACAGCAAAGTCTACCGCTCTAGCCGTCAAAGCCATATACGTCAATGAAGGGTTCACACAAGCACCGGAAGTCATTGCTGCACCATCTGTAACAAATACATTTTTTGCATCCCAAACTTGATTATGTTTATTCAAAACTGAATTCTTAGGATCTGTCCCCATACGCGCAGTCCCCATCTCATGGATACCCATACCAAAGGCATAATCATTGTCATACGTATAGATATCTTTCACGCCCACTTTATCCAGCATTTCTTTCATTTCCTCCGCCATATCTTTACGCATTTTTTTCTCGTTGTCTTTTATCTCCATATCCATTGCCAATACGGGTAGCCCCCATTTGTCTTTCGTATTCTTATCGAGTGAAATACGGTTTTCATGATAAGGTAATATCTCGCCAAATGCGGTAAAGCCCACAGACCAATCACCTGGTTCGAGCATGGCGTCTTTCCAGTCTCCGCCTACACTCATCTCAGCTACCTCGCCAGACCATCGTCCACGACTGGCTGCTCCCTGATAGCCAAAACCACGCACATATTCTCTCTGCTTTGTATCTCCATCAACATTGACAAATCGAGGAACATATAATCCAGTCGGTCTTCGACCGAAAATATACTTATCTTCATGTCCTTCTACTCTCCCACCGGCACCAACTCGAAAATGATGATCCATTGCATTGTGACCTAACTCGCCACTACTACTTCCTAATCCACCTTCCCATACGTCGGTTGCCGAATTCATTAACACCCAAGTGGAGTTAAATGCAGAAGCACAGACAAAAACTATTTTAGCAAAAAATTCATAGGTTTGGTTAGTCTCAGCATCAATAATCCTTACTCCTTTAGCTTTCTGGGTATCCTTATCATAAATAATTTCGGTAACAATAGAAAACGGTCTTAAGGTAAGGTTGCCCGTAGCTACAGCAGGGGGTAAAGTCGATGACTGTGTACTAAAGTAGGCACCAAAATTACAACCTAACCAACACTGATTTTGGTATTGGCAATTGATACGACCTGTATGTGGTTTAGTGATATTAGCAGTTCGCCCCATAATGAAGTGACGTTGGCCACCGTACTCTTTTTTCAAACGCGATGCGAGATCTTTCTCCACCACGTTCATATCCATGGCAGGTTGAAAGTCACCATCGGGTAATACAGCTAATCCATCTCTATTGCCAGAGATACCGGCCCACTTTTCAGCGTAGCTATACCAAGGAGCGATATCGGCATATCGGATAGGCCAATCTGTACCGTGTCCATCTTTTATATTAGCTTCGAAATCCAAATCTGAGAAACGGTAGCTTTGACGTCCCCACATTAAAGATCTACCTCCTACGTGATATCCTCTATACCAATCAAAACGTTTTGTCTCTGTATATGGGCTTTCTTTTTCATTAACCCAAAAATCTAAATTCTTTTCATTTAAAGCGTAATCGCGCTTTAGAACAGGATAGTCCTCCTCCATTTGTTTCGTGCGACCGCCACGATGGGGATATTCCCATGTATTTTTATTCGCATGATAATCCTTTACATGTTCAACATTCCGGCCACGCTCCAGCATAATGGTTTTTAACCCTTTCTCCGTAAGCTCCTTCGCTGCCCATCCACCGCTAATACCCGATCCAATAACGATTGCATCATAAACATTGTCTGCCATATTTCTTCTACTAGTTTGGTTTAAATTTTTTCAGTTTTGTTTTCTACTTTCTCGTCTTTAAAGAAAATTAAGAATAGGATAAATACCACAAACGCAATGCCGGCAGGTATAATCCAAGTTTGCTCCCAGAATGCAGCAACATCTGTTTCCTGTAAGCTTTTATATTTTTCGCCGACAAACCCCGCTACCCAAAATCCAATTAATTGTCCCACACCATAGGTAGCCAATGTAATTAGGCCCTGGGCAGCACTTTTATATTTCACACCAGCCTTACTATCTGTATAGATTTGTCCTGATACGAAGAAAAAATCGTAACAAATTCCATGTAAGGCAATACCTAAAATCAACATAAATGATAAATCTCCTGCATCGCCATATGCGAATAAAAGATAACGAACAGCCCAAGCCAACATACCGACAAGAATAGTTTTTTTGAAACCAAATCGGGTGAAAAACACGGGTAATAGCAATAAAAAGAGCACCTCCGATATTTGACCAATAGTCATTTTCCCTGTGGGATTTTCTAGTCCAATTTGATCTAAAAAAGGATTTGCATTTTGATAGTAGAATGCTAATGGAATACAGATTAAAATGGAAGAGATAAAGAATATCAAGAAATTCTTATCTTTTAGCAATTTTATAGCATCCAAACCAATTATGGATGCAAAAGAGGCTTTTTCATCTGATAGGACTTTAACTGGAGGAGTTTTAGGTAGGATGAAAGAGAATAATCCTAACACCAATGATGCAATAGAAGCCATTAAAAACGTATTTCTTAATGCCCCTTCTCCAGACGCCAATGCCGAATCCCATTTAAATAAATAACTGATTGATAACCCCGCGACAATCCATCCGATAGTACCCCAAATACGGATACTCGAAAACTGCTTTTCCGGATTGGTTAATTGTCTAAATGAAACTGAATTCACCAACGATAGCGTAGGCATATACAATATCATATATGAAAGCACGTAAGGATAAAATACAGACATATCTGTCGCCTGATACATTTGAAACATCAAACCCGCACCAATTAAATGTAAAATCCCCAATATTCTTTCGGCATTAAAATACCTATCGGCAATCATACCAATAATGAAAGGCGCAATAATAGCACCTAATGACTGCGTTGAAAATACGTTCGAAATTTCAAACTGACTCGCTTGGAGATTTTTAATTAAAAATGTTCCTAATGTTACAAACCATGCTCCCCAAATAAAGAATTCGAGAAACATCATGAAGGATAACTTAAATTTTATTGATGTTGACATCTTGATGAATGATAGGTTTATTTTATAAATATAGTAGTTATTCTAAATTATTTAAAATTATTTTTGCTAATATAATTTAGCATTAGAAATTATCCACTTCACGATAAGCATTGACCAACGATATTTCACCTTCCTTTCCCGATTTGGACATACCGTGTTCCATTCCTACTATCCCTTTGTAACCTTTTTCATACAACCACTTAAACACATTTTTATAGTTGATTTCTCCTGTTGTGGGTTCTTTTCTGCCTGGGTTATCGCCCACTTGAATATATGCAATCTCACTCCAACACTGGTTCATCAAATTAATCAAATTTCCCTCGTTCTTTTGTTGGTGATAGGCATCATATAGAATTTTACATGATGGACTATTGACCGCTTTGCAAATCTCGTAGGTCTGGTCAGTAAATCGTAGAAAAAGATCTGGTGTATCACTTAATGGCTCTAAAACCATTGTAATTCCATGTGGTTCAAATATTTCAGCTCCCCTTTTAAGTCCTTCAATAACGTTTGCCGTTTGTACACCAATAGGAAGGCGACGTTCATAGTCACCAGGTACTACAGTCACCCACTTCGCATTGACACGTTTAGCGATTTCAACGGAGTCACGACATCCTTTTAAAAATATATCGACATGCTCCCGTTTACCTGCTGCCAATGTATTTGCACCATTGCCACCTTTTGGCACAACAAATACACCCATTCTCATGCCCAACTTAGCGAGTAGTTCTCCCGCTTTCTTTTGCTCATCCACGGAACGTCCGGGCATACCGTTGTCTTCAATACTGCGAAAGCCCAAATCATACATATATTGTATCTCATCGAGAAAACCCTTACCGGCAGACGTACTGAACATCCCTTGATGTGGAGCATAATCCAATTTAAACGTTTGATTTTTCATGTTATTATTATCTGTCGTTGATGCTTTTAGAGATGAATCCAGAAACACAGAGCTTCCGACAAGCAAACCTGCATTTTTAACAAAATCTGATCTTTTCATTTATATAATTGTTCGTTAAAGTATCATTTCAAAAATATGTCACACGCTTTACGGGAAAATATGCCATCATATTGCTGATGCATTGTAAATATAATTTTTAAAGCCTTTAGAAAAAACCTCTTTATAAGAATTATTATCGAAGTAGATTAAATACACTTCAATTCCTTTTATTTTGTCCGCAAATTCTATTGCGCTAGATGGTTTAAGGTACATAAAGTAGTTATCAAAAGCATCAGCTTCCATGGCCGTATTTGCTATCACTGTAGCGCTAACGATCACATTTTTCACCGGGTATCCCGTTATGGGATTTATGTGATGAGAGATATGCGTCTGGCCAACGACCCTCCTGTTTTCATAAGTTCCAGAGGTTGTAACAGCTTTATCCTTCAAATTTAATTTATAATGGGTCAATGAATCTATGGCTAAGCGAGAGAGAGGCCGTTGGATCGCAATTTGCCAACTTTTCGATTCTTTAGTTCCTTTCACCCTTATTTCTCCCCCTATTTCAACGAGATAGTTCTGAATATTATTGTCTTCCAAATATTGCGCAACCACATCCACGCTATAACCCTGCGCTATACCATTTAAATCTATTGAAACGCCAGGATTATTTTTAATCAGCTTTTTTCCTCTAATTTTTAGGTTTTGAATTCCTACAAGGGGTAGTATCGCTGAGACTTCGTAATCTGTTGGATCATGCTTAACACCTTCAGCACCGAACCCCCACAACTTAACAAGTGGCAATATGGTAATATCAAAATATCCTTTTGTTCGCTTATGCATTTGCAAGCCCTTACGAACTACCTCAGCCATATGAGGATCCATGTGTATCACTTTAGTACTGGCTTGATTAAATATGGAAATCAATGAAGATGGATTGTAGAGAGACATTGATGCGTCTATGCTATTCAACAAACTATCTATATTATCTTTATGTATAACTTGGTTTGAAAAATAGCGTATCAGATAAGTTGTCCCCTGAGCACGTCCTTGAATTACCTGTTCATGAGATACATTAGGATGTTGAGCAAAAACAAAACATCCTAACAGTATCTGAACTATGATAACAATAATTCTTAACACTAAATGTACAGCTGCGAATTTATTCCAGGTATAGCTACTGGATAAATTCCATTTTCATCCGGTAATATCTTCGGAAGACTTTCCCATGTATACGTTGTTGGCATTAAATCAATCTCTGATTGTATAGCCTGATCCCATTTAATTACTTTACCGGAATAGCAGGCTAACCGACCAATTATACCCGTCAATGTACTATAAGCTCCATACTCAGCATTTTCAAATTTATATTCGCCCTTCGCAATTGCATCAAACAATTCAACATGCTCTTGACGATAGGGATTAGCATCACCTCTTCCATTGTGACGGTAAATTTCGTTGCCTTTCGCATCCCAAAGTACTCCTTGGTTACCAGCAGATAGATAAACTCTTCCTTTAGTTCCCTGAAAAGTTTCATCTACGCGATTGTGTATACCCTCAAAATGACGACATTGACTATACACAACTGTCCCATCATCATAAGTCAATTCAACTGCGAAATTATCATAGATCTCTCCGTACTCCTTTCCATCTCTTTGTGCCCTAGAACCAGTTCCCTCAATGGAAACCGGGTATTTTCCTTTTATCCAGTTAGCGATATCGATATTATGTACGTGCTGTTCTACGATGTGATCTCCACACAACCAATTGAAGTAATACCAGTTTCTCATCTGATATTCCATTTCTGTCTGGTTGGGTTTACGGGGCCTAACCCATACGCCACCGCTATTCCAATACACTTGTCCGGATACGATATCACCAATTGCTCCATCTTGGATGCGCTGAATAGTTTCTTTGTAATTCTTTTGATATCGTCTTTGTAAGCCCACCACGACATTCAGTTTTTTCTTTTTTGCTTCCGCTGCAGCAATCAATACCTTGCGTATTCCAGGAATATCAACAGCCACTGGCTTCTCCATAAAAACATGCTTTCCAGCTTTTACAGCTTCTTCAAAATGGATGGGTCTAAATCCTGGCGGAGTCGCTAGGATGACGACATCGGCATCTTTTATAGCAGACTTGTATCCGTCAAAGCCCACATATTGTCGACTCTGGGGAACATCAATTTTTTCGTTATATTTTTGTTTTAGATTTTTTAATGATGTATCGAGATTATCCTGAAAAGCATCCGCCATTGCAACTATCCGAACATTTTGCCCTGATTCAAGCGCATCGGCAGTAGCTCCTGTACCCCGTCCGCCACAACCGATCAACGCGACTTTAATCGCGTCATTTCCAGCAGCAAACACTGACGAAGCTGATGTCATGGTAACAGCAGCCGATCCGGCTATTATGGAAGAAGATTTTATAAAATCTCTACGGTCAAAATTTTTCATGTATTATAATATTTAGGTTTTTTAAAAATCAGCAATAGGTTCTTTATCGTAATAGGCTATTATTTCTTCGTGTGTAGGCGGATTTAAGGGCCTAACAAGACGCATTCCTACAAAAGGAGCCTCTGGAAACCACCAGTTAGATTTGGGCATCTGTGGATCCAGTTGCTTCCAAACTGGATCGGAAGCTGTACGAGCTGCCGAACGCAACTCTTCGATTACGCTTTCAAAAGACCCTCCTCTCACTACATGTGGGTAGAGAGCAGTGGGAATAGCTACTGGATTATCAATAGGCTCTGGTTTATCCCGAGTATAAAAATCAGCAATATATTGATCATATGTCCACTCTGCTACATTGCCCAGAATGTCATATAATCCAAACGAATTGGGCTTCTTCTCTCCCACTGGGTGTGTAGATTGATTGCTGTTCGTGCCAAACCAAGCGTATTCTGCCGCCAATTTTACATCATCTCCAAAGAAGTATGCTTTATCAGATCCTGCACGACAGGCATATTCCCACTCTGCTTCCGTTGGTAATCTATAAAACACGCCCGTTCTTACGTATAGCCATTTACAAAACTGTATAGCATTATAATGGGTCATCGCCAATGCAGGATATCCTTCCTTCCCCATTCCAAAAGTCATATCCAAATAAGGCTTAGTAGGGCGTGTAACGGCGTCTACCTGGTCAGGGATGGCACCACTTGTTTGTTTAGACTGCTCGTAGTCCTTATATAAAAAGAGTTCGTAAATATCCCAGGTTACTTCGTAAGTTCCCATCCAAAAAGCATCAATTTCTACATGGTGAGCAGGTTTTTCATCCGCTTTTGCAGAACTATTGCTCCCCATAATGAATGTGCCACCAGGAATGGCCTCCATGGTGAATTCAAGCGAAGTACCCTCTATCTGCTGTACATAACGTTCATGAGATGACTGCGCTTGCGCTGCAGAAATACTCAAAACGGAAAACAAGAAAATTCTATTCATCAATTATCAATTATAGGTTTAGTATATCTAATTTGATAAACTAAATCTAAAGTAGTAAATAAAATTCAGGTTACCGTTAGTGTCGAATAACAAAGACGTTACAATAGTGTAATTATCACACTATGCCAAATAAAAGAAAGAAATAGGCCGATAATAACGCTGACTCCTATTGTCGAATTCGCAAGTTTGGTATTGAGACCAAACTGTTGTATAACTAGACTCGTTGCAACCAAACTTGGCATGACCATCTCAAAGACAGAAACTCTATAGAATGTCCCGTGCAAACCTATAAAAAATGTAAGTACGATAAGGACAGCGGGAGCTAAAATCAGTTTGTAAAATAAAGAATATGAAATCAAACTAAACTCCTTTTTCCAATTTTTAAAACTCAACTGCATTCCTATCGAAAAAAGTGCTAAAGGTGAAACAGTTGAGGCAAAAGCAGTAAGAACTTCCTGAGATGCATTGGTAAGCCATACATCGCGAAAAATAACGGCTATTATGCATGCTATTAAAGGCGGAAAGGTAAAAACTCTTTTAACGATGAAAGATATTCGATTTTCAGTTTTTTGACTAGATTTTTTTGCGTCTATGGCAAGTATTACTCCCGCTGAAGATAGAATAAAAAAAGTGGTTTGATCACTTACAATACCGATTTTTAAATATTCCTCTCCAAAAAATGTAATAATCAAGGGAAATCCAACAAATGATGTATTGCTTAATCCAGAGACCAGAATTAAAGTTATCAGATTACGATTGGAAAGTTTTAAAATTAAGTTGAGAGATTTAAAGAATAAAAAAGATCCGCCAAAAACGATGAAAGGTAGGAGAATTGTGTACAAATAAGCAATATTCAAATCAATCTGCGGTATAAATTTAAGCGCAACAGCAGGCAGTGCTATATAAATTACCCATATATTAATTCCTTTATGGGCAGATGCATCTGTCAACTTAGTTTGTCGGACGAGGAAGCCCGCCACTAAGGAAATTAAGATAATTAGAAAATTTAACACGACAACAAAGAAAAGGCTTTTGAAATGATTTCAAAAGCCTCTGTTAAACAATTTGCTAAAAAATCTAAATTTTAAGTTTTTTTAGCAAATTGGTATCTACTGTAATGTATGTCGGATAATAAATATTGTTTCCTCCTATTCGAAAGGAGGGCTTAATTTTCAAAGTCATAAAATTATCGCTCTTCTCTCTTTTAAAAAGCTCGTCAAAAATTTTTTCAACATAGTTATCCTTTTTATCTGCTCCAAATAAATTTAATTTAAAACTTAATGGAACCACGCTAGATTCATTTGTGCTTAAATGAATGTTTTGATCGACTGTTCCCTCAAATACTGGATTACCTTGTATTTCTATTAGATATTTAAACTGATTAATAGCAGCCACCGTCGGGGAAGGGTTCATTATTTTCAAATTCACATTCGCTTCAAGTGGCAAATCTTTTCTCAAAATAGCCAATGCGATACTTGGTATTGAAGCGATGTTAATCCCATTTCCTGTATCAAAACTTTCGACCGATTTTCCGCCCACTAACATATTGTTAATGGACTGAACATCGTATGTACATTTTGCCAATGCTTCTAATTGCGCTCGTTTACTTGCGACGCATCCGGTAATCACAAACGTTATTACAACGATAATTGATATTAAACTTATTCTTTTCATTATTTATTTTTTTTTCGTACAAAATTATACGACACGCCTAACGTAAAAACTGAATTACCTGCCTTTAAATATTCATTATCGACCATACCGATATTAAAGCCAGTTGTGTATTGTAATTGGAAACCATTAAAAAGCTCCATTCGGGTAAAAAAAACAGGTTCGATAAAGAGATTTTCTTCTGACTGTAAATCTATACCATCAATAGTAAAATCTGTTGTTCCTATTCTACTTAATCGAATTGCAGTACCATAATTCAATTCTCTTTTATTGCCGAACAGATTTAATTTGCGCTTACGTGTGGCAGAATAGTTTAGCTGAACAAATATTTTATCAAAATTCATATCACGTATTTCTACTGCTTCGAATCCAGTCGTGGACGCTCGTTTATCTATATTTAATGTATTCCCTATTCCATACCCAGCATACAATTCCAATACTTGTCTTTTATTTTCCCCTATTTTAGTAAAATAGCCTATCCCTCCTTCAATTATTTTTTGATCGAACTGTTCATTGGATTTCACACCATTCTTGACATACGATCCATTCGCAATTATCGCCACACGATTGGTAGCCGCTACTCCTAAAGAACCACTTAAATTACCCTTCGTATTTATATGGCCAGAAACATATACCTCACCCTGAGTTCTGAACATCGGAGTAGCCGGAACATTGGGCATGTACATCGAACTACAGCCCATAAATAGAAAAAAAGTCGACAAGATAATGACTAGTTGAAGTTTCTTTAAAATCATCCTTGCTGAGTATAAACAATCATGCCAAATTTAGCGCTATCTCAAATTTAAATATAGCGTCTTTTGTATCTAACATAAAAATGTCCTTAACAATTATTATTAAGGACATTTTCACAATTTGGATAATTTTATAAATCTTCTATCGTAGGTGCACTATCTGTTTCAGGAGCTTTATCGATCAACTCCATGAACTGATCCAATTTTGGTGTAATGATAATCTGAGTGCGTCTATTCCTAGCTTTTCCATCAGGTGTAGAATTGTCTGCAATAGGGTTATACTCGCCCCGACCTCCAGCTGTAAGTCTTTTCGGTTCTATGCCATAATTATTTTGTAGCGCTTGTACTACCGATGATGCTCTTAAAGTACTTAGGTCCCAATTGTTGCGGATGTTTGTTTTCGAGATCGGATCGCTATCCGTATTACCTTCTATAAGAACCTCGTAATCTTTATAATCTTGAATAATCTTGGCAATCTTACTTAATGTTTCGCCAGCTTTGTCAGAGATCTCATAACTACCTGATTTGTAAAGCATATTATCAGAAAGGGAAATGTACACTACACCTTTTAATACTTTTACATCAACGTCACGTAATTCTTCGCGGCTTAGTGAGCGTGTTAAATTATTTGTCAATACGACATTCAATGAATCGCTCTTATTTTTTGTATTAACAAGGTGTTTGATATACTTATTTGAAGCATTGATCTCGTCGACAAGTTTAGATATATTCACGTTGCCTTGCGAGTTTTGCGATATACTTTTATCTAATGACGTTTGCAATTTTGAATATGCTTCTCTTAAGGCAATATTATTCTTTTTTTCCTGCTCTAATTGATCTTCCAGACTTTTTACCTTAGCTCGGCTTTCGGCTAAATCCACTTGTCCCTGTTGATAAAGTGTCGCCAAATCTTGATGTTGTGTCTGCAAAGACAAATATTTTTTATTGCTAACGCAGCTAGCCATTACTAAGCTACCCAGTAGTATAGTAATCGGAATTATTCTCTTATGTTTAAGCATGTATCTATTGTTTTTCATGTGAAGATAGCAAATTAAATGCCTTTCTACATCATGTTAACAATATTTAAGTATTTTAACTAAATAAACTTTAAACGGGATATCTAAAGCTTATCCTTGGCGATGCAAGTAAAGACAAATGTATCTATTACTGTGTTTCAAAAGTTATCTTAAAAAACACGTTTATTTGATATTGATTTTGAGTCACCAATTCTTGTTAATATTGGTAACGCTACGGTATTATTTAACTAATTTAGCACCATGGATATCTCAAAAATTCTTCAAAGTTTAAATATAGAATCGTTAAACCTTATGCAACTGGAGGTTACCGAAAAATTCCGCGCTCAGCAGGATTTAATCGTTCTATCACCTACGGGAACAGGTAAGACACTCGCCTTCTCTTTAATTATCAATCAGCTATTAGATCCATATCTAAAAGATGTTGTGCAGGTATTGATTGTTGTTCCGACCCGGGAACTTGCCCTACAAATAGAATCTGTCATTAAAAAAGTGACAAAAGGTAATAAAATAACGACCTGTTATGGCGGACATGACACCAAGATCGAACGGAATGCACTGAAAGAAGCTCCTAGTATACTAATTGGCACACCAGGGCGCCTTATCTACCATTTGGATAGGGGTCATTTTAATCCAAGACAGATACACACCGTCGTATTGGACGAATTTGACAAGTCCTTAGAATTTGGTTTTCAGGGGCAGATGTCTAACTTGCTCGCACAGATTAGTCACATTGAACACAAGATACTTACGTCGGCGACAAAGTTAGATGAATATCCTAGTTTTATAACGCTTAACGACCCTATCATCATCGACTATTTGACAGATGATGAAAGTATTCCTAAACTAACTTTTAAAAAAACAACCTCTTCTCCTCAACATAAGCTAAAAACGCTATTTAAATTACTATGTAAACTAGGAGATAAAAAAATACTTATCTTTTGCAATCATCGGGATGCCGTAGACCATATAAGTGAACTATTGCAAGACCGTATGCTTATTCATGACGTTTTTCATGGCGGACTAGAACAAAGAGACCGGGAGTTAGCACTTTTAAAGTTTAGAAATAATAGCAACCGTATATTATTAACAACAGATTTAGCCGCCCGCGGCCTCGATATTCCAGCCGTAGACACCATCATCCACTACCAGCTTCCTTATAAAGAAGATGCTTTTGTACACAGAAACGGACGTACTGCACGTATGAACACAGAAGGTGACGTTATTGTTATGCTCAAACCAGACGATGATTTTCCGTATCTAATTGAGCCTGCTGAAGAAATCATATTGGATGAAGAATATAATCTCCCATCAAACACACCTTATGCCACACTTTATATCCCTGTCGGTAAAAAGAATAAAGTTAATAAAATTGATCTGGTAGGATACACACTTCAACTTGATGGCATTCAAAAAGATGATATAGGTATCATAGAGGTTAAAGATAACGAGTCTTATATCGCGGTAAAAAGAAATGTAGCTTCCCGGATTTTAAAGAATGACGGAATAGGTAAGATCAAGGGTAATAAAATCAAATTTATGCGAACCTAATCTTCTATAAAATCAATCACTTCTTGGGGTACTAATCTATCAATAGCCCCTCCGTTAGCAAGGATATCGCGCACAATTGTAGAAGAAATATGTGCAGTACCACTTCTACTCAATAAAAAATAAGTTTCAATGTGGGGTGCTAGAATCAAATTATTCTGAGCAATAGCATCTTCATAAATCAAATCGTTGGCATTACGTAGACCTCTCAATATAAACCGTGCACCTACGGATGAACAATAATCAACCGTGAGTCCTGAGAACAAGCCTACAATTACCTGATCTGAGTTAACATACACCGATTCAATTGCACTTTTCCGTTTCTCAAATGCCATTAAACCTTTTTTAGAAGAATTCACACCGATTGCTATATAAATCTTATCAAACAATGACAACGATCTATCTACTAAATCTTTATGGGCCAAAGTAAATGGGTCAAATGAACCTGGGAAGACTGCTATTCTCATTAGAATTATTTTTGTTTATAAAAGCTAAAAGATGAATATCCATATTTTCGCGTTTCCACAAAAGTGACATCCGTCATCATTTTTCGCGTAGAAGGATGTTCCACTACGAGAATCCCTCCTACCTTTAATAGGTTATTGGTCATAATCATTTCGGGTAACTGCGGTAAGCGATCAATATCGTATGGTGGGTCGGCAAAGATCAAATCATAGCTTTTTTTACACGAGGTAATGTACTTGAAAACATCCGCTTTGCGCGTATGAATGGTTTTAATCTCGTGCTTTTTACAAGTATCCTTAATATAAAGAAGACATTTGTTATGGATGTCTATCGCATCAATCTCAGTAGCTCCACGAGATGCGAGTTCAAAAGAGATGTTTCCTGTTCCACAAAATAAATCCAAACATGTGGTTGCATTCACATCTATTTGATTTAACAAAATATTAAATAATGCCTCTTTTGCAATATCGGTCGTCGGTCGCACCGGCAAACCAGTAGGTGGATGGAGTCGAATTCCACCTAGTTTGCCTCCTATTATACGCATAATTGGCTATCTAGTAAGATATTCAAATATGACATCTGCTTTTTCACTTCATCATCAGATGTAATCCACTTTGATTTAGCTCGTATCACCTCTAAATCCTCCGTGTATTTAGATAATCGCTCTCCCCACTCTGAGCCCTCATTTGTGCCGCTCAACAAAATGCGTTGTATCTTATGAGTTAAACCGAAATTTTTGAATATGCTTAACACAAAGTAATTCAAGTCGTCAACGGTCTGAACCTCAAATGTGTTATATAGTTGTAAAGCACCATCTATATATAAAAAGAGATCCGCTTGACTGTCATAAATATGAACACCTAAAGTCTCCCCTTGAATAGGAATATTTGACTGAGCTTGTCGTACAACTATTTCAAACGATGGAATAAAATGAGCATCCGAAAAAAGATTTTTCCATCTATTATATAACAATAAATCATATTGATAAAGCCCAGTAATACCAAAAGATAAGTGTTTTACGTAGGTATGATCTGCATCCTGATCTATAAAATAATCTGTATAAATGTCCTTCTCTCCGTCTTGAAACACATCAGTTGGTGTCAAAACAAGACTCTGGTGGGGGAGCGTAACAAATACATGTTGAAAAGGTAAACTTAATATTTTCATTGCGTCAGTAGACGGCTTAGTAGTTTTGTACTTCATGAAAACCAAAACATTCTTTTGTTCATCTACAACTACTAAATGGTCGTAGGTATAATCACTATTTACAAATAGTGTATAAGAGGAAATATAGTGAATATGAAATTCTTCTGATGTGTAATTCATTGAATAATATTATCTAGCAGATTACGCCAACCTTCGACAACAAAATTAGCTTTTACAATTGAATTGACAAACCTTTTAAATAACTTTGAATGTGTATATTAAAAATTTACTGATTCAAGAGTTTTCATGGAAACCTACTATACAACAAGAAGAGGTATTTACTCTACTAGCTGACTTCTTACATACATTTTCTAAAAGTTCCTGCTTTATTTTAAAAGGATACGCTGGTACAGGAAAAACTACCATCATTAGTTCATTGGTAAAAGCACTGCCCAAGTTGCAAAAAAGAGCTGTCCTTCTTGCACCTACAGGGCGGGCAGCCAAAGTAATGGGAGCTTATTCAGGACATAATGCATTAACAATTCACAAAAAAATATACCGAAAAAAAACTGCAGCTACGCTACAAATGGACTTTTCGATCGCTGAAAATCGACATCAGAATACGCTGTTTATTATCGATGAAGCATCTATGATATCCAATGAGGGAATAAATATTTTTTCAAATGGACTTTTACACGATTTGATCTCATATGTGCATTCTGGCGAAAATTGCATACTCATTTTTGTTGGCGATACCGCCCAACTCCCACCGGTGGGATTAGAAAATAGTCCTGCGTTAAATTCAGGTTATATCAGTCAAGAATTTGGGCTCCAAACCATTACTTACGAAATGACGGATGTAGTGCGCCAAGCAAAAAACTCTGGAATACTATTTAACGCCACTAAGATTCGGAACGAAATAAAACTGGACGAAAGTGACGCCACCTATAGCTTTCCAAAGTTTATAACCAATGGATTCAAAGATATATATAGGATGACAGGGGAACGATTGGTTGAGGGCTTGCATTATGCCTACGACAAACACGGTATAGAAAACTGTATGGTTATCTGTAGATCGAATAAATCCGCCAACCTATACAATAAGCATATCAGGAATCAAATACTCTTTAGAGAAGAAGAAATCACAGGGGGCGATTTAATCATGATTGTGCGTAACAACTACTATTGGTTGCAACAACATGATGAAAATCATACCGGGTTTATCGCGAATGGAGACATGGCCATTATTCGCAAGGTAAGCAATGTACACGACATGCACGGTTTTCGCTTTGCTGATCTATATTTAGAATTCATGGATAATAATGAAGGTGATGCTATACGTTGTCGCGTGTTATTGGATAGTCTTCATGTTGATGCTCCCCAATTACCTTATGATTTACAGCAGCAACTATATGAAAGCATAGCCAGGGATTACGAAGATATGGGCTCTAAACGAGATCGTCTTGAAGCAATAAAAAAGGATCCCTATTATAATGCGTTGCAGATTAAGTTTGCATATGCAATTACTTGTCATAAAGCACAGGGAGGACAATGGCCACTCGTATTTATCGATCAAGGCTATTTAATAGATGAAATGTTAAATACCGAATTTTTAAGATGGCTCTATACTGCTATTACACGCGCCAGACAAGAATTATTTTTGGTCAATTTTAATGAGAAATTTTATTAAAAATTACTATCAAAAATATTACACATTACTGCCCCTATTTCTTATTAAAAAAAGATAATTTCGTTATCAATTATTATCAACTCTCTATATTACATGAAGAATTACATCTTAGGAATACTCCTCACCTGCATCTCACTTTCATATGCACAGGAAAAGGACAACCAAGTAAAACCTAATTACCAGTTGGCTTCTAAATTTTCTCCTTCTAAACTTCGTACCATGATATTTTCAACCGAAGTGAGGCCTAATTGGATAAACTACGGGGATAAATTTTGGTATGAATATACCACTTCATCGGGTAAAAGTTGGTACTTAGTTAATCCCAAATCTCGTGAAAAATCTGAGTTGTTTGACCGAACTGAAATGGCTGCAAAAATAACCTCAATCGTTCGAAATCCTTTTGATGCCCAGCACTTGACGTTAGACAACTTACGTTTTATGGATAATGAAAATATAATCCGTTTTGAAGTTCCCAGTACAAAAGATACTTTAAAAAACAAGGATGAGATCAAAAAGCTGACCAATAAAAAGGATACAATAAAGAAAAAGACTTTTTTTTTCGAATATGACCTTCTTTCTAAAGAATTAAAGGAAATAAGCGATACTACCAAGGAAAAAGCAAAACCGCATTGGGCGATCTTTAATCCAGACACGTCGCGCGTATATTATGCTAAAAACTACAATCTCTATTGGATGGACTACGCCAATTACAAAAAGGCGATTCAGGATGAAAAGGATTCTACTATTGTAGAAAATCAATTCACAACCGATGGGGTGCAATATTACGCATGGGGCGGCGATGAATATAGTATTACAACTGGAGATAAAAAGTCTGAAGACGAAGAAATAAAAAAAAGAAAGCCCGTACGATTGAATTGGAGCCCGAACGGGAAGTATTTTGTTCTAACTCGTAAAGACAATAGAAATAATCCAGCACTTTGGGTCATAAATAATGTGGGTAGTAAAAGACCGACCCTTGAAACCTACAAATACCTGATGCCAGGAGAGGTTGATTCAACGGAAGTAGAACTCCATCTTTTCGATGTAACTTCGCTAAAACCGACACAGATTCCTATTTACGGATTCAAAAATCAAACGTTAAGCCTTTGGTCTAAAGATAGAAAAAAGGAAAATCTTAAGGGTAAACATTTCATCAATTATTGGCTTGGTAACGATAGGGAATTCTATATTGCCCGATCAAGTCGTGATTTAAAACGTATCGATCTCCTTGCGATAGGTGTCGACGGCAGTACACGAACATTAGTTGAAGAACGTTCGAACGTTTACCTTGATATTCAAAAACCGACCTTTATCAATAATGGCAATCAATTTATCCATTGGTCTCAACGGGATGGATGGGGGCACTTTTATTTATATGATACGGGAGGAGAACTCCTTACCCAAATAACAAAAGGTGAATTTCATTGCCAGGAACTAACTTCATTTGATGAATCAACCAGTACCATATATTTCAAAGCCAATGGGCGCGAAAAAGACATTGACCCCTATTACTCCAATTATTATGCAATTAATAAGAATGGGTCAGGTTTAAAATTGGTAACAAAAGGAGATTATGATCATCAAGTAGATGTAAGTGAAAGTGGAACTTTCATTGTAGACAACTTTTCGCGTGTGGATACCACGCCGGCATCTAATCTATATAATTCTTCTGGTCAGTTAATTATGAAACTAGAGGAAGCAGATCTTACCCAGCTTTTCGCTGCCGGATATAGATTCCCCGAAACGTTCAAAGTAAAAGCAGGCGATGGTATTACAGACTTGTATGGTGTGTTATATAAACCCTATGATTTCGATTCCACTAAGGTTTATCCTATCATTGAATATGTATACCCAGGACCTCAAACGGAAGCCGTGAATAAGAGTTTTGGAAGAAGTATGGATCGGATCGATCGTCTTGCACAAATAGGTTTTGTGGTAATCTCAGTGGGTAATCGTGGCGGGCATCCAGCTCGTTCTGAATGGTATCATACATACGGTTATGGAAATTTACGAGACTACGGATTGGAGGATAAAAAAGTAGCTGCAGAACAACTAGCTGCACGACATAGCTTCATCGACATAAATAAAGTGGGTATCACCGGCCATTCGGGTGGAGGATTCATGTCAACAGCGGCGATGCTGGTTTATCCAGATTTTTTCAAAGTAGCTGTTTCGGGGGCAGGTAATCATGAGAACAATATCTACAATAGATGGTGGAGCGAACGTCACCACGGCGTACAGGAATCTATCACAGAAAAAGGAGATACTACCTTTAACTATCAAATACAAAAAAACACAGAGTTGGCCAATAATCTAAAAGGAAAATTATTGATCGTAACGGGAGATATTGATAATAACGTGCATCCCGCAAACTCAATCCGCATGGCAGAAGCATTGATAAAAGCAAATAAGCGTTTTGACTTTTTGTTATTACCCGGACAACGTCATGCATTTGGTGATATGACTGAATACTTCTTCTGGAAAATGGCTGATTATTTTAGTGAACACCTTTTAGGAGAATCTAAACGAGATAAAGTTGACATTATAGAGATGAATCGTGACAGACCACTTAAAAAATAGTATAAATTTGAATAATTACGAAGAGACTTTCAAAACCCTACTAAAAATTAGGGTTTCGGAAGTCTCTTCTTCAATTTTCGAGTTACATCCATTAAATCAGCTATTTATACTTTCATTACAAACCGACGATAAGCAAATCGCTTTCCGGGCTGCATGGATTATAGAAACAGTATTTCTCAAAGAACCTCATTACTTTCCTAACTATTCACGGCAGGTCATCGATGCTTATAACATAACGGAGAACTGGAGCTGCCTCCGTTCCTACACCAAATTAGTTATGTGGATCTTATCTCCCAAAAACAAGTTCCCCACCTTAGAAAGTGGTCAACGCAAGCGCATTCTGGAAAAGACATTTGCCTGTTTACTTGATTTAAATTGTCCAATAGCTGTAAAAGTAAACTGTTTTGATATCTTATATTATTTAAAGAATGATGAAGATTGGATTCAAGAAGAATTAACTGCCCTGATAAGCCTATGTATTTCAGAAAATCCCACACCCGCTATTAAAAGCAGAGGAAATCGACTATTAAAAAAATTAAAGTGAATATCGGACGCCTAAAGAGTAAAAAGTGTACATATCATTATTACTTTCGATTCGTCGACCATTTTGGTCATATGGAATGTAACCGTCCAATAACTCGTTGTTTGCAAAATTAAATTGTCCATTCAATACTGCACTCCAATACCTACCCGTACGGGTAGTGTGTTTATTAATAGGAAATGCCAAACCAGCATTTATTGCTGGTAGTAACAAAGAGTTTATTTTTTCTTTGAATACAGGTAAATTATTTTCATCGTAATATGCTATTGGACCGTAAGTATAAAGTAAATTTGGATCTCGGTAAATATCACCTTCTTTATAGGAGTTACGTAGTCCTGAAATGCCTAAGCCTACATAGAAACCACTTAACAATCTATCTTTAAGTGAATAATTATAGGATGATTTACTATTAGTAAGAATATCATAAGGATAAGCGGTCACAAAAACACCACCCGAATAATAATTATTTGTTACATATCTTTCGTCCACAATTGAAGGTACGGCTTCCAAGCTTCCTATTTGCCCTTCTACACCAATATGAAGTCCCTTTAATAATTTATAATCAACTTTCAAAAAAAACGCGGTTCCCATGGTGCCGGATTTATCCATATCACCGTACAATTTCGTTTGCCCCACACCGATAGTGATATGATACTTTTGATCACCATTATTAGTTCCGAACGGAACCGGGCAATCTAATTGAGCATAGGCAACCGATAAATTTAACAACAGAATTGCAAATAAAAGGTATCTCATAATAAACTTTAAAAAAGTGTGTTTCCTTTACTATAATTGTTTTTCCCTAGGTGTTTGTATGCTGCCTCAGTACATTCTCTTCCCCTAGAGGTACGCATAATATACCCTTCTTGAATCAAAAATGGTTCATAGACTTCTTCTATTGTGCCTTCATCCTCACCTACTGCGGTCGCTATTGTTTTTAGCCCTACAGGCCCTCCCTTGAATTTATCTATAATTGTAGACAGGATACGATTATCCATTTCATCCAATCCATGTTCATCGACATTTAGGGCTTTTAATGCATACTGTGCAATTGCTTTATCAATGCTTCCATTTCCCTTGATTTGTGCAAAATCACGTGTTCGACGCAACAAAGCATTTGCAATCCGAGGAGTTCCGCGACTTCTTCTAGCAATTTCGTAAGCACCTTCTTCACTGATTGCTGTATTTAATATACTTGATGACCTAAGTACGATAGTAGTCAACAATTTTGCATCATAGTACTGAAGTCTCGAATTAATACCAAATCGCGCTCTTAATGGAGCCGTAAGTAAACCTGAACGTGTAGTGGCACCGACCAAGGTAAACGGATTCAAAGAAATCTGTACCGATCTGGCATTTGGTCCCGTCTCCAGCATAATATCGATTTTAAAATCCTCCATCGCGGAATACAGATACTCCTCTACAACAGGTGATAAGCGATGTATCTCGTCTATAAACAGAATATCCCCCTCCTCTAAATTGGTGAGTAATCCTGCTAAATCTCCAGGTTTGTCTAAGACTGGTCCAGAAGTAATTTTGATTCCCACCCCCATCTCGTTAGCAATAATGTAGGATAGTGTTGTCTTCCCCAGTCCTGGAGGGCCGTGTAATAGAACGTGATCAAGTGCTTCGCCACGTAATTTAGCCGCTTTTACGAATATAGAAAGGTTTTCCAGAATCTTGGCCTGTCCAGTAAAATCCTCAAAATTTTGCGGTCGCAAAACTCTTTCCAATTCTTTCTCCGTAGGATTTAGACGTTCTGGATTGGGATCAAGATTCTCGTTCATTTATAACTTTGTTATTAATACTTTTTGAATAAACTACCTAATTTCAACTGTATTACACCCCAAAAAGCTTCCCGGAATATCTTTGTACTCATTTTAGAAACGCCTAAAGTACGATCCGTAAATATGATAGGAATTTCCAAAACATTAAATCCATACTGTACGGCTTTAAACTTCATCTCAATCTGAAAAGCATATCCTACAAAACGAATTTCATCCAATTTTATTCTCTCCAATACTCTTCTATTGAAACAAACAAAACCCGCAGTAGCATCCTGAATGTTTATCCGTGTAATCATACGTACATATACCGAAGCAAAATACGACATCAAAACACGACTCATAGGCCAGTTAACCACATTTACACCTTTAATATAGCGTGATCCGATGACCATATCAGCACCTTCTAGAGCGGCTTGCCTTAAACGTATCAAGTCATTAGGATTGTGGCTAAAATCTGCGTCCATTTCAAAGATATACGTATAATCCCTACTAAGAGACCATTTAAACCCATGGATATACGCAGTGCCTAAACCTAATTTCCCTTTCCGTTCTTCAATAAACAATCTGCCAGTATAATCCGATTCCATTAGTTTTTTAACCACTTCACCGGTTCCATCCGGAGAACCGTCATCTACAACTAAGACATGAAAATCGACAGTTAATGAAAAAACTTCACGAATGATATTTTCGATATTATCAATTTCATTGTATGTTGGAATAATTACTACGCTATCCGTCACTACTAAAATGTTAAAGTGCAAACTTAGACAAACTTGATTTGATATGCAAGTTTGAAAAACAACATATAAATTAGGAAGATAAAAAATAAAAATGTGTATAAACGAAAATGAGGTCGTTTCTTTCTAAAACAACCTCATTTTCGTTTATACACTTACACTAATTTACACCATGCATCATTTTTTTCAAAACCGGATTAAAAACGATTAAAAGCAGTGCTGTAACCGCTGGAATAATCGCAAAAATCATAAAGAAATAAGACATTGAATATGTCTCCGCGATTTTATCGATGTAGGATCCTAATAGTCCGCCAATGAAATTCGCAATAGCAGAAGCACAAAACCAAAAACCGAACAATAATCCTATAAATTTTTTAGGAGATAGCTTACTTACATAAGAGAGACCAACTGGCGATAAACACAACTCGCCTGTCGTATGAAAAAAATAGGCAACAATTAACCAGATCATACTTACTGAAGCTGTTTTTGCTCCTGGCGGAATAGCGCTGGCTCCATAAGCTAAAACAGCAAACCCGATACCCACCAAAATAAGGCCCAAAGCAAATTTTACAGGACCAGATGGATTCCAAATTTTTTCCCAAAATTTACTAAAGCTTGATGCTAAGGCAATAATGAAAAAAGAATTCAAAATCTGGAACCAAGAAGCAGCAACCTCGGTCTCAACGGAATCAAATTCTCTATAAATTTTCCAAAATCCTAAAACCCAAATTATCGAAAACGAAACTCCGGTAAATATAATCGTAAGAGGGTATTGCTTGTATATCTTTTTCGCTAGGCTAAATAGCACCCATGTTACTATTACTATCGGAGCAATTGTCAATATCGCATCAATCCATTTAAATGTAGTGGCGGCATTACCTTCCAGCACACGCTGGGTATAATCCTTGGCAAAGATAGACATAGATCCACCCGCCTGTTCAAAGGCTAGAAAAAAAACAATACTCGCGATCATCAATACAGCTACGACTACTAACCTGTCCCTTACCACATTAGCGGACAGTACAACATCAGCTTCATCTTCCTTATTTGCGATTTTCCGTTCGTTGAAATCTTTAACTACTTTTGGAGATTCCCCGATAATACCGAATATCTTCTCTCCAAAATAGAACTGTAGCATACCAAAGAACATAAAAATACCTGCAAGTCCGAAACCATAGTGCCAGCCTATTTTCTCTCCGATATATCCGCACAATAACATACCTAGAAAAGCACCGGCATTAATACCCATATAAAAGATCGTATAACCTGCATCCTTCTTTGTGCTTGTATCTGGATACAAGCTTCCTACCATGGAGGAGATATTTGGTTTGAACATACCGTTTCCAAGGATCATCAATATCAAACCTAAGTAAAAGAAATTGGCACTGATGCCTTCCAAGGCCATCGATGCATGTCCTAATGTCATGATCAAAGCACCTATGGTAATTGCCTTCTTATAGCCAGTAAGTTTGTCTGCAATAATTCCACCTAAAAGGGGTGTAAGGTAAACCAAGCCGGTATACAAACCATACAATTTCATTGCTCGTTCATTAGTCCATTCCCAGCCTCCATCAGCAATCGTACTGATTAAAAATAATGTCAGAAGCGCACGCATTCCATAATAGCTAAAACGTTCCCACATTTCGGTGAAAAATAAGACAAAGAGTCCGGCGGGATGTCCCATTACCATTTTCTCGTCGATCCCTTGCTTAGCTAGATGCTTTACTAAGGATTCATCATTTTGTTGCTCAACCATACCTGTTTATTTATTATAATTTATCTGTTAATCTATTGGCTTATTTAATTTTTCAAGGCAAAGAAAAGACTATTTTGGTTAAAAAAACAATTATCTTAAAATATTTACATTATCAAAGTCCGCTTTTACGCTTTTTACCCGGTTTCTGTGGGTCAATGTACCTATCCTCATCTCCTCTTTCCACATTGTTAACCTCAATATCCATCTGCAATTTTAATTTACCTTCTTTAGTAACTTCATATGCATCATACGATAAATCCGGACCATAATATTTGAAATTTCCTTTGAGACTAGAGCTAGCGGGCACCAAGTTATCAAACTCAATTCTGTTGTGCGTCCTATTATATTTTAAGTACATCGTTGCTTGACGCGTATAAGAAAATATTCGTCTAACTATTTTGGGATTTTCTAAAAAGACTGGTGCTCCTAGCTCCACGTGATTGCCGCCTTTTAACGTTAATATTTCTATAACTTTTTTAGTATATTCGGCATGATGCCCCTTCCATCCCAATAATACGTATTGGTTTTTACCAAGTGGAACAATATCATAATACTGTGCTCCATACCATTCTGCATTACTTAAAACAGCACTATCTACAGCGTTGATTTCAAATGTTTTATCAAATAGGGGTGTCAAGCTAATTTGGCCGTTTGCTGTTTTATGTTGAATAGTCCCATAATAAAGATAGGAACCATCTTGTAATGGGATATTCCAAGAGAATATCCTGAAGTTATTGTCCGGAGACGACAAAATCGCAATCATATTTAATTGCTCAAAAGAATAATAATAAGAGTTTGGTTCTTTTAAAGCGGACACTAAGGTCTTCACAAATTTGAAATTGTTGTCAAGCCGCTCGGGTTCTGCAGAGTTTCTAAACATTTTAGTACCCAACTTCACCAAACTATCTTGCCATACTTTCATCTTTTGGGTATTTTGTCCAAAAGATGAAAGTATACTACAAGTGAGAAAAATGCATAGTAAGCTTTTTCTAATCATACTTTATTGAAAACGTTCTAATAAAGTTTTTGTTGCTTTAATACCTTCGATTTCACTCAAAGTACCACCTTCATATTCGATGCCTACAAAACCTTTATAGCCCGCATCTTTCACAATTCTCATCATTTTTGCGTAATCAATATTGACTTCATTGCCGCTTTCATCAAAATCATGTGCTTTGGCACTAACCCCCTTTGCATAAGGCATCAGATCACTCACACCTTGATAACGATCATATTCGTAGAAATTACCAAAATCAGGTAGACTACCACAGTATTTATTGCCAACAGATTTCAACACATCAGCTAGCCAGTCACCATGAGAAGATATGCCACCATGATTCTCAACAATAACATTGATCTTTGCTTTCTTGCTATAACTAGATAACGTAGAAAGGCTTTCAACAGCCCGCTTTGCCACTTCTTCACGAGTCCCGCTACCTGCTGCATTTACCCGGATAGATGTACATCCCAAAAAACTTGCAGCATCAACCCATTTATAGTGATTTTCTACAGCTTGCGCTCTTTTTTGAGCATCTGCATGACCTAGATCCCCTTCTCCATCTACCATAATCAGTACATTTTTTACCCCGTTATCTTTTGCTCTGTTATTCAAGTCTTTCAGATATGTCATATCTTTTGCTTTATCCTTAAAGAAAGAGTTGACATATTCCACGCCGTAAATACCAAAATTTTTAGCTGTAAATTCTGGAAAATCAATATTTTTCAAATCACCTTTGTGAAGCGTACGGTGTAAGGACCACTCAGCCAACGAAATGTCAAACCATTTCTTTTTTGCCGCAAAACCTTCTAATGGTGGCAACAATACTATACCCGCTGTCGCCAACCCTAGGTTTTTAATAAAATCTCTTCTTGAATTCATTATTTTATAGATTTATATATTAAATATTTGCCCATCCTGAAGTCAGTACATCCACAAGATGTATTGTTTTCATGGGAATTTTATGTTTATCAATGTATGCTTGGAGCTGTAGCAAGCAGGACGAATCCGTAGAAATGATATATTCAGCATGTACAGCTTGTGCATTTTTTACTTTCTGCTCTGCCATCGCTGCAGAAATTCCCTCGAACTTTACAGCAAACGTTCCTCCAAAACCACAGCAGGTTTCTTGATCTCGCATTTCTACCAATTCAAGTCCTCCGACGTGTGAAAGCAACACTCTAGGTTCTTCCTTTATCTTGCATCCCCGTAAACCAGAACAAGAATCATGATAGACTGCTGTCCCCACTAATTCAGCACCAAAATATTCCTTTTTTAATACATTTACCAAAAAATTAGATATTTCATGGATATTTCTTTGCACATTCCTGCACTTATTATGTTCGATCGAATTGGTAAATAGATCGTTGTAGCCGTGTTTCACCATGCCTGTGCAAGAGGCAGAAGGTGATACAATATAGTTATTTTCGGTAAAATTATTCAAGAAATTAGCCCCCACAGTCTTAGCCTCATCCCAAAAGCCCGCATTATAAGCCGGCTGCCCACAGCACGTTTGTTCACTATTGTAAATGACTTCGCAACCGGCCTTTTGCAATAACTTCACGGTATTAAACGCTGTATCAGGATACAATTGATCAATGAAGCATGGGATAAATAACTCTACTTTTTTATGCATAAGACACTAATTCTTCA
Source organism: Sphingobacterium alkalisoli (assembly GCF_005049105.1). Lineage (GTDB taxonomy): Bacteria > Bacteroidota > Bacteroidia > Sphingobacteriales > Sphingobacteriaceae > Sphingobacterium > Sphingobacterium alkalisoli. The sequence continues at coordinate 682,597 of NZ_SUKA01000003.1, forward strand.
ATAATGTGTTAAACTTTAATACTCTCCACATTAAAACGAATCCTATTAAAAAAAAGACGGAAAGAAATAATGCTGAATTCCGAATATTGTGTGTTAGTTGTTCAATGATACCAAAAGTAAACAATCCAAACACAATCGCCAACTTCTCCGTGACGTCATAGAAACTAAAAAATGCCGTTGTATCTTCCATATCTTGTGGCAAGAGTTTGGAATAAGTCGACCTTGATAGAGCCTGAATCCCGCCCATCATTAATCCTACCATAAAAGCAATACCGTAAAATTGGAATTCATTATTCAAAAAATAAGCGGAAATACATATAAAAACCCACATCAGAACGACCACCAGTAATACCTTAATGTTTCCGTAACGCTTAGCGAAGCTCGACATTAGGTAAGCTCCAGCAATCGCCACTAACTGAATCAATATAATTGTTGCTATTAACTTCGTAGCTCCAAGATTCAAAACCTTTTCACCAAAAGCTGCCGCTACAATCATAATCGTCTGTACTCCCATAGCATTAAAGAAATAAGCCGGTAAAAAGCGGCGAATAGGTTCTATTTGTTTTATCTCGGATAATACCTGATTAAACTCATTTTTCACCTTGTCAAAAAATACGACTTGCGTATCACCCAGTAATGGTTTCGATTCGGGTAAATAGCCAAACGGTATCTGCGCAAATACCATCCACCACAATCCTACAAGAAAAAATGAAAATCTCGCCGGAAAAGAAGCATCTATAATTCCAAACCATTCCGGCTTAAACACAAATACAAAACAGATTAATTGAAGAGTTACGCAGCCTACATACCCGTATGCGAATCCTTGCGCACTTACCCTGTCCTGTTGATCAACAGTAGCGATCAGCGGAAGATATGAATTATTGAAGGCGACACCACCGATATAACCCATTGCGGCAACCGCAAAAAACACAATACTTAATTCCAACGTCTCAAGTTTAAAAAAAAACAGTCCCATACAGGCTAAAGCACCTATATAAGTAAACAACTTCATAAAAAACTTTTTCTTACCACCTAAGTCTGCGTAAGCTGACAAAAAAGGCAACGCCAGTGCCATAATTAAGTAAGCGATTGCCAATGCATAATTGGAAAGGACTGTGTTTATTACCTCAAAACCAAAAAAACTTACGACATCTCCTTTTTCTCGTGTCGTCGTAATAGCCGTGTAATAGACCGGAAATATCGTAGAAGTGATGACAAGATTATAAGCCGAATTTGCCCAATCGTACATTGCCCAGGAACGTACAAGTTTTTTATCGTTTTTTTTTAAAACCAGCATTTTTTTTATTGATTTACGAAGATACCATTTGTTTTAGAATATTAATAGTTTTGACGAATGAACGTCATTATTCGCACCATCTCTTTACGTACAGGAGTGGCACTTCCTATAAAATTATTATTCAAAAAAGAGAATGCATACCTCCTCCCCGTACGCGTCACTAGATAGCCCGATTGACAATGTACAGCGTGAATAGTTCCTGTTTTGGCCCAAACAAAGGGGACACCCTGATCCAATGCATAAGCCGTTTTTAAAGTTCCATCGATACCGCCGGCAGGAAAGTAATTAAATAATTGGTTGTAATCCGGAAAAATCTCCTTCACGGACACTAATAGTTCAACCATACTTCTCGGAGTTACCTTATTATATGTCGATAAGCCACTTCCATCACGCAACTGTATAGAATCCGTAAATAATTTATAAAACTTGTCTTGCATTTCGACACGCAAGGAATCCGTTTGGAATTCCCTATATTTTATCTTTGCAGCTACCATAGTAAGGTGTTCCGCCAAAAAATTATCACTAGGAAGCATCATTTCGCGTAAAACCACATTTCTGGGCACGGAATAAAGTGTTTTTGTATCCGATGGTTTGCTATAGTTACTTAATAGTCTAATATTAACAGACAATGTGTCCGATAATAAATTGACGAAAAGACTGTCTGACCAATGAAACGGTTTACTTGAACGATAGGACGCACTCGGATTTACATTCGTTAGCTCAAAGGCATTGGAATGGAAATCACGAATGATATTAAAATGTCGGGCGTATTTCTCCCTAATGGTTAGTTTGTTATTAAATAGTTTCGGAAAAGCGATAATATCTTTCCCTAAAGCTTTAAAGCGAACTAAATTACCATATATAGGAAATACAGCTATTTCGGGTTGATAATCATAAGCATAATCTTCAATAGACCACCCTTCTCTATAAAATGGTTCAGCAGTTTGTTGGGATACATAAAATAATTTTTTATTCGAAAATTTCAAAAAATTATACACCCGACGCGAATCTAGAATAGGATGCAGAAATGTGGGATCGCCCGTACCCCAAAATAATAAAGAGTCTCCCTTTTCAATATACTCGATTCCGGGAATAGAATCTCCAATAATTTTTAAAGAGGCAAATAATGTAAAAACCTTTGTATTTGATGCGGGGGTAAAATGCTTATCTTCGTTATTACCATAGACAAATCTGTTACTGTCCAAATCATATAAGCTAAACCCATAATAGTGTTTATTCAGAACTGACGAACCCTTAAATAGTTCTTGCAACGTATCAAAATTTTGTGCCTGTACGGTCGATAAAGGAAATAGAACACCTATTAAACATAACGACACATTCTTCAAGAAATTAATCATGAATCCAAAATAACATTTTTTTGGATAATTGTGGTGTAACAATTAAAATTATTAAAAAACGTATCCGTCATCTCTAGCGAACTTAACTACCTTATTCTGCCGATACCTCTTGCTTTCGTTGATTACAAACACGCATTAGCATCTTGCAATCGTTTACACAATCCTCAAAAGATTGGTTATTGGTTAAAAAAAGCTGTTTTAAAAAGCAAGTCATCGTCGTCATCGCGAACTTGAGGAACGATGGTGACAGCTCTATCTTCAATAACATTAAGTGTGGGTTGCATTATTGTTCACCAGAATAGGCTTTCTGGGTTAATTCAGTTCTGAAGGGAGCCTCTTCATCAAATTGCCCCTCCCATTTAGCCACGACTACGGTTGCTAAACAGTTTCCGATTACATTGACGGAAGTCCTAGCCATATCCATCAGCTCATCGATACCTAATATAGCAGCAATAACAAAAGTTGGCAACCCAAATTGATCTGCTGTTGCAATCAACACGATCAGAGAAGCTCTTGGAACTGCGGCAACTCCTTTTGAAGTAATCATTAACGTAAAAGCGATAAGAAGCTGTTCTCCAATAGTAAGATCTATACCAGCTGCCTGGGCTACAAATATGGATGCTAAAGATAGGTATAAAGAAGTGCCATCTAGATTAAAGCTATAGCCAGTAGGTATTACAAAAGAAACGATTTTTCGTGGTACTCCAAATTTTTCCATATTTTCCATCGCCTTTGGCAATGCTGCGTCCGAACTTGTGGTGGCAAAAGCTATCGAGACGGGTTCTTTGATTGCATTCAGAAATTGCTTAATGGGTACCTTTAGAAATAAAGCGATAGGGAACAAAATGAATCCCAGAAACAACAATAAAGCAAAATACAAACTTCCTAATAGCATAAATAGATTTTTAAGAATATCCACGCCGAGATGTCCAACTGTATAAGCCATAGCAGCTCCTACGCCAATTGGAGCAAATAACATAACAATGTTAGTGAATTTAAACATTGCTTCCGACAAACTTTCGGTAAAGTCGACAAGGGGTTTCCGCTTCTTCTCCTCTACCATGGCCAAACCAATACCGAAGATTACTCCGAAAATAACAATTTGTAACACTTTGTTCTCGTAAACAGCTTTTACAACGTTTTCAGGAAAAGTATCCCTTATAAAAGCGTTAAATTTATATACCCAATGGGTGTCGGCATCTATATGTTGTAACGCGCGCTGGTCAGCGTCTGTTATAGTAGTTGTTTGTGGCAGTTCTTCGTGTGGCATGTTTTCTACGTCGACACCTACCCCCGCCTTGGTTAAATTGATTACAAATAGACCTATGAAGATCGCAAATGACGTCGCTGTAAAAAAGTAAAGCATCGATTTCCAAGCCATACGTCCTACGGACTTCAAATCTGAATGTCCTGCGATACCGAATACCAACGTTGCAAATAAAATAGGTCCGACGATAGTCTTGACAAGCTTAATAAAGCCTTGGCTTAAAGGTTGCATCGCACGTGCCAAATCCGGAAAATCCAATCCAACAAAGACGCCTAGCACCAAGCATGTGAGAATCCAAGTGGTTAGGTTTTTACGAGATATTCCATTTAATATCAACACTATAGCTGTAATCCAACGAACCCCAATCATTATCCGGGGGCTCACCCCTAGCCAGTCGAATTCATAAAATATAGTGGTTATAATAGCTATGGAAACTGTAATCAGGGTTACAAAACCGATTCGCTTTTTCGACATCTAGATCATAATTTAAATTTCAGCAACAAAAATAGAAAAATACAAAGGCAAACCAAATTATTACGTTTTAACCTTTCAAAAAAAAAGCATCATCCTCCTGGACAATGCTTTTTCAAAATGTATATTGTTTTATTCGGCGTGTAACCAAGCTTTTTTAGCTAATAATTCATCCTCAGATTCTACCACATCTTCATCCTCTACACAGCAATCCACCGGGCACACAGCTGCACACTGTGGCTCATCATGAAATCCAACACATTCCGTACATTTATCGGATACTATATAATATACCTCATCAGAAATAGCAGCCTGCCCTTCATTTGCATCTAGCGTCACACCATCACCAAAATCGATAATACCATCTAAGGCTGTTCCCTCTGAAAATTTCCAAGACACACCAGCATCATATATAGCATTATTTGGGCATTCTGGTTCACATGCTCCACAATTAATGCACTCGTCTGTAATTTTTATCGCCATTTATAACCTCACAATTATAATAAATAAACTAATTTTGTATTTCAAAGGTAGCACCTTCATTGTATACTATCAACAAAATGTATACAAAGTTAGTAGGTTATCTACTTATTTGACAATACAAAGATAAATCAAATATTTATCAGAACAATTCTAAATAAAATATTTTGACAAAGGACACACGTATTCAAGCATTGGGCCAATTGGGGAAATGGATGCTAAATTTAGATGAAACCTCTCTTCATACTATCCAAAGAGCTCATTATAAAAATCCTTGGTATACCGAAGAGTATATTTTAAAGCAATTTCAGTCTCTTGGGCAGCAATTGACAGACGAGAAGCTTAACCAATGGTTGGCAAACTATCCCGATATCGAATCTTCCAAAATAGTAGGTCTTGTCTTAGCGGGTAATCTTCCTTTGGTAGGCTTTCATGATATTCTAGCGGTACTCATGTCCGGATTTGTGGCACAAATCAAAGTTTCATCAGATGATGCCGGATTAACACCCATGGTACTTGACAGGTTGGCTCAAGTAGAACCGCTGTTTGCCTATAAAATAGATTTAGTTGATAAGTTAGCCAATTACGATCTTATTATAGCTACCGGATCAAACAACTCGGCGCGTTATTTTGAATATTATTTTTCCAGTAAACCTCATATAATTCGTAAAAACAGAAATTCCGTGGCTATTCTTACAGGTAAAGAAAGTGAAGAAGATCTAAAAAAAGTGGGTTATGACATCTTTGATTACTTTGGCCTAGGCTGTAGATCTGTTTCCAAGATATTTATTCCGTCAGGTTACCCTGTTTCAACATTCTTTGAAGCGATTGAGCATTTCAATCAATCAAAGGCGCATTTCAAATACAACAACAATTATGATTATAACAAATCTATTTATCTTATTAATGGCGAAAAGCACTTTGACAACGGTTTTTTATTATTAAAAGAAGATAAAAACATTGCATCCCCTTTAGCTGTTGTATTTTATGAGGAATACGATAACATCAAAGATGTAGTTAACACAATCAACAATTGTAGAGAACGCATTCAGTGTGTAGTAACAGACGGATCTTTTGACCTCGAAGTTCCGGTCTTTCCTTTAGGATCAAGTCAGTGTCCTGCGCTCGACGACTATGCAGATGGTGTTAATACATTGGACTTTCTATTTGCTAACCAATAAATTTGAATTTATAACGTTAGTTTCATAACGAATCCATAAAAAATTCTAACTTTGCTATATATGTATTTAATTAAAGTAAAAGGCATTGCTAAAATTCCAGATTATGTGCAATTACGCGATGATTCGTTTACATTACTAGCATATTTTAGAGTAGATAGACCAGATAAGTCGTTAGAAAAAATAGGTCTCGGAGACAAAATGGCGTATATTATGGCAATCGTTAATGATCTGCCGTTTGGTCAAATAAAGAAAATCGAATTATAGAACATGGCAGAAAACACCGTAATTAGACTCAAAAATGTCGATATATATCAGCAGAAACATCTCGTTTTATCGCATGTCAACATGGACATTGCAAAAGGAGAATTTATTTATTTAATTGGACAATCAGGTACCGGAAAAAGTAGCTTATTGAAAATCATATACGGAGATCTGTATATTGCGAATGGCGAAGGTATGATTGCTGGATTTGATTTAAAAAAACTCCATGAAAACGAAGTTCCATTTCTCCGCAGAAAGCTAGGGATTGTTTTTCAAGATTTTCATTTATTAAATGATAGAACAGTTGAAAAAAATCTAGAGTTTGCACTAAAGGCAACAGGCTGGACCGAGAAAGGAATGATTCAAAGCAGGATGTTGGATGTATTGGAAAAAGTTGGCCTACGTTCTAAGTTAAAAAAAATGCCCCACGAATTATCGGGAGGCGAACAGCAAAGGGTTGTCATCGCGCGTGCTTTGTTAAATAATCCCGAAATTATACTTGCGGACGAGCCTACCGGAAATTTAGACCCTTCAACATCTGAGGAAATTGTGTTGTTACTTCGAGATATTGCTGCTTCCGGAACATCAGTTTTAATGGCTACCCATGATTATCAAATTATTCAGAATCTTCCTGCTCGGATCATAAAAACCTCAGACGGTGCGTTGCATGACAACGTAAGCCTCTAAATCAACTGACATAAAATCTTAAATGCGACATTTTGTAAGTACATCAATGCAGCGTACTGACAGGGTGTCGTTTATTTTATAATGGCAAAATTATTGAGAAATCTCAAGAAGCTTTTTAAGTATATTAAAAATAGGGCGATAATGAACGAACAACAAGAAAATACCCAAGAAGAGAATTTAGAGCAAGAAGATACGCTGCAGACGGAGCAAGAAACCGTATCAAGGGAAGAGAAACTAGCACAAGAATTGACGGAATCAAATGACAAATATACCCGTTTAGTTGCTGAATTTGATAATTATAAGAAACGTACCTCTAAAGAACGTATTGATCTTATTCAATCTGCTGGCCAAGGCGTGATTACTAAATTACTTCCAATAATAGACGACTTTGATAGAGCGCTTCATGCCATGTCTACAGCCCTAGATGTTGAATCTGTAAAACAAGGAATTGAGTTGGTAAATTCGAAATTCAGAAAACTGTTGGAAAACGAAGGACTCAAAGAGATGGAAGTGTTGGGGCAACCTTTTGATGCAGAATACCAGGAAGCTATTACGGCGATTCCGGCTCCGGTTGAAGATCAAAAAAACAAAGTATTAGACGTTGTGGAGAAAGGTTACTTTTTAAATGATAAAGTAATCCGTTTTGCAAAAGTGGTGATTGGACAATAACCTTAATATAACATGTCAAAAAGAGATTATTACGATATATTAGGTGTATCTCGTACAGCCGAAGCCGCTGAAATTAAGTCAGCTTACCGAAAGCTGGCAATTAAATTCCACCCCGATAAAAATCCGGGAGATAAAGAAGCCGAGGAAAACTTCAAAGAAGCAGCCGAAGCCTATGAGATATTAAGTAATCCAGAAAAGCGTTCACGCTACGATCAATTCGGTCATTCAGGAAACTCAGCTTCTGGTTTTGGTGGGGGCGGTATGAATATGGACGACATTTTCAGTCAATTTGGAGATATATTCGGTGGCGGAAATCCTTTTGAAAATTTTTTCGGTGGCGGAAATTCCAGAGGTGGAAGACGGGTGCAGAAGGGCACTAACCTACGCATTAAAGTAAAACTTACACTGGAAGAAATTGCCAACGGTATAGAGAAAACAGTAAAAGTAAATAAGCAAATCCATTGTCAAAGTTGTGACGGCACAGGTGCTAAAGATAAATCTTCTTTTCACACCTGCAGTACTTGTGGGGGTGCAGGATCAGTAAGACGTGTCACCAATACCATACTGGGCCAAATGCAAACAACAAGCACCTGCCCCACTTGTAACGGCGAAGGTGTGGAAGTGACAGCTAAATGTACATCTTGTAAAGGAGAAGGACTTGTGCGTGGCGAAGAAACCATTACCTTTAATATTCCCGCAGGAGTAAGTGAAGGAATGCAATTGTCTATGAATGGAAAAGGCAATGCAGCTCCGCGCGGAGGCGTACCCGGAGATTTGATTATCTTGGTTGAAGAAGTACAGCACGAAACATTAAAACGCGACGGTATAAATGTCATTTATGACTTATATATTAACTTTTCGGATGCTGCACTAGGTACCAGTGTGGAAATTCCTACAATAGATGGCAAAGCGAAAATCAAAATTGAACCTGGAACACAGGGAGGTAAAATCTTACGTCTCAAAGGAAAAGGAATCCCAGAAGTAAATTCATACCACAAGGGAGATCAATTGGTATATGTTAATATTTGGACACCCAAGGCGGTTTCCTCTGAAGAACGTGAAATTTTGGAAAGGTTAAAGGGTTCTGCCAACTTCAAACCACAGCCTGGCAAAAGTGAAAAATCATTCTTCGAAAGAATAAAAGAATATTTCGAATAATGATTTAAATTTTGTTTTAAGGGCGGTCTTTTCACCGCCCTTTTTTTGTTAAAATAGTTTTCACATAATTGGGCACAAAAAATAAACTTATTATAATAACAAGGGAATCGGATCTTGTAATTGAAAAGTGAAATTAAGGATTTTGTCTCCCCTTTCAATCTGCAGCTTTATAGTTTTATTTAGTCCCGACTGCAATTTCTCCTTTATTTGTTCCAGTGAAAGAGACTGGACAGATCGTCGGTTTATTTTCAATAATATATCTCCTTTTTGTACACCAATACGTTCAGCAGGAGAATTAGATCGTACGTTGTTTATTACAAAAATGGGCTTTAATTCTATTTTATATTTAAAACTATTACGCTCACCAAACGAGATTGTCTTTCCCTCTCGAATCGAAGATGTATTTAAATGGATTTTACTTTCTACCCATACAAAACCTGCGTGCTTTACTTCAATTCCACTCATATCTACATAAAATGGTTGTCGAAAATTCTTATTGGGCTTGAGGTATAACATCCGATGTTGATAATCAATCAAAACTGAGAATCGGGTGAGCAGTTGATTTCCGATAGATCCTACTCGATTTTCCGCCAACTTGTTACTTTCATATGTATTCGTATCGGGATAGGAAACAATAGGCTGTTGAAACTCAAAATCAATTATTCGTAACGAATGTATTCTGTTTCTTTTACCATAAATATCGCCATTAAATCCCTTACCGATAAATTCGTATATGGCAGGTTCTAGCATTTCAAATTCCGGTAGACGGTCTGAAAAGAGCATAGCGGGATCAGAATTTCCCAAATCAAGCAATACTTTTACTTGTTTATGTGTTTTTTTTCCAATTCTTAAATCGATGTTTATATAGGGCCTATCCTTCTCCATCAGTAGCGGAACTTTATCATAACCCTTTATTTTTTTCCCTACATCTTGTATGTTCCGGTAGACCGTTATTTTCTTTTTAACATAGTTAATTTCGACTACGTTATTCTGAAAAAAGTTACTTCCCAAAATACCATGCACTGGTAGCCCAATATGACTAGATAAATTTAGAGAGTCTCCCGTAATGACAAATAAATTATGTTTTAGATCTATCATAGTTGAATCTGCAATGCTTAAATGATTAGAGAGTGAGAGCAATCCCTCTATTCCTTCGCCTATACCGATACCTTGAAATTTCACTTTAGAAACATTATATAAAATTAAGGAATCCGAATTTCCAAACAATAACGTTTCCTTCACGCCAGTATCTAAGATAAATGACAACTCTTCACCGTTGATATGTATTGGTATAATGATAACATGATGCACAAGCTCAAAAGGAAATGTTATTTTATTTGTATTATTTTTAAAAAACCACTGTTGACCGTAGCTCTCCAAAAAAGAAATCAACATTAACAATATGAAAACTATTCTAACCATAACAGGATAGCATTACGTAAACTTACAATCGATTTATACGAATATAAATATAATTCTATAAGGATGTCTAAAAAGAGAAAAAGTCCGCATCCAGGGGGATGCGAACTTTCCTATTAACCAATTATAAACTTAAATTATGAGAACACAAATATACGAATAGCAGATTTAATTGCAACTTATTTTTGCATTTTTTTGCATGTTCTCGTTACCTATCGACTTCTCCAAGCACAATATCTATTGAACCTAGGATAGCAATTAAATCGGCTATCAAAACTCCTTTACCCAATTCGGGTAATACAGATAGGTTGTTAAAGCTAGGTCCTCTTGCTTTAACTCGCCGTGGAATATCCGTCTTTTCCTGCGTTACGAAGTAGAATCCAAGTTCACCTTTGGGATTCTCGGATCGAATATAATAATCCTGTTCTTTTAAATTTACTTTTTTGGGAACCAAAGCCCGTGGGTCGAAATCTAGCGTACGTGCGAAATCTGTGGTGAGACGCGATAAACATTGTTCTATGATTCGTACTGATTCATAGATCTCGTCTACACGTACTTTATAGCGATCCCACGAATCTCCCAGTGTTCCCATCTCCCCTTTACCTACAGGAATATCGAACTCAATTTCAGGGTAAACTGAGTACCCATCTATGCGTCGCAGATCCCATTTGATTCCCGAAGCACGAAGCATAGGTCCTGAGCAGCCATAATTAATTGCCACGTCAGCGGGTAAAATGCCAATATTGGCTGTTCGAGAGATAAATATTTGATTAGTTGAAAGTAATTCATCTAACTCGGTCAATTTAGGCTTAAAGTAACTGAGGAATTCCTTACATCTATCTTCAAAACCTACTGGTAGATCGTAAAACAAACCACCGATCCAGATATAATTGTAAAGCATGCGCGAACCGGACGCCCATTCCAACATATTCATAATATGTTCTCTATCTCTAAAACACCACATAAAAGGTGTAAATGCACCTATGTCAATACCATACGTACCAATTGCAATAAGATGCGATGCTATCCGGTTTAGTTCACAGACCAATACTCGGATATATTCAACACGTTTGGGTATTTTGTGTTCAATACCCAACATGCGTTCAACCCCCATCACAAAAGAATGACTATTATTCATCGACGCTAAATAATCCAGACGATCCGTAAAAGGAATGGTCTTGGTATAATTCATGGATTCTGCATGCTTGTCAAAACAGCGGTGAAGATAACCGAGATGCGGGATAATCTCTTTGACAATCTCTCCGTCAGTAATCAATTCTAACCTTAATACACCGTGTGTAGAAGGGTGTTGTGGTCCCATATTAATGACCATCTCATGCGATCGCACGTTCGCAATCTTTTCTTTATATCGTTCGTATGCCGACTGATAGCGGTTTAAATTCATAATTTACTTAATTGCTATACCGTGATAACTTTCGGGATCCTCATAATCTTTGCGCAGCGGATAGCCCTTCCAATCGTCTGGTAACAGAATACGTCTCAAATCAGGATGACCACTGAAATACACTCCCATAAGGTCAAAAGCTTCCCGTTCGTGCCAGTCCGCTGTTTTCCAAACCATACGCACAGATGGGATTTCCGGCAAATTTTCCACTGTTCTATCATTGGCAATGAAAACTTTAAGCGTTAGTTGTTTTTGATATGGAATAGATGTTAAATGATAAACCACCGCAAACTTGGCTTCCGGATGATAGTCTACTGCAGTAATATTAGCTAAGAAATCAAAATAATATGTTGGGTTATCACGTAACCAACTACATATATTTACAAGACTAGTGGGATGAATTATTAAAGCTTTCTGAAGCCCATCCAATTGCATGTCAACAATGCTTTCAGCTCCGAATTGAGCCACTATTTCAGTTCTAATTTGTTCTATCATGAGGCTACGGTGCAAGTCGATTGATGACCCATTTTTCATTTTCCAATGTATACTGAATACGATCATGAAGCCTAGAGATTCTTCCCTGCCAGAACTCAAATTTAATTGGATTAACTCTATATCCACCCCAAAAATCAGGTCTCGGAACCTCCTCATTATCTTTAAAGTCGGTCGTAAAACGTTCCACTTTTTCATCCAAAAAGTTTCTATCTGGAATTACCGCACTTTGAGGAGAAGACCAAGCACCTATACGACTACCGCGAGGTCGGGAAATAAAATATTCGTCGGAATCTGAGGGGGATAACTTGTCTACATATCCCTCTATACGAACCTGTCGTTGTAATTCGGGCCAGAAAAACAAGACACTGGCCCGATTACAGTAAGCCAAATCGTTTCCCTTTTGACTTTGGTAATTTGTAAAGAAACTCAATCCATTCTGTTGCAAGTCCTTTAACAGCACGATCCGAGATGACGGAAACTTATTTTCCGAAATAGTAGAAAGTACCATTGCGTTTGGTTCCAGTACCCTAGCATCCATAGCTTGACTAAACCAAATTTTAAATTGAGCCAGCGGGTCAGACTGTACCTCGGCCTCAGAAAGAACTCCTTTAGTATAATCTTCTCTAATCGCAGCGATATCTTTGTGTTTTATTGCCATTATAAACTTAGTTTGATGACAAAGCAAACTTACTAAAACCTCCCTTAAACAACGTTATTTTTATGCTATTTAAGCTTTTTTTTACTAAAAAAATGTATATTTCACCAATAGCGCAGACTATTTATTTTTTTATTGGATTTAAAAATAACTTTATCTAAGTTTAATACTATCTAAAGAGACGAAACATGTTTAGCGAAAACACACCTACACAAGGAAGCTTACTGCTATCCGAACCGTTTATGCAAGATCATAATTTTGAAAGATCGGTAGTGATGATATGCGAGTACAATGAAGATGGCACCGTAGCACTCATCCTCAATCACCGTTCTCACCTCCTACTTTCCGATGTTGTGAAAGAAATAGAAAACGAAAAATTTCCCATATATATTGGCGGTCCTGTAGAAAGTAATGCGTTATTTTTCTTACATCGCGCATACGACAAATTGATAAGCGGCACACCTATTTGCGAGAGTGTTTATTGGGGCGGAGATTTTGAGAATCTTATTTTACTTATTAACGAAGGTATTATCGGGCCTCATGAAGTTAAATTTTTCTTGGGCTATTCAGGATGGGCACCGGAACAATTAGATCACGAAATCGAACAAAATAACTGGGCAGTACACCAGGCTTTCGATCCTGCCCTGACTTTCCTTACAGATGGTGAGGACTTATGGAAACAGGCTATAATTAGTCTTGGCCCAAAATATGCGCACGTTGCAAATTTCCCTAAAAGTCCAGATTTAAATTAATACGATTTATTTATTTTGGATCATGTACAAAAGTTGTGGAGGGGATAAAAAATAATTAGATATTTGTGCTTTGATATTTATACAGATGCACGATTCGTTTAACGCATTAATGCCCTTAATTATTCCCGAAGGAGTTTCCGATTATTTTGAGATGACCCACTATTCCAAAGAAGAAAAAAGACTGGATATCTTTTTGGAAGAACTTAACAGCACACCTGAAGAATATCAGGGACAAAAATTGGTTTCCAAGGGATTTTTCGAACCTATTACTCTTCAAGATTTTCCGATCCGTGGCATGCAGGTCTATCTTCATGTCAAGCGCCGCAGATGGCTCAATCAGGATAGCGACAAAGTCGTTTACAGAAATTGGGAGTTAGTAGCAAAAGGAACACGTATCACACAGGATTTCGCGGCTTTTTTAAAAGGAATCAGCGGACAGTCAGGCACATAGCATCCAGACCATCAGTTCATTCTATGGGATATCGGCCAGTAAATTAAGGAGGTACTACCGCAATAAACTGAGCGGGTTCCAGGATTGGGAGCATCGCGAAAATGCAAGGGATGGATTGATCTTCCCACAAAATGTCAGCGGCCATCTTTCCATTGACGAAACCTGTCTATCCCATGGTGAGCTCTATACCGTGGTCACCAACAAAGAAGCACACGGTAAAAAAGGGACCATTGTGGCCATACTGAACGGCACAAAATCAGAGAATATTATCCCCGTCATTCAAAAGATCCCGCAGAGATTGCGCAATAAAGTTCAGGAGATAACCCTTGATCTAGCGGGCAATATGGGACTGATAGCCAAAAAATGCTTTCCCAATGCCGTTCAGGTAATAGACCGTTTCCATGTCCAGCAACTGGCTACCGAAGCGCTCCAGGAAATAAGGATAAAACATCGATGGCAAGCCATTGATGATGAGAACCAAGCAATTGATCAAGCACGAAAGAAGAAGGAAGCCTATTTTCCGGAAGTCCTATCCAACAGTGACACCATTAAACAGTTACTTGCAAGAAGCCGATATCTACTCTACAAGAGTGAGCACAAATGGACTATCGAGCAAAAAGACAGGGCAAGAGTATTGTTTGAGCGATATCCGGATGTTGAAAAGGCGTACAGGCTATCACAGGAACTCTCTTGGATCTTCAACACAACCATTGATAAGATCTACGCCTTTACCAGGCTGGCCAAATGGGCGGATAAGGTTGAGCAGGCTGGATTCAAGTCTTTCAATACCGTCTCCAGAACCATAAATATCCATCACAAAAAAATATTGAACTACTTCGACAACAAGAGTACAAATGCTTCAGCCGAGTCTTTCAATGCAAAAATAAAAGCTTTCAGAAGTCAGTTTAGAGGTGTAGGTGATATCAATTTCTTCCTATTCAGATTGAACAAATTATTTTTTATCCCCTCCACAGGTTTTGAAACTGATCCAGGTTTTGAAACTGATCCTTTATTTTCTAACCCCAGATATCTTTGACAATAAAAAAGCGAAACATTTCTGCTTCGCTATTTGGGTAAGTAATGGGGCTCGAACCCACGACCCTCGGTACCACAAACCGATGCTCTAACCAACTGAGCTATACCTACCGTGTTTTGATGCTACAAAAGTAGTATAAAACACCATTCACTCCAAATCTTTTTTAACAAAAAAATCCCCATTGTAAATTAACACAATGAGGATTAAGCAATTATTTTTAAAACGAGGTTAGATCATCTCTACGCTTCTTTTTACAAAAGAAGTTAAATCAGCGCCTGTCAACAATCCACGTGACAATAAGGCCAAATCAAAAGCTTGTTTAGCTAGTTTTTCGCCCTCTTCTGCATCGCTTTCTACGATACGTTTTACCAAAGGATGATTGCCATTTACAGTTACTTTATAATTATCAGGAAGCGTACCATAAAATCCCATACCTCCACCAGTTTTAGCCATATCCTTCATTCTACGCATGAATTCATCAATAGTGACGGATACCGGAAGTTCATCGGCATGAAGTGCATCTACTTCGACTTTCATATCCGCACGGCCTATGGATTTTTCAAACACATCTGCAGCTTTTTTGCTTTCCTCCTCGGATAAAGTTAGCTCTACTTTCTCATCTTTCTGAATCAATTTATCAATAACATCTGAATCCACCCGCTTTAGCTGCACTTTCTCTCCTCCTTTTTGCTCTAGATAAGCAGCAAAATGTGTATCTAATGGCCCATCGAGTACCAATACTTCATATCCTTTAGATTTCGCCGTGGAAATAAAGCCATCCTGTTGCGCAACATCTGAGGTATATAAGTATACAATATTACCATCTTTATCCACCTGAATATCTCTCACTTTCTCGTAATATTCTTTAATGGTAAAGCTTTCGTTATTCGTATTTCTCACCAAACAGAATTCGTTGGTCTTCTCCGCAAACTTATCATCACTTAACATACCGTACTTAATAAATAGTCCGATATCATTCCACTTCTCTTCAAAACCTTTGCGATCCGATTTGAAGATTTCTTGCAATTTGTCTGCTACCTTTTTAGTAATATAGCTATTGATTTTCTTCACATTACTATCCGCTTGTAAGAAAGAACGCGAAACGTTCAATGGAATGTCCGGAGAATCAATAACACCGTGCAGTAACATTAAAAATTCAGGTACAATGTCCTTTACCTCATCAGTAATGAACACCTGGCGAGAATACAATTTAATCTTATTACGCTGTACCTCCAATTCATTTTTAATTTTAGGAAAATAAAGAATACCTGTAAGATTGAATGGGTAATCTACGTTCAAATGAATCCAAAATAATGGTTCATCCATCGAATAGGGATACAACTCACGGTAAAAAGCCAAGTAATCTTCATCTTTCAATTCCGAGGGAGCTTTCGTCCATGCAGGGTTTGTATTATTGATAATATTAGCAACTTCTACCGATTTATATTTCGGTTTGCCTTCTTCATCTTCGCCGTCAGGCTCCGACGTTGATTTCGTACCAAAATGGATTGGCACTGGTAAGAATTTAGCATATTTATCTAAAATCTCTTGTAGACGATGTTGATTTAAAAATTCAACTGAGTCATCGTTGATATGAAGAATCACGTCGGTACCACGAGTAGTCCGTGTACCCTCTGAGATTTCATAGGATGTACTGCCATCACAGATCCAGCGTGCCGGTGTAGCACCTTCTTGGTAAGAGAGGGATTGAATCTCTACCTTATCAGCAACCATGAACGCCGAATAAAAACCCAATCCAAAACGACCAATAATTTCATTGGCATCATTAGCCTCTTTAAATTTTTCCATAAATTCAGTTGCACCCGAGAAAGCAATCTGATTGATGTACTTTTTGATCTCCTCGGCCGTCATACCTATCCCGTTATCCGAAATAGTAATCGTTTTGGCCGCTTCATCAAATTTTACATCTACAATCAAATCACCAACTTCACCAGCGAACTGACCTAACGAGGATAAACGTTTGATTTTTTGAGATGCATCAACAGCATTAGAGACCAATTCACGTAAAAAGATCTCGTTGTCTGAGTATAAGAATTTTTTAATTACCGGAAAGATATTCTCGGTATGAATCGAGATTGTACCTTGTTCTTGCATATTATATATGTTAATTTTTTGCTTTTAATCAATAACCGTATATCAAGGAATATTCCAAAACAAAATTTAAGACAGGATGACAGTTTCATTGCCAGAAAGTAAAAAAATGGCAGTCATTTCGGTAAAAATATATGAGATAAAATTTCTTAACTTAAAAAGTCTACTAAATTTGTAGCGTATTCAGAATTGCGTTACCAACCGAGTGCGTACACCGCGGTGGTAAAATAATACGGGTCGTCAGCCAAAATGAACGTTTCATCGCGACTATTTATAAAGCCCCTTGAGTTTCTGGATAGATGTATGATTTAATTTTTAAATTGTATGCCAACACCAGTTCAATTCTATCAACATCTCGTAGAGAAATTTAAAAGTCAACTCCTATACGATTAGAGGAAAATGTATTAACGCAGGTGGATTAATGTACATGCTCCAGCGCATAAAGCGCAAACGTGCCTAACCAATGACTGCCCATATAATCATCTTGGGCCGAAAGATTAGGTAACGAAAACGCTATATGCGTATTTGCGACACTATTCAAATGGTTCAATTCTGGTAATGCCTTGGTTATACCATATAGGCATGCGGCTCTGCTGTAATTCAAACCATCTAGATGAACAAGTTTCCCATCTGTGCGATCCTTCACGACCGCGGGTGTCACAGAGAACGATTCGTCGAACAAAGAAGGCAAAAACTTCTTTAGCCAAGTGGCGTATTCCTGTTTATCCATAATTTTGGCCATTAGGTAAGCTTCTTCGAAACAAGGAGATAAAAAATCGTAACCACTGGGTTCGTACGTTAAATTGCAGTTCTCGTCGGTTAAAAATAAACGTCTTGCATGTAATATGATGCTATCTTCGAACTCCTTGTCTCCCACAGTACGTGCATAATCCAGGGAAAGGGATAACCCGAAAGCAGAATTATCATGTTGACCTGCTCGAATCGGATAAATCAGTTTGGGTAGATATATCTTATATGCTGCTACGAGGTGATCTACTAACGGTTGAAGAGTTGTCTTCCACCTCCTGGCATCTTGGTCATCCCAAGTGGCGAGGGCTTCTTGTACCTTAAAGAGCCAAGCCCAACCGTATGTTCGTTCAAAATTACCATTGTTTATATCTTCAAAAAATGCTAGTTCAATGGCAGCATTTTGCACGGTAATATGTGTATTTAAAAGCTGTCTTACTTCGTTGTCTTCATCGATGTTAGGGTACTTTTTCATCAAATTAATAATAGACCAATAACCGTGAACCGAAGAATGCCAGTCAAAACATCCGTAAAAAATCGGACGCAGTTGCTTTGGAGTTTTCAGGTCTTTATCCGATCCGAGTACCTGTCCTAATTTATTTGGGTATTCTATGTCGAGGCAATGCACAGGTAAAGAAAAAATATGTTTGGCCTGTTTTTCAGACAAACTCATCGACAGTTGTGTTGATTCTTCCGTAATTTTAGACGCATTATCACTACAATTCGTCAGGAAAAACATCGCGAAGGTCATGAATGAGGTAATTAAAATCAATTTCATTAAATAATAATTTTAAACGGTGGTAAAGTATCTCAGATTGCCCATTGATCAGCTATTCGTTACTTATTTTTGACGAGTAACTCTTGGCGTTCTTCGGTAAATTTAATATTAGTAGGAAAGATAAGAAGATTTCTGATTTTTTCCATTAATAACATCGAGATAACAAATGTTTTTCTACTTTTGCATCTCATAAAAACAAATCGACTAAACACAAATGAATAACCGACCAAAGGGAGTTCATTCATACCATTCAAAAACAAACGAATAAAAACAAACGAAAATGAATAAGGGACTTGTTGCTCTAGCTTTCGGTGGATTAGCTATAGGTATGACGGAATTCACGATGATGGGCATATTGCCCGATATCGCCAAAGATGTAAATATAGACATTCCTTCCGCTAGTAATTTAATAGGCCTATATGCATTGGGTGTAGTAGTAGGTGCGCCCACCCTAGTGGCAGCCACTTCAAAATACTCACCCAAGGCAGTCCTTCTATTTTTGATGTTATTGTTTTTTGTATTCAATGCTATTTTCACCATTGCACCAAACGAATGGAGTCTTTTTATCTCCAGATTTGTAGCTGGACTCCCCCATGGAGCATTTTTTGGAATAGGATCTGTTGTGGCGGCTAAATTAGCAAAACCTGGAAAAGAAGCACAGGCGATTTCGATGATGTTTACAGGGATGACTATTGCAAATCTTGCTGGAGTACCCTTGGGAACATATATTGGCCATCATTATTCGTGGCGTATTACGTATGCAATTATCAGCACTTTAGGATTGATTACGTTCTTAGCAATTTATTTTTGGATGCCTAAGCTTCCTCCCGATAAACAAAATAACGTAGTACATCAAATAGGGTATTTTAAACGCTGGGACGCTTGGTTGATAGTGGCTGTCATAGCTATAGGAACGGGGGGATTATTCGCTTGGATTAGTTATATTTCAAAATTAGTAACCTCAGTTTCAGGATTGCATCCCGATGAAGTTTCTTCGGTAATGATACTGGTTGGATGCGGTATGTTTGTTGGAAACATTATTGGAGGAAAACTAGCTGACAGCATGCTTCCAACCAAAGCCGCTGTTATTTGCTTCTCCGCAATGGCTATATGTCTCGTAGTTGTATTCTTTACAGCACATATTAAAGGGTTAGCATATCCTATGGCATTCATTACCGGTATGATTGCATTCACAATTGGTTCGCCCCTACAATTGATGCTCATTAATAATGCACAAGGTTCAGAAACTTTTGCTGCTGCGGGAGGGCAGGCGGCCTTCAATGTAGGAAATTCACTAGGCGCATATTTTGGCGCCATACCTATCGCCTACGGCTACGGCTATAACTACCCTTCTGCTATCGGCATCCTAATGGCTTCTATAGGTGCTATTCTGGCATATATCTTCCTTATAAAATATGCGATCCCAAACCACAAGCGAAAAGAAGCCGCCAATCGAAAAGAAATAGAACCACTTTCCGATATCTTAGCGGAGTAGGCACGTCCGAAACCCTAATGCTGCCAATCTATTTTACGTATTTATTCTATCTCGTCGCTAGGTTTTCAGTCGAGAGAGAATTTAACAAAACTTTCATGATCCATTGAATCACCAACAGGCATGAAAGTTCTTGATGGCCTTTGAGAAATAAACACTTTCAAAAAAAAGCCCTCCAATTGATGGAAGGCTTTTTTGCGGAGAGGGCGGGATTCGAACCCGCGGTACCGTTAAGTACACACGCTTTCCAAGCGTGCTCGATCGACCACTCTGACACCTCTCCGATTGCGTCTGCAAATATATACATTTCGGCTGTCATCTAAAACATCTTTTTTCTATTGTCGTTCCCTAGTACTCTGCTTAATTGATACTATCGACAACAACTCCCTGTATATTACCGCTATTATTTATTATCAATTTCAGACATTCAAGTATATGCCTGTATTAATATATATTATTTTTTACGTTTTATACTAAACTCTTAATTCTGTACAAAATTCCATAAAAAAAGCCGATCGAAATGATCAGCTCCCTATATCTGTATTATTTACAGAATTAATCTTTATCCAAGTTCAATCCTTGTTTGTAAATAGCCTTTTTAACTTGCGTACGACGAGTTACAGATTTCTTCTCGTATGCTTGACGTGAACGTAGTTCGCGTAAAACCCCCGTTTTCTCAAATTTCTTTTTGAAACGTTTTAACGCTCTGTCTAAAGATTCTCCTTCCTTTACATTTACGATGATCATGCTGCTTATATACCTCCTTTCGTAGCCCTTTAATTTGTGAGCCACAAAGGTAGAATTAAAATTTAAAATTAAAAAATGAAAACAAAAAATTATAACAACTTATGATAATCAATTAAATATGCCAAAGATTCCTTTTTTGTACACAATGCAGTTTGCAATCCACAAACTTGTGCAGTTTCCAGATGCTGCGGACTATCGTCGATAAAAAGGGTCTCTCCAGGTATCAAACCATTCTCTTCAAGTACCTCTGCAAAAATGTCTGGATTAGGTTTGCGTTTACCCATCAAATGGGAATAATACGTCTTCTCGAAAAAAGGGCTGTTATCCGCTACACCATATGTTGTCCTGATATGATTCATACACCAATCATAATGCAATTCGTTATTGTTACTTAAGAGAAACGTACGATATTTGGCTCGTAACGCTAATAATATCTCATGCGTTCCTTTAGGTACACCAATGAGTAGTGAATTCCATGCATCATCAATTTGTTGATCGGTCAACCCGGGTTTACCGACTTTATTTCTTATGCCTGTTCTAAACTGCTGAACACTGATTTCTCCCTTATCAAAAGTATCAAAAAGTGAATCTTGGCCCCGATGACCAAAAAAATCATCTACATTTTTGATTCCCAATGAAATAAAGGCTTTACGCACCCGATCAAAATCAATCATAAAGATTACATTACCATAATCGAGTATAATATTTTTTATTTTTTGCATCTAAAAATTTTGTTTTCTCGTTACAAATATCGATAATTGCATCGTCAAAAGGGAACAACGTTTCAAATTTGATGCAATACAATACCTGCGCCTATAGCTCAGTCGGTTAGAGTAGAAGACTCATAATCTTTTGGTCCCTGGTTCGAGCCCAGGTGGGCGCACAAATAAGAGCCCCTAAACTATATCTTGTAGTTTAGGGGTTCTTTCTTATTATATCTTATGATTTTTTTGCTTTAATTCCTTGCACGTATAGTACATAAAATTCATCATGGAAAGTTAGCACTGTGTATACTTCGCATGTAAGATGCGCTGAATCACACACCACTCCTGATATTCCGCTTCATTCCATACCGTACGAAATTTATTCAGTAGCTCAAATGAATATTTGCGCAGTGCCTCCACATCGCTGGCGAGTAATTCAATACTCGGATACCCATAATTCAGTTCTTGTCCTTGAATAGTATGCTGTGTCTCCATAATATAAATATAAAGTAATCAAATTTAATAAGTTATAAACAGACTAACATTCAATCCTGATTAAATAATTATTAAATTTATCCTATTCGGATCTAAAAACTTCACATTATGATTCAAAATCGCTAGACAAATTAATTCAAGCATTTATGTAGTAAAGTGATCCCGTAGTCAAAAACTTTATCCCCCTATATTCGTTGTTAGGTGTATATAAGCTCATCATGATAAAATATATACTTTGCTACTTTTTTTTGCTTGGCTTTCAACAGAGTCTAGCACAACCAAATCTCGACGCTTTACGGAAGGCCTACCCTCTCGCCTCAACTGATAAAGAGGTCTGTAAAAAACAACTTGCCACTCTACAAACAATAGAAAATCTTACAAACATTGAATTAGCGTATTCGGGCGCATACCACGCCGTATGGGCAAAACATGCCGAATCTCCATTGGCTAGACTGAATTCTTTTAAGAAAGGAAAGGACGAGCTAGAACGCGCTATTGCTAAAGACAACGCAAATATTGAAATTCGATTCCTACGTTTAACTATTCAATATCATGCGCCCAAGATTGTCCGGTATAAGATCAATATTGACGATGACTTGCAAGTCGTGCTCGCCCAATATGATCAGATCTCATCCAAAATCATAAAAGACAATATTAAAGACTTTTTATCTCAAACGAATCTTCTATCGAGCCAACAACGACAAAAATTTAAATAGTCTATGAGATAGTTTTAACCATCAATTAATTCACATGATCAATAAATTCCATCCAATTGGAGTCGGGATGATACTCAACAATAGGAACCGCGTCATTATAGTCCGAAAGATCTGACAACAACTTCTTGATATCCATTTCCATATGTTTAAAGCTGTTTTCAAATAAGTCTCGACGAAATCCTTTTTCCACCATAACATCTACATATTGTAAGCATACTAGGCGAGCGATCACCTTACCCAGTACGACCATCTGTCTTTGTACCAGCGTGTTCTGCAATGAAAAATTGAGATGCATTTTTAATCGAGGAGCTACACGATGCATGTTTTCAGTTTGAGACAAAAATTTATAGAAGTTTTCTTCCTTCTGCCTCTTCATCTGCTTAATAATGATTTCGGATATTTGCGTATAAAGCATTTCATTGGAGCCCTCAAAAATCTGGAAAGGTCTGCTATCTACGATACCTCGGCCGGCAATATGATCAATTTTATAACCACTAGAACCGGATAATTGGACACATATCTGTGCGGATTCTTGCATAAGATCCGTTACAAGTGCTTTCATACTGTTTGCTTCTAGCCCTTTTGAGGACAGATCGTGCACTATTCCACTCATGGACGCACTATGTGCACACATTCCTGAACACAATGTATAAGATGATTGTATACGTGATAACTGAAATTGTACAGAGTCTAGTTCTATTAGCTTTTGTACTCCAACCTTTCGGATAATGCAATGCGATAACGCCTCGTCCAACATCCGTTGGATAAAGCCCATACCCATCCCCGGAAATTGTAAACGACTACGGTGTAAAATATCAAGCATCATTTTAATACCTGTACTTGGCGGTTGCAGCTTTTGGTTAGCAGGTACAGTTAGATCTATTGTATTTAATCCATAGGGAATCATATATAGCCCAAGGTTGTTAAAGTAATGTTCGACCTTGACCTGTTGTTCTATTTTGCTATTGTCTGTGACAAAGAATTCAATATCACGAGCAAGTTCTCCGCCTGTTAATTGCTTTCGTGCAGCAATTAACCAGAAATCTGCCATTCCTGTAAGTCCTTGCCAATGTTTCTGCCCTTTAAGTTCATAGTCACCGTTATCCATCGTGGTAAAATTCGTACGCATATTCAATGCATCGCTACCAAAATCAGGCTCTGTTATCATTAAACCTCCCATGGATCCCTTTTCAATAAATCGCTTAAATATACCGGCTTGTATGTCGGGTGAACCGTATTTTGCCAATGGTTCTAAAAAAAGTGCAATATTTATCCCGAATGTCAGGGAAAGCGACAGCGATTCATAAGAAGCAGCAGATAAAAGCCCCAGGCATTCCTTCACGATAGCTCCCCTCCCATTGAATGCTTCAGGAATTGCGACAGATAGCGGCTTTAATTCCATAATATCCTTCCACACCTCAGTCGGCAAACCTCTCTCAATACTCAACTCGTTTATATTAGATTCATGATGAAATAACTCCACTAAACGTTGCTTAAATCGACTGATAAAATCCTCATATCTTTCGCTCATAACTATAATTTTTCGTTTTTAAATAACACGTTTTTAAATTTATAAAAAATCTAGTCAATAATTTGGTGAAAGTTATAAAAGACGAAATATTACGTCGAAATGAAGCATATCAAATGGTCTGAAGAAAAAAAGCTAACAGCCGCCTTCAAAGAAACATTACTTTTCAGATAAATCGACATAAAAGCACTGCGAAATTTTATCTTTCGCCCATTCATAAGCTATCCTACTGCGAATACCATTGGGACATATGAAAACAATTTTTCGAGATTCATTGCCAAAATAATTTTTCCAATAATATGGGAGATCATAAACCGAAATATGGAGATCACCCAACTTATTTTCCTCATGTTCGTATTGCTCTTGCACATCTACCAGTACGAATTCCTCTCGTTCTTTCCATTTCGTTAGCGTACGAAAACTAATTTTCCCGTTAAATACCTGAGATTTCGGCAGCATCACGTCCATCTGCAGGTTAATGACCTGCACTTGGTTCGTAAGACTGTCGATAAGCATCATTTTACCAGCGAGGCTATCCCCAATACCCACAATCAGCTTAAACACCTCGTTAACCATCAAACTACCTACGATACCGACCAATGGTGACCATACACCGGTGATAGCACAAGGCTGTTGGTCACTTGGCTCGGGAAAGATGTCCCGATATCTAGCATCTCGTGAAGGGATGAAAACGCATATCTGCCCCTCATAAGCCCCTAATGCACCACTGATTAAAGGAATCTGAATATCCCTGCTGATATCGTCCAATAGATAACGGGTCTCAAAATTATCGCTTCCATCGATCAGGAGGTTGGCATCTTTAACGATTTCACCAAAGTTACTGGAATTGAGTCTTATTTTCTGGGGAAATACGATCTGTTGTTGATATTGCGTATTCAACTTGTTTGCTAGTACCTCTGATTTAAATAACCCCAGATCCTCATACCCAAAACAAGTCTGGCGCGCTAAGTTAGAAATCGACACATAATCATCATCTACGACTGTTATCTTCCCTATACCTCCAGCAGCCAAAAAAGGAATCACCGCATTTCCAAGCCCCCCCGCACCAATTACAACCACATGAGCCGTCTTCAGCTTTTCCTGCCCTACCAAACCGAACTCAGGGAGTGCTATCTGGCGGACAAAACGATTGTTATCTCTACGTAGCATAACACCTTTCCCAATCTTTCCAAACGGCTTCGTAACCTTGCTTTTCAATCACATTAACCATCTCAAATACGCTACGTTCATCCGAAATTTCAAATTGTTCCAGTGCTTGTGGGGCCACTATATAGCCTCCGGGATTTGTTTTAGAACCCGCACTTAAACTTGTAATACCTAACGAAATGATATGATCTCTAAAATAGGGCTCCTCCCGAGTAGAAAGTGAAAGTTCGACCTGTTCATTGAACAATCGATACGCACATATTAATTGAAGAAGTTCCCTATCCTTCATGTAGAATTGCTGTGTTTCTATTGTTCCCTCAACAGCATCTTTCATTGAAATAGGCCGCAAGCGTGGAAAAGATAATGAATACTTTGTTTTCCAGTAGCGCTGTTCAAGATACTGCAAATGTAAACCCGTAAAAAAAGCATCTGTACGCCAATCTTCTAGCCCGATCAATGTACCTAGACCGATCTTGTGAATTCCTGCCCGGCCAAGACGATCTGGCGTATCCAAGCGGTATTGAAAGTTGGATTTTTTACCCTTGGGGTGGTAATCTCTATACACCTCCTGATGATACGTTTCCTGATATACTAATACTGCATATAGCCCCTCCTTAATTAACCGTTGATAGTCTTCCTGCTCGAGAGGCTGCACCTCCATAGAGATATTTGCAAAATGAGGTTTCAATTGGCGAATCGCCTGTTCCAGAAATTCTACACCTACAATTTTGCTGGCCTCTCCCGTTACCAATAAGACATGCTCATACCCCATGCTTTTAATCACTTCCGCTTCCATATGGATTTCTCCGGGGCTAAGTGTACGACGAGGAATTCCATTATCCATACTAAATGCACAATACGTACAGATATTCTGACATTCATTACTCAGGTAAAGTGGGATGTATAATTGAATCGTCTTTCCAAAACGCTTCTGTGTGATCGCTTGACTTAATGTTGCCATATCCTCTAGGTAATGGGCTGCCGCTGGAGAAACAAGCGCTTTGAAATCTTCCAAAGATCGATCATTTTTGATCAATGCGCTTTCAACATCATGAGCAGTTTTATGGTAAATACTTGATTTTACCGTGTCCCAATTGTGATTTTGAAATAGTTGATGGAACATTTACACCTCCTCATTTCTAAGAAATGCCGTTAGGGGGCTGGACGGTTGTGCAACTGCAGAAACCACTGCAAGCTCAGCCTCGTATGCCTTTCTACCCGCCTCAACAGCTAATTTGAAAGCTTGAGCCATGCCCACAGGATCCGCCGCAACTGCTATAGCTGTATTGACTAATACTGCGTCAGCCCCCAACTCCATGGCGAAGGCCGCGTGAGAAGGGGCGCCCAATCCCGCGTCTACAATAACGGGCACTCGACTTTGCTCAATAATAATAGCTAAAAACTCTTTTGTCAACAGCCCCTTATTACTTCCAATAGGTGCTCCTAAAGGCATCACGGCCGCAACGCCTACTTCCTCAAGTCTTTTGGATAATACCGGGTCAGCATGTATATAAGGAAGCACTACGAATCCATGCTTAACCAGCTCTTCTGCCGCTTTTAAAGTCTCAATTGGATCAGGCATCAGATACTTCGGATCGGGATGAATTTCTAATTTTACCCAATTAGTCTCCAAGACCTCTCGTCCTATTTGTGCTGCAAAAATCGCCTCCTTAGCGTCACGCGCTCCGGATGTATTAGGCAATAATGCGGCTTGCGGTTTTGGAATATGCTGCAGCAAATTATCTGAATGATCGGCTAAGTCTACCCGTTTGAGTGCTACCGTCACCAATTCACTCCCCGATGCTTCTATCGATTGCTGCATCGATTGAAGACTGCCAAATTTCCCTGTTCCAAGGAAAAGTCTGGATTGAAATATTTTATCTGCTATGTGCAACATCATTATGTGCTTTAAATTGTGAAAGAATCTGCTTCATTTGCACTACCTGTGCAAAGTTCGCATTTAGAAGTTCTGTAGAGAGTGCCACGCCATGCACACCCGTAGATTGAAGTGATAACAGGTCCGCCGTCTTAATACCGCCGACCGCAATAATAGGAATGTTCGCATATCCCAATTGGCTCGAGATAGTATGATAGCCAGCCGAACCTAAAATTGGACTGAGACGCTCTTTTGTTGAGGTATAGGCATAGGGTCCTAAACCGATATAATCACAACCCTTAGAAATGCGTTGCTGTAGATCTGCAATTGTATTTGCCGTTCCGCCGATAATTGCCACCTTCCCTAACTGTAACCGAGCAGTAGATATATCAATATCCTGCAATCCCAAGTGTACGCCGTCTGCATTTACATACTCGGCCACCGATACCCAATCATTTATGATACATTTAGCGCCGTACTGAATGCATAAACGTTTTACCTGTTCGGCCAAAATCCAAACGGCTTTTTCTTCTTGGTTCTTAAAACGTAATTGTATCCATTTAACACCTACATCGAGCGCATGATGAATAGATGTTATCTGTTGTTCAGCTGTATCTCCTTGTGATATAAACTGTAATCGTTCTATATTCCTTTCCATAGTTTCCTAATTCTTAAGAATGTGGCATGTATGTTCTCTACTTGCCACAATCCCGACATCAATGCTATTCCATCAAAGGATTGAACAATTTCTGGAAATTGTATTATGCGTTCCAGATTAATTCCTCCTAAGCCAATTTTTCGGATGCTATCTGAGCTGTTTTCAAATTTCATACGTTCGGATGCAGCCATCGCTGTATAACCTGATTTGCTCATGCTATTAAATAGCGGACTTACCAGTATCATTTCGTATCTGTCATTTAAGGTTTTCATGGCCGAATAACAATGTATAGCCGTTGAGAACCTATAATCATCTATTTCCTCTTTTTCAAAATACAATCCTTCTTCGCTACGCTGCTTTTCTTTAACGTGGTATCTTTTGAATCCCGTTTCATGGCGCCACTGCGCTGCGACAAGTGGTAGGATTAAGCGATTATGAAAATGCGGAGGGATATGTTCATACACGTATAGGATTTCTTCCCGAGTCGTCTCCCGACGGAAATAAAGATCATCTAAACCAGATTCGAAGAGGGTCAAGAGTACTTCATGTTCGTTGTTGAGCAGATGATCCGGAAGAATGGCAATTATAGATCCCATACACGCCTTTTATCCATAAATTTCGCTTCCCTGTTCTTTAAACGCTGAAGCCTTTTCGAACATACCTTCATCCGCCGCATCACGAATTTCCTGCGTAATTTTCATGGAGCAGAACTGAGGTCCGCACATAGAGCAAAAGTGCGCTATCTTAGCCCCCTCGGCAGGTAGCGTTTCATCATGATAAGCACGGGCCGTATCAGGATCTAGTGCCAAATTAAACTGGTCTTCCCATCTAAATTCAAATCGTGCTTTGCTTAAAGCATTATCTCTATACTGTGCTCCCGGATGTCCTTTTGCAAGATCTGCCGCATGTGCCGCTAATTTATAGGTAATCACACCGTCTTTAACATCATCTTTATTCGGTAATCCCAAATGTTCTTTTGGAGTCACATAGCACAACATAGCTGTTCCAAACCAACCGATCATTGCTGCACCTATTGCGGAAGTGATATGGTCATAACCAGGTGCTATATCCGTAGTCAGCGGTCCCAATGTATAGAAAGGGGCTTCTTGACAATCCTTCAACTGCTTCTCCATATTTTCCTTGATAAGATGCATCGGAACATGTCCTGGCCCTTCTACCATCACCTGTATATCGTGTTTCCAGGCAATTTTGGTCAATTCACCCAACGTTTCCAATTCTGCAAACTGTGCAGCATCATTCGCATCGGCGATGCTCCCTGGGCGTAACCCATCTCCCAACGAAAATGCCACATCGTAGGCTTTCATAATTTCACAGATCTCCTCAAAATGAGTGTACAAAAAATTCTCCTTATGGTGTGCCAAACACCATTTAGCCATGATACTGCCTCCTCTAGAAACGATTCCGGTTACGCGTCTCACAGTTAATGGAATATAACGCAACAAGACACCCGCGTGAATCGTGAAATAGGATACTCCTTGTTCGGCCTGCTCGATAAGTGTATCCTTAAAAATTTCCCATGTTAGATCTTCTGCCTTGCCGTTTACTTTTTCCAGTGCCTGATAGATCGGAACGGTACCAATTGGAACTGGAGAATTGCGAAGAATCCATTCCCGCGTCTCATGAATATTCTGTCCAGTAGAAAGATCCATTATAGTATCAGCTCCCCAGCGACAAGCCCATACAGCCTTTTCAACTTCCTCCTCGATACTTGATGTAACTGCACTATTTCCGATGTTTGCATTCACTTTAACCAAAAAATTTCGTCCTATGACCATAGGTTCGCTTTCTGGATGATTTATATTATTCGGTAAAATTGCCCGTCCCGAAGCGATTTCATCCCGTACAAATTCCGGCGTTATCAAGCCCTTTGGCATATTTGCTCCAAAGCTTTCTCCTGCATGTTGGGCCAACAAGTCTTTATCGTTCACCAGCTCAATACGCTGATTTTCGCGGATAGCGACATATTCCATTTCTGGAGTTACAATCCCTCGCTTAGCATAATGTAATTGCGTTACATTCTTTCCACTTTTTGCCCTAAGGGGGGAGTGTTGTATTGGAAACCGAATAGCGTTGAGTTGCGTGTTTACTAATCGTTCCCGTCCATAAGTCGAACTGATCTGTGATAACTGTTCTACATCTTCCCGATTCGCTATCCAATCTGTACGAATTCGTGCGATGCCTTCGTAAATATTTATAGTAGCATGATCATCGGTATAAACACCGCTTGTATCGTATACGGTGACAGGGGTGTTAAGGGAAACTTTGCCATTACTCAGTTTAGTTTCGGAAAGAACGATCTCACGCATACCGACCCGAATAGCTGGTGTACTTCCTTCGACATAAATTTTACGCGATCCAGAGATAGATCCCGTTGTCAACGCGCTTGATTGGGGTAGTTTTTCTTTTTTCTTAGCCATCTTCTATCCTCCCTGAGCTGCTTTAATTAATAAAATACGATCATTTTTCTGCAGCTTATAGCTGGCATGTTGAGACCTCGGAATGAGGTTGTCATTAACTGCAACACCTATCCCTTGGATAGCATCGCCTAATAGTGACTGCAGTAGTTCTGTGAGATAGAATGTGCTGTCTACTTCGTGAATTTGGTTGTTTACACTTACTTTCATTTCCTAAATTTAAATTGTAATCTTCAGAAATGAACTTGAATGGAGAAGGTATGTATGGGTCTCGAAAACAACCCTTAGTCAGTACAATTATATCAAAAATTAGAATTTGATACACCTATCTTTTCCCTTCGCCGGTACTAACCGGATCAAGTTCTAAGGGTATTATCTCAGCACTAAGGCACCCCTAAAGATTTTTGGCAATTTCAGGCTTTTATTTTGAAATTCAAAATTTTATTTAAACTTTCCCAATCTTTGCAGAAAAACCCCTATCTATCAAATTAATGGCAACGAAATTGCTATAGCTTAACGATGAAAAAAACACTATTCCTAGCATCGACATTCTTATTGTCACTTCTTTCATCGTGCAACATGTCAGCACGCAACAATGAAAAAACTAGCGTAGATTCTACGGCTACAATTAAGCAGACATCTTCAAATGACACCTCGTTGATTGTTCAAATGATTACTGCACCTACGTTCACTGTAAATAGTCCTGTTGAAATGGAGTTCCGGGTATACAATCCTACAGATAGCGTAAAGAAATTCTGCAAGTGGCATACACCCTTTGAAAAACCTTTCATGAGCAAGTATTTAGACATTACATTGAATACAGGTGAAGAGGTTTCATATTTAGGAGCTATGGCGAAGCGCATGATGCCCCCTCCAGAAGATAGCTACCTTTCAGTCAATCCGCTTGACAGTCTTTTAGTAACCATTGACCTTACAAAAGGTTATGATCTCAAAAAGCCAGGCACTTATACCCTAAAATACAATTCGGAAAAAATTAGTGGACTTGTGGTTCAAGATAGCATATCATTTACGATCAATTAGTTTGATTATCCATAACCAATTGCTTCACACCGCTACTCGCGCATGTGAAGCAATTATCATATACGCTTTGCGCATTCCTAAGTACGGATTAGAATAATTTAAAAAAAGCTCTTTTCTAATAAGATTCAATGGAGCTTAAATGACCTGTCTCTATTAATTCCTTGAAATTGCGAAGGTCGCTATTTAAAAGCTTCTCGAACGTCGGACTAAATAAGCTCGCAACATTTTTACCAAGTTGACCTACAGGTGCATGATAAGTTATTACCAGATTAATACGTGTCCCCATTCCACCCACAACATCAGAAAACTCTACTTTACCACTGTTTTCAACGATCGAATTGGGTTGTGAATGCCATCCAATGAGTTGGTTGGCTTCGTCTTTAACCAATACAGTGTCCCAACCGAGCACATCTGCCCCCCATGGTAACTTTAATTCCCAATGCGATACCGTATCTGTTTTTTCTTCCACGCGTCT
This sequence comes from Sphingobacterium alkalisoli, assembly GCF_005049105.1. Lineage (GTDB taxonomy): Bacteria > Bacteroidota > Bacteroidia > Sphingobacteriales > Sphingobacteriaceae > Sphingobacterium > Sphingobacterium alkalisoli. The sequence goes on from NZ_SUKA01000003.1 coordinate 714,610, forward strand.
AATGTATTTCATAAAGTTGGGAAGATTAGCTAAATAACGCCAATATGCATATACCTCCTCACGTGGTTTATTAACAATAATTTCTGATTGTACGTTAATCGCATCCGATGTATTATACGAAGATTTACAATCCAGTTTTTGGGATAGTTTGCATTTGCCGGTAAATCCTCTATAAAGTAAATATGATCCTGTCAGCATTTTTAATGGCTTCTTAAATTTGTCTCTTTTAAATGATCTCGCAAGTATCATGGTGCCTAAAGCAACGGATATAACGCGTTCTGAAAAACCGAGGTCTTTTTCCGCTTGGGAAGATTCTAAATTATACTTCCTGACATTATCTTGATTGGTGATTATACTTTCCATTTGTTCCAGATTAAGATGTGATACTTTCTCTTCCCATTATCATGCATATACGACGCCAAAATAAGCTGTATAAATACTATTTTACGTCCAAATAATACGCATTTTACACCTTAGCAGTAAGAAGAAAAATTGGGCCACTGCTTATGGAAGTACGGATACCCAACATTTACCAATAACAAAGAGCCTTTTCGAAACGGAAAAGGCTCTTTGTTAAATTTATAAAATGCTTATTTTACCATTTAATAATGTCATTTCCCAACGTAAATATCATCAATGCTACTAAAATAAAAAAACCGACCATTTGCGCACGCTCTAAGAATTTATCGCTTAACGGCTTACCTTGAATCATTTCTACTAATAAAAAGATAACATGTCCTCCATCTAAAGCCGGAATCGGCAACAAATTCATAAACGCAAGCGCCATGGAAAGCATACCCACCAAATTCCAAAAACGATACCAATCTACATCGGTACCAAACATTTTAGCGATACCAACAGGTCCCGAAAGCGCTTTATCGGCACGAACTTCACCTTTAAATATCTTCCCAAAACCTTTGATATTATCTGTGATGACCGAAAAAGCTTTCTTTGTACCTATAGGTAGTGCTTCCATAAAACCGTATTCGGAAGTGATGAGTACTAAAGAAGGATCAGGTTTGATACCAAATCCCAGTGTACCATCCGCAGACACTTTACCATTCAACGTCACGACTTGACCATCCCGAACCACTTCCATTGTTATAGATTTTTCTGCCTGATCCAATATAACATCTTTAAACTGATCAAAATAGACGATAGATCTTCCGTTGACAGTTACAATACTATCATCCTTTTGCAGTCCCATTTTCTCAGCTTCCGAAGCGCCTTGAATTTGATCGATTCCCATCATCTTGAGACGAGGTTCAACGAATTCATTCGTTTTGTGGTCAGCTACCTGATTTAAAATATCCGATGGAACCTGAATCTCCTGCTGCACACCTTTACGTTCAATAGTCAATATGGCATCCCCCATCAACACTTCAGAACTAAATAAATCCTTATAATTAACGACAGGTTTACTATTAATTTCTCTTATTTTGTCTCCGGCCTGCAGTCCAATTTCCTTACCGATTATACCGGGTACGATACCATTGGTCAACTTAGAATTATCTATATCAGTTTGCCCATATTTGAAGGCTAACATCCAAAACACCACAATTCCCACAATCACATTGACGATGATACCACCCAACATAACGATAAGGCGTTGCCAAGCCGGCTTCGAACGGAACTCCCACGGCTGTGGCTCTTCCTGAAGTTGTGCCGTATCCATAGATTCGTCGACCATCCCAGCTATCTTTACATAACCACCCAACGGTAACCAACCTATCCCATATTCACATCCCTTATAATTGAATTTAAACAATTTGACGCCCCAAGCATCGAAAAACAGATAGAATTTTTCTACCTTAATACCAAACATGCGTGCAGCCAAAAAGTGTCCAAGCTCATGTAATATTATTAAAATTGACAGGGCTAAAATTACCTGTCCAACCATTACGAATGTTCCCATCTAAATATTTACTTTTTACTCTTATTTATTAAATCTCGTGCCACAATCCGACTTTCGGAATCATAGGCTATATAATCGTCTAAATGCAGCTTTGTATTATTTTTCACCTGACATAATGTCTCTTCAATTATATCACTCATCCCCAAAAATGAAATTTCAAGATTCAAAAATGCATCCACCACGATTTCATTTGCAGCATTCAACACACACGCTCTGTTACCGCCCTCTCGCAGAGCTTGGTAAGCCATTTTTAAATTTCTAAATGTATCTAAATCAGGTTTTTCAAATGTCAATGATCCGTAGTTCATGAAATCAAAACGGGGAAACGAATTTAAAAGACGAGCGGGATAAGTTAATGCGTATTGAATAGGAAGTTTCATATCAGGAAGCCCCATCTGGGCTTTCATGGAACCATCCTGAAACTGTACGATCGAATGTACAATAGATTGTGGATGCACAACGACATCTATTTTATCGGCATCCAAGTCAAACAGCCATTTCGCTTCTATTACTTCGAGCCCCTTATTCATCAATGAAGCCGAATCAATTGTAATTTTAGCACCCATTGACCAGTTTGGATGTTTTAAAGCCTGTTCACGTGTTACATTTTTTAAAAAAGAACAATCCCTCCCGCGAAAAGGCCCTCCTGAAGCCGTAAGATATATCTTTTCTATGGGGTTCAATTCTTCACCCGTAAGACATTGAAAAATAGCCGAGTGCTCTGAATCTACAGGTAGAAGTTTTACTCCGTGCTTTTTCACCAGATCGACCACTAACTCTCCGGCCACTACTAATGTTTCTTTATTGGCCAATGCGATATCTTTACCATGCCGGATCGCATTCACTGTTGGATATAATCCAGCCGAACCCACCACTGCATTAAGTACAACATCTATTTCTTCTAATTCGACCGCAGCTTGCAAGGCCTCTCGCCCACACAAAACCTCTGTAGACAAACACTGCAGGGATGTCTTTACATAGAGATAATGCGATTCATTAACGATTACAACAATTTTTGGTTTAAATTCTAACGCCTGTAGAATTAACTGATCAGCATTATTACTTGCCGTCAATACAGAAACTTGGAAGTGAGATGGGAATGCACGAATAACATCCAATGCTTGTGTACCTATACTACCCGTCGAACCTAATATGGCTATCTTTTTAATCAAAACGCCTTTAAATTAAATAATATTTTTGAGATATTCTGGATTATCGCCCCCTTGATACGTTGACATCATGTCTCGATAAGCGACCGTTACTACTATACTCGATAAGGGGACAATAAGAAATGAGTTTACGATACTAATGAAAACACCAAGATAGAGATTGCCCGAAAAATTAGCAAATGCCTGCGCAACGTGCAACAGTCCAAAGGTGAGTATAATCAATATTAGTTTAGTAACATTTCCTCTAGTCATGGCAAAACTTAAACGGATAGACTGAAAAGAATTACAGTGTCTATCTATGATAAAAAAAGGATAAAATGCGACGCGGATAATAAAAATCGCAGTAAGAACGAAAGAGATAAAAACAGCAATACTCGATACTACACCAATATCTCCACCCACATAGATAAAGGGCCAACATATTACCGCCATAAGTACTAATAGCGTTAATGATATAATGACGATAATCAGCATAGCTCCAAAGAAAAAGCTTAAATCTTTCGTCGTTGGTATGGCAGAGGAAAGTTTAAGTTCTTTTTTACCATCGAAGATAAGCATAACATACTTGAACAACGTTAGATTAACTCCAAAATAAATAACGGTAAACACCAAAGCAAATAAAGCGCTCACAAAGACATTATAATGCCGTAAATATTCGGCCAGTGTTGTCGATGCATTTGATGTGATAAACAGCAGCAAACAAAGTCCCGCAACAGAGAAATAATGACTTTTAAGTAACTTTAGCGATTTAAAAAAGACTTCGTTAACGGCAAAAGTACTTTCTTTTAGGAATTGAATCATCTCTTTTCAATAATAGTGCAAATATGACATAATTTTTGGAATACAACAATCCTAAAACAAAAAGTTCAGAAATTCTCACACATTTGTTTACTTCAATATTGCCGTCATATACATCACAAGCACAGTGTAGATCTAGAAATACAAAAGCTTCCAATAACGAAAGCTTTTGTATTTTATTTGAATGCCGCTGGTACTGGTCTCTCCAAAAGATATTGGTAGTAAAATCGTACCCTTTCATTGAAATCATACCTAGCTTTTGAACGTGCAAAGCCGTGTCTACTACCAGGATATATCATTAACTCAAAAGGCACCGCACGATCTGTAAGCGCATCCACCAATTGAATGGTGTTCTGCATATGCACGTTATCATCCATATCACCATGCATAATCCGCAGTCCGCCTTTGTAGTTATCTACATACGTTAAAATAGAACCATTTTTATAACCTTCAGCATTATCTTGGGGCGTGTCCATCCATCTTTCGGTATAATGCGTATCGTACAATTCCCAACCTGTAACGGGAGCTCCCGCAATGCCATAGTCAAAGTAATCTGCTCCTTTTGTCAGGGCCAAGCAGGTCATATATCCACCGTAACTATGTCCGGTAATCAAAAGTTTGTCTTTTGCAACCCAAGGTTTCGCCTTCAACCATTTTGCTACGGTAATGTAGTCCACTAGCTCCCAATTCCCCAGATTTCGATGCATTAAGGCCACGCCTTGTTTACCATAGTGGCCAGATGCCCTATGATCGCAAGTGATTTGAATTATTCCTTCGTTAGCCCAATATTGATTTGAGGTACCTTTCCATGTATTACGCACCGATCCTGCATCCGGGCCACCGTAAATACTCATTACAACGGGATACTGCTTTGTTTCATCGAAATCTGTCGGATAGGTAATAATTACAGGCAGATCAAATTTACCGTCATCAGACTTGATCGTAAAATATGCTGTTTTTCCAATTTTATATTCATCGAAATCTGCTGATTTAGAATCAGCCAACTCTTTTAAAATTTCCCCTTGATTGTTTACTAAAGCAACCTTATCTGGAGTCTTCACATTCGAATATTTGGAAATGAAATATTTTCCGTCAGGAGAAACCTTAACATCATGGGTGAAGTCACCAAAAGTCAATCTTTTAAAGTTTTTGCCTGAGTAATCCACTCGGTACAAATCTACTGTTGCGGAATTTTCTTTCCGAGCAGTAAAATAAACAACTTTATTCCTCTCGTCAATATATTGTAAGGAAGAAACTTGCCACTCTCCACTGGTAATCGGATTCAATAATTTACCAGCTAATGAATAAAGGTAGTAGTGCGCCCATCCTGTTTTATCGGATTTAAGAATATAATGTTTGTTATCAGACAGATAGGTAATTCGTTCATCATGATCCAAGTTGATCCAGGAAGATTGCTCCTCATTATAAATTTCGTTTTTTGTTCCACGTAATGGATTTACAGCATAGAATTTCAAATTGGTTTGATCTCTGTTCATCCATTGCACCATAATCGTTTGGCTATTGAAACTCCAATAAGGCTGACCAAAGTACTGGTCATCTTTCTCGTTAAAATCTGCCCATACTACCGGAGAGCCCTCCACTTTCACAAACCCAATCTTTACCTGTGGGTTATCCTGTCCCGCCTTAGGATAGCGTGTTTCTTCCAAATAACCATTTTGTCCTTTCGAAACATAAATTGGAAACATCGGTACCTTCGTATCATCAAAGCGCATGAAGGCAATCTGTTTACTGTCTGGTGCCCACCAAAAAGCTTTATAATTTGTCGACCGTCCTAGAATTTCTTCATAATAGACCCACGAAGACCATCCGTTATAAATTACATCTGTCCCATCAGTAGTATACTGTATTTCTTTTGTTCCCGACACATCTACGCTAAACAAATTGCTTTTACGTGTAAAGGCAATAAATTTTCCATCTGGAGATAATGTTGGATTCTGTTCTTCTACATCAGGCGATTGCGTTACTCTTTGCTCCTTTTGTTGCCCAAACTGGATGTAAATATCATTTTCTTTGACAAACACACGTACATCTGAAGAAGGAGCCGGTTGATAAATGCTTTTTTCGCCCGTTCTTACGTTTACCTTATACATTTTACTATTATCTCTCTCCAAGTAATGCTCAGCATCCGCCCAACCTGTGTATTGGTTAACTGACTGTGTAACAGTATAGCCATCACCCCAAGACTCACTGAAATTTAAGTGCTTAGTTTGAGCTTCAACCGAATAGACCGTGATAGACAAGGCTGCAACAAAAATATTGCATATTAATTTCTTCATAAAATGACCATAATGTATATTGAAACACGAAATTAACAATTGTATACTTATTACCGTGTAACATATTTACAATAAAATCATAATCGTTTATAAACCGGAACGGCGAGTGGTTAGAAGTCACAAAAAAAGCCACTCAAAAAGTGGCTCCATATCTGACTGAATGAACTAAATTAGAACGAAAAATCATCTTTTTCTACCAACGTCCCATTACTTTCATAAGTAGAATCATCTTGACTAGGCTCATATCTCTTCTCAACAACTTCTTGATTAGATTTGATGTACGCAACTACGTCAGTTAGTCCTTCTGCAAATTTTTCAAAGTCTTCTTTGTATAAAAAGATTTTGTGTTTAATAAACTGTCCATCCTCAAAACGTTTTTTACTTTCTGTGATTGTCACATAATAATCGTTTGATCGCGTCGCTTTTACATCAAAAAAATAAGTACGTTTACCCGCCCTCACCTTTTTTGAAAATACCTCTTCACGCTCTTTGTTTTCAAAATCTCCCATTAGTCTAGTAAGTATTTAAGTTTAAATCCTATATTTTATGCTATAAATATATAATATTTAATTTCAAACGTCCAAATTTTATCAAAAAAAAGGCACTTTTTTTATTTGCTTATTTAAACTTCGCTAGATTTGTATTTTAGTATGCAATCGCAGTGCGTCTTATTTCACAAATTATTCATCCGTATCTATTTTCATTTGTAATCATAGGGGTACATCGCGGCCTTTGTTCCCTTCTTCCCTTTTCAAAACTTATTATACTAGGAAATACAAAAGAAGTGTGTTATTTTCACCGATGTTTTTAGGTCATTGACCGAATTATAAATGAGGTATACCTAAATGCTCTTAGTCGTATCTGTAGCTATTTCTACATTTGGACTATAAACAAGGAACAAATGAAAGCAAAGAGAAAATATCAAACTCCTCCTCCTCCAAATAATAGCAAAAGTGCTACCATTGTCGGAGCCTGTATCGTTTTATTTGGTGCATTTTTATTATTGAAGAACTTGAATTTAGGTTTTTTGATACCATCGTGGTTGTTTGGATTCCATTCGATATTGATTATAGTAGGACTTGTAATAGGTGTCAATTCAAAATTCGAAAAGAAATCATCTTACGTGTTGATTACAATTGGGGTTATTTTGTTATTGAAGAACTGGATGCACTTTTCAACAGGCAAAGTACTCATCCCATTGTTAGCGATCGTATTGGGTATCTATCTAATCCAACGGAACAGAAAGCTTCCGCTTCTGCCTGAGGACCCTCAAACGCCATCCCCTCCTTCCCCTCCCCCTTTTAGAGACGAATTCGACTGGGATAAGAGAGTAGATGAAAACGCTCCTATATACGAAGGTGATCCAGATCAAAAAACAAATTCAAACCCTTTTTCTCATACCGGTGAGCAAAAAGGGCATTCGAATTATCGGTATGCCGAAAACTATCTAAAAGTAGATTCAATATTCGGAAGTTCAAAAAAAATTATTTTGTCCAAAAACTTTTTGGGAGGAAGCATGACCAATATTTTTGGAAGTACAGAAATTAATTTACTTCAAGCTGATCTCCATCAGCCCATAGTGATTGATGTTTTTCAATTATTTGGTAGCACCAAAATTATTGTTCCTCCACATTGGATGGTTTCGACGAGTATTTCGTCCATTTTAAGCGAAAATGATGACCGTCGGGTTATCATAAACCATCCATTTGATGAAAATAAAAACTTGTATATCACAGGAACTTCGATCTTAGGAAATGTAACAATTAAAAACAGTTAATCCGTAAAATGTCAAACTCGCCTGCGGTTTTAAAAATAAACAAAACGCGTCTTATCCATCTAAGCTCCTGGATAATTTTTGCGTTATACTTCATTGTTTCTTACATCTTACTTCGGCTAGAACATAGATCAAACAACATATCTATTTATGAGCCCCTCTTTGGTGCTTTATGCATTACAATATGTTCGTACCTCATATTCAGTTCACTACAATTTTATTTACCACGAAAGAATCAATATCTTAAAATACTATTCATCTGCTTATTTTTAACGGCAATGAGTGTTTTTCTGCCACTATACCTCGTAAATCAAATATCGGATACTTTTTCAATCACAGATTATTATAAAATTCTCCCCTACCGCACCATAATTAATTTCTTGCTTTTATTCTGCATTCTAATAATCAACATCACCTGGAATATACAGGAAGAATACGAAGAGAACAAAAAGCGGAAAGAAGAATCCGAGCGCCTGGTACGTGAGGCTGAGCTTTACAACCTTCGCCAGCAATTACAGCCGCATTTTTTATTCAATAGTTTAAATTCGATTATTGCATTGATTGGTGCAAAGCCAGACATGGCTAAAAAAATGACTTTTCAGTTATCCGACTTTCTACGCGGAACGATGCGAAAAGACGACAAACAACTTATTTCTCTTTCCGATGAAATCAAACATCTTGAACTGTATCTAGAAATCGAAAAGGTTCGATTTGGCCATCGATTGAATACAGCTTTCCATTATGATGAAGATATATTACACGCAAAAGTACCAAGCATGATCGTACAACCCCTGATGGAAAATGCCATCAAACATGGCCTGTATAACGTAACTGGAGATGTGTTAATAGAAACCCACATTGCATTAGAAAATAAGATTTTGACCATCGAGATATCAAACCCCTTTGAATCCGATCAGTACCAGAATAAAAAAGGAAACGGTTTTGGCTTGACTAGCATCCACAGGAGATTATTTTTAATTTACAGCCGTACGGATCTTCTAGGTGTCAGTAAAACAGAAACCAAATTTATCGCCCGTATAAAAATCCCTCAAAATGATTAAAGTAATAATAATAGACGACGAACCTCTCGCACGGATGATCATCCGCGATTACCTAGAACAAGAAATTGACATAGAAGTCATTACGGAATGCGGCGACGGTTTTGAAGGAGCCAAAGCAATTCAACAACACAGACCAGATTTGATTTTTTTAGACATTCAAATGCCAAAATTAACAGGGTTTGAAATGCTTGAAATTATCGATGAGCTTCCACATGTTATATTCACAACAGCTTTTGAAGAATTTGCAATACGTGCTTTCGAAAAAAACGCGGTAGATTATCTCCTAAAACCTATTAATCAGGAACGATTTTCAAAGGCACTGGAAAAACTGCGGAACATCCATGGTAATCAACAACCAAAACAAAACCTTCAGCAACTAAAAGTAGATGTTGAAGAGGAAATATTAGAACGGATCGTCGTTAAAAACGGAACTCAAATCAAACTTATCCCCGTACAGCAAATTATCTTTTTAGAAGCTTACGATGATTATGTCAAGATTCATACGAAAGATGGTATGTTTCTGAAAAATAAAACCATGTCATCATTTGAAAAACAATTAGATAGCAAGCAATTTGTACGTGTACACCGATCATTTATTATCAAAGTAGATCAGCTTGCCAAAATCGAACCCATGGAAAAAGAAAGTTACCGAGGTATATTGCTAAACGGGGAAAAGGTTAACATTTCTAAATCCGGGTATGCGCGACTAAAACAAACGATTGGTTTATAGCACATTGTTTTTGTACTTTTGTACGATGAAACATCCGTAAATACGACTCCATGAGGAAACATTAAGGAGCCAGTATTGTTATGGATTCTATATCACCATTAAAGTCAACCATTACATATGAAACGAATAGTCGCTACACTGTTGTGTATAATAGGATTTACAGTGTTAATAAAAGCCCAATCCATTGAAGAGAGACAAAACAGAGCTGTTTATAACCAAATTGAATATCTATTCAATACGCAGCAAATGGATTCGATCTATCACATGGCCGACGAAAATTTTAAAAAGACCATATCTTCCACTCAATTGAAAGGAATATTGAACCAGTTACATTCATTGGGAACGATTAAAAATGCGACCGCGGAAAAATATAAAAACGGTATTGCAGGTTATAAAATAGAAATCGGAGACCAAAAATTACTATTCGTATTAGGTGTGGACAGCAATCTAAACTATCATACACTCGCCTTTCAACCTTACGAAGAAAAAGTGGAAGAAAAAAAAGAGCAGGTGATATCCAAAGTCGAAGCAAAAAATCCTTTAGATCTTTTTATTGACTCTGTGGCTCGCACGTACATTCAAAAAGGAAACACGCAATCTTTGGCTATCGGTGTGATTCATAAAAATCAAGTAAATACTTTTTTTTACGGAGAAACTGAAAAAGATAACAATACGCTACCCACCGCAACTACCATATATGAATTAGGATCGATTACGAAAACATTTACCGCGACACTGCTGGCCGATCTAGTAGAAAAGAACGTGATCAGCTTAGACGACAGCATAGCTCAATTTTTACCAGATTCGGTGAAGTCGAATCCCAGTGTACAAAAAATAACTTTTAAATCGTTGGCAAATCATACTTCCGGATTGCCACGCATGGCGTCAAACTGGAATACAGGCCTCAAATTTGAGGAAAGCGATCCCTATGCGCATTATGATCAGAAAGAGCTTTTCAGTTTCCTAAAAAACTTTAAAGCAGACAAAGCCGTTGGAGAAGAATACGAATACAGTAATATTGGATATGGCCTGTTAGGCGAACTAATCTCTATCATTACCAAAAAACCATATGCAAAAAATATTGAGGAGATCATCACGAGCCCGCTAAATATGACCAATACTGTAGAAAGATTTGATCTTAAAGAGGAGCAACACTTAAAAGTATATAACGCAAAAGGAGAAGCGGTACCGGTATGGAAATTTATTTCTCTATCAGCAGCAGGCTCGTTAAAATCTACCATTCAGGATATGTTGTTGTATGCCCAATCGCAATTTAAAATGCCCTTATCTCCATTGGAAAAAGCAATGTCCCTGACCAAGCAGTTTACTTTTTTCATCCCTCCAAATACCGATATTGGCCTTGCATGGCATATGTCTATGATAGGTGATATCATTTATTACAATCATAATGGAGGAACGGCGGGAAGCAGTTCTTTTATCGGTATTGCTCCAGACGCTAAATCAGCTTTAATTGTCTTATCAAACACAGCCATCCCTGTAGAAGCTATCAGTGAGGAAATACTGAAAGAAATAATTTTAACACAATAGGCTACCTGCGCAGCATAATTGCCTGCATGAGCGCACAGTATTTGGTTTGCGAATGCAAAGCATTTTGTCTAAGTTTGATCAGAAAAGTTTTAATCTGAATAAAATCGACTAACGAGTGAAAAAACGTATAGCTATTTTTGCTTCTGGTTCCGGATCCAATGCACAGAAAATAATGGAGCATTTCAAATATTCTCATGATGCAGAAGTGGCCCTGATATTAAGCAACAATCCCGATGCCTATGTATTACAGCGGGCTGATAATTTCGAAATCCCTTCACATGTTTTTGACAAGCACGCTTTTTACCACACTACGGAGATTGTAGATCTTCTAAAGAGACTAGATATCGACATGGTTGTATTAGCCGGTTTTTTATGGCTTATACCTCAAAGCCTATTACGTGCTTTCCCAAACAAGATTATCAACATCCACCCCGCCCTTCTTCCTAAGCATGGTGGAAAAGGCATGTATGGTGACCGGGTACATCAAGCTGTACTCAATGCCGGAGACGATGAGCATGGAATCTCTATCCATTTTGTAAATGAAAATTTTGATGAAGGAGAAATAATTTATCAAGCTCGGTTTAGAGTTGACCCCGGTGATACCCTGGAAGTTATAAAATTCAATGGGCAGCAACTAGAACACTTACATTATCCAAAAGTGATCGAAAATTTGTTAAAGAAATATAATTAAAAAAAGGAGCTCAAAGGCTCCTTTTTTACTCAACTCCGTTATCATTACTAGTCATCAAGTCCACCGATGGACTTTCGTAGTTGTAGATGTTTCCTGTATGAATCATGAAATTTTCTTCCATTTATTACCAAACAACAATTTCGATTTAGTTCATATAAACCCCATAGAAAATAACTATCTTTGCGGCTCCAAATAAATAACAATGAATCATCCTGTTAAGATTAAAAATGCACTGGTTTCTGTTTATTATAAAGACAACCTCGCCCCACTTATTCAACTTTTAAATAAATACGGAGTTACTTTGTATTCTACAGGCGGCACGGAAGCTTTCATCCGTGATTTAGATATCGATGTCGTACGTGTAGAAGACTTGACAAGCTATCCGTCTATTCTAGGTGGACGGGTAAAAACACTTCACCCAAAAGTATTCGGTGGCATCCTTTCCCGCCGTCCTTTAGAAAGCGATCAGCAGCAATTAGCGCGATACGAAATTCCGGAAATTGACCTGGTTATCGTAGACCTATACCCATTTGAAGAGACACTCGCCTCCGGGGCTTCCGAGCAAGATATTATTGAAAAAATCGATATCGGTGGCATTTCGTTAATCCGTGCTGCAGCAAAGAATTTCAATGATGTTGTCATCATTTCTTCCAAAACAGATTACACAGAATTAGAACAGATTTTGGCATCGCAAAACGGTGTAACCACACTTGACCAACGCAAGTCTTTTGCCAAACGCGCTTTCAATACCTCTTCCCATTACGATACGGCTATTTTTAATTACTTTAACCAAGAAGAACCTTTAACGGTTTTCAAGCAATCCCAGCAAAAAGCACAGACATTGCGTTATGGAGAAAACCCACATCAAAAAGGTATTTTCTTCGGAGATCTAGATGCTATGTTTGATAAGTTGAACGGCAAAGAACTATCATATAACAATTTAGTGGATGTAGATGCAGCTGTTGCCATCATTGATGAATTCGAAGATCCCACATTCGCGATCTTAAAACATACCAATGCCTGTGGAGTAGCTTCGCGCTCGACGGTCAAGCAAGCCTGGATAGATGCTTTAGCATGTGATCCAATATCTGCTTTTGGAGGCGTATTAATTACAAATCGTGAAGTAGATGCCGAGACAGCTGAAGAAATTAACAAATTATTTTTCGAAGTATTGATTGCCCCCTCTTACAGCGAACAAGCTAAATCAATACTGACCGCTAAGAAAAATAGAATTATATTGATAAGAAAAGAAGTTAATTTACCTACCCATCAATTCAAGACGTTATTGAACGGTGTAATCCTTCAAGATAAAGATCATACAATAGAAGGTCCGGAATTGATGACAGCAGTAACTATTGCAAAGCCGTCCCCAGAACAATTAGAAGATCTTTATTTTGCAAACAAAATTGTAAAGCATACGAAGTCGAATACCATCGTATTTGCCAAAAATGGAACTTTGCTTACCTCGGGCGTGGGTCAAACCTCTAGAGTAGACGCATTAAAACAAGCAATTGAAAAAGCACATGCATTTGGTTTTGATTTAAAAGGCAGCGCTATGGCGTCCGACGCATTCTTTCCCTTTCCAGACTGTGTAGAAATAGCAGGCGAAGCTGGGATAGCAGCGGTATTACAACCAGGTGGATCAATAAAAGATCAATTGTCTATCGACATGGCCAACGAAAAAGGATTAGCTATGGTTGTTACAGGCGTCCGGCACTTTAAGCATTAAATATCCCATAAAAAACAAAAAAAGGAGTTTGAAACTGAAGTATCAAATTCCTTTTTACTGAAATTATTTATCTAAATAGCCATCCTGAACCTACATGAAGCTTTGATATCCGCTGTACTGATCTTCGATCATATTATGATAATTTTATTTTAACTAAACTTAACGTACTTGCTATCAATATTATTGTTTATCTTTAGCTCAGAATAACGTTACTTATATTCGATTTATTAATAACAGTAAAAAAATTAAACTCACTCCTTAGTAACAGAGTACTACAACTCTAAATGAAATCTACAATTAAATTCAACAACGTCAATTCATTATTCTCCAAAACATTAAAGGAGAAAATAAATATATATTTTAAAAACAATAACCTCAACAAAACTGGGGGGCGAAAAATCTTGGTCAAAGGAATTATACTTTTCTCTACTTTTTTAGGGATTTACAGCACATTACTTTTAGTACAGCCGCATTGGTCTATCAGCATTTTACTATGCGTGCTATTTGGTGTGAATCTCGCGGCAATTGGTTTTAATGTAATGCATGACGCTGGTCATGATACTTTTTCTAAAAACAAGAAGTTTAACAACATTCTCTCCTATAGTGCCAACTTGATGGGCGCAAATATCTATTTTTGGAAACTAAAGCACAATATAGCCCATCATACATTTACAAATATTGAAGGTGAAGATCATGATATTGATGTTAGATTTATGCGTTTGCATAAAGAACAGGAGCATCAAAAACATCATAAATTTCAACAATATTATTTCCTTGCGCTGTATGGCATCTCCTATCTTGCCTGGATTTTCTATCAGGATTATGAGAAGTATTTTAAAGCCTCATTAGGAAAAAACAACAACGCATTCAGTTTTCCATTACGTGAAAAAGTTATTTTCTGGATAAGCAAAGTTATACACTTTACATTATTCATCGTATTGCCCGTCATTTTTGTAGGTTGGATCAAAACTTTAATTGGTTTAGTGATTGTAAGTGTAATTTGTGGACTCATATTAGCCATTGTATTCCAATTGGCACATGTCGTATCCGAAACAAGCTTCAATACAGTAGAAGATGATAATCGTAAAATAGAGAACGAGTGGATGATTCACCAATTAAACTCTACTGCAAACTTCGCTACGAACAATAAGTTTTTGACTTGGCTATTAGGCGGTTTAAACTTTCAAGTAGAACATCACTTGTTTCCAAAGATAAGTCATATCCACTATCCCGCGATCAACGAAATTGTTCGTGAAACCTGTATAGAATACAAAATTAATTATATTGAGTTCCCGACATTTGCAAAGGCCTTCAATTCACATGTCAATGTAATAAAAGAAATGGGATCGAATAAATAAGAAAAGTGAAATTTCATAACAAATAAAGAAGCCAGTCTATAATGTAGGCTGGCTTCTTTATTTGTTATGATTGTGTCAATCAAAAAATTAGGGCTCCAAAACAACTTCTGAAACCTGATTTCCTTGTTTGGAACTTCTATATTTATATTTGACCTTTTGATCTATTTTCAACACAAACCCAACTAAATTGTCATTAAAATAGACTGTCTGTCTTGACAAATTATCACGGATGAAACCGTAATGGCCTTGGTCATTATAATACGACACTTTCCCGTAGTTGTATTCATCTTCTACTTCTGGTCGTAACAGATCTTCCTCTTTAAACTCATATTTAGTCAAGGGAGGGGTATCTGATATATTACCATACTCGTCAACATATGCAAACATTTCTTCAAAGGACTTTCCTTTGTCATTGTTTTGTTTGTTGAACTCTTTCTTCTCTTGCTTGTGTTGCTTTTTTAATTGCTTTTTCTTTGCTTGTTCTTTTTTTCTGAATGTAATTTGGCTTTGCCCCATTAAACGTGTATAATGTAAATAAATAAATTAAAAATATGTCTTAGCGACCAACGGGCTTTATAAAACTTGTTGAAGACAGTTAAAGCGAGGTGATGTATAAGGCTTTCAATACAAAGATACGAAATCTAAATGAAACCAGAAAACATTGCAACGTTATGCTTATCTTACAATCCAAAAGCTTTGTCATATGAAAATACTTTTAAGACGAAAACACGTGTTTTACGAATAATTATGCCTATCCTTGCTTTAATACTAATAAAAAAAAATAATGAATACAGGAACTGTAAAGTTTTTTAATGAAACTAAAGGATTTGGTTTTATTACTCCAGAAAATGGTGGCGCTGACGTGTTTGTACACACATCAGGATTAAAAAACCAAGTTAGAGAAGGTGATACCGTAACTTACGAAGTTGAGCGTACACCTAAAGGTCTAAATGCTATTAATGTGAAATTGAGCTAATCGAATTTATATTTAATACTAAAAGCAACGGCTGCCTAAAATAGGTGGCCGTTGCTATTTACAGTGACAAACTAAATTTAAGTAGAGAATGCCTGTTCGCTACTTTTCTCCAATCTATTCACGCAATTTCTAAAACGCAAGAGTCCCTTATTCTAATAAATTCTACATTTTAAAGAAAAAAAATGTTCACAAAAAACAAAACAGCCTTAAATTAACTAAAAATCAGTGAGTTTTCTATTTAAGGCACGCCGTTTGTAATGACGTAACTCAAATAAACTAAATACTTAAAGAATTATGAGAAGGACACCTTACACCACATTTGTCGTTCTGCTGGTCATAACTTTTGTTCTGATTTTTGCAACAACATGCGTTGGGGCATTTTAAACATTTTTATTGCGCACCAATCACACTGATCTTATCAAACTAGTATACAGACCATATAAATGATTATATCGTCGTATACTGGTTTCTATTTGTATTCCGAAATCCATTCTCTAATTTCACAAGCTATCAAATTGGTCTATAACGGACTCATACAGTACTCCATAATTAGAGAATAAACCGTATCTTTGCAGCATGATTAATGTGTCTAATTTATCGCTTCGCTTTGGCAAACGTGTGCTATTCGAAGACGTCAACTTAAAATTTACTACAGGAAATTGTTATGGTATCATTGGTGCAAATGGGGCCGGAAAATCCACCTTTCTAAAAATTATATCGGGTGAAGTAGATCCAAGCACAGGCTCGGTTGCTTTCACTCCGGGTGAACGTATGTCAGTACTGAACCAAAATCACTATCAATTTGATGAATTCCCCGTCATTGAAACAGTAATGATGGGAAACCAGGAATTATATAAAGTGATGAAAGAAAAAGACGCGATCTACATGAAAGAGGATTTTTCTGATGCAGATGGCGAGCGTGCCGGAGAGTTAGAAAGCTTATTTGCCGAAATGGACGGTTGGAATGCTGAAAGTAATGCAGCTACCCTTTTAAGTAATTTAGGAATCAAAGAAGACCTTCATTATAAGTTAGTCAAAGAATTGGACGGTAACGAAAAAGTACGTGTTTTGTTAGCACAAGCTTTGTTTGGAAAACCCGATATTTTGATTTTGGATGAGCCTACCAACGACCTGGATATTAATACAATTGCTTGGCTAGAAGATTTCCTAGCTAGCTACGAGGCCATTGTGCTGGTTGTATCCCACGATCGTCACTTCTTGGATGCGGTGTGTACGCATATCGTAGATATTGACTTCAGTAAAATGTCGATTTACTCTGGTAACTATACATTCTGGTATGAGTCTTCCCAGTTAGCCCTGAAACAACGTGCGGACCAAAACAAGAAAACGGAGGATAAGGTCAAAGAACTGCAGGAGTTCATTCGTCGTTTTTCGGCCAATGCTTCTAAATCAAAGCAGGCTACTTCACGTAAGAAAGCGTTGGATAAAATCAACATCGATGAAATCAAACCTTCCAACCGGAAATATCCGGCGATTATGTTCAACACGATGGATCGCGAACCGGGAGATCAAATTTTACAAGTTGAAGGCTTAAGCAAAACAATAAATGGTGAAGTCTATTTCAAGGACATCAGCTTTATGATCAATAAAGGTGATAAGATTGCTGTTCTTGCAGAAAATTCACTTATTACCTCCGCCTTTTACGATATACTCGCGGGTCGCGACCAAGATTATAAAGGTGAATTCAAATGGGGTATAACCATTACTCCTGCAGATATGCCAATCGAAAACGCAAGCTTTTTTGATGGAAAAACGGATAATTTAATTGATTGGTTGCGTGATTATACGAGCAAATCCGATGCTGACGAGCAGTTTATTCGCGGCTTTTTAGGTAAAATGTTATTTTCTGGCGAAGAGGTGCTAAAAAAATGTTCCGTACTTTCCGGAGGTGAAAAAATGCGCTGTATGTTCTCCAGAATGATGCTACAGGGAGCTAACTTCCTACTATTTGACGAACCGACCAATCATTTGGATTTGGAGTCAATTACCGCATTAAACAATGGTATGAAAGATTTCAAAGGATCCATGTTATTTACTTCTCGTGACCACGAATTAACAGAAACAGTGGCAAACCGTATTATCGAATTAACACCAAATGGCATTATTGATAAATTAATGAGCTACGACGAGTACGTTAATTCGGATGTAGTAAAAGCCCAACGTGAAGAGCTATACGCTAAGAAGTAGATTTATCCTATCTAATTCACTTTTAAAAAACACAGAAGCCCTGCAGATTATCACCGCAGGGCTTCTTGTATTAAGATAAACCGACAACAGACATATCAAAATCACATTTTGTTTTGATCACATCCGTATAATAAGTTAGAAGAATTAATTTATATTTGTTACAGCTTAATTGCATTAAAAACAAAAAAACAGAAAATGAAAACAACCAAACTCCTCTCTCTAGGCGTATTATTCCTTGTCCTGTCTACTTCAGCCATGTACGCCCTCATCGATTGGAAAATCATGGACAATGATTATGTCATTAAATTTGAAACAAAAAAAGCAAGCGGCACCATTAGCGGGCTAAAGGGGGTACTTCATTTCGATCCTGATAATCTTGCTGGAGCGAATATGGATGTCACCGTTGATGTCAACACATTGGATCTTGGAAATGGTTTAAAAACCAAACATGCCAAAGCGGATGATTTCTTTGATGTCGAACAGTATCCAACTATTCATTTCAAATCTACTGGATTCAAAAAAGTAAGCAGTGGTTATCAGGTTGACGGCAATCTAACCCTTAAATCGACGACTAAGCCTATTAGTATATTGTTTACTTTTGAGAGTAAAGCATCTGTACCTACATTTTTAGGTGCGTTTGAACTGAACAGAACAGATTACGGGTTAACGGGAAAAGGAAGTGTGGGAGAGATCTTAAAGCTGAACATAAAAGTACCTGTTAGCAAATAAATCCATTTGCCAACAGGTGTTTAATACTTATCTGATCAACTGATACAGGCTGTGTATCTCTGATTTTGTAAATGTAATCTGACCCGATATAGAAGATATATGAGGTGCTACGTAAGTAGCGCCCATTTCTATTTTCTGAATCTGTTCCGGTATAGAAAGGCGATCCAAGAGTAGCTTTTCATTTTCCAAATGCTGTAGCACAAAAGAAAAATAGGTATCATTATTCACTAGTTGCTCCTGTAATTGAAAATCCGCAGCTGTAGCTAGTGCGATCATATCCCCTTTTATCCTTTTGGTGAATTTGTAGAAAATTTTCTCGGGTATATAACCAGCTAAATGAGGAGATGACTTTACCGTCACCTGCAGGTTTGGCACCGACTCCTCTCTTAATTCCTTCTTTTCACTCATTTCGAAGTTATCATCCATTTCATAGGCAATTATCGTATCAGTTTGTATCACGTCTTCCTGCTTCCATTCCATATCAATATATCCACCAAAATAGCGTTGCAGCGTGTCTACTGGAATCTTGAGATTTTCTAGGGTCGATTGATACTTTTGCATGAGTGGACGCAGATCAGCATCCAACGTCACGTTCAAGATATTATGTTCAGAAAGTTTACGTTTTCGTGGTCTCGCATTGGCTTTCCACAACGTAGAATACAGCATCCCTTCCAATTGTATTTTTCCGTTTTCAAAATCAGCCTTTACGACAGTGCTATCGTAGAGATTGTTGTACAATATATCAGCCTTGGACTCAAGGAAGTCTGTATTCGCGATAGCACCAATCTGTACTAAGTCGCCACTCTCGTTCGCCAGTAGATGCTCCATCCGTTCCCTTCGGTCGCGTGTGCTAACACCTATAGAAAGAATAAAACTTTGTTCATGGCTCAGCAACGCAACCCTTTTGTCTCTGGAAACCAAATAAGAAAGATCTGTTGGATCCTGTAACGAATCCACATGAATGTCTAGACTTTGTAAGGCGAACTTTCGGAAGCGCTCGATATCGCTTATTTTCTGTACGCTGTAAAACACGGAAGTGTCTTTCGGGGTCGAGAAGAATAAAATCCGAGCCGGCACACTCCATCCGGCCTCCCAGATATTAATTCGTTTTGTCCTGTCCTCTGTTGCTTTAGAAGTATCGCTACCGAAATACGTAAGGGGATGGATAATCGCATTTGCGACTAACTCTTTTAACAATCGATCCACAGAGACCTGAATTAGCACATCACTATCTTTATGCACCTGTGCATCCAACGATTTTGTATTACGTACGCTAAAAAAAATCCATAACCCTCCGATAACGAGAAGTACAAAAACCAAAAAAAACAATAAAACCTTTCGTATCATAGTCTATATTTCTTCTTATTTAGCAACTGCCATTCGTTCTAATAAATCCATCAAAAAATAGAGCGCATTTTCACCTTTGTTTGGGAACTCGATACCTAGTTCACCTTGAAAACTATTTCCCTTCATACCTGGAGACGTCATATAAAAATCACCATATTGAGCGAGATCAGCTCTCAGGTTATCAAAATCTTTAGACATCGGAACCTCTAAATCCTCCATTAAAGCTGGCACCTTATTTAGACGAAATAAAGCCGCAAAACGATTTTTCCGCATTACCTTTTTACTTGCTCGATCTATATTTGCGCTGTACGTATTGTTTTTGATACCTTTAATTTGATTTTCGTCGTTTCCTAAGAAAACGATGCCATCTTTCATCAGTACATAAAAATTGCTAAATTGGCGAGATAACTTTCCAATTTTATAGATTCCATCCTCTTGTACGACCTCCTCCTGCCGTACACCTAATGCCAATAACTGCTCGAAAAGACGCATATCATCCGACGAAAACATCCAGAGGAGTTGTGGAATTTCATCCATTTTCGTTTTTTCGATTTGTTTGTAGTTATAATCTTCATCGTATTCGTAATCTGTATACGTGATTTCCTGCATGGTTACGCCATTGAGTACAAACAAATTATCCCCCTTAAACACCTTCCCCACCGCTTTTTCATCCACTACAATATCAAACAGTGTGGCTCCGATCGAAAAGGCTTCTTGATACTTAGGCATAAAACCTCCGTAATATTTTTGGATATACTGCGGAATATATTTCAGATAAGCTTCCGAATTAACACTAAAAGACAAAAAACCTAATGCATCTTTATCTACATATTTATACATTTTCGAATTTAGCTTTCGCCCATAAATTTTCTTGAATATTCTAGCTGTCTCTCGATCTAAACCTAGCGTGCCATGCAGCTTCATTTTATTTTCATCGACATCCAACGACAGATTGGCCTGTTCGTATCCGTACTTTAGTTTTGACAGCGATCCTATTCCAAATGCCTGTTCGATAATACCGGTAGGCATAAAATTCTGATACAGTTCATCGACACTCCTTACCCAATAATGGGCAACTGTACCCTTATTGGATTTTTTAGTAAATCCTTTAGGCGCTGTAAAAGATTTATAGGTTCCGCTTATGATGTTACTCATCTCTGTATTGATCCATCCACCCAAAATCGATCCCTTTATGGAATCCGTTTGCGCCAACCATTGATAATAAGCTGTATTCGTTTCATCCTGATAAGAATCCTCCTGGTCTTCATAAATGGAATAACCGATCGAGTCTAATACACTATTATCTGTAATCGTATCGTAATCTTCATACGAATCTATCATTATTTCCGTCACGGTATCAGTAACGTAATCCATATCATCCACCATGACTACAGTGCTATCAATAACCATATCATTTTCATCCGAGTCTATCACGATATCGACTGCGGTATCTTCGACTGATGCAACTAAGGTATCTGCATAATCGTATTCATATGTAGCATCTTCTGCTGCGTCAACACTTTCTGCCATCATAGCATCTGTTCCATAATAGCTATTATAGGGATTTGCTGTCAAGCCAAAACGCGTTTTGACATCCTCCCGGTCTAAGTAGTTATCTTTAATAACCCCGGTCATGACATACGCCGTATTCTCGTCCCAGCTAACACGGATACTACGATCCACAGAGTAGATTGTCTGTAAACCGTCTACAACATGTATTTTCTTATGTGTTGGAATAAATGCCTGAAAGCGTCTAGCGTCCACAAGCGGTATCAAGGCGCCTATAAAAGTTACACTATCGGTGAGGCGGGTAAACACATATGATTTCGAGGCAAGATTGATTCCTAGATCCTCAATCTGATGAACTTCTTGCGACAACGAGTCACTTAACTTTTTAAAAAAATCCAATTTGTTTAACGTTGCGTTGACATCTTTAGCATCTACTAATTGAAATAAATTTTTGGTATCAAACGTAGCCAGAAAATTAATATCAGCGGGAAGCTTTTTATAGTGATTTTGTGCATTGACATGCGATAAACTTATCAAAAAAAAGAGTGTAGCAAAAAAAAGTTTTGTATTCATCCGTTTATATAATTGTTATTTTAAGTATTCATTATTTCTTAAGGTATCCTTACCATTCGGGCTTGATCGCCCTATGTTAACACGGTAGACCGATCAGATCATTATTTAAAAATCTTATGGGATTCTAGTTTAAATATTTATTAAAATTTAATTAAGTGATATAGTATTCGAGAGGTTTGTTTTACCATTGATTAGGTCTAACATTCCCGTTCTGAGCATAACCGCTTTTCGATTAGGCGATAAGCTCGCCTTGCTATTTTGTTGGCTTTTTACGGGATCCGAAAATCGATATATACTTGTAAAGTAAGCATCGTTAAAAGCTTTTTGATTTTCGCCTTTTAATTTCGCAAACTCCTTTTTCGCATCTTGCGACGCGTTGTATTTTCGAACAAATACCTTACTCGATGGGTCATAAGCATACGTCGTATACCCCGATATATTCGTTTTAAATTTAGCAGATAGCGTTTTCGTAAATGCATTTAAAGCAGCTACGTTATTGAAATTACATTCCAACGTTGCGATATAGTTGTTAAAATCCAAATTAGAATTTACATTGCTCACCCCCTTTGTTTTCCGGAGTAGAAGAACAATATCATTCATCTCTTTTTGGATGGTCGTCTTACTCGGCACCTTAATACCATTCACGCTATCCAAAAGCATCAATGACGCAACTTTGGTTTTACTTTTACTCAAATTTAGTATAGCTTTTACCTTTCCCGCGCCATTAGATTGGACATTGATTTCTTCGACGATGTCGAAGCAGCTGCTGAGTGAAAAGACAAGCATTAATACTATACTACTTAAAAAAATCCTCTTTAACATCTAATTATTATTTTTTACGTAATGAGACAATCCGCATGCCAAATTGTTCCCCGCAATATTGTTCCATAAAGATAGAAAATTAAACAGTTCATTTTTCAGTCTATCTGTCATGCGGCATTACGAAAACATCACAATATTTTAATCTGTATACTTTTGTTGCTACAAAGTTTCTTCTTAGCTTCGTAGGTTGAATTACAAGTTCTATGCGTAACGTACATTTTTTATCGATCTTCATCATTGTTCTTCTAGCTGGTTGTAAGAGCACCTATCTTGCCCGCGAAAACCGATTGATGACCTATACCATCAATTCAGATCTACCCGAAGATACTGCTATTGTAAATTACTACAGCCCTTTCAAAAAAACTATGGAGGGCGAAATGAATCGACAGATAGGAATTTCGGAGAAATTTCTAAACAAAAGTCGTTCTGAACCTGAGTTTCTAATCGGAAATTTCTTTGCTGACGCCCTTTTAGAAATTGGAAAAAAGATCGACCCAGCCGTAGAGATATCCTTTTCAACAAAGGGAGGTATCCGTTCCGAGTTAAAACAAGGTGCCGTCACCGTGGGATCCATGTTTGAGCTTATGCCTTTTGAAAATACCATTACCCTATTAGACATAAGCGGATCCGATCTATTGGTATTAGCCGATTTTATTGCCAATACAGGAGGACAACCGATAGGAGGTTTTACCATGAAAATAAAAGATAATCAGGTGATAACTATCCGGCTCAATGGGAAAGCTATCGACCCAGCTAAATCCTACAAATTGGTCACGTACGATTATCTAGCAAACGGAGGGGACAACGTAAAGGGGTTGAGCACCCCATTGAAGCGTATCAACACATCCATACTTGTACGCGAAGGTCTAATTAATTATGTCGAGCAATTGACGAAAGAGAATAAAAAAATAAACACACAGCTTGATGGTAGAATTTCAATCATTCAATAGAAGGTCATTCATTCGAAAAATGACAGCATTAAGTGCTCTTTTTGCATTTGGTTCGTATACCAATAAGGTAGAAGCAAATGCAAAAAGAGAAGTCAAGATCACCATTCTCCATACGAACGATGTGCATAGCCGTATCGAACCCTTCCCTATGGACGGTTCAAAAGTTCAGGGATTAGGCGGTGTAGCCCGTCGGAGTACCTTGATACAAAGCATCCGCCAAGAAGAAAAAAATGTCTTGTTATTAGACGCAGGCGATATGTTTCAAGGCACCCCCTATTTTAATCTATTCGATGGAAGAGTCGAATTAGAATTGATGTCGAAACTCGGATACGATGCAGGTACTTTTGGTAATCATGAATTCGATAATGGGATAAGTGGTATACTCAAACATTTTGATCGCGCGAATTTCCCCTTCATTACATCGAATTATGATTTTTCCGACACGGCGCTCGCCGGAAAAACGAAAGAGTACCTCACCTTTATAAAAGACGGCGTAAAAATAGGTTTGTTTGGTTTAGGAGTAGATGTAAATGGTCTCGTTGATCCGAAAAACTACGTGGGTATGCACTATCTCGATCCCTTGGAGGTGGCAACCCGTCTCACAGATAAACTAAAAAATGAGTTAAGATGCGACCTCATCATCTGCCTATCGCATTTAGGGTATGCGTATAAAGATGATACCATATCGGATTTAAAGCTAGCAGCTAACACCAAAGATATTGATCTAATTATCGGGGGTCATACCCATACTTTTTTGGACAAACCGACCGAAGTCAAGAATCTGGAAGGCAAGATTACATTGGTTAATCAAGCCGGTTTCGGCGGAGCTAATTTAGGGCGTATCGATTTTATATTCAATCGTGCTACAAAAAGTCAGCGGACCGTATTTAATAATTACACGATATCTTCCGCTATAGATCAACAAGTCGTTGCTTAATATGTAGTATAAAATACTATCTTCGCAGTCTTTTAAATTTATTTGCGGGATGCAAGCTATTATTCAGTTATATATAAAATCTTACAAAGGACTATCACCTGCCGCATGGCTATTGGCGTTAGTCATGCTAATCAACCGTACAGGATCGATGGTAATCCCATTTCTAGGGATTTATATGTCCACTGAATTAAATTTCAGTAAAACCCAAGTCGGGCTAGTTTTAGGTTGCTTTGGACTAGGATCAGTATGTGGATCTTGGTTAGGAGGCTGGTTAACCGATCGATTTGGAAATTTTAAAGTACAAGCTTGGAGTTTAATCCTTACCATTCCATTATTTCTCATCACACCTGTTTTCCGCACCTTCGAAAGTTTGGCAATGATGATTTTTATATTAACCTTAGTAGCCGATATTTTCAGGCCTGCCAACTCAGTATCCGTTGCCAAATACGCCAAACCCGAAAATATCACCAAAGCGTACTCGTTAAATCGTATGGCTGTCAACTTAGGCTTCTCTATCGGTCCCGCTCTGGGAGGCTTTTTAGCAACATTTTCCTACGATTGGATATTCTACGGAAATGCGCTAGCCGCCGGTGTCGCTGCACTCGTCTTTATCTATTTCTTCCAGGGTAAGAAGGGAAATAAAAAAATTGAGCCATCTGTAAGAACAGAAAAACCTTCCGACAAGCCAGCAAAAAATGCGTATACCGATGGTTTATTTATCCTATTTAATATACTTTGCTGTCTTTTTTCAATGGCTTTTTTCCAGCTTTTGAGCACTTTGCCCTTATTTTACAAAGATGTATATGCCATGGATGCAAGTCAGATTGGTCTTATTTTAGGATTTAGCGGTTTTGTAATCGTACTGTTTGAAATGGTATTGGTTCACGTTGTAGAGCATCGTTTTTCGGTAAGGCAAATTATGTTTTGGGGAACAGCCATAGCCGGTGTTTCCTATTGGATGTTAAATCTCGATTTTGGGATTATGTGGCTCTATCTTGCGATGTTCTTCCTTTCCGTGGGTGAAATGCTTACCTTGCCGTTTACAGCCACTATTGCCATACAACGTGCTTCACTGCAAAACCAAGGTGCCTATATGGGTTTTAACTCCCTTGCATTTGCGGCGGCAAATATTGTATCTCCCTTTCTCGGCACATATACAGCGGAGCATTTCGGTTACCCTACCTTATGGACTATCACGGGGATCGTGCTTATATTTACCAGTCTTGGATTCATCTGGGTAATTACAAAAATGAAAGCGACGTGATCAAAATAAGCCCTTCAGCTTAGCCCACGTTTCTTTCATAAGGTACTCGCGTAGCAATAGATCTACCGAGTGTAATCTCGTCAACATACTCTAATTCACCGCCAAAAGCAATACCCCTTGCAATCGTACTAACTTGCACGTTGAATTCCTTCAGCTTACGGTATAAGTAAAAAATAGTGGTATCCCCCTCCATCGTGGCGCTCAAGGCCAAAATAACCTCCGTTATCTCTCCCTGTCTTAACCGATCAATCAACCCCTCTATTTTAAGATCTGCGGGACCTATACCGTCCATTGGAGAAATCAATCCACCAAGCACATGATATACACCCTGGTATTGATTGGTATTTTCAATAGCCATTACATCACGCGTATCTTCCACTACGCATATCATAGACTTATCTCTTTTTGCTGACTGACATATTTCACATAGTGCCTCATCAGATATATTGAAACAAGTGCTACAGTACTTAATATTTTCTTTAAGATTATTTAAAGACTGTGTAAAGCGGGATACCTCGAGATCAGACTGCTTTAGCAAATGCAGTACCAATCGCAATGCCGTCTTTCTTCCAATCCCTGGCAGCCTTCCAAACTCATCAACAGCTTGCTCTAATAATTTCGACGAGAAATTCATGTCGTAAAAGTAAAAAGTAAAATCACAAAAATCAAAAGTAAAAAATAAAAAGCATGTCTTTATCTTGCACTTCAGCAGTTCGCTAAAATTTATTATATTGTGAACATAACATTAGATGTACAGAATGGCTAAAGAAGATAAAATAAGGAATTCGTTTGCCAATAAAACGTGGCAAGAAATAAAAGTAAAAGACTCCTGGCAGATTTTCAAAATCATGGCAGAGTTTGTAGATGGGTTTGAAAAATTAGCAAAAATCGGTCCTTGTGTATCGATATTTGGATCTGCTCGTACAGCAGATGAAAACAAATATTACGAAATGACGGTGGAAATAGCACGATTGCTGGCCGAGAAGGGATATGGTGTCATTTCAGGCGGCGGTCCAGGAATTATGGAGGCGGCCAACAAAGGAGCGTATAATGCGGGTGGGAAATCCGTAGGTTTAAACATCGAACTACCCTTTGAACAATTTCATAATAAATACATTGATCGCGATAAACTACTGGAATTTAATTATTTCTTTGTCCGTAAGGTGATGTTTATGAAATATTCTCAGGGATATATTGTGATGCCAGGTGGTTTTGGTACGATGGATGAGCTTTTTGAATCAATCACATTAATCCAGACAGGCAAGATTGCCCGCTTTCCCATCGTATTGGTTGGCACAGCATATTGGGGTGGTCTCATCGACTGGATTAAAAACACTATGCTTACAGAAAAGAATATCAGCGCAGAAGATTTAAATCTCTACCGATTGGTCGACACACCCGAAGAAGCGGTCGAACATATTTTCCGTTTCTACGATAAATATTTGTTGAAACCGAATTTTTAATAACAAACGGGTTTTCTTACAATAACACCTTTCGCATGCACATATCGTTATCTCGCTTTGAACTACCTCAGCAGTTAGCTAATTTTAAAAAAAACGAAACAAGATCAGTGTTTCAAACGTTATATAGTTAACATCGCGAGATAGAAAATATATATTTTTAAACTTTAAAACGAGGATTATTATGAGTACGCAAGAGAACGAAAAAGATTTGAAGAAAACCGTAGATTTAGAGCGAGAAAAAACCGACAAGGAAATCGAGCAAGAGAAAAAAGAAAATAAGAAATCAGGCGAGGGTCACGGCTATGTACCCCCAGCACCCGAAATTCCGTCTGCTAGAAATACAAGAGAGCATGGCGGTCCGATCATAGATCGAGAGCCAGGTGGGTTACGATAGTCTTCAACCAAGTTACTAATAATGATTAAGCCCATGTCTTTTTAAAGAAGCATGGGCTTAATTGTGTATAATGATGTCGATTTCGACAGATGAGAGAATGCCCTGTCCGAAAGTTTTCGAGCAGGGCATTCATTATAAAATTATAATAATAATTTTTTAGAAGCTATACGTTAATCCCGCATTCCAAGTTGTTCCTAGTCCGTAGAAATAACCGAAACCGTCTCTTCGAGAAAAATATTCCTCATTGAAAATATTTTTAACGTTACCTCTGAATTTCAAATTTTGACCGTTTCTTATCTTAAATGTATAGCTTAAACCTGCATCAACAGTAGTAAAATCATCTAACTTTTCTGGTTGATACTCTTCTCCTACCAATCTTGCTTTAATTGCATTATTTATATTTACATCACCCCATAGCCTTGCATAATGATTTAAATCCGCATCAATGGATAATTGAGGAAGTATATAGTATTTTGCACCAAAACCCGCTGTTGTCTGAGCCGCGCTTCCCACACGTACACCCGTAAGATCAACCCCCTCATTATCTTCTTCCAGTATATCACGTGTATCGTTATCTCGGACCCTAAATGGTGAAGCTCCATCGTATTTCCAGTCACCAATTGAGCCAAAACCTCTTAACGTTAAATTACTAGAAATTTGTGTATCAAAATCTAATTCGAGTCCCTTGTGTGCCTGACCTATACTAGTGAGTAAATACGTTGCACCATCTGTTCCCGCTGCTGGATAGCCGACTTGATTCACTCCGTAACTAATAAATCTATTGTCCCATTTCGTGTAGTAACCATTAAGATTGACACGGAAGGATGGTATGCTGAACTTATATCCGCCTTCTATTCCAAATATTTCCTCATTATCCACAGACGGGTCTGAGAAATCGACAGTATTCGAAATAAACACATTATCTAAGAAAGGTTGACGAGAATATTTCCCAACGTTAGTAAAGAAAGTATGTGTATCGTCAAAAGTATAGGAAGCCCCTCCTTTGACATTATAACCAATTTTATTATCGAACTCAGATTTTGTTTCACCCTCTGCATAGTTCCAGCGGTCAATCTTTTGATAAGATTGATTCGAAAGTGAACCTTGAACAAAAGCTGTAAAACCATCTTTACTAAATTCTGCTTGACCAAAAACCCCTTGGTAATTAATTTTTTCTGAGTTATCGTAACCAACTCGTTCATCAACACTTGCACTATTGAATAAAGCAGACCAAGGATTTGTAGAAAATGTTTGGGAAACAGTATATCCTTCTGATCTATTTTCATTCTCAGCCAAACGACCCTCAGCACCTAACAAATTAATTAGCTGCTGAAAATGATCTCCCTTATAGAAACGCAAGTCTGCCCCAACATTAAATGTCCAATATTTTTTCGTATCAAAATTATAATTTGAGACCAAGCCATACCAAAAATGGTTATTTGCTGAAGCCCTTAGTACGCTACCATTATTTCCGTTAGAGATACCATTAGGTAACTGTTCATTTAAACTCGCTAAAGCGTCCCAATTTGTTAATCCATTCTCTAATGAGTAGCCACCCTGAGTAAATCCAGGTCCATTACCTAGTATACCAGTACCACCGCCACGACCTACCGAAGCATACACAACAGTAGACAAGGATGATTTTTCATTTATTGTCCAATCCCAGTTTAAATTGCTTACTGGTTTATGATAAAAATTCTTTCTTTGAGTTAGCCCCTCTCCTTGGTAATACCCATAATTATAATTCCCTTTTTCTCCCGTTATATCAAAACCCGGATTTCTTGGCGTACCGTTTTGGATGTTTGATACTAAAGGTTTAGAGAAATTTTGATCGTGCCATTGTGGTGCACCAAAAATCATAAAGTTCAAATTGTGATTTTCATTTGGTTTAAAACCAACAGATACAAAATAATTTTGTCCAGCACCTGCAGTTCCTAACGCATACTTCTTATCTGCTCTCCAGCCGTCAAGTAAGAATGAAACGCCCCATTTACCGATCATTCCTGTATTATAGCCTACAGTAGCTTTTGCATAACCATCATTACCAGTCATCATACGTGCAAATCCGCCTTTTCTTAATTCCGTAGCTTTTGTAACAATATTTACAGTACCCCCTACGGAAGAAATTGCTAATTTTGATGAACCTAATCCCCTCTGAACCTGAATGACATTTGCCACATCAGACATCGCAGACCAGTTTGACCAGTACATATTCCCATCTTCCATTCCATTAATTGGTTGCCCGTTGAGTAAAAAAGCAGTGTTTGACTGATCGAAACCACGAACGAACATCTTCGCATCTCCAAAACCACTCGCTTGATCCGCAATATATACTGAAGGTGTATGTTTCATTATTTCAGGAAACTCGACATTTCCAACACCTTTCTCCTGAATCTCGAGTAATTTAATAGTTGATACAGCTATAGGAGTTTGTCTATCCTCAGCAATATCAATAATACCTTTACCAACCACAATTACTTCTTCTAAATTCTCAGATTCGCTAGGTATCAACACAATGTTTCCAATAGCAGAGGTTGCATCTGTAAACCTAATTTGGGCAGTGAGGTATCCAATATATTTCACCAATACGACACCACTTGCATCTCCCACGGATAATGTAAAATTACCTCCTGCATCGGTCGACGTCCCTGCTGATCCGCCTTTTACGGACACAGATGCGCCAGCAATTGGAGAATTACCATCCGTTACAGTTCCTTTAAGCATTCGCTGCGCTACAGAAACATTACAAATTAACATCAATACAAATATTGCTGCTAGTTGAGTAAAGATTTTTTTCATATTTCTTTTAAATAGTTAAATCGAAAGCAAAATTAAGAAGAGATTTTGCAATACAAGTCACTTAACATAAACTTAATATGAAATTAACCTCGGTTTAAAGCTATATTTTTCAAAAAGAATGTTATTTCGTTTCGGAAATTAAAAAAAACGACAATAAAATCTAAAATTCTTACACTTTTATCAGTACAACTACTATAAAATTTAAATTTTAACAAATTTTAACAATTGTGAATTGTGGAAAAGTTTTTTCAAGAAATTTTAAGTTGGTATCAAATTTTAACACGATGACCTAAATATTACGAAAGTGTTCGACATAATCCAAGGCAACTATTTCTTCGCTAGCCTTCCGTATGTTCTTACGATTACCAGTTACCTCATAGATAACCGTTAGATGCTCCCCATTTTTTTCAAGTCCTTTTCGGTTTAATTTTACATGATGTACTAACATGAAACTTTCAAACTCATCTAAATGCCCTATTTGCATATCTCTAAATGTAACGTGTATCGTCCGTACGTGATATATATCCGCCATATACAACTCCAACCTTTGGAAAAGAGATAGAATAATAACCATGCAGATGGTGAGAGCTATACCAAATTGAAACTCACCAAACCCCACGATCATGCCTATGGAAGCCATCGTCCAGATTACCGCCGCCGTCGTGAGTCCCTGTACGCTAAACTTACCCTGGTATATCACGCCAGCTCCCAAAAAGCCAATACCTGTAATAATATTTGCCGCAATGCGGTCGTCCGAAATATTACCCATCCTCGATAGCAAGGTGAAAATAGTCGAACCAAAACAGATTAAGATGACCGTTCTAAAACCCGCAGATTTGTTTTTAAATTCACGCTCAAACCCAATTATACCCCCACAGAGAATCGAGACTAAGATCGCCTGTATATTATTATCAAAAGTCCAGTCAAACATAAATTTAGAATCTAATTAATATAGGCATACGTAATGCCATCTCCTCCCCGGTCGGCATGCTCATCTTCAAACCTATTTACATGACTATATTTTCGCAAATAATCCCGCACGAATTTCCGCAAAATACCATCACCTTTGCCATGTACTATTTTTAACGTCGGATACCCAATCATCACTGCTCGATCTAGCACCAGTTCTATTTTCTGCAAAGCATCCTCTGTACGCATACCCCGCACATCAATCTCTGGCTGAAAATCAGCTGCCGAGTCCGTAGAAATATTACTTTGTCGTTTTATGGCCTTTGATTTCTCCTTACTCCGCAATCTGGTTACCCGGTTCTTCTTTACCACAGTGCGCAGTTCGCCCAATGCAATAATCAAACTGCTACTTTTCGTTATTTCTAAAATTTCTCCCTCTGAGCCCGAATCTTCGATCCGTACCCAATCTCCTATCTGTAGCTCCACATGCCCAGCATCCACAAGTTTAGGTTTTACAACTTTCTCTTTTAAATCTGACGTATGTTTATCCAATTGCTGATTTAATCTCGATCGGATCTCTTTTGTTTTATCTTTATCTGCCTGAACAGATTTTATTTCAGAAATCGTATTCTCGACCAGCTTATTTGCATCCTTCAATATCGATCTCGCCTCTTCCTTCGCCGTTCGGATAATTTCCTTTTTATTCTCCTCCATATACGCCTGCAAGGACTCGTATTTGGCTTTCAATTCTTCAACCTCCTTCTCCCGTCGGTTTACAGCCTTCTTGGTATCGTATATCTCTTTTTTATCTCGCTCTAAGTCAACCAATAGCGTATCCACTTTCTTTTGCTGCACGCCGATTTTCTGTTTTGCAGCCTGGAGGATTTCTTTCGGCAATCCAATTTTTTGTGCAATCTCAAACGCGTACGAACTCCCGGGCTTACCCGTTTGGAGTATATAAAGCGGTTTCATCTGTTGATTATCGAATAGCATAGAAGCATTTTCCAAACCTTCCGCGTGGCTTGCAAATAATTTTAGATTTGAATAGTGGGTTGTGATTACCCCCCTTACCTTCTTATTATTCAACTGTTCCAACACCGCTTCTGCAATTGGCCCTCCAAATTGTGGGTCAGTTCCCGTCCCAAATTCATCGATAAGCACCAATGTACGTGCATTTGCAAAGGCCGCAAAATATTTCATTTTCGACAAGTGAGCGCTGTATGTACTCAGATCACTTTCAATAGATTGATCGTCGCCGATATCTGCAAAAATTTGCTTAAATATACCTACCGTAGAAGTCTCATCTGCAGGAATTAAAAGACCGGACTGTAGCATCAACTGCAATAGTCCGACCGTTTTCATACACACAGACTTTCCCCCTGCATTAGGCCCAGAGACGAGAATAATACGATCTGTAGCATCAATCTTAATATTCAAGGGAACGACTGGGTGTTGACTGTCTCTTTTCGCGTTTAAAAAGAGCAAGGGATGTCTGGCATTCACTAGACTCACATCAGCTTCTTTCGACAAAAGGGGCATTACCGCGTCTATGTCTATTGCAAATAGCGCCTTAGCGCGCACAAAGTCAAGCTTTGTAAGCAAGCTGTGATAGGCTAGTAAAAGCGGTACGTGCGGTCGTAGTTCGGTTGTCAAGGCGGTCAGAATCCGGATCACCTCCCGTCGTCGTTCAAACTCTAAATCTCTCACCTTATTATTAAGATGGAACACCTCTTCCGGCTCAATATAAGCAGTTTGCCCCGTTGCCGATTCATCATGAATCAGGCCTTTTAATTTACGCTTATTTTCGGCAAGAATAGGTATACAAAACCGTCCATCACGTATCGTCAACCCGCCGTCGGCCGTCCAGCCGTTGCTTTGTGCCTGCTTAAAAACCGTATCCAAGCGTTTACGCGCTTCCTGCTCACTTTTTGCAATCTGCTGGCTTAGATCCAACAGCGCACGCGAAGCATTGTCTTTCATCTTGCCCCGTTCATCCAGCACCATCTCGATCGACCTTAAAATCGACTTTTCTATCGGAAGATGTTCAAACAATAATTCGAGATGGGCGTATTGGCCTTCTCTTTCATTGAAGTATCGAATAATGGCATACACCGTACGAAGTGAAAGTAACA
The DNA here is from genome assembly GCF_005049105.1 of Sphingobacterium alkalisoli. GTDB lineage: Bacteria > Bacteroidota > Bacteroidia > Sphingobacteriales > Sphingobacteriaceae > Sphingobacterium > Sphingobacterium alkalisoli. Next base: position 748,692 of record NZ_SUKA01000003.1, read on the forward strand.
TTCGGTACAGTTCCTCTTCCAGCAGAAAACTACCTTCTACCTTTGCCTTTTCTGCTAAAGGCTTAATGGGATAAATATGATCTACAGGTAAAGGTGCGTCATGCTGCAAGATATTCTTAAACTCTTGTGTTTGACGTAGGAAACGATCTATTTGATCCATCTTTACTTGAGGCTGAATTCGCTCAACCATCACTTTTCCCGCTTCACTCAGACATTTTTCCTTGATTAAACTTCGAATATCTGTAAAGCCTAACTTGTCTATGGCATTTTGAGGATAAATCATACTGCTTATTGTAATTTAGGTCTTTGTAGCGGCCTCAACGTATTCGGAACAGTGCGCGGAATATTTCTTCCGGTATCCGACAATGGGCGGAGGTTTCCGGAAGGCAGTACCGTTGGCAATTTCTCTACTGAAGATGAGTCGATTGGCTTATTTAGATCCACCGAAGGTATTGTATCCGTAGTCGGTATCGGGGGAACTTCCACAACAGGTGCTATATGAACACCGTATACTTGGATACCGAGACCGGAATAATCATAAAACATCCTTGCAAATTCAGCATAGGTTATTTCAGTCGTGTCTACTATCACATTAGAAATCAAGTTTTTCATATCATCCGCATTCTTTTGCAAACGGTATACCCTATTGATACTATCCTGAACGCGAACATTTATAAGTGAATCTTCGACTATGATCTCCCTATTGTATCCTTCTAGTTTTTGTTTTACTTTTCCATAAATTCTCTCCGTAAGATCGGGGTCTCCCATGTAATAATTACGGTTTTCGGCAAAAGAAACTGAATCTAACCCATATTTTTTGAAAACACCCTCATACAATACCGGTAAAACCTTCACTGCACTATCTTTGCTCAACGCAGAAAGGTAGCCATCTATCAGATGTACCTCTGTCATCAGATCGCTCATTTTGCTTTCCGACAATCTATTGTCAGGCGCCTGCTGACCGCAGGAAACCAATAAAAGGAAATTCATGATTAGCATCACCAACAACAACCGTGAAACTGGTCTAAAAGTTCTCGATAACCATTGAAGCCAAACACGACGTAAAAAAAACGAAGATATTATAACAAATAATAAGCGATTCATTTTGTAAATTTGTACAAAAATACGAAAAGGCATTGTAATCATTGCGTTTACATAGATCATTCCCAAAATATTATTGCATACATGAGTATAACGACGAATATAGAAGAAATACGACAAGAACTAGACCCACTAGGTGTGACATTGGTGGCTATTTCTAAAACAAAACCCAATGAGGACATCCTAGAAGCCTACCATGCAGGGCAACGAATATTTGGCGAAAATATGGTCCAGGAGCTTGTAGACAAATACGAAGCACTTCCAAAAGACATTGACTGGCATTTAGTAGGCCACCTTCAGACCAATAAAGTTAAGTACATTGCGCCTTTCATTTCATTAATCCATTCTGTAGATTCCTTCAAATTATTAAAAGAAATCAATAAACATGCCGCTAAAAACAACCGTATCATCGACTGTCTTTTGCAGGTGTTTATAGCCGAAGAGGAAACCAAGTATGGATTTGATCATGCCGAATTGATCGAAATGTTTCAAGAAAAGGAATTCCCCGAACTCAAAAATATACGTATCAGAGGTCTGATGGGCATAGCCACTAATACCGATAAGGAAAAGGAGATTATGGAAGAATTCTACGAATTAAAAATGCTTTTTGATGGTGTCAAGGTCAGCTATTACCGCAAGGATGATACGTTCGATACGGTTTCAATGGGCATGTCGTCAGACTATAAACTAGCTATCACGCGTGGCAGCAACATGGTACGTTTAGGTAGCACCATATTTGGAAAGAGAGTCACCAAACATTTTAAAACCGTATAGATGGCAATTCAATGGATGCTTCGACTCATCTATCTATCAATCCCAATTTTTATCTGGTCTTGCGGGGCAGGTAACAATGATAAGTCTATATCAATTGCACATACCGCCCCTTTGTTAAAAGACACCCTATCCTATAGTTATGTCGACTTAAAAGAAGTAAGCCCCTATTTCGCGCTCCATAACGATAGCATCGATACGGCATTTTACGCTATACGCTACCCTCAATTTGATGTACAGAAATATAATGTAATGTTAAAACCTTATATACTCATTGAAGGGGAAAATACGGCACAAGAAGCCGCAGAAAACTTTATTATTGCCTACAATGAGTTTGTCGAAGACGAGGCCACGAGACAACTTCAATTTGCTTGGCATCGGGATATTGAATGTACCATTGCAATCAATACTCCCCTCTTCTTTTCCTTGAAAAATACGCTCTCCGAATATACCGGAGGAGCACATGGAAATAGTTACGTATTTTGGACCAACTTTGACGTTTTAAAAGCAGAAAAAATTGAACTCCCGGATATATTGGCAGAAAATAAACACGACGAATTAACACAAATTGCAGAAAAATACTTTAGAAAATCGGAATCTCTCCTAGATACAGCGTCGTTGGATAGCTTATACTTCTTTAAGGAGGGAAAATTTCAACTCAATGACAATTTTGGTTTCACAGCAAATCATTTTATCCTCTATTACAACGAGTACGAAATAAAACCTTATTCAGAAGGTACGACGGAAATCCGTATTCCATATGAACAGATAAAAGACTTATTGACTATTCGAGGCAAACAATATCTCGAAAGTATAAACAAAAATTAGCATAACACAACCTATTATATTTAAGAATTAATGCAAGTATTCAAGTTTGGTGGCGCATCAGTGAAAGATGCAGAAAGTATAAAAAATGTAGCGACTATCATTTCAAAATACAAAGATCAGGAGCTTCTTGTTGTGGTATCCGCTATCGGAAAAACGACCGATAAATTAGAAGAAGTAACTAAAAATTATGTCAACCAATCAGGTGATCCTTTTGTTTATCTAAATGCAGTTAAAGACAATCATTTCAATATAGTAAAAGAATTATTCGAAACAGAAGACCATCCTGTTTTTGATGAAATTGCTAACTGTTTTGTTGAAGTAGAATGGATTTTAGAAGAAGAGCCGCAAGATTCCGTTGACTATCTATTCGACCAAATTGTGTCATTGGGCGAAATCCTTTCCTCTAAGATATTAGCCGCCTACTGCCAGCTCACGCATATCAACGCAAAATGGGTAGATGCTCGAGATTATATTCTTACCGACAATACCTTTACCGAAGCAAATGTAGATTGGGAGAAAACGGAGGATAAAATTCGCCGGGATATTCCCTTTATATTAGATGAACATGTTGTTATTACACAAGGATTTATCGGATCTACTTCTGAAAACTTTACCACCACATTAGGCCGGGAGGGATCAGATTATTCGGCAGCGATCTTTGCCTCTTGTTTAAATGTAGAAGACATTACCATCTGGAAAGACGTTCCAGGTGTACTTAATGCAGATCCCAAATGGTTTGATCAAACCGAATTAATACCCGAGTTATCATATACCGATGCGATCGAGCTCACCTATTATGGGGCAACGGTTATCCATCCGAAAACCATAAAACCCTTACAGAACAAAAAGATAACGTTAAATGTACGGTCTTTTATCCACCCCGAAGAAACTGGAACTAAAATCCGTACCACCAATCAAACTTTACCTGTGCCCTCCTTTATTTTTAAGGTCAATCAGGTATTCGTCAATATTCAACCACGTGATTTTTCGTTCATCGTCGAAGATAATTTAAGCCATATTTTCAATCTATTCCACCAAAACCGTATCAAAATAAATATGATGCACAATAGTGCCATCAGTTTTTCAGTGAGCATCGATGATACAGGTGAAAATGTATGGAAATTAATGGAAGATCTTGAAAAACGCTATAAGGTAAGCGTAGCATCAGGGCTAGAGTTAATCACCATTCGCTACTACAATCAACAAACTTTAGACCGAGTATTAGTAAATAAGGAAATAATTCGCGAACTTAAGGACAGTTACACTTGCCAAATGCTAGTGAAAAATATAGATGAATAAACGCATTTTAGATAAGGACGTACAACAGTTTATCAAAGAGAATAGAGAGAAATCACCTTCTGCTATTGCTTTGAAGAAAAGTCCTTTTCTCGATGTCAGTTCGTCCGAATTAGCTACCCAGATCGACGGTTGGCAACGTAGCGTTCGTAAATTGCCCACTTGGGCATTTTCCTCTCCCATTTACTATCCAGATAAAATCAATCTCGAGCAATGTTCCTCTGAGCACACCGCTTTAGTAAAACAGACCCTTATCAAAAAAGGGGCACGCGTTGTCGATATCACGGGAGGATTCGGAGTAGACAGCTGTTACATGGCGCAAGAAGCCGAGGTTGTTATTCATTGTGAACTGAATGCCAAGCTATCTGAAATTGTACGGCAGAATGCGATTGAACTCGGAGTTTCCAATCTCATATGCATTGCTACAGATGGTGTAGCATATATACACCAGCAGAAAGATGACGCATTGGATTATATCTATATCGACCCGTCCCGCCGGGTGAATCATGCAAAAGTTTTCCTACTGGAAGACTGTGAACCGAATATTGTAGAATTACAGGATGGATTCCTCAAAAAATCTCATACCATCATCAGTAAACTATCCCCTTTATTAGACTTAACAGCTGCCATACAAAAATTACGACATATCAAACGCATATATGTGATCAGTGTAGATGGTGACTGCAAAGAGCTATTATTCGTCCAGGAACGTGACTATCAAGGCGACGCTGTTGTTTCAACCATACGGATATTTCAGGATCAGTTGCAGAGCCATACATTTACGATACAGGAAGAAAAAGTAACCTTAACCCGTGCTTCCGATCCATTAACCTATCTTTATGACCCCGATGTATCCATTACCAAAGCCGGTGCATTCAAAACCATAGCCAAACGCTTCGATCTCTATAAGTTACATCAGCATACCCATCTTTATACGGCCAACGATATAAAAGATCATTTCCCCGGCCGCATATTCCAGATCCAGCAGGTATACACACTATCCAATTTCAAGAAAGAAAACAAAATCAGTCAAGCCAATGTCGCTACAAAAAACTTCCCGGTCAAAGTAGAAGATATCCGTAAAAAGTTTAAAATCAAAGATGGCGGAAAAGACTTTCTGTATTTCACAACCGATATGACAGGTAATCATATTGTCATACATGGCTACAGAGTACGATAAAAGACAGTAAAATTACAAAGCCTATACCGATTCATTGTATCTTTAAATTATATTTTTTTACTCGCCTCGGGGCGAGACAATACATACATATGGATCACATTAAATTATCTGCACTAGAATTAGCGACAATCAGCAAAGGAAGTACAACCTCTGAGGCTATTGAACGAGCAGTCATCGGCGCTCAACATATCGAAAAATTAGGCTATCACCGGATCTGGTTTGCCGAACACCATAACATGCAGCATATCGCAAGTTCGGCTACAGCGGTATTAATAGGACATACGGCCGGTAGAACAAAGACCATTCGCGTGGGCTCAGGGGGAGTAATGCTCCCCAATCATTCCCCACTGGTTATTGCCGAACAATTTGGCACATTAGAAAGTATATATCCCAATCGTATAGATCTAGGGCTGGGTAGGGCTCCCGGGACAGATCAGGTGACAGCAATGGCCTTACGTCGTAACAACTTGAATACCTCCTTCTACTTCAAAGACGATGTAATGGCGCTTCAACAGTATTTTGACGTAAACAATGTACAGGCTAAGGTACGAGCCTTCCCCGGAGAGGGTCAGAATATACCTATTTATATATTAGGTTCAAGCACCGACAGTGCATATCTCGCGGCCGAACTTGGCCTCCCCTACGCATTTGCTGCCCATTTTGCACCTGCAATGTTATCCCAGGCCACGGAAATCTATCAAAAGAACTTTAAACCATCGGCCCAATTAAGCAAGCCCTATACCATGGTTTGCGTGAATATTGTCGCCGCAGATACCCATGAAGAAGCAACCCATCTATCCACCAGTTTGTTCAATATGTTTGCAGGAATCCTCACCAATCGACGAATGCCCTTATCTCCACCAACTGAGAAACCCATTTACGATGGGATAGCCGAAATCGAACAAGCGGTACAAAGCATGGTGTCGTGCACTTTTATCGGTACCGAAAATGATATTCGCACGGAAGTAGGAGATTTTATAGCCCGTTATCAGGTTGATGAGATCATCACTACAAATTATATCTTCGACGATGTTAAACGCCTGCATTCTTTTGATATTACAGCTCGTGCGTTGTTAACGAAATAGGTTAAAATGAAGGTTTATTTTATTCAGTTTTCTTTTGTCGCTTGGACCGCGACAGGTCGACACTTTTGACCGCAAAAGTGTCCAAAACTCGTCGCTGTGCCGGCTCGACACGACGGTGAACCATTCCTGCTATTGTCGACCCGCCAAGGCGACATTTGTCGGGTATGAAAGGATGGTGCTTTATCCTTAAATATGATTTTATACTTCAGCTGAACCGAAAAGGACGACCTAGGTCGATGTAGCGTTAAGAAAGCTTTTGGATTTGCGTTAAGAACAGATCCCCCAAGTGAAACGGCTTGGAGCTGTTTAGTAAATCCAAAAGGTTTTAGCGTAACATTGACCAAGTCTTGACTCTTTGCTTCTTTCTCGTCAAGGAGAACCCTCGAAGAGGCCTCTTGAATGCCTTTGAAATACAAATAGTAAATGAAAAAAGAAGAAGCCTTGTCGTGGCAACGACGGAAAGGCAATGCGGTGGGCAAAAAAGATGAATAAAATAAACCTTCATTTTTTCTACACTTAACTCTACCTTTTCTACACCGAACCCTACCGTTAGAATGCTATACATTCGAAACCAAATGTATTAAGCCCTCAAACGATGCACTATAAGCGCGTACTAGCCAGCGAAACAAAACCTACTCTCAAATTGTTATTAAGTAGCATTAGCGCTTTACATATGATCAAAAACAAGACGATGGAAGGGATACTATCCCTAATTGGAAACACACCTTTAGTACATCTAGAAAATATATTTGCAGAATACAATTTCGAGTTTTACGGTAAAATGGAGATGCAGAACCCTGGAGGAAGCATTAAAGACAGGACATCTTACCGAATAATTACACATGCTTTCCAGGAAGGAAAAATAAGCAGTGATACAGTGATTATTGAATCCACCTCAGGTAATATGGGGATTGGTTTAGCACAGGTCTGTTTATATTATGGACTGAAATTGATACTGGTGGTAGACCCTCATATCAATGCTCAGGCCACTAGGTTATTGGAAACGTATGGCGCTGAATTTGTCGTGGTCACCGAACATGATGGCAAGGGAGGATACCTCAAAACCCGCTTGAAAAAGGTAGAAGAATTATTGGCTAAATACCCCAACTCTTTCAACCCCAACCAGTATCACAATCACGACAATCCCCTCGCTCATCGACAAACTATCAATGAAATTCACGAATCCCTAGGTTACTTTCCCGACTATATATTGATTCCCACGAGCACCTGTGGCACCTTAATGGGATTTGCGAAAGAATTGCATCGTCAAAAAGCAAAAACCAAAGTAATAGCAGTAGACTCCGTCGGATCGGTAATTTTTGATGATATACCGCAGTTACGCCGTATTCCAGGAATGGGATCCAGTCAACATTCACATTTTCTAGATCAGAATTTGATAGATCAGGTGATACACATCCACGATGAAGAATGCATTACCGGATGTCATGAACTCCTAAAAAAGGAAAGTATTCTAGCAGGAGGCTCCTCCGGTGCTATCATTTCCGCTATTGAAAAAATAGCAAACAAAATCGAGAGAAAAGCATCGGTTGTCGGCATATTCGCTGATCGAGGCGAAAGATACCTCGATACAATATATAATAAGGAATGGATAAGCCGCTATTTCCCCCATACCGTAAAAATAAAAAATGTATGATTTGGCGATCAGAACATATTGCAAAACATGTCTTACAATCAGAAAAAAAAATAATCGATAAGACACTTGATATCAATAATATAAATACATCTAATGAAACAATCCATATCGCTATAATAGGTGGAGGCCCCAAGGGATTTTATGCACTGGAGCGACTGTTAGCAACCTTAAAAGATGTGGATATGACTACAGAGCTGGAAATTCATGTTTTCAACAGCAATTCCTTTTTTGCGTGTGGCCAAAACTATCGTCCCGATCAACCCGACAACTTACTCATCAACTATGCAATCGGCAACATCGACGCATGGGAAGTACAGCCAGCACCTCAAATCGTACAAGAGCGATTGGATCTGACAGACTGGATCAAGTGCAATAAAGTTTCGCACAGCCCTGAAGTTAACCCCCGGGATTTCGCTTCCCGCGAACTGGTGGGCTATTATTTGATAGACTGCTTCCAACAGGTATTGCATGCTGCTCCTGAAAAAATATCAATCCGTCTGATTACCCAGCAAATTAACAATATCACGGAGTTAGATGCTACCTATAGATTACACAGCGATGAAGAAATATTTCCCTTTGTTTATCAGTCGGTTATGCTAGTTACAGGAAACAGTTACGTTAACCCTTCTTTAGATTGTGCTCGACAGTATCCCCACGTCACCTGTTTTAATTCCGCCTATCCGATCCACGATTTAAATCGCATACCTGATCAAGCAGAAGTAGCTATACAAGGATATGGACTTACGTTTACGGATGTGGCACTTCACCTTACCGAAGGCCGCGGCGGACGATTTGAGCCCCATAATAATGAGCTTATTTACATTCCTTCTGGAAGAGAACCTTTTCTCTATCCCTATTCCAGAAACAATTTGACGATGGTGCCCCGCTGTGGTATGCTGCCTGAAGAAAAATATGAACTGCTTTTTTTTACAGATGATTATATCGCACATATACAAGCCCGTAGTCAAGAAAATAAAATATCCTTTACAAAAGATATCCGACCGATCATAGCAAAAGAAATTCAATACGCCTATTATCGGTTAGCGTGGCGAGAAAAAAATCTTACGGAAACAGAAATCATAGAAAAGCTGGATGGCGATGATCAAGAAAAACATTTCTCCATTGATGATCTTTTCTTTCCCAACAAATACATCAGTGGCACGCAGCTTGAGGATTATCACCAGTACATGGTAGACCATACACGCTATATTCAGGAAGAAGCCGACAGAGGGATTTCAGAAAGTCCGCTGATGCTTGCCGTACACGCTTGCCGGGCATGCCTCCTTCAAATGACAAAAGTTTATAACTTTTGTGGAATGGATGGCAAATCCCAAGAATATTTTGATAAGCACTGGTTTGGCAATATGAATAGACTTAGTTTCGGTCCACCAACAACGAACAGTAAAAAGATACACGCATTACTAAAAGCAGGATACATCCGGAGCAAATTTGGTACACTTCCTACTGTACAATTCAATACGGAGGGTTTACAACTTACCAACGGTTATTATACAAAAACGTTTAACTACCATATCGATGGTCGCATTGCCAAGCCCAATTTGGCCCAAGGCAATCATCCTTTGTACAGTAATCTATTTAAAAACGGATTGGCACAGGAGCTTATCAACGATAATTACCACACTGGATCTATAGCGATCCATCCAGACGGAAGACTTGCCGGAAAAGAAAAATCAATGATATATGTGTATGGAACGCCCACCGACGGCAATGTGCTGGATAATGACACCCTTTCCCGCAAATCATATAATTTTGGTAATACCTGGGCACAGAAGATCGCTAATTTAGTCACCATCAAGTACGAAAAAGAATATGAACACAGCAGCCGATAAACACACCCCGCTAACACCGATAACCGCACCCTGGGTACACGAGATCGTGCGTAATAAGAAACTATTAAACGAGGCGATAGCACGCCATCATTCTCCAATTAATATCCACGATGTACGCAGTTTCGAAGAAAACATAGCCGGATTTAAAAGCGTCTTTCAAAAATACGAGCTCAAACATCAAGTATTTTTCGCCCGGAAAGCGAATAAGGCACTCGCTTTTGTGAAATCCGCCAAACGGATTGGTGCCGGAATAGATACCGCCAGTTTCCGCGAATTAGATCAGGTCCTACACGAAGGTGTTCCCGCAGCCCAGATTGTGCTTACAGCCGCTGTAAAAAACAGCAGACTTCTTGAATTAGCCATCAAAAATCAAATACCTATTACCGTCGATAATATAGATGAATGTAATCTTATCCATGAGACCTGTGAAAAACTGAATACCCAGGCCCAGATATTGGTACGCGTAAGTGGATTTGAATTTATGGGACATCAGATGCAGAGCAGATTTGGCTTTGCCATCGATATCGCAAAAGATTTGATTAGTCAGACCTTACCTTCCCTATTCCCCCGATTTAATTACATTGGACTTCATTTTCATTTAAACGGTTATTCCATTCCCCAACGTGCAGAAGCGTTGCTCCAATGCCTTGTATTAAGCGATAGCCTTCGCACCGAAGGCATCGACACGCAGGTCATCGATATAGGCGGAGGCTACCTGATCAACTACTTATCCTCCCGGCAAGAGTGGGATTTATTTATAGCAGAATTAAAATCATCGGTACTCCACCAACGCTCTGCAGTCACCTACGACCGGGATCCACTTGGAATGACCATTTTGGACGGACGTATCTATGGAGAACCTGCGGTCTATCCCTATTACAATGAGGTAAACAAGGCACAGTTTTTAGAAGAAATCTTAGTATATAAAAATAGCGACGGTATTCCCATACATCAACTCATTCACGACCGTAGCATAGAAATTAGGATAGAACCAGGTCGTAGCACACTCGACCAGGCAGGCATTACGGTTGCGAAAGTAGCCTTTCGAAAACCCGACACCAATGGCGAGCTATTGATCGGATTAGAAATGAACCGTACGCAATTGAGGAGTTCAAGTGCAGATTTCTTGTCAGATCCGATCCATCTTTCAACGGCAGCACACAGCGAAGAAGAAGAATATTATGGGTATTTAGTTGGCGCCTATTGCTTAGAACAGGAATTTATTCTAAAGCGTAAGATTAAATTCAACACATTCCCTCAGGTGGGCGATTTAATTTTATTCGTCAACACGGCGGGCTATATGATGCATTTTTATGAGTCTGAAGCGCATCTATTTGAGCTAGCGACAAACTTAGTTTACGATGCAGACAAACAGCACCTGATAGAAGATTAACGGCGGTTAATCTTCTATATTTAACAAACTATGTTGACTGGCCGTAAATAAATTCCGAAACACGATATTCAACTCGCTGTCCCGTTGGGCCGCGTAAATTCCCGCCAAGGGGTACAATTCCACCACACGGCTTCTAATCTCACGCACGATTGCATGTGATTTCAAATGGATCTGTTCAAAAATATGTTCATTCAAAACAAAATCCTCTATAACATTCTCCCACGATTCAGCGATAAGTTCCCGTACGATATGCATTTCATGCTCTAAATAAGTACGCTTACGATCGATCAGCTTAAAGCGATTTTTAGCATATTTATCTGCCCAGGTGTCACTTCTTGATTTTTCGAAAAAATACTTCTCCATTAAATCCAAAAATCTACGGTACATTCCCGCATAGTTGGCCAATAAGGTGATTTCTGCAAAAGGCAAGAAAGGATAATTATATAAGTGGCCCGATGAAAGACGGTGCGCAGGCGAAATCGTAAAAGAGTTTGATACCGGCACCATTAATTTAGCTATGGAAAAACTATGGCTGGCTGTGCATTCCAATCCGATGGTATCCCAATCGTAATGAATCAGAACACTGTCCCGATCCACGAAGAACGAGCGTACAACCGGATTCTGTTCATCATCCAATTGCGGCACACCATCCTCATGGATAAAACAATTTAAGGTGAAATGCGTAAGATGCGGTGCTCCCGTAGCATATTGCCATTCTCCGCTAATTTCATACATGCCTTGCCTAAGATCAGCTATTCCGCCTACCCTTCCACTACCACCCCAGCAAACATTACGCTCGGAGAATATGGCTTTGGCCTGTTCCGGATCTAAGTATCCGGCAAACATATTGGCTCCCGAACACAACGTGACCGTCCAGCCCAGTCCGCCATCCAGGTAAGCCAATTCCTCTAACAACTCAAAGCCTTCCATGAGGCTCAGCTCTAACCCCCCATAACTGCGCGGCACCCATATATTAAACCATTTCTGCACATAGATCATCTCTAGTTGCTCAACCACAAGCGACTTATGCTGTATGGATGCTGCCCGATGATCGTTTATTATCGCTTTATTTTTAGCAGATATCATAGAAAATTAGTTTTGTTGAAGGCGCATGATTCTAGTCCATTTTAGAAAACCGAAGATCGCGACAACGAATAAAAAAGAAGTGAGCGCAGCAAAAAGATAGAGGTCTTTATGAATCAGAAGAGGAACAGCGAAAAAGTTACTGATATTTAGGAGTATCCAATTTTCAATTTTACGTTTGGCCAATAGCCACATCCCGGCCCATGCCGTAGCAGTCACCCATGCATCCCACATTGGTACATCAGAATCTGTGACTCCCTTTAAAACAAAATAAAAAAGAAAAAAACCACCGAACACTATGCAAGCTACCACCCACCTTTCTTCCTTGCTGCATCTGCTGATTGGCCTGTCTTTGGCCACCTTATTCGTAGTCCAGTACCACCAGCCGTAGATACTCATGATCAGGTAATACATATTGAGCGCGATTTCGGCATACAATTTTGCACCGAACAGCACATACATACTCAATACAATCGAGAGTATACCAAAAAAATAATTTGATACTTTGTTATTTTTAGATAGCAGTACCTGAATAATTCCAAATACAACAGCTAATCTTTCCAACCAGGAAGTTTGCTGGAAAGCAGTCACGATATGTTCAATTATTATTTCCATTGAAGTGTGTTAAAATTAACTACACTTACGGAACTGCTTTATTAAGACACGATCTAGAAATTAATCCCTACGCCGGCATTATCCGGATCAGGTTCCTACCTTTTGTAAGGTATTGGGTATAATCTCAGCCTTTTAATAGAGTAATCTCTATCCTTAGCACCCCATAAGTTTGTTTAACTTATTTTAGTTTTAATACAGTATGCGTTTTTTCCCGCGTATGTTCACACAGCTGCGGGTCATCGTTCAATGATTTCCCCCATGAAGGAATCATCTCCCTTAATTTGTTGCGATATTCATCCGATTTTGCACGCTCCGGAAAACATTTCTTCAACAGCTGAATCATAATCGCCACTGAAGTCGAAGCACCGGGAGATGCGCCTAACAAGGCTGCAATCGAACCATCCGCACTCGACACGACTTCCGTGCCGAATTCCAATACCCCACCATGTTTTGGATCCTTTTTAATGACCTGTACCCGTTGTCCCGCTTTTTCGATCGCCCAATCTTCCAATTTGGCCGTAGGCATAAATTGTTTCAGCGAATCCAACTTATCTTTCGGCTTTTTCATTACTTCAGTGATCAGATACTTCGTCAAGGGAAGATTATCCAATCCAGCAGAGAGCATCGGTTTTATATTAGAAAGTTTAATCGAAGCAGGTAAATCAAAATATGAGCCTTTTTTCAAGAATTTAGTTGAAAAACCTGCATATGGACCAAACAACAAGGCCTGTTTGCCATCGATAAAACGTGTATCCAAATGTGGTACCGACATCGGTGGAGCACCTACCGAGGCTTTACCATATACTTTTGCAATATGTTTATTGATGATCTCCTCATTGGTGCAGCGCAACCATTGTCCACCCACTGGAAAACCGCCATATCCCTTTGCTTCAGGAATCCCCGATTTCTCCAACAATAACAAAGAATGTCCACCCGCACCGATAAAGACAAATTTTGCGATAATCTCACGTTTCTCGCCCGTTTTCAAGTCTTTAACTTCTATTTCCCAACGTCCATCATCCTCACGGTCAATATCTTTCACCTCTTGGTTCAACGAAAGCTTAATATTATCCTTTTTATCCAGATGATTTATCAAATCCTCGGTAAGCACACCAAAGTTAACGTCAGTACCGATCTCCATTTTCGTTGCAGCGATTGGCTCATTCGGGTCACGGCCTTCCATCATCAACGGGATCCATTCCTTTAACAAGGATTTCTCCTCGGTATATTCCATCCCTTTGAACAGATTCTCCTTCGTTAGTGCTTCATAACGGGTTTTTAAGAAATCTACATCTTTCTCTCCAAACACTGCACTCATATGAGGCACCTGGCGTATAAACTGTTCTGGATCGGCAATAATACCCTTCTCCACTAAATAAGACCAGAATTGTTTTGATATTTCAAATTGCTCAGCAATGGTAATTGCTTTATCAATTTTAACAGAACCATCAGGCTGTTGAGGTGTATAATTCAATTCACATAAGGCAGAGTGGCCAGTTCCCGCATTATTCCATGCATCCGAACTTTCCGCAGCAACAACATCCAAGCGTTCTAATATCTCTATATTGACAGCGGGATTTAATTCATTGATAAGCGTACCCAATGTAGCACTCATTATACCACCACCAATAAGAACTACGTCAACTTCAGTTTTTTGTTTTCTCTTGCCCATGTCTATTTAATTGGATGCAAAATTAGCATTCATAATCGGTTATTTCGAATGGTTTTGTCAAAATTCTTTCATTTCCCTAATGAATTTTTAAAAAGTTAAAATTTCCATTACATTTCTAAAAACCAGAACATATAAACTATATACCCACATATTTAGTATAAGTTTATTTTTGGATTATAAGCAGAATTTAACACTTTTGTGGTGAGAATGGAATAGCGTGGGGAACGTGTGTGTTTAAAAAAATCAAATTACATATGAAATTACTTGAGGGAAAAACTGCTTTAGTAACAGGAGCTTCAAAAGGAATAGGTCGTAAAATTGCTGAAGTATTTGCCCAACAAGGGGCCAATGTAGCCTTCACCTACTTATCATCAGTGGAAAAAGGCCAAGCATTAGAACAAGAATTACAAGCTTTTGGAACGCAGGTAAAAGGTTATCGCTCCGATGCTTCCAAATTTATCGAAGCAGAGCAATTAATAGATGGTATAGTAGCCGATTTCGGAACCGTTGATATCGTCGTTAATAATGCAGGCATTACCAAAGATGGCCTACTAATGCGCATGACTGAAGAAAACTGGGATGACGTGATTAATGTCAACCTGAAATCAATTTTCAATATATCTAAAGCTGTTTCCAAAGTGATGATGAAAAACCGTAAAGGAAGCATCATCAACATGAGTTCGGTCGTAGGCGTACAAGGTAATGCCGGACAGGCAAATTATGCTGCTTCGAAAGCGGGTATCATCGGGTTTTCAAAATCCCTTGCAAAAGAACTGGGCTCGCGTAATATCCGGACCAATGTTGTCGCTCCAGGATTTATCCGTACAGAGATGACTGATGTATTGGATCCGAAAGTAGTTGCAGGATGGGAAGCTAATATCCCATTAAAGCGTGCCGGCGAAGCAGAAGATGTGGCCAATGCATGTCTATTCTTAGCTTCAGATCTTTCCGGATACATCAATGGCCAGGTATTACCTGTCTGTGGTGGAATGTTATAGACATTACATATTCTAAAATAGCCGCGTTATCAATGAAACAAGAGCAAACCATGGTTTTTGTTTCATCGATAACCTAAGTTTGCAACATGGTAGCACATCTTTTTGATATTTCGGATGATGATCAATTTAATGTGGCCGCATTAGCCACATTCCGCTACCAATATGAACATACAGCAATCTATAGACAGTATGTAACGTATCTCGGTATACAGCCCGCGCAGATCGACCATTATACAAAAATTCCGTTTTTACCCATTCAATTTTTCAAAACACAGTCAATTATTGCCGACGATAAGACCCCTGAAATCACATTTACCAGTTCGGGCACTACAGGCATGGTAACCAGCCAACATCAGGTCGCTGATATTCAATTATACGAACGCAGTTTTCGCAACGCATTCGAACTGTTCTATGGAAATGTAAACGATATAGCCGTCCTAGCTCTCCTTCCATCCTATCTCGAGCGTACGGGATCAAGCCTTATTTATATGGTAGATGATTTAATCCGCGCCTCCCAACAGAAAGAAAGCAATTATTTTCTTTATAATCATGAAGATCTAAATCAGACATTACAAGAATTGCAGGTTAAGGGTACAAAGACCATACTCATTGGGGTTACCTATGCCCTACTAGATTTTATCGATACGTACAGGCTTGATTTTCCCGAGCTCATTGTTATGGAAACCGGCGGTATGAAAGGCCAACGGAAAGAAATGGTACGCCACGAGCTCCATGCGCTATTGTGTAAAGGATTTGGAACCACTGCCATTCACTCCGAATATGGCATGACCGAACTACTATCGCAAGGCTATTCCTACGGACAGGGTCTTTTTAAAACACCCCCATGGATGAAAATATTGATTCGCGACACCAATGATCCGCTAACCTTGCTCGACAACAAAAAAACAGGTGCAATAAATGTCATTGATCTGGCAAACTATTACTCCTGCTCGTTTATCGCCACCCAAGATCTAGGTAAATACCACGAAAATGGTGATTTCGAAATCCTCGGCCGCTTTGATAACGCCGACATTCGCGGCTGCAACCTATTGGTTCAATAAGACTTTCGTCATACCCCAAGTTGGCCACTTACTGCAAACTCGGATCATTGAAGGTATTACCCGCATTCATATCTCCGGTATCATACCCTTTCTTAAACCAGTATGCTCGTTGCTCCGAGGTACCGTGCGTAAAAGATTCCGGATTAGCATGCCCTGTTGCCTGCTCCTGAAGATGATCATCACCAACTGCTGCCGCAGCCTGCATCCCATCTACAATATCATCATAGGTCAATTCAATGTCCGTTAGTTTGTTGACATGATGAGCCCATACACCAGCATAAAAATCCGCTTGCAACTCCGTCATAACCGAAATTTTATTGTAGTCCCGTTCGCTCATCTGCGCCCGCATGGCATTGGTCTTATCCATCACACCAAATACATTCTGAATATGATGTCCCACTTCATGGGCAATTACATAAGCCAAAGCAAATTCACCTTCCGCACCAAACTTTTCTGATAATTCTCTATTAAAACCTAGATCGAGATACACCTTTTTGTCAGCAGGGCAGTAAAACGGACCAAAATGCGACTGTCCATAACCACATCCTTCCGTTGCCGTACCTTCCGTATAGATAACCATAGCTGGTTTCGGATAAGCCTCCCCTGCCTGCTTGAATAAATTAGACCATACATCATCCGTACTGGCCAGCACGACATCGGCAAAATCCAATAGTCGATCCTCTTCCGGAGTAGACTGATACTCCCCTTGCTGGGTTGCATTCACCGCACTACCACCCCCCATCTGATCCAATATCTGCGAAGGGTCCCCGCCCAGTAATAAACTAACCACCAGTACGATCACCCCGCCAATACCACCAAGCGTGAGTTTCTGTCCACCAGACATTCCCCTTCTATCCTCAATATTTCCGCCTCTACGGCCACCTTGCCATTTCATAATTCAGCTATTTAATGATTAACAAATTTTTTCCAATCAATAATACAAAATCTCTGCCACAACTTTCTTACCACATAAGTAATATTAATGGGAAGTGAAAAATGAAGGTTTATTTTATTCATCTTTTTTGCCCACCGCATTACCTTTCCGTCGTTGCCACGACAGGGCTTCTTCTTTTTTCATTTATTATTTGTAATTCAAAGGCATTCAAGAGCCTCTTCGAGGGTTCTCCTTGACGAGAAAGAAGCAAAGAGTCAAGACTTGGTCAATATTACGCTAAAAGCTTTTGGATTTACTAAATAGCTCCAAGCCGTTTCACTTGGGGGATCTGTTCTTAACGCAAATCCAAAAGCTTTCTTAACGCTACATCGACCTAGGTCGTCCTTTTCGGTTCAGCTGAAGTATAAAATAATATTTAAGGATAAAGCACCATCCTTTTATACCCGACAAATGTCGCCTTGGCGGGTCGACAATAGCAGGAATGGTGCACCGTCGTGTCGAGCCGGCGCAGCGACGAGTTTTGGACACTTTTGCGGTCAAAAGTGTCGACCTGTCGCGGTCCAAGCGACAAAAGAAAAATAATTAAAATAAACCTTCATTAACATCAACACTAAAAAACACTGCCTTTACACCTTCGAATTTGCTAATACGCTTCAAAAAGATTTTAATTTCGTATTTTCGCGCAAAATCAAATCAGATGAGTTTAGAGAAACAACTTATAGCACGCAGTGGAGGAAAATGTGAATTATGTACCGCTACGGAAAGCCTTTCCGCATACCAAGTACCACCCACATCAGTAGCAAATAGCGACAACAGTATTTTGGTATGTCAAACCTGTCTTGCACAGATTGAAAAAAAAGAGCAATTGAATCCAGCACACTGGCGCGTATTGTCGGATACCATGTGGTCTGAGTATCCCGCTGTACAAGTAGTAGCGTGGAGAATATTAAGCCGATTACGGAATGAAAGCTGGGCATCCGATAATCTGGAAATTCTATACTTAGATGATGCAAACCTAGAATGGGCCAAGAAAACAGGTGATCACGAACAGGATGGTACCGTAGAATTCCACCAAGATTCCAATGGAACCCGGCTTTATGAGGGCGATACCGTCGTTCTTACGAAAACTTTAGATGTTAAAGGGTCCTCTTTAAGTGCCAAACTAGGAACAGTAGTCAAAAACATAAAATTAGTAGCTGATAATACCGAACAAATCGAAGGGAAAGTAGAAGGACAAACGATCGTCATTCTTACCAAATATCTTCGAAAGGGTTAGCAAAAGATCATTCCAGTTGATTATTAATATCTTCTGGGATAATCTTCCATAAACTCAAACTGATAATCTTCCTGCTTTAAGCTATCAATAAGTGCTGTCAAGAGCGCCTGCCCTTTCTTGTTCTGAAACATATCGTCATGCATGAGCAACACCACGTTGTTAGGTGTAAGGGCGCTCTTGTTGTTCATAAAGTTTCGGATCCGATGATAGACCTCTCCCACAGACTGTATAGGTTTACCGGTCAAGCCATGAATTCGCCATTCGACATCCCAGCCGTATATTTTGTATCCATTCGTGTATAATAGGTCTGCTGTACTTGATCCACTTTGTAGATCTATCTTACGCACATCGTCATAGATCCATATATTTCGGCCAGGCAAACGGATAATTTTATGCGTTAAGGCCAGATCGATCTCATTCTTTTCAAAATCAGCAACCGCTGTGTTCGGATTACTATAAAATGCACTGAACCGGTTCATTCCATGCGTATAAGAGTGGTTGTAACAACCGACTAAGGGATTAGATCTGTATTTTTCCAAATCTCTTTTCAGGCGCTTGCTCATATTAGCATGCCGCCCCACCAAAAACGCATTTATTTTTATACCCTTTGCTGTTGCAATCGAATCAATCGCTGAACTACCAATCAGGGGACCATCATCGAATGTCAGGTACACATGTTTAGGCTTTTTATCAAATTCCTTTCGCAGAGAATCCTTCAAACGCCTTTTCTGCATCTTAATATCCACCGGGTTGATACTGTCAACCAGAAATGTAATTAAATTCTTTTGCAATGAATCCCATTTGGTCAGCAATAAAGGACTATTTTGTGGTTCCGGTTGTATCGTTATAGAATCAACATCCAGTGCTACGGTATCCGTCGTCGCAACGTAAGCCAAGGTCGTGCTTGAGCTGCGTTGACAGGACGAGAACTCCAATAAAGTAAGAATTGATAATATGAGCAGCATGTTCCCTCTCCCGATCTTTGCCATGTTATACCACGAAATTAAGTGTGTATTAAATTAGACGCAAAAATAACCTTTTTTTGAACAAAATACCCAATCTCAATTAAAATATTTTCTTTCATCATCTTATGTCTGATTATGTCTAAGCCTCACCTCTTACAATCTCATGCGTTAACACCAATCATATTCCCTTCGAAGCTGGAAAAATATAGACCGATCCGATAGATTTTATTATATAAAATAAATTAAACACCTTATCTTAGCAGCCTAAAAGAAAATTGTTAAAAAAATAAACAATTGGCTATCGGTCACCGGTAGAGATGGTTACTTTTACAGAAGTATATGATTCATCTAGATAAGGTAAGTAAGGTATTTCACAAAAAAAATAGCCGAGTGAATGCGTTGAAAGACATTACGCTACACATCGAAAAAGGAGATATCTTTGGTATCATAGGTTCATCCGGAGCTGGCAAAAGTACGTTAATCCGTACAATCAACCTACTCGAAAGACCCACCTCAGGGCATATTTTCTGGGATAAGATTGATTTGGCTCAATTGGGAGACAAGGCACTTATTCAGGTACGCCGTAAAATAGGTATGATATTCCAGCAATTTAACCTCCTCTCCTCCCGCACCGTGTACGACAATATTGGCTTCCCGCTTGAACTCATTGGCACACCTAGCAAGGTGATCCGGGATAAGGTGGAGCGCTTACTTACATTGGTGGATCTGCTTGATAAAAAAGACGAGTATCCCGCTAATCTATCCGGTGGACAAAAACAACGGGTGGCTATCGGCAGGGCATTGGCCTCAGATCCCGAGATATTACTTTGTGATGAGGCTACCAGCGCACTCGATCCCCATACTACGCGATCGATACTTGCCCTTTTGAAAAAAATAAACCGCGAATTGGACATAACCATCATCCTTATCACGCATGAAATGGAAGTTGTCCGCGCGATATGCAACAGGGTCGCAGTGATTGCACAAGGTGAGATCATTGAGCAGAACGATGTAGAATCCCTATTTTTAAATCCGCAATCGCAGGTTGCCAAAGATCTACTCAATCCATCCTTACGAATCGATTAACTTATAAAGTACGGTATAATATATGTCTGAAGGAATATTCTGGTTATTATTAAAAGGCACTTGGGAAACAATTTTCATGACCTTTACATCTGGATTTTTCAGCTTTTGTATCGGTTTACCGTTGGGCGTTTTTTTGTTCATCAGTCGCCCCGGTCAATTGATGGAAACCCCCTCCTTGTACCGTACAGTAGCCTTCTTTGTAAATGTATTTCGTTCCATCCCGTTTATTATTCTCATTGTTTGGATGATTCCATTCACCCGGATGCTGGTCGGAACGTCAATTGGTATGCAAGCCGCAATTGTACCCCTCAGCATAGGTGCAGCACCCTTTGTAGCCCGTCTCGTCGAAAATTGCTTATTGGAGATCCCGCACGGTCTTATTGAGGCCGCCCGTGCCATGGGAGCTACTCCTATGCAAGTTGTCCGTAAGGTATTGATCCCTGAAGCATTACCGGCATTGATCAATAGTGCATCCGTCACGCTGATTACACTGGTAGGGTATTCTGCCATGGGTGGCGCAGTAGGTGCCGGCGGATTAGGACACATTGGTTATCAATATGGATACGTAGGCTATGATGCGCTGATCATGAACATGGTGCTGGTATTGCTCGTTGGCATTGTCTTCCTCATACAATTCATTGGCGATAGGCTATCAAGACGTGTAGACCATCGTAAATAACAAAGCTCAAGGCCTCTATCAGAAAGTCAATTAATTAGGTTAACTTACACCGTTAAAATATAGTATGAATACAACATTCAAATCAATCATCGGTTTTGTGGTCATTACCCTTACCTTATCCTGCTCTTCTAACTCCAACAATGAAAATGTATTGAAGGTAGGCGTACAAACCGGGCCGGAGTACATCCTGGCCGAAACAGCCAAAAAAGTAGCGAAGGAAAAATACGATCTGGATGTCGAGCTCGTTACCTTCAGCGATTACGTAATGCCTAACGAAGCACTGCAGCAAAAAGACATCGATGCCAATGTCTTTCAGAACAGACCCTACTTGGATGTACAAGCAAAAAACAGAGGCTATGAATTCGAAGTATTGGGTAATACATTTGTTTATCCGATGGCAGGATACTCCAAAAAAATAACCTCCATCGAACAGCTTAAAGACGAAGATACGATCGTTATCCCAAATGACCCCACCAATCTGGGAAGAGCCCTACTACTGCTTCAGGAAGTCGGTCTAATTAAACTAACGGATAGCAGCAACTTACTTCCAACGCTACAGGACATTACAGAGAACAAGAAAAACCTGCGGATTTTAGAACTTGAAGCACCTCAGTTGCCTCGTACACTCGACGACGATCAAGTAACAGTAGCAGTAATCAATAATAATTTTGCGGCTAGCCATCAGCTTACCGCCAAAAGAGATGGTATATTTATAGAGAGTGAGAAATCCCCGTACGTAAATATTATCGTAAGCCGCAAAGACAATAAAGACGACGTAAAACTTGCTAATTTTGTGAAATCCTATCAATCCGATGAGGTTGCGCAAGCAGCAGAGGAAGCCTTTAAAGGTGGTGCCATCAAAGGGTGGTAGAAAACGATGGACATCAAACGTCTAGCAATCAGCGTAAAAAGGCAGCATCTGCAATCAGAAGCGCACTTTTTTGAAATAAATTTTGCAAATAAGAGTAGAATTTCTACTTTTGTCGCGGAGAGCTGGCAGAGTGGTCGAATGCGGCGGTCTTGAAAACCGTTAACTGTCACAGGTTCGGGGGTTCGAATCCCTCGCTCTCCGCAGAAAAATCCCATCAGAAATGATGGGATTTTTTGCATTGCGAAAGATTTGGGGAATAATTCTGTCAATGAATTCCGTAAAATAGAACCCAAAAACACGAGCGAATTATGAAAAATATCGAAACGAATCCATTATTAAAAAGAAACGTAGAAATAACCAGAGACTATTTTGCTTTTCTCGATCGGCATTTGTCTGATATTGTAGAGGGAAAAACCACAGAGATGCTAAAATTAAACGAAATAGCAGATGCTTTATGCGTATCCCATAAGCACCTGACCCACACTATTCAACAGACAATGGGACAGCACCCCTGCCACTTTTATGATTTGAAAATAATAGAAATAGCAAAAGAAATGCTGTTAGGCACCAATATACCTATTGCTGAAATCGCCCGAAAACTAACCTATGATCCTTCCAACTTTTCAAAGTTTTTCAAAAAATGGACAGGTGAAACTCCAGGAGAATTCAGAAAATAACAAAAGAATTTTCGAATTTCTAACATCTTACGAAAAGTTCACCATAGATACGTGACTTTCATTGTGGATTTTTGTATAATAACATTTAAAAAATTACACAAATGAGCAGACACGATGTAAACGGAAAAGTAGTTCTAATTGCCGGAGGTGGTAAAAACCTTGGTGGATTATTAAGTAGAGACTTTGCAGCAAAAGGTGCAAAATTGGCAATACACTATAACAGTAAAAGTTCAAAAGCTGAAAGTGAAAAAACTTTGGCAGAAGTGCAGGCTTTGGGTGCAGATGCGTTGTTGTTTCAAGGCGATTTAACCAAAGTTGAAAACATTACCAAGTTCTTTGATGAAACCATTGCGAAATTTGGTGGTATTGACATTGCAATCAACACCGTTGGGATGGTATTGAAAAAACCTTTCGCAGAAACGACAGAAGAAGAGTATGACACTATGTTTGGCATAAACTCTAAATCGGCTTATTTCTTCTTACAAGAAGCAGGTAAAAAAGCGAATGACGATGCTAAAATTTGTACAATCGTTACTTCATTATTGGCAGCTTACACAGGCTTATATTCTACTTATGCAGGTGCAAAAGCTCCGGTAGAACACTTTACCAGAGCGGCTTCCAAAGAATTTGGTGCTAGAGGAATTTCGGTAACAGCAGTAGCTCCTGGACCAATGGACACCCCGTTTTTCTACGGACAAGAAAGTCCTGAAGCAGTGGCTTACCACAAATCGGCATCAGCTTTGGGTGGATTGACCAATATTAACGACATTGCGCCATTGGTAGAGTTTTTAGTAACTGACGGATGGTGGATTACAGGACAAACCATCTTTGCTAACGGTGGTTATACCACTAGATAATTAACTTATAAACCGGCCGTAATTCCATTTTTGTTTCTTAATTTAGTAATTATCTATTTACAAATTATTTATTTACAACTTCCATTATCATAAATTCATTGATATGAAAGAGCCATTAAATAACTACGCTTTTATTTATTGTTTTTTCCGCAATCAGTTTTACAACGTGCGGACAAAACAAAACTCAAAAAAAACCAAATGGACACAAGTAAATTGACTAATCTAATTAATCTTTAATCTTTTTTATCTTAAACAATGCATCATACCTTTTTGCTGGTACTGGGTTTATTATTTGTTGTGTTTCTTCTAGTAATGCTGGCACAGCGTATTCGCATTGCGTATCCTATCTTTCTTGTCATTGCCGGATTGGGTATTAGTCTTATACCAGGTGTTCCACAAGTTAGCCTCGAGCCAGAACTTATATTCTTGATTTTTCTGCCACCATTACTTTATGAAGCGGCCTGGTATACCTCTTGGAACGACTTTTGGAAATGGAAACGTCCGATAGCACTGTTAGCTTTCGGCTTAGTTTTCCTAACCTCTACAGTTGTAGCCTATACTGCTACATTTCTTATACCTGGCATGACCTTAGCACTAGGCTTTTTGCTTGGCGGAATTGTATCTCCGCCAGATGTGGTAGCAGCCGCTACGGTTTTAAAAGGAGAAAAAGTTCCTAAAAGATTAATGACGATTTTAGAAGGAGAAAGTCTAGTCAATGATGCTTCATCTCTAATCGTATTTAAATTTGCCTTAGCAGCTGTATTAACAGGTACATTCTCCATGCAAGAAGCTACTGGGCAGTTTTTTTTAGTAGCCGGAATGGGGGTTGTGATAGGTTTAACTGGAGCCCATATTATATATGCCATCCATCGCTTTTTACCCACTACACCAGCTATTGATGGAGCCTTAACTGTAATGACACCGTATATACTTTTTCTTGCTGCAGAACAATTTCATTATTCTGGTGTAATGGCTGTTGTAAGTGGAGGGTTGTTTATGTCATTCAGATCTCACGAAGTATTTCAAACAGGTAGTACTCGCCTAAATATGTTGGGCGTTTGGACCACAATGATTTTTGCAATGAATGCTTTGGTATTTATATTAATAGGGTTAGAACTCCCTGAAATTATTAATGGTTTGGGAGAATATTCTATTTCTGATGGTATCAAATACGGTATTTACATGAGCGCAACTATCATTCTGATACGTTTTCTCTGGGTTTATCCGATTGCTCATATCCCTCGTTGGCTTAGTGCAAAAGCCAGACAAGACCCTTCACCTGGGTGGAAGGGCCCATTAGTAATAGGTTGGGCTGGAATGCGTGGTGTAGTATCATTAGCAACTGCTCTTTCTATTCCGATGTTAATGTCAGACGGTACGGCGTTTCCTCAACGAAATCTTATTATCTTCATTACCTTCGTAGTTATATTTATAACGTTAGTTTTGCAAGGCTTAAGTTTACCTTTTGTAATCAAATTCATTAAACTGAAAGAAATAGATAGTGTAATTTCAGATGAAGAACAGCAGACGGGTATAAAGTTGAGATTAGATACATTGGCACTAAAAATTCTTAATGACAAGTATAAATTACAAGTAGAAAGCAACGAACTAATCGGCTTTCTTCAATCAAATCTGGAGAGAGAGACCACCAATACACAACAGAAATTGACTTCATTAGCACACGATGAAAATAGCAAGGAGGAAATAAAAACCTATCATAAGATACTAATTGATATTTATGGTTTACAACGAAAAGAACTGTTTAAAATGCGAAAAGAGAAGTATTTTAGCGATGAAGAAATAAGAAAAGCAGAAATACAGTTAGACCTTGAAGATCTCAAAATAAACGGTACTCATCATTAATCAATTTAAATGAACATTTCAAGTCACTATAAGCTCGTACACTTTATTCCGTGGACAAGAACCAAAATTTACAAAATGCTTTTATTAAGCATTGTTCCAACTGCATTGTTCTATTTTTTAGATATAAAATGGTTGGCAATTCCGTGGGTTCCGGTGGCATTGTTGGGTACGGCAACTGCTTTTATTTCTGGGTTTAAAAACACCCAAACCTATAACCGCAGTTGGGAAGCAAGGCAAATTTATGGCGCCATCATCAACAGTAGCAGGGCTTTTGGAATAATGGTGAAAGATTTTATCCGTTCGGACAATAAAACCCTCGACAATCAACTTCATCAAGAAATTATTTACCGCCATTTTGCTTGGCTTACTGCGCTGCGATTTCAGCTTCGTGAAACAAAGAGCTGGGAAAACGTAAAAACCAAGAGCTACAATTCTGAGTATCTCAACTATTACAAAGTGCCTGAATGGGAAAGCAGTTTGGATGAAGAATTAAAACCGTTTTTAACTGAAGATGAACGCCAATATATTTTATCGACCAAAAACAGAGCCACCCAAATCATTGCCCAGCAATCAGCTGCATTGAAAAAACTTAATGAAACAGACGTGATTACCGATTATAATTATGTAGTCTTAGAAAATCAACTGAAAGATTTGTACGACCAACAAGGTAAGTGTGAGCGTATTAAAAATTTCCCCTATCCGCGTCAATTTTCGAGCATCAATTTATATTTTACAAATGCTTTATGTCTGTTATTACCACTCGGATTTATCGGAGAATTTTCAAAAATGACCGAAAAATTTGGCGAGAATATCATTTGGCTTGTCATTCCACTAAGTGTATTATTAGGTTGGGTATTTTTAGTGCTAGAGCAAATTGGAGAAAGTACCGAAAACCCATTTGAAGGAAGTGCAAATGATATTCCCATCACGCAAATTAGCAGAAATATAGAAATAGATTTAAGAGAAATGTTAGCCGAAAAAGATTTACCTCCGGCAATTCAACCGCAAAACAATATTATTTTATAAATAATCCCAAATAGAAATAACATATAACCCACCGTAATAGCATTCATTTCTTTGGCTTTGTTCAAGTACTCTGCAAATAACTACATGTAGAAAACTATGCGGGTGCAGCCAATGTCTATTTTTCAGCTTTAAAAGCTATCGCATCTACTTCGATAAGCATATTATCTAATGCTAGCCGAGGTACAGGTATCAATGTACTGGCAGGATATTTTTGATTCTTCCAAATTTCTTTCATTTCTTCTGTCCAGATCTTCAATTTATCTTCATTGTGATCTACTATAAGCACTGTTATTTTAAGAACATCTTCAGGAGCTAAATTATTGTCGTCCAAAACCGTTTTTAGATTAATTAAGGCATAATGTACCTGGGTTTTAAAGTTATTAGAAAGGGTATGCTCTAAATCCTGTCCACCGCTTTGCCCTGAAATAAATATAAACCTCCCTGGCGACATTGTGTGTGTAGAATGACAAAATGCGTATGGGGTAGGATCAAATAGATTTTCTGGGTTTTTATGATTTATACGAGTCATATTTTTAGTATTTAAGTGTTTTACATTTATGCAGTTAATAAATAGGCTTTTTGACCCTATTTTGATGTTTAAAATCATTGTTTTTCTTCCCAATATTGGTTAGTATTATGGATACTAGAATTATAACAATGCCAACAGTTTGTGAAATCCCTATCTGTTCGCGGAGTAAAAAAAATGCACTCAAAATGGAAACCGGAATCTCAAGTGTTGCAATTATGCTGGTTAATCCATTTCCTATTATCGGCACGCCCTTGCTAAATAACACAGGAGGTAATACAGTACCAAATAACGCTAAAACTATCCCCCATTTAAGTAGTTCTAGCGAGTTAAGTTCTTGAATTATTTGAATATTCCAAAATATTAAAACAGCTATAAAACCACCAAATACAAGGTATTTACTTCGTATAATATCGGGCAACTGTAGCGACACTTTATTGGCCGAATACAAGGCAATTGTAAAGCATACTGCAGCTAAAAGACCATATAAAAAACCTATAAAATTGAAATTAAAATCACTCTCGAAAATTCGCGATGCTAATAAAGTACCTATTAATACAGCTGCAGCACCTATCAACTTGGATTTATTAACGAGTCTTCTGTCAATAAAAAACTCTAATAATATACCCATCCATACCGTTTGCATTAAAAGGATTATACCTACCGATACCGGAACATACTGTATGCATAGATAATAGAAGCTGCTGGTAAGTCCCAAACTTGTTCCAAATAACACCAATTTTAACTTAGGGTACTTTGACCTTGTTTCTCCTTTTATAGATTCTGTCGGCTTTTTAGAAAAAAACAAAGAAGAAATACTTAAAATTAAAGCACCAAATAGATATTGTGAAAAAGTAAGACTGGCAGTTCCCAGCCCATTGTTGTTGGCTAATTTGATGATGGTCGCCAAAATACCGTAACTAGCTGACCCTACAGCTACCATTACGACTCCTGCTATTTTATTCATCCCGTTTAAAGAAATTTGAGATCCACTCGAGTATCTACTTTGTACGAAAAGCAATAACCAACTATACTTAAAGCAGCCAAAAGAAACATGGAATTTTTCATATTATATATGTTTAAGATTATATGGACAAAGTTACTTTGTCTGTCTTCATAAAACGTATACATATGTTGAGAGAAAGAGAATTATTGAAGCAAGTCTCTTCTTATTCTACTTAATTGCGTTGGCGTAATTCCCAAATAAGATGATATTTGGTGTTGTTTTAATCTGTTTTGAAGGTGCTTATTTTCATTAAGGAATTTCTGATATCTGATTTTTGCTGTTTTGTATTTTAAATCAACTTCCAGCGGTTCTTTGTCAACAACCCAATTTTTTTCTAAATAGTTTATGTGAAAAAAAGATATTTCCGGATATAGCCTCATTAAGTCTTTATAAGCTTTTTTTGGGTACACGAATATTTTAGAGTCTTCTAAAGCTTGTATTGCAAAAAGGCTTGGCTTTTGTTCTATTAAAGCAGCAGTAGAAGCGATAAAACTTTTCTCTGCAAAGAATTTTTTGATGATCTCATCACCATTGTCGTACGTATGAAAATATGAAAACAGTCCCTCTTGAATAAAACCATAAGAAGTAGGTACACTACCTTGCTTTAATAAGTATTCTCCTTTTTTTATATGCTTTATTTGGAGAATTTTAATAAACTCCTCTACTGCTTCGCTGGATAAGGGATAATAAAGCCTTACTTCATCAATAAAATTATCGTATAAGTTATGTTCCTCTTTCATCGTTTTAGCACAAACGCCCTTATTATCTCTTAGCTTTAGTCCGTAATTTCAATCGTAGCACCCTGCCCTTTGTTGGTTAACCCGATTTTCGTCCACTTACTTTTTGCCGGTATTTCAGTTGGATACCAATTTCGCTTAGCTTTTACGATTATCAAAAGTCCATTGTCATCTCCAATTGCAGTAAACATTTCGCTATTTTGATTTTTATCAAATAGACTAAGACCATAATCTTCGATTAGTTGAAGTCCAAATTCTTGCGGATTTTCCTTAACAACTCCGATTTCACTAATGTTTAATATCTGTTCACTATTAAACGCTCCTGTCGTCGTATTCTTCAAATCGTGTCTAGCGATAAATTCTAATAGATTCCCATTATTATCGTAAAAATACACTGCGTTTGCATTCCAAGTTTCAAATTCAGCGATCAAAATGTCGTCTTCTTTTTTGATTAATTCAATTCGATTTGCACACCATTTTATTACTTCATTTAATTTGTTTTCAGGTATATTAAAAGCCAAATGATAGATTGAATCCGACTTTTCTAAGTTTTCTACAAATTTAAGTATTGTAGATCCGATTTTAATGCAAAGAAAATTTGATTTATTTTCCACTATTGGAAGTTCTAATATCTTTTCATAGAAGTCCTTTGTGGCGTTCAAATCATTTGTTAGAATTTCAATGCTGTCTAGTTTCATTTTATATGGATTGTATTTTTTTAGTGTGAAGCTTGCGGTTTGCCGCTTGGCAAAGATGGTAATTTCTACCACGAAGTTCATGTCACCCTAACTTGTTAACGTTGCTACAAATATCCTATTTTTCTACCATAAAAGCTATCGCATCTAATTCGATAAGCATATTGGATACAGATCTTCTTAAATTAGAAAAGTTTATATCAAAATAAATCGTTAAATTGCATTTTACATATTTGGCGCACTGCGTCAATTACCTCAAATTAAGATGATGTGGGCATTTGCGATTAAACAAAAAATGACGGCCGCGTTGCTGCTGTGTGCAGTACTTTGCTTGGTTATGTTGACGAATTTGCGCGAGCGGCGAAATGCAGCGAGAATAAGTACAGCAGTAACTTCCATTTATGAAGACAGGCTCGTGGTTGGTCTTTATATCCTTAGGCTAACAAAACACGTCGAAGGTATTCTTACCGTACTCGACAAAGATGGAATAAACACAGGTGCATTAATCAACGAGCATATTACACATATCGATGAACTGAACATACTCTATGGAAAGACC
Organism: Sphingobacterium alkalisoli; assembly: GCF_005049105.1. Lineage (GTDB taxonomy): Bacteria > Bacteroidota > Bacteroidia > Sphingobacteriales > Sphingobacteriaceae > Sphingobacterium > Sphingobacterium alkalisoli. The sequence goes on from NZ_SUKA01000003.1 coordinate 778,997, forward strand.
AAGTTGACGGAAACCGAAAAAAGCAATTTTGAAAATTTCAAGCAGCTATCCCAAACCATCTCCGTAAACAACAAAACGGAAGACTACAATGCAGCCAAGATAGCGGCTGTAAAAGCCGAAGGTGTCCTTCAAACACTGTCTTCCATACAAGTTGAAGAAGGAAAAAACCAATTGGATAAGGTGTTGAGCATGACAAATCTATCGAGCATTATTTCCTATATTGAAATGGCTATTCTAATCGTCATAGCCGTAATTATACAGGTGCTCGTCCTTTCGTCGAAAACACTAATGTCAGTGCAAAAACCTACTAACGAAAATTTAAATTGATCGGTAATCCTAAAAAATTCACGTACGATTAACGCTAACTTCACACCTGTTCTGTACCTTATCCTCATGAATTTCAGAACGGTCCATTACAGTGTTCTTCTTGTTCTTTATGTTTGCATGATGACATCTTGCCGCAAAGACGAGCCTAATTTCCCGGTCGGGTCGGATGGAGCAGTCAATACATGGATTAGGGAACAGATGGAACAGTATTATTACTGGTCTTCCTCCCTCCCATCCAGTCGCAAGATAGATTTCACTCCTACAGCCTATTTTCAGTCGTTATTAGTAAAAGAAGACCGGTTCTCGGCTATTATGCAAACCCGACAAGCCGATACATATGGTAATACCTTATTGAACACCTTCGGTATCGATTTTCTTCAGGTTGAGCGCCCTACAGGATCAGTATCTTTACTAAGCCATATAGTTCCCGGAAGCGAAGGCGCGAAACTAGCGCTTCAGCGTGGTGATACGGTACATAGCATCAACGGGACACCACTTCGTACTGCCGACCTACCAGTCTTGACACAGCACGCACTTAAAAATCCCAGCTTAGCACTTACTTTGGTTGATGGTTCTACCTATACGCTTCCCGCATCTTACATCTCTCAGCCTGTGGTATACCCGTACCACAATTTTCTACTGGATGCAGATCAAAAGATCGCCTACCTGTTCTTAAGTACATTTGATTTTTCGGGCGCGTACGAATTGCTAAAAGTGGTCGGTGATATGCGTAGCAGTGGTGTTCGGGATCTGATCTTGGACCTCCGTTACAACAGCGGAGGAAGTGTGGCGTTCGCCGCTTTCACGGCTTTGGCACTCGCAGATGTAAGTCCTACCGATATTTTTGTAAACTACAAAGGCAATCGCCATCTGAATCAATTACAGGAAACCTTTGGCGAAACACTAGGTCGGCAACCCGAAGGCTACAGCTTCTCCGGCAGTGCCGTACGCGAGAGCGGACTCGGACTTAGCCGTATTGTAGTTTTGGGGACTGGGCATACTGCTTCTGCTGCCGAGATGCTGATCAACAACCTGAAACCCTATATCAGCGTAATCCATATTGGCGAAGGCACCTACGGCAAGGATATGGCGAGTACGACCTTGACAAGCCCTGCATCCGTTATCGGATCCGAAGCGAGCTGGCATATCTTGCCTATGGTGTACAAAATATACAATGCAAATAACGAGGGAGAATATAGCAAGGGTCTTTTACCGCAGCGATCCGTCGTGGAGTATGCTACTTTACCTTTATACCCATTTGGAGACAAGCGTGATGCACTAATTACCGATGCGTTAACGTTTTTGGGCAGTAAGAGAACACTTCGCCTGCAGCGTATGTCCAACCTTCCGACAGCATTACCTGCAGCAGCTACTTTGCAGTTTCAGTCTGCTCCTTATGAAGCCAAGCCTATCGAGATTGATTTTAAAAATTAGCTTACAAAAAAGAGGCTGTCTAAAAAGGTCGGTGCCAGCGAGAAAAACGCGTCATTGCGAGGAAGGATGACGAAGCAATCTGCGTTTTTAACATCGTTAGATTGCTTCACCATCGTCCCTCCGGTTCGCAATGACGACGATGTTGTGCTTTTTAGACACTTTCTTTAGCCCCCCTATCCAGCTGTAAGAAGAGAAGTTGACTCGAAATCGTTTGTGCTGTATCGAGCAGCTTTACGCTTTTCGCGCAGTGCCGGCACCAGAATTTCAGCACGAAGTTCTTTGTTTAGCTCATCATATCCGGCAATACATTCTCTTAATGAATCGATTAGCGACTCATATTCTTGGTATTTTTCGCGTAGCGCAGATAAGCCATTTGCAGCCGCTTCGCTGGAAGTATCACCGGCTTTCAGAAACGCAATTTGCGCAAACTTCGCACAAAGAATATCGTGATCTTTCTTACTGATGCCTTTCATAGGTAGTTATTATATATCGACCTCGTGCCAACCTAAACACAAAAGATCGAAAAGATGTCTAAATTTTAATTCTCAAATAAATTAGGAAGTATAGGTAGTCCGACCCATGCCTCTGCCGAAGATATAACTAAATCGTCGCTGGAAAACATCAAATCCTCTGGAATATAGCTGGTGAAAATAGACGCATTGCTTGATCCCGCAACAAAAATGAGATAAACTTCTTTTCCATCAACTTTTAGTGGACTTTTATCTTCATTTAAGACCTTGGCGCGCGCTCTGTATATATTGTTAGTTTCCGGACTTTCCACTACTTTCAATTTTGAATATTCTTCGCCAAAACTACTTTCAACGTTGTATACGGTATCGCTGTGTTCAGCATATATATTCATAAACAAATCCCAATCTATCCCCAATTCCTGTTGAAACACCAGATGAATAGGCTTGCTTTCGTCAGAAATCTTATCAGAAAAATTAGCCAAACGAACTTGTATTGTTCCCTCGATTTTTCCCATTGTATCTTGCGGATTTGTCAACAATTGATCCTGAAAATAGTATAACGTTTGCTCCCCTACAATTTCATATCCCTTTTCGAACACTTTTTCTCCCGTAGATCTGTTGACGAGCGAAATGTTTACGTTTCCTGCCGGTATGTGCGGAAGATTAACCGCGATATCGTTGCAATACACTATCAGATTTGGGTCAAGACCAGAAATGCTTAGTCTAGCAAATTCTTGGAACGAAGACAGTTTCTCTCCTTTTTCACAGGATGAAAGCATAAAAAAAGAGGCAATAAAAGCTATTATATATTGATTGGTAGATATTCTCATGTATTTTTTCGATTTAAACGATTCTTGATCAATTAAATATAGTTATCTGCCATTTTAATGTAGTGGCAGATAAGCTATATTCATTTTATCAAAGAGCGAAACTACTATCTAGAGACAGCAATTCTAAATTAATAAGTTTTTGGACTAAACTGTGTCCACCCTTGCGTCCAAGCCGCCACACCTGGTTGGAAAGCACCTTTATAAGTGGTTGTTCCATTACCATAAGCTGGTGAAGAAGCCGTTGGTCTTAAAATCAGCGGATTGTACGATGTTGTACCAGAAGCTGCAGTCTGGTAGAATGGATTAGCAGTAGGAGATCCTAGCAATAAGTAGCTGTTTGCAGTAGCTGCAGTACTTGTACTGTTACCTGTATAATTAGCAGGTGTAGGTGTACCTGTAATTGCTGTAGTATAGCCATGTACCACATTATCGCTAAAAGTACTTCCAGCAGCAGTGATACTTTCAAAGGATACACCTGTTCCATAACCTGCAATAATAGAACGAGTAATAGTCATTGCAGATGCTCTTCTCCAGCGGTTACCAAATTTCAGTTTGGTAGCAGCAGTCGTTGAGTTATTAATACCCAAGAACGTGAAGTTCTTTAACGTAGGCTGAGTTTTTGGGCTTGCCGCAGAACCTGTACCGTCATTATCCGACTCTAAACCATTGGAATCTGAAGAACTGCCAGAAGTACTGTTTGTTGAATTCGGATCTTTTAACGACAACGCATACTCGATCGTGCCCGTGTAACCAAAGTCAAAATCGAAGTCATCGTCGTCAGTTGATAAGGCAACTAAGTGATCCGCATTAACTGTTCCTCCAAAAAATTCAAAAGCGTCATCACGACCCCAAGAAACCTGAATGTGAGACAAAACAGTACCACTACCAACACCACCTAATGTTAAGCCGTTGATTTCATTATCAGGTGTCAAATTAAAACCTGCAAATTCAATACGAACGTACTTCAAAATACCTGAATCGTCTGCACTAATATTTCCGCCATACGTTACATCCACACCTATTGGCTGCGGTATACCTTCTATTACCGGAGGTGTTGTACGGTTTGTAGGGGCTTGACCTAAAAGTACCAGACCACCGAAATCACCTGCAGCACGTCCAGTTGCCTTAGGCGATGTAAACACAATCGGTTCTGCAGCAGTACCTTCCGCATCAATCTTAGCTGTTTTAGGCACAACAAGAACACCACCTATATTAACAGTCGCGCCTCCATTCGTATAGGGCTTTAACGTTCCAGTGGTAAGGTAAGTACCTTCTTGAATTTCTAATGTTTGGCCTGGTCTTACAAACGAAATACCGTCGATCAACCAAACGGTATCCTTTGACAAAAAGTTTTGGGTAATTAAACCGTCCACATCTACTGGAAGGTGTTTCTGAGGCTTACTCGGTAAACCTGCGTTAAAATCACCTGTTGGTGTAACAGTGTCTTTGTTACATGAAGCCAATGCGATAGCGCATACGGAGGCTAGTGTTAAAAAATTTTTCATTTTTAATTAGTATTTAATTAACTTTGCCGTCACAAATCCTTTAATGACTATGCTACTCGCCGGGACAGCATTTCGATGAGTAGTATAGTTTTTGTCAACCGTTGGTTTCTTTTTTTCGTGTTAATTTCCAGATTGTGCTAATGGACAATGCTCGGAATCCTTTTATTTTTACCAACCGCTTAACGAACTGCCTCGCGCAGTTATATTTTAAAAATTATATTTTAACGTCAATACAAATCGTCTTCCTTCTCTTCTTCGGTACGTAATGATATCGCCCTTTTCCGGCTCATATTTTAAATCCCCCACCACTTTATAGCCACCAATTTCGTCACCCACTGTGGGCACCTGTTCATAGGTATCTTCCGAATTTCGGTAGTAAAAGGCCCACTCGTTCAACAAATTAGCTATGTTGAAGGCGACTTCGGCTTTTCTGTTCAGAAAACGCCCGTACAGCTGCAAATCCAATTGCTTGGGCAACACTTCAAATTCAGTGTTAATAGCCTGCGCAGAACTAATAAACGTTCTATAGCCTATTGCATTATAATTCATTGTAATTCCCGCATAGTCACCCCAGTATCCTGCTCCTGCATTCAATAACCAGGGGGACTGCCCGATCAACGGCCGATCTTGCCTCGGACGTCTTTCACTAATTATTCCCGGAGGAGTTGTACTGTATTTTGGAAAAGACATAGCTTCTACCTGTGAGGTCATTAATGTACCGTTAGCATATAGGAACGTCTCTGCTAGCCACGACCGGTCACCCAAGAAGTTAAGAGATTTCCTAATTTCGGCTTCCAACCCGTAATTCACTGCCGAATGCTGATTTTGGTAGTTGTACCTATACCCTGAATTGACAGCATCATCTTGCGCCAATTCAATGGGCTTGTCGAGGTACTTATAGAAGCCCGAAACCGACAGCACTTCACCCGCCGACGGATACCATTCCAAACGCAGATCCACGTTATCAATGGTAGTTGACTTTAGGTTTCTACCCGCGATCAACCCATCCAGATCATTATCGTACATTTCGAATAAAGATGTCTCCCGTAAATCAGGACGTATTACCGTTTTTCCGTATGAGGCACGCACATTAAATTTAGACGTCACACTGTAAATCGCATTAAGCGAGGGCAAAAATTTCCAACCTTTTTCTGCCGGCTCTATATCGTCACTGTAGTAAGCCGGTATCCCCTCCGGAAACAGCCGATTTAAAAATACGTCTTGCTGGTTGCGCAAGTTAAAAAACTCGCCACGCAAGCCATAAATAAGCCGAAGCTTATTGTTTAATAGCTTTTGATCGGCCATCGCGTACAACGCATGCGAAGCTAATTTTCCATCGAACACCGTACCGTTGTAATAATTCGCATAATAATACGCTTCGTTAACCCCGACTCCTATATGCTCGGGTGCAAGCACAACATCATACGGCTTTTCGATCTGACTTTCCGAGTGCGTATAGGGAATAAGCCGTGTCGCCGAAAGCCCTCTTTGTCGCTGGTAACCGGCATAGCCTATCTTTAGCAACGTGCTAATAGCGCTTTCCGCGCCAAGGGTACGTGTGAGCGCAGCCTGCCAATAGTAGTCGGTTTCATCAACCTCAGACCACATCCTGGAATCTTCCCCTATAACATCGTTTGCAAGCGCATCTAGGTTCATGATATTCGGTGTCTGAAAATAATAGGTATCGCCGATAATTGTCGTTAAGCGGTACTTCAATTTCCGCTGATCGATTATCTGCTGACCGATGCGGTTCATGGTACCGCTAAGCTGCAAACGAAAGTCTGCCGGTAATAAGTATTCCGCATCCAATTTATGCTGCCACAAGGTCAAGAGCTCCGGTTGTTGAAATTCTTCTTTAAAGCCAACCTGCGTAACATCCGAATAAGGCAGGCGGTACGCTTCGTTATAATTATCATGATATACACGCGAGTACAAGTTTTTCAACGACAACTTCAGTTTTGAATTTTGGTACCCGATATTGGCTACCGCGCTTAGTGCACTCATCGACCGGTACGACTTACCCGCCCCATTCTGCCCAAAACCTGTACTATCAATATAGTTTGCCTTGGAATGATCCTGACCACGAACATTATTGAAGTCCAATATATTCTGTTCATTACGAAAACTCGTACTGGCCACAAACCCTAGGCGCTGATCGCCGGGCAGCTCGTATACCCGCCCCAAAGAAAGACGGTAATTTTGGTAAGGTAGCGCCTTATACTTGTATTTTGTGAGTGCGTCGACGTTGAATCGCCGACTCTGACCCGCTGCGTCCAAGTCGCTGTACTTCGGCCCATTTGGATTACCGGGATCCAATGGCATATTACCTGTCACGTCTGTCCCGGGAGGCGGTGTTTCCGTTTGGCTAGCTTCGTTGTGCCAATACCAGTTTAGGATATTCTCCGGCAGTTTATTTTTCTCCTGCGGGAAGGTAAAAAACTCATGGGTAGAACCTTGGCCCAACCGGTAAAAGTCCTTTCCGGTCGACTGCGCATTTCCTCCCGTTCCTAGCTGGATACTGGTAAAGTTTTGTTCGGGAATATCCAATGTATTGACTGATACCTGTCCACCGGAAAATTCCGCAGACATATCCGGCGTAGCCGTTTTGTTTACGACCACACTGCTCACCACTTCAGTAGGAATCACATCAAACGAAAAATTGCGCTTATTCATCGACGAACTCGGAATAGTGACTCCATCTAGCATAGCCTGATTATAGCGATCCGACATCCCGCGTACAATCACATATTTATTATCCATAGTGGTCACACCGCTAATTCGCTTAATGGATCCGGCCATATTTATGTCTGGTGTACGCGCAATCTGCTCGGCCGAAATCCCGTCTGTAACCGATGCAGCATTCTTCTGGGCAGCATATAATCCAGCAACCGAAGCTTTCTTAAACGTAGTCGTTACCACCACATCTTCCAGACGCTCGCTGCTTATCTCCATAGCGATATCCAAGGTTGCACGCTGCCCAGCCGCTACCTTGATCTCCTGTACACGCTGGGTCTTATACGATATATAACTTACCTCCACCACATAGGTACCGGCAGGTAGCTCGATATTGTAGGTACCGTCTACACCGGTCTGTGCGGTCTTATTACCTACCACCTTAACGCTGGCACCTATCAATGGTAAACCGCGTTCGTCGTATACAGTACCGCTAATGCGCCCCGGGCGCTGTGGCACTGTCTTCTCCAAAATAATATAAGCACCGGTTTCGCGAAAGCCTAGATCGGTGCCGTTAAAAATATAAGTAAGTACTTCTCCTATCGGCTTGCTCACGAAACGTCTAGCGCTTACTTTCCGGTTGTCCAGGTCGTACCTAGCTGCGTCGTACGCGATCAGTATATTCTTCGCTTCTAAGGATTTGACGGCTTCGGCAATACTGCCATTATGCACGTCGAGGGTAACTTTTTTCTGTAAAAGCTGTGCGTTGACTGCCGAGGCGATTAACACTTCGGTAAAGCAAAGAACAACGATTACACCAAGCATCAAAGTTCGCATAAGAAAATAGAGATAGTATGGGTTAAATTGCATAAATTTGTATTGTGTATAATATTAGTGTTAATGGTAAATGATACGATGTTGTCACGTTTAGAGCGGAAGAATACCGTCCGCTTGTTGAGAAGGGTTATCGATGGCGGTCGGTAACTCTTCTTTTTTAGTAGACAATTGACGGTTAATAAAGGATCACTGTATTCCCCTCCTTTCTAATTTTGTTTTGGTGAATAGACTGTATGGCGCGTAAGGCCTCATCAACCGATACGTATTTTATGATTGGCATGCTATATTGCTGGCGGGCCACATGGTCATTACCGGCTCGGAGTACGATGCCATACGTATTTTTGATGGCCAAGGCCAGCTCGTTAAATTCAGCATCTTGCAGCACCACTCTTCCACTGGTCCATGAATGGCTGTATTCCCGATCGAAATCTTCGGTGAGACTATTGGCGCGTTCTTTTTCAAAACGGATGCGTTGGCCCTTTTCTAACGTACCCAGCATATGCGTACCGCGCTGCACCTGCACCCGACCTGTAAATACAGAGATCACCTGTTCAGGCATTTCGCCGTAGGCCTGTATATTAAACGAAGTACCTAACACAGTCGTCTGTAAGACACCGGCCTGTACAATGAAAGCACGGCTACTGTCTTTGGCCACATCGAAAAAGGCTTCTCCCGACAGCAGCTCCACCATCCGGGTTGTACGGCCATATTGGTTTTCATCGAAGCGAAGTTGGCTACGTGCGTTTAAGGTGATCGTCGACCCATCGGGCAGATCGACACGCTTGCGCTCGCCCACCTGCGTGGTAATGGTCCGGTATGCCGGTACAACAGCTACATGCGCTTGCTGCTGCGACTCCTGCTGGGTATTCCAATAGAACAAGCCGATACTTGCAATCAAGAGAGCGACCGCAGTGACCAGCCAGCGCCCAAGAGGAAGATTTGATTTCTGTTTTACCGGTTCGGTGTTGTCGATCGTTGCCAGCAAGCGTCGCCAGGACTGATTGCGGCGCGCTTCGTTATCGGTCTCGGGTACCTGAATCCGGTCGTCCAAACTTTCGTACCAGTCGTCAAACAACTGTTTCTCCTGTTTGCTCGCCTGCCCCTGTTGATACCGATCTATTAAGAATCGAAATAATTTATTTCCCACGTGTTACTTATTGCTTTTATAAGTATGTCAGAAAAAAGGCCAAAAGGTACTTTTAAAAATTGTTACGATTACGTTAAGTGATTGTTAAGTTAATGAATTCCTAAAACTGCGTGAAGAGATGAGTACAGTTAGTATGCCAATAGAAGGGTAAGAGACTGTGTTGCCAGTACAGCCAAGGTGCTATAAGCGTCCGAATTATTGACCAGCAAGGCATGCTGCAGACGCTTGCTTCCTACGCTTATATTATTTTTTACCGTTTGTTCCGACAGCCCCAGCTGTACGGCGATATCGCGGATGCTAAGTTTGTCCCATTTGAGTAATATAGCTTGCTTCATATTGAGCGGCATGCTATCGAGTTCACGATCCAATAGGCGCTCCAGCGCGTAGTAGGCCTCCAGTTCATCCGGATTTTGTTGCACATAGTGATGCAGGTCGGTCGCCCATAAATCAAGTAACTGGGGTTTTACCTTGTTGGAGTTAAAGAAATCAATGATTTTATATTTGAGCATGCCGTACAGGTATGCAGGCAGATTCATCATGGTATCGAGTCGCTCGCGTTGTTCCCACAGTTGAATAAAGAGCTCCTGCACTAAATCCTCCGCTTGCTGCTCATTCCGAACACGTCGTAAGGCATGGTTATAGAGTTCTTCCCAGTACACACGATAAACAGCGCCAAAAGCGTCTTTATCGTTTCGTTCTTTGATGGCTAGCAGCCAACCTCGATGTAGTGGCACAACTTGGGACATAAGTTTCTTTAATCAATCAAAGATACCTTCCCTATGTTAAATGAATATTAAATATGCAATATCAATTATTTGATTTGTATTGCATATTTAAATCTTCTTCTATCCCGACACAACTCCAAAATATAAAAAAATCATTTAATGTCCATCATTTATCGAGATGAAATGTATGACCGATCCGCTTTTCCACCCGATCAGTCACGGAAATATGGATATGATAGTGTCCACTCGGCGCTTCTGCTAGATTTAGCGTTTTATTCAAGGTGTAATTTGTCAATCCTACTAGCCCGACTTCCGTAAATACATATTTCCGTGTCCATGCTGCAGACTGCACTTCGATATAAATTTCTTGCAATCCGGAGGGAATCTTAATATCCGCTGTTACCGCTAATACATCACCGCTTAAGCTAATTTCAGCATTTGCTATCTGAGGAATGAGTGGATCTTTAAGAATAGTTAAAGATCCTTTATACCGAGTCTGTCCCCCATTTTCGTCGTATGCGATAAAAAGCACATCATAAACTCCCGCTCTCGCGTTCTCAGGAATGTAAATATGCTCATGAAAATGTAAACTTTCTGCTCCAGACACATTCTCGGTAAATGTCTGGCTGAATATCCATCCATGCCCTGATATGCTCGGCGTAATCTGAAGCTTCAACTGCTTTATTTTTGTACTTGCGGTTACTTTCGCCTCGAGATGTAAGTCGCCATTTACGTAAGCTGTCCTACTGTCATTTGTACCTATCTCTACATCCGAAATTTGCAATACAGTTCTCGTATCAATAGGTTCTGGCTGCGCATCCTTCTCCTTCGCGCAATTCACGAACAAAAACGGAAAAGCAAATAAAATAACATAGCGGAAGATAGCGCATTTTTTTGTCGTCATTTCTTACTAGATTAGTCGGTATGGCTACTGCAGTAACTTATAAGTACCAAAATAAAACAACCCCTGCGATCTGAAAACAGTAAGCGAGTCGCCACTAACGAAACCTAATTCTGTTCCCCCTGCACTGTTCTTAAATTTAAAAGCGCTGTTATTAATATTTTCAAACGCGTTAGTAGGCTCTGCCGCAGCAGCCCTCTCCGCTGCACCGTAGTGACTACCCGTTGCATTGAATTTATAATACCAATCGGCTTTGTTGCTCGCAGGCCCCATTTTAAACTCTTCACCTCTAAATGTTTTACCGACAAACTGGTTCTGTTCATTTATAGCCAAAAGTACACCGGTGGTTTTATATACCATAGACAGGGCTCTGTAATAAGCAGAGGTAAGCTCATGCTTCTCATTTATTGCAAACCTGGCAGTGCGGTAGTTATTGGGATCGCTAATCGTAACGAGGAGTGAATCGGACGTCAGCTCGTATTCGCCCACAAGATCGTTGCCCGACCCCATGAAGACGGCTTTATTATCTTCCAATAACCTAATAAAATACACACTATTATAAGATCCACTTGCCGGAGAAAGCGTACCTGCCACAAAATGTTCAGTAATATCAAATGCTTTTTCGAGTGTCAACTCCGACTCAACGGTAGTCTTATTTCCCACGTTATCCGTCACCGTAAAATCGAGGTGATAGGCACCCGCAGGTGCATCAGAAGGAATGTCAATATGTTCGTGAAATAAGGTATTCCTTACGCCGATATACGGTCCGTCATTGTAAGATTTCAGGATTTTAAAATTGCCAGCTTCCTGATGGATTTCAATCTCTATTTTAGCAATGAGGCCTACAGCGATTATATCGCCTTCTAAATGCAGTTCGGATCCCACAACTACCTTTTTGCTGTTTGACGCCCCAATCTCGGACAAATTAATCACTGGGGCTTCGACCAATTCTACCTTGTCGTCTTTACAAGATGTAATGACTCCACCTAAACTTAATAGTAGAAATAGAAGATAAATTGTATTTTTTTTCATGTGAATTTTAGTTTTTAATGTCAAATAATTGCGTTATTTTACTTCTTCTCAAAACTGCCGCGCGTTTCAAACGTCCGATCTTGCTGATCTTTTACCTGTAGCACGACCTCATACCTACCTTTAGGCACATCAGCTACTTTAAGGTGTTCATGGAAGTTGTATTCCAATTTGCCTACCATGCTTGCCTTTTCGAATGGATACTCCTTACTCCAGGAATCCCCTATTATGCTAATCGTAACCGATTTGATCGTTTTGGCTGCACTCAGCTGGCTTTCCAGATGTAGATCTGTACCATCGGCGTTAATGCCTACCTCCAGTTTGGATGCAAGTGGTATCGAGCTATCCACTGATATATTAAAATCAACAGTTGATTCGACTTCGGTCAAATCCGCATATATAACCTTTATTTTCAAATGGTAATCCCCTACCTTAGCATCCATTGGAATAGGGATAGCCTCTTTAAAATCGGCTGATTTCTGTCCTGCAAGTCCGTCTCGATACCGCTGTGAAAAATTCCAGCCCGATCCCGATTTCGGCGAAATAGCCAGTTCAATTTCCTTAATATCTTTATCACCCTTCACCTTCGCCGTTACAGGCATAGCTATTCCTGCAAAGCCCTTCGGGTCGCTATCCGTACCCACTTTTAGATCCGTAATCGCTGTATCGTTGCCGCTATTACAACTGTACAGTACGCCAAGTCCGATAAAGAGCAATACAATACAGGTAATATATCTACACGCTGCGGGCAATAGATATTCTTTAAAAAATTTGATAATGTTATTCATGATTGTGTTCGTTATGGGTTTCATCCTTTTGCTCGGGCTCATGTCCATGATGATTGTGGTCGTGGTCATGATCGTCATGGCTGTGACCGTGATCATGTCCGCGTTCGCCATGCTGATGATGACTATGATCATGGCCGTCAAAAAATAGATTTCCGACTGCAAGCAAGAGCCCGATAAACACAGCCAACATTTTCCGCTTGTTAAACGTATGGTGGTCTGCCGATCCCGATTCAAATAAGATCGTCGTCGAAACATGCAGGAAAATACCGATTACCACCGCCATGATTTTATCGTAGTAGAGGTGGATGTCGCCAATACTTCCCTCGCTGATTCCCTTACTGACCAGAAATCCCAGTGGGGTCATGAAGGCAAAAATCAATAAGCAGATGGCTATTTTCCTTTTAGACAAGTTGGTCGCAATCAGCAAGCTGCCCAACGCAAATGCTGCAGGTATATGGTGGATCGAAATACCAAATACCAGCTGGGATTGCTGACCGGAAGCCAATGGCATACCTTCCAAAAATGCATGCAGACATAGACTGATCATAATGGCCAAAGGAAATGCACTGTGATTTCCGTGGTGCACATGGCCGTGTTCAATCCCCTGTGAGAAATGTTCCAACACCAACTGAAAGATAAAGCCACCCAATATATAGAGGCCTATCGTCGATCCGGCGGTTTCGTTTCCTTGATAGACATGTGGAATGAGGTGCAGTACGGTAATTCCAAATAGATACGCCCCACTAAACGAAAGAATAAGCTTAAGGAGTGAGGTACTGTCTCTCTTCACGAAAAAAACCGATAGACCGCTTAATAAAGCGGGCAGAAATAAGATTAAAATAATAAGTAAAGGATGCATATAAGTTTGTTTTCGTGCAAAGATAACATATAGAAATACTAAATGCAACTATATTGCTTTTATGAAATATACTTTATACTTTTGCGGTAGCAATTAATACGATAATATGATCCCACAGAACTTCGAAGAATGGAAAATATGCATTGAAAAGAAATGCCAGATACCACTGACGGTGGCTTTCGCGAGCCAACGGCTAACCATTTATAGCCAACGTGAGCTTCCTGAAACACAACGCTTCATCAAGCTTTATGGCGAACCCCATTACCTACGGGTTATGGAATGGTTCAGCCGTATAGCTGCTGGCGAAAATGTACTCGAGCCCTCATCAAATGACAAAAAATAAATAAATGAACCAAAAAAAATTACCCGTTACGGTACTAAGCGGATTTCTTGGAGCCGGAAAGACCACCCTTTTAAATCATATCCTGCATAATAAGGATAACCTCAAGGTAGCCGTTATTGTAAACGACATGAGTGAGGTGAATATCGACGCGCAATTAGTAGCGAAAGAAAATACCTTATCCCGCACAGAAGAGAAATTAGTAGAAATGAGCAACGGATGCATTTGTTGTACCCTTCGTGAAGATCTGATGGTCGAAGTCGAAAGGCTTGCCAAAGAGAATCGGTTTGACTACCTCTTAATCGAAAGTACCGGGATTTCTGAACCTGTCCCAGTGGCTCAAACATTCAGTTACACAGATGAAAATAAGGGTATAGACCTTTCGGCATTTAGTTATATCGACACCATGGTTACAGTTGTCGACTGTTATAACTTTTTCAAAGATTTCGGTTCAGACGACTTGCTTCTCGACCGGGAATTGACGGACGACGAATATGATTCCCGCACCATCGTGAACTTACTGACCGACCAGATCGAGTTTGCCAACGTCATTCTGCTCAACAAGACTGATCTTGTTTCAGATGAAACAATCGGTATACTGGAAGCCGCCATTAAGAAACTGAATCCAGAAGCAAAGCTCATCAGATCGCATTTTGGACGGGTGGATACCAAAGAGATATTGGGCACAAAGCGCTTTGATTTCGAGAAGGCTTCAGCATCTGCAGGGTGGATTAAAGAACTCGAGAACGAGCATACACCCGAAACGGAAGAGTACGGTATCTCTTCATTCGTATTCCGTACCAGCAGACCCTTTCATCCCCAACGGTGGCACCATTACTTAAACGAGGTATATCCGCATAATATCATCCGGACAAAGGGCTTGTTTTGGTTGGCCTCAAGGCCGCACACCGCCGTTAGCTTTAGCCAAGCGGGAGGCAGCCTACGGATTGAAAATGCCGGATCCTGGTGGTGCAGTATTCCCGAGAACGAACGCGAGCATTATGCCGACTATATTGAAAATAAAGATTATATCCTATCCCGTTGGGATCGGGAATGGGCAGACCGAAAAACGGAATTGGTATTCATCGGTCAGGACATGGATAAGGCGGAGCACGTTGCTGCTTTGGGAGCTTGCCTATTGACGGAAAATGAAACCAATAACTGGGAGAATACATCTTGGGTGGATCCATTTCCGCAGAACTTCTAGGTAAATCGTACTTCTATCCTCACTACCCCCCAGCGATGTATTCATCTCTGGGGTAGAAAATGCATTCTTTGACGTAACAGGTACCTGTAACACCTTTAATCGAAGCTGGGTAGACCTAATTCCATGTTCCTTTTTTAATAATTTCGTAAGGTCCTCCATCGCAGTTTCGTCTATCCTAAAAAACTAATGTTTATCATTAATAATACACCACAAAGGCTTGGTATCCCCTATGAGATACCAAGCCTTATAAGAAAATAAAATTAATGATCGTGCCCGTGTTCAGCGTGGATTTCAAATTTCAATTCCAAAACGTTCTCACCGGCAAATAGCGTTGCATAATTGTCTTTGTTCCAATCTGTACGCGTAACCGTAGCTTTCAATCCTGTATTTAGCTTTCTCAATACATACTTCACTTCTTTCATTGCACCCTCGTTATCGTGACCGATCGTAAAGTAGCTCAAGATTCCAGTGGTCTCGAACTGACCACTTACATCAGTATCGTCGCCATATTTTAAATCGCGTGGTTGAAAAATGGCACCGCTCTCATCATCCGTATCCGGATTTAAGATAAAGTTACCCCCTACCAAAAAAGCTTTATAATTATCGGCTACCGCTTTGCTGGCAATAAAGTCATTCTGCACTTCTTTTCCATTATAATCCCATGCTTTCAGCTCGATTTTATAGACCGCGTCCGCTTCCAGATGCAAGTGGCCGCCAGACGTAGCATCACCATTTTCATCAAACTTGATCGTTACGGACTCCCCTTCTACACCAGCAGCAAGACCGTGGAAATGGTCACCATGTGGGTAAACGGCCTCACCGCTCACTTCTGTCAGTATAAGCTCTGAGCGCTCAATACCTTCTTTTATCGGATCGTTGTCGTCATCCTTGTTACAAGAAGAAAGCGAGAACATCGTAAATCCAACCAACGCTAGTGCGACTAAAAATTTGTTTTGTTTTTGTGTAATCATAATAAATTTGTATTAATGCAATTAAGTTGCAAACATACAAACTGAAAATAATAAATGCAATATAATTGCATTTAAAACTTTACATAAATATAGAGGAGTTGCGATGTAATGACAACACAAGCAAAAAAACGCGGTACTATGATAATACCGCGTTTGACGTTTAATGGCTTCATTTAGCAAATTAATCCATTGCAGACTGCTGTAATTGGTCTTGTTTTTTGATATATAGTTCGTTCACCATTACCATGACGATCACCAAAATAGGTGTTGCAAGGACGATACCCCATCCGCCGAGCCAAATACCAATGAAGACCTGCGAAATAATGATCAGCGCAGGCGGTGTCTTGATTAGTTCCTGCTGGACTAAGGGTGTTATAAAATTACTTTCCAATACCTGTACAACACAGTATATAAGGATCACCCAGGCAGCCGTTGTGGGAGACTGTGCCAGTGCTACAAGGGCAGCGGGAATTACCGCTATAACGGGGCCGAAGTTAGGAATAAAGCTTAGCAAGCCGGCAATTAACGCCAAGATCAACCACAGATCGATGCCTAGTATAGACAGGCCTATGGCGGTCAAAACAAATACCACAAACATCGAAAACAACATGCCTTTTAACCAGGCGCGCAGATTTTGGGCAGTGAGGTTAATAATTTCTGCTCCTTCAGCACGGGCTTTGGCTGGCAATAACTTCACTACCCCCATCTTATATTCTTTCGGTGTAGCCGTAAAGAAAACTCCTATAAAAAGTGCGACATAGATATCTCCGAAGAAACCGAGCGTACTGTTGAAGAAGCTACCGAGCACAGGAGATAATTTTTGCAACATTTGAGAAGATTTAGCCTTTTGATAAGCCGATCTAAACATCTCGTTCTTTTCCAAATAGGCTTTTGCATCTTCTATCAGGGCGGGAACTTCTTTAGAAAATCGCATCGCCTCATCGACCACACGCGTGCCGATTAAGAAAAATACACCTGTTAGAAACAGGATCGTGATCAGGATAGAGGCAAAAAGCGGCCATTTACCGGGCAGCTTTGTTTTGCGCGCAATCATTCCAGCTAATCCATGAAAAAAAACAGATATAATCACTCCCATAAGAATAAAAAGCAATACGTTTACCGCCTTCCATAGTAACAACAAAATTATGGTTACCAATGCAGTAATACCAACTGCAGTCCATACTTTATCAAGGAAAGTCGTGTTGGCGTTAGGGGAATTTTGTTCTTTCAAAGGTCTCTATTTTTATATTAAACAATCCGTCGTTGCTCTAAGTGAACAAAAAGGAAAACAAATAGTTTTTGTGCTGTACGAAAAAAAAATTGCTTTCTTTTACATTTACCAGCCCCATATTACCGTAACTTTTTTATACGACCAATACGTTTATTTTTTACTATTTTTATCCATTCATCTTCGGCATCCGAGCTTGGTACGAACGCCGGGCTAGCTACGGTATACTTTAAAATTTGCAATAAAATGAAGAAAATTCTTGTTCTGATGTTTCACCCCCGGTTGGAATCCAGCATCGTGAATGTGTTTTTACAGCAGGAACTGATCAATCATCCATCACTTAAGATAAAGGATATGTATGAGCTGTATCCCGATTTTAATATTGATATTAAAAGAGAACAGCAAGATTTATTGGAAGCAGATCTCATTATCATGCAGCATCCTTTTTTCTGGTATGCCGCCCCTCCTTTGGTTAAGCAATGGATCGATCTGGTGCTAGAGCACAATTGGGCATATGGACGAACCGGAGACAAACTGGCCGGTAAGAAAATACTACATATCATCAGCAGCGGGGGCACTTTTGAAGCCTACCACAGTGCCGGAAAAAATCAGTATACATATTTAGAACTTTTACGTCCCTTCGAGCTAACCTACAAGCTGTGCCAGATGCAGCAGCTCCCCCCGTACATCATTCCCGGTGCCAACAAGTTAAGTACAAGTGCACTTGAAAACCACTCCCGTCAGATCAATACGCTTATTGCATCTCTTATAGAACACGATCTAAACTTCACTATCCCTGAACACACCGAATATTTAAACGATACAACAATACACTATGGCAGCTGATTTATTTCAAAACGCACTTATCTATCTCGGAACTGCCATTGTGTGCGTCCCTATTTCGAAAAAACTTGGTATAGGCAGTGTCTTAGGTTACCTCATCGGAGGTATCTTAGTCGGTCCATTTGTATTGGGCTTGATTGGTACTGATGGGCACGATGTGATGCATACTGCCGAGTTTGGGGTAGTGATGATGCTCTTCGTGATCGGGTTGGAGCTGAATCCCGCCCAATTTTGGAAGATGAAAACGAAAATAGTGGGACTCGGCGGGCTTCAGATGCTGCTTACCGGGTTATTACTTTTCCCGCTACTTTATTTCGTACTGTCCTTCTCCCTTAATGCGTCTTTGGCACTCGCCATGACATTTGCCATGTCGTCGACAGCCATCGTATTGCAAACGCTGAAGGAAAAAAACCTCGACAAGACACCAGCCGGTCAAAATGCATTTTCTGTATTGCTTTTCCAGGATATTGCCGTTATTCCGATCCTTGCGGTACTCCCTTTGCTGGCGCTACAATCTGTTTCCGACAGTCAAGAACAACATCAATTACCCGGTTTTCTATCGGTTATGGAAGATTATCCAAGCCTATTATTACTCCTCGCAGTTGGCTTTGTGTTTGTACTCAGTAAATACCTCCTTCCAATTTTTCTTAGGTTAATTGCCAAAGTGCAGATGCACGAACTCTTTACTGCAGCGGCCTTATTTTTTGTAATCGGCATTGCCTGGCTAATGGAAGCCGTCGGTATCAGTGCAGCCCTCGGTGCTTTTATGGCCGGGGTTTTATTGGCTAACAGCGAGTTCAGGCATGAACTGGAAGCCGATATCAACCCCTTCAAAGGCTTGCTGCTGGGTATCTTCTTTACCGCCGTTGGATCTACCATCAACTTTGATATTATCGCGGCCGATCCCCTAAAAGTTTCCGCCATTGTCTTCTCACTCCTATTCGTAAAATGGATAGTCCTGTTTGTTATTGGGAAAAAATTCAAGTTGGCATCCGACCAGAATATCCTATTTGCATTCTTGCTCTGCCAAGTGGGCGAATTTGCGTTTGTATTATTAAGCTCCATTGGCCAAATCGGCATCGTTCCGAAAGATGACCTGGATCTGTTTATGGCGGTCGTGACGATCAGTATGATGGTCTCACCGTTGCTGCTATTTATAAACGAGAAGTTCATCGCGCCCAAGATTGGTGTTACCGAAAAAAATACGGAAAAATCCTACGACGAAATTGAAGCACATCACGAGGTCATTCTGATCGGTTTTGGACATTTTGGAAGTACACTCGGACGGTTTTTGCGGGCTAACCATATACAGGCTACCATTATCGATAGCGATAGCGATCGCGTAAACTTACTTCGAAAGATGGGATTCAACGTATTTTATGGCGACGGTACCCGATTGGATCTATTGGAATCAGCTGGAGCAAGAGATGCAAAAATACTGATTTCCGCCCTCGACAATCCACACACCAATATGGAGCTTTTCGACATGCTTCCCAAGCATTTCCCACACCTGAAGCTCTTTGTACGCGCCAAAAACCGAAACGATGCGTATGAGTTGATGGACAAAGGGATCGACCACATCTTCCGGGAATCGCTGTTAGACTCCGTATATATGGGCGTGGACGTACTATCCGAGTTGGGTTTAAGAAAATACACCCTGCACCGCAAAGCGCAGGATTTTATAGTATACGATAATGAAGCCATGAAAAAGCTTGCGCAGCACCGGACGAGTAAAGAATATCTGGGTAACTTTCGGGAAGAAATCGAACTGCAGGAACGCTTGCTCCAAGAAGATAGCGTATTCATTGCCGAGTCGGAGGAGGATAGCGCCTGGGATTCTTCCGTTCGGGAGAGCTAGCATAGTTGATCCCGTGTGTTTCAGCGATGTAGATACACGGGAGCAATGTCGTCTGAAAGACATGATACGATCCGGTATTTGCAAATTTTTAAAAAATAAGATAGATTTACAAAAAATTAATCATTTGGTAACAAAGTAGTAGCCGTGCGAGAGAGAGGTACCTATAGCGATGATGTACAGTTAGTTTTACGGATTAATGCCGGCGACCACCGGGCTTTTGATGAATTGTTCAGTCGTTATAAAGAAGTCCTCTACCGCCACGCGTATCGTATGATTCCCGATGTGGAGGTCTGCAACGACATTATACAAGATGTATTCCTGACCATCTGGACCAAGCATAAGACCTGGCATATCAAAACCTCTGCAATTTCATACCTTTATCAAGCGGTACGCAACAAGGTACTTGATCACATCAGCCACGAAAAAGTAATTGACAAATATTTAGGCGAGTTGACCGATTTCGAGCGAAACGGACAGTGCTACACCGAAGAATCGGTACTCGAACGCGAACTTTTAGCCCTGATCGAAGAAAATAAGTCTAATTTACCCCCTCGTACGCGCGAAATTTTCGAAATGAACCGCGAACAACAGCTAAGTTACCGCGAAATCGGCGAAAAACTATCTATTTCGGAGACAACTGCAAAGAAACAGGTACATAATGCACTCCGTTACCTCCGCACAAAGCTTACTACACTCCTATTTTCTATACTTTTTTTACTTTTTTCGTTTTTATAGTACTCCCTTTTCCTAGGTTGCCCGTCTCTTCTATAACTGACCGTCGTAAATATGGGGCCAGTACCTGATAATGATGAACAAACTAGACACTAAAAAGATCCTGCAAAAGTACAATGCAGGCGAAAAATTAAGCAGGCAGGAGATACTGTGGCTGGATAGCTTTTATCTACATAAAGCCAAGCAGTCTAAGCACAAGATATCCGATTCTGATCTGGCGAACAACCTGGCACAGGTGGACGCCTCCATGCGGCAACAGATTCCAAAAAAGCGTTTCGGTTCCCACCATATCTGGTGGTACGCGGCCGCATCCGCCGTCATTGCGGTAGCTTTTGCATTATACAGCTATCAATTGGGTTCCACCAATCGGTTAATAGCAGAACAGCGAACCTTACTGGAAAATATAAAGCCCGGAAGCGACAAAGCGATATTGGAACTTGCCAATGGCGAGCAGGTCATCCTAGACGGCACCCAAACCCTACACCATGGAGCCAGCACAATCGCACTGAGCGATAAAACTATCGATCTTCAGAAACTAGGAATTCATGCGACGGCTCTCAATACGATCCGTATACCCCGGGGTGGACAATATAAAGTAGTATTGAGTGACGGATCGACCGTATGGCTCAATGCGGGATCGCAGTTGCGCTATCCAAACGTATTTGCGGCAGACAGTCGTCGTGTGGAACTCATTGGCGAAGCCTATTTTGAGGTTAGTCACAACCCGAACAAGCCGTTTATGGTGAAAACAAAAGATCAGCAGATACAAGTCTTGGGTACCGGCTTTAATGTGCGTGCATATCCAAACAGCCCTTCGGCAACGACCTTGGCACATGGCAAGGTGCAGGTAACGGCATCACAAGCCGTACAACCGCTACTCCTACACCCTGGCGAACAGGCCTTTTTGGACAAGGGATCCTTACATCGCAAACGCGTAAATGTGAATAGCGCTATGGCCTGGAAAAATGGATTATTCAGTTTTCAACGAAGCGACCTACGCGATATTACCGCGCAGCTTGAGCGTTGGTACGACGTAGACTTTGTATTTGAAAACATGACTATCCCGAGCAAGCAAATTACCGGAGAAATATCGCGCCATGTAAGCTTATATGATGTCGTAGAAATCCTATCCTACTTTGACATTAGCTGCCGAATTGAAGGCCGTACAGTATATCTAGATGTAAAAAATAACAAAACCAAATAATCAATCATGAAGCAATACCGAATGAAGAAACTGACCTTACGTCAGTGGCTATTACCCCTTGCGGCATCTGTCGTATTATTTTCGTCCAACGCTTTTTCGCAGATTACACTGCGCGTAAAGCGAGCGGATGCCCGGACTGTGATCTCGTCTATCGAGCAACAGAGTGGGTACCGCTTTGTATACGACGAAGGGAATATACAATTTCCGATCGTAGACGTAGATATAAGCAACGTCTCCATCGAGCGCGCTTTAGCAGCAGCGTTTGATGACAGTAACCTAACGTACAAAATCGTCAAGAAAAATATCTTGATAAAAAACAAGACCAAATCTGCGTCGAAAGCAAGTGCGCCTGGTCGCGTCGAACAGGAAATAGTACAAAGCTATACCTTCTCGGGTAAAGTGGTAGATGCGGCAAATACCCCGTTAGCAGGTGCCAGCGTACGCCTAAAAAATACCGATATCTTTACATCAACGAATGAAGAAGGAATCTTCATACTAACCAGTAATAGACAAAAGGGCACGTTACAGATTAGCTTTATTGGCCATCAGACCGTGGAAGTACCCGCTCAGACGCAGGTAGGCAATATCGTCCTGCCAGAACTGGAGGCCGAACTCGAAGAGATTGCCGTAACAGTGAGTACCGGTTATCAGACGATACCCAAAGAGCGCGCAACAGGTGCGTTTGCTTCACTACCGAAGAAAAGCTTAGAACAACAGCGGCTTAATGATCTAAGCACCTTGCTCGAAGGAAGAATTGCTGGCTACCATAATGGTAGAGTTCGTGGCACGACGTCCATGAAAGGAGTAACCAATCCCCTATACGTTGTAGATGGTTTTCCGATAGAAAATAATACGATAGCTTTCAATGGTAATATTGAAGAAGCACTACCAAACCTCAATTTAGAAGACATCGAATCCATTACCGTATTGCGCGACGCCGCTGCAGCTTCTATCTATGGCGCGCGGGCCGCTAATGGGGTTGTCGTTATCGTCACAAAGAAAGGTAAAGCAAACGGAACAGAAGTAGGCGCTTCTGCGGTTGTAACCCACACGCCTTATTATTTCAACACGAGCCGTTTAACGTCGGCAGCAGATATTATCGGCATTGAACGCGAATGGGCATTACGTGATCCAAAATTAGACACGTTAACTTCTCCCGGTGCGCACGCTTTGCTTAACCAGATGGTTTATCCGACTCGCGGCATACAAACCATTTTGCAAAGCTATGCAGGTACGATCACCGAGACAGAAATGAACAGGCGTTTAGATGAAATGGCGAGTAGCGGCTATCGGTATTATGATGATGTCGAGAAATTCGGAAAGCGCAATCCCTTCGCGCAACAATACAATATTAACATCTCAAATGGAAGCGAAAGAAACCGTTTTTATTCTTCGGTTACTTATAAAAAGAATTTGCTGGAAGACGTTTATAACAAAGAGGATAATTTAGGGATTAACCTGCGCAATACCACGCAAGTCACCAAATGGCTAGCGGTAGAACTCAGTACATTTATGACATACGGTTCGCGCGACGCGCAAACCTATGATTTGCTGCAAAATCCACAATTCCCATTTATGCCGTATGATGGACTCCGCAATGCCGATGGCAGCAACTTCATATCCACCGAAGAGTCCCGCTTAAGTCTAGAGATGCGTGATATCATTAGAAACAATAATCTTTACCCTATGCATATAGATCCATTGAACGAGATCGGGAATAATATTCAAAAGCAGAATCGTTTCGGAAACAGAAGTTACCTGAAGTTGGATGCGAAGCTTGCGGATTGGATTTCGTACATGGGGTGGTTCCAATACGAATATACGCGGGATAACGGTGAGACCCTTTACGACAAAAACTCTTTTTATGTGCGTAATCGGGTGAATGGATATGCACGTACGATCGACGGGCAGCTCCGCTACCTCATACCTTATGGCCATATTTTTGCGACTGATGAGCAAAACGGGCGCAATTTCACCTTTCGGCAGCAGCTTAATATCGACAAAAATTTCGGCAGCAACCATAGTCTTAATGCCATCCTCGGTACCGAGATCCGTAACAATCACATTATCCGTACGAACCAAAGTTTGTACAACTACGACCCGATGGCGCTTACTTATGAGATGTTGACACCAAACATCGGATCCGGTGGAGGTATACTTGGTAACTATGCACAATTTAATCCACAAAGTGATGTTTATGGCAAATTTGATCTTGAGCGTCGCTATGTCTCACTTTATGCAAATGGGGGCTATGCCTACCAAAACAAATACCTGTTGAGCGGTAGTGTACGGTGGGATCGTTCCAATTTATGGGGCACCAGCAATAAATACCAGAACAAGCCGATCTGGTCTCTCGGTGCAGGATGGAACCTCGAAAAGGAAAGCTTTTTTAAAGTAGATTGGATCAATCAGCTGAAGCTCAGAACGTCGTACGGGATAGGTGGTAATATTGCACATGACACCAGTCCTTATTTAACAACTTACTACAATATGAACCCGAATGTAGGCGGTACCTCAGCCACTGTTGATACGCGTCCAAATCCGTTGCTCTCCTGGGAAAAGACAACGACCTTCAACCTGGGAACAGACTTTTCTGTCTGGAATAACCGAATTACCGGTAGCCTTGATTATTATCGGAAGACAGGAGCAGATTTGTTATCCAGCGCCCAAGGCATACCGACCGAAGGTTTTGGCTATAGTACATATGACTTAAACAATGGCGGAATGACAAATCACGGTATCGAAACTACCCTTGGCGCAACGGTAATAAATAAGGGAAAATTCAGTTGGAACACCAATCTTCTCCATGCGTATAATAAGAATAAGGTGACCTATGTAGATGTCGAAGCGCCGGTATATTTCTTGCAAATTGACCATGCCTACGCTTTTCCTAGGATAGGAAATCCATATCAATCCCTATATGGATACGCATGGGCAGGGCTTACCGACCAGGGCATGCCCCAGGTCTATGATAGCGCGGGCGAAAAAGTCTTGTACACACCAGGCGATTTAGCCTCTGTGATTTATGCTGGATCAACAGTTCCCACCCACACGGCATCGTGGACGAATAGTCTCACCTATGCCAACTTCGACTTTTCCATTATGATGACCTATGAAGCGGGGCACAAAATTCGTAATACAGACCTTCCTTATTTAGGGGGATCTTCACAGTTTGCAAATATCCGTATCGCTAACAAAGACATCGCCGACCGCTGGAGGCAGGCGGGCGATGAAATGCACACAGATATTCCGCGCCTGGTCTTTCCGGAAGAAGAAGGCCTGTACAACGCCCAAAGCGAAAATATTTACAGAAACGCAGACATCAACGTACTTGACGCCAGCAACCTAAATATACGCAATATCAGCCTGGCCTATCGTATTCCTGGCCAATACTTAAGCAAGCTACGCATACCAAATGCCCGCATTCAGCTAAATGCCGAAAACGTAGCGCTATTTGCCAAAAGTGCCAACGCAAAAAATATGTTGGGGGGCTACCGCAGACCAAATTATGTCTTCGGACTTTACATTACTTTATAATCTTCATAATCATGAGAAAACAACTGATAAGATATATACTTCTAGGATTTGTAGCAACTGGCGCTGTATCATGCAACGACTATCTTAATGTACTGCCAAAAGGGAAAAAACTTCCGACGACGTATGCAGACTTCGAACCGTTGCTCCGCGATGAATACGGTGTACACCACACCCGCACTACGCAAGCTACCAATCTGCTCAATGATCGATTTGTATCTAGCTCCAATCTCAATTATTACCGCTTATGGGATGCCAACTATTTTTGGCGCGAAGACGTAGATCGAAAATTGCTGAACAATGCCGATGAAGACACCTATTACCAAAGTTACACGAGCATATCAACCTGCAACTTGATCATAGAGAATGGGGCTGAGATGACAGAAGCCACAGATGCGCAACGGAAAGAGCTTGTCGCTACTGCAAAAGTGCTACGGGCCTTAAATTACTTTATTTTAACAAACTATTACGCAGCCACTTATGAGGAAGGAACGGCATCAAACTTACGTGCAGTGCCGATCATCTACAGTGCAGATGTTGGCGCGGCACATACCCAGGTTAGCATTCAGGAAATTTATGATTTCATGATCAGTGAGCTACAAACATCTTTGAGCGATTTGCCCGAGACGGGACTAACAGTTTTGCACCCTGCCAGAGGAGCAGCGCATGCTTTGCTTGCCCGCATCTACTTACAGATGGGAAATTATCCATTAGCACTTGAACATGCTGACGACGCTTTACAGCTAAACGACAAACTCTTTGACTGGCTTACTTATTATCAGCAAAACAAAACGCGTATTGAATCTCCGTCAGACTACGCCCTGAACGAAACCCCTGTAAACCATGGATATGTAGAAAATTACTACTTCCGGCATGGTAATAATGCGTCATCCTACCGCACTTCCGAGTACGCACTGCGTGTAGACCGCGCTGCGCGGTTTGAAGAGGGGGATGCCAAATTTTTATCGCGTTGGAAGCTTCGCACGCTGGGACCTGATACCTACTATGCCACTACAATGACCGGATACCACAACCTGCAAGGACTCACTACAGTCGAAGTATATCTCATTAAAGCAGAGGCCTTAGCGCGTACCGGAAAAGTAGCAGAGGGTATGCAAGTACTGAACACGGTGCGCAAAACAAGAATCCTCGCCGATAAATACGCTGATCTACAAACGAACGACCCCGTACAAGCTATTAAGTGGATCCACCGCACGAAAGCGAATGAACTTATCTTTTCTATCATGCCTTTCGCGGATAAACGACGATTAAATAAAGAAGATGCCTACAAAACAACGTTAACCAAAACTGAAAATGGCACTGCATACAGCTTATCGCCAGCCTCGCATCTTTGGATAATGCCCTTTCCGCAGGGCGCATTCGACAACCCGGGTAACGGAACACTGGAACAAAACGTAGATAAATAAAAAGATATGAAAAACACACTAATTTTCGCCCTGGCGCTATCTGCCACCGTGAGTTACGGTCAGCAAAAGCCAGCCGATCGGTATCAGCAATACCTTCCGATCATCACTGAGGGCTCTGCGGCACAAAAGGACTCCTTAGCTACTGCCTTGGTGGGTGAAGCAAAGAGCTATAAAACGGAAGCCGAATACCGGTCGACGCTAAATATACTCCGCAATTTGGAACAGGATGCAAAAACGCAGGAACTGGAAAAAGTTGCCGTCAAGAAATTTCCGAAAGGTGCCATCACACGCGATGCGTTTATCCAGAACACGCTTTACAAAGCCGAAACTACAGCGGCAAAAGAAAAGGCCTATAAGGAACTGCTAAAAAAATGGCCGGTTAAAAATTTTCCCGACGAAGGGCTTACATACGATTATGCCGTGGCCCAACTGGCGCAAAGTTTCGCTAAAGACGGCGACGCAGCAAAAGCCATACAGTACCTCGAAACCATGCAGGAACGGTTTTGGCGTGGAAATGGATACCTGCCTGTTGGAAAGACGTTATTGGCTCAGGGCGACACCACGAATGCCACTCCCCTGTTGAAGATCGCTATGGATGATGCCTATTACTATATATCCTTGCCAGAGGAACAGCAAGACAATAAAGCGAAGTTCGCCGCCATGGGTTATGCCAGTGCCATGTCGGCATACGTGGATATCCTGGTAAACAGAGGGCAATATGAGCAGGCCGTGGAGCAGATCGAAAAGGCACTGGTGGTGGCACCGCAGCAAGCAGACGCCCTATCCACGGTGTACTATAAATCATTAATCGGCCTGGATCGTAAACTGGAAGCGTACAATATCCTTACGCGGCTCTACGCAAAAGGTCAATTTAATGTAGAAGACCAGCTGAAGAAACTTTACGCCGATCTCAACGGATCCATGACGGGCTACGAGCGGTTCAACGCCAACCTCAAAGAAGAGTTGACACAATCCATCCGCACGCATATCAAAGAAATGGAAACGTTTAAACCTGCCCCAGCCTTCGAGCTACTGAACCTGAAAGGTGAAAAGGTTTCCCTGGCCAGCCTTAAAGGGAAGGTCGTGGTATTGGATTTCTGGGCAACCTGGTGCCAGCCTTGTATCCGCTCGTTCCCGGGCATGCAGGCTGCACAAGCATCCTACGCGGCAGATCCGGATGTAGAGTTCCTATTTATCAATACCTGGGAGCGTGACAAAGATTATAAAACGAAAGTTCCTGCCTTTATCGAAAAGAATAATTATCCTTTCGAAGTATTATACGATGACCAGAAAGACCGGGAATCCGGCCAAAACATGGCGGCACAATACGGTGTGCAAGGTATTCCGGCCAAATTCATTATCGACAAGGAAGGTAATATCCGTTATTTTCTAACGGGGTCTTCGCCCAATGTAGATTACATCAAAATGGAGATGCATGAACTGATCGAATCGGCAAAAAAACCACATAAAGGTTAATACAGTACTAAAGGTTTTTTAATAACACAACAAGGGGGAAAGTTCTGCGATGAACTATCCCCCTTGTTGTTTAATGGAATGCAGTATGTTAACGCGCCCGGTAACGGTAACCCAGATAAGCGATCAGCAGCAATACGGCCAGCATCCATGGCCAATGCGATAGGTTGGAAACCCATTTGCGCCAGGTCCAGGCCGTCGATTGAACCTGCGTTTCTGTCAGGGCATCCACGACACCGACCCGATGGCTGTAAGTACTGCCACGCGATCGTCCGTCTTGATACTGCACCCAGCCGTTGTACGCCGATAGGCCGCTATCGGGATGGAAGTAAAAGACACTGTCGGCATAGAATGACCATATTCTCCGCGCGCTATCCGTTACCCGTTGCTGTCTGTCTTCGGCAGTCCACCATGTCGATTTCGAAAGTGCGGTATTGGTCTGCTCCCGCTGTACAGTTGTTTTTTGCATTCCGCAGCTGGCTACCAGCCACAGAAATACCAGAAGGTAAGTGCATTTCATTTAGTGGAGGTTTTGGTTTTCCGTTATCCAATCCGCAAGGGCATAAATCGTAGACAGGTGCCTCCGCCTCGATTCCACCCGGTTGTTGCTGTTTCCTTCAATCGTGATTAGGTATTTATTATCCCGCTCCTTGATCAATCCGACGTGGTTGATGCGTTTCGCACTGCTGCTATAAATGCCAAATACATCTGCAATTGCAAATTCGCGTATTTTCAAATTCGCAAACTTCCCCCGTTTCCAGTACGTCCGTGCATTCGGAAATAAAGCCGGGCTCCAGGGATTTCGAGGCTGCGTAAGCCCCGCCTGCCCATAGCACCAACTCACAAATGCCGCACACCATTGATGCCCCTTGCCAAGGTTTGTATACCTTAGGTATTGTTCTACGCGTTTGCCATCGTTTTTGCCGGTTGCTTCCTTGATTCCGAGTTCTGCTGCAGCGATGGTCGTGATCTGTTGGCGGATAGATCCCTTCCCAGGAAGCACGTCATTGCGATGAATGCAATGAAGAAGCAATCTGTCTGGCAAAAGCTCAGATTGCCGCGTCGCTATGCTCCTCGCAAAGACGTGCTTTTGCCTTGCGTTCTGCCTGAAGCCTTGAAAAAACGGCCTAGGACGATACAGCGTTAAGAAAGTGTCATAGCGACCGTCGAAAACAGGTCGAAGAAATGAAGCGAAGCGAAATGGCTCCGAAATGTTTAGGTCGCTATGTTCACTTTTAGCGTCGTATTGTCCAAGCCTAGAGCTTTTTGCTTCTTTTTGCATCGATGGGAAAAAGAAGGCCCTGTCCTGGCAAGGACGATACATTAAAAAACTATAATTAAACACAGTAACACTGCATAAACAAGCAAAAAGAAAACCGAAAAATAAAGAACACAAAGCTGCCATGACGTCAATTGATTAAAGTGATTACCTAAATGTTTACGAAAAGTCTTGAACGGTTGCCACAGCAGTTCCTGCAGCCAGATGCTACAGAAGATGGCGAGTAGGCCGCTAATCAAACCCAATATCAAAACCGATAAAATACCGATATCGAGTATCCCCGCAGCCGGGTCGATGAGCTGCAGGACCGTCCCTGCAAATACAAAAAGTGTGAGCAGCCATAAAAGCACGATACCCAGTTTTTGCTTTATTCCGATTTCCCCGAGCATATCCTGGATAAGCCAAGGGGTATTAGTTTGTAGTGTTGTCATTTTAGTAGTATTAAGTATTTAGTATTAAGTATTGAGATTATCACCGTTGGCACGTCACTGCGAGAAGGCACGACGAAGCAGTCTTTCGTTAATTCCTTTACTAGATTGCCGCGTCGCTACGCTTCTCGCAAAGACGAGCACTGTGATCCTGATTTCTAGTCACCAGTCACCAATCACCAGTCACCAGTCACCAATAACCTATCTTACAATCATTGATACCGGTTCTGTCCAATCGCTTGTACCCTTTCCATTCCGTGCACGCACCCTTACGTAGTACTTTGTCGCGGGTACTAGCGGCGCAATAATATTTCCGCGGGATGTCGTTGTAAAGTAAGAATCTCCCCATTCGATCTCCGTTGCACCACTTGGCCATTCGCCGATCTGGATTTCGTACTCCCAGATACCCTTCTGTGCCGTAAAGTCTACCCGCATCTGTCCGCTCAGGTTACCGTCCTTTAAGACTACCCGCTCGACGGTATAAGGCGCACGTTTGCTGGCCGGCTGTTTGGCCAAGATCATAGCCGAACTGGTCAGCACGGCTAGGTTGCCTGCTGAAGTAGTATTCACATAATGCGCCAGCTGGCCCAACTCATACAGCAGCTGTTTTCTACTTTCATTCTTGATCCGAATGTCGAGCACGCTACCGCCACGTATGGCGATTTCATGTTTGGAGCGGTATTCATTTACCACCGTCGTTAAATCCGCCAATGCGGGAATGGGGTCGGGAAAATTTGCATTGTCGGTCAATGCACCTAAAATTTTCCCTGCTAAGGCTGCCAGTTCATCGTCCGACAGTCCTTCGTAATTTGAGACAACTCTTTCTGTTCTCATGATAATTTGCTTTTTAATGTTAAACTGTAATGTTGCCTGCCTATTGGAAGACAGTAAAAATGGCAAGTCGTGAAGTTGTCCAAAACAGCAAATGTTTTGGACAGGTTGCTTCACCAGATCTGATCGAGAAGGCGGTGCTCTTGAGGGTATGTATATTGTTTTCATACCCAAAGATGGGTACGAAGAAATGGTTAGTCGAGATTTTAGCCAAGGTTAGCCCAGCACTGGCCAAGATTAGCCCGGGATTAGACATATATGCCTAAAAAGGGTGGTTTTTGATATTTAATCAGCGCTGGCCGATATAACATCGAGGGCTAAGGAAACATCAACTACAATCAACGAAACATCCCTAAGGGCTAACTAAACATCATGGAGCGTTAATGGAACATCATCCACTGCTAATGAAATATCATGAGAGGTTAAGGAAACATCCCTGACGGCTAACGATGTTACGGTGAAGGTTAATGATATTACCGGAAGGCTAAATGATATGCAGTCGGGCTTCGACGATATCCACTCCAGTATGCATGATATCGTGTCGAGTGTAAATGATATATCATCAACACCTAACGTAGACACGCTAAGCGCTAATGATATATCGTCGATGCCCAACGATATTGCGTCGAGTGTCGAGGATACATCCTGAGGTATAGATGATGTCACGGTTAGGCTTAAGGATGTTGCCTTAACCGTTAGGGATACTTCCTTGAAGCCTAACTAAATTACGCTAGCGCTTACTGATGTCACATTAAGAGTCAACGATGTACAACCGAGGGCTAATGATGTTCAGGTAATTGCTGACTGGATTCAGCTCAGCGCTAATTAATTGGTCAATCTATGTTATTAGTTTCGTATTAAAAACTTCTGAAAAGTGAAACAATATTTTTTCTTTTACTTCTTCCATATCAATCGTCCTGTTCAGTTCATTCTGTAAAGTTGTGACAGTACGATCTTCTTGCGTAATCCCACAAGGCACAAAATAGTTATAATATTCCAGTGAATTGTTAATATTGAAAGCAAATCCGTGATTAGTTACCCACCGAGAAAGATGCACGCCAACAGCACAAATCTTCTTTTTCTTTGCTGTAGCGTGATCTTTTAACCAGACCCCGGGAAATTCTTCGTCATAGTAACTTTCAAGGCCATAATCGTTCAATGTTTGTATAATTACTTCGGCTATACTCTTTATATACCATCGTACATCTGTTTTGAAATTTTCAAGATCTAGTATCGGATACCCCACTAGTTGACCTTCTCCATGAAATGTTATCGCTCCTCCGCGTCTTATATCTAAATGATCTAAACCAACATCAGAAAGTTTACCTCTTGGAATAAATAGCTCACTTTCTTTCGCTGAACTGCCAAACGTTAAAATAGGCTGATGTTCACAGAGAATTAGCAAATTATTTGCAGACGTGTCTATTTTAAGTTGTTTAAGTTCAATAATAATTTTTCGAACCTCTTGTTGAAATGCTAAGGCATCCTCATAAGATATATTTCCTTTATTGAGATAAGTTAATTTAACTTGCTTCATAAGTGCATTATTTAAATACTATCGTATCAGACGATATGTTCCCTTGTTCTGTTTGCAGTACCCTTATCGTTCGTTCTGATAAGGGCACTGCTGATAATAGATTACAGAAGCAAGTTATTCAGTTTCCTCCACTTCAATTTGAGGAGGCATTAATTTATACATAACCGGTGTTACGATCCTTGACAGGATAGTTGAGCTTATAAGCCCCCCGATAAGTACAATTGCCAATGGTGCTATTTGCGGATTCGGATTCAAGGCAATCGGGATCAGCCCACAAATAGCGGTTATCGACGTAAGCACAACAGGCAAAAACCTTGTTTCGCCAGCGATGTGAATGGCTACATTTATGCTGTGTCCTTTTGCTCTTAGTTGATTGGTAAAATCAACGAGCAGTAACGAATTCTTAACCTGAATTCCCGATAAACCTATGAAACCAATAATGGAGACTAAGGACATCGGATTTCCGGTTAGGAGCAAAAATATTACACCACCCAGCACACCCAATGGTATGATGGATAAAACGATAATTATCCCTTTAAAAGTTTTGAATTGTAATAATAGAACAGCTACAAAAAGGAATGCACTTAAAATGATCACGGAAAGGAAATTTCCACCGAGTGCATCTCCTTCCGATTCCGCTTCCCCAGATAATTTATAATAATACCCTTTTGGAAATTCCATTTTGTCAAGTTCCGGAACAATATCTTTCAATATATCATTGGCATAGAAATTATCCTTTGACAATGATGTTACTTTTGCAAAGCGTGACTTATTGAAATGGTTGATAGCTGTGGGAGAAGTCTCAAATCCGATGCTGGCGACCTGATCAACCTGTATCGGCGCGCCATGCATATTATTCACATATAGATTCTTTAAGGCATCGAGATTGGAGAATTTTTCTCTCGGCACTGTTATCACTACGTTTCTGGCATCTCCACGATCATCAATATAATCGCCAACGTTTAATCCGGCAACAGCCAACCTGATCACCTTATCTATATCGCTGGTCAATACACCCAAAGTCCGGGCTTTTTCCTTATCAATTGTAATTTTTATATCTGATTTATAGGTATTAAGTTCATTGTTTGTAAAAAATGTACCCGGGTGCTTACGCAACAGCTCTTCTACTTTAAATGAAAGCGCGCGTAAAGTGTCTTGGTTATCGCCAAATACCCTTACCACAATATTAGCTTCAATTGGTGTCCCCTGCTCGAAGTCCTTCACCTCAATTCGGGCATAGGGAAAATCCTGAAACTTGATCCGAAGTTTTTTGATCAGTTCGGTTTTTGCAATCGGACTCGCGTCATCATCCATCTGCACAAAAACCTGGGCAAAATCGGGTTTTATATCCTGCTGATGAACGTTGTAATAAATCTGGGGATTGCCTTTTCCTACATTTGATGTATAATAAACAATCTCTTCGTGTTTTTTCAATTCATTCTCCACCAATTTGGTCACCCGGTCACTTTCTGGAATATCAGCCTGCAAGGGCATCTTTATATTCACTAAAAACATTGGTTTCTCGGAGGTTGGAAAAAGTTTGAAACCCGCAAGAGGGAATAATAAAAATGCCAGGACGCTTAATGCGATTGATATGCCGATCGTTACCTTTGGCCACTTTAGCGCAAGCGGCATTATTCTACGATAGGAAAAGGTCAGGAATTTTTGTAAATTCTTCAAAAAGTAATTGCCCTCTCCGTGGGTATGCGTTTTCAAGATCTTGCTACCCACAAATGGCACCAAGGTCAGGGCAACTATCATGGATGCCAGTACGGCGGTAATTATCGCCACCGGCAGACTGCGAATAAATTCTCCGGCCATATCAGGTAGAAAGGCAAGCGGCAAAAATGCTATGATCAAAGTTGCGGTACAACCGACCACGGCCAGGCCAATCTGTTTGGTACCTTTTAAAACAGCATCCTTGATGGAATGCCCCTCCCTAAGCCAACGTTCTATATTTTCGACCACCACAATACTGTCGTCAACCAACAAGCCCAAGGCCACCACCAAACCAACTATGCTCAATTGATTAAGCGAAAAACCCATCATGTTCATCGCGATAAGACCTAGCGCAAGCGACAGCGGGATAGAGATCATTACAATCACGGACGCTCTAAAGCCCAATGGAAGTAGGGTAATGACGACTAAAAGGATGGCCAGACCAAAATCAAAGCCCAGGTGTCCCAATCTTTTCGCAACCATATCTGCCTGATCAAAGCTCTTGACCATTTTTATGTTTTCAGGCAAACTGTTGCTAAATTCCTCCAGCACAGGGGTGTATTCTTTTTTCACCTTACTGATGTCCACATCATCTTTCATGGCAGCGTTAACCAGTATACAACGATGTCCGTTGATACGCGTGATATGGCTAACGACACCATCCTTATAGCTAACGTGAGCAACATCTTTCAGGTAGACTATTTTGCCATTAGCATTATAAATAACCGTATTGGCTACATCGTCAACATTTTTGAATTTACCACTGGTTTTTACATTGAAAACTTTATCGGACAAGTTGATGCTCCCGCCCGGAATATCTGCTGCTTCGCTTTGTAAGCTGCCAATAACCAGATTTAAGGGTATTTTTAATTGGGCCAATTTATCCAATTGCATGTCGATCCGAATTTCCTGCTCGGGCATACCCGAATAGTTAACTTCCCGAAGATTGGTTATCTTTTCCAGTTTCGTTTTAAGGATGTCTGCCTGATCTCTCAATACCTTGGACGAAGCGGTGTTGGATATTAATGCCGTTTGAATGATTTTTACATCAGCAGAAGAAATTTTTTCCGTTTTAATCAAATAGATATCCTTCGGAAGCGCTCCATTTTTGAGTGCATTTATTTCGGTCGATATCTCCTGGTATTTATTGTCCACATCTACACCATACTTAAATTTAATCTGGATCGCAGCTACCCCGTCCTCGATCGTAGTAAGGATTTTATCAATATTTTCGAGTCCGTATATTTTGTTTTCGATAGGTTTTACGACCTGTTCTTCCATATCCTTTGGACTCGTGCCCGGGTATATAACTGTTACCAGGTATTGTGGCGGATTAGTGGTGGGGTCTTCCGACCGTGGCATGTTGAATAGCGTAAGCAACCCCACGACCGATATCAAAACAAATATGATAAGGGTAAACTGGTAATTTTTTACAGCAAAATTTGTAATTTTCATTTTTGTACAGTTTACTTGATTATTTTAATAGTGGACTGCTCGTTCAGGTAAGCACTGTTGGAAATAACAATCTGATTTATTCCCTCGAGGTTGCCACGCAGGTATACCCCGTCATTTTCAAACTTCATAATGTTTACGGGAATTTTCTTTACGCGGTTTGCACCGACTGCCGTAAACACGAAGCCTTTGTTGCCATCTGCCTCCACTAACGAACTGAACGGAATGACAACGGCATTTTCATCCTCACTGATGGCTATTTCTGCTCGCCCGAACATGCCCACAGGAGGAACAACTTTTTGAAGCTGTAGCTTCAGCTCTACCTGGAAAGAGCCGATCTCTCTATCTGCCGACTGCAGCTTTCGGAATACCGCTGCTTCAAAAAGCTGGTCTGGATAACCATCCAATCTAACCTGAGCAGGTTGACCGACCTTAATTGCGGCCCATTCCACGTCCGTTACACCGACTTTAAGAAGATAGCTGGCATTGTGCTGCACGGAGTTGGTTAGCAGTATCGGCATCCCCCCTCCCACTACTTCTCCTTCGTTGGCAATTTTCTTGGCTACAAAACCGTCAGATGCGGCATATATTTTTGCGTGGCGCTCATCAAATGCAACAGCCTCTTTGGCCTGCTTGGCAACTTCAAGGGCGGTCCTTGTATTTTGCAGCTGCTCCAAGGTAAAGACACTGTCCCTATAAAGGTTGATCGCCCGATCATAGTCGCGTTGGGCTTTTTCGACCCCTAGCCCGGATTGCGCAAGACCAGCTGCTATCTCGGTGGCATTAAGCGTGGCCAGCAATTGGCCTTTGCGGAAAAATTCTCCTTCATGTACCAGTATACGGCTGATGATGCCACCAATCTTAAAGGAATAGTTTGCCTGGTCTTCGGTACTGACCAGTCCGGTAGCTTGTATCGTGCTCGGCACGTTTAATGAGGAGACAGGGGCAACCTTTACGGCTATAACATCGGGCTCATCAAGTGGATTTGTATTTTTAGGGTGCTCATTGCACGAGAACAGAAATAATGCAGAAGCAACGATTGCAAATTGATTTTTTTTCATGTGTATATTATTGTATGTTAAAACTAGCGTTTGCACGTTCGATGGCAGAAAATGATATCCAGGTATCGAAAAGCGCAATGTTTGCTTGGAGCTGGGAATCGATCCATTGGTTTTGGGCATCCAGCAGCTCGATATAGATAGCCAACCCTTCCTTGTACAGTTTTGACATATCGTGGTAATAAATCTGGCTGGTATTTAACTGGCTCTGGGCAGCATGGTACTGGGCAATTGCCCGCTGCATATTGGCCTGCCGGACTTTAAGCTCTGTAAAGAGCTGTTGCTCCACATAATCGGTCTGAGATGCAATAGCATGTTGCTCGGCAATAGTCTGTTTGATTCGATAGTTGTTCTTTCCCGAGGCAAACAGGTTCCATTCTAACGAAATGCCAAACAAGTAATACCGGGAATCCCTATTGAATTTCCAGTCAAAAGCCTGCGACCCCAAGTCTAGATTGGCCCCGATCTTCGGAATAAGGTATGACTTTGCTAGCCCCGTTAGATCTTCATTGATATTCTTTGCTATCTTTAGTTTTGAGAGTTCTTCCCGGTTACTGATATTATCAGCCCGTAATAAATCGTCTGCAGGGAGATCCGAAATTTCATCAACCAAAATATCATCTGATAAAGGGCGGTTCAGCAGAAAATTAAAGTAGTATTGTGCAGATTCTTGCGTTTTTATTGCTTCGACGATAGCAGCCTCTATTTTTGAAACTTCATTTTGGCTTCTGACCACAGCGGTTCGGTTTATCTTTCCATTATCGAAAAGACTTTTGTTAACTCGCTCTCCTTCGGTTACCAGTTTTAAGTAAGACTGATATATTTGCACGGCATTTGTTGCCTTCAGATAATTATAGTAGGCCGTTTTGATCTCCTTCACCAGCTCCCGCTTGTAGAGAAGTACCTCCGTTTTCTGAAGATCGATCTGCTTCGACTTGATCTTTTTATTATAGCGAAGTTCCGCATTCAGAATGGGTTGGGTTATGCGAAATTTTGCATCGTAGAAATTGTCTGGATTCAACAATTCCCGTTGGTTCTGTAGCTGCGGAAAGGAGTTGCTTCCCGTAAGTTGATTAAGCGTGGCGTACACGTTATTCATCAGATCACCCACCGGGATGTCTATTGTACGGCCACCATCCGCTTTCGTGTATGTCGTAGAAAAAGCGACATTGGGCAGGAACATACTTTTTGCTTCTCCCAGTGCGTATACATTCTTTTCCAGAATAAAATTCTGTTGATTTATACTTTGGTTTGACTCAATTCCCTGCCTGATATAGCTGTCCAATTTCGATTGCGCGGCGGCTACATTTGGGGTGAAAATAGTGTAGACTATGCAACACCAAAATAGATTTTTTTGAAAAATATTAATCATTGTAATAATTTTAAACAGTGTTCAATTTTTGAACAAAAAAAAGGATTATCCTTTTTCCAGTAATGAAACAAAACACTCATATCCATATTTCATTAGGTCTTCATTTGACTTATTTTGAAAACTTGTCGTGCGGTCTTTACAGAACAATGCACATATTCCGTGAAGCGACGAAAGGAGCATAAAGGAAAAATATTCCTGATCCATTCCGACAAATCTACCTTCTGCCTGACATTCTTTGACCAGCTCCAAGAGATGATTGATCGCTTCCTGGGCAATTTTGAAGCCTCCTTCGGTAGATGCTTTTGCAGGCTCTTCTACCATAAACATAAGATTATAATAATCTTTATTATCCTGTGCGAACTGAATGAACACTCTTCCAACTGCCTTCAATCGCTCAAAAGGGTCAGCTACTTTATCCAATATCTTCAACTGGGCAAGTAATAACCTAAATCCCTCCTTATGAAGCTCGTGAAATATTTCGCTCTTGTCCTTGAAATGAAAATAGATCATTCCAGGGCTATAATTGATTTCGCTTGCAATATTTCGCATACTGGTTTTTTCATACCCCTTATCTAGAAATATCTTACGTGCCGCATCCAGGATGCGCTTCTGCATTTCTTGTTTTTCTTCTTGTTTTCTCTCCGCTATACCCATTCAGTATTAAAATAAAATCGTTTCTAAAAGTTGCTCTCCGAAATCCCCCATTTAATGTGACAATCCCGGGCTTAGTTGGCCCATAATGTTTACAGCCGCTTTTCTGCTCAAAAATCTGAAGCCAAAAAGCATCATTCTATTTTTAAACCCTTGAACAATTCTTGGCTTGTTTCTGTTATTCAGCGCATTGATTAGTTCATCAGCTACTTCTGCGACAGAAGAGACAACAAATTTTGGAAACGCGCTGGTTTCCCGTCCAGCATTGGAATGAAAATCCGAATCGGCAGCGCCTGGATTAAAGCCTGTCACAAATATACCCTTATTTTTAAATTCGTACCAAAGGGATTCTGAAAAGTTAGCTACAAAACCTTTTGTCGCTGCATACACAGCACCACCTGGCAGCGATGAGTGCGCAAGCAATGATCCTACATTTACCAAAGCATTACCGGGCTTCGCATTGTTTAAAAATGCATACGATAAACTTACCACTGCGTCCATATTTAGCACCATGGAGTCTAACTGCTCTTCAAGCGATATTTCAACGAATTTGCCGTATGTACCGGTGCCGGCATTATTGATGAGTAAGTCATACCCGTGCGTGCTGAGATGATTGCTGACTTTTTGGATATCTTCCTTTTTTGTCAGATCTGCTACAAGAATAGTATGGGTATCTGTTCCCAATAGCTCTTGAAGCGATTTGAGTTTTTGTTCATTCCGTGCCACCAAAGTGAGCCGATAATCCTGGGCTGCAAGACGTTTTGCAACCTCAAAGCCTATGCCTCCACTTGCGCCTGTTATTAATGCTGTTTTCATTTCATAAAAAATTAAAAATATTTATGCCACAAATATATTGAACAGTGTTCAATAAAATCGAACCTTTTTATAAAAATGATTTTATTATTACATCTGAAACATTATTTTTCTACTTATTTTTTTTGGTTATCGGTGTGCAGGTACGCCTTCGTTTCATATAATTCAATAACTTTTCGCTGCGCTTCCGTCAGAATTTTTAATCTGGCTAGTTCCTCGTTTTTTGTTTCTAGGTTGAGAATTAGATTTTTTATCTGGGGGTCAAGTACGTTCATTTGATTTTCAAACAAATCTCCGATGATTTTATTGTCGAGATAATATATGAACAAATTATAATTGAGTAGTTCTGAAATTTTTATCAGCTTTTTAATATCGATGGAATGGCTTTGATAAATTTCTTCCAACCCCTCATCACTTATTTCCAGATAAGCAGCTAGGACATCTGTCGTAATTTCTTTTTCTTTGACAAGGTTCCGAATTACCTCGCCTATATGCCATGAGTTAGCATTTTGTCTGTTTTCTGATTTGTCCATTTCCAAATATGTAATAGTATTGGTTACTAAATGTATCAAACCCAAGGAGCTTGAAGTGAACGTAAAAATTATTTGTACCGATTAATCAATTAATCATAATGCTATTCTTAATTGATTCAACTATTTGCTCAAAAGATTGATTAGTTCCAATCCTTGAAAGAATGGGTATCATCGCCACTGCGCTCATTATTTCCGTCGCTTTTACAAGAGGTGTTGTTGCGAAAACCATTTGTTCTCTTTTCAAGCCGTCTTCAAGAATAGATTGCAACCAATTGATCAATAATTCGTAGAAGGATTTCAGTTCATCTTTTACCCGGCTATCCATGCTATTGATATCCGATAAAAGAGCTACGACCATACATATTTTTCCTTGTCGCGCCAAAGACAAATAGAAATCCATAAACACGTCTAGTTTTCTTATAGGTGTGCTGGCCTCCACCGCAGATATTATTTCATTTTGCTTTACACAAGCATCTTGTATAAGCGATAGGATAAGATCAGATTTGGTTGGGAAATGGTAATGTATTGACGAAGTCTTAATGCCAATCTTTTTGGAAATATCTTTATAGCTAAAAGCATTGTACCCATCACGCATGACCAGTTCTGCTGTAACTTCTAATATTTTGTCTCTCGTATCCATTGTCTACCTATCTATAGATAGACAAATATATTAATTTAATTAACATCTCTTCATCCATCAATAGGAAAAAGGTATTTTTAAAATACCTCAACCCTCTTCTACTTCTAGAAAAGATGATCCCTAGCCCTACAGCTACGCATTTCAAGATAAGAAAAATCGGCCATTGCTTTGTCGATATCGGGATTTAATTTACGCAGATTAGCTTCCACCCTATTCAACAGTACTTCTTCCATTGTAAAGCAATCGTACGGTGCTGAGCCGCATTGGGATTATTGGGCTGATTGGCATATTTCACCACCAGCGCGACACTATCGATAACGGTACCGCCCGAGCTAAACTGATGCGACCTGTAGTCTGAACTCGGCGTTGTATAGAACATATTCTGTGCTAAATAAAAACCACCCAGTTAGGTGATCACCCGGTTGAGTCAAAGGCTAACTAAGTTGGGGTGAGCACTAACCTGGTATCTTTCCCGGGTGGCAGCACCCAACGGGAGGTCACCCTACCATCGGATACCTTATAATTTTCAATAACCGGGGCGGGTGTCTGCACCATTTTAAGCCGTGCAACGATCAGAATCATACAAACTCAGCCGTAATTGGGGAATATCATCCGCTTTTTTGATCGGATATAAATACCCTTATATATTATCCAGATACTCCACATTCCAGCGTAACGTAACCACACCCGTACCGTCTACAAATCCCTATAGACCCGTCAGCGGCAGTGGTGGAATAAATAAAGCCATCTGGATCGAGATGGCTTTATCTTGAAGAGATAATAAGAAACTTATCCATACGACGGAGTACACGAAGAACTACTCGGCCTGCTTATATTAATAATTTAGTATAAATTACCTACTGTGTTATTTATTATCCAGCACGGAGTAATTTTAATTACTGACATAGGTAATCCAGTAATAGTTTGATATTGTAAATATTTGTTCGCGCACTCCCTAACGACATCATCTTTTTGCTTCTGCAACTCTTTTAATCTCGCAATATCTGCGGCATAGTCATCTAAAGATGGTGATTCTAGTTCTACATATGTTGAGAGCCCCTGCTTTAATGAAAAGTGTGAAAAATCCCCAT
This sequence comes from Sphingobacterium alkalisoli, assembly GCF_005049105.1. Classification (GTDB taxonomy): domain Bacteria; phylum Bacteroidota; class Bacteroidia; order Sphingobacteriales; family Sphingobacteriaceae; genus Sphingobacterium; species Sphingobacterium alkalisoli. The sequence goes on from NZ_SUKA01000003.1 coordinate 820,743, forward strand.
ATTGATCTTGGTGTTTTGTAACATAAAAATAAACTTCGTTTAAATCGTATGGGCCGAAGTTCAAATCAAAATTATTTTTTACAACATTTATTAATTCATTAGCAGTTGTAAAACCAGAAGTAGGATTAAAAGCTTCATACAAGTTATAATTTGGAGTTGAATTCATATTACTAATCGCATAAAGGTGACTCATATAAACACCTGATATTTCTTCGTCAGGGGGTGCAGTATCATCATCGCCTGGAGTATTTGGGTTTAAGTTATTTAGATAATGAAAGTCTATACTTAATAAATTTAATCCTCCTGGATAAAATCCAGGATTAATATCTAGTAAATTTTCTGTAGAAGCCACTCGTAATGAAGCTAAAAATAAAATCTTTTCATTTGAACTCAATGTATTAAATAAATTTTGATCGATACTATCGCTGTCAATACTTGATAAACTAGCGATACTATTATTGTCAGCTACCTCAATCAACTCGTCAAAAGAGTTTGCCTCAATGAAATCAATATCATTGTTAAAATTTGAACATGATATACAAAATAACACGAGAACAACATTTAGTATTTTTTTCATAATTTAAAATTTAGCAATCAATAAATAAATACTTGTACCTTAAGTTTAAGATATCAAACAAAACAAGAAACCTTAATATGCTTAGCAAAGAGCTATAAAAAATGTGCTTTGCTAAACAATCGCAACAAACTAAATTTAAAATGTTTAAAATGGAGGAATTTCTGGTTGATCTCCTTCAGAATAGTATGTTTCATCGCCCAAAAAGACTGAATAAGATATTTCACTAGTTATCAAATCGACATGCTTTACAATATAAAATATGAAATTATCGTGATTGGAGGATCTATTTAAAAAGGCTGTATAAATTGTTGGGACAATGCTAAGTAGTGATGGAGCGGAATTGAAATTTATATTTGATTGTAGATCAGTATGGGAATCATCCATATAATTTGGCACAGATCCTGTGATATAATACTCAGTTGTCATGTAAGGTGCAAAGTCAAGATTATACTCAGAAAGTTCAGCTAAAGTATCAGAAAGGCTAATAGTATGTTGGTACAAGTTATACGGATGCATGCCAGGGTTAACATCATTATTCCTAACAGACACTAAAATTGATAAAAAAAAATTTTTTTCGTGCTGACTAAACAAATCATATTGATTGAGAATCGTTGAGTCTACAATAATTTCAGATCCTTGATTATTTTCTAAACTCATTTTTAAATCTAATTTCAAATGTTTGTTTTCTGAAATAAAAGAAAGGTCTTCAGCAAACTTTTCCTTACAGGAAACAGAAATTAGAATAACAGTTAATAAACACAAGATTATTTTCATAATAAATTCAAATTAGCTTCTCTTTGTATATAATATTACGAACGAAAGCGAAAAACTCACTAATGGAAATGTGAAAAAATTACATTTTTTCTAAAAAAATAATAATAACACCATTTTCAGCCCCTTTTCATAACGGGAAGTAAATATTCGAATCTGTTTCATCGCTAAAACAAGGTGATTACTGATCGTCGCCGGTGAGATATTTAGCAATTTGCTCACCTCTCCATACGATTTACCTTCTAATTTGCACAAGGTAAAAATCAATTTACGTTGGGGAGGCAACTGATCAATAGCATTTTCTAAAATGGCCCATTCCTCTTTTTGTAGGTAAGTATCTTCTACGGAATCATGTTGATGGACACCCTGTATCAGTATACTGTCATATACAAGCTGGTTCCGGACATTTCGACGGATAAGGTCTATGGCCATTGAATCTGCGATGCGAAGCAGGTAGTTATGGAAGTTCTTTTCCACATCGATAGACGATCGATTCGTCCAAACTCTAATAAAAACATTCTGTAACATCTCCTCCGCCTCATCTTCATCCTTCAATAGATATAAGAGGCGTTTAAATATCGATGCGGAATAAGACTTATAAACCAACTCAAAGGCCATTTTGTCGTCCGAAACAAAGAGAGTAAGGGTTAATTTATCTATTTTTTTCAAATCCACCAGCCACCAGGTTAATTTTACATTAGTAAATGTATAAAATTTCAGCATTTTTATCCAAAAAAACAAAATAAACACCCAAACCCTCTTCTATTTCTAGAAAAATTTCAAAAAATTAAACTTTTACACCTTTCCCTTCGGGATACTGTACCAGTTTCGCATATTTTCGACTTCATTCTCACGGAAGCGCACAGATCTTCCCTTCTTCACGGTGGTAATTTTCCCTTCCTGCCGTAAGTTGAACAGTGTGGCCCGCACAATGCCCAACCTCGCACAGGCATCATCTATGGTAAGTAATACAACCCCTTCTTCAACATCGGTAAATGATATTTCGCGTGCAGAAGAGCTCTGTGGGGGGATGACAGCAGGCAGCGTACGATTAAGTTCTGCAGGAACTTCTAAGGAGTTATACATTTTGGTCAAAACAGCATGGCACTGTTCGACATGCTCAATTAAAATTAAGAGAGATTTAATCATGGTCTTTGATTTAGGACCATCCAAGTACAAGCACAGAAGCTCCCTAATATTGGTTAGCGCAACGCAAAAACGACCAAGTTCGATACGCTACATTACGGAAATCCTCCATAGATAGTTGGTTTATAAAATCCTAATTTACTAAAATTTAGCTACGCGTCTTCTCCATGCAAAAATAATTCAACGGTAAACGTATTGCTGTCGATGATAATATGGATCTGATTTTCGGGATGAAGTAGCTTCAGCGTTTTTTCCATATGCTCTAGCTGACCGTGTCCTTGCTTCACCTCCGGTAAAGGCCGCGCCGCCATATGGTTAAAAACAACAATATGTACCCCATGATCGTTCCATGGCTTTATGGTCAAGCTTGCAGGCTTTGCCTGCTGTGTAATGATGCCGTACTGGCAGGTATTTTCCAATAGATTAAAGATGAGCAGCGCCGGGATCCTGCGGGCTGGCGTAGACCGATCGATGTGTTGCTCGATATAAATCGCTTTACTTTTGCGGATAATATAGATCTGCAGTAGACGGTCGACCTGTTCGAGTTCATCCGTCAAGGAGACGAACAGCTGATTTTCAAGCGTCATATAAAAACGCGATATGGTACCTAATATTTCGATCGCCTTGCTCGCTTCGGGGTGCTGTATACGATTTAGTTCCTCAATAGTCGTCAACGTATTAAATACAAGATGTGGCATTAAGCGCTGCTGATTCCATTTAAAAAGTGCGTCGCGTAGCTGCTTCTCCAGTTCCATTGAGGCTTCATGCTCTCTCGCGCGTTCCGCTTCCAGTTGTTCCTCTCGCTTCTGGGAAGCTTCACGCTTCTTCTGCCTGTTAAAAGCGCTGCGTAGAAAAAAGTGGGTCAGTCCCAATACACTCGGAATCAAAAATGTAAACGTTATGTGGTAAAAGTTGCTGATGTAGAAACTTTTTAGCCCGGTAAACTTTAGTGCCCCCTGCCAAAAGCTGAAGGCGATGATGGCGATCGTAAACACCATCAATTGTAGTGCATAGACGATAAACCACCACGTCAGGCGAGCCTTGCGTTGCTGCAGCTGGGGAGCCATGAACCAACGCGAACTCACAAAGATCCCGACGTGAAAGGCAAGAAGTGTAAAAAACTCCTTCGCCCCCTGAAAAGCATGCGGTACAATTTGATAAAGATATAGCCAAAGCAACAGCAACCCACCCACTGCGAGCGCTACCTTTAACTTCCTTAAGCTAGCTAGATTTTTTATGGGTACGCTATCCATCCAGCCCTTTCCGTTTTAAATAACGCCGATAATAGGGCATGCCTTTGGCCGAGATGCTAAACGCCCAGCCAGGGACGGTGACACCATCTTTTAAGTGGTCCATGATAAACTTGACATGGACAAGCTGACTGGCATTGACGTACAAAAACAGGTTCGTGGATTCATATTCGCGATACAGGGCCGCAATGCTCGTTTTCAGTCGGCCGGTCAAGACGATCTGACCTTGTTGATTTAACGTATAGACATGCACATAGTTGCCCTTACGCTGGACATAGACCAAATCGGCGATGGCGATGCGAATGTCCCTATCGGTATGGTCTATGTCTTCTTTTGTAGTGGGCATAGCTTTTATATTTATATAAGTAGGAATCCGCACCGGGGCTTTGGGATTTCGTGGATTGATCAAATTTTCAATCGTCTCATTCAGTTCAGCCTGTGTGACAGATTTAGGCAATTTTGCATCCGCCAAGTGACTTTCTCCATCCAACGAATATTCGGGTTTGCCCGTATAAAGTATGACGCAGTCAGCACGTTCACGGAATAATCTGACGGCGTCTGTACCCCGCATACCCTCCATTACAATGTCGCAGAACACAAAATGAATCCGCTGTTCGGTGGCATCGAGGTAGTCAATGGCGTCCAAGGCAGCATCGAACTTCTCCACCACCTGTACTTTACCCGTAAGGTCGAGCTTATGGGCAAGATTGCTGGCCGCATAAGGTTCATCATCCACAACAATAGCTAAGTAACGCATCATCAATACTCCTTATTGGTTAATAAACTTTCAAGTTATAAAAAAAAATACCAAATCCGCATGTTTCCCGTCACTTTCTTCAAAATAAATTAAAAAAACAAAGAATTTAAGCGAATAAATACAAAAAATGTTATGAAGACAACTCAAATTACTATTGCAGGAATTGCACTGCTTACCCTTGCAATCCTCGGTGCCCAAAAAGAAACGGCACAGACGACTTCTCATTTCGAGAACGCTAAAATTATCGAGCTGGCAGACGCAGATCCCGACGATCTCGAAGGCGTATCGACACGGCTTTTGTACCCACAAGAACCAGACGACCGATGGCACGATGCGCCACTAATTGAGTATCTGGCCCGCAACGCGCAATAAGGTATGCGCTGGTCTTACACCATAGGCATCCTTTATTTTATCTGGCATCTTAGCACCAGTATCCTGCACAACATCGTACTGCTCGGTACCGGTGCCAAGCCGGATGAATCCCCTATGCTATACCATGACGTACTGTCGCAGTATCGAAAGCTACCGCCTGTACGTTACTTCGCCCAACTGGCCGGTCTCCATGGAAGCTATTGCTTTTATGGACCCGAAGTGGGTAGTAGCTACCACAGCCTATTTGTACTGGAAGATTCCGCTACACATCAGAAAAGCATACTCTCCGACCCTGGCTTGCGCAGCCATGCCAGTCGAATCCGATACCGCAGCCTTCTGGAAGTAGCCGGTGGGTGGCTGTTACAAGTCGCCCCTCATGAAGATAGCCAGGTACAGCCCCTCGCCAAGGCATTAGGCGTATCCATCTGCCAGCACATGGCCGCACGCCATCCTGGCCTTCACATTACCTGCAGCTATCTGGCAATGGGCATACCACCTATGGGATCGAGCGATGCTAACGTAAAACCTACACATGTATTACTTTTTAAGACAAAAACCATTTATGATGAAGCACACGAAGAATCACACGACGATGCTTCTTCGCGGCCTACAATACCTACCCATTGGCATCGGCCTGTTACTCGCCGTGGAAATGATGCGGATATGGCCTGACCTGCCCTATTATTATGGCGCAGATGCTGTCATCGATGCAGCGATAGCTGCACATTGGCGTACCGGCGTAGGTTGGAGCCTTTCCGAGGTCCTGTTTCATTTTCCCCAACTCAGCGTACAACTTATCGCGTTGCTATACATTACACTTTGTTTACTGCTCTGTTGGCCGCCGACGGTACGCGCGAGCGCCTTCGTACTGCTGTTTATCCATCAGGCCTTTTTTCTCAGTGAGACCAGCTGGTCTTATGGCGTCGATTACCTGGCACAGACCGGCCTGTTTATCAGCGTTCTGTTTTACCCCGGTAGCGATAAAACTGCAGCGCACCATCGCTGGTCGCTTATGGGTATCCGGCTGTTGCAATGCCAGTTGGTCGTCGTCTATTTTTTCGGAGGCTTGGGCAAATTATTTGGCGAGAGCTGGTGGAACGGCACCGGTATCTGGAAAGCCATCCATCAGCCCTTTAGCGGCGAACTCCTTTCTGCTCCTACTTTTATGGGTTCATGGCCTTACCTGTGGATGGTTGCTGGCTTACTTACTGTACTAATCGAGTTGTTGCATCCCATCGCCTGGCTTGGGAAGCGATACCGACATTTTATTTTGTATACCACTATTGCCTTGCACATGGGCATCGGATTATTTATCGGCCTGTACCACTTCGCGGCGCTAATGATCTGGTACAACCTGTGCGCCTGGTACTACCCTTATAAACACACAACGACCACATATAAACGAACCCCGCTTGAGGACAATCCGAAACGTGTTACAAGCACCACCTGATTGATTGTACTCAATACAAGGAAAGGAGGACTAACCCCATTAAAACCAATGATTATGCGAAAAAGCGCTTTATTTAAAACAGAATCGATCTTCGGCCGGGCGTTGCGACAGTCCGAGATCAAAAAACTAACCCCATCGCTGAAGATCCAGGATGGTGAGATTATTTACCGAAGAACGGGCTCATGCAGCAGTATTGAACAGGATTTCAAAGGGTATCTGGGCTACCTGCAACATTTCGACTGGGTGATAGACAGAGATATTGTCGTCCCAGTACAGGTAAAACAGCGGGATGTCTATGCCATCTACGCGATGCGTGCGCGAGGTAGGTTGCACCTTACCGATAACGAAGGCAAGCACATTATGGCGCTCGGCGAACGCCGGGCACGGTATGTCTACTTACCACCGGGTGATTATTCGTTACATCTTTCGGCGGGCCGGTATCAATTGTTCGATTTCTATTTCAGCATCGGCATATTCGATGATGGCGCCGACGAAACCTTTGATTTTCTGAAACCCTTATTGGATGCACATCGCAGCGCGGCATCCGAACCAATCGTGACGGTGGATTTCCACGTAGGCACAGAAACAGAGATCTATATACAGGTACTATGTGCCGGACTGAAAAAGGGTGATCTGGATAGCCAGATTTTTATCATCCTAACCATGAAGGAACTGGTTAAACTATCCCTAGAAGAGATCAGACAGGAATACGATCCCGGTAGCCATGCCGCGGCAATTGCCGCATCTGCCAAGTTGCTCATCGAGATTAATACCGAAGCATATGGCATACAATATAAACTGGATGTGCTACCCAGCATGTTAAACATCAGTCGCAACCATTTGCAATTTATTTTCAAAGCCGAGACCGGTCAATCACTCAAGCAATATCAAAATGTGCTGGTGAGCAAAAAAGCAAAAGCGCTGTTAACCGCTCAAAAGACAATACAATATACGTCTGACGCATGCGGATTCGTAAACGTGCAATCTTTTTGTCGATTCTTTAAGAAGGAAACAGGCATAACGCCTGCCGAATTCAGAGATGACAACGCATCTAAATTTCCAACAAATGGTTAATACATTCCCAACAAATGGTTAAAACTTTCATATGTAAGCCTTTATACATTTGTATCGTACGCTTTTAAGTTTCACTAAAACTAATGTAAACATGAAAAGAAAGATCTATAAAAGAAAATTTGCCGTATTTCCGGGTAGGCCGGTAGATTGAGACAATCTGCAACCCTGAGGCTGCACCAGCCGACGAACCGCAATACAAAATCAAATTTATACAACATACATCACTTTAAAAAAAACTGTCATGAACAGAAAAATTAAAACAATCATTAAAGGAGTAGCTGCCCTATTCGTAATAGGTACAGCTGCTACAGTAAGTGTACATGCATTGACAAGCGATGCAATAGAAGAGAACAAAGTAACAGTCACTGTACAGGATGAACTGCACTGGTTTAATGACGTTACATCAGACTACGAGGGCGCCAATACGCCCGATAATCAGGAAGCGGAAGCAGGTGGCTGCGTTCAAAATGAGCCTGGCTGTCAAAGCGGATACACGCCTCAGCAGCTGATTGACGAAAACAATCCAGAAGCGGGTGTCAAGCCGGAAGCAATCGGTAGTCCGGCTGCAACATTAGGATTACCCCAGTCTTAATCTCATATTTTTGGACTGTGGAAAAGGGGCTATATCGCCCCTTTTTCATTGTTACGGTCTTTTACCAACAACACATCCAGGTTTCTCACAGTTTCCTCCATCCGGAGTCCAAACGGTTCAAGCGATCGATTCATCAGATCTAGATCATCATACCGAAGGTAAAACGAAAGATCCACTTTCATATCTCCTGAAACACCTGTCTCGTCTATAATGGGAAGTGGCGGCGGCTCGACAGCATATGTTCCCCTTTGCATATTTAGTACGAAGAGACGCCATGGCACATTCCGCATCTGAAGATGATAGTTCATATCCAACTTATTGATTAGCTCCGCTGACTTACCCGCTAGATCAACATCTTTGAAACGCGTTAACACCAAACATCGGGTATCTCGCTTCACTATCCCCGCCTTTACTTGAAAACGCCATTCCACCTCTTGTTGCAGATACTGCATCGTTTTCTCCGAGGGTGCATTCCGGTGAACATTTAGATCAAACACGAATCTATTATCTCCTACACCCGGATAATCCGGAATCACATCGCGTCGGTTTCCCACTTCAAATACAACCTGATCTTTATGGAGCAGGGGCATCTGAAAAACATATTTCATCACACCGACGACATCGGTATCGTATGAATACAGACGAATAATATTGCCTGTCTTCGTATCCGTGCTGCGACGTATACCTCCGGCAAAATAATAAGTGGGATCCTTCTCGGCCATAAACAGGGAAATCGTCTCCTTATCCAGCAGATAATCCCTGATATTATCCCGCACTGGCCGTTCGGCATCAAGCTTAAGCTCCGTCTTTTCAGGAAAAGAGAGTTCATCCCCTGCAATAAACCTATCGATGCTGCCACGCGCCTTATGCGTACCCTGTGTGATATGACGGATTACACCCAATGCGTCTACCCAAACAAAAGTGCCGTACATACGGTACTGAAATTTCTTATGCAGTCCACTTTCTGCTGTTATTATGGGTAGCTGTACATCGCGTATATTATCAATACGCTTCTTAGCATTATTTAGTTGTCGTAAACTATCTGCGCAGAGCAAAACCACTTGTATATCCTTGTTGTATCTATGTTGCATACGCTGATGGCGCGGCATAGCTTCTATACAGGCCTTACATGCGACTCCCCAGATTTCAATCAGCGTAAGCTTCTTCCCCTCGGCAGGGATGCGTATTGTAGATTCACTATGATTTTGCACCTGGTCGAGCATCAGGTCCAAGGTATCCCCTACTTGATAATATCTTTTATCCTGCTGTGCCCAGCTTTCTTTAGACAAAGAAACGCATAGCATGATCAGTATTATAATCCATCTATATTTCATATGTGTATAATTATTCATTTGTGTTTGTTTTCAATGGAATTCATGAATGCTTCGCATTTTGATTTTCAATGGTCATATGGAATACTCATGTGTGTTTGTGTTTTCGGAAACATGAGTATTTCATTTGTAAATAATTACTTCGTGAGCTCGCAAGCTCGGTTATTCATTATGTGGGTTTTCAATGGCATTTATGAGCTCATGAAATAATAACATCCATTCGTGTTCGTAAAGCCTGTGCTACATGGGTATTTCATATCGTTTAGTTATTGATAAGGGAGGGATTACGCAACAGTTCCGATTCCGGGATCGGCAATAAAAGGTTATCTCCCGTCCACTCCGCTTTCGTTTTTGGCATCTCGCTATCAATGATTTCCCAGCGTTTAAGATCGAACCATCTGTGGCCCCACTCGGCGAATAGTTCCGTGCGGCGTTCTTTTATGATTGCTTCCATTACTTCTTCCTCGTCCATATCTTCGGGATACTCCGGTACGTCTGCTCTACGTCGTAATGCATTAAGATCTCTGATCGCCAGACCATTTTGTCCCAGATGCCAGAGTGCCTCCGCCCTTATCAGAAACTGTTCAGCCAAACGTAACACGACATTATACTCCGTCTTGGTCGTATTCGCCCGAATCTTATATTTAAAAGGATAGGTATAAGCAACACCGGCCACACTTCTGGTCTGCGCCCACTGCGTTAGACGCTTGTCACCGGATTCAAATGCTTGCAACAGTCCAGGATAAATTGCATGCGGTGGCCTGACTGTTGCGGATGATGGTATAAAAGCAAATCCTTCCGCACTGTTATAAGAGACAATGATCGGATAGAGCTGCCAGATCGCCTCCCGGCTTCCGGACAGAAATACGGATTCGAGATCACCTTCCAACTGATAATGATCTTCTGGACTATTGATCACTTCCGCTGCGAGCCTGGCAGCATCAGGATAATTTTTTCTATAAAGATACACCCGCGCAAGCAGCGCCTTTGCTGCATACATATTGGGGCGGGTACGGGTATCGTTGGGATAGCTCCCACTCATTAATTTTTCAGCCAGCAGCAGATCGTTCTCAACTTGCTTATAAAGCTCATCAACTGAAGCTTTCGCAAGTAGTCTATTCTTTTCATAATCGGTCTGTAGAACTAATGGAGCCTCACCAAACAGGTTCACCAGATAAAAATTAGCCAATCCACGCACAAAATAGGCCTCCCCCAGTAGAAGATCTTTTTCAGCAGTGCCGATCGCATTGCTCTTTCCCAATCCCTCCATGATGGCGTTGGCATGGTAAATATAGTTGTAGATAGGTGTCCATGCCGAAGCCAATACCGGATTTGAAGTCGGCAGGACTGCATTGTTCAGGAAAATATCAAAGTTTGCATTTGGAGCCGTATTGGCAAACTCATCCGCAGCCAGTCCCATGTAAAGAGACATGAAACCGTTGAGCAAATGGTTATTCGTGGAGGTCATCCTTCCGTACATGCCAATAATAGCCGATTCGGCAGTTTTCTTGGAGGAAAACACCTCCTCCGCCATAATATCCTGTACAGGTGTATCAACCTCTAGAAAGCCTTCGCAGGCTGTAGCATGCAATAATGCGAGAGCGGTGACTATAAAATATATTATCTTTTTCATGGTTATAATCGTTTAAAGGGTTATTTCTACACCAAATACATAGGTTCTTAATGGTGGCAGCACACTTACATCCTGCACTTCCGGATCGGAACCTTTGTAGGTAGTCCAAGTCAACAAATTTTGCGCACGGCCGTACAGCTGCAACCGCTGTACACCAAACCGAGAGGTCCATTCGCCCGGCAGCGCGTAATTTAGCGCAACGGTTTTGAGGCGAATAAAGGACGCATCTGAAAAAACCCTTGTATTGTTGCCGTTTGCAAACTGCAACCCGGCAATGGTTGCCTCGGTACCACGGGTTGCACTGAACTTCTGGATATCTGTATGGTCTCCGGGATATTGCCAGCGATCCAGTACGTGAGTGGGTGCGTTGCGCAGCGAGCCGGGGACAAAAAGATTGGAATATAGTGTAGACATGTAGTTCCTACCCATTTGCTTGCGGTATTCCATAAAAATATCCAACCCCATCCCCCTGTAACTGAAACTATTCTGTATCCCGCCGTAGAATTTTGGATCGAGTGTACCTAAATATATCCTGTCCTGTATATTGAGTACGCCATCCTCGTTTAGATCTGTATAGGTAAAGATTCCCGTTTCTGGATTTACCCCATCGGATACATATCCCCTAATCAAGTTGAGTGGTTTACCTACGATATATACATGTGCGAAGTTAGATCGATCCAGATCCGGGAAGGCCAGCAGTTTATTCCGTGGGATGGTCATGTTAATATTGGTAGACCAGTCCAGGTTTTTGCCTTTCAGATTATGGGACTCCAGCATAAGCTCCCAACCTGCATTCTGTATCGTTGCCGGAAAATTCTCGATAATCGTCGCAAAACCTGTTATACGTGGCAGTGGCGTTGAAATCAGCTGATTGCTGCTCCGGTTATCAAAATAGGTTGTATTCAATAGGATTCTGTCTTTTAGGAATCCCAGTTCCGCCGCCAGTGAAAACTTGCGATTGGATTCCCAACGGAAATTGGCGTTTGCCAATCCGGAAGGATACAGTCCTTTGACATTCAGGTACGCCGTACTCGCATGCGACCAGGTCTCCATATATTGATAATCACCTATCTTGTCCGAGCCTGTTATGCCGTAGCTCGCCCGTAGCTTTCCGAAGCTGAGAAAAGGACCCCGGTCTTTGATACCCCGCTCTTCAGAAAAAATCCATGCCCCTCCGATAGCACCGAAGTTACCAAACTTCCGTCCCGCACTAAAACGGCTGGAACCGTCGCGACGGCCGGAGATATTCAGGATGTACCTGTCCTTTAAATTGTAGTTTACACGGCCAAATATCGCCGAATACCTGTAATCAGATTCGTTGCTGAATAGGTTGTAGTTGGTCGCCGCACCTAGTGACCCCATCAGTTCGTCGGCCGTAAAACCGAGCGCAGAGATATTGACCCGATTATTGACGGTCTGTTGAAAAGTCGTACCGATCAGTACCTGTAGACTTCCGGCGAGCAACTTGTCATTGTACTCCAACTGCGGTTCGACGATCCAGTTGTGGTATTTATTATCCCCGGTTGTCATCGAGCCGTCCACGTCATATTGTGGATCCTTTGAAATCTTAGGCGCTAGATACTCTGTAAACGTCGCCGTCGTATTATAGCCTGCACTAAGCTTAGCGACCAACCCCTGCCACAAGCTATACGATAGGTTAAGGTTGCTCGTTAAAGCATTTGACCTTGACTCAAATTTCTCCTCGGTATACGCAAACGGATTACCATAATATAGCGGTATCCCATTGTATTCCCAAAGCAGATTCCCCTCCCCGTCTCGCTTCTGCGGATAATTGGGGGGCAATACGATCGTCAGGTTAGTGAGGTCCGATACCGTATTCTTGGTACTATTGGTGCCATACCCACCCGTGAGCCCGATCTGAAACCGCTCATTTTCCGACGTATGATTCAGGTTGAAGCGTGCCGATGCACGCGTATAGGGCTTTGTATGCCGAAATACCAGATTCTCCCTCACATACCCCCCGTTTATCATAAACTGCGTGTGGGCACTGCCACCCGATACGGATAGCTGTGCATCGGTAGAAGAGGCACTTTTTCCTATCAGCTCTTTCTGCCAGTCCGTCTCTGCATGTTGATCCCATAATACCAAATCCGGTGCATTACTGACCGTGGGTGTCACCCCATCATTGGAAAAGGCTTCCCGACGCATTTCTAGATATTGCTCGGTATTGAGCAGATCGACCAGTCGTGTTACGCGGTTTATACCTCTATGTAGTCCGGCCTTTACCACTGTCTTGCCGGTGCTTCCTTTTTTTGTTGTAATGAGCACCACACCGTATGCGCCGCGCGAACCATAAATCGCTGTTGCATCGGCATCCTTGAGCACCTCGATACTTTCGATATCGGCAGGATTGATCAGGGCAAATGGGCTAAGCGGCGTATTGCCCAACATATTGGTGGCATCGTTATTGGCTGCGAAGGGAACGCCATCGATAATAAATAACGGATCAGCCGATTGATTGGGATTAAGATTATTGCGCCCCTGTATTTCGATATTGACCCGGCTTCCGGGTACGCCACTGGTTTGGGAGACCACTACCCCCGGTATCCTTCCGGAAAGTGCTGATAGCGGGTTGGAGACGGGTTGATTTGTGATATCAGCCCCGGATATTTTCCCCACGGATCCGGTATTTAACCGTCTCGTAGTAATCCCGTAGCCGATAACAACCGCTTCATCCAATATATTGTCGACAGGCGCTAACTGTATGTTTATTGAAGTAGTCTTCTCATCATATGCAACGCTTTGCTCGGTAAACCCGATATGTTTAATAATTATCGTGCCGTTGGGTTTATTCACTAAGATGGCAAACTTACCTTCTGCGTCTGTACGCGCTTGCTGTTTATCCACACTTACAGAAGCATTCGCTATCGGTTGCCCGTCGGCAGCCGAGCGTACCACTCCTCCGAGGGTACGACCCGACTGCGCCTGGACATCACTAAACAACACACATATAAGACTTAATACGAAGCTGAACAGCGTGCAGCTTCGGTTATTTTTTGATTTGAAAAGATGGGATAGCGGCTTGAAATAGCACAGTCCTCTCCCACCCTTAAAAAATATATTCATTTTTTAAAGGTTTTTAGGATGTGACCCGTACTACGTGCTCTCGCTAGATTTTTATAGCGCTATTCATCTCTACCCAAGCCTAAAGCTCAGGTCACATGTAAATAAATTGATTGATTAAGAATCGGATGCCAGACGCGGTACATAAAAAGGTTTAACAGATTTCTTCAAGGCATTCACCGATATGAGAACTCCGTAAATGGAGTTGAGCCTTACCGAACTATTCGGGGGCCGAGATTTTGTTCTGGTACAGTTGTTTTTTTTCGTGTTTCATTTGACTTGTTTATTAACAAGTCTCGCAGACGGTATGCAATTGAATGAAAAAGGGCTGCATCCCGTAACTCCAAAAGTTTCTCAGGCCTTAGTCGCGACGAGTGAACAGCAGCCCTCTCACACCTCGTTTGAAGTAATACGAAAGTAAGACTTTTAAACGAAAGTGTGGAGTATTTTTGTGCTGCCTTGCCACTTGGCCTGAGAAATGGAGCTGCAAGACCTTGAAATACCTATATTTCAAATATTTTATTCTAATTATCTTATCTTATTCATATACAAATATAAAAACAAAATTTAAAAAGACAAATTTCGTTTCTAAAATAGAAACAAAAAGCCTAATCCATTTTATGTCATTTGAATAAAACAAATACTAATGACTAAAAATACGGGATTAAAATCCACAGGGCGAAAGCCAAGAAAAGACTTATTTCCCGAAATAAGGAAATCTCTAGGTTTATATTTAAGAAAAACAAGACTATCGGAAAATTACTCACTCGATGACATCGAATTTATTTCTGAGTTGACCAAATCTGTCATTTGGAGAGTTGAGGAAGGGTTAGCCTATGATATAGACCAATATATCGAATACGCTTCAGTATTAGGAAAGACCTTTCACACATTGTTCAAAGAAGCAATGATATCCTATCCTGTTGGACCTCGGTTGGCGCTTTCACCGGAAAGAATGGCTAGGGTTGGACTAACTACAAAAATCAAAGAACTAGTTACAGAGGAAAAACTATTTGAAATCGAAACAACTGTCGAACATATCTCCACTTTGCTAACACAAAAAAAGAGAGTTGAAAAAACAAAGAAACTAAGTTCTTCAATATCTACAGTGCTAACAAATTGGGTCGATGATGGCATATTAACAAGTAGGAAATCTGGCAATATAAACTACTATAAATTTAAATGAAACTGTATTGAAAAAAAGCAAATGGTGATTGGGTTGACGAAAAGGAACTTTCAAGTCTCGTTCTGACGCATAGCGCTGTGAACTATTTGAAAGTAATAGAGCAAGACGAAAAAAGCACCTATCGCGATGATAGCTGTTTAGGCGAAATTACATTTTCCCCATCAATAGCAAGAGAAATAAATGACAGCATTGTGCCGCAATCAAAGCCAAATCATGGAGACGACATTCTATATCTTTTTGAAAACAGACAGCGAATCAGAATTCATTGCAAAGAAATTGAACTAGTTGCTAGGTCTGATTAATGTGATGCGAATGTACCTCCGAGGCTGGACACAAAAAGGATGGTAATGCGCGGTTTGATTATGGTATGGAGTACAAAAATAACAGATGAATATAAAAAGAATCATACTTACTACGTTATGTTGCACTTTATCTGGACTCCTGTTCATCTACTTGATCAAATGGGATTGGTCATTTTTCATCCCTCCTGTATCTATGGCGTTAAGTGTATCACTCACAAACTATGATCTACTATCAATACGCAAGAAATGGCTAGGATTGCTTCTGCATTTATCACTATCTATCATGTTATTCTTCACCTCAATCGGCGTGACTTTTGGGATGTCCACGACGATCGACAATTACTTTGCCGTTTTTTGTTTAGGTTGTGCCTTTACTGCCATACTATTTGCATTAATCACGAATGTTATCTTGCCTTTTCAGCATTTTTGGATTTGTTTACTAATTATCACGATCCTATCACTGATGGCTTTTCCTATAGCCTCCTATTTCCATGAAAACCCTCAGCCTATCCTATCGATCTTGAAAGGCAGAGAGAATATAGCAGTCGTGTGGATGACGTTGGTCGGAATGGGAACCTCTATCGGTGGATATTACGGATCGATTAGTGCCAGTTATTTCGGTCAGTTGATGCCGGCTATTACGGTTCAAAAGGTGCCATTTTAGAATAATTTCAGCCCCGTTTTTACGGTTCGTTTTGTGCCATGTCCATTT
>NZ_SUKA01000004.1:0-571988 GCF_005049105.1 Sphingobacterium alkalisoli
TCTCCATAGTAAAATGAAGTGTAAGACCAAGACTATTTATAATATAAACAGAATTGTCTTGTTTTTATATCTATTCCGGACTGACCTGGCTGGTCAGTTATTGCTAACTTATCGTTCTTAACTTTCGTCAAAAACTTCAGCTACTCGTTACGTTACATGATCATTTCCTTAAAGAACTTCCTTCGCATCCGCTTCGCGCTTCTGCTGCTATTTCAAAGCCTTTCGGCCCTTTTTATCCTTTTAAAATCCCCCTTCGTTTCCGACGGGACTGCAAAGGTAGAAATCTTTTCTGAACTTCCAAAATAAAAAAAATTTATTTTTTCGGCCCCTCTCCGATTTCCGCGTTTAAACATTGTTAAACCCTTCTCTTTTCAGGTGCCGGGCCCTGAGGTCCGGCCGTTCCTCCCTTGCGGAGTGGTGCAAAGATAGGAACTTTACAACATTACTTCCAAGCTTTCGAACAAAGTTTTTTATCCACCGAGCGTAACCTGCTGGAAGTTTGAACGATAAATTCACGCACGCCCGGTGGCAGCACCCGGCTGCATGCTCCCGAGCCGCTTTCATGCACGGAAATCAGGCAGCCGGTGTACACCTTCCCCCGCCTTTCCCCTGACCAATACCCAACCATCTTCGACCGATATATTGGCTTTGCCTTAGTGTTATCTTAGTGTTATCTTAGGGCTATCTAGGAAAAGGTAAGGCAGCACTAAGACAGGGGTAAGACAGGCGTAACCTCACGGGGCCGAAACGGGCGAACAACGTCCAAAGAAAGGGCGAAGATAGTCCGAAGAAAACTAGAAAATGCGGGAGCTTTCCCAAGGTAGAACGGAACACTTTGCAAAAAGCGTGTAATTTCAAGTTGCTAAGGAGCGTTTTTTTTGAAAACCCAATATTTTTGCAACGTAAAATTGAAACCTAGTGAAACAATAACCTCTACAATTAATCGTGTTATTCTATAATCAATACCTGTTAATGAAGATAATAAGGGAGTTCCTTGGGATTTTAACATTATACTTCCGACGACGACTAGTATGAATTTCCATAATTGATTCACAACTGGAACTTCCTCCTTTTTAAAGGTCCAAAAACGGTTAATGGTAAAATTGACTATTGCTCCTATTCCTCCTGAAATCACAATAGAAGTACTGATGGTAAAATCGAGAATCTCTTTACAAAAGAGCATAATCCCATAATCAACCAATCCACCAACAAAGGCAGATACCTGGGCTTTAAGAAATTCTTTTACTTTAGGGAACATTTCCTATTGATTGTTCAATTTATTCTGCTTCTCACTGGCATCTCTAATATCACCCAAGTCCAGAAGCTTTTTGGTGTCGCTAAAATTTATAAAAAGTAAAGCAATACAAATCAAAATCACCGAATAATTAATCGAACCTGGAATGATCATTTCAAGAAGCAGGACGATAGAAATCACGACTCTGATCTCGGTGGGTCCCAAAAGCCCGGCGTCTATAGTGTATTTATCTGTAATTTTATAACGCAATTGAGAAATAATCATGGCCCAGCCATACAATGCAACCAAAGCAAACCCAGAATATTTAAAGTCTCCAGGCGCATAAAATACATAACCTAAACCAATGAAGACAGTACTTACCCAGTCCATAATAATATCCAATGCAAAACCGTACCATTTCCGTGATTTATTTCTATAAAACGCGATCCTGCCATCCAATGAATCACCAAACCACTGCACAAAAAAGCCAACGATACCTAACAACAAGTAATTTAAATGAACGTTTTCTGCCAGAAGAAAACTTGCTAAAATCATAAGTGACCCTAAAAACCCGATCGCCGTTAATCCATCTGAAGACAACCAATTGGGAATACGCGGCACCAAATATGAAATAAATTTTTGCTCGGGATTGCTCAATATATTCGTGCGCTTTCTATCTTCAAAAAGCTTCTTATTAATCTTTTGACTGCTCATTCTATAAATACTTTACAACCAATTATTTTCTTTGTACCAAACAAGACTTTCTCCTAACCCTTGTCTAAGGTTATATTTAGGGTTGAACCCTAACTTATTTTTAGCCTTCGATATATCACAGCCCCAATTTTCGGCGGTCAACTCGTTCAACCTTTCGGGATAAATAACAGGCGTTCTCTTCGAGTTCTTATAAATGGTTTCGGATATTTGTGCAACTTTTTTAACTATACTAAAGGGGATATGAACACGAAGCAGCTTCCTCCGTAGTGTCTCCTTGAAAATATCGGCCATTTCATATTTAGAATAGATATTGCCATCGGTAATATTATAAAACTGTAGCCCTTTCTGAGGCACCACACATCCTTTTAACAACACATTCACTAAATCTTTCACATAAATAAAGCTTAGCTTCTGTGGCTTTCTTCCAATATAGGGATCTAATCCCTTATTCATCGTTTCAAAAAGAATAAATAAATCCTTTTCGCGAGGGCCATACACAGCAGTCGGACGAAATACAGACAGGGGTCTATCCGAAAAATCCGCTTTAATCATCTGTTCCGAAGTAAACTTACTGCGGCCATATACCGTTACAGGGCTGTAAGGTGTTGATTCATCAATAAGTTTATCGCTAGCATAAGCAATAGGCCCAACTGCGGCAAGACTGCTCACGTACACCAGTCTTTCCAATGGCATATCTGCGGCGAAGGCAGCTTCAAGAATATGCTGTGTATACCCCACATTAACGTCCAGCAACATCTTTTCCTCTTTTGCTTTAGTCAATGCAGCAGCGTGAATAATATAATGATATTGACATTTTTCGAATAGCTTCTTCAATTCGCTAACAGAAGAAAAATCAGGAAACACAAATTGATCCACAAAAGATTCAATTTCCGTGATATTACTCGACCGCCGAACTGCAGCGTGCACTTCGAAATTGAGATTTTTTGCCGCTTCGACTAGATGAGAACCAACAAAACCGCTAGCCCCCGTAATTAAGATTCTTTTTCTCATATCGCTTTTTCATAGAGGCGATACTGCTTATATAATCTTCCGTTGATTTGTTCAATAGCATGATTCATCATGTAATTATGCTCCAGCATCCACGAGCACTCTCCTCTTTCTATCCCGTAAAGACCGGCATTTTTAATAATTCTGCCATATAAACAGGCTTCTATTCCCATTTTTCTGTAATCTTCCAGTACCCCCAGCATCATCACCCGCAAAGACTTTATTTTCTTTTTACCAAATAGAAGTTTGAAAATTCCTGTTGGGAATAATCTTCCTCTTTTTATATTTATTAATATTTCATTAATATTTGGAATCCCCACCGCAAAACCAACAATCATATTATCCTTTTCTGCAATAATACAAAAACGCGGGTCTACTATCATTTTCAAATCCTTCGCCACATAAGCAAATTCTTCATCCGTCATGGGTACAAAACCAAGATTTTTATCCCAGGCCTTATTATAAACCGATTTTATCTTTGCGGCTTCATTCTTAAAATCTTTTAAGTTAATAAGGCGCAACCTAATACCGGATCTACTTAAACGCTCTTCCAAGCGCTCCATTAACTGTACGGAACGCAAACTCGCCTGATCTGTTGGTATATCGTAAGCTCTTAAGTCAACTTTCTTATCGAATCCGAAATTTGCAATTAGATCCGTGTAATATGGATAGTTATACGGCATCATCGCTACTGGGGGAAATTCATACCCTTCAATCAAAAGACCACAGGTTTCATTTGTAGATTGATTGACTGGCCCAACCACATTATTTCCTCCCTTTCCTTTTATCCAGAAAACGGCAGCTTCAAATAAAGCGTTCGCAACCATTTGGTCGTTCACACTATCAAAAAAACCAAACTGGCCTTCATTTACTTGATTAAATTCATTGTGATTTACATTCCAAAATGCGCCGATCCTGCCTACAATTTTATTATCTGTATAAGCAAGGAACAATTGTGCCGAAGAATGTTTATAGAAAGGATGCTTGTCTGGGTTAAGCAAATCGTCTTGCCCAACAAACAACTCAGGGACGTAATTAGGATCCCCCTTATACAAATCATGCGGAAAATCTATAAATTCCGCACGTTGTTTTTTTGTTTCGACTGGGATAATCTCTATCATTACGATTAGCTAATAAACGTTTCAACTTCTAATGTTTTAAATACTTTAGCCATCTTATCAACAGCCTCATCGATCTGATCAAACGTATGTGTAGCCATCAAAGAAAAGCGTATCAAAGACTCTTCTGCAGGTACTGCTGGAGCAACAACAGGATTTACAAAAATACCATCGTCCTGCAGCATCTTAGTAACATAATATGTTTTATCATTATTTCGTACAAAAACAGGCAAGATGGGACTTTCCGTAGCCCCTAAGTCAAATCCATTCTCCAACAGAAGTTTCTTGGCGTAATTCGTATTTGCCCACAATCTCTCGATGTGCTCCGGTTCTGTCTGAATAATCTCTAACGCCTTTAAAGTAGATGCAACAGAAGCAGGCGTCATACTCGCACTAAACATCAATGAGCGAGCAGAGTGTTTCAAATACTCTATCGTATCTTTATCTGCAGCCACAAAACCTCCCAAAGAAGCCAAAGACTTACTAAAAGTACCCATTATCAAATCAACCTTATCTGTCAGTCCGAAATGACTACCCGTACCTGCCCCCTTTTCTCCTATCACACCCAAGCTATGTGCATCATCACATAAGAGAGCTGCGTCAAACTCTTCCGCGATCTTCACCAATTCAGGAAGCTTTACAATATCCCCCTCCATACTAAAAATGCCATCAGTAGCAATAAACTTCAAGCTATCTTCAGGCAATCGAGAAATCTTAGCACGCAAATCTTCCATATCATTATGCGCGTACTTTATAACTTTAGAAAACGACAAACGGCTACCGTCTATCAGAGAAGCATGATCCCGTTCATCCAGTAAAATATAGTCATTTCTACCTGTAAGACAAGAAAGAGGCCCTAAATTGGACTGAAATCCAGTGCTAAAAAGTATTGCAGCTTCTTTTCCAACAAAATCTGCCAATCGCTCCTCGAGCTCAACATGAATATCTAACGTTCCATTTAAGAAACGAGAACCCGCACACCCCGTACCATATTTCGCGAGCGCATCCTGTGAGGCTTGGATGATTCTTTTATCTGTAGTCAATCCTAAATAAGAATTTGACCCGAACATCAACACCCGTTTTCCATCAATCAGCACCTCAGTATCCTGCTTAGATTGAATAGGTCTGAAGTAAGCATATAAATCATTCGACTTAATACGCTCTAGTTCCCCATTTAGAAACTTTGATGTTCTTTCACTTAACTTTCCCTTGCTCATGCTATAGGTGTTTCTTTTTGTTGTGATAATACTGAAAAGCTACTCTTTTTTACTTTTTGACCAAACCTTATCAAATGTCAAAATTAAAAAAAACAAAACAACATATACAATTTTAGCTTTCAAAATACGTTAATACTACACCAATCCGCTAACGGTCAACAATTTAAACTAAAACATGTACATCTTGTACATTATAAAAATCGGTGCAAACATACAAAACTTCAAGATATTTCGCATAGCCGAAAAACCATATAAATATCATAAAATTAAATTATTGTTAACATAACTCCAATAGAATAATGAATTAAAAGTGAATAAATTCCTAATTTTATTACATTTGCTGTCATTTGCAACAAATATGGCTATATCTTCACAAATCAATATTAAGAATAAAAGAGCATCATTTGAATATCATCTGTTAGACAAATATGTAGCTGGGATTAGATTATTAGGTACCGAAATAAAATCTATCCGTGAAGGGAAGGCAAACATAAATGATAGTTTTTGCGCTTTTTTTGAAGACGGATTGTATATACGTAACATGCACATTGCGGAATATTCTTTTGGTTCCTTTTATAATCATGAGTCAAAACGGGATCGTCAATTGCTACTGAACAAAAAAGAGTTAAAGAAAATAAAAGAAAAGGGAGAAGAGAAAGGGTATACTATTGTTCCGCTACGGATATTTATCAGTGAGAGGGGCTTCGCAAAAGTAGAGATTGCTGTTGCACAAGGTAAAAAAGACTTTGACAAACGGGAGACAATTAAAGATCGGGACAGTAAGCGTGAACTCGACCGTGTGATGAAGCGATAACAATGCGGTACCAGTCAAGCTTAGTAGGTGTTGTTGTTGTACTATCTATCAATATTAAGTCCTTCTAAAACTGGGGTAGGTTCTTTATTTTGATTCAATGCCACAAAAGTAAACATGCCTTGGATTGCTAATTCCCGCCCATCTTCATACATTTTTTCCAAATAAATTTCTACACTTACTTTTAGGCTTGTTCGTCCAATGCTATACACGCGAGCAATGGCCTCGATAATACTACCCGAAGGTATAGCTCTTTCGAAATTAATCTTATCTGAAGACACTGTTACCAACGTCTTTCTGCAAAATCTCGTGCCCGCCATAAAAGAAACTTCATCCATGATTGCCATTGCTTTACCACCGAATAAAGTATCGTGGTGATTAGTTAAAAAAGGAAATACGGTTGTACAAACACGGGTCTCGGACTGATCAATTCTCTCTTCTAATGTCATTGAATTACCAATTTTAAGTAAAGTTGGATTTATCCACGTCAATCCCAATACCTTTCAGAAGTAAAGAAGCATTAAACACCGTACACTGTCCATCTTTAAGTTTATAGTCAAATAACATTTCTCCATCCTTTATTTGGATGTCAAAATGATAATTTTCAAGAATTGAAGGATATTCATCTGCTAAAGACGCCAGCTGCAAATCGTGTGTCGCCACCATCCCCCTACCATTCATCGCAATCAATTTCTTGATAATAGCACGAGATCCCAAATACTTGTCTACTGAATTTGTACCCCGTAACATTTCATCGATCAAAAAGAAGCTGTCGTCGGCGACTTCCACTATACCCAGAATAAACTTCATTCTGTCCAGCTCTGCTTTAAACGTAGAGGTGCTTTCATTCAAACTATCTTTGATACGCATATAAGTAACTAACCTGTAAATCGGCAATTTCAACTCCTTTGCACAGACAACTGCTCCAGCATATGCTAATACGGCATTAATCCCTACCGTACGTAAAAAAGTACTTTTACCGGCCATGTTAGATCCCGTTACCAAAGCTACGCGATGCGTCCTTGCACTGTAGTTATTTGCCACAGCCTGATCATCCGGAATTAACGGATGATTAATACCCTCAGCTTGTATACCCTCTTCAAGGTAATTATCTAAAATTACAGGATTAGTCCATTCAGATTCATTTCTTTTTAGTGTTGACAAGCCTACCAAAGCTTCGAAGTTGGCAACTACATCAAACGCATGAACAATATCTCCTTGATAACTTTCTTTCCATTTTACAATGGCTAAGACTTGGCGAAAGTCCCACAGAAAGATTATATTGAGAATTGCACCTACTAAAATATTGTTTCTTGCATCTAGTTTATCTACCAAAGTACCCAATTCGCGAAAAGCCTGCGAGAGTTTCTTTTCGGCATTATCTGCTTTTAGTTCCTGTTGAAGGCAAATATTTAGATCCGTTGAAAATCTCTCATCTTCAATAAGCCGGATCGCATCCGAGTAAGCAACCAAAATAGTTCCAATTTTATCAATCTTACTCGAAAAATGACCTACTTTACTTCCTAAAACCATAGACCAGCAAAGATGAACCAGCCCCACAATCGCAAGGTATCCCCAAATAGAATAGACAAAAACCGAAAAAAGTACCCCTATTAAAAATAGTACCGGCGCTATCGTCACATAAACCTTCATAAAAGATGACCCAAAATTTAAAGACTCGTCGCCGAGATATTTTGTTACAAATGTTTTGATATTCGTTTTTTGTCCGAGGTTGAAAAGTAACTTGGCTTGTAGGTCTTGTGCCCATTCTTTCTTTTCCGCAATTTCAGCGCTCGCACTTTGTCGCCTCCGTATGATGTCCTTAGTTGCACTCGTCAAAAACCAAGAAGCTAAACGTTCCACTCCATCTGGAGTAGCAGATCGATTTACTTTTTCAAACAAAGAATGCGGACCAAAAATATCTAAATCCGAAATATAAGGGTGTTTTCCATCTTCGAACTGTTCTCCATTGCTATATATATTCTTTTGGTCATCTAAAAGATCTATTTCATTTCTATTCACACGAAGAAAAGCCTTTTTTTCTTCTCTTTTCTTCTCTAACTTACTCTGTCTCAAGATCAGATAAGAAAAGAGAAAAACAATAACAACCACCGTTACAAACAACAAAAGAACGTTATTGAATTGAAATACTTTAAATAGGATTGTTCCACCGGTTAGTATTACCGCCAATCGAAGTAAACTGTTGACATTAACTTTTTTTTCAATGGCCACCAGTTCTGCTTCAGCGGCGGATATATTACTTTTGTAAAATTCTTTCATTTCTGCCCTAAAGATAGCAAAAGAACATAATATAATATCTCAATTAAGATTTTACCAAGCCTTGTCACCTACCAATGGTACAAATCGAAACGTATCCAAAACAATACGCTCAAAATCATTTTCACCAACACGTAAAATTGTAATCATCTTTTGAGAATTTTCATCCCCCACAGGAATAACTAAAAGACCTCCCAATTTCAATTGCTTAAGCATCGCATCCGGAACGAAAGGAGCTCCTGCAGTTACTATAATTTTATCATAAGGAGCATATTCGGGAATCCCTTTAGACCCATCACCCAAAAAGAAATTGGGTTTATAACCGATATAAGGCAAAACTTGTATAGTACGGTTGTATAAGGCTTCTTGGCGTTCAATTGTATATAAATCAGCTCCTAATTCCAACAATATGCAAGACTGATAACCAGATCCAGTCCCAATTTCTAAAATCTTATCCCCCTGTTTTACATGCAATAGCTCTGATTGATAGGCTACTGTATAAGGTTGTGAAATCGTTTGTCCATCCCCGATTGGGAAAGCAATATCTCTATATGCCTGATTCCAAAAGGTTTCATCAAAGAAAAAATGACGAGGCACCTTGGCGATCGCGCGCAACACATTTTTATCTTCGATTCCTCTTTTCTCCAGATGTTTGACAAGTTGCTTGCGTGCGCCTTTTTCTCGGTAGTTATCTACAAATTTGTATGCCATTGTTCCTCAAAAATACCATTGTTGAGGCATATTTTCTTAATTAAATGCAAAATGTTTTAGCTCAGTAGATTCGTGGATTCGAAAATTCAGACTATCCATATAAGTGTGCTTTTCCAAAGATTTTACTATCTTACCTCCTTAAATTTAAACTATCATGACTTTTGCAATCAAACTGAGAAATAATAACGAGAGCTTCATTATTTACAAACCTGTTGGCACCAACATATCATAACCCTAAAGCGACTAATTGTAAAGTAAACAAATTACCTACGCGAGCTCTTTAGTACAGCTTAGTAACAACATATTACTTATCATTAAATACGAATGAAATATAGAAAAAGACTACTCGTTCTCGTCGTTCTTACAAAAGTTATAGTTGGATGCGATAGTCCCAAAAGTGGCAGCAAGCTTGATGAGAGCTATAAAACGACATTTGATAAAATATTAGAAGCTCAGGATGTAAATGGGTCTATTTTAATCTATGACCCCCAAAAGAAAATTTACTATTCAAATGATTTTCATTGGGCTAATACAGGTTTTCTTCCTGCATCCACTTTCAAAATACCAAATGCCATTGTTGCAATGGAAACATCTACCATCAGCAACGACAGTGCGATAATAAAATGGGATGGAAAAAAGAGGGCGTTTGAAAGCTGGGAAAAAGATCTCACATTTCGGGAAGCTTTTCAAGCTTCTTGTGTACCGTGCTTTCAAGAGATTGCCCGTAAAATTGGTGTAGAAAACATGGAAAATTATCTCAATAAATTGCGCTATCCTACTATGGATGTAAGAGAAGAAACTATTGACAACTTTTGGTTGAGGGGTAACTCCAAAATAACCCAAATGGAGCAAATTGATTTTCTGCAACGTTTTTACACAAAAAAGTTACCCATCCTAAACTCGACTCGTGACAAAATGCTGAAGCTTTTCGAAATCGAAAAAACACCCGAATATACACTAAGCGGAAAAACAGGCTGGTCATATAACGAAAAAGACAACAACGGGTGGTTCGTTGGTTTCTACCAAAGAGGGGAGCGTATTTATTATTTTGCTCTTAACGTCGTTCCGAAAGATGTCAATAACATGGAACAATTTGCTACCGCCCGCGTAAATGCGATCCGTGAAGCGTTGCACCAAATGCGGCTCTTGTAAGTTTCGGCGCTACCACGCTACTCCCACAAGCCCCGGAGAAATATGCATTAATTAAGCATCGATATATAAAAATGAAACAAACGAAGAACAACTTTATACCTATGAAAAATATTCTTTTATTCCTTTTAATTACCACATTACACCTTCCGGTCGTTTTCGGACAAAAAGCAACTCCTGAAGATGATGATATTTTAAAAATTCTAGCTATCGGGAATAGTTTTTCAGAAGATGCATTAGAAAACTACCTTTACGAACTTGCTGCCACAGCTGATAAAAAAATTGTGATTGGAAACATGTATATCGGGGGTGCATCTTTGGAACTTCATACAAAAAATATCAATGAAGATAAAGCAAATTATAGCTATAGAAAAATCGACTTGGATGGCACAAAAACAACGCGCAAAGGGATTAGTATATCCAACGCCCTCAAAGATGAGAATTGGGACTATATCAGCCTGCAGCAGGCCAGTCCCTATTCGGGCCAATACGACATCATCATGAAGAGTCTTCCTCAATTATTAGATTATGTAAAAGGGGTTGTTTCTCCAGATACTAAAATTGTATACCATCAGACCTGGGCCTATCAGCAAGATTCGAAACACGAAGGATTTAAAAATTACAATAAGAATCAGATGACAATGTATAACGATATCGT
Organism: Sphingobacterium alkalisoli; assembly: GCF_005049105.1. Lineage (GTDB taxonomy): Bacteria > Bacteroidota > Bacteroidia > Sphingobacteriales > Sphingobacteriaceae > Sphingobacterium > Sphingobacterium alkalisoli. Next base: position 10,898 of record NZ_SUKA01000004.1, read on the forward strand.
AGTGGCAACAAAAAGAATTCATAAATCCAAACAATTCGCCTTTGTTGCCCCAGCTGGCACGGCTATTCAAAACGCGCGCACAAGTTCTATCGGCGACCATTTTACTCGCGACGGCTATCATTTAGATCTAGCTTACGGGCGCTTTACTGCCGCTTGTGTTTGGTATGAAAAGTTATTTCGTCTTGATGTTCGCAAGAATCGCTATAAACCAAAAAATGTCAGTGAGCTACAGGCTAACATTGCCAAAGACGCTGCTCATAAAGCCGTAAAAAAACCTTTCAAAATTTCTAAAGTAATGCGCTGATAACTGATAAAAATAAATATCTTAGTATCACTCACCACACACGAAAAATTATGAAGTACTTGCTCGTATTTTTAACCGTTCTTCTTACCCAACGAAGTATATCGCAGACGATATTTCCGGATTTTCTTGAAGGCACCTGGAAGAGGAAGGATAAGAACCATTATGAACATTGGGATAGATTGAATTCACGTACCTTTAAGGGATTTTCTTATATGCTAAAGAATGGCAGTATAACGGTTACGGAATATGCCACTATCCATCAAAGAAAAGAGAAGGAAATCGTGTATTCTGTGGCTGTAAAAGGTCAAAATTCGGGCAAAACGGTCAACTTTAAACAAACTCTTTCTGATACCGCTCTAGTGTTTGAAAACCAAGCTCATGACTTCCCCAAAAAAATTATATATAAAAAACTTACCGATTCTGAGGTCTTGGTGCAAATTTCAGATGGGGGACAAAAAATTTATTCTTACACCTTATTGAAAGAGAATACAAGAAACACGACTTTAGATTCCAATAATACCAACCCAAATTACAATTATACACTCGCCGAAAAGTTAGGAGCAGACAACTATGGAATGAAAAAGTATATTCTTGTTGTGCTAAAAACAGGAAGCAATCAGACAAACGATAAAGAATTTATAAATAACACTTTTAGAGGGCATCTTGATAACATCAATAACCTCGTAGAACAAGGTAAGCTAATTGTTGCAGGGCCTTTGGAACAAAACGAAAGAACTTTTCGAGGGATTTTTATTCTAAATGTAGACTCTATGGCGGAAGCAAATGAGATATTGCTAACCGACCCTGCCATTCAGGAAAATCTCCTTGCTTACGAATTATTTAATTGGTATGGCTCCGCGGCATTGCCAGAGTACCTTCCTTCCGCTGATAAGGTATGGAAACTATCCCCTTAATAATCCGACATCGAAGGCATCAATAATGCTTTTATTCAAATACCGACCAACACATAGCAGGGCAGATCGGTCTTTTAAAATGCTTAATATGGATCTACATCTATTTGGATACGAATCCCCGTATTGTGCTTATCCAGCTCAAACAGCATAATCGTCTGTCGGATAAGATCTTTCACTTTATGAATACTGATATTCACACGCTCTATCTTTAAAGTAATCGTTTGGATATAGTGATTTCGCACACGCGATACCAGTGGTGGCTCCGGTCCAAGAACCCTATGCCCTAGATGAGAACGAAGCGCAGTGGCCATTCTCGTAGCAGAGTCTAAAACCTGTTGTTGGTCCGTATGCTTGATATCCATTCTTATCAGTCTACAAAATGGAGGGTATAGAAAATTTTTACGCTCAGTAATTTCCTTCAAAAACATACCGTCGTAGTCATGATTCACTACCTGTTCAATTACCCGATGCTGCGGCGTATAGGTCTGGATGATTACTTTACCCAGCGATTGCCTTCTCCCAGCGCGTCCCGCCACCTGAGAAAACAATGAAAAAGCCCGCTCATACGCCCTAAAATCAGGGAAATTAATAATTGTATCCGCGTTGATAATTCCAATTAGGCTCACACGTCCGAAATCCAGCCCTTTGGCCACCATCTGTGTGCCAATCAATACATCAAATTCATGATCGTCAAACGCACCTATTATCTTGTCAAATCCGTATTTACCCTTTGTTGAATCCAGGTCTAGGCGGCTTATTCGAAGTTCCGGCATCAAGATCTCTAATTCTTCTTCCACCCTTTCGGTACCAAACCCTTTGCTCTCCATATGTGGCATACCACAAGCCGGACATACATTAATCGGCGATTCAGAATGCCCGCAATAATGACAATGCAATAAATGTGATGTTTTATGATAGGTCAAACTAACATCACAATTGACACATTTGGCGACGTACCCACACGTACTACATTGTACAAACGGAGTATGTCCGCGACGATTCTGAAATAATATGATCTGTTCCTTTTTACTTACTGCCTCCGCTATATTTCTTAGAAGATCTGCACTAAAATAGGAATGCATCTGTTCTTTTCGACTTTCTTCTGGAATATTTATAATCTGAATATCTGGTAATTGTGCAGCTCCAAAACGCTCCAATAATCCTACAAAACCATATTTACTTGCCTTGGCATTGTAGTAACTTTCAATAGAAGGTGTTGCCGAACCCAATAAAACTCTTGAATGGTGGATATGGGCCAAATAGATAGCCGTATCCCTTGCATGGTAACGAGGGGCTGGATCATATTGCTTGTACGAGTTTTCATGTTCTTCGTCAACAATGATAAGACCGAGTTCTTTAAATGGTAAAAACACGGAAGAACGTGCCCCAATTATAACCTTATATTCATCTTTGATAACCTTATGCCAAACTTCTGCACGTTCATTGTCATTAAATTTAGAATGATACACACCCAGTTGGTTGCCAAAGTGCAATTTGAGCCGAGCAGTGATTTGTGCCGTAAGTGCAATTTCTGGCAGCAGATACAATACATTTTTACCGTCCGCCAACGCTGCCTCTATTAGTCGAATGTAAATTTGCGTTTTTCCAGAAGCTGTTACCCCATGTAACAGCACAACTTCTTTGTTTTCAAATTGAGCTTCAATATCGTCATACGCTTTTTGTTGGCTTTCACTAAAGGTAAAATCTTTTGTAAGCAAAATATCTGAATCATTGAATCGGCTAACGAGCTTCTCTTTAATGTCAAAAACTCCTTTATCGATCAATGCGGATACCGCACCTGCTCCACAGCCAGAAGTTTCCATAACATCCTGACGCGTGATATCTTCCTTCGTTTTGGACAATTGCATAAAGGCAAGAAAAGCATCTTGTTGCTTAGGTGCGCGATTGAGGCTATCTAATACCATTCGTTTTCCCTCGGCATCGCTATATTCCGATGCTAAACGCAAAAAAGCTTTTGTTTTGGGTTTATATCGTTCCTTAATTTCTTCCGAAATCAAAACGTACCCTTTTTCGAATAATGATTTTAACAAGGGGAATACGGATTTCTGCCCCAATATCTTGACCACGTCACTAACTCTTAATTCACCAGCTATATCTAAAGCTTCCAATATCAAATAGGCTTTGTCAGAAACATCTGATCTATCGAGATTAGGATTTTCGGCTAAAACAATTTTTGTTTCTGAAGCCATCTTCAGCGCTGCCGGAAGGGCTGCTTGCATAACTTCTCCAAGGTGGCACATGTAATATTCTGCCATCCACTCCCACAGTTGCAATTGTGCCCCGTCCACAATAGGTTCCTCATCCACAACATCCAGGATGTATTTTGCTTCATATTTAACAGGTGCTTCTGTAGAGAAAGATCGCACAATAGCGGAATAAATTTTATTCTTCCCAAATTGTACAATTACACGAACCCCTATTTTCACACAATCATTCAAATCATACGGCACACGATATGTATATGTTTTTGCAATCGCTAAAGGGAGAATAACTTCTACAAAAAACGTTTTACGCTTTTGATCGAACAACTCTGAATTGGACATAAAACAAACTTAGATAAAATGCTTCGCATTCACCAATGCCTATTCGTAAAAACACTATTCGTAATTGGCTTTTTATGCAATTATAATCTCTCCTAATGATGGTAGTGTAATAAAGAAAGGATGTTCTAAATCATTTTTTACCACCTCTTTCGTCGGCGCGAGTCAGATTTATTTTCTCTATAAAGAAGCAAACCGACAAATTAATCCTTCGTTCAAAACACAGGGTAGTAAAAAACTTCGACAATAGAATTATCGAGGTTAAATATATTATATTTGGCTTAAGCGCGATGTCGTATTGCTGCTACAAACAGCCCGATCCACCCCGTCATAAAAAAAAGCCCACCTATAGGAGTAACCGGACCAAGCCAAGACGCGATCTCTATATCGAATAGAGATCGTATACTCAACACATATAGCGAACCGGAAAAAAGTAAGATTCCAGCTGTAAAAGCGATGTACGAAACACGTATCGAAGGACTTTTAGCCCTTGAAAATGTAGACAAAAATAATAACGCCAAAGTATGATAAAAATGATATTGATTAGCGGTCTTCCAGGTTTCAAGATGGTATTCGCTTATTTTCCCTTCTAAACCGTGTGCACCAAACGCACCCAATATAACAGCGATCAACCCCAAAAAAGAGGCCGTCAATATAATCTGCTTATTCATCTAATTTCTAAAAGTTCAACTTAATTGAGATATTGCTTATAAATGTAAAAAATATCCTTTAAAAGCACAGCTATTTTCGCTTTTTTATTTGTTCGGGTTTTATTTTCGCATCATAATTAAGTAGGTTTGTATTATGAGGAATACGATTATCGTAACAGCTATTTTGTTTATAGCTGTAATTGGCGCTTCTATTTATTACTTCGGTGACCTTAATAAGGACCACAAAGAGGCGACCAAACCTTTACAGTACTTACCCGAAAATACGCTATTGGTTTTATCCATTCGCAATGATGAAATAACCGACAATATCTTTAAAGATTTTGAGGTGTTTGATGCGATTCTCGGCTTTAGCGAAGCAGAAAGACTGGCGGAGTTCAAGAAAAAACTACTACGCAATGATGCCTTAAAGCCGTACGTATTGGATGCGGAAATTTACATTTCGTTTCATCCGTACCGTAAAAAATCCGTTGAAGCACTATTTACCATTCCAAATACGGAAAAAATAGCAGCTGATGAACTACCTGTAATCATCCAGCAAATGGAAAAAGAATATGAGGTGCAAGTACAAGACACCCTAAATCAACAAATATACTCTTTCAACAATGGCCATGTTGACTCTACCTTGTATGTTATTTACTATGAAAACATACTCTTTGCTTCCTACGCTAAACCGCTGTTAGCGGCTATCGTCAGCAAAGAAACAAAGCACCTTTCGGAGCAACAGGTCGATTATTTCATTAAAAATAGCTCCCGAAACACACCATTAAGTATCTTTTTCCCGCACCAACAACTTCCCACCGCCTTAGAACACTTCCAACGTACAAGTTCCGGTTCCTTTATAAAACAGTTTGAAGAACTGAAAGGACAATCTGCGTGGAATATTAATTTCAAACAAGACGCCTTAATGTTGACTGGTGAAAGCGAAGTCGAAAATACTCAGGGAAATTACATTGCTTTATTCCGCCACCAACGTAAAAAGACACAATATCTCCACAATTTTTTCCCCTCTTCAACGGCTGTGTACATGGAATACAGTATCAGTGACCGAAGACAATTTACCGACGATATTAGTAACTTACTTAAATTCCGTAAGGAGAACGACAGAATATACAAACAACTAACATCTCAACAAGATACTACTGTCATTTATAAATTGCAGAAAGCACTAGGTTTGGAATTTGCATTGATCGAACAGCCGAACCAAACTAATATGGGCTACATAAGCCTGGAAGACCCGCAATCTTGGAACCACCTTAAATCTGAGTTATTTGAAGATACAGGAGATTCAATCTATAGGTTTAAGCACTCAAATCTATTATATACTTTCTATGGCGATGCTTTTAAAATCTTTCCACGCCCTTATGTAACACAAGTAGCCAATGTACTCGTTGTAGCGAACAGCAGTACCACACTTCGCGAATATCAAAAAGATTGGAAAAACAAAAACCTGCTAACAGGAACCTTAGGTTTTAAAAGTTTTGAAAAGCTACAAGGAAATGAAGCTAATATTACCCTTTTTGTTCATACCAAAAATGCAAATTCAAAAATACTAAACTCACTACCACAGCACTATCAGCAAAACTTTAGGAATCGCGACAATTTTGGTTACCAAGACTTCTACTCTTGGTCAGTTCAGCTATCCGGTAACAACGGGAATTTTCTATCTCGCATATATGGGATCTATAAAAGTAAAACTGCTCTCGGAGCTACTTCTGAATGGATTTATCCATTAGAAAATAGGGCAATTACAAGACCTTACATCTTCGAACATTCTGACACCAGTCAATTCATTTTACTTCAGGAGTTAGATCATACGCTGCACGCGATCGCCCCTTCAGGCGCGAAGATATGGTCGTCTGTATTTTCTGGACGAGTAGTAGGTGACCTACTTCAAATAGCTGACCGATCCATTATCTTAGTAACAGACCGAAATAGACTGTATCGTTTTGATACTTCTGGAAAACCGATGAAAGGATTCTCTACGGGCGTACCAGAAGAACCGATTGCTACTCCTACCATTGCGTCGGTAAATGGTCAATCATTAATTATGGTTCCGACGAAGAAAAAAATATACACATACAACATGGAAGGATCTCGTCTTGATCTTTTTCAAGACGAAAGCATTGCAGGCGAAATAAACGGCTCAATACAAGTGGTTGGCGAATATTTTGCAATAGGAACCACTTATGGACGAATTTACTTATTCGACAAACAAGGTCGCATTACCAAGCATATCGACGCTCCAGGAAATGTCGTTTTTAGAAACCCAATTGGAACATTAGATGAAGGCAATACAGAATTCAGCATTCTAGCTACAGATACTGCAAGTAACATCTACAAGTTTTCGCTCGCCAAAGCCCCTGTCATCACACGACCTGACAAGTGGAATGCTAAGTTTTATGCAGACTTCGTAAATGTCGCCTCCTCAAATGCTCCTGAAATGGTTGTTGTCGATGGCAGCCGAATACACGTATACGCGATAAATGACACTTCAAAACTGCTTTTCGAATATAATTTTACAAAAGATATTTCAGACAGACCTCAATATTTCGGATCTGCTACCGGACTGGCTCTGATAGGTATTGCATCTAAATCAACCAACCTCATCTATCTGCTTAATGCGGATGGATCGATAGTCAATGGATTCCCGGTAGAAGGACAACCTTTATTCTACTATGGAAAAATAAACTACAATAGTGACACGTTTCTATTGTGCATGCGAAGAGACCACAAACTTTATGCTTTTCGACATCAAAAATAATTTTACAAGAACATTATTTATTAGTACGTTTGTACCCATAATAATAATATGCTACAAGGAGAAGAGAATTTAAAATTACTGACCGAACCTAGAAAAATTGTAATCACTACTCATCATAAACCCGACGGTGATGCTTTAGGCTCATCTTTAGGTCTTTACCACTGGTTAAAAACAAAAAACCATGAGGTAAATGTAGTCGTTTCATCGGATTTCCCTACTTTTCTAGATTGGTTACCGGGGCGGGAGCTAATTATATCTTATCCGGAAAATCCAGAAAAAGCTAAGCAGCTATTAAGCGAGGCTGATATCATTTTTTGTCTGGATTACAGTGCCCTCTCCCGTACGAATATTCTAGAAAAACATATACGCGAAGCTTCTGCACAAAAATGGATGATAGATCATCACTTGGATCCCGAGGATTTTGCTCAGTTGACTTATTGGGATTCGAATGCCGCTGCCACAGCACAATTAATTTACACCTTCATTGCTGATATCTTAGAAGGAAAAGAATTTATCGATGCCTCTATTGCTACTTGCCTATATGCTGGCATCATGACCGATACAGGCTCTTTTCGTTTCCGCTCCACTACATCAGCAGTCCACCATATTATCGCTAGTTTAATAGAAGCCGGTGCCCGTAATTGGGAAATTCATGAACATATCTACAATAGCTCCACCGAGAGGCGACTGAAGTTTTTGGGATACTGCCTTTTAAATTGTCTTGAAGTAATTCCTGAATACAATACTGCATTATTTTCCATTAGCAAAGATGATTTGGCACAATTCGAAATAAGCACAGGAGATACGGAAGGTTTGGTCAATTACGCACTCTCTGTAAAAGGTGTTCGACTTGCGGCACTAATTGTTGACAGAACCGAATTAATTAAACTATCTTTGCGATCGATTGGAGACATTCCTTGCAATGAAATATGTAAGAAATATTTCAATGGTGGTGGACACCTGAATGCCTCTGGCGGAAGTTCTACCGCCGCTTTAGCGACCGTAGTAAATACATTTAAATCTATTTTACCAGAATACAAAGAACTATTAATAACGTAAATAAGTAGTATTAAATAAAATGAAGAAATCAATTCTATTTCTATCCGCGGCGGTATTATTAACTGCTGCTTCATGCCAAAACTTCAAGAAGGGTGATGGTGGTCTTGAGTACAAAATTGTTGATGACGAAGGCGCAGAGAAAGCGGCTTCCGGCGATCTATTGTCGGTAGACATGACCGTCACATCTGACAGAAATGACTCACTATTAAATAGCACTTACGATATGGGATTACCTCAAATCGTAAATATTGCTCCTGATTCGATCCCCGGGTTATACGCCGGAGATTACAACTCCATGTTTAAAATGTTGGGCGAGGGCGATAGTGCTATCTTCCGTCTTAACTTAGATACAATGGCAGCAAAAACGGGTCAACCAAAACCGGAGTTCGCTGATAAATTTGTTACCTTCACCGTGAAAGTTAGAAAGCACTTTAAAAAAGGACAATTAACAGATTCAGCTATTTACGCCCAAGTAAATAAGTACTTCGAAACTGAAATTGAAGGTTTGAAAAAAGGAGAAGAAGGTAAAATCACTGCTTACGTTTCCTCAAACAAATTAGAACCTAAGAAAACAGCTTCTGGTTTACAATATATTGTTAACGAAGAAGGTAAAGGTGAAAAACCTGCATTAGGTGACACCGTAGTCGTTAATTACACAGGTAAATTGACAAATGGAACTATCTTTGACACAAGCGATCCTGAGCTAGCGAAGAAAGAGAATCAATTCAACCCTATGCGTCCGTACGAACCTATTCGTTTCAGTATCGGAAATGACCCGGTTATTCAAGGTTGGACGGAAGGTCTTCAGTTATTAAACAAAGGTAGTAAAGCTACATTAATCATTCCTTCATCATTGGGCTATGGTGAACGTGGCGGCCAAGGTAAAATTCCTCCTTATGCGCCATTGGTATTCGACATTGAATTAGTCGATGTAATAAAAGGTACAGGAGCCGCGACACCACCGTCACTACCTCAACCGACACCTGGTCAGCCTGCAAACTAAGATTAAAAAAAGCAGATAAAACGACTTTATCTTAACAAATTTTAAATAAAAAAGCGATTCCATTAATGGAATCGCTTTTTTTGTATGGAATTAGGTCATTATAACACAAAACACTATTTTTGAACAGCGCAAATACATCATAATGACACCTAATTACCAACTTACCGATACCCATACCCATATTTACTATCATGCAAACTCGGAAAGTTTGGATGCACAATTAAAGCATTGCTTTGCTAAAAACGTCACCCGGCTTTTTCTTCCCAATGTAGACAGTCAATCCATTCAGCCCGTATTTGACACAGTCATGGCTTATCCAGAAAATTGCTTTCCTATGTTAGGACTACATCCGTGCAGCGTCAAGACTAATTATAAGGCTGAGCTAAAGATCATCGAGAAGGCGATCAGCAACCACCAGATATATGCTATAGGCGAGATCGGATTAGATCTTTACTGGGATAAGAGCACCCTAGATATACAGAAAGATGCTTTTCGTACCCAAGTAAATTGGGCAAAGGAACTTGGACTTCCAATCGATATCCACTGTAGGGAAGCATTTGAGGAAATATTCGAACTACTAGGTGAATTAAAGGACGATAAGCTATTCGGAGTTTTTCACTGTTTCACTGGGACTTTGGAACAGGCTCATCGTGCTATCGCCCTAGGCTTTAAATTAGGCATCGGAGGCGTGGTTACGTACAAGAAAGCAGGATTGGATCATGTCGTAAAAGAAATCGAGCTTGAACATATCGTTTTGGAAACAGATGCTCCCTATCTTGCGCCCAGTCCGTTCCGAGGCAAAGAAAATGAAAGTTCTTATTTGCATTATATAGCCGAAAAAGTGGCTGATCTCCATCAAATAAATATGGCTGAATTGGCGGAAATTACGACTAGAAATTCAGTAACCGTTTTTGGAATTTGATATCATGAATGCGCCAAATCAAACGGAATCCATAAAATGCATGGCAGTTTCACTTATTAAGTGTAAAAAAATGAATAACATATTTATCATATATACCGGAGGAACCATTGGAATGGTCCAAGATCCGGAAACCGGCACTTTTGTTCCATTCGACTTTGAGCTTATCGCAAATAATCTACCCGACTTAAGCCGACTCAACTACAAGCTGACCGTACATTCTTTTACGCCTATTATCGATTCTTCGAATATGAATCCTTCAGTTTGGTTGGAAATGGCCCAGCTAATCAAAGACAATTATGACGCCTACGATGGATTTGTCATATTGCATGGCTCAGATACGATGGCCTTTTCAGCATCAGTATTAAGTTTTATGCTTGAGGGCTTACAAAAACCTGTGATATTTTCCGGATCGCAATTACCTATCGGTGAGATTCGGACAGATGCACGGGAAAACTTGATGACTGCTTTAGAAATCGCTTCTGCAAAGAGGGAGGGACGATCCATAATCCAAGAAGTCTGCATTTTATTTGACAATAAACTGTTTCGAGGTAATCGCTCCTTCAAGTATAATTCCGCAAAATTTGAGGCTTTTCGTTCTCCAAATTACCCAGTGCTTGTAGAAGCTGGTATTCATCTGAAATATAACGATGATGCATTGTTAGACAATAGTGGAAAATCATTTGTTTTACACACCCAACTTGACAATCGTGTAGCCGTACTTAAATTGTTCCCAGGAATTAGCAGAATCACTGTTGAAGCCGTTCTAAGTTCAGACGTAAGAGGAATTGTAATGGAGACTTTTGGTTCCGGCAATACGATGACTGACACTTGGTTTTTAAATCTATTAGAAGACTGCATTCGGCAAGGCAAAAATATTGTCGATATCTCGCAATGTAAAGTTGGTTCCGTTGAATTAGGTCGGTATGAAACTTCCCAAGGACTTAAAGCTATAGGCGTACTGAACGGATATGACATGACTTTTGAAGCAGCAGTAACGAAGCTGATGTATTTACAGGGGGAGCTCGCTAATCAACAAGAAGTAGCCTACTATATGCAAAAGGATATCCGGGGAGAATTAACAATAAATGATTAGAAAAAACACAACACATGCAACTAATAGCACACCGAATAGCTAACAAAAATATAGCAGAACTCATCATTTCGAAAGAAATATTTACAACCCTAGAAGATGCAACGGACTTAATGGGGGATGTATATTATCAAGGTTTTGACAAATTGATTGTGTATCAAAAAAATATAAACCCTAGTTTTTTTGATCTGAAAACCAAATTAGCAGGAGAAATTCTTCAAAAATTCGCAACGTATAAACTACAACTTGCCATAGTAGGTGATTTTAATTTCGACAGCAAAAGTCTAACGGATTTTATATATGAGAGTAATAAGGGGAATTTGATAAATTTCAAAAGCACTTTACAGCTTGCATTAAATTAACGACTGCAACACCTCGGCCACGACAAAATTACTACCACCTACAAATATGAGATCACCCTCTTGAAAGGCATCCTTCGAAGCTTTCAATGCATGGAAAACGGAATCGAACGACTGACCAGACAATCCGTAAATCGTTGCCTTTTCTCGTAACTCTTGAGAAGCCATCGCTCGAGGCATGTCTGGTTTAGAAAAATAATAGGTAGCATCTTTGGGCAAGAATGGCAGCATATGGTCTAGATCCTTGTCTTTCATTGCCCCAATAACAATATGCAATTTTCTATAGGAAACGTCCAGCAGGTTTTTAACAACTTCTTTTATGCCATCCTCATTATGACCGGTATCACAGATGATTAACGGATTCGTAGATATAGTTTGCCAACGACCTTGAAATCCTGTTAGCTGCTGTACGTTAGCCAATCCCCGCTCAAGCGCTTTTGCGGATATCTCAAATCCAGCTTTACGGACTTGATCTACAACTGCCAATACGCCAATAATATTTTTTAGCTGATACGAACCGCTCAAATCTAGTTTCAGCCTATTGTTTATAGAAGGCCCCTTAACCTGTATTAACTGACTATCAATCTCTTTGGATATTCTTACTACATCATATATCTGATCTGCAAATAATAGCGGAGCCTGAAGCTCTTGCGCTTTCGCTTCAAATATGGGAGCGACAATCGGATCAAATTCGGAGATAACAATAGGCGTGTTTGCTTTGATTATACCAGCCTTCTCATTTGCAATTTCTTGAATTGTACCACCAAGCAGATCCATGTGATCCAGACCAATATTAGTAATTAAAGCAACCTCTGGCGTGATAATATTTGTGCTATCCAAACGGCCTCCCAGTCCCACTTCGATAATGGCAATGTCAACACGTTCTCTTGCAAAATAGTCAAAAGCCAGAGCCACAGTTGCCTCGAAAAAAGAAGGATTTACTTGTTCTATTAGATCTTTGTGTTTATTTACATAGTCAACGATAAACTGTTCAGCAATCATTTTACCGTCAATACGCACGCGTTCGCGGAAATCGATTAAATGCGGAGAAGTATATAACCCGGTTTTATAGCCCGCAGAAGATAAAATAGCTGCCAGCATATGGGAAGATGAGCCCTTTCCATTTGTTCCTCCTACATGAATCGTTTTAAATTTATGCTGGGGATTATCTATCGCGGCACATAATTCCAATGTGCGATCCAAATCTTTTTTATAGGCTGAGGCGCCATCACGTGTAAACACAGGCAAGCGACTATATAAGCACGCAATGACTTCCGTATAAGAGTGCATATCTATGTTGCTTGATTTTTAGTAGAAATGTAGAATATCTCTTTGCGTAATTTACGAACTCTCAGGAGTATTTCGCCTCTATCTCAATCTAAAATTGAAAATAATGACCCCTGTCTGGCTATCTGGTGCATTTGCAATTTGGTTAAGACGAGCACCTCTAACCGCTCTTTCACACTTTGACCATAGTGTACCGTCACTTATTGTGGTACCTTTTGCACCTGAACGCGCATAAGTAATTACACCATTTTTGTCCACCTTAAATTCAACAGCAACCCTACCGCGTTGTTGACCATTGTCGTCAATTTTAGGAGCGACTGTAAAACGCCTGTTTGCGAGTGAAATCATCGCATCCCCAAAACCAGATCCGCCCTCACCGTAATTACTAGCTAATGGATCACCCAATTCGGAGCCCTGATTACCTGGTGTAGATCCGGTACCATCTCCCGATCCAGTTGCGTTATTTTTTTTACCTTTATATAAGGCATTTGTATTTACCGTTGGTGTGCTATTTTTCTTTTCGGTCGTTGTTTCAACAGCAGTTGTTTTCAGTGGTTTTTCAGCCTTGGTAACAGCTGGAGCATCATCCATATCTTGCGTAGCCACAACTTTGTCTGCTGTCTGCTGTGTAGGTGTTGGAATAGGTGTTTCTGCTGGATCTATTTTATCGGGTCTCACATTGTTAGCATTTTCATCAAGTGACGGTTCCTCAACTGCCATATAATCGTCCCCCATTCCTTCCTCTGCTGTACCATAGTTAACAATAATACCTCCCGTGCCATATTCAGGCAAGTCGCTTTGACCAAAGACAATAAAGAAGCCTATAGCGATTAGTATAACCATTACGAGGGACGAATAGCCTAACGCCCTTGGCATATTATTTTCTTCTTTAAGATGATAATACATACACTTCTACTTTTGAGTATGACCTATGATTCACAAATAAGTTTAACAAAGGTCATCATATTACTAGTCTTTTTTAGGCTCCGTAGCCAGCACCAATTTTATTTTCAGTCTATTTGCGATATCCATTACCGAAATCACATTTTGAATAGGTACTGTACTGTCGGCATATAACATAATAGTTACTTCTTCGCCTGTATTCATACGTGATTGTAATGCCCCTTCTAGCGCCTCATAGGGAACTACCTGCTTATCAACATGATAAGCTAAATCACTGGTCACGGAGACCGTAACAGTTTTCTTCGCAACAGACTGTTCTCCCGCACTTGATCGAGGTAATAACAACTTTACCACCTGTGGATTAGCAACAGCAGAAGCCAAGAGAAAAAATAACATCAAGAAAAACATGATATCATTCAACGCTGCTGTATGTACCTCTGCAACAGGTCTATTTCGTCTATTTCGTATATTCATACTATACTCCCGGTTCGTCCAATAAATCAATAAACTCTACCGCCTCTGTCTCCATACGTAAGATTAGACGTTCAACCATCATATTCAAAATGTGGTAGCCTATATAGGCTAAAATACCTATAGTCAATCCAGAAGCTGAAGCGATCATCTTCACATAAAGTCCACCTGAAACCGTACCGATATCGATACCTCCTGCAATTTCAACCTCGCGGAAAATTTGAATAACACCGAAGATAGTTCCTACGAAACCTAACATCGGAGCAATACCAGCAATAATACCCAGGATATTAATATTTTTTTCCAATTTGGACACTTCTAACTTACCAACGTTTTCTATAGCGCCTTCGATATCTTTAATCGGACGTCCCACGCGTGTTAACCCTTTTTGTAACATACGTGATAGCGCAGAATTACTTGAGCGACATACAGCGATAGCGGCATCTAGCTTGCCCGACAACACATTACTTTTTACCTGCGCCATCAATCCCCCATCCGATCGCGAGGCATTCCTGATCGTAATATACCGTTCAATAAAGATTACTAATCCGAGAAAGAAAAGTAACAAAATAGGAATCATGATCCAACCGCCCTTCATCATGAGCTGAATCAAATTCAAATTCTCTTCTTGTGTGGCTAATTGTACTGACTGTTGTTGAACTTGGCTCAACGTGTCTACTGTTAGATTGTCTTGTAATAATGACATAGTAATCTATAAAATTTATTGTAATGGTTTTTTATTCTATCTAATTTTATCAGGCCAGGCATCTGCAATAATATGTTTTTGAACATAATTTAATGCCGAATCCATCTCCTGTTTTGTCTCATATGTATCCCACACCACTTTCTTACGATTGTGGGCAAGATTGGGAGATACCACCTTTACACGTTTATGCCCATCTTTATGAAAAGCTTCGGCCTGTTGATAAGCCTGTGCTAACGTACGGTGCGAACCTATCACAATTTGATACATATGTTTAGGTGTAGATGGTGGTTCCTCCGATTCCATCAACATGTCTAAACTATCCGAGTCATTTGGCGTCAACGTATCTTGCTCAACCATTACCTGATTTGTATCGATCAATATTTCGGGAGTTACCACATCCACTGGTTGAAGCACTACGGTAGGAGATGCTTTTTTGTTCATATCCCGGACGCTATAATAATATATTCCGCCAAGAATCAAAATAGCCAACATAGCTACCAGCCCGTACCACATTGCCTTATTCGATTTCATCTGTACCTCTTCATCTTCGGGAGGTAGTTCTTCCATCTTCGTACTCACGGGAATCAAATTCGCCGCCGGTTCCTCCGGTGCTGTGAGCTGTCCCTCCGTATCCTTGCTTTCTTCTACAGGCGGATTGGTAATTACAATCTCCTCTCTCGAAAATTCTTCAATGATTGGTTTGGGTTCTTCGTCGGCAGGCAAATAAAATTTATCCTCCATGGATTCATAATTAAATCCACTAAGATCAATAGCCTTGAAGACATAGCTGTCACCGTAACTAACTAAATAGCCTAAATCATCTAACTTAGCCTGACCTTTTTGGTTTAGTTGCTCAACGATGCTACGTATAGCTACATCTACCTCTTGCTCAGCCTCTAAACGGTCGTTTTGCTTCATCTGCTGTACGTATGAGACAAAATCATAACCTTCAGCAGATCTTGAATCAAACTCAATAAAGGTAATAGGTGGCAAGAATACATTTTTTTTAGCATCGAAAGTTGCCGGAGTATATATTCTTTTGAATACCCCTAGACCTTTGACATATACTTCTGTCTGACGCTTTAATAATGTATGTATAAGTTTACCTAAATTCATGTACTCCCGTTATTGACTTGCAAAGTTATAACCTTATTTCGTTAAAATGAAAAATTAAGTCCACCGATCACACCAAATCCCAATCTAGGATAATATAAGTACCGTTGGTATTCATTGTTAAAGATATTGTTGGCTTTTACAAAGACGCCCAAATTTTTCAGCGCTTTATACTCGGCACCTGCGCTTAGATCAAAAAATGCCGGTATACTCTCCTTGCGGTACGTACCGATCGGTCCAGAGGTTTGGCTGTCGTAATCATATTGTTTAGCGTAAGATGTCCCGTGGAATAAAGCTTCTGCATCGATATATAATTTCTCCGAAATGTTGAATCGAGCATTGGCAGCCAATCGCATCTTTGGTGTAAACCATGCTTCCTCTTCAGTAGCCGTAGTATATTGATCAATGTTCAGCTTTCCACCTAAGTTAATCAATTCTGAAAGGCGGATATTGATTTCTCCTTCCAAGCCAATGTATTTGACAGTATTGTCTTCATTGCCATCATAAATCAAATCAAACTGAAAAGGGTTATCCAGGTTATTCACAAATAAAGGCAGCCCTTCCAAAGTCTTGTACATTACTTTAGCCTTATATCCAAAGGTAGCTCCAGCATTTCCTTTGATTCCTCCAAAGAAACTCAAGCGTTCCACCACGTTTCTGTAGTCCTGCTCAGGACCTAAATAAGGATTTTGCTGGGTAAAAGACTTGTAAGAGGCACGTTGTACTCCTCCGCTGATACCACCAAATATATGAATGTAAGTAGGCACCAAAGAGAAATCGACCTCTGCCGATGGAAAAATATTAAACCTGCTGCTATCACCAAACTCAGACACCAAATTCGCTCCTAGCGTAACCGCATAGTTATCTCCTTTGAAGCTGATATAGGGATTGATGTTTGCTAATGAATTATTGATCTTACCGTCATTTACCGTATTAGCCGTTCCTCCAATAGAGTTGACATCCACGGCCACATTAGCACCGATATTAAAGGCTCGTACACGCTTGTTCAAATAAGCGGAAAGCGCTACGGAATTTTCTTTGGCATCGAACTTATCCTTATAGGTGTAGGCATCAACTTTGGCCGAATACGAGAGTGCGTCTTCATTCAGGGGGTCAAAATTGCTGGTCAGTTCACCTGTGAAATAGATATCATTAAAACGCTGTGCCTCACGTGCGGGATTCAGTGTTTCTCCATTCATTGCTTCTGGCACACCGTAGAATCGTGTACCGTACCTATTATATCCGACAAGACCATCCACGGTAAACGCCGGAAGTACTCTTCTACCAAAAACACCTACTTCCTGTCTCGAAAACTTTTGATCGTCCAAACTCCCTTTTTGATTGAGATGTTTTACAAACCCTCCAAAACGAATATTTTCATAATCCTCTACGGCTATATAGGCTTCACCAAGTATCGTGCTAAAATTACCGATTCCTAGTTTCACATAATTGCTTGTAATGTCCTCTATTCTCGTAAACGGCATTTCCTGCACATCCAACTGTTTCAAGCCCGTATTGATGTCCAATTTTTTATCAACCACATTGCCATAAGATAACTTGGGCATGTAACTACGTTTGTTGGTCATATCCGGGCTACGACGAATCTTTACCGCATCTGCAAGAATAGGCTTGTAATCACGTACGACGTCAAAAGAATCTATAGTAACTGGCTTATCGGGATCTTCCTGTGCCACACCTTGTGAACCAAAACCCACCAATAACGCTACTATGGCATAACTCTTAAATCTTGTTTTATGCAATTTCATCTAATTATTTTTCTTTATGGCTGATGAGAGCTCGTCCGACAGCAGCGGACTCGGTTTCATCTAATTATTTTTCTTTATAGCTGATGAGAGCTCGTCCGACAGTAGCGGACTCGGTTTCATCATTATTTCCTATTTCTTATTATTTAAGTTGTTGCAAACGATCTTTCGCATCTTTGATCACACCATCGTCTTGATTTTCATAATTTTCGATGATACTCTCCAAAGTTGCTTTTGCCTGAAAGTTGTCGCCTTTCCCTTTGTACGCATCCGACATCAATATAAACCCTCTACCAACCCAATAATCGTAGGAAGAGAATGTATTCGAAATATCAAAAGCAGATTCAATGGCTTTGTCAAATTGTTTAGCCTCTAACTGTTGTTTGGCGACTAAATAACGAGCCTCAGCTCCTGTGATTGTTTTACTTTTCAATGCCGCCAAATTCAACTCCTTAGTTGCATCAGCTGTTTTGTTCGTTGCCAAATATGCCTTTGCCGCGTAAAGATGAGCTAAACCAATATTTTCTTGCGAAGACTTCTCGTAGTTTTTAACAAGATTAGCATAATTTAGCGTCTCTATATAATCACCAATATTGAAGTAACTTACTAATAGATTTTGGATTGCAAAGCCGTAATTCTCTTTGTATTCCGAAGTCAACTCCAGTTTCTTCAACACCTGCACGGCCTCATTATATGCTTTATTACGCAAGTGCAATTTAGATACACTCACGAGCGTGCGTTCTGTGTATGCGCTCGTCCAGTCGTTCATAATAATATTATAGTCGTGGAGCGCTTCCTTATCTTTTCCTAATGCGGCATTACTTTCTGCACGGATAAAGCGTGCATATTTCTCCTGAATAGGTTTTGGAAACTTGTCAAAATATGCATTTACAGCTTCTAAAGCCCCTTGCCAACTGCCTCTATCAAATAAATTCCGTGCTATACCAAATGTATGCGCATCCTGTTCTGCTGTGCTTAGGTCTCCTATATTCGTGCTTGTTGCATATCGGATATAACCTGTCGCATCATTATTGTCAAGATAAATATTTTCAATCGAACGAATAGCTTGTTTTGCCTCATCAGTCGTAGCATACTGGTTTACTACACGCTGGAAAGTAGCCAAAGCAGCTTCATTATTATCCTGATTATACTGCACTAGGCCAATTGTCACCAAAGCACGTGGAACATAAGAACTACGCGGGTACTTCTCTACCATGGATTGAAGTCCTGTAATTGCCTCATTATGTTGGCCCATCAAGAAATAGGTATAAGGCACTTCAAACGCGACGTCATCAGCGTAGTTTGATTTCGGGAATTTTTCGATTACTGAATTCAACGTCGCTATCTTCCCTTGATTATTTCCTTGCAGTCCCAGAATAATCCCACGTTGAAATAAGGCATAATCTTGACTTTGTGCTTTTGAACTAATCAAACGATCATAATAGTTCATGGCCTTACCGTAATTTTTGGCACCAAAATATGAATCAGCTAAACGTGCAATGGCATCATTGCGCGTATTTAGTTCAATACCGTCTTTTCCACCTGATGCCATAAAACGTTCAAAATAGTTGGCGGCCGTCGTATAGTTATCATTTCGGAAAGCCGCATAGGCAAGCGCATAGTTGGCGTAGCTGTACACATCTGTGTTCCTTGCATCAGGCAATTGGAGGAATTTATTGAAGTTGGCCACCGATTCCCGGTACTTACGCACCTCATACATTGCCTCTGCCTTCCAGTAAATTGCTAACGCATAAATTT
This sequence comes from Sphingobacterium alkalisoli, assembly GCF_005049105.1. Taxonomy (GTDB): domain Bacteria; phylum Bacteroidota; class Bacteroidia; order Sphingobacteriales; family Sphingobacteriaceae; genus Sphingobacterium; species Sphingobacterium alkalisoli. The sequence goes on from NZ_SUKA01000004.1 coordinate 30,543, forward strand.
CTTGGTCGTAACGGTTAGCCTCTGAACGCATGAACATTGAAATTGCATTCTCGAAGGCACGCTCATTATAGTATTCCAACCCACGGTAATAGGTCACCTTTTGATACGCAGCTTTGGATTCCCTAGTTGTACGATCGATAGACTCCAATACATCTACTGCCGCACGATAGCTTTTTGTACTTAGCAGCACCTCCGCCAATAATGTTTTGGCTTCTTCAGTACGCGCAGAATTGGGATAAGTATCTAAGTATTCCTGTGTCGCATCAAGCGCGACCTGATGAAAATCCAATTCGTAAGAGAGCTTCGCATAATTGAACAACCCCTCTTCTTTAAGTTGCGGATCGAACTCGAGTTTAGAAGCTCTAAAGAAGGCGTTACGCGCACTTTGTTTATTATTCGTTTTTAAAAATGCGTCACCAAGTGTGATCATTGCGGATTGATAATACGCATCGGATTCATTCATTTTTTCAAGCTCGATGATTGCTTTTTCGTAGTCACCTAATTTGTAGGCGATGTACCCAATCTGATAGCTATCTTGGTTGTTTTGCGTTTTTCCTTGATCCTGTGCTTGAAATTTATCATAGTATGATTTTGATTGTTGTAAATCACCCTTTATAAAATATGTCGCACCAATAATACGGAACATTTCAGTTTCATTTTCTTGCTTAGTAGTCTGCAAGATCGGTAAGGCGTAAGTTAACACATCATCATAACGCTTATCCAAAAAATAAAGCGCCGTAATATAGTACGGATAACTTGTTTCGTAAGTTTTAGAACCATTTAACCGTTCAAATTCATTTAAAGCCGTTTTATACTCCGCGTCCAAGTACGACAGATAAGCATAATAGTATATAGATGCTTCTTGGTATTGACTTTTTTCATCTTTAAGTCTCTCAAAGACAGGTTTAGCCGATGTATAGTCATCTGTCATAAATTGTGCATATCCCAATTTAAAACGGTACTCGGTATTCTCTGCGCCGGCTAAATTTTTGGAGTCAATTTTCAAAAACCATTCTATCGCCTTTGCATAATCTTTCTTTGCATAATAGGACCGTCCGATCTGAAAATAAGCCGCCTTAGAATTCGCACTAGCCGGAAAATCCTTAATATATTTTAGAAATTGCGCCTCAGCATCCGCTTCACCCAATTCTAGCGCACATATAGCTTGATAAAAACGAACATTCTCTTTGATTAGTGTCAGTTCCTCTGTTTCATCCAATTGCAACGTAGATTTAGTACGTAATGCATCAACTTGATCGAACTGCTTAGCAGCCGAACTATACTTTCCTCTTTCAAATAATTCAAGACCGGATTTATATGCCTTGTTAACATCTTGCCATGCCGTTTGCTGCGCAAAAACAGGAGCTGATAATAAACTTAAGGCGACACCTAAACCGTAAATTTTGTTGTACATAGTGGTGTGTAATGTATTTTATAAATTCTTAAAAAACTTACTATTAAACCTGTCAATATTATAACAGAGGTAAGTTTCCGCAAAAGACTTCGCTTCAGAATACGAAAATAATCCTTCGAAAACAAGTTTTCCTCAAAAGTTGCTAACATCTGTTAACAACTACAGTATTTAACGAAGATTTAACAAAAATTGTATGAGTTCCGATAAAAACCTCCGATCCGCTGAACTTCTACAGATTATATAAAGTCAATCATGGGGGGGGGTACATATCCGCCAGGAGCTATCCTTTTCAGAAAAACTAACCTCTCTTACCTGCCAGGAGGTACAAGACGGCCATACGTACGGCTACTCCATTTTCGACTTGATCTAAGATAATAGCATGCTTACTATCGGCAACATCCGATGTTATTTCGACTCCTCTGTTGATAGGCCCCGGATGCATAATAGTTATCTCTTTATTCAAAGAATCTAAGATTTCCTTATTGACCCCATAGAGCATGGTGTATTCACGAAGTGATGGGAAATACCCGATATCCTGACGTTCTAACTGGATACGAAGCATATTCGCAACATCACACCAGTTCAAAGCTTTCATCAAGTCATGCTCCACTTTCACCCCTAAGGACGTAATATACTTAGGAATCAATGTTGTTGGTCCACACACCATCACCTCTGCCCCCTGCTTTTGAAGGCAAAGTATATTAGACAGTGCTACCCTAGAATGCAAAATATCTCCAATAATAGCCACTTTCCGTCCAGCGACATCTCCATAACGCTCACGGATGGAAAACGAGTCTAACAATGCCTGCGTAGGATGTTCGTGTGCACCATCACCCGCATTCACAATCTGCGCATCAACATGTCTGCTTAAAAACACCCCGGCTCCAGCATATGGATGACGCATGACGATCATATCAACTTTCATTGCCAAAATATTATTGACCGTATCGATCAGTGTTTCCCCCTTACTAACAGATGAGGATGAAGCTGCAAAATTGATGGTATCTGCCGAAAGTCTCTTCTCCGCTAACTCGAAGGACAGCCGTGTACGGGTTGAATTCTCGAAAAAAACATTCGCAATGGTAATATCTCTTAACGAAGGCACCTTCTTAATGGGACGATTTAAGACATCTTTAAAATTTTCAGCTGTATCCAAAATAAGCTGAATATCTTTTTCAGTTAGGTCTTTAATGCCCAATAGGTGGCGGGTACTTAACTGTTCTGTTGTTGTTGACATCGTATCAGAAAAATTTATCTGTTTAAAGCTCTATTTCTTTTCTGTAATAAGCACTATACTATCTTCTTGATCCACCTCTGCCCAGCTGACAATAACTTTTTGAGAGTCAATGGAGTCGACCTGAATACCGATATAGTCGGGTTGAATGGGAATCTGTCGTGAAAAACGACGATCTACCAATACAAGTAATTCAATTTTCCCAGAACGGCCGAACGCTTGCACTGCATCCATCGCCGAACGAATCGTACGCCCAGTCCATAATACGTCATCTACAAAAATAACATCCTTACCTTCTACAATAAAATCGATCTGTGTACTATTGGCTAACAAAGGAGAACTACCTTTCATTCGGAAGTCATCTCTATAGAATGTGATGTCTAAAATACCAGTACTAACCTCCTTCCCGATCATCTCCTTTAATTCTTTAGCTAGGCGCCACGCTAAATATGTACCTCGTGGTTGGATACCAATTAAAGCCGCATTACTAAAATCACCGTGATTTTCAATCAATTGCTGGCATAGTCGCTTGATTGTAATCTGAAACTTGGGACCGTCTAATAAAATAGATTGTTTCATCTGTATATTAATTTCCTCCATGGTCAAATGGAACTTAGCACAATTAAATATTACTTACTACCCCATGGTTTAAATAGGAAGTCCTCGCAAGCACTTCTGAGGCCAAAAACCGTGCATCATGACTATTTAATCATGCACCATTCATGGCTGGAATATAAAGCAAAAATACACTTTTTATCGAAAAATAGAATCACAAAAAGGATATCTTTTGGCATAAAAAAAGGCAGCTTATTCTACTAAGCTGCCTTTTCTAGCTTTATTGCTCTTGTTGGAACAAATAGGCATATTCCTTGAAAAGTTTCTCCACTTCCGCTTTCATCTCCTTATCCCCACTTGTTTCCAAGACCTGTTGATAACGTTGTATACTCGCCAATCCAAAACGGATATTGCGGTATTCAAAGTTATTTTTCGTTTCCGATATGTTCATGTAATACTTCAAGTTTTCACCAATATATTTCAGATTGCGTGCTACGATTTCTTTCGCTTTAGCCGATTCCCCCACTTTATACATGGCATCTACCAACGGAGTATAACTCATTGCCTCAGACATTTGAAAAGTTCTCTTAGGCATACTTTCATAAGCTTTCAAAACCACCTTACGAGCCTCCTCTTTTTTGTTCTGCGCTATTAAGCTCTGTGCTGTTTCACCAAATATTGAGCTCACATATAAACTGATGTAGCGATAGGAATCCGGATCCAAGAAAGAAGAATTTGCCAAATTACCCCATTGGTATTTATTCATAATATGCCCGTATACTGCGTCTGTGTTTACGATTGAACTGGGATCATCCTGGTTTAAGCCTGTATTAATTGGCATCAGCCGCAAGGCAAACCCCTCCGAAACGAGAAAGCGATTTAGCCCTATGTAATTCTCCTCTGGTGTAGTTGTTGTGAAGTAGATTGGTCTCTTCCAATTATTATTTGCTAAAATTGCCATGATGGAAAGCTCGGCACGACTTACATAGTTCATAGAATAACTCCACTGTAAGGTATCCACTATAGATTCTTCCCATTCCTGAGGAACCACTTTATTGGCTATTACCGCATTTTTGTCCACCACAAGTTGCATATTCTTTGTGGGCAATAAGTTCACATACTCTCCACTTTGTAATTGCGCTTTATTCTGTGGATTATCAGATAACATTACATTCAGCAGATCCTTAACATTAATGTATCCGGGAATTTGCATATCTTGATAATAGATTACATCACGTACACCATCTTTCACTTTTTCGGGATCAATATCAATGGGCAGTGCATCAGCATCATTTACTTTTTCCATCATTTGGCGCATGTACCAGTCTGAACTCAACAAACTTAAGTTGACCACGCGCACATCTGTACGGAAGCCTTCCACTTCTTGTACATACCATAGTGGATAAGTATCGTTGTCACCATAGCTAAACAAAATTGCATTGGGCGCGCATGACTCCAGGTAATTTCGCGCCATATCCCGCGCCAAGAATTTTTCTGAACGATCATGATCATCCCAATTCTGTGACGCCAGTAACACTGGAGCCGCTAACACCCCTATTCCTATCGCTACATATCCTGCTGTCTTCGCATTTATCTTCTTGCTTAATGCATCTGCAATAGCCAATACACCTAAACCGATCCAGATCGAAAAGGCATAGAATGATCCTGCATAAGCGTAATCCCGTTCACGAGGTTGAAGTGGTGTCTGATTTAAATACAGTACAATCGCCAATCCGGTAAAGAAAAATAGTAATCCGACCACACCAGCATCACGCTGATTCTTACCAAAATGCCAGAACGCCCCAAATAGACCAATAAGTAAAGGTAAAAAGAAGTATGTATTACGAGCAGGATTTTCCTTTTCAGAAGTAGGTAATGCATTTTGTCCACCTACTAACATGTTATCAATAGGTTTAATACCACTAATCCAATTCCCTTCGGTTAAGGAACCGTGCCCCTGGACATCATTTTGCCGACCAACGAAATTCCACATAAAATATCGTCCATACATATGTCCAATTTGGTAACCAAAGAAGAATTTTAAATTATCAGCAAAGGTTGGAGACTGGTTTTCTGCTAGTCCCAAGTATTCCCGATAAAAACCGGGATGGCCGCCCTTCTCACTATAAATACGCGGAAAAACAGTCTCCTTATCATATTTATATTCCGTTTTCTTTTTAGCTACAACGTACTTGTCCCCATCCTTACGATAAACACTACCCGACTCCACCATATCAATAGGCTTAGCGTCGAAAAAACGTCCCTTGAACAACGGTTCGTCACCATACTGTTCACGATTAAGGTAACTCAAGAATGTAAAAACATTATCCGGATCACTATTATTCAACGTAGGGTTTGCTTTTGCACGAATTAGGATCATCGCAAACGAACTATATCCTAAAATAATAAATCCTAACGAAATTAATGCGATATTAAGAATCGGCTTAATCTTCTTAATCGAATACCATATACCGTATACCATCCCTCCCACAACCAGAAGTGCAAAGAATGTGACACCCGTTCCAAATCCTAAGCCAAGTGTATTTACGAAGAAAAGATCCGCAAAGGCGGCAAATTTGATCAGATATTGAATTACCCCCCACAAGATTAACGCCAATACCACAACGCCGATTAAAAGCGCCTTTATGGCTCCACTTGTCGTTACATTGCTGGCTCTCCTAAAATAGATCACTAACGCGATCGCTGGTATAACGAGCAAATTCAAGAGGTGAACACCAATAGATAAACCCATCACATAAGCGATAAGTATCAGCCACCTATCTGCCCCCGCCTCATCGGCACGTACTTCCCATTTTAAAATAGCCCAAAATACGACCGCAGTACATAAGGATGACATGGCGTACACTTCGGCTTCCACCGCAGAATACCAAAAGGTATCTGAGAAGGCATAGGCTAGTGCGCCTACCAGTCCCGCTCCCATGACTTGTACAATTGCAGTATCCGAAAGTTTCTCCGTTAAAGAAGCCTTTCCTACGAAAGCTTTCCGCGCCACTGCGGTAATAGACCAAAACAAAAAAAGAATGGTTAAACCACTGGAAACAGCAGAACCAATATTCATCCAAAATGCAATCCGTGAGCGGTCACCCATTGCAAAATTCGAAAACAAATTTTCGATCATAAGAAAAAGCGGAGCACCGGGTTGGTGCACGATCTGCATCTTATAAGCCGAGGCTATAAATTCACCACAGTCCCACCAACTGGTAGTTCGCTCTGCGGTAATAACGTACGTTAAAGTCGCAATAATGGCACATAACCAACCTAATAGATTGTTTATTTTGTTGTAATTCATATGTAATACGGTTATTCTTAATAATACCGCCTCGAAAATAAGGATTACATCGTAAGAAAAGAACAATATTAAAATATTTTAACACAAAACGTTCAAGTTCCTATACCATTTAATATAGACCCCAGAGGTACAAACAAAAATATTTTATTGAGAATCAGCCTCTATCCAAAAAATAACCAAAAAAGTTTTGGAGAAATAAAAAACGGGTGTATATTTGCATCGTCAAAACAATCAAATACGGGTTGACAGTTGCTTGCCCGATAGTATAAGGGTAGTACGACAGTTTTTGGTACTGTTTGTCTTGGTTCGAATCCAGGTCGGGCAACATAAAAAAGGAGGATTACGCAAGTAATTCTCCTTTTTATTTTTAGGTATATTGGATACGCACAATCTTATTTTTTATAATTCAATTCATTTCTATAAATTTGCCGAACGTTTAGAACTAACAGTTAGGTAGATCAAGCTGAACTGATATTCCTTTTAACGATTTGGCGGTGAATACAATTTCTTTTTCAACATATCATATATAAAATAGACATACCATGCCTTTGCAATTCAACACGGTTAAACTATTCGCTGGTTCGGGTACCTTGGAATTAGCCGAAAAAATTTCAAAATCCTACGGAAAACCGCTCGGCGACAAAACGCTATCCAAATTCAGTGACGGCGAAATTCAACCGTTCTACAACGAATCTGTACGTGGTAGCGATGTTTTCCTGATTCAATCAACAAATCAGCCTACGGACAATCTTTTTGAATTACTATTAATGATTGACGCAGCAAAAAGAGCTTCTGCGCACTACATTACGGTTGTTGTTCCTTATTTTGGCTTCGCGCGACAAGATCGCAAGGACAAACCCCGTGTGGCGATTGGTGCCAAATTAATGGCCAACTTAATCACGGCAGCAGGAGCACATCGCATCATGACCATGGATCTTCATGCGGCTCAAATTCAAGGCTTCTTTGACATTCCGGTTGATCACTTAGATGGAGCGATTATTTTTGTACCTTACATCAAGTCTCTCAATCTTCCTAACTTGACCATTGCATCTCCAGACATGGGTGGCTCATACCGAGCACGAACATTCGCAAAATTCTTTAATGCAGAGGTCATCATCTGTGACAAACGCCGTAAACGTGCCAATGAAATCGAATCCATGTCTATTATCGGCGACGTGACAGGTCAGGATGTTGTCCTTATTGACGACATCTGTGATACGGCGGGTACCCTATCAAAAGCCGCAGCTTTAATCATGGAAAACGGTGCCAACTCCGTAAGAGCGGTATGTACACACGCCGTATTATCTGGGAAAGCATACGAAACGATCGAAAACTCTGTGCTGACGGAAATGATCGTAACGGATACTATTCAATTAAACCCCGAGAAAACAAATCAATGTAGCAAGATCAAATTACTATCCACTGCGGATTTATTTGCCCACGCTATTAAAAACATAAATGAGCATAGTTCAATCTCAGATTTATTCCAGGTAGACTAACATAGTAAAAGAGGCGATCTGTATAAGACCGCCTCTTTATTTTAGAAATCGATATTTTTATATCCGTTTCACCCTGATATTTCTCAAAAACACTTCCGTGCCGTGCCCTAAGAAGCCGATATGGCCTGATGCACGCTTAAGTCCGGGATGACCCTTGTTATCTAGCGTACCGTTTTTAGATGCCTCGCTTAAATCTCCATCGACGATTACCACTCCGTTTAGGGTTATCGTAATCTTACTCCCTTTCACACGAATTTCCTCTTCGTTCCATTCGCCTAAGGGTTTCAGTGCACCACGTTTCGCAGCAATCACACCGTACACCGAACCGTGATATTGATAAGGTGCCAACTTTTTGTATACATCGGCATCATCATCCAAAATCTGAATTTCCATACCTTGATACGCTGCATCTCCCTCCAAAGGGGTGCGAATTCCTACACCATTGTTCGCTCCCGGAGTCAATTTAAATTCAAAGCGATACACAAAATCAGCATATTCCTCTTTAGTATAGATATTTTTCCCAAATTTAGCGACAGGATTGGAGCGTATATATCCCTCCTCTGTTATTTCGTATGCCGCCGAGGACGTCCACTTATCTAAGTTAGTACCGTCAAACAACACTTCAAACCCCTCTTGGCGTTCTTGATCATTTAGCGAATAGACTTCCTTACGAGGGATTTCCTTAATAAACACGTCTCTATACCATACCCGAGAACCATGTGCCTGCAACTCAATCTGCTCTTTCGGGAAGATAGACTGATTGCGGTCCCAATAGTTCTCCAGCGTTACATTATCAACGACTAGCTCACCATTCAACCACACCGATACTTGCTCACCTATCATCCGAATCTTAAATGTATTCCATTCACCAAGGGGGTTATCTGCAACTTTAATTGGCTTTGAATTGGATTTGTTATTGTATAAACCGCCCGATCCGACGTCTGCCCCGACATTTATACGTGAAATATCCCAAATCTGAACCTGAGGCGTACCTCTCAAGTACACTCCTGCATCTGGTTCTTTCCCATTTTTATCCAACTTCCAATCCACCAACATTTCAAAATCAGCATATTGCTTCACAGTCGCAATATTATCGCCATGACCGCTGAAAACCAAATCTCCATCGATAGCTGACCAGCTCTCCCGCATTTTCATATCCGCGTCAGCTTGCTTTCTAGCCAACTCTTGTGCTGACATCTGTGCTCTTTTGATCGGATTTTCGACCAATCCCTTCCATCCGGTAAGATCCTTTCCATTAAAAATGGAAACATAACCCTCTTTCTGTGGCATCTCCGCTAAATGTCGCACAATAGCCTCTCTCAAATATGAGCTCTCGCTGCCTGACAAGTTATCCTTCGCTTTGGTCAATAAGACGCGTACATCATTCCCTACAAAATCGTCATTATCCATAGCAATATTCATTACCACATTCGTAGCTACGTCCTTCAAAACCGGATCTGAAAGATATTTTCCAGCAAAGATTAATGCCTGATACGTTCCTGTAGATTGGAGAGCGGACAATGCGCTTTTCTTTTGTTCTGGAGTTTGCGCTGACTCGAAAGCCTCTCTTAGCAACAATGTTTTTTGAGGAGCCAGAAGAGTACTCCCATTTAACTGTTTTACGAAACCTCTAAACGCAATATTAAAATTTTCAGAATGCTTTTCCGTACGTAACAGTGCAGTAAGCGCATCTAAAGATGCCGGTGTAGACCAATTTGCTAGCGCTGAAATCGCATGTGATTTGTTAACATTCCCCTCATTAAGGTAATTTTTCACAGACTTCAACGCCTCGCTTCCACCCACTCCCGCAAAAATAGGGAAATATTTCGCGGCCGAAGGTGCTGCCGAACGAGAGATATTAGCGGATAGACGTTTAATCTTCGCTTCTGCCTCCGCATTATTCCTTAAGGCAACTATAGCAGCCTGTTGAACCGCCGTAGTCTCCTTATCCGAAGCCCTATCCAATAAATTAATGATAGCATCAAAGTCTGCGTCATTCACAACATTTGGCAATGCGTTGAAGGCTGCTAAACGGACAGCTTCATCCTTACTTTCTGTAAGCGCAAGCACAGCATTCGATGAATTAAGATTAGCGCGTTGTTTTAAGACGTCCAATAGTACCAATTGCGTCGCAATATCACTTGATACCAATGCGCTATTTACGGCATCCATGGTGCCATTTCCTTTCGATGTCAACAATAATGTCTGTAAGGCCTTTCGTTCTGCTTCATTAGCGGCAGGAATCTGCTTTATTAAAAAGGCTGCATTTTCACCTTTTGATAGGATGGACAACGTATTGTATGCTGCAATTTTCACTTCTGAATCTTTTATCGCAGCAAGATTTTTCTCGATGACCGGAATAGCTTTATCGGCGTTTTTCGTACCCAGGAAATTCAACACACTTTCTTGCGCCTCTGGATTTAGTTTCTTCAACGAGGAGGCCAATTTTACCAAATCGGAGGCTGACGCATTTTGTGATAATAGGTCGAGCGCGACATTACGCACAATAGCATCGTCGGAAGATGCTAATTTCAGAAGTTCTTTCTTTTGCTTCTTCGGATTAAAGCTTGTCAACAATGCCAGTGCACCTACCCGTATCGTCGAAACTTGAGCTTTCGTTGCCTCCTGATAAAGAGTCGACGCTAACTTCCCTGCTAATACTTGATCCTTATTCGCCAAATTATGGGCGTAATCCAGTGTTAGTCCCGCGACATTCGTTTTATCAAATTCGTAGTTAACTGCACGAGCATTGCTCAGAAAAGTATCGTAACTCGCGACACCGCCAATTTTACTCAATGCCGTAAGGGCATTACGTTGAAAATTCGGCGATTCAAATTGCCTGATTAGCTCAAGAATCCTGGTTTCGGAATTTACATCTTTAATATCGCCTAGTGCTGCCACTATTGCTACAGCAGCCTTTTCAGATTTCGTCGTATTTAAAGCTGTATTCAGCGCAGAAGCAGCTTCTGGAGTACGAATTCCATTTAACACACGAGCCGCCTTTCCCACTAAATAGTCATCGGTCAAATACGTAGAAACTTGTTGGATCGCCTCGTTTTTAGCACATTGCTTTAATAACTCGAGCACAAACCCTTTGTTATCTTTATTTTCTATCCGGTCTAAGGCCAAAAGCAGACCATTTACATAAACAGCTCTTTTGTTTTCAAACCCGGGCTGCATGCTATAGAATGCATAGGAATTGGATGCATATTCTATCGCTGCATTGTTTCCTCCCTGCGGTTTAAGGCCGGTCAACAAGTTGGCGATATCTTCGGCGGAAAAATTTTCCAATTCCTTCATCGCCATAATGAATTTAGCTTGTTCTTCTGCGGGCTGTTGTGCTAATACATCGGCAATCTTTGTATCGGAGGTCCGGCCTACAGGTTGCTGTGCGTAAGCCGCTACTTGAAATAATAATAAAACGGATAGAATATTAAATGTTTTCTTCATGTCAATAGTTAGATTAAATGGTCCACGGACCACGCATAGGTTGGTGAATCAATCGATTAGCAGCCTCATCATTTAAAAACTCCTGCTTTTGCGAATCAAAATTTAGCGTGCGATTTAAACGTAGGGCAGCTAATCCCAAATTAACTAGGGTACAAGAATAATAGCCGTTTTCTTCGTTCAGTGCAAATTTCTGCCGGGTGCGTACCGCCTCTACAAAATCCGTCATTTGTGGGCTAGGATCGGGATATTGTGCCAGTTTACGTTCCAAGTCTGGAATATCCGACACAAAGCCTCTAAATAACTTACCATCCGGCCCTTCAATATATGCCTTACCCTCTTCCGTGCCCGCACCATCTAATATAATTTGACAGCCATCGGCATACGTATATACGATCTTGCGCCAGGTTCCCACGGCATCAGAATGTTGTTGTGGAGCATCGACTTCAATTTTGATTGGACTCTCGTTGTCCTTTCCCAGAAAATACTGGACCGGATCTAAATAATGTTGGCCCATATCTCCTAATCCACCACCGTCATAATCCCAATACCCCCGAAACGTTGTATGCACACGATGTGTGCTATACGGTTTATAAGGCGCGGGACCCAACCACATTTCGTAGTCCAATTCATTAGGCACTTGTTCAACAGGAAGATTTTCCTTCCCTACCCAATAAAATTTCCAATCAAAACCGGTGTGCTTACTGATTGTTACTTTTAACGGCCACCCCAACATCCCGGTGTCGACCACTTTTTTAATTTTTTTAACTGGAACATTCATGCCGTAAAAATTGGCATCAAATCTGAACCACGTATTTAACCTGAAAATATTACCATGCTGTGCTACGGCTTCTTTTACTTTTTTACCCTCACCTATAGTTCTAGTCATGGGTTTTTCGCACCAGATATCTTTTCCCGAGCGTGCTGCTTCAACCGCCATTAGTCCATGCCAATGTGGAGGAGTAGCAATATGAACAATGTCAACTTCCGAATTTTGAATCAATTCGCGAAAATCGCGGGATTCTTTAACTCCTCCCCCAAGCGTCTTTTGAGCTATTGCCAGGTGTCTACTGTCTACATCACAGATCGCAACAGTTTTGGTTCCAGCATAATTAAAATGCCCTCTTCCCATTGATCCAACTCCGATGATCCCCTTGGTCAAGTGATCGCTCGGCGCCAAATAACCTTTACCTAATACGAAACGCGGCACAATAGTAAATGCAGCGGCCCCAATTAGCGACTTCTTAAGAAAATCGCGTCTTGAAGTACTTTTTTCTTTCATATGTATATTATTATTCATTATTGTTTATCTCTTAATGGCATGAATGAGTTCGCTTTGCTCAGTTATTCATTATTGTTTATCTCTTAATGGCATGAATGAGTTCGCTTTGCTCAGTTATTCATTATCATAATTCATTCGTTATCAGTTATTGGAAAGAACAAATTCAGATATCCATTCCTAAACATCATCTAAAATACCGTAATTTTTCATAAATCAAAAAACTTTATTAAAAAATTTAATAAAGTTTTTCGCGTTCAGTTAAAATTCATTACTTTCGACAGGCAGATCAATTGCCGCTACTCAATCGTAGCGTACGCGATCTACTTATTAATATTGTTATGAGCCCAATTGATCAATTGTATTTAAAACACAAGAATTATTCATCAAAAGAACGAAAATCAAATGCGTTGCGATTGCGTATCTTAAAAACAATTTTTGAAAACCGTACCATAACTATAGGGGAAATTGCGACCAAGATCAATCTCAGCTTCCCTACATTAAATGCAATTATTTCGGAGCTTACCCTAGAGGGATTAATCGAACAAAAGGAAAAAGGTGAGTCTATCGGCGGACGCAAACCCAATCTATATCAACTATGCAATGAGGTTTTTAATATCCTGTCGGTAGAAGTCGAACGCTTCACGATCCGACTGATTGTGTTAGACAATAATCACAATACGGTGTATTCGTCTCGATCCTATCCAAATCCTTTATCAAAGAACTCCGCCGACATCGAGGATCTCACCAACATTATCCAACGCTACATTGAAGAAGAATGCATAAGTTGGAATAAAATAACAAGCATAGGTATATTAATGCCCGGACTGATCAATTCATCCACAGGAGAAAACCGAACATTTTATACTAGTACGGGATTTAATTTACAAGCACATCTTGAACATGTGTTTAACAAACATATCTTCCTTCTAAATGACGTTAAGTCTGCTGCACTAAGCGAACTTAACTATGGCGCAGCACAAGGCCTCCAAAATGTCTTGATTATTCAAATGGATTGGGGGATAGGCCTCGGCATTATTATTAATGGTGAGGTTTATATGGGCAGTGAAGGTTTTTCTGGAGAAGTAGGCCATATGGTATTTGTAGAAGACGGACAACTTTGTTATTGTGGCAAGCGCGGTTGTTTGGAAACTGTAGCCTCCGGAGTCGCGCTGGTTAGCCGGGCTCGCGAAGATATTGCTCAATTTACACCAACTTTGTTGAGCACGAATTATAATGTCGAAACCCTATTACCGCAAGACATTATCGAAGCAGCACATTTGGGAGATCAATATGCGATAGATTTGATTTACAATCTAGGAAAGAATTTAGGGAAAGCGATATCCTATCTGATACAACTATTTAACCCACAGCTGATCGTAATGAGCGGAAAATTTGCTGCAGCTGGCTCGCTCATCACCTTACCTATACAGCAAGGGATTCAAACGTATACGATGAATGCGCTAAAGAACAACTGTAAGTTGCAGGTCTCAACGCTTGGGGCAAATGGATTTACCAAAGGAATTGTTCTGTATACAATAACCAGACACTTCGATAAGTTGATCGAGGCAATTGAATAAAACAAAAAGCGATTTATCGGCAATACATTGATTATTTAATTTTTATCATTATCTTTGCACCTCAAATAAAATTCAAAAAATGAAATCAATTGCTATTAGCGGTTCTGCAAGACAGAACGTAGGGAAAAGAGATGCAAAGGAATTACGTTACCAAGGTCAGGTACCGGCAGTTCTTTATGGTGGGAAAGAGCAAACTCACTTTTCAGTATCCGCAGCTGATTTGAAACCAGTTCTTTATACACCAGAGGTTGTCTTCATCGACTTAGACATCAACGGCACTAAAACAAGAGCTATCGTTCAAGACGCGCAATTCCACCCATTGACTGACTTAGTTAATCACGTTGACTTTTTAGAGTTGTCGGATGACAAAGAAGTTTCTATCAACATCCCAGTAAAATTAACAGGTACTTCTCCCGGTGTTAAATTGGGGGGTAAACTAGTTCAAAAACTGCGTAAACTTCGCGTTAAAGCATTACCAAATAACTTGCCTCAAGAAATTGAAGTTCCTATGGAATCGTTGGAAGTTGGTAAATCTGTACGCGTTGATCAAATAAAAGTAGAAAACGCTAAAGTATTGAATAATGGTGATGATACAATTGTATCTGTAATCATGTCTCGTGCATTACGTCAAGCAGAACAAGAAGCAGCTAAGGCAGCCCAAGGTAAAGGCGGTAAAAAATAAGTTAGCTTTTCAGCTACCCCGAAAGGCATCGAGTAGTCGATGCCTTTTTTAGTTTATCTTTTTTCTAATTTCTCATATCTAATATCTATTTTTTACTTTTACGCCTATGAATTTTTTAATCGTTGGATTAGGTAATATCGGTAGGGAATACGCAGATACGCGTCACAATATCGGATTTATGGTAGCAGACGAACTAGCTAGCCAAGCTAGCGCAACTTGGTCAACACTTAAACTGGCATTTTATACGGAATTCAAACAACGGGGACATAATGTATACGTGATTAAACCCACCACCTATATGAATCTGAGTGGGAAAGCGGTAAATTATTGGATGCAGCAATTAAAAATTCCCATCCAAAATGTATTGGTGATTGTAGACGATTTGGCCATTCCCTTTGGCTCACTACGCATAAAACCGAAAGGTAGCGCCGCAGGACACAATGGGTTGAAATCCATCGAAGCCTTATGTGGTGGCCAGGTCTATCCGCGTCTTCGCTTCGGTATTGGAGACAATTACCCGAAAGGCCGTCAGATTGACTATGTATTAGGACCATTTGACAAAGACGAACAAAAAGACCTACCCGCTTTAATCGAACACGCCGTAAAGATGTGTCACAGCTTTATTAATATCGGCATTGAACTGACCATGACGAATTTGAATACGAAATAGTATTTAGATTTGAGATATTAGATTTTAGACTAAAAAAAGCAGCAGCTTGCATATACAATCCACTGCTTTTTCAGGCTATTGTTTGTGGTCTATATAAAAAACCTAACTTATTTGGTTTTTATAATCACTGCGCCATCGTATTTATCCGCATCAAATTTAGATTTAAACCAACCTTCGGCTTGAGAGGCCAATAAGGTATAAATAGATTCCACATCTTTAGTATCGATCTTTTTAAACTGCCTGGCATCCATAAATTCACCATCCACCACGTACACCGGATTCTTAAGTTCTGGCATTGACCATGTTCGTACAGAAACTGTCATTTTAGCAGAATCCGAAGGAGAGATTTTGACATCAATTGTTGGCTTTTTTTCTTTCACTGAAACCGCAACTGAATCTGCGTTCTTGAAACCTACGACCGACACTGAACCATCCTTATTTGGTAAAGGATTTTTAGCGGAATCTTTACCAATTCCCTGAACTTTCCCTTGTAGACTTTTCGTCTTACCCGCTTTCGTCGTAATCTCAATCACCCCGTCTTTCGCTGTTTCTCCATACAATGAAGTCGCCGAGCCATCCTTTAGCACATTGACTGATGCAATATCATTGGGATTAATATTTTTTAGATCAACATTTCCTTGTTTCTGGACTTTACCGTCAATTACATACAGTGGTTTCTTAGCCTTATTTATACGGTACTGTTCCGCCGACACGGCCCTTATTACCCCATCCATATCTGCTATATCGGGATATTTCACTTTATACATACCCGAAGCTGCCTGCTTATTCATAAACAAAAGGCTATTCACTTCACGCTCCGGCAATGCAAAAAATTCTCCCTTCGTAATCTCTCTATTATCGTACAGATACAAGTAAGTCTTAGCTTGATCAATCTCGGAACGGGTCTTTAACTCCTTGGTACGTTGATCGGATACTGTAATCTTTGGTATTTTGGTCGTTACCATTATAACCCCACCTTTACCTTTTGCTCCGTAAACCGATTCAGCACTTTTGCTTTTAAGAACGCTGATAGACTCAATACGCTCTCCAGCTAGCTTCCTTAGATTGGCTTGACTTGATTCCTCGCCGTCAATAATAATTAATGCGTTTTCTGGTATTCCCTCAACTAGGCTATCTGCCGAAATCTTTACGCCCGCCGCTCTTCCTTCAATCTTAATATCAACAGTGTCCGATCCAAAGGCCTCTTTAAGAACTTCTCCAGCTTCACCATTCATTTTTATAGATAATACGGAATCCGATTGAAAAACTTCCTGCAAATCTGTTTTTTTAACCGTCTGCACCACCTGTTCAATTTTCGCTTCCGTCTTATCCACTGTAAATGCTCCTGCTATAAAAATCACGATCGGTAGCAGGAAAGCATACTTGCTCAATTCCAATTTGGAAGAGCGCTTTTTGTTCATCATCATAATGCGCTTTTTTAATGTTTTAAAATTAAATTGACTGCTGATGCCAACAGCGGCACCTTGCTTGCTTACATGGAGCAGGCTATATTGATAGGTTTGCCGATCCACACCCTTATTTAGCACCTGTTGATCAGTCAGGAATTCTAAATTTTGACGTACAGCTTTGCGCATCAGCCATACGAAGGGATTATACCAACTACCTATCAATACCATTTCAAACAGTAGAATGTCTAACGTGTGAAGGCCTTTCACATGTATATCCTCATGCTTGAAAATATCGTACAGCTCCGGCTCTTGGTGCTGCTTTTTATGTATGTATATCTTATTGAAAAAGGAGAACGGAACAATCGGAAACGCCACATTGCGATACAGGTAATCTTTCCACAAGGCAGGGTTAGAAAAATAATGGATGCGCAACAAACTGGCAATCTGGAAAACAAACCTAAAAAACAACAATATGACACCAGCCCCTATTATTCCAAGCAAGCTGTTTTCCAGGGTGAATGCCGAAACAGATTTCTCCTCGACTATAGTGTAAGGAATATAACCCCACAGATCTATCACAGGCATACTAACTTCTTCCCTCAGCCACCCTTTGATATCCAGAAAGGGATATATCAATGCATATATTGCCCCCGCGGTAAAGTAAATTCTATTCAACAGGTAAAAAGTCAATCCTTTCAGGAAAAAGTTATATCCAAGATATATGATACTAAGCAGTATATTGACCTGCACGATATAGGTTAGTACATTTTCCATAACAATTAAGATTTATTATTCTTAATCATATCCATGATCTCTTCCAGTTCTTTACCACTAAGCTTCTCTTCCTTTACAAAAAAAGAAACCATGTCTTTGTACGAGTTTTTAAAATAATCTCCCACAAAGTTGTTCATGAATTTTGCTTTATATTCTTCTTCCGATATAAGCGGTTCGTAGCGTTTCGCATTAGCATATCGCACCGGTTTTACATACATCTTTTTTTCTAAATTTTTGATCGTTGAAGCCAATGTGGTGTACGGAGGCTTCTCCCCCTTCAAATTATCTAATATTTCTTTTACAAATCCACCATTCAATTGCCAGATCGACAACATCGCCTCTTCTTCCTGTATAGTCAACTTTTCCATTCTCATTATCAATTTACTAATTAATCACAAGTCTACGAATAATTCGTAAACAAAAAAAATATATTTAACATTTTTTTGTTTTTCATCCAAAACCTCCTAGCTTGACACCTAACGAACTGCCGACTCCTCTATTTCGCTATACGCCAAGCTGGATGACGATAAAAATATCAATAATCACCAATCAACAGACACGAATCACGAGTCACCAAAATATTTCATATAAAAGTCACGATGACATCGATTGCATGAAAAAAATTGGTAATTATATGGATTTTAATTAAGTTAGCGAGATTAAATCTGGACTGGCTTACCTTCCAGATTGTTAGGATAGAATAGTTATTTTACAACAAGTTCATAATACACATATATACTTATGTCGGAAACAGCATCTATTACACTGAATGGAACGTCTTTTGATCTCCCTGTAGTTTTGGGAACAGAAAACGAGCAAGCAGTTGACATTTCAAAATTAAGAGACCAAACCGGATTTATCACTTTAGATCCCGGATACAAAAACACCGGAGCTACCAAGAGCGCTATTACTTTTCTCGATGGTGAAAAAGGAATATTAAGATACCGCGGTTATCCTATCGAACAATTAGCCGAAAAGTCTACCTTTATAGAAGTCGCTTACTTATTAATTTACGGCGAACTTCCAACAAAAGAAGTATTAGAAAAGTTCAGGGCAGATATTCGAGCGCAAATGATGATTCATGAAGACATGAAAAATTTCTTTGCCGGATTCCCTTCGAAATCGCATCCAATGGGACAATTATCTTGTTTAGTAGGTGCACTTTCTGCATTCTATCCCGAATCTTTAAACCCTAACCAAACCGAAGAAGAAGAAAACAAGACCATCATTAATTTATTGGCAAAGATGCCAACTATCGTATCTTGGATTCAGAAGAAATCACTAGGACATCCCGTTGTCTATCCAAAAAACAATTTGGGCTACATAGAGAATTTCCTAAATATGATTTTTGGGGAAGTAAATAGTGAAAAAACATTCGATCCCGTGGTAATCGATGCGATGCATAAATTACTCATTTTACATGCAGATCATGAGCAAAACTGTTCCACTTCTACTGTACGGATCGTAGGTTCGTCAAATGCCAATTTATATGCATCTATCTCGGCTGGTATCAATGCCCTTTGGGGTCCTCTTCATGGCGGCGCCAATCAAGCCGTAATTGAGATGCTTGAAGACATTAAGAATGACGGAGGTGATGCAGACAAATACTTAGCGAAAGCAAAAGATAAAAACGATCCTTTCCGTTTAATGGGCTTCGGTCACCGTGTATACAAAAACTTTGACCCACGCGCTAAAATTATCAAAAAAGCATGTGATGATATTTTAGAAAAATTAGGTGTAAACGATCCGGTTTTAGATATCGCAAAACGCTTAGAAGAGGCGGCATTAAAAGATCAATATTTCGTGGACAGAAAACTATATCCTAATGTTGATTTCTATTCTGGTATTATTTACCGCGCATTAGGTTTCAATTCAGATATGTTTACGGTTTTATTTGCTTTAGGTCGTCTTCCCGGTTGGATAGCACAATGGAAAGAAATGCGCGATAACAAAGAACCTATTGGTCGTCCGAGACAGGTGTATGTTGGCGAAACGACGCGTGATTATGTAGACTTTGACAAAAGATAAATTCTTACAAAAAGAGGCGGTAATTTTAAAATTACCGCCTCTTTTACGTAAAGATCACCACGTCATTCTTCCTCGCGATGACGTGTTTTTATTTTCCGTCTATCTTTTTATCAACTTTATTAACTCACGATTTCTTTTGAAAGCGCATGATAGCAATATCTCCCATAATAAAGGTCAGCGTATTTTCCTGTACACTGTAGGTGTTTACCTTATCGAGGGTCTGAAAGAATGAACTTTCACCGTTACCTGGACAAGCCATTTTTGTAGATGCCAACGGCCCAAACTTAATCACATTCCCATCTAACGTCATGTTACCTGAATAATTATTACAGCTACTATTTCCCGACACTTTATTATTGGAAGTATCAAATGTTATCGTAGGCTTCTTATTCGGATATAAACCATCAAAAGCAATACGGGTTCCAGACATATAATCCAATTCCCACGTGCCATCTAACGACGCATTCTGCGTTTCAATTAGTTTAAATTTTGCCAATGGAGCCATTTTGGCTTTGTTGAGGCTTAAAAAATCTCCATTAATTGTGAAATTATCTGCTTTTTCAAATACATCTTTCAAGCCATGCTCGACAGACATATCTTCACAAAACATCATTGTTGACATTCCAGCAGAAAATTCAATTTTTCCGTTTGGTTTAAACACAAACTTCCCACCTATCCCATTACAGCCGGTAACAGCGGAGTAACTCGTATCCTTACTAAAAAATTCTAGAGACGGTGTTTTTCCGTTTATTTTTTCGGCAACGGGCTTTCCATTTAATTCAATGAGTTGCCATTTCTTGTCCAACATATCAGTAGGTTGATCAACCGACGTCGGCACCTTACGTGTTCCGCAACTTGTGATTAATAATACAAGAATGATCGTCGCATTTAAAAAATTTTGATTCATATTTTTTATCGTTATATAACATATACAATTTAATTAACGGATGGTTTAATCTTTCTGCTACAATTTAGCACTATCTTTCAAAATAAAAAATCTACTAACTTACTATATTTTATAAAAAAATAGCCATCATTTGTGTTGTTTTCCGTATGTTTGCACCTAGTTAAGAATTATTCTAAAGAGAATCTTGATTGATCTGTTAATCCATATTATCATACCGCTCGCAATATTTAGCTTTATTGCGCTGTTCACTCTTTTTGCAGTCTATGCGGAGCGTAAAATTGCTGGTTTCGTACAAGACCGTTTAGGGCCCATGGAAACTGGAAAATACGGTTTATTACAAACTATTGCCGATATTCTGAAACTTCTTCAAAAAGAGTTTATCACCCCGGGAGCTGCGGATAAGGTCTTATTTGCTTTGGCGCCCGTTATCATCTTTTCCGCTGTATTTATTGGATTCAGTGTGATGCCGTGGGCACCGGGTTTCATCCCTGCAGATACGACTACCGGTCTGTTCTTTATTATGGCGGTCGTGTCTATCGATGCAATAGGTATTCTGATGGCCGGATGGGGCTCCAATAACAAATATTCACTATTGGGTGCGATACGAGCGATTGCACAAATGGTCTCCTACGAAATTCCGGTCGGTCTGTCACTTATTGCCGCAGTAATGATTACACAGACACTCAACCTGAATGATATCGCATTCAATCAAGGCATATTAGCTACCGAGCAAATCTATTTTTTCGGCCTATGGAATGTGACAAAAGTGGGTG
Source organism: Sphingobacterium alkalisoli (assembly GCF_005049105.1). Lineage (GTDB taxonomy): Bacteria > Bacteroidota > Bacteroidia > Sphingobacteriales > Sphingobacteriaceae > Sphingobacterium > Sphingobacterium alkalisoli. Next base: position 52,104 of record NZ_SUKA01000004.1, read on the forward strand.
GTTTTTTCGCTTGGAACATCTTACAAGCCCCACACCTGATCGTCGTATATCTCATATTTTTCATCGCATCCTTGGCTGAATGCAACCGAGCTCCCTTTGACATCCCCGAAGCTGAGTCAGAATTAATTGGCGGTTTTCATACCGAATATGGGGGTATACGTTTCGCTTTTGTATTTCTTGCGGAATATGCCATGATGTTCTTAGTAGCCATGTTGGGTGTTGTGATATTCTTGGGTGGATGGAACACACCTCTCCCTAATATCGGTGCGTTGAAGCTAGCAGAATGGACGACAGGACTGTATTGGGGAATTTTTTGGACATTAACCAAATCGCTCTTCATCGTGGGGGTTCAAATGTGGATCCGTTGGACATTACCCCGTTTCCGTGCAGACCAATTAATGAATCTGTGCTGGAAGGTGATGATACCAATCGCGTTTTTATGTATGGCAATTTCGGGTATTTGGCGAATCTTAGTAATGGTATAACGTGGTGATAAAAACAACTATACAAGGATTTACAACGGCGGTAAAGGGCTTACTTTTAACCGTGAGACACTTATTTCGTGCCCGCAAGGCGCGCACTTCTTTGGATATACGGGATACGCATTACTTTGACAAACAACAAGGTGTAACTACTGTTCAGTTTCCAAAGCAATCCATGCCGATTCCCGAAGTAGCGCGTTATCAGCTAGACGTAGAAATTGAGGATTGCATCGTCTGTGATCTATGTGCGAAAGCCTGTCCGGTAGATTGCATTGCTATCGAAGCTGTCAAATCGCCCGAAGCCATTGGCAAAACATCCGATGGTAGCGTAAAAAGATTATACGCCGCTCAATTCGATATTGATATGGCGAAGTGTATGTATTGTGGCCTCTGCACCGTAGTTTGTCCAACCGAATGTATTACCATGACGGACCAATACGACCGCAGCTCGACAAAACTAACGGATCTAATCTATGGATTTGCAGAAATGAGCGATCAGGAAATTGCGCAGCGTAAAGAAGAATGGACCAAATTCCAAGCTGATAAGGAGGCGGCTAAAAAGAAATAAATGGAAGAAGTTATATTTTATGCTTTTGCCGCATTAGCTATTGGTTCAGCTCTCTTGGTCGTGAGTTTGAAAAACACCGCTCGTGCCCTCTTTTTATTCTTCATTGTCCTATTTGCGATGGCTGGGCTATTTCTTTTTGCTTTAGCCGACTTTGTTGCGATCACGCAGATCCTGATCTATGTGGGTGGTGTGCTAATCCTCATGATATTTGCCTTTATGCTATCCAACAAAGAACTCTTAGCCGATCTGCAGCATACCTCAGCAAAGTTCTTATCTCTGCCAAATGCTCAATCGCTTGTACTCGCTGTTGGGTTTTTAGCCGTTATGGTATACGGAATTTTAGAATGGCAGGAGAATACCCCCTATTGGATAACCGAAAACATCCGTCAGGGCAGCACCATACAGCCCGCTGACAACAATATTAATCAACTGGGTATCAAGTTTATGACACAGTATATTTTACCCTTTGAAGTCGTATCCATATTCTTACTCATGGCACTTATTGGAGCCGCCCACTTATCAAGAAAGGAGGAAAACAGATGATTACCCTAACTCATTTCCTCGTTGTCAGTGTCTGCATATTTTGTATCGGATTGTATGCTGTGCTGGCCAAGCGTAATGCCATTATGATATTGGTCGGGATAGAGCTTATGATCAATTCAGCCGTGCTTAACTTGGTTGCATTCGGCAGATACGATAAAGTAAATTACGGCGGCCAGGTGTTTGCATTATTTGCTATCGTCCTTGCTGCAGCTTCTGTAGCCGTGGGTCTAGCTATCATTCTTAGCGTATACCGCAAATACAAAACGATCGATCCAAATAATATTACAGACCTGCGCGATTAATGAAAGAGTTGCTAACGATATCGCCCATTTCAATGAGCATCCTAGTGGTTCTCTTGCCCTTTGTTGCATTTGTCATACAAGCAATACTCGGAAAGAAATCAATTTCAGGAATCATATCGTTGGTCGCCATTCTTACCAGTACGCTCATAAGCGGTGGGTTTGTGTTTTCGGCCGTGTGGAATAGCCCTCCGGCATCAGCGACTTACCATTGGTTCACAATAGGAGATAAAACATTTACCATAGGGATCTTATTGAATAACCTCACTGTGCTGATGCAATTTATCGTCTGCATCATCGCCCTCCCAGTACATATCTATTCCAGATCTTATATGAAGGGAGACTCCGGCATTCATCGTTATTGGATGTACCTAAGCCTCTTCTGCTTCGCCATGTTGGGGCTTTCCGTTTCCAAAAACCTTTTCATGCTTTATATCTTCTGGGAGTTGGTGGGGTTCGCATCGTACTTATTAATTGGATTTTGGTTTACACGAGAAGCTGCCGTTCAGGCAAATAAAAAAGCATTCCTTGTGAATCGCATTGGTGATTTAGGCTTCCTCATCGGGATTGCGATTCTCTTTTCCTCCTTCGGCACCTTAGATCTGGTCGATTTATTCGGCAAAGACGGCATTTTTCTACAAGGAATAGACAAAAATACAGGTTGGATGACCGCTGCGGGCATCGCCTTCTTTTTGGGCGCAATGGCAAAATCCGCTCAATTCCCGCTACATGTGTGGCTTCCGGATGCAATGGAAGGCCCTACATCGGTATCCTCTTTAATCCATGCCGCCACGATGGTCGCCGCAGGTGTTTTTTTATTAGCCAGCGTATTTCCATTATTCAATGAAACGGTATTGCTCATCATTGCTATCATCGGAACCATTACCGCTATTTCATCTGCCTTTTTTGCCCTCGGGCAATATGATATCAAGAAGATCCTAGCCTTTTCCACCATTTCCCAACTGGGATATATGATGGTTGGCGTGGGTATTGGTGCTTGGGACGCAGCGATGTTTCACCTCGCCACACACGCATTCTTCAAATGTCTACTATTTCTTAGCGCTGGAGCTGTCATACACGAAATGGCACACCTAAAGGCGCACGGAAACCAAGCCTTTGACGCCCAAGATTTACGGAACATGGGCGGACTGCGGCACTATATGCCCAAAACTTTTATATTGATGGCTGTCGCGTCATTAGCACTTGCAGGCTTTCCCCTCACATCCGGATACCTATCAAAAGATGCTATCGTGATTACCGCATGGGAATGGGCGTTGCATCACGGGGGGCTATATCTCGTCGTCCCCATTCTTTTGGTCGTGGTCAGTATCCTTACCGCATTTTACATCAGTCGACTAATCTTTAAAGCGTTCTTCGGCGAATTTCGAGTTAAAGATCTTGATCCAACACGTTTGCACGAAGCGCCTAGCAGCATGCTTATACCTATGTTATTTTTAGGCATATGCGCACTATTCTTTGTTTTCTCTTGGAATCCCTTGTCCTACGCCGATGCGGGGATCTTAAAGGGCCTGGCCGTAGTATACCCTTTCCCTGAGGTTCATGCAATACATATTGTTGTACCGATCCTCCTTGTTTGCGGTTCGTTAATTGCCTGCTGGGTCGGCTGGCGATGGTATGCCAAAGGGCGCTACCCGCTTAATGCAGATAACAGGTGGGTGCAGGCCTCATTAAATCAGGGATATATAAATCAGTTTTACCAGAAGACCTTTATCGAAAGTACCTTAAAATTAACACAGCTCAGCTATTGGTTTGACCTGCATATCGTAGACGGACTGGTGAATTTATCGGCAAAAGTAGTCCGGTCTTTATCCGCCATCAGCAGCTGGATCGATCGGCATATTGTAGATGGATTGGTCAACACCGTAGCCGGAACAATATATTATATCGGACATTTGCTACGCTGGATACAAAATGGTAGACTCCAAAATTATTTAGGTTTTGCGTTTACTGTAGTTTTAATAGGAATAATTTATTTGATCATACGATAAGATGGGATTACTCTCTCTACTCATATTTTTACCACTAATCGCAACAACAATTATTCTGTTATTGCCTAGTTCACTTCGGGATAGCTACAAATACATTGCGCTTGGTTTTACCATAGCACAGTTTACGCTTGCAGGCTATATGTATAGTCAATTTGATGCAGCCGCTAGCGGTGTAGATACTGTATCGGGTTATCAATTTGTCGAACACCTCTCCTGGATACGGATGGATCTGGGTACGTTGGGAAAACTGGAGATTGACTATTTCTTGGGTGTTGACGGATTCTCTCTCCCTTTACTAGCACTGAGCGCATTTGTTATGCTGATGGCAATCGGAGCGTCATGGAATATCACCAAAAGTCTTAAGGGCTATTTCTCGCTTTTGATGATTCTTAATGTCGCGGTAATGGGCATATTCTGTGCATTGGATTTTTTCCTGTTTTATGTATTCTACGAAGTGATGCTACTTCCTCTCTACTTCCTAATCGGAATTTGGGGTGGAGCGCGCAGGGAATATGCAGCTATCAAGTTCTTTATCTACACCCTTTTTGGTTCTGTATTTATGCTGCTTGTCATCGTAGGGCTCTATTTCTCTGTCACCAATCCACTTACCGGCGCGCATACGTTTAATATGCTACATATGATGAATCCGGCAAATTACGTTGAAAATTCATTCTTTGGGTATATCAATAACTACAATGAAGTCTTCGGTATTTCTGCTAGAATGATCGGGTTTATTGTCTTGTTCTTTGCTTTTGCGATTAAAGTACCCATTGTGCCTTTACACACCTGGCTGCCTGATGCGCACGTAGAAGCACCTACACCGGTATCGATCATCCTTGCCGGTATATTGTTAAAAGTAGGTGGCTACGGCATCATCCGCATATGTCTTAGCATCTTCCCCGATGCAGCAGTAGAAGCCAATTGGTGGCTCGGACTTATTGGGATTATCTCCATTATTTACGGGGCCTTAAATGCACTAGCCCAAAAAGACCTAAAACGTCTGATTGCCTATTCATCCGTGTCACACATGGGATTTGTACTGCTCGGCATTGCTTCATTAACAGCGGAAGGTATTTCCGGAGCCATGTTTCAAATGATAAGCCACGGCTTTCTATCTGCCGCATTGTTTTTCTTAGTCGGCGTAATCTATGATCGCGTACACGACCGTTATATCTATAATTTCAGAGGCTTAACCTCATTGATGCCTAAATATACCGGATACGTCGCTATCGCATTTTTTGCTTCCTTGGGATTGCCAGGCTTCTCGGCCTTTATCGGAGAAGCATTTGTGATCATCGGAACCTTTAATTCGGAGTCTGTAGGGACAGGTATACCACGTTGGATGGCCATTGCCGGTTCATTAGGAATACTATTAAGTGCTGCATATTTTTTGTGGACATTGCAACGCATGTTTTTTGGTGAAACCAGATTAAAAGGAGGTGAAGAGTGGGCTTCGGCTTTGGTCGATCTGAATAAGCGGGAACAGCTTATCTTATTTCCGACACTTGCCTTAGCTCTACTATTAGGTGTAATACCCTCCCTCATTTTCGACAACTTGAACAGCTCGGTATTGAATTTAGTCGCTTTGGTAAAACAATATATTTAAGATCAGGAAATGAACGACGTCGCACTTCACCTATCCGAAACCTTAGATCATATCCTTGCATCTATTCCGCAATTCAAACCTGAATTTGCGCTGATTATTGTTTTTCTATTTTCAATAATTGCCACGTTATTCACCGATAGATTCTGGAAACAATCTTCCTTTTTTGTTTCCATCATCGGGTATATCATTTCCTTTTTCAGTCTATTGCCACAATTGCATCAGCCCACATCGGGGTTCTTCGGCATGCTGGTCATCGACGATTTTTCGGTTTTTGCCCGAGGTATAATCGTATTCGCATTGCTTGTGTCGACAATTTTTATTCAACAGCATTTCAAGAGCAAGATCTCCCAAAAGAATCTCGGCGATGTGTATACAGTCTTGCTCACGGCTGGTCTAGGGCTTAATCTATTAACCATTACGACCAACTGGCTGTTAGTTTTTATTGCGATTGAAACCCTTTCAATAAGTTCTTATATACTGGTGGGGTACTTCTCGGAGAATAAGAAGCAATCGGAAGCCGCCATGAAATATGTGCTCTTCGGTGCTGTCTGTTCCGCTGTTATGCTTTACGGTCTATCCTTGTTATATGGTTTCACGGGAAATTTAGATTTTACGAGTTCAGCCCATATACAAGGCCTGACCGCTGCTCCTCAAGTAATGACAACTATTGCACTTCTATTTGTCTTTACTGGGATAGGGTTTAAACTGAGCTTTGTACCCTTTCATGCTTGGGCGCCCGATGTGTATGAAGGTGCGCCGACACCAGTCACAGCATTTTTATCCACCGTCCCTAAAGTTGGTGCGATCGTACTATTGGCCCGTGTTACACAGGCTTGGACAACGTCTCTTTTCTATTTCGGCGAGCTCACCATTTTATTTATTACTGTAGTCGCTATCATTACCATGTTGGCCGGTAATCTTATTGCCTTGCGTCAACACAATATGAAGCGCATGATGGCTTACTCTTCCATTGGACATACAGGCTTTCTGCTAATGGCAGTGCTCGTAGCGCCAAGTGGAGATCCTGCAATACTGCTTTTTTACCTATGCGCTTATGTACTCATGAATCTAGCGGCTTTTGCATTCATCGATGCCTTGGAACAGAAGACGGGAGCTACTGAACTGGAATCCTATGCCGGTTTGGGTAAAAAAATGCCTATTATTTTTACCGGATTCACCTTCATTGGTATATCATTGATCGGCTTGCCGCCGACAGTGGGCTTTGTCGGCAAGTTACTGGTGTTCAGCTCCGTTTTTGAGAGGCACCAATCTAGTGGTGATTTGCCGTATTTGGCGTTACTCATCACAGGAGCTTTGACTTCTGTGATTTCGCTGTTTTACTATTTTAAGATACCACTCTACGCCTTTTTACGAGGCGGCCAATCTGAGCAAAACAACCATGCATCTGTCACTCTCATTGTCGTAATAGGCATTATATTGACCAGTCTGGTGTTTGGCATAGGGATTTTTCCTGACTTGTTGCTGGGGTTGTTTAAGTAAACTTGTATATAAAACCAACTTTATCTATGTTTGCATCATGATTAGTGCAACTGCAAATACCATATTTCAGCGTGCGATCGATGATTATCACGTTCATGATACGATCGATGCAACGATGGAGAATCCGTACGATCCGGCTACATTAGAACATCTTCTGTATCTTAAATGTTGGATTGATACGGCGCAATGGCATATGGAAGATGTGGTGCGCAATCCCGACATCGATCCCAAAGAAGGATTATATTGGAAAAGACGTATTGATAAACAAAATCAGGTACGCACAGATACTGTTGAGTATATCGACAGCTATTACCTGCAAAAATTTGCAGATGTAGTGCCATTGACAGATGCCCGGATCAATTCGGAGAGTCCGGCGTGGGCAATAGATCGTCTATCTATATTAGCCTTAAAAGTCTATCATATGCAACAAGAAACCATCCGTCCGGATGTTTCGGCAACGCATATTCAAGCTTGTCAAGCCAAATTGGCGACTTTATTGGAGCAGCGTCAAGACCTTTCGCAAAGCATCGACGAGTTGCTAAAGGACATAGCAACAGGTAGAAAGTACATGAAGGTATACAAGCAGATGAAGATGTATAATGATCCTAATCTGAATCCTGTACTTTACGGCGGACAAAAATAAGCATCCATGAAGCGCATCATCGTAACCCGCTTTTCAGCTATGGGCGACGTGGCTATGGTCGCTTCCGTCTTAAAGGAATTCATCACACAGCACGACGATGTAGAGATAATCATGGTGTCTCGAAAGCTTTTTGCTCCTTTCTTCGCGGATATTCCCCGCGTTCGCTTTCATCCTATCGATCCCAAAGGAAAACATAAAGGCGTTTTAGGTTTATACCGATTATTTCGAGAGCTAAAGGGTTATAAATCATTTTATGTGGCGGATCTGCACAATAATCTGCGCAGCCGTTTTCTGGATTTTTTATTCCTTACCTCAGATTATTCCGTCCGCATATTAGACAAAGGGAGATCGGAGAAAAAGGCATTAACGCGGAGCGAAAACAAAGTTTTAAAACCCTTAAAACCGACAACAGAGCGTTATGCAGATGTCTTCAGGCGATTGGGTTACAGCTTTAAATTAGATCATGAATTACCCCGCGTAAATCGTGAAGCTCCCGAAGAATATACTGCTATTTTTGCATCAAGAGTCAAGACCATCGGAATAGCTCCATTTGCGCAACATCCATACAAAGTGTTTCCATTAGCCAAAATGGAAGATCTGATCGGACAACTTTCGGAAAAGGATTGTTGCATCTTTCTATTCGGTGGCGGTGAAAGAGAAAAAGAGATCTGTGCGAAATGGTCGAATCAATATGATCATGTGATAAACACGGTTGGTCAATATTCACTTGCACAGGAACTGGATATTATTGCTAATTTAGATCTGATGGTAAGTATGGATAGCTCGGGTATGCATATGGCCTCATTAGTTGGCTCGAGATGTGTGTCTATCTGGGGAGCGACACATCCTTATGCAGGATTTTTAGGCTACGGTCAACGGTTGGAGGACTGTATACACGTAGAACATCCAGCAAGGCCCAGCTCCGTATACGGCAACAAACCCTGTGATTGTGATGGTGTGGAAGCCATTGATTTGGTAAGTGTACAGATGGTAATGGAAAAAATAAACTTATAAATGGACCAAAAAAAGACTACGCTATTAATATCTACATATAATTGGCATAAAGCGTTAAGGTTATGTTTTGATAGTGTATTAGTACAAACCGTTTTACCTGATGAAATATTGATAGCTGATGATGGTTCTAAAGAAGACACAAGAAACACGATAGATGAGTTCAGATTAAGAACATCTATACCAATCAAACATATTTGGCAGGAAGACGAGGGGTTTCAATTGAGCAAAATACGTAATAAAGCAATTGCTCAAAGTGAATGTGACTATATTATCCAAATTGACGGAGATATCATAATGGATAAACATTTTATTCAAGACCATTTAGGATTAAAAAAGAGCAATTGCTTTATTATAGGAAGTCGTGCGCTATTATCTGAAGCGTATTCATTAGAAATCTTGGGGGCTGAGGAAGTATTACATGAATCAGATTTAAAGAAAAACACGAAAAACACATTAAATGCAATTCGTATTCCTTCTCTAACGAGAATATTGTCACCATACTATAAAACATCTGGGAAACATAAATATTATGCTAAAGGTTGCAATATGTCATTTTGGAGGGATGCATTTTTAGCAGTAAACGGATATAATGAAGATATTTCGGGATGGGGGTCTGAAGACGAAGAATTAATTGCAAGATTATTTAAACTGGGCCAAGAAAAATTATTCCTAAAATTCGGTGCTATTGCGTACCATATATGGCATCCAATTGCTACTAGAAATAACAAGGAAAAAAATAATCTGATATTTCAAAAAACCATACGAGCTACTGAATTTAGAATTTCTAATGGCATCAACAAGTACTTAAAGTAGCCGAAGAACTCATAGTAAACATTCTCTTGAAAGTATACTTCCACAACATTCACTATTTAACATCGTGACGTAGCAATTAGAAATCTATTGTCGAGATACGGGTAAAAATATAGGCACGTAAGGCTTAATATCCAATACGTAGCTTATCCAATTTTTAAAACTATATTTATTGACAATAACGGGATCTAAATCGACATAAGGCTTCTTTACAAATTCAGAAAGGCCTTCAAAACTTTCATCCTTGACAATAAAAATATTATTGGGGTGGTAAAAATCATATTTATCTACTTCAACATTGTCCGTAATTAACTTCTTTCGACTTCCCAAGGCCTCAAACACACGAAAAGACAAGCCCTGATGGACATTTTGTAAAAAATCAACTAATATCCTGGATTTTTTCACATTATAAATGTTTTGTTCATATGAAACATATTCATTGGAAATGGTGAAGGCTGAATTTTTATATCTTTGAATGTATCGTTCTTTATCTGTTACTATATGAATCAAATAGTTAAAATTATTTTGTTGAAGAAATTCAGAGAACTTGGATATTAAATCTATTCGCTCTTTAACAAATGAACCTACGTAATACAAATCCAAGGTACATTCTTGAACAGATTCAGAATTCAAGTAAAAATTAGTACACGGTAGAATATTAGGAACTAAATTCAGGTCATCTGGATCAAAAACGAAAAAGCGATCAAATAACGGAATTAATTTTTGAATTGCAGGAAACCGGTGTACCCCATCCCATTGATAGCCAACCAATATTTTCGATTTTTCTTTTATGAGATTTACAACCTCAGCTGGATAAAAATCCGCTCTTATCATAAGCGCAAAATCTACCTTATTCTTCAGAGAGCCCACAATTTTAGCGATATGTTTCCCATTGGCTTGGTACTTTAGTTGATTCTTATACGATTTATCGTTTAAAACGACTTTCCTAAACAAATTATACAATCTGTCCCAGATTCGCGCATACTTAAAACTATTTGAAAACGGAACCCCAATTACCGTGAAACCAAAATTTTCTAGTTCTTTTTTTAGTTCCCTATATAAAAACCAATCCGGCATTGCCAAAAGTATGGTTTTATCCTCTCCTATAAGCTCCATAAATTAATAACAAAAATATCTGATATTTATAAAAAAACGCAATAAATAATTGAATAGTTACTCATTTGTCTGAAAATAGATATACTGGAACAAATAAAAGCATTTCGAAATAAAAAGGGGCTATAAAATTTGGCAAGTCACAAAGATATACTGTATTGTGAATTATTCAACACAATTTTTATTTACTATTTTTGATCCGAAGTATATCCTTTTATAGATAGAAATAAAAAAATGGGAATCAGGGGGCCGATCCGGTATTTTGTACAAAAGCTTAGACGAATAGAACAGACAAAAAAAAGTCATCGCATATCGATAGATAAACCGACGCTTGTCGACCGTATTCCTGTTATCTTTCCTGTTTTTTCAAAACCTTTTGCGTCAATAGTAATCGTATTTCACAACAATAAAACATTCATCAGAAACTGCTTATCATCCATAACGAAAAATCTGCCAAAACAAAGTTTCGAAGTCATAGTTATTGATGACAATAGTTCTGAAACCTTCGATTTCTCAGATATTAAAAACATTCATCTGATCCACAACAAAACCACTTTAGGATTTTCTAAAAGTGTAAATTTAGGAATCGAAAATGCCCGAGGAGAGTATATCTACCTCCTAGACAGTAATGCAATGGTTTTGGAAGGTTTTTTAGATGAATTAGTCGAAGTATTTGGAAAAAGCAATAATGTGGGAGCCGTTGGTTCTTTATTATTGAATTCAGATGGCTCCTTACAAGAGGCAGGATCATTATTTTTGAAAGATTTCCAAAGTTCGCAGATCGTCGACATCCATCCATACTATCCGCAGGTAAATTATGTATATCAAGTAGATTTTTGCTCTTTTGACAGTATAATATTCAAACGTGTGTCACCAAACGGAGAGCTTAACTTCATTGATGAAACACCTCCATCCTCTTTTTTTAAAGAAGCTCCTTTTTGCCTCAGACTAAAACATGGTCAAGGGAAAGATATATTTATCAGTCCATTCTCAAGGGTTATTAGCTTTAACGAACGAAATAATATAATACCGGCAGACAGTACTCTGTCCAATTATACGCATCACCGTAGCTTAAACGAAAGATGGAACCGTCACTTATCAGTAATACAAGCGAAAGAAAGGCGGGAACGATTCTCTGAATTATACAACAATAAGACGATTGTGTTTTTTCACGACCGAATCCCTGAATACGACCGATATTCCGGAGATTTAAGGCTAACAGAAATAATTACAGCTTTTAAAAATCTAGGGTATCATATTACATTAATTACACCTAAAAACAGGATAGATAACCCTTATAATGCTTTTTTTCAAAAACTTGGAGTCTGTGTATTCTATGAATACAAGCTGTTTAATGAATTAAATAACTTTTCAAATGGAATTCCTGCCGGTGCTTCTATTTGCTGGCTTTCAACGGCTTCCATGTTTATAAAATATTATAACGTGGCAAAAAAATATTGGCCGGAAGCTAAACTAGTATTTGATATGGTTGACATCCATCACCTTAGATTCAAACGAGCTTTGGAACACGACCCTAATAGCAAATTTTTCAAAAATGAGTATGCTAGGAATTTAGTTTTGGAAAAGAGGGCTTCGCAAAAAGCTGATATTACCATCCCAATTTCCCAACAAGAGGCTGAATATATGGATCAATTTTGTTCGCCAAAAAAAATGATCGTAATTTCCAATATTCATTATCCTAAGGTAAAACTAAGTGAAATTACAAATTTCGAAAAGCGAGATGGTTTATTCTTTATTGGATCACTCCACCACCCTAACATCGATGCAGTCCAATTTCTGATAAATGAGATCATGCCCGCTGTGTGGGAAACTCTACCAAACATCAAGCTACATATTGTAGGGAATCTCAATAAGGTAATGAAAGAAATAAAACATCCTAATATAAAGTTCTACGGTCACGTTCCTGATGTCAGCGTACATTTCTTAAAACATAAAATTATGGTTGCTCCTTTGCGATCGGGCGCAGGTGTCAAGGGAAAAATAGGTCAAGCATTCGAATACTATCTACCCGTGGTAACAAGTACAATTGGCGCAGAAGGGATGAGTCTAGTAGATGGAGAAAATGCGCTTCTAGCCGAAACGGCGCAACAATTTGCTGATAAGATAATACGACTATATACCGACAAACAACTATGGATCTCTCTTGGATCTAATTCTAAAAATAGTCTGAGACCTTTTTCTAAAGAAACACTGTTAAAAAGAATTCAAGAAATAGAAAAGAATGATTAATTCCCGCTTTTTACTTCTAATCTAGAAATACATTATCCAATACATTTTTTTCGGCTTCCGTAGAATAATGCAGCCTATGAAAATTTAATCCGTACCGTTCGTGCATTTGATAATAGTCTTCATCGGACAACAAACGTCGAATTTGATATGCAAACTCCGCTGCTGAATCGGCAACTATGCACCCATTTTCACTTTTATTAACGAGACCGTCCACGCCCCTCCGCGTCGTAACTACGGGCAATCCGTAGGATAGAGACTCTAGTACCTTAATCTTGATGCCCGTACCAGAAAGCATAGGGCAGATAGTTAGCTTACTGTAACGATATAGTTGATCAACATCCTCGACTATACCCAACTTCACCACTCCTTCATAATCTCCTATTTTAGTGCATATAGGACCGGCAATATAAGTTTTTACACCATTCAACTGGGGTAGCACCTCTGACAAATACCATTCTATACTCCTTTGATTGTGCGGGTTATCACTTGCTACATACACGACATCAAATCGAACATCCCTATTCCTAATCATTCGCTTTGGAAACGAAACCGGAATAAGGGTGACTTTATTCGCATCAGTAAATTGTTCAAAAATATATTGCTCTTCAACAGAATATGTCCAAATTTCATCGAACTTATTGAGCACCTTAATCTCCTTTTCCAGTTGTTTTCCAATTAAATTTTTGGAAGATTGGTCTTTAAACTGTAAAGTCATAAAATCATGGGTATCTAAAATTAGATACGCACCCATACTTCGATCTACTAGATTACCCCATGTCGCATAGCTTACTACAACAATATCATACTTACTCTTTTCGATAATTCGGCGAACCTGTTTTCGATAGTGAAAAGTCGTTAAATCAATTGGATTTTTTATGGCAAAAAGCTTGGGGATTTTATACTCGATTATATATTTAAAGATTTTTTTTGAAGGGACCTTTCGCTCTATTAGATGTAAGGATATGTGAGGAAAGCGAACTTTAAACTGCTTTATTTCCTTCTCTGTCCATTCGTCCCAGTGTAATACTGATGCAAAATCTACTTCTAAAGTTTCATGATTTCTTTCAAAATAATCCAGCATTTGATTGCATCTGGTCACGTTACCCGCTTTCCCTATTAAAGGGTTATTTGGCATAATATATAAAATACGCTTCTTCTTTTTTATAACCATTTTCTTGTAAAAGGATCCTATGACTGTGGACCTAAAAAACACCTTTAATTAATAACATGGGAAAAGTCACATTTTATTACAAGTATTAAATGCTAACAAACTTCACCAATGCTGTTATATAACGAAAAAACACTTTTAAACGCTTCAAGTAATCTTAAATAAAAAGATATCTCTTTAAAAGTTAGCTGACTAAATTAATAAAAACATTCATCTGGTACGATCAAGATTTCTATACTTCAATATATTTAAATTTTCCCAGCACAAGTCCATTGACGATTAAAAAATCCTCAATTTTCTATTCCATTCTAAATGTACTGACTATTCTGTATTTTTGCATCATTCCGGTTACAGATCAATAACAAAAACACAACCAGAATTAACAAAACGTTACAATGCTAAAAAAATGCTCGCTTATCATATCTACATACAATTGGCCAGAAGCTTTAGAGTTAACATTATTGAGCATACAACAACAAACAATTATGCCATCCGAGGTAATAATTGCCGATGATGGCTCTAGCAATCCGACAAAAAAAATAATCGACTCATTTAAAAACAAGTTTCCGGTTCCCATTATTCATGTATGGCATGAAGATAACGGATTTAGACTTGCTACCATTCGCAACAAGGCTTTCTCCCACGCGTCGACAGATTACATTATCCAGATTGATGGAGACGTAATCTTACATAAAAGGTTTATTGAGGATCATGTCTTGGCCGCAAAAAAAGGACGGTTGCTACAAGGTTCAAGGGTACTATTAGGACCGACTTACTCAAAAACACTATTAGATCGAAAAAGTGTAGAGGTTAATATTTTACAAACCGATATAAAACGGCGGGAAAATGGCTTTCGATCCATATTTTTATCTAATTATCTTTTGACTAAATACAAAAACCGTTATCCGGAGTATTACGCACGAGGAGCAAATATGTCCTTTTGGTTAGCAGATATTATAGCAATAAATGGATACAATGAAAATTTTGAAGGCTGGGGCCATGAGGATAGCGATCTGACACTACGATTGATAAACAATGGCGTAAAAAAGTCTGTCATTAAATTTGCGGCAATCGTATATCATATTTACCACATCGAGCAAAAAAAGGGCGATCTGGAAGATAAGAATAAACAATTATTGGAGGATACGCGACGGACACGTATATCCTGGACATCATTCGGCATGGACAAATATTTAAAAGATGGCAATCAAAAATGAAAAAAATCCCCACCATTAGTCTAATCGTATCGACATATAATTGGCCGGAAGCTTTGGAGAAATGCATACAGAGTATTTTAAAACAGACGCAGCTTCCAAATGAAATCCTTATAGCGGATGATGGTTCAGAAGACGCTACCCAAGAAATTATTGAAAGATTAAAACAGGAATCTCTAATACCTATTGTCCACGTATGGCATCCGGATAATGGATTTCGATTAAGCGCTATACGTAATAAAGCTATTTCTCAAGCCAGATACGATTATATCATACAAATAGATGGAGACATTATTATAGATCGGAACTTTGTAGTCGATCATTTGGCGTTATCTCAAAAAAAAGCGTTCTTATGTGGTAGCCGTGTACTTCTCTCGGAAGCATATAGTGCACAACTTCTGAGTCAACCTATTGTTGAAAATCTCAATAAGCTCAACTTCCCGTTGGGATCTATTTTGAACAGTTTGAGAATTCCATTCCTTTCGGAGTTAATGGCAGATCGCTATAAAAAAAATCAACCTCGGGCACTAAGGGGATGCAACATGTCTTTTTGGAAAAACGATCTTATTGAGATAAACGGATACAACGAATCCATTCAGGGCTGGGGCAGTGAAGACGCCGAGCTCGCCATCCGTTTAATCAACAACGGTATCAAAAAAAGATTTCTAAAATTCGGAGCGATAGCTTATCATATTTTTCATAAAGAGAACAGCAAATCCAATCTTCAGGAGAATGAAATAGTTTTTCGGCATGCTGTCGAAAACCAAACAACATGGATAACACAGGGCATCAAAAGTTAGAATCGTTATTTAAGAACGTGTAACTGTCTGAATCAGTTCATTCCATTGGGATAAAATATGCTCAGGGGTATGTTTCCTAATTGCAAAATGAGCGTTCATTCCCATTCGTTGCCTCAGCCCGCTATCCTGTACCATCATCTCCAGATGACTGCGCATTTCGGCTAGATCAGCGGCTAAAAAACCATTTTTGCCGTGTTCAATCATTTCATTTACACCACAACAGTCGGTAAGTCCCACGCTAGGAAGCCCCACATACATCGCCTCTGCTAGTGCTAAAGGAAAACCTTCATGTCTGCTAGGAAAAATAAAAATATCGCCTTGTTGCAAGACTTGCGACGGTTGATCTGTAAATCCCTTTAAAAATATTCGATTTTCAAGATTTGCATCCTTTATTTTCTGGAACAATACAGCGTAATCTTCTCCTTCGCCCCAAAATTCTAAATCCCAATCAGGATACTTATGAGCTATTTCCCCGAAAGCTTCAATAGCTATATGTTGCTGTTTATGACTGCCGACCAAGCGTCCCAGATGCAAAATTTTATATCTATCTTTCTCTTCTAAATGGTCCACCACATTAGTATCCCCCATATCCAATATAGGATTAGGAATAGTTCGGCTTATGCCATTAAACGTGGGTGGTAAAAAATCTTGATAACTATCAAATAGTACCTGAATACCCGCTAAATTTTTAAAAGCATCCTTCAGCAACGACATTTCCAGCTCGCTTCTATACCATAATACATCGGTATAATCGTGGTCAGGTCGTCCATTCGTCGAGTTAATAATAGGAATATTAATATTGTTCTTGTAAGTCAATTCTAGTACAGAACTGATGGTCATTGTTACTATTAAATCAGGTCGAGTGTGATCAAGATAAGATTTCCAGACTTCACTTCGATGGCTTAAATTAAATTCATGCAAGCCGTCTTTGCCTCCATACCGTACATACCTCACTTTATTGAACAGTTTTGCGTATTTTTTACGAAGTTTATACTTTATCCATAGCAATGGATTTTTTCCTCTGTAATTAATTAAAGGCTTTATTTTTTTCTGTATGGCTGTTTTATCATAAATATTAGTGACGACAACTCTTTCATCCAAGGGAAATATGGGATCTCCTTCAATATTCTCGTTAGTAGCAATCTCTACCTGCCAGCCAAAAGTTACGAAACCATTAGCTAAAAAGCAGCAAATCCGCTCTGTCCCTCCTGATCCATTAATGAAACTCTCGTGTTGAACCAATAGTATTTTCATTCGCTTAAAATTTCGCATTAACCTTCTTCCGTAAACTTCTTCTAAAACCACTCAGTGGAACAAATCGCACTAAAAACAAATAAAATTTCTTAATTACCCGCCTACTTTTAACGTATTTGTAATACCGCTTATCAAATTCATTATGGGTGGATGAATAAACAAAATCTAAAAAAGGTACACTTAATTTTACTTTATCTTTTTCTGGAAGATAAGGAAGGACATGCTTAAACATAAAATCTGTAATCAAACCGTGTAGATATTGTTTCTGGGAATCATCCAATTCGAGCGCCAAATACCTAAATTCAAATGGTTCGTGCTCTACGAAACGAGCTAAATGTAAGGAATGCGACTTTTGCGGATCATATTTAGTATAAAATCTTACTAGAATATCAAACCACAGTGGAATCTGACGTAATACTTTCCAACTTTGTTTTTTGATTTTACTATGATTTTGATTCGGATGTTGTCTATAATTATATATCCCCTGTGGATTAAGCGATACATGATCTGTCAATAACAAAAGTTGATGAGAAAATACCCCGTCTTCTCCCGGCTGGATATTTTCGGGGAACCTCACTTCCGGATATTTACGCAGAAAATCCATACGTAACATCTGCGCCCAAGTGGAAAGCACCCTTACCTTTTGAAACCGCTTACAAAAATAGTCACCTATTACGACGAGATCGCTATTATTCCTTTTTGCAGTATCATATGAACTTTTTATAAAACCTTTATCTATGGTATCATCTGAATCCATAAAAAAAACATATTCTCCACGTGCCATTTCTAGCCCCTTGTTTCTAGCTATAGAAACTCCAGAATTTTCTTGATCAAGATATTTTATTCGTTGATCCTTTAGAGTAAATGCTTTACAGATTAAATCCGATTCATCAGTACTACCGTCATTTACCAAGATAAGTTCAAGATCTTGAAGGCTTTGGTTCAAAACGCTTTCAATTGCCTCTTGCAAAAAATCCGCTGTATTATAGACAGGCATGACGACAGAAACCTCAACCGTTCGCTTTACTAAATTCTCCATTCTCAGCGCGAAATTACGTAATTATTTCCAATGGTTATACTGGTTCCGCGTCGAGAATAGTACATCTTATCTGCGTAAAAAGCTTATTGATAATTGTGTAAGAGCTATAGTTACACCTTATCAAAAAGTTACTATATTTAGCCCCATTTTGATGAGTAAGACAAACAGATTTTGACAGATAGAAACTACAATTTACTAGTCACTGTCTTTATGACAGCATATAACTCCTCATCGTATATCGGTGAAGCAATAAACAGCATTTTAAAACAATCTTATTCTCACTTCGAGTTTATAATCGTCAACGACGGCTCTACGGATAATACACAGAAAATTATCGATAGTTTCGACGACAAACGAATAAAATGCATACAAAACCCCACAAATCAGGGACTATCTGTCTCTAGAAATATAGCTTTAAAAGAAGCCAATGGAGTCTATCTAGCAATTTTAGACAGCGATGACATCGCCTTTCCTGACCGGTTAGAAAAACAGGTCAGTCATCTTGAGAAAACGCCTGATCTTGCCTTACTCGGCGGAAAAGCCGTTATTATAGATAGCTTTGGAAACGAAACCGGTGAAATATTGGAAATCCCTCACCAATCCGAAAATGTACATGCGTTATTATTTTTTAAAAACAAATTCGTGCATTCCAGTGTCATGATGCGGACGGCTGTTTTTAAAGAAATGGGAGGTTATCAAAGCGAAGGACTAGGAGAAGATTATGACCTTTTCGTACGCATATCACATCAATATAAGGTCGATAACTTACCTGAATACCTCGTAGCATACAGAAAACATCCTACCAATATATCCAAAACTGGACATTCTGATGAACACCGTGAGCTTTTTCCGATAAAAGCAAAACAGTTAAAAGCGCTGCACATACCAGACAAAATAGAATATCTCCATATCCTGATTAGTGACATTCGAAAGTTAGATTATTCTGTTGCATATTTTGCAGATTTCTATTGCTTACTCATTGAACAAAACCTAAAACTGAATTTATACAATTCTGATTTGTTTGGCAGGTTAATATTTCAACAATGGTATGATGTCGTTCGATTAAAAAGTGAATCTAAAGCCTTCTTTTTACTCTTCAAAAAACCTATTTTTAAATGGGAGTATGTTACGTTCAAGCAAATAAGAAAAACATTTAAGCTATCATTGAAATATTTATTCAGAATAAAGAAATGAAAATTGTCAAATTTGTAGGTGGTCTGGGAAATCAAATGTTTCAATACGCATTCTACCTGACGCTTGCTAAAAAATTTAAGCACGTCAAAGCTGATTTAGGAGAATATAATCTACACGAAATACATAATGGATTTGAATTAGAAGATATATTTCCTATAAAGCTGAACCGAGCAACTAATTTCGAACTAAATTTATTGCTCCCTACCAACCGAAAATGGATCTGGCGTAAGTTAAGGCGGATTGCGGGCACCCGAACAGCGTATTGGGAAGATAGCCCAGAGTTTCAATTTCATGAACATCTATTGAAGAACAAGCAATCTCAATATTATAACGGGTATTGGCAAAATGTCGCATATATAAATCTTGTAGAAGATCAAATACGGGCAAGTTTCCTATTTCCTATAATGGAAGACGAAAAAAATAGTACCATTAAATCCATTATTCAAAATCATTCCAATACAGTGTCTGTGCACGTACGGCGGGGAGATTACAATGATCATGTTACCTTAGGAGGTATATGTACGAATGAATATTATCAGAAAAGTATCACCTACATGAAAAACAAATTGGAAGAGCCTCTATTTATTTTTTTCTCCAACGATATAACCTGGTGCAAACAAAACTTTCGGGATCTGAATGCTCAATTTATCGATTGGAATATAGGAAAAGATAGCTTCAGGGATATGCAACTGATGAGTTTTTGCACTCACAATATTATAGCAAATAGTTCATTTAGCTGGTGGGCTGCTTGGTTAAATCAAAACCCTTCGAAAATAACCGTAAGTCCTAACAAATGGATAAATGTTCCAAATTTAGACACTTCCGGAATGATTTTACCCTCATTTATTACTTTTTAAGGTTCAGGAACAATGTGTACAATGAATACCCGAACTCCTCTTCCGACATCTTATGAAATCGTGGTTTGTATAGGTCCACAACATCTAGAGATCGCAAAAACGACAATTAGATATTTATATAGACTATTCGACATACAGCGCATTATCGTAATCATCAACCCGAGGTATTTCCAGCAGTTCACAGCCCTAAAAGCAGAAATTCCTATCTTAGCTTTAGTTGACGAAAACACGCTGTTTGATAGTTTTAACTTCCATTCCATTTCACAATATATGCTGCAGAGATTAGGAGACGATAAAAGATCGGGGTGGTATTTTCAACAGTTCCTCAAGATGGAAGCGCACAAATTAGTAAATACTGCGTATTATCTGATATGGGATGCAGATACGGTTCCCCTAGCGCCTATCAATTTCTTTAAAGATCAGCATTCGGTTTGGATCCACCCGGGGGAAGAGCATCACCAGCCTTACTTCGACACCTTATACCGTTTACTTGGTATTCCGCGGATAGCAACTAATTCTTTTATCAGCGAGCACCTTATGGTATCTAAAAAAACAATGCGTTTGTTGATCGAATCTTTTCAAAAGAAATCGTTAGTACAACCATGGCCATTGCTTGTCTTAGAGAGCATTGATGAAAAGCAGCTCCCCTTCTCCGGGTTTTCTGAATATGAAACCTATGGCAATTTCGCATTAGTCCATTTTCCCGATCAAGTAACCGTACGGAAAAATACCATGGAAAAAATCAAATCCTATCGACACGGAAGTCAGCTATTTGGAAATCAACCTAACGAAGAATCTTTATATGTACTGAAAGAAATGGGATTCCATTACGTAACTTTTGAGGTGTGGGATCAGGTGGATAAAAAAACGATTAGAAAAAATGAAAAGATAGCATGGCTATTTAACTTCTTACATCGAAACAATTTCCCACCTTTCTTAACCAACAAAATTCTACAAAAGGTAACAAAACAGTTGGCGTAAAAAGCTCCTTTTTCATTCATTAAAATAAACCTTCGCGATTCCATTATCGTCTAACAACAAAAAGTTCTCATGAATCCAACTCATTTCAAGCTATTCATTATCGTATTGTTCTCTATATTATCTGCGACGCAATCCTCCGCTCAAGTAAGCTCAACTCATTTCATGTCTAACAAAGACCTTACAATGGGGATCAGAGTGAATAATATCATATTCTGTGTTAATAACATCGGTCAACTGATAGACACCCGATTAACCATGGGCAGTATACAGATGCCGACTACTACGACCGCTTTGATAATGTCACTAAACAAGGAAAGATAAAACAAATAGGCGACATTACTTTCGATTACTACGACAATTTTGATCGTGCTGAACTCCGTGGCCGTCTAAAATCAATCAACAGCACGGTTATCACCTATTATGACACCTTCGATCGCAGCGAACTCAAGGGAAAAATAAAGTCGGTCGGCGACATCAATATCAGTTATTACGACGTCTTTGATGATAAAACACTCGTAGGTAAACTAAAAGCGGTAGGCACGCTTCGAATAACTTTTTTTGATAGATTTGATAACGAGAAAGCCGGAAGGATTAAATCCATATCGGGGAGCACAGATGCTGTATTCTTATATAAAATGTAACTACACCCTATTGTATATACCTCTTCTCTCCTAGACTAAATAACAACTAATCACATTACTATAAATCCTGTTGGGGTCAGCCGATACATGTGCCACTCTGAACTCATATGCTGTAAACTTTTCAATGGTACAGCTGGATTTCATACTAAGATAGACTTGCCATTTCGCTTGTTCTTCCTCTTTGCGATACTCAAACTGGTATACCCGGGCCGGTTTCCAAGGTTTTATACGCAGCTCTACATGGTTCGAGCCGATCTCCGGGATGGCCCTTAAATTTTTCGGCTTTGGTGTAGCCCCAATGCGTTGAGGCTCTTTTGACGGTATAAAACCGGCAGCAAGGATGATACCTTCATCTTCTTTAGCTATCTTGCTTACGTAGAAAGATAATAAACGAACAATATCCTGTAATGCAGTCTGCTTTTACGCGCGAATCAATATCGCCCTTTTGTCCGGGTAACTTGCCTCAGTGACAGCTTGCCTGAATTCTAGTAGGGCATCCTGCAATAAGACAACCGAGGTTGCGAATAGTAGCATATACCTCTTTCCTATCACTATGGTAGCATACCGAAGCCTTGTCTTGTTTGTGCTAATTCTAAAATATAAAAATGAAAAAACTATGGCGAATCGATTATAAAGATCGATTCGCCATTCGGTTCAAAAACGCCCAGCATCATTAACGCTTACGCTAACGCTTCTTTTACCGCTTCTGTTAGCGATGTGGTTGGATGTCCGATTAGGGCTGAGAGCTGTCTCGAATCATCATACAAATCATTATTCGCTGCCCCTACATCGAAGGAAGCATACATCGCTGCTACACCTCCTGGGAGACCAAAGCCTTTTAAAGCCTCAGCATAATCCGCTTCCGATAAATTACGATAAGGAATCTCCTTTCCTGTTTGAAGAGAAATCTCAGCTGCTAAATCTGCCAATGTATATGCCGTATCTCCAGCTAGCTCATACACCTTGCCGCTATGCGATTGATCAATTAACACGACCGCTGCAGCTTCGGCATAATCCGTCCGTGTCGCAGACGCTATTTTACCTTCTGCGGCACTGCCGATTAGTGCGCCACCTGCTAAGGCACCTGGAATAGATGCGGTATAATTCTCCGTATACCAGCCATTACGTAAAATGGTGTACGCTATCCCGGATGCAGCTAAGGCTTCCTCTGTTGCTAGATGTTCCTCAGCCAGAACTAAAGACGACGTGTCCGCATGAAGTAAACTGGTATATACAATCCATTTAACTCCAGCTTCTTTCGCTGCATGGATTACATTTTGATGCTGTATGCTGCGCTGACCAATCTCATTGCTTGAGATAAGTAGCAAATGATCGATACCATTTAACGAAGCTGCTAATTCCGCTGACTCGTTGTAGTCAAATGCCCGACCTTCAATACCTAAATCTGAAGCCTTCTCCGGATTACGCACTAATGCGACTAAAGAGTCTGCACTTGTTCTTTCTTTCAATTTTTCGACTACCAAACGACCTAGTTGTCCAGTAGCTCCTGTAATTCCAATTTTCATCTAATTATTTTTTTTATGGTTGATGAGACCTCGATGTGAATAACGATTGTCCTCTGCGTCAATGTTATTTACGTCTCGGTTTCATTTTTATTTGTAATAAACTTTGTTACATTTTAGACTAAAAAAAATCAACGGAATTTTCGCGCGAAATCTTCCAAGGTTTTTCCGCTCAGTGAATCCATAACCAACTGGTCTGTTGCTGAAAAGAGTATCGCCAATTCCTTATTAATATCTTTACCAACAGGACACTTAGGACTTGGATTGAGATTTTTCTTCCCCAGGACTTCCGAATTTTTAACAGCGCAATATACATCAGCTAGCGAAATTTCTTTACTTGATTTATTTAACCTAGATCCCCCTTCTTTGCCTTTACGCCCCACTACCATTCCCCTTTCTTGCAATACACTCAACTCCTTCCGCACCATGGCAGGATTGATGTTGATACTGCCTGCAATCCAATCCGAATTGACCCACTCTTCTGGACTATCCGCCAAAATCGTCAAGATATGTACTGCAGTTGCAAATCGTGTGTTGTTCATGATGAGACAAAGATAAGGGCATTTTTCTTAACTGTAACAAAAACTATTACAATTAAATAGAATTTGACTTTTACGTTACAATCACGTCAGTCTTTTTCTCATAAACAGCAGCACACTTTATCAAGCATTTAACATCCAACGCTATATAACAACTTTGATCCCTAAGGAAATATTCCGGCTAGGAAGCGGCGCCAGATACTTTAAGAACGAATTCTGCGGACGGGCTTCCACATCAAGTAAGTTGTTTCCATATGCATACCATTCGATGGTATATCCAACTATCTGCATCGGGTAGCTTATACGAGCAGCGAGTAAGGAGTAGGCCGGCATAGGAGGTTCGGGGTTGATGTTCTTTCCGAGATAACGTTGTTCGAGATAACGATCAAATGAACAAAAAACTGCAAAGCGATTTAGCAGAGCGCCCATCGAAAGACCATATCGACTGGTAGGCAAATTAGGCATGTAGTCGCCTTCCGCCCACTGCCGCATACTATCATCGGCCGTATTCCTGTTCTTAACCAAATCAAAATAAGTGGATATTTCCCAGCTCCGGCCTTTCTTCCAGCTATGTTTGTATCCAAGCTGCGTTTCCATGCCATTAATTTCGGTGTCTGATGCTCTCCATTCCTTAACCAAAAAGCCCCCGGATCGCGAGATACCGGTATGCGCTAGGTACAAGTAATTCTCAAAAGTTGTCTGGTAGTAAGTCGCGTTAAAATGCAGTCCTTTGTATTGCAATCCACCGCCCAGTTCATATGAACGTGCAATTTCTTTGGGTAGCCGATCATCGCCGTTTTCTTCAACTAAGATAGCAAAGTGATTATTTCCGGCATACAGCTCGTTGACATCTGGCGCACGCTCTGCATGACTAACCGACCCCTCTAGATAGGCTATCTTCCATACGTTCCACCTCAGGTCGCCCGTAAAGTGATTTAAATGAAAATCTCTAGCAGAGAGTTTTCCACCCGCCATTCCACGACTGGTTTTATACGTGGCGTCGCGTATCGCCCGCCGGCCCACCCAGTCGTGCCGATAACCGACATTGACCACGAGAGGATTGAAGTCCAGTTTTTGCAGGGTGAAAGCGCCCACTTCACGGCTTTGGTTATTGGGAATATACCGTTGTACACCATCGCCATCTATTTTCAAATGAGAAAAATCAAGGCCGCTCATACCCTTCCAAAACTTCAAGACCTGTTGTTCCACTTCGGTACGGAACGTATGCCTGTTGGTATTGAATTTGTTTACCCGGTAGATGCCAACCAGCTCACGGTCATCGGCATACTGGAACACATAGTTTAACTTCACACCCGTGATCATCGACGATGCTGGTCGATAAACCGATTCGAAGAGCAAACTATGTGACAGGGCTCTCGTATTAATCGGTGCATATTCAGGTGCTTGCGCTACAGGCTCATGTGTATGCTTTGGTATCGTCGCCAGGGCAAATCCGGGTATTCCATAATAACCTTCTGACGCCCGGTAACCTACCCCGATCCGATAGTTACTGCGAATATAGCTGCTTCCCACATTCACTGCCCGGCTTTCCGAATGGCTGTTGGGCATGATGCCTTTTTTTACCGGCGCATAATCGGAAATACCTTTTACAATGGTAGTCGAGAGCGGGGTGCTGGGATCTTGTCCAGCTACATACTTATCATTTATTGGGTTGGGTATCCGTACACCACCGATCACGGAGTGATCCTGAAAGGTGTAAAGATCTGCCTCGGAAAGATCCCAGCGGGGATCACTCATATAATCCAAAACGAACTGGCTTAGATAGGGATATAAGCTTAGGTTGCGTATTGTTTCTGAATCTACATGAACCTGGGCCATTGCCTGGGTAAGATGATCAATGGCTGGGTCGTAAGCAATTGGTGCTTTGGTATTCCCCGGTATACGCAGATCGTTGTTCTGCTGGTTCATTCCGCCGATATGCCACGCCCATCGCTTGCCCAAATTACCATTCACATCTACCGCCTGTCTATTACCACTGTTTGTTCCGGCTTCTACGGTAGCCCGACCATACCATGTATTCGGAAACATAAATTCGGGAATGGTATTATCGCGCATATTTACTGCACCTCCAATAGCCTTACCTCCATATAATACGCTAGCACCTCCTTTGTAGACATCTATGCCTAAAAGGTTATCCATATCAACATTAATATTTACGTTGGGTGTTATACCCGATAAATCATGAAAGGATAAGCCATTAGATAAGACTTTGACCCGATTGCCACTTAGGCTCCGGATCATCGGCGTACCGGAGTTAGGACCGAAATAAGCGTTTTGTACTCCGGGCGTATAGCTAAGTGCTTCGCCCAATGTACGCGACTGCACCCGATCTAAAGTTACGCGGTCGATAGAGGTAACATTTCCCTTAGATGGTTTGTATCCAACAACAACCGCAGTGGGCAGTTTGATGTTGTCGACGCTATCCCGGCCGGTCTTTTCCTGGGCTTCAGTCACATTGGAAATAGAGCAGAATGTCCCCAAGAGAAGCACGTTAAGTAAAAAGCTTTGTTCCATCGTATGATTGACTTAAAATATGTATTTGCTATTAATTGCTGCAAAAATATAAAAACAAAACAATAATGCAACTATGTTGCTTTATTTAAAACATCTCACTACCTTCGCAAAAAAAACAACATATATGAAACTCAAACACTACAACAGAAAGATGCTTTTTATCGGTATCTCGACATTACTCCTCATTACATCGTCGTGCAGTAAGGATGAACAAGCGCCTCCTGTAGAAAAGGCACTGGAATTACCGGCAGAAATTAGTCTAAGCTATGGCGAGGAGAAAACGCTTACCTTACCTTCTACCTTTACCGAGCAGGGAAATCTTTCCCTAAAGGTCGAATTTAGTAAAACCGAAAATATACAGATCAACGCGTCGAGTAGACTACATGATAAGTTGAACGGCGCTATCCGTATCGACGATCAAGAAGGGAAAGTATACATCAACAGCGCGCTATTATACCCCAACGGATCTGTGTCTTCGATCAGTGGCGTACGCATCCCGGAAAACTATCAACTTACGGTTATTGCATCTGCTTCGAACGGTTCTACCATAGGTGAGCAGACCATATCAGTCAGAGTGAGCCCCGGCAAGGTGGGGATAAAAGGGCACGAACATACAGGAGAGCTTTCCTATGCTTATGTACTGTATAGTGATAAAGGGGCGGACTTTGAATTGGAGGCTCCAGCGATAGCTTCTGCAGGAACTACCTGGTATTTACCAAACCCAGCCGGTGAAGAGGGAATAGTTCAACTGGAAGGCAATCAAATCCAGTTCGCTAGCACAGCGGGCGATCCCGCCCAGAAAGCCGAAATGGAGTATGATCTTTCACCTGCGCTACAGAAAGATGGTTTTACGATTGCTTCGACTACATTTAGGGTCATATTTATTCCACAGATCAAATTCTTTTACGGCATCTATTACCCCGAATATAACTTGACCATTCGCCATGATTTTCTTCATATTGGGCTGTCTAATGGTTATTTGTCTGCCGCACCAACTTTATATCCGGAGAAATATAAATCCACCTTTGCTATCATTTCGATTGAAAAAGACGGGCAAACATTTGAAAATAAAGATGGTATCTTCGAAATAAATATGGAAACCGGTAGCGTGAAAGTGAAAAAAGACGATTCGCTTCAGGCAGGCAGTTATAAAATAACGGTAAAAGCCATTACCACGACCGGCCTTACCTTTATAACCGACCTCACATTATCTATGTCAACGGGTTAAGTTGAACAAGAAGAACTCTGTTGCATACTTCTTATCTTTTGCGAGGTGTGTTTTTGTTTTGTATATTGGTTTAACTTATGGACAATATCAAGATAAGACAATACCTCGCAAGCGATAAAAGTCGGCTTTTAGAACTTCTAATGCTAAATACACCAAAACACTTTGCAGAAAGCGAATATGCCGACTTCAACAAATACCTGGATACGGAGATCGAGCAGTATTTTGTCGTCGAACTAGACGGAATAATAGTTGGCGCAGGAGGTATTAATTTTGAGAATAACCATAAAATCGGTAAAATTAGTTGGGATATTATTCACCCAGATTTTCAGGGCTTCGGTATAGGACGCAAATTGCTTCAACACCGCATTGTCCTATTAAAATCAATCAGCAGCATAGAGCGTATTTTAGTAAGAACATCTCAATTCGCATTCAAATTTTACGAGAAAAACGAGTTTATCGTAAACGAAGTTCATAAAGATTATTGGGCAGATGGTTTTGACCTTTATCACATGATATACAAAAAAAACTGAAAACCTTATTAAATTTTGCTAAATTTAATAATGGAAACAAAATCAATCTATATTGTACGCCATGCCAAGGCGGAAGATCATTCCCTTTCTAAAAGAGATTTTAATCGTGATTTGATCAACAAAGGAAAAGAACGGGCGCACCGAATCGCGACGGAACTAGCCCCGCTAGTAACTGTCAACGAAAAAACATTAGTAATATCATCACCAGCGAATCGCGCCATACAAACAGCCGAAATCTTCTGTTCCATTCTGGGATATCCGGCAGAAAAGATCCAAATGGAAATAAATATTTATGAAGCGCACTACCTGGACATCCTTCGGGTGATAAATAACCTTACCGGTTCATACGAATCAATTTGGGTCTTTGGCCACAACCCCGGTTTGTCAGATCTGACGAACTACCTGTGCGATAGTCAGGTTGATCTCTTAACGGCTAATGTCGCTATTATTGGACTCGAAAACGAAGTGGACTTTGCATCCTTAGCTGGAAGTACAGGAAATTTGAAAACCGTTTTAGACGGACAATAACAAAAAATGCTGAAAACTATAATCGCAATACGCTGTTAGTTGTTATATAACCCATTGGATCATATCCAAATGGACGAACCGGAAAATTCGCGACCGATGTTACACATAATGGTCCCCATTTTCGTACCTTTAATTCTTTATGGCAAATAAACTACAGCACGAAACCTCACCTTATCTTAAGCAACATGCGCACAATCCCGTAGATTGGATGCCATGGGGTCCCGAAGCATTAGCAAAAGCAAAAAATGAAAACAAGCTTATCTTAGTGAGCATAGGCTATTCCGCCTGCCACTGGTGCCATGTAATGGAGCGGGAAAGCTTCGAAAACGACGCCATAGCCCAAACCATGAATAAATTCTACGTGCCAATAAAAATTGATCGTGAAGAGCGCCCCGATATTGATCAGATTTATATGATTGCCGTTCAGCTCATGACCAATTCAGGTGGTTGGCCATTAAATTGTATATGTCTACCCGACGGAAGACCGATATATGGTGGTACTTATTTCAGACCCCAAGATTGGCAGAATGTGCTCCTCCAGATTGCTCAGATGTGGGAAGAAACGCCTGAGGTTGCGTTGGATTATGCACAACGGCTGACGTCGGGGATACATAAAGCCGAAAAACTACCTATTTTACCTATTCCTGAACAATATTCCTTATTGGATCTAAAATCGGTTATACTTCCCTGGAAAGAGCAATTCGACTTCAAAGATGGCGGTTATCAAAGAGCGCCTAAATTCCCATTACCCAACAATTGGCTATTTCTACTTCGGTATGCCGTACTGGCTGAAGACGACGTTATACTAGAACATGTACATTTTACATTAGAAAAATTAGCAAATGGCGGCATCTATGACCAGATCGGCGGAGGCTTTGCCCGTTATTCGGTCGACGGACAGTGGCATGTGCCTCATTTCGAAAAAATGCTTTACGACAACGGACAACTGATAAGCCTCTACAGCGAAGCTTATCAACAAAAACCGACAACATTGTATAAACGCATCGTGGAAGAAACGGTTACCTGGGCCGAACGGGAAATGCTTGCTTCAAATGGTGGCTTCTACAGTGCACTGGATGCCGACAGCGAAGGCGTCGAAGGCAAATTCTATACATTCGATTATACCGAATTTGACATTTTAGGCGATGACGCCGATCTTTTCCGTTCATATTTTAATATTGTAAAAACAGGGAATTGGGCAGAAGAAAATACAAATATCCCATTTGTAAATATTGGGGACCAAACCTTCATTACCGAGGCTGGATTTAGAGCTGAAGAATGGGACCTATATCTCAAAGAGATAAAAAGCAAGCTTCTCTCGTACCGTTCAAAGCGAATAAGACCGGGGTTGGACAATAAGCAGTTGACTACCTGGAATGCATTGCTTTTAAAAGGCCTTGTGGATGCCTACCGTGTGTTTGACGAAGACCGTTATCTCAACCTCGCTTTAGGTATTGGACACTTTATCGCAGACAACTGTATGGAGAACGATGTATTGCTACATCAGCCTGCAGATCACAACCGCAAAATAACCGGTTTTCTGGATGATTATGCATTTACGATTGAAGCCTATATTGCATTATATGAAGCCACCTTCGATGAAAAGTGGCTGATGGAGAGTAAGGCACTGGCCGATCTGGCGATTTCCTTTTTTTACGACAAGGAGAATAAGACGTTTTACTATACTGGATCAGATGCCGAACAACTTATTGCCCGTAAGAGCGAAATCATGGACAATGTGATTCCGGCTTCCACGTCTACTTTGGTACGGCAGTTGTATAAATTAGGCTTGTTATTCGACGATGAAAATTATACCGCCATTGCCGATCAGGTGTTTGCAAATGTCTTTCCACACATCAAAAGCTACGGATCAGCTTATTCGAATTGGGCAATCCAATTAGTGGAACACCATTTCGGAACGAATGAAATAGCACTGACCGGAGCGGACGCACTGGAGTGGCGAAAAGAGCTCGATAAATCGTATATTCCAAATAAAATAACATTAGGGGGAACAAAAAGTACACTTCCGTTGTTAAAAAGTAGACAAGGTGTGGACTCAAAAGCCTACCTTTGTCGGAATAAAACATGCAGTCTTCCTCAATCGTCGATTGCCCCAATAATAGAATTAATAAATAGTAACAGGGATATTAATCCCATAAATTAAGTCGAATGGCAGTAGAAAACAACAACGTAGTAACGTTGAATTACATTCTTCACACCGTAGAGGATAATGGAGAAAAAACTTTTGTAGAGCAAACAACCACTGAAAACCCGTTAACATTTTTATATGGTGTAGGTATGATGTTACCTATGTTTGAAGAGAAAATAGCTGGATTGAATGAAGGAGATAAATCCTCATTCGAATTGGCTGCAGTAGATGCATATGGTGAAAAAGATGATAAGGCCGTAGCACAATTGCCTGCGGATATGTTCAATGAAACCGGACTTCCTCCAGTTGGAGAAGTATTACCGCTTCAAGATAATCAGGGAAACCAATTCCGTGCAGTAGTAGTTGAAGTAACTCCTGAAGCTGTAATAGCTGATTTAAATCATCCGATGGCGGGGAAAAACTTAAATTTCGATATCGAAGTTCTAGCGGTTCGTCCAGCAACTGAGGAGGAACTATCCCATGGTCATGCACATGGAGCCGATGGCGAAGCAGACCATTAATTAGCGAAAAGAGTAAGGAACAAGGATTGATTTTCATCCTACCTTATCTTTGTTCCTTACTCTTTGATCTTTAAGAGCTTTAATTCACCAATACCCGATCGCTAACCCAACTTTACCGCCCTCAGCATCTCTCGCTTCCCTGGAGCACCGGGTGCTTTTTCGATCGCAAAACCTAAGGCTTTCATACTTCGTTTTAAATTCCCCGTTATGGCATACGTCACAAAAACACCACCGGGTTTCAGGAACTTACATACATGTGCCAAGGTCTCGTCCGACCACATTTCGGGCTGATGTATTGCCGCAAATGCATCGAAATAAATGACATCAAACATACCATCATCCTCAAAATCCAAGACATCGGCATGTGCAACTCTGAAGTCGATGTAGTCTGATAGTTTCACTGTCTCCATCAGGGCATTTTTATATTCTGATCGAAAAACGTCCCACAAATCTGCGGAAACATATTGATTGTATTCGGTGTGCGATATCACTTCCAACGGTAAAGGAAAAGCCTCTATACCACAGTAATCTAATTTCAGCGAATTCTCGCCACAGTAGTCCGCCGTAAGTAAAAAATTGAGCCCTGTTCCAAATCCGATTTCTAGAATAGATGCTCCATTTCTATTTTCCTTCTCCAAAAAAAACTGTAGGCCCGATTTCAGAAACACATGGATACTTTCCTGATGTGCACCATGTTTGGAATGGTAATGCTCCCCTACCTCAGCATGATACAACGTCTTCGAACCATCAGCAGTCGTCACAAAATCCATAAAACAAATATTTTCTCCAAATCTAATATAAAAATGGTTATTTTAGCGATAGACATAAATTATGATGCAGGAAATACTCAAAAACTACAGCAACATCATCCAACTGTTAATCGGAATAATAGTCGGTAGTATGATCGGCCTACTGTTACCACAAGTTATTCCGTATATTAAACCATTAGGGGATATATTTTTAAACCTGCTTTTTGTAGCCGTTATTCCGCTGTTATTTTTTGCTATTTCATCCTCCGTTGCGAATATCGAAAGCAACAATAAGTTAGGGCGGATTTTAGGAACAATGTCTGCTGTGTTTGTCTTAACCATCGTTATCGCGGCCATCGCCACGATAATAGGACTGTGGATTTTCCCTGTTACAGCAGCTAAAGATGCATCTGCCGCAATCGAAAGCTTGGCGACCAATGCAGAGGATACCTGGGGCGACAAAATAGTGCGTTTCTTGACTGTTGGAGAATTCATGAATCTACTGTCGCGCCAGAATATACTGGCTTTCGTAATATTCTCTTTTTTAGTCGGCACAGCCGCTCGAAAGACAGGCGAAGACGCTGCGCTGTTCGTGAAATTTCTGAATGCTGGCAACGAAGTCATGAAATCACTTTTAACATTGATTATGAAATTTGGTCCTATTGGCTTGGGTGCATATTTTGCGTACCAAGTACATACACTAGGTCCCGAATTATTCGGCTTTTACGCAAAACCTTTGGCATTCTATTATATTTTCGGAATCATATTTTTCTTTACATTCTATTCCATATATGCTTTCCTAGCACTACCAAAAAAGGGTATTGCCGCGTATTGGAAGTATAATATTACCCCATCGCTGACCGCATTGAGTACGTGCAGCAGTTTAGCTACCCTCCCCGCAAATCTCGACGCAGCGAAAAAATTGGGTATACCTACCAGCGTAGCAAATGTTGTGATCCCATTAGGAAACACCCTCTATAAAAATGGATCTTCTATTTCCTCTATATTGAAAATATATGTTGCCTTTTCTATCCTAGAATGGAACTTTTTCGACCCTACAACACTTATTACTGCCGTAGGAATTACCATTATAGTAAGTATGGTGGCGGGAGGAATTCCAAACGGTGGCTTCATCGGTGAAATGTTAATGATCTCTGTTTATGGCATTCCAAATGAAGCTGTTCCGGCTATTATGATTATTGGGGCACTCGTAGATCCGCTTGCTACCGTCCTCAATGCCACTGGAGATACCGTCGCCGCGATGCTTGTAACCCGATTTTCAGGTGAGCGGTTTGAAGAGGTTAAAGAAGAGTGATACTCGGTGCTTCACCATCAAAGAGTTAAATTTGATTATGATAATGGAAGGTTTTATTTAATCAAATTTATTTTCGCCTCTATGCCGGCGATGGGCATCCTACTTTTGACCGCAAAAGTAGACAAAACTCGTCGCTGTACCCATTTGCCACTATGGCTAGTGCCTCCTCCTACTCTTGGCAAATGGCTAAGGCGACATTTACCGTGCGTGTAAGGATAGTGCGTTTACTAATATTGATCTTATACTTCTGCTGAACTTAAAAGGACGACCTCGGTCGATGTAGCGTTCATAAAGCTTTTGGATTTGCGTTAAGAACAGATCTACGAAGTGTAACGGCTCAGATCTGTTTAGTAAATCCAAAAGCTTTTAGCGTAACATTGACCAAGTCTTGACTTTTTTTGCTTCGTTTTTTTGGTCAAGCAAAAAAATGAAGGCCCTGTCGTGGCAACGACGGAAAGGCAATGCGGGGGACAAGAAAACTGTCTAAGATAATCCTTCTTAAAAAAACAAACTCCCCCCCTCCTTTACTCTGTAATATTAATGATGCACAATCAAACCCAATTGATTAACATAGACAAAGCTTCGGCAAAACCCTAAAACACAAAATGTTAGTCAAAACCCTATATAGTTTAGAATATTTCTAAATAGATAGCGTAATTTGTTTAATTCCTTCTTTCGATTCCCTTTTTGTAATTTTGTGGTTGGTTTAGTGGATATACATTATGAAGAAAAGTTCAATCATTTTGATTGTGATCATAGCGGTGGCTATTGCGATGATTTTGGTGATTTATACCGACTCCAGTACATATTCTACCTTTACGGAGGCAAAAGAAAAAAATACGGAATTGTACGTTGTTGGTGTGTTAAATAAAGAAAAAGATTTGCTATATGATCCTGTAAAAGACGCAAACCTTTTTTCTTTCTACATGTATGACAAGGACAGTACTGAATGTCGCGTCGTCTTTAACGGCTCAAAGCCACAAGACATCGAACGTTCGGAACAAATCGTACTCACAGGAAAGATGGAGGGGAATGTATTTCACGCAAGCAAAATATTAATGAAATGCCCTTCCAAATATAATCAAGACGAAGTAGAAGTCATTGAAACAACGGCTTACTTGGCAGAGTAAAAACCGTACCCCTTGGCGTTTTATAATAACCCCGCTTGTCGGTGGACTCGTTTTAACTTTTGACTTTTTAACCGAGCTTGCCCGCCTCCCAGAGTTCAGGTGAGCTCATCGAAGATGATTTAAATAATGGACGTTAATTACGTTGGTGAAAACCTACTTCCTGGAAAAATAGGACAATTTTTTGTTATCCTTTCTTTCGGTGCATCCCTATTTTCTTTGATCAGCTATTTTTTTGCTGCACAATATAATAAGGAGCCCAACGCTAAGGAACTCGCAGCGGGTAAATCGTGGAAAACCCTCGGCCGAATTGGTTTTTGGTTAAACGCTTTGTCTATTATCGCTATCGGTTCGACTTTATTTTACATTATCTATAATCACCTATTCGAATACCATTACGCATGGGATCATTCCTCCCGATCTCTGCCGACCCATTTTATCATATCCTGCTTTTGGGAAGGACAGGAAGGTAGTTTTTGGCTGTGGATGTTCTGGCAGGCCGTATTGGGTAGCATTCTGGTCTTCAGATCACGAAGCTGGGAGGCTCCAGTAATGACCTTTGTCATGCTTTGTCAAACCTTCCTCGCCTGCATGCTAATCGGTGTCGAGGTATTTGGAACACGCATAGGTAGTTCCCCATTCATCCTTTTGCGGGAAGCTATGCAAGCACCTATCTTCAGCAATCCAAATTACTTATCAATGATAGCGGATGGCGACGGCCTAAATGCCTTGCTCCAAAATTATTGGATGGTTATTCATCCACCCACGCTATTTCTTGGATTCGCCTCCATGATCGTACCCTTTGCCTACGCAGCTGCGGGGCTATGGCAACGGCGGTATACGGACTGGATTAATGCAAGCATGCCTTGGGCTTTATTTGCGGTCATGATCCTGGGAGTAGGTATTATCATGGGATCTTTCTGGGCATACGAGGCCCTAAACTTTGGCGGTTTTTGGGCTTGGGATCCGGTAGAAAATGTATCGATTATCCCTTGGCTTACCTTAATTGCTGCGGTACATGTGATGTTGGCGTACAAACACTCTGGACATGGCTACTTTACGGCAACCTTACTTGCTTTAGTGAGCTTTGTCTTGGTTATCTATGCATCGTACCTGACCCGCAGTGGTATATTAGGCGAAACATCTGTGCATTCCTTTACCAGTCTGGGTATGTCAGGACAGCTTATTATATTCAATTTAGCATTCTTGGTTATCACTGTAAGCCTATTAATATGGAGGAGAAAGGAATTACCTCGTACACAAAAAGAGGAAGACATCTATTCGAGAGAATTCTGGTTGTTTATTGGAGCGCTCGTTCTAACAGTCGCCTGCGTACAAATGATTGCGACGACATCGATACCTGTATTTAATGCCTTATTTGGGACCAAAGTAGCCCCCCCGATTGACCCTATCGTACATTACAACAAATGGCAAGGTGCTTTTGCAGTCGTTGTTTTATTGCTTACAGCTTTTGCGCAATTTTTAAAATATAAGCGGACTGATCCCAAGAAATTTTGGCCAGCCCTCATTGCTTCATTTATCGTAGCCCTAATGTTGGCAGCTGCAGCTGTGTATTTTACCAAGGTATATACCAATGTGATGTATGTTTTAATCACCTTCACAGCTATTTTCTGTATTCTGGCAAATATCCGTGTATTGGGTGATGCACTAAAAGGAAAATGGAGATTAGCAGGCTCAGCAGTTTCACACATTGGATTTGCCTTACTGGTTTTAGGCGCGTTAGTTGCCGCCGCCACGAATGAAGTGATTTCCGTGAACGAAAGCCGTTACATCGGGGTACAAAATTTTGGCAAGGATGGTGATAAATTTACCGATCCGGGTGAAAATTTATTTTTAACCGAAGGCGAGCCTGTACAAATGGGAGATTATAAAATCACCTATTTGGGCGATAGCACTGCCGCTCCAAATGTCTATTATCATATCAAATATGAAAAAATAGACGAAGAAAGCGGTAAAGTACTGGAGTCTTTTAGGCTAAGTCCTTTTGCCCAAAACAACCCGGATATGGGAGGTTTAATAGGCACACCAGCAACCAAGCACTACGTCACCTATGATATTTACACCCTGATCACCGCTGCATCCGCAGATTCCCAAGTAACTGCTACAAATATGCAAAACGGCGAGAAAACGGGGTTCGAAGATTATGACGAGCCAGCAACCTATCAGGTAAGCATCGGAGATACTTTGCGCTACCGCAACGGTATATTTATCATCGATGGGATAAACAAAGATGCGAAACTACAAAATATACCCCTGGATCCGAAGGATGTATTAGTTGGCTTAAAGATCAAAGTAATTTCTGGAGATCAGAAAGAGTACGACGTAGAACCAGTATTTTTATTGAAAGAAGGTAATGCATATGACTTTAATAAAGACGTAGAAGAGCAAGGACTTCGGTTTCGTTTTACCAATATCCGCCCAGATCAGGACAAATTGGAAATCATGGTCTACCAAAAACCATTACCTGAAAAGAAATGGATCGTATTTAAAGCGATAAAGTTTCCTTACATTAACTTCTTCTGGTGCGGAACCATCATCATGACCATCGGTTTTATCATGGCGATATACAAACGTATACGAGACGCAAAACAAGAACATAAAATTACATCCTAATGAACATCGTTATAATAGGATCAGGAAACATAGCGACACACTATGCTAAAGCATTCCAACAACTGGGCAACCAGATTTCCGAGGTGTACAGCAAAACTTCAGCCAATGCAAATGCATTGGCTGAAGTTGTTTCAGCCCAAAGTGTAGATGATCTTTCGCAAATAAGTGAAGAGGCTGATCTCTATATCATAGCAGTGAGTGATCAAGCTATTGAGCCTGTCGTCAATAAACTTCCTAGCCGACTAGAGGGCACTGTTGTTCATACGTCGGGCGCTACGCCCTTAGAGATGTTACATCGTTTCAAAAAACATGGCGTTATTTACCCCCCGCAAAGTCTTTCCAAAGATATAGAAACAGATCTATCCACGATTCCTTTTGCTGTTGAAGCCAATACGCCGGAAGTCGAACAAAAATTATTAGAAATAGCGCAAGCGATTTCCCCCAAATCATTTCTTTGCAATAGCCAACAGCGAATGGCCTTGCACGTTGCAGCTGTATTTGTCAACAACTTCTCCAACGCTTTGTATCAAGTAGCATTTGATTTATTGGAACGGGAAAATTTAGATTTTGAACTGATACGACCGATCATACTCGAAACAGCCAATAAAGTCCGGTATCAAGAACCTAGTGCAGTGCAAACTGGTCCGGCGATAAGAGGTGATAAGCAAACGCTAGACAGTCATTTAGAATTCTTAAGTCACGACGAACACCTCGCTCAAATCTATCAAAATTTGACTGCTTTAATTATAAAAACAAGATAGAAAGCGAGCTTTCTATGCAAAAAAGATAAAAATTAATACGAACCTATTAATGCACAAATTACTTACTAATTTTGCCGAAGAATAAAACAAACATGTGAAGTAGACGTTTGAATCACATATAACTTGATAACAAACTATGGCAGTTAGAAAATTAATTCTTATCACGATTGTCCTCATCAATCTTATAATCCTTTCTTTTGGAATTATCTTTACTCCTCAGTGGTTTTGGTTACTTATCATTCCATTTCCGTTGATGATCATCGCCTTTTACAATAGCTTTCAAACAAACCATGCCATCCTTCGGAACTTTCCTTTGGTGGGTTATTTCAGGTATTTTTTTGAATCCATTCGTCCAGAATTAAGGCAGTACTTTTGGGAATCGGATACCGATGGCAGACCGTTTAACCGCAGACAGCGATCAATTGTATATCAGCGATCAAAAAATGAACGCGAGACTGTCGCCTTTGGTATGCAAACA
Source organism: Sphingobacterium alkalisoli (assembly GCF_005049105.1). GTDB lineage: Bacteria > Bacteroidota > Bacteroidia > Sphingobacteriales > Sphingobacteriaceae > Sphingobacterium > Sphingobacterium alkalisoli. The sequence goes on from NZ_SUKA01000004.1 coordinate 90,706, forward strand.
GACCCACAGGCGGTAGGCAACGAATGGGTGGCGCACTCTATGTTTCCATGTCATATTGAGAACCACGATTTACGTACTACGGTGGGCAACGCTTCCTGTAGCCAACCTTACAGCCTGAGCGTGTTTAATATTTCAGCCATGAGCTACGGTGCATTAAGCAAAACAGCCATCACTGCATTAAACAAAGGGGCTGCATTACAAAATTTCGCGCACAATACTGGCGAAGGTGGGATAAGCACCTATCATATTAGTGGCGGTGATTTAATCTGGCAAATCGGAACCGGTTATTTTGGTTGCCGGAATGAAATGGGGTACTTTGATGCCGATTTATTTGCAGAAAAATCTAATAGAGCGTATGTGAAGATGATTGAGCTAAAGATCTCCCAAGGCGCTAAACCAGGGCATGGCGGTATTTTACCGGCAGCGAAAAACACACCAGAGGTAGCAGCTATACGCCACGTCGTACCGGGCACTGATGTCATGTCGCCACCTGCACACAGTGCATTCCGTAATCCAATAGAAATGATGGAGTTCATTCAGCAACTACGTACCCTCTCGAATGGCAAGCCCATAGGCTTTAAGATCTGTATTGGTGACAAGCAGGAATTTATGGAAATATGTAGAGCAATGCAAACGACCCAAATATTCCCGGATTTTATTTCTATCGATGGATCAGAGGGGGGTACCGGAGCGGCTCCCTTGGAATTTACAGACAATTTGGGCATGCCCTTATACGATGCGCTGACATTCGTTACCACAACGCTCATTAAATATGGTCTTAAAAAACATGTGAAAGTTATCGCTTCTAGTCGTATTGTTACGGGATTTGATTTATTAAAAGTGATAGCACTTGGAGCAGACGCATGCTATAGCGCACGGGGAATGATGTTTGCCTTGGGATGTATTCAAGCATTGAAATGCAACGAAGATGTGTGCCCTGTCGGAGTGGCAACACAGCAACCTCACCTCTACAAAGGCCTTGATGTAGAAGACAAATCCGTACGGGTAGCCCAATTTCATCGAAATACACTACGCGCGACCGTAGAAATTATGGAAGCATGTGGATTTCGAACATTGGATGATGTCACTGCCGATAAATTTTTCAGAAAAGCAGATAGTATTCAAACGTTAAGTTTTCAAGAGATCTATTTTAAAGAAACCGGTCGGCTTAATAAAAAGGAAAATAACTTTGCTAAAGAAGAATTCTTGGATTAAATAAGGACATGGTGTGTCTCTAGATGTAACGGAAGACACACCATGTCTTTATCTTAAGTTTTGATAGACAGTCTCGAGGATGTGTTGCGCATCTTTCAGCTTATCCCTGTCCACATTATCGAGCGCTTCGGTGATGGTACGCGAGGCCTGAGCCATACAATCGGTTTTAATTTTCCGTCCTTCTTTCGTAAGATAAATAAGGTTGGTTCTACGGTCTCCTTTGTCGTTGACACGAATAACCAGCTTCAACTTCTCCAGATTGTTGATTAATCGGGAGATACTGGGTTTATCACGAAAAGTCAGGTTTGCCAATTCTTGTTGTGTTAGTCCCTCTTCGTTCCACAAATAGTACAGGAGACTCCATTGCTCAGAGGTAATCGTTACGCAGCTTTCTTTTAAATTTCGCTGTAGCCTTCTAGACATCGCAGTAGAAGCTTTTCCGGTCAAAAACGAGAAAAATTCTTCTGCAAATAGGTTATCACTAGTCATTTTTAATAAATAAGTTTTAGGTTGCTTATGCAATTAAACTAATATTTGCCTTATATCCAAATTTTTTTTCAACTATGCCTGTATTTTTAATTAATTTCTTAACTTTAGTTCAATGGAAAATATATTGATTGCTTTGGTTTTAATAGGGGGGCTTGTCTATAATATTTATACTAATTATAGAAAAGAGATGGAGAAAACAGCAAAACGCGACATTAGGATACCAGTTCCACCTGTCCCTCCCCAGCACTCCCCCGCCCCTGTACAGGCAGTGCCCGCCGTACCTGCCGCATCAATTCCAGAGGAAGTAGTTCGTTTTCAGGAATATAAAGCAAAAAAGAGAAGCACGCCTCAGCCTTTAGCGATCTCGAAGCCTGTGACGTTAGTAGAAGAGGAATCAGAGCCCTTTGATCTGAGAAAAGCTGTAATTTACGCTGCTATATTGGAACGCCCCCATAAATAAGATTTAAAATAGTATATTATAAAATCGAAAAATCATCGCCATCTTTCAAAAATGGAAAGTTCGTCCTTGCTTCAAGCAAATCTTTTGGATGAAGGGTGAACGTATACAAATCTTCATCTTCAGGCTTATAATACACAACATCTCCTACGGGGGAGATGCACATGGATCCCCCTGAATAATAGACTTCGTTCCCATCGTATCCCACACGATTTACACCGATGACAAAAGCTTGATTCTCTAATCCCCGGGCCGGAATTAACGTACGCCAATGTCCAGAACGTTTATCAGGCCAACTAGCAATATACACCAAAATATCGTACCCGTCTTCCTGATTACGTGACCAAACCGGAAAGCGTAGGTCATAACAAATCATCGGACATATTTTCCAACCTTTCAGTTTAAGAATAATGCGAGACTTACCAGCAGTGAAAACCTCATCTTCTTTCGCCATACTAAACAGATGTCGCTTATCATAATGCACGAAGCTACCGTCGGGCGACATCCAAATAAAGCGATTGTAATATCTCCCCTCTTCTTCAATAATTAGCGAACCTGCAACAACACAGTCGAATTTTGTAGACATTTCATACAGCCAACGCATGGAAGTCCCGTCCATTTTTTCTGCGCATTTTTCGACGTTCGTAGTGAACCCTGTATTAAACATTTCGGGCAACAGGATAAGATCTGTTTTCTCCTTAAGGGAAGACAATCTTAAGGCGAGATTTTGGAGATTTTTCGCTACATTTTCCCAAAATAGGTAAGCTTGAAATATCGTGATTTTGATAGGTTCCATTAATAAAAAAACATTTTTTTTGAAGATTTATTGTTACAATTTAAAAAAATAAAAATGAAATCCATCATTCCGACGTTATTATTGCGTACGCCGCATTAAATTATCGGCTAGGCTATAAAGTTCTTTCTTTTGGCTTTCATTTACGCCTATTTTTTCTAAACTTTTATAAGCTAAATGCGTATATTTTTCTTTCAACCTACTCGCCTCCTCCACGACATGATATTTTTGATATAAGTTTTTCATCCGTCTTACTTTTTCATCGGATTCGACATCTTTATCTGTTAATAATTTCTCGAATTCCTGAATATCGTCGATTTCAACTAATTTGGGTTTTAAGAGGATATACAATATGGTCTTTTTATTGGCAATGATATCACCACCGATTTGTTTTCCGAAAGTAGATGGATCGCCATATATATCCAAAATATCGTCTTGTAGCTGAAAAGCAATACCCAGATTAACACCAAAATTACAGATATGTGTACGATCTGAAGGAATAGCATCTGCTATTACTGCTCCCATTTCGAGCGCCCCACCCAATAGTACTGATGTTTTAAGACGGATCATTTCGATATACTGATCTTCCGTTACGGAATCTATCCTCTCAAAATCCATATCGTACTGCTGCCCTTCACATACTTCAAGTGCCAATTTATTAAATATCCGTAGCAATTCTGGTATATACTCGGCTTTCGCAGAAGCCAACTGTTCGTAAGCTTTTACCAATAAAGCATCTCCAGATAATATAGCTATGTTTTCATTCCACTTTTTATGAACCACTACCTGTCCTCTACGTAGAGGAGCGTTGTCCATGATATCGTCGTGGATCAAGGAGAAATTATGAAAATACTCGATTGCTAAACTCGCTGGTAACGCATCATTTATATTGTTAATATTAAATAAATCTGCACCTAATAAGACAAGTAAGGGACGAATGCGCTTCCCAGAAAGAGATAGCATATAACGAATAGGATCATATAAATTATCAGGTGTTGACGGGAAGCTCGCCTGCTCAAGCGCATACTGAATCTTTTCGGCATATAATGTATTTCCAAACATAGTGTTGTCAAATGTTTTGCGAAGATAAGTATTTAATTTCTGAGTGGAGAAGTCGGCTAAATTTATCTAAGTTTGTACAAAAAAACTACAGATGCGCATATTGGTTGTACATAATTATTATCAACATCAAGGCGGTGAGGACATGGTTTTTCACCAAGAAATTAATGCGCTTCGGAGGGATCATGAGGTTAGGGAGCTAACCTTTCAAAATAAGACAGGTTTTGGCGGTTTATTACAATTCCTAAGTTACCCTTTTAACCTATCTGCATCTAATAGCGTTAAACGTATGATACGAGATTTTCACCCAGATGTCGTTCATGTACACAATGTTCATTATGCTTCTGGCCCTATGATGTTACGCGCTATCAGAAGTTGTAGAATTCCGATGGTCATGACATTACATAATTACCGATTAATCTGTCCCTCGGCCACACTCTTTTATAAAAATAGCTTGTTTACACGTAGCCTGTCTGAAAAATTTCCCTGGACTGCCGTAAAATTACGTGTGCTGGACAATTCCTTTCTCAAATCCTTATGGGTAGCATTTACCTATTGGATCCATAAAAAGCTCGGGACTTTTAACAAGGTAAATAAATTTATAGTGCTGTCAGATTTTGCCGAATCAATTTTTTTGAATTCGACGCTGCAACTTCCAGACGATAAATTTGTAGTTAAAGGAAATTATGTAGGAGACCCTAAACCGGTATTTAAAACAAAGGGAGAATGCTTTATATTTATTGGGCGACTTGCAGAAGAAAAAGGAATCATACCATTAATCAATGCGATTAAAGCTACGTCTTATTCTTTAAAGATTTTCGGAGCAGGACCACAACAAAATGAAGTAGAATATTTAACAGCTAATGCTGCTAACATTACCTTTTTTGGCTTTCAGTCAGCCGATGTGATCAAACAGCATCTTGCAGAAGCAAATGCATTACTCGTCCCTTCCATCTGTTACGAAGGTATGCCTATAACAATTCTAGAATCCTTTTCATTGGGTATCCCCGTAATGGCGAGCAATATTGGAATATTAGAAAAAATGGTGATACCTTTGTATACGGGATTACATTTTAATCCATTTGAGCAAAACAGTATAATCGCTAGCTTGGATCAGTGGCAAAATCTGAATATTTCCGTAAAAGATTCAATAAGGGCCAACTGTCGAAAAGAGTATATCGACAAGTATACGCCGGCACAAAATATGAGCAAGCTTATTGCTATCTATAAAGATGTTATTTTAAACGCGAAACAATCATGAGCATTATAATTTTAGATAAATTAGGTCTAGCACCTCAGATCCAGGAAATATTGGAAACCGTATACGATCCCGAATTAAAACCAGCAAACATCGTAGATCTGGGTTTGGTATACGAGATCATCACGAAAGAAGGTGGTATTGCTAAAGTAGTGATGACCTTAACTGCCCCGGGCTGCCCGGTCGCTGGCGAAATAATGGACGAAGTACAACGTAAAGTTGCTTCCATAGAAGGTGTAAATGAGTCTTTGGTAGAACTGACGTTTGATCCACCATGGACAAAAGATATGATGACGGAAGAAGCAAAACTGGATCTCGGTCTGCTTTAATTTTTCTCTATCACACTCGCTTCCAAATCACTAAGCGTTTTTTGAGGTTTGGAAGGAGTGGTGTTTTTACCAAATAGCCCGTTCCAAATGTTGCGGGACTCTTTCGTTAGAAGCGGAGATATTATGGAAAGCGTCAATACATATACCACGACAAAAGACTGTATTACAGGAAGCAGCCCTCCAGCCTTTCCGATATTGGCCATGATAATCGAAAACTCTCCTCTTGCAGACAAAGTGAATCCGATATCCAAAGACGTTCGTGGTTTCAACTTCGAAAAACGTGCAGCAAAATAACCCGAAGCGACGTTTCCTATTACAGTAACTATTGCAGCTAAAGCTGCCCAACCTACTGCCCCACCAAGGGTGTAGATATCAATGGAAAGGCCAAAGCTGAAGAAGAACATCGCCCCAAAGAAATCTTTATAAGGTAATACCATCGCTTCAATTTTTTTGATGTATTTGGAATCTGCAAAGACTAGGCCCGCCATTAAAGCACCAATCGCCTCAGCTACATGGATGGTCTCTGAAAAGCCCGCTATTACAAATAGCAAACTAAAAATGATCAGGATAAACAATTCTGAGGATTTATCCTGCAGCAATTTGTCTATGGATGGAATAAGCTTCCGTCCGAAAATCAAGAAGGTAAGAATAAAGCCTAATGCTAAAAATGACGTCCCTGCCACAGCAATAAAAGAGGTACCACCTGTAAGAATCAATCCCGAAAGAAACGATATGTGCATGGCTATAAATAAATCATCAAACATGATCATTCCCATAATAACTTCTGTTTCCGCGTTAGCAGTCCGCTTTAGGTCAGTCAACACCTTAGCAACTATCGCTGTAGAAGAGCTCGTCATTAAGCCACACAATACCATCAATTCCTTGAACGGAAGATCCATCAACCATCCAATAAACAAACCTGAGAAAAAATTAATGAGTACGTAAAGCGTGCCACCGGTGACAATCGATTTCCCTGATTTCACGAGGCGACCAACAGAGAACTCTAAACCGAGATAAAATAACAAAAACAAGACCCCAAGGCGGCCCATAAATTCTATAAAAGGTTTGCTCTCGGCAAAGGTGAAGAACGACCACATTGCGTTAAAGTCTGCAGTTAGCGAAGGATTATTAATTTGACTCAACGCGTACGTAATAAACGTTGGGCATTTCTCATTCCCCAGCAACATACCTATTACTATAAAAAATGGAATGACAGAAAAACGAAGGCGATTGGCTAATAATCCAACCAGCGCAACAAGTAATACTGCAATACCTATTTCTAAAATAATAATATGGGTCATTCTATAGCAATATTTCTTTTAACAGTTTAATATTCTTTTGTTTACCGGCTACGACTAAGGTGGTACCGGGTACGATAACATAATCTGGCCCCGGATTGATAATGGTCTCATCCTCGCGAATCGCCGCAATGATCGAGGCACCGGTATGCTGACGAACCCCCAACTCACCGATACTTTTATTTACACCGTCATTTGACTTCTCTACCTTATACCATTCGATACGCAAGTCGTCCAATGCGACTTCAATAGTTTCAAGTGCCTTGGGCTTGTATGAAAGCCCCCCTAAAATGCCAGCAACCTGACGCGATTCTTCGTCCGACAGGGTCATAACACAATGCGTTTCACTTTCTTCGTCATCATGACGGTACAGCTCCCGACGGCCGTCATCATGAATTACAACAACCATCTGGTCTCCGGCTTCCGTTTCTATTTGATACTTTTTACCGATGCCAATGAGGTCAGACTCCCTTACGATAGACATAACTCAATATTTAATGAAATAATTTTTTTATTACCATGAGATTCATCCAATCTCATTACTGTAAAGTTACGAAAAAGCGCCAAATGGCATCTCTTTTTCTAAGCACACCATAGAAAACAGCCAACTCTTGGCGCTGTTACAAATCAACGAGGTTTTATTTGGCAGCGTCGATGATTCGATACGTACCATCATCCTTTAGCTCAGGTCTACCAATAGCTATGCTTTTGGAATGATAAAATAAATAGACCCAACCTTCGACACTTCCTTCTTCCCAATACTGCTTCCGCAGATCACGAGCAAGCCGACCATCTAAATCATACTTTGCAATGAAACTTCGGAAGATCTCTTCAGGCTCGGGGAGAACATCTCCCCCGAAAAAGAAATGCTCACCCCCCGTTTCGATATGAAATGCCTGATGAAACTCCGTATGTGCACCATTCACGTGGTACCTAATCTCGTTATTCAACGCACCATCTCCTTCTACCAAAGTAAGATTTCCGCTACGCTGTAATACATCAAAAACCTCCGTACGATAAGACTCCGATTCTGAGCTGTAGGCATTTTCCCATTCACCTCGTTGGATGATGTATTCCGCCTCGGGAAATGCCACTCGGCCTACACCATTTTTAAAATCCACCATACCCCCGGTATGATCCTTATGCAGATGGGACAGCAAAACATATTTTATGTCTGCCGGTTCAAATCCCAACTTTCGGATATTGTGGTGAATGACCAACTCGTCTTCACCCGTACGTTGACCCAATCCTGCGTCGCAAAGCAGCAGACCCTGACTCGATTCAATTAAAAAAGGGTGAACATCGATAAATAGGGAGCCCGGTCTATCTTTTACATCGTCTTTTGAAGGATCAAATGGAACAAATTTTTTGGAGGTATTTACTGAAAAAGAGCCCTCTAATAAGGAATGTGCCTGTATCATCTTTTATTATATTGTAAATATGATAGTTACACCAAACAACGTTAAATACACCGCAACCACATTAGGTAGCTAAGGCTATAAAATGTATATTTACATGTAAATAGTGTGCAAAGATATGCAAAAAAGGTGGGTACTAAAATCTAATAATGATGTCAGAAAAATTGAAAAATTACGAGATGAATTGGGGGTTAGCACACTTATCTCCAAGTTATTACTGAACCGCAGTATTGAGACTTTCGAACAAGCACGCACATTTTTTAGACCTACCCTAGAGACCTTGCATGATCCCTTCTTAATGAAGGATATGGACTTAGCCATCACCCGAATCGAAAAAGCCATAGGCAATAATGAAAAAATTCTTATTTATGGGGATTACGACGTAGATGGAACGACGGCCGTATCTGTAGTATATAGCTTCTTCAGAACATTCCATAGTCGTATCGAGTTTTACATCCCCGATCGGTACAGCGAAGGGTATGGTATTTCTGTACAAGGCATCGATTATGCCGCCGCAAATGATTTTTCGTTGATAATAGCGCTGGATTGTGGGATTAAAGCATTGGATAAAATCGACTATGCAAATAGCAAAGGGGTTGACTTTATAATCGGCGACCATCACCTGCCCGCTGATACTATTCCTAACGCAGTCGCGGTTTTAGATCCAAAACGATCAGATTGCCCCTACCCCTACAAAGAATTGTCTGGATGTGGCATTGGTTTCAAAATTATCCAAGCCTTTATCAAAAAAAATGGGATGGACATGGAACAAGCCTATCAGTATCTGGATTTAGTAGCGGTGAGTATTGCTTCGGATATCGTACCAATAACCGGAGAAAATAGAATACTGACCCATTTCGGACTTAAAAAACTAAATTCCAACCCCTGTGTCGGTCTTCAGGCATTAATAAAGCTGTCTACCAACCGTACTGGAATATTTACTGTAAATGATATTGTATTTCAGATCGGGCCGCGCATAAATGCCGCTGGACGTATTGATCACGCTAGGGATGCCGTAAATCTGTTAATATCGAAATCCGTAGAAGAGGCAGTAAATTTCTCCGTTGCAGTAGATGATCAAAACAACATTCGTAAAGACTTTGATCTTAAAATCACAGAGGAGGCTCTCGCTATTATTGATAATTGTGAAGTAAATCAATCCCGCATGTCTACCGTATTATATAAATCCGATTGGCATAAAGGAGTTATCGGTATAGTGGCTTCACGTCTGACGGAAAAATACTATCGTCCAACGGTTGTTTTAACGCAGACGAATGGACATATAGCCGGATCGGCCCGCTCGGTAGTCGGTTTTGACTTATACGAAGCATTGAGCGAATGCAGTCACCTCTTAGATCAATTTGGAGGACATAAATATGCCGCAGGATTAACGATGCGAGAGGAAAATATTCCCTCTTTTCAAGAAAAATTTGAAGAGATCGTTCAAAAAAATATAAAACCGGAAATGCTACAGCAGGAGGTTTTAATTGAAACAGAAATTGCATTAAATGAAATTGAAGGTAAATTCTACCGCATTTTAAAGCAATTTGAACCGTTTGGCCCCCAAAATGATTCGCCCATTTTTCTATCTACAAATATACAAGCTGCTGGTCCGGCTTATGTTGTCGGAAATAATCATATTAAGATGGCTGTCTATCAGGAAGGCTCATCCATTTTTGAATGCATTGGGTTTGGATTAGCCGATCACATCGAACACATAAATAGTGGTAAACCATTTGATATTTGCTACGCTGTAGACGAAAATAACTGGAGAGGCAAAAAGAGCTTGCAACTAAACATTAAATCTATTCGATTTTAAAATATAATTTGGCAACAAAAAAATCGGCTAAATTTATCTAAGTTTGTATTTTAAGCGAACAATTATAAATGATACTTAAAGCACAGCACCTGATCAAAAAATACAAGCAACGTACCGTTGTGAATGATGTATCCTTTCAAGTGGAGCAAGGTGAGATTGTGGGTCTACTCGGTCCAAATGGCGCAGGGAAGACTACTTCATTTTACATGATCGTAGGATTGATTAAACCCAATAATGGCCAGGTTTTTTTGGACGATGAAGAGATTACCAAGGACGCCATGTACCAACGCGCTCAAAAAGGAATAGGATATCTGGCACAAGAAGCCTCGGTTTTCCGAAAATTATCCGTTGAGAATAATATTCTTGCCGTTCTGGAAATACATTATCCCGATAAAGAAGAGCGATTGGCTAAACTAGAGGAATTGCTAACGGAATTCAGCTTACATCGGGTACGGAAAAATCGTGGCGACCTCCTTTCAGGAGGAGAGCGGCGGCGTACAGAGATTGCCCGTGCTTTGGGTGCCAATCCTCATTTTATATTATTGGATGAACCTTTTGCCGGAGTGGATCCGATAGCGGTGGAGGAGATCCAGTCCATCGTTGCAAAATTAAAAGCAAAGAACATTGGTGTGTTGATTACCGATCACAATGTACAGGAGACCTTATCTATCACCGATAGAGCTTATTTGCTTGCCGAAGGAAAAATTATGTTAACGGGCACGCCCGAAGAAATTGCGGACAGTGAACTCGCACGTAAGTTTTATCTCGGTCAAAACTTCGTCCTACGTCGGAAAAAACTATAATTATTTTTGAATAGATATTAGCTATGGCCATACTCAATTCACTATTCACTTGGATTCTGAAAAAGCGCATTCATCAGATTGAGCTTTTTATGAAGCACCCCCATGATGTTCAGGAAGAGTGGTTTCAAAGTTTGATATCAACGGCCGAAGCGACAGAATGGGGTAAAAAATACGACTATAAAAGTATTCTCACGCCAGAAGAATTTAGACAGCGTGTACCCATTCAGGATTATGATGACATCAAAGTGTATGTTGATCGGATGATAAAAGGTGAGCAAAATATTCTTTGGCCTTCGGATATTAAATGGTTTGCTAAATCATCAGGCACTACATCAGATCGAAGTAAATTTATTCCAGTGAGTATGGAAGCCCTGGAAGAATGTCATTACCAAGGGGGGAAAGATATGCTGTCTATATATTGCCACAACAGACCAGAAAACAAACTCTTTACCGGAAAGACGGTCGTTATCGGGGGATCCTCGCAAATTAGCAATTTTAGTCCAGACTCCTATTCTGGCGACTTATCTTCTATCCTGCTCCGTAACCTACCATCTTGGGTAGAATTCAGACGCACACCGCAATTGGAAGTAACGTTAAACCCCAATTTCGAAGAAAAAATCGAACAAATTGCACAGATTACTAGTCAAGAAGATGTTACGAGTTTAGCCGGTGTTCCTACTTGGAATATTGTTATGGCGAAGCGTATCCTGGAGATTACCGGAAAAAGCAACCTGTTGGAAGTATGGCCTAACCTGGAGTTCTACGGACATGGCGGTGTGAGTTTCAAACCTTATCGAGAACAGTTTAAAACACTCATCCCCTCTCCTGACATGTATTATCTCGAAAATTACAATGCATCAGAGGGTTATTTCGGTATTCAGGACCAATCTGATTCGGAAGATCTGCTGTTGATGCTCGATTATGGTATTTACTATGAGTTCCTTCCTGTAGAGCATTTGGAAGAGGAAGATCCCCAAACGTTACAACTCAGTGAAGTCGAATTAGGGAAACAATACGCACTCATTATTTCAACAAATGCCGGACTATGGCGCTACAAAATTGGGGATACCATTAAATTCACTTCCTTATCTCCGTATCGCATTCAAGTATCAGGTCGTACCAAACAATACATCAACACATTTGGAGAAGAGGTAATAGTTGACAATGCCGAAAAGGCTCTGGAAGCCGCATGTGCAGCAACAGGGGCTTGTGTAAAAGATTATACTGCTGGACCTATTTATTTTAGGGAGGCCGAAGCCGGCGCACATGAGTGGGTAGTCGAGTTTGACAAACAACCGAATGATTTTAATCAATTTTGCAAAATTCTGGACAATACCCTAAGGGAGATAAATTCGGATTATGACGCTAAGAGGTATAAAAACATGGCATTAAATCCGCCACTGGTACATAATGCTCCCGTTGATACCTTCTACACCTGGATGAAATCCCGCGGTAAATTAGGCGGACAAAATAAAGTTCCCCGTCTAGCCAACAGTAGAGAATATCTAGAGCCTTTGCTCCAGATTATAAAAACCGTTTAATGTTCTTCTACTGCAGCTCCTTCAACAATTTGCCAGCTTTTCTTCCCAATTCATCATCTTCCTCAATTTGTTGAAGTAAGGAGATGGCCTCCTCATTTTTATTTTCTTTCGTGTATGCTATCGCTAAATAATAAGACGATTCTCTTGCGAATACCGATTCGCCTTTCGCAATAGGTTCTAATTTAGCAATCGATTCAGCCCAGTTCTCTTCACCATAATAGGTGAGTGCATGGTAGTACTTATATTGTACATTTAACGAATCACTATGCAGAAGTTGTTCCAAAATTTCTCGCGCTTGTCCAAAAGACTGACTATTAAACGCGTTCACCGCATCCTCATATTTTCCATTCTCCGCTGCTCCTCTAACGATTTCTGATTCCATTATGGGTAGTTGATAAAATCCAGCAGAGGGGTTGTAAAACAGTTTGAAAACAATGAGGATGCAGGCGGCAGCTAACAAAGGAATAAGAACTCGATATAGAGGTTTACTCTTATTTTTTCCTTTCGGACTTCTAACGGTCTGCTCAGCCTTACGAAGACTATCTCGTAATTCATGCTCACTATTGTTTATTCTTTGGGCAAGAATCGATTGAATTTCCTGCTGCAGACTGAGATCTTCTCTCAATTGCCCATCAATAGCAAGTTGGGTCTCAAAAGCGATCAACTCTTCCCCTTTTAAAAGTCCGTCGATATAATCCTGAATATTCTCTTCTCGGGTTTTCATCATCTAGTTCATTAAACTCAATCAATTACTTAAAAATCTTCCTTCCCATTAAAATAGGGATGCGCCTTAACCTTGGCTATCAAGCTTGCCATGCATTCACTTTTCTTCTTTCGGAGATAGGCATACGTAATACCTAGAGATTCAGCAATCTGCTCCTGATGTTTTTCCTTCATACAACGTCGAATAATCTCTTGACAACGCTCACCAAGGGTGTCTAACAAGTGCATCACCATATTTTCCCTTTCAACCTGTTGAACCGACTCTGCTATTTGCTTTGCTGATTCATCCTCAATATGAAATAAATCTTCCGTTGACTTTGTTACCTGCATCTGCTGACTTTTTTTCAAGACATTCAGCCATTTGCGCTTACAAACCATCAACAAGAAATTTTCAAAAGAAGTGGTGAGCTGGAAATCTTTGTCTTTGGCCATATAATAGATATCGACCAACGCCTCTTGAAAAATATCGTAGCCATCGTCCTCGCTGCCACTATTGTAGCTAATCATAGCGACGACTTTCTTTGCATAATTTTTATATATTTTATCGATGCCCGTTCTATCATTATGTTTTAAGTAGGCAAGATATCGTTGATCTAAATGCATTGTTAATTGGCTTATCTTTAGTAAAAATACGCATAATTAGATTATTTTAATTATTTTAGATAGATAATTAACCTTACAGATTATGAACTATTGGTTTACTGCCTTATATTTATTATTAATCCCACACCTATCTGTGGCTCAGGTTGACTCTTCGCTAATAGAACAAGACACCTTTGTTAGCGTTATTCACACCGATATAATAGGCAACAAAATAGCTTTTAAATCGGCACTAAGGCCGCTCGTACAGGTACCGGGAGGCAGAGCTCCGTTCTACACTTATCTTTGGGATTTCGGAGACGGACATTTCAGCACGGCAGCAGAGCCAATCCACCAATATCAAAAAGTCGGGGATTATGAAGTTACCGTATATGCGGTAAACAACTACGATGACGGGAGAAAACCGAAGAGACCGAAGAAAAAAGTAACTGTTAGTTCTGCTATTGCATCGCGCGATACTTCATCGTCCCCATTTGAAGAAAGTTTCTTTACGTCAAATGGCATATTCCAACTGTTTAAGAATTCGGATGCGAAGCCCGGGGAGGACATGGCGCTCGTAGTCGGTGTAAATACAAACGGTAAAAAAGGCAAAGTGCTCCTTCTCACGAACGAAAAAGCAGCGGGTTTGGATGGCTTTATGTTAGCGGGCCAGAGCAAGTATTATAATGAAAGAGTAGATAGTATATTACACAACAAGGAAATAAACAGCCTTTGGGCGAACGTGAAGCAGTCGACATTTACCAAAACGGGGAGTCCGGATTACGGAATCAAAGAGCAGAAGACGTTTTCGTCGTCCAGTGAAGCCATAGCCTATTTTTCGGAGTTGCATATGGCCTATAATAGCCTAGCGACCTATGAAATTGACGGAAGCCAAAGTGAAACACAATTCTCACTCATAAACCTGGATATTACCGAGGATATGCTTGTGGATACCAACGCCATCGTGACAATTACCGGTGTTTTTATACCGGAAGATGGGATTGCCAACGTGCATCAGCTGGATGTACCCGTCGTAAAATCACATGATCCGAACAAAATGTCCATTCGTCCCGCGCGTATGAATTATCGCTTTCAAAAAAAGAACAAGGAATTAACCTATAAAGTGCAGTTTCAAAACGATGGTGAAGGTGATGCGAAAAACATACGTCTGGAAATGTTTTTACCCGCAGAGGTGGATTTAAAAACCTTTAAATTGCAGTCCCTTTATCCAAAATGTGATTCTTGTTTAACAACAAATGCACGCGGATGCTATCAATACGACATTAAAGAGGACGGAACACTGACCTTTCATTTTAAAGATATTTCGCTACCCGGAACAGGCGCGGCAGATATTACTGACCAAGATAGCACAAAAGGTTTCATCCTGTTTACCGTGCAAACAGATAAAAAACTAAAAAATAAAGCCTTCAAATCCTATACAAATATCTACTTTGATAAAAATCCACCGATAAAAACGAATAATGCGACTTCTCGATTCAGAAGGATATATTCCCCTTTAGTAACCGTTGGCGCGAGTAGAACTTTCGGCACACCTACGAAAAACGATATTCAATACAAATTTAAACCTGGGATTCAGATCGGTTTAGGTATAGCTCCCATAGCTCCATACAGAAAGCCGTACTGGCAGGCAGAGGTTTACACCTCTTATTATAAAGAAGAAGCTGCACAATCAATAGTTGAAGAAGGCGTAGTGCAGTACCTCGATGAAAATGGAAGAAATACGGAGGCCAAATATACGTCCTATGAACGAAATAGCAACAAGAGTTTTATGACAATACAGGTACCCGTGCAAATCCGAATCAATATCAACAGCTTCTTGTCTACAGGGGCAGGTGTTAGCCTTCGCACCGACCTCAACCTAAAGAATGAAGAATCGGTCAGCTATAATACGGTAACCGCTAACGGGGAAATTAGTCAGGTTGTACTACCAAGTGACGTCGAAAAGGATAAAATGAGCCCGATTAAGATCAATCCATTTTGGGACATAAACGTTGGACGTGTGTATCTGGGGCCGGCGCTGGGAATTCGGATAGCATACGATACCCATCAAAAGGCAAATGCCGGTATTTATGGTATTTGGAGATTTTAGATGGTTGCAGGAATTGTTGTAAAACACGCATGGCTGTTGATGCTCTCGGTAATCGTAACGGTGCTATTGTCGGCCGTAGCCTGTTCACCTCGTCAGACCTCTAGCGATATCGCTCCTAACGCGGATAGTCTGGAGAATGTTGCGTATCACAAAACAACTGCTGATACTGGCAATATAGTACCTACGGATAAACTATACGAACAAATAGCAGATATCGTCGAAGGACAACCCGAAAAACTTATCGCTAATCCGGATTCGTTTTACAACATCATTCCAAACACCCCCGAGACTACCTACCAACAGGAATTGTACGTATATATACTTTCCAGTATGGGGTATCTGCTGCGTGAACATGCGGATATCATGCAGAGTATTAAGTATTATGAAAAAGCATTTCAAGCGACGAAGATCTATACATTGCCAGATACCGATATAGACAATGATATCGTTATGCCCCTAGCAAACCTCTATATACGTATTGATGACAACAAAAAGGCTATTTCTCTCCTAGAGCAGTCGATCAGGACAGTGAAAACTTCGCAAAACTTAAGTTCTTTCACTAACAATCTAGCCAATGCGTACATTTATGACAACCATCCATCGAAAGCAAAATCAGTTATTTTAGCCATACTCCGAACCAACCCGCCGTTAAAACCTCTACTTTACAATACATTGACTTCGATCTATTGGAGCGAGGATAAGATCGATAGCTGTAAAATATATAATCGAAAAGCCCTAGAAGAATTTGAGAAAATAACATTGACAGGAGATACCATTTTATGGTATACCAACGCTCTCAGTATGGCAGGCCGTTTATCATCGAGTAAGCGACCTCTAGAAACGTCCCTAAAAATACTGGAAGAAACCTTTCCCGTCCACAAATTACGAGAGAAAGCCAAGCTGCAACTTGAGCTCGCAACTGTTTACTACTCCAATAGCGAGCCCGAGAAAGCCCTCAGTAAGTACAAGCAAGTATTAATTTATTTTTCTGCTACCGATAAGTATCAGTTAGATTACACCTATACCCAAGCCTTAGCTAAAATCGGGGATTGTTATGCGTTGCTCCATAGGCTAGATTCAGCTATCGCTTATTATCAATGGGCGATCGAAAATGACTATCGTACACAACAGCTTATTGTCAGCAAAGAAAATCAACTAAAAAATAACATCTGGCATAAAAATCTCATTGAGAGCGCGATAACGCTTTGTGAGCAAAAATTAGAAATAGAGCCAAATGATAACATGACACTTGAAACCATGTTGTGGTGTATAGAATTAGGCAAAGCCAGAATGTTGATCACTGAAATTAATCGGTCGGAAAAATGGTCTTCACAGGATGGAGATTTGAGAAATGCTATTCAGTCTATTCGAACATCGTACCAAGAGTTAGGTGAGGTAGATAATTATGAACGTCGGGTTCAGCTACAGCAAAACATCAAAAAATCGCTGCTTGAATTTCAGTTGTCCGAAAAATACTTCGAAAAAATCAGCTCCCCCATAACACAAAAAGAATTTATTAAAACACTTAAAAACGAAAATTACGATTGCTATAGTTATTTTATTCACCAAGACAGCACCCTAACGGTTCTCGGTGTCGTTAACCAGCAAATTGTCTATAAAAAAGTGAGCGATAAAGATCTCCTTACCCAAATTGAAAAATTTAAGAAAACATATTTTGGAGATACACCAAACAGCTACAATCTGTCTCCGGCCAGTTACAAAAAAGAGGCCAATAAAATAACGGAAATCCTACTCCCTGCTATTGCACGAACAAAACCCAACATTTTTCTGTCCTTAGATGGTTTATTTCACGGACTGCCCTTTGATGCTTTGTGGAATTCGGGCTTCCTCGTCGAGAAACACAACTTTTCTTACCTCAATTCCTTCTTACTATTCGATATTCTGTCAAATAATAAGGTATCCGCTACTTCTGTTTCCATTTTACACCGGTCGGAATACCAACCTCCGCTACCGAACCTTCATTTTGTAAAAGAAGAGGTAAAGAATATAGCCAATAAATTTCTATCTCAAATAATAGATCCTGAAGAGCAACATGATTCGGTGCTATCCGAGAAGTTTTCTTCTCAGCATATCATTCATATTGCTGCACATGCTATATTGGAAGAAGACAAAGAACCCTGCATCTACCTTAAAAACAGGATATCGACCAATCAACTAGCTTACTATGAAATGAATACACCTCTTGTCTTTCTCTCCGCCTGTAATACCGGGACGGGAAAACCGTTACCCTCTGAAGGGACAGAAAGTATACATCGGGTATTTTTGAGTAGAGGAGTTCCTTCTGTTATTTCCACCTATTGGTTTGCAAATGATGAAATGATGCTATCCCTTACGGCTTCTTTCTATGAACAGTTATCTGCAACAGGTTATCCTATGGAGGCATTAGGAAAAGCAAAGAGAACCTTCTTAGCGACAGCCTCTGACAGAGAAGGAAATCCATGGTATTGGGCAAACATCAACTATGCGGGGGTAAACAACGAAATAGGTCTGAAGAAATCTTCAAACCTATTCTTTTACTGTAGTTTGTTAGTAGTCTTGCTACTTATCCCAGCGCTCTTTTTATATACACGATCGAAGCGTTAGGGACGGGATATTTTATAAAGAAAAACAAAATATCCGATAATAAACCTGAAGAGTCCTTGTGGTCTTTTGGGCGATCTCCCTTTATTTTTCTGATTATTCATAACAGTGTATGTTAGTTAGCTTTTTAATGTATACGTCCACAGTTGAAATTCGCGACTACAGCGCTAATATTTTAATTTCAGTTCTCCTGTTCTGTTCATGCATTGCTTCAGAGCAATTGATATTATTCTCGCAATGATTCATCAACTTACCCTCTCCGTACCCTTTTGCGATCAATCTGTCTTTCGCGATACCACGACTAATTAAATAGTGTACAGCCGCGTCAGCTCTTCTTTGCGATAGCTTCTGATTGTAGTCATCGTTACCTCTACTGTCGGTATGTGATGATAATTCAATCTGCAGTGTGGGATTTTGTTGAAGTATGGAAACGACGTTATCGAGTATAATTGCTGCATCCAACCGAATAGTACTCTTATCAAAATCATAATGAATATTCTTCAACACCCACTCTTCCCCTGCTATCAGATCGCAGACACCCAACTTCAATGTCACATACAGTGTTTGACTACGATCCAGCCCCTTGGTACTCACTATTTCCGTCTGTGAGTATTTACCTGCCTGATTAGCTACAACAGAGAACTCTCCATTTTGTTCTAACTGGTAAATAAATTTACCCTCCCCATCCGATATCTGGGATACATTAGATTTTGAGTTGTTATTGGTTAATACGGTATTGACTCCTGCCGTATTTTTTTCGAGCGTACAGTCAAAGGTTTCGCCGATTAATGTGAAGCGTGGATCATCATGATAGATTTCTTTAAATAGTATACTGGAGGGTGATTTAAAATCTTCCTCTGTCAAGATGAGCAACGGTGTCTTTATTCCGTTTTTCTCCCCTACTACCTCATATTTTCCGGGAATTACTTCCGAAATTCGCGCTGCTTGGCCATTCGCATCACTTACTGAAGTTTCTTCCACATTGAGCCCTCTCACGGAGACCGTCACACCGCTTAATGCTAAATTCGTCTGCTTATCTTTCACGACTATCTGTAGTCCTTTGTCCGCTCTCTTTACCATATCGTCGTAATGCGCAGCGGGTTCTACATTAGCTTTTGGTGTAGCTTTTATCCCAAAGATATATTTCACACCAATACCAATATTCACACTTTGATGAAGCGTGGAAGTCATCATTTTCCGCTCTTCGTAATGATCTAGGAAACTTTTCACCTCCGTATCTGAGGCGATCGGATTGTGCTCTACATGTTCTTCTACGGTGAACTGGCTATTTTTACCACTGAAGTTAGAACCGAAAGACTGTAAATAATCCACGTTCGCAAAGAGTGCAAGATGTGGGTTCAATTTATAATTAAACCGCATCCCCCCAACGCCAGCCCAAGTTATTGCTTTATTGGTCGAATCATTAGCTGTATTTTTCACATCCATTGTAAAGGGGAATAGCATATTATCCTCGTAGTAGAGTGATCTGGCATATTCTGGAAACTGCTGCTGCATGACGCCTCCTTTTACATAAATTTCAAGTTGGAAGTGGTTTTTCTCATATTTATAGGTAGGTCCTATTCCGATGAAATAATTCACAAATTTACTTTTTTGGTAGTTTGTACTCAGATAACCATTTGTGAAAAAGAGGGTATCTTGCTTAGCAGCACCATGTGATAGATAGCGTGCATCCACACCTAAACCGAACGTGTTGCTCTTAAAATATTTATCGAGAAAAAAACCAGAAAAGTAGCCTATTTTGGTTTCACCTACTGATTTGTACGTTCCAATGGGAATACTCACACCCCCTTGTACACCGATTTGCAAATCTCCCTTAGAGGAATTTACCTGTGCCTGTGCTAAAATTGTAATTCCAATTAACATTAAAGCAAGTAAAATTTTCTTCATACCTTTTAGTTTTAAGTTTTTAATTACCGTCCATCTGCATATGTCAACTTCTCTAAACAGATGCCTGCCCGATCTAGATAAGGAGGCTGTAGTTTTTCATCCTATCAGACTTATTGATATATCAAGGACAGTTCGGAATTGTTACCCCTAGAAATAAAAAAAACTTCTTGTTTAGGTATATTACCAACGACTATGAAGCTTGTTGATATCCACTGAATATGGAATACAGACACTTTCAAAAAAAAATCAGCAATTAGAATGTGTCAACTCATAATCTTTTTCATAAATTGCGTACTTTATAACTAGAATAGAAATGAGCGCGACAGAACAACTTTCAATTCGCGTAGAGCCAACGCAACAATCACGACTCTCGCAGGTAGACTTTAACAATTTAACATTCGGACAAATCATGTCAGACCACATGCTGGTCGCTGAATACAATGATGGTGAATGGACTGACGTCAGCATTCTACCTTATGGTGATTTGACTGTTAGCCCATCCATGTCGGCACTGCACTACGGGCAGGCCATCTTTGAAGGGGTTAAAGGATACAAATTTGCTGATGGTACCGTGAGTATTTTCCGTCCCGAAAAAAACTGGGAACGCTTCAACAAATCAGCTTCACGCCTACAAATGCCTGAAGTGCCTGAAGAAATTTTCTTGGGTGGATTAAAAAAATTATTAGATGTAGACAGAAATTGGGTCCCTTCTAAAGAAGGAACTTCGTTGTATATCCGTCCGTTTATGTTTGCTACGGAAGCGGCACTGGGTGTCCATCCTTCTATTTCATATAAATTCATTATCATTACGTGCCCGGTAGGAGCCTATTATAGCAAACCAATCAGTTTAAAGGTAGAAACCCATTATACACGTGCAGCAGAAGGCGGCGTAGGGTTTTCTAAAAATGCTGGTAATTACGCCCTATCCTTGTACCCTACCCAACTGGCCAACGATGCTGGATACGACCAAATTATGTGGACCGACGCAAAAGAGCATAGGTACATTGAGGAGGCGGGCACAGCGAACCTGATTTTCCGCATCGGGGATTCCATTATCACCCCGCATGGTGATACAATACTACATGGTGTGACCCGTCGCACGATTATGGAATTAGCGGAAAAATGGGGCTATAAGGCGGAACAGCGCAAGGTGTCGGTGCAAGAATTAATTGAAGGTATCGAAAACGGAACGGTATCCGAAGCATTTGCTGCCGGGACCGCAGCTACCATCACCCATATTTCAAGTATCGGATTTGAAGGAAATGACTATCATCTACCTCCGGTAGAAGGTCGCGAGTTTGCTAACAAGGTACTGAGCTATTTAAATGCGCTACGCTACGGCGAAATCGAAGATCCTTTCGGTTGGAATTATATTGTCTAGTTGTTCAAATTGACTACTATAGTAAATCCCAAGCAGTTATTCTGTTTGGGATTTTTTGTTGTAAACAGAAAGATTAAGATAGGCAACGATCTCCTCTATTTCATCTGGCTCAAACCATTTGGTATCACCATATTTCTTAAACCAGGTAATCTGCCGCTTGGCATAGCGACGAGAATTTTGTTTAATTTTATCTACCGCTTCCAGAACAGAAATATTCCCATCCAAATAGTCGAACAATTCGGCATAGCCCACAGTCAGTAAAGCAGGTTTATCCCGGTGGGTCCTTAGTGATTTTACTTCTTCTAACAAACCCATTGCCATCATATGGTCCACACGAATATTAATGCGTTCGTATAATTTCTCCCTACCTGTGTTAAGCCCAATCGTTATGATGTTGAAGGGTCGCTTAACCGTATTATTTTTTTGGTAGTAAGATATGGGATTACCGGTCGCTTCGTACACTTCCAAAGCACGGACAACCCGTTGCGGATTGGAGCTATCGATACTTGCATAATATGCAGGATCGACTTGAAGTAAGCGCTGTTGCAACGGTTCAATACCCTGCTGTGTTAGATCCTGATTTAATCGATCGCGCACCCCTTGAGGAGCTTTGGGAAAATTATCCAGGCCTTCACAAACGGCCCGCACAAATAAGCCCGAACCTCCTACCATGATAACTGTATCATGCTTTTGGAATAACTGCTTTAACAGATCTAATACATCGCGTTCGAAATCTCCCGCAGAATACGCTTCCTCTATGGAGTGGGAATCTATAAAATGATGCGGAGCTGCTGCTAATTCTTCTGCACTGGGTTTCGCCGTACCGATATTCATCTCGCGATAAAACTGACGCGAATCCGCAGAAATAATTTCCGTACTGAAATGTTGCGCCAAAGAAATAGCTGTAGCTGTTTTACCTACCGCAGTAGGGCCAACCACCACCACTAGCGTCTTGTTAGCTGCTGGATTGGGCGTACTAATAACCTTCTTCTCCTCCGAATTTTTGTGATTCCTCTTCTCCACCTTCCTCTTCTTCATCCACCGTATCAAAATCATCCTCTTCATCCACACCATACTCTTCGGTAACCGCATCGACGAAATCATCCTCCTCGTCATCATCAACCACATCCGCCGCTGGAAAACTTGCCGCCGCCAGATGTCTAGGAGCCTGACCTACAACTTTAAATAACGCTGGATACACCTTACCATCCTCTTCTTTCAAAATCTTAATAAGTTCGACATGAAAATCATATGGACGGTCAAAATTATAGATGTAGTAGAATTTTTGATGGGGATCATCTATAAATTTACTCAAACGGATATTTTCCATAAGTAATATGCCCTCGCCTATTTTTCGGGCAGAAGGTTGTAACGCCACTTCTGTCCCCTTCTTCCACTGGTCATTGCTTACGTAGAATGAAGAAGACGCGTCTTCAGGATAACCTGTGCTTTTGTGAATTTCCTGGTGTAATTCTAAGAAGGTGCTTCTTGAAGGCATATCAATATCACGATATATATCTTCATAATCTTCAAAAGTTACTCTAAATCTATAAATTGCCATATTATAAGTTTCGTTTTTAAGCTCACGCCCAATCGCTGTATAAAAATAAAAATTATTTTAAAGTCTCTAAAGACAAAGTACGTTTTGGTTCTAAATTTATTTCTTTCCCCCGTTTCACCATAAAATAATACGCAGCCTCACGGCTATTTGGAATCTCTCCTTCCAAAATTGCCTCGCGAATTGCGTTCTTAATAATTCCGACCAACTTGCCTGGACCCAATCCAAAAACTTCCATGATATCTTCTCCAGTAACAGGGGGCTGCCAGTTGCGAATCTGATCACGCTCTTCTACATCTTTGAGCTTCTGCTTTACAAGCTCAAAATTATCTCTATACTTTTTCTTCTTAAATTCATTTTTGGTCGTCACATCTGCATGACATAGCAACATTAATGCCTCTATATCATCGCCAGCTTCAAAAAGTAAACGTCTAACAGCCGAATCGGTTACAATCTCTTGTGCCAATACAATTGGGCGAAGATGCAGCTGTACCAATTTTTGCACGAATTTCATTTTGTCGTTAAGGGGCAATTTCAGTTCGGCAAAAAGTTTGGGTACCATCCTAGCTCCTTTGTCTTCGTGCCCGTGGAATGTCCATCCGATTCGCTTATCAAATCGTTTGGTGGCTGGCTTCGCAATATCATGCATAATAGCCGCCCATCTCAACCATAGATCGGTAGACATCTCGGCAACGTTGTCCAACACTTCCAACGTATGGTAAAAATTATCCTTGTGCCCTTTCCCATCAATTACATCGACACCATGTAGATTGTACATGGCTGGAAATATCAACTCCAATAATCCTGTATCAAAAAGGTATTTAAAACCCACTGATGGCTTATCCGACAAGATGATCTTGTTTAATTCATCGGTAATACGTTCCTTAGAAATGATTTTAATCCTATCTTTTGTATCCGAAATGGATTGAACCGCATGGATGTCAATTTTAAAGTTCAATTGCGTCGCAAAGCGGATAGCCCGCATCATACGCAATGGATCATCTGAAAATGTTTCCGCGGGCGCTACAGGGGTCCGAACAATGCGGTTTTTAATATCTTCCACACCATTAAACGGATCCAACAGTTCTCCATAGTTCTCTGCATTGAGCGAATAGGCCATAGCGTTAATGGTGAAATCACGTCTATTCTGATCATCGGGCAAGGTACCGTCTTCCACAATAGGCTTACGTGATTCGCGTCGATAGGATTCTTTTCTTGCCCCTACAAATTCGACATCCAAACCATCATAAACCAACATGGCCGTCCCAAAAGATTTATATACAGCTACTTTAGTGCGTAGTTTTTCGCCCAACGCATTTGCAAAATCTATTCCGCTTCCAATCACTAGAATATCTACATCATTTTTAAACGGACGATCCATAATACGATCCCGTACATATCCGCCAATGACGTAGCATTCGGTTTTCGTATGTTCTGCCAATTCTTTAATAATGGAAAATATAGGATGTTGTAGATATTCAGTCATAGCTTTCGCACTTCAGACCCTTATGGGTCTAATAATTCGCAAAATTACTTAATTTAAATAGAAATCGAGGTATAGAAAATTGCTTCTCCGTGTAAAGATCAGTCTCTATCCTTTGAGAGTTTGCGAAATGCTAATGGATTTGCAGCCAATTCCACCTGTTCTCTACGATTTCTGACGATATGTACCGCGGCAAATATCGCCTCTAAGAATGATTCGTGGGAGGCTAAATTCTTACCTGCAATGTCATATCCTGTTCCATGATCGGGTGAGGTGCGTACAATAGGCAATCCAGCTGTATAGTTTACGCCTTTACGATTCGCAATATGTTTAAAAGGAATTAAACCTTGATCGTGATACATCGCCAGTACGCCGTCAAATTTCAAGTAGGTTTCCGACGCAAAGAATCCATCTGCTGGATAAGGTCCAAAACAAAGGATTCCTTCCTGCTTTGCCTTATCAATGGCAGGACGAATGATGAGATCATCTTCGGTTCCTATGATGCCATTATCACCAGCATGAGGATTCAGTCCTAATACAGCAATTTTTGGCTTTTGAATCCAAAAATCAGTTTTAAGGCTGCGGTTCATCAAACGGAGCTTTTTTAATATCGCTTCTTCAGTAACCTGCGCCGCAACCTCTTTAACCGGAATATGCCCAGTGACAACACCTATACGGAGCTCGTCACAGATCATAAACATCAATACATCGTCCGAATTCGTTTTACTTTGTAGGTATTCCGTATGCCCGGGAAAAGAAAATCCCTCTTGCTGAATATTATGTTTGTTGATGGGAGCTGTGACCAAAGCATCAATTTTTCCGGCATTCAAATCTTCCACGGCTCTCTCGAGGGAAATGAAGGCATACTTTCCACCGATTTCATTTTCCTCGCCCAACGTAATTCGAACATCCTCTTGCCAGCAATTGATCATATTTGCACGCTTGGGATTCGCTTGCTCTACTCCATTGATTACATTGAAACTGAAATCATTGATGTGATTTGCTTTACGATGAAAAGAAGCATTTTTGGTATTTCCATAGACTATGGGCGTAAAATATTCCAACACACGATTATCTAAAAGGGACTTGATAATCACTTCCAATCCTATCCCATTTATATCGCCTATACTAATACCTACTTTTAATTTTTCACTCATCTTTTAAAGCTTTATTCGCTCAAAAATAAACAAAAAACAGCAGAAAACTAATGCTTTCTACTGTTTTACGAATTCTTATGCATGACAACCACTTTTTAATTAAGCATACTATTTCTCATTCAAAAAGATCTTTTTACCATCCTTATCTAAATAGTATTTCTTCTTATCCTTATCTAAAAAAACATCAAATCCACTGTGTTTTTCACCAGTTGCCTTATCTTCCATTTTCGGAGGAGGAATAGCTTTGGAGTCGGGGAGAGATTTTTTAGGCGTTACAGTTTTTGTGGTATCGAGCATACCCTTTTCACGTTTCGGTGTTTTTAGGAGTTCTTTTGTTTTTTTTGGAGGAGGCATGGTTTTACCTTGCTCCTGCGCATTTACATTTGTCCACCCCATCATGGAAACGGCTACTACTATAGCAACGAGATTCCTTAGGTTTATCAACCTTTTCATATGTTTATAATTTTATGTCATATGAATATTTGCACAATAACAATACCATATCTCTCTAATTAACAGTATTTAAAAAGAATATTTTCAAGTATTGAGCCTTAGTTAAAAAAGAGAGGCGTGTAGGATATTCAGGTGTTATTAATACGTACTATCAATGGTGTTTATTGTCGAGACGTTGTGGGTTTGGATGTTTTTAGAAAGGATTTCCTTAAACACCCTCTCAAATAAAATTACGATAGTACCAAAACATAAAATAGTATCTTTGTATCAAATAGCTTTTATGAGTACTGTACGCGCAAAAAAATACCTCGGACAACATTTCCTTAATGACAAAAACGCGGCTCGACGCATTGTAGATGCCTTAACGCCTTCTTTGGGATTCAAGCATGTGTTAGAAGTGGGGCCTGGGATGGGCGTGCTTTCCGACTTTTTACTTCAACATGAGGAATACCAGACCTACTTGATAGACGTCGATGAGGAATCCATTGAATTCCTTTCCGACAAGTATCCACAACTAGGCGATCGGCTCATACATGGAGATTTTCTGGCACTGGATTTTAACCAATATTTTGGTGATAAAATGGCCATAATTGGTAATTTCCCCTACAATATCTCCTCTCAAATATTGTTCAAAATTTTAGAAGAGCGAAATCGTGTTGTCCAGATGACAGGAATGTTTCAGAAAGAAGTTGCCGAACGATGTGTAGCAAAACCAGGCAGTAAGGAATATGGCATTTTAAGTGTGTTTCTTCAAGCATACTACGACGTAGAATATCTTTTTACGGTAAAAGCAGGCGCTTTTAATCCGCCTCCAAAGGTATTATCAGGTGTCATGCGCATGACACGCAACTCCCGAATGGCGCTGGATTGCGATGAAAAACTATTTTGGCGCGTGGTAAAGGCCGGTTTTAATCAACGTCGCAAGACGTTGCGTAACTCATTGTCAGGCGTCATTCCAAAGGATAAGATGAGCGATAATACATTGTACGAATTAAGGGCCGAACGCTTAAGTGTAGCCGATTTTATGCAGTTAACAAACGAAATTACCCAGGCATAATGGTATGAATATAGATAGTGAGTTTACAATTATTGGAGGAGGCGTAGCTGGCTTAGCCACTGCCATAGGTTTCCAAAATAATGCAATGGACTTTTCGCTATTTGAGCAAGCAGATGAACTAAAAGGAATTGGAGCGGGCTTTGGTTTAGGGGCAAACGCGATGCAGGCGCTGGACTATTTAGGTATGCGGGAAGACATTGAAAAATTGGGACATCACCTCGATTCCTATAGAATCTTAGACGACAAAGGAAATGTACTTGTAGCACCCAATACGAAAACATTAAGTCAGAAATATAATCAGCAAAATTTCGCCATTCATCGTGCCGATCTTCATCTTTATCTTTTGTCACACGTCAAGGCGCAATCGCTGCATTTGGGTAAAAAAGCAATCGATTTGTCCCAAACAGAGGGAGTTATTTCCATTCACTTTGCCGACGGCACAATACACCATACCAAATACCTGATTATTGCCGACGGCGTTAATTCTCCACTGCGTCAAAAACTAATACCAGCTGCTGTTCCGCGATATGCGGGTTATACCTGCTGGCGCGCTACGATCGACAACAGTGTTATCGCATTACAACAGGGCAGTGAAACCTGGGGCAAAGAAGGAAGATTTGGCATGACACCGCTTACCAACAAACGTATTTACTGGTACGCCTGTATCAATGCTACATTCCAGAACGAGACTTACAAAAATTATACAGTAGCCGATTTGCATCGTCACTTTAGCCGCTACCATGACCCTATTCCGTCGATACTATCCTACACAAAAGATGTCGATTTGATATGGAGCGACATTATCGACATCAAACCATTGCGACACCTTGCCTATGGCCCTATTCTTCTAATAGGAGACGCCGGCCATGCCACTACGCCCAATATGGGGCAGGGAGCCTGTCAGGCGTTAGAAGATGTCGCCGTACTGATGGATGTGCTTCGTAATAAAACGACGGTAACGGAAGCATTTCTATCCTTTGAAAAAAGAAGACTTCGGCGCACAAGATATATTACGCAAACGTCAAAACATATTGGAGAGGTAGCCCAATGGGAGAATCCATTGTTGATTGCACTACGAAACACCATTCTAAAAAACACACCCCAGAAAATGAGCCAAGCAAAGCTAGAAAAGCTCCTTTCCGTCGACTTTATGACCATCACTAAATAATTATGCATCCAACTATTTTAATCGTCGATGATGTGCACCCTGTCTTGCTAGAGAAGTTAGACAAGCAAGGAATATCGTATTCTTACGAACCTACCATCAGTAGGCCAGAAGCAGAGGCACGTATTTCGCATTATATGGGTCTCATTATACGTTCTAAATTTCAAGTAGATCGAGCATTCATAGATTTGGCACCAGAACTGAGGTTTATCGGTCGTGCTGGAGCCGGAATGGACAACATCGATGATGAATATGCCGCGCAAAAAGGTATTACCTTGATCAGCGCTAATGAAGGCAACCGGGATGCTGTGGGTGAGCACATGATTGGCATGCTGCTTAGTCTGATGAATAATCTCAACCGTGGAAACCAGGAAATCGCCGAAGGAAAGTGGTTGCGCGAAGAAAACAGAGGTTATGAACTCAAAGGTCGGACGGTAGCATTAATAGGTTACGGCAACAATGGACAAGCCATGGCAAAAAAATTATCGGGATTTGATGTCACGGTAATTGCCTATGATAAATATAAAACTGGTTTTTCGGATGCGTACGCGCAAGAAGTTTCGATGGAAGAAATTGTAAAACAGGCGGACGTGCTCAGTTTCCATATCCCGTTAACCAAAGAAACGAAAGGACTCGTTGATGATGAATATCTGTTTCACTTCCGAAAACCTATTTTCTTCTTAATGGGTGCACGCGGCGGTATCGTACACATCCCTGCTGTAGTGAAAGCCCTTGACACAGGAAAAATCCTGGGAGCAGCATTTGATGTTCTACCCGTAGAAAAATTCCCGGGGCTTAGTGAACAAGATTGGTATTCCGACCTGATTGCACGACACAATGTCTTATTAAGTCCTCACGTAGCCGGATGGACTTTTGAAAGTTATTACAAACTATCAGATATCTTAGTGGATAAAGTAATTCAGTATCATAACCGTCGGACTTATTAAACGATATAGAGCGTTAAACCACAGATGAGAAATTGTACGATCAGCGCCATATCCAAAAGATAGACATAATGATACCGCTCAATCCGCTGGAATATCACAAAGCGCATCGCTAGGACTACGATTAAATTGGTTAAGAAGAGACCTATAACTATTCCGTTATCGTAAGGAGAACATAAAACGAGTACCGAATGTATCAATACAAGAATATAGCACAATCGAATGGCCTTTTTCTCGCCCAGCATATTGGGAATTGTTTTAAGGTGATAATACGAATCTTGCCGAATATCCCGTATATCAAAAGGTAATGTACAAAGTAATAGAAAGATGATTTTGGCTATACCGAGATAATTGGCGGAGTACCAATCCAATTGGTTTCCCTCCGCCCATAATTGTATCACGGGCAAGCCTACACTACTTAACGACCAGATGAGTGCAATATGAAAAAGCTTTAATCCGGGCAACTGCCGCAATCCGCTCCGCACACCATTGATCTTAAAGAGAGGCAGTGTGTATCCTAAACTGAGCATGCCTATTCCTGCCAAAAAGAGAAGGGTATACATGTGCACTTGCATCAAGGCATATGTTAGGAGTCCAAAGGCTAGGATACTAGTTGTCCACAGTAACCATTCATTTTTGAAGATCCATCTGGTTCTTAAATAAGGAGACTCTTGGGGCTTCTTTGGCTTGGACAGTAGTATACTAAAGTTGTAAAGCAATAATGTAGCTGTTCCCTCTATTGCTAAAACAAAGGAATTGGGTGATTTATTTAGGATCAAGTACGTTAATCCGCACTGCACATATGCAGCCAAAGCTATGAGCAGATTACTAAAAACCAAAAAATAATATATCTTCTTTAGTATACGCATCCCCTTACTTTTATCCGTTATTTAACATTAACTTCACAGGGCAGATATCATGAAAATTAGTAATTGACATCAAAAAAAATTAAATTAGCTCACACAAGAACTTAACTGCTGTTTATAATAAATATATGGCTGAAACAAATAAGTTTTAATATAAAAATAGTATAGACCTATAAATTTTAATAAAAAAGATGAGTTTTCAAATTAATTCTTTTGAAGCGTATCAAGAAGCGTACAAAAAAAGTAGTGAAAATCCGGAACAATTTTGGGGAGAAATTGCGGAGAATTTTTTCTGGAAGAGAAAGTGGACAAATGTACTGAATTGGAATTTTACCGAGCCAGACATTAAATGGTTTGAAGGAGGTAAGCTCAACATTACGGAGAACTGTCTTGACCGCCACATTTATAGCCAGGGTGATAAACCCGCAATCATCTGGGAACCGAATGATCCGAATGAATCGCACCGTATCCTTTCTTACAAGCAGTTGCTGCAAAAAGTAGAACAGTTTGCTAACGTTTTAAAGAACAACAGTATTCGTAAAGGTGACCGTGTATGCATTTACCTACCAATGGTACCCGAATTAGTTATTGCGGTATTGGCATGTGCCCGTATTGGTGCAATACATTCTGTGGTATTTGGAGGATTTTCAGCCCAATCCATTGCAGACCGCATCAATGACGCCAACTGTAAACTGGTAATTACTTCCGACGGCGGCTTCCGTGGCACGAAAGTATTAGAACTAAAAACCATTGTGGATGATGCCCTTATGCAATGCAAAACGGTGGAAAAAGTAATCGTGTTGACACGTACACGTACGCCCATATCCATGATAAAAGGTAGAGATGTGTGGTGGGAAGACGAAATCAAAAAAGTGGAAACGCAAGGAAATCCGACCTGTCCGGCAGAAGAGATGGATGCGGAAGACACACTTTTCATTCTATATACCTCGGGATCGACAGGCAAACCTAAAGGCGTGGTACATACAACAGGGGGATACATGGTGTACACCGGATATACTTTTTCCAATGTATTCCAATACCAGCCCGATGAAGTTTATTTCTGTACGGCAGATATCGGGTGGATTACCGGACATTCCTATATCGTATACGGCCCCCTTTCCCAAGGTGCAACCTCGCTCATGTTTGAAGGTATCCCGACGTTTCCGGATGCAGGTCGGTTTTGGGACATCGTAGACAAATTTAAGGTAAATACGCTGTATACCGCGCCAACTGCACTCCGCTCGCTGATGGCATTTGGGGATGAGTTTGTCGACAAATATGATCTCAGCAGCATCAAAAAGCTAGGATCTGTAGGGGAGCCTATCAATGAGGAAGCGTGGCAATGGTTTCACGACAAAATAGGCAAAGGCAAAGCGCCAATAGCCGATACCTGGTGGCAAACAGAAAATGGCGGTATATTAATAGCACCGATGGCGGGCATCTCGCCTACTATTCCTAGCTACGCAATGTTACCACTTCCTGGAGTTCAACCGTGCCTAATGGACGAAAACGGTCAGGAGATTGAAGGCAACGATGTCTCCGGAAATCTTTGTATCAAATTCCCGTGGCCGGGTATGCTACGCACCACCTGGGGCGATCATGAACGTTGCAAGCAGACGTATTTCTCAACATACGAAAACAAATATTTCACGGGCGACGGCTGCTATAGAAGTCCGGAGGGCTACTATCGCATCACAGGCCGTGTGGATGATGTACTAAACGTTTCAGGGCACCGAATCGGTACCGCTGAAGTCGAAAATGCCATAAATATGCACTCCGATGTAATCGAATCGGCTATCGTGGGTTACCCACATCCGGTGAAAGGGCAGGGAATCTACGCTTATGTCATTGCGAACCACCACATTGACGCCGAAAGTACACGCAAAGACATTCTGCAGACTGTAACGCGATTGATTGGCGCCATCGCCAAGCCAGACATTATCCAATTTGTGACTGATTTGCCGAAAACAAGATCAGGTAAAATCATGCGTCGCATTTTGCGCAAGATTGCAGAAAACGAACTTTCAAGTCTTGGCGATACTTCCACACTGCAAGATCCAACAGTAGTTGAAGCGATTATTCAGGGAGCTGAGGAAATTAGAAAGTAAAAGCGAAAGGGTCGACAAAAAATGTTGACCCTTTCACTTTTTAGTTCATGCGTTACCACATAAACGTCCATAAATTACCTCATGTTTTTATGCAACGACAACACCCCTTTTTTGTCTTTTACCATAACCTCAATATCTGGATTGAGATCCAGTAGCTGCTGAATAAAATCCGCTTGGTTTTTTGGATTTACAAATAACTCTGGCTAAAATTACAAATACTTTTTCCATAACTGTATTATCTTAAATAAACCGACATGCGTTTTGCCAGAGTCTCTTTTACATTTGGGGATAAAGCATCATAAACTTCTTTATAGTTATAGAAGTCATTTTGCGTATTCACCAAACTGTAAAAGATATATGGGGCAGGTGCAGTGGCTATATTCCTTTTTAGAAAGTTTACCTCAGCCCGTACCAAACTATCCCTTAAACTATTAATCCATAAAGCGCTTAGCTGCTGGTGAAGTAATCTAGACGATTCCAGATCGCCTGATTCATTCAGCTTATAGATGATCTGTTTAAGGCTGTCTTTTGCTTTCAGATTTGCTAAGCTATATTCTTTTGCAATTTCTGAGAATTCCTGATATAAACGAAAATTGTCACCTTTAGAACTCACATTTAAATCCGCTCCCCAATCTTCATCTAATAAGCCCTGTTCCAATTGGGACTGATCAAGCCCTTCTGATATTGAAAACGTATATTTTCGAGATTCTTTCGGATCTAACCATACGGATTTGGAAAGTACATACCGAGGCAGTTCTTCCTCGCCAAAACGAGCATAGCGTTTTAGCTCTGTTGGTTTCAGAATATCCCGTTCCCAGGAAAAGACAACGGTGTAAATACCGGCGCGTATGCTGTCTATCTTTAAGACAAAAGTATGTTCCGCTATTGTATCCGATGCAATTTGTTTGCCGCTGATAGCATCGTATACATCTACATATACTGTCGAATCAATTGATAAACTGCCGGAAAGCTCTACAGAAGGAGAACTTTTGCAGGCGACGAAAAGAAATAAAAGTAAAATTGCGGGAATCCTCATAACTAATCTATCAGTTTGTTAAGATCATAAATTTCATGCACCAAACATCATTCAACTTACATCAGCGCGGAGACTAAAAGCTAATATAACACTTCATGATAATCTCTATTTTTCTTTTGATTATACAGGTCGCGATAATACTTAGGATCATCGAACTTCCAAAAATCGCGATAAAATTCATCGTTTTTTATACTTCTAAGTCTACCTTCAAACAGCTCGACAAGTTCTTTCCGAAGTGGGCTGTCGGTTGCCAATGCATCCGTATTATCTTCGTGTAAAATCATAATAGAAGAATAATAATCATCCATGGTTTCTATGCCTGACGTATAGACCGTAAAAAGCTTATCGCTCGATGAAAGAAGCTTTACATCTTTCCAGATAAATGTTGATATAAAGCCTTTTATTTTTATTGCATCATGCCATTTGCCATAGTCCGTATACATCCTTGCAGCGGTGGACATAGAGCCATCGATATTTTTGAATTTAACTTCGGTGATATTACCCAGACCCAATTGTTGGGTCTGGGCTTCATTAAATGTGTCTGCACCATACTTCTGGTATCTTTTTCCTGTAGCGCATGAGTGCAACACAAGAAGGATGAGCAATAGATGGTTAAAATATCGAAGCATAGCGCTTTTATTTATTTCTATTTAATACTCTAAAGCACTTTTCAATTTCTTGAAAGATGCTTTAGATTAATTCAACTTAATAAATTACTGGTTAGAGTTCAATGAGGCATTCCAAGTTTTCTCCTTAATCTTGAATCTTGCCATCCGTTATTTAAACCATTATTACAACTTAGTATTGGGCAACACCATATATAAATGAACTAGGATTATTGGTTTTGTACAACCCTCCCAAATTCTTAACATTAGGATCCGTACTGGTCACCCAATCCATTTTAAATTCTGCGCCTAATAAATAATTCTCTAGATCTATAATCTGAGTCCGTCTTGTATTCCAGTTTGTACTATACGAAATCAGGCTGTTATTGCCTGCCAACCTGATAATGTCGCCTTCCCTGGTATATGGAATAGAAGCAGTGGCAGTAAAGTTAGATGTTCCGCTACTATAAGCAAATTCTACATAAAACGTAGTGGAATTAGTCAGCCTAAAAAATAAATAGCGAGTCGGTCTATTTGTTCCGGCAAATTTGGAAACCGTTGTATTAAAGACATTATTAAATTCCGAGGTTACACCCGCAGGCATCACATTACCCGTAATATATAAGGTCCTATACACCCCATTATAAGCAAACACCTGCTCCATCGGCATTATCGGCGAACTGTGCTGATATACGGGATACTCTTTCCCTGTTGTATCATATAAATAAAATTCCCCATTCTTTAATTCTCCCCGAATAAAAAACACATTTTCAACATTCAGTGGAACATTAAAGTTTATCCCTCCCAGTTCATAATTATACTTATATGTCACTGACTTCACACCATCACTATTCGAAATATACTGAAAGAGAAAATTTTTATTTAAAGAATTCGGAACTATTTCAACCTTTTCAGTCACCCCATCAATTTCTATATAGTTATTTTCATGGGTCGCAAAATAATCATTTACCGCTGCAATACTTGTTCTGTATTGCCCTGTCAAATAAGACTGTTGATCAACTTGAGATAGTTTTGTTAATAGTAATAGGTTTTTATACCGCTTTCCTCTTAACACAATACTATCTTGCGCAATATGAACATACTCAAATTCTACGTCACTCTGCAATCCCTGGCCACCTGTACCTCCATTTACACTAGGGTTTGGATCTTGCAACATAGTAATATAATTGTAGGTATCAAACAATAAAGAGGCATCCATCCCCCATCTTACTCTGTAGGTAGATTCTTTGAGATTTTCACTAGTTGTGGTATTAAAATCAGAAAGCATTTCAATAGTTTCATCCGCTTTAAAATTTATATAAAAACCATACCCACCTCGTACATTTGTATTCAAAGAAGCCCTCCATCCATATGGAGAACTTAACAATGCTAATTTTAACTCGTCGAGTTTTTTGCTAATACGCTCCTCTGGTTGTTCACCAAAAGTATATTCAATATCAGGTTTATTACATGAAATGAATAAACCAATAAAAAAGAGCATCAAATAATAAATTTTGCTTTTCATAACTAGTTTAGTGTTATTGGTCCATAAAAATAGTTGGCAGGATCGCTTTTCAATTGGAAACCGGCGAACTTCCTGAAGTTGACCAATCCCGCAGACTCGGGTATCCAATCGGCTTCGAAAATATTGTCATTCAGATAATCTATTAAGAGCTTCCATCCACTATAGGTTACTAAACCATTATTATATTGGGTTCCCGCTGACGCAACATTAGGTACATACGTAAAGTCGATATCTCCATTTACTTGATAAGTAACCGTAAAATCGAAATAACCTATCGTATTACTAGTAGCAGAAGCTGTGCTACCATAAGCTACCTCTAGTCTCAGCTGCGTATCAGTGATGAAATTCAATGTAAATAACCGAGCTTCTCTCGGTGTGGGATTAGAAGTCGGCACCGCTTCCAGAGCCTGTTTTACATTATCCCACACAACCTGAAATTTACCTGATCTGCCATAGTTGGCATAATGTGGTCCATTTACAAAATCAATAGGTATATTCTTCAGATAACCCAATTTAAGCTGGTTCGAAACAGTTTCTGTCTGGTCATTATAGTTCGTGTTTAACATTTGATAAACCTCATATTGAAGTTCCCGAAAATCGATGTCGAAATATTGTTTAAAATAATCCACCACAACCGCTTCCTTTTGCTTTAATTTGGCTTTCCCGTCCGCACCAGCAGCTTCCGCATAACGATCAAAGTACAACTGCCCCTCAACCAAGAGATGCGCTACCATTTCCGCAAAATCTTCCGTATACTGATCCCTAGCATATTGTGAGATAAAACCAAGCTGTTGAGCTTCTTCTGCAGAAAAATTAGTCCAATCTGAATTATAACCATCTGGAGTTATTTTTTCAAAGGAAGGAGGAATAGCGACTAACTGATTTAAAATATGTGTAAACTCATGGTGAATTGTCCTTAACCTCCGCTTGATATTAACTGGATCATTTGCGTTAAGATTATTGACATCATAAAGCACTATTCTTCGCCCTCCGTCGGCTGTCCCTAACGTTACTGTACCATTCGTATTATAAGTCAACGATCCCCAAAACACAAATTGTTTAGGGGTATAAGTCCTAATGAATGTTGGTCCTGCTACCTTCTCGTACACCTTCAAAAATCCATTTAAGACCATTTCTCCGGTGGGCACAACTCGATCCAAATTAGGTGGTGAGATATTTCTAGAAATATCACCCATTGCTCTATCAAACCTATAGATGACTTCAATATTATAAGGCATTGTCAGATTAGTAGAAATCCAATCATCGGCTTCCCCTGTTATAAAGGTATCGGTGTTATATTTAGACAAATCCACGTCTAATACCGAGTCCTCCCTACTGCAACTTAGTACCGACAGCAAAACGACTGTCAAAAGTATATATTTAATTCTTTTCATAGTTTCCTTTTAATTTAAGTCTACCTTGGATTACGCTCAATTCCTGCCAATAATGCTTCAGATGGTATTTGGAACACCCTTCGGCTATCATCAGGGCCTAATGTTTGGAATGTCTCATTTTCCAAATTATCAATGTGAGGATGTGCGACAGGAATGCGGTGTCTCAAAATATCCAACCACCTAATACCTTCACTCAGGAATGCGATTTGTTTAAACTGTAACACAGTTTTTATGAGTGCGTCCGCATCATCTTCAACATCAAAATATACTTTTGATTTAGCTGCAGTCACACGGTGACTGTTAATATTATAGTTTAGTATTCGGGTGCTGGCAAAAAAATTCAGATCCGCTAACGCGTTAGGGAAGTTGTTTTTTCGTATATAGGCTTCCGCTCTATTGACCAAAGCTTCATCGGATGTAATAAGGGGTATCATTATATATGCTTCTCCGGTACCAGCAGCGACATTGGTGTAGAAAAAGTATTCATTGTATTTTCTTGGCCAATAGTGTGTTGAACTTGCATAGGAAGATCCATTCCAGGCAAATGCCGCTCCCGCAGCCGTACTCCTACCAAAAAGTTCATTATATTTGATAAGTCCTATGCCATATCGGCTATAATATCCCGTACCTTGTCTCTGATAAACGGAACGTATCTGCCCCAATAGCAAATTATAATTTTTGTCGGCTTTAGTAAATTCTATTTGCCTTTCAGCCGAGGTGAGCCCCCGTATAGTTGTATTTTCAGGTCTAATTTGGCTCGTATAATCACCTCCAGGAAACACTTCATTAGCATGTTCGATAACCTTATCCCAATTTCCTCTGAACAGATAAAATCTA
The DNA here is from genome assembly GCF_005049105.1 of Sphingobacterium alkalisoli. Taxonomy (GTDB): domain Bacteria; phylum Bacteroidota; class Bacteroidia; order Sphingobacteriales; family Sphingobacteriaceae; genus Sphingobacterium; species Sphingobacterium alkalisoli. Next base: position 128,675 of record NZ_SUKA01000004.1, read on the forward strand.
GTCGCAAAAGCGTTGGCTGCAGCATAGGTGAAATGATATTTAGGCACCTCCCACTTTCCGCCTTTCAATAAGGGAATACCCTCTTCTAAATCTCGCTGAATCTGCTCGTAGACTCCCTCTACAGTACCTCGACTATATTGCTTTAATGTAATTGTTTCCGGTTCTAAGACATAAGGGATTCCCGGTGAACTATTATCACCATCAATTACATAGGCCTTTGCAAAAAAAGTGACCAACATAAAGTGACTATAGGCTCTTGCAACCAGAGCTTCTCCCTTGTAGGGATTGGCTTCACTTCCAAAATTATATTCCTCAATCGATTTTAAAGCCTGATTCGCAGCAGCAATCGCTGCATAACAACCATTCCAGTACTGGGTAGGCGTATTAGCTCCAGACCCCTCCACATCATTCCAATAGTATAAATCCACATATGGATCTAACAATGGTGCTCCGGAAGTCGGGCCTTTATCGTTGACATTGTCTGAATACGTCTCTGCCATAGCTAAATTCCCATATCCGGGGTAGGCAGAGCCCAAAAGTTTAGCCACTTTTTCTACCGTATTAATTTGAGCACGCATATCAGGTTCCACTTCTAGATATTTTTCACACGAAGTAATTGTATAAAAGATAGCTAGAGCTAAACCTATATATATTATATTTTTCATATCTCAAGTATTTAAAATCCTAATTTTAATGATAAAGTATATTGTCTAGGTACCGGCATAGCCACACCTCCGTTATTGAAGAATTCCGGGTCTGCTCCATTCAGCTTGCGATCTGCGTAAAGCAGGGCGATGTTATTTCCTACTAACGATATTTTTGCCGTATTTAATCTTAACCTACTAACAATTCGACTAGGCAATAAATAACCTAAACTTAACTGCTTCAAGCGAATAAAATCACCATGAGCCACTCTTTGATCCGAATAGTTGTAAGCGTTATAAGGATAAACCGCACTTACGGTTGCTCCGTTCGCTCTTAGTACCCCATTATTCCTAACATAAGTATCCAATAAAGCAGGTATAGTAGTGTACTGCTCATCTCCGGGCATTAGCCATCTATTCACTAAATCTTTTGACACAGCCCGCATATCATTATAGTCAGCGTTGTAATCAGGCTGAAGTCTTACATAATTGCCTGCAGAAAATGTAAATAGCGATGTCAACTCTAAATTTTTGAAAGAAAAGGCATTATAAAAACCGCCGGTAAACGTTGCATCAACAGGCCCATGATACCTTAAGTAATCGATATCCTGACTTTGTAAATTGATATACGTGTCTTTTTCTCCTGTCGTTCCAATGTAAGTGGGATAACCGTATTCAGGATTCAAACCATCAAATTGAACAGAGAACAACCCACGTTGTGCATAGCCTTCGACCGTTCCTCCTTCTGCACGTACTAACGTCCAAATATTAGGATTGACTTCCAAATTGGTGATTTCATTTTTATTTATTGAGAAATTAAAATTGGTTCTCCATGTCAACCCCTCAGGTCTTTTTATTGGATTTCCGGATATGGTGAATTCGAACCCGTATGCTTTCATATCTGCATAATTCGCTACCTTCGTAAACTGCCCGCCGATGCCAGACGTTCTTATCGATCCTATTAAATCAAATTGATTTCGTTTGTAGTAGTCTGCTGTCAAATTGACTTGGTCGAACAAGGTAATATCAGTACCGATATTGAACTCATACATTTTCTCCCAGGTCAGTTCAGAGTTTTCTAAGCTGGAAAGATAAATTATCGCCTCTTTTTCGTCTTCATAAGGCCGTCTGGCTACTTGGTTATAGAAAATCGCACTAGAATTTGTCGCGTTACCCATACTAGCGGTTAACCCGTAAGTACCACGAATACTCAAAGCAGTTAAGTATGGATTAGATCCAAAGAATGATTCTTGATCGATATTCCATTTTCCTGATACGTTCCACGTAGGCAGCCATCGAGCGACCCGGGAACTGCCTAATTTATTCGACCCATCGTACCTTGTCGTGAAATTAACACTGTACCTGTCTTGGTACGCATAAGCCGCTCTAAACATATATGCCAAAAATCTATCGTATGTATAGCCATTTCTAAAATAAGGATCTCCTGCTTCTATCATTTTTTTGAAATAGCGATAATTAGGATTTACTAATCCGCCATTTTCGTATTGGTATCCAATACCTTGATAAGCTGTAGATTGACGATCGGTATAACGCAGTTCCATAGAAGCAAACGCATTTAAACGATGATCTGATCCTATATTTGTATCATATTCTAAATTTTGTCTAAAATAATAATTAACCAAGTTGTCCAAATCTGTATTATAAAACCCTCCTTCCGGCAACACTACTACAGCAGGATAGCCTGGATTATCTGGATCTGCATAGAGAAAATCATTATTCTCGTTAATATAACTATCAAAATTAGCTTGATGAGCAAGCACCATATTCGAATTCTCCAACACATGATGTTGTCTCTCGGTTCGCGCATATCGATAAGCTGCGTCTACGGAGTAAGTCAATGGCGATAAAACTTTATATCTAAGACCTCCTTGAACTTTGAGGTCGATCATCCCCAATTTTAAATAGTTGTTTTCTAGTTCATTTAGTATGTTAAATGACGCATAATTTCTGTTGAAATACTCGAAATTCCCATTTTCATCATAAGGTGTTATTAATCTAGAAGTATTTAACGCATAGGAGTATGGATTAATATCAAAGTCTCGAGAATATTGTCCATATACGGCATCTGATCTTCTGGTTAATGTCCCCGGAGCTCTTTGATCTCTTATAGAGCCGTTAACTAACACCTCAGCGCTTAACTTATCACTGATTTTTAAGTTATTTCGAAAATTTGCAGTGTAACGTTTTACATTATCACCCAAACTTTGTCCACTATCTCCTGTAAAACTAGATGAAAAATACGACTGAGCTCGTGGGGTACCATTTGTTATGCTTAAAGAATGTTCCTGTAAAAGTGAATTTCTGAATAAAACATCAAACCAATCGGTATTAGACTTTGCGTACCGTTCCAAAAATCCTAAGCGCGCATCTAATGTATTTGCTAAGCCAAATTGTCCACTTGTTTCATCATACTGATACATCAGATTATACATCTTGTAAAAGATTCCCCCGTCTTTAACCCTCGACACACTACTGTGATCAAAATAATACTTATTCTCTTGTTCCAATAGAATTGACATTTGTTCAGCAGAGTTCATGATGTCAAATTGGCTATAGTTAGGTTTTAGATAAGTAGTATAAGTGCCAGAATAATTAACATTTGCCTTTCCATCAGTATTACGACCTTTTTTAGTGGTCACTACAATAACACCGTTCATGGCGCGCGCTCCATACATGGCTGTTGCGGCAGCATCTTTTAGAATGTTAAAAGATTCAATGTCATCAGGGTTTAGTCCCGCAACTGACGATCCTATCAAAGTGTTAACATCTCCTGTAGACAAGGCCTCGTTTGATATATTAACAACATCTTCTAAGATAATACCATCCACTACCCATAAAGGCTTATTATCCCCGGACAACGAAGTTGCTCCTCGAACTCTTATTTTCGGTGCTGCACCGAATGTGCCGGACACATTTTGTACAGATACACCTGCCGCCTGTCCCTCTAGCATACGTGAGATATCGGGTACACCTGCGCGTTCCGCATCTTTGGCATCAATTCTTGTACTTGCTCCTGTAAATAATTTGCGATCAATATTTTGGTAACCTGTAGCGACAACATCTACGGCATCGATTTCCGATAAAACTTCTTCTAATATGATATTGATATTAGTTCTGTTTTGAACGGGCACTTCTACGGTCTGATGTCCAACGTAGACAATCACTAAGGTTGCCGTAGGAGATGCTACTATACTGAAAGATCCGTCTGGAGCAGATACAGCTAAGCGATTGGTTCCTTTTACACTAATTGTAGCTCCGGAAAGAGGCTTGCCTGACAAATCCTTAACATAACCCTTGACGGCGTCCTGCTGCTGAGTCTTCAGTGGGTTAGCTTCTTTTATATCCTCCTTGAGATTTATGGTGACCGTTCCTGCGATCACTTTAAACTCAAATTTATTTTGGTCAAGAACTCTTCTCAAAGCTTCTTCCACCGAAACATTACGGAGCTCAACACGCACCTTCCCTGCAGTCCTAGCTACTTCACTGCTATAGAAAAATCGATGGTTGGTTTGTCGAGAGACTTCTGAGAAAAAATCTTCTATTTTCATGCTGGACGCAGACAGTGACACACGTTGCGCTAAACCATTGGCTTGCACAACGGTGACCAGCAGAAACATCAAAAATAGGGCTATCTTCATTTTTAAGTACAGGTCCTGGGAACAGAGATGCCTCCATTGGGCACGACACTCTTTCCCAAGTGAAAAGTTATTCATACATTTGGTTGTTTGGGTTAATAAATCTTTTTTATAAATCAAATTGGGTGGACTCAAACAAGTCTGGCGGGGATGCTGCTACATCCCTGCTTTTTTATTCTCGCTCTTTAATTCTCGTGTAGTTTTTTCTTCATATTCTCATCTTTTTAGTTTCCGATATTGTTAGTTTTTGTCCCTCCATCTCGAAGGACAGTTTTGTTGCATAAGAAAGTAGTTCCAATACTTCGGATAGGTTTACATCTCGTCCTATTGATCCGGAATAGGTTTTTGTTGTAGAAACTGACGATCCAAAGCGGATATCCAAATCATACCAAAGTGACAGCTGGTGAGCAATCTGCACGAGATTGTCATCTTTGAAATAGAACTCACCATTCTTCCAGGCCAAATCCCTTTTCAGGTCCGCATTTCTCACGTTGATCTGGTCACGGACAACATATGCCTTTTGCCCCGGCATCAGTATACTCTTCTGGTCTCCGGCAAAAACCTCTACCTTCCCCTCAGCCAATGTCGCATACAGCCTGTCGTTATAGGTATTAACATTGAAATGCGTACCCAGAACCTTGATGCTCCTATCCCCATTCACGTCGACAACAAACGGTCGATCCGCTTCGTGTGCCACTTCAAAATAGGCTTCACCTTCTAGGAATACCCGTCTTTCGGAAGGAGAAAATACGACAGGAAAACGGAGCTTTGACATGGCATTGACCCAAACCTTGGTACCGTCCGCCAAAACCATACGAAAAAAGGATGCCTTGGGCACGACCAATGTGTTGTATTTCGTTTTCTGATCTGGAATGGACGTTTCGGTGGAATAGTGCATTTCCTCTCCGTCATGAACCAGTTTTACACCATTCCTTTTCTCTGTCACAGCTTCGGTATTCAGCGAGATTGTTTCGCCATCTGCAAAGATAAGCTGTGCTCCGCTACTTGCTGGGCGTACATCGGTTTCGTGTTCTGCTTCTTGCGCCAAGCCGAGCGTCTTATCCAAGGTTTTCGAAAAGAACAGCCATGAAAAAGTAAAAAGAAGTAAGATTGACGCTGCAGAAAGGATAGTGATTAATCGGACGGATCGGATACGCATAGCTTTTGAGACAACAGGTGCAGGGCCTTCAAGTTGTTGGCGCAAGCGTTGCCACGCGGTATTTTCGTCAAAAGCCGCCAATGCATTGAGCCTTGCCTCCACCTCAGAAGTTTTTTCAAACTCCTTTAGTAAAGCTTTATTTCGATCATCTTTTTCCAACCAAGCCGTGAATTCAGCCTCTTGCTCTTTGGAGAGGCTGTTTTTTAGATAGCCAATCAATAATTTAGCGATGCGGTCGCGATTAGTTTCCATATTATAGTATATAGAAACATTCACGACAGATTAGAACCACAAAAAAACTAATTTTTTATAAAAAAGATGAAAAGAGCTAAAAATTCTGGGTTTAACTTTTGGATAAGTACTTGCATTCCACGCTGTTTTTGGGTTTTTACAGTATTGACGCGTATACCCATTTCTTCCGCGATCTCCGCATTGGACAAGCCTTCCAAGTACCCTTTTCTGAAAACCTGCTGACAGGCATTGGGTAACGTTGCTACAATAGACAGGATCTCGGCAAGTACTTCCGAACGGATGATGTTGTTTTCAATCTCACTATCGTAACGATCCAAATACCCATTTTTCTCCCAATATCGATTAACAATCTTTCGTTGGCGGGCTAAATTATAACAGGAAAAGCGAACTGTAGAGTATAAAAAGTTTTTGATGGCAGTTTCATCTTCTGATATACGATCTTTCTGGTTGAAATAAACTAAAAATGCATCAGATACCACGTCCTCTGCCGCCAACATATCCGAAGTCATCCCCCAAGCGAAATGACATAAACTTTTGTAATGTTTTTTAAACAGAAGTTCTTCTTTTGTTCGTTCACTCATATATACCGCTCTCCTTCCGGCCTGCCGACACCTATGAAAATGTTAATAAATGATCAATTGAAAGTAAATATACTAATATATTAAATATTGAAAGAAGTTTGGTGAAAAATATTTAAGAAACACATCCAATTCATTACAATTTAATAAAAAATTGAAAAATAACCTTACCTACAAATGGGCTTTACGTGTATTTTTTTGAATTCAGTCAAAACTTTACACTATTATCGTGTTTTATTTCCCCTAGTATCTTATAAAATATCAACCAGCATAACGCTTAGCTGCTGACTAAGTAATCTAAATCCAACTGTGGTCGAAGAGATTATTAAGGGCGCTGAGGAAATTAGAAAGTAAAACAATGGCTTGAATGTTCACGAACACTAAATCTAATCCTTCTATTTTAGTTTAATCCAGAAAATTCGATAAAAAAGAAAGCAAACTGTCAGAATACCAACTAAAATCATAAATACTTTTTCCATAACTGTATTATTTTAAATAAACCGACGTGCGTTTTGCCAGAGTCTCTTTTACATTTGGGGATAAAGCATCATAAACTTCTTTATAGTTATCGAAGTCATTTTGCGTATTCACCAAACTGTAAAAGATATATGGGGCAGGTGCAGTGGCTATATTCCTTTTTAGAAAGTTTACCTCAGCCCGTACCAAACTATCCCTTAAACTATTAACCCATAAAGCGCTTAGCTGCTGGTGAAGTAATCTAGACGATTCCAGATCGCCTGATTCATTCAGCTTATAGATGATCTGTTTAAGGCTGTCTTTTGCTTTCAGATTTGCTAAGCTATATTTTTTTGCAATTTCTGAGAATTCCTGATATAAACGAAAATTGTCACCTTTAGAACTCACATTTAAATCCGCTCCCCAATCTTCATCTAATAAGCCCTGTTCCAATTGGGACTGATCAAGTCCTTCTGATATTGAAAACGTATATTTTCGAGATTCTTTCGGATCTAACCATACGGATTTGGAAAGTACATACCGAGGCAGTTCTTCCTCGCCAAAACGAGCATAGCGTTTTAGCTCTGTTGGTTTCAGAATATCCCGTTCCCAGGAAAAGACAACGGTGTAAATACCGGCGCGTATGCTGTCTATCTTTAAGACAAAAGTATGTTCCGCTATTGTATCCGATGCAATTTGTTTGCCGCTGATAGCATCGTATACATCTACATATACTGTCGAATCAATTGGCAAGCTACCAATAAGCTGCACAGAAAAGGGATTTTTGCAGGCTGTCAAATAAAGCAAAACAAGAGCTAGTAGGTATTTCATGCTGACAACTCTAATCATAGGACATTGAAGAAAATAAGTAATCTTATATATCAATTTGAATCGAATAGGAGGAAAATGAAAGTTTAAATTCTACCTTCATTTTCCAACCTTTAACACGAAAGCATCTACTTAAGTGTACTACAGTTTCCTAAATCGTATCGCCATGTACTTTTAATGTTCCACAGCCTATCGAGCCGTGGTCAAATTGCTAATAAAGCTCTTGAAAATCGTTGGTATTACGAATAAACTTCACGATCGCAATAAGCTAGTGGAAAAATATCCAATTTTCCGCGTTATCTGCAGAAACAACTGCTATCCTATTATTGTATGTTTTAAATACATAATGTCCCGATGTCACTATATATCTATTTACCATACTTGTCATATACGCAGTTACGTCTGCTCTGGAAGCCGCTGCAAACGCTCCCAAATAAGTAAATCTCAACAAATTACCTGTTGTAACAGTATGATTAATAGCTAAGGCGCCTGAATACCAAAAAAATCCAGGAAACCAAGCAACACAAATTTGATGATAAGCTTGCGTATTGAAATTTCTATAGTTAAATACTGACTGCATATCAGATCGAATCGCTTTCATATTAAAAGCATCAAGTCGTTTACGTCGACTCCAACTATATTCTGACAACCAAACTTGAGATTCATTAATTGAATTAGAAATAAGAAAGTCATTTATAGCATTTTCATAAAACGCAGGCTCAGCAGCATTAGTAATCTGACCATCTCTAAATGTAAAACTAGACGAAGTGGCCGGCTTTAAATCTTCAAAGGTTATAGATATACCGTTTAATGTTAAGGGATTTTCAAACTTAATACCATCCACTGTATTTAAAAATTTTGTAAAATGATAGTTGCTTACACCACCTTCTTTATAATGGAAAACAACAGCTTGATTCTCCTCGTCAACATATGCAAAGACCTCGGTGGAATTGTTCAGACTTATATTATAAAAGAATTTTGGCATAGTTAAAAGCGAATCAACATTCAATAGGTTCTCAACTTTTTCGTTAATTGAAGTAGTAGACTTACTTTTATAAAGCTTCAACCTACTTTTTTGATACTCCCCTTCAAGGAAAATAGTATCATTTTCCACATTTTTAAAGGTAAATAAAGTATCCAATCCACCCGCCAATTGGGCTAAACTAGCAAAATTAGAGCTAGAAGGAAAGATTAAACTCGGGTTGGCTTTATGTACAGTAATTTTGTAGGATGTTGTATCTGGCTCAATAAAATCCGTATTTACAGTACTAATAAAGTCAGCTATACTATTCGTATTAAATTCGATATAGCCATAACTTTGACTGTTATTTCGCCCTAAAACAATAAACTCCCACCCCCCTTCGTAATTGCTGATCTCCTCAGCAAATGGTTGAAGTTTTTCTTCCGGGTCTCCATAAACATCTTCTACCTCGATTTGTGTTAATGAATCCTTTTGACAGGAAATAAAAGCAAACACAATAAAGGATAATAATAGCTTGGTTTTCATAATTAATATTTTTAATAAAATCTAAACCATAATTTACTGTCAGCGACACTGACAAGATCAAAATAATTTTCACCTGTTTGATATACATAGTAACCATCTGTATCTGCCCATAGGGAAGACAAGGTCTGTATCTTTGGTAGATGAGCAGCTCCAGGACTTGTACCAGTTAAATTCGTTACTATAAACTTCATCACTCCCGAATTATCATAACTTGTTCTGAAATAAGGCCCTACAAAATTTGCTCCTCCATTAAAATAGGTAAACAAAACATCATAAGGGTCAATATAATATCGAGGCATGAAATACATACCAGCAAACCCCGGTATACTTCTAATATCCAAAGCATCCTTAACACCACTGTAATTCGCTCCTGTTGAAGAATAATAGTCATAAGACTCTACATACATACGGCGGGGTGCATCTTTATCAATAAATACAGGTGCATCTACGTTCTCTATTGTTGCTGATGCCGATAAATTTACCTTTAAATCTACGGTTCCAGCAACTTGATCGGTAGCAAAATCGGTCAAACTACTAATTGACGTTTCCCCATCTTCAAAGGGATGTCGTAGTAGAACGCCATTATCAGCGACAGCATATTCCGTTGTGAATCTATTGAAAGTCCCATTTTTCTCATAATAAAAGCTAATAGTACTTTTCTCGGTATTTACGGTGAAAGCATAGTTCTTTCCATTGAAAACGAACTTATTATAATAATAAGTAAATTGGTTCACCTTATCCACTTCTTTCACATATTCATAGGCTCTTGCAATATAATCATCTCCTTGATCGGACTTTGCCCGCACTAGTAACAATTCACTGTCGTTATGATTACCTTTTAATTTGATTGTATCCTGACCCGATTCCAAAATCGCAAACTCGAAATCAGAAATCAAACCCGCGCCCGTAGATCCCCCACTTTTATTGGGATCTGGATCAGAGAGAATATGTAGGTAAGTATACGTATCGAAATAAAGACTGAGTACCTGATCAGCTTTTATTCTGTACGAGCTTTCTTTGCCGGCATTGGCTTTTTCCTCATCTATTGAAGCATAAGTAACTACCCTATTATTCTCGTCAAATGTAAACTTGAAGGTATAGCCCCCGCCGCCTTCGGGAAACAAATAACCAATCCATCCCTTATCCGCTCCGGTCAATAAATCCAGATACTCTGCTTTTAGGCGATTTAATTTTGCATCGGGCCGTTCATAATTGATTTCATCTTTAGAACAAGCGACAATTGTCGTTGCTAAAAATAAATATATCCATATCCTTTTCATACTATTAGTTCGTTAAGTTATCAATTGCCGATTTCACTTCAGCTTGAAGTTCCCTAAAATCGATCCCCAAAACATCTTTGTAATATTGAACTACAAGATTCTCCTTCGTCCGAAAAACAGAAGCAACATCCGGATTTGCTGCTACAATACTATCGTAAGCCTCTTGGCCTTCAACAAGTAAATAAGCTATTGTCTCCACAAAATCTTCTCTTTCCGCGGATTTTGCATAATTAGTAATAAGCCCTTGCTGATTCGCTTGAGTATTGGTAGAATTGAACCAAGTCGCTGTATACCACTGTGTACTCAATCCCCTCCAGGCCTGAGGATAATCAATTGTTTGATGTAAAATATGTGAAAATTCATGATGAATAGTGTGTAACATGCGCACGACCTCACTTCTATTGCTCAATTCAAAATCATTGACTACAAATAAAACAATCTTAGATCCTCCTTCGGCTGTTCCCAAAATAATTGTGCCATTACTTTGGTATTCCGCACTGCCTACTAAAACAAATTTTGAAAGAGAATAGGTTTTAAGAAAATCAGTTCCTGCCAATTTCTCGTAAGGTTTCATCCAAATATCGCGGACAGCTGTTAGTACTGGAAGTACATTAGTTTCATCCGGAGGTACAAGCGTCCTGTTATAGTTCACCTCAAACGGATCCCATTTATATTTAACTTCGATATTATACGTCTTAATAAACTCATTCGCAATAAATTGATCGAGAGATCCTTCTACCCACGTTTCACCCCCTAAATCGAAAATTGGAATCGTGGGTAGAACTTCTTCTTTCGAACAGTTTATAAAAAACAGCGGAAGAAGAACTATAATATAGTTTTTAAGCTTTTTCATTTTTATACGTGTTTATTTTATATTACCTGGGGTTAGCTTGAACTCCCGACAAAATCACTTCTTCTGGCAGCTGAAACATACGCATCGGATCATTAAGGCCTAAAGTATAGGTGTTTTTTTGATCATGAGAACGATGTACAACCACTATATTATGTCGCAAAATATCAAACCACCGTATCCCTTCAAATAGAAATTCTCTCCGCCTAAAATCCAAGACTCCGGAAATGATGTTATCTTCCAGATTTGCTCTGTAAAATGAAGCTAGCTTAGTTTCTGTGATATTATGCGTGGCAGGATTATAGATTGGATTATTTTGACTTGTGTATACCTTTTTACTTGCAAAACTGTTTAAATCAGCTATGGCATTATCGTATTGCTTTAATCTAGCATAAGCTTCGGCTCTGTTTAACAACAATTCATCTGCGGTGAATAATGGGATCATATTATAAGGATCGCCGTATTCCGCATTAATTGAGGTGGTCACAAATAGCTCCTTAAATTTAGGAATATTATAGACTGCCTCTGTACCACCGTAGATCATATAGGCGTAAGATCCGCCCGATACGTTACTACCATATATCAATTCAGATAACAGAGGTGTAGTCAAGCCATACCGATATCCCGCTAAATTTCTGCCCCAGGCCGAAGCAGCTTCGACTAATAATAAATTTGTTGAGTTTTCCGCTATAGTATACCATTGTTGCTTAGCATAATATTCCATCGATCGAAATGAAGTAGAATTTATCGGCCTAAGAAAAGAGGTAATATCCTGACCTAACGACGAATTCGCATGTTCTACTACCTTAGCGTAATCCTGTTTAAATAAATAAAACCTTGCCGCAAACGCGTGGGCAGCAGCTCTAGTAAAGTGATATTTTGGAACTTTATACCTACTATCATCCAACAGTGGTATACCTTGCTGTAGGTCCTTCTCTATCAAGGTATAAACATTCTCTACTGTACCTCTTTCATATTTAGTCAACACATTCTTTTCAGCTTCGGTGACATAAGGAATACCTACGTCAGTAGACGACGTATTTGGGTTATATACGCGGGAAAACAGTGTCACTAACATGTGATGCGCATAAGCTCTTGCAACCAAGGCCTCTCCTTTCATGGATAGCGTTTCTTTTGGAGACCCTAATTTTTCGATTGCCTCCAATGCATGGTTCGCTGCAGCTATTGCTCTGTATGCGCCATACCAATAAAATGTAGGCGTGTCTTCATCCCTAGACTCTACATCTTTAAACATCCAAGGATCGCGATTCTCTGGTTCACCAGTACCCGCTATGTTCCCTTTGTCCCCCGCATTGTCCGACGCAGCCTCCGTAAATGTAATGTAATTTGCACGTGGATACGCGGAAGTAAGAAGTTCAGCTATCTTATTTGGCGTATCTAATTCTGCACGCATATCTGGAGTTGTTTCTAAATATTTGGAACATCCGCCGAATACCAAAGCAGAGATAAATAATGTCGTAATGAATATTTTTTTCATAATTATTCTTTTTTCAATTACTACAAACTTGCTTTTAATGATAATGTAAATTGTCTTGGAATAGGCAATGCGACCCCGCCAGAACCATAGAATTCAGGATCTTGTCCATTCAGTTTTGGATCAGCGTATATCAAAAACAGGTTATTTCCTACAACATTTAATGACATATTTTTAAATCCTATTTTCGAGGTATATTTTTGAGGCAAGTTATATCCTACCGTAACCTGCTTCATTCGGACAAAGCCTCCATCAGCAATTCTTTCAGTAGAGTAATTATAAGCGTTGTATACCTGATCACCGGCAAGCCTAGATTCTGTACGAGCCGTAGCAATGGAAGGTGAGAGATTTTCAATAGGAGCAACAAATCTTTCAAGAAAATCATACGACATAGCGTCTAATTCAGAATAGGAGTTTTTGTAAATAGGATTTAATCGCACTTTATTTCCAGCGCTATATGTTACTAAAAAACCTAGATTAAAATTTTTATATGTAAACGTATTATAAAAGCCACCATTAAACACCGGGTCGATTGGCCCTTCATATACCAAATAATCCGTATGGATGCTTTGTAAATAAATATTTTCCGTAATATCCCCACTCTCATTTACATATGACGGTACGCCCGATTGATCACTCAAACGCTGAAAGTCGATCGAAAACAATCCACGATAAGGGTAATCAATCTTAGCGGCACCGGTACTTCCAACTAGATTCCATATCATCGGTTCGTTTTTGAGATTTGTAATTTTATTCCTATTAAAAGCATTGGTCAATTGGGTTTTCCAACTCCAATCAGATCGACTAAATACTGTTGCTTTAAACAACAATTCAATTCCCTTAGAATTCATATCGGCATAATTCGCGTATTTAATAAATTCTCCGCCGATACCCGAAATGCGCATTGGACCAATCAAGTCGAAACCTTCCCGATTGTAAAGATCTAAAACCACTTGATATCTTTTGTTGGCAAAAGTAGCATCAACACCGATGTTTGTTTCGTACTGTTTCTCCCATGTCAAGTCACTATTTTCCAAATTTTCAATGTTGATTACCGGTTCCTGCTCATTCAAATATGGCCTATTAACGGATCCACTTCTGAGCACCAGGCTAGCGTTGGTTGCAACCCCCATACTGGCTGTTAACCCATATGTACCGCGTACTGTTAATGTATTAAAAAAGGACTGATTCTCGAAGAATTTTTCTCGGTCTATATTCCATGATCCTGAAAGATTCCAAGTAGGTAACCACCGTGCTACGGCACTATTGCCCAATTGGTTCGAACCGTCATATCGCAACGTACCCGTTAGTTGATATTTGGTATCATAAGAATACGTTGCATTTCCAGCAAAAGCAACAAATCTATCCCTAAAAATCTGCATGGAATAATAAGGTAAATTTGCTTCAACCGTCATCTTTATGGCATTTGGATCGATAAAAGGAATACCTCCCTTGTCAAATTGATAACCATACCCGGTAAAATTTTTAGAAATACGATCTAAATAACGTAATTCCTGTGTAGCAAATGCGGTCAAAAAATTCTTGCCGAAAGTCTCATTCCAGCTTAAACTATTTCTTAAATAGAAGCTTTTTAAAAGATTATCGGATGTAATATAAAGACCTCCGTACGGTAAAATAGTTACAGGTCTGGCATCTGGATCGGATGGATCAGTATACAAAAATCTATTACCATCCACGATGGTGCTATTTTCTATGCCCGTAACCCCATAGGGAGTACCAGCGCGATAGGCATTTGGAAGATTAGAGTTATCCAAAATTTTATGTTCATTAGACGTATTTGCATAGCGGTACGCTCCAGAAAAGTCATATCTAATATTTTTAGGAAGTTTATACGATAGTTCTCCCTGCACCTTCAAATCAACCATTTTCAATTCCATATAATTGTTGTCCAATTCATCCAAAATGTTGAATGGTGCGTAATTCATGGTCACATATTCATAATTCCCGTTTTGGTCATAAGGTGCGATTACTCTTGAAGTATTCATTGCATAAGAAAAAGGATTGATATCGAAATCTCGAGACACCTCACCTGTTACAGGATTACTATCCTGCCCTAATGTACCGGGCGCCTTTTGATCGCGAATTGACCCTGTGGTAATTAAACCAAATGATAGCCTGTCATTAACTTGAAAATTCCCTCTTGCATTGCCTGTAAATCGTTGAACACCATTCCCCATAGCCCACCCATTATCTTTTAAATAAGATGTGGAGTAATAAGTCTGCGCTTTTTCTGTTCCACTGGAAATACTTAATGAATGTTCCTGCATAAAGGAGTTTTGGAATAGCACGTCAAACCAATCTGTATTTTGATAAACGTATCGCTGCAGATATGCCCCTCGTGCTTGCGGCGTATTAAGTAAGACTGGGGTTCCATCCTCATTCCATGTACTTAACGCATTTGAAAGATTCCCGTAGATACCTGAGTTTTTATTGTTTTTAATCAATGAATAATCAATTGCGCCTTTTCGGGCGATCTCTGCATATACAGACATCTGATCATACGAGTTCAAAATATCAAATTGAGAGTAGGATGGTTTTAAATAGCTGGTAAAATTACCGGAATACGATATAGCCTGTGCTCCCTTTTTACCCTTTTTTGTTGTAATAACAATTACCCCGTTCATTGCTCTAGCACCATACAATGAGGTAGCGGCAGCATCTTTCAAGATTTCAAAAGATTCGATATCATCGGCATTAATTCCTGCCACAGACGAGCCCAATAGTGTATTAGCATCACCTGTAGACAGCTGATCGTTCGAAATATTAACTACGTCTTCTAATACAATCCCGTCTATTACCCATAACGGCTTATTATCACCTGTAATGGAAGTTGCACCACGAACACGGATTTTTGGTGCCGCACCAAAAGTTCCTGAAACGTTTTGCACCGAAACACCTGCTACCTGTCCCTCTAACATACGTGAAACGTCGGGAATACCAGCTCTCAACGCATCCTCTGCTTTTATTTTAGTTGCTGCTCCAGTAAATCTACGACGATCAATATTTTGATAACCTGTTGCAACTACTTCTTCGATAACCTGATCTGTCGGATTCAATACGATATTAATACTCGATCTACCGCCTATTTTGATCTCTTGATTAGTATGTCCAACATATCGAACAACTAAAACAGCATCTTGATCTGCCGAAATCTCGAATCGTCCTTGTTCATCTGTGCTTGTGCTAACTGAAGTACCTTTTACGTTTATCGAAGCGCCAGCTAACGGATTCCCTTCTGTATTTCTAACTACACCTGAAATTCTGTCCTGCACAAAATCCGATTTAACTGCCTGTATTAGGCTTCTTTCTTTCAGATTTAATGAAATCGTATTGGCAACTACCTTAAATTCGATATCACTGCGGTCTAGCACCTTGGCAAGAACATCCTTTATTTGCTCGTTCTTAATCTGTATATTGAGGGGTTGGGCTTTTTTTAATATTTCATCACTGTAAAGAAACTTGTAGTTAGTTTGTGAAGAAACTTGGTCAATGAATTCTGATAGCTTCGCATTTTTTAACGACAGCGATATCAGCTGTGCTTTGCCCTCCGCGTGCACGAGCGTTAGTGAGACAAAAAAAACAAACAGGGAGATCTTCATAATTAGAATAGATTTTCGAAATAACGTATTCCTATGATAAATACGCCACTTTTCGAATAGTTTTTTTTTCATACATTTGTTAATTAGGGTTAATTTTTAAAATTTAGCTTTAATGGAGTCTTTTATACAGGAGTGCGCCAACACTCCTGTTTTCGTTGTTTTTAGTATCTTTTATCTCATATGCGTATATTGTTTTGTTATGATCGTATTTCACTAATTGTTGTATGCATATTACTGGAGCTTAATCCATGCATATTTTTACTACTTATTCTTAATTCTCAAATCTTTTCCCTTTAGCATAAAATCCAGATTGCTCACAAATTTTAACATGGTCAATACTTCTGATAAATTAACATTTCTATTAATAGATCCGGAATAGGTTTTAGTAGTTGAGATATTTGAAGCAATTTTTACGTCTAGATCATACCACATCATTAACTGACTTGCAATTTGTACGATGTTGTCATTTTTAAAGTAAAACTCATTATTCTTCCATGCCAGATCCTTTTGTAGATCTGCCTGATCAACGACAAACCGGTTATTATTCCACGTTGCATATTGTCCAGGAATTAAATATTCAGAAATCCCATTACCAGAGACCTCTACTTTACCCTCTACTAAAGTAGTCTTGAAAATATTGTTATATGTCCTAACATTGAATTCCGTCCCAAAGACACGCACTTCTTTTCCTTCAACATCCACAATGAAAGGTCTGTTCACATCTTTAGCTACCTCAAAATAGGCTTCCCCCTTCAAATACACACGCCTCTCTTTATGTCCAAATTTCACTGGAAACCGAAGAGAAGACATGGCATTGATCCAGATCACCGAACCGTCAGGTAAATTCATCTTGAAGAAATTGGCTTTAGGAACTTCTAAAACATTGTATAAGGTTTCTTCTTCTGACTGGGTTACATGGTTTTCAATGATATTTTTACCCTCCTTAGAGGTTACGCTTCCATTGTGGCCTAGTATAATTTCATCTTCAAGCAAATATTCTTTACCGCTTGGTGCAATCAATCGCGCTCCAGCATCTGCCGGTGCAACATCGTTGGATACTGTCGGTATGCTAGCTGTATTTTTCGGAGATGCAACTTCCCCCGATCTAAAATAAAAAAGGGAAAATCCCACAATAATCAAAATAGAAGCAGCTATGCTATACCATAGCCGGATTGGGGATTTGCTTTTATTTGCTCTTGCATTTATTTTTCCCCAAGCGCGATCCATATTAATGGCATCTAGAAAATCAGATTCTTCCGAAATACTTTCATCCGCGACAAGGTTATCAAACAAGGCTTTATTACGTGGATCTTTACGGATCCATTGTTCCAGAATTTCTAACTCGCTGTCTGTGCACTCGCCATGCACAAACTTGAATATGATATCTGCTACTTGAAAGGTCTCTCTATGCATATATAGATAAGAAACCTAAAAAGAAAAATGGGGTGACAAAAAAGGATATTTTTTTAAATATCTGTAAAAGCTAGAAAAAAAGCCATCAATTCTGGCTTCATAAACGATCTTAATACGGTAATGCCTCTCCGCTTTTGCGTTTTGACTGTATTCACACTAAGCTTTAGTATTTCCGAAATTTCTTCATTAGAATATCCTTCAATATATCCCATTTTACATATTTCTTGACAAGAAGGAGGTAAAGTGGCTATAATTTGATTCACTCTTGAATAGAATTCCGATTGGATAATAGTATGCTCTAAATCGATCTCATCCATTTCTCGAAAATCGACCTTAGTCCAATATTTCGCTACTACTTTATTCTTACGGCTTATATTGAAAGCTGCAAACTTCACAGCGGTATATAAAAAGGACCGAATGGAATTTTCATCATCAGATATATCGTCCTTTCGCTGCAAATAAACAATAAAGGCATCCTGTACTAGATCTTCAGCCAATTCAGAATCGCCCACTAGCTTCCATGCAAAATAACAAAGCCCCTTATAATATCTTTTAAATAAACCAGCCGCGATATCATTCATAACACTACAATTAATAACCTTGGAGAAGATAATCTAGGAATAGATCGACACTACCCTATAAATGTAAGAGCAATATACAAACTTAATACTAAAATAACATTATAATATTTCAAAAAAACCGTCTTCTCACAAAAAAAACTTATTTTTTCTCCCTCCCTTTAATCTAGATCACTTTTTTTTTAAGAAAGCACACCAATTTCACCGTCAAAATCCACTTTACCTCATTTTTCTACCAAAAAAAGAAAAAAAAGTCCATACACAAACGCACTTAGTAAACACACCCCCGGTTCAACCCCACAGTCAATCATCTAAAATTTACATGATACTTTTTTCAGAAAAAACCACTTTTTTTTGTATTTTTAAGGCTTTCTGTAAATCCATAATAAAAAATAGATGCTATTAGCTGTATTATCCGGATTAATCATATCGCTTTTAATTATTCCATTTGGCAAGTTATTAACGACTAAATGGAGTTTTCTCCTTACCCTATTGCCTGCATCGTTATTCTTGTATTTTATGAGCTATGTTCCTGCTATATCTGCCGGATCTAGCTTTTTGCAGCATATACATTGGATTCCTTCATTGGGTGTAGATTTTGATTTCAGGCTGGATGGGTTATCTTTACTTTTCGCACTCCTAATTACAGGAATCGGTACAGCAATATTTTTTTATGCTAGAACCTATTTAAAAGGTTACATTTTTTTTGATCGCTTCTTCGGCTATTTATGCCTCTTCATGTCAGCCATGTTGGGTGTAGTACTATCGGATAATATTCTTTTGTTATTTGTGTTCTGGGAACTAACAAGTATCAGCTCCTTCTTCTTGATCGGATTCAACAACGACAATGCAGATTCCCGAAAAAGTGCCTTGACTGCGCTTAGTGTAACTGGATTAGGCGGCTTTTTCCTTTTGGCAGGCTTGATACTACTAGGGAATATTGCGGGCACGTATACCATCTCCGAACTAATTGATGCTCGCGAGCTCATCCTCAATAATGAACTTTACCCTTTGATATTGGGATTCCTATTTATGGGTGCATTCACAAAATCAGCACAATTTCCTTTTCATTTTTGGTTACCAGGAGCAATGAAAGCACCTACGCCCGTATCTGCCTATCTGCACTCCGCTACGATGGTCAAAGCTGGGATTTATTTGTTGGCGCGGTTTTCTCCAATATTAGGGGGAACCGATTATTGGAATTATACCCTTATGGCTGTGGGTGGATTTACCATGCTATTTGCGTCTATCCATTCCTTATTTCGAATTGATTTAAAAGGAATTTTAGCCTATTCCACCATTTCTGCTTTGGGGATTTTGACTTTCCTCATTGGAGCAGGGACACGAGAAGCTATTATCGCAGCGAGTGTTTTCATCTTGGTGCATGCACTATACAAGGCTACTTTATTTCTCGTGGCCGGCATCATTGACCATGAAACGGGCACGCGCGATATCACCGCACTAGGCGGTTTACGAAAAGTCCTCTGGCCCCTTTCAATAGCGGGCATTTTAGCTGCTTTATCAAGTGCCGGTCTTCCGCTTACCTACGGATTTATTGGCAAGGACTTGATATACGAAGCTACCTTACATACCGAATATCAACCGCTCGGATGGATATTGACAGGAATTGCAGTCCTCACAAATATTGGATTGGTGGCGGCTGGATTTATGGCCGGATTAAAACCATTTACTGGGGCCCTGCCCGAGAAATTCGCCAACATACACCTTCCCTATAAATCCATGTGGATACCTCCATTGGTATTAGGTATCCTCGGTTTAGTCTTTGGTTTACTCCCAGGTGCAGTTGGTCAATTCATTAATCACGCAACCGCAGATGCTGTATTGGGAAGTCCATCTGATATGCAGCTCAAAATATGGCATGAATTCAATCTTGTATTTATATTGAGTATAGCGACGTTGCTGGCCGGAATTATTGTATATTTTGTCAATAAACCAAGCGCATTAAAATTACAAGCGATTGAAAGACTAAATGCTATCGCGCCGCAACGTATCTTTACGCGCTATGCCCATGATATCATGCGGTTCTCAAAATGGTACACCAACCTCTTCCATAATGGCTACCTAAGATCGTATCATCTTAAAATTATACTATTTGCAGAGCTGCTCTTAGCATACAAGTTATGGATTAGCGGGCCAATAACCCTTGATCTTGAAAAAATCACGACACCTTCGTTTTATGAGATAGGTGTGATCGTCATTTTGATAGGTGCCTTATACATCGTCGTAACAACCCCTTCCCGATTGACATCGGTCGTTGCGATGAGTGTGATTGGATACTGTATCTGTTTGATATTCGTGTTCTATAGTGCTCCTGATTTGGCAATGACACAGTTTACTATCGACACCTTGAGTACGGTTTTATTTGTATTGGTTTTGTATAAGCTACCGAGTTTTATCAATCATACCGGAAAAGCGATCCTGTACAGAGACGGGATAATCGCGTTGAGTTTTGGAGTCATCATATCACTAATCGCCTTGCGGGTATGGTCGGAACCTATTTCAGAAGAGATTGCTAATTTTTATGGCGAAAATGCCTACATCTTAGCCAAAGGTAAAAATGTCGTAAATGTGATACTTGTCGACTTTAGAGGTATCGATACCATGTTTGAGACAGTGGTGTTGAGTATTGCAGCGCTGGGCGTATACAGTTTAATAAGGTTACGGTTAAAATCAACAGAAAAAGAATAATATGCGAAGTCCTATACTACAATCAGCTACGAAGTACTTACTTCCTATTCTGTTACTTTTCTCATTTTTTCTATTGCTACGCGGACACTACTACCCTGGAGGTGGATTTGTAGGTGGTCTGGTGGCCTCGATTGCATTCGTTTTACATAGTTTCGCCAATGGAACAGAAGCGACGATGAAAATACTAAGAAGAAAGCCTCTGTCTTTGATCCCCATCGGTTTAGGTGTGTCCACCGTGAGTATGACTGCTCCAATGCTTTTTGGACTTCCACCAATGACCGGTCTTTGGTTTGAAGAGCCCATACCCGTAATCGGCATGATTGGATCGTCTCTATTTTTTGACTTAGGCGTATATCTAGTCGTTATCGGCGTAATATTAACTATTTTGTTTACTATTTCCTTAAACAATCTAACCGAAAAAGACTAATGGAGTTGCTATTAATAATTCTTTTAGGCCTGCTTTATGCTGCCGGTGTGTATATGATACTTCGCCGAAGTATGGTAAAATTACTGTTGGGTATTATGCTTTTGGGAAGCGGTACCAATATTTTGATTTTCTTGCTTGGAGGCATTACGAAAGGTAAACCCCCAGTTATCGATGAAAATGCTAAAATATTTCAGGATGCTTTTGCAGATCCCATTCCGCAAGCTTTAATTTTAACGGCAATTGTGATCAGTTTTGGTTTGACCGCCTTTGCTATTGTATTGTTGAAACGAGTTTACGCTCTTGTAAATTCAGATGATTTAGATGACTTAAATACGCCCGAAGAGGAAGATATATGATAGACAATCACATTTTAGCCCCAGTTTTTATCCATCTGTTTTCGGCATTGCTACAACTTATTGCCTGGCGGAAGACTGTTAGCCAACGCTTTATCAGTGTAGGTGGCAGTTTGTTGGGACTACTACTCGCTATCCGGCTTTTTGATAAAGTACACGAAAATGGCATTCTGACCATGAATGCCTCAAATTGGGAAGCACCATTTGGCATTGTATTCGTAGCCGATCTACTCAGCGTGACGCTGGTATTATTGACCTCAATAGCAGGATTCGCCGTGTCCATATTTTCATCGACAGGGTTAAATAGACAGCGGATGCTATATGGTTATTTCCCTATTTTCCACTTTCTGTTAATGGGATTGAATGGTGCCTTTTTAACCGGAGACATATTCAACTTATACGTTTGGTTTGAGGTCATCATCATTTCATCCTTTGTACTCATGACATTGGGTGGCCGAAAAGCGCAGCTAGAAGGAGCGGTAAAATACATGGCCATGAATATTCTGGCCTCTACGTTTTTCCTTACCGGAATCGGAATACTCTATGGCATCACCGGGACCTTGAATATGGCCGATTTATCTGTAAAAATAACCCAAGTACAAAACCAATACCTAGTTGGTATTACGGCCTGCTTCTTCTTGATTGGTTTTGGGATAAAATCAGCAGTTTTCCCTTTGTATTACTGGCTTCCCTCATCCTATCATACCCCACCCTCTGCCGTAGCGGCGACCTTTGGTGGTCTCTTGACAAAAGTAGGTATCTACGCCATTATCCGGGTATTCAGCCTGCTATTTGCATTCGATGTATTTACGCAAAACCTGTTGATGGGTATGGCCGTATTTACCGTTATCACAGGAGCAATGGGTGCCTTAATAAAAACCAACATACGGAGATTGTTTTCATACCTCATCGTCTGCCATATCGGATTCATGATCGGCGGGATTGCGATGTTTACCAAAATTGCGTTAATGGGGACTATCTTCTACCTTATACACGACATTGTGGTAAAAACAAATATGTTTCTAATAGCCGGCGTCATCAGACAGTTACGCGGAACGATGGACATGAAAAGCCTCGGCGGGCTATACGCAGAGTACCCAAAAATTTCCTTGCTCATTGCATTGGTACTCTTCTCATTGGTCGGTATTCCTCCGCTATCAGGCTTTTGGCCAAAAATATACCTGTTTCAAGAAGCGTTTACACAACAACAATATTTTTTTGTAGCCGCACTCATGGTTGGGAGTTTTGTAACACTATACGTCATCGCCAAAATGTGGTCTGAAGTATTCTGGAAAGACGTTCCGAAAGATGTAGAAGTAGAAAATAAATTTGAACCGCTGCCGTTGATCCGCAAAATATTGTTGATCCTACCTGTAGGAATACTGGCAGCCGTGACATTATATATCGGGCTCAATGCAGAAACGATTGTACAATTGGTCGATAAGATATCAGATCAGCTAATAGATACGCGACCTTATGTGGACGCAGTTTTAGGAAAACAAAATTAAGGATATGATAAAACAGTTTTTGATGAACCTTTTGCTCTCTTTTATTTGGGTAGCATTGACCGGTTCCATGTATTATACAAATTTTGTCTTTGGCTTTTTACTTGGCTTTTTCGTGTTATGGATCATGAACCGTAACGATATCGATCAGCGCTATTTCTATCGTGTACCTAAGATTCTTAGTTTCGTCGTCTATTTTTTATACCTAATTATAAAAGCGAACTTACAAGTTGCATACGATGTGATGACCCCAAAATACTTCATGAAGCCAGGTGTCGTCCGGTATCCATTGAATGCGAAAACGGAATTTGAAATCAACCTGCTTTCCACCATGATATCACTGACACCAGGAACCTTAATTTTGGATATCAGTGAAGATAAAACGACGATGTACATCCATGTAATGTACCTGGAAGATGCAGAAACATTCGTTAAACAGACAAAAACGGGTTTAGAAAGAAGATTATTAGAAATTTTGCGATGACATTAGAAATTTATTTTGATTACTTTATACTACCATTGCTGACCCTATCTATTATTTTGGTCTTTTTCCGCCTGTTAAAAGGACCACACGTTGTAGATAGAGTGGTGGCGCTGGATCTGATCATTACAATAGGTATCGGTATTATTACTGTTTTTACTATTCGATCAAACCAGAAAGTATTATTGGATGTTGCAATTATATTGGCGCTAATTGCATTCCTGGGCACGGTTGCGTTTTCTTATTATATTGAAAAAAGAAATGATGAGTGATATTATTATAGCTATAATTAGTACAATCGGCGCACTATCGATATTCTTCGCCGCGTTGGGTATCTTACGGATGCCCGACTTTTACCTCCGCCTGTCGGTAACGGTAAAAGCCTCGACCCTAGGTGTTGGGTTATTATTACTTTGTGCAGCCATCCTTTTCCCGGACATATCGGTTACGACAAAAGCGATCGCGATCATCTTTTTCCTTTTTATCACTTCCCCCATTGCGGCCCACATGATAGGACGCGCTTCTTATTTTTCAAATACACCGCTTTGGAAAGGTACTATCATAGACGAACTAGAGGGGATGTATAATAAAAAAACTCATAGATTGGAATCAGATCCTGAGAAGGCGGATTCTGCCAAAGGAGCCAAGGAAGATAATATTGCAGATACGGAGAAAGAGACAGAATAACGGATAAAGCAAGTTTTACCTTCGGTGGCTTCACTTCATTTGGATTAGATAGGTGGCGTTAAATTTTATGAAGGTTTTTCTTAATCATTTTTATGCGCCTCTTTCGCCGGCGCAAGGCGACTTCTTTTTCCTAAAAAGAAGCAAAAATCGTCGCTGTACCCATTTGCCACAGTGGTTCATGCATCCTCCTGCTATCGGCAAATTGCTAAGGCGACATTTGTCGTACATGTAAGGACTGTGCATTTCTGTTATGAAAGCTAAGTGTTCGGCAGATTCAAAAAGGACCGCCTAAGCGGATTTGGACGTGTAGGCAGCAGATGATGTCTTGCAGAAACGTTCAATAAGCACTTCTCCAAGCAGATCCCAGCCTTTGCTTGCGGGCAGAGCGCCGGAGGCCTAAGAGCTGCGCATTGCATCATCGCGTCGCCGGAACGACAAGTACGGTATAGCCTTGATTTTTGTTAAACTTTTTATCAAGAAAAAGTTTAGGCCATGTCGCGGCCCTAGCGACAAAATGTCTAAATTAATCCTTCCTATAGCACCCCCATAAACTTATACGATTGCTACAAAATATAATCCTAAACCTTGATTTTAATGAAGCTTCCGGTTAACAAGCTGCTTCTGCCTGTTTTCTATTTTTGTTTTGATATAGGGATAAATAAAGACGGCGCCTAGCACAACTATTGCTCCAAGATAGAAGCCAGTACTCATTTCTTCCTCTTTTCCAAAAATCAGTACCGCTAGGATTATTCCATACACCGGTTCCATATTTGTCGTAAGTGCTACCGTAAAGGCACTCAATTCTTTCATTACCGCCACCCCCAACACATAAGCTACTGCGGTGCATACGACCCCCAATACGATCAGGTATATCCAATCGGGATCGGAAAGTATCATTTCAGATGTAAACTCCCCTTTGAAAAGCATGATAACGGAAACGCCTAAGAAGGCTCCAATCATCTCGTAGAAGGTAATAATAGTAGGACTCGATCGCTTAACCATGCGCGCATTGAGAATGGAAAATATGCTTGCACAGAAAGCACAGATCAAGCCGTAAATAATACCCCAGAGGTATTGAAATTCAAATTTAAAGATTAGGTAAATCCCAAAGATGATGACCAAACCGATCAGCACATCGGCAATAGAAATCTTAGATTTATTGATAATAGGCTCAAGAATGGCTGTGAATAACGTAACGGAAGACAGCGTAACCAAGGTAACCGAAACGGTAGAGATTTTGATAGAATGAAAAAACAATACCCAATGCAGGCCCACAATAACCCCTACGCCCATAAATTTAAAAATATCCCGCTGCGCCACTAGGACGGATTTCTTCTTTATCCGAAAATATACGAATAAGGCGACCGCTGCCAATAGCACACGATACCACACCAGATGCAAAGCCGAGACTGAAATCAATCCACCCAAAACACCTGTAAACCCCCAAATAAGAACCGTAAAATGCAGGACGAGCAAATTACGATTGCGTGCAGACAATAACATATTAAATTTATTTCGGTGCCTTAACCAACAAGATAAGCCCCAGTATCAAGAATGTAATATTCGGAATAAGTACTGCTAAAAGAGGTGGCAGCCCTCCCTTCAAGGCGAACATGGTAGAAAACTGATTAAACACAAGGTACGCAAAACTGAGTCCTATACCTATCCCAAGACTTAGGCCAATCCCTCCCCTTACCTTTTTGGAGGAGAGCGAAACACCCATTAGCGTCAAAATAAATGCAGAAAAAGGGTTGATCCAACGCTTGTACTTTTCCAGTAAAAGATCGTTCATCATCCCTGTACCCCGAATTTCCTCCTTACGTATGCGCTCCTCAAGTTCTTTTGTATCCATGGCCGTGAAGATATTTTCGTATACTTCAAAATCCCGCGGCTTCATGTCAAGGGTAGTATCTCGGCTTTCCCCCTTCAGCATTTCCTCGTTCAATCCATTTATAATGCGATTTGTGTAATTTTCTACACGCCATTTATTCGAAATAGAATCCCAGGTAACCCGATCGGCCATCAGCTTTTCGGTCAGCTCATTTCCGTCAAACTTCTCCATCACAAAGTTATAACCTACAGCACGTTTTGTATCGAAATTATCAATGTAGACATACGTATTGGAGTCGATCTGCATATGGGTGGATTGCTTCGAAGAGTTGACTTTATGCGGATGCACGTATACATTCTCAAATTTCACCTTTAGCTTATTCGTGTACGGAAGTATATAAAGATTTGAGACTAATGTAAATGCGAATACGATAGTAGCAGCGATCATAAACGGTCTCAAAAAGCGATTGAAGCTCATGCCGCCACTTAAGATGGGTACAATTTCCGTTTGATCCGCCATTTTGGAAGTAAAGAAGATAACGGCAATGAAATTGATTAGCGGTGTAAGCATATTCAGAAAGAATGGCACGCTTCCCATTGCATAATATTGAAGAAACACCTGAGACATCGATGCTTTATTCTTCAAAAAATCATCTAACTTTTCGGACACATCGAATACAACGATAACGACGATAAAGATCCCTACCGTAAACAAGAAAGTAGTTAAATATTTTTTTATGATGTAGCGATCAATGATATTCATCTTACAAAGTCAAACGTATAAATTTATTACAAATTCGCAGACGTGCACATGTACGGGGGCAGTCCCGCTATAGCCTTTGTCCTAACACCTTTACCATTTTTTCTTTCCAATCGTAAAAAGTACCCTCCAGAATCTTTTCCCGAGCTTGCTTTACCAACCAAAGGTAAAAATGCAAGTTATGTAGAGACGCAATCTGCGCTCCCAAGATTTCCTGTGACCGAATTAAGTGTCTAAGATAAGCTTTAGAATACACTTGATCCATCATCAGGTCACTCTCTGCTTCTATCGCTGAAAAATCGTCCTTCCACTTTTCGTTTTTGATATTAATAATACCATTACGTGTAAAAAGCATGCCATTACGGGCGTTACGTGTAGGCATAACACAATCAAACATATCGATACCTAATGCAATATTTTCCAATATATTAATTGGTGTGCCCACTCCCATCAAATAACGAGGTTTTTCATAAGGCAGAATTTTAGTAACGACCTCTGTCATGGCATACATCTCCTCCGCAGGTTCACCTACAGAAAGACCACCTATTGCATTTCCTTCTCGCTCGAAAGAAGCAATAACCTCGGCAGATTTTTCACGTAGATCCTTGTAAACTGATCCTTGCACAATAGGGAACAGGGTTTGATCATATCCGTATAACGGATCAGTACAATCAAAGCGGTCGCAACAACGCTTTAACCAACGATGCGTCATATCAAGTGAACGACGTGCATAATTGTAATCACAGGGATACGGCGTACATTCGTCAAAAGCCATAATAATATCTGCACCGATGACACGTTGCGTATCCATCACATTTTCCGGTGTAAACAGATGTTTTGAACCGTCGATATGTGAACGAAAAGTGACCCCTTCTTCTTTTATCTTCCGTACCTCTGTCAACGAATAAACCTGATACCCCCCTGAATCGGTCAGAATGGGTTTGTCCCATCCATTAAATTTATGCAAACCGCCAGCTTTATTCAGCACATCCAGTCCCGGACGCAGATACAAATGATACGTATTTCCTAAAATAATCTGTGCCTGAATGTCATTGACCAACTCATGTTGATGTACCGCTTTTACTGTACCTGCAGTACCTACAGGCATAAATATAGGGGTTTCTATCTTTCCATGAGCTGTCTCCATCACCCCCGCGCGTGCTTGAGAAAGTTTATCTTGTGCTTGAAGCGTAAAAATCATACTCAATAATAAATCAAGCGCAAAAATACTATAAAATTCCGACCCGACGACATCTGAAACATTTAATTAGCAAATCTTAACGCTATCCGACGAATATCTTGAAAGAACCCCTTATCTTTGACCTTTCTTATGGACTATAGAACAAATATTTTACTAAATCTTCCCTACATTCTTTATGGAGGGCTAGGGCTATTCCTGGTTTTCCAGCTTTATTATTTATTATTTGTTTATACCCGTTTGGCGCGTTATAAGGTAGAATCCATCCGTGGAACTCAGACTAGTCCTTCTGTTTCAGTCATTATTTGTGCACGCAACGAGCAAGAAAACCTAAAGAGCTTCTTGCCGACCATATTACAGCAAGATTACCTTAACTTTGAAGTCATCGTCGTAAACGACTACTCCGATGATGAAACCAAGTGGATATTGCAAGATTTCCAAACCAAATACCGCCACCTCAAGATTGTTGATATTAAAGAACACGTACGTCTTAAGCATAGCAAGAAGTTTGCGTTGACAATGGGCATCAAGGCTGCCCAATACGAACACCTGTTGTTAACTGATGCTGATTGCCAACCGCAAGGCACACATTGGCTTAGTGAAATGGCGGGAGCATTTACTGAAGGGAAAGAACTCATATTAGGTTATTCTCCCTATTTCAAGAACAAAGGTTTTTTGAATAAATTGATCCGCTTTGAGACCACGCACACTGCGATGAGCTATCTTTCTTATGCCCTGAAAAAAAATACGTACATGGGGGTAGGTCGAAATCTGGCTTACACCAAATCCTTATTTTTCAAAGGCAAGGGTTTTAATGCACATATGCATATAAAATCGGGTGATGATGATCTTTTTGTTAACCACAATGCGACCGCAGCAAATGTAAATATCGCCATACACCCAGATGCTCATGTATATTCTTTAGCCAAAGACACGTGGAAAAGCTATTATAAACAGAAAGCACGACATGCAGGCGCTTCTATTGCCTATAAGAAAAAGCATCAATATATGCTCGGCACACAATTGTTCACGGCTATTGCATTTTATCTCATGCTAATCGTGTGCCTGACCGCCTATCCATCAAGGTGGTACTTCGTAGTCGGGGCGTACCTCCTTCGCCTACTTTTACAGTTTGTTATATTTAAACCTATTTATTCCAAATTGGCGGTGAAAGACCTTTTACTCTGGTTGCCTATTTTAGACTTATTTTTTTATTTTTACATCTGTTTCAATGGTATTTTTAACCGCAATAAAAAACAAAAATCCTGGAAATAGCGCTACAAAATTTTGTGTGCATTAATTTAATAACGTGTATGAACCCTACAGTCGACATCATTTATAAGTACTTCCCCAAATTAACCCCTACGCAAAAAGAACAGTTTGCTAAATTGGAAGAGGTATATCCGTTTTGGAATGACCAGATAAATGTCATTTCTCGTAAGGATATCGAAAGTCTATATTTAAAGCACGTTCTGCATTCTCTAGGGATTGCCAAGTTTGTCACGGAACTTACTACCGGTACCCGAATTCTGGATGTCGGTACAGGAGGAGGATTTCCAGGGATTCCATTAGCGATCCTATTTCCTCATGTCCATTTTCATTTAGTAGATTCTATCGGAAAAAAAATAAAAGTAGTACGGGAAGTGGCCGAAGCTATTGGCCTACAGAATGTCGAAGCCGATCATATCCGCGCCGAACAACTGGATTATAAATATGATTTCGTTGTGTCCCGAGCAGTTACCCGTCTGGCCGACTTTACACCTTGGATCAGAAACAAATTTGAGAAAAAAGACAAAAATGCAATTCCCAATGGTATTTTGTACCTAAAGGGAGGCGACTTGAAAGAAGAAATCAAGGAATCTCGATTAAAGGCAGAACTTCACCCCCTATCGAGCTATTTCGAAGACGATTTTTTTGACACAAAATACTTGGTGTACGTGCCGATGTAACTTTGCTCCGCTAGCCTATTACGCGTTGAATTTCTTGTCCGATTGCATTTACTTCCTCGTCCATACCAAATAAGGGCAATCCCGTTTCAGGGCTTAATTTAAGCCAGCTTGACTCAGTGTCCTTAATAATCTGGATGTATTCTTTTCCGTCTTTAAAAATAGTGTAAGCATCCTCCTCATCCGGAAAAATTGAATATACTATATTTTCTATTTCAATATCAAAAGGCTCCTGTAACTCCATATCCCCAGTATTTTTAACAAAGTTAGTATTTCTAACGCTATTTTTTTTACAAATACTTAGAAGAAGACAATAGATATTCCTATATTGTATCCTACCTCTTATGAACAATATAGAAAAGATAGCCCTAACAAAAATAAAAGGCATCGGCCCTAAGTTGAGCCGGTTGCTGCTTGCGTACTGTGAAAGTGCGGAGTCCGTTTTTTCAAGTTCGAAAAAGCAACTCTTATCCATTCCTGGTATTGGTCCCGCTTCAGTGGATTCCATTCTCTCAAAAACCTCCCTAAAAGAAGCAGAGGAGGAGCTTAACTTCGTAGAAAAGCACAATATTCAAGTTCTATGGATAGAAGACGACAATTATCCTCAACGCTTAAAGCATTGCGAAGATGCCCCGATACTTTTATACTACAAAGGCGAAGGAAGCTTGAATCCGCAAAAAGCAGTCAGTATTGTGGGCACACGGAATGCGACCAGCTACGGAAACCGTATCTGTGAAGAATTAGTGCAGGATTTAAAAGATTTAGATGTACAAGTGATTAGCGGACTCGCTTACGGAATCGATGTGCATGCCCATCGCCTCGCGGTAAAAAATGATTTGTCCACAATAGGAATATTAGGTCACGGCTTGGACAGGATCTATCCTGCAGCTCATCGCGACATTGCCTCCCGAATGATTCAGCATGGTGGGTTACTGACTGAATTTCCATCAGGAACCAATCCTGATAGACAAAATTTTCCGATGCGTAATCGCATTATAGCTGGATTATCCGATGTCACAATCGTCATAGAGGCGGCTATAAAAGGAGGCGCATTAATCACTGCGGAAATTGCAAATACGTACAATAGGGATGTCTGCGCCTTTCCGGGACGAATAGATCAAGAATACTCGGCCGGTTGCAATTACCTAATTAAAACCAATCGCGCACACCTTATTCGACATGCAGATGACCTCTGCTACTTGATGAATTGGGAGCGAACCGAAACCGTAATGCAAGCAAAACAGCTCACTATCTTACCGTCAAATCTGTCCAAAGACGAACAGAAAGTCTATAATTTTTTAAAAGAACACGAACAGGCAACGATCGATGCAATTGCATTACATCTAGATTGGCCACAAAGCAAGCTAGCCATCATATTATTAGAAATGGAAATAAATAACCATCTCTTATCATTACCCGGGAAAGTCTATAAATTAATATAGCCCCCTTAATAAAGCAATACGATTCCGATAAAATATAATTTTTCCAAACTGACTATCAACCCACTAAGAGATAAGTAGCAAAATTGTTTTCAGAAACTAAAAATTTTGCTACTTTTGTGGTGGGTAAGTCCTTTACGACCAGCTCCCATTGACTCCCCCAGGTTGGGAACAAAGCAAGGGTATTTGGTTGAGCGGTGCGATAAAGGGAGCTTGCCCATTTTTTATTTCTATTGAATTAGTCCTCTCTTTACCTATTATTATTTGCCTTCACAATTCTAGTTTCAAAATTTCCAATTCTCCATTTAAGTCCGATAAAATCCGTTCAGATCCGTTATTACCTGCAGTAAACTTGGGTGTAACTCTGCTTAAATTGCGGCGTATTAAAGTAGGGGTAATAAAAACGAACCTATTTTTTATACAATTTTAAAATTTCCCATTTCACCGTCTTTCCGCCACTCGCCGTGGCAAGGCTTTCTTCTTTTCTCCCAAAAGAAGCAAAAGTCGTCGCTGTGTCGGCTCGCCAGAACGGATCACCATTCCTGCTGTTGGCGACCCCCCAAGGCGACATTTGTCGGGCATGGAAGGATAGTGCTTTACTCTCAAATATTACTGTATACTTCAGCAGGATTTAAAAGGCCGACCTAGGTCGATGTAGCGTTAAGAAAGCTTTTGGATTTGCGTTAAGAACAGATCCCCGAAGTGAAACGTCTTGGAGCTGTTTAGTAAATCCAAAAGCTTTTAGCGTAACATTGACCAAGTCTTGGGTTTTGCTTCTTTTGGCCAAGCAAAAGAAGGAGAACCGCCCGCCGATGAGGGCAAAGAAATAAAATATGGATATTAATGGTTTCTAACACAATTTGGAATTAGCGAGCAACAAACTGTCTAAATTAATCCTTCTTTAAAATCATCTTTCTGCTTTAAAGCTTTGCCTAATCCGGATCTCACTAAACGCAAATTTACTTAAGTTTGACTTTTTACTTTCTAGGTTTGACTTAACTAGGATATTTTTCGTTTATTTGTAGATCGAATGAACACGAACATATGAGTTGGTTTAAAAGAAATAAAGCAGGAATTAATACTGCGACAGAAAATAAAAAAGAAGCGCCGGATGGCATGTGGAATAAATGTCCCGCATGTAAAAAACCACTTCTAAACTTGGAGCAGATCGAGAATAATTACGTATGCCACTATTGCGATTACCATATCCGTATTGGTTCTGCAGCCTATTTCTCCATTTTATTTGACAACAATTACTTTACAGAGTTGTTCGCTAACTTAACAGCAGGTGATCCTTTAAATTTTGAAGACACGAAGTCTTACAAAGACAGGTTAGTGGAAAGCCAGGCAAAAACAGGACTAAAAGACGCTATACGTTGCGCACATGGTAAAATGGAAGGTCAAGATTTAGTGATTGCCTGCATGGATTTCACCTTTATTGGTGGATCTATGGGATCAGTCGTAGGTGAAAAAATAGCTCGTTCAATCGACTACTGTATTGAACATAAAATCCCATTCATGTTAATCTCCAAGTCTGGAGGAGCCCGTATGATGGAAGCTGCATTCTCTTTAATGCAAATGGCAAAAACATCCGCAAAATTGGCCTTATTGAGCCAAGCGAAACTGCCTTATATCTGTTTATTGACAGACCCTACCACCGGAGGTGTTACCGCATCGTATGCTATGCTGGGCGATATTAACATTGCCGAGCCCGGAGCATTAATCGGTTTTGCTGGACCTCGGGTTATTAAAGAAACGATCAAGAAAGACCTTCCTAAAGGTTTTCAAACCTCCGAATTTGTTAAAGAACACGGTTTCTTAGACTTTATCGTAGACCGGAGACAACTTAAGCAAAAAGTGGCGACATTCTTAAAGTTGGTTGGATAAAATATAAAAATGCGCTTTTAATAAAGCGCATTTTTATATTAAAAGATTACAAATAATACCAAAAAGACCATATTTTTCTTCTCTTTAAATACTTCCTATTTCTTTCATTTTGATAAGCTTCTCTTTCGAAGGAAATATTTAGATACGCTTGGCGAAAATGTCTATGTTTCAAAAAACGGAACGAAAATTCGATTAAATACCATACATAGAAGGGAACAATCAACAACTCTATAGCCTGTGCTAGGTGAATTCGCTCATGATTCATTAAAATCTCATCGTCTTTTAAGGCGTTGTGATTGAGGAAAACAAATGGAAATATGGTTATCGCACTTGCCTTTCCCAGCGAAAAGAAACCTGTCCAAAATTTACTTGCAATGATAATACCTTTCATTAATTATATTGTATCGAATAACCTATGCAGTTTTACACAACTTTTTAAATTGAAACTTAGATTGTATATTTGTTATACTAATATAAAAAAGCATGCCATATAAAGAGCGCGAAATAAACAAATTGTATTACACTATGGGTGAAGTTACTGAAATGTTTGATGTAAACGCCTCCCAAATACGTTTTTATGAGCGCGAATTTGATATTCTCCAACCTAAAAAAAATAAGAAAGGCAACCGTCTTTTTACACAGGAAGACATCTCCAACCTTAAGATTATTTTTAATTTGGTAAAGGAAAAGGGTTATACCCTACAGGGCGCACGAGAGTTTTTACGAACAAATAAAAACGAAGCAAAAGAAAATCAGCGTGTTGTTGATTCTCTAGAGCGCTTGAAATCATTCCTTTTAGAAGTAAGGGACAGTCTATAATAAATTTCACCTCCCTGATAACTCGATAACTTCCAGATTCTCTATCTTATTACTATTTATATCGAAACGCATCAATGTCCGCACCTGATGCCACCCTTGCTTACCCGCAGCTCCAGGATTGAGGTGTAATAGTTGCAGCTTGGGATCATACTGTACTTTAAGAATATGAGAGTGTCCGCAAATAAATAACTTTGGAGGATTGCGCACGATTTCAGATTTTATACGTGGCGCATATTTACCGGGATAGCCTCCTATATGAGTCATCCATACATCTACCTCTTCACAATCGAACCGCAGGTGCTCCGGACATGTCAATTGCACATCTTTTCCATCAATATTTCCGAATACACCCCGAAAAGGTTTAAAACCTGCCAGTGTATCTACAATTTCAATAGATCCAAAATCGCCAGCATGCCATATCTCATCACACGAATCAAAATAATTAAAAACAGCCTCGTCTAAATAACTGTGCGTATCCGAAAGTAAACCAATTTTTTTCATTTAATAATCTGATATATTCTCCTTGTTCCTTACCCACCTTCGTACTATTTCTGTGCGGGGTTTTAAATGTTCATAAAACTTGATTTATACATTGTTCCCTCATATCTCAAAATGCTAAAAAGAAATCTCGCAATAAATCCCTGTAGGATTGGCTATATACACCTTTATCGTCATAGATAATAAGAGTAGTACGAATCAACTTATGGGGCATACCTTTGGTCAACGAGATAATAGAACGTATATATTCGGTATTGGAATAGGATTTAACCCTTACTTCTTCTACGAGCACAAGACCGACCGCCCTTGCCATATCCGCAACCTCCATGGCCAATTCACAGGGCAATATGAGCTGAAGGATGCCATTTTCCTTCAAGGCCCCGGCACTGAAACTAGCCATAGCTTGGAAAAACGTATGATCCGTATGACGGGCTAACTTTTTACGATCATTCGTATTATGAAGTGAATTGACATAAAAGGGCGGATTACTGACAATCAGATCATATTTCCCTTTTGCTGCGATGGCCTCAAAGGAACCTTGTATCGTATTCAACCTTCCTGAAAATGATGAGCAAGAAAAATTAGAATGTGCACGTTCTGCCGCTTGGGCATCAATCTCTACGGCATCTATTCTCGCTGTATCAAATCGCTGCGCTAACATTAATGCAATAACACCTGTACCCGTACCAATGTCTAAGATGTGTTCAGGATGAGGGTGCTGCGCAAGTGCACCGAGCAAAACACCATCGGTATTAATCTTCATTGCACAGCCCGACTGTTCTACCTCAAACCTTTTGAAACGAAATATAGACCCCATTCCCACAAATCTAGTTAATTTTTAAGTTGAACTTCCTGAAAATTATATTTACTTTAGGCCAAAATCAATACATTATGTTGCATATCGCCAAGGTTCTTTTCGCTCTCATTCTCTTATCCAGCTTTTGCAACTATTCATATGCGCAGTCATCTTGTGAAGAAATTACCACAGCTTCTCTACAAAAGCTAACACCATTGTTGGAACAAAATGATTTTTCGAAGATTGAATCGATTATAAGCACATTGGAAAGTGTATGTGGAAAGAGTGAATTTACATCACGCCTTAAACTTATCAGACGATTGATCCTAAAGGAAGATACAGAGCGGGAACTCGCCACCTATCTCGACAACCACTACGACGAAATACTAACATACAGATACGACAACGCGGCAGAAAAAAATTTCGCCAGTATATATATGAAAGACAAGGAGTCGTTTCACTTTATCCCATTAAACCATGCCGTAGATTCGCTTATAAAACTCAAAGCCACCGCCTTATTGAATTCTCCAAGTTATACACTTACGGAGCGAGAGGAGGCGATTAGCTTATTATTTGCCGACAACATAGATGCATTCTATGTGCAGCTCAACCGTCAACCTAAGCGGCAGCCGGCAGTACAGGTCTACCAAGAATTGGAATCGAATAAACAGCGTACCGGATTTGCTATATATGCCGGTGCTTTTGGAACGGTGGGTAAAAATAGTACGTTTGCCACCTCCCCCTCTTTTGGCGCTTCTGTGATGTCCCCCCTGGCAAACCAATTCGTCTTTGAACTCGCCATTAAATTTAGGTTAAACACAAATGACAACTATTTTGAATTTAACGACAACGGTGTTGTTAAAGACATCAACTCTTCTTCCAGTTTCTTTTTTGGAGGTACGGCGGGATACAAGGCCCTGGACAACGGACCCTGGATTATTCTTCCAAAAGTAGGAGCCGGATTTGGTTTTATTAACACTGGACTATCTGAAACTACCTTTTACGATGGAGATTACTACGAGGAGGGAAATAGTTCTTCCGGCATTCAATACAACAATGCGAATACCTTCCATACATTTCTAGGCCTATCGGTAATGAGACACGTAAAAGGCAGAAAATTCGTTGGGCTCGAAGCAGGCTATCATTATATTCCCTACAATTGGGATGAGGATCTGATTACGCCCATACAACCTCGTTATTGGAGTCTAGAATTGTTTCTTAAACTATAAATAAACACATTAAAAACTAATTCTTTAGCAGCCGCTGAATCTCATCCAATTTCATCAATGCTTCAACGGGTGTCAAGGTGTTAACATCTAAGTTATTCAGCATATCCCTTATTTTTTCAAGCACTGGGTCATCAATTGCGAACATCTGTAGTTGATAGGCCTGTTTTTGAATTTTGCGCATGCTATCTTTTATCTTCTCTCCGCCGGTTCGCTCCTGCTCCAAGCGTTTCAAAATTTCATTTGCACGACCGATCAACCGCGGTGGCATACCTGCAAGTTTGGCTACATGGATACCAAAACTATGTTCGGATCCACCGGGCATAAGCTTACGTAAGAAAATGACCTTGTTATTAATCTCTTTTACGGTAACATTAAAGTTCTTCACACGTGGCATGGATGTACTTAACTCGTTCAATTCGTGATAATGCGTAGCAAATAACGTTTTGGCCCGTGCAGTTGGATGGTTGTGCAAAAACTCGGCGATCGCCCAGGCGATGGAAATACCATCATATGTGCTGGTACCACGACCAATTTCATCCAGCAAAATCAGGCTACGATCCGATAAGTTGTTCATAATGCTGGCCGTCTCATTCATTTCTACCATGAACGTAGACTCACCGGACGACAAATTATCTGAAGCGCCTACACGGGTAAAGATTTTATCGACTAATCCTATGTACGCCTCTTTAGCAGGGACGAACGAACCGATCTGTGCCATTAAGACAATCAGACCTGTCTGGCGCAATAACGCAGACTTACCTGCCATATTGGGTCCGGTAATAATGATAATTTGCTGCGTATCGGGATCCAAATACGTATCATTGGTAATGTAATCTTCTCCGATTGGAAGATTCCGTTCAATAACAGGATGACGTCCTCCTTTGATATCTAACAGCCTATCCTCCGTAATTTCTGGCTTAACATAGTAGTTCTTATCTGCAATAACTGCAAAATTAAGTAAGACATCTAATTTAGCAATCAATTGCGCATTCAGCTGAATAGGCTTTATATAAGCTGCTATTGCCACTAACAATTCGGCATATAGTCGGTTCTCGATGACCTGAATTTTTTCCTCAGCACCTAAAATCTGATCTTCGTATTCTTTTAGCTCTTCCGTGATATAACGTTCGGCGTTGACCAGGGTTTGTTTCCGAATCCAACCTTCCGGCACTTTATCCTTATGCGTATTAGTCACCTCAAGATAATATCCGAATACATTATTAAAGGCAATTTTTAAGGAAGGGATACCTGTCAGCTCGGCCTCTCTACGTTGTATTTCTAACAAATAATCCTTCCCACCGAACGCCACACGCCTCAATTTATCCAGATCGGCATCAATACCATCTGCCATTACATTACCCTTATTCAAGGCGACTGGGGGTTCGGAAAAAACCTCCTTTTCGATTTTATCCCGAATAATCGAACAGGCATTCAGTTGTTCGGAAATAATCCGTAACGATTCGGATTCAGATACGTTTGTAAGCTCCTTTAGCTTCTCGATAGCAAACAGCGAGCGTTTAAGTTGTATGATTTCACGAGGATTTGCTTTTTGAAGACCTATCTTACTGATCAGCCTTTCCAAATCCCCTACTAATTTAATCTCCCGAATCAGCTCATCCCGCAGCTCCCGATTCTGGTGGAAGTACTCTACTACATTCAGCCGTTCCTCAATGGATTTCCTATCTTTCAAC
Source organism: Sphingobacterium alkalisoli (assembly GCF_005049105.1). Classification (GTDB taxonomy): domain Bacteria; phylum Bacteroidota; class Bacteroidia; order Sphingobacteriales; family Sphingobacteriaceae; genus Sphingobacterium; species Sphingobacterium alkalisoli. The sequence goes on from NZ_SUKA01000004.1 coordinate 167,246, forward strand.
GGCATTACAATCCATCGTTTGAGCAAACGCGCTCCCATTGGAGAAGATGTATCGTCCAACACATCGGATAATGTAATTGCATTTTCATTGGCCGAACCGATTAGCTCAAGGTTTCGAATCGTAAACCGATCCAGCCACATATAGCGATCCTCCTCTATACGCGATATATTGGAGATATGCTGTAGGTTACGGTGTTCTGTTTCATTTAAGTAGTGTAATGCGACACCCGCCGAAATAATACCCAACGGCATCCGGTCAATGCCAAAACCCTTCATAGAAATGATTTCAAAATGCTTTTGAAGCGCTTCCTCGGCGTAATCTCCTGTATAGGGCCATTCATCCAATAGGTAGGTATAGTAGGAGTTACCAAAATGTGCGATAAACTCTTTATTCTGCTTTTTAGGCATAATGACTTCAGTAGGTTTAAACCCCTGCAGTAGTTTGTCAATATAGCTGATGCTACCTTGTGCGACCAGAAATTCTCCAGTTGATATATCTAAGAACGCTACCCCTACCTGCGTTTTGTCTATAAATAAGGAAGCGAGGTAATTGTTCGATTTTTGATGGACGATATTATCATTATATGACACGCCCGGTGTTACTAACTCCGTGACGCCACGTTTTACGATGGTCTTGGTTTGCTTCGGATCCTCTAGCTGATCACAGATGGCTACCCGCTGACCGGCACGCACCAGCTTGGGCAAATACGTTTCCAACGAATGGTGCGGAAAACCCGCTAGTGCTGTTTCTGATTCGCTCCCATTCCCCCTCTTGGTTAATACAATTCCCAGGATGCCCGCCGCCTTCACCGCGTCTTCACCAAAAGTCTCATAAAAATCACCGACCCTAAACAGCAGTAAGGTACCCGGATATTTGGTCTTAATACTGTTATACTGCTGCATTAATGGAGTTTCCTTCTTTGCTTTTGCCAATGGTGCTGTGGTTTTAGTAAGTTGTAAAAATAACAAAGTTACTTACATTTTTTCTAAATTATTAGCTATAAAATTAGTTAGTTTTGTTGATCAAAAAAAAGTCCGATGGCCATCAAGCGCGCAAATCAACGAAAGAAAAATAAAATAAAATCGACTCCCATTAAAAGACAGATTGTGAAGTGGACACTACGTATTATCGGTGGATTTTTTGCCCTGACCATCTTTTGGGTACTTCTTCTTATGTTTATGAATCCGCCGATTACGTATCTACAACTCCAACGCGCATTCGAACGAAAGGCAGCAGGAAAAGATTGGAAAATAGATAAGGAGTGGCTGGATTATAAAGATATCTCTGACAATCTAAAACGCGCTGCTCTAGCGGGGGAAGATGCACATTTCATGACCCATAACGGCTTTGACACGAAAGCCATTAAGGAAGCGATCGCCAAAAACAAGGAAGGAAAAAAATTACGGGGGGGAAGCACAATAAGCCAGCAGGTCGCCAAAAATGTATTTTTATGGCCTGAACGATCGTGGTTACGCAAAGGACTAGAAACCTATTTCACCGTGTTGATCGAAATATTTTGGAGTAAAAAGCGTATCCTCGAAGTCTATCTTAATGTGATTGAAATGGGACAAGGCGTATATGGGGCAGAAGCAGCATCCAGATATTATTTTCACAAATCGGGTAAAAGCCTCACCAAAAAAGAAGCAGCATTAATCATTGCTATCTTACCGAGTCCCCAAAAATGGGACGCCCGAAATCCATCAAATTATGTGAATCGTAGAGCGAATAACATCGTTAGATATCTAAACTACTATAGCATCCCCGAATAAAACCTTCATAAGGGCGTCTAAAAAGGGAGCAACCCAAAAGAAAAACGCATCATTACGAGGAGAGCAGCGAAGAAGCAAATTTGTTATTCTACGTTGCGTAAAGACTGCCGCGTCGTACCTCCTCGCAGTGACGTTTAAGTAGACGCCTTGTGATTACAATCACGACGATACAGTGCTTTTTAGAGACATCTCATAAAGATTCCTGACCGCACTTTCAGAAAAAAAGCTAAAATATCACGCACACAGGCTGTCCAACAGCTATTCTCTTTTTGCTATCTGTAAGTGTGCCTGTTTTGATATCGCGCTTTAAAATCACAATTTCATCGGACTGTTGATTCGTTACGAGTATAAAGTTTCCTTCTGGAGAAAAGTTGAAATTCCGAGGTGATTTCCCTTCTACAGAATACACATCCATTTGTTCTAGACGTCCATTTTGCAGAATCTTATAGTGGACGATGACATTGGTATCGCCACGGTTGGTGGCATATAGAAACTTTCCATCTGGAGATATTTTCACATCTGCTCCTCCTTGATCGCCTGTAAATCCTTCTGCATACACCGGAAGAGTTTGACGGTGTTGCCAATTCGCTTTCGTATTTTGATAAACCGCAACTTCGCCAGTAAGCTCTGCGAGCACGTACAGTGTGGCACCATCTCCGGAAACAGCAACGTGTCGGGGCCCAGATCCACCTTTTAATTTGATTTCACTTATTTGCTGAAAGGCATAATCGTCGTCCTTTTTCGCGATAGTATATTCCACCACGCGATCTGAACCCAGATCGGAGACATACAACCTATCCCCTGTCGCATTGAAAAATGCAGAATGGACATGAGCACTTTTTTGTCTCGACATATCCGGACCTGTACCTGTAAAGCGGATGAGATCTTCTTGTTTGCGAATAGAACCATCAGCACTCAAAGAATACAAGACCAGCGAGCCACTACTGTAATTGGAAACCACCAATATCGGCTCCTTAATCCCGAGGGCAACATGACATGGATGCATACCTGCGGTTGACAGTTGGTTCAAAGATTCAAATTGGGAATTGGAAAACTTAAAAGCGGAAACCTCTCCGTCTTCATTTTCATTAACAGCATAGATATACTGCCCGTTTCGCGCCAAGAAGGAAGGATTGTCAGTCTTAAAATGGGACTGCATTATCGCATCACCACTGGAAACATCAAAGCTGTATTGATAGATCCCCTCACTATTCCCCTTATGCGTATAGGTTCCAACGAAAAGAGGTATGGATTGCGCGCAGACGGATTGTAGAACTGAACTCATTGCAAAAAGGACTAAAAAATATTTCATGTTTAAAATTAGTAATAATTCAAGTGCTAAACGAATTATAGAAAAATTGAAAGCGTCTCCTATGTCTATCTGGGACAAACATAGGAGACGCCCTTAAAAAAATATTATACCTACTCTTGTTTCGTCACGGTTAAGACTCCTTTATCAATCCCGGCCGACAAATCCACGACAAAGACATATGTCGCTCCATTTTCCAATGTTTTGCCCGTTACAAGCCCCAGATTTCCAGAATCTCTCCCATTTGTACCATCACCTATAAATATGATATCGCTTGAACCTGTAATAGAAGTGTGTTTAAACTCTCCTCCCCATCCCTTCTGATGGAAAAACTTAAAGTTTATATCTGATGCTCGTATCGTTTGTCCTGCAGCAACTGTGATTTGGTATCTTTTATTACCGATAGGTGCCATACAAAGCGCTTTCTCTGTAGTCCATCCAACTTCATTTCCAGCTAGAGAAGGTTTCCCGATACCTTGTCCAATAATCCAGACCGCACCCGTACCATCATTATTTAAGGTCGCAAGATTATTCCCTTGCATCGCTTCAATAACAAAATATTCTTTCCCAAAATCAGCAGTAATCCGGTATTTTCCCGTCATCGCATTAAAGAAATAGTCGCCTTCTTCTTGTCTAATGTAATCCGCATCGATCCACCAACTTGGCAGTTCTTCAATGCCATCTATCATCAATTCCTCGTTGTATGTCAGTTGTAAATCTACAGCGTACATATCCTCCGAAATCATACGCATCCCATTTCCATTCACCGCGTATCCAATAATAAAAGGACTCGCATGATAATTAAATGTATTAAACGAAATACTATATTCGCCAGATGTAGAATTGGAAAATGGAATAGCTTGTCTACTGCCTTCCGTAACCTTATCGACGTCCCAACCGAATTGGACAAGATTCCCATTTGTACCATAAATAGGAGCTTCTATATATCCATTCACTTTAAAAGGTAGATTTTCGGTCAATTCGTACTGGTATAACCCAACTTTTTCCATGCGATAGGATACAGTCGGTGTAACTAGCGTTAAATACGGAAAATCAGGGCGTGCCAATGGAAGTTCAACCTCCTTCTCCGTTTTTGTTAACGTAATGTTCTGTAACGTAAATTTCAATGTTGCCGTTCCATTAGGCACATTGGCATAGTAAGGCACAAAAATCTTACCCGAATATGTTCCATAAGCCTTCGTGCGTATGGTTTGCTCCGCTACTACCTCTTCGCTATAATACAATTGTACTTTTAACGTAGAAAGATCAATAGCTTGGTCTGCGACATTTACCGTATAGGAAATACTGTCTCCAAAGAAAGCATTGGTCGGTACAGCTGTAATATCGATACTCGGTAGCCCCTCGCCAATAGGAACGATCAACTCCTCCTTACAGGAAGAAAAAGCAACGCAACATGCTATAATGATCATATAATTGATACAATTTTTCATCCGTTTCATTTTTTCTAAAGTGTATAATTTTAAATGGCCATCGAGAGCCTTCATGAAGCTTTCATGGCTGTTCGTGTTGCCAGCAATCATGGAGTTTTTTTCCAAGAATAAGATACTACGGATTTTGCCGGTGTTTCATAACTAAAGTGATTTTTACCATCTGAAAACGTAATACGCGAAGCCTCACCTGTATCGTTGATAAGTACAACAGCATAACTGTTATCCGGATTTTTAAAAGCCGTATAAATAATACCTTCTGCGGTATATCCCTGTGTCCCGATACGTACTGCCCCTGGTTTCACAACAGAAGACAAATGTCCGACGATATAATAATGTGAGTTTTTACGTATCGTTTTGTAGTCTCTGGAACTAATATCTACCGCTCCGTAACAAGTCTGACATCCTCCTTCTCTATTCGGACCACGTTCGGTATCCAGCATCAGGTTCCATACAATGACGGCTTTACTCCAATTGTTAATCGTTCCAAGGCCCACTTCCTTCATATCTTCCAAAAGACGTAAGCCAAGATTTTGCCCATCATTCCATGTACCTATCGAAGTTTCGGTAAAGATGATCTCCTTATGTGGAGCCTTAGCCCGAATGTCGAGCAATTCAGCTTTGTTACCACCATAATTATGATAGGCAGAACCAGCGAAATAGGCGGCGGCGGTTGCATCCTCAAATATTTTAACTGGATAATCTTCTTGATCAGCCATGTTGTCGTAATTGTAGTTGTGATCAAAAGCGTATATTTTTGTATCAAGTCCGGCAACTCTGAGTTTCGGTCCTAAGGCATCACGTACAAATGCTTGCTGTTCGTGCCAAAACATCAACATGGAGGCTGAATTGCCCGGATTCAAGGGTTCATTTTGCGGTGTGACGGAATAAATCTCTATCCCGTTAGCATTCATCGCTTGTATCCATTTCACAAAATAGGCCGCATAATCCTGATAATGTGCAGGATTTAAATGTCCACCAGTCCACGAATCAAAAGGTTCCAAATTCGTGAGATTATTTACTTTCATCCATTTAGGAGCTGTCCAAGGTGAACCTAAAATTTTCACATTTGGATTGATCGCCAATATTTCTTTCAGGACAGGAATCACGTAATCCGTTTCTTCCGATTGAAGCGCAAAATTGGCTAGCCCTGGCGTGTCATTCAGCGTGTACTCGCTAAGAGAAAAATCCGAACAGCCTATAGCGATACGAATATAGCTTTGCCCCATACCTTCGGATTCAGAAAATGTTTCCTTGAGAAATTTTGTTCTGTCCGATGCCGTCATCTTTAATAAATTATAAGCAGTTGAGCCTGTAATGGCTGCTCCGAAACCATGCATGGTTTGATAGGTTACGCTCTCATCCAAAGTAATCGTCCGGGGGGACATGTTGGATGTCGTGCTAAAGTTGACAAAGGATTTTCTGAAATCCAGCGTTCTACTACCTGTAGTTGTATAGATTTTGATATCTCCAGAAGTGGGCTCTGTAGGGTTTTCAGGAGTCAATGAATTATTGTCTGAGGCACAGGCCGTAAAGATGGAAGTAATGATACTTCCGCATATGAATGTATTTCTAAGATTAAGCATGTTATGCAATATTAATAACCAAGATTTTGTTGAATATTAGGGTTCTGATCAATGACCGACTGCGGAATAGGTAAGCGATAAGAATTGGTATTAAATGGGTACACCTGTGTTCTACGTCCGGTATCTTTTGCAAACACCGAATTCATAACCTCTTCGACTTTGTCCAGTCTCACTAGATCAAACCAACGTTGCCCTTCGAAAGCCAGTTCCAAACGTCTCTCTTTCAACAGCGCATTCAATAGGGCTTCTCTATTTGTCCGAGTAGCTGTACCTAATTTGGGTAGATTCACCCGTTGTCGAACCTGATCGATAATGTCTGCCGCTGCAGAAAGTTCAGGACTGTCTTTTAAGATCATTGCCTCTGCTTTAAGGAGCAAAATATCTGCGTAACGGTATTTGATAATGCTATTTAAAGCCGAACGTATCTTATACATAAAGGGATAACTGCTCGTTGGATAATAATTGCTCCAGGTCGTCTGATAATATACGATAGATTCAGTATATCGAATTTGATCACCTTCTAATTCATATGCTCTGATCAGATCACGGGAAGGAGTTACCCACTTAGCCCAGGTAAAATTCGAATTGTAGTTGATCAAATCACGGCCAAACATCCAGGTTACCCAGTTGCCATTTCCAGAGAAGAACTGCGCTTCCAGAATAGATTCTTTTGTGTTACGCATTTTAGCATCCGTATTATCCGCATTCATTCCAAAAAGATTGGTATAATCGGTCTCCAAAGCAAAACCATCAGCAGCTAGTTCATCGGTATATTGGATTACTTTCGTATAATCGCGGATTGGCTTTTCAGCGTAGACTTTAGCTAATAACGCCCTTGCTACAGATTTAGAAAGCTTCGTTTTATCCGAAGAATTGTTACCGGGTGCAAATGGCATTGCCTCTAAAAGGTCTTTTTCAATTTGTTTGTACACCTCTTCTTCTGTACTTTGCTTCGGAAAATATTCATCGTACACTTCTTCTATGGTCTCGGCAGTAATATCTCCAGCTATCGTTGTAATAAGTGGTATGTCTCCCCATAAACGCACCATGTCAAAGAATATCATGGCTCTGAATATTTTTGCCTCGGCTTTATACTGCTGTCTTTCGGCAGTGGTTAGGGAATTATCCTGTACCGAATCTACATTCACGATCAACAGGTTCGCGCGCGCCACATCTTCCAAATAGCGGTTCCAGTCTCTGCTCATGACGGAGTTCGAGCCTTCAATCGAATTATTTTCAAATGGCAGTACTTCAGCTCCTGTGGTCCCTGCATAGGCATTGTCACTATGCGAATCTCCTATCAATAGTACATCGAGATACCAATGTTCCTGACGATCCCGTAATTGATTATACAACGTTTGAAGATGACTCTGCACTTCAGCTTTATTTTTAAAAACGACCTCTTCCCCTTCTTCATTAATGCCTTGCGTCACATCCGAAAAAGAATCCAAAGGGTCTTTGTTTAACGAACAGGCACTCCATAGCGACATCATCGCAAAGAGCACAATTTGATATATAAAATTTCTTTTCATTACTTCCAATTTTTACGTATTAGAACTCAAGACTTACACCAATTACATACGAACGGCTGTGCGGATACGTACCCCAATCTATCCCCTGTACAGCGCCACTCCCACCCCATTGATTTACTTCGGGATCCATACCCGAATAGTTCGTAAAAGTCAACAGGTTGCTAGCTGATACAAATGGTTGTAATTTATGGATTCCCCATCTTGTCAATACACTACCTTTGATATCGTAGGAAAGGGATATATTTTTGACCCGTAAATAGCTCCCGTCTTCGATAAAATAAGTTGAATTCTTTAGGTCAAAGCCTGCTTTTGGTACTTCAGTATGTTGACCGGGAACGCGCCATCTTTGCAATACTCGGGTAGATTGGTTTTTACCATCGTACATACCTTCCATCTCCATTCTTGATGCATTAAAAATATCATTGCCATAGGTTCCCTGAAGAAATATGTTTAAGTTAAAACCTTTGTAAGTGAAGTTATTGGTTAATCCAAACGTAAAGTCCGAATTTGGATCACCGATATAGGTGCGATCTGAGGAAGAGATCCTTCCGTCTCCGTTGATGTCGCGGTACATCAGTTCTCCGGTTTCCATATCTACACCATCGCTAATGTATCCAAAGAAACCACTTAGCGCTCTTCCAGGTTCATTGCGTACCACCGTTTCGTTGACAAAATCGGACGTAACCGCTGTATTATAGATCTTCTGTAAAGCCAAGTCTTCTAGTTTATTCTTATTGAATGAAATATTAAAATCTGTACTCCAACCGAAATCACCAACTAGATTCTTCGTATTCGCATTAACTTCTAATCCCCGATTACGCATGACACCTTCGTTTCTCATAATGGTACTAGCTACACTGCTTCCAGATGTAGGCACCGTCACATACATTAACATATCCGTGGTTTTTTTGTTATAATAATCCACGTTCAAGGATAACCTGTTGTTGAATGCCGTGAAATCAACACCTATATTGCTTTGGGAAGTGGTCTCCCAGCTCAAATCCCTGGTTCTTAAATTAGAGGCACTAATCGTTGGTACGGCGTTCACGTATTCCGTTTGGAACCATGGTAAACGCGTGATATTATACATTTGCAAATACGCATAATCACCTAACCCGGATTGATTCCCCGTTTGTCCCCATCCCCCTCTGATCTTGAGATCATTCAGCCAGTCGACATCATTTAAGAAACTTTCAGAAGAAAGACGCCAAGCAGCAGAAACAGAAGGGAACACCCCCCAACGATGATCGGGATGCAATTTGGAAGAGCCATCTGTTCGTACATTTGCCGTCAATAGGTAACGGCTATCGTAGTTATAAGCGACACGTGCAAAATAGGACATAATCGCCCAATGCGAAGCTCCTGTGCCGGTACCAGTCCACGAGATTCTATTTGCGGCATTCAAGGTTTCAATCAAATTATCACGGAAATGAGAAGCATTGATCCAACTGTTTCTGTAATCCGAGCTCGTCCACGACGAACCACCCATTGCTTCAATATTGTGTTTATCGTATGATTTATTGAAGGTCAATATATTATCAAAAGTTAATACCGTGTTCATATTGCGGGCATCGGAACCTTCGCCGTATTGATTTCTACCCCACGATGTAGACAGTGGATCCAAAAAAGTCGTTGCCATAGCATTGCGGCGATCTAAAGCAAACGTTGTTTTAAAATTAAGTGCAGGGGAGAACGTGATGGTACTGCTTCCCGATGCGAGAATACGGTTCTCCCTGTTTTTATTGTTTTTACTACGGGCAATATTTTCCAGCGGGCTGGTAATGTTTATACCGTAAAAATCGGTATTGTATTGTCCCGGATTAAACACGTCCCAAATAGGTGCAAATGTCGGCGTGTTAATAACCGAAAGCACGACTCCACCCCGATTGGCTCCTGCACCCGTTATAATGCCATTGCTGTTGTAATCCGAATAAGCAATATTAGCATTGATGGTGAGCCAACTGCGAACTTTGTTTTCAATATTCCCTCTGAAGTTGTACCGTTTGTAAAATGCGGTATTGATAACACCCTTTTCGTTGAGATATCCACCTGAAAGGAAGTAGCGCAGTTTGTCGGTACCATCAGAAATGGATAACTGGTAGTTCTGAATATTTCCCGTTTTATAGGTTTCATCAAACCAATCGGTTTGATCCGTCAATCCCTCCGGTATATTGACCAGTCCAATTTCGTCCTGAAGTTCTTTGTACTGCGCCGTATTCAGCACCTCTATCTGATTAGCTACTCTATTTTGAGTTGCCTGTACATTAAACCCTATCTTCGCTTCACCTACTTTTCCTCTTTTGGTCGTGATTAATACCACACCATTCGCTGCGCGTGATCCATAGATTGAAGCAGATGATGCATCCTTTAGGATCTGCATATCGGCAATATCATTAGGCGATAGAAAATTAAGGTTATCGACAGGTACACCATCCACCACATACAGTGGATCATTGCTTCCGTTAAAGGAGGTGGTTCCACGGATACGTATGGAAGTTTCACCACCGGGAGCACCATTCGGTTGGATTACCGATACACCCGCTGCTTTACCCTGAATGGCCTGTCCTGCAGAGACAATAGGACGCTCATTCAGATCTTCTAGCGATACACTCGATATCGCAGTCGTTACATCTTTCCGTTTTACACTACCATAACCAATTACGACGACGTCCTCCAACATGGATGACGATGGTATAAGCCGAATGTTAACTGCAACATCGCTCACTGCTATGGACTGTGTATCATACCCCAAATACGAAATGCTAATCCTGGAATTGGCAGGTAGATTGGAGATCGAGAAGTTTCCATTCTCATCGGTCGAAGTGGACAAATTGGTTCCGACTACTGTAACAGTCGCTCCAATAATGGGTTCATTTGTACTTTCATCGGTGACTTTTCCGCTTATGCTCGACGGGTTCTGGGCATAGAGACCCGAACTGCACAGCAGCATAGAAAATAAGATAAGATGAAACGTAACTTTGGTAAAAAGCTTCATAGACTTATAATTGTTTAAACTATAGATTATAATGGAGGAGATATCAATTAACTCCTATACAAAGGTAAAGAAGTAGGAAAGCTTTATCCTAGCATTGAAGGAAGTGGAGTACTAAAAAGTAACTCAGAACATATCAAAAACAACTGTATAACAGAAACTTACAGAAAACAATCCATTAAAGAAAGTAACTATTTATAGCCGATTAGAACTGAACTTCGCCGATTTTTTTTATCTTATCTTCGAATTCATCCTTAGATCCCAAGACTTTATTACGCACTTTTACGCGATAATTATAAACGGTTCGTAAGGAATAACGGAGGAAGCTCGCAATCTTTGTAGAGTCAGAGATCCCCAAGCGGATCAAAGCAAATATACGTAACTCCGTACTGAGCAATTCTTCGGACTTTGGAAGGATCTGTTCCTCTGGTTTCAATAGTTTGTTAAATTCGTCTATAAAAGACGGGTACAAATTCAAAAATATAATGTCAAAATTACGGTAGAGATCCTCCAACTCTTCCTTGATCACATCTTGTGATTTTAAATGTTTGAGTATATCACTCTCTTGCTTATTCGATAGTTTCTTCAAAATCGTTTTACGTGCGTTATCTATCTTATCTATGTAGGATGAGCATATATCAAAAAAATGGGCAATATATTCTTCTTTGATATGGTTGGATTCAGAAAGTTCGTTATTTACTTTGAGCAGCTGGTCGTTCAGGTGATGCAGGTCATCATTGGCCTGTTTAAGTGCTATCCGTATTTTCTTTAGTTTTTTAATTTGGATAAAGAGAACCCCAAGAACCGCCGACAATACAATAGTCATCAAGCTGATAACCATCAAGTAACTTTTAAGCTCGTTTTTTTGCCTATTTTCCTTTTCTTGAAAAGAGGCATTAATAATGGGATAAAAAGACGAACTTTCAATTGTTCGATAACGAACGTTGCAAAAAATAGCATCATTAATTGCTTCCTGAATGTATAAATATGCTTTATCAACATCTCCCTTTTCATAGTAACATAAGGCCAAACTTTGTAAGGACGCATTGTCCTTAACCGCATGCTTGATATCGGTTAGCGCGGACAGACCAAAAAAATAGATTTGCTTGTCTAATTCCCCTTTGTTCTTATAGATTATCCCCAATAAGTAAGCTATTAATCCACGTTCGCTACGTGTTTCGTCGATCTCATGTAATAATTGATGGAGAAGCTTCTCTGCAACAGTCGTTTCATTATTGTAAAGTTTTTTCGTCGCAAAGGTGATTTGGTACTCTATAGATTGAGGATTGAGTACAGATAATAGCGAATCTCGAAATATTTCACTTTCTCTAAAATAAAGATCGTTATTACTACTTTACCCATAATGGCTACTGAATTCAGAATAAGCCTTATAATAATCAGGCAATAACTCTTCAGAGATTTCTGCTCTCCTTATTTTACTCAGTAGATCTGCAGATTCAATAAACTTTCCGGCTGATGAATATAAGCTGGACAGCTGGATGAGGGACTCATCAATAAGATACGAATTGTTCAGCTGGTATCCGATAAGCTGGTTTGCTTTTATATAAAATATAGCCGAATCAATCTGGTATTTTCTAAATTCATGATAGAGATTGAGATGCAATACATATTTATCATGCAGGTTTTTAGTCGTTTTTAATGCTTCTTTGAATCTGGAGATGGTTTCAATTTTCTTTGATTCAAATTGGCTTTTTCTATTTAATAGGAGCTGAAGTTCCTTTTCCACAGAATCGATCTGGGAACTAGCAAATGCTACCGTATCAAAACTTAATACACTAAATAGAAGAACTAAAAATTTATACATTGTCAAAACGTTACGCACCATACGACATTCGCTTACTTCCCAAAATCTCATTGCGCATAAAAATAGAGCATTTAATATAAATAGAGAAAATTTATTATCCTCTTTATCTATACGTTAAAATTCGTTAAACAACTGCATTATAGCATTCCGAAATTTTATCTTCGTAGCATACGGACACTTATTGATATAAGTCGGCTTACACTTATGCAGAAAATAAATCTGCTTTTACAAATAATTCTGATATTTTTGTATCCATAATGCTGGGATACAAAAACAACGAACAATAAGGTACAATTAATTACTGACACACAGCATAATAAATTATTTGATCGGGTGCTCATATATCAGTAGTAAATAAAAAAATGCTGAATTATAATATACCGGCATAGAATAAACGATTAAGGAATAATACACACATGAAAAAACACATAGGATTAACTGCTTTATTACTTACAGTTGCATTTTTATCTTTTTCGCAAGAGAAACTAGTTGACCGTATTGTGGCCACAGTAGGTAATAGCACAATCTTACAATCTGACCTAGAGATGCAGTATGCACAGGCTCTAGCTGAAGGTACTAAGCCTAATGAGGAGATGAAATGTTCGATTCTTCAGCAGCTGTTAACGCAAAAACTACTGGCACAACAGGCTGTAATTGACTCCATCGAAGTATCTGAATCGCAAGTGGACGACGAATTAAATAGAAGAATTCGTTACATGACGCAACGGGCTGGTGGTAAAGAAAATTTAGAGTCTTTTCTGAATCGGTCACTATTACAACATAAAGAGGAGATGAGACCCAGCGTAGCCGAGCTTTTAAAAGCACAGCGCATGCAACAAACTATCGTTTCTAAAATTGATGTGACTCCACAAGAAGTAAAAAAATACTTTGAGAGCTTAGATGCAGATAGTCTCCCTTATTTTGACACGGAGATCGAATATGCTCAATTGGTTATTAACCCCGTTTTGACCAAAGAAGAAAAGCAAATATTTAAAGATAAAGCAGAAGGATATCGCCAACAAGTATTAAATGGTTCTGACTTTGGTACAATTGCCCGTTTATATTCTGAAGATGGTTCTGCGCCCAGTGGTGGTGATTTAGGATTTGCCACACGTGAATCGTATGTAAAAGAATTCTCTGCTCAGGCGTTTAGATTAAAGGAAGGCGACATTTCCCCTGTTTTTGAGACGCAATATGGATTTCACTTTTTACAGGTACTCGCTAGAAGAGGTGAAGAAGTAAACGTAAGACACGTACTCGTCAAAACAAAACCAACATCGACTGCGCTGCAACGAACAAAAGCTAAAATTGACAGTATCTACGACAATGTTACAACAGGAAAAATGAATTTTAGTAGTGCTGCATCGCTATATTCTGACGATAATTTCACAAAATATAATGGTGGAGTTGTAACCAGCGAATACGACGGCTCCACATTAATCCCGGTAACTCAGTTAAACGATGTCACTGTGTTTAATGCTATAGATCCATTAAAATCTGGCGAAACTTCCAAGCCCGTTCTAGTTACCGATAAAAGGACTGGTGAAACTTCTTACGTATTATATTATTTGAAATCACGCATCCCCCCACATAAGGCTAGTTTAGAACAAGACTTTGCAAAAATCAAGGAAGCAGCTAAGCAAAACAAAACCAACATCAAATTGAGCGAATGGTTTGAAAGTCGTAAAGACAATACTTTTATAGATGTAAACTCTGATTTCATGAACTGTCAGGAATTGGAAGATTGGGTGAGCACAGGCAAAGTCGCAAAAAACTAAAAAATAACAATTAGCAAATAAAAGGGGTATAATGATTTAAAATCATTATACCCCTTTTATTATTTTACCAATTACTTTTTATACTACCGCTCGAATAGCATTTCAATAATCACGCGCCACTGATAGTCGTCTTTCAATTGCCAGACACGGATGTAATTGAATTTGGTTGCTTTATCTTTGGAGTGAACAGTTGCCGTACCTGAAGTAAATGCAAACTCACCACTATAAGCCCGGCCTACTTCCGTAGGCTCTGTTACAATCTCATACCGTTGCTTTTTTAAAAAAGAAAGTACATTGCTTTTACTTTCAATTTCTTCCTGCCAAGGGTAATAGAAACGAACGTCATCCGCTAGAAACTCTTTATAAGCTGTTTCGTTATTCGCTTTTAAAATAGTCGAGAACAGTTCATCTGTCTGAAAAACGATATCTTCCCGTTGCTTCAACCGAACTTGAGACCGGTGCTTTAAATACCAAGAATCGTCTGGCTCGAAATAGATTAAATCGCTGGACGCCTTTTCCCCATAATTCTCTACCTCAGCACGTACTGCTACTTTCCAATCACCCTTTTTTCCTCTTTTCCAAACGGTCAAATATTGTCCATGTCGTTTAACAGCCCCTACTTTTTGGAATTCCATTTTTCCAGAAGTCAACCCCCAGTCTAAACTTCGGGAGACAATTGCAAAATTAGGTTCCCATGTCATCACATCAGGAATATTAGGTCGATTACTCAAATAATTAAATGCATTAACTGCAGATGGCACATAAAAAATAGACTCTTTATCGATTATTGACATGAATGCCGCATGGGGGTTTTGCATCTTTGATATTGCGGCGGCATTTTTATCTGCCGTTATAAGTCCGCCTACTTTATCAGGAAGTTGCCCATACAATGCTGTGGAGGACATGAGGCCGATAAAAAGAACGGTACTAAACAAGAAATTAAAATTCATATTTTTTTAAAACTGAACTATCAAATCTTATTCCAAAGTGTTCCTTCCTTGCTATCTTTTAGTTGAATTCCAATAGCTGTCAGTTCTTCGCGAATACGATCCGACGTCGTAAAATCTTTATTTTTTTTTGATTCATTGCGCAACTTAATGATAACATTCATTAGGTTATCAACACTGTCTCCATCTCCTCCTACATGATCATCTTGCAGTCCCATAATATCACAAACGAAATGTTGCATCAATTCTTTTATATCAGCCAACGTAGTTTCGTCTATCGTTTGTTTGCCATCATACACTGAATTGATTACCCTTACCATTTCAAAAAGCTCCGCAATGAGAATCGGACTATTAAAATCATCGTCCATTGCAGCATAGCAATTTGCTTTGATACCTGCGATATCGTGTTGGATCGAAGAAACTGCAGTAGGATTAATCTTATCCAGCAGGCTGATAGCGGCCATTAGGCGCTTATAGCCTTTGTCGGCAGCATCCAATGCCTCGTTTGAGAAATCCAACGTACTTCTATAATGTGCCTGCAACATAAAAAAACGAACCGCCATAGGCGAATAGCCTCTTTGTAGCAGCGCATGCTTGCCCGTAAACAATTCATGCGGCAAGAAGCCATTACCTGCCGACTTAGACATCCGCGCACCATTCACCGTTAACATATTGGTATGCATCCAGTATTTAGCCGGATCGGCATGATTACATGCCTGAGACTGTGCGATCTCATTGGTATGATGTGTAGCTGCAAGGTCCATACCGCCGCCATGTATATCAAACTGATCACCTAAATATTTACGACTCATTGCCGAACATTCGATATGCCATCCCGGAAATCCTACACTCCATGGCGAAGGCCATCGCATAATATGCTCAGGCTTAGCTTTTATCCAGAGTGCAAAATCTAATCTGCCTTTTTTCTCGTCCTGACCACCAAGCTCTCTGGTATTGTTTAATAAGTCCTCCAGATTCCTGTTGGTTAAAATCGTATAATTATACTGTTCGATGTATTTCTGTACATCAAAATATACGGTACCATTTACCTCATAAGCGTACCCATTCGCCATAATCTGTTTGATCATTTCGATTTGCTCGGATATATGTCCTGTCGCGGTAGGCTCTATACTCGGCGGAATGGTATTGAATAAACGCAACACATCGTGAAAGCCTATTGTATACTTCTGAACAATTTCCATGGGTTCCAATTGTTCCAATTTGGCTTTTTTCGCAAATTTATCATCGCCTTCATCATTGTCACCTTCTAAGTGCCCTGCATCTGTTATATTACGCACGTAGCGCACCTTGTAACCTAGATGTAACAAATAACGAAATATTAAATCAAATGATACAAATGTTCTACAATTTCCCAAATGTACATCGCTATAAACTGTAGGCCCACATACATACATTCCGACCATATTCGGATGAATGGGCTCAAACTTTTCTTTCTTACGTGTGAGGGTATTGTATAAAACTAAATTGTGCTGCATAGGATGATACGGCTATTTATTTTTGTCTAAAAAACACTTGAATAGGAACTCCGGAAAAGTCAAAGTTCTCTCTTAATTTATTTTCGACAAAACGTTTGTAAGGATCTTTGATATACTGTGGTAGGTTACAGAAAAAAGCAAACATAGGGGATCTACCCGGAATCTGCGTTACGTATTTTACTTTGATGTATTTACCTTTTGTGGCCGGAGGAGGATAATTTTCGATCACCTGCAACATCACGTCGTTCAACTTAGAAGTAGGGATTTTCTTTGTTTTATTCTGATACACCTCCATAATTGTCTCCACTGCTTTGAAAATACGTTGCTTTTCCGTTACCGATGTAAACAAAATGGGTACGTCATTAAAAGGTGCTATTTTCTCACGTATACGTGCTTCGAATTCCTTGGCCGTCTTGTGATCTTTCTCTACCATATCCCATTTGTTGACTAGGATAACGACACCTTTTTTATTCTTTTCTGCCAAATGAAATATATTGATATCTTGCGCTTCCAATCCATCATTTGCATCGATCATCAAAGCCACGACATCTGCATCTTCAATTGCTTTGATGGTACGCATTACCGAATAAAACTCAATGTTTTCAGTAACTTTTGTCTTCCGCCGAAGACCCGCGGTATCAATTAGAAGGAATTCATTCCCAAATTGATTATAATGTATTCGTATTGCATCCCGTGTGGTACCTGCTATTGGTGTTACGATATTACGATCTTTACCCAACAAGGCATTTGTCAATGAAGATTTACCGACATTGGGTCTACCTGCAATGGTAATCTTTGGCAAGGTGTCCTCTTCTTCTTCAAGTATTTCGAAATGAGAAACTACCTGATCCAACAATTCTCCTGTACCCGACCCGGTAGCCGAAGAGATATTAAAGATTTCGCCTAGTCCGAATGCATAAAATTCTGCAGATGCGTGGTGTAGTTTCGCATGATCTACTTTATTTGCGACAACATATACCGGCTTTTTACTGCGACGTAGAACGTTCGCTATGTCATCGTCCAAGTCAGTGATCCCTGTTGTGACATCTACCATAAAAAGGATTACTGACGCTTCCTCAATTGCAATGTGAACCTGCTCGCGAATTGCAGCTTCAAATATATCGTCCGACCCGTGAACAAAGCCACCCGTGTCTATTACCGTAAATCTTTTACCGATCCATTCAGCTTCGCCATAATGTCTGTCGCGCGTAACGCCACTAAAATCATCTACGATCGCTTTACGACTTTCGGTCAATCTATTATAGAGTGTGGATTTACCAACGTTCGGACGTCCAACGATTGCAACTATATTTGCCATATTATATTTATTAAAAAACGTTACCTCACGGCAACTCTAAATTATGCTTTTTTTACCAAGGTTACAAAGTTACGGATAAATAAGAGATTTACGATTATTTATTCATAGAGACCGAAAGGCCAGGAAATGAAATCCAAATTCGCACGGAGTTCGCTTTAACCCCACTTTTGAGCGCACATTACAAGGAGAATGCGAGATCACTGTACATTCAAGTTGCACGCGGGGCACCGTCATGCATAAGTTAAGGAAGGTGGTTTGGTAAGAACGCAAAGGCTTTGCGATATCGCAAAGCCTTTTTAAAAATCACCAAGAAAGAATCTCTTTTGTGAAATGAAGTTCTTAGCTCGTTGGGTTTTGAGTCAACGGCCCTGGGTAAGAATTTATTGCGCTCTGTGGAATATAAAATATCACTCGAAAATCCGTAGGATCAATAGTTTCAAATTGCGCATGTGGGCCAGGATATTGTCGGCTCAATGACTTTCCGTTACGGAATACATCGTAGCTACGCTCGGCCTGGTAAGCCAGTTCTAATTGACGTTCTTTGTCAATCCGTGCGCTGGCATTAGAGGCATCTAACGAACTGTATCCACCGTTTACAATAGATCGTGTCCGGATTTCGTTTAGATCATCTAATGCAGCACCATAGTTCCCGAGCTTGGCATAGGCTTCTGCACGGTTCAGATAGACCTCACCCAAACGACTTATAACGGGCGAATGCAAGTGGGTATCCTCCCCTTCACGTGAGCATTTGATAATATAAAACTGAGGATAAACACGATTCAGCGTAATAAAGTTATCGATAACACCAGTATACATATTGCCGTCTTTGTATTGAATGGTGTAGATTTCCTGTACAACATCTAAAGGGGTTAACGTATACGTATCATCTCCATCTTTACACGTGATGGTGTTTCCGTTTCGTGTAATAGTGGCCTGCACATAGTTCAACACATTTGCACCGTCTTGTTTGATAAAACGAAATACCTCTGTATAGGCCCCTGTACTATTTTTAGAGTAAGTAGGTTCAATAAAAGCAGCACGCGCATCTACCATTTTATACTTATCTGGACGCCAATCGTTTCGCCCTGTTTCATTTAATAAATCTATATATTTTGCACTTGCATACATTTCACCCCAACCTTGTCCGCCAATATTAGCATACATTCCACCAATGCCATAATAATGATCATATCCCGAGAACTCCGCAGCTACACGCTTTACAGCAAAAATAGTTTCCGGATTGCTCTCTGGCGTTAGCGTATTGTACTTCATAAATTGCTCTCGTGGCAGCAGAGCGTAATTATCCGATCCAATCACTTTATCCGCATAATCCACCGCTAATTGCGCATATTCTGCATTTGGCGACTCATAAGTGCCGCTCATATATAAATACACACGAGACAACATAGCTTGTGCAGCTCCTTTAGTAGCCTTAATAGGGTTATCACCCTCTGTTATCAATTCTTCTGCCTTCTTCAAATCCGAAACAATCTGTTCATAGGTTTCTTTCACCGTTGAACGGTCCGGAAGCGTCATGTCAAGTACGTTATCGGGAGTACCATTCACGATGGGTACTCCTAGGTTTGTTTCTGGGTTCTGATAATACGGACGTCCGTAAGTGCGTACCAAATAAAAATACATCAACCCGCGGATATAGTAACACTCGCCTAATTTACTATCAATTTCAGCACTTTGTCCCTCTTCAACCATCTTGATAATGTTGGACGACTGTGCAATTGCCTTATAACCATTGTCCCAAAACTGGCTTAAGCGACCATTATTTGGCGTGCGGGCAAATGAAATAAATTCATAAAAAGCATCCGTAGACGAACCGCGGATCATCATATTATCACCAGCATATTCACCTGCGCGATGCATCGGATCGGACCAAGCCTTTAATTGTGCATACGCTCCATTAACTAAAGATTCTAAGGACGCCTCCGGATCATTTGTTATACCATCTGAATCCATATCCCCGTAAGGCAAGCGTTCCAGATCACAGGAAGCAAGGGTAGCGGAAGCCAATAATGCTATTAATATCTTTTTCATGTCGTTTTCTTCTTTTTAAAATGAAACATTTAAACCTACCATATACTTACGCGTAGCGGGGTACACCCCTGGGCCAGTCGATGACAATACCGAACCGTCGTTAGCTGGAAGCTCAGGATCTACGCCCGAGTAGTTAGTAATAACAAACAAGTTTTCTCCTGCGAAAAATACGCGTACGTTTTTCATCCCGTATTGATTCAATTTAAGATTGTATCCCAAAGTCAGCGAGCGCAAACGTAGGAAATCATTTTTCTCAATATAACGCGAGGACACCTGATTACCCTTATCCTGGTTATTATATTTCGCAATTGGATGCGTAGCGTTGTCACCAGGTTTTTCCCAACGGTTCCATCCTGGCATTAGTTTCATTTGGTTTCTATCGGTGTAAGTACCATCTGAATCATATTCCTGACGGGAATAATTATAAAAATTTCCGCCTATGGAATAACCAAACGTAGCCCCCAAATCAAATTGCTTGTATTGCAACGCTGTAGAGAAACCACCAAACAACCTAGGAGACGACTTTCCTAATTTTTCTATTGTTCCTTTGGAATAATCAGTAGTTGTTTCACGAGCAGTTTCATTACCCTCCGCGTCTCTTGTTACTACATACCACATCGGCGCTCCTGTTTCCGAATTTACACCCGCCCATTCCTTCAAATAGTAGGTATCTACGGGTCTACCAGGTTCTAATACATATTGTGCAGAGCCCGCTATATTCGAACCGTCTCCAATAAACACGGGTTTAACCGAATAGCTACCGTCTGCATTTCTTGTTGGGAATAAATCGGTCAGTTGATTCACATTATGTCCCATGTTTACATCCAGACTCCACAACCAATCACTCGTTCGAATGATATCACCTCCAATAGTTAATTCTATACCCTTGTTGTTCATCTCACCGATATTTCGATAGATGCTACCAACACCGGTCATCAGACTAATTGGAACATTGTATAGAATATTTCCGGTATTTTTATTATAAAAATCGAAGGCCGTACGGATACGGTTGTTCAAAAATGCAGCATCGACACCGATACCAGTGGTCATGGTCTTTTCCCAGGTGAGGTCTTTATTTCCGATTCTGGTAATCAAAGCTCCTGGTTCTCCATCATAACTGCTAGTGGCAGAAACGGAATACAAATCGTACTGCGGATACAATGAACTTGGTCTGTTACCTGTAGAACCATACGAAACACGTAGTTTTAACGCATCAACCCAAGTGGCATTAAACCAGCTTTCATTATTGATATTCCAACCTCCACTGACAGAGAAGAAGTTACCATATTTCGCATTGTCGCCAAAGTTAGAAGCACCATCTCTACGCAAAGAGGCTTCGACCAGATAGCGACTATCATAGGTATAGTTTGCTTTCGACAGAAGTGACTGAACAGCCCATTCATTAATACCACCTCGTGTACGTTCAGGTTTGGACACTACGTCTAACACCTCGAAGCCCGGCACAAATCCTGTACCGTAAACGTCCAAACTTTTAGACCAATAATCGTTAAACTCATAGCCTCCTACGGCATACAATGTGTGTTTACCCCAGGTTTTATTTACCGTTAACATTTGATTGGTATAGCGCCTTGCTACCTCAGAACGGTAATCCGTGATACGACCATTTACACTTAACCCACCGTTCGACCGCGGGTCAGTATAACCACTTGCAGCGTAGTTTATATAACGGTAGTTGTTCACGGAAGAAAAAGATAACCAATCGGTCAAATCAACCACGAAATCCAGATTACCCATCAATTCATAATTCGTGTTTGCTGAATGGTCCCATTGCAAGTCGTACAAGTAGTTGGTACTTGCGCTATTCACCCAGTTGCTTGATCGATGAGGTTCTAAATTCCCATTAGCATCAAATGGACTATCCCACGGAAGGTTAGAATACATAGAGGTTACCGAGTATTCACGGTTTTCGACCCCACGACGGGAACCGACTACCGATGGCTTTATGGTCAACCACGCAAACGGTTTATACTCCTGATTAAGGCGTACATTGTACCTTCTATAATCGTAACCTTTCACAGCTCCCTTCTCGTCGTACATACCTACAGATAAGTAAGAACGTAATTTTTCAGTACCACTGGAAATAGATACATTATGATTTTGAACAAAACCACTTTTTGTTGCTAAGTCCCACCAATCGAAATTGCTATTACGTAAATCAGCATTCCAACGTGGAAACGAAATAGTGCTGGCATTAGCAAAGGAGGTGTAATAATCATACAACTCTTGTCCATTCATCACCTGAAGATTTCCGTTAGTCAGTTGATTAAAACCCATTCGGGTCGACAAGTTAACGGTCGTCACCCCGGCTTTCGCCCTTTTCGTTGTAACAACTACCACGCCATTCGCTCCCTGCGAACCATAAATTGCTGTTGATGCGGCATCCTTCAATACGTTCATCGTCTCAATATCATCAGGGTTTAAATCTCCGGCTCCAGAACCGACAATAACTCCGTCGATAACCCACAATGGGCTTGTTGTCCCGCCTAACGTGGCTTGTCCGCGAATCACCACCGCGCCTCCTGAACCCGGACGACCAGATCCAGGAGCAACAAAAGCACCGGAAACTTTACCATTTAACATGTTCTCTACGGATGGAGTTGTAATGTCGCGAAGTTCGTCACCTTTCACCACTTGCATGGCTCCTGTCAGACTCTCTTTTCTCTGCACCCCGTATCCTACGACGACGATCTCCTCCAGCGTTTGATCGCTTTCGGTTAAGACAATGTCCAGTACATTTCCTGTTACCGCCTTCTCAAGCGTTGTAAATCCAACTGCTGTAAACACCAGCGTGTGCCCATTGCTTGCTTGTATGGAAAAATTTCCCTGATCATCTGTTAAAGTCGATAAGGAAGGGTTCTCTTTGATAGTCACCGTGACTCCTGAAACAGGCCCGGTGGATGAAATAACACGACCGGTTACCGTTTGCTGATAAAATGCACCATAAGTTATCGATTCGCTTCCAAATACGAAGGCCGTGGGAATCCCGACTCCGATCATTAAGGCTGCAGCTAACCGAAAACTTGTGCTAATCAAAAAAGGACTTGTAAATCTCTTTATCATAAAATTACTTTTAAGGTTTCTATAAACTAGTAGAATTCTGTAGTCTAACTCCGCCAAGTTAACCCAAAGTAACCTAATCAAAAACACCATGTTAAACGAAATCGTTTGCGTAAAATACACAAACGTTTGCATAAACAACCTTTTATAACATGTAAAAATCGATGGGAGTGTAATGTGTGAAAAAGCACCGCTAGGTTTGGCAAGAAAAAAGCCCCAACCTAAAGATTGGGGCTTTAACCAAGTAGCGGGGATTGGACTCGAACCAATGGCCTTCGGGTTATGAGCCCGACGAGCTACCAACTGCTCCACCCCGCAATGTATTTTTATTTTTTTCGAGCTAAGCTTTCACTTAGCTCGTTAGTAGCGGGAATTGGACTCGAACCAATGACCTTCGGGTTATGAGCCCGACGAGCTACCAACTGCTCCATCCCGCAATGTATTTTTAATTTCTTGACGCTAAGCATTGCCTTAGCGTTTTTAAAGTAGCGGGGATTGGACTCGAACCAATGACCTTCGGGTTATGAGCCCGACGAGCTACCAACTGCTCCACCCCGCAATATATTTTATATATTAAATGCGTTCTTTTGGTCAAAAACGCAAGATATTGCTCTCCTTAATTGGAGTACAAAGATATTATTTGTTTCTTTGTAATCCAAATAAAGATTGAAAAATGTCGCATAAAGCAGGATTCGTAAGTATTGTAGGTAAACCAAATGCCGGAAAATCTACGCTAATGAACTCATTAGTAGGGGAAAAGATGTCCATTATTACTCCCAAAGCTCAAACAACACGCCACCGAATTATTGGGATTGTTAATGACGTTGATTACCAAATTGTATTTTCTGATACTCCCGGAGTCATCAAACCTAATTATTCATTACAGGAATCGATGATGAATTTTGTACAGGGTTCGCTGATTGATGCCGATATTATTCTTTTTGTGACCGATATAAACGAAAAATACGATGAGAATGATGTCATAGAAAGACTTCAAAAAACAACCTCACCCGTTGCCGTTTTAATCAATAAAATAGATAAATCCTCGGAAGAGGATGTCATGGCCAAGATAGAATTCTGGAAGGAGAAACTAAATCCGCATGCTATTTTTGCCATATCTGCCTTGCTTGATCACGGCGTTAATGGTATCATGGAGTATATTAAGGAAAATCTTCCTGAACATGCCCCTTATTACGAAAAGGACGAATTAACAGACAAATCAATGCGTTTTTTCGTTTCTGAAATGATCCGCGAGAAGGTGTTCAAGCTTTATGACAAAGAAATCCCTTACAGCACAGAGGTTATTGTAACTTCTTATAAAGAGGAAGCTAAAATTACACGAATAGCAGCTGAAATCATTGTAGAACGTGATTCTCAAAAGAACATTATTATTGGGAAAGCGGGTGCAATGATAAAAAAGGTGGGCACTTATGCGCGTCAGGATATGGAGGAATTCATAGGTAGAAAAGTCTTTCTCGAATTATTTGTGAAAGTAATTCCCGATTGGAGATCCAAGAAAAATTATCTAAAAAGTTTCGGTTACGACGATTAAAAGAGAATCCGCTTCTTTAGTTTTCCGAAAAGTAAGCGCGAAGAGCTATTAATTGCTTTTGATTCAACACATTTTTTAGTTCTTCGTCTGATTGCTCCTTTATACGTTTTACAGATTTAAACGTTTTCAGCAAACGCTCTACTGTCGTCTTCCCAATTCCGGGAATATTATCCAATTCCGAGACAAATGTTTTGCGGCTTCGCTGATTTCGATGAAAAGTGATTCCAAATCGATGCGCCTCGTCGCGAAGATGTTGAATGATGCGCAGTGTCTCCGATTTTTTATCCAAATAAAGCGGATACTGATCTCCAGGATAAAACAACTCTTCCAATCGTTTGGCAATACCTATTACCGTCACTTGTCTTTCGATGCCCAGCAAGCGTAAGCTCTTCAAGGCTGCGCTTAATTGCCCTTTTCCACCATCTATTATAATTAATTGGGGTAGAGATTGTTCTTCATCCAAGATACGCTTATATCTCCTGTATACAGCCTCTTCCATCGTCGCATAATCATCCGGTCCCTCAACGGTCTTCACATTAAAATGCCGGTAGTCCTTTTTAGAAGGTTTTGCATCTTTGAATACCACAATCGCCGATACCGGAAAACTACCTTGAATATTAGAGTTATCAAAACATTCGATATGTCGGGGAAGTACATTCAGTCTTAAGTCCTTCTGCATCTGAAGAAGGATGCGCTCCGTCTTCAATTCGGGATTCAGACGCTCGTACTGTGTCAACCGTTCCTTTTTAAAATAGGCAACATTTTTCAGCGAAAGCTCTAAGAGCTTAAATTTATCACCTGCCTTAGGAACCGTGAATTTGATATATTCGGAAACACTCTCGATCTCCAAATCAAAGGGCACAATGATCTCTTGCGACACACTCTTAAAACGGCTACGTATTTCCGGAATAGCAAGGGTGAGCAGTTCTGCATCACTTTCATCCAATCGCTTCTTCATTTCTAAGGTCTGGGTTTGGATGACGACGCCATTCATTACTTTTAAAAAGTTCACAAAAGCATAGCTTTCATCCGAAGCGATACTAAATACGTCCACATTAGAAATGGAGGCGCTCACTACGGTAGATTTGCTTTGGTAATTACCGAGTTTATCCAATTTAGCTTTCAGGTTGTATGCAACCTCAAACTTTAAGTGAGCAATAGCATCGTTAAGCTGAGTCTTCAAACGATTCGTGACCACCGAGATTTTACCATTCAGAATATCCTTTATATCACTTAAATTTTGATCATAATCTTCTTCTTCCTGAAATCCTTCGCATGGCCCTTTACAGTTGCCGATCTGATATTCCAGACACACTTTATACTTGCCTTTTGCAATATTTTGGGGCGCTAAATTAAGGTTACACGTGCGCAATGGAAACAACTCTCTTATCGTATCCAATACAATATGCATCATACCCACAGAAGCATATGGCCCAAAATATCGGGAGCCATCTTTAATATATTTACGTGTCCAATAAATTCGGGGGAAATGTTCATTTTTTATCACAATCCACGGATAGGTCTTGTCGTCTTTCAACATGACGTTATACCGAGGTTTATGCTTTTTGATCAGATTGTTTTCCAAAAGCCACGCATCGATTTCTGTATCTACAATAGTAAATGCGATACGTTGGATTTTGCGCACAAGAACTCGTGTCTTCGAATTGAGCTGCCTTTCGTTGACAAAATAAGAACCCACACGATTCCGTAGATCTTTCGCTTTACCCACGTAGATCAACTCATCATCTTTATCAAAATATTGATAAACCCCCGGTCTGTGAGGTATTCTTTTTAATTCTTCCTTATAATCAAAATCACTCATATCAGCTAAAACCTTCGTGGTAAATGGCAACACTAGCTGCCCCGATAGCTTCACGAAGGTTCATTAAACCACCCCTTTCAAGAAAAAATGCCGAACGACGAATTTATAAAAATCCAAAGCTCGGCTAAATTAGTTTCTAACTATTAAAATCCTAATCGATCGTCGTCCAATGGTGGGTCTTCTGTAACACCATGGAATGTCGAATATTTACTGCAATCCATCTCTCGCGTCATTCCTCCCGGAGGTAAAGCAAAATCCTTTTTTGAATATTTCAGTTCCTTATCGTTATATACCTTTTTCATGAAAAATCCAAATACAGGAAGTGCAGCGGCAGCACCCTGTCCGTATTGCATATTATTAAAACTAATGCCTCTATCTTCTGCTCCCGTCCATACACCCGCAACCAACTCTGGCGTAATGCCAATAAACCAGGCATCGGAATTATCATTTGTCGTTCCCGTCTTTCCTCCCATTGGATAAGTCAATCCGCCATACTCTTTACGGCGAAGACGACTTCCAGTTCCCCCGTCGACAGCACCTTTTAACATATCGACCATGATATAAGCAGATTCGCTATTCAGCGCTTTTACGACTTTTGGTGCTTTCTCGTAAATAGCTGTTCCATTTTTATCTTCAATTCGCAGTATCATGGTAGGTTCTACCCATGTACCGTGATTTACAAATGCGGAATAAGCGCCCACCATATCATAAATAGAAGCGTCGTAAGAACCCAAAGAGATGGAAGGGTAACTCGGTATATTTGAAGTAATGCCCATTTTTTTAGTTAATGCCGCAACACTAGCAGCGCCAACCTCATTTATCACGTAAGCAGAAGCAAAGTTTTGAGAATATTTTAACGCGTTTTTCAGTGTGATCGGATCGCCACCTTGAACCGTTCCACGAGGCGTCCAATTACCGTAAGATTGTTGGTGATTTGGCACGGAGAAACAAGGTGAATAGCCATTATCAATTGCCACTGCATAGGTAAACGGTTTCGCTGTAGAACCTACCTGCCGCGTTCCTAATTTTACTTGATCATATTTAAAATGTTCGAAATTAATCCCTCCTACCCACGCTTTAATATGCCCGGTTTGCGGTTCCATGGCCATCATCGCGTTGCGCAATAATAGTTTATTATACTTTATCGAATCCATGGGGGTCATTACCGTATCAATGTTTCCTTTCCAGGTAAATAGCGTCATCGGAACTTTTGTATTGAATGCCTTCTTGATATCAGCCTCAGATAACCCCTCGTTCTTCAATACCCGGTAGCGGTCCGACTGTTTCATTCCTGATTCCAATAACTTTGCGTTATCGCCGTTAAACGCATTTCTTCGCTTCCATTGCTTATCAAATTCCTTTTGTAGCGTTTGCATCCATTCCTTTTGGGCTTCCTCAGCATACTGCTGCATGTTGTAATTTATAGGGGTATAGATGCGCAATCCGTCCTTGTCCAAATCATATGGGCTACCGTCTGCTTTGGTAATCGAGAGTCGTTTCAGTTCTCTTTTTATCTCCTCTTTTAGTACAGCTCTAAAATAAGGTGCTAAGCCCTCTCCATAATTTGAGATCCGTAATTTCAACCCCAATGGCATTTCTTTAGCTTTTGCTAATTCTTCATCCGTTAAAAAATCCTCATCGTGCATATTGATTAATACCTGATTTCTCCGAAGCAGGGACTTTTCCGGAAATTTAATTGGAGAATATAAATAAGTACCTTTTAACATCGCGACCAAAACGGCAGCCTGCTCGGCTGTAAGTTTGTCGGGAGTAGTACTAAAATAAGTACGCGCAGCGGATTTAATACCATACGTATTATATGCACCAAAATCGACCGTATTGAAATACATCATAATGATCTCTTCCTTTGTATAATTACGTTCCAATCGAACGGCGGTAATCCATTCCTGAAATTTCTGCATCACCCGCTTAATCTTATTACGCTCTCTCTTTTCTGAGAAAAGGTTAAGTGCCAGCTGCTGTGTAATGGTACTTCCTCCCTGCTTGTTGCCTACCAACGTATAAAATATCGCTGTTATTGTTCGGGAGTAATCAATTCCCGAATGTCCGTAGAAACGCTTATCTTCAGTCGCAATCAAGGCATTAACTAAATGTGGGGAAAGCTCACTATATTTTACGTTAGATCGATTGTGAACATAATAGGTACCCAATACCTTGTGATCGTCGGTTAATATCTCCGAAGCTAGATTACTTCTTGGATTCTCCAAATCTTCGAAAGAAGGTAACTGACCAAAAAGGCCAAAACGTACGCAAGTTAAAAACAAAGCTGCCAAAACGATAATTCCTATGAGGAATTTCCAAAAATTACGTGTATACCGGGAAATATCTTCTTGCGTTAATTGATTCTTCTTAGACTCTCTCTTCATTTTAATATAATAGTTATAGGAAACTATTGTTCGCTATAAGTTTGATGATAATTCTTAATCTGTACTCCATCGGTAAGTGAAGGAAATACATCTTTTGTAATGACAAAAGTATTGTAAATTTCTACAGGTACCTTCATAATTTCATGCATCATCGGTAAAATCTTTGATTCATACCCTTTTACTTCTTCAAAGGTATTAAACGGCCCGATGAATATTAGTTGGTTCTCACCGTTCACCATTTTCAGTTGATGATTAATTGCCGATTGGGCATAGCGGGTTCTATTAAACTGCCCAACACCGTACCTGCTCGGTGCCATATTTAATTTTGCATCCATCACATTGATCGTAAAATAATATGTGGCGGTATCTGGAAAAAGCTTTTTGTCCCTGTAATCATTTGGACCAAGATCAATATTAACCTGACCTAGCGGTCTATTGATTTGGCCGAGTGACACATTGGTATTAGCTTGCGTGTTTGCAGTTATTTTACCATCAACGGCAATACCTGATAAACCCGCTAATCTTCGTTCCTCTTCTTCTATTTCCACAACAACCTCTTGATTTAATTCTTCAGAAACAGCCTTTTCTTCTATTTTCAGTAATGTCTCCTTTTCCGGTTCTTTGTTTTTTATTTCATCTTTGATAGCTACTTCAACTTTTGCAGGTATCTTTTCCTTTTCTACTTTTGCTGCCACTTCATTGTTGGTAAGTTGCTCAACTTTAGGTTCTACTTTTGCAATTAGAAGTTCTTCCTTCGGTTTAGGTATTTCCTGCACAATTGCTGTACCAGTTCTGTAATCTCCATCAATTCCTAAGCTTGGCCAGGCCGTCATGTGAGGCTCGTCTATAAATGCGACCCTACTCTTATCTATATCTTGCAGTGCATTTACGCGATGGGTAAAGTAATCTGGATGTTGTACTATAAAAGCTAAATTTTCCTTTGCTAAAGGCACTACCAGACTATCTGCAGGGTACTTTGCAACGATATCGTTCAAGGCCTCTGTAAAATCGTCTACCCTACCCACTCTACCTATGGCTAAAGCCCGCAGATACTCCACTTGTGCAACTAAACCCGTATTTGCAAAACGCTCTTTCAAGTCTTTGTCGGCCTCAGAAATAACAGTGGCATGATCGCCGTTAGTGTAGAGGGTGAACAGCTTCTCAAACACACGATCCAAAATATTTTTATCCCTTTTTAGTTTATCCATGTAAGATGGATCGAGCGCGATCTGCGCATGTAAACTTTTAGGATATAACGCAATTAGGCGTGTTTTATAATCCAATGATTTCGCTTGATCTAAACCATCGTACATGCGGTAAAGGGAATAGTAGATTTCTGCACCAGCTTCCGTATTTGGGTATCTTCTCAAAAATTCTTCATAAACCTTTATCGCATCGATATTGTCTTTTGTATAATCTCGGTATATGTTCCCGATTACAATTAAGTTATCGTGTACTTTTTTGTGACTGGCTTCGTAAGCTTCCTTTTCCTTGGGTATTTCACTGGTGTATTTCGACTTTACAGCGGACACAAATAGTGCTTCATCCAGTTCAATTTCATCATCCTTTACAAGGTCTGGCCCAACAGGGACGTTTTGTGTCACCTTGACCGCTGCAGAATTATCTGCTTCGTATCGCCAATTGTCTTTGAGTTGCCTATTGCCCCAGCGTCGCCTAAATGAGGATTGTCCCAATACCAACTCATCCTGATTATTAAAATAAAAAGTTTTGTCCGAATTTGTGGCTAATGAATTAGTAGGTGTGTTAAATGCCATCAGCGCGGCATTTGAGTTCTGCGAAGTATTTCTCTTATTTTTAGCAGTTGTTTTCGCCTGTTTAGCTTTTTCTATTTCGAACTTCTTTGCTTGCAATGCAACATCAGCGTATCCCTCCAACACACTTTCTAAATCTGGTTCATTAAGCCCAGCTAACTGTAGTAACGTATCTTGCCATGCAATCTCTTCATACAATCGAGTTATTTCAGACATATACCCCAGCTTTCGACGTATTTTGTTCACATCTGTATAGTCGGCCGGTAAAACGATCGCTACAGAATCGTAATACAATTGTGCTAATTGATATTTACCATTTTCAAAATAATGGTCTCCCAATTTCAGATAAGTCTCCGTAGTTTGATAATTATTTCTTTTCGGTTCGCTAAGCGATTTACTATACGCCGCAAGGGCCTCCTCTATTTTACCGTCTGCATAATATATATCCCCTATTTGAAATAATATTTGATCCTGATACCCATCATTTTTACCTTCACGAAGCATCCGTTTCAATGGCTTCACACGATCTTCGATCGATGAATAGCTATTTCCTTTTAAAAATGCGGTTTGTAGAGATGCCTCAAAAGCCATATCATAAGGTACATTACTTCGCGAAATCTGTTGAAAGTACTGAAGGGCTTGCTCTGGTTGTCCATTATCACGGTATAACTGTGCGAGCAAAAACATCCACCTTCTTTTATTACTGAGATCACTATTTGATTCTAAGGCGTACTCCAAATACGGAATTGCTTCGAGCTCCTCACCATTCCGTATTAAGTAATTTGCTTTCGACGCATTCACAAAGGTGCGCACATCTTTCTCATCACTGAGTGTTGCAAATGCAGAATCCACCATTAATTTCGCTTGTTCTTCTTTACCTATTTGAAGTAAAGCCCTAGATTTCCATGCGTAGCCCATCGGCACGAAGCCCACCTGTTCCCCAGAATTGCGAATAATCTGATCAAAAAACTCCAAAGCTGTGTAGTACGACCCTTTGTAATAATTAGTCTTACCGATAATGAAGTAGGCTTCGTTGACGTATTTACTTTCCTGCTTCGTATTTACCACTTTATAAGCCTTTTTAACTAAGGAATCCATCATAACATGCGAATCCCCTTGAGCAGCAGGTTCGTCGAAAACTGTCTGACGAATCTGATAATTATGTTTCTTGGTATTTGCAATCGCGTCGCGTTCTTTTTCCAACATCAGGTTCGCATTGTACAGAATATTGTATTTTGTAGTGACGTTTTGCATGAAATTATACCTTACTATAGTGTCATCTTCAGCATCTGCTTTTTGAAAAGTGCTATTGTTTTTTTTGATTCCCTTACACCCCATCACAAAAGCACTGGTAGTTAACCCCAGGAACAAGAGAAAACATATTTTTTTCAACCAATAAATCTTTTTCAGATTAAGCATTCTTTCATTTAAAAACTGTGAGTAACTTCCAGCACATACCTATCCACGTAAATGCAAACTTAGATAAACTTGAGATGCAATGCAAGTTCTTAGCAGAATATTAACATCCGATTTTGATCCATCCCCTTATCACTAAAAGCAGTCGTGTACATTGAAAACAGCTACACTTGTCAAATGCCCACATGTAAAAAAAAACTACTGTTTATTGACAGGGACTATCCATTCTTTTTATACATTTACGCTTTGATAATGAGGAACAAAACATCAGCCGGTCTTTTTTTTATTTTCATCACCGTAGTAATTGACACGATAGGTTTAGGCATTATCATACCTGTGATGCCCAAGCTTATTCAAGAGCTTATTCATGGTGACATTAGCGCAGCCTCACAGTACGGAGGCTGGCTGGTCTTCGCGTACGCATTTACACAGTTTTTTTTTGCCTCTGTTCTTGGTAACCTGAGCGATCGTTTTGGAAGAAGACCTGTGTTATTGATTTCTCTTTTCGGCTTTTGCATCAATTACCTCCTAATGGGCTTTGCGCCGTCTATTTTCTGGCTTTTTATCGGTCGTTTAATTGCAGGCGTGACAGGAGCGAGCCACACCGTGGCAGCAGCCTATATAGCAGACATCAGCACTCCGCAAAATAAGGCACAAAATTTCGGGTTATTGGGCGCGGCATTTGGCGTCGGTTTTATTATAGGCCCAGTGTTAGGGGGATTGCTCGGACATTACGGCGCACGCGTACCTTTTTTCGCGGCTGCCTTATTAAGCTTTCTTAATTTTATTTACGGCTATTTTATTGTTCCAGAGTCTTTGAAACCTGGACTTAGACGAGCTTTTAATTGGAGACTTGCAAACCCCATAGGCACCTTTGTACACCTAAATAGATATCCTATAATCCTGCCTTTAATCGTATGTATTTTTCTGATTAACATGGCTGCTCATTCTGTACAAAGCACATGGTCATACTATACGATGGAAAAATTTCACTGGAACGAACGGATGGTGGGTATATCTCTCGGCTTTATCGGTATTTTATTGATGCTTGTCCAAGCGGGTCTCATCCGTCTCATAATACCAAAAATTGGATTAAGATGGGCTATCGTTTTAGGGACCTTATTATATACGGTCTCTCTTCCATTGTACGGCCTGTCCACGGAAAGCTGGATGCTTTTTGCTATCAGTATTCCTTATGTACTAGCCGGAATAGCGGGGCCATCTCTTCAAAGTTACGTCTCCAATCTAATACCGCAGAATGAACAAGGGCAAATCCAAGGCGGAATAACGTGTGTTATCAGCCTAACGGCTATCATTGGTCCCCTTATGATGACAAGCTTATTTTCTCATTTCTCCCGTAAAGGAGCCCAAATTTATTTTCCCGGCGCACCATTTTTTGTAGCTGGACTTTTAGCGTTAACCGCATTTATTATCGCTGTCCGTTATTTTAAAGGAACCAGAGATCGTTAATCCTTCTGAATCAAACAGACCGCATACGCCACCACCCCCTCTTCTCGTCCGATAAAACCCATCGTTTCATTTGTCGTTGCTTTAATAGAAATATCGTCTAAATCCAACCCCGTCGACTCCGCGAGCTTCTTTTTCATTTCCGAGATATAGGGTTTTATTTTTGGTGCTTCCAGACACAACATTGCATCGATATTCCCTATTTTCCACCCCTTATTCGCCACCAACCGAACGCATTCCGTTAATAACACCAGACTGCTAATGCCCTTCCATTTATCATCTGTATTTGGAAAATGATAACCTATATCTTCCAGGTTGGCGGCACCCAAAATGGCATCGCAAATCGCGTGGACTAACACGTCTGCATCTGAGTGACCAAATGCTCCCGAATGATGATCGAGTTGAACGCCACCTACGAAAAATGGATGACCTTCTCTCATTTGATGGACATCAAATCCAAAACCTACCTTTATTTTCATCATTTTGTATTTTATCGATAAATATCACTTTTCCAACGAATACGCTCGCTATAGACGAGATCGCTTTAATGATTAATGCGACCTCAATGTAAACACTCTTTGCAATGTGTGTAATAATTTACATCGCGGTTTCACGAAAGCGAAATTAAGACTTATTTGTTACAGTAGAAAAACTACTTCAAGACCTTCGTGAAGAACATTCTCAAACTTTAACATTTTTTAAGACTTTCTGGACGTTAAAAAACTACGATAAAGTCTCTTTTTAATGTGTGATATTAAATTATTTCTTAATTTTGGCTTTACGCAATGTAATATTGATCATTTTTATGCACTATATCAAAATCGCTATAGCCTCATTATTAATCATGTTTTCGGCATCATTAGTAATGACATCCTGTAAAAGCAGCAGAAGCAATGTTTCTGACAAAACCGGTGTACGATACAACGACCCTTATAACGGCGGTTTACAAATCAATCGCAAGATTAAAGGATCTTCTGGTCCGGGGCTAATAGGTATAGAAGGCGGTACGTTCGTGATGGGAGGTAGCTTAAATGAAGATTTAGGTTACTCTCATGATAATCTGAAGAGGCGAGTAACGGTAGCTTCATTTTATATCGATGAAACAGAAGTTTCGAACGCCGATTGGCTTGAATATCTGCATTGGATCGCTCAGAATTATCCTGAAGACGGAAAGTTATATTATGATGCCCTACCCGATTCTTTAGTATGGCGAAACCCGTTGTCCTACAACGAACCGTACGTTAATTTTTATTTGCGTCACCCTTCTTTTCAGGATTACCCGGTGGTAGGCGTAACCTGGGATCAGGCCAATGCTTACTGTTTATGGAGAACAGATCGTGTAAATGAGCACATCCTTCGTGAAAGCGGCGCCTTAGTAGATTACAAAACGTTAAGTGAACAACAGACCAGAGAAGGCCAAGCCTTTAATACTGATATTTATTTAAACGGTCAAATTCAAGGGGAGGGTATAGATGGCAAGAACATGCCTAAAGACAACAAAATAGGCGCTGAAAAAGATGCTAAACGCATTGTACGCATGGAAGATGGGATTCTTAAGCAACCTTATCGGCTGCCGACGGAGGCAGAATGGGAATACGCCGCATTGGGATTGATTGGCAATACCATAGAGGGTAACATTGAGAATAGCAAGACTTATCCATGGAACGGTTTGGGTGTCCGTTCAGGAAATCGTAAGAATCAGGGACGAATGATGGCTAACTTTAAAATTACCAGTGGTAATAATATGGGGGTTGCTGGAAACTTAAATGATGGCGGCGATATAACTGTTTCTGTTAAAAGCTATGCTCCCAACGATTTCGGATTATACAATATGGCGGGTAATGTAAATGAGTGGGTAAGCGACGTCTATCGTCAACTATCTTACGAAGATTTCGAAGATTTTAACCCCTTCCGTGGTCACGTTTTCGTGGACAATGAGTATGAAAATGCAGAAACTCGGACATTAGCGAAAGATAAATATGGTCGTCCAATTAAGGTTCCTGCGAAAGCAGCACGAAAACAAACCTGGGAAGAGTTACAAGCGGCAAAGGCGGGAACACCATCAACTGCTGCCTACGATTACGATGTTAGGGGCTTCAAAGATGAGGAACTCAATGAATTATATGGTAAGACGACGTTGGTTAATGACAAGTCACGCGTTTACAAAGGTGGATCTTGGAATGATAGGGCGTATTGGTTAAATCCCGCAACACGTCGTTTTATGCAGCAGGATGAATCCAATGCCATGACTGGATTCCGTTGTGCCATGACAATGGTAGGGAATGTATATGGGCCTTCCTCGGCTAAAAGAGGTTCGGCTACGCCATAAAATTAAGGCACATTATATTAAAATACAGAAAAGGCTTTGGCATTAGAGTATGTCAAAGCCTTTTTTTCTGAAAGTGTCTATTTCTCAAAGGCCATCAAGAACTTTCATGCCTGTTGGTGATTCAATGGATCATGAAAGTTTTGTTATATATAGTTAGCGTTTGTATTTTGTTTTTTATTAAAGGAAGTATTAAATTAGTCAGATTATTATTCGCTGATTTCCAATTTTATTGGTAGCCAATAATATCTATATTTTATCTTTTTGCCCTCATCGGCGGGCGGCTCTCCTTCTTTTGCTTGGCCAAAAGAAGCAAAACCCAAGACTTGGTCAATATTACGCTAAAAGCTTTTGGATTTACTAAACAGCTCCAAGCCGCTTCGCTTTGTGGATCTGTTCTTAACGCAAATCTACAAGCTTTCTTAACGCTACATCGACCTAGGTCGTCTTTTTAATCCAGCTGAAGTATAAAATAATATCGAGAAAAAGCACCAGCCTTACAAATTGGACAAATATCGCCTTAGCCATTTGCCAAATGCAGGAGGACGCATTAGCCGTTCTGGCAAATGGGTACAGCGATGATTTTTTCCTTCTTTTTATAAAAAAAGAAGCTCTTTTCAAATAAAGGCATAAAAAAAGTCCGCTTACCACGGACTTTTCAATATCTAATAAAATTTTAAACTAAGCTTGGGGAGCATCAGCAGACGGTGCTTGATCTTGCTTAGGTTTATCTTCACGTGGAGGACGAGGTAACAATACTTTACGGGAAAGTTTCATCTTACCTTGTTTATCAATATCCAGTAGTTTAACCGTAACCATATCGCCTTCTTTCAACACTCCATCCATCGTTTCAAGGCGTTTCCAATCAACTTCAGAAATATGCAATAAACCATCTTTACCCGGCATAATCTCAACGAATGCGCCAAAGCTCATGATAGACTTCACTTTACCTTCGTAGATTTCACCAACTTCCGGTCTCGCTACAATGTTTTTGATACGCGTAGTGGCAGCATCAATCGCAGCTTTATTATCTGCAAAAATCTGTACAATACCTTTGTTATCCACTTCTTCAATGGAAATTGTAGCACCAGTCTCACGTTGCATTTCCTGGATGATTTTACCACCAGGTCCGATAATCGCTCCAATAAATTCTTTATCGATCGTCAATTGGATAATACGAGGCGCATGTGGTTTATAATCTTCACGTGGAGCATCTATCGTTTTCACCATCTCGCCTAAGATATGAAGGCGTGCTTCTTTCGCCTGGTCTAGTGCTTGGGTAAGCACTTCCCATTTCAGACCATTTATTTTCAAATCCATCTGACATGCTACGATACCATTTTTCGTACCAGTAACTTTAAAGTCCATATCACCTAAGTGATCTTCGTCCCCTAGGATATCAGATAAGATAGCATATTTTCCAGTTGTTTCATCACTTATTAAACCCATTGCAATACCGGAAACTGGTGCTTTCAATTTCACACCCGCATCCAATAAAGCCAACGTGCCTGCACATACCGTCGCCATCGATGAAGACCCGTTTGACTCTAGGATATCAGAAACAATACGAATTGTATAAGGGTTTTCCGCGTCGGATGGCAATACCTTTTTCAATGACCGCATAGCTAAGTTACCATGACCAATTTCACGACGACCAGCACCTCTATTCGGTCTTACCTCTCCAGTAGAGAATCCTGGAAAGTTATAATGCAAAATAAATTTATTATATCCGTTGATAAAAGCACCATCGATCATTTGCTCATCATCTTTTGCACCCAATGTCACAGAAGTCAACGATTGTGTCTCACCACGAGTAAACACGGCAGAACCGTGTGCTGCTGGCAAGAAATCAACTTCAGACCAAATCGGACGAACAGTGCGTGCGCTACGTCCGTCCAAACGAATTCCTTCATTTAGAAGCAGATTACGAACCGCATCATATTGTACATCATGAAAATATTTTTTCGCCAAGAATTTGGTTTCCTCATCGATCTCTTCGCCTAATTTCTCAAAAAAGGCCTCACTTATAGCTGCAAATCCTTCGGAACGTTCATGCTTTGATGAACCAGACTTAGCGATTTCATATACTTTATCGTACGTTGCACTAAAAATTTCTGCTCTTAATGTAGGGTTTGAGGGTTCATGGTTGAATTCGCGTTTTACCGTCGATCCCACCAAGTTTGCTAACTCAATCTGAGCGGCTACCTGCTTTTTGATCGCTTCATGAGCAAAAGCAATTGCCTCCACCATTTCAGTCTCCGAGATTTCGTCTGCTTCACCTTCTACCATCACGATATCTTGAGCCGAACCAGCCACGATAAATTCCAAAGTAGCATTCGCTAATGCTGAAAGACGAGGGTTAATAACTAATTTTCCATCGACTTTCGCCACACGCACTTCTGAAATGGGACCGTTGAACGGAATATCTGACACAGCTAAAGCTGCTGAAGCAGCCAAACCCGCTAATGCATCAGGCATAATATCTTTATCAGCAGAAATAAGTGAAATCATAACTTGCGTATCTGCATGATACGTTTCTGGGAATAATGGACGTAAAGCTCTATCGACTAAACGAGAGATTAGCACTTCATAATCAGATAGTCTTGCCTCACGACGTAAAAAGCCTCCGGGTATCCGACCCGTAGCAGCATATTTTTCTTGATAATCGACAGATAATGGTAAAAAGTCTACTCCTGCTTTGGCCTCTCGTGAAGAGACGACTGTTGCTAAAAGCATCGTATCACCTTGTTTCAATACTACTGAACCATCCGCCTGTTTGGCTAATTTACCAGTAGACAGTTCGATAGGCGCTAGATCTCCGCCTAAATCAATTGTAACTTTTTTTTCGTTGTAACTCATTGTTTTCTTGTTGTGATGCATTTTGCGTCAACTTTATAATGCATCTATTATATTTTACTTTTTAGTTGCACAAAGGTAACTAAAATTTAGTTTCTCAGCTACATAGAACGAAAAAACCTTTATGATTACCCGCGACCTCAACAGTCACAAAATCAGATAAAGAAAAAGAGCCGCTTACGGATGTAAGTGGCTCTTGCATTTTCTTTTCTAAAAGCTTATTTGATGATATCACGTAAACCTAAGCCTTTGATAATGGCACGGTAACGGTTAATATCTTTCTTGTACAGGTAAGCTAATAATGAACGACGTTTACCTACTAACATTTGTAGTGAACGTTGTGTGTTAAAGTCTTTTCTGTTTTTTTTCAAATGCTCTGTTAGGTGAGCAATTCTTTTAGTAAATAAAGCTACTTGTCCTTCTGTAGAACCTGTGTTTACTGCTGAACCTGCAAACTCTTCGAAGATACCAGCTTTGTACTCTTTACTTAAATACATCTCTTGAATAATATTAAAGCGTTAAAAATTTAATTAATTGGACGCAAAGATAGAAATTAGATTTGGAAGAACAAAGAGAAAAGATCACACTTTTATATATATACTCTTCTTATCCAACCAATAACATATCGCCCACATGAGTGTAAGAAAACAAAGCGAGTATACAAAGGAGCCAATTTCTGGTGGTCCCGGAATCTCAGCACATACATTTTTATAAAACCACGTAAGTGCGGTTGTGTATTTCGGCTCCCCATTCTCTCCTACTCCATCGGAAATACGAAACAAACCGAGAAAACGCGGCAACAACCCGCTTAGTACAAATATAAACAACGGATTTTTACCAAATACGTCAAAAAACTGCGTCAGCTTATTTTTTACCCCTTGCACTTCAATATACCAAATCATCCCTCCAATAGTCATTATACCTAGCCCTGTCGTATACAAAACGTACGAGCTTGTCCATATTTTCTTGTTGATCGGGAAACCCAATGACCAAATCCATGCAAGCACAAGAAAGATAAATCCGGTTACAAATAGTCCTGACAGCAATTTGAAATGAGGTTCTTTACTCATTGGAACTTTAATCCACAACCAATTTACCTGTCCTTGATTTCTAATATAGACTCCCACTAAATAACCAAACACGACTTGCACGATCGCAGGCAATGTACTCGCTATCCCTTCTGGATCAAAAGGCACGCCCTCACCTTTATACATATGCGCAATACCTAAAAGTTGTTTATCGAGATCTGTTCCAAACCAACCTTCAAGCGAATAGGGATCGGATCCGCCTAAGAGCCCACATAAAACCCAATAACCTAACAGAATTACTGTCGAGATATAAATTAACATGCGGGGCTTAAAATAGTAGGCAAGGACAGATGCAAAGAAATAAGCAATCGCAATCCGTTGTAACACGCCTAAAATGCGTATACCTTTAGTAGGATCCGTTCTATTAATCCATTCTTTTAATTGCAATTCCTGATCCACCCAGGCAACAAACGGCCACCAATTCAGGAATAACCCAATCGCAAAAATAAGTATGGTTCTTTTAATCACTTTTTTCCAAAAGACAGTACCCCCTGATTCCTGCATCTTCGGAATTACAAAAGACATGGCGTTTCCTACCGCAAATAAAAAAAACGGGAAAACCAAATCCGTTGGTGAACAGCCATGCCATCGGGCGTGGGTCAATGGCTTAAACATATAAGCCCATGTCCCCGGGTTATTTACCAAAATCATTAAAGCCACCGTAGCACCTCTAAATACATCCAAAGAATAGTAACGTTGTTTCATTATGTATATAATTCGTCTTTTACTTAATGCTGTAGAATTTGCTTCGTCAAGAAAACATCAGCCTATTATGTGTAGATAGATATTTAATGACGAATATAAGGATTTTTAAAAACGAATGGAAAAATATATTTCGCAAATACTTTTTAATTTTTTTAAAAAGTATTTGGAAGTTAAATTTATTTTAACGTATCTTTAACATAGTTTTAAACTTAACTATCCAATGAGTCTTGAATTATCCATTTTAAAAAGCCTCTATTTTACGAATCCGCAGTCGATAGCTGATTTAAGTAGCGATATTGGAAAAAGCGTTCCTAATATCACGAAGACGGTTAACAATCTGTTGGAGCGAGAAGTCATTATCGAAAATGGATTAGCTCCATCGACAGGAGGAAGACGCCCGGTTCAGTTCTCGCTGAATGTAAAAAACTTACCTTATATTCTCGCAATAGCTATTGACCAATACTACACGAGCATTGCCTTAGTAGATTTTTCCAACAAGGCCGTTAAAGCGACTGAAACAATAGCTATAGATTTAAAAGAGTCCATCTCTCCAACAGGGGAAATAACAAAACTGATTGACGACTACTTGCCATTTTTAAATCCAACGGATATCCTTGCAGTAGGTATTACAGCTCCTGGCTTTGTCGATGCGCACGCGGGGGTCAATAATTCATATCCTAAAAACAATGAATTATATAATCTACGGAAAATAATAGAAGACCATACACATATCCCGACTTATTTAGAAAACGACTCTACTGCAATTGCCATAGCCGAACAAAAACTGGGATCGGTAAAGGATGTTGACCATGCCTTAGTGATCAATTTAAATTGGGGTGTGGGATTGGGAATGATTATCGACAACAAACTCTTTAAAGGACATAGTGGATATGCTGGTGAGTTTAGTCATATACCATTATCCAATCTTAACAAGCTATGTTCTTGTGGCAAGAAAGGTTGCTTAGAGGTAGAAGCCTCACTCGTTGCAGCTGTTGAATCTGCTACAGCGAAAATTGAAAGCGGAGAACAATCCATGCTTTCCCAAACTTTCAAAAACAAAGGGAGGATAACGGGCGACAAATTGTTGGATGCAGCGATAAGTGGAGATCAACTTGCTATCGAGGCTATCAACAAGATTGGATATATGCTGGGGAAAGGTGTTGCTACATTAATGCACATCATCAATCCCGAAAAAATAATAATCAGTGGCAGAGGCGCAAAAGCCGGGCGCATCTTATCCCATCAGATTCAGAGTGCTATACTCGAATTCAGCATTCATAGACTATCAAAAGACACTATAATTGAAATATCCAAACTAAAAAACGCCCAACTCTTAGGCTCTGCTTGTATTGCAGTAGAGCATTCAAAATGGAAAAATTTAAAATCAGAAAGTTCTATTAACTTAAAACAACAAACACAATGAGCAAATTTTACCTAAAATGCTGCTATTTATCGTTGTTCATGCTTTTTAGCATAACGACTTTATTTGCACAGCAATCTGTTACAGGGATAGTATCAGATGCGAACGGGGTAATCCCCGGTGTAACAGCTAGTGTACCTGGCACATCTAAAGTTACACAAACAGATGCCAATGGTAAGTACACCATTCAAGCATCAAATGGTGAAAAAATACGTTTCACCATGATTGGTTATGCTTCTCAAGAACTAACGGTTTCTTCGACTACGCATAACATTGTACTACAGGAAGATGCAGGATCTTTAGATGAAGTGGTAGTGACAGCGATGGGGATTAAACGCGAAGCTAAAGCCTTAGGATATGCGACTACCACAATTTCTGCTAAAGAATTAACAGAAGCGGGAAACACAAACTTAGGGTCCGCATTGTACGGAAAGGCACCTGGGGTCCAAATCAATACAGCTCCAGGTGGAGCTTCAAGTGCTGTCAACATGCAGATTCGAGGAATCAACTCGCTGAACTACAATCGGCAACCGCTGTATGTAGTCGATGGTGTTATTATCAGAAACGACCAGCAAGGAGGAGCAGGTGGTGTAAATAATACAGGTGGTGTCACAAATCCAGGGGGACAAGCTATCTGGTCTGACAACCGTATTCGTGGTAATGGTATGCTTGATCTCAATCCAAATGACATCGAATCCTTAACTATCTTAAAGGGAGCTAGTGCTACTGCACTGTATGGTTCCGATGCAGCGAGTGGGGTAATTGTTATTACCACAAAAAAAGGATCCAAGGATCGGGGACTCGGAATAGACTTTAATTACTCAGGTTCTATAGAGGATGCTGCATTTCTACCTCGCCTTCAATATGAATATGGCCCTGGTTACGACGCTGCGACTAATTTAGAGGTCGGGGCTAATGAAGAAGGCTGGATGACAAACTCATTATATCCGGGAGATCGCCTAGTCAACTACAACGCTTGGGGACAATTCGGCCCTAAGTTTGATGGACAGGACGTCAGGTGGTGGGACGGTTCTATTAGAAAATATTCCGCCAATACAGGCAACTACAAAGATATTTTCAACACCGGACATAATAGTAATTTTAATGTAAGTATCTCGAATAATACAGACAAAATCAATTACAGGCTCTCAGCTTCGAATATGGACTATAAAGCTATTGTCCCAGGAAGTAATCAAAAAAGAAGTAGTTTCAACTTAAACAGTAATGTAAAACTACATGACAGATTAGATTTCGACATTGTTGCCTCATATGTCAATACAAACACTAAAAACCGCCCCGGTTTAATGGGAGATGTTTTGGGTTCTTACGCCGGCTTTTTTAGTGGAGCAGAAGATATTGCGAAAATGAGAGAT
This sequence comes from Sphingobacterium alkalisoli, assembly GCF_005049105.1. GTDB lineage: Bacteria > Bacteroidota > Bacteroidia > Sphingobacteriales > Sphingobacteriaceae > Sphingobacterium > Sphingobacterium alkalisoli. Next base: position 210,557 of record NZ_SUKA01000004.1, read on the forward strand.
CAACTTTACAAAACATCCGATGGCTACAAATTTTCTACAGTGGGCTCTAACCGGCCAGAAGAGTTTCCACTTGCCTTTAGAGGTGTAAATCTATTAAATTATTTCTGGCAACAGAATCGGAATATCTATGAAGAAAAGGAAGATAGATTTCTTTCAAGCGCCACAATGAATTGGAGTATTATAGAGAAGTTAAAACTTAGGGGAAGACTGGGTACTGATGTCACGGCACTTAACATTGAAAACAAAGAACACAATGAATATGCTGTAACATATAATGGAACAAACAGTACTGGAAAATTTGAAGTCTCTAAAGGCCAATATTCTATCGTCTATGGAGATGCTCTTTTGACCTATTCAGATAAAATATCCGATGATTTTGATTTCAGTCTGAGTGGAGGCTTTCAATCGCGAATGGAAAATTACGATGACCAGATGTCTCGTACCGAAGGTGGGTTAGTTTCTGCAAATTGGTTCAGTTTAAATAATACATTTGGACAGGCTGTTACAACACATACTCGTAAGGAAATGATTAAGTATGCATATTTCGGTCTTGCAAATTTTGCCTACAAGAACTTCCTCTTCTTGGAAGCAACAGGTAGAACTGAGTATTCTTCAACTTTACCTGCGCAAAATAACCCCTATAATTATGGTTCAGTAAACACGGGTTTTGTTTTCTCTGAAGCTTTTCAACTTCCTAGTTTTTTCAACTACGGAAAATTACGAGCATCTTACGGTGTTGTTGGTAACGATGCTCCTATGTATGTTTCTAATGTTTCCTACGGGCAATCTTCATTGATTACAGTTGGTGGACCAGTACCAGCTCTAAACCTTAATGCTAGTTATGGAAATTTGGATTTAAGACCTGAAAGGAAAACTGAGACAGAGGTAGGTTTAGATTTAAAGTTCTTACAAAGTAGGCTAGGATTAGATGTTAGCTATTACCAAAACCATATAGATGATCAAATCATGCCTTTGTCTATTGCGCCAACCACGGGAGCAACCACTCAAGTAGTTAATGTAGGTAAAATATCTAATAGAGGATGGGAAGTCTCATTAAATGGGACTCCAATACAGAATGATAATTTCAGTTGGAATGCTCGTCTTAATTTTGCAACCAATAAGTCTAAATTAGATGAGCTTATATCGGGTATTCCAAGTCTTATTTTTTACGATGCTGACCAAAGCTCTGTTAGAATGGAGGCTCGTCCCGGAGAGATACTAGGAAATATATACACATATGCTCGAAGCACAAATGAAAATGGGCAGTTTTTAATTTCGGATGAAGGTAATTATATTATTGATAAAACGAAATACATTAAAGGCGGAAACATCATGCCAAAAGCAATAGGTGGTCTTACAAATAACTTCACTTACAAAAATATGAGTTTGAGCCTAACTGCTGATTATCGTTTTGGAGGACAGATGATCTCGATGCCTCACAAGTATGCTTACGGTGCAGGACGGTTAGAAAGCACGTTGGCACATAGAGAGTCAGGAATAACCTTAGATGGTGTAAATGTAAACACAGGGAATGCAAATACAGTGCTTTTGTCCGGCGCGGAATATTACATGAATAATTTCTATTGGGGAAATGATGCTTGGAACGAAAAGGCCGCAATACTAGATAATAATTTTATAAAACTGAGAGAAGCAGTGATTAGCTACAGAATTCCTAGTCCCGTGACTGAAAAACTCAAAATGAACAATGTAAGGGTATCATTGATAGCTAGAAATTTATTCTATTTCTACCGAACCATTAAAGATATCGATCCAGAAGCGCCTGTTGGAAACTATTGGTATTCTCAAGGCATAGACATAGGTTCAAACGCAGCAACTAGAAGTTTCGGCTTCTCATTGAACGCGAACTTCTAACATAAAAATACTATCAAAATAGAAAAGCGATGAAAAATTTAAAAAATAATATTGCGTTCTTTTTAATAGGCTTGTCCATAATCATAACTGGACAGTCCTGTAAATCAGAACTAGAGAATAGATACTGGAATCCAGAGCAAACTGCTGAAGCTAATATTCCGGCATTCTTGACACAAGTCTTAAATAATTCTAGATTACGTTCTGAGTATTGGCATTACCGGACATTCATTTTGATGCACCATGCTCGTTATACACAAACGGCTTATTTTGGAAATGGTAATACAATGTATCAGCAAAATGATTCGTACACCAACGACTACTGGCGAGACTTTTATTCTCCTGGAATCATGGGTGTGTACAGAGCTATGGAAAGAAATCTAAATGAACTCTCAGACAGTGAAAAAGCTTCAAAACAAATTTTCTTGAACGCTGCTCGTGTCATTGTATATGACCAAGCGTCCAAACTTGTCGATAACTTTGGAGATATACCTTTTAGCGAGGCAGGTAGCTTGCCTTCAACAGATCAGATCTCCTTGGCTAAATTTGACAATCAACAAGAGCTTTACAGCACATTTATATCAGGACTTAAAGAATTATCGTCTTTCTTCCACAATGCACAAACTACAGCAGAGTTTACTCGTGCAGATATATTAAATGCAGGCAACGTTTTAAAATGGGAAAAATATGCAAATTCCGTTAGATTACGTTTATTAATGAGAATATCGAACGTTGATGAAAACAGTGCAAAAACCGAAATATTAGAGATACTGAACAATCCTTCTCAGTATCCTCTAATAGATGGATCAAATATGGGCTCTTATTCTCCGGGTATTGAAGACGTATTACTTCAGCCTTTAACTACATACACATCAAGTTTGCTTGATGCGTTAAGAGAATTACCTAGCCACTATGCACCTGATTACATGGTAAATACTGTTTTAAAGCCTTCGAACGATCCACGTATTCATGTTTTGTTTGACAAATATGGCCCAACAGTGAATGGTCAATTTGTACAAAATGAGGATTATAATGCTCTTGCTATAACGGTAAATGCGACAGACGCTAACACCGAATATAGCACGAATGGTCCGCGTCGTTTTGCTGTTGTTGATTCCGCTACAACATGGATCAATTCAAAACTTCCAGGAATTATTATGACGTCAGCAGAAGTGAACTTTATTAAAGCAGAAGCTCAAGAAAGATGGGGAAGCACTACAGAGGCAAAAACAGCGTATGAAACTGCAATAAAACAATCTATAAACTTCTACTATCATCTAAATAATACATCCTCGCACGCTATTAAAATCTCTAAACCCAATGATGCAGAAATTAACAACTTTGTTTCTAATTCGAACATTGCGTACATCGGTGATGCCACGAACAAGCTAAAACTCATTGGCACACAAAAATGGCTACATTTTGGTTGGTTACAAGGGGAGCAAGCTTGGTCGGAATATAGAAGAACGGGATACCCTATACTTCCTGCATTTCCGGTATCTAGTCTAAATGGATTTCAAAACCCTCCGGTACGATTAATTTATCCTTCTAGCGAAGTGACAAACAATAGCGTGAATTATGAATCTGTACGAGCAAAAGACACGCGGGCAACGAAAATTTTCTGGGACGTCAAATAGGTATATATCCCGAATTTCAGCAAAATGTGGTATTCTCCCTTGAAGAATACCACATTTTTTTATTTAAAAATTAGTTAACTGAAAAATAGACAGGCAAACTCCATCCGCTCCATCCACAACTATTACGTATTCTAGCCTTAATAGATCCGCCTCCTGGAGAAGGAAAGAAAATGTTCTTGTTTCCCCCATTATCAATAGCACATGTTACATTCCCACTAGCCAACACGTGGGTTCTACTGACTTCCCATTGAACTTCTAATATACTACATCTATCCATACCATTATATCCGGCAACGACATGTATAGGCGTATATGTATTAGTGTTGGTAGTGGACGTATATATAGATATATTAACAGCATTCGGCACTCCCGATTCAATAGTTTTCGTTATTTTGATTATGGCACCACAAGCAGATGTAATATTAGCTATCAAAGTTGTATTCAAATAAGCTGTTCCAGTCCTGCTTACCGTAACACTATTTCCACTAGTTGACAAAGTAACTCCGGATGTTGCAGTCCAAGAAACGGTCGCCCCTGTTGGCAGATTATTGAGCGTGTAGGTGCTACTTGTACAAAACGTATTGGCACCTGATATGGACGGCGCGATCGCATTTAATGCTGCAAATGCATTAACCCTACCATAGCCAAAGGTGTTATCAAAACCACTTGCTCCCATATCGGTAGCGGTATTTTGTAGCGTTGTACGTACTTGTGCTTCCGTAAGATTTGGGTTCATAGACAGCAACAACGCCGCGACTCCAGAAACTTGTGGACAGGCAGCGGATGTACCATTAAACTCATGAAAGTAGTTTCCAGCGTCACGACCCAAACTGCCCATTCTATCAGTGGTGACGACGTCCGCAGCGCTTCCGCCACCTCCTGAAGGAGCTACAAGATCCATTTGAGGGCCGCGTTGACTATAATCCCAAATATTGCCATTTCGATCAATTGCCCCCACTGTGATCACCCCGTTAACATTTGCAGGAAAGGAAACACCTCCTAAAAGAGCTTGGTCGTTTCCAGAAGAAAACACAACAACTGCCCCCTTTCCATTACGGCCCAGTGTTCGAGCTTCTGAAATCGCATCGCTGATATCATCGAAACCAGGCGAACTCGTACTCGTAGTAATAAAGTTCCACTAGTTACTTAAAATATCTGCCCCACCGTCTTCCCAAGCCCATTCAATCGCTGCTGCAATATCTTGTGCAGTCTCCTGGAAGCCTGTTGAATTATTTGCGGCGACAAACCAGTCCGCAAAAATATTGACCGGAATAATCTCTACATTATCAGCCAGTCCTGCTATGCCCTCATTATTATCCTTAGTAGCGCCGATGATTCCTGCCACATTCTGGCCATGACTAGTAACAAAATCCCACCGGTTGATATTAACTGGCGCTCCGTTTCCTCCTGACACCCTAGGAGTATACCCAGAAAGAACCCGAGTCGCCGGTAGATCGATATGAGGTTCCACACCATCGTCAATCACTGCCACACGTATTGGACATGATGACTCTAAAAGATTCCAAGCTTGAGGAGCATTGATGTCGATATTATTTGCTTGGTTGAGATAGTACTGTAGGGGGTAATGGGTATCATTCGAGTTACGGGTGATCGGTACAATAAAGTCGGGATGACACCACTCAGCGATACCACTTTCATAGATGCGATTAGCGATACTTAAAACATCAGATAAGTTCGTTGTTCGAAGGGTGAACTTACTTCTTCGTCCTGTTTTTGCTAGTGTAACCTGCCCCTTATATTGATCCAGTAGCTTCTGGATTGATTCACCAGATTTAAGTTTGAGCACGATTTCTCCCGTAGGAACCATTTCCAGGGTTCCATTGAACCGATAAGATACATGTATGGCTCTGATATTGATAGCTTTTTTGTTTTCTTGCAAGAAAGGAAGAATAGCCTTAACAGCCGAAAGTTTTAAAAATCCGGTATTTCCTAAACGCGTCGCACTAATGCCTAGATCTTTCCTTTTCAATTGCACGTCTCGCATAAAACTAGCAGAATCATTCAATGGCTCAACGATGACGACGGATGAGTCTATGGACAGCAGAAACTTCCTATTGGAAGACCAATAATATAAATGCTCATTAGCATTATAAGCTGATTCGGTTAGTTCGAGCTTGAGTTCTTCGTCATTAACACCTAAGGAAGATTGCTTGTTACATCCCACAATAAGCACAAAAAAAAGAAATAATAGGACAGCGTGTATCCAGAAAGATTGATTGTTTTTCATAATAAATGTTTTATTAAAAGTGATAAAATAGGTGTACGAGCAAAAACTATTATTTATCGGCTAAGAATGTACGCTAAAATCGGTTCTATAAAAGTAATAATCCCGTTCGGTAATTTCAAGAATAAAATACACTTATTTTTGCACGAAATAACATTTACCATTTTTAATCTCGAAAAACTTATTTAATAAACCGATTAATAATGACACTATATTATTCTAATTTTTCGTACATTAAAGCCTGTTAATACATGTTGAAAAAAATTAGATTATTATTAATGCATGAAAAAATTTCTCTCTTCCCTACTTCTTAAAATACATCTGATAATAGTAGGTATAGTATGCTTATTACCCTTCTCAACTTTCGCACAAAGCAAGCACCAGTTCAAAAATGCACTCTACCTACCACTCCCCTTTAATTATGGTCGGGAGGCCATCTATACCGATGAGTTTCTTTGGAACTATTACAGCGGAGCAGTTGCTCAACCTAAAGCTGGACAGAACATACTTGGCAAGCAAAGCACCGAACAATCTACGTGGATATCACTAGAGGCCGATACTTCCGGCTTTTTTCGACCTTCCCCCGGCGTGGGGGGCAACCTTCGTAACCCCAATAACCCAGCAGGACCGGGAAGAATCGAAAGAAGCTCATCGACCACTGCAAACCAACGAACCGCCTTTCAACGACGTGGATTTGGCACAGGTTATCTATACATCACCTATAAATCACCCAAAGCCCAAGATGCTGTACTAAATGTAAAAGGAAATAGTGCAGTATTGATTGATGGTGAATTGCATGCGGGAGATCCCTACCGAATGGGTTGGATGAACATTCCTGTAAAATTAAAAAAGGGAATCAATGCATTCTATATCCGCGGCATGCTCGTTAGTGCCCAACTGCAATTTCCCGATAAACCCATATACATTCAAACCGAAGATACTACCCTACCCGATGTAATCTTAGAAAAAGATCGACAAAATCTTGTCGCGGGCATCGTCGTCGTCAATACATCGGCGGAAACGCTCAAAGACCTTAAGATACACAGCAGCATTGATGGTGCCATGGCAACGGCCGACGTACCCGCTATACCGCCACATAGTACGCGAAAGATTGCGGCGACACTTAACGCATCGCATGTAAATGATGTAGGGGATGTTATTGCCCGAATTACGCTATTCCGAAAAAACAAAACGCTGGATGAGCAAGAAATTAGCCTCCGCAGTCTACGGGCAGACAAACCTTATCGTGTTACTTTTATAAGCGAAATAGATGGAAGTGTACAATATTATGCCGTAAACCCCGCAATAGGAGGTGAAAAGGCAAACGATGCCCTGTTCTTCTCCGTACATGGTGCAGGCGTCGAAGCCCTTGGACAGGCGCAAGCTTATAAAGCCAAAGACTGGGGCACACTGGTCGCACCAACGAATAGGCGTCCACGTGGTTTCAATTGGGAAGATTGGGGACGTCTTGATGCCTTAGAGGTGCTCACATTAGCCAAACAAACGCTACAGCCCGATTCACAACGCATCTATCTTACCGGCCATTCTATGGGCGGACATGGCACCTGGTTCCTCGGCGCGACCTATCCTGACAAGTGGGCGGCTATTGCACCTTGTGCCGGATACCCCACCCTCAAAGGATATGGTTCTGCTGACGGCGTTATACCGGACCAAGGACGCAACGAAATGGAAAACACACTCTTACGAGCTAGCAACCAAAGCGACATTATTGCTTATGCTACGAACTACAAACCACTAGGTGTGTATGTACTACATGGTGACGCTGATCGTACTGTACCTGTACACTATGCAAGACAGATGCGCGAGGTGTTAGGTAAATTTCATCCGAATTTCAATTATTATGAATACCCAGGCGGATCGCACTGGTATGGTGATGAAAGCGTCGACTGGAAACCGTTATTCGACTACTTCAAATGGCACAAACGCAAAGCCGACACAGCTGTTCAAACGATTGATTTTAAAACGGCCAACCCGAACATTTCCGCGTCGTATTATTGGATGACTATCATACAGCAACAGCAGGCCCTAGCCTTCTCACACGTTGTTCTCAATCGCGACGTAGAAAAACGAATGATAACAGGTACAACAGATAATATTGAGATGCTGAAGCTGGATTTAACTATTTTCGCAAAAGGAGGATCCGTACAAATCGTATTAGACAGCCTTAACGAACTCAGCTATATACCACAAGGCAACAACTCATCGGTTTATCTTCAAAAAAACAACGATGCCTGGCAAATCATAAGCAAACCTTCGCTAGAAGATAAAGGCCCACATCGGAATGGAGTTTTCAAAGAAGCTTTCAATCATCGGATGGTGTATGTATATGGCACAAACGGTACAGTAGAAGAAAACAAATGGGCTTTAGCCAAAGCGAGGTATGACGCAGAATCTTGGTATTATCGGGGCAATGGTTCTTTTGAAATCGTTGCCGATCATGAATTTTCTGCGGAGAAATACCGTGATCATAACATCATCGTTATTGGCAATGCGACAACAAACCGTGCCTGGTCTATACTGCTTGCGGATTGTCCGATATCGGTTGACGCTTCAGGTGTCAAAGTCGGTGATAAACAATATACTGGAGACGATCTCGGCGGATATTTTACATGGAAGAAACCCGGAAGCGACACCCATACACTTGGTGTAATTACAGGTACTGGTATCAACGGCATGCGTGCTGCCACTGCTAATCAATACTTCGCTGGAGCCAGCGGGTTTCCGGATTATCTATTCTTCCGTTTCGGAATGTTAAAAAGCGGAGCGGATGACGTAGTAGATGCCGGTTTTTATAGTAATCAATGGGGAATCAATTGATGTTCAATCAATAATTTGTATTTTTAAAAACTCATAATAATATATACTTCAGATATGGTGCACACGCGCAAAATAAACATACTTTTAGTGCTTTTTACGAGCATATGCTATCTTTCGGGTTACTCACAAGCTCACAACGTATCCTCGGGATATCAAAAGCCTTCCGATCCACAGGTAATTGCCAACCTCGAAACCTGGCAGGACATGAAATTTGGATTATTCATGCATTGGGGCACGTACAGCCAATGGGGTATTGTGGAAAGTTGGAGTCTCTGTCCCGAAGACGAAGGCTGGACACAGCGTAAGCCCGAACATGGTGAAAGCTACTATGACTATGTCAAAAATTACGAAAACCTACAGAAAACGTTTAATCCTACGGACTTCGATCCCCAGAAATGGTCGAATGCAGCCAAAGCTGCAGGTATGAAATATGTCGTTTTCACAACGAAACATCATGATGGCTTTGCCATGTTTGACACGCAAGAATCAGACTACAAGATCACCTCCGCGAACACCCCGTTTTCAACAAACCCAAAAGCAGATGTCACAAAAGAAATCTTTAATACATTTAGAAATGACGGATTCAAAATAGGTGCTTATTTTTCGAAACCAGATTGGCATACAGAATACTACTGGTGGCCATACTTCCCACCGAAAGACCGGAACGTAAACTACGATCCGACCAAATATCCGGAACGTTGGGGAAAATACAAAGACTTTACGTACAATCAGCTAAATGAACTGACATCTAACTATGGGAAAGTAGACATTCTGTGGTTGGATGGCGGCTGGGTTCGGCCTTTTAAAACAATTGATCCTACAGTGGAATGGCAACGGACGATTAAAGTGGAACAAGATATCGACATGGACCGCATCGGTAAAATGGCTCGCCAAAATCAACCAGGTATCATTGTCGTAGACCGTACAGTTCCTGGAGAGTGGGAAAACTATGTAACCCCCGAACAAGCGGTGCCAGAACACCCGTTGGACATTCCTTGGGAAAGCTGTATCACTATGGGCAACTCATTTTCATATATCCCCGATGACCAATACAAACCTACTAAAACAATTGTCGAAACCTTGGTTAAGATCATATCCCGTGGAGGTAACTATCTGCTGAACATTGCACCTGGTCCCAACGGAGATTTCGATCAGGCAGCATATGACCGTCTTGAAGAACTCGCATCCTGGATGAATGTTAATGAATCCGCAGTCTTTGCTACAAGGGCTATTGCTCCTTATCACGAAGGCGACTATTACTATACCCGAAGTAAAGACAATAAAGTAATCAATATTTTTCACCTCTCCGAGGGCGATACATATCAGAAACCCTCATCTTTTGAATTTACAGTACCTGCCGGATTTGACATTAAGGATGTTAGAGTACTTGGCTACTCGGGAAAAATAAAATGGAGTAAAAAACAAGACAAAGTTACAATTCAAAGTCCAAAAACGGATCTGGCATATGCAAGCGTTATCCAATTAAAATCAAAGTAAAAGTGAGTTTTATATTTATAAGAAATGCTGCTCAATTTCTTTTTCTAATTTGTTCCACGTGTGTACTTGCACAAAAGCCTAACTTTAATATCTTGAAAGAAGAGTACCTGTTTCAAGAAGGCAAGCATTTTAATCAGTGTCATGCATCAACAATAGCGGAAACTGCCGATGGTAAATTATTAGGTAGCTGGTTTGGCGGCACACACGAAGGCAATAAAGATGTCGTCATATGGGGATCCATTTCCGATGGCCAAAATTGGACTAAACCAACAGTATGGGCTGAGGGTGTGATAAACGATACGTTAAGGTACCCCTGTTGGAATCCCGTACTATTTAAGCTCAAAAACGATAAAAAAATATATCTGTACTATAAAGTTGGTCCTAATCCCCGCGAATGGTGGGGTATGGTAAAAACTTCTGTAGATGGAGGCATTACTTGGAGCTCGGCACGTCAGCTCCCCCATGGCATATTGGGGCCCATCAAAAACAAACCTATCGAACTAGCCGATGGCACAGTCTTATCCCCTTCGAGCGTTGAGCTAAGCGAAGATAGATGGGTCGCGCATATTGAAGCCAGCGACAGCGATCAAAAAAAATGGGAAATCTATCCTATTGACCAAAAATCAAAATTTAACGTGATACAGCCCAGTATTCTACTACACCCTGACGATAAATTGCAAGTTTTGTGTCGAAGTAAAGAGGGAAAAGTTGTTACGGCTTGGTCTCGTGACAATGGCCTAACATGGTCAGCTCTCGAGAAAACGAATCTTATCAATCCCAATTCCGCAACAGATGCGATTCGAGTAGGCAACCTTTTTTACATTGTATACAATCCTGATATTCCGGGTAAAGATTGGTGGGAAGGTCGAACAAAACTGAACCTAGCTTATTCGAGAGATGGTATAGACTGGATAGATCTGATAAAACTAGAAGATGAAGAAAAGGGCGAATTTAGCTATCCGACAATATTTCAGGACAGCAGGGGGTTAGTTCACATAACATATACGTATAATCGAAAAAACATTAAGCATATTGTTTTGGAAAAGTAAACCCAATCGTATCTAACGTATGCCATTTAAGAATACATAACATAGTTTATCGTTAATAATTACTGTATAAGACAGACAGGCTGTCTTATACAGTAATAAAATTGCCTGGTTGGCGTTTTGACACGCCGTAGGCTTTTGTGATGTTTTATATGTTATTGGTAGATATGATAATGAATTACCCGAATATTGTTATTATTTTGCCAGCCCGATACACTTACCCGTAAGTACCGTGCTGTTACAGGTGAGTAAAAACGAATGAATTGATTGTTGGAGTTGGCAACTGCAGATTCGCCTTGGGAAATCCAGTCACTCCCGTTATGACTTGTAAAAGTCTCCACCTGTGACAAGCGGTAGTTGTTTGCACTGACCATCCGTATCCCCTGTATTCCCGAATTTTCGGTTGCCATATCTACAGTGATATCACACGGAACGGAAGGCGACAATGTCCAGTGTTGTTGGGAGCTTGTTGTAAACATATTACTGGCAGCACCCGCTGTCGGGCTAGGATTCACAGTAGCGACCCATGCTGAGCGATCTGTGACCAAGGTGCCGGGAACAGACGTAGGACTATTATAAACGTTGGTCGATCGCGTATGAATACGAATTAAAATGGTATTCAGGTTACTACTGATTTCACTATTTTCCGCACCGGAGATTGTTTGAATGCGCACAGGTATAAGGTACGCACTCTCCGTAAGCGTACTTACATTGGGAATATGGATATATAATGAATCAGTTGATGACATCCTCCCGCTTGTAATCGTAAGCTCTTGCCCTTCGATCTCAAGAAGATTAGCAGGTACGGTCTGATATCCCGTTTGATTCATACTGTTATAGGCATCCAGCAAGGTAGGATCCACTGTGAAAGACACCTTTACATCAGATGAGGTAGGCTTGGTCGCACTAACAGGAACCTTTAGCTTGATTTCGTCGCCCATGTTTCCTATTGGCGTATGAATGATATTATAGGTGATGTCGTTTACATAGCCAGACTGTGTGTTTACAAATATTCTATTGACCGTATCGCCCGTAACGTCAAACTGTTCCTTATCAGAACATGCGCTAATTAATAGGATAGAAATTCCAAAAACACTAAATATTATCTTTTTCATGATTGAAAAGTTTAATCGTCAAAATAATTTACTGCGTACATTTGTTGTTATCATCTATAAGCCATCTTACCGCACTTCGCTTATCGAATCTGTTTAAAACCCCATTTCCCGCGTTATCTCTATAAGTGTTTGACCAATCCATATCGTAGCCATTGCCCGATGCGTCATGAAATATGTGCCCATCCATTTCGTTGAATTTCCAATAAGCAACCAGATTTTCCGAAGTCGGATCCACGCCACATATACCATTTCGTATTTCTCCTGAAGTCAGTGCCTTATCCCATACCCTTACTTCCGCTATTCTTCCGTTGAAATATTGCATGGAAGGATAATTGGCCCAAGACATGCCCAATTCAAAACGCTGAAAAGTGACATTCCCCGATCCTGCCATCTCTGAATCTGGTACACCGTCTACATACATTGTAAATTTGCTACCGTCGTACGATAGGGAAATCGTATACCATTGTTGCGTATTGAAGCGGGTTTTCGAGATAAGGCTTCCTCCTGGATTTACCCATTGTAGGGAATTTATGGCCTGACCATTTTCGCCGAAACGAAGCATGTTCGAGCGCTGCTCGTCTTTGGATGTAAACGAACAAAGACGGCTGATAGGTTCCGGTGTGCTGTGCCAATTATTGATATAACATTTTACTTCATAGGTATATTTATCAAGATTTACGGCTTGGTCGTCGTTAAATATAAAATTACTATAGAGAGCCGTATTGTTCATATCTAGAGAATAGAAATTGGAAACTCGCGAAATTCGTAAAAAGATCGTTCTTGAGCTTTCTAGAATATTAAGGTTTCCTCCCGTGACATTTTTAATACTTATGGGTATTACATAGGTGCGTCCGTCTATAAACTGATCTATTGAGACAACTTTAATATCAATACCCGTAGAAGAGGCGCTACCTGCCTTAATGACACCATTGCTCCCTTCCAGCACAATAGCTCCAGAGGGAACCGCATAGAAATTGGTGTTGTTATTCTTATTGTATTCTTCCAATTTCGTTTCGTCATACACAAAATCGATAGAGATATCTTCTGCTACCTTTCCAGTTGCAGAAGCTGTAACCGTATAAGTCGAAGGTGTATTTTCCACGACGAATCGGACCATAGGATTTACCTCCGTTCCGGTAAGCAAGATCGCTTCCTTATCGTAATCAAACCTATCTCCTTTCGTACACGAAAACAGGCACAAAATGGACAATGCCAGTATGCTTACATTATTTTTTATTTGCAATAGATTCATAGTCAAAAATTTTAAATATCATTACTCTAATGTACCGCGGGATTAGCGATCTGTATACTCCGACGCATATTGTAATAGGGTATTCCCCGTACGTTGTAATAATCGCGATCAAAATAGAATGCGCCGAACCCCGCCTTTTTTCCTTGTGTTGGATTCCATCTTGCCATTCCCTCCAACGAATACATCTGCGTTCCATCTGTCGTTAATCGATTTCCATTCGCTTCTATAAAAGGTGAACCACCATTTTCATAAAAACTTCCTAGATTTTCAGTTACAATAAATTTCCCAGGAGGAGCCCAACTGATGTTGTTGTAATACGTCTGTAATCTAGCGGCGGAATGTTCTGCAAATCCTTGTGTGTAAGCTTGGCGGATAAAATAATCTACATAAGGTTCAGTTTCCGCGGGGGGATATTGTGAATAGAAATCAACAATGAGCAATTTATCGGGATACATTCCCTTAGGACCAAAAAACTGTCCGATATACTCGACCATTTTGGTAAAATTTGCCCCCTGTAGCCAATCTCCCTCCGGTTCATAATCGAGATCTACACCATCGAGGTTATAATCCAATACGTCGTCCACCAGTTGTTGGGCATAAACTTTTATCCCTTCCTCATTCTGGTTTTCCCGAAGATCATATTCCCGACCGTCTTTCAGGGTAATAACCTTATTCATCCGGACAATAGTAGGTACGACAAAACGGGTACCCAAGTTTTCTCTCACATATTGCAAATCGGCATAGGCCACGGGAGCATACAGGTGACTATTCGGATCGTTGCTTGGTATTCCCCCCCAGAGCGAGCATATGTCCAAGCTATCCGGGATACCCTTTATTCGCTCGCCCCATGAGGCCGGATCTTTGTAACCACCAACACCTTCAATAGGTGCGTAGGCCGCAAACCATCCAAACGCAATCTGATGATCAGATTTTTTATAGGTCCTGAGATTAGCAAAATATTGCTCATCGTATGTTTTCAGTTTTTGAATCTCTAGCTTTTCTATTTCGGTGTCGCAACCCGTCATTAGCCCCATTACCACACATAAGGCGCTTAAAAACGTTGTATTAAAAATATTCTTCATCTTTCAATAGCTTTATTGTTTGGTTAGTTACTTTTTATCCCACCACAATTTTGTTCCGCCGTTATCCTGTCCCATCAGTTTGGAAACACCCGATAACACACCGACGCGGTTGTTACCGTATTCGGATTGTGGATAAGGGATTCGACGTACTTGGATATCTCGGTTGATCGATGTACTGTTGTTCACGACAACGGGGATCAGTCGTGGATATCCCGTACGGCGGAATTCTGCCCAGCCTTCCGGCCCATCGGGATAAAGGGCAAGCCACTTCTGTGTAATGATCCGTTCGAGGTTCCGTTCAAACGAATCCCCCGCATTCCAGGCGATGGTGATCGTACTTGGAGCAGCAGCGTGGAAAGTCGAACCTTCTGCATTATCCGTGAATGCAATGGGTTGAAGGGTGTTATTTCCGATGTAGTCCTGTGCGCCCACGGCTCCATTCTCTTCAAAAGATACGGAAATTCCACCCTCATAAAAACTTTGCGGCGAACCTCCCATATTCCAATTCCGGAGTGCCCCTTCAGCGCGCAGAAAATAAGACTCCGCGGCAGTCATCCATACGATTTCAGTTGTTCCATTGTCTACATTGAGGTTGGATATCTGATTGCCTACATAGGGAGTCCACACCGATGTAACAATGCCTTGGCGAACACCGTGATATGCTCCGTCGACGGCCGGTTTAAAATAACGGGGTCTCCTTGCGTCCTGATAACCATTCATATAGGCGTCCATGGTGGCGCCCATTCTTACCTCTCCAGCATTAAAGTTATACGCGATTTCAAAGAGTGGATGATAATAAACAAGATTAGAGGTGTGCTTAAGTGACGCCCGTTCCTGTGTTTGCGAAATCAGACCAATCGGATTTGACACCGCCGCTTCTGCTTCTTCCCTCGCCTTTGCCGCATTCGCATAAGCGATACGTAATGCTAGACGTAATCGCAGGGTGTTTGCAAATTTCACCCATTTATTCACATCACCACTGTATACAAGATCATATTTCTCTAGAACTCTACCATTAGGATTAGCCAGTGTAAAATCGGTCAGCACAGTAATGGAAGTTGCTAATTCTTCAAAAAACTTATTATAGATGTCTTCTAAGCCATCATAATTGTTTGCCAAAGAGCCACTCCCGTAGTTGATATAAGGTAATGGGCCGTACGTATCAGCGACCCGATGCATGCCTTCCACTTTGATGATCGTCGCTAGCGCTGCTACCTCAGGAAGACCTTGTTCATTTGCTATCTGGACAATGGATTGCCATGCCGGCATGATGGAGGAAAAACCTGAACGAAATGTAGTTTCTAGCCAGTTGGTAATAAAATAATAGGACCCATTATGAACGCCACCATACCAACTACCGGTGGGGGCAAGGTAACCCGAATAAATGTCACTGGTAAGACCTTGTGAAACCTGATAGTCCGAATCCGAGTTGGTACCGTCTTTAAACAATACCACGTTACGCTGCATCTGTGTAAAAAAAGCACCCGTTTTCAGGTTATCATGCGTCATCATCTCTTCTGTTGCCTCGTGTGGATTGGTGTTATATGCCTCAAATTTATCCGTACAGGATATAAATGATGTGGAAAACAGTAATACAAGTATTAACATCTTTCCAATGTTGCTTATAGATATTTTCTTCATAGCCATTTCTTTTAGTCTTATAATTGAACACGTAGTGAAAAGCCCAGACTACGTAGGCTTGGCGACATAAAATAATCGATTCCTTGGAAATACGTTCCTGTACTCGCCGTCAATTCGGGATCATATGGTGCTTTGTTATACAAGAAAAGTAAGTTTTTCCCAATGAATGAGACATTTGCACCTTTTATGCCCTTTACCCATTTTGCCATCGGTAAGTCATAACCGAAACTCACTTCTCCCAACCGCACATTGGTAGCGCTATAAGTATACATGGAACCTATACCGCCAGATGATCCACCACCAACTACATCATAATAGGGTTTGGTCGGAATTGGACGTCCATTGACTAAAACACCACCAGCATCACGTGCGTCACTAGATCCTTTAGAGGCACCAAAAGCGTCTAAGACAGCCTGTGTATTAGAAACGACAACACCTCCGACACGTGCATTGAAAAGGAAACCAAAATGGATTCCGCGATAGGAAAAATTGTTACCCCAACCTAGATTATACCGCGGATTGTTATTCCCTGCATATACATATTCATTTGTTTCAGCGACAACAACTTGATCTGTTGGATGCACGTAAATGGCACCGTGTTCATCGACACGCAGACTATTGACGTAGATGTCGCCCATTTGTCCGCCTTCTTTGAGCACCATTTTGTAACTTCCCGTTCCGGTCATATCTAACTCGGTCAAAGAAATTTGATCTCCTGTTACTGGATTAGTCCAGTTGTCAAGCAATTTAATGATTTTGTTCCTATTCAATGAATACGTCAGGTAGGTGTTCCAATTAAACGCACCGATCTGTTCATTGTATTTTGCCACCACTTCGACACCTTTGTTATCTATCCGGCCTGCATTAACAATAACACTCGTAAAACCAGATGAAGAAGAGAGGGTCGGTTCGAAGAACTGATTGAAGGTACTGGATTGGTATACCGTTGCATCAATACTCAATTTACTCTTAAATAGTGTTGCATTTAAACCGCCTTCCCAGGAACGCGTACGTTCGGGTTTCAAATCCGGATTTGGCATACGGGCCTGTGTTTGTGGGTAGCCATTGGCCAACGAATAGGTTGGAATCGTTAAAAAAGGATTTGGTTCATTGCCGACTTCGGAATAAGAGGCTCGCACCTTTAGATAAGAAAGATAGTCTGCATTCATGTTCAACATATCGGAAACAACGGCCGAAACACCAACGGACGGATAGAAAAAGGACTTTACATTCGATAATGCCAATGTCGATGCCCAATCATTTCTTCCGGTTAGATCTAAAAAAAGCCTATCTTTATAACCAAACTGCGTACTTGCAAAAACAGCTTGTTTATTACGCCGATACCCCGTTTGAGAAGACTCTGCGGTAGCGTTGTTCACATTAGAATAGGTGAACAAATTAGGTACGCCGTGTAATTTTCCACCGTACATGTTTTGATCGTAGCTCAAGTCTTCTACATTTGCCCCAACGACAGCCGTCAAACTTATCTGATCGTCTAAAAACGATTTGTTGATATTCGTCATTAACTCGCCATACACTTGTTGCGTCTGTGCTTCATTTAAGGAATAAAAACCATTTTCTGAAGCGAATAACATATTTGTAGATGCGTTAAATCGCTTTTCAAATTTATCGTTACTTCGATCTAATTTCAATCGCCCTGATACGTTGATCCAGTCACTCAATATATATTTCAAGGAGGCATTGCTCATATAACGCTGTTTGTTGTTGGGAAATAGCGCACGCTGTGTAATCCAATAGGGGTTTTGCATGGACAAGCCCTGATCGCCGTACGGCCAAAATTGGGTCTTGAAATTACGGGAAGGATCATAACGTTCAAAGAGTTCTACCTTGTTAAAATCATCACCCGCCGGAAATAAATAGATAGGCACCAATGGATTGAAATATAATCCCTGTGCAGTCATGTTCTGTTCATTCACATTAGCGTGCATAAATCCTACATCCAATATCAACTTCTCGTCCAAGAAATTAGTGGTATTACGTACAGAGAAGTTGTACCGTTTATAATCGTTATTGTGGATAATGCCATTTGCATTTACCGTGCCAGCAGATAGGTAAGTCTGACTTCTCGCATTGCCGGTCGAAAGACTGATTGCATTGGTCAGATTTACACCCGTATTGAAGAAATCTCCTGCTTTGTAATTGGAGGGTTGATTCAGTTTTTCGCCCCAGCTGTAGTAGCTACCGGGTTCAGTAGGTCCGTAACTATTTTGAAGCTCTGGAAGAATGAACGGTCTGGAGAACGTCGTCTGATTGGATACGGTCAGAGACGTTTGATCTTTCTTTCCACCTTTGGTTGTCACTAATACTGCACCATTAGCTGCTGCGCTACCGTACAGTGCTGCCGCAGCGGGACCGCTCAAAACGGATATGCTTTCAATATCTTCAGCATTAAAGTTGGAGATACCGTCTCCCGTTTGCCCTGCACCCGAAAAGATATCTTCGGGTTGATCGCTAGAGAGACTTGGCATGGGAATCCCATCGATCACATACAATGCATTATTGTTTCCGGATATTGACTTTACTCCCCGCATAACTACTCTCGATGACCCTCCTACGCCTGAAGAAGAAGAATTGATAGTTACACCCGCGACCCGTCCATTTAAATTGTTTATAAAATTCGGATCAGGAATTCTGATGACTTCTTCTGCCTCCAACTGTTGTACGTTATAGGTTAGCGATCGGTTTTGTCTACGGATTCCCAACGCAGTAACGACTACATCTTCTATTTCTGAAACCCCATCTTGCAGGGTAATTTCCACAAAACGCTGATCTGCCCCGACAGAAACCTCGGTGGGCTGCATCCCCAGATACGATACCACTAAGGTAACTGATCTCTCAGGAAGTGCGAGTTTAAACAGACCGTTATTGTTCGTCTGCACACTCAATAATGTTCCTTTTACGCTAACCGTCGCGCCAGAGATAATGTCTCCTGTCGCACTTTTAATAATACCGGAAAGCTCCTTCTGTTGGTTCCGATTAGCTGGAACCGTTGCTTTCACAATTAGGATATGGTTGCCGCTCATACGCGATTCCAAACCATGTGGCTTCAATACCTGTTGCAAAGCATCCTTTACTTTGATACCCTTAGATGATAAGCTTACCTTCTGATCGACATTCACTTCGTCTGCATCAAAAAGAAAGGAATAACTTGTTTGCTTCTTGATGGCCGCGATTAGTGTAGATAGCGGTTGGTTTTTAATATCTAATGATACGCTTGCGTCTTGTGAAAAAACAGCGCCTGACACCCCAAAGATGCCAACGAACATTAACAATAAGGCGATTTTCATAATTTTGATTAGGCTACGGTGACGATTTATTAGGCATAACCGTCTACCCCAGTGTATTTTTTTATACATTTGTTATTAATTGAGGTTAGTACTATTAAGTTTATACTCCAATTAGAATCGGAGGGTGCTGCAATATCTTCCGATTCTCTTTTTTTAGTTCTTCTATTTCATAATTATTTTTTTTTAAGTTTTACAATCTGGTTCTTTTTTTAGTGGTTAGAAAATTTCGATTTGACGACCATTAATTTTATAAGAGAATTTACCGAGCGAAGACATTACCTCTAGAATTTCGGCTATTCCTTCATTATTTATAAAATCGCCGGTGAGTTTTCGATTCAACAGCGCTTTATCATTGACTTGAATCTGCACGTCGAATATTCTTTCTAACTCGACGGTTAGTTCACTGAATTTTTTATTCTTAAAGATGAATTTAGATTCCCTCCAGGCCAATTCATAATCGGGGATACCTTTAATAAGGGTGTAGGATTTCTCTTTTGCATCGTAAATCACCGTTTGAGAGGGCTGCATCCGGAATGTTTTACCATTTTTAGAACTCAATTCTACAGACCCCTCCACTAGCGTCACCCGAATATCGTGTTGTTCTGGATAGCAGGACACATTGAAGGATGTACCGTGTACTTGAACATCAAGGCCACTTGTTTCAACAATGAACGGAGCTTCATCATCGTGTGTTACCTCAAAAAAAGCTTCGCCCGTAATCTTGATCCGTCTTTCGGAAATACCAAAATCGGAAGCCACTTCCAGTTCGGTATCCGAATTGAGCCATACAACAGACCCGTCCTGTAGAACAGTCTTTGTTTTTGATCCTTTCTCTACAGTGATGGTTGAAACGAGATGCCCAGTAGGTAGCTGCTGATCTTTCGTCCAATAATTACCCAGGGTAAAGGCAATCAATAGACCCGCCGCTACACTTATATACGGTAATACTTTTTGTCTAAAAGAATATACGGTTTTGTGTTTTCGAGAAAGGAATTGCTGGTATGCTGCGTTGGCGTTGAAGACTTCATTCGGTGAAGAGAAATCCATCAGCGTATAAAGCTCTACAATTTCATTATAAAATGCTTGATTCTTCGCAGAAGATAACATCCACGTGTCTAGCTCTTTTTGGGTCTCATCCGTTATATTCCCAGAGAGCGAGTCATAAATAATTTCTAACCAGTATTCTTTCGATTTATCTTCCATTGGTATTTTAAACCATATATAGTATGGCTATCAAGTGTAAGACAAGTATAAACGAGAATCGGGTAAATTAAATTTATCTTTTTTCGAAAAAATAATCTTTTAGGTCTAAACGTAGTTTAAGGAGAGCTTGTTTGATGTGATATTTAACGACATCAATAGAAATATTGAGCGTATCGGCAATTTCATGATATTTCAGATCAGAGAACCGACTCAGCTTAAAAATCGTCCTGGTCTGATCGGGCATACTGTCTAGACTGTTTTGAATTTTGATATCTAGCTCTTTAAGTAGCAGTTTTTCTATCGGATTGGGGGTGTTAAATATTTCGTATTGTTTCTGAAAAACATGGTCTTCTTCGGGTAGTTCCATCTGAAAATTCCGATTTCTCTTTTCTTGCATCGTATAATTGATACAACGATTCCTTACCGCTCTTAAGAGATAATGCCGTAAATTATGAATATCCAAACCCGACCTATTTTTCCACAAGGAGAAGATCACATCGTTTACGATCATTTCGGCGTTAGCGGAGTTCTGGGTTATTTTGCTCGCATATGTACATAACGTTTTATAATGCAAATCATATAACTTTTTATACGCACCGCTATCTCCTGCTTTGAGTCTCTTTATAATGTCGTCTTCCGTCATCCACTAGAGATTAAAAGTTTACAATCAAAGGTATTACAGATTTCGCCCATGTCTCCTGCTAGGTATTATAATCAATCGCTTTCCAGAAATGGCTAAGGACAAAAGTAATATATTAAATTCTTTTTGGTATAGATTTTTTGCTAAGTTTCATTGGAGGATATCCGATTGAATATTTTTACGCAATCAGCAGATTACACCCAGTTAACAAAACTGTCGTTATACAGGTAAATGAGTAACATGCATCTACAAGGTGTAATCTTTCTCTAAGGAAAATTCGGATGACAGTCGGATATCATCAGAAGAAGATCCAACCAGTAGCTTAAACTTCCCTTTCTCTACTTTCCATTTTTTATCGATGCCCCATAATCTTAAATCCTCTTTCGTTAAATCAAAAACGAAAGTTTCTGTATCGCCACTTCTAATGAATTTTCGCTCGAAACGCTTTAACTGTTTTACCGGTGTCACGACACTGCTTACCTCATCGACAATATACAGTTGCGAAACCTCATCGCCATCCCGATTGCCGACATTCTTAACCTGAAATGCGATCGAACACTTAAAGTCTTTATCCCTCTCCTCTACCTTGATTTGTAGATCACTGTATGTGAAATCGGTATAACTCAATCCATATCCAAAAGCATAAAGGGGGTTAGCTTCCGATTCTACATAATTGTGATGCTTCGGCTTGTCATGATTATAATGTACAGGTAGCTGCCCTACTGACCGCGCTACGGAGATCGGCAGTCGTCCGGCAGGATTATAGTCACCAAATAATACATCAGCTATTGCCAAACCACCTTCTTGTCCGGGATACCAGGCATCAATAATCGCTGGAATATGTTGATCCGCCCAATTTAAATTCAATGGACGCCCCTTTATAGTAACCAATACAATCGGTTTTCCTGTAGCTTTCAATGCTTGAAGCAATTGCAATTGATTACCCATGAGATCAAGTGTCGATCGGTCAAACCCTTCCCCGCTTTCCATATCACTTATTGTCTTCGCGTTAGCATCGATAGTAGCTGCGCCGGTTGCCTGATAAGATGTTTTAAAATCACGCGCACTGGATCCTCCCAAAACGACAATTATTGCGTCAGCGCGTGTGGCTGCATGCACCGCAGCATCTATATCCGTCGAAGTCGTATCCCGGATGGCACAGCCCTTCACATAATCGACTACCGTCGACTTTGATACGGCGGCACGTACCCCATCCAAGACTGTTTTTATCTTTTCCTCAGGTTGGGGAGCCGTATAATCCCCTAATTGATTATAAATATTATCTGCATTAGGGCCTATAACAGCAATCCGCTTCAACGATTTGCTCAAAGGCAACATACCTTCTTCATTCTTCAGCAGAACAATCGACTCACGAGCTACTTGTCTAGCAAGCACTGCATGCGCGGTAGTGCCCACTTGACGGTCAACTGCTTTTTCATCTACATAAGGGCGATCAAATAGCCCCAAGGTAAATTTTTGGTACAAAACCCGGGACACGGCACGATCTAATGCTTGTAGATCCACCTGACCAGTCTTCACTGCTTCCAGTAAATTTACCCCATATCCAGTACCACTCAAATCAACATCCAATCCAGCCTGCATACTTTGTGCAGCAGCGTGGGCAGCATCGCGAGCTGTACCGTGGTTGCCCGTTAGTCCTGATATACTAAGTAAGTCAGAAACGACAAACCCGTTAAATCCCCATTGTTGTCGTAAAATTTCATTTAACAACCATTGGTTTGCCGAGCAAGGGATGCCGTCTATAGAGTTATAGGCTGTCATGACTGAACCCGCACCAGCTTTTACAGCTTTCTCAAATGGGGGTAAATAATGTTGCATAAGTGTGCGCTCTCCCACCGAAACACTTCCGCCATTATGTCCTCCTTCTGGCACACCATAAGCAACAAAATGTTTGAGCGTAGCGATAATCTTATCCGGTTCTCCTATTTTCTCTCCTTGAAATCCACTTACCATGGCTCGACCCATTTGACCAATAAGATATGGATCTTCTCCATACGATTCTTCTGTTCGTGACCAGCGGGGATCTCTCGCCAGGTCCAGAACTGGGCCATATCCATTTTTGCCTCCAACGGCGTAGGTTTCACGTGCTATTACACTTGCCATCTGCTGGATCAAGACGGGATTCCAGGTACTTGCCTGTCCGATTGCTGTAGGAAATACCGTGGCACCAATAGCCATGTGCCCGTGCGGAGCCTCTTCAGATAGCAAGAGCGGAATACCCAATCGCGTACTATCAATCATGTATCGTTGAATTGCATTGGTGGCCCGAGCCGCTTCTTTTGGACTCAACCCATTTGTTAAGGTTTTTTGCGTCCATGGATCGGCTCGTAGTGTAGCCCACAACATTCCTATATGCTGCTGTTTGACAGCTTCTTTTAATTTTGAACTGACGCGAACATTCTTCCCATCCTTTTCATACATTTCCCACCCCAGGATCTTCGAGAGCTGTCCAACTTTTTCGTCCACCGTCATGCGTCCTAAGAGGTCATTTACGCGTTCATCGATTGGAAGGAGGCTGTTTTTATAGGGCAAAGTTTGTGCATTGACACGAGCTAGGCCTAAATACATTATAATTGAACCGACTATATATATTATCTTCATCATTATTTATATTAACTACTTTATCACTGGATCGATTTAGGTCTATCACCGGGATGGACACCGTAAGTTGTCGATGGCTTCCCACCCATCTCAAACTCCAGTTTGCCTCCTTTCATCAAATCGGCATATTGGATATAAGATTTCGTGTATGGCTGCCCGTCGAAGGTAATTTTTTGTATGTATTTATTCGTTGAACTGTTGTTTTTGGCAACGAGCTTTAGCGTTTTTCCTTCCGGCAGTGTAATAGTTGCCTCGTCAAATAACGGACTGCCGAAGATAAAAGGACCTCCTGCTGGAGACACTTGATAGAAACCAAGCGATGAAAGCACGTACCAGGAAGACATCTGTCCCACGTCCTCATTACCGGATAGTCCATCGGGTTTATCGGTATACATTGTCGATAGTGTTTCGCGCACACGTTCCGCCGTTTTCCAAGGTTGACCGGCATAGGGATACATATAGATAACATGGTGACTTGGCTCATTTCCGTGCGCATATTGCCCAATCAGACCGCTGATATCGGGAGATGCTTCTTCGCCCAGATCGCCTTCTACAATAAACAAGGAGTCTAACTTTTGGATAAAAGCATCTTCTCTACCGAATAGCTCCATAAACCCATGTACATTATGCGGAACCAACCAAGTATATTGCCACGCATTTCCTTCCGTATAGTCGTTGGCTAAATGCGCGGAATGAAAAGGATCAAACGGTCCAGGCCTAAACTTGCCATTTGAATCTACGCCTCTTAGAAACTGTATATTTTTGTCAAAATAGTATTTAAAAGAATTGCTACGCTTTAAAAAATAGTCGTAATCGTTCTGCTCACCTCTCAGCTTGGCTACTTGTGCCAAACTCCAATCTGCGATGGCAAATTCTAAACCTTTGGCAACAGATTCCACTTCTTCCTTATCAAATGGAACATAACCATATTGCTTATACCACTTCAGTCCCCTGTCGTCTTTCATTGCGGAGGTCTTCATCGCCTCGTACGCTAAATCCTTATCAAAACCTGTTATACCCTTGAGATATGCATCCGCAACGACAATAATACCCGGATTTCCGACCATGCAATCGGTCTCGTTTCCTACCAAATGCCAGACTGGTAATTTCCCTTGCTCTTGATAGATACGCAACATACTATTAATCATATCAGGCACACGTTCTGTATGAATAATACTCATCAAGGGATGAGCTGCGCGATACGTATCCCACAATGAAAAGGTTGTATAATTATTACCGCTTTCAAGACGATGTTGTTTAAAATCTGCACCCATATAGTCGCCATTCACATCATTAAACAACGACGGAGCCACCATGCTGTGGTATAAAGCTGTGTAAAAAATCTTACGTGCGACACTATCTTTCGTCTCTATCTTTATTTTCTTCAACGCTTCATCCCACACTTGGTCAGCTTTATTTTGGGTGGCAACGAAATCCCATCCTGGAAGTTCCTCTTTCATATTCTGCTTTGCATTTTCAATGCTAACCGGTGAAACAGCCACCTTTACCAGAATATCCTGTGCGCCCTCCTTGCCTGCGAACGTCAATTCGCCATAGGTGCGGCTAGCAACGAGGCGGTTACCATCTTTTAACGAGGTGCTATCTGCCAGCTGAAATTTTGCAATCGGTTGCGAAAATGTTGCCGTAAAATAGATCTTCTGATTTTTGGCCCAGCCCATGGAATACCTATAGCCCGATACGACCGAATCGTTTTCCAATACGAGTGATCCCTCTTTTTCGCCTTCCCATCCAATACCCGCATCTAAGTTGATTAATACTTTTGGTTCTTTACCATTTACGTAGTTGTACTTATGAAATCCTACCCGAGCGGTAGCCGTAAGTTCGACATTTACATTAAAGCGATCCAAATGTACGGCATAGTAGCCGGGACGTACCCGTTCGGTTTCGCGTTTAAACAACGAATAAGCACCACTTGTTTCATCTCCATGTTGTCCACGATCAAACCGTACCTCTCCAGTAAATGGTAAAAAGACGATGTCGCCGAGGTCTCCAATTCCGGTACCGCTCAAATGCTGATGTGCAAAACCGAGTATAGTAGAGTCGGAGATGTGATAACCCGAAACCCAGTCCCAGCCTGTAGAAATGTTAGAGGGGCCAAGTTGCACTGACCCATAGGGAACATTTGCACCGACAAACACATGACCGTGGCCTCCTGTACCGATATACGGGTCCACATACTGTGTCAGCGAATCTGCCGAACGCCCATCCGAATCAACCCCGCATGTAGCTAGCATCAGTAATGATCCTCCGGAAGCAAACAGCATCTTTGTAATTTTTTTTAATGCGATCATTTATATAAGCCTTAAATCTATTTAAGAAACTGGCACATGAGAGACAGCGTCTTAACATGTACACAACCTTTTGAGTCGTCTAAAATAACGATTTAGCGGCAAAATCACTCAACTTTTCATGAAGTTCCATAAAACTGTGACGTTAGCATAAATTTTACAGGCACATTAAGCTAAACAACACTTCACAATTACTTAGTCCGTGTATAAACCAATATTTATCTTCTACATACTAATCATTCACATCAGAAATACGCCCTATTCGTACTTAAAAGCAGATATATCCATATCCCATCAACCTTGAAAACACGGTATTTCCGTGTTATACTCGGACTCACTACGGATACACCTCGGATTTACCTCGGACATGTCGTAATGGAAACACGAATCAGGTAACTATATTGATAGAAGCTGTATTAGATAAGGACAGGAAAAGCAACCTCAGGCATTGCTAATTTCATAATTGATAGTTACTGTCGATTTCCAATTTTACAATCGGTGGTATATCTGCATTTCCATAACCCTAAAAATAAACAACAGCTTGTTTTTCAGCAAAATAAATACTTATCTTCGAATATGGCATATATAGATAATGGGTTTCTCAGGGGGCAGTTAGGCGACGTGATAAACCGAAAAGTAGGCGATAAAAATATTGTACAAACGAAAGCAACGCAAATTAACCAAAGCAGGTGGAGCAAAGCGGCTTCCTCTGACTTTGGCAGAGCAAGCACAGCAGGTGCGCTGATACGTCGCTTGTTGAGTTCGCTGCACCAGCATATGCACGATGGAAAAATGCACAATCGTTTGATGGTAAACCTCCAACGCGTCATGAAATGCAACCGACAGCACTTAGGTAAAAAAAATGTAGTTGCCGGAAATCCAAATCGCCTCGTTGATTTTCAATTCAACGATAACAGTCACCTTGGAGACTATATGTTCTTCGATATTGCAACACTAAAAGACAATAATATCCTGACCATTACTGTCCCCTCTTTTCATGTTCGAGATCATATCAAGCCTCCAAAAAAATGCTGCTATACAAATTTACGTATTGTGACCGTGGCTATCAATTTCGAAAAAAAGCAGGGGTATGAATTAGGAAACGAAGAAATTGGTTTTGAACCTTACTATAAGGATGTCTGGATGCCTGAGCAAACTTTTTCATACACACTCGACGATGTGGATACAGATATGGTATTAGTTGGTGTAAATCTAGATTTCTTTTCAAGCAGAGGTAGCAGCTTAACATTAATAAATGACGAAAAACTTAATCCGGCATCGATTATCGCAGCATTTGGTCGTACTAATTATTCAAACGAACCCTAATTAATACTTTATCGTAAAAGCGAGGGGCTACAGCCCCTCGCTTTTTACGGTAATTTTAGCACTCTTTAAACCTTTTGACTTTGCTTCAAGCAAGATGTATCCAGGCTGCTCCGAAGACTGTACAATTGCGGTAAGTTGTCCACTGAACAGATGCATCTGCGGTAAATGAAACATATCCAAGCAAGTAGGGTCACCGTTAGCTGCAGCACGATAAGACCCCGCCCCCTTTACATCAAAGTGTACCAGCGATCCCTCATCTGGACAGATGTTCCCCTCTTTATCTACCACTTTCACACGCACATAGGCCAACGATTTACCATCAGCGGGTATCGTACCATGGTTGGTTTCTAGTTCTAATTTATACGGTTTTCCTGCAGTTCGGATAATTTTCTCCTCGGCAATATTCCCCGCTGTGTCGTAGGCAATCACCTTAAGTTCTCCAGGTTCGTAAAGAACATCCATCCACATCAGACGGTAACGATGCTGCACCGATTGATTACTTTTCTCCTGTATACCCTGACTCTTGCCATTAAGAAACAGCTCGGCACGCGGGTAGTTGGTGTAAACAAACACGGGAGTCTTCTCGCCTACCCGATCTGGCCACGTCCAGTGTGGCAACATATGTAAAGTGGATTCTTTCTTATTCCAAAGACTGCGGTACAAGTAATAACGATCTTTGGGAATGCTAGCCAAATCGATAATACCAAACATAGAGCTATGATTTGGCCAGGCATCGGTATCGTAAGGAGACGGTTCGCCGAGGTAATCAAACCCTGTCCACACAAACTGTCCCATCGTCCAATGATGATCTTCTGCCAACGCAAAATCATCGTCGGGAAGGTTAGACCAAGAGCAATGTTCCATATCATACGACGAGGATTGATGATCTGAATAAGTAGCATCCCCGCGCTTTTCCACCGGAAACTTATATACTCCCCTAGAACTTACCGTTGAAGAGGTCTCTGTACCCAATACTAAATTTTGAGGCAGTTTGTTATATGCCTCCTCATAACGATGTACTCGGTAATTAAAGCCTGGAATATCCAGCATGCTGGCAAACCCATTTTCCAACACACAACTTACCTGATCCATACCACAGGTAACTGGCCGGGTAGGGTCCTCACGATGGCAGATTTCCTGTAAAAAAGAAGCGACCTTGTATCCATCAGGCCGACATTGTGTAGGCACCTCATTACCAATACTCCACATCACTACAGATGGATTATTTCGAAAATGATGTATCATATTAACCATATCGCGCTCTGCCCACTCGTCAAAAAAACGGTGGTAGCCGTTCTTGCATTTAGCGATATTCCATTCATCAAAAGGTTCGATCATCATCATTAATCCAAGCTCGTCACACAATTCGACCAATTCAGGTGCCGGCATATTGTGTGCCGTACGTATCGCATCACAGCCCATATCCATCAGTAACTCCAATTGATAGCGTAACGCTGAGATATTAATAGCGGCTCCCAGTGGACCTAAATCATGGTGGTTACATACTCCTTGAAACTTACGAAGTTTGCCATTCAGGAAGAAGCCTTTATCGGCGATAAATTTAATATCTCGAACCCCAAACCGCGTCTGATATTGATCCACCAACTTATCGTCTACGTAAATCTTCGACACCGCACGGTATAACGAAGGACTCTCCGGGCTCCACAACGAAGGATTTCTAATTTCAAAATTTTGCACAAATGGGTTTCCATAATTCAGCTTTTGTTGGTTTTCCTTGTGTGCAACGACTTTTCCGTCGCTATCCAAAATATCTGTCAGGATACGGATCGCTTTACCATCCGCATTTTCTAAATTGGTCTCAATGCGAACAGAAGCACTACTATCCGATACAAAAGGGGTAGTGACATAAGTACCCCATACCGGAACATGCATTTCCTCCGTGACGATGACATGTACATTACGGTAGAGACCAGCCCCAGGATACCATCGCGAAGATTGTGGCTTATTTTCCAAACGGACAGCCAATTGATTATCCATCCCATCGGTATGCAACAGATTTGTCACATCACAATGGAACGTGTTATAGCCGAAGGGCCAAAAGCAAGCCTCCTGACCATTGACATAAACACGTGCTTCACTCATGGCACCATCAAACTTCAGTACAACTTGTTTTTTGCCATCCTTAAGTTCCGGCACATCAAATGTACTACGGTACCAACCAATACCTACATAAGGTAACCCTCCTGTTCTTCCAGTTTTTACAGTAGCGACTTTTTCGCCATTTTGGGTAACCGCAACCTGCTGCAAATCATGCGAACGGTCAAAAGGTCCATATATCGCCCAATCATGTGGCACAGCCACCTGTTGCCACTTACTATCATCAAAGGCAGCGTTAGCGGCCTGTTCAAAATCTCCTTTACTAAAACGCCAATTTTTTTCCAACAAAAACTCCCGGCGTAGCCCTTGTCCCATCAATATACAAGGAGCGAGCAGCAAACAGAATAAAATAATATCAATTTTTTTCATGATGCACTAAAGTACTAACTATCTCTTATTTAAAAAAAGCATTCAACGCCTTTGTTGCACGTCCATTATCGTCAAATGCACCCAGCGTATAACCATTCCATCCGGCGTGAGCTAGAGGTTCCCAATAAAAGACCCCCAATACCTTTTCATTGGAAACCGTCCTACATTTAGCAATCAGATCCGTTAAAAAAGCTTCAGCTGCGTCTTCTTCGTCCCAGCTCATACCTACCTCACATATCATGACATCCGAACCATAACGCGTATTCATGTCTTGGATATTGGCCAAACATTGGGTATTGCGTTCCGGCCAATTGTCCTTGTCGGGATAGAGAGACATGCCTATTACATCCCATTTTCCCCCATTTGATTTTAATCCGTCGAAAAGCCAGCGAAAAAGACCATTGTCGTGACCATTATGTACATGCACAATCACCTTCGCATCCGAAAAGACTGACTTTACCGCATCATATCCTGCATTATTTAGCAGGGCATAGTTTGCCATATTTTCAGAAGCCTTTCCTTCATCCCACAACATCCCGTTCCCTGTTTCGTTGCCGACTTGTACCCATTCTGGTGTAATACCGTTACTCTTTAAAAGCGAGAGTACTTCTATCGTATGATCGGCAACAGCCTGCTTTAATGCATCTAACGAAAGTCCTTCCCATGTCCGTGGCTTATTTTGTTGCCCAGGATCAGCCCAACTATCGCTGTAATGGAAATCGATCAGAATACGCATTCCTAAATTATGTGCACGGTAAGCTTTTACCAGTAAGTCCTGCTTATTACACCATCCATTGACTGGGTCTACCCACACGCGCAAGCGCACTGCATCCATACCCATGGAATGCAGCAGCTTTATACCGTCCACCGATACCCCTCCATTGTTGTAAAAATTCACTCCCGCAGCTTCCATCTCTGTAATCCAGCTTATATCAGCTCCCTTCGCAAAGGAATCATCGGCTTTTACCTCGGGAATATTTTCATTCTCTTTGCAGCTACCTAAACCAAGTACAGCGAGTACAAGAAGCAGGCGCATATATATTTTGATTGTGATCATATCAAATGGTATTAAGTTATTATTCAACACTATATTTAAATGCCTTAGGATCACTAAGATCTAATTTCAGCGTATATGTACCCACCTTGTCATAGGTAAATCCACCTGCATCGGATGTGTACAACGCACATTCTCCTTCTGCTTCTGATCCGCCAAAAAACCAGCTCCAGCTGCCATTGATCAAAATTTTGATTCCCCATTGCTCTGCTGCGGTAGTTGTAATACTGGCTGTCCAAACCTTGTTCTCTTTGTCGTAAGTCATCGGATTAGCTGTCGCACTCCATCCATTAAAATCACCCGTAACGGTTAGCGAGCTGATTACGGTTTCTTTCCATTCCAACTGATTGACATCTGCTGTTAGATACAGGTATCCGCCATTCGAGGTCCAACAGTTCCAACGATCTGCACCTGCATACAGAACGTACTGATTGCCATCTAAAGGATAAGAGCCATAGATCTTGGACGCATCGGCACTTGCTTCATTCGCTAGGTAAAAATTATACCATTGATCTACCTGCACAAATCCGTCGTAAACCCCATTTTCCTGTCTTGAACATAAGCGCCAAGGAAATGAACTGAATTCACTATTAGCCATATACAGGTAATCTCCATCGTCGGTAGCTTCGTATGGTGTAATATCGATGCGAACGATATTACTGTATAACGGATCCAGGTTGTTGGCCAATCGGGATACCACCCTGACATATAAAGACTGCTTCTCCAGCGGTACGAATCCCATACCGAATACCAGGCTATTCAGCTGTTCATTGGTGTAGCTCATGGAAGAGCTAATTTGATCGACGTTCCGTGCAATAGTTTCGAAAGAAGCTGTGACGGAGAATTGCAAGGATGTTTTCAGTGTGCCTTGTGCTATGCTTTCTGTCGATGTTAATTGACCCTCGTTCCACATCAACTGCAGCGCCAGGCTTTTCCGATTGTTGGCATCCAGTACAACATCTGTCGACGAAGTCGCTAGGGTTGCGGGCTCAAAACCCGAAATACGAGGCTCTACACCTTCTTTGCTACAGGCTGCAAAAAAAACAGCAAGTAGACCTATAAATATCTGTTTCATATTTAGTTTAATAACCAGTATTTTGAATTAAATTTGGATTTGCTGTAAGATCAGTAGCAGGTATCGGATAGAGATTATACTTCACATCTACCGAACGACCATCGACAGCACCTCCTTTCCATTGCCACAAATAAGTACCTCCGGAAAACCGACCGAAACGGATTAAATCCGTACGACGTGTGCATTCCCAAAAGAGTTCACGACCTCTTTCTGCTAAAAGGAAATCTAATGTTAGCTGTGCTGTGCCGATCTGCCCACTATCATTTCCGAAGGCTCTACGTCGGATCAGGTTTACCAAAGAAAGTGCCTCCTGCAAATCTCCGCCTCCTCCTCCTCGCACGACAGATTCAGCATACATCAGATACACGTCTGCCAGACGTATCATCGGAAAATCTGTACTTACCATCCCCTCATCAGTCGTGAATGTTCCGTCGTCGTTCAGATTGGTAAACTTAACTAGACTATATCCCTGTCCGGAAGAAGAAGGATCATCCACATCCAACGACTGACCGTCTGTCCAAAAGTCGCCACGCAGATCATTTGTATCAAATGTAGATACAAATTCGCGCAAAGTGCGAAAACTGTTCCATCCCGATACCACACCGTAATCCGCCGCGTTCATGCTACCTACTATAGGGCCGTTGACCAGGTAAGTCGTCGCTCCCCAAGTTGTGGTATGCTGTACATCCGCCTGGATCGGAAAGATAATTTCTTGGACACGCAGATCGTTATCCGCATTGAATAATTTTTTGTAATCGGTTTCTAAAGAATATCCGGCATCAATTACTTTTTTGCTGTATGTAATACAGTCGGCATAGCGGGCTGTACCCGTATACACCTGTGCATTGAGGTAATTTTTGGCCAGCAAAGACCAAGCCGCCGCTTTGCTGACACGCCCATACACGTTACTTTGTGGTTCCGATAATATGTCCGCAATCTGGATGAGTTCACTTTCTATAAAGTCAAACAGATCCGAGCGCGTGATACGTGGGGGGAAAAATGCACCCACCGCATCTGTTTCGGTCACAAAAGGAACATTCCCATAAAGATCCATCGCATGGCTATAGGCCAGTGCCCGTAAAAATCGGGCTTCTGCTGCAAACTCCAGGATTTCTCTTTGCTGCTCAGTCGAAAATGAGGAAATTTTTTCGGCTGTTGCATTGCGTAAAAATTCATTACTAATCGCGATCGTATAATAGATACGATAGTACATGGCATTTACCCAGGTATCCGATGCCCCCCAATTGATAAATTGTATATCGACCAGGTTATCACCACCTGCCCAAGTGTATATTACCTCATCGGTTGGAATCTCCTGCAGGTTGAAATAGACACGGAGATACCCCCAAGATGCGGTCGCGCTACCCATATCTGGATTATCATCTCCTCGACCATTACCGGCGATAGCAAAAGACGCATACAACTTAGCCAAGGCAGACTTGTAACCGTCTACGGATGTATAAACGGCATCTGCTGTAGTTTCTATCGTCGGATATTGATCGAGGTCTTTTGTACAGGATACAATCAGCATCAAAACCGAAAGCAGTCCTACGTATAATTTTGTTAGCTGTTTCATATGTATTCTATTCTTTTTTAATTGATACTTCATCAGATTAAAATATTAAAAATCGAGATTTAAACTTAGCGAATAGGTTCTTGAACGTGGGTAGAACGAACTATCAAAACCGCTCGGCACTTCGGGATCCTTCCCCGAGTACTTACTAATGATAAATAAGTTTTGCGCTACTGCTCCTATGCGGAGGTTAGCAAATTTTCCGACTTGCCCGACATTGTATCCCAGAGAAAAATTTTCCATCCGGAGAAAGGATGCGTTCTCCACATAATAATCCGAATAATACTGTCTCGCCTGAAAACCGGTCTTCAGGTAATCCTCGTGCAGATTATTAATTGCAGGATCCACATACTGCACCGTCTCCCAGGCACTCAGATTCATCTTGGTGTTGTTAAATACATAATTCCCTAGGTTTGCCCGCAATGTCGTTGCTGCTGTCCATTTTTTGTAGGATACTTGTGTATTAAATCCTAAAATCCACTTTGGAGCTGGAGATTGATAGCGATAGAGATCTTTCTCATCAATGGCTCCGTCTTGGTTCAAATCGGCATAGACTCCTTCTAGAGGTCTACCACTTTCATCATACATCTGCTTATAGACATAAAACATGTAAGGTTCATAACCTGTCGTCAATATTTGGATACTCCGTCCGCTGACCACAGGCCCTACATAGGAACCAACAGAAGAGTCATCTTCTACCAAAGCAATATTCGTTACTTTCATATGTTGTTGGGTAGCATTGAAGTTCACTTCCCATCGCAGGTTTTCCCGCTCAACAGGTACTGTATTTAACTGGAATTCAAAACCGCTACTTTCTATATTGCCAACGTTGGTTGTTGCCATTTGGTCGAAATTGGTACCTGCAGGCACGGGAACTGTAGCTAACAGATCGTGCGTCTTTCGCGTATAGTATTCAATAGAGCCAGAAACACGGTTCTGCCATACCGCAAAATCCAACCCATAATTGAATGCTTTGGTGGTTTCCCAACGTAAGTCGCTTACATATACCGAGGGGCGATACACCAAATGGTATTGATTACCAAAACGGTATTGTGCATAAGGCGTACCTTGATTGTAAACAGGAAGATAGCTATAATTACCTATTCCGTCCTGCTGTCCAGTTACACCGTAGCTGGCTCGTAGTTTCAGGTCATTTAGAAAAGTGCTCTCCTTTAAAAAAGACTCTTCAGACAATCGCCAAGCCAGTGCTAAGGAAGGGAATGTACCCCAACGGTTTTCTGGACTGAAACGCGATGTTCCGTCGCGGCGGACAGTAGCGGTCAATAGGTAGCGACTGTCGTAGTTGTAGTTCAACCGTCCATACCAGGAGAGCAGGGTGTGACGTTCATCTGCCCCAATAGCCGTTGAGCGTACATCACCCGCATCGTTGAGATAAGTGATCGGTGGACGGGTTGCGCTCCAATACTGGTAATCATGACCTACCGTCAGTTCCAGATTACTCTTCAGATCGGGCAATGCTTTATTGTAATTCAGGTATCCGGTAAAGAGTTTATTTTTAAGTGTTTGTTCATAGGTATCGTAGGATCCTCCAATGTTAAAAGCATTCGCTGCAGCAGCAGGAATATGATTGTAACCTTCGCCATGTGCATAATCGTATCCTAAGGTAACATGTGCTTTCAGCTCCGGCAGAAAATGGAATTTATAATCCAGATCCAAATTACCGATACCCCTGTTCACATCGCTACGATGCCTTTCCTGATTTAAGAGTCCTAACGGATTTAGATTGGCTCCTGTAGCCGGAAGTCCTGCATTGTCTAAGCTCTCGTAATAGCCGCCATATTGTTCATTGCCCGAATAAATCGGCTGCGTCGGATTAAATGCAATCGCTGACCATATGGCATCTGTATTCGCAAACTGATTGTTGTTGCGTGCCCCTTTTAGATTGAGGTTAACGGTAAGATGCTGATCAAAAAAAGTGGGATTCATCACCAAAGAACCTGTCATGCGTTCGGTCTTATCCGTTTTGAGTGTACCTTGCTGATTATAATAACCCACTGATGCTCGAAACGGAACTACCTTCCCTATGCTTCCGCTTAGACCAAGGTTATTGTCTGTACCAAATGCATCCTGAAATACTTCTTCAAGCCAATCTGTTGATGCACTTCCCAATAAAGCTTTTTGCGCTGCTGTGCCTTTGCTATCGATCAATTCGGCAAACTGATCCCTAGACATCATATCCGCTACCCCCATAGCTTGTTGCATGGAAAGGATTGATGAGAAGGATACACGTAACTGCTCACCTTTCCCTTTTTTTGTCGTGATGAGCAACACGCCATTGGATGCTCTCGATCCATAAATGGCTGTAGCGGATGCATCTTTCAATACGGTCATGCTCTCAATGTCGTTGGGATTAATCAAACTCAGAAAGTTACCACTATTGCCGCTGATTCCTCCGGTTTCCAACGGTACGCCGTCCAGTACGATTAACGGATCGTTACTCGCACTTAGCGACGCTCCACCACGGATACGAATCGTACTTCCTGCAGTTGGCGATCCACTATTGGACATCACCTGTACACCTGCAGCCTTCCCACTGATCAATTGTTCAGGCGATCCGACCAGTCCAGTATTAAAATCTTTACTACTCACGGTATTCACCGCACCGGTAAGATCCTTTTTCGTGGAACTTCCGTAACCGATTACCACCAGCTCCTCTAGTTGGTTTCCGGCAAGCAACATGACCACATCGAGTGTACTGCCTGATATCGTGCGTGTCTGTGGCTGGTATCCCAACATGTTATAGGTAATTTGTGTTTTCCCAGCAGGTAAACGTAGGGTATAGGTTCCATCATCCGCACTGGAGGTCCCGATCGCGGTCCCTGCGACAAGAATAGTTGCCCCCGCAAGCGGTATTCCATCCGCATCTCGTACTGTACCGCGGATCTCCTGTTCCTGCTGCAGGATAGAAATTGACAACGGTCTTGCAAGCAGGGATTGGGCTGTGCAAAACCAGCCTACGGAAAACAGAGACAAGCTGACAAAACAGGCTTTTATCGTAAAACGTTTCATATGTTTATAATTTGATCTTTAAGGTCATATGGAATATACCAATCGCATTTAGTCGTGTTTGTCTCGCTTCAAGTGGGATGGATATTTCATTTTATGGATTTATAAGTGCTCTAATTTGGTTTATTATAATTTATTTTCACTCGCGCAAAGTTATTCCAGCCATGCTGCTCCCACCCTCAATTCTGCCGTGGGGCTGACCGCTCCCCTTGTGGAGATCAGCAGCTTTTCGGCTTGAGTAACCTGAAATGGAATGTTTATCTGCGGCACAAAGTATCGTTCTAAAAAAACGGGATAGGGAGCCGGCAGGAGAGCTGTTGGAACTTGTTTTAAGGTTTCTAGCGGAATCCGGACAACCTGGATTTCTTCTTTTTTATCGTCTACCGTCACGTTGGCAACATATGTGTAGCCCATATCC
The DNA here is from genome assembly GCF_005049105.1 of Sphingobacterium alkalisoli. GTDB lineage: Bacteria > Bacteroidota > Bacteroidia > Sphingobacteriales > Sphingobacteriaceae > Sphingobacterium > Sphingobacterium alkalisoli. The sequence goes on from NZ_SUKA01000004.1 coordinate 247,821, forward strand.
GAAACAAAGCCTATTTCCAAACCTCCGGCCAATCCCCGACCACCTATCGCTAAGCATAGTTGGCGCGCCTGTGCTATACCGGAACGCCGCGCAGTAATATCACGCGAAATATCCTTTTGCCAAAAAAAGCGACTCGCTGAATCCCTACTGATAAAGTGGTAATTCCAGATGGCGGATTTCGTCAGATCGGACTGTGCTCTTTGATACTCCAAATACGAAGTCTCTGGAATAGCGTAATGCTCATATGCTGGTTCTTCTGCATCGGTTGTAACCAATAGAACAGAACTACTTGGATCTACACAGGTAGTCGAAAAATAGTTGGAAACCGAAAAATCCCAATCCAACGGGGTACCTTCTGCAGCTTGTGGATAAGTGTACCGGCGACCGTCAGCATAGACGGTAACGGTATACTTCAGTTTGTCGGAAGCCAACAGTTCTACGGGCAGTGTAGCCGTATAACTATATCCTGCTTGTTGTTCCATTTTAATAGATGGATTATCGTTCTTCCAAAAAGAGACTTGATCGGTCTGAATGATTACGGAATCGGGTTTTACGCGACTAATCACTTTCATGTGCAACGCCAAAGGACTGCCTCTTTCTACTATTGGAGGAGGGGTGTGACCAACATAGGGCTGTTGTTCACTGGATGGAGAAGGAGCAACGAATTCTCCTAAACGAAAGTTGTTCCACAGGGTATTTGCTGTCCATTCTTTAGCTATATTTCCCCCTTTGCGGCTGAGGATATACACGCCTGGCATTATAATGATACTTTTATCTTTTGCAATACGGTAACCCGATATGACCGTATCCGGTGCTAAGCGTTTTAGTTGATAGTCATCACCCAGATCCGGAATAGCTATTGTCATTGGCCATTCTTGCCATAGAATACGAACGACTTCTCGTGACAAAGAAGGCTTTGAGAATGGATCAGCAACTTGTTCGGCGTCCGGCATTACTTCCAAACGCCATACTCCTTCGCTCAGTTTATCTAAGAAGTAAGCTCCTGATCCAGCATATTGCACAAGAGGTGACGATCCATGCCCAGCTATATGTTGAAGATCCGTCGGCGCAACTGGCTCAACCGTCGTATGATTACTGTAATAATACTTATTCTTGGTATTCATTAAGCTCAAATCTTGTTTATAGCTTACCATAAAATCGTCAAATAGGGTGTCCAACGGATAAGTATCAAATTGCTGGTTTCGAGGTACCTGATAGGCAACCTCTGCCGCTATCATCGTGCTGATCGCCTTAGCTGGAGTATACGCCAAATTCAGGTAATGTGTTTGATACTCTGTATTATAAGCTGCAATATCTAAGGGATCGTACGCGAACTGCGTAATCCATTGAAATCCCGACGATCGGAAGGTACGGCTCATGGCTGGATGTATGTAACCGTATAACACGTCCGCTGGATCGTATTCATAGATAGCCTTCGCCTTTGATGCAAACCCTTTTTCATTTGCAAATGGAATGCTGTAATTCGCGACGTATGGGAGAAAATTTCCTTTGCGCTCGCGCCCGGCAACTAAACCGACCGGATACCATTGATAGGTGGTACCTTGCACAGCCGACTGATAATAAGCTGGCACATGCTCCATATTATGACTTACGTTATAGAAGACAGGCTTTCGATTTCCAGCTTTCTTCAAGGCAGATAACATTTCGTTAATGTACCGCTTGGTTATACCTACTTCTCCTGTATGACAAGGTTCGTTGTTGATTTCGAAACCTACCACATAAGGATCATCTTTATATGCTTTTCCGGTATATGGATTTATGTGGTTTACCAATTGTGAAATGTAGTGCTTCTGTGCTTCTATCGCTTGAGGATCAGCATGTATACTACACTTATCATATAAATAAGAGAAGGCTTCTGTTATTTGGTTACGCTCGGGGTAACCATTACCAAAATTAGTCATGGCTGTTACCAAAATACGTATCCCCCTTTCCTCTAATTTTGAAAAAAGATAATCCAGAAGATCTAAATGTTCGTTGGCAATAAGATTTCCTTTTGCGTCAGAAATCTCTACATCCCAAATATGTATGCGATAGGCATTAAATCCCAGCCGCGCCAGATGATATACATCGCGATCGATCGCAGCTTTATGATCTATACCTTTATAATGGAGTGCACGGTAAGCATGAGCAAATGGAACCGTATAGTTTACACCATAGAAAGAAGCTTCTGCTTTCGTATCAGACCAACGCATTACGCCACCGCCATCGATATAAATGGTAGGAACTTCAGTTTTACTTTGTCCTAGTAAAGTGGAGCAGGTGCACAGCACGCAAAGAAATACAATAAATTTTGGCATCGGAATAACATGTTTATAATCTGGTTGAGAATCAACATCACAAACATATCAATGTTTTGTTCCTTTGTGCAATATATATCGGACAAAACACAACACAAATCGGACAAAATATTGATTTTAGGCGTCTCTCTCCACAAAAACCTTTGGCGTAACACCAAACTCTGATTGAAAACATTTCGAAAAATAGGACGCATTCGAGTATCCGACCATATACATCACCTCAGCAACAGTAAACTTCTTTTGACGGAGCAAAATTGCGGCTTTTTTCATGCGGATGGATCGGATGTATTCTACAGGGGTCAACGCAGTCAGCTGCTTTATCTTTCGGTAAAGCTGTTTGACACCCATTCCGACCTTCTCACTAAGTCTTTGTACGGTGAAGTCGGAATCATCTATATGTTCTTCTATCACCTGGGTAACTTTTACAAGTAGTCGTTCATCCGTGGATTCGATTACTTCAATCCGAGGCTTACTGATTTCGTCCAACCGCAATTGTTCAGATAAACGCTCTTTACGCTTGATCAACTGATTGATCTGCATTTTCAAGAAGTCCAAATCGAATGGTTTACCGACGAATGCATCTATACCAGCTGCCAAACTTTCGTGTTCCGTTTGTTTATCACTCTTCGCCGTAAGCAATATAATTGGAATTGTGGATGTCAGGGTGTTTTTTCGGAGTTGACGGGCCATTTCCAATCCACCCATAATGGGCATCATGGCATCAGAAACAATGATATCCGGTATATATGATTTTTCGCATAACTCCAAAGCCTCTCTACCATCCCGTGCTACCTTACAAAGGTAATCCCCTTCTAATGTCTGGCTTAAAAATAAAGACAGCTCCTCATTATCTTCTACAATCAATAGTTTACGTCGATCGCCGTCAAAAGGGTGACTTATCAAGTCCTCTTTCATTAAAATAGCACTTGTCGCAAGAGATATCTTCACTTGTGTACCGGCGGCTAATTCGGAATCTATCTGGACCTTCCATCCCATCTGTTCGCAATAGCTTTTTACGAGGTACAACCCTACTCCGGTACCTTCTATATGCTTGTTTAACGAAGACGAGGCACGGTAAAACTTACTGAACACATAGGGCAAATCTTCTTTTGAAATCCCGATACCATTATCTTTAATGACAATAGCCACTTGCTCTTCTGTTTGAGAAATATGGAGATCAATACGGCCACTTTCTTTTGGGTTATATTTACAGGCATTGGTCAGGATATTGGTTAACACCGACTCTAATTTGGTCACATCGGATTCGATATAAATAGTATCTACCGAACTAGAAAAAGTAAAGGAAAGATGTCCGTACGCTGCTGTAGCCGATATTATATCAAACAACCTCCGTGTAAAAGAGACCAATTCTATGCGCGAATGGATAAGATGATTTATGCGAACGCTTTCTCCGTCTTTTTTATCAAATTCCATGACTTCCTGGATAAGCGTATTGATTTTAAGTGCATTTTGCTGAATATTTTCCAGTTGCTTTTTTTTATCGGTGTCCCTTGTCCGAAAAATCAATTGGCTTACTGGTGCTAGAATAAGACTAAGTGGGGTCTTCAATTCGTGGGAGATCGTCGTCAGGAAATCCATTTTATGTTTTGAAAGCTCCAGTACCTTCTTCCGCTCCATACGCTCCAATTTCAATTTATTTCTGACCCGAAAAAAATTAATAATCCATAGGATCAAACCGATCAATAGCAACGCATATAAAAAACGTGCCCAACCATCTGCATACCAGGGATATTTCACATCGACATCCACTTCAAATATATCTGAAACAATTTTCCCTTGCGTATCCATCTTTGCGACCTGGAGCACATACGTCCCAGAACTAAGATTGGCCAATTGTACCTTATTATCCCCCTGTTCTAATACAATCCATTGCTCATTTCGTCCCTTAAAGGCATACACCAAACGATAGCCGACGTCATTCCCATAGTCCAGGTTCGAAAACTCCAATCTAAGATTATTCTGTCCATGGTTAAGTACAATTTCGTCACGGTATCGCACACCGTAATCATAGGCTCCGAAACGTTCATTATTGACATATATTGCGGTTAGCACAATTTGTCTATTCGAAGAGTCCGTTCCTCCCACTTGTTGAGCAGGCATGATCAACACCTCGTCAATGCCTCCCAGATAAACTTCCTTACGCAATGCATTGTAGTACATTGCACTGATATCCTGCCCATGCTTCAACGTCTGAAACGTAAGCAATTTCTTGTCAAGTTGCCAAAGTCCATCGCCCGTAGCCAACCATATCTTTTGACCGACCTCTTCCATAGCCGTTACCTCCCCCAGTCCCACAGGATCGAAAACTAATGTCCGGGAACTACCGTCACTTCCAATTCGAAGTACTTTACCATGCTGACCAATCCAAATGCATCCTTCTTTGTCCATCAACATAAATGTTGCCTGCTCGACTGGATTGCCCTGTTCGTCTTTCACCAGTTGTACACGTCCGTTCTTAGGATCTATTTTATTCAATCCTTTATTATAAAAAAGAGCCCACACTTGTGAATAGCTGTCTTGCAATATTTGGTTTGCAAAGTCTGCCAGCAGTCCTTCCCCAATATTATAGTTGTCTGGTGATGTGTACTTTCCATCGGATGCGATCAATTTTGATTTGTCTACACTGAAAATTCCGCCCAAATAAGTTGCAATCCATAACTGACCTCCACGATCCTCAAAAACATCGTATGCCCATTTGGCGTTTCGCTTTCCTGTACGATCCGTGATCTCGAAATTTCTAAATGCTTTCGTTTTCGGATCAAAAAGATTAACGCCTCCATCCGACGCAATCCACAGCAACCCTTCTGGATCTTCATATATATCACGTATCCGATTGTGTGGAAGCGTTAAATCCTGCGCATCCATACGGTACCAGAAGCTCTCCCCTATGCTGTCTGCAAGTGTATTTGTACGAATCAAACCATTATCCCCACCTAACCAATACCATCCATGGCGATCCTGTATAATCTTGTAGAAGCGATTGCCATCACTCCGCGATGTAAACCGATATATCGGCAGTTTTTTTTCTGCCTGTTGATGTGCCCACAACGAAAGTCCAAGATCGGTGCCGATCCAGATATTTTGGTTCCGATCAGCATACATGCCCCAGACAATGTTATTGGCAAGGGAGTTTGGATTTCGGGAATCATGCTTTATCCGCTCTAGGGAAGAACGGTCCGTCCCGTAAACGAAAAGTCCGTCATCGGTACCTAGCAACAATGTTTTGCTATCATAAGCTATCATGGACTTAATCGGATGCTTCTTCAAAACCGGCTGCTTCTGTAATTGCCTAGTACTATAGTTGTAATAATACAACCCATACTCTGTACCGACATAAGCTCCCCTCTCATCTGCCGAGGTTAATAATGAATTGACAAACTGATTCCTATGTACATTATAATCCGGTAACGACAAGTGCTTGACTTCTCCCGAAGAGGAATTTAACGTGTAAAGTCCGTTATACGTTCCGATGAGCAATCTATCGTTTTCTTTCAACAAGGTATAAACCGTCTGATTACCCAGTTTATTTTTCAGTTGCTCACCATAATTTTCTATTGTTCTTTTCTCAACATGATAGCGATATAAGCCCGTCAATGATCCGATCCAAAGATATTCTCCGTCGAACAATAGCGCCCGGACATCCGAAGGACCATCCTTCGGAAAATCCTCATAACGATCCTTATTGTAATTGTACAACCAAACACCATGTTCCGTGCCCAGAGCCAAATAAGTTGCATCGAGTACAGCTATACTATAAATAAATGTTTGGTATTTTATATCCGCTGCGGTATGCTGATGTAACGAATAACCGTCATAACTATATAGGCCACTATTGCTTCCGACCCACAACATACCTAAACTATCCTGTGCAAAGCAATTTACTGAGCTCGCTCTCGAACCAACCGATATATTTCGAAAAAATGGAAATTCATGCGTGTTCGAAAAAAGGAATGGTTCAAATGTGATGAAACATAAAAAAAATAGCAACACAATTTTTCGCATAACATGGAGGTCTGTCTGCAAACTTAAATAAAATGCCTTGTATTCACGAACGTCTTAAATCTAAATACCCAGAATCAAAGACAACTCTTTTAGCATCACTTTAAGTGGAATCGCTTCAACATCTTTTGACAGCCGAAAGCGCTCATAACCGGGATACACAAAAAAAAACGATGCGTAGCTTGGATGTCATCGCAACCGTTCATAAATCCCTTACTGAGGGTCGGTGTCATAGAACGTTTGATCTCTATAGCTATTCGTTTATCACTCCCTGCATCAATAACAAGATCAACCTCGGCACCTGCTGCCGTTCTATAGAAATATGGAGAAGCCCAGGATGGCAAATTTGAAACTAAACTTTAAATTTACAAGGTTAAGTACACAGAAATAATATCCAGCACGTTCACAGATTCCATTACATAGCTGTTCCATTTAGGTAGAATGGTTTATGGGTCATCAAAAATATCGATCCCCTATTTCTGAATAAAAGTAACGATCCAGAAGCTCCCAGAAAAACTCTTCGTCTGTACCATACTGCTCCAAGATACGTTTCCAGGTTTCTTTGTTAAACTGAATCTCATTCCCAAAACTATCTTTATAAATCCACTTATCGAATATATCTTCACCAAAAGAAGCTTTGTTCTTGTCCCGAATATATTCTAGCCCTCCTTGCAAATTTCTTTTGAGCTGGGTTTTAGAGCCATTCACCTGTTCTTCCACATTAATGTGCCCGAAGATATCCTTTCCTTCCTCCAGTTTATAGCCTTTATTATCTTCAATTATTGTCTTATCAAAGATGTCTACCTTGAAAGTAGCGCTATAGTCGGAGTGTCTGCTATTTTCTCTTACCAACCTCCTTAACAGTCTGGCTTGAGCATCCTTATTCTCCCTCAAACCGGGCTCTATCTTATCTAGATATTTCTTTTCGTACTGCAATTTATTACTACGACTATCTGTAAATATCAAGTCATCAAAGATGTTTTTTTCGAGACTGGCCTTATATCCTCCGTCAGCAGATCTATACTGGAGTGTTCCAAAAATATCCGTGTCTATAGCTCCTCGCTGTGCAAACAGAACAGAAAACGATAACAGCAACGCCACAAAAATGAAAAGCTTCTTCATATCAACTAGATTATTACAAAGATAGACTACCTACCCGAGAATTGGTTTATTCTATTTCAATAAAAACGTTTGTGCAGATATAGATAAGCTATTTGCGTACTTAATGATAATTCGTATATTTGATGGTATGGACACTGTAGTAATTCATCCTAAAACTAAAGAGCAATTGGCAGCAATTAAAGCTTTTGCTAAAGCGCTGAAAATGGAGTTTGAAATAACGCAGCCAGCTAGCCAATACGATCCAGAATTTGTCAAAAAAATTCTGGACGCGGATAAATCTGCTAAAAAAGGCAATGTCACGAGAATTAAAGATGCTAAAAATATATGGGCAGATATTCTTTAGACATTGAAAAGAAAGCAAAAAAGCAATTAGCAGACGTTTACAGATCAGGCAATAAAGCTGATATAAAAAAGATCGAAATTATAATTGCCGAACTCGAAGAACATCCTGAAACAGGCACCGGTAATCCCGAACAATTAAAGTATGAGTTATCTGGTTTTTGGTCAAGACGAATTAACGCTAAAGATCGGATCATATACACAATAGACGATTTGAATGTTATCGTCACAATCATATCCGCAAAAGGGCATTATAATGATAAATAAAAATTGCTCAACTGCGCCCGCTCTCTCTTAAGTTTTCAATTCATATTTTCTTGTAACATGACCCTGTAAATAAAATGCGTTAGCTCTATCAATTTAGCACAATTCGTTCTTAAATCCTTTATCATGGTATCTTTAAGTAGTGACGATCTACTTTGAAAAGATGCCTCAAAAGTCCATCTTAATACAGATCTTAGTGAATCCAAGTCTCTATTATAACTAGTGAAAACCCAATTAAGAGCATATAGCGGACGCTCTTTCTCTCTTGGCTCCAAATATTGGGTGTCATAGTTTAATGTTTCAAAAAAAGATGCGTAGTAGGGATTTTCATCATTCTCTGTACGCCTTTTCAGACTCGCTCCCTTTCTAGCATAAGGTTTAAATATCCAACAAAACTCCGCAAGTTTTATGATGGTTAAGTATATATTATACGTCCGGCTGAAATCAGCTGTGTATGCACCATTAAGAACAGAATCCACCCACCAAAAAAACTCATTAATAGTTCCGTCTTTAGTGCTATTTTCAAATATTCCAGATAGCACCATTTGCGGAGCTATAATCTGATCTGTCGACAGATTGGAAGGGTATTTGCAAAAATCCAAATATAGGAAGGTTCTTGAATCCGGAATATAATCTTCATAATGGTGTATCAAGTAAGCCATTTCCGTCAATTTTTGAAAGAGAACATAATTATCATAGACTTCGCCTCCGTCCATTGCCTGGCAAATACTTTTTGGCAAAAATGTATACTCTCCCCAAATTGTGAGGAGTTGTATCCAATCTTGATGTGTCTTTTTATCAAAAACCAATACATAAAATGAATAGGGATCGGCGATCTCATCCAATGTTAACCATCGCACTTTTCCTTTAAATCTAGAAATTACCTCCTTGTAATCATCTTCCTGTTTAAATGGATCATGGTCCTTATCGGATTCCATTCTTAACCACGAATAATCGTCGAAGTAGTATGTACTTTCGTGACTATAGTCAAACTCTGGGCGGTACCTTTGCTGATTAGACACGTTACTTATCTCACTCGCAGCGCCTTCTTTTTCCTTGTACGTTAAATATAACCAACCTAGGTCTATTAACCTTCTATTCAATTCCAACTGGTAGATTGCATTTCCAGCATATAAATCAGGATAAATGTCATTTGACATTACTGTTCTTAAAAGCTTATCATTTGCAAGCAAATGGCTTTCGTACCCCGCTGCATCAAAAAACTCCCAATATAATGTCAGTATGCTTTCGTAGGAAATATCACGTTTACTCGTCTCGAGATCAATTATTCCAATCGGCTTTAGTATGTCCATAATTTTTTAAATTAATTACCAATCTATATGAATTCTATCTAACATTAGGAGATAGAGCGTTTCCATTAATTTTTCCAATTCTTGGAATAACAGAACTGCTCTCCTTCCGTCTTCTTCCTCAAAACTTCCACCTTTTCCACTTAGTAGAATTGCATACTCGTGAAGATCTCTGTGCAACGAATGATAATCGTAGCCTCTCAAATTATCAATTAGACTGGATACATCGGTCTCTAATAAATGGTGAAGTGGATAAAAATTATATTCAGTAGAAAAGTTTCCGACTTCTGAATAACTCACTGTAAAATATTTCTCTTCTTCAAAATAGCTATCATTCTGTAAAGATAGTGTATGCGTCAACCCGATCAGTTTATGATAAGTATGTATAATTCCACCTCGACTTCCCATGATTCCCTCCTCAAGACCATAATGTGTATACATTGTATAAAACAGCTCTCGGAGATTCTTCTTTAAATCTTCATATTCCCATTTGCTGAAGATTTTCATCAGTGTCTTTGCCGGTTGCCTTGCTTCTTCCAAAGAAAGGTAAGCACTTGCTGCATACAGGTTAGCTTCTTCCTTCATATAATTACTTTTATAAATAAAATACATTAGTTCGATCATCAGCATAAGACGTCTAAATTCAGGGATTTCATTACCTACTTTGCACCTATCACCAACATCTAGCTGTCGCCAATCTATCCCCAAGTCCCACCAATGTCTCAATACATTCATAAACCCCTGAAGCCCGTCTTCTTCGTTAAATAATTGCGCAATTGTGGTTTTCAATGAGTTTCTTGTTTCTCCTAAGAAGATACAGTAAGTAGTATTTCTGAAAGTCTGAAACGAGGTATCGTCGCATGGGACCAACAGCTGTGAGCAGCCAAATTCCTTGTCAATAAGCCAAGCAACATTAAGGAGCTTTTGTAGTCTACACTTGAAGTGATAGAGCGTATGCAATCCATTCCCAAAAGAAAAAAGATACGGTCTATAATGGCAGTGTTTCCACTCCCAAAGTAAGTATTGACAATCCGTAAGTGAATAATGTTTAAATACATCCTCCAAAGCTAGCGAAGGGCTTTTAAGCTCTTCTTGTGTTAATGAATACGGGAAGTCCTCATCCCATATCCATATTGATTGTCTGGGTAAATCAGGTTGCTTTGTTTCCATTAGTTTCTTATCATAAAGTCCTGCAGGAATATCGCATCAGGTACCATTGAGAATACGATACCCTGCGGACTTTTTATAGTTTTGATCAGTTTTATTTTTTGTTAGTTTTTAATGTTCATCTCGACTTTGGAGAGATTTCTTGACTATATAATTTTTAGATATCTCCTCTCCTTACTCGTTCGATATGACGGTTTTAATCAGATATGGCTTCTTTCTTTTTTTGTTCAGCTCGCTGTTTCAGCTGTACCAATGCTTTATCTAACTGCTTTTCAAAAAAGTGGTTGACTTCTCTTGCTAACTCCGTATATTCCGGCTTACTTGTTTTTGACAATCCCAAATCCACACATTTCCACCAAACCGTTCTTATTCCCATGATTAAACGTAACCTAGCAAGTTGTACCTCACTATGTGGATAAACAAAATCAATGAGCTTCCTATCAATCGCTCCAGACCAATCCACTTGTTCACCCAAACTACATTCCAAAAACCTTGAACCGAGTTTGCAACGAGTATATGTATTTACGCCGATTTCGTACAAATTCCGTATAAGCAATAGAGCAGTATCCAACATCAAGGTTGATGAATTGTTCAGCATACAGTACAAATTATTCATACATACTTTGGCATTTTCGACAATTTTGGCTTCTTTCTCATAAATTGCCTCCCAATCTACCTCGGTAATATCAAACTTTGGTTTGAAGGTCGACTTTCTTCGAAGTATGCGTCCCCTAGTCCAGAGGGTATTGACCAATCGGTGACCCTCGGCGAGTTTTCGTTCGATGTAAGACACGTTCAAATACAGCACCATCGCGCTAGCAACACCGACCTGCATACATTTGAAATGAAACGGACCGGTATTATTCATGATGACCACCAAGTACAGCTCCACTTTCGCTCCGACCTGCTCCTGTTGCTCCTGCTGAAATAAACTTCCTCCCGAAAAACCGCCTGTGTGATAGTTCAGCATCGTGATCTGCTCGGGATTGTGGTTCTTACGTATCTTCTCTAATAATTGGTTGACATCCGAAGTATACTCGGGCAGCCAAGGATAGTCTTTAAAAGACTCGCAAACGAGGGTTTTGACCGGCTGTCCTTCCTGTTTGGAACCGTAGCTTTCCGTTTTTGCCTCTTTGTTCTCCACTTGGTCTTGAGCAGCTTTCTCTTGCTCTACCATCTTTTTATCTTGATAATTGACAATACAGGCCAGCATCATCGCTACTCGTCTATCCATATCATCCGCTATTTGTTCGCATTTGTGGAGTAAGATCTCAAACTCTTCTTTAGAAATATCGATCTGATCCCACTTGAGCGTTTTCACATAGCTTTGATCAAGCTTGCGCAACAGCTCAGCCTGGGCTTCATTATAAGGAAATAGGTCATATAAACTTGGAAGTGCCCCCCTTACCGATTTAATAAGTTGCTCGACACTATGTCCTTTCGTCGATTTGACCCCCATGACACTAGTTTTAAAGGATTTGATACGCGCTTCGACAAATTGATGCAACATAAAAGTCGCTTGCGTATAATCTTCTTTGTCCAAAAAATTAGCCACACCGGCACGAAATTCATCTGATATTCCACGTGCCTGATTGTAATTGTATTGTGCCAACTCCAATAGCCCGTTCAGATTCTTGTCCTCAAAGATGGTATTTAGCTTCTTTTTACTAGCATAAAGCAGGTTTTCAGGCAACGATGCATAGGTATGGTACAGACTCCCCTGCTTCAACCTATTGGACCATTCGCCCGTAATTATCATCTCAAAAGACATCTCCTCCTCCAAATCGGACATACATAGCGATACAATGGGGGCCAAAGCATTAGGCGCCATCCCTTTTACAGGATTCACCACCAATAGCAACTGGGGTTTTAATTGCTGTTCCCCATCATCCGTTGGAAATGCAAACTGATATATACGCTCGACATCGATGCGCTGGATCAGGCGTTCGATAAATTTCTCTAATGAAATACACATGTTTTGTATCATTAATTTGTTTATAATTATAGATTATCTATACAAATGTATAAATAAAAATATAAAAACAAAACATATGTATATTTTTTTATACACAAAACTCCCCTACCCTTACATCTAGCGGAAATTACAATGATAAGAAGGTTATACAATTTTTGAAGCTGTAGAGGCCTTATCTACAGCTAAAGAAGTTTTCTTTGCAAAGAATAAACCGAATATTATATCAGGCCTGCCGCACACTATCCGCCAATGCCGCAACTTCATCGGCTACAGCCGTTTCTGATCCATCTGTTATTGCTGAGGAATGAACATACCTTGCACCGGTTTCATGTAAAACACGGGCAATATTGGTGGACCTTAGACCGCCACCAGGCATGATCGTAATACGCTCTCCTGCCTGTTTGACTAATTTCCGTAGGTTGGTTGTTCCTAAATCTACATTTGGCTCACATCCAGATGTCAATATCGTATTAAATCCACACGCTATGACATCCTCCAAAGCCGAATCCAAATCATTTACGACATCAAATGCCCGGTGAAAAGTACAAGGAAGTGGCCGGGCTAGTTCAACCAGCTCTGTATTCTGTGCGATATTAACAGCATTGTTTGCATCCAAAATACCAAAAACAAAACCATCTACCGCCAATTCCTTAAAAGCGACAATCTCTTGTTTCATCTGCTCGAATTCGGCGACGGAATAGACAAAATCTCCTCCTCGGGGTCGAATCATGACATTTAGATCAATTTGCACCTGACTCCGTACATTCTTTACCATGTCTACGGAGGGACTCGTTCCTCCGACATGCATTTCTGCACACAGTTCAACACGGTCTGCACCATTTTCCTGAGCGATCCTCGCGGAATCCGGATGGAAACAAGCAATTTCTAATTTTGCCATTTATTATTTTAAGTAATGATCAGATTTTATTAACTCATTCCCTTTTGCATCATATTTAGCATAATTAAAACCGCCATGTATACAATAAGAACCGTACTCTCCTCTTTTATTAAGTGCTATAAAACCGACTTGAATAGTGTCTAAGGACTTTTTACGGTTTTGAGTAAACTTAATGATACGCTTTACGGCTTCTTCACAAGCTTTTTGCGGAGAACGCCCCTGACGCATTAATTCGACCACCAAATGACTGCCTACTGTGCGAATCACTTCTTCTCCATGTCCGGTGGCTGTAGCGGCACCAATCTCATTGTCTACGTAAAGTCCGGCACCAATAATTGGAGAGTCGCCAACCCTTCCGTGCATTTTATAGGCCATACCACTTGTTGTACAGGCTCCAGAAAGATTTCCTGCAGAATCCAGCGCGATCATGCCAATCGTATCGTGATTTTCGATATTGACAACCGGCTCATATTTAGACGTCTTCAACCACTCCTTCCACTCTTTTTCTGATGCTTCAATTAATAAGTTTTCTTCTTTGTAGCCCTGATCTTTCGCGAATTGAAGTGCACCTTCGCCGACAAGCATCACGTGAGGCGTTTTCTCCATGACGGCACGTGCCACGGAAATAGGATGTTTTATATGCTGCAAGGCGGCAACCGATCCAATATTCGCCATCTCATCCATAATACAGGCATCTAGCGTTACCTTGCCATCGCGATCCGGTCTTCCGCCATAACCAACACTGCGCTCCGTTGGATCGGCTTCGGTAAAACGTACGCCCTGTTCTACCGCATCCAGCGCACGGCCATTGGCATGCAACACCTTCCAGGCTTCTTCATTTGCTTTTAAGCCAAAATCCCAGGTTGACAAAACAAGAGGCTTATTGACTCTTTTTGTGGTCTTAGCATTCGCCGCCAAAGAAACTAAGCTTACTCCCATAGAGGCTAGACCTAATTTCTTGATAAAATTTCTTCTGTTATTCATCCGTATCGATGTTATCGTTCACAAATAGCCCGCACTAATTTACACTAATCTCATCCACAAACAACCAAGCTCCAGATCCGGCTCCGGCTAGCCCATCGGGGATAATACCTAAATTTAATACTTCCACTTTGATATACCGTGCCTTTTGTTTCGGAAATGTTAAAATTAAATCGCCGTCTGTTTTATTAATTTCCGCCTGGCTAAGTCCTTTAATAAACGAATATGATGAGCCATCGTTAGCGATAGACACACGTACTTCTTTCGGAAAATGTATCCAACTGCCTTTGCGATCAAGTGATGATAATTTTACGGAACTAAATTCAGTTTCCGTACCGAAGTCGATCGTGGCATTCACATCTTTTCCATTAAAGCCAAGCCAATTCTTTCCAAAAAATTGCTTATCACCAAATACACCATCGACCAACGTGGCGGCTCCTCCTGCAGAATAGGCTTCTCCGGGTTGATCGACCAATTGAATGTGTTTACCAGTTGATTTGCTGATTGTAAATGGCTGCGTAATTGTGGCGCTTATCGGCTTCCCATTTTCAAAATAGGTCGCTTTAATGGTTTGCGACTTATCGATTTTGATAGGAGATACATAGGGCAATGAAGTAGAAATAGGCTCGGAACCATCGACCGTATAGCGGATATTTTTGGGATCGTTGGCTGTAGATAAGTTATAAGCCAGCTCACCATCTATTAACTCTATATTTCCGATCACCTCAAAAATTGCATTGGAATAATTAATTCCTTTACGATCCAACGTTTTCATGTGCTCAATTACCCGGCTCTCAAATTTTTTATATTGATCGGGCTGGGAGGTTCCCCATGCTACTTCAGATAAGGCCATCAGCCGTGGAAACAGCATGTGTTGCACCTGTCCAAAATCAGTGATATACTCTGTCCACAGATTCGCCTGCGGACCTAAAATATGTTTGGCTTCTTCTGCAGACAACTCAGCTGGAATTGGATTAAAGCTATACACCTTTTCCAAACGTAAATCTCCTCCGAAAGCTAGTGGTTCGGTTTGTGGGTTGCCCTGGTAGTAATCAAAATATAGATGTGAAGTCGGTGTCATAATTGCATCATGCCCAGTTTTAGCGGCATGTATACCACCTTGAATACCTGTCCAGCTCATAACCGTTGCGTTTGGTGCCAATCCACCTTCTAAGATTTCATCCCAGCCGATAATTGCTTTACCTTTGGAGTTAATGTATTTCTCCATACGGGTGATAAAATAGGATTGTAGCTCGAGTTCATCCTTCAAACCTTCCTTCTTTATCAATTCCTGACAGTGTGAACAGGTCTTCCATCTTGTTTTAGGTGCTTCATCGCCACCAATATGGATATATTTACTGGGGAAAAGTGTAATCACTTCGTCGATTACGTCTTCCAATAAAGCGAAGGTTTCATCCTTCGGACAAAATATATCATCCATGACGCCCCAGGTTGTTCCCACTTCAAACGGCCCGCCCGTACAGGACAATTCAGGATAGGCCGCCAAAGCCGCTAGTGCATGGCCGGGCATCTCAATTTCGGGAATGATCTCAATATGCAATTTCTGTGCATAGGCAACGACATCCTTTATTTGTTCCTGGGTATAAAACCCACCATAAGGTTTTCCGTCAAACGTCATTGCCGCATAAGGGCCTATTTGCGATTCCTTCCTGAAGGCTCCTATCTCTGTCAGCTTTGGATGGCTTTTAATTTCAATTCGCCAGCCTTGATCATCCGTTAAATGCCAGTGAAACTTATTAATCTTATACGCTGCCAGATAATCTAAATACTGTTTTACTTCTTCCGCATTGAAAAAATGGCGAGAAACATCTAAATGCATTCCACGATAGGCAAATTTAGGGGAGTCCCGAATCACAAGAGCCGGAATCTCAAGGTTTGATCGATTTTCTTCAATCAGCTGCAAAAGCGTTTGAATACCATAAAAAACCCCTCGATTTTGATTCGCCGTAATAACAATCTGATTTGCATCGACCACTACTACATAGGCTTCATCGGACGTCGCGCCATAACTTTTCTTTAAATCAAGAACAATACACTTTTTCGTACACTTATTGGAAATAGGTAACTCTAGACCGATGATCTCTTTTATATTTTTTTGTAAAAACTTTGCTTCTTCTGGAGAGCCTTTACCCAGAATCGAAAAATTCTTATCCAAATTTAAATTTCCTGATTTGATCTCCAGATGTTGAGGTGCTGGAATCAAGCTCTGCTGTGCATAACAATTACCTGCAACAGTAAAAAAAGAGAAAAATAAATACTTTATATAGTCCATATCTGTTTACTTTTTCCAAAAATACCATTTATAATCATTCTGCTAAAACCTTTTTTCAATTCCCACGCGTTTTATAGGAATACAATATCTAAATCGCTTTTGTTTTATCTCTTAACCATCCTCTTTCACCTTCAGATAAGTGAGGAGATAGTTTATCAAACACCCATTGGTTGTAATTATTCAACCAATCGACGTGAACTTGATCTAATATTGACTTCTCCACCAGATCTGTATCAATATAACAGATCGTCAATGTTTCAAAATCCATAAAATCGCCAAATATGGAACTTTCCAATCTTTTGGAGCGCACTAAATTTTCGATACGGATACCGTGCTTGCCCTCACGATATAGCCCAGGCTCTATCGAGGAGATCATTCCTTCTTCAATCGCAACGTCTACATTAGTGGGATTGAGCACTTGCGGCCCTTCATGTACATTTAAGAAAAAACCAACACCATGCCCTGTACCGTGACCGTAATTACGGAGAGCAGCCCAAATCGGACGACGCGTAATCGCATCAATCTGATAGCCTTTTGAACCTTTTGGATAAATACTTTGGCTTCCTTCAATAGTTCCTTTCAATACGATGGTATAATCTTCTTTCTCCTCCCGTGTGATTTCACCAAGCGATACGACGCGTGTAATATCCGTTGTACCTGTGAGGTACTGACCTCCCGAATCTACTAAAAGCAAGCCTTGTGGTTTTAACTGATAGTTACTAAAGTCGGTAGCATGATAGTGAGGTAAAGCACCGTGATCGAGATAGCCGGCAATGGTGTCAAAACTTACGTCTACAAAACCGGCTTGCGCTGCCCGAAAATCTCGTAATTTTTCGGCTACAGAGACCTCTGATAACGTTCCACTAGAAACATGCTCCTCCAGCCATTTAAAAAACTTAGTCAATGCCACACCATCACGAATCATTGTTTCGCGAATATGATTTAGTTCCACTTCGTTTTTTACCGCTTTGAACGTCGTAGATGGATTGGTACGTTCTAGAATATTAACATCAGCAGGGATGCTATCGTAAATAGCAAAACAAGTACGTTTAGGATCAATAAGAATGGACCGCACTTTAAGTAACCGTACGAACTCGAAGACCTCCTCATACGGTCTTAGCGTTACGCCTGCTGTTCTTAATTCGTCAACCATCGTCCCGCTTAATTTTGATGGCTCAATAAACAAAATAGCTTCGGTAGCCGATATATATACAAATCCCAATACAACCGGGTTGCAGGGCACGTCTTGTCCTCTAATATTTAGAAGCCAGGCTAAATCATCCAAAGATGATATCAGATGCCCTTCTGCCCTACTTTTGACCAAGGTCTTACGCACCTCATTAATTTTAGAAGCAGTGGATTGTCCGGTTGTCTTTTCATCTAGCAGAAAGGCTTCTGCACGAGGTAGCTCGGGTCGGTCGTTCCAAATTGGGCTAAGCAAATCGACATGACCGTCTACCCAGATGCCTAATGGTTCCAATATAGCTTTTACGGTCTGTGCGACCAATAACGAAGCCATATTGCCATCAAAAGCAACCTTATCTCCTTTTGCAAGATGCTCGCCTATCCATTCTGCGTATTCTGCTGCCCCCTGCACTTTTAGTTTTACCAACTCAAAACCTGTATCGGCCAGTTCCTCCTTAGCTTGTACAAAATAGCGTGCATCTGTCCATAAGCCTGCAAAATTCGCCGTTATAACCAACGTACCCGCAGATCCCGTAAAACCAGAGGTCCAAGCGATACATTTATATCTTTCCGGTAGGTATTCACTAATATGAGGGTCAGAGGAAGGTATGATATAAGCTGCTATCCCGCCTTTTTCCATTAGTTGACGGATCTGTTTTAATCTTTCCAAATGTGTCATATTTGTTGTTATTAAATTAGGTACGCAAGTTAGGAAATCTTAAACTTTTCGGTTGCATCTAAGCAAAATTACCTAAGTTTCAATTGCAAGCTTATTTCCAATATCTTACTGTTAGTCGAATTAAAGGCTTTACTAGGTTGGAGGAAGCATTCGCGCCATACGCTATTCACCGCGAAATCCAAAGTTGAATATCTTCAGAATAGATGACAAAAATCAGAATATAGATCAATGCTGTACTAAACATCAGCAACACCTTTATGAAAAATCTTTTTCTGCTAAGCACCTTACCTTTCATTGCAGACCGTTCCTCACAACTTATTTGATAAGCTTGGTAAAGCTGTTGTTTTTCTAATAGTAACTCGTTTAACTTTTGATTTTCTTTCCTTAGACTATAATACTTGTCTTCGAACACTTTGAGCTCGTCTGATAAATTGGTTGCTGTTCTGTAGTCAGTTTCTGCTTCAAAAAAACAACGGATATCTACATCGAGAGCAGCCGCTAAAGTAGGCAGGCTATCTGCCTTAAGCCGGGTGTGTCCCTGCTCAAGGTCGTTGTAGGAAGACTGACTAAGACCTATTAGTTTTGCTAATTCTGTCTGACTGATATTTCTGTACTCCCTGATCTGTCTGATCCGGATATGGTTAAATAATGGGTTTACTTCTTTTTTCATGGTTAACCTGGTAGGGTGTTCTTATTCAAATACCTTGTATCAGAAATATTAAAACTACATAATAGCAAAATCACCGTGCAAAGTACCAAGGGAGAAGGTTCTGTTTTTTCTTTTTGTTTACCGGTTTGATGAAAGAATCTATAAATTTCATTTCGAAAAAGCGAGTTAGGTTCCGTTTCCCAGCTTCTCATGCGCTATGTCCTGTCTTGCAAAACTTTACATACTTTTTTTTGTTATAAAATTGTCTTGTTTGTTTTATCAAACAGCTTATTTCAGACCTATGAAAGCAAAACTACAAAATGAGAACAACAAAGACTCTAGTGCCAACTATGTTCCGAACTTGCCCTACCACTTGGAATTATGTCAAAAGATGGCGAAGATCGGAAGTTGGGAATTAGATCTATCAGTTGAAGATCCTAATGCGCCGCAATATTGGTCGGACGAAACTTATCGTATTCTGGGATATGAACCTGGAGCGATAATGCCGTGCTATAACACATTTTTACATTCTATCCATCCTGACGACCGTGCCGCTGTGACAACAGCAGCAGAATTATCTATAAAAGCGGGAAGAGAATACGATCTCGAGCAGAGGCATATTCTGCCTAACGGGCGCGTAATTACCACAAGAAGCATTGGTCAGGTGATTTTTGACAGCAATACTGGCGTGCCATTGAAGCTATGTGGCGCTATGAAGGATATTACTGAAAAAAAAGATGCGGACAACGCATTGGAACAAGCTAATAAACAGATGGCTATTCTATTTGAAAAAATAGATGAAGTGCTGTATTCTGTAGATATGCAGCAGTATCGCCTGTTGCAAATGTCTCCAGCATGTGAAAAGGTATATGGATATACTCTCAGCGAATTCTATGATAATAATAATCTGTGGATGGATGTCATATTAGAGGAGGACAAACATATCATTCATGAAAGCGATCCGCTAATGAGACGGGGAGAAATCGTAGTAAATGAATATAGGATACGTCATAAAGATGGTAGTATACGATGGCTAGGCGGCACATTGACGCCTACTCTCGATCACGCTGGCAACTTAATTAGAATTGACGGACTCTGTTCCGATATCACTGCACGTAAGGAGGCTGAAATTGCTGTAAAGGATAGTGAAAAAAAGTTTAGAACATTAATTGAGAACTCGTCAGATGGTATAGCTGTCACCAGCATCGACAGAAAGCTTATTTTCGCATCAAATTCCATGTTACGCATTACAGGCTATTCTCCTGATGAACTGCTCTCCATAGATATGGCATTCCTGTTTCATCACGAGGACCAAAAATTATTGTTGGGTATCGGGGAAAAAATATTGGAACAGCCGGGTAATACCGCTAAATTTATTGCTAGATTTCGTCGGAAGGAAGGACATTGGATATGGTTAGAAGGTGTTAGTCAAAATTTGCTTCACGAACCTTCTGTCGGTGGTTTAATTACAAATTTCCGCGATATCACCGAACGTATCCAGTACGAGGAGGCCTTAAGCTCCGCGAACAAGCACTTAAAAAAAACTTACAATGAACTTGACCGTTTTGTATACAGTGTTTCTCACGACCTACGAGCCCCGCTTGCATCCCTTCTTGGCGTTATTGAATTTACACAATCTGAAACAAACGAGTCCGAAGTAATCGAAAATCTATCCATGATGAAAGAGAGTGTAAACAAACTGGACGGATTTATATTGGATATACTCGATTATTCAAGAAATTCGAGAGCCGAAGTAAAAGCCGAAAAGGTCAATTTTTCTGAACTTTTGAGTGAATCTATGAATAATCTCAAATTTATGAGCAGTGAAAATCGGAACGTTACTGTAACATCGACCATTGATGACAATCATACATTTTATTCGGACTCTAGTCGTCTGAAAATTATAATCAACAACTTAATTTCTAACAGCATAAGATACTGTAATCCTAATACAGTATCACCTTGGGTTTCTGTGGTCATCAGCATCGAACCTGCTGAAGCTACTATAATCGTTAAGGATAACGGCGTTGGTATTGATAAGCAATTTCACGAGAAAATATTTAATATGTTCTATAGAGTATCTAAAAGTTCAGTTGGGTCAGGCTTAGGACTATATATCGTTAAAGAAGCGATAGATAAAATAAACGGGACGATTGAAATGACATCTGAGTCAGGTATTGGAACAGAATTTAAAATCAAGGTGCCAAATCTGAATGTTTAGGATTTCCATTTAATTTTTTTAATTATGAATTACAAGAGAGTGTTAGTTATAGATGATGCCAAAATCGATCGTTATATGGCCGAAAAAATAATGAAAAAGTACGATTTTACCGATACAGTAGTGATGGTAGAATCTGCTATGGATGGCTTGGAGTTACTTGAAGCCTGTTTAGAAAATCCCGGATCTTTGCCAGAATTGATTTTTTTGGATATTAATATGCCTCAAATGAGCGGTTTTGATTTTCTTGATGAATACGCGAGATTTCCTGAGCACATAAAGAAAAAGTGTATCATTATTATGTTATCCTCTTCTATACATCCAGAAGACAAGTACCGCGCAATGGAAAGCCCCTATGTGTATAAGTTTTTAAGTAAGCCGTTGAACGCTGACAAACTTCAAGAAGTTAGTCAAATCATTTAAATCACCACCCACGAATAGGCATCTACTATAGGATCGATGCAATAAACTGTATCACAAATTATTTTTCTAACCTTAAAGATAGATAGCGAATCCACATTGGCGGAGATGGGGGCTATTATTAAACATCCGCGAAACCCAAAAGTCTCCCATTTAAAGTAGCAATTCCAGTACGGACTTGGATGAGTTAACGTGACATCAGCGAGCATATCATGGAGATGGACGACACGGAATGGAATAATAAGAAGGAGGATGCTCTCTCTCCTTCTTATTATTAATTAGATGTTTTTTTCAAGTGATGTTACCACCTGTTTTTTTAGGCTTTCTGAAAAACCAGTGAATTTCTCCACGATTTTACCTTCTTTGTCTATTAAGAATAAGGTAGGAATTCCAATAATCATAAATTCTTTTAACGTTTTGTTTTTGTCTGGACTTAATACTTGAGCCCAAGGCATATTTTCCTCGTGCACAGCTTTCATCCAAGCTTCTCTATTTGTATCAATGGATACACTTAATACCTCAAATCCTTTGTCGCTATAAGCTTCATATAGCTCTTTGATAGCTGGAATAGCTTTGCGGCATGGGCCACACCAACTTGCCCAAAAATCTATTAAAACATATTTCCCTCTGTAGTCTTTGATATCAATAATTTTTCCTTCTGCATTTGCATAGGCTAGATCTGGTATTAGACTTCCTTTCTTTAACGAAAACCTTATTTCTTTTTTCGTTTGATATTGCGCTTTCAGATGTTTCAAATCGGATGATGTAGGAAATTTTAAGAGTGCGTTTTCAATTTGGCTTTCAAAAAACTCACTATCGGCATCCGTAGGATATAAACTTAAAAGATAAATTACTCCTGGGTTGTCAGTGTTTGTTTGGATCAGATTTTGAAGACGCAGTAGTTCAAAGTTGCTTTTTTTTCGGATTAGCCCATCTGACTTAATGTATTTTGACCATGTAGAGTCTTTCTGTGCATGTCTCACCGAAGACATCCATTCGGCATTCAATTCTTCCATCTCAAGAGATGTTAAATAATTGTTGTAGTTGGCCGCATTTATCAATCGATTGGCAGATGAATTACTTTTTACATTTACAAATCCCGAATTTCTCATCTTAACACGGGATGTATCATATCCACGTGCTTCAATTTGTAAGTCTGTATCAGAATAAAATGAAGCAGATTGCCATTTTAAAATATCTAAACTATAAAATTCGGGCTTCGCAGATTCTAACTTCAACTTAAATACACCTGTTGTGTCTACCTGCGCAGAGTCTACTAACTGCCTCTCCGAACCGAAACCTTTGTATAGCCATACCCAATTGTATTTGTCAAGAAAGGATGGATTTCGTGCGGCAACATGACCTTCTATCGTAATAATTCCTTTTTTTTGAGCTTGAGCAGTGTGTACACTAATTAAATTCAAAAATATCACGAATAATAAAAGGTAAGATTTTATGTTTTTCATTTTATCCTGTTTACTTACTGAATATTTCTTCTAGTTTTTTATCTAATTCTTGTTGCGCAGAACCTCTCCAACGTGCTATAAGTTTGCCTTCTTTATCCAGTAAGATCTGTGTTGGATATGCTTCAATATTATACATCTGGATGACATCTTGTTTCATAGTTTCTTCGTCATTCAATACATTGACCCAAGTAAGACCATCTTTTTCGATGGCTTCTTTCCAGTTTTTTTCTGCGACAGTTTGACTTTTGACCTTTTCACTAGCGACGCCCACTATTTCGAAACCCATTGATTTGTATTTGCTGTATAGCTCTTTTAGATGTGGATTGGCCGCACGACATGGCCCACACCAACTTCCCCAAAAGTCTAATAAGACGTATTTTCCTCTGAAGTCGGATAAACTAACAGGTTTGCCATCAGTATCAGGTTTTGTGAAGTTTGGCATTGGACCGCCTTCGCTAACAATTTTGTTAGCCGCAATCTTTGATTCTAATCCTTTGGCATAATTGGTGTTTTTATAAGTTGCTGACAAAGCATTATAGGCGACCTCTAATTCACTAGGAGTATAGCTGTTGGAAAAGCGACTTAGAAAATACAAACTGGCGAAAAGATCGGGGTTTTGCTGGATAAATGTTTTTTTTCCCTTTTCAAGATCTGCTCTGTTCGTCATCATTTTTTTGACATGCCCCTCTGTCTCTTCTTTTACGCCCATCATTCTGATTTCGGTGAATTGTTGTTGGAGCGTAGACATTTGTTTGGTGTCGTCTTTTTGTTCATTACGTAATTTTGTGAACCCCGCATTAAAAATGTCTCCAGTAACTTGTGCAAGATGTAAATCCTCTACCTGACCATCAATAAGAATAGTAGCACCTTTGCTGATAACTATTTCTAGGGGGGGCGCAGGTTGGTACATGCCAGCTTTACCGCCTCCTAAGTAGATATTTCGATCATATGTTGTATTTAGTTGCGTTACAAATGGCTGATCTGTCGCTCTGCCACTTAGTTCAAAAACTCCGTTTTTGGCTTTGACGGTTATTTTTCCGTCTAAGCCATCTACCGTGATCTCGTGGTCACCTTGGCCAGCAAGTTTTCCTTTGATCGTAAAATCTTGTCCCTGGGCAATACTTATGCATGCCAGCACGAGTAGTGTAATTATTGTTTTTCTCATCTTTCTTTCTCTCTATATGTATTTGTTTATTTATGGTCTATAAGGTCCATTTGTAACTCATGTCTTTTATCTTGCCAAAGCCTTCGTAGACCTTTTGTGTAGACTGGTCTATTGTACCGTTTGTTCTGTCTATTTTGACATTGTAGACTTTTCCTTGTTTTGTCGTTTCGTTATAGGTGGCGATATAGACATAGTCGTTCGCACCAAGGGCAGTAAGTTTACGACCATTTATTAAAACGTGATAGAATTTTAAAAATCTAATCGAAGTTACTTGCTCTCCAGTTGGTGCTGTCCATACCTTTTCGCTCTGATTGATCTGGTATCTGTGTGTGTATACAGCGTTATTAGCACCATACAATATGTAGGCACCTGTTGATGATGCCGCCATTGCGGTCATGGATGTGATTTCCGGGGCGGCGGTTATATCATATTTCCTCTGTGCGAATGCACTTGCTGTCGGCGCCATAAAGTTTGCTGTCAACAAATAGGTGTTGGTCGGGTTGCTCATAATGAGGTATTCAAATGCTCCAGGTGTATTCGGAAAACCGTAGTCAGCAGCTTTTAAGTCGAGGCCGACATTGCTCGGGTCCCACTCGGCGGTCGGAGAGGTTTGTACGGGTATCTCCGATAAGGATACAGAATTTTGAGTCGAATACAGGAACTTTTTATTTGTTTTGTCATAAACTACAGCATCGAAACCTTGTGCTATATTTTTTGGCCCCCAAGATTCTAGTTCACCGTAATTTCCGTACAAAGAAGTTCCAAAGGGCACTGTTCTAGACAGGGCATTAACCCTGTTGAAGTTGGCAATATGCACTTTGTTGTCGTTGATGATTATCTCTTTACTTCCGATATTAATCGCCGTAAATCCTTTAATGGAACGAGTGGTAGGTGCATCAGTAAAAAGATCCTCAAAAGATAGTAATCTTTCAAAATTGGTGTATCCGAATGCCTGTATGTCTTTTTCTGATGCGACGATGACCTCCCTTGAGTTTAAAGCTGCTGCTGAGTGTAAAAAAGCAACAGGTTTGCCTGCTAACGCCGCGCCATTTGTGTTTTTTATCAGGTCAGTAAATATTGTAGTTTTTATAGCACCGAGTTGACTGCGGGCATCGGTGATAAGGCCAACATCAGTGTTTCCATCTTTCTCATATAAGACCATCCATCCATCAGCGATAGACTCACTAACGGCTACCGTAAATTTCTGATAGGTCTCGACTTTTGTCTTCGTGTTTTTAACGGTCAATAGGAGGTTCCAACTACCCTGAGGTTTGGTAATGGGTTTTTCGAGGATGAAATCACTTGATATGGTGTCGCGGCTATGTACCGTGCCACCAGTTAACGTTTGGTATACACTCCAGTTAAATGTATACTCATCTGCTAACGATGCAAAGTCTGTGACCACTTCGTTGTTGATAATTAGTTTAGGTGTTATTTTCAGTATGTCATAGCGTTCTACAGCATAAGTCGGCTGGATGCCTGCTTTGGACGTGTCTATTACGACGGCATCCAATGCTATATAATCATAATTACCTTTGTCTTTATAACAACCTATTAGGGCTCCTAAACTTAAGGTCAAAATAAGCAACTGTTTTATATATCTTTTCATGGTTTTATCATCTGTGTGTTACGGGAAAATAACTTCGTTTTCATTCTCATCTCTATAAGGTTCACCGTTATTCTGTGCCTTATATTCCAATAGCCATTTTTTGCACTTATCTACAATCGCGATAGCTTCTGCTACAGATAAGGCTTCGGTGTCTTCCTGTGTTACAGCATTGTTCATGGTAATAACTCGAAAATCTGTTCGACCACTTTGTTGGATTAAAAGAGAATGCTTGGTAAGGCTATATGTGCCAAAGTATCGCCACAATGGACCATAATATAGAGGAGCAACATCCCATTGGTCCGGCTTACTAATGCCATTCTGAAGGATCACGGTAAGCGTACTCAATTCTTTGATACCTGTTTTTATCGCTCCGCCTGCTTTCAACCTAAATCTAAGTTTGCCTGCCTTGTCTTTGAATTCATTATAGACTTCAGGTTTGTCAAAGTAAATCGGGAATCTTCCTTGGTATTCGCCAGCCTTTATGGTATATTTTCCAAAGGAGAAGTAAACCAAGTCAATGTCGCCATCTATGGCTTCCAGTTCAAAATCTACATCATGATCTAATGGGTATGACAACAATCTGTAATGGAAGATCAAAGAGTCTCTACCGGGCAGCATATGCGAAAAGTTAAATGATACACTATCTTGCGGAATAGTCGAAGACCCTAACCAAATGTTGATGTCCGTTTGCTCTTTATCAAAGAACAAATCTCCACTTTTTTCACAGCTAGTCATTAGAACTACCAATACTAGTATTAAATTTCTATATATTTTCATGATGTTTCGTTATCTGTTTGGTACTCTGTTCGCTGCTTCAAACTCCGCATCTGGCAAGGGGAAAGTATATCCTTGACTTGTAATCAAGTTGGCATCTGTATTGGCGATGAGTTCTTGATTTATTCGTTTGTAGTAAAAAAACAATTGGCCTTCCGCTAAGAATTCTTTTCGGAATTCACTTGTCATTAAAGATCTGAAGTTATCCAAAGTCGTAAGGGCAAAGATTCCTTTAGCAGTGCGTACTTTATTTATATTTGTTAGCGGGTCTATTCCATCGTTATTATCACATTCGGCAAGAATAAAATACATTTCGCTTATTTTTATCAGCGGGATCTTTTCGCGGTAATATTCTGGATTAGTAATCCCTTGCACTTCCGCAGGTTCGCTATATTTTAGACTATACTTTTGGGTTGCATTGCCTCCAGTTCCGTCGGCCAATAGATAAATGTACCGATAATCGTTTGACTTGATGTCTGCACCAAAGTAGTTATCTGCCACTGTGCTGCTAAGTGAAAAAATAGGTCCTGTTCCCTGCGACGTCAGATGGTCTATCGATCGTTGATGCAGGTCGTTGATCTGCAGGGCGAAGATATGCTCAGGTGCTCCTGACAAGTCTACAAGATCACTTACATGCTGTTGTGACGAAAATGGAAACTTTTGGACGTCTACCACACTTTGGGCCTCAAGTCGTGCATTGACATAATCGCCTTTGTATAGGTATATTCTCGCCAGTAAGGCTTTTACAGCATAATAGTTCATATGCACCTGCCTATTGATTAGGTAGCCGTTGTCATCAATCTCATTGATCGTGCGTCCAGTATAGATTGGGTCAGTTTTCAACAGTTCTTTCGCCAGAATTAAATCTTCCATCGCTTTATTGACAATCTCATCTACAGTATGTTGTTTCGTCTGGTTGGATGTGTACAGCGTGACGTACGGAATGGATGCTTGCGACGAGTTAACTGCATAGCTCAATCCAAAGCAACGGACCAAATCAAAATGTAGGAATGCTCTTAAAGCTAGTGCTTCTCCTTTGATAATAGTATAATTGTTACCGGTGAATACATTGTTATTGTCAATGTTGTCGAGCAGCATGTTGGCATTGCTTATGGCCTTGTACATATTGCTCCATACGGCATCAATACGGCCACGGGACAAGGAGGATAGGTAGTTATATGTCGCATCATCATTATAGCTGGGCGAAAACCCTGTCCATTCATGTGACAGGACACCCATCATACCATAGGTCATTTCTCGACCATAGAGTGCTCGGTCTGTCATAATCGTATAGATGCCTGCTAAAGCTTCTTTAAAGCCTGCTTCGGTTTCAAAAAGCTCGTTCGCTTTGATTTGGGTTTTTGGTTGGACATCCAGCCATTTTTCGCAGGAGAGATTGACGCTGCTGATTAGAATCCCAAGTGCTATATAGGTTATTTTTTTGCTTTTCATGATTAAAACGCTGTTTGTAGGGTGAATGAAAATGTTCGCGCAAATGGATAATCCGTACCACGCTCGTTGCGTACCGTGGACAGGACAAAAGCTTCAGACACAAAAACACCCACTTTCAAGTTTTTCAAGTAGTACTTGGATATGTTTTTCCATTTGAAGTCGTAGTACGCATTCACTGACGCGAGTGTTAGATCAGATTTTTTCTGTAAGAAACGTGATGTAGGGTTTGTTTTCGTAGGGCTGGTCGTAATTCTTTTGAAAAAAGCTTGATTTCCAGGCTCCAACCAGGTGTCATATAGGACGCGGGTGTCTACATTGTGCGCTATGTTAACATTTTCTACCCGTGTTATCAAAGTAGAATTATAGTAATCTTCGCCAATCGTATAACGGAACGAAGTACTTAGTCCCCAGCCTTTATACTCCATGTTGAACCCGAAATTTCCGCGTAACTTTGGATCGGTAACACCAACGGCTATCTGATCGTCAGCACTCCATGTATACGTTTGACTACCATCTTTTTTTACAAAAACTTCTCTTCCCGTAGAGGGGTCGATCCCTCTTGAGGGGACAGCCCAGATAGCACTTGTGGATTGGCCTTCTTCGTATCTAATTTTAGGCAAGAAAATAGGGTTGTCTGTATCTAATCCTTCTGCATCCTGATCTTTATTGGTCTGTTTTAGTGCGTCTGATATTTTTAACAACTTATTTTTGTTGCTTGAAAATGCAGTAAAGATCGAGAAGTAGGATTGCTTTTGTGGATTAGAATAAAGCATGTAGTTTAAAGAACCCTCGTAGCCGATATTCTGTACCTGACCTAAGTTTTCTTTAAAAGAAAAGAAACCTGTTGACGGAGGTAGTGTAAGATCCGTTAATAGATTGTTAGTATGGCTAATGTAATAGTCAAAACGTGCATTAAGTCGGTTAAATAATTTAAGATCGGTCCCAAGATTATAATCGAGTTTTTCCTGCCATTTTAAGTTTTCATTTGCTAATGCCTGGAGATATGCCCCTGAAATATTATCGTATGTACTTTGGCTAAAGAAACTATACGTAGCCATAGCTTGGTAAGGGTTGAAATTTTGACTTCCTGTTGAGCCTACTGAGCCGCGTAATTTCCATTGATTGATAATCTTGTTGTTCTTTAGAAATTCTTCATGATGAATATTCCAGCCAAGTCCTAACGACCAGAAGTTTCCCCACCGGTTGTCCGCTCCAAATACAGAGGAAGCGTTTGTTCTATAACTTAGGTCAGCGAGATATTTGTTATCATAGGAATAGTTACCAAAAGATACAATGCCGATTTCCCTTTTAAGACTTTCGGATCCCGAAGGAACGCCATTTGCGGCATATTGCTTAGCAAAAGTGATGAAATCTGCTCGATTGCTTAAAAAGCCTTGGGCTGACATGCCATGTGACTGGTTTTGAAAAGCAGCAATATTAAGACCTCCATTTAACAAGATTTGATGTTTGCCAAACTGCTTAGAATAGTTAGCAAAGAGATCGGAGCTTAGTGATGTACTCCTTCCGTCGCCTATGTAATAAGATCCGCGATTAAAGAAATTCTCTCCGGTCATCAGTGCAAAACTGGTATGGTCACCTGGTAGGAAATTCTCCGTATTGTCTCCATTAAATGTAAAACCTAGTCGTGCAGTAAGTCTTAATTCTCTGGTCGTCTGCCATTCTGCATAAAAATTTTCGGTGATCTCATTGTATCTGGAGAAATTTTTAGTGTTAAGCTGTGCGTTATAAAGGGGATTAAAGTAGTTTGTGGTGTTAGAATTAGTTCCAGTGCCTGTTGCGTATGTGCCCAATAGTTTGGCTATATTCCCGTACTCATCATATGGAGAATAATAAGGATTTAATGCGGTGTATTCTGAAAAGCTTCCGTACGGAGAATTGTTGGACTTATTAAAAGTGACGTTAAGGATGTTCCGAAAGTTGAATTTACCGCTACGGTAAGAAAGATTGATGGATCCACCCATGTTTTCTCTATTAGAGCCCTTCATAACTCCGGTGACATTATTATAGGTAAAGTCCAGACCGTAACGTAATTCTTGTGTACCGCCTTCTAACATTAATGTGTGTTTGTTCCCGAGTCCGACGCGTAAAGGTTGAGAAAGCCAATAGGTGTCTACACCTTTTTCGATATTTGCTAATATAGCGTTGTACTGTTCGTTGTGAAATTGTTGTGTGACGGGTTGAGCAGATGTGTACCGTCCTGCATTTTTTTCAATCTGCAGTTTTTCTCGTGCATTTGCTAAACTATATGATGTAAGGTCGGGCGCTTCTAAATTGAAGTTAGCATTGTAGGAGACGCGCATACTGCCTTGCGGAGGAACGATAGTCTCTATAATTAAAACGCCATTTGCTGCTTTGGCACCGTAAATAGCTTTTGCCGCGGCATCCCTTAAAATGGTGACGGATGCAATACGGTTCATGTCCAGGTCAAATATTTTCTGGAGATTTGCTTCAAAACCATCAAGAATAAAAAGGGGTTCATTGGGATTTCCGGAATACTCGCCGCGGATATCATCAAGACCGGTCTGTCCGCGCAATTGAATATCTGGTAACATATTCGGATTAGATCCCATCGATAGGTTTTCCATCAATACAAAGGAAGGGTCCAGATTCTGTAAGCTTTGTAAGACATTCTTGTTGCCTACTCGGAGTAGTTCCTCTTTCGTAAATGTGGATGAACTACCCGTAAAACTTTCTTTTGATCGATTTCCATATCCGGTCACCACAACCTCTTCAATCTGATCGGTCGTTTCTTCCAATTTAATAATCAAA
The DNA here is from genome assembly GCF_005049105.1 of Sphingobacterium alkalisoli. Taxonomy (GTDB): domain Bacteria; phylum Bacteroidota; class Bacteroidia; order Sphingobacteriales; family Sphingobacteriaceae; genus Sphingobacterium; species Sphingobacterium alkalisoli. Next base: position 278,915 of record NZ_SUKA01000004.1, read on the forward strand.
GGCAATTTGGTGTCCTTGGATAGTTTTATTTCTTGGGTTTTGTACCCAATCGCGGAGATAGCTAATGTTTCATCCTGTTTTTGGGGAGAAAGTATAAATTCACCAACCCGGTTTGTGGTCGTGATATTTTGTTTGTCTTCTTTGATCGATACAGTGACCCCGCTAAGCGGCTTATGGTCACTGCCGACAACCCGACCGATTACTTTAGGGATAGACTGCACTTGGGTAGCGGGGACTTGTGCCATCGTGGCCTTTGGAATGCATAGTGTACCCAACAGCGCAAAGGCCAAGAAGCTGGTTTTAAAGTTTAACGTGTTTTTGTGTTTCATTACTTAAATTAGGTTAAGTTAAGTTAATTCGAAGGAGCTGGGTTAATAAGCCTTGCCATTCTAACGTACATTTAGTGGTGGCTTTCCGTGCAAAGGCAAGCCTGGATAGTTTTTACTTCAGAAGCCTGTATGTCTGCTGTGAGAGATGAAGGGTAAATCTTCATTCTTGCTCGTAGACAGAACGCAATGATAGCATTGCTAACATTGCATATATTCTACTGAACTATTTAATATTGTAGTTAGTTAAAACAGATTTTTACTTTGTTGTCTTGAAAAGAATAAGTAAATGCCATCTTTTCCGACATATCGTCTAACAAATCATGGATGGAAATCTTTTTAAACTTTGCAGTATATGTCTTATCCGCGTCACCGTTACTACATAACTCTAAGATAATTCCATATTCTTTGCGAAAGATATAAGCCAATTGTTGAAAAGCTGCTTCAGAAACATTGACATCGAATACAAGTTGATTGGAGTCAATTTTTTGAATAAGTCGTGCTATTGCAGCCTCATTAATTTTAGCTTTCGTCAACACGCTAGATTTAATTGTAGCCTCTTTGATTTGTTGATTTGTCGTGTCTGCCTGAGCTATTAAAGCTTTAGTTTGGTGTCGTTCTTTCTTTTTTTCATGTTGTACAGTTTTAGGGTGAAAATTACGTGCTGTATCAGACACAACTGTTGGGGTGGTGGCAAGAGAACTGGCCGTTGGCACCGGCTCTTGTACACTTGCAACCTGTTTTTTTGTAAAAATCGGTTGTGGTGTCTGATGGGTCGAAAGAAGCTGGTGACCGCCATAAGTCAGAAGCAGTAAAGCTGCTATGCTGGCGGCTTTCCACAGTAACCTACTTTTGGATTTTCGGCGCTCTATGCGATACGAAAACTCCTTCGTCTGAACATGTTCTTGCCATTCCTCTACCAGAAAGTTCTCAAAAGTTATTTTGTTGCTAGGATCCAATAGCCAATCTTCCACAGTGTTTTTCTCTATATCTGTGCTAGTTTGTTCAAAATATCTTTTTAAAACTTCTTTTTCCACGTTTTTGTGCTGAAACTATATACTATACAATCATGCTTGTGTTTGCACCTAAGGTAAATTTTATTTTTTTAATGAAATAGGGTGTATACAAATATAAAACCAAGACTTTTCAGTATTTTTTTTATGTATGCAGAGGAGTTGTTGATATGATTTTCCACCGTACTCTTACTTATACCTAGCTTTTCGGATATTTCTTGGTTGCTGTAGCCTTTTATTCTGCTCAATTCGTACACTTCTCTTCTTTTTTCTGGCAAATTGTTTAATATTTTGTACAAAACCTCTGTCAACTCATTGCTGTCGGTGGTAGTTTCTTTCTCCTGCAAATAGGTAATGTGATCCTGATGCTTTCTTCTAATGACCTGATGCTTTATTTTATTGTAGATGTCATTTTTAGCAATGGTGATAAGATAATTCTTGAAAGAAGTATCCGGATTGATACGTTCTTTCTGTTCCCATATCTTTAAAAAAGATTGCTGAATCACATCGTGAACATCTTCTGTTGGAAGTTGTAGGCCGGATAAAAAGCTGGATAAAATAGGCGAATATTTCTTGAACAGAATCAAAAAGGCATTTTCATCACCAGCTATTAACCTCATGACGATTGCTCTTTCTTGCTGTAGACTCTGTTCCATTTGTTCGACAATTATTATACGTAATGTTTGTAATAGTATGAATAACTATGATTACATTAATTAGACTACAAATCTAGTAGATTTTAATTTAGATTTTACATTTTTTTCAAATATCATGAATTCAGTTTTTTATAGCAAATAAAACTCGTCATTTTTTGTGGGGCGATTTTTGAAATGGCAAGACTATATTATCCGACTAGAGATCATTAGCCAAGAGTATCCTTTCCTCCTCTTGTGAAATCTTACTGATTAGATACCGTTTGATATCAGTTATTTTCATTTCGTGCAAGGCGCGGATAAGATCAATTTTACGCGAACCTTTATTCTCCCTTGAAGTTTTATCTCATTTGGTTTTATCCCTATCATCTTACAATTGTTTTAGTTGCTCAAGCTGGATTAGCCTAACATTATCGCCGGGAAATATTCTTATTATTCAGGTTACTACTACGGACATTCTTTTGATGATTGCGCACGTTATCTATTCCCTCATAGAAGCGATGTTGATAAACTGATGATAGGTTCGTTTTGCTCTATCGGAAGCGGAGCCAGTTTTATCAGGCATTAGTTACCACAGATTTACCCCTTATACAATAGTAGGTGAAAATCCTGCAAAACTCATAAAAAAGAGAGTTGCAGCGGATGAAATTGAAACGCTCTTAGAAATTGAATGTTAGAACTGGAAAGAAAAATTATTTTATCTAATTGACGTATCTGGAAAAAACCTTTACAATCGAATTCTATCTCTAATTTTACATTTGTGAAAGAAAAACAGTGACTTTAGTTAAGAGACTAAGACAGACATATTACTTAAATCTTCCACTGGCAACATGAACTGTCGCAAAGTATTTTTTTAAAATAGCAGCGTAGTTTTTCCGTAACTTGTCTAAGTTTGTAAAACAAGGATGTAATATTGATGATAAAATAAAGGAATGAACATTAGCAAATTATTTTTTGTAGCCTTATTATCGACGCTCTTTGCTAAACCTGCTTCTACCGAAGCACAACAAGCTATAACGTCGAAGCTAACCACTGGCTTTCAGCAATTCATAAATCAACCAAATCTTAAGAATGGAATAGCTTCGATGTATGTGTTGGATGCTAAAAATGGAAACGTTGTATTTGAAAAAAACAGCCAGATAGGCTTGCCAACAGCTTCGACCTTAAAAGTGATTACCTCTGTTACCGCGTTAGACATTTTGGGACCAGAATACACTTATCAAACTACACTCTATTATACGGGGGAGATTGATAGTCTTGGTATATTGCATGGTGATATCGTGATCCAGGGATCTGGCGACCCTACGTTGGGAAGCGACCGTTACCCGGAGCAGCGTGAAGAACAGGTATTAGCCAAATGGAGTCGCGCAATCAGGGATGCGGGAATACAACAGATCAATGGACGAATCATCGGCGACGATCGGCTGTATGTAGGAAACGACATTCCGGGAGGATGGATCTGGACTGATATTGGAAATTATTATGGAGCAGGCATTTCTGCGCTGAATTGGAGAGAAAACAAAACAGGGATAAACTTTAAGCCTTCCACCATAGGTAGCCCCGCTCCCGTTTCCGATATAATAGCTGATATTTCGTATTTATCGATAGTTAATCAGGTCACAACCGGAGCAAAAGGATCGGGTGATAATGTGTATGCTTACTCGGCTCCCTACTCCGAAAAAATATACCTAAGAGGATCCTATGGGCAAGATTTAAAAAAAACAATTGAAATATCTATTCCCGACCCAGCATATGATGTAGCACATCAATTGCATCGCCGCATTTCAGCGGATGGAATTGCAATTTTTGAAAACCCTACGACTGGCCAACGACTGATTGAACAGGACTCGGTATTTCCGTTGAAAACGAAAGATCTTAATATCCATCAGTCACCCAAATTGATAGATATTGTATACTGGTTCAACCAAAAAAGCATCAACCTATACGGGGAAGCGTTATTAAAAAGTATAGGATACTTTACAGGTAATAAAACTACGACATCTGGAGGTGCAACCTACGTCAAAAAGTATTGGAACCAAAAACTTAGGATTCAGGAACAGGAATTGGACATCAAGGACGGATCAGGCCTGTCTCCTCAAAATAATGTGACTACAGCCGCTATGACCGGCATCATGCAGTATGCTGTTTCAAGACCTTGGTACTTGAATTTTGTCAAAGCTTTGCCTACTTATAATCAGATGACTATGAAGAGTGGTACTATTGGGGGTACACTGGGTTATACGGGCTACCATACGGCAAAGGATGGGAAGACGTATACATTTACGTTATTGGTTTACAACTATAATGGTGGTGCGGCAAAAATGCGGCAAAACATGTTTAACGTACTGGATAATTTAAAATAAACTTTCGTCTTTACATAAATAGAATCATACATTTGTAGCCTCGTATCGAAAATAAACACTGAAAAATGAGTAACATCAATAGAAAAAAGGATGCCTTAAATTACCATTCTATGGGGCGTCCTGGTAAAATAGCGGTCGTACCGACGAAACCGTACAATTCACAAAGAGACTTATCTTTGGCATACTCTCCAGGAGTAGCAGAACCCTGTCTAGCTATTGCAGAAAACAGCGAAGATGCTTATAAATACACGGCTAAGGGAAATTTAGTAGCGGTCATCAGTAATGGTACAGCTGTTTTAGGATTAGGCGATATAGGTGCACAGGCCGGAAAGCCGGTAATGGAAGGAAAGGGTTTATTGTTCAAAATATTCGCAGATATTGATGTATTTGACATTGAACTAGACACAAAAAACGTAGATGATTTTGTAAACATCGTAAAAGCGATGGAGCCCACTTTCGGAGGTATAAATTTAGAAGATATAAAGGCTCCGGAGTGTTTTGAAATCGAACGACGATTAAAAGCAGAGATGAAAATCCCTGTAATGCATGATGATCAACACGGTACTGCTATTATTTCAGGCGCTGCGCTAATCAACTCCTGCGAGCTACAGAACAAAAACATTGCCGATGTAAAAATAGTGATCAACGGAGCAGGTGCGGCGGCCATTTCCTGTACGGCGATGTACGTTTCAGTAGGTGCAAAAAAGGAAAACATCATTATGCTAGATAGCAAAGGTGTTATTCGGTCGGATCGTGACAACTTAGACGCAACGAAGGCAGAATGGGCTACAGACCTTGACATCCATACCTTAGCAGATGCTGTTAAAGGTAGCGATGTATTTATTGGTCTGTCGAAAGCAGATGTCTTAACGCCAGAAATGCTCAATACGATGGCTCCAAGCCCTATCGTACTCGCAATGGCCAATCCAAACCCGGAGATATCCTATGATTTGGCTGTGGCTACACGCGAAGATATCATTATGGGGACAGGTCGATCGGATTATCCCAATCAGGTAAACAATGTACTGGGATTCCCTTATATTTTTAGAGGTGCATTGGACGTACGCGCTACGTCGATCAACGAAGAAATGAAAATCGCTGCCGTACACGCTATTGCAAATTTGGCAAAGCAGAATGTACCGGAAGAAGTTAACCAGGCGTATAACACGAGTAATCTTCGCTTCGGCAAGGATTATGTCATTCCAAAGCCTACAGATCCACGTTTAATAACGGAAGTATCCATTGCGGTAGCTAAGGCTGCTATTGATTCTGGAGTTGCGCGTAAGAATATCGAAGATTGGGACGTTTACAAAGAAGAGCTTCGCAAACGTCTTGGAAAAGATGATCGCATCATGCGTAACATGATCGATAAGGCAAAAAGCAATCCACAACGCGTTGTGTTTGCAGAAGCCGACAACTACAAGACACTTCGTGCCGCACAAATTGTTAAAGAAGAAGGTATTGCCATCCCCATCTTACTCGGTAATAAAGAGAAAATAAACAGTCTGATTAACGAGTATAGTTTAGAAATTGGCTCGGTGGACATTATTGATCCGCAAGAAGAAAGAAACTCTGAAAGATACGAGAAATTCGCAAATCACCTCTATGCCAAACGCCAACGTAGAGGCGTAACGAAAAGCGAGGCGTCAAAGCTAATTACGAATCGGAATTATTTTGCGGCTAGTATGGTTGAATTTGGTGAAGCTGATACGTTAATTTCAGGATTAACGCGAAATTATGCGACTACTATTAAACCCGCATTGCAAGTAATTGGCGCAAAAGAAGGAAGCCGTCTTGTGGGAATGTATATGATGCTTACAGAAAAAGGCCCGCTATTTTTAGGCGATACCACTGTAAATACCGATCCTACGGCGCAGGAGCTGGCTGAGATTGCAGTTTTGTTGAATACAGCTGTAAAAAGATTCAACATCAAACCACGTCTAGCTATGTTATCTTATTCTAACTTCGGATCTAACGATGGTCCTACCGCTAATAAGGTTAGAGAGGCGGTAAAAATATTGCACAAAGAAAACCCCGAAATCACTGTAGATGGGGATCTGCAAGCAAACTTTGCACTTAACAACGATCTTTTAACGTCGAATTTCCCTTTTAGCACCTTAGTTGGCGAGGCGGCCAATACGTTGATTTTCCCTAGTTTAGAATCAGGAAATATTGCTTATAAACTTTTACAAGAAGTAGGTAATGCAGAGGCTGTAGGCCCGATTTTATTAGGGATGAACAAACCTATCCATGTACTTCAAATGGATAGTTCGGTACGCGAAATTGTTAATATGGTTACTATTGCAGTCGTAGAAGCACAATCTTGTAACACATCTAATTAATATTCGATGTACGATTATTTAAATGGCAAACTGGTATTTAAAGCGCCCACTCACATTATATTAGATGTGGGTGGGATCGGATACCATATACACATCTCCTTGACCACCTTCGCACTTATTAAGGAGCAAGAGAATTGCAAATTATACATCTCTTTTCAAGTACGGGAAGACGCCCATACCCTTTACGGATTTGCAACCGAAGCAGAACGACAACTATTCAATCATCTGATCTCCGTATCGGGTATTGGTCCAAATACAGGCCGTATGATACTTTCTTCGATAACACCTGAAGAAATCCAATCCGCAATCATCAACGGACAGGTAGCTATTATCCAGAAAATAAAAGGAATAGGTCCTAAAACAGCGCAACGCGTAATCTTAGAACTTCAGGATAAGCTAAAAAAGGAGGGATCAGATACGCTTTTACAGTTCCGATCAAACAGACCTTCCGTGCCTGAAGAGGCGCTGACGGCTCTGGTTATGTTAGGCTTTGCTAGACCCCAAGCGGAAAAAGTATTAAATACCATTACCCTAGCTGAACCCGACCTAACCGTTGAAGCTCTTATCAAATCTGCGCTAAAAAAACTGTAGTCCAAATTCTACCATATCGAAATTTTAGCATTTTTTAACACTTCTTATCTATAACGAGATGCTTATTGATTGCGATTGTTAATAAAAACTATGATATTTGTCATTATTAATCTAATTTTTAAGCAAAAAAAGTTTTAGCCATTCCTTTTGAAAAAATATAGTTTCATAGCACAATGCCTCGTTTTTGTTTGCGCCCTCCTATACGTAGGTTTTGCGCAGACTATTACATCGGCAGGATCTATTGAAGACAACGCATCTGATAGTACAAAACTTAAATACCAGTTCCAGGATAATCCTTTTATCAAACTCCCCAAATCTTATCGCCCGATTTCCTTAGGACAACCTTCTAGCATAGAACGGGAAATTATTTTTGATCCAGAAACCAAGCAGTATATCATTCGTGAGAAAATCGGATCCAAGCTGTATAGACCGCCACTTTATTTAACTATTGACGAGTACAGCAAGTATGAATTCAATAGATTACAAAAAAATTACTGGGAGGAATTGGCTGATAAAGAGTTAGCAGAAGAGAGGCGTCGACGTCTTTTTCCGGTAATAGAAATCAATAGCCCTACTTTCGAAAAGATATTTGGTGGAAATACTATCGACATCAGCCCTCGTGGAAGTGCTGATATTACCTTAATGGGCCAATACAACACAAATCAGAACCCGATGTTCAATGAGCGCCAACGAAAACAATGGGGTTTTGATTTTGATCAAAATATCAACTTAAACCTCACAGGGCGCATAGGCGAACGCGTACAGGTAAATGCGAATTTTAATTCACAGGCTCAATTTGGTTTTGAAAATCAGGTACGATTTGATTATGTGGCTAAAGATGATGATATCTTACGCAGATTAGAAATCGGGAATGTAAGTATGCCACTTAATTCTACCTTAATCCAGGGTTCGGAGTCGTTATTTGGTATTAAAGCACAGCTGCAGTTTGGTAAGTTAACGTTTACGGGACTACTTTCGCAGCAGCGCTCTCACCAGAAAGAATTCACGATTACAAATGGAAGCCGTGACAGTGAGTTTGTCTTAGAAATGGATAATTACGAGGCTAATCAACATTTCTTTTTAGGTCAATATTTTCGAGATACATACAACCGATCATTAGCGTTATCTCCTATAATAAATACGCCGGTAAATATTACCCAAATAGAGGTGTGGACTAGTAATCGATCAAATTCTTTCGAAGAATCTCGGGACATCATGGCATTGATGGATCTGGGAGAATACACACCGTACAATAGCCTAATTGCTCGAGGAGGTCAACCGCTTCCATCTACTGGCATCCCTGGGGAACCGGCTCCCTCTGTTTCCAATAATTTATTGTCCCTTCTTGGTGAAAACGGCCGCCAATCAAACGGTAATTTCACACAAAGCTTTTTTGCTTCCACAGGAGCTAACGACAACTATGTTAAACTCACCTACGCACGAAAATTAGTGGAAGGAAGAGATTTTACCGTCAACAGGAGACTTGGTTATATTTCTCTGGTATACCCACTTAATCAAGATCAGGTGTTGGCTGTAGCCTATAAGTATCTGGCTAATGGTATAGAATATCAAGTAGGTGAATTTAGCACCGATATTCCTGTAACGCCTTCAGAACCAAAAATGCTTTATACCAAGCTCCTAAAAAATGAAACGATCAAAACAAATCTCCCTACTTGGGATTTGATGATGAAAAACGTTTATTCATTGGGGGCGAACAATATTTCCAGCACAAATTTTCATGTTCAGATCTACCGTACGGAAGATGAAACAGGAGCACAAAGGCCTGCGCTATATGAAGGCGTAAATACTATTGATAAAACTTGGTTACAATTGACCGGACTAGACCGTTTAGATCAGCAACAGGCGGCTGGGGCCGATGGGCTAATGGACTTTTTAGAAAACATCACTATCGAACCGGTGCGTGGAAAATTAATCTTCCCGCTCTTAGAGCCCTTTGGCAAAGACTTGGCTAGCCAATTTACGTCAGGCGAGACCCAACTAGCAGAAAAGTATACTTTCCCGGAGCTGTATACGATGACCCAGATGGATGCACAGCAAAAACACCCCAATAAGAATCGTTATCTATTAAAAGGCAGGTATAGTTCTACAGGCGGAAGTGCAGAGTATCAATTAGGCGCGATGAACCTTAGACCAAACTCTGTGAGAGTGATGTCTGGCGGTGCGGTATTAGAAGAGGGAATAGACTATAATATAGACTATCAAATTGGTAATCTTCGAATCTTGAACCAAGCTCTTCTTCTGTCGGGTCAACCGATCTCGATTTCCATGGAAGATGAGACATTATATGGACTACAACAAAAAACATTAATGGGGGGCCGCTTTGATTACGCATTGAATCCAAATATACACATCGGTGCGACCGTCATGAATCTAACCGAAAAGCCGCTTACCGAAAAAGTGACTATTGGTCAAGAACCTATTTCAAACACCATGCTGGGAGCAGACTTCACGTATAATGCACCTTCCAGATGGCTTACACGTTTAGTTGATAAGTTACCTTTTTTAAGTACCAAGGAAGAATCTCATATCAGCTTTTACGGAGAGTTTGCACAGCTAATACCCGGGCATCCTCGGGGTCTGAACACAGCGGACAACAATACCGGTACCACATACATTGACAACTTTGAAAATAGTGTTTCGTATATCGATATCAAGGGATATTTAGGTTGGCAAGTATCAGGGACACCTCGCATGTTTGCGGAATCCAATCTAAATAACGACTTACGCTACGGCTACAATAGATCACATCTCACATTTTACAATATTGATCCAGTATTTTACCAACCTTCAGATCTTAATCCAAGATTAACACCCAATATGTTGTCCGACCATCGTGTCAGAAAAGTAACCGAGCAAGAAGTATTTCCATTTAGGAACAGTAGGACAGGTTCGGATGTATATCTATCTACGTTGGATCTGACCTATTACCCCATGTTACGTGGCCAATACAATTATACCACTTCGGGAGTGAATAGCGATGGTACTTTAAGTAATCCAGAAAGTCGTTGGGGTGGTATGTTTAGAAAAATTGACCAAACTGATTTTGAAGCTCAGAATATTGAATTCTTAGAGATGTGGATAATGGATCCCACGCTTACTAATCCCAACAAAGTCGGTGGTGACATTTATATTAATCTGGGAAACATCTCTGAAGACATCTTAAAAGATGGTCGAAAATCATTAGAAAACGGTCTTTCTCCAACGGGTGATAAAAGTCAGATCGAACAGACCGTCTGGGGTAATGTTATAAAAAACCAACCTGTTGTTCAGGCATTCGAAAATAGCAACGAGAGTAGATTGTTACAAGATATTGGATTAGACGGATTGACTAATGAGGAAGAACGATCTTTTCACAACAATTTCCTTAGTCAACTACAAGGCGTATTAAATCCTACGGCTTTTGCTTCGTTACGAGATGACCCCTCAACAGATGATTACACCTATTTCCGTGGAGATCATTTTGATCAAAGTGTCGGCATATTAGAACGGTACAAGCGGTACAACGGTACACAAGGAAATACCCGTACGAATGACCAATCGTTGGCAGACTTTGGCGTGGAAACCTCAGCGAGTACTTTATTACCCGACGGCGAAGATGTAAATCGCGACAACACGATGAACGAGGTGGATGAATATTACCAATATAAATTATCCATTCGTCCGCAAGATATGGTGGTTGGTCAAAACTATATTGTAGATGAGCAAACTACGTCAGTAACGTTAGCTAATTCACTAAAATCTGATGTAAAATGGTATAAAATCCGTATCCCACTTAATGAATTCGAAAGTAGACACGGAGATATTCAGGATTTTAAATCCGTTCGTTTCGTTCGGATGTTTATGACCAATTTTGCTGATACTTCTGTTGTTCGATTTGGCAGATTACAATTTGTACGGGGGGACTGGCGTAAATATAACAGTGAAAATGTCGCCGACAAAGTTATCGCCGACTATTCAATGGGCGTGGTCGCTTCCGACAATTCAACATTCAATGTGGCGAATGTAAGTATTGAAGAAAATGGCAAGAGAGAACCTATTCCATATAAGGTCCCGCCGGGCATTAATCGGCAAATAGACTGGTCTAATAATAATCTTGATGTGGAGCTCAATGAACAAGCATTGAGTTTAGATGTTAAAAATTTGAGAGATGGATATGGTAGGGCGACATACAAAACGGCGTCTCACGATTTCCGACCTTATGGTCGCTTAGAAATGTTTATCCATGCAGAGGGTGAAAATCTAAATAACGGTGATTTCAGGGCATTCGTTCGTCTCGGTACGGACGATAAATACAATTACTACGAATACGATATGCCCCTCATTCTTACCCCATATGGTACTACGTCCGCAGATTTAATTTGGCCGATGGAAAACCGCATGAACATCAAAATTAACTTGCTAAAAGATGCTAAATTGGCACGTGAAAAGGCGACGCTCAATGGTCAGCCTTGGCCGTTGGATGTTCCTTTTGAATATGCCGATGGTGAAAATAGAATTACCGTTATTGGAACGCCAGATCTGTCTAAAGTACGATTCTATATGATGGGGGTTCGTAACCCGCTTCGTGGAACATCAACGAGTAGTGATCTGGACGATGGTAGAGATTTGGCTGGTGAATTTTGGTTTAACGAACTCCGTCTCACTGACTTTGATGATAAAGGAGGATGGGCAGCTACGGCTCGTATTAACTTGAAATTGGCTGATTTTGCTAATGTATCGGTCTCCGGAACAAAATCAACGGTAGGTTTTGGTTCAATCTATCAACGGGTAGGTGAAAGAAATCGATCTGAGGACACCTATTTTGATATTACGACCAATGCAGAGTTGGGAAAATTCTTTCACCCGAGACATGGCATCGTTATCCCCTTCTATTTTAACTATTCAAATCAACGATCAACTCCAGAATACAATCCATTGAACCCGGATATCGAATTAAATAGCGCTTTAGCTACGATGTCAAATAACAGTAGAGACTCATTGTTACGTCTGGTACAGGATTATACGATGCGCAAAAGCTTTAGTTTTACAAATGTTCGTAAGATTAAAACAAATAATGAATCATTGATTAGACCTTGGAGCATCGAAAACTTTGGGCTCTCTTATGCATATGCGGAATACAACCACCGGGACTACAATACGGCTACTTCTATTCAAAGGAACTATAGAGGTGCATTAGATTATAATTATAGTAATCCGAATGTTAATTTCTATGAGCCATTCAAGAGTATAAAGAATAAAAACTTAGCACTCATTAAAGATTTGAGTTTCAACTTAGTGCCTTCCTTGTTAAACTTTCGACTGGAAGTCAACAGAATTTACAATGAAAATACGCTGAGAGATAATTCTTCTAATAATTTACTGCCGACTTATTACAACAAAAACTTCAACATGAACCGTATTTATGGTATCAGTTGGGATTTAACAAAATCATTACGGCTGGATTTCAATGCGACAAACTACTCGATCATTGATGAACCCGCGGGACGTATTGATGGTATTAAACAAGATACTATGTGGTCTAATTTCTGGAAAATGGGTAGAACGACAGACTATAACCACATGATGAACTTGACCTACACCTTACCAATTAATAAAATCCCCTATCTGGAATGGGTCAATGTGATAACAAGGTATGGTACACAATTTAATTGGCAAAGCGAGCCACTTCTGGCATTACAAAGTGATCAGATTAGTTTAGGAAACAGCATTCAAAACAACAGAACTATTCAGGTAAATCCAACATTAGCTTTTTCAGCACTGTATAATAAATTCGGGTTTATCCGACGAAATTCGGGTAGAAATGCAAAAGGTAGTACCGCATTTTTTGTCCAATTATTAACCTCGATACGAAATTTGGGTGGAGCTTACACCCGGATAGAAGGCACTTACTTACCTGGCTATACACCGAATACTAATTTATTAGGCTATAATTTTGATGCAAATGCTCCAGGCTGGGGATTTCTACTGGGTAGCCAGCGCGATATACTGTCGAGGGCTGTCGCCAACGGATGGATATCTTCCGATACACTGCAGACCAATTTATATACGAAGACGTTCGCTGAAAATATTTCCGCTATTGCTAATTTAGAACCCCTTAAAGGACTGCGGATAGATCTTACCGCAACACGGGTCGATAACTATAATTTCTCCTCTACTACAGCTTTAGAATACAACCCACAAAGTGGAACATTAGAACCCACGACTCCATACCGGACCGGTAATTATAGCATCTCTCAGATCGCGATACATACCTCATTCATTAGTCATAATGAGTTATTTAGAAAATTTGAGGAACAGCGCCTGATCGTTTCAAACAGATTGTCCGAACAGAATATAAATTCTGTGAAGGGAGATCCCGCATTTTATGCCGACGGATATGGTGAAGCACAACAAGATGTTGTGGTCAACTCATTCCTATCTACCTACTTAGGAAAGAATCCTGAGGAGAGTAGTATCGATCGGAAACCGCGCTTTCCACTTCCGAACTGGCGCATTTCCTATAACGGATTATCGAATATCGTCGCACTTCAAGATCTTTTTACCTCAATAAATCTATCGCATGCATACCAGTCGCAATATGTCATCGCGGGATATAATTCGGTTATTCGCTACGTCGAAAACGACGGTGCCCCGTCGGAAAGAGATATCAATGGCAATTTTCTACCAAAAAATTTATATGGACAGGTATCCATAATTGATCGGTTCATTCCATTAATAGGCGTGGACGTCCGTCTCAAAAACAATATGTCTGCAAATGCAGAATACAGAAAGTCCAGAGACATGAACTTTAGCTTACAGAACAGCCAAATGGCGATGATGAGCGAAGAATCTATTGTATTTGGAATGGGCTACCGAAAGAACAATGTACAGCTTCCATTTGGTTTATTTGCCGATCGAAAATGGAAAAACGATTTTAACTTTAAACTGGATTTTGCTTTGAACGATCGGAAAACTGTCGTTTACAGATCGGATATTAATGAAGCCGAAGTATCAGGTGGAAACAAAAGCGTTAGTATAAACCCTACTTTGGAATATACAGTCAATCAGTTTTACAACATCAGATTGTTCTATAATTCAAACTCTGTAAAACCCTACACATCCCAGAACTATGCTACTTCTTATACGTACTTCGGCGTAAATCTTCGGGTAATATTTCAATAATTTACAATTAACGCTATTCGTTCTAATTTTCTTACTACTTTTGCCCAAGAAATTTAGAACGAATTGGATATGGCTGAAGATCTTAATATCGTAAGTGGAAGTAAAGCGGATCAATACGACGCCTTATTTCCTCAAATAAAGGCTCTCTTGGATGGGGAACATGACCTCATTGCAAATCTGGCAAACGTCGCTGCGGCGCTAAAAGAACAATTTGATTTTTTTTGGATAGGATTTTATCTGGTTAAAGATGAGCAGCTCGTGCTGGGGCCTTTTCAAGGCCCAGTAGCCTGTACGCGGATCCGCTATAACAAGGGTGTTTGCGGAACAGCATGGGCTCAAGAGAAAAGTTTGATTGTACCTAATGTAGACGAATTCCCCGGACACATCGCTTGCAATTCGTTATCCAAATCCGAAATAGTAATTCCTCTTTACAAAAACAAGCAGATAATAGGTGTTTTAGATGTGGATAGCAGTAAATTGGATGATTTTGATCACATTGATGAAGTGAAATTAACACAGATTCTGTCATTGATATAGTTAGAGATATAGGATTAATCTTAAAAAAAACTGTTAGTAAAAACGAAGGATTTTCTTAATCAATTTTTATGCGCCTCTGTCGCCGGAGCAGGGGCGACTTCTTTTTTTATAAAAAGAAGGAAAAAATCATCGCTGTACCCATTTGCCAGAATGGCTAATGCGTCCTCCTGCAGTTGGCAAATGGCTAAGGCGATATTTATCCAATTTGTAAGGCTGGTGCTTTTTCTCGATATTATTTTATACTTCTCAGCTGAATTAAAAAGACGACCTAGGTCGATGTAGCGTTAAGTAAGCTTTTGGATTTGCGTTTAAAACAGATCCACAAAGCGAAGTGGCTTGGAGCTGTTTAGTAAATCCAAAAGCTTTTAGCGTAGCATTGACCAAGTCTTGACTTTTTTTGCTTCGTTTTTTTGGTCAAGCAAAAAAACCTCGAAGAGGCTCTTGAATGCCTTTGAAAACTAAATATTAATGAAAAAATGACGGCCCTGTCGTGGCAACGACGGAAAGGTAAAGCGAGGGATAAAAAAGGGTTTAAAAAAAGGTTCGTGTTGATATCAACCACCCTTACTAAAAAAATAAACCGCACCAAAGGCAATTTGCTTAATCGTAAATATTTAATATACACTAACTAACAGTCCAAATTTTAATCAGCTTATCGTCTCCTGCAGTAACCAAATTCTGTGCGATTTTATCGAAGTAAACCGAATTAATAGAAAGCATATGTGAATCATAACCCCTATCCTTTGACACATTACGAAGCAAATTTAATTCTGTGTTCCAAACTTTAATGGTCTTGTCCCGGCTTACCGTAACAAGTCTTGAAGATGGGGGCAAGGTTGCAATCCCATACACAGTAAACATATGCGGTATGATATGATTTATAGTTTCCAAGTGAGTATTTAGTTGAAAGAGTTTAGCGTCTCTGCCACCAGAATAGAGATCTTGACGGAAATAAGTAAGACTTGTAATACCACCGTCATGAACCTGTTTTTTTTCTATGCAATTATAATCCAAAGAATCGGCTATATATATAACACCATTTTTGTCTCCAAAAGCTATTCTACTTTCATCTTCGGAAATAGAAAATGTCCGAACTGTAACTTTTGAAATCGAAAAACAATAAAGTAATGCAAAATCCTTCAAATTCCAAACATAGACCTTCCCTTCCTCACCTGTGGCGATAAGCTCTTGTTTACCCCTAAGCGATTTAACACAAAACACGGCTCCTGCTTCGACTTTCAACTTTGTTAGCAATTCCTGTTTCGTAAAATCAACAATATAGATTTCTCCATTACGCATGCCTATAGCAAGATAATTTGTATCAGGAATATGATATAAGGTATAAACAGAAGCAGGTACAGTACATAAAATTCGTCCAAACTTCATCTCATTCAGGTCCCACTCTACAACGCCCTTATCATTTCCGCCTGAAAAAAGAAGGGACCTCTCTGGTATCCCTTCCAACGCAAAAATTGGATTCTGATGTCCAGGTAATGTCTTTTTTAAAATTAGTTTACTCATAATAAAACCTTCATGACGCAGTAGGCAAATGTACGAATAGGTAGATCCGCGAATAAACGAATAAGTTACTGATGTCTATTCTCCAAGTTCTTCGCTATAGTTTCCAAACTTATACCTTTCTCACGTAATAATACCAGAAGGTGAAAAATCAAATCTGAAGTTTCATTGATAAAATCTAGATCAGATTCTGTCAAAGCTGCTATCACGGTCTCTACTGCTTCTTCTCCTACCTTCTGTGCTATTTTATTAATACCTCTCCCTCGTAGCCTGTTTACATATGATTCATCGGAAGGAAATTCATAACGTTGGAGTATTATACTTTCTAATTCAGCAATAAAATTTTGATTAAATTCTGTATTAAAACAACTGCGAGTCCCCGTATGACAGGTCGGTCCCTGAGGCTGCGCCTTAATAAGAATCGTGTCCTTGTCACAATCGACATGATAACTTTTCACATGTAAAAAATTACCACTCTCCTCGCCTTTCGTCCACAACCTTTCTTTACTTCTTGAGTAGAAAGTAACTTTTTTCTCCTCTTGCGTTTTCTGCCAGGCTTCGTCATTCATATAGCCCAACATTAGCACTTCCAGGGTTTGAAAGTCCTGAACGATTACGGGAATTAATCCGTTTCCTTTTTCAAAATCTACCATTACTCTTTTTTATCTTTGATCTGATCCAACATCATCGGACAGCAATTCCTTGATTTTTTAGCGTTTCTTTCAACTCCGGAATCCGTATTTCACCATAATGGAATACGGATGCAGCTAACGCAGCATCCACATTCGAATGTTGAAATACATCGGCAAAATGTTGCTGATTGCCGGCACCACCGGAGGCAATTAATGGGATACGAATCTGATCATTTATCTTTTTTAGCAGTGAAATATCAAATCCATTCTTCGTTCCATCGTGATCCATTGAAGTCAATAGAATTTCGCCTGCCCCTCTATTTTCCGCTTCTTTTATCCAATGCTCCGTCTCGATATCCGTCTTGTCACGTCCACCACGCAGATGCACATAATTCATTCCTTCGATTAATCGGGTATCTACTGCCACGACGACAAACTGCGTTCCGAAAGCATCTGCCAACTGGTTAATCAACTCGGGGTTACGAACTGCTGCAGAATTGATAGATATTTTATCCGCACCAGCATTTAGCAGTACTTCTGCATCAGCCATTTCGTTGATTCCCCCACCAATTGTAAAAGGAATATTTATCTGACGAGCCACAGCTTTTACAAGATCGATCGTCGTTTTACGCCTTTCGTGTGTAGCTGTAATGTCCAAGAAAACAAGCTCATCGGCCCCCTGTTCAGAATATTGCCAAGCCAACTCTACAGGATCTCCCGCATCTCGTAGGTCAACAAAGTTAACTCCTTTCACGGTACGTCCATCCTTAACATCTAGACAGGGTATGATGCGTTTTGCTAACATCTTAGAAATTAATTAATGATTTAAGATTCCAATCTTTAATTTCTTCGATACTAATCTTATTTTCATATATTGCTTTACCTACGACACATGATTCCATTCGTCCTAAATCTTTCAACGCTTCAATATCTTGCATTGAGCTGATACCACCTGAGCCAATCAGTTTGATGATAGGAGAATGGTCCAACAGTTTTTGGTACAAGTCTACTCCCGCACCACCCAACTTTCCATCTTTGCTTATATCCGTACACAGAAAACGGAAGAAGCCTAAAGCTAGACATTTATCAATATATTCTATCAATTTAATAGGTGAGCTTTCTAACCATCCTGAATATTTAATAACTTCGTCCAATACATCAATCGCAATTACGATATGATCGGCATACTTTACACGTCCTTCGTTTAACGTACTTAATTCTTCTAAGAAATCTGGATTTGTAATCGCTTGTGTACCTACTATAACACGGTACACCCCTGCATCAACAAGTTCCTTTACTTTGTCAATACTGCGGACACCGCCTCCATATTGTACTTTCATATCGGTGCGCTGTGCAATATCAAATAGATATTCTTGATTTGAAAAATCGCCTTTTGCTCCGTTAAGATCGATGATATGAACAAGCTCAGTACCATTTGCATGGTATTTTCTGATTTGCTCTTCTAATGAAATTTCGTAAGTAGTAACATCTTCATAAGATCCCTCTCTTAATCGAACTACTTTCTTGTCTAAAACATCAATCGCAGGAATGATATACATAGTTGTTTATATTTTAATAAATTATATTTTCGAAAAATTTAACAAAAGCGTCTCCCCGCATTTACCGGATTTCTCCGGATGAAACTGCACGCCGTAAAAGTTATTTTTTTGAATCGCAGCAGAATAACGCAAACCGTATTCACAGACAGCACCCGTATACTGTTTGCTGTATTCAATAAAATAAGAGTGTACGAAGTAAAAATACGTATTATCGGGGACATCTTGGAACAAAGGGCAGTCATTTTCAGCACGTACGCTATTCCATCCCATATGAGGCACTTTTAGCTGAATTCGTTCGTCAAAATGTAACGTCTTTAACGGAAATATATCCAGCAATTCGACATTTCCTTCTTCGGAACACGCCGTCAAAAGCTGCATACCTACACATATTCCCAAAACAGGCTTCTCTAATTTCAGAATATCTTCCACTAGTCCCGTCTCGCGAAGTTTTTTCATCGCAGCACCGGCATGACCTACACCAGGAATGATGATACGATCATATTGATCAAAATCAGTTACCTGATTAATCATGCCATACTCCACTCCAATTCGCTGCAACGCGGCAGTGAGTGAAAATATATTACCCGCGCCGTAATTTACTATTCCTATCATTTTTCATTCGATTTAAGATGTGAGATATTAGATTTGAGACACCATGTCTTACGCCTAAGATTTCACATCTAAATACTATAACACTCCTTTTGTGCTCGGCAACTGCATATTATCTGCATCACGACGCACGGCCTTTTTTATGGATTTAGCAAAAGCTTTGAAAATCGCTTCAATTTTATGATGTTCATTCTCCCCCTCGGCTTTGATATTTAAATTTGACTTGGATGCATCAGAAAACGATTTAAAGAAATGGAAGAACATCTCCGTTGGCATATCTCCTATTTTTTCTCTTTTAAATTCTGCCTCCCAGACAATCCAATTACGTCCTCCAAAGTCGAGCGCAACTTGTGCTAGACAATCATCCATTGGCAACGTATAGGAATACCGTTCAATACCACGTTTATCGCCCAGAACTTTCAAAAAAATTTCGCCAAGTGCAATACCCGTATCTTCAATAGTGTGATGCTCATCTATGTGTAGATCTCCTTTGGCTTTAACCGTCAAATCTATAGCACCGTGACGGGCAATTTGGTCCAACATATGATCGAAGAAAGGTAAGCCTGTATCTATTTCTGACTTTCCGGAACCGTCTAAATTTACCTTGATATAAATATCAGTTTCGTTTGTCTTGCGGTGATGCTCTCCAGTACGCGTTCCCAACTTTAGGAATTCATATATAGATTTCCATTCCGCAGTTTCTAACGCAACGACTTCATCCGAAATTTCAAGATTTTCCGCTTTTCCAAGCGTATCGTTGGTACGTAACCAAATTACCTTAGCACCTAAATTTTGAGCCAATTTAACATCATTCACTCGATCTCCGATTACAAACGACTCGATTAAATTGTATTTCTCTATATCGAAGTAACTACCTAACATCGCTATTCCCGGCTTGCGCGTTGGTGCATTTTCATGTGGAAAAGTTCTATCAATGTGCTCTTGTGCAAATTCTACACCTTCTCCTCTAAACGTGTCAATGATAAAATGATGTACTGGCCAAAAGTTTGCCTCGGGATGTGAATCTGTACCCAATCCATCTTGATTCGAAACCAAGATTAATTCAAAATCAAGCTCTTTCGCAATTCTAGGTAAATATTGCAAGGCACCAGGATAGAACTTAAGCTTGGCAAAGGAATCAATTTGTTCATCCTCCGGCTCGACGATTAACGTGCCGTCTCTATCTATAAATAAAACTCTTTTTACGCTGTCTGACATGACTACTTATAAAATTGCTGTAATGCGGATATTAAATTTCTGTTTTCATCGGGTGTACCCACTGTGATACGGAGACATCCTTCACATAGCTCTACCTTTGAACGATCACGAACAATGATACCTTTGCTCACTAAAAAAGTATATAATGCTCTCGGCTCTTGTAATTTCACCAGTATGAAATTAGCATCCGAAGGGGTGATATGATATATTTGCTCAAATTTTTCTAACTGTTCGGTTAGTTTATCTCGCTGCACCACAACTTCTTTAATCCATTCGTTTACCACATCAACACCGTTCAACGCTTCGAGAACTAACTCCTGTGTAGCTTGATTAATATTATAAGGAGGTTTTATTTTATTGAATATCGCAATTATTTCTTTACTGGCGAATGCCATACCTAAGCGCAGAGCTGCTAACCCCCAAGCTTTCGAAAGTGTTTGAAGTATAACCAAGTTTGGATATTCGGCTAGTTCTTGCGTAAATGATTTGTGTTTCGAATAATTTATATATGCCTCGTCAATAACCACAATTCCCGGAAAATAGGTAAGAATAGTTTCTATATCTTTTCTATTGATACTATTTCCTGTGGGGTTATTGGGCGAACAGATAAAAATCATTTTTGTATTGGTATCTATGGCTTCTGCAATATTTTCCATATCCAATTCGAAGTCTTTCGTTAGATTTACCTTACGAACAGGTACGTCATTTATATTAGCAGATACTTCATACATACCATATGTGGGTGGCACGAGAATAACATTATCCACCTGTGGACGACAAAACGCACGGAACAAGATATCAATAGCTTCGTCACTACCATTGCCCAAAAATATATTTTCGACAGGAACACCTTTTATAGCAGACAATTTATGCTTCACCTGATGTTGTAGAGGATCTGGATATCGGTTATAATGATGTGCCAATGGAGAACCAAAAGCATTTTCATTAGCATCCAATAATACGGATGCCTCTCCTTTAAATTCATCGCGTGCCGACGAATAGGGAACTAACTTTTTGATATTGTCCCTTAATAACGTATTTAAGTTGAAAGACGTATTCATTGTCTACTATTTTTCGAGGTGTAAATATGGGGAAAAATCTACAAAAATCACTAAACTAAATACCACTTACCTTCTTCAGAAAGTTGTGCATCCGAAAATTTTGATTTTGCTTCGGTTAATAATGGAGTCAAATCGCGGTATCTCGCCGAATAATGACCCATTAACAATTTGCTAGCTCCGACCTGTAATGCTACTTCAGCGGCCTCAAGGGAAGTGCTATGGAAAGTTTCTTTAGCTCGCTCGACCATTTCGTGTAAAAAGGTGGTTTCGTGATAAAGCAAATCGACATCCCGTATAACGGAGACGTAGCTTTCGAACGCACGCGTGTCGGAACAATAGGCATAACTTCTAGATCGAGGTGCTGGCAACGTCAATTCAGAAGCTTTGTATAGTTTACCATTCGTATCTGTGTAATCTATACCTCTTTTTAATTGGGACAGAACAACGGTAGGTATCTTTAACTTTTCTATTCGTTCACGGATCAAGGAAGCCGATCGCTTTCCCTCATCAAAACGAAAGCCCGTAGTCGGTATCCGATGTTTCAAAGGGAAAGTAGTAACCGTCAACATTTTAGTTTGCAAAATAATTCCAGGTTCTTCTGCGTTGGTAGAATGAAAAATCAGGTCATAACGCAATACAGTATCGGAATGTTTAAATTGCATATACAGAATTTCTTTAAGCGCTAGGGGCGCGTATAGGTGCAATTCATTTTTTCTTCCACTTAAATTCATAGAGGATAATAGACCTACCAGCCCCAAATAATGATCTCCGTGTAAATGACTAATGAAGATATGCGAAATCTTATTACTCTTTATCCCGTACCGAAAGAGTTGCATTTGCGTACCTTCACCGCAGTCGATCAAAAACAGCTGTTCATTGAAGTTTAAAACTTGCGATGAGGGATGCCGTTCGTACATAGGTGTAGCAGAACTATTTCCCAAAATCAACACTTCAAATCTCATTATTCTCCCCTTAACTCACGTTGTATTTCATTGCCAAAGATTACATCTTCCGCTTTACGAATAGATTTTACAATTGTAAAATTTTTCTCCAATCCAGCCATCCTTAAGAGGTCTTCTATCTGCGAACATACACCAGTAAGGATAAATATTCCACCTACAGCTTTGCACAAGCGCTGAGCAAGTAGTCCCAGACGGAGTCCCTCCTCATCCGACTCTTCCACATTGGACAGATCCAAAACGATGTTACGTTGACCACTGGTGTTGCGCAACATAAACTCGCCTTTTAAAGAAGCAGCCACTTCGCCATTTAACTGCTTGGTTAAAGGCTCAATGACCACATATCTGTCATGCTTATCTATCGTATATTTCATATGTATCGTTATTTAATGTTCTCTCGCCGAAGTCGAGAGAACATCATTTCCACTATTTATTATTATTCACTATCATTCTGCGTCCATGAGCTCTTGGAAAGCTCATTCTACTTTCTTGGTATGTATCCGAGCACTAAATAAACTAGCGTATCGAAACGACCATTCACTTCGTCATTCAAGACAATGCTCTGCAGGAGTATTACACCATATTCAACGAAGTACGCTAAAGTGTTGTTAATGCTTGTTTCACGTTGTTTTCCACTCGAGTGAGCACCTCTTGCACCTCAGGGTAAACAAATTTTTCACCCGTAATATGTTCGTACAATTCGATATAACGTTCTGAAATAGACTGTACAATCTCATCTGTCATTTCCGGAACTTCCTGTCCCTCTTTGCCTTGAAAGCCATTGTCAATTAACCACTGTCGAACAAACTCTTTCGATAGCTGTTTTTGGGACACGCGTGAAGCTTGACGCTCTTCATATCCTTCAGCATAAAAATACCGAGATGAGTCTGGCGTATGAATTTCATCTATCAGATAGATTCTACCATCCTTTTTTCCAAATTCATATTTTGTATCAACCAATATCAATCCGCGTTCTTTCGCAATCTCTGTTCCGCGCTGAAATAGCGATTTGGTATATTTCTCCAATTGGGCATAATCTTCTTCACTGACTATTCCCTTAGCTAAAATATCCACCTTAGAAATGTCCTCATCATGACCTACCGCTGCTTTAGTTGTGGGTGTAATGATGGGTTCTGGAAGCTTATCGTTCTCTTTTAGGCCCTCGGCCAAGACTTCGCCACACAATTCGCGCCCGCCCGCAGAATACGTACGCCAGGCGTGTCCTGCTAAGTAGCCCCGAATGACCATTTCCACTTTAAAAGGCTCACACATATGGCCTATAGTAACACTGGGGTCGGGCACCGATACGACCCAGTTGGGCAGGATATCAGCAGTAGCTTTCAAAAACTTAGCTGCAATCTGATTTAAAACTTGACCTTTGTAGGGTATAGGGCGAGGTAATACGACGTCGAAAGCCGAAATACGATCTGAGGCAACCATTACTAAATATTGACTGTCGATCGTATACACATCCCTAACCTTACCTCTGTAAAAAGAAGTCTGTTTATCAAAATTAAAATTTGTTTCTTTTATCGCGTTCATATATCATTGGCACACAAGATACCTCTTTTTTATTCTAACTATTTAAATCGCCGTAAGCTTCCAATATCCTTCTCACCAATTTATGACGGACTACATCTGAACCGGTAAGATGCACGACATCTATCCCTTGCACATTCTCCAATATCTTTACTGCGGTAGCCAATCCGGATTGTGTCCTTTTTGGTAAGTCTATCTGCGTTAAATCTCCCGTCACGATAAATTTAGCAGTAGGTCCCATACGCGTCAAAAACATTTTGAGTTGCATATCCGTAGCATTTTGCGCTTCGTCCAAGATCACAAAACAGTTGTCTAATGTCCGTCCACGCATAAAAGCGAGAGGCGCCACTTCAATTGTTCTATTCTCTAAATAACCTTTTAACTTCTCCACTGGTATCATATCATCCAAGGCATCGTATAACGGTCGTAAATAAGGATCTACTTTTTCTTTCAGATCCCCGGGTAGAAAACCTAAATTCTCTCCCGCTTCCACGGCCGGACGTGTCAAAATAATACGCTTTATTTCCTTATTGCGCAAAGCACGAACCGCTAGAGCAACAGCTGTATATGTTTTACCTGTACCTGCCGGGCCTATGGCAAAAAGAATGTCATTTTTATCAATACTTTCTACCATTTTACGTTGGTTCGCTGTTCGGGCCCTCACAATCAAACCATTCGGCCCGTACACGATAGGTTCCCCTTTGAAGGCTATGGGATTCTCTTCCGTTTTATCTTTCTTAACGGAGGAAGAAACAGCGACTCTTGAGCGCAGCAGTTCTTCCAAATCCAAACTCGATAAAGAGTTAAACTTCATGGTGTGATCCAATATCCGATGAAAAGATTCCTCGAAAACTTTCTGTTCAACCACTTCCCCCAACACTTTTAGCTCGTCACCTCTCGCCACCAAACGCAACTTTGGAAATGCACTTTTTATAAACTCAAAGTTTTCATTTTGAGTTCCCCATAAGGAAACTAGATTTACGCTATCTAGATTGATGATTAATTCGCTCAAACTACTTCAAATTTAACTTGTGATACCTTGTGGATAAATATAGATAAGATTTTCGATTTCCGAATGAGTTTTTGTCAATATCTTATATTAAAACATTCAAATTTACAAACTTAAATTGACCCGCTAAGAATTGTGAAAAATATTAATTAATTTGAGCACTTTTAGCGAGCAAAACGGGCAGTTTTGCTACTTTTGTAGCTTGATAAAGATTTCGTAAAGCTATTTTGAACACGTTTCAAAAGATAACGTGCTATTAGTATGGGAGTAATAACATTAACGACAGACTTGGGATATCGCGACTTTTATCAAGCCGCACTCAAAGGCAGCATCATATCATTGCTGCCTGACGTTCGTTTGTTCGATATCAGCCATGAGATCCCTTCTTTTAATATTCAAAATGCGGCATTTATTTTACAAAACGCCTATCATTACTTCCCTAAAAGCACGGTTCACTTAATCGGAATAGACACCGTTTTTCAGGAAGGAGGCAGTTATCTTGCCATGAAATACGATGGGCACTATTTTGTAGGAGCGAATAACGGAATTTTTAGCATCATATTGGGTGATGACAAGGCGGAAGAACTGGTTGAAATCGAA
The DNA here is from genome assembly GCF_005049105.1 of Sphingobacterium alkalisoli. Taxonomy (GTDB): domain Bacteria; phylum Bacteroidota; class Bacteroidia; order Sphingobacteriales; family Sphingobacteriaceae; genus Sphingobacterium; species Sphingobacterium alkalisoli. The sequence goes on from NZ_SUKA01000004.1 coordinate 304,626, forward strand.
GTGATGCAGGATCTTCGTTTTCTTCATTTTCCACTTGCCGACATCTTGGTTAAGGCCGCCTGCCATATCGCCGACGGCGGGAACATCAACGATTTAGGCTCAAAAATCGAAGAACCGCTCAAGAAGAGACCTCTGCTGCCGATTATTGAAAACAACCATATCATCAAAGGACACGTTTCTTACATCGATTCTTTTGGGAATGTTATAAGCAATATTAGCAAAGACCTATTCAATCAAGTTCAAAAAGGCCGGAATTTCACCTTATTTTTTAAACGCAATGAGACGATCGAAAAAATGAGTTGGCATTACAATGAAGTGTCTGAAGGTGAAAAACTTTGCCTTTTCGGTATTAGTAATTATTTAGAAATCGCCATCAATAAAGGCCATGCGAGTAATCTGCTCGGTTTACACCAAGACGAGACCATTATGATAAAATTTCTGGATAATTAACCTTCAAAATCCCCAACCTGTTCTGATCACAAGCCTTTGCAGCGTATACGCAATGGTATATTTATCTCTATATTCGTCATCTATATCCCCCGTCCGTTGTATTTCTTCAATTACTGTAAAATTCTGCCTTTTATACCCTATAGAAACCGACCAGAAATTCTTCTTATTCGCCTTAAATTTCAATCCTGCAAAGGGCTGAAGCATAAAGCCCCCCTCATAAGACACCTTACTTTGATTTTCAATCTTTTCTTTATTCAAACCAGCAAAACCATAGCCTCCGTCAATACCTAGAGATAGTTTTGTTTTCGGATTTAAGGATAAATCTGTAACCAGCTTGGCTGATATCGGCAAAATCCAATATCGCGCCTCCCCTTCGATCCGATAATTATCCAAGCCCACCGTGGAACCCAAAGCAAGTCGATTATTGAATTCTACACCATGAAAAGACTCAATGGTGAATCCTGCATCCTCAAAAAAAGGCCCATAGGACAATATGCCAACTTGATACTGGCTAGTATATGGTAGACGTTGACCGTAAGAAAACTTAGAAAAAATGAGACCGCAACACAACAAGAAAAACTTCATAAAGTTATACCGCATCACATGACCGTTTTTGAGATACAACTTAACAGGTTAATTTTCCCTTTATTGCTATAATCATATTGACAAACACCACCTTTACCCACAACTATCAGTGATTTAGGCCCGGGAATCACATCCGTACTTTTCATGTCCTTTAAATGTTCCAATAAATTCCTATCAATTGTAGAAATATCAGAAACATTAAAACTTTTGAATCCAAAATCACCCTCGCAGATATATAAAACATCCTCCGACAACCCTAAGCCATGCGGATTTTGCATACTAAAGGTTTTTAGCAATTTTGGTGCAGTGAGATCCCTAATATCGATAACTTCTAAAACATCATTTGCCAGTCCGCATATATTTCCACTTCTTAAGGTAACAAATGCATAGTCATCATTTACGACTACAGGATCGCAGGCGGTGAAATGGGTATAAACGGATAATTTATTGGGTTCAGCAGGCTGTGAAATATCATAGATATGCATTCCTGTTGTGGATCCAATAAAAAGATTGCCTTTATAAGGGAATATCGTCTCTATACCCCATCCCAATGGGATGTCTTTAACAAAAACAGGCTTACGGGGATTTCCGACGTCAAACAAATGGAGCGAGGTGTTATTTACTGTATAAAGGTGCTCATTTGCTAATGTAAATCTCGCCATCGATCCCCCTACACCATAATTTTGATTACCGGTGGATTCACTAGAATTTGCGTAATATATTTTATCAGAGGTAGAAAAGGGGAAATATACATTCGAACTTGTACTATTAATAATAGTGTCTTTATAATCAACAACGACCACCTTTTCATTTCCCCCCGAAAGATAATGATATACATATTGAGATTCGAATACATCCTCCAAGCGTTCCAACAAATTTGGTTGTGTGGGATTATTCAAGTCAAAAGTCAATAGGTCTACATAACTATCCGCATATAATATCCCATTGTTTACGGCTAAATCTACATTACCCGGAATTTCAAGAAATGATATCGAAATTGGATTTGAAGGGTTTTTATTATCCAGTATATGAATACCTTCGTTTGGTTCGTTAATAAATAGATAGTCCTTATAGAGGTAAATTTTACCAGACGTGGTCAATGGTTTAGGAGAAACGACAGATACATCCATCTCTCGAATGGAAGACATTTTCTCGAACACAGGCACTTTGGCTTTATATTCGTATAAAATTTCTTTCTGATCACATCCATAAACTAAAAGGAGAAGAGGCAGTAAGACAAAAAATCTACAAAATTGAAAAAACAGCTTCATAAAACAGTAATTTTGATTAGTTAATTAACGAGATAACGAAATGAAAATCAATTTTGCTACAGTATTCTTGGTAATTTATGACTAATCATCTAAAAGACACTCGAAGCTCGTTGAGCATGTAGTGTTGATCTAAAATACAAATGTGTTTTCCAAAATGACTTTTTTTAGATTAAGCACTTAAATGGATTATCAGTAAAAATGAACAACTTATATCGATGAAAAAAAAACTTTACTTTATTTTATTAATGTACGTAAGTAATCCGCTATTTTCTCAACACTTACAAGTTGACTCAGCTGCCTTTGAACAACAACGTACGCGGGTAAACACACTACTAGACGAGCGTACCCGAAAATTTGAAGAGTATGATATTTCGTTAGATCAGAAAACAGGTGTATTTGGAATCTTCAAAACGAAAGGAGATATGCAGAAGTCCATCGATATTCTGAAAACGATTGTTGTTAATGACAACAAAATTTTTATCGAAACGCGTAAATTACTCGATCTCAAAGATGGTGAACGCGAGAAATTTCAACAGCTAGCTACAGAATTTGATACACAGGTAACCGCTTACATGAAGACTATTTCCAAGCTTCAACGAGAAAATGACAGGTTTAAAGAACAAATTAAAATACATGAAAGCGAAGAACACAGCGGAAACAGCATGATCTACATTAGCCTTTTCGTTATTGCAGCATTAGGATTTATTATTTTCAAACAAAATCGCGCGTTAAAATCCCAAAAAGTGACGAAAGTTTGATAACCACCAAACATTATATATCTATCTTTGACCCTCGAAATAAACATATAAGATATAGTATAGATGGCCAGACCGAGATTGAATAGCGGAGATTCACATTCCGAGGATTTACCGAAGCCCAAGCTAAATAAGGCATTAGTAAAGAAGGCACTTCAAATATTTTCTTATCTCAAACCTTACCGAACAAAATTTCTGTTTGGGATGGCTTTTTTGATCTTATCAAGTCTTACCATGCTCACCTTTCCTGCTTTGTTGGGTGCCATGATAGATTCCGCTCAAGGAAAACAGACCTATCCTTGGTTACCTAGTAGCATCCTTTTCATAGGTTCCCTGTCGCTAGGTATTCTTTTTTTTCAATCTCTGATGTCTTTTTTTCGGATCAGATTATTTGTTGAAGTTGCCGAAAAAGCGTTGGCAAGTATTCGCCGGGACACCTATTACAAATTAATTACGCTACCCATCGATTTTTTTGCGAATAGAAGAGTAGGTGAACTGAATAGTAGACTCTCGGCCGACTTATCACAGATACAAGACACGATGACGACGACTGTCGCAGAGATGATACGGCAAGGAATTAGTCTAACTTTAGGTGTAATATTACTGATAATTGTCTCACCTAAGCTAGCTTTAATGAACCTATGTATATTACCAATATTAGTGGTTACCGCCATATTTTTTGGAAGATTTATTCGAAACCTTTCAAGGCAAACTCAGGATCAGCTAGCAGATTCCAACAGTATTGTACAGGAAACGTTATTAGGCATTAGCAATGTCAAAGCTTTTGTGAACGAGTTCTACGAAGCAAAGCGATATTCCAAGAAGTTAGATTCGGTCATTGACCTGGCGGTAAAGGGTGCTACCTATCGCGGAATATTCGCGTCTTTTATTATTTTTTGCATATTTGGAGCCGTGATCGCCGTGATTTGGTATGGCGCTTCATTGGTATCTTCCGGGGAAATCACTGTAGGTGATCTTACAACGTATATCTTATACTCTATGTTTGTTGCAGGCTCCATGGGAAGCTTTCCCGAACTATACGCCAGTGTGCAGCGGGCTTTGGGGGCAAGTGAACGGGTAATTGAGATCTTAAATGAAAAAACTGAAGACATTAAAGTAACAGAAGAAGATAAAGAAATCAGCAGGACGATCCAAGGTAAACTGACATTTGATCATGTTGCCTTCGCTTATCCTTCACGACGAGATATACAGATACTAAAAGATATTTCCTTTACGGTAGAGGCTGGACAAAAAATAGCTATTGTGGGCCCAAGTGGAACTGGGAAATCGACCATAGCTTCACTTATACTTCAATTTTATCAACCTCAATCGGGGGAGATCCGATATGATGACAGGATATATTCTAGTTTTTCGTTGACCGATATACGGAATCAAGTAGCTATAGTGCCGCAAGATGTACTGCTTTTTGGAGGAACTATCCGAGAGAACATAAATTACGGTAGGCTAGATGCCGATGCGGATAGCATTATCGAAGCTTCTAAGCGTGCAAACGCGCATGAATTCATTATGGGATTTCCTGATGGTTATGACACGTTAGTAGGGGAACGAGGCGTAAAATTATCCGGAGGACAACGACAGCGCATTGCTATTGCACGGGCATTATTGAAAGATCCGGCTATTTTAATCCTCGACGAAGCGACCTCCTCCTTAGATTCCGAATCGGAAAGACTAGTACAAGAAGCTTTAGAAGAACTGATGAAAAACCGGACGTCCATTGTTATTGCACACAGACTGTCTACCGTAAAGAACGCAGACGCTATTTTGGTTGTTGAAAACGGTATTATTTCGGACTTTGGAAACCACATCGATCTCCTTTCTAAAGGAAGCGGTTTATACCATCATCTATTCACCTTGCAGTCGACTCAAAAAGTAGAGCGTTAAATTTTTGTTAATTGCATCTCTACCAAACTTTTTGGAATAACAGTTGTTTTATCTAAAAAAGTAGAACTAGAAAAATATAAAACACACACGTCATGGAAAAGAATAAAAACGGGTTAGTCGCATTTGCATTATTGGGATTAGCAGTGGGTACAGCTGCTTACTATTTATTAGGTACGGAAGATGGAAAAAAACAATTAGACCGCGCAAATGAGGGTATTAAAGATCTTACGCGATCGATAAAGGACATCTCTAAAAAAGAGGCAAAAAAAGCGGCTAAATTTGCGAAAATTGCGAAATCAGACCTAGAAGATCTTAAAACTCGGGCAAAGGATGCCGGTAAGCATGCAATAGAAAGGGCTTCAGAGAAAGCGACAGACTGGGCGACTAAGGCTTCGGATGCAGCAAATAAATTCTCAGCGAAAGCAGAAGATGTTGCTGATAAAGCAAAATCCGATATTTCTAACGCGTAATCAATCGAAGTGGACCGTTCAAACCAAGCCGTGTTCGCGTCCATTTACACCGTTAGGTATATAGCTTACGCATAATATTTATGAATTACGAACTCGCGAATACAAAGCATTTTATATAAGTTTGTATGAAATGAGTTTTTTTCAGCAAGTCAAAACTTTGGTATCAAAGGACGTCACACTAGAATGGCGTTCTAAACATGCGATCAATAGCATTCTTTTATATATAGTATCTACAGTTTTTGTTTGCTATCAAGCTTTCAAATCTGTAGATACTTTAGTTTGGAATGCCTTATTTTGGATTGTATTACTTTTCGCTTCCATCAATGCCATTAGCAGATCGTTCGTTCAGGAAAGTCAATACAGACAGCTTTACTATTATAGTATCGTAAGTGCTAAAGCAATAATCTTATCCAAAATAATCTATAATATATTATTGATGGCTTTCCTTTCGGTCATAGCTTATTTAGTATATTCTGTTATCTTCAAAAATCCTGTTGGGGATCCCCTCCTTTATTTTATAGCCATCCTTTTAGGTAGCGTGAGCTTTGCTACAGTTTTTACAATGGTATCCGGTATTAGTTCCAAAACCGGAAATAATAGCACGATAATGGCTATCCTATCTTTTCCTGTTATTATTCCTCTTTTAATCGTACTCATCAAACTCTCACAAAATGCCCTTCAAGGGCTAGATCGGGCTATCAGCTATGGAGAGATAGGGGTACTTTTAGCAATTAATGTAATTACAATTACAATTTCTTTATTGTTATTTCCTTACCTTTGGAGGGATTAAAACATGTATTCAATGATGAGAAAAAGTTGGTGGAAAGTACTAGGTGCGGTCATGGTCTGTTCTTCCGTAGTTGCTGGCTTTATGGGGCCCGTGCCGGTTTTACCTATATTAAACGAGACCATCCGCAACATTTATTTTCATGTTCCGATGTGGTTTACTATGATCACATTATACCTGATTTCTGTTATATTCAGTGTAAAATATTTGAATAGTGGAGAAAGAAACCACGATATCATGGCGGTAGAAGCGGTAAACGTAGGTATATTATTCTGTTTTTTAGGCCTGTTGACAGGTATGCAATGGGCAAATATCACTTGGGGAGATCCTTGGCCAAATGATCCTCAGCTGAATGGTTCGGCTATCGCAACACTCATGTATCTCGCCTACCTTGTACTTCGTAATGCCTTGGAAGAAGAACAAAAAAGAGCGAAAATATCTGCCGTTTACAATATATTTGCGTTCCCCATCATGATTGTATTGATATATATTTTACCCAAATTGACAGACTCTCTACATCCTGGTAGTGGAGGCAACTCCACATTTAGTGATATAGATATGGACAATAATATACGTCCCGTTTTTTATACCGCGGTGATTGGATGGATCCTCACCGGAATATGGATATTTACGCTACGCTACAGATTAAGATTAGTGGAAAACAACAGGAATAAATTAGATTGATGATATATATGAAGACTTTAATAATAACTTTTCTAACCATTATATGTTCGCTAGAATTGGTAACTGCTCAATCGCAAATAGAACAAATAGAAATGGCAACAGGACTAAGAAGTTCTGGAAAAATATGGGTTGTTGTACTCGTCGTGCTTACCTTAATTATTGGCGTTTTTCTATACCTGTTCTCGATCGATCGTAAAATCAAGAAATTAGAAAACCACAAGTAGGTTATTGCGAATAAATACAAGTACTTTCTAATTTAAAATCAGCACAGATTGTATTCCTCAAATTCATGATTATCAGTCAACATCGAAAATTTACGCCTATCAACATCGCTTTAGTTTCGATTATTGGCACATTTTTATGTCTGGGTATCTTTTTTCATTTGCCAAAAGACCTTACACTTATTTTGTTCGAGCCGGCAATAAACAATTTGACTGGTCTACAAATCGGAAGAAATCTTACCCCTTCCATGAATGTAGTTATTGCGCTGGTTTTAACGATTTTCCAAGCTTTCTTTCTCAACAAATTAATAAATCACTATAACTTTCTGGGCAAGCCCAATTTCTTAGCGGCCTTAATGTATATGACATTAGTGAGTTTGTTTCTACCATTTTTAGTACTATCTCCCACGCTGATCTGTAATTTTATTACCATCTGGATGTTGACCAAGCTATTTAACATTTATAAGCAAGTTGACGTAAAAGGGTTGATGTTTGATTTGGGCATGATTGTAGGAATAGGAAGCCTGATATATTTTCCATTCATAGTGATGTTTTTTTTACTGTGGGTCAGTTTGATTATATTCAGACCATTTATTTGGCGTGAATGGATTACACCGCTATTGGGTTTAACCATTGTGTATGCTTTACTAGCCGTAATTTATTACTGGGTTGATCGATTCGATGATTTTATAACCATCTTCTCCCCTTTTACTAATGAATTCTCTGCGACTTTGCAGGTCGATATCTATGACTATCTAGTAACTATACCTATCATCATTGCACTTATTTTTTTCTTATTCATCTTAAAAGATCAATATTTCAAAAGCATCGTCCATATTCGAAAATCATTTCAGCTTCTTTTTTTCATGCTGTTGCTCATAGGTATATCTTTTTACCTAAACGACCATATTACGATCAATCATTTTTTATTATGTGCCCCCCCTTTGTCTATTTATTTGGCTTACTATTTCAACTATGCAAAAACAAAATGGGTATATGAAACATTATACCTGCTCATCATGGGCACTATACTCTACTTTCAAATAGCATAACTAATTAAAAAACAGTCGTTTAACCTTTTTTAACAAAATGAACTAACGGATTCATCAAAAAATAGATAGTTTTGTACCGAAAAAGCGTAAAAAATCAGCAGAGATTGACCTAACGAGTTTCTCTAAATGTGTTACTCATTCTGAAGCGGAATTTTAGAAATATATGTATAAAAAATTTAAAGCCGATACGACCAAAAAGGCATCCACAATCATACTTGGTATAGCACTCGTGATGTGTAGTTTACAAGTGCACGCTCAAAAATCCACTTCGCATTCTCCTTACTCTCAATATGGTTTAGGGCAAATGCGTGAGGATTTGCTACCACAGACCCGTTCCATGGCTGGTATCGCCGCAGGCGTACGCTATCAAGCAGGGCTACCGATCCTCAACATTTCAAATCCGGCAAGTTATTCTGCTTTTTCAAGAACGATCTTGGAAGCAGGACTATATGGCAATATTACCCAGCTGGGAAAGGGATCGGCGACAGACAATACCGCCGATTTTGCATTTAGCCATATTGGGATAGGCATTCCATTAGCCAAGGCTGGCGGTATTGCTTTTGGGTTAATTCCTTTTTCGGATGTAGGTTATAACTCTTCAGAACTATCAATATACGACACATTAACGTATAAAAAGTCGATTTCTGGCGAGGGGGGTGTCAATAAAGCCTTTATTGGTTACGGCGTGAGTCCGCTTAAAGGACTAAGTGTAGGAGCGAATGTAGGGTTCTTATTTGGAAACCTATCCGACATAGCTCAAGTCGAATTTCCGCTAACATTGGGAAATTATAATGCTAGACTGGAGGAAACCCGATTAATAAGAGGAGCCACAATAGATTACGGTGTGCAGTATTTTAAGTCATTAGGCAAAAAAATGAACATCACCGTGGGATATTCCGGAACGCTGAATAATACGATCAACAGCAAGTCTACGCGTTTGGTTACCCGCATTGAACCCTCATTAGATGATGATTTTCAAAACATTGCATTAGATACTTCTTCGTCTACCGTAGGAGCAAACCGAAAAATCAACTTACCGCTAAAACATAATATCGGTTTTACACTTTCCAAAGGTTATAACTGGATGGTCGGTGCCGATTTCAAATACACAGATTGGAGTGATTTCCAGACTCGCGAAGGAGAAATTAAGTTAGGTAAAAACTACGGTGTAGCTGTAGGCGGACAGTTTAAGCCTGATCCGACCTCTGTTAAATATTGGAATGTCGTAGATTACCGCTTAGGTTTTCGATACAATCAAACACAGATACGTTTAAATAATAACGATATTGCAGATATGGCAGTGACGGTTGGTCTAGGTTTGCCACTTTCCGAAACGAACTTCGGACGAACTTTTTCTCGTATTAATATATCCGCAGAATTCGGGCAGCAGGGGTCATTAAATAATAACCTTGTTAGAGAACGTTATATCAATATCAATCTAGGATTTACAATCAACGATACTTGGTTTATAAGACGCAATTTAGACTAAAATGAACTTCTTACAACATAAACAATTTTATCCCCTATTACTTTTATTACTAATGGGGGTTTTATTGTTTAGTAGTTGTGAAAATGACATGAAAGATATTGATCGACTGGCGAATATCCAAAAAGAAGAGGCAGTGGACATTTCTAAAAATGTAAAGATAATATATAGTGATTCTGCAAAAGTAAAAGCTCAATTAACTGCCCCAGAAATGCGCATTTATCATGATACAACAGGTAATTACGAATTTAAGAAAGGTGTTCAGATTATTTTTTACGATGAGGCCAACGGGCAAGAACTTCAACGGGTAACATCAGACTATGCTCTCCAACGTGCCAAGGAGAGCATTACGGAATTCAAAAAAAACGTAGTCATTACCCGCGCTGATGGATCAAAAATTAAAACAGAGGAATTATTTTACGACGAGAATAAGAAAATTTATTATAATCATGTCAACATCCTATTCGAAGACAAAGATGGTAAAGTCAGTTATCAAGCAGCCTCTTTCACCGCTGATGATAAATTAGTTGACATCAGGACGCAATTTCCCACAGGATATTTCACCCCCTCAAGTGACTCCCAATTACCTTCTTTCGGAAACTAAACGGGGCTAATGCAGGGAAATTATTATTGTTTTCATAGAATTATAAAATATTACATTTTTTTTCATAAAAGTTGTATCTTGCGCCTTGTTTTAAATTAGGTCAATTAAATAACTACGAACACTTAAAATACAGTATACAGATATGGGATTAATGGGGAATTTGCGTAACCGTGCCGGATTGGTAATATTCGTAATAGGTTTAGCAATTGTGGCATTTTTATTAGGAGACATTATCCAATCGGGAATGCCTTTTTGGATGAATAAGCAAAATCAAGTGGGGAGCGTGAATGGGGAATCCATCGAGTACCAACCTTTCAACGCTCAAGTAGACCAAACATCTACCATGTACCAGCAACAAATGGGCGGAGCAGAAACTCCCCAGATTAGAAATTTTGCTGTACAACAAGTTTGGAATCAATTCATTTCAAAAGAATTGTTAAACGCTGAGATTGAAAAGATTGGATTAACTATCAGCAAAAAAGAATTCAATGATTTAATCACCGGTGCTAACCCATCTCCGCAAATCACACAGACGTTTACGAACCCCCAAACAGGTCAATTCGATCGTAACTATCTAAACCAAGTTATAACTGAAGCGAAAAGTGGTAATTCGGAAGTAAGCGCACAGTGGGAGATGTTGCTGGATAATATCCGCACGCAACGATTAAATGAAAAATACGCCAATTTATTAAACAACGTTGTATACGTTACTGAATTAGAAGCACAGGATGAATATACTGCAAAAAATAAATTAGCAAACTTCAAATATGTACTGTTAGACTATTCTTCCGTAGACGACACAAAGATTAAGTTAACTGATGCGGATTATCAATCATACTATGATAAGCACAAAAACACCTTCAAAAACCCAGAAGAGACACGTGCTTTAGAATATGTTTTGTTTGATGCTAGTCCCACAGCGAAAGACTCGTTAACCACATTGACAACTATACAGAAGTTAAAGGCTGATTTGGTAGCATCTACAAATGACTCTTTATTCGCTACGCAGCATTCAGACACTAAATACCCTGTTTCTTATATCAAAAAAGGTCAAGTAAGTCCTGCATTAGATTCTGTTCTATTTAATGTGAGTGTAGGTACTACCGTGGGCCCCTATTTATCGAATGGTGCATACGAAATAGCCAAAGTAATTGACGCTAAATTCAGTCCAGACTCAGTTCAAGCCAGTCACATCTTATTAAATCCTACTGCAGAAGGAGGAGTTGATAAGGCCATGGCAAAAGCAGATTCTATTAAAGGCTTAATTAAGAAAGGCGACAGTTTCTCTGCTTTAGCTGTAGAATTCAGTCAAGATCAACAAAGTAAAATCAATGGAGGTTCATTAGGTACTTTCGCCCGTGGTCAAATGGTTTCGCAATTTGAAGAAGCAGCATTTGGTGGAAAACCAGGTGATGTAGTGGTCGTAAATTCTCAATTTGGTGTTCACGTCATAAAGATTGAGAAACAAGTGGGTAACTCAAAAATTGTAAAAGCAGCTATCGTAGACAAACAGATTACTGCTGGAAAAGAGACAACTGATGCCGTATACGCTAAAGCAAATGAGTTTTTTACTGGTGTAAATACTAAAAACTTTACTGAACTTGCTCAACAACAAGGATTGAAAGTTGAAAAATCCGCTAGAACACAAGCAATGGACAATACGCTAAATGGATCCGAAATTCCTAGAGAGCTAATCCGTTGGGCATTTGAGGTAGAAGAAGGTGAAGTGTCCGATAAAATTTTTGAAACCGACAGTCACTTTATCGTAGCAAAAGTAAACAACATCAATGCAAAAGGTATTCAATCATTGAATGCAATAAAAGCTGACATTGAACTTGGTGTTAAAAACTTCGTGAAGGCGCGTATGTTAAAAGAAAAAATGGACAATGCGCTTAGTGGTGCGACCTCTATTGATCAAGTAGCACAAAAGTTGGGCAAAGCTGCAATTAGCGTAGAAAATATTGTGTTGGCTAACCCCGTCATTCCTGGGGTAGCCTTGGAAAATTCAGTAGTCGGTACTGTGTTTGGTCTACAACCAAATAAACCGTCTAAAGCAGTTGAAGGATCTCAAGGTGTATACGTTGTTCAAGTAAGCAACTTCGTAAATCCAAAAGAGATGGTAGACACAGAGAAAAAAGAACAACAAAAACAATTGTTATCGAGCAGACAGCAACGTGCTTGGGGCTCTATATTCAAAGCTCTTCAAGACAATGCAGATATAGATGACAATCGTATTAGATTCTATTAACATATTATATTTATTTTTGTAGCCGGACAGTAATTTGTCCGGCTTTTTTTATACTTATGCGAGATGGATATTCAGGAAAATATAGTTAACAAAGTAGCACAAAGCGGTCTGCTTACGGTAGACTTAGCTAATTATGCTCCGAAAGAGGATATCACTATTTACGACGTCAAAGACAATCTTTTTCATGGGCTAATCTTAAAGGAAAAAGATTTTAGAGATTTCGTAAAAGATCATGATTGGTCAAATTATCAAGACAAAATTGTTGCTATTACATGCTCAACGGACGCTATCGTTCCCACTTGGACATACATGATATTGGCGAACAAATTAACACCGTATGCAAAATCAGTTCATTTTGGCACTGTGGAAGAAGTACAACAGCGACTTTTTCTTGAAGAAGTAGCCAAGATAGACTATTCACAATACCAGGATCAAAGAGTGGTGGTAAAGGGATGTGGAGATATTTATGTTCCGGAAAGTGCTTTTGTACTATTTACCGCTCAATTGAGCGCTGTTGCCAAGAGCATCATGTATGGAGAGGCCTGCTCTACCGTTCCGGTATTCAAACGAAAAAGTTAAACTTTTTATGGGTAAGATTGTCCTATTTAACATGAGAAAACTATATATACTTATTTTGTCTATATTATTTACGACTTCCGTAAGCATGGGACAAAGTGCATTACCTTATTTAAAAGAACCGACGTTCAAAGAAGGCGAAAAGTTGACTTATAAACTTAAATACGGCTTCATGTCTGCTGCCACAGGAGTTCTATCCGTAAGTAAATCCAGTTTAAAATTCAGTGGGAATAATACTTTTCACCTAAATGCAGTTGGAGAAACGTCGGGAGCATTCTCCGTATTTTATACTGTCAAAAATAAATATGACTCCTATATAGATGGCGACACCTATCTTCCGCACCTATATACCGAAGATATACGAGAAGGTAGCTATACACGTAAAGAATATGCGACGTTTGATCACAGAAACCGGTCCGTAAAAGGTAGAAAAGGCACCTTCAAAACACCTGTTTTGCAAACATTTGACCTTTTATCTGCCTATTATTTCGCTAGAAACCTAGATTTATCTTCTCTCAAAAAGGGGGACGCCTTTAAGATTTCTTACTTTTTAAATGACGAAGTTGAACAACTGGGCATCACTTACGAAGGAATAGAGAAAATAAAAACCAGTTTAGGTACCGTTGAATGTATCAAATTTAGCCCAGAAATAAAACCTGGACGTATCTTTAAAAAGAACAGTAAATTATATCTTTGGGTAACAAATGACGGAAATCGAATTCCAGTACGGGCGCATGTCGAGATTCTAATTGGATCCATCACCATGGAACTCACAGATGCTAAAGGGTTAAAATACGGACTTGGAAAAAAAGTTAGCTATTCAAAATAAATCATGATTGAGGTTGGTAATGTGTTAGTCCATGAGGACTTGATAAACAACGATTTTGTTTGTAATCTATCAAAATGCAAAGGGGTCTGTTGCGTAGAAGGTGACTCCGGGGCTCCCCTACGTAAAGACGAAACACATATATTAAAGGAAATATATCCCAAAGTAAAGCCCTTCATGACTGCAAAAGGAATTGAAGCTATTGAAGAGCAAGGCACCCATGTTATCGATACAGATGGCGATCTAACAACTACATGTGTAGATGGAAATAAAGAGTGTGCTTACGTTACCTGGGAAAATGGCATTACTAAATGCGCTATTGAAAAAGCATATGAGCTGGGCGAAATACACTGGAAAAAGCCGATTTCGTGCCACCTCTATCCTATTCGGACCACACATTACCCAGAATTCGATGTGCTTCATTACGATAGATGGCATATTTGCAAGGACGCGTGTAGTTTTGGAAAAGAGCTACAGGTGCCCGTCTATCAATTTTTAAAAGATCCACTCACCCGCGAATACGGAGAAGAGTGGTTTGAAGAATTAGATAAAACTGTCAAATCTTTATAAGGTTATTTTTCTTATCTTTAAAGCATCATTTATACTCTATTTGGTATTTACCATCATTCATGCTGAAGTTAAAAGAGATACAAAAACCCATAGCAACAGAACTGTCAACTTTCGAAGTAAAGTTTAAGCAATCTATGCAGAGCTCTGTTCCGTTATTAGATATTATCACTCAATATTTGTACAAGCAAAAGGGCAAGCAAATGCGTCCTATGTTTGTGTTTTTTTCTGCAGGACTGTGTGGTACAATTAATGAATCGACATATCGTGGTGCTTCATTGGTAGAACTGCTTCATACAGCCTCCTTGGTTCACGATGACGTAGTCGATAACGCAAATGAGAGAAGAGGTTTTTTCTCTGTCAACGCCTTATGGAAAAATAAAGTTGCTGTCTTGGTAGGAGACTTTCTCCTTTCTAAGGGATTGCTTCTATCCGTAGCTAATCAAGAACATGAATTACTCCGAATCGTATCCGAAGCTGTTGAGCAAATGAGCGAAGGCGAGCTCTTACAAATTGAAAAAGCGCGTAAGCTGGACATCAAAGAGGACATTTACTATGAAATTATTCAAAAAAAGACGGCATCCCTTATTGCTTCATGTTGTGCCTGTGGCGCTTCGTCGGTGAATGCAACTCCAGATACGGTAAAGAGAATGCGTGAATTTGGTGAAAAAGTAGGCATTTCTTTTCAAATCAAAGATGACCTGTTTGACTTCGGTGTGGATGACATCGGCAAACCCGTAGGGAATGATATTAAAGAAAAAAAAATGACATTACCCCTCATCTATGCATTAAGTAAGACGACTTCTACTGAAAAAAGACGAATCATTAATCTGGTCAAAAACCACAATGATGATAGTAAAAAAATCGAAGAAGTGATTCATTTTGTACGAAGCAGTGGTGGATTGGAGTACGCAACCCAAAAAATGTTAGCTTACCAACAGGAAGCGTTTCAAATTTTAGCACAATTTCCAGATAGCATTTATAAAACAGGATTACAACAATTGGTAAAATTCACCACAGAAAGAAAAAAATAAGCTATGAGTCACGAATTAATGTTTTTTGGAGGATTTATTATTTTTATCATCCTCATGCTTGCTATAGATTTAGGATTGTTTTCAAAAGGCGACAAACCTGTATCGTTCAGAGCCGCGGCAATCATGTCTGCGGTGTGGGTGCTTTTCGCTTTAGCATTCGGACTAGTACTTTATTTTTGGGGAAATGAGCTACACAATATTCACGATATAGCTCGACTCAAGGAAATCATCACAAAAAATCTACATAATATACAAATCATTGAATCCGATCTAGCAGCAAGTATTCAAATTTACAACAAAAACCTAACCATCGAATATTTAACAGGCTATGTCGTCGAATATGCCCTCTCGGTAGACAATATCTTCGTTATGGTACTGCTATTTTCCTCTTTCGGTATCCCAGAAAAATATTATCACAAAGTACTGGTGTGGGGAATAATAGGCGCTGTTCTATTACGCTGTATCTTTATTTTCGTGGGGGCTGCATTGATCGCTAAATTTGGTTGGATACTTTATGTATTTGGAGCCTTTTTAGTCTTCACCGGTATTAATATGTTTATCAACCGCAACACGGAAGAAGAGGTGGATCCCCAAAACCACCGTGTTGTAAAATTTGCTTCCAAATATTTTAAAGTCACTCCTAAATTAGATGGAGGCCACTTCTTTCACGTAGAGAACGGTGTAAAATACATGACTCCTCTATTCTTGGTGTTATTGGTTATTGAATTTACAGATTTGGTTTTTGCAGTAGATTCAATTCCCGCCATATTTTCTATCACTAAAGATCCTTACATTGTATTCTTTTCAAATATTTTCGCTGTGCTAGGATTACGATCTATGTTCTTCCTCTTGGTGAATGTAATCCATAAATTCCATTACTTAAAAGTAGGTCTCGCTTTCTTATTGGTATTCATTGGAGCAAAGATGTTATTACATGGTTGGTTGGAACAGCTAGGCTTCAAAACTATTCATTCGTTGATAATTATCGTTGGAATATTGGCTATCAGTATTATTGCTTCACTGGTCTATCCTAAAAAAGAAAATTTAACGAATTAGCATATAAACACGCATAATCTATTTGCATCAGTCGCCATAAGGCTTGTTTAGGGGTTGGATTAAGTGAAGGTTTGAAGTTTGTTATTATTAAAAGAAGGTTTTTCTTAAGCAAATTTCCTTTGTCGCTTAGACCGCGACTGGTCCATACTTTTTTCATCAAGAACTTATTATTCAAAGGCATTCAAGAGCCTCTGCGGGGGTTTGTCTTGCCAAAAGTATGCAAAAGCGTATCGCTCGAACCTTTTGGCCGTAAGGATAGTGCCTCCCATTGCCATTGCCAAACCGGAACGAAGTGGAGCTCAGCGTAGCTAAAGCTTCACAGGCGACATTTTTCGGGAATGTGGGGATAGTGCATTTGTAGTACAGTTATGTACGTCAGCTGAATTGAAAAAAGACGGCCTTAGCGGATTTGGACGAGTAGGCAGCAGAAGATGCGATGCAGAAAGGTTCGAGTTTGTACTTTCTAAGCAGGTCTCAGCCTTTGAAATGGGATAGTGCGTTGGAGGCCTAAGAGCTGCGCGCTGCATCTTCGCGTCGCCGAAACGACAAATACGGTATCAGCCTTGATTTGTTTGCTTCTTTATTCATCAAAGGAATAAAGAAGGCCCTGTCGTGGCAACGACGGAAAGGCAAAGCGAGGGGCAAAAAACTGTTTAAGAAAAACGTTCTTTTAGCATCACTAATATTCCTCAGAAAACCGGATTGATCCATTTTGTGTATTAAACAAAATAGTTGGAAGGTGATAAAGAGAAAATAAAAAAGAGGGAGCTTTCTCTTTCAATGCTATACATATTTCAGCTGTCCACGCGGAACTTATTTTAAAACTACGCTTGATCTACCCATAATAGCATTATCCGCATATAATAACACCGTATATGCACCTTTTTTAAATCCCTTAGCTGAATCTTTCCATAAGAATTGATATTCTTCTCCTCTATTGGTAAAACGAATTGTTTCCTTGGTAGAATATTGAAGCTTATCACCATGAATATAAAAAACATTATTTGCATTGGCGATTAAATTGCCTTGTGGATCTATAACTCGAATAAAAATATCTTTATTCCCTTCTACAGCTAACGGATTATCGGCAATAGTAAATTTGATCTGTAATTCATCAACTCGCTTCGCCTTCGTTTCAATTTCAATATTACCCCTTCTGGATATTTCAATGCCATTCACCTGGATATTGGAAACCTTTATAGACGACGCAATATTAACTTTATCATTAAGGTCTTTATTTTTCTTCGATATTTCCTCAATATGTTGAGATCTCTCGCGGACTTTCGAGGAAAGCAATTCATTTTCCCTTGCCAGCATATCGTTTTGAAGCTTTAACTCATTCATATTAACCTTCAGATTAGCGACATTGCTTTTCAATATGACTACCTGCTGTCTTGCAGACTCCAACTCCTCTTCTGATATTCCAGAAATTTCCAGCTTTTGCCGAAGCCCTTCAATGATATTTCTTGCTTCACGTTCAGAGGCCATAATATCTCCAGATAGGGCAATATCTTGGTTACTTAAATTATCTAATTCGGCTTCAATTCGGTCTATCTCAATCTGCAGGCTTTCCTTCTCTAATGTTACGGTATATAGCTTTTCACCGGAAGATTTAAATTTCACATAGAAGTAAACATTTGTCAATAATAACGCAACGATAGCTATTATAAAAAAATAAATTTTGGAATTATCTCTTTTCTCCTCCGACGCTCCACTCTCTCGATTTGCACTTTTCACTTCCATAGTCTATTCGCTATTGCTTTTTCGATTACCGTAAATATTTCTCATCCTGCAATTGGTTTACAAAAATTATTCCAATTTAACTTATTCGAAGTAATTAAGAACATCAAACCCGCCATCTTTAAGATATTGTGCCTTGTGCATCAATTGCAAATCTGACAACACCATCTCTGAAACCAGCGTTTCGAGGGTATATTTGGGTTTCCATCCTAATTGATTTTGTGCTTTAGAAGAATCGCCGATCAGCAGATCCACTTCTGTAGGTCTAAAATAACTCGGATCAACTTTTACGACCGTTTGACCCAATTTTATATGCTCAGGATTAATATTTAGTGATTGTAAACGCTCTTCATCTCTATCGATTACTACTCCTTTCTCACTTTCTCCACGACCGCTAAATTCAATTTCTATACCCAATTCAGCGAAACTCAGTCTCACAAAGTCTCTCACGGTCGTAGTCACCCCGGTAGCAATTACAAAATCTTCAGGCTTTTCCTGTTGCAAAATAAGCCACATCGCTTCAACGTAATCTTTAGCATGCCCCCAGTCTCTTTGCGCAGAGAGATTTCCTAGGTATAATTTATGTTGCAAACCCAAAGCAATCTTTGCGACAGCTCTGGTAATTTTGCGTGTGACAAATGTTTCTCCACGAACCGGGCTCTCGTGATTAAATAAAATACCGTTACAGGCAAACATGTTATAAGCTTCACGATAGTTTACAGTAATCCAATACCCATACATCTTGGCAACAGCATAAGGACTACGTGGGTAAAACGGAGTAGTTTCACTCTGAGGCACCTGCTGCACTAGCCCATATAGTTCAGATGTAGAAGCTTGATAGATTCTTGTTTTTTCCGTTAGACCTAGCAAACGCACCGCCTCTAGCACTCTAAGAGTTCCTATACCATCTGCATTCGCAGTGTATTCAGGTGTATCAAAACTAACTTTTACATGGGACTGTGCTGCCAAATTATATATTTCATCTGGCTGTGTCTGCTGAATGACGCGAATCAAATTGGTGGAGTCGGTCAAATCTCCATAGTGTAGAATAAAATTGCGATTGTCTAGATGAGGATCTTGATAAAGATGATCGATTCGGTCTGTATTAAAAAGTGAACTTCTCCGCTTTAAACCGTGTACAATGTAATCTTTTTTAAGCAGAAATTCGGCTAAATAAGCTCCATCTTGACCAGTCACTCCTGTAATTAAGGCTATTTTACGCGTATTTGATTCCATATTAAGCAATATTGTCCAAACTTAGATAACTTTCCCTTTATATGCAAGTCACCGCAACAGCATATAAAAAGAAAGTTAACGTAAGATAGCGCTTAACGAAGACACTATTCGCTCAAGGATTTCAAACTATAGTGCGGCTAATGCAGCATCGTAATTCGGCTCTTCCACCGTCTCTTCAACCTGCTCCGTATAGATTACCTTCCCACTTTCATCCAACACCACTATCGCACGGCTCAACAATCCTTCCAAAGGCCCCTCAATAAACTTTACACCGTATGCATCCGAAAAATTAGCGTCTTTATATTCCGAAAGTGAGACGACATTTTCCAACCCTTCTGCTGCACAAAAACGTCCCTGTGCAAAAGGCAAATCTTTAGAGATACATAAAACGATCGTATTTTCCAAACTCGAAGCCTTTTCATTAAATTTCCGTACAGATGCGGCACATGTACCTGTATCCACACTAGGGAAGATATTTAAAATCACCTTTTTACCCGAAAAGTCTTTTAAAGATTTTTGGGACAGATCACCGGAAGTTAATGAAAAATCTGGAGCATTAGATCCTACTTGTGGCAAAGTGCCTTTTGTATTTACAGGACTTCCTTTAAATTTTACTTGACTCATATTAAAATATTTTTTTTGAATATACCTAATTCATGCAACTCTATTAAAAAAAGACAAAAAATTATTTTTATTAATAAAAAAATACTATGTTAGCATTATATTTTATCTTCATTAGCTAACCGAAGACGTATATGAACCAGACATGCTAGCACATTTATACTCAAAGTTTCAAACAGAAAAACTATAAGCGCATATGAAATGTTTATATTCCGAAACGAGCTTGCGAGCTCATTGATACAGATGAAAGCAAATACTTATCAATAAACACAAAGAAACGTGAATATTCAATATGACCATAAAAAGTCAAACCGCAAAGCGTTCACGAATACCATTGAACATATATTAATGAATAATTAGATGCATATGAAAAAATTACTACTTAGTTTATTATTGGCCAGCCCTACTCTATTATTTGCACAAGGTTCTCAGGTCAATACACAAAGTCTGAAAGCGGTAGGTATGGCCGGTGCTGGATCAGCATTATTTGTCGATGAGGCGAGTATTTTTTATAGTCCCGGCGCGTTAGCCAAAATGGACGGTAACGCCATCTCTATTGGTGCTTCTGCAATTATGTATCGATCGGCTTTTAGGGAATACAACAGCACTGAAATTCACGAAACGAAATTTAAAATTACACCTCCATTTTCTGTTTTTGCGACTCTCGGGCCCAAGAATTCATGGTGGAAAGCCGGTATTGGTGTCTACACTCCATTCGGAGGATCGGTTGATTGGGGAACGGATTGGCCTGGAAAATACGAGCTCAATCATTTACAGATGAGAGCCATTTACATTCAGCCTACATTAAGTTTCAAGATCACGGAGAACTTTGGTATTGGTGGTGGATTTGTATACAATGTTGGTCTGGTTGATTTGTCCCGTTCAATACCAGTAACTATGGCAGATGGTAGCAGTGGCCAGGCGAATCTATCGGGTACCGGCACAGGTATGGGATACAATCTAGGGGTACATTACCATTTAGAAGACAACGTATCCCTATCGCTAAGCTACCGTTCAAAAGTTGTTACAAAGCTCAAAGATGGTGATGCTGATTTTTCTGTCCCTCCATCGCTTGCTGCATCCTTTCCCAACACCACTTTTAACGCAGAATTACCGCTACCCGCTTCATTTAATTTTGGAATAAGCTTTCCTGCAAGTTCAAAAGTGGATATCGCGGCCGATGCTACATTTATTGGGTATGATATTTATAAAAGCTTAGATTTTGATTATGCAGACAACACGCCTGTCTTACAGGACACCCACCAGGAGAAAAAGTACGAAAATGCGTTTTCAGGTAAGGTAGGTGTTAATTACAAGACCTGTGAGATGCTTACGTTGCGAGCCGGTGTAGGGTACGTTTATACACCCGTAAGGGGACCTTATGTCTCTCCAGAAACACCAGATAACAACAGGATGATGGCTTCTGCAGGTTTTACATATTTGCTTTCGGATAAGTGGGATTTGACTGCTGCTTATGTACTTCAGAAAGTACAAGCACGTACCGTAACGAACAAAGCTTCCGGATTATCAGGCACATACAAGACCAATATTCATGCGCCGGGCATATCGCTAACTTACAAATGGTAACAACATTATGAAATATCCGTGTAGCACGGGCCACACAAACACGAATGACCACGAAGTAGCATGAATGCCTTTAAAAAAATAAAATACGGCACGAATAATATAATTTGGATATTCCATATGATCGTTAAAAGACAAACCGCAAAGCGTTTATGAATACCATTGAACATATATTAATGAATAATTACACACATATGAAAAGATTAAACAACACAATAAAGATATATTTAGGAATTATTTCCCTGTCTCTTACCACGTATGCGTGTGCCCCGGAAATAGATTCATTCGAATCCTCTGCTGGCTCGGATGTGGATTTCACAAAATACATTGCTGTAGGCAATTCCCTTACCGCAGGATTTGCCGATAGAGGTCTTTATTTGGAAGGACAACAGGTCGCTTTTCCAAACTTGATTGCGGAACAACTGAAGAATGTCGGAGGAGGTACTTTCAATACACCATTTTTCTCTGAAGAACAGCGCAATGGATCGGGGTATCTCCAATTGAAATCATTAACAGATGGTCAGCCTGTCATGGAGCAAGTGACATCCAATTTAGCGTATCGCGAAGCGGGTAAACTCACAAAATATACCGGAAAAATCCATAACTACGGCGTACCGGGTATGCGTGTAGATTTAGCTTACATACCCCAATTTGGTGCGTTAAACATGTATTTTGAGCGTCTATTACCCGAAGCAGAAGTAGGTACAAAAAGCTATTTTGATTTTGTGACAACAAGAAGTCATACCTTTTTTTCATTTTGGCTGGGTAATAATGATGTATTAGGATACGCTATGAATGGAGCCTACGAAAATCCAGAAGATGCTACTACCACTTTTACCTCGGTAACGAATTTTACCAATGGGTATGGAAATTTTATCAATACCTTAACCACAAATGGACAAAAAGGCGTGGTAGCCACTATTCCGGATGTAAGTACGATACCATTTTTTACAACAGTCACTACGGCACGTTTACAGGCGGGAGTTGAAGCATCTACTGGCGGCGCATTTGACGAAATTTACATTTCCACGGCTTCAGGAGTACGCATAGCTACAGCAGAAGATCTATTTACCTTATCTTTCCCGACTGATACGCTCGGGAAAACAAGTAATGGAATTCTAGCGTACGGTTTAATTCCTCAGAACCCATTACATGACCGATTTGTAATCGATAAAGATGAAGTTGCGGAAATAGCCGGTCGTGTAAATGCGTTTAACACAGTTATCAAACAAGTGGCAGCGAGCAAGAAACTCGCCATTGCAGATGCACACGCGTATTTAAATAAGGTAAAAACGACTGGAATTTCTTATAATGGAATAAATGTGAATGCTGCTTTTATACAGGGAAATGCATTTTCACTTGACGGCATCCATCTTACGCCTTTAGGCAATGCTTTAATGGCCAACCTATTTATTGATGCAATCAATTTACAGTATAATGCACGGATACCCAAAGTAGACGCAACCAAGTATAGGGGCGTTAAATACCCTTAGAAAAAACAAGCGACGTCCACCTAGAATCCTTGGGCGTCGCTTATTTTACATACAGTCGACAAGAAACTTCTAATTTTTTATTTAGATTTGTGTTTCTAAAACAGTCGTATGCAAGTCCACTTAAATCGTAAAAATCAAGCTGTTCACTTTGAGGCCTCAAGCGAACTGTCTACTGTAAAAGTAAATATAGACGGCTCCGAGTCTATTGGTGGAGAGGGTAAAGGTGTAAGACCAATGGAGCTCATTTTGATGGCTTTGGGATCTTGCAGCGTGTTCGACCTAACTACCATCCTCCAAAAACAGCGTCAAGAAATAGAAGATATAGAAGTGATCGTAGAGGGAAAAAGACGTGACGCGGTTCCAAATATCTTTACCGCAATCCATATCACCTTTTTGCTGAAAGGCAAGATTGACGAAGTCAAAGCCTATAAAGCCGCAGAACTCGCAGTCAAAAAATATTGTTCGGTTCACGACATGCTGGCAGCAGGCGGGGTGGACATTACCTACAGCATTAAGATAAATTAATAAGCGCTTTACATAGCGCTTTTCTTTTTCCAAATTTTTTCTGACCAACGGCCGACAATCCAAAAAGAGACTGCTAATATCAGAAAGAAAACCGTACGGTTGATATTATCCCACAGGTATTCTACAAACCGGGTGTATAGATTCAACAAAAAGAATACAAATCCAATATCTCTGGAGATATTATCTTTGGCTTTCATACCATATAGGGCCAAACCTAAAGAAAGTGCAATAGCCAATAGTCCCCAATAGAAAATCTCATATTGTCGTATCGTTGTCCAGGCGTCAAAATCACTATAATTTCCAAAAATAGACAAGCACCATAATGCGATCATTGTATATAGGAGTCCAACCACATAACTGGTTGATTGGAAAGGTCGCAATGTAGGTATTCGAGGTTGTCCCCATAGTGCAAATACGGTCAGTAATATTCCAAAAATAGTAAATCGTAATGGGTAATTCATTCCCCAAAACCGAAAGCCCCAGTCACTGTGGTATGCGGTTTCCGTTGCAAACCAAATACCGAGTGCCCCTAATGTAAAAACCCAGATCAACTTACTATATAATTTTACGGATAGCAGGCCATATATTATTATCGATAGCAGAAATAATATCGTAAAATGATTGGTAGCTCGATCTACTACTTGTCCCAAAAAGCCAATACTCGCAGCGGTCGAAAAAGAACCTGCCAACATTAACGTTTCATTGGACAAGGTCTTTTCTGGAAATTTTTTCTTATTCCTAAACCCAGCCACATAAAATAGGGCCGCCAACGCGCCAAAGAAGATACAGAAAGCAAGATTTGGTGCTTCATAAAAACGTTCCACAAAGTTCACCAATGTATCGTCAGAAAACAGGGACACCACGGAGAAGACCAAGGAGGCCAATGCTACCCAAAAAGCATACCGTGCCAACATTTTCCATTCAAACCCCCTTTCATCAATATTGTCTCTCAGTTCCGTCACTTTCGACTGTTCTAAAAGACCTTGTTCTTGCCAATGATTTAGTACTTCTTGGACCACTTCGATTTCCTGCTTACTCAAATCAATTTTTTTCACGAGAAGAACTTTAGTATGATCAATAATACGGAATAATTTAAGTAGATAATTTGGATTATCAAACTTAAAATAAATTTAATTCATTTTCAGCACCTTCTTTTCTCCCTCTAAAAATCTGTAACTTTGCAAATTGCAAAAACTCAATGTTCAATGACGAAATCAAAAGCAGTAGACCTAGGGGATCAAAGTGAAGTAGAAGTATTTGGAGCGCGTGTTCACAATCTTAAAAACATTGATGTATCCTTTCCAAGAAATCAGTTGGTGGTTATCACCGGCCTGAGTGGTAGTGGTAAATCATCACTTGCCTTTGACACAATCTATGCGGAGGGGCAGCGTCGCTATATGGAAACATTTTCCGCGTATAGCCGACAGTTTTTAGGTGGATTGGAACGACCAGACGTGGACAAGATTTCGGGGTTGAGTCCAGTTATTTCTATTGAACAAAAAACTACAAGTAAAAACCCACGTTCAACTGTAGGAACCATTACAGAAATATATGATTTCTTACGTCTGCTTTATGCGCGCGCGGGAGAAGCATTTTCGTTCGTGACAGGTAAACGCATGGAGCGTATGTCTGAAGAGCAGATCGTACAACGTATCCTGGATGAATTTGCGGACCAAGCTATATATATATTGGCTCCAGTCGTAAAAGGACGCAAGGGACATTATCGTGAATTATTCGAACAGATACGTAAACAAGGCTACACTAAGGTACGTGTTGATGGCGAAATTCTGGATCTTGTCCCTAAAATGCAGGTAGACCGTTATAAAATTCATGATATTGAAACGGTAGTAGATCGTCTTCAGGTTAATGAAAAAGATCAGAAAAGATTGTACACCTCGGTGATGCAGGCGATGAAAACGGCAAAAGGAATTATAAAAATAGCTAATAAGGAAAATAAAGAGCAGTTTTTCAGCCGTTATTTAATGGATGCGGAATCCGGTATTTCATATGATGAGCCACAGCCTAACTCTTTTTCTTTCAATTCACCGTATGGAGCTTGTCCTAAATGTGACGGTTTGGGATACATTTTTGAAATTGATAAAAATAGTGTTATCCCAGATCGTAAATTGAGCGTACAAAAAGGCGGAATAATTCCATTAGGGCCACTTCGTGAATCCTGGAATTTTGCGGTATTAAAAGCTGTAGCAAACAAATTTGATTTCAATTTAGCAACCCCGATTGAAAAACTCACGGAAGATCAGATTGATATGCTGCTATTCGGAATAGACGAACCTATTCCACTATCCGTTTCTTACGGATCGTACGGCGCCCGCGAATATCGTGTTCAGTTTTCCGGGGTCTTCAAAATGTTGGAAGAAATGAATGGAAAACAGCATGACGACGTTCCTTCGTTGGAAGATTTTCGCACGAAAGTAGCCTGTCCAACTTGCCAAGGCGCCCGGTTAAAAAGAGAGTCACTCCATTTTAAAATCGATAGCAAAAATATTAGTGAGCTTGCGGCAATGGATATTTCTATGCTGATGGAATGGTTTGATCAATTAGAAGATCGTCTGGATGAGCGTCAACGCACCATTGCAACTGAAATACTCAAAGAAATACGCACGCGCCTAGGCTTCCTACTGGATGTAGGCCTAAGCTATCTCACCTTGGACCGTTCGTCGAAAACACTATCAGGAGGTGAAGCGCAACGTATCCGTCTGGCGACTCAAATAGGTTCCCAGTTGGTCAATGTTCTATATATCTTAGATGAACCCAGCATTGGGCTTCACCAACGTGACAATGAACGGTTGATCAATTCACTTAAAAACCTACGGGACATAGGGAATTCCGTCTTGGTCGTAGAGCACGATAAAGACATGATTTTGAATGCAGATTACGTTATCGATATGGGCCCCGAAGCAGGTGTCCACGGGGGACAGGTTGTCGCAGAGGGTAGACCCGCAGACATCTTAAAAGCCAAATCACTTACTGCCGAATACCTGAACGGCAAAAAACAAGTAGCAATTCCTACAAAACGCCGCGAAGGGAACGGCAAGCACCTTACCCTGGTGGGTGCAACTGGAAATAATCTAAAAAACGTGACGATTGATTTCCCTTTAAATAAACTAATTTTGGTAACTGGTGTATCTGGATCGGGAAAATCCAGCTTAATAACAGGCACCCTCTACCCTATTCTAAACCATCATTTTTTTCGTGCAAAAGCACATCCTCTCCCCTACAAAGGGATTGAAGGGCTTAAAGAGATTGACAAGGTAATCGAAATAGATCAAAGTCCTATTGGTCGTACACCACGATCTAATCCCTCTACCTACACTGGAGTTTTCTCTGATATACGAACCTTATATGTTCAGCTACCAGAAGCGAAGATTCGGGGTTACAAACCAGGGCGTTTTTCCTTCAATGTAAAAGGTGGACGTTGTGAAACATGCCAAGGTGCAGGTCTAAAAATTATCGAAATGAACTTTTTACCCGACGTACAGGTTCCATGCGAAACCTGTCAGGGAAAGCGGTATAATCGGGAAACACTAGAAGTACGTTTTCGCGGAAAATCGATTTCTGATGTGCTGGATATGAGTATTGATGAAGCGGTGGCTTTCTTTGAAAACATACCTTCCATTTACCGCAAAATAAAAACTATGCAAGATGTTGGATTGGGCTACATCACTTTAGGACAATCCTCCACGACCCTATCAGGTGGCGAGGCACAACGTGTCAAGTTGGCAACCGAGCTTTCTAAGAAAGATACAGGGAATACTTTTTATATTCTGGATGAACCCACAACTGGTCTACACTTCGAAGATGTAAACGTTCTCCTTGATGTAATCCATCGATTAGTGGATCGTGGAAATACAGTGCTGATTATTGAACATAACCTCGATGTTGTAAAAGTAGCTGATTGGGTAATCGACATGGGGCCTGAAGGAGGTAAAAACGGAGGAAAACTACTATTCTCAGGTATTCCCGAAGACTTAATCAAAGAAAAAAATAGTGAAACAGCCCGATTCCTTAAGTTGGAGATGGAATGAAGCCTTCAAGATTATCGGCAACACTCCTCAGAAAAAAATTAGTGAGAGATGCAGAGTGTCTAGTAGCATCTCTCATCCTTCATGTACTGGGATATCAGAAAACCTTCTCAAACTTGGCATAGAGTTTCCAAAAACACTCCGCCTCTTCTGCAGTGAAAGACACCTTCTTCCAGTCATTCAATACCAACTCAATATCTTTTCCCTCTACCTCATACTGCCCAAAAAATAAAACATCTCCCTTTAAGTAAAGACCGAAGTGCTTATGGAGGGTGTGCAGAATATCTACTTCTACATGCTCAAAAAATAAGACAGCATTTTCCTCAAAAGGAAAAGACACTGGTCTTGGAATAAATGAACTGTTTTCGACAGCCATAAACCTACTTTTACTATAGGCAGGAAAATATATCTGTGGTAAATCGGCAAGGTAACCTATCCCTCCTTGATCAACCTGAAATGCCTCTCTTCCCAAGAACGGTATTTGCGCTAGATTTTTAGTATTCTTTCCCCCCTTTTCCTCAACAAAATAGTCTTCGAAATTTAAAATTTCATTTACCGTCAGTTGTTTTTCAAGCAATTCAGCCACGGGTATGCTAAAATATTTTGCAATCTGCAAAATAACTTCGATGCGAGGTTCCGCTCTAAATTCTTCGTAGGACGAAATATTACCTCTCGTTAGTCCAAAAAGTTCCGCAAATGCCTGCTGACTTAACCCCTTCACTTTACGAAGTTTCTTAATGTTGTTCCCGATCTGACTCATTTATAATTTTTTTCAAAAAAGTATTGCAAAATATTTTTGCATTTACTACCTTTATGCAAACATAATAAGCAAATATATAAAATTATTAGCCAATGCATTTTAAAAAGGTAGAAAAATTCATTACTGATCTAGATTTCACAATAGTATCGAAGAATGCAAAAGATGGTGTACTTCTTGTAGAAAGCGAATCAGATGGTATCCGGAACCTCATTATAGGGGTCGCGCCTCCTATCATTATTTTCGAGCAATATCTCTTTACCTTACGCGAAGACAATCTGTTTACATTCAGATCTATGTTGATCAAGAACCGAGATATCGTACATGGCGCTTTTGCACTAACAGAGGATGGAAGACGCGCTATATTCCGTTATACATTACAATTACACAATCTTGATCAAAACGAATTTGAGGCAGCTATTAATTCCCTTTCCTTGCTTCTAAGCGAATATTATGAACAGTTAATTAAGTTTTCAAAATTATAACAGCGATACACAATAACATGATGAATATTTTTAAAAGGCTTTTAAAAATCGGGCAATCCGAGATCCACGCATTAGTAGATAAGATGGAAGACCCGATCAGCATGACCGAACAAGGAATCCGTGATCTAAAAGAAGAACTTGCGACCACAACGGAGCGATATGCTAAAGCCAAGGCATTTCAGATTCGCTCTGACAATAAAATTGCGGAGAATAAGGAAAAAATAAAGCAACTGGAGGATAAAGCTATGCGAATCCTATTAAAGGCCAATACAGGTGAAATTACAACGGAAGCTGCAAATAAGCTGGCGAAAGAAGCCTTATTACAAAAAAAAGATCTTATAGAACATACACTTACATTACAGACACAAGTAGAAGGCCACAAACTTACGTTAAACGAAGTTGCTCAAAATCTCGAAATTTTACAACTAAACATTTCTAAATGGGAAAAAGAATTAACAACTTTAAGAGCCAAACAAAAAGTGAGCACTGCATCGGAGTTAGCAAATAAGCAAATAGCTAATATGGAGAATAATAGCACAATTGATATGCTAGAGCGATTGAAGGCAAAAGTAGCAACTGATGCATCCTTAGCGGATGCTTATGGAGAAATCGCAGCGCAGAACGCAGCGGACAAATTCAATCAGCTTGATGAGGTAAATAAAGCAGTTTCTGAAGAATTAAACGAGTTGAAAAAACAGCTAGGATTAAAGAACAGAACTGATATGTAATATAGACGGGCAACATTTAACGATAACAAATTAAAAACAATACAATGGCTGAAATTCTAGACCTGTTATTTAATCCATTGCCGAATGCAATAATGACTACTCTGACCAGTATATCTTTATTGTACTGGCTTCTTACTATGTTTCTGGGAGACGGTTTTGATTTTGGAGATACCACTGTTGATGTCGATTTTGAGGGCGGGGATATACAAGATATCGATTCGCCGGATGATTTGGATACCAACGGCGACATACAGCCATCCTTTTTATCTAAAGCTATGGATTTTATAAATATTGGCAAAGCACCACTCATGGTAATCGTGACGTTATTCAAATTTATCGGCTGGATGATAACAATTGCATCTTCCTTCGTATTTAACCTTTCTTCATATGGATGGAAATCTGTTTTTGTGCTCCTTCCAATATTCTTGTTAACCTATTTTTTAATGCATTATGTTACTATTCCGGTAGTTAGGCTCTATAAAAATGTAGGTTATTTTGGCGAAGAGGCACTTGATTTTTTGGGACGATCCGGTAAAATGCGATCTACTATACAGGGAGAAAATGTAGGCTCTGCAGAATTTATCGTGGATAAGGATGTAATCCGACTCAATGTAAAAAGTAAAAGTGGCGAAACGATAAATTATGGTGACGATATCGTCGTGATCGACGAAACCCCTGACAAAAAATACTATTACGTAACAAAGGATATAAATTTAAACAACATTTAATCACAAAAACCATATCAACTAAATGACAAATAACACATTATTATTCATAGATGGCATCACTGGAGTCATCTTGATAGGAATAGGTGCTATCATCTTTCTGATCGTCGCCTTCTTCATTGTATTAAGTATGTTCTACAAGAAGATTCCTCAAGGTAAATCAATCGTACGTACAGGTATTGGCGGATCAAAAGTAGCGTTCAATAAAGGTATGTACGTGATTCCTGTATTCCATAAAATGGAAATCATGGATATTTCCATTAAAAAAATCGAAATCGCCCGCATGCAAGGTGACGGCTTAATCTGTAAAGACAACATTCGTGCGGATATCAAAGTAGCTTTCTTCGTTCGCGTCAACAAATCCGTTGATGACGTCATTAATGTAGCACAAAACTTGGGTTGTGATCGCGCAAGTGAGCCAGAAACATTAAAAAATATCTTTGAAGCCAAATTTTCCGAGGCGCTGAAAACAGTTGGTAAAAAATTCGACTTTATTGAACTGTACGAAGCAAGGCGCGAATTTCGTGACGAGATACTCAATATCATCGGTACGGATTTAAATGGATATATCCTAGACGACTGTGCAATTGATTATTTAGAGCAAACCGAACTTCAGTTTTTGAGTACCGAAAACATCTTGGATTCGGAGGGTATCAAAAAAATCACGGAACTAACGGCCAGGCAAAATATGAACGCCAATCTTATTCGTCGTGAAGAGGAAAAAGTAATCAAAAAGCAGAATGTAGAAGCTCGTGAAGCTATTTTAGAATTGGAACGGCAATTAGCAGAAAAAGAAGAAAAACAACGTCGCGAGATAGATAACATTAAAGCCCGTGAGGAAGCCGAGATAACGAAAGTTCGTGAAGAAGAACGGCTAAAGGCAGAGACCGTTCGTATTTCTACCGAAGAATCCTTAGCTATTCAAGAAGAAAACAAACTGCGTCAGATCATTATCGCGGAAAAAAACAAATTGCGTACGGACGCTGTAGAGACAGAACGTGTAGAAAAAGACCGAGCGTTGGAACAGACGGAACGCGAACGTATTGTGACCCTAGCCCAAATTGATAAAGAGCGATCTATTGAAACCGAGAAAAAGAGTATTCAAGGGGTGATTAAAGAGCGTGTCCAACTGGAAAAAGGGGTTATTGAAGAACAACAAGGTGTTAAAGATCTGGAGGTTTTCCGTGAAGTGGAACGTATTAAACAAGCTGGTGTAATAGCTGCTTCCCAGGAAGCGGAAGAAAAATTAATTTCCACCGTAAAGGCAGCTGAAGCAGCCAAGATTGCCGCAGAACAGGAAGCAGAGAAAAAAGTAATTGATGCAGATGCCTCCCTTAAAATAGCCGAAAAGAAAGCACAGGAAGTACTCATTGAAGCCGATGCAAAGAAAGAGGCTTCTGCGAAGGATGCCGAAGCTCGCAAAATCATTGCAGAAGCACAAGCGAAAGAAGATGCTGCTTTAGGCTTATCAGAAGCTGAAGTCATGATTGCAAAAGCAGAAGCAGCTCAAATCCAAGGTGCTGCAGAAGCAAACATTGTAGAGAAAAAAGCGGATGCCATGCGTAAGGAGGGTTTGATGGAAGCAGAAATCATTCGTGAAAAAGCGATGGCAGAAGCCAGAGGTATAGAAGAGAAAGCGGAAGCCATGAAGAAATTGGACGGTGTAGGAAAAGATCACGAAGAATTCAAGTTACAGTTACAAAAAGAACGGGACATCGAGCTTGCACACATCAATATCCAAAAAGATATTGCGGCAGCTCAATCAAGTGTCTTAGCAGAAGCCTTAAAATCCGCGAAGATTGATATCGTAGGTGGCGAAACCATGTTCTTCGAAAATATTGTTCGCCAAGTTTCGAATTCAAAAGGTTTCGATCACTTAATCAACAATTCCAGACATGCGTTAGATATCAAAGATTCTTTATTGGGTCCTGATGGAAAAGGTGATTTAGCAGAAAAAGTCCGCGGATTAGCTGATAAATATGGAATCTCATCGAATGACATTAAAAATCTGACTGTCTCCGCAGCCCTAATCAAATTACAACAGGCAGCCAAAGAAGCGGAAGACAATGAGGATACCGGATTTATCAATTCATTATTTGGTCTTGCCAAGAATTTGGGCATTTCGAACAAGAAATTAATATAGCCAAGTTTGTCCGCTGTAACTGAGTGGGCCTCGTTCCTCTTGCAATGGCGAATGCGTTTGTCGTCATTGCGGGACGGAACAATAAGACACAAAAGAGTATAATTTCAGGAGTTAACATTCCAAATAAAAACAGACTATAGACGTCATATATACCCAAAAGGGCTACCTATTTATATGCTACAAGAAAAGGAAATTAAAAGTACGGATACACTGGATTCTGGTGCTTATGAAATTATCAGAAAGCGCCTTCTTTCCCAAAAAGAAGAGCTATCGAGCCGATTAAAACTCCTCAACGAAGCGCGTAAAGAGGTGTTCAATTCCACGAGCTTTGTACTTAAAGCCAATCAGCGGATCACCACCGAGAACAACTGTGAAGCACGCGGCATCGTAGCCCTCGACAAGTTGTGTATCTTTGGATATAATGTACATTTTGGATTACGAAACGAGATAAACCTGGCTGATGTTTTCAGCATTTACACGTTTGAAAACGATCAATTTATTCCGCAGTCGTTGGATTTGATTAATGACGCAAATTTCACTACTGACTACCAAAATTTATACAAGTACTACCGCGATTCCATCTTTTCAAAGTTCCGTCGTACAGAAAACTACCTGTACATGATTTTCCAGACCAGCAAGAATCCGGAAGATCTCAAAGCATTCAAATGGCTAATCAAGGACCGCAAACTGCATTATCAGGACGACCGAAGTATCCACGAAGTCAAACTATCTCCTCAGTTTGAATTTGACTGGATAAAAACAATACTGGACGATCGTAGATTGGGGAAATTCCCCCACATGTCCATTTTAGACAAAGTTTTTATCGAAGCCTTACATGGAAATATTACATTCAAAATAGAAGACAATACTGAGTCCGGAAAAGGCATTTACTCCGAGAAGGTAAGCAATCTTGATCAGCAGCTAGATGATGCCGAGTATTATTATGCTGATTTAGGAAACCTGATCGCGATCCGCATCAAACCTTATCAGGAAGAATTTCGAGCTTATGTATTTAATGTACGAACGAAAGAAGTCATTAACCTGTCTTCTTTAAATGAATCTGCTATTTTGCTTCCGGATAACCAAGGCATTATCTTTTCAAATGGATATTACCTCCAAAATGGAACGCATAAGATCTTCGATGCCAAGTTAGACAATGTATCCTTTCTTCGAAAAATAGCTTCACCTAATGGCGAAGACTATCTTTACATCTTTACGCAACGGAGTACCAATACGTACATTTTAATGTCGTACAACATTATCCAGCAAGCGGTAGAGACACCGATCGTCTGCAACGGATATACAATTTTCAAAGATGGGAGTCTCATCTATTTCCGAACAGATCCCGAAGCCACTCGTCACCATCAGGTACAGATCTGGGAAACACCTTACATGGCCATCCTACAGGAAAATGAAGACCGAAAAGAAGATCCGTTATATAAAGTGGGCAATAAACAAATTGTCCAGGCAATGGCAGAATCTCAAGAGGTCATTCAACTGGTTAACAAAGAAGATTCATACGAGGGTTTGTATGAGGATATACTCAAGAAAACAACCTCGCTACTTGACTCCTATTTTTGGATAAAAGATGAGGCACTTAAAAATTTAGGACAACCGCTGATCCAAATTCAAGAAGTGGCCAACGCCGCTATCGATGAATTTGTAAAAGTACAGGCGCAGCGAAAGCATGCCGAAGAATTGCTACACGCCACAGAAGAAAGACTAGAAAACCTTACGTTTAAAGTCAACAGTACTGTCGTCAACACACTGGATCAATTGGTACATCAGCTGGCAGATTCACGCCGTTTACAAGGCGAGGTGATCGACCTAAAAAATATCAAATACGTGGATATTCAACGGGTAGATATGCTCCTGGAAAAATTGAGCGGAATCACATCTTCGCTATCTACAAAGACTGTCGAATTCTTACTGCGCGACGAAGCATTGGTTCCCTATGAACAAAAGGTGTCAGATCAAAAAGGCAAAGTCGAAGAAATCACCAAAGTGTTCGACGCCAGAGCTATTGAAGAAGCAAACTCCGGTATTTCGGGAGAATTAGAATTGCTGATCGACATTCTAAACAGCTTAAAAATTGAGGATGCAACACAGACCACTAAAATAATTGAGAAAATATCGGTTATTTTTTCCTCATTGAACGAAGTTCGCGCGCAACTAACCCGAAAATTAAACAGTTTAAAAAGCAAAGAGGCTATTGCTGAATTCTCTGCTCAACTGACCCTGCTGGAACAGTCTGTAACAAATTATCTGGAGCTGTCGACCTCGGCAGAAAAAGTAGAAGAATATTACACCAAAATTGTCGTCCATCTAGAAGAAATAGAAAGCAAATTTTCCGAATTTGATGATTTTGCGCTAAAAATAGCGGATAAACGAGATGACGTCATTAAAGCCTTCAATTCACGTCGCGAACAAATCGTTGAACAAAAAAACAAACGCACATCTTCCTTAGAACAAATTGGGTTACGCGTATTAAAAAATATCGAGAACAAATCGAAAACCCTAACATCACGAAATGAAATATTGAGTTTTTATGCGTCTGATTTAATGATTGGAAAAATTCGCCAATTGGTAAGCGAACTCAAAACATTAGACGATATCTCCAAAGCAGAGAATTTAGAAAATCAACTCAAAAAATCCCAAGAAGACGCCTTACGCATCTTACGCGACAAAACAGAATTATACGTCGATGGAGAAAATATCATTGCTTTAGGCAAACACAAATTTGCCGTAAACAACCAGTCCTTAAGTTTAACTTTATTACGTCGTAACGATGAGTTGTTCTACCACCTGACAGGTACTAACTTTTACCAAAAAGTTGGAGACAGCAGGATTACCGCATACAAAGATATTTGGGAGCAAGAACTGGTTTCCGAAAATGCAGAAGTTTATCGCGCGGAATATTTAGCTTACAAGACCTTTATGGCCTCTCAACAGCAAAGGGATTTTAATGCAGAACAGTTTATTACACAAAATGTAGAACAAAATTACAGTGAAAGCTACGTAAAGGGTGTCCACAATTTTGATGCATTACAAATTTTCCGAAGCCTTAAGCAACTAGACGAAAAGTTGGATTTACTACGTTACGATTCGCATCTACGTGCTACCGCGCAGCTGTTTTGGCATTCACTACCCGAAGATCAACGTGAAAAGTTAAGCTCATTTATACATTCTTCACATGCAGTGTTGAAGGTGTTTCCCCATTCAAAACGCTATCAATCGGTGATCGACAAAATCGTCATGCAATTTAATATGTGGGAAACTGCACTCGACTTGAGCGATACTAAGGGGGAAACTGTGGCGACATACCTTTTTAAGACATTCACTAAATATGGCAAACTGGTGTTAAGTGAAAATGCTGATCAGTTGAAACGCGAATTTTACCATTTGTTGGAAAACAAGAAATCATTAAGAGATTTTCAATCCGATTTAGAAAATGAACAATATGCCCTTGAAGATCGCTTCTATTTAATAGTAAATTGGCTAGACGCCTTCATTGACGAAAATACACCCTCCGAAATATATCGTATGTATATTGAAGAAACCGCTACCGTTTTACTATTCCCAAAAGACGATTACCAGTTGATCTTCAGTAAAGATGAAGCGGATCTAGAAGGACTGAAAGGGAATCATTCTATATTAAATAATGGACATTTACATATTAATTATCACAATTTTATTCAGCGGCTAGCAAACTTCACTGACAACAAAGTACCTCGCTTTGAAGATTTTTTAAAGGTAAAAGAACAATTGAGCAAGGGATATGAGAAGGAACTAAAAATTCACGAATTCGAACCCAAAGTCCTCACTTCGTTCGTGCGTAACAAATTGATCAACGAAGTATATTTCCCGTTAATCGGAAACAATTTAGCGAAACAGTTGGGGGCCGCCGGCGACAATAAAAGAACTGCTAGAATGGGGATGTTACTATTAATCTCCCCTCCAGGATATGGTAAAACGACATTGATGGAATACCTGGCAAAAACCATGGGACTTCATTTTGTTAAAATCAACGGACCGACTATAGGACATTCCATTACCTCGATAGATCCAGTTGAAGCCAAAACTTCCGGGGAACGGGAAGAATTAAAGAAAATAAATCTGGCTTTCGAAATGGCAGACAATGTGATGTTATACCTCGATGACATCCAACACCTCAATACGGAATTCTTACAAAAATTCATTTCCTTGGCCGATGGTCAACGTAAAATGGATGGTATATTCGAAGGCGAAAGCAAAACATATGATCTACGGGGAAAACGCTTCTGTATTGTAATGGCCGGTAATCCATATACAGAAAGTGGTTCTAAGTTCCAAATACCAGATATGCTAGCGAACCGCGCCGATGTATATAACCTGGGAGATGTAATAGGAGACACAGAGCATCTCTTCAATCTGAGCTTGATCGAAAATGCGGCAATAGAAAACCCATATTTGGAAAAAATTGCCAGCAAATCATTCACCGATTTCTATGCATTAATTGAAGTGGCACAGTCCAGCGCAGAACAATTACCCGATCTGGAGGGAAACTATCTAAAACAAGAAATTGATGATTTTGTAGCCGTATTAAAGCACATCCTAACTATTCGAAACCTAGTCGTCAAAGTCAACAGAAATTACATCCAAAGTGCGGCTATGCAAGATGATTACCGTACGGAACCCGCTTTCAAAATGCAAGGTTCTTATCGCAACATGAATAAATTGGTGGCCTCAGTCGTGCCAATGATGAACAGCAAAGAAATTGATGAGCTCATCTTGGCCCATTACGAGAGCGAGTCCCAAACATTGACTGCCGACACGGAGAGCAATCTACTTAAATTGAAGGAATTAGCCGGATTGATTACAGCGGAGGAGCAAAAGCGATGGACAGAAATAAAGGAGATATTTCGAAAAAACAACAAGCATAACGGATTAAATAAGGATGACAAAGTCTTTGCACAACTATTGGAATTTAACGATAATCTAGAAGGAATCATTCATGCTATAAGAGGCAAGTAGTAACAGCACGATACGTTATCGAAAAAGACCTGCATTATAGTGCTTTTCTGGTTCGATGACGTATTACACTTAATCTAAAAATTTTCCTCCTTATTATCACCCCAATTTTCATTTTTGGTAACCGTGAATCCGAGGGATTGTGGCAAATCCTTCAACAGTTCTCCCCGAAAGACCAGTTGCATATTATTCTTCAGTGTACTGTTCACGATAAACGAACGCATTAACTCATTGCTTTCGTTAAAAACTTCCAATTTATACGATATAGATGTTAAATCATTTAGGTTTCCCAAGAATTGGTGAAACAAAATTTGTTTGTTGGCCGAAAGATCGTCAATATTAAGATCTATATCACTTTGATCCAATATCGGATTGCTTAGATCCGTTACAAATGGTGAAAAGAAAAGAGGTTCATGTTCCTGGCTAACCCGGATTCGTTTAACTCTTGATAGATCTATCGGATCGGTGAATTCAAATTTGACCTGACTGTACCACCTCCGGAGTTCTACATTCAATTGTACATCGGCGTTAACCTCGAGCTCACTACTGTAGCCAAATATTTCTGCTTCATGGTTGGAAAATTTATTACTCACGTAGAAGCTTTTCCATAGCGGATCCGTTGGCATCAATAGCTCCTGCTTCGAAGCATTTGACACGAAACACACATAGTACTTACCGAGAGGCAACTGCACTTGAATATCTGTATTATCTTCATAATCTACCACCCCGCTATACACAATTTCGTTTTTGTCCCGATGAAAAATATTATAGTGCAGTTTTTTGAGTGTATGTCCGGAAATAGATTCCGATACACCCTTCATATATATATTATCGACGCGGAAGGTTCCTCCTGTAGATCCATAATCACCTGCATTTCCCCGTTCTCCAGCCTTGAAGACGAATTTTAACAACAAAGAAGAACTGGAAATATTTTTATCCCTAAGATCATATACAAAGGAGTTTTTAGCATTATTTGATAACGATCCAAACTGATTAATTAGCGCCAATGTTTCATAGGTCTCCCCATCATCCAAGCTATAGTACAATTCGAAATCCTTGGGACCTGTATCTGTACTACCGATATCCAGTCCAAAGCTCGTAACGGATGTGGCAAGCTGTGTAGGCATTTTAATATACAGTTCACGTCCACCTGTTACACTCAGCGCTTTACCGGCAGCATAACTTTCGTTAGCATATGTCGAGTTAACGAAATTACTCGGCACACTCCCACTATTATACGTAATTGTGGCAGAACCGCCCCCAGCTATAATGATGTCTGGATTCAGACTTTCATTATTAAACGACCAAAAATACAGATAACCGTCGGTATCAGTAGATGTCCGGGAAGGATTATTATCGGCTAATTTTTTGGCCTGACCGATACTGTTCTTGATAGGACTTCGTGTGGCAGCAAAACCATCAATGGTGAAATTAACAGTATAAAGATCTTCAGATAGTTCATCAAAAGGAACTTCGTCGCTACAGGAAGCAACAAAAAATGCAATGAAAATAAATGAAAGTCTATACAACATCAGTAGCTGACTTTTCATGGCAACGTACGGTTTTATTGGAAAATCAAATATTACTTATATTTAATTTTTTGTAAACAATTAGTTATTAAACGCTAATATAAAAAATAATCCTTTCATTACCAAATGTTTTCACGGCACGCCGGCTCCGCTCCCATGTCCAGAACCAGCGCCAGAGCAGACAAAATTTTGGTTCACTAATTTTTTGGCCTCACCCACAGAAGACCATTATCTAAAGGAAGACTTTCTTGCCAGTCCTCTGCCGGTTAATTATATCATAATTTTAAGTCCTGTGCAGAAGCAACACTAAAAGCGCTAAAACAACAAATGCAACTATTATAAACCTATTCATCTTTTAATAATCCGAATTCAGCAACAGTAAATGATTTCCCTATAATTTCCTTTGGTATAAAACGTAGATATGTAGTCCTAACCGGATTATTGAATAGCACGGTTTGTTCTACTGGGTTTGCCGACACATTCGAAAATTCCCCATCTGTCAATGTTTTCCAGTTTTTATTATCTTCACTTATAGCAATATTATATTTCGTTGCAATGCCTTCTTTATTTCCATCTTGTCGTGGCAAATAGGAAAATCCTTTAATGGGTTCACGAAGTGTAAAAACAAAACCATTTGAAAATTGCATCAGCGTAGCAAATGTATTTGGATCGTCATCATATGCCTTTTTCATCTCTGAAGTGCCTTCAAGGCCATATTCGTCGGCACGTAGTTTGACTAAGTTGTTTCCTTTCGTTGCAAACGAAAAATTAGACGCTGCTTCTTTAAATAAGCCAAAATCACTTAGCGTAGGCGCCACGGGAGCAAATAAACTCAGCTTTATTTTCTGCGCTTGAATAGGTTGATCTAACTTAATAAGCCGAGACGCGCCTATGCTTGTTGCCGAACCCACATGCTTCCATTGTCCATCTGCCCACATATCAATACGAACACTATCCAGACGCTGTCCAAGTTTAATATTCTCGCGAAGTCTAATTATATCAAACTCCTGCTCATTTTTCAGTGTTATTACTAGCGTTGGATTAATCACCTCATCATCCGATGCGTAATAAGAATATCGATCTTCATCCAATATAAAAGCAGTAGAGAACTTCTTCGAATTGCCTCTGATGTTAGAAGCCTCGATTTTAGCATCTTTAGCAAGGTTAGTTGAAAACGTCGCTGCCACCTTTTTCCCAAATCCATCGAGCGATTTTACATCATTTGGATGTAAAACACCTTCAGGCATAGGAGCCAACCCTAGATTCATTGCGCCTCCCCTCCCCACAGATTTCAAATAGATCTCAAACAGTTGATCTGGGGTTTTCACTTTATCATCTTGATTTTCATGGTAAAACCATCCCGGTCGTTGTGGCACATCACATTCAGCAGGTATCCAATATTTACCATTTCGGTCGCCTATAGGCGATTTGGAATAATCCGAATCGCCCGGAACTGGAGGACGGCCATCTATACCTTTGGGAGTGAAGGTCGCCCAAGAAGTTTCCGCAGCGAATCCGTGTTCATTACCTACCCATCGGGTATCGGGCCCGATATCCGAAAAAATAACAGCCAAAGGCTGGTGTTCACGAACTATTGGCCAGGTGCGTTCCTGCCATTCATAGTACGTTGTCCGATCGATGGTTCGCTTTTCGTTTTTCCCACCGTAATAACCATCCCCTCCATTGGCTCCGTCGTGCCATGACGTAAATAATTCCCCATAATTAGTCATCAACTCCGTCAATTGTGCGCGATAAGCATCTGCATACGCAGGTGTCCCATATCGTGTATCGTTGCGATCCCATGCAGATAAATACACACCAAATTTTAGTCCATGGTCGTGTGAAGCCTGCATAAATTCTTTCACCATATCTCCTTCCCCATTCTTCCAAGGAGATTGCTTTATATTGTAACCTGTTGTAGCAGTAGGCCATAAACAGAAACCATCATGATGTTTTGCTACGCTGATGAGCCCCTTAAAGCCTGCTGAGGCTGCTGCTTTCGCAATCTGATTCGCATCAAAACTCGTTGGATTAAATATGGAGGGATCAGCATCACCAAATCCCCATTCTTTATCCTGAAAGGTGGTCGGCGTATAATGAATCAAGCAATACGTCTCCATCTCATGCCATCTTAATTGACCTTCTGAAGGCAATACGCCATAAGGTTTTGGTTCTTGCTGCGCACAACCGAAAAGTGGAATAAAAAGTAAATAGTTAACTAGTCTAGATTTTTTCATAATAATAATTCGCAATCTTAAATATAGAAATTAAATCCGAATTTTAAATAAAGTCGGCAGTTACCAATATAAGTGAATTGTTTCGACGTTATGGGCCATCACTATAAAATCTCAAAATTATTCTAACTCTTGAAACAACAAATACTTAACTTTGCACATCATGAAGAAAGATCAGTCCAAAATAATTCGGGAACAAGCACCTCGCTCAGCGACACGTGAACATTCCGTTCCCCTATATCTTACCTCAAGTTTTATATTTGATAGCGCAGAACAAGGTCGTGCTATATTCGCTGAAGAAGAAGAAGGTATGGTTTATTCTCGCTACGCGAATCCAAATACAAGTGAATTTATCAATAAAGTGTGTACGTTGGAAAATGCAGAAGCGGGCCTAGCTTTTTCTTCCGGAATGGCCGCAGTATTTGCGTCTTTCGCAGCCTTTATTGAAAATGGCGATCATATTATCTCTTCTCGTGCGATTTTTGGTTCCACACATCAGTTATTTACACAGCTATTTCCTAAATGGGGAGTTACCACGAGCTATGTGGACGCGGCCAACCCCGATGAGTGGGAAAAAGCGATTCAACCGAATACAAAAATTATTTTTTTAGAATCTCCTTCCAATCCCGGACTTGAACTTGTTGATCTAGAATGGATGGGTAAGTTTAAAGAAAAATACCCCGAGATTATTCTTTCGATCGACAATTGCTTCGCGACTCCTTATTTACAGAAACCCTTAGACTACGGATTTGATTTGTCCATACATTCTGCGACGAAATATATGGATGGTCAGGGTCGTGTACTTGGAGGTGTTGTTGTCGGTAAAGAAGAGTTGATTAAAAAAATGATGTTTTTCATCCGTCATACCGGCCCGGCGATGTCTCCCTTCAATGCGTGGATCATCTCTAAAAGTTTGGACACCCTAGCGCTTCGCATGGATCGACATTGTTCAAATGCTCTAGCGCTGGCTGAAGCTTTAGAGAATCATCCGGATATTGAAGACGTAAAATATCCTTTTTTACCATCGCATCCTCAATATGCTTTGGCAAAAAAACAGATGAAAGCAGGAGGAGGTATTGTTACGTTTGAAGTAAAAGGTGGAAAAGACAGAGCATTCCGATTCTTGGATAAATTAGAGATGATACTTTACACTTCCAATTTAGGAGACTCCAGATCCATTGCGACGCATCCGGCAACAACTACCCATGTTAAACTGACCGAGGAAGAGCGTAATCATCTGGGAATAAAACCAGGAAGTGTACGATTATCCGTGGGTCTGGAAGATAAAGAAGATATAATAGGCGACATCCTACAAGCGCTAGTGAATTCCAACTAAAAAAAGACCTGGATTCTCATGTCTTTTTTTAGTTGGAATTATACCATGATAGTAGCTATTCTTATTTAGCAACTTTTGTAAAGTTAAAGACTAGGCTACCTTGTTGTCCATTATCTAATGGAATAGGCATTTTCATGACCAAGGTCTCGCCATCAGCAAATGAGAGATTCATACGATATCCCGTAGTGACATTTGCAGCTTTATCGCCAGCATAGATCTTCTTAAATTGAAATTGAGGTTCATCTACTGCAGACCCACCGTAGATAGACCATACAATAGTACGTACAGCTCCATTGGCGCACAACGTCCCGTCGGCATTGAACGTAATACTTCCTCTATAATTACCGCCGGGAAGGTTCCAAATACTTCCAACAAAACAATCTACCGGAGCTTCATCAAAAATATTTTTGATGGTATAAGCCGCAGGGATATCTTCCCTAGTGACCGTATTTAGCACCCAATTGCCCTTTACACCCGATCTCCATTGAGAAGCAGAAGGACCTGAAGCAGAAGTCGACGTACCAGAAGAAGAACCTGAAGTTCCTTTTTTCGGAGCACCACACGATGCCAATAATAATACCACTGTGAAAAGTGAGACTACGGAAAGAATATGTCTACGCATAAGATAAAAATTATTAAAAATCTATTGATGTACAGTTACAAACTTAGATATATTTTGTTATTAATTGTCATGACATCCAAAAATCATACCACAAGCGAAATTTGGGCTATACGAACTGTCTATTCGAATTATTCGGTATTATAAAGAATTCATTACTTTTGTCTACCTCGTATATTAAAATTTAAATGGA
The DNA here is from genome assembly GCF_005049105.1 of Sphingobacterium alkalisoli. GTDB lineage: Bacteria > Bacteroidota > Bacteroidia > Sphingobacteriales > Sphingobacteriaceae > Sphingobacterium > Sphingobacterium alkalisoli. The sequence continues at coordinate 348,201 of NZ_SUKA01000004.1, forward strand.
CAATAAAAAAGCTTGGAGCATTACGAAAAATATTTTTAAAGTCATCGTGACATCTGGCGCACTGTATTGGGTATCCCGAAAGATTGATTTTGTTGAATTAAAACATGCATTAATAGACTGCGATTGGTGGTTTTTACTTCTTGCCTTGTTAAGTTATATCATTTCTCAGGCGATAGCCTCCTCACGCCTCAATAGCTTCTTCAAAACCATTCATTTAATCCTTTCGGAACGTTACAATCTACGGCTTTATCAATTGGGGCTACTCTATAATTTTTTTTTACCGGGGGGGATTGGAGGTGACGGGTATAAAGTATATTTTCTGAAGAAGAACCATGATATTTCGGGCCGAAAAGTACTAAGTGCTGTATTTTTTGATCGGCTAAGCGGACTGTGGGCACTCGGTATTATCATTTGTGCATTGGTTGTGTTTATGCCTCGTCTCGCTATTCCCCATGCTGCCACTATTACTATAGCAGCCATTGGTACAATATCCTACTATTCCTTTTTGCATGTGTTCTTCAAGCCTTTTGCAAAGCGCTTTTTTCAAACACACACTAAGGCGCTGCTTGTACAGAGCTTTCAAACATTGTGTGCCATTTTTATATTATACGCACTAAATTTTGACGACAAATTTTCACCCTACTTACTCATATTTTTAGTATCTTCACTAGTGGCCATCATTCCCTCCATAGGAGGTGGGATAGGTCTTCGTGAGCTTTTTGCCCTTGAAGCAGCAAAATATATTCAGATTGAAGAGCATACAGCAATACTTTTAAGTTTATTTTTTTATGTAATCTCTTTAATCACCGCCACCTCGGGGATCTATTATATATTTAGACCACAACGCCTAGGAACGGAGAAACTACCTAGTGCCGCAGAAGTAGAACAAGAAATTGACGACGACAATACAAACGAAGAAATTTAAATGGCAAATATCATCATCACAGGAGCAAGTAGTGGAATAGGTTTCGAAACCGTTTTAGATCTCACCGCAAATAAAGAGCACCATGTCATCGCGTTGGCAAGGTCAGGCGACAAACTACGGAAGCTACATGAAATTGCTTCATCCCTCAACTATGACGGCGGAAAACTGTATCCTGCGCAATTTGACATTGTTTACGACAATTATGCAGATTCGTTGATCCCGTTTATTAAATCAAAATTTGAAACCGTTGATATTTTGATTAATAATGCGGGCGCATTGGTAAAAAAGTCTTTTTTAGAAACTTCTCCGGAAGAATTTGCGCAGATGCTACAGACAAACGTGTTAGGGCATGTAAACATGATAAAACATATCGTACCGCTGATGACAAATGGAGGCCATATCGTAAACATTAGCAGCATGGGAGGGGTTCAAGGCTCCGTAAAATTTTCTGGCCTCAGCGCATATTCTGCCAGTAAGGGGGCGTTAGGAATATTAACCGAATGCTTAGCGGAAGAATTTAAAGAGCAGAATATTAAAGTAAACTGTCTTGCTTTGGGATCGTCACAAACCGAAATGTTTGAGGCTGCTTTTCCAGATCTACAGGCAGGAACTTTAGCTTTTGAAATGGGAAGATATGTCGCTGAATTTGCCCAAAATGGAAGCAAATACTACAACGGAAAAATACTGCCGGTCTCTAATACTACCCCCTAGATAATCGAGAAGACATTTATAATGCCGTGATCCAATCTGCGACATCATTCAAGACACGTTCATTGAATGTCTCCTTTATTTGTGCATATTCGGTGACCTGGCCAGTTTTGGCCTGTTGGAATAAGTGGTTTAGCCCTTCATATTCTTTCAAAACAGACTTTAAATTTTTGGGAAGAAACCGATATAGGCTTTCTAGATTCCGGGTGGCGGGTACCTGTACATCGAGCGATCCAAAAGCAGCAAATACTGGAATTTTTATTTTCTTTAAATATCTTTCAGGCTCAATGCGCAGGAAGTAACGATATGCCGGACTTACCATAGCTAGCAAATCGGGAGTTTCTTTGAACCCGGGCACCATTTTCATGTTTTCCATTAAGGCTTGATACGCTTCCTGATTATTTAAATCACTTTTTACAATAGCGAAATTTTTCTCATTTATTTCCCGAGCAGCTTCCAACGCAGGGTCACTCATACCTGAGGCTTTCCCGATAGCATACAATTGATCAACCATCAACTGATCAATAGAAATAGCCGGACCTGCTAATGACACGATAAAAGATAAATCACGTACGTTCTGCCCCGCCAAAAGCGTAGCGATCAAACCGCCCTCACTATGACCAATAAAACCTATTTTATGTACATCAACATGATCTTGCTTTTTCAGATAAGCTAATGCAGCAAGCGCATCCTTACTAAAGTCTCCTATTGTGCTATTGTCAAATTGTCCCTTACTTTTACCGACACCTCGGTCGTCATAGCGAAGCACCACGATCCCCCGGCGCGTCAAATAATCCGCTATAACCTTAAAAGGTTTGTGACCTGCCATTTCTTCGTCCCGATTTTGCGCTCCGGATCCGGTCAACATAATTACCGCCGGGTGCCGGCCTTTGTCCGCTGGGAAAGAAAGCGTACCAGCAAGCTGTACATCATCGTATGTATTCGTGAAAACAACTTCCAATGTATCATATTGATAAGGAGCGGCAGGAAGCTGAACAGGTCTGGCATACCCTAAACACGAATGTACTACCAAGAAAAACAGAAGGTAAAATTGTTTCATATATTAAAGCTTGACATTAACAAAACGGCACAGCACGTCCGCTACTAAAACAATTAATACAATAACTACACCATGATGAAACTTCTTCGCATTTATAACAAATTTTAACCCTACGACAATGAGATAGAAAAAATAGAGCAACAGGACTAGGGAAATTAACGAAAAAAATAACAGCAAAAACATATCCGAGCGAGAGATCGTTGATAATTTCATATCACCATCTTCTATAGCCTTTAATATATTATTCGTGAGTTCTTTCGCAAAACTTACGGCAGAGAGTAAACCGATCATGTATATCACAACAAAATAAATCAACACCACATTTAACACGTCTATAAATCTTGTTTTTTTATTAACGGAATAACCGAACGAAAACAACGATAAGGTTAGCACCAATACATTCACAAGAAGGTGGGTAAATGTCGAAAAAAGATCATATGTGTTTGTAGGGATAACCTTCAGTATACCGTGATAGTCGAACTGTCCGTAATAAGCTAAAATTCCACCAACAGTAAAGAATATTACACCTGCCGCCAACAGGATCTTTTCGGAACAATCTTCAAATGGATTTACAAATAACCTTCCTACATTATACTTCATCTTTGTTCGGTTTATAGTGATTAAGTAGCTCCTGAACATTTTCGGGATGTTGTGTACCGACCAATATGGCTTTACCATTTTTTAATACAATCCAAATCCCATAAAAACCCTTTGTCGTATATGCCACTCCCGGTCCACCAAATCTCCATCCCCATCCTCCGTATTCCCAAGGAGAATATTTTTTAACATAAACCTTACCAATATCCTCCCATTCCCATTTTTTCTTCTTCCATATAAAGGGCAGAAACCGAATATGAATTCCCTGCTCATCTATCTGTGTTCTTAATCGCATAAATAAAAACAACAACGCAACAGAACTTCCGATCCAAAATCCAGCAGAAAAATCACTCCCGTCTGTATTCCCATTCCATTCGGTATATAGTCCAAGGCCGATAACAAGGACAAATAGCAGGACTAACCACCAAGTCAAAAAACTCTGACTCTCCTTATGCACCCATCTATTCTTCATTTCGCAGCATATTAAGTTTAACTATCAAATCATCTAATTTATTTCGAACAGTAGGATAGCTTTTTCCCATCTGATTCGCCATCTCTTTCAAACTACCGGAATTCCGTAGAAACTGAAGAACAAATTCCTGTTCATCTACATCCAACAGCATTAAAACCGGCAAACTGTATTTACCTGACACTTCGGTTTCACAACTGGAGCAGACCAATTTCGACACGCGAAGCTGTTCTTCACAACTTGGACATTTAACGGGAAGCTTTACCATAATACATTTTAATATTAATATTATTAAAACAAATATAAATAAAATTAAATATATCATTATCATTATTTACACCTATTTATAAATGGATTGACTTTGGGAGTAAGGGGCTAATAAAAATGAACCTTTTTTTGCGCCTCTTTCGCCGGCGCGGGGCGACTTCTTTTGCTTGGCCAAAAGAAGCAAAAACCAAGACTTGGTCAATGTTACGCTAAAAGCTTTTGGATTTACTAAACAGCTCCAAGCCGTTTCACTTCGGGGATCTGTTCTTAACGCAAATCCAAAGCTTTCTTAACGCTACATCGACCTAGGTCGTCCTTTAAATGGTACTGCATTATAAGGTTAATATAATAAATGTACCACCCTTACAAACTGGACAAATGTCGCCTTGGCGGGTCGACAATAGCAGGAATGGTGCACCGTCGTGTCGAGCCGGCACAGCGACGAGTTTTGGACACTTTTGCGGTCAAAAGTGTCGACCTGTCGCGGTCCAAGCGACAAAAGAAATTTGATTAATTTAAAGGTTCCTTTACATCAACACCCCTTATTAACTAAAATCCAAAAGCTAATTTCCTTGATGCCTCGCAATCTGATTTATCTAACCTCCCTAAAAATGTTAATTAAATTTTTTAAGTTTGCGACTTTGTAACATATTATGAGAAAATTTTTAGGTTATTTTTTAACGCCTATTTTTTACACCTGCTTCACGCTTGCACTACTATTATTTCATCCAATTCAATGGTTATGCTTAAAAATTGGTGGATATAACGCACACAAAAAAAGTGTCGATATCCTCAATTTCTTTTTAGTAGGTTGCAATTATACCTTATTCAATACGGTAACGTTTAAAGACAATAAAAATCTACCGACCGGCCAGCCAATTATTTTTGTCGCGAATCATCAAAGTACATTTGATATACCTCCACTCATTTATTTTCTACGCAGATTTCACGGCAAATTTATTTCCAAAGTAGAATTAGTGCACGCAAATATCCCCAGTATATCGTTCAACTTAAAACACGGCGGTGCCGCCAATATCGACCGCAAGGATCCCAAACAATCCATTGCCGAAATATTAAATTTGGCCAATAATATGAAACAAAAAAGATGGTCTGCATTTATATTTCCGGAAGGCACCCGCTCTAGAACAGGAAAAATGAAAACATTCTCTGTTGGAGGAATAGCCACTTTATTAAAAAAGAACCCCGATGCTTTGATTGTTCCAATTGCAATAAATGGGTCCTATTTAATGGTGAAATACGGTCCTTTTCCCCTCCGACCCTTTACCCCACTATCTTGGGAGGTCTTAGAACCGTTAGAGACTGCAGGACTAAATGCGGAAGAGATCGTAAAATTAGCGGAAGATACAATACGAGTCAGAGTCGAACACGATTAATTAACACTTCGACCTTTCCAGTCGTATTTACCGATATTGCCCGCAAGGCCGATGTATACAATGTAAAAAGAGTGTACGATAGACAATAAAGGCAAGAATTTCAACAATGAAACACGATCTGCAAACCGTGTAAGAGGGATCATAAACAAAAACTCCGCAATTATCTTAAATACAAAAGCAGTTAATAGTACCCAATTGCAATAAGGTAACTGAAAGATAAAATACAGCAGGGAAGTGATTAAAGCCAAATTAAAACACCAGATAACTACGCCTATAAAAACAACTTTTTTGTCTTTATATTTTGTGCTTTTTGAAGCCCATCGTTTACGTTGACTAATAAAAGATCGTAAATCAGGCTTGGCATCGGTATAAACGATCGCCGCAATAGATTTACAAAAACCGATCCTGTTGGCATATTTTTCCGCTACTTTATGTAAGAATAGCTCATCATCTCCCGAAGCCAACTCATCAATCCCTTTGAATCCATCCATTTCATAAAACACATCCCTTCGATATGCCAGATTTGCACCATTACAAGTGGTAGGAACTCCATTTCCAATACCAGCAGCACCTAAGCCAATCAGATATAAAAACTCCAATGTCTGCAGCTCCTCGAAAAAACTGCTTTCTTCAGAGTAGACCACTGGAGAAGAAACCATATACGATTGATGCTGTTCAAAATATTGCACTATAGTTTTCAACCAATCCGGCCCCATTCTGCAATCTGCATCCGTTGTAACGATGATCTCTCCTTGAGATTTTTCAATTGCCTGACTTATGGCATATTTTTTATAGGAATTCATGGAATCTCCGACATTCAAGCAGATCAACTGCACCCCCCGATCGGCATAAGAGGAAACGATGGAAGATGTACGATCGGTTGAATGATCGTCAACAATAATAATTTCGAGGAGGGTTTTTGGAAAATCCTGCGCCAACAGGCAGTCAATTGTTCGCGCGATATTTTGCTCTTCATTCCGCGCTGCGATTAAAACCGACACGCGCGTGCCGACATCTTTTACAGCGTAAAACAAGGGAATACCCGACCAACCTCTTCGCATGAAAAGAATTAGTAGAACGTAAATTCCGGCAAGTAAGATTAAAATAGAATTAAGAATTGTTGTCACCTAGATAATTTACATTCAACACAAAAAAAGAACCAATAATAGCCGGCAATATTAAATTAACAAACCAGATACAAGAGACAATAGCCATTACAGCAATCTCCTGCGTGGTAATGTAACTGTACAGATTACTTGCCACAAAACTACGGACACTAAAATCAAATAGATCCAAAGAAGGGACAGCAGATTGGACAAAGAAAAGGATAAAAATCATTAATACCATAGAAAAAAAAGGTAATTCCGGCAAAAACACCAACATAAGAATTACATACTGCGAAGTAAAAATAACAAAGCGAGTTGCAGAAATTAACAGCACCTGCAATAATTCCAATTTCGTAAAATCTTTCAAAATTGAAAAAAATGATTTAACCTTATCTAACATCTTTATTTTGCCGACTATGTTATCTACCCACTGTACGTTGAAATAAAGAATAACAAATGCTAGCGCATAGATTAGTGCAATAATCCAAACACCAAAGGTAACAGACATGGGCGTCTCAAGAAAGGTAGAAACAAACCAAGCAATACTTAACGCACCGAAAACGCTAGTCATCACCAACTGACCAAAAAGGCCTACGCCCATCGCCACCGCGCCTTTAACTCTATTCTCCGGCTTCAATACTAGAACACGACCACCGTACTCCCCTATCCGGTTGGGTGTAAAGATGGCCCAGGTCAAACCGCAGAAGACAGATTTTGTCGCCTTCCAGAAACTTAACTTTTCGATACTACGGCTCAAAAAAATCCATTTACTGACCTCCAGAAACCAATTGACAAACATGAGTAGCACTATGGAGGCCATTGTCCAGTACATGGTATCCGTATCCACTCCATTAAGTAGGGTCTTGAATTCAGATAGGCTCTTTTGATTATTCACTTTACTGTAAATAAACCAACATGCCAATCCTACGATAGCAATCTTAATGCAATAATTCAGATATTTCTTTCGGCTTTTAGTCAACGCTTTTCAAATCAAAGCACAATTTTACTAAATTTTATGTAATTAGATAGCGATATTCGAAAACAGCGTATCTATTTACGTAATATTGTACTATGCAATTGGAGAAAGCGAAGGAAAGAATCATATTAGGCATCGACCCAGGAACAGCTGTGTTGGGTTACGGCATCATCAAAGAACTTGGAAGTAAGATTTCATTAGAGACGTTGGGAGTGATCAAAATGAACCATCTGGATGATCATGGATTGAAACTACAGCGTATCTTCAAAAAGACAACTGCGCTGATTGAACAATACAAACCCGACTGTGTCGCGCTAGAAGCACCTTTTTACGGCAAAAACATTCAGGTCATGTTAAAGTTAGGTCGCGCTCAAGGCGTAGCTATGGCAGCAGCATTGAATTTCGACATTCCCATATTCGAGTATTCTCCACGTAAAATCAAACAATCCGTGACAGGACATGGTAGCGCCAGCAAAGAACAGGTAGCAGCCATGTTACAAACGCTCTTGGGATTTAAGGAAACCCCCGAATTCCTAGATGCTACGGACGGCCTCGCGGTAGCAGTATGCCATTCTTTTCAGCAAAAAACGATCGCTAAAGGAAAATCATACTCGGGATGGGAAGCATTTGTCAAGGACAACGAAAAGCGTATTCGCTAAAGCTTCACTTGCCGGATAACGTTCTTCACATTCAGCTCCACGATGTCTGTCATCGTTCTACATTTGTGATAATGTTCATTTTCATAAAATACCGCATACCCCTCTCTAAGCTGTTTAATATTTTCCTCCGTCGATAATTGCTGCGTTTTTGAAGCATCCCGTAGATCTTTAATACGATGACGCTCACTACGTACACGATGTACGATAGAAGAACGTTCTTCCTGCTGGTATTGCGATACTGTTTTTTCTGTAAGGTGTTCCATAGATAGTTTGACATATGGAAAATTTTCCTTGAAAAACTGTGGCATATACACTTTGGGATTTCCTTCAAAAAATTGCTGATCGAAATCGATGGCCCGAATTCGAAATTGGAAGTCATCAAAATCGGGAGTGATTTGCATGACAAAATTATAGGCACGCATATCTCCTAACAAGGAAATGATACAGCGTTCGTTAAATTTCACAAACTCTTTGGCAATACGTGTCTGGTTATAATCCGGCGTATGCATCCTCCCCTTGCTAAATAAGTCTCCGGGTATACCTACAATATGTTCTTCTACCAAGGTATCCCGATCGTATATATAGTTCACCTGATTAGGAGACATAATTTCCTCCAATTCCAGCCCATAGATCCGCGATGCATCAGCCTGCTTAACGTAGAAATAATCATACACGTCATTCAGGCGATTAATAATCCGGATTCGAAAAGGTCGGGTATTTCCGAAGGCACAATATTCTATGCGATCAATAATTTTATGTTCAACAATACGTGTATTTCCCGAGGCTTTAAGTTGCGCGTAAATTATTTTTAGACCATAGTACAACTGGTCTTGAAGATGAGGAGGATAAAGAGGTGTTTCCCAAAACGTGTCGTTTCCCAACTTATCCATGACAGGCACTGTTTCTTGAAAATTTAACAGATCAAAATACGACATCGGAAGTTTGCCGTCACGCTGATACAACTTGAGATATTTAAACAATCCTGATCCTACGGGGTAGATCGGCTTTTTTCTAGATATCTTTACATCCTCGACTTCCATAAAATACAATGAATTAACTAGCCTAAAGATACAACTAATAAACGGATGAGAGGAGGAAATATACTTGTCTCGTAAAAAATTTACAATTTTAAAACGCTTTTTATACTAAAATAGAAAAGAATTAACAATTTTTGTTATTATTTTTGCAAAAATCTTAATGACAAATAAGGTAAAAAACTGGGATAAAAAAGAAGAAGCTCTCCGGGCGAAGAGCTTCAACGCTAACCAATTATAAACCTATGTTATTTTGAGGGAGTAACATGCATTTTTTTAAGAGATTTTTACCATTTCATCTCTTTTGATAGAACAAATATACGTCAACAAACAATTATTTGCAAATTTTATATGAATTATTTGCAATTTTTTTATACTTTTTAAAAAAAAATAGGATTTTATATAAAAAAGGCAGTTTTCATGGAAAAAAACTATACAAATTACGATTTAGACAACTTAGATGTCCAAATTTTATCTATTTTAATGGAAGATGCATCAATTCCATATACCGAAATAGCAAAAAAACTCATAGTTTCTGGCGGAACTATACATGTTCGAATGAAAAAGATGGAAGAATTAGGAATAATCCATGGATCAAACCTAATTATCAATCCTCAAAAAGTCGGTTTTGATATTACAGCCTTTCTCGGCATCTACTTAGAGAAAGGCTCGCAGTACTCCGACGCTGTCGAACAGTTACGTCAAGTAAAAGAAGTAGTTGAATTACACTATTGCACGGGTCAGTACAGTATGTTTGCTAAAATAGTCTGTCGTGATACTGCACATCTACGCAAAGTATTAAACGAAGATATACAGGGATTAAAAGGAATACAGCGTACGGAAACGATCATATCCTTAGAAGAGAGCATAAAAAGACAGATCACGTTATAAGGTATTTCAAATACGCATCAAGAACCGTCATGGAACAGTCTGGCTATTGGTCTTCCTGTTAAACATGACGGTTTTTTTCGTAACTTCGCCATTGTATGTCTGATATTATACAATTACTACCAGATTCAGTCGCCAATCAGATTGCCGCCGGAGAAGTCGTTCAGCGGCCCGCTTCAGCAGTTAAAGAGTTGATAGAAAACGCGATCGACGCGAAGACCGATCGGATCAAACTTATTATTAGGGAAGCGGGAAAAGCCTTGATTCAAGTAATTGATAACGGCTATGGAATGAGCATAACAGACGCGAGAATTTGTTTTGAGCGACATGCTACAAGTAAAATTCGAAAAGCAGAGGATCTATTTTCCATCCGTACTATGGGTTTTCGTGGTGAAGCTATGGCATCAATTGCCGCTATTTCGCAAGTAGAGCTCAAAACCCGTCGTGAAATAGATGAACTCGGGACGATTATACAGATTGAAGGTTCCAAAGTCATCGATCAATATCCTGAATCCTTACCCACAGGCACTAGCATTTGTATTAAAAATTTATTTTACAATATTCCCGCTCGACGTAATTTCCTGAAAAGTAATTCGGTCGAGATGCGCCACATTATCGATGAATTTCAACGCGTTGCACTTGCACACCCTGAAATATTCTTCAGCCTCCACAGTGACGGCAACGAAATTTTTCATTTAACAGCCGGCACCTTAAAAAATCGGATTGTTCATCTGTTCGGCAGCAATTACAATCAACGCCTCGTCCCTGTTGAGGAAGAAACTACTATAATTAATGTGAGCGGTTTTGTAGGGAAGCCCGAATTTGCAAAGAAAACCCGCGGCGAACAGTTTTTCTTTGTTAACAAAAGATTCGTCAAAGACCCCTACCTGCACCACGCTATCATGAATGCCTACGAGGAAATCTTGCCGGCTGACTCCTATCCGTTATACGTACTTTTTATCGAAATCGATCCCTCAAAAATTGACATCAACGTACATCCTACAAAAACAGAGATCAAATACGAAGACGAGAAATCAATTTATGCTATTTTAAGATCTGCGGTTAAAAGATCCTTGGGAAGATACAATATTGCCCCTTCCTTAGATTTCAACCAAGAAAGCAGTTTCACGAATTTCATCACGCAGAAGCCTTTGGACGAGATCCAAATGCCTACTATTTCTTTTAATCCTAATTTTAATCCGTTTGAATCAGATCAACCAGCTACAACTTCTCGATCAAGTAGTTATGCTGCCGGATTAGAAAAAAAAACCGGGATACCTCAGAATTGGGATACGCTTTATCAGATAACCGAACAAGAATCTGCGGAACAACTTCCATTGCTTCCTTTTGATAGCGATCCATCTGACAATAAGAACATAGTAAAATCAGAAAGCAGAAAGCAATTTTTCCAAATTCACAACCGCTATGTCGTTTCTCAAATTCACTCAGGCTTCCTATTGATTGATCAACAGGCGGCACACGAACGCATCCTATTTGAGCAATACAAAGAACAACTGGATAATAACAAAGGATCAAGTCAGCAAAGCCTGTTCCCTCAAACGGTAGAACTCAGCATCGGAGATTTCGAATTGATGACTGATATCCTACCCGAGCTACATACATTAGGCTTTCAGCTGAGACCTTTCGGAAAAACTACGTATATTGTGGATGGAATTCCTGCAGATTTGGGCAACAATGTAAATGAAGGTAAAATTATTGAGCAACTTTTGGAAGATTTTAAAAATAACAAATCTGAATTAAAGCTTAACAAAAGAGAAAATCTAGCCCGTAGCCTAGCAAAAAGTGCAGCGTTGAAAAGTGGGACTACCCTCGACAACGAATCTATGGCAGATCTAATCGATAGATTATTTGCATGTGAAAGTCCAAATATATCCGTTCATGGAAAACCAACGTTGATAACATATAGCTTACAAGAACTTATGGAACGATTTGACAAAATACAATAGAAAACTATACTTTATATGAAATCCATGGTTGCCAAACGCGAATGACCACGAAGTAGCATGAGTACATTTGAAAAATTAAAATACGGCACGAATAATATAATCTGGATACATATAAACATTAAAAGACAAGTTATTTACATATGAATAATCTATTTTCAAACTTAACACCGGTTGTAAAAAACCTACTTATTATAAATATAATCTGTTTCGTAGGATCGATGATTTTCCAACCGGCGAACAGAATTTTTGGGGTATACTATCCCGACTCACCATTTTTTAAAATATGGCAGCCTATTACATACATGTTTATGCACGACAACCGCGGGCTTTTTCATATTTTTTTCAATATGTTTGCGTTGGTCATGTTTGGATCTATTATAGAGCGGATATTTGGCTCAAAACGATTTCTGAAATATTACATCATTTGTGGACTCGGCGCATTGGTTCTCCAATACGGTGTACAAGCCTTTGAAATACACCAGATCACCGGATCTATACGCGCAGGAGAATTTTTGCAATTTGATTATAGCGAAGAGAAATGGTTCACCAATTTGCCCATCTCGCAATCTGACTTTGACACCCTAGCCTCCATTTACCGTACTTCGACAGTCGGCGCATCGGGTGCAATCTTTGGGTTGCTGCTCGCATTCGCCTATTTATTTCCTAATATGCCGTTATATCTTATGTTTATTCCGGTACCAATTAAAGCGAAGTATTTCGTGGGGGTATACTTGTTAATTGAAATATATTTAGGTTTCACCCAACCAGGGTCTTCTATTGCGCATCTTGCTCACGTAAGTGGGGCGCTATTTGGCTTTATCCTAATAAAAATTTGGGGAATAAAAAGAGGTTATTATTAATAGTGCGTAAAAAAAATAAACAGATGAAAGAGAATGTCTTAAAATCCTTTTGGAGAGACACCTATGCCACCTCTTCTCCTATTCCGTATATCATTACCATACAGGTTATATTATTTGTATTGACCCATGTCATCGATCTACTCAGTTTTTCGGATATCGTTTCGAGCGATTTATATGAGGTCGTCGTGTCTAAGCTTAGTCTTCCGGCATCATTTTCGGATTTTTTAGCACAACCCTGGTCGTTCATTACACATCCTTTTATTTATAGGGGGTTATTCAATATAATTTTTGATTGCTTGTGGTTATATTGGTTTGGAAACATATTTTTAACATTCCTCAATAGAAGACAATTTCTATTTATTTTCATCGGCGGACTGTTGCTGGGAGGTTTAGCTTATTTACTATTTGGGAATGTTCCTTTTTTAGTAGATAATACCGCAACCCATTTCAGCACCAATGCACTCGGTCTCGCGGCCATCATCAGTGCCACAGCGTTATTATTACCTACATATGAAATCCGGCTTTTTATTATCGGTAATATTAGGCTCCGTACAATAGGCATTATCTATCTCGGTCTGCAATTTGGAATTTATGCCATCTCCAATCGACCAGCTGCGATAGCATATTTGGGTATGATTTTATTTGGTTTAGTATGGATGCGGGAATTAAAAAGAGGCCATGATTGGAGTAGTTTTTTTTATAAAAAGTTTACGCGACGTCACTTAAAGGTTGTCCATAAGAACGAAAACACAAACATACCCCTACAAAAGAAACAACATTCGGAAATACCCAACCAGGAAACTATAGACGAAATATTGGATAAAATTTCAATGAGCGGTTACGAAAGCCTAACTTCTCGTGAAAAAGAAATATTATTCAAAGCAAGTAAGCAAGATCAATAATGTCGAAAAGAAAAGTTTTTCATCAAAAGCTCGGTTTTTTCAGTCGATCAATTTTTATTGCTAACGTATTAGCAGTAACAGCATTGCTATTAAGCTATTCCGCTGCCTATATTGATCCACAGTCATTTTGGCCAATTGCGTTCTTCGGCTTAGGTTACCTACCTATTTTGCTAATTAGCGTAGGATTTGTTTTTTACTGGCTTATACGCAAACCTCGCTATGCATTATTAAGTTTGGCTCCCATACTGATCGGCTGGAATTTGATGAGCAAACACATTAATTTCAAGAACAAAAATGACAAAATAATCCTTAAAGTGGAGAGCGATCTTCGTATAATGAGCTTTAATGTCCATTTGTTTCAGAAAACGAACAATAATAAAGAGACCTTCAAAACAGAAGCTATTGAACTAATGAACACAGTCAATCCAGACATCGTGTGTTTTCAGGAGTTTTACAGCAAAATAAAAGGAAGTGAGCAATTTACGAAGAAACTGAAGGAGGAAGGTAATTTTGAGGGGTATTACTTCGAACCCGCTTCAAAAAATGACCATGAAGGATATGGCCAAGCCATCTTTTCCAAATATCCTATTATAAATCACGGTACGATACTGCAAAATGAATATGGCATCAATCGCATTATCTTTGTGGATGTACGTCGGGAAATTGACACCTTACGTATCTACAATGTGCATCTACGCTCCTTTGCCCTACAAGATGAGGATAAAGAATTTATTCAAAAACCAACCGGGCAAAAAGTAAAAAATGAGGAAACAACAAAGCGTGTAGGAAGAAAGTTGAAGCAAGCTTTTACACATAGGAGTGAACAGGCAAAATCACTTCGCGCGCATATTGAAATGTCACCTTACCCTAGTATTGTAATGGGAGACTTTAATGACACCCCGATGTCTTATAGTGTAAACATAGTCGGAAAAAACATGAATAATGCTTTTCAGGAAAAGGGCTTTGGATGGGGTGTAACACATTATGCCATGCTTCCCATATTCCAAATAGACTATATTCTGTGTGACAAAAGATTCACGATAGATAATTACGGCATTTTGAAGGAACGATTTTCAGACCATTACCCAATTTGGGCTGATGTTAATTTCTAGCCAAATCGGTTGCAGTCAATATACGGACGGCCTGTTCGACGTATTCGTCATACCTGTTCTTAACTTTGAAATACGCCTCTCGTCCAAAATAATATCGGCCAACTATTGCTTCCATATCAGATTGGATAAGTCCCAACAAATCTCGTCCTTTGTTATTATCGATCAATATATCTCTATCCTTCAAATAGTCTAAAAAAGCATTATATTCCTGTTGCGGCAAATGGTACCCCTGCAAGAAATTTTCAATAGAGTAGGCAGGAAGCTTCTTTGTAAAACGCTCATAGACAAACTGCTCCAAATAACTCGATTGGGTTATCTGTTGGTACAATACACTGACAGCATTCGAATCAACAGCAATTTCGACATCCGGACTGATCCCCCCACCACTAAGTAGTTCTCTTCCGGCCAAGGTTTTGTATATTTGTGCGTGCGCAAAGGTGGTATCCAATACCCACAATCCATTGTACATACTTGAATAGTCAATCATATTTGACCAGTTGGCTGTATATTTCTTCTGAATACTTCTACCCAACGGCGTATAGTATCTCGATATACTCAGGTTCACCCGAGATCCATCGGAGAAATCAAATTGTTCCTGCACAATCCCCTTTCCGTAAGAACGTCTTCCGACTATCGTGCCTCTATCCCAATCTTGTATAGCTCCTGCTACAATTTCAGAAGCTGAAGCAGTCAACTCATTTATGAGGACAACTAATTTACCATCTGCATAATTTCCCTTTCCGTCCGAAAAGTACTCTCTCTTTTCTTCATGTGCACCCCTTGTATACACTAATACCTTCTGCTCATTAAAGAACTCACTCGCCAATCGAATAGCGACGTGAAAGTATCCGCCGCCATTATCCCGAAGATCGAGAATAAGATTTTGAGCGCCCTGCTTTTTTAGTGCTGTTATGGATTTCTTAAAATCTTCCGCAGTCTTTAATCCAAATCGACGTATCTTAATGTATCCCACAGTCGGTTTGATGAGATAGGCTACATCGATAGAACTCACACTTACTTGGTCCCTTATAACTTGATAAGGAGATGGCGTTAACGCGCTATCACGAATTATATGCAGTTTTACACCCGAACCTTTCTTTCCACGTATCAGCCTATCAACAACTTTTTGTGCGATATTTCTGCCCGAAACTTGAGTTGAATCTATGGTAATGATACGATCCCCAACTTTCAGACCCGCCTTTTCTGACGGTCCATTGGTAATAAGTCCGACAACCAGCAGCGTGTCATTTAAGTTGAAATATTCCAGACCTATCCCTTCAAATGTACCTTCCAGCGCTTCGCTTTGCGCTTTAGATTCATTCGGCAAAAGATAATTTGAAAAAGGATCCAAATGTGATACGATGTGATTAATGGCGCCGTTCTGAAGCGAATCCAAATTAAGACTATCGACATAGGCATTGGAAAGCAGATCCAACACCTGCTGAATCTTGTACGAATTGTCTGATAAACCAATAGGAACTAACGAACTACTTGGGTTTTTACCTTGTTGATCGGCATAATTTTGCCCCAAGATAAGCCCAAGCAATAAAGTAGCTGCGTAGGTTGCTGCCACAAATATATTACGTCTAGTACCGTTCTGCATGTAAACAAATGAGATTGTAAAAGTAATCAGTAATTTTAATTTCTTCAGCAAGATTAACTAACTTTATCCTACAAAATGAGTTCCAAATTATTTTCGCGAAGCGATAGTTTCGGAATATTAAAAAAATAATCAAACAACGATACGTGCACGAGATAGAACCCTATTACAACTGGCGCCATGATTACATTTCATCGGAGGATGAGCGTTCACCTTTTTATGGAACAGTTCATAATGAATTTGAATACGACAAACAGATTTATAACTTTTTATTACATCCGCAATGGGATCATTTTGGGTCGCAGACCCTTTATCTAAAAATTATTTATGTGGATTACGATCGTGGATATACTGTGATTGAGTTAATTGGCGAATGGAATGACACGATTTACAATGATGTGATGACGCTTAAACGGGAAGTTATAGACCTCATGATAGGGGAAGGCATTACCAAATTTCTGCTCATCGGTGAAAATGTTCTTAATTTTCATGCTTCGGACGATTCGTATTACGAAGAATGGTTTCAGGACATTGAAGATGGTTGGATCGCCGGTCTTAACTTTAGAGCACATGTGATTGAGGAATTTAAGACCCATAATATTGATTACTATATCAACTTTGGAGGTGTATTTGACCAAATGCCTTGGCGCACTTTGAAGCCCAAACAGCTCTATCACCACGTTAATGAACAGCTCTCCAAACGCCTTGGCACATAATTCACTATTCTCTATGTTTGTGTTTTGAATTCAGTAACTTTGTGTTAATATTATATCTAATACTGTTGGATCGTAAACGACAAAAAAATTTTTGACTTTTTACTTTTTACTTAAAACATATGTCATTCAGAATAGAAAAAGACACAATGGGCGAAGTTCAAGTGCCTGCAGACAAATACTGGGGAGCGCAAACCGAACGCTCGCGTAACAACTTTAAAATTGGCCCTTCGGCTTCTATGCCAAAAGAAATCATAGAAGGTTTCGCTTACTTAAAAAAAGCTGCTGCGTACGCCAATCACGAGTTAGGTGTATTACCTATCGAAAAACGAGACGCTATTTCTGCCGTTTGTGATGAAATATTAGCCGGCAAGTTGGCCGATCAATTTCCTTTGGTTATATGGCAAACAGGTTCGGGCACACAGTCTAATATGAATGTCAATGAAGTCGTCGCAAACCGTGCACAAGTGTTGGCCGGTGGTAAAATAGGCGAAGGAGAGCCAGTACTTAAAGCGAATGATGATGTCAACAAATCGCAGTCATCGAATGACACATATCCAACCGGCATGCACATTGCGGCCTATAAAGCAGTAGTTGAGGTGACAATTCCTGGGGTTGAGAGACTAAGGGATACCTTGAAACGCAAATCAGAAGAATTCATGAAAGTGGTGAAAATTGGTCGTACACACCTAATGGATGCTACACCATTGACTTTAGGACAAGAGCTATCTGGTTACGTTGCACAATTAAATTACGGATTAAAAGCTCTCAAAAACACGCTGTCGCACTTGTCTGAATTAGCGCTAGGGGGCACTGCAGTCGGAACAGGATTAAATACGCCAAATGGATATGATGTCGTGGTCGCTAAATACATTGCGGAATTCACCGGGCATCCATTCATAACAGCTGAAAATAAATTTGAAGCATTGGCTGCCCATGATGCGGTCGTAGAGTCTCATGGGGCCCTAAAACAATTGGCCGTTTCCTTAAATAAAATTGCAAATGATATTCGTATGTTGGCTTCAGGTCCTCGTTCGGGTATCGGTGAGATTTTAATACCTGAAAATGAACCAGGTTCCTCCATTATGCCAGGTAAAGTAAATCCTACACAATGTGAGGCACTTACTATGGTAGCGGCACAAGTAATGGGGAATGATGTTGCTATCACCATTGGGGGTACCCAAGGTCATTATGAACTAAATGTATTCAAACCTTTAATGGCGGCAAATTTTTTGCAATCGGCCCGCCTGATCGGAGACGCCTGCGTATCGTTTGATGAACACTGTGCGCAAGGGATTGAACCTAACTATACACGTATCAAAGAATTGGTAGATAACTCGTTGATGCTGGTGACGGCGTTAAATACAAAAATTGGATATTATAAAGCTGCAGAGATCGCGCAAACCGCTCATAAAAACAACAGTACATTGAAAGAAACGGCGATTTCTTTGGGATACGTAACTGCCGAAGAATTCGACGAGTGGGTAAAACCTGAAGATATGGTCGGTACCTTAAAATAGCTTAGTGAACAAATTCCTTAAGAGATATATTTTTTTTATAACATACCTACTTTCCATAGTAGGTATGTTTGTTATCGTAGTCGGTTGTCAACGTCATTCGGAAATGCAGACCGAAGGAACGTCCTATCTACACGGTGTGTGGGTACAAGATAGTATTCCTCAACAGGATCAAATGCTCAATTATACTCTACACGAGTTTACCTTTGTCTGCGATTCCGTGTATACCACTATGCATGTACATGCTAAAACGAAGACTATGCCGGATAGTTGTTACAATAATGGCGAATGGACAGAATACGCTAAAGCAGTATACGTTGTACGCGGTGATAGCATGATTGTAGAAGGCATTTATACCAAGGAAAACTGGAAACAGAAAGTGTCAGGATGCTATAAACACGGCCAATACCTACCACGATTTAAAATAGTACACCATTCTCCAGATTCAGTTGTGCTGGAAAATAAGTTTGATTTACGACCGATCGTATTGCGTAAAGTTTCAGATCTAATCTGCGTACCAAAAAAAAGATGGGAGATGTAAGCATAAATTAGAAAAAGCAGCATAAGCTGCTTTTTCTAATTTATTAATTTCGTGTCATCCGAAGATTTAAGGATGTTTTGTTTTAACTCCGTCTCGGCCTGTAACAATTCCTGTTCTACTACCTTCCGTTTCTCTCGTCCCTCACGTTGAATCTGTAATACTTGCTCGATCGTCTGAATAATATCAGAATTAGCCTTTTTGATCGTTTCGATATCGACAATGCCACGTTCTGTTTCACGGGCAATATTTACCGTAGATTCTTTCAGCATTTCTGAATTCTTGCGCAGTAGCTCATTCGTAGCATCTGTAACGGCCTTTTGAGCCTCCAGTGCTCTTTGGGAATGCGCTATTCCTAAGGTCAATACCATTTGATTCTTCCATAGTGGAAGCGTATTCACAATACTCGATTGTACTTTTTCCATCAACGAGCTACTGTTACTTTGGATCATACGGATTTGCGGTGCGGTCTGTAATACCACCATTCGTGTTAGCTTCAGATCATGTATTTTCCGTTCAAAACGTACAACATGTTGTTCTGTGTCCTTATATGCCTGTATTTTATGCTGATCACCTGTCTCCTCAGCTTCTTTTTTCAGTTGGGGCAATACATTGGTATACACATCTTGTAGTTTCTCCTCGCCGGCCGCGATATGTAACGACAATTCTTTAAAATAATTCTGATTCTCCACGAAAAGCTTATCAAAAATATTGACATCTTTTAATAGGGTTTTATAGTGTCCCTCCAACTTCAGCTCAATCTGATGGATATTTTTCTCAACCGAAGCATATTCTGTACGCATACGTTGAATCTTCTTCTTCATATTATCAAAGAATGGAATCAACGGTTTCTTTTTCAGATTCTCATCAAAAGATTTAATATCAGAACGAAGATTCAATAAAATATCTTCCGCTCCCCCCATATCCTTCGTCCGAACCTGTTTCAGTATCTCATTCGAAAAATTACTCACTTTCGTTTGACTTGACACACCGAATTGGATAATATCCGTTGTCGAATTTAGATTGATTTTATCCTTATACTGCTTAATGAGAGCCTTTTCCTCATCCGAAAAATTAACCTGGATCTCGTTACTTTTATCGGCATTATCATCGTATGTAGTTAAGTCTATTGTCGCCATAGTTTTAAGTTTCTTATTCTTTTAATAGGTTTCTGTTTTTTAATGTTTGAATATACACATCCGATTCAGCAGATACATCCAGCAAACTCGATTTTATGATGTTCGTCACGTCTTGTTCAATAGCAATAGCAGCCTGGGCCAACACACTTTCCAATTTGACTTTCGAATCAATAGTTATCTGATTGTGTAAACGCGTGTTTTCGAGCTCATCGTATTGACGGAGTACATTGATTACGGTACCATGACGCACCAAAAATTTTTCCGCTTCCATCATATCTTTTTGTTCCAATAAGTGGAATAGACGTATGATTTTATCAATATGTTGATGGATATTTGCGTTATTGATTTCCTTACGGTAGTGCAACATTTTAGTCACAAACGACTGTGGTGTTTCCATACTCGCTTGCGCCAGTTCGAGGCGTTGTTGCCTTTCCACACTTCCGATCCAGGTTAGCGGTCTCACCTCACCCACTTCTAGCCTTTTAAGGTAAGGCTTTGCTTGATTTAATAACAGACCATTTCCCAAAATGTAAGAAACCACCGAACCACCCAAGGTTAACAACATCCCTTGAGACATCGCTCCAAAAAAGAAGAGAAAAGACCCAAACAGCGCCAATTCGACCAGGAGTAAAGTCCATGCCATTAAATACCAAGAGCGCACTTTACTTTTAGACGCTTGGGACATCATGACAAAGGGGTGAATATGAACCGGTAAGGGTAAAAACAAGATAATAGATGCAAATGTCCACATCAGGTGTCTTAGTTCCCACGTTTTATTCTTTTTTGTTGCCCAACCCATTCTGCAATTTAATTATTTTTTTATTAATACATCGCAAAAATTAGGCAACATGTCGTTTTTATTCGGTGAATGGTATGTATCTTAGTTTAATATCCTCATAACTCACCTCTCTATTGGGAAGAAAAGAAAGCGTAAAATACGAACTCAATAGACTTACAGAGTATGGCTGCAAAAAAAACAGCTGTCTACCGATAGATGGACAGCTGCTTAAATGAAATGTTACTACGAGCACTCTTTGAGATTGAAGAGATCCCCTACTTAGAAAGGTAGATCATCATCATCTGCGCCCGAAGAGGTAATATCTACCGGAGCTGGCATTTCGGCAAATCCCGGTGCAGGAGCAGCAGTACCCGTATTAGCCAATTTTGTCACGCGCCAAGCAACTAAGGAGTTGAAGTACGTTGTCACCCCATCTTTATTTGTCCAAGGGCGACCGCGAAGATTGAAAGAAACTTCAACTTCGTCTCCAATGGCCAAATTATCAAAGATGTTTACCCTATCTTGAGTTGATTCAAAGCGAATGTATTCTACAAACTGCGGATTCTCTGCGTAAGCAACGATTAGATCTCTCTTTTTAAAAGATTCTGTAACTTGTTGTATCGCACCAATTTCGTGCACCTTTCCTCTAATTTCCATAATCAAAAATATTAAACGATAAAATTACACATTTTTTGCGTTTTAGATTAGTTAACTTTGTAGAAATATGACAGAAGTTTTCAACACCCCAAGTAAAGTTATCATAACGTGTAACAGAAGGCTTTCGCCTTACTTACAAGAAGAAGTCAAAAGTTTAGGCTTCGAAATCAAACGTGCGTTTAATACAGGCGTAGAATTATTTCTTTCTGTGAATGACTGTATCAAATTAAACCTCAACCTCAGAACGGCAAGTCAGGTTCTATATGAAGTAGAATCTTTTAGGGCCAATGATCCTAAAGAACTCTATGATAATCTAGTAAAAATTGCATGGGAAGACATTATACCCTTCGATGGTTATTTTTCGGTCACCTCTACGGTACATAATGAGACCATTACCACACCCTTATTTGCGAATGTAAAGGTAAAAGATGCGATTGTCGATCGTATCAAAGATAAAAAAGGGGTGCGTCCAGATTCGGGCCCTGATTACCATAAATGTGTGATCCACCTTCATTGGATGGAAGAACGTGCAGAAATATTCCTAGACACTTCGGGCGAGACATTAGCAAAACATGGTTACCGGAAGCATCCCGGTAAAGCTCCCATGCTTGAGGCGTTGGCAACCTCCACTATCATGGCGACAAAATGGGATGGCAAATCTCCATTTATAAATCCAATGTGTGGATCAGGAACCCTCGCTATTGAGGCGGCTTTATTAGCACAAAAACGAATGCCCGGCTTGCAGCGCATGAATTACTCATTCATGCATTTTATCGGATATGATGAAGAAGTATTTTTTGAAGAACGAAGACAAATAAAAGACATTGCCGATAAGACTATTTTACCTCAGATTGTTGCTTCAGATATTTCCGATCAGGCGATTGAAATTGCGAAGATGAACGCCCGTACCGCGGGGGTAGAACACTTAATCACATTTGAAATCTGCGATTTTGCAGACACTACAGTTCCACAAGAACCCGGCGTGATCATGTTCAACCCTGAATACGGCGAACGTCTCGGCACCCATTCCAAACTAGAAGTTACCTATAAGCGAATCGGGGATTTTTTGAAACAGGACTGTAAAGGGTACAAGGGCTATGTGTTTACGGGAAATCCGGAATTAGCAAAAAAAATTGGATTGAAAGCTTCCCGGAGATTTGAATTCTTCAACGGAAAATTAGATTGCAGGCTATTACAATACGAATTGTACGACGGCTCAAAAGAAAATTAGTCTATGCAACAACAAGAGTTTATCAACAAGACCGCTGCTTTTGTACAGGAACGATTAAAAGATGCGGAATCAGGACATGATTGGTGGCACATTCAGCGCGTATGGAACAATACGAAGTTGATTTTGCAAACAGAAGAGGCAGATTCATTGGTCTGCGAATTGACCGCACTACTGCATGATATAGCTGACAGCAAATTTCACGATGGTGACGAGAGCCTTGGTCCGCGCATAGCGGGTGATTTTCTAACGTCTATCGACGTCCCCTCTTCAACTATTCAACATGTACAACATATTATTTTGAACATGTCATTTAAAGCTTCTTTGGGTGAAGTTAAATTTCACAGTAAGGAATTGGAAATTGTACAAGATGCCGATCGGTTGGATGCTATTGGCGCAATAGGTATCGCTAGAGCATTCAACTATGGCGGGTACAAAAATAGAGAGATCTATAATCCAGATATCCCTTTTATCGAAAACCAAAGTAAGCAAGCGTATAAAAACACCACTGCTCCTACCATAAATCATTTTTACGAAAAACTCTTGTTGCTGAAAGATAAAATGAATACAGACGCCGCCAAGCAAATCGCAGCGACCCGTCATCAATTTATGGAGCAGTTTCTTAAACAATTTTACTGTGAGTGGGATGGCGAGCGATAAAAACGTAATATTCCCTTAATATTAGATTCAATATCTTAGGAGATTCGATGAATAATAATAAAAGAATCGGGCTTACGAGCTCAAGAAGTAATCTTATCTGTATGAAAAAATTAACTGTTGTTGGTATTATGTTCTGCTTTTCCATTTTAGCACAGGCACAAGAAACTCAAATCATAGCACATCGAGGCGCTTGGAAGAACACGAAATCTCCCCAAAATTCGATCGCCGCTTTACGTGATGCTATTGCTCAAGAAGTCTGGGGAGCTGAATTTGATGTTCACCTTACGAAAGATGACGTATTGGTTGTAAACCACGATAATGATTTTCAGGGAATAGATATCGCGACCTCCACGTATAACGAACTATTAGCTAAGAAACATCCCAACGGTGAACAGATCTCGACAGCTGAAGCATACCTGAAAGAAGGTCTCAAGCAGAACAAAACAAAGATGATATTTGAACTGAAGACAAACAGGTTAGGTGTAGACCGCACACTTAAATCAGTCGAAATCGCCCTCGCTCTGGTAAAAAAGCTTAAAGCAGTACCCTTAACTGAATTTATTGCATTTAGTTATGATGCCTGCCTGCATTTCAGAGCGTTGGACAAAAACATTCCGATACATTATTTAAACGGTGACAAAAGTCCTCAACAAATAAAAGACGCCAATCTGACGGGGATTGATTACCATTTTTCCGTTTTTAAAAACAATACGGATTGGATTTCTACCGCCAAAACCTTCGGACTCAAAACAAACGTATGGACAGTTAATACGGAAGAAGACATGCACTATTTTATAGATAAAGGTATTGATTATATCACTACAGACGAACCCGAAAAGCTGCATTCTTTAATAAAAAAATAAGCAAAAAACCATATCATCTACACGCTATGAAACATTTCTTACTGACATCTTTCTTTATCCTTTTCGCTGTATGTGCTTTTGCACAAGAGATTAATGTGGCATCCTTCAATATCCGCCTGAAGACAGACGGAGATGTCGGCAACCTTTGGCAAGATCGAAAAGAAGCAGTTTGCAATTTAATTAGCTATCATGAATTTGACATCTTCGGTATACAAGAAGGCTTTAGCGATCAAGTTAAGGATATGCAGCAATTGCTTCCTAATTTCGATTATGTAGGTGTAGGTCGTGATGATGGTGCAGAAAAAGGAGAACATTCTGCCATTTTTTATAATAAAACCCGGTTTGATGTGATTAAAAGTGGAACTTTTTGGCTTTCCGCTACAGATACAGAAAAACCCAATAAAGGATGGGATGCCGCTCTTCCGAGAATCTGTACCTGGGGGATATTTAAAGATAAAGAAAGCAATAAATCTTTTATACTAATGAATACCCATTTCGATCACGTGGGTGTACAGGCACGAAAAGAAAGTGCTAAATTGATATTAAGCAAAGCAACCGAATTTGCCACTGAGCTTCCACTTATTCTAACAGGGGATTTTAATGTTGACGAAACAAACGAAGCATATTTCACGCTTGCAAACAGCGGAGTAGTAGAAGATGCGCTCACCAAATCCAAAATCGTCTATACACCAAATTCTACCTTTAATAACTGGGGAAAAAGTATAAAACCAAGTGGTCGGATAGATCATATTTTTATTACACCCCATTTTAATGTAGAAAAGTACGGCATCCTAACAGACACTTATATCGGCAAGTATCCCTCAGATCATTTCCCTGTCGCGGCTCGATTGATGTGGCGATAAATAAAGCAAAAATTGCTTTAGTATTAGTATGTTTGCAAGTAGATAATAGTGAACGTGCATACTAAAAAATAAACGGATGAAAATATATCAGTTTTTGGTCTTAGGTACAGTTACATTACCCCTATTTTTGGGATGTGAAACGATGAGCCAGATCGCGAGCAACATGCCAAATACCACTACAGGTACTACTCGCCCCTCGACGACAGGCTCGGTTACACAGACCGAAGCTGCTACCGGTATCAAACAGGCATTGGGTAATGGCCTAAACAACAGCATCAATGCACTATCTATAAAGGATGGTTTTTTGGGCAATGCTGCCGTAAAAATCTTAATGCCCGCGGAAGCGCAGCAGGTAGAGAAAACATTACGTTCTATAGGAATGGGATCATTGGTCGATAACTTTGTGACAAGTTTGAATCGCGCTGCAGAATCAGCCGTAAAAGAAGCCGCTCCTGTATTTGTCAATTCACTCTCCCAAATGACGGTAACCGATGCATTTAGTATTTTACTGGGCGCCCAACAAGATGCTGCAACAACTTTTTTCAAAAGAACGACTTCTGCTACACTGGCTTCAAAATTTAGTCCTATTGTTGAATCTGCATTGGGCAAAAATAATGTAAGTACCTATTGGACGCAGCTAACATCAGCATACAACAATCTGCCGATTACGTCAAATAAAGTAACCACGGACCTCAATGCTTACGTAACTCAAAAAGCGATAGACGGATTGTTTGTAAAAGTTGCGGAAGAAGAACTAAAAATTAGACAGAATATAGGAGGATCCCGCAATACAGGAATGTTACAAAAAGTATTCGGCTGGGTGGATGCACAGAAATAAATTGAAGGGTTAATCACCTAATCCTTCAATTTATTTATATCGTTCATTTGTTCTTTTGGTATCCAATTGTTCATATGGGATAACACCGACACGCTCTGCCCATTTGTCGTAGATACCTACCATCTCTTTAAGAACCGTGGGATGCTTACTTTTCAGATCTGTTTGCTCCGCTCTATCAGACGATAGATCATACAAAAACCATTCATTTTGCGGGTACTCCGCTACTATTTTCCATTTCCCGTTCCGTACTGCTTTATTTCCTTCGTGCTCAAAGCAAATCGCACGTTCTTTCGCTTTTTCATTAGCTGTCCACGAAGAAACCAGAGAAATCCCTTCCATCGTCTGGATCGAATTGCCCTTGTAAGTTTTAGGATATGTTGCGCGGGCATATTCAATGATTGTCGGCATGATATCTACCAAGTGTGCAGGGCTTTCTATGCGCATTCCTTTTTGGATAAATTGTGGCCCATATGCAATAAAAGATGTAGCATTACCACCTTCAAACTCCCAATGTTTATATTTACGGAAAGGCGTATTGCTGACTAATGCTCCTTCCGACCCATATGCCGTAAACGATTGTGGATGACTGGCCGGAAATTCATTAGCAGCTAAGATCTCCGGTGTAAAACCTGCGTTGGTAATCGTTTCATTACTCGCACCATTATCGGATAGAAATATAAAAATAGTATTTTCCAGCTCCCCGATTTCCTGCAAGCGTCGTTTGATCTTACCTACATTTTGATCTACCCGATCCACCATTGCTGCATACACTGCCATCTGCTCATCCCACCTCACCTTTTCCTCCCAAGAACAGTCTGCCCACTGCCGTATATTATCATCGAGAGCAGGCAAGGTGGTCCCTGAGGGAAACAACTTCAATTTCATTTGTTTATCGAAGCGCTTTTGGCGCACAACTTCCCATCCTTCCATATATTTACCCTTATATTTCGCAATATCTTCTGGCAGTGCATGCAAAGGCCAATGGGGGGCTTGGTAGGCGATGTACATAAAAAAGGGATCGTTGTTGCGCTTCTTTACATGCTGGTCTATAAATTGTAACGCATAATCCGTGTACCCGTCTGTGGAATAGTATTCGGCAGGAGGTACAATCGCCTCATTATCCAATGCTATGGTTAATTTTTGTTTTGGTCTGTATGGCCTGTTCCCGAAATAACTATTCGCGCCATCGATCAATCCATAATAGCGATCGAAACCTCGCTGCAAAGGCCAGTTTTCCTTTGCTTGTCCCACGTGCCACTTTCCCGACATATATGTACCATACCCGGCTTGTTGAAGCACTTCCGCCAAGGTAACTGTTTGGCGATTTAGATACCCTTGATATGCAGGATACGGCCGGGTATTCATCATGTCACCTACACCCGCCTGATGCGGATACACTCCAGTCAATAAGGATGCACGCGACGGGCAGCAGCGAGAAGCATTATAAAAGTTAGTCATCTTAACACCGCCTGTAGCCATTGTGTCCAGATTAGGGGTATTGATTTCTGAACCAAAACACCCCAAGTCCGAATAGCCCATATCATCTGTAAGAATCAATACAATGTTGGGACGGGTTTTCGTCTTTTTCGCCTGGCTATAAACAGCATTTCCCGTCAACAATACAGACAACACCGCTATAAGCAACTTCTTCATGTGTTGATTGATCATGGGTAGTTTATACATTATTTCAAATATTTCCGCAACTCCGCCTGCGTACTAAGATAGTCTGCCACCAGCTTCGCATTGAGCTGTGCCCCTGCTTTGAGGGTGTGCGTCGCATCTTTGTCACCGAAGTACTTATCCGCTACCTCTGCTTTACCAGCCTCTTCATACGCTTCAACAACCCTGTCCTGGAGGGGTAAAAACAACGCATTGGATTGAACTGCGGCTTCTTTTGCCCACAATGCGTAATCTGAACGACGCACCTTTGCTCCTTCCCAAGCATTCCGGGGTATCGGTGAGCAAATAATAGCAATCCCTCCCTTGTCTTGCACATTTTTCACAAAGCGACGTAAATAGAATCCATAACTGTACACCATCTCGCGTTGTTTAAGCAGTGGATTATACACCTCTTTGTATTCATCTCCATTACCTTTTATCGTACCTCTTGCGCGTAATGTATCCACAATCGGACTCGAGTCGTTGTGACCAAATTGCATGATGACAAAATCACCGGGTTTGATCTCGTCTAGTACCTTTTGCCAAAGCTTTGGGTTATTATAATAGCTCCTTGTGCTCGTCCCGCCTAGGGCTCGATTTTCGACAGCTATTTTATTTAAATCAAAATATTCCGCTATAAAACTTGCCCATCCCCACTGTCCATTTGACCCATTGCCTTGACCGTTCTTTACCGTCGAATCACCGATAACAAATAGCGTTGGCTTCTTGCCATCGGCTATAAATGAAAAACTAAGGATGGTAACCAATACCAATCCAGCAGCGCATATTATATTCTTGAATATATTCATATCTAATTTAAATACTTGGAAATGGGATGATTTATGGCCTTCAGCCCATCTACTACAGAAGCGGCATTCAGTTCAGCGCCCGCTTTGTTGGTATGTGTATGATCTCCAGGGAAGTACCTAGATTTCACCTCTTCAGGTCCAATCTGCTGATATTTATCTGCTGTAATACGGTTCAAATCGACAAAAGGTATACCCTGTTCTTCGGCTATCTGCTTCGCCCAAAGTCCAAAATCCTGGTCCGCACGTTTTACATTTCCGTCAGCATCCCATTGATTTCGTGGAATCATTGATAAGATCACAGGTCGCACGCCTTTCGATTTAGCGTCAATAATAAACCTTCTCAGGTTTTCTCCATAAGTACGAACCACTTCGGTTTTCCCTTTACCCCAATCTAGTACGATAGAATCCTGACCAATCCCGCGCAATACTCCTCGGTATCCTTGTCGTGAAGTGTCGGGCTTACTTCCTTCGTTGTGTCCAAACTGAATCAATAAATAATCTCCTGGCTTAAATAACGAATCAACCCTTGCCCAGCGTCCTTCCTTGACAAATGTACGGGTACTTCGACCTGCCATTGCATGGTTAGCAACATTGATTCTCGCCGTATCTAAAAAACTTGATAACAGTGTCCCCCAGCCCCAATATTGATCATTGCTATTACGCACCGTTGAATCTCCAATGAGATAAATTGTCGGCTTACGCTGTAGCCCAAAAGAGAGGAGTACTACCCCGAGTACAACCGCTAAACCTATTTTTATTGCTTTTCTATTCATCGCTTTTTTCCTGTATTTAGCGTGTTTTTTTCATTAACCGATTGCTTTTTATGACACTCATATCGGGAGGCGTCTGCTTATCCATACCAGTGCCTAAGTAGAACCCCGTGTGTGGTGGTTGATTGTATCCCACATTTTGCCAGGCAATACTTAGTCGGTATTGCGAATCGTGCATCAGCGTGTACAATCTATGATCGGTCGGAATGGTCGTCGTATAGATGCGCAGCGACTGGTTATCATTTGCACGAAGGATGAGTTCCTCCCTCCAGTCACCCAAAATGTCTGCGCTCAGATTAGGCGTATTTTTGGTTCCGTTAATGGAGCTAGCTCCATCAGCTGTAAAGATTCTCCCTTGTTTATATTTCTCGATGTAGTTGCTGTTTAATAATTCCCTACTCAGGTCTCCATCCCACCATATTAGAAAGTTGGCCGCCCTTGGCGCAGGACCTACGGCTTTCCCCGCCGCATTATACACTTGTCGAGAACCAGACCACCACATATAAGCCCCTTTGGCATCAGGATCGATGTTTGCAGCTGCTCCGCGGCCGATATCTTCATCAATTCCACCTTTGAACAGAATCTTTCCGGTTTTTGCATCAAATAATGCCGCACCAATTTTTTTACGTTCATGTATTCCAAACACCTCCAAGCCGGGGTTATTCAAATCCAAATCCGTTACATGGAGTGCGTCGCCGTGCCCCAGTCCTGTCGAATATAGCCCCGTACCATCATCATCTACACACATGGATCCGAAAATAATCTCGTCTTTACCATCCCCGTCGACATCTGCTACAGCCAAACCATGGTTACCCTGCCCAGAGAATGGATTCTTACTACCTTCAGAATCAAATACCCATCGTTTCACGAGCTTCTTGTCTTTAAAATCCCAAGCGACCAAAACCGATCTTGCATAATAACCCCGCGTCATCACCACACTTGGATTCTCACCATCTAAATACGCTACACCAGCTAGAAAACGATCTGCTCTATTTCCGTTGATATCGGTTGATCCACCTGTGGCCAATCCGCCCCAAGCACGCATGTCATCACCACGACCAGGTTCATAGGTTACCGTATGAATTTCGCCTCCTGTGAGACCGTCAAATACCGTTAGGTATTCTGGCCCCTGCAGTATACGGCCAAATGTCCGTGATGAACGGACCGTATCACGCCAATCCATTTGCGGATCACCAATATAACTCCCTCGTCCATCTTTTGTACCATCCGCCGTTTTGCACACCAATTCAGCTCGGCCATCGCTGTCCAGATCGTACACCATAAATTGTGTGTAATGTGCCCCTTCACGAATATTTTTACCGAGATTAATCTCCCATAGAAACGTACCATCCAATTTATAAGCCTGTAGAATCGGCTCGGAGGTTAGTCCATTTTGTGAATTATCCGCTCCTCTACCTGTTTGATGTATAATGATCTCATATGCGCCATCTCCATCCAAATCCGCGACGGAAATATCACCAGGCGTATAATTTGCAGGTGTCTTTAACTTTAGCTCGAGGTATTGTTGTACTGCCTCCCCCTTTTTAATGACAAAAGCTTCCTTTTCCACAGCTCCATCAGCCGAGGTTACATAATAAGTAACATTTTTCGAAAAATCGACTTCCTGATCAGTAAAGTTGGTTCCCCGGCCTAATGGCATCGTATTCAATTTTTGATGCGGTCCATTATCGTACTGTCGATAGATATTAAAATCGATGTCCAAATTTTCATTTCCCAGAAGACGCCAACTGATGAACGCTGAAGTCTCGGAAGTCTTTACCGCAACCACCCCTCTATTAAGAAACTCCATCTTACGTTGGGCGTACACTCCATTTATCAGGGTAAATAAGAGGAAAAAGGTAATTATTGATTTGCTGTTCATAATCTGTTACATTATAACGTCAGTTAGACCATCTTCGTTCGGGTTACTTAATTTTTTTACCGTTTACCGTTACATTTTTCAGCTTGAAGTTGGAAATATATTCTTGGTGGATTTCAGGCTTTTTACTGGCGGTGATCGTCATATTTTCAAAGGTGAAATCGGACAGAATATACTGTTCTGAATCATTAACATCGAAGATAACATCGCAATCCAGTTTGATGTTACGCATCGTTATATTTTTGGCATACGACATTTTAATTCCCTTTTCTCCCTTTAAATCAAAGAACTGTGTCCATGGTTTGATATGAAGAAAACTCGCAGCATTACCTGTGACATCTTCTATAATAATATTTTCATACAATTGGGGTGTATCCGGGCGCATCTTTAACTGCAATACTTTCTTTGCGCCATCCACCGTATTCCGTCTAAATATAATGTTGTAGCTATGAATCGATTCACTACCGCAAGTCAGCGTGCTGTGACAAAATCCAAAGGAGCAGTCTTCAATAATGACATTGTAGTTGGGACCGTTGTTATCATCTTTATCTGCTGTTGGCCCTTTACCACCCTTTAATGCAATTGCATCGTCATTGACCGACATGTAGCAATTTCTAATATGTACATTATGGCAGGCATCGAGATCTACCGCATCGGAGCTTGGTGCTTTAACCGGTTTTTCGGGTGCAAATATATGGAGGTCTACGAGCTTTAAATTTTCGCATTTATAAAAGTGGGAAGTCCAAAATGGCGAATTGATCAATCGTATACCCGAGATCCGAACATCCTTGCTATTGGATACATACAATACCCTTGGGCGCATTTCGTCCATGTTGGTACATTTGGGATTAAATGCCCGACGGAGCCAAAATGCCTTCCAATACCGCAATCCATTTCCATTCAAGGTACCTTTACCAGACACTGTAAAACCGTCGACTGCATCAGCATTGACCAACGCACTAAAATACTTCAATGTCTGCCCCTCCATTCGCGTTGTACGCAATTCGAAGTTACTGATATCATCACTTCCTTTCAACACCGCACCTTCTTCCAAATGCAAGTGTGTTTCGGGTTTGAAGAACAATGATCCACTTAAATAAGTTCCACGCGGAATAACCACTACACCACCACCCGCTTGATGCGCTTGATCGATAACGGCCTGTATCTTCGATGTCTGGATGACCGTACTATCGTTTACCACATTAAAATCAGTGATGCGGTATTGCTTTCCCAATTTATTTATATCAGTAGGACTATCCTGACGAAACCAGTCGGGCACTGCTGTGCCATCCGGAAAACGATCTTGTGCTTGTAGGTTTGTACTTAAGCATGTTGCCATGCATGCAACGAAAAATTTCAAAAATGTGTTCTTCATGTGTTCAATTTAGCGAAAAAACAATACCACTGTACTGCTCTAGGAATATAACCATGATAAATCTATCAACTATATCCTGCACAAGCAACCTGTAGCATCCTGTTCCATCACCTTTATCGTTCTCCACTAACGTTACCCCCGCTTTTCCCTATTGTAAAAAGTTTGTTATCCGTACAATTTGGAGTTAGGTCGTAAGGAGCGAAACATCAATCATCTTTGATAAGCTTTAATCCGTCAAAATATTTTCCTTTGGCATTTCGAACTGGTTATTTTCTTTCTCAGCTTTTGGAATTCCAAAATAGAAATACAATGTCCGTGCTATCGGTGTGTTAATTTTCGTTGGGTCACCACTAGGTCCGTTTACACCTGGGCGATTGTTGATCCCCATCGCCAATTTCGTACCTACCGCTGGTATAGCATCCAAGAAAGATACATCTCCTGTTGGCAAATCTGGATAATTTTTAGGTCCTGAGATACCATAAAATTCGAATAAACGCACATACATATCAGGTTGGTCTGTAGCTACCAAAAATTTGCCCTGCGTCGTATTAAACTCCATCCAGGAGATGTCAGAAAAATAGCCTTTGAATTCCGGGAATACCCAAGGACCGATACCTGCTTTTGAATCGTTGTACATACTTTCCCAAGTATTTAGGGTGACACCCTGTAGTCTATTTTTCCATACACGGTACGGACCATTACCTAGCCATTTGGCACCAATGATATAATTTTCAGGATAGCTAAAACTCACACCCGCGAAGGCATAGTCACCTTTTAGACTATATTTATAATCCAGTTTCAACCAGCCATTTGGATGCATGGTCCATTTTAAGAAATCCAAGCTGCCGTCAAAGTCACATTCCACCACTTGATTCTCCCCTTCCTGATACGCTTTAATGCCCTTAAAAACTGCATCACCACTCACTAACACTGGGCCATTATTGAATGCTAATTTCATACTGTACTCATTTGCCAGATCAGAAAGTAGCCCCGTCTGCTTATCAATGAAAACACTAATACCATTCGCTTTCAGCATATATGTAGCAGAATCCTCTTTAAGTTCGACGGACGTGGATGTTTTAACGGCCAATATAGAGGTTGTTATCGCCTCATTGGATTTCACCCGCCAGGTCCAGGTATAAATTTCCTGACCATGTGGATCGACCGCTTTTAAAGAAAGTGCATCATAATTTTTCCAGTCGGTGGGTAAAGCCAAAACTAAACTACCTTTTGTATGTGGTTTGATATCGTCGGCGGTCAAGCTAGCAGTATGCTTTACCGAAAAGCCGGACTCATTATCGTATGGTTTCTTGTAATCGATTAATTGGTATTCGAAAGAACAATTCGAAAGATTCGTATGGTGGTAACGATTCTCCACTGGTACCGTACCCGTGAAGTCCGCCGGTAACGACTTCATCTTGATATGAACGGGTGAAAAAATCTCCCGGATAGCGTAGAAGCTTCCCTCCTTTTCACGATGTGGCCCTACGACACCATCTGGTGCATTCACTTTATTGACGTCGATAATACCATTAAAATCTGTACGTACAATACCTTCATCTGCGAAATCCCAGATAAAGCCACCGCCCCCCAGCTTGGCTTGCCAGTGCAATTCCCAAATATCGGCTAAGCCTGCCGCAGCCCCACCATCATCCTGCGCATGCAAAAATTCGGTTGTCATATAGATATTAGGCCCTTCTAATATTTTCTGTGTAGAAGAATAATTCTCATAATGATTGCCATCAATACCGTTAATAGCGTTACCCGGTCTATGATGCGCATGCATAACGACCCGATCAGACAAATCGTATTTACGGTACTCATCAACCAGTTCTTTGTTATGTCCGCCCTCATTTCCATTACTCCAAATAAAGATCGACGGATGATTGACATCCCGAATCACCATCTCACGTACCAACTTTTTGCCTACCGGTGTTGCATAGGCTTGTTGCCATCCGGCCAATTCGTCCAATACATATAGTCCTAATGAATCGCATATATCTAAAAAAGATTTATCGGGCGGATAATGCGAACAGCGAACGGCATTCATGTTCATTTCCTTAATTAACTTGACATCCATCAAATCCAAGCGTGCGTTGACACTGCGTCCCGTCTCGGGCCACCAGACATGTCTGTTTACGCCTTTCATCTTAACTTTGGTGCCATTTACATAGATCCCATCTCCCTGACGTACTTCTATTGTACGAAAACCGAATCGCTCTTTGGTTTTATATATTTCTTTTTTATTCGACTTTAAGGTAAAATGCGCATAGTATAGATTGGGGGTTTCTGCCGTCCACAATAGCGGTTTTTTGGTTTTAATCGAAATGTTTTTAAGCGAGTCCTTTTCTCCAACTTTAATGGTCGAAGAACCGATGGACGTGTTATTTTGATCTCTGATATCTACGACAATTTCAGCATTTTTAGCAACGTTTTCGAAATACACATTTGCTTGAAATGTGCCGTCAGCTTTCGCATCGATTGCAGTCCAGGTGATATGACTCTGCGGTGTAGCTTCGAGATAAACAGGGCGATATATACCGCCCAAGATCCAGTAATCCGCTAGACGTTCTGCGTTATTGACCGAATTATCTGCCGACATTTTGGATACCTGTACCTCAATTTGATTTTCCGCACCATACTTAACTTTGTCTGATATATCGTACTTAAATCGGTAAAAGGACCCTTGATGAATGTCTCCTGCCAGCTTCCCGTTTATTTTCACTTCGGTATCGGTCATGGAGCCCTCAAAAACGATGGATACCTTTTTACCTTGCCAATCTTCAGGCACTAAGAACTTGTGCTTATATAAGCCTTTTTCATCGTTAAACTTAAAGTTCTTGCCATAGGTTACGTAATCCCGACCATAGTTATACGATCCAAATCCCTGCTGTTCCCAATGGCTTGGCACTTCTATCGTCGACCACTTACCTGCCTTTCGTCCACCACTGACCCAAAACTCCCAGGTGACGGTATTTTCATTATCGATACCCGACAAATATTGAATTTCCTTTGTCTGACTAATACCAGTCGAAAAGGATAATAAGTAAATCGCTATACAAAAAATATTAAAACGCATAAACTACAAGTTATAAGGTTTAGTAAAAAAATGGTCGACCCGAATATAGGTATCTTTTACGAAAACCGTATCCTGCGCTATCCTGCGATTTGTCCGAATACACCCCTATTTTCCTACGAAACAGCTATCTACTCAGCTTATACAGAAGGTCTGAGGTTTGTATAGAAGGGAACCTCCATATGTTCGCATGAATTATCAAGGATACTCTGCGCAGCATATCTACCCATCAGCTCAAAATCTGTCGACACTGTCGTGATTCCATCAAGCATATATTTTTTAAGGGGTGTTTCATTATAAGAGATCACGCCAATATCTTGACCAATCTGATATCCTTTTGCAATGATCTTATCCAACAGCAGTACGAGGTCATCCTCTGCTAAATTAATATAACAGACTTCCTTTTTAACACTCTCTTTGTCTAGGTTATCCACCAGGAGATGGTCGAAAGCATACTCTTGGCAAAATTTATAAAACCCTTTGATAATCGCTTTGGGATAATCGCTTTTGTCTGGAAATATCAGCTTGAGTGTCTTATATTTCGATAGTGGTTCCAAGATCTGCTCCAGTGCTTCATAGATATCTTTTTCATAATTCTCATGAATAACGGCAAACTTACCCTCCAGACCTTCTACTGTCTTTCCCAGCAACACGATTTTCTCGGAAGGAATCAATGAAAGCACCTCTGCTGCTTGATCCCTTCCCTCTTTGAAGTGTGGGAATATGACATATCGGTCGTACGATTTCGATAGATTTTTAAGCAAATTACGGAGATGGCTGATATCGCTATTGTAGACAAATAGATCCAATGAGGCTTCATTTCCTAATGTCTGTGCAAAGGAATCGTACACTATTTTTTTATGGACACTTAGCTTATTCAAAAAGATAGCAATGCGTTTTCGATCCACCTCTCCTTTTAAGATGAAGTATCCTTTTCCCGGGTTGGCTTTGATGACCTCCTGCTTTTTCAAGAAATTATATCCCTTTTCAACGGTATCACGGGAGACCCGTAATTGCATACTAAGTTCATTGATGGAAGGGAGCGGGTCCCGTACTTTTACTATTTTATTTTTCACTGCTTCGATTACGCCATCTGCGAGCTGCATGTACATCGGAATTGAAGAGAAGTTATTAATGTGAATACTATTAATTAGCGCTGCACCTTTCATCGTTCAAAAAATTAGTGATTAGAAATATGGGTTTATAATTTAGTGTTTTGCATCACTGTTCCACAAACTTATTCCTATTTCAATTCAACGTGCCAGTAAAATTCACTCAAATTACATGCACTATCGTCTCATTTGCGCTAAAACCAACTTAATTAGACCATCATCATTACAGATTACTATTCCATATTTAACTGATAATCAGCTTAAAAATAGATACATGATGGTACGGGATACAATTTCACAATAATTTGGCTAAATTAGTCGCATTATAGCGCCTATTGTTTTAAAAGTAGACCAATGTATAGACAGGTAAGTTTGTTAATTGTGTTGTTGTTTTTCCTCTCTGGATCGCATACTTACAGTCAGTTCCTCAACTTAAAATTCGATCATATTACTTCCGAAGACGGCCTTCCCCACAGTACCATACACGGTATTACAAAGGACAAGTATGGATTTATGTGGTTCGGTACCTGGTCGGGTTTAGCCCGTTACGACGGATACAAATTTCGGATATACCGTTATGATGCTCAAAATCCCAAAAGCATTATTAACAACAGGATTCACAATATTCTCACTGATACCAGTGGTACGGTATGGGCACTAACGTTCGATGAAAATTTCCTTTGCAAGTACAATTACGATACCGATAATTTTGAGCGGATTCCTAGAGATAAGGTTCCTGATGAATTATGGCAGCGGATAATAAGAAGAAACCACCGGCTCAGTGTAAATTACACCTACAAACAGCATCAATGGTACTTAGACAGCTATACCAATGCCGTGGTCGAAACATATCTGCCTTTGGGGCTCCGTAAACAGTATGGTACCGACCCTATCGACATGTGGTCTATCAATGACAATTATGTCAGCGATATTTATCTTGACAATCAACGGATTTTGTGGTTAGGCACCTATAGCAATGGTATCAACAAAACTTATCTTGAGGCCAACCCTTTCCGTTACCTGCATCATGATCCCTACACACGCAATTCCATTATTGATAACACCATACGTTCCATCTGTGAAGATCTATCAGGAAACCTATGGATTGCCACCCGTAGCAAAGGTATCACCGTGGTACAAAAAGACGGACGGTACCAACATTTTCAACACGATGAAACGGATGTAAATTCACTTCGAAGCAATTATATTAAAAAGCTTTTCTGTGATTCTCAGGGTTACATATGGATCGGAGGGCAGCGTGGGCTTGATCGGTATGATCCGCGGACCAAGAAAATAACACGGATAGAGCACCCTAGGCTGTCGAACATGACCGTATTTGGTATCATGGAAGATCACCGGCACAATATATGGCTGGCTACCTGGAACGGGATCTTCAAGTACGTAAGATCTACCGCTACAATAATCCATTATGATCCGGCCAAGACATTGCCGCAGGAGCATGTATGGACGATTTTCCAAGACAGCAAGCAGCAGATATGGGTTGGAACGGAGGGAAGTGGAATTGTAATTCTTAAAGAACAGCGCAACGGGGAGCTCTCTACCGTGATGCATTTAAAGCACGATAGCAGTGCTGTGAATACCCTGAGTGACAATCGAATTTACAGTATCTACGAAGATCAACAACATAACGTATGGATAGGCACCGGAAACGGGCTCGATCGTTATGATCCGACAACAAAATCCATCAAACATTTTTCCGGACCTTCCTACCCGCTAACGAAAGGAACGATTGCGGGTATAACAGAAGATCAGCAAGGATTTCTGTGGGTAAGCCACAAACGGGGTATCTCTAAAATCGATAAAAAAACATTCTCCATACGTACGTTTTCACAACAGGATGGTCTGCAGAGCAATGAACTGGCAGAAGGTGCGGTTTATAGAAGTCCCCATTCCAATCTATTGTATTTTGGTGGCAATAAAGGTGTTAACATGTTTCATCCAGACAGCATAAAGACAGACACGATCCCCCCTCGCGTGGTGTTTACCGAGTTACAAATACTCAACGAACCTGTCGAAGTAAATGGCACTGTAAATGGAAGGATATTGTTACAAAAGCCGCTTTACTTGACTACATCACTGGACCTCACCTACGATGACAAAAGCATAGCCATCGAATTTGCTGCTTTGCATTACACCAATTCAGCAGGAAATAAGTATGCATATATGTTGGAGGGCTTTGATAAAGATTGGATCTATACAGATGCGGCAAAACGCTCTGCCACGTATTCCAATTTAGCGCCGGGAAAATATACGTTTAAAGTAAGGGCATCCAACAGCGATGGTGTGTGGAATCCCAATCCAGCGACCTTACTTCTTACGGTCGCTCCTCCCATCTGGGCCAGTACGGGTGCATATATCCTCTACACCTTAATCCTTTTGGGGTTATTATATGCCTTCTACTATTACATCGTACGTTACGCAAAATTGAAGAGTAAACTTACCTACGAAGCCATCCTCCATGAAAAAGAACGGGAGTTGCACGAAAGTAAGGTGCAGTTCTTCACCAATATTTCTCACGAAATAAAAACACCTTTGACGTTGATATTAACACCCATACAGCAATTGCTACAACTATGCAAAGATAATTTGACGATCCAAAGCCAGCTAAGAACCATGGAGAATAATGGGAATAGGCTTTTAAAAATCGTAAACCAATTGCTGGATATCCGTCGGTTTGAAACCGGTCACGAACAATTGACCCTTGAGCACCTGGATCTCGTTGACTTTGTACGCAGCGTGGTAGACTCCTTCCAACAAGCAGCCCAAGCAAAAGAAATAGTCTTGCAATTGAATACCACCCTCCCCTTGTATCGGATCGATTTCGATCCCGATAAGATAGAAAAGGTATTATACAACCTGCTCTCCAATGCCCTGAAATTCACGAAAGAGGGGGGGCAGGTAACCGTTTCAATATATATCAGATTGGATAGTGGCGCTAAACACCTTACAATTGACGTCGTAGACAACGGCATAGGAATTCAACCTGAAGATATAGCACGTATATTCCAACCCTTTCAACAAGGAAAGTCGACAGTGTCGGGGGGATCAGGGCTGGGTCTTACTTACAGCAAATCACTCGTCGAACTACACGGTGGCACCCTGTATGCAACAAGTACGCAAACAGCGGCTAATCAAAATCACACCGTCTTTCGCCTTACGTTGCCGATAGAAAAAAGCTTAGATCCCGCAAAAGAGCGGCCCACAGAATATTTTCGATCCGCTGCCATCAGCTCAAGTACCGAGGGACAACAGCCCGAAATTGAGCTCCCTATGCCTAGCGCGTTACCTAGAAAATGTATGTTACTGATTGTAGAAGACAATCCCGAGATGCGGGGTTATCTCTGTGAATTCTTTTCCAACACGTATCATATCGTCGAAGCTTCCGACGGACTGGAAGGTATAGCTCTAGCGCGAAAACATTTACCAGACCTGGTAATCAGCGATGTGATGATGCCCAACATGGATGGAATTACCTTTTGCAGGCATATCAAATCGGACCTCCTGCTCTGCCATATCCCTGTTATTCTATTGACGGCCAAATCCCTCGTCGAGTATGAAATAGAGGGTTTGGAAATGGGTGCTGACGATTACATCGTTAAGCCGTTTCATCTTCCGTCATTGGCGTTAAAAGTCCGAAATCAACTGTTCAGTTACTTTCGCTTGCAGGAAAAATTCAAACAGAAGGTATCGCTAGAGCCATCTGTGGTTAATTTCGCATCTCCCGATGAATCCTTACTTCAAAAAGTATTAAGTTATGTTGAAGACCACATTTCAGATTCCGACTTAAAAATCGACGCCATATGCTCCTCTGTGGGGCTTAGCCGTGCACAGCTCTACCGAAAGATGAAGGCATTGACGGGGTATAGCATGGCCGATATGATTAAAGAAATTCGGTTAAAACGTGCGCAACAATTGCTTCGGGAGAAAAAATTTCAAGTTAATGAAATAGCATATATGGTGGGATTCACTGATTCTGATTATTTCAGAAAGTGCTTTAAAGCAAAGTTTGGAGAATCTCCTTCGGCTTATGCAAATAGCGATTCCGAGAACGGCGCTACTCCTCTGTAGAGTTTCATCTAAACGACGGTTGTAATAAATCGCCAGGTTTTGGAATACGATGTTCTCAAATATCGTTGAATAAAGCGTCATTGTGAAACATCAGAGTTCTACAAAACATATTAGAAGGATAATGACAGGATAGGAAATGCCATCCTGAGCCGAACGAAGTAGAGTTAGAATAGCAGAATTGATCTATTGACGAAGCAATTTTATGAAATATTGCTTCGTCAATAGAGCGTTTTTTATTATATTTGCTTTATCAATAGAGCAATACTATTAAATATGGAAATACTTAAAGAGAAATCGGCCATTGTATTAGCTCAAATAGGCATGGATTTTCAGCGTGATTTTTTAAAAAAAATCAATTGGCAGAGCCGACTGATTGGGTTATTAGGTGCACGGGGGGCGGGAAAAACAACCTTATTGCTACAACGCATGAAAAGCTTAGATATACCCACTGATGAATGTCTTTATATCACACTCGATGATCTGTATTTTGCAAATCACAGCTTGGCCGAAACAATCGAGTCATTTCGTAAATCTGGCGGAAAATATTTGTTTATCGACGAAGTTCACAAATATGACGGTTGGGCGCGTGAAATCAAAAATATTTATGACTTCTATAAGGATATCCATATTGTATTTACAGGATCTTCAATCATCGAAATGCTCGACCTTGAAGTGGATCTAAGTCGACGCGCACATGTATATCAACTACCCGGACTTTCCTTTCGGGAGTTTTTGGCGTTTGAACATGAATTGCTGTTTCCTGCGCTCTCATTAGACGAACTCCTAAAACAACATGAAACTGTCGGTCGAAAGATGAATGCGTACAAGCCGTTAAAGCTATTTACAGAATATCTACTATATGGATATTATCCCTTTTACAAGGAAGATAGGCAAAGTTATCTTGTCCAATTATCCAATGTGGTTAATCTTACCATTTCTTACGACCTGGCTTTCATAGAAGACATTGATAAACAGCAGGTACACAAAATCAACCAACTATTGTCTAGCCTCGCCATGCAGGTACCCTTTAAACCCAATGTGACCGAATTGTCCAAAACTATCGGTATGGGAAGAAATACCTTAATCCAATACTTCCATTACCTGGAGCAAGCAAAATTGATACAAATGGTTTATCTGGAAGGAAAGGGACTCGGACCACTAGAGAAACCGGGAAAACTACTATTGAACAATCCAAACCTATTTCATGCCCTTTCTACGAAGCCGAAAAATGAAGGGAGTATCAGAGAGAGCTTTTTTGTAAACCAGCTAAGAAATGCAGGATACACCGTCGATTTGGCCAAAAAAGGCGATTTCGTTGTCAACGGAGAACATATTTTCGAAGTCGGTGGAGCCAACAAGCGCTTTGATCAAATTGCTGATATACTTAATGCCTATATAGCTGCAGACGACATCGAGATTGGAGCCGGAAATAGAATTCCGCTTTGGCTATTTGGATTTCTGTATTAGAAAGATGAATAAGATTATTATTATTCCAGCGACGGAAATTTGTACCTTTATTCACAAACCTTTCAAAAAATAGCTAATATGGATATTTTTGATGAAGAATGATCGATTTTAAAATTATGAAGAAACTCAATTTAATAGTTCTACTGTTATTAACTCTTACTTTTAGTTCGTGCAAACTTGGACGTTATATCGTCTATAACTTTGCAGATATTAATGATCACAAAAAATTCCCTGCCCGTACAATCACTCA
Organism: Sphingobacterium alkalisoli; assembly: GCF_005049105.1. Lineage (GTDB taxonomy): Bacteria > Bacteroidota > Bacteroidia > Sphingobacteriales > Sphingobacteriaceae > Sphingobacterium > Sphingobacterium alkalisoli. Next base: position 391,005 of record NZ_SUKA01000004.1, read on the forward strand.
TGGCGACACTAGCTTTCATTTTGCTGTTGCAGCAGAAGGACACTACCCGAAAAAAATAGAATACAAAGCACAAAGCCACGATTTGGATACGTTTCTAGCGGATCATGAATCTGTTGCCTTTATGATTATTCACAACGATAGCATCAAATACGAGAATTATTTCAGGGGCTACGACCAGTCGTCTGTTGTACCCTCCTTTTCGATGGCGAAGTCAGTGACTTCCATATTAATCGGCTGTGCCTTAGAAGATGGTTTGATCGGGTCTGTCGACGAACCTATCACCAAATATATTCCTGAACTCTCCAAAAACGGATTCGATAAGGTCAGCATCGAGCACCTGCTGCAAATGACTTCCGGACTGGACTTTAATGAAGGGTATTACAATCCGTTTGGAGAGGTAGCTACCTTTTACTATGGTATTAACTTGCGCAAAGCGATTAAAAAGCTAAAATTAAAAGATACACCCGGCAATAAATTTGAGTACGTCAGTGGCAACTCGCAGTTACTTGGATTGGTATTGGAACGTGCACTTGCCAATAAAACAATTAGCCAGTATTTAGAAGAAAAAATCTGGCGTCCATTGGGGATGGAATATGATACAAGCTGGAGTCTCGACCGAAAGAAAAATGGTCTTGAGAAAACATTCTGTTGCATCAATGCTGTTGCCCGCGATTATGCAAAAATAGGCCGTCTGTATCTCCACGAAGGCAACTGGAATGGTAAGCAGCTCGTTCCGGCCGATTGGGTAAAGACCTCTACAAAAATAGATACAGTAGCTGGTAGTGCCTCTTATTACCAATACCAATGGTGGCTACCCTCAAAAGGTGGTGATTTCATGGCGCAGGGTATTCTTGGGCAATATATTTATGTCAACCCCGATAAAAACCTTGTAATAGTGCGTCTTGGAAGAAAAGTCGGCGATGTGAATTGGGCGAAGGTATTTACAACGATTGCAGAAAGCTATTAACCAAAAGATATGTAGCTTGTAATTAAAGAACATTTTAGGTGTTTTTGTTAAAACAAAAGCGAAAAGACATGAAGTTGATTTTGGATATAAAAGACGATAAGGCACCTTTCTTCATGGACGTTATAAAGAATTTTAAATTTGTTAAAGCAGAACCTATTTCTTCAAGGAAAGCCGAGATATACAACAACGTACAACAGGCAGTCAAAGAGATGAATGATATTTCAGAAGGCAAACTTGAGGCTAGAGATGCAACTGAATTTCTAAATGAACTATAGTGTAAAAACCATACCCGCTTTTGAAAAAGAAGTTAAAAAGCTTACAAAAAAAATATCCATCGCTAAAAAGTGATCTTTTATCACTACTACAAAGAATTACAAACAAATCCAGAACTGGGCACCTCATTGGGTAAATCATGCTATAAAATCCGCATGTCTATTAAAAGTAAAGGCAAAGGAAAATCAGGAGGTTCCCGAGTCATTACATGTGTCAAGTTTTTTCACTCAAACATTTATTTATTAACCATATACGATAAAGCTGAAAAGAAAAACATCAGTGATGAAGAGCTTTCCTCTTTACTAGATGCATTGTCTTCTCCTTAAATAAAAGCTTCCTATCAACGCTTCCTGATACTGCGCATGATCCGGTAATAACGGAAAAGGATCTGATCATACCATAGCGTAAAAAGCAGCAAGCCGGCGGGAATAAAAAGGGTTGATAAGGCAATATGTCGGTGACAAAATCCGCCCAATATGCCGCCTACAAAAAAGCAACTGATGATCGCTAATTTGAGTTGTATACTCTTATAAAGCTGCTTTTGTTTGATACCGGCAATGTCGCTTCCCAGCACAAGTCTCGAAAGCTCGATTCCAAGATCAGTGAACAGTCCGGTAAGATGGGTCGTGCGCACGACCGACTGCGACACCTTCGTTACCAGTGCATTCTGCAAGCCCATCGCAAGTAGCAACATACAGGCGAGCGAAGTAGATGACAACAAGGTTCCACCGATTTTCATACTTCCCAACAAGCCAACGGAAACCAACAGTATGATTTCTAACGAGACAGGCGCGACATATCCCGCGTGTGGATTGAATTGGGACGTCTTCTCCATGAGCAAACCGGAAAGAAAAGCTCCGAAAAGAAAACATAGTACATACAGGAGATATACCAATGCTGTAGTATAACTTCTTAAAAAAAGCTCTTCGGCAAAGAAAGCAAAATGGCCTGTTAGATTTGTCGTCAACGTTTGAAAAGCTAGTACGCCCGTGATATTGACCATTCCTGCTACTACCGATAAAAGAGATGCTAACCTAAGGTTATGGAAAAACGTACGTCCTTTTCCGATATGTCTGAACATGATTAAATATACATGGTAAAAAACGATAACCTAAAGATAGCCAATAATTATAATACACAGTCACAATTGATAAAAGAGTATTTAATAAAAAGGGGCTACTCTCATCGAATAGCCCCTTTAAAGAATTATTCGTAATCCATTAGTCCAGACGACTGATTGCGGTGATCACACCTCCTTCTACTTTTAGTCCTTGTGTCGCAGTAGCTGTTTCTACATTTATATGGTATACGCTGCTAGTACCGTTGCTCACGGTAATACCTACATAAGCGTTTTTACCATCCTTAGGTGTATAATTATTATCAGATATGGAGGTGATATCACCCAACGCAGGAAGCCCTGTAATCCAGGTTACTTTCTGACTGTATAAATCCACAACGGCAAGACGCGTTCCTGCCCCCCATTGAGATTTGTCAGCTTTTGCAATAAAAAAGCCGAGTGCTTTACCATTTCCTATATACTGCCAGTTGGTAATACTATGTCCTTCTGCCGCTGTTTCCACATTAAAATAATAATCATCAAATTCGGTTGTACCTTTTTTTATGCGAGTCACAGCAGAGGGCTTCGTCGAACTCAACTGTTTGTTTGTAAACGCCAATGATGGAGAAAAGGCGTACACGTCTCCCGTCTCGTCAATAGCAAGACCGTCGACGAAGTAACGTCCGATAAAGCTCGTTCTATCATCTTTTATCACTTTTTCCAATGTCATATCCGGATAGGAATATACGGCGATCCATGCCTCATTCGGGTAATCCGTTCCCCAGTCGCTATCTTTAATACAGAAGAATGGGGCAAAAACTTTATCCCCTACTTGCCGTATCCATGAAAATTGTGCCCATTCACCATTGCCCGTTACGGTCTTTGTATTGATTTCCCCTTGTCCTACAATAAGCATTTGATCGGCATCAACTCTGTACCAACGAGACATTTCGGTCTTTAAGTCACGCGCCATTTTTATCATTAAAATATCGTTATTTACGGGTGTGAAAGCCTGCACCGTCTCCGTTTGGAAGTTAGTCAATTTGTTAAGTGATCCGTTCATTAAGTTATAAGCCGTTACAGCTCCAGGGTTACCCTGACCGTACAACATACTGAAAAATTTATTTTTATGCGTTACGTAGTAGCGATAGGTACCATCTTGTTCAAGACCATTTCCCTCCGTAGAGATGGTTCCGCTTTCAAGACTTGGCGCATTCAATAAGTAATCGGCTACCCCTTCGGCAGCTACAGGAGTGACAGCGAGAACGAAATTACCTTTTGTCTTTCCTGGACTTTCACTATTGTCTTTATCACAAGAGTTCAGAATTAATGCTAAGCAGCTCAAGGCTATACTTATGTACTTAAGATTTGTCATCCTTTTTAATTTTAAATGTTAGAAAATGTTATGTTATGATTTATTGATAAAGTAACGTACTTTGAAAAAGAAGCCTCGACTTGGTTTCTGTAGACTGAAGTTGTCATATAAATTAGCATCTGTCAAGTTTTTACACTCCAATGCAAAATTATATCTGCCATTTTTTATACCATAGGTAATGTTTGCATCGTGGGCGAGCTGTTCGGGAACATGGTATTTTCCATCACTTCCACCACGACTTGGCCAGTACAAGTAAAACTGATGAACGTATAACAAATTATATCCCAGACTCAATGTATTTCCCTTTCCGCCTAAATCCTTAATAAAAAATGAAGCGTCAGCATTTCCAAAAGCATACGGCAAGTTGGGTATGCGATCATGATACACCGGACTAATTCCTGTGTAATTAAGCTCATATTTCTGTTCGTTACGTACATTCTGATAGGTGAAATTGGCTCCCGCAGTGAAGAGATCTTTAAAAGAATACCTCAGCTCGGCATCACCTCCAATGTTAGAGACACCGTCAAGATTACTCAAGACATACCTACTTTGATTGTTATTGAGCGTCCAGTATATGTAGTCTGTCGCATATCGATAGATCATATTTCCGGACAGAGACAGTAGATGATCTTTATTTATTGAGAACGTATACTGTGCACCAATATTCACATTATCGCTGCTCTCTGGTTTTAAATCAAAATTTCCTTCTAAATTTTCAACGTCACCAAACAATTCATTGCTCTCTGGCAAACGAGCGCTTTTTTCATACGAAGCCTTCAATTGGAGATTCGGATTAATAAAATAGCTGGTGGCAAATCCATATCCAAATTTACTTATAGTCTTCTCAATAGTACGATAACCGTTATTCGGCTCAGTGTCCGACGTGACTACGCCAGAGGTGGCATGCTGCATAAAGTGTTTACCAAAGATCGATACGCTGATCTTTTCATCTAATTCGTACCGATATCCAATTCCAAGAACATTTTTGTTTCTTTTTCTAGGGATTTTGTTATTGATATCGTTAGGCTTCAATTTATCTTCTCCTTTTCTATTGAAGGTATTAAATACATTATTGAGGGTCAATTCTTGTCCTGCGCTGAGGTGGTAATTGGCAGTCGCACTGGCTAACCCATTGTTATTATTATATTCGTAAAGGCTTCGTGAGCTTTCACCGCCGGGGCCGGAGTAAAGAATGGAATCGCCAAACCAATCAAATCGGGCGAAAACGGTATCAATATTCCGTTCCTTACCGAAATTATAATTTCCCGTAACCGCCAGATCGAGCCCTTTAGTGAATACATTGTTCTTTTTATAGTTTATTGAGGGCATTAACAGATTTCCTCTGCGGTGGCGTGCACCAAAAACCGAAACCATTCGCGCACCTGTTTGAATTTCCTTATAATTTCCACCCACAGTTAATCCAACAAGCAACTGATCAGCATATGCTTTATTCATCACACCGACTTTCGCTACTACCGTTTCGTTATGATATTGATCGTGGAAACGTTTTAATTTTGTATTTGGAGAGTATGCTCCCGTTTTAATGTCAGAAGCATCTACAGTGATTGTATAATTGTTATCGGAATAATTCTGAAAAGCACTTAACTGAAAAGTCAAGCCTGAACTCGAGGTCAGTCCAGCATTTATGACACTTCTGTGCGTGTTAAACGACCCATATGAATAGGATACATCCAAATAATTTTGTGCTTTAACTCCTGTCACAATATTAACGGCTCCTCCCAGCGCATCAGAACCTAACCAAATGGGCACTACGCCTTTATAGACTTCCACGCGCTCAGCAAAATTTATCGGAATATTATTAATTTGAAAAGATGATCCGAGATCGTCAATAGGAACACCATCCAAAAAAAAGCGGACACGATTTCCTGAGAATCCATTCAATGAGAAATTAAAGTTTGAACCCACCCCCCCACTTTCTCTTACTCGGACCCCCGATACACGATCTAAAGCATGCGAGAGATCAAGCGTTGTATTATATAATGATTTAGCATCAATCGAGGTAACATTGTACGCCTGCCGATTTACTTCTTGGCTTTCTGTGCGGCCTATTACATTAACTTCCTCCAGTTGTTTTTCATCTTTTTCGAGGTGGAAAATGACGGGCGAACTATTACTGTTTGTTAAGTCGACCTTTTGTTTTAATGTTTTTGCGCCTATCGCACTAATTTCCACGTGTATGGTCGATCCTGGAACGGCCATAAATATAAAGCTGCCATCTTGTTTACTATGCATCACCTGATTTTTCAAGCGGATTGTCGCCGAAGGCACGGGTTGTCCGTTAGATAGAATACGCGCGGTAAAAGTCTGGGTAATTTGCTGTGCTGAGGTATAAACTCCACTTAACAACAGGCAAACCATAAGAATAATTTTATTATGTTGATTCATTTATTTAATTGTAACACATTAGACTATCTAAACACCATAATCGAATTGCCGTTCAATATTATAGTGCAGTTTTGTTTACTATTCAACTAAAAACTTACTGTCGTTAGCATACACGGTTATTCCTTTAATATTTTAAAAGATTTCGCTTGTTTCCTTACCTTGAGATAGGCATAAGCACATATCACCGCAATAACCAAGAATAAAGCATCTATAAAAAAGATATCAAGCGCACCAGTGTGTAGCGTGCTCCACATCCATAGCCCGCTAGCAAAGCCATTAGCAAGGGGTACACCCGAACATAAGATCGCCGAAAACAATAGTGTTTGTCTATTTATTGCCGGAAGGTTTCGCCAGGCAATGAAATAAGCCGAGAAGACTAGCCAGCTATAGAAGTACACGCTATAGATAACAGATTGGTTGATCTGCGGCAGCACCTTTAGCATAATAAATGTAAAAGCGGTCACGGGCAACATGGCTAAACAGATGGACAAGAAAACATTCGACGCCCAGAAGTTAAACTTACGCTTATACGCCGGCACATTTTTCTTATCCCTCGCCACCAACCAAATCATAATCCCGGAGATAATGACCACGCATCCCACTAATCCTAAGATAAAGAAGATAACTCGAAGCGGCTTTCCGCCAAAATCACCGAAATGCAAATGGTAGATCAAACTCTTCACCCCATCGATATAATTGGCATCCGTATTCGGCGATTTGAGCTGCAATACCTTACCGGAAGCTACATTTATCTGCACCAAACCAGATCCAGAGAAATTGGCTTTAGGCAACGGCTTGGCCTCTAGACTTATCTGCATACTAGCATCTTGATAGTTGCGTATGTGAATGCCCGAAATCTTACTATCAGTCCACTCCTTTTCCCACTTATCTACAAATGCATTCAGATCAAAAGAAGCGTCCATAGGTTGGTAGGTATAGTCGACCTTCGTGCTTCGATTATACTGCAGGTCTTCGTAGAGCTGTTCCTGCTTCCCTTCATATAGTAACTTGCTAAAAGGCGAAATCAGTACAAAGTTGACGATCAATATGACCCCAGTAATAGCGAAGAGCAGCTGAAATGGAAATCCAATCACACCCAATACCGTGTGCATATCCGTCCATACTGTCTTCCATTTGCTCCAGGGTCGGAAAAGAAAGAAATTGCTTTTAATCTTATCCCAATGCAGCAACAGTCCGGTAATCAGTGCAAAAAGAAAAAGAAAAGAGACTACTCCCGCTAGCAAATAACCAAAAGGAGTGCCCAAACGAATCGGTACTTGATTCAATTGCGCCAGAAAGTGAAGACGGTAGAGAAATTCGCCCATATCATAGCTTTCGGCATACGAACCCGTACTCTTATCGGCAAAGAAATAGGTAAAGTAAGCAGAATCCTCATCTCTACCACGGCCTCTTCCCCTCCTTTGTCCTGCTTCCTTGGGTTTCGGTTTAGAAACCGTTGTGTCTTGCGAGGTGCTCATGTTCACATAAGTACCGTGTCCTTGACGGAGTAGGTAAAAATCAAAATTACGTCCAAGCAGATTATGCTTTTGAGAAAGCGAATCCAAGATGTAATTGTAATCAGGCTTAATCTTTTCGGCCACGACAGATTTACCTTTTTGCCATGCCGAAATATCATCCTTAAAAAAGGAAAAGGATCCTGCAAAGAAAATAACATAAAGAATAGCAGCAATAATAATCCCGCTGATCGTATGCGTATGAAAATAGATATTATACTTTCTCTGATCCATGATTAAATTAGGTGTTCAAAAAAATAAGGGAGCACAAAAAGGACAGTCAGCGCGATATAGCTAAGCCATACTCGCCATACATTCCGTGCTAGAAAAGCTACGAGCAACAAAATTGCCCATAATAGATAACCCGTAAAAAAAGAAGTAGCAATTACTTCCTGCTTCGGTAAAAATGCCGACAGAAATAGATGAAAGCTAAGCATAACGGTGTAACCGCCTACTGTTCCGGCGAGAATCTTACTTAGGCGTAACCAGGGTGATTTAGTTAAATATTTTTTATTGGCTGGCATGGCGGTTAGCGAATTAAATATTCCATCAAAAAACAAACGAGATAAGTACCTATAACCCAAGGCGGCCTCACGTATCGAAAAGGAAAGAACAACACAATTAGACTCCCCATACACATCAATACAACTACCGCAGCAAACAAACCGCTCCCGAGTCCTAACTGATAAACGCTCAAGGAAGCAGCCATCACCATGAGAAAGGAAGAGATATATTTAGATCGTACAGATTCTTTCGCAAGACGTTGAAGTAGCTCCGGCTTGTCCCGCCAGATAATGCGTTTAGACGTGTTCATCCAAAGAATGAACGCGGCAAAAAACAAAAGACAGATTGTGCTAAACATATTCAATGTACATTTGATTACAATGAAGAACCTGTTCATCGATTTGGATGTTCGCGTTAGGAACAGGTTGACCGCCCGACAGGACCTGTCCTCGGACAATACGGGTCGTTTGCTGTGCTCCGGCATAAAATACGCCTAGCAACAAGCAAATAATAACAATAATTTTATTACTTTGCCTCATCTTTTAATGGTAACACTTAGAAGGTAACTACGCGCTTAACGTAGTGAAAAAGGTTGTCTAATTTCCGTTAGATTACTAAGGCGCCATACTTGAATTGCCGTTCATTATGGCGCCGTTTTTCATCCCTTATTCAACCATAAAACTGGTTGTTAATCCCTGCCAGTTCTTTTTATAGGGTTTATCGTGCCACACACCTTCCTGCTGTTGCATATGACTGTATTCTACCACATACTTGCCCGGCCATAATGCTTCGATTAAGATTTCACCATTTTGGTCGGTCTTATAAGACTTGCTCCAACCTTCAGACGACATTACTAAGATTTCCTTTTCTACAACCGGGCTACCATCTTTTGTCAGCAAAAGAGGTACTCTCGCCCCAACGGGAGGTATTTTCGCATCGATAACAAGTTGATGCCCCAACGGAATCGCAGGAAGATCCCCCAACGGAATCGCAGGAAGATCCTTACCTTCTCCAACTTTTACACGTGTTTGAGACACAAACTCATAGCGTGTTTCACCACCTAGGTCTTTCGCCGCATGGCTCGTGAACACATGGTAAAGACCATCTTCGGTTGGCAAGAATGTGCCTTCTAAAAAATCACCCTTATCTTCCAACTTCAAGGTCTGTAACTTTTGGTTTGGCCCCACAAACTGTACCGTAAGCTCCTTCATATCGGAATACCAATCCTTTGTAGCGTCTATTTCCCCGGTAGCATATTCACCGTAAAAAACGCGAACAACATGAGGAGTGTTCTTTGTGCCACTCGGATGGCTTTCCAGCCAAATGGCATGGGCATATATCGCTTGGCTACCGCCAAGTAACATCGTAAGTAGTAAAATAATGCGCTTAACTGATTTCATATTTATTTAGACTGATTATAAACAATGCAAATGTAGCGATTCTGATTAAACTTGCAAATATTTAGTAAAGAAATTTCCTTGAGCTTAGAAACGATAAGCTACACTTCCTAATATATTGCGTGGCATACTTGGGTTTACCGTTGTCCAACCTTTGAAATAAGTCTTATCTGTGAGGTTATTTCCCTTAATTGCCAATTCATAATTTTTATATGAATACGATACGCTTGCATTCAGTAAGGTATATGCAGGTAAGATAAACTGCCCTGTTGAAACACTATTCGTAGTGATGTTTTCACTTGCATAATTAACCCCTGCACCGATACCCAATCCTTTTACGAATCCACGTTGTACGGTATAATTCGCCCAAGCGTTGAAAAGGTTTTTAGGACCTGCTTCTGTCGGGCGTAGGTCGTTAACGTTAGCCGCTGCTTTCGTTGTTTTGCTATCGTTGCGGCTGTAACTCAAAATAAGCGCCAGTCCTTCTACAGGTGCTGCAGTTAGATCCAATTCAACTCCCCGGCTTAGGCGCGTTCCGTCCTGCACCGTAATATTATAGGTCTGACCGTCCCGCTCGATCGACTCTCCCCGAGTCATGTTACTTACCGAGATATCGTAGTAGCTTGCTGTCAGCCCCAAACGGTCGCTCAACAAGTTCACTTTCACCCCAGCTTCCCATTGCTCGGCCTGTTGTGGCTTAAAGTCCCCGGATATGTCTGGCAAAGGCTGTACTACCGGAGCTACATTCTTAAAACCGTTTTGGTAATTACCGAATAGAGACACTTGATCTTCAACAACTTCATATACCAAACCTATGCGTGGCGAAAAAGCCGTTTGGTTAAAGGTGCCTGTTGTGGTGTCGCGATCGAAATTATAGGTACCTTTATTATCAAAGTAGTCCATGCGTAGGGCTAGCATAACATGAAACTTCGATGTCACATCCAGCACATTGGATACATATGCTCCGAATACCTGTGTACGGCTACGGTTGTTGGTTTCAGCACCATTGGATGCCGCTATAGCGGCGTCAATATATGCTGCATTGAACTTGTAATATTCCGGATCGTCGTACGATGTATTAATCTGATCAATCAAAACGTAGGGAGAGTTATGGGTTTCGCCTTGTTGAAAAAGGTAATCCAATCCGATCAGCGTACGGTTGCGCATATTTCCTATATGAAAATCACCTACAAAGTTTTGCTGTGCATTTACCGTCTTTCCTACATAATCTTGATCACCTGCGAGCCTATTGATCAAGGTATCGTTGTCACTCTGTAAATACATGATATATTGAAAATACCCATCTGATTTACGTCTGTTATAATTGAGGGTCGTATTCGATGTCCAGACATCGCTTATACGGTAAACGACATTACTACGCAAGTTTGTTGTTGGATTTTTAAACGTCACATCGTCGCTCGTATAAGATTTATTAAAATCAAACTCGAGTTCGTCTGGTGTTCTAGCAAGCAACTGCCTTGAGCGATTGAGAAATACCATTAGCGGATTAGTCTCCTTGTTTTGATATATTTCTGCATCCAATTGGATATCTAAACGTTTGTTTGGCTTATATAACAATGACGGCGCTGCAAAAAAAGATTTCTTAAAACCGGCATCTTGAAATGTAGCGGTATGCGTATAAGCAGCATTTAACCGCCCTGTAAGTTTGTTATTGGAAGTTAATGGCCCATATACGTCTGCTGTAACGCGATGCTGACCATAAGAGCCAAAGATATAATTAACACGGCCACCTAACGTGTCGATAGGCCTTTTGGTAACATTATTAATTAATCCACCAAAACCGATAGCCGTGCCTCCGTATAATGAGCCCGAGGGGCCCTTGATGACTTCAATTGTTTCCAAATTTATTGGATCAGGACTAGTACTGTTGACACTTACGACTCCGTTTACCATTGCTGATTGTGTCGTAAAGCCCCGTAGGGTATAATAAGAAACTCCATCTCCAGGACGCCCCGTCGAACCCCATAACTTGTCGATACCCGATACATTTGCTAGGGCATCGTCATAGTTGGTATTAACTTGACTCTGCAAAAGCTCTTTGGTGATGACCGCGTACGACTGTGAATTTTCGATGTTATTCAACGGCATCTTACCCACATAAGCACTGCTTTTGCGCTTATATTTATTTGTGTTTCCCCCGTTTATGACAATCTCCTCTAAAGTCGCTCTATTTTCAACAAGATAGATAGCGGGAATTTCAAGTCTTGTGTTTTCAACCTGAATTTCTTTCGTTATCGATTGAAGCCCAACCGCACTGACGGATAGTGTTTGTACGCCGGTTTGGGCATTCTTAAAAGAATACACGCCTTTACTATTCGTAAAAGCAGTTATTCCTTGTGGCATAAGCTTTACAGTGATGCCTTCTGCTGGCAACCCGTCGGAAGTTTGCACTTTTCCATAAATTTCTGTTTTTTGCTGAGAAAACAGTAAAAAGGGTAAAAAGACAGTGAGAATAAGCAGTATTTTGTTCATGGTTTAGTTTTATTTATTAAACTTATTTAGACTCAATATAAATTAAAGGCAAAAGTATATTTCTGATGTTAGAAATCAAAGAGAATTTTAAATAATATCTCAGCTAATAATCGCCGTCAACACAAGTGACGCGTATAAAAAACAAAAAAGCACAGATTTGCTTAAAAACATCTGTATGACACGATTCTCTACAGCTTTGTTTAGATTTGTACTTTGAACACGTGAAATGATTACAAAAGAACAAATTTTACACGCCCTTAGTCATGTCGAAGATCCCGATCTTAAAAAAGATTTGGTAACCCTTCACATGATTCAACATATTGAAATATTTCCCAATAAAATCAAGTTCGATGTCGTACTGACTACGCCGGCTTGCCCCATGAAAGCCCATATTGAGCATGCCTGTCGCAACGCAATTGCCTTGTTTGTCGATAAAAACATTGAAGTAGAGATTAACATGACCTCCAAGGTAACGAGTGTTGACAGTAATCAATTATCCGGAATCAGAAACATTATATTGGTATCTTCCGGGAAAGGCGGGGTAGGCAAATCTACCGTAGCAGCTAATTTAGCCTTAGCATTAGCCGACAAAGGAGCTAAAACAGGCTTGCTTGATGCCGATATTTACGGCCCGTCGCTACCGATAATGTTTGGTCTAGAGGGCGCTAAACCACAATCCACTGTAGCAGCAGACGGTAAAACAAAGATATTACCCATCGAGAAATTTGGTCTTAAGCTCTTGTCTATCGGCTTTTTTACCGATCCCAACCAACCTATTCCGTGGCGCGGCCCCATGGCCACGTCAGCAATTAAGCAGCTGTTTAATGATTCGGATTGGGGCGAATTGGATTATCTAATCGTAGATATGCCTCCGGGCACAGGCGATATTCACATCACGGTGTCGCAGTCCTACCCTATTTCGGGAGCGGTTATTGTCACTACACCGCAGCATGTCGCCCTCGCAGATGCGATCAAAGGTATGGCGATGTATCAGATGGAGGGCATTAATGTGCCTATCTTGGGCATTGTAGAAAATATGTCTTACTTTACCCCTGCCGAATTACCGGATAATAAGTACTACATCTTTGGCAAAGATGGCGGCAAACATCTCGCAGAAAAAAACAATGTACCGTTCTTAGGTGAGATTCCACTTGTCAAATCTGTAGCCGACGCTGGAGATAATGGCTTTCCGATATTGTTAGATGCAGATGATGCAGTAGCACAATACTTCTTAGATATTGCTGGAAGAGTAGCGCAAGAGGTAAGTATATTAGCGAACAGGTAAGTTTTTGCTACGGTAGCAGATTTGCCAATGCGAGATGAAAAAATCATAAAATAACAGAACCCCGATTCATCACAATAAATATAAATCTGCTACTCTTTTTAATTGTTTAAGGAATTTCGGAAATCGCTTTGTTCTAACACGACAGTATTTTCCGGATCAGCTTAATCGATCAGTAACTATACCCTAGAGTTATCCCCTATGCCGGGAACACACGAAAAACCCTCATCAAAAAGACAAGGGATGAAAGCTAGCAGTGAGAATTGTAAATATTCCCGGAACTTAAAAGTTACCATCACGAAATAGCCATAAAATAAGTTATAATTCAATCGGTATAGGAGGACCTAGACTATAGAGAATGACTAAGGGGCCAATAATATACCCCACTTCTGTCCAATGCTCTGGGTTAAACACTTTCCTCTCTAAATAAAGATTTAAGAGAAATTTAAGATATTGAACACCTTGTGAACTGCTTACAACACTCGTATTAAAAATCGATTGTAAACCATGTGACTGTATGTAATTGTTATAGGCGGTTTTTGCTTGAGATACATTCAATCCCCCCACAGGAACATTATCTATCACTTGTAAAGCATAATAAAACACTTCTTTAAATTTAGCAATTTGTCCTTCAGTTGTAGGCACAGACAAAACCCCCGTCATACTTAATAAATCTTCAAATTGAATTGCCTCTAAAAGAGGATCGTCTTCATGGGGTGAAAGATCCTGCGAATTAGCTTGTCCATACCCGAAAACAAAATAAGCAATTAATGCAATAAGATACTTTAGTTTCATAGTAATTTTAATTAGATGCAACATTATATTTTAATATACAGAGATTAGTCATGCGTTTTAACCATTGCAGCTGATCTGCGATTTCCGCATTAGAAAGTCCCTCTACGTAACTCATTGACATAATATTTCGGCACGCATCAGGAAGCTTGGCTAGCACGGTATGAATAGCGGTCATAAATTCGGCACGAATAATATGATGTTCATAATCTATATCATCAGATTCTTTATACGTACTACGTTCCCAGAATTTTTTGACTGTCTTGTTTTTCCTACTGAGGTTATACACAGCAAATTTTATGGAGGAATAGAGGTATGCTTTAATTGCTGGCTCTTCTTCCGACACTGTCAATTTGTGCTGAAAATAACTTACAAAAGCATCTTGGGCTAAATCTTCTGCTAAGCTTTCATCCTGTACCATTTGCCATGCAAAATAACATAACGAACGATAGTACTTATTAAACAACAGTTTATCTACATCCATAACCTTCATTTGTTAACCGTTGACAATTTAGATCTGCAGCAACTCCTAGAATCATCCTGAGATTTGACTCTTTGCTACAAGCAAGTTAACAAAAAAAGGATTTATTTTAAGAAAACCTCAAAATAATGAATAAATAACAGAAAAAGAGGCACGAATCAAGGATTATTGTAACATTTTGGCAACGAAATTCCTACCCGGGGTGAGTACATTGGCGAATAGGTTGTTTTTGCAGTATAATTCCTTTTACTTAACATGCCGAAGACTTAACTTTACGCTATGAAAAAATTTCTTTTTGGAATGTTCTGCCTGCTATTTATCCAGCAAGGCTACGGACAGCAGATCGACTACCGTGACATAAAAAATGGTGATTTGATTTTTGTTGGAGCAGAAAAGGAAAATCTTTCCGGTGCCATTAATAGGGTTACACAACAGAGTAAGGATATTGCCTTCGACCATGTCGCTTTATTGGAGATCGATAACGACTCTTTATTTGTATTACACGCTTCTGGGAAAAAAGGAACAGTTCGAGAAAGTTTTTGGGATTTTGTCCGCAATCAGAAAAAAGATAGCCAACAGCTTGCAATCTTTCGGTTAACAGAAGAGTATGCAACAAGTATTCCTACAGCTATCCAACAGGCAAAGAAGCTCCTGGGTAAGCCCTATAATTACACGTATGTTTTAAATGATAGTAGTCTCTACTGCTCCGACTACATCGAACGGATTTTTCGAACGAGGAATGTTTTTACGTTACAACCGATGACCTTCGTGAATCCGGAGACAGGCACGACGGATGCACACTGGAAAACGTTTTATGAGAAACAGGGAATGGAAATACCAGAGGGTAAATTAGGCTGTAATCCGAATGGATTAGCGCAATCGCCGCATGTTTCTTTTATCGGAAATATTAATCTGGCGACGCATGACAGTTTACTTGCACTTAGAGACTCCGCTATTTTGTTATTTCATACGCTGAACCTAGAAGAAGCAGAAGGCCCCATAGCACAATATTATGCTTTCGACCAGCAGGACACGATCACACAAAATATTTTACGGGAAATATGTATTTCCAATTTAAAAAAACAAAAAGATCCTTATATTAATTACAAATCAATTCTTGCTTGGGAGACAAAATATCCGTTTACACTTAATAATGCTGATATACAGCGCGTACTGTTGATGGAATCAATCAAACTGGGTATGGCCGCATTTGATCAAAATAATTTTGAGATCGTAGAACGATACTATCGTACCATTACGACTACACTTTCAAGGAGCCGGAGTTCGGAACAATTTGTTGGTCTAGCCAACCTAGACCATTTAATCTATAATTACGGCTTGCACACATTTTACGCTAAAGATTTTAAAAAGGCTAATCGAATTTTTGCTGTGGGAAATAGATATTTTCCATCGGACGTTGCCATGAAGAAAATGCTGACATTGAGCAAGCAAAAGCTGCAGTAATGAGGTATGCATACAATAAACCTATAAAAACTGCTTTTAATTCGTATTTATAACGATGAAGAGGTATCTCCGTTTCCCACTACACTACATAACAACTCACCACGTCGCTGTAAATTCGAGCAGGGTCGGCAGCAACATATGCTACCCTGAATTCATATTCTGCAAACCTTTCCAGATTTTCAATGGTACATCTTGATTTCACACTAAAATAAATCTCCCAATCGCCTTGTTCTTCTTTTTTGCGGTATTCAAACTGGTACATCCGAGCCGATTTCCAAGGTTTTACACGCAACTTTATCTGATTGGTGCCTATCTCTGGAATAGCCATTAGATTTTCAGCTTTTGGTGTTGCTCCAACTGGCTGAGGCTCTTTGGACGGTATAAAACCAGCCGCAAGTATGATGCTTTCATTACCTTTGGCTATCTTACTTACGTAGAAAGACAGCAAACGAATAATATCCTGCAATACTACCTGCTTTTGGCCACGCACCAACATCGCCCTTTTATCACGATAGCTGGCATCAGACACAGCTTGCCTGAATTCATTTAGTGCATGCTGCAATTTATCCAGACTTGGATCGGGCGTTTCAAAAATATCTACATTCTTGCCCATGCTAGTCAGGATCTGCTCCGCATACATATCCAGACGGGAGGGGCTAATGTTGTGAAATCGTAAAGTTGGTTTTGACATATTGCTTTGTTCTCGTGGTTTATAAATAAGTTCTATTAAAGATAATAAATATAAACAAATAATGAAACTGTAGCACTATATATTTACAAATTGTAAATGAATATACCACTGATATACTCGTATATTTTATTAAAATAGATTTATAAATTCTAAACATAAATTCACTATTATAAATAGTTCATATATATTTTAGATAAATTATCTAATTAATTTTCAATATAAATTAAAATATAAAACATATCTTCTTATATGTAATAAATATATTTATATAAATTATCTATATATTTTAATATAAAATAAAATTGAACTTATATATATAAAATATGCTTAATTTAATTATTGATATATAGTGATATAAAAATAATATCACTATATATTTTAGATAGATAAAATTATAAAGATTAAATATCAATATATATCAAAAACAATAACCTCTTATATTAGTAAACTATAAATTAATAAATATAAAACGAACGGCCGCTTGCACGCAGCCGTTCTGAAGAAAACATCGATATTTAGATTCGCTAACGGTAATTATTCTACCATACACTTTCGATTATATCGGCTTGTGGCGGTGCTGATACTCTTCTTCTGTCCATTTCGTAATGTGATAGCCCCCGCAATGCATGCAATAGTAAGCACGTCGTTGTTTAGGCTTACCTTTATTTCTTCTCTTTATATGGCTACCATCAGCCCGGTGTGGCCGGTGCTTAAAACGATATTTAAGCCAGTAAATAAAGAATACCGCCGCTGCCTTCGAGCCGAAGCTGACTACAGGGACGCTAGAAATAGTGGGCTCTAACATAGGCTCATCCGTAATTGTGAAACCAACTACCAGTTTCCCCCATGGATCAATAATAGCAAAGGAAGTAGGATGTGGGGTCGTTGCACAAAAGGATCTTGGAATTCCACCATCACAGTATTCAAATTATATATCCTTGGTTAAAAATGGATTACTAAATCCTTATTCAACTCAGCTACCTTCATTTAGCCTCGTTATATCTCCTCCATTAGCCCGGCAATGTGGTAATCACAGGCCCTCGATGGTTTTTAGACGGTGATTGGGCGACAATACGGCGCTCGAGACCAACAATAATAAATATTAGTCAGGTAACCCCAAGCTTCACTACTGGTATGGTGACTGCGGAATTTCTAGTAAACGGAAATGAATATACTAAAACTTTAAATGTACGCATGGAACAGATACCTTAACTTATCTAACATCTAACCGTTAAGAAACTTTAGTGAGTTACTTAACTCAAACAAACGCCCCAAGTTCTCTGGAAATTGTGGCGTTTGTTTTCCAGCCATACAAAACCTGTGAAAAGCATTAAAAAATCATCAGTTATTCCTAAATATTCCAACTGGTATTTTTACTTTTATTGCGAATTCGAAGAGGTCGTCATTATCCCATTTGATTATTTTTAACAGTGAATACGCATGAACTTGACAGAACATTACAATAAACTGTATAACCAATCTATCGAAAAAATCCGTGAGGGAAATGTGCTAACCGATAAATTGATCAATGATGAAAATGACAAACGACGAGGTTTGACTGTTCTGATAAGGCCCAGTGAAGACATCAAAAAGAGAATTCAGCATTTCCAGGGGGAAATGAGTAATATTGACAACCAACAGTATTATCAACCGATCTCAGATATGCACATCACCGTGCTATCGATCATCTCTTGTTATGACGGCTTTGATCTTAGTCAAGTAAATATTCCAAATTATGTGCACCTCATTAAAGAAAGTATCAGAAATACCCCGAAGATCAGCCTCCAATTTAAAGGAATATCTACCTCGAGAGAAGCTGTAATGGTGCAAGGTTTCCCGTTAAATGACAACCTTGAATCTTTAAGGAATCGGTTGAGAAGTAATTTTAAGGCAACCTCTTTGCAACAGAGTATCGATGCCAGATATACAACATCTACCGCGCATATCACAACAGCGCGTTTTCGAAAACAAATAAAGCATCCTGAAAAATATGCTGAATTATTGGAAAACTACAGGAATGTTGACTTTGGACATTTCAAACCAGAAGCTGTCGAACTTGTCTATAACGACTGGTATCAAAAGACCCATATCGTAGAGACACTCTTTAAGGCTCACTTGTAAACGTTCTTTATGGCCTACAAAGCATAGCCACGGTGAAACATGAACTAAAATAAATATCTAAATCTATTGCATCTGTTACTCCATATTTGTGGATGTCTCTTAGCATAGTGTGAGTATGAAAGTAAATTTTTTTAAAAGCGAAAATCCCAATATCGTCATTTCGTAATTTCCAGCGCTACCACGACGGCCCGATGATCTGATGGCCACGGATGGACGACAATATCGGAGAGGTCAGAAGGCTCTCCCACCACCCAAGCTCCTTTTGTGCTGATACCATTCTTACTGACGTAAATCAAATCGATACGGTCGTGGATTTCGGGCGTACGCCATAATCCCTCCACGGAAGTCCATGTATAACCTGGACGCGCTTTCACCTCTGGATGCACTTCGCGGTATACATCCTTGAAGCCGTTTTGGATCAGCAGCTCGGTAGCCGGCCAGTTGACCGCAAATGGCAACAGGGTATCCGCTCGCTCCCGGATGGCTTCAGCTGTCCAGTCCAAGCAACTGGGCTCGTTAAAATCGCCCACCAACACGATGGGATGGTCTTTGTGCGGGGCAATCTCATCCAACATGCTTTGTACTTGGTGTAGCCGTGCCTTACGGGCAGAAGTCTCTGCGGCCTCGGCAGTCAATAGTTTGCCGTCAGCGATATCATAGGGCTCATAAGGGGTGTACATGAGGTGCATCACGCCGAAAACGATTTCCCCTCCGTTTGCCATGCTGAGCAAAACCGCTTGCGAGTTAGCATCAAAGGGCTGGATGCCAAAACGGGAAATGATTGCCCGGCTGCCATCGATGAGGTGGCACTGCCAGCCTAAACTATCGGCAAGGATCTTCGCTCGTGACTGGCCATCGCTCTGGTTGGTCGTCTGCTCCTGAAATCCAACAACATCGGCTTCAGCTTTGCGAATGGCTTCCAGTTGGTACTTGATGGTCGTATCGCGGGGCAGCTTTACCGCATCACCCCCATGCCACAGGTTGAAGGTCATGATGCGTAAGCTCTCTGCTTTGCTAGATTGCCGGCGGCTGGCGGATTGACACGAAATACCAACTAAAGCAATCAGTATGGCATACATCATCAGTGTAGGTTTATTCAATTTCATGGTGTTTGGATTTTAAAAGTAGTCATTACAGCAGCATGATCAGAGGGGTATTTGACCGGATGCGTATCAATGGTTTTGGAATCGATGGCTTTGAGGATACTCCCTTGGTAAAATATGTAGTCGATACGGTCCTGAAAAGCCGTTGGCAAGATTGGGCTCCAGGTAATTCCGCGCGTGACCAGTGGATCGGGATGTATTTTACGGAAAGAATCAATAAAACCCCAGCGTTCCATCAACAGGGTAGCTGGAAACGGCATGACGTAACCTCCATTGAGGTGCCGGGTTTCGGGCACCCAGTCGAGATGCGAACCGGTGTTGAAATCCCCGCAGATAATCACGGGTACGTTTTCCGAATTCTCGATTGCGGGACGCAGTACATCCAACACGCCACACAGGATACCGGCATTTTTTTCGCCCTGAAACTGCTTTCGCCATTCCGCCGAGTCGATCGGCTGCCCTTTTTCCAGCATTGCCCAGTAGTCGAAGGGATAATTGAGCCAATTGCTGGCCACCACAATTGGCTGACCCGCTACGTCGATCGTGACTGCCCCACTGTTGAAGGGCTCATAGGCATCCAACGTATCGATAATAGGGTAGCGACTCATGATGGACAGGTTCGTACTACGCAAGTAAAGGTGAAAACCCAGTGCTTCGGCAATCCTTGACCCGGAACCATAGGTTTCCTGCATGGCAACAATATCTGCACCCGAATCACGGATGATATCCACGACGCGCTGGGGTCCCTCCTCTTCACCGGTTTCCTTGCCACCGTGCCAAATATTAAACGTCATCACGTTGATCTGTTGTGCAACCGACTCACTGTGGAACGCCGATATAAACAGGACGGCCAATAAGCACTTGGTTATCATTGGTAAAATCATCTGTATCATTTTGCCACTTCCCAACCATAATCCATATATTCCCAAGTAATATCATCCCCATCGGCATGCACTAAGAGGTACCCCTCTTCCGTGCCGTGAAATTCCCCACCCCACCAGTTGGCGGATACGGCTCCAGCCGTGATAAATTGCACGCCTTTCACCTTGATCTCTTCATACAGGTGCTGGTGCCCCTGGAGTACAAGCTTCAAGTTGTGCCCCGCAAATAGGTCAAATATCTCCTTTTGGTTCGTAAAGGTATCCGCATCGGTGTATTTACCTTCCAGCACGGGATAGTAGAGCGAAAGAAACGGAACATGCGTGGACACGACGATAGGTTGTGTATCAGGTGTATTTGCCAGCACTTCCACCAACCACTGGCGCTGCTGCTCGCTCACGCAATATTTTCCATCGCCTATTTCCGTACTGTTGAGCACGATAAAACGCCAACTTTTGTGTTCAAATGTATAGTAGGTGTCTCCAAAGAATGAACTGAACAAACCGTCTCCATATGGAGAGTGGCTCGTTGAATCATGCCAATACCGATCGTGGTTGCCAATGGTCAGGTGCCACGGGAGCTTGGATGCGTCGATGACAGCCTTATAGTCCGTATAAAGCTTGATGGCCTCCTCCTTGCGGTCGGCTTTCATTCCGTCCACATCCACGTTGTCCCCTCCCGAGATGATGAACTCGGCACCCGATGCCTCGGCGGATCTGAGCGCCTGCTTCAGTCCGTCCAAACTTCTGCTCTTGGGGTTGGCGTTTACATGCATGTCGGTAAGGAAAGCAAAGGAGAATTTTTCCTGGGCATCAACGTTTCGGTGACCGGCAAGAAATAGTACAAAAAATAATAACCGAAGTACGTTCATCTTGTTTAATAAATTAAATCTTTTCATCGCTATCTTACGTCCCATTCTTACTATAAATTAACTGTAAAGACTTGGTGTGGAGTCCATATCCCGTTATTATCGTAATAGACTTTGATACTTCTCGTCGAACTGCACCCCGGCTCCGATTTGAAGAATACTCCGAAAATATATTCATCGGAGAGGACCGGATCGTACGTAATTGGACTGCCACTTACCACCGCGTAAAATGGACATCCATCATTGCTTTCTACCTTAAATTTATTACCAACATGTTGACCGTCGTACCTGAAATAGACAGACTGCGTATAAGGGGCAGGTGGCGCAGGTGCAGCATGCATAGTGATGCCCGCAAAAACAGGTAGCGGTTGATGCGGGGCCTTCATTCCGGCTAATGTGATTCCGCAGATTGACAAAACCAATGCAAAAACGGTGATTAACTGATTTCTTTTCATGATTAACTGGGTTTAAAGTATATAAAAAAATAATGATTCCAAAGACTATTCCCATCCAAATAACTGCCTCAGATTCGGGTTCAACACCACCTGCGTATTCGGTACTGGCCGGTAGTAATATTTCGGCTCTAGGAAAGTACGCTCCCGGTTATCCGTGACCATGGTACCGCCATTGACGCCGTTTTGAAGGAAAACCGTGGCACTGCTACCAAACGTCCCTATGGTGTAGTAGACGAGTGGTACCCCAAGCGAATTTCGTTCACGTTCGCTCGGTATGGTCTGTCCTTCGGGGATAAGCCGGATGTCAGGGATGTCGTCTCCGGTCATATCATAATCGCCAACTCCCGGAAAATACATCCCGTCCGGAATTTCTTCCAATAGTTTGCCCGCATGCCAACGCATCAAATCATCGTAACGCGTATTTTCAAAGGCGAGTTCCACGCGGCGCTCCCGGCGGATTTCGAGAATGACCCCTTGGTTGGTACCGGTAAGGTTAGGGAATTTCTGCGCTTGGAATGGATCTGGATTGGCATTTGCCTGGACCAGGTTCAAATCGGGCAATCCTACCCGCTTGCGCAATAGGTTTACGGTATTATCCAGATCACCTTGGGTAAGTGTGCCTAATTCGGCTTTCGCCTCAGCCAGTATCAACAGCACCTCGGCATAGCGGTGTACGGGCACGTCAGAACTATTCAGGGTTAATTGGTCGGTACTATTTACGTACCCCTTCAATTGGTGGTAGCCGGAGAAATTCCGGGCCAGGAACTGTACATAAGGAGCATTGTCCTGCGCCCGTTGCCAACCGGGGTAAGCGAGGGTCTGCGCTAACCGGGGGTCGCGGTTTTCAAATTCCTTGACAAATCCGAATGTTGCGTAGCCTGTTTGGTCGGTAAGGCGAGACCCATCGGCCATAAGGTACGTCTGCACCAAATCGCGCGAGGGCGACTGCTCGTAATTACCAAATATACCTGTGTTTTGGTTCCCGCTCCTATTTTTTGTCTGGTCATAGCTATTCACCAAAATCATCTCGCTATTACCTGCCAGGTCTTGGCTGCCAAACAACGCCGCATAGTCCGAGGTAGGGTCACCTGTATCGTGAATGCTGAACCCACCTTCTGCCATGATGCGCTCGGCTGCCCCTACTGCCCGCTGCAGAAAGGCATCGGCTGTACCTTGCAATTCCAGTTCGGGGTGGTATTTCCGGTAGGTCCCCTCGTATAGTGCGATTCTGGCATCCATTACCGCCACGGCCCATTTACCGGGTGTACCGGTGGGCACATCTTCCCGAACAGTTGCTAACGCAAAATCGAGGTCAGCCAATACGCTATCCATCACCAGCGCACGCGGATCCTGCGCTTTGTAAAGCTCTTCGTCACCGGGATTAAGTGTTCCAGAGTACCAGGGTACATCGGAGAAGCGCTTGACCATATTGTGATAGAATATCGCCCGGTAATAGCGGGCCAGTCCCGCATAATGGTTTGCCGTTTCGGCAGTCACATCGGCCCGCTGGTAGTTTTCGAGGAAATAGTTAATCGTACGGAGCCGCCCCCAACCCCAACCGCTCGTAATATTCTGAGACGAAGGAGAGCCTGTCATGATGTTTTTCACCTCAACGGCTCCCGTGGTCGCTACATTATCCGTACTTTGGTCATTGACGTACATGCCATGGTCTGACATGCTTAACATGCCGTTGATGTACAATGCCAAGTCTTCTTCCGTGTTGAAAAACACTTCCGGAGTGATTGAAGTTTGTGGATAACGGTCCAGAAATTCTTTGTTACAGGAAACAAAGGTGGCCATCAACCCTGCTATAAACAATATTTGATATCTTTTCATGATCTAATTCGTTAATCTATTAAAAGCCTATGTTTAAACCAAATGCAAACCTGCGCTGAAATGGATAAGCCCTCGCTTCGCTGTTATTGTTGATCGCTTCGGGGTCGACAAACCGCTTCACCTCGGAAAATTCGAAAATATTTTCTCCTGTGATAAAAAATCGCAGCCGTCCCATTCCCCATCGCTGAATCACAGAATGGGGAAGTGAATAACCCAACGTGATATTCTTTATCCGTAGATATGCACCATTGAGCAAATAGCTTGTGTTCGGTATGGACAGCCCTGCGGGATTGCCGTTTCCGTCAGTGTAATTTGCATCGGCCAGCCAAGACTGCAAGACAGGGTACGAAGGGTTCAGGTTAGCGTCTGCTAACCCCGCATCGATATAAGCCCGTGAATGCTTGGCCCGTTGCTCTGGCGTATCATCGGTTGCCCGGTAATGATCGAGGTGCCAAGGATAGACATTGGCATAAGGTTGCTGGTATGGCCCCCAGAACAGGTAACGCTGTGGATAAAAATCGCGTTTCAGCACACCCTGAAGGAATACTTGTGCGTCAAACCCATTCCAGTCCATATTGAGGTTGAAACCAATCCGGTACCGATCAGCGGTATTACCAATGATAGCCCGGTCCCTCATGTCGTCAGCAGTTTGCCCGAGTTCGATTTTGCCATCGCCGTCCAAGTCTTTGAACTTCGGCCAACCGGGCACAATATCCAGTGCTCCCCAAGGGATGAGGGCCGTCTGGTCCAAGGCTGCTATCTCTTCGGTCGACTGGAAAAACCCGTCGCCGACCAAGCCATATAACGTCCCGAATTCATAGCCCTCAAAGTAGTTGGATAACAACCGCTGGTCATTCTTGAATTTTGTGATATGAGCCCGTGAATCAGACAAAACGACTTTGGCTTCTATTCCGAACGGTTTGGAGGCTACCCTATAATTGTCGCGGTAGGTCAAGGAAAGTTCCCAACCTTTCGTGCGCAGGTCAGCCGCATTTTGGCTTGGGACACCCGTACCCAATACCGCGGGGAGTTGTTCACCGGCGGTAAGCATCCCTGTGGTTTCGCGGATGTAGTAATCGAATCCGGCGAAAATACGGTCGCGCATTAATCCGATATCCGTACCGAAGTTTAAGGTAGCCACATTCTCCCAGGTATAAGTTCCAGGATCAATTGTCAATCCGGGCGCACCGTTTACGATCTGCCGTTGGGCACCACCGATTAGGTAGTTGGAAAGCGTCGTGCCCATGGTCTGGATATAAGAGAAATCACCCACCGCCTGATTTCCTAGGCTTCCGTATGATGTGCGAAGCTTCCAATTCGAAAAGGTTGGCTTCAACCCTTCAAAAAACGGTTCGTTGCTCACGATCCAAGCACCAGATACTGAGGGAAAGAACCCCCACCGATTGGACGAAGGGAAACGGGACGAGCCGTCGTAACGACCGGTACCCTCCAGGATATAACGGTCATTGAGCGTATAATTGAACCGCCCGAAAAAACTTCGTGTGGCATACGAACTGTAGGTTGCATCAAGGCGCGCTTCCCCGGTGGTAAGCCTTAGATAGGGAAGCGTGGAGGAAATCAATTGGTCCCTTTGGGCAATGGTTGTCTCCCACACATAATCTTCTTGGTTGTAACCCGCAGTGAGGCTGAAAGCATGGATACCAAACCGCTTGTTGTAATTGCCATACAGGTTAAATACATTATTCTGGATCTCGCCGCGCTGGTCATACACATATCCATTGCCGCCTTCCTCACGGATGTCATCCGGTCCGTAGCCAATTTTATATTTTTTGCTGTGTCGTGGGTAACGCCAATACTCACGCTTAAAACTGGCGTCGCCGGTAAAGGTTAGGTCGCCGTTGAGGAATGTCCCCACGGCATTGAAAATGTTCTGGAAACCAAACATATCTTCGTTCCAATTCCCACCATCGACCAATTGTGCCGCCAAACGACCCGCCGCATTATTTGCCCACGTGCCGTCGGGATTCTTGACAACATTCGTGGGTTGGAGATCGTAAAGACTGGTTATTCCCGCGAAAGGTTGAGTCCGATTTGTCTGGTAAACATTCATGTTGTTATCCAGCTTCAACCAATCCAGCGGAGAAAATGACAACCTGCCCCGGACACCCTTCCGTTGCCAAAAGTCATCGGCCAGCTTATTCAACCCGTTGTCCTTGGTGTAATCGGCAGACAGGTAATACGAAATAGGTTTCTCATTGATCGCCGCGCCGCCGGAAAGCGCCAGGCTATGGACCTGAGAAACCGTAGCTTTATTAAAAAAATAATCGTTCCAGTTATTGTTACCCATATATTCCCATCGGTTCGCATCCGTAGGACTAATCCGGACATCGGGCAAGGATGGGTCGTCCGACCGCTCCTTAGCCCATTGGTAATACTCATCACTGAACTGCACGTAACTTGGTCCGTTCCAAGGCGTATTAAGGGTGGAGGTTTCCAATAGCCGGGAGAAAATATAGGGGTCGGTCACTGGATCTGGCAGTTCCGTAGGCCGCCCGAAGGCCGTGGTCAGGTTGTAGTTGATACTCTGCTTGCCCTGACTCCCTTGCTTGGTAGTAATCAAAATTACACCGTAAGCCGCCCTAGCACCATAGATCGCTGCCGAAGCCGCATCGCGCAAAACCGTATAAGAAGCGACGTCGCTTGGGCTTATCCGAATCATATCATACGTATCCGACACCGGTATCCCATCGATGACAATGAGCGGCGCCCCGCCATTGATGGAGGTGGTACCCCGGATATTGATATTCGGTATGCCGCCGGGGCTACCATTGCCATAGGTGATATTGAGGCCCGGGCTTATCCCCTGCAGCCCCTGCATAATATTGGCTACCGGACGGGATTCCAACTGCTTGCCAGATATCTGATCGATCGCACCCGTAACGTTGATTTTCTTTTGGGTGCCAAATCCAACGACGATAACTTCGTCAAGATTTCCAGCATCTGATTCCAGCTGAATATCGAGTGTAGATTTTCCATCATAGTTGTATTCTAAGGCTTTATAGCCCAACATACTATAAATCAAAACGGCACCACTTCCCGATACCGATAAGGAATACTGCCCCTGCTCATTTGTTGAAGTCCCCACAGTCGAACCTTTCATCGTTATGCTTACACCGCCTAGCGGCTGGCCGGTAGCATTGGTCACCACTCCGGAAACCACCACCTCCTGTGCGATGGACACATTGGAAAAAAACAACAGGCCTAGAACGAAAAAAAGCCGTCCAACTGATATCATTGCCGATCGGGTGGGTTTACTTTGTTGTCGTAGTTTATTCATAATCATCTAATGGATATAATGTAATATATTAATTGAACGTTTATTCAAAAAACAAAGGTAGCGGATCAACATTTATATTAATTTACCGCAATGTTATCGATTCGTTAATTATTGGGAAACCCCGCAGGCATTTTCCCTATTTCCATCAAGCTATCAAATTGCTTATTACACTTATTAGTCGGTTAGTCACGATCGTTTATCAATATCTTTCAAGTAATAAGCTAAACGCAAGAATAAAAAGTCATTACAATTGTACAATCTTTAATTTGTCTTTGCAACATAAAAAATTATGCAATCGATTGATATATTTAATGCAATCGATTGACTACTTACTACTTGCAACTTTTTATTAATTGAACATTCGTTTAATATTAAAATTAAACAATGATATACAACTAAAATGTTATTTTCGTATTCGCTAATTATAAAAAAATGGGACGCAAAAGCATCAAAGAATTTAGGCAGCAGGAAATCATCAAGGTCTTTTACCAAGTTGCCAAAAAGGAGGGCCTTGAAAATACCTCTATTGCCAAAATAGCTGCCGTGATGGAAATCAATCCGAGCTTGATCATCCATTATTTCAAGACGAAAGAAGAACTCACCTACGCCCTGATTGATTATATATTGGAAAAATACTTGTTGATTTACAAATTTGACAACCGGACAAAGGTCGATTTGGAACCTGTATTGGTGGAACTAATCGACCGGCTTTTTTCCAAAAAATGGAACAAATTGTTTGACGACGGGCTGTTTTACAGTTGCTATGCGCTAAACTTCCGCGATAAAAGGATCAAGGCCATGTATAAAAAACTTCAGGATACCTTACGCCAACGTCTCGGCGCATTGCTGGAAAACTGCAAACTGCAAGGGGTGATCGCCGTTGACGATAGCCAACTCACGGCAGACCTGATTTTTGTGCTGATTGATGGCGCCTATTATTACCTGAGTTTGGTCAAGGACGCGGAGGAATATGATCGCAAAATATCGGATTACAAAAGGCATGCGCTTTCTTTGCTCAATGCGAATCGATCAACCCCGCTTTCGGGAACCTGACCATCTGACAAACCGCACCAACCCAAAAACGCCGATAAGCACCCAGATGGTATTGGAGGCTATATTGGGCAAATCCGTGTGGTAAGCCGCGCTGATCAGCAGTCCCAGTCCACCCAAGGTATTGAGCAGTTGGAACCACACGCCATCGAATTTCAACACTTTGATATTTAGCAGGAGATAACCCGAGGCACAAAGCATGAAACCTAACCAGCCACACCAACAGATAACGATTGCAGACATAACACAAACTTAGCTAAATTTTGCTCAGAGTCAGTTTAAAGTTAAAAATATAAATTTAAACATCTATAACAATTCATCCTTCTTCAAGAAGAAGAAATTTATCTTTTATAAAACGAAACACACGCCTAAGCTTCAGCATTTCCTTCATATCTCTGATGCAGTGCTTCGTCTAAATGAAGTTGCATTACTTTTGAACTTCGCTTAAATACTCCTCTTCCAGTGCTTTTCTATCCATACTGCTCCAATTAAGTCTTTTTCCAACATAGTATTTAATGCATCTTCTATAACTAAGATCGCCGGCTGGCTTTGTGGTGTAACCGTCAGGTCTTCCAGCCACTCCCATACATCGTCTACCTTCTCCGGCATGTAGGTGGGGTTATCGTCGTGAACTGTATTAACGGATGTCAATACATTATATCCGTCACTTTGTAATTCCCTTAATACGGCGTGTGTAAGCTTAACAAACATCTGCTTAATAATTTGCTATATAAACACAAACCGAATTATTTTGTTTTACTGGCTACGATATAGTTTTTTGTGGGTAATGGCAATGAATCGTGCGTACGGTCAAATGACATGCAGCTTCTGGCGAAAATTCTTTCCGAATAGCATACAATATCTGAATGAATTAGAAATACTTTTTGACACACTGTCAATCAGTTACAAAACAAGCTAACCTGTAACATTAGTGATACTTCTTTTTTGCTACGAGATATTTTTCATACATTTTAGCAATATAAATTACTAACGCAGTAAACTAACTACAAAACACTATGAAAAAACTTCTTTATTTATTCTTGCTATTGGGACTAAGCTTGAGCTCCTGCAAAAAGGAAGATTCTAATAAAAATGCTATTGATAACTCAATTGAGTATAATGGAAAGGTATATTCGCTGGAGTTCTTAACAAGCGAAATGTCCAAAAGGTTAGAGGTATCGCAAGACTCCTTGATCTTCCATCCAGACATCAAAGCCTTTACGGTTCTTGATTATCCCGAAACCAAATGGTACCTATCACGAATTATTAAAGATAAATAAACCTATCCTATCAATTATGAAGTATTTATTTATAGCAATGTTTTCTGGTTTCTTTGCTGGTGGCTAATGGTCAAAATGCAAACGTATTTATAGAGGCATTTGAGGTGGAAAACCCCGCTTTACGAAATGGAAAAATTTACTATTTCAATAGCCAGAATGACACGACCTACAACTTTCGATTTTCATTAGGACGGAATATAGCGCTTCAAAGCCAATCCCTAAACGTTGAGGCATATGCGGTATTTGATTTTTACGGCACTGAATACAATGCATCAGAACTTATATCTTTATCATCATCAAATTTTAGTCAAGAAAATGGATTATCTACTGGATTTCAATTTAAGACATTCACTCTTCAATCCAATAAAAAAAATGGGAGTCTACGCTTCAAATATCGGTTCTACATTAATGCTCCCGGCTACAATGACTGGTCACCTTGGTACTACTCCGATAAAATCTATCAAACAGAGCAATATCAACCTCCAGTACCTGTAACAACATTCGTTGGTCCTGACCAAATATGTGACGAAGGCACATATACAATTACAAATCCAGGTGTGATAACACTAGAAAACGCAACAAATATTGCGACTTTAACAAACTTGGGGAATAATCAATATAAGGTTACTCGAATTGGAATCGGTAATGTAATACTAAAGTCTGTTCAAAATTCATTGACAGTAACTAAGTCGATTAGAGTAGGCCCCGAAGATCCAAGGATTTTCGGTCCCGCGGGGCCACTAGCATACACTGGTCTTTATACGTTTTCGGTTTCGCCAATTGCTGGTGCAACATATAATTGGACTGTTGTCGGAGCACCTCCAAATTCACTTCACAATACCAGTGGACCAACGCTGAATTTGAGAATTGGGAGCGGTTCAGGAAATCGGACGGTAAGGGTAAGCGTTCAAGCATCAACCGAATGCGGTTTGACGGGATGGGTTGAGAAAGTTATTGAACTTCAAAGTGGCGGGGTCCTCCCAGTTGAGCCTTAGGATATCCATAAGGAGAACTTCAAAGGCAAGCTACATTCTCTCGACATGAAGTAGCTTGCCTTTACACGTATATACTAACAAACTAATTGTCAGCTGAATTATTCTGTGGAAAAAGAAGGTGTCACCCTTACTTTTAATGGATCTTAAAGCATTGGCTGCTAATAAAAATCACAACAATAAATGGTGTAAGAGCAGAGTTAATTATCACAGTATACCTTATATTAACCATGTAATAAGATATTACTATGGATTCTGTTTATTTAATTTTTGTCCATATTCTTCTGGACACAAGTAATCCCGTGCAAAATATAGTCTTTTTCTATTATACCAGGTTTCTATATATTCGAATACGATTAGGGCAGCGTGCTCAGTTAATTTTGCTTCGCCAAACATAACTTCCCTTCATGCTGAATTAACTTACCACATTTATTATATTTACGATACTTTTTAAGGCAACGCATATATATAAGTATTGACGAACCGAAGGCTGAAAGCCCAGCTTGTAATCGGGAAATAACAATGCACAGCTCTACGAAGTAAAACGAGTTATGTTAAAAAAGGCAGTTTTAATCAAAAAACAATCTGTATACAAAAATTAATAGCTCAAAATAAAATATTATGAAAAAAATCTTTGTGATCTTAGCGACAATCGGAATTTTATTTTCCTGTGATAAGGCTGACGAAACTAGTTTCAACACTGAATTAATTGGAAGTTGATTGAAATTTTAGCTGATCCTGGAGACGGAAGCAGAACATTTTTCGCTGTAGAGAGTAATAAAATTATAAGTTTCGAGAATAATGGAATCATTACATCAACCGGTAGATTGTGTGATATGTCAATCAATTCAGACGATCCGACTTCAGGAACTTACTCGATTTCAAACTTGACAATTAGTTCTTCTGACTGTTCGGACCTAGACTATAATTATAAATTTGAACAGACCGGAAATAAACTAATTATTTTTTATCGTTGCTTCGAAGGTTGTCGAGCTAAATACCAAAAACAATAAAAAACTGCTTACAATAACTAAGTTTCGTAGTGTCCGCAGGACGAACAATGAAAACTTCAAATGACGGCTGCATTGGATGAAGACTTTAGCTAAAGGATTATATAACAAATAATCAGCCGATTGAACAGCGAAAACGGGTCTCCTGATACTGGATGACTTTGGTATCCTTTGTCTGGAGCAGCAACAGCGTCTGGACCTCATGGAAATCTTCGAAGATAGGCACGGCAGAAAAGCGAGCATTATTGCCAATCAGCTCTCCGTAGCAAGCTGGTACGATATCATAGGTGAAGATACCGTAGCAGATGCCGTCCTCGACAGAATCGTGCATGTTAAATCACACAGGATAGAATTAAAAAGGTGAAAGTCTAAAAAAAGTAATATTGTCAGTCAATAGTAATGACAACCCGTGAGCCAAAATCAGGGGGTCAATATCCCCGGAAGAGGATCAGCATTTGTTCTGTTTTTTTACTGCCGGAGATTCGGAAACTATGTAAACACCGTATCGACTTTAATATGCCCCGGGGAAAAACCTTCCAAAAACAAAAATTCAACCAGTTTATTGACAAGGTATTATTGAAAGTTTGCGAAAACAATGTTAGTTAATTGGCAGGAGCATCCCCTCGTGCAGCCTTCGGAAACCAAGCATAGAGAGCTGCGGATCAAATACTTCCGGCGCTCCACATAAAGATCATCAAGGCCTAGATTAATTATCTTTGAAATATAGTTGTTAACTGAAGCAGTTAGCACGTGTAAAATTCATTGCTGATGCAGTAGATAATGGCTTTCCTATATTATTAGATGTAGAAGATGCAATAACGAGATATTTTCTTTGGTATTGTAGGAAAAGTAGCTTAGGAGGTAGGTGTATTGCTAATATTAGAAAATTATTTTATATTTTTTAAAATAAATATAAATGTTAAAATCCCTCTCTGAAGAAGGGATTTTAACATTTAACATCTTAAAGACTATTATTGAGGATTATTCGGTAGAATATCTGGATTAGCATCTACTTCCGCCTGTGGAATCATAAACAACAATCTTGAATCTCCAGTTGGAATATTAAACTTTCCATATGTAGGATGATTGGATCCTGAATAATCTCTTACCACACCTTCACCTAGACGTTTTATATCGAAATAAGCGAAACCTTCTCCCCAAAGCTCAATCCGTTTCTGCAATATAATCTCATCTATTAAAGCTTGTCCGCTTTTTGTGGATTTAACATATTGGGGATCTCTCTTGCTCGTAATCTCAAATAAAGCATCTCTAGCGCCTGCTTCATTATTCGATTTTGCTAATCCTTCAGCTTCGATATAATACATTAAAGCCGAACGCAGGTATATATAATCTCCTTGTGTTCTATCTGAGGTGAGATCTCTAAATTTTAAACTAATATATGGGCTGTAATCAACTCCATCATATTCTCCTCCTTCACTTCCCAAGAACATCGATTTTCTAAGATCTGTGGAAGGCATAGCGTCATATAATCGTCTATCTATCGAAATGTTACCACCTTCTGAATATCCCTCATTGGTATTGTCAAAATGAGAGAAAAAACTTGCGACAAAGGTTGTTAATTCCGCATTCAGATCGGCACCCCACATAGTCTCGGCTTGATTGATATCGTAAAAGCCATTTTTCCATCCATCTTCTGTTAACAATGAATATGACTGTCTAGCTTGGTTAGCTAATTCCGCTGCATCAGCATATTTCCCCATTTCCAAGTAAACATCTGCCAAAAATGCTTGCGCAACACTCTTATCAACCATTTCTTTACTAGGTCGAGAATACCCATCTAACGCTACGATGGCATCCTTCAAATCTGTTTCAATTTGAGAATAAACTTCTTCTACAGTATTTCTTTTTGATGAAAGTTCGGCTGCATTTATAGGAACACTTAAATTGGAAGCGTTACCCAAATAAGTAGGACCATAAATACGAGCTAACATAAAATGAAAATAGCCTCTTAACGCAAGCGCTTGACCTCTAATAGCTTTCAAATCAGCATCTTCAGTATCAGGAGCAACATTATTGACAATTGTGTTAACGTTTTTTATTTGTGTATAATAGGTGAACCAGGGAAAGTGTGAACGGGAATTTGTCGACACTCGACCTGTATAATTATAATTAAACCCACCCCAATTCAAATTATCCATAATTACATCGTTACCCATTAAATCTATAACAGATAGCACCCCTTTATGTCCATAGTCCTCGTGACCAGCATAGCCAGTTGTCAAAGCAGACCGCAGAGTTGCAAAAACACCTTTCAAAGTTCCTAAGGTAGCCGCAGGTGAAGAGCCTAACTGATCAGGATTTATTGTCGATTGTGGATCTACGTTAAGAAATTCTTTGCTACACGAAGAAAATAGAGTCCCCACAAGTAAGAGGTATATGATATTTTTCTTTTTCATCTTTTAAAATTTTACAGTTAAACCAAGTGAAACACTTCTCAATAACGAATAGTTATTAAGAGTTAGGCCATTATTAAGCTCCCCGCCTAACTGCATCATTCTCGGATCCATTCCTTGACGCTTTGACCACATAAATAAATTATTACCAATTACACTCACTCTAGCATTTTTTATTCCAACTCTGTCAAACGTATCATTTGATAGATCATATGAGATTCCGAAATTTTCCAAGCTTAAATAATTCGCAGATACCAGAAATAAATCAGAATTGCTGTATTGTGTTCTATCCACACTAGATAGGATGGGAAGAGATGCACTAGTGTTTTCTGGAGTCCAAGTATTATATACGTCTTTATGATAATTTGCTCCACTATTTCCCATACCAGTACCTTCCCCAAATAAT
This sequence comes from Sphingobacterium alkalisoli, assembly GCF_005049105.1. Taxonomy (GTDB): domain Bacteria; phylum Bacteroidota; class Bacteroidia; order Sphingobacteriales; family Sphingobacteriaceae; genus Sphingobacterium; species Sphingobacterium alkalisoli. Next base: position 425,413 of record NZ_SUKA01000004.1, read on the forward strand.
CCCTGATATACATTATCGTAAACATAACCGCCAATCTGATAAGCAAAACCAACATTAAAAGCCAGCTTCTTATAAGATAAATCAAATCCAAAGCCACCATATAAATCTGGATGCGCAGTCTTCTTATTCAAATACTGAGTTGCAGCAGAATGTGTCGCAACCGCTTCCTTCTCTCCAGTAGCTTTTCCTGTAATAGGATCTACATCGCCCTGATACCAACTACCAAATCCTGTAATTGGATCTACACCTGCAAACTCCCTTAAATAATAAGTATATGCACTCTCTCCTTCTACGAAACGAAACACAGTTCCTGCTACAAACGGCTGAGGTAACCTTGTAATCTTGTTTTTGTAATGGGTTGCGTTTACCCACAAATTTAAATTCAAATCTTCGGTGCGTACAATATCTCCATTAATAGAAAGTTCAACCCCGGTATTTTTCATATCGCCGATATTTTGGGATACAGCGGGTATACCGGAAGACGGAGCCTGAGGGAAATTATACAACATATCCGAAACTTGTCTAGTAAAGAATTCGAAGTCTACATTTAATCGATTAGCAAATAATCCTAGTTCAAAACCAGTATTAAAGTTTCGAGACACCTCCCATTTCAAATCCTCAGTTCCTGTATAAACCTGCTTAATAGAAGGGTTACCATCTGCATCTGCAGTAATTTCAAATTGATCAAGATAAGGATAATAATTACGATTGAATCCAAAGTGACTTCTATGATCCATTGCAACATATGATGGATAATATAAGTTATCATTTCCTTGTTCACCATAACTAATTTTCAGTTTCAAATTAGAAATTGAATTAACGCCTGCAAAAAAACTCTCATTAGATACTATCCAAGCTCCACCAAGTCCATAAAAATTACCCCATCTGTGATCAGGATGAAATACGGAAGATCCATCTCTTCTATATGAAGCATTTAAATAATATCTGTTAGAATAACTATAGTTTAACTTAGACAAATATCCCTCAACCTTATAAAGATCTGCATATCCATTTAACGCACTGTATTTACTTGCATTTGACAAAAACTCTTCGTTAGGGATAACAATCATAGTTTTAGTTCCCGACAAGAGCTTGTTTGAATAATCTGAAGTTTCATGCCCAATCATCAAATTTAATGTATGATCTCCAAAAGATTTATCAAAACTCAATAACTGTTGATTTGTTATTGTCTGAGCAATAGTAATTGCATTGGTCAAAGATCCGCCATAAGGCGCTGCGTCTCCCCCCTCTTCAGTAGCATATCGAAATCTATTACCCCCAAGATAATCATAACCTAAATTATAGGTGAAGTTAAAATACTTCAAGAAATCAAAAGAAGCATATGCTCTTAATCCCAAGTTCGTATTATTGTTTTTTTGACTATTCAGTAAAGTTGTGGCATATGGATTCATATTAGTAATGTATGGCCGATTTGTGGCACTACCATCTGGATTGGTTGTCTCTCCTCTTCCCCAATCGTATAATTCACGTCCGTCCGCATTATAAAGCATTTCACCTTGTGCATTTCTTGCGAAAATTGGATAGATTGGAGCCATATTCCTAGACCAAGAAAACAAATTAGAAAAGGTAGCGGATTCCTTTCCGGCTTGAGGATCTCGAGCCTTGGTACTTGCAAAATTTATATTTGTACCTAATTTCATGAATTCGTATGGCCTAAATTCCAAATTTGCTCTCGATGAAATCCTATCAAATCCAGAATTAACGACATAACCTTCGTCTTGTAGGTAGCCGCCAGATAAATAAGCAGAAATTTTATCAGTAGCATAACCGATATTTAGTGAATGTTCATGTCTGATACTATTGTCAAACAAATAGTCATTCCAATCATCATGATAAAGCAAGGAAGCGTTAGGATTAATTTTTCCGGTCAGAGGATCAACGATCTGATTGTTGGATACATCAAAAATGTTATAACCTAAATCCCCAAACAGGCCATTAGTAGCAGCAGTTCGTGCGTCAGAATCCGATTGTCCATTTACTAAAGCACCCAATCTCAACCTTTGCCATCTTAGTTCATAGTATTCTTGAGGATCAGTTATATAATCGTAATCTTTTGCTGTTCTAGAGTTAACCCCGACACGCGAATCAAAGCTTATATCTACTTTACCACTTTGTTTTCCTTTTTTCGTAGTAATAATAATTACGCCATTCGCTCCTCTACTGCCATACAATGCATTTGCAGAAGCATCTTTCAAGAATGACATTTCTTCAATATCTTGAGCAGATATTGCCGCAATGTCTCCATTGTAGGGAACACCGTCAACAACATAAAGTGGGTCGTTTGATGAAGAAATAGAACCTAGACCTCGAAACCTTACGGTTGCGGGTGCCCCCGGTTGTCCAGTGGTAGAACGTATCTGAACGCCTCCAACTTTACCAGCGAGTGATTGAACTACATTAGCTGTTTGAACTTGTTCCAGATCCTTTGCCTTTAATGTGGAAATTGACCCCGCAATAGATTCCTTTGTCTGAGTACCATATGCAGTGACTACAACTTCATCCAATGCTTCTTCATCTCCAACTAATTGTACATTTAAAACTGTTTGAGTTCCTACAGGCACACGTTGCGACGTGTAGCCAATATAAGAAAACAATAATGTTGAATTTGCGGGAACAGAAAGTGAGTAGTTTCCTGATCCATCCGTCTGTGTGGCGGTGGTAGCACCAACAACCGCAACTGATACCCCTGAAACAGGGCTTCCATCAGCAGCTGATGTTACTTTACCACTCACTTGACGATTCTGTGCAAACGATACCCCTACCAGGCATGTAAACACTAGAAAAAAACTGAGTAATTTTTGTTTCATATGTTTGTTGTATTTAGTTTATGTAATCCGAATATAATGAAATATTCGGATTGTTAAAATATGTTAAAACGCTCAAATATAAGTTAGATAGGTTGTCTATGCAAATATTTTTAAAAAAAACAATGCTAGCATATTAATTTTTCATTAACAAACCATTATTTTTAGTGTTTTCACAAGTATTTCACAGTTTCGCCTGGTGTAAATAAAAGAATGACAAGTACCATTAATACCTTCTTGTAACACCCCTTTGTAACAACGGCATACCGCTTCTCAGAAAACTCTTTGCTTTTTTCACTACTTTTGCAATATGCGATTTGACATCATCACCGTATTACCTTCTTTATTAGAAAGTCCTTTTGCACATTCCATCTTACAACGTGCGCAAAAAAAGGGAATAGCAGAAATTCATGTTCATAACCTACGCGAATACGCACACAACAAACAGAAGTCTGTAGATGATTACCCCTATGGTGGTGGATCAGGGATGGTGATGCAAATAGAACCTTTCGCATCCTGCATCGAAAAACTACAAAGTGAGCGTGAATACGATGAGATAATCTATATGACGCCGGATGGTGTAACGTTAAATCAAGAAATCGCCAACGACCTTTCTACAAAAGGAAATATCATTATCTTATGTGGACACTACAAAGGTATCGACCAACGAATTCGTGATGTATTTGTAACGAAGGAAATATCTGTAGGCGACTATGTACTGTCGGGTGGTGAGCTCCCGGCCGCGATAGTTGTCGACGCAATTGTACGACTGATACCGGGCGTCTTATCTGATGAAACCTCCGCATTATCGGATTCTTTTCAAGATGGTCTCCTCGACGCCCCCATCTACACGAGACCTGCAGAGTGGCGCGGACATAAAGTACCTGCTATATTGCTAAGCGGACATGAAGCTAAAATTGCGGAATGGCGTGATGAACAGCAGTTATTACGGACCAAAGAGCGAAGGCCGGATTTATTAAAGGATTAAGGTTTTTATTCGTCGCTTGCCCGCGACGGGGGCTTTCTATATTCCTTGATGAATAAAGAAACAAACAAACCGAGCTTGCGAGCTCATCGGAGATAATCAAGACTGGGTCAATGTCACGCTAAAAGCTTTTGGATTTACTAAACAGCTCCAAGCCGTTGCACTTTGTAGATGTGTTCTTAACGCAAATCCAAAAGCTTTCTTAACGCTACATCGACCTAGGTCGTCCTTTTAAATCCAGCTGAAGTACAACCGTTTACACCAAATTCACTATCCTTACAAATTCGACAAATGTCGCCTTTGAATTATTTGGCAATAGTAGTAGGAAGCACTGTCCGTACAGCCAAATGATTCCAGCGACGATTTTACCTTCGGTGAGCTCCACATCGTTCCGGTTTTGTTTCTTTTTATAAAAAAGAAAGAGCCCTGTCCGGCGGCGAGGACAAAAGAAATTTGATTAATTTAAACCTTATTTTAAACTTAAACACTACAACTCCTTTACAAATTCCTTAATAGCCTCCGCAGGATTATCTGTCTTCATAAAGTTCTCGCCGATCAAAAACGCCTGGAAACCGATTTGTTTTAATTCTCGGATGGTGAGCGGATCAGAAATACCACTCTCGGAAACTTTTACAAAACGATCGGGGATCTTGTTAACCAGATCATAGGAATGATCTAAAGACACCGAAAAATCCTTCAGGTTTCTGTTATTGACTCCAATAGCATCTATCGTATCAAAGATACTCCGGTTTAGTTCCTCTTCATTATGTACTTCCAGCAGTACACTCAAACCCAGCGATTTCGCATAAGAAGAGAAATTGCTGATCTCTTCCGAGGTGAGGCAGGCTGCTATCAACAGAATGATATCGGCCCCATAGGCCTTCGCTTCGGTGATCTGATACGGATCTACTACAAACTCCTTTCGCAATAAGGGAATAGTCAATACTTCGCGGGCAGCTGTCAGATCTGCTAAGCTTCCCTGAAAAAAATCAGGATCTGTTAAGACCGAAACGGCAGATGCCCCGGCATCTTGGTAGCCCCTTACAACTTCTTGAACCGAAGATACCGCATTGATGATGCCTTTGGAAGGAGAAGCCCGCTTGTATTCGGCAATGATTCCCCTACGGTCGGCCCGTAATACCGATTCATTGAGCGAGTAGCACTTCCGACCAAAGAGCGGATACTTTTCTAATTCCGATAAAGAAACAGTCGCTTTTGCAGAAGCAACTTCTACTTTCTTTTTTGCTACAATTTTATCTAAAACAGTCATTTTTTAATTGATTATGAGAAGGGGGCACTCGTAAGATTGCTTCGTCACTACGTTTCGATGACGCACTTCAAGAATACTTTTAAACGCCTCCTCCTAAAGTATAAATAAATTTAGAGCTTCCAAGAAGCTACTTCAACCAGTTAGCAATTAACAATTTACCATTATCCGTCAAGATCGATTCTGGATGAAATTGCATCCCCCTGACATCGTATTCTGTATGCGATAGCGCCATAATAATCCCATTGGGATCGAGTGCAGTAATCTTAAGCGATGCAGGTAAGCTCTCTTTTTCTACTGCCCAGGAATGGTAACGACCGATCTTTGAGTCACGTGGAAAATCCCGAAATAATTTTTCACTATCATCGGTCACGATGATATCCGTTGCTACGCCATGCAATGGCTTTGGCATGTTGAAAAGCTTGCCGCCAAATACTTCGGCTATAGCTTGCTGACCGAGACAGATACCCAAAATACGTTTCGTGGATGAATACATACGGATGACATCCAGCAGAAGCCCCGCCTCTTCCGGAATCCCAGGGCCGGGCGACAACAAAATCTTATCGTACGCTTCCACATCTTTTAATTCGAACTTATCGTTGCGCACGACTACATAGTCTTGCTCCAACTCTTGTAAGAGATGAACTAAATTATAGGTGAAGGAGTCATAGTTATCGATGACTAATATCTTATTGTTCATGTAATAGTTCTAATTCTTTATTCTTAAAATGATTAATGATCGATTGAAAGACCGTATGTACAGTCTCTTTATCTAATATCAATTGCGCCGCCCAGTTGTATCTGAGCTGTAGCATTTTTTCAACTTGATCGCGGGCATCCGCTTCTGGCAGCACAGACTCAAAATGAGTCGCTTTGTCCACATAAGCCTTACGTAGGGCTATCAACTCTAAAATACGGTAATCTATCGTGTCTATCGATTGAGCGATGTGGTCGCCGTTTTGACAATATTCTAAGGGCCTGATCATATCGTTTCGGCTATTTTTAACGCACTGCGCAACGCAGCAATTTTATTATTTACTTCCTGTAGCTCTTTTTCGGGATCTGAATCCAATACGATACCCGCCCCCGCTTGGTAGTGCAACAAATTATGCTTACTAAGGAAAGATCGAATCATAATCGCATGATTGAAATCTCCGTTGAATCCCATATACCCTAGCGCGCCGGAATAAAAAGAACGTTGCTGCCCTTCATACCGATCGATCAGTGTAAGTGCCATGTGCTTCGGAGCACCGGACAACGTACCTGCTGGATAGGTATCTCCCACCACGTCGAAGGGATTCGCGTCGGTGTTAAGTTTTCCCGAAACTTTGGATACCAAATGAATAATATGGGAGTAATACTGTGCTTCTTTATACGATTTGACCTTAACATTTGTACAATGTCTGCTGAGGTCATTGCGGGCCAGGTCTACCAACATCACATGTTCTGCAGACTCTTTCGGATCATTCTTTAATTCTTCGGCTATTTTCTCGTCCTGCTCCATATCGCCTGTCCGCTTGAACGTACCAGCAATAGGATAAATCGTTGCTTCCGATTTTTTTATCGTCAGCTGCGCCTCGGGAGAGGACCCGAACAACTTAAAATCGCCGTAGTCAAAATAAAACAGGTACGGGGATGGGTTTACAGAACGTAAGGCGCGGTACACATTAAATTCGTCTCCATGGAATGCCGTGCTAAATCCCCTAGATGGTACGATCTGAAACACATCGCCACGCTGAATATGTTCTTTCATCCTTAATACCAAATTTTTGAAATCTACATCCGACATATTAGACTCTTCTTCTCCTCTTAACTTGAAAGAATACTCAGGAAAGTTCTTATTCTGGATCAGGTATTCCATGCGATCGAGATCGGACTCTTCATCTTCCAATAGGTTTTCGAAAATATACAGTTGATTTCGAAAATGATCGATGGCAATGACATACTTGTATATGTGATACTGAAGATATGGGATATCTCGTCTTTCATCCACTGCGGTCGTTAAGCTAATATCTTCAAAATGTGCTACGGCATCGAACGTAAAATAGCCAAAGAGCCCGTTAGATATTACATTCACATCCGCCAAATGGTTCGAATCAAAAGATTTCCGGAAGTTAGAAACCTCGTCCCGGAGTATGATCTCGGCAGAATTCTTTTTGATCTTTTCTTTGTTGGGGTAGGTAATCTCTAATGTTTCCTTCTCCAGCTTAATTCCTGCAATAGGCTGGCAACAGATATAACTGATATTGTTATCCCTACTATGGTATTCCGAGCTCTCCAATAAAAGGCTATTTGGAAAAGAATCTCTTAAGCGCAAATAAATACTTACAGGTGTGGTCGTATCTGCTAGTATCTTTCTATAATTTGTGTTAAATATATAAGCCATATTCTAATAATTACTCAATAATATAAAACTTTCATGATCCATCGTAACACCAACTCTTATGAACGTGAAAGAAAAAAGCCCGACAAATTTTGTCGGGCTTAGTTTTCAATGGTTTTGGTTGATTCTGAAATTCTTATCTATATACCAAAAAGATTGCTCCCGACGCTATTCGCTTCAGGCCACCACCATAATTGATATGTTTTAGTTTTTGTCATTGCAATGCAAATTTAGAATAATTTTTAAATAAACAAATAAAAATTAAAAAAAAACCAAAAAAAACTCTAATTTATTAGCCGTTTAACAAAAATGACTCTTTTTATCCCATCTTCATCGAAATACTTTCAGGTTCATCTATTCTTTTCCGCAGAAGAGACGCATGTAAACAACTTGCATATAAACGGCAAGTTGCCTAATTTTGCATCATGTCTATAAAAATTGGCGAAAATATTGATTTAGGTGCGTTTCCACTCCTGCTGGCTCCGATGGAAGATGTAAGTGACCCACCATTTCGTTACGTATGCAAAAAAAGTGGCGTCGATATGATGTATACGGAGTTTATTTCGTCGGAGGGATTAATTCGGGATGCGGCTAAATCTAGACAGAAACTCGATATTTTCGAATACGAGCGCCCGATAGGCATTCAGATTTTCGGATCCGACATTGAACACATGCGTCAATCTGCCGAGATCTGTTCACAAGCGAACCCGGATTTAATAGACATTAACTATGGCTGCCCTGTGAAGAACGTTGCGTGCCGAGGAGCGGGCGCTAGTTTATTACAGGATATTGATAAGATGGTGGCGATGACCAAAGCCGTCGTAGAGGCTACCCACCTACCTGTAACGGTAAAGACGCGTCTAGGATGGGATGATAGCACCAAAAACATCTACGAAGTGGCGGAGCGTTTACAGGATATCGGTATCAAGGCTTTATCCATACACGGCCGTACACGTGCCCAAATGTATAAAGGACAGGCAGACTGGTCAATGATCCGTGACGTGAAGCGCAATCCCCGTATTCATATCCCTATTTTTGGCAATGGCGATATTGATTCTGTAGAAAAAGCCGCAGCATGGCGTCAGGAGTATGAAGTTGACGGTATTATGATCGGCAGGGCATCTATAGGGTACCCCTGGATTTTTCGGGAAGTCAAACATTTTTTCAATACAGGCGAAAGATTGGAAGGACCAACCATCGCCGAACGCGTCGAAGTATGCCGTACACATCTTACCAAATCCATCGAATGGAAGGGAGATAAGGTTGGGATCTTTGAAATGCGTAGACACTACGCCAATTATTTTAAAGGCATTCCTAATTTTAAAGAATACCGGATGCAGTTGGTTACCTTGCAAACGCTTGCTGAAATCGAAGAAGTATTATTGGAAATACAGGACAAGTTTGCCGAAGAAATGGTGTAAGCATTTCGTTTTCGGTGTACAATTACCTTAAATCCACCCCATAATCTTTCTTTGCATCTTGACTACCTGTCCAGATGAGCTGCGAACTCCAGGGCAACGAAGGGCCTGTCCAAAATTCATCCGTTTCGGGCAGTCCTAATGGCAAAAAGATGTTTGTAGCGATATAGGGACTCCCTTGATTATTGTAAAAATCCCCCAATCCCCACTGTTCGCCATACAAGCCGATTGTCAGCCATCCATCTTTGTACGTTGTCGGACTTTCTGTCGTCTTCTTTAGCACCGCAGTTAATGCGCCGCGAACCTGCGCAGGTTTCAACGCTTCAGGCAGCCGTCTTTTCAATGCCATATCTGCAAGGTGATGAAACGCAGCGCCACGATAAATCACCGAACGGCCCGAGGCTGGATAGGTACCGTCCATGTTGATCAATCTTTCCTGTATAATGGCATAACGCTGATTTCTCTTTTTTATTTTTTCAAACATATCCCGGTAATCACCCGTTTTTTCGCCTATGACATCGGCAATGGCAGACAGATAAGGATGTATCACATAACTATTATAGTAATCATAGGCGTAGTGTGTACCATCCATGTACATTCCATCGCCTACATACCATTGTTCTAACTGTCTCAACGCGTAATCGACCCGCATGACATCCCAGGTACCATCAAACTTGGCCAAGAAAGCCTCGTTCATTGCAGAGAACAACAACCAATTGGAGAATACAGGTCGAAAGCGCCGTGTGGTTTTGATGGATTCTACCAAATGCTTTTTTGCTTCTGCACTTAGATTTCCCCAGATCCAAGGCGCCCGCACGATCGCTACCGCCAGGAAGGAGGCATCCACCAGTTGCTGCCCACCCAGATCAAAGCGCATAAAATCATTTGCCGTACTATCTAGTGCATTTTCTAGTCCTTGAATCGTCCATTTTCTATATTGTTCTCTCAGCTGCACTTCATACGCGTCGCCACCTTCCAACTGCAACCAAGGAGCTACCCCGCAGAGTACACGTCCCAACACTTCCAAATATTGAACAGCTATACGGTGCTCTCTATTGTCTACGTTCTTTGAGGTTACTTTAGGCATTACGATGCGCAAACTATCCTGCGCTAAGCTGTACAGCGTAGGTTTAACCATTTTGTCCATCTCCTGAAGCCAGAAAACACGATCTGAAACCGCGGAAGGTTCTCGTTTAGCTTTACCCTTTTGTGCAAATGCAAAGTTTAAAAGACAAATTGAGATAAAAAATAAACTAATTTTCTTCATGCTACTTACTTAAAAAGCGGTATAATTCCGCACTAGCCAATAAATATGCGCCTACTCCGAAATTGGAGGTGGAGCGCTTATCCACTACCTGACCGGGAATGGCCTTTTCGCCTATGGGCTGCACATATCCTACTGATCCGTCGGCCTGCAGCGCTGTGTGACGTAGGTACTGCCACGATTTTTTCACGACAGGAATAAATTCATCCTTGTCCAGATACCCATTATTGATCCCCCAGAGCATACCATAGGTAAAAAAGGCAGTTCCACTGGTTTCCGGTCCCGGAGCGTGCGCAGGATCGAGCAGACTTCTGGTCCAGTATCCGTCGTCCTGCTGGCAGGCCGCAACGGCTTTAGCGAGCTGAACGAAACGCTGTTCAAAGAATGCGCGGTGCGAGTAGCTCTTTGGCAAATCTGCCAATACTTTTGCCAGTCCAGCAAGTACCCACCCATCTCCGCGCGCCCAAAAGTCCTTTTTCCCGTGTACGCTCTTATGCTTTGGGTAAATATATTTTCCGTCCCGGTAATAGAGATGTGCTTCGCTATCAAACATTAAACTGTCTGCATAGCTGAAATACGTGTAGAGTTTATCTAGATATTGCTCATCCTTGGTAACAGCATACAGCTTGGTCATAACGGGCATGACCATGTAAAGACCATCGGCCCACCACCAATAATCGGTCTGTACTGTGCTCATTTGGTATTCCATTACTTCACGTGCCCGCTGTATACGAATCGGATCGGGATCCAAATTATATAAATCGATGTAGGTCTGGAAGCAAATCTGCCAATCGCCGAAGAGAACGTATTGATCTTTTTCTCCATAGCTGTATTTCCACTCTGACTTCTTGTCCGACTTCGCACCTTTCCATTCATTGTGTTCGGCCCAAGCAAGGCTATAGGCTAAAAAATCGGGTTCTTTGGTCAGGGCATAGGCTTCCATATTGCCGGTATGATAAGCTGCAACATCCCAAAAAGGCCATTGTTCGGGTTTATGCTGGCTTTGCCAATGCTTGTTTACGCGATTTATGACTTCAAGTACATCGTGTTTGTCGGACTGCATCAACGTACCATTTTTTTTCACAGCGCAAGCTTGTAGGCCGGCAACGACAAAGAGAAGAAGAACCGTTCGGATGATCATATGGTTTACTGTTCGTTATTCAATCGTAAAATCTACTTCAACAGGAGTTAACCACGTGGAAGTAAAACGTAAAGATACTTTTTCTCCGGCATTACCCCGAACTTTTATGTAATTGATAATCTTCCCATGGAAAACACGTTGACGGTTATCGGTATAATCGGTCATATCCGAATTATTTCCTGCTTCCATGCCCAATAAACGTGCGGGGCCGGAAATCTGACAGACAATCTCTTCGTCGGACAACAGCACAGGCACGCCATCCTCATCGACTACTTGTAGCTCCACTTGTACAACATCGTCCGTTTTCTTTACCGACGCGACCGGGCTAATCAGTTGAAGTGCATGGGGGCGTTTGCTGGACTGGATATGATAACGTGAAACTTCCTTATTTTGTGCATCAAGACCAACGACTTCCAATTTGCCCACCTTGTAAGGAATATCCCAATGGATAATTCCATCTTTCTGATTATATGGTTTTATTTCACCGACGACTTGACCGTTCAATTCTAATCGAGCTTGCGCAGCATTGGTGTAGCAAACTACACGAATTTCTTGTCCATCTTGGTAGTTCCAAATTGGCCAGGCATCCATTGAGGGAGCTTGATCCTTTTTCTGTCCTTGATCGGCTTCCAATACCGACCAGACGTCTGTCGCGGCACCACCTCCCTGCAAAGGGTAGGTACCTAGGTATGCCATGGGTACATCAGACCATAGCGATTGACGAAAATACCCCCTCGGCTTAATGAAGCCTCCAAAGTCGAGAAGTCCGGAATAAAATCCTCTGGAAGGCCATCTTCCGGATTCGCCTAAGTAATCGATCCCGGTCCACAGGAACTGCCCGAAGATATGTTCATTATCTTTCACGGCCTTCCAAGCACCGAAATCATGTCTATTTTCGCTTCCGAAAATAACACGCTGCGGATAGCGCTCATGATCGCTCCCGTAACGGCTCTCGGTGTAGTTATAACCGGCAATATCCAAAGCCGCGGGATAGGCCGTTTCATTTGACATGGCAACGCCAGCTAATCCGGCCGTAACCGGTCTACTCGTGTCATACTTTTTGACAACAGCGACGAGGCGCTTTGCGATATCACCTAACCGCATGGCATCTGGGGCATCTTTTTTATAGCCACCAAAAATAGGTTGGGTAAAACCTCCTTCTTTACTACCTGCTAATACCGGATGCGAATACGGATCATTCGGATAATCGACCTCGTTACCTATACTCCATGCAAATATCGAAATATGGTTTCGGTCTCTTTTTACCATATCTGCCAGATCACGCTCTCCCCACTCTTCAAAAAAATCATAGGTCCCCTGGAACCCGGGGGTACCATAATTCCATCCCTGTAGCCATTTACGTTTGGGAAATTCCCACTCATCAAAAGCTTCATTCATAACAAGAAGGCCCAGTTCATCGCACAACTCGTATAAACTGCTTGCTTGCGGATTGTGGCTGGTACGAATAGCGTTTACACCCAACGATTTTAACGTTAACAAACGGCGCCTCCACACTTCCGGATAAACCTCTGCCCCTAAGACGCCAGCATCATGATGCAAACAGACACCTTTGACTTTCATCCACTCGCCATTTAATGCAAATCCCTTATTCGCATCAAAGGTGTAGGTTCTAAAACCTGTTTTTACCTCCGACGCATCAATGCGTTTTCCGTCTTGCAATACACTGGTCTTCAACGTATACAGCTGCGGATTTTTCAAGCTCCATAGCTGTGCATTTTTAACATCAAAAGACAACTTGGCCTCCTGCTGCTTTCCCGGAGCAATAACGTACTTCGTCGTTTTTTTAGCAACAGTCTTCCCATTAGGGTCAACGAGTTCATTGGCTATGGATACCGTGGCTGAAACGGCAAGTTCATTTTTTAAATCGACCTGAACATGGAGTTTTGACTTATTGCCATCAACGCTCGGGTAGGCATACACACCCCACTGATCGATATGAACAGAATTGGCGGTTACCATCCATACATCCCGGTATATACCTGAACCGGTATACCAGCGCGAATCTGCATCTTGACTATGATCGACACGTACAGCGATCACATTCTCGCCACCAAATTTGATGTAGGGTGTTGCGTCGTACATAAAAGAGATATATCCATTTGGACGTTTTCCTAACGACTGTCCATTCACGAAAACCTCACTCCTGTTGTATACCCCTTCGAAGTATAAGTAGATTTTCTCTCCCTGTTTATCTGCAGATACATCGAACTGCTTGCGATACCAACCGATCCCTCCGGGCAAATAACCCGTCGCACTTGCTAGCGACGGACTCAAGGTCTGTTTTACAGTCCAGTCATGTGGCAGGACTACTTTTTTCCACCCACGTAAATCCAAATCAATCTTGGCTCCATCTTCGATATCGCCCAATCGGAACGCCCAATCATTGTTTATTTTTTCGGCTTTTCCAAACCCAGGTTGAGCGAGTAACGCCATAGGCGTAACAAGCACCATAAAAAGCGCATAAAGTGTTGTTAGTTTCATATATGTATAATTATTCATTATAGATTCTTATTTTCAGTTAGGCTTATTTACAACCCTAAAATTAAAACTTTCTCCTCGGATTAACATATACAAACCCGTCTATTGTAGTCTACATACTCATCAATACGCACCGAATAGCTAGATACGACGGGATTATATAGGTCTAATTACAAATGAAAAGGAATAGTCTTGGTAGGGAAGCAGGTAATCTTTTAATGGCCAAGCTCCCCAACTGTTCACCCCACCAACGCCCATCTGTTTGAGATCAATATTTAACTGTGTCTGTTCTCTCCGTACCAAGTCAGCAGCATGTCTTTGGGCGCGTTTTGAACCATCGTCGAGGTCGCTATCAAAGTAATGCAGTGCGCTCATGCTCAACAGGGTATCCGAGGTCACCAACAATCCCTTACCTTTTTTATTCATCAGCTTCCACCAACGAACATCGGTCTTATTCCCTGTTTCATTGGGCATGACATACGGAAAATATTGATCGTCGACCGTCTGCCTGTAAAGACCTACGGGCGAACCGAAATTTCTATCGCTATAGTTTTCATGTGGCCCTCTGCCATAATATTCCACCTGTTCGAACCCTCCGGGTAGAATCAACTGCATACCAAACCGAGGAAGAACATCAACCTTTTGTTCGGCACTGGCCTTCAACATCTGCGTAATACTTATTTCTCCCTGACTATTGATAATATATTTCATCTCCAATGTGGCGTATACTTGCGGAAGTTCGTAAGCTGCTGTTACATACGCTAGATTATTTATCACTTCGTACCTGATATTTTTTAATATGGTGTGGTTCGTAACTTCTTTCCACGCTTTTAATTTTTCCGGTGTTTTAGCCCCAAAATCATTATCATTAGGTGCTCGCCAAAAATTAGCTTTCAAGGCATAATTTTCATCAGCAAACGATGTACCTTTATAAACGTATTTCGTTAACCAGCCCGTCTGTTTGTCAAATACCATATCTAGATCCTTACTTTGGACATGTATTCCCAGATCATCCTGGAAAGTTACTATTCCTGCTTGCCTATCTAAAGTTGTAAATGGCGTGTAGCTCCCTCCCAAGGATAATTGTTCTGTCGCAATAATATGTTCTGCAGCGAGCAATGGCTCGGCCTCTTTTAGTTTATATGTGACGTTTAAGAATGCTTCTCCTGCCGCCAGAGGCTTATACTGTATTGGCACCCGAACTGTTTCCTGTGGTCCGACAGAAATATGATCGAACATACCATTTTGTACTTTTTTACCATCTAAAATAATCTCCCACTCCATGCTGATATTGGACAGATCGGTAAAAAACTTCTCATTGTAGATGGCAAGTGTATCGTTACCGATTAAAGTGGTATGGACGTCTTGATAGACTTTCTTCATTTCCCAGGCATGCGGATAGGGTGTACGATTGGCATAAAAGATTCCTTTTGACGCATAGTTCCATCCCGTTATCGCTTCTTTTGGTTCGTAGTCGCCGCCGTAGGTATACACCGTATCGCCCTTTTCATTTATTTCAATAAAACATTGATCGACAAAATCCCAGATATACCCTCCTTGAAAAACACCTTTATTATCACGGATAATATCCCAGTAGTCTTTGAAGCTTCCTAAGGAGTTTCCCATGGCATGCGCGTATTCGCACTGTATGAAAGGTTTCTCGGGTGTAGGGTTGCGTTTTGCATAGCTTTTCATTGCATCTGGGCTTGCATACATCGGTACATTTAAATCTGTATTCCAGTCAAAGCGCAATTCACCATAATTGTTAACGGCCCGCTCGTATTGTACAGGTCGTGTTGTATCGCGCTCCTTCATTTTCACGTAACTTCTGTAAAAATTGTAACCGTTGCCCGCTTCGTTGCCCATACTCCAGATAACCACACTCGCATGATTTTTGTCACGCTCGATCAAACGCATCACACGTGAAACGTGCGATTCTTCCCAGGTAGGGCGATTGGCCATGGTATACGAGAGATCGTAGCCCATACCATGCGATTCGATATTTGCTTCGTCGATCACATATAGACCGTATTCGTCACATAGTTCCAACCAGTACTCGGAATTGGGGTAATGGCTGGTGCGAACCGAATTGATGTTAAACTGCTTCATCAACTGCACATCTTTCAGCATGGCCTGTTTGGAGATCACATGTCCGGTCAACGGATCTGTCTCATGTCTATTGATCCCTTTAATCAATATAGGTTGACCATTGACCAAAAACTGTCCCCCTTTAATTTCAATTTTTCGAAAGCCGATCCGCTGGGGTATGATCTCTAAGATGTCCCCTTTCTCATTCTTCAGCGTGGTGATGACCTCGTACAAATGCGGCGTCTCCGCCGACCACAAGGCAGGACTTCCGACTTGGATCACCGATTTAACGGATTGTTCCCCCTCAAATGAAACCCGATCTCGCTGGATAGTTTCGCCGCCCCTTTTTAGTTCGATCTCGGCGGTTAGCTTTGTTTCAGCAGATTCGTTTAAACTGAGCGTGGTATGTAATGCGCCTTTCGAAAACGTATTATCTAATAGAGGCGAGATATCCACATCATAGATATATTGTGGATGCCGTGCGATCAGATAGCAATCTCGTGTAATTCCACTAAGACGCCACATATCCTGATCTTCTAAGTAATTTGCTACGCCCCAACGCATAATCTTCAGGACGATGCTATTTTTACCTTTCTTCAGAAACGGGGTCACATCAAACTCGGAAGGTAATTTACTATCTTCACCGTAACCGACATAACGCCCATTTACCCAAACCGATAAATTAGATTTGGCAGCTCCTATGTGAAGAATAACATGCTTTCCATCCCAGTTATCATCAATAACCACCTCTCTTCTATACACTGCGGTAGGATTGAAATGCATGGGTATGATGGGGGGATTGGCACGGCCTCCATCTAACAGATACCGAAATTCAAACCCCGAAGTCGTGTACATCCGAAATCCATATCCGTTCATTTCCCAATTTCCGGGGACCTGGAACGTAGGCCATTGACTATCATCATAATCAGCGGCCTCAAAATTGGCCGGGAGATCCGCAGGTGCTTCTACCCATTTAAATTTCCACGAACCATTGAGACTCTGATAAAAAGAAGATTTCCTCCAATCGCCTTGTGTGGCTTCTTCTTTATCTGCATAAACAATATAGTCGCTCCGCATTGGCAGCCGATTTTGCTCGACGATAGTCTCGTCAAGCCATGGAATTCCTTTGCGGTCGTCGGATTGTTTTATATTTTCCACACGCCCGTCATTGGATAATGTTACGCTGGACTGTGCAACCGCAACTTGAATACCTAAGCCGAATAACAGTAAGGAAAAGGTACTTTTATGGAGAAACTTCATATTATAATAGTTCTAATCGAAAACGCTTAAATCCCACTCTTCCTTCCAGTGAAGGCTCAATTGTGTACCGCTGAAGGTAACGGGAAGCCAGAGATACCGGCTATCAATTAAATTACGCGGCTTCCAACGATCTGCCATAAAAATAAAGGCATCTTTCTTACCATGTACAGGTAGTAAATGTGTTCCCTGTCCGCGAAATGTCAGATGTGCATCCTTTCCCACACAAGGATTAGGTAACAATGCCCAGTCTCCCAACATATCATCCGCAATCAGCAGACGTGCCGCATTGGGATCCCACCCTGTACAGCCGGAGGTAATCATATAATATTTACCGTCTTTTTTCAAGAGCGTAGGAGCCTCATTATGTCCCCCCGGTGCGATGCGGATATATTTACCGGTATAGCCTAAATAATCATCGGTTAGTTCGGCGATATGTAGTGTAAGATTTTCTTCTGAAGAATAAATATGGTAAGCGGTGCCGTCGTCATCGACGAATAAGGTCATATCGCGACACATCTGACCACCTACGAAATCCCTTCGCACAAATAATCCCTCTTCAACGGCTTTCCGCCATTCTGGTGTCCACCAGGTACCATGATCGCGGGGACTGACATTCGACTCCCGTTGGCCTTTGGTCATATTCAACGGCCATACCCCGGCATTGACCCGGGAAGATTCCAAAAACGTAAAATTCCCAGTTGGCGAATCAGACACTGCAATACCAACTTGGGCAGCAGCATAGCCTTGGCCTTTCAGCTCCAAATGAAAAAACATAACAAATTTCTTGGTCTTTTCGTTGAAGATTACTTTAGGACGCTCGATTATACATCCCCAGCTAATTGGGCTGTTTGGGTCAGACGCTGGTGAGAGTGCTAAACCTTGGAATTCCCAATTGTAAAGGTCTTTGGATGAATACACGTTAACCCCCTGGGATTCACGCCCGCCTCTCTTCTCGCCATACCAATAGTAGGTACCGTCATGATGTATAATCCCCCCTCCATGGGCGTTGATATGGGCACCATTTTGATCAAGCCAGCGATCACCAGGTGTAAACTGTGAACTGCGCGGCTGTGCCGCAGTATTTTTTTGATAAACACGCACATAGTCGATTTCATATTTTGCTGGCAGCAAACTCTCATCGATTTTTCCGCCGTTGATACCCCCCAGTGCAAAGTTCAACAAGATGTAATGCGGCTGTTGGAAAGGATTGAAACCGCTTCCGTCTTTATTTACCAATCGCTGCAGGGGTACACGATTCAGCAATTGGCCGTCTAGATACAACGAAATTTCCCTTTCATCCCAATCCATGCGCCATACGTGAAACTGTGCCGCCCATGCTTGTCCTCCAAGCTCTTTAACAGATTTCGTGGTGCTGTGCCATTCGGCGTTCCATTGTTTGGCTGTACCTGTTGCGATATTTGCCAGTATATTGCCTTTGTAGTATTCCATGATGTCTATCTCACCATTGGAAGGCCACTCTTTATCGACACCTAATGTCCAAAATGCTGGCCATAATCCAGACCCAATAGGAATGCGGGCCCTCATCTCAAAGCGTCCATATTTCCAACTGTGCTTACCTTGGGTATTTATCGATGAGGAAGTATATTGGATATTTGGACGTGACTCTGCCCAATGGTTGCTTCCTTTCTTAAAAGTGGGGTTGGGCGTTGTTTCTTGACGGGCTTCGATAATCAGCACTCCATCCTTGCAATAGGCATTTTCCTGCTGATACCATTGGTCTTCATTGTTGCGTTTAAAACCCTCTTCGAAGGACCAATTTTGGGAGTCTACTTTTCCGCTATTAAACTCGTCTGACCATACGAGTTTATACGTTTCAATATCATGTTGTGCATTCGCGTGCTGAACTAGAAGTAAGAAGAAAAAAAGCAAAATTGGATTCATAAAAAATTTGTTCAAGCGTTGATTAAAAGGATCCATACAGTACCCATCACAAAAATATTTGCACAATTGATTCGAAAAGAGGGACAAATTCGTCTAAAAGGTCGGGTATTTAGATATTTGGTGCTTAACCCTGCTACATCTTCGTTACAATTAAGTTAAACGCTAACATTTTCTAATCTGACCATTCTATTATTGGACAGGAATACCATCTCTCTTAAATCCCTCTAAAATAAGGGTCGTAACGATATAGTCTGATTCCTTACCCGTATCTTCATGGGCACCATTAATACCGTAGGGCCACCAATGTTGTCCATCTCCTCTTAGGTAGGTTGCTGGATCATTGGTTGCTTTCTGTAGGGCTAAATTAGCGCTTGCTCCTGTATAAAGTCCATTTTTAAGCAGTGTAGCCGTCCAATAACTCGTTGTGCCCGATCCTATAGCATGAGAAAACTCATGCAGAAATGTTCCAGCTCTTTGATACGACGCGTTCGAGCCCCAACGCATCCATCCAGTGAAACTCGCGTCTGCCGTAGCAACGCCTGTATTGTACTCAATGGTTACGGTTTTGACAATACTTGTATGTTCTTCTAATAGCTTCACCCCTTGATCGGCCATTGCTTTCAAACGAGTAAAAACTTCAGCCGGGATATTGGCTTGATTATGATATTTAACCGTTATTTTCCCCTTGGTGAATGTTTGAAAAGAGGCTTGACTACCGTAGAAAATTCCTTTCGCCGTCTTGACGTACGATTTCGCATAAAAAGTCTTGCCCAAACCTAAATTTGTAACATCTACCTTAAATGCTCCGTTGGTAATGCTGGCAGCCTTTGCTACTTGGTTATCAATAGTCGGATTTTGCGTTTCGGCGAAACAGATTCCTGCTTCTAAGACATCTGCACCACCATCTGTCTCGATGGCTGCTGAAGCTTGCATACTATTTAGCTTGTAGAAGATAACGGAGGTCGCTGAGAGCTTTGCATCTTCATAGCTTTCGGTAGTAAATTCCAGGGCATTACCATAAGCTCTGCCGGCAGAGTTGGATGCGTAAGCTCTAGCATAGTATTTTTTTCCACCTATCAGATTAGTCAGTTCAACTTCAAATTCCCCAGAACCAGATACGGTACTTGGTGAGGCTTTAAAATCATCAACAGTAGGCTCATTATGAGTAGCCCAACAGATTCCACGTTCGGTAATAGAAGCTCCTCCAGTATGCTCAATCTTAGTTTTCAATAAGGCCTTTGTGGTAGTAACTTTTCCGGCTATGGCAGCGGAAAGAGTAGGAACCAGAACGACTGGTTCTTCCTTTTCGGGTTGTTCGGGTGGATTTACCGGAGATTTTCCACATCCAAACAAGAACAAAAGGAGATAGCATATGTATTTAATCATAACTTTATCTTTGGTAAAAGAGCTGTCTAGATTTCTCTAGACAGCTTTAATTTAAATATGACTATTCTACTAGGGAAACTGACATTCCCCGCACGTTAAAATATTGGTTACTGGAGCTCATTAGATTAGCTACGTATCCTATAGTTACCTCCTGTGTAACAGGATTATCAAATTCGAATGAGACAACTCGGTACGCGTCATTGATCCATGCCAAATTGTAGTAGCCCAATTTATCAGAAGATAATACATCTGCGACATTCGGGATGCTACCATTATTAGTGACGACAAAATATACTAAATTATTTGTGGCGTCGACGTTCGCCGTAACGTTGTTTCTCCGAAATTCGATATCAACCTTATATTTTCCCGCGGGTAAGGTGGTTGCTTGATATATCTTGCCGTTGTTTATATTGGGGGTTCCCCAACCAGCCTCTGCCGAAAGCACGCCTACGCCGGTATTGTTATCCCAACTACCTCTACCACTTATGGCGTTAGCAGAGGCATTAGACGTCCAATCTTGCAAAACACCCCAGCGACCGGAAATATTTGTAGCAGTGAATGGATATCCTAAATTTCGGTAATAGGTCAATGAGGGATTAAAATCAGTATAGGCAGTATAAAATGTATCCAAACACAAGGTATCCGGTAGATAAAGGCTTCTAAAAGACATCGATTCATCAATTTTCACATTCGTAAGTGCAACGTCCTTATCATCAATATCTAGCCTTATAGTTTGATTTACTCCTTCCGTATCTACATATCTAATTTCCGTCGCAAATATTCCCAGCGTGCGATCTACATTTCCAAATGTAGCCGTAAAGGTGTTGTCATAAGCTTTTAAACTATTATTTGCGATCGGCCTGTTGAAGATGGATTGCTGATAACGCTCACCGTAAACATTTCCAATACCGTATACAGTGATTGACTTATTTCCTTCCGTGTCAAAGGTGACTACTTCAAAATTGTGCACATTTTCGGTCATATTTTCCAGCATCAAACGTAATGTATCTGTATTTTGTGTCCTGTTAACAGGTATGGACACAGAGTCCTTTCGACCGTTCCAAAAAACACGACACTCAATGACCTTGGGGTCAGAAATAAATAGACCTTCAATTTTCACCCGATTCTTTCCAGAATAGATGCGAAGAGAGTCCAGTTTACCTGTGTAAGATATTTCGCCCTCTTCCACGTATTTTTTCCAATCGTCCATCTTGGAACATCCTATTGATCCTAGGATCAATAGCAACAAAAACACGAACTTTGTAATTCTGTTGCTTTTTTTCAAAACATTCATAATATCTTTCTTATTCTGTTATCAATTTTTCATTATCGAGGGTCGCCATACACCTGTACTTCGGCTATACCCATATAGGAAGTGCCTCCCCAGTTTTTTGTACTCCGAATGCGTAAATACCTCACTTTTGGAGCGGTAACTTCAAAATCCCAACTAAGCCCTGCATTGGCTGTTTGGTAATCCTCATTATTTTGCTGTCCAAACGGCAACCCTGAGGGTTTCGTTGCATTGTACTTTCCTAAAAGATGCCAATTATTGAAACTACCATCCACTGGAGGATTATCTGACCCCCATATTTCAAATTCCTTAAGGTTACCCAAATAATAATAGGTACGGGCAAACCCCCCACTAGTATAATATTCGGGATAATCCCATATTACCATCCGACTTAGCTTAGCTATCCGTCCTATATCAAACGTGATGATATGTACTCCGGGATGAGCATTCCGAGTTTGGTAAACTCTCGGCCAATCCATAATATTATTATCCCACATGCCGCTCATGGACGTAGAAGGATTAAACGGTGCATCCCCAGGCAAATTCATACCGACATAGCTTGATTTTGGCAGAGCAGCTTCATAAAGAGGTTTTAAATTGGTATATAGGGTATCCGTATAGTTAAGCCAACGGTCGCGTATGGTGAAAGCGAACGTCTGATCAACTGTATCTAACTTGGCATCACGTAAAATGTATGCAATGGAGTCCGTAGAGGTATACAAACTGTTTGGATGGGTAACCCACTCTCCGTACTCATCCAATTGCATCACCTGTATCGCAATATCGCTTCGTTCAGGATTATCTGTCCGTAGTCTAACGCCGCTAAATGCCGGACTGACTTCCAAGTTTCGAAATACGTCCCAGATTGGTGACTCTAAAGGATGTATTTTCACTAGTACAGGCTCGGAAGCAGTCTCACTCCGATTCACAGCGAACAGCTGTACTTCGTACTCACCTTCATCCGCAAATCCTTCGACAAGGAGCCAATTATTATAATATGAAGATTTCACCTCCATTTTTCGACCAGTCGCCAGTGTATAGACGGCCTTAACATATAAAAGATCTTGTTGTTCAGGCACCGTATAGGTGATTTTTGCCTTTCCCGCTAAATTTTCCACATGTATATTGGTTACCGGATCGGGGGCAGTTCCATTACCCTCCAAAGGCGAACGGAGTCCGTCCTCTCCGCAACCCCAGAGAATTCCGGATAGAAAGCCCACTAAAAGTAGTTTATATATATTTTTCATAACTTTTATTTATTAATATTACCATCCTGGAGATTGTACCAGGTTTTTATTTTGTATCACCGCATTCTCAGATAATGGCCAGAAATAATCCCTTGGTGTAATGAAACGTTGTTGGTAAACGGTATTAATTTGATAATAAGATATTGCATCTTCGCCCTGCATATTCCATCCCGTAATAGCCGCATTCATATATTCAGCCGCTTTCTTCCAGCGTCTTATGTCCCAAAAGCGATGCCCTTCAAACGCTAGTTCAATCAAGCGTTCTTGTCTTATGATTTCTCTTAATCCATCTTTTGAAGTAAACTTAGAAGGATTACTAGAGTAATCTGTCCAAGACTCTTCTACACTTTTTAGTCCTGCACGTTCACGAACTTTATCGATGTATATAAATGCGTCCGCATGGTCTGGCCCGTAAGCTTCGTTCACGGCCTCAGTATATAATAAATATAAATCCGCTAATCTAATCTGCGGCCAAGGGTAGGTACGGTATGATGCTCCCGATGAACTCATGGACTGATTCCAATCTACTAATTTTTTAATAAAATATCCTGTCACATTAAAGTGAAAGGCATGTGTACTTCCTGCATAATCTGTTCTTTTACTTCGCACAATAAAGGTGTTTTCATCAGAATTACTGGGACTATCATATTTGTACCACGTAGATCCGTCGAAAGCTAAGCTGGAATAAAAACGAGGTTCTCGATCAAAGTGCAATCTAGCGGTCTCAAAACCTTCTTCAATATAGAACCGCTCCTGATGTGTAGCTCTACGTAATTGCGCATCATCTGTAAAAGAAAGTGTTTTATCTTCATTAATTGGCACCCCATTTCGTGTATAGAATTGTCTTGCTATCTTTAAAGGAGGTGATAGGATCTTTCTCGCATTATTATGATTGTGATCTAAATGCAGTGGCGGCATCGCTTGCAATTGTAGATCTGCTGTTGTACTATTCGGATTGGCCCAGATATGTTCTGAATTCCATCGCTCACAAACAGCTTGTCTAAGGTCCAACTGAAGTATTGTCGTATCGGACAAGGAAAATGATGTAGGAGGCATCTTAAACAGAATATGCCCGGCTTCCTCGGCTAATAAAATGGCTTCCTTAGCTGCTACAGCTGCTCTTTCCCATTTTGCTATTTCAAATGTCGGATTAAAAAGAGCCTTGCCATCTTTATTTTGATAGCCTGCATAATCTGGGTTACCATTATACAAAGGACTAGCAGCCGTAACCAAGACTTTAGCTTTAATGGCTTTGGCAATAGGTCTCGTTAATCGTCCCAGTTCTAACGTTCTGTCTGTAATTAATAGTGGTAATTTATCTGCCGAAGCATCTAATAACTCCACGATATAGTCCACGCATTCATCGACAGAATTACGAGGTACAGCTACTTCCTCTTTTGTAGCATCGATATCCAAATTTGTTTTTATCAATGGAACTGGTCCATACATCCGCAGCAAAAGGAAGTGATAATAAGCTTTAAGAAACTCCGCTTCCCCTATCCATCTTCTACGCTCCATATCTGTAATATCGCGCACTTTAGTAAGATCGCTTACATTTTCCAAAAAAATATTACAATGCCGAATGGCTTGGTACATACCACCCCAAGAGCTTCTATAGGTATTGGACACGCTTTGATTGCCACGAGCAATCTCAAATGCATCACTGTAAATACTTGTTTGATAAGGTATCCAGATCTCATCACCAGCTAACATCCCTAAATTATTGACACTACCGTCTCTAGGTAGATAATTATACAATGTAAACAAGTACTTTTCTGCCTCATTCCGCAATTTAAAAGCATGTTCTATCGTTGATACATTATCGGGCACAACGTCCAAATAACTATCACACGACTGCGAAGACAACATTACGGTCATCATGGAGACGGTAATCATTGTGTTTTTTATCTTTCTAAGTTTCATCTTTTGAATCTTCTTATTTTCAAATTGTTACAACTAAAAATCCAGCAATAAGCCCACATTATAAACAGACTGTACGGGATAACCTAATCCACGTCCACCCATCTCTACGTCCCACATCTTGAATTTGCTCCACACCCAAAGATTAGAACCACTGAGATAGGCTCGTAATCTGTTGACACCAAAGCGAGCCATTTTTTCTGATGGTAGGTTATAGCCAATCTCCACGTTCTTCAAACGCAGGAAGGTTCCATTCCGCATCCACCAAGTGGACTGATATTGACTGTTTCCGAAGCGTAAGGTATTATTTTGCACAAATTGTGGACTTAATCTTGGCCATAACGCATAGGAATCCCTATTATCTTCAGACCAATGACTTTCAGCTACAACGTCTAACAAACCATTTTGGGCAGAACCATTAATTACAAAAGGAGCAATATTTTCTGCGTTAATAAAGAATGACGAGCGTGCTGATCCCTGAAAAAATAAACTTAAATCAAAATCCTTATAACCAATAGTTCCACCAAAACCGTAGGTAATTTCAGGCGTAGTCGGATGACCAATAGCGACCATGTCGTTCAAGGTAATCTGCCCATCACCGTTCATATCCCGATATTTGATATCTCCCCCCATGTACGTACCGAACTGCTGCGGCGAATTTGCTACTTCTACATCGTCGACAAATAGACGTTCTGCGATAAGCCCGAAAGTCTGCGCTACGGAGTGGCCGGTACGATACAAATAAGACATATTCTCTGGATATTCGAGTTCGTCTTTCTTCAAAATCTTGCTGGTAGCATATGTAAAGTTCCCTCGAATTGTTGTCCACCAATTCGGCGATAAGGTTTTGTTGAAGTTAACAGATGCATCCAGCCCCCGGCTTTCTGCTTCCGCGGTATTCGCTTGCGGAATCCCCCCCATCAATCCCATTGTGGCACTCAGGAAAGAACGTTCTTCTAAGATATTATACCGTCTTTGATGGAAGGCGTCCATTATAATTTCAATCGATCGATTAAATAATGACACATCCATTCCCAAATTGACTTGTCTCGATTTTTCCCAGGTAATACGCTCATTTGCATAACGCGATACAGAAATTCCTGGGCGTGAATAAAAATTATTTTCTCCAAAAGTAGCACCAAAGCCTCCATCATTAAGGTTCACTTCAGACAGATAGAAAAACCGATCTTCCCGACGACCAATCTGATCATTACCGACCCATCCAAATGTACCTCTTAGCTTTAAATCATTTACCGTGTTTAATAAGGGTTCAAAAAATTTCTCATTAGATATCCGATATGCTAAGCCAAAGGAAGGAAAGAATCCAAAACGGTAACCATTAGCGAATCGCTCTGTTCCATTATAACCAAAATTAAATTCCGCTAGATAACGATCATCATAGCCATACGTAAAACGCCCTGATAATCCTTGATTACGTTGTTCCAACGAGGACTGTACACTTCCCGCATTACCTGTTTGATAGCTGGAAAGAATCGTGATTAACATCCCTGAGACGTCATGCTTGTCTCCAAATCTCTTAGCATAATTTAATGCAGCTTCCATATACAGACGTGAATCCAAATTTTTACTCCCTTCAGAATAATTTAGGTATTCCGACCCTGTCACACCAATAGAAGAAGCTCCCCCATCATTTAACACAGTCAAATCGATATTTCCTGATACCGGATTTAAATATGAGCTATAATAAAATGGATTGTATTGCCGAACCACGTTGAAATAAGAATACCGCTTTAAATATCCCATTGCGCGGGCAGAAAGCCCCTCTAGTAGAAATCCAAAATCTTGTTTTATTTCTAACTGAGGTTGCAGGGTTGAGGTTTTATAGACTTCATATCCTCTTACCATCTCAGCATAAGGATTTGATAATAAAGTCGTACTTCCAGAACCGGTTACAGCCCCCCCAAAAAGAGGATGCTCGGTATATGGCGAGAAAGAAGCTGGATAGACCGCGGGAAACATTACTGGATTAGACCATATTGCTCGCTCGAATATATGTCTCCCCCCATGTATACGATTCCCGTTCTCATCATAGCTCCCAACCGGTCCCGTGTAATCATCAAATTGTCCATACATACGAACAGTCGCATCCGTAGTAGGCGTTAAATTAATATCTAAATTAGTACGTACAGAATAGTTTTTCAGTTTAATGTTGCTATTAAAGTTGTTTCTTCCATCTACCTTTAATACACCATTGTCAATATTATACGTACCCGCAACATAGTAACGGGCTCTTTCACCACCGCCACTAGCACTTAGATTATAACCCTGATTAACTGTAAAGTCTTTAATTAACATGTCAATCCAATTGTTATCTGGGTACAAGAGCGGATCTTCATTCATTGCTGTACGATCAATCTTAGTCTGCGAATAGGGAAGTATAGCTAGTGGGTTCCTCGTTAATGCAGCTTCATTTGCCAATGTCATATAGGTTACATTATCTGCAAATTTGAAGTTGCGCGTATTAGAAGACATTCTATTTTCTGCACGGAAACTGAACTTGGTTTTACCTGCTGTACCAGACTTCGTTGTAACTAATATCACCCCATTAGCACCCCTGGCTCCATAAACCGCGGCAGCTGTTGCATCCTTCAACACCGAAAATGCAGCAATATCATCTGCTTGCAAACGCGCTAAGTCATTCGTAGTCGATTCTGCCCCGTCTATTAATATAAGCGGATCAACTTTCCCTGCGCCAAATGATCCCAAACCACGAATAAAAAATTCGGCATTATCAGCTCCTGGTTCCCCACTTTGTTGATAAGCAATCATGCCAGAAATACGTCCAGCCATCATTGTTGTTAAATTGGAGGTCGGTCCTTTTAACTCTTTAGGATTTACAGACGTAATTGAACTAACCAATGACGCTTTCTTTTGCGTACCAAATCCGACCACGACGGCCTCATCTAATTCGTCGCCAACTTTATCATCAAGCTGTATATCGACAACATATACTCCAGCCCCATCCGGTTGATGATCCTGCAATCTTGCTTCTAAAGCCTCGTAAGCAATGTGCTTAAATGTAATAACGGCATTTCTTGGCACTTCGAATTCGTAGTGCCCTTTATCATTTGTAATGCCCAATGTTTTGCCATCCTTGATCGCAACGGTAACGCCTGATATTGGTCCTTCACTTCCCGACACTATCCCTCCTACTCGGACTAAATCACCTTGTGCTAAAGCATTAATAGCCATCAGCATAACACATACTGACATTAATAGCCGTTTACCTAAACATGTTTGTAGATTAAATATCACTTTCATACTGGTTAATAAACATTTTTGGTTCTTTAATAATTGTTTTCATAATTCATCCTTCTATTTACTTTTAAAATTCATTATATTAAGGTATTACATCATAGGCTGCTAAATAGATATTTCTTGCTTGCATTTCCGTCGATTGAGGACCACTGGCGTGACCACCACTGGCTCCTTCCATCTGCATATTAATAATTAACCAAAAAGGCTTTCCTATAAAGTCGCCGGTGTGTGTAGCTTTCTTCTGCCCATCAATATAAAGTTCAGCTGCTACATGGGTTGCAGAGGTCTTATACATGATCAGCTTGTAATTATGCCACGAACCTGCATTTTCTACCACGGTCTTCGTAGTCTGCCACGAGGTATTTTGCCAATTTGGACCGGTTACTGTATTTTGCCAGTTTGTATTATTCCCTTTAAATTCCATGATGTCTATTTCTGGAGGCCAGGTCCATGCTCCAGAAATCCAGAATGCTGGCCAACTGCCCACCATCGTGGGTACTTGAAAATCGCCGCTTACGACCCAATATGGCTTTTCATCGTTTACCAATATTTGCTGCTTAGCATGTATAGCCCCCGAATGATAAAAAATGCGTAGCCAAGGATCGGCCGTACTGTATCCTTCCCAAACTTCCGTTCGATCTGCTCTTATCTTCAATACACCTGCACCATCCAAACTAACTTGATCTTCATACATACGTGCGGAGCCATTGTGGTCGGTGCCCCAAGGATAGAACATTTTCCAATAGGTTTCAAACGTTTGTTGATTGAGAAAAGTAAGGGAATCTAAATATACGGTCGGCTTTGGGTAACTAACGGTCTCAAATGTTACCTGATCGCCATAGAAGATGGTTCCACTTGTTTTTTCTGCAAATGGCCTTACGTAATAGGTCTTTCCTTCCAATAATTTATCCAATCCTACTTCAAACGAGCCGCTTCCCGTAGTGCTTACGGCGAGGGACATTTCGTCTGACTTTGTGGGATTCTCCTTTGTACTATAAACAACTCCGCGTGAGCGGATGTTCTTGTGACCAGCGACTACAGTAAATTTGAGACCGGCATCAAAATAACCTACGCGCTCAAGAGCGTCGAACGTAAAAGTGACAGCTTCCTCTTCTGGAGTCGGAACCTCATCTGTGGAGTCTTCTCCCATCGGGGCGCTACTTTTTCCACAGGCATACACCACCATACATGTTAGCAATAAGATATAAATTTTCATATGCATATTATTGACTTTTAATGGTCAAATGGAATATTCATGTGTGTTTGTGCTTTCGCAAACATGAACATTTCATAAAATACTTAATTGGTTTTACGATAAGATTACTAAATCACTTACCCGATCGAGCGGAAAATGCATTAATAAAATTTGTATACTACTCTATATATTTCCATAATCTGACATTATAATTTTCTTAATTCTTACCCGAACTTCTTTGGTTAGTTTTTATCACATCGAAACAACAGCGATTTATAGTTGACCATTTCGACTTTACAATTATAGGGACTAAAAGAAGTGAAATGGAGGGGGCAATTCACTAAAAAGAGGGGTAAAATTCATCTCATTGTAGATAATCATCGTCCTTGTCGTGGTTTTAACAGATTATTTCAATGTGATGCTAAAAATATGACGTAATTATAAGTTAGCCGAAAATTAAAAAAAGATGGTATGCTAACCGTCGTTACTCTTTGTCAAAATAGTACTTATGTGCAAAGTCTGAAATTCAAGTAATATTAAAAATTGTTAAATAGACATTTGCAAAAAAGGTGAGTTAGTCTTATCTTTATTTGGAGTTTCAATTATAACGCCGCCCTCTATTATGAAATGTATAAAATTTCTCATTGCTATATATGCGCTATGTACCTCTTTAAATTTGTATTCACAGACGAATACTGGATACCTCGGCATAGAGCATGGCTTTTCTAATAATTATGTAACCAAAATCTATCAGGATAAATATGGTTTCATGTGGTTTGGCACGTATGGAGGTCTTAATAGATTCGATGGTTATACCTTTAAGGTATATAAAAACCAGCCTCACAAACAAGAATCTTTACCTGATAACCGCATCACTGATATTATTGAAAATACGGAGGGAACCATCTGGGTAGCAACCAAAGTGGGGGCAGCACTCTTGGAAAAAGATGGTTTACACTTTAAACGACTTCAACTTAAAAAAGAAAGCGGGCAGTTAGAGCACATCGATTTTGCAATCAATCAATTCGCACGCTATCGCAATAAAGCGCTTTTCGCAGCAAGTGAACGTGCCGGACTTCTCAAGCTAAATACTTCGGAAGAAAATGGCATTCCCTTATCCTATACCATCCCGGCTTTAATAGAAGGAGATAAGTCTTTGTCATACCATGTAAGTTCGCTCGCCGTACATAAAGATACACTATGGTTAATCATTCAGCATGTTGGTATATGTTATTATGACGAAGCCGAGGGTATCGTCCGTGTGAAAGCTGCAGGTAATATTACAGCGTCTTCTATGGCTATTTCAGGCGATGGTGACATCTGGTTTGCTAATAACAATCAAGACGTCAGTCGATACAATCCCAGATCGGATAGTTTCTCATTCTATACTATACATAAAGGGCTGTTAAATAACCGGATAGTGAACCTGTATTTCGGTAAAGATCAGAAAATATGGGCTTGTACGGATGGAGCTGGTATTACACGAATCGAACCCCATACAGGCAAAATGGATTATATAGCTCATCAAAAAGACCAAGACGTTTTAACGAGTAATGCGGTCTTCGCCGTTTACGAAGATCACCAATCCCGAAAATGGATCGGAACGTTACGTGGAGGGATTAATATTCTTGATAGCAATAAAGGCAAATTTCAACTTGTCCGGAGCAATTTACAAACAAAAAAAATAAACCCTAGTGACTTTACCCTCTCCTTTGCCGAAGGAAAAAATCAAGATATATGGGTAGGAACGGATGGATCCGGGCTCATGAAATGGGACCGCCGTAGAAACAAATTCAGTGCCTATACGCTTTATTCTCCTTCAAATCCTGTATCGAACCCACTAAACAATGGTTTCGTTACTGGAATCGTATTAGACAGCGATGACGACATCTGGTTGAGCACATATGGTGATGGTATCATTAAATTAAACGAAAAAACAGGTCAAACCTCCCGATATAGTTGTTTTTATCCCAACAGCACCTACCCCAACCAAGCGGTATGGCAACTTTACAAAGATAGCCGGAATAACATTTGGGCGTCTACACTTAATGGGGGATCGGTTTTTATGTTAGATCGTAAAAAAGACCAGTTCATTCCATTGGACGTCGATATATACGATGTAATTAGTATCTATGAAGAGGACGAACATACATTTTGGTTTGGAAGCTGGGCAGACCTGACAAGACTTGACCTATCGACAATGAAAACCAGCACGGTTTCGATTGGAAGCCCGATACGATTTGTTCACAAAGGCGCAGGCAACACCTTATGGATCGGAACAGAAGGAGGAGGCCTTTTGAAATTTGACAAAGTGTCAAAAAAGTACATACGGTTTACGGACGCAGATGGATTAGCAAGCAATACGCTACTCAATCTATTGGAAGACGAAAAGGGTGATTTTTGGATCTCTACCTATAATGGCATATCTAAATTCGATCCGGTTCGACAAACCTTCCAAAACTTTTACGAATCAGATGGTCTACAGAGCAATCAGTTTAGCTATAATGCCGCACTCAAATTGAAAACTGGAGAAATGATATTTGGAGGCATCAGAGGATTTAACATCTTCCAACCTTCACAAATACAGCTCGATATTCAACCACCACGGATAGCAATTACCAATCTATTGATTAACAACAATTCATTCCACCTTTTTGATGAAGAAAAAAAGACCGATCTATCAGCAATCCAGCACTTAACTATTCCCTATAACGAGGCTGTGCTCTCCGTCGGTTTTGCGGCATTAGAATATTCATTTCCAGACAAAATAAAGTATGCTTATTTTTTGGAAGGATGGGACAAAGACTGGAGCTATGTGGATAAACAACGTAATGCATACTACTCTCACCTGAAAGAAGGGACATATACACTTCGCATTAAATCGACAGATGCAAGCGGGATCTGGAACGGCGAGGAGCGTACCATTAAAATTGAAGTATTACCTCCATGGTGGCGTAGTTGGTGGGCATATACAGCATATGCGCTGTCGATAATTTTTGTTCTCATTATATATTTTGTCTACGTAAAGCGCCAGACAAAACTTAAATACAAAGTCAGATTAGCGAATCTGGAAATGGAAAAAGAACGCGAACTCAATGAAAAGAAACTTTCTTTTTTTACCCACATTGCACATGAATTCCGGACACCACTTACATTAATCGTAAATCCGATAAAAGAGATTTTGTATCGAGGAACAACAGTTACAGATGCGCATGCCGACAGCAGAGAGTTGACTAATATATACAATAACTCCAAGAGATTGCTCAGTCTAGTGGACAAACTCTTGCTTTTTCGAAAGGCTGAAAGCGATTTTGACACACTAAGACTGGTTAAAATAGATCTCGTTAACTTATGCCATGAAGTATTTCTATGTTTTAAACAACACGCTGCTTCAAGACAAATCGACTATCAATTCTTATGTGACTTTGCGCATGGAGAAATCTTGGGAGACAGGGATAAACTAGAAATATGTCTATTTAACCTGATCAACAATGCTATCAAATTTACCCCTAGTGGGGGAAAGGTCACGATGTTAATAAAACAAACTGACGATAAAATAGCCATTCAAATCATAGATACGGGTTGCGGTATTCCCGATACGGTGGGAGATAGCATCTTTAAACTTTTCCATCGAGATTATACAAGTAACAATGGAGGTAAAGAGGGATTCGGCATCGGTCTTTTTTTAGTGAAAAAGTTTGCTGAAACCCATCAAGGATCGATCTCCTTCGACAGTCGAAAAGACAAAGGAACCTGTTTCACACTTACGCTATTGAAAGGTGAAGCGCACTTTGCAGGCAACCTTATTTTTGAAGATGTCACGGAACACTCCGTGTTTCTAGACGAATTGATGAGCGAAGTGCAGCAAGATGAAGCGGACGTGAGACAGACAGACCTGGAACAGTTAGATGAAGCAAAAAAAGAACTCGATGATCTTGCTGAAATTGTCACAGACAAGCCCATTATGCTCGTTGTAGACGACAACCACGACATAAGGAAATACATAAAGAAGACATTCGAGAATGACTTTGAGGTCCACGAGGCCGCAGACGGAGAAACAGCCCTCACGTGTTTAAGTAAAATTGAACCACAAATTGTCATCAGTGATGTGGTGATGGGAGCGCTGTCTGGCATCGACCTTTGCGCTACCCTAAAAAAAGATCCTACGCTGAACCATATTCCGGTTATCTTACTTACCGCGAGTTCATCTCCGGAGATCAAACTCAAAGGATTGGAGGGAGGGGCGGATGATTACATCACAAAACCTTTTGATAAAGATATATTGGTCGCTCGGGTCACAAATCTTATTAAAAGTCGAAATAGATTACAAACATACTTCTACAATGAGATTACGTTGCAAGGTGATAACCATAAAGTCTCTGATGAGTACAAAGAGTTTCTTCAACGCGCAATTGCGATTGTAGAACAACACTTAGACAACCCCGATTTCACTGTTAAAATGTTGGCAGAGCAGATCGGTATGAGCCATTCCAACCTATACAAACGCATTAAGTCAATTTCGGATAAATCCGCGAACGAGTTTATCCGTTATATACGGCTAAGAAAAGTTGCTCAACTACTTATAAACACGGATCATAACATCAATGAGGCAGCTTTCGCGGCAGGATTCAGTGATATTAAATACTTCCGCCAACAGTTCTATAAATTATTTGGCCTCAGACCATCAGAATACAAACGCAAATACGGTACGTTGCGAAATCGACACAAATTAAACATGAAATAAGCGAACTCGTAAGGATCACGGGAAGCAAATGAACGCCTTCCATCTAGAGGATGAGTATTTACTGGCCTTTTCTTAAAACCAGTAAAACCGTTTTCTTTTCCATAAGAAAAACCAGAATTAAGAAGGCAACGAAGATACTATTTCCAATCAAGATGCTACTGTCAAATATATTAAACATAAGCCAAGACAAAATAACTCCGGTGATCAGGTAGAACAGTATCTTTTTGAGATTATACGGTATTGGATAATTTCGTTGTCCCCAATAGTAGGACAACCCGACCATTATAAGGTAAGCTACTGTGGTACCAAACACGGCACCGACATACGAATATAGCGGAATCAGCAACACATTTAAAATAATAGTGCAAAGTGCTCCTATACCTGAAATATACAAGGCATAACGCGTTTGATCAGAAAGCTTATACCACACAGAGAGATTCATATATATACCGAGGAGTACATAATTAAATAGCAGTATCGGCACAATAAACAAACCAGACCAGTAAATAGCTTGCTCCGATGCAGATGATCCCTCGATAAAATATTTCAACCAATCGATATTCGCACAGATACCGATCATCACGATGACCATTGCAATGACGAAATAGTCCATGATAAGCGCGTAGATTTTTCGTGCATTCTCGTTCTTGGAATACGAGAAAAAAAATGGTTCGGCGCCTAAACGGAATGCTGTTATAAAAAGGTTAAGAAAAACGGCGATTTTTGCGACCGCTCCATATACTCCTAGATCCCGATCACCGGCCTCACCTAGCAAAAGTTTCGGAAATAGGATTTTGTCTAGGTTCTCGTTAATGATAAATGAAATATTAGCAATCAAGATCGGAAAACTATACCGCAGCATATTATTTATTAATGTGCGATCCGGCTTTAGTTTAAAACGCATCATCTGCGGAATCAATAGTACCAACGTAATTACGCTAGCTATTAGATTGGAGATAAACACATTTCCTATCCAGTCACTCCGATACCAACCAGAGGCAAACGAACTCCAGAATGGATTTGTTTCTTTCCACAAAGGCAACCAGTACAATAAGAATAGATTACAACCTACCAGTATGAAAATATTGATCAACTTTAGTAAGCCATACCGAATAGGCCGACCTTCGGCACGAAGCTTAGCAAATGGTATAACCGCCAAGGCATCGGCGGTAAGTATTACAGCAAAGAGCTTTACAAATTCGATATATTGATCTACTTCATTTCCGTCATCAAGCCATCTTCCAATAGGTTCGGAGAGTGAAAAAACAGTAAAAAGAAACAGTACTGTGGTAATAAGGGTGATAATAAAGCTGTTATTAAAAACATTACCCTTGTCTTTTTCTTCTACCTTTTGTAAGTATCGAAAGTAGGTCGTTTCCATACCAAAGGCCAGAAGCGCATTGATCATGGAGGCGTAGGCATATAAATTGGTAAAGACCCCGTATATGGTGGCAGGAAATTTAGCAACAAAAAAGGGTGTTAGGAGAAAATTTAGCATCCGCGAGATAATGGTACTCATACCATATATCATTGTATCACCCAAGAAACGCTTAACTACCGACACAGTACAACTATTTAATCTTTTTCAGTACCTCAAAATTGGTAAAACCTCTGTTAGCAGATTCTTCATAGGCTACATGCTCTACTTTTGCCCGATCTGGTCCCTCGTGGCAAAATTCAACCAAGGATTCCAATGAAAAGTCATCGCCCTCAGCCTCTATATATACCTTACCATCAGGTTGATTTACAACAAATCCTTTAATACCCAGCTGATCGGCCACAGCTTTTGTCGTGGCTCTAAAGTACACACCCTGCACCTTGCCTGTAACGATGATATTCCAATGCTTCATATGTATCTTCCTTATCTTTCAATGGTCATATGGAATATCCAAACTATATTATTCGTGCTTCATTTTGTTTTTCAAGGGCACTCCTACTACTTCGTGGTCATCAGTGCTGTATGACCCGTACAACCTGGATATTTCATTGAAACAAAAGTAATCAAATAAATGATTTACACGATACGCTCGACTTGTACATTTTTTGTAAATCGGAGTTGATTCATATTTTTCAATAGGACGAGTCCCGGCGTTTTTCCTACCTCTATGGATCCCAAATCAGCGTCCAGTCCGAGCGCTTTAGCTCCATTAAGCGTAGCCCAACGGATACTTTTATTAAGATCGACATCAGGATAATGCGCATGTATTGTCTTAAGTTCTTCTAGCATATCCAACGTATCATTAGACGCTAGGGAATCCGTACCAATGGTTATATCAAGGTTATCTTGTTCTATAATCGGAATTTTTGGAAGCGTATTCTCAATATATAGATTCGCTTTTGGACAAAGACATAGTATCACTTTTTTATTCATTCGATTGATAAAATCGAGGTCTTTTAAAGACATATAGGTATTGTGAACTAGTATAATTTTGTTGCTTGCGGGTAAATATGGAAGATAAGATTGGAGTGAATTTCTTGCTTGCGCTTTGAAGCCCGACATATCAATTCCCTGATCAGCATAAAATGTCAAAAAGTCGCCCATTCTATATCTAAACAATTTATTTTC
Source organism: Sphingobacterium alkalisoli (assembly GCF_005049105.1). GTDB lineage: Bacteria > Bacteroidota > Bacteroidia > Sphingobacteriales > Sphingobacteriaceae > Sphingobacterium > Sphingobacterium alkalisoli. The sequence goes on from NZ_SUKA01000004.1 coordinate 462,073, forward strand.
TTCGTCGCTTTCCTGATTATGTATGCTGATGATATTATCTTCCGCAATAGCTTTTTTGAAAGCTTTGAACATCATCTTTGTACTCGAATAAGGAGCGTGGGGCGTAATTGAGGAATGATCTGCATCAAAATGGAATTCGATATCCCTTGCATGATCTATCTTTGCCTGTAATTCTGCATTATTAATACCAATAACTTCGACAAAGGTGTGGTAAATAATTTTACTTTTTTCTTTTATCGAAGCAGAAATTGCAGAATTAACATGATCGCCTACGGCCTGAATACCGTTTTTAAACATCATTTCATCCGCTTTCTTCATGGCCGACAAAATATTTTTTTCTGTAGAGTTGCGATCTTTGATGACGTTAGAAAGAAAAATCGGGAGACCTGTATGCTGTGGAATTTTTCCAAGCATATGCGACAATTCAAGATGACAATGGGTATTTACAAATCCCGGAATCAGGACACCAGCTAACTTCTTAACTGTCACTCCGTCAGGAATAGAATGACTATCATACACTCCCTCAATAACGCCCTCGCCATTAACAGCTACTACGCCCTGTCTTATTGGGGCGGAACTAACTGTCATTACAATATCAGCTGAATAATAATTAACCATTTATTTTACTTAATAGTCTTGTGTGATGTGTTAATGTCCTCATTCTATACAAGTGGAATAGAATGAGAAATTGAATTTTATAGTAAACTTACAAAAATGATTCCAAAATTAAATTTTATTTTAGGAATAAAAAACAATACCTTTGCCGAATCGATTAGGGGTGCCTCGTTCAACGAACATGAAGTAAGGCTGAGATTATACCCGGTCTCATTAAAATGAGACGTACCTGATCTGGATAATGCCAGCGTAGGGAAGGGCGGTTAAATGAAAGCTATTGTAACCCCTTGCAATAGTATGTTTAACTCAAAAAAAATAATTTTATTATGTTTAAGCAACTTATTGCCACTTTGGCATTATGTCTTGTGGTATTGTTGGGCTTTTCACAAGGCCGATTAGTCGTCAAAGTCGTTGATGAGAATAACAACCCATTACTTGGGTCTACCGTGTCTCTGGATAAAGTTAATTCGCTTACGAATGAGATGGGAACCACGGAGTTCGAAGTACCTGTTCAAAAGAGTTCAATATTAAAAGTATCCCATGTCGGTTACGTTACGGCAACACAGGTTATTCGTCCGAATACTGCATTACAAATCACTATTCAGCTCAAAACAGCACGCATCCAAACGGGAGAAATCTTTGTATATGGCACCCGTGCCAAAGAAAACGCTGCCACAACTTATACTAATATTAGTAAAGCAGAAATTCAAAAAAACAATCTGGGACAAGATATACCCTATTTATTGGACCAAACACCGGGCGTGGTGATCGGATCAGATGCGGGAGCGGGTATCGGCTACACAAAGATGACCATCCGCGGTTCCGACAACGAGCGGATAAACGTTACTTTAAACGGTATACCCTTAAATGACGCCGAAAGCATGGGCTCGTTTTTCGTCAATTTACCCGATTTCGCCTCCAGTACACAAAGTATTCAAGTACAACGGGGAATCGGTACTTCTACAAATGGAGCTGGTGCATTTGGTGCGTCGCTGAATATACAAACTGACATCTTAGACGCAGAACCTTATGCCGAGCTCAACAATTCCTTCGGATCCTATAATTCATGGAAAAACACATTGAAGGTAGGATCAGGGTTACTAAACAACAAATATGCGTTTAATGCCCGTCTATCGCGAATCGCGTCGGATGGTTATGTCGAACGTGCCTCCTCAGATTTAAAATCCTTTTACGTAGACGGTGGCCTTTATACCGACAAGCATATCCTGAAAGCGACTCTTTTTTCGGGAAAAGAAAAAACGTACCAAGCCTGGTACGGTACGCCTGAGCCATTAATAAAAGGAGATAGAACTCTATTAAGCGATTATGCTGGAGCTATGGAAATATACGGAGGCCCCGAATTAGATCGTTTGATGAATGCGGACCGCACATACAACTATTACACGTACGATAATCAGACAGATAACTACACGCAAACACACGCTCATCTACATTACACCAATATCATAAGTGAGAAAATAAGCTTCAATTCGGCGTTACACTATACTAGAGGCGCAGGCTATTACGAGGAGTACAGAGCTGAAGATAAACTGGCAAACTACAATATCGATCCGGTAACAGTAGGATCAGAAACGATCGAAGAAACGGATCTTATCCGCAGAAGATGGTTAGATAATCATTTTTATGGATTGACTTATGGATTGAATTACAATCCTTCCAACAATCTAAAATTTACACTGGGAGGGGCGTACAATCAGTATCGAGGCGATCATTATGGTGAAGTGATATGGGCGAGATTTGCCTCGAGCAGTGAAATCAGTGACAAATACTATCTTAATGATGCACAAAAAAATGATTTTAACATTTATGCAAAGACAGACTATAGGTTTGGCGATTTGCTTGTAAACCTTGATGTACAATACCGCAATCTATACTACCACATTGATGGAGATGATGACAAAATCAAAAATCTGGATTTTGAAGATAAGCTGAATTTTATAAATCCTAAAATGGGTTTCACCTATTTTGTGAATCCACATTCAAATTTTTATGCGTCTTATGCCTATGCTAGTAAGGAACCTGTTCGAAAAGACTATGTTGAAAATCCATTAAATGAATTTCCAAAACCCGAAAAAATGCAAGATATCGAAGCAGGCTACCGATTTAAAAACGAAAGCTTCAATATTGGTGCTAATGTATATGGTATGTTTTATAAAGACCAACTCATTAATACTGGAGCGCTAAACGATGTCGGAGGAACTATTAGACAAAATGTAGACGATAGTTACCGCATTGGCGTTGAGTTTGATGGCGCTTGGTCAATTACTCCTCAATTTGTATGGAGAGCGACTGCAGCCTTGAGTGATAATAAAATTAAAAACTTTGTTGAGTACAATTCGGTATATGATGACGACTGGAATTTGGTAGAGCAAAAAGCCATTACTTACGACAAAACGAATATCAGCATGTCGCCCTCCACGGTATTGAGCAATGATTTGACATATAGCCCTATTAAACCACTATCCTTTAGCTTTATCAGTAAATACGTTTCACGGATGTATCTCGATAATACCTCGGCCGAAGAGCGTAGTATTGATCCATCTTTTGTAAACAATGCAAGAGCAGTGTACAGTTTTGCAATAGGTGGAATAGAACGTATCGATTTAAACCTAAGCGTAAATAACATTTTCAACGCCAAATATCAAACCAACGGATATACATGGGGATCGATGGATATGGAAGGCAACCGATACTATTATAACTTTTACTACCCACAAGCCGAAACAAATTTTATGCTGGGATTAAATATCAGATTTTAGGAGTTAGGAATTAGATTTTTTTAAAAGCGAATCTGCGGATTCGCATATTTGCAAATTTGCAGATATGCCTTCTGCTTTTTACTTTTACGCTCATGCGTGCAGTTATTCAAAGAGTTACTCAAGCCTCATGTGCAGTTGATCAAGTCATTACTGGGGAGATTCAACAAGGTCTATTGGTTTTATTAGGCATTGAAGATGATGATACTTCAGCGGATATCAAATGGTTAGGACAAAAATTAGTCAACCTCCGTATTTTCTCGGATGAGAACGGATTAATGAACAAATCTGTCCAAGATGTAGACGGCGGTATATTACTAATCTCACAATTCACCTTATTCGCACAAACGAAAAAAGGTAATCGCCCCTCGTTTATCCGAGCGGCTAAGCCTGAAAGAGCGAAGCCGCTATATATAGAAATGGCGCAGTATTTAAGTACGTTGTTAGGAAAAGACGTTCAACTCGGGCTATTCGGCGGCGACATGAAGATTGATCTAATTAACGATGGCCCCGTAACAATTATTATGAACACAAAGGATAAAGAGAACTATTAACCCCCCATCCCTCAAAGGAAGAGTAGTGTAAGGCACATCTCCTTTGGGGCTAGGGGTACATATCACAATACACACATCTCAATACTATAAAAATGACGATAAAAGAAGCACAAGAAGTTGTCGATAAATGGATTAACTCTACAGGGGTCCGGTACTTTAACGAATTAACAAACACCGCAATGTTGATGGAAGAAGTAGGCGAAGTGGCACGCATTATGGCCAGGCAATATGGGGAGCAGTCCTTCAAAAAATCTGACAGAGAAGTCAATCTTGGGGATGAGATGGCAGACGTCTTATTTGTATTAATCTGTCTCGCAAATCAGACAGGAGTAGACCTAACTGATGCTTTAGAAAAAAATCTGGATAAAAAATCTATTCGCGATGCGGAAAGGCATAAAGACAATGAGAAATTGAAATAGTTACTCTATTTCAATTTCTGCAGATAACGGAAGATGATCTGAGGCGTAATCTTCCTGTATTACCTGATATTTTATCCACTTAAATTTGCTGCTCTTTCCGACAAGTATATAGTCAATCTCGTTTCTCGGCCGAATATTTGGTGACGTCGGGCTGTTTGTCGTCGAGTTACGAACAAAATACTGATCGAGTAATTGAATAGGCTCTTCGTCGGGCTTCGCATTCATATCTCCTACCAAAATGAGAGGCCGCGTATACCAATCGCCCAGTTCATTGATAAATTTCACTTGCGCTATTCTATTCTCCTCTTTCAGGTCAAGATGTGTATTGGCAAACGATACTACCTTTCCGTCGGGAAGCTCGACGTCAACAATGGCTAGGGAACGATTTTCGCTCTTTACTGGCATGGGTAAATCATATCTCCGCTTGCTAATGATTCGATGTTTCGTCAGTATCAATGTTCCATATTCTCCACTTTCCAGATCTATTCCTTTAGAAAAGTAATAATTAGACTTCGTCATCTCTGCCAGCTTTGCAGCTTGATCCACCATCTTCGATCGTGAGACGTTAACATCTACTTCCTGAATACCGATAAGATCAGCATCGGCTTCATTAATAACCTTCGCTATTGCTTCCAAATCTATTTCCGTAGGTTTACTTGGCGGATTAGCGTGGTGTATATTATAGGTAAGAATTCTTAATGCCTGTGCAGACAAAGAATAATTTAAACTTAAAAATAGAATTAATAGGAATAAACGCATGAAATAAAAATACGCAAATTTCTTACATCTCGGTTATAAAATAAGACTAAATTTCTCTAAGTTTAGGACATGAAATACAGTTGGTATATCCTATTTATAGCTTTCTTAAGCGCAGGTTGTGCTTCACAACAAAACAATAATGTAAAATCGGTAGAATATAAAAGCGGAGCTGTCGTAACTGCACATCCTTTGGCTTCACAAGTTGGTGTTGACATTCTGAAAAAGGGAGGAAATGCTATTGACGCAGCGATTGCCGTAAAATTTGCTTTAGCTGTAGTATACCCTAACGCAGGAAATCTTGGCGGTGGCGGCTTTTTAGTTTACCGCAATAAGGATGGCGCAATAGCTTCCCTAGATTTTAGAGAAAAGGCTCCAGAAAAAGCCTCGCGGGACATGTACCTAGACGAGGATCAAAATCCTATTACGACGTTGAGCCTTGACGGTCATCTGGCTGCAGGAGTACCCGGGGCAGTCGCAGGAATGGATGAAGCCCATCAAAAATATGGGACACTCCCGTGGAAAGATCTTGTACGTCCTGCTATCGATCTCGCTAAAGAAGGATTTCGTATCACAGCGAGACAGGCGAAGGAATTCAATAGTCATAAACAACGATTTCAGCGATTCAATCCTAATGGTGCAGCTATTATAAAAGTAGGCAACTGGCAAGAAGAGGACATATTTGTACAACCCGAACTTGCTAAAACACTTGAAAGAATTGCGGAAAGAGGACGTGACGGATTTTATAAAGGTGAAACAGCAGACTTGATAGTAGCCGAAATGAACCGTGGTAATGGAATCATTTCGCATCATGATTTGGAGAGTTACAACGCCGTTTGGCGTAACCCAATCGTAGGCTATTACAAAAACAATAAAGTTATTTCCATGGGACCTCCATCTAGCGGTGGGGTTGCTTTGATCGCTTTATTGCAATCTGTTGAAAAATATCCGCTATCCAAATGGGGATTTCAGTCAGACAGTACGGTACGTGTGATGGTAGAAGCCGAAAGACGTATCTATGCCGACCGGGCTACACACCTCGGTGATCCCGATTTTTATAATGTTCCGATTGATTACCTAACCAACAAAGCACTTAATCAAGGTCGTATGTCGGAAGTTAGTTTACGCAAAGCTACCCCGAGTAATAGCGTAAAAGCTGCAAAATTTCCTGGTTATGAATCTGAAGAAACCACCCATTACAGCATCGTAGATAAAGAAGGTAATGCCGTTTCTCTCACGACAACGATCAACGGCTCCTACGGTTCCGGTGTATTTGTAGAAGGTGCCGGTTTTTTATTAAACAATGAAATGGATGACTTCTCTGTTAAACCCGGAACTCCGAACATGTATGGTTTATTGGGAGGTAAAGCCAACTCCATAGAACCTGGGAAACGCATGTTAAGCGCGATGTCTCCGGCAATCGTAGAACGTGACGGGGAATTGCTCATGGTTGTAGGAACGCCCGGTGGATCAACGATTATCACATCCGTATTTCAGGCTATTTTAAATGTTTTGGAATTTGGCATGTCTGCCCAGGAGTCGGTAAGTGCGGCCCGCTTCCATCATCAATGGATGCCGGATCATATTGACGTAGAAGAAAGAGCCATTTCTACCCACGTACGTACCAGTTTAGAAAAAGATGGTTATAGGATCAACAAGCGAGGTCCTATCGGGCGAGTGGAAAATATCATAAAACTGCCGAACGGAAAACTACAAGTAGGAGCGGATCATCGTGGTGACGATACGGCAGTGGGATATTAATTTTAACTTAAAAAGGTATCATCTATTTTCTTTGTCGTCTTTGCACCCAGGGTTTTTAGATTTTCGATCTTACGGATCACATTGCCTGGACCCGTCGAAAGCTTTTTCATGGCATCGGCATGCTTTTCGGATGCCTTATGCAAATAGGTTTCAAGTTGTTGCATATCGCTCAAAAATCCAACAAACTTATCATATAGTGCTCCAGCTTCACGCGCAATTTCTAACACATTACGCGTCTGTCGTTCTTGCTTCCACATACTCGCAATCGTGCGAAGGGTGGCCAGTAAAGTAGAAGGACTTACGATCACTACCCTCCTGTCCCACGCGTCAGAAAACAACTCAGGCTTACTGGTCACGGCCGTACTCAGCGCTGATTCAATCGGCATAAAAAGCAAAACAAAATCTGGCGAATGAATTCGATAAAGCTCCTGATAGTTCTTCACAGAAAGATCCTTAACATGATTTTCAATCGAATAAATATGTTGCTTTAAATAGTTCAATTTGTCCTCATCGGTTTCTGCATTTACCCACCGCTCATAAGCAACCAGCGAAATTTTAGCATCTACCACTAAATGCTTGTTATCCGGCAAGTCGATGATCGCATCAGGCTGCAATCGTTTACCCTGCTCATCGGTAAAAGAAGCCTGCAATCTATATTCCTGGTCCTTTGTCAATCCTGATCTTTCGAGCACACGCTCTAAAATAACTTCTCCCCAATTCCCTTGCTTTTTATTGTCACCACGCAATGCTCTGGTTAGGTTATTAGCCTCATTTTTTATTTCATTGCTCTGCAGCATTAACTGTTCAACCACGCCTTTTAAAACATTTCGTTCCGCAGCCTCATGATTATACGTTTTCTCTACTCGCTCTTCAAAAGTTTTAATTTTTTCCTTTAGGGGATTCAACAGTAAAATCAAATTCTGCTGATTAAGTTCGGTAAACTTTAAGGATTTTTCTTCCAGAATTTTATTGGCTAATACTTGAAATTCTACATTAAATTGTTGTTTAATATGAGTCATCTCTTCCTTTTGCTCCTGGAACTTCTCTTGTTGTGCTTGCAAATAGGCATTCGTGCCTTCCAATGTACGTTCCAAAGACTGTCTCTCTTGCCTTTCTTTCTCCAGAGACTGGAGCATTGCCGTATTTTCACGAGCAAGTAACTCTCCTCTTTCCTGTATTTTGGCTAAAGCAATTTCAACAGCCTGCTTCTCCTCGATCAACTTTACGTGCTGTTCCTGTGAAACATATTTTCCACTTCGCCAAAGGAGGAATGCGCAAACACTTCCTAACACCAGAATGATAACAAAATATAAAATATCCATAGTTTCAAAACAAAACCTTCGCATTCAGCAGTAACACCAACAGTCATGAAATTTCGTGCTAGGCATTGGAGGCAGACACGTCCCTACAATTTAGTCTTTTCAGACCATGAAAACTACTGTAGCTTTTGATGTGTTCTCCACCACAAGTCTGGCATCTCACCTGATACAGCTATCTGATAGTCTTCATATCGGCATGGGACAAGGTAAAATCGTTCGTTTACGGATTTCGACCCAAAATAGGGCACCTGCATCCACCAGCGATCGGACTTCTTGCTCTTCACAAAAACCAGCTCATGCTCTTCATTTTCTAATGTCGTACGGTATATAATGTATGCCGATTTAGGAACTAAAGGAGCGTCATTTTTTCTATTATAAAAACCATCTATAAAACACCAGATCATCTGTGACACGAGCATAGCCGTATGTTCCAAAGGATCAAACATTGGATTGAATTCATAGAATCCAATGGAACTACATTTATCTGACATCCCCGCATAGCGAGCGAGCTGACATGCCTCATCACCAAATAACCCATTCGGATTGGCATTCGCGTTTCCCGGGGCTTCTGAAGCACGAATCGCACCGATATCAAAACTAACCAAGTCAGCCGCCCGAATGACGGGTTCAGCTTGATCCAGCTTGCCAGAGATCATACCGACACGCTGGGCATTAAAATATAACTTATCATACATATTAATCGATTCCTTACTAACCAAATACGTTTGATAAGCTACATTGTTGAGATTGAACAAATAATCCGGCTGGTGTAAAATAATATGGTTTAAATACGTTTGTGAATTTAAAGGTGTCTTTTCAGCTTGCTCCTGATCTAAATCAAATTTAGCGTCAATTACAACTACCTCAACACGCTGCTCCAACTCCTCATAACCTCTGTATTGGGCATAAGTCAGATCTTGCCCCCCACCAATGATTATGGGTAAAATATCTAACTTTATCAACTCTTCGACAACCAACTTCAACGCTGCATATGTATCATGAATCGTCGACCCCGCTTTAATATTTCCAAGATCAACAATTTTCACTTTATAATCACCTTGGTAAAGACTATAAAGATGTTTCCGAATAGCATCTGGAGCTTTGCCCGTACCTTTATTGTCAATAGCAGACCGGTCTTCTTCTACCCCTAGAATAGCCAACTGAGGGCGTTCTTCCATCGATTCTAAATTCGGAAAAGAAGATTCATATTTTTGTATAATTTTTCCAAACTGCGAGTTATAGTAAGCCCTATCGGATAAAGAATTCGAAAGGGATATCGGGGAAAAGAAATCTGCTAATGACACCATGTATGAATACGTTTTTGTTCAAAAAGCTGAACATTATAAGTAAGTATTTCGCAAATATGCATTTATTACCTTACTTTTGAAAAGAATAAGTTTTCAACATTAAGTTAGCAAGTGATATTAGTAACTGGGGGTACAGGTTTTTTAGGATCTACATTAATTAAACTATTAATTGATGACGGAAGGGCTGTCGTAGCCATAAAACGAGCGGATTCAATCATTCCGGAAGATTTTCGGGCTTCTTCACTAATCCAATGGATTGATGCGGATTTGACAGATTATTTTGCGTTAGAAGATCTATTCCCGAATGTTAAACAGGTATACCATTGTGCGGCAAAGATTTCATACCAAAAGCCTGATGCTGCAGAAATGCTCCATGTCAATATTGAGGGCACCCGCCACATCGTTAATCTATGCATACAGCATCATGCGCGGCTAGTCCACGTAAGTTCGATTGCAGCATTGGGAACGAATAAAAAAGGACTCCCTGTCGATGAGAACGATAAATGGGAAAGGGATCCACATATTTCGAATTATGCGACCTCAAAATATGAAAGCGAGTTAGAAGTATGGAGAGGAATTACGGAAGGGCTTGACGCCGTGATTGTTAATCCGTCTGTCATAATGGGAATAGGATCTGGAAAAATCAGCTCCAATATCATCTTCAACCTAGTCAATAACGGAATCAAAATCTATCCTCCCGGTTCAGTAGGCATTGTAGATGTACAAGACGTCGCGAAAATTATGATACTATTGATGAATACGCCCGAAATCACGGGCGAAAGATTTATTTTAAATAGTGAGAATATTTCAAATCGCCACCTCTTACAACGTATAGCTGTTCTTTTGGGGAAGAAAGAGCCGTCCATTGAGGCTAAACCTTTTATGCTCGACATTGCGTGGCGTGTCGCAAAATTGATCGCTATTATAAAAAATAGTAAACCCGCATTGACGCAGGAGTCTACTCGCGCATCGGCCGCAAAATTAGCTTATTCAAATAAAAAAATACGGGATTCAATTGGATATACGTTTAAACCTCTCAATCAAATACTTGAAGAAATAGCGGAAACATACTATAGAACTACCTAAATAATCATGATACCCGCATGAGCCAGCAATCAAATTCTCCTATCCTGTTAAATAACATAGAAAGCATACAACGATTAATAACTAAAACGGGCTCACGCAATCGCCATTAAAGTGACCGAAGACAGCATGAATCACTTTAACGGCAAGTAAATAATGAATAAATAACTATATTGATGAAAAACTATTATATTATCGATTTTGACAGTACTTTTACGCAAGTAGAAGCATTGGATGAATTAGCACGTATTTCTCTCGAAGGCCATGCTGACCAAGAGAAAATATATAATGAAATTGAACGTTACACCAATTTAGCAATGGAAGGTAAGATTTCATTTCGTGAAAGTCTTGCAGGTCGCGTTTCGCTTTTACAGGCCAATAAAACGCACTTAAATAAACTCATTACCCATTTGAAGAAACGGGTTTCCAAGTCTTTTGATAGAAACCGTGAATTTTTCAGACAGAATGCGGATACAGCGTGGATTGTTTCGGGTGGATTTAAGGAATTTATCACTCCGGTGGTTTCTCCATATGGTATAAAAAAAGAAAATATCTATGCAAATACATTCAAATTTGATGATGATGGAAATATTATCGGCTACGACGAAACAAATCCTTTATCTGATGAAGGTGGGAAAGTTAAGCTGTTGAAAGAATTAAAAATAGAGGGTACGATATATGGAATTGGAGATGGTTACTCTGATTTTCAACTTAAAGAATCGGGCTTAATAGAAAAATTCTTCGCTTATACGGAGAATATTTCTCGCCAAAGCGTGACTGACAAAGCGGATCATGTCACACCAAGCTTCGATGAGTTTCTATATGTTAATGATCTTCCTAGAGCGATATCCTATCCAAAGAATAGGATATTATGCCTTATCGTGGGCCAAGTACCTGAAATATCTGCTCATATTCTTAAACGCGACGGATTGTCTATTCGTGTGAAGGATACGCTAGAGGAAAAATATGTCAAAGATGTCGGATTATTGCTGTTAGGTCCTGACGTTGTAATCTCTGATGACCAATTATCTCGCGCGGATAAACTAAAAACTATTGGCTTTTTGGGAGATATTAAGGGGCATATCAATAAAAACATCTGTAACGAAAAAGGTATTGTAGTCTTTGATGATAAGAAGAATAAGATTCGCAATGCGGAATATATCCCCAGACGTATGGCTGAATTTATCAACAATGGAGATACAGATCAAAGTCGCAATTTCCCAAATTTGATCTTGCCTAAAAAAATAAAAGGACATCGATTGTTGCATATTCACAAAAATGTACCTGGTATAATGGCACAGTTAAATAACATCTACGCAGAAAATAATATCAATATTATTTCTCAATTTTTGATGACACGGGGTGACATTGGTTATGCTGTCACAGACATTGAAGCAGACTATGACAAAGGTTTATTGAAAGAACTGAAGCAAATTGACCAAACCATAAAATTCAGAATATTATATAAATAAAAATAGCAATGGAGGGCGTTAAATGACTGCCCTCCATTATTAAAAACGGTAGATTCTATCCGGTGTTACGCAGTATTTTAAAGGAAAGTCAAATTCACCAGTGTCTACAATTTGCTCCACTAGGTCGAAATAGCTGAGCCCGATAGAACGGACATCACCTCTGCAACGCGCCAAAAAGCGATCGTAAAATCCCTTTCCATAACCTATTCGGTTACCCCTTTTATCTGCCACGAGTAAGGGAACCAATACGCTATCTATCAACTCCTCATTAATCATATCCCCACCGACAGGCTCTAAAAGACCCCATTGATTTTGTACCATGATGGTCTCTTCATTCCACAGATAATTAATCATTGTTCCGTTGTCCATATCAGTTTTCGATAAAACAAGGTGAATATTAGGATAGTGCTCTTGAATCCAACCAATAAACCTCGAAGTATCGGGTTCATTATATTTAGACAGCGACAAAAAGACATGCAGATAATTACACCTATTCCATTCTAGGTCAACAAGTTGGTCGAACATTTTGCTGTCTAACTGCTCGCGCTCCGTTTTATCTAATAAAAGACGTTTTTCTCTATATACTTTACGGAGTTCTGCTTTGTTGGTCATAACATGCTAAATTAAAAAAAAACGGCCTTGAAGCAGAGCGCTTTCAAGACCGAATAATCAACCTAAACCTAAATTCTTATTATTTCACACGTTCAATATAATCGCCTGTCCGTGTGTCTATTTTCACTTTATCACCTTGATTAATGAAAAGAGGAACTTTAATATCTACACCCGTTTCTACGGTAGCATTTTTCAATGCATTAGTAGAGGTATCTCCTTTCACCGCTGGCTCCGTATAGGTAATTTCTAATTCTACACTTGCGGGAGCTTGCGCCATGATGGGCTCATCGCTTTCAAAAGCCACAATCACATTCATACCTTCTTTCAAGAATCGTGCCGAACTTCCAAATAATACCTTCGGTACATTAAATTGCTCATATGAATCATTATCCATAATAACAAAAAAATCAGCGTCATCGTATAGATACTGGTAATCATTAGTCTCGACACGCGCAATCTCCACCTCTTCGTCTGTTCGGAAACGATATTCTACTAATTTACCTGTTTTTACATTACGCATTCTCGCTTGATAAAAAGCACGTAAATTGCCTGGAGTACGGTGTATAAACTCCTCTACAGATACTAATTCGCCATTAAAACGAAGAATATTTCCGGATTTAACGTCTGAAGCTTTTGCCATTTTAATTTAGTTTTTTGTATTAAGTGACAAACTTAGACAAAATTGCTTTTTTTCACAAATAATAGTATTATTAATTACTTGTAATCTACCATCGAAATAAAGTCAGTGCAAAAATGATATTCCTTTGGTTGATTGGATCCGATAATAAGCAGTCGATCGGCAGAAATTGTTTTTTCGAGGAGTTCGATGTACCAATTTTCGCCCTGCACATCCATATTACTCGTAGGCTCATCCAATAATACAATATCGGAATCCGAACAACAGGCTAGCGCTAATTTGACACGTTGTTTCATACCGGAAGAAAAATGCCGAATTTCTTTGTGGTTCGATTTCTCCATCATTAGAAGTGAAATAATGGATTCTTTATTAAATCCACCGTAGTAAGATTTGAATTTAAAATGGAAGTCCAGCAACTCGCTTAAGGTAAACTCTTCTATTAATTCAACGTAAGGAGCGGCAATAGTTAAACGAGCATATATGTTTTCTACATCAATTTCCCGTCCGTCTTTTTCGAAAATAACCCCCCCCTCACTGGGTGTAAGATTGCCCGATAAGACTTTGATTAGTGTAGACTTTCCAGCTCCATTTGGACCTAGAATTGCATATTTTTTGGAGGAAGAGAACGTATAGTCAATATGTCTAAAAATCCATTCTTGGTTATACCTTCTGCCAATATCAAGTAAAGTTATATTCAATAATCAATAAATTAAATTAAACACCTGTCTTACCTTGGTTAAAACCCTTTACTACGCCGCGGTTCGAATTACGCACAAAAGTCAAAATTTCATCCCGTATCTCCGTTGCTTTAAACTCCGCTTCCACTAAATCTAGCGCCTTAGAAAGATTTCTATTTTGAACAAAGAGAACGCGATAAATACTTTGTATCTCCGTAATCTGCTCTGGAGTATATCCCCTGCGACGCAATCCTACTGAATTGATTCCTGCATAAGCGATCGGTTCTCTAGCGGCCTTGATGTAGGGAGGCACATCTTTTCGAACCAATGTACCACCGGTCACAAAAGCATGAGAACCTATTTTACAAAATTGATGTACAGCCACCAATCCAGCCAAGACCACGTAGTCACCTACAGTAATGTGTCCTGCCAGCGTACTCGAGTTGGAGAAAATACAATTATCGCCAATGATACAATCATGTGCGATATGGCTATATGCTTGTATCAAGCAATTCTTCCCAATAACTGTTTTATAGCGATCTTTTGTACCTCTATTGATGGTAACACATTCACGGATAGTCGTATTGTCGCCTATCTCCGCAGTGGTAATTTCTCCTTCAAACTTCAGATCTTGAGGTTCACCGGAAATTACAGCACCCGGAAAAACCTTACAGTTCTTCCCAATTCGTGCACCATCCATAATCGTCACGTTAGAACCTATCCAAGTTCCTTCGCCGATAACCACATCCTTATGAATGGTGCTAAAAGGCTCAATGACTACATTTGCAGCTATTTTAGCCTCCGGATGTATATATGACAACGGTTGTATCATTATTTTAATTTATTTAACTTTAACTATTTGGGCCATCAATTCGGCTTCACTTACTATTTTATCTCCAACCATCCCTACACCTTTCATGCGTGCAATACCTCTACGAATAGGCTCCAGTAGTTCACAGCTAAAGATAATGGTGTCCCCAGGATGAACTTGATTCTTAAAACGTGCATTTTCGATTTTCAAGAATAAAGTCAACCAATTTTCTGGATCTGGAACTGTATTAAGAACTAGTATCCCTCCGGTCTGTGCCATCGCCTCGATTTGAAGAACACCTGGAAAAACAGGAGCCCCAGGAAAATGCCCCATAAACAAATCTTCGTTCATCGTCACATTTTTCAAGCCTACTACATGCGTTTCAGATAATTCTAAAATCTTATCCACCATCAAAAACGGTTGACGATGAGGTAAAATATTCATGATCTGAACGGTATCATATACTGGCGCAACATTGGGGTCATAGGCTTTTATGTATTTGCGGCCTTTGTCCTTTTTTATTTGGACTTTAATACGCTTTGCAAAAGCCACGTTTGCAGCATGGCCTGGTCTTGCAGCCATGATATGACCTTTCAGAGGGCGTCCCACTAACGCCAAATCACCTATCATATCGAGCAGTTTATGTCTCGCAGGTTCGTTTTGATATCGCAATTGTATATTATCCAGAATCCCCTCATCCGCTACAGTTACCTCTTTATTAAAAAGCGACTTTAACTTCGATAACTCTTCATCACTTACTTCTTTGTCTACTATAACGATAGCATTCGACAAATCGCCACCTTTAATTAAATTTTTATTAACTAGGGTCTCTAGTTCATGTAAAAAACAAAAAGTACGTGAAGAAGATATCTCTTTGGTAAATTCATTGATCGTACTCACAGAGGCGTGTTGACTTCCCAATACGGAAGAATTAAAGTCTATCATGCAGGTAAGACGATATCCATCCAAAGGCATCGCTACAATTTCCACTTTTCGATCCGGTTCGCCATAATGGATATTTTCCTTTATTTCGTAAAAATCACGGTCGGCATCCTGTTCTATAAACCCCGTCTCATTTAGCTTTTGAACAAAAACTGCGGAACTACCGTCTAATATGGGAACTTCCGGCCCGTCAATATCAATCAGAATATTGTCCAATTGAAGACCGATCAGCGCCGCCATTAAATGTTCAATAGTACTTACAGAAGCTCCATTCTGAGAAATAGTAGTCCCCCGGGAGGTATCTGAAACATTATCAGCGTCGACAGCAACAACGGGTTGCCCTTCTAAATCTACTCTTCGAAATTTAAACCAATGATTTTCAGAAGCAGGGGTCAGCGTCATCGTAACATATTTTCCAGTGTGTAGACCGACACCTGATATTGTGATATTAGATTTAATCGTTCGCTGCTTCACGTTCATATCCATCATTTTTATTGCAATATTTGGTTTTTATTTGTTTTTTAATTGTTTTTCTAGTTCTGCAATGCGTTTTTCTAATTCGGGCAACTTGGAATACAATACTTGCGAGCGCAGCTGACTAGAATAAGGTGTGGAAGGTGACCCTCCCCATTTCTTATTAGCGTCTTTAATGCTTTTATTAATTCCTGACTGTGCCTGCACCTGAGAACCGTCCGCGATGGTAATATGGCCCACAACGCCAACTTGACCGCCTAATACGACATGCTCACCCACTTTAGTACTTCCCGAAATTCCTGTTTGAGCAGCGACAACGGTATTTTTACCAATCTCTACATTATGTGCAATCTGTATTAAATTGTCCAGCTTAGCTCCTTCATGGATCACTGTCGACCCCAATGTAGCCCTATCAATGACCGTATTAGCACCAACCTCCACATTATCGCCAATGACCACATTCCCAATTTGGGGAATTTTATCGTATGTCCCATCCTCTTTTGGTGCAAATCCAAAACCGTCGCTACCAACAACAGTTCCTGAGTGAATTGTTACGTTTTTTCCAATGACGCAATCATAATATACGGTTACTCCGGGAAATAATGTCGTATTATCCCCAATAGTCACGTTTTCACCGATATATACCCGTGGATATATCTTAACATTATCACCAATTTTTGCTAATTTATCGATATACGAAAAGCCACCAATATATCCACCTTCGCCGATAACCGCTGTATCGTGTACAAAAATACCTTCATCCCGTCCACTACGTTCTAATCGCAAACTATTATAAAGCTTAAGAACCTCTGTAAAGGCAGTATAGGAATTTTTAACACGGATCAATGTCGGTTTAACCGGTTTATGAAGCATTAAGTTTTCATTTACAATTACAACGCTTGCGTCTGTATCGTAAATGTAGTGCTCGTACTTAGGATTCGACAGAAACGATAGACTACCGTGAGCCCCCTCTTCAATCTTTGATAATTGAGAAACAACTTCATCTGGATTTCCTTCTACCTTCCCTTCTAAAAATGTGGCAATCTGTTGTGCTGTAATCTGCATCTAATTACAAATGTATCTTTTTCTTAATTAACTTTAACTTTTTTATTTTCAACACCATACTGATCTAACAACGAAATCTCCTTCGGGTACGATATTGTATATTTTACAACCCGCTTCGAAAGTGCTTCCAAATTCGAGAGGTCAGAGGCCTCCGCAATATCCTTAAGATCTCCTTTATTATTTGCGATTTTAATAGGGCTACTTCCTGCACTGTAAGCACTATTTTGAACGACCTGATGGTAAAAGAAATAATCAATCTCGCTTTCCTTCAATCCAAAATAATTTTTCACCTGTTCCTTAATTTCATTCAATTCGATATCCGTAAAATCTGTATTACGCATTTCTGTACGGAATAGATCACGTTTCATCAATTTACTACACAGTGTGCGAAGAATAAAGTCATCATGATCACACCAGGTTTTTAAGGCCGACATAATATCCGTATCATCCAGTTTTGTAAACCAAGTTAAATGAATGGGATCTTCTTCAAAATTGTCTGCTGTTATCTTATTTCTCAAAAAATGGCTTAAAGCAGGAGTGGCAAATAGCTCCTCTCCCGCATTACTCAACTCCTTCGCCCGCGCTAATGCCTTTACAAGCATTTGTTCTGCCGCAATCACTGTCTTGTGCAAATACACCTGCCAATACATCAATCTACGTGCAATAAGAAATTTTTCCACGGAATAAATGCCCTTTATCTCCACTACCAATTCATCATCTTTTACCGTCAACATTTTTATAATACGGTCAAAAGAAATCACTCCTTCAGACACACCGGTAAAAAAACTGTCTCGGTTAAGATAATCCATCCTATCAATATCTAGTTGACCGGACACCAGCTGATGTAAAAATTTTCGGTGATATTGGTTATTAAAGATTGTAATTGCCAAATCTAACCTGCCATCAAATTGTATATTCAATTTTTTCATCAACAAAGCAGAGATAACTTCATGCGAAACACCTTCTATAATGGTATGTTCTAATGAATGCGAAAAAGGGCCATGGCCAATGTCATGGAGTAGAATAGCGATCAGTACGGCAGCCTCTTCTTCCTCAGTAATCGACACTTCTTTACTTTTCAACGTATCCACTGCTAGTTGCATTAAGTGCATGGCACCTACAACATGTTGAAATCGTGTATGTAAAGCACCGGGGTATACCAAATGAGTCATACTCACTTGTTTTATGTATCTTAGACGTTGTAAAAAAGGATGTTGTATAAGATCAAAAATAAAACCCGACGGAATTGATACAAAGCCGTAAACAGGGTCATTAATTATTTTTTTCTTATTCAAAAAGTATAAATTTTAGTAAATCTTATCTAGATTTAGAATCGTCTATTAAATTGATAGTGTATAACTAATCTAAGATAGGGCAAAGATACACAGAATGGAGTTAATTAATGTTAAAAATAACACTCCACGCACCTATTATGGCTATGTTAGCGTCACTACGAAGATTTTCAATACTTTTCATTTTTTATTTTTACAAACGGCTTACTTTCTATACATACAACTAGAACGAAAAACATTGGGATTATGGCAAAAACACATATACTTTGGGCAGATGATGAAATAGAGTTCTTAAGACCTCATATTCTTTTACTAGAGGAAAGGGGTTACAAAGTAAAAACTGTAAATAATGGTAATGATGCTGTAGAAAACTTTAAAAATGAACCCTTTGATCTTGTATTTTTAGATGAAAACATGCCCGGACTCACAGGTTTAGAAACGTTAAGCATCCTAAAAAGCATTAACCCTTCTATTCCAACAGTTTTGGTTACTAAAAACGAAGAAGAGCACCTAATGGAAGATGCTATCGGCGCCAAAATAGACGATTACCTTATCAAGCCAGTTAACCCCAAACAAATCTTATTAACGATAAAAAAATTTACGGAAAACAAAAGGCTGATCAATGAGAAAACGTCCATGGCATACCAACAAGAATTCCGCAATCTGGGTATGATCATGAATAATGATTTGGATTATAAGGAATGGGTAGATGCATATAAAAAACTTATTTACTGGGAATTGTCTTTGGAAAAATTAGAAGATGAAAATATGCATGAAATTCTTACCATGCAAAAATCAGAAGCCAACACACTCTTTTCTAAGTATATTGAAAAAAATTATATCGCTTGGCTTGGAGCCCCGGATAATGCTCCTATTCTTTCTCATCAACTATTCAAAAAGAAAGTATTCCCTTCGCTTCAAGAAAATAAACCTACTTTCTTTTTCCTGATAGACAACTTACGCTATGATCAATGGAAAATAATCAACGATGTCATTACAGACTATTTCCGACTGGAGGAAGAAACTAGTTATTATAGCATCTTACCTACAGCCACACAGTATGCACGAAATGCAATATTTAGTGGGTTGACACCACTGGAAATGGAAAAAAGATTTCCAAATCTTTGGCAAAATGATGAAGATGAAGGCGGCAAAAATCTTCATGAAGACAAATTCCTGGCAGACCAAATAAAGAGATTATACAGGCGGGATATTAAACATAGCTATACAAAAGTATTGACATTGGAGCAAGGCAAGGATGTTTTTGACAACGTCAACAACCTCATGCAAAATGACCTGAATGTATTAGTGTATAACTTTGTCGACATGCTCTCCCATGCCCGAACCGACGTGGCAATGATTAGAGAATTAGCTAACGACGAAGCGGCATATAGATCCTTAACGCTGTCATGGTTTGAACATGCCCCATTATTAGACGTGCTAAAGTGGCTTGCACAACGTGAGGTCCGCGTTATCGTAACCACCGACCACGGCACAATCCGTGTTAAAAAACCAAGCAAAATAATCGGTGATCGCAATACAAATACGAATTTGAGATACAAACAAGGGAAAAACCTTAACTATGTAGGAAAAGACGTATTTATGATAAAAAATCCGCATGAAGCTCAGCTTCCAAAGCTGCATATGAGCTCTACGTTTGTCTTTGCAAAGGATGACTACTATTTTGTTTATCCCAACAACTATAATCAGTTTGTCAATTATTTTAATGGGACATTTCAACATGGTGGCATATCTCTAGAAGAAATGATCATTCCATATGCTACATATACAACAAAATAGATAATTTTGTAACATGATCATACCGGTACATTCATTATCCGAATTAGGCTCAGCGGCTCAAAAAGTAATTTCAACATTTGCGGACGAAAGGATCTTTCTTTTTTATGGTCATATGGGTGCCGGTAAAACAACTTTTATAAACGAACTTTGCCTGATCCTTGGCGTTCACGATCACACTTCAAGTCCAACTTTTTCTATCGTCAACGAGTACCATTCCGACAATGGAACGCTTTACCATTTCGATTTCTATCGGTTAAAAAATGAGTCGGAAGCTTTTGATCTCGGCTATGAAGAATATTTCTACTCCGGAAATTATTGTTTTGTAGAGTGGTCTGAAAAAATCCCCAATTTATTGCCTGAATCCTACGTTACAGTAGAAATAAAAGTTACTGACAATCAAAACCGTATATTATATATCGAAAAGAAATAATTTTTTATTGCATCCCCATGCAACCCTTTTTCCTTCACGCACGTCTTCCCTATAAATAACTTAAAAATTGGAAAATATTAATCTGAATAAAGTCTGGGAAGATTGCAAGTTGCAAAATAGGAAAGCACAATCTCAACTTTATCATTATTTTTCAAAAAAGATGCATCTGGTGTGTATGCGGTACGCACATACCACGTTGGAAGCCGACGACATCTTGCAAAACGGCTTCGTAAAGGTGTTTACTAAACATCATCTGTTTGATGGAACTGGTTCTTTAGAAGGATGGATCAAAAGAATAATGATTAATACGGCAATTGAAATACATCGCAAAAATAAATTAAACCATGCAGAGGTTTTGAATGAAAGTCAACATATAACATTAGTCAGTCAACTAGGGGCTGATCAAACTGCTTATAAAGATTTACTCGCCATCATTCAGACACTTCCCACAGGTTATAGAACAATCTTCAATCTTTACGCGATTGAAGGTTATACGCATAAAGAAATAGCAGAATTACTGGAAATCAGCGAGGGTAATTCAAAATCACAGCTCTCAAGAGCTCGGCAGTGGCTACAGCAAAAATTAATAAAATTGGAACGGAGATAACATGGAAGACAGAGATATAGATAAATTATTTAGAAACGCTTTCAAGGAAGCAGAATCTAATCCCCCTGCTGATATGTGGAAAAGAATCGAAGCAGAACTGGAGAAAGAGGATAATATCGTTCTCTCATCAAGAAAAAACAAATTTAGCTTCTTAAAGTATGCTGCGGCAGTTGTTTTTTTAATAGGTGCGGGTATTGCGGTTTATTTAAATCAAGAGAAGGAAAATTCGAGGTTAACAGACAATTCCCATCCAAAGCGAGCAGAGAAAACCGAAATTAGACCGACACATCGAATTATAGAACACGAAAAGGAAATAAGAGTAGCACAGACAACTACGTCGGAAGAGCAAACGGCCAAACCACCAAAAAAAGTGTTAGCTCAAGCAACTCCAAACAAAAAAGACGTAACACCGAAACAAGTCAGTTTACAGAATACAGTAAAACGGAACACACATGAAGATATATATATTCCTGAAGAGGTAGAGGAAAATCCCTCTCAAATAACGGCTCATAACGTCGAGATTCCAAATAAGGATATTTCAAATCAAATACCGGTCCGACAAGTAACGGAAGTAGAACAGCTAAAACCGCTGATCGAGCCAGAAGAAGAAATGGACAATATGTATGTTTCCCAGCCTGCTACGACCGACAACAATACAGTAGTGACCAACATATTAAACATAATCTCTGAAAACATAGAAATAAGTACAAAAAAAGACATCAAATTCCGTTCGGACGACGAAGGTTCCATTCGGATAGATTTTATAAATTCATTCGTAAAAAACCGTTTAAAAAAGAGAAAATAACATGATACAGTCGATTATTAAATTTGGAATTTTTGGAACGATCTTGCTCTCAGGTACAATAGCATCGTTTGCACAAGAAACGGATAGTATCCTTGAAGTAGATACTATAGAGCATAAAACAAGGCCAAGTCTCAATTTCGGAGTGGGCGACAAAGACAAAAAAGAGGCTATAGAATATCCACGATTCTTCGGAGGGATAACATTTACGCGAATCGATTGGGGGTTTTCTAGAATAATGGATGACGGCAAATTTACGCTATCAGATGAAAATCAGTTCTTAAGTTACAAAAAAGCATCTAACTTCGGATTTGACATATTACAGGTCGGATTACGATTTAACGACAACTTCAAGACCTATTTTTCCGGTGGTTTTGAGTGGAATTATTTCAGATTGGAGAAGAACATTCTATTAACAGAAAACAGTTCTACTTTATCTTACCAAGTGATAGATGAAAACGATGTTAAATACAAAAAAAATGTGCTGACCTCTACTTATTTGCGCCTTCCGCTCTCTTTCGAATGGCGTAGTAATAAGTTCCATAACGGTGAACGTGTAAAAGTAGCTTTTGGAGCGATGACTGGCATTTTACTGAAAGGTACCCAGCGATTAAAAAGCGACAAAAACGGGAAGCAAAAATTCAGAGACAACTACAATTTAAGCAGTTTTCAATATGGCCCCTTTGTAAGGATCGGATACGACGATTTCGGCTTATTTGCTAAATATTATGTAAATGATTTATTTGAAAATAGCCCTACACAAGAAGGTCTAAACAATTTTACATTCGGTTTTACCTTAGGCTTTTAAAATAAATACCAGATTTTAATGTAATTTTATGCCGAACAAAAAGTTCGGCATTTTTTGTGAAAGTACATTAGCTATCAAGAACCTTTATGGAACTTATATGGTTGCTGTATTTCACTGTTAAACACGACGTTTTTTATGAACAACAATTCTGCTTCCTGTAAATACATTCCTACCGATATTCAAAAAGAGGGTTTATCTCTCATTTATGGAGAGAATATTTCTTGCATTTTTGAGGGTAAAGAGAATGTTGTAGCAGTAAACCATGTTGATTTTTCGATTGAAGAGAACAAAATTACAGCTATTATTGGCGAGTCGGGATCCGGTAAAAGCACCTTATTAAAATTAATCTATGGGGTTCTTGAACCTAATACCGGCGAGGTAAGGTATAGGGGCTGGCTTGTACCGACACGTAAAGACAAATTGATTCCTGGGCACGACGCCATGAAATTAGTTTCGCAAGGATTTGACGATTTAAATCTTTACGCCAAAGTATGGGATAATATCGCATCCCAGCTTTCCAATACAGATTTGGAGAATAAAAAGAATAAAACCCAAGCCATTCTGGAAAAACTTAGAATCGACCACTTAGCACAACACCGCGTTGTTGATCTAAGTGGGGGGGAAAAGCAACGTGTGGCTATCTCGAGGGCACTAATCAACGAACCGGAGGTCCTTTTAATGGATGAGCCCTTCAATCAAGTAGATGCTGCTTTTCGTGATTCACTACAGCACGACATACGCCACATTGTAGAAGAAACAGGGCTAACTGTAGTCTTAGTATCACACGATCCTGCGGAAGTATTAGGGATGGCCGACGCACTAATCGTCATGCGTAATGGAAAAATAGTTGATCAGGGGATACCTAAAGATTTGTATTACTCACCGAATGACCCGTACACAGCCCTTTTACTAGCTAAAAGCAATATCTTGCCCCCATCACAAGCTCCTATATTTGGTCTAGAAACCGATATAACAGTAGCGGTCCATCAGGAGTGGATCGATATTACAGCAGATCCGTCTGGCAAATTTTGGATAAAAGAGATAAGGTTCCGTGGCTTTTATAGTGAGTATCTGATCGGAAATGACAACATATCGATCAGAGCTTTAGCCAAGCAATCTATTCCGTTATCGAAAGACACCAAAGTAAATGTGAGTCTTAGCAACTACATTACGTTTTAGTTTTATTTAGCCAACCTATCATATCATCAAGCCAAGAGCGTGCATCCGTCCTATTTATCATGCCAAAACCGTGGCCTCCTGTATCATATATAAAAAGTTTACCCTCTACCCCATTTTCTTTAAGTGCTTTCAAATATCTTTTTGAATTTTCTATAGGCACGCCTTTATCGTCTATGGCATGCACTAAATAGGTAGGAGGTGTATTTTTAGTCACATTTAGCTCGTTGGAAAAACGAGTTGAATCTGTCTCAAAGAGATCTGGCCCGATTAAATTATTCTTTGATCCTTTATGAGTGATGCCATCATCCATGGATATAACCGGATACACCAACACAGAAAAATCAGGTCGTAATATAGCTGCAGACAAGCCTTTATTCAAATAATCCGTCTCGAAATGAGTCGATAACGTTGACGCAAGGTGTCCTCCAGCCGAAAACCCTAAAACGCCAACTTTTCCTCGTTTTATACCCAGCATTTTAGTATTACTACGAATGTAAGCAAGTGCCTGTTGAGCGTCTTGAATGGGCCCAACCCGCTTGTCTAACATCTGATCAGCCTTTGGCAATCGATAACGTAAGACAAATGCTGGATAACCCAGATCTGAAAGCGCCTTTGCAACATCATGTCCTTCATGTTTCATTGCAACATGCGAATAACCACCACCTGGAATAATCAAGAAGGAAGTTTTATGCTTCGCTTCCAGCGGTTTATAAAAATACAATTCAGGTGTGTTTTCACCAAGATCTACCCCTTCTTTCGTATTTGGAATACCATCGGGATACATCTCCAGTTTTTCTTGTCCTCTGACAAAGGCAGTAAATGTGATCATTAAAAATAAAACTGTGATTTTCATCTGTGTATAATTTGTTTTAATGGTGATGAAGCTATCAGATTTATTCATCCCCTGTGTGATTGAATAAATCATGATAGTTTCATATGTAAATAATCTGTAATTTAGTATGTATTGAGGATATTTTTTAATTTCAGCTACACCATTCATTGATAGTCTATTTCAAAGGCGTCCATAAACACTTAGCATAGTTCATTCGTACGTGAAGCGCTCGTTGATTATAACAGCTGTTATTGATTTGCGACGATCATTAGGTCCAGATTCTTGAAGGGTAGTTTAAATTTATCCGCCATATCTTTATTCGTTAAACTACCTTGATACAGATATACTGCATTGCGCACACCATGATGTGACCATATTAAACTACCCAGCCCGCCACATTCGGCGATTTGCAATAATATTGGTGTAAAAATATTAGTCAAAGCGTAAGTGGCAGTCCGCGCTACTCTCGACGCAATATTAGGAACACAATAATGGATGACATCGTATTTTCTAAATATAGGATGATCATGGGTAGTTATTTCAGAAGTTTCAAAACAGCCTCCTTGATCAATGCTGACGTCGATCAGCACCGAGTTTGGTTTCATCTTCGACACGGTGTCTTCTGAAATTACACAGGAAGATCGGCCATTTTTTGCGCGAAGTGCACCAATCACCACGTCACTAGCAACGACAGCCTTGTTTAAAATAATAGGTTGCATCACAGATGTGAACACCCGGGATCCCACATTATTTTGCAATCTTCTCAACCGATAAACTGAACTATCAAAGACTTTTACCTGAGCACCTAAAGCAATAGCCGTGCGAGCTGCAAACTCACCAACCGTTCCCGCGCCAATAATGACCATCTCTGTAGGAGGCACCCCTGTCACCCCGCCTAACATCAATCCTTTACCGCCAAACACATTAGAAAGATATTCTGCAGCGATCAAGGTGGAAGTAGCACCTACAATCTCACTCATCGCCCTCACAACCGTGAGATGTCCGCCTTCATCCTGAAGATATTCGTACGACAATGCGGTTACCTGTTTCTTCATTAAAGCATTTAGCACCTGCTGCTGTAGTAAAGAAGGTTGTTGGCTAGAAAACAAGATTTGCTTATTTTTCATCAAAGCCACCTCTTCTAACGTAGGACTAGCTATTTTAATAATAATATCAGCTTTAAAGACAGATTCTTTATCCGATACAATTTCAGCACCTTGCTCACTGTAGTGATGATCCAGAAAATTAGAAGCTTCTCCTGCTTTCGATTCTAAAATAACTTTATGTCCATTTTCTATTAAAAGTGCAACGGATAATGGCGTCAATGCAACTCGCTTTTCTTGAAAAACGATTTCCCTCGGGATACCAATTACTAAACTATTTTTTTTATTTCCAATAGGCATGAACGCTTCTTGGGTTTGCGAAAAAGCTTGCTGGGCTATCTTTGATAGATTACTCATTACTTTACGTGACAATTATTAAACTTAGATAAGTTGCTTTTACAAATTACCGACCTTTCCTCTGCCATAGCATATTTTTTATAGATAAACCGTCCGCGTTATAATTTCATTTTCATCACATAGGCAAATGTGAATTTTAAATGTGGCAATTCCATCTGGCCTATAAATAAAAATTGTTTGCGGATGAAATATAAAAAAAATTAGCTTTAAAAACGACTAATTTAAATTATCTTGCATATAAGTTAGAACGAATCGCTATTTGTTTTACTTTTGTAATTATCTACTTCTTATAAAATGAAATTACTAAAGCTAATCAATCATATTAAAATTGTTCCACGGTGGATTATATTTTCATTAGATTTAATGGTTGCAGCTATTGCCTTTACGATAGCATACACCTTATTTAATAATTTCAACTTTTCCAATCTGTCTGCTAGCGCCTTTGCAACCCAATTTTTGTATGGTATGCTTATCACGAGCATTTCATTTTGGGTTTTCCGATTGCATGCAGGCATTATCAGATATACTAGCGCTGTAGATTCAATTCGTATTTTGTCCACCATTCTTTTTACGGTTATTATTCTATTCACACTAAAGCTGATCGCCTTAGCTTTGCACCTGCCTAATATTCTAGATTCAAAACTAATAATTATTTATGCTTTATTTCTATTTGCCGCGTTAATTACCTATAGAACCTCCATAAAAATTTTCTTTCAATACACAAAGACTTCCAGAAGAATAAAGAAAAATGTACTTGTTTTTGGGGCGGGCGATCTAGGAATAGCTGTTAAACGAACTTTTGACCATGATCTTTCAACAAATAAAATAATCGTTGGATATCTAGATGACAACACATCCAAAATAGGTAAATCTATTGATGGCGTAAAAATTTATGGCACCAATGATCTTTCCAAATTGCTTAAAAAATTGACGGTCGATGAATTAATTTTTGCCACACACGCAGTTAGTCCAGAAAAAAAATCTGAAATCATTGATGTTTGTTTAGAAAACGATGTACACGTATTGACTCTTCCTCCTATCAAGAACATCATGAATGGAGACTTAACCCCCAACCAGATTAAGAAAGTGAAGATTGAAGATTTACTTGAACGATCTACCATCAAAATAAATAACGACTCTATCCTAGAGAAACTCAGGGGGAAAAGAGTATTGGTAACCGGCGCTGCGGGTTCTATCGGAAGCGAAATTGCGAAACAATTGGGCAAATATGAGCCTCAATTAATCATATTGTGCGATCAGGCGGAATCACCATTACATAATCTACAGTTGGATCTACAAGAAAACTTTAAGAATCAAGTCTACCACTCCTTCATCGCAGATGTAAAAAATTTAGACCGCATGCGGGTGCTCTTCGAGACGTTCAAACCACAGTACGTGTATCATGCTGCCGCTTATAAACATGTTCCGATGATGGAAAATCACCCCATAGAAGGGGTACGTACAAATGTTATTGGAACTTACAATTTGGCAAATCTATCCGTCGAGTTTGAGGTACAAAAATTTGTATTTGTATCAACCGATAAGGCTGTCAACCCAACGAACATTATGGGAGCCACCAAAAGGATTGCCGAAATTTATGTGCAGTCCTTGAACAACACCTTACAAAAGAAAGGAAAAGATAATACAAAGTTTATCACCACGCGTTTTGGAAATGTATTAGGATCAAACGGTTCGGTGATACCTCGTTTTAGGGAACAGATTGAAAAAGGCGGCCCCTTAACCGTCACCCACCCTGAGATAACTCGTTATTTTATGACCATACCCGAAGCGTGCCAGTTGGTTATCGAAGCGGGCAGTATGGGAAACGGTGGAGAAATTTTTGTTTTTGACATGGGAAAGTCTGTCAAAATCGTCGATTTAGCCGTGAAGATGATAAAACTATCCGGCTACATCCCCTATCAGGATATCGATATAAAATTCACAGGACTCCGTCCCGGTGAGAAATTGTATGAGGAGTTATTAAATGACCTTGAAAACACACTCCCCACCCATCATCAAAAAATAATGATTGCTAAAGTTAGAGAAAACAACTTTGACGCTATCAATCAGCAACTTTCTATTTTATTTGAGGTAATTAAAACACAAAACAATCTGAATATTGTACGTCAAATGAAAGCGATAGTACCTGAATTTAGAAGCCAAAACTCAATTTATGAGCAATTAGATCGAGAGCAGATCATTCAATAAGTAAAAATCATATTATTAGCATTTTATGCAAATTACACTTGTAAGTGGTTGAGAAAAGTGTAATTTTGCATTCCGTATTATTATTTAAATAAAACTAATGTCAACGAACAACAATACAACAGAGAAAAAAGGTTCATTTTTTCAGGATAACCAAAAAAGCATCACTTTTATTATTGGGGGTATACTGGTACTTATATTATTATATATTGGTTATCAAAAATTATATCTCGCACCAAGAGCTGAAACTGCTGCAGATGCGATGTATAAAGCAGAAGAATATGCCTTAATCGATTCTCTACAGAAGAGAGCTATTGACGGGGACGGGTCGTTCTTAGGGTTCAAAGAAATCGCAGATGAATATTCGAACACCAAATCTGCGAACATAGCGAACGCTTACTTAGGTGGCCTCTATTTGCGTCAAGGTAATTTCCAAGAAGCAATTAAATACCTTCAAAAATATTCTGATACGGGAAGCGAGATATTAGATCCGTTAGTTACAGGTATGGTGGGTGATGCATATTCAGAAAGCCACGATTATAAAAAAGCGGCAGAATTTTACAAAAAAGCAGTCACTAAGGCGACCAACTCTTACACAACACCTCTGTTTTTGAAGAAACTAGGATTAGTACATGAGCAGTTGAATGATTACAAAAGTGCCGAAGAAGCGTATACTCGTATTCGCAATGATTTTCCTGAAAGCCAGGAAGCGTCAACTATTGATGGCTTAATAGGTCGCGTTCAGGCTAAACAATAATTAAAAAAAGTATTATAAATCAAGGCTGCTTTACAATAGGCAGCCTTTTTAATTAGCATACCTATGGCAAGTAGATTAAAAAATTTATCTGATTTTTCGCATATTGATGTAAAGAGTGCTACTGGCTTTCAATTTGGAATCGTGGTAGCCCAATGGAATGCCACGATCACTGGAGCACTGCTAAATGGCGCAATTGACGGCCTGATCAAACACGGAGCCTCCGAAGAATATATTACAGTAGTTGAAGTTCCTGGTAGTTATGAACTAATTACCGGAGCAGATATTATTTTACGTGACAATAAGTTTGACGCTATCATCTGCTTAGGTTGTGTTATCCAAGGCGAAACAAGACATTTCGATTTTATTTGTGATGCTGTGGCCAATGGGATCAGTAATGTTAGTATTAAATACAATAAACCGGTTATATTTGGCGTATTAACTACAGATAACCAACAGCAAGCTATTGATCGTGCAGGCGGTATACATGGAAACAAGGGTGAAGAAGCCGCTGTTACAGCCATCCAAATGGCACATATTCATAAAACTTTCTAGTTGGTATTATTTTTGAACTTGATTAGACATGAAATATTTTCCACTCATTTTGTTAGGATTGCTTATCGTTGGCACAACGATACTCTCTTCATGTGGCTCACACGCCACCTGTGCTGCATACAGCACTTACCCAAAAAAGAAATCAAGGACGCGATAAAAGCGATATCATAGTAGGTCACTCTCCTTCAGGGGAATAAATTCCAGAATATGAATTATCTTAAAATCACGTTGGTACTGTTCGTAGTACTGACTGAACATTCTACAAGCTTAATGGCGCAGGAAAATATCGGTCTGGCATCGGTATGGGAAGGTATTGGAGGTAAATCGACATGGGAATCCACAAAATTTATTCTTTTCACTTCCCATGGCAATGAGGTCACAGAGCGCTTAACTTCCGAAAGAACATTCTTGATCGATAAATCAAATGCTCGTTGCAGATTTGAAGGAAAAACCGCGTCAAACCATCATATAGTTTTGTTGTTCAATTATAAAACCAAACAATTAGACAAGCTATATATAAATGGAGTAAAAGCTAAAGATTCGAAAACGCTTACTTCATCTCATCTACCTCAAATAATTGAACAATTTTTTGAAGATGTAAAATTACTATTTCTACCATCCTCTTTTGACCAAGGTAGTACAATAGCTGGAACTCCTTCTCAAAAGATAATAAATGCAGAAAAGACAACCGTAGTCCCGATTTCAAGTGCTCAACTTTTTGACGGATCAACATTTAATGGAAAAATAACATTAAATATTTCGGGACAAATCACTCGATCGGAGACCAACCAAAACACCTACTCCATAAGTGGATATAAGGACGTAGGTGGAGGACTGCACCTTCCAACCATTTTTAAACACGCTACCAGACCTTCAAAAGATTGCACATTCACTACAGTGGCCGCATTCACAGATATGGAGGAAGGTAAATTCACAACTTTATAATTATCGCTAATCATGAATTGGATTACACTTTCTACATTAGACCAATTGAATACAATTTATACGGAAAATGAAATCGTAGTATTGTTTAAACATAGTACGCGCTGTCCTGTGAGCAGCATGGCAAAAAGAAGCCTAGAATTTGAAAAGGGACTAGTTCCTGCAGGTGCGAAATTCTATTATCTGGACCTGATAGCCTACCGTTCTTTGTCCAATAAAATAGCAGAATTATGGAACGTACAGCACGAATCTCCCCAAATATTGGTTACCAGGGGTAGTGTCTGCTTATATCATGCCTCCCATCAGGATATTGAAATGAGCGAGCTGATTAAATTTCTATAAAAAGTTAAATTATTTTTTGAATATTATTATTTAAATTCTATATTTGCACACCGAAACAATAATGGCCCGTTCGTCTAGGGGTTAGGACGTTAGATTTTCATTCTAGAAACAGGGGTTCGATTCCCCTACGGGCTACTGAAAGCGCAAAAGAGGCATATTCCAGATTCAATTCGGGTATGCCTCTTTCTTTTTTTTCTATAACCTGCTTTAAATAAGCGATATATGAGAATATCAGATTTATCCTTGGGGTTCGACATTCATCCTTTTTAGGTATACACTTTCCACGTAAAGGTCATTATAAAATTTAAAAAAAATGTATCTATAATAAGGATACTATTTTCTAAAAAAAACATTTTCTTAAACGTGCAAGCGTTTATGTGCCTTGAGCGTTCATTTCATGACTGTTACAATGTTGCAATTTATCCTGTTCGTTGCTGTTCGCTCTGTGCACCTCCGCCTTGATAGTTACGATCGTTCTTAGTGCCTTTGGTAAACCTATAACGAAAGGACAAGTTGACGAACCTGGTATCACGCACGGTAGAAAACGTTGCATAAGCACCTGCTAGATAGCCGATATCACCGGCATTTATATCACTGTGCAGGAGGTCACTTATGGCCAAGTTGAAGGAGCAGATGCTGTTCATTTTAAAATTTATGGCAGTATTTGCTCTAACCCGCTCCTTCATGGTAAATTGAGCGAACTTCTGGCTCCCCTGATACTCTCCGTCCACCTGAAAACTCCAACTTTCGGAAAGTTTATAAGTGACCGTTGGTCGGACAAGGAGAAACGTTCCCCTTGTGTCCATATTCTGTCCAAAGATCTCACTTTTGGTATTTATTGAATGGATGGCAGCATGGCAATTCAGGGTCAGTCCCTTTAGCGGAACGTAGGAGAGGTTGAGCGTGGCGCTCATTGTCGTCAATAAGCCCAGATTGTCCTGCTGACTGTAATATACTCCGTCCTGGATCCTTATGGTCTCGCTCATCAGATCGCTTACCTTTCCATAGGCCAGAGTAAGATCCAGCAACGGCTGGAAATTGTAGGCTAGCTCTGCCTGCTGTATGTATGAGGCCTTGAGATAAGGGGTTCCTATATAGTAAGTGTACTTGTCGAATGGTGTTACAAAAGGGTTCAGCCATGCATAATGGGGCCGATCGACTCGTCTTCCATAATTCATGCTTACAGCGTGTTTACTTTCACCGGATGGTCTGTACTGCAGATAAAGGGTCGGAAAAAAATCCATGTTCCGTCTGTTGAAAGAAGAATCGGGTTGAGATCCGTTTCCCAATTGGTGTCCCCCGGAAATCGTTCCTTCAAAACGGAGCCCTGTCTGGTAGTTCCAGTTGCTATACTTTCCGTCCATGCTCACATAGGCTGCATGAATCGATTCCCGAAACCGGAAATGGTTCGTCTTTTCAAGGTCGACGATCAACTTTTCATCAACTATCCTATAGAAGTCCGCATCGTTATCGGTCATGGTCCTACTGCTCTTGAGACCCGTGGATACCCTCAGAGCGTTTCCAACGGGATGGATAAGATCAGCCTTCACAGAATAGATACGGATATCGTTCGGTACCTTGCCGAACTGTGACTCTAGGGCTATGGGTTCGCCACTCGATAGATAGGTGGTATTATCGAAATGCTGTTCATTGTTCCCGTTGTAGACAAGGTAATCGAGGTCTACGGTAAGCTTCTGCTCGGAACCAGGCTTTTTATAGCGGTAATTGAGGTTTGTACCCAAGTTCGAAAAAGTGCGATCTTCCCTATTGTTTGCCCGCAGGATAGAATCCAGAATTTCAGACGATGTCATAAACCAGCTTTCGCCATAGGATTCAAGTACTATGGGGGATGATCGTAGGTTCAGGTTGATGCCAAAGGTGTTGCTTTCGTCCAAAAAATAGTCAGTTCCAAGCCTTCCTCCGATCGATATCCCTTTTCTCCTTATCCAGGTATCTTGGGAAAATATCGGTGACATTACCGCCTGTCCATCACCGAATTTCCTGAGGATATCAAGATCTGTATAAGTATTTGTCGTTGAAAGAGAGGAACTTGCTGCCATAGCCCATCTTTCTCTATTGATGGCTATATCGGCGCTATTGATCGTCCGACTATATTTGCCCTGCTGATAGGCTAGGCTCGCACCTCCGTTTACTCCCCTGGAACGATAACGTTTTGTATGGAGCACGATGATGCCTCCGTTTCCTGCAGCGTCATAATTTGATGGTGGGTTGGTCATCAATTCGATCCGGTCAATTTGTGCTAGGGGGATGCTGCGGAGATATTCCTTTAGCTCCTCCCCCGTCAGGTAGGTTGGTCGATCGTCAACATATACCGATACCCCTGTCTTTCCCGAAAGACGGATGTTACCGCTCCGGTCGAGCTGTACTCCCGGAGACTTTTCGAGTGCTTCAAATGCGGTTCCACCGATACCAGTAAGCATAACATCTGGGGTGACTACTGTTCTGTCGGACCGTTTCTCGATATAGGGACGTTCTGCGGTCACGGAAACCTCATCTAAATTGCTCGATTTCGGAACCATTAGTACATGCAGTTCGACAGTTGAGTTGGCTCCTATCCCAATTGAGTCTTTGGACCAGGTTTCAAAACCGATCAGGGACACCCGAATCCGATAGAACCGATCAATGGCCAGGTCCTTAAATATAAACAGCCCAGAAGAATCTGAACTGACCGATACGACGTGGCTCTTATCATCCTGCCAGTGTATATTTATAGTAGCCGCTTGCAGTGGTTTGCCCTGAATATCAGTTATCCTCCCACAGACCTGCTGTCCTAGGCACATTACGCACCGGAGGAACAGTAAAAAAAATAATATATATGCTCTTTTCACGAAATATTGATTTGTTAACATCAATCCTAAATGTAAGAAGATTATCACGTTTGTTGACAGGGTGTTCGACGAACGTCAGTTATTACCGATAAATCCATCCTCGGAACAATGAATGATCCAATGGGCCGATCTCTTTTTCACCGATCAGCCTGGAGGGAAGTCCCATTGTGACCGCTGGGGTTATGACAATGCTAATTTTTTTCAAGATCACCGATTAAATTCCAGCTTAAAACAATTATCACACTGCGCATCGATCTGTGGCTCGAAGTCTAAGATCAGTTCTTTCACAAACACATCCTCGCTGTTCCACCTCCTTAGTTTAAGGGATTCCTCGCCATACCGTGCGCTCATTTTATAACGTCCGATCGGGACATCCAAAACCTGGATTCCGTCGGTAGCATATCGTATTAACGTCTGTCCCGGGGAACCATCGATGAGATTACCTTCAGGGATGAGCGTGA
The DNA here is from genome assembly GCF_005049105.1 of Sphingobacterium alkalisoli. Classification (GTDB taxonomy): domain Bacteria; phylum Bacteroidota; class Bacteroidia; order Sphingobacteriales; family Sphingobacteriaceae; genus Sphingobacterium; species Sphingobacterium alkalisoli. The sequence continues at coordinate 496,672 of NZ_SUKA01000004.1, forward strand.
ACTGTATATCTTCTGTGTCCAGATAGACTCCCGGAAAGTGATCGACCGTTATTGTCCCGCCATAGTGCCCAGTTAAAGGCTGAGCCTTCTGCCCGGTAAGCTTCCATGTGAAATTACGGATAGCACCCTCTGAACCGAAACCCGTTGGATCATCCGGATGGAGGTAGCATTGATAGGTCTTTCCATTGAAAGGTATTCGATGGATTGCAAAAGCATACCAAGCCCCGGTTTTTGGCAGAGCCAAACTGTAGGTTCCGTTGGAACCGGTTTTAGTGGATATGTTGCTGTTAAAGAATACGCTGTTGTCCACGACTATCTGCACCTGTTGAATCGGTATTCCTGACTGATCCTTGACGGTTCCGCTTACTTTTCCGATGTCTTCTGGAGTTGTGTCCTTTTTGCTGCACCCTAGCGCCAAAGCCCAAAATAAAAGATAAAAAATTCTCATGTAGCAAAAATAAGGTTACTGATAACTGCTCTTTAGGGTAGTATTTCCCAAAGAGGCATCTCAGTACTATTACCTACCGGTCAGACAGCAGGAAAAGGATCGGCTTCAGGAGGTACGTAATTTGTAGGTTGGGTAGTAATACGTATTTCGAGGACATCGAATCGGGATACCTTTGCCAAGCTCAATACGGTACTCTGTAAATGGCAACGGGAAATTGTAAATGATAAATAATTTTATATATGAATACTTTAAAAACAATAGGGCCGGTAGCCCTCATACTGCTGATGGGCAGTAACAGTTCTTTTGCACAGTCTTTCAAGCGCGAGGACAAATTTTTAAATGCCGGTATCGGCATTGGTGGCGGTCTGGGCATTCCTTTTGGGGTAAGTTATGAACAGGCTGTTTCTGACCGTATCAGCGTGGGCGGGTATCTTGCCTACTCCAGAAAAAAAGAACGTTGGAATGAATACGGTGAATGGAAATATAGCTATATCCTGGCAGCGGCAAGGGGATCCTACCACCTCAAGGTAAATTCAGATAGGTTCGATCCGTATGGAGGCGCCATGCTCGGTTACAACGTGGCGTCCGTTAAGTGGTCAGGGGAAGGATCTGAGCCTGTTTCGGCATCAGCAGGGGGATTGATGTGGGGCTTACATATCGGAACCAGATACTGGGCTTCGGAAAAGGTAGGCGCATTTGCAGAGATCGGCTATGGCGCCACGGTATTGAATGTGGGCGTTGCCTTTAGGCTCTAAACATTCTGGTCGGGAACAAGACTTTTTAAAGCCGGTAGACCTGAACAAAATATTGAACTTATGAAGTCAAAAACATTTGACACGGGACTAACACAACTGCACTACAAACGAAAGAGATAGTTTGAAACGACAAAATCCGAAAGAAAGCCCGAACCGCTAACAGCGTATATAACTTATGGCGGGGAAGTGATAAATTCAAGATTTGCGCTTTTAAGTAAGCTTGTTGCAAGCCGACAGGAAAGAGCTTCGAAAGTCGCCATAAGTCATAAGAATCGCAGGGTAGAGTTTATTAAGAGATGATATGTTACAGAAGACGATAGTTATTTTTTCAGCGATCATACTGATCGGATGTGGCAGGAAGGAACCTGTGCCACAACAGGAAGAAGGGTTAAAGGTCGATGTGTTAGGGTTTGCGAGTACTAGAACAACCTCCAACGGTATCCCTACCATCTGGACGGCAGACGGCGGGAGCAATACTACTTTTATCCCTCTGAACCACGATAAGATCGCGCTAAGCGGCGCCCATGAACTCCAGACGGGCGGCGGCCGCAATATGGTCTATTTTGGCACGGAGCTCATAACGGGAACGGCACGGATCGTTCTGTTTACCTATGAGGGTAAAAAAGTGCTCTCCGAGGAGGTGGGCCTTACGCTCATGACGGACCGGCAGGAACACCTCTATGCCCATCATACGGATGGTCAGGGGAACCTGTATCTTCACTCCATCTGCCAGACAACGGGATATCGAAGCATCAGTTACGTATATAAGATTGATAATCTGTTGGGTATTGAAAAACTGGATATGCCCGTGGATACCCCTTTTGCACTCTTTAGCACCCCCAATGGTCTGATATCGGTAAAGGCTACCTATTTGCCCAGTTCCATAGAGGTGAGTCTTGGTCACCAGTTTCGGGGGATCGAGAAGATAAGGGTCGATCTGACCGGATATTCCGAACAGTATGTACATTCGGCATATCGCAACCACATGGGCAGGTTAGTGTTGGTAGTCAGTGTGATTTGGAAGGAAGATAAAAAGCCAGCGTATTTGCTGGTCAGCATTGATCCCGAGACCGGGAAAGTAATCCGACATGCGCTGATGCTTCCCAAAGAAAACTACCAGTTCGGAAGGGGCATAATGGAAGGCAATGTGCTTTTCGTTCCTGGCTGGGAAAGAAGCACTAACCGTACCTTTTATCTCCGGATCGATACACAGACTGATTTGCCCGAGCTGTCGGTGACCAGAACAGAACTTGAGACTGACCCACAGTTGCGCATCACCCAGGCCCTGTTCCTGCAACGACTGAATGGAGATATCTATGTCGGCGGGGTACAGTTCGGGAGAGGCTGCTATTGGAAGGATCGCAAGTTGATAAGGCTACAAAGCGAACCAAGTATCATCCGATCCTATCCGATACAGTTCCTCGCTCATTGAAACTAAACTAAAATATATTATGGAAGAAAAAAATATCGAAATCGTAAAGGAACTGTATAGATCCTTTAAAGAGGGGAATGACCACAATATTGCCCAGCTGCTGTCCCACGATGTACGCTGGAACCAGATGGTTGGTTTTCCGGGGGGAGGCAGATATGTCGGAATCACTGATGTATTCCAGCGTGTTTTCGCGGGACTGCATTCTCAATGGGCCGATTGGCAGTCCGACACCGTCGCCTTTGTCGCTTGCGACAATACGGTTTTTGTAAAAGGATACTATTCAGGGATCCATAAGATATCCCAAAAGACATTCAAAGTACCGTTCATCGGCGAATATAAAATAGAAGGAGGAATGATAACCGAATTCAATCAGTTTACCGATACCTACCTTATCGTACAGGCTACCGTCGAGGACTAAAGTAGATACAGGCAATATATGCTATCGCCAATATAAGAGTAAATTGAAGGAGTGAAGTAAGCTAACGAACTTAGATGAGCCCACGCATTATGGCCTCTTTTACCAAACCAGCTGGATTCTTGATATTCAGTTTCTGGTTGAGGCTGTGCCGGTGTGATTCCACTGTGCGCACACTAAGAAACAATTTATCTGCGATTTCCTGATTGGAGTATTCGTTGGCAATCAATGACAACACTTCATTTTCCCGCTTGGTCAACTTCACCTCGACAGAGGTACGCTTGCCCAAAATGGTTTGCTGTAGAATAGCTTGTTCGACTTGACGGTCTAGGAACTGGTCACCTTTATACACCGCGTTGATGGCATTGAGTAAATTTTGTTTATCGGTTCCTTTTAGCAAATATCCCTTCGCCCCATTGCGTATCATTTTTTTTACGTACACCAGCTCATCGTGATTGGTGAGCGCGACTATTGGCAATCCTGGATACTTTTTCAAGATTGCGGAACACAATTCAATACCATTGCTATCTGGTAATTCGATATCCAATATTAGAACATCCGGCAGTTCGACTTCCAGCGCCGCTGTCAACTGTTCACCATTATTGGCTGTGAACAGTATTTGGTAGTCCGATATACCGCTTAACATATGCGTCAAACCGTTAATAATGAGTGAATGGTCGTCTACAATTCCAATCGTAATCATGATAGTATTTTTCTAAGTTTTTGCAAATAAAGAGAAAACACGCATATATGTTATCCGTATCATCACGTATATCGCATTATACGAAAAAGTGCGCAAAGCGGTCAGTGTCGAGCTGTTGTTTTATACGTGTCGTGTCAATTTCAATATAAATGGATGTCCCTTCTTCTGGAGTGGAATGGATTTCATGGTTAGCCCTCAGCAGCGACATCCGTGAAGATAGGTTTTGTAAGCCGATACCGGTTTGTTTCAATTGCTGGAGGTCAAATCCCTTTCCATTATCTTCTATGGTAATGGATAGGTTGGTTCCGTTCCCCACTAGCTGTACCATACATTCAGTGGCGTCTGCATGATTTATGGTATTCGTCACCGCTTCCTGAATCACCCGATATAGCATAAGTTCTGATTTTTTTTCCAGTGCCGGCAATTCACCCAACACATAGCATTCCAGCTGTAGTCCTGGGTAATTTACACGTCGGCAAAACTCTTGGACCGCGTGGGAGAGGCCATCGTTAAGTATGGTCTCCGGAGCGAGGTTATGTGAGATGTTTCGGATTTCCTGGACAGCGGTTTCAATCAGTTCGCCAATCAGTGTATTGAGGGCTGTACGGTTGTCGTCGGCGGCGTGTATATGCAGTTTAGCTGCCGACAGAATACTAGCCACCCCGTCATGTAATTCCCGTGCGGTACGCGCCCGTTCGGTTTCTTCACCTTTTAGCTGGGCTTCAAGTAAACGGTTTGCCTGTTCGGACGCTGCTGTTTTTCGTTTCTGCTGACTGATCATTCGGCCGGATACTAGGAGGATGGCCAAGGTGATAACCAAAGCCGCAGCAACTATAATCCACTTGGTCATCCGCTCCAGTTTGCTACGCTGTTCACTTATTTTCAGATCACGCTCTGCCAATGCTTTTTCTTTTTCAGAAGTCTGGTATTTCACCTCAAGTTCCTGTATGGTGCTGTGGGCTTCCTGATTGCGTAGCGAGTCATTGATTTGCTCATATTCTTTCCGTAATCGCAGAGCCTCTTTGTAAGACCCCATTCGTTCCTTGATCTCCGCCCCCGAAAGGTATAGCTCGATGAGCTGCGGCTTGGCGAGTTCATTTTCGGCCAAACGAAAGGCTCGTTGATAATACTTATTCGCAGCGTCGTAGTCCCCTTGATCTTTATACGTTGAGGAAAAACCCATCATGACGTAGACTTCATTGCCAGGTGGGACCCGGTGGAGGAGTTGCTCCGCCTTTTTGAAAGCTTTCTGCGCAAGGTTGAACCGCCGTTGCATGCGGTATATGTCTCCAAGGTTGTTGTAAGCTTTCAATTCCATTTGAACATCGTTCTGCGATTGGCTGAAGTCCAGTAACTGTAATCCGTGCTGCTCTGCTTCATCCAATCGCTTTGCCATAGCTTCGGCCACGACCACGTTGACCAAGCTTCTGCCCATGGCAAGAGTATCCTTTAGTGTTTCGGCAACTTCATAAGCTTTCAGGGCATATTGTCGTCCCTTTTCGATATCGTTCATATCGAGCAATAAAGAACTCAGGTTGTTGTAGTACTTCCGACGATCCGAAAGATCCTGTTGTGTCGGACGAACCGTTTGCGACGAGATGTCCAGCGCTTTCATCAGGGCTTCCGCAGCTCGCTGCAATTTCCCTTGTGCTTGGTACTGCAATGACAAATTGTTATAGGCATATCCCATGCGTTGCCGGTCGCCCAACCGAGTACTGACCTCCAGTTGCACACGCGCCATGGTGACGGCTTCCTCAAAACGGACCTGATCATACAGGAATACACAATAATGTCCCGCATACATAAGCATTCCCCGATCGAAATTGAGCCGATCAGCTAATTCCCCAGCTCGTTTGAAGTTGTATTCAGCGGCGTCCACGAATCCTTGGCGGTGTTTTTCTCGCGCGGTATCGATAAGCCGATAAACATCTGTGGTATCACGTTGGAGAGCTTGACCGGTAAAATATGTAAGCAACAATAACGTAAAACCGAGGAAGCGAAGTGGTTTTATGGTCATTTTTCGTGTCTATGGTATTATAGATAAATATACACATAAAGACGAAAAGAACAATTGAAATGTTACACTGCATTAAGTTTTTCCCTTGACTTTCAGTATTGTGCGTACTGTGTGGATGCCTTTCGCTGATGAATGCCGACTGATAAATATAATTTGTGTTGACGATACCGATTCCAGATGCGAGTGTACCGGCCGGCTACCATCATATTTTTCCATCACTAGGACCCGCGTGCTTGGATCATAAGACCACGTTCCCGTCTCTTCCTGCCGTTCTTCATCTATGTCACAACTTTTCGATCCCCGGTCAGTCACGATAGTGCCATCCTCAAGGTACCTGTCGGCGTCGTCACCTTCGCAGTCCGGCACCAATGCGCGGAGATCCGAGTCGGGCTTTCCATCCATGTCCAGGTCTAAGGCCGGTTCGATGGTTGCAGAAGAGACCGCCCAGTAGTGGTTTCCGAACGGAGAATTAGGGATTTCCCTGATTGGGCTTTCATGCCAAACTGCGGCAATAACCAGATTACTGCCCAGCGCGGCGAATACAAGGTATAGTGTAGATTTCTTCATGTCATTGGTACATTTAAATTTTCAGCGTAAAGGTAGGTAGTGGAGGTGTGCTGGCTACCGAGTCGACTACGGAAGAGATAAATACCGTAGTAGTACTTAGAATAGTCGAATACCCGAAGCTATTTACGTAGTACTACGTAAAAATGTTTCCCCGCAATAATTCGATGAATTTGGGCAGGCTGTTCGGTTACTTTTGTATTATGCCCATCATCACGTAGAGATAGGCCGAAAAACTTGATAAAATCCAATGAATACCATTTTAATTGCCGACCGTGAATCGGCACACCGCCAGCAGATCAGGCGGCATATTGATAGCCATTCTGAATTTCGCGTGATTGGCGAATGTGGAAGCTGCCGTGAGACTGTCCAATATGTCAACGCGCTGGAACCCGATGTACTTTTTCTAGATGTCCAATTGGCGGGGGGGCGCACATTTGAGCTTTTCCAACAGGCCGATCATCTACCAAAGGTTATTTATACCGCTCAGAACGAATCGTATGCCTTGCAAGCATTTAATCACCAGGCGCTAGATTACCTGTTAAAACCCTTTGCGGCGGAAAGGCTCGATGCCGCTCTGCAAAAAGTGGTTGACCGAACTGTCACTCCGCCATTCCACGGGACGCATCTTTTCGTGGAAGATGGTGAACGGATGCGACGTATCGCCCTGCACGATATCCGATACCTGAAAGCTGCTGGTGACTATACCGTGGTTTACTCAGACAAAGGTGAGTTTGTAAGTTCATCCGGTATCGGATCTATAGAACGAAAACTCGATCCATCCCGGTTTATGCGTGTGCATCGATCGTTTATCGTCAATCTGGAGCACATCGATGCCTGTCATCGAGATATCGGCAGGCTTTACCTTATTATGGAAAATGGACAGGAAATCCGGGTAGGAAAACATTATCTGCATCAGATCAAATCTTTAATTCTGTAGCTATTGGATATTTCTATATGAACGGCGCGCGTTGGTGCTGGTGGTTCGTGAAGTACTATTATATACGTCAGCTTTGTTTCATTTTGAAATGAAACTCCACGGTTGTCGGTTCCGGAACCTCGCAGTTTTGTACATTAGCCGGAAAGATTTGGCCCGAAAACGAACCCTCTACGTATTCACCGACAGTGGTTAGCGTTGCCGTTCCATTATAGATATAACCGTTTTCACAGGTGCGATAAAAATTATTCAAAAAGCGTCTGTCTTCACCGATACTTTCTACAAAGTACAGCACGGCCTCTCCTCCGTCAGTGCCGCCAGGGTAAGTGCCGGGGCCGGTACCAAAGCACTGGAGGGTCAGGCTTATCGGAGACTCATCTCCACCTAACCGTATATATGTATTACCATGAACAAGTTTAGCATCGTTTCCAGTTTGGGATAGATCCTGCTCTACGCCATTCAGTATGAGCTGAACGAAATTTTTGGGTGCGAGCCGGATGGTAGTCAATAAAATAAGCTTCCCGAGCTTACGCCGACCGCCGGGAGCGCTAGGGTCGCTGATGTAACCGTTCTTGCTCTCCACTTCGACCTGTATTTCTACATCCGTAGCGCTCTCGATGGTTGTCGGGGCTGTGTAAACCGCATCACCGAGCACTAGTTTGGTGTTGATTTTCGGCGATAGTGATCCAGGGCCGGAGATAATCTTCCACCCGCTCACTGTCAAATCCTTAGAAAAGCCGATATCGTCCATTGCCGCTAACGGAACACTATCGATGTGGTTTGCCGGCATGAGTTCGCCAAGTATCTGCTCCAGCAACTTCAGGTTGACCGTTTCACCTGCACCTACCGATTCTTTATCTTTCCGTAGCGACAAGAGGTCAAACCACACCCAATCGCTGAAATGTCTCGTTTCAACCGTTAGTAGACGTTGAGAAGCATCCAGTTCCGTAGAGCTACCGCACCATACCCCGTCGTTCCGCTGGAAGGCCACCATGCGTGTTGCAGAATTGCCCTCCGCGTCGGGATCATACAAAAACGAGATTTCAACGGGTTTCTTGAAGTAGGTGCCCTCCGGCGTCAACCGGAATGATGGGTTGTCCGATGTCTCGTCGAATGTATTGCCGATGGGTTGGATGCCGAACGTCGTAAGTTCGTCCACGGCACCGGGCGGGATTTCCAGTCGCACCATATCCCCATACAAAAGGGCGCCGCCATTGGGCCCGATCTCTGCCGAAACGGCATCGCCCATAGGCTGTCCCTTGGGTTTAACTACCGGTTCGCCGAAAACGGGGTGAGGTTCTTCAGGTGGTAGCGCATCCTTATTGCAGGAGACCGCCAGCAAGAGCGGAAACATGAATACAAATCGATATACTGTTAGCATGATGGAACTCATAGTTTTTTTATGCAAGTATCGGCGATTACCCACAGTGACTTTCATCAATTTCGCCAAATAATCGATAGCGGCGATAAAGTGCCAGAAACAGACGATAAGCGGAATCTCAACTTTCGTCGAAGCTACGGTCTGTTCATGCTGATAATGTGCCGCTTATCGAAACGAAAGGCGCTACCCCGTTCGATCTGCTAATTTTGTAACGTTAATTTCAATATTATATGAAACATATATCGATAAGGGGTTTAATGTTCATGGTATCTTTTGCAGCATTTTTCGGTACTGAGCCACTAGCTGCGCAGTCCATTCTCAAGAGGATCAAGGGGCGCGTAGAGCAGACCGCTACCCAGAAAGTACTGAATGAAACCGACAAGGCCGTCTCCAAAAGCATCGACAAAGCTATCGAATCCGCGACGGCGGAAGGGAATGCTTCGCCAGCTAAAACAGACCAACAGCATACCACATCGGGAAATGACAACAACGGACATCAAAACACATCCATCCAGGCGTTCAGCAAGTATGATTTTATTCCCGGCGACTCGGTGTTGTATGCCAACGATTTTTCCGGTGAGGCCATCGGTGAGCTGCCTAGCGGATGGAATAGCAATGGCAGCTCCGTAATCGTTAGCCTAGGCGATGTCCCGGGCCAATGGTTGCGCATGGCACAGCGCACGGTCGTTCTAACGGATAATGAAAAGCCATTTGGGCCTGATTTCACCGTCGAGTTCGATATGTTGGTACAAATTGATTTCAAAGGCTGGCTTCCGCCATCATTTCAATTTGGTCTGCTGGCATCTGGTACTGAATCCACAACCTCCAACAAGTTGTTGTCCGACCCCAAAGGCGAAAAATCATTTTATGTAGCCGTTTCTCCCCTTACGGATGCCGGAAACCTCGCGCTTGAGAGCTACGAAAAGTATACCCGTTACTTCAACAGTCCGCCCACTAAGAATAAATTGGTACGCCAATGGTACGGGCGTGTATCACACGTCGCCATACAAGGGCAAAAAGAACGTCTGCGCATCTGGGTGGATGGCGAGAAATTATACGATGTACCGAAAGGCATCCCCAAAGCGGGCGTATTCAACCAACTGTTTTTCAGGTTGGATAGCAGCCCTTACACAGACGAACAGATTGGTGTATATTTCAGCAACATCAAGATTGCCAAGGGACTGCCCGACACCCGGCATAAGTTGGTGGAAGAAGGCAAGTTCAGCACGACAGGTATTTTGTTTGATACGGGATCGGCGACGATCAAATCAGAATCCGCCGGTGTGCTGAAAGCCATTGCCGCGGTACTGGCGCAGCATCCGGATATCCGTGTCCGTATTGTCGGTCATACCGATGCCGTAGGTAATGATAACGTCAACATCGACCTCAGCGGACGCAGAGCAGTGGCGGTGAGCGAGGTGCTGCAAGCCGAATACCAGATTGATGACGGCCGGCTGGAAACCGATGGAAAGGGCGAGACAGATCCGGTAGCCGACAACCAAACAGCGGTGGGCAGGGCGCAAAACAGACGGGTAGAATTTATCAAAATACAATAGCAATTCAACAATGAAAAAATGGATATTTTATACGGTAGCCCTTTGGCTCACCGTCGGTTGCAGTAAGGGGGAAGGGCCGGCAGTACCCGATCCGCTGGAAGAAGGAAACGATTGGGATATTGTTATCCCATCCTCGAAAAATAACCCGGGTATTGGGAATACCGACGGCATCCCGGGGGGCGTGCCGTGGCAACTGCCCGAAGGGATAGAAATGGTGGCGAGACCAAACAAGCCATTCGACCCGGATCTGGGATTGCTTTATGGTAGCATGAATACGTTTTATGCCGATGTGAATTTTGTCAACAATTTGAATGTGAGCGTTACTGTTGAAGTGCCGGGTGGCTTGATTTGCCTGTTTAAGCACGAAGGGCGCACGCAGAACGGAATCCTGACGTCAACGGTACGCGTTCAGGTGCCGCCCTCGTATGTAGAGGTCGGTACGCCCGCAGACACGACTACGGTGTACATCGGATTGGGCTGTCTCAATTCTTCCATGGCGTTTCCTTGGGAGGAAAACCAGCAGTGGGACACACAGGACTATCCCATCGGCAAAGACATGTATGTACCCAGTGTAGTTACCGACGACCCGAACATCCGCAAGCTATTGGAGCTGATGAAAGAGTGCCCGGGCCTACGACTTACGCAACATTACAATCCCTGGGATATATTTGAGCCCGATTATGAGATGCCGGATTGGCAGGTGATTTATGACATGATACAACATGCCCTGTGGGAAATCACCGATGGACCTGGGTTGACACGGAAGGAATATCGGGAATTGGTGAAGGCTTTACAACAATATGGTACGGATTAATTATTTACTACTCATCGGGTACTGTTTAGTTGCTACACCACTCGTTGCACAATTGCGCGTGGCGACCTATCGGTATGCGGAGAACAGTCGCGTGGACAACATCCGTCCGATCGCTGATTTATTGGCGGCAGCTACCGGACAGGTAGCAACAGTTGTAAGCTATCCCTCTGTCGGTGAACTTGTGGACGCTATCCAACAAGGCAATGTCGATGTGGCTTTCATCAACACATTCGGATATTTATTGTTAGCAGCAGATTCACTGGCACAGCCAAGCATGGTTCCACTAGTCGTGTGGCAGACTTTGGATGATGCCACCGATGACAACTATCGATGCATATTCATCGCACCTGAAGGAGGGGTTGTTACGAATTCGGATGACGTGGCTCTCAATACCGCTGAACGCTCGCTACTTTTGGTCAGCGAAGGGTCGACATCGGGCAACCTTGTCCCACGGATCGCATTATCAGCACTCGGCATTACGCATCCCGAACAACAATTTAAGTCAATCGCATACGCTGGAACTCATCAGCAAACAGCTGAAAAAATAGCGCTGGGCGAAGCTGATTTAGGTGCTATTGGCAGTATCGCTTACGAAGATTTTATTCGCGAAAGCACCAATCGACCAATTAGATTAGTCTGGAGGTCACCTGAAATTCCGTTGGGTCCGGTGTTGGTGAGCAATAGGCTTCCCTATGTGGAACGAGAGCAAATTGCGGACGTACTTATTCGATTGCACAGCAATCATCCCGAAGCCTTCGAAGCCGCTAAAAATGGGTGGTCAGAAGCCCAGCATGCAAAAAGTTATAGACGTGTGAAAAGTGATTATCTTTATCGGTTGATTCAGCAGTTTGGCGATGCCACTGAACTCAATCGTATCGTTAGGACATTTTTGAATAAGAACTAATATCATTTCTAAAAAAATGACAAGAACCTATCATCTAGCCATGAAAACAGGAGGTGATTGAAGGATATGCTCCTTTTCAAAGCGACACTGTAACCAGGGTTTGCCATCAGTATGAAAGTCCTAAAAAGCCGTGATGTTCAATTCGAAGGATACACCATCTATTTTGGGAACAAATATTTAAATCGACCAGATGCGTTTTAAATCGATATATGGCATATATATCGATAAAATCCACTATCGGTATGAGAGATGCTTCTAGTATACTTAATATAAAAAAAAAACAATGGCATTTCATTGTATGCCCAAACTATTCGTTATCTTCGAGCATTTTGAAAAAATAACAAAATGAGTTTCGCAAGTGAACTTTACCACCGGATGGAAGACCTCAACGTATGGGAAAAGACTATCGTTGTGGAAAGAAATGGGTATCTCACTGAATACGATTCGATGGAGAGAAGCCTGTACTACGTCGTATCGGGCAGCTTGAAGGTCTGTATGCAGGATGCGAGGGAGGAGCATATCGTTAGATTTGGCTATACAGGTGATTTTATTACCGCGTTGGATAGTTTTATCAGTGGGAGACGGTCCGCTTTTTTTATACAAGCAATCAAAAAGACCGAAGTGAAGTTGATTTCCAGGTCTGCTTGCCTATCGTTCATCAAGCGAGACCCTACGAACAGACAATTGTGGCAGGATATCCTCGAACAGCTGGTGCTCCAACAATTGGAACGCGAAATGGATTTGCTCACCAGTTCGCCGAAGGATCGTTACCAACGGATATTGCAGCGAAGTCCGGAACTGTTTCATCGGATTCCACATAAACACATTGCCTCGTACTTGAAAATGGCACCTGAGACATTGTCTCGCCTGAAAAAATCTTGACTTCAATCAATCATTATATGCAGGGAATATCTGAGCTTTGTCAAAAACAAAACAGACATGCTATACGTTGACAAACTTTTGTCCGAATTAACAGACCTTACACAGCAACATATCGAGGAGATACGATCATTCAAACAGTTGCCGCAAGACGTGCTAAACCGTAAGCCGGATGCCGGTGGTTGGAATATATTGGAATGTGTGGAACACTTGAACCGGTACGGAGATTTTTATATCCCAGAAATTGAGTTTCGGCTCTATAATGCAAATAGTCGGCCTTCGGCTGTTTTCAAACCAGGCGTTTTAGGTAATTATTTTGCAAAAAGTATACTACCTAAAGAACGTCTCAACAAAATGAAGACTTTTAAATCGATGGATCCGGTAGAGACCTCATTAGATTGCTCAGTGTTGGATAGATCTATCCATCAGCAGGAACAGTTACTCCAACTTCTGGAAGCCTCCAGAAAGGTCGACCTAACCCAAGTTAAGACTTCGATATCTATATCGAAGTGGATAAAACTGCGCTTAGGTGACACACTTAGGGTGGTGATCTACCACAACCAGAGGCACATCGCGCAAGCGCTAAAGATGATCCCTTCCAATGATTTTGGTGCAAAAGGCTTGTTTACGTTCCGTAAGACGGACTATTATCCTTGAAAGGGCTCAAGACTTATTTCATTTACCTATCGCATACACTTTGGGTATGGGCTACCTCAAAGTAGATTTACAAAAGGACAACTTTGTTAGCAGCTTTCTCAATAGTAAATGAAATCTTCGGCATATCACTCTATTTCGGCATTACATCTTTTACCCCTTGTCTTTTAATGTCCTATTAATACCCAACCCTAATAAATCTTAAAATCGTTAATACAATTTGTTTACTTTTGTTATGATGCCGACACTAATAGATAAAGAGGTTCAGCTTCTATCACGAATCAGAAATGGTGACGAGGAGGCTATAGATGAAATTTATATTGCCACCAAAGTTAAGTTTTTGGCTGTTGCACGAAAACTGTTGAAGGATGAAAACAGCTTAGAAGACATCTATCAGGATGCAGTCATTGCATTTTATGAAAATGTACGAACCGGGAAAATAACATCTCTAAAAAGTAGTATAACCACCTATATCATCGGTATTGGCAAATATATGCTTTATCGTCATTTGAAAAACAAAAAAAGCACAAGCAATTTGGATGACGTAGACGAACTAAATATAGGTGTCGTTTTAAACAGTTATATTGAGCAAATAGAAGACAAAGAAACTAGCATCATACTTTACAGGGCTATCGAAAAATTGGGAGACCCTTGTATGTCATTGTTGCGATTGTTTTACTATGAAGAAAAAGAAAATGTAGAAATAGCAACATTATTAGGGTATGCAAATGCTGATGTGATTAAGAGCCAAAAATATCGATGTATGCAGACATTGAAGGCGATAATGAAAAAAATAGACAGAAATGGCAGATAAATATCAAAACTTGATAGACAATTATCTAAGAGGAAGGCTTGACGAAGAACAGCGCAGGGAGTTAGAACGGTTGGCAGATACGGACGAAGATTTCCGTACTGAACTTGAATTCCATACGCAGACTAGATCCGCTTTTGCTAAGCAAAAACACGGACACTTGAAAAAACGTCTTCAATCATTAGCGGATGAAACACCAAAAACGTTAAATCCTAAACAGTACACAAATAGATTTGGAAAGTCATTTTGGTTGGTGGCCGCATCAGCGTTACTGATATGCAGTATCGGCCTTTATCTGTGGTTATTGCGACAAAGTGAAGCAAAACCTAGGGATCTGTACATAGCCTACTTTGAGCCTTATCCAAATGTGGTGCTACCTGTCACACGTGATGAAGCCCAATTGACCAAACATGCGTTGGCCTATTCTTATTATGAGCAGGAAGAATATGCCAAAGCTTATGAACTATTTGAAAGTCTGTCACAGGATAGCAGTACAAATGATCCCGAGATTCCCTTCTATAAGGCCATATCAGCTATGCAACTCAACCGGAACGACGAAGCAATAACCTTATTCAATAAATATCAAGGCGAGGCCAGTGCAAAGCTTGACCGCCAAGCAAAATGGTACGAAGCACTGACCCGCCTTAAACAGGGGGACAAAGTAGAAACCCGAAAGCTGTTGCAATATTTGGCGGACAATCCAGGTTACAAACAAGCAGAAGCAATACGCTTATTAGAGCAGTATTAATTCATCGCCGTTTCACTAATATTTACCTGCCTTCGTCGTCTTATTCTTAATATGAATATAAATACGAGAACAGCTCCCACAGCTATTGCCCAGTACCAATAATTATAGTGTGGGTGAATCGGGTCGATATCCCCAGAAACTATCAGTCCTGCCCAATAGAACGGATGCTGTAGTTGACTTTCGTTTTCGACACGTTTGAGATAATTGGCTTTTGCGGTTGCCAATGCGGAATGCTTATATTTTTTATTGATCAGTTGCCGGTAATAGTCCACCATGATACCACTTGTGCTGGCGTCCGGCAATGACCACAAGCCCATCACCAAACTTGGAACACCAGCATACGTAAATGCCGTGGCCAAGCTTTGTACGCCCTCTCCTTTTTGCAATGGCCCGTAGCCCGTATTACAGGCGCTCAGTACCGCCATATTGGCCTGCAATTGCATTCCATACAATTCGTACGCATACAATCTACTGCCATCACCGAAATGAAAACTTGAGTTTTCGCTATCTTCTTCCCGCACATCGGCGTGCATGGCCAAGTGTAACAAAGAATAGTTAGGAGCTTCTTTTAAGAAGCTTTTTTTTCCAAAATGATTGTGCTGATAAACGTTGCCATCGAGCATCTTGGCGATGGTCTCAGCTTCTTTCTTGGCTCCTGCTAACCTTTGTGGAGATACGGATCGTTCCTTTTCCACTCCACCTGCATATACCGGGGCGAATGCTCCAAAAGATCGTCTTTGCCCGTGCCGAAGCCCCTTTTGTGCCAGCCATAGTGACGTACTGGCTGCATAGCTAATCGTGTGGCTATGAAGTAAGAAGCTAGAGGGATTCTCCGTTTTGGTCAATGCTTCAAAAGGAAACTGGTGGAGGATTCCATCCGGTACGATGATGAGATAGCGTTTCAATCCTTCGGATACACCAGCGCCCATCAAGCGTTCATAAAGCTTTGTAGCTGTCGTGTAGTAATCGGGACTGCGTGTCTGCAGTTGTTTGGTTGCTTTCCCAACGAGCATTTCAATAGAATCTGTCCTACCCAATGGAAAGAGGGCAAGCGATGAGCGATCAATTCGCATCACATACGCTCCTGAATCGGTAAACATATAACGTAACATCGAGACCTGCTTCGGAAGTTTTTTCTGAATTGTGCGAGTCGTCACCATTCCTTGACTCAACATTTTATATTGCGAGTTCAACGCCAACATTTGCTCCTCTATATCATTAAGTGCTGTTTCACATGCATGGATTTTTGCTCGCCATTGGTTAGCTTGTTTACCCTGCAAAGTGTCCTTATCCACCTTTGCCAACTGTTGCTTATAGAAAACGAGGAGCTGACGTTGTTCTGCTTCCGCATCCCGGAGTGAATCCGGTACGGTCGTACTATTGGATGGTGCGTGTTTGATAAATTTTTTCCAACGGTGCTGACTTCTATTGTTCTCTAAGTTTTCAAATAGCGTGGCCAAAGAAGCGTGATCTGCTTTTTGCCGTTGTAGCAATGTCTGGCATTCCACCAAACCGAAATGGATAGCAGTCTGCATATCGGCTAGCGCATCCGTATAAGGTCCACCGAGATAATACATATTAAGCATTTCCAATGCAAGCGTAAAGAGGTGGTTGGCATTTCGGAGGTCATCTGTAAGCGCTGTCTTGCGGTAAAGTCTCAATAAGTGATGTCCGTTGGCACTGAGACTTGTTACGTAGTGTCGGTTAACTTTTCCAAGAAAAGACGACGAAGTAAGTTCTGTGAAATCTTTTTTCAGATCATCATTTTGGCACAATGTAGCCAATGATCTGCCTATATGAAAGCGCACACTGTCCGGTTGATTCTTTTTTTCGTACAATTGGGCTGAAAGCGCATGAAATTGTGGGAGGTTGGCAGGGTTCTTATTTTTTCTAAATGCTTCCTGCAATTGCTGTCCCGCTTCATCAAGCTGACCGATCGCTATCAGTGACTTGGCGAGCTTAGCATACTGATGTGGTGAAGGTGTTCCATACCGATATTGTTCCATTTGGTCAAATCCGGCACGAAATATTCGGATAGCGTCTTCGTGGTTACCCGTTTCTGCATGCGCCTCTCCGAGAACTGAATAAGCTTGATGGAGGTATTCCAGTACATTATCGTTTGGCTTTTGTGGAAGATTTCGGATAAATTGCCTTGTTGAATCCAGGTAGTTTTGAATGTTATAAATATCGCTTTTGAATGCATAGTAATCAAGACATGACTTCCAGTAGGACAAGAGCAAAGTAGGATGCTCATGGTCATTTTTATTTGCTATTAGTCTGTTTTTATTTCCCCAGTTCTTGCTTTTGCTGTCAACTATTTCACGAATGCTAGCCAAAATTCCCTCCATAGCTGCGTGATCCCCGTACTGTTTTTGCCATCGCATTTGGTTTCCATAGACGGTCATCAGATAACTGTTATCGGCCAGGTCAATACCTCTCCATATCTGGGCGGCTTTCATATAATATTCGTACGATTTATTGGCCATACCTACTAATCCATAATTGAATGCCAGATTATTGTAACCCAATGCAACTTCATTGTCCATATAACCATTGTACTTGATATATCCGTTGATGGATCGGTGATAGTATTCGATAGCTTCTGGATAATTCCCGATTTTGTTGTTGATATAAGCAACGTCGTGTACAGCAGACAAATAGGCCAACGGAGGGTCTTCATTTAGAGGTTCACGCAATTTCACACACTCCTCTGCAAAAGGCAATGCTTCTTCCCATCGGTTATTGTAACCCAAGAAATGGTAATAGGTATTCAGAAAGGTAGATTGATCACTGGTATCAAGCCTTGAATAGGGTAATAAAGGATATGCTTTTTCAAAGAAAGTAATGCCCTCTTTTTCATAATTGTAGCCTACCCCCTTGGCATAAAGGTATCTGAACAGAAGCCAGTTTTTGATCGAATCCGGCTCATTTTGGGCAAGACTGTAAGCTTTCTCCCAATGGTCGGAGGCCTCATGATAATGTTTTTGCTTTTGCAACGTATCCGCTAATTCAACCTGTTTCATCCACGCGGGATCTTCCTGCTCCGAATCTGACGGCAAGTAAAGTACGCTGCATACTAGTAAGATATAAAGTAGTTTGGTGGTTAGTAGCATGGTCCAAATATACAATTTACCGCCATTTTTTTGCCACATAGCTTAAAAGAACCACCGAATAACCATACATAGGACAGGTTTATTTCAGAAAAGCAAATTTTCTGTTTACCTCAGTCCTATCATATGACACTAACTGAATAACAACAAAATTTTAAAAAGATGAAAACTAAAATGTTATTACTATCGGTTTTCCTGTTCAGCATATTCTCGGCAGACGCCCAGATATGGAAAAACATGGGCAAGAAAATAGAAAAAAAAATCGAGCAAAAAGCCAGTGAACGTATCGAACGGAAAATAGACAAAACCATCGATAAGGGGCTGGACAAAATGGAAGAAACTCCGGGCGAGATCGGTAAATCGGAAAATGGAAAGAAGAAAAAATCCAAAAGAAATACAGATGAGCAGACGGAAGATACCGGATATGACGAGGGGTCGGTAGACGAATTTGGTGGCTTTAACGATGAAGAAAGCTCTACCCCCAGCCTGCAACGTTACAGCAAATTTACATTCGTTCCGGGCGAAGAGATTATCGCTTTTGACGACTTCTCACAAGATGCCGTAGGCGACCTGCCCGCATCATGGGTAAGTACGGGTACGTCCGAGATCGTAAACTTTGATCACGTAGAGGGGAATTGGGTATGGTTCAACAAGACCAAAGGAAACTTTGTACCCGAATATCTGCGTAATTTCCCGGAGAACTTTACACTGGAATTTGACCTGATGTTTGATTTTGCATTTGGCACCTATAGCCACGCACGCCTCCTATCGTTGGTTTTCTCGGATATTTCCAATCCTGAGGCAAAGTTGGATTGGGATGGCGGTCCCTCTTACTTTTTCCTGCAAAAACTATCCCCTAACTACTTTGGCATAAACTTTAGCGGCAATGGGTCAAATGGCGGGCCATTTATCACGGGGCGAAAAGCCGTGTCGGCAAATAGCGCCTTGAATTTCAGCACCGATTATTTGGCTAAAGAGCTTATCAGCGCTAGCAATGCCAACACGCCGATACACATTTCTATATCCCGTATGGGACGACGGATGCAGGTTTTTGCCAATGAAATAAAAGTATTGGACATGACCAATGCCTTTGAAAAAGATGTGAAGCTTACGAGTGCCCGCTTTTTTGTCAATAATTACACCGAAAATGACAACTATTACATCAGCAATATCCGCTATGCCGTAGGGAAGCCCGACACCCGAAACAAGCTGTTAACCTCCGGTACATTTACAACTTCGGCCATTACGTTCAATAGTAGCTCGGCACAGCTCAAATCCGAATCCTACGGGATATTAAAAGAAATAGCCGATGCCCTCAAATCCGAACCAGCCAAATCCGTGACCATCATCGGACATACCGATAGTGACGGCAGCGATGCGCTGAACCAACAATTGTCCGAAAAACGGGCCGATGCAGTGCGCCAAGCCTTAACGCAAGAATTTGACGTAAGCAACACCATCAAAACTGAAGGAAAGGGAGAAAGTACTCCCGTAGCAGACAATGCTACCCCATCAGGCAAGGCGCAGAACAGACGGGTAGAATTTATACTCAAGTGAGTGCCTCGCCAAACTACAGGTTTGCGAGGCCGAACGACGCAAAAATCAACGAAGTAATCTATATTAAACTAAAACATGAAGAGTAAGCAGAAATATTTTAAAACAGTAATAAGATGAAAAAAGTAATCATACTATTATCCATTTTGACATTGGTGGCCGGCTGTGGAAAAGATGGATCTCCAGGTCAGGACGGTCAAAACGGAGAGCAAGGGCCTTCCGGAACGGCAAATGTCATCGCATCCAATTGGTTTTCCGGAAAGCGCTGGACTACCGTTGCATCAGACTTCAAACATACTGCATATACCGTTCCACAGGAAATGTTGAGCGAGGTCGGAGCAACTTCATTTACAGCATTTTTAGAAAGCGGGGGGACGATGATAATGTATATGAAAGCAGAAAACTACATTTATCCCTTACCTCATTTGGGCGGTGCTGTTGACAAAACTAATGTGAGATGGTTTCCTTATCCTATAGACTCTCCCAACGATATTATTATGCAGGTATATACCAACGACCGCACCAGGACAAACACCTTCTATGACGATCCAACAACTTTTGAATTCCGTTATGTGCTGATACCTGCCGGACGGCAAGTACAAGTCGCCAAGGGCTTGAGTGGGAATAAAATAGATACGAAAGCATTGAAGGGAATGAGCTATACGGAGGCCAAGGGGCTGTTGGGTTGGGAAGATTAACCAAAGAACCCGTATAAACACGATTATTTATAAATCTATTTAACAATAAAAAACATGAAAACAATATACTACCCCTTACTTCTTCTGCTGATACTTTGCTCCGGCTTATCAGCATGCAAAAAAAACAATAAAGAACCCGAAAACGAAGAAGAAAAAAAGGAAAAAACACAAGAAGAGCTGATTGTAGGCAAATGGAAACTTGTTCAAGGATATGATCTAAATGGAGAAGATGTCGCTGACGACTGCGATAAAAAGAATATTCTGGAATTTTTCGCAGATAAAAAGATGCACTGGTTCCAGTATCAGCATCATGCCGGAAATTGTGCCGAATATTTTTACCATCTGAGGAATGACGTCACCTACAAAATAGAAGGAAAAAACCTCTCCTTTCACTGGGTGGTCAAGCCAGAGGAGGGAACCGGAGGAGGTGATCTTACCGATATGACTTTTGAGGTCAACGAGACAAGGTTAATCATCCGCGTCACCCCGACACATAAAGGTACGATCTATCAGCGAATAAACTAAGATGGAGACTGTTTTCATACGTTTGTTGTTTGTATCCATCGGATTGTTGGGCAACTGGGGTAGCCTGTATGCGCAGGCCCCCAATGCCTTTCCGTCTCGGGGCGAGCGCAATCACTATTTTCCAGAGGCGTTTATCTATCAATACACCGATCAGGAGGACGAAATCCGATTCGTGTGGCTCTGCTACAATCCCGATACCCGTGAGATTCTCTACATTCCAAATGACGATATGTTGCAAGCAGTGATTTCCTATCCAAATGGCAGTTACATCGGTTATCTTATTGATGAAAACGGCCAAAAGCACACCATCCGTCAGCATATACCCGAAGTAGCCGAGAACGAGAAAAGTGCCCATCATGATTTTTACCGATTGAATACCCGCACCCAAGACACCATCATTCGGCATCAGGAATTTCAACATGATGAACCGATTAGCTCATCAGCTATCGACATCGATTATCTGAAATCGGGCGAGAAAGAAACCGTCTATGTGACCGAGGATTTTGATATTAATACCTATCAAATCTACGGTTTCAATCGCTTGGAGGGCGATATGCACCTACCCTTTTCATTGGACTACATCAACATCCTGACAAAGAAGCAACTGGTTACCGATGTAAAAAACAATCCATATCAAACGGCAATATTTAACGGACACACCGCTACGGTATATCATTTTGACACAGCAGGGTATCCTGACACAGAAAAGAAGGATACTAATTAAAAATATAAATTATAAAAACATGAAAACAAAAAAAATATTACCGAGCCTTATCCTGGTCCTGTCCTTGGGATGGACAACGGGATCAACAGCGCAGACAGATCGAACCTTCAATGCTTTTGACGGCACATATAAAGCACAACCTAATTCGTCATCTGCAAGCCCGGAAACCACGATATTCTATATCCGTAAAACACAGAATAGGATCACCGGTACGGTTGTCAGCGAAAATCCGAACAAAAAAGGAACCTTAGCAGGATCTGTTAACAACGGTATTGCTAGCGGAACAATTACCTGGATCCAAGGGACAACCGGAGAAGAGAAATTCAATATCATTAAAGATCAACGTATACAACATCTCGCTTTCAGGTACTTTAAAGCAGGTAGCAACAGTGCCTATTTGATCCATACCATGGAAGAACACAGTAATCTAAAAGCTTTACCAGCTAATGGATCCTCCTCATCCAGCCCAACGGAAAAAAGAGAAACCGTAACAATGGGGAAACGGTCGACCAATAGCATCGGAGATCAACTTATCAAAAAAGAAGCTCGAAAAATTGCAGGCTATTACCGTATCAAGGGCTTGATGGATATCAAGGGTGTACCGCGCGATCTGTATGTGGAAATAAAGGACTTTCCCAACACCGCTGACAAAAGCAAATCCAAGGTAACTGCTTTCATAGTTGGCGAACGTTATGGCTTGGGAACAGGCGGTAGACTGTTTGAAGGAAGCGTAGATGAAGATGACATCTCCGTAGTCATCGATGTTATTTACGAGGAAGTCAATAGGCGCACAAGCTGGGCTAAAGGACGCGTTGTATGGACAAATAGCGGAATGGCCCTGGTTGCGCCCAAACAAAGTTACCGTATGGAAAAAGTGACTAAAGTCCTAGCCGAACGTCAGGGCAATAAGTAATCCCAGAATAAGACAACATAGGTTGTGCAAGAATCCAATTTAAATGATATAAAAATATGAAAGCAATACACTTATTCGTAGCTGTGATAACACTTGCTACCCTTTCCTCTTGCGAACAAGGTCGTAACAATGACGAATCCGCATCCGATAGCGAAATCGACCAATTAGAAAACGAACTCAAGAACATAGATCCTAAAGCCAAAGGTGGCAACACCTGCCTATTGGGCTATGCCGAAAAATATGATGAACTGTTAACCAAGGATATGGTAGCCGATGCCACAAGTTCTAATGTGAACGAGATGACTTTGGGCTATCAAAAAGTCCATAAGAGTAATAAATATCATGATGTTACCTACAGCTGGAAAGGTTCATTAACTAAAACTGTAGGAGGCATGACTTTCCCAATGGACGACTACGTGAAACTAACCGGTATCGAGGCTATCTCGCTCTTTACTTTTCAGGCATCCTACCGTGCCGTTTCTGAGGAGGAAACCCGCAAAATTAACGAGGACATGAACGAGGCATTGGATAGAAATACCGACAACAGTGTCGTCGATCAAGCGATCAAAAAGCTTGATGAAATAGGCATCAGCAAAGCAGAACAGCAGAAAATGGTGAAAGATCTCACCGAAAGCGCGCAGAAGATAACCAAAGGCTTTGCTAAAGTCAACAATCTTGGACAAGCCGCGACATGGAATGCTAAGACGAATACGCTATATGTATTCGAAAACGGCGCCATGTTTGAATTGGTAGTCGAATTGAGCGATAGCGGACGTAACCTGGAAGTCGCTAAGACAATAGCCACACAGATATTGAATAAATGTAAATAAGCTTTATCGTTGTTATACAGAGTTTTAGCGGAAATATTTGCTTTTTCTGTTTACCTCGGGGCATTTGGAGACACTAAATCTATATAACAAACAATTTTACCAACTTTTAATAAACGAATTAAACTAAAGCAAAATGAAAAAATCACTATTAGCAATCTTTTTTATCCTATCAGGTATGACATTGGTCCAAGCACAGCAACCTATTCGCGTTGGCGTATTCGGTGGGTATGGTACGAAAATCGAAAAACCGGCCATTGGTGCGATTGGTGAGATCGGCATCATGGATAAACTGACTGTATCACCATCTTTCGCTTATTATTTCTTGGAAAAGAATGAATTTGCCAAAGCATCATTCTTCGAGTTTAATGCCAATGCTAATTACTATTTCGTGACCGAAAGCTCTTTTAATGCTTACGGTTTGGCCGGGTTACAGATAGCCAGATCCTCGGTCAGTATGGATTTGGACGATTTTGGATTTGGTGATTTTGGTGGAAGTTCCAGTAAAGTCGGACTCAATGTCGGTGGCGGTGCCAATCTCGATCTCGGAAGCAAAATCTTACCATTTGCCGAGGTCAAGTATACCATTAGCGGTGCCGAACAACTTGGGGTCTTCCTCGGTGTGAAATACAGCATTCGATAGTTTTTTATTCACCATCAAAACAAAAAACATGAAGAAATTGATTACATTATTTATAGCAATAGCCTTAATAACCGGAATATACTCTTGTGGAAAAGAAGACAGTCCTCCAGAGGAATCTGGCAGTAGCAGTTATGAATTTAAGTTTTTAAGCGGTCCATTGGAGGGCAAGGAGTACAGGGCTTCAGGTTTGTCGAGAGAACAAGTTACCTCATTATTTACTGAACAACCGAGTGAAAACTTAAAAGGCATATTTACCCAATTATTAAACGGGAATATGACGGTGGTCGCCACCATAGGGCTGACGGCCAATAATCAAGTCCAGCCATTCAATGATGACGATACGTCGGTAGGTACACAGATGTTCCTGTCATTTACCGACAACGGAGTCAATTATGTTTATGGTGCTAAATCCGGAACACCTACGATTAAAAATCTAAAGATTGCGACGGTTGGTAGTAGCGGAGGCGCATCCATGGGGCTTACGACTTACGAACTCAGCTTTAGTAATGCCACCTTCTACGATGAGGTTGCCTCCGGGAACGGTCAAAACGTGGAAGTAAAGGTGAGCGGTAAAATCATTATCCAATAATACTTTTTGTGATGTGAGGCTGATCCCGATCTCGCGTATGGAAAAATCGGGACAGCACCCATCGACCAATTAAAAAGCAAACTTAAACAGATGAAACCATCATGATTTAGTCAAACCGAACGTAGTGAGCTCATGAACTTAGCGAAGCGATTTCATGAATGCCTTAAAAAGCGGACAAGTGATGAATAATGCCAAAGAAAGACAAACATTCAATGAATAAACCACACAGGGGGATGAATAAATCTGATCGCTTCATCACCTTTAAAACCGCCGAAGGTAGCATGAATGCCTTTAAAAAATAAACAAATAATGAATAAACAAATTTAGACAGATGAAAACAAGATATTATACAGCAATATTGCTGGCATCGTTCACCATTTTGGTTGGCTGTAGTAAAGGGGATGACCCAAAGCCCGACGGATCGGAGGGAGAAATCTGGTATCCTGAAAAATCACAACCGGGCGTATTCAAAGTTCCTGATGGGTTGAAAAACCACCAAGATACATATGCCAAACAAACCTATTCGAAAATAGAGGTGTTGGATAAGCTTATTAAAGATTATGCCCCTTATTTTATAGCTCCACAGGGGACGAAAAACACCTCGATTACTCCAGCTCTGGGAAACCGTTTTGAATACGTTGTCAACAATCATACAGTCAATTATATGTATGGTGATTTTAGTTCTACCCACCGAATCTATGAAATGGAAGTCGCTAATTCAAGTACGCCGATATTTACGGCAGGCGGCGACTTATGGGAAAATTGGAATGCCGAAGATGGTAAGCCCGAACAGGGAAAGCACTATGGTAATGTATCCTATTACATCGGATCGGACGATACAAGGCAAACCAAAGAATTTTCTTGGATAGACGATGGCGGAGGTCATTATCGGGTCAAATTGTTGATCTGGAGCCCAAGACCGAACAGCTATCTCACGGCCAGATACGAATACACCTTTAAGCCCGATTTATCTGGTAATTATACCTATTGGTCATATCCTCCCAATGGTGGTGGAGACTATTGGCGTGCTGACTGGAAAGCCAGTGGTAAAGGTGCGTTAACAAAAGGTGAAGGTGGGGCAGCCGTAACATACCAATGGTAACGGCATTGGTCTTATTATAACTAAACAAATACACGCATGAGCAAGATATTAACATGTGTCTTTCTTGTCATTTTTCTCAGTTGTGGAAAGGATGGCAGCATAGGCCCAAAGGGCGAGCAGGGAATACAAGGTATCCGGGGCGAAAAAGGCGAAGATGGTTCGACTATCTATAACGGTACGGTCGTCCCACCGGCTAGTCTGGGTCATGAGGGCGATTTTTACTTCCGCTCGGGCACGTCAGATTTCTACGGCCCCAAAACCGCATCCGGCTGGGGAACACCGACCAACTTAAAGGGTGCGACCGGAGCCACAGGCGCGACGGGTGCGGCTGGATCGAAGATATTGAGTGGAACTGCTGTACCTCCTACAAGTATCGGCGCCAATGGCGACTTTTATTTTCGTACGACGACTGCGGATTTTTATGGCCCAAAAGCTACATCGGGCTGGGGAACGCCGATTAATTTCAAAGGTGTAAAAGGCGATGATGGTTCTCGCATATACAGCGGCGCAAGTGTGCCGGCTACGAGCTTGGGCAACAGTGGCGACTTCTACTTCCGTACCAGTACATCCGATTTCTACGGCCCTAAAACAGCATCCAGTTGGGGAACACCAACTAACTTAAAAGGGGCTACAGGAGCTACTGGTTCTACCGGTGCGGCCGGATCTAAAATATTAAGTGGAACTGCAGTACCTACGGCGAGTATCGGCGTAAACGGAGATTTTTATCTTCGTACGACAACAGCCGATTTTTACGGACCAAAAACATCTTCGGGCTGGGGAACAGCTATAAATCTACGGGGCGCGCAGGGACCCTCTGGTCCGCAGGGGCCTCGGGGAACGGCCAATGTGATTTATTCGGATTGGTTCATTTTAGATCAATTGAATGATTGGGTATTTATTAACACTAAACATGTCAATACCCTATTTTACATAAATGCATTAGCAGCGTACCCAAACAGCTTAGTAATGGTTTATGTACGCACGGTCGGCTCCAGTCAGATAAGGGCATTACCTGTTTATAATTTCGACACTGGCTATACAATATTGTCATATGAGTTTTCATACCATTACGAATTGCCAGTCATGACAATCGATGTGAAGTCCTCTACGGCTAATATTGGGCAGAATATGTTGTATGATTCGTTCCGTTACGTCATCATCCCCGGAGGCGTCGCGACGACAGCAATGAGCAGTCAGCGGAACACAGAGAGATCGGTAGAAATCAAAGGAAAGATATACTCGAAATCCGTCTTGGAAAAGATGTCGTACAATGAAGTGAGCAAATTGGTAGGTATACCGGAATAAGATTGCTCCAAAAATAAAGGCATGTATATAGCACTTACAAGATATCCTTCATACCTGTCACAATAAGGTATGAAGGACACTCTTTAAAAGGGAGACTTTCTATTTCCCTCCTCCATATATTTCATTAAGTAATTCATATAATTCTGGATGATCCTGTTGCAATAGCTTTGGCTTCTTGAAAAAATATTCTGAAACAACTGCCAAAAATTCGGCACGGTTTGTCGCTGCATAATCCCGAATGTCTGACTTATCAGTACGTATTTCCTGGATAGTCTGGTCCATCTCCTTAATCCAGGGTTCCATAAGTTCTTTATGAATCAAATATTCCGGAATTCCGTCGACGGCGCCATCAGCCTTATCTATTAGGTGTACAAACTCATGAATAGCCGTGTTGCCGTCTGGTCTCTTATCAAAACCAGCGCGTAATGCCCCTAGGGAAAGTATCATTTTATGATTGAGCACACCCGACCCTACCATACCTGCTACATTACGATCTTTCTCCGTAGTACTGAATTTTTCAGTGAAATAATCTGGGTAAACAAGTACTTCATCCAAATTCTCGTATGCCCAATGTGTAAAATGAAACAAAGGGATCGTAGCGCTTGCGGCGACCAACACACGATCTTCATCCGTAATCTCAGTACCCTTCTCTGCTGATATTTTAGTGGTGCGTAAGAAGTACTCTACTCGCTGGCGAAATACCTCCTGGTCTCCTTTTTCCAATTTATTGTAAAATCCCACCTTACGATTTAACACCGATTCTACAGCATCTAAAAGCGTCTCAGGAATTTTTATTGTTTTCTTGCCTGCAAAGCGAAATACATAATACACGATTAGTATACCGAAAATAAATATTATTGCAATTACAATATAAGAATTATCATTCATTTCAATTCTTTGATATATTTTATATCTTAGTAAGATACTAACAATATTTCAGCAATGAAAAAATACCATTATTCAGCAGGGAATAATTCATATGGACCATTTACCTTAGAAGAGTTGCGTGTTAAAGATATAGGTCCAGACACGTTAGTTTGGACAGAAGAACTTGTAACATGGACCAGAGCTGGGGAGGTCCCAGAATTAAGAAGTATACTCGCAGATTACGTGCCCCCCCCTCCTTCCATTCCTCGACCTGACAACTTTCAATCGGCCAATACACCATACACATCCTCTCAATTATCTACACCCAATTATCAACGGCCACCAAAAACCTACTTGGTCGAAACAGTTTTGACGACGATCTTTTGTTGCTGGCCTTTGGGAATTCCTGCTATTATTTACGCGTCGCGCGTAGAGAAAAAATTCTATGCAGGAGATATTATAGGAGCAGAAGCAGATTCAGCTAATGCGAAGAAATGGATGTTGATTAATATCGGTGCATCTGTATTACTGTGGATAGGTTATTTTGGCATATTTGGATTAGCGATATTTGCAGGTTTGTCTGATGGCTTCTAAAAGATTATACTTTTTCGTATTGATATTTTTGGGGTTAGTTGGGTTACTTTTGCTCTATAAATACATTAATCCGATCGAACATGCATTATTTCCAAAATGCCCTGTTAAGCATGCGACGGGACTGGACTGCCCCGGTTGTGGGGGACAACGTGCACTTCATTACCTTTTAAATGGTCAGTTGAGCCAAGCTTTCGCACAAAATCAATTGTTGTTTTTTCTGGCACCTTATATCGTAACAGGTTTTTACCTACAACTTGTACCCAAACCGACATCAAGGGAGCTGAAGTTACGTAAATTCTTATATGGATATCGCGCCATTCAGATTTTATTAGTATTGATAATCGCCTTTACCATCATTAGAAACATAGTTTAATAAAAAATCCCCTTCCAAATATCTGGAAGGGGATTTTTTATTATGAGTTCGAACAATTACTACATCATTCCACCCATGCCACCACCCATAGGCGGAGCACCGGCGCTTGGGTTCTCATCCGCTTCATCTGCTAACACACATTCTGTAGTTAATAGCATAGATGCTACTGAAGCAGCATTTTCTAATGCGACACGCGAAACTTTTGTTGGATCAATAACACCTGCACCAATCAAATTTTCGAACACATCAGTACGTGCGTTGTATCCGTAGTCACCTGTACCTTCTTTTACTTTCTGAACAATCACTGCACCTTCGATACCTGCATTGAAACAAATCTGACGTAAAGGCTCCTCAATAGCACGTCTAATGATATCGATACCGATATTTTCGTCTTCATTAGCACCTCTAAGTTCTTTTAAAGAATCTGTAGCACGAATGAAAGCAACACCACCACCAGCAACGATACCTTCCTCTACTGCCGCACGGGTAGCGTGTAACGCATCATCAACACGATCCTTTTTCTCTTTCATTTCTACTTCTGTAGTAGCACCTACATACAATACCGCTACACCACCAGAAAGTTTAGCTAAACGTTCTTGTAATTTTTCACGATCATAGTCAGAAGTAGTTGTATCGATTTGTGTACGGATTTGAGCGACGCGACCTTTGATATCATCTGCATTACCAGACCCATTGATTACCGTAGTATTGTCTTTGTCAACAACCACTTTCTCTGCCTGACCTAAATATTCTAGCTCAGCGTTTTCTAATTTATATCCTCTTTCTTCCGAAATGACGGTACCACCTGTAAGGATAGCAATATCTTCTAGCATCGCTTTACGGCGATCGCCGAAACCAGGCGCTTTAACAGCAGCTACTTTCAGTGAACCACGAATTTTATTTACTACCAATGTAGCTAACGCCTCTCCGTCTAAATCTTCTGCTATAATTAACAACGGTTTACCTGTTTGAACTTGTTTTTCCAAGATAGGCAACAACTCTTTCATGTTGCTGATTTTCTTATCGTAGATCAAAATGTAAGGGTTTTCCAATTCCGCTTCCATTTTATCAGAATTTGTAACAAAGTACGGTGATAAATAACCACGGTCAAATTGCATACCTTCCACTGTCTTTACTTCTGTCTCGGTACCTTTCGCTTCTTCCACAGTAATCACACCATCATTACCCACTTTTTGCATAGCTTCAGCAATTAATGAACCGATTACATCGTCATTATTAGCAGAGATAGATGCCACTTGTTTGATTTTGTTATTGTCTTGACCAACAACTTGAGATTGGGTTTTCAGGTTAGCCACTACCGCAGCAACAGCCTTGTCAATACCGCGTTTTAAATCCATCGGATTTGCACCCGCTGCTACCGATTTGATACCCGGAGCAACGATGGCTTGCGCCAACACAGTAGCGGTAGTCGTACCATCTCCTGCCTGATCAGCAGTTTTAGAGGCAACTTCCTTAACCATCTGTGCACCCATATTCTCGATAGCATCTTTCAAATCGATTTCCTTTGCCACGGTAACACCATCTTTGGTGATCGAAGGAGATCCAAATTTTTTCTCGATAATTACGTTACGTCCTTTAGGACCTAATGTCACTTTTACTGCATTTGCTAACGTATCAACTCCTTTTTTTAGAGATTCACGCGCTTCTACATTATATTTTACTTGCTTTGCCATTTTATGTTAGAATTGAGTATTTAGATAGGAGTATTGAGACTCCATCCTATTTATTTCTTAATTTTTTATTACTACTTAATTACTTACTTATAAGACAGCGTAAATATCAGACTCACGCATAATTAAATATTCCTTTCCTTCGTAAGTGATTTCCGTACCAGCATACTTTCCGTATAACACTTTGTCACCTACATTAACTGTAAGCGGCTCTTCGGGTTTACCGGAACCTACTGCCACGACAATACCTTGAGATGGTTTCTCTTTTGCTGTGTCAGGAATGTATAATCCTGATGCTGTTTTTTCTTCTGCAGGAGCAGCTTCAACTACTACTCTGTCTCCGATAGGTTTAATACTTAATGCCATAATTATACTTTTATTTTTTATGTTACTTGATTGTACCTTTAGGTATCACCAATTATGCCAACTCGCCAAAAAAGAAATTTTGTGGACAATTTTTCACAAAATATAAAATTTATGACAGCAATGCACCTAATCAATGTGTCATCCTGACAGAACATGTAATAACATAAAACCTTCATGAATCTATCATCAATAACTATGAAAGACTCATGAAGGTTACTACGGTCATTTTGTATACCGACACTTGCAGAAAAAAGCCTTGCAAATTACTTATGCAAGGCTTTATAAATATTTATTTCGTTAGTTTACCGAGTCCGGAGCAGTTGCAGGATCCGAGCCCGTAGTAGGCGCTGCATTATTTAGATTCAATGAAGGGCTATTTTGTACCGGGGCTTCAATTTGATCGCTCAACCCACCGCTGTTTCCTCCTGCTGAAGGTCCAACAATATTAATTGCCAAACAAAAAACCATTAAAGCAATCACTAATGTCCAAGTTCCTTTTTCCAAAAAATCACCTGTTCGTTGTACCCCCATCAAATTAGATCCTCCTGAAAATCCTGATGATAAACCTCCTCCTTTTGGGTTTTGTATTAACACAAAAAATGCCAATAAAATACTTACTAAAACAATCAGGATAATGAATAAAGTCGTCATTTTTTTATTTCTATTAATTATATATTTTTTTCTAATTCTTCAATTCGGCTCGCAAAATACGATTTTTTTTCTGGAAATTTCAAAATTAATTTCTTGAAGACCTCAATCGCTTTCAAGTACAAGTTTTGGTCTGCATAAATATTCGCCAGCGTTTCCGTAACCAACGTGTAGTTATCCTCTGCACTCTGTCTTGCCTTATTCTCGGTATTCAATTGCTCGGGAGATGGCGGATGTATAATCGGATCCTCGCGAATAAACTTTTCAATCACCTCGTCTACCTTCTTAGGTGCTGGATTATACGGTACGGGTTTTATTTTTGTCGCCTCACTAAGCTTTACTTCAGGATCCTGCAGGTGAAATATACTCTCTTTAATCTGTTGATCCAATATAGCTTCGCCAATTTTTTGAGGATCAAAAGGCCTTCTATGAGGTTCTGGAAACGTTGGAGTTGCAAAAGGTTGGTAGGTCTCCGCATATTCCAATCTTGTCTTATGTAACCACCATCTAAAACTATAAGGCATCAGCTCATCATTATACAAACTGATATTTACTTCCTCTTCTGCTTTAATAGTAATAGCGTCTTCAAGAGCTGAATCATTGATGACTTCATTTTTGCTTTCGAACACAAAAAAGTTAGCAGAGGAGACACTCCCTTGGATAAGGTTTTCTAAGACTTTACTCTCCTCAACGTTTTCATCATTTTCACCGTCTCCACCTATTTCGGAAAAGTCCACTTGTGCTTCCTCGTTATCCGCATTTTCCTTTTCATCAACATCTGTAAACGAAATGTATTTCTCCTCTTCAACGCGTAGCTCTTCTTCTTCTTGACCTATCGGGCGATTTACAAAATCCCATAACCAATTTACATTGGGCGCAAACAAAATCGCTGTTTGCTGAGTACCCGAAGAATCAGACAACAGATGGTTCCTTTTTGCTAACGCAAAACGAAGCGGCTGCGAATACGGATATTTAACAATTAGCTCCTCTAGAGTTGATTGCTCGATCCGTAATGGATCCTTTAGTGCCTGCACATAAAGTGGTTGATATGCCGTATTAAGATTCTCCATATACTAATTAAAATATCTTCTACCAATTAGCGAACGCTCGATTGTAAATATCCTCCGTTAACATTTTAATAATATCTTCATTTAATGCCGCCTCTTGCGAAGTAACATCCGATCCAGAAAATTCTTTAAACTGTGTAAAAGAATCTTCGAAATTACTTTCGCCGGTTGCATCCAATTTATTTGTATATTTTACTTTTACAGTAATAGATAAACGGTTTAATGCAGCTCTATCCAGTCCGCCCGCTTCTACTGCAGCTGGAGTAATGGCATAATTCGTAATGAAACCTTCAAAAATTGCATCCCCATCATCGTTAACCTGACTCAAAGAAGATTGCGTACGAATCCGTTCCTTTAGACCTTCTGTAAAATTCTGTCCCAATGTCGCGTATACCATCGGAGATATATTTTCAAAGTATAACACCGTGTAGGTTTTCATCCCCTGAGGGATTGATCCACCAGTAAAACTGTATTTCACTCCACATCCCTGTATACACAAAATCAGTACTGTAGCAAACAAGATATGTAACGCACTTCTAACAGCAGCTTTTGACATACAACTAAATTACTATTCTAAATTTAAATCTTTAATTTTTCTATATAAAGTTCTTTCAGAAATCCCGAGCTCCTGTGCCGCTGCTTTCCGCTTACCCTTATATTTCTTCAATGCCTTCTTGATCAAATCAGATTCTTTATCTATCAGTGAAAGAGACTCTTCAACTTCCTCTGCATCCTGCGTATTTATTCCCCTATAGGAATTACTCGTATTTACATTAGTTGGATTATGGATCGTAAGTGTGGATGGATGTTTGTTTTCCTCTTGATATAATTGTGACGTATTGGGCACCACTTCCTGATAAAGCTGATTAATATAAGGTGTGTTTCGATCAAATGTTGCAGAACTATTACCATTTTGGAGCAGCTCTACTACCAATTTTTTTAAATCTACCATATCCTTTTTCATATCAAATAGGACTTTATAAAGGAGATCTCTTTCCGAAAAATCCTCCTTATTTTGACCCTTTACGAACATCGGAAGATTCGAGGCACTAGATTCTACTGGTAAATAATTCCGGAGGATTGCAGCGTTAATTACACGCTCTTTTTCCAAAACAGCTATCTGCTCCGCAATATTTTTCAATTGCCGTACATTACCCGGCCAGCTATAGCTTGCGAGGAGCTCCTGCGCATCCGCGGTCAACTGGATCCCTGGTGTCCGATATTTGTCTGAAAAATCTACAACAAATTTACGGAACAATAAATAAATATCCTCTTTACGTTCGCGCAAACAAGGTATACGTAGTGGCACGGTATTCAAACGATAATATAGATCCTCACGGAATTTTCCTTTTTTCACCGCTTCAAAAACATCTACATTTGTTGCTGCTACCACCCGAACATTTGTCTTTTGGACCTTCGAAGATCCTACACGGATATACTCGCCAGATTCCAAAACACGTAACAATCTGGCTTGCGTATTCATTGGGAGTTCACCCACCTCATCCAAAAAAATAGTTCCTCCATCAACCACCTCAAAATAACCCTTACGCGCTTCATGTGCCCCTGTAAAAGAACCTTTTTCGTGACCAAATAACTCCGAATCAATCGTTCCTTCAGGAATCGCCCCACAATTGACTGCGATAAAAGGCCCGTGCTTACGTGCACTCAATTGATGAATAATATGTGAAAACACCTCTTTACCTGAACCACTTTCGCCCTGTATTAACACAGATATATCAGTCGGCGCCACCTGTCTCGCAACATCTATAGCCCTATTGAGCAGCGGGGAATTCCCTATGATACCAAATCTATTTTTTAAATCTTGATTATCCACAGTATTCACCTTAAATGATTTGTTAATCTACAATTTTTCCAATTAAAGTGGCAGAAGTACAGCTCTGACCTAACACATACACATAGTCGCCCACTTTGTATCTTTCATCAACAGGGAATACCACCATTGTATTTTGATCATTGCGACCACAGTAATCCTTATCCGATCGTTTAGAGAAGCCTTCGATCAAAACTTTATGCACCTTTCCTACAAAATGTTGCAATCTATACAAACTGTGCTCCCGTTGTAAATTTACCACTTCTGTCAGGCGGCGCTTTTTTATCTCCTCCGGGATATCATCTTCGTAACGCTTAGCCGCTAAAGTGCCTGGGCGTTCCGAGTAAGCAAACATATAAGCAAAGTCATATTTCACATACTCCATCATGGACAACGTTTCCTGATGTTCCTCTTCCGTTTCCGTACAGAATCCGGTGATTACATCGGTAGAAATACCACATTCGGGGATGATACGACGGATTGCATCTACGCGCTCTTTGTACCATTCTCGGTCATAAGTACGGTTCATTAATTCCAGCACACGGGAGTTTCCCGATTGAACTGGAAGATGAATATAATTACAAATATTTTCATAACGAGCCATGGTATACAATACCTCGTTCGTTATATCCTTGGGATGAGAAGTGGAAAAACGAACCCGTAAATCGGGACTTACTTCAGCTACTAAAGATAACAATTGAGCAAAGTTAACCGTTGGCAATGATTCCTCTCCTTCCGGAACCTCAGGAGTATATTTATACGAATCGACGTTTTGCCCCAACAGAGTGACCTCTTTATAACCTGCATTATACAGCTCACGCGCTTCACGTACAATAGAGTGGGTATCCCGGCTTCTTTCGCGTCCACGCGTAAATGGAACCACACAAAAAGAACACATATTATCACAACCTCTCATAATAGATATGAAGGCAGAAATACCATTTGTATTAAGACGGACAGGATTTATATCTGCATAGGTCTCCTCTCGCGACAACAATACATTGACAGCTTTACTTCCGTCGTCTACTTTTTCGATCAGATTAGGCAGGTCTCTATATGCATCGGGCCCCACCACTACATCGACCAGCTTCTCCTCTTCCAAAAATTTTGACTTCAGACGTTCTGCCATACACCCCAATACACCAACAATCATCCCTGGATTCTTTGCCTTTGCAGATTCAAACTCCTTCAGTCGGTTTCGCACACGCTGTTCAGCATTCTCACGTATAGAACATGTATTGATAAAAATAACATCGGCCTCTTTATAATCCTTAGTCGTTTCAAAACCCTTATCCAACAAAATCGACGCAACAATTTCACTATCAGAAAAATTCATCTGACATCCATAACTCTCTATGTACAATTTTCTTCCGTTGGAGCCTTCTACCGTAGATGGCAACGCTAAAGCTTCACCCTGACGATCTTCGTCGTGCGTTTTTGTACTGTGTATTAAATCTAACATATTCTAATTCAAAGTTTACAAAGCTAATAAATTAAAATTAGATACAATGACACATTGTCAGCTTAATATCTCATTCAATTATCGGCGTATAACACCTGAGATTAACCATTCACTAATTCGAAAATAGTAATCTCCGGCAAAATCCCTACTCTTCCGGGATATCCTAAAAAGCCATATCCAGTGTTGACATAAAGTTGCTTATTTTCTTCTTTATACAACCCCGCCCACTCCTTATAAATAAACTTGGCCGGACTCCACTGAAAATGTTCACCCCGCACACCGAATTGCATACCATGGGTATGACCTGCAAACATAACGTCGACATCCGTATCCAGTACTTGCGCCCTCCAGTGAGAAGGGTCATGGGACAAAAGCAGTTTTACCGCGGCGTCTTCTATTCCTGTCAGCGCTTTCGTCAAATCTCCTTTCTTTGGAAAACGACCTGTTCCCCAGTTTTGAACACCTGCCACTGCGATCTCATCATTTCCTACTTTAATGGAACGATTTTCATCCATTAAAAGATCCCAGCCCATTATTTTATGTGTTTCGATTAGATTTTGTAGATTTTTGCGCTTTGCAGGACTATCCTCTTTACCATAATAATAATCCCCATAATCGTGATTACCTAAGGTTGAAAAAACACCCAAATCAGCCTTCAATTTAGAGAACACATCTTGATAATCCCTCATCTCAGATGCTACATTATTCACTAAATCACCCGTAAAGAAAATCATATCAGGTTTTTCACCCAGTAACATTTCTATCCCACCTAATACCGCCTTATGGTTATAAAATGATCCAGAGTGGACATCTGATATCTGCGCCAGCTTCATCCCATGAAATGCTTTTGGTAAATTAGGCAATACCAATTTTTGCCGTCGGATACGATAATCATATGCACCTGACACTATACCCCACGACAACGGAAAAAGTGGAAGAGAAGCAACGACCAAGCCTGATTTGGTAAGAAATTCCGAACGGGATATACCATTCTTGGGCTTTTCAGGCAACGGGGCCTCCAGGGTAGGTGTTTCCTGATCCGAACCAACCTTAATCCCCGATCGGAACAATCGCATGATCCAAACACCTCCCCTTCTCAAATCATCGATCAGTAGAATAAGGATAAATATAAACTTGCAGGTGGCCGTTATAAAAAATGCAACAAGCACTATGGATCGGTAAGATAGTGGCACATCAAACCTTACTGAAACAACCAAACTTATTAGTAAGCCAATCGAATAACCCCACCATGCTAACGTAAACCAACGCGTGCGAACCAATTTTATCTTCGTTGCCCGAAGTGCAAAAAAAATATAGAAATCAAATACTAATAATAATATGGCATTAAAAACCAACATAACCTTACAAATTTTAATTACCAAGCGCCAATCTTTTCAGCGCTTGAATCCATTTTGGATCATCATTTAGACTTTCTACCATGGTTACCACCTCACCACCCAGTTCCTTAAATTCATTGGCGTATTCCACTTGAATTTCATCTATTGTTTCTATGCAATCCGACACAAAAGCGGGGCTAAATACCAATAATTTTTTCACACCTTTACTAGCCAGATCATGCAATGTATCCGAGGTGTACGGCTGTATCCATGGCGTTTTACCAAGGCGAGATTGAAAACAGACAGTATACTGATCCTCCTTTAAAGCCAACTTTTCAGCAATCGCTCTTGTCGTCCCATAACATTGGGATAAATAACAGAACGCATTTGTTTGTGCCTTGCAAGAGTCGCATCCGCTATCGGGACATATCAGCTTCCCAGTAGGATCCACCTTTCCCAATTGGCGAACAGGAAGACCGTGATAACTAAATAAAATGTGATCATGCGCTCCAATATCATGTCGCAGAGCATGATCTACAAACGTATCCACCATCCCTGGATCTTCACAGTAACTGCTTACAAAAGAAATTTGGGGAATATAGGACCATGTTCGCATAATTTCCATTACTTTCTCCATGATTGAACCAGAAGTAGCAGAAGCATATTGAGGAAAGAGAGGAATAACACGAATAGAATCCAGAAACATACTTTGCAATTTTTCTAATGCCGATTCAATGGATGGATTTTGATAACGCATGGCCAATTCCACATGATATTCTTCGCCTAACTCCTCTTGAAGCATCTGCCGCTGTAAAACACTGTAGTACATCAGTGGCGAACCATTTACCTCGTCCCATATCGTTTGGTATGTAGCCGCTGATTGGGCTGCACGCTTTGGAACAATCACGCCCTTAACAAGCAAAGTTCGCCCC
This sequence comes from Sphingobacterium alkalisoli, assembly GCF_005049105.1. Lineage (GTDB taxonomy): Bacteria > Bacteroidota > Bacteroidia > Sphingobacteriales > Sphingobacteriaceae > Sphingobacterium > Sphingobacterium alkalisoli. Next base: position 534,848 of record NZ_SUKA01000004.1, read on the forward strand.
ATATAGGGAATATCGAGCACTCTGCCGTCCATTAAAAATTGTGTTAAATATCTCCTTACATCCGCAGTTGTAGGAGCATCAGGTGTACCCAATTGCACCAACAGAACACCTTTAGTCGCTCGCTTACTCATTGAGTTCAAAAATAATCAAAAATTATTCCACGAGGACAGATCACATAGAATATGAAGATCACATGACCTATTAAAAACTCTCGAGCACCTGCTTCACCTCTTTCATCAACCACATGGGAGTAGACGTAGCTCCACAGATACCTACTGTTTCGTGCTCTCGAAAAATGGAGGGTTCTATCTCATTCGGCGACGAAATAAAGTAAGAATTAGGGTTAGCAGCTTTGCACACATCGTAGAGAACTTTCCCATTCGATGATTTCTTTCCCGAAACAAAAAGTATTTTGTCATATTGTCGCACAAAATCACCTAAATCTTCATAACGGTTGGAAACCTGACGGCAGATCGTATCATTTGCCTTTACCTCGTATCCCCTATCAATCAATTCAGCTTTGATTGCATAGAACTTGTCTACACTTTTGGTGGTTTGACTATATAAAGTAAAAGAAGGGGGTAAATCTACATTATCAAGCTCTTCGATATCTTGAAACACCAAGGCTTCATTATTAGTTTGCCCCTGTAAACCAATAACTTCCGCATGGCCGTGTTTCCCAAAAATCAAGATTTTTTCATTATCATCGTGGGATGTCTTGATCCGATTTTGAAGTTTTAAAACCACCGGACAGGACGCATCTATTAACGTAATATTATTCTCCAAGGCAATTTGATAGGTTTCAGGTGCTTCACCGTGTGCCCGAATCAATACCTTCTCGTTTTGTAAACTTGGTAACATCTCATGTTCAATAATTCGAAGCCCTTTCGCTTTTAGCCTTGCTACTTCTTCATCGTTATGTACGATATCACCCAAACAATACAGATATCCGTCCTCTTCAAGGATTTCTTCCGCCATATCAATAGCATAGACAACACCAAAACAAAACCCAGAGTCTTTATCAATTGTTACCTGTAGATTCTTGCGCATACTATTCCTTGCTTAAAAGAGATCAACATTTCTTAGATCTATCTGCAAAGTTAGTAATTAGATCTCAAAATCTATTAAACGTCATACAATGGTCGATAAAACATAATGAATGAAGTAAATAGCGGTACCTATCGTCGTAAGCAACATTAAAATTTATTTTCTATTTTTTACTTGGTACTTTTCATACCTTTGCAAAAATTTAACGGTTATGGCAACAAACAGAACATTTACGATGATAAAACCAGATGCAGTGGCAAATGGACACATCGGAGCAATCTTAAACGATATTATAGCTGGAGGCTTTAAAATCATAGCGATGAAATACATCCAGTTGAACAACGAAACAGCAGGAAATTTCTATGCAGTGCACAAAGAAAGACCTTTTTACGGTGAACTTGTTAATTTCATGACTTCCGGACCTATTGTTGCCGCAATCTTGGAAAAAGACAATGCAGTAGAAGATTTCCGTACGTTGATCGGGGCTACTAATCCTGCTAACGCGGCTGAGGGAACTATCCGCAATAAGTACGCGAACTCAATTGAGGCAAATGCAGTCCATGGCTCAGATTCAGACGAGAATGCACAAATCGAAGGCAATTTTTTCTTTTCGCAAATCGAAAGGTTTTAATCAAAAAAATTATACAACAAAGGACCGCGACTTGCGGCCCTTTGTTGTATAATCACCATTTCATCCGATGATGTAGCGATAGCAATACGTGATTGGTGCCCGCTTTCTGTTCTACATGCTGCAGCATGTACCCCAACTGTATTCCCAGATCGTTTGTCACCTTATAACCAATACCACCATATAATCTATTGCGATCAAATATATCCAAGTTGTCATCTTCCGAAATGTTCAAAAAGATCTCATTGTAAACTGCCATATACACCGCGTCTTTCCCCAAATCAGCTTTTGTTAACGGCACATCCACAAATAGTCCGTAACGACCACGGCCTCGAAAGCTCTTATCCGCTATAAACCGTTCTTCCAAGCGAAAACGATGACGTATTGAAAACCGATTAACGCCGTGTTTCAATAACGCTTCCTGATAAATCCGGTGTTCGTTAAAAGGATTATTGGGAGAGTTTTCGGCTTCCGTATAAATAAAACCATATCCTCCCGTAATACTCAACCAAGGTTTTGCTGCATATTCTAAACCAACACGTAGCAAGGTCTGGTTATGATCCCCTCCTAGTTGGTAATCCCGCAGTTGTAACTCGTGATGAATAGACAAAGGAGACGACTTAAAAGCTGTATTACCAAAGTAGATGAGCCAGCCTTGCGCTTGTTGCTGTGCAAACAAAGTCGAAATAGAAAAAAAAAGAAATACACAAGTAAAAATAAATTTCATAGGTTCTCGTAAATTATCAGTTTTTAGAATGATTTCTAAAATAAAGAATACCTCCCAACATCATACTACACCTTCTGTAACAATTTTTTGATATGATTAAAAAGCACGCTTTTCTAAGTACTCATTCTCTTTTGTCGTCATGAGTAGCTTATCTTCCTTCTTCTTGTCAACGTAACCACAAAGATGCAATACACCATGGATGATAACGCGATGCAGTTCATCACGCTCTGTTACATTGAATTTTTCGGAATTCTCCCGTACGCGGTCAATAGAAATAAACACATCTCCAGTAATAACACCTTCGTCTTCCGACGCGTCAAATGTGATAATATCTGTATAGGTATCGTGATTAAGATACTGTTTATTAATATCTAGTAAGCGTTCATCAGAGCAGAAAATAAAATTCAATTCTGAAAGTCGCTTGTATCCCTCGCTTTCAATTGTGCTTCCGATCCATTCACGTATTTTTTGCTTTTCTTTAGGCGTAAAATCTGTATCTTCCGAGAAAAATGAAATATCTTTAAGTGCCATATCTAAAATCCTTTTTTTTCCATATATGATTGAAGGATTATGGCCGCTGATACGGTATCCACCAATCCTTTTTCTTGTCTTTTACTTTTTTTCTTACCGCTCTGCGCAATGGCAGCAGATGCCATTTTTGAAGTGAATCGCTCATCTATCTCCTCTACTGGAATCTGTGGATATACTTTCTTTAATTTTCGCACAAACCCCAATACATGTTGAGCAGATTCCGAATCGGAACCGTCCATCTGCAACGGTTTACCCACTACGAAAACTTCTACCTGTTCATGCTGAAGATAGTCGGCCAAAAATGACCAGATTTCGTCTGGATGTAGTGTAGTTAAAGCCGTCGCAATAATCTGAAGCGGATCAGTCACTGCAATACCGATACGTTTTGTTCCGTAATCAAAAGCCATTATACGCATATTTTTTTCTTAATGTGTTTCGCCCCCCTCATGGTTATTGACGTTACCGCCAACCAGATAATTTTTTACAAAAATACAATTACCAAATGAGATAAAAATCTAGAAGTGGTAAATACACGGACAATCGTTATCTTAGCAGGAGAAAACGAATATATTGGCCCTAAAAACGAAAGACCGTGAATAAAGCTAATGCAAAGAATTTTAACAAAGCAGAATCTACCCTTATCTTATCGGATGACATCTCGTCAAAACTTCATGTGTATCAAATTACGAATGAAAACGAACTCTCCGTGCTACAAACACCATCTGCAGATATAAACCCCAACGACCCACTCTTACAAACGTTAGCCCAGCGAATGCTATGGACTGTTCAGGACACCTCACATCCGGGAGTCGGAATTGCAGCACCGCAAGTTGGCATTAATCGAAATGCGATATGGGTACAACGCTTTGACAAGCCAGATGAACCTTTTGAATTTTATATAAATCCAAAAACTACTTGGCACTCAACATTATTGCAAAGGGGGTTAGAAGGGTGCTTATCTATCCCAGATCGAAAAGAGACAATCCATCGTAGTTACGCCATACACCTCCAACACCTCGACAAAAACGGAGATCTAATTGAAGAGCATATTGAAGGATTTACCGCTGTAATTTTTCAACATGAAATAGACCATCTCCACGGAATTTTATACCCCGACCGATTAGACGAACAAGAAAAAAAAAGCTATGCGCTAGTTCAGGATAAGTTCGTCGTCAACTTCATTGACACAGCAACTACCTCTCTACAGCTTTAATTTCGTACAACTTCGGCCAGAGTTTACCCGTTACAAAAAGTCGTTTCCCGACTACATCATATGCTATTCCATTCAATTCATTATCAACTGGCTGTCTGTTTTCCGTATGCATCCCTACCAAATTGATTCGACCTTCCACAATACCTGTTTCAGGGTTAATTATGACAATAATCTCCTGACCATATACATTTGCGTACACCCTTCCATCAATATATTCCAGTTCATTTAGACTATCAACTGCACCATTTTCGTCATACACGCCAATGGAACTGAGTTCCTTTCCATTCGTAGGATCCAAGAAATAAAGCAGATGTGTACCGTCCGACTTGATTAACCGCTGCCCATCATAGGTCAGTCCCCAACCCTCTTTGCTATTTCCATAGCTAAAGGATGATTTTTGTCCAAACGTATTCTTATCGTAGAAGAAACCCACATTTTCGCGCCAGGTCAGCACGACAATATGATTCCCTACGATGGTCATTCCTTCTCCGAAATAGGCGTCACCAATCGGAACAATCTTAGTAACCTTTCCTGTCTCTAATTCGACCTTACGAAGAGAGGATTCGCCCTTCCTTCCCGTGGTCTCGTATAAGACACCACCTTCATATTGTAGTCCCTGGGTAAAGGCATTCGAATCGTGCGGAAATACATTGTCCACTTCAAATCCATAGTTTTTTGCCGCGGGCGCAACCACACTCACATTACTATGCGCCATATCCTCCTTACCTGCGATATACACCTTCGCTGTAATGGAGCGATCTCCTAACCCGACTTTATGCGTATCCAATACCACGGCTGCAGTATCATTCTTTCGCTCCAGGAAATTACCATCCACCGAATAAATAACGGAATCCACAGCCGCTTCCGAGAAGTTAAGTTTCAGTTTCACCTGTTCGCCCAACACTACTTTTTGGCCTGATTCGGGCATTACAAATTCCAGTTTCCCCTTTTGGGTTTTACACCCTCCTGCAACCAGCGCAAATGCAATGGCTAAGCTCCAAATCGGTTTAATGTTCATCCAATTCATTCTTATTCGTATCATTTAATTGCTCCAAAAAGCATCCTTAATTAATTCAATTTTATTTTCTTTCAAAAAAACAGACACGATATCAAACCGTATCTCCCCTTCGTATTTGGTATAACTGATGTACGCATCTGCTAGCCGGATCAGATTCCGTCTCTTCCTATGATCAACAAACTCCTTTGGTTCACCAAATCGGGAATCGTTACGACTTTTTACCTCTACAAACACCAATATATCACCATCTTTCGCAATAACATCCACTTCCAGGTGTTTATGACGCCAATTTATGGAAATAATATCATATCCACATTCCTGTAGGTACCGAACAGCTTGCTGTTCACCCCATATCCCCGCTTCTAAATGCTTGGCCATACCCCTTTATAGCATTATTTCACAATCGTATTTCCGAGCAGCTGTCCCAACATTTTCTCCGCTTCTTTTAATTTAGCATATTTGTGCAATAAAATCTGTAAATCATCTTCGGATTGTTCTTTCTTCAGTTCTTCACGTATTTTATGCATCTCCTTTTCAAATTTGCGCTTTTTAATCCGATAAATCGCCTCTGTTACAAGCTGCTTTAGATTTTCGATCTCTTCCGGAACATATATTTTATTTTTGTCGCTATTCCAATTGGGACTAATTTCATATTGACTCGCGATACACCCAATTACCAAATCGACCACATCCTTATCTACATGCGCAAAGAAATTTTTAGCTTCAGGAATTTCAAAGTCAGCCGCCTGCTTCTTAAATTCCTCTATAATAGCAGCACTGGCCCTATCATCAAAAGATATATCATCAATACTGCCCAACAGGTATGGTGCAATCGGAACCTCGCCATCACCTTCCCAGCTCGCCAACTCCCTTCCATAATTCAACAGTATACGCACGATCTCTCGCTCCTGTAATATTTCCGGCGTTATCTTCACATGCGTCTGCTCCTCTGTCAATCCAGCATCCGACCGCTCTACTTCAGTTAAAAAGAAATCAGGAGGTGGCATATCGCCCGGATAAGAGGTAGCTGCCGAAGCCTGTGCTGCAGAATCCCTTTTTTTATCTTGCGTCCTTGCCTTATTAAGACGGATTTTATTTAACTCGCTTAACAAAACCCGTTCTTCGATATCTAAAAGACTACTACACTGCCGGATAAAAACTGACACTTTAATCTCATCTGGGATCAGCGCAATGCTTTCCACGACTTCACGTATTACTTCGGCGCGTTTTATAGGATCGTCGTTGGCGTCCTTTAAAAGAATATTGGTTTTAAAAAAAATAAAATCCTGCTGACCGGCCGACACATACTCTTTAAAGGCGGAAGAGCCAAATGTTTGCACATATGAATCCGGATCATTTCCATCAGGAAAAAGGAGTATTTTCACATTTAAACCTTCTTCGAGAAGCATGTCAGTACCTCGCAAAGAAGCTTTTATGCCCGCGGCATCACCGTCGTACAGAATAACAACATTCTTAGTAAATCGTGAAATTAATTTGATTTGACCCGTTGTCAGCGACGTTCCCGACGAAGAAACCACATTTTCTACACCCGCTTGGTGCATGGAGATCACATCAGCATAGCCTTCTACCAAATAGCAGGCATCATTATCCATAATCGCTTTCTTTGCAAAAGAAAGCCCATATAATACATCAGATTTATGATAGATTTCACTTTCGGGCGAATTAACATATTTTGGAACCGTTTTTTCTGTCTTCATTGTCCGGCCACCAAACCCTATGATTCGACCTGTAAGGTTATGGATGGGAAATACCACCCTACCTCTAAAACGATCATACAGGCTTTTGTCATCACGCGCGATAGCAAGGCCAATTTCGGTAAGATACCCTTCTTGAAAACCATCCTTCTTGGCTGCATCTACTAAAGCTGTCCAGACGTCGGGAGAATACCCCAAATCAAACTTCCTGATGATATCTTCACGGTATCCACGCTCTTTAAAATAAGATAATCCGATCGAGTTTCCGATGTCCGTATTCCAAAGTTGATCCTTAAAGAATTTCCCAGCCCATTGACTTAATACGTACAAACTTTCCCGTTTATCCTGGGCGGCCAGTTGAGCAGGAGATCGTTCGATCTCTGCAATCTCAATATGGTATTTGTTTGCTAGATAACGAATCGCTTCCGGATAAGAATATTTCTCCAGCTCCATCACAAACTTTAAAGAATCTCCTCCTACACCACAGCCAAAGCACTTGTAAATACCTTTGGCTACTGACACATGAAAAGAAGGTGTTTTCTCATTATGAAACGGACAGTTACCGATCAGTGATGTCCCTCGCTTTTTTAGGTCGACAAAATCGCCCACAACTTCCTCAATACGAGCCGTATCCAACACCTTTTCTATTGTCTCTTTTGCAATCACGTTTATTCTCTTTGTTACCTATCAGCTATTTTTTCCAGCCATGCATGATCAGATAGATCACTCCTCCGAATACAGGAATTATTAACACACCTGCCATCCAAAGAATACGCTCGCCCTTCGTATGATCGTTATTTAAAATACATTTATAAATCGCCAATAAAGGTATCGCTATAACGAGGAAGCCAAAAATATAAGTAATTATCGTCTGAAAATCCATCTGTTCACCCTTAGCTTATATACGCTGCAAGATACGATTTTTTAATTTCTTTTCATTTTCGCTAATTGGTCATTTAAAATAAAACTATTGCGATTTGAAGCATACAACCTGACAACTTCACCAATTACAATAATAGCAGGATGCGATAATCCACTATCTCTTGAAGCATTCAACAAATCCGCCACCTCACACACCACTTCTCGCTGGCCCGGCAGCGTAGCACATTGTATTATTGCCGCAGGCGTATCCCCTTTCCCACACATCACATAGGTACGGGCTATTTCATCCAATTTTTTCATCCCCATATAGATTACGACAGTAGAGTTACTCTGTATAGCCAGTTGGAGATCCGACGAAAGCCGCCCATCCTTCTTGGTGCCTGTAAGCGCCCATATACCATCGCTCACATCACGATGTGTTAATGGAATGTTATGAAAGCCAGCCCCTTGCATACTGCTTATACCCGGAATATATTCGACCTCTATACCCAACTCCTCTGCAAAAAGCAATTCTTCAAAGCCCCTGCCAAATATATATGGATCGCCCCCTTTAAGTCTTACTACACACTTATATGTACGACAATATTGCTCGATTAACGAGTGAATAGATTCTTGCGGCGTAAAATTGGCATAAGGCTCTTTCCCTACATAAACTTTTACACAATTTTCTGGAACAATAGTCAGTATTTCCGGATTCACGAGATGATCAAACAGCAAAACATCGGCTTTTTCCAATATTTTATATGCTTTTATTGTCAAAAGATCAGGATCACCAGGACCAGACCCTATCAAATAAAGTTTACTTCTCAAATTTCTAGACACAACCACCATAACCAATACATATTTAAAAAAATAGAACAAAAAAAATAACAGAAAATAACATTAAAATCAAAAACAAAACATAAACATGATTAAAAACGACATAAAACTACATAAGTTACATTGAAAATAATATTTTTTATGATAAAAATCATAAAATTAATTTGTTTTTTATAAAAAAACACTAATTTTGCAGTGTTAAAAAAACTATAAAATAGATTTTTTCACTTAAAACTCTAGACATGGCCACAAAAACGATAATTATAATAGGGAACGGAATGGTTGGAAACAAGTTTTGCGAGAAACTACTCGAAAAATCTTCCGATTTTAAACTAATTATATTTGGCGAGGAGCCATACAGGGCTTACGACAGAGTGCATCTTAGTGATTACATCAGCGAAAAACCCCTCGACGAGCTATATATGTCTTCTGAAGACTGGTATTCTTCAAAAAATGTCACACTTCACCTCAACGATCCCATTACCTATGTAGATACCCGCCAAAAGAAAATCGAATCGGGGCGAGGTATTATCCTAAGCTACGATTATCTAATTTTTGCTACAGGTTCTTCCGCTTTTGTTCCCAATATACCGGGCATTGAAAAAAATGGCGTCTTTGTATACCGGACAATTGAAGACTTAGATTTAATAAAAGCCTATGCCGGATCTGCAAAAAAAGGCACCGTGATTGGCGGAGGTTTACTAGGTCTTGAAGCGGCTAAAGCATTAATGGATTTAGGTATTCCGGAAACCAGCGTCATTGAATTTGCGCCACGTCTAATGCCCCGGCAGATCGATCATGCGGCCAGTACAGTCTTACAACAAAAACTACAAAATCTGGGTCTTGAAACCCTACTCAACAAAGCTACTAGCTCAATTGAAGGAGAAGGTAAGGTCCATGCGTTACATTTCACCGACGGCACCACACTCGACACAGACATATTGGTTATCTCCGCAGGTATCCGTCCACGCGACGAACTTGCCTTAAAAAGTGGTATCGTCGTCGGCCCCCGTGGCGGGATCTTAGTCGACAAATATATGCAGACGAGTGAGCCCGACATATTTGCCATTGGGGAATGTGCCCTTTTTGAAGATATGATTTATGGTCTTGTCGCGCCAGGATATGAAATGGCAGAAGTTGCCGCAACTACAATATGCCAAGGGAACAAATCATTCAAGAGTTTTGATATGAGCACTAAACTAAAACTCATCGGGGTGGATGTAGCAAGCTTTGGAGATCCGTTCATTGAAGAACCGTATGCGCGAACTATTGTTTTCGAAGATAAAAACAAAGGCATATACAAACGTCTTAATATAAGTCCCGACGGCAAGCACCTACTTGGCGGTATGTTGATTGGTGAAGCCAATAGTTATAACATGCTCTTGCAGACGGTCAACAATCGTTTGGTTTTGCCCGAAAATCCAGAAGATATGATATTCGGTGAACGCAGCGCTTCGGGACAAAGCGCGTCAACAGGTATTGCAGCGTTACCTGATGACGCATTAATATGTAGCTGCGAGGGAATAACAAAAGCGCAAATCTGCCACGCAGTAACCGAACAAAACTGTGAAAATGCCGATGCCGTTAAGAAATGTACCAAAGCTGGTTCGGGCTGCGGCGGATGTGTGCCTATGGTTAAAGACCTCGTGAACATAACCCTTAAACAACAGGGAAAATATGTTCGAAATGTAATCTGTGAACATTTTCAGCTGAGCAGACAAGAACTTTACGATCTTGTGAAGATACACGAACTCAAAACATACGATGAAATTCTAAACAGTTTAGGAAAAGGAGACGGTTGCGAAACCTGTAAACCGCTCGTCTCCTCGTTATTGGCAAGCACATGGAATGAAATGATTCTCCAAGGAGGAAACGATACAGCTCAGGACAGCAACGATCGTTTCTTGGCAAATATCCAGAAAGGAGGTACCTACTCCGTTGTACCGCGTATCCCTGGAGGAGAAATTCGTCCCGATAAGTTGATTGTTATTGGAGAAGTGGCTCAAAAATACGGCTTATACACAAAGATTACTGGGGGACAACGCATTGATATGTTTGGTGCGCATTTAAATGACTTGCCCGCTATCTGGGGAGAATTAATCGAGGCAGGCTTCGAAAGTGGCCATGCTTACGGGAAAGCCCTGCGTACCGTAAAGAGCTGCGTAGGGAGCACCTGGTGCCGCTTTGGACTACATGACAGCGTTTCTTTTGCCATCCGAATCGAAGAACGTTACCGTGGCATACGTGCCCCCCATAAATTCAAATCCGCAGTAAGTGGCTGCATCCGTGAGTGTGCAGAAGCCCAAAGCAAGGACTTTGGCATTATCGCCACCGAAAAAGGCTGGAACCTCTATGTATGTGGGAATGGCGGCAGCAAACCACAACACGCGCTCTTGCTCGCAAGTGATATTGACAGTGACACCTGTATACGTTACCTAGACCGTTTCTTGATGTTTTACATCCGCACTGCGGATCCACTTATGCGTACAGCAACCTGGCTCAACAAAATGGAAGGTGGTATCGACTACCTGCGCAACGTTGTTGTGAATGATAGTCTCGGTATGGGCCAACAATGGGAAGAGGAAATGGAAAAGCTGATCCTTGTCTATACCTGTGAATGGAAAGCCGCCATTGAAGACCCTAATATTCGTAAACGCTTTGCACACTTCGTCAACGCTCCGGACGAAAGAGATACTACTGTTCAATTTGAAGAAATGCGCGGACAGAAGAAAGCTATGGACTGGAATATTCCATCAATCACATCCTAAAATATACGTAAAAAAAATATCATGGAAACATTAACTCCCACGAAATGGCTCGCGGCCTGTCACGTTAACGATGCAATAGAAAATGGCGGCGTGTGTATAAAACATGAAAACGAACAAATCGCACTCTTTTATTTCACACGCAGAAATGAGTGGTTTGCAACACAAAACGAATGTCCACATAAAAGGCAAATGATTTTAAGTAGAGGTATGATCGGCTCGCTTGGCGAAGAACCAAAAGTAGCCTGTCCATTTCATAAGAAAACCTTTTCGCTTCGTACAGGTGAATGCCTTTCTGGGGATGAATGCGCTATAAAAACATACCCTGTAAAAATTGAAAACGGCTTAGTATATATCGGTGTAGAAGACTGATAAAATAAAAACAAGTTCAACCTAATCATACAAAAGTTATGTACAAGATTTATCTCTTGATCAGTTTTATCTGCTTACTTTTTCCCAAAAGCGGAACATCACAGACAACAAAGCTACAAGCATCTCTATTCGAAGGCATACTCTTAGCGGGCTATACCGATCATGGTGCTTATATCAATTGCACCGGCCCGGCAGTCAAATACATCCTAAAAAAGGCGAGCATTATGGCAGGACTACTTCCTTCATTAAAAATAAAAGAGGATCGGGTTCAAGCGGGAGCTGCCCGTAATTCATTACTTACACCCACATTAGGTTTTGGTCTAACAGGATGCTACAAACATTTGGTCGTTCAGCTTCCAGCATTCTATTCCGCGAAGACAAGTACCACCGATGGTAAATGGAAACTAGGTGTCGGTGTCGGTTATAAATTTTAAATACTACCGCCCCGAAAAAGGGACAAAGCCGTATCTAGGAACAACTGTCCTAAAAAATATACATTAAAAACTAACGTTACACGATCAGCCTGACGCGATAAAAAAATCATAAAATACTAATTTACAATAATTTAAACCTAAACTAAAATTCTAAAATTCGTTAATAGGTAACAGAAATAAAGCCGTTGCATAATATTTGAATATAAGATTTAGAAGAGTAATTAACAGACTAACAACCAAAATATCGCGTCATATGGAAACTTTAGAAATAAATGCAACAAAATCAAGAGTAGAAAGAGGATACTTATTATTGCTAATGGCTATTTTGGAAGATCCAAATACAGATCAAGGCGAATAATCCCAAGACGATCTTCAAAGCTAACGCATACGCAACGGACCTTTATAAATCCGTAGAAGAAAACAAGTACTACTTAAAAAATATAGCGCTGTTCTAAATAAACTAACTATTATTTGGGGCAGCGTTTTTATTATTAGTCCTTTCACTCCATTTTTTACTGCACAAGCTATTCAAAAGCATCACGATTCTTTTCTAAACTACATTCAGAGCGGTAACTTTCCTGTTCTAATCAAACTCTAATCCACTTAAAAGACCACGCTAATCTCGGGATTGTACTTTTGAGCCATTCAAAATAACACAAAATGGTCTACAAGTATATCGCCACCTTTTGCACATTGTTACTATGCTCAATACTTTATGCACAAGACGGCCCAACTCCCAAAAGTCTTACGGCAAAGGATCTAGAAACTCAATTTCTTCAGTGCAACTACGAAATCCTGATCGCTAAATATGGCATCGATCGCGCCGATGCCGAGATTATGCAACAGCGACTATTTCCCAATCCTAATCTCGCGATCAGCGAGGTGAATCTATGGGTTAACCGCAAGCACGAACAGCTGGCTCCCTTATTTGGGAAATATGGTACAGGCCAACAATTTTCAGCAGAACTAGACCAGTTAATCGAAACCGCAGGCAAACGTAAAAAACGTATCCGTGTCGCACAGCTTGAGAAAAACAATGCACTTCTTGATCTTGAAGAAACCTTTTTGAATCTACGCTTTGATCTACGCACTACTTTTGTCTCCTTGCAAAAAGTAACTATCGAAGTACAGGAAGTTACCGCAATGGTAGACCAACTTACCAGACTAAGTACACAATACGAACGTCACGCGAACCTACAAAGCATAAATAAAGCTGATTTTTTTAGGATACGATCCGCCGCCATAGCCTGGAAAGAAGAACTCATTTCCCTACAGACCGAGCAATTAACACTCCTCAACCACTTAAGAAGGTACACACAGAAGTCACAGCTCCATTTAGAGGACCTCGAACTATCTCCGCCAGAAGAAAACATGTTAACAAAGCGAATACCTGCAAATTTGAAGGAACTGGCATACGAAACCCATATAGCCCTCAAGCGCGTCAAAAATAATCAGTTTTTGGCCGACTCCGAGTTGATGCTGGAAAAAGCCAATCGCATTCCCGATATCAATGCACACATCATGTACGACCGGGGGGGTAATATTATGCAAGATTTTGTGGCGGTAGGGATAAGCATGGATCTACCACTATTCAATAAAAATCAAGGCCATATCCGGTCGGCTAAGATTCGTATTCAGCAGGAACAAGAAAGGCGAACCGGTTTAGAACTTGAGTTGGAGCAGGCGCTTACGCGGTTAATCAGCCAGCTCGATCTCTACGAAAGCACATTGGAAGAACAGGACATTCACCATACGGGCAATTTCCGTCAAATACTTCAAAATTACGAAAAAAACCTGCACGCCCAACAAGTAACACTTCTCGAGTTTATCGACTTTTCCGAAAGCTATATTAACGCACGGAAAGCATACCTCAACTTACAAGAAAAATATCACCAAACCTTTGAAGAATTACAATATACCATCGGTAAAGATCTCTAAGCAATGAAAAAAATTACCTATTACCTCACGACAGTCCTTACTATCACTCAGCTTTTTATGACCTGTGCACCCCAGGAGACTGAAGATAAAACGGACATATCGCAAGTCCCCCACACTTTCTGTATGAGTGAGCAGCTGAAAAAAAATACTCGAATCGATAGCGTTCAGTACCTACCTATTCAGGAAAGTCTGACGTTGACCGGAAAAGTGGAATACAACGAAAATGACTTTGTCGCCTTCAAAAGCCTCCTCGACGGGCGTGTGGAACAAGTTAATTTCGAACTAGGCGACTATGTACAGGCCGGAAAGGTACTTGCCGTGATCCGTTCTCACGACGTTCAAGAGCAGTATCAACAAAAACGTTATAACGAAAGTCAACTCGTACTCTTAAGGAAACAACTGGAGACTAAGAGCGGGCTTCTTTCCGATGGTATGGCGTCCGCGCCAGAAATACTGGAAACAGAACATGCTATCGAGAGCACGCAGATCGAATTGGATAAAATAAACCAGACTCTCGCCTTATACCGCGCAGACGGCGCCACAGGAAACTTTCACCTCATTGCGCCAAAAAACGGATACATCGTTCAAAAGAAGATCAGCGTTGGGCAAACCATTATGCCAGACAGCGACCCGCTCTTTTCCATATCCAATCTCAGACAGGTATGGGTCATGGTAAATATCTATGCTAACAACTTACGGTATATAAAAGAAGGAGATCCCGTGAAAGTCAGAACCCTGGCATACCCCGACGAACTACATGCCGGGAAAGTAGACAAGATTTACCATGTATTCGACGATGACGAGCACGTACTTAAAGCCCGAGTGGTGTTGGAAAATAAACAATTAAATCTAATACCTGGCCTAGGTGCAGATATCATCATTTATAAGGATCAATCCGAAAATGCTTACGCGATACCCAACAACGCTATGGTCTTCAGCAACAATAAACAATATGTGATCCGCTATCAATCCGATTGTGATTTCAGCATACAGGAAGTGACACCGGTAGCGAGCAATGATGAGTTCACCTTTGTCAAAACAGACTTCTCCACAAACCATAAAATAGTAAGCTCTAATGCGCTCCTCATATTTGACGAATTAAACAAATAAGTATTATGCACAAACTTGTAAAGGGCATTGTTTCCTTCTCTTTAAAAAATGCGGTCTTCGTGCTCATGGCTACGATCGCCTTATTGAGTGGTGGAATATATGCCTACATACACACACCGATCGAAGCTTTTCCCGACGTTACCAATACACGCGCACGGGTCATCACCCAATGGCCGGGCAGAAGCGCCGAAGAGATCGAAAAACTGGTTACCCTTCCAGTTTCCAAGGTCATGAATAGCATACCCCGCAAAACCGAAGTCCGCTCCGTGTCGCTCTTTGGCTTATCGGTCGTCACCGTACAATTTGAAGACGGTGTAGAAGATTTCTATGCGCAGCAATATGTCTCCAATAAATTAACCGGGGTGGAACTTCCAGACGGCGCCGAGTCCTCAATAGAACCGCCATCGGGTGCTACGGGAGAAATCTTCCGTTACGTCATTCAAAGCGATCTTCCGCTAAAAGAATTGACAGCCCTACAAGATTGGGTGATCGAAAGAGAACTACTCGGCGTACCAGGCGTTGCAGATGTTATCAGCTTCGGTGGAGAAGAAAAGATCTATGAGATAAAAATCAATCCCACTGAACTTAAAAATTACGAGCTCTCTCCGCTAGACGTATACGAAGCCGTCTCCAAATCCAACATCAATGTTGGAGGAGACATCATCCAACAGGGCGACCAAACCTATGTCGTACGGGGCGTAGGATTACTTGATAAGATAGAAGACATCGAAAATATCACCATACAGCTCAACGGGTCAACCCCCATACTGATTAAGAATGTGGCTGAGGTCGAAATCTCTCACAAACCCCGGTTAGGCCAAGTAGGTCTAAACCAACAAGACGATCTGGTACAAGGTATCGTGGTGATGCTGCGTGGAGAAAACCCTTCTGAGGTGGTGGCTCGGTTAAAAACGAAGATTGTAGAACTTAACGAACGTACCTTACCCGATGATGTCAAGATCGAACCAGTCATCGACCGCACAAAGCTCGTAGATAACACCATCCATACCGTATCCAAAAACATGATAGAAGGTATTCTGTTGGTATCCCTCATCGTCTTTATTTTTTTATACAACTGGAAGTCAACACTGATTGTGGCCTCCGTTATCCCCTTAGCGTTCCTATTCGCTATTATCATGCTGCGTATTCAGGGACTACCTGCCAATTTGATATCGATGGGATCTTTGGATTTTGGATTACTGCTCGAAGGAACGCTAGTCATTGTCGAAACAGTATTTGTAGCTTTGGCTGCCACCTCCAAGCGGGTCGGTCCGGAGCGCTTTGCTAAAATGAGTAAAATGGGTATCATCAAGAAAAGCACCAACAGCGTTGCCTCGCATATCTCCTTCGCATTGCTCATCCTTATCGTAGCTTTGTTGCCCATCTTCTCCTTTCAAAAAGTAGAGGGTAAAATGTTTACGCCTTTAGCCTTCACCCTAGGCTATGCCCTACTAGGGTCGTTGTTATTGAGTCTTACCTACGTTCCAGCGATGTGTAAACTACTTTTCACGAAGAACATCGAAGAAAAAGAAAACGTCATTACGCGCTTTTTTCATAACACTATCTATGGGCTCTACCGTATCGCATTTCGCCAGGGAAAGACGACTATTGCTATCTTTTTAGCCATACTCGCCCTTTGTACTATACGCTTTTCGAATTACGGATCCGAGTTTTTACCAAAATTGAATGAAGGCGCAATTTATATTCGTGCTACATTGCCAAACAGTGTGAATTTGGAAGAATCTACCAAGCTAACGCAAGAAATGAAAACCACTCTATTAGATAGTGTAGCAGAAATTAGCTTCATCCTTACGCAAACTGGCAGGCCTAACGATGGAACCGATCCCACCGGATTTTTCAATATCGAATTTAATGTACAGTTAAAAGACGAAGGTGACTGGTCACGCAACATCTCCAAGTCAGAAATTGTGCAGGAGATCCGCATTCTATTAGATCATTACCCCGGTATCACCTTCGGCTTTAGCCAGCCCATCCAGGATAACGTTGAAGAATACGTAGCTGGTGTAAAAAGTGCGTTGGTCATTAAGATATTCGGAGATGACCTCACAGACCTCGAAAAGCATGCAAACAACGTTGCAACATCGATCAAAAAAGTGCCCGGCATCACCGATCTCAATGTATATCGCAATCTCGGTTTGCCCGAACTTCGGATTCAATTACACGATTCGAAAATGGCCAAATATGGTGTAACAACGGCCGATGTACAAGCCGTGATCGAGATGACTATTGGTGGCCAATCTGCTACCAAGTTTTTCGAACAGGACAGGCAATTTGATGTAGTCCTACGCTTCGAAAAGCAGTACCGCGATTCACCCGAAAAAATCGGCAACATCCTCATTCCCACCAGCAACAATCATAGCGTACCTCTGCAAGAGATTGCCACCATAGGCTACAAAACAGGTCCCGCATTTATATACCGCGAGGGCAATAGCCGTTATATTGGTGTGGGGTTCAGTATTGAAGGACGAGATCTTGGCAGTACGATAAACGAAGCCAAGGAGGTGGTCGCTAAAGAAGTAACGCTCCCCAAAGAAAACCATATGGTATGGGCAGGTGAATTTGAAAGTAAAGAACGTTCTACGAAGCAGCTCATGACCGTCGTCCCTATTTCCCTACTGTTAATTTTGTTGTTACTCTATGCCAATTTTGGGAATTTGAAAGATACGTTGGTATCATCGGTTACCCTGCCCTTTGCTTTTATCGGCGGATTTATCTCGCTATGGGTTACCGGTACAATCTTCGGCATATCCGCAGGTATAGGTTTTATTATCCTTTTCGGTGTGGCGACTATTGATGGTATTGTGCTCATTGGCGTGATGAAGCACAATTTGCAGCGAAGGATGGGGCTAATCAAATCTATCGAGGAAGGCGTCAAAAGTCGGATACGGCCCGTTGTCATGATCGCCTTATTGGGATCCATGGGATTGTTGCCAGCCGCACTATCCCATGGAATGGGTTCAGAAATCCAAAAACCCTTAGCAATTATGATTGTTGGCGGACTGTTGATCTGTCTGGTGCTCTCTTTTGCGGTGTTGCCTATCTTGTTTTATTTCGCATACCGTAACGACCCCAAAGCCAGTCCATCAACAAAATAGGTTACATCACGTGTTATTGTAGTTTAGTTTCCATTCCCGTCAGCAAGCGTTAGCTGGCGGGATTTTGTCACAAATTCCTTAGCTTTGAATATACGTAGTTCTAAAGATATGCAGATACTGGTAGTTGAAGACGATAAACGAATTAGTGACTTCCTAATTAGGGGGCTGGAAGAGCATGCCTATTCGGTTACCTTATGCAGCAATGCCGAAGATGCTACCGCCTATTACCTCAACCTTCCGTGGGATCTCATCATTGTTGACGTCATGCTGCCGGGTATAGATGGTATCCAGCTCGTACAGATTATTCGGCATAAAAAGATCAATGTGCCCATTCTGATGCTGAGTGCGCTGAGTGCCGTACAGGATAAGATTACTGCGCTTGATTATGGGGCTGACGACTATATCACCAAACCGTTTCATTTTGAAGAGCTATTATCGCGTATACGTGCATTAACCCGACGCTATCAATCCGACGTTCAAGAAACATCCAATCAGGCATACTTTGGCAATCTTCATATTGATTTTGATCAGTTTCAAGTATCTGTATCCGCTTTGCCTATCGAGCTTTCTCCCCGAGAATTTAAGCTATTGGTCTACCTTACCGAAAACATAAATAAGGCGGTAAGCCGTATGCAGATTCTCAATGCCGTATGGGGTATCAACTTTGACAACCAAACAAATGTTGTAGACGTGTATATTTCTTATCTCCGCAATAAGATTGAAAAAAACGGGGATAAGTTTATTCATACCGTAAAAGGGATCGGGTACTTATTTAAAATATAACAATGAGGCTAAAAGATCGCTTGTCCCTCTACGCCGTTATGGCCTTTTCGATTGTCATGCTTCTGGCGTCTACGCTCATTTATTTCTCCTTCTACAAATGGATGGTGCACACTCAATTCCGCGATCTGCAAAACAAAACCCTGCTGGCGGCCGTATTCTATTTAGAAGCCGATGAGCAAAGCCATCCTGAGCGGGAAAGTGTCAAAAATCAACTTCAAAAAACCATCTCCAGAACCAGCATAGCGGTATACGATAGCCTCGATCGACAAACAGCGGGTGAAATGACTGCAGACAACTATATTTCACACGAGTTTATCCATATGATACGAGATCAACAAAAAGGAAATCTCACCAGTTCAGATCATTTTTATCACGGTATATTCTACAAAGATAATGAAGGTGATTTCGTTGTCATTACCAGAGAATGGAAGGGAAATTTCAATACACAAATGACATCTCTTCTCTATATCCTGATCGCGGTTTTTCTTTTTGGTATTTTGTTAATTTATATCCTTTCCCAGTTTCTCGGCAAGATCGCCTACGATCCGATTCTCAAAATAATGAAACAGATCAAAGATCGGGACGAAAAGAACTTTCAACAACCACTTACCCTTCACAAGTCATACGCCGAAATCACCGCTTTGGTGGAGACCTACAATCTCTTTATCGCGAGATTGGCACAAACTTTTACCATACAAAAGAATTTTGTTGACTACATCTCACACGAATTACGGACACCCATCACAGCCATCTTGGGTACGCTTGAAGTGACATCCAACAAACAGCGCACTATTGAAGAATATAACATGGTTATCCTACAGCTTAGGCAGTATACCGCTGATCTGGAAACCAGTCTAGACAATATGATGCTGCTATCGGGGGCAAAGACAAATTTCGAGTTCAGACAGGTCCGTATCGATGAGATCGTTTGGAAAGTTATAGAAGATGCCTATATATATCACAAGGCCAACATCCAAGTCAAATTTGACGTAGCAGATCCGAAGACTTTACAGTTTTATGGAAACGAACACCTGCTTGAGTCTGCGATAAAAAATATTGTGGAGAATGCGATAAAGTATTCCAACAACCAACCCATCCATATTTACCTATATGCAGAGGATAGCCAGTTGAAATTATGTATCAAAGACACAGGCATTGGTATCCCCCCCTCTGATTTCAACAATATCACACAGAATTTTTTCCGCGGTGCAAATACGGGAAACTTTCAGGGCAAGGGCATAGGACTTTCCATGTCACATGTTATTTTTACCTTACATCAGATAAAAATGGACATCAGTTCAAGTGGACGGGGTACTACAGTAGAGTTAACCATCTAAGTAAGAATAAGAGTAAAGAGGCGCTACCGAGAGGCAACACCTTCTTTTTATGAAAAACAACAATCGGGGATGATTGCAGATCTTATTGCTAATTGAAATGCGGTCGTCCTCTAGTAGGCCAGTACCTCTATCTCGGTACGTCTGTTCGCCTGGTGATCTGCGATCGAACACGGCACACCATTGCTGCACCTGTTGACCAGACGTTTTTCCCCGTACCCTTTCGCTACCATCCGATCCCGCGCTATACCACGGGTAACCATATAATCGACCGCACTTTGGGCACGACGCTGGGACAGCTTCTCATTGTAACCATCGCTTCCCCTGCTGTCCGTGTGGCTCGACAGCTCGATCCGAAGGGTCGGATTGTCACGCATTGTGGCCACTAACTGATCCAGGATAAGGGCCGCGTCCCTACGGATATTGTGCTTATCAAAGTCGTAATAGATATTCTCCAAAACAAACTTGTCACCTACCTTATGCACCGGCTGTAGGTTCATCACGACCCGTACCGTCGTATCCCGCGCTGGGAATAAACCCTCAATACTTGTCGAATCCGAGTGGTAGCCGGACTTTTCGGCCAGTAACCGGTAAGGTTCCCCCTTATTTAAGGTAAACGTAACCCGTCCCTCCTTATCCGTAACACCCTTGGCGGCTATCTCCTTCCCTTTATGGAACAACGTCACGCTGGTAGCCGGCAACAGCTCACCTGTTTCCTTGTTGCGGGTTAATCCCTCCAGAACGATGATAAATTTAGGCTTCGCAAACGTGAACGAATAGATATCATCGCCTCCCTGTCCCCCTGTCCTATTTGAAGAAAGGTATCCGTAGATGACATCCCCATCGCTGGCCGCTACCACATAGGCAAAATCGTCACCTGCCGAATTTATAGGGTAACGGAGATTCTCTGGTTTGCTGAAGGCTGAACGGTTACCTACAGCCCTGTAGATATCCAGTCCGCCCATACCTACATGGCCATCACTCGAAAAGTACAGGGTATCACCCGACACGTTCGGAAATACCTCGTCGCCCGCACTGTTAATCGTAGGCCCTGCATTCTTTGGGGATCCCCAGCTGTTGTCGCCCTGTAGCTCACTGTACCAGATATCTACACCCCCATGCCCGCCCGGCATATCAGAAGCATAATATAACACCTTTCCTTCGCTGCCCAATGCTGCATGGCCCAGCGAATATTCCTTCACATTATTATAGGCAAAGTCTTCTTCCGCCCAGTCTGTGCCGTTCTTTCTATAGATCTTTAGTTCCAGGTTCTGTTTGCGCCACTTCAACCCGTCAGAACGGTATTTCTCCGTGTCATTCCCCGGGTATGTACGGGTGACATACAGCACGTCCTCTTCCGCATTTACGGCGACAGGGCCAATGTGGTACAGCGCGTTATTGAAGGCATCTCCCATGACATTGGGACCGTTTAATTCCCCATCCCTTGCCCGGTCTGCAGCATACACCTTCAGGTAAGATTGCCCAGTCATGCCACTTTTCTTGTTTAACAATCCGTGGGGTTCACCCGCATAGATAACACCCCCGCTCGTTGGGACTAAACCAAATTCCGAAAGGTCGGTATTAATAGCCTTCTCATTCTTCAGGTTGTGCAAAGTCGGGTTCTTCATCCATAACACGGCTGAGTCGGCCCCCTGAACATACCGGGCTATACTTTCGTCTTTCCCGTATTTTTCCTGATATAGTACGTATTGCTTACCGGCTTCGGCATAGCGCCCACGTTTCTTCAGCACCTCCGCATAGTGCAGCAGCGATTCCTGTTTATGGTCAGGTTGTAGCACTACACGCGAATACCAGTTCTCTGCCAGCTCGTACGCATTGATCTTTCGATAGCTGTCTGCAAGCCGCTCCATATCCTCCGTCCTGGGCTTTTTTACATCGACAAGCTTTTCGTAGGCTATCGCAGCGTTGGCATACTCCAGTTTATCATAGAGCAGCTCCGCGCGGTTCCTCCTACTCGGTTGTTCCTGCGCCAGCGACAGCTCTGCTCCTAGAAGCAGTAACGAAACAGCCAGTAACCGCAGGTTTCCTATATTATATCTTCTGTTCATAATTTATCTCTGCTTAACAGTCATTGTTCTAAAAATAGCGTGGGCTAAGGATCTGCCGTACCACACGTCCAAAGGTCACGCCCAGTGTAACTTCATGCGTACCCTGTTGCAGTCCGCTCATACGGTTCAGCATATGGTCATACGAATAGCCTATCCTAAGCGTAGGGCTCACATAGAATTGCGCGATCGCACTCACCGAATTCAGCGAGCTCAGTTTCCCCGCAGAATAGTCCGTATAATCGCGATCAAAAATCCGTGAACGCGTACGGTAACCGCCCCCGATCCAAAACTTATCGTTGAAGATAAACATCGCATTCACATCCAGGGACGTAGGCCCCTTGAAGTCGTCCTTGATCAAAATACTCGGCCTCAGTAGCAGACCCGGATCAAGTTCAAAAAGTACCCCGGCAATAAAATAACCGTGTACATTGCGGCGGAGGCTTTCCAAGGAATTCTGGTTGAACTGGAACTCGTCATCACTGTCCGTGCCCGCAAATAAATCCTGCACAGATACACCGGCATACCATCTCGGATTGCTATAATACACACCAAGGCGGACATCCGGCTTCCATGTCGAAATCTTCCCCTCAGGCAGTACCTGGTCGCTCCCATCAATGGCGCTAAGTTTATTGCCGTCCAGGCTGTACTGTGTCAATCCCCCCGCAATACCCAAGCTCAGTCGATGCGTATCCGCTTCATCAAGCTGCAAACGCACAGCATAGTTGGCGTACACACTGGTTGCGGCCTGCGCGCCCAATGCATCTGCTGTAACCTGAAGACCTACACCATGCCGTTTCGAATGCGGATCCAGAACACCGTCGATCGAAACCGTACCCGTCTTAGGCGCCCCCTCCCAGCCTGTCCATTGGCTACGTAACCCCAGCTGTCCAAACCATTCTTCCTTGTAGCCCGCGTAGGCCGGATTAACGCTCAGAGAGTTGAAAATATACTGGGTAAACTGAATGTTCTGCTGACCCTTCGATGCAGTACCAAAAAGCACAAACAGCATGATCAAAAATAATGGTAAGGACTTTTTCATTGTCTAATATTATACCTTGATTAAAGTAGAGACGTAACATCGTGTCCTGAAACAGCATACATTACGTCTCTAAAAAATGAACGATCTTAATACATTATACTTACTGGCGTTTAATCAAAACACTTCCCTTGAATACCTGGGTCTGCGTACCATTATGAGCCGTAATCAGATAGAAATATGTACCCTCGTTAAGACCCAATCCCTGCCAATCGTCTTGGTAATCAGGATTGCTGTAAACCTCATTTCCCCAACGGTTGAGAACCACCAGATCTATCCGGTCAAATCCTTCGCGACCACTTATTTCGAAATAGTCATTGACACCATCTCCGTTTGGCGTGAAAACATTTGGAATGAGCAGATTCCGTGGAAATATATTTACCGTAACCCAAGCCGTAGACCTTAGCCCGTTCTCATCCGTGATCTCGTACTCAAAACGATCTTCGCCCACATATCCTTCATTCGGAATATAGGTAATACTTCCATCTTGATTAATTTCTGTACGCCCGTTCAACGGTGGTGTAGTCACCTGTATTAGACCTATAACAATCGCACTCGATCCCGCTTCATCGTTCTCCAGTACATTGATCGCAGGAATTTCATTCGTATCGCGACCGTAGGTAATATCGATCGGGCCGTCATCATTCGCCATCGGACCTACTAAGGACTGCTTGGTAAACCAAGTTCCCGTCAAGGTATTATCTGTTCGGGTTTCTATATCCTCTCGCGTATGTATACCTTCACCATTGAATACTGTTACATCGCCAATCCAATTACCACCATCGGCGTTCTGAACAATCCGCGCATCTGCATCCACATATGCAACACCGTGGGTCGCCATATTATGCTGTAGACGGTAGGTCATCTGTAAAGACTCGTCCGCATAGATATTCCAAACACGATCCATACCCAGATCGATATCGGCCTCACTAAAGTCTATGCTAGTAGCGGCTCCATAGCTAGTAACGGTTACGTAAACCTGGCGACCTGCTGTAGACGGCGTCAAGGTCGCCGGCGTATAATCCCCCGTAGCGATCCCGACTGGAAACAGAAATGCCGACACACCCAGATAGTTCTTGATCAAATGCCCATCAACACGATCATCGGTCACCACCATCCGGTCGCGACTTGCATACAATATATCCGACGACGTACCCAGTTCAAAATCATGACCGTTCAGGTAAATATTTGCTCCGTTTACAGCAAGATCTATAGATTTATTGATACGCAAGGCTGCTGTCTTGGAGGAGGAAGGAAACGTACCCCCTTCTGGATAAGGACCCTCAATATTTTCTAGGATCATTCCATGATCGTTATTCAAAACAATCGTAACATCAATAGACGCTATATTATTATTACCATCTACTACTGTAGCGCCAGCAGCCCACCCTTCATACATCGGGTTAGAAGCAGGACTATGTAGGGTCAACGTACCGCTACCATGAATACGCGCCGTAGGCGCTATCCATATATTTCGGGAATAAATTATTAGATCGCCATCCAACTGCACATCTGCATTTGGACCAAAATATAAACTTTCCGAATAGATTACTTCGAAGGTTCCAGAAGAAATCGTCTGCGGTCCGTTATGGGTCACAAATGAACTAAGACCTGTCTGGGCTTGTGTAGTCACCGAAAATGATATCAACACAGCCACGAAGGCTATTATATTTCGTAAACGCTTTTTCATACACGCTATTTATTTTTAAGAGTCACCATTAGTCATATCTTATTATAGGCACAAGCTCGAGAAGATTTCATTTAGCTCATTATTATAAAAATCTTCTCGAAGCCCAATGACTTACTTCCAATAGCTCCACACGGTACCATCATAGACAGCCAATGCCTTGGCGTCTGTATCATAACACATCATTCCCGGGTATGGACTGGGTACATTCAAATGAGGAGAAGCTACTTTCGGAAGTACCAATGCCTTATCCGTCGCTTCCAATACCAGCACGCCGTCAACAGCCGTACTTTTGGCTCCTATTACCGTTTGCGTACCAGCAGCCGTGCCCGAATAAGGCAATACAGCACTGTTGTCCCCCTCGTCCGAAAGGTTAACCCAAGCCCCATTTGCAAACATCTTCACCATTTGGGCATTCTTGTCATACAGGAACGTGCCATTTGCTGGTGTGGTGGGCAGGGTTTCTACAGCAGGTAGGATAATCCCCTTGGTGGTGCCAGATGCAAAGTCCAATACGCCACCCCCATCTACCGTTAATTTCTCAATGGCCGTTTGACCATGAACCACAGTCCAACTGAAGCAAAACCCAAGTAGTAACAAAGCCGGTATTTTCATGATTTCTAAGTTTTGATGTACGCTATTCTTGATTTATACAAATTAATATCCTTCTCTATTATTCATTACAACCCCTTTGGATACAATTCCAGGTTGTTCCGTTATACAGCTTGATACATGCTTCGTCGGTATCATATACCAACATTCCTTCTACGGCATCAAGGGCATTGATTTGCACTGTGGTTAAACGGGTAATTACAAAGCCTTTATTTTCCGATTCGATGGCGATGAAACCATTCGGAATGTTTTGAGGCCAGTTTGCAGTCATTCCTATTCTGTCAGCAACCCCTACCTTGGTAAACTCTGTTGGCGTTCCTGTTGCGCCAGGCTGCACACAATAACAGCCATTTATCATTGCATCTGTGGAGCTTCCTACACCCTGCGAATTTCCATTGTCAGGCACCCCATTTTCGTCTACCGGATACATCGAAATATTGATGGAACCGTCAGGATTTAAATCTGCATAGGTGTAGTTGCCATCACCTTCGATCGCATCCGGACAACCATCACCATCTGAATCCAGATCAAGACGGTTTGGTATACCATCTCTATCGGTATCACATTCCAAATACATCGACACGGCGTAAGTTGGATCACCAAAAGCAGTTGTGGTTGAAAATCCGAATGACTTTGGACCAAAATTCATATTTATATAACGCCATTGGCCAAATTCGTTTGTTCCTGTATTTGCGTCTAAATTAGATAGCGTTTTTTCAGTTGGCAGATCTGTAACCGCCCATTCTCCGGATATTGGAACTTGGTTTTCTATTCCAGGAGTAGTTACAGGCATTACAACTCCTGCATCATAAATATGAATCGTCTTGCTATCGTTACCATAATACTGGTCATCTTGTGACATTACTAGAAAGGCGCTTAGTGCCCCACTAATATCCCATCTGGAAGCGGCTTCACCATCTTTTGTCCACCAGTCATCTTCAGTAGGATGAACTGAAGCATTTGTAATACTTATGATAATTGCGCCAGAATTTGCTGGATACCCAAATTTGGCACTTAAATCAGCTGTTACATCTTGATTTTTTGCGTTCAATGCCAACCCAAAATCGGAAGGAGCAATATCTATTAATTGTCCTGACCCAAAGGCGGCTAACATATCATTGTATGTATTACTACACTCATCACTATCTAAAATACCATCATTGTCTGAATCCAGATCGCAAGCATCGTTGATGCCATCACCATCTGTATCCGGTCCAGGACAAGGGTCTTCCGGACAAGGCACGCTGTTCAACCCACTTCCACGTCCATAGATATAGGTAGAGCCAACTACCGATTGTGTTGCCACGATCGTGTTGGGTGCTCCATCATTCCATGTAATAGCATTAAAACTATTACCGTTACTCAATTCCAACAGATGCAACTCTCCACCGGAAGTCTTGCTTCCATACATAGTAACATTTCCATTAGGGGCAATAACAACACGGATAAGAGGTGCTGAAGCGTTACCCGTCATCTGCCATATCGGAGCAGTATTGGTTTCATATTCGTCACCGTCAGCGAACCGTACATTGATACCGCTTGTTCCGGCAGACTGAAACTCAATTTCCTGCGTAGCCAGCTGTACCCCATTGATTTCCATATTGAAAGAATTATCTAAGGAATGAATATCAAACTGGAATCCATAATTGGTAGCCGGCTGGTTGAATGTAATCGGAACTCCCCCATTGGAAGAAAACGCACTTCCTTCAACTTCTTCCGTACAGACCTCAGGATCAACACCAGGACAGGCTTCTAATGTGATCACATTGGACAGCATCGATGGGTTTTCTACCGAGCAAGGATTATCCGGATCTATGACCAGTTCAAAGAAGCTTGAAGCAGCATCTTCATCCGTGAATATTTCACTGGTAACATCCAATGTCACGGTAATGGAACTTTCGCCGTTCGGAATTACCAAATCATCGATCTCAATATAGGATTCACCTGTAGGA
This sequence comes from Sphingobacterium alkalisoli, assembly GCF_005049105.1. Taxonomy (GTDB): domain Bacteria; phylum Bacteroidota; class Bacteroidia; order Sphingobacteriales; family Sphingobacteriaceae; genus Sphingobacterium; species Sphingobacterium alkalisoli. The sequence continues at coordinate 562,636 of NZ_SUKA01000004.1, forward strand.
TCAAATCCGAGTACACCCGAGGTTCCATTGTTGAAGGTAACTGAAGTGATATCCTGACCCAGCTCATAATACACTTTCAATGTTGCTCCGGTGATTTCTGGGTCTTGGTTGTCAAAATTCAAGGTATAGGTTACCTGATCTCCCTCGCCCAGACAGGTAGCATCTACTTCATAAAGGAAATTTAAATCCGGCGCCGTGAAGCTACTGGCAACAAAACCTACCGGACTAAACTCGCCTGCTGCCGGATTGATACTGTTGTAGGAATTACTCGTTTCTGTTACTGTATAATCACTGGATGTATTATACACGGTGGTCGTACCATCCGTGCTCCTTACGTTGATGTACAAGAAGGTAGTACCTGATGGAAGTTCGAGTCCATTGAGTGTAAAGGTATTGGCGTTATACGTATACGGTGTCGGAGAACCAAATTCCGAATCGTTGTACGTGTCTTCCACAAACTCCAACCCAGCAGGCAGTGTTTGGGAAACATTAACTGTCCTGGTGTCACAATTGCTGTTGATGAAACGTAATCGCATCGTGGTTTCTATACAGCTGGGCACTTCTTCGCTTTGCGTGAAGTCTTGTATCATCGTCACATTATCCACAGTCGGCGGCAACGGAGTCGCACATTCGAATGAAATATCCCCTATATCCAGTGACCTGAGCGTCTGGCGGGCATTCGTTCTTTCCACATCAAAAACAATTTCTATTCGCTCAATTGGTCTATTGAACCTAACATTTGCTGTAGAATGAAGGAATGTAAGCCCTCTATATGCTTTAGTACCGACCACTTGATTACCTACGATTTCATAGGTAGTCGCTGTTGTAGGATTGGCAGCGTGGGTAATTTTTGGCATAACCACATTGTCATCACAGTCATAGCCTATGACGGTAAACTTATTGGCATTGCTGAGATAGGTATTGATATTCGAAATCTGGAAACTTGCCCCAGCCACTGTTTGATTTAGATTGATGCTATGGGTTACCTCTACGTTTTGGTTGTCCCGTCTTCTGGACAAGAACCATCTGCCGTAAGGACGCGGGTAAGCATTTGCGCCATATTCAACACCGACAGGGTAATCCGCCGACATATTCACAATCAGATCGCCTTGGTCGGTAGATCCGATGGTTTCCGGATCCATCACATTGTTCTGGCGCTCTAAAGTAGTATTCCAACTTCTACCTGTTTTGAATACAAAGGTACCGCCTGTACAGACATCGCAGTCGCTAGGAGAAACTATCCCCGCGAAAGTCATATACTTAACCCCTTCGGTAAACAAGAAGTTGAAAGAAGCCAATCCACCTGCATAAGAAGCCGCAGGCAATCTGACCAGGTTAGTGCTGAAATTTTCATCATCAGCTACCCATATTTCTATACTAGAATTGAATGTATAATCATTAAGATCAGCCTGCAACCAAATTGGCTCAGGGTTGCTTGTAGTCTCTACACGCCACACTTTATTGGCTCTCGTAATGGCAGGGTCCAGTGGAAGTCCTGTACAAGGATCCGTAGTCGCCTCGGTCTCACCGGTAGCGGCATTGTCGCCAAACATAATATACTGAGAATTTCCAGTAAAATTAGTTCTTCCTGCATCATCGTTTGCCGAAACAAAATCATTGGTTGTAGTAACAATTAAACGTCCCGAACTTACTACATTCCGTGTTGTTGACACACGTTGATTAAAGAGACCTATATCTTCTCTGGCCAATCCAATAACATCGTTGTGATAATCCGGATTCGTATTGCCAGACCAAACTATATTGCCTGCTGCATCCAAGTAATCGAAAGTTCCGGTGTGATTACCTCCTGCCGGAATATCATTTCTTAGTGTCACACCATATTTAATTGCTAGATATGAATTTACCCTGTCTCTTTCTTCTGGGGTTAGGTTTCGATCATACACCACTTTTTCAGTAATACTTCCTGTAAATCCGCCATCATCACCTCCCATTCCTGTTGCAGCACCAGAGTTTGTACCAAAATACTGTCCTCCTCTCACCCAAGCGGTATTATTTCCACCTGCGAGATTCATTGTCGCACCAAAGTTAGAGCCGTTTATACTTCTGTTTAATTCATCTACATTAAATCTGGAATAAGCTATTCGGGTAACCGCTCCAACAGTTTCATAAGTGGGCACAGGGTCTCTGAATGCTAAACCGCCTCCTGTATTATCTCGATGTATAATATCTCCATTTCGTCTAAAATGTGGAGAGTCCCAGTTGGTTCCACTATTGGTTACATTATCTCGACCAATACCAAAGAATGTAGTACCAGCGGAAACATTGCCCAACACAGAGAATATATCAAAAGTATTGGTTGTGAGGATAGATTCAGACCGTTGACCGATTACCTGGTTGGTCGCTGTGAAATTCACCGAAGGGTTGAAATTGAATTCCTGACTAGCAGCGCCAAATGAAGGCAAAGCAGCTGTTCCCATCTGGGAAACCTGATAACCATTGGGCGACATATCATCCCACGTACTTACCTCGGTGCCAGACAAAGCTATTCCAATATCAGCCCGGTGCCAAATAGCCAAATCAGCAGCCACACCACCCGGCGCATAGCCAAATCCGGCAAAGGTGAAGAAATCTCCATCATCGAAAGTAATGGTTGCGGTATTGTAATCCTGTCCATTGATGCTTACTACATCGTCCATTGGGACAAAATTGTCGGTATCATCAAATGTTTCGTCTGTAGATCTCACCAAGTACATATTGCCAATACCCACCGGCCAAGCAACAGTTACTGTACCCACATTGGCTGTGTTTTGCACCTTCCAAATGGATTCAAAACGGAAATTGGTTTCACCGTTGGAACCTGATGTATATTCAAATGGAATACTTAGGCTTTGTTTTAAACCGTTGTCGCCTGTTAATAAAAATTGACCTTCGATTAAGTCATTGGTATTATCGGCATTACTTTCGAATAAGGAGCTGCCGTGACCAATAACTAATTTCTGATTTACACCTGTACTTGCAGCCTGTTTTTGGTGCAATCCAGATGTATTATCTCTGACAACACCAAAGATATTGTTGTTGTAACCTGCGTTGGTGGTTATGTCCCATACCGTACTACTATTGGCTGTAAGGTAATTTTCTGCTAAAGTGGCACCGTTTTTCAAGGCGAGATAAGAGTTAACTCTCGATTGCTCATTAGCTGTTAGCGGACGTTTGTACCAAACAACCTCCATAATATCACCAGGGAAAGGACCAGGAGCAGTCCATGCCCCATCACCTACTCTTAGGCGTTGACCTTGAATATGAAACCTGTTAGAACTTGAAGTATTTGGGTATATCTTATATACACCATTCACTCCCAGCACTCTTTCCCCTCCGGCAGAAGTTGACGTTCCTCCAGCAACGATAGGGTTATTCCCTATTCCTGAAACTATATTCGCAGCACCAATCTTGAACGGTTCTTCATCAAATTGATCTGCATTAGCTCCACCGCTAAATTTATATAACCTCAGTCTTCCTCCTTCAATAGAAAACCCCGGCTCGGCTCCGTTTCCGTCATCATCAATACCGATAATGCGTCCTGTTCCGGCAGAAGTTGGTCTTACTGCCGAAAAGATAGAATGAGATACATTATCTAGTTGCCCATTGGTAGGGTTCAATACCGAAGTAAGATTACTAAAATATTTACTACCCGTATAACCTGTGGTATACGGATGAAAGTTGTGTGCCCTATCTGCCGGAGTAAGCGTCCATGTACCCACGACAGGGATATCATTGGCATATGTAGAATGATCTTTCCAAGCAGTTTCTATGGCTCCCGCATCATCCGATTTTACCCAGAAGTCAGGATCAACCACTCCTCCAGGAGCAAACTGATATCCAGCAAACGTAAAGTAATCCCCATCATTGAAAGTAACTGTTGCTGTGTTATAATCAACACCATTTACAGTAACGGTACCTGTCATTGGCGTGAAAGTATCTGTGTTGTCAAAAACCGCGTTTGTCGACTGTACCAAATATAGATTGTTGATACCTGCCGGCCAAGCCACGGTTACTTGTCCTACACTGTTTGTATTTTGTACTTTCCATACAGATTCGAAACGGAAATTGGTTTCTCCGTTTGCCCCTGCCGTATAGACCAGCGGTTCGCTAAGGGTTTGTTTTAAACCGTTATCGCCCACCAATAAAAACTGACCTTCCGTAAGAGAATTGGTGTTGTCTGTATTGGTATCAAACAAGGTAGTACCGTTACCAATGATTAATTTTTGGTTATTATTAGAGCTTCTGGATTGTCTTTGGTCTAAACTTGCGCCTAGATCCTTACCTAATCCTGCAATATTTTTATTAAAATCAGCATTGACAGTTGCATTCCATACAATATTACCTGCACTATTAACATAATTCTGAGGATTGTTTTGATTTAGTGTAATTCCATATTTCACGGCTAAATAGCTATGGATTTTCTGCAAATCTGCATTGTCCATATCACCACCATCCGGACTGTTGTATAGAATAACTTCTGCTATATCTCCCAAAAAATTATCTCCGGTGGTTCCATCAGCTCCTATGAAAGCACCATTAGCTGTTTGAGCGGGGTCGTTGACCAAGGTGTAATTTCCCCCGGTTCTCGGGTAAGGGGTAGTGTACACTTTCTCAAACCCATTGTTAAATCCCCTTTGATTGGCCGGTGAACCAAAACGAGGAAGTATGGATGAATAAATTCCAAACAAGTCTTCTGCCGGAGGTCCTGCAGCAGTAGCGCCAAAACCATTATTGATGGTAGGAAATGGGTACATCAACCCACCTGTTCTTTGTAAGAAAAACCCATCGTTGTTACCTGCCAGTGCAAAAATACCTCTTGCAGCTGTAGTTGGATTAGTCAATCTTGCCACAGCAATATAATGCACTGAACCATCCGTATCGAGAAAAGCAGTATTGGTATTTCTTAAATAGTTATTTGACCCATTGAAAGAAAGTGTAGGGTTGAAATTCCAAGTATTGTCAAAGGTTGTTTGGTCGTTGTAGGGAATAGTCGCTGCTCCATTAGGGGTAACTGTTACTTCTGTCGAAGCATAATTTTCCCAAGCCGTTACTAATTTTTCCGAATCGGTAGATACTCCGAAGTCCGCTTTATACCACAAAGCCAGATTCAAACCGACCCCTCCCGGTCCCGTTTGAAACCCAGAAAAGGTAAAATAGTCTCCATCATTGAATGTAATTGTTGCTGTGTTATAATCAACGCCATTTACCGTAACGACGGCAGTCATAGGAATAAACTCGTCAGTTGCGTCTATTGTTGCATCCGCAGATCGTACCAGATGTAAATTAGTAATCCCCACAGGCCAAGCAACGGTTACGGAACCTACGGTGTTCGTATTTTGCACATGCCAAATAGTTTCAAATCTACTGTTGATTTCACCACCAGGAGCATTATGTGTTAGTGATTCTATTAATTGCCTTCGCAATCCATTATCCCCCCATACCAAAAATTGTCCATCGGTAAGATTATTTGTATTGTCTGCATTGGTAGCAAACAAGCTGCTACCATTACCTATCAGCAATTGATTGCCTGCGTTTTGGGACATGGATTGTTTTTGGTGAAGCCCCGAAGCATCATCCCTGCCTATACCGCCGATATTGTTGATATAGGTTGCATCATTATATATAATATTGTTATTTGCATCGACATAGTCGCCTTGCTTGGTAATCCCGTATTTTAAGGCTAGATAGCTTTCTATCTTGTTGTACTCGGCAGGATCGTGCTTACCGGAGAAAACCACCACTTCTGCCACATCCCCGCTCCAGAAAACATTACTTGCTCCTGATGCCCCGATCCTAAAGGCTGCGGTATTCGCATACGTAGGGTTTACATTGGTTGCATTGATGGCTTCCGCCCAGCTTTGGGCTGCAATATAGTTTCTACCGGTAGCACCACCGCCATCATATCCAGTCCTTACCAAATTCAACCCTCGGTTGGGCTGTGTGATATCCCAATTGGGTGGAGCAGTAACCATAGCAGAGCCTGTATTGTTTGCAAAACTCGCGGTACCCCTAGTTGCTATGGCTCCGGTAGTAGCTTGTTGACCGCTGTGAAAGCCCGTAGCATCACCGGATGCGCCAATACCAAATACGGCTCTGTTGGCGGTAGCAGCATTGTTTTTTGCTACGTAGTAGTATGTCGTAGGCGTGGCATTGCCTACCGGCCAAAGGAGCTTAGGCGTGAGATTGTTGAACTGGTGAGCAGTAACCCCTTCAAAAGAAGCGACTGGGTTGAAGTTGATCAAAGACTCGCCAGCGGGTGCCGAGGTTCTTTCCAGATTGTAAGCATTCCCCGATTGGTCTGTCCAGAAAGTTTCCGCTAATCCTACATCCCCCTTGTACCAAGCAGCCAAACCGGTGGACACGCCCCCGGGGGATTGCCCGAAAGCCGATGTTAGTACGGCAAAAAATAGCGCTGTAACCCATCCAATTTTCAAATTGTATGTTTTTCTCATGTTTAGTTTAATAAATTACAATCCACTCCATTGATCAACTTATGAAAGATTATCCCGGCCACCTGCGTTGAGACAGGCAGCCGACATATCAGCTTTACCACTACCTTACCTTTCGCCGAATTATGGTACTACCGTATATTCAACAATGATATAATAATCTCCTGCCGGATGTAAGGTGGTCATAGAGCCGGCGGTTCCAAGTATCAAGGTTCTATTGACCTGATCATATTCTATGATGTTGGTACTGATAGATCCTGTGGTCTTGCTTATAAATCTGACACCTATCACAGTAGCTCCAGTAGGAATATCACTTCCTGAAAGATCCACTACATTGGAATTGGTTGCCAATGTAATATCACCTACCACTTCAAAAACAGGTTCTCCTCCGATCCATTCTTTACCAGTGTTTTGACTGGTAGCCCGATAATGGGCTGATTGGAGCGCAAGGGCTGAAATATCAGCTGAAAGCATATTACCATCTTCATCGGTGTAGAGGATGTTTTCTACCGCTGTGGTGCCACTATCGTCGCGCGTATTGGGGTATTCGTGAAGTTGAATCTCTCCCTCTCCCGAAATGGTCATTCTTGTTTGGGTAAGTGCTGCGTCGTTGCCCCCAGGGTTGGTGCTGAAACGGATTGGGGCAGCATCAGCGGTGGCGTGTGTTGACAACAATAACTCTGTAGAACTACCGGTAGCAGTTATTGAAGAAGTGCTAGCATTCCATTGCTGTACCCATAAACTAGAACCTCCGTTATGAAATCCCATAGCTGCATCAACGGCAGTATTGGTAGCTGTCTGATGTATTCTTCCAGCCGCATCCCAATGAGTTCTCCGGTCGGTTCCATTAAATCTCAGAGTCTTTCCGTTTAAGCCTAGGTTCCTGATTGTTTCTGTTCCTGTCAAAAGGCCATCGGAATTGTAAATGTTGAGCGGATCCGAAGCCAAATCAGCTACGTCAACCGTTTTCAGTACCCCATCGGCATCGGCCACGACTACTTTGTCTGTACCAGTATCTCCTATATTGGTATTGATATCACGTACACGGACATTGCCGGAACCTACATCCAATCTTTCAGTAGGGGCGATTGCTTCATTGGCCAGGCCTAAATTCCCGTTTTTCAACAGTGTAAGTGAATTAGCCCTGTTTGCATCATCAGTTCCCGAACCGACTTGAAATAGTGGTTCAGTCGTTACCCAATTTAAAGACGATGGATTACCTGTGGTAATCGCATTATATCTACCAAGTACAAAATCATGCGAAGAACCAGTAATAATACCTTTTCCTAAAGCAAATGAATTTTCAGCATTAGCTAAATTTTCTCCTCCAATTGCAACACCATAATCTTGTTCTACAGTATTAAGATATCCAACAGCGAATCCCCACGTTGCATCAATTGTATTGAATTCCCCTAGCGCTGTACTAAAATATCCATCCCGAGTGATAGAATTGGAACTACCAATTGCGGCTGCATTTCCCAGTACTTCGTTTCCCTGACCCAAGGCTATTGAATAATCTTCCCCATTTGATTTGTTTGAATTACCCATCGCAATATTACCATAGATGGTTTGATTAGAGGGTGGAATTATTTCATTGTTTAACCCAGCGGCAAATCCATGATTTCCCGCGACTATATTGTTCGCACCTATCGCAAAACCATTATCACCACTTACGACATTGTTTGTCCCAAATGCTCCTGAATTAACACCTACAGTTCCTACATTTCCAGAACCTCCACGTACCGCACCTTCCACATCCAGACTAACACCTGCATGTGCTTCGTCTTTCTTAATGGCTACGCTTCCCATTTGGTATATATTCTGAGCGTTATCAAAAGCTTTTCCAGTAGTTCCTTGAATATTCCAGGGTTCAGTAGCTAATTCGTCTACTGACAGTGTTCTTAGCACTCCGGTAGTTTTATCAACTACTGCAATATCCACAAGGTCTGTATCGGTTTCTTCAACCAACCCCTCAATAGCCAATGTATTGGTGGCATCGGTTATGATTGTAGTAGGTTCTGTTAAAGTGCCACCTAATACTACATCTCCGTTAGTTCCGTCAATATGCAAACCGTTTGCAGCTGTTACAGCTACGATGTTCTCGATGTATTCCTCTATCGTACTGTACGTGTTACCGTTAACCGTAACAGGACCACCGTTAACCACTTCCTCAAACTGGTTGATAACAGAAGCAGGTACATCGACCACCGTTACCGTACCGTCTTCACTCGTGTAGGTGTACGTTCCGTCGTTGTTGTCGATCAACGTCGTGTTGGTCTCGTTTGCCGCTACGATGTTCTCGATGTATTCTTCGATGCTGGTGTATGTGTTGCCGTTAACCGTAACAGGACCGCCGTTAACCACTTCCTCAAACTGGTTGATAACAGAAGCAGGTACGTCCACTACCGTTACCGTGCCGTCTTCACTCGTGTAGGTGTACGTTCCGTCGTTGTTGTCGATCAACGTTGTATTGGTCTCGTTCGCCGCTACGATGTTCTCGATGTATTCTTCAATGCTGGTGTACGTGTTGCCGTTAACCGTAACAGGACCGCCGTTAACCACTTCCTCAAACTGGTTGATAACAGAAGCTGGTACATCAACTACCGTTACCGTGCCGTCTTCTGAAGTATAGGTGTACGTTCCGTCGTTGTTGTCGATCAACGTCGTATTGGTCTCGTTCGCCGCTACGATGTTCTCGATGTATTCTTCTATCGTATTATAGGTACTACCGTTAACCGTAACAGGACCGCCGTTAACCACTTCCTCAAACTGGTTGATAACAGAAGCAGGTACATCAACGGTTGTTACCGTGCCGTCCTCACTTGTGTAGGTGTACGTACCGTCGTTATTGTCGATCAACGTCGTATTGGTCTCGTTCGCCGCTACGATGTTCTCGATGTATTC
>NZ_SUKA01000004.1:571998-592847 GCF_005049105.1 Sphingobacterium alkalisoli
AACTGGTTGATAACAGAAGCAGGTACATCAACGGTTGTTACCGTGCCGTCCTCACTTGTGTAGGTGTACGTACCGTCGTTATTGTCGATCAACGTCGTATTGGTCTCGTTCGCCGCTACGATGTTCTCGATGTATTCTTCAATGCTGGTGTATGTGTTACCGTTAACCGTAACAGGACCGCCGTTAACCACTTCCTCAAACTGGTTGATAACAGAAGCAGGTACATCGACCACCGTTACCGTGCCGTCCTCACTTGTATAGGTATATGTTCCGTCGTTGTTGTCGATCAACGTCGTATTGGTCTCGTTTGCCGCTACGATGTTCTCGATGTATTCCTCTATTGTATTATAGGTACTACCGTTAACCGTAACAGGACCGCCGTTAACCACTTCCTCAAACTGGTTGATAACAGAAGCAGGTACATCGACCACCGTTACCGTACCGTCTTCGCTCGTGTAGGTGTACGTTCCGTCGTTGTTGTCGATCAACGTCGTATTGGTCTCGTTCGCCGCTACGATGTTCTCGATGTATTCTTCGATGCTGGTGTATGTGTTGCCGTTAACCGTAACAGGACCGCCGTTCACCACTTCCTCAAACTGGTTGATAACAGAAGCTGGTACATCAACTACCGTTACCGTGCCGTCTTCACTTGTATAAGTATATGTTCCGTCGTTATTGTCGATCAACGTCGTGTTGGTCTCGTTTGCCGCTACGATGTTCTCGATGTATTCCTCTATTGTATTATAGGTAGTACCGTTAACCGTAACCGGACCGCCGTTAACCACTTCCTCAAACTGGTTGATAACAGAAGCAGGTACATCGACTACCGTTACCGTGCCGTCTTCACTTGTATAAGTATATGTTCCGTCGTTGTTGTCGATCAACGTTGTATTGGTCTCGTTCGCCGCTACGATGTTCTCGATGTATTCTTCGATGCTGGTGTACGTGTTGCCGTTAACCGTAACAGGACCGCCGTTCACCACTTCCTCAAACTGGTTGATAACAGAAGCTGGTACATCAACTACCGTTACCGTGCCGTCTTCACTTGTATAAGTATATGTTCCGTCGTTGTTGTCGATCAACGTCGTATTGGTCTCGTTCGCCGCTACGATGTTCTCGATGTATTCTTCGATGCTGGTGTACGTGTTGCCGTTAACCGTAACAGGACCGCCGTTCACCACTTCCTCAAACTGGTTGATAACAGAAGCAGGTACATCGACTACCGTTACCGTGCCGTCTTCACTTGTATAAGTATATGTTCCGTCGTTGTTGTCGACCAACGTTGTATTGGTCTCGTTCGCCGCTACGATGTTCTCGATGTATTCTTCGATGCTGGTGTATGTGTTACCGTTCACCGTAACAGGACCGCCATTCACGATTTCCTCAAACTGGTTGATCACCGAAGCAGGGATATCTATCACTACCCCTGCTCCCGTTATTGGATTTCCTGTCTCATCAATACTAGCTTCATTATAAAACACATAACGTCCTTCAGATTCCTTGATCAAAAGCGTCTTTGTTTCGTTCCCCTTTATTGCCTGTACCAAATTAATAGTTTGCGGATTACCTCCACTATCCACATAGGTAATGACATAAGTTGCGGGGTCGTAACTTACATTACTACCTTGCATAGCCCCAACAAAAACCCACTTTGTACCATCATTGTAGTAGATAGCGGGCATAACATCATTTTGAGTTGAAGTATTATATACCATCATCCCCGCTACGTGCTCAGTCAAAGGAGCAGGATTTATTACAGCAGTCAATTCTACACGAGGGAACAGTACCCCTCTTTGCATACTGCTTAAATCCAACACAGCATTTGGATTGGGCACGGCATTATCACCCTGTGCCGTACCGTCACCAATTTTAACCTGTCCATACACAGAGCCCACTGCGGCAAGAACCAGGAATAAAATACAAGAAGCTAGTTTTCTTAACATAAGATTAGAGTTAATAGGTAACAAACAGTTAAAATTTGATTCAATTAAGTAGATAAAAAATTAAATAGTATCAGATAATATATACTTATACACATAGACCAGAGAATAAATGGCGTTCGCTATAAGCAAAAATTATCACGCTTAAATAGCTCACTCGATGTTTAACAATACGGTTCACGTATAACCATTTTCCAGTAAAAGCGTTAATATTAAAAATCGCAAAGCTGTACGATAATAGAAAGACCGGGCTAACCGAAATTCTCTTTTGTAGGGTAGAAAAATTTAATTTCATAAAGCTCATAGTTAAGACCATGTATTTAAAAAGCACTCTTCTCTGTAAATTATTATTTCTAAAACTTTACTAGTTACTTGTCAATCAATTTGGCCTTTGAACTACACAAAACGTATCCAATTTCATAACGTAATTTTTGGTTTTTCATTCCTTCAAGATTATCTTCCTTAAAAGCACTTGAATTCTATTTCATAGATTATTATGAACAAAGAAAGGAAAGAAGAGTAAAACTCAATCTTGTTTGCTATGCTTATAGCAAAAACTTGTTATCAAAAAATATATTTTTAGCAAATTTTAGTTACTTTCGAAATTATCCGCTCTTCCTATTTTGACCCCCGAAAACTAAAGTCTTATCTTCTATGAAAAGTATAGCTTGGAAAAGAGCATTGATTTAACCCAGAGGATTTACTACCTTCGTTGCTTTTAAGATTATTTCGACCATACGTTATGAATCTACTCCGACATCTATCAATTATGCGTAGACGAAAACCTACAACTTACCCATTTCTATTGTTTCTGTTTTGCCTTTACAATGCTCCTGCACATTGTCAAATCCAACAGATCAACCAAGAACTAAATAAGCTATCCTTAATCAAGGACAGTGTCAGTAAGATCAACACGCTGAACCGATTGGGAACACTTTACCGGACCAGAAATGCAGATAGTTGCTTTTACTACGGAATGGAGGCCAAGCGTATGGCCACCAATATTCGATACCGGAATGGACAGACAGATGCAGACCATGTAATTGCTTTTGCTTTATTTAAAAAGGGACTGTATGCGGAGTCGCTGGAGCTCCTTGGCAAAATCTTACCCTACTACCAAAAACTCGATGATACCGAAAATATTGTTCGTGTATATTTAGATATGGCCGAAGTGGAGAACAAGGGTATCTCCGATAGAGCAAAGATTACATCTCTTTTGCATACGGCTATCCAGACCGGAAGAAAGCTGAAAAAGGACAGCATTATGTCAGATGTTTATTTAACCTACCTCAATCGAGGCCCAAAGCTTTCTGAAGATAGCATTACTTACTACCTCAATAAATCCACAGAAATTGCCAGCCGATATCACGACGAACCCATACTGGCCCATAATCGGATGTGGCAGGCAGACTTATTGTTTTCAAACGGCCAAAAAGAAAAGGCCTTGTCTCTTGTAAAACAATCCATGTCTGAAGCGCAGCGTACCGGCAATGCGATTTTGGAAATCGGTTCCCTGATTACACTCAGTAATTATGAGAACGATCCCTATAAAAAGCTTGAACATCTCTATCAGGCCTACGAAGTGGCACAGAAAAGCGGAGACAAGTACCTGGAAAACTACATCTTGACCCTTTCTTTAGCGGTTGGCAATTATCTAGGTGATAAAGACGAGATCATCAAGGTCTATGTCGAATTGGAAAAGGCCATGTCGGCAGATTGGGAAAGGTCTAGAAAATTTATGGGTGACTATGTCAAGTATAATACCATAGAGAACGACAACAGGTTACTAAGCGAAAAAAATGCGCAACGAGCCCTTTGGTTAGTCATCATTTCTGCCGCAGCCCTGATTGTCGTATTGGCCATCTACCTGATCATGCTCCGTCGCAACCGAAAAGCCAAAGAACAAGTCGAAGCCCTTAATAACACAGCCAATTTGCAGATCATCGCCATGGAGGAAATGAAACACGAAGCAATAAGGGAAGAACAACAGCGTCTTGGGCAGGATCTTCACGATGGGCTTTCCTCATCTATAGCAAGCATCAAGCATCAGCTGGAAATCTTGTCCATGGATACCGACGATACGCATTTAAAAGCTAAATTGGGCATGCTACAAGCCGAGATAACCAAAGCATACACCGCAGCCAGAGCTAAAAGCCATGAGTGGTTCAATACTGCTGACGGAGAACAAGAACACACTTTTGAGCAGCGCATCAAATTCCTTACGGATACTGCCTTGCCAGGCTCTCGCTATAAGAAAGATATTCATATAGATGACGATGCGCTACATCATGTCAGTATGGACACCCGAATTGCATTACTCCGCATCATCCAGGAGGCAATTACGAATATCATCAAGCATGCCAAGGCTAAGAAAGTGGATATCTTGATTTACGCAGAAATAGACAAACTCATCATGGCCATCAAAGATGACGGAACGGGTTTGGTCGGTAAAAATTCAATCAGCGGCAAATCGACAATGGGCTTGCAATCCATCCACCGCCGAGTGCGATACATGGACGGCGAAACCAACATACAGTCAGACTCAAAAGGCACCGAAATAACAATATCCATTCCGTTGACACAATCGTAATACTGGGATGCATGTTTGGCTTTCACCCCACATGTGCAAGATAACGGCGAGGGGTAGAACCGGATTAAAAAGTATTTTAAACAATTACACATCTATCAATTATGAGACGAAAACCTACAACTTACCCACTCCTATTGTTTCTGTTTTGCCTTTACAATGCTCCTGCACGTTGTCAAATCCAACAGATCAACCAAGAACTAAACAATCTATCCTCAATCAAGGACAGTGTCAGTAAGATCAACACGCTGAACCGCTTGGGGACACTTTACCGGACCAGAAATGCGGATAGTTGCTTTTACTACGGAATGGAGGCCAAGCGTATGGCCACCAATATAAAGTATCTTCAAGGTCAAACAGCCGCAGACCATGTGATTGCTTTTGCTTTATTTAAGAAAGGACTGTATGCGGAATCGCTGGAGCTGCTTGGCAAAATCTTACCCTACTACCAAAAACTCGATGATACCGAAAATACTGTCCGTATATATTTGGATATGGTCGACGTCGAAAACAAGGGGATCTCCGAGAGAACAAGGATATACTCACTCTTGCACAAAGCTATTCAGACTGGAAGAAAACTCGAAAAAGACAGCATTATGTCCCAAGTTTACATAAAATATCTCTATCTGGGCCCAACCCTTTCTGAAGACAGCATTACTTATTATATAAACAAATCAAGCGATATCGCTGTCCGCTATAAAGATGAAAGCATGCTGATCCTCAATCAGCTGTGGCAGTCAAATCTAATGGTTTTAACTGGTCAAAGGGAGGAAGCATTACCCCTTATAAAACAGTCGTTATCCAATGCAAAGCGTATTGGAAACGTATATTTGGAGTTCAATTCATTCGTCTCGTTGATCAATTTTGAAAGTCATCCTAAAAAAAAGCTTGAACTTTTCTATCAACTATATGAAGTAGTCAAGAAAAGTGGAGACAAATATCTGGAAATCTACATATTAAATAATGCTTTGGATGTAGCCAAAGAACTGGACGATACAGACGAGCTCATCAAGGTCTATGTCGAATTGGAAAAGGCCATGTCGACAGAATGGGAAAGGTCTAGAAAATTTATGGGTGACTATGTCAGGTATAATTCCATAGAACAGGACAACAGGTTACTAAGCGAAAAAAATGCGCAACGGGCCCTTTGGTTAGTCATCATTTCTGCCGCAGCCCTGATTGTCGTATTGACCATCTACCTGATCATGCTCCGCCGCAACCGAAAAGCCAAAGAACAAATCGAAACCCTCAACAACATGGCAAATATGCAGATCATCGCCATGGAGGAAGCGAAGCACCAGGCGGTAAAGGAAGAGCAGCAGCGCCTTGGGCAGGATCTTCACGATGGGCTCTCTTCGTCTATGGCAGGTATCAAGCATCAGCTAGAAATCTTGTCCATGGATACCCACGACACACACTTAAAAGCTAAATTGAGCATGCTACAAGCCGAGGTAACCAAAGCATACACCGTAGCCAGAGCTAAAAGCCATGAGTGGTTCAATGCCGCTGAAGGGCAACAAGAGCAGTCGTTTGAACAGCGGATCACATTGCTTACAGACAGTGCCCTGCCAGGCAGCCGTTACAACAAAGAAATCCAAATTGACGATAGTTCATTGCTTCACGTCAGCGCTGATACCCGGATTGCCCTACTCCGTATCATCCAGGAGGCGATTACCAATATCATCAAGCATGCCAAGGCGAAAAGCGTGGGCATACTGATCTATGAGGAAATGGACAAGCTGATTTTGGTAATCCATGATGACGGAAAAGGAATAGATGAACAGAAACCGGGCAACGAAAAATCAGCGATGGGCCTGCAATCCATCCGCCGGCGTACCCAGTATCTAAACGGCGAAATTAAAATTCAATCAGACACCAATGGCACGGAAATAACGATATCCATCCCTTTGAACTCGGTCGTTTATGATTAGCCAAAGAAACAACGGGATCAGCCATCTTCTCGGCAACTGAAATTGGCGTTGCAACAACGAAAACTGAAAACAAAAAATAACCAGATGAAACAACATGTATTTATCAAAAGATTGTTAGCCACGCTGCTCGCAGTGGGCTTACTGGGAGAAAAAGCCGGCAGCACCGTCTGGGACAACCGCCAATCCAGCAGCCAGCAACAAACCGTAACGGGTACGGTGGTCGATGCCACGGATGGAATCCCCATTGCAGGGGTTACCGTCAGTGTACGGGGTACTTCGATCGCTGTCAGTTCAACAGACGATGGTCGTTATAAGGTTACCGGGGTTAAGACCGACGACGTACTGGTGTTCAGTTACATTGGTTACCGAACGCACCAGGAGCCAATAGCCGGTCGTACAATTATCCCCGTACAACTGGGGCGCCTGGAAGATGCACTGGAAGAAGTGGTGGTAACTGCCCTTGGCATTCGAAGGGAAGAAAAATCACTCGGCTATTCGGTACAACGCATTGGCGGCGAACAAGTACAGCAGGTCAAAGGCGTGGACATTGCCACTTCGCTGACCGGTAAAGTAGCGGGGCTCTGGATTCAAAATAGCACCGAATTCGATGAATCGCCCGACATCCGGCTTCGCGGCGGATCGAGTAATCCGCTGCTGGTCATTGATGGCGTACCCTACGGCAACATGAGCTTACGACAAATTGCTCCAGATGACATCGAGAGTATCGATGTGCTCAAAGGCGCGACAGCTTCCGCACTCTACGGCGTGCGCGGCGGCGGTGGAGCCATTATCGTGACGACCAAAAGCGGTGGCAATGGTATCAGCGTAAACAGTAACAACATGGCTTTTGCGGGTTACTTAGCCTTGCCCGAAGTACAGACATCATATAGCGCGGGCTTGGGCGGATCATATAATTCGGTCGACTACGTATGGGGTAATAAACTCGATATCGGCATCATGGAAGAACAATGGAATCCGGAGACCAAGCAGCTCGAAGTGATGGAACTTACTTCACGAGGTAAAAACAATCTAAAAAACTTCCTCGAACCTGGCTTCGTGACCAACAACAACATCAGCTTTGCCCAGTCCGGCGACATCGGGTCTGTACGGGCATCCCTGAACCACGTTTACAATAAAGGGCAATATCCAAACCTGAAATTGAACCGGCTGAATGCAAATGTATCGGGCAAACTGAAAGTCAGCGAGAAATTTGAGTTGCAAAGTAACATCGGGTATAACCGGAGTATGACCCCGCAGACTACAGGTGCCGGATACGGCGACCAAGGGTATATTTATCAATTGCTGATGTGGACCGGACCGGAGTATGACGTTACCAAATTCCGCGATTATTGGGTGGTGCCACACGAACAGCAAAATTGGCATTACAAAGCGTGGTATGATAATCCGTATCTGATTGCCTACGAAAAATTAAATGGTAGGGAAAATAATATGGCCAACCTCAATCTGACGTCAGATTACAAACCCTTCGCGGGCGCCAAGATAACCGCAAGGGTGGGCTACGACTTCTATTCCAATGAAAATACGCGCCGTAACCCACCAAGTATCTATTCCACCCGGGGGTGGCATGCGAACGGGATGTTTGGCCAATACCAATCCAGGGGATACAGTTTGAATACCGATCTGCTGTTCAACTATGGCAAAAAGAAACTATTAAATACCATAGACATAGACCTTACTGCCGGTGGATCTGTCTATAGGTACGAAGACCAATCGCTTTCGGGTGTAACCCGCAGCGGCCTCATTGTGCCGGGCGTGTATTCATTGAACAATTCGGTGGAGCGTCCGGATGTGGGTACGTCCAGGTATGGTAAGCAAGTAAACAGCTTGCTCGGATTAGCTTCGTTTGGCTGGAAAGACGCGGTTTTCGTGGATCTGACGGGCAGGAACGACTGGAGTTCGACCTTAGACATCACGACCCGTTCGTATTTTTATCCTTCCGTGTCCAGCAGTGTGCTTCTTGGCGAGTTTTTCAAGCTGCCAAACTGGATGGACATGTGGAAGCTCAGAGGGTCTTGGACCGTTTCAAAACAGGACCTCAGTGTGTACGGCACCAATGTAAATTACAGCATCGGCCAAGGTGTTTGGGATGGCTTAAATACGGCCGACTATCCATCACAACTCAATACCGCAGTCATCAAACCGCAAACCGACCGGACCTGGGAGGCGGGTACAGTCGTCAACATACTGAACAATCGCTTAGTACTTGATGCCGCCTACTACAATGTGTTCAATTACAACCGACAACTATCATCTCCCATACCCGCTTCCTCGGGGTTTACCTCTACGTTGATCAATACCAACGAGACGCGCGTGCGTCGAGGCGTAGAGTTGTCGCTGCATGCCGGCGTGTTGAAACAAAGTAATTTTACGTGGGACGCTACGGTAAACTGGGCAACAACACACCAGTATTACAAGGAGTTAGATCCTGTCTATTCATCAGACAACCTGTGGACGAAAGCCGGCGGACGTGTCGACAATTATACCATCACCGATTGGTTGCGGGATCCACAGGGTAATGTGGTACATACGAACGGCGGACTTCCGCAGCAAGGTCGATACGCCTATGCCGTTGGATATAGCGATCCAAAATTCATCTGGGGTTTTACCAACTCCTTTACTTACCGTAATTTTGACCTTCAGTTGAGTTTTGATGGCCGTGTTGGCGGCCTGTTATATAATTATAGTGCTTATAAGATGTGGGACACCGGTTCGCATCCCGATAGCGATAACCAATGGCGCTACGATGAAGTGGTCAACGGCAACAAATCTTACGTCGGCAACGGGGTGAAAGTTGTTTCGGGGTCAGTCTCTTTCGATCAATACGGCCGTATCACGGAAGACACGCGCGTATATGCGCCGAACGATGTGCCGGTATCCTACGAAACCTATGCCCGCCGGTTTGCCGATGGACGTTTCGGGGCTACCGACCCAACCTTTATCAAAATCCGTGAGCTAGCTATCGGATACACCGTACCGCGTTCGCTTAGCGAACGCTGGGGAATGAGCCGCGCACGAATTTCGCTGACCGCCCAGAACGTATTTCTTTGGACGAAGGATTTTCGGTTTGCTGATCCCGATTGGAATGCTGACAGTGACCTCACTTCCCCTTCCCAGCGATTTATCGGACTTAACCTGAATTTTCACCTTGCTCATGCTGACAAATCAAACAAATAGAAAAGCCATGAAGAACATACGAATAATAGCTACTATAGTCTGCATTACGATTGGATTGGCATCGTGTTCACACTTCGAAGAACTGAACACTAATCCCGACGGCTTTACCATAGCCACCCCGCAAATGCTTGCAACGAAATTGATGCTGGATATCACGAGAAGCGATATCAGCAGCCAGAAGGGATTTATGGCAAATTTCATGCGCGACAAATACATCTTATGGAGCGAGTTTGCACAGGGCGAGCAATACAATCGCATCGACCGAACCAGCTTCGGTCCTTTTACCCGGCTTATCGACGTGGAGAAGCTGATTGGCTTCACCGATGAGCTCGATGAAGGAGTAGCAAACGCTTACAAAGGATTCGGCCATCTCATACGGGCCTATACATTTTTTAACGCCACCATGCAAGTAGGCGATATCCCCTACACTGATGCGCTCAAAGGAGAAAGTGAAGGAAACATCAAACCCCGCTATGACGAGCAGAAAGAGGTGTTTATCGGTATCCTCAACGAATTGGACGAAGCTAACCGGTTGTTTGCCCAAGGTGCAAACTTTGAGGGCGATTTGATTTACCAGGGCGATCCAGTAAAATGGCAGAAAATGGTCAATTCGTTTGCGCTAAAAGTACTGATCAATTTGTACCGCAAATCGGCTGATCCCGACCTGCGTGTGGTAGAACGCTTCAACGAAATTATAAACAATCGCCCCATATTCGAAAGCAATGCAGATAATTTCCAATTGGTTTATTCCGACCAGGAAAACCAACGCTATCCATTCCATAAACTGGGCAACCCGTTTATCATTTATCCTATGGTGTCGGATATACTGATCAACCGTTTGAAAGCGACAAACGACTACCGTCTGTTTTACTACGCTTCGCCATCCGAGGCACAGCTCGATAAGGGTTACACACCTTCCGATTTTGACGCATATAAGGGTACCGATCCGGCAATCGCATATGCAAGCTTGAGCAC
The DNA here is from genome assembly GCF_005049105.1 of Sphingobacterium alkalisoli. Lineage (GTDB taxonomy): Bacteria > Bacteroidota > Bacteroidia > Sphingobacteriales > Sphingobacteriaceae > Sphingobacterium > Sphingobacterium alkalisoli. The sequence continues at coordinate 582,627 of NZ_SUKA01000004.1, forward strand.
GATACATAGCGCTGGCGACTATTCCGGCGTAAACGCACGGTATACCGAAATCCCCGCCGGCGAACCGGTGAGTTTACTGAGCTATGCCCAAGTACAGTTCTTGCTTGCGGAGGCTGCTGTGAGGGGTTGGATCAATGGCGATGCGCAGACCCATTATGCTGCAGGCGTACAGGGAGCAATGCAATTTGTGGCAGACCATACGCCAAACATCCCTGCCTATCATCACAACCGTATCATGAGTAATACCTATATCGAAGCATTTCCGGTCACGGACGCCGTGAAGCTAACGGGCCCTGCCGAACACCAGATTGAGCAAATCATCACGCAAAAATTTCTTAGTACGTACTTGCAATCACCGTTGAGCGCCTTTTTTGAAAATCGACGCACGGGGTATCCGACATTTTCGATCAATCCAGCGTCGAATGAAAATACGCCTGCCGACCGCCTTCCTATACGGTGGATGTACCCCAGCGATGAAGTCAACTACAATAGCGTAAATGTAACCGAAGCCATCAATAGGCAATACAATGGCAATGATAACGTAAACGAACGGATGTGGCTGCTAAAAGACTAAATACAACTTACCCACTGCTATTCTTGCTGATTTGCGTTTGTTCTAACCCGGCATACGGCCAAATCCAGGAGATCGGGAAGGAATTACATAAGCTGTCTTTGATCAAAGATAGTGTTAGCCTGGTTAACAGCTTAAACCGGTTGGGGATACTTTATCGCCCCAGAAACATCGACAGCTGCTTTTACTATGGAATGAAGGCCAAGCGTTTAGCAGCCCGCATACACTACCAGCAAGGACAGACAAACGCAGACCATGTAATTGCTTTTGCTTTATTTAAGAAAGGACTGTATGCGGAATCGTTGGAATTATTCAGCAACGTATTATCAGGCTATCAACGACTCACTGATACCGCAAATATTGCCCGTGTATATATGGATATGTCCGCTGTACTGCACAAGGATCTCTCCGATCAGGAAAAGGTTATTGCTTTTATGCAGAAGGCTATACAAATCGGAAAAAAGCTAAAGAAGGACAGTGTTATGTCTTTGGTGTATTTTAACTATTGCAACCTTAACGCTAGCCTTTCTGACGACAGTGTAGACTACTACCTAGCGAAGTCCAAACAAATTGCAAACCGTTATAACGATGAATATATGCTAGCCCTTAATCGGTCAAAGCAAGTATATTTATTAAATAGGAAGGGGCACAAGCCTGAAGTACTGCCCGTTGCAAAACAGTTATTAGCTAACGCGCAGCGTATGGGTAACGTAAATTTGGAGGTATATACACTCTTTATTCTGGCCAATTATTATCATGAAATCAACCCACAAAAGGCGCTTGGGTATTACAATCAGATTTGTGAAGTAGCACGAGAAAGCGGAGATAACGAGTTGCAAATTTATTATTTAACCGCCGCATTGGGACGAGCCACGAAATCCGGCAACAAAGACGAGATCATCAAGGCCTACGCTGCATTGGAAGAGGCAATGATAGCAGATCGGGAAAATATGAAAAGATTTATTGGTGATTATGTCAGGTATAATGCCATAGCGGATGACAACAGGCTACTAAGTGCGGAAAATGCGCGGCGAACCCTTTGGTTGCTGGTCATTTCATGCTCCGCAGCGATTATTGTGCTGGCCATCTACTTGACGATGCTACGCCGGAACAGGAAAGTGAAAGCCCAGGTAGAAGCCCTCAACAACACCGCTAATATGCAGATCATCGCCATGGAGGAAGCGAAACACCAGGCTATACGGCAAGAACAGCAGCGGCTTGGCCAGGATCTTCATGATGGTCTTTCTTCATACATTGCGGGCATTAAACATCAATTGGAAACACTTTCCATGGACACCGAAGACACGCTTCTAAAAAAGAAATTGGTTTCAATGCAAACGGGGATAACAAATGCCTACGAAGTAGCCAGAAATAAAAGCCATGAATGGTTCAATACGGATGATGGACAAGAAGAACAGTCTTTTGAGCACGCAATTAAGCTACTTACCGACAGCGCCCTACCCGACAGCCGCTACAGCAAAGATATTCACATTGACGATAGCTCATTGCTGCGTGTCAACGCCGATACCCGCATTGCATTACTCCGCATCATCCAGGAGGCCATTACCAATATCATCAAGCATGCGAAGGCTAAGAAAGTGGATATCTTGATTTACGCGGAAATAGACAAACTCATCATGGTCATTCAGGATGACGGAACGGGTTTCGTTGGTAAGACCTCAACTAACGTCAAATCAGCGATGGGTTTGCAATCTATCCGACGCCGTGCGCAGTATCTAAATGGTGAAACCACCATTCGGTCGGATACAAAAGGTACCGAAATAGCCGTATCTATCCCGTTGGCGTTATCGCAACACCGCTAATCAAGTAGAAAAAGAACCTAAAAGCTTACAGAGTTCCATAAAGCAAAGAGGTGTTGCTTGGGGCAACACCTTCTACTTATTATGAAAAACAACAACCGGGGATGGTTGTAAAAACTTATTGTATATTTAGCAATGTCACACGTACATGCTTTAGATAGTCATTTTAAAATAGCTGGTTCTAAACTCTCGTGCAAAGAAACCAAAGTTTATTAAATCACCGTAAACAGAAATATCTCTATAGCAAAAATTTGCTACCATTTATAGTTATTTTAACATTGTTACGTCACTCTTTCAACCACTAACTGCATATATTATTTAACTATCTTTGTGAGCTATCTGTTGTAATTATTGAATAACACTTTTATTTCCAAAATTGAACGAGAAAATGATGAGTAATGATGTTGCAATTGTACTAGATGATCACCAACTATTTGGTGAATCTTTTTCCGTTTTACTTGAAAAGTACACGAAGTTTGACACGGTTCATACCTTCCAAAATGCTTCCGAACTTACCCGTTTCTTAGGCGAACATAGTCGTAAAAAATTCTATCTCTTTTTAGATTATTACCTACAGAACAGCAATGGTCTAGCTGTTCTCTCCGATGTTAAGCGCATCAACAAGTTATGTAAGAATATTTTTCTTACGAGCGCATCCAGCTGGCCTGTCCTTCATCATATCGAAAGTCATTCCCCCGACGGTATTATTAGTAAGGTGACAGGTCTAGATGTTCTTTTGGAATGCATAAATGAAGTCGAAAAAGGCAATTCTTACCGTTGCCCTATTTTCCAGGAAATAAAAACGAAGAATATATCTAACAAACCGATCATCTTTACCGCTCGTGAACTGGAAATTTTAAAGTATTTCGCCTCCGGAAACACAATTGCCCAGACTGCGGAAATAACCTATCTAAGTCATCATACCATTGTATCGCATAGGCGAAATATGATGGCAAAAGTGAATTGCACTACGATAGGCCAATTGCTCAATTACGCCAAAGAATGGAAATTAATATAGAAAATCAATTTTAATTATACATCCAATCATCGATAAAGAGGTGCTGCCGGGAGGCAACACCTTCTTATTACTTATTGTGAAAAACAACAATCGGGGATGATTGTAGATCTTATTGCTAATTGAAATGAGGTCGTCCTCTAGTAGGCCAGTACCTCTACCTCGGTACGTCTGTTTGCTTGATGATCTGCGACAGAGCACGGAACACCGTTACTACATTTATTCACTAACCGTTTCTCGCCATATCCTTTCGCGACCATTCGATCCCGTGCTATACCGCGGGTCACGATGTAGTCCACTGCACTTTGCGCACGACGCTGTGACAGCTTCTCATTGTAACTATCGCTGCCCCTGCTGTCCGTGTGGCTTGATAACTCAATCCGAAGTGTCGGATTGTCACGCATGGTGGCGACCAGCTGATCCAAGATCAGGGCTGCATCCCTACGTATGTTGTGCTTATCAAAGTCATAGTAGATATTCTCCAAAACAAACTTATCACCCACCTTATGGACCGGCTGTAAATTCATTACGACCCGTACCATAGTGTCCCGCCTCGGGAATAAACCCTCAACACTTGTCGAATCCGAGTGATAGCCCTGCTTTTCGGCCAATAAACGATAAGGTTCGCCTTTATTTAAGGTAAACGTAATCCGTCCGTCCTTATCCGTAACACCTTTCGCAGCTATCTCCTTCCCGTTTTGAAATAAGGTTACGGTCGTGGCAGGTAATAAATCTCCTGTCTCTTTATGACGTGTAATACCTTCCAACTGAATGATAAATTTCGGCTTATTAAAAACAAAAGAATAGATATCATCGCCACCCTGGCCTCCCGTTCTGTTCGATGACAAGTAACCGTAAATTAGATCTTCGCTATTTGCCGCCACGACGTAAGCGAAATCGTCACTTGCCGAATTCAGTGGATAGCGAAGGTTTTCAGGTGTACTAAAGGTCGAGCGCTTGCCTACAGACCTGTATATATCCAGTCCGCCCATGCCTACCCAACCATCACTCGAGAAATACAGGGTATCACCGAATACGCTTGGAAATACTTCATCTCCCGCACTGTTTATGGTAGGACCTGCATTCTTTGGGGCTCCCCAGCTTCCGTCTCCCTGTAATTCACTGTACCAGATATCTACACCGCCATGCCCGCCGGGCATATCAGAAGCATAATACAGCACCTTTCCATCAGTACTCAGAGATGCATGTCCCAATGAATAATCCTTCACGTTGTTATAGGCAAAATCCTCTTCTGTCCAGCCGTTTCCGTTCTTTCTGTAAATCTTCAGCTCTAAGTTGTGCTTACGCCACTTCAGACCGTCAGACCGGTAATTCTCGCCCTCTTTTCCCGGGTAGGTCCGTGTTACATAGAGCACATCCTCATCAGCATTTACTGCGACCGGGCCCACATGATATAGCGCATTATTGAAGGCACCTTCCATGATATTTGGATAACTGAGTTCTCCATTCCCTTCCCGATTTGCAGCATACACCTTCAGGTAAGATTGCCCCGTCATACCACTTTTGTTGTCTAACAATCCTTGGGGTTCCCCCGCATATATCACACCTCCACTGGTTGGTACCAGACTAAATTCTGAAAGGCTGGTATTAATAGTTGTCTCATTTTTCAGGTTGTGCAGAGTCGGGTTCTTCATCCATACTACAGCTGAGTCGGCTCCCTGTATATATCGGGCTATACTTTCGTCTCTCCCGTATTTTTCCTGATAGGTCTGGTACTGCTTACTCGCCTCGGCATAGCGCCCCCTCTTTTTCAGCACCTCTGCGTAATGCAGCAGTGACTCCTGTTTATGATCGGGTTGTAGCACTACACGCGAATACCAGTTCTCTGCAAGTTCGTATTCGTTGATTCTCCGGTAACTGTCTGCAAGCCGTTCCATGTCTTCCGTCCGCGGCTTTTTCACATCCACAAGCTTTTCGTAAGCTAGCGTAGCATTCGCATACTCCATTTTATCGTAGAGCAGTTCTGCACGGCTCCTACGCCCTAGTTGCTCTTGTGCGGAGGCAATCTCTGTTCCAAAAAGAAGTAACATAATGGTTAACGCCTGTAAACCTCTTTTATAATATTTTCTTTTCATAATCTATTTATACTTAACAATGATCCTGCTGTTTTATAACTTGATAACAGTCTGATACCATCACGTTGATTCAAGTATTATATACGCTCTCTATTAGAAATAGCGTGGACTTAGAATCTGACGCACTACACGTCCAAAAGTGACCCCCAGCGTAACTTCGTGCGTACCCTGTTGCAGGCCACTCATCCTACCCAGCATATGGTCATACGAATAACCTATCCGTAACGTAGGGCTCACATAAAATTGTGCAATTCCGCTTAAAGAGTTAAGTGAACTCAATTTGTTTACCGAGTAGTCGCTATAATCGCGGTCAAACAGGCGTGCCCGTGTGCGGTATCCACCTCCGATCCAAAATTTGTCATTGAATATAAACATCGCATTTAAATCCAGCGACGTAGGTCCTCTGAAATCATCTTTTATTAAAATGCTCGGTCTTAGCAGTAATCCCCTATCCAACTCAAACAAAGCCCCAGCGATCAGGTATCCATGAATGTTTCGAGAAAGACTTTCCAGTGAATTTTGGTTAAACTGGAAATCATCATCACTGTCGGTCCCTGCAAAAAGATCCTGTACCGATACACCAGCATACCATCTTGGGTTGCTGTAGTATGCACCGAGACGGATATCCGGTTTCCACGTCGATATTTTCCCATCCGGTAATACTTGATCCATACGGTCAACGGGATCCAGTTTATTTCCATCTAAACTGTATTGTGTAAGACCACCAGCAACACCTAAACTTAGTCGATGCTCATCTGCACGATCAAGCTGTAAGCGAAGCGCATAATTAGCATAAATACTGGTCGCAGCCTGAGCTCCCAATTGATCGCCGGTTACAACCAAGCCCACTCCATGTCTCCGATCTTCCGGATCAAGTACACCGTCGATCGATAGCATACCCGTTTTTGGCGCACCTTCCCAGCCGGTCCATTGACTTCTTAGGCCCAGTTGACCAAACCATTCCTCTTTATATCCCGCATAGGCTGGATTGACACTGATCGAATTGAATATATACTGTGTCATTTGGATGTTCTGCTGGGCATAACCCTGTTTTGCTAACAGGGTTATACCGATCAAAACCATATACCTTAATTTTAATCTCTTCATCGATATCGTGTTATTATTTATGATGAACATATTCTTAATGTGTTTTAATAAGAACCCATCCTTTATGTTGCTCCACTTTGCTACCCTTGTACAGCTTAATGATATAATAGTACGTCCCTTCATTCAATCCACGCCCCGTCCAGTTATTGTCGTAGTTGTCGTTTCTGAATATTTCGTTCCCCCAACGGTTTACGATAGTAACCTCTACTCTATCATAGTTTTCACTGCCAATAATTTCAAAGCGGTCATTCTGTCCGTCACCATTCGGCGTGATCACGTTCGGAATAAACAAGTTGGAAGCTTCAATTACAATTGTTGCAACCGCCGTGCTACAGTTCGATGGGTTCAGTACTTCACAGATTGTATATGGATAGGTGTACGTTCCTGGCCGTGTACTTGCCGGTATATTGATGGTACCATCCGCATTCATGCTCAGGTTCGGATCACTTGGTACACCTGGAGTCAACGTAACTTCATTCAAGTCGATTGATCCGCCATTGAATGCGTCGTTATCCAGCACGCTCATGGTAATGATAGACGTCCTATCCCATTCGATCTGAATGTTATCGTCCATTGCGACTATCGGTGCAGGTTCGATTACAATCGTTATAGCTGCTTCGTCGCAGTTTGTTGGATTAAGCACCTCGCAGATACGGTAACTGAATTCGTATATACCTTCTGGTGTTTCTGGAAGCACAGTAACGGTACCGTCTGTGTTGAGTATGATAGCCGGGCTTTCCACATTATCAGGAGACCAGGTCAATGTCACCTCACTCGGGATAACAGGACTGCCGTTCAGCATGTCGTTATCCAGTACGCTTGGTGTTGTACCGCCATCCTTACCGTTGATCGGTGCAGGCGTGTCGTCGTTTGCTTCGATTACCGCTGCTTCCACAACGATCGTCATGACCGCATTGTCACAGTTCGATGGGTTCAATACCTCGCAGATTGTGTAAGGATATGTATATGTACCAGCAGGCGTCTCTGCTGATACCGTCACTGTTCCGTCAGGGTTCATTGTGATTCCCGTATGTGGACTTGTACCCGGTGTCAGGGTCACCTCGCTTGGGATAACAGGGCTACCGTTCAGCATGTCGTTATCCAGTACGCTTGGTGTTGTACCGCCATCCTTACCGTTGATCGGTGCAGGCGTGTCATTGTTTGCTTCGATCAATGCAGCTTCAACAACGATCGTTACGACCGCATTGTCACAGTTCGATGGGTTCAACTCCTCACAGATTGTGTAAGGATATGTATATGTACCAGCAGGCGTCTCCGCTGATACCGTCACTGTTCCGTCAGGGTTCATAACAATACCTGTATGTGGACTTGTACCCGGTGTCAGGGTCACTTCCGCAGGGATAACTGGACTGCCGTTCAGCATATCGTTATCCAGTACAGATGGCGTTGTTGAACCGTCCTTACCGTTGACCGGTGCAGGCGTGTCGTTGTTTGCTTCGATTACTTTCCACGGTAGTGGTGCAATAGTACAATTTGTGCAATCCGGATCTATTGGATCACCCGCTTCTGGTACATTTCCACTTACAGACTCGTCGATTACGTCTCTGTCTTTTGGATCTTTACCGCTAGCAATTGCAACATTTGACACATACCCACGTTCCATGTCGGCTTGCGTAATGGTATGGTATGCTTGGAGCGTAACTGACTCACCAACGGCTAAGTTAGCGATGTTACCTACATTCACATCATCCGCGTTCGCATCTGTTACCATTATATCATGCAAGGTCACATTTCCCACGTTTTTAATCAAAATTTCGTAAGCGATTTGCTCACCCGCATATCTAAAGCGTTGTGAAAGATCTGCAGTTTTGATGACCTCTATCGCACCTTCCTGGTCGATCTCCACAATCGTGCATTCAGGACACGTAGGATCTACCGGCGGGTTATCCGGATCGGTAGGGTCAAGCGGGTTGTTGTCCGTTGAGCTGCCCTCCACATCGCGGTCCTTCGGATCTTTTCCTTTCGCCACCGCGACATTGTATACCGCACCCGCATCTAGGTCGGCCTGTGTCACCGTATGCTGTGCCGTAAAGTTCTGGCTCGCACCAACAGCAAGGCTCGGGATATTGCCGACAGCTGTATTATCTGCGTTTGCATCCGATACATTGATGTCTGTCAGCGTCACGTTGCCACTGTTGGTTACCGTGATCGTGTATTCGATCACATCGCCAACTGCATTGTATGTCTGTGTTCTGTCCGTTGTTTTGATAACGGTCAGTGCGCCTTCCTGTACAACATCCGTATCCGTTGGATCGTTCGGCTCAGGTGTGTTCGGATCATCCGAGTCAACAGGTGTCAATGGATCGCCATCCGGACCGTCACCACTTACCGTAGCCTGGTTGCTCACACTGCCCGCATCTAGGTCTGCCTGTGTAACCACATGCGTTACCGTGATGGTGGCCGTTGCAGCAGGTGCTAGCGTACCGATCTGCTCCTCGCCCGCAGGGATAACAGCATTGTTATCTGTCAGCACAAGGTTGTCGATCGTCACGTTACCGTTGTTTGTTACCACGATATCGTAGGTGATCTGCTGGCCTACCGTATTGTAAGGACCTGCGCTTGTGATCTCTTTTGTTACCGTAAAGGATGGTGTCTGTACAACATCCGTATCCGTCGGATCGTTCGGCTCAGGTGTATTCGGATCATCCGAATCAACAGGCGTCAATGGATCGCCGTCCGGACCGTCACCGGTTACCGTAGCCTGGTTGGAAACAGTTCCAGCATCAAGATCCGCCTGTGTAACCACATGCGTTACCGTAATGGTGGCCGTTGCAGCAGGTGCTAGCGTACCGATGTTCTCCTCACCTGCAGGGATAACAGCATTGTTATCTGTAAGGATAAGATTGTCGATCGTAACATTGCCCGTATTGGATACGACTATATTATATGTTATTACATCACCGACAGTGTCGTAAGGACCTGCGCTCGTGATCTCTTTTGTTACCGTAAAGGATGGTGTCTGTACAACATCCGTATCCGTTGGATCGTTCGGCTCAGGTGTGTTCGGATCGTCCGAGTCAACAGGCGTCAATGGATCGCCATCCGGACCGTCACCACTTACCGTAGCCTGGTTGGAAACAGTCCCCGCATCTAGGTCTGCCTGTGTAACCACATGCGTTACCGATATGGTTCTTGTACCAGCAGGTGCTAGCGTACCGATGTTCTCCTCACCTGCAGGGATAACAGCATTGTTATCTGTAAGGATAAGATTGTCGATCGTAACATTGCCGTTGTTTGTTACGACTATATTATATGTTATTACATCACCGACAGTGTCGTAAGGACCTGCGCTTGTGATCTCTTTTGTTACCGTAAAGGATGGTGTCTGTACAACATCCGTATCTGTCGGATCGTTCGGCTCAGGTGTATTCGGATCGTCCGAGTCAACAGGCGTCAATGGATCGCCATCCGGACCGTCACCACTTACCGTAGCCTGGTTGCTCACACTGCCCGCATCAAGGTCCGCCTGTGTAACCACATGCGTTACCGTAATGGTTCTTGTACCAGCAGGTGCTAGCGTACCGATCTGCTCCTCGCCCGCAGGGATAACAGCGTTATCATCTGTCAGCACAAGGTTGTCGATCGTAACAT
>NZ_SUKA01000005.1:0-35832 GCF_005049105.1 Sphingobacterium alkalisoli
GGAATCAACGGCGCCTATTCAGGTAAGGTAGGCAACGTAATCGGAAGCAGCTGGAGAAATGTAGACTATGTACGCTCCCTTTCGAAAAGAAGTAACAAACCCGCGTCAGCAGATCAACTGGCACAGCGTGCGAAATTTGCACTTGGTGTAAGTTTTCTGTCACCGATCAAGGATCTGCTCAATCTGGGCTATTCGGATGCCCTGCAGGGGCGCTCAACCGGATACAATAAAGCGCTGCAGCATCTGCTGGCGAATGGTATCATGGGCGATTATCCAAATCAGACATTGGATTATGAAGCGGTGGTAATCGCCAAAGGCGGGCTATCGAACCTGATGGGGGTGAGCTGGCAGGAGACCGCACCGCGGGAGGTATCCCTAAGCTGGACGACAGAAACAAACCGTTTCAACGCTTTTTCGGACGATGTGGTGATCCTCCTGATGTACAATAAGGAAAAGTCCTTCTTCAGTATCCTGGAATCGGGTACACGTGCAGACGGTTCGCTGGATCTGACCTTTCCGGAAGTGTATGCAGGGGATAATGTCGTGGGATGGGTATTCACAGGAAATCGAGATGGGGTTAAAACGTCCGGTAGCTATTACCTAGGTGAAATCACTGTCAGTTAAGTGGTTGGTGACTGGTGATTGGTGATTAGTGACTAGTGGTTGGTAACTAGTGGTTGGTAACTGGTGATTGGTAACTAGTGATTGGTGACTAGTGATTGGTGACTGGTAATTAGAGGTTAGGAGATGTTTCTTCTCGTCTTTGCGAGGAGGAACGATGAAGCAATCTTTTTATGGATTGCTTCACTCCACCTCATATCCCCAAGCTTCGGTTCGCAATGACGGTTTAGGTCTCAATACTCAATACTTAATACTCAATACTAAATGAATACACATACACTCTATCTCCGACGGAAATACGGAGAGAAGGGCACAAACGGAACCATCACCTATAACGGTGAACAAATTTGCCATACGATCGAGTTACCATGGCGAAATAATTTGCAACGGCTGAGCTGTATCCCGGAGGGGCGGTACAAACTGCAGAAGACAAAGTACTATAAGCACGGGGAGCAGATCGGAATTCCGGCGGTGCTTGGTCGTGAGGCGATACTGGTCCATGCTGCTAACAACGCGATGAAAGAGTTACATGGTTGTATCGCTCCGGTTACGACGCTCACTGGAGAAGGTACAGGCGACCAAAGTCGTAAGGCGTTGGATAAGCTGAAAGCACTGGTGTACAGCCTGTGGGATATGGAAGCAGAAGTGTTTTTAGTGATTAGGGGGTAAGAATTGAGAATTACGAAATAGGAATTAAGAATTAGGAATGACGAATTACGAATTAGAAATTACGAATTAGGGGGGTGACTAGTGACTAGTGATTGGGAGCTAGTGATCGGGCAGCGGGAATCGGGTAGCCGAGAACGGGAATCGGATTTCTGATTCCAGTTTCCAGTTCTCAAATCTAATATCTCAAATCTAATGTCTAACATCTCATATCTAACATCTCAATACTCAATACTATGCGTAGCATTATAAACAAAATCAGCCAAGCCGTACAGGTGGTACTGCTGGCTCCAATCAAGTTGCCGGGAAAGGCACTCAATATCTTAAAATATGTTGCCGTAGGGTTGGGGATCTTGGAATCTGTCCTCGATGTGGAAAAGCGCGATACAGAAGGCGAAGACCAGCAGGATAAAAGCGAAAAAGTGATTATTGGTTCCATCGATGTTGGCGAACAAGCTGAAGAGGAAACCGATAAGGAGGAGGAACGGGATGAATAGCCATGGTGGCGGTTGGTTTCCAGTGCTGGGCGGAAGTTGCTGTAGTATTATGGGCTTAATCCCCTGGACTGATTTGATCCAGACGATGATACTCGCCGCGGTCGGCACAGTGGTAAGCTACTTGCTCTCGAGATTACTGCCGCGAAAAAAGAGGCGCTAGCCAAAATGATAACGCCCTACTGTAAAAGGTAGGGCGATTTTGTGCTAACAAAGAATGGTTTTAAGTACAAATTGATAGAATACATGGTGAACTACAACACGGTATTAGGATGGCAGATGGGGCCATATAATCCCTGGGCTTCGACGACAAACACCAAGGGAGCGCCGATTTTACAATGGCTGTTCCTACGCGGCGATTACGAGAGCTTCTATTAGCATAATGAAAATTTAGAAGTAAATATTGCTCATACATATAATAAGCCACCAGCTTTAAAGCTGGTGGCTTATTGGTATAATTTGCTTTATAGGGCTATACCACTTTTATGACGATGCTTTCGCAACGTCGCGCAACATTTTAACATTGTCGTGCGCAGCTTGAATTCCCTCTGCCTGCTCCACTAAGAGTGGCATAGCATCGGCAGGAATCTCGCCATCACGCATAGCCGTTTCGTAGGCCGCTTTAATGGCATCTTCACCACGCTCTGCCTCAGAAAGAATACTTGCACGATCTGATCCGCCAAAAAGGGCCTTAACATCGATCCATGCACGGTGTAGTGTACCGGCTACGGTGTTTCCAGTTTCCACATCGCCACCATAGGTCGCGACTAAAGCTGTCAGCTCTTGGCTGTATTTGCGACTTTGCATCGCATAGTCCTGAAAAAGAGCTTTCAAATCCACATTTTCATCGTTGATATCCGCAAGCGCTTTTTCGAAGCCTGCGATCCTATCGTTGTTGAGCTCGATCAAATCATTGATCATCCCAACTGCTTTTTCGTTATTTTGCATAGTTGTACGTTTAGTATATTCAACAAGCAGCAGTCATAAAAGTTCATTTGATGATTGTTTTATAGTCATAAATTAAAACATTCTCTATATTTACAATTCCGAATATAGTTTAGCGTGGCACATAAAGATGGAAAATCCGATGAAGAATTATTTTTCTTGGTTCAACAAGAGGATAGTATCGCCTTCTCTATTCTTTACGATCGCTATTGGCAACACCTGATCAAGAAATCTCTACATAAGCTACAAGATCAAAGCGACGCGGAGGAAGTGGTACAGAATGTATTTGTAAACCTTTGGAAATGGAAAGCCAACATTGCTTTAAAGGGGCATTTAAAATATTATATCTATACCATGCTGCGGCATGAAATTTTTCGCCTCTTAGAGATTCGTGTTCGTGAATCATCTCATTTGCAGCTAGATGAACTATCCTTAAATAGTATTCCGCTAGATCATGCCGATATGCAGCATATGGAATATCTTGAATTGCAGGATCAGATTACACATGTGATCGATGGGCTCCCGGAAAAATGCAGATTGATTTTTAAGATGAGTAGGGAAGAGGGTATGACGGCTAAACAAATTGCTGAACAGTTGGACATATCCCATCGGACGGTGGAGACACAGTTGAGAAAAGCGATTCGCGTACTCAAAAATGCGATTCAGCGTCTACAAGTTTTATTGTTTTTGTGAGCTTTTGATCAATTTCTTGATTAAATAGCGAATATCTCAGTGATAAATTAAAAAAATATCTTTTTTGCGTACGTAGTTTAATAATTTCTTTACTCTATATTAATAGACGACGTTATTAATATGGAAAATATTCCCGAAAATATCAAATTTTTAATGCTCAAATGGAAAACCGAAACACTTTCTGATGAAGAAAGACGGATTTTGGATGCTTGGTACAATGAGGAACTTCCAGATGAAATTTTTTGGTACGGAGAGCAAGAAGATAGTTTGGGCAGCCGTATGCATACCAATATACTGTCGCGTGCAAATATTGCCGAAGAGGTAGCGAAAGGAGTTCGTCACATTACGGTAACAACATGGGCTGCCAGTATTGCTGCCTTGTTGATCCTGTGTTTATTAGGTGCCATATACCTGTGGAAGCGCTCTGACATGCCGGTAACATTGGTGTCGACCGAAACGAAAAAGGCAGAAATAACAAAATTGATCCTTCCGGATCAGAGTATCGTATGGCTTAAGGGCGATAGTAAGCTCTATTATCCGGAAAACTTTACGGGCCAAACGCGAGAGGTAGAGCTGATTGGTGAAGCACTGTTCGAAGTCGTCAAGGATAAAAAGAAGCCTTTTATCATTCATACGGGAGATTATTTTACAAAAGTATTGGGTACGAGCTTCAACTTAAGGGTGGATCCCAAAGACGGAAAATTGGACCTATCGGTGTTGACCGGTACGGTAGAGGTAACGAAAAAACGAAAAGGCTTGGTATTAGAACGGAAATATACCGTCGAAGCCAACGAGACCCTGCGTACCGACGATAATGATCAACTAGTGCCGGCCGAAGTAGTGCCTACCCAGCTTATTACAACTATAACAAAAGGTACGGAATACGATATGAACTTTATTTCGACACCAGTCGAAGACATTATGAGCCGTTTTGAGAAAAAATTTGAGGTGTCTTTTGAAGGATATACGGGAGAGTACAGTTCATGCCGGGTCACGGCCAATTTAACAGATCAATCGCTGGAAACTTCGCTAAAGCTATTGAGCTTGTCTATTAACGCGAATTACAAAATAGAGGACAATATGATAAAACTAACAGGAGGAGGCTGTTTCTGATGCATTAACATTATTTATGAACTAACCCACGAGTGAACAGATAAAATAGGATGCAAGAAATGCGGAGATGCTGCTACATCCCCGCAATAAGCTTGGTCTAATTCATTTTAATTCAACTAAATTAACCTATCAAATGTATAAAAAAAATTTGACATGGATGAGCTGTGCCGTTGCTAAGAGCGGATTAAAAATAAACAAATACAGCAGTTCTTCAAGAAGCAGAAGCTTCATCTTAATATTCTTCTTTCTCTTATCTGCATCCTTTAGTCGGGCACAGGTACTAAAAGAACAAGTAAATCTTAAATTTACAGATACCTCGCTGGAAAAGGCATTACAGGCCATTGAATCTAAAGTGGCAGTACGCTTTGTCTACAATGATAGCCACATGAACGCTGCCAAGAAAGTGACAGGATCGTATACGGGCAGTTTAGCTACCGTAGTAGAACAAATCCTCGCTCCTTTTCAGCTGGACTACGATTTTGTGGACAACCAGTATATTGTGTTGCAACAAAAACGATCTGAACAAAATACCCCCTCAACTGTCGATAATAGGAATAAGGTCAATCAGAATGGTTTTGTACAGTTCGGAAGTGTGGTAGACGAAAATGGAAATTTGTTGCCTAATGTGATTGTCTCTGTAGTGAATGCGGGGAATCTCGTACACACCGATGCCAATGGTCGATTTAATATTGGTGTGATCGATGATTCATATACGCTTTCTATTCGGAGCATGGGATACAAGACCGTAGAGATAAAAAGCCGGCGTTATGAAGACCTTAAGATTCAGTTGGTACCGGATCTATCGAGCCTAGATGAAGTACTGGTGATCGGATACGGTACAACGACACGTCGTAACAGCACCGGATCGACTGTAAGGGTTACCTCCAAAGATATCATGAACACCCCCACGACAAATCTAGCCAGTGCCTTGCAAGGACGTGCTGCCGGTGTTTACGTTTCGCAGGGAAATGGCTTGCCAGGTAGTCCGATGACATTCAATATTCGAGGAGTCAATTCATTGATAAGTTCTGGAAGCACGATAAATCGTAACGCCCCGCTGTTCATCGTCGATGGGATACCTTTTTCTTCTGATGCGATAAATAGCTCAGTCGGTACAGGTTTAAACGGCGCAAATGGTGCGGCGAGTCCACTGAATCTGATCAACCCGCTTGATATCGAAAGTATCGATATTTTAAAAGATGCCGACGCAACTGCTATCTATGGCTCACGTGCTGCCAATGGCGTGGTATTGATCACGACAAAAAAAGGTCGGGCAGGGAAGACGCAGCTTGACGGTATGTATAGACAAGGGGTTGCTAAGGTGAGCAAATTTCTCGACTTATTAAACACAGAACAATATCTA
Source organism: Sphingobacterium alkalisoli (assembly GCF_005049105.1). Classification (GTDB taxonomy): domain Bacteria; phylum Bacteroidota; class Bacteroidia; order Sphingobacteriales; family Sphingobacteriaceae; genus Sphingobacterium; species Sphingobacterium alkalisoli. The sequence goes on from NZ_SUKA01000005.1 coordinate 5,896, forward strand.
GCTATTCGAACAAAAGCATTCGAAAATGCAATGGCAGCGGATCCAACGTATACGCCTGAATCGGATGATGCCTTTGATCTGACACGTTGGGATCAAAATGCATACACCGACTTTCAAAAGCTACTAATTGGAAATACGGCGAAAACTTCGGACGCTAATATTTCCTTGAGTGGTGGTAATTTAAGTACCAATTTTCGACTTAGTGGTACATTTCATAAAGAGGGTAATGTGTTTGTGGGCGATCAGGGTTATCGCCGGTCGGCTGTCAACTTTAATTTGAGCCATAAAACACTAAACGATAGACTTCAAATTGGCTTCTCGACAATCTATTCGGCCGATAATAACGATGTATCGATATTGGATCAAACGTCGATCGCATACAATTTGCCTCCAAATTATCCCCTATATAATGCCGATGGGAGCTTATATTGGAGTGGACTGAGTTTTGGTGTGCCGCGTAATCCCCTAGGTGATCTAAATCAGACTGTGCAGAACAAAGGAAGTAATTTGATGAGCAATCTGAATTTTGATTTGCGCATCTGGAAGGGACTTTCATTTAAGACCAATCTGGGATATGGTAAGTCGGACATGGACCAAAAGCGTTTGGCTCCGCTATCCTCTATGGATCCGGGTGTTTCAACAAACGTGGCCAACAGCATATTTGCCTACAATTCTATGGAGAATTATTCTGTTGAACCGCAACTGGATTATAATGTGAATATATTCGAAGGTAAACTCAGTACGATGGTGGGAGGTACGTGGCAATATACCACTTCTAGACAGCCATTTTACACGCTGGCAAGGGATTTTATCTCGGATGATTTTCTGGAGAATATTGGATCGGCCGCTTCGGTATCGACATCACGCAGCTCAAGTGAATATAAATATGCATCCCTATTTGGAAGAGTCAATTACAATTGGAAAAGTAAGTATATCCTAAATGTAAACTTTAGAAGAGATGGATCTTCTAGGTTTGCGCCTGATTCGCGCTACGGTAACTTTGGATCGGTAGGTGCTGCCTGGAATTTCTCGGAAGAGACATGGTTAAAATCCATAGACCTGCTAAGTTTTGGGAAGCTACGTGCTAGTTATGGTTGGGTCGGTAACGACAAAATTCAAGATTACGGCTATTTTGATTCTTACCGATCGGTGCCTTATGTATATAATGGCTTGCCCGGAATGGTTCCTTCGCGACTACCTAACAGCAACTTCCGTTGGGAGACATCCAAAAAGTTGGAGACAGGGCTAGAATTGGGATTTTTAAATGACAGAATATCCTTGATTACTTCTTTTTATCGAAATCTATCTGGAGATCAGTTGATTAACTATTCGGTTAGTGGGCAAGCCGGTTTTACAAGTTATCAAGCCAATTTCCCAGCTTTGGTAGAGAACAAGGGGTGGGAGTTTACATTGAATACGCAGAACATAAATACAAAAGATTTTTCGTGGAGAAGTAGTTTCAATATTTCGCTCAACAGAAATAAATTAGCGGAATATCCTGATATCGAGCGATCGGCATACAGTTCGCAGCTGGTCGTTGGTCACCCCATGAACCCGATATATGCGTATCGTTTTACCGGCTTTGATCAGACTACGGGTATGCCAACTTTTGAAGATCTGAATGGCGACGGAAATATATCCTTTGGCTTGTCTGACTATAACTTAGGTGATCGCTTTTTGGCGGGAACGACCTTGCCAAAATATTTTGGCGGATTTTCCAACACTTTATCCTATAAGAACGTAACATTAGATTTTCTATTTCAGTTCGTCAACCAGAAAGGGCGTTCATTTATTGCCAGCTCATTTTATCCGCCGGGTTATAGCATGAATAACTACGCGGCACAGCCGGCATTGGAATATATTAATGCAGGTTTGCCTTCCCAACCTCAGGTCGCTGCAGGATCAAGAAATGCTTATATCGCGTGGTCTAATTATGTTGGTTCGGATGCTGTACTCACAAATACGTCGTTTATACGACTTAAGAATGTGAGTTTATCGTATGATATAAAGGGTGATTTCGTGGAAAGGCTAAAGTTTAAAAATCTAAGACTTCAGGTTCAGGGACATAATCTATTTACCGTGACAGACTATTTTGGATATGATCCCGAATCACAGGGATTAAATTTACCGCCGCTACGTACAATTGTCGGAACATTACAATTTACCTTCTAATATTTAAGCTAGCATGAAAATCAATTTAAAAAAATATATAGGCTTGTTAATAGCAACGGTCGTCTTAACAAGCTGCGAAAAATTACTGGAAATAGATCCGCCACTGAATGAACGTCCTTCTGAAGTAATTTTTAATTCAGAAGTAACCGCAAGGGCTGCGTTATCCGGTGCTTATAGCCAGATGTCAGCCAATAACTCTTTTGCGCAAGAATTTACCCTAATTAATGCCGTTTCGGCAGGTGAGATCGCTACACCAGTAATTACGCTATTGGATTTCACGACCAATACGTATGATCCTATTACAACGACCCGTCTAAGCAGTATTTGGACAGATGTTTATGCTGCAATCTACCGCTTCAACAGTATCATCTTTGGGTTGACGGATAATACGGCTTTATCGTCAGCGCTGACACAGCAGATGATTGCCGAAGCGAAAACCATGAGGGCCTATTGTTATTTTAACTTGGTCAATATGTTTGGCGACGTGCCCTTGGTATTGACCACAGATCCTAACGTAAGCGCATTTCTACCCAGAACAGCGACATCTGAAATTATGGAAAGGCTGATAACGGATCTTGAAGAAGCTAAAGCGGTGTTAAGTACGGCCTATCCAACCAATGGAGGGGTAGCAGGTCGGGCTCAGGTAAATAAGGCTGTTGCTACCGCGTTATTAGCAAAAGTTTATTTACAGGTGGGTAATTTGCAGCAGGCCGAGGTAAATGCAACGGAAGTAATCGACCAACGGGATACGTATGATTTATTGCCTATGGAAGAAATAGGTAATGTCTTTTTAAAGGATTCCAAAGAAGCCATTCTCCAAATGGGACCCGCACTGATCGCCACCAACGGATATACAGTAGAAGGATCAATATTCTTGCCCACAACGTTTACTACTGCCATTAATTATCAGATTAGTGACAACTTACTGGATGCTTTTGAACCGGATGACGCCAGGTACACGTCATGGGTGAGAGAGGTGGATGTACAGGGAGTCTCCCGCTATGTGCCCAATAAGTACAAAAACAATAATCAGGCAGCAGCCACGGCTTCTGGACGTGTAGAAGTTCCTATGTTGTTGCGATTAGCGGAACTTTACCTCATTAGGGCGGAGGCTAGAATAGGTGCCAATCCGACAGGGGCCCGTGCAGATATCAATGTAATACGGAGCAGGGCAGGGCTTGGCGAATTGCCAGCAACAGCAGATTTGGCGCAAGCTGTCCTACAGGAGCGTCAAGTTGAGTTCTTCTGCGAACTGGGCAACAGGTGGTATACCATAAAAAGAATGGGAAGAGCAGATGCTATCATGAGCGCGCTAAGACCGGCTTCGTGGGAGTCGTTTGCGCAGCTCTATCCGATACCGCAGCAAGCTAGAAATACCAATCCTTTCCTGACGCAGAACGAAGATTATAGGTAGTCAAGACATCAATGGATAATATGTGAGAGGAAGCCGCATCGGTTTCCTCTTTCATTTAATTTTTTAAATAAATGGACAATACAATTGTAAAGATATCTCATTTATGGCACCGCTATGGCACGGCGTGGGCTATACAGGATATCGACTTTGAGATAAATGAATTTGGCGTACTGGGACTGTTGGGCTCGAATGGTGCAGGTAAATCTACTACGATGAACATCATGTGCGGCGTGCTAAACCAGGTGAAAGGAAATGTTACGATCGGTGGATTTGACATGAGGGAAAATTCAATAGAGGCAAAAAAGCTGATCGGCTTTCTGCCGCAAAATGCGCCGCTGTATCTTGATCTTACGGTAAATGAATACTTGACCCAGTGTGCTCACCTGAGACTGATTCCTAGAAAAGAGGTTGAAAAGGCCGTGGACCGCGCTATGGCGAAATGTGGTGTAGCACATTTTAGAAATCGACTGATTTCCAATCTTTCGGGCGGTTACAAACAACGGGTGGGTATTGCGCAGGCAATCATACACGAGCCCAAACTTGTCGTTCTCGATGAACCTACGAACGGGCTGGACCCTAATCAGATCTTAGAAGTGCGAAAACTAATCAAGGAAATCGGTGAAGAAAAGGCCGTTATTTTCTCCTCGCATATACTTTCCGAAGTACAGGCTACTTGCGAACAGGTGAAAATGATTGAAAATGGATTGATGGTATTTGAAGATAGTATGGATGCCTTCAACAACTATATTGAACCAGATAGTTTGCTGATGCGGATGGAAAATCCGCCTCTTCCTGAAGTGTTGGAGGTTATTCCAAATATTACTGGCGTGGAAGTGCTGTCTGCCAAGCAGTTTCGGGTTCGCTTTTCTCCAAGTACCTTTGTCAGCGAACAACTTATCGAAGCAAGTGTATCTGCAGGATGGCGTCTGCAGGAATTGACACTTGAAAAAAGTTCGCTCGACCAGATTTTTGCACAATTATCTAATAAAACACCTAATAAGAAATGATGAAGACGACCTTACGCATTGCAAAAATAGAATTAAGTCAGCTTTTTTATTCACCGGTGGCTTGGATCGTATTAATCGTCCTGATTGTACAGTCTGGATGGGAGTACCACAGCACGCTGGAACGGATCTATCAGGCGAAAGAGATGGGGCAAGGTATATCTGGCGCCACTAATCGCCTGTTTTCAGGGTTTAGATCTCTTTTTCCACAGATGCAGGAATACTTGTATTTGTATATTCCGCTCCTCACGATGGGTGTAATAAGCCGAGAGACCAACAGTGGGTCGATTAAATTGCTGTATTCCTCTCCGATTAAAGTCAGTGAAATTATAATAGGAAAGTACCTAGCTATTATGGGGTATTGTTTACTGCTGATATCCGTACTGTTAGGATTGGGTATTTTGACCTTATTCACAGTGAAGGATGCCGAGTTTACGTTGATACTATCCGGTATTATAGGCTTATATATGTTAATCTGCGCATATGCAGCGATTGGTCTTTTTATGTCGAGTTTAACGACGTACCAGGTCGTAGCCGCAATTAGTACGCTGGTGGTATTAGCTGCATTGAATTTTGTGGGTGGATTATGGCAGGATATCGAATTTGTTCGGGATATTACCTATTTCCTTTCTATCTCCGGCAGGGTGGAAGAATCGATCAACGGACTGCTCACAAGCAATGACATCTTCTATTTCATAATTGTCATCGTTCTTTTTCTCGGATTGACCTTCCTTAAACTGCAAACAGAGCGTCAAACGTTGAGTCTAGCAAACAAAACCATGCGCTATGCGGGGTTTGTCGCTGTGATGCTGTTGATCGGTTACGTAACATCCTTGCCTCAATTTATGCTGTACAAGGATATGACGACCAACAACAGCCGTACACTGACAGCGAGCAGCCAGGCTATCATTAAACAGTTTGATGAGCCTGTTCAAATAACTACTTATGTCAATTTGTTGGATGAAAACTATCACTCTGGCTTGCCTTCTAGCCGCAACATGGACAAAAAGCGATTTGATATGTACCTGCGCTACATGCCTTTCTTGAAAATGGACTATGTATACTATTGGGCGCATAGCACCAACGAACGTATCTACCAAGAAAATCCGGGCCTGAATGATGAACAGTTGGCCAAAAAGATGGTCAAGATAAATAAACTGCCGTTTGATATGTTTCTGACGCCAGCACAAATTAATGAAAAAATTGACTTAAGCGCAGAGAAAAACCGCTTTGTGAGGAAGTTAACGTACAAAGATAAATCCACTTATTTAAGGGTTTACGACGATCTGTTTAGACATCCAAGCGAGAAGGAAATCTCTGCTGCATTTAAGCGCTTACTCGTGGAGGCGCCTAGAGTGGGCTTTGTGGTAGGTCATAATGAACGGAGTACGCAGCGCTCCGGGGATCGGGATTACCAGATCGCTACTACAGAAATCGCATTTCGTTATGCTTTGGTCAACCAAGGCTTTGATGTCGTCAATGTGGATCTAAAAGGTAACATCGATCCGAATACGCTTAATATTTTGGTGATCGCCGATCCGATGGGTGATTTTGAGCAAGCCGAATTGCAATATCTTCAGCAGTATATTGAAAATGGAGGAAACCTGATGGTATTGGCCGATCCAGAGAACAAATCGAATATTGAACCGATCTTAGGTATGGTGGATGTGAGGTACGAAAATGGTCTGCTCGTACAACAGAGTCAAGATTATGAGCAGAATTTTATCCTAGCGAATGTTTCCAAGACGAATTGGTTGCAAACTGTTGGTGAAAGCAATTTTCTGAAAAATGACAGTGTCTTGGTATCGATGCCATCTGCGGGTACGTTGTCGGTTTTACCAAATACACGATTTTCGGCAAGACCGTTGCTGGTCACGCAGGCTGTCAATACTTGGAAACAGGAGGGATTAGTAATAGACAGAACCAAAGAGTTGGTCGATGAAAGGAACAACGCGGATAAAAAATCTTTTCCATTGGCTTTAGCCCTGACACGGGAGATAAAGAATAAGGAACAGCGCATCTTAGTCGTAGCCGACGCTGATTTTATCAGCAATGCAGAGCTTAACCGACAATCGCCTCGTACAGCAAACTTTTCGGTCATGACCGATATTTTTCGCTGGTTCAGCCACAATGAATTCCCTATCGATATCAATAGACCGGAATCAATTGATGAGGGGCATGTGACGGCATCGCAACTTAACTATATCAAATGGGGTTGGCTGGGAGTATTGCCTTTGTTGATTGCAGGGGCGGTGATGACTTTGTTAATACGTAGAAAAAGAAGATAGAAACATAGGGTCAAAACCATACAGCTGGGCAATCTATTGATAGGCTGTATGGATACACAATGGCGTATACATAACAACATAGTAATGTACATAAAAAAACAACATAAAAGACGAAAGATAATAGTAATAGGAGTCTTCATAGCACTGTTGATGGGAAATCTCGTCCACGCGCAAAGCCTACTGTTAGATTCAACAGTAAAGGTGGGCGAATTGCCAAATGGTTTTCGATATTTTATAAAAACAAACAAGCACCCCGAGAAACGTGCGGTATTGTATTTGGCAAATAAAGTTGGTTCGATATTGGAAGAGGAGCATGAGCGCGGATTGGCTCATTTTATCGAGCATATGAATTTTAAAGGTACACGTCATTTTCCCAAAAACCAGCTTATCGATTATTTGGAAAAGGCCGGGGTTAGATTTGGTGCCGACCTGAATGCCTACACGTCTTACGATGAGACCGTCTATCAGCTTCCACTGCCCACAGACGATACCGAACTATGGAAGAATGGAATGCAAATTATGCGGGACTGGGCGGCCGAGGCCGTAATGGACAAGACCGAATTTGAAAAGGAACGCGGAGTGATACTTGAAGAGAAACGACTGCAACATAATGCATCGGGACGAATGCGGGATCAGTATATGCCTACTGTCTACAATTTTTCGCGCTATGCGGAGCGCTCACCAATTGGTCTGGAGGAGGTAATTGCTAAAGCCGATATTGCCGTCCTTAAAAATTTCTACAAGGAATGGTATAGACCAGATCTACAAGCGCTTATTGTAGTGGGGGATATCGATGTTCAACAGGTTGAGCACCAGATTAAAACGTTGTTTTCTGATTTAAAGCCTAGGGGGGGGACTATGCCCCGACCTGTCTACACTATTCCTTTGATAGATAGCACACGTTTCATTCAGGTCAAAGATCGGGAGTTTTCAAATCATCAGATTGAAATCGTGTATAAACGCAATGCAACGGCAATGACGCGGAAGGAAGAGTTTAAGGAAGCTCTGGTGGAGGATATTTCAAATAGCCTGGCTGCGGCACGTATACAGGAAGTGATGCGGGAAGGGAGCAAACCTTATCTAGGAATTAGTATAGGTGCTGGTGCTTTTGTTTCTAATTTGGGGGCATTTAACGTTCGCATAGCTTTGACGCCCGATAAATGGGAAGAGGGCTTTAAGGCAGCGTGGACAGAGGTAGAAAGGATGGTTCGGTATGGGTTCACGGCCGATGAACTGCAGGATGTTAAAGATAGGTTATTAGCAAGAATTGCGTTGCAGGAGAAAGAAAAGGACAAGATTGCCTCGACGAGATTGGTAGAAGATTACCTGGAATACTTCCTTAAGGGGGCGGCGTATCTATCAATAGATCAACGGATCTCGTTGTCCAGAGAACTGTTGGAAACAATCGGGCTGGAGGATGTTCAACATTTTATTAAAGGCTATCTAGAGGAAAAGGATCGCGTTATTCTGGTATTAGCGACAGACAAACCTGGAAATCAATTGCCCGGACAAGCACAGGTGCTGGACTGGATGAGTGCGGTAGAGGCGAGCGAAATCAAAGCTTACCAGCAAGACCGTACAACCGTTACCTTATTAGAAAATTTCGCTGGAAAGGGTAAGGTTGTTCAAGAGAGCAAAATTAACGATTTGGGCTTGACACATTGGACACTAAGCAATGGTGCAAATGTGTATGCAAAGCCGACTGTGTTCAAGAACGACGAAGTACTTTTTACTGCATTTAGCAAGGGTGGAAGCTCATTATATACAGATTCTGACTATTATTCGACGATGAACGCGTCTGCACTTATCATGAATAGTGGGGTGGGTAATTTTACCCTATCACAGTTAAGTCAGTTTCTTAACGCCAAGGCGGTACAGGTAATGCCTTATATTGGTGAACGCGAAGAGGGATTAAATGGCAGCAGCAATATCCGTGACCTGGAAACCGGTCTTGGTCTCGTACACCTGTACATGACAGAATCCAAATTGGATACGGCTCGATTTGGACTTATCATGGAGCGATCGAAAACAGCCATGCAAAATCGTGCTGACGATCCGCGGCGTGTTTTTTCGGATACGGTTGGAAATATTTTGGGTAGCTATCATTTTCGTCGTCAGCCAAACTCGATCGCAACGATTGAGCAAATAAAAGCGGATCGGGTGGAGGCTATTTTCAAAGAGCGCTTTGCAAATGCCGGAGATTTTACATTTGTTTTCGTCGGGAATTTTGAGCTGGATTCGCTGAAACAATTGGTAGAGAAATATATAGGTTCCTTACCTTCAGACTCTGCCCGCGAAGTGGCTAAGGACCTAAAAATCCGCGTACCCGAAGGAAAAATAAGAAAAGATCTTAATCTAGGCCAGGGGGATAAGGCCACCGTGCAGCTTGTCTACAGTGCTAGCTTTCCATATGATAGTAACAATAGTCTCTACCTGGAGGCATTAAAATCTGCTATTGATTATCGACTGATTGAAAGGTTGCGTAAGCAAGAAAGCGGAGTGTACTCGCCAATGGTTCAATTGACAAAGTCGAAGCATCCTACTGAGTTTTTTGCAATCGTCATTTCATTTGATTGTGATCCGGACCGAAAGGAGGAATTGATTAAAGCTGTACAAGAAGAATTAACCAAATTGAAAAATCACGGCATACTGCAAGAAGAGTTGGTTAAATTTGTCGCTGAAGAAGCCCGGGCCATTGAGCTCAAGGAAAAGTCCAATCCATTTTGGCTATCGTATTTAAAGGGGCAGCTGGAAAAAGGGGAACCTTTGGACGAATTTTCGAAATACCCCCAGCTTTTAAAGGAGGTGGATCTTACGACAGTTAATAAGGCTGTTCGAGCATTATTAAAACTGGACAATGAAATCATAGTTACATTGAGTCCTGATAAGGACTAAAGGACCTACACTTTTATATTATAAAGTAAAAGAACCTGAATCAACATCATGATTCAGGCTCTTTTGTTATGGTGAGATTAAATAAAAAAGCCCAATCTTTCGATTGAGCCTCCTCCACTTATAAACGGTTTAGGATATAATTCTGAATAATGGAATGATGTTTACTTTTCTAACAGGGCATTGACACACCAAAGGTAGGGCGCCTGACCATGGTAATCGCCTGTTCGACGTGGACGGTCATAATAATACTGTTTGTCATTCTTTTTATTTGTACCCACACACACCTCCGACACAGCACCTTTCTCATTCACGTAGGATACTAAGGCCATCCATGCTTTCCGGGCGGCAGGCGCATATTCTTTTGCATCTAGCCATCCTTGTTTTACGCCGGTAATAAATGCGTAGGCAAACATAGCAGATCCAGAAGTCTCTGCCCATGAGTCGGGCTCATCGATCAATTGATTCCACATGCCGCTTGCTGTCTGATATTTCTTCAGGCTTTTCATCATGGTATGATATCCTTTCATAATACGCGGACGGTCTTTGTGATTTTCGGGTAGGTAACGAAGTAACTCGGTAACACCTGCAGCCATCCAACCATTACCCCTCAACCAGTAGAATGGAACATCGGGTGCATGATAGAAAAGCCCATTCGGACGCTGTAATTCATCAAGATACAGTACCATTTCCTTGGCTGCACGATCAATGTATTTTAGGTCTCCGGTCACTTTATACGCTTGGGTCTGCACGATCGTAATCATGTACATATCATCAATCCATAGGCGTGTTTGCCAGGTATACCCCTTCTTTGCCCACTCTTTTTCTTCTGGCTTTGCATCCGCAGGTACTTCCCATTGGGTATCTGCATAGGGCATGCCCAGATCATAATAGCGTTTTTCGCCTGTTATTTGATAAAGTGTCAATGGCAGGCTGCCAAACATATTTAGATCGACATGATTTTTAATGGGCAATAGTGCTTTTTCTGTTGTAAATAGTGGTTCAAATTTGTTTTGCAAAATTTTAACGAACGCCTTGTCTTCCGTTAGTGCAGCAAATTTGAGCGCACCGTTCCAATAAAATGTTTCGGGATAACTAATCCATTTTCCGGCATGCAGTGCATGCTTTGCTTCTTCAAAACGGTATGCAATTAATTTTCCAACTTCTTGGGGGGTGTATCCTTTTGGAAATTCGGACAGTGTATGATCCTGAGCAAATAGAAACCGGAAAGGGAGCAGTAGCATGAGTGCCAACCATTTTTTATACATCACATTTAAATTTTAATTTGTAAATACTATTCTACAACTGTTTATAATTGTTAATTATGCCTGTGGCTAACAATATTAAAAGCAAAGTTGAAGATTATGGATGGTAGATAAATGCTGTTTTTGGTCAATATATTAACAAATTGTATCAGCAATCAGACTATACAAAGACAAATGTCCATTAACTCAATCAAGTGGAGATAAATATAAGAATAGAAATTTGTTTCAATAGTTACACTTTAATTTTTATTGATTAGTTTTGTGTTTCAATAAGTACTTTTTAAACATTTACGTGGCATTAATATTTAAAGACGGACGTCCAGTGGTAAGACTGAGAGCCTTTCGCGCGATCGATGATCCTAAGACTTGTGAGCGTTTTATAGAGGGGCATGCACACGTCTTAACTGCAATAGGTGTAAAAAAAGTGACCTCATCCAAAAATGATTGGATGTATAACCCTGCGGCTTTCGTTTTAATTGTTGAATCACTAGATGGTGACAGGGTATTTGGTGGAGTGCGCATACATGTAGCCGGGGGAAGCGAACCGCTTCCCATAGAACAGGCAACGGGAAGTATGGATCCGGATGTATATGATCTGGTGTATAAGTATGCAAAGGAAGGGACGGGCGAAGGTTGTGGCTTGTGGAATTCCCGTGAAATTGCTGGTTATGGAATTGGTAGTATTTTTTTAACTAGAGCTGGAGCTGCGATCAGTACGCAAATAGGTATAAATTCGTTGTTCGCCCTGTGCGCTCCCTATACCGTGAAGTTGGCAGAGAGTGTTGGCTACCGAATTGATACGAGTGTGGGGAATAATGGTACCTTTTATTATCCGAAGATAGATCTTTTAGCTACGGTGATGATCATGAAAAACTTAGATACATTGAAAGAGGCCGATCAAGAAAATAAAGAAGCTATCTCCTCGCTACGTGGGAATTCTAATATTGTGCGCATAGAGACCCTGCGAAATAAAGAAATTGAAATTCACTATCAGATTGATATCCCGAATCTTGAGCAATGGGATCTTCACCAAATTATTAACAACTTAAAGTATAATACACCGGATAATCACACATCGGATATTCGCAATTTAAATATATTATGATAGATGCTAAACACTATGGTGCAGGGTATTTGATGGATACTGGAGACTTTCTCAAACAATTAAAAATTCATTCGTATACACCGTTCTCCCTTATAAAAGAGGGTACTATTATAGATTTGGGTTGTGGAACGGGCATGGATGCCGTAAATATGGCCGACATGTTGGGCAATGGGGTAAAAGTCATTGGAATTGATCACGATCCAGGAATGATCGAACAGGCGAAGAAGGCGGTGGGTGTAAGAGAGAATGTGAATTTCGTGGCGGGGGAAGTTGCTCCGCTCGACTTCGAAGATAATGCAGTCTCTGGAATTCGTATGGAACGTGTGATCCAACACTTGCCACAGCCAGACAAAATGTTTCAGGAGGTTTACCGCGTTTTGCGTGTAGATCATCCATTGATTATAGTGGAAACGATTTGGAATAGCCTGAATTTTTATACAGCACACATAGAAATTGAACAAAAGGTGCGCGATTATCTTACCGGAAAAAAAGTAAACAACGGATGGGCAGGTAATAAACTTACATCGGATCTGCTTTCAAACGGCTTTCGGGAAGTTCGATTGGAAACGCATTGCATGGTTGTTCGCTCGAAAGAAGAAGCCAATAGGTATCTTTTTCTGGATCGAATACTCGAGGAGATGACCGATAAGAAAGTACTTACGGAGGTAGAGGTTGCTGATTTTTTACAGACCTTGCTGCTTGCGGATGAAAAAGGATGTTTTACGTGTTCAATGAATTTGGTTTTAGCGAAAGCTGTAAAGTAATAGCACTGAAATGAGGTTGTGGCATATCCTTTTCTGTTTTTTTGTTGTTGCTGGAAATATACATGCCCAAGCGGAGGTAATTGTTAATGAATTAACGCAGCGACTCCCTGTCGGGAAAAATCTGCAGCTTTATACGGGTGTTGATGGTGTATCGTTTTCTGACGTATTATCGTCTACAGATTTTGTTCTTTTAGATAGTGAAGTGCCTAATTTGGGGACAACCAAGTATGATAAATGGTTACGCTTACCGATTACGAATCAGAGCAAAGATGCCAATCTGCTGCTTGAAATAGCTTATCCTTTATTGGACGAAGTAGAATTGTTTTTACCGGATGGTAAAGGTGGCTATCGATCCGTAAAACTTGGAGAGAATCAGACATTTTCTAAACGGAAATATCAGGTTCCTAACTATGTGTTTGATATCCACGTTCCGAGACAAACGACCCAAGTTTTTTACTTACGTATCAAAAGTACCGAACAGATTATCTTGCCGATCCACATAAGCAACGACCTTTTTCTTACGCTGCAAGCGAATAACGATAATCTGGTTAGCGGGATTTATATCGGTATTGTCTTTATCATGGCGATTTATAATCTTTTCTTGTTCTTTTCCGTGAGAGAAAGGGGATACTTATATTATGTCTTATATGTTGTTTTTGCCGGGATTACACAAATGGGCATAAAGGGATATAGTTTTCAATATTTATGGCCTTATTGGCCTGATTTAGCAACTAAAGGGCCAATAATTTTTGGAAGTCTGTCGGGCTTAAGTGCGCTATTATTTGCGGATTCGTTTCTCCAATTGAAACGGAATGCCAACCGGGTAAGATGGGTATTTAAGGTGTTTATTGTTCTCTTCATTGGAACCTCGCTTTTAGCCTTATTCAATTGGAAACAAACGGCATTTCTCTATATGCAACTCACGACTGGCGTAGCTTCGCTTTTCGTGTTGTATGTTTCCTACCGTGTTATGATCAACGGGTATAAGCCAGCGAGATACTTTGTGTTTGGTTGGACAATATTGCTTCTTGGTTCGGTTGTCTTTCTCCTAAAAGACTACGGCGTATTGGAATACAACGATTTTACAAGTAATTCCGTACAGATAGCGTCGATTATTGAGATGGCACTCCTCTCATTCGGTCTGGCTTATAGCATCAACATGTTAAAAGAAGAGAAAGAGTTATCGCAAGCTCGAGAATTAGCCATTTCGTTGGAAAATGAAAGCTTAATCCGTGAACAGAATGTAGTCTTGGAAAAAAACGTGGCGGAGCGCACCCGTGAGTTGACCCAATCCAACGAGTCACTACAAACTACCTTGACCCATCTCAAGGAAACACAATCGCAACTTGTGGAAGCGGAGAAGATGGCATCCTTAGGACAGCTTACCGCGGGGGTTGCCCACGAGATCAATAACCCGATCAATTTTGTGACTGCCAACATAGGACCGCTGAAACGCGATATTCAAATGATCTGGGATACCTTGGATGAGGTAGAACGTGTAGCATTTTCGGATGCGTTGTCTTCAACTGAAAAGCAGGAACATATAAAGGCTTATAAGGAGGAAATGGATGTGGATTACCTCCGGACCGAGGTCGACTTCTTGCTTAAAGGACTGCATGATGGCGCGCACAGAACTGCTGAGATTGTTAAAAGTTTGCGTATTTTTTCGCGTGTGGATGAAGACTCCCTCAAACCTACCGATATTAATGAAGGGTTGGAATCTACTATGGTGATACTTAGTAGTTTGGTAAAAGAGGGCATCGAGGTCGACAAGCACTATGGTAATTTGCCAAAAGTGGAATGCCATGGAGGTAAGCTTAATCAAGTGTTTTTAAATGTATTGACCAACGCAGTGTATGCGATTAATAAGAAATTTGAGCCTAACACCGGTGGGAAGCTGCAGATTGAAACTGGCATATATGAGGATCCATCATTTATTTATGTAAAGATAGCGGATAACGGTATCGGTATTCCAAAGGATATTCGGGAGAAAATTTTTGAACCCTTTTTTACAACTAAAGACGTAGGGGAAGGCACCGGGCTGGGAATGTCAATAGCGTATAATACAATAGCTAAGCATCATGGCAAGATTGTTGTTAAGTCTGAGATAGGAGAGGGGACTACATTTACGCTGATCATACCAATTCAGCAAAATATTAATTGAAAGTAGACTTTATTTGGTGTAATATCGCTAACTTCGTTTCCCCAGTTATCAGATTAATAACGCTATAATTAGATTATGCAGAAGGAGTTAAAAGTATTATATATTGACGATGAGATAAATAACTTGATTGGCTTCAAAGCTAATTTTAGATACCGCTATAAGATTTACACTGCCTCCAATACCACTGAAGCACAGGAAATACTCCTTGCGAATCCTGATATGCGTATCATCTTCTGTGATCAGCGCATGCCAAATGAACTAGGGGTAGATTTTTTGCAACGGATTAAAAAAGATTTTCCAAGACCTATCCGGATCTTATTAACCGCATATGCCGATATGGAAACTGTGGTGGATGCAGTGAATAAGGGACATATATTTAGGTTTGTTCGTAAACCTTGGCTGGAAGAAGAAATCATTTCATCCATTGAAGAAGCTGATAAATTTTATATCGCCAATTCCATGCTGGACGTTAAGAACGAGGAACTTCAGAAAGCTTATGACGAGTTGGATAAATTTGCATACAGTGTGAGCCATGACCTCCGTGATCCGCTGACAGGCGTGTTATCGGCTGTCCAACTTGCGCAGGGATTTCAGCAGATAGAACGTATTCACGCATTGCTGGCGCTGATGGAAGGTTCGTTAACCAAGTTGGATGACTATATCGATAGTTTGCGTGATTATTATTTGCTGCGACGGGGGGAACTGATGTTGACTGACATTGATTTTAATAAGCTCTTCGAAGATATAAGGCAGTTTTACAAGATGTACACTGAGAATAATGATGTTACATTTGATATTAAAGTGGATCAGCCTCGAAACTTTAGAAGCGATAAGGCCATCCTTGAACTAATTTTACATAACCTGCTATCCAATGCATTTAAATATCAAATAAAAGATAACGTAAATCAGTCGGTAAGCTTGTCCGTTACCGTTGCGAATGGCAATGCTGTTATGGTGGTTAGTGATAGTGGGATTGGAATTTCTTCCGACCACATAAATGACATTTTTAAATTATTCTTTAGAGGGAGTGACCAGGCGA
The DNA here is from genome assembly GCF_005049105.1 of Sphingobacterium alkalisoli. Lineage (GTDB taxonomy): Bacteria > Bacteroidota > Bacteroidia > Sphingobacteriales > Sphingobacteriaceae > Sphingobacterium > Sphingobacterium alkalisoli. The sequence goes on from NZ_SUKA01000005.1 coordinate 22,003, forward strand.
AAGGTATGGGCTTTGGTCTATATAATGTACAAAGTGCGCTACGAAAAGTGCAGGGTACTATTGATGTACAGTCACAGCTTGGAGGAGGAACGACTTTTTCAGTTACGATTCCGAGCAAATAAACACTGCCATTAGATACCTACGGACTGCTAGGAAAGTAATTTTTGACGAAGCAAAAACTCCAGTTGCTCGTTCGACAGTTCTAATTTTGAATAGGTTTCCAATAGTTCTTTTTTCTGGGCATAGACTTCATAGGCGCGTTGTATAGTTTGATCTAGCTCTTCTTCGCTCCAAGGCTTGTTCAAGTAATGGAAAATCTTGCCCTTGTTTACGGCGTCAATTACAGCTCCCATATCAGTATAGCCGGTAAGGAGGATGCGCATAGGCTCCGGGTCGATCTCGATGATCTCTTCTAAGAATTCTACACCTGTCATCTCGGGCATGCGTTGATCCGTTATAATAATATCGATCGGATTCTCCCGTACGAGATCGATCGCTTCGGCTCCACTGATGGCCGTGTAAACTTTGTATTTTAGACGAAATGTCGCTTTAAAGGAAATCAGGTTATTCTCTTCGTCGTCAACATAAAGTACGGCGATCTTGTTGTTTTTGTTTTCCATGAGTTTTCGAATTAATACGGCAAGTTAATAAAAAGTCTTTTACAATCAAACAGTGATTTAATACGTTTAACCTCTTGTCTGGTACTTTTTCTTATCGTTATACAAAAAAACGCAATAAAGTTAATTTCAGATCAAACCACTTCGTATCGTGCATTTTTGTTACCTTTAATGTAAAACGATTTGATATGATACTGCAAAACTTAACACAGGAATTCGAACAGGAAGTGAGTAACACCCGTAAACTCTTAGCAGCAATTCCGGAGAAAGATCTTGGGTATAGGCCCTCGGAGGTTTCTTGGACGATGGGAGAACTGGCACAGCATATTGCAACGATTTATTACTGGTATGTAGGCACGTTTACGCAAGATGTTTATGATCTAGCTGCGGATCACCTTGAACGTGGTGATACGAACGATATCGTCGCTACCCGTGCATTTTTTGAAAGTAATGTCGAGAAAGCAAGAGTCGCATTGCAATCGCTCACGGAAGAAAAATTGCAGCTTGACTGGACAATGAAAGTAGGCGAACGGATAGTTATTGGTCCTGTGCCAAGGGGTATTGTAGCGCGGGGATTTCTTTTTAATCATATTTATCACCATCGCGGTGAAATGATCGTTTATCTGCGGGCTACCGGAAATAAAGTTCCTGGGTTGTACGGTCCTACTTATGAAGACAGTAATAAGGGAACGTAATCAAGCCTTGTCATCTAGCTTCACGATGCGTGCTTTTTTTGATTTTCTATGGCTTTAGTATATTTACAATTAATACCAGAAAAAACTAAATCAAAGATAAACCGAATATGCAAAAATTAGTTCTCGACCAAGCGCAGAAGATTTGGACCGAAATCGCCAAAAATAAAAAGCCAACGGAACTACAGATTGAAGTCGAACTTTACAAAAAGATGCTCCGAATATTTCAAGTGGGCGACTTCTGTTACTTAGTGTTTAATCCTCCAGAGATGAAAATCGAGTATTGTAGCGATTATATTCACACGCTTACTGGTTATACTCCCGAGGAATTTACATTACAGAAATTACTTGATATTATCCATCCCGAAGACTTACCTTACTTTCTGGATTTTGAAGCTACCGTAACAGATTTTTTCAAACGACTTCCTCCTGATAAAGTAATGAAATACAAAACCCGCTATGATTACCGGATTCGGAAGTCGGACGGCGAATACTTAAGAATACTACAACAGATCGTAACGATCCAAAGCGATGAAGACGGGGCAGTGCTCAGAACTTTTGTTGTGCATACAGATATATCACACTTGAAAAAAGATAATAAGATGCAGCTTTCTTTTATAGGTATGGAGGGTGAGCCATCATATCTTAACGTCTCAACGGTAAATAACTACGCTAAGAAACAGCAGATATTTACCAAAAGAGAACAAGAAATATTAGTCCTATTATCGCAAAACAAAAAAACAAAGGATATCGCCGAAGAGCTGTGCATCAGTAAATCAACGGTATCTACTCATCGAAAGAACATGCTTCGCAAAACCAATACCCATACCGTATTGGAACTTGTTTCGTACGCACTTTCCAAGGGGGATCTGTAAATACCTACGTTTACCAAGTGAAGCCTATCCTGAAAAAATACATCGGTGAACTGCCACCATTGGCAAGTCCTTCGTGGCTGTAGTTTAGCAGATCTCCTGTTAGATCATGGAGCGTACCATAACCTCCTTGAATGGTAAAGTGCATGAAGTTTATTCCGGCGTATCCACCATATGAAAAAAAGCCGGCAGGCTGAACCGTACTTCCGAAGTACATACCGCCATTACCCATAATCCCCAGAAATGCACTCCCTTCTGTGGTTTTTAAGTCGCTGGAAAAGGGAAACCGATATGCTATAGGTAGGCCAATAATAAAGCCATATCCGCTGTCTTCTATAATTTCACCCTCTTGTACTGTCGAAAAAGAACCCTGTCCAATGCCAAAGTCAAAACCGCCGTGAAGTCGTCCTTCGGTACGGAAACCGAAGAGTGCATTATTTGTTGTTAGTGCGATATCGTCTGCTGCGATATATTGATAGACGAGTTCCTTATCGCCATCCTGCTGCGCTAATCCACTCATGACATCTGCGGTGGCATTCACTGCTGCTCGTCCGGTCTCTGCTTTCCGCACTATTTCTCGTTCATCTTCCTGTATTCGACGCATAATGTCGTTGAATGTTTCTTGCTGAGGCTCCTCATCTTTTGCATCTCGTTCATTATTCGTTGTTACACGACGCTCTTTTTCGGACTGTAAGGCATCAAGTTCTTCTTTAGCTTTGCGGGCACCGGCGGAATCTCCTTTTCGAAGTTTATCCTGAATTTCTTCCGTCAGTTCTTGCGCTCGGCTTTTTCGGTCGGTTATTGATTCCGTATTCGCATTTTGCACATTTTTTGTGTCGTCGGAATCAGCTACCGTTTTATCCGCTTTTGCTTTATTTTTAAGTTCCACACGGATAGCTTCAATCTCCCGGCGCAAGGACGGGTAATCAAAGGAGATAATATGAAGATTACCGGACAGATCGGCGTGTTTGTTATAAAATGAAGAACCCTTGTTATTGTTCCGATAAATTCTCGCAATCTCACCTAGGGCCTCGGTCGGCTCAAAATAGGTGTAACCATTTCCAGAAATGTCAATCGTGGAGGGGGTTAACGGAAGCTTATCTGGATAACCAGAATCGAAAAACGCTACATTCCCGTCGTATCTCATATCTAGTCCTTTTCCATTCTGTTGCGTATGGGGCAGGATATCCCTTTTTCTCAATTCATTAACTAATGCAGGTTCATTTTGTTGCATTTTGTTGCTGATGCCGATAATAACCTGGTCAACTTTTATCTTAAATTGTGTTCCGTTAAAGGCATAGGTGTAGGACACGGTTATGCTTCCAAAACTTTCGTCATCCGGCGTATAGGTGGTTTGGCCTATCCTTGATGCTCCCTGATGCTGACTGTATCCCAAGAAAAAAGAGAATTGGAGCAAAATAATAATTAGCGATTGTTTGATCATGCTGTTCGTTTTATATATGCTAGACAAAACTACAACCACTATTTATTGCTCCCAATACCCTCCAGAGGGTATTTTTATGTTACGAAACTTTCCATTTCACAAAATGCTATACGTGTCAGGTTTTTTTTTAATTTTAGCATATAAAGAATGAGTAAAGAAATAAGACAACATATTGAAAGAATAGTACCACTGACGGACAACGAATTTGATTTTGTCCTCTCGCATTTTACGCCAAAAAAGTTTAAAAAACATCAGTTTCTTATTCAAGAAAGCAATTATGTACCTCACGATTTTTGGGTGATAAAAGGCTTGGTAAAGGCCTATCATAGTGATATTGATGGAAAGGAACATATTATGCAGTTTGCTATGGAAGATTGGTGGGTTACCGATTACCAAGCCTATTTCAATCAGACCAAAGCAACATTGAATGTAAGTTGTTTAGAAGATACGGAAGTCCTGTGTTTGTCGTTGGAAAATAGGGATAAAATCTGTGCGGAATTACATAAAGTAGAACACTTTTTTAGAAAAAAATCCAATGCAGGATTTGTTTCTTTGCAACGTCGAATTTTATCGCTGCTCAATAGCAATGCAAGGGAACGCTACGAGCAGTTCCTGGTTCAGTATCCAAATCTTTTACAGCGTGTACCTAAAACCTTAATAGCTTCTTATCTTGGTGTTTCGAGAGAAACATTGAGCCGGTTTTCTTCTTTATAGCGTGATATATATCACAGCAAAATTGTGATTTACTTCCTGTGTTAGCTTTTTTAGTTTTAGGAACTTTGTACTGTAAATTAAATCAAGTAAAAAATGAAGAAAACGATTATTTCCGCATCATTAACTGCAATGTGTATTTTCACACTTTTAAGTGGCACACAGGCACAAAATAAAAAATCAGAAAATATGAACAAGAAAATCCTATTCGTGGTAACAAGCCATGATAAAAAAGGGAATACAGGCGAGCCGACTGGCTATTATCTGGGTGAAGTCTCGCATCCTTGGGAAGTGCTACACAAAGCAGGTTTCGAGATAGACTTTGTAAGTCCTAAAGGCGGAAAACCACCGGTTGACGGATTTAATTTGGATGACCCGACCAACAAAGATTTTTGGGAAAATACAGTGTATAGAAATAAAATCGACAATTCATTAAAACCAAGTGAAGTAAAGATAGAAGATTATTCCGCCATTTTCTTTGCTGGCGGACATGGTGCGATGTGGGACTTTGCCGACAATACGGAATTGGCAGACATCACAGCTACAATTTATGAAAATGGTGGTGTGGTCAGCGCAGTTTGTCACGGTCCGGCGGGATTGGTTAATGTAAAGCTGAGCAATGGAAAATACTTGGTTGACGGAAAGAAAATAAATGCTTTTACTAATGAAGAAGAAACAGCGGTAAAATTGGAAAACGTTGTTCCTTTTCTGTTGGAAAGCATATTGATGGAACGGGGCGCTAAGTTTGAAAAATCGGCGCTTTGGCAGCCACACGTGACTGTAGACCAAAGGGTGATAACAGGGCAAAATCCGCAATCCGCAAAAGGTGTAGGTGAAGCTGTTCTCGCGGAACTTAAAAAGTTGTAGCAACAACATACTAATCGCTGTTTTTCAAACGGTTTTTTAATGCGGTTAACCAATATCTCTTTGCATTCCATGAATTTGAAGCACGGGATCCCAATGCGTCTATCGAAGCCCATTGGATACAATAAAGCCCAATCTTTCGATTGAGCTTTATTGTGCTTATTGGTAAGGTAAATATTCTCAGTGCTATACATTAAAATTTTGCAGTTCTAAGACTTATAAAATCACTGTTTTTTTTGCAGGCATCTGTTTGCCAGCATTAAATTTTTATAGTTCGTTTATAATACTTCCGGCAACGGCTTTTAAAAGTGCCGGACTTAACCGTTGCTTAAAATCGGGATTGATGTATTCAAATTGTATACTTCCGGTTTTATCTAAAATAAACACGGATGGTACAGGAAGCAGTAGGTCAATATTTTTGTTGCCGCTCGTTTTCGGAAGCATTTCCCAATAGCCTTTGGGTGCTTTAAAGGCTATACCAAGCTGTTTGGATAGGCTGAGGTCTGCATCGGACAGTAAAGTATAGCTCAGTTTTTCTTTTGCTGCAGATTTCATCAAGCCTTCAGGTTCATCGGTACTTATGGCAACGATCTGATATCCTAATTTTTCAAGTTCGGGTAATGCTTCTTGTAGACCGGAAAGCTGTCTGGTACAATACGGACACCAACCTCCGCGATAAAACACCAGCACGGTTGGTTTATTTGCAACAGCCTTGTTTAAATCAAAACTGTTTCCTGACATATCGGTTAGGATTGCCGTCGGAATTTTTTCGCCATAAAGTAAAGGGCTTATATCCTCCGGTTGTTCTGGAACTGCATCAGAAGTCTGCTTCATTACTGTTCTGTCCATAAATATCATAGCCTGATTTTTTTCCTGGGCATTTACTTTGCTCATTGAGCAGAAAATTGCAAGTGTAATGAGCGATGCTCCAATCGCTAGCATTGAGAATGATTTTAAGAGACTACATTTCATTTTTCTACTATTTTTTGAGTAAACATATTTTATTTGATAATCAAATGGTCGTAGAAGAATGGAAATCCTGACAGTGGGGGTGAAAAAAAATTATTGATTTTTTTTAAGGTATTCAAAAATTTTACCTTTTAGCTCTTCGTTGGTATGTTGTGGCACTTGATCAGGGTTGGAATTCTTGAAATTTAACTTTAAAATATTTTCAAGAAATTGAGTTTGCTTTTTGTATCGTTTACATGCTTCACAAATTGCAACGTGCAGTTTCAAGGCAAGGTTTTCGCGACCGGAAAGTTTTAACACAGCTTTTTTATCCAGTAATTCCGTTGCCTGTTTGCAGGAAATCATGAGGTTAATAGTTGAAGTCTGTGCCATTATCGTTTAAACCAATTTATTTCTAAGCATTTTCTCAATTGTAATTTTGCTCTATGAAGTATTTGCCAAAAATTAGTATCCGTTATGCCTAATTCCTGACAGATTTCACTTCCTTTTTTTTCTTCGATGTATTTTAACTGAATAGCAGAAAACCAATTTGAGGGCAATTTTTTGAGGCAGTTATGTAGTGCGTGCTGAAATTCGTTGTCATGCAAAATATTTTCGTTCTGTTCTGCCCATTGCAAAGGTATTTGCTCTGGCCTCCAATGCCCTGTATTATCAAACAAGCGATCGAAAATGGCTTCATCATTTACAATAGGTGTACGGTAATTTTTTCGATAATAGTCGTTTATCTTGTTGTTAAGAATGGCAAATAGCCAGGTTTTAGGGTTGCTATCTCCCTTAAAGCTGTCAAAGGATTTTACAGCTACCAAAAATGTTTCCTGCACAAGGTCTTCTGCCGTCTCTTTGTTAGATGTTTTGTGCAACGCCCATGAATATAAACTATCCGAATACAGCTGAACCCAACAGGTTGTTGCTTCCGCAGGTTTTTCCATATTCATTGATTCTTGCATAGGGCAAAGATACAAATTAGATTTGTTGTAATAAATGAAGCAACGAGCTTCGCTTAAGTTCGAACTTAGTCCGAAAATCAACATTTGAACAATATCTAGTTAGGTTTTGAAATTCGACTCCCCCGAGAATATGAATTGCTGAACTGAAACGTTTTGAATTAGAAGTTCCGACGGATAAAGAATTTCAGGACTTTATGTTTAAGAAGAAATACAATGAAGATTTGAAACGAGTGGAGCAACGGAAATAAAAAAATGGTTTAAATAATACTTTTATCATTTACGAATGATAGAAGTATTATTCAAAACTAATTTAGACGATATAGCGTGTAAAATCTATATGTCTGATTAATATATACGATACACATGACAAAAATAATAAACACCAAAATTTGTATTTTTAACGTACCCATTATATTGTAAAGAAATTGTAAAAGATGGCATCAATCACAAAAATTAAAACCTATCATTTTCTGCCCTATAAATATGGTTCAGAGCTTTTATTGGATATCGGACGTATTGGAACGTTGAAAAATTATGTATTGGACAGCACATTGCACCAACTCAGTTTTTACGAAATTATTTTCATCACAGAAGGATCGGGAACATTGGCACTGGATGAGAACAAAGTGTCAATTCACCCGCAAACCATAATTTTCACCAGTCCTGGACAGGTTCGCCGTTGGGAAATTGAACAACAGATAAAAGGTTACACGCTGTTCTTTGAAAAAGATTTTCTCCATCTTTTTTTTTCAGATGAGCTTTTTCTTTACCGGTTTCAGTACTTTCATCAGTATTCGCATCCTGCTGGAATGCAGATCAAGGAAACATCATTCGGGAAATGCCTGCAACTTCTACAGGAAATAGAACAGGAGTTCGGACAGCTCCAGAATGACAGCAATCATATGATCAGGTCACTTCTCTATCAGTTGCTGGTTATACTCAACCGTTATTATGCCGGTGCTTACGCTGTCCAGCGGGACACATATGTTCACGCAGATTTCTATAGATTCCGGTCGCTGCTGGAAAAAAGATTCTTACAGGACCAGACCGTTGAAGCCTATTCCAAAATGCTTAACATAAGTACCGGATTCCTTAATAAGATCTGCAGGCAGTTCAGCGGATTGTCAGCGCAGCAAATGATCCATCACAAGATGGTTTCAGAAATAAAGAAACAGCTGCGTCAGAATAAATCCGCCAAAGAGATCTGCTATGAATTGGGATTCTCTGACCCATCCAATTTCAACCGTTTCTTCAAAAAATTCACCCACATTACGCCCCAGCAATACCGAAAGAGTATAAAATGACAACTTTAAAGATAAAATGACCTTTTTACAGGGTATGAATGTTTCTAATTTTACAGAAAAAAAATAATATGATAAGAATAATTTTGTTTCTCTTTCTTTTTGCCACAGAAAGTGCATACAGCCAAAAAATAAATTTAGATGTGAGCAAGCTTGTACCGGTTAATGTTTATATGGAAGTCGACGATTTGCAGGGTGAAAGTATTGTCAGGGTCGTAAAAGATTCTACCGTGAAAGAAGCGGACGAACCTACATTTGTACGGATAAAGAACGCTAATTTCAAAAATGGCATTATCGAGGTAGAAGTTCTAAGCCGGCTTCTCTCTACGGCTTCTCCAACAGACCGTGGGTTTATCGGATTGGCATTCAGGATCAATGACATGAATTCCAACTTTGAATCTATATATCTACGTCCAACGAATGGTAGGGCTGAAGATCAGGTAAGACGCAATCACTCCATTCAATACTTTTCTTTCCCAGATTATAAATATGACCGTTTAAGAAAAGAGAATCCCGAGAAGTATGAGTCATATGCTGATATGGGCTTGAATGAATGGATCAGGATGAAAATTGAAATTGAAGGCGATCAGGCAAGATTGTTTTTAAACGAAGACAAACAGCCTTCCCTTATTGTGAAGGACCTCAAGCAAGGAGCAGACACATCTGGGGCTGTAGGTTTATTTGTTGATGTAGGCACAGAGGGCTATTTCCGAAATCTGAGAATTAGCCCCTCAAATTGATACATAAGATTTCTCGAAGCTATCTCTTATGAAATGATTACTGCCAAATAAGCGCTGGTCCAACGTAAGCCACTGATAAAGATATTTGGCCAGCGAGGCACACCGAAGCAATACCTAATTGTCAAACAAACTAGTCCTGTTGGCTAAGCCTTTGGCCAAGTTTAAATTAATATTATTTCTACTATTCTGTTTCAATATCCATTCTTCGTAATAAGTTGTCTTCCAATGTGTAGATGTGTTTTACTTCACCGTCAAACATTGGATTCCCTTGCAAGTCTTTAACAATTTGGTGAACTGTTACTTCAAATGTGCCGTTTGGTCGTTGATTAAATCCGATTGGTTCAACGGTTGGATTTATTTCCGTCCATTGTCTTGTCCAATACGCTCTTATTTCATCGTGCCCACTTACATAACCACCTTCAAAGGCTTTTGGCCATTGAACGTCTGTATGAAATGTCGAAAGTGCCTTATCAATGTCTCTTGAATTAAAAGCTGGATAGGCCTTCTTAATTAAATTTTCAAAATGAGTTATCATGAATATTGCTTTAGAATTGTCGGCTTTTTTAGTTAAATTTTTTCTGTTTAGTGTTCGCCAGTCTATTTGCTTATTTGTTTACCGTGTCGTACACTAACAGTAAAATATAAGCGTAGTGCGGGATTAGAAGTACTACGTTTTCGGTTTGCTAATAATCAATTCGTTTAAATATAACACTTTCGCCCGGATTACGCTTATACAATGTTTTGGTGGCAGTTTTTTATTTCCTCATTAGGTCAAGTCCTTGCTCAATGGTTACAAATGGCTTATAGCCAAGTTCCTTTCTTGCTTTGCTGTCGTTGGTAGTAAACTCTACGCCCAATACATTTACAAGCCCTATGTAAAGTGGTGGGTGTCCTTTTAATCCAAATATTTTCCAAACAAATTCCATTACATTCGCCACACGTTTTGCCATTGCCAACGAAACAACTTTGTCGGGAATTGTTACACCTTGCGTAGCCACATATTTTTTAATGAAGTCTTTGAATATCGGTGTTTCACCGTCAGTAATAAAATAGGTTTTACCATTTTGCTCTGATTGGTCTGCTAAGATTAATGCGTGACAAACGTTTAAAACGTGGCAAGTTACTAAACGGTGATTGCCTCCGTCAATAAACTGCATTCTTCCTTTCTTAGTGGCTTCCATAACACCAACCAATGTATTTGGGTCGCCTTTGCCCCAAACCAATGGTGGTCTTACTGCAATGGTTTGAAAGTTTTCTGTGTTTGCTTTCAGGACCAAATTTTCGGCTTGCAGTTTTGTTCGTGAATAGCCGTCAATAATGTTGTCAGAAACAAAGGTTTCTTTAGCATTTACGATTGGCTTACCATTCATAATAACCGAAGCTGCACTTAAATAAACAAACCTTGGAACATTTGCATTTTGGGCAACTTCCAACAAAAGTTCGGTGGCATCAACGTGCAGTTTTTTGAGTTTCTTTTCCGAAGCGAAAAAATCAACCGAAGCCGCCAAATGAAATACCGAAGAACAGTCCTTTACACCAACCGTTAACGCTTGTTTATCATTCAAGTCGCCTTTGATTGCCGTTGCTCCTAATTGCTCAACCTTTTGAATGGCTTGAGCAGAACGTGCCAATGCTTTTACCTGATAGCCGTTTTCTATGAGCATTGAGATTAGGTTTTGACCTACAAAACCCGAACCACCTGTTACAAATATTTGTTTCATTTTAATATTTTTGTTTAGTTAATTTTTGTCCAAATGTTAGTTTGTCCGAATAATGAAATACCTACATAGCCACGAACTTTAAGTGTTTTGTCGGCTTGAAGTGTCAAATAGCAAGAATAGGTCTTCCCACTTCGTGCATCGTAAATTGTACCGCTTTCCCAAGTGGATTTACCATCAAACTCAAAATTTTTCAACATTACCAATCCGATGATTGGGTCGTTGTGTTTTGAGTTGTCGGGGTTTTTATTGTCGGTTTTTGATTTGCCATTTTCGTTTGGTTCTTTAAGCCATACGATTTTACCAAAGAACTTTTTCTTTTGTTGATAGATTTCAACTTTGGCGGCTTTTTCGTGGTTAAGCCAAGTACCAACAATAGCTGTTTTGGAAGATTGGGCAGTGAGTGTCAGGCTTAGAAATAGAAAGCCTAAGAACATTGTGGTGAGTTTGCCTTTATGAAGGCTTCTCCAACCGAAAGTGATTTTGTCCATACTTTGAATTGTTTTATTTTACAATGCAAAGTTGGTTGATGAGTAAGGCAAAAAACGTTTACAAAAGACAAGAAAAAATAGCGGTTACGATTTTTCTACAATTCTTTTTCTGATACGGCTCAGTGAAGTGGCGGTAATGCCTAAATAGGTGGCAAGCATATGTTGCGGAACTCGTTGCAGGATTTCAGGATTTTGTGACAACAATTTTGTGTATCGTTCTTCGGGACTATCTAAAATGAAAGATGTTAATGCTTGTTGAAGCTGAATTAATGTTTGCTCTAAGGTCTTTCGCACAAACTCGTTCATTAGAGGAATCTCGTTGTAAAGTTTGTCCAAGTCTTTTTTGTTGAGGACAAGCAACTCTGAAGGTTCAAGTGTTTCAATGATTTCTTTGCTCGCAGTTCCTGTAATAAAACTGTCAAAAGCACCAATAAAACTATTTTCTGTTGTAATGTATATCGTTATCTGCTGTCCGTCTTTTAGATAATATTTTCTAAGGCAACCTTTGAGCAAGAAAAATAACTCGTCTGTCCGCTTGTCATATGAAACTAGCTCGGTTTTTGTTTTTACTTGTCTAAATGACAATGCAGAAGCCAACAGTTCTTTGTCAGCTTGTGTGAAGTTCACAAATTTGTCGGTGTATGTAAAAAAATGTTCTGTCATTTTTTGGATGATGTCTGTTTAAAATTTCCGCTAACGTTTTGGGGCTTGGAGATGGTGAGGCAATCGAAGAACTATACTTGAACTTTGCAATTTCGCCCCACTCTTGCAAAACCTTTATTAGCGGTTCGGCTGATATATTTTATTGTTGTTTAGTCTGTTTTTCTTTTGTTATTTTATTGTTTCTTCTCTATTTTTTTTAGCACATTGTTCGTCTATTTCAAAAGAGGGCAAATAAGTTCCATCATAATCGAAGTCAATAAGTTTACCATTTTTCACAATAATGGCTATCAAATTATCCGACGCAGAATTTATCTTAATTTCAGCATAACGACCGCTTAACTCATCATTTTTTTCATCAATTTGTATTTCTTTCACCACACTTTTAGCATAAGCATCGTCTTTATTTGAAATTTTAAACCCTTTTAAATGTGCTTCTAAATGGGTTTCGTCATCATTTGGTTCGTAGCCGTAATCACCAATGGTAAATGAAAAAATACATTCTTCCCAAAGCATTTCTTTTATGGTTTCAATCGCTGATTTTTCAAGTTCGAGAATGTCATTTACACACGCAAGCATTTTGTCTGTAATACTTGGTGTTGGTTCATGATTTTGAAAAAAAACAAAAGGAATTTCTTTTTCAAATAAGGGTACATAAATAAAACAAGTTCCTATTTCGTAATCATCCCACGTTGTTTTGTTTAAGATTTCGTTTTTTGTCATTTGTTTTCGTTTTTTGTCGCAAAAGTCTATGTCTGAGTGTTTTTGTAGGCTTCTGACTAACGTTTTTTATTCTCACTAATTATCAGTTAGTTCCGAGTCCAATATCCCCGGTGGTCAGTTCAAATTTATCGATTTGTTTTCGGATTCTTTTTACGATTCCTAGTTTTCTTTTGATGTGGCCTTTTGCAGTTGGTTCTGAAAGCTTGGAACCGGCATCTAAGGTTAAATATTCATACAGCTCATCACCAAAACTTGGTCTTATTTCAGCAAAATAAATATCTTTTTTCTTATAATGGTTCACCAAAAAATCAAAGACCTTGCCTCTTGTTGTACGCCAGTGCCTCATTGTGCCATCGGACCTCTTTTTGTTCTGGACAAGTTTTGCAAAACCTTTTATAAACTCATCAAAAGTATTGAGTAGGGTGGCCTCTTTGACCGGTTCAGGCCCTTCTTTTTTTGCTACATTAGGGGCTTTGCCGGTAAAAGCATGTTTTACCATTAAGGGGGTAACGGTATCATGCAGATAGGATAGGCGGTCGAAATGCAATGTCCGGGTTGAATTTTCTCGCCCAAGGAGAATTCTGTACTGGTACCATCTATGGTACCACGTATACTGATAGGGGCAAGCCCCGAAACTTTTGCTTTACTACTTTGTATCCATACAAGGAGTGTCATGTCTTGTCTGATTTTCATCATCCCACAATTTAAAAGGTTAAACAATATTTTGTTTGGGAGTCCTTTTAATCTCTCGCCTCATCAAACTTTCCCGTAATTCGGTTACCAAAAATAAGCAATAGAGGGGGGTAACCGAATAGGTAACCGAATCGTTTGCTATAGAATGAAATACTATGGTTTATTTATTTTCATTAAAGCGGTTTTAATACCGCTTTAAATGAGAAAAGTCACTCCAAAAGAGTGACTTTGTGATCCCGCTGGGATTAGTTGCGCCCCTCGATTCCCGCACGCTATTCCGCAACGAGCTTCGCTTAAGTTCGAACCCATCCCAACGCTTCGTTCTCATCCCATGGGATACAAAAAAGCCCAATCTTTCGATTGAGCTTTATTTAGTGATCCCGCTGGG
>NZ_SUKA01000005.1:35842-390877 GCF_005049105.1 Sphingobacterium alkalisoli
GCGCCCCTCGATTCCCGCACGCTATTCCGCAACGAGCTTCGCTTAAGTTCGAACCCATCCCAACGCTTCGTTCTCATCCCATGGGATACAAAAAAGCCCAATCTTTCGATTGAGCTTTATTTAGTGATCCCGCTGGGATTAGTTGCGCCCCTCGATTCCCGCACGCTATTCCGCAACGAGCTTCGCTTAAGTTCGAACCCATCCCAACGCTTCGTTCTCATCCCATGGGATACAAAAAAGCCCAATCTTTCGATTGAGCTTTATTTAGTGAACCCTATGGGACTAACATCGAACCAATTGTTGGAAGATTTAATGAAGTTATTGAGTATGCGTAGGTAGGTATTACCAATACTATTCCTTAAAAATAAGTGAGACTCTTCGATCATCCATTTAATGCCCTGAAATAATTATTTTAAAATTTATACTATGCTATAAAAGTAACCAAAATATTTATATAAAATTAATTTTAATATTTCTCGATTTGCTTTTATGTTCTGTTTTCTCAATATCCTTCTGATGCTTCTCAACAATTGCAATCTGGATTTGGTTGAGGTTTCTATCATCCCCAATTAGAACGATAGAGGCAGTTATATCGTGTATTTCGAAATTGTGACCGCGCTGCGGTCGCAATTAAGTTGGATACAATAAATCCAGTGATACGGCATTTCAATTAATCTACAGCCCAACCGAAAGCTTGCCCTGATGGCAAGCTATTTTTTTGACCTGTAAAGTATCTTTAACTACCTCCAAAGCCTTAACCTTCGGAAAGCAGTAGGCTTTTTTATAAACTGATTTTCCTGGCAGAACAGGCTAAAAAGGGCAGCTAATGTAGTGTGGCGGCCGCCGCACAAGGCAGCCAAAAGACTACGGCATAAACCCAATGCCCATTTTTTAGTGATTTTATTTTCAGCGGAATTGGGCATTTCTCCCCACCGCACAGGCCCTTCTTTTATTCCGTTTCCTTTTGGCTCTCCGCTATCGCCACACTCTTTCATTGCTTTCTTTTTTGCCTTTTTCTTTTGGAAAATAGTTTTTGGCAGGGAAGGGAAACGAAACACATTACTCATAATAAGAAAATCAAGCTATGCAAATCATCGGCGTTTGATTACGAAAGATTACGGAGCGCTATTGAAGCAGTCCGAACAGCAGGACGATACACTGAGCTGTAGTCTAGCGGAGGCGTCGGAAAAACAGGATTTATTTATCAATTCATCCCTTACACAAATGAGCTGTTCGCTTTTATGGGGCTTCTTTCATAACCTGAAGAATTTCACCACCCACCCCATTAAAGTCGCCTGATAGCCAGGTGCGGGCGGCTCGCCAGCAACCCCTCATGGCTTCGGGGCCGCTGGCTCGCGGAAATGGTACAGCCACATTCGGCAACCCTTCCATTGCATTTCAGCATTGCCGAAAGAGGCTGCGGCATTGGTAAGGTTAGGAATTAGCTCAGGGTAAAACTTTAGCTTTTCGATAAGCCAAATGCAGGTGGCGATGCAGCAACCCCTCATGGCTTCGGGGCTGCTGCATCGCTAAAATGGTACAGCCACATTCGGCAACCCTTCCATTGCATTTCAGAACTGCCGAAAGAGGCTGCGAAATGGATAATGGTAAGAATTAGATTAGGGTAAACCTTTTTGTACATACCATAAATCAATAGCTATTTCTTAAGCTTTTTGCCTTAGCCCCAATCTCACTCAATCCCTTGCCGGTTTTGAATTTGGGAAGCCTCTTAGCTTTTATTTTTAAATGTTCTCCAATCTGCAGATCATTCTGAACAAATCAAGAGAAAAAGCAAGCAAATTTTAGATATTAAATTAATATTAATATATTTATAAGAAATTGTGACGGCCAAATAGCGTGACCCGAATGCCTCCATACAACGAGAAGGACTTGCTCATAAAATTGCGGGATGGCGACTATGTTGCGTTTGAAACCTTGTACCACACCTACAGTAAACGTATCTACTGGAAGTTCCGGCGAATGATTAAAATAGATGAAGAGGTGGAAGAACTCTTTCAGGAACTATTTGTCAGGATATGGGAGCGACGGGAAAAAGTGGATGTTAATCAACCTTTTTCTGCATACCTGTACCGTATTGCAGAAAATATGGTCTATGACTTTTACCGTAAAGCAGCCCGAGATCAAAAGCTTCATGATGCTATTCTATCTATAAGCAACGAGGCTTACGAACATATAGAAGAATCTATATTCAAGGACGAAACCAACGACCTTATAGACCGGGCTATTGCAACACTTCCTCCCCAACGCCGGCAGGCATTTATCCTGTGTAAGCTGGAAGAGAAAAGTTACGAGGAAGCCGCTACCATTATGGGAATATCGCCCAATACCATACACAACCATATAGTGAAAGCCACCCAATCACTAAAAGTGTACTTTGGCAGGCAGGGTAATCATGTACCTCCAATGCTACTTTTACTGGCATTGTCCCCGATGCCGTAATTTTTTTTACTTTTTTTCATATCCGGATAGTCCGTTTTCCTTTTACAAACGTACACGTAATAAAAAGGGATAAAAGTGGACAGTAATCAGCACATACTACAGCTCTATAAAAAGTTTCTTACCGGCAAGGCAACACGGGAAGAAACCGAAGATTTATTGTCCTATTTCGGGCAATCTTCCCCGGAAGCATTGCGCGGCCTTATACGTGCTGAACTGGAGCTTGAAGAAGATACACAGGATCACAACGATCCGGACGAAGTTACAGACAGGCTATTACTTAAGATCAAACATAAGATAACAGAGCGACAAGCTGTACCAATACTTACCGGTCGATTCAAGCGATGGCTTCCCTATGCGGCGGCAATGCTTTTCCTTTTGGGGGTATCGACAACCTATTTCTATTTTTACCTCAGGATACCGGAGCAACCGCAGCTTACCAGTAAATATGGTGATGATGTGCTGCCCGGTACCAACAAGGCTACACTTACCTTAGGGGACGGTATTAAATATGAACTCAATGATTCAAAAGAAGGCATCCTGATAGGCGAGGACGGTATCCGGTACGAAGATGGTACGATGTTGACCGGGGAAGCAGTTTTCCATGCCACGGTAATCACGCCAAACGGTGGACAGTACAGAGTAACCCTGCCGGACGGTACTAAGGTCATTCTGAATGCGGCCTCATCACTTTCCTATCCTTCCCGCTTTAGTGCCGCCGAACGTCTGGTAACATTAGATGGCGAAGGTTACTTTGAAGTCGCACATAACCCGTCACAGCCCTTTCGGGTGAAGAGTAATACGCAACAGATTGAGGTGTTGGGTACGGCCTTCAATGCCTCCACCTATAACGCTGACAAAGCCGTAACCACGCTGATAGAAGGTAGGGTAAATCTCCATGCAGCGAATACAAAAAATGTCGTACTAAATCCCGGTCAACAGTCTGTATTAGAGAACGGAAAATTTAAGGTGGAAGCTGTTTCTACTGATGATTACATATCCTGGGTACATAACCAGTTTGTGTTTAATGATACGCCACTGGAGGAAACATTTGCCCAATTGGAGCGCTGGTATGATGTAACCTTTGATTATCCTAAAGCGACTGTAAACGAGCGCATCTATGCCGAAATTGGACGAAACAGGAAGCTTTCTGAAGTGTTAAATACGCTGGAAGAAATTGTGGACCTTAAATTCACTATCGAAGGAAGGAGGGTAACTGTCAGAAAGTAATTGTTTCAATGTGTTTGCCGGACATCATTAAAAATGCCGGAGCTGTTAGAGCAGTTCCGGCGGGTGTCGGTCACAAAATAAATGTTTGACAACTATATAATCCATTAACCAACGATACAAACATAAGCATTATCGGATGTAATTCATAGCCGACATATGTTGTGGCAATTTAGTGCTTATGCCTTGTATCCCAAATCATGAATAAATGAAAGCCAGTTTTACCAATAGGCTTTATCCCGAACATCGGGGTAAAATACATCCTATAAAACTACTACTCCTTATGAAGCTCATTGTCCTTTTTATCTGTTTGTTCAGCTTCTCTTCGATAGCCAGCACCTTTTCCCAACAGATAGACCTTTCTGTTAGGAACGAGAAGCTTGTGAATGTAATCAAAGAACTGAGAAAACAAAGCAAAGGATATGATTTTGCATTTAATGCCGCCATTTTAGAGAAGGCAACTCCCGTCACTATCGAACTCCGGTCTATCGAACTGATCAGGGCATTGGAAATGATCTTTAAGGACCAACCCCTCGACTATGAAATCAAGAATAAAACCATCCTGATTAAGGAGAGGCCAGTTGCTAGAGGTATACAAAAGCAAACTGGTAATAGTACGGAACTGCAACAAGAGACTATTCGTGGACGCGTGGTAGACAGTTTGGGGAATCCGTTAGCAGGAGTTACCGTGAGGGTTCAAAACAAAAATATAGCGACCGCTACCGACAGCGAAGGGAAATTTGAGCTGAATGGCGTGTCCTCGGACGATGTCCTTTCATTGGAACTGATCGGTTATCAACCCCGAAGGATTGTTGCAGATAAAATAGATATGCCAATTGCGATGGCTATAGCTTTTGGCGAAATTAAAGAAGTAGATATTACGATAAGTACCGGTATTCAGTCAATCCCCAAGGAAAGAGCCACAGGTTCATTCTCCCAGATAAATAATGAATTGCTTAACCGAACGGTGAGCACAGGAGTTATGGATCGTATAGCCGATGTAGTGCCTGGACTAATCTTTAATAAAGGTATTGGTGCAGCACAAGGGTTAGTCATAAGGGGGCAAACATCCATATCAGAAAATACCAGTAGGCCATTGATAGTTATTGATAACTTCCCATATGAAGGGGACATCAATAACATCAATCCTAATGATGTGGAGAATATCACAATACTTAAAGATGCTGCTGCCTCCTCGATTTGGGGAGCCCTAGCAGGTAACGGTGTGATTGTTATTACCACCAAGCAAGGAAAGCTGAATCAAAAGCCACAAGTAAACTTTAATACGAATTATACCATAGGTGCAAAACCGGATATGTTTTACCAGCCAGTCATGAGTACTTCTGATTTCATAGATAATGAAATGCGCCTATTCGATTTAAATGTATATCGTCCCGGAGAGCTTAATCAATATGCGCTCAATTATCCATTGACACCATTGGTCGAGTTGCTTATTCGCAAGAGGGATAATCCAGAACTCGCATCGGAGATCGATGATAATATTGCTCAATTGAGGACGTATGATGTTCGCAATGATATTGAGAAATACCTTTACAGAAACCAACAAAACCAACAATATGCACTAAGCTTGCAGGGTGGTTCATCAAACCAAAGATATCTGTTGTCTGTCGGCTACGATAAAAATTTAAATAGTGAAGTTGGCAACGGACTTGATAGGATTACCATTAATGCAAACAATACTTATGGGTTCTTCAACAATAGCTTAGAACTGGGTACGTCTATTTTTTATACCGATAATAGTAGGGATAATAATGCGGTTGAATCACTGCGATATACCACCTTTTCGGGAGGTATATCCTCAACGATGTACCCTTATGCCAGGTTGGCGGACGAACACAGTAATCCGCTTGCGCTTACTAACAATATCCGCATTCCATTTGCCGAGATAGGGATGGAAAGAGGTCTGCTCGATTGGTACTATCGCCCCTTGGACGAACTTGACCATGCGGACAATACACGAAAAACAATTGATTATAGAATAAACACTTCACTGAAATACAACATCAACCAGATGTTCAATGCGCAAGTATTCTATCAGTATGGGAACACAACTAACGATCAAAGGCAACATTACAGTACAGACACCTATTTTACCCGCAATCTAATCAATTACTACACGAATATTGCGACTGGCACAAATTTAGCAACACGCAACATTCCTTTGGGCGGAATACTGGATACTGATATTTCCAGTATTTCATCACACAATTTTCGGGCGCAGCTAAACTTTGACCACAGTATCGCAAAATTACATGAAATGAATGCGATAGCTGGATATGAAATAAGGGATCAGCGTACGCAAGGCTCCGAAACAAGACTTTATGGATATGAGGATGAATATGCCACATCCAAACTTGTCAATTACGTAAACCTGTTTCCGACTTATGTACTGGCTGCCTATCAACTTCGTATACCAAATATGGATGTAAGTTCTGACCTAACTGATCGGTTTGTGTCTATCTATGGTAATGCGAGCTATCTGTACGATAAGCGATACCTTTTGTCTGGCTCTGTCCGGTTTGATCGAAGTAATATATTTGGTGTAGAAACCAATAAAAAAGGAGTACCGTTGTATTCATTAGGAGTGGCATGGAACCTCGAAAAAGAAGCTTTTCTTACACCTTTATGGATACAACAGCTAAAGCTTCGAGCTACCTATGGGACTTCAGGAAATGTGAACAGGGGCATATCTGCACTATCCACGATCGCATATAGTAGCTCGGTAGATCCTTTGACGGGACAACAATATGCAACCCTAAGAAATGCTCCGAATCCGAATTTGCGTTGGGAAAAAATAAACACCATGAATTTTGGTGTTGACTTTGGGGTTCTTGATAGCAGGATTAGTGGCTCTTTCGATATATATAAGAAATGGGGGTATGACATTATTTCCACGGTACCTTATGCAACGCAGTCGGGAGTACAACAGTTTACCGGAAACTACGCAAACACAGAGGCTAAAGGGATAGACATTAATCTTCAGACACGTAATATAGAAGGAAGATTTAACTGGACGACTGATTTGCAAATGTCGTTTACATCCGACAAGGTTACGAAATCAAAATTGCTGACGACAGCAAGTATAGTTAATGTTATTGTCAACTCGCCCGGTGAGGGTATATATCCATATGAGGGAAAGCCACTATTTGCTCTCTATGGATATAAATGGGCAGGTCTTAATTCGCAAACAGGCGACCCCCAAGGTTATCTGAATGGAGAAATCAGTATGGATTATACAGCAATGCAAAATGAGGTAAACAGTGATATAGATAAACTTACATACTTCGGTACTGCCCGTCCCAGGTACTTTGGCGCAATAAGGAACACATTTGCTTATCGCAATTTTTCGCTGTCTGCAAATATTTCTTACAGATTTGATTATTTCTTTAGAAAACCTTCTGTAAATTATGATCTTGTCAATGTTGGAACAATATCTCACGGGGATTACGAAAACAGGTGGCAAAATCCTGGAGACGATTTGCATACCCATATACCATCCTTACCGTCTTTGACGGCTCATTCTGGCAGAAGTGGATTTTATACTTTATCAGAGGTTTTGGTAGAGAAAGGAGACAATTTCCGTCTACAAGATATAGTATTGTCCTATGATATAAATAACCGATCTATTCGCTCGCTACCTGTCCGAAACATCAGGGTATATGCTTATGCGAATAATTTGGGAATACTTTGGAAAGCAACGGATACCTATGCTGACCCGGATTATTACAGGGCTTCTTTTGTTCCTGTTCGTACTTTTTCCATTGGTTTAAATGCAGACTTTTAATTGAACAATTATGAAAAGATTTATTTACATACTCTTACATTTAATATTAGTGGGATGCCATAAGGGTTTTTTAGACGAACGTACCTCCAAATCTTTGGTTATTCCAACTAAATATGAAGACTACAAGGCACTACTGAGTTTCACCAACGACATGAACACTGGAGCATTTTCAAGTGTAGTATCTGATGGAGAGTTTATTTATACAGACGCATACATTACCAGTACTTCCATAATAGTAAGAAATACTTATCTATGGAACGCAGATGTCTACGAGACTCAATTATTCTCTCCTGCCTGGAGACTTCCTTTTTTACAGGTCATGAATGCTAATATTGTATTGGAAGGTATTGAGCAATTAGATGAGAAGACAGTAGGACTGGAGAGACTGAACGCTTTAAAAGGTAGTGCATTATTCTTTAGGGCAATGGCTTACGTAGAACTAGTACTCAACTTTACAAAGCCGTACCAAGCATTAAATGCAGATGTCGATTTGGGATTGCCCATTCGGACGTCCTCGGACGTTTCGAGATTGGAGCAGCGATCTACGCTGAAGCAAACTATGGACTTTATTCTTTCGGACCTTATAGAGGCAACCGCGTTATTGCCTGATAGACAGCAGTTCATAACAGATCCAAATAGAGCTGGAGCTTATGCGCTAATGTCGAGGGTGTATTTGGGTATGCAGGACTATGAGAAGGCACTCTTCTACGCCAGGGAATGCCTAAAGATTCAATCAGAACTGATTGATTTCAATAACGTACCTATATCAACACCCCGTACTTTTCCAAATCCTTTTGTTGTCCCTAATCCGGAGATTATCTTCAATCAAAGAAGTAACCAGAGTGCTCAGGCAAACAGCACTGCTTTTCAGGTAAGACAGGATGTCTTGGATATGTACGCTTCAAACGATTTAAGGAAGACAAGGTACTTCAATGCGAATAGAAATTTTATTGGCAACTACAATGGTACTACGATTCTTTACAGCGGTTTGACGACCGATGAAGTTTGGTTGACTGTAGCAGAATGCGAAGTCCGTCTGAACAGGTCGAACGATGCATTGGAAGCGTTAAATATGCTCTGTAAAAACAGATATAACAATGCGTCATTTGTGCCGTACAGTTCTCAAGATAGCGAAGAGATACTTGTCTGGACTTTACAAGAAAGGCGCAAGGAACTGATAACACGAACGGGGTGGTTTGATCTCCGCAGGCTAAATATAGATAGCAGGTTTGCAAGAACACTTACCAGAACATATAACGGAGAAACGTATACACTCCAACCGAATAGTAGTAGATATGTTTTTGCTATCCCGGCGGAAGAAATTAATGAAACGGGCATGGAACAAAATATTAGAATTAACAATGACTAACAAGATGACCATGAAGCATACTATTATTTACAAAATTGGGCTTGTTCTTTTATCAATGTTTCCCATAACCAAGATAGCAGCTCAACAGATGAAGGTCTTTAGTAACCTAGAAGTTGGAGATACAATAGCGGATATAACGATTGAGAAAATATACAATTACAATAAAACGGCATCAAAAGTATCTGACTTCAGTGAGAAACTGTTGATAATAGACTTTTGGGCTACATGGTGTGCCCCTTGCATAGAAATGTTACCTAAAATGAATGCATTAATGCAAACGTTTACCAATGATCTGGTTTTTCTCTCTGTGACCAAAGAACTAAAAGAAAAAGCACATTCATTTTTAGAGAAATTGGAGCACAATAGAGGTGCTAGATTTAATATTCCTGTTATCTATGGTGACACCATATTATACAAATTATTCCCTCATTACTATCTGCCCCATTACGTTTGGATCAATACCAAAAGTCGGGAAGTAATTGCAATTACAAGGGCAGGTGAAATTAATAAACAAAATATAGATGCCGTACTAAATAATTTGTCTACTACAACGTGGGATACAAAAGTCGATAAATGGCTTGATCATAAATTTTCCGAACCATTACTACCATATTTGTCACAACTACCTAATTTTCTGGACAAAACAGTTAATCACTACTCCTTCTTTTCACCTCATGTGGAAAATTTAATGAGCGGGGCTTACTCACAATTAAATGATACAACGAAAAATTATAGAATAGTATTCAAGAACATGACGAGATTGAGTTTTTTTACATGGTCTTTTGGTGAAGGGCGACAGTTTTTTCAGGACGCATCAGTTAAAATAGAAGTTAAGGATAAGGAAAGACTAACCACGGCTCTTTCAGGAGGTCCGTTTCATAATTGGCAAAAAGAGAATAGCTTCTGTTACGAATTGAGTATATCACCCAGACCTGAAAAGGAGATTTTCGAGATCATGAAATCGGATGTGCAAAATTTCTTCCGAGAGTATGAAATAGATATTGAAAAACGAATAGAGCCTTGTCTTGTCCTTATAAGTACAGGCAATAATGAAATGCTGAAAGCAAAAGGCGAAAAATGGAGTGTAAAGCGAGACCGCTTTAGCTATAAATCTACCAATAGTTTAGTAAAAAGCTTTTTAACAGATCTTGCGTTTTACTATTATGTTACCGGGCCGATATTAATCGATCAGACAGGTATAGACTATTATATAGATTTGGATTTAGAGCTAAATAATTTTCGGGATGTGAAGGAAGTGAATGAACAATTGGATAAGTACAAATTAAAGCTAGTTGAGAAGCAAGCATTGGCTAATGTGTTGATAATAAGAGATAAGGAAGCGTATAATTAATAAAAATAGGACTACACTTGTAAAATTGCAATTGCAGTCCTATTTGTCATACTACCTATGTACTATTTACAACTTATCTCCAAAACTTATTGGGGTAACTGGTCCGTTTTCAAACGCCTGATAACCGGTGCATGGACGCATTGTTCCACCGTCACAACCGTTGTTGTCTTCTAATGGCACCCATTGTGGATTGTCTGCTGTTCCATTGTTCTGAACATTTGCAGTTTGAGTTGTATTACTGGCTATAACAGCACCACCGATGCCTATTGTGAATACGGCAGCCATTGCGAAAAATTTGATCTTTTTCATAATTAAAAAAATTAAAGAAAGTAAAAATGATTTTAAGATAAGCTTACCACTAACAGGGCTAATGATTTTGTGTGATGAAATATGGCCTACTCGTTTCTGCAGGTTTTCGGCGTCGCCTGGTTAATTTGCTTTTAGGTTTGAGTAAGGGTTATTCTCTTTTGTGCTCTGTTAAACGAGCCAATATTTGGTTCTATCACGCTATAAATACTCATCATTAAGAAAGCGAGATTAAAATAGACATGATTTTTCCAGCTCAATTTTGATATGATCCCACCGCAAATACATGGTGTATCTGCTTTGTAGAAGTTTAGAATGATAATGATGTACACTATAAATATTGTGAGTAATACGGCAGAACCAAATAAAGCAATCCGTCTTGTCCCTGGCAGAAGCAACAACACAAACAGGACAAATTCTATTACTGGCAGTGCGTACCCCAATAATACCGCATACGGTGCAATCAATGGACTATCCACTAATTGGTTGATACTGTTTTCGACTTGTAAAAATTTGTACACTGACGCATATAACCATAGTAAGGCAATCAGATAGATGAATATTTCGGATAATACTTTACGGGCTGTCATTACAAGATTGTTTATCGAGTGTAGAATAATATAGGCTACGCGTAGATATTGGTTTTGATCGCTTATCGGCTGTCTTAATAGTAGGAGTTTGGTAAAAGTGGATGTACATGCGTATCAGTCCAATTGGTAAATTATCGTTAATGCTGATTGTTTATTATAATTTAATAATTCAGAAAAGTAGTTTTATGAAAATGGAAGTAGATTATTTCTATACGTAAAGAAAAGAACAACATGATTTTTAGAAGTAGGCCGGATTGGTTACCGGCTCTGTTTTCAGTTACATAAGCCAAAAGCTAATAATATTAAGAAAAGTAGCTTATTGCAGACAAGTCGTAGTTGGGAATGTAAGTGCCGTGGTTGTTGTCGGATCTGAGGGCTTGTTCCCTTTCATTTTTCCTGTTCTACTACCGTCGAATGTTAATACTACTGAGTGGCTTAAAGCCTGACGTTTAATTTGTGCTTTCGCTTTCATAATTATAGAATTTATAGTGTTTATTTGATAACAACCTAAAGGTAATGAGCTGATTAATTCAATTAAAATTTTTTTCGTGAACCAACTCAAATTATTCGTAGACCAAGAAATTGATGAAACAAAAAGTATAAAGTGGCTTATAAATGGCCGTTCATTACTTTTTCATATACTAGGAATTTCTTTTGTAATTTCCCTTGAAATGTACGTCTCTGTTAAACTGGGAGGGTGGAAACCAATTGACCAATACATATTATTCTATATCTTGAATGTTGCTTTCTTTTTTCTTGAAGGCAAGCTTCTATTTGCCCAAATATTTAAATGTGATAAAAATTCACTTGTTTTTATTCTCTTAGTTTTAATATCATTATTAGTCCATTTTGAGTCAATATTGATATTACTTTCTTATACCAACGAACGATTCAAATTAGCTAGAGGATTGGAGAGGGAAATGATTTATATCAATGCCGGTTACCGCTCGGTAATAGTTTGCGGTTATGGTGCTGCCTACGCGCTAGCTTCACATAATATTAGCCGTGAACGCCTAAAACGGAAGCTAGAGAACGGCTATCTTCTCGCGCTTCTCAATCCGCACCACATTTATAACTCACTATATTTTGTAAAGGTAGAAATGAAAAGTAATCCTGAGCGAGCTGAGAAAATGCTGGATTTACTGTCGAGGTCATTAATGTTTTCCTGGGAAAATCTTTCCGCGGACGGAAAGATAACATTGGAGAAAGAGTTGGAGCATGTGACACGACTTATCGAAATGCACAGATTGCGATTTGAAGAAAATTTTTATTTGGATATTTTAACTGAAGTAGATGCAAATCAGGCTAAAACAATCAAGATTCTGCCCTTAATACTGTTCACCTTAGTTGAAAATATGTTGAAATATGCAGTGTTGGATAGTCCGGACAGTCCTGCGAACTTAACTATCAAATGCAAAAGGGGGGCATTGGAGATTCTGATTGCAAATGGGAAGTTACCTAAAACTAAGCTTCCAGCGTCAGGCCAAGGTATGCGTATTACTCGGGATAGACTGAAGAATACGTATGGTCGCCGGCACAAATTAATTGTGGAGGACAAGGATAAGATTTATATGTTGAAATTAACTATTAACCTATGACTTTGAATTGTATAATTGTCGATGATGAAGCTTTTGCACGCAGGCATCTTGAAAAACTATTAGGAGGGATAGAAGGGGTTAATCTCATAGACAGTTTTTCCTGTTCCGCAGACGTACTGACTTTTGCCCGGCAAAATGGTGACAATATCCATATCCTTTTCCTGGATATTGAAATGAAGGATATGGACGGAATGGAATTAGCAGGAAGATTGCGACAGGAAACTTCCATGGATCATATTCAAATTGTTTTTACCACAGGACACGCCCAATTCGCATTAAAATCATATCGTTTGGACGCAACTGATTTTCTGCTAAAACCTGTACTCGAAAATGAGTTCAATGAAGCTTTACTGAGATGCAGGAAGAGGGCACTGGCCCAAGAATTTATCCAAAAGCACCTGGATTCAACCATCCTGGTAAAGAACGTGAGAACCGGTAGGAAGACCAATGTCAGAAGAGATGATATCCTATATGTTGAAAGTATGGATCATTATACAAAAATCCATACAGCAGAAGTTTATTACCTTATCCTGCTTCCACTTAAGAAAACATTTTCATTGCTGGGAACACCCAATTTTGTGCAGATACACCGTGGGATAATCATTAACGTAGATAAAATAGCCAATTATGATTATAAAAAGATAGCGCTCCATAATGGTGTCGTGCTGGACATCGGTCAAACTTTCCAGAAAACCATACACAAATTATTAAACCGAAAGGATGGTGGATTGTTCCCCAAATAGATAACGACCGGTAGCTTTACGATAACGCAGGTATTTGGAAATAAAATAATAAACCTGCATTTCGTGGGTACGTTGGTTGAGTACAAAAAACCGGTTAAAATGCATATGCAGGATATCGGCCAATAGTGAAGTCTTTACCTCAAAATCCAATGGCTCCAGCAGGAGCTGCAGTTCATACTTCAGAACGGACCACTGATCCTTTAATTTGCTCTCGACTATATTGACCGATTTTAAAAAATCTCCAAATTGCTGGTTGAGCATCCGGTAACTATCCGCATTAATTCGATGTTCCTGGCAGAAGCTATGGCTTCTTTCATCAATAAATGCGGTCTGTGCATCCGTGTTCTTGTCATAGGCCGGCAGGATAAAAAGTATAAAGCCAACACACTTACCATAACGTTCCATTTGCAGTGCGCCAAAGTCAATATTATCCAGGACATAACTACTGTCAAACTGGAAGTAACGTTCTACCCGTTCCATGTTTGCCATACCATATCGCTCCATCTCCCTTCGGTATGTGGATACTTGCACATCTTGCAGTAACCCTTTACGCGTAGCCTTCTCCAGTACAGTGGTCATTGCACTGAATAAATGCGTATAATCTGCTGGCTGCTTTGAACGGATGCGCATACGGATGTGTTCGCCGTTTTCGTTGTAACGGATAAAGAACCAACAGCTTATTTTTTCAATATTCTTTTTAAGGTAGGGTTTGATGTGTTTGACCAGCAGTTGATTCGATAGGGATGGTGCCACGAACAATTGAAGGTAAAGCCAGTTATCTCCGGGCAAAAAGAAGTTCTGGGATGCCGGTACAGGCTTGCTCTTTCTTACCGGAAGCGCTTTGTAAAGAGGCTTATCATGTGCCAGGGTAATAAGAAGTTGAGAATGGTATGGTTTTCCGCTGATATCATAAACAACAGGTTCCTGTGGTATAAACCCCTCTTCCAAAGTAATCGACCTGAATTTCTTAAGGATGAAAAGCAAAGCCCCCATATCTTCATTGTTATCTGTATCAAAAGTCATGGTGCGATCAAACGTACGGCTAACGAGATAACGTGGAAGCTTTAAGCTTTCGAGGTTTTTTCTTGCATTGGTTATTTCGTTTTCTTCCGCATCAACGACGAAATGAGCGTAGTGAACTTTCCATTTGGCAGGAGAGAGGATTATGTTTTTATAATTTATCCTTGGATAATAGTCCCCCTGTGGTAATAAGGAAGATAGTGAAAAACTTAAGTCACTGGTGATACCCTGATACTGCAGGTCACATAAAAAGCGAAAAACAGACAGGTCGGATCTGCCGTAGTTATAGGCACTGGCTATCCGCGGCACCAGGCGTTTTTGAAGCCGTTTAGAAAATAAAATAAGATCATTACCCCGCAGGGAAAGCATAAAGTCTTCAAGATGCAGCGGCGCAGGACTTGTGTCATAAGAAAGGATGGATAGCTGCAGGTCATAGATACCCGCCCGTCTATTGACGTTATCGACGTCGGGTTCTCCGGCATACCCTACATCAAAAAACAGTATATCCGGATTGGCAGTCTGTTCAAGTTCGGCCATATTGCGGCAATATTCATGTAACGCTCCACCTATGAGGCTGAAGCGGCCAGCAAGCGAGTTTACCGTAGCCCCCCCAATGTGTTCTATCACAAGGTCATTATCATACAGACTGCACAACACACCCAATGTATTTGGTAGACTAACTGCCTCACTGCCTTCGAACTCAAGGGTAGAGAGGTCAATAGGCTGGTTGTTCAGGTCCTTCTTTCCAAATAAAAGTCCTTTAAGTTTATCTTCCAGACCAATAGGGTTTTCTTCCTTTTCAAGATAGGAGGTTACCATCGCTTCTTCGGGATCTTCTAAATGACCATAACCAATCCCAACCTCTATATCCAGAGCTTCCATTAGTGGTACTGCCTTCATATCGTAACGCTGCCTGAACTTTTCAATAAATTTGCCAAGATCAGTCGTTTTGTCTTTTTTTCTTAGTAACGAAAGTAGGTTGGCAAGTTCGGGCAGATGCTTGAGAGGTCTTGTAGGAAGCGTTCCGGATATATATGGCCGCTCTGAGATAATATAGCCGGGCTGTTTTTTTTGAACCGGTATTTGCCTCCTTAAAAAATAGTCCGTTCCGATTATATTGGGATGTTCGCTTGTCAATACAAGTTGATGCTGGATCATTTCTAATAAGAGGTCAAGGGTTTCCGGGATGTCCGGGCTTCCTTCAAGTAGTTTGGATAGGGGAGTTGCTTTTCGACACGTACGCAAAATATGGTTTACCTCCTTTTGTACCTTGATTTCGGAAAGATGGAATTTTCGATTCTCGTAAAGTAGATACCGGGTCTTTCCGAATGCTTTATAACGGCTGGTGTTTGTTAAGACGAACTCTCGGGCATCCAGCGGACCAAAACGTCCTAAATGTTCTGTCTGGGACCAATCCGGGAATGAATGCTCTTTTTGCCCTTCACTGATAATCATGGGCTTATTGGAGGAGTTTTTATTGTCCATTATTCCAACACCCGCAAAGGTGCCGTAAGGAGTTGCACGGTATTTGGAACGGTTAAAATACTTCCAGATCGTATGTTGGATTTCAGGTGTTGCTGAGGATATATCTTCGTACGCAAGATCTGCAACCAACTCATAAAAATTGGTCGATGATATTTTAATGGATTCCTTCAAAGCGTTCCAGGAACCTTCCAGGGTTGCTTCAGTTGAGCACTTCGGTACACGAAAAATGATGGTTGATTTAATCTCGGTTTTCATACAATACGTTAAACCGATTAATATCAGGTTCTGTAGCTAAACCTGCAATTTTATTTCGCGAACCGACATGTTTTATTCGTCAGCCAAGATCCCGGATGTTATACCCACAGCAAAAAGCCGTTGGGTGTTGTAGTCATATTTTAATGCACTTTCAGGTTGTACTTTGATTAAAAAGTATTAATCCATAAGGCATCCCTGATCAATAACGCAAAACTGTAGATGGTCTATCTGTCCTGATTGTAAAATCAGTTTCAATCAACAACTTGATTGGGTTGAAAAATGTATCCTTCAATCTCAGCAGCATCCATTTCCCCGAACGGGGACTCAAATAACGTCATCCCGTTGAGGAGGTACAGATAGGTATATTGATTTTCCATAAAGAGCATTATATTATCAATGCATTCCTGCAGATAAACTTTTTGTGGGGGTGATAATTTTTCCATGCCGAAACTGCTAAGCTTTACCAGGGCCAAAATGTATCCATCGTAATAGGTTACACCTTTCTTCCTATCCGATAGTAATTCGTAAAGACCTGCTTCCATATTGAAGCAGACCTGCTGTTTGGCCTTGATCAATCCGGAATGCCATTTATACAGTTTTTTATAATACCTTTTTTTGGAAGGGTCGCCTTTTAAGGGCTTCATCATCTTGCGTAGTGGTTTAAGTTCTACAAACATAGGAAGGGTATTGATGTCAGGAAAAGATACATAAAGTTAGTTCTTTAAAAATATACCATTAAATTATATTGCGTGACAACCGTTATTACAGAATTTCTAAAGATTGGGATGCGATTTATCGTTGTAAATTTCTTATTAGAGAGGTAACACCGTCACCATCTTACATTAGAAGAACGTAGCCAGGTAATACTTTCCCATCTCATATTAAGATCGAAAACAGGCGCGTCTTTCAGTTGTTTAACCTTTGAACAAGTGGGCAGTCCATCGAATAAATTAAGGGGTTAGTATACTGCAAATCTGATAGTTGAAAAAAGTAGTGTAGACAAAAAGTTAAAAAAATAATTTGGTGCTTTGTAAATAGTTTATATTTTTGTTCTCAGAATTTTGTGATTTCTATCATGAAATCTTTTGACGCAGTGGTTTTACCGCGTACTTATAAGTTGAAATGATAAGTACGTTATCCACTGGACCCCACGTCGCATTGCCTATACCAATTGAAAAAAGATTACCCTAACCCTATAATTGTTGCCCGTTGAGCAACCACCTGATACTCCTGTTAAGTTTAAGCCTTGCCGCGTGTTGTGGCAATACCCTCTGTGCGCAACCCCCAACGGAAACGGCCATGGCCGTCAAGCAAATATTCAGGCACGCCCATCGTGGTTATCTCTCGGAAGTAACGCCAAAAAATCCTCTTACAGCAAATAACGACAATATAGTACAACAAGCCTTTGGCAGACAGCAGCAACAGGGCTTGAAGTCACCCTTTATGCTAAGGTTGGGTTGGGCAAATAAAAAATAAAAAAAGAATAACCCGTATATACAGATCATCCTTTAAATCGATTTATGCAATACACATCAGCACGAAAAGCAATACTGGTATTGTTGGCCTGTGCAAGCAACATCATCGTATATGCCCAACAGTTAGGGGGCACCGAAACGGATTCCAAATTAAACCCCAACGGATCATCTGAGGGGGTGAGCCTGAGCAGCATCCATGTGCCCAATCTTTATGATGGCAGTACGGTAGTTAATATCCCCATTTATTCTTTCCGTGCTGCTACCGGGGGCAATTTTGGTGTATCCCTTAATTACAGTACCAAAGGCGTAAAAGCCGACCAGTTAGCATCTTCAGCAGGCTTGAATTGGGTGCTCCAAACGGGCGGCGGCAGCATCCAGCGCATCGTGAAGGATATCCCCGATGAGCTATTTTTTGGCCCCATCTCCATATACCCCGACATGGGGGATTGGTATGGCGGCTATGTGGATTATAACGAGATCAGGGGCAGGTATGCCACAACCTTTGAAACCAGTGCCGAAGCTGCCCGCACAACGGTGTACCGCGATAAGGAAAGTGATGAATTTATCGTGTCCGCCGGGGGCATGTCCTTTACCTTCTATATCGGCAAGTCGGGTGCCCTCCTTACCGTACCGGAAAACAGGGCTACAATAGAGCTGCTGAATGCCGGCAATGCGCTCAGCAGTTGGGCACAATACCTGGAAGACCCTTTGGATCTCGGGTTCCGGATTACAGATGTTCAGGGTACCCAATATTATTTTAAAGCAGGTACGGAAGAAAGCAAAACTTTAAGGAGTGCCTACAAATCCTTAAACCCCCAAATTGTAAATTATCGTTATATAGCCCATTGGGTAATCGACAAGATCATTTTACCCAATGGCTCTGCCATTCAATATAACTATATCAGCAGGCTTGATAATTCTTTTTACAGGAACGGTAATTATGTTTCTGAAGAAGGTGGTTCTTTTGCTCAGATCGGCTATCCGGGTATTTATGAAGGTTCCGGTGTAGCCATCAGCAGTATTGAGTACCCCAATGACGAGCGGGTGGATTTTGGATACGGCGGTACAGAACGCTGTGACGACAACAACCCGGCCTTGAAAAAAATAACCGTTACCTCCGGTGGTAATTGCATGGTCTATAAGCTGAACCATGCTTATTTTCTGGCATCCGTTCCGGGCTTTACCGATGAAGAAGCACCCTACGGTACCTTGCCCGGTAAAGGTTCCTGCAACACCATGACCTATATACCACCCAACAGCACCCAGCCCTCTAATTACAGGTTGGACCTTACCCACAGACTTAAATTACTGGGTATTGATCTGTTGGATTGTGCCGAAGAAAATGCAGAACCCTATTATACCTTTGAATACGATGCAATGCCTTTGGGCGTAAGGGGCAGCGGGCAGGATTATTTCGGTTATTATAACGGGAAAAAGGCTACATGGGGTGGAAGTTCGTTTATGCCGGCCGGGTTTTCTCCCGACCTCTCCATTCCGTTTCATTATGTATTCAATTTTGATGGCGTAGCCTATTATGGACTCGACCGTACCGAAAGCCTGGTCTTTAAGAAAGCCGGTTCGCTCAAAAAACTAAAAAACGCTACCGGCGGAGAACTGGAATTTATATACGAAGAACATTCCGGCCTTAGCAACCCGCTGGCCAATGTACTCACTTTACCTTCCGACCCCTATTTTCTGGGGCTGAACGCCAATGACGGCCTGCGGTTATCCCGTATAATGGAGCGGGAACGATTCCGCCCCGGCAACGAAAGGGTTACGGAATATACTTATGAACAGGGACAACGCTTTTTAACAGGCGGGTACTTCCATTCCGACCAGACAATGAACGAGCTGCCGGGGACCGGTGCAACTCATGTCAGTTTCAACGCCACTTACGTTAGCCCGCATCATTTGGTCAACGGTGCCAATCATGGCTATGGCAAAGTAACCGCCCATACTTTCGGCGCCAGTTTTGAGACCAGCACGCAGGTCACCACCTTTACCAACCTGCAGGATGCCAGCAACGGCAATGCCATACGCTATAAAATAAACGCCGGGGCACACCACTATTTCGAGGTTCCATTTTCCAATAAACAGTACCTTAAAGACTGGGAAATGGGCCTTCCCTTAACGGTAACCTATTACGATGGCAATGGCAAAATAACCAAAGCCGTAGAAAATGAATACACCTTCCATACCGATTCCCTGTCCGCTATTTCCAAACAAGTACTGAATACACGGCAATCGTTGGTACAGTATGACAATGCACCCTTTATAGCAACAAACTGGGGTGCTAATCTTGGTAATATCCGCGACGTAAGGGCTTTTCAGGATGAGTACCGGCCTTATTCCGGCACTGCCCTGCTCCGTAAATCCACCGTCCGCAGTTATTATAGTGATAACGGGTTCATCATCGATTCCACCCTGTTCGCCTACGATGCAAGGAACAACCTGGTAGAAGTGACCAACCGCGACAGTGATGGTTCCTTTACCCAAACAAAGACCATTTACAATTACGCCGTAGGGGGCCAGCTCCCGGGCACTACACTATTCAACCTGACCCAGGCCGGCCTGGAACTGGTATTGGGCACCGAACGCTGGAAGACCATCACGGCCAGCCAGCCATTGCTGCTGGATGCCTCCATCAGCACCTTTGCTTATGACAATGGTAAAATAGCACTGAAAAGCATGTATGAACTGAGCATTAATGAACCCCTCACTGCCGCTGCTTATACCGGATACCAGGGCGGGCCCAACGTGCCGGAGCCTTATCAGCAGGTGGCACAGGCATTCTCGGGTAGCCCCATTACCTATTTCGATAAGACCGCCGAGGTGATCATGGTAGATGAAAAAGGCAATCCTACGGAAAGCAGGATGGGCAAGCGGGGCATATACAAAGCCATGATATGGGACGGCCCTACCGGTAAGAAACTCGCCGAGGTAGCCGATTGCCGGTTGCAGGACATGGCATACAGCAGTTTTGAATCCGGCAACAAAGGCCGCTGGACTTATGACCAGGGCAATGTGCTGAGCGCCGGTACGGTGCCGGGGGCCGTGCAGATCAGCGGCAGCAAAGTACTTAAAATTGTAAATACGGAAACCAACCCCATAGGGGTAGCCGGGCTGGACGTGAGCAAGGAATACGAGATCGGCTTCTGGTGTACCGGCGGCACACCGGCACTTGCCGGTGCCGGCCTGGGCAATATCGCCCTGTACAATGCGTACGCGCCCGGCAATGGCTGGACGTATTATAAAGCCCGGTTCCAGCCGCAGAACAGCGACCCGGTAGGCCTGGTGAGCAGCGGTACGCCTTCCTCCCCCTTTATCTACTATATCGATGATATACGCTTACACCCGGTAGGCGCTTCGATGGTGTCCATGACCTACGGACCGCTCCTGGGCATCAGTTCAGAAACCGACAGCAGGGGCAGGATTTCCTATATCGAATACGACAACTTTGGCAGGGTACAACTCGTACGCGACCAGGAAGGCAATATACTATCGAAGAAGAAATATGTGGTAAACGGTGCGGATTAGCCCATAACAGTTTTCAATACTTCATACCCTACAATATTTTTTATGCATCGCTATCGCAAAGCACTTTTACTATCCCTTACCGCCCTGGTACTGCAACCGGTGCTGCAACCGGTACCCGGCAGTGCCCAGAACCTGCCCGTACTGTCCAATACCGTACCTGCCGGTGCGGCCACCACCACCATCAGCGGTAATGTATCCGGCTTCAACACTTCCGGGGGCCTTAATTACGAGCGCACCTTTGTACCCATGCTGCCCATAACGGATGCCGGCCTGGTAGGAGAAAACTCCGCGCCGGAAGCCGTTAAATCGGCCACCGTGTACCGCGATGGTTTTAACCGCAGCATCCTGGGGGTACAGCGCAATTTCATCAATGTATCGGGCACTATGAAACACCTGGTGCAGCCCATAGACCCTTCCTACAAGCAGCATGACATTTCTTTTTTACCCTATACCAGTACCACAGCCGGTTTTAATGCCCAGGCCTTTACCGAGCAGGCGGCCTATTACAACAGTATGTACCCGGGCGAGGCCGGAAGGGCCTATGCTGCGGTAGTCAATACTTCTACGGCGGCCGACCGTTCGGTGACCCGTTACGAACCGGGGCTGAGCCAGGTGGGCCAAGGCCGCGGCACCACCGTACGCACCCTTACCAATGCGGCCAATGAAGTGCGCATCTGGACGGTATCGGGAAACGATGCGGTAAGTAATGGTTACTATGCGGCAGCCGAGCTGTTTGGCACAGCGACCACCAATGCATCCGGTGCCGAGGAGCTGAGCTACAAAACAAAAGGCGGCCTTACGGTGTACACCCGCAAATACCTTAAAAACGTAGTTTCCGGCGGTAATGTGCTCAAAATATACGGCACTACCTATTATGTGTACGATGCCTTGAACCGCCTGCGCTTTATTATTCCGCCCAAAGCTACCGAAACGGCCAACGCCGGTGTGCTGGCCGCTGATGTAAGGGACAACCTCTGTTTCCAGTACCGGTACGAAGACGGAGCAGGTAGAATAACAGGCCAGCGGCAACCGGGCGAAGAGGGCTTTACCGATATTGTGTATGACCGCAAAGACCGCGTAGTGCTGCGGCAGACGCCCGCTGCACGCAATCCTATAAATGGCCCGCAATGGGAAGTTACCTTTTACGACCACCAGGACAGGGTGAAGGCCACTTCGCTGTTTACCGATGGCCAAAGCAGGGCCGTATGGCAGCAGTATATAGATAATGGCACACCCGGCACTACGCCCAATGTGCTCACCTACTTTTTAATGCATGAGGATGGCGAACAGGCTATCCCGGGCGAAAATGCCATTGCCAATAACGTAATGATGAGCTATACCTGGTACGATGATTACCAGCAAGCCGATCCGAACGGGGCAATGTGGGGCAGCTATGCCGCCACACTGGACTTCTCCGGCGAACTGCTGACCCATGAAGGAGCGGAGACACCGGTAAGAAGCCTGCGTACCGAAGGGATGGCCACCGGTGGCAAGGTAAGGTTATTGCCTTCCCCCACGGCAACGGCAGCATCGGTGGGCCAATGGCGCCATTCGGCCAATTATTACGATGACAAGGGAAGGGTGATCTACAGCGTATCCTACGATAAAAGGCCCGATGAGACCACCATACATGCCCATTATACCGGCAACCAGTTTGATTTTGCGGGTCGCGGTATTTTGACCAAGCACATCATAGAAAACCATAATGTAGCAACAGGCCCGGTGGAGCATACCGAACTGGTGCATAACCTCTACGATGCCGTAACCGGCAGGCCTACGCGTTCGCGCCACCGGGTAGATGGCCAGCCCTGGCAGGACCTTGCCTTTTACCATTACGATGGCATGGGCAGGGTACGGAAGAACGTTCTGGGCAATTACGGGGAAGAGCAGGACATGACCTACAATGTCCGGGGCCAGCTAACGGGTATTAATGAGGTGTATGCCGAAACGGGCGATAAGCAGGGTGCTTCCAAAACTTTTGGTGTATCGCTTAAATACGACCACGGCTTTTCCAGCCCCCGTTACGATGGCCGCACATCGGGCATCGTATGGCGCGGGGCTGCGGCGTCCAATGCCCATGCTTACGGTTATGGCTACGATATGGCGGGCAGGTTACTGGTGGCCGATTTCAGGACAAGAACGGCACAGGCCGCCTGGAACAACCAGGCGCTGGATTACAGTGTAAGCAAGCTGGATTATGACCTGAACGGCAATATCCTCAGCATGGACCAGATAGGCATGGGCATTACCGGCCCTGCGCCCATAGACCAGTTGAGCTATGCCTACGCAACCAACAGCAACCGCCTGGCCTCGGTAACCGATGCGCAACCCGAGGATTATAGCCGGAACGACTTCCAGGACGGTAACTCCGGCGTGGATTACAGCTATGATGCCAATGGCAACCTGACGGCAGATGCCAACAAAGGCATAACCGCCATTACCTACAACCATTTTAATAAGCCGGTACACATCGGCTTCAATACCGGTGCGTACATAGAATACAGTTATGATGCGGGGGGCAATAAGATCCAGGAGC
Organism: Sphingobacterium alkalisoli; assembly: GCF_005049105.1. Lineage (GTDB taxonomy): Bacteria > Bacteroidota > Bacteroidia > Sphingobacteriales > Sphingobacteriaceae > Sphingobacterium > Sphingobacterium alkalisoli. The sequence goes on from NZ_SUKA01000005.1 coordinate 59,597, forward strand.
TCCTCTCGGCACCGGACGGGGAAACGGATAAAACGGATTACCTGGGCAATTTTGTGTATGTAAATGACCAGTTGCGCTTTGCGCTTACGGGCAATGGCAGAACGGTGTTTGACGAAGACGGCGCCAACCCCAAGGAAGAGTTTTTTGTAAAAGACCACCTGGGCAATGTGCGCAGCGTGATAGATGTAAAGACCTATGTGGCGCAGGAATACCTGGCTACTTACGAGATAGCGAGCGCCAACCTGGAAAGCTACATTTTTGAGCACCATAATGAGGTGCGCGACAACCGGCTGGGTGCTACGGTGGCCAATGGCCATGCCGCCCGCCTTAATGGCAGCGAGCCCGAACGCCGGATAGGTACCGCCATGCTGATGCATGTAATGGCGGGCGATAAGCTGGAACTTAACGTGAACAGTTATTTTGAGGGCTATACCCAGGAGGAGGACGAACCGGTATCGGCCACGGAAATGCTGGAAGGCCTGGTGGGGGTGCTTACCGCAGGTGCCGGTGGCCTGCCACCCGGCGAAAGCAGCAACCCGGATATGGTGGGGCAGCTTTTTAACCCCGAGAACTTCCCGGCAATAGCCAATATCCAGGAGCAGAGTACCGATCCCAACCTGCCCAAAGCCTTTCTGAATTATATCCTTTTTGATGAGAACATGCAGGTAGTGCCCGAAGGCTCGGGCAGCTTCCAGGCTACGGGCAACGGGGTGTGGACCGGCATTGGTACGCCCCAGCCACTGGACATACCGCAAAACGGTTTTCTTTCCGTATTTTTGAGCAACAGTACGCAGATAGATGTAAACAGCAGTGGTTGCCTTAATTGCGGCGATGTGTTCTTTGACCAGTTGCGGGTTACCTTTACGCGGGGTAAGTTAAAGGAGGAGGCGCATTATTATCCCTTTGGCCTGCCTATTGCGGGTATGGGCAGTGCAGCGCCCGATATGGAACCCAACCGGTACAAGTACCAGGGCAACGAGCACAATACCCAACTGGGCCTGCACTGGATGAACTTTAATGCGCGGCAGTACGACCCGCAGATCGGCCGGTTTTTGGGTGTAGACCCACTGGCCGCCATGCAGGGGCAGGAACACTGGTCGCCGTATGCGGCCATGGGCAATAACCCGGCAATGCTGGTAGATCCATGGGGGCTTTCGCCGCAGTTGAGTAAGGGTAACACCCAGATAGATGATCATGTGGGCAGTGGGGCAGCACTGATGGCGAGGATATTGTCGTTGTATGGCGGTGGCTCCTTTGGTATGGGGTATCAGCATAGTGGAGCATTAGGAACAGCGTCATCCTGGGGTGGTATGAGCGCCCATTCGGCATCAGTTTACCATAGCCACATAATAGGAATGCAATGGGCGGCTATCATAGGAGAGGTGGGAAGTACTGGTAGTTATGTACGTGGGGGCACCAGTAATGATGGGGATATAAACGTTACCGGAGGGAATAGTCCAACGGATCAACAGCAAACATCATCGGGACAGGGAAAAGATGTCTATTATAAAAAAAATGCTACCCTTACAATGGCTCAGCAAGCTTTTGTCACTACATGTGTTCCCGCAATCTTAGAATATGCAGGGTCGGAATTAAAAGGGCAGGGAGAAACACAAATTATGATAACAACCCATGCCAGTTATACGACTGGAAAAGACGTTTTGATGGCCGGTGTTTCTGGAAGTGATATAGAGCCCCTTATTAAGTATTATTTCAAAACAGGAAATTTTACAAGCTATAGAGATGCAATTGATGCAGGACATCCGGTGTTTACTGTTATACCGATAAGTAACGGCGGTCATGGGGTATTAGTTATTGGCTATAACACGGGATCAGGACAAGTAATATATATGGATCCGATGCAAGGAACGACTGATAGAAACACACCATCTCTTTTCCTGCAACAGTACAATTTTGTTTTAATAAAAAACACCTATAGGCCATGAGAATAATATGCATATACATTTCGCTATTTTTTATTCCAAATTATATTTTAGCTCAAAAACAAAATCCACATCACGTAAGCGATTCTTTTTTATTGACTTCTGGACAAAAAAGTTCAGAGCCGTTATATTTTATAGACAATATAGTCTATAAAGGAAATTTAACAACTATCAATCCCGATTCTATAAAAGCTGGTTTTATGGAAGGAGATAGTTCCTATGTGGCCCGTGTCTATGGTAAATATGCTGATACCTCTTTAATACGCGACTATTATGGCACACAAAGGAACAATGGTATTGTATTTCTGTTTACTAAGGAGAAAGTTCATTATGTGACAAAGAAAAAGTTAGAGCGTTGCTTGAAAAATAGAAAATGTAAAATACTATTCAAGATAGATAACGATCCACTTACAGATAGTTACCGTAAACTTAATATTGATAAGATTAAAATGATAAAGGACTTTTATTTAACCCATTGGGACACGGGAGCAGTAGATACTTTCACATTATTTTTAATAAACAGTAAGAAGTAAATTTGTTTATTCCCTGCTGTTCATCAGGCTTCTTGGAGTGCGAGTTCATTTTTTAGAACATTTTTTTATGGTAGGAGATAGAAATGGCAATATTTGAATATAAAATCAGCAGAAAGAATGAGTGGAGTAATTTTAAGTCAATTTTGACTTATGTTTTTGTCTTTGTTTTCCTTACTCCATTGATGTTTCATTTTAGGTTTCCTGAAGAAAGCATTGTCGATGTAATTCCAATTTCGATGATAGGATTTTTAATTTTTTTAATCCCTGTAGTAATACTTCATTTAAAGTATTTTTCAATAAATGAAAATTTAGTTTTAATCTATGACGATTTCAATCGGAGTATAACTATTGTGTCAAAAAAGGAAAATACAAAAAGCAACTTTTCATTAGATGATATCAAATCCGTGTTTCATTATATGACAGGGCCGTTTGGAGAAAAGCGTATGCATTGGTGGCCGTGGGACAGCTATAACTATTCAATCATATACTTAAAAGACAATAGAAAGTTTACAATTACCAGTTTAATGAATGAAAGACTGGAACTTCCAATTGGGGATAAATACAATGTAATAACCAAATTTTATCCTTATCCAAACTAAGCTAGCCCTAATTCGCTTCTTGTGGTCGTAGACCACAAGAAGCGAAGGTATCTTAAATATTGTCTTTGTATGTGGTAGTCCCTTTAGCATGGGGTATCAGCAGGGCGGGCCGTTAGGCTCAGGGTCATCCTGGGGTGGTATGAGCGCCCATTCGGCATCAGTTTACCATAGACATATTGCAGGAGCACAATGGGCAACTATCATAGGAGAATTGGCGAGTACTGGTAGTTATGTACGTGGGGGCGGGCATGGAGATATTGCATTTATTGCACCTAGTGACGAGGGTAGCGGCGGATATGAGATAGGAGTTGTTGGAACTAGAGAAGAGCAGCAGTCAAGCGGGGGTAGCGATGTCGACCCATCTACCCTTGGCCATAATTTCTTTTGGTCTCATTATATTGGCCCATGGAATCCAAAAAGTTTTAATGGAAGATGGAATTATGATGTTGCTCCCAAAAGCCGCTTAGATAACTATGCAAAAAAACATGACCTTGCCTATGATGATGCAAAAGTTTCTGGTCTTGGAGGTGTCCTTTTTTCTACTAAAGCTATAAATGCAGATTATGATTTAGCTTATGGTGCATTTAATTTGACATTGAACAGAAATAGTGTTTCTCAATCGGAAAGGGCACAAGGACTTGTAATCGGGACATTAATAACTATTGGAGCCCTTCCAAAATCTTTCTATTACATGGGAGAAGCAAATCGGCGATATACCGAATCAAATATTCGCAGCGGAAACTGGATTTGGAATCTACCGCATTAGTTTACGAACTACTCCCCACCCATTTCAATTTAAAACTAACCTAATATTAAAGAGATGTCAATGTCAAAGTTTTTAAAACTAATAGCTTGTGTATTTTTCGTTCTTCAAAATATCAGTTGTGGAACCTTAGGTGGATTAGATGATAGAGTTTTTCTTGTATCTAAAGAAAAAATAGAAAATGCCATCGATAGTTTTTATACCATGAACCCTACGTATGTGATACCTGCCAAGTGGGAACAACACAATGATTGGTCTAAAAGAGGGTATGATTTTTTGGAAAGCAGGATATTTTATTTTAAATCTTCCCCGGAGGAAATGTACTATGTTTCATTTGTTGGAACATCTACTTCTCCTGCAGATACCTTTACTTGTACTCTTGCTATTAGAGCTGTTTTCAAAGAGGATGAAAAAGGGTGGTACTTAGAAAAGGATTTAGACAGGAAGGAGAAAAAAAGGATTGAAGCCCGTTTTGATAATGAAATTGTTTCTAAAATAGAAGTTTATGCAAACGCAAAAGCGAAAAGGGAATAAATTTAAGAAGTAGTAATTGCCCTGCTACCGCACGTAAAAAAACCTAGCTGGTTCACGCCCCCCGGCGTGAACCTTGCATGCCGCTGCCCCCTTCTGTAAAGTTCGAAAACTGCCACCACGCAGCTTATCGAGGTATCGCAAAACGGTTTTCTTTCCGTATTTTTGAGCAACAGTACGCAGATAGATGTAAACAGCAGTGGTTGCCTTAATTGCGGCGATGTGTTCTTTGACCAGTTGAGGGTTACTTTTACGCGGGGTAAGTTAAAGGAGGAGGCGCATTATTATCCCTTTGGCCTGCCTATTGCGGGTATGGGCAGTGCAGCGCCCGATATGGAACCCAACCGGTACAAGTACCAGGGCAACGAGCACAATACCCAACTGGGCCTGCACTGGATGAACTTTAATGCGCGGCAGTACGACCCGCAGATCGGCCGGTTTTTGGGTGTAGACCCACTGGCCGCCATGCAGGGGCAGGAACACTGGTCGCCGTATGCGGCCATGGGCAATAACCCGGCAATGCTGGTAGATCCATGGGGGCTTTCGCCGCAGTTGAGTAAGGGTAACACCCAGATAGATGATCATGTGGGCAGTGGGGCAGCACTGATGGCGAGGATATTGTCGTTGTATGGCGGTGGCTCCTTTGGTATGGGGTATCAGCATAGTGGAGCATTAGGAACAGCGTCATCCTGGGGTGGTATGAGCGCCCATTCGGCATCAGTTTACCACAGGCATATTGCAGGAATGCAATGGGCAACTATCATAGGAGAATTGGCAAGTACTGGTAGTTATAAACGTGGTGGCGGGGATGGGGGAAGCTTAACTCCTTCAAATGAAGCTGATATTCCTGAAGGATCAAAATTAGTATCATCTTCAGAGGATGGAGCAGTATTTGAAACTGTAAATGGGTATCTTGCTGTAGGCCCACCCAGTGGAGATGACAGTGGGGGGCCATGGGTTGCAGCTGGTGCAAGCATAGCTGTTTTGACAGCTGATGATATTACAGGAATTGGAGTTGTAGATGATATCGCTATTCCTGTAATCGCTGCAACTGCCGTAACTTACGATGTAACACAGAGATTTTATTTAACATATACATTAATAGGGCCAGGCGGACAAAGATATAGTGGTAGAACTTCAGGATTCGGTGACCCATATTCAATAATGATGTTTAGATATAATTCTCACCATATGAGAGCACTAGGATATGGAAGTCCTTCCGTAGATGTATATAAGCAAGGCTTGGACGGGTATCCTGCTATAAGAGGTAGAGAACAGCAATTAATTGATTTTAGTGGAGGGGTTGGCAATCCCAAGGTTGGAAATAGTATAAGAGGAGTTGGACGCTATAATCCATTAGGAAGAGGTTATCATAACCTTTCAAATAGCTATTTTGGACCGTTATCGCCTTATACAGGTTATTAAATTTATAAGAATGAAAAAGAAAAATAATAATACTAAGGAAATTGAGTTTCAGCAAACTTATGAATGGTGTAACACAATTGTAGAGTTTATGATTCAGAAACATGGGGAAACACCAGGTTTAAAGATGTTTAATGAAACAATTAATGATTGCCGTGAAAATTTAAATTTGAAAGGGCTAAAGTATATCATTAAAGATCTCAATGAATGGATACGTGATTTATCATCTAATCATTTAAATGAACTTAACGGATTGTTAATCAATAAATTCGGCTATGATCTCTCAAAAAAGTTAGACGAAGATTCTATTAAGGTGAATCAAATTGTCAGTAAAGGAGAAATTGAAAACGATAAGGAATATAACATTGTGCTTAAAAAAGTGGAGAGTATGATAATTGATGGTAAACATGAAGAAGTTTCTGAACTTAATAAATTATTAACCAAATATCATTCAAATAGTAATGAAGGATAATCCCGGTACTGCACAGCAGGCCTGCGGCCTCTTCTAAGTATGGCAGTCCATTTTATATAAATGGTTGCCATACTTTTAGGTAGGGTTGGTATATCAATATTTTGCTCCTATAATGAACAGGAAGTATAAGTTTCATACTTCGGAAGGATTTTAGTTCGTGAGTTTTGTTACAGTAAACTGGATGGATTCCCCTAGCTGGCGCAAGCGGGATATAATCACTAAAAGCTAGGAAATCCTGCGACTTGTTCTAAGTATGGCAGTCCATTTTATATAAGTAAACGTGGCGTTTTAGAAATGGATTTGCTGCAGTGATTTTTATAGTAGCGGACATGGAAGGTTACGGGCGAAACGCCCGACCAGCTGGGAAATGGTGTAAACTACGGCACTCACTTCTTAGTAGATGAAAACGGGAATATTATTCAAACTGCAAGCCTTAATAAATATACACTTCATGTTGGAAAGACCAGAAAATCAAGTTACCCTAAAAATGGTAACTCCATAGGTATTGAAGTTGTCGGCGCATATTAATGAAAAGACTGGGTGGCAGTCGCTCACAGAAAGTCAAATTAAATCGGTGACTTGGTTAACGGGAAGCTTATTGAAAACATATCACCTCTCTAAGCAAAACAATAATAAAGTTTAGCAGCTTTACTGGTGATGACTTATCAACCCACTTCCAAGATATCCCATCTAGATCAATTGATATATCGAATTATTATTTTTCCGCAGAAGTAAGTCTGGTAGGGCAACGAAATGGTAAATTCCAGAGTATTATCACATTTACATGGGGCTTTCTATCTCCTGCTCCTGGTGTTATTGTCACTTACCCAGTTAATGTAGTTACGCCATCTTCTTTTCAACAAAACCTCATTAATAATGCCAAAAAATAATATTATGAAATCCGTATTGTTTGCTAGCTTTTTTATGTGGTTGGCGTGTAATAACAAAGTTGAATCAAAACATTCCGATCCAATTGTAATCTCTTGGGTAATTGATGAAGGATTACACACTAGTCACTTATTAATTGGGACATCTAAATTAGCTCTGGATAGTCTATATAACAATATTGATTATTTGACTACCGACTCTGTTTACAAATCTTTTCTTATACATAAGCACCTGGTAAATAAAAAAACCGAAGATTATATAATAAGGTTCATTTCAGCTAATTGTGTTAGCTATTCCGATTCTAAATTCATTGCAAACAAAAATGTTTACTACTTGGGATCAAATCGTGATAGCGCTGAAATATCATGTGTTGTAGTAGGTAGGGAAAAGGGAAGAGCATACTTTGTCAAATTGAAGGAATGGTTAGAAAATTCCCCCTATAAACGAGACTGCAATTATCTTATAAAAGATATTCAAGCAAGATTTATTGATGGCGGTGAATTTCCTTATACTCCGGAACAAGAAAAACTGATGGAGGGTTTGAAAAAATAGCCAAGGGCCTAATTCCCCCAAAAAAGGCTAGGAATGCAGTATAGCCTATGTGCGGTTGCGTTCCTAGCCTTTTTTCTATAGGAATAAGCCAGTAGATACAAAAATAGCCGATTTTGGTATAAGGCATGGATTCGAATGGGGCGGAAGAATTGTTGATTAATTTAATTAATGTTTTATTTTACTATGGTAAATGATTTTAAATATCCTGTAATTGCTTTTGCAAAAGGTGGAATTCTCCATTTTGCAAGAAATGCTGATGACATGACAATATGTTCAAGAAGGGGTTGGAAAAATGGTTTTTATAACGGGTTGAATGTATTGGACTGTGAGGGGAGCAGTTATAAAGTTCGAGAAGCAGAAAAGGTAGAAAACGTTGGTTTTTTATGGGGATTCAGTTTTTTGTTAGGGCAAAAAATTAGAGTAAGATTAAATTACACAAAAGTGGAAAAAGAGATATCTGTTGATGATTTTAAAGAAAAAATTATTAAAGTATTAAAAAGAGATAGACATTTTTGGGACTCTGGAGGAACTCTTGAGGAGATTATAACAATTACCAAATCAGCAAAATCTCATGGGGACGTGATTAAATATCTAACAGGTATCTTCTACAAAGAAACTGAAAAAGGTTTATAAGTCAGGGATTCTTTCAGGAGGAGGACGTATTATAGATTAAAAGGAGATTTTATGCAAGTTGAATTGAGTTATCCCGTATTTGTGTTGCCAAGAAAAAGTAATATGGTCTATGTTTATTTCAAAGAGAAAGATTTGAAATCAACTAGTGAAGAGCTTTTGCAAAAATTAGATTATACTAATCTTGATTTGATAGACGTGTCAGGGTATATGTACAAAATCAAGAAAGTATTTAAGGTTAAATATCTCGGATTATGGGGGTTTAACCCTCTTTTAAAAGGCAGACAGATATTAGTTGATTTTGAGTATGCACCGGAAGTAGAAAAAGTCCTGTTAAGTGATTTTAAAAAGGACATTATTCATCGGATTGACAAAACAAAACAAATATGGCAGCCTGGATGGGATATGGGTGAGTTAAAGGAAGCTGTAACAAATAGTTCATCTTTTGAAGAAATTGCCGATTTGCTTAAATAATAAGGGTAAATTAATAGAAGTTAATGCGTCCACTAATTTTTATCTTAGCGTTATCAATAGCGAGTTGTGTAAGCGGAGCAGATGAACAAAATTCATCTGTTCCGCTTACTGTAGCCGAACACCTGGAAACCATAAAAGAAGCTGTATCAGATGAAGCAAAAGTTCCGTCTAAAGGTTATCGCACTGTTTCGCTTTACGGGAACAAGTTAGAGCTATCTATACCAGACTATTTTACGGAGATGTCACCGGAAATGAAGCACAGTAAATACCCAAGAGCCAACAGTCCCGACGTGGTTTATACCGATGAAGACGGGGCGGTAAATGTAGCTTTTAATTATACCGGAACGGTTGTAGCTAACAACAATATTTCTGAATTACAAAGGGAGCTCCTGAAGCAACTACAAGCTACGAATCCTATTGACCTAACAACTCGAATTGAAACTATCAACGGTTCAGAATTTGCCGTATTTGAGTTTATGAGCCAGGCAATAGATACGAGGGTTTACAACCTTATGTTTTTAACAGAATTAGACGGAAGAATGTTGTTAGGCACCTTCAACTGCACAGAAGTGCTAAAAGGAGAATGGCAGCCTAGGGCAAAAGAGATATTGTCATCATTACGTAAAGGGTAGGAGAATTATACAACAACTGCCTGACCATATTTTGTTCCTCTGCTAGTCAATAACTACAACAGCCCTTCTATATTAAAGCGGCTGTTGTAGTTTATAGCGCCATATTTTTTCGAAGAACCCCACCTGATCATATGATCTCCATACGACCACAAGCAGCTAAGGTGTCTTATAATTGCAGGACGGCTTCGCTTTTTAATTGACGTTTGTAATGGAAAGGTTTTAGCGCCGCATTTTTTTGAATAAGTCTATAAATTTCTTTTTGATAGAGATGTAGGGATCATTTAAAATACCAACCGGTGTATACCATTTCCTGAGTTTTGAATGATACCCGAATGGTGCAGCCGTGCACACCTGGACTCTTTCCAGTTGTTTAGAATCTGAACAACACGAGGATAGCTAGTGTGGGCATGGTATTTTTGTGACACATCCCAATGGTGGAATGGTAGAATTAGTGTGGAAGGGATATGGGAAGTGTAAAGATCAACTGTGCATATGCAAGGGAAATAGACTTAGTGGATTACCTAAGCAAATTAGGTATAGTTCCGGTAAAGGTTCGAGGACATAACTTTTGGTACCACTCACCGTTCCGGTCGGAAAAGACACCATCCTTCAAGGTCAACCGAAAGCTGAACCGATGGTACGACTTCGGGGAGGGGACCGGTGGTACTATTATTGACTTTGCCACCCGTTTCAAAGACTGTACCATTGGGGAGTTCCTGCGATCAATTCGTGATAATGATTTTTCATTTCCAGTGCCGGCCTGTCCGCAACCCATAAAGGAGCAATATACCACTGACCGGATCACCCTGATCAGCGACCATACATTGTCTTCGGACAGCCTTATCCACTACCTGAAGAAAAGACGCATACCCATCGCCATAGCAGATAACTATTGCCGTGAAGTGCGCTACAGCATTGCTAGCAGAACCTATTACGCTATCGGTTTCCAGAACCGTGCTGGAGGATGGGAGTTACGCAATGCCTATTTCAAGGGAAGCTCCAGTCCGAAGGATTTTACGATACTGTATCCGCACCGTTCCTGCCTCTGTGTGTTCGAGGGCTTCATCGACTTTTTATCCTTTATTACCTTGGTTCCAGAGGCTGAAAATACCTACAGCTTTCTTGTACTGAACAGCCTGAGTTTCTTTGAAAAAGCAAGACCGATAATGGAGGCTTACATCGAGGTGTGGCTCTTTCTGGATAACGATACAGCCGGACAAAATTGCAGCCGCTATGCAACGTCACTATCTGCGGTGTACAACGACCAAAGTTCGCTGTACCAAAACCACAAAGACCTCAATGACTGGCACTGCTTTCCGGGGAATCCCAATTGTGATTTACCAAAGCTACTGGACCCTCCCTGAGAAAACGGGAGTTCAGAAAATGGCATCTCATGTTTTCGATAAAGCGATAAGCTCAAAAGGGGTTTCCCTGCTTCATCCCGGAAACGGCAAGATGTACCGGTGTATCACACGCCGGAAGAAAAATGCGCCTAACTCCGGAGTCGTGGTGCCTGCAAATTATTAGAATCTGAATGTTGAACGTGAAAATGATAAGTGATGGAAGACAACAAAAACAACAAGAACAAGTGGCTGCACCTGCGTATGGACGAGCCTAGTTACCAGGCCGTGCAGCGTAACTTTAGCAAGTCCACAGAGCGCAATTTTAGTGAATACCTACGAAAAATTCTGCTGGACAAACCCCTCTTTGCGGGTACCAAAGATACAGGGCTGTCAGAGATTTTGGCAGAGTTGCACAGGCTTCAAAAGGACCTGAACAAGATCGGCAACAACTACAACCAGATGGTGCATAGGCTTCATTTATGCGATAAAGAGCCAGAGGTAAAGCTATGGGTAGCGCGCTACAATAAAGAGCGCGGCATTCTCCTCGAAGCCCTGCAGTCATTAGCGGAATACATCCACCAAACTGCGCAAAAATGGTTGCAATAATCAATACGGGCAGTTCTTTACGGCGGGCGTTTCTCTACAATGAGCATAAGCTTTCGGAAGGTGCTGCATCAATCCTGACGGTGCAGAATTATCCCTATAATGCCGATGAAATGAATACCGACAGAAGGCTCAACCTGCTACTGAAGCTGGCCGGATTAAGGGAGGATGTAAAGGTAAACAGCGTCCATATCTCTTTGAATTTTTCGCCCGACGAACAACTTTCTGATGGGATAATGGCTGGCATAGCAAAGGAGTATATGGATAAAATAGGCTTCGGCACACAGCCGTTCCTGGTATACCGGCATAACGATAGTGGGCATCCGCATTGCCACATTGTGACCACCAATATAGAGCTGGACGGTTCGCGGATATCCCTCCATAATATTGGCAGGGAAAGGTCGGAACCGGCAAGGAAAGAACTCGAAATAAAGTACGGGTTGGTAAAGGCCGAAGACCACAGGAAGACACTTTATGCCCTGAAGCCTATAGATGCCAGCAAGGTACAGTACGGCAGGACAGAGACGAAAAGAGCAATAGGAAATGTCCTGGCAAACGTTATCGACCAGTATAAATATACCTCTTTGGCGGAGCTGAATGCCGTACTTAAACTCTACAATGTGACGGCAGAAAGGGGAGGAGACAACTCCCGTATATATGCCCACCGTGGACTCAATTACCGTGTGCTGGACACCGAAGGCAACCCTGTGGGTGTACCCATTAAAGCCAGCCTTTTTCACAACAGACCAACGCTGGACTATATAGAAAATAAGTTCCTGAAGAACGATGTGGCAAGGCAGGCGCATAAGGCAAAGATAAAATCAACCATTGATTTTGCTATAGCTTCCAAGCGGCCCAAGACCCTTTCAGAGCTGGAAGAACACCTCCGAAGGAGCGGTTTAAAGATGATGCTGAGGCAGAACGGACAAGGACTGGTTTACGGTATTACCTATATCGATTTCAAAACAAAATGTGTATTCAACGGCAGCGCTTTAGGTAAGACCTACAGTGCAACAGGCTTGTTGGAACGCATGGGATTAGGGCAGGTACGCACAGATAAGTCTATCACATTGCACAGAGAAATGGAGCGGAATAAGGTTTCAGATGAAGGCTTTACTGCGGAAAAAAATGACCCAAAAATTAACAAGACAGTACCCGATACGAGCGTCGAAAAGACCTTGCTCGACCTATTACTGCAGCAGGAATATGCCTCCAACGCGGTACCGTTTGAGTGGAAGAAAAAGAAGAAAAGAAAGAAAAAATGGTAGTTTGTCAGTTTAAGTTTGCAAGTTGATCACAAGAACCTCATTCCCGTTCAAAACAAAGGCACTTATTAAAAGATTTAGCGAGGCCTGAATCTATTATTATCCAACCGTGCATGAAGAAGACGCACCCTATATAAGTAACCTCAATTACCTGCTCAAGCTACCTATGCCCAACTTCGATAATGAAGGAATGTTCTTTGTTTAATTTTTAGACTCTTAGGATGTTAGAGAATGTCATTAATGGCAAACAGTTATTTCAAAATAATCTCGGGATTAACCCCCATTGCAGAACAGATTTTTTCAATCAGATCCGCGCTAAGGTTTAGCTTGCCACTTTCATACCGGCTAATGGTATTGGTTCCTTTAACGCCTATTTTGTCCGCCAATTCCTGCATTGTCAGCCCTTTTTTTATCCGCGCCGCTTTCAGGGCGGCTGCAATTTGAATTTTAAAACTCATGTCCAAAAATAGTTTTTAAAAAGGATAAAAAAATATTTTAAATAATTGGTTAGTACATTATAATGTACTATATTTACATATCGGGTTACCTGGAACCTTTGCGTTCTACATGATTAGAATTTGTACAACTTAATATATAGATTGGCAAGTTTCTAACTTTGTAAAAGGGAACCGACAGGCCGTTCCCATATTTGTAATGCTTTTGGTGAAAAGGGAACAGTGATGGAAGAAGAGAAAAGTAGCGGGGCCCTGACCCCGCGTCAGGCTATGGCCATATTACAGAAACACGGCACTATTGTGACAGAAGAAGAGGCAGAGGTTATGCTAACTACCATCAGGTATATGGTAAAGTTGATTATAGAGCAGCAACTTCGAGAAAATAAATAAGGATTTCTACCGTTCAGTTGGTATCCGAATCCTTCTAAAATTATATAGCAAGATTAAACTTTTCGTTATGAAGAAAGCATATCTATACATACGTGTAAGCACGGACGAACAGGCCGAGACAGGATATTCGCAAAGAAACCAGGAAGAAGCATTAAGAAGATACTGTATAGTAAATTCGATTACGATCCTTGATGTAATCTACGAAGATCATTCTGCCAAGTCATTTCAGCGGCCTGAATGGAAGAAACTACTGGTGATGATAAAAAAGAATAAGGGCAAGAGTACACTGGTTCTCTTTACTAAATGGGACAGGTTCAGTAGGAATGCCGGGGACTCGTATCAAATGATAAACTTACTGGCCAGGATGGGAGCCGAACCCCAGGCAATTGAGCAGCCATTGGACTTGTCTGTTCCGGAAAATAAAATGATGCTTGCTTTTTACCTCGCTTCCCCCGAAGTGGAGAATGACCGAAGGGCATTGAACGTATTCCACGGCATGAGACGCGCCAAAAAGGAGGGACGATGGATGGGAATTGCGCCAATTGGATTTAGGAATTGTATAGATGAAGATAACCGTCGGAAATATATAGCACCGGATAAGACCACCGGTCCCATTATGGTCTGGGCTTTTGGGGAACTGGCTGCAAACCGTTTCAATACGCAGGAAATTCTTAGGATGGTCAGGGATAAGGGGCTTAGATGTTCCAAGAACAATTTTTGGGTAGCTATCAGGAACCCCGTTTACTGCGGAAAGATATTTGTTCCGCCGTTGAAAGATGAACCAGGTCAATTTGTTACCGGGCAGCACATGCCACTGATCTCAGAAACCCTTTTTTACCAATGTCAGGATGTATTGGACGGGCGGAAGCGTAATCCCAACAATAAGCCTAAGGTTGTATGTGATGATATGCTGCCCTTACGTGGTTTCCTTGAATGTCCTCAATGCAGCAAGCTGCTTACCGGTAGTGCATCAAAGGGAAGGAATCAATATTATTACTACTACCATTGTTCAAGCCAGTGCGGAATACGGTTCAAGGCGGAACTGGCCAACAATGAATTTATTGATTACCTAAAGACCTTTGTTCCAAAGCCAGGAATATTGGATGTCTGTACCAAAGAAATTGTTGCCCAATTTAAAACGGAAAACCACATGGTACAAAAAGAACGCAGGAGATTGATAGAAGAGATGGATGTGTGTAATAAGCGCTTGTCCAACGCTAGGATACTTAGGGTTGAGGGAGAACTTGATGAGGGGGATTTCAATGCCCTTAAGGAAGATATCAATGCTAAGATGAATTCAATCGAGGCGACATTGGGGAGGCTTTCGGGAAAAAGCAGGGAGATAAATGAAATTATAGAGGAATCGCTGAACCAGATTGCAGAGATTAATAAGTTCTACGAAACCAGCACTTTAGAGCGTAAGCGCAATATAATTGGTTCGATGTTTCCTGAAAAACTGGTATTTGACGGAACACGACATCGAACCGCCCGGATCAACCGTGGAGTCGAGCTTATCTATCTGAAATCCAATAAATTAGAAGGTAAAAAAAATGGGACAAATCAGTGTTTTTCTGACTTGTCCCATGAGGTGATCCCGCTGGGATTCGAACCCAGGACCCATACATTAAAAGTGTATTGCTCTACCAGCTGAGCTACGGAATCCTAATCCGGTGATGGATTATCCTTCATTGTTTGAAGTGATGCAAAGGTAGATATTTTCCTTTTAAGTGCAAATAATAATTCACTTTTTTTGATGTTTCTGACTGAACTTTCTCATTTTAAAAAGGTTAGTTTTTTTCTTTTTATGAGACTCCATTCAATAAAAAGCTAGCTTGTACAAAATATTAATAAAATGATAAAATTGATTTGGAAAATAAATTTTAATATGATACTTTAGTGATATCAAAATAATATCAAAATTAAAAAACATACAAATAATTTAAATTTTATGGAAAAGATTATTAAACCGACTTCAGGATATTCCGCACTAGGAATTGGAGTATTTGCGGCGATCGTTGCTATCTATTCGATCGTACAGCTGGTAAATGGAACTGGTTGGTTTGGGATAATACTCGTATTGATGCTTATAGTTGTTATTGTAATCCTTAAGGGCATCATTATCGTGCATCCCAATCATTCAAGGGTGTTGAATTTTTTTGGAAAATATGTGGGAACCGTAAAGGATAACGGGCTATTTTTTGTCAACCCTCTCTTTTCTGCAACACGAATAAGTTTGCGATCTGAAAATTTGCAAGGGCAGACATTGAAAGTGAATGACAAAATCGGAAATCCGATTGAAATTGGTGCAGTGATTGTATGGAAGGTAGGAGATACCTATAAGGCGGCCTATGACGTTGAACGGTATGGGGATTATGTACGTGTGCAAAGCGAGGCTGCAGTGCGGCATTTGGCGGGAAGCTTTGCATATGATAATTTTGAAGACGACCAAGCGGAGATTACGCTGCGTGGTGGTGGAGTAGATGTAAATCGTATTTTAGAAAATGAACTAACGGAGCGCTTATCGAAAGCTGGTATTGTGGTAGAAGAAGCTCGAATTAGTCATTTAGCTTATGCTTCTGAAATAGCTGGAGCAATGCTCCAACGGCAGCAGGCGTCTGCTATTGTGGCTGCGCGGGCGAAAATCGTAGAGGGAGCTGTAGGGATGGTAGACATGGCGCTTAAAAAATTGTCGGAAGAGAATATCGTTGAATTGGATGATGAGCGCAAAGCTGCTATGGTGAGTAATCTGATGGTGGTGCTGTGCGGGGAGAAGGCCGTTCAACCTATTGTAAATACAGGAACACTGTATAATTAGTAATTTTAGTTTTCAATGAAATGAAAAAAAGTTTTGTGATAAGGATTGATGAGGAAACGTATAAACTTTTGGAAAAGTGGGCACAGGATGAATTCAGGAGTGTGAATGGACAGATTGAATATTTGATAAATCAAAGTCTACAACAGGCGGGGCGTAAAAAACGTGGGATAGAGGGGAAGAAATTGTTTTAATCCCTCCTTATGTATTCTCTATCTTCGTCTGATAGATTGGACGGAGAATAGGGATGCTCGTCTAACGCGGTAGGCGTAAACGGCGCGTTGGGGTTTGTTATCCCATATTCCTTTGGATGGACTTTTTTACGGCGAAAGAGTACGCCTCCTGTAATTACACCTATGAGAAAAAAAACACCAAGTATTAATAATTTGGACGTGCGAATGTCTCCAAAAAACCAAAATGAACTTTCTTCTTTGTTATTGAATAAAACAATTACTACAATTGCCAACAATACAGCGATTATAATGGTTTTTGGTTTCATATGTATATAATTTTTTGATACTGCTCGTTTTCCCATATCTAGTTGCAAAAATTCATGGGCTCACCAGTTTTTATTATGTGTACAAACTTAGACAACTTACGTTTTTTTTGCAAATATTAGTTAGAATGGTATGCAAAAAAAGGAGACAGCTTACGTTGTCTCCTTTTAATATGGTGAGGCTGAATGTAATTATTCGCCTACTACTTCGAAAGGAACTTGAACTTTTACTTCTTTGTGTAAGTTTAAGTTTGCTAGGTATTCACCAAGAGTTTTAGGCTCTTCTTCGAATGTAATACGGCGGCGATCTACCTCGTAACCTTGTGCTTTCAATGCATCTGCAATTTGGATGCTGTTTACTTTACCAAAGATTTTTCCAGATTCACCTGCTTTAGCACCGATTGAAAGTTTAACACTTTCTAATTTGGCAGCTAATTCTGTAGCATCTTTCTTGATTTTATCTTGTTTGAACTGAGCTTGTTTGATGTTCTCAGCCAACACCTTTTTTGCTGATGATGTTGCTAATGTAGCAAATCCTTGAGGAATAAGGTAGTTGCGACCGAATCCCGGTTTTACTACTACGATATCGTCTTTCTCACCAAGGTGTTTAACATCTTGTTTTAATATAACTTCCATTATCGTATCCTCCTTATTTTAATGAATCAGTTACGTAAGGCATAAGTCCAATGATACGTGAACGTTTCACGGCTTGAGCTACTTTACGTTGAAATTTCAATGATGTTCCAGTTAAACGACGTGGTAAAATTTTACCTTGGTCATTTACAAACTTTAATAAGAAGTTTGCGTCTTTGTAATCGATATACTTGATACCGTTCTTTTTGAAACGACAATATTTTTTACGGTTGTCCTCTACTTTAGGGGCAGTTACGTATTGGATGTTTTCGTTAGCCATTAGTTTGCTACCTCCTCAGTTTTAGTTTCTGCTTTTTTGTTGAATGCACCGCTGCGTTTTTTCTCACTATAAGCAATTGCATGCTTGTCTAGAGAGATCGTTAAGAAGCGCATTACGCGTTCATCACGCTTGTATTCAAGCTCTAATTTTTTGATTAATTCACCTGGAGCCTTGAATTCAGTTAAGTGATAAAATCCAGTGGATTTCTTCTGGATTGGATACGCTAATTTTCTCAAACCCCAATTATCTTCTGCGATAATTTCGGCTCCGCCTTCTGTGAGGATACTTTTGAATTTTGCGATTGTTTCTTTCGCAGCATCCTCTGAAAGCAACGGGGTAAGAATGATGACAGATTCGTACTGTTGCATTGTTTAAATAATTATTTTAATTTAAAATTGTTCCGTACATATTATACGGAAGTGCAAAGGTAAGAAAATATTTTACAAACCAATAATTTAACGATGAAACTTTTTAGGGTTAGCGCTTCATTCTTTTGCAAGCAATCTAAAATGGAAGTAAAAAAGAAAGGTTTTCAAACGGGGAGAATGAAAACCTTTACTAACCAATTATAAACCTAAATTATGATGGTGCAAATGTACGTGTATTTTTTACACTAAGCAAGTTTTTTTTAGAAAAAGTTTTTTGATGATAAATAGCATGCATTCATCAATGTTTGATTGACCAAACGACGAGATCGCTAAATCCTAAATTGTTAAAATAAAAGCGTCATTGTAAACAAAGTTTTTCACTGGCTGTTCTTAGCGTATGGCGACGCTTGACAAATATAATATGAAAAGAGATTTCAGTAGAACGTCTGAACCGAAGGGTACGGCAAAGAAATCGACGACCAAATTGCGCTTTGTGGTGCAGCGACATCACGCCTCGCGGCTTCACTATGATTTTAGACTGGAAATGGATGGAGTGCTTAAAAGCTGGGCAGTACCAAAAGGACCTTCTTTAAATCCGGATGACAAACGGTTAGCTGTGCTAGTGGAAGACCATCCTGTAAGCTACGGTAGCTTTGAAGGCGACATACCCAAGGGAAATTACGGATATGGGAGCGTCGCCATTTTTGATGAAGGTTATTATGAACCTCTCAACAAAAAAGAGGGTGAAAATGGACTACGTCAAGATTTGGAGAAAGGGAGTATAAAAGTAATATTAAAAGGTAAGATCCTGAGGGGTGAATTTGCCTTAGTGAAAATAAAAAGTTCGGAAGACAATGCCTGGCTCCTTATCAAACACCGGGATAAATATGCTGTAGAGGACGACTTTAATGCAGAAGACCTGGTGGATGAAAAGATCAAAAGATATGGTATTGATTATAAGAAAAACAACAAACGGAGCGAAGCGGAAACGGTAACTAAGACTAAAATTACGTCCCCCATGCTGGCTACTTTGTCTGAAACTATTCCCGATGAAGGGGAATGGATATTCGAACGTAAATTGGATGGTTTTCGGGCCGTGGCTGAAATAAACAAGAAAAAAGTCAGCCTGATATCGCGTAATGGTGTTAGCTTCAATAAGCAGTATCCATCAATTGTAACGGCTTTAAAAAATATTGATCGACATGTTATTCTCGATGGTGAATTGGTTATAGAAGATCATAAGAAAAAAAGTGCTTTTCAACTGCTGCAGCACGGCGAACCTCTGCCTGCTAAATATAAGTTGTATTATTATGTATTTGATGTGCTCGCTCTGGACGGAAATGATTTGCGGGATTTTGAATTGGCGGAACGTAGGGAGCTGGTAAAAATGTTGCTAAATAAGTATGAACATCCACAATTATGTGCTGTGGAAAGCATGGAATCTACTTTTGAAAATGCGATAAAAAAGGCTAACGAGGAGGGATGGGAAGGGGTGTTGGCGAAAGAAACCGGTAGTAGGTATCTCTCCGGGAAGCGCACCTCCTTTTGGCGGAAAATTAAATTTCAGCAATCGCAGGAGGCTATTATCGTAGGGTATACGAAACCTCAAGGCTCCCGGTCAGCATTTGGCGCCCTCGTGCTTGCAGTGCAAGGGGACGGAGAGCTGATATATGTCGGGAATGTAGGGACGGGCTTTAAAGAGCAGGGGCTACAGGAGATATTTGATAAAATTAAGCAAATACCGGAAACGGATAAACCTTTTGATAAAAAGGTAACTGTGGCAAACGAGCGCAAAGTAACTTGGATAGAGCCGAAATTAGTCGCGGAAATATCTTTTGCAGAATGGACGAGAGATGAACATATGCGTCATCCGGTATTTAAGTCGTTGCGTTACGACAAAAGTATCGAAGAAATAAAGCGGGTGATGCCTGTTAAGGATATGCTGAATGAACGTGAAGTGTCATATGGCCGCATAAAACTGCAATTGACCAATCAGAAAAAATTGTATTGGCCAGAGGAGGGCATTACGAAAGGAGACTTGCTGTATTATTATGAAGCTATGGCCCCGCTAATTTTACCATACCTTAAGAATAAGCCGATCTCCTTAAACCGGTTTCCGAATGGTATTTTGGAGTCTAGTTTCTTTCAAAAGGATATGGATACAGATTCCATTCCATCTTGGCTTAAAACGGTACCGCTCACCTCCGAAAACACCGGCGATACCGTTAATTATTTATTGTGCAATAATGAAGCTACTTTATTGTGGATCGCTAATATGGGGTCTATTGAAATTAATCCATGGTTATCGCCCCACCAGCATAAGCAAAGACCCGATTTTGCGGTATTAGACATTGATCCAAATGGTGTTGACTTTGAAGAGGTGGTGTCCGTGGCATTAACAGCGCATGAAATTCTGGAATATGTAGGCGTAAATAGCTATATTAAAACTTCTGGCTCAACAGGACTCCATATTTATATTTACTTGGGCGGACAGTATGACTATGAACTCGCCCGGGGGTTTATTCAAATGGTGGCTGAGCTTGTTCACGAACAGCAAGATGAAACAACAAGTCTGGAGCGGTCTCCTTCTAAACGAAAAGAGAAGATCTACCTGGATTATATGCAAAATAAGAAAGGGCAAACCATCGTAGCGCCATATTCGGTTAGACCCAAGCCCGGTGCTACGGTATCGACCCCGCTATCGTGGAGCGAAGTTGATGCTACACTTGAAATCCAGCAGTTTACAATGGAGACTGTATTACAACGTTTGTCTAAAATTCAAGATCCCTGGTCAGATATCTTCGGCAAAAAGGTGGACCTGAAGAAGGCACTTGAAAGGTTTTAAGCTAAGCTTGCTTTTAATTTAGCCAGTAATTCGGAAGCTTTTGTGTTTTCTTTGTCGACGTTCATCTTGCGGATGGTCGCGCGCTTGCCCTGAGCTTTTTGTTTTATAATTTTCAATAAGGCTTTACTGTATTCGTTTTTATATCCTGAAATATCAAAGTCTGAACTGTTCTGCTTGATGAGCTGTAAGGCCATGTCCATTTCTTGTTTCACAATACGCTGATGGGTAACTTTTAAGTCTTGCACAGGTCTAATCTCTTCTTCAAAGCGAAGCTTATTTAATAGCAAGATGCCCTCGTGGGGGCGTACGATGGCGAGGTTTTCCAGTGTACGCATAACAAAGGTACTTAAGCCTACCGTCTTGCTTTTCTCCAACGCTTTATACAGTAACGAATAAGCTTTTTCACCTCCTTTCTGAGGCTCCATATAATAAGGTGTATCGAAGTAGATGCTGTCAATATCTGCTTCTTTGACAAAGGTCTGAAGGTTGATCATCTTGTTTTTGTCGGGCATGGCGTCTTCGAAATCGGCCTCCTCAAGGACAATATATTTTTCTTTAAGCATATAACCCTTGACAATATTTTCCCATTCAACCTCTTTTCCCGTTTTTTCATTAACTCTTTTGTAACGAATATTGGATTGGTCTTTCCGATCTAACATGTCAAAATCAAGCTGACTGTTTTGAATCGCACTGTATATTTTTATCGGAATATTTACCAAGCCAAATCCTATAGCTCCTGTCCAAATAGCTCTCATCGTAATATCTGCATTTTTATAAGATAACCACCGATATACTGAAAAGTTTGAAACCATATATTTTTTGATCATAAGCTTTCTTAAAATAACTACTGATGCTACTAATAATATTAGTATTTTTGTTAAAATAATTAGTATTACATGGGAAGTCGTATTCAGGAAAAATTATCAATATTGGCAGATGCTGCTAAATATGATGTAAGCTGTAGCTCCAGTGGCAGTGATCGAAAAAATAAGGATAAAGGGTTGGGAAATACCGGTGCCGGGATATGTCATACGTACACAGAAGATGGTCGCTGTGTCTCGCTACTTAAGATTTTATTAACAAATCACTGTATATTTGACTGTGCTTATTGCGTATCGCGTCGATCCAATGATGTAAAACGGGCTGCTTTTACGGTACAGGAGGTGGTGGATCTCACTATTAACTTTTATCGTAGGAACTATATTGAAGGTTTATTTTTGAGTTCCGGGATCTTCCAAAATGCAGATTATACAATGGAACGTCTCGTTAGGATTGCGAAAAAACTCCGGAATGAACATAACTTCAACGGCTATATACATCTGAAAACTATTCCAGGTGCATCCGATGAATTGATATTTGAGGCTGGACTATACGCAGATCGATTAAGTATTAACTTAGAGATACCAACTGAAGCAGGGTTGAAATTGCTGGCACCCGAGAAGAATCATCGAGAGATGATTCAACCAATAAAATTTATTAGTAATACTATACTACAAACAAAAGAAGACAAAAAAATAATCAAAAGTACACCCAAATTTGTACCCGCTGGTCAGAGTACGCAAATGATTATTGGAGCTGCTAAAGAAAGTGATTTGCAAATCATTCATGCTGCGCAGCATTTTTATAAACAGTATAAAATGAAACGGGTATACTACTCGGGTTACGTGCCGATTTCCAATGATCTCAGACTGCCTACTATTGGTACTGAAGTTCCCTTGGTACGGGAGAACCGTTTGTACCAGACGGATTGGTTGCTGCGATTTTATGGATTTGAAGCGAATGAAATTTTAAATGAAACAAATCCGTTGTTGGATTTGGATATTGATCCCAAATTAAGCTGGGCGCTGCGAAATATGGATAAATTTCCGGTGGATGTGAATAGGGCTTCCTATGAAATGATATTGCGGATACCGGGGGTAGGGGTGCGATCCGCCAAAAAGATTCTAGCAGCACGTAAATTTGAAAAACTACGGCTGGAGCATTTACAGAAACTGGGAATAGCGATGAATAAGGCGAAGTATTTTATTTCCTGCCATGGTTATATACAGCGCTATGCAGATCAACAGGCTGAAAAAATCAAGCATTTTATTCTGAGTAACTCATCAAGTAAATACGTCAAAGCGGCCAGTTCGCAATTGAATCTTTTTTAACAATGGAAGAGCATGTATTGCGATATGATGGAACCTGGAAAGGGGTCTTATCGCTGATATTTGATGTATATGCTTATAAGTATAACGTAAGCACTATTGAAATTGAAGATGAAGCAAGTCAACCGCTTTTATTCACCTCTGCCGTAATGTATGTCACGACGGATGATGTAAAATCTGCCCGGGTTACAAAGGGGATCATTGCTAGTGTAGGACAAAAGGGCTATTTGGAGCTGTATCATGTTTTTCTTTCCGAAAAATGGGGCAGGGAGTTGTTGATTTTGCGAACCACGCAGTATTATCTGCGGACCAAAGTACCTGCTTCGAGAAACTACGCACATGGGGATGTATTGGAGGTCAAAAAGATTGTGAAATCTGTTTCGAGGGAACGGCATCGTATGAAGGCTTTTGTCCGCTTTCAACTGCTGGACGATGGTATTTATTTCGCTATTGTCGAACCTGATTTTAATGTCTTGCCATTAGTAAGTAAACATTTTAAAGATCGCTATGCCGATCAGAAGTGGATAATATATGACGTAAAGCGTAAGTATGGAATATATTATGATGGCGATCTGGTACAAGAAGTTGAGTTTGGATCGGGTAGGAGAATAGATCAAAAGTCGATTACGCTAGCAGGGCATGAATCGGAATTGCTATACAGTAAATTGTGGAATCAATATTTTAATTCGGTCAATATTAAGGAACGTAAAAATCTAAAATTGCATATACAGCATGTGCCCAAACGATACTGGAAGTATCTTAATGAAAAGTAGGTAAGGGAGTGAAACAACAAAACCCAACTTTGCAGTTGGGCTTTATTTTGTCTTGGCGGAGAGGGCGGGATTATTTCATGATCCCGTAGATGGGGAGGCTTCAACCCAAAATAACGCCCTTCACTTCGTTCAGGTTTGTTGTTAAGTCCTTTTGTTCAAGCAAGCTTGCAAAAGTCCATAAACAACAAAACCCAACTTTGCAGTTGGGCTTTATTTTGTCTTGGCGGAGAGGGCGGGATTCGAACCCGCGGTACCGTTTCCAGTACGACAGTTTAGCAAACTGTTCCTTTCGGCCACTCAGGCACCTCTCCGGGTTTCGACAGTGCAAACATAAATCAAAATTTTCATTCTGCAAAGTCAAAATGCCGTTTTTTTAAGAAAAAACTAGGTATTTAAATTAACCTTCTGACAATCAATTTATTTTAATCTGATTCTTCATTTTTGCTCAAATCATAGTCAATGCGGACATGATGTATGCTCATTAACATGGATTTAAAAATCTCAGATACATCACTGATATCTTTCATCGTAATGTTTGATTCCGTAAATTGTTTTTGCATGAGTTTGTGCTCAACGATCTTGTCAACTAGTTTGCTGATAGACTGTTGGGTAGGCTCTTTTAGCGTCCTAGAAGCAGCTTCTACTGAGTCTGCCATCATCAATACCGCGGTTTCCTTTGAAAAAGGAATCGGACCGGGATAATGAAATATTGTCTCGTCGACCAGTTTCTCCGGATTTTTTTTGATAAAGACGTTGTAGAAGTAATCTACCCGGGTCGTGCCGTGATGTGTTCTTATAAAATCGATGACAACTTCGGGCAACTGATTGCGACGGGCAATTTCTGTTCCTTTTAGGACGTGTGATATAATGATTTGAGCGCTCTGCTCAGGGGTTAGCTCTTCGTGCGGACTGGTTCCTGTCTTTTGATTTTCGATAAAATAGAGGGGATTGGTCATTTTACCTATATCGTGGTACAGGGCTCCGGCGCGTACAAGGAGTGGATTACCGCCGATCTTATAAATGGCTGCTTCGGCCAGGTTTGCTACCTGTAAGGAATGCTGGAAGGTGCCAGGTGCTTTAAGTGATAGCTCTCTTAGCAGCTTGGAGTTACTGTTGGTCAATTCCATTAGGGTAAGATCGGAAACGATTCCGAAAAGTTTCTCGAAGGCATAAATAAGAGGGTAGGCTAATAGAGTTAGACCTACACTCACAATAAAGGGTATTAACTCGCTCCAATAGATGTTGTGAAACGACCCGTTGCGTGTGAGCACCAACCCAATATAAGCAATGATATAGGTGGTAAGTATTAATCCGCTGGAAATCAAGAACTGCTCCCGTTTTACCATAGTCTTTATACTGTAAATGGCTACGAGCCCCGCCATGATTTGTAAAAAAACGAAATCGTAACTATTCGGTACAAAAAGAGCTGCAACCAATACCATCAGTAGATGTATATTTAGCGCTACCCTTGTGTCAAACAGTATACGGAATATAATGGGTACGCCGCAATAGGGGATATAATAAAGGCTGGGGATTTGTATTGCTATTGCCCAAGAAAGCACAGCCAGCATGGATATAATTACGATGTAAATGATTAACAACAAGCGATTGTTGTTGTAGATATGTCGGCGGAAAAAAAATAAAAAAACCATTAGCAGACTCATTGCCAATCCCACAATTAAAAATTGGCCGAGTATAACATAATTCTGATTTCCACTTATTTTGGCTTCGTCTTCGTATACTTTCTTAAGCGACTCCAGTTTTTGATAAGTATCACTGTTAATGATCTTATCTTTTTCGGCAATTAATTCCCCTTTTTGAACCATCCCTCTTGTTGTCGAGATGTTTGTTAAGGCCGTTTGTTCAATTTTATTGGTAAGGGGTTCGTTGTAAATCAGGTTTACCGTGACATAATTTCTAAGTACATCCACAAGCCAAGTTTTATGGGTGATCTTTTTACTCTTGGCCAATGTTTGGCTTACGTAATTGTTGGCCATTTCAATAGTGAAACAATCAGCAGTGTTTTTTTGCTGGGCCAGATTATCGTTCATCAATGTGAAGTTGTAATTCGATGCGGTAGGATCTACTTTTTCAGCGTCCTCACCTTTGATTTGGTACCGGTTATTAAGGGACATTATACCCCTATTGTAAATGTAGGTAAGCAGCGCTACGCCAGATGTTTTATAATCTTCAATATTAAGTGCTTCAACTGTATCTAATTGAGATGCCTGCCATTTTTCCGCAATATCGGTGAGGAATTGATCGATCTGTTCTTTACCAATTGATGCCTGTAAATTGTATATCGGTTGAACGGTTTTTAAAATTTGCTGCCTGTCTTTGTCGAGTTCATCCTTTGTTTTTAGTATAGCAAAATTATAGGGAGACACCAGGTTTTCGTGATTCCACACTTTTCCTTTCTGAAATTCATAGCGGAAGCGAGGTTGCTTCGGTAAGAATATACAAATAAGAAAAATGGTAAGAATAACCATACCGTATTTTAAAACGGCAGAATTGTTCTGAAGTTTCGAATTGACGTAATTTATTTTGAGTTTAGCCACTATAAAAAAACAAGGTAAATAGTTCTTAAACAAATGTAAATAATATTGTGCGATTTCGGAGAGCCTGAAGGAAGAATACAAAAAAACATATCAAAATTCACCCATAGATTTTAACTATATGTGTAATTTTTCATTATTTAACTATTTATAAGTCAAAATATAATGATATTTATATGTACTGTTTATTTATATAAAAAGTGACGCTATATGATATATTGGTGCATTCTACTGAGAGCGGATAAGGATACCGTTTTGAGAATACGTAGCGGTTAAAGGGTGTTTAGCGCCTTTTTACAATAGTGGCTAATAGACGTTTGGCATTTTCTATAGATCAAAAGTTCTTTTAACCTATAGTTTCAACACTTTGATATTGAATGATTAATGAGCTTTATATGAAGTGCTGCTATTTCAATGTTAGTGTAGAACAGGGATAACCTACGACGCGGTCGTCTCGAAATAATTAAAAAGTTGTCCGCAAAAAAAAGTGGAAATATACTTACCTTTGCACGAAAACATAAACTTATGTCAACAACAAAACACCTGATTGCACCTTCTGTATTGGCGGCAGATTTTGCAGACTTGCGCAAGGATATTGAAATGGTTAATGAAAGTGAAGCAGACTGGTTTCACATTGATATAATGGATGGTGTTTTCGTCCCTAATATTTCCTTTGGATTTCCAGTGATGCTAGCTATTTCAAAGCATGCTAAAAAACCATTGGATGTGCATTTGATGATTGTGGATCCGGATCGTTACCTAAAAACATGCAAAGATAGTGGTGCAGCAGTGATTACGGTACACTATGAGGCGTGTACGCATCTGCATCGTACGCTTGCGGGAATTAAGGAGTTGGGTTGCAAAGCTGGGGTGGCCCTAAATCCACATACTTCCGTGCAACTTTTGAAAGATGTGATCCGCGACATTGACCTGGTATGTCTGATGTCGGTTAACCCGGGTTTTGGAGGACAGAAGTTTATCGAACAGACATATACGAAAATTCGAGAATTACGCGCGTTAGCTGCCGGAGTTAACGATAATCTGCATATAGAAATAGACGGTGGGGTGACTATAGCGAATGCAGCAAAATTGATTCGAGCTGGTGCAGATGTATTGGTTGCCGGATCCTTTGTGTTCAATTCGGACACGCCACTGGAAACTATAAAGGAATTAAAGGCAATTGACACGAGTCTGCAAGCCGTTTAGACAGCTTATATCGTATGCTTTAATGAGAATATAAAATAAGTTTTTTCTGATTTTAAATATCTGATTATCATTTTTTTATAAATTCCTTGTTAGCTTGTTTAGAATTTTTCCAAATTGAACCAATGCCGTATTTAATTGCGTTAAAAGGTTGATTTTTCGTAGTTTTGTGTCCAACATTAAATCAATGACTTATTCAAGTAAGTTGTTAAACTTAGTAAATTAAAAATTTTATATAAATGGCTTTTGATATAGACATGATCAAAAAGGTTTATTCTCAATATGATGAGCGTATTACTGCGGCTCGTCAGGTTGAAAATAAACCATTGACACTTTCGGAGAAAATTTTGTATGCCCACCTTTGGAACGGTAATGCTGCTGAAGCTTATGAGCGTGGTAAATCTTATGTAGATTTTGCACCAGATCGCGTAGCGATGCAGGATGCAACGGCTCAAATGGCTTTGTTACAGTTTATGCAAGCGGGACGCCCGCAAGCGGCTGTTCCCTCTACTGTTCACTGTGATCACTTGATTCAAGCCCGAGATGGAGCGGAGCAGGATTTAACACGGGCAAAACAAGAGAGTTCGGAAGTATTTAACTTTTTAAGTTCGGTATCAAATAAATACGGTATTGGTTTTTGGAAACCGGGAGCAGGTATTATCCATCAAGTTGTTTTGGAGAATTACGCTTTTCCAGGTGGATTGATGATCGGTACCGACTCGCATACGGTCAATGCAGGTGGTCTTGGGATGCTAGCTATCGGAGTGGGTGGTGCAGATGCATGTGATGTGATGGCTGGATTACCTTGGGAGCTTAAATTTCCTAAATTAATCGGGGTAAAACTAACCGGTAGATTAAGTGGCTGGGCTTCTCCTAAAGATGTAATCTTAAGAGTAGCTGGTCTGCTTACGGTAAAGGGTGGTACGGGATGTATTGTAGAATATTTTGGCGATGGCGCTGAATCGTTATCATGTACTGGTAAGGGGACAATTTGTAATATGGGTGCGGAGATAGGTGCGACAACTTCAACATTTGGTTACGATGAATCGATGGAACGCTATCTACGCTCTACCGATCGTGCAGATGTAGCTGATGCAGCTAATGCGATTAAACAACATCTGACTGCTGATGCCGAAGTATATGCTGATCCAGAAACATATTTTGATCAGGTAATCGAAATTAATTTATCGGATTTAGAGCCGTCTTTGAACGGTCCCTTCACCCCAGATTTATATACGCCAATTTCACGGATGCGTGAAGAGGCTTCAAAAAATGGATGGCCTACAAAAGTGGAATGGGGTCTTATTGGTTCATGTACCAATTCTTCTTACGAAGATTTGTCCCGTGCCGCTTCAATTGCTAAACAGGCTATCGAAAAAGGTCTGGTAACACAAGCTGAATTCGGTATTAATCCCGGTTCTGAGCAGGTACGTTATACAGCAGATCGTGATGGCTTATTGAAAACGTTTGTAGACTTGAATGCAACGATATTTACAAATGCATGTGGCCCATGTATTGGTATGTGGGATCGTGCAGGAGCAGATAAACAAGAGAAGAATACCATTGTTCACTCGTTCAATCGTAATTTTGCAAAACGTGCCGACGGTAACCCAAATACATATGCTTTCGTAACTTCGCCTGAAATGGTTGCTGCTATTGCAATTTCGGGTGATTTAGGATTTAATCCTGTAACCGATACGCTGACGAATAGAAATGGTGAACAGGTTAAACTAGATCCGCCTACTGGTGATGAATTACCAGCAAAAGGATTTGCAGTGGAAGATGCGGGATATCAAGCTCCGGCGACTGATGGTTCATCCGTTAGCGTGGAAGTATCTCCTACGTCCGATCGTCTTCAGTTGTTGGAGCCGTTTGCTGCCTGGGAAGGTACTGATCTAAAAGGGTTGAAACTATTGATCAAAGCTAAAGGTAAGTGTACTACAGATCATATCTCTATGGCTGGTCCATGGTTAAAATACCGTGGTCACTTAGATAATATCTCAAACAACATGTTGATCGGTGCAGTAAACTTCTACAACGATAAAACAGACTTTGTTAAAAACCAGCTAACAGGTGAGTACGGACCGGTACCTGCTACTCAACGTGCCTACAAAGCCTCGGATATTGGTACAATTGTAGTAGGCGACGAAAACTACGGTGAAGGTTCTTCACGTGAGCATGCTGCGATGGAACCACGTCATTTGGGTGTTCGTGCTGTACTGGTAAAATCTTTTGCACGTATCCATGAAACAAACTTGAAAAAACAAGGTATGTTGGGACTCACTTTCGTGAATAAGGATGATTACGATAAAATTCTGGAAAACGATACAATTGATATATTAGGTTTAACGGAGTTTGCGCCAAATAAACCGTTGACGGTCGTATTGCATCATACTGATGGATCATCAGAGGAAATTTTGGTAAATCATACGTATAATGCGCAACAAATTGAATGGTTCAAAGCTGGTGGTGCGTTAAACATCATCCGTAGAAATCAGGCTAACTAAAACTTAGCTTTATAAAATGATAGCGAATCCCTAAACGTTGCAGTTTAGGGATTTTTTTCTTGTTTTTTTATAGTAAAAAAGTGCTGCTGACAAAAGGGTGTCAATACGGGCAGTAACTTTGATCTATCAATTAAATATAAAAGAATATGAACACAGCGATTATTTCTAAAGAGGAGTTATTAAGTCATTGGCAAGGCCATCGTACATTAACCCGTAAGACTATTGAGAAGTTTCCAGAACAGGAATTGTTTTCGTTTTCCGTAGGAGGGATGCGAACATTTGCTGACTTGGTAAAGGAGCTATTGTCTATAGCTGGCCCCGGACTGGAGGGGATCGTAAACAATTCGACCAACGGATACAATCATAATCTTCCTTTAAATACGAAAGAGGAATTATTAGCAAAATGGGATGCGGAGACACCTAAGATTAATGAACTGTACGGTCAGATATCTGACGAGCGGTTTCATGAAAAATTCAATTTATTTGGCGAATACGAATTTCCAATAATTCATAATATCTTGTATTTTATCGATAACGAAATCCATCATCGGGCGCAAGGATATGTGTATTTGAGGGCGCTAAATATTGAACCACCGTTTTTCTGGGATAGATAGTAATTTGCAAACACCGCTAAGTAAATTAGTGGTGTTTTTAATTTTTAGTTTTATCCCAATCTTCCTTCAATACAGCATAAACGACCAGATCATGTAGTTTGTCATTCACTTTTTCAACCTGTCGTAAAATCCCTTCTTTAGTGAAACCAAGTTTTTGAGGGACGGCTTGACTTTTTACATTTTCTTTTGCGGCTAATATTTCTATTCGATTCAAGTTAAGTGTATCAAATGCATAACTGATTAACTGCCTACAGGCCCGAACGACTATTCCTCGACCTTGCGCTTGTTCTGTAAGCCAATAACCTATAGAAGCGCATTGATTATGTCTGTCGATATGATGGATGCCTATTCTTCCAACAATTCGGTTGCTCACGATGATTTCATAGCTGATTTCGGTGCCGACTTCAATAAGCGTACTGCATTTTGCTAGGTAGCTTGAAAAATCGTCTACTTCCTGTATGTTCTGTACCCAAGGTAGAAATTTGGATAAGTGTTCCCGGTTCTGCTCTACGACCTCAAACAATGCTTCGGCATGTGATACGCTACTTTGTACTAAATGGATGTTTTCATCGATAATGATCATATGCGAAAATAAAATAGGGAGGTGCTATGAATTAATTTTTTTTAGACTCTTATCGACGAGAGCACGTACGGATTTTTTTAAAATGTCTGGCTCTATAATGATGGCTTTATCTGCAAACATCATATACCACCTCGCAAACTCTTCAATACTGCGGGTCTCAAACGTCATTTCAGTATGCTTTGTTTTTTCTTCCTGTGATATAAACCCATAAAAATTACGTTCCCATTGGAGGTATCTGGCAATGTCTTTATCTACGGCGATCCGAACATAGGTTCGTTGAACGTTTACCGTGCGACCTGTTAAAAAATCTCCAATGGAAATGTGATCTTTGGAAAAACTTACCGAAGTCAACGATATAGAATGTATGCGATCAGCTCTGAATTGGCGATAGGCTTCTCGTTTTAAACAATAGGCTGCGATATACCAAAAACCGCTTTCATGAAATAAGCCAATGGGTTCGATAATGCGGGTCTGTGGTGAATCATCTGAAGCACCCCGGTAGCATAATTTGATTTGTTGCTGATTTGAAATACTTTCGAAAAAGGTGGTAAACGCATGGGGAACTTCGTGATTGAAAATATCGTAGTTGCTTTTATTCATTACAATCTGGTTTTCTATGGCCGCGACTACGTCTTTGTCGTTCATTTTTAATACAGCTTTTACTTTGTACATGGCTGTTGTAAAATGACCACCAATGGATTTGTCTAAAAATTTTTGTGTCAGCTTTTCGGCAACTACGAAACTCATTGCTTCTTCTTTGGTAAATATTACGGGAGGGAGTTTGTATCCTTCCACCAGACTGTAACCTGTTCCCGCTTCGCCGATAATTGGAACCCCAGCTTGCTCGAGACTCTTTATATCACGGTATATCGTGCGGAGACTTACTTCAAAACGGTCTGAAAGCTCCTTAGCTTTAATGACTCGCTTAGATTGTAATTGCACGAGGATTTCTACTATACGGTCAAATCTTTTTTTTAAGTCTTTAGACACGTTTATCTTGTTTTATATATTCCATTCCTATTATTTGATTCGTCGGTCAGACGTAGTTGCGTATGAAAGCAAAGTTTATGCATAAGCTCACTACGTTCGGTTCGTTAATGCAAAGCATTTTAGCTAAATTTAAAGATAATACTTAATTGTTACAGTCTAGAAAAGTTTTTTATAAAAATAGTTTCTATGAAGTGGATCGAGATACCTAGTCATTATCTTTCTGAGAAATCTATAATTCAACTTGTTGAATTGTCTGAAAAATCATTTTGCTTAGTCTGGAATGACGATAAATGGATTGCATTTTCTAAAAAATGTCCGCATGCGGGGGCAAATCTGTCTCATGGCTGGTGTGAAGGGAAAGATATCGTTTGTCCTTATCATCGACACCGGTTTAATTTGATAGATGGAAGAGGGGCCCCGGGGCAGGGTAACTATATAGATATCTATCCACTTAAAGAATCGAATGGTATGCTTTATATTGGCGTTACAGAAAATATCTGGTCTAGAATTTTTTGAATTTTCATAATGTACGTTGTTATCATCCTACTATTTTGATGGGTTTACGTATAAATAAATATATATGTTGTAATATAAGGGCGCATTTGCTTAAGAGTGGTAGAGCTGTTTTGGGTTTCAGTGTTTGTTTTTGAGTTATTTTGGTGTTTTTTTAAAATTTTTAAAAAAAATAATGTATTATATTTGAATTTATTAATAAAAATGTATTTTTGCTTCAAATAATTATAATATGTTATGAGTTTATCAGGGAAAAAATCATTTTTACCAATTTTATTGATGTTTTTGGTTGTGGTCTTGGCATTTTTCAACCCTTCTTTACCGGGCAATGGGGGAGAGTATGAGTATAATGGTGCCGATGTCGCTTGGATGTTGGCGTCAACTGCTTTAGTTTTGATTATGACACCGGGTTTAGCCTACTTTTATGGAGGTATGGTTAAAAAGAAAAACGTTATTTCAACGATGCTGCAAAGTTTTATCTGTATGGCGGTTGTCGCAGTGATTTGGGTTGTATTCGGATTTTCACTTGTCTTCGGTAATTCTGTTGGAGGTATTATAGGCGATCCGACTACGTATTTTATGTTCAACGGAGTTGTTGATGGGGCACCTTGGGGTGGAGCGCCTACTATTCCTTTTACGTTATTTGCAATGTATCAATTAAAGTTTGCGATTATCACGCCTGCTTTGATTACGGGGGCATTTGCTGAGCGCATCAAGTTTACTTCATATGTTTTATTTATTGCGCTGTTTTTTATATTTATTTATGCTCCCTTAGCGCATGCTACTTGGCATCCTGATGGCGTTCTATTTAAAATGGGTGTGCTGGATTTTGCAGGTGGTACGGTGGTGCACATGTCAGCCGGTCTCACTGCATTGGCCTCAGCAATCTACCTTAAACAGGGTAAGCATTTCAAAGAACATACACCTGCACGTATAACATATGTACTGTTAGGAACCGGTATGTTGTGGTTTGGTTGGGTCGGTTTTAATGCGGGGTCCGCATTTGGGGCTTCTCAATTGGCAGCTACTGCATTGGCAACTACTTCTACAGCTTCTGGAGCAGCTGCCTTGACCTACATCTTTTTTGATGCAGCACGAGGTATTAAACCGTCAGCAATGGGGGTATGCATAGGAGTCGTGGTAGGTCTGGTGGCTATTACGCCGGCAGCTGGTTTTGTTACCGTACCGCATTCTCTTGTCATCGGCGCTGTTGCGGCAATTGTTAGCCGTTTAGTTATTGATTGGAGAACGAAATCAAAATTGGATGATACATTAGACGTATTTCCTAGTCATGGTGTTGGTGGTATGGTAGGTATGTTGCTTACTGGAGTGTTTGCACATCAATCCATAAACTCTGTCGTGGAATCAAATGGTTTGTTTTTTGGTGAAACATCTCTATTTGTTGCACACGTAATAGGTTTAGTAGGAGCCACTGTTTTTACGTTAGTAATGGCCTTCATCTTGTTGAAGGTAACGGATACAGTCACTCCGCTACGTGTTACGGAAGAAGAAGAAGAAATTGGTTTAGACTTATCGCAACACGGCGAAAAACTATAATATTCCCTCAATTTTCACCTGAATTATTGCCACGGCTTCTCCTGAAGCCGTGGCTTTGTTTTTATGTATCAAATGTCATTTCTCGTAAATTGATGTTTTTTACTGTGTAGATAATGTTTAAAATATTACTACCTTTGCAGCATCAATTCAAGCTATGAGTGACGCTATAAAACACGAGTGTGGTATTGCACTTATTCGACTATTAAAGCCCCTGTCTTATTATCAAGAAAAATACGGTACGCCCTATTACGGGACTAATAAACTGTATCTTCTTATGGAGAAACAACATAACCGTGGACAGGACGGAGCAGGGATCGCAACCATTAAATTTGATGTAAAACCAGGAAATCGCTATATCAGTAGATATAGGGCAATGGGGTCAACAGCGGTAGCGGATATCTTTGAGTACGTTCAGAAAAAATTTGCGGCGGTAAATAAGGCATATCCGGAGGAATCAAAGGATACGCAGTGGTTAAAGGACAATGTTAGTTTTACGGGGGAGGTTTTGCTGGGGCATTTACGCTATGGCACCCACGGTAAGAATAGCATTGAAAGCTGTCATCCATTTCTACGTCAAAATAACTGGATGACGCGTAATCTAGTGGTGGCGGGCAACTTCAACATGACAAATGTGGACGAGCTGCTACAACAGTTGTATGATCTTGGACAGCATCCTAAGGAACAAGCTGACACGATCACTGTCTTAGAAAAGATTGGACATTTCTTAGATGATGAGAATCAAGAACTTTTCGACCAGTTTAAAAATGAAGGATATTCCAATATTGAGATCAGCGCGCAGATAGGTAGGAATCTTGATGTTGCTAAAATACTTACTCGCTCTGCGAAGACCTGGGATGGTGGATACACGATTGCAGGTATATTTGGCCACGGAGATGCATTCGTAATGCGGGATCCCGCGGGGATACGTCCAGCGTTTTATTATCAAGACGATGAGATATTAGTAGTCGCATCTGAAAGACCAGTTATACAAACCGCTTTTAATGTCCCGTTAAATACGGTTAAAGAAATAAAACCAGGTCACGCGCTTATTGCGAAAAAGGATGGTACGGTAACGGAAGAGATGTTTAGACAACCAGCGGAACAGAAGTCGTGTTCTTTTGAACGTATTTATTTCTCTCGAGGCTCGGATGCGGATATTTACAAGGAACGTAAGGCTTTAGGACACCTACTGTGCCCGCAGGTATTGCAAGCTATTGATAAAAATATAAATAATACGGTGTTTTCTTTTATCCCTAATACGGCCGAGGTTTCGTATTATGGAATGATGGAGGGAATCAACCAGTATGTTCGGGATTTTCAGAAGAATGTGCTTTTAAACCGTGACGATAAAATTTCTGACCAAGAATTGGAGGAAATCTTAAACCTTCATCCCCGTTTTGAAAAACTGAACGTTAAGGATGCGAAATTACGTACATTTATTACACAAGATGCCGATCGCCAAGATATGGTTCAGCATGTCTACGATACTACTTACGGAATCGTAAAAGACCATGAAGATACAATCGTAGCTATCGACGATTCGATCGTAAGAGGCACGACTTTAAAACAATCGATCTTAACGATTCTAGACCGCCTCAATCCAAAGAAGATCGTTATTGTATCTTCGGCTCCTCAAATTCGTTATCCGGACTGTTACGGTATTGATATGTCTCGTATGGGTGAGTTCGTCGCGTTTGAAGCGGCGATATCTTTATTGAAGCAAAATGGAATGTCGCATATTATTGAGGAGGTATACCAAAAATGTCTGGCCTCTATTACCAAACCGAAAGATGAGGTAGAGAATTATGTCAAGGCAATTTACGAACCTTTTACGGATGATGAAATTTCAAGGGAGATCGCTGCTATTGTAAGACCACATGATCTGAAAGCTGAATTAGAAGTAATTTTCCAAACCCTGGATAACTTACATGTAGCTTGTCCTGATCATAAAGGGGACTGGTATTTTTCGGGCGACTATCCAACTCCTGGCGGAAATAAGGTGGTAAACAAAGCTTTTATGAACTGGATGGAAGGCAAAAATGTTCGTGCTTATTTCAGTAGCTAGTTGATAAAATGGTTAATAATGAAAGGCTAATCTTAAACAAGATTAGCCTTTCATTATTAACATATGTTTGGATTGTATTTGTTTAAATTTATTACTTAAACGGATATGTTTAAGTAAACTGCCCTCTTAGTCCTCTAAAACGACATAGTCATCTCCGTCGTAAAGCAGCTCTGCTTTCTCGAAGAAGGTTTCTAGTGATGTTAGTTCTAAATCTTTGATCATAATGATATTTTTTATTTATTCAAATATCGCAGTTTATTATTAGTTCGCTATGAAAGTAAGATTAAGTTTGTGTTAAAGGTTATTTTGTTAACATACCCTCTGCATAATACCAAATATGTTGAACTTTTTTAAATGTGGATTTTTCGTGATGTATATTTAGGTTGAAGTTTTGATCTAGATAGTGTGCTTTAAATTCGACAGTTGTGCGCGTTGAATTTAAAATTTCAAGCTGTATCCATTTGTTTTGGTTAGCCCAAGATTTGATTTCCTGTTTACTTTGGAACCGACGCGCTGTCGGATGAAAGGAATTGTAGATAAAATCGATATTACCTACTGCAAAAGCCGTATATCGAGCGCGCATCAATTGCTCAGCAGTTTCAGCTCTGAAAAGATTATGGTGTATTATTTCACAGCATGATCTGAAATCTTCTTCGCTTCCGCATGGACATCTCATGAAAGGTTAGATGTTGTAAGTGTACGAAGATGATTTTGAAGTGCTTTGTGACTTTTTTTAAATGCTTTACGTTGTTTGTAATCAACCCATTTCTTTTTGAAAAGCTTACGCATCACCTTATCTGTATAGCGGATAACAAAAACCTCGCTAAGCATGTTTAGCAAACGAGATGGATGAGTAGGGAAGGATCGTAGGGATATAGAAAACCCAGGTTCCAAATACCGATTGAAGTGCCAATATCCACTAGGCATAAACAGCGCATCACCATGTTCCATGAAAATCTCGTAACCTTGGGCATGCTTTAGCGCTGGAAACATTTCATAATCAGGATTTTCGTAGTCAATGTTGTATACCGTGTGTACCGATAGTGGAACTTTATATAAAAAAGGTGACTGATTGGGCGCAAAAAGTACTACACGCTTTTTACCCTCAAACTGAAAATGTAAAAGATCGCCCAAGTCAATGTCGTAGTGCATCAGTACCCGCGCTTCACTGCCACCGAAAAACAGAGTGGGAATGCGTTTGAAGTATTTAAAACCAAGATCGGGATAGGTGAAATTTTTTAATAATTCAGGAAGATGATCCGTGATGATGTAAAAGAATATTCTCAAGTCGGAAGGTGTTGAACGGATGAGATTGAGATAATCCCTGAATTTCATCTTTACAACCGGTTCATCTGTAGCCTTATTGGGGTCAGCTGGTTTATTATCGTATAGACCCACTTCTTGATCACCTACTTTCTCATAGATATAATCTAGATTCCATTTGTCAAAATCCTCCCATTGCTTTGCCAGTCCTTTGATCAAGATTGGCCGCTGAGGTTTGTAATAGTTTTCTATAAAATCTTCTTTGGAAATCTGCGTTACAGTGTCGACACGGGATAAAATCATAACAATTAAAACCTTTTTTAAAGGTACTAAATTTTTAAATAAAGAAAGTGATATTACCACGGTTTTGTGACAAACTAAATAAGCTCTTTCAACGTTATTATAGTAAATTATATAAAGCATATGGCATCACTAAAAAATGAACTTGTAGGAACGTGGCGTTTACTATCGTATATCGAACTTCCGTTAGATGGTGGAGATTCTGGTTTTCCAATGGGAAAATCGCCTAAGGGCTTATTAATATATGCTCCGGACGGCCATATGTCAGTTCAGATCTCCGCTTCCCAAGAACAAAAATATATTTCTGGAGACCGCATGAATGCGACAGAAGTCGAGCTATCTGAAAGAATGAGAGGGTACATCGCTTTTAGCGGAAAATATACTGTCGACAATAAAGCGGCAAGTGTTTCATATTCTATCCAGACTTCTTTATTTCCAAATTGGGAAGGTGGAAAACAGCTAAGAAAAATTGATTTTGAAGGGGATATTTTATATCAAAAATCGTTTGATCCTATTCTGTCGGACGGACGGCTAGTACACTCTTATATTACGTGGCAAAAGGTAGAGAAAGAAGCGGGG
The DNA here is from genome assembly GCF_005049105.1 of Sphingobacterium alkalisoli. Lineage (GTDB taxonomy): Bacteria > Bacteroidota > Bacteroidia > Sphingobacteriales > Sphingobacteriaceae > Sphingobacterium > Sphingobacterium alkalisoli. The sequence goes on from NZ_SUKA01000005.1 coordinate 98,175, forward strand.
GAAGAAGTTTTGAAAGATGTAGAAGGCATATCAATTTCTGCGTAAAATAACTAGCTGTATAAAACGAAAGGTCTGGAAAATTTTCCAGACCTTTCGTTTTATACAGCTAGTTAAACCAATTTACTACATCATCTTTGGTCGGCATTTGGATATCTAACTTCATCTTTTTGCGCATTCCTCCTAGATCGTTAAATACTTTATTTGGGTTTGCCTCCTTAAGTGCTTCGATGGTTGTGAAGCCCATTTTCTGAAGAACCTGAATCCACTGCGAGGGGATTCCCTGCTTGATGTAATCCTCATCGGAGGCAGCTTTAATGGTCTTTTCAGGGCGCATTTGCGGGAAGAATAATACTTCTTGTATAGATGGAGTATTTGTCAAGAACATAATCAATCTATCCATGCCGATTCCTAAGCCGGAGGTTGGTGGCATACCATATTCAAGCGCGCGTAAGAAATCCTGGTCGATAAACATGGCCTCGTCATCTCCTTTTTCGGACAGGCGTAATTGATCTTCAAAACGCTCACGTTGATCTATAGGATCATTTAATTCGGAGTATGCATTTGCAATTTCTTTACCACATACCATCAATTCAAATCGTTCCGTAAGTGCTGGGTTATCGCGGTGTTTTTTAGTAAGGGGCGACATTTCGATGGGGTAATCTGTGATGAAGGTTGGTTGAATGAAGTTCCCTTCACATTTCTCTCCAAAAATTTCATCAATTAATTTTCCTTTACCCATTGTTTCATTTACGGCTATTCCCATTTCAATAGCTGCAGTTCGTAATTCTGCTTCCGATTTGCCGGTGATATCAAAACCTGTGAAATGCTTGATGGCATCAGTCATCGAAATGCGTTTGAAAGGTGCTTTAAAGTCGATCTCTTTATCCCCAAATGTTGCTTTTGTTGTGCCATTTACGGCAGTTGCACAATGCTCCAAAAGACGCTCAGTGAAATTCATCATCCAATTGTAGTCCTTATAAGCTACATAAATTTCCATGACCGTAAACTCAGGGTTGTGTGTACGATCCATGCCCTCATTTCTGAAGTTTTTGGAAAATTCGTATACACCATCAAATCCCCCGACGATAAGCCGTTTCAGATATAATTCGTTCGCAATGCGAAGGTATAAAGGGATATCCAATGCATTGTGATGCGTAATGAATGGTCTGGCGGTAGCACCTCCGGGGATAGCTTGAAGTACCGGCGTTTCTACCTCCATATAGCCCGCTTCATTGAAGAAATTACGCATTGCGCTGAATAGCTTCGTGCGTTTTACAAAGATATCTTTGTTGTGCGAATTAACAATTAAATCCACATAACGCATCCTGTAACGTAGCTCAGGGTCTGTAAACGCGTCGAAAGTTTTGCCATCGGCTTCCTTTACAATGGGTAGTGGACGTAAAGATTTGGTTAGAATAGTAATCTGTTGCGCATGAACTGAAATCTCACCCGTCTGTGTGGTAAAAACATATCCCTCAATACCCACAATATCCCCGATATCCAATAGCTTTTTGAAAACAGTATTATAGAAAGTTTTATCTTCATCGGGACATATATCGTCGCGTTTTATATAAGACTGAATCCGTCCGGTAGAGTCTTGGATTTCAATAAAAGAAGCACTTCCCATAATGCGGCGGCTCATAATGCGACCGGCAATCCGTATGCTCTTATAATTGAGTTTGTCTCTTTCGTAATTTTCTAATATATCTTCAGCAGTAGCATTCACTTCAAATTCATCAGCAGGAAATGGATTGATCCCTAAATCGATGATGCCTTGAAGATTTTGTCTGCGTTGTTGTTCCTGTTCGGATAGTGCAATACTCATGATTTTGTATTTTTCGAATAATCAGCAAAAGTAGAGAAAAGTCGTGATATTTTAGCCATAAATTCTAGCTACTTTTGCTATGTAATGTTGCTAAAATATAATCGTAAAATGCTGCATCATAAAAAGTAATAAAATGAAATATTATCTTGCTTTTATGCTGATAATAAATTATCTTTGCACCTCAATTGTTGAATATATAGTAATCATAAGATAAAATGAAAAAAGATTTGCATCCATCAAACTACAGATTAGTTGTTTTTAAAGATATGTCAAATGACTATGCTTTCGTAACTAAATCTTGTGTAGATACAAAAGAATCAATTACTTGGGAAGATGGTAATGAATATCCATTAGTGAAATTAGAGATTTCTCACACTTCACACCCGTTTTATACAGGAAAAATGAAGTTAGTTGATACTGCTGGACGTATCGATAAGTTCCGTACACGCTACAATAAAAAATAGTCAGGTAGATTATATTTTAGTATATCTAAAGTCCCGATAAGTCTCTTATCGGGATTTTTTGTATTTTTATGGTTATGTTTTCTCAGCTCCTTTTATTCGATCGCATCGATAGTCGCCGACACTTACTTCCGTTAGTAGCCACTCGACCTGTTGGTAATTTGCGCGTTGGGATCCATACGTTGGAGCGCAAATGGGAAATAATCTTTGGCTGTACGGTAAGTCATTGGACAATAGATTACTTAAGCGAAAAGTTTCCTTTGGAAGTAAGAGCTGCCGAAGCGGTTTTGATTTTGAGTGCTAACATATTACCTCAAGCAGATCTTATAGATTCATTATTTAACCTAAAGCTAGGGCAATCTCTATGGGATCAAAAAGGTGAATGGATAGCGAGTTATATTGAAGATCTGACAGAATTTGATGAACCGGATAGAGGGATAGGAAATGTGGTCTTTTTTCATAAAAAACTACAAAGGGTTTGTTATCCGGAAGATATATTTAAATTTAATGCAGATCAGATTGTTTTCGACCTCGGATATGTTAAGAACTTGGAAGGATTTGAGAAGGAAGCTGCTTCGAATCAAGTTGTTGGCGACGAGCTGTATATTGAAAATGGGGCAAATGTACAACATGCATACTTAGATTCGTCTTCGGGGCCAATTTATATCGCTTCAGGTGCAGTAGTAGAGAGTGGTGTCACTATAAGAGGTCCTGTGGCGATCTGTCGAAACAGTAGAGTGAAATCCGGGACAAGGATATATCCGAATGTAACAATTGGGGATAACAGTACCGTGGGCGGAGAGATAAACAATACTGTTATCTGGGGTAACTCCGCAAAAGGACACGAAGGGTATCTTGGTTGCGCCGTAATTGGCGAAGGATGTAATTTGGGTGCTGGAACTACAAATTCAAATCTGAAGAATGATTGGAAGACTGTAAAGATGTATGATTATGCTGATGATGATCTGCGCGATACGGCTTTGTTGAAATGTGGGGTGGTTATTGGGGATCAGAGTATGTTGGGTATCCAATCTAAAATTAATACCGGAACTGTTATCGGGGTAGGTGTACAGGCTGCAATGTCAAAATTTATTCCCAAATTTGTGCCGGACTTTTTATGGCTTACTGACACGCAAACCGAGGTTTACGAATTTCAGGCATTTTATAAGATGCTTGAACGCAAAGCGGCCGTCAAACAGGAGAATATCACATCCATGGATGAAAAATATTACAGATGCATATTCGACAATACATACGAATTAAGAAATAGAATCATCAATACTAAAAAATAAATAATTATGCGTAAAAACATTGTGGCAGGAAACTGGAAAATGAATTTGAATTACGAAGAAGGTGTTAGTCTTTTTTCCGAAATCGTTAACATGGTAAAAGACGAGGTCATTGGCACGCAGGAAGTAGTCGTCTGCAGTCCGGCTATACACTTGTCTAGTCTAGGAAAATTGGCTTCATCATCATCTAATGTAACTATAGGGGCGCAAAATATCTACCAGGCGGAATCGGGAGCTTATACTGGCGAGATATCAGCTTCTCAGATAAAATCAGTTGGAGCTTCTCATGTAATTTTAGGTCACTCTGAGCGCCGCGCTTATTTTGGAGAAACGGATGAGGTTTTGGCAGAAAAAGTAAAGGTAGCACTAAAACATAATCTAACACCTATTTTCTGTATTGGCGAGACAAAAGACGAACGTGAATCGGCTCAGTTTTTTGACGTCATAAAAGCTCAATTGGAAAAAGGGCTATTTCACCTTTCAAACGAAGAATTCGCTAAAGTGGTATTGGCGTACGAACCGGTGTGGGCGATCGGCACCGGGTTGACTGCTTCTCCAGAACAAGCTCAAGAGGTGCATGCATTTATTCGCGAAACTGTGGCTAATCAATACGATCAGAAAATTGCTGATCATACGACTATCCTTTACGGCGGAAGTTGCAACCCTTCGAATGCCGGTACTTTATTCTCGCAACCTGATATTGATGGCGGATTAATTGGAGGTGCCTCTTTAAAATCCCGTGACTTCTTAGAGATTGTGAAAGTTTTTAATACATAAAATGAAGTATGCTTCAGTAGTTTTTAATTCTTCTGATATAGAAGATTGGCAAAGGGATTTGTTTATTGCCGAATTAGGTGATATTGGTTTTGATACCTTTGAAGACGTCGAAAATGGCTTTATAGCCTATATACCTTCTGCTAATCTAGATGTTCAGGCTTTGGAAACGCTTGTTTTGACGCAAGCAGTTGGATTTCATATAGCGTACGAAATTATCGAGTTAGCAGAGCAGAATTGGAATATACTTTGGGAAAGTAATTTTAACCCTATTGTCGTAGATGATCAGTGTTATGTGCGAGCAACGTTTCACGAACCGCACCCTGAATATGCATACGAAATTATTATAGATCCTAAAATGTCGTTTGGTACAGGCCACCATCAAACGACATCTATGATGCTTTCTTTTATTTTGGAAAACAATTTTGCGGATAAGCGGGTTTTAGATATGGGATGCGGTACGGGTATACTCGCTATTTTAGCGTCTAAGAAAGGAGCTAAGTCAATTATGGCTGTAGATTTCGATTCCATTTGTGTCGATAGTGTAGAAGAGAATAAAAAGTTGAATAAGATTACAAACATTACATCCCATTTGGGATCGAAAGAAGTCATTGAAAATCGTGTCTTTGAAATTATTCTGGCAAATATTAATCGTAATATTCTACTGGATCAACTTGAAGTGTATGCGAGAGCATTGACCGAAAGTGGAGAATTGTATATGAGTGGATTTTATTATGAAGAGGATTTAATGGCTATCCGGGAAAAGTGTGAAAGTTTAAACTTATTCTTTAGAGAAAGTAAGAAGCTGGATACTTGGTGTTCCGTAAAATTTATTAAGAAATAGTCCATGCGTATTCATTTTATAGCAATAGGTGGTAGTGTAATGCATAATCTGGCAATTAGCTTAGCTACATCAGGTCATCAGGTGTCGGGTTCTGATGACTTGATCGTAGAGCCATCTAAGTCGAGATTGCGTCAATCAGGACTGCTGCCCAAAGAATTAGGTTGGCATCCCGAAATGATAACATCGGATGTAGACGCCATTATCTTAGGAAAACATGCGGCTGCAGATAATCCGGAGCTTCTAAAGGCGCAAGAACTGAGTATCAAAATCTATTCATTTCCTGAATTTGTTTATGAACAGAGCATTCAAAAAACGCGGGTGGTTATAGCGGGTAGCTATGGGAAAACGACTATTACGAGTATGATAATGCATGTGCTGAAGAAATTAGGTAAAGAGTTTGATTATCTCGTAGGCGCGAAGTTGGAAGGTTTTGATTCGCTCATAAAGCTAACACCCTCAGCCCCGATTATCATTATTGAAGGCGATGAATTTTTTGCCTCGTCAATAGATCATCAATCCAAATTCCATTACTATCATCCGAACATTGCCCTGATTAGTAATATTTATTGGGACAATTTTAAAGCCTTGATTTCTGAAGACGAATACTATAGACAGTTTGAAACCTTTATCGATACCATTGTAGCTAAAGGAACGCTAATCTATAATAAGGACGATCAAAATTTACGTAAGATCGTCGAAGAAACTATGGATTGCAAGATTAATCGGCACGGTTACAAACTACCGACTTATACAATTAACAAAGGGGTCACATTTCTACAGGTGGGCGAACGTGGAATACCACTGGAAGTAATAGGAAAGCAAAACTTATCTAATATTGCAGGAGCTTTTACGGTGTGTGAATGGTTAGGGATAAAACGAGAAGGTTTTTACGATGCCATTAAGGACTTTAAAAGTTCGATCCGTTATCTGGAATTTGTAGCCAGTGAGAATGGAAGTGTTGTTTATCAGGACTTTGCGCATACACCTTCTAAGTTGCGATCCAGTATTCATGCGATCAAGGAGCAATTTTCTACCGCGCAGTTATTGACTGTGATTGAGCTAAATCCCTACGATGTCTTGGACGATTCCAAAGTCATTCAATACGCCGGCAGCTTAGATGAATCAAATTTTGCTATAGTATTTATTAATAAAAATAGTATTAAAGAAAAAAATATCTTATTGGATAATATTAGCAACAAGACGAAGGAAGTCTTTAATCATCCTAATTTGTATATTATCACCGAATTAGAAGGTTTATATACAACTTTGGAACAGTTTGATAGTAAGGGAGTTAACATGTTGTTTATGAGCTCAAATAATTATACCGGTTTGAACCTATTGGATTTCGCAGATAAGTTTCTCCAAAAAAACGCTTAAAACATTTATTAAATATTGTTTTCTTAAATATATTTTTTTTACTTTTGAAATAATAACATACATTTTACCGATGAATGCATTAGGAAAGAAAATTAGATTACTTAGACACCAAAAGGGGTGGAGTCAAGAAGATGTAGCGAAACGATTAGATATATCGATTCCTGCATTCTCTAAAATTGAAACAGGTATCACTGATGTGAATTTGTCTCGCTTGAATCAAATTTCAAAGTTATTTGGGTTGACGTTGGTCCAATTGTTATCAATCTCAGATTCCGAAGAGGATAAAGCTAAAGTTGATGAAGTGAACGAACTCAATAAAAAACTTCAACAACGGGAAACCGAAGTTATCGATCTGCAAAAAAAGGTAATTGATCTTTATGAACAATTGCACAAGAAATAAATGACAAAGAAAAGGCAGATGTATTTACACTGCCTTTTCTCTTAACGTTTGGAAGGGTTAGGTAGATAGATTTCAGTATTGCTCTAGAAATCCTCGTCTTCGTCATCAAAATCATCAAACCCGCTTACCGAATCAATTTCTAAATCAAAATCATCATCATAAACATCTTCTGAATCATCTTCAGGACCATTAAAATCGATTAAACGCTCATCAATTTCACTACTGGTTACAGTCTCGTTAATCATAGCTATAGTATTCTTACTGTTGTTATATCAAACGTAAAATTAGAGAAGATATTTGAGACTATAAATTTTTTTTAAAAATTATAGTGTTGTTTATCAACTTGTTGGAAAATATAAAACTTCACCAAGGAAATTTTATTCCATCGTGTCTCCTATACTGTTTTCTTCAGCTACTATGTCTTTTAACTGCGGCAAATCTTTAACGCTGTTAATGCCAAAGTGATTCATGAACTGATCACTTGTAGCGTAAAGCAAGGGCTTACCAATGCTTTCGGCTTTCCCGGCTATTTTGACCAAATCTTTCTCCAATAAACGTTGGATGGAATAATCGCAATTCACTCCCCTAATCTGTTCTACCTCTATTTTTGTAATCGGTTGCCTATAGGCTATAATAGCTAATGTCTCGAGAGCAGATTGACTTAGTTTTTTTCGGTCACGATGCGCCTGCAAATGGTTAATCGCTTCATGATAGATTTCCTTCGTCAAAAACTGGTATTGGTTATTCATTGAGAAAAGCGAAAAGACAGTATCTTCGCTTTCATATTTTAATTTTATCTTACCTAAAAAACCTAAAACTTCTTCTTTGTTGATGTCAATAGCAAGAGCATCGTGTAATACTTGCTTAATATCATTAGCGGATATTCCTTCTTCGGAAGCGAAGATCAGCGCTTCAATATTTAAGATGATATCTTTCAAATCTAATAATTAATTACTTGTTCGACCATTGATTCCGGTACCGCTCTGAATTGATATGTCTGTGTGCGGAGCTGGGGTTCGAACCCGGCTTCTGCAATTGCATCTTGGATAGTTTGGGAAGTGAAGCGGTGAGGAGCTCCGGCCGCCGAAACCACATTTTCTTCGATCATAATAGACCCAAAGTCATTCGCTCCGCCATGCAGACATAATTGAGCCACTCGTTTTCCGACAGTGAGCCAAGACGCCTGAGTATTTTTGATATTAGGCAACATGATACGACTTAAAGCAATCATTCGTACATATTCGTCGCCTGTTACATCATTGGTGATACCGCGTAGACGCTTTAGGAGTGTCCCATCATCCTGAAATGGCCAAGGTATGAAGGCGACAAATCCGTGGTGCCCCTCAGGCTTTGCATCCTGTACTTCTCGTATCCAGACCAAATGTTCGAAACGTTCTTCGATTGTTTCAATATGCCCAAACATCATTGTAGCCGAAGTAGGGAGATTAATTTTGTGTGCAGCGCGCATGACATCCAACCATTCCTGCCCCCCGCATTTTCCTTTAGAAATCAAACGACGTACGCGATCATTTAATATTTCAGCGCCGGCTCCAGGCAACGAATCTAATCCCGCTTCTTTGAGAACAGTGAGCACATCAAGATGGCTCATTCCTTCTAATTTGGCAATATGCGCAATTTCCGGTGGACCTAACGAATGTAGTTTAAGGGCAGGGTACAAATCTTTTAATTGTTTGAATAGCGAGGCATAGAATTCGATGCCTAAATCCGGATGATGCCCTCCCTGCAATAAAAGTTGATCGCCTCCGTATTTAAAGGTCTCTTCAATTTTTTGCTTGTATGTCTCTATATCTGTAATATAACTTTCTTCATGTCCCGGACGTCTAAAAAAATTACAGAATTTGCAGTTTGCAATACAGACATTCGTTGTATTTACATTCCGATCGATCTGCCAGGTAACTTTGCCATGGGGAACCTGAACTTTGCGAAGTTCATTGGCCACATAGCTCAGATCGGCGGTAGCCGCATGATGATATAAGTAAATACCTTCTTCTTTTGATAAAAAATCAAAATTTAAGGCGCGTTCCAATAAAGAATTTACATCCATTAGAACAAAGATACACAGTTTTTTTGTTAAATTTTAACTATCGGATGCACGAGTGCGGGATGATGCAGTTATATCAATATCATCAAGACACAGGAAATAATGACCATAGCTGTAATAATAATACGGAACTCTTTTTCGGGCAATATTTTTACGAGTTTTATTCCAAGTACTCCTCCTAATATAATAAATGGTAGCGCCATGAAATTCAGTAGAACGCCTACCCAACTTACGTTCTGCCACACAAATACCTGTAAGGGTATTTTGATATAGTTTAAGATCATGATAAACCAGGCGCCAGTGGCTACGAAAGCGTATTTATTTAAGTTCTTGGTTAACAAGTAAACCGATAACGCAGGTCCGGCGGCATTGCCAATCATGGTCGAAAATCCCATGATAAAACCGAAAAGGGGCGAGTACCATTTTCCATTAGTAATAATAAGCTGTTTAGTCTTGTCAAGCTTTTCCATCCAAAACATAATACCTATCCCCAAAATAATGCAAGCTCCCATTACTATTTTAAAGGATGTGTCATCAATATACTTTCCGATGATCAGGGCGACAGTTAATCCCATCAACGACATTGGTAGCAATTTCAGAACTTCAGACCATATCAGCTGCTTTCGGTAGTAGATCACTCCCATCAAGTCTGCTAATGCAAGCAATATGAGTACGATACCGGTCGAGTATTTCGCGCCAAAAAGTATAACAAATAGAGGTACTGCCAGCGAACCTATATTTTGAATCCCTGTTTTTGACATGCCTATCAATAGGGCACATGTAAGATACAGTATCCAACTCGATGTATTTGGCAAGAGGGCTAGTGCTTCTTCAAACATTATTTCGTCAGCAGGGCTAAGATTTTTGAAGCATCTATTTCCGTGTAATCATGAATATAAAGATCGCAGGGAGGAAGCTGTTCCTTTGTATGTGAGCTTAATACGCCTACCACTTTCATATTTGCATTAATTGCCGCAGATACTCCCGAAAACGAATCTTCAAAGATGACGCAGTGATTTGGATCTACGCCCAGGTTTTGGGCGGATGTTAAATACACTTCAGGATCAGGTTTATGCTTAGCGACATTTTCACTAGCTAATAATGATTCCATTTTTAGACGGATACCTAATCCATCGATAACAAGATCCATATTGGCCCTCGGAGCGGAAGTGGCTACGCCGGTTTTGAAACCCTTGTCTTTCAGATCCTCCAAAAAAGCAGCATAATTTGGAATGGATTTTATCTCTGATTTATATATTTCTCTAAATAGTCCCTCTTTTTCGTTTTCCAATTTCAAAAGCTCTTCACCGGCAATTGTTTTTTTGAAAAAATGGCTCATAATATAGGAATTATGTTTGCCATACATGTGATCCTCAAACTCTACGTCACTATAAGGAATTTTGTATTTGTCGAAGAAGACTTCAAAGGCTTTAGCATGGTACGGATTCGTATGTGCGATTACGCCGTCCATATCAAAGATTACCGCATAATTATTCATAGCGCAAACTTAGAGATATTTGATTTTATACGCAATTATAATCGAACGGAATATAACGGCAAATTATTGGCAGATGAAATCTAGAAAACTATTTAGTATAGGTTTTGTTGTTGTTAGTAACTAGATTTTATATGTTATGAGCGAATTAAATTATATTGGAAAAGAAGGAATCGACAAATTGAAAGAGCTGGCCGAAGGTATAGATTTTTGTATGTTTTGTAGTGCTTTGTCCTTAAGACCTATTCATGCTACACCTATGAGTGTTCAGGAAGTAGATGATAACGGCGATATTTGGTTTTTGGGCAGTAAATCGAGTGATAAGTATACGGACATATTACAAGATGGTAACGTCCAATTGTTTTTTTCTAAAAACAGTGATTTTACCTATTTAAGTATATATGGTACAGGTACTTTTTCGGAAGACCAAACTCGGATTGATAAGTATTGGAATAAAATGGTAGAAGGATGGTTTGAAAAGGGAAGGGAAGATCCAGATATCGTATTGATTAAAATTATGCCACACGATATCCGGTATTGGGAAACGAAAGATAATAAAATAGTTTCGATGGCTAAAGTACTATGGACTTCTGTAACCGGAGATAAAACAAATACTGGAAGAGAAGGAAGTATTGAAATCTAATGCATGAGGAGGTTACTTACTGTCGACGAGAATGGCCTCTACTGTAAGCAGGGCGATTTTTATATTGACCCTTGGAAACCCGTAAAAACTGCATTAATAAGCCATGGGCATAGTGATCATATGCGCTGGGGAATGCAACATTATATTTGTCATCATCATACTTTACCTATTTTGAAGCTGCGATTGGGGACTGAAAATTCTACTCAGGGAGTGGCATATGGCGAGGTCTTCGAAATAAATGGTGTTAAAATATCGTTTCACCCGGCCGGCCATATTATTGGTTCAGCTCAGATACGTTTGGAATTTCAGGATGAAGTTTGGCTTTTTACCGGCGATTACAAGATAGCAAAAGACGGTGTAAGTACACCTTATGAGCTCGTGAAATGTGATCATTTTATAACAGAGAGTACATTTGGTCTTCCTATTTATCATTTCCCACCGCCCGAGTTGATTTATCAGGATATCAATTCATGGTGGCGACAGAATGCCGACGAAGGATATAATACGGTGCTATTAGCTTATTCGCTAGGGAAGTCCCAAAATATTCTCGCACATATTGATCCCTCAATTGGTGAAGTATATCTGCACGGCGCGGTAGCAAATACCAATAATGCACTTGCCGAAATAGGTTATCACTTTCCAGGAAAATATATTAGCCCCGATATCGATCGGTCAGCATTGCGATCTGCTTTAATAGTCGCCCCACCATCCGCCAGTGACACACCCTGGCTAAGGAAACTTAAGCCATACCGTATCGCGATGTGCAGCGGTTGGATGCAACTTAGGGGAGCGCGTAGAAGAAAAGGTGTCGACAGAGGTTTTGCACTGTCCGACCACTGCGACTGGGATCAATTGAACCAAGCTATTCGACAAACGGACGCTAAACATGTATACGTAACACATGGCTATGAAAGCATTTTTTCAAAATGGGTAACGAATCATTTTGGAATTCCTGCCTCTGTACTTAAGACGGTTTATAACGATGAGGAGGAGGAATCTGAGCTATGAGAAAATTTGTTGAGCTAATTGAGGCAATCGACAGCACGACCAAGACTAATCAGAAGGTTGATGCTATATTGCGCTATTTGCAGATAGCGGGTGAGGAGGACAAAGTTTTTGCAATAGCCATTTTAACCGGAAATAAACCTAGGAGACCGATTAAAACAACAGATCTTAGACTCTGGGCTTCTGAAATGTCCGATACTCCTTTATGGCTGTTAGAAGAATGTTATTATGTAGTGGGTGATTTAGCGGAAACCATAACCCTGACCATCCCGCCATCCATGCCCCAAAAGGATTTCTCCTTAAAAGGTGTTTTCGAAGATATTATTATTTTACGGACAGATCAACCAGATGTACAAAAATTAAAGGTTTTATCGTATTGGTCAGCATTAAGCGGGAGTTCCCTTTTTGTTTTTAATAAATTCTTGACTGGCAATTTTAGGGTTGGCGTCTCTAAAAAATTAGTTGTGAAAGCTATAGCCAAGTATCTGAAATATGATAAAGCAGTTATAGAACATCGGCTAATGGGAAAATGGAACCCATTTGAAGAAACCATGGATACCTTATTTGCCGAAGAACATCTCGAAGGGAAGCATTTTTTGCCCTATCCATTCTATTTGGCCTATGCGTTGGAGGGAGACCCTCAGGAGTTAGGGGATTTAACGGATTGGATATTGGAAGCAAAGTTGGATGGTATCCGTGGGCAGCTGATCGTGCGCGAAGATGAAATATTTGTATGGAGTAGAGGAGAGGATCTTATGAACGAAAAGTTTGTCGAATTTCTCCCTCTAAAGGATATCTTGCCAAACGGTACCGTATTAGATGGAGAGGTAATTCCTTGGAAAAATGATCGCCCGTTAGATTTTCAGCTTATGCAGACTCGTATTGGAAGGAAGAATCTTTCGAAGAAGATATTGGAAGACATACCGTTGGTAATGATCTGCTATGATGTATTGGAATGGCAAGGTAATGATATACGCGATTGGCCATTAGCAAAGAGACGACAGTTACTGATGGAAATATTAGCTACGTATCCGGTAAACGGTGTCCTTTTGCTATCCGAAGAAAAGATTTTTAATAATTGGGATGAAGCAAAGTTATATCGAAATCAAGCGCGGCAATACTTTTCCGAAGGGCTCATGATTAAAAATAGAAATAGTCCTTATGAAGTCGGGAGAAAGCGTGGCAAATGGTGGAAATGGAAAACGGACGCAATGACAATAGATGGTGTGCTGATCTATGCACAGTCGGGACATGGCAGACGGGCAAATTTGTTTACGGATTACACCTTCGCAGTATGGGACAATGGCGTGTTGGTACCCTTTACAAAAGCGTATTCCGGACTTACCGACAAAGAGCTTATTACGATAGATAATTGGATTAAACGGAATACAATCGACAAGTTCGGCCCTGTCAGATCTGTCAAACCTGAACTCGTTTTTGAACTGGCTTTTGAAGGTATTAACCTCAGTAGCAGACATAAATCGGGGGTAGCTTTACGGTTTCCCAGGATTGTACGGTGGCGTACGGATAAACCAGCATTAGAAGCAAATACAAGGGAAGATTTATTACATTTGTTAAACACTAAACATGAATCAACTCGCTGATGTTTGGTTTTTCAATCAAGGATGGAAACCACATGCCTTTCAAAAGGAAGCATGGAAAGTTATATCTAAGGGGAATTCGGGTTTGTTAAATGCTCCCACGGGGTTTGGTAAAACCTTTGGAATCTGGTTTGGTATATTAGACCACTATTACAATCATCCCCAGTTCCAGAAAAAAAAGACAAAAAAGAAACAATTGCATGCCCTTTGGATCACTCCCTTGCGTGCTCTGTCGAAAGAAATTTATAAGGCTGCCACGCAGGTGAGCACGGATTTAGAACTGGATTACAAAATTGAATTGCGGACAGGAGATACGTCTAGTGCCGATCGGCAAAAGCAGCGTAAAAATCCTCCTCAGGCACTTATAACAACACCCGAAAGCGTTCATCTGTTGTTGGCTTCTAAAGGGGCGACGGATTATTTTAAGCAACTTGAGTTTATTGTTGTGGATGAGTGGCATGAATTGTTGGGTAGTAAACGAGGGGTATTAATAGAGCTGGCGCTCAGTCGATTGAAAGCGATTAATCCAATGCTGAAGATATGGGGGATTTCAGCGACGATTGGAAACCTTCCGGAAGCGCAGGAGATACTACTGGGGCATCATCATCGTGGTGTGATGGTTAAAGCCAACTTGAAGAAGAAGATACAGATTGAAACTATTCTTCCGGATAGTTTAGAAAAATTTCCTTGGGCGGGTCATCTTGGTGTGCGCCTTTTGGATAAAGTCGTGGATATTATCCGAAAATATCATTCCACGTTGATTTTCACCAATACGCGATCGCAAGCAGAAATCTGGTACCAGCAGATCATTACGTTCTATCCCGAATTTGCGGGATTGCTTGCTATACATCACGGCTCTTTATCCGATGAAATCCGTCTGTGGGTAGAAGATGCTTTGCATGAAGGAAAACTCAAGGCTGTCGTTTGTACGAGCAGTCTGGATTTAGGGGTTGATTTTAGACCGGTAGATTGTGTGATTCAAATCGGATCCCCAAAGGGCGTTGCGAGGTTTCTGCAACGCGCGGGGCGATCTGGTCACCGCCCGCACGAAACTTCCTATATTTATTACCTTCCGACGAATTCTTTAGAAATCATAGAAGGAGATTCGCTAAAATATGCAGTTAAAGAAAATATTATCGAGCAGCGAATTCCTTATATTCGATCTTTCGATGTGCTCGTACAATATTTGATGACGCTCGCTGTAGGTGATGGATTTGATGCTGTACAGTTATTTTCTGAAGTAAAAGGCACACACTGCTTTTCATCTATTTCTAGAGAAGAGTTTGATCAATGTATGGCCTTGTTACTGTATGGAGGTGCTGCACTCACAGCTTATGATGATTTTCATCGCCTAGAGCTAGTTGATGGACTTTATAAAGTGACGTCCCGTAAATTAGCATTAAGGCATCGTCTTAGCATTGGTGCTATCGTATCTGACATCATGATGCGTGTTAAGTTTATGTCTGGAAAATACTTGGGTTCTATTGAAGAATCCTTTATTTCCAAATTAAATAGCGGAGATGTATTCTGGTTTTCGGGGCGACAGCTGGAATTGATACAGGTACGTGCTAATGACGCTATAGTCAAACCCTCAGAAAAGAAAAAAGGTGTCATCCCTTCTTGGATGGGAGGGCGTTTTGCTATCTCTCCTGATTTAGGAACGGCTATCCGTCACAGTTTTTCAAATATACACAAAGATAAGGTCTCTAGTCCTGAGATCGAATTCCTCCGCCCTTTATTCGTTGAGCAATCAAAACGTTCTATACTTCCGAAAGAAGGTGAACTGCTCGTGGAATACATGCAGACTAAATACGGATTTCATCTTTTCTTGTATCCTTTTGATGGAAAATTAGTACATGAAGGCATGGCTCAGGTAATTGCCTATCGATTAGGGAAAATAAAACCGGCAACCTTTAGTATTGCGACCAATGAGTACGGGATAGAGTTGTTGACAGACACGGAATACGAAATAGACGTCCCGTTTTTAACGAACTTATTGACGCCGCATAATTTGCATGCCGATATTTCCTCGGGAATTAATGTGCAGGAGATGGCACGTCGGCGATTTAGAGATATAGCAGGTATAGCCGGTTTGGTGTTTCAGGGTTATCCGGGCAAGCAAATGAAAAGCAAGCACCTTCAGGCTAATTCGGGGTTATTCTTTTCCGTATTTGAAGATTATGATCCGAATAATTTACTTTTGCGCGAAGCTTATGACGAAGTTTTTGACTTCCAGTTGGAAGAAGGACGAATGCAGCAGGCATTCGAGCGGATTGCAGATCATCACATCGTGCTTGCAAAACCGCTAAGACTGACGCCTTTTTCTTTTCCTATATTCTCGGAATCATTTCGTGAACGGTATAGCAACGAAGATTGGCAAAGTCGATTGGAAAAATTAAAAGGACAATTATTAGATGGCTAAAAAGCTGACATTCAATAACCTCGAAATATTCTTACTGCCCCAAAAGGCAGTTTATATACCGCATTACGCAATGCTCATTGTGTCAGACTGGCATCTCGGTAAATTAATGCACTTCCGGAAAGAAGGACTTTTTGTTCCTCCACCACAAATACGACATGAACTCAATATACTAGGTGAATTGATGCAGGAGGTGCCGACTAAAAAGGTCGTGTTCTTGGGCGACCTATTTCACTCCGACTGGAATGCGGACTGGACGGAATTGATAAATTACCTGAGTAATTTCCCACATATAGAGTTTGTGCTGACGAAAGGCAACCACGATATATTAACGGAAGAAATATGGGAAAAATCAACCGTAATTCAGCAAAAAGATCAGCTAATACTAGCCGAAGGTCTTGTTTTATCGCATGAGCCGATAGCGGATTTACCTGAGCATATGTTTAACTTGGTCGGACACATCCATCCTGGATGTGTGATAGAAACTAAAGGAAGACAAAGTTTTAGATTGCCCTGTTTTTACCTAAAAAATAAGCGTCTCGTACTTCCAGCCTTTGGGAAATATACCGGCTTGCACATTATTTCCAAAGAGGTCGATACACAGATTTTTGCCATTGTAAACGATGCGGTCATTGAAGTTTAACGGGGTAAGGGATTTCAGTAAAGCAAATTTGAAAAATAGGCAAGTTATTGAAAAAAGAAAAAGCTCATCTGTCTGATGAGCTTTTGTACCTAGGGCGGGAATCGAACTCTTCCCGTCGCTTTTAGGGTTTTCTGTGTGCTTTTTTTTGCTCATTAGGGGGGATTGTTGAAAGCTGAATGAGAAAATTATGTGCTGTTTTATGTGCTGATTATTTACCTAATCATAAGCTTTTTAGTTTCTTAACGACCGATTCAAGTTCTTTGATCAGATCATCCCTAACTTTATCTTCTTTTTTACCGCCCATACGTTCACGTTGTACGGTTGGGTGTATAATAGGAGGTGCGCTGAAATCTAGCCCGAATAGGAACATTGGGTTCGCTCCAACTTTAGAAATATACTTTTGGATGATGTCATAAGTCGGGTTGGACCCAAGGGATTTTTCAATATTTGAAATAGTTCCTTGGGTTGCATCTACCATTTCCGCAACCTGGACCTGACTTAAGCCGGCCTCTTCACGGACGCGCTTAAAAATTTCGTTAGTTCTCATTCTGTATATAATTCCGTTATCCGGATCCCAATGGATTTTTACAAATTCCTTGAAGTCCTCAATGTGTTGCAATAAATTATCTTCAAAATCTTTTCTGCTTGCATAAAGAGTGCCGAGTTCTTCTGCTCCCATGTGCTCTTCGATCAGATATAAATTTCCTACTGTAGTTCCATTCTTGTCGGCGAACCAGATGAAAAGGTTTATATTATCGTATACTACTTTATACTTGTGTGTCCTGGCCAGCCGCCGGATCTCTGCAATCACTTCATCAATCGAAAATTCAAACTTTGCTTTGTGCTCGAGCATTTCAACAAGCTTGGCATTTGAATATCCGACAAAACTATACTCGTAATCCTTTTGCTTGCGTATGTACAGATCCACCAAAGTAAGGTAGTTGTCAATTAGCTTGTCAGAGATTTCCTGCCACGATGCGTGAGCAAAGTCCAAACTGTTCATTTCAAATCTCTTCATTACAGATCAGATATGGCTTTACTCGTGAGTTTTCTAGTGTAATCTTTATGTTGTTCACTAATATCATTGTCTACAAATACAAAATTACCATTGCTTAGGTTATCAATGTCAAGACATAAAGAAACAGATTTTGATATCCAAAAATAATCTTCTATAAATTGATTCGGTTGTTTAAACAGTCCGCCATATGCACTCTTAAATGTGTCGAAAACTGATTTATCGAACCTCTTGTCGAAAAAAGCAGTAATATATATCACCTTATTGTTAAAAACACCCACATAGAGATTGTTTAGTTCTATGTGATCTCCTATTTTATAATGATTTTCGTTTAGGCTTTTAAAATAGGTTATGCCGGGAGAGCTAGTTAGCAACGTGTCGTTTTCGAGGGTCTCAAATTCGTCTTGGATTAAACTAAAGTTCATGCCTAGAGTTATATCTTTGAATCCTCTTTTTGTCTCTAAAATTTTTAAGCTACCTATTTTTTCCTTTATTTTAAATTCGATGTTACCACTTCCGTATACATCATCCTGAAAAACTTTCTTTTCTTTTTTTTCCTGACTGAAGAGTATAGTAGGAAAAATGGATAATATTATGAATAATAATCTCATGTTATTTCTAAAAACTTTGTGGTTATTGTACTTGCTCTGTAAACTGTGGATAAGCTGCATACTCATTGAAGACTTCCTTATTATTTTTTTGAACTATCAAAGAAACATATTCCGGACCATCTACGGCTGTAGCTTCAGCATATAAGATTTGTCCCTTTTGTAAGTCCTCTACGATAACGTCATCCAAAACCTTGCTCGCTGTTTTCTCACTATGGTATCCCTGAGCTATTGTTTTTACAACCTCATATACGTTCGTTTCGCCTTTCTTAGCCTGCTTTATTTGGATTGAGTAATAAAATCTACCCTTATCAGGATTGCTTATTTTTATGGTGTATTTCGCACTAATATCCGTAGTGTTGTCTTTTTCACATGAGAAGAAAGCAAAAGGGACAAGGAAAAGTAATAAGAATCGGTTCATATTTTAATAGTTTGGTTTTTTTAAAATTTCTGTTACCAGGCACAATTTACGAATCTTTTCTTTTTTAATTGTGATGGGTGAATATTTGGCACGTGTTCCAATCTTATCCTCCTGGTTGTCGGACCAAAGTATCACCTTGTCCTCATCATCAGCAAGTAAGAGACGCTTATACATTTTGTAATCAGCCCATTCTATATAATACACTTCACCCCAAGCGATTTCATTAGGGTCTTCAATAGGTCTTACTATTCCAAGGTCGCCATTAGCTAAAGTTGGATACATGGAATGTCCGTATGCGGGAAGTGCGAATGAATTTTTGTGTGCTCCTGGTATATTTAAGTGGCCGATTATCTTCACGTCATTTGGGTCATTGTAAACTTCCACCCCTCCAGCCGCTGCTGGGAAATTATATATTGGAATACCTCCTTCATAGCCATCATCGTGAGATTCTATTTGAACGGACTCCACCTCAGTTCTTTTTCTGAACTCTTTTGCAATTGGATTTCCAATACCTTCAATTAACCAAAGAAGATCGTATTGAATATATTTTTTTATAATTTTTGCTCCAAGCTCTCCACTTATGTTTTTTACTTTTCCGCTTTTGAAGTCGTAAAATATTTGCGCGGAATTCAATCCTACGTTTTTTGCAAGGGAGTTATAGCTAGAAACACTTTCCTGCTCCATTATATAGTTTATCCTGTCTATAGGGTGTTTCATTAATGAAGTTTCATTAAAATTATATCATTGATAATCAACTAACTAAATTATATTAATGAAGTTTCTTTAAAAAATTAATGAAACTTCATTATGTTTGTATTACAATGTAAAACGAAGATAATTAAATTATAGGATATCCTAATATTTTTTACAAACGTATCAATAGTGAAGCATTTAAGAAATCCCTAATAGTATGGAAAGGAACGGATTTATAAACACAACGAAAAAGCCCTTTGCCGGGATGATAGATAAGGGAGCCGACTTCTTCAAGGACGGCGGTAAGCTCTACGTCAGTCACGATAGAAGAATAGAAGAGTGGCCGGAATTTCCCGAGTATGTTATGAATCTGGTAAGGGAAGATATGTTAAAGTATCCAGAGGCGATAAAATCATTGGGACAATGGGAAAATCTTCTTCCTGAAGAATTTGAATATCGGTATATCGCCTGTCGATTTGGTGGATTGGATGATGAGCCGGACATCGATGTAAATGGAGTGGTGCATCCATCCGAATATGTTCCATGCCGCTTGAGAGGAGAATGCCGGTTTGAAGGGAAACTTTGCCGGGCAATACAGGTGGGGGATGAATACATATCAAAAAGGGAAATGGATGTGTTGCGGTTGATAGACCTTGACAATAAGATTATAGCTGATAAGCTATGCATCAGCACGGAAACCGTCAACTCGCATATCATCAACATTAGGGCTAAGTTAAAAGGGATAGACAGTAAGCCGCAATTAGCCGTGTGGGCATCAAAAAAAGGAATTATATAGTAACACAAATGAATATTCACGCAAATAAAAATCAAATTAATATGCAAATGGAAATACAAAGTACAGCAGAATCATGGAGTGATAGGCTGACGAAAATGGAGATCGGCGGTAAAATGCTTGTTGAAATGAAGAGCGCTGCAACCGCAAGGCATTACATCAGTTACCGCATGCCAATCTATCATCCCGGACTAAAGTTCACGACAAAGAAGATAAAGCAGGAAATCGACGGTGAACAGGTTCCTGTTATCGAAGTCACTAGAACCGCCTAGTCATGGATGCCGCCTTCTTCGAGGTGGTCAGAGAGTTAGAAAGAGTCCAGAAGGAAAACGAACGCTTAAAAAAGCAGTTAAAAAAACCAAAGAAAAGAGAAAATGTAAGTGCAGAAGATATTCAGGAGGGACGATCTAGAAGATGGGCGGAGCTGCAGTATCAGCGATTGTGGGATGAAGCTTTAGCTTCTAACAATGATAGGATTTCGAATATCAGGAAAAAAGGGCAGACGGTGGGTCGACCTTACTTTGTGCCAATTAATAACTGCATGGATTCGTACGGAAAGGATAAAAAAGTAACACAAATAAATGATCACGCAAATGACAGTATTGAGATTACACGCAAACAACACCTTCAGTAGCACAAAGGATAAATCACGCAAAAAAACGGGAGAGCCCACGCAAATAGACTCTCCCATAGTAACACAAATGAATGTTCACGCAAATAAACAATCAATCGTTATGGCAAATATAAACACAAATTATGGTTTCGACAAGTGTGGATCGTTTGAAGAAATCGCTATGCTAGCGCTTCGGCGGGCCTTGGATATCAATGAGGATGGTCTGGTTCGGGTTAACATCCACATCAATCGTAAAAAGGAATTGTCGGTGTATTTCTACCACAAATCTATTATGGAATCCGTTCATTTTATTCATGGTTCTGGCTCACTGGCGGAATTGAACAACGCTTTTGTTAAATATGAAGCTGTTGGAAAGAAGGAGGTGTGTCATGCGTAAGGTAGCTTTAGGTGTCAAGAAATCGCTGTATCCGCTTGGTTACAACAAGAATAATCCAATGGAGAGCTTTAACGAATGGGCTGAGTATATCAGGCGGCAGAACTACATTAACAGCATGGGCGGTGCTAGTGCGGTTTATCTCATATCCATTGATCTAACGCAGATGCAAGCCGTACTTGAAACGAAGGGTATGAACAGCGCTCTGGACCAAGCAAATCAAATTTTAAACAATAAATAGTAAGAAAATGAAAATCATCATCGATTATTTAATCATTGTCAATTTCAAAGGGATGCGAAATCTGACAATTACATTCGACCAGATATTAACAAACATATTTGGCGACAACGCTACCGGGAAAACTACGGTGTTCGACGCATTTACATGGCTTTTCTTTGGTAAGGAGTCAACAGACCGTAAAGATTTCAATATCAAGAACACGGTAGATTCATCTTTGAATCGTCAGGATCATGAAGTTTCTGCAGTAATTAATGCTAATGGATCTAAAATCACTATTAAGCGGATTTTACGAGAGAAATGGACAAAAAAACGAGGCTCAGAGATTCCAGAGTTCACAGGAAATGAGACAATCTATTATTGGGACGATGTACCAGTTAACCAGAATGAGTTCAATAAGAAGGTTTCCGGCCTGATCGACGAGAAGATTTTTAAGCTGATATCCAATCCGGCATACTTTAATGAATTGAAATGGCAAGACCGTCGCCAGATCCTGTTTGATATCGCTGGTGAAGTAACTAACGAAGAAATAGCAGGATCAAACAAGAAGTTTCGGGAGATCTTAGCACACTTGACTAACGGTAAGACCTTGGAAGATTACAAGAAGCAGGTTGCCTCCCAGCGTAAAAAGATCAAAGACGATCTGGAGCAGATCCCGACACGTATCGATGAGGTGAATAAGAATATACCTGAGATGGCGGATGCTTCATTGATCCGTAGAGATATAGACACTAAGCAGTCTAAAATTAAGTTCATCGATGATCAGATGGCTGATCGCTCGAATTCGATGAATGCGGCCTATGAAAAAGTTCGTGAGCACCAGCAAATGGTTTACAGCAAACAGAACGCATTGGATACCATCAAAAACCAAGTTGAACAATCGATAAAAAACAAGGACCAAGATCTTGTAAGTGAACGTAATCAAATTACCCGTGAAATTAATTATAAAGAGCAGGAGCTTAAACAGATTGAAGCGCAGCGCGAACGGAGGCAGAATGAAATTCAATCGGTCAAATTTTATATCGAAGATAAAAGAAATCAATGGAAGACGATCAATGCCGATCGCGAACGAGTATCTGCTCAGCAGCTCGTATTTGATGATCACGCTTTTACGTGTCCTACTTGCTCTCGTTTATTTGACACTGATGATATAGAAGCGAAGAAGGATGAGATGCTTTCTACTTTTAACAACGATAAAGAAGCGCAGATCGCTAGCTATGCCAAAAATCTTGCTTTGGTAGTGTCCCAAGCGGATTCGTTAAAAAATGATCTCAAACGTTTGGAATCATTGGATACATCAGAAGAGATTAAAACCATCTCTGATGAAATTCAAGTTCTGAGAGGTAACCTTTCCAGATTCAATGAAGAATTCGCTGGTCCTGGGCTTTCTTTGGAACAGTTACTTGAGACGAATGAAGAGTATCTACGTCTTCTAAATGAATTGGATTCCCTTAAATCGTCTGCCCCCGAGGAGCCTAAGGTTGACTTAACCGATCTTCAAAACGAGAAGATTGAGTTGGAGCAGGAGATTCGTCAGTTAGAGCGCGAGTTGGCTAAAGAAGTAGTTATCAAGCAATCGAAAGAAAGAGTTTCATCTCTTGAAGCCGATGAAAAAAGACTTGCTAGTGAGCTAGCTTCGTATGAAGGTCAAGAATTTACGATCGAAGCGTTTACACGCAAAAAAGTTGAAGAGGTTGAAAGCCGGATCAATGGACTGTTTAATCACGTTAAATTTAAAATGTTCGATGTTCAGATCAACGGGGGAGAAGTTGAGACTTGTGATACTATGTATCTAGGTGTTCCTTATTCCGATTTAAACAATGCCGCCCGCATCAATGCAGGACTGGACATAATCAATACGCTTTGTAAATACTATGGAGTAAATGCGCCAATATTTATTGACAACGCGGAGTCTGTGACTAAGCTGATCGATGTCGAGTCGCAGATCATTCGGCTGGTTGTTTCGGAGGTAGATAAAAAATTGAGGGTAGCGTAATGTATACATTATTGGAAGTTAAAGATCAAATTGCAAAGCAACGCGGCTTCAATAATTGGCAGCATATCGAAGAACATGATTATAAAGGTTTGTTTAATCCCGCTGTTCTTCAGAGTATCAATGATCAGGTCACGTGGACCTATAACGAACAGTTTGTTGAGGTGCTGAGGGACGTAGTTAATGAGCACGAAGCAAACCCAAGTCCAACTACAGGGCTGTCGGGGGAGACATATTTGAATGCCAAGAAATTAGTCAACATAAGTAAAATAAAGTAACACAAAATGAGTAATCAATTAGCAGAACAAAACAATCAACAGCAGGGAACGCAAAATGCTGTTAAGAAATTTACGGAGGCAACAGTCGAGAATGTTTTATCTCGCATTGCTTCCATCCAAGCAACGGGTGAGCTCGTGCTTCCGGAGAACTACATTCCTGAAAATGCCGTGCGAGCTGCGTGGTTAATCCTTCAGGAGGTAACAGATAAAAATAACAGACCCGCTCTGGAGGTCTGTACTAAGGAAAGTATTGCGAACGCTTTCTTGGATATGGTCACATCCGGATTATCTATCGCCAAAAAGCAAGGATACTTCGTGGTATACGGCAATAAGCTTCAGTTTGATCAATCGTATATAGGCGATATCGCTCTAGCAAAACGAGTGGCCAATGTAAAAGAGGTCAATGCTGTTACCGTATACAAGGATGACGTCTTCGAATACGAAGTAGACGCTAATTCCGGTCGTAAGAAGGTTATTTCGCATAAGCAGAAGCTGGCTAACATTGATCCTAACAAAATCGTGGGGGCATATGCGATCGTTACTTACAATGACGGAAGTACGGATACCGAAATAATGACCTTAGGCCAAATACATACCTCTTGGGAGATGGGCGGATCAAAAGGCACTTCTCCTGCTCACAAAAAGTTTCCTGATCAGATGGCCGAGAAAACAGTTATTGCCCGGTCCTTAAAAATCGAAACAGGATCTTCAGACGATAGTTCGATCTTAAAGGACAAAGCGACAGATAAGGTTTCCGCTGATGTCAAACACGAAATCAAAGAACGTGCGAATTCTAAGGTGGTCCAGTTTGAGGAGGCGGAAGTAGTTGAAGAAACATCTGGAGATAAAGGGCAAAGTCCTGCTTCTGCAGATAGTGTTCAAACTGAAGAATGTCCTATCTAATGAAATTGACAATAGTAGGTAGCGGATCGAAAGGCAATGCCTATATCGTGCATAACGATAAGGAAGCATTATTGATAGAAGCAGGTGTAAACTTCAAGGCGGTTAAAGCCGCCTTGGATTTCGATATCGCCAAGGTTTCAGGATGTATTGTTACCCATTCGCATAATGATCACGCAGGATATGCCAAAGACGTAACTATGGCTGGTATCGATCTGTATTGTTTGAAAGCTACGGCAGAAGCAAAGGGACTTAAAGGCCACCGTGTTCACTATTTGTTAGAAAGCACGACTTACCATATAGGAAATTTCAAAGTGATCGCGATGCCGGTTCGTCACGATGTACCGTGTGTGAGCTTCCTTATTGAACACCCGGAAACCGGAAGGTTCTGCTTTGTCACAGATACGATCTATTGCGAGTATGTCTTTCCGGGGCTGAATAATATAATCGTTGAAGCTAACTACGGAGAAACGATAATCGATGAAAAGAATGATGCGAAGTTTCTAAGGGACAGGATCCTCCAGTCTCACATGAGTATCGAGACCTGCGAACAGTTCCTTCAGGCCAATGATCTGAGCAGTATCAACAATATAGTTTTGATTCACCTGTCGGATCGTAACTCGCACGCAGTCAATTTCAAAAACAAAGTAAAATCGAAAACAGGAGCTAGTGTCCATATAGCGGACAATGGAATGGAAATAGATTTCGGTAAAACACCTTTTTAGTATGAATAATTCAACAGAGCAAATGAATCATCTCAAGGAGATCAGCGAAATGATAGGCAACGCCATCGAGCAGGAAATCGATCGCGATAATCCGGATGAGCTTACGGGAAAGCTAATGGAGCTTTGTGCATTACAGGGTAACGCTAGTCATGCCTACGCCTTAGCAGAGCAGCTATATAACGTTAAGATCAGCGAGCTGGTACAGAAGCCCGAACATGCTAAATTAAGCGCTACAGACAAGAAGATGCTGTTTGCTGGATTAGCTAAAGAGGAGATTTATTATTTATCTCTTAACGAAAGGTATATCAGAAATCTATCACATTCTATTGAAGCATTGAGATCGGCTCTTTCCTGGAAGAAAGCCGAGATGGAACAAGCAAGATATCAAACAACTTAAATTTTATAAATATCATACATGGCTAATTTAGGATTTACATTTTATCCGAAAGACTGGTGGACGTCAGATGCGTTCTTTGAATTTACATTAGTTCAAAGATACGTTTACCTTGAATGCCTGTTTGTTATGTACGCAAATGATGGGTATATGAAAACCCAAAAAACCCAAGTTGAAAACCGACTAAGAACCCAAATTTCAGAGGAGGATTGGAAAGTAGTTACGGAAAGATTTGTGATTGAAAATGGGCAGTTTACTCATCAATCTGTCAATAAAAGGCTGAGAAAAGCTACGGCAAATAGGGAAAATGGTAAGAAAGGGGGAAGACCACGAAGTCAGCACCCCGAAAAAGGGCAAAATGAGGAGTTTGAAAAACCCAAAAAACCCAAATCTGAAACCCAAAATAACCCACCTTATAAAAGAGAAATAGAAATAGAAAGTAAAATAGAAGTAGAAGAAGAAAATAAAAAAGGCATCGCCGTCGACGACGAATTGAATTCTTCTGATTTACCAAAACCAACACCATGGGGAGAGTATCAATCGATGGATGATCTTGAAAAGGTTCTTCTTTCTCACAAATCCTGGCAAGCTGACTTTGGTAAATCACTAGGCTTAGATCATCCGGATCATGTTCCGATTTGGATTGAAAAATTTTTCATCTTCTGCAAGGGATCCGGGAAGGAACACCGGAAAGATTCGGAAGCAAAATCACATTGTCAATCCTGGACGCGGAGACAGATCGAATTGGGTAAGACTATCGAAACCGTAGTTGCTGCAAAAGCTTCTGTCCAGTTAGACGGAATTCAGCCATCACAGGACGGGATGACAACAGGTGAACGATCGGGGAAATGGATATGGCTAAATAACGGTTGGAGGGATACGACCATTTTTACCCCGGCACAAAAAAGAAGGAACGGACTCGCTTAAAATTCAAAAATGATCTACGACAAGAAAAAACACAGGCGCGATGACAGGGAACCAAACTTCCTCTCTGGAGGTAAGTTACCTCCTCAGGCGGTGGATCTCGAAGAAGCAGTTCTTGGGGCAGTTCTGTCCGAAAGGGACTGTCTGATGATGGTTTCTGATATTCTGCATCCAGAAATGTTTTACAAAGAAGCGAATCAGATTATCTACAAAGCTGTTCAATCCATATCGTTGTCAGGGGAGGCGCTGGACATCCTAACTGTCGTTAGTAGGCTAAGAAAAGATGGAGACTTGGAGAAAGTTGGCGGAGCATATTATCTCACTTCTCTCACTGATCGTGTTGTATCTGCCGCTAATATTGAATTTCATGCGCGTATCGTATCGCAAAAGTACATGCAAAGGGAACTGATCAAAGTTTCGGCTGAAACTATTCAGAACTGCTACGATGAAACAGAAGATATTTTCGATATCATTTCCCTTTACGAAACCAAAAGGGATGAGCTCGTCAATAATATCATCACACGGAAAGAAGTGGGACAGGAAGACGCTTTTAACCAGATGATGGAAGAAATTACCCGTCAGGCGGAATTAGGGGAGCTCGAAGTTACCGGTGTAGATACAGGTTTTAGAGATATGAACGCGGCGACAGGAGGCTGGCAGAAGGCGAACGTAATCATTTTAGCAGCTCGACCTGCTATGGGTAAGACCGCTCTAATGCTTAAGAAAGCTACAAAAGCATCTAGATCTGGTAAGCCAGTAGCGATCTTCTCTTTGGAGATGGCCAAGGAGCAATTGCAACAGCGGATTTTGTCGCAAGAGACAGGAATACCTCTGTATAAAATCAAATCTCCTTCGAAATTAGACGATATCGATTGGGCGGTCATCTACAACAAATCGAACGAGATAGCTTCACTTCCAATATTTTGGGATGACACACCTGGTCTAACTTTGATAGAGCTAAATGCAAAAGCGAAGCGGTTGAAAAGGCTTCACGGTATTGAAATGATTTTCATTGATTACCTGCAGCTGATCACCATTCCTGGCGAAAAGCGTTTTGATGAAATCAGTAAGATATCGCGTGGGCTTAAAATCCTAAGTAAGGAGCTCCAAATTCCAGTTCTGGCACTTTCACAACTAAGTCGTGCTGTTGAATCAAGGCCCGGTAATAGCAAACGCCCCCAACTGTCTGATCTTCGCGAATCGGGATCTATTGAACAGGATGCTGATATCGTGATGTTTCTATACCGAGCCGAATACTATGGAATGACTGAAGATGAGGACGGCAGGCCAACAGCTGGTATGGCAGAAGCAATTATCGCCAAAAACAGAGACGGAGCCACTGATACTATTGATCTAATATTTCACGGCCCGACAACAAATTTTTCAGATGTAACAGGTGATGTTATGAGTGATTTTTCATTCATGGATAAACAAAAGGAAATTCCAAACAATAACCTTAATGGGCATGCTAGTTGGAATGGAGCATTAGAAGACACCCCATTTTAAACAATTTAGTAACACATAATCACGCAAAAAATGAATGAAAACTATCGATGGCAGGGCGTACCGGTGAAGGTTCGCTTTGGAAAAGTAAGAGTGCAGCAGGATAAAGATAAACCGCTGTACTGGTATAATTTTGAGGTTCTTGAGATGAGAACGTCGTATGTTCCCGCGCTGGAGGTTACTTACCAAGAACCAGGGAGCGACCGCAAACAGGTTTTTTGTATATCCAACCATTTCGGTGTTGGCGTTGACAAACTTGAAGCCGGAGGATGGCCCAACAAGCAACACTTTAGTTTGCCGAGCGATTTTCTTGAGTATACCGCTGAAGAATGGTCCGAGTATGAAGATGTTCCTATCTCTTTCGACCCGGTAGGATTTGCTAATCATGAGTTCAAACGTGATGAATGGCAGAAAAAAATGTTTCCAAAGGAACACGAGGAGCGGGAGAAGTTCAAAGAGGCTTTCCTTAAAGCATCACAAGAGCGAAGCAAACGCTTTTCTTGGAAGTAATGAGAGAAGAAGAATATATCAAAAAGCACTTGCCGGATAATCACAATCAGCAGGATATCATTTATATCAAAGCTAGATATGCGTGGCATTATTCCAAAAAGGGCGATGACAGCATGAAGCTCTTAGAGGAAGCAATGGATGCTTATGCGGGGACAACATTCCAACATAAGCATTACCCCAAAAAGGAATTAAAATATGACAGACAGCGACAAACTCAATTATCTCTATTCCAGGATTAGGGACTTTGAATTTCCTGAATGCGAGGATCCGGACTACCAGCAGGTAGTTGACGAAATCAAGGAAGGGTTTCAGATAATAATAAATGGTTTATCAGCAGCAGCTGATCAAGTTAAAATAAGAAAAAATGATTTATAAAAATATTCAGTACGGGAACACCAAGGGTGTTACGGTGGTAGAATTCGGTAATGGTAGCTTAAACATAGTTGATTCATACGGTGTGAATGACGACCATCGTTCAATCTTAATCCATCAGCAGGATGCAAGACCTATAGGTTCTGGAGGAGAATTCCTTAAAGGCATGTCAGCTGACGACTTCAATCCAGAAGTTGTATTACACTTCAAAAATATAGAAGGATTAAAGGTTTTGAAAGAATTTGTCGATAATATTTATAACGAATTTTTATCGCCCCCCCCCCAAGAAAGTAGTTTAAGACATGGTATCCAATTGGAAATCGAATTTCCAGACTAAAGATAAAAAGTAACACAAAACATAAAACGCAAATGAAGTTTCAAGCAAACACGAAAATTTTATCGAATGCATTACAGGTCGCTACCGCGATCGTTGCAAGCAATCCCGTATTGCCAATCTACAAGGATGTTGTTTTTAGCCTGAATGGCAACGTCCTTTCGTTCACGTCCTCGGATATGCTCAACATTCTAATAACCGATACCGAAGTCGAAGGTGTCGCGGACGGCAGGGTTTCTTTTGATGGTAAATTACTATTGAATATTTTGAAAACCATCTATGAAGAAACTGTAAATATCGAACTGGTTGGAAAGTCGATCATTTTATCCGTCCAGATGGGTAAATACGAATTCCCGATTAGTGAGGTAAATGACTTTCCAAAATTGCCGGAGATCACTGATCCGGTAAAATTAGAAATTCCTACGGATATACTGATGGAGGGTATTATAAAGACATTTTATTCCATAGACAGCGACTCAATCGGTGCTATAGCCAATCTTTTGTTAAAAATTGAGGGAAATGAGTTAAACCTGATTTCTACCAGAGGGAGCGTGTTGTCAGAATTTATTATTCCTTTCGAATCTAGCCAAGACAAGCAAATGTTGATAAACCGCAGATCTGCGGCAGTAATCAAGTCAATGCTGACTAAGGGAGAACTTATGATTAGTTCAAATGACTCTTATGCTTTGTTTGAGTTCGATAACATAAAATTATATAGCAGGCTTTCAGAAGGTATTTTCCCGGACTATAAGCGCATTATTCCTTCTCCATCAGGAAATAACTTTATCGTCGGTAGATCAACAATCCTATCCGCTTTAAAAAGACTGATTATGGTAGGAGATGCCGCTATTAACCTCGTAAAACTCACTTTTAAAGATTCTGGAGTGAATATCGAAACGCAGGACACGAATTACAATCGATCTGCCCAAGAGTTTATCGAGGGAGAATACGTAGGTGAAGAAGTGGCGATCGGTCTAAATGGAAAGTTCTTAGTGGAGATCCTTTCTGTTATTGATTCTGACCAGGTTAACATCGAGGTTACTTCGCCTGTTAGACCTGCTCTCCTTCGTCCGCAAGACGTCGACGAGTACAGGTACATGGTTCTGATCGCTCCATTAATGTTATAATTTTTTCATCTGGGTTGTCGACATCCTTGCCGGCGACCCTCATCAAGTCCTAATTAAAATGAAAGAAGTAAAGAAAAAAGTAACAAAACAAGATATCGAGATTAAAAAAGGCACTGTCGAAGTTGATGTTTTCATAGTTGATGGCCAACCTAAGATTCTAAATCCGATACCGGTGTTTGAGCGGATTGATAAATTCCTCACCCATATAAATTGCACCCGCTGCGGGAAAGAATTTGAAAAGGAATACGAGCACAGTAAAAGATGTTCAGCTTGCATTATTGCTGATACGCTTGAAAAATATAATAAGTTCCCTTTGATAGAGTGGGATGGTAAAACCCCACTTTGTCTCTATGATGATGAGGTTTTCTTTTTCGATTATAGCGAGATCGAAGAATACTGTGATGACAATGAAGTTGAAATGTCAGAGCTTATGTTGGTGGAATGTGTGAAGTCAACCTTCAATACAATTGATATTGAGCAGATATCGCAGGATGTTGTTCACGAAGATTGGGATCCATCGAACGAACTAGAAACTAAACTATATGAGTTTAATGACTTTCTCCAAAATCATTCGACCAATACATGGTTTCCTGGTGATCGTCGGGTGACGTTGCAAAAAGAAAAGGAGGTTAGAAATGACTAGAAAACAATTAGAAGGAATAATATTCTTTGTCGCTTGCTATGACGGTTCTTGCGATGATGCTGAGATTAAAGAGAATTTTGGTATCGATAACGTCAGTTCTCTAGCCAGAGAAGAAGCTATAACAGCTTACCTCGAAGTCAATAATATAAAATTGGACAAGGAGGGTTAATATGGTTGTGGAATTAAGAAAGGTGAAGATCACCAAATCGATTTTTAATCAACTCTTGGCGCCTGGATTGGCAAGTCTTCTAAGAGACGATCAATACGAGGTCCTCGGTTGGGTTTTCGACAGGATTCGCTACATCCTCATATATGACCAGGAAACAAAGGCGCTGTATCGGCTTCCATTGATCAAGGATATGAAGATAGAGCAGCAACGCCCGCAGATAGTCAACTTCAATATTAAAGGCTATGCTTCCAGTGTGCAGCTGTCCGGGTACAATGAATCGAACAGATGGATCACGCGGGTCCACGAGATCCAAACAGAAGCCCGGGTCAAGGGACAAATATTTATTTAACCATTTAAAAAACTAATTATGTTTTTTCATCAAGACGCAACAATAGAAGATGTATATGTTCACCGTGTGGGCAATAAAGCAAAGGACGAGTTTTATGTTCTGTCCGGTAATCCAATCGATCTTTCGGAAAATGAAGTTCTTCCAGAGATGCTTATGCATTACTATGCAAAGCCATTTTCCAAAACAAAAGAGGTACATCGGTTTCATCATGAAAATGATTTTGCACTAAATGAGGTGTACAATTTTGTAACTCAATATTTTGAGAGGATTATCGACTTTAGACGTTTATCGGAACAGGTGGCTAAGTATCTTTATGATGTTTCAGCTCATCCAAAAATCAAAGCCGGATATCTACATGTGGTTTTATTTAGAAGTGTGCAAATGGAAGGGGAGGAGCTGGACGCCATCGGGATATTCAAAACAGAAAGCAAAAACACTGTTTTAAAAATAAACCCTAGTCAAGAAGGTTTCCAATTTGATTACATCGACGATACAATAAATATCGATAAACTGGATAAAGGTGTGATCATTATCAATACAGAAGTTGAAGAAGGGTACAAGGTCTTGATTACAGATTCGAAGTCGGTCTCGGATTCAGTTTACTGGAAAGATGACTTCATAAAGGTGATTGCTAGAAATGACACTTATCAGCAAACGACCAACATCCTCAAGCTTACCAAAAACTTTGTGATGGAGAAAATGGACGACGTTTTTGAATTGGGAATCTCTGACAAGGCAGATCTTCTCAACAAGACCATGGATTATTTCAAGAAACATGAGTCCTTCGAACAAGAAGAATTTAATCACCGAGTGTTTGCCAACGATCAAGCTGTCGACATGTTCCAGGATTATAAACGGGAATTCGAGACCGACTTCGAAACGCCTATCCAAGAAAGCTTTGATATCTCCGGTTCTGCAGTAAAGAAAATGCAATCCTCTTTCAAAAAAGTAATTAAGCTTGATAAGAATGCACATATCTATCTGCATGGGTCAAGGGATATACTGGAGAGGGGATTTGACGAGGAGAAGGGGATGAACTATTATAAAGTGTACTTCGAGCACGAGGGGTAATTGTCACGGGTTACCGATATCGCTGTCGGTAACCCTACCAAAAAATAAGTAACACAAATTTTAAACACGCAAAAAAATAACAAGATGAAAGGAACAATTTCATTTAAGAACACAATCAAAGCTCACCTTGACGAGGTTGCCGCGAAGGATCCGCTATTTGCGGAAAATCTAAAAAAGGAAAAGAAAACCATTGACGGCTGCGTCAATTATATACTGGACCGGGTCAAGAAAACGGGCAATAATGCTTTCACGGACGATGAGGTTTTTGGAATGGCCATACACTACTATGATGAGGACGACATCAAGGAAGTTACGTCTGCTCCGGCAGTAGAAATAAAGCACAGTGCATCGATTGGAGAAAAACCAGCTAAAGCTGTGAAGCCGTTAAAAAAGGAAAAGGTTAAAAGTAATGTACCGTCACCTCAAAGCAGTCTGTTTGAACTATGAAAGCGAGAACCAAATTACACCATAGGGTTGTTGAACTTGCAGCTAAGTTACCAGCACCCTCCAACGAACAACGAGTTTGGGCTTTTGAGAACTGTTTGAAGCATATTGGCTACCGAACTAAAAAGAATATTATATCCTGCCTTTCCTGCGGCCATGTTTTTAAGGGTATGCAGATACTGCCGACGTGGGATTGTCCATGCTGTGCACGTAAGCTTACTATCGAGGATACCCGGAAGAAAAAACACCAACAACGAAAAATTATGGCTTTTATAGGTGTACAAGGAGAATTTCAGGTAAACCGTTACTTTGAGCTAAACTGTTATCAACGGGCTGGAGAAGCACCAAGTTTTTCAGTATACGAAATCACCCAGCAATGGATGACAGAAGACGGGAAGGTGACTGTCTTCGGTAGGCAAAGGAACTGGACTTATTATCACGACACCTTTACCGGTGGTATGGAAATAAGAAATTGGGATCCCCGCACTGGTAAATATGATATACTTCCATACAAGGTGTATCCAAAAATAAAGGTTCTGCCGATTTTTAAACGGAACGGTTTCAAGCGAAGTTTTTACAAATTAACACCTTACGAGATGTTTTTCAGTATACTCAGGGACAATAGGTCAGAAACGTTATTGAAAGCCAACCAGCCCGACCTGTTGAACATGAGGGTTGGCAATCAGAGAGGAAGAGTCGACCGGCATTGGGATTCTATTAAAATAGCGATAAGGAACGGATACAAAGTAAAAGATGCGGCCACGTGGTTAGATCATCTTGATCTACTGCAACGATTTGGCAAGGATTTAAGAAATCCCAAATATGTCTGTTCGATTAACCTTGCTCTTGACCATCGGAGAATGATCAAGAAGAGGGAGCGGGAAGATAGACGTTTAGCTCTTGAAAGGAAGAAAAAGCAGATTGAGCAGGAACAGATGGAATACGTACGGAATAAAGGAGTTTTCTTTGATCTCGTTCTTAGCGCAGGTGATATAACAGTTAGGGTCCTTACCTCTGTCAAAGAATTTATCGAAGAAGCCGATCGCTTCCATCATTGCGTTTATGCCAATTCCTACTATAAGAAGCCAAATTCACTGATATTTTCAGCCCGGGTAAAAGGAAGGCCTGTCGAAACTGTTGAGGTTGATCTAGGCGCTCTCAAGGTAATACAATCAAGAGGGGTGCATAATAGAGCTTCTGCTTACAATCAGCAAATTGTAAACTTAGTCAACAGCAACATCCACCAGATCAGGAAGAGGCTAAGAAAGTTAGAGCAAACAGCATAGTACTATTAAAAAAACAGAGCAATGACGAGGGGCGTGTTCGCAAGAGTCCAATGTTCTGCTCTGTTTTTTATTCGACTTAAAAAATGCTGGTTATTTAAAGGAGTCTGTCTATTGGGGGTTTATATGTTTCATCCGATACCGCCCTCGCGTGTTCTTCGCTAATCGATCTGAAAAAATTTTCGATTATTTCCTGTTTATTTTCTCCATTAATAGAGTCAAGATTCGGATCGTTTTTCAGTCGATCGACTATTATATCTACAAACTTTTGGTTG
This sequence comes from Sphingobacterium alkalisoli, assembly GCF_005049105.1. Classification (GTDB taxonomy): domain Bacteria; phylum Bacteroidota; class Bacteroidia; order Sphingobacteriales; family Sphingobacteriaceae; genus Sphingobacterium; species Sphingobacterium alkalisoli. Next base: position 133,082 of record NZ_SUKA01000005.1, read on the forward strand.
CCCAGTTCTATGCCGCGTTTATATCCATTCGAAGCTAGTTTGCGCAACAGACCATCAAAAACGGACTCGATGTCGACAATAAGCATATCTAAAAGTTGCCAGCAAGCTTTATTTTCGGAGGGGTCAATTTTATGATTAAACCGCTTTTCTAGAAATTTAAGAGTATCACTACCATAAACGGTGAAGTATAAACTTAACGTAGAGCACTCGTAGACGTGGGCGAATTTATTTCGAATTTCTGCAAATTTAACTAGTATCTTACCGGCGTCTTTACTTATTCCCTCTAAGTCAATAAGAAGTTCAATTTTTTGATTGAATGATAAAGCCTTGCTGGAATGTCCCAGTGAATTAATATCACTCTTAGATATAGAAAATCCCGCTTTCAATAAAGTATTGGTAAAATGTTCTATTTGAACTGATATTTCAAGGACTTTACTTCTATCAATAGTATAAGTTGAACCAGTAATTTTGGTTTTAAAATTTTCTTCCATTTTGATTCTAGTTTGTTAATTTTTCTGGAGAGCCAATTATGAAAAAAGATTCTGTCTGAAATACGACTTGCTTATATAGCTGATTAGAAACGTTTTTAAATTCTATCTGAATGTATTCCATTTTTCTGTTTCCAATACTACCGGGTGGATAATTCAATATGATTGGGTTGTGATAAGTGTGCCACACCTCGATATAATCGTCTTGTGATATCTCTGTAAGATACTTTACCTTCACGTCGTAAGCAGTTGCATTTGTTAGACTTAACTTGAATTTCCCGTATTCGCTTTTCAATATAAAATTTGGCATAAGGGAAAATTCATGTCTCGATTGCTCAATTTCGGTTAATTTTTGTTGTTCTCTAAAAGTTTTCACTAGAAATATCGCCGTGAACGCCGTTACAATGAATGTAAGCCAATCCGCAACATTTCCCCATGAGCCCGAGTCATAAGGTCGTTTTGCTAAATCACTTTCGCCATATAGGTGAGCATTCAAAACTAAAAAAAGTACTATAGTTGCACCGAAAAATATTTCAAAAGTGTAAGGTTTTTTTTTATTCATTTTAATAAGTGGTTTTTCCAAAGATAAAAAATACTTTCAAATTCAAATTCAAATTCAAAGAATCACTGATGTAAATCATATATAATTATAATTGTATAATATATTATTTTATTTATATTTGTTCATGCTTAGGGAGCTGATAGTTGGTATAGATCCAGACGTAGACAAAAACGGTGTTGCTGTATATCAAAAGTCAACTAAAGATCTCCAACTGTCAGCATTATCGTTCTTTCAATTATTTGAGTACCTAAAATCCAACAAAGAGAATATTCGTGAAGTGATCGTTGAGGCTTCCTGGTTGATCAATAAGTCAAACTTTCATTGTGAAAACAAAGGAGCGAGGGTTGCGTCAAAGATAGGATCCAAAACAGGATCAAATCATGAGGTTGGCCGTAAGATCATAGAGATGTGTGAATATATCGGTATTAAGGTGATTGGCGTACGACCATTAAAAAAACGCTGGAAAGGACCAGACGGGAAGATAACTCACGAAGAGTTTAAGCAGATAACTGGATATAGCAAGAGTACCAACCAAGAGAAAAGAGACGCTGGTCTTTTGGTTTGGGGATATTAAAATAAATGCAGGATTGTCAAAATCGTTCTTTATTCCTGCTTTTAAAGTTGTTAACGACCGTTCCTCGAAAGCGGTGAGCGAATCAAGACGCAATAAGGTGACCGTAAATGCTCGGTCAAGGGTTTATCATTTATCCTATTAGCCTGCGACGGTCGTTTCTTAAGATATTTTTTGTTCGGCTGAAAATTAGAAACAAATGAGGAAAGCGTGCCGTAGCGAAACTCCTCCAAACGGACACGGTGTAATTGGGTGGCAAAACAATTGTCCAGCAAGTTCGGAAAATCGTGACTGATAGGAAAGACTATCAAAGGAGCATTGATATAGTGGTATTATTGCGGTGCTAATAGGTCTGATGATAATACGCACGGTTTACGTAGGTTCGAATCCTGTTCCTGTCTCAACTAACGGGTGCTATCTGACTTGAGAGAATAGGGTAGCGTCAGGAGTCAAACTCTATGCTGGCAGGTAAGCTGCCAATTTTTAGTTGTCTTTTCATAATTTAGGTTAATAATTGGTTTGGTCCTCCTTCATCGCCCGGTGTTGGAGGATTTTTGTATATTTGTGCAACCAAATCAACTTTTTAAATTATGAATGCGGTAAAAGAATTTTTTGAACCAGTTAAGAACCGATTGAACAATAGTGTTGTTGGTAGCTTTTTCTTGTCCTGGTGTTTGGTGAGTTGGAAGTTCTTATTTGTTTTGTTTGTTTCTAGTCTTCCGGTAATTGAAAGGATAAGTCTTGCTGAAGAGCAGATAAATCACTATATAGCTTGGTTAGTCCCATTTTTATTTACTGTCTTCTATGTTTTTTTACTGCCTCGACTCGAAAACTGGATTACAAAGATTAACAAATCAATTGTTTTAGAAAAGGAAAAAAGCGTTGTGGATTTAGAGATCAGCGTCGTAAAAGAAAAGACTCGATTAGCGAAAGAAAATATTGTACTTGAAAAAGCTCAGAATGAGGTGAAGAATCTCGAAGAGCTAAATGAAAAAGTGTTGTCGCTTGAGGAAGATATGAAAATAGCGAACGAGACCATTGAACACAATGAGGAGAACAGAGAAAAGTTAAAAAAGGCACACGATCAGTTGGCAATCAAATACCCGGCGTTTAGGGATGATTTAGAAAAATCCTATAATGGCAAGCCTTTGAAAAAATCAGCGGGCGAAACAATGATGTATCTGGATAACGTATTGAAGAATATGGATGAATCTGAAAGAGATGATTTGATTCTGGAAAGCATTAGCGCTTTAAATGAGAAGGAAAAACATGGTGCAATACCGGTATTAGTCCAATATTTGAGCGACAAAGGGAAGGCTGAGTTTTCTAATATGATTGATTGGACTAGTTCGAAAAACAGCAATAAAAATTAATCAAGTTTTACGATCCATAGTATCGAAATTATTGTTCAAAATATTGATATATTTGTTTTTAATATTAATTAAATGATTTTATTTCGTTCTCAATTCGCTATTGGCTCACTGGTTTACCTGAAGACTGATGTTAATCAGGATCAGTGGATGGTCGTGCAGGTAAGATTCTGCCCAGACGGTGTTTCATACTATTTATCTAAAGGTAGCGACAGCTATTGGGCTTATGAAATTGAAGTATCAAGTGAAAAGGATGTAGTTAAAGCATTATCGTGATGGCAGCACTAACAGCAAAGCAAAGGAGGTTTGTCGAAGAGTACTGTATTGATTTCAATGCAACGCAGGCTGCTATACGAGCAGGTTATAGTGAAAAGACGGCCAGATCCATTGGTTGTGAGAACCTTACAAAACCCGACATCATTGAAGCTATTAATCAGCGGCTTGAGTCGTTAGACCTAACAGCCGCACAGACCTCCAAATTGATGGCCGATATTGCGCAGTCATCGATGAACGACTATTTTCGGGTTGTTGAGAGGGATAGGATTAAAACTGTCACTAAGCCGCTTCAAGTCTTGATAGACAGAAAGAAACTGGATATTCAAAGAGCGTACATGTATATAGATCGAAAAGGTTTTTCAGACAAGGAATATGATGATTATGTTGATAAGCACATCTCGCCCCTTGAAGATGATATCATCCGGGCAGAGATCGACCTAGAGATTGATCCCGAATCGACGTTTGAAGATAGTGAAGCAGAAATTTACGAAACTGTTGAGTTGGATCTTGTTAAGCTTACCAAAGACAAAGAGCGTGGCAAGATAAAGTCCTTCCAATGGGGAGAGTTTGGTCCTAAGGTTGAATTGTATGCAGCAGATAAGATGTTGATCAGTATCGCTAATAAATTAGGCTTTTTCACCAACAAGCTGCAGCTGCTCGACAAGAACGGAGACCCTGCCGATCCACTAGCAAACGATCCCCTCGCGCCGATTAATTTGACCGTAAATGTCATCGAAGTAAAGAAAGAGGAGATTAATGACGACGTTCAGCAAGCCACAACAGAAGGTACTGTTCAGTAGAAAACCGGTGACGCTCAACATGGCGGGCCAGCGTGTGGGCAAGTCGCACATGATCGGCTTCAAATCTGGTTACTACGTCAAGAACTTCCCAAAGATGCGAGGAATGATCGCCGCTAACACCTATAAGCAGCTATCACAGTCTACCCTTGTTGCAGTCCGCAAAGTTTGGAAGCAAGAGTTTGGCATAACGGAATACGATCGCATTAGGAACCCTAAAGGTGTATATGTCGTTAATAAGAAACCTCCCGCTCACTTTACTATAAACGAAGCCTACGATCGGTACGATGGGATTATATCCTTTCGCAATGGCGCTATCATCTATATTGCTTCCTTAGACAACTACGAGGCTCATGACGGTAAGGAGCTGGGATGGGCTGAGTTGGATGAAACCAAAGACACCAAAGAAGAGGCGCTTACATCTGTGATCCTTGGACGTATGTCACAACCGGGCCTCTTCATCACTCCAGATGGACAGCTTGTTTATTCAGATGATAGAGGGTGTGTACTCGAGCCGTTCAACCCTGTATGCATAAATACGTCTCCAGCGGTTGCCACGCCTGAATGGCTGCTCGAAATGTTTAATCTCACAGAGTATGATGATGAGATCCTAGAGAAGATAACAGGCTTTCCAGAGTTCTTTTACAAAGAAGTCGATAACAAAGCTATTGTAATCTATTCAACGCACCACAACGCGCATAACCTTCCTAAGAACTACATTGAGAATAGGTTAAAGACGCTGACCAAAGGAGACGCTCTAAAGTTTGTTTATGGATATCCGTTCTCTCAATCTGGCGGTGAGTTCTACGACGAGTTTGATCGTTTGCGGCATGTTAGGCCAACACCATTTATTCCGAATAAGGCCGTACACCTTACATTTGACTTTAACGTGCTTCCTTACATGACGATGCTTTGCAGCCAAATCGAGGTAATAGCCATGTTCGCGGATGATAACAACCAGTTGTATGAAGATTTTGACATTGGTCGAAGATCCGTCCAGGTACATTATGTTCGCTTCTTCAAAGAATACTGCCTGAAGTCGCCACAGAACGATATAAAGGGGGTAATAGATGCTTTCAAAACTGACTACGGCGATAAAGTCAAAACTGTGTTCTACTATGGTGACGGTTCAGGCCATAACCGTGTACCGGGTAAGGGCGAGTATCGTGTTTACGATGACGTAGAGGAGGAGCTGAGGGGGTTGATCTACGACCGGTCAGATCGGACCATGAGAAAAAATCCTTCGGTACTCAAGAGACGTAAATTCATCCAAGAAATTCTAAAAGGTGGTATACACCACATAATCATCGAGATTGACCCGGTCGGATGTCCTGAGCTAATAAAGGATTTTCAATATCTGAAGCTTGGCCAGGATGGAAAGCTCAAGCAGGTTGTAAAAGTTCCCGAGACTGGAGCAACGTATCAAAAGTATGGACACACGACCGATGCTGCAGAGTACGAAATCTGTTCTTTGTTCGAAGACACTTTTAATAATTAAATTATTGATATGTCAATAATAAATATTAATATATTTGTTAAATATTCAAAATTCTATGCCATTATCAATTGACGAAGGAAACGCTATCATCATCGATGCAATAGAAAACAAGACAGTCCACCCCAATTACCAACGCGTCATCAATCTTGCTGCCTTGTACGCGACAATAATTACCGGCGAGGGCGTAGCAGATCTGCTCAAGCAGTTTAAAATGAGGGAGGATGATATTGCTCATCAGCAGCGTATCGATCTAACTATATCAACTGTTGATGCGTTGTCAGCATCTGTCATTAATCCATTTGAGAAAGTTCTCCGCACGGATCCTTTGGTCAAGAGAATTGAGAGTGCTGACGAAAAGAACATCGATATCCTAACGGATAAGATCATGGACTTCTACAGTTCCGAAAACCAGAACAGCGGATTGGATTACTGGTTGCAGACACGATTCAAGTCTTTATCGTTCCTGGACCCGAATGCTTTTATTGTGCTGGAGTGGGATAATTTCAACGAGAATATCGAAAGAGCCTCTCCTTATCCCTACGAAGTGTCAGCGAAACAGGCTATCAATTTTGAATATAAGAACAATAAGCTCCAGTACCTCCTTGATAAAAAGCCGATCAAGTTCGTCCCTGCAGACGATCCCAAAATGAAACAGGATGGTTTCAAATACACGTTATACGCTATCGGCTTCGTAATAGCTTTTGAACGAATCGGAGACAGATATCAATTGCAGCCTAATGAGGCGATCTGGAAGTCAAAAGGAGGCGAAAGATATGCAGTGCGGATCCATAAAACATTGCTTAATGATGTACCGGCATTTTCAATTGGATATGTAGGGGACCAGCGAACTAAAGAAGTTACCTATGTGAATCCGTTTCACTCTGCTATCTCCTGGTTCAAGAAAATACTCAACCTCGGATCGGAGGCTGACCTCTCCAAAACATTACATGCATTTCCGCAGAAGTTCCAGTATGTACAACGATGCACGGGAACTACAGAAACGCCCTGCCGTGATGGTACAGACCACGATGGTAACGCTTGTAAGGTTTGTGGGGGTAAAGGTTTGGTAGTGCACACAAGCGCACAGGATGCAGTTTATCTACCTCTTCCTAAGCGGTCTGAGGACTTTTTTGACTTGGATAAGCTTATGGTGTATAAACATCCTCCTATTGATTTATTGCAGTTCCAGGAGGACATTCTGGATAAGTACGAGCAAAAGATCCATGCATCCGTGTTTAATACACTATCGCTGATAAAGAAAACAACCGTTGCGACTGCTACGGAACGCGGCCAGGATCTTGACAATGTTTATGATACTCTTCATCCATTCGCGGAGAAGATCACCTCCATTTGGTCTGGAATTGTAGAAATGATCGCTGAGATTACTGAGACTCAGACCGAAGATTTGATAGTGGATATGCGTTATCCGAGTGACTTCAAAATGAAGACCATCGGCCAGTTGATAGAAGATCTCAAGACGGCAAATGATTCCGGCGCACCTGGCTTTATGCGGGCCAAGATCTCCGATGATATAGCCGAACAGACGTTTGTTGATCAGCCGGAAGAGTTTCAAAAGTATCAGGTAAAGCAGCAGTTCTATCCATTTCCGGGCAAAACCGAATCCGAGATAGAATCCTTACTAACACTTGACCTTGTAACGTTCCGAGTAAAGTTGCTATATGCCAATTTTGATCTTCTCTTTAAACGTGCAGAAAAGGAAAATTTAGGATTTTGGCAGATGAAGTTCGATCAACAGGAGGTTATCATTGACAAGTTCCTTGATGAACTGGAGGCGGAACTAAAACCTAAGGTAACCGAATTTAATCCATTAGCCTAATGACCGCACGTGAAGCAAAACGACTTTTAAAGCGGATAGCTCTAAAGCCCGACTGGATTGGCTCTGCTTTGGACCTGTTGGAAAAGTTCGTCAAGAGTAAACAGCACGAATTTGCACAGGAGTTCCTGTCGGCATTAATTGATCAGCTGGAGACCGAGGAGGGAAAGATCATTTATTCGCAAAAGAACAAGAAGCTGTTGGCCCGAATTGATACTATTCAATCAAGTATCAGATCAAACGTATTCAACCCGGTGATACAAAGGATGATCAGTAACTTCCAGCACGTAGTGTCGGAGAATATAGTTTATTACGGTAAAGTTGTCCAGGATCAGAAGCTTGTTAAAGTAACTTCTGATCATGTGCGCGATATCGTTTATAACAGATTGGGGCTTAATACAGACGGCAAGCTTATACGCAATGGTTATATGCAGGGGCTTCTTGATGCGCCAGAGGTGACAACCAAGCTCAAAGATTATGTATTTCGGTCTGTTTCCACTAAATCTGGTTTTGAAAACTTCAAGACCGGGCTGCGAACGCTTATAGAGGGCGACCCTGATAAGTTAGGATCCTTTGAGCGCTTTTATCGCAACTATGCGTATGACACCTATTCGCAGGTCGATTCGATGCAGTCTAAGTTGTTGGCTGAGGACTTCAAACTTGTGCACTTTATATACAATGGTCCAAGAGTAAAAGCAAGTAGGGCTTTCTGCCTCCGGAAGAAGGGTAGGGTGTTCCATGTTGATGACACGAAGAAATGGGAAGAGGAGCCAGACAACACTGCTAAACCACCTAACTATGATCCGCTGATCCATCGGGGTGGATACGGTTGTATCGATTCGATTGATTATATAAGCGAAGAAATGGCTGCGGCTCTGGGTTATGGAAAAGAACCAGACACCTACAAGACTTTTGGTATTAAACAATTTGCTAACGGTGGAGAGATAATCACTTCCGATCTAGTAGATGTTAACCTTCCTGATTATGCCCGGGTGTATAATGCAGCACAGGCATTTGCTAGAATGGGGCACAAGGTCGAAATCAAACCTAAGATGAAGAACTTTGAAAACCCGCTTTACAAGGAGGTTTATGCTGATTTGATCGGTACGCCTTACGAACGGAAGAATCCCGATCTGTATATAGATGGGAAGCCCTATGAACATGAGGGGTATGTAACAAACAATCCTAAGCGAGCTCTCCAGAATATGCTCAATGGAGGCGTGAAGCAGTCTTCCCGGATTATCATAGATGAAGTTTCATTAACTGATCATTACATTAAGCGGAATATTAATAATAGGGTGATCAACGAAGGTCAGGAAATAGAGGAAGTATGGGTGCTGTCCGGTAAAGATATTAGGCTGCTCTATAAGCGTTAAAACGTCAAAGCCCTAGATTTCTCTAAGGCTTTGCGGACAAGGAAGCTCCTTTTCAGGTAGAATCCTTAACACAAAGATACAAAATAATTTAAAATAATAATTTGCACATAGAAAATATTAATATATTTGTATTATATATTTCTAAATTAATATTCTGTTATGGGAGAACTCGAAGAAAATAAAGACCAGGGAGCAAAGAAAACTGCTTCCAAACAATCATCAACCCCTAAAGAATCTGGATCTACTCCCCAAGATCAAAAACAAGAAGTTTCTCTTCAAGAACGAGAGGAAGAATACAAGAATCGTATTGAGCAATTGGAGGGCGAAAATCATTCATTAATGCTTCAAAAAGATGCATTGGAAGAGGCTATCGATGACGCTAATGAGGTTATCAAAGTTAAGGACGAAACAATAGCTAGCCTGCAAGATGAAGTTAAGCATTACGGTATTCTTGATGAAAGTAAAGCAACTATTATTGAAGGCCTAGAGCAGAAGCTTGAGTCCGCTAGTTCCTTATCTAAATCTCCTGGACTCACTAAGGATGTTGTTATGGCTGTTAAAAATGGTATTGAAAGAGAATTCCCAAAACTCGCTTGGGATTCTTTAAAGGACAAACAAGGTTGGAAAATTAAGGTAGAAACTCCTAAAGAAGCTCAATAATGGCAGAGAAATATAAAGTTAAACACAGAAAGTCGGGGGTAACTTCTGAGTTTACCTCACGCGAATGGGATCTTATCCAGAAGAATAAGGAAGTAGCAAAGAACTATGTTGTAGTTTCTTCTCCTTCAGTTACGGTGGCTAAACCATCAAAAAACACTAACCCTGAATAAACAAAATAATTCTCATGAAAGGATTACAAATATTACTGGCGGGACTGCTGACGACCGTTTATAAAATGTCAGATGACCAAGTTGCTGCTCTTGTCGCAAAGGCAGATGGAGAGGATTTCGATGCTCAATCAGAATTAAATACTATTCTTGAATCAGACAAAAATCGTATCGGTACATTAAAAACTGATGCGTTCAATGATGGCCACAAAAAAGGCAAATCGGAAAGTCTGAAAGATCTTGAAAAGCAAGTGCGTTCTGAATTCGGTGTTACGGATGATTCTATTAAAGGCATTGACCTGATCAAAGCCGTTCACGCTCTGGATCGTGAGGCAGGTAAAAACGGGCTGACTGATGATGATGTTAAAAAGCATTCATTGTTTATCCAGCTTCAGAAAAAGCTTGACGACACGAATAAGGACGTTGATACTAAGGTTTCAGAGGCTATTAAGGAGGCTGAAACTAAATTCAACCGGGAACGTACATTGACATCGGTCAAGGCTAAGGCACTTGAAGTATTTGATGGCCTTAACCCTGTGCTATCTGATGATAAAGCAAAAGCGGCCAAGCAAAAGGAAATCATTTTGCGTGAACTAGAAGGTTATGACTATGATACCGCCGAGGACGGTTCCTTTATCGTGAAGAAAGAAGGTAAAGCTCTAGGCGATGATCATGGCAACCTAGTTGATTTTAATCAGTTGGTTAAAAACACTGCTTCTACCTACTTTGATTTCAAACAGAGCAGCGCAAGAGGCACAGAAGGCAACAAAACAACTACTACAGGTGGACCTATAACAGTTCCGAAAAACGAGGATGAGTACCTAAAGACAATTCAAGACAGAAGTATTCCCATTGAACAGCGGAACGAAATTAAAGAAGCTTGGAATAAACAACAAGCATAGTCGTTCACTTAAAATTTAAAAAAAATGGCAGCAGGGGAATTCAATAAAACCGCGCTAGTAGAATTACAGTTACGGATGGAGGAAAAATGGCACGATAAGGTTAAAAATCGTGACTATAACCCGGATATGGCAACAGCTAAGGTTATAGCTGAGCAACAGACGGCGAATGTAAAGGAAATCGAAGATGAATCATTGGATCGTCAAGTATCCGTGAATTGGGTAGATTTCTGCCAAGACAACGCCGATGATGAAGTAACTGATGACGATTCTTGTGATATCCAAGCGACAGAGCCAGAGAGTAAGTCTCAATTAGAGGAAATAGATACGTTTGTTCAAGCTTCGTACAAAGTACAGGAAGAAAAGTTCCGTGGCAACTTTGTAAAATTGGAAGAAGCAGTTGCTGTTTCGTTATTAGCAACAGAGAAGAATCTAATAGAAAAACTGAATCTGAAATTAGCTGCAAAATTATTAACATTTGGCGGTGTAAATAGATATGCTGGCGCTGGCACTATCGGAACAAACGTTGCGGGATACACGGAGATCGATGCGGCTAATTTTACAGCTGAAGGTTTCTTCCCTTATTTGCAACAGGCTAGAATTATGAATAAGTTCTCGTCATTGTTGGTTTTAGATGGTGGTAATCTGTTTCAAGACAATTACAAATCTCAGAAGTATCTTGGCAACGACGACGGAAAGGCGGCGGCGTCGATGTACGGGGATCTAAGTTACCGTAACGATCTATTTGGCTTCGCATCCAATGCTATGGAAGATGTCACAATCGTCTTAGATCCGGGATCGGTCGCGTTTGGTTCAAAATCTAGATTTTCAGAAGAACCTCGAAAGATCGATAACCCAACCGTGACACGGTATTCAGTTCCTTCGAATTATATTCCTGGTTTGCGTTATGATGTAACGTATAAAATGGAGTGTATTGGCGGTAAGATCTGGCATAGCTGGACCTATAAAATTAGAACAGGATTTTGGCTTAATCCTATTCGTTGTAATGAGGATGTCACTGGGATTCTTTTGTTCAAAAAGAAACCAGCCGCCTAATAAAGAAATTGGCGTCGTCTGGGGGGAAGGCGCCGATGTTGATGGTGATTATAGGGGAGGGCAAGGCCCTTCCCTTTTTTATTAAAGAATATATGGATTGCTTAAATAAAATAGTTGGAATTTCAAACACAGATTGCGAATGTGCAACTCAGGCTGTTACACCTGAAGATAGAGAAAGTACTTCCGGGATCTATATTGACGAAGTAGAGGGAGGACTTAAATTGTCTGCTATTGATAAGATAGGGTGTCAGGACTTTGTTGAAAAGACGAGGCAGGCTCGGAAGAGAGCAATCGACGCTTTTATAGAAACTATGCTTGCCCAATACGCAACCGAAGGTGGATTTTCTCGTAGATACAAGCCGTTTAATAGCCGGATCGGACAGGTGAACCATTTACGCACATTGAATAACCTGCCTAAGTATGCAGGATTAAGATTACGTACGCGGTTGATTCGCGGTAGCAGCATTAAAATATCGGCTATTGGCCTGATATGGTCTGCCGAGAGGAATGTAACTGTTTCGATTTACAAGTCACATGGAAATGTCGAGCCCCAATTCCTTCAATCAATAGAAAATATCCCCACTATAGCCAATATATCGGTTACACATGATCTCAATGAAATTATTGAATTGCCTTTGTCTGATGACACGGGTAGACCGATAGATTATTACTTCGTTTATGATACCGAATTATCAGGCTTTCCTCGTGATAACAAAGCTACCTGTAGCTGTGGCGGTTCTGAAGCAGTGCTTAAGAGTTATCTGTCGATAGGAGGTGTTTTTGCGGCTTCGGTGGGAAGTTTGACCACTGATCACTCTTCCGTTTATGCAAACGGCATCTTCCTGGAAGCGAAGATTGATTGCACATCAAAAGAAAGTATCTGCAATCTACTGGAGCTAGACGAAACCAAAACAATTGCCCATGCAATCGCGTACAAAGCACAGGAGGTGCTAATTGAAGAGCTAATGGGTAGTGGCAATATCAATCGTTTTACCATGCTGTCAAAAGAGCACTTGTGGGGTAAACGGAATCACTTCAAAAAGGAATTTGATACGAGGATCCTTTGGTTGGCGCAGACATATCCTTTTGACCAGGTTAACGATTGTGTGGGTTGCAGTGACTCCGATCGTATGTACAAGGGTTTGATTAGATAAAAGTATGCAAGAGCTCCGGGACCTAATAGAGAAACTTACAAAGCTTCGTGATGAACTTCCCGCGGAAGCGGAGCGAATTGCTGGTGCTATGGCCAGTAATCATAAGGCATATATAGTCAGTAGGATTCAGGCTGAAGGTATACCTGGAAAGCAGTACTCTGATAAAGGAGTTCCAGCTTACTTCTATTCCAATGACAATTACTCAAACGCTTATGCTAGGTTAGATGGAGCAGGGTTTGATCGTATGATCAAGCAAAAGAAGAAGAAAAAAGAGTTGGTTTCCTGGAAAGATGTGAGAGAAGCAAATGGTCGTCAGACAAATCATGTTGACTTTACTTTCAGCGGGAGGACGTTCCAGAACCTTAATGTGGTATCGATCGAGACAAGTGGCTTTGTCGCCAAAGCATACCTTGGAGCACCAGAACCTGAACTCGCCAATAGACTCTCGTACGGTTTCCAAATGTACGGAGACTTCCTCTCTCCAAATGAAGAAGAGAAGAAGTTGCTCAATACGGTCGCTAAAGAAATGACTGATAAATTATTCGAAAAATATAAAATATGAATCTATACGTTGCTAAAGTGTTAAAAATGCTCCTGACTGATCTGCCTTACTTTGATAGGCCGGCAGGTCTGGTACAGACGATCACAAAAGAAGATTCTTCCGGGAGCGGGAAAACAAAAGTGATCCGGTTCCCGATCGAGGTAGATGTAACGCAGGAGAAGGAATCGGTTCCGATGATCCCGGATGATCGTATAAAGGGAATGTTCTACATTGAAGATGGTGGTTCCAAGCACGATGGGGGAAACGACTGGACCTCGGATCTTACCTTGGTGTGTTGGTTCTGTCCTAAAAAGATATCTGCTAATGTGGAAGCGGTCAGCGTAAACGCTATGGCTGATATAATGTATCTCTGCAAAAAGTTTTATAATGATGCCCCCATCACAAAGCTTAAATTTAATGTCGTCTCTTCGCCAGTGCGCAGCGCCTCTATATTCAGTCAATATGTTTACCCGGAAGTGAACACTCAGTATTTGATGCCTCCGTACGATTTTTTCGCACTGAAGATCAAAGCATCTTTCCGGTTAAGTGATAGTTGTATCGAACCCTTAACTGACCCCGACATATGTTAGATGCAATGGTTTTCTTTCTTTTTTGGTCGATGATCGGATTTTGTTGTTCGGTGATCGGACACGTCTTCTGTAATATCCTTCTGTATGAAGATATACTTAATTGGTATGGTCGGTTGCTCGGTAAACTACCTTCATGGCTTGGGAAGCCGTTGGGACTTTGCGCCAAATGCTTCACTGGCCAGCTTACTTTTTGGTCATTTCTGTTTCTGTCCTCTCAGTTGTCAAGCACAAGCAATGTCTTCTTTTTTCCTTATGCGATTTGTCTATCAATCTTTTTAATCACTAAATATCAATGAAAATTAAACACATCAATATCGAGGCTCGCCAGTTTAAAGCGAACGGCAAAACCTATTTTATCGAAGCTGATGATATCAGTATCGCTCGTTGGTCTAAATATGAAGAGCTTTCCCTTGAGCTTCAGTATGGCACATCATCATTTTCAGAAATGCATCAAAATTGGGCACTGGTAACCAAGTTGGCCAATGAGCTTCAGTTTGCGGATATCGCGGTATTAGCTCACAACATGCAAACAAGTGTATTAAATGCTATTGATCGAACGCCGGTACAGTTGAAACTATGTGCTCTGTTCATCAATGAGGAGAATGAAGACCGTTCTGAAATAACTGATGAGGGAATATCTAGAAAGATAGATGGCTGGAGAAAGGAGGGGCTAGCGATCGGTGATTTTTTTCAGTTAGCTCTCGTTTTTTCAAGGCTTATCGGCGAGAGCTCGAGTACACTTACCCCGGAATATTTGGAAAAAATATCCTCTCAAATAAAAATCTTACAGGAGACGCCGATACCGAGATCCGAGGAGTAAAAAGTATCAAATACGAGCAGGTCAAAAATAAGAAGAGCTGGATTGATCTGTGGTATATGATGTCTGAGGGAGATAAGAATGCATTCAATGCCTTAAAAAGAACATCCTGCATGGAATTCTGGAGGCTTTTCGAACTCTTCAAAAAGAGAGTGCAGGACCAAAAGCAAAGCAACAATCAAAGAACTAAAAACAAAAAATAGTTATGGCAGCAGGTGAAGGTTATGAAATTCCATTAAGTATAGATATATCCGGAGTTGATCAAGCTCTTAGTAAAACTATTGAAAGCGCCAAGGCAGTGCAAAACCAAGCGAAGGAAACAGGAGAATCGTTTAAGAAGATGAATGATCAGATTGTTGCCGGTACTGCTGCTTCTACAGAAAAAATCAATGAGCAGATGCAGGCTACATTGGTGGCAAAAAAGACAGCGGAAGACCGGGCGAAAGCTGAGCGGATTATGATCCAGGTCTTTGACGAGGTTGCAAAGAAACAGAACGAAAATATTAAGCTTAGTGATCAGCAGAGTAAAGTTGTCGCTGAATATGCAAGAGGGCTTGACTATGCAAAAAAGGCTCTTGCTAGTGCTACCGATCCTACACAGATAAAAGTATTCGCCAAGGATATGGAAATCCTTCGTGATAAAATTGTTGCGGTATATGATAGGGCATCTAAAGCGGTAACTCCAATGAATTCTAAGCTTCAGGAGTCAGGTGAATTGGTGGATAAGCTTTCAGACTCAATAATGGGAGCTTTCAGTCCTGAAGAACTTAATCAATTAGGATCGAGCATAAACGGCGCGAACAATGAACTTGATCAGCTGGGGGTGCTTATTGACTTCATTTCTTCAAAAATGGAGGGGATGGATCCATCGAGCGAATTGTTCAAGCAGCTTTCTGCTGATATCGAAACGGCCAACCAAATGCTCGGCCGTACCACCGAAGTTGTTGATATATCAACTTTATCCTGGGATCAGTTGACTGACCGACTCAAGTTCTTCCAAGATTCACTAAAGGGAGAGACTAATCCACAAGAGATTATCCGGATAAATCAGGAGATATCAAATACTGAAGAGCAATTGAAACGCATTAAAAATGCGGGTAAGGAAGGATTCGATGAATTAGGGAACAGGATCGTCCCTGAATTGGAAGATAAAGTGAAATCGCTAAATACGCAGTTAGAGGAGACTATCCAACAGCTGGCTCGGATGCGTATTGAGGGCCAAGTGGATACTGCAGAATATGATGCGTTACTGGACAAGGCCACCGAAATAAAGCAGGCAATAACCGCGGTAAACGATGAATTAAAGAAGACATCTTCCAATACACAGGGACTCGATACACTTATTGAGTCCGCGTCTCTGGTGGCCGCAGGGTTTAATGTCGCACAGGGAACAATGGCTCTATTCGGTGCAGAAAGCGAAGACCTAGAAAAAGTCACTGCTAAGTTGGCTGCCGGCATTGCCGTCCTCCAGGGACTTCAGGAAATACAGGTACAGTTGAAAAATCGGGAAAGTGTAGCCAATAAGGTACTTACTGCAACTCAAGCACTTTATACTACCGTTGTAGGAACATCAACTGGAGCTTTGAAAATATTTCGTATTGCATTAGCTGCAACAGGGATAGGATTAATAATTATAGCCCTTGGTTATCTGATCGCCAATTGGGACAGGTTAACGTCATCGATAAAAATGAGTGGTCCCGAGGCCGAGAAGTGGGGACAGCGATTCGATAAAATAAAAGCCATAGCGATGGGTGTTGGAAATGCAATTTTCCAATGGATGATCACGCCTATCAAAGTTCTGTACACTCTGTTAACTGAAGGGGCCGGAGCCGCCATTGATGCTTTTGTTGATTCGATGAATGTCGTAAAAAATTACAACGAAGGGTTCAACTTCGAGATTCAACGTCAGAATGATGCTGCACACCGTGAAAAATTGGAAGCGCAGAAAATTGCTCTTGAAAAAGAGATCGAATTGCGTAAAGCAGCTGGCCAAAAGGTTATAGAACAAGAAAGGGCATTGCACTCCACTTTATTGGCATTGACCAAGGCTGGATCTGAAGAGCAAATGGAGGCCTTACATGATTTTAAAGTTTGGGAAGCCAAGACCAACAAGGAAATGGAGGATGAACGCAAAAGAGCAGCTGATAAAAGAAAGCAGGAGATGGACAAGGCTGCACGGGAGCGAGAAAAGGAACTTCAACGCATTAAGGATTTTAATCGTAAGCTGATTGATCTTGAATACGAACGCCAAGAAACCCTGACTCGGCAGCTGGAGGAAAGTGCCGAAAAATCGAAGGAGCTTGAATCGATCCGGTACCAACAGGAACTTGAGAGCTTTAAACGCCAGTTAGAAGACTTTAAAGGTACAGAAGAAGAAAAGAATAGACTCAAATCTTCTCTTGATAAAATTAGTGAGCAGCTGGCCGAGGAGCACATAGCTAAGTTATGGGCAATCGATGTAGACTATTTTAACAACTTGGCAACAGCGCAAAGTGATTCCAACAAACTGCTCCTGCAGATTAATAAGCAAGATCAGGATCTTGAATTGGCAGAACTAGACGATAAATACAAAAAAATTACTGAGCAGTACAAAGATGCATTCGGTGTTGAGAAAGACTTCACTGAGGAGAAGAACCGGGAGATTGCCTCCGTCAATGCTAAGTATGCGCTGAAGGATCTTAAAGACCAAGAGGATATCGAGCTTGCAAAAGTTGATCTGATAAAAGTAGCCGGTAAGGGCCAGGAGAAACAGGCAAGGCTTCGTGAAATGATCCGTTTGCAGGTCACGCTTGATGCTGCCCAAAAGCGTTTGGAAATACTTAAAGCTATAGGCGGTGAAGAGAATGCGGTCGCCATTGCACAGACCGAAGCTCTAATTTCCACGTTGAGCGAACAGATCGAAGAAAAAGCTAAAGAAGGGGGTAAAAAGAATATTTTTCAATTGTTGGGGATCGATATGTCTGATGAGGATGCGCAGTTGATCGTAGATTCCTATAAACAGGTTTTCTCTCAAATCGCACAGGCTTTTGAGGAATCATTAAACCTTCAGATCCAGGCCAAGCAAAAGCAGATCGATACATTAACCAAGCAGATCTCCGATGTAGAGAAAGAACTTGATAAAGAGATCGAGGCTCAGAAGAAAGGGTATGCTTCTAACGTGGAGGGTAAAAAGGCCGAACTAGATGCGCTGCAGGTTCAGCGGGATAAAGAGATTGCCCAGCAGGAAGAACTTCAAAAACGGCAACAAAAACTGGCTATTGCACAGATTGCATTAAATGGTGCTGTACAGGCAAGTCAGTTGGGGCTTGCTGCCGCTAAGATCTTCGAAGCTCACTCCGGTATTCCTTTCGTGGGTGTGGCTCTTGCTGCAGCAGCTGGCCTTTCTATGCTTGCGACGATGATGAGTATAAAAAACCAGATTAAAGCGATGAAAGCTGAATCTGTTCCATCGTACCGTAAAGGTGGTGTTCATTTGTTAAACGGTCCGTCTCATGAGCAGGGCGGGTTAGGAGTGTACAACGAAAAGACTGGGAAGCGAATAGCAGAAGTTGAAGGTAATGAGGGATTCTTTGCGATTACAGCTAGAAACAAGCATTTGATCCCGCTATTTCAACAACTAAATGATGAAGGGGTTTCTGTGCATAAGAATGCGCAAGTTGATAAGGGTGATATGAACAACGTTGTCGTACTGGCTCAAAAGCACCAGGCTACTGGAGGAACACACGGACAAGATGTCGACAATGATGCGCTTAGGGATATCGCTAATACAAACAAAGCAATGTTGGATAACGAACGAAATAAAGAAGAACGCATCGATATGGGTGATCATTGGATCGTCAACATAGGTGTCAATCATAAACGTATAATCTGGAAGAAAAAAGCATAATGGAACCAAGGTATTTATTTTTTATAGAAATTAATGGGGTGTTACATCCCGTAAATCCTGCCTTTAGAGATTTAAAGCAGGACCATGAGCAAGGAGAAAGTGTTGTACTTAAAGAAACATTCTCCGGTACCGTCACATTTATTGGAAAAGATTTTCAGTTACTTCTTCCTCTTGAGCAAAGCTCAGCCAGATGCCAGGAGTTGCACCTGATCATTCAACGTCAATGCAATGAAGGGTACGTGGAGAAAGGCCGAGGGCTCATCTTACTCTCTAACGGCGATTGGGACTTAACCCATTGTCGTGTTACCTTAAAAGTACAGGGCACTTCTGTATATAATATCATCGATCAGAACAAGGAGAAAGTAGTCAACCTTTTGGATATCGGACTTAGTCGAGTGGAATTGGTGTATGGTTCTGAAGTGGCTGTATTGGATAAGATTTGCGAAAAGCGAGTAGGCAATTTTAAATATTTTGACATAGATATTTGCGGAGAGTCTGAGCCGGGGCAGTGGAGTATCAAGCAGATTGATATATCTGGCCCGGCACAAGTTACCGGTAATAATGTTATTGTCACTTGGATAAAACCTCTTGACGATACAAAGTTGTTTACTTTCCTTGATCCAGCCAGATCGTCTGGAGAAACATTGCCTGTGGGTGAGGTAAAAGATGTGCAGAGGTATATATTCGATTACCTTGGGAGCAACAGCTTCCGATCCAATAACCGATATATCCGATTAAACGATGTACTCCGGTATTTTGCGACTTCCGTGTTCAATCTGAATATCAAATCAGATTTCTTTCAGATCAACGCGGAGAATGTTTCCGGCGTGAATTATGTGACCGGAGAAGCAACACAGGTTGCTCACTTGGTTATGGCCCAGATCACAGACGTCCAGCGGCCGTTTGCGGAAAAGCGAGCTACCATCGCCAACATCAAATGGACTGAACTTTGGAACGATCTGGTGACGCTATATAATCTGGATTACGAGATCGAGAACGACACACTAATCATTGAACATATTTCCTTCTTCCGGAATAAGGAAGTCCAGGACATTACCCAGGTTCAGCATTATCAAAAATGGTTAGCGGGGATGGGTAAGTATTCATACAACAACGATATGCAATATCCGGAGGAAGTGTGGACGATGAAAAACTCGATCAAGAATACGGATGTGCTCACATTGATGACACTTAAAGACCACCAAGGCACATCTATCTATTATAACAACGGTTGTACAATGGCCGAGCGTGGCGAACGGAAGAAAGAATGGAAAACAGAAGTTATTACTACAGACATATACAGTATCCTTACCGGATATACCCTGGTCAATGCAAACGGCGAAAAATACGAGAAAGATCCTACTTCAAAAGACGGTCTGGTTCTCATAGCAGCTGAACATATCGGCGGTAATCAATATCGGATGCTTTCTGAAGAGGGGATCTTGGATAACTATATCGAGCCAAACAATTGTCTTTCTGTTGCTCATATCCAGGATAAATACTTCCGTCACAATCGAAGCTTCAGACATGGATATATGAATGATAAACCCGAGACGTTTGAAAGCTCTGTCAAAGCGAAGATCGGGGTGGACTTTAAGATACCGTTTGGATGTAATACTGATTTCGACCTAGACGCACCTGTGAAGACAATCCTTGGTACCGGGGAAATACAAAAGTCATCATTCGATTATCACACCGAATTATTGACATTGACGGTAGCTTATTCTACGGACGAATACGAAACTCCTGAAGAACAGGCGCCTCTTGTGGTAAATGATAACTTCGAGGTAAAAATGGAATTGCCAACGTTACTTAACGTTATGGCCAATGATGTTAATGTTGGCGACTCGACTATTGAAATTGTCCAGCAGCCGCTTCATGCTTCCCTAGAGGTTGTTGGTAGTCAGGTACGATACACGGGTAAAATCGGGTATCGCAATGATTTTCCATTAGGTATACCAAAAGACACCTTTATATATCGATTGAAAAAGGGTAATGTATTCTCAAATAACGGCCTGGTGTCTGTAGTCGTCAACGGATTACAAAATCCGTTTGTGCCCAATAGCAGGACGGGTAATGACGGTGTTTTGGATGATAAATACACTATGGCTGCAGATACAGTGTTAACTGTCAATGCTGCCTCTGGTGTATTGTCAAATGATATTTTTTACAATCTTAATGGAACGGTTAAATACAAAGTAACGCAAGTACACAGTTATGATCAAAGTACACTGATGGACGGAACCGTTGAAATGGATCCAGATGGTTCATTTGTTTACACTCCATCTCCCGGTTATGTTGGGATCGATGAATTTGAGTACATAGCTTACTTCCCTGGTTACGATCCAAATCAATATTCGCTCTACAAAAAAGCTAAAGTGCGCATCTTAGTCGGTAATCCTGCTACTACACATGCTTTCGGTGAGATTATAAATATTCGTTCGGTAGGTCGTGCTGGAAGATTCGGAGATCTGTCGGTTGCTCTATATTATGATGCTGACAAGATATTCCCAAAAACGGTAACTTCTTTAGCTGTTAACACAAAAATAACTATTCGGAATACAAGAAATCCTATTGAGACAGAAAACCGTGTGGTAACCTTTAGCAATGCGCAGCGCGTGACCTTTGAAACAGATAGGCAGGTATACAAGGCAACCGAATCTGTTGGCGGTTCGGCAACTAATGGTTATACCATTTATGTCGGCACTGAGCCAGGAACGGGAGGAAACAATTATGAACACCATGAAAATGACGGGAGATGATAAATAATTATTTAAAGACAGCTTTTCCGATGTATGATAACATCAGAAAACAATTTAGGTTTAGAGAAGGGGCTTCAAATCATTCATGCGTATTTGATCTATTCTGTGGTGCTAATTTTCTTTTGCCGTTTCAGATCCGAAGGATGAGAAACGATAATGATTTAGTGATCTCCTGGACCGTAAATTATTTAGATGGAAGTTCTGCTTTCAATCTTAACCAAAATATTGATATATTAGTAAAAAATATTGATAATTCATTTGAAAACTATCTTTACAACGGTCAAGAGTTAAAATTCAGATTTAACAACGGTGAAATCGCTCCGCTCGAAATGTGCAATGGAACGTTTTATTCGGTGGTTGAGTTTCAGTCCGGACAAAAGTATTACAGTGAGGTTTTTAAAATTGACAGCAATGTTAATTTGAGTGAACTTATCAAAATAGAGTGGGCAGGGGATTGTAAGATTGCCGCTATCAGTTACATAAATAACTACAAGAATCTGTTATTTGCTGATAGCGCAATTGAACGATCCACTCCAGGAATAATCGAAGAAGGAGAAGAAATTGAAGGTCGGTTTATTCCTAGCTTTGTAAAATATACGAACCGATATCGGATCAGTCTAATTGCCCCCGATTGGCTGATCGAATCACTAACGATGATCGGTTTGCACCCTAATGTTTTAGTCACCACCAACAACGGTCTTTATGTTTCCCAGATGGAAAATGTAAAGGTTGAAAATCTCGAATGGTTAAATCCACCGTGTTACGCACGCTTAGATCTGACATTCGAACAGGATGAGGAATCACTTTATACAACGTGCTGCGGTTAGAATATGGCGACTAAAACAAAAGAACAGATTAAAGCATACCTCAATCAATGTGGTCAGCTCGATTACAACGAGTTTATTGACTTTATTGATTCGGTCATGTTCGATGATGGCGATACCGATATCGCCCCGATCTGTCAGGTGACGAGATATAAGCGTTTCCGAAATCAGAACCAGGCGATCAGTCTTCCAAATTTGTTTGACGAGGATAACGGCTTGCTGGCAGTGTATGTCAAGCGGTTGAGCGAAGAGCCATTTACATTAAAGATCGGGATTACCAACGGTGGGGACGAAATAACGAGCCATGAAGTCGATGAGGCTCTTGTTTCTGTTGATTGTACGTATTTGTTTAGTGCTGCGACCCCGGTATATATTACCGGTCTTTCTTCAGAAAACATTGCGGATATCATTGTTGTTTACAATTCTTTCCTGTGCGATGACAATGGGGATATATCAATGACGCTTCTTGAGGAAATCCAGAACAAAATTTCAGATCTGGAAATTGAGATTACCCAAACCAAGGATGACCTCCAGAGTCAAATTAACACGCTAGCAGACTCTTTGATACAAATTCCTACAGGTATTGTTGTGCAGTGGAACGGCACTTTGGCTAATATTCCTACCGGTTGGCAGCGATATACAGGAAATGGATCGTGGTTTCTAATTGGTGAAAGCTCTACCTATCCAGCTGGGGCAACAGGAGGTGAAAAAGAAGTAAGATTAACGTCTTCTCAACAGGGTTCTTTTGAAGTAGCTGGAGTAGCTGATCGGACCGCCGGATCTGCCCGGAACAATACCATTGAGAAGCTTGTGTTTTCGACACCAGGTATTAATGGAACTAAATCCCTTGATGCTACAGCTACAAGTGGGGCTCATCAAAACCTATCAAAGATCTCGGTGAACATCAGTCAGGCTAACGATACGCATAATAACATGCCACCGTACAAATCTGTCATTTATATAGAGAAGATATAAGATGAAAAGCATACTGAAAGTAAAAAAAATAGTCACAATCCTAATTTCATCTGTAGCGGAGTTTATCACTATTGACAGACGGGTAAAAGGGCAAAGAGCTCAGGAAGAAGACGAGTTTGTGACGCTCCAACAGCTTGAAGAACGTTCCGGTGAAAACGTCGCGATGCTTGATCTGGATAATGTGTTTTCCGAGGAAAATTACTTTGAAAAGCCTGTATGGGGAGAAGATGCTGAAGAAGAGGGACAGTTTGTGACATTTAGGCAATTGAATTCTGTTTCTCTTAACTACATTCCAGATGAAACGATTACAATGGATACGCTTGGATCAGATCTTAATAACTCCTATCCTGATCTTCCGATTGGTGGCGTAGTGTTTAGCAATGTTCAGGGCATACAATTCACAAAAATTCCGGGTGCAAAATGGAAGTTCGAAATAATCGACATAAGATAATGAAGTATATATTAATAATTATGATGCTGTTCGGGGTAGCTTTCGGACAGACACAGGGGAGCCTTCCCACAGGATCCGTTCCTTATTCGACAAATCTGTTCAAATCCCCCGATGGACTTATATGGACAGGCAAGGCAGGATCCTACACTAACATCGGAAGTAAGGAGGATTACGATGCTCTAATATCTGCGGGCTATACCAATGCTCAAATCGATAGCATTGCGTTGGATGTTTACACTCGAGCGAGGGCTAGAGCGAACCACACGGGCACGCAGGCTATAAGTACAGTTAGTGGTCTACAGGCAGCACTAGACGCGAAACAGGCCACTATAACCGGAGGAGCTTCTACAATTACTACGGCAAACCTTACAGCTAATAGGGCTTTGATAAGTGATGCCAGCGGAAAAGTAACCGTAAGCGCTGTAACAAACACCCAACTTGGGTACTTGACAGGCGTTACTAGTGCAATACAAACCCAACTAAATAACAAAATAAACAGTTCCGAAAAAGGTGCTGTTAACGGGGTAGCTACGTTAGGTGCTGATGGTAAATTGCCAGCAGGACAATTACCATCTATTGCGATTACCGAAACATTTGTAGTTTCATCACAGGCACAGATGCTAGCTTTAGCCGCTGAAATAGGTGATGTTGCCGTAAGGAATGACATCGATAAGTCTTTCATACTACAAGCTTCGCCAGCAACAACGTTAGCGAACTGGATTGAATTGCTTTCTCCATCGGTAGATAATACAGATCAAATACCCGAAGGATCTACGAATTTATATTTTACTCAGGCGCGCGCTAGAGCTTCTTTATCGGCTGGCACAGGGATCGGTTATAACAGCTCAACGGGAGTAATAAGCAATACTTCACCTAATTTGCCATCTAATCTTGCTGTAGGTTCTCGGACTACCACAACTGTACCCATAACTAACTCAGATGGAACAGGAGTTACTATACCTGTATCATCGACCACTTTAGCAGGTGTTATGAGTTCAACCGACAAAGTAAAACTGGACGGAATTGCAACTGGTGCTACCGTGAATAGTACAGACGCCCAACTAAGAGACAGAGCAACGCATACAGGAGTGCAGGCTATATCGACGGTTACAGGACTACAAACATCTTTGGATTCGAAAGAAGCAGTAGCTAACAAAGCAACTTCTTTAGCTTCTGCCAACAATACGACTTATCCAACTACATTAGCTGTGTCCAATGCTATTACGGCTGCTACGCCAACAGTTAACAATGGTACTTTGACGATGTCTACGGGTGCTGGGTTAACTGGTAGTTCAACCTTTACGGCTAATCAATCAGGCAACTCTACTTTTTCTGTTGGTGTAGATGCATTAGGGGTTGAAGAAGTTTCAGCGGGTAAAGTGATGACAAGTGGATACTTGGGTATCGGAGTAAATGGCCTAAGTAGAGGTAGTGCTATTCCCCCGAAAGATCAATTATCTAATTTAGGAGTATATACTTACGGTCAAGGATTTCTTGGTGATGATACTATACCTATTACAAGCGCCTTTAAAATGCTAAATGTAGGACATACAGCCTGGAGCTCACAATTACTATTTAATTCCTATCAAAATGAAATGTGGATTAGAAGTAGGACATCTTCTAACGGAGCATTCAGGCCATGGACAAAAATAGCTTCTGAAGATTATGTAAATTCTCAAATACCTGCACCGCAAACTTTGACAGCTCAACCAAGCGGTACAGGATCGATTTCCATAAGTAGCGGAAATACGATTACTTTAAATAGTTTACGTTCTACAGACTCACCCGATGCGGATGTAAAACCAGTCAGTTCAGCGGGTCTATCTGTATTCACTAATACAACTGGGTCAACAAACTATCCCTCCACTTTAGGCGGTGGTCTGACCTTCCATAGATCGGGGGACAGCAATAATTTAGGAGCATTTCAGTTGTGGAAAAATTCTAATTCTGAAAATGTATTAAGATTTAGGGGCGGTTCAGGTACAGGCACTTGGAACCCGTGGGTAGTATTAGCTGATAGAGATTGGGTGTCTACCCAAATACCATCACCCCAAACTTTATCTGTAGGTCCTACTGCGGGCAGAATAGACATTAGTGGAGGAAATTCAGTTGCTTTATCTTCTTTACTCCCTAATCCAGTTACGACATTCCCTGACGCATCTGTTATCGCTCCGGCTGGGTTTTATCCTTACAATACAACTTCGGGTTCAGTTGGGTATCCCGTAGCTGCAGGTGGAGGATTTAAATATAGCAGAGCAGGAGGCGGTTCGGCTTTAGGTGATTTTGATTTATTTAAATCTGCTACCGATGAAGGTAATGTATTATATCTAAGATCAGGAATATCTACTACTGCATATACTCCGTTTGAGATACTTGCTACTAGACCTTGGGTCGAAAGTTTTGGGATTGGAAGGGGAGTAGAAAATAATTCGGTTTTTGTGGGTGACTTAAAAGAGATATCTACTACAGGTATATACAGATACTCCAACTCTTCAACAAACATACCTTCGACTTTAAATGGTCATATACTTAATATATTTAGACTTGGATCTGCTGTAGCAAGATTAGCTCTAGATGATGCCTCGGATCTTCACTTCAACTTTGGGCCTAATACAACTGACCCTACTTGGAGAAGGATGTGGAGTACAAAACACTTCACTCAAACCGAAGTAGATAAGTGGAATGGGTATGACACAAGATTTGTTGATTTAACTACAACCCAATCTATAGGCGGAATTAAGACTTTCACGAATAACCCAGTTGTAAGACCGTCTGCGGCATCCGGTGCAATACTAGATCTTAGAGGAAATGATACTGGAGACGGTACAGCTTATGTAAGATTTCAAGGAAAAGCGATTGGTAATCAAATAGGGTATGTAGGAAAGCCTAGTCCTACCACCGATAATATCACCTTATTTAATTCGCTAACAACATCGGGGGTACAAGTTAGTGGCTCATCTCCCGAAGTTGATCTTAGGACCAATAATGCTAGTAGATTACTTGTTTCAAATACAGCTATATCCGCTACAGTGGGAATATCGGGCACTACAGCAACATTCAGTGGTAATGTAAATTCAAACCCTGCACCTACCGTGGGCGGTCATCTTACCAATAAAACTTATGTAGATACTAAGCTATCTTTAAACGGAGGGACTTTAACAGGCAGTTTCAATATTGTTCAAGCAAGCCCCTCAGCAGGTACAATAAATATAACTGGAGGTAATGGGACTCAAGGATCAGCTCGTATAAATTTCAGGAATAGAGCAGATGCTTCTATATCAGGATTCGTAGGTAAAGCAAGTGCAGAAAGTAACGATATATCCTTACAAAATCTTAAATCTTCTTCCAGTATAGAACTTGCAGAGAGCTCCCCCCAAATAAAACTTACAGCAGGAGGAGTTAATGCAATGTCAGTATCTAATACTGATATAACTATAACTGCACCTTTAAGTGGAACCTCAGCATCTTTTTCAGGTAATATCTCATCAATTACACCTCCTACTAGTGCAGGTCACTTAACGAATAAAACATATGTAGATGCCCAGTCAGTAATAGAAGCTTTGAATGAAGGTAACGGAATAGGATATAGATTAAGATCGTCAAACCCAGCTTATTTTGGAGACATTGGGTTGGGGGCTATAGACTTTAGTAGAAGTGTTGCTGTATCAAATACATACGGGGCTACAGGGATAAGCTCTTTTGCAGCAGGATACAACTCTACAGCTTCGGGTACTTCATCTGTTGCTTTAGGTGAAAATAATATTTCGTCAGGCCAAGGCTCAGTGTCAACAGGGATTAGCAACTCTGCCACTAGTAGTGGCTCAGCTAATATAGGAGGGCAAGGTAATTCAGCAACTCATTTAAGGTCAGTGACTGTAGGAGGTGTAGGCTTAGTTTCCGGGTCATCTCAACAGACTTTAGTAGGGCAATATAATGCTCCTTCTAGTTTTGGGCTTTTTGTTGTTGGTAGGGGAACAAATAATGACAATAGAATCAATGCATTCGAGGTTAATTCTTCGGGAAATGCGACGGTTGAGGGAAACCTAACAACGGCTCAATATAGGTTATCCTCCCTTAACACCGCTCCTATATCCGCTACAGCAACAGGCTCTACCGGAGAAATACGAATAACATCTACACATATTTATGTGTGCGTAGCTACAAACACATGGGTAAGATCTGCATTAACAACTTGGTAATATATCTAAATAACATGAATAAACTATTAACACGCCTTTTTGTAGGCGATTACAAATTCAAAGCGCTGGGGCTCTTTCATAGTATGCCTAGACCAGCTGCTATCATCATGCCACTAATGATCATCCTTGGCGTTTACTCGATAAATATCGATGTGTGGTTATATCAGGATACTTTGGGCGTTATCGGTCTGATAGTTCTTGCTATAGCAATATACTTTGGCTTCATCTATTTTTGGATATGGCCAGCGAAATGGGAGAACCAGACCAACTCACAAAAATGGCAGCATGGTAATGGAATACGAATGAGTGTTCTTACTAACGTTCTGACGGAAGAGCAATGGGCTGAATGGCATGAGCTAAATGATTACTACTTACCAAGATTAATGAAATGATTTTAAACATTATACTAGGTGTGTTGGGGATAGTCCTCTACACCCTTATTAAGGCTAGACCTTATCTGCAATCGTCGGAAATTCCGACAAACTGGAATAAATTATTATGGGAAAACCTTCCTTCATGGCTTTGGGCGATTTTGGTGCTGATCGTTATTGCCGTGATATTGACATATGCTCCTGAAGCTAATCAAGTGGTAGGTCAACTATTCGGTGGGATGGATTTGCAGAACAGCCCGGTAGGCTTTCTTATGATGGGGATAGCACTAAGTTTTGGAACCAAGGAAATTCAAAAATAAATAATATGGGATATTTAGATCAAAATCAAAAAGGTAACAAGCAGTTACAAATTGATGCAATTAAAGAAGAGCTCAAAAAGATCAATGGTGAGGATATTACCGTTGCTGATGTGTTGGGATTAGAAGGCCGCCTGGCATCTATAGAGGATCGGTTGACAGCGTTGGAAGAACCAGCGTAGTTTTATTTTAAAATATTGATTTATAAATAACAAATATTAATATATTTGTATTAAACATTTTAATTATGGCAAGTATAATCTGTCCTGAAGACTGCGAACAAGTATTACCATCATTCAAATTCGACAATTGCGCCCCCGAAATAAATAACTCACAGATCCACAAGGTCTACTTTGCAAAAGGAAATGCGCCTGCATTTACGGATGTTAGTTTAGCGACGGAATGGGCTGCAAGATTAGGAAACGATTCAACGAATGAAGAGCACGATATCCGTGTGTTAACAGGTATTGGTTCGATTCCGAAAGCAACTCCATCTGTTGTTAATATATCCGGACGCAGAAAGAAAACCACAAGCAGAGCTTATGCATTAACTTTTAGAGTCGACGAAACCAACCAGGATAATCACGACGCTATGCGCAATATCCAATGTGGTGGGATATATACGATATGGTATGAGACCATTGGTGGATTGTTGTTTGGCGGCAACGAAGGGAAACAATCATCTATAGACGCCGGTGGTTCTCATGGTGAGGGTGATGATGATATCATAAATCACGAATATCTCATCGAATGGAACGGCTTACACGATCCGGAGCGCGTAGTTTCACCATTATAAAAAAGAAGCTTTTTATTCATTTTACCTTTCTTCCCCTCAGCGTTTAACTACACTGAGGGGATTTTTATTTTTCTATGAAGTACATAATTCATTCCAGCGCCGGGCATCATAATCAGGATTCCGGAGCTATAGGGGTAAACGGCCGTAAAGAGGCCGATGAGACAAAGATATTTCGTGACCTGGTCAACAAGGAGCTCCGCAGAATGGGTAAAGAGGTAGAGCAAGATGATGATAACGAGACGCTCGGCCAGTATTTGGGGCGTATTAATCCAACCGACAAAGATGTAGTTATTGAGCCCCATTTTAACGCCTTCAACGGTAAAGCAAGAGGCGTAGAAGTGTTGATCGCTGACAATGCCAATGAACGTTCGAAGGCAATGGCCAAGGAGCTTGTTGACGGATACGCCCGTATAATGGGGATACCTAACCGCGGGGTTAAGACTGAAAGCCAATCCGCAAGAGGCAAGTTAGCATTAATGCGAAAAAAAGGAGCAGTGGCGTTACCGGAGATATGCTTTATGGACAATGCTAAAGATATGGCTGCGTATGACAGTAATAAAGTAAATCTTGCGTGTTTCACGGCTAATGTTATAGCAAAGTATGATTTGAATTAATATGCAGGAATTTATACAAGAATATATTTTACCAAATCTCTGGGGGGCATTGGTTGGGGGAATCGGAGCCATATGGGTTTACATAAGAAGCAAGCCAAGAGAAAGAATCGAACAGGACGGAGGGATCGTCGACAACGCCAAAAAGGTATTGTCGATGTCTGAAGATATTGCTGAAAGACTCGAGAAGCAATTGATTGCGTCCGATGGAGTGATCCAGGCCCTCAAGGAAAAGCTACGGATTGCGATCGAGGGTGAAAATACTTGCAAAAAAGCATTGAAAGCCATAAAAGAAGAGTATGCTAATTTTCAACTGTTGTTCCATGATCAGAAAATTGAACTTCAGGCACTGAGGGAAGAATGCCGGTTATTACGATTAGCCATAGAAACAAAAGAAAATGAGAATAATAACATTGGTGACAATCTGCATCTTAATTAGTGGTTGCGGATTGTTTAAGAAGACAACAAAAGAAAAATTTGTTGCTAAGCAGTCGTATCAGATTGAAAAGTCTGAAAAGAGCGATGAAACTCTTTCTGATAAGTCTTACTCGTCCGAAAAAACAGGGACTGCGACTGTAGATAATTCGGAAACCAAACACGATCTGACAGCAGACGAAATTTTAATCGATAAGAATGGTAACATTAAGGCCAAGGGTAATGTGAGATATACTGGTAGCAAATCAGGCGATATAACTACCAATACTTTGACCGAAGCTTTTAGGCAATCTAACGTCGAATATGCTAAGGAGAGTGATGTCAGGGCGAAAGAAAGCTCTAAGGAATCTCTCTCGGATCAGTCGACGGTAAGCGTCCCATCCTCAAAAGGAATAATTTGGGGTACAGTAGGTGTTTTAATAATCATCCTTGTCATACTTTGGTATTTCGGTATAAAAATAAAATAACAACCTTAGGGGGTAAAAGTAGCCTCCAGTCTTTTATTCATCTCTCACAACTTCAAAAAGAAAATGCACAAAGCACCACGCTGGAGGCTAAAAGCTCTTGCTGGCAATTTGTGCATTTTGTCGTTGTGAGAGGTGCAAATATACATATTATAATAAAAGACCATGGAAGTTATCAATAAATATCACTCTGTTTTGAGAAAGATCCTGAACAAAGGAAAGGTTCAAGAGAATAAGAAGGGAATCATCAAATATCTACTAAACCAAAAGCTTAGTTTATACCCCGGGGACTTACTGGATATTTTCGAAGGTCATCTCATTGCTCGTAAAAAATTATCTGCAGAGTTGGAGTTATTTCAGAAAGGAGAGAGGCTTACTGAACGGTATAGGGAGATCGGGGTCAGCTGGTGGGACTACTGCGGACCGATACTTGTAAATTCTTATCCAACATATTTCGAACAGCTCCCCGGATTGATTAATAAAATTAATAAGGAAAGGAGATCCTCAAAAAACTATGTGCTATTCCTGGGATCGAATGGTACAGAAAGTAATCAACAGCCGTGTCTGTCTCTTATTCAATTCCAGATAGATAAAGGAAAGTTGGTAATCAGTGCTTACCAAAGATCTTCGGACGCGTCTCTAGGTTTGCCCGCTGATATATACCACCTGTACCTGATCAGCCGGCAGATCAAGCTGCCATTGAAGTCAATTACAATTATGTTGGGCAACGTTCATATTTATGAAAACAACTTAGAGTCAACTACGAAATTGTTAGATGGCGATAACGTTAAATTCAGCTTGAACGTGTAGAAAAAAAGCCACTCTAACGGGTGGCTTCATAAAACATTAACTGCAGCTAATTTCTTGCGACTATAGTTATTTTATTTCTATCCTATTTTTTGTTGATATTCTGGATTTAAAAATATATTTTTATGTAAAATCAATTTAAAAACAAATTATGGGTAAAATCTTTTATGGAACGGATAGCGTCAAAGAAGTCGCTATGCAAAAAGCAAATAGTGCAGCAAAAAATTACAAATCAGGAAAATGCTACACTCCATCGAGCAGGATCGCCAATTCTTGCACTTTTAATGAATCTACTAATCTTTGGACTTGTTATTCAGCAGCGCATCACCATTGGGGGAGTTGCGGATCAAAAGAAATAACTAGCCCGCATCATGGTGGACCTAATCCCACACCTCCTATTGTTATTCCACTACCGCATCCATTCCCCGACGACTTTATTGTTGACCCTGACACAAAAGAAAAATTAGACACTAGTGTTGAGCAATATGAAGATGCGTCGGAAGAAGACTATCTAAATTCGTAATAATTAAGGGTTATACATCTTCGATAATATATCGAAGATGTGGCCTATTTAGTGGCTTCATAAAACTTCAACAACCGACCGTAGGCTGGTGACTTTGTGATATCCTTCTGCCACTGGTCACACATTAAGAACTGGATGTGTAGGAACTTATCCACATCAATGACGTTCTGATCGGGACCAATCTTAACGGTTTCGGGATATTCTTTGCCCAATAAGGCGCTGCGTAATTCTTGTACTGTCATTGCGCAAAAATAGCTAATTTTGAACAATGAAAACAGCAACGATCACGGTTAGGAGTAAAACAACAACTTTTGAGTATATTGTACTTAATCTTTTAGGTACGATTTACGCAAAGGTTACGTGGGTCAATGGGGAATCAACGCATTTCTATAAAGGCTTATACCACGACAAATCGCGTTGGGAAAATAGGGGCATGCCTGATGATCTCATTGATGTATTGTCAGAAATTTTTAATAAAGAAGAGCCAATTAATGAACATGCGGTCGATAATTGGAGCACTCCAAAACGGTAATCATCTAACTGTCTCACCAGAGCGAAAGCCAATAAGTTACACGGAATTTCTTAAGCGCTCATTTGTAGGCGATATAGCCATTTTTATTTTTGTCGTATCTATTAAAAATCAATAGTTTTCCCTTTCATAGAACTGCTGTCAATAACGAGCTCTCTTTTGTAGGCTTGGAAGCTTTCATAATCTTTATGACCGGTCAGGCTCATAACTTCGGGATCCGAGAACCCAGCACTTAACAAGTTAACAACACGAGTATGTTTCCAACCGTACAAAGTATATTTATCATCCAAGCCTAATTTTTCTTTTATAGGTCTAAACAAGTCAGAAAAGTAATTTTTGTAAACCCGTTCTTCACAGGTTTTTCCATTTTTACCAAAAACATAATAGTTAGGAGGCTTGTTTGTTAAGTCGAGATCCAAAATTATCTGATGAAGTTCATCACAAATAGGTACTAGTCGATCTCCGGTTTTTGCTGTAGGGGCAATAGCTTTGATTTGCCGACTATCTAAGTCGATATGTTTTACCTGAAGCAAACTGATTTCTCGTGGCCGCATACAAGAATAGAAAATCCATTTCATATAATTATATAGTTCGGGAAAAGCTTTAGCTTCTTTCTTTACAGATTTGGCAACAGTAGGAGAGTAATATCTGTTTTTTTCTGCACGATCTAGCTTTAAATCCAAATCAGCGATCTCAACTTTATAAATTAATCCAGGGAAGATTTTCTTTTCGAGAGAATAGACTTTTTTTGTAAATGTTTTTATAAAATTTATGTGGTTGTTATATGTTCGGGAACTCCATTCATATTCATCAAAGCTATTATCCAAAAATTCAATGAAATCTATTGAAGAGACGTTTGCTAACGGAAGTTCCAACTGGTCTTGGGCATTAAACCAAAACTTCATATTTTCAATAAATGTCTTATATGTTTTAATCGTATTATCCGAAAGATTTTTCTTTTTGCAGAACTCTAAATATTTGATAAACGCTTCCGATACGGTCCAGTTAGGTTCTGGTTGTGTATCAATTTCTATTTCCTCAACAAATATTTGAGATTCCACTTGCTCACCGGGAAGGAAAGGATTAAAACCATTTTGGAGAGCTAGAATAATGTCTGCTTTCAATTCTTCAGCTGCTTTTTGTTTTTCTTCCGGGTCGTGAAAATAATTTATGCCGTCACGAACATAAAATCTTTTAAATTTACCTGGTTGATCTGGAATCTCGAAATCATAAATAACCCTCCAGTCTCCATTTGCTGGCCTTATGATGCCCACACTTTTGTACTTTTCAGTTTTCATAAACCTTTTCCTCCGTTTTATATTTGACGACTGAAAATGTGCTGTTTTATGTGCTGGCACATTCTCAGAAACAGAAAAACCTTCCCTATTTTCAATAGAGAAGGTTTTTAAAGTACCTAGGGCGGGAATCGAACCCGCACTCCCTTAACGGGAACAGGATTTTAAGTCCTGCGTGTCTACCAGTTCCACCACCTAGGCAACTGAGCGAAAGACGAGATTCGAACTCGCGACCCCAACCTTGGCAAGGTTGTGCTCTACCAACTGAGCTACTTTCGCTTGACGTGGTGCAAATATAGAGCTTTCGGCTAAATCTCCAAAATAAAAAGGTGTTTTTTCTGAATTATTTCCAGTACGATTGGAGAGATGTTCTGATGTAATTGAATCAGAAATAGTTACAATTGAGAGTTTGTCGTGCTTGGAAGATAAGAAAAGGAGGGCACCGAAAATGGGGAGAAAAGCCAAAATTGTCTAGAAAGCGTACACTTAAAACAATTTTGGCATTCTATTGTGTCTGTTATTTTGATTTTAAGTTATTTACTTCCTGTTGTAGCGCCTCAATTTGTGCCTGTTGCTCTTTGAGAGCTGCAACCAATAAGGGAATAAGGTCATTTGAGTTGACCTCTTCATATTTCGCTACCTTTGAAGTATTTTTTCCGGCAGTATAAAATTGAGATGATTCTTGTACCATATCTGGAAATACGCCCCCCACGTTACTTGCTAAGAAACCATATTGATTTCCTGAGGGTAAGTTTAGTTTTTTATACTTATCAGTGTTGTAAACGAATGTAACCGGTTCAAGAACTTTTATGCGCTCTGTTGAATTAGAAATTTTGTCTACATTAATTTTTAATTCCTGCTCATCCAATTGTTGTGCGTTTACGATTATGCATGTTCCAAAGGTTAATGCCAAAACTGAAGTTAAATTTGCTATCGAGATTTTCATTTTAAAAAATTAGCTGTTATTCTTAAATTAAACAATATGCCACCTCTTGTTTCTAAGCAATGTTGCTCCAAACGAAGTTGCTATCTGTGTTTGCTGATTTGATTGCTTTACACATATTTAATTCACGCTATTGCGTAGTTATATGTGAAATGTTACGTAATTGCGATCATAGATACGCTATGATACATATAAAGACTGTTAGGAAATGTTTGGAGGCGGACAATGGAGCCGTATAGGAATGTGGGTTACTTTCGTGTCGCCAGAATCAAAATAACGGTCAAAATGGAAATTGATTTCTAAAGGAGCTAAGACATTAGTGATATAATAATCATCATCTGCTTGTCGCTCGCTGTCTGAGTCGTCTGACGGTTGGGTATTTGTGTTTTCGGAGTATTCCGTGTCGT
Source organism: Sphingobacterium alkalisoli (assembly GCF_005049105.1). Taxonomy (GTDB): domain Bacteria; phylum Bacteroidota; class Bacteroidia; order Sphingobacteriales; family Sphingobacteriaceae; genus Sphingobacterium; species Sphingobacterium alkalisoli. Next base: position 168,333 of record NZ_SUKA01000005.1, read on the forward strand.
ATAAGCTTTTCTCTAAAACAGCATACATACACGTGGTAACCATTAGGAAAAATCCGAATGATAATAATATGTATGTAAACTTTGTCTTGCTCATTAACATAGTGTTTATATCACGTAGCTATGCTTGTGATATGAGTTACAAATATAGAAAATTGAGATGTAAAATCAGTTAAAAATTCATGATTTATTTCTATTGAAATGGCTTTGTTACAACTACTTAAATAGTACTAATTAATGTATTAAGATAGTTTAAATAGTTCTTTTTTTATATTAATTATGTGTTATTTAGGAGAGAATTTGATATTTGATGTAGCTGCATATGGATACGGGGAGATTTATTCAATTTTATCAAAATTAACTTAAGAATCTTTATGTATTTTCTCGAGAATGATATCGCTTTCGTATCCTTTAGCAGAAAGATAGTTGTATATTTTGGATTTCAGCTTTAAATTATATGGCTTTTTTTCGCCATTTGTTTTAAGATCTATTAGATGGTTGATTTTATCCTCGTATTCTTCGGAATTTATTGTGTTAATTGCATTCTTAATTAATTTTTCGGGTATTTTTTTTAGCTTGAGATGTTGTCTTATTTTTACTTTTCCCCAGCCTTTAATTCGGAATTTACCAGATGCGTATGCTATAGCAAACCGCTCCTCATTTAAGAAATTTTCGGTGATAAGTTCGGCAATAATATTTTCTGCGTCATCCGAGTGCATTCCCCATTCGTACAATTTATCCCTTAGCTCTTGTTGTGCGCGTTCCTGATATGCGCAATAATTTTCGGCTTTTAATTTTGCCTGAAGAGGAGTGTAGTTTTTTTTAGTATAACGAGGGTCATCCATAAGTACAAATGTTCAAAAAATAGCTAACTTATTAAAAATAATGATGAAATTCGTAGCAATATTTCATTATGTACACAATAACTTCTGTATTACAAATTCTTTCATCTGAACACTATTTTCTTTCTGACCACGGCCAGGCGATAAGTGAATTGGTTTATGACAGCCGGAAGGTTCGTAATGTAAAGGAGGGACTGTTTTTTGCTATTAAAAGTAGCAGGGATGGTCATCAGTTTATTCCCGATGCGTATGAAAAAGGCATTAGAAGTTTCGTGGTATCGGATGAGAATTTCTCGATTTCACCTTATCCTGATGCTAATTTTATTTGGGTGGAGGACGCGCTAAAAGCTATTCAGGCTTTAGCAGAATTTCACCGTAAGATGTTTACGATTCCGGTCATTGGTATTACGGGAAGTAACGGAAAAACTATTGTCAAGGAATGGTTGTACCAGTTGCTATCCGTAGAACATAATGTATATAGAAGTCCGAAGAGTTATAATTCCCAACTGGGGGTTGCCCTCTCAGTTTGGAATCTTCAGGCGGATCACACAATAGCGATTATTGAGGCAGGTATCAGTCGAGCGGGTGAGATGGAGGCGTTACAGAAAATGATAAATCCGTCGATTGGCATATTGACAAACCTCGGTATAGCACATATGGAAGGCTTTTCTTCCAAGGCTGAAAAATTGGAAGAAAAATGGAAGCTCTTCAAGAATGCCAAACATGTTTTATTTTCTTCTCATTATGTAGCTGAAGTGGAGAGTATCCAAAATAGATTCACTTGGGGCACAAGGGAATCTGATGATTTGCATATTCTGAATCTTTCAAGCCTACATGCTGAATCAAAGGTAACTGCTCGATACCGAGAGAAGGATTTTGAGTTCATCATCCCTTTTCAAGATAAGGCCTCCATTGAAAATGTGATTACCTGTATTATTGTGATGATACGTTTGGGCTATGATTTTTCCGTTATTCAAAACCGTATAAAAGGATTGAAAAGGTTAGAGATGCGGTTGCAGTTGAAGAAAGGTAAGAATAATTGTAGCATCATTGACGACACCTATTCCAATGACTTGGCATCTCTGCAGATCGCATTAGATTTTTTGAATCAACAAAATCAATACTCAGAAAAATCTTTAATATTAAGCGGTTTTGTAGATGTAAAGTCTACACAAGAGATGATGGATAAACTGACTCATCTGCTGAATAACCAGATGCTAAAACGCGTTATACTGATCGATCCTTCTTTGTTTAGTGTCGCGGCTGAGATACATTCTGAAGTTTTATGTTATACGTCTACGGCAGAGTTGTTAGCGGATCTTCCACGAATTCATTTTAGTAATGAGACCATACTGATCAAAGGAGCGCGTAAGTTTCGTTTAGAAGAAGTGAGTCAGCAACTGGTTGAAAAATCTCATGATACAGTTTTAGAAATCAACCTAAAGGCCATCGAAAACAACCTCATACATTATAGGAGCTTATTACGTAAAGACGTAAAATTAATGGCCATGGTTAAGGCTTTTTCTTATGGAAGCGGGAGTTTCGAGGTAGCTAATATCTTACAGTTCAATAAGCTAGATTATCTGACGGTAGCTTTTGTAGATGAAGGTGTAGAGTTAAGAAAGGCCGGTGTGACCTTACCTATAATGGTATTAAGTCCGCATGAAGGTACCTTTGATGATATTTTGTCTTATGGATTAGAGCCAGAGATATACTCTATGCGAATTTTAAACGCATTTATTAAATTTTTAGTTGATCGTCAGATCAAGGATTACCCAATCCACATTAAACTAGATACCGGTATGCATCGATTAGGATTTACGGCAAACGAATTGGAAGATGCATTCGCGGTTCTTGATAACAGTTTACAAATCAAAGTGGTGTCCGTATTCTCGCATTTAGCTGCTTCAGCTGATATAGCATTAAAGGAATTTACTACGCGTCAAATTGAAGAGTTTAAAACGTTAGCGTTCAGATTGGAGAGCGTTTTAGGATACACCGTACTCAAACATATATGTAATACGGCGGGAATTGTAAACTGGCCAGAGGCACAAATGGATATGGTACGGCTGGGGATTGGGCTCTATGGAATTGATCTATCTGATAACGCACTACATTTAGAGCCAGTAAATGTACTTAAAACCACTATTTCGCAGATAAAAAAACTGAATAAAGAGGAGACTGTTGGGTATGACCGGAAAGGAGTCCTAAAACGTGATAGCCGTATTGCAACTGTCAAAATAGGCTATGCTGACGGATACGATCGGCGTTTTGGAAATGGAGTCGGTAAAATGATGATCGCTGGTCAAATTATACCTGTAATAGGTAACATTTGTATGGATATGTGTATGCTGGATATAACTGACATAACTGCAAATGAAGGAGACGAAGTGGTGGTTTTTCCAGATTTGCTGCAAGCAGCCAAAGATATTGGGACTATACCTTATGAACTGTTAGTTGGTATTTCATCACGTGTGAAAAGAATTTATTTTTACGAATAATTATGACAAAGAAGATTTTTCAGAAACTACTGTATTATTTAATTAAAGGGACTTTAGTAGTAGTTCCTCTGGCCGGAGCGGTATTCCTCATTATTTGGATAGTAGCGTCTTTAGATAACACATTGAATATTACACAGCATTTTTTGGAGGATGAAAAGGGGCATCCTTTGTATATTCCAGGGATCGGTATTTTAACAGTTATTATACTATTAATTATTGTTGGAATTATATTCACTAACCTTGTCACTGATCCTATTAGAAACTGGCTTAACCGGACCATAAAACGCATACCATTATTTAATACATTGTATTCGTCCATTAAAGATTTTACCGAAGCTTTTGTAGGTGATGCTAAGAAATTTAACGAACCTGTTTTGGTCGAGATCAATGAAACTGGAATGAAAAAGATTGGTTTTCTTACGCAGCGAGATTTAAGTAGACTGGGATTGCATGATGAAGTGATTGTTTACTTTCCATATTCCTATTCTTTTGCTGGACAAGTTGTTGTGGTTAAGAATGAACGTGTAAAGAAACTAAATATGAACGCGACAGACGCCATGAAATTAGTAGTTTCTGGAGGAGTAAGTGGTATTTAAAATAATAGATATGTCGGGTTTTATTGATCGTATATTTGGAGGTAAATCGGAGGTCGATGTAGCTAAAGCTAGATATGCAAGTGCCTTATCATTTGAACGAAGTCAATTGGATAAGTGCTTGCTGGGAGATTATTTGAAGAAACATCCGAAGATTTATTGTAGTTCCTTTAATCAATTTTTACAGGGTAATTTGATGAAAGCGGAAGATCGATTGATACCATTATCCGAAGAATTGGATTGCCTCAAAGAATATATTGAATTATACAAAACAATTCGGGAAGCGCATTTTTATGTTGAGTATGAATTTCCTATAGAGGTAGCTTCATTACAGATATATCCTTTTATGATGTTTCCAATGGTTCAAAATGCTATTCAAAATGGATACAATACCATGGAAAAGCATCCGATCAAAGTTCGCATTAAAACTATCCATGAAAAAGTACAAATGGAAGTGAGTAACAGAATTAATCATCATGTTGTAAATCAAGGAAATACTCATTTCGTGGAATTTTATAAGCAACGTTTATTTATTCACTATCCTGAAGATCACGAACTGATAATGAATAGTAATAGCAATAAATTTAAAGCAACGGTTAGCATTCAGTTGAATAATTGAGATTTTATTTTTAAAATATAATCGTAAATATTCCGCAATTGCAGTATTTTAAATGCACTATTTTTTATATTTATATCGTTAATAGTATAAATAGATGTCGATTAAAAATTAAGAGTATGGTAGGTACATTGATAGAAAAAGAAGAGATTGGTAAGTATAAAATTATTCCTGCAGACATAAATAGAGTAGTCGAGCTGAACCAAAAGCTTAGTAATGCACAACGCTTAGGTAACGAGTTTAAATCGAAAGTCGCTATAATATTTCAAACAGAGAACGGCCCCAAACGTATCGAGACAACCGTCTGGTCACTGACGGATAACTATATCCAGATTAAAAGTGGTGTCTTGATACCTTTGATTTCACTTATTTCTGTAGAATTTTAAAAATACCAAAATTTAAATTTTGATTTTTTTTCCTTCCCTTTGTCTATTTATTAGTTAGATTTAATAAAATAGTTGTTAAAAATGCAGCGGAGTGTCGACGGTCTAATATATGCGAGGACTTTCTAACAAATCGGTGACGTAACCTAATATCTCAAACTCACTATTTCCATCCTCTAGCATTGAAAAGGTGAGGTACGCAGCATAGATTTCTCCACTAAATACAATATGTTTATCTGCGACTATCGTATCTACAATTTCGTCTCGCACATCTATACCGATATGGACTAATTCGTTGTGAAGATTTGTGGAGATGCTTTCATGGCATTCTCCCGAAGCAAATCCTACGATAATATGAAGAATGAGCTTGTCCAGAGTATCTGGATCCAATTTAGTAGCGTAGAGCGCAAAGTCAAAACGTTGTTTGGCACTATTAACGATTTTGTCCCAGATTAGGTATTCCGTTTTCGTCTGCATAACAAGAAGGTTTATAAAACTGACTTAGGTAAATGTAATGAAATCTTCTCTAAAAAGTAAATTTTTGATCAAAAAATTATTTCATCATTTTTAATATTGATATGATGTCGTTAAAAACTATTTACTAAAGCTAGCGTTATTACTATAGCCGCTAAGTAAAGGTAGTGTAATATACACGGCATGATGGTCATTATTGAAATATTTGAAGGTTAGATATTAATAGCACATTTTGAATACGAAACTAATAAAACGTTTATAATTTATAACAAAAAGGAAAATGATGATTAATATAGCAAAAGATCCAGAGGACGACTTTTTAGACGATGAAAATATTCCAAACGATGATGAAAATTTATTGGAAGTAGATGACCTGAGTTTTGACGAAGAAAAAGGAAGCTACGAGTTGGATGTGGACGATGATGACCCGGATTGGGATCATCCTGCCGATTATGCTACCATTTCAGAAGGTGCGGAAGAGGATTCCTCGGGATATGATAACTCTAATCCTTTAGTAGGAAATGAATATGCGGAATTGGATGAGCTAAAAGAACAGAATCTAAATCGTTCCAATATGCATATCACTTCTGAAGAAAGTCTAAAAGTTTCTACACGTGATGAAGAGTTATCTCAAACGGAGGAAGACTTTCGGGATGATCTCGATGAAGAAGGTTATCGAAAAGAATAAGGCGAGAAATTTCTCGCTTTTTTTGTGAAAGTGTTTATTTTATTGCCAATCTTTGTTTTTAAAGGCATCAATAGGTTATCAAGAACTTACACGACACTTTAAGCCTGTTGATGGTGTGAGAAGGTGTCAGATTTGTTGTTGCAATAAGTCAGAAGATACAAATTAAGGGATTAAATTTATGCAAATATCATTAAAGGGAAAAAAAGCTTTAGTAGGTGGAAGTTCGTCTGGTTTGGGTAAGGCTATTGCATTGCAACTGGCGCAATGTGGTGCTGACGTTACATTGATGTCTAGATCGGCTGAAAAGTTGAAAGCGACCTTGACCGAGTTAGACAGCACTCAGGGTCAAAATCATGGATACATCGTAACTAATTTTAATGATTATGCTGATCATAAGAATACGCTGAACGAATTTTTTAGAACGCACAGTATTGATGTGTTAATAAATAATACAAATGGTCCGCAGGCGGGGACACTTTCGTCAAAACAAGAAGAGGACTATCAGCAGGCGTTTGAATTGCTGTTTTTACAACAAATCTAGCTTTGCCCCATATGAAGGCACAGGGTTTTGGCCGAATTATTAATGTTTCATCCATGACAGTAAAAGAACCGCAGGATGGTTTGGTACTATCTAACACCATGCGGACTGCTTTGGTTAGTTGGAGTAAATCGTTGTCCAATGCGGTGGCGGCAGAGGGTATTACGGTGAATTCTGTCCTTACGGGATATTTCGATACCGATAGATTGAATAGCCTTATGCAAGCGCAGGCAGATAAAGAAGGAACTGCGCTGGATGAGATCAAACAAAAAAGAATACAGTCCGTACCGATGAATAGGTTAGGGGAACCAAAAGAATACGGGTATCTCGTAGCTTTCCTCGCCTCAGCGTATGCCTCTTTTTTAACAGGAGCTTCCATTCCATTGGACGGCGGTATTGCTAAAACACTATTCTAACAGCATTACGGAACATACATGCTGTCTTTTATGGTTGTTGTTTATAGCAAACATAAAAGACAGCTTTATCGACAGGCTACGACTGTGATTTATTCCTTTTTACCATCAGGTAACTCAACCACAGTATTAATAACCATATCGGAATAAGTTCGACGGATATCTTAAGTCCGGTAAACCACATCATCACCAAAACACCAACTAAAAATACCAAACAAACCACGTTACTGATCGGGTAGAACAGCGAAGGGAATTTCGTTTTAACACCCTCTTTTATTTTCTGCTTTTTGAAATAGATATGCGTTAAAGATATCATTATCCAATTGATCACTAGAGAAGATACAACTAACGACATTAAAATCTCTAGCGCTTTTTCGGGAATGATCTTATTAATAACAATACATACCGCCACTAAGATCGCTGAAACAATTATGGCAGCGATGGGCGAATGATTTTTATTCAATTTTTTCAAAAATCGAGGAGCGTTTCCTTGTTCTGCTAAGCCATACAACATTCGCGAATTACTATATACACAGCTGTTATAGACGGATAGCGCTGCGGTAAGTACAATTACATTCAGTACATTGGCAATGATCGTGGTAAAGTAATACGTTTTATCCAAAAACGTAAATTCAAAGCTATTCAGTGCATTAAATACTTCCACGAACGGACTGGTATCAGCAGTAATAGCACGCCATGGCATCAAAGAAAAGAGGATAAATAAAGCACCTACATAGAATATCAAAATACGAACCAACACCTGATTTGTTGCCCTTGGGATATTCTTTTCCGGATTTTCAGCTTCGGCGGCAGTGATCCCGACTAATTCCAGTCCCCCAAAAGAGAACATAATCATGACCAGTGCCGCGAGCAGCCCCTGATAGCTGCCATCTTGGGCGTTGGTAAGCCAACCTTTTGGGAAAAATCCGCCATCATTATACAGGTTTTCTACAGTTGCTCGTTCTCCTGCAGATCCACTGATCAATAAGTACGATCCAAATAGAATCATAGCAATTATCGCTGCGACCTTTATGATAGAAAACCAAAATTCAGTTTCTCCGTATACTTTTACGGAGGCTAGATTAATCGAATTGATGACAATAAAAAAGAAGGTACTGGATACCCACAATGGTATTTCTGGCCACCAAAACTGTACATATACGCCAATGGCGGTCAACTCGGCCATACTGACCAATATATACAGAACCCAATAATTCCAGCCCGATGAAAACCCGCCAAAAGCCCCCATGTATTTATTGGCGAAATAGCTAAAGCTACCCGAAACGGGTTCTTCTACGACCATTTCCCCCAACTGGCGCATGATAAAAAACGCAACAATTCCAGCAATAGTATAACCTAATATAACCGAAGGGCCTGCCAATACGGCCGCCTTTCCTATTCCCAAAAAGAGGCCCGTTCCAATGGCGCCTCCTAATGCGATGAGCTGTATATGTCGGTTACTTAATCCTCTTTTGAGTTGTTTATTCTCGTCCTTTTCTACCACCTTATCGTCAATTTTTGTTTGTTTTATTATGAATGGAGATCGTTCCTACGCCCAGTAATTCATCCCAGTATGTTCCTATACGCCTATTATATACCAATACTAGGTAATCATTTCCGGTGGCGTAGAAACTATTTGTAAACGCATTGGTGATGATCTGGCCTTCTGGAGTTTCGAGCACATACTCATAATCATAAAGCCCCTGCTTAAGCTTCAGCGTAAGCTCCCAATTCTTCGACGTCGGGTTATAGGTGAGTCTATTCTGCTCATTTCGTTGAAAGTTATTGAAACCACCTACAAGGTGAAGATTTCCGGTTATCTTCTGGTTCGTCTGTAGTGAAAAATGCACGTCCGCATAGTCTGATTGGATCTCTGCATTTTCAAAATCTAGATTGCGGATGTAAAACTTTCCATTTTCATCATAGGTGTCAGCGTAGCTGGCATCCCGTAAATCCTCGTCGGTTAATACGTTGATCGAGACGAGACTGTCATTTTGAATTTGTTGAACTCGATTAGATCCCAATCGGAAACTACGTAAATCTACAAATCGAAATTCATTGTTCCCTAAAAAATCCAAAGTTTCGCTGTTGTTATATTTGATCTCATTATTTCCAATAAACATAGGCTTGGTTAAAACCATTTTGTTGTCCTCGCGTTGGTTTTGAAATACATGCACCTGTAGATCACGCTCCGGATTGGGAATGGTTAATGACGGTGTTTTGAGGGATACATCGATCTTCTGATTAGTCATTCTTTTTGATACCTCTACCGAAGGAAGGATGTGAGTCCCAACTTGAATTAATGGACGCACGACATAGAACCGTCTGGTTACAACCAATCGTGTTTTATCTGCATCTTCATATACCTTTAATAAGTAATTTCCTGCAATTTTAGGCTTTATATACTCATTTGGAAAAGCTACTTTATAATGTGTATAGGCTTGGAACGTTCCTTGCGATGGAAAAAAATTATCAAGACGGTCTTCGTTGTACCCTTCAGCATAATCTAGTGGTGATACGCGGCTCGGTTCCCAATTAGCGTTGCAATGCTCGATACTGTAATAATAACTTCTTACATCAGCTCGGAGATCGTCGAAAGAAAGGAGTAACTGTTCTTGACTACCCAACGTATATATGGGAAACTGACCTTCTTTGCCCGTAGGAAAGAGCTGCACGGTATTTATAGCTTCTAAATAACTCTTATTATCATATATCAGTTCTTGCGGAGGGGATTGTTCAAAATTTTCACGCGTCTTTTTTTTTCGCTGCGCTTCGGTTTTAGATAAGGTAAAGTAAAGTAGTGTTAGTAAGATAAAAGCTTTGTTCATACAATTATTTCTACAATACCTCTATTTCATATTTACAATTCTATCTACTACGAAGACGGTATGACCTCTCCAAGGAAGTACACCATGATATTCTTTATAATGCAGATCGAAAAATTTGCCGCTATTTAGTTCTAGTTGCTGAAAGATGGAATCATCATCTACCGAAAATACAAATTCGTTGCTGGTAATTCCTCCCGTCTTTCCGCTTCCGAAACCTTCCTGGATCAATTTACCTTCATAGGTTTTAAATAAGTTTCCTTTTTTAACGGCATAATTTAAATATCCGGATTTTACGCCTTCACCGAATACAAAATAATATTTATAATAAACGAAAGCCCCTAAACCAAGGAAAATGATCAATAAAAGCCAGCCTATTACTTTTTTAACGACTGACGACTTTTTTTTAGTACTATTGATTTCTGCCATAACAAATCTATTTTACAGGAATAAAGATAATAGAATGTTTGGTTATTAAGAATTTTAATTTATACGTTGTAATTCGTCCTGAATATCTTTTTGCGTCGTTTCTCCGATAGGCACTAAGGGTAGGCGTACATAATCACTACCTATTCCTATTTGCTTCAAGATGTATTTCACACCGCAAGGGTTACTTTCCACAAAACATAAATCCGTGATTTTAAGTAATTCACTGTGGATTGTACGGGCCTGAAGAAAATCTCCTTCGGCGCATAATTTTGCCAATGTGCTTACTTTCCTAGGCAATGCATTTCCCACTACAGAGATAATCCCCACGGCACCCAGTGCCATCATAGGAAGGGTTGCGGGATCATCCCCTGAAATCAATAAGAAGTTTTCTGGTTTGTCACGTAGTATCTCCGAGAATTGCGCGTAATTGCCAGAAGCGTCTTTAATACCCACTACGTTCTTAAAATCCTTAGCCAAACGAACGATCGTGGCTGCGCTCATATTACTGCCCGTTCGCCCCGGTACGTTATAAAGTATCACTGGCAATACTGAAGCTTCAGCAATGGCTTTATAGTGCTGGTAAATTCCTTCTTGAGTTGGTTTGTTATAATAAGGTGATACCGATAGGATTGCACAGTATCCTTGAGTGCTAAATTCTTGAACATGTTTTACAATTTCCACCGTATTATTGCCCCCAATTCCCGCCACTAACGGAATTCTTCCATTTACTGTCGTTGCCGTAAACGCCCAAACTTGCTTTCGTTCTTCAGCCGTCAAAGTGGCAGTTTCGCCCGTTGTGCCTAATGATACTAAGTAGTTCATTCCTTCCGCAATTTGAAACTCTATTAGCTTTCCTAACGTTTCAAAATCAATCGTTCCATCTGCATTAAATGGTGTAACCAATGCCACCCCTGCGCCGTGAAGCTCGTTCATGTTGAATAAATTGTATTATATAATTGTTTAATTTTGATTAATCATTTTTAATAGATCCTGATCTGAAATAATAGGAATTTTAAGTTTCTCTGCTTTGACAAGTTTAGAAGGTCCCATCTTATCTCCTGCTATCAGATAATCTAATTTGGCAGAGATACTGCTCAGCAGCTTGCCACCATAAGATTCAATCAGCATTCCCAGTTCTTCTCTCGAAAAATCAGCAAATACACCGGATATCAAAAATGTTTTGCCAGAGAGGCTTTCGCCAGCTAACAGGATTTCTTTCTCCTGTATTGCAAAATTTAGCCCGTATTGGGCTAATTTATCGAGTTCGGCGAGATGAGCGTCTTCGTGTAGATACTCATATACACTTTCTGCTATCCGGATTCCAGCATCCTGGACATTGGCGATATCTTCGACACTGGCATTTTTCAGATTTTCAAGTGATTTGAAATGTAGCGCCAGTTTTTTGGCAACGGTTTCACCTACATGCCGGATCCCTAGTGCGAACAAGACTTTTTCAAAAGGTTTTTCTTTCGATTTTTCCAATCCAGCAATCATATTTTCGATAGACTTTTGACCGAACCTCTCTAGGTTGACTAACTCATCCTGTCGGGTCGCTAGCGAATACAGATCCGATATGCGTCGAATTAAACCCAATCGATAGAAAGTTTCAATCGTTTCCTTGCCCAATCCCTGGATGTCCATCATTTTACGGCCGATGAAATGTTGCATTTTACCAACGATCTGCGGACGACAACCGTCCTCATTCGGGCAATAATGAACGACTTCGCCATCGCGACGGATTAATGTTGTGTCGCACTCGGGGCATGCCGTAGGGTAGAGGATCGTCTTTGCACCTGCAGGTCTTTTTTCGGGATTAGCGGCTATGATTTTTGGAATGATTTCTCCTCCTTTTTCTACAAAGACCGTATCTCCGGTATGTAAATCCAGTCGCGTTATTTCATTTGCATTGTGAAGTGTCGCGCGCTTTACTGTCGTACCCGCCAATAAAACAGGTTGCAAGTTGGCTACCGGTGTCACCGCTCCGGTACGACCTACCTGATAACTTATGCTGTTAAGAATTGTTTCTACGCGTTCGGCCTTGAATTTAAAGGAAGTAGCCCATCGCGGTGATTTTGCCGTGAATCCCAATTCCTCTTGGTAGGCATATTCGTTTACCTTGATGACAATTCCATCAATATCATATGTCAACTGGTTTCTTTGGATATCCCAATAATGAACAAAATTGAGTACTTCATCAATCGAAGTGCAAAGTTTCGTTTCATCACATACCGGAAATCCCCATTCTTTTACAGCTTGAAGACTATCCCAATGTGTGTTGAAAAGTTTGTTTCTATTTTCGGTATACAAGAAATAAAGGAAACAATCTAGCGGCCTTTTAGCGACCTCGCCTGAATCCTGGAGCTTAATCGTTCCCGAAGCAAAATTTCTCGGATTTGCATAGGTTTGCTCGCCGTTATCTTCCCGTTCTTTGTTGAGTCTCAGAAAAGCTGATTTATGCATAAATATCTCGCCTCTAATATCGAAAGAGGCAGGATATGATGTTCCAGCTTTTAATTGATGCGGGATGCTTCTGATCGTCTTTACATTGTTGGTAACCTCATCACCTTGGGTACCATCTCCACGTGTGATGGCACGTGCCATTTTGCCGTTTTCAAATGTGATGGATATCGAAAGCCCGTCGAATTTGAGTTCACAGACATAATCTACGGGATGGCCTATCGCTTTTTGTACCCGTTCATCAAAATCCCGAAGCTCCTGTTCATTATACGTGTTGCTTAGGGACAACATTGGCCAGCGGTGTGCTACCGTGTTGAATTTAGAGGTGATATCTCCGCCCACTTTTAACGTTGGTGAGTTAGGGTCCCTAAATTCGGGGTACTCGTTTTCTAATGCCTCTAATTCCTTGAGTTTTTTATCGAAATCAAAATCAGAAACGACAGAATTTGCCAATACATAATATTGGTAATTGTACTCATTTAATTCTGTTGTTAACTTTAAGATTCTATCTTGAATATCTTGCGACATAGGTTACGAAAATAAGAAATTTTAAGGGGGAAAATAATTTTATACCAATATTTTAACCCATTAAAAATAAGTGAGAAAAGTTTGATAATATTAAAATTCGGTAATGCTACTTATTGTGAAAATTATTTACAGATAGCTTATTGTATTTTTGTATTTTGTTCGTGTAAAAATCCCAAATTATGCATTTTTTATAAAGTCCAGTTTTATTTTCTTTTGCATTATATTTTTTTCTTTTTAACGCCGTTTTAAAAAAATATAGAAAGAAATATTGGTGAGCACGGCTTACAGCCCAAGCGTCGCGTGGTTTACCTTCGGCTAAAAAATGTAGTAATGCGATAAGATCCAACCATAGGCGAGTCCAGATAACTGCTAATGCACGCCAAAAAGGAAGGTTTTTTTGGAGCATAAGTAGATTATTACGGAAATTAAGATATGTCTTTTTGGGGTTGCTTGTATTTAGTGTTCCGCCACCCACATGATATACAATGGATTTGGAAGTATAACCAATTTTATAACCCATTTTTTTAAGTCGCCAACACAAATCAATCTCTTCCATGTGTGCGAAAAAATCCGCGTCAAATCCACCTGCTTCGTGCCACGCACTGGATTTAATAAATAATGCAGCACCAGTAGCCCAAAAAACCTCATTTTCCGCATCATATTGACCTTCATCTTTTTCGGTAATATTAAGTATACGACCCTTACAAAAGGGATAACCAAAATAATCGATATGCCCTCCGGCAGCCCCTGCATGTTCGAAGTGATCCCGTTGATGATATGCCCTGATTTTAGGCTGTGCGGCTATAAAATCTTTTTTTTGCATAAAATCAACAACTGGCTCTATCCAAGAAGGAGTTACCTCCACATCCGAATTGAGCAAAACAAAATAATCTGCTTCCACCTGTTGAAGTACTTTGTTATATCCGCCGGCAAATCCATAGTTGTCGTCATTTTGGATAATGCGGATTGTGGGATAATATTCCCTGACAAAGGATACAGAATCATCTGTAGAGGCATTGTCTCCGATAATAAATTCAACATTTGGGTAAGTACTATTGTAAACGGAAGGCAAAAATTTTTCTAAAAAAAATTTACCGTTCCAATTTAATATGACAACAGCAACTTTGGGATATTCTATCATTTTTCAGTTGTTCTTGTTCTTTTCCATCGACGATGTGTCCACAACCAATATACCGGCTCTTCACGAATCATTTTTTCTGTGAATTTGTTGTGTATTTGCGTTATTTCATGCTTTTGATACGTTGAGGGATTTTCTACTAATGTAGTAAATTTACAATAATAGTGACCTCTTTTTTCTTTCCTACCGATGTGACAGTATACTACAGGACTTTCCGTTAGTTGAGCAATGCGTTCCGCACCGGTATATACTAGGGTGTCTTGGTTTAAAAACTCCATAAAATAGTCTGAATCTTGATGCAGGGGAGTTTGATCAGCTACAAACATACTCATATTGAGTTGATTTTTTAACCTGACCAGATGACGTAGAATCTGCTTCATTGGCACCATCGTTGCTCCAAATCGCGTGCGTAAGCTATTGTATACCTGATCAAAGTCCTTATTGTTCAGTGGTTTGTAAATGATAAGACGGGGATATGCCGTCATAAGTGACATCCGGTAGATTCCCAACTCCCAGTTCCCATAATGTGCTGTCACGCCGATTACAGATTTTCCCGTCTCAAAGTGTTTGTACACTTCTTCTGGATTTAATAATTCAATGCGAGCAACTATTTGTTTTTCTGTAATGGTTCGCATTTTTAATGCTTCCACTATGATATCCGGAAAATAATGAAAGAACTTTTTCGCAATTTGCTTAATTTCATCTTCTGATTTTTCCGGAAAAGAGTTTTTTAAATTGGTAATAACGATCGATTTTCGGTATTTGCAAACGTAATAAAGGACAAAGTATAAAATATCGGACAGGAGGTACAATGCCCAAAAAGGCAGCAAAGAAAAACTAAATAGTAAACCTGAAATAATCTTTTTATTCATCAATACAGTTTGCTGCATACGATCTGAGCCACAAACTTAGATAAAGTTGTATATAAAAGCAATTTATTCAGTTGTGTATAATCCCTAAATAAAGTTATTTTTGCTTCATAATTTATAGTTAATTTTAGTTTATGTCCACTCAACTGTTATTATCGGCAACGTATCTTCCTCCGGTCTCTTATTTTCACGCGATCTATCAACACGATCTTCCTATTGTTTTAGATAAATATGAACATTATCCGAAACAAACTTATCGTACCCGTGCTAAGATCGCTACCGCTAATGGAATTTTAGAATTGTTTGTTCCGATAGTGCATGGCCGTAAGGAGCACGTCGCGATGAAAGATGTACGAATCAACTATGACCACGATTGGCAGCGATTGCATTGGCAAAGCTTGCAGACTGCATACCGCAGTTCGGCATATTTTGAGTTTTATGAGAATGAGTTTGAACAATTCTATGAAAAAAAGTGCGAGTTTTTGTTTGATTACAATCTATCGCAATTGGAATTAATCCTTAAACTATTGAAGATTAATAGAAGTATTTCCTTTACGAATAGTTATGAAAAGGCTCCCTCCGGAGTGTTAGATTACAGAAATCTTATTCATCCCAAAAAGCCATCTATTTTTGAAACACCAAAACCATATTATCAAGTGTTCAACGATAGGGTAGGTTTTATCCCCGAACTCAGTATTATAGATTTGATTTTTAATCAGGGACCGCAAACTAAAAACTATTTATAAAAACTTTTAGCAAAAAAATAAATCTTCCTTTCAAACCTTTTTGCTTAATTTATTGTTACATAACAAACTGTGCAGAAGATTGATGAAAAGTCTATTTATTACCGTGGTTATTGTTTTTTCCTATAACCTATCCTTTTCGCAAAGCGGAACGGATACGCTACATTACAAGAAAGTGTATTATTTCGCGGGCACGGGGATTGGTATTCCTCTCGGCAAAACTAAAAATGTACTTTCGCCAAAGTTGTTCTCGGGGAGTATGGGGTTAGACATTACGTTAAGGAATCCGAGGTACTATCTTTACCCAGCCCTGTACTTAATGTCGTTTAACTATGACCAATTGATAAATGATTCGGAATACAATCGAACGGTCGAAAATGGTAGAGCCAATTTTTATATGCTTAGCCTTGCTGGGGGTACACGTAAACAATATGATCGATTGAATACCTATACCTACCTTGGGCCGACAATAGGATTGGTTAATGAACCTCGTGCTAATGACCTAGGAAATAAGGTAGTTATGGAAAGTAAATATTCTTTGGCACTTGGTACAAAATTGGGCTTAGGGGCCGATTATAAATTCAAAGGTTTTTTCCTTGGAGCCGAAATGGGATATATGTACAATGTGAATAAGATACAGGGAAATCCAGTCCATGTGTTAACATTTATGATTGGTCTAAAATCGGATATCACCCGATTAGGTGAGAAAGTGGTGGACATATTGTCGTCGTCTAAATAAGTAATAAAATGCTGAAGTCATGTATGGACTTGAAAAAATAAAACGAATAGGCAAGATACTTAAGATTTTATCAAAATACGGCTTTGATGAAGCAATCTCCCGATCCAACATCGATCGCATACTTCCGGATAGTTTCTTGCTTTGGAATAATCATACACGCAAAATATTTGAGGAAGATTTTAATGTCCGTATCCGATTGGCAATAGAAGAATTGGGGCCGACTTTCATTAAATTAGGCCAATTGCTAAGTAATCGGGCAGATATTATCCCAGAAGATCTTCGTCAAGAACTTATAAAACTGCAAGACGATGTTCCCAAAGAGGATATTGATATTAAGTACCGTCTAAACCAGGAGCTTAATATACAACCTGATGAACACTTTGAATTTATCGATCCCGTACCTATTGCAGCGGCTTCCATTGCGCAGGTATATAAAGCGCAACTGAAGGATGGAACCCAGGTCATTTTGAAGATCAAGCGATCGGGTGTCGATTCGATTATCCGTGTGGATTTGGATTTTATAAAAGATCTCGTAAAGCTGTTGGAAAAAAAATATGAGATTTTTTATAAAATGAATCTCTATCAGATTGCCATCTCCTTCGAGAATTCATTATTAAAAGAGCTTTCTCTTACGAATGAACTCAATAATATTGAACGTTTCAGAAGAAATTTTACGGGGAATAAAGAAACCCATGTGCCTAAGGTATACCGTCAATATAGCTCTGATGAGATGTTATGTATGGAACTTATCGATGGTGTAAAAGTGAATGATATAGCAAGTTTGGCGACATTTGGCCTCAGTCCAAAATCAGTCCTTCAAAATGTATTGGACCTCTATCTTGAACAAATACTTATACATGGATTCTTCCATGCGGATCCTCATCCCGGAAATGTATTCGTAAATAAAAAAGGACAGATCGTTTTCCTGGATTACGGAGCGATGGGATTTATGGTGCCGCAAGATAGAGGAATAATCGAATCCATGGTGATTAATTTTTTGATGAGTGATGCAAAGGGGCTGCTAAAAAATATTAAAAAGCTTGCGGTAGTGCACCATATTGAGGATGAAAGAAGTCTTGAAAGGGATGCGTACGAAATTTTTGAAATGATTAAGCAGAATGCGTTAGACGATATTAAGATTGCTGTTATGTTACAGAAATTAAACGTCATATTGCAGACCAATCATATATTGATGCCTGATTTTATATATATACTGTTACGAGGCATATCTATACTAGAAGGTACAGGCCGGCAGTTGAATGCGGAGTTGAATATCCCTGAAAGTATCTCTCCATTTGCCAAAAAGATTGCCGATCAAAAGTTTTCTGCAGAATATTTGACAGAAAAGTTTAAAGAAAAGGCCCTGTTTTTAAAGGACGTGATGATCGACGTACCCATGGATTTATTATCTCTGCTTGACAAGCTAAAAAATGATAAAATTACGCTAAATCATAAGATCAGGGATTTTGATCACCTTCAGCTTATTCTTCACCGGATAGGTAATAAGTTTTTACTGTCCATTTTAGCGATGACGTTTGGTGTTGGAGCCAGTATACTAGCGCATGGTAGAGTAGGTTATTTACTATGGGGGATGCCGATCATTTCCTGGCTGGGATTTACGATGAGTTTTGTATTGAGCTTTATCCTGCTGATACAGCTAGTTAGAAGCAAGTGATGTTATTCATCTAATCTTTAGTTCCCTGTAATAATAATGCTTGTCTTCTTCGGTGATTGTTCGGAGAATTCGGCACGGATTCCCAACCGCTACTACATTTGCCGGAATATCTTTGGTAACAACCGATCCAGAGCCGATAACGGTATTTTCACCAATAGTTACACCGGGATTAATCACTGTATTGCCCCCAATCCAAACGTTGTCGCCGATTGTAATCGGAATAGCATATTCCAACCCTGTATTGCGCAATTCATGATGAATTGGATGTCCCGCCGTGAATAAAGAAACATTGGGTGCTATCATCACATTATCGCCGATGCGAACAGGTGCACAATCCAGGACGGTGAGATTATAATTGGCGTAAAAATTTTCGCCAATTTCAATATTGTAACCGTAATCACAGCGAAATGGAGGTTCGATATAAAACATCTTTTCTGTTTTGCCAAATAGATCTCTGATGACCTGCTTTTTTGCCTTTACTTGTCGGGGTTCCAATTGGTTAAACCTAAAACATAATGTCTGCGCGAGTAATCTGTCTTCAGAAAGTGTTTTATCATTTGCAAAATATGCTTCTCCCGCGATCATTTTTTTCTTTTCAGTAATCATTAGTACGTAGATGTTAGATATGAGATGTTAGACTTGAGATATTAGCAATTAATTCTAACAAAGATAATAAAAAGGGACTTTTTTATATCGGTGTCGCGTATTCATTTTTGTACCGAAGTCGATATAATGAGGGGTATAAACGATAGTCTTTCGCGTAATATTAAGTATCTTTGCGCATGGTTTTGAATATGCAAAGAATATCTAAACATGCAGTTAGTGTCATAGGAAGTGGTAGTTGGGCTACTGCAATGGTCAAGATGTTAGCAGACAATAAATTAGAAAAAGAAGTTTTTTGGTGGGTACGTAAGGAAGAAGATGTCGAATATATAAATAGATACCGGCATAACCCCACTTACCTTAGTGCAGTGGAGATAAAGCTACACGAGGATCATGTATTGTCCGACGTTCGGCAGGCAATTCAATCTACTGATATTGTAATCTTAAATACACCGGCAGCTTACTTAAAGATCGCGTTAAGAGGGGTAGAGAATCAAGATCTGGAAGGGAAAATTCTCGTTTCGGCCATTAAAGGAATAATCCCGGACGAAAATTTAATCGTTGGCGAATACCTAAATCAAACCTATGGCGTCCCATTAGACCATATTGTCGTGATAGGCGGCCCCTGTCACGCCGAAGAGGTGTCTCAAGAGAAGCTTTCCTATCTTACATTTGCTTCCAAAGATCTAAATAAGGCACAAATCGTTGCAGATTTACTATCTAACAGGTATATTAATGTCAATATTTCGGATGATGTTTTGGGTGTTGAATATGGAGCAGTTTTAAAAAACATATACGCATTGGCTGGAGGAATATGCCACGGGTTGGGGTACGGAGATAATTTTCAAGCGGTGTTGGTTTCAAATGCTATTCGTGAGATGGAATATTTTGTACAGAAAATTGATCCTGCCGACCGGGAAATAAATGCTTCCGTTTATCTTGGTGATCTCTTGGTAACTGCTTATTCGCAATTTAGCCGCAATCGAACCTTCGGTAATATGATCGGTAAGGGGTATACTGTACAATCTGCTCAGTTGGAAATGAATATGGTTGCCGAAGGGTACTATGCCTCCGGGTGTATTCAGAGCATTATCCATAAAAACAATTTAGAAATGCCAATATGTAATATGGTGTATGAGGTATTATATAATCATCGGCCTGCCATATTTGAAGTGTCAAAATTAGCTGAAAAATTAACATAACATGATCTCAAAAGGACATATCGCAGATACCTACATGACTATACAAGATGAAATTACGCAAGCCTTGGAAAAGTTGGATGGTGGCGCAAAATTTCAGGAAGAATTATGGGAACGTGATGGCGGCGGTGGTGGCCGCACGCGGATCATGCAAAATGGAAATATCATTGAAAAAGGAGGCGTTAATTTTTCAGCTGTACACGGTAAACTCCCTGCAGCTATTAAGAAAGCTTTCGGCGTAGAAGAAGATGAATTTTTCGCCACAGGAGTTTCCATCGTTATTCACCCCAATAATCCGCATGTTCCGATAATCCATATGAACATCCGATATTTTGAACTAAATGAACAGACCAGATGGTTTGGTGGTGGTATAGATTTGACACCACATTACGTAGTAAAGGAAGACGCCCAGTTTTTTCATCAACAGCTTAAATCGGTTTGCGATAAACATCATCCCAATTTTTATTCCGATTTCAAAAGCTGGGCCGACAGCTATTTCTTTATCAAACATCGGGATGAAACGCGAGGAATAGGAGGTGTTTTTTACGATAAACTAACGCCTGAAAAGACCAATTTGAACTTTGAGCAGATTTTTGATTTTTCGTGTGATTTAGGTCGTATATTTGCACCTACTTATATAGATCTGGTAAACAGACATCGTACACAGAATTTCAGCCGACGCGAAAAGGATTGGCAGTTACTACGCCGCGGTCGTTATGTCGAATTCAATTTAGTATACGACTCCGGGACTAAATTTGGTTTAGAAACAAATGGCCGCATTGAATCTATATTGATGAGTTTACCGGCACAGGCGAATTGGGTTTATGATTTTAAAGCCGAACCAGGGTCGGCAGAACAAGACACTTTAGATTTATTAAAAAAAGATATCAATTGGGTGAACTAATTCACACATACATTAGATGGTAAATTTCAACAGATTTCAATTAGATAACGGCCTCAACGTATTGGTACATGAAGATCATACCACAGCCATGGCAGTTGTCAATATTCTATACAATGTCGGCGCTCGCGACGAGTCTCCAGAACAAACAGGATTTGCTCACCTTTTCGAACACTTAATGTTTGGTGGGTCAGTTCATATTCCGGATTACGATAGTCCTTTGCAACAGGTCGGAGGAGAGAATAATGCCTTCACCAGCAATGATATAACAAACTATTATTTGACGCTACCTTCCAATAATCTAGAAACTGCTTTTTGGTTGGAAAGTGATCGAATGCTAAGCTTAGCATTTAGTGAACAAAGCCTGGAAGTGCAACGACAAGTAGTTTCCGAGGAATTTAAACAACGTTACCTTAATCAACCCTATGGCGATATGTGGTTGCGTTTAAGGCCGCTAGCTTATAAAGTACACCCCTATCGCTGGGCCACTATTGGTAAAGAGTTAAAGCATATTGAGGATGCTAGGATCGAAGACGTTAAAGCATTTTTCAATAAATTTTATACGCCAAGAAATGCCATTATGGTCGTCGCCGGAAAAGTGCATTTCGAACAGGTTAGATTATTAGCTGAAAAATGGTTTGGAAATATCCCTGCAGGTATTGCATATCATCGAAATCTTCCTCAAGAACCTGAGCAGGTAGAAGCTAGGAGAGAGGAAGTAGAAGCCGACGTTCCTGTGGATAGCTTACATATAGCGTTTCATGGTCCGGGTCGGTTATCTGAAGATTATCAGACCATGGATTTAATGTCCGATATTCTTTCTAGAGGAGCCTCTTCTCGTTTATATCGCTCATTAATCAAAGAAAAGCAATTGTTTAGCGAAGTGAATACATATGTGATGGGAAGTATTGACAATAATCTTTTTATCATAGAAGGTAAGCCATCGGCTAATGTCTCCCTTTCTGAAGCGGAGGCCGCGTTATGGGAAGCATTGGAAAAATTAAAAACGGAAGAGGTAGAAAATAAAGAACTGGAAAAAGTAAAGAATAAAATTGAATCCACTATGCTTTTTGCCGAGTTGTCAATCTTAGATAAGGCGATGAATCTGGCGTATTACGAATTATTGGGAGATGCAGAAGATTACAACAAAGAAGTCAGTAAATATCTGTCTGTGACCAAAGAGAACATCCGAAAAATTGCAAATCAACTTTTTAGAAAAGAAAACTCATCCACTTTGATATACCACGCGAAAGGAGGGCAGCATGCTGAATAGATTTACTGCCCCCGAATTCCAGACTATTAAAGACCTTACATTGGTGCATCCAGGGACTATCGATTACACCAATGGATTAAAAGCTTTTGTTTTTCAGGCAGCCGAACTTGATTTAATAAAGTTTGAATTTGTATTTGACAATGTGTTTGATAATACGGAAAATCCACTGTTAAATACGGTACTTTGTTCGATGCTCAAAGAAGGAACAAATACCTATACCAGTGCTGAGATTGCAGAGCATATTGACTTTTATGGGGCCTATTTGATACCTGAATATAGTTTTGACCATACGGCCCTGACATTATATACCATGCACAAGTACGTGGATAAAGTGCTACCGTTGGTCAAAGATACTTTAACGAATAGCATCATTCCGCAGAAAGAGCTGGATACCTATATTCGTAATAACAAGCAGTCTTTACTGATTTCATTGAAGAAGAACGATTTTGTAGCCCGACGCTTATTTTATCAGCATGTATTTGGACCAACTCGGTACGGAGTAGTTCCTACGCCAGAGACTTACGATGATATTAGTAGGGAAGCGCTTTTGGAACTTTACTATAAGCAGTTCCGACCAAATAATTGTACCCTCTTTATTGCCGGAAATGTCGATGATGCGGTACTTGGTTTGGTTGAAGATTTGTTTTCGGACAACTGGGGCGCATTAGCTGGATCTGCACATCCACATTCCTTTGAACCCTTCATACCGGAAGGTAAGCTTATTTTGGAGCCAAAAGCGGAAGCCTTACAATCCGCTATTAGGATGGGCGGATTGATGGTAAATCGAACGCATGCAGATTTTCCTGCAGTCCAGTTTGTTAATACCTTATTGGGCGGTTTCTTCGGTTCCCGTTTGATGGCGAATATCCGTGAGGACAAAGGATACACCTATAGTATCGGTTCAGCAGTAGGGAATTTGAAACATGGAGGTTTCTTCACTGTCGCTTCTGAAGTGGGCACGGCAGTCACGAAAGCTACCCTTGCCGAAATAGAAAATGAATTCGAGAATCTCCGGCAACGACAACCCTCGTTGGAGGAAGTGGAATTGGTGCGCAATTATTTATCAGGCGTTATGTTGGGATCACTGGAAAGTATATTTTCTCACGTCGATAAGTTTAAGGCCGTTTATTTTTCGGGATTGGATTTGAGTTATTACAGCTACTACAACAAGGTAATACAAGAGATAACACCGGCTAACGTGCAGGATATTGCTATACGTTATTTTGACTATTCTAAATTGGTGAAAATTGTCGTAGGCAAAATGGATTAGTTCTGGTCAGGGATTACCTTACCCGGAAATCTTTCGGCATATTGCAGAACGAGGCTTGTCATGTAATAGTTGCTCATGCAGCGGTCTTGTTCTGCTATTAAATCCTCGAATTGGGTAGCCTGATTTGAAGCCTCAATAAAACCAAAAGCATGCAGGCTATTGTTCTTATAATAGATGTAAGACTTTTCATCCAAATGGCGACCCTGATCCAATAATAAAAAAGTACTTTTTTTCCCGTTAATGTAGTCCGTTGCCTGCTGTACCCTGCCATTGTACTCATCTACCGGAGGTAATTTCTCATAGTCGATCTGGTGCTTTATTTCGGCCGCCGTCGAATAAAAAGTACATATTCTGGTATCGAGATCAAACTGCTCTATAAGCTGCAGCAGGAGCTGGTTTGCATCAGAAGCTCTTTCGAAATACTGAACAGCTGCTGCATTTTTACTGAACTTGGATACCAATAGACGAAGATATCCTTTCTGGTCTTCGTACTGCATCAAGCAAAATTTGGGTTCATACTTTTTAAGTGCGCTGTTATGCCGAGGCCAGTGCTTCTTGATCATTTGGCATTCCATTAGTAAAGCCATGAGCTCCGTTCCACTTTCTTCGAAGTCTATGGAACAGATGTCATTGATAAATGACTGTCGTCTTAAGGTACTGTTATTACCCGTAAAATGACTCAATACACGCTTCTTAATATTGATAGCTTTGCCTACATAAATGATTTTTCCATGTTTATCCCGAAAGATGTATATACCGGCCGACTCGGGTAATTTTGAAAAGTCCTCTTCATTGATGTGCGTTGGAAGGCGATGTTCTTTTGTCTTTTTGAGGGTAGATAAAATGAGTCCATCTTTATCCTCAAGTAATAATTTTTCAAACAAAATCACCGTTGCCTGTGCATCACCTAGGGCTCTATGCCTATCCTGTATAACGATTCCGAGGTTTTGACACAATTTACCCAAGCTATACGAGGCTAAATTAGGTATGATTTTGCGGGCAAGCCTAACGGTACACAACTTAGGCGCTTTCCAGTTGAATCCTGCTAATTTGAGTCCGTGAAAAATAAAAGAGTAATCGAAATTGACGTTATGGGCTACAAAAATACGCTTCTCCAATAATTCCAATATCCTAGGTGCGAGTTCATGAAACGAAGGTGCATTCTCGACCATCTCATCACTTATTCCGGTTAATACCTGTATGTGGTAGGGAATAGGTTGATGTGGGTTTATTAAGGTCTGGAATTTTTCAAGTACATGTTGCCCGTTATGAATAAGGATTGCTATTTCCGTAATCCCATTCCCTCCCGCATATGAACCTGTAGTTTCTATATCGACAATAGCATATTCCATAGATACAAACTTACTAAATATTTTAGTGTATTTTTAATTTCAAAATCTATTTAGTTAAATTATTCTTTTTTTATATCTTCAACATATGAAGAACTTATTTATCTATCTGTTGACATTTGCGAGTTGTGTATCTGTAGCCTTTGCGCAAAAGACAAAAGTAGTATATAACGAATTGCCTGTTTATGGAAAGCTCTTTGATACACCCTCCAAATACCATCGTGTAGATACCGTAAAATATAATGATCTACCAGTTCGTGTGAAGCATTTATTTACGAATAGTGCGGGTTTATTTGTCACATTTCGATCTAATTCTTCGTCCATATATGCTAAATGGTGTGTAACAGATGCTAAAGTATCTTCCAATCTTACATCGATTGCTCAAAAAGGTTTGGATGTATATATCAAAAATGCTGATGGTGAATGGCAATATGCTGGTTCAAAAGGAACCGCTAAAACATGTGACGAAGGTTCTCTAATAGCTAACCTAGATCAGACTGCGAAAGAATTTCTGGTATACCTGCCTTTATATGACGAAACCAGGTCTTTGAAAATAGGAGTAGAGGAGGGGGCTAGTTTCCTGCCACTACCGAATCCTTTTCAAAAGAATATCGCAGTATATGGGTCGAGTATTGTTCAAGGTGCATCTGCCGGAAGAGCAGGTATGGCTTATACAGCAATATTATCCCGACGTACAGGCCTAAATTTTATTAATCTTGGCGTAAGCGGTAGTGCGAAGATGGAGCCGGAGGTCGCACATATGTTGGCCGCCGGTACACCTGAGGTATTTATCTTAGACTGTGTCCCCAATTCCTTACCGGAAATTGTGTCAGAACGCACACAATATTTTGTAGAATACCTTCGTGCAAATCATCCCAATACGCCAATTATCATGATACCCTCGGTCGTGAGGGAATTAAGCTACTTTAATCAGGTTTGGAACAAACGGAATGCGGAACAGAATGCACAATTTAAAAAAGAATACGAAACCCTATTAACCAAAGGAATTAAGCATCTGTATTATCTGGATAGCAAGACACTACTGGGAACGGATCACGAAGGTACAACCGATGGAACACATCCCAACGATTTGGGATTCATGCGGATGGCCGATGAGATACAACCTTTCGTACTAGAGATCATGCAGAAGCATAATTTGCTCTAGGATTACGCTACGCGATAAGATTATTCTATTTTTTTATCAATCAGCTCACGGATGGCTACCGAAGCTATCGCACCTCCAAACGCTGCCGGAAGGTAGGACATGGTACCGTATGCCGATTTTTTGTAATTACTTCCATCCGTATAGAGTAAGGAAGATTTATCGGGTAATTCGGTTGAAAATGCCACTTTTACCCCTTCACGTATATCGTGTTTTTGTAATTTTTTACGAATATGGCGCGCCAGTTTACAGTTATAGGATTTACTGATATCTGCAATTTTAATTTTGGTTGGATCCACTTTACCTCCTGCTCCCATAGAACTCACGAAAGGAATTTTTTCTGCATAGGCAGATCGGATTAAAAATAATTTTGGGGTAATACTGTCTATCGCCTCCACGATATAATCTGGTTTTAATTCCAGTAGCGCGGGGATACGTTCTGGAATCACAAATTCTTCTACCACGTTCAGTTGTAGCTCCGGATTGATATTTAACAGCCGTTCTTTCATAATCTGTGCTTTGGATACGCCGTGGTTGGTAGCCAGCGCCGGAAGTTGCCTATTGCGGTTGGAGGGATCTACCGTATCTCCGTCGATCACCGTCATTTTTCCTACTCCTGCACGACAGATGAATTCTGCTGCAAATGAACCTACACCACCCAAGCCCAATACCATCACATGCGAATTGGCTAATTTTTCTAATGCTTCGCGTCCTATCAACGCCTCTGTTCTTGATAACCAAGATAAATCTTCCATAGTTATAAATAGGAATACTTAAATACGTTTTGAAAATTTTGTGCCAGTTCATTTCTGAGTTGATCTATCGAAATTTTACGAGCGGCGCAAAAATACGTATAAATATCTACTATGCTAATAGATTTATCATCCGTTTCTAAGAAAATTTTCTCCAGCGGAAGATTGGTAATTAAATTGTTTTTAGCTCCTTTCAGCATATCAGCTCCCAAACTGATTAGATAACCTTGCTTTAATACCGATTGTGCTAAGGCTATATTTTTATTAAAACCGTGGAAAATAACCGGAACAGTTACTTTTTGTTGCAGCAGTACCTGAAAGGTCTCTTGGTAGGCACGTACACAATGGATGATAAGGGGCTTACCTATAATATTTGCCAACTGGATCTGTTGCTCAAAACACTTGATTTGCTTTTCCCACTTTGTTTTAGTGAGTTTATCCAATCCACATTCGCCAATAGCAAGTACGTTTTCTCTTGCAGCATACGTTTCCAATGCGTTGCATTGTTTGTCAAAATCGATATCAATATACCAAGGGTGTATGCCTACAGAGCAGGCAACGGAAGGAAAATAATCTTTGCCGACTATACAGTTTTGCAGGGACAATACGTCATGTTGTTCATTCCTACAATGTGTATGGATATCTATATATGGAGTATGCATATTGTAACGATAAAAGCTACAGTTATGTGAGCATGGACGGAGCGTTATCAGCCATTTGCCCTGTGCTGATTTTAGCAATATTTTCCAATGTTACTTCTGCAATTTCTTTGAGGGCTTCTTCTGTAAAGAATGCTTGATGCGCAGTAATAAGCACATTTGGAAAGCTCATTAATCGTTGAATATTATCGTCTAGGATGATATTGGTAGAGAGGTCTTTAAAAAATAGCATTTCTTCCTGTTCGTACACATCAATACAAAGTGCGCCTATCCGTTTTGTTTTCAATCCTTCGATAATATCCACTGTGTTAATTAAACCACCGCGGCTGGTATTTATGAGCACAACACCCGGTTTCATCAGGTTAATCGTCTGTTGATTGATTAGATAATGATTTTCTGGTGTTAACGGACAGTGTAATGAAAGAATGTCTGCCCCCTCCAATACATGTTCTAACGAGGTGTACTGTACGCCTTGTTCAATGAGGCTATTGTCGGGATAAATGTCATGTGCCCATATTTTACAGCCAAAGCCCAGCATGATCTTCACAAAGGCCTTACCTATTTTGCCAGTTCCGATTACACCTACCGTTTTTCCCTTCAAATTAAAACCCAACAAACCGTTGAGTGAAAAATTCTGCTCACGCACTCGGTTATAGGCTTTATGTGTTTTTCTGTTCACCGTAAGCAACATCGCTACCGTATGTTCCGCAACTGCTTCCGGAGAATAGGCCGGAACCCGACATACCGCGATTCCAAGTCTTTTGGCGGCATCAATATCTACATTGTTAAATCCTGCACATCGCAATGCAATAATCTTTACGCCATTATTTGATAACGTCTCTATTACTTCTACATTTAATTTATCATTCACAAATACACATACGGCATCGGTATTTTTTACCGCATTGGCAATATGCGGTCCCAGATGCGTATCATAATAGTCGATCGTGAAGCCGTGATTTTCGCTAAGGCGATCAAAAAATATTTTGTCGTACGGTTGGGTAGAGAAGAAAGCAATTTTCATGGTGTATATCTATAACAGTATTATTTTTATCAGATCGACTTTTATCAGATTGATTTAAATATACAGAATTAATCCATAAGCTAACTGCGTTAAGATCGTTAATACAAAGTATTTTATCTAAATTTAACAAAAATACAATCAGAATATGCCCAGTAAATTTCATCAATTAAGTGCGAAATCGCCGCAAGGCGTACCTATATCAATGGAGGATTTTGACGGAAAGGTACTGTTGATCGTAAACACAGCAACTAAATGTGGCCTAGCTCCTCAGTTTGATGGCTTGGAAGTGCTGCATCAAAAGTATAAGGATAAGGGATTGGTCATATTGGGCTTTCCTTCGGATCAGTTTGCAGGACAGGAACCTGAAACAAATGAATCCATGGAACAGACCTGCAAGGTGAACCATGGTGTAACATTTCAACTCATGGAAAAATGTCATGTAAACGGATCGACTACCCATCCTGTATTTGAGTTTCTAAAGAAAGAACTTGGTGGTTTTTTCGGAAGTCGAATTAAATGGAATTTTACTAAATTTTTAGTGGACAAAAATGGAATCCCTTTCAAACGTTACGCACCGATTACAAAACCCCAAGATATAGAAAAAGACATTATCTACCTTCTTCAATCATAAAAAAGTTATGGCGGTTTTTCACCGCCTTATTCTTCTATTTAACGTGTTATTGGTGGGTGTTCTACACCGTACTAAGGTAATTTAAATGCTTGACGAGCCAATAATTGCCATTGATTGTTGGTTTTTACCCAAGTCAATACAATCCCCAATTTTATATTTGCTTTGCCTTTTCCTGGATCGTTTGTGGTAGCACTTAAGGTATGACGTACGATAGCCGTTTTGTCTACTATCTGAATGGTCTGTTTTGTAAGTTGGATATCTTCAAATACAGAAGCACCAGAAACAAAAGTCTGCACGAAATCAGCTTTTGTTTCCATTTTTCCACTGGAATGCCCGTAGGAGAGGTGGTCCGACGCCAATCTGTTTAATGTAGTACCTTCGGCTTTAAGCATGGCTTGGGTCAATTCCTCCACCGC
Organism: Sphingobacterium alkalisoli; assembly: GCF_005049105.1. Lineage (GTDB taxonomy): Bacteria > Bacteroidota > Bacteroidia > Sphingobacteriales > Sphingobacteriaceae > Sphingobacterium > Sphingobacterium alkalisoli. Next base: position 198,020 of record NZ_SUKA01000005.1, read on the forward strand.
CTTTTCGACTTCCTTTGCAAGTTTATCCTGCGCCGACGCATTATAAACAACAGTTGTAAGAATTAAACTCATTATGAGCAAAGATATCTTTTTGTTTAGCATGATTTGATAATATATGTTTATTCTCAAACTTAACGAATTTGTAGCCTTTTCACAAGTGTTAGTTGGATAATTATCTGCTTGATTTCATCGCTTTTAAAACTTTCAGATTCTCATCTACTGCTAATTTTCGATATAAATCGCTTTGAACGCCCAGTATCGCCATCTTACCGTAATGGTCATAATTGATACCCCAGCCGTATCGTTTTGTCAATGGAGAGGCTCGGAAGCATGGCTGGCCTTTTGAGAAAAACTTTTCTCTGGCTTCTGGATACTCACTTTCTATGAGGTTGCTCTGTTCGGCAAATACCTGAAACAATACGTCGTCAGAAGTATAGGCATAAGGGTTTTTACTGATCATCTCAAACTGTAAGTTAGCTACTGTCTTGGTATCCCCTTTTGTAGGAGGCGCTACCCCGATCGGTGTGGGATAATCATCCGCGACAGCTATAAATGTATTCGTGTAATTTGTGGTATGGGTTTTCATGATGATTTCTCTTTTGACAGATATTATTTAATTGGAACTTTTCTGTTTTCAAAATATTTTCGGGTATATGTTCCCGGAATCGCATGATCGCCCTCCTTAAAATCAAAATAAACGAATTTGATTCCGTTCAATTCGGTTAGCGTATAGGTGGCTATAGCCATAAAACTATTCGCGCCCGTCGTACCCATCTCCTGTGTCATATAGGTAGAATTATCCATTTTTACGTATATGGTATCATCAGATAGCTTTACAAAATCTAATTTTAATTTATCCCCATTTTCAGCATTCAATAAGTTGATCAAATCCAGAGGGTTTAACGAATCATTCGACATCGACCGGTTTTTTATCGCAACGTCTTTATTGTAATCGTAGCTCCAGATGGGAGAAGGGAGGGTAGTCAAAAGTGGGGTGCTTTCTTTTTCGAGTGTATCTGTTGCATTTTCATTGGTTCTGGTGGCGCGGTTACAGGATGAGATCATTGCATATAAAAGTATGATCATTAAAGGACGTTTCATATGATATTCTGTTTTATGTACTAATATATAAATGAATTATTAATCCGGTTGTTTTAAATTTTTTATATTCTATGCCATATGCTTTCTAATACGCCTTCCTGTGATTTGACTGATAATTGTGTCTTCCGTCATTATCTCCCATATCTAGTCTTATTTTTTTTAACTTAATTCACTTATAATTAGTGTTTTACATTTTATTTTTGTTATTCACAAAAGGTCAGGAAGATTATATTTTGACCTGTCTTACCGCACGACGGAATCGGGTCGTCCTACCTACTTTTGAGTAAACGAAAGACATCACAATAATTTAATAATTATTAATAACAAACATATGAACACATCACGAACTAAAACAAAGATTTTCCAATTTGGCGCCTTGCTTGTTATAGGCCTGTTGTCCATTACAACTTCCTCCGGGCAGACCAAATATACCGGAAATAGCGGTAATGTTACTATCGATGGTACTTCTACACTCCACGACTGGAACATGAAATCGGCCAATGGGCGGACTGAGGTAACCATGACGTTAAAGAATGGTCAGATCACAGATGTTTCTGCATTGAGCTTTACCGTAGATGCCACAAGTCTAAAAAGCAATAAATCGGGGTTGGACAAAAATGCCTATAAAGCATTGCATACCTCAACAAGTAAAAATATAACATATAAAGCTACATCGGGTACGGTGAGCAAATCCGGTGGTCACTACATCATTAAAACCAATGGTACCTTGAGCATCGGTGGCACAACAAAGCCACTGGCCTTGTCTTCTGCCGCTACCGTAAATTCTGACAATATCGTATCTGTAAAGGGTAGCGCGACATTCAATATGTCAAATTATGGCGTTACTCCACCTACAGTGATGATGGGTACCATCAAAACGGGCGACGAAATTACGATTACATACGATACGAAATTGAAGAACTAAATCTTGTTAACGATAAAATATACTATTATGAAATTTACAAAATTACTATCGCTATGCGCCCTTTCCATGCTACTAAATCCGCTTGCGGGTCTAGCACAAGAAGAGAAAGAAATTGATGAATTTATGACCTTTGGAGAGCCATCGTTTTTCAGGCCATACGACAAAAAAGGTATTCATGTATTTGAAACAACAAAGGGTGATTATGATAAACCCTACACCGGCAGAAAACTTAATTTGGGCGCAGGTTTTACCATGCAATTCCAATCTTTAAAAAACGAAAATCCAGGCGCGCTGAATAGCGGATCGATGGAGGTAAATGCCTTAGCGCCGCTGAAGCCTGGCTTCATGACCTCTCAGGCTAATTTATATATCGACGTACAATTGGCAGAGGGTATCCGCATGAACCTCACAAACTACCTGTCATCACGTCACCACAACGAATTCTATGTAAAAGGAGGCTACCTCCAAGTCGATAAGATTCCTTTTATAGAAAGTGATTTATTGGATAATCTGATGCGGTATACCACCATTAAGGTGGGGCATATGGAAATCAACTACGGTGACGCGCACTTCCGTAGGCCTGATGGCGGACACACCTCCTATTCCCCTTTTATGGAAGGTAATATCATGGACGCCTTCGCAACCGAAATGGCTGCTGAGGTATACCTGCAGCACAACGGTTTATTCGGCATGATAGGTCTATCCAATGGTATGATCAAAGGTAGCGTAGACTCCTTAGCGGTGAATACCGATGAAACCGATAAACGGAATCCTTCTGTTTATTTTAAAGGAGGTATCGATAAGCAAATAAATGATATTACTCGTGTGCGTCTATCAGGAAGCTGGTATCATAACTCCGGAACGAATGGAACAGGTCTAACCATGTATGCAGGCGACCGTACCGGATCAAACTACCAAAATGTCATGGAGCAATATTATACAGCAGCCGGTGTGGCCAAGGCGGGTACAGCGATGTATTCTTCAGGCCGGTTTAATCCCAATTTAAATGGTCAACTCGATGCGATAATGATTAATGCGTTTGCAAAGGTGGAAGGATTTGAACTCTTCGGAACGTATGAAATTGCCAAAGGTTATGCTAAAAATGAAGGACTAACCGACAACGAAGTAGAAGCGCGTACAGCTACTCAATTTGCCATAGAAGGTATCTATCGTTTTGGAAGCTATGAGAACTTTTTCGCCGGATTGAGGTATAACACGGTGCAATCTAAGTTGTACAACTATGAAGAAAAGGTGAATGTCGATCGCTTCGCTGTTGGAGCGGGGTGGTTTATGACAAAGAACATCATGGTAAAAGGCGAGTATGTTAATCAGAAATACAGCGATTTCAAAAATACAGACTATCGCCATAATGGCAAATTCAATGGTATAGTATTGGAAGCCGCTATATCATTCTAGGAATAATGTGTGAGCGTATCTGAAAAGTGAATAATCGTCATCGTGAGGAAGAAGAATAACGACGAAGTAATCTAAGCGAGTTATCTATTTAGATCGCTTCGTTGCTCACGTCTCGCGATGACGAGATTTGAAATTCCTGAAATTTTTAGATAACCTACTATTTATCCCGATTCTCATCAGCCAGAATAAACTCAGTGACCGCCAAAGGCAGCTGCGAAATAAATCGATCTCATTGATGCCGTGAAAGACGAACAATGGATCAATAAAAAAATAAACGGATGAAAAATTTATTACTCCTAGTTGTTTTTATTCTAAGTAACTCTTTTACAGAATTTCCTGCTACAAAAAAAGAGTATACCTTTAAAGTGATGAGCAATAGCTACATCATTATCAATGGTAGCTCGAATGTCAATAAATTTGGATGTAAAGTCCTAAAACCTTTGCAAACCAAACCGTTAAAGGCTTTGATTACGTCCAATTATAAAGTTGATCTTGACGGAGCTATTCGCGTAAAGGTAGATGAGTTTGACTGTGAAAATAATATTTTGAATAGAGATTTGAGAAAAACGTTGAAAGCCGCAACCCATCCTTATATGACGGTCTATTTCAAATCACTGGATCAAATTCCGTTTACAGAAGGAGAGGATACTATAAATGGAACTATTGTTATTGAGTTGGCAGGTACAGCTAAAGAGTTTAAAATCCCTCTTTCATTTATTAAAAAAGGAAATCTTTACCAAATGAAAGGAAATAAATCTTTTACTTTTTCGGATTTTAAACTTTTGCCACCCAAGAAAGTTGGAGGACTTATTAAGGTAAAAGATGAGTTTAAAGCGATTTTTATGCTTTCACTCCAGTATCTGGAGTAACTACAGGCACTATGTGTGGGTGGCTTTTTTAACTTACTACTGATTAGGTATTTTAGATATAAAATTATCAGATGTCAAAGTCGATGAGTTGCGGTCGGGTGTATGACTGTCAAAGAGTAGATTTTGGAAGTTAATACACTATATTTTTTTAATGAATTCAATAAATGATAGATAAATTGAAGACTATTTATTTGGAATGCAGTTAGTTAATATTAACGCGCGAAAAATTACTTTTTTTATTTTGCAGATCACCCGGCAAATAGCTACTTTTGCTTCATTAAAACGAAGCGCCCATAGCTCAGCTGGATAGAGCAACGGTTTTCTAAACCGTCGGTCTCAGGTTCGAATCCTGATGGGCGTACTTAAAAGCTTTTCTATCGACCGTAGGAGAGCTTTTTTTACTAATAACTTTATTTCCTAATCTGCTTCTTTCTTTCAACAACCATGTCAAAAGTTAAATTTCTTTATAACAAAGAAGATGTTTATGAGCGGCAATCTGCTTGTCTACATAATGGACAAAGGATGTGACCTACATAGTAAAACAGGATGAAAGACATGGTTTCGCAAAAGAGACATTAGTAAATACCAAATATAAGTGTATCTTTAGCTACATTAACGAAAGGCACCTCGCTAAGAGGTGCTTTTTTTATGGCCTAAAGCGGCCATCGCATAGTATATTCGATAAATCATAAAACTTTTCACTCATTCAATTGCTATAGTACCATACTAGACATCCATCATGAAAATCGCTTACATTAGTTCGTATCATCCCAGGCAATGTGGAATAGCTACGTTCACCCACGATATTTTTTCAGCTATCTCATTCAATGACACATCTCCTAGAATAGAACAACATATTTTCGCATTGACGGATGAAGGGGAGAAGTATGAATACCCGGATGAGGTTGTATTTTCCATTGAGCAACAGGAAGAAGACGATTACATTAAAGCAGCAGAATACATAAATACAAATGCTTATGACGTATGTATGCTCGAACACGAGTATGGCATTTTTGGGGGTAAAAGTGGCGCGTTTGTGCTTTCATTGTTGGATCACCTGCACATTCCGTTGATTGTCAACCTACACACGGTGCTAGAAACACCGACCGTTGATGAGCGGTCAATTTTAATGCGTATTGCACATCGCGCCTCCAAGATTGTAGTAATGAGCCAGTTTGCTATTGAGCTACTTAGTCGGGTCTATAAGATAACGGAAACGAAAACATTATGCATCCCTCACGGCGTCCCTCAATTTGTGGTCAAGCATCGGGATGCAAAGAATCAGCTAGATCTTGCCGACCGCAAAGTAATTATGACCTTTGGCTTCATCGGTAGAAGTAAGGGGATTGATGTAGCTATACGAGCGCTTCCTGCTGTAGTAAATAAATTTCCCGAGGTTTTATATCTAGTTGTCGGCAAAACGCATCCAAATATTCTAAAACAGGCCGGCGAAGAATATCGCGAATCCTTGGAAGCGCTGGTTGTGGAGCTTAACCTTCAAAATAATGTTCGTTTTGTAAATTCCTTCGTTGATATAACGGATCTATCACTTTACCTATCTGCCTGTGACATCTATATAACTCCCTATGTTAATGAAGCACAGATTACGAGTGGTACTTTGTCCTTTGCAGTCGGTGCAGGGGCGGCAGTCCTATCTACCCCATATTGGCATGCGAAAGAAATGTTGGCTGAGGGAAGGGGAGTACTTTTTGATTTTAACGACTCCGAAAATTTAGCAGCTATCATCGTAGAGCTATTTTCGAACGCAGATAAGCTAAACGGTATTCGTGGAAAAGCACATGAGTATGGTCAGGAACTTTCTTGGCAGAAACTGGGTGTAAGGTATTTGGACCTATTTGAAAAGGTGGTACTTCGAGAAACCGAAAAAAGTGCACAAAATTCAATAACGGAACTGATACAAGAACTTCCAGAATTTGATCTAATGCACATAAAAAGGCTCACTAATCATGTCGGTATCCTACAGCATGCTCGGTATGCGACGCCAAACTATCACCACGGGTATTGTCTAGATGATAATTGCCGTGCCATGTTACTTACACTAATGGCGTATGAAACTGAACCATCGGAAGAACTATGTGAGTTGATGTCTATTTACCTAAGTTATGTACATTACATGCAGATGGATAACGGAAAATTCCGGAACTTTATGTCCTTTGCTAATGCTTTTCTAGACGCAGAGGGTACCGAGGATTCCTTTGGACGCACCATCTGGTCTTTGGGATATTTATTAAAAACCGCACCCCTGCCGGATTTTTATCAAATTGGAAAAGAGCTATTCTTTAATGCCGTTCCGCATTTCCGCAGTTTGAAATCGGTGCGTGCGGTTGCCTATACCATGCTGGGGGTAGTTTGTTATCTTGAATATCAACCGAATGATAAAGATATATTAGATGAATTGTGTACGATGGCTCATTATATTGCTAACGAATATAGACAAAATTCAACTGAAAATTGGCGATGGTTTGAGAAGATAATATCCTATGATAATGCGCTCTTGCCGCTCAGTATGTTGAAGGCAGGCAAAATATTGAAAGACGATTCATTAATAGAAGTGGGAATGAAAAGCTTTGGATTTCTAGATCAATTGCTTTTCGATAAGCACTATTTGTCGATCATCGGGAATACCAATTGGTACGTAAAAGATTCGGGAAAAAGTAAATTTGGTCAACAGCCAATTGAGGTATCGACTGTCGTATTGCTCTATCATCAAGTGTACGAAATGACATTAGAAGAAAAGTACTTAACACGGATGGTGCAGTCGTTTCAGTGGTTCTTAGGAAGAAATGAACTCAACCTCAGTTTGTATGATTCGGAAACAAAGGGCTGCTGTGATGGGTTAGAGAGTCATGGTTTGAATCGAAATCAGGGTGCTGAAAGTACCATCTGTTTCTGGATTTCATATTTGGACGTGAAGCGCGTCCTTACCACACTGATCTAGGAGTTAATCAATGCAGTAAGGAGTTCTTCTAACGATACCGTGGCGTAGGTGGAGGCGTAATCCGACATGGCATAAGGAATGATGAGATGTCCATTATGGACGATTTGACCACATGAATATACGACATTCGGAACATAGCCCTCTCGCTCTTCCGTATTGGGGTATAATAGCGGCTCTTTTAGTTTGCCTATAATTTTTGTAGGATCTTCCAGATCAAGCAGAGTGGCGCTGATCGTATACTCGCGCATAGGACCCACGCTGTGCGTCAGCAACAGCCAACCTTTATCTGTTTCTATCGGCGAGCCGCAATTGCCCAATTGTATAAATTCCCAAGGGTATTCAGGCTGTCTCAGCAAGGTGATATCTTCCTGCCAGTGATTGATGTTGTCTGAGAAAGCGATATAGTTGTTTTCTCCATCTACTCGACAAAGCATTGCATACTTTCCATTAATTTTACGAGGAAAAAGCGCAGCACCTTTGTTTGCTATTTTACCATTAATGGGCAATACTTTGAAGTGTATAAAATCTTTGGTAGACAATAGTTTTGGTAAGATGGTGAAACCGTCATAAGCGGTATATGTTGCATAATAGGTAATCCGACCTTTTTCATCGATAAAACGGACAAAACGTGCATCTTCAATTCCTCGTTTTTCCGTATCACTAATTGGAAAAATAACGCGCTCGGAGATCGAGGTATCTAGGGAATAGGTCATTTCGTAATGGGAGGAAGCAAGCCACAGAATTTGATGCATCAATGTTTCACTGTCTGCACTTAATTCATTCTCCTGCTGTATTTCCAGAACATACCGACGTAATTCCTCATATGTAAAAGATTCCGCTAGCTTGTTCTTGATGATTTCTAATACACATTCTTCCGGATAGTGCATCTGGAATAGTTTATTGACAAAATCTTCTTTTTGATACCGATGACTTTTGATTACTTTGGGCTTTTCCAATAATTCACCAATCGTATCTAAATGAATGTTCAAATCTTTATCGATAATAGCAGACCTAAATACAATAGATGAAACATGTCCTTCGCCTGTAGCTCTAAAACTTAAAATTATTCTTTTTTCGCCTTCTCGTAATTGTGTCTGGTCGATGTCTTCTACTACAGAAGGATTGAAGAAAGCTGCTGCTTCAATGGAGTATTCCATTGTAAAATAGGAACCGATTAGTAGTTTTTGTTTATATGATATATCTGTATCTTGTATTTCCATTCCGTGAAGAATGGATTGTGTTCGCTTGTAATTCTTTTCCAAGATAGAAACGACACTGCGGTGGCGTTTTGAAAAATTACGGAATACTTGGTTTAAGGTGTCGCTCTGCTGTTGTTTACTCATGCTTAACACACGATTAACTACTTTTATCGAACGTTCTACACTTAAATCAAAATATCGAGCCAAAACACGTCGAGGGTCGGGTTTGAAGAAGATGTTTTTTCTAATGATATTAAGGGTCATCTGGTTTTTTATTATATAACGGTAAAATATTATGAATTGTTTGAATTTTTATTTATAATCTGTTCCGAAGTAGATTTGTTACATTTGAAAAGAACGAAGGATAAAAAAATTAATGTGATCGAACTAAGTAAAATTTGGCAATATGTTGCAGCATGCAATGCTCTCCCGCGTATCTCTATAAAAGAGCCGTGTGTAATACCATTCGCGTGGGATTTTAACAATTTAGTTTATTTATATTAGAAATGCACTAAAAAAATAAAGAAACTTAACTTATATGAAGCAAAAAATATCTTTGGTATTGGGGAGTGGAGGCGCGCGGGGTATCGCGCACATAGGTGTTATTAAGCTTTTGGAAGAACGCGAACTGGAGATTGATGAAATCGTAGGGTGTTCAATAGGCTCTTTGGTTGGCGCAGCCTATGCAGAAGGAAAAATAGCATTGCTCGGAGATTGGATGAGTAAATTGACCAAAAGAGATGTATTTAGATTACTCGATTTCTCGGATCCGCGTTACGGATTATTCAAAGGAGCGCGTGTATTAGAAACATTGCATGAAGTTTTTGGAGATGTTAATATCGAAGACCTTCCTATCAAATATACTGCTGTAGCCACAGATTTGCGAAATGACAAGGAGGTACTCATAAGAGAAGGAAGTATATATCAGGCTATCAGAGCTTCTATTGCAATACCGGCTGTATTTACAGGAATTGATTTGAACGATCGGTATTTGGTAGATGGTGGTGTACTGAATCCTGTGCCAGTCAATCACGTCCAGAATAAGGAGAATATTATTATTGCCGTCAATCTCGACGGTCGACTGGATGCAAGTTTAATCAAGACAGCAAAAAAACTCAATGCAGTAGCTTTGTTACAAGAATCTTACTATTCTATGCGTAGGAGGTTAAGCGAAATAAGCTTGGAACTTTATAAGCCAGACTACACTATCCACATTCCACATAATATGGCCGGTATATGGGATTTTGATCGCTCAGCCGAGTTTATCGAAAAAGGTTACAGACTGGCAGCAGATGCTATCCCAGATGAAATTCTTCGAAAAGTATGACAAAGGATCTTATCACAATAATTGTCAGCGCCAGTGTTATGATGTATAATTTAATATTGCAATAAAAAGGCATTCATTTGTTTATTGAAAGCTACAGGATCTTCCACATTTGGGAGGTGTCCGCAATTATCCAATTCAGTGAATTGCGATCCTTTTATTTTTTCTTGCATTTTTTCCATAGGTTCTCTAGGCGTGATTTTGTCGGCAGAACCTCGTAAAATTAACGTAGGAACGTTGATTTTTTTTAAAACATCTGAGGTATCTGTGCGAGAAGCTAACGCCAGAAGGGTAGCACATATATTATTCACGGTATTTCGTCTAATGCTACTTTTTATCATTTCGACGGCTTCTGGACGCTTCTCAATACTATCTTTGGCAAAAACGTTGTCTATAAAACCGATTGCAAAAGGTCTTCGTCCATGCTGAAGGACAGATTGTATCGTGTCAAAACGTTTCTGCTTACCGATATTATCATCTGCAAGATGATGAGTATCACACAGCATTAACCCAGTAATTTTTTCAGGGAACAATTCGTAAGCCCGAAGGACAATATACCCTCCCATAGAAATCCCACATAACGTCACATTGTAAAGGTCCAATTTTTCGATAAATACACCGAGATCTTTAGCGAATACATCAATACTAAAAAAACCGTGACCGCTTGTCGTTAGTCCATGTCCTCGTATATCTACTGCGATCCCCGTGATATTGTCTTCTAACGATTCCAATTGCTCTTTCCACATATTTTTATTGAAAGGAAATCCGTGAAGAAAAATAACCGTTTTCTCATTTTTCTCGCTTGCCTTTTTTATATAATAAGAGATGCTGATATCACCTATTCGGATCTTATTCGTACGAATTATGCGTTCTGTCATAAAAAAATATTAAGGTATAAATATTATAAATATATTGATATCAACAATATAGCAAAAATATTGTTTTTAACGGTCGAAAAAAGTTTAAAATAATTTGCAAAAACTAAAAAAGTGGCGATATTTGCATCATCAAAACCAATAAATGGTGTTGATTTTAAATAAAATGCTGCGCTCATAGCTTAATTGGATAGAGCACCTGACTACGGATCAGGAGGTTAGGGGTTCGACTCCCTTTGAGCGCACATTATCTCTTTCAAAAAGTTTACTGACCTGACTTTTCTTCCTTTTACATTCTTCTATTAGATTCCTTAATGTAAAAAAAATTTGCTATAAACTATATATTTACCTATATTTGCATCACCAAAACAAAAAGGACTATTAGTACTTAAGTGATGGCTGCCGCGCTCATAGCTTAATTGGATAGAGCACCTGACTACGGATCAGGAGGTTAGGGGTTCGACTCCCTTTGAGCGCACCTAGTAACTGAAAAGCCTAATTCTTTAAAACGGGATTAGGCTTTTATTTTTGTCATAATATTAACAACTAAAACTTATGCTAAACCTCGTGTTATTCGGGCCTCCAGGAGCAGGAAAAGGTACTCAATCAGAAAAACTTATTGACAAATACCGACTGGTACATGTTTCTACAGGAGATATTTTTCGTTCGCATATTAAGAATCAAACCAGTTTGGGTCAGCAGGTAAATCAAATAATAGCCGAAGGAAATTTGGTGCCTGATTCGATAACCATAGCTATGTTGGAGGAAGAAATTAAAAAAAATCCGCACGCAGAGGGTTTTATTTTTGATGGATTCCCACGAACCGTTGCTCAAGCAAAGGCTTTAGATAATTTTTTAATGGATAATAATACCTCGATCACTGGAGTTATCGCTTTGGATGTAACTGAAGAGGAACTGACCCAACGTATTGCTAAACGGCAGGAAATATCTGGAAGGGCTGATGATGCTGCTGATAAACTTAAAAAGCGTATTGAAGAATACTTTAGTAAAACTATCCACGTGTTACCTTATTATGATGAGCAAGGTAAATTGTCTAAAGTGAATGGGATTGGTGATATCGAAACTATTTTCGCTGAATTGTCAGCTGTTATTGATGAATATAATGCTTAATTTTTAATCAATATGGCGCAAGGCTCGAATTTTGTTGATTATGTAAAAGTGTGTTGTCGTTCGGGACATGGAGGAGCTGGCTCAGCGCATTTGCACCGCGATAAGCATACCGCTAAGGGTGGGCCGGATGGAGGAGATGGTGGTCGCGGTGGTCATATTATTCTTAAGGGCTCATCCCAGCATTGGACCTTATTGCACTTGAAATATAGAAAGCATATTATTGCCGCAGATGGTGAGCGTGGAGGAGCTGCATTGCGTTCAGGAGCTACCGGAGCGGATGAAATTTTAGAAGTTCCGTTAGGCACCGTAGCTAAAGACGCAGAAACAGGGGATATTCTTTTTGAGATTACAGCGGAAGGTGAAACACAAATCCTGACCCCTGGAGGGAAAGGAGGATTAGGTAATTGGCATTTTAAGTCAGCAACCCAACAAACACCTCGACATGCTCAACCTGGTATAGCCGGTAAAGAACAGTGGATTATTCTTGAATTAAAGGTTTTAGCCGATGTAGGACTTGTTGGTTTTCCCAATGCAGGTAAATCGACGCTATTATCGGTAGTATCGGCTGCAAAACCGGAGATTGCAAACTATCCATTTACCACATTAGTCCCTAATCTGGGCATCGTGGGCTACCGAGAAAGTAAGTCGTTTGTGATGGCTGACATTCCTGGGATTATTGAAGGGGCATCACAGGGCAAAGGTTTGGGATATAGGTTTTTGAGGCATATCGAGCGGAATTCTGTCCTGCTGTTTATGGTGCCTGCAGATACCGATCGTACTATTGCGGAAGAGTACGAAATTCTTCTGAATGAGTTGACGACATACAATAGCGAATTGTTGGATAAGCCTCGGGTTCTGGCTGTGACAAAGGTGGATATGTTGGATGAGGAACTAGAGAATGAAATGAAGGTACAAATCCCTGCTAAAATACCGTATATTTTTATCTCTTCCGTAACAGGTAAAAACATTCAAGAGTTAAAAGATATGCTTTGGAAGGCAATTAATTCCTAACAGTTTGCAAAGAATTTTAAAGGCTAATCAAATTTTACTTAATTAGCCTTTAATTTACCAATATTATTACACCTATTCGTTCACCACGCCCATTTTGCTGAATTTGTCAATACGATCGGCAACTAATGTATTGGGATCTTTAGCTTTGAGAATACTTAAATCGCTTAAAATTCTATCTTTCACATTTTGAGCGGCAACTAGTGGGTTTTGATGTGCCCCACCTAAAGGTTCAGCAATGATACCATCAATTAATCCATTACCCAGCATATCTTTTGCGGTAAGTTTTAAAGATTCAGCAGCTTTCTCCTTTTGATCCCAACTACGATACAAAATAGAAGAACAGGATTCTGGAGAAATCACAGAATACCAAGTGTTATCCATCATGTAAACTCGATCACCGATACCGATCCCTAAAGCTCCACCAGAAGCTCCTTCACCAATTACGATACAGATTACGGGAACTTTTAATACAGACATTTCTAGCAGGTTTCGCGCAATTGCTTCTCCTTGGCCTCTTTCTTCCGCTTCTATACCTGGATAGGCTCCCATTGTATCGATAAGCGTGACTACTGGTTTATTAAACTTTTCAGCCATTTTCATCAAGCGCAATGCTTTACGGTATCCCTCCGGATTTGCCATACCAAAGTTACGGTATTGCCTTTCTTTCGTATTTTTCCCTTTTTGATGACCGATTACCATGACAGAGTGACCACCTATAGAAGCGAAGCCACCTACTATTGCTTTATCATCTTTAACTGTACGATCGCCGTGTAATTCCACAAAGTCGTCACAGATCATTTCGATGTAATCGAAGGTTTGAGGACGTTCTGCATGCCGTGACATCTGAACCTTTTGCCATCCAGTCATGTTATTGTATATCTCGTGTTGTGTAATTTCTAATTTTTCTTCTAGCTCACGTACGGTTGCACTCATGTCCACTTTCGTTTTCTCGGCTACCTGCTGTACTTTTTCTATCTGTGTTTGCAAATCTGCAATTGGTTTTTCAAAATCAAATGTTGTTTCCATATAAAAACTCGTTCACTTTAAGCAAGCTAAGTTAGTGTATTTTTGTCTATTTTAAAATATTCACCATAAAATGAATTGCTCGATACTGTAGAAAAATCGCGCGCGTATTACAGATATTCATGATATAATAAACTTAAATTTAGCTAAGTTTAAGTGAATAATTAGAAATTCATAAGCAGCATTCTAAATAATTTGTTAGTTTAGTATATTATGTTTATTGTATGTTAGAGAAAGAAAATAAGAATAAAATACCGGTCTCTTTTATTTTGAAAATTGTCGCGGGGATCCTGTTAGTAGGTTTTTATTTGCAGTTTGAGAATCAAATTAATGAAAATAAATGGCTTCAGGTCATCAAAGGTTTAAATAGCTTTTTGATTCCCAGTATATTACTATCTGTTTCCCGTTTTGTTGTGATTGCACTATATAATGCACAACATGCGAACAAGGCAGTAAGAGGTAATTTTGTTTTGGGAATAAATCGGCTTACTGCTATCCTAAATGCAGTGTTTGCGATAATAGCAATTATGATTGCATTAGGCATAAATCCTGTTGAATTTATCACCAGTCTGACCATTGTTGCGATGGCGATAGCAGTATTATTCCGCGATTACATTACGAATCTGATAAGTGGATTATTCATTATGTTCTCCGAGCAGCTTTCTGTAGGCGACCGTATCAAAATAGGAGATCATAAGGGGAGAATAATGGATATTACTTTTGCAAATATCATAGTGCAGAATGAGGAGGATGATATTGTCATGGTACCCAACAATCTAGTTTTTTCCAATCCTACCGTTAATTTATCTGCTCATCGGTCTAATTTGTTTGCGGTAAAATTTGAACTACCGCTACATGCTGCTACCGAAATAGATAAATTGGAAAATGAAATACAGGCAGTAGTATTGAATCATCCAAATTTAGCCAAAGAAAGCGATATTATATTGAATGTTGAGGAAATAGGGAAGGATTTTGTTCGTTATAAAATAGAATTACACGCTGTAACCAGTAGTAACCGTTTACATAAACAATTGGAAAATGAGCTTTTGAGGCAAATTCTTATTTTTGAAAAAGCGTTAATTAAATCTTCCTGACTTTAATTGTTTTCACAAAGTGTCGAGAGCTCTTTTCTAAAATTAGATCCGCACGATACTTAGTTGGCAAAATATTATCCCGAAGATTTGGGCGATTGATCTCGTTCCAAATATGATTGGCCATTTGGATACTTTTTTCTTGAGATAAATTGGCGTACTTGTGAAAATAGGATGAAGGATCTTGGAAAGCTGTTGTGCGTAAGGATTCAAACCGGCTGATATACCAATTGACAATATCTTTTTCTGCCGCATCTACATAAATGGCGTAATCAAAAAAGTCAGAAACGAATACTCCAGGACCTTGCACCCGCTGCGAATTGACTTGCAGCACATTTATTCCTTCTACAATCAGAATGTCGGGATTTTGTATTTTTTGTTTTTTATGCTCTTGTATATCATATTCCATGTGCGAGTACACAGGTACAGTAACAGTCTTTTTTCCTGATTTTATGGATGAGAGAAAATTTAACAGACTTTTCGTATCATAACTTTCTGGAAAACCTTTTCTATTCAATATGTTTCGTTCAATAAGAACATTATTGGGGTACAAAAAACCATCAGTAGTTACCAATTCCACCTTAGGTTTACTTGGTAATAACGATAATACTTTTTTTAATACACGGGCAGTTGTACTTTTTCCCACTGCTACAGAACCAGCGATCCCAATGATGAAAGGTAATTTTTGTTGAGTCCGCTGGAAAAAACTATTATTGTTGTCACGGAGCGCCGCATAGTTATTTATGTGAAGCTCTAAGAGATGAGCCAAAGGGAAATATATCTCTTCGATCTCCTGTATATTCAGCGGCTCATTTAACGCGTGTAATTGATCAATATCCTGAGCAATTAGGGTATGATTAAAATGCCCATTCAGGCTCTTCCACTCTTCTCTTTCGAAAGTTTGATAAGGGCTACTGAAAGTTTGCTCGCTGATAAGTGTCATGAAAATATGCGTTGATATTAAATTTTTGTTAAATATACGCTGTCTATGTGAAAATTCTCAAAATTAAATCATATTACTCTCTATAATAATGGGGTTGGTAAGTATTTTGTGAATGGGACATTTGTCAGCTATTCTATAAATACGCTGTTTTTGCTCGAGTGTCAAATCACCCGAAATAATGATGTGACAGCGAATGAATGTCGTTTGTTGTTGTTCACTTTTTTTTACTTCTGATGACAACCGTACTTCCACCTTCTCCAATGGCCAATTTTTTCGATCCGCATACATACGCATTGTCATGGCTTTACAGGTTCCTAGAGAAGATAGCAGCAGTGGGGTAGGTGAGAAACCTCTATCTTTACCACCCAGTTCTTCGGGTTCGTCAACTATTATAATGTGCTTATCAAAATTGATCTCCGTAGTATATTTTTCTTTCCCGATGGTAACGATAACATCTTTCGTCATTTTGCTATTATAAATTATCTTCTAAAAGGCCTTCGATTATTAATGAACCTGTACCCGGATTGGTGGCTAGAGGTACATTGTACAGATCACAGATTCGCATCAACATCTGAATATCCGGTTCGTGTGGATGCTTGCCTAATGGGTCTCTGAAAAATATTATACCATCAATTTTTCCTTCAGCAGCTAAAGCAGCTATTTGCGCATCACCACCTTTAGGGCCGCTTAATTTGAGCTCAACAGGAAGGCCAGTTTGCTGGATATAAGATCCAGTCGTACCTGTTGCGACGAGCTTTGCTTTACGTAGATATTCGATATGGTCTTTTACAAAACCCACCATTTCCGCTTTTTTACCGTCGTGGGCAATCAGTGCAATTGTCTTCATCTATCTTTATTTATTGATAAGTTTTAGCTTTTTACATGTATGAATGAGCTCGCTATCGCTCTGTTTTTTCTATGGTTGATGTGAGATCTCCGTTCCCTTTTTTATAGATTTGAGTTGATTTAACCGAAGAATATATATGCTAAAAATATTGCTGCTATTAATCCCACTAAATCAGCTATTAAGCCACATGTCAGCGCATATTTTGTGTTTTTGATACCTACGGAACCAAAATAGACAGCTAGTACATAAAAGGTGGTTTCTGAAGATCCTTGAATAACACTAGCCAGTCTCCCTTGAAAAGAGTCTACCCCGTAGGTATCCATAACGTCAATCATGAGTCCTCGGGCACCCCCACCGCTGAGCGTTTTCATGAATCCAACCGGTAGAGCGGGTACAAACCGCGTGTCCAGGCCGAAATAAGTAGCTACTGAAGCAATACCATTTACTATGTAATCCATACATCCCGTTGTTCTAAAAGCAGAAATTGCCACCAGAATAGCTATCAGAAAAGGAATAATCATTACGGAGGTTTTAAAGCCTTCTTTGGCTCCTTCAATAAAAGAGTCATACACATTTATCTTCTTTGCTGCTGCATACGCAATAAACAATACTATTATGGAAAATATAAGCAAGCCTCCAATTAAGCCTGTTATTTTTTGAATTTCTTCTGGCGGTAATCCGTTAAGTCCAAAGTAAAGTAGACACATCAATCCGATGAAGAATCCTAGAAAAACAATTATGGGAAGCTTTAGAAGATTTATTTTTTGGTAAGCCGCTACTGCTATCATGCCAGATACAAAGGATATAAATGTACCCATGAGAGATGGGATGAATATATCTGCTGGATTTTCAGCACCCGCTGCCATCCGTAAGGCGATAACGGAAGTTGGTATCAAGGTGATGCCGGCCGTATTTAATACCAAAAACATAATTTGGGCATTGGTAGCCGTATCTTTTTCGGGGTTAATTTCATGCATTTCCTTCATCGCTTTCAGACCTAGCGGTGTCGCCGCGTTATCTAATCCCAACATATTAGCGGAAAAGTTCATGATAATAGAACCATTTGCTGGATGGCTTTTCGGAATCCCGGGAAATAATTTACTGAAGAAAGGGCTTACTCCTTTTGCAAATAACGTAATCATACCAGCCTGTTCTCCAACCTTCATAATACCTAGCCAAAAAGTCATAATACCAATGAGTCCTATTGATAATTCTGCACCTGTTTTCGCACTATCAAAGATACCATTAACAACCGCTGAGAAAATCTCCGTATCACCAAAAAATATAAGTTTTATCAATGCGACAACAAAAGATATAATAAAGAAGCTTACCCAAACGTAATTTAATGCCATAAAGTTGTTTATTTACGTAAATGTAGTATTTAAGAAGGATTCTTCCAAAAGTGAACTCCCTAAGAAAGGGAAAAATATGTTACAGCTTATTCCAACTCAGTATTCAGGGTTTTTAAGATAGCGCTGGCTTTCAGTTCACATTCGTTATATTCATTTTCTGGATCTGCTTCTATGGTCAAAGCTCCGCCAGTGTGAAAGGAAAGATACTTGGAACTTTTGTTATACAGAATGGTGCGTATAACGACATTAAAATCAAAATCGCCATCAGATGAGAAATAACCAACAGTACCCGCGTATACCCCTCTACGGCTTATTTCGTATTGTTCACATAATCGCATGGCACTGATTTTGGGAGCCCCCGTCATGGATCCGGCGGGAAAAGTATCTTTAATTACATCAATATCAGATTTCGAATGGTCGATTTTGCAAGTAATAGTTGAGATCAATTGATGAACCTGCTTAAAAGTATGCACCTGAGGTCTCTTTTCTGCCGCTACAGTGCCCGGCAATGCGCTGCGTGTTAGGTCATTGCGTACGAGATCCACTATCATTACATTTTCAGCTATTTCTTTCGGATTGTTTTTCAATGTATGGATTATTTCCTGATCTTCTTGGGGTGTGTTCCCACGGCGTGCAGTGCCTTTTATGGGTTGAGATATTAATATATCACCTCTCTTAGCCAAAAATCGTTCTGGCGAAGCCGACAAAATATATTTGTTATTGGATTTGAAAAACGTAGAAAAGGGGGTAGGAGAAATGGAATTGAGCCTAATGTAAACGGCTAACGGATTTAAATCAATATTTTCGATATAAAATTCTTGACATAAATTTACTTCGTAAATATCCCCCCGTTTGATATGGTCCATCATCTTATGAAAAGCGTCAAAATAAGCTTCCTTTGAAAACCTCTTTTTTACTTTCTTTTTCAAATCAATACTAATTTCTTTAAAAGAA
Organism: Sphingobacterium alkalisoli; assembly: GCF_005049105.1. Lineage (GTDB taxonomy): Bacteria > Bacteroidota > Bacteroidia > Sphingobacteriales > Sphingobacteriaceae > Sphingobacterium > Sphingobacterium alkalisoli. The sequence goes on from NZ_SUKA01000005.1 coordinate 217,040, forward strand.
TATTGATTGATCAAATCGTATATTTGAAAAGGGTTCTCACTTTCTATTTCAATAGACGTACCGATAAATTTGATAAGAATTTTTGGAATAAAGAAATACGCATCCGCAAAGCCTACCGGATTGGGAAAGGAGCTGATTAGTGGTTCAATCTCATTTTTGAGATCATAGCCAAAAAAGCCAAACATCCAATTATTAGGATGCTTGGCTTTAAACAATTTTAATTTCTCAAAAGTAGCATGGCCATCACTTTCGAATATTTCGGATGCGTCTAGAGCGAGTAAAGCATCTATTGATGCATATTCATCCTTGTAGTCATTAGATTGAAGAAAACATACCTGTTCAAACTGTTGTGCCCACTCTAGTGCCTTAGCTTGAAAAATATTTCTGTTTACCTCATACGTGGCTTTAGCCATATTACTATTTAGAGTTCTATAGTTTGAATCCGGTCCGGACCTACAGACAAATATTTGATAGGAACTTCTAGCGCTTTTTCTAAGTATACTATGTAATTTGCTAATGCAGCCGGAATTTCGTCTTTGCTACGAATGCCTGTTAAATCTTGACTCCAGCCTTCGATCTCTTCTAGAATTGGTTCGGCTGTGTGCGTTATGATCTCATAGGGCATGTAATCTATTATCTCGCCGTTGTACTTATAATGGGTACAGGCGTAGATTTTGTCAAATGTATCTAATACATCTGCTTTCATCATGATTAATTCCGTTACACCATTGAGCATGATCGCATACTTCAAAGCTGGGATGTCAATCCAACCAGTACGGCGTGCGCGTCCAGTTGTTGCTCCGAATTCGTGCCCCAATTGACGAAGTCTTTCTCCAGTTTCATCATCCAATTCGGTAGGAAATGGACCGCCACCGACCCGTGTAGCGTAAGCTTTGAAGATTCCGTATACCTGCCCAATTTTATTTGGAGCAATCCCCAATCCTGTGCAAGCTCCTGCAGTAGTCGTATTTGAAGAGGTTACAAAAGGGTAGGAGCCAAAATCAACATCTAATAGTGTACCCTGAGCACCTTCTGCCAATACTTTTTTTCCTTCTTTTAGATATTTATTCACTAAATGTTCCGCATCCACATGTGGAATGGATTTAATAAAGTTAATGGCATTTAAGAAGGCTATTTCTTTTTCCGAAAAATCAGGAATCTCACCATAGTGAGCGAGAATTGAAAGATGCTTTTCTTTTAATTTTTCATAACGTTCTTGGAAGTCAGGGAGTGTTGTGTCACCGACACGTAGGCCATTACGACCGGTTTTATCCATATAGGTAGGTCCGATGCCTTTTAACGTAGAACCAATCTTGCCTGCACCCATTCTGGATTCGGATGCAGCATCTAATAATTGATGAGTAGGTAAGATCAAATGTGCCTTACGCGCAAGTACTAGATTGCCTTTACCAACCGGGTCGAAACCAGCAGTTTTCAAGTTATCTAGTTCTCTTTTTAGAATAATAGGGTCAATTACAACACCATTACCGATTAGATTTAGGATTCCCTCGTTGAAAATTCCTGACGGAATCGTGTTCAACACAAACTTTTTGTTGTCAAACTCCAATGTATGTCCGGCATTAGGACCGCCTTGGAAGCGAGCAATTAAATCGTATTTTGGACAAAAAACGTCTACGATTTTTCCTTTACCCTCGTCGCCCCATTGTAGGCCCAATAGCACATCAACTTGCATAGTTTTTTATATTGAAATTAATATTGAATGTATATTTCCGTTTTTAATAAAAATAAAATGTTCGGAATTTGGATTTCCAATTTCCGAACAAACTTAGATAAATTTGCTTTTATATGCAATTATAATCAGGTGGAATATAGTCGCAATTTATCTTTTATAATGTGTTTACTATTTTGCATTCAAGAACGTCTCGCATAAGTTCATTCTTTTAAACGAACGTTAGGGAGGGGTGTCGATTGAACTGCATTAGTTTGTCAGCCCAGCATTACTCCACTCTTAAAATAAAGTTGAGATTATATATTAAATATTTGATTGGAAATTAACTTCAAATTACTGCCTCTTGGATTTTAAGATTAGCTTGTACTTCCTTATTTCTACAATCTTCACATACGCCATATAAATTTAATGAGTGATGTTTGATGTCAAACTTAAGTAGTTCACCCATCATGCTTTGGATTTGATGAATACGCGGGTCACAAAATTCCACTACTTTATTACATTCTATACAGATAATGTGATCGTGCTGTTTATATCCATAAGATTTCTCAAATTGAGCCATATTTCGACCAAACTGATGTTTGGTGACAAGGTCACAAGATACTAGAAGTTCTAGCGTGTTGTAGACAGTGGCTCGGCTCACACGATATTTTTTATTTTTCATGTGGATATACAAAGACTCCACATCGAAGTGATCCGTTCTTGAATAAATCTCTTCCAAAATAGCGTAACGCTCTGGAGTCTTTCTTAAATTTTTGTTTTCTAAGTAAGCTTCAAAAATTTTTTTGACTGTTCCGTAATTTTCAGCTTGATTCATAGTTTTTATTACTCCCACACAAATTTACCAATTTATACTCTATTTTTTGCATTAATATGAAATCTGATATTTAAATGATTAATTTTCAGATTCGTAACGTGTTACACTCGTAATTCCTGTTACTTGTTTCAAATGTTTAATCAAATTGTCTAACTGTTCAGTGTTATTGACATGTACCATAATATTTCCTTCAAATATACCCTCGTTACTCGATATGGATAAAGAGCGAATATTGACTTTAAATTCCTGAGAAATAACGGTAGTAAGCTGATTGACGAGGCCTACATCATCTATTCCAATGATTCGTATGCCTGTCAAAAATGCTGTATCATGTTGCGACGACGCCCATTTTGCCTTCAATATACGGTACCCGTAATTAGCCATTAGTTTGGATGCATTCGGACATGATGTCCGATGGATTTTGATACCATCATTAACAGTTAGAAATCCAAAAATGTCGTCACCGGGGATGGGGTTACAACAAGGTGCTAGGGTGTAATCTATTTTTTGATAATCATCGCCGATTAAGATTGTGTCGACATCTTTCTTGTTTATTTTTTCAACTAAGCCAGAAATATGAGATGCGAATTGATTAGTGGTCGTCTCAGGTAACTTCTCATTAGCCACATATTCTCTCAAGTTTTTAATGTCAATTATACTCTTTGCTACATTATAAAACAACTCTTGAGAGCTAGGAAATTTGAAGTAATTAGCAATTTTATTAATGTTATCTGTATTATAAGTGATTTTTAAAGATTTTAATTTTCGTTCTAATATCTCTTTCCCTTCTTCCGCTACACGTCGTTTTTCTTCCTTGAGGGATGATCTGATCTTACCTTTCGCTTTTGCTGTAATAACAAAATTTAACCAATCTTCTTTCGGTGTTTGTTTATTAGAAGTGATAATTTCTACCTGATCGCCATTTTGTAAAGGATGGCTTAGTGGGACTAATTTATGATTCACTTTAGCCCCAATACATGTCGCGCCAATATCGGAGTGTATCTCGAAAGCAAAGTCTAGGGCAGTGGCCCCATTAGGTAACTGTATTAACGTACCTTTTGGGGTGAAGATGAATATTTCGTCGGAGAAGAGGTTCATGCGAAAATCATCCAAAAAGTCCATTGCATTTGGTTCAGGATTACCCAAGACATCTCTTACTTTTTGAATCCACTGATCTAGTCCATTATCTGAATTAGATTCTTTGTATTTCCAGTGCGCGGCAAACCCTTTTTCAGCAATTTCATTCATTCTCCGCGTGCGGATTTGTACCTCTACCCATTGCCCTCTAGGTCCCATTACCGTAGTATGCAAGGATTCATATCCATTTCCTTTTGGAGAAGATACCCAGTCGCGCAAACGATCCGGATTAGGGCGATATAGATCCGTAATGATGGAATAAACTTTCCAACACTCCGTTTTTTCTTTATCAATATCGGTATTTATAATAACGCGAATAGCAAATAAATCATATACTTCCTCAAAGGGGATCGATTTTTTTCGCATTTTGTTCCAGATAGAATGAATAGACTTTGGCCTGCCGAAAACATCTGCAGTAATGCCCTGTTCTACCAATATTTCCTTCACGGGAGCAATAAAATCAGTCACAAATTTTTCTCTTTCCGCTTTCTTCTCATTTAATTTCTTTGCTATGAATTTATACGTATCTGGATCCGTATATTTCATGGATAAGTCTTCCAGCTCCGACTTAATTGCATAAAGCCCCAGTCGATGAGCGAGTGGAGCGTATAGGTAGCTTGTCTCTGAAGCAATCTTCAGTTGCTTGTGCCGGGCCATAAACTCCATTGTGCGCATATTATGTAAACGGTCAGCAAGCTTGATGAGAATTACGCGCACGTCATCAGCTAGGGTCAAGAGCATTTTGCGGAAGTTTTCCGCCTGAATAGAACTATTGGGATCAAATACGCCAGCAATTTTAGTTAAGCCATCGATAATTCTGGCTACTTTTTTCCCGAATTGATCTTCTATGTCGCGGAGCGTCATGCTGGTGTCTTCCACCACGTCATGCAATAATGAACATACGATAGAAGTAGTCCCTAAACCAATCTCCTCCGCCGCAATTTGGGCTACAGCAATAGGATGGTATATGTAAGGTTCACCGGATTTTCTACGCATTTCTTTGTGGCTTTCGAGTGCTAAGTCGAAAGCCTTTCTAATCTCTTGCTTATCCCCCTTTTGTAGCGTGGGTTTGCAGGCCCTTAATAAAGCTCTATATCTTTTACGAATTTCTTTGTTTTCCGCCTCAATATCAATCACATATTCTTCCATAAAAACTATTTTCTTTTCTTCGTAATATCGGTGAATTTTACTAATTTTATTTGATGGTTTGAAGATAAGCTTTTGGAGCTTATTATTAAACAAATAAAGTTAAGAAATTTTAGTTTAATTTAAAAGGAGTTTTTGCTGTTTTGTACTTGAAATCTTCATGGACGTCTGCTCAAAAATAACGGAGTGAAGTGAGCTTGAACGTCGTCGAGAGTAAACAAGAATAAAAAAAATAATGAGACAGCTTGTGCCCCTCCTCCAGGGAAGGACAGACAAGTTTTATTGCTATAAAAATAACATTTATTCTAATGAAAAAATGCTTGTATGCACTACTTTTAATTGGTTATTTGGCTTTCGGTTCAGATAGCTATGGGCAGGCTTTGACTATGCCTCATTATGGAGCAGGAACACCCGAAACGGTCGACTTTTTCACCACTACAAAATTGGAATCTGGTGAAGTCATTCCGTGGTTTCCGATTGAGGAAGTTGTGATTATAGCAAACCGGATTTGGAAAAATGAAGCACAACGTCAAAACTATTTTCGACTAAAAAGAAATGTCTTACGCGTCCTTCCATATGCAATTTACGCACAAAAAAGATATGAGAAGTTGGATAGGGATCTCGCTTTAACTAATTCAAAGAAAGAAGAAAGAAGATTAATAAAGGCCTGCGAAGACGAGATCAAGCAGAAAATAAATTCGGAAGTAAAAAACTTGTCTATTTCTCAGGGTAAAATTTTGATTAAGTTAGTAGAAAGACAAACCGGTAACACCAGTTATGATTTAGTGAGAGATATGAAAGGGGGAGTGACTGCCTTTGTTTACCAGGGAGTCGCCCGTGTATTCGGTCACAATTTAAAGACAACTTTTGATCCAAAAGAAGATTTTGAAATAGAAAATATAATCCGCGAATATGAACGTGTGAGACCGATCAATAATCCATATCAATAGCATACAGATGAAGACGATTTACGATTATAAAGTTCTTGAGTTCTCTGGTAATGAAAAATCCTTACATGAATATACGGGAAAAGTAGTACTTATTGTCAATACCGCGAGTAAATGTTATTTTAGAAATCAATTTAAAACGCTTGAAAAACTTTACCTTAAGTACAAGGATCAAGGATTTGAGATATTAGCATTTCCTTCCAATGATTTTCTGAATCAGGAACCTCGAACGGGACTCAATCTAGAAACATACTGCCGCCTGAACCAACAAATCTCTTTTCCTGTTTTCAAACGCATACATGTAAAAGGGGATTATGTTCATCCATTATATAAATTCCTACAGACAAAGGAATTAAATGGAAATGTAAATGTGAGACCTTTTTGGAACTTTCACAAGTATTTAATTAATAAAAATGGGGAAGTTGTAAATTATTACTACTCGTTTACGCCTCCACTTTCCACCAAAATACAGAATCATATTGAACATTTACTTTCTCAGTAAATTGTCGAAATTCCGTACCTTTGTACAAAATTTAGTAACATGACATTAGACTTGATGGTGATGACAGTACATCCTGATGATGCTGAATTGGGTGCTGGAGGTACAATCGCTAAATCTGTGGCAGAGGGAAAAAAAGTAGGTATTATAGACCTTACCCGTGGAGAATTGGGAACGAGAGGTTCGGCGGAGACACGAGCAAACGAAGCTAGCGCAGCAGCTGCAATTTTAGGCGTTGAGGTTCGAGAGAATTTGGGATTACGAGATGGGTTTTTCTCAAATGAAGAAATTTCTCAATTAGCTATCATTCGTGTAATACGCAAATATCGCCCAGAAATAATTATCACAAATGCTTGGGATGATCGTCATCCTGATCATGGTAGAGCCAGTAAATTGGTTAGCGATGCTGTATTTTTGTCAGGTCTTCGGCGTGTGGAAACAAAATTAGACGACGTGATACAAGAGGCTTTTAGGCCACGATTACAGTTGCAGCTTATTCAAGATAAATATATTCAACCCCATGTAATCTTAGATATATCCGATTATTGGGATATCAAAGAACAATCGATTTTAGCTTACAAAACGCAGTTCAACGCATCATCTGACGATGATGGTCCACAGACATATATCTCGAATCCGGATTTTATAGAATATACAAGAGGGAGAGCTCGAGAGCTTGGACGGAATATACAAGCAAAATATGGAGAGGGATTTACAGCGAGAAAATTATTAGGGGTAAAAGATTTATTTGATCTTATTTAGTGCTCATAATAAAATGAACAAGATAGTTGATTTTGCTCTTAGTAGCTTGCTCCAAAGTAACTTCTAATTGCATCTTCATCTTTTTTAATCTGAATTTGAAGATCTTCTAAATTGTCAAATCGCTCGTCGTGGCGTACAAAATGTAAGAATTTAAGACGTAGTGTTTTTGAATATAGATCGTCCTTAAAATCCAAGAGATTTACCTCAATTTTTCGGTTCATACCGTCTACAGTAGGCCTGGTACCTATGTAGCACATACCTTTTGCCAAGGAAATGGGTTCCGGGTGTATATAATCGCCGGAGTCTATTGAGGGAACCTTAGGGTAAATTTCTACTTCGACAGCATAAATACCGTAAGCAGGAATAAGTTTATGACTTTCATGCACGTGTAGATTTGCTGTTGGAAAGCCAATCTGCCGGCCAATTTGGTCGCCCCTTACAATGGTACCGGTCAATTCAAACGAATATCCAAGGTATTTATTAGCTGTATCCACATCCCCTTTAATAAGTGCTTCACGAATACGGGTAGAGGATACGGCGACATCATCAATATCCTGTTCAGGAATTTGATCTACACCGAAATCAAATATTTCGGAAAAGTGGACTAGATCTTTAATAGAACCGGTTCTATTCTTTCCAAAATGGTGGTCGTAGCCAATGATGATTTTTTTTGTACCTAATTTTCCTACCAATACATTTCGAATATATTCTTCAGCATTTTGATTGGAAAAATCTCGTGTAAAAGGAGTAATAATCAAATGATCTAATCCAGCAAGGGCAAGGCGGTGCGTCTTTTCCTCAATATCGTTAATGAGCTTTAAAGCCTCATCGTCAGGGTTAATGATTAATCTTGGATGGGGGAAAAACGTCAAAAGAACGGATTCTCCATTGTTCTCTCTCGCACAATCTACCAATTGTTTTAAAATCTTCTGGTGCCCAACATGAACCCCATCAAAGGTACCTATAGTCACGATTGCGTTTTCTAAGGTATTGAATTCTTCAAGATTCCTATATATTTTCATTAGAATAGTTTGCTTTTTAAGATGATGAAGATGAGTTGTCTTTATGTCCTTTTTTGGGACAGCAAGTTATACAGGTTTCATTTATAATGATTTTTTTTCAATTAAGATGCTTTTTGTGATCTTATAGTCTGAATTAAATCTTCCAAATTCCAAGCATTATCTACATGAAATTCTCCGCTCATGGTGCGACGCAAAGAAGAAAGATGTGCGCCATTATGTAACGCTTTTCCAAAATCATGAGCGATAGAGCGTATATAAGTTCCTTTTGAACACTTAATCTTGAAAAAAACCAAAGGAAGTTCAATTTTTTCAATCTTAAATTCTTGTACAGATACCTTGCGAGATTTGAGTTCGACATCTTCTCCACGTCGTGCTTTTTCGTACACACGTTCTCCATTAATTTTAATTGCCGAATGGGCCGGTGGAAATTGATCTAGCTCACCGATAAAGGACTGCGCCACTTTTTGTATCTCATCCTCCGTCAGATGTTCAGTATCAAATGTTTGATCAATCTCCGTTTCTAGATCATATGAAGGAGTAGTAGCTCCTAACGTAATTGTACCGATATATTCTTTGCCTTCTGCTTGAAATGAATCTATCTTTTTGGTGAATTTTCCCGTGCAGATAATTAATAATCCTGTTGCTAAAGGATCCAGCGTACCTGCATGACCTACTTTTAATTTAAGGGGTTTCATGGTATTCCGCAATTTACCTACTACGTCGAAGCTTGTCCAAGTCAATGGCTTATCGACTAATAATACCTCTCCCTCCGCAAAGGAGAAAGTGTGTGTGTGTTCTTGAATGTTTTCCATTAAATCATTTGCAAGCTATGTCCGCTAAGCAGCATAACTATAATAATTAATCCCAGCACAATTCTATACCATCCAAAAGCTTTGAAACCATATTTTGTTAAAATATCAATAAAAGTTTTAATTGCAACAACGGCCACGATAAAACCCACTATATTTCCAACAATAAGCAGGCTGATTTCCTCATTACTAATTGTATTACCATCTTTAAAAAAGCCGTATAGTTTTACAAGCGATGCCCCGAGCATCATAGGTATTGCCAGGAAAAAAGAAAACTCCGCTGCCGCTTTACGTGTTAATTTTTGTGTCATCCCCCCAATAATGGTGCTTGCAGACCTCGACGTACCGGGGACCAATGCTAGGCATTGATAACAACCAATAATGAACGCCTGCCTGAACGAAATGTTATCTGAATTCGCAATTTCCGGTTTGTTGAACCATTTATCCACAAAGAGCAGAATAACTCCCCCTACAACCAGCATTACGGCCACCATTAGTGGACTTTCCAATAACGAATCAATCACATCATTGAATATAAAACCTAAAATAGAGGCGGGAATACCCGCTACAATCAATTTATAGTAAAAATCCAATGACTTAAAAAAGCGCTTCCAATACAATAAAAGTACGGAGAGTATCGTTCCCAATTGGATGAATATGGTGAATAGCTTCACAAAAGCTGAGGGTTCTAAGCCCATTAAAGCCGTACCTATGATCATATGGCCCGTAGAAGACACAGGTAAAAACTCTGTTAATCCTTCAATAATGGCTAAAATAATAGCCTCTAAATAGCTCATCTTTTAAATGTCTTTATTCTTTTTTTTGTATAAGATTGCGACAAATCCTACTGCAAATCCGATAATAACAACCAAAGGAGCCAAAGTAATTTTCGTAAAGCTATAGATATCCTCCGTTCCCATCATGAGTAGAAAGCCTAGCGCAACGATCAGGATACTAGTCAAAAATAAAATATAGTTAATCTTTTGAAATACAAATCCGGCGTATTTCTTTTCATTACTAGGTATTGTGTTTTTTAAAGCCATTTTCAATTTTTAATAGAAGTTAACGGTACAAACTATGTGATTTGGCGCGTAAGTATTTCGTCACTGCAAAATAGGTGCTTAGACCCGAAATTAATATTCCTAATATAACGACGATCAGAAAGATCGCACCAAACTCATACCAATTGCGTAAAAAAACTAATTCAGGAATCTGTTTTTGAGCAAATTGTAATGTGAAAATCAACAATAAGATCGAAATCAGTGCTCCGATAAGACCGTGGATAATTCCATATAGGATGTAGGGTTTGCGGATGAAATTTTTTGTAGCACCTATTAGCTGCATGCTTTTTATTAAAAAACGTTGGGAATAAATAGCTAACCGAATAGTATTATTAATCAAGGCTATTGCAATGATTAATAATATTACTGTAAAAGCAAGGACTACAATTCCGATTATTCGAATATTCTTATTAACCATGTCAATTAGAGACTCTTGATATACGACCTCTTTAACGCGGCTGCTTTTTGATATTTTTTCTATGAAAGGTTGAATACTGTCTGTATTAGCGTATTGTTCCTTCATATAAATGTCTACTGAATGTAAAAGTGGATTGTGTCCAAGATATTCTACAAAATCTTCGCCTAAATCTTCCTTAAGGTTCTTGGCGGCCAACTCTTTACTCACGTATTCGGTGCGCAATACATAAGGATCTTTTTCAAAATCTTTTTGCAAAGAAAGTACATCACCCTCGTTCACATTATCGTTTACGATAACATTTAAGACGATATTTTCTTTTACGTATTTGGATAAGTTTTTTGCGTGTACAAGTATAAGTCCTAGTAGACCAGTCATTAATAAAACCAGTGCAATGCTAATCACAGTGGAAATATATACAGATTTTGTTTTTTTACGCGGTGAGCCTTGTTCTATTACTGACATAAAGCTTTAAATATATTTGATGCGAAAGTAATTAATAAAGATGATTTTTTGAATATTAAATGTAATTCTTCAATTTGAAACTTAATAAAGTTCAATAGAAATGTTTGATACCTCTCAAGTTTTAACAACGAATATCCGAATTTATTGTCTATAATAAAAAACTTTTATACTGTTTTTGTCTTAAAATCGCTAATTTCGCAACTCTTATACAATTCTTACTTAGGAAGATGGAATACAATCACAGATCAATTGAACAAAAGTGGCAACAATTTTGGGCCGAAAATCAAACATTCAAAACAGCTGAATCGACTGACAAGCCGAAATATTATGTTTTGGATATGTTTCCCTATCCTTCGGGAGCTGGTTTGCATGTTGGTCATCCGCTGGGTTATATAGCATCTGATATTTTTTCCAGATATAAGCGATTAAAAGGATTCAATGTGTTGCATCCAATGGGCTACGATTCATTTGGTTTACCAGCCGAACAATACGCAATACAAACAGGTCAACATCCCGCCATAACGACAGCGGCAAATATAAACCGTTACCGTGAACAATTGGATAATATTGGTTTCTCTTACGATTGGTCACGTGAAGTACGGACGTCCAACCCCGATTATTATAAGTGGACACAATGGATTTTCATGCAATTGTTTAATTCCTGGTATAATAAGGATGTTGACAAAGCAGAATCCATAGATACATTAATTGATAAGTTTAATAATTCCGGTTCTCAAGGTATTCATGCAGAATCAGATGAAGATACCTCCGTCTTTTCTGCTGCGGACTGGAAAGTATTTTCAGAAGAAGAGCAACAGAGAGAACTGCTGAAATATCGCTTGGCTTACTTACGCGAAAGTACGGTGAACTGGTGTGCGGCCTTAGGTACGGTGTTGGCGAATGATGAGGTTATAAACGGTGTTTCCGAGCGGGGCGGTTATCCTGTCGAGCAAAAGAAAATGATGCAATGGTCTATGCGTATTACCGCATATGCAGATCGCTTGTTGAGCGGTCTGGACAGTGTGGATTGGCCTGAACCATTAGTAGAGATGCAACGTAATTGGATTGGCAAATCGGTGGGGGCTTCTGTCAAGTTTCCGCTTCCGCAAGTGAATTCGGAAATCGAGGTGTTCACCACGCGTGTAGATACACTCTTTGGTGTTTCTTTTGTTGTTTTGGCGCCCGAACACGAGTTAGTCGAAGCGTTAAGTACGGATGAACAACGTTCGGCTGTGACAGCTTATATCGAAAAAACAGCAAAAAAATCGGAACTCGACCGTATGGCAGATACAAAAACCGTATCAGGGGTATTTACAGGTTCCTATGCGAAACATCCGATTACCGGTGAAGAGGTTCAAATCTGGATAGCGGATTATGTTTTGGCAGGATACGGAACAGGTGCTGTGATGGCAGTTCCCTCGGGAGATCAACGTGATTATGTCTTTGCTAAACATTTTAATTTGCCGATTATTCCGATCTCTGATTCGCAAAATATTGAAGAACAGGCCGACCCAAATAAGGAAGGGAGATATATCAATTCTGACTTCATCAATGGAATGACCTATCAGGAAGCCGTCCCCGCATTAGTTGCGAAACTAGAAGCGCTGAAATTGGGAAAGGCAAAAGTTAATTTTCGGATGCGCGATGCGATTTTCGGACGGCAGCGTTATTGGGGAGAACCTGTTCCGGTATACTTTAAGAATGGAATACCATATTTAATAGAGGAGAAGGAGCTGCCTTTATTGCTGCCTGAAGTAGATAAATATTTACCAACAGAAACAGGGGAACCACCTCTTGGACGTGCTGAAGGATGGAAATATCAAGATCAATATGAATACGAGTTAAGTACAATGCCGGGTTGGGCAGGCTCTTCCTGGTATTGGTTCCGCTATATGGATTCTCAAAATCAAGATATATTCGTTTCCAAACAGGCCGTTGATTATTGGAAGGCCGTTGATTTGTATATCGGTGGTTCTGAGCATGCTACGGGACACTTGTTGTACTCGCGCTTTTGGAATAAGGTATTGAAAGATTTAGGTTTTCATCAAGAGGAAGAACCCTTCAAAAAGCTAATTAACCAAGGTATGATCCAAGGTCGTTCGAACTTTGTATACCGTGTTTTGGACAATGAAGGAAAAGGAACGAATCAATTTGTTTCATTAGGATTGAAAGACCAATATAATACCGTTCCCTTGCATGTAGACGTAAACATAGTATACAATGATGTATTGGATACGGAAAGATTCAAAACATTCCGCCCTGATTTTGCGGATGCCGAATTTATTCTGGAGAATGGTAAATACATCTGTGGAACTGAAGTGGAGAAGATGTCTAAATCTAAATTCAATGTTGTTAATCCAGATGATATTATCGAAACATACGGTGCGGATACATTACGTTTGTACGAAATGTTCTTAGGTCCTTTAGAGCAGGCAAAGCCTTGGAATACAAATGGTATCGAAGGAGTATATAAATTCCTGCGTAAAGTGTGGCGGTTGTTTCATGATGCCCAAGGTAATTTCAATGTTTCAGATGAGGAGCCTACAAAGGCCGAATATAAAGCGTTACACAAAATTATTAAAAAAGTGGAAGATGATATCGAACGATTCTCTTTCAATACTTCTGTCTCCGCCTTCATGATCTGTGTAAATGAACTCACAGAGCTAAAATGCAATAAACGTCAAATCCTGCAAGATTTGATTATCGTACTAGAACCTTACGCGCCACATATAGCAGAAGAACTTTGGGCATTGCTAGGTAATGAAGTTGGAACGATTTCTTACGCTATCTATCCTACATTCAATCCGGAATATTTAATAGAATCCCAATTTGCATATCCTGTGTCGATAAATGGTAAAATGAAAATGAACCTACCATTGGCCTTGGATCTAGATGCGAAAGCTGTCGAAGAGATTGTTATCAGTAACGCCGATGTTCAACGTTATTTAGACGGCAAAGCTGTGAAAAAGCTTATTTTTGTGAAGGGTAAGATTATTAATATTGTAATATAAGAGGAATTTACCCCGCAATAAATAAAGGACCGGATTTCATTGATTCGGTCCTTCGTTTTATGATCTTTAAATGTCATTAATCTATTTGAATAGAGATCTATCTGAAACAATATTTGGATTTGGCTTGATAATTGACTACTTTAGGAAGAACAATAAAAAATATATGATTAGAAAAAAGAAAGAGAAAAAAACAGTGTTGGAGAGAAATCCATTTTTATACTACGTTACAAATGTAGGTTTCATTGACCCGATCAAAGAAGAAGATCAGGAAATAAGAGAAACGTTAACCATACGTTAATGTTCTTTAAAAACTTAACACAATTTACATATGCTTTTCAAAACGAAAGCATTTTTTGTTTTATAGACTCTTGTACTAACTTTAAATAGTCATTATTAGTTAGTGATACCACCAACTCACATATCTTGCCCAAAGCCTTAACTAAATTTAACAATAAGAACATTAAACTGTTTCCTTCGAATTGTATCTATAAATACAATAAAGGTTATTAAAATATTATTTACAATTTAACTGAGATGACTATGAAAAAGATATTGACATTAGCAGTATTGTTTACAGGATTGAGTGTTGCATCCTTTGCACAGGACAAGTCAGATAATACGCGTACAGATCGTAGAGGTGGTAAATCATTGAGAGAGCATGTGGTAAGTAAATCGGCCGAAGACATTGCGAAAATCCGTACAGAGCGGTTGGATAAGGAATTAAAATTTACCGATAAGCAGCGCCAAGAAGTATACGCGTATAATCTCGATCAAGCGAAAAAGCTGAAGCAACGATCTGAAACACGAAAGAAGGAACGTATTGCCCTGAAAAACGAAATGAAAGCTGATCGTGATAGATTTAAAAGTTTATTGACAGAAGATCAACAAAAAGTAATGAAAGAGCGTCTAGTAAAGCGCGATGGGGATCGTATACACAAACGTGATCGACATTTTAAAGGTCGCAAGGACCGTGAGAGACCTATGCATAGAAAGACTGAAAAATCTGTCGATTCTAAAGAAGAAAGTTCAAATAGTTAGTGGTTATATGTTGTAGAAGAAAGCCCTGAATTACCTCAGGGCTTTTCTTATTTTAAAATTTTATCATTTACTATTGCAAGAATGAGGGGATAGGTATTTTCTTTTACCTGAGTTAAGTCTTTTTTGGATAACCATTCTGCCCGGTCAATGTCTTCTTCAAGTTGGGGGGTCAATTTTGGAATTTTATTAACGCCCATTTCGTACCAGTTGGTTTGTTTTAAAACCGGTTTGCCACGCATCAGATAGACGTGGTATGTTGTGATAGCTTTTTTTCCAAGATAGTGAATCTCAATTCCACACTCTTCCTCCACTTCACGGACGGCCGCATCACGCATCTTTTCATTATCTTCGACCTTTCCTTTGGGCAAATCCCATTTTCCTAGACGGTGAATGAATAGATAATGGCCTTCGCCATTTTTTACGATACCGCCCGCAGCTTTAATAATTTTAAGTTTACTGGAGATTAATTTAAAAACATTTTCTATTTCTGGGTGTATATACAAATAAGTGACAATATTGTTCTTTGTACTGTTGTTGAAAAGTTTTTCTAAGTCAATCTCTTGTAATCCAATAGTTTGGATACCATCCTTGATTTTCGGTGTAAAATCTGCTAAAATAAGCAGACTTTCGTTCATATAAATTTTATAAATTTGCGCCATGAATAATTTTAATGAGGTTGAACAAAAAGTTGCTGAATCCTTATTGCAAATTAAAGCAATAAAATTGCAACCTAAAAGTCCTTTTACATGGGCTTCGGGTTGGAGGTCTCCAATTTACTGTGATAACCGCGTCGCACTATCACATCCCGCTATCCGTACATATATCCGTCAGAAGCTGTCTGAACGTATTCAGGAAGAATTCGGGAGCGTAGAAATGATCTCTGGAGTAGCTACAGCTGGTATCCCACAAGGAGTATTGGTCGCTCAGGATTTAGGCCTTCCTTTTACATATGTGCGTAGCAGTGCGAAGGATCATGGACGTCAAAATCTTATCGAAGGAGAGGTGGTAAGTGGACAACGTGTTGTGGTAATAGAGGACTTGGTATCTACAGGCAAAAGTTCTTTGATCGCGGTGAAGGCATTGCGTGAAGCAGGTTGCAATGTTGTCGGTCTGATTTCTATCTTTACCTATGGATTTGATGAGGCCGTAAATAATTTTACAGCAGCGAAATGTCCTTTGTTCAGTCTTTGTACATATGAGTCGTTAATTAAAGTGGCTGTAGACAAAAGCTATATACTGGAAAGTGACGTGGAAATGTTAGAACAATGGCGTAAAGATCCTGCAAGTTGGGAACCAAATGTGTAACCGAAGAAAATAATCATGACAGTCATTCAAAATCATACTGTAATCAACAAAGCTATTTCTGAAGTGTATTCTTTTTTAGCAGATTTGAACAATCATGAGCAGCTGATGCCAGATAATATATACAACTGGACCTCGACGGTGGATGAAGCTCGTTTTACCATTAAAAATATGGCTAAGTTGTCGCTTAAGATTAATCAACGTGTCGAGAACAAGGAAATCATTTGTGTGCCTTCAGAAGAAGCCCCATTTGAAGTCAAATTATCATGGCGAGTAGAAGAAATATCTTCATCGGAAACAAAAGCTACCTTTGTGATTGAAGCGCAATTAAACATGATGATGAAGATGATGGCTTCTGGTCCTTTACAAAAATTGGTTGATCATCAAATAGCCAGGGTGAGAGAGGTACTGGGATAATAATATTTTATATTATAACAAAAGGCAATCCACATGGATTGCCTTTTTGTTATAATTCACATTTAAAATCAATACATATAAAAGCCATCTTTTCACGATCAACACCAGATGAATGGATAGATTTTTTAAAAAATGAAATTTTATACATTTGGATGTAAAATGATGAATCTCAAATTTATGAAATTACCTTCGTTTGATAAATGGGTGAAATATGAATTGTATTTTTGTTTATTCGCATTTAGCTATATCTTTAGGGCATGGAATTGAAATTAAAAAGATCATTGGCATTCTTTGATTTAGAGACTACCGGGGTCAATATTTCAGCAGATAAAATTGTTGAAATTGCTATATTGAAGGTGTTGCCCGATGGCAGTGAGCAGGTGTTTTCTAAGCGGGTGAATCCTGGTATGCCTATTCCGTTGGCTTCCTCGATGTTTCATGGTATTTATGATGAGGATGTAAAAGCCTTACCTAGCTTTAAGGAGCTGGCAGCAGAGGTAGCTGAATTTATAGGCGATGCAGATTTGGCGGGCTATAATTCTAATAAATTTGATGTGCCCATGCTGATGGAAGAATTTCTACGTGCTGGCGTTGAATTTACTTTAGAAGGCCGGTCATTTGTCGACGTTCAAAATATATTCCACCAGATGGAGCAACGTACATTGAAGGCGGCTTATAAGTTTTATTGTGGTAAGAGTTTGGATAATGCTCATCAGGCAGAAGCCGATGTGCGAGCAACTTACGAAGTTCTGAAAGCACAGTTGGTTAAATACCAAGGTGTCGAATTCGAGGACAAGCACGGTAACGTAAGTGTTCCTGTCGTCAATGATGTAAGTGCATTGCATACTTTTACCAATATGTCCAAACCTGCCGATTTCGCGGGACGATTGGTATATAATGAGGATGATCAGGTCGTTATTAATTTCGGAAAGCATAAAGGAAGGGTAGTGACGGATGTATTTGATGTCGAGCCAAGTTACTATGCTTGGATGCAAAACGGCGATTTTCCGTTGTACACTAAGAAGGTTCTCGAAAATATTTGGAATACACATCGCCAAGTAAAACGCGAAGCCAAAGCGGCTCAGACGGAAGTAGAGAAAGACAACAAAAAGGATGCTAAAAAGAATTTTCAAAATTTGCCAAGCAAGGAAAAGTCTAAACCTATTACCTTAGATATGCTTGACGATCTGAAAAGTAAATTTGGAAAGTAATAAAATTAAACAGAATAAAGTATATTGTTGATTATAAAATGAATACACAAGAAGAAGTAGAGCACGTACAATGTTTGATTATTGGTTCGGGTCCGGCGGGATATACTGCAGCGATCTATGCGGCACGGGCGGATATGAAACCAGTTATTTATACAGGACTGGTACCAGGAGGGCAATTAACACAGACAACAGAGGTAGATAATTTCCCTGGCTATCCTAATGGTATTACCGGACCGGTAATGATGGAGGATTTACGCGCTCAAGCTGAGCGGTTCGGTACCAGCGTACGCTTTGGATATGCTACAAAAGTGGATTTTTCAATAATTGGTGGTGTGCACAGCGTAGAGATCGATAATATTAAAACAATAACTGCCGACACGGTAATTATTGCAACAGGAGCAACTGCAAAATGGCTGGGGTTAGATTCGGAAGAAAAATACAATGGTTTTGGTGTTTCAGCTTGTGCTGTTTGTGACGGTTTCTTCTTTAAAGGTCAAGATGTTGCCATCGTCGGAGCCGGTGATACTGCCGCTGAGGAAGCTACCTACCTTGCTAAATTGTGTAATAAAGTGCACATGTTAGTACGACGTGATGAATTCCGTGCTTCTAAGGCCATGGTACATCGGGTATTAAATACACCGAATATTGAAATTCATTATAATACCGAAACACAGGAAGTTCTTGGGGACGGGCAGGTGGTTACAGGACTACGTGTTAAGAATAACCAAACACAAGAAGTAAAGGATCTTGACATTACCGGATTCTTCGTCGCTATCGGACATAAGCCCAATACCGATCTATTTAAAGGTATCTTAGATATGGACGAAACAGGATATTTAATTACAAAGCCTAACGTTACGGCGACAAACATACCTGGTGTATTTGCTTGTGGGGATGTGCAAGATAATGTGTATCGCCAAGCAATTACCGCTGCGGGAACTGGTTGTATGGCGGCTTTAGAAGCTGAACGATACCTCGCCTCGAAAGAGGGGGGCGAATAAGAATTATTTCAATGTTATAACAAAAGGGGTTAATTTTTATAAAAATTAACCCCTTTTGTTATAACAATTCACGATTTGTTTACATTATGTTAATCAGTATTTAGTCTATAAAGTATATGTTTGCAGGATTAGTAAACAATATATGGACTTTAAAGTATTATTAATTAGCTGCGCTACACTATTCGGGTCAGTGCACGCACAACAGCTCGCTAAAGGTGTTATTTTTGAGGATAATAATAATAATGGTAAGCGAGAACAGAATGAAAAGGGTGTTGCACAGGTAGCTGTGAGCAACGGACGCGAGGTCGTACTGACTAACACCAAGGGCGAATATAGTTTGCCGATGAGCGATGACAATATCATTTTTGTTATTAAGCCCCGCAATTTCAAATTTCCGGTAGACCAAGACAACCATCCGAAATTTTACTACATTCATAAAGCGAAAGGATCACCTGAACTTAAGTATGCAGGTACGCCAGCTACAGGTCGTATTCCTAAATCAATAGATTTTCCAATTCTTCCGAATAAGGAAAGTGATGATTTTAAAGCCTTTGTTTTCGGTGATCCACAAGCGTACAACCTAGAGGAGATAGCTTATTTTAAGAAGGGGATTATTGATGATGTTCAACATAAGGAGGGAATTTCATTCGGTATCAGTCTGGGAGATTTAGTAGGCAACGACCTAAGTCTTCATCCGGCCTATAAACAGGCAGTTGGACAACTCGGACTCACGTGGTATAATGTCATGGGCAACCACGATATGAATTTTGATGTAAAATCCGACTCCCTTTCGGACGAGACGTATGAAAAGAATTTTGGGCCAAATAACTTCTCGTTTAACTATGGGAATACCCACTTCATAGTTTTAGACAATATTATCTATCCTAATCCACGCACAGGTAAAGGGTATTTAGGCGGGTTTCGGGAAGATCAGTTGGATTTCGTCGCAAATGATTTGAAATTTGTACCGAAAGATAAGCTGATCGTGCTTGCTTTTCATATCCCACTCCAACACGAAAACTCAGATGTATTTAGAAATGAAGATAGACAACGTTTATTTGATTTATTGACAGAATATCCGCATACACTTTCCCTATCGGCTCATACGCATTTTCAAAAGCAGAATTACTATGATCAAGCAGACGGATGGAAACAAGCGAAGCCGCATCACGAATATAATGTTGGCACCACTTCTGGCGATTGGTATTCCGGCAGAATGAATCCACAAGGAGTCCCTACATCAACTATGAGAGATGGCACACCAAAAGGATATGCGATTTTGTCTATCAATGATAATCAATATACATTTGATTATAAAGTGGCCGGACACGATCCAACCTATCAGATGAATCTGATAGGGCCTGAAGAGATACAGGCGAAATATGTAAGACGTTACACCTTATATGCGAATTTTTTTATTGGTAAACCCGATGATAAATTACAATACCGTGTAGACAATGGCGCCTGGAGGGATATGGAAATAAGCGATACTTCCGATCCACATTTTGCTTACAATGTGCTATCGTATGATAATACAGTTAAGTTGCTGGAGGGGAGAAGGCCGTCAGATCCAGTTCCTTCGTCGCACTTGTGGAAGGCGAAGTATCCTAAATTAGGTATAGGTACACATAAAATAGAAGTAAAAGCGATAGATATGTTTGGTCGTGAGCATATACAGGCTAAAAATGTCACGGTATTGGAATAAAGTCGCGATTCTATTTAATACCGTCGTTGTACCTGGCTTCGCTTTTGCTTAAAAAGAGCGAAGCCAGTTTTTTAAAGACCTATTGCTTCCCCACACCTCTCCTTATTTAATACCGAAAAAATTACGGCTGTTTTTTTGGTAACATATGTTACTTACTTTATAATTTTAGAGTTCTACATTTGTCTAACTAAAAGAGAATATGTTATGGAAGTACTATTAGATCCTTGGCCATGGTATGTTGGAGGCGCCTTGGTCGCAATTATTATGTTAATGTTGATTATTCTGGGTAAAAGCTTTGGATTTTCTTCCAATTTCAGGACACTTTGCTCTGTATTTGGAGCTGGGAATAATTGCGATTTCTTCAAATTTGATTGGAAGGCACAGCGGTGGAATCTTTTGTTTCTTGTAGGCGCTATAATAGGTGGGTTTATTGCAGTACACTATCTGTCTAACAATCAGATTCCCGAAATTAATGAAAGCACAGTGTCCCGGTTGCATGAACTGGGTTTCAAAAGTGCAGGAAAGGCATATGTCCCTTCTGAGATATTTGGCCAACTGACCACAAAAAATCTGCTAATCCTTTCTGTTGGCGGTTTGTTGATTGGTTTTGGTACACGATACGCGGGAGGATGTACTTCCGGGCATGCCATATCTGGGCTGAGTGACTTCCAACTGCCTTCTCTAATCGCTGTCATTGGATTTTTTATTGGTGGCTTATTGATGGTTCACGTATTGTTTCCTTTAATCTTTTAAGAAATGAAGAATTTAGTGTATATTTTTTTAGGAGTAGTTTTTGGTCTTGCTATGTATAAAGCTGAGGCTGCGTCCTGGTTCCGGATATATGAAATGTTTAATTTTGATTCCTTTCATATGTATGGTTTTATTGGTACCGCACTACTTGTCGGAGCAGTAGGTCTGCAACTGTTCAAAAGATACGATACAAAGGACATAAACGGTGAAAAAATCGTGATAAAACCAAAAGACAGGTCAATAGTACGCTATTTAATAGGCGGTATTCTATTTGGATTAGGATGGGCTTTGGTCGGTGCATGTCCTGGTCCCATCTTTGTTCTTTTAGGAGCGGGAATATGGCAGATATTAATTGTTATTGTATTTGCTTTATTAGGTACTTATCTCTACGGGCTCATTAAAGATAAACTCCCACATTAAATATCTTAGCAAATGATTGTTTTAGGGATACTGTTGGCTATTGTGGTAGGGATTACGTTAGGACTAGTGGGTAGTGGTGGAACAATATTGACTGTCCCCATTTTTGTCTATATCATGGGGGTAGATCCTATTATATCTACTACCTATTCATTGTTTGCCATTGGAGTCACTTCGTTTATCGGCGGCATCCGTGGTATTATTACGCGAAATGTGGATATTAAAAAAGCGTTGACATTCGGTATCCCTTCGCTGCTCATGGTCTATCTTACTCGCATGTTCATATTGCCGCTGGTACCTGATGTATTTGTCATCGGTTCCTATTCAATACATCAGAAGAAAGCTCTCATGATCTTATTCGCTGTAGTCATGTTGGGATCTTCAATTTCGATGATAAGGAGGCGAGAAGAACAAATAGAACAGAATAAAGAAAAAGAGGCGTCTATTAGTAAGGTAGTTGTAGACGGGGGGGGTGTAGGGCTGGTGACGGGGTTAGTTGGGGCTGGGGGAGGTTTTTTAATTATTCCCGCTTTGGTTAATTTTTTTCAAATGCCGATCAAAAGAGCCGTGAGTACATCTTTAGTTATCATTGCTGTCAATTCTTTTTTTGGATTACTTGGAGATACAGAGAAATTTGATAGATTTGACTGGCAGATATTATTAAGTTATACTGTTGCGGTTATTGTTGGGATGTTTGTTGGCTTTTCTATATCAAAAGGAGTGGACGGGTCGAAGTTGAAGGTTATTTTTGGTTATCTAGTTTTGTTTATAGGAATCTATATCCTTCTTTCTGAGTTCATTTTGCAGAAGTTCTAAATAAGCCGTCCGGCTTACCTCTATCCAACAAAGCACTTCAGCGACTAGGCCGCTAATAAAGGTTATTACCTATAGGGCACTTTTTTAACTTATTTCTTCTTTACTTTCTCTTTCGGTCGGATGTTCGGATCGTTAGGCATATCATTTATTTGTTCCATTTGGGCATCGACCCCCGCTTCCGCGTCGGCATGTTGTTTTTTATCTTGCTTTTTATTTACGACGGACGTTAGCCCCCGTTCGGTAGCTTCCTTCGTTTCTTTCTTGATACCGCTAAGGTTATTTTCTACTTTTGTTGGCATAATTTATATAGTTTAAAAAATAAAAAAATTTAATCTCTACTTTAAAAACAAACCAAAATAGAAGTTTCTTCGCAATAAATACGTGATTTTCTAAGTAATAAATACGCTAATTTTAGCAATTAAGCGTTTCGATAAGATAGGTTAGCGTAACTAAGCCGCTAATAAGCAGCGTTGTCTAACTAAAGAAAACGCTGCTTGTTTAGAAAAAATAATACGTTTATTTAAGGTTATGGATTAGTTTTCACTTAATATAAATTGTATATCAGCCTGGAATTTCACATCTTCACTCACCATTACGCCCCCCGTTTCCAATGCAGCATTCCATGTTAATCCAAATTCTTCGCGGTTTATTTTACCCGTTACGGTATAACCTATCTTTTTGTTTCCCCATGGATCTTTCGCGACACCTCCGAATTCTACTTGGAAAGTTGTAGGTTTCGTCACCTCTTTAATCGTAAGATTACCCACTAATGTAAATTCAGCATCAGAGACCTTTTTAATCTCTGTAGATTGAAATGCGATCTTTTTGAAATTTTCAATATCGAAGAAATCAGGACTTTTCAAATGCTTATCACGCTGTTCATTTTTTGTATTGATCGAATCGGTTTGAATGCTCACCTCAATTACAGCATTCACGATATCTTCTGTAGGACTGTTTACCGTAATGTCAAAATCATTAAATTGTCCTTTAACACTTGATATCATCATGTGTCTTACCTTAAATTCAATTTCACTGTGTGCTTTGTCTAAATTCCAAGTTGCCATAGTCGTAATTTTTATATTTTATAATTTGTTGTTTAACTATTTTAATCAGCTTAGTTCGCTGAATGTAGAAGCAAAGATCTCAATTAAAATCTCTACAAAACTTAACATAGATTAAGAAATTTATTTTCTGCGTAATTGCATCTCGCATGTGTGCCTTGACGTCAATTTTTAGTATAATCTTTCTGATGCTATATACTAATCGGTGCAAAGCCGTACCTTTGTCCATATGTCTACAGCAGGATTAATTTCACAGGATACGATCGTGGCCTTGGCCACTTCTTCAGGTTCAAATGGAGCAATTGCCGTGATACGTGTTTCAGGATCTGAAGCGATACGCATTACCAACGCTATATTTAAAGGTAAAGATTTAACCCAGCAGCCTTCACATACGATTCATTTTGGAACAATTCGTGAAGGAGAAGATATTATTGATGAAGTATTGGTCTCCCTTTTTATCGGCCCTAATTCATATACCAAAGAAAATTCGGTAGAGATTTCTACTCATAATTCAACATATATTATAGAGCGGGTAGTCAGTCTTTTGATAAAAAAGGGAGCGCGTGCCGCAAAGGCAGGAGAGTTTACATTGCGTGCTTTCCTAAATGGTGGATTAGATCTTTCTCAGGCCGAAGCGGTAGCTGATTTGATCGCGTCCAATTCGGCGGCCTCGCATCAAATTGCTATGCAACAGATGCGAGGAGGATTTTCTAACCAATTGAAAAAGCTTCGTGAAGATTTGGTGCATTTTGCCTCCTTAATAGAATTAGAATTGGATTTTTCCGAAGAGGATGTTGAATTTGCAAATCGGGATCAACTTAAGAACTTAATTCAGCAAATCTACACTGTTATCAATAAGCTTGTATCCTCATTTGAACAAGGTAATGTTTTGAAAAACGGTGTTCCCATCGTTATCGCTGGGAAACCGAATGTTGGTAAATCTACATTATTGAATGCATTATTAAACGAGGAGCGTGCGATTGTATCTGAGATTGCGGGTACTACGCGCGATACAATAGAAGATGAAATTAATATCCATGGGGTTACTTTTCGTTTTATTGACACAGCAGGTATTCGGGAAACCACGGATATTATTGAAGCGAAAGGAGTGGAGCGCACCCGGGAGAAGATGAAGCAAGCCCGTTTGATCGTTTATTTGTTCGATCCCACGCAGGATCAGATTACTAATGTTTGGATACAGATTGAAGAAGTTAAATCCTTGGGAATTCCCTTTATCACGATCATTAATAAAGCTGATTTATTGAGCGAACCGCAAAAAGTCGAATTTAATATTTTGAACCCATTATTTATCTCGGCTAAAGAGCAACAAGGTATAGAAAAATTGAAAGATGAATTGCTCAATCAAGTCAACCTGGCGAATATAAATACAGACGATGTGATGGTGACAAATATTCGACATGTAGAAGCTTTGCAAAAAACACAACAATCATTGGAAAAAGTATTATATGGAATTGAGAATCCTGTGACTTCAGACTTTTTGGCCATGGATATACGTCAAGCATTACACCACCTCGGAGAGATAACAGGAGCGGTCACTACGGATGATTTACTCGATAATATTTTTTCTAAATTCTGTATAGGGAAGTAGATTTTTTTTGTATTAGAGATATGATATAATATATGTAATTTTAGGACCTACTCCAACTTATTGGACACGATTAACGATTATTTTTATGGATGATATTATTCTTTATTTTGAAAATCTAGATCCCATTCTTGGTGCTTTTTATGCAACTACTTTTACGTGGCTTGTCACTGCAGTAGGCGCGTCAACCGTGTTTTTTTTCAAAGCAATCAATCGTAATTTTATGGATGGTATGCTCGGTTTTACAGGTGGGGTGATGGTTGCGGCAAGTGTATGGAGTTTGTTGATCCCAGCTATGAATATGAGTGAGGGGGAAGGTTTTGTAAAAGTATTACCAGCTATTTTAGGCTTTCTGTTCGGTGCTGGTTTTTTGTATGCCCTCGATAGATTACTGCCTCATTTACATGTCAATTTTAAACAGGTTGAAGGTGTAAAAACCCCGTGGCAGAAAACAACACTATTGGTGCTTGCCATTACGCTGCATAATATTCCCGAGGGACTTGCTGTAGGCGTTTTGTTTGGAGGAGTTGCTGTGGGGCTCCCGGAGGCCAGTATAGCAGGAGCGGTAGCGCTGGCGATTGGCATCGGACTACAGAATCTTCCGGAAGGAATTGCCGTAGCCATGCCGTTACGTCGATTAGGGATGAGTCGTAAAAAAAGTTTCTTTTATGGGCAGTTCTCCGCTATAGTTGAACCCATAGCGGGAGTCGTCGGTGCTTTAGCGGTTACTGTTTTTACACCAATTTTACCTTATGCCCTTGCATTCGCTGCAGGAGCCATGATTTTCGTAGTTGTAGAAGAAGTTATTCCCGAAGCACAGCAAAATAAAGATTCAGATATCGCCACCATAGGGTTCATTATCGGTTTTTTGATTATGATGTCCTTAGATGTAGTTTTAGGATAAATAAGAAAGTAAGACCTATTCAACAACAACTGCAATTTTACATGAATTATATCGATGTATTTTATGAAAAAGAAGTCTTATCAGCGTCGAAAGTTAACGTTGTTTCATGAACAGATTAAAATTTGGTAGGCGGCATTAGATAGCATTTTCCTGAAAACAAAGACCAGAAATGATAAGAAATCTGGTCTTTGTTTTTTGAATGTGTCTATTTTCATCCACCATCTGTTATCGTTTGCCTTTATTCTTCTGTCGTTGCTGAAGGAGCATTCTCTTTTACTGAATTTATACCGTTATTTCGCCCGGATTCGCTTTCGTACATTTCACTGCTGCCAATCACCTGACCATTCGTTGATTTAAGGTTGAAAAAATATTTACCATTGGACGAATTCTTTTTTTCGAATCTAGCGTCGACTTGTGCATTTTTTTTTACCGACTCTATGCCTTTTAGACAGTTTGCTTTTGTGGAGTATCCTTCACTGGTCAGTATTATCTGTCCATTCCCTGCTTTAAGATTGAATTGAAATTCTCCATTTTTTCTTGTACTTACTACAAATTTTCCCATTGCTTTAGTTTTATATGGTTTATATCCTACATACAATATACCTACTTTAGGTACGTATTTATACCCTAAAATAAGGAATAATAATAGAAAATAAAAATCTCTTTTAGCAAATAGCTCCCCTTGTGCTGATACACCGCATTGTAAATATTTAATTTTTGATTATATTGAACCTATTTAACACAATAAAGAAACGGACCTATGGATTTTAAGAAATTGGATACGATACAGTGGGGAATGATCGGTACAGGAGATGTGACTGAAGTAAAGAGCGGGCCAGCATTTTCCAAAATACAAAATTCAAGATTAGTGGCTGTGATGGCGCGTACTTTGGATCGAGTAAAAGACTATGCCGAAAGGCATAATGTTCTCACCTACTATACAGATGCACAGCAATTAATAGACGATCCACAGGTAAATGCGATTTATATTGCCACACCGCCCAATACACATATGGAGTATGCGATTAGAGCGATGAATGCTGGAAAGCCGGTGTATGTTGAGAAGCCGATGGCCATGAGCGTAAAAGAATGCGAGCAGATGAATAACATATCCAAACAGACAGGAGTTCCTCTTTTTGTTGCTTTTTACAGGAGAGGAATGGAATACTTTAATCAGGTAAAAGAGCTGTTGAGTGAGGGTAAAATTGGAACGGCCCTTACAGTCGATACCAAAATAGTACAATCTCCCTTTGCAAGTGATCTTGATCCTGAGAAGCACAGCTGGCGAATCGAGAGAAGCATTGGTGGTGAAGGATATTTTGTTGATCTTGCTCCCCATACATTCGATATATTAGATTATTTATTGGGTGAAATTAAGATCGCAAGTGGATATGCTATCAATATTGCAGGGAATTACGAAGTCGCAGACACCGTTGCCACAAGTTGGAAATTTAAATCCGGTGTTTTAGGGACAGGGCTCTGGACCTTTTCAAGTACGCAATCTGTAGAGTCGGATGCTGTGGTTATCACTGGGACTCGCGGTACTATTTCGTTCAGTATCTTCAAACAGACGCCAATAGAAGTGCGCACAGATACGGGAGTAGAAAGGTATGATTTTGATAGACCACAGCATATACAGATGGGGCTCATTCAAATGATCGTAGACGAACTGATCGGGAAAGGTATAAGCCCCTCCACAGGAACGTCAGGAATACGGACTGCAAAAGTAATGGAGCAAATCCTCCGCTGATTGTTCAACGTGATCGCAGCATTGGTTGAGATGGGGAAACTTAAACAAGTAAGTTTCCCCATTCCCGTAATTTATACATTTAACACGTATTCTCAGCATTATAATGCTGAGAAAGATACGTGTTAATTACGTTCAATAGAAATTTTACTTCCTAAGTAATCTATTAGATTCCTCTATCCCCTGATTAATCCTGCGAATATTTAAATATGTACTGGTTTTATATATAGTACTTAAGGGTGTGGAGCTGTATTTCTTAATTATTTCAATTTTATTCGTCTCTTTTTGTTTTTTTTAATAGTTATCTGTGTTATTTTATTCTATTTACTTTTAAAATAGGGTGTTTTATTTGTTTTAAGTCTTATTTGTTTAAATAAATGTCATATTAATTTTCATTATTTGTTATATATATCATATTTTTACAATGATTTATATTTGAAATATGCAATTTTGTGTTATTGATGTTGTATTTTGTTTAATTTGTTATATAATTACTATTAAAAATGGTAGTTTTTTATGTGAAAATTAAAATATTATATCAATTTATGTCCTGTTTTTATTAAAGTAATCATAAACTATCTATTCTTGATAGCTGTAGGCCGGATAAATTGAACGAGTTTAAGATATTAATCAGCTTGATGTATTAATTAGTGATATAAGGACGGATTTTATTTCCAGAAACTAGATTTTTGAACAATTTTTAATATGAGAGATATCAGTCGCAAACAAATGACATTACGAACAGCTCACGCGATAGCTATCGTCTATTGTTCTGATGAGACCATTTCATTGATTGAAGGTAATCAACTACCTAAAGGAAATTTATTTGATGTAGCACGTGCCGCAGGGTTTATCGGTGCAAAGCTAACACCGCAGTTGCTTCCTCATTGTCATCCGGTGGGCATAGATGGAATGGATATTTCTTTTGAATATCTTTCTCGGGTAGCACATCCGACATATTTTTCAGATCCAGACCTTCCATCTCACGGCGTGTTGATTTCAGTCACAGCCAAGTCTATCGGCCGTACAGGAATAGAAATGGAATCGCTTACGGCCGCAAGTATCGCCGCGTTAGAGATTTATGATATGCTAAAACCTATTGATCAAAAGCTTGAAATCGGGAGCATTAAATTACGTAAAAAAACAGGTGGGAAAACGGATAGTCGCCGCTATCTGGGAATGACCGCTACATGTGCCATACTCGTATGTTCTGATTCTACTGCTGCTGGTTCTCGTACTGATAAAAGTGGTGTACTGATCAAAAAAATATTGGAAGATCACAAAGCAAACGTTATAGATTATCAAATTATACCCGATGACAAAGATTTGATACAGAGTCAGATTCGTGAATGGGTGAAGTCGGATGTTCATTTTATTTTCACAACAGGCGGAACAGGCCTAGGGCCCCGAGATAACACGGTAGCTGCTGTTTCAGAAATATTGGAAAGAGACGCGAATGGGATTACTGAAGCAATGAGAGCTTTTGGCCAAATGCGTACCCCGATGGCGATGATGAGCCGGTCGGTTGCAGGTGCAATAAAGCAAAGTCTCGTTATAACGCTTCCAGGTAGTACCACTGGGGCTCAAGAATCGCTGGATGCAATTTTACCCGGTGTTTTTCATGCTCGGAAAATGATGTTAGGAGGAGGTCATTAACAATGGAAACGTTCGATAGCGCAAAATTATTACTTCAAAAAATAGCAGGTTCATTCGGTTGCGAAGAAGTCGATCTAGCTGATGCTGATAATCGATTTTTGGCGATAAATGTAACCGCTGACCGAGATTATCCTCCTTTCAATCGAGCTGCAATGGATGGCTATGCACTACAAATTGGAGATTGGAAAAGTGGAATACGCAGCTATGAGGTTATTGAAGTAGTATACGCTGGCGCAAGACATAAGCAAGAGTTAAAAAAGGGACAATGTTATAAAATTATGACAGGTGCAGCGTGTCCCGATGGGGTAAATGCTGTTGTTAAGCGAGAAGATGCTATTGAGATGGATGGTTTAGTAAGTTTTGCCATCGATCGTGTCATAGAATTCCAGCATATCGCTCGGCAAGGCGAGGATATAAAACAAGGTGAAACGGTTGTTCGCTCACCTCAGAAGTGTGATGCACAGTTAATTAGCATGTTAGCTGCCCTAGGTATATCACGTGTGACTGTATATACGCTTCCTTCGGTTGCCGTTGTAACAACCGGATCAGAGATCGTACAGCCTGACTTGCCGGCAGGTCCTTTTCAAATTAGGAACAGTAATCAATTTCTGCTGAAGGCCTTATTGAAAAAATGGTCGATTATGCCGCAGCTTTGTACGCATGTTGCTGATGATATTCCTTCGCTCAAAGTAGTTCTCGGCAAAGCATTAAAACATGATATCACTTTGATAAACGGAGGAGTTTCGGCGGGAGATGCAGATTATATCCCTTCGGTGCTGAGTGATTTAGGAATAGAAATCCTGTTTCATAAAGTTTGTATCAAACCAGGTAAGCCGATTTTAGTTGGTCGGACAGCTAGAAACGGGATTGTATTTGCATTACCCGGCAACCCTCTGTCATGCCTTGTGACCTTCACCGTATTTGTAGAAGAATATCTATACCGTAGTTTTCAATATGAAGAGCGATTGATCTACAGCCTTCCGATCTTGGAATCTAGATGCAAGAAAAACGAACTGACTGAGTTTTTCCCTGTGAAAATCCATCCATCAGATGGCGGACTGATCACCTTGAAGAATAATGGTTCCGGGGATATTACCGCCGCGTTGGGAGCGAACGGGTTAGCGATACATCCCGATTATATAGCAGAGGTAGCAGCGCATACCTGTGTATACTTTTATCCCTTATAATAGTTAATTCAATCATCCTAAAAAATAACTCATGAAAGAAACACTTAAACCACTGACTACTCTTCGTATCTTTTCCATCAAAGGTATTCAAATGCGTACTTTTCACATTACCTGGATCACCTTTTTTTTCTGCTTCTTTGGATGGTTTGGCGTAGCGCCATTAATGCCACTTATAAGAGAACAATTAAATTTAAGCAAAAGTGAGATCGGAAATATCATTATTGCATCCGTTTCTGCCACCATTGTAGCCAGACTCATTATTGGAAAATTATGTGACACCTTAGGCCCACGGTTATCCTACACTATTTTATTAGCAGTAGGTTCGCTACCCGTTATGCTAATTGGCTTAAGTAACAGCTATGAGTCTTTTTTGTTGTTTAGATTTTTCATCGGAATAATAGGCGCTTCGTTTGTGATTACGCAATTTCATACGTCGATGATGTTTGCACCCAACGTAGTTGGTACAGCAAACGCCGTCACTGGTGGGTGGGGAAACCTAGGAGGAGGAGTAACGAATTTAGTTATGCCACTAATTGCGGCGGGTTTTGTAGGAATGGGGTTGGTAAGTCAATCTAATTCATGGCGAATAGCGATGGTAGTACCTGGTGTTATTCTACTGATTATGGCTTTTATTTATTACAAGTATACCAAAGATACCCCGGAAGGAAACTATCGTGAATTAGCTCTTGAGAAGAGTAAGAAAAAAGCTGCAGAGAAAGGAACATTTATAAAGGCGCTAAAAGATTACCGTGTATGGGCTTTAACGTTTGCTTATGCCGCGTGTTTTGGAATCGAGATTACTGTGGATAATGTGGCTGCTACGTTTTTTACCGATCAGTTTGGAACAAGTATGATAATGGCGGGTGCCATGGCTAGTATATTCGGTGGGATGAATATTTTTGCCAGAGCGTTAGGGGGAATCGTAAGTGATAAGATTGGTAAATCCTATGGCTTGAAAGGTAAGGGTATTTTGTTAGGCGGCTTACTAATGCTCGAAGGTATAGGAATCGGACTGTTTGCACAATCGAACACGCTCGCAATGGCTATAGTAACGATGCTATTATTTGCACTCTTTCTTAAGATGGCAAATGGTTGTACCTATGGCATTGTACCTTTTATCAATAAAGATTCCATTGGCACGATAAGCGGAATAGTAGGTGCCGGTGGAAATATAGGTGCTATGCTTGTTGGATTTTTATTTAAATCTGAAAACTTAACGTATGCAGATGCTTTCCAATATATCGGTATTGGAGTCACAATAATCGGTGCCATTGTACTTATTACTAAATTTCAATTGAAACCTTTTAGCAAGTCGGCTTCAGTTTCTCTTGAACTACAAAACAAATAGGAGATCTTCCATGAGCAAAGATAAACAAGAGATGTTCACCAGTACGTGCTGCTATTGTGGCGTAGGTTGCGGTGTTCAGATTAAAATCGAAAACAAGGGTGTCATTTCCGTCAGGGGAGATCAGGATCACCCTGTTAATAGAGGGATGCTTTGCAGTAAAGGACTCAATTTGCAATATACGGTGAATGATAAATCCGACCGCCTGCTATACCCACAGATGCGCTATAATAAGAACATGCCTTTGCAGCGAACATCTTGGGATCTGGCGCTGGATCGTACGGTGGCAGTATTCAAAACTTTTATTGAAAAATACGGTCCAGATTCTGTCGCATTTTATGCTTCTGGGCAATGTCTTACAGAAGAATATTATGTAATAAACAAGCTGATGAAAGGGTTTATTGGCAGTAACAATATTGACACCAACTCGCGTTTATGTATGAGTAGTGCGGTCACGGCGTACAAAATGACTTTAGGAGAAGATAGTGTGCCCATATGCTACGATGATATCGAGTTAGCGGACTGCTTTTTGGTAACTGGAGCAAATCCTGCTTGGTGTCATCCTATTTTATGGCGGCGTATTGAAGCTCATAAATCTGCCAATCCGCAAGCCAAAATTATTGTTGTCGATCCGCGTGTTACCGATTCTTGCTCATTAGCCGATTTGCATCTGCAGATTAATCCTGGTACTGATGTCGTGCTCAATTATGCTATAGGAAGGGTTTTAATCGAGACGAATCAAATCGATCGTGATTTTATCCATGACCACACCGAAGGATTCGAAGCCTATAAACAACGCGTGTTTGAAAAATCGGTCTACGAAGCTGCCATTATATGTGGTGTGGAAGAAGATTCTATACGGCTGGCTGCTGAATATATAGGTGGAGCAAAGGGCTTTCTAAGTATGTGGACGATGGGACTCAATCAAAGCGCTATAGGTGTGAATAAAAATTTGAGCCTTATTAACCTTAATCTTATTACCGGAAAAATCGGGAAACCAGGTTGCGGACCGTTTTCGCTAACGGGACAGCCCAATGCAATGGGAGGTCGGGAAGTTGGAGGCTTAGCCAATTTGCTACCAGCTCATCGAGATTTATCGAATGATACACATCGAAAAGAAGTTCAAAAATTTTGGGGAGGCACTACGATTTCAGGTAAAACTGGGCTTACTGCAACGGAAATGTTTGAAGCACTTCACAATGGACAGTTGAAGGCTATATGGATTTTGTGCACAAATCCAATGACAAGTTTGCCAAATGCGCGATTTGCGGAGGAGGCTTTAAAAAAAGCAAAATTTGTGATTGTCCAGGAAATCACGAACAAGGCACAAACGTTGCCTTATGCGGATGTTATTTTACCGGCGGCGGCCTGGGCCGAAAAAGAAGGGACGATGACGAATTCAGAACGTCGGGTAAGTCATCTTCATAAAATCCTCGATCCTCCCGGGGAAGCACTCCCAGATGCGGAAATTATTTGTCGCTTTGCTAAAAAAATGGGCTATAAAGGTTTCGATTATACGAATCCAGCAGATATTTATAAAGAACATACCAAACTTACAGCGAAAACGAATATTTCTGTTGACGGTTTAGATTATGAACTTATAGACAGTTGCAAAACTGTTCAGTGGCCTTTTCAAAAACGAAAGGGGATCGGTACAGTTCGATTGTTCACAGATCATCTATTCCATACCAAAAGTCAAAAGGCAAATATACATAGTCCCGTTGACGTGCTGACGAGCGAGCTTCCGGATTCGCAATTTCCATTTATACTTACAACGGGAAGAATCAGAGATCACTGGCATACGATGTCTAAAACAGGCAAAGTCAGTAAACTTAAGCAGCATATTAAAGAAGCGTTTTTGGAAATTAATCTTGCTGATGCCGACCGATTGCATATAAAAGATGATCAGATCGTATGTGTACAATCCAGACGAGGAAAAGTACAGGTTAAGGCTAGGGTTACAGATAGCATTAAACCTGGAGTTGTTTTTCTTCCTATGCATTGGGGAAAAGAGTTGGGAAGTGATCTGCATAGAACGAATAATTTGACAAGCTCATTTTTAGATCCCTTGTCTAAAGAACCTGATTTCAAGTATTGTGCTGTTCATATCGCGCCGTTTTCGAAGCCATTTCAAAAGATTGTTGTCGTAGGTGCCGGTGCAGGTGCCTTCGGGTTTGTTAAATCGTATAGAGAACTGAATCAACTGGATGAAATTACGGTTTTTAGCAATGAAGACCAACCGTTTTACAATAGAGTGATGTTACCGCACTACGTGAGTGGAGACCAAGAATGGGAACAGCTTGTAAAAATGAAAGATGAAGAGGAAAATGAGTATAACATCAAACATCTTCGTGGAGTAGGGGTGCAGCATATAGATCGTGAAAATAAATATGTAGTCGATTCCCGCGGGAAAAAGACCCATTATGATCTTCTAATTTTAGCTACTGGTAGTCGTGCTACATTACCTAAGAACGTGCCTGCTTTACCGGGTATCTTCACGATGAGAAGAAGGGATGATGCAGATAACTTAAAAAGATATTTACCGAAGAATGCACATGTCGTTATTGTGGGAGGAGGTTTGTTGGGATTGGAAATGGCGGCTTCAATGCGAGAAATAGGCATCAAAATTACAATTATACAACGGGTATCGCGTTTCCTAAATAGACAGTTGGATATATTGGGTAGCCAAATGCTGCATGAAGAAATGGTGGAGCAGGGCTGCGACATATATTACAATGATGAAGTTCAGCTGTATTACGGGAGAAGCAAACTAACAAAGGTGGAGCTGAAGAGTGGTAGACAGATTAAATGCGATGCCATCATTTTGGCAATTGGCACTACTCCAAATATAGAATTGGCTAGAGAAGCTGGTTTACTTTGCAAACGAGGTGTGGTTGTAAATGAACGTTTGCAAACAAGTGATCCAAATATCTATGCAATAGGTGAGATTGCCGAATTCGAAGGGACGCTTTATGGAATTACGGCTGCAGCGGAACAGCAAGCCGCCGTGGTTGCAAAATTCCATAATGGTGATGTCGGTAGCTACTATGCGGGTAGTCTGTTTATGAATATTATCAAAATTCAGGGGTTTGATCTCTGTAGTATTGGTCTCAGCGAATCCCCTAACGAGGATTATGAGGAAGTCGTCTTTATTGATAAGACCAAGCGTTATTACAAAAAATGCATTATATATCAAGATCGCTTAGTTGGAACAGTGCTTATAGGAGATAAAAATGAATTTTTAGAATTTAAAGATCTTATTGCAAATAAAACAGAACTAAGTGAGAAAAGACTTCACCTGTTACGCAGTGGAAATAAAACAGAGCCTATTATCGGAAAGCTTGTCTGCAGCTGTAGTCAGGTTGGAGTAGGTAACCTGACTGTAAAAATGGACTCGGGCTGTGTAGATTTACAGCAGCTGTGCGAAATTACTGGAGCAGGTATGGGATGCGGATCCTGCCGACCGGAGGTGAAAACCATTCTGACCAACTATCTAACAGCAGCAGTTGTAACAGAGGAGGTGACCATTGAAAACTAGTATGACAACAACTCATCATATAAAAGTAAACCTTAGGGGCGGAATTGTGGCAGTAGGCGACCTTTTGCCCGTTTTGGAGATTTTACAACAGGTAGGTGTGAAAGAGGTGAGATTTGGAACGCGGCAGCAGCTTTATTTCGAGGTAGAAAATGAGGAGCTCGAGCAAATAGAATATGGGTTTTTAAGCACGGATAGTGAATTCGAGATTGATAGCGATGATTATCCTAATATTATTAGTTCGTATGTTACGGACGACCTGTTTACTCAATCTACCTGGCTACGTGAGGGAGTATACCGTGATATCTTGGATTCTTTCAGCTATAAACCGAAGCTGAAGGTTAATGTGGTAGATAATAGTCAGTCACTTGTGCCCTTCTTTACCGGCAATTTAAACTTTATTTCATCAGAAATCAGTAACTATTGGTATTTGTATATTCGTTTTCCGAAAACCAATACCCTGTATTGCTGGTCATCTTTAATTTATTCCTTTGATATTTCTCTAGTCTCTCAACACATAGAAGAGGTCATCTGGAAAGAGTCAGATCTATTTGTGGGTCGTGAAGAAATTGACGGTGTTATATTAGAGGAAAAAGTAAAAGATAAAGGGAATTATTTTTCGCAAGAATTAACTACTCCTTTGTTTCTTCCTGAATTTCAATTACCTTATTACGAAGGGTTTAATAAATATAATGATAAGTTTTGGCTGGGTATCTACAGACGGAGCGAGCTTTTCTCTGTAGATTTTTTATTGGATATTTGTTCTGTATGTAGCAAAACTCGAATAGCACAGATTTATACGACTCCTTGGAAATCAATAATAATAAAAGGAATCCAATTTTTAGATAGAAAGTTGTGGAATGGCGTACTCAATAAGAATCGAATTAACGTGCGACATGCTTCAAATGAGCTGAACTGGCAAACCGAAGACCTGTGTAGCTATGGATTGGCACTTAAGCACGAACTGATTTTCCATTTTGATCGAATGGATTTAAGAACATTCAAATTGTGTTTTGCAATAAAAACAAATCCAAAAAGTAGTCTTTTTGGTTCGATTATAATAAAGAGATTGTTTCTTGATGCTGAGGGTGAATGGTTTGATGTCCTGCATACCGTAGATTTTAATCCTTATTCCAAGAACCTGATTCCCTATGCTCAACGTGTTTCAAGGTCGGAACTCAGTGATATATTGACGCGATTATGTAATTATCATTACGAATTGCAAGAAAGGCAATCAGATATCTCAACGTCAGATCATTCCGATTACGCCGTGGAAAATGATACGTCGTACGAATTGGTGGTGATTCATCAATGTATTGAATGTTTAAGTTTATACGATCCAGAATGGGGTGATGAAGTCGCAAATATAGAACCGGGGGTAGCTTTTTCTATGTTGGAAGAGACGTATCGTTGTCCTATCTGTGCAGCTGGTAAAGAACGGTTCGTTGCTGTAAATAAGAGGAACCTAGAAATAATAAAATCATAAAGAGCAAGATGGTAGGACTTGTTTTATGCGGCGGAGAAAGTAAACGAATGGGAACAGATAAAGGTATGTTGCGGTCAGGAAACCTTACGTGGGCACAAGTAGCACAGAAGACATTGAAGGATCTAGATTTACCCGTATTTATATCCGTGAATGAAATACAGGTTCCATCGTATCAACGCCAGTTTTCACGCCAGCACTTAATTGTAGACCATGTCCCCGTAAAAGGTCCATTAGCAGGGCTATTGAGTTTTCATTATAGCTATCCAGAAACAGATGTACTGGTTTTGCCCTGTGATATGGTTAATATGGATACAAATACGTTGTATAGCCTTATTAAAAGTTATGATAGAAATAGAAAAATGGAAGGTCACTTTTTTTTAGAAAATAATTTTATAGAACCTTTGTGCGCTGTTTATTCTTGCAAGATGTTGGCAATGATTGCCGAACAAATAGTATCCGGTCAGCTTACGCATTTTGCTCTACACAAAATCATTTCACGTTTTCATATTTCCGTTGTTCCGATCCCTGATCGATCCAAATTTGCAAATTATAATAGTATTGATTCTATTTGTAATTAATACGCCAGCGGGAAATAATATCCTCTTTTCAATTCGAAAGCCTAAGATAAATTACTATCCTAGGCCTTCTACTTCATGAGGTATTCAATATACCCTATATTTTTGCAGTTGCTAATGTTGCTATCTATATTTAAAACGTTTAAGGTTTCAAATTGTTTCAAAAAGGAGAAAAAATTGTATGAAAGACTACGCTACGGAAGCTGAACTGAAGACATCTCCAAATTTAGAAAATGTTTCATTAGCCACTTCTATTGCTCTTGCATGACTAGAGGTATCTTCTCCATAAATATTGAGTACCGCTGTAAATGCGCCCCACATCTTGCCGGTATCTGTGCCGTATCCCGAGAAGAAAGACGTTCCTTCCGTAATACCGTATTTGTTCAACATTTGTACAATATATGGTCCGCCCATGATAGAACCTTCTAATACATACAAAGCCGATAGCGCCTCTAGGGTAGATTTTATAACAGGGACGTCAGCCTTAGGGAGATTGTCTACACTTCCACCCAGTTCTTCAATATCTTGTTTAATGTGGCTCGAATTCCTACGATCAGCATAATCTGGCAACACCTCGATAGTCATATAAGGTGCTATGCTTTTTTCCACCGCGTTGAAATATGCATAGAAATTTTTTAATACTTCTGCATAATCCGCATTGGAACGGATAGCTTTCAATTGACGTACAACTGTACCTTCTAACTTTTGGTGTGCAGCACCTGTGCTTTCTTTGATATTTTGACTTAACATAATGTACTCTATTTTATTTATAACGATTCTATACAAAGATTGTTATTTAACGGATAATTTGTATGCTTCTTTTCGCTTAATCATCTATGAAATCCGCTATTTCTTGATCTACCGTTTACAACTTTATAGGTGTCGATCGGTGTAAGGACCTCTATTGTGTTTAAAGCGGGAAATATAACGTTTCTTTGTTTTTTTAAAGAAAATAAACTATGTTGCAGG
The DNA here is from genome assembly GCF_005049105.1 of Sphingobacterium alkalisoli. GTDB lineage: Bacteria > Bacteroidota > Bacteroidia > Sphingobacteriales > Sphingobacteriaceae > Sphingobacterium > Sphingobacterium alkalisoli. The sequence continues at coordinate 255,549 of NZ_SUKA01000005.1, forward strand.
GAATTTGTACTTCGGTCGTGTAAAGATTTTTATTCCAAAATAAACAATTCAATTATGAACAAAATCAGTTTTATGAAAAATGTCGTGTTTTTCTTCTTAGTAGGGGTTTCCTTACAGTTGAATGGACAGAACAGGAGGGCTCCGTCGTATCCCTTGATCACCCACAATCCCAATTTTAGCATTTGGTCTAATACCGATCAGCTTACGGAGTCGGTTACAGCACACTGGACCGGAACTAATCATTCGCTCTTGGGTATGATCGATGTGGATGGAAAAATATACCGTTTTTTAGGAAAAGAAATGCCTAATTACAAAACCATATTGCCCGCCTCCGATGAAGGTTCCTACGAAGTGCATTATACTAAAGTACAACCTCAAGGTGATTGGAAAGCAACAAACTATGACGCATCTACCTGGCAATTAGGTAATGCACCTATAGGTGATTTGGTTCAAAAAGCTAAAACGATTTTGCAATCGAATGAGATCTGGGTACGACGTACTTTTGAGGTTTTAGATCCCGAAGGTATAGACGATCTGTTTTTGAAATTGAACCATGATGATAATATAGATATCTATCTTAATGGAAAAAAGATCTATAACAAAGTAGGTTGGACAAACACGTTTGAATACATTCCGTTAGGAGAGGGAGAAAAAAAATTATTAAAATCTGGAAAAAATGTAATTGCAATTCATCTGCGAAATACCGCCGGCGGACGCTTTCTCGACTTTGGATTGGTCGATCGGGAAATAGACCGATCAGCAACGACACTGGTAGCGAAGCAGACAAACGTAGAAATAGGTGCAACACAGACCATATATCATTTTACCTGCGGAGCAATCGACCTCAAGTTGACTTTCACTTCGCCACTATTGATGGACAATCTAGAGCAATTAGCTCGTCCAGTCTCTTATATTTCATATCAAGTTAATGCAAACGACGGCAAAAACCATCCAGTCAAGGTTTATCTTAGTGCTGCCTCAGATATTGCCGTTTATGAACCTTCACAGCAAGTGATGGCACAGCAATATAATGCGGATCAGCTTTCTATTTTAAAAACCGGCACAATCGAACAGCCTATACTTCAAAAAGCAGCAGACGATATGCGTATAGATTGGGGTTATTTCTATGTTGCTGTACCGAAGAAGAGTCAATCGGTCCAGTTTATTACTCCACAAAAGGACGCTGGGGATGCCTTTAGAAATGGTGTTACAGCATCTACAGCACAGCGGGGTAGGCAGCTCGCATTGAATACTGTTATTCCCTTTGGTAACGTAGGCAAGCATCCGGTAACGCAGTATGTCGCACTTGGTTATGACGAGCTGTATTCCATACAATACTTTGGTAAGAACTTGAGACCATGGTGGAATCTATTTGGTAACGAACCAATTGAAAAGCAATTAACAATAGCCACAAATGAATACCAAAGGATCATAGCGCAGTGCGAAGTCTTTGACAAAACTTTATATGCAGATGCGTTAAAATCGGGAGGGGAAGAGTACGCTCATCTCTGTGTACTGGCCTATCGTCAGAGTATCGCGGCACATACACTCGTCAAAAGTCCGGAAGGTGAGATTTTATGGTTGTCTAAGGAAAATAACAGTGGCGGATTTATTAATACGGTAGATGTGACGTATCCTTCTGCCCCTTTATACCTGATTTATAATTCAAAGCTGTTGGAAGGTATGCTTAATGGAATTTTTTATTTCAGTGAAAGTGGTAGATACGCACATCCATGGGCTGCGCATGATCTCGGCACTTACCCATTAGCTAACGGACAGACCTATGGTGAACCCATGCCAGTTGAAGAATCGGGTAATATGATTATTCTCACCACAGCTATAGCAAAAGCCCAAGGCAATGCTGCATATGCGAAGAAACATTGGGAAATACTTACCACTTGGGCCAATTATCTAGTCAAGGAAGGTCTTGATCCAAAGAATCAATTGTGTACAGATGACTTTGCGGGGCATCTTGCTAGGAATGCTAATTTATCTGTCAAGGCAATTGTAGGTATAACTTGCTATGCTGAGCTAGCCAATATGCTAGGTTATATCGATATTGCAAAGAAATACAGGGCTATTGCAGATGGAATGGTTCCAGAGTGGATGGAAATGGCAGATGCAGGAGATCATTATGCGTTGACATTTGATAATAAAAGCACCTGGAGTCAAAAATATAATCTGGTATGGGATAAAGTTTTAGATCTACAACTTTTTCCTCAAAAAGTGTATGATACTGAAATCGCATATTATCTCAGCAGACAGAATAAGTACGGATTGCCGCTGGACAGCCGAAAAGACTATACTAAAAATGATTGGATTTTATGGACGGCAACTTTTGCGAATAATGAGAAGGACTTTAGGTCACTCATTGATCCTGTTTACGTACACGCCATAGAAACATCATCTAGAGTACCATTAACTGATTTTTATAACTCAAAGACTGGAATACGGGAAAACTTTAAAGCCCGGAGCGTGGTCGGAGGTTTTTATATGAAGATGTTTTCAGATCGGTTAAATAATAAATAGCCTTCCAAGGAGTCCAAAATCATGTCTTTTTGGACTCCTTGTCATTCAATATCCAGTTTTTAGCTTCTTACTTCATCTTATTAATACCTAAGTTAATATCTTCTGGTGTATTTCTGGTAACTGTCGCTACACATGGCGTACTTCACTTGGAATAAAAAGGATCAAAATAGACATTTTCCCGTCCGTACGAAGAATACTCTCTCATTCAAAGTTACTTTTCAATCATTCTAACTCCTTTTTTACTCATTGTAAAAAAATATCAGCTTATTAAACGCGAAGTTTAATTTATGAAATAACATAAAGTGTTGATTATTAATAATAAATATGATAGTTATGAAAGTATTCATGCGTTGCTTACGGATTCTTATGCTCGTATCTGGTTTTTCAATAGTTACCAATTGTACGAAAGAAGGTGTGGTCGGTCCTCAAGGAGAAGAGGGTGTTGATGGATCAACAATTTACAGTGGAGTAACAGCTCCTGCGGACGATTTAGGTTTTATGGGAGACTACTACTACCGCATCACAACGAGTGATTTTTATGGGCCAAAGTCTATGGAAGGATGGGGAAGTCCTACGAATTTAAAAGGTGCCGTTGGTGCAGATGGAGCACCCGGTGTTCCCGGTCCTAGCGGCCCTACAGGAGCCGACGGCTCAAAGATCTGGAATGGAAATGTTATTCCGGGAGCTTCCACCGGAAAAATTGGTGACTACTATTTCCAAAGCAGTACGGCGAATTTCTATGGCCCCAAAACAAGTAGCGGTTGGGGGACACCTGTAAACCTAAAGGGTGCTGTTGGACCCAAAGGTGAAGATGGTTCTACAATTATTAGCGGTGTAGCGATCCCGGATTTATCCATAGGACAAGCTGGAGACTATTATTTTCGAGCGCTAACGGGAGATTTTTATGGACCAAAGACTGGTACAAGCTGGGGTACTCCTACGAGTTTAAGAGGTGCGACAGGCGCTACTGGTACCGCAGGTTCTACCATTTTAAGTGGCCTAGTAGTACCGAATACAACGCTGGGAAAGGTGGGTGATTATTACTTTAATAAAAGTAATGCTGATTTTTATGGGCCAAAGACTGGTACAAGCTGGGGAACCCCCATAAACCTAAGAGGTCCTGCTGGTCCTCAAGGCCCTCCTGGCACTGCAAATGTAATGTACAGCAATTGGGAAACTTATCCGGGTGGGAGAGAAGTAATTATTCCAGCACCTATTACGAAGGATATTCTTGATAAAGGCGAGGTTGCAGTATACGTCAAAGAGTTTAAAGGGGAGTATCTTCTTGGTCTGTATAAAATTCCATATATATCGAATCATATAGGTGATTTGGTTGAATTTCGCTTAGAACTAAATCGTATAATAGTATATTCTCGAAGCGGTTCTATTTCGGCTACAGAAGGTACGCAGTATCGATATGTTATTATTCCTGGTAGTATCGAAATCGGCTCATTCCAAGCACGGGTGAATCTTTCCGACTATAAAGAGGTGATATCGGTTTTTAATATTCCTGAATAGGTAATTCATCAAATTTTATATTCAGGAAATTGATTCTATATATTATGGAAAAAACCGGTAAAAGGTAAGGTACAGTAATATATCTTTTAGTCTTCTATCTGTTAGGTTTTATACAATATAGTACAACAATTTTTGCTGCTAACTGTTGTTTCTTAAACTATCATAACAAATTCTATGGGTTTAAACGCGAAAATACATAACATAGCAGAGCTTAAAATCAAGAAACAAATTCCGAAGGTAATAGAAGAACGTGTGCTTATTGCCTTATCTCACTATCCAGAGCTGAAAGATACACATATAAGGTTCATTTTTACACAGCAACTGAAGGCGTCCGTTATGGCAGCAAGACCGGTCATTTTAACACTTTTAGGATCACGTAAGAGGCGTATTTATGATATATTGATCAGTCCCGTATTTAAGCTCAAGCACAGTATTGAACCCATACATCAGGTGGCCGATGAGGTGCTAATCGGATGGATAGGTCATGAGCTGGGACACATTATGGATTATGAACAGCGAAATACAATGAGCATCGCTAAGTTTGGTCTGTTATATTGGTTATCCAAAACATATGTCCGTAAGGCAGAACGCGTAGCAGATACTTTTGCCGTGAACAGGGGTATGAGCTCCTATATCTTAGCTACCAAAGACTTTATTCTTGGACATAGTGAACTATCCCAGCGATACAAAGATAAAATTGCGCGCCTTTACCTTTCACCAGATGATATTGTCGAACTGGTAGCAAAATTGGAGGATAAAACCCAAGATCGTGAAGAAATATTAGATGATGAAGCAAAAATAGCGGATCATATTGCGACAGAAAAATAATAGTTGATTTTTCTCAAAAGTCTCGTCTATTATTTATAAGGAGGCAATGTAATCTTCAAACTCTTTGAATTCCTCTTCTTTCATTACCCGAGGTATTTTGGTCTGTCCTCCCAGTTTTTTATAATGTTCGCTCCAGTTGTGGAAATGCGAGTCAGGTATCAGTTGCACTTCTATTCCATCCAAAGCTTGATGTCGCGCGACTTTATAGTTTTTGTTGGTAGCTTGAAGTTCCGCATCGAGAAATTCAGTAATCCGTGGAGCAGTGTGCATCGTATTGGTGCCTAGGTACCACTTGTTAATGTACTTTTCGCCTCTGCGTATTGAGGCTACGGTAAATTCAGCTATCTGCAGATCAAATTGTTCCTGTACCTTTTGGATTGCATTATTCATTTGGTACACTGATAATTGTTCACCTACCACATTGAGAAAGTGCTTTGTCCGCCCGCTGATAATAATTTCTGCACGCTCCTTATTCGTAATGATTACCGTGTCACCAATCATATAGCGCCAAGCTCCCGCCACCGTTGAGATCAGCAATACATATTGGATACCTTCCTCTGCTTCTTCCAACGTAAGTACTTCAGCATCTTGTTTCACCCGTCCTTCTTCATCCATGTTTGAATCTAGGAAGGGAACGAACTCAAAGAAAATACCGTTATCCACGATAAGTGCCATCGCGGCGGTATCGGGTCTTTTTTGTGTAGCTAAATAACCTTCTGAGGCGAGGTATGTATCAATATACGTCATTGGACGTGCGGACAGTTTTTCAAAGCTTTTTCGGTAGGGGCCAAAAGCCACGCCACCAGTTGTATACACCTGTAAATTTGGCCAGATATCATGTATTGTGTCTACTTTATGATAACGAACGATTTCCTTGAGTAGGAGTTCCGACCAAGACGGTATCCCCGACATGCTACCAACATCCCATTTCCGCGCAGCCTTGGCTATTTTAAGTACGCGCTCGTCCCAATCTTTACTTTTAGCTATTTTTCGCCCCGGTTTGTAGAACTTTCTAAACCACAAGGGGAGGTTGGAGGCAGAAATACCACTAATTTCGCCTTCAAGAAAGCCGTTGTTTTCTGTGAGCTGTGTGCTGCTACCAAGCATCATGATATCTTTTTCAAAAAAGTCGGAAGGCAGATCGAAGTTTTTAAGGCTCAAAACTTGCTGGATACCCGCTTTTTTGATCGCTTCTAGCATATCGTCGGTCACAGGTATTGCTTTACTGCTGCTGGTGGTTCCGCTACTCATTGCAAAGTACTGTTGCCCACCGGGCCAGGTAATGTTTTCGTGCCCCTCATGCAGATAGTGCCACCACTCATTATACAAATTGTCGTAGTCATAGATGGGTACATTCTCTTGAAAAGCTTTTACAGGATTAGTTTCAGCAAGTAGGGCACTGAAATCAAATTTTCTTCCAAAAGCTGTGTACTTAGCCTTTTTCAACATATCGGTCAACACTTCTCGCTGCGCATCTGCCGGTAGCGGGGTGCTGCTGATTATACCATTAACGTTAATTGCTCGTTTTATAATTTCTCCGATGATCGCCATGATTAATTTATATATCTTATAACCTATAACAAACGAAGGACTGCTGAAGTTTTGCGTTAAATATCAAACAGAAAGACTTCCGTATTTATTAACAAATATTTATGTTTGTATGATATGCACTGGCTACTTAACAATTTCATTTTTTGGATAACCATTATCCTATGGTTAGTAACCGATATGTGCCGAGCACAAGTATCCGGGGAGTCAGAAGATTTACAGCTGACGATCGATAGTGTGTTGACAATTCGTAAAGGTACGCGAAACCTGCTAAGCTACCAGTTTAATATAGTATATCCACCTAAGGGGCAAGATAGTAGTTACCAACGTAGCGGGTTTATCCATCCGCTTCGTACACTTCAAGGACATCGACTTACCCGTATGCAGCCAAAGGATCACTACCATCATTACGGCATCTGGAATCCTTGGACCCATACCATCTTTGAAAAGGATACCATCGATTTCTGGAACCTGAAAAAGAAAACAGGGACTGTTCGATTTGTTCGATTTGTCGATCAAGATAAAGGTGAACACTATGTAGGATATACGGCATTACACCATCACATTGCTTTAAAAAAAAATGGTTCAGAAAAAGTAGCTTTAGAAGAATTGCAAACTGTTAAGGTAGAAGTTCCAACTGATGAGAAAGGTTATTATTGGGTCGATGTGACGACTTCCTTCCGTTGTGCTTCAGCGAGTCCGTTGCACTTGCTTACCTATAGGTACGGTGGCTTGGGATGGCGAGCCACAGAATTTTGGGATAAGAGTAATTGCGATGTATTGACGTCTGAAGGGAAGGACAGAAAAGATACAGATGGCAGCAAAGCCAAGTGGTGCTTGGTACAGGGAGACTTACCAAATAATTCTCATGGCGGTATGGCCATTCTTTCCCACCCAGATAATTACAATCATCCTGAGCCTTTACGTATTTGGGATGAAAGTGGTAATAACGGACGAGGAGATTTCTTCCTTAATTTTTCTCCTACGAAGGATCGGGATTGGGTATTAGAACCTGGTCGTACGTATGTTTTAAAATATAGGCTTATTGTATTTGACGGTCATATGGATGCGGATAGTGTGGAAAAAAACTGGAAAATTTTTTCAAGGCGTTGAGAGCCATGTCGATACAGTGATTTTTTTCGACCCTTATGTTACTGGAGACGATTACCCTTTTGTGATGGGGTAATCCACTAAGTTGGTACCAACTATGATTTCATTCTAAAAAAATGACAGAAAAAAAAGATTATACCGTCCCAATGCAAACCCGCATAGGACATGTGCATTTGAAAGTGTCCAATCTTGAACGAGCGCTGGAGTTTTATCGTGGCCTGTTAGGTTTTGAGGTCACTACCCTGTATGGTGATCAAGCCGCTTTTTTATCGGCAGGTGGTTATCATCATCATATCGGGTTGAATACTTGGCATAGCAAGGGGGCTTCTCCTGCACCTTCGGACGGTGTAGGTCTATATCATACAGCTATTGTTTATCCGACGCGAAGAGACTTGGGAGTTGTGTTTGACCGTTTGCGCCGTTTAAATTATCCGCTAACCGGGGTTGCCGATCACGGTGTATCAGAGGCGTTGTACTTGAATGATCCAGATGGAAATGGGGTAGAATTATATTGGGATCGTCCCAAGGAACAATGGCCACACCATCCCGATGGCTCTCTAGAAATGTATACTCGTGCGCTTGATCTAGAAGATTTGTTGAAAGAACTTGATAAGGGTTAGAAAATTGTTCTAGCCTTTTTAAGATACTAACATGACATGTGACAGAAGTATTCATACTTTTTCCTTCGACCCAGAATGCCAATACATATCTAGTAGATAATAACTATCTTCGATATGCTAATGGATTTGTGTAATCCAAAAACTACTAAAATACGAAAAAGAACAGGGTGTTAGAAATCCAATTCGTACACGCCGGTACAGCTTTTTAGTTTGCCCGGAGCAGCTTTTTTGGGACTCCAATACTAGCAGACTAATCTTGTCGCTTTTTCTCAGCCTGTTTTAATTTCTTGTCGGCCCGTTTTTCCTTGAAATTTTTTACTGCAGTCTTTTTTCCGGTATCCTTCTTTGCTCCTTTATCTTTTGACATGATATTATTTTTTAAGATGATGTTTTATGTAAGGTACTGTTTTTTAAATGGGATACAGCAATTATCTTCCTTTTTTACTAAAATCAGTACTCGTTCATGGATCTATAGCCAGTTTTCTAGACTGCTTTTTAGTTCTTTTGAGAAAGCTCTTGAGGTGCTGCTAACAGGCAAAATCAAAGATGTCAGGACCAATTATGTGCTTATAGTATTTAATACGTCATTAATTGATTTAGGCACCAAGCAAAAATTGCTATTAATATGTTTGTTTTGCCATCGTGTAACTTACTGAGTTGTAGAAATGACGCAGAGATACAAAAAAATAGCAGATAACACAAATGCTATCTGCCACTTTTAAATAGGAAGAAGGATTATTCATCCCCCCTCTAAAATTATGCTACGCGTACGTTAACTGCATTAACGCCTTTTTTGCCGTTTTCTACATCGAATGTTACGCTGTCGTTTTCACGTACATCATGAATTAAACCTGATGAATGTACGAAAACATCTTGACCACCATTTGCTGGTGTAATAAAACCGAAACCTTTGGTAACGTTAAAGAATTTTACTGTTCCTTCTTGCATTGTATTATTATTTATTGATAAAAAATTACTATCCTTAGGCTTTCGCCATTACTACGCTAAAGATAACTTTATCACAGTAATAAATCAATTTGCTAGCAAGAGAAAGGATGTTTGTATTGTTTTGTGAGGCTCGAAAATGATCAAGTTCAAAAAGGTACTGCATACATTATATTGACAACAAAAATTAGCAACTGAAAAAGCGAAGACTGATAGAGAAGAATAAACTAAACTTTCTCAGAAAAGCGTCGGCAGAGCCTGATTATAACATCAAAGATATATATAATATATTGAAAATAAAAGAGTTTTAATTTTTTTGTTAAATATTGGAGCACCTCTACTGCTGACAGGCTTTAGCAAAGAAAAAGAAGATAGCAATCCAGACTAAGCCCTTTGCTAAAAAGAAAAAGAACGCACCGATGCCAATTCGCTTTAACCACAGCTTTAGCTTGCTGTTTTTGGGATCTGTAACTTTTATTTCTTCTTGTGGTTCCATATAAATAAAGGTAGGGAATAGTAAGTAGTTGAGCAAGTGTAATTGAGCAAGTGAGTGGTAAATAATTGGAAATAGCTTTTTGTTCCATCTACGTTGTCTTTAGTTTAAACTGCCATTTGGTCAATGGTATAACATACTGATCCGTTTGTGGCTTTATTTCTTCGAATATCGATTTACCCATGTAATGGATATTGAGTAACGGTTCATTCAGACGTAGCTCTTTCGTCAGCTCCCGTTGATAGTTCTTCCTACTTTGCTCTTGCTTCTACACCGTTCAATTTACAAAAGGGTGAAAAATTATCACTGTGATTGAATATCATTAGCCCTGACTGCTATTCCGTCAGCAGCTAATGTAATAGCATTAACCCTTAACGTAATATCAATAAGTACCGACGTAATACAGTTAAACTTTAACGAGGTATACTTGATGGTTCAGGCAATATCATGTATGCCTTCGGATGTATCGTAGAAGCTCGAGGTAGTATCGCTGGGCTTCAAGGATACATCATTAGCGCGTAAGTATATTACATCTGTGTTTAATGATGTATCATGGAGCCTTTCGGTAACATCATGAGCAGTCAAAGCAATATCATTAGCATTTAACGTAATATCATGAGCGACTAAAGCAATACCATCTAAGCTCGACTAAATATCATTTAGCCTCGATGTGATATCGTTAACCTTCAACATAATATCATTAGCTGCCAGGGATGTTTTCTTAACCTCTAATGATGTTTCATTAGCGTTAGATGATGTTCCATCGGCCCTTACTGATGTTTCGTTAGCCTTCGATGTAATATCGGCTGGCGTCGACTAAATATCAAAAACTAGCCATTTTAGGTATATATGTCTGATACGTGGCTATTTTTTACATGTTTGTGGCTCCATGTACGTAAAGGTAAGCAATAACGGGGAGGTGCCTAAGAATATAGGTTTAAAATGGTTTAAGCGTAAAGTACTGTTTAACGAGGGGAACAGCATGTTCTTTAGCTTGCGCACTCCGTTCGCTTTTCCGTTCCGGTCTGCTGCTGGCTTGGAGCGGCAGTTTACTGCTTGATGTTTTACCGCTGATGTCTTCCAGTACAGCGGCGAGTAGGGGTTCCTCCGGATTGCCCAAATTAGGAATGTTATCGCCGCTCACTTCGATATCTACTTGCATACCATCGAAATAATCACTCCAACCATCGGCATTACGAATTAGGAAACTAGCCAAGTATACGGTGTAATTGTCAATCCGGATAGGGAAGAAGCCCACGGGCTTACCGTAAGTCCGCTGTCCGACGAGTTTAACCGAAAGGTGGGGTTTGAGACTGCTGATCAACAGCTCGGCTGCCGAAGCCGTACGATTAGAGACGATAAAATAAAGTTGCGTGATACCTTCGAGTGCGCCTTTTTTGCTAAAATAATGCGTGTTGGCGGTTTCGCTGTAATCGATATCTGCCATGGTGGCTAGCCGGCCATTATAGTCCACGCTTTTACCGTGGACATCTAGGTACGGCTGATATTGCAGAATGTTAGCCTGTTTGTTCTGCATGCGACCATTAAACTGTTCGCTGAACATGACCTTACCTTTTACCGAAGAAGGAGCAATCAGATTGGCAAGATATTCCGCACTCTCCACGTAACCGCCACCGTTGGAACGCAGGTCGACAATAAGATGACTGCTGCCGGCAGCGGCGATCTCGGCAAAAGCCTCGTCGAGTTCGTTTTGTATATTGCTAAGTTGCGGAAACGAACTGATAGCGAGGTAGGAAACTTTCTTGCCGGCTATTTCCAGGTGCTGGCGCATGTTGAGGCCTACTCCTGATTCGGTATTGGCCCTGGCCGAAGAAATACTGCTGCCTGTATAGCGCTCCATGTAGGAGTACTTTGCCCTGGTATCAATATTGGACCACTCGTAAGGTTGTCCATCGGTGCGTAACTTATATTGGCTGATATCGTACAGTTCGAGTTGGTAGGCCGTTAGTTCTGGAGTGATACCACCGTAGCGCTTGCGTGGATTGAAATCGGCATAAGGGGGAAGAGCGTCATTCCAAAGGTAGGCCTGGCGTGCGTACAAAAAAATTGAATCCAGGGTAAGCTCTTGTCGCGTACCTGTAGTAGGGGAGATGATCGCATCGGGTGCAACATTTGGTGTAGAATCTTCTTTGCCACAGCAAGGAAACAGCAAAAATAAAGGTATGCTGAAAATAATGAAAGTTGGATAAAAAGGATACCTGTTACGCAACATAATAATAAGGCTGGTCAAATTATCAAAAACTTCCCTTGAACCAATAAAAACAAGGGAAGTTTGGAAAACGTACTAAGATGGAAGCTATTACTCGACTATTTTGATGTTATGCGGATAATACCCGGTACCGTTTGTCGCCAGATTCGAACCCTGATAGGTGAGTCGGATCTGTAAACCTGGGTCGCTTTCTAAATTAATACCTGTAGGTGCATCTGCCGGAACCTGAAAAGAAACCTCATTATAAGCTTCGTTGGCGCCCATATAGTTTAATGTTAAGAACGATATATAACCCGTGCCAGGATCAATATAGTAAAAACGTGAGCGGTTGATACTGTACTGTTCGCCGTAATGCCGGATTGGAACAGTAAAGGTTTCTCCTCGTTTAACTTCGATCGTTTGTGTGTGATTAAAATAAATATAAGGTACACTTGGTTCTTCGGTGACGGTTATCATTTTTGTACTGCTTTTGACAGGTACGTTGTATTTGTTGACGACCTTTGCATAATAATCTCCGGCTGGAATGCCTGATCCGTCGGGCTGATCGGCAATAAAATTAATTCCACCGACCGAAACCTGTGCGCTATGAATTACCTTAAATTCTTCATTGTTGTCGTTAACTAGGAAAAGGCTGTCCGAACCATCTCCTGCAGTATTAAACAGATTAATAGTATATTTTGCTCCTACTTGTACATTAATGGCAGTTTCGTCGACGAAAGAAGGCAATAGGGCCCCGTTTATTAATTTAATGGTATAGGTCTTGGCTGTACCATTCTGGGCGGTTACGGTATAGGTCGTTCCGTCTTCTAGTGGTATGCTTGCGCCAGAAGCTGGAGAGACCGTCGCATTCCTGGATACGGTTATTTCCGGATTGACGGTTTCTGGAATAGGCCACTCGGTACTGCCAGGCCATACAATATGAATGGTTGAACCATCGATAATCCCCGCAATAGTGTCTTGCCCGTTATAATAACCTATTTTAAAAGAAGTAATCTCAGTGTAAGGTGTGGGAGCGGTCTCGTATTCTTTGCTACAGGAACCCAATACGCCTGTTCCGATTAATAAAAACAGATAAGCTACAGGATATAAATATTTTTTCATTGTCATGATCGTTAAAGCGGATTAATTATTGTAGAAAATGCGGATTGGATTTTTCAGCGTGGTCTCGCGACTGTAATACCGAAGTTTAATGTGGTACAAACCTTCTGGTGGGGTATTTGTATAAATCTGATCTCGTCCACTTCCCACTACGCGTCCTTCGATATTATTTAAATTCAGGAGCATATAAGCAGACGAAATGATGGGAGGTACGCCTGATTGTGCCAGCTTAAACTTATACACTGTCCCATCCTGGCTGATCAGACTTGCCTGAGCCAGCTCCAGGTCGAATTCAAAGTTAGTCGAATATGGGTAGGTACTTAAGGTGTTATATATGTATATGTAGTTTGTGTTCAGCCAATTAGTTTGATCATAGCTTACTGGATTAGTGGGGTCTGTGGTCACCTCATTCATTAGCAATGGGGGTTGATTGGTTTTAATCAGCAATCGGTAGGTCGCTGTACTGCCATCTGTGGCGGTAACAGGATAGCTGATTTCTCGTGTAGAACCTTCGGCAAAGTAGGTGAGTACATTCGTGATCAAGGTATCGGATCCTTCTTTTAATGTGCTACCTTCGGCTACGGTAATTTCAGGTTCTAATGTATTGAGATACTGGCCTGCGGGTATAGTAAGCGTAATAGTCTTGTCATTTTCATTGATGGCGCCTACGATTTCCGCTGCCGTATTCACAATCTTAAAACTGCTGATGCGTGCCATGGGTTCTTCCTCGTAAGGTGTAATTTCTGTTTTGGTGCATGCACTAATAAGTCCCATGCTTATCAAGGCGACAGATAGTATCGCTTTGTATCCGAATTTTAATCTAGGTGTTTGTAAAGTTGTATTCATCATATTTTTTAAATAAACCGGTGTCAATAGATCTTGACACCGGAATTTTACTATAGTATACCAAATAAACTATTGCGTTGTTCCTGACCTACAGTTCGGCGTAGTCAAAACTCATAAAAGGAAAGTTGGTGGCTGCAAACCCTGAATTTGGTATCTCATCTTTATAGACACTATTTAGACGGATTTTCCAATCACTGCCCGTACTTTTATTTACTAGAATGTAGGTGCGTGGTTGATAGCTTGACATAATGTGGACACTGATGTCGTAGATATACCATCCGGCACTACTTGGATTTCCAGTTCCGCTTGTACTGTTAGCTCCCGCCGTACCTGAGGAAATGAGTGTTCCTCCTGTGGAGCTTACACTTCCAAATGCGGTATTTACGTAGTACAAATCATACTTTGCGGTGTTTACGGTAAAACTGGCATTTGCTGTTCCGCTAAATAGGAAATCATAATTTCCGGAAGTACCTCCATCGTTATTGCCTAGGTCGTAATAATATGTACCAGCGGGGTTCGCCCATTGGGTCGTATCTACCAAATCGGGAACTGTTCCCTGATGGAAATTTCGGGCACCGTATACACCGGATGAAATTGTGGTAAGATACCCTTTGGTATTTGCGGCCGTAAAGTTGGCTGTGCCGCCTATGGCTGGAGGTGTAACTGCTAAGCTATTTGCCTGTAAATCAGGTGCGACATCGTTGTCTTTATTACATGATGCTGTTAAGCCGATAACAGCAAGTCCAAATGCAATTGTTAGTAATCTAAATGATTTTTTCATTTTTTTTCTGTAATTTTGCCGCTTCAAGAGGGGCCGGTTAATGAATAAAATTGTTAATTAGTCTTCATGTACCGGATGTACCTGCAACGTATATCCGGTTTTTTATTTGGTATATATAGCGTTTACTTTTATTTAATCTCAAACTTGGTACTTCCCGCCGGTGCAAGTATATATTCAAAGGTGAAATAGACTTTGGGCGACGATCTGGTCCATTCTGATCGCTCAAACTGATCCTTATAAAGTGATATTAACTTGATCTTAGCGTAATTTCCTTTTGCCGTGCGGACGATGACGGTACGCGGAGGAACGACTGTGCCATTCTTTAGTGTTAAAGGACGATCAAGTGCGTAAGCCACATGTTGATTTGCGTAAGCACCGTCACGCACGATTATACCAGCGAAATCATAGAGGTACCAGCCTATTCCTTCACCAAATTCTCCGTAATTATCGGTGCCGATGAGGTTGCCGCCGGTCTTAAACTCACTGTCGACAGGTATATCCGTAACTTCGTCAAAGGGTTTTTCTATAATTGCAATACCTCCTTTGGCTGTATTTCCGTATCCAGAGTTGGTAGAGTTGCTGCCGTTGTTGCCAGATACAAAGCTATTTAACAAACCGCCAAAAGCCAGGTCCCAACGGTTGGTTTGTTGATATTTTGCTTCCATGGGCTTATTGTTTTCTAAACTATAGTATATAGCTGCTGCTGCAGACTCGAAATTGTTGTCCTGCGTTCCTTGAAAGTTCTCTACCCGAATAAGTTTATAGAAATTGGACTCATCGGAAGGTGTTGTATCATCTGGTATCTCTTCTTCGTCCTGTCCGGGGTCATTTCCCTTGTCACAGGCTACAAATCCGATAACTAAAAATGCAAGGAAGACATAAGTTATGCTGAGAGCTGCCTTTGCGATGTATTTATTAATATCCATAATTTCTTTATTTTTATTTAAAATCATTCTAAATAATAGCAAATATAATAGCTTTACTTAAGAGGTAATGTATGAAAAGTGATATTTCGTTTATGAAATTCGGTATTTGTGGAAGCTGAAAGTAAGTGTTAATTTACAGATTCTTGCTGCCATCCTGTTGTACGTAATACCGGAAAGTATAGTAGGGGGCAGGCCAATTCATATTGGTGACCGCTGGTGGATTACCCTTATAGGCGTTGATAAGTTGTAATTTAGCATATTTTCCGTCGGGTAATCGGATAGCATAGGTTCTATCTGGCAAGGCCTGCATAATGTGGGTACTTAAGCTATACCGAAACCAGCCATAGGACGATTCAGAAGACGCCCAGCCGATTTTGGTAACCTCGCTTTGATCAAATTCTTCGTCGCTAGGCGCTGCGATCACGCTTTGATAAGATTGTTTCAATAGTAACACAGCGCTATGACTTGCTGGACCTTCATATCCAGGATTGAATTCGTCGTTGGCATTATTGACATATACCTCCGAGTTGTAAGGTCCCGTAAAAGCTAAATCCCAATCGTTGGTTTTAAGCCATTGCAAGGAATCTTGTTTTGTTTTGATCCAAACTTGTTTTTGATCACGAAAACGGAAGAGAAAGGTATAAAAGGGTCGGTTTTCCTTTCCTTCTACTCCCTCAGCCATAGAGGCCTCTATATCGCCTGCCAAATCGTAGATAACAGTGCTTTTTCCATCTTCCAACGCTGGACGCGGATCCTCATCTTTGTCGCAAGAAGAAAGCGAAAGGATAAACAGTAATCCGAAGAATACCTTGCCTAGCAAGAAGATACTCCGGCATTCATTTAATATTATTTGTAGTGTTTTCATTGCTCTTTACTCTTTTATCTTAATCTAACCCCTAAATCCTCAGGTATCTCACATCTACTCCTTCATCCACCGATAACTTAATCCACCCAGAATAATCCTTCCGGGCTGGCCGAGCATATTACGGTGTGTGAAGTTGAGCAGATTATCTGCTATTAAGCGCAAGGTTAACTTTCTGTTCCATAGGTTTTTTTCGATTGTTAAATTAAGCAATACATGATCCGGTACAAATTCATCATACTCATCGATAAATTGATTGGAAGTGGTCTCCTGAAAAGGATATTTACCGCGGATATTTGCCCGTAGATTAAAGTTTATCTCCCACGGACGGTACTCGTATAATGCTTTCAGATTGAGCATATGGCGCGAGCGATCTTCGATACCCCAATAATCGGCAACGGTTGGTTCCCGTGATTCGCCAGTAACGGGGTTGTTTATCGTCTGGTTATAAGGCCATCCACCGGCACGTATGCTGTCCAGTACGCTGAGATCTTTTGCGATAAGGTATTGGTAGCCTGCGGAAAGTTGTAGGTTTACAGTAGCCTGGTAAGTAGTGGAAACTTCAAAACCCTTATTTACCGCTTTAGGTAGATTTCTGTAGCTGTAAACTGTTGAAAACGATGTGGTTCCTCCGACGATAATCGTATTGATCTGATTATTTATGCGGTGGTAGAAGGCAGAAACTTCACTCTGCCATTTCGAATTCGGATTCCATACCAATCCCACATTGTTGGATAAACTTTTTTCCGCTTGTAGATTTCCGGATACAAGATTGAGCATATAGGAGTTTTTAAAACTTAATTCACCACTGTTTTCCATGGCCTGAATCACATCGGCAATACGGTCACTTCCAACAACGAGATAGTTGGCTGCAGGATTATAAAATACCTGATAGCGCATTTTATAATCTGGAGCTTTAAATCCGGCACCTACACCCGCCTTCGCCAATAGTGTCGGACTGATGTGGTACTGTAATCCGAAACTCGGACTTAGACGGCCATCATATACATTGGTATAATCGTAACGTAGGCCTAGTGTGGTCAGTATGCCATCTATGGGTTTCCATTCGGTTTGGAGAAATGCAAAAGCCGTATTGAGCGATCTCTCTTCGTCAAGATCTTGATTATCCATGATTTCTATACTACCACCTAAACCTCCGGTAAACTTAACGGTCCGAATAGGGCTATAGGCAAATTGCTGCTCCACTCGGTGTACCTGCTGGCCAAATTCTTCTGCATCGGCTAGTATACCCTGACGAAGCCACTGTGCCTGCATAGCGGTATGAAAGCGCGTAAAATAATAACGTGTCATGCTCCGAAGGCCTGAATGGAAAGTATGGTCATAGCTGGCAGATAGGTTGACATCTTGATCTGTTTGTGTGTCTTCAATCGTTATATCATCCGACCACCCATTAATCATCTTGGAATTCCGTGCCGCATAGCGCCCCGTAAAACCTACAGTTCCGTTTTTGGTGATGCGGTAGCGTGTACGCCCCTGAAAACTGTAGTTCGTATAGGGTGGAAAGGTAGTGCTTTCTTCGGTGAGGTACCTGCTGTCGGTATTAAAGCCGTCGGTTCGGTAATAATTGCCCGAAAAAACCACGGAACCCCGCTGGTTGGCAAAGGGCGTTTCAGCCTCTAATGTGGCATCTATTGTATTGAGCGTACCGTATAAAAAGGAGGCATGCGCCTGTGGTGCTACGGCTCCATGCCGGGTGATAATGTTGATGGCGCCACCTAAGGCATCGCTGCCGTATAGGCAAGAGCTCGCGCCTTTTATAATCTCAATACGTTCGATATTGGTAACCGAGATGCGCGAAAGATCAAAGTTGCCGCTATTCCTACCGAGCATGGGCTGCCCATCGATCAAAACCATCACGTAGTTGCTGCTGAAACCCTGAATTTGAACACCTACCGCCCGTGAACCTCCGGCAATGTCGTTGACCACCGCAATACCGGTCTGCTCTTTCATCACTTCATCAAGCCTGCGGCTACCCATAAGTTCGATTTCCCGGCGGGTAATAATCTTGACCGGCATAGCCGAATTTTCGGCTTTGATGAGATTGTCGACGCTTCGTCGGCGCTCCTGAACGGATACTTCGGTGATACTAGCTTCACTTGGACGCATGGTCAGTTCTACGCTGCTTGATTTTTTCAAGGGCAGATCCTGCTCGATCGGGTAGTAACCAACGCTGCTGACACGTAGTTGATAAGTGCCTTCATATAACTTATCGAAAGAAAACCTACCTTCTTTATCGGTAAGAGTGGTATGTCGGTCGGGAAGGAGTATGATGGTGGCCTGTACGATTGCATTGCCAGATTTGTCGAGCACACGCCCTTTGATCTGATACAATTCTTGCGCATAGGCAAGTAAACTGAAAGAGGATAAACCGGTAATGTACACTGTTAATTTTATGAAAAATATAGCTTGATTCACTATTTTTATTTTTAATCATTCTAAATAATGTTACAAAACAAGGGAATGTTTCTGATATTATATCTATGAAATCTGATAAATCTTATCTGAAAATTGATATTTATTGCAGATAAAGATGGGTTTGATTGTTTAATAAGATCTTGTTTTTTAGTATTTTAACTAAATATTTGATGTGTCTTAATTCGAAGCAGTCTAAATCAAAAAATTTTTATTTAGACTTATTATTGATTGATTTGTACTTTAATATTGCAAAATGAGGATCAAATATTTATTACCGACTTGGATTACTATTCTTTTTGTTGGATGGTTTTTCACGGCTACGGCAGCAGTACCTCAGCGTATTATTACGCTGAGTAGTGCTTTAACAGAGACTGTTTATTCCTTGGGGTTGGGGGCATCCATTGTTGCTGCTGATGTAACAAGTGTATCGCCTGCCGAGGCAGCTCAGCTGCCTCGAGTCAGTAAGAATAGGTCGGTATCAGCCGAGGGACTTATGGCTTATCGGCCCGACCTTATTCTAGCACCTGCAGGCGATATTCCTGCAGGTATTCTGGGGCAGTTAAAATCCGCTGGTATTCGCGTTGTTGAAATTAAGCAGGAATTTTCGGAAAAAGGTGCTATCCGTTACATAGAGTCTGTTGCGCAGGCGTTAAATGTAAACGATAAAGGAAAGCTGCTCACACAGAAGGTGCAACGGGAATTGCGTGCTGTAAAAGATGCTGTTTCGAAAAATGTGAAGGATGAAAAAGCAAAGGTGCTCTTCATTTATGCACGAGGTACTGGTACCATGAGTGTAGCTGGGAAAGGAAGCAGTCTCGATGCAATAATAACCTTGGCAGGAGGGCGCAATGCTGTGCAGGAGTTCGCGGATTTCAAACCCTATACAACAGAGTCCCTGGTCAAAGCTAATCCAGATGTCATCCTGATGTTTGACTTTGGAATGAGCAGCTTGGGGGGAATCGAGGCAATACTTAAAATGCCAGGCATCGGGACGACAGAAGCGGGAAAACACAAGCGTATCATACAGATGAACGGTCCCTTATTGGTTAATTTTAGTACACGTCTTCCTGAAGCGATCATTAAGCTTAATACACTATTGCATGGTAAAAATTAAGAGCTTATCTCCAGATTATCTTGCTTTTGCGTATTCACGAATCTGCAATTTTAAAACAATATAATTAGATGAAGCAACACACGATTATCTGGATACTGAGTATCGGATTACTGCTCACGATGATCATTGCTCTTGGGGTTGGCGCTTTTTCGATTCCGGTGCAGGATGTATTGATACTGCTGATACAGAAGTTTGGACTGATGCACGATGTACAGGTTGATGAAATCTATAATGATGTACTTTACATCGTTCGGTTTCCACGAGTTTTATTGGGTGTGTTGGTCGGTGCCGCTTTGGGAATATCTGGTGCGGCCATACAAGGTATATTCCGTAATCCGTTGGCGGAGCCAGGCTTAATAGGGATATCTGCAGGAGCCTCGCTATTCGCCGTATTGATCATCGCGTTTGAAACTGTCCTCTTTGTGGGTCTTAGTCAATTGCTTGGGTATTATCTATTGGCTTTTGCAGCCTTTGTTGGAGCAGGGCTTACCTCATTTTTGGTGTATCAGCTTTCAAAAAAGCAAGGCATACCGCGGGTAACGACAATGCTGTTAGCAGGTATTGCGATCAACGCTTTTGCCGGTGCATTGACCGGATTAATTACTTACATAGCCGACGAACAGCAGTTACGGACCATTACGTTCTGGATGTTGGGTAGTCTTGGTGGTGCGACCTGGGATAATGTGATCGCAATCTTTCCTTTTATTTTGATCCCATTATTTATTTTACCCTTTTTTAGTAAACCCTTGAATGCGTTTGCACTGGGTGAAACGCAGGCTGATCTTCTGGGTATGCGTACCGACCTCGTAAAACGGTGGGTTGTTGTCTTATCCACAATGGCAGTGGGGGCCTCGGTAGCCGTATCGGGTATTATCGGTTTTGTCGGCCTGCTTGTGCCGCATACGGTTCGTTTACTGGGAGGTGTAGAGCATCGATATGTACTGATTGCTTCGGCTGTTTTCGGTGCTTTAATCCTCACGCTGGCTGATATCATATCCCGAGTACTGGTGGCTCCTATAGAATTGCCGATAGGTGTAGTTACCGCACTACTGGGAACACCGGTTTTCTTGTATATTTTAATGACTGAAGAATAAAATACACATGTTACGTGTCGAAAAAATAACTTACGAGGTAAAGGGCAGAAAATTGCTCAAAGATGTTTCCTTTCAATTGCGGAAAGGAGAGGTACTGGCATTGTTGGGAGCTAATGGCGCTGGGAAATCTTCGCTTATGCGTTTATTATGTGGCGACACCGTACCTACAGAAGGACAGGTAAGCTTAATGGGAAAACCACTTCAGCAATATAGTCCCATGGAATTAGCGAAGAAAAGAGCAATGCTTGCACAGCATAATAATATGAGTATGGCGTTTAAGGTGGGAGAAATTGTGCAAATGGGTCGATACCCACACTACCGCTCTATACCATCGATCCACGACCAAGAAATCGTGGACGAGGTAATGGACGTGTGTGGTGTAAGTCTCTTTACAGATCGCTCTTACCTTAGCCTGTCGGGTGGCGAACAGCAACGGGTACAATTAGCACGTGTGCTGGTACAGATATGGGACAATCCGGATAGTTTGCTCTTATTGGATGAACCTGTATCTGCGCTGGATTTACAGTTTCAGCAACAAGTCCTGGCGTTGACTAAAGCGCTATCTAGAAAAGGTTTTATGGTGGTGGTTGTATTACATGATATCAACCTGGCCGCCCTATACAGTGATCGTATACTGATGCTCAAAAACGGCCGTAAATGGTGTGAAGGCACACCGATTGAAGTCATGGAAAAGCAAAATATTTACACGGTATTTTCTGTTCAGGCAGATGTATCTATCGATACCAAGACTTTACAGCCTATTGTCAAGTTGGAAGAGTTGCTCTTGGATGCGGATCAGTTTAATACAAAACTACCACAAATCCGAAAAAAGGATAAGGTGATCGATGGTTATATAAAGAATTATAAATCAGATCCGTTGTATAGACTGGATGAAGAGTCTATGGAGATGGGGCTATCGGAACTAGGACTGCTTAGATTGGCTTATCCACAGCACGTCAGTCTTCTTATTCCCGACTTCGTTGCATTACTCACCGAATTTGCTAAGCTGGGTACGGTATACTCTATCGCATATAATAAAGCGGGGTATATGGAGATGAAAGGAGTGTATACCCTGCCTATAAGCGATCAGAATCGCCAGGTGTGGATTGTTCAAAATGAGGCATATCGAATGAGCTTGGATATGACAACGTGGAGCGCAGGAGTTGCCGTATTCAATGAATGGGGACAGAGTTTCCAGTTTTTCGATCACAAAGGTTTACTTCTCCACAAGGTGGTTTTGATAGAAGGAACCAGCAACAAAGAAGAATATGATGGGTTGCTGGCCCGCTATAAATCCCCCGATCAAGACGCCCTTCAAAAAGATGCAGCTACACTTTTGCCGACTTCTCCATCTATTGTTCCGCTATGTATGGGTAGGTCGATTGCACTGCCCTTGTGGAAAAGTATAGTAGCTCAATCTTTTGCGCAGAAAACAAGAGCATCTTGTTCGTTAATAAATGCAGAAGGGATATATACGTACGAAGGCCAGATTATGAGTTTGGTCGATCAGGGAGAACGCTACCAGATTATCTATCCCGATTGTACCATTACATTGGATAAGTTACAGGGGCTAAGAATTGTGTTGGAAATAAATGAAAAGGATACAGATGGAGCAACATTTAGCTTATGTGATGAAAATAATAGGGTTGCGATGCAATTTCAAATAGAGAGGGGATTACTTTCTCATCCCAGTTGCAGTAATTTTGTATTAGAATCGCAGACTGAACAACTAAAAAAATCCATTCAAATCTGATGCATTATGGAACATATGCGAATAGCTTTACAGGAAGATATACATCGTTTATTGCAGGATTATTGTATTGAGCAGCAATTACAGTACTCCAGAAAACGACACATCATTCTTGATCAGATACTACTACAAAAAGATTGGATAGACGCCGTAGACCTTTGGATTAGTATGAAAAGAACAGTGAGTGTGAGCTGTATTTACCAGACATTGCGACTGTTCGTAAGTGCTGGTATTGTTGAAAAGAAAATGAAAGAAGACCGTACGAAACTTTTTCGGATCGCAATTAAGCCAGATTGAAAGGTGTCCTATTATTTAGAAAGATTTTAAATAACTGCACTTTCTGGCAAAAAATACCGTATCTTTAACCTGAAAATAATGGAATATCCTGCTATATGTTGATCAAGAGTAAAATTGAAGAGTTAGACGAATGGCTTTTTATCGAAGAGATACCGGATCGTTACATGCCCGATAAGCCGCTGATCGAAAAAAGAATAGAGATTAAGCGCGATCCTCTTACCATGACGAATTATCAGCTGTCTACCAGCGGGCTTTTTATTCTCTATACGGAGATGAGTTTTGATAAGCCTGTACATATTTATACTGAAGTGGAAGGTGAGGCCATTACCAGTCAGTTTATCTTTTACAAGACAACGGGCAGTAAACTACCTTATGGAATGAGCCGTCATAATATCCGCTATATTCCTACCGTAAAATCTAGCCACGAGATGAAAACCGGTGTGCAATACAGTTATTTCATCGCAGTGATTTCTAAAGAATATTACCTAAACCTCATCAAGCGGGATTCTCTCTTGCACCGTGATTTTGTGAAAAATATTGAAAAAGGCTATTATACGTCTTATGCCGAAGAGGATCTTATGGCTACGTATGAAATGCAACATACCATCCATGAACTAATTGAGTCTAAAAAGTCAGGGGAGATCCGACGACTGCATACGGAGTCACGTATTGTCGAGCTGCTCATGTATCAATTTGAACAATATAATGAGCAAGGGACACCAGCAGCGGAGGTATTTAATTCCGAAGATATACAGCGACTCGAAATGGCGAGACAGATTCTGGAACAACGTATTGCTAATCCACCAACACAAAAGGAATTGGCTTCTGTCGTTATGATGAGTGAAAGTAAACTACGTAAGGATTTCAAAGAATACTTCTCTGTTACGATACACGATTACCTAACGCGGATCAGAATGGAAAAAGCACGTATTCTGCTCCTTACCAAACAAAATACGGTTTATGAAGTCTCTCTTCTTACTGGATTTGGCCATCAGAATAATTTCAGTAGCGCCTTTAAGAAGTATTACGGGATATCCCCCGGTGAATTGAAAATGTAAAAGAGGGCTAGACCATTGACGATTTGCTGATATGTTTTTGCATATCGATTAACAGTTGTTTTATTTCCAGTAAATCGGTTTCTTGTTCAGGGACACTATCGGTCTGATGCCGCACATACTGCCACAGCTCCAATACCTCATCTACGGGCACTATAAAAGGGGGGTAGTTGCTGTTCAATGAGGTGAGCCTTATTTTTCCATCCTCGAGTAGGCTTACCTGTTTAAATACAAAATCCTGTTCCCCTTTTAGAATCACAATACATAGGCTGTTGCTTTTGAGTGTAGTCCAATCCTGCACATAGGAAGCCACAATATCGCTTCCTTCGGGAATGGGGAGCATAGAATCACCTGAAGTAGGAAACATCCTATAGGTCGCTCCTTCGGGGAGATTGGGTAAGGAAAATTTGGGTAATGTTGCCAGGTAATCCGGATCTGTATGTCCTGCAGCGTACCCTGCTTTGGCTTTAACCGGCACGTACTCCATATTCTCCTTATTGTCGGAAGTCACGGTGATGGATAATACCCGGAGATTGTTACCGGAGATATATTCTTTGGCACCTGTTTCCATTTTACGCAGGTCGAATTCACTCCAATGGCTCAGGTCTACTTTAAGGAGGCTGTCTAATGGCACTTTAAAAAAATCAGAAATCTTTATGAGGTCTAGAAGTGGTGGATTCTCTGTCTTTCCGTTTTCCAGCGCGGTATACTTACTACGTGTAAAACCAAGCAATTGGGCCTGGTATTCCTGGCTGAATTTTTTCCGATTCCTTAGGAAACGCAGATTCGTGTTGAAAAAAAGTTTTGCATCTTCCATTATGTATTGTTATTATTGATGACGTTGTTTTGTCATTTATAATGACAAATGTAAATGAATTTTTGCTTAGATGCAAATACGCAGGTTTGCGAATATGCAAAAAATGAGGATATGGAAGGTTTATTGGATAAAAAGCATAGAATCGAGGAACTGCGCAGGATGATTGTTGCAGCAGAGGGATTCGTTGTGCCAAGTGACCTCAATAATCCACTTTCCGATCTTGGTCTAATGGATAAATCCTTTCCTACAGGAATATTTCCGATAGGTGCAATCCATGAATTTGTTAGCAGTGATGCAGCCGCGGCGGCATCGTCCAGCGGATTTATTTCTTGCCTGATGGGGATGCTGATGAAACAAAAAGGACTTTGTGTATGGGTAAGTATAGGCAACAAGCTGTATCCGCCATCGCTTACAGGTTTTGGTATAGATCCAGATCGGGTGATATTCATCCAGGTGTCGCGGGAGAAGGATGCGCTATGGGCAATCGAAGAAGCATTAAAATGTCCGTCTTTAGCGGGAGTAGTGGGCGAAATCCGGGATATGGACCTGACAGCTTCCCGAAGGCTACAGCTTGCGGTAGAGCAGAGCCGGGTCACGGGTTTTCTACATCGGTATCGCCCCAGACGGATTGAAAATGTGGCCTGCGTGTCACGTTGGTATATTCGACCGCTCCCGAGCAGTTCAGATCCCGGGCTACCCGGCATCGGCCGGCCAGCATGGCAAGTGGAACTGCAAAAGATCCGGAATGGTAAACCGGGAACGTGGCAGATTTGTTGGGCTGCAGGACAATTCCATTATCTAGATGCACAAGTAGTAACTAAGGGAGATGTTTATGCACAGACAGGAACATGGTAAAGAGATATGTCGCAATTTGGTTTCCGTATTTGCTCACGGATAGGCTGGCAATTCGTCAGCCTGAGTTGCGGGGCGAACCTTTTGTGCTGACCATGGCCGAAAAAGGTCGAATGCTGATTCGCGCCGTAAGCCCGGAAGCGGAGGCGGAAGGAATTAAGGAGAACATGGTGCTGGCTGATGCCAAAGCACTCTTTCCTAATCTCTTGGTGTTTGATTTTGATGCCGCTATGTCCGAAAAATTGCTCCGCCGTTTGGGAGAATGGTGTCTCCGCTATACACCCCTAGTAAGTGTGGATGTACCAGATGGGTTACTGTTGGATGTAAGTGGCTGTACACACCTTTGGAAAGGAGAGGGGTATTATCTAAAAGAAATTACAACAAAGATGAAAGCGGGCGGATATCATGTACGTGCTGCGATGGCAGACACCCCTGGGATAGCATGGGCTGTTTCGCGCTATGGAAAAGAGGGACAGATTATTGCGGAGGGTGAGTTGCTGATGGCTTTATTGCCCCTGCCACCGGCAGCACTACGATTGGATGATGCTGTTACCCAACGGATGTACAAGCTGGGGATGAGAAAGGTTCGCGATTTCATACACCTACCTGCGACTACCTTACGTCGTCGTTTCGGGCAACAGTTGCTTGATCGTATAGGGCAGGCATTGGGTACAAGTCCGGAATACCTGGAACCGGTATGTCCAGTAGTCGTGTATCAGGAACGACTTCCCTGCATGGAACCGGTGCGCACCCGAAAAGCAATAGAGCTTGCTTTGGATAATCTGTTGGAGACGTTAACCGCTCGGCTGTTTAAAGAAGGTCAAGGATTGCGAAAAGCGGTCTTCAAATCATTCCGTATGGATGGTAAGGTTCAAGAAATTGCCATTGGAACCAATCGGCCTTCGCGCGACAGGCAGCATCTATTTCGGTTATTCAACGAGAAAATCGCTCATATAGCACCGGGATTAGGGATTGAACTTTTTGTCTTAGAAGCACCGGTTGTGGAGGAACTGCATATGGAGCAGGAAAGACTGTGGAATAAGGACAACGCCTTTGATCGTGTAGAAATTGGCCATCTGCTGGATCGGATAGCTGGCCGCGTGGGAGAGGAATCGATCCGACGTTATCTGCCCGATGAGCACCACTGGCCCGAGCGGGGCGTGAAACGGGCTGCATCGCTAGAAGAACAACCTTCCATTTCTTGGCCTACCGAACGTCCACGACCTACGCAATTGCTTACCATACCTCAGCCGATAGAAGTAACGGTGCCTATTCCGGATTATCCTCCGATGCTGTTCCGGTATAAAGGAGAGACGCATATGATCAAAAAGGCAGATGGCCCCGAACGGATTGAGCGGGAATGGTGGATGGACCAGGGCGAACATCGCGATTATTATTATGTAGAGGATGAGAAAGGGCGACGGTATTGGTTATTCCGCTTAGGGCATTATAGCGATGACCGTTCTCATCAATGGTATTTACATGGATATTTTGCGTGATGACTATGGGGTATGTAGAGTTACAGGTAACCACCAATTTCAGTTTTCTTCGTGGTGCTTCCCATCCGGAGGAATTGGTGGAACAGGCTGCACAGCTCGGATATAAAGCATTGGCAGTGACCGACCGGAATAGTATGGCGGGGATCGTGCGGGCTCATGTCGCTACACGTAAGCAGGAGATACGTCTTATTCCGGCTTGTCGGCTTGATTTGTTGGATGGACCTAGTTTATTGGCTTACCCCACAGATCTAGCGGCATATGGACGGCTTTCAACCTTGCTCACTACTGGTAATCTGCGTGCTGAGAAGGGAAAATGTTACCTCTATAAGGCCGATGTATATGCCCATAGTCAAGGTATCAAATTCATCGCGCTGCCACCTGATCAGCTTACTCCCTCATTTGAACTTGAGCCCGAATTTGTCCAGCATATGGAAGAATACCGGGGTGCGCTTCAGCATCAGTACTATCTGGGTGCGTCACGTACTTACCGCGGAGATGATGCCAAAAAACTGTTTCGGATCAATCAACTGGGGCAACGGCTTCACACCCCCATGGTGGCATTGGGGGATATACATTATCATGAACCATCGCGCCGCGAATTGCAGGATATCCTGACCTGCATACGGGAAAAATGTACGATTCATCATGCCGGGTTTCGTTTGCATCCCAATGCCGAACGTTACCTGAAACCCAAGGAAGAAATGGAGCGTCTGTTTCGGGCTTATCCCGATGCTATCGCGCGTACCACAGAAATAGCAGATGCCTGTAGTTTTTCGCTGGATCAACTGAAGTATGTGTATCCCGAAGAATTGACGACAGATGGACGTACACCACAAGAAGAACTGAATCAATTGACTTGGGAAGGGGCTGCTACTCGATTTGGAGGTGATATTCCTTCGAGGATAAAAGAAACCATTGAGATGGAGCTTGATTTTATTGCACGAAAGAACTATGCTTCTTATTTCCTAACGGTATATGATTATGTACGATTTGCCCGCGAACGCGGTATCCTCTGTCAGGGACGTGGTTCGGCAGCCAATTCTACGATCTGTTACTGTTTGGGGATCACCTCAGTCAATCCTATAAAAATCAATCTGCTATTTGCCCGTTTCATGTCGGATGCCAGAGATGAACCACCGGATATCGACGTGGATTTTGAACACGAGCGACGGGAAGAGGTGATCCAGTACATCTATGAAAAATATGGACGTGACCGCGCAGCAATTGTGGCGACCGTAACCCAAGAGCGTTCCAAAGGAGCGATACGTGATGTGGGTAAAGCGATGGGGCTATCTATGGACGCGCTTGGCCGCCTTTCCAATGCCATAGGCTCCCATTGGGATACAACACTCGAGATGGAGCACTTTGTCGAGCAGGGATTCAACCCGGCCGATCCCCATTTTCGTAAAATACTGGAGCTATCGGAACAACTTATGGGCTTTCCCAGGCAGCTGGGACAACATACGGGCGGATTTGTCATTACGCAGGGAAAGTTGCACGAACTCTGTCCGATTATCCCGGCCCGTATGGAAGGACGTACGAATCTGGAATGGAACAAAGATGACCTGGAGGCATTGGGTTTTCTGAAAGTGGATGTATTAGGGTTAGGTATGCTGACCTGTATCCGTAAGGCTTTTGATCTGGCCAAACAGCATTATGGAGAAAATTTTACCCTGGCCAATATCCCGCAGGATGACACTAAGGTATACGACATGATTAGCCATGCAGACACACTGGGGGTATTCCAGATCGAGAGTCGTGCGCAGATGTCTATGTTGCCACGCCTGCGGCCTAAAGAGTTTTACGATTTGGTTATCGAGGTGGCTATTGTACGGCCGGGACCCATACAGGGTGATATGGTGCATCCGTACCTGCGTCGGCGTAATAAAGAAGAACTTGTAGATTATCCTTCCGAAGAAATCAAACATATCCTGAAGCGTACGTTAGGTGTGCCGTTGTTTCAGGAGCAGGCCATGGAGATTGCTATCGTGGCTGCGGGATTTACACCGGCAGAGGCAGACGAGCTGCGGCGGAGCATGGCTACCTTCAAGGCCAAAGGGGAGGTGAGCCGTTTTCATCGGAAGATGGTGGATGGGATGGTCGGTAAAGGGTATTCCGAAGATTTTGCCAACCGCGTTTTTCGACAGCTGGAAGGATTTGGTAGTTACGGTTTTCCCGAAAGTCATGCGGCCTCTTTTGCCTTATTGGTATATGTATCCAGTTGGATCAAATACCATTATCCCGATATCTTTGCTGCTTCCCTGTTAAATAGCCAGCCTATGGGTTTCTACCAACCTGCACAGCTGGTAAGCGATGCCCGCAGGCATGGGATTACGGTATTGCCTATAGATGTCAATCACTCCCACTGGGACAATACGTTAGAAGGTAAATTTGGCATAAAGTACCATGCTTTGCGCCTTGGTTTTAGGCAGGTCAAGGGGCTTTCAGAAGAGGATGTGCAATTGTTGATTGCACATCGTGGGGCGGGTTACCGTACGGTGGAAGCTTTAGCTTCTATTGTAGCGATAGCGGCCATGGAAAGACTGGCCGATGCAGATAGCTTTCGTTCATTGGGTTTAGACCGAAGACAGGCCTTATGGGAGGTATCCGCACTAAAGGATAGACCAATAGCGCTTTTTGAGGGACAACCTTCAGAAAGCACGAAAGAAGGACAGATCGTACTACCGCTGATGACAGCCAGTGAGCATGTGGTACAGGATTACGCCACAACGTCGCTCTCGATCAAAGCGCATCCCGTTAGTTTTTTGCGGCAGCAGCTTGATCTTTTACATGTCGTGCCAACAGAAAAATTAAAAGTTGTAAAGAATGGCATGCCTGTAAAAGTCTGTGGAATAATCACGGTACGACAGCGCCCCGGCACAGCCAAAGGGGTATTATTTGTAACGATAGAAGACGAAACAGGATTTGCCAACCTCGTGCTATGGGGTAAGGTGTTTGAGAAATACCGACGTGAAATATTACAGGCCAAACTCTTTATGGTGGATGGCAAGATTCAGGTAGAAGGAGAAGTCATTCATGTAATCGCAACGCGCTGTTACAATATGAACAAATGGTTACACAGCCTGCAGACCCATGAAGAAGAAGCGGATGCTGTATTCTATAAGGGAAGAAATTTCAGATAATTAACTTACCTTTTCTATCTTATAATACCTGTCATCGATCCGTGTAAAGGCAAGTGTAATGCCCTCTGCTAATCCCAATTCATTGGCGGCTTCCTTTCCTAAGCGCAAAACATGTGGACGCTCTCCGCGATGGGAAAAGGTACATTCGAATTCATTTCGGATTAAAACTTTAATTTTTTGGTTACTGCTGGGAAAGAAAGGTTTGACATCTTTTGTGATCCGAATCTGATTTTTTCGTACGTCATCAGCTGTTATCTTATTGCCTGCTGAGGGAATAATACCATGAGGAGCCTTTTGTGTTGGGTTTGTATCGGATAAACGTGTGGATTTATGCGTGATACTTTTGATATAGATGTGTTTTATTTTTGATTTTTCCGTATTCTTTTCCTCAATTTCAAAATCAGATTTTAACGATTTAAACAACTGGGATAATTTCATGAAGCCATAATTACGCGGATCAAAATCAGGTTTTCTTTTTAAGATCAATCCGCCGACTTCGGCGAGAAAGGCCCAACCGCTTTCATCAGCCGTATCGTTGACGGTATCTTTTAAAAGGGATAGCGTCTCTTTATCTATTACGGGCTCAGTCTTCTTGAGTGGAGACTGTTTTTGAATAGTTTCTTTCGTATTGATCGTGTTTTCAAGACGATCCTCCACCTTACTTTTGTCTAATATTTCAACGTAAATAAATTTATCGCATGATGCGATAAAAGGTTTGGGTGTTTTTCTTTCTCCAACACCCAGCACGAGTTTACCGGATTCCCTAAGCCGGGTAGCCAATCTTGTAAAATCACTGTCGCTTGATACAATGCAAAAACCATCAACGCGATCCGAATGCAAGATATCCATTGCATCGATAATTAATGCAGAATCTGTAGAATTCTTTCCTTGTGTATAACTGTATTGTTGAATAGGGGTAATCGCATGTATTAATAGAGACTCCTTCCAACCCACTACGTACGAACTGGTCCAATCGCCGTAAATTCTCTTTATCGTCGGGATACCGTATCTTTTTACTTCGTTGAGAATACCTTCTATTTTAGTATAAGACACATTATCGGCATCAATTAGGATAGCAATATTGAGATCTTTTTGTTCTGCCATGGTTCAATTTTTTAGATAGCGCTATAAATATTTGTCCAAAGTAGCTATTAATTAGCAAAAACTCTATATTTTCCGTTCATTCCTTCTTCTCTACACATCCCCCTATCGAAGCAGGCTAATTCGGATGTCGCTTGAGCTAAGATAATATAATCCATCAAATCGACTAAATTATACATCTATAGGGTTCATTTGTCGACTACCTTTGAGTTAATACTTGTAGCTGGCTACAAGTAATAGTTATAATCAATTGATAAGCCAAAAGGCATTATATTTTTTTCAAAAGACAAAATAGTTTAAAAGGATAGCGTTGGCCGTCATAAATTTAATAACCAATAGAAGTATGAAATATTTATGGGCACATGAATATTCCATATGACCATTAACAGTAAATTATATACATATGAAACCTATTTATTACTATGCAGCTTGTTTCTGTTTTCTTGTTTTACTGCAGCTGCCTGTTTTAACAGTGCGTGCCCAAAACACTAAAGCCATTGTGACCGGCTCTGTTACAGATGCCTTGGGCAGGAAACTCGTAGGGGTCAATGTCAAGCCTAAAGGAAATACTGGTTTAGAAACACGTACAGATGAAAATGGACGATTTGTTTTGGAAGTAGATCAAAATGCTATCCTTGTGTTTTCGTTTGTTGGATTTGTACCCCAAGAGGTAAATCTCGCTGAATCGGGACAGACGCTGACTATCGTAATGACGGAAGCCAGTTCAGACCTGGATGAGGTAGTAGTGACCGCATTTAGTCAAAAACAGCGGAAAGAGGCTGTTGTGGGTTCGGTAACATCTATCGAACCTGGCAAGTTAAAGATTCCGGCCAGTAACCTGACCAACGCGATGGCGGGGCAGATTGCAGGCGTCATTGGTTTTCAGCGTTCGGGGCAGCCAGGACAGGACAATTCGCAGTTTTTTATCCGTGGTGTTACTACTTTTGGATACAGACAGGAACCCCTGATATTAATTGACAACGTGGAGTTATCCACAAATGACTTAGCACGACTGAATGTGGATGATATTGCTAGTTTTGTTATCCTAAAGGATGCGAGTGCTACGGCATTGTACGGAGCTAGGGGAGCAAATGGTGTTATCTTGGTAAGTACTAAAGAAGGAACCGAAGGTAAGGCAAAGATTAGCTTCCGTTCTGAATTTTCATCCTCCGAATCCGCTAAAACCATTGAATTGTCTGATCCGATCGAATATATGCACCTGTATAACGAAGCCTCGTTGACTCGGACACCGGCATTACCGTTGCCGTTCTCGCCATCCAAGATTCGGAACACGCAAGCAACGCTAGACGGCGCAGCGGGAAGTAATCCTTATGTATATCCAGCGGTCGATTGGCTCGATATGTTATTTAAAAAGCGTGCTATCACGCACCGTAATAATTTAAGTTTAAACGGGGGAGGTGCAGTTGCCCGTTATTATATAGCAGGGACATACAATAAAGATAATGGCGTCCTGAAAACGGATATCAGAAATAATAACGAAAATAATGTCAATTTTCAGAATTATCAGTTGCGCTCCAATGTGAATGTAAACATTACGAAAACAACGGAAGTTATCGTACGGCTTTCAGGTAATTTTAATGAATACCGTGGACCTATTACCGTGGATGGTTCTTTTGCGTCGGATTTATACAATGTAGCGGTACATACCAGTCCGGTTTTATTTCCGGCGTATTATGAACCGGATGAGGCCAACCGAAATGCACAGCATATCCTATTTGGGAATAATGGACAGGCCGGAGGTACCAGCAGTAACAGCATTTTGTACAATAATCCTTATGCTCAATTGTTACGAGGTCAAAAAAGCTCTACGGAATCAAGGATGTCTGCACAATTCGAAGTGAATCAGGATTTTAGTTTTATTACAGAGGGACTTAAATTCAAGGCTTTGTTTAATACCAATCGTCGTTCGTATTTTGATTCACAACTGGCATATAGTCCATTTTACTATAATATTAATACTTATGATGAGCTAACGGATCAATACAGTTTATTGTGGTTGAATCCACAGCCAACTGGGTACAATGTAGCTACTGAATACCTAAACTACAGTCGTAGCGAACCGAATGCCAATTCGTTTATCTATCTGCAGACTGCGGCGGATTATAACCGTACATTTGGCCCACATACGTTGAGCTCAACGCTTATTGGGACCATGCAGTCTACCGTATATTCCAGCGCTTCAGATTTACATAATTCTTTGCCATATCGCAATATGGGACTAGCCGGAAGATTGACCTATTCCTTTAAGAACCGCTATTTTACGGAGTTCAATTTTGGCTATAATGGTTCCGAGCGCTTTGCAAAAGAACATCGATATGGTTTTTTTCCGACCATTGGTGCATCTTGGGTAGCATCTAATGAAGATTTTTGGAACAAGGATGGATGGTTTACGAAGCTGAAGATCAGGGGAAGCCACGGTTTGGTCGGGAATGATGCGATCGGTAGTCAGCGTTTCTTTTACTTATCTAATGTCGACCTATCCGGGGGTGGAAACTGGTCACAATTTGGATTTAATAATCAATATGAACGCAAAGGGGTCACTATCCGGAGCTATGCCAACGATAATATTAGTTGGGAAACTTCCCGTCAGAGCAATCTTGCCGCGGAGGCTACCTTATTTGGTAACATGAATATTGTTGCCGAAGTGTATAAAAACCACCGTTATGATATTCTACGGGAGAGGTATATTCCTTCCAGCGAAGGTTTAGAGTCGGCTATAAGTACCAATTTAGGTATTGTTGATTCTAAGGGTATGGACTTGTCAATTGATTACAGTAAAAATTTTAGTAGCGGTTTATGGGCATCATTCCGGGGAAATTTTACCTACGCGACAAATCAATATACCTACGTCGAAGAGCCCAATTATGCTGAACCTTGGCGGCAATTCATAGGACAGCCTATCAGTAGAAACTACGGCTATATTGCAGAACGGTTATTTGTGGACGATGAAGAAGCCAGAAATTCACCTACACAGATTATGAGTGTGCAGGATGGATGGGATAATGTGATACAGGGAATTCTGCCGCAGGGAGGTGATATCAAATACCGTGATATGAATGGTGATGGTCGGGTGGATAATTTGGATATGGTTTTTATGGGCTATCCGACCACACCTGAGGTCGTATATGGCTTCGGATTCTCTACCGGATATAAGGGATTCGATCTATCGGCTTTCTTCCAAGGGCAGACGCGGGTATCTTTCTTTATAGATCCTTGGCGGGTGAGCCCGTTTGTACAGAGCCCTCAGCAATATATTTATGGTAATACGCAGGTTCTAAAAGAATTCGCCGACAGTCACTGGTCGGAAGAGAATCAAGATCTCTATGCGCAATATCCACGCTTGGGTGTTAATGCTGCTCAAATAGCCAATAACTTACAAACCAGTTCCTGGTGGATGCGCGATGGTAGCTTCATACGGTTAAAATCATTGGAAATAGGTTATGCGTTGCCCGTCAATGTAGCACAACGATTAAAAATGACCAATTGCCGGATATATTTCAACGGTCTAAACCTATTAACGTTCAGCTCATTTAAGCTTTGGGATCCAGAGCAGGGAGGAAATGGATTTGCTTATCCGATTCAAAGGGTGTTTAATGTGGGGCTGAATATAAACCTGTAAAATAGAAAAAAGATGAAAAAAATATATTATCATTTAATCAGCCTTATACTGATGAGCTCAATGGCACTGTCATGTAATAAGTATTTGGATATTGTGCCTGATGATGTAGGTACATTGGATTATGCATTCCGGAACAGAAATGAGGCCGAAAATTACTTGTTTGGTTGCTATTCTACCATGCAGCGACAATCAGATGTAATCTACAATCCAGGTTTTACCATTTCTGCTGAAGTTGTTTATCCTGTTCTGGAAACACAGTTCTTTAATTCTACAGGATTTGATTTCATACGCGGTACGCAAAGTAGCAGTAATCCGGTATTGGCAAAATGGGGGGAAATGTATCGAGCTATCAGACGGTGTAACATTATGTTAGAGAACATGGATAAGCCTATCGACTTACGGGATGATGAAAAAAAGAGATGGACAGCGGAAACGAAGTTCTTAAAGGCTTACTATCACTACATACTAATCCGGATATATGGACCTGTGATCCTGATTAAAGATAATAATCCGGTAGATGTAGATGTTGAGCAAACCAAACGCAAACGTGCTACGCTCTACGAATCATTTGACTATGTGATTTCCCTTATGGATGAAGCGATTCCTGATCTACCCCCGATTATTGAAAACCGAGCGCAGGAGTTTGGGCGTATCACCAAATTTATGGCTATGGCCGTAAAGGCAGAAATGTTAGCAACAGCAGCTAGCCCACTGTTTAACGGTAATCCTGATTATGCGGGTTATAAAGATAAAGATGGGAGAGATCTTTTCCCGGCTTCCTATGATGCGCAAAAATGGAATAAAGCTGCGATCGCCTGTAAGGAAGCTATAGATGAATGCGAAGAGCAGGGATTACACCTCTATACGGATGTACCTACCTCCGGGATAGGCAATGACGTGTCCGATGAGTTGAAAAAGGTACTCACCTTGCAGAATATCATCACCCAACGTTGGGAGGAAAACCCAGAACTGGTATGGGCATTGAATCATGGATTTAATTATCAAGGGTATACGATCCCGAAATTGACTACCCTTGCAATAGGCACGTCCAATAGTCACCCCTCGAATTGGGCGGTTCCCATGGCCACGACGGAACTATTCTATACAAACAACGGCGTGCCCATCAATGAAGACCATACTTGGGATTATACCAATAGGTATGCCATAGAAACGGGTGATGAAGCCAATAAGCACTATATTAAACAAGGCTATGAGACGGTAAAGGCACATTTCAACCGGGAGCGTCGTTTTTATGCGGCTATCGGTTTCGACGGTGGCATATGGTTTGGAAATGGACAGACGCAGGAGGCAAATGCCTATCATGTACAAGCCCGGGGTGTAACAGGTATTGCCGGTCCGAAGAGTTTAAATGCGACGAACATTACCGGATATTGGCCAAAAAAATTAACCCATTATATGTCAGTATTCGATGCTCAATTGACCCCTACAAATTTCCAAATTTCGTTGATCCGTCTTGCAGGGCTTTATTTGTTGTATGCTGAAGCGCTGAATGAAGCGGAAAATAGTCCGACCGAAGAGGTGTATACCTATATTGATAAAGTACGTGAACGGGCAGGCCTTGAAGGTGTTCGGGAGGCTTGGTCGGCTTACTCCAGAACTCCGGCAAAGCCGACTACAAAAGATGGTCTTCGGCAGATTATCCGGCAGGAACGCCGCATTGAACTGGCTTTTGAAGGACAGGCGGGCTGGGACTTACGTCGTTGGAAAGAATTGCAGTCTGTACTAGGCAGACCAGTACAGGGATGGAACGTCAACGAAGAAAATGTGGTAAGTTATTACCGTCCGACTACGGTGATTATTCCTGTATTTGGACTGAGAGATTACTTGT
The DNA here is from genome assembly GCF_005049105.1 of Sphingobacterium alkalisoli. GTDB lineage: Bacteria > Bacteroidota > Bacteroidia > Sphingobacteriales > Sphingobacteriaceae > Sphingobacterium > Sphingobacterium alkalisoli. Next base: position 292,530 of record NZ_SUKA01000005.1, read on the forward strand.
GGCCATTGAACAATACGGATGTGGTGGTCAATGAAAATCTAACGCAAAACCCTTATTGGTAGACATTTTATAATACTTGAGCTATGATAAAACGAATAAAAAAAACAGACTGGCTAACCTATGTGATGCCTCTGGTCTTTGTGATCGCGCTACTATCGGTATCGTGTAGCAAAAGCGAATCTCCAGTGGAGGTCGTATCTGATGATATGTCCAAACCCGATGTCGTAACGGATATAAAAGTAGAGAACCTGAATGGAGCGGCGCGCATTACATATAAGTTACCCCAATCGAAGAATTTGCTGTATGTTTTGGCCCAATATCCCATCAACGATAATCGGATTAGAGAGTCCAAAACAAGTTATTATCGGGACACCATTATTGTCGATGGATTTGCGGAAGAGGGTGAATACGAAGTGACTTTATATGCTGTAAGTCGGGCTAACGTAAAATCAGATCCGGTAATGGTGAAGGTACAGCCTCAAAAACCGAATTATATCCTGGTCAATGAAGGATTAGAGATCGCAGCGGATTTTGGTGGAGCCAGTTTTATTGGGGCGAATCCTACGGGGGCACCTATATCAATACACTTGCTTGCGTTTAACCCGGCCAAAAATAAATTTGAAGAGCGGGATCCGATATATGTTAGCGGCAATACGGTTGCTGTATCGCTGCGCGGATTTGAACCTACTGAGCAGGAGTTTGGGGTGTATACATCCGATCGCTTTGGAAATACATCAGAAATAAGGTATAGCAAAGTTGTGCCGCTATTTGAAACCCTATTGGATAAGAGCAAATTCTTCGTGTACCGTTTACCAAGCGATGCGCCGATTGGATTTGGCTGGGAGCTTCGGTACTTTTTTGATGGAAGCTTAAACGGTAACGGATGGCATACAACCACGGCTCCATTAACAGTGGGTACTTTTGGCATAGGACAGACAGCTAAGATCAGTCGCTTTGTGCTATGGAATAGGTTACCGAATATGTTCTCCGACCAAAATGCAAAAGGTATTACCATTTGGGGGTCTAATGTAGATGAACCGCAAGATGCACCGTTGCCACGTAGTTCGGAGCCGGGTACAATAGCCGGAGACTGGGTGAATATGGGAAATTTTACCTATCCAAATCCGCCATCTGGTTTGCCGGGTAACCGCGCGAATGCTTCAGACAATGCATGGGCTAATGAGGGTGTTAATTTTGTTATGCCGAGTGCGGCTCCTCCCGTAAAATATATCCGTTTTGTGGCGACACAAACCTGGGGAGGTCTCAATTATATCAATGCCATGGAGATATCTTTTTATGGCAGCCCCGAATAACGTTTAATGTTAAATTAAAAATATCTACGATGAGACAGAAAGTCATCTTTAATATTATAGGTCTCCTCATGATGGGGAGCATATTCTTGGGATGCGAGAAATATGCGGACGACTATAAAGACTATTTAGATAATAAAGAGGTTGTGTACCCCGGCCTCGTTAGAAATGTACGTTATCAAGCGGGCAATTTGAGAGCGGTATTGATTTGGAATCCAAGTCCCGATCCGAATATCAAGAATTATGTGGTACGCTGGAATAACGGTACAGGCACTGCGACGGTCGAAGCCACTACACATGATCCAGCAGAAGAAATAACGGTCGTTATTCCTGGTCTGAATGAATATGTATATAGCTTTAGCATCACGGCTTACGACGAAGAGGGGAATGCTTCTGTGGGGCAAGACATAAACAACGTGCGCGTATATGGTCCTAGCTACGAGTCAACGCTGTTGAATAGGGGCTATAATACTTCAGATCCCTATCAATTTCTGGCAGACGGAACTCTTCAGTTGAATTTTAACAGAAGAGATACGATGAATGTATCGACAACGATCAGTTATACCAATACTTTGGGGGAACAGGCTACTGCAGAACTTGACGCAGATGTGAATACGATCCTTATTCCGGGTTACCAGCTTGGTACAGCGATCAAGTACCGCTCTTCCTACCAACCGGAACCGGATTCTTACGACGTTTTTCATGTGACGGAGTTTGCCGATTTTCCAACTATTATCAAGATTACAGAACTCGATAAATCGCTCTTTAGGGCGATGTTACTTCCGGGAGACAACGATCAGGAATATAGTTGGGTATTATCCAATTTATGGAACAATCGGTATTATAAAAGTACTAGCGATAACCCCGATGAAGGTTTTCATACCGGCGGAACGGGAATGCCACAGTCTTTTACCTTCGATTTGGGGCGCACAGCGAAATTGGATCATTTCAGGCTATGGCAGCGTGATAATGCATTATATGCGGTGGCTAATTTTAAGGTATTTGAAGTATGGGGCAGTGATACGGCACCCAATATGGACGGCAGCTGGACTGAATGGACAAAATTGGAGACATTTACCTCAGTTAAGCCTTCGGGGCTACCATCTGGGCAGGTAAGTGACGGCGACAGAACGTATGCCCGCGCCGGAGAAAAATTTATGATGCCCGCAAGCGTGCCGGAAATAAGGTATCTCCGATTTAAAGTCTTAGAAACATGGGGTGGTGCCGGTTATTTGCACGCTACAGAACTTACATTTTTTGAAGCTAATTAATGTTTTATTAAATCATTATACCTTTTTTTTATTCGTTGTTTTATGCATAGATATAATTTTTTGCTATTAGCCGTTTTCTTGTTTTTTTATACCAGTGGATACGGACATACCGTATTGGAAAGTCGAACGATCAAACTGGAAAACGGTAAACTTATTATTAATATAAATGAAGGTACCATCGATTATGCATTTAACAATGGTACTTTCTTAAAAAATACAGTGTCGTATGTGGATTTGGTTTATTATGGTATTAAAGTATCCTCTCAATTCGATCGACACAGTTTGAAAGAAGAGTCGATAAAAGACAGCATAGGTGAAGGTATGCTTCTTAGATTTATACATGAAGACCATGAAGGTATTACTTTAGTACAATCTATTACGATTTACAAGAACAACCCCTATCTTTTATTGCGTGTAGAAGCAAGTAAGAAAGATAATACAGTTTTGGAAACCCGTAATATCAGTCCGCTGGCTGTACTTGCGCAGTACAATGGCAGTGCAGAAATACCTTGGGCCTATCCCAAACTGGTAGATCTACCTTTCGATAACGATAATTGGACAAAACTGTTGGCGCAACCCTGGCCGGAGGCAGGTGATAAACCATTGGACGGTGTGAGTCATGAGCTCGCATTTATTTATGATAATAAGTCTTATCAAGGTCTTGTCGTAGGGAGTTTGGAGCACGATTTCTGGAAAACAGGAATCAGTTATCTTACGGGAAATAAAAAAGGATCATTAGCATCTTTTATCATTTTTGGAGGCGCGGCGAGACCGGATAACCCTAGCTTACCTGCCAACTACGGCGGACAGGATGGAACGCATGATGTCATGCCACATGGCAGTATGCTTGGGACAGTGGTACGATCGCCATTGATTTACCTGGAAGCTTCCGCTGATTTTCGGGTTTCTAGTAAAAATTTTGGCAAGATGCAAGCCCGTGTAGACGGAAGCCTAACTTGGAAAGGCGCTGCTCCGGTGTACTGGAACAGTTTCGGAGTAGAAGGTGTATTGGGACACGAGCGGATCATGATGCCCAAAGGTGTCTATGAAACGGTAGATTTTATAAAGAGCATGGAAAATCTGAACCAGTTTGGTAGACCCGTGCTGAGTATCGATTCTTATGATCAGGGGATCTATACCACGAAAGTGTTAAAACAAATCGGTGATTATGCAAGAGAAAGGGGACAGGAAATCGGCTTTTATTGTAGTCCTTTTTCGCTTTGGACCTGGAGCAACAATATCGACAATGCGGTTTTATCGGGCACCAAAGTTCCACTTCGGGAAGTAATCCTACGGGATCATCGAGATAAGCCTATTCCTTTTAAAGACGGAGAATGGGGAGCTTATCCGTTAGATCCTACACATCCAGCAACTAAAGTATCGATGATCAGTCAGATTGAAAAGGCACATGCAATCGGTGCAAAACTCATAAAGGTTGATTTCGTGACGGCGGGATCCTTGGAAGCGATCAAGTGGTATGATCCGAAAGTCCGGAGTGGTATGCAGGCGTATAATTACGGAATGAAGTTATTTAAACATTTGGTGGACTCTATTATGGGGCCTGATGTTTTTATTACATTGGCGATATCACCGATGTTTCCGCACCAATATGCGCATACACGTTTCGTCTCAACGGATGTGCATTCCCATCTACGTGATAGCCAACCTGGTTTTCCACATTACGGCAGTACCGCCGCATCTATGATCACCGCTTCTTATATGGGGTGGGTGCAGGGCACGTTGTGGCCGTATACCAATATGGATGTATTGGTCATGAGGAAGTTTCAAAAACATCCCGATCTCACGGAACAGGAGGTTAAAGTAAGATTGATTTCATTGATGACTATGGGCAGTATATTGGGCGATGGTTCGGATTATAGAGATCCCTTAACCGCTTCCCGAGCCAAGATCTTTTTAGATCAGCCTCACGTTGCCGAATTCTTTTCAAATCCGAAAGCATTCATTCCTTTACAACTTTCTGAAGGAGAGACAATGGATCAGCAGCTTTCGTTTTTCCTCCCGGGTGATACGACGTTGGTTGCTGCATTTAACTTTGCCGAGAACCATCTATTTGAAGCTAACTTCGCACCGTTAGAGCTAGGTCTGAAAAATGGGAGCTATAAATTGGTGGACTTCCTGACCGGAGAGGAGCATGGGATTTTTGATGTAGAAAGTGGCGACCTTAAGGTTTCTGTGTCGGCCAAAGATGCTGTACTTTACAAACTTATTTCAAAAGCGAAAACAGATTAATAATTCGATATGCTAGTTAAAATAAAAAGTTTATTTTTCGTGGCTTTGTTTTTTCTAACCGCGATTTATCCATTTGGGGTTTTGGCAAAAAGAAATAACAACCCGAATGTCTTATGGTATAATGCGCCTGCTAATCAATGGGAAGAAACGTTACCCCTGGGAAATGGCCGATTAGGAATGATGCCAGATGGCGGAATAATCAAAGAGTCTATTGTCTTAAATGATATTACACTGTGGTCTGGGGCGCCACAGGATGCCAACAACTATGAGGCAAACAAATACCTGCCGGAAATCCGGAGGTTGTTAAAAGCAGGCCGAAATGACGAGGCTCAGCGCTTGATCAGCGAACATTTTGTATGTAAGGGACCCGGTTCTGGTGGGCCACAATGGGGGAAATACCAAATGTTAGGCTTTCTGGATCTGGGGTTTGAATATCCCGAAGCAAAGGTTGCTACGATGAGGAATTATCGGCGTAGTCTGGATATCGACAACGCTGTAGCCAATTGTATGTTTGAAGTGGACGGGGTAACCTACAAACGAGAATATTTCACGGCGTTTGGTGCCGACGTGGGCATCATCCGACTATCGGCCAGTGTAGCCGGAAAACTGAACTTAAAGATTTCCATGCGAAGACCAGAGCGCGGAAATACCCAGGTAGTAGGAGAAGAGTTACAATTAACAGGACGGCTTGACAACGGTACCGATGGAAAAGGTATGCAGTATATTTCCCGGGTGCGGGCATTGTTGAAGGGTGGTAAACAAAAGACAACGCAAGAAGGACTGGTTATAAGTGGGGCAACATCTGTGATTCTGTTTGTTTCTGCTGGTACTGATTTTCAGGGAAATGATCATTTAAAGACGACAGAAAAAATGTTGCAACAGGCAATGGGTAAGTCGTATAAAACTCTAAAAAAACAGCATGGAGTGGGGTATCATAAACTTTTTAATCGCCTACAAATTAATTTGGGAGCCGGAAGAACGGATATTCCAACGGATGCGCGGCTGGAAGAGTTTCAGAAGACTCCAGAACGGGATCGTGGATTGCCAGCATTATTTTTTCAGTTTGGCAGGTACCTAAGTATCAGTAGTACACGGATCGGTTTACTTCCACCGAATCTGCAAGGCCTTTGGGCAAATCAGATTCACACGCCTTGGAATGGCGACTACCATCTAGATGTAAATGTGCAAATGAATCATTGGCACCTGGGAGCCGCCAATCTCAGCGAACTCAATCTTCCACTGGTGGAGTTGGTGCGTGGTTTGGTAGAACCTGGCCAACGTACAGCGAAGGCATACTACAACGCGGACGGCTGGGTTGCGCATGTCATTACCAATATATGGGGCTTTACCGAACCTGGAGAAAGTGCATCCTGGGGAATTGCCAATGCCGGCTCAGGCTGGTTATGTAACAATTTATGGGAGCACTACGCCTTTACGCGTGATACGGCCTATCTACGGAATATTTACCCGATATTGAAAGGATCTGCACAATTTTATAACAGTGTATTAATGGAAGACCCCCAGACGGGCTGGTTGGTCACCGGTCCATCTGTATCGCCGGAAAATACCTTTTACATGCCCGACGGTAAGACACATACAAACGTCGCTATGGGGCCTACTATTGACCATCAGATTACTCGGGAGCTTTTTACCAACGTTATGGAAGCGGCGACACTCCTGGGGTTGGATGAAGATTTTAGCGATACGCTCCGCATTAAATTAGAACGTATTCCGCCTCCCGGAAGGATTGGGTCGGATGGACGTCTTCTGGAGTGGCTGGAAGAATATCAAGAAGTGGATCCGCAACACAGGCATATCTCCCATTTATACGGGGTGTTCCCGGCCGACCTCATTTCACCTTTTAAGACACCTGCATTGGCGGAAGCTGCAAAGAAATCACTAGAGGTACGTGGCGACGATGGCACTGGATGGGCAATTGCGTATAAGCAAATTTTCTGGGCGCGATTACTAGATGGGAACCGGGCATTTAAATTGTTGCGTCAGGTGCTTACCCCTACAAGGAAAGTCGATATGAATTATGGCCCTGGGGGCGGAACTTATCCCAATTTGTTTAATGCGCATCCGCCCATGCAGATTGACGGTAATTTCGGAGCCACAGCTGCTATAGCAGAGATGCTATTGCAAAGCCACAATGGTATGATTGATTTATTGCCGGCGCTCCCTGATGCGTGGAAAGAAAGTGGGCAGCTTAAGGGATTCCGAGCCCGTGGAAATTTCACGGTCGATATGAAATGGAAAGATGGAAGGGTGACATACTACCGTATTTCATCCCCTAAATCGATGAAAGTGAAGGTGAAAGTCAATGGAGAGATGAAGGAAATCAAGAGTGCCGTGCGGAACAATAACTAAATCCCAGAACTGCTTAATTTAGCAGAGAATAAAAAAAAATGAACCGATAGTTGTTTTTTGCTGTTTTATCGATTATAAAAACCCCCATTCGAGTTGTTCTCAAATGGGGGTTTGCTATCACGTTTACTCGTTAAATAGTACGGTTCAATACACTTATTATGCTGAGTTTTGTAACCACGCGTATTTCATGATGAGTAATCACAGTTACGACTATTTTACTTCTTTTAGAATTAGCACTGCACTTCTTTTACCGTTACTCAGTACCGGATTCAAACCTATTTTCATGAGGAAATCACCAGTCAACACTAAATCGCTAGGGATGTAGCTTCCCGATTTGTATAGATTGATCTCGGTAACACTATATTTTTTTGCTGCGTCTAACCCTCCAAATTTAATAGGCGACGAGGTTTTCGATACCTGACTGTATGAAGTTAAATAGTTAAACATTACGGCCGCAGATTTGTCTTTGCTCACATAGGCAAGACTCGCGTGATTGGTTTCTCTCGGATTTGCTAAACGGTATAGATCACCATGCCATACCACATGTTTGTATTTGTCGTAGCTTTTGATCGCTTCCTGTGCAAAGTGGAGTTCATCAGCTGTTAATTCTTCGAGATTTAAATCGAATCCTACTTTACCCATCATAGCGACATCGATTCTAAATTTAATATCCTGTTTTCCAAAGGTTGTAACGTGGTTTGCACTTGCGATGGCAGGGAAAAACATGGAATTTTCATACTGTATGTAAATCCTGTCCAACGCATCGGTATTATCGCTTGGCCAGTATTCGGTAAAATATTGCATTGCACCGTAGTCAATACGACCACCACCGCCCGAACAAAGCATCATTGGGATTTTGGGATATTTAGCCCTAAAGCGTTCTAATACCTTGTATAGTCCTAAAGTATAATCCACATAGAAGTTGTTTTGATCTTCCAGATAGTTTGAGTGTGCGTTATAGATGACGGCGTTGCAGTCCCATTTTATATACGCTAATCCAGGGTTCTTTGTAAAAAGATCATCAAGGATACCATACATGTAATCCTGAACTTCAGGGTTTGATAGATCCAAAACTAACTGATTTCTGAAGTAGAATTCTGCTCTGTTTTGTTGTTTAACAACCCACTTCGGTTTTTTTTCGTAGAGTTCACTTTTAGGACTGACCATTTCAGGTTCGACCCAAATACCAAATTCTACGCCGGTTTTTTTTGCTTCCTTAACAATGGAAATGATCCCATTAGGCAATTTGGTTTTATTTTCGACCCAGTCTCCTAGTGCCGAAGTATCCGCATTTCTTGGGTATTTATTACCGAACCAACCGTCATCCAGCAAAAATAGATCGACCCCAAGCTCTTTTGTGTTTTCTAATAGATTGAAGATTTTGTTTTCGTCAAAGTCGAAATAAGTGCTTTCCCAATTATTCAATAGTGTAAACCGCTCTCCGTATCCATCGATGAGTTTATTTGATCTTGCCCAGTTGTGTAAATTGCGGCTTCCTTCTCCCGTGCCGTTGGTCGATAAGGTATACGAGAAACGAGGTGTTACGAATTCTTTGTTGGGTGCAAGTGAATAATGGGAGGCATAGTTATTAATACCGGCCACCATACGAAGATTATCCTGCGGATCTTTTTCAAAATCCACTTTAAAATTACCGCTCCAGTCCAATCCGCCCATTAATACGAGGCCTTCATTCTCTGCTATAGGATTGTCAATAGCTAATGCGAAATAAGAGGATCTAAATAGATTAGTGCGGGATCCCAGCTTGCTATCTAAGGTTTTAATGCCGTGTGTTAGACGTTCTTCTTCAGGGTGCATTTCTGCGATCCAGTCACCATGATAGCTTTTTAAATAAAAATCTTTACCTTTTAAACTCAAATTGGCCGAAGCATATTTTGTAAGTGTTACATTTTTCTTCTCTTGATGTTTCAGCACTGCCCATTGCTCAATGACATTTTCGGTATAGTTTGCAAGGTAATTAAGCTCCACAAAAAAAGGATACACTTCATCTTTCAAGTATACTGTTACCTGGGTTTGATTGGGTGATAGCTGTTGTATTTTATGATCGACATATTTTAGATCTAGAGATAGGTTACCATCCACGTGCTGTACGCTAATGGCAGGCTCCAACAAGTTCCTCGTACCCGAGGCTGTATACACAGATTGATACATATTGGTGTAATCGTGTGCCTGTTTATACTGTTTGCTTAGAAGCTTGTATTCATCATGATTTGCTAGTTTTTTGCCGAGATAAAGCAAATTGACATCGTTGTTTTCCTCGACACTTAGCACGACAGAAAATGTTTCCGTTTCTAAGATGATTTCTTTTTTGGTTTTTAACCTTAATTGCGTTTGTTGCGCAAAAGTTAAATTTGCCAAGTACATAAGGATAAAGAATAGATTTACTTGTTTCATATGTATATAGTTATTCATTTAATAATTGTTGTTTTAGTGATATTCATGAGCGCTCCGCGGTTATTTCATGAGCTTGCAAGCTCGGTTTTGGAGACATGAGTATTTTATTTATTAAAAATTTTCGAAATGATAATGAATAGTATGTTTATATTCCTCTCCGGGATGAAGCACGACAGATGGATACGCTTCGATATTAGGAGAGTTAGGGGAGTAGTGAGGTTCGCAGCATAAGCCTTGAAATGGCCTCAATTTCCCAGATAAGTAGTTGCCAAAGTATACTTGTAGGCCGGGATAATCTGAAGAAATAGTTACCTGGCGATTGGTGTCGGTATCCAAAATAGTGGACATGGCATTGATCTGTTTAGTAGGTTCTATGACATAATTAACATTACAGATTGTCTGTTTAACCTTGCGCACGGGTTGAAAATTTCTCAAATCAAAAATGCTGTTTTCCACACGTTTTTTAAAAGGTGCAATAGGTACGTGTTTTGAACCCATTGGTGTGTAATAGGAGGCATTTACTTTGATTTCGTGGTTATCGATTAAACGTTTATTGCCTGATAAGTTGAAGTAACTATGGTTTGTCAGATTTACGATAGTTGTCTGATCGGAGGTAGCGGTGTATTTAATACTAAGTGTATTTGTTTCGAATAATTCGTATTTTACACTAACAGTTAATGCACCTGGATATCCTTCTTCACCATCAGGGCTCGTGATTTTCATTTCTACAACAGACTCTGTCAGATTCACCAACGTCCAATATTTTTTATCGAACCCGATAAAGCCTCCATGTAAGTGATTTTTTGCTTCGCTTTCGTTAATGGAGAGTTGAACATCTGTTTCCTGTAATTTGAAGTTGCCATTTTCTATTCGGTTGGCATATCGGCCAACGGTACAGCCCAAGTAATTTGGATCGTGTTTGTAATCATTGATGTCGGAATAGCTGAGCACGGTATTAATCAGTTCCCCGAGCCTGTCCGGTACGCGTATGGCTATGATCCTACACCCCCAATCCAATATCTCTACGCTCATATTTTGTTTGTTTTTTATAACAAAACGTTTCATTCGTCAAAAATTTGTATTTAATTTGAATTGATTATAACTGATGCAAACAAATATAACCACATATTGTACACCATATGATAGAGTTATTATTCATTTAAATGGATTATATTCTTATCGAAAATAAAAACATTGACCAATGGAAAGTAAAGCGAAGTTAGCGGGTTTTGATGGGGAAATTAGGATAGTTGTACCTCCCTTAATTCTTAAGGAAAATGGATTTAATAGTTTGTCCAATACCTTTTATATAACAGATATAGGCTATTACCCCAAAGCTAAAAACCATTACTGTAAACGACTTTCGGGTTGCGATGAGCATATACTTATACATTGTGTAGGTGGCGGGGGTATCGTCGTTGTCGATGATGAGGTGCTCCATTTAGAAACCAATCAATACTTACTCATACCGGCTAATATGTCGCATGCCTATCAGGCTGATGTGAATAATCCCTGGACTATTTATTGGATGCATTTTAGAGGATCCCAGTCTCAGCATATCGTACAAGAAATTTTCAATAGGGTATTGGATCGAAAAAATGTCTTGGCTTTTGATGGAGAGATAAGGGGAATCTTTGAAAAATTGTGCCGTTTACTGTCTAAGGGTTATAGTAAGGAGATTTTAGAATACATTTCATTAAGTCTACCGCACTTTTTTAGTGGGTATCTATATCCGGAAATATTTAAAGGAAAGCATGAGGATAGTGATGATGTCATTGAAAAATCCATTGAATTTTTGAAAGCAAATATAGGTAACCGTATTGGACTTGTCGAGATTGCTGAAAATATCCATCTCTCCGTTTCTCATTTCAGTAGGCTCTTTAAAGGAAGGACCGGCTATTCCCCGATTGAATATCTAAATCATTTAAAAGTGCAAAAGGCATGTTACTTACTGCAGTTTTCTGATAAAAGGATCTCGCTGATATCTTTTGAACTTGGCTTCGACGATCAGTATTATTTTTCGAGATTATTTAAAGAACATATGGGCGTATCGCCATCACATTATCGGAATAATCTGATTTCCGATAATGATAAAATCAATTAATAAACTTTTATTAATCAAATGATAAACTTATTTTTGAATAACCTAAACCCTGTAGGAGTGGTCGGAATACGTGTATTGCATTTGTCCGTGTCTGCTGAAGCATATCTGATTTGGCGACTTCTTTAGTTATCTCTACCTCAGCGGCTTTAAAGGCTTCACCTACTAGTTCAGCTTCTCGGAAAAATGCCATCTTTGTGTCGTATACCCTTGACGCTTTGTGATCTATTTTTACATAGCAGACTTCAGGCTTAGGTAAGTTGATCGCTACCGAGTCATCAAAAACCCGTATATCATCTGCAGTGAGCTTTGTCAGGTCAACACAACCTACCGCGTCAGCTTTTATAATAAGCAATACACTTGCATCGGGTAGGAAGGTGCTTATATTCTTATGTTCCAGCACATCGCTGAAACGATATTTTACCAACTCCAGCTTGCCCATGGCTTCGATACGCTCAACCAATAGCTGATGTTTACTTTCTACCGTGGTAGTAGGGGTTAGCTCTCTGAATACCAGCCAGCCTATTAAAGTAATAACAGCTAACAGTATTAAAACTTTCAAAAATCTCATCATGTAGTAATAGACTCAAATTATAGACCAATAACCCGTATTGAACTGTAAATTTTATGTAAAGATATCTATTTCAGTTATTTCCATCGTCGGTGTGTCCATAACCACCAGGAAGGATCCTGTTGTATACTCTTTTCTAAGTTTTGGATATAAACTTTTGTGATAAATCCTTCTTCTGTTTTAGAAGCAAAATCACATATCGTCTTAAACGTTACCTTCCATCTATGTCGGGTTGTCGCTTCCATTTCCACATAGGCAACATATGCATCAAGCTTTTTAGCTACTTTCTCTGCTCCTGTAAATACAACAGTGTTTTGATTCAGAAACTCCATGGGTAAGCCATTTTGATGACCTGGAAACTGATCGGCTACAAATAGCGTAATACTGGGGTTATTTTTCTCTTTAATCAGCGTACGTATTCCATGTTGTGCCGGTATCATTCGTGCACCATAGTTTTCTCGTAACTTCATTACGATTCCGTTCAATAGTTTATTTTTTATGGGTTTGTATAACGCCTGAATTGGGATATCAATCTGTAGAGGAAGTTTGTTCAACGCTTCCCAATTCCCATAATGGCCGATCATCAGGATAATATTTCTTCTACTGTGGTGGATATGCTGAAGATGTTCGACAGCAGCTGATTCAACAATGGGCTTAGGAAGGAAAGGAAAGACACTCTCCACTAGAACTCGCCCCATATTACGGTAGAAAGAACGTTGATATTGTCTAATCTCGCCATAGGAAGCCTGTGGAAATGCTCTTGCCAGATTTTGGGTGGTCACACAAGACCTGTACCGACATACCGACCCAATAAAAAATCCCAAGAAATTGTAAATTTTATTCATTTGTACCTGTAAAGATGAGGTTTTCAATCCGCACTTTCCTCAATAGATTTTATTAAAGTGTATACTAAGTAGAAAAGCATTGCGAAGTGTATGCTAACAAAGCCAAGTAATAAGATAATCACGTACATAAATATGCGTTTTTAATAGATTTGACAATCAAAATCAGATTAACCCTTGTTGGTTTGTTCCGTATTGCTCGCCAGAGTAGATCACAAAAGATATTTTATTTTTTTTTGTGATTACAAAAAAAGTTTATACTTTTACGAAAACAAACCAGTCTAGACCAGTCTAGTTTAGTAAGCGTAACTAATTATAAGCAGTAAGATGAACATATTTTATTCCAGAGGGATTATCTTTTTAGTTTTGGTTTTATTACCTGCGCTCATTCTTGCGCAAGGCAGCTCTATCCAGAATGGTAGAGTTACGGATGCAGAAGGGGTACCGCTACAAGGCGTAACTGTCACTATCAAAGGTAAATCCGCCAAAACGGCTACTGACTCACTAGGTGAGTTTTCATTATCACCTGTTGTCAACGGGGATCTTATCCTATTTTCAATGTTGGGTTTTGTGTCGAAATCTCAGCAGGCGACTTCAGATAGACTCATGTATATCACTTTATTACATAGTACTGAAATGATGGATGATGTTGTCGTCATTGGTTATGGTACTACGACCAAAAAGGATCTCACTGGTGCAGTAGGGAAGGCGAGTGTGTCCGATATGCAAAAGGCACCGGTGGCCAATTTTGAAGAAGCCTTAGCTGGTCGGGTAGCGGGAGTGCAGGTTAGTTCCAACGATGGGCAGCCTGGATCCGAGCTCAATATCGTCGTACGCGGTAATAACTCGGTCACCCAGGACAATTCACCTCTATATGTCATAGATGGCTTTCCGGTAGAATCTTCTGTCGGGAATACCATTAATCCCGAAGAAATAGAATCGCTGGAAGTGCTCAAAGATGCCTCGGCAACAGCGATCTATGGGGCGCGGGGCGCAAATGGCGTTGTAATCATTACCACAAAAAAGGGTAAACCCGGTGTACCAGTCATTTCATACAACGGATGGGTAGGACTCAATAGCATTATCAAAAAACAGGAGATGTTAAGTCCTTATGAATTCGTAAAGTACCAATTGGAACAAAATCCTACTTTATACAGCAGGATTTATTTAAGAGATGATCAAACGTTGGAAGATTATCGCACAATGGAAGGAATTAATTGGCAAGATCAGGTATTTAAGCAGGCTATTACACACAATCATAATGGAGCCATACGTGGAGGAAATGAACGTACACGATTTGCTATTTCGGGTTCCGCAATAAATCAAGACGGTATTTTGATTAATAGTGGGTTCGATAAATATCAAGGTCGATTGGTTTTGGATCAAACAGTCAACAACAAACTAAAAATAGGAGTTAATTTAAACTATACTGCTTATAAGCGCTATGGTACTATTGTTTCCGAGCAAGGTGCAAGCCCTACGGCAAGCTTGATGTATAGCATATGGGGGTTTAGGCCTGTCACGGGTAATGCACTAACAGATGCTTCTCTGTTGGATGATCTCTATGATCCTGATATGGATCCAAGTGCCGGTACTGACTTACGTATCAATCCATATTTAGCAGCGAACAATGAGTACAATCCACTTTTTAGTGCCAATTTAATGTCAAACGCGTATCTTGATTATAAGATTATGAATGATTTGACGCTTAGAGTCACCGGAGGGTACACCCGGATTAACCAACGAAGAGAGGTGTTTTTTAATTCTAGCTCTAGAGGGGGACACCGTTTTACGAATAATAAGGTAAATGGTTCGATATGGAATAATGAGATAACTAATTTACTTAACGAAAATATATTAACATACAATAAGAAATTTAAAAAAGGACATCGCTTGAAAGCAATGGTCGGCTTTACGATGCAGGACATACGTACCTACGCCAACGGTTTTTCGGCTATTATGGTGCCCAATGAAGCACTGGGCATAAAAGGGATAGACGAAGGACAAATTACGACAGCACCTGTTACGGATAGAGCTAATGGATTAGTATCCTATCTCGGACGTCTTGACTATAATTACCTGTCAAAATATCTTTTAACAGTATCTTATCGGACGGATGGATCATCTAAGTTTTCGAAATCCAATAGATGGGGATATTTCCCATCTGCTGCATTGGCGTGGAGAATAAAGGAAGAAAAATTTATGAAATCATGGACATGGCTGCACGATGCGAAACTGCGTACCGGCATAGGTGCGACCGGAAATAATCGAGTCTCGGATTTTGCAGCACTTAGCGCACTGCAGATGAATCCTTCCTCGGGTTATAACACGGGAAATAGTCCAGGACAAGGTATTGTTCCTACCTCGTTGGGGAATTTTGATCTAAAGTGGGAGACTACCGTGCAGACCAATGTAGGACTTGATCTATCCTTTTTTAAAAATCGGATCATGTTGACCACGGATTACTATAACAAGGAAACAAAGGATCTACTTTTAAATGCCACACTTGCTCCAAGTATGGGGTTTTTAAACGGCTTTAAAAATATAGGCCGTGTGGCCAATAGAGGTTGGGAATTTACACTTGAAACCCAAAATATTCGCGCGCGAAATTTCTCTTGGAATTCCAGTTTCAATATCGCATTCAATAAGAACAAGGTGCTTGCACTCAACGAAGATGAGCCTAGCCTCGCTACGCGTGTTACCTGGGGTAATTTCAACAACGCCTATCCTTACATCGCTATTCCTGGTCAACCTATTGCAATGTTTTATGGTTATTTATTTGATGGTGTTTACCAGTACGCTGATTTTAATGGTAGTTCTGCCGATAATTATGTACTGAAGCCCGGCATACCTAATAATGGAAATCCAAGAACGAGTATCAAGCCCGGTGATATACGATTTAGGGATATCAATGGCGATGGAGAGATTACGGATCATGACCTCACGATTATCGGCAACCCAAACCCAAAACATATAGGTGGTTTCAATAATAATGTCACCTATAAGAATGTTGATTTGAATGTTTTCTTTCAATGGAGTTATGGCGGTGATATACTCAACGCCAACAGGATTGAATTTGAGGGTGGAGATCCCGTAGCACGGGGGTTCTTAAATATGTTTGCATCTTTTGCGGATCGGTGGACACCAGAAAATCCTTCCAATGATTTATATCGCATAGGGGGACAGGGGCCAGCAGTGTACTCCTCTAGAACCATTGAAGACGGTTCATATTTAAGACTAAAAACGGTTTCCTTAGGATACAATTTTACGTCAGAAAAGCTACAGAAAATACAGATGAAATCTATACGTGTATATCTAGCGGCACAAAACCTAGTTACTTGGACAAATTATTCAGGGCCCGATCCCGAAGTTAATACACGCCCTGGTGCTCTGACTCCATCATTTGATTGGTCCGCCTACCCTCGACCACGTACGGTTACTTTTGGACTTGATATTAAATTTTAACCCTAATTTCTATACCCATGAAACCTATATATATATTAATAATTGCTACTACCATTTTAATCAGTTCTTGTTCAAAGTTGTTGGACAAAGAACCAGATTTTGTAACACCGGAAAATTATTTCAGAAATGAAGGGGAGTTGATGAATAGTCTTTACGGCGTGTACAATAGATTGATTGATACGCACGGACGCATGTATAGCCGAGGGCTTTTTAGCTATTTCGTACTCAATGATGAATCTTACTTTAAAAATATATCCATCAACAATATCCGTGTAATGAGTATGGATGCTGCTGATCTTAATATCGGTAGATTTTGGGAAGTTTTGTATGAAGGTATTAATAGGGCTAACCTGCTCTTGGAAAATGTAGATGATGTGGATATGGATGTCGTTAAGAGAGATGCCATCAAGGGGGAAGCACTCTTTTTGAGGGGATATTATTATTTCTTATTGGTCGATTTCTTTGGTGATGTACCGCTTAAGCTCACTTCGACGAAATCTCCAAACGATAATTACCTGCCGCGAACATCAATCAAGGATATTTATACACAGATCGTAAATGACATGAGCCAAGCCGAAGAGCTTGTATTGGATGCGTCGGAGCTAAAATACAATGAGCGTGTTTCGAAAACTGCAGTGCAGGCAATTTTGGCAAGGGTATTTTTAAAGATGGCCGGTGAACCTTTAATGGAGGTGGCGCGATACGAGGATGCATTAACTTACGCAGACAAGGTGATCTCGTCTGGAGAGCATGTGTTAAATCCTGATTTTAAGCAGATTTTTATTAATCATTCTCAAGATATTAATGATCCGAAAGAATGTTTATGGGAGGTTGGTCTTTTTGGAAACAAAATTGGAAATATCGATCAGGCTGGTATGCTAGGAATAGAAAATGGAATAGAATGTCCCGATGAAAATATCGGCTACTCAGGTGGTGCTATGCGTATTACAGCCAAATTGTATAATTTATTTGGTACCGAAGATACATTAAGGAGGGATTGGAGTATTAGCCCCTATCGTTTTGTGATCTCCGAAGGTGTGACCCGACGTCAATTCTATACTACTCAACAGATATACGATCGTAATCCTGGGAAATGGCGTAGAGAATACGAACTCGGTA
The DNA here is from genome assembly GCF_005049105.1 of Sphingobacterium alkalisoli. GTDB lineage: Bacteria > Bacteroidota > Bacteroidia > Sphingobacteriales > Sphingobacteriaceae > Sphingobacterium > Sphingobacterium alkalisoli. The sequence continues at coordinate 310,241 of NZ_SUKA01000005.1, forward strand.
CGAAATCTAGAAGTTACAACTCAACCAATTTTCCGATCATGCGTTACAGCGATGTGCTTTTAATGAAAGCTGAAGCCGAGAATGCAGTAAGCCAACACCCTACTATAGCGGCCATCGACGCGGTAAATCAGGTTCGCAGAAGGGCATTTGGTAAACCCCTTAATACCCCCGATGCCAAAAGTGATATGCCAAATGATCTAGATAAGGTCGAATTCCAACTGTATATTCAAGACGAACGCATGCGTGAACTATGTTTTGAAGGTATACGTCGACATGATCTGATACGTTGGGGTATCTATGTGCCAACTATGAATACCTTAGGTAGTGATATGAAGACGAAAGCTCCAGCAGCACATCGATATGGGGCAAATGCTGGACTCAATACGACTGATAGGAATGTTTTATTTCCTATACCCAATACCGAGATTACCATTAATAAATTGATGACACAAAATGTAGGTTGGTAAATCTTCTTTAATCTTATGAAAATGAAAAAGAACATCTTTTGTTTGACGATATTAGCTTTGCTGGCTTCCTGCATGAAGGAAGAGATAGCCGCTCCAGATTTAAACGTGACTACCGACGCATCTAGCTACAGTGCGGGTGATACCGTAACCTTTTATTTTTCGGGAAATCCGGATAACATTGTGTTCTATTCGGGAGAATCGGGACGCAACTACGATTTAAAAGATAGGCAATATGCCGACAATGATTTGCAGATAAATTTTAGCACACTCGTACAATGGGGCGTAATCTACGACAATCTCAAATTGATGGTATCCAATGATTTCAATGGTATCTACGACACCGAGAATATCACTGAGGCTACGTGGATCGATATATCCGACAAAGCTGTATTCTCGCAAGGACTGGATCATGTCCCTTCAGGAACGGTTAGCTTACAGCCTTATGTGAGTTTAGTGGATACTGCGTCACTGTATGTCGCTTTTAGATATACTGACGTTCAGAAACCGCAACAGAACAGATGGGTCGTACGCACCTTTAATGCCAACAAAGTTTCTCCTGAAGGAGCGGTTACTAATGTCGCCACCATGGCTACAGCAGGGTGGGAGCAAACAAGCTTCCTCAATGACAGCAAGGTGTGGACAATCACATCGTCGCAATTGCTTATGTATGGTGGTGTAGCCGCAGATACCGATAATGATGACTGGGTGATTACCAAGGGTTTTAAAGTTAGGGAATCCGTGGCGGATAAAGGTATAGCACTTAAGAATATCAGTACCACCATGCACGAATATAAATATGTGTACAAGCAACCAGGTATATACAAGCCTGTTTTTGAGACATCCTCTGTATGGTATAGCGGTGCGAAAGTTGGTAAGGCAGAAATAACCGTAGAGATCAAACCATGATATATTTTAAAAGATCTTATATAAAAGCATGGTATCAAGAAATTCCAAAGATGGTGTTCATGCTATGTGGACTGATGCACGTGATGTCAGCATTTGGGCAGAAAGCTTCAGAGGTAATGCTCAAAAACGATAAACTTCACTTAACGTGGTCAGAGCAATCTAGCGGTGGCTATCGGTTAGTCTCGTTGACGGTAGAAGATGGCTCACCTCAAAAAATCTCTGTACCACTTGCCGAACATCAGCGTACGATTTTGTTTGCTGCGGAAAAACCTTCTAATGAGCCTATAGTAATCCAAGATCAAAAAGGTGCCAACATAACATTTCCGGATACGCAATATCGCTATGTCGCTCCAATTTGGAAACAGGCTACCTCTCCTGTCAGTATGAATATAGCGGGTCAAGTATATACATATCAGCCTGATATAGGTGATCGACAACCGTCGGTGGTCGAGTTTCGGCAAGAGGATCAATATTTTAATATGTCCGAAACTTGGTCTTTGGATAAGGACCATCCCAATGATATTTGTGTAACCATGACCATAGAGGCTAAGTTGGCAGGTTATTATGCCATGGCAAGCCCATCATTGGCTGTAGCAGATCCTAAAGATTTTCAATGGGCCGTAATACCCGGTATGTTTCAGGGTAATCAGATCAATCCCGATTTTGTGCGTTCCTATGCTTACGGACACGGTATACCGAACAGGCCTGTCGTGGTTCGTGAACGAACCACCTCGACTTTGGCATCCTTACTGACATTGGCATCTGGCGTGACCATAGCGACTATTGCGGAACCCGGATCCGCAAGAGATCCTTGGCCAAACGATAAGAAAAAGCATGCCGATTGGCAATTGGGTTTGTCTATGATGAATAGGCAGGGAGAGTTGACCCCTACGCTGTACCATCCCGTATTAGGGGAAGAAAATTCGTATATGAAAGCAGGAGATAAGCTGTCTTTTTCCTTCCGCTATACGATCCAAAAGGCAGATTGGTATACCGTTCTGAACCATACGATCAATGACATCTATCGCTTTAAGGATTTTTTAAAGCTTAAGCAGACCGAACGCTCATTAAGTGATCGCGTATATGTAATGTACGATTATCTATTGAATGACAGTACATCAAAATGGAACACTCAGGTGTACGAAGGCACGCACATAGGAGCGCAGGATTATCTGGGTGGGGTATATGGTTCGGATAAAGACGCGATGAAGAATTCCGATTATGGCGCGATGTGGATGTTGGGTAGGTTGACAGGAGACAGCAAGCTTTTGCAGGAACGCTTGCCACAAGCAGCAAATTTCAAACGTATGCAACAAGAGCGGACCGAAGGTTTCTTTTTTGGTGCCGCGGCAGGGCAATATTATCTCCATAAAAGTAAACGTTTCGCCGAGGAATGGGGCCCCTATACCGAGCCTATAGGTACTACCTATTATATGATGATGGATATAGGTAACATGTTCTTATTTGAACCTCATCGCATGGAATTGAAGCAAGAATTACGTCATGCTGCCGATTGGCTATTGTCTCACATGCAGGAGGATGGTCAATGGGTAGTGGCTTATGATAATCAATCCAACAAACCCTTATTTGAGGATCTCGAGGATTTGCGTCCGACATTCTATGGTATGTTTGTGGCCTACAAGCTTCTGAAGGATCAAAAATATAAAGATGCCGCTATAAAAGGAGCAGATTGGTATATCAAGAATGCTGTCAACAAGGGATGGTTCCTTGGCGTATGCGGGGATACCCGTTTTGCACCCGATTTTGCAACTATACAGGCTGTACAGGCATTATTGGATATCTATACATTGACCGATGAAGATCGCTACCGAATTGCTGCACATCGATTGGCCCGATATTATATCACGTCTATCTATACGCATCCTATTCCTTCTATATTAGACAAATCGGTCAATGGTATTTCCCGTAAAGACTGGGAAATTAGTCAGGTGGGACTGAATTTTGAACATGGAGGTATCATCGGATCTGCTAATCACCATGGTCCCATATTGTTGGCTAGCCACGCCGGATTGTTTGTCCGTTTGTACGGAGAGACTCGAGATTCGATATTTCTGGACATGGCTAGAGCAGCCGTTTGGGGTAGGGATGCCTTTGTCGATAATGCAACAGGCGTGGCATCCTATTATTGGGACGCTATGAATAAGGGAGCTGGACCTTTTCCACATCATGCTTGGTGGCAGATTGGGTGGATAATAGATTATCTGGTATCTGAGGCGACACTGCGCACTGAAGGTCAAATTGTTTTTCCACGCGGATTTATTACACCTAAGGTGGGACCGCACCAAAGTTATGGATTTGCTTTAGGGCATATATTCGGACATGATGTGGAGCTCTTGTTGCGTAAGGAAATGATCTCCATTGACAATCCTAATATTGAATATATTACGGCTATAGATACGCAACAAAAACAGCTATACGTCATCCTGCTAAACAATAGTATGCGGGAGCAAAATGTCAACATGCAGCTTGAGTTGATTCCAGACACATTATGGGGTGAGCACCCAAGTCTAAAGAAAATAAGCGTGCTCGATGCGGATGGACACGTACAAAGAAATGTCGACACGTCAGCATTACCAGAACTGGTGATACCAGCTGTAGGTTTAAACGTAGTGAAAATTGATTTGCGGTAATCATCGAGTTCTTATCAACTTTAAAAAATTGAGTAATGTAATTACCATTGAAAATAAAAATGTATACAGATGAAAAAAGCATTAAGAAAAACAAGGGAATGGAGTTTCACGCTCCTATTTTTGGTCGTTATATCAATATCTTATTCTTGCCAAAATGAGGTGTTTAAATTCAGTATTCTGCAAGAAGTCTTGGATGAACCTGAAGCATTGCAAATGAATGTGTCTACAGTGAGCACCTTGGATACCCCTATGCGTGAAAGCTTAGCATATCAGGTGATCATTAATGGGGATACCATGGATGTTTGGAAAGAGACCTGTTATGATCTGCCTCAAAATGGGGGAATAACAGATGTACATACAGCCTTATTCTCTTACGAGGCAGGGGCACAGGTCAAAATCATCGTCAGTGAAGCATTTACCAATTACACACTCTCACCTAAACGTTTCAATATTCCTGTAGTTAAGACCGGAAATGAGTTAACCTTTACTATGCCAGCTTATTACAATTTTGCCTTGGCTATTCCAGGTAGAGCTCCTTTATTTTTATTTGGTGCTCCAGATTTAATATCTTACAAAGCTGGAGCAGTAGTTTTTGGAAAAGGGATGCACTACGCCCCTAACGGACAATTCGAGCTAGAGTCCAATACCACATATTACCTCGAAGAAGGAGCTATATTGGTTGGAAAGATTCTTATTGAAGATGTGTCGAATGTCAAACTTATCGGTAGGGGATTGATTGACGATCGTACTTTACCCGTTCCGGGTAACTTTGTGAAGATATATCGAAGCCATAATGTAGAGCTCAGAGGGTTTGGAGTTCGCCACGCGGCTCTCGGTTGGCAAGTTGATATGGTTAATTCCTCTAATGTGGAGGTACAACACCTCAATCTGCTAAGCTTTGGGCAGAATAATGATGGTTTGGACTTAGGGTCAGGGTGTCACGATGTACATTTTGAACATTGTTTTGTGGGTTCAGGAGATGATGGATTTGGGTGGCATGCCACTAATGCGGCCGCGGATGGTGAAGATCCTTTGTATAATTGTACGGCAAAGAACAGTATTGTATGGAAAGGTCAGGTAGGAGTAGGTATACGCATCGGATCATCCTTGGAGACCAGCACGGTAGAACAGCTCCATTTTAAGGATATTGATCTGGCCAAGATGACTTGGGGAGGTTATGCTGTAGCTATCCCGCATTCCGATTGGGCTGAAGTTAAGGATCTTATCTTCGAAGGAATACGTGATGAGACAACAACCAATGATCGATTTGTACTGGCATATATCAAACAGACATCCAATTCAAATCCGGTCTATCGTCCTGGAACTATATCCGACATTCAATTTATCGACTGCATAAGCAGTGCCACTTCAGCCGTATTCGAAGGATATGATGCTAACCATATGATTCAGAATGTAACATTTCAAAACGTGAAAGTTGGCGGTCGCGATATGTTGCAATCCGATATCGTAGCCAACGTATTTACAAGCAACATAATCGTGCAGTAAAATGCAAATCACTTATATAAGTAAAGATGTTAAAAAATAGTATCAAATGTTTTCTGTTAACAAGTAATTTTTGGAAGAGGCGCTTGTCTTTAGTTGGATTATGGCTAAGTCTCTCTGCTTCACTGTTTGCACAACAGGATAGGTACCTAATAGAAGCAGAAAGTTTTCAGTTTAAGGGCAAATGGTTTGTAGATAGGCATAGGGATTGTTTTGCAGGAGCTATGTTACGTGTTGTGGGAGGAGGGAGTAGTGACCCATCAACTGATGCATTGACTTTTGTAGATGTAAGGGAAGAGGGCCCCTATACGGTTTGGGTAAGATCGGCAGACTATAATCAAAAGCCTGGAACAAGACTTTTCCAATTAAGCGTCGATGAAAATCAGATGGAAATTGCGGGAAAGCATGGAGAAGAGGGGTTTTTATGGGAAAAGGTAGGAATTGTTGAGTTGGACAAAAAGAGGGTACTCCTTCGTTTGCATGATTCGAATAGAAATTTTGCACGTTGTGATGCGGTACTCCTTTTGAAAGATGCGACTATAAATCCGAATAATGTAGATCGGAAAACGGTTGGAAAGTGGCGGAAAAACCCTGTCGCAACCAATACCTTGATTTCATCCTATGATAACCTTTCGAAATCTCTTCCTCTAAAGGCGGAGGCTTCTGTACTTGCTAGTATAGAGAATAGCAACATACGACTATCCTTTGTGAGAGGAGGATTTGAAGATAAAGCTATCCTTTGTAGGACCGAAATTAAAATAAAAGGGCAGTGGAAGCAGTATCAGGATAAATCAGAAGACCATAAAGTATTGCTGATCAGAGCAGGCGGAAATGCTATTTCCTATCCGGAATTTTTTCCGGCTTGGGATAAAAGTATATTGAAGCAATCCTTCGAACATGAAGGTAAAACACTGACCGTTCAAGACGGACAGGATCGGATGAACCCCTATGGCGCTGGAGATATTAGTGAGGCGATTCCAATAGGTGTAAAAGCTATTGATATCCGGACTATTGAAGTCCAATATCTCACGAAGAATCGCTCAAGTATCACGGGCTATTGGAGGCTTCCGGAAAAAGGAAGTTATATAGAAACATCATTTTTAAGTCAACTGGCTGAGGACGGTATGTACAGCTTGAGTTTGGCTGCTTTTCAAGGGATTCCGGATAGTAAAGTTAGCAATGTGCTCTCTCCACCCATGTTTCAATACAAACGTTTACCTGAGAAACCTCAAATGCTTTTGTCCAATATGATGCAACAGCCATTGACCATCGTGGAAATGAAGACAGAAACCGGTAAATTATCTTCCTTTATCTGTGCAGACTTGTCGGCATTTGGTGATGATTGGGGAGCATCTGACTATGCACCAATAGGGTTTTCGCTACGAAATCCTTATCTGGAAGTACAGCCTGTTGCCTTTGCTCCGGTGCTAGGAATGCCCGATTCGAAAGTTGGTAAAGGTGATTTAATGGAAAGCAAGTTTATCATCGGTCTATTACCTGCAGGCTGGGAGGAGACGATAGCTTATATCTCAGATCATATATTTAAAGTGAGCGATTACAGAAAGCAGACAAATGCATCGCTGACAGATGCATTATTCAATATGAGAGATTTATTGTTGGATAAAGATGCCGGCGGATGGAGCGATGTTTTAAAGGGCTATTATGATATAGAGGGTGACCCTGAAACGGCACCGACAGTTGTACATGCTACGCCTTTAGCGCTCGTAGCAGGTGCTGTGATCGGGCAGGATGAAGATTTTTATTTAAAGCGGGCGCTGCCAACCATAGAATATACGCTCTCTAGAAGCGGATATAGATGGACCAGGGATATTGTGCCTGAGGGGTACAACAGAACAGTTGAATCATTGAAATTAGGACCTTTTAAGTCTCAATTTAATACTTCCTATTATGAAGGGTTAAATGCAATGCTAGGGAACCTCAATCCTTGGCTCAAAGACATCGCAATGCCAGGCGATACACTTCGTAAAACGAGCGGATATTCGGTGCCCACATTGTCATGGGTACAGGCACTGTCAGCATACCGACTTACAGGACAAAAAAAATGGTTAGAAGAAGCAAAGACGACAGCCACTCGATATATTAGTCATCAGATTTATACCAATACGACTACTCCGTTGTCGAAGATGCCCTTTTATAATACTACGTTTTATGCACCTTGGTGGGATTTGATAGATCTTTATGAAGAGACAAAAGATAACAAATTTATGGAAGCAGCCCAATATGGTGCCGCACATACCCTAGCTGGAGTACGAAGTTACCCGCAGGTGGTCGATAGCATGCAAACTATTCATTCCGATGATCAATATGAAGGAAATACCAATCTTTGGTGGAAAGATAAAGAAAAATACCGTTTGGGTTATCCGCGAAAGGAGGGAGATGTCATTGAGAAGCAGGTGGAATCAGGGTTAGTATCTCCCGTAGGATTAGGTTTTGAACAACCTTCTACGTATTTTTTGACCGCAAAGGATAAACGCGTTAGACCCGTATTCATGAGTAGTTGGGCACCTCATTTGTTGCGATTGCATCAATATACGCAAAAAGACATCTACCAGACCTATGCAAGAAATGCGGTAATTGGGCGATTTACAAATTATCCCGGATACTATGCCACAGGCTATACGGATATCACATTACATAAGGATTTTCCTTATGAAGGTCCAGATGTGAGCTCCATCTATTACCACCATATTCCACCACATTGGGCTTTTGTTTGGGATTATTTGGTAACTGAAGCCATACAGCGCTCTGAAGGACAGATTTCTTTTCCATATAGTAAGCAAGAAGGATTTGTGTGGTTTGCCAATAGGATTTATCATGGCACGGGAAAGGTTTTTGATGACAATAATGCGCGAATATGGATGAAAAGGGGCTTGGTGGAACTAAATACTGCAGAAGTGAATTATGTTACAGCGGTATCCGACAAAAATCTATGGATTGTCTTGAGCAGTGAAGCTTTTGCAAATACAGAGGTCTCGGTGAAAATAGGAGCAGATCATAATTTAGGGCTGACCACCTCAGCTAGAGTGTATCAAGAAGATGGCACTAATGAAGGTATAGATGTACAAGATGGACTGTATAAGCTATCTGTTCCTGCTAAAGGACTCCGAGCGATTTCTATCCCGTTGGCATCCCCGGAAAAACTACCTATAAAAGCTGAGCTGAAAAAAGGTATGCAAATGTTGGATCTTGGTGGTGAGCTTGGCAAAGTGTATGTGTTTAGAATCCGTTCTCCATTTGGATGGGATTCGATCTATGTATACGCGGAGAGTGGACCATTGAAAAATGCTACGCTCCGGGTCGTTTGCAATGAAGAGCAAAAGGAAGTGGAGAGCTACCCGTTTGAAATTAGCTTTTACAAACTTCCTATGGATCAGCCTATACGGATCCAGGTATCCAGTATTGTGGACAATAAAGCTACCGCTACCAAAGAGGTTGTTTTTAAATAGATGATCCATGTAATTCACACCGTCCTATAACTTAAATAAAAACAATATGAAACAACTTATCTATCTAACACAGATCCTCTATTGGATAGGGATATTAGCGCCATCATCTACACATGCCCAAGTCAAATTGACGCAGCGGCAAAAATGGGAACAAAAACTGGAGAGATATGCTCGACTGGATTCCTTGACTCCTCCCCCAAAAGATGTTAACCTGTTTGTTGGTAGCTCAACAATTGAAAATTGGAAAACACTATCAGATGATTTTCCAGATCAGATCGTTCTTAATAGAGGTGTTTCCGGCACAAAGACGATAGATCTTTATGAATTTAAAGATCGTCTTATTGATCCCTATGAACCGAAACAAATATTTATTTATGAGGGAGATAATGATATTGGTCTGGGCTGGAAAACAGATGCTATAGTCGATCAATTTAAACAACTTGTGGAAGAGGTACGGTTGTCCAAACCCGACGCAAGAATTGTTTTTATAGCAGTAAAACCTTCTCCACGCCGATTGAAAGATAGGATACAGGTTGAAGAGGTCAATGCGCGAATTCGAACCTATTTGGAGGCACGACCCAATACGGGATATGCCGATGTATACAACCCAATGTTAACAGCAGACGGACAATTAATTCCCCGATATTATCAGGATGATGGTCTGCATCTTACTGCTGCTGGTTATGCCGTTTGGAAAAAGGTAATTGAGAAATTTCTAGAATATTAATTTGATAAAAAACTGATAAGAGTAGCGTAACATAGAGCTCAATAACTATAAATTGATATGATTTACAGTAAAGCGAGTAGATCTTACCTAAACAAGGTAAGAGAAAAGAAATCCTGAAGCGGGGAACTTCAGGATTTACCAAACCAATTATTAACCTAAATTATGAAATTATGAAAAATTTTTACTCATTTGTTTTAACTACACTTATAACGATATATTGCAAGTGATAGTGTGTTGTTTTTGCTATTTTAACAATTTTTAACAACCGCATAAACCACTAGCTGAATTATACGTATCTTTTCGAAGATATTTGATTGTCGCAGCAGTTGCTATACCATCCACTTTCTTGTCTACACTCCTTTGTCTTTTACAACTAAAGAACAATCAAGATTGTTGAAAGTTAAATAAACAAAGATTGAAAGAGACTGTTTATATATTATACTTATTTTTAGCTATAATTTATAAACAACAACATGATGAAACAACTACTTACCATTTCTTGCATTCTTGTGTCTATTTGCTCGGTATATAGCCAGGAAACTTCAAAACGGCAATTTCCACCGCTCGAATTTTATTTCTCCGTCGGAGGGGAGTATAGCAATCCTAATAATCTTAATGAACGCTTGGGATCTTTAGGTGTGGATAAAGCTGATAAATTTAGACTGGCGGGCGGATTAGGACTTTCCTATCGTATTAAGCATATTATTTTAGGGCTAAACACGAGTACGTCCGGTTCAAGCTTCCGTTCGGAAGACGATAATCATGTAAAAAATTCCCATGTCGGATTTTATCTTTCAACTAATGCTCTTCGCGTTAATAAGTTAATAATAAGTCCACAAGTGGGGATAGGATATGAAGAGACACGGGTTAGATTTGTTAAGGAAGGGGTGACGGGTACATTTGATGACTTATTAACTACAAGTTCCAATCGGGTACAATTAGAAAATAAAGGGGAGGTACTAGACTTTGGTGTTGCATTCAAGAAAGCGAAATCAAATACGGATTTTTACAAAACGTTATTTAAGATTGGCTACCGTCACGGATTAAAAGAAAGGGAATGGAAAATCTCCGATGCGGCTGTCACGGGGGCACCTTCAGACCGAATGCGTAATTTCTATGTACAGCTCCTATTCGGCTTTGGTAGATAGCCGAAGAAAATATCTCAATATGATTTACATTATTTTGTAATTTTTATATCAATATCTTTTTTTTATTGTCATTATTTCATATTTTTGATTAGTTATTGATCGAATTAATAATTAATTCACACATATATAACCTTCAGTTCATAAAGTACTAGTAAGTTTATGGTGTAAAATAAAAATAAGAGATATATGGTTAAAGATTTAGAAATTCTCGAACACGAAAACTGTGCCGATTTGCAAGAGCTTGGGTACGATGGCGACGATTGTGTAAGCTTTGAAGACTAGCCTTCAAAGCTTACTGTTTTTCTATTGATTTGTATCTTTTTAAATAAAGATTTAGCCAGTTTAGCTGTCATTTTACCGGTGCGGCAATAATCCACTCAAACATTTATCGATAACTTCAAAAAGTTCTTTCTTGAAAATAGGTTTAGTAAGATAGTCATTAATAAAAGAATAATCATTTATTTTATGCTTATCACTCAAACTGATCGAGGAACTTAGAATATATATTGGTATTTTTTGAATAAGTTCCATACTTTCGCTTTGGAGGAAATCCATCAATTCCCAGCCAGAAATTATCGGCATATTTATGTCCACAAAGATGACATCCGGCAACGATATCTGCTCGTGTTGGTGCATGCGAAAATATTGAAGTGCTTCCTCACCGTTCTTAAAAACGCTAGTTTTCAGTAAGGCATTTGGATAGTGCTCCAGTAGTTTTGTAAAAAGATGGCAAAAAATGGGGTCGTCATCGACCAGCATAATAGCATAAGTCTGTTTCATTGTCGGTTTTTAAATTGGTGTTGATAGAGGAAATTGAATAGTTAATGTGTTGCCCGTTTTAGGGTCGCTATCAAAAGTGATTGTGCCACCTATTGATAGAATTTTTCTCCGTATAATGTAAAGTCCGACTGGCCGACTATTACGTTCTTGATGAAATATCTTTTTTAAATCCAACAACTCGCCATCGTCGTTAGAAATCGCAGTATATAAGCCATTATCGTCTATCGAAAGATGCATTTTCCCATCAAGTAGGTATGTTTTTATATGAATTTCCAAACGTTTATTCGGATCATCATATTTCAATGTATTGCTTAACAAATTCTGTACAATATTTTCAATAAATAATCTAGGGAAGAATACCATTTTCTCTTTAAAATCTGTTCGTATAATAGCCGATTTTTCATTGATATCGCTTTCTAGTTTTACTTTAATCGCTTCAGTTATTATTTCAATATTGCACAGCTCGAAAGGGAAATAGGAGCTTTGTTGAATTTCTAGAAGTTCTACAAGGTTGTCCAAAAGGGAAAGGAGTGTATTTCCGCTTGCATCAAGTAGTTGCAGATATTTATGCCGTTCATTTGCATCAGTCTCTCCGACGATTTGTCGAATAAGCATCTGTATATTACTTGCAGGAGCACGGAGATTGTGCGCGACGATATGATTCAGTTCCATTAATAAATTTAATTCCGACTCAAGGCTTATTTTAGCTGCTTCCAATTCCTTTTTCTGCTGATTAAGAACGTATTCACTGTTCTTGAACCGGGTGAGATCTTGTACCTGTGCCAAAATGAAAAGAGGTTTTTGACGTGTATCGGTTATCAGGCATGTATGCACGAGGCATGGAATGGATCGTGCATCAACATGGGTATACCGTTTTTCGATAACGTAGGAAGAGATCTTACCATTGAGTAGACTTTCAAAAAGGTATTCGCTGTGCTGTATGTCATCCGGATGCGTGAAATCCCGAAAATGTAGGCCCAAATCGTCAGATCCGTAACCCAGGGTCTCCTTTATTTTCTTGTTTAGCTTAATTGTTTTTCCGTCTAGACTGAACAATGCCATCCCTATCCCGGAGGAATGGAATACCTGATGAAACTTCTGTTCATTTACCAGCGTTTCTTCTTTCAACTCAACGTTTTCAGTGATATCTGATACAATGACAATCACCTTGTCCGTCTGATATTTGATAGGTCGTGCCAATAATTTATACCATTTTTTTGCAGGCTGATCAAATGGCGATTGGTATGTCATCTCTTGTTCCACACAGTCCCTGATCGATTTTCTAATTAGGGATAAGATTTTTGACGTAAAATCTGGCGGAAAAAGATCTATAATATTTTTCTTAAGAAAATCATCTGGCGGAAAAAATAGATGCTCCGGATCATTACACCAATAGTTTAGAATGTAACCCTCCACATCTACTTTAAGGACAATATCGTCAAATGAAGATAAGATTTGATTTAGATCTTCAAGTTCTTCTTGGACATCCAGAAGTTGCTGTTTATAGTGATTTACACGCGCTAAAAAAACGAATGTAAATTCATCGTTACTTCCCTTTATTTTTTTTGATCGGAGCGAAAACCAGTACTTTTTTTGTTCACCATTTTGCTGAACACCTATTACTTTTTCAACAGCCGTAGGTTTCGATATCGCACTATTTAAAATGACATCGGCATCCTTAATTGGTTGTTCACTTTCATCAAACGCGTTTTGGAACAAAGTTGCTATGCCTTTTCCATACCATTCGTTCTTCTTAACCGAGAGTAAAACTTCAGCTTCATGGTTGACAAATCGGATTTTACTGTCTTTGTCGCATAAAACAATACCCTCCCGACTATTGTCAAGGATATATTTTAGTGCCGTCAGGGTGGTGTCCAAGTCAAGCTGATCCAACATCATCTGCAACAATCTATTATAAACATAGCCCTTGTAATTGGATCTTTGATTGTATTCATATGCGTTAAGATTTATCCATAGACCTAATCGAATAAAACATTATTTAAGTCTGGGTAGATGCTAGTACGAATGTAGAAAAAAATCCATAAAATGCAAACGTTTGTATTAGGAAGCCGAGGAATATCACTACATGTTGAGAAAATGATAATTAAAACCTGTTATGTATTTTTGTGTTATAGGAGCGAGCGTACCACGTAATCTCATCAATAAATATAATTTTAAAACAAGTATAGCGATGCATATAGAAAGAATAGGATTTATTGGATTAGGAAATATGGGACATCCCATGGCAAAAAATCTGGAGAAGGCGGGCTTTCCACTTTCCGTTTATAACCGAACGTTTACAAAAGCAACTGATTTCGAGAGGCAGTCCACCGTTTATGGCAGCATTAAAGAACTGATCGAACATAGCGATATTATCTTCACGATGCTTACGGATGATGATGCTGCAAAAGATGTTTATAAGCAGGTATTAGGTGTTTCCATTGTCGGAAAACTCTTTGTAGATATGAGCACCATTTCGAAGGAGGCTAGCATTGAAATATCTAAAGCAATACGCATCAAAGAAGCATCTTTTTTGGATGCGCCTGTTGCTGGGAGTACCACACCTGCCGCAGAAGGGACATTAATTATTATGGTTGGCGGGGAGGAGAGCGATTTGCTACGGGCGCGACCGTATTTGGAAAAATTAGGGAAGCTTGTTAAGCATCTTGGTGAGAACGGCCAAGGCATAGCAGCTAAATTATCCATTAACTATTTTCTTTCGATGATCTATCAAGGTTTGGCAGAAACGGTTTTATTTGCCGAAAAATTAGGAATAAGTCGCAACAATATACTTGAAATAATTAATGAAAGTGCGAGCGGGAGCGGTGCGACAAAAGTCAAAACCAACGCTTTAATAACAAATAATTATACACCTACTTTTGCACTAGACTTGATGTTAAAAGATATTCTTCTTGCTCACAGGGCAGGTGCGGATTATCCGTTATCTCAAGTATTGATTGATACGTACCAATCCGCCCATGATAAAGGCTTTGGATCGGATGATGTTATGGGTATCATTAATTATTTAAAAGACCAAAAAAAATAAGATAAGAGAACAACCTGAGGCTACCCACCTCAGGTTGTTCTCTTAATCAATTATTAAGGCTCTTATTGACCAAACACTTTTGCAAGTTCAGTGTCAAGTTTATCACCACGTAAGTTAGTTGCTACGATATTACCTGTAGGATCGATTAAATAATTTTGAGGTACACCTCTTACGCCATATAATACAGCCGCATCGTTGCTCCATCCTTTTAAATCAGCTACATGAATCCAAGGTAATCCGTCGTCCTCTACAGCTTTCAACCAGGCAGATCTGCCTTTGTTGTCGTCGATTGAAACGGCGAGTATCTCTAATCCTTTAGGTTTATACTTTTCGTATGCTTTTACAAGATGCGGATTTTCAGCACGACATGGGCCACACCAACTTGCCCAGAAGTCGATAAGCACATACTGTCCTAAGAAATCAGAAACTTTAATCATTTTGCCATCCATATCGGGTTGTGCAAAGTCCGGTGCTTTACTTCCGATTTTGATCGTTTTGTCGGCTAATATCCTAGCTTCAAGCTCGCGAGCACTGCTTAATTGTCTCACTTCTTTCGATAATGCTAAGAATACAGGTTCGATCTCCGAAAGTTTCCGTTTGTTAGCTACGTCCTTAAGTGCGTCGATAGAAAAGATCGAGTTCGGATTATTCTGCGCGAATGCGAACTCTTTTTCGCGGCGGGTTTCAAATTTTGCGTCGAATTTTTCACGAATGGCTGCATATTGATCATTTGCGTCGGGAGCATCTTGTTTCACAGCCGCAAATTCTTTGTTTGCACCATCAATGATGGTCATAAAATCGCTGCCAATTTCCGCAATGTATTTTTTATAGCTATCATGCATGGGTGAGCCCGTAATCTTAGATGTGCTTAACGAGTCTTTTATCGCTATTTTATAGGTTTCATTAGCGAGGTAGAAGTAGAGTCTGTCACCGTTATTCTGCACCATCATTTTGCCTTTTCCCTCTGGGTCAAATACCATTCGGGAATAAGCAGGTTCATCTACCGTACCTGTAAACATGAATTTACCATTCTTGATGGTTGCCGAGTCTACCATCGAAAAACCCTCGTTAGTATAGTCGAGGTATACTTTTTTTCCGTCAAATTTTTGAGGAGCGCTTCCTTTAAGTTGGAATTCCTCCTGAGCAAGCAATTGAATAGGGGATAGAACCACTAGTGCTGCTGCTAATTTTAAAATGTTCATATATATTATTTGTTTTTGTCTTACTTGTACATTATGATACGGGTATCCGCGGTATATATTTGGTGTCGTGATTCACGACACCAAATACCTTTATTTATGTGGTATCACCGGATTGCTATTTTCTCCATGCCATATCGACAGGAGTACCTGGTATTCCTTCAATTTTCTTAACAAGATCACCATTACGGCCTACGTTAATATCCATGTAGTAAATGCTACCTTCTGCCCCTGCGATAAGGGTGTTCTCATCATCATCCAGTTTCAACATCGTTACTTTGTCTGTAAATGTTGTTTCCATTTCCCGGATCTGTTGGTTGATGGGATTATATCTGTACACCTTATTCTGTGCAGCGATATAGATGTTACCTGTCTGCGTCGCCACCATTTTCGTGTCGGCATTAATCCACTCCTGATGAATAAATAATCGCTTATGTTCGGATGTGAAGGTAAAATCTTTGATAAAATCACATTTAAACTTTAGCTCATAGATATTTCCTGTTGCATCTTTCATATAGGCATAGGTTTCCGTATTATTAATCTGTACGATATCTAGGAGATCCATGCCCACATTGTGGGGATCAAAAATCTCGGGATCGATGGGCGTATATTGGGTGCCAAAATACATTGGTATACCGTAGATGTTTAATCGCACAAATTGCTTTTTATCTTTTTCGTATGCAATCATGATGGTATTACCATCAATAGTACTCATGATGAACTGTGGTGCCAATTCATAATTCCCATCGGCGTAATTGCTAAACATACCATAAGTATTTGCTTGATCCCAGGTTTGCATGGTTCCGCCATAAAATTTGCCGTTAATTACCCCTATGAGCACGCCATTCGGGTGATTTTGAAGATTACCAATTTCTATGGTAGCGGGTGCTAAAAAGAAATTATCGCGTATCGTATTCGGCTTCTCTTTTTCCAGTCCCAGGTCATCTACGTCTATTCTTACTCCTCCATTTTTGGTTACTATCCAGTAGCCCAGCGGAGTTGCATTAGTTAGACCGGTGTGACGCATGAAATACAGGTGCAACGGATCCGCTGGTAAGTTTTCTCCATTGATTGTTTCGTAAATATTTGGTTGTACAGTATTATCCGGTTTGACAAAGGAAAGTTTCGTTATTCCTTGTTCTATACTTAAAACAACGTCGCCTCTAGAAAACTCGGTGATTCCGCGAATTTTAAAATTGTGAAAATACTTCATCCCATTCGATTTGTTTGTAATCGTCAACCGAGTGGTATACACTTTAGCTCCATATCCAAACAGCATGCGAAGGGAAGGGCCTTCATACAGATCACGTTCCGGGTTGATGGATTCGGGAACCATGATATTCCATAGGAACTCCAGCTGGTTAGCATCAATACCCTCAAATCTTGGTTCAATGATCAGGCTGTCCCCTACTACAGCTTCATACAGCGTGTCTAAGCCAATTATTTCTGGCGTAATTGGCATATTAATGTCATAGTTGCCCTTGTCCTTATAACAGCTGCCCAAGCATAATAGCAAGAAAGCAAAGAACGCAAGTTGAAACATGTTGATGTTTGTCTTTATTTTCATATTATCTAACCTCTCTTCCATTTTCGTCAATAAAAAAATACTTTCCGGATCCTGCATTATATCGGAGTAGCATCGGCCTGCTCGGATTGTCCTTATGGTAAAAGGAATAGGTCGCACCATTATCTTCTGTATTCAACACGTAGCCTTTCTCTGGATTGTTATTCACCCAGCGGAAGGGGTCGTTTAGCATCATTGTGAGTACGCTGGCGATGTAGGTGTTTTTCGGTACACCAAATGGATCTTCATCCGTGTTTGTCATATAATCTAGCCCAGTTACAAGTATAAATAATTGATGTTTTGCGCGGGAATAGTCACCGAGCCATTGATCCCACCAGTGCGGCTTTTCTAATCGTGCTGACAGTATAACCCGGGCACGGATAATGTTAGGGTTTTCAACACCAAAGTCTTCTGTTCCCTGTAGTTTTAAAATTACAGACACAGACCGCTCTTCTAGATCGGATACATTGTACAGAATAAGAGGAAGCCATGCGCGTCCTGAGTTAGCAACTATGGAATAATTATCTTCTAAGGGTTTATAGTGTAGTTCGGGAACTGCAGTGGATGAGTCCTGTTCCACATACGCCTTATAAGTACTGCCTTGCGGAAGACGATGCCCCGTAATTCGTACAGGTAGATAGACGGTGTCTACAGCTTTTGTCATGTCGTATGCAAAGGTATAGACAATGCTATCGCGATCATCACGGTTGAGATCGAAATAGATATTTGCATCTTGCTCATAGAGCTTCAGCTCCGCTTCTTTACAGCCATATAGTGACATAATCGCGATTAATGCTAAAATAAAATAATTTATCTTTTTCATAAGTTGTTTTGATGGATTAACGTTCACCATAAATAATCTCGTCATCTGGTAATGGGAGTACAAAAATGCTTTGATTAGCAGGGATTATCTCGCCTTGAAATCCAATAATGGGTTTGTTTAGCCTTTTATAAGCGTAGAACAGCTGGCCTTCGGCATATAGTTCTTTTCTATATTCTTTGAGCAGTTCGGTCTGAAACTGTTCCAAACTAGCGGCTTGCACTTTTGGAGCGATTGCCCGCTGTTCCCGAACTTCATCCAGATAAGCTAGGGCACGTACCGGATCGCTTTCATAGGTGCATTCTGCAGCGATATAATAAATCTCGCTAAGTCGGATGCCTGGTGCCATAAGATAATGTCTATTTGCAATAAAGGTATCCCCTAGTGGGTTCCGTCGATATTTTTGAATCGATACCTCATTACTATTCAATCCGGTAAACCACTGCGAAAATCGTATATCTGTAGCACCAGGACCTGATGTTTCGTAGATGCTTCGCGTGTCATCTACTTCTAAATACATATAGTTTGTGTTTTCTGGGAACCAGTCGCTATTGTATTGGTTGTTCATCGCTGGGATATACCATCCAAAAAGCAGTTCTTTATAAAAGATACGATCTTTTTTGTCATTGTCTACCGCTAGGAAATCCGTTCTATTTGTCCACGGGAACTTTTTAGCATCAATGACTATCATCGCATTCGCCATTGCACTCACTTTGTCTCCCTTATATAGGTACACGCGGGCTAGGGCGCCACATACCGCATAGTAGTTTAGTCGATGTCTTCTATTTTGTAAGAATAAGCTTGGGTTATGTAATTCGGTGTTGGCCAGTGTGTCTGCATTGGGATATCCAATAATATAGGCTGATTTGCGGATTGGATCGTTTGCCAGTAGTTCTTTGGCTTGTTCCATATCGTCAATTACGGAGTCTAATACTTCCGTCACCTTAGACATGGCTGTCGTTTTATTCGAGTAGGAGGTTACATACGGTATCGCAGTGGCTTCCGGATTTACCAGAGGAGCAGGGGCGAATAACCGAAGTGCATCAAAATGCAGATAGCCGCGTAGTGCTAGCGCCTCTCCCTTGATAATACGGTAATTATCTCCGATAAACAGACGCTGTTGTCGGTCGATTTGTTCTAGAATAAGGTTAGTGTTTACAATACCGTTATAAAGTCCCAACCATATCGCGTCTTTACGTTGCATAAAGTCAGCGTCGTCGTACTTGTAGTTTTTCGTGGGCAGGTATTTGCTATAGTCAAAAGGTTTTATCCTGTAATTTTGAACCAATACTTCCGGGGTGCCGACGGTAAGTTCTTTCCCGTAAAGATCTGCCTTGGCACCGCGGGTATAAATTCCCAATAACGCTTCCTTAAATCCCTCTTCTGTTGAAAAGAGAAGATCCCTGTCGATATCGCTTTCTGGCTGAATATCGAGCCATTTTGAGCAGGATAAAAAAGCAGTTTGCGATAACAGCAGGATGTATATTATAAGTTTTTTCATTATTTAGTTCGCTATGATATGTATTCTGTTTTATAGTGCTGCTTGTAAACTAAAGCTAATACTTCTTGCGAAGGGATAGTTGATCCCTCTTTCTTGCCGTACAGTAGACATGCGGAAAATATCATTTGCCGTCAGTCCTAAGCGAAGGCGGGACAATGACATTTTTTGCACCCAAGCTGTTTCAAAATCGTACGATAGGAACACAGACTGTAAGGCCAATAGATTATCGGGCATAATAAAACGCGATGAAACCCTCGTTTGTCCTTGGTCTTGTATGCTTTTATAGAAGGTGACATCGCCTGGGTTTTTCCATTTTTCAGCTAATACCCGACTGTCTACATTATAACGTGGATCGGCATTTTCGACACGGTCGACCAGCGTTTGGTTGTACATTTTAGCACCCATGCGCGCTTGGAAATAGGCTACTGCTGTTAGTTGTTTATACCGTAGTGTACCACCAAAAAAGCCTTCCAGTTTTGGGGTTGCAACGGCTACTACTGTAATATCTCTTGCATTCCAGTCATAAGTCAGCGACCCGTGTCGATTTAAGTATACCTCGCGGCCGCTTTCCGGATCAATGCCCAAGGATGGAACAGCATATATCGCATCTACCGACTGTCCTTCTTTAAAGCGGAGAAAAGGAACACCTAAATTTTCCTGTTCCTGCTGTTCCTCGTCGACCCGGTCATTATAGCTCTTTAGCGAATTGGAAATACGCACAATTTTATTTTCATTTCGAACTAGGTTAGCCATTAGGCTTAATGTCCAGTCTTTATTCCGTATCGGTATTGCGTTGAAATTAATTTCAAAACCTTTATTTTCCATGTCGCCCAGATTCTCTTTGTATGATGCAAAGCCGGTTGATGGCGCTACGGTAAGATCCGTCAAGATATCTTTGGTTAACTTATAATATAGTCGTGGCGATAGGGTTATACGGTCGTTAAATAAGCCCAGATCGATGCCGACATCCGTATTCTGTGTTTTTTGCCAGGTTAAGTCTTCGTTTCCATAATTACGGACGCTAGCACCAATACCTGATGAGTACCAATTGGTTTGATCGTAGGTATAAGTAGTTGTAGACATATACGGTGCAAAGTTGACCGAACCCGTCAAGCCTGTCGTCGCGCGTAATCGGAATAAGTTAATAACGTCGTTTTGAAACCAGGACTCGTTGTGTACATTCCAACCCAGACCGAAAGACCAGAAGGGGGCTGTGCGGTTGTTATCGCCGAATTTAGACGAGCCATCCATACGCACCGTGGCGTCCATAAGGAATCGGTTATCATATGAATAGTTTGTGCTCAAAAAAGCACCGAATAATCGGGATAAAGCTAAGGAACTGTATGGACTTGCATTTTCAGCGTATCCTTTTGCAAAGCCTATGCTTTGAAAGCGATCGTTGGGAAAGCCAATTGCCGTAAAAGAGCGTTCATCCATATTTTCGGTACGAATGTTAGTTCCGCCGACGACATTAAAGTCACTTTTTCCGATCCGTCTTAGCCAGTTTAAACGAACGTTTGCATCCCATTGTAGTTCGTTGTTGTAATAGCTTTCATAGCTGCCTTTTTCATCTGTCCGGTCTGTCGAATAATTATAAAATTCATTCGCCATGGGAGAAATAAATTCGTCTGCGGTATTCATGCGTTTCATTAGGCTAACTTGTCCGCGTAGACGTAGTCCGTTGCCCAGGTCAAAGTCACCTGCAAAGTTATTCAGAACTTCCGTATAACCTTGCCGATTAAAGCTGTTTAAGGTCGCGTTATATAATGGGTTCAGTACAGATTCATCGTTAGTATTTCCTGATGCATCGACACGTCTCCAAGTATCTACCCGTTGAATAATATTTCCATTGTCGTCCCTCATGCGGTAATACGGGTTCATGAGTACATAATTTACATAATCACCATAGGGCGATTCCGTTCCCTGTACGACTGTAATTGCTAACTCATTGAAAAAACGAATTTTATTTTTTAAGTTATAATTGAAGTTTAAACCACCAGAATATTGGTTCCGATCTGAACCTTTCATCACCCCAGGTCTGGTCTGGTACCGAACGTCCACGCCGTAGCGGAAGGTCTCTGAGCCGCCTTCTACAAATAAACCATGCTTTTGTCCGACAGCCGTGCGTAAGGGCTGCGATAGCCAATAGGAGTCTACGCCGCCCAATACATTTGCTAGCTTGCTATAATACAGCTCGTCGAGATTACTTTGTGGCTGGCGTTGGATCTCGGAATCAAATAAACCAGACAACCGTTCAAACTCCAGTTTTTCAGGAGCATGTAATACATTGTAGTCGCTAATATCTGGCGCATTGACATTGCTCTCGTGCGAGTAGGTTAATTGTAGCTTCCCTTCTTTAGGTGCCTTGGTAGTGATCACCATTACACCGTTTGCAGCTCGAGAACCGTAAATAGCCGTAGCAGCTGCATCTTTAAGTATCGTAACCGTTTCGATACGTGTCATATCAAGATCGAGTACTTTTTGAACACTCACTTCATAACCGTCCAGTATAAATGCTGGCATATTTGTTGTTCCCGTAATGTTATCTCTACGCAGTACCTCACCACTTCCTGCAGGTAGGGCAGAGGATCCACGAACATTAATATTAGGTATAGTGTTCGGATTTGCACCAGCTAGGTTGTTGTCTAATAATTTGAACGAAGGATCAAATACTTGCATAGCTTGCAGGACATTCTGGGGGTTTACTTGACGTAATTCTTCACCACTTTTTGTGATTGCAGTACCGGTATAAGAGTCTTTTTTAATGGTCTGATATCCCGTTACAATTACCTCATCGACCTGCGCCGCTTCCTCCTGCATTTGAATGTTATAAGTCAACTTTCCATCCTGTAATTTGAATACGGTTGGTTTATATCCAATCATCGTTACTGTGACCGATCTTTCCCCTATAGTGCTAGGTAATGTGAAATTTCCAGCTTGGTCGGCTACCGCAATAGTTTTACCGTCGATGGCAAAGCTTGCCCCACCCAACGCTGCACCGTCGCTTCCGAGGACTTGTCCTCGGATTGTTTGCTGCGGCATGTCCTGTTTCGACTGGATTGGCTTACTTGGGGTATTCTTTCCCTGCGGTTTTCGTTCCAGCACAATCGTTCGATCTACAATTCGATATGAAATATTCCTTGGGGTAAGGATTTTGTCTAAGAATGCCTCTAATGGCATGTTTTTAGCGACTATACTTACTGGCGATGCATTGTTCAACAAGTCTTTTGTGCCCAATACTTCGTAGGCAATCTGTTGCTTTACAACTTGCAAAACCGTCGCCAATGCGGTGTTCTGTCCAGTATAGGTAACTGTCTGCGGGTAGGCTGCATGACCAATTTGAAGGCATACAACGAAATACAAAAATGTACTTAGCTTGATCACTCTAATAAAGTAACTTAAATTCATTAATTTTGTGGTTAGTAATTGGACTAAGTCCGTTACAATTCAGTTAATTGTCAGCATAGCTGACTCAGTTCCGGCGGGAAGGTATTGCAACTACCTTTCCGCTATTTATCTTAGATTTTCGTGCTGATTTTTTCCTTGAACCTCCTTTCTTCCATTCATTCCATAATTCTTCTATTCGTTCCCGTTGGCCGGTGCTATAATTAATTTATTATCAGCAGTCATTTGATAGGTTATGTTGTTGCTTTCCAGTAAACTCAATATGGTCGATAACTTGCTGGTGCGAAAGGTTCCGCCAAAAAATTCAATATCCGGAACGGTACCTTTGTAGATTACATCTACATTATACCAACGGGATACTTCGCTCATTACTTCCTTCAACGATTTTCCGTCAAAGTTGAACTTTCCGTTAAGCCATGCCAGTTCTTGTGCTACATCTACGTCCTTTCTAGAAAGTTTGCCCTTTCGTAAAACGGATTGTTGTCCTGGTTTAAGCTCCGTTTCTGTTTGGTCTGCCAAAGCCTGTACACGCACTTTTCCTTCCGTCAATGTTGTTTTAATCGGATAACCGTCTGTGTATGCGTTTACATTGAAATGAGTGCCTAATACCGTAATCTTTTGATCGTTGCTGATTACTATAAAAGGATGATTGGCTTGCTTTGCCACTTCAAAGTACGCTTCACCCTGCAGAGTGACTTCTCTTTTGTCTTTTGCAAATCTAACTGGATAATCTAATTCGCTACCCGCATTTAGTTTTACGCGGGTACCGTCGGGAAGGGTTACGCTGTATAAACCACCTCTGGGAGTAGCTATTTTGACGGATACAACAGATTCCGTCTCTGTAACAAGTTCTCCATCTTTGTAGTTTAGCCCATTTTCATTGATATAAATTTCCTGCTGTGTTTGATCCAGTTCGAATAGCCTACCATCAGAAAGTCTTACTGTAGCTTTATTTCCTGCGGGTGCATAATCGATATCCGCCGTCTGCTGATTAGAATTTGCAGTTTGATTCGTATTAGTGAAAAATAGGTACACACTAAAGGAAACTGCTAACAATACCGATGCTGCAATAATGTATGGGCGAAAAATCCGCAGAAAAGGAGGGGCGATCGCTAATGGAGACGGAAACACTTTTTTTCTTAATCGTTTATACGCTCCTTCAGTATCTACTTGAGCAAATCGATGATAGGCCTGCTGCTGTTCCGTGTGATTGATACAGTTTTGGTAAATATCTCGGTTACTCTCCGAAAGTTCTAGCCACTGGCTTAATAATGCTTGCTCTGTTTCGGTTAATTTTGATCCTTTGATTTCTTTTGCGATAATTTCTCCGATAACGACTGGTTCTTTCTCTTTCTTGCTATTCATATTTCCTGTTGTTATCTATATATACAACACCAAATTGAAAAAGTACTAAAGAAAAATGCGAATTATTGAAATTTTTCTACAATAAATACACCTGCAATTAAAAGAATGAAAGAATCTTTGTTTATTTTACTTCGTAAAATGGCTAATGCACGGATTTTTTGATTTTTTACAGTTTGTATATTTATTCCCATCTCATCAGCCACCTCTTGGTTGCTTTTCCCCTCTAAATAGGTTGATTTAATAATTTGTTGAGCTTTAGGGGGGAGATTTTGTATTGCCGTATATAATTCGCCCATAGCTTCAGCATACACGATATGCTGTAGTTGACTTTCTTGAAATTGTTCTTGATCTGCTAGATAATTGTCTGTACGAGCAGCTCGACGTTGCCGAGCAGTTTGTTTATTCAATCCGATTCGACGGGCTGTCTGGTATAAAGACGACTTAAGATGAAGTAAATTTTCAAAATCACGTTGACTGTTCCACATATTTACAAAAGCTTCTTCTGCAATATCCTCTGCTTCTCTCGTTTCTTCTACAAATTGTCCTGCAAATAAGCAGATACGACTATAATAGCGGTGAAAAACAAATTCAAATGCCTTCTCTTTTCCAATATTTAAATCTTCAAGCAGATGTAATTCGCTACTATACTTCATTTTTATCGCCATTTCATCCGGTTAATACGAACTATTGCCGTAAATATAAACATAATTCAAAAATAAAGTTAACAGAACCCTTACTTCTGCAAGTTGATCTTCATTTATCCTCGAATAACACAATCTTTCGTATCGGTCTCTCATTGTTATATTTATCGACAAGGAAATCATACACTTGGTTGTGCTTTTAACATCCAATCCGTACCTTAGTGACATGCTGTATACTGGTTAGCAAAAGGAATAACCGGAAGAAAAAACAGTTTACCGATTTCGTAACAATGATATAAAGTATGGATGATTTTATCGCCGCTCGTTCCCAAATGGCTATGTCGCTTGGTTTTCACATTATATTTGCCTGTGTGGGGATGGTTATGCCTTTTTTTATGGCTATTAGCCACTATAGGTATCTCCGTACAGGGGATGAAATCTACAAAGGACTAACAAAAGCATGGAGCAAAGGGGTTGCTATCCTTTTCGCGACCGGTGCAGTATCGGGAACCATGCTGTCCTTTGAATTGGGATTATTATGGCCCGAGTTTATGAAACACGCCGGTCCCATTTTTGGTATGCCCTTTTCATTGGAAGGAACAGCATTCTTTATCGAAGCCATCGCATTGGGTTTCTTTTTATATGGTTGGAATCGGTTCAATAAATGGTTTCACTGGGCTACGGGTGTGTTGGTCGGTATCAGTGGTTTAGCCTCGGGAATACTTGTCGTCGCTGCGAATGCTTGGATGAATAGTCCGGCAGGTTTCGATTATCATGAAGGCGTTTATTCAAATATTGACCCCATAGCAGCGATGCTGAATGATGCCTGGTTTTCTCAGGCTTTGCATATGGTTTTAGCCGCATTTGTATCCACCGGATTTACGGTGGCTGGTATGCATGCGCTTATGATTTTGAAACGAAAAAATATCGAGTTTCATTCCAAGGCTTTCAAGATTGCTGCTACCTGTGGCTGTATTGCCGCTTTATTGCAGCCCATTAGCGGAGATATTTCCGCCAAAGATGTCGCCGAGCGACAACCAACGAAGCTGGCGGCTATGGAAGCACATTTTGATACCGAGGCAAGAGCGCCCTTCATTATCGGTGGCATTGTTAATGAGGAAGAGCAGAAATTGGATTACGCCATCAAAATCCCTAGTCTATTGAGTTTTTTGGCACATGGTGACGTAAACAAACCTGTCACTGGACTCAATGAGTTTCCAAAAGAAAACTGGCCACCTGTCGCGATTACGCACTATGCATTCCAGCTAATGATCACCTTGGGTATGCTACTGTGCGGACTTTCACTTTTGTATTTTATTGCTATTTGGAAGAAGCAGCATTGGATGCACACTAATTGGTTCTTACGTCTTTTTGTATTCGCCATACCATTAGGTTTCATCGCACTTGAAGCGGGTTGGGTAGTTACCGAAGTCGGGCGTCAGCCTTGGATTATTTACGGCATCATGCGTACAAAAGATGCGGTGACACCCATGCCCGGTATTGTATATTCCTTCTACATCTTCACTTCGGTGTTTGTGTCGCTTTCGGCTATTGTCATCTTTCTCTTGTATAGGCAACTGAAAATGGTCGGTAGATTGTATGATGTAACGGATCCTAACTTTGGCATAAAATCAAAATCATAAGGTTATGTTATACGTAGTCGTCGCTTATCTCTGGGTATCCCTTTATCTCTACCTTATATTAGGTGGAGCGGATTTTGGTGTAGGTATCATAGAGCTATTTACAGGAAAGAATAACAGAAGCCGGGTCAAAAATACCGCTTACAAATCCATTGGTCCAATATGGGAAGCAAATCATATGTGGTTGATTATTGCAATCGTCGTACTTTTTGTCGGTTTTCCAATCATATATAGTACTTTATCCATATATCTTCATATTCCGCTTTTGCTTTTGCTGTTAGGAATTATTGCTAGGGGAACAGCATTTGCTTTTCGCCACTATGACGCAATTGACGACGAATGGCAACAGGTTTACAATCGAATCTTTCAACTAAGTAGCCTAGTGACACCCTTCTTTTTAGGCATTATCGCTGCAAGTACCGTTTCTCGACAAATAGATCCTTCAGCTACAAGCTTTTTAGCCGCCTATGTGTACAGCTGGTGGAACCCCTTCGGGGTTGCAGTCGGTGTCTTTACAATGTGTATCAGTGCCTATCTTGCATCTATATACATTATCGGAGAAGCAGGCGATAAAAAATTTATCGATTATTTAATCCGTAAAGCCAAAGTATATTTCGTACTGGTACTGGGGGCTGGTAGCTTAGTATTTACGACCGCATACTGGACTGGTGTTCCTCTATTTGAATGGGTATTTGGAGGCTTGGTCGGTCAAATTGCCGTCTTATTGGCCACTGTTTCTATATTAATACTTTTTTGGGCGGCAACTCGATATAAGAGCACCCTGATGCGTATGTGTGCAGCCTTTCAGGTCTTGATGATCTTGATCGCCGCAACCTATAACCATTTTCCAGAGCTCATTCTGCTTGCAGATGGCAGCGCATTATCCCTAGTCGATCAGCAAAGTAGCGAAAAAACCATTAATGTATTGGCATGGGGGTTACTACTGGGAAGCATATTTATTTTACCCTTTCTGTTTTATCTTTTGTATTCCTTTCATAAAAAGAGCGCATTTCAAGATGAATAAAAAATTAAACTTTTTCCTCGTACGATTGTCATAAAATAGAATCAGCAGTCGGTCGAGGTAAATGAGATAGAGATAATGTAAATATAAGGTGCTATGAAAAAATGTATTTTTATTAAACTCTTCTTAGTGCTATTGACCTTTGCACCATTGATTCCAATAGCTGCTCAACAACAGTCAAAATTTCCCTATGCCGAAGCAGGCCTAAGTAAAGAGGCCGCAGCAATTCATTTGCTTAGCCGTTTTACGTACGGTTACAAGTTAGAAGACGTAGCGTATATTCAACAAGTAGGGCTTGAGAACTGGTTTAAAGAACAGCTCAGCATGAAGGTTGAGGATAAGGAGGTACATAAACATCTCCAGCCCTATGCAGATGCGATGTTGGATAATAGAAGTCTATTGGCGCGATACCCTCGCACACAAAGCGTCAAACAGATGATGATCAGAGATGGTTATATCAAAAAAGACTCGATAAATAACACCACCACATATCGTATAAAGCTAAATGAATATTTAGAAGACAAAGGCCTTAAGTCTCCGCAATACTTGTATAACATGTTTATTGCCTCAAAATTTATACGGGCCTCGTATTCAAAAAATCAACTCGCAGAGGTGATGACCGACTTTTGGTTTAATCACTTCAATGTCTCATTCACAAAAGGGCAGTCAGCCCCTTATATCCCTTCCTATGAAAATCATAGTATCCGTCCGTATATATTGGGAAAATTTAGCGATTTATTATTGGCAACGGCCAAGTCACCAGCCATGCTTACCTATTTGGATAATGTAGCGAGCACCGCAGAAAACACGAATTCGAAAAGAAAATCAGGTTTAAATGAAAATTACGCACGAGAACTTTTGGAGCTTCATACGCTAGGAGTCGATGGCGGGTATACCCAAAGGGATGTTCGGGAAGCCGCGCGGATTCTTACAGGTTGGACAATTAATTCCCGCCGACTTGATGGGAATCCAGATGCGCTGAATCGATTAGCGAAAAATAGATCAAATGTCATAGAGGATGACTTTTTGTTTCTATCAGCCAGACATGATAAAGGAGAAAAAGCCGTTATGGGAAAAATTTTCAGCAATAAAGGCTACACAGAAGGTCTGGAACTCTTAGAATTTTTAGCTGCAAGACCCGAGACAGCAAAATTTATTGCACGCAAACTGGCGATCCGCTTTGTCAGTGACACGCCAAGTGAAGCGCTTATAACTGAAATGGCAAGTACGTTCCTATCGAGTAAAGGCGACATTAAGCAGGTGCTGGTAACGATGGTGAACTCGCCTTCATTTTGGGAGAAGAATAATATTGGTAGCAAAATTAAAACACCATTCGAGCTGGCCATTAGTAGTGTGAGAGCACTAGATGGAAATTTAGAGAACCCTGAAAAACTTAATAAATGGGTAACACGTATGGGAGAGAAAAAATATTACTACATCGCACCCACAGGGTTTCCTGATAGAGCCTCCCAGTGGATCAATAGTGGATCCTTGTTAAATAGAATGAATTTTGGATTATCTTTTTTGAAAACCAATGTGACGGGGGTGCGTGTTGATTTAGTGCATGCCTTACACGATAGGGAACCCGAAAGTGCTGCTCATGCGCTGGATGTTTTTGGTAAAAATATGGTTCCAAATATGGATCAAGAGCTGCTTAAGAGAAGGCTTTCCCCACTACTCACTACCCAAAACTTACAGCAAAAGGTGTCGAGATCAATTCCTTCTTCAGCAGATGATCAGCGTATGTCAATTGAAGAAGCTGAAAAAAATACCACACATCCGATGCTTGAACAAGTTGTCGGACTAATTATTGGATCCCCTGAATTTCAGAGACGTTAAACCGTGCACATATGTATAGTAGAAGAGCATTTTTAAAATCATCGGGTATAGGTCTGTTCGGAATAGGTCTTCTTGGCGGTATACCTTCTTTTGTGGTTGAAGCCGTGACCCGGGAGAAGCTTAATCCATTATTTAGCAAACGTAAAGTATTGGTTTGTATATTTCAACGAGGTGCCATGGACGGATTAATGGCTGTTACTCCTTTTGAAGATAATTTCTTAAAAGAAGCGAGACCCAACTTGTTCATTGCCCCCCAGCTCAAAAATAACCGAGCACCTGGCTTAATAGATCTTGATGGTAGGTTTGGTTTACATCCGGCGATGAGTAGTTTCGAACCTTTGTTCAAGGATGGCAGACTAGCCATCGTACATGGGATCGGTTCGCCGAATACAACACGGTCGCACTTTGATGCGCAAGATTATATGGAAAGCGGCACCCCGTTCAAGAAGAGTACATCTGATGGTTGGCTCAATAGAGCAGTTGGGCTTACCGGGCACGAAAACGTGCAAACTCCTTTCTCGGCCATAAGCCTTACATCGGCCTTGCCACGATCATTATATGGAGATCATGATGCCTTAGCGATAAGCAATATCAAGAATTTTAAAATTCAGGGTGCCGGCAAGCGTATGCTGCAAAATGCAAAAAGCTTCGAGGAACTCTACGACGATACTGCTGATGAATTGTTAAATGAGGCTGGTGGAGATAGCTTTGACAGTATGAAAATACTTCAACAAAAAATCCAGAAAGAATATATTCCGGCCCAAAATGCGAAGTATCCTGCTACCAATCTCGGCTCTTCGCTCAAGCAAGTTGCCCAGCTTATTAAGATGGATGTGGGGCTAGAGGTCGCGTTCACCGAATCCAACGGTTGGGATACACATTATAATCAAGGTAAAGACACAGGTATCTTCGCACGCAACGTTGGCGACTTGTCCGATGCTATAGTGGCTTTTTGGAATGATATAGAAGCTTATCAAGATGATGTGCTCGTAATGACGATGACCGAATTTGGAAGAACTGTGCATCAAAACGGAACCGGTGGCACCGATCACGGACGCGCATCCTGTAATTTTATATTGGGGAATCACGTTTCTGGAGGTAAGATACATGGAGTCGTCGATCCATTGGCCGTAGAAAATCTAGAGGATGGGAGGGATCTCAAAGTTACGACCGACTTTAGAGCCGTGTTTTCCGAAGTATCTCAATTACACCTTAATGTCAAAGATAACAATTCACTATTCCCGGAATGGGATGGTAAAAATATTGGTGTCATGAGGTGATATGATTTGAGGGTATTTTGATCGGAAAAGGCAATTACTTGTAAGTTTTTAAGATTATTTTTGGATATACTAACTGAATTTAAACCGGCTGGTCGTTTTATAATCAAGATAATTCAGATCGGACACTTGTCAGCATTTAAAAAAGTGGATGAAAAAAATTGAACAAAGACATCTGTATCTCAACTTTAAGGATTGCAGACACTACATTTTATTGACGCTCATTCTATTTATCGGGTTTTGTCCCAAAGTTTTTTCACAGCAAGCCACTATGGCTTCGTCTTCTAAAGCGAATCGTCCTAATATCTTGGTTATCATGGCGGATGATTTAGATAGCAGACAGTTGAGCTGTTATGGAGGTATGAATTTACAAACTACCCATATCGATCGGCTCGCTAGCGAAGGCGTGAAATTTAATAACCTAGTTGCCTCAGAAGCTATGTGTGTACCCACACGAGCATCTTTGTTTACAGGCCTTTATCCAGTACGACATGGTGCCTATCAGAATCATAAGCCTGTAAACCCAGATTTGAAAAGTGTAGTACATTACCTAGCAGAACAGGGGTACCGGGTAGGTCTAACCGGAAAAGATCATGTTACCAAACCGCGATCCATTTTCCCTTTTCGCATTGTGCCCGGATTTGAAAAAAACTGTATTGCTACTACCGATGAATATTTTTTGGACAGCATTGCCCATTTTATAGAAGAAGAGGAGCCCTATTGCCTTTTCGTGATGAGCGCCAATCCTCATGCACCTTGGACGGTGGGAGACCCTTCCGAATTTGATAAGGACAAGCTCATCCTACCGGCACATTGGGTAGATACCGACCTAACCCGTAGACAATTCGTAAAGTATCTAGCCGAGGTGCGACGGTTGGACAATCAAGTCGGAGATGTATTGAAACTTCTGGAACAACAAAACCAATTGGACAATACTATTGTGATTTTTCTGGGAGAACAAGGACCTCAGTTTCCCGGTGGCAAATGGACGTTATATGATAATGGACAACTCAGTTCGATGTTGATTAGGTGGCCTGGTATAATCCCTCCGGGTAGCACAACTGATGCAATTGTTCAATATGAGGATATCATGCCGACCTTGTTTGCAATTGCCGGAGGAGCATCTTTAGAATCTTTAGATGGACGAAGTTTTCTTCCTGTAATCAAAGATCCTAAAAGATCTTTTAGGAAGTACGCTTATGGTATTCATAATAATATCCCCGAAGGACCCTCATATCCCATCCGAAGTATTCGAAATGACCGGTTTAAGCTCATTCTCAATTTAAAAGCGAACCAAAGGTATCATATCAAGTACATGACGGATACAACTAATATGCAGCAAGTGTACACATCATGGGTAGCCAAAGGGAAAAACGATAAGGAGTCCGATAAACTAGCACAACGGATCGTCAAGCATTCTCCGGTGGAGTTTTATGACCTACAGAATGATCCGTACGAATTAGAAAACCAATCTGATAACCCTGCATACCATTCAACCATTGCGGAGATGAAAGAAGAACTACTTAATTGGATGGAAAAGCAAGGCGATACAGGAATAGCGCTAGACATTCCGATTGAAAGAAATAACTAATTAGTAAAATGAAAAATATACTTTCCAGATTTGCAGGAGTTGTGAGACTGATTAAAGCCTCCATCGTATTGATATTGGCATCGTATTCATTTTTGTTAAAAGCGCAAGATATACCCAAACCGAATATCATTTTAATCTTGGCAGACGATTTGGGGATTGGCGATGTCAGCTGTTACTATGGAAAGTATAGCACCCCGAATATTGATAAGATCGCCGCTGAAGGTATTCGGTTTACCAATTATTATAGTTCATCACCGATATGTTCCCCATCACGAGCAGGTATTCTCACAGGTCAATCGCCTGCCAAATTACATTTTACGACATTTTTAAATACCCGCGAGGATAATAAGAGAAAGCAGCAGGTCGATTATTTGGATCCGAATGTTCCGTCCATTGCCCAGTTATTAAAATCGGAGGGATATGTTGCCGGGCATTTTGGGAAATGGCATATGGGGGGAGGACGTGATGTTACAGAAGCGCCTAACTTCGACCAGTATGGATTTGATGAATGGTCCGGTACCTATGAGAGTCCCGATCCTGATCCGGCTATTACTGCCACTAATTGGATTTGGAGCGACAAAGATAGTGTAAAGCGATGGAATCGTACAGCGTATTTTGTCGAAAAGACGTTAAGCTTTTTGAAAGAAAATAAAGGTAAGCCGTGCTATGTAAACCTTTGGACAGATGATGTGCACACACCTTGGGTAGCAGGAGATGATGAAGTGGGCAGATACCCGGGGAAGCCGGAAGAAGAGCGAAGCTTCGAAGCTGTATTGGCAGAATTTGATCAGCAACTAGGAAGATTGATGGATGGTTTAAAGGAATTAGGTATTGATCACAACACCTTAGTAATCTTCACCAGCGATAATGGACCGTTACCAACTTTTGGACAAGACCGATCAGCAGGGCTACGCGGTAGTAAATTGTCTCTCTATGAAGGCGGAATAAACATGCCGTTTATTGCACGTTGGCCTGCTAAAATTAAAAAGAATGAGACTGATACGACATCCATATTATCAGCTTTAGATTTGTTCCCATCATTTTGTGCTTTGGCAGGAGTGGATCTTGGGAATTCTGATTTATTAGACGGAGAAGATCGAAGTGCGACGTGGTTAGGGAGGCCATCACCACGAAAGGAACCATTAATTTGGGAATATGGGCGTAATAGTTCTTTTTTTAGCTTTCCCAAAGCACCCAACCGAAGTCCCGCGCTAGCCTACCGATGGGAGAATTGGAAGTTCTTGATGAATTTAGATCAAAGTGGTATGGAGTTATATAATTTAGCGACAGACAAGAAAGAATCAGTCAATCTTGTATCACAGCACCCAGATTTGGTAAAGAAATTTAGTAATACACTTTTGGAATGGTGGATACGACTGCCGTTATTTGAATGATTTACACGTTTATTTTACATAATAGCTACTTCTTAACATCTACGGCATTTCCCATTCCGAAGCAATAAAGTAGTATGGTCCATTTTCCATTTTGCCTCCTCTGGGAGAGACAAGATCGCCTTCATAAAATACCCCAAGTTTATTGGTTATTTTTTTTGTTGCGAATAAGCTCCACGCCTTTCCTAGCTTGCTTTGTTCCCAGTCCGGGTGAATAGAGGTTGGATTTGAGCGAGACAGCACTTTTGCATTGTATATGTTAGGGGCAAGACCTAGGTCGACCGCAACAACAGTAGAATCCATGTCTGTTGTCATATTCTGCTGCGAGTTACTATTAGTAAAGGAGTCTACATCTACCTTTATCGTATCAGAAGCTGTATTTTTACCGTCCGATCCGGATCGACAGGAAATGGTCGACATCACGACGAGACATACCGGTAGTAATTGTTGTATTTTCATCATAAAAAACTTTAAGCAATAATGCTGCCGATTGTTTTCAAAGCGCAATAGTACATGTAAATTTGTTATGCCTAATATCAGATCATGTTATAAAAACAGTTACTTTGCAACTGTTTTTATAACGAGAATATCTCTATGAATTATTTTGACGAGCTCACTGCCTTATTGAATGAGGAAAAATATTATGATAAGGCCCAACACGAATCCCTGATTTTAAAAAGCAATCTAAACGAACGACGGGCGCAAGGTGTTACTTGGTTTCCAGTTTCAATAACCAATAGTGAACTTGGTCGCGGCGATTACGTAACGATTACGTTGACCAAGACTAATAATCTGGAAGAAAATCATCGTTTTCGATTCGGCATGCCAGTTTCCTTGTTTTCTAATTATGCTCCCAGTGACGACCGCATTGATGGCATTATATCCTTCGTTAGTAGAGATATCATGCGGATTTCATTTCGAGTGGATGAGTTACCCGAGTGGAGCCGAAGGGGAAAACTTGGTGTCGATCTACTATTTGACGAAAACTCCTATAGAGAAATGCAGGATGCTTTGTGTCAGGCTAAGGAATTGCGTACTGATGTGAAGCAAGGAAAGCTTATCCGACAGCTTATCGGGGAGGAATCTCTTTGGCATGATCAGGTACACGTTGCCTACGAACACCCCGAACTCAATGCAAGTCAAAATAATGCTATTCAACATATCTTAAGTTCGTGTCCACTAGCTATTGTACATGGTCCTCCTGGTACGGGCAAGACCACCACATTGATTAGAGCCGTACAGGCTCTATTAAAGCAAGAAGCCAAACAGATCTTATTTGTTGCACCCAGTAATACAGCGGTTGATGTCCTGACCGAACGTCTAGATGCAATTGGAATTTCAGTAGTCCGTATCGGTAATCCCGTTAAGGTGTCTGATCACCTTCAAGAGCTCACGTTGGATGCCAAGGTAGAAAAACATAATGCGAATAAAGAGCTTAAAAATCTGGAAAAGCAAGCCCGCGCGTATACAGAAATGGCCCATAAATACAAGCGCCATTTTGGTAAAACAGAACGGGAGCAACGAAAAGCTTTGTTTGATGAAGCGCGCAAAATCCGGAAAGAGGTTGATCGAGTTCAGGATTATATTGTTGAAGATATCTTGAACAGGGTAGAAGTGATCACCGCGACGTTAGTAGGAGCAAACCATTATACGATCCGTAACAGAAGGTATGAAACGGTTATAATAGATGAAGCGGCTCAAGCATTGGAACCTGCTTGCTGGATTCCAATCCTAAAAGCAAACAACGTAATATTAGCGGGAGATCATTGCCAACTGCCCCCCACCGTCAAATCCAGTAACAATTCCAGAGAAGGTCTTTACCATACCTTGTTCGAAAAATTGATAGTACATTATCCGGCAGCAGTTTCTTTATTAAACGTGCAATATAGGATGAATGCGCAGATTATGAAGTATCCATCGCAGGCCCTCTACGCAGATCAATTGCAAGCTGCGGAACCGATATCGAATTGGACCTTACTCCATGATGCAACACCCATACTCTTTATTGATACAGCAGGTGCTGGATTTGAAGAAACGCAGATTGATGGTGCTATCTATAATACCGAAGAGGCCCATTTTTTAAAGGTACACCTCCGTTCGCTGCTTAAGGATCTGCAGTTATCTTATGCGAATCAGGTATTCCCCAGTATTGGTATTATCACCCCGTATCGAAGGCAAGCTATTTTGCTTAAAGAAATAATAGAGCAAGATGAAGAACTACAGCCTTTTGCCGCCTTGGTTCAAATAAACACGATCGATAGTTTTCAGGGGCAAGAAAAAGACATCGTTTACATCAGCTTAACCCGAAGCAACACCGAGCAGCAAATTGGTTTTTTAAGTGACGTACGGCGCATGAATGTAGCGATGACCCGAGCTAAGAAAAAGCTGATTGTGATAGGCGATACCAGCACAATCGGGCAACATCGTTTTTATAAAGATTTTCTGGATTACATCGAATCCATTAATCGATACCACAGTGTGTGGGAATGGAGTGCACTGTGATAACGATGAGCACTTAATGAATTATTTTTAGTTAAATTTTGGTACTCAATTGTTTTACTTGATCTTCATAATGCGTATTTTTAGGGCACTCAATCTAACATTAAACATGAGAAAATTATTTTCTATATTATTTATATCGTTTGGCGGTATGCAGATCAATTGTGCACAACAGGATTCCATTATGTTCGATAGGATCTACCATGAATCCTTTTATAACGGTCAAGCTTATGATAATTTAAGATACCTAACCAAAGAAATTGGACACCGGATCGCAGGCTCAAAAAAAGCAGACCAGGCAGTTGTCTGGTCAAAAGGGTTAATGGAAGGGCTAGGTTTGGATAAGGTGTATTTACAGAATGTAGAAGTACCTTATTGGGATAGGGGGCCAAAAGAGAAAGCGCATATTGTAGAGACCGGCGAACCTTTAAATGTACTGGCATTGGGAGGGTCCGTGGCTACGCCGATCAACGGTCTGGAAGCAGAAGTTATAGAAATCGAATTACTCAGCGATTTGCGTAAATATGGGGAGCAAGTACGTGGAAAAATCGTTTTCATCAATAAGCCTTGGGATGAATCTATGGTAGAAACCGGTGTGGCTTATGGCCTCAATGCTGGCCAACGTAGCCGTGGACCAGGGGAAGCAGCGAAACTGGGAGCCGTGGCGTTTCTGTTCAGATCCTTATCCTCTTCTGCCATAGATGATTATCCGCATACAGGAGGTACACGGTATATCGATGGAGTAGATCGCATCCCGGCAATAGCTATATCGGCAGTATCTGCAAATCGATTGAGTGAGAGATTAAAAGAAAATCCTAAAGCAAAGGTTTATCTAGAACAGCATGCTGCTTGGAAAGATAATGTACCAACGCATAATGTCATTGGTGAATGGATTGGGAGCGAATTCCCAGAAAAGATAATTACCATTGGAGGGCATATCGATTCCTGGGATGTTGGAGAAGGAGCACACGATAACGGGACGGGTACCATGGGTACTTTAGATGCGTTGCGTACGTTAAAAGCTTTAGGTTATAAACCGCGGCATACCATTCGATTGGTTTTTTATATGAATGAAGAGAACGGTGTACACGGATCCATGGCATATGGAAGATATGCTAAGGATAAAAATGAACAATTGATTGCGGGTATTGAAAGTGATGCCGGTGGTTTTGCACCGAGAGGGTTCGATATTAAAGCATCTGCTTCGCAGGTTGAATGGATGCAGAAGCACTGGAAGCCATTATTCGAACAGAAATTCTGGGTTTCTCGTTTCTTAAGCGGTAGCCCCGGAGTTGATTCAGGCGTGTGGGGAGAACATTTTCCTAATACAACCATGTTTAACTTTAGGCCTGATCCGCACCGCTATTTTGATTTGCATCACACGGACAAAGACGTTTTCGAAGCAGTAGATAGACGAGAATTGCAATCAGGTGTAGCCGCGATAGCTTCTTTGCTCTATTTGGTTGATCAACAAATTGATGAGTTACATAAGAAATAAGCATTGTATTGGGATTTGTTGGATGGGAAGAAATGAAAAAGCTGTTTAAAAAGAAAGGTTTTCAAACGGGGAGAATGAAAACCTTTACTAACCAATTATAAACCTAAATTATGATGATACAAATATAGTGTGTTTTATACACTAAGTGCAAGTGCTTTATTGTAAATAGACATTCGAATGACAATATGGGTCTAATTTCCTTACCTCAAACAAGACAATTATTTTTTTATAAAAATTGGATATTAAAATAATTGTTATAATTTAGTGTATTATTTAAGTAGTACACTAGTATGATAACTATTCAAAACCTAAATTTTAATTACAATAAGGCTAGGCCCTTATTTAAAAACATGAATATGCAGCTGACCGAAGGGCATATTTATGGCTTGCTTGGTAAAAATGGAGCCGGCAAATCGACTTTGCTAAAAAACATTGCCGGTCTTGTCTATCCTTCCGCGGGCGTATTACAAGTGCTCGGGCATAATCCTGCTCGACGCGAACCTTCGCTTTTACAACAGATTAGTTTTATTCCTGAAGAATTTCACCTACCGGCAGTCAAATCACCGACTTACGTGAAGGTGAATGCACCTTTTTACCCCAATTTTGATCGGACGTATTTAGATACACTATTAGCCGAATTTGATATTCCCATCGAGCAGAAACTTTCCGAAATGAGCTATGGGCAAAAGAAAAAATATATTATTGCCTTCGGATTGGCAACCAATGCGAAATTGATTATTATGGATGAACCAACGAATGGGCTGGATATTCCATCTAAAGCACAATTTCGAAAAATAATGGCCTCAGCGATGACGGACGACCGTTGTATTATCATATCTACGCATCAAGTGCGTGATCTGGATAATCTTATTGATGCTGTTATTCTGCTAGACGAACAAAAAGTAGTCCTTAATGCCTCCATTGACGAAATCACAACGGCGTTTACGTTTAAGAAGGTGAAGGAGCTGGATGATACCGTTTTATACGCTGAAGAGGCGTTAGGTGGTTATCAGGTGATAACAACTAATCATAGTCTCGAGGACTCTAAGTTCGATATGGAGTTATTATTTAATGCGGTTTTAGCAGAAAAAGGAAACATTACCTCACTTTTAAATATAGCTCATCATGAATAACATATTTAATTTCAATCGCTTTTCTCTTCTGATACGCCGGGAATGGATTAATTTCGGAAAAATTTATCTTATTTCACTCGCTGTCGTCGCAGGTGTAGTTCTCGCGTTCTACGGCTATTATGTGTATGAACAATTACATTATGGTCATGGAAACTGGCGTGGTAGTCTGGGCTTTAGGCCGGTTATATTTGTGTTTTTAGGGCTATTATTCTTAACAATGACCTCCAGTAGTTATTTCTCCGATCTGGGGCAAAAGCCCAAGGCGATCATTGAACTACTGATTCCCGCTTCCACGTTGGAGAAATTTTTGGCGAGCTTGGTGTATACGGTTTTCTTAACGATAGGCTCCTTTCTTCTAATTTTCTATGTGATCGATTTCGCCTTTTTGTCGTATATACGTGGTTTTACCAAAGAAACGACATCGTACATAGCGGCAGACGGAACAGCTGTTGTAATCGATCACTTAGCTTATTTTTTTAACCAGCCGTTACCAGACGCCACTAAATATTTTTTTGTGTTACCTTTTTTGTTAAATAGTATTTTCTTATTGGGATCCATTTATTTCAAGAATTTCCATTATATAAAAACAGCAGTCAGTGTGATGATTTATATCGCCTGTTGGATTGGTATATTAGTTTTTATCATGCAAGGGGCTACTCGGAATACGATATGGGTAGGAGATAATTTTTGGCGGGAGGAGATGAATGTGTTACGGATTATTGGTGCAGTAGGTGTGTTGTTGACCTTATTTTTCTGGTTTCTGAGCTACCTACGCCTGAAAGAAAAGGAGGCATAATATGGATTTTAATAATAACAAAGCAATCTATTTACAAATTGTAGAACACGTTTGTGAGCATATCTTACTCGGCACATGGAAGCCGGAAGAAAAAATTCCTTCGGTTAGGGATATGGCCGTCAGCGTGGAAGTAAATCCGAATACAGTAGCGCGTACATATGAATTATTACAGCAAAAGGGCATTATCAATAACAAAAGGGGAGTAGGTTTCTTTTTGAGTACAGATGCGATCCAGCAGGTACAATCGTACCGGAAAGCGGCGTTTATTGATGACGAACTACCGCAGGTATTTAAAAATATGTATTTACTAGAAGTTACGACGGAGGACATCCGCCGGATGTACGAAGCGTTTATTAAGCAAAATTTCAACACCAAATAGCGACGCCAGGACGATGTGAATAGGATCAACAGCAGTTTAATTCAAAATCACTTCGCGTGTTCAGCGCTTATAATAAAAAAAGAACAATGAAACTAAGTAATAAACTATTGATAGGTCTGGCAACGATACTTTTAGTCGTGCCGATCTGTGTGTGCTATATTGTTGTGAAAGCCAATCGGGCGGACGCGCATACGTATAGAGATCTCCTGTACAAGGAAGCTACAAGTTTGCAGGTGCCAGATAAATATATGCGGACGGTCTCTGTTGAGCCTTTTAAGAAAGTTAAACTGTTGGGTTCAGGAAATACCTCTATTAATCTTCAGCATATAAACAGCGATAGATTTGCCATCAAAGCAGATAAGGATAAGGAATCGGATTTTGTTTATCATATTGATGACCAAGGGAATTTGGAAATCGATTTTCAGAATCGTAAGCAGTATAGTCAGCTCTCAATCTCCATCTTTTCACCGAATGTAGAGGAATTGACGGTTTCTAATATTCACATACAGGATTTTACGATACAGGCTCCTGAATTTCATGTATCGTTGGAAAAACAAAGCGCTTTTAGTTTTGGATTGAATACCAAGATAGATCACTTATATATGAATGTCAGCCAGTCCAATCTTGACATGCGATGGGTTGATGTTGTTAACGAGCCGATGCATGGGGTACGCGACCTCACTCTAGACCTTAACAGCAGTTCAGTTCGAATCCATAAGAGGGCTTTTGGTAAACTATATGCAAGTATAAAAGATTCTGAAATTGCATTTAATTTGCAGAAAGATACGACAGGCCATATCGAAGAAATGAACATCTTTACGAAGGGAAAATCTGCGGTGTATATGAATGGTACTGAAATAAAAAGCTTGCTCGGGAGCCTTTCCGACCAGACTATGACAGATCTTCCTGTATATCATTTGCGTAAATTGTTAAATAGCAAATAGGATCGGCAGAATAGTATAGCCACGTATAGTGTACTTCGTAAATCGTGTGT
Source organism: Sphingobacterium alkalisoli (assembly GCF_005049105.1). Lineage (GTDB taxonomy): Bacteria > Bacteroidota > Bacteroidia > Sphingobacteriales > Sphingobacteriaceae > Sphingobacterium > Sphingobacterium alkalisoli. Next base: position 351,489 of record NZ_SUKA01000005.1, read on the forward strand.
GGCTACACTATTCTCTAGTCAAAAAGAAGACACCATTTCTTCTTTACAATAAGTTTGCTGGTAAATTATAATGTTGCTCTTTATTGAAAATATTTGTATATTTTAGCTATTCGTTATAAACGAAGTTAATTTTCAATATATGGTTACGCAAAAAATTTTGTTGGTAGAGGATGAGCGAAATGTAGCTGAATTCATTGTACAGGGGTTAGTGGAAGATGGCTATGCCGTATCGCATGTGAATAATTATGAAGAAGCGCTTCAAATTGTGCGTAACGACCGTATTGATCTCGTGATTTTAGATGTTTTGCTTCCTGAAGTAAATGGACTTGAAATATGTAAAAACTTTAGAAATTTAGGCTACAAAGACTTGCCTATATTGATGGTAACTGCGTTGGGGAGTCCGGAAAATGTAGTATTAGGTCTGGATAGCGGTGCTGACGATTACCTCTCTAAACCTTTTAAGCTTATAGAACTGAAAGCGCGAATTCGCTCTTTGATCCGACGGAAAAGTGAAATCGCGAACCATTTAATTAATCAAGAAGAAAAAAAGTACAGCTACGGGTTCCTAGAACTGAATGATTTTAAAAAAATAGCGTATTGCGAAGGTCAGGAACTAAATCTTACATCCACAGAATATCGACTTTTGATGCTTTTCATCCAGACTCCGAAAAAAGTATTCAATCGGAATGAACTTTTGGATAAGGTCTGGGGGATCAATTTTGACATTGGATCTAATGTCGTAGACGTTTATGTAAATTATTTGAGAAAAAAAATTGAGAAAATAACGACAAAAAAGGCGATACATACCGTTATAGGCATGGGATACGTATTAAAAATAGACGATAATAGTTAAAAATGCATAAATACAATAGAACATTATATTCGCTGATTACTATCCTTATTGTTTATACAGTCTCTTTTGTGATCTTTGTTTTTTACTCCATCTCTAATTTTGCCTTTACAGATTTTTATAAACGATTGGACTTAAGGAGAAAACTGGCCGCAGAGCAGATGCTTAATGAAGATCCTAGGAATGAAGATTTCAAATGGACGTATGAGAATGTTGAAAATCTCGACAAGCAACATAATTTTATTGTCGAATTTGACCACACACATACAATATTATATAATAACGGTTTGGATCCTGCACTTTGGAAAGAGATTAGTAAAGTAGGCCATGCTAATTTTAAGATAGGAACCAAGTTTTATTCGACAGATGTCTATAAGAACGATGGTAAAATGTATGTTGTCGGAGTTTCTGCCGAGAATTATTTCTATACCCATCATATCGCATATCTACGAAACTTGTTATTTATCAGTGTAGTTTTGGGGGTTCTTTTTGTCATCGTGGTCTCTTTACTTGTAAAGCGATCATTTCTAAGACCAATTAACGGTATTATAAATGAGGTAGAAAAAATAGGTTCAGAAAATCTATTTCTTCGTCTTAAAGAAACGGAAGACAAGAGTGTGTTGAATAAATTAGCGATAACATTTAATAGAATGCTATCTAGGATAGAAACTTCCTTTGAGACGCAAAAAAACTTCGTTAGCAACGCATCCCATGAGCTAAATACACCCTTGACTTCCATCATCGGAACAGCAGATTTAGCACTGTCAAAGGAACGTACTGTAGCGGAATACCAACAATCGTTGACGAAGATAATAGCCGCAGCGGATAATCTCGAAAAAAAGACCAATGCGTTACTGTTATTGGCACGTACAGGCTATGAAAATAATGGAAGTAATTTTAAGCCGGTACGTATCGATCAGATTATTATGGATTCAGATCTAACTGTAAAGGCGATCAATGAACGATTCCATATTAAAACGGATTTCACCCTACTTCCCGAAGATAGCATGAAGCTAAAGGTATATGGATCGTCTGCTTTGCTACAATTGGCTTTTTCGAATATCATATCGAATGCCTGTAAATATTCTTCCGACCATACCGCTTACGTAGCTCTTGGTGCACTTGATAATAGTGTTATTGTGCTCATTAAAGATGAAGGTATTGGTATTCCTGAACAGGATCTTCCTTACATTTTTGATCCGTACTTTAGAGCTTCTAACACCGGAAATTTCTCAGGCTATGGTATAGGATTACCTCTGGCACGAAATATTATTCGGATGCATAATGGAAAATTAAATGTGTCTTCTGTGCTGGGGGAAGGCACAACGGTGCGGATAGAACTACCTACGGTTACCTCTTTTTAATCTTATTCTAATGTATGTTGGATCATTCTAATTACATTCTAATATGACCTAAAAAGTCTCACACAAAACTAATGTGAGGCTAATCTCGTTGCAATTTCACTGTCCTAACTTTGAAAAAAAAATCAAAATATGGCTAGGACAAAGCGTGTTCTCATTCAAACAGACTTCACTGTCAATTCACTAAATATTGTTGTAGATCTACTAGATCGGTATCCCGATCAATGTTTTGAAATTATCCTCGTACATGGTTTACAATCTGATAATTCCATTACCGAATTACTTGGTTTTCACGCTGAAGATCATCTCGAAGTACTACAGACGGAAGAATTTATTAAGGCTTGTCAGCTCATGCGTTCGAAATACGGTGAACGCATAAATGAAATGTATGCGGATATCATCACATCCCAAACGAACAATTACTTTAGGAATTACTGCAAGGGCAGCCGAGTAGATCATCTTGTAATTGCAAAGGATTATAGGTTTGAGAGCGCTACACAGAGAAGTTTCGATCTATTGGAAATATTTAATAAGAATTCCAATGTCGGTCTTTCGGCAGTTTACCTAGGTACGCGGTTAGAAAATGTCCCTGTCATAGATAAGTTAGATAGTTTATTTTTTAGGAGGAATTGGCATGTTACATTTTAAACGAAAAAGACTACTTGCGATCACCTATATCTTATTGGTTTCGTTGTTGCTTACTGCAGCATACATGGTTATGCATTTTGAGAATCCGGAACGCCTTATCCAAGGTGAATGGGTCGAAACAGGATGGTATTTAGAAAAAACCGATAGCAAGGCACGACATTCGGAATGGGAGCTACAACATAGCTTACGAGAAGAAATTATGAAAGATCTTGAGTTGTTTAATGTCAAAGTCTGGGAGTTCGACAACGATGGAACGATTAAAGCGGCTAATAATTCATTGAATGAACGCATAGAGTGGTATATCAGAGGCAGGGGGCATATTTTGCAATTAGTTAGGGAAGGTAAACAACTTGAAAGTTTCCAGATCGCCAATATAGATCGAAATACATTAGAATTGCACCTTAATCTGGATCTACAAGTGAGAGGGGTGCTGAAAATTAAATTAGAAAGAAAGGGATATCAAGAAGATTATGCTGAGAAAATATAGTAATCATAGAACTGTTAGCGATAACATTAAGTTGGGTGGTCTGACGGCCTTTTCAGCGGGTATGGTGAATGTCATATCGGTTATCGTCTTTTTTGCATTTACGTCGAATATTACCGGATATTATGCGGTTTTTGCACAGGAGTTATCGAAGGGAAACTGGTACCAAGGAGCTGTTGTGCTTTTCTGGATTCTTTTATTCTTCTTTGGAGGTGTAATTTCAAATGCAGTTATTATTCACGGAAAGAGTTTATGGGGGCAGTATGTATCACACGCGATTCCTGTCGTACTCGAGCTTTTAAGCATCCTATTTGTAGGAGTGTACCTCGATTTTTTTTACAATGACTCTTTGCAAGAAACCGAACTTTTGGTAGGTGCCCTGTTATTTGCAATGGGGCTGCAGAATGGTTTAACAGCCAGTATCTCAAATTCAGTTGTAAAGACCACCCATTTAACCGGCTTAACAACCGATTTGGCCATTATGGTTTCGATGTTCACAAAGACAAAGAACAGACAAAATAAACAATTGGTCGACAAATTTCATTTGTTGTTGGTTATTTTGTTTTCCTATTTTCTTGGCGGATTGCTCAGTGGGGTCTATTATTTTTACTTCGGTAATCAAACATTTTATTTAGTATGCTTTGTGCTAGTGCTCATCGCTTTCTTTGATTTTTATAAATTAAAGCGCGTGAAGTATCTTTATGAAAGACGGGCACGGATTAAGAAATCTTCCTACTCTTATTCCACCAGATAATATATCCGGTTACGGGTAAACTGGCGCATATCAACGAAATGAAAAAAGCAAGTATTTTAGTCAACATGCCCCGGATGTTGCCGGTGTGGATATCATAGTTTAGCGATGCGATTTTATCACCTGCAGCCAGCGATTTGCTTGATTTTATTTCCTTAATTCGGAGATCCTTTTTGTTAAAATAGTACCATTCAAAAAGCCCGCTCCGTTGTTCAAGATGTCGGATTTGTATATCGACTGTCGGAGCCTCTATCGATCTAAGGCGTATTGACATCATACCTGCGCGGCTATGTTTTGCTAAAGCATAATGCAGCGCATTGTCCAGCGGATCGGTGTACATACTATCTATTGACGTCAGAGGTTTTAGCTGTGCGATTTGAGCGTGATCGTTTGTTGAAAAATTATTCAGAAAAGATGTATACCCCTTTTTGAACTCAGGAAACGAGAAGACCAGTCCGGTAATAGCTAGGATCAGTGCCAGAAGGAAGCTATAGAAACCGAGTACATTATGTAGGTCATAGTTGAAGCGTTTCCATTTCACTTTGGTCTTGAGCCAAATGGCGCGCTTAAGGGTTTTACCTTTCCATTTTTTTGGCCACCAGAGTATTATTCCAGATAGCAAGAGAAGAACAAAAATAGCGGTTGAATAACCTACAACCGGATGACCATACTTTTTACCGAGTAGTAAATGAAGATGCATTTGTAACATCAGCTGAAAAAACTCAGTTTTAGAATTTTCAATCGCTGCGACTTCTCCGGTATACGGGTTAACGAAAATCCGTTTGTAGTATACATAATAATTCCAATACCCAAACGCGCTTTCGTCTGTTTCCTGCGCACGGAATACCCAGGTCCGGTCCGGTGCAGGATAAAGATCAACACGAGAGACGCGCTCTTCCTGTCCAAGTGCTCCCTGCGCAATGTGGAGTAATTCACTTAAAGGCAGGGGAGATGCTTGATCGATTTGCTGCTGGATAATATATTTTTGTGGGTATACCAGTAGCTTGAGGTCATCGTGAAAGGTATAGAAACATCCCGTAACGCTCAGGATGAACACCACGATGCCCGTTATTATGCCAAGCCACTTGTGAAGCCAAAGAACTACTTTTTTAAACACTTAAAATCTGTAATTGACGTTTAACGAAGCAATTGTTCCCATGCCTTTTACATAGTTGACGTTTTCAGCCCGATATTGACTAAGTACGGTATAATAATCTGTGTTAAAAAGATTCTCTATCCCCAAGCCCATTGACCATTGATTATTTATCCTATGTGAAGCATTTAGATTAAAGAGGTTTACATCGTTTACAGGACCTTCTGCAGCACGGTACTTTCGGGTAGATTCAACTGGTTCGAATCGATCTCTAGCACTGGTATGTACCCAGAAGAGCTGTATATTCCAAGCAGGATTTGGCGTAAAATAGAGGTATCCCGTCGCTTTAGGAGGACCTATCAATGATCCATTAATATAGTTTTTGGTTCCATTTTCCTGCTCGGATTTTCCTTCAACATAGGCATATGTGCCACCTACTGTCCACTGGGGAGATAATCTCGCATTTAACGCTATCTCGTATCCGTAGATATTTTGAGGTGTACGTTGTGGCATCAGATAACCTCCTACATCTACAAGTTCGGCACCCAATTTTGAGGTACTTCGATAGTACGCCGCAGAGAGCTGAAATATACTATATGTGCTGGAAAAACCTATTTCATAATTATTTGTGATAATGGGATCTGTTTTCAGACTATCCAGATCATTGTCTGTGGCTCGCCGCACAATACGTCCGAGTTCGTTGATAGCAAATCCTTGCGAAAAACTGATAAATGGATTGAAAAAATCATATTTATTGAAACGCAAGCCGGCATTAAACATTGTTCCCCGATAGGGAATCTTACCGCCTGTTACGGCAATACTACCTGCATTGTCAGGACCTGTAGCTATGGTGTTGAAATCGTTGATTTTTACCGAAGCATTTTCATATCGGAGTCCACCTTTGAAGATCAAATTTTCTAAAAAGTCAATCTTTAGTTGTGCATAAGGAGCCATATTGATCATATCCATATTAGGAATGTATACTCTCCCGTCGGTTAAATCTTGATTGGTCACATCGTTAAGTAAGTCGAGGCCATATGTGACCTCGGAAGGGAATTGACCTAATAGAAAGGGCGTATTTAGATTGATACGTAGTCCTTTTTTTGTTGAATTTATTTGTGTTTGCCCTGGTCCATACCACGCTGTCGCATTCGCGACATAGCGGTTCATTGACCTAAATGTATTGTAATAACCAGATACCTGTAATAGCGTGTTGTTAAAGAGATTGTTTTTGGTATAGGTTAACATTGCATTGTGATTGTACGGTGTACCGGCAGGCTCTCCCGGATCTTCCCCTTTAATACCTATGGTCGGCGATTCTCCATATATACCAGCCTGACTAATGTATTTTGCATGCTGTGTGCTGTTATATAAATTGTAAACTGCAATTAAAGAGGAAGAAGCGTCAATATCGTAACCCAATTTAACAAACGCATTATATTGGTAACTGTTTGACAATCCATCTGTTTGCCCCAGTGCTAGACCGTCGGCGTCTCGTTGTAATCCCATGTAGTCTGCCGAACCACTTGCTGTATAACTGAATTTGTTAAGACGACCATATAAACTTTGGGCAATCCGATAACCGGCTGTTTCACCACTTCGGTAGGGTTGTAGTGTACTTCTCACTGTGGTAACACCCCCAATAGGATTGCTTAGGCTATCGTTTCTTTTGGTTATATAATTGATGATCCCTCCAGCTGAACCATTTCCATATATAGAAGTAGCACCTTTGATCACTTCAACACGCTCGATGACGCTGGGATCTATGGAGCGTATATCTCGCTGTCCATTCATCAAGGGAGTAGATTGCGGAATTCCATCAATCAGTACCAACACCGATCTGCCCCGTAGCGTTTGGCCGGAATTCGTGGCTTTATTAGTCGCGGTACCTAATCCCGGAATTGTATTACCTAGTATACTTGCTAAATTGGTGCTTATTTGGCTTTGTGCTTCGATCTCTTTCGTAGAGAGGATAGAAATAGAAGAAGGTACAGTCGATATACTTTCAGGTTTACGACCAGCAGTCACCACTACTTCGTTAAGATTTTGCACGGTGTCCAATAATGTCAGTTTTGTTGAATTTTGGGACCTCACGTTTTGAGCTGATGTATGTAGCCCGTTGATAAGAAGTAAGCCTATCGCTAACGACTGAATATAATGATGTCTTTGAAAATTGAATATATAACACATTTATTTAGACTGATTTTAAATTGGTGCAAACTTATATAAATTTGTATTTATATGCAATTACAATTGTATAATAAAATGAGAAAATTCATCAGTCTCTCCTCAGTCTCTTAAAATGTGCTTATCGCGGCACTGTAGTAAGATTTGAAAAACAGGAAAACTCGTCCGGTAGCGATATTCGATATTTGGATCCGTTTTTCTGATAGAAATAAACAGGAGGGATCCCTTTAAAAATATAGCAACTATTTTTTGTAAAAGTTGATTAAAAAGCTACTTTTGTATATTATTAGTAATTAATGACATATTTGTTTACACATCACGTACATTTCCATCATCGCCAGTGCGGCGATATGTAATTTTATGTGTTTCTACGTGAAGCAATTTTCCCTTTGTGTCTATATCAAAATATTAATAATTTTATTCAACTAACATCAAAAAAGCATTTTGAAAAATCTAAAAATAGCTATCCAGAAATCGGGTAGATTAAACGAGAAATCAGTACAACTTCTAAAAAACTGCGGTCTTGATTTCGAAAATTATAAAAGCTCATTAATCACAACTGTTTCTAATTTTAATCTTGAAATTCTTTTTTTACGCGATGACGATATTCCGGGATATGTGGAGGAGGGGATAGCAGATCTAGGTATAGTAGGTGAAAATGTCATTGACGAGACCGAATCAAAAGTTACCTATCTGCAAAGACTGGGCTTTGGAAAATGTACATTAAAATTAGCTATTCCAAAGGATTCAGATATTCAAGACCTAAAAGATTTAAATGGAAAATCTATAGCGACATCCTATCCGGTAATTCTTCAAAACTTTTTAGCTGAATATAATATTCAGGCCGATATCCAAGAAATATCAGGATCCGTGGAGATTGCGCCGGGCTTGGGACTTAGTGATGCAATCTGTGACATCGTTTCTACCGGGGGAACGCTAAAAAGTAATGGATTAAAACCATTTGCTGATGTGCGTAAATCAGAAGCGATTTTAATTGGACGTGATGGTCTGGAAGAAAACGAAATTTTATGTGAGTTATTACAGCGTATACAATCGGTATTACGAGCTAAAGAAACGAAATACGTGGTGTTGAACGTGGAGAAATCTAATTTGCCATTGATTACGGAGCTGCTCCATGGGGTTAAAAGTCCTACAGTGGTTCCTTTGGCTGAAGAGGGTTGGGTTGCTGTCCACACCGTGATTTCGGAAGATGATTTCTGGGGAAAAATTAACAGATTAAAGTCGGCTGGGGCGCAGGGAATAGTCGTAATGCCTATTGAAAAAATCATTTTGTAATGTTAAAAACGTATCACTATAACAACTTATCGCGTGAAGAAATTGATGAACTCGTAATCCGCAATACAGATCCCAATGATGCAATTCTGGAAACGGTAATTTCGATCGTAGAAGAAGTGAAGACCAATGGCGACCCGTCATTGCGGAATTTTGCAGCTAAATTTGATCAGGTTGAGATCGATCAGTTGTATCTGGATGAATCCGATATTGACCTATTGGCTGCTACTATTTCCAGGGACCAGCAACGTGCTTTGGAAATCGCTTTTCAGAATATTCACAAATTTCACAGCACCCAGCTTCGTAAAGAACGGGTGGTAGAGACGATGCCCGGCGTAAAATGTTGGCGAGAGGTGCGTCCTATCGAAAAAGTTGGGCTGTATATTCCGGGCGGCTCAGCAGTTTTGCCTTCGACCCTTTTGATGTTAGGTGTTCCTGCACGCATCGCTGGATGCCGAGAGATCGTCGTATGCTCACCTCCCCAGAAATCGGGTAAGATCAACGGTTTTGTTGCCTATTGTCTCAAATTGCTTCAAATCAAAAGAATCTATCTGGTAGGCGGTGCACAGGCTGTGGCTGCTATGGCCTATGGTACAGAGTCTATTCCTAAAGTCGATAAGATATTTGGCCCTGGAAACCAATTTGTAACCAAAGCCAAAAGTTTTATTCAAGGAAAGACGAACGTAAGTATTGATATGCCGGCTGGCCCGTCTGAGGTATTGGTTATTGCAGATAAGTCGGCAAATCCAGCCTTTGTAGCAGCCGATCTGTTGGCACAGGCAGAACATGGTGTCGATAGTCAAGCCGTTTTAGTGTCGACAGACATTGATTTAATACAAGCCGTGAACGACGAATTGGCTAAACAATTGGCTGTGTTGCCTCGCGCAGAATTGGCGCAAAAAGCCATCGAAAATTCGTACGCAATTTTAACGGAAGACCTGCGGGAAGCGATACAGTTTTCGAATGTATATGCTCCTGAGCACCTGATATTAGAAACAGATAATTGGCAGACCATTACTTCTTTAATCCTAAACGCAGGTTCGGTATTTTTAGGACACCTTACGCCCGAGAGTGCAGGTGATTATGCTTCAGGTACCAATCACACCTTGCCGACATCGGGATACGCCCGTTCATATTCAGGCGTATCCGTTGATTCCTTTGTCAAGAAAATTACCTTCCAGCACATTTCAGCGGAGGGTCTTGAGCAAATCGGGTCAACGGTAGAAATATTAGCAGAACTGGAAGGGTTGCATGCCCATAAAAATGCCGTATCCATTCGTAAAACGTAATCTCAAATAGCTACTTGGGAAATTTATAGAAAACATTCATTTATAGTAGATGTTATACATATACTTGATCTAATCCATGAGATCGATAAAAGAATTAAGCAATATGGGAGAAAATATAAAACATATCGTCGTCGTAGGCGGGGGATTTGCTGGTATAAATTTCATTAAGTCCATCTGTGACGATAAACGGTATCACATTACGTTAGTCGATATCAATAATTATAATTTTTTTCCTCCGCTTATTTACCAAGTAGCTACGGCCTTCATTGAGCCGTCGAATATTAGTATGCCTTTTCGAAGAATGTTCTACAAGAACAATAATGTATATTTCCATTTGGGCACCTTAAAGCAGATTGATTCGGATAGCAGAAAAATTATCACGGACAATGGTAGCCTATCGTACGATTATCTGGTTTTGGCGGTGGGGACAGAAAGTAATTACTTCGGACTTGAAAATGTAAAGGATAATGCCTATCCTATGAAAACCGTTTCCGAAGCATTGGGGATCCGTAATAAGCTCCTTTTGAATATGGAAGAATTTATTCGCTACCAGGGTACGCCGGAGGGGGAGGGTTATCTGAATATCGTAATTGCTGGAGGAGGCCCTTCGGGTGTGGAGATAGCAGGTATGGTGGCTGAATTAGGGCAGCGTATTATTAAAAAGGAGTATCCTGAAATCAAAGATTTTAGTGCACATATTTATTTGGTAGATGCTGCCAAAACCCTGCTAGGTCCAATGAGTAGCTTGGCACAGGAGGAAGCAAAACGTGTGCTGGAAAAACTTGGCGTGAAAGTGATCCTGGATGTAGCAGTAAAGGATTATGTCGATGAGCATGTTATTTTGAGTAACGATGTACGTATAAAAACGAAGACCTTAATTTGGACTTCCGGTGTCACCGGACGCGAATTGCCGGGGCTACCTACTACGGTGATCACCCGCGGGCGTCGTGTTCTGGTCAATGAGTACAACGCCGTACAGGGATTTGACAATATCTTTGCCCTGGGTGATATCTGTTATCAGACTAGTGATCCCAACTATCCTAATGGACATCCGCAGCTTGCGCAGGTAGCCATTCAGCAAGGAATACTGTTGGCAAAGAATCTTAAATCAAGAGATGCTAAAGATACGTTAAAACCATTTTCTTATGTGAATAAAGGAAGTATGGCCGTTATTTCAAGGTATAATGCCGTAGCAGATTTACCTTCGTTTTCATTTAAAGGATTCTTTGCTTGGCTTACCTGGTTGATTATTCACCTGTTTCCGATTGCAGGATTTAGGAATAAATGGAAACTTTTAGGCAACTGGATGTATGCTTTTTTCTCTACAAATTCAACTTTGCGGTTGATTATAAAGGGTGTTACGAAAAAAGTTTAGGTTTTTGTAGAGTAACGGTTTTTCCGAAATAAAACAAGGTCCACTTTTGAAGGTGGACCTTGTTTTATTTCGGAAAATATTATTTTTTCTTCTTGACCTTTTTCTTAATGTCTTTTGTTATTCTCTTCTTTTCTTTCTGCACATCTTTATAGAATCCCTTAATCACGTCTTTGATCTTATCCAACGTACCTTCTTCTTTTTTAGACTTTTTATCTTTTTTAGCGACCAATTTTTTATCTTTTTTTGGTTTACTAACTTTTTTGCTAGATTTTTTCTCGTCAGTCTTTTTCTTTGTTTTTTTATCTTCCTTTGTCTTTTTTTCTAACGCTTTTTTTGCTTTAGCATTTTTTACTTTGCCAGGTGCGTCTTCTTTATAGCCGGCTTCTTTCTCGATTTTTTTAGCTTCTTTTTTAGTTGCTTTTACCGCTGGTTTTGCAGGCGTTGTGGTGGGCTTAGCTGTTGTCGCGGAGCTAGATGAAGTAGCCGGTTTAGCCGGTGCTGCTGCTGGTTTTTTAACTGCCGGTGTAGTTGTAGCCTTGGCCGCAGGTTTTGCTGTTGTTGCAGAGCTAGATGCAGTAGCCGGCTTTGCCGGTGCTGCTGTTGGTTTAGCTGCCGGTGTAGTTGTAGCCTTAGCCACAGGCTTTGCTGTTGTCGCAGAGCTAGAAGCAGTAGCCGGTTTTGCCGGTGCCGTTGCTGGTTTTGTAGCTGCAGGTGTAGTTGTAGCCTTAGCTGCGGGCTTTGCTGTTGTCGCAGAGCTGGATGCAGTAGCCGGTTTTGTCGGTGCTGCTGCTGGTTTTTTAGCCGCTGGTGTAGTTGTTGTAGCCTTAGCTGTGGGCTTTGCTGTTGTAGCAGAACTAGAAGCAGTAGCGGGCTTTGCCGGTGCTGCTGCAGGTTTAGCAACTGGTGTAGTCGTAGCTTTGGCCGCAGGCTTTGCTGTTGTCGCAGAGCTAGAAGCAGTAGCCGGTTTTGCCGGTGCTGCTGCTGGTTTTTTAGCTGCAGGTGTAGTTGTAGCCTTAGCCGCAGGCTTTGCTGTTGTCGCAGAGCTGGATGCAGTAGCCGGTTTTGTAGGTGCCGCTACTGGTTTTTTAGCCGCCGGTGTAGTCGTAGCTTTAGCTGCGGGCTTTGCTGTTGTCGCAGAGCTGGATGAAGTAGCCGGTTTAGCCGGTGTATTCTTCGAATTTGTAGATTCCGCAGCAGATTTTGAACCCGTCGCAGATTTATTGGTATCTTCTGACATATTGTATTAATTAATTTTGTCTACTTTTTTATTGGACAACAACAAGTTAAAGAAAATTGTTTGCATCTCGAAATTTTTATTAAACTTTTTGATGATCTACTATTCAAATAATATGTTTAGATTTGTACCTTATACATGATTGGGCTCGACCGGAATTGACAGGATAGAGATGATTATGTAAGCATGCAGTGCGTTGTTAGTAGAGCACTTTAATCTGAACTTTCAACTTTACAACTGGCGAAGAAAACTACGCCTTAGCTGCTTAAGTTAGACTTAACATAGCTATTTGTCCCGTTAGATCCTGTTCTTTGGTTTAACATCAGGGGCATCGAACAATAGAACTGGCCAATGTGATTTTGCTAATCATTGGTAAGACACAGCAAATACGGAGAACAGTATAGGTACGCGACTCACCTTCTCTCTCCCGACAATTAAAGAGAAGCTAAGCATGTAGAAAGCGTAAATTATACTATGTTTGGACGAGGGTTCGAATCCCTCCGGGTCCACAAAATAAAAGCTCAACGAAAGTTGGGCTTATATTTTTTTAGGAGGGTTCGAAATGTATTCGCTCAATCCCTCCGGCTCCACAAAATTAGTAAACAGAAGGTACCCAAAACCCTACCGTACTCTCAAACTCGCAACATCGCTCCAGTCTCCGGTTCCGTGCGTCCAGTTAATTTGTGCCAAATTCATCAAATACTCATTATAGGCACTTTCCACTTCTGAAAGCGATGGAGTGGGATCCGCTTACAGGCTAGCTAGAGACACATTTTATCCATAATTGCCTCCAATACGACTATAAACCTGTTGGGGTAACCAAGGCGTTTCTCTTCCCAACACCATGCGAATAGCAGTAAACTCTTGGATTTCAAATCCGTTATTGGCCAAGAATACAGTGCCTGCAAGATTATCCTGAGGTAATATAACGATGTTAGAAACAGAATATTTTAACTCCATCAATGAAAGCCCTGCGCGCTCTGTACGCGCATAGATTGGGCCTTGCCCTAGGTAAGGCAAGTAAAAACCCTCTATTTCTCCCTTGATTTCGAAAACAAAACCACATTGAAGGTGTAGGTCGAGTAACGTCCTACGGTTTTCTCCTGTTGTTTCCCTATCTAGCTGAAGGATCTGTTGCCGATGAGAAGGTTTAATCGATTCAATATGCGGATCAATCTTGGCGGGTGTATTTTCAATAGTTTTTCGAAAGGTTGCATATAGACCAGCATCACGAAAACCCACCTTGCGATATACCGGGGCTCCCAGATCAGTTGCGATCAGGTGGATCGTATAAATGTCGTGGCTGTGTGCTAATGCAACCAGATGTTCGACAATCAGCGTGCCAATGCCCCGTCCGCGGCAAGAGGAATCCACGATGATATGTCCTAGCCACGCCGAATCCTGATGTATAATAAGCGTCCCCAAACCAATGATCCGATTATATTGTACTATCTTAACAGGTTTACAGAAGGTCTGCATAGCATATAACACGAACTCCTTACGGATATCATCCCAACCTTCAGGTTGCATGTGGGCAATATGCGGGATATCCTGAATCGTAAATGTTGTAATCGTAACCTCTTCCATGTTGTAAATATAATGTGCCTTCTAAGCAATAAAGTTATCAATATTACATCAAATTATTTTATTGCATGAGCTGAATAAGGTCAGGCCATTTATATTTACTGTGATTTTTAAACTTACCAGCGATGGGCTTCCACTTGGTTTCTGCTAAACTATCCTTTTTATAAAGATAAAAATTTATGTGCAGATAGATTGCAGAGGTCGTATTGAAATTTGTAAGCTAACAATCAATTACAGATGTGTATCTATACACAAAATGAAATTAACAGAATAAAACATTTTGTCGAGCAGATGCCGGGTCTTAGCGTCTTAGATACTTAAAATAAACCGGTATGCTATCCTTATATTGTAGATTACTGATATCCTGTTGCAGCATATTTAGCTTCGTGCTATCCGGTATTTCGCTAAAAAGCGCGCTGGCAAACTCCTCTTTATCTCGAGTGACCTCGATTTGGGCCGAAGAAGCGATTTTATCCGGGATCGGTTTCGGAAAGAGCTGGCTTCTGTGGAATTCCTTCTCGTATTTATCTCCGGCGAGCCAGAAAATAATGTTGCCCTCATTGGCAATTCCTACATGGAATTCCAGTCCCATTTTTCTTTTTCCGGAAGATAGTTTTCTTAGATAGCCGTTGTTTTTAGCATCTTTAAATATGTCGAGCATCTTTTCCTTGGGCAGGGCAATTGTATCCAAATAATAATGTTTGGTTCGGAAGTCCATATATTCCACAAAAAGGCTCAGAGGAAGAGGTTCTGGCTCGTACGCTTCATAATATTCACCTGCTCCCCAGTCGGAATAAAATGCATTTATCTTGTCAATATCCTTATAAAAATTGCCGCCATACTTGTCGTTTTCCTTCACAAACCAGATTCCGAAAATATGGATAGGAAATTCTTCCGGATTGGAAACTGAAGATGTGTAGTAATACCTATCCCATTTCTTGTAGACAACAATTTTAAAAATAAATAGCACGACGAGTACTACTGTTGTTATAATCAAGAATTTATTCAGGATATTCAGTTTCTTCATTTCCAATCAGTTTGACCCAATGCGGTAAAATATAGAAATAACAACGTCGCGATGATGAAAATTATGGACACGATAACTGTTATCCAAAAAGCGAATGTTTTATAATTCTGCTTGTAGTGAATACTAAATGCTAAACTCCCGACAAAAGTGTATACAATACCTATATATATATTGCGTATACCTTCATCCTCGGTGACAAAACCATAACTTAAGTAGGTCATTAATAGCAAAAAATTTATTGCAAACAACACTAAAGAGATGGCTTTATTATTAATTATCAGTTCCATGCCGCCGCTGCGATTTTAAATTTTATGTTTTTCAGTCTTACAAATTTTTAAAGCTACATAAAATCAATAACAATCCAAATTCCTAATCTTAGCTCGCTGAGGAAAGTTCTTTTTGGTATACTGATATCCAAAAGATTGATTGGAAAATCAATATAAAGCGGTTATAAAACGTGTTTTTGAACGAGGAAACCAATCTGAAAAAGATGAAATTACACGATTTTATGGGCCTGAAATAATAAAGTGGGTTTTAGCTGATTATAAGATAGAGCCAATGATCTATTAAAAAATACGGTTTGCAGAACCACGAGGCTTTTGATACCATTGTATTCCATTACGTGTAAAGTGGACGCCAACGCGTTGCTAGTTAAGTGTATATAAACAATTCCCAGATTTAGACTGTCTATGTCAATTGAAATATGTTATCCAAAATACGACACTTAAATATGTCCAAAGTACCGAAAATACGATATGCATAGACGTTTCAAATCTTTTTCCTTTCCATAAGGCAGTTGAGTAACCAAAAAACTGAATGATTAGTCTAACAGTCCAAAATAAACCAAGGCCAAGCGCTATTTTTTTACCTAGGTCGGTCTCAGCTATTTCGGTAGAAGATGTCAAGCAAAGCAAACCCATGAGCAATACCGTCAAAGCGATGAAGAACGTATGTACCGTCATCATTTGCCGATTGATTAAACTAGAAGATTTAAGTTCTTCCGCCCAGTTAAAATACCTTGGAAATACAAGGTGTATCGATGCCAAAACAATTAGTAATACACCAACTATTTTAAGATGTATTTCCATCCTCACTTACAACTAAATATGGACATAAACGGTGTAAACTTTTTTTCTTCAAATGATGTAAATCCCGCTTCTTGAAATGCCGTTTTCCAAGTCTTTTTTGAGAAAAAATGCGTAAAGCCGATTGTAAATGCCACAAAATTTGGAAAATCTCTCAAATGTTCCACCATAATCACATTTCCATTGGGCTTACATACTCTGCGACATTCTTTTAAAAACATCACTTTCTCATCGTATCTCCGTATCTCGTGAATCGCTGAGAGTAAAAAAATGTTATCGACAGCATGGTCATTTAATGGAATTGCATTAGAATTGATCTGTAGAGTATTCGGATAAACCATACTTACTTTTCTTGCTCGAATTATTGCAGGCTCAGTATGCTGTTCGGAATCGTAAAAGTCGTACACCTGCAAAGTAGATTGCGGTAATATCTTTTTTATAATAAAGCTAGTCTCGTCAAAGCCAGCATTAATGTTCAGATTGAACTGATCTTGGACATCTTTTATCTCCATTTTCGCTAACCATTCGAAATTATAAAAACCTGAAAAATCATAAACATAGGCAGAAACAATCAATGGCATCGTTAAACCATAAATGAATGCCAAGATCACAAACCAGTAGAAATAATCATACCAATTGAAAATGAATATACTTCCGATAATTAGTGTCAATGCAATCAATCCAAATACATAAAAGTGCCGGTTAAAACTTAATATATTCAATACACCTTGAAAATTTCGTCTCTTTATTTCCATACTTCTTTTTTACCTTTTTTCCAATAATATGGAATGTTTTTAATGACAAAAGCATTAGCTAATATCGGATGTTCCAGTTTCAAAGTATTTAAAAAATCAAAATTATAGTCGATTACTTTTACTGGGTTGGGCAGCCAGTTTTGTCTTACTCCTTCAATTATCAAAACTTCTTTGGTCTCCTTGTTGTAAGTAAATGTAAAAGGCAACGGTCCCGCAAATCTTCTGGCCTCTTTCCAGTCTGCAAATGGTGAATGCTCAGGCAAAGAAATTTGCTCTTCCGTATCAACTATCCTGATTTGGAATTTTGATTTAATCGAGGATATTTCTTTTTCCCTCAGTTGGTCGATTTGCTTTACGTCTGTCGTGGTGTAGTTATAATGGGTAAATATATTGCCGAAAAATTTCATTTTCGGTTTGTCGGTTTCTGATTTCAGAATATACAAGCCACGTAAATTTTTGCCCGCATGATTCGTATAGCGAACAAAAACACGATAACCAATAAGGAAAAAGTCATTGCCTATAAATTTTGGAAAACCTTTTGGGCGCAAGTCCTTTGTTTGGACCATAGCAACTGCAATAAAAGCCCATTTATCTTGAAATGTGTCCAGTCGTAAACATTCAGGAATAAGATTTTGTAACTGTTCTTTTGATACTGCAAAAGTTAAGACAAGTGAACTTTCAAAATACGCTTCAACTGCAAATGGATGGTCTTTTAAAAATGCTAGCATTGAGTTATTTGAATTGTTTTTGATAAAATGCGTTGTAGTAAACAATTATAATAAAAATAAGTGCAAATAGTGAATTAAACTTCCCCCAAAGCAATAAGTCGGGAACAAGAATAAATTCAAGAGTGTTCATCGTCGCAACCACAACTATTTGAGTGATAGCAATAAACTTTTTCTTGTAGCCGCTTAAAATCCAGACAGCTATTATGATTTCCGAAAGTCCAATTAAAATCGTCAATGGTCTAGAAAAGCCCCCACCTAATATTCTTGCAATAATTTGTTCGTGTCTTGGAACAAGATCTAGAACCTTACAAAAAAGTCCGTTTGCAATCCAAACTGTCGCAATAAAATACGTAAGTATCTTGTTAATTCTTGACTTTGTCATCGTTGGTTGTGTAGGTGCCGATTATTTCCCAGTCTCGCTAAACAGTGGTTTCTTTAATGATCCGGTCGATTATATCGCCTCATATCATTCAAGTACATCAAATCCAAGAAATGTAAGTTCTCACCATTTGGCAACTGGGACATTTATGAATTCCGACGTGATTGAGTCTTTTATCTTCAATACAGGTTTTATTAATTTGAGCTACTTCCGTTTGTTGTTAACCCAGGCATATCTAGATCAATTAATTATTTCCCCTTTATTGGTCTCCAATTTTTCACGAAATTTTTGAATTTCTTCCGGTGTTTGTTTAACCCATTCTGTTACCTCTCCAACGATTTTCAATGGGGCTTCGGAACGATATGAACGGGTCGGATTGCCAGGGAATTTCTTATCGGTAAGATTTGGGTCATTCTCATAATTTCCTGTTGGCTCAATAATATAAACCCGTTCATTACCATCACCTTTCGCTAACGCAGCGGCAAGCCCCGCTCCATTAACCAGAGCAGTGAAATAAATATGATTCATTTTTAGTTCAGACTTATAATTAGAATTGCTGCCAGCAGTCAATAAATCGCCAACCTGCAAATTCGCTTTCGTACCGTGGTAAAACGGACCCTTATCAGAAGGATTGTACTTATACGACATTGCTAAGTCAAAATTCTCTTTCGCTTTCTCAGCATTATTTAAATCTTCATAGCATTTCGCAATGTTTAAATAAAGTGAGGGGAAGGCACTTTTAACTGCATCATCATTTATCTTTAATGCAAATTGCAATGTCGTTTCCAGCCAATGCAATTTGTCGGAAACGTGTTTTTGATGTCGGGCTACATAATGAGCTGC
Source organism: Sphingobacterium alkalisoli (assembly GCF_005049105.1). Lineage (GTDB taxonomy): Bacteria > Bacteroidota > Bacteroidia > Sphingobacteriales > Sphingobacteriaceae > Sphingobacterium > Sphingobacterium alkalisoli. The sequence continues at coordinate 370,455 of NZ_SUKA01000005.1, forward strand.
GAGAAACTTTTCAAAGTCATTTGTCGCTTCGTGCCAGCCCTGGAGAAATAATTTGCTCGCTTCTTCGGGTTTGCCTTTTTCTTCCATCTCCATACCTTGAAGACAGCGTTTAACAACATTATTGAAGGGTGAGAATTCCATTTTCTAACTGTTTTGTCAATTTACTATTTGTCATCTTAAGCCTTGGTTACCTGGCTAATGCCTTAAAATTTTCTCCATCTTTTTACCCTTCGCCAATTCATCCACCAACTTGTCTAAATACCTTACTTGCCTTGTGAGTGGATTTTCAATTTCTTCTATCCGATAGCCACAAATTGTTCCTTTTATAAGCTGCGCGTCAGGGTTTAAAGTTGCTTCCTCAAAAAATGTTTCAAACGTTACGTTTTGTTCAATGAGTTTTTGCAGTTTTTTGATGTCAAATCCTGTAAGCCATTCGATGACCTGATTTAATTCTTCTATCGTTCTGCCTTTGCGCTCAACCTTAGTGATGTAGTGCGGATACACCGATGCAAAAGTCATTTTTGCAATTCGTTCATCGTGTTTCGGAGTTGTTTTCATATCGTATTTTAATTTCTGCAATCCAACTTTTTTACCCCCAATCCTAAATCTATAACCTACATTATAAAATTACATATATAACGCGGAAGCTTATTATTTATAATCCTGAATCTTCATACCGAATACTAAAAAGACCTTCATAAGAAGAGAGTTCTTCATTAAATTCTTCATCTTCATAAATCCGCTCTCTTTTTAAATGAACATTAAACCTTGCGGCAATTAGATTTTGTAAATTGTCAAATCCGATAATTTCGAATTTATTAGTTTTACTTCTATCGAGCGTATAGCTGGCAGAGAGGCTGGAACAAATAGGGCATGCGGTTACGGAAACCCCCATATTAAATTCTTCTAATTTGCCGGTCGCAAGTGCTTCCTTTTTAAACATAAATTGCAGGTGTTCACCATTGTCGCCGAAGCCCGTCACATAATAAGAGTTATCAGTCTTATTGTAATAAGCTGTTGCTGATTTGGTCTTCCAATCTATACCATTTTTCTTTACGCTAAAGGTAAACTGGGATTCTTGATCTTCATCAACAGGACGTTCCTTTTTACAGCCGGCTGTAAAAAGGGCCAATAAGCAAATATAAAATACAATTATAGCTCTCATGTTTATAACAAATAATTAGGCAACACTGCAATATACAAAAAGTACTTTTCACTTATAAGTGAAATTACATTTCGAGATGAATAAATTATGAGTGCATTTGTTATATAAGAATGGCATCGTGGTAACTTATGTACGATTTATTCAATCAGAAAGGACGTGGATAGGTGGCTTGATCTATTATACATGTTATTAAAATTTTCATGCTTTCTTTTTCCTCTTTAAAAACTGCACCGTAAAAAGGTTGTTTTACTTTTTTACATGCCTAAAAATCCTGCATTCCTGACGAGCAGTATCAGCCCTTATAAGCTTTCCGTTCGAATCCCATTGCGCCGGAATGGTACATAAATATAACTTTCCGTCCACTATTTCCATTTCTAAATAATCGTTTTGATTCCTAATTGCCGGTAGGACTAATAGATTATCTTTTAATTGCACCTTAAATGTTTTAGAAGGGGCGACCCCAGTGCCAATATCAGTAAACAGCGCATAGTCTTTTTCCGTCTCGAATTGTATTTTTACCGTATTGATCTGAAATTTGTCCTTATACTGCCAAACACCTTCAAAGGCTGATTTGATATTTGTTGGAATTTGGCCAGGCTGTGCAACAGCTACCTTGGCTGCCAGCACCATCAAAACTAAAACTAATTGTTTCATTCCACTTTTTAAAACTTATGCATTTGGTGTTATTTCGTTAAAACCGGCGATCATTCTATATCCAATTTTGCAATTGATATGACTTTTCTACGCTCTAACGTAAATTCAAAAAAATGCTTTTCGCCTCCTTTCAGTACCCTAAAAAAATCTGTCTGAGATTGCATACGATCTGTAAAATATTTGAAGTCATCGGACAACTCAATAGTTTGTGCTGTTGATGAAACGCAGCGAATGTCATAAATTGCCTTTTCATGTTCATTCTCTCCATTTTCATCGCTAACTGAAGCGGTACCGACGTCTATATCTGCACAGTGAAATGACAATATATTAGGCTGGGATTTATCTTTTATAGTAACATTTGTAGCAAATACATCATTGTCATTTTCTATCGTTTCACATCTACAAGATTCTTGCTTATTGTTTTTACCAGTTTGCGTATTAGTGCCAGTACACGCAGAGAGCGTTATGGCCAGGCTGAACGGAATTATTTTTTTCATGTAATTTGTGTTAAACAATGCAATTAAATATCCATTCTGGAAAGCCCTTCTTTTAATCTTTTAATAAGCTCAGGTGTTTCCAGACACTCCAAGGGACTTAGGCCATCTAGAGCGGGAACTTTTCGATATATCCAATTTATACTTTCCTCACCTAAACGTGCATATAACACTTTTGCTATATCAGTATGGTTATTCAATATTTGTTCCAAAATTTTTTGACTCTCGGAATTCGTCCAAGAGCTCTCCGTTGCCAATTTCACAAGCGTATCCCAAGCTTTGCTTCCATTACTATCAAAATATTGTTCAAGTCTGTTCATAGTAGGATAGGTTACGGTCTATACTTCAAATAATAATATATTTTTTATGCCATTAATGACTTTAGTTTTTACCTTCACTTATTTTTACGCCATAGAACTCATATTCGTGGCCCCCTTCCTTGTACTGGGTCACCAGTCCAAAGTAAAGCGTTTGATCGTCCGCCCAGAATTCCTTTTCTATTACGCAGAGCCATTTGCCGGTTTTCATTTCAAAAACCTCATTGAGCTCGGCTATCTTTTTAAATTTACCGTTTTTCTTTTCCTGAATGAAATGATAAAAACACTCCTGTCCTTCATATACTTTGTTCAATCTATATTTTCCCGATGGTGATGTGGTTACCAGGTTTGGATTACCTGTTTCATAGGTTGTCTGTCCTGTTGTCAGATCAAAGCTCACGTCCATTGTGTGACCGCATTCCAACAACAGGATATCCTCCGAAGGAAAGTATGACACAAAAGAACATTCGCTTAGGTCAACCTCATTTTTAACCGAAGGGGTATTTCTAAAATTTATTTTTTTTATACCCAGATAGTGATCCTGCTCTTCAAACTCTACGATTTCGGCCAATTTTTGCTGAACGATCTTAAAATCTGTAATCTTCTCCATTGGCTTATTCATTTTCGCATGTTGTTCAGCCGAAAAGAAATCCTCGCTACTTATTTTTTCAATTGTTACTTCAATAGGCCCAGGCCTGGATGTAAGAGGCGCCGAACTTTCAAGGTTAGCAGGCATTTCTCTTACCTTGGATGGGACACCACCGTTTGATTTTACATTCCGGTCACAGGATATCACAATCATTAACGGGAAAACAAATGTTGAAACTATTTTTAAAACTCTTATCCTCATTTGATTTGAAATTTTAGGCGACTGTTTATTTTAAATATGCAATGCTTATAAATACACCCCCATACGTTCTAGCAGGGAAACCACCAATGCATAAAGGAAACTTTTCCATTCCTAAAAAACATTTTTATATGTCCGTCAGAAATACCTTTTTCATCTTCTCTTAACTGGATCACCCATAGTTTTCCTTCCTTATCCATGCCCAGCCTGCCTTTCACAGCAGTCGGAAATAGCTGTTGTATATCCTGCATCGTGGTATTTGCATCTATCCGGATTCCTTTGTAGGTAATAAAATTCCCATGCAAAAACCAAAACTCATCCACAGCTACACTGTCACCGCTCGTTTCAAAACGCGAACCACTTTTATATAAATATTTATCATCCGGCGCTTCCGTACCAAATATGGTATTACAGGGCGCTTCTTCTGCCAGTAGTTTTATACTGTCGGGCTTGCCAAAGACTTTCTCAAACTCGCCCATTGTAAAAAAACGTTTCAGCTTATCATTGAACCTGATGTCGTCTGCCAGCATAACATCTCGCGTTTCATAACCTGTGCCGGGCTTAGCAACAGCAACCTCCGGGCTGCATAATTTGAATAGGTCATGTTCTGCGAGAATAGCTTTATCATACTTTAAAATTACGGGCTTATCCGGGTCATTGGTTATATCCAGAAGCTTTCCTGTTTGCCTGTAAAACTCTAGCCAGCCTACTGCATTTTCTACCAGCCGTTCTTCAGAAGGTGTTTCAGAGATATCATTGATAACATAAAGTTTAATTGTTGCTTTATCGGGCGTCATATAAGCAATTCGGGATTTTAGGAGTTCTTTCCCAAAATGCCCAATTGCAAAAGCATTGCTTGACTGTACAAGATCAGATACCAATTGCCCACATGATAAATCCTTGTCTTCCGCTACAACAGTTTTAGCTGAATCCGCCAGAACTGTTGACTGTGTTTCTTTAACAGAAGACCCCCGGCAGGAAAAAAATAAAATGACAATTAAAGCAACTATTCTTGACATATAATTGTATTCAAGTTAACAGAAGGATCGGCGAATAAATAATAGTGCATGATCCAAGATTAATATTAATCTAATATAAGAATTTACCAGATAAAGACCAATTTTCCCTTTCAAATGCTGAATGCCGACCAGACAATTCCGGATGAAATCGACCAACCAATATTACAGTTCGCCTAAACGACCCGCACTTATCGGTGATGATACGTGGATACTACGTTCTATTTGTGCCCATGGTTAAAGTCGAATTAATAATTGAATAGACCGGGCCGTAAGGAAGGTATTTGGAAGTTTGTTTCGCCTTTTGTAGTTTTATTCCTGATTTCCTATAGCTCGATTTTTCTTTTTCCAAGAGTTGTGATATTTAGAAAAGGAAGTTGAATTAAAAGTAATATTTATGAGTCAACAAATTAAGTACTTTTCAATTTATTTATTGGTATTTCTGTCACTTTCATGCCAACAAACTACCAGACCATCCCACGGAAAGAAACCCGAGCATACTAAAACAATCGAAAACCGGCGCAACAGCTTTGGATTTTATAAAAGTTTTGGATTTTGTAATAGTGAAATAGGCTATTTTTCACAGCAGGAGGCAGATGATTTATATGCTGATAAAATTATAAAAATTGATAAAAGGAATGAAATAAAGTCTGACTCATTTTCAGCTTTTGATCAGGAGAAATGGAATTGTATAAAAGAAAATTTAAATCTGAAAAATGATAATAACATTAAAATAATTACAACCAACGCCAATTTTCCATTTGAAAAACTGACGTTGATAGACGACAAATATGTGGTCGTTTCTCGCGATGGATATTTTTTTACTTTTATTTTAAAAGATACAATCGAATCAGCAGAGAAAATCCATACACTTGGACAAAATTTTACGCCCTTGTTTAATATGCAGCTTACGGGACTATCAGTTGTAAATTCAAAAGAACCTGATGTTTACAAAAAATATGGATTGGATTTTTCAACTATCTGTAACTGTAATTCCCCGTCAATATATTTAAATAAAGATGCTAAAGAATTGATAATTTTTAATTACTGTGATAAAGAGATACCTTTTAAAGATATAAAAAATAAATACCATTTTGAGGTTGATAAATTAGAAGTTGATGGCGATAAAATGGTTGTTTCAAGCCGGGATTTAGAACTTAGTTTTCAAAAAGTAGAAAATGGAAAAATCTATCACCTGAAAGTATTGAAAGGTAAGTTTCCTAATAATTATGTAGGTAATGATCTGAAGAGCTTTTACACTTTCCAGCCTGACAAATTTCAGAAAGCCAGTTGCGAAGATTACGATGGTTAAAATTCCATAGCATAAAAAAAATAAGCGTGAAATCAATGCAAATTAAATCGAACAGCATAAATTTATCAATATGAGTAAATTTTTTTTATTCACATTTAAAGGATATGATCATCAAACAATCATGAAAGCTGCATATAGGTGGCTTCCTATTTTTGCAGTGGTGATTTTCATATGTTCTTGTTCTGACAGGTTGTTAACTAAATGCAGCAGCATATTTTTCGATCATTTCATGGAAATCATCACCCAAGATACCTAGACTCCCAAAGATGTCTTCGTCTGCCTGCACATCATCCAGTCCGGATAAGTCTGCAATAAACTGCGTTAAGTTGTCAATAGAGTAGGTCATTGTCGATCAATTCCGTGTCTTTGAATATAAATTTACTAAAGGAATATCAATTTTAAGGCCCGCTTTGAATACCCATGCATCGAATAATTTACCATTCATTTCGGTATTGGTAGTACGATCTGTGTGCGTTCTGAGCGGTATACCATTTACTCCGGCGAATACTACCAAAGGGGTATTCCTAATTCCAAATAATAAATTCACTCCAGGACTAAAAACCTCCGTAAAATGCACATCCTTGTTATAGGCCGAGTCAGGCGTGACCAAGTAATGGTTTACGATATTTCCTAGATCGACGAGCTGCAGATGAATACTTGGCTCGGTAAAAAGGCCCTTAAATGCTGAAGGAAATAAGGCACTAGTAAAGGTAAAGCCAATGGGCGCGGTTACACCTCCAGTCCATTGACAGTTCAATGTTGAATTGCCACATACGCCCATATATCCGCCAAATGCACCCACATAGGCATTCAGATCTATAGATGTTTTTAACTTACGCTTCATTTTATACGATGTAGGGGGGAGAGCATGCGATTCGATCACATTTGCGAGCTGATTTGCGTCATTGGTTGATACCACATCGCTAAAGAAGCTTACCAGCTTGATGAGCCGTGCACTGTATCTTTCCTTATCCTTATCGGCTATAGTTAGGTTATTTAGTGAGGTTTGTACAGTCAAGGCGAGCACGTTATTGTCGTTCGACCTGATGATGTTCGTAATGTCATTCAGTACGGTATTGATTTTTAGTTTGTTATAGACGGAAAGGATGTGTAAGATTGTTACAATTTGCTTGCCATGTTTATCCTCCAAAGAATCTAGAAATATGGAATCTGCCTGCGACGCCATATTTCTGATCTCTTTCCATTGCAGATTGGTCTTCAAGCCTTTAGTATCTTGCCATAGCTTGGTTAACATATCCAATTTCTCTTTGGATAAGTCGAGCTGATGCGCGTCCACCTCAGCCGGGTCTTTTGTCAGTTTATAGCTCAAGGAAAGGTTATCGTTGTCGTCTTTATTTAAAGTAATATTGGAGATGCCCTTTGGATTAATTCTAAGCGATACCAGTGATTTTCCATTCGATCTTAGCGACAATACGCTGTTTTTTAGCGATAAGGTAGGTGTCAGTGTGGCTGTATCCGTATCTACTTTTCTTATTTGCGGTTGTGTAGAAACAGAAAAATTGGAGTTCTTCATAAGGAAAGTGACCCGATCCAAAGTCTTGTTCATATTTGTATCCTTTAGATTCAGATACAGTCCTATGGCTTTCACGAGCTCCAGCTCTACATGCGACTTCTTATTTAGACCCTCTAGGTATTCCCGAAACCTCAATTCCGTGATGTACTCTGATGAAGTGTTTTCGAGAAATTTTTCAGCGTCTTCATTATTCATTTTGCTTAGTATAGGGCTTACCTTCTTCAAGTATGCGGCGCTAACAGTATCGATTGCAGGAAATTTAATTGATTTGGATTTATCCTTTTGTGTGGACTCCACTTGTATTAATTGTTGAGAGTCGATACTTACCGAGAGTTTCTCGATATACTGAGGATCAACCTTCACTTCTACGACTTCGTTGCCTCTTCTAACAAGCATTCTACCCTTTTCGATTTTAAAATCCGATCCGCCCATCTCCACTAAGATATTAGTGTTATCCGGCCCGCTCGTATAATAGTAATCCATCAAAGCCAGAGATTTTTGTATGGCAGCTACAAAACTTTTTTGCTGTATATCTGCTATGATGTCTAGTGTAGCGCTAACAGATGCCACATGACGGGAAATCGTACTCGACGTTTTCATGAGCGGATTTTGCCTCTCATCAAAGCTACTGATCACCTGCTGTAACACTGTCCATACACTTTCAAAGGATTGGTCTGTTTTATCCAGATTATTCGTTGCACGTAATTGTTGCTGTTCGTTGTTGATCCGGTCAAATTGACTTAAGGTTATAAGAAGAGTACCCAACCATTTTTTAGTCGGAGCATCTAACACGATTTGTAAATGCTCTTTAACATCATTTCCGTACTTAAGATTTAGCAGTTCTACCAATACTTTCCATTGGCTGGGAGAGATTGTATTTATCTCTTCGTAAGATAGGAGTCTAAAATTATTTTGATCCCCGATTTGCTGAAGGGTAAACAGTTCGTTGGTGACAACATACAGTAAAGAAAAAGATTGGCTTAACGTTTTGGTTAGTTCGTTGTCAGCATTCTTATAATAAGGATCAAGGTATAGGTTCCGGATGATATCGCGATAACTATATCGCTCCAGTATAAGCCGCTGTATGTCATATCCAAAATGCACTGCTGTACGCAGTCGATTCACTTCATCTGGTTGCAGTAATTGCTCAGTCCACGTGCTATTAACTAAATTCTTTGGCATCTCTACGAAATCGCTCGCAATTGCATAACGCCACGATTTTCCAAAGTTTGGACTGTGGTAGTCCTCCAGCGATTCTAGCAGTTTTATTGTCTCCGGAAAGCTGTCGTACACGAGAGGGTTCTTTATACGCTCACGCAATTGATCCATAAACCATATGGCAGCTTCCTGTTTAGCTCGCTTCGCCAAAAAGATAGCCATAGCCTCGATCATCTGTGACTGGCTGGGTATATTTAGCCCAGAATAAGAAAGACTTTGTTGCGCATCTTGAGCCATCGTCGTCACCGAGATATGAGGAACAGGAGTAGAAACCTTCTGTAAGAGTGTTTCGGAGATGAGATTAAATTTCGCTTTGTGTTGGGAAGCAATATGTTTCGCGATTTCTGTAGCAAACTCATTTAGTTTTATCTTTGAATTACTTAAATAATTCGTCAACGTATCTTGTATTGTAGTTCGCTGATTCTGCTTTTTCGATATTTTGCATGCATAGATGGATTTGACTGTGTCTATCTGATATATGGTGTCCTTAACAAATAGACCGCTATTAGCCAAAATTGCCTCGCGGACAATCACAGTATCGGTGTTAGATAATTTTAACTTTACCTTTATGTCGGAGATCGTAAGTTCATTTTTAAATTGGTCGATACCTTTTATAATACTATCCAACGCAAATACATCATCTGCGAGACTTTTTATTTCGGTTTGTATATGCTCCAATTTCTTTATCTCTTTTTCTGCATCTTCTTGAGACGTTTTATAGGATTCGAATAATTTTTTTGCTGGGGCATTATCAGTTATATGAATTTGAAACTTTTCTTTAATGGCCTTTGCGACTTCTTGAAATGTCTTTAAATTTCCTATTCCTAGTTCTTCAAGAATACGGTTCTTAATACTTTTTTCCTTTTCGGTAGTATGATTGGATACAAATCTAAAGACCTCTACGGTGGTTTTTATGGAATCTATCTTTTCCTTTCCAATCAGATCCAATAGGGCATAATATACTTGCTCTTTCTGTTCGAATGAAAGGTTTTGATTCGCCATGAACTTACTCAAATAAAAAAGGTTATAGAGCGGGAGTTTTTCCTCTGTAATGGCGGTTTTGATTTCGCCACTTTTGGTGTCCTGGCTTAAGGTTTTTGTTACGATGCAGCAAAGCAGCAAACACATGGTAATAATGGTTGTCTTCATATATCGGTAGTTAATTCCAAGAGTGAAGCTCGGTATAGCCTAATTCACTCTGACACTGGTATTTTAAGTCATAAAAATAGTAAAATAATGGATAGTTTCATATACCCTCAAATGGGTATTTTTATATTTATAGGACGGATGGCTTTCGCCAATGTAACTTTGATCCCTTCTATCAAAGAGCAATCAACGAAAACCTTCGACCAGACGACAAGGGAATAAAAAACTTGTTAAAATCTACACTACCACCTATCAGAAACATACATATCGGTGAATCATATCTAATATTCGAGTAATCCCGCCCATAATGTATCCTGGCGACGATACCTAGTGCCCGCCAGTTCTGTTGCGTGTATTTGATAAAAAGACTATTATTCATTCTGTATTTATTTTCATGCGGATAATTGCTCATATTTCCGAAAATATATTCATACTCTAGTCGTGTGATTAACTCCCTGTTATTATATGGGCGAACTTTTATTGATCTCTCCCCTGTAGGTGTTTTCTCTATAGCATCTATTACCTTCCTAGTTTTTAATACATTGAATAGTTTTCTAAATTGTAAAAATCCAACTACCCGATCCGTGCCATAAGCATTCCGTTGTTCATCTGAATATTTGAACGGGCCAAACCAAGTAGCATCGTGTTGATACGCTAATTTTGCAGAAAACATATTTCTGGATCTGAAAAGATGAGAGTAGGTCAACCCTGTCTGTATATAATTTGTAGAGAAATCGCCTTTTAGATAGTCGTTTCTACGATCTGCAGTTTCATCACTTGATTCCGTATAGAAGAAACCATCCGGCTGTCCATTAGAGAAATGGTGAGCGGTAACATTCAATGAGAGCGTGCTCAACGGTTTGTCAAGTTTTTCCCAGTTTTGAAAAGGTAGCCTCGAGTCAGCATATATTATGCGATATTTAGATTCTGTATTCCAGATTACCTTGTCGATTGTGAATCCAAAAATATTGTTGTTTGGGACAAGTGGGCTAGAGCCGTCCTTAGTCATTCTCACATTAAAACCATAATCAAATGTCAATCGAGATGTTTGCCAAAAGTGCTTGCCATGGTTTCTGCCCATCATTATTGGAGTTTGATGATATATATTACCTTCGAAAATATAACCATTCATTCCTTCTCCGTCTCTTAACGCAGGACTAACACGTTCAAGATATTGAGGCTTTCCCGGAATAGGGATCGCTAGATAAGAGATTTTTTCATTTGCAAACCAGATATTCTGCATAGCAGTATACACACTCTTGTCTACGTTCTGACTTAGCAAGCCAACATAGATATTATCCATGTTTGAAGAGTCAGTCTGAGAAATAGCGAATAGATTCCCAAATAATCCTACCAGGAAAATAATGATTTTTTTTGTGTTCATAAGTTTTTAGATAATTGATTTTCAGTTAATAATAATTCTAAATTAAGAAGAATCAATATATATTACAAGTTTTTATATGTCGAATTTCTTAGCTTCAGGGTAAGATTATGTATCGCAATAGCGGTGCTATGAACAAGCAAAAGGTTTATGGTCTGATCAGTGGAGAGTGAATTCTTTCCGATTTTGAAGTTGACTACTCTTTGGATGACATTTTGAATAAAAGATCTATAATTTCAACGTCCGTATTAGGCGCGTGGTATATCAAGAAGTTTAAAGATATTTTTGATGCTTGCAAATTGTAAAAAAGAGTGGTTAGTGCAAAAAATGCAATAACCACTAAGCATCTCAATGAAAGAAAATTAGAACCTTTTTGAACTGTAAGGGAATCCTTGACAGTTCAAAAAGATGTTAATCGGAACGTCAATTGTAAAGTGCTAAGACTGATAAAAAGGGCAAGGTTAATTTAAATAAAGAAGGCCTGCACTCCTGCAGGCCTCACATAGAAACAAAAATACCCAGTTTTAGGGGTATGTCGTTACCACTTTGCTTACCTGCCAGCCATTTTTGGTGTTGCACAGTGTAATGTGGTCTACACGGGTGAAATTTTCGAACTCCATGGTCGCTTTCGCTATGCAAGATTTACCACATTCATCCAGTATTTGGTAAGTTGTTTTGCAATTGTACTGTAGCCCTTTATTCTGTTTTAGGAACTTCGTGTATGCTTTTTTGCCATGTTTATTGTCGCTTGCTGTGTTGTGGTATTCGAAATCGGTAGCAAATAGTTGCTCGTTAAACTCAACATTGCCTAATGCTGTGGCGTCGAGATAGGCCGCGACGATGCCTACTGCGGTCATATTTTTTAAGGGGTTTGCTTTCTCAGCAGCAAATGCCATAGAAGAAGCAAATAAGATAAGAGCTGTTGCGATGGAGGTGATGATAGTTGTTTTCATGTTGGTAGTTTTTTATGTTTTAAAAGTTGTTATGTCTTATTGTTTGAGTCAAAAGTAGGGCAGAAGTTGATGCTAAGGAATGGAGATTAGACCAACGCTTCCCATTATTCGGTGAATACGGAAAAGATATCGGTAAAAAATATACGGAAGCATCTACTAAGCCTTTCATATCTTAAAGACGCAAAAGATCACGCTATGGTTGCATCACTCGATTCAAGTGTAGGTGAGGGAAGTTACCTTTCTCGTCGCGAGCAGTAAGTATTCCCTTCGTCACTGCGAGGAAGTATGACGAAGCAGTCTTATCTACCTATGCTAAGTCATCCTCCGAGGTTAATTGTCTTACTTGATATAGAGTTTACTTTGTATCATGGCGAGAAAAAAACTCGCTGCGAAGGTAATCCATGGGATGACGCTTAGTTTATAGCAGAGCTAGATCGCGGGGTTGAGGAATATGATCATGGAGAAATCGCAACTTACACTATTGTAGATGTTGAATCTGGTATTTGCGGCGGTTGTTCGGAAATTCCGAACAACCAGCTGAAATTGTAAGCCATTAAAGTGGTTAGTAATCTTCATATTTTTTTTGCTAAAAAAATTAGTTTTAATGGTCGATATTTTGTACTTTTGACAGTAATAACTAGTTATATCCAATATTTATGCATAGATATATAGACCCAACCACCGATTTTGGTTTTAAACGGATATTCGGAATGGAGCCGAATCGAGACCTATTGATAGCTTTTCTCAATGGTGTATTTCTTGGACGTAAAGATATCGAAGATATTGTTTACAATAGGAATGAACATGTTGGAGACACTGAAGAAACAGGAGGCGTAATCTTTGACCTGACCTGTACAGCTACCAATGGAGAAAAATTTATAATCGAAGTCCAGCGTAGCTCCCAGATTAATCTCAAAAGACGCATGCTGTATTATGGAAGTAAATTGATCGCCGATCAGGCTCCTAAAGGAAATCGAAAACAGTGGAATTATGCTATCAGCGAGGTGTATGTTATCGTACTGATGGATGGATTTCGTATTCCGGGAGGCAATGGTTCTAAAGATTTTATGCACGATATTTGCTTGTGTAACAGGGAGACAGGAGAAGTTTTTTACGAAGATCTTGGTTTTATTTACTTAGAATTGATTAACTTTACCAAAGGTGAGGCAGAGTTATCCAACGATTTGGATAGATGGTTATATGTATTGAAGAATATGTCCGTGATGGATAAATTACCCCGCTATCTGCGTAAGCCTATTTTTGAAAAATTATTCAGTATAGCTGAATATAGTAAATTAAGCAAGGAGGAAAAGGCTATGTACGATGTGAGTTTAAAACGTAAATGGGACGCGGAATCAATCCGGGAAACGGCTATCATTGAACAAGAAAGAGCTCGTAAGGAAGGATTGGAACAAGGATTGGAACGAGGAATTGAACAAGGAATTGAACAAGGAATGGGGACTAAAAATTATGAGATTGTAAAGAAACTTATTGTCCAACATGATTGGTCTGATGCATCTATTGCCGATTTTGTTGAAGTATCCCTTGATTTTGTCGAGAAGGTGCGTAATGAGTTAGCCAAGAACAACAAATAGATATTTCCTGCTTTAAATAATGAGATATGCAATGGCCGTTCGGTATTCCGTTCGGCTTTTTATGTAAAGGTTGATGGACCTCATATATTCTTTTAGATTCGAAGGCTTCCCATTTAAATCCTAGGGTTTTCTATGCGTGATAGCTATCGGCCTTATGTAAGCACTCACCGCAAATAGTGGTTTTATTCAGAATTTCAGTTGGTCGGAATATATCCGACCAACTGCTTTCAACGGAATTTAAAGTGATTGTCTCTACACTGTGGAGACAATTAAAAGTAATGAAAGACTCCCATCGAATAGCGCTATTTCCCTATTAAGCATTTTGTTGTTCTAGCCATTTTAAAATCGATTGGGTAGTTTCCTCTGGTTTTTCTTGTTGAATCCAATGACCACACTCCAGACTAACAATATCCAAATTAGGAACGATATTTTTTAGGTTTTCAGATTTTGGAATCGTGTCCTGTTCACCGTATATCATAAGAGTCGGCTGATGAATGATTGGGGTTATGTCCGCCATTAAGTGCCAGTTTCGATCAAGATTTCTATACCAATTTATACTTCCTGCAAACCCTGATGACTCAAAAGCAGAAACAAATACAGACAGTTCGTTGTCTTCCATTAAGGGTTCCCCAAGTGGTTTTTCCGCTCTTGCGAGATTTATCATTAGCATTCCGGGTTCCGGTGGTGTGGGAGGTACGTTTTTGCGGAATATGTTACGGAGGAACCGGGATGCGTTTTCATTCATTATAGCATCTGCTACCCCTGGTTGCCGATTGAAGTGAACAAAATAGAAGTCTCCTCCAAATATTGCTTCCATAAACTCAATCCATGGTCTTTCTCCACGCTCTTGATAAGGCAAAGCCAAGTTTATTATTTTATTTACCCGTTCAGGATGCAATAGTGCCAAACTCCATACCACATTTGCACCCCAATCGTGACCAACAAAAGTGGCATCTTCATATCCAAAGTAATCAAGTAGTGCAACGAGGTCACCCGTCAAGTGTTCAATGTCATAATCAGTTACTTCGGTCGGACTGGATGAGTTGCCATACCCTCTCTGATTTGGAATGATGACATGATAGCCAGCTGCAACAAGTGGAGGCACCTGATGACGCCAAGAAAAAGCATGTTCCGGAAAGCCGTGACAGAGCACAATAGGTTTTCCAGCATTTTGTTTACCCGCTTCAAATACTTCCAGTATCACACCGTTGACTGAAATAAGATCGGGTTGGTAAAAATTACTTGCGTTAAGCATAGAATTATTTTCGTTTGTCATTTTTATTCTTTAGAAGATTTAATTAATGATGCAAACTTATGCCTGCCAAGTGACAGCCTTATGTCAGTGGCACGATGGTATTCGTACATCTATCGAATTTCGATAAGGGATATTCGGCGGAGCAAATGCTTCTGGTTCTTTTCATGGTAGGAACTTCAGGATGAGCTTAGGGGAGGTATACATGCAATGGGAAGTTTGTATACACTGGAGTGGCAGTACGATTACGGGGCAAGATACTATGATCCGGAGGTCGGCAGATGGAATGTGGTGGAGCACTATCTCCTCACAAATCCCGCTATCGTATCCCTGGCTACCACATGCAGCCACTTGCCCGTTTGAGCCAACAGTTTAACAGGTTCGCCCTTGTCGAGCTGTAAGCGAGTAGGGTAAGAAGTGCCGGGCCCAGTACGTAGTAGCATACGTTCTGTCAAGGCTTTCGGCTGTAATGTGTCATATTCCCAGTCGGGGGGAATAGCAAATTTTTTAACGAAGTTGAGTGGATCTACCGCACCACTACGTCCGTATACGCCGAAATGCAAATGTGGAGGCCCACCTGCGGCATTTCCCGTATTGCCTACGAATCCCAAGGTATCTCCACGTAGCACCTGTCTGCCGCTATGGACAGCTGTACTATCGAGATGAGCGTAGTACACACGGAAACCCAGTTTGTTTTCGCTTAGCCATATCTGCTTCCCGCCAAGGCTTCCCCTTTCTCCAGCAAAGTCGATCCGTCCGTCGGAGACCGCCAGTACAGGAGTGCCTCGTGCAGCAAAGATATCTATACCCTCGTGGCGACGTGCACCACCATCCCGATCCGCTCCCCAAAAACTCTGGATTGCGCCGTTATCCTTACCGATAACCGGAAAATGATAAGCTGGTTGCGTGTAGATCTTTACCTGGTACACAGCCGAATCATTTAGCAGAGGTTGAAGACTGATTCGAACACTATCGTCATCATGGGCCGACCATTCAACCGTGCTTGATGCACCAGATAGCTCTGCCAGCAGCTTTTTCGACGGGGTCGTGTTTGAGTTAAAAAATTCCAATAAGAAGCCTGTACCGTCCGAGGGCCTTTTCAGTTCAGCCACCAGTTGTTGGCCCTGTTTGACGGAGACGGCGTACACGATGGCAGAGGCATCAGGGTGCCCGATTTGTATAGTGGCGAGATAAGGGAGTTCGATTTGCAGGGGATCAGCCATCGCCCTCTCGTGCGAAGCCTTCCACAGCCCAAAGAGACTGTCATTCCTTGGGAAGCTGCTCTCGTATTTGCCACGCTCGGTATGCTGTAACAACGTACGTATATGCGTACAGGTACTAATTAGGAGGAGCAATAAGATGTATATGGGCCAATGCTTCATAAGCAACTTATCAACAAATGAAATACCATAAGGTTTGAGACCTGTCGGTGAGATCTTTGATTTGGACCAATTCATCGGAACTGCAACCGCAAGTAAAAATGAGAGACTTTTTTACTTGCTAATCTTTCTTTATCCAGTAGCATTTGATCTTTACTATACCTCAGCAGATAAGCTGAAGGCAGTGGAGCGGGAAAGTATATCTTGCATATGACCAAAAAGAATCTCATTTAGAGGGAAGAAAAAATACGAAAGTAAGCAAGTCGCTAAATATAATTGCGACTAATGCGGTCATATTATACCACCGCACTTTCTTATTAGTTTTTCAAAATCGAATAATACAGTTGATACCGATGATGTGTTGCAAGGGGCCAGTGAATTTGAAAAAATCAGCCGGAGTCTTAAAAGTAAAATAGTTTCGGGCGACATCAATGGACTTAGGAAGCTGGTGCCCCCAATTGGGTGCATCGACGATTGAATTATAAAGGTTTACAAACAGTAATCCGCTGCTTATCACAATGGCAATATGCAGTACAAAAATTTTAATCTTCATTTTTAAAAATTGGATAAAATTGTTGTTGAGCTTTTATCAGTGGACAAGACGAAACGTATCTACCAAAAATTTCAGGGCTTCTTTAGCGTGCATATTTTCCATAGATTGCAGCGTAACCTCAGTGATGTCGGCAGCACGCTGGCACATCGCCCTTTCATATTTTGAAATTGCAGTTTTGATGTCACTGAAATCCGTTGCTGTTAGTTGTTCCGCAAGTTCGAGTGCATCCAGCATTGCCATATTTACCCCTTCACCCGCGTACGGAGGCATACGATGTGCAGCATCACCCAACATCGTTAGGTTCGATAAGCTTTCCCATTGCTGGTCGGGGGGGAAATGATATTGCGGCCGAGGTACAAAATAGCTTTCATCACTTGCAAATAGTTCGTGCCACTGGTCACCCCAATCTGCAAAACTTTCTTTAAACCAATCGTACACTGAATCTTTGTTTTCGAAATTGATACCAGAAGTTTTTACCCAGTCTTCCGACTCCTTAGTTCCGGTATAGAAGGATAGCGACCCATCACCTTTAGTACTTAGGATAATGCTTTTCTCATGTCCCAGAGCAAATATTTTTCCGCCTTTGGCTAGTTTCCATAGTTCCGGTGCATTCGTCGCGGCCTTGTATATATTGCCTTCCACAATGGTTAAACCCGAATAAACGGGAGCGATATCGGTAATATATTTTCTGATTTTTGAATTAGCACCATCTGCTGCAATGACTAAATCAGAATAAACTCTATCACCGTTATCGAAGATGATTTCCCATCCTTCATCTTTAGCTTGCAGAGATACAAATTTCGAATTCCAGACAATAGTATCTTTTTCCAGTGAAGCAATCAACAAATCACGGAACGGACCTCTATCTATTTCCGGGCGGAAAGAAGTGCCGATTTGCTCTATCGGAATTTCATTGTTATGGTCGTCAAAATGCACCACCGCATTATGGTCGGTTATACGCATTTTATCCGCATCAGGGCGATAATGTTTTTTAAAATCATCCAACAAACCAGCAGCAATCAAGGCCTTCAGCCCGGACTCTTCATGCAAGTCTAAAGTTGCACCTTGCTGACGTACATTTTTGTCGGTATCCCTTTCGTATACTTTTACTTCACAACCTTTCAGCTGTAACAACCTGGCAAGGGTCAGTCCGCCGGGACCACCCCCAACGATGGATATTTTTTTATTTAGCATTGAAATCATTTTTTTTATTTTAGTAATACAAAATTATTACACCTTAAACAATTATAATAGTTGAATAAGTCTTAAAAATACTCGTAAACGGCATAATGGAAATTGAAATTAAATCAAAAGACGGATTAGGAATGCTCGCTGCTTTTGCAGAAAAAATAGGTAGCACCATCGAAAATGGAAGGGTGGAAGTGCCAGAAGAGTTTGGAACAGGCTTTATACAAGGCTATAGTTTTGATGAGCGATTACGGATGATGATATTGAACTATCAACTACATCAAGACTTTGCCATTAGCCGAAGAAATCAACCTACCAATATGCTCATATTTAATTTTCAACATATTATCAATTCACCTAAATCGCAAACAGGCGCCAAATTCCAACCGTCGGTTCAAATTACGACCCAAGGATTGAATGTGCAACTTTTTATTCCAAAAAACTCCATTCAAAATTCTATATCATTGAGTATTGATGCCAGTTACCTACGAGAATTGATAGGAGCACGCATAAACCATCCTTTAGTAAACACCATTCTGGAAAATAAGCACCCCTTGTTGTTTGAGGAGTTTGTATTTGTTCCGCTGCTGAAAGTTGTAGATGATATCATGACAAGTAATGTTCCGATACTGCTTCACGATTTTTACTACAAGCTAAAAACGCAGGAACTCATTTGCCATTTACTGATTTCGCTGGTCAGCAGGGATGAGAAGAAAGTGCACGGTTTGAATATTGCTGATATCAAGATGTTGTATCAAGTAAAAGAACGTTTACTTGATAACCTTGAAGAAGCACCTTCAGTTGCGGAGCTATCAAAATTTTCCGGTATGAGCGAGACTAAATTGAAAAGAATATTTAACCAGGTTTTCGGTAAGAGTATATTTCAATATTTCCAAAATTTCAGAATGCAGGAAGCTGCCCGCTTGTTGACAGAAGAACGGCTGTCTGTTTCGGAAGTGGGATATCAGCTTGGTTTTTCAAACTTGGGCCATTTTACCAAAGTTTTTGAAGAGGTAATTGGAGTTAAGCCGAAAAGATATAGCAAGTTTGGTAATAAAGTTCTTTAAATGGCTACGGAGAAATGATTGTTTTGGCTTTTTGTGTAAATTAGCTTCGAAGTATAAATAGGTTAATAAATGGAAATTAAGAGAAGTGTATATCTAGTTTTACTGATTATGATGGTTTGTCTGTCGTGTGGGCAGACACAACAAAAACAGAACAGCTTTACATCAGACAATATGATGATAAGGATTGCAGAAATAGAAATTGAACCAAGTTATCTTGATGAATATATAGCGATACTTAAGGAAGAAGCAGAAGCTTCTGTGAGACTAGAGCCTGGAGTTATTTCAATTTACCCGATGTTTCATAAAGAAAATCCTAATCAGGTAAGAATACTGGAAATTTATGCTGACGGAGAAGCATATAAAGCACATTTGCAAACACCTCATTTCAAACATTACAAAACGGCAACCGCAAATATGGTTAAATCTTTGAAGTTAATTGATATGAGCGCTATAGATGGACAGACAATGCCCCAGATATTCAAAAAATTAGGTCAGTAGATTTTGGAATGAAAAAAGAGAATAAGACAGAGATTTTTTAAAAGATAAAGAGGACTTTCAAATCCGGAAAAAATGGTATGTGGACCTGTCAACGAGAGAGAATTGGTTTTCAGCTTACACAGTTGAGTCTTCAAGTATAGATAATATATTACCGTCGGGATCTTTAAACCAAGCAATATAAGGTCCTTGCTCGGATCTTGAAATTCCCTTTTTATCAGTTTTGAGATGTTCCTGATCATATTGCTCAAAAGTTATACCTTTCTCTATCAAATCATCCACCGCTTTCTCGATATTACTTACAGGAAAGTTGAGCACGGTAAATACCGCTGGTTGATGATCGGGTTTTGGATAAATTATCAGGTTTGATGAACCCGAAATTTCAAGTTCTAAAATGCCCATAGCGTTTTCTTTAGCTGCTAGGCCAAGAACATTTTGGTAAAAGTTTTTTGCTTTAGCTATGTCTTTTACTGCAAATGAGCTGAATGCTTTTGATTCTTTAAACATAATATGTCAGTTTACAATTTCTTATGATTTCCAAATACCCAACAAACGTCTAATCACGATTATTTCAGCTATATGATAGGCGTTATGGTCAGCAATTTGTAAAGCTTCACGTAAAATAGTCTGTCCGGTACCGTGAGGAATTTTGGCAAACAATTCTTCTGTTTCTAAAAGCTTGATAAAGTCTTTTAGGTTATCATCAATCTGTTTCAAGCAATCCTTCCATTGGATATTACGGATCGATTAGTGCCAGTTATTTCGGTCAGTTGATGCCGGCTATTACGGTTCAAAAGGTGCCATTTTAGAATAATTTCAGCCCCGTTTTTACGGTTCGTTTTGTGCCATGTCCATTT
>NZ_SUKA01000006.1 GCF_005049105.1 Sphingobacterium alkalisoli
AAGATCTTCAGGTGCCTATATCGGCGGTGTCTACCTCTTCCCATTCCGAACAGAGCAGTCAAGCCCGCCAGAGCCGATGGTATTGCCGTAACAGGTGGGAGAGTAGGTCGGTGCCTTTTTTTATACAGAGCCCTTGCTGGAAACAGTAAGGGCTTTTTTTGTGCCCTATATTTCTATATTTCCCCCTATCCCCAGCTCCGTTTTGTAATTCGGTACATATTTGTTATTATTGTTATAAATTATGATAATCATGAAATCGTTCCTCTTGAGCTTAGCTCTAGCATGCTCTCTATTTACCAGCGCGCAAACATCTAAAATTCAAAATTATCTTGAGGAGTCAGTTTCTCAAGATATAAACTCTGTAAAACATTTTGTGATAGATAATGGAAAGTTTATAAATACGCAGCAATTCATTTATTTTGATAAACTCATTAGCCAGTTTACCAATTCTTCTTTCTCAAACATGGGATTTGATATCTACGAACTTACAGGAGAATCAATAAAGAGATTAAACAGACTGGAGGCGACCTACTCGGAGGTTGGATTAGTAGAAATATATAATATTGCTCGTCAAGCTTCTGTTAAAGAGAAGATAATGAATGAGGATTCAACCCTAATTTTTCAGGGAACGACAGATGATGTGGAACGTAGGATGACGATTATGTGTGAAAACACTACACATACCGCATTTCAAAAAGCTGTAATAAGCCTATACTACGGAGACGACTATAAAGTAATCATTTTTCCTACGGGGGATATTGACCCTGATATGATTACATCTTTGGAAAGCTGGTTTTTAACCCTTTAATCAGGTAAGACAAAAAAAGAGCCACATATTTAATATGCGACTCTTGATATCTTTATAAAACCGATAAACGATAATTTTTATTTTTTTGCTAGTTCTTCAGCAATAGCCTTTCCAATCTCAGCAGGAGACTCTACTACGCGAATGCCACACTCTGCCATGATTTTCATCTTAGCTGCAGCGGTGTCATCTGCACCACCAACAATTGCGCCAGCATGACCCATACGACGTCCCGGAGGCGCTGTTTGTCCGGCGATGAATCCAACTACTGGTTTAGTTCCGTGCTCTTTAATCCAGTGGGCTGCTTCTGCTTCCATTCCACCACCGATTTCTCCAATCATGATGATTGCTTCGGTTTCCGGATCATTCATTAACAGTTCGACCGCTTCTTTGGTAGTGGTACCGATAATAGGGTCACCTCCGATTCCGATAGCTGTAGTGATACCTAAGCCTGCTTTTACGGTTTGGTCAACAGCTTCGTAAGTTAAGGTACCTGATTTGGAGACGACGCCGACATTACCTTTTTTGAAGATAAATCCAGGCATGATACCAATTTTAGCTTCTTCAGCGGTAATGATACCTGGGCAGTTCGGTCCGATTAAACGAGCGTTTTTATCACTTAAATATGATTTTACCTGAATCATATCCTTAGTAGGAATACCCTCAGTAATACATACAATTACTTCAATACCCGCAGAAGCAGCTTCCATAATGGCGTCTGCAGCGAAAGCAGGAGGTACAAATATGATAGAAACATTAGCGCCCGTTTTGTCTACGGCATCTTGTACAGAATTAAATACAGGACGATCGAGGTGAGTTTGACCTCCCTTACCAGGAGTTACACCACCAACAACTTGGGTTCCGTACTCGATCATTTGACTTGCATGGTAAGTACCTTCGGTTCCTGTAAAACCTTGTACGATAACTTTTGAATCTTTATTGACTAATACACTCATTTGTTCTGATTTTTTGCATAGCAAATCTACCATTTTGCATTGACTTTCGAAAATTTGCCTTGGTATAAATGCCAAATAATTATCAATATTTCATTTTAACCACAAAATCCCATAGTACCATACCGATCGTGACAGAAACATTGAAAGAATGCTTAGTGCCAAACTGTGGGATTTCGATGCAGGTATCTAAAATGTGCATAACTTCCTCGCTTACGCCATGTACTTCATTTCCAAATACCAAGGCATATTTTTCGGAAGAAAGGGGAGCAAACTCGTTGAGCATAATGCTGCCAGCTGCCTGTTCAACTGCAATGATGGTATACCCTTGTTCTTTGAGTTCTATCAGTGCCGATAAGGTGTCTGAATGGTGAGACCATAGTACAGACTGTGTGGCACCCAAAGCTGTTTTTTCGATTTCACGGTGTGGGGGGGTAGCAGTAATACCGCAAAGATAGATTTGCTCGATAGCAAATCCATCGGCTGTTCGAAACGTAGAACCTACATTGTGCATACTACGTACATTATCCAACACGATGGTAATGCGGGTTTTCTCTTGATTTTTAAACGTTTCTAGATCCGTACGGTTCAACTGATCCATCGTTAACTTTTGCATAGTTGGAAATTAAAGAGTCAAAAGTAAATATTATCTTTGATGTGGCTCGATAAAAAAAATCTCAAAAACTTAACCAAAATTTAGTAGGGTATAAATATGAAATAAACTTTAGATTAGATTTTGAATAATGGAATTAACTTGTTATTTTTGCAGTCCGAAATATAGTAAAAAAGAAAATAAAAATTAGCTAAGAGAAATGGCAAATCATAAATCAGCGATCAAAAGAATTAGAGCTAACGCTGCGAAGCGTCTAAGAAACCGTTACCAAGCAAAAACAACGCGTAACGCAATTAAGAAATTACGTAACACTACTTCTGCAGAGGAAGCAAAAGCATTATTGCCTCGTGTAATTTCAATGCTTGATCGTCTGGCTAAGAAAAACGTAATTCACAAGAAAAAAGCTTCTAACAACAAATCTAAATTAACTAAACTAGTTAATAAATTAGCTTAATTTTTTAGAACTCGAAATAAGAGGGATGTATTCATTTACATCCCTTTTCTTGTTGTTTATGATCGTAAAAAGACCAACCTGATCGGCTGGTCTTTTTACTTTACTTAATGATTTGCTGGATGACATTATTCAATTGTTCCGGACTTTTTTTATATTCGGAGAGATCGTATAATTCTACCTTCCTGAAATCAATTGGATGACTCTCGCTTTGTAAGTAAATGTAGCCTTCTTTCAATGTTTTGCCATCTGTTTTTGCATTTTTGTCAAATTCAGATACGTTATCGCCACCAATTTGAGGTTTGGTATACTCCAATACCGTAGTACCTTCTAGCACATGCCTCACGATGGAATCCCCCAGCACGACGAAATCCGCTGTTACCCACTGATCTCCATGATATGTTTTCGAAGTAGAACTTGTACAATGTGGTGTAAAAAGTTCATTCATGTAGTAAACATGGGTGCCCGGAGTACACAAGTTGGAGGTTGTACGGTCGGATGTGCCGTCGCCACCAAGGAATTGTCCTTCTATGGATATAGGGAAGTCCTGATCTTTTAACATGCTTTGGGGCGATTGCCCGTGCAGCATGGCACCACTATTACGCCAGGCCCAGCCTTCGCCTCCTTTGGCTTGACTTTCCACAAATCGGTATTCAACACGGAGTACATAATATCCAAATGGTTTATTATAGGCAAGGTGTCCATATTGTTGATCGAAATCTTCGTAACCGTCGTATCGTACTTTTAATAGTCCATCCTCAACACGGAAAGTCTGTGCATAGTTTTCTCCGGTTTCATGAAGTCGGATTTTCGGTGTCCAGTCGACTATATCTTTGCCGTTGAAAAGTTGGATCGGAGAGGGGGCTTTTACATCTTTTCGATCGCCCCCCGTACTCATTCCACACGATAGAGCTGATAACGTAATTAGGCTTAGTATTATAGGTTTTATTTTCATACGATAAAGTTAGGTATATATTATATTAAAGTGTTTTTGTGTTTGACGTAATCACTAGGGCGTATCCCGATGATCTTGTGGAATGTATTACTAAAGGTAGGTAAGCTACTATATCCAACTTGTAGCGCAACTTCGTGAACACTTAGTTTCTCATCTAGTAAAAGTCTAAGCGCTGTTAACATACGTAAGATGGTATAGTATTGAATAAAGGACATATTTAGGTCCTTCTGAAATAAACGTGCTAAGGTGCGTTCGCTAAAGTCGAATTGCTTCGCTAAGGCGCTAAAACTGATACTTTCAGTAATGTTTGCCTCCAGATAAGCAACGATATCTTTTAATATAGCATGCTGTGGATAGGGTAAGGCTAAGGGTAACTCGGATGCTGAAAGCTCAGGTAAGACCAGTTTAAAAGCTTTTGCAATGGCATATTTCGTTTCATCTGAAGGAAATATATTTCCATTCCATCTGTTGGTAAACATAATGAGTTCGATCAGCAGATCATTGACGGGGTAGATATTGATTTTATCGTAAAAGTCGGTATCAGTCTTAAACCTCGGAAAATACAGATTGCGCATCACAACCGTTGGCGAACTGGGATGGATGCTGTGTTTAATGCCAGATGGTATCCATATATAATGTCTTGCAGGTAGAAAATATGATTTTTCGGATGTTTTCAAAAAGACGACTCCACCCTCTGTATATAAGAACTGGCCTTTTTGATGCTTGTGCGCCGTAATCACACTTTCTCCCATAAGTGCGTGATGACAATATATACTATCTGCAACGGCATCCACTTCAGTTATGTAATATTTATTTACATACTCCTTCTCCATATATACGTATATTGATTTGTAAATTTCTTCAAATTTAGCTAGAAAACCAAGTGATACTTATCGACAGGCTTAAATAATGTAGTGGGATAAATACTGTCTGAATTGAATAAAATGTTCAAAACAATTATAGTTAATATTGTATATCATTTTTATCTGTCTTAGAGACAGTATATTTGCGCTATCAAGAAGTGCTCTTATCTAAGTTGAAAAATAATAACGATCAAAAAAATGGCAAACGATAGAATACGTTTAGAAAGTTTGAAGGATAAAATAATGACTGCGGAGCAGGCTGCTTTTCTTATAAAGGACGGAATGGTAGTTGGTTCAAGTGGTTTCACAAAAGCAGGGGATAGTAAAGCCGTACTTCCCGCTTTCGCGGAGCGTGCGAAGAAAGAACAAATAAAAATAACCTTGATGACCGGGGCATCCCTAGGTCATGATACCGACGGTAAACTAGCGGAGGCAGGCGCTTTGGCAAAACGCATGCCGTTTCAGGTGGATCGTGTCTTACGTAATAAAATAAACGCAGGAGAGGTCTTATTTATAGATCAGCATTTAAGCGAGAGTGCTGAACTATTGCATAACAAGAATCTACCCTCCGTAGATATTGCGGTGATAGAGGTGGCGTATATAGACCGCGATGGAAGTATAGTGCCTACGACTTCGGTGGGTAACTCGGTTACATTTGCAGCCTTGGCAAAACAGGTTATCTTGGAAATTAATATGGCCGTGAAGGAAGATATGTATGGCATCCATGATATTTATCAGGCGGAAGATTATCCTCATCGTAATGTTATCCCTATTGTAGCACCTTGGAATAAGATCGGACGTAAGACGATTCCGCTAGATCCCAGTAAAGTTGTCGGCGTTGTATTCACTGATATGTTGGATAGTCCCGCGGATATAGCGCCTGCTGACCCGAAAACGACTGCTATTGCACAGCATATTTTAGCTTTTTTTGAAAATGAAGTGCTGCTGGGTCATCTGACGGATCGCCTTCTCCCTATCCAAGCGGGAATCGGCAAAGTGGCGAATGCCGTATTAATGGGGTTTAAAGATAGTAATTTCTACGATCTAACGATGTTTTCGGAGGTATTGCAGGATAGTACATTTGACTTGATCGATGCTGGTAAATTAAGTTTTGCGTCGGCATCTTCGGTAACCGTATCTGCAGATTGTTATCAGCGGGTGTTTGGCAACTTGCAGAAATACCGGGATAAATTTGTCTTACGTCCTCAGAATATTTCCAACACACCGGGTTTGATCAGACGATTAGGTATTATTGCAATTAACACGGCGATTGAATTTGATATATATGGCAATGTAAACTCTACACATATCTCGGGGACAAAAATAATGAACGGTATAGGTGGCTCGGGTGATTTTGCACGTAATGCTTACTTAAGTGTTTTTGTGGCACAGGCGGCCTCAAAGGGAAATGCCATTTCGCATGTATTACCCATGGTGTCGCACGTCGACCATACAGAACACGATGTAGATATATTGGTCACAGATATTGGCTTAGCGGATTTGAGGGGACTGGCACCTCGTGAGCGGGCACAGAAGATTATTGACAACTGCGTGCATCCAGATTATAAAGAGCAGCTTCAATCGTACTTTGACCGTGCGCGAGAACGGGGCGGACATACTCCGCATTTACTGGAGGAAGCCTTTAGTTGGCATCTGCGTTTGGCAAAGACTGGTTCGATGAAAGAATAGACGGATTCGGCTGTCAAATAGGAAGTTTTTTCGTGTATTTCTTCTTCCGTATATATTGTTGAACAGAACCGATAAGAAGCAGGAGAACGAGCGGAACGATGATATTGATCACTTGCCATTGCACCTTCTCGTTACGTACTTTGGCTTGGTCGAGTAAACGGAGCTTCACTTCCCGGTTTCGAAGCGCGATCAAGCTTTCATCATTCACTAGGTAATCAACAATATTTTCCAAGAATATTTTGTTGGCAAATTGTTGTTCGGTATAGCGATCCCAGCCCAATGGATACGGAGACTGATCTTTTGCATTCACTTGATTTATCAGCCAGTCCCCATCGGAAATGACGAGCATTTTAGCGGGCTTTGAAATGTTGGATAGATCGACGGGAGATTGTATGCCAGACGGGACGGGACGGTTTTCAAAAATATAGGGAAATTTTCCAGAAAGTAGTATTCCAACAGGTTCAGGTTTTGTTCGGAATTTTGTGGGATCAGGCCGCTCTTCCACCATTTGTAAAGACAAGGCCATCGGTGTATTGAGCAGACGCGTAAAAGGAGATGTCTGCAAAATCACTTCTTTTTTTATCCCTGTACAGGCAACTGTGTCTATTGTGCCGATAAACTCTGTGCGTATTCCATCCAAATTTTTGACGACGGGATGTGTACTGATCGGCATTAAAATAGGAAAGAAGTACCAAGGTGAAAGTTCAATTTGTGCATTCCCGCCAATATTCCCCACGGATAAAGGAATCTGTCCGCAGTTCAGATCGGCAATCATATTGTAGTTTAACCTTGCTCCGTATAAAAAAAGTTGATCGTCGAGATTGAGCTGTCGACCTATAACGGTCTGGTTGCCTTGGGAGCGCAAGGCGTCAAGACTGGCATCAAGCTGGTCAATAGCCCAAATGACGCCTCCGCCGTGACGGATAAAGTAGTCTAATTTATATTTTTCGCTTTCTGAAAAGGGCTTAATTGGCTTAGCGATAACGATAATTTGTATTTGCTTCAAGTCTTCGAGATGGATAGAATCTAAGTGAAGACGCCCCACTTGATTGCCTACCATAAGCGTGTGCATCGCGTCGTATAGTTCTAAGTCGCTGGGTTCCCCGTGGCCCTCGGTGAATCCGATATAGGAGATTTTGTCAGCGATAACTTTACGAATGGCCGAAGCAAAAGCATATTCTAGATTTTGAATGGAATTGTTTAATACGTATTCGGGATCGGCTCCAGTTTTGTTCTGGAGAAGGCTAATATTGACTTCTAAAGAGTCGGTATTGACAATGGCGGCTGGGAAGATGAGTTTTTGAGAAAATCCGCTCTCGGATTTGACGCTTAGATTGGTAGGGTAAAGCCCACGGTTTATCAGTGCTTGCGTAAATTCTTGTTGCTGCTGTTCGTTCCCTTCTAATGGATTAACCAGATTTATTTTAATGCGGCCATCGGAATAGGCCTGAAGGTCGGACGCCATGTCGATGGCAGCTCGTCGCAGTCGTTTAAACCCACTAGGAAGGTCGCCATCTAAGAAGATCGTAATATAAATATCTTGATCTAGGTTTTTAATTAGTTCTTTCGACGTGTCAGATAGCGTGAAACGTTTGTCTTCGGTGAAATCTATTCGGCCAAATAGGTTGTAAAAGAAGGACTGATTTAGGATTAGAAGGAAAACAATAGTACCTATATAGACGGTGAACGTTGTTTTTCGGGCTCTGAAAAATCTACCTAAATGACCGATGGACAAGGTCAGGAAGAAAATGGAAAAACTAAGGAAATAAATAAAATCCTGGGCCGCTAAAACTCCTCTACTCACGGCATCGTAGTGGGATTGAATTCCCATGCCGGCGAGGCCATCGGCAACTGCTGTAAAAATCGGAAGCTGTGCTATGGCACCGATACCGTAATAGATGGTGAAACAAAGGAAAATGGCAAGTAGAAAGGCTATAATTGGATTTTGTGTTAGCGATGAGCAGAAAATACTCAGTGCTACGAAAGCGCTAGAGAGTAGAAGTAATCCGAGATAGGATCCGATCGTGGCCCCCAAATCAATATTTCCAATGGGAAATGCCAGAACGTAGAGCGTAATAGCATAGACAATAGTAGGGAGTATGGCTAGGATAACGATGGTCAAACTACCTGCATATTTTTCAATCACAATTTGTTTAAGGGAAATTGGACGGCTCAGAAGCAGGTCGTAGGTGCCATCTGCCTTTTCTCCTGCTATACTGCGCATTGTGATAGCGGGAATTAAAAATATAAGTAAATAGGGTGCAAGAGAAAAGAAACCTTCTAACGAAGCATACCCTGTTTCCAACATAGAAGAATCTGGGAAAAACCAAAGCACAAGCCCTGTTATGAGAAGGAACAGACTAATGGCTAAATATCCAATGAGCGAATTAAAATAACTCGCTACCTCTTTTTTGTAAATGCTAAACAATGCCTTTTCGTTTTATTTTGCTTCGAAAATAGGGAAATGATTGCGGTAAAGCAAGAGAGCACAAATCCTCGCGATCGGTGCTCTCTAAGTTGTATAAAATTAAGCGTTTTTTTCTATCTGCGACCAGGCAAGTAAATCTGAAATCCTACGCCGACACCTAGGCCTGTCTGCTTTTCACTGATATTGACATTTGCTTTGGAATAATTGTAACCTAGCGTGGCTTCGAGTGCGACTGTCTGTGTGATAAAGTGGGCATAACCCACATTTGCACCTAAAGCAAGTCCAACATCGCTGCCTGCACTACTGCCTGCAATACCAACATTACCGTGGGCGAAAAATCGGCCAGTGGAGCTAGCTCCTTCTGGAAAATAATAACGTATAAAAGGAGCAACGCCGTAAGTCCACTCATTATCGGTGTCGGGAATGGTTTTGAGGCCTAAATTAACCTCGGCACCTAAAGCAATCCCATCAGATATAAAATATCCCGCTCTGGGTTGTACGGCTGCATTGAATGATTCAGCTTCAAAACTGTATCCAATGTTGCCAATGGCACCTCCAACCATCCAGTTACCTGCTTTGATAGGTGTAAGTCCTACATTTGCTGAGCTTTGTGGAACAGTATTAATTTGTTGTGCATTTGCCAAGGAAACGATACCGATGGCGATAGCGAATGATAGTATGTATTTTTTCATATCCATTATTGTTTAGCTTTAAAACAAAATGAATTGAAATAAGTTTTAATTTTTGGTAAGTTCTACGAAAATTTCTTCCATATTTTGGTTAGGAAATTTTACAGCGGCTTCAGATTTAAGAAAATGGTCTTTGACTATGCCTTTATGAAGGACGATAATTTCATCACATAAGGCTTCAACTTCCTGCATAATGTGTGTAGATAGCAAAACGGTTTTATTTGTACTTAATGTTTTGATCAATGTTCTTATTTCCAATATTTGATTGGGATCGAGTCCGGAAGTGGGCTCATCTAAAATCAAAATCTGTGGATCATGTATAATCGCCATTGCAATACCTACGCGCTGTCTGTATCCTTTGGATAATTGACTTGCTTTCTTATGTTGTTCCGTTGATAGTCCGGTAAGGGATATTACTTCTTGGATTCGATGCAAAGAATTAGGAATCTGATGTAAACGGGCTTCGAAAGCCAGTATTTCCTGTAGATACATTTCTTGGTATAACGGATTGTTTTCGGGCAGATAACCGATTCTCTTTTTTGCTTTTAGAGGGTCGAGTTTAATATTGATGCCATTTATAGTGCATTCTCCTTGGTCAAAGGGAAGGATACCTGCTAAAATTTTCATTGTAGTGGATTTTCCTGCACCATTAGGTCCTAAAAATCCGATAATGTGATTGGACTGGGTTTTAAAATTAATGGATGCCAATGCTTTTTGACGACCATAAGATTTAGTCAAATTATTTACTTGAATGGACATACGCTTATGATTGGATACCCTTGGTCTGATGCCGTTCTATAAGATCTATTATTTCTTCGATGGGGGTATGGATTTGCGCAAACTTGATGTGGGCTTGCTCATAATATTTCTCTCTTTCTTGTAGTTTGGTGGAAATGAAAGTAAATAACTCATCGCCGGATAATCCCTTTAGAATAGGACGCTTATTGATATCGGATTGGCTTAATCTAGCATAAAGTGACTTTGGTGTATGATATAGATATAAGGAAAGTCCGTTATTGTTGATCCATTTCATATTGTCGTAAAAGCAAGGTGTCCCTCCCCCTGTAGAAATTACCGCATACTTGTTAGACTGTTTCTTGAGGAACTCTCTTTCTAATTCACGGAACTGCAGTTCGCCATGTAAGTTAAAATATTCGGGAATAGACATTCCAATATGTAATACGATCTCATGATCGAGATCAATAAAAGGAAGCTGCATGACCTGTGCAATCTTCTTGCCCCAAGTTGTTTTTCCGCTTCCCATAAAGCCCACTAAAAATATTGGTTTATCCATGTTACTGACCGTGAAAATAGGTTTTCTCCAATTCCTCTCTATTCGGAAAGGAATGTTTGGACCATTTATTGATTACGATGCCATTTTGTAATAATAACACACCAGGATTGGATCGAACCATGCTCTTAAGAGGAATTGCATCCACATAAAAAGTTTCTAGAACCAGATCTAATTGATCATTCAGATAGTTCACATCGTTAGAAGCACTTGCTGTAAGTAGCGTTGCTCTAATATTATAATCTTTTGAGAGATCACGAATAGTCTCGTTTAACCTATCCAACGCAAGGAAGTCAGTAGGTGATAATTTGGTCACATCGGTACTCACGACCACAAAGTTATAGTAGGGGTTGGTAATAATCTCCTGCGTTAAATTATTGCCTTCGGCATCGGAAATAATCAGATCGGGTATCGCAACTTGATATCCTTTTCTTAGCAATTTGGTTTCTGGCTCGCCAACAACCTCCCAGTTTTCATCCTCCCATATTTTTTCAGCCATATATACCTTATCAGTTACTTTTTTGCTTTCTCCAGTGACTTTATGTTGGAGGGTGTAGATATGTTGGTATTCATCTTGGGGTGCCCCTTCCGGGATTTCCATCAACAGTGGAATATTATTGCCAATTTTATAAGGTAAAAAGTCAATGAACGGGAGGAAATAAACCGTATAGATGCCTATCCCGAAAGAGACGACGAAGATGATAAAGGTGGCTAGATTACGTGAGAAACTGTTCTTGATTAACGGTGTTAACCTAGCTCGGTACACGAAGATGATAAGAATAAATCCAAGTAGTATAAGGTCTTTGATGAAGGATTGCCAAGGGGTAAGGGGTATTGCATCGCCAAAACAGCCACAAGAGGTTACGACTTCAAAAAAAGCAGAATAAAACGTTAGAAATGTAAAAAATAGGATTAGCATGAGCAAGCCCCATGCTACTTCCTTTCCCGCTATCCCCAACAAAAGTAGCGCTCCCAAAATGATTTCCAATGCACAAATAATGACGGCTATCCATGTACTGTAGTCATTCAGAAAGTTCAGGTGGAATACGTGAAAATATTCTTGCAACTTAAAGCCAAATCCCATAGGATCATTAGCTTTTATTAATCCGGAAAAAATAAAAAGTAAACCGACAAATAGCCGTGATATCCAGAGTAGGGCATTGGGTTTTTCGGATTGGGTGTTATAGGCGGTATAGTATGAAGTCGACATCTCGTTTAATTTTGTTTAGCTAATCCTAATTTTATTAACGCAAATACGGCGTAATTCAACATATCTTGATAATTGGCTTGAAGCCCTTCTGATACTAAGGTATAACCGCCATTGTCTTCTATTTGTTTTACGCGATGGATTTTCATTAAAATAAGATCTGTCATGGATGAAGTACGCATATCACGCCATGCTTCGCCATAATCATGGTTTTTGGCAAACATGAGGTCTCGTGTTTCATTTACTTTTTGGGTATATTGCTGCGCAACCCATGATGGATCAAGGTTTTCATCACCGCCCTCACCTAGCTCGAGCTGCATCAGAGCAATTACGCAATAGTTAATAATGCCAACATACTCATCAGTGATGCCTTCGCCTACTTTGGACACTTTTTTTATTTCTAGCGTTCGTATTCGCTGTGCTTTAATATAGATTTGATCTGTAATTGAGGAAAGTCTTAAGATACGCCAAGCAGTGCCATAGTCTTGGGTTTTCTTGATAAATAGATCTTGGCAATAGCTAATTATCGTATTGTATTCCGTAGTTGTGTCCATATAGATATCTAAATTGCTGTGTAGGCAATGAATTGAGACAAATATAATGAGAATTACTTATTTCACTTTGTCACATTTGTATTGGAGGGGTTTAATTTTTAAGAAAAGGAATAATTATGCTAATTTAGACAATTGAATGTGGAACATTAATATAATATGAATATACATAAGCCAGTAATACGAGATGTAAATATCATACGCTATGTACAACCTTTTCGGGAGGGAGGTTCGCTTCCAGCACTTGTGGATGCAGACGACGGATTTAGTTATGTGATTAAATTTAGAGGTGCCGGACAGGGTAAAAAGGCATTGATTGCTGAATTGATAGGAGGGGAATTGGCTCGGTTTCTGGGCTTACGAATGCCTGAAATGGTCTTCGCCGAGCTCGATGAATCATTTGGACGAACGGAACCTGACGAAGAGATCCAGGACTTGTTGAAATTTTCGATCGGTAGGAATTTAGGTATACACTTTCTGAATGGTGCGATTACTTTCGATGCCAATGTGGATGTCATCGCCGAAGAGGAAGCTTCGAAAATTGTATGGCTCGATGCATTGTTGATGAATGTTGACCGTACGCCTCGTAATACCAATATGTTGATCTGGCATAAGGAATTGTGGTTAATAGACCACGGCGCTTCATTGTATTTTCATCATTCGTGGGACAATTGGGAAGAACAAGCAATTAAGCCCTTTATTCAGATTAAGGACCATGTTTTGCTGAAAAATGCCTCGAAGGTGAGGAGGATAGACGAAGAATATAAAGCGCTATTTACGGAGGAGCATATTCGAAATATACTTGCTGTTATACCGGATGAGTGGCTATTACAGGAAGGCAGTGACGTTACGCCCGACGAATCTAGAGCCGTGTATGTCGAATTCTTAATGCGTAGGATTATGCATTCTGAAACTTTTATAAACCAAATTGAACATGAACGAGAGAGCCGTATATGAGTATGCTGTAGTGCGTGTGGTTCCTCGGGTGGAACGAGAGGAATTTGTAAATGTTGGCGTAGCCATGTACTGCAGAAAACAACGGTATGCGCAGGTTAAGATATTCGTTGATGTACCTAAATGCACCGCATTAGATCCTGCCATCGATTTGGAACTAATTTATCGTCATTTGGAATCGTTTGCAAAGATTTGCGCAGGCGATAGGGAGGCCGGTAAAATTGCGGAATTGGATCAAACAGAACGTTTTCGATGGCTTACGGCTAAGAGAAGTACGTTGATTCAGTGTTCGGCTGTACATCCTGGTTTATGTATATCGGCGGAAGATACCCATGAAGCATTATTTAAAAAGTTAGTTCTATAGGCTTGATAGATATTATACAAAGAACTACCTTTGATCGGCTGGAGAATATTATAGCTAATAAATATTATGGAAGATTTTTATAATCATTTGTATCAAAAGCAGCTCGAAGTGCAGGATATGCCGAGTAATAAGCGTATTGCTGAATGGGCAATGAATGTGCTTCATTTATTATTTCCGGAGCGCAATTCGAAAAGTTTCGAAAGTGTGGCGGAGATAAAATTGGCTTTTGAACAAGCGGAGGTTGAATTGTTTGAGCTTTTGTTGAAAACGAAAGCCTGCTCGCATTGTGATAATAGAGAGGTTGCAGCAATTTTTTTTACCGAACTACCAAAGATATATAACTGCATGTTGACCGATGCGCAAGCCATTATGGATGGTGATCCTGCGGCACGTAGTATTCGCGAAGTGATTCGAACTTATCCAGGATTTACGGCTATCTGTATCTACCGTATTGCTCATCAGCTTTGGTTATTGGGCGTGCCTTTAATACCAAGGATCTTGACAGAGCATGCACATTCCAAAACAGGTATTGATATTCATCCTGGCGCTAAAATTGGAGAATATCTATATATCGACCACGGCACTGGGCTGGTGATTGGTGAGACCTGTATCATTGGAAACCACGTGAAGCTATATCAAGGTGTAACACTGGGTGCATTGAGTGTTGCGAAGTCTATGGTAGATACACAACGACATCCAATTATTGAAGATTATGTGATCATTTACGCGGGTGCAACTATTTTAGGAGGAGAGACCGTTGTAGGTCATCATTCTATTATCGGAGGGAATGTGTGGCTGACCAATAGTGTAGAACCTTATACAACGGTGTATCACTTACCCAATTCAAAGTTTATCGACTCAAAACCAACAGTATAATGGGAAATATTATTGATTCTATAGGTAATACGCCTTTAGTAGAAATTACCTCATTTCATTCCAATCCGAAGGTACGGATATATGCAAAAATGGAAGGGAATAATCCTGCCGGCTCAGTAAAGGATCGTGCTGCGCTAAATATGATCCGCTCGGCCCTAGAAAGGGGAGATATTACCAAGGATACTAAGCTCATCGAGGCAACCAGCGGCAATACAGGTATTGCATTGGCAATGATCGCAGGCATCTATAATTTAAGCTTGGAATTGGTGATGCCTTCTACCTCGACCCGGGAACGTACGTTGACGATGGAGGCCTTTGGAGCGAAAGTCACTTTGTTAGACACAATGGAAATATGTCGTGACTACGCGGAAGAAAAGGCCGCAACTGGAGCGTATTTTATCTTGAATCAATTTTCTAATCCAGATAATTACAAGGCTCATATCAAGACAACGGGGCCTGAAATATGGCGTGATACTGAAGGTAAGATTACCCATTTTGTAAGTGCGATGGGTACGACAGGGACTATAATGGGGAGTTCTATGTTCTTAAAAGAAAAAAATCCGGACATTCAGATTATAGGATGTCAGCCAACAGAAGAGTCTTCCATCCCTGGGATTAGAAGATGGCCTAAGGCTTATTTGCCGAAAATATTTGACCCTTCGAGAGTAGACCGGATTATTGATATTTCGCAACAAGATGCGACTAAAAAGGCGCGTGAGTTGACAAAAAAAGAGGGTATATTTTCAGGAATGAGCACAGGAGGAGCTTTCCACGCTGCACTACAGATAGCAAATGAAATTGAGGAAGGTGTGATCGTCTTTATCTCCTGTGATCGAGGTGACCGATATTTAAGTTCTGACTTATTCGGCTAGAGTCGAGGGACTAGCAAGAGCTTACTCGCTACTCCAGATTTCATATATTGGATCTCCTTTCGAACTGTTCCCGGAATGGTGCCACGAATCATCTTTTATTTCTCCTTTGAAATTTAGGTAATTACCCACACGAGAATTATCACGAGAGAAGAAAAGTATATGTTCGGTATATTGCTGATCTTTATGCGTGTAGTGACCACCGCCTGTTCCGTAAAACCCTTTCACAGATGGATTGATGGCGACCCATTGGAAATAGCCATCGATCAGGATTTTTATTGTCTTGCGGTCTCCACGTTGTATGATGTTGATTTCATCTCCTTGCTTCCGACCACTTATTCGCCATACGCCATCGAGCTCCTGCGTTTTGGTAGGCTGTTTCTTAAAGACCACTCCTTCTGGACTTTTGAGGTTACTGCCTTCTAGGAACATCTGTATATCTTGGGTTTTTCCAACTTCACTGCTGTCGTTATCACTATATTCTACTATAATAGATAACGTTTCTCCATTATATTTATAAGGACCGCCTTTTGTAAAGAGGTACTCGGTGTCTTTATATACAATTTGAGAGCTGTAACCGTCGGAAAAAAGCCATAGGGTATTTGTTCCAGATACCTTTGTATGATATACGCCATTTAGGGGGGACGACGGTTGAGAAGAAGCTGGAGAAGCAAAAAATATGCATATTCCAATGATAATGATTGTTAGTGATTTCATGTTTATAATAACTTGGTAATAGTGAAGATATATGTGTCAAATGATAGTCTTATTCTAATTTATTTAATCATCTTGCCCAGATTGCAAACGACTTGTATTATAACATATGATGGTAACATTTAGTTTTATTTATTTCTACACTAAATCAACAATTGCGTGAGTACTAATTTAGTATTTTAGCAACGAAATGAATGGTCTTAAAAAACATAAATACAAGAAAATGTATATCTTCTTTGTTATAATTGCTATCTTGCTCGCAATGGGTTTTGCCTTTTTAAAGCATCCGCTCTTTGGAAAAGCAGCTTCCAGTGAACGACTTCAGCGTATAAAACAATCTAACAATTATCGTGACGGCGAGTTTCAAAACCTATCGCATACGCCTGCTATGGCAGAAGGTGTTACGTATTTCGGCGTAATAAAAGAATTGTTATTTAGCAAAGTAGAGGAGGCTTATCCAATAGATAGTGTGCCACACGTGAAGACGGATATAGCAAAGCTTCCAGCTGATCTAAATGGATTGGTATGGTTCGGACATTCTTCTTACTATATGCAAATAGATAGAATAAAATTTTTGGTGGATCCGGTATTTACAAAAAACGCCTCACCACTGTATGGGACAAATAAAGCTTTTAAAGGAGCGGATTTGACGCTTTCGGAAGATATGCCCAATCTGGATTATTTACTTTTGACGCATGACCATTATGATCATTTAGATTATACAACGTTTAAAGAGCTTAAAGATAAGGTCGGTCATATTATTTGTCCTCTGGGAGTAGGTGAACACCTGGAGTTCTGGGGATATCCGGCGATACAAATAACAGAATTGGACTGGTCTGAAGCTATTAATCTAAAGCATGGGATTTCTATTACCTCGACCCCAGGAAGGCATTTTTCGGGTAGGAGTTTTAAACGAAATCAAACACTTTGGACGTCCTACGTCCTACAAGTGGATAATTTCAAGGTATTTGTAGGGGGAGATAGTGGGTATGATACACATTTCAAAATGATTGGTGAGAAATATGGGCCTTTTGACTTAGCGGTTTTAGAGAACGGGCAATACGATCATAAATGGAAGTATATTCATATGATGCCGGAAGAGGTATTGCTTGCCACCAAAGATCTAATGGCGAAGCGCGTATTACCTGTTCACTCGGGGAAATTTAAATTGGCAAACCATCCGTGGAAAGAACCGTTAGAAAAAGTGACTTCTTTAAACGATGCAGGTCCAAAACTTCAGGTAATTACACCTAAAATTGGGGAACTGGTCGATCTGCGTAATGAAAATCAAGTATTCGAACGTTGGTGGCGACAATAAATGCAAAAAAAAGGAAGGTGTTTTAAAACCTTCCTTTTTTTACTCTAAATGCCTAGTTTGGATTTAATTTCTTTTTGTATAGAATTTTTATGCACTAGGATTGAGATTGTTTTGTAGCGAACAAATTCTTTGGTTACGTACATATATCCTTTATAATCATTGGATTCGCCCCAAGAATTTTTAACAATGTAATATTCTTTTCCTGTTTGATCTTTTACTAATCCTACGATATGCATACCGTGATCGTCGGTGGTAGAGTAATCATCAAATGCTGCTTGACGTTGAGCTGGGGTGATTTTTGCCTCTGGTTTTGGACCATTGAACATGTTGTCCTGCTCTATCTTGGTCATTTGTTCCACTGTTTTTTCAGGTACGTATGCTACACCGTTCTTCCAGCTAAAGGACTTTTCGGACACGTCAGATGCCCAGGCTATCGTATATCCGTTCTGTAAAGCATTATCAATAATACTTGTTAAATCTTTGATCTGTACATTATAGAAACTCTCGAACGACCAGTTATCTGGAATAAGGAGAACAAACGGTTTGTAATATGCATAGGAATCGAATGAGGATATACCTACGTAGTCATCGGGATTGATCCCTACGATTTGATCCGCCCAAGTACGCGGCGTGTATGTCTTACCATTGTATTGAAATTCTTCTGGTGGAGCTCCTAAATATGCGTCCATTACGCCAGTCACTGCTTGTTGCCAATTTGGTGTGAGCTTTTTGTTTTTTACAATATTCTCGTTCATACCGTGAACAATGCTGCTCATTTCGGAGAAATTGTTTCGGGTCTGCCCTTCTTGCAATCCTGTATAAACCTCCCTAGGTACAGCGCCATACTGACGAAATATGGTTAATACATCGTGTAATTGACCACCTTCGCCTTGTGCTTGGTCGCCATGTAATCTTACGTAATTTTTAGCTTTTTCGAGATAGGTATAATAGGCCGTAAAGATCTGCGAAATCTCGACTGGTTGTTTTCCCATCCGAATCATTTCAGATTCGAGAAAAGAGTTTCCTGAATAGGACCAACATGTGCCCGATGAACCCTGATCTTTAATAGACGTATTTCTAAGATTGATAACTTCAGTAAACGTAAAACCTTCTTTGCTTTTATCACTTACATTTGTTTTTAAAGCGTTGATCAGGTTGTCCTGTGCATAGGATTGAGTCGTGCAGGCTAGTAATGCGCCAGCAACAAAAAGAGATCTTCTCCAATTCATAATCTATCTAAAATTTATTTTGCACGAATATAGTTGATTAAACAATTAATTCTTCGCTGTTTTTTGTAAAAATATTATGATGAATGTTCTGCATCACTTATTAATGGCAGCTGGATATAGAAAGTTGTTCCGACGTTTAATTCGGTTTCGAATCTAATATTTCCGCCCATCCCATC
The DNA here is from genome assembly GCF_005049105.1 of Sphingobacterium alkalisoli. Classification (GTDB taxonomy): domain Bacteria; phylum Bacteroidota; class Bacteroidia; order Sphingobacteriales; family Sphingobacteriaceae; genus Sphingobacterium; species Sphingobacterium alkalisoli. The sequence continues at coordinate 18,996 of NZ_SUKA01000006.1, forward strand.
AATAGTTTGTTTTACAAAGGCTAGTCCTAATCCTGTGCCAGAGCTTTTAGTGGTGAAATTTGGTCTAAAGATATTGGGTATAGCATCCTCGGCTATACCTAATCCATTATCCTTGACTTGTAATTCGATCCAAGAATCTGGGATACGATATATCAATAGAGTAATACGGTGTTTCCGCTTTTTAGGACTAGCTTCGATGGCGTTTTTGAAAAGGTTGTTAAATGACCTTAACAGCTGATTGCGATCACCTAGTACATTTATCTTTTTTAGGTTTGTATTGTTAACTAATTCTACAACGGTATTTTGATTTGTATTGTATAAGTCGATACATTTTGCTACTTCTTCAAGAAGATCAATTTCGACCAGCTTTGTCTCGGGCAATTTTGCAAAAGCAGAAAACTCGGACGCAATTCGCGATAAGGCATCTATCTGTTCGATAAAAGATGTGGATATACGACCAAATCGTTCTTCCAATTTGGGGTCTTTTTCATAAAAAGATCGGCTAAGCTGCTGTATACCTAATTTCATCGGTGTCAACGGATTTTTGATTTCGTGAGCAATCTGTTTAGCCATCTCTCGCCAGGTGGTCTCTCGTTCTGCATTACGAAGCTGTTTGGCATTTTCTTCAAGCTTAACTAGCATATAATTATATTCCTTTATCAGGGCTCCTATCTCATCATTTTTCTCCCAATATAGTGGTTCATTTGGTTTGCTACTTAGATTGGTTTGCGATAATTTTTTACTGATAATATGGAGGGGCGCTGTAATCTTATTGGATATAAATGCCGAGAAGAACGCAAATGCAATGATTATAATCGTATAGATATTCAGAATAGTATTCAGAATGATATTCTGATTGGAGGTGTCTTCTTTTTTAGCCGCATAATAAGGTACACTTAGGTAGGCAATCGTCTCGTACTCACTGTTTCGAATGGTAGCATAGGTAGCCGAATATTCAAAACTTGCTATTCTTTCCGTAAGTAAGGTTTCTGTTTTCTTGAGAACATTTAGATCGATATAAGCATCTTGATTGATGTACTCGGATAATAATTTTTGATCATAAATCTTCGCTTGTGTTGAATAAATTAATTTTCCATTTTTATTGTACAAATTGAAGTCTGTAACTAAAATATCTGTTAAATACTGAAGGATATTTTCTAACCTATCGAGTGGTACTATATCGGTATACGAAATGGTGTTTTCTATGCGTTTGCTTACTTCAGAAATATAATTCAATCGGTCATTTTTCTTGTTGTTTTCGGACTGATAGCTTATGCTGAAAAAAGTAATTATTCCAGAAATAATAATAGCAAATAACACAGAAGTAATAACCAAAGTTTGAATGCGTGTACTGTACTGGATATTACTAAAGAGTAGTCGGAAATGGTATTTTAGATGTTTGAATTTAAATCTTCTATAGTTGAAAATAGTATATATGGAAGTAAAGAATTTCAGTACAGTGGTGGAAATGTATAAAATTAAAAAACAAAGCGATGCCACGGCTATAAATTCCCAATAGGATTGAAAGGGTTTACTTACGATAATAGTAGTGAAAGGATTTGGCTTGTACAGCATGTGATGGAATCCATAGCTGTCTACTAATTTAATAAATTCATTTTCATTTTTAGGATATTCTTTATCTGTATTGGGATAAGTAAATTTCCCATTCTGAGTAATGAGTGATCCATTTTTGTAAAGCGCAAAACTATCTTTATTAATGTTCTCTTGATTGATAAAGTCCAATCTATTATCTGTGAGAATAGCAGGGTAGGGAATGGTAGGGCTGAATGCCTTGTTTTTTAAGTTGAGAAATAACAATACGCTTTGTGTTTCGCTAATGGGCAAGGCGATTTGGGCAAAATATTCGTGTGTGCCGATTTCACTTGCCACTTTATAAAAGTATTCGGTTTCGTTTAGTCGGGCTGATCTACTGATTACTTTTTCTCTATACTCGTCTATTTTGTTTTTGTTATAATTGCCTAGCGAGTTATTCTCAAAGTAATAGTAGCCTTGGAATTCATATTTGGAAAGGTAGCCGCTTAAATATTGCCTTTTTATATAGTCATCGATAAAACTAACTTCCTTGGAAGGAATGCCTAATGTAAAGAGGTGTTTTAGTTTCTGGTCATTCAGTATTTCATTTTCTATCTCGCTGAATAATGTAATGGCATTGATATCGTCTTCGGCCTCTAGGTTTGTTAGAATAAGCTTCATCTCTTCTTCCTGATTAACTTTCCACGCTTCTGTATATTTTATCGTCGAAATCAGTGCAATCAACACCAAAGCGGCGATATGGGAAGAGAAGTTGTTCTCATGTATTTTATGATTGTCAAAGGATCTGATCATAATCAATAGACCGACAATAACATTGAATAAACTATAATCGTCGAAGAGTGCTGAAACGATAATTGCTTGCACTAAAACAAATAACTGAATATTCAGATTGGTAGTTGTTTTTTCTATTATTTTTTTACCTAGATCGAGTACTAGATCAGATAAGACGACTAAGGATAGTATATTTATGCAATAGATCGCAACAAATATCAACGTAATGGAGTTTAGATCTAGTAAATGTGTTATATCGTTGTTTCGTACAGAGGTATTTATGGTTAAGGTGTTTATTTGAAAAAAAAATGCGTGAAAAAGTACGTACAACAAGGATAGAAGTAAGTAATATACCGTTATCCCGTTCACTTTTTTTAATAGGATTGCAGGGATCTTAAGAAACTTCTTAATAGAAACAAGGTGGTAAATAAACCAAAGCACACTGATGCTATTTATAATAAATGCCCATAGGTGTGGAAAGAATTTATTATATGCGTAGTATTTTGGATCAAAAATAGCTAAGCTTGAATTTTGTGCCAACCAATTTGTTTCTAGATCTGCTATTCGTATCCCGACGATTACAGCAGCAAATAATAATGCAGATAGCCAAGCCCTTCCTTTTTTTGCTAATTCGTAGCAAATATTACTCATTAGAATGATAAAGAGCAATGTTCCCAATACCCAACAAATGAATTGGATCTGGATATAGACATTATTGTGTTTTCCGGGTTTTAGTTTTACAGAAAAGAGATATGCTTTGTTTTTGGAATAAATATTCCGGATACTTCCTGTATCATTAAACTCTGCAATTTCTAAATTCTCAGATTTTAATATCCAATCGAGAAAAGAGTTTTTTAGATATTCATTATTCGTGTTAAAATTTCTTTTGACAGGTAAGAGTGCCAATAAAGTGATATTATTAGCAATATGCTTTTGTTGGACAATGAATGAACGGTTGTCGGATTTGATAAAATTTATGTCGTTTTTTAGACCATCGTGTGTTTCCGGTACGTACACATTCGAAACCCAGTAAACAGGTTTGTTGTTTTTATAAATGTATAGGTATACAGATTCTTTTGCATATCGTTTAGCATACTCTCTTACTTGCAGTGGATATCTTTCAAAGTTGCTGAGTGTCTTTAATAGTAGGGTATCGGAAAAGATTTTACCAATAATATCTTCCTTTTGATGAATATTCTTGGTTAGGGTTTTGGTATCAAGTTCCAAAAGATCTTCTTTACCGACTCTATTGTGAATCGTGATGGCTGTTGCGACAAAACATAAGGTAAGAAGAAGTAAGAGAATTCGAATTTTATATCCCATTTTTAAGATTGGCTATACAATTAAACGAAGTAAATATAGCTAAAAAAGTCCTCGTAAATATTTTTACGAGGACTTTAAATGACATCTAAAGAAGAAATTAATTGTGAATATCTTCTTCTCTGAAGAATTTTGCTGTCAGATATTCTCGGTTCATGCGCGCTATATTTGTCAATTTAATACCTTTTGGACATTCTGCTTCGCAAGCGCCTGTATTTGTACAATTACCGAAGCCTTCGGCATCCATTTGGTCTACCATAGCTTGAGCACGTTCATAACGTTCGGTTTGACCTTGAGGTAACAAGGCAAATTGAGATATTTTAGCGGATACAAAAAGCATGGCAGAGGCGTTTTTGCATGCAGCTACGCATGCTCCACATCCGATACAGGTAGCTGATTCGAACGCTTCATCAGCGATACGTTTGGGAATCAGGATATTGTTTGCATCTTGAGCTCCACCTGTATTCACATTTACATATCCTCCAGCTTGTTGGATACGATCAAATGCTGTACGGTCTGTAGCTAAATCTTTTAATACAGGAAACGCGGCTGCTCTCCAAGGCTCAATCACGATCGTCTGCCCGTCGTGAAATGAACGCATGTGAAGTTGGCAAGTCGTTATTCCGTATTTAGGGCCATGAGGACGCCCGTTAATTACTAACGAACACATCCCACAAATTCCTTCGCGACAGTCATGATCAAAATATATAGGATCTTCTCCTTTACGAGTAAGATCATCATTGACAATGTCAAGCATCTCTAAGAAAGACATATCATCTGCAATGTCATTCGCTTGAATAGTCACGAATTGACCTTTGGATTTATCGTTTTTCTGACGCCATACTTTTAGCGTTAAATTCATATGTGCACTCATATCGATATATGATTTGAAATCTGAAACTTGAGATATGAGATACTAGAATTCTTAACTATCTATTATCTCATATCTGTTATCTCATATCTATTTATAACTTCTTTGTGTTAACTTAACGTTTTCAAATACTAGTTCTTCTTTGTGAAGGACTTCTGGTTGATCATCGCCGGTATATTCCCATGCTGCCACGTATGTGAATTCTTCGTCGATACGCATCGCTTCGCCTTCCTCAGTTTGTGACTCCAAACGGAAGTGTCCTCCGCATGACTCTCTTCGATTCAAGGCATCATCCACCATCAACTCTCCTAATTCTATAAAATCGGCAACACGGCCAGCTTTTTCAAGAGACATATTTAACTCTTCGTTCTCTCCTAAAACTCTGACATTGCTCCAGAATTCTTTTTTTAGCTCCTGGATTAATCCTTTCGCTTTAGTAAGTCCCTCTGCAGTACGTGCCATGCCACAGTATTCCCACATAATATGGCCTAATTCTTTATGGATGTCGTCTACCGTTTTTTCACCTCTTAACGCTAATAGCGCATTGATTTTTTGTTCTACCTCTTGGCGGGTTTGCTCGAATGCAGGATGATTTTTATCAACTGGATTAAAGTTTCCTAATTTTGCCAAATAGTCACCTACTGTATACGGAATCACAAAATAACCATCTGATAGCCCTTGCATTAATGCCGATGCACCCAAACGGTTAGCTCCGTGATCTGAGAAGTTACATTCTCCTAATGCATAAAGACCAGGGACAGTAGTCATTAAGTTATAATCTACCCAAACGCCGCCCATTGTGTAGTGAACCGCAGGGTAAATACGCATAGGTTGTTTATAAGGGTTCTCATCCGTGATTTGGTAATACATGTCAAATAAATTACCATATTTTGCACGTACAGTATCTTCACCCAAACGTTGGATGGCGTCTGCAAAATCCAAAAATACAGCCACACCTGACTTACCTACGCCTCGACCGTCATCTACTGCTTCTTTCGCATTCCGAGATGCTACATCCCGAGGTACTAAATTACCAAATGAAGGGTATTTGCGTTCTAAGAAGTAATCTCTGTCATCTTCTTTAATGTCTACTGCCTTCAATTCACCTTTGCGTAATTTAGCAGCTAACTCCGTTGTTTTAGGTACCCATACGCGGCCGTCATTACGTAGGGATTCTGACATTAGTGTTAATTTGGACTGATGATCACCTGTTACAGGAATACAAGTAGGGTGAATTTGCGTGTAGCAGGGATTAGCAAAGAAAGCTCCTCGCTTGTGGGCTCTCCAAGCAGCGGTTATATTACATCCCATCGCATTTGTCGACAAGAAGAATACGTTGCCATATCCACCGGTGCACAATAAGACAGCGTGTCCTTCGTGGGCTTCGATCTTTCCTGTTACCATATCACGAGTGATAATACCACGTGCTTGACCGTCGATCTTTACAAGATCCAACATTTCATGGCGAGTGTAAGATTTTACTTTGCCTTTTTGAATTTGTCTATTTAAAGCAGAATAAGCACCTAACAATAGTTGCTGCCCTGTTTGACCACGTGCATAAAATGTACGTGAAACTTGCGCTCCCCCAAAGGAACGATTATCTAACAATCCCCCATATTCGCGTGCAAAAGGCACGCCTTGAGCAACGCATTGATCGATAATATTCGTCGAAACTTCCGCTAAACGGTACACGTTTGCTTCACGCGCTCGATAGTCACCTCCTTTGATGGTATCGTAAAATAAACGGTATACAGAGTCACCGTCATTTTGATAATCCTTTGCAGCATTAATACCCCCTTGTGCTGCAATAGAGTGTGCTCGACGGGGAGAATCTTGGTAACAAAATGTTTTCACATTGTAACCCAATTCTGCCAACGATGCGGCAGCAGAAGCACCAGCTAATCCCGTACCAACAACGATAATAGTAAATTTACGTTTGTTAGCTGGATTAACAAGCTTCATTTCAAATTTATGTTTTGACCATTTTTCAGCCAGTGGGCCTGCAGGTACTTTTGAATCTAACATATGCTTTATTTATTTTAATAGATTTGCGTGATACGCTATCCTAAAATATTACTTAATGAAATAAAAATATAATGGCATTATAGCAAATGCGATAGGGATAATAACACCAAATATCCAAACCCCTAAAAACCGAATGATAGGCACATATTTCTTATGATTAAAACCTATTGTCTGAAACGCCGAACCGAATCCATGTATCAAGTGAAACGCTAAAGCTGCCATGGCGATTACATATAGTGCAACCAGACCAATGTTTTGAAATGCATAATCTACTTGTTTATAAAGATCGCGGGCTTTTGTTACCTCTACACCATTTTCAGTAATCACTGAATATTCCGTAAAGTCTGTCGCTTGCAGTTCGTGGGTCGTCACGGTTCCTGTGGAAAGATCTTTATGATACTCTACATAAGGTACTTGATCATTGTGATACTTCCACCAAAAGTTTTGTAAATGCGTAGCTAAAAATACTAAGATGATAGTACCTAATATCCCCATATTACGAGAATTCCACTTACTGTTTGCTTGGCCATCATATTGTTTGTATGCAATAGGTCTAGCCGTTTTATTATTCATTGTCACTACTATTGCATAGATAGCATGAATGATAATAGAGGCATAAAGTAAGTATGAAACTACTTTAATAGGTGTAAAATGTGTCATGAAATAAGCATAATTATTAAATGCATATCCTTCATCACTTTTAAATAACTGCAAGTTACCGATCAGGTGAATAACTAGGAACGTACATAAAAATAATCCTGTTAAGCTCATGATCAGTTTCTTCCCAATGGAAGAACTTAAAACTGGCTTCGATTTACTACTCATTATCCTTGTAATTTATTTTAAGGGCAAAAATATCTATTTACTTTATAATAAATCCGTTTATAATACAAAAAACCTATAATTTAGAATTGTTCTAATTTCAGTATATAAAAAGAGGTCGAATGCGTTAACATCCGACCTCTTTAGCTTATATTTCTATACAGATATACCGCCTATAAGAAAGCGAAACCTACGCCGATGGTCCACATTCTTATTTTTTGATTATCGTTTCCACTGCCGTTAAGGTTAGTCAACCCATGCTCGTAACGTAAATCTACGGTTAGCTTGCTTATATCCGCGCCAATTCCTCCAATGATTCCTGTTGAAGTTTTCTTGTAACTATCCCAATTGGTCGCCTGTGTGAAATCAATATCACCATCCTGTGCAAAGGAAAATACGGGGCCTGCTTGCACACGGAAGCCAACCGGACCTAAACCTATTTTCGTTCCCAGCAAAATAGGTACGTCAAAGCTTTTGAACGTGGCGTCTCCACTTTCATTTCCTTCTTTAAGGCCTACTTTTTTGTTGGCAAAATACGCCTCGGGTTGTACGTGAAAGCCTGCTATTCCTACACGGCCCCATAACCCCAGTTGGTAACCTGTCTTCGTATCGGAGTTGAATAATTTACCCTCTGAATGTAGTGTAGAAAAGCCTAGAGCTCCTTTTATGCCCAATTTGAATGACGGAAGTAATTGTGCCTGCGAATTCGTGATTGATAAAAGGCAGACAATTGCTACGAGTATTAGTTTTTTCATGTGATAAGTGTTAAATTTAGCAACTAAAATAAGAATTAATCTTTAACTGACATAAATGATTGTACTATGATAACGTTTAAAATTTCAAATTCTGATTGGGAAGTGCTAAAAATAAAACTTCAACGAAAATACAATCACCTGACAGATGCTGATTTGCGATACAACGAAGGAGAAGAGGAGGCGCTTTTGGAACGCTTAGCGAAAAGATTACGTAGAAACAGAGATTACGTTTTTTTTACACTATCTAAAGAATTGACCGACTTAGACAGTAATAGGTTGTAACGGAAATGGAGGAGATAAGTTGGACAGAATTTGAAAAAGTTGATCTTCGTGTAGGAACTATTTTGGAAGTATATGACTTTCCTGAGGCGCGTAAGCCAGCCTATCAACTGCGTATAGATTTTGGAGAATTAGGTGTTAAAAAATCCAGTGCCCAAATTACGAAATTATACACTAAGGAAGCATTGATAAATCGACAGGTTATTGCGGTTGTCAATTTCCCTAAAAAGCAGATTGGTAAGTTTCTGTCTGAGTGTTTGGTTACTGGATTTGAAGATGAAAATGGAGATATTGTACTTTCTAGTGTAGAGCGCCGGCTTCCGAACGGTGCTAAATTGAACTAAAATGCGGATTTTTAATTTTGAGAACGATACATCTTTATCGACAGACGAGCTGTATATGAAAGAGGCGCTGCGACTGGCGCAGCGTGCCTTTGAAGAAGACGAAGTCCCGATAGGTGCGATCGTTGTTTCTCAGGGGAAAATTATTGGAAAAGGCTATAACTTAACTGAGCGTTTGAATGATGTTACCGCTCATGCGGAAATGCAGGCGTTTACAGCCGCTTCTAATTTTATTGGAGGCAAATATTTAACAGATTGTACATTGTATGTTACAATAGAGCCTTGTGTGATGTGTGCCGGGGCATCGTATTGGACTCAGATATCCCGTATTGTGTATGGGGCAAAAGACGAAAAGAGGGGTTTTGCTAAGTTTAATCAACAGATTATCCATCCAAAGACGGAAATTGTTGGAGGAGTGATGGAAGAGGATTGCGCAACGTTAATTAAATCATTTTTTCGTAATAAACGTTGATTTGTCTTTAAAATGACGATTCCGACAAACAAACCTAATACGAAATTTGTTATATTCGTGCTGTTAATAATAGAATAATAAACATAAACATAACAAAACTATGGCATTTGAATTAGAAGCATTACCATACGCTGCAGACGCGCTAGAACCACATATTGATAGAGAGACCATGGAAATTCATCATGATCGTCATCATCAAGCTTATATCGATAACTTAAATAAGGCTATTGCTGGAACGGATGCTGAAAATGCATCTTTAGAAGATATTTTGAAAAATGTGAGTAACTATTCGCCCGCTGTTCGTAACAACGGTGGAGGACATTTCAATCACAGGTTATTTTGGTCTGTTTTAGGTCCTAACGGGGGTGGCGCTCCTACGGGCGAGTTGGCTCAGGCTATTGATGATGCATTTGGCTCTTTCGATGAATTGAAAAAGAAACTACAAGAAGCTGGAGCAACCCGTTTCGGTTCGGGCTGGTCATGGCTTATCGTTGGTGAAGATGGTAAATTGGCCGTCACTTCTACTCCTAATCAAGATAATCCTTTGATGGATGTGGCAGACGTAAAAGGTACACCAATCCTTGGTATTGATGTATGGGAGCATGCGTACTATTTGAAATATCAAAACAAACGCCCCGCTTATTTAGAAGCAATTTTTAATGTTGTTAACTGGGATGCTGTAGCACAAAACTACGCATCGGCTAAGTAATAATATTGATGGTTTAAGGGAAGGCGATATAGTTTCTATGTCGCCTTTTTTACTTCTAATAGCACATTGGAGGGGATCGACTAGGATGAACTATGCTATTATGACTCATGGACGAGGCAGCGTGTTAACTAACTGGCGGGTATGCTGCGGTACTGTTGTGAAAGATACAGGAGCTGAAAACTAAAAAATACTACCGTCAGCGGGATGAACAAAATTTTATACGTATGAAAAAGATAGGACTCTTGTTATTATTATTGTTACCGGTTTTAGGATCTTGTCAACATATGAATTCGAAAACAGCAGAAATTAAACAAATTAGAAATATGGGAAATGCATCGAATACGGCTATATTAGCTGCAGGATGTTTTTGGTGCGTAGAAGCTCCATTGTTACTATTGGATGGGGTAGATACGGTAGTGTCCGGATATATTGGTGGCCACGTTGTTAATCCAAATTATACGCAGGTTTCAATGGGTAATACGGGACATGCAGAAGCGGTGTTGATAAAATTTGATCCTTCAAAAATAAGTTATGATGGATTATTGGAGGCCTTTTTTTTGATACATGATCCCACGCAGCTTAATAGACAAGGAAATGATATTGGAACGCAGTATCGTTCGGCTATATTTCCACTTAATGATGAGCAGGAAGAAAAGGCAAGGTATTACATTGAAAAATTAAATGCGGAAAAGGTGTATGATAATCCTATTGTAACTACTATAGAGAATGCCAGTGAATTTTATAAGGCAGAAGATTATCATCAAAATTATTATGCCCTGAATCCAAATGAAATGTATTGCAGGCTCGTCATTAAACCAAAAATGGACAAGTTTAAGAAAGTGTTCGCGGACAAATTAAAATAATTACTGGCCAATTATGAAGGCGATACAATTTACTGTTCCGGTATATGGTGAAGATTTGTTTGCTCTTTTAGAAGATAAGAAAGATAATTTTTATGGTTACTATCATCGACATGAGGAGCTCCAAATTACCTATATTCTCAAGGGGAGGGGAACCATCATGATTGGTAACGTTGTGCAGTCTTTTAGTCAGGATGACGTGTTTATTCTGAAACCGAATGAACCGCATATGTTTGATAAGTATGGGGCTGAAAAAGTAATCGAGGAAGATACGATTCATGCTGTTCATCTGTTTGTCAATCTTGAAAGGATGACTAAACTTTTCGCACTAGCTGAGTTTGCAGATCTCAGTACATACTTTCGTGACCTAGATGTAAGTAAACGGTTAGAATCTTCTGTTGCTCATCTACTACGGGATAACTTTTTGAACCTACTATACAAAGTGGGCATTCCAAAATTTACTGAATTTATAACACTATTGCATGGTCTTATGCAAAGTCGAAATGAATCCATATCGTTATATTCAGGTATACGAAATTTAAATTACTCCGATAAAGATGGCGAACGCATAAGTTCTGTATTTAAATATACTTTAGATAATTTTGAGCATGATATTAGCATTAGCGAAGTCGCTTCTTTAGTTTATATGACACCCACATCGTTTTGTAAATTTTTTAAAAAGCATACGATGAAAACTTATATCGGTTTTCTAAACGAGGTCAGGATTGAAAAAGCTTGTCAGCTGTTAATTAATAGAAAGACAGAAAGTATCTCAGAAACAGCATTTCGGGTAGGATTCAATAATATCGTTCATTTTAATCGTGTTTTTAAGCGTGTTATGGGACTCTCGCCGCATAATTACACTAGACTGCATACACTAGTTTAAGAGCATTTTTGACATAATTTGTCTTTTGATGGGTAGGTGAAGAGGAGTTCCAGTATAGATAAAGTGACACTCGTTATAAAGGGTAAATGGAGTTTTTTGCCTGTATACTAGTTTTTTATAATTTAATTGCTCGTTGTATTTGATCTTTATTTCACCTTTTTCGATAAACTTTGTGGTGGATAAAATAGGTTAAATGATGGATAAATGTGGTGTACTCATCCTGTCAATTATGATGTATTTTTACATAAATAAAAATTGAATTATGTTAAAAGGTTTTTTTAATGTTCCAGCTCCTGTAAATGAGCCCGTGTACACGTATGCACCCGGAACGAAAGAGAGAAGTTTATTGAAAGAGGCTATTTCAGAAGCAAGAGCTAAGGAAATCGATGTGCCAATGTATATTGGTGATGAAGAAGTTCGCACAGAAAACAAAGTGCAATTAACTCCACCACACGACCACCAACATGTATTGGGCTACTATTCCCAAGGTACAAAATCTAATGTAACAGACGCTATTAACGCGGCGCTAGCAGCAAAATCTAATTGGGAGAACCTCCCATGGGAACAGCGTGCAGCTGTTTTCCTGAAGGCAGCGGAGCTGGCTTCTACCAAATACCGCTATAAATTAAATGCTGCAACTATGCTGGGGCAATCAAAAAATGCGTATCAGGCGGAGATTGACTCAGCATGTGAGTTTACCGATTTTTTACGGTTTAATGTGCAGTATATGAGCGAGATCTATGCGCAACAACCTCCCGCAAATAGCAAGGGGGTGTGGAATCGTGTTGAACAACGTCCATTAGAAGGCTTTGTTTTTGCATTAACACCATTCAATTTTACCGCTATTGCAGGTAATTTACCTTCATGCGTCGCTATGATGGGAAATGTTGTTGTTTGGAAGCCATCAAATACCCAGATATACTCTGCAAATATTTTGATGCAAATTTTTAAGGAAGCGGGTTTGCCTGATGGTGTTATAAATTTGGTATATGTCTCTGGCCCGGATGCGGGAGATGTTATCTTTAAACATCCAGATTTTGCAGGTATTCACTTTACAGGCTCTACAGGTGTCTTCCAAGATGTTTGGAAGACAATTGGTCAAAACATCCATTTATATAAAACATATCCTCGTATAGTTGGAGAGACGGGTGGTAAGGATTTTATATTGGCTCATCCTTCTGCAGATTTAGCCGTATTGAATACAGCCTTAGTACGTGGGGCATTCGAGTATCAGGGACAAAAATGTTCTGCGGCATCACGTGCATATATCCCACAATCATTGTGGTCGAATTTACAACAATCTATGGAAAAAGATATTAAATCTTTCAAAATGGGTGGAACGGAAGATTTTGGTAACTTCATCAATGCTGTAATTGACGAAAAAGCATTTGATAAGATTACAAAATATATTGATAATGCAAAACAATCCGTCGATGCAGAGGTAGTTATCGGCGGAGGTTACGATAAATCTAAGGGCTATTTTATTGAACCAACTGTTATTCTAGCTAAAAAGGCAGACTATGAAACTTTGTCTGAAGAATTATTTGGTCCTGTGTTAACTGTTTATGTTTATGAAGACAGAAATTGGAGTGAAACGTTGGAATTGGTCGATAGTACATCGATTTATGCATTGACCGGCGCTATTATTTCTCAGGATCGCTATGCTATACAAGAAGCTACTCATATATTACGCAATGCAGCAGGTAACTTCTATATTAATGATAAATGTACTGGTGCCGTAGTAGGGCAACAACCTTTTGGTGGGGCACGCGGCTCGGGCACAAATGATAAAGCTGGATCGATGATCAACTTATTACGATGGGTGTCTCCCCGCACAATAAAAGAAACATTTGCTGCGGATACAGATTACAGGTATCCATTTTTGAGCTCTGAAGATTAAAGACAAAGTATAAGAGTATAAAGACAGAAGTTCAATTAATGGATTCCTGTCTTATATATTTTCTCATACCTCTCTGTGCGTAAATTGCCTTGAAAAAATGTAAGTGAAAAAGAAAGAGCAACCAATTTTCGGTTGCTCTTTCTTTACAGTATATATGAATAAAGTTTATTCCTTACTTAAAACTGACTGATCTAGATTGACTCCACTCACTTCCGCTCTAATCTTAGCTTCTATCTCGTCGCTAAGATCTGGGTTGTCCGATAATAAAGATTTCACTGCATCACGTCCCTGACCTAGCTTGGTGTCTCCGTAACTAAACCAGGAGCCTGATTTTTTAACAATGCCATATTCTACCCCTAAATCGATTATTTCGCCAACTTTTGAAATCCCTTCTCCAAACATGATATCAAATTCAGCTATACGAAAAGGTGGTGCTACCTTGTTTTTTACAATTTTTACTTTTACACGATTACCCGACACCTCGTCCGCATCTTTGATTTGTGAGGTACGACGAATATCCAAGCGTACGGATGCATAGAATTTTAAAGCGTTACCACCGGTCGTAGTTTCTGGATTGCCAAACATCACGCCGATCTTTTCACGTAATTGGTTAATAAAGATACAGCAGCAGTTTGTTTTGGATATTGTACCGGTTAATTTACGTAACGCCTGTGACATTAAACGTGCTTGAAGGCCCATTTTGGAATCGCCCATTTCACCTTCAATCTCACCTTTCGGAACTAAAGCGGCGACAGAATCTATTACGATAACGTCAATTGCGCCTGATCGAATAAGGTTATCTGCAATTTCCAGCCCTTGCTCACCGTTATCGGGTTGAGAGATCAAAAGATTTTCAATATCTACGCCTAATTTTTGAGCATAGTACTTGTCAAAAGCATGCTCCGCATCTATGATTGCTGCTATACCACCTTTTTTTTGTGCTTCAGCAACGATATGGGTCGCTAAGGTAGTTTTACCAGAAGATTCAGGACCGTATATTTCGATCACTCGTCCTTTCGGAACACCGCCAATTCCTAAAGCGATGTCTAAGCCCAATGAACCGGTAGAAATGGATTCAATGGGTTCTACAGCAGAATCCCCTAATTTCATTATGGCACCCTTACCGTATGTTTTGTCCAGTTTATCTAATGTAAGTTGCAGTGCTTTTAACTTGTCTTCTTTGCTCATATTATTAGTATTTATAAATCAAAAGTAAGATATTAAAATGATATAACAAAATAATATGCTAAAAAAATTAGTCTATTATTTTTTGTAATAAAGATAGGGTCTAATTCAGATAGTTGACCAATTTGTTGAAAAGTTTATTTACTTTTTCTACGAACTTAATCAATTTCTTGAAAGATTTTGATTTTCGACGCTCTTATTGTACCAATATCCTCTTCAACTGTAAGCAGTTGGAATGGTTAAGTATTTTTATCAGGAGAGGTGGTTGCTGAAATAACCTTATGTGTTTTTTCAAAATACCTACACATATATGTAATAGGGCATTCTTCACATTTAGGCCTACGTGCCAGACAAATATATCGACCGTGAAGAATCAGCCAGTGATGCGCAATGGCAATCGTTTCCTTTGGTAAATATTTTACGAGTTGTTTTTCTACTGCTAGTGGGGTTGTAGCGTTACTTGTCAAACCTAGCCGGTTACTCACTCTAAAAACATGTGTATCGACTGCCATTGCAGGTTGTTGGAATACCACAGAGGAGATAACGTTTGCTGTTTTGCGTCCGACGCCAGGTAATTTTATCAAATCGTCTATTCTTTCCGGAACCTCGCCACTAAATTCAGCGTGCAGTTTTTGAGCCATACCGACAAGATGCTTCGCTTTATTATTGGGGTAGCTTACCGACCGGATATAAGTGAACACTTCCTCTGGGCTGCTTGCGGCAAGAGAAACAACATCGGGAAATCGTTTGAATAATGCTGGTGTTACTTGGTTGATGCGCTTGTCTGTGCATTGTGCAGAAAGAATTACCGCTACAAGAAGCTCATAAGGATTACTATAGTTTAGTTCTGTCTGTGCATCTGGATTATGGGTGGAAAAATAGCTTACAAATTCTTTATACCGTTCTTTCTTTAACATGCTACAAAGATAGGGAATTTGAGAAAGTACAATATATAAATAATGTACATACATGACAAAAGCTACTCTATTATTAGAGTAGCTTTTGTTGTTACTTACTTGAGTGACTTGGAGTAACTGAGTATTTTTTCAATAATCTGATCACTTGGAGCTTTAGTAAATTTTTTGATAGTTGCTTTTAGCTTTTCTTCAAATTGCTCTTCCGTCTCAATTTTGTTATCCCCCGCTATCCCCTCGTAAGTTAGACTTTCAGTTTTTGTAAAATTTTCTACCATACGCATCTTATTAGTTACAATACACTTATATAACGTAAGTTAAGAATTTATATTATAGAAAATTTAACATTTTTTTACTTTTTATTTGAGATAAATTTATTTGCCTCTACGATGGCATTATAAGCGTTTACGATTCCCCCTCCCGTGCTGATCTCGTCCAAAAAAACTTTCTTAGACGAGCCGTCTTGATTTATTTTTACTTTTTGATCTACTTTAGTTACTGATTTTAGGATTATATCTTTGGTCTCCTGAGCCGTCAGTTGTGGATAATAAGCTCTCAGTAGAGCTGCTAATCCAGATACAACCGGAGCAGCC
This sequence comes from Sphingobacterium alkalisoli, assembly GCF_005049105.1. GTDB lineage: Bacteria > Bacteroidota > Bacteroidia > Sphingobacteriales > Sphingobacteriaceae > Sphingobacterium > Sphingobacterium alkalisoli. Next base: position 35,253 of record NZ_SUKA01000006.1, read on the forward strand.
ATACTAGTTCCTTGCTGATCTTTGTATTTAGAATCTGGCATAGTGGAATGGATGGCTACCCCCGGCGCGAAGACATCGACTGTTTTGTATCCGTAATTTGAAAACTCTGCCAATAGGTCTCCATCTAATTCCCAAGATGTTGCTCCGACCGTGATCCATGAAGTGGCTTCTCCTGTTATAGCACCAAGGCTGTCTGTGAAATATTTGGTTGGATAATTTTTTGATATATCAATATTCTTTCCGTCGTTGCCAGCTGCATGTACAAGTAAAACGTCTTTTTCGATAGCATATTTAATAGCCTCATCCACTACTTTCTTATTATAAGTATAGCCTTTACCAAAACTCATGTTAATAATTTTAGCACCATTATCTACCGCGTAACGGATCCCGTTTGCTACGTCCTTGTCTCTTTCATCTCCATTTGGAACGACACGAATGGCCATTATTTTGACTTGGTCAGCAACGCCATTTATTCCTTTTCCATTGTCCCGTTTTGCACCAATAATGCCTGCAACGTGTGTGCCATGGTCTGCATCAGGACCTTTCACATCATTGTTGCCGTAGAACTGCTCTGTTGCGTTTTCGTAATTGTCCCCCACGATCGGACGTGGATCAAAATCTTTGTTTAAATGGTATTTTACTTGATCTCCGAAGTAGGTGTCTGCATCTTTGATGTCTGTATAGAATTTTTCAAATGAATTTTTTTCCAATTCCTTTTTTGCAATGCGAACGGCCATTTTCTGACGGTCAGATACCGCATTAAATGCGTCGAAATCGGCTTTGGTAATATCTTTTGGATCTTTTCCAATAACAGATATAATATTGTCCAATTCTTGTTTTAGCCGACCATAGTTTGTTTCTCCGAATTGCGCTTCGTCCATTTTTGTGGTGTAATCCGCAATCATTTTTTGATAGGCTACGAATTCTCTACGTTCGGCTTCAGAAAGTGGGGTGGAAGGTAGGACAGATATGTATTTTGGTTCATATTTTGCAATTAATCTGGTCACTTCGAGATTGTCGTGATTTACATTTTCGCCATTAGCTCCTCCAATAAAATTCCAGCCATATTTGTCATCTATATACCCATTTCCATCATCATCTTTGCCATCATTATTTGAATCCTTGTTATTAATCCACAAAACATCTTTCAGATCTTCGTGTTCAATATCTACGCCACCATCTATTACTGCCACAACTACTGGACTAGGCTTTTTCCCTTTCAATAGTTCATAGGCTTTTTCGGTGCTAATACCCATAATGCCATCCGCCTTGTAATCCAAATTAAACCAGTTCGCGGGAGGTGTATCTTTTTTGTCTTGGGTAAAACCCATGAAAGGCAATATACTGATGCCCAATAAGGCAACCAAATGTTTGTTTTTAAGCATATTTTGCAGTTTTGTTATTTTCTCTATTAAACAAATATAGTGCTATTAATTGCATCAGCTTGTTAAAAAAGGCAAAAAGTCATATACTTTTTACATAACTTTACTCTTTTATAAACCCTTCACAACATGATGGAAATAACAAAAATTAATTATATGATTCTAATTGGTGCTATTTTAACTTCTTGTTCGCAACAAACCAGACAATCCACTGTCATTTGGCCCGATGTAAAAATTCCTGTGGCTGGCATTAAACCATTTAATCGGATTATACATGGCGATACGGTGGCGGATAATTATTATTGGTTGAACGATTATTTCAAGAAAGGTCCAGAATCTGCAAACGTAGTAAAGTACTTAGAGGCGGAAAATGCGTACACCCAGGAAATGATGAAGAGTACGGAGGGGTTGCAAGCTAAGTTATTTACTGAAATGAAGTCCCGCATCAAAGAAAAAGATGAATCCGTTCCTTATCTTAAAAATGGGTATTACTATTACCGACGTACGGATGAAGGAAAACAGTATTATAAACTATGCCGAAAAAAGGGGAGCTTAGATGCAAAAGAGGAAGTGCTGTTGGATGTAGACGAGATGGCTAAAGGATATCCTTATTTTGCTGTTGGTGGCTCGTCTGTAAGTCCTGATAACAAGTTGCTGGCTTATGGAGTAGATACGATCTCAAGAAGAGAGTATACGCTGTATATCAAAAATCTGGAAACAGGAGAAGTGTATACGGATAAAATTGATAGAACTTCCGGAAGTGCGACGTGGGCAGCGGATAATAAAACAATGTTCTATACTTCTAAAAATTCAGTTACACTTCTCTCTGAAAAAATAAAAAGACATACCTTGGGGACAGATAGTAAGCAGGATGTAACAGTATATGAGGAAAAAGATAATACCAACTATATAGGTGTAGGAAAATCGAAAAATGGTGAATATATTCTAATTTATTCGACTGCTACATTAAGTTCGGAAGTGCTTTTTTTAAAAGCTAATGACCCAAGTGGAAAATTTAAAGTTTTTCAGCCCAGATTGAAAGACGTACTGTATTCGGTAATTCCTTTGGCAGATCGTTTCTTGGTATTGACTAATGATAAAGCTAAAAACTTTAAAGTAATGCAATGTCCGTTAGATAAAACGGGTAGAGAGAATTGGTCTGAATTCATTCCCCATCGGTCCGATGTACTGGTTGAAGGGATTGATGAATTTAGGGATTATCTCGTTATTTCGGAACGCAAAAATGGATTGACCAATTTAGCTATTCGTAATTTGAGCGATCATTCAACCCACTATCTAGATATGGGAGAACCGACTTATAAAGTGTTTTCCAGTACGAATGAAGAATATGAGTCTGATCTAGTACGTTATGGCTATACCTCATTGGTTACACCTTCTTCAACCTACGATTATAATATGAAGCGCAAAGAAAAGACTTTGCTTAAACAGCAGGAAGTGGTGGGCGGATACGATGCTGGACAGTATGTTACGGAGCGTTTGTTTGCTACTGCAAAGGATGGGACAAAAGTGCCTATTTCTCTGGTTTACAAAAAGGGGATAAAGAAGGATGGTTCTGCTCCTCTGTACTTATATGCGTATGGATCGTATGGGGCGTCCATGGATGCAACCTTTAGCACCAGCCGTCTGTCATTGCTTGACCGTGGATTCATTTTCGCCATAGCCCACATCCGCGGAGGAGAGGAGATGGGACGTCAGTGGTACGAAGATGGCAAGATGATGAAAAAGATCAATACGTTTACGGATTTTATTAATTGTGCGGAATACTTGCTTGCACAAAATTATACATCTAAAGGACATTTGTATGCTGAAGGTGGAAGTGCTGGAGGATTGCTTATGGGGGCAGTGATTAATATGGCTCCTGATTTGTGGAACGGTGTAATTGCTGCGGTGCCCTTCGTAGATGTGGTAAATACAATGTTGGACGAAAGTATTCCACTCACTACGAATGAATACGATGAATGGGGAAATCCGAATAATAAAGAAGCATACGAATATATGAAATCCTATTCTCCTTATGAGAATATAGAAGCTAAAGACTATCCCAACCTACTCGTTACAACTGGATTGCACGACAGTCAAGTGCAATATTTCGAACCTGCCAAATGGGTTGCTAAATTGCGAACGACTAAAACTGGCGATCAGGTGATCTTGTTAAAAACCGACATGGATTTCGGTCATGGAGGTGCTTCCGGCCGTTTTGATTACCTCAAAGATCAAGCATTAGAATATGCTTTTTTTCTTAAGCTAGAGGGAATTGATGATTAGCGTGTGCCAAGACTAGGATAAAGAGGCTCGATATACGAGTCTCTTTTAATCGGTAGATTCTTGAGATTGTTCCCTTTCAATTTTCCGGGAGTCAATTTGATGCTGCTTGTAATTTTCAATAGCATTTCTGCTTGCTACTTGCGATACATATATCGCTAAAAGAGCAATAACAGTTACGACTGCTAATCCCCATGCATATTTCTTTTTGTCTTGCTTTACAAGCCAGTACATAACAAAGATATAAGGAACTGCAAAGATGATATAGAAGATAATACTTGGTCCGACCATTATAATGTTATTTAATCACCAAAATTAGCTTATTTATTGTTCAATTTGAAAAATCTTATTGTCGAATTAACAAATAATTGACAGTGGCAAGGATTTAAACGTTTTAACAGAAGCGAAGTCCAATTGATAGTTTGTTGAAGTATGTTTTATATAATTGATTAAAATTCAAAAAAACTACAAAAAGATTGCATAAAAGAAAAAAATTATTTTTTACTTTTGCCATGTCCGATTTAAAGAGCGAACACATTATTTAAATGTATTGTACTAAGGCTAATATGGAATGGTTAAAACAAACTTCGAGAAAGCTTGTTGGCTCTCATATGGTCGAAATTTATACGTTAAACTGTCCAATTTTGCGATTTCGACGACCTATTCTGCCTCGGGCTTGATGCGGAGGCAGGCTAATTCCATCTGTTTAAAGGTCACCCGGATCGGTGATTTTTTTTCAAATTTAGTTTATATCACAAAGCACGAATGTGCATTAATTTTAGGTCGACATCTTAGATGACAATTTCAGATTTTTTAATTACTCCTGCTACATCTGCTCATTTGCATTATGCTGAACAAATCTGTGAGGAGATGTTTGAATCGGCAAAAGCTCGTGGAACAGGTATTGCGCGTCGTAAACCGGAATATGTAGCCATGAAAATGGACGAAGGAAAGGCCGTGATTGCGTTGCACAAGGACGGTACTTGGGCCGGATTTTGTTATATTGAAACATGGGGACATGGCGACTATGTTGCTAATTCTGGGTTAATTGTTAACCCGATTTTTCGAAAGGTTGGATTAGCAAAAGCAATAAAAAAGCGCGTGTTCGACCTTTCTCGGGAAAAATATCCCAATTCCAAAATATTTGGACTGACTACAGGACTGGCGGTGATGAAAATCAACTCCGACCTGGGTTACGAGCCCGTAACGTATTCTGAACTTACACAAGATGAAGAATTTTGGAAAGGCTGTAAGAGCTGTATTAACTACGATATCTTGATGAGTAAAGACCGTAAGAACTGTATGTGTACAGCGATGCTATGGGATCCTGTAGAAAAGGAAAAGGAGCTTAAAGAAAAAATTCAGCGTAAAGCTGAAGCAAAAGAACGTTTGGATCGGATAGCTAAGAAGCAATCGCTTTTAAAACGTATTGAAGCAAAATTATGGAAATCTACGAAAAAATTTGTCGCATCCGTAATTCCAGTGGGTACAAAACCAATAAAAGGGTATTAATTTGTTAACTTTGTTCGGCTTTCTATAGGCCGTGTATAAATTTCTTTATAAAGGAGCATGAAAAAAGTAGTTTTAGCATTCAGTGGTGGTTTAGATACCTCGTTTTGTTGTATTTATTTAACTCGAGATCTAGGTTTAGAAGTTCATTCAGTAGTCGTGAATACGGGTGGTTTTTCGAAGGAAGAAATTCAACATATTGAAAAGCGCGCTTATGAATTAGGTGTAAAATCGCATACTACGATCGACGAAACTGAAAACTATTACCGCGAAACGATAAAATATCTGATTTTTGGTAATGTATTGAAAAATGCAACTTATCCCTTATCCGTATCTGCAGAACGTGTCTGCCAGGCAACGGCAATCGCAAATTATGCCAAAACAATCGGAGCAGAATGCGTGGCTCATGGTTCTACGGGAGCAGGTAACGATCAAGTTCGTTTTGATATGATCTTCGAAACGTTAATTCCGGGAATAGAAATCATTACGCCAATTCGTGATCTAAAATTAAGCCGTGAAGCCGAAATTGACTATTTAAATAGTCACGGCATAGAATATTCGGCCGAAAAAGCGAAGTATTCGATTAATAAGGGACTGTGGGGTACTTCAGTAGGAGGTGCAGAGACGTTAACATCGAATCAATATCTTCCAGAGTCAGCGTGGCCTACACCTGTAACTTCTACAGAAGCCCGTCAAATAACGGTTGATTTTGAATATGGCGAACCTGTTGCTTTGAACGAACAAAAAATGGACGCTGTAAAAGTTATTCAACAGCTACAGGATCTTGCCCAGCCTTACGGTATTGGCCGCGACATTCACGTAGGTGATACGATCATTGGTATTAAGGGGCGCGTTGGTTTTGAAGCGGCTGCTCCCCTGATTTTGATTAAAGCGCATCATGCGTTAGAAAAACATACGTTAACAAAATGGCAATTATCTTGGAAAGATCAGATTGCGGCATTTTATGGGAATTATATGCATGAAGGTCAAATGCACGATCCAGTAATGCGCGATATTGAAGCGTTTCTACAGAGTTCACAATCGACGGTATCGGGTCGCGTTATTGTCGAATTGCATCCATACCGTTTTGTTATCATCGGTATCGAGTCGAATCACGATTTAATGTCTAATAAATTTGGTAGCTACGGAGAGATGAACAAGGGCTATACGGGTGACGATGTGAAAGGGTTTTCGAAGATATTTGGAAATCAGACGCTGATTTGGCACAAAGTAAATAAGGCGGACTAATGGAGAGTATTAAAGTAGGAATAGTAGGTTCTGCAGGGTATACTGGCGGTGAATTACTGCGTATATTGATCTACCACCCCAATGTAGAGATTGTATTCGCAAATAGCGCTTCTAATGCTGGGAATAAGTTGTATAAGGTACATAACGACTTATTGGGTGATACAGAGTTGACATTTTCTTCTGATTTTCATTCGAATATTGATGTTCTATTCCTTTGTGTAGGTCATGGAGACGCACGACGATTTTTAGATGCTCATTCCATTGACGCTTCCGTAAAAATCATTGATTTATCACAAGATTATCGTCTTCGTGCGAATACATCATATCAAGATAAAAGATTTATTTATGGCTTGCCCGAATTAAATCGAGACGCTATAAAGTTAGCACAGTATATTGCTAATCCAGGTTGTTTTGCCACGAATATCCAGTTGGCCTTGTTACCGTTGGCTAGTGAGGGAATATTACCTCATCAAATACATGTTAACGCGACTACAGGTTCGACAGGAGCAGGGCAAAAGCCAGGGCCGACGACTCATTTCTCCTGGCGTAATAACAATCTTTCCGCTTATAAATCTTTTGAACATCAACATTTACAGGAGATATCAGAATCTTTAGATCAGTTACAAGATGGTTTTTTACCGCAATCAGATAAATCTTTATTAGATAGAGCCGCAGAGAAAATCAATTTTGTGCCACAGCGTGGAGATTTTGCCCGGGGAATTTTTTCGACGATCTATCTTGAATCGGATTTGTCGGAAAGAGAAGCATACGAATTGTACGAAAGGTATTACGCTTCACATCCTTTTACGCATATATCTAATGAAAATATTGATTTAAAACAAGTTGTCAATACAAATAAAAGCATTATTCATCTAGAAAAACACGGTAATCAACTATTGGTATTGAATGCGACCGACAACTTGTTAAAAGGAGCTTCCGGTCAGGCTGTACAGAATATGAACCTGTTGTTTGGTTTGGATGAGCGTACAGGCTTGAATCTGAAGTCGATCGGATTTTAAGAAAAATATTAATGTCTATACAAGAAAGCCAATTCCTGCAGGAATTGGCTTTCTTGTTGCCCTATTTTTTAAAACGCATTTTGCGCAAACGTTTGATGATGCAACGGGTATATTATTAACAGAATGCATGTTGTATTTTTATTGCTTATTCTAAATTTATGATAAGACAATATTTAAAAAGTGTTATTCTGTTAGGTGTAGTATTCCTCATTAGCAACAACCATTTAAAAGCTAATGTTACGACAGATCGTTCTTTGTCGGCTATTAAATTCGAGGACAAAACGTATGAAATTCCGTTGGCCGGAAATGCCTTCTTTACCTATAAGGGTTCTCATGCCAAAGAAATAATTTCTAATACCGGTTTGACAAACTGGTCAGAATCTTCTACTGTTACAAGTGTTTATTTTCGAGCCTCGAAAGGAGGGACCTTTTCCTTAAAGCTTCGAGCCAAAGCATCTGAAGGTCAAAAGTCCCGTGTTCGGGTTTCAGTAGGTGAAAGATATGAAGAAATCGAACTGTTTTCGTCTAGTTTTGGAGAGATTAATGTTGGAGAGTTTCGCGTAGCGGGCGATGGTTACGTGAAAGTGAGTGTTCAAGGTGTCAATACTTCCGGCAATAGCTATGGAGAGATTTCGCATCTCTTAATTTCAGGTGAAGCCGTAGCAGATGGTGTGTTGTATTCTGATGATCCAAATTATTACTATTGGGCGAGAAGAGGGCCTTCATGCCATATGAATTACGATGTTTCCGGAATATCAAATGCTACCTATTATTATAATGAAATTACTATTCCAGAGGGTGAAGATAAGATTGGTTCATATTTTATGGCTATAGGTTTCGGGCAGGGATATTTCGGTATTCAAGTAAATTCCGAACGGGAAAGAAGAATACTGTTTTCCGTATGGAGTCCATTCCAGACGGATGATCCAAGAACAGTTCCTGATGATCAGCAGATTATCCTGAATAGAAAAGGCGTAGAGGTTCATACTGGAGAGTTCGGTAATGAAGGATCAGGAGGCCAAAGCTATTTGCGGTATAATTGGAAAGCCGGTATCACCTACCGATTTTTGCTAAAAGGAATTCCTGACGGAAATGACCACACCGATTATTCTGCATGGTTTTTTAATCCCGATACCCGGCAGTGGCAAATCGTCGCAAGCTTCAAGCGCCCGAAGACGAATACCTATTTGACTAGTTTTCACAGCTTCTTGGAGAATTTTAGTCCTAATCAAGGATATTTGGAACGTCAGGTAGAGTTCAAAAATCAATGGGTGTACAATGGCGAGTGGAATAAAATTACGTCAGCACGATTTACAGTAGACAATACCTATCATGCGAAACAGCGAATAGATGCCGTAGGAGGAGTAACCCCAAATGGATACTTTCTGAAAAATGGAGGATTCTTTAATGAAATCGTAACTCCTGGTAGCACCTTCTCATTTGATAATAAGAATACTGTTCCAAATATTGATTTTGAAAAACTACCCTAGTCCGAGCGAAATAGAAAAAATAGCGTACTTAAAAAACTATGATAAAGGAGCGAACATCTCGCTCTTTTATTTTTCTGTGCCCTTTTCGTTGCCTGACTCTTCGCTTAAGTTTTTATATGGATTCTGTTCCGATTCGTGAATTTCTTTATAATTTAACGTAGTTGTTGCAGGTGTAGATTCAACATCTACATTCACATCCAATTGGATTTTCTTTTTATTTCTCGGTTTCCGTACTATTCCCCATTTCATTAATAGCTCTTGTGTGGAATTTGTTTTTAAATGTTCTTTTTCTGGCTCGCCGATTAAAAATCCAATGGCCTGCATACTTGGGACTGCGTCGAAGATAACTTTTAAAGTAGCTATCAAAGGTAAAGCTAATATTAAACCAGATAGACCAAAAAGCATACCACCTAGTAAAATACCAATAATTGCCATTAAGGGGTTAATACTCACTTTACTTCCTACTATATTCGGAGTAATGATGTTACCTTCTAAAAATTGAACCAACTGAAACCAAATAACGACGCCTAATGCATACCAGGCACTGTCTTTTACGGCCAGTGCAAATAATGCCGGAAGAATAGAGCCAATCGCAATACCGATATATGGCAGTAGCATTAGCAAGGAAGCCAACGATCCAAAAAACCATGCATAGTCAATTCCCATTAACATCAATCCACCCGTATTTAGTACGGCTACAATTCCCATTACTGTCACTAGACCCAGCAAATAGCTCTGTACTACTTCATAAATCTTATTCAATACTTCATTCACCTTTCGCTGCGGGGTAGATTTGAACGTTTTGAAAAAAAATTCACGAAAGAAATCACGGTAATATAGAAGGAAAAAACTAAATAGAGGGACTAACACTGTTCCGGCTAAGGTATTACCTATAGAGCCAAAGGTGCTCGATAGGAGACTCCCAGTGTTTTCCAATGCTTTATTGCCTTGTTCTTGAAGTTTATCCATCATTTGACTGCGTTCTATACCAAAAGTCTCCTGAGTCCACACTTGCAATCTTTCAAAGACGGACAAAACTTTTTCGGTAATTGCAGAAGCATCCTTACCAATAATAATACTTTGGTGAACAATAAACCAACCAATTGTTGAAATAATTGCAATGGCAGCAATGACAGATAAAATTGCGGAAAATGCTTTTCCCAAACGCAGCCTTTCAAAAAAACGTGCTAGTGGAAATAGTGTAATTGATATCAAAATAGCGAATAATAATGGTACCAGCACACTTTGAGTTACGTACATCAATGCGATGATAAGTCCGAGCGCTAGTAAACTTGACGCGAGGTCAAGCGCATACGATCTTTTTGAAGAATCATTTTCCATAAAATTTAGTTTATCAAACAACAGTTAAGATGCTTTTTTGTTTATCCAATCCCAATATAAAACATAAATTACAGAAAATAAAATGACTATTCCATTTCCATACATAATATAAGGAACTCTTGAAATATCGTCGTGATATAGATAACCTGAAAACAGTGCTCCCCCACCAATTCCGATCTCTAGGGCAATGTACATCGTCGCCATTGCTTTTCCGCGATACTGCGGTAATGAGAGATCAATTGTCCATGCATTTAGCGCAGGAGACAGTATGCCTGTGCCAATTCCATATAGACAAGCTCCTAGTAGGAGACCATTAATAGTATTTCCAAAACCAAGTAAAAATAAAGCGATTGATATAATTATTAAGCCTACTAGCATGACATTGATTCTTCCATGGCGGTCAGCAACCTTTCCTGAGACGAACCGGACACCTATAGATGTTAAGGTATAAGCCGAAAAGAATAATCCTTTGTTATTTATACCCAAATGTTCGCTCCAGTCTGGAATTAAAGTAAGGATTACACCGTAGGCGGAGTAGGATAGCAATGTTACAATGCCGGCGGGAATTGCCCTTCGTTCAATTATATCAGATCGCGAAATTCGGAGCATGTCTCGTGAGAATTTTTGTGTTGGAATTAATGTTTCCTTTATATTCATTACGATCATAATAGAGAATAATGCAAACCCAGATGAGCAGTAAAACATGGTGTGTATATCAAATGATTGGGCCACGGCGCTGCCTACGGCTGGTCCAATTGCTCCTCCTAGACTAAAACATAACCCATGCATGCCCAAAGCCTCGCCCCATCGGTTGGCAGGGATGATATCTGCGATATACGCGGATGTGGCGGTAGGTTTAAAACCTGTGGAAAAACCGTGAATTAAGCGCAGAAGAAAGAAGCCCGCGACTGAACTTAATAGTGGATAGAGTAAACTACAGATTACACAAACAATCGATCCAATAGCCATCACAGGAACTCGTCCCCATTTGTCTGTAAGTCGACCGCTAAAAGGTCTCGATATACCTGCCGTAAGTGTGAAAAGTGCGATGATCAATCCTTTGTGTTCGGCTGCTCCTAAAGAGCTGAGATAATTTGGAAGTTCGGGAATGATCATGTTGAAACTTGCGGAGAATAACAATGAACTCAGACAAAGTAATCCAAACTGCAGCGTATATATCGATTTCGGCTTTTCCGACATTTTATTATTTTTTGGACAGCATCTTTTGTCTCGTTACTTCGGTGCAAAATATAGTTGTAGCTATCGCGACATTTAACGATTCAGCGTGCCCGATTCTAGGAATAGTTACGGCCTGTTGTATTTTTTTAATCACACTTTTGCGAATCCCGTTTCCTTCATTTCCCATAATAATTAATCCCTCCTTTCCGAAGTTAGTTTCGTAGATACTATGCCCTTCCAGTAAGGCGCCAAATGTGGGTAACGTGCATTGTGATAAGAATTCTTCTATGTCTATATAATAGATATGTAGCCTAGAAAGCGAGCCCATGGTCGCTTGAACGACTTTTGGATTGTACGTATCTACAGTACCTTTCGAGCACAAAATCGTGGTGATGCCAAACCATTCAGCAGTACGTATGATTGTACCTAAATTACCTGGATCTTGGATGTCATCCAAAATAATACTGTGTTTATCTTTTAAGGTGTCCACATTCAATTGCGTAACCTGTGGAATTTCGACTAGCGCCAATACCCCTTGCGGATTTTTAAGATTGCTTATCTTCGACAGTTCCACCTCCGTTATTTCTTCACATTTTATGTTTTGAGAGATTTTACCCAATTTTGCCCATGTATCTTGTGTGGCAAATATTTTTTGTACATTGTAAGAAGAGTGCACAAATTCTACTACAGATTTAATACCTTCGACCACGAATAAACTATATTGTGTTCGGAATTTTTTATGTTGCAGTGAAGTTATAAAACTGATCTGCGCTTTTGACAACATATTTAATGACTAAAAATAGAAGCTTTTTAATTTTTACAAGTATAACGCTTTTACTGTTAATTTTTACATCCTGTCGTTCTGCAAAGTACTTGGAGGCTGATCAAGCTTTAGTAACCGACATAGATTTAATTGGTATTACCAATGAGCTGAAAGAACAATCTTCTCTCTATATTTCTAATGAAATTAGACCCAATTCGGCGTTGAATTTAACAATGTATAATATCTTTAATACCCGAAACGGAAAGTATAAAACGGAGAATATACGTCAGGTTGGCGAGGCTCCTCATATTTTAGATTCCTCTTTAGTAGAACTATCTGCTAGCCAGATCCAAAGTTTCCTCACTACGAAGGGATATTTCAATGCTTCGGTTAATACACGAATAGGAATAAACCGGAAAAAAGCACAACTCGATTTTAATGCAAATCTGGGAAATCCATATTTCTTGGCCAAAATAGACTATGAATTTCAGGATACCGTAATAAAGCGAATTTATGAAATGGATGTATTGCCATCGACCCAAATTAAAATTGGTGAAAAATATGACGCTGCTAAGCTCCTTCAGGAACGCGAAAGACTTTACATCGCCGTAAAAAATAAAGGTTATTACGATTATGTAAGGCAGTATATGCGTGTGGGTGTAGACACTAATCGAATGGGAGATCAGGTAGATCTCACTGTTCAGGTACTAAGCCCGGAAAATGATAGACACCGTACCTATAAAATTAATAATGTATCACTTGTAATTCGACCTACTTCGGACGAGATGAAAAGAGAGGTAAAAGCATATCACGATAGTAGTATTAATGTGGATTTTATCGACGAAACAGGCCGTTTCAGATTGCGCCCGATTTCCCGTTATATGTATTTGCGGAAAGGACAAACTTATAGCTTAAGTAATGAGAACTTGTCGTATGATCGTTTGTATGAAATGAATGGCTTTCGCAGCGTAAAAATTAATTTCGAAAAGGTAGATAGTAGTTTGTTGGATGTGAAATATGAATTGATACCACGCGCACTGATGGCCAACCAAGTGGAGGGGGAATATACCTTTAGTTCCGGGATGAGCGGCTTTAATGTCGGAAATACTTTCTCTCACCGGAATATTTTTGGAGGTGCGGAATTACTGGAGGTAAAATTGCGCTATGGCGTGTTATTTGATCCTCGCTTGGAAGGGAATCTTTCGCAGAAGATTTTTAACAATGATTTTCAAGTAGGTGTCAATTTAGTTGTACCTCGGTTATTGTTGCCATTCCAGATAAGTGGGATTGGAAAATACGGATTGCCTCGCACCACTTTTTCGTCTAGCTTACAGCTGTTCGATCAAGATAATACGTATTCTAATCGCTATTTGATTAATACGTTGAACTATTCTTGGTGGCAGTCTCCTAATTTACAGCATAGCTATACCCCAATCGTATTGGAATATCGCGTAGGGAAATTTAACGATAATTTTAAGGAGAATTTAATTAAAGAAGGCTATAATCTATATGTGGAATCAAATGACCGAGAATATTTTGGTTTAGGTTCACAATATGCGGTTACATGGAACGCACCTCAGTTACTTAAATTAGAAAATTTTTCGTTTATCAGAGGATCGCTCGATTTGAGTGGCAATATATTGGGGGCAGTGAGTAACGCATTTGATTTTCAGCGAAACGAAGACAATCAACGTATGCTTTTTAATGTGCCTTATCTGCAATATATAAAGGGAGAGGTCGATTATCGGTTGTATAAACATTTAGGGGGAAATCGACAGGTTGTTTTCCGTTTTAACGGTGGTTTGGCCCTTCCTTACGGAAATAATTCTGAATTGCTTATTTTTGAGAAAAGTTTTTTTTCTGGAGGTATGAACGGTATCCGGGCGTGGCAGGCGCGGACATTAGGTCCTGGAAATTATAATAGAGCGGGTATAACGGATGAAAACCTCCGGCTGAGTCTTCGGAACTTAGATCAATTGGGAGAGGTGAAACTAGAGACAAATTTAGAATACCGTTTTCGATTATTGAATAACTTTTTAGGCGCTAAGATGAATGGTGCTACATTTGTAGACATGGGGAATATTTGGCGTCTTCGGGAAGACCGTTTTAATCCGAATGGTCAATTTGAGATAAATAAGCTCTTTTCACAGATCGCAATAGGTACCGGGTTCGGTCTACGCTTTGATATGGACTATTTTATTATGCGACTTGATGCGGGATTAAAAGTGAAGGATCCTCAGTTTGTAGGCACTGATCAATGGGTGATTCAGAAAATATTTGATGCTAAGGATTTCAAACAGGAATATTATAACTCTAATCGTCCGGATCGTTATAATTTCATTCAATATAATTTTGGAGTTGGCTTACCTTTTTAGAATAAATTTTTTAAAATCTGAAATGCACTTTCGAGTATCTGCGAAAAAGCTAAGCCTTTGCTGAAAGAGAAGTATCCATAAATTAAGCCGAGTATGATAAGGGTCAGCAGCATTCTTTTGAATACGTATGCTATCAGTAGCATTAATGCCGGGATAATCAGTAATAATAAGCCGTTAATTTTATAAGGATTCAAACTGTTATCTTTTTTATGTATAAAATAAAGTCGACCTGTGGAGTTGTCTTGATTTTTATGCTTTAAAAAAACAAATATTGATCCATCTATTTTTTGAGAAGGTACTGCTACACCTTGATGGAATTGTAAACTTTGTTGTAAACCATTCATAGAAAACAGAAATGTACCGTCGATGCTTTCATCTGCAACCTCTGCGGAATCCACGGCAACAATAGCTATTTTTCCATTTTGTGTTAAATTTTCTTTCACAATAAAATTGTCTATCCTTTGTTCTTGCGCTGCAGAAAGAAAAGGAACAATTGTAATTGCAAAATATAGAATGTGCTTCATTTCAAAATGATTTACTACAAAAATAATCAAAATAAAATCGATAATACTTCTGCATTTTTACATTGACATATTTAAACAAAACAAATGAACTTACCTGATCAACATAATCATAAAGGTTAATGGACATTTTAATTGTCAAAGGCTTCATCTTATAGATGAAAAACAAAAAATAATCAGATGAAAATATTTTTTATTGATGGATTACTTTGTACATTTGTATCAATTTAATAAAGACAACGCACTGATATGGAAAATACAGCTATCGAGAGACAACCAAAAAAAACGGATAATAATGCAAATCAAACAGGTTATTACGTATCCCTAACCATTGCGATTATTATTGGTTTATTTGGCGTATTTGTAAGGTTTGTTCCTGATGTGATTCCTTCACTAGGTCAATCTACTTTTATTTTTTCTTTGATCGCTAATCTCGCAGTTTTGCTAGCGTCGTTTTTAGCTTTTAAAGTTGTTTTCGCTATTTTAGGATTTGGTAGTAAGAAAGAATAATTTAGTTAATGTTTTTCTAAAGAGAATTTATATAAGGTAAAAAAAGAGTAGCGGATTCGTTACTCTTTTTTATTTTTTATGCAGTTTCTTTACATCGTATTGTAGCTGCTGTAAATGTGTGATGTACACTTTATGCATAATTTCCTTTCATACGAATTGGTTATTTTAACAATCTTATTTATAATAAAATGTGTTTTTTTTTATTAAATTAGTAAGGGAAAATAAATAATGTTATGAATTTCGTTTTTTTATTGTTTCCTTTGTGTTATAAAATATGAACGATAAAGTTATATATGTATGTGCGGAATTATAGGAGCATTCGATTTAAAAGAAGAAGAAGGAAAGATTAGACCCCAAGCTTTAGAGATGTCTAAAAGAATTAGACACCGTGGGCCGGATTGGTCTGGTATTTTCAGTTCAGAGAAAGCTATTTTAGCCCATGAGCGTTTGGCTATTGTAGATCCTAAATCTGGAAGTCAACCGTTGTTTAGTCCTGATGGAACAGTAGTGTTAGCTGTAAATGGAGAAATCTATAATCATCAAGAACTAAGAAATTCCTTGCCTAATTATAATTTTGCGACGCAATCAGATTCAGAAGTAATACTAGCCTTATATCTTGAAAAAGGCTCTTCATTTGTGGAGGATTTGAACGGTATATTTGGTTTTGCTTTATATGATTCACGTAACGATTCCTATTTTGTCGCTCGCGATCATATGGGTATTATTCCACTTTATTATGGCTATGATGAAAAAGGACAGTTTTTCGTAGCTTCAGAGTTGAAATCATTGGAAGGATTTTGTTCTCGGATAGAACAATTCCCCCCCGGACATTATATAAATAGTTTAGAAGATACACAGCCGCAAAGATGGTATACTAGAGAATGGGAATCATATGATAGTGTAAAAGATAATCAAACGGATATTGACAAGCTCCGTAAGGCTTTGGAAGATGCGGTGCATCGTCAATTAATGTCGGATGTGCCTTATGGCGTGCTTCTATCAGGGGGATTAGATTCTTCTGTTATTGCAGCAATAACTAAAAAGTTTGCATCCAAGAGAGTTGAATCTGGTGATGCGGAGGAAGCTTGGTATCCTCAGCTGCACTCGTTTGCGGTTGGATTAAAAGGCGCTCCGGACTTAATCGCGGCACAAAAGGCAGCAGATCACATCGGTACTATTCACCACGAAATTAATTTTACCATCCAAGAGGGATTAGATGCGATACGTGATGTTATCTATCATTTGGAAACTTATGATGTAACGACGATTCGGGCATCAACACCGATGTACTTATTGGCGCGTGTGATTAAATCTATGGGTATTAAAATGGTTCTTTCGGGAGAAGGATCCGATGAATTATTTGGTGGATATCTGTATTTTCATAAAGCGCCAAATGCACAAGAATTTCATGAAGAAACAGTTCGGAAGCTTAAAAAGTTATATTTGTACGATTGTCTGCGAGCTAACAAGTCTTTGGCGGCATGGGGTGTAGAAGGCCGTGTGCCATTCTTGGATAAAGAGTTTATGGATGTAGCCATGACAATCAACCCTTCGGATAAAATGATAACAGCGGAGAGAATGGAGAAATGGGTTGTTCGGAAAGCATTTGAAGATTATTTACCAGAAAGTATTGCTTGGCGTCAAAAAGAGCAATTTTCGGATGGAGTAGGGTACAGTTGGATTGATACCTTGAAAGAACAAGCAGAAAACAAAGTTACGGATGCCGAGTTTAGTAGCGCTGCAGAAAGATTTCCAATTAATCCGCCAAAAAATAAGGAGGAATATCTGTACAGATCAATTTTTGAGTCTCATTTTCCTTCGGAAGCGGCTGCATTGACAGTACCCTCTGTTAAGTCGGTTGCATGTAGTACACCCGAAGCACTGTTGTGGGATGCGTCATTTCAAAACCTTAACGATCCCTCCGGTCGTGCGGTCGCTAGTGTGCACAATGAGAGCTATGGAAAGAAGCACGAAGAGACTATTGTAAATAACTAGTGAAACATTTTAAGATTAAAAAAATGCGGAGTCCTTTTTTTAATCTTAAAATGTTTTTTTCTTTGAATTTTAATCACGAAGCTTTATCTTTGTAAAACTTTAGAAGGAAGTACTTCTAATATGATCCTGAATAGCTCAGCTGGTTAGAGCATCTGACTGTTAATCAGAGGGTCGCTGGTTCGAGCCCAGCTTCAGGAGCGAAAATAAAAACCGGCTTACAGGCCGGTTTTTTTATGGACAATATATTAATTATTACGCATGAGTTTAGTTATAGTTGGTACAGTGGCATTTGATGCTATAGAAACCCCATTCGGTAAAACTGATAAAATTGTAGGTGGTGCAGCTACATTTGCTGGCTTATCGGCATCATATTTATATGACAAGGTCAAGTTAGTTAGTGTAATAGGGGAGGATTTTGGTAACAATATGGAGATCCTCACTGATAGGGGTATTGATGTTGAAGGCGTAGAGGTGATACCTGGTGGGAAGTCCTTCTTTTGGTCAGGTAAATATCATAATGATATGAACAGTAGGGATACCTTAATTACAGAACTGAATGTGCTGGCTGATTTTGACCCTAAAGTACCGGCTTCTTACCAAGATTGTGAGTTCTTGTTGTTGGGAAATCTTACACCACAGGTTCAACAATCTACGTTGGACCGTTTGAAGAATACTCCTAAGTTGGTTGTTTTGGATACAATGAATTTTTGGATGGATGTAGCGCTGGACGATTTGAAATCTGTATTGAAAAAAGTAGATGTACTTACTATAAATGATGCCGAAGCAAGACAGCTTGCCGAAGAGTATTCTTTAGTTAAGGCTGCCAAAATTATTCAAGAAATGGGGCCTAAGTATTTGATCATAAAAAAGGGGGAACACGGTGCTTTATTATTTGGTGATGGGCAGGTTTTTTCTGCACCTGCACTACCTTTAGCCGATGTGTTTGATCCCACAGGAGCAGGAGATGCATTTGCGGGAGGATTTATTGGTTATCTTGCTAAAGTGAAGTCTGTCAATTTCAATAATATGAAAAATGCAGTGATCTATGGTTCGGCCTTAGCTTCATTCTGCGTAGAGGAATTTGGTACCAAACGTTTGCAAAATTTAACGCAAGAAGATATTTCTTTGCGACTAAAACAGTTTATAGCACTTGCAAAATTTGAGATAAGCGAATAAATCGCCTATCTCAAATTAAGATTCCAATAACTGAAAATTTTCTAAAGACCTCGGCCGAATGTGGCGCATCAGCTAATTCTTCGGTAAGATCTTGACCTGCCCAATGTTCGTAATGCAATCCCTTTTTCCAAAGTCTGCTTTCTGTTACGTCATAAATGTATCCTTTATAAGCTATCCAAATCGATGTCTTATCTTGGCCATTCCGAAGTGCCAGCTGCGACCGCGTATATTTTGTAAAGTTTGTATTTCGCTCTTCGGATTTCATTCCGCTAAATTACAATCTTATGCGTGGTATTTATAAGCCGAGAGAGTTTTTTTCATTGCTTTTCGCGCGACATGTATTCTCGTTTTAACGGTGCCAATTGGAATGTTTAGATGCTCGGAAATTTCATGGTATTTAAAACCTTCAAAGTACATTGTGAATGGGATGTAGTATTCGTCCGAAAGATTAGTTAGTGCAGTATTTATATCTTCCATTACAAATTTATCTTCGCCTTTATTTTTAGTCGCTGATACGACTAGATTAGCTGGTGATATTTCTTCTTCTTTTGTAATAAAGGAATTTGTTTTTACGAGGCGGCGATAGTTGTTGATGAACGTATTCTTCATTATCGTGTACAACCATCCTTTGAGATTAGTACCCTCTCTGAAATTGTTGAAATACGTTACAGCTTTTAATAAGGTGTCTTGGACCAGATCATTTGCATCGTCATGGTCTTTTGTGAAGTTTCTTGCATACAATTTTAGTGAATCTGAATGCTGGATTACTAAGCTGTTGAATTCTACTCTGTTCATACTAGATTGGATTATTTCGTTCAACAATATGTAGTTACTTACAATAGGATCACGATATTTATAAATGTTCAATAAAGAACTTCTGATGACGTCAATTTATAAATAACTACGGTTTCAGTATCAATATTTACAAAAGCTATGCTAAAGATTATAATTTACTAAAGAATTGGCATTAATTTTTTGTTAATAGATAGAGGAGGAATTGAAAATAGCGCTTAATCTATGTTTAAGATAGATTTAAATGTTTAGAGTGTCTAAATTATCAAGAAATGTGGAAAACTTTTTAAAGAATGTTTACTTCTCTCTCTAGTCTAATGCCAAATTTTTTTAGGACATTGTCTATGATTTTGGTCGAAACGTCGTAAATCTCTGCGCCAGTGGCATCTTTAATATTGGTTAATACCAGAGCTTGGTTCTTCCAAACGGCAACATTACCAACTTGTTTTCCTTTCCATCCACATTGTTCAATTAGCCATCCTGCCGCAATTTTAAATTGACCATTGTCCATCGGATAAAAAACAACTTCAGGAAAAGTGTTTTTTAAAATGATTAATTTATCATGGGTTATAATCGGGTTTTTAAAAAAGCTCCCGGCATTGCCTACTGTACTGGGGTCGGGTAATTTTTCTACCCGAATATACGAAACAACCTCTGCAATATCTTTAATGGTAGGTGCAACAATATTTCTTTTTATCAATTCTTCCTCAATGGCGCCATAGCTCGTATTGCGTCTACTCTGTAACGATAGTTTATACGTTACGTTTGTTATTATAAACCGATCTTTGAATTTACTTTTGAATATACTATCTCTATATGTAAATTGACATTGCTCATTCAAAAAAGATGTAAATGCTCCGGTTTTAGTGTCAAAAGCTTTACAAGAGAAGAAGAAATTCATGAGTTCGGAACCGTAAGCGCCTATATTCTGAATGGGAGATGCGCCTACTGTACCAGGAATAAGCGCCATGTTTTCTAAACCAGGAAAGTCATGATAAATACAGTACCATACTAAATCATTCCAGATCTCTCCAGCATTTGCCGTAACATATATATCGTTACCTTCAATGGAATGCTGGATTCCTTTATTGGATATTTTTACGATCGTGCCGTCATAATCTTGTGTGAATAAGACATTACTTCCTCCTCCTAAAACAAAAAATAATTCTTCAAAAACACCCCTTTCATACAAGGCGTGAAGTTCCTTCTCATCCGCTATATCAACGAATTTTCTTGCTAGAGCCTCAACTCCAAACGTATTAAATGGCTTCAAGGAAATGTTATGTTCTATATCCACAGCTTGTATTATTTGACTAATTCTTTTAAATATTCAAGATAAAGTGATAACTTTAATTAATTTATTTGTAAAGATAAGATAAAGAGCAATTTTTGAACAAACTTATTTTACTGTTTATGCCTAAAAGTGCTGATGAGAAACGTATTAAAATATTAGAATCTGCAAAAAGGCGTTTTGCCCACTATGGGATGTCGAAAACGACCATGGCGGAGATTGCAAAAGACCTTTCTTTTTCAAAGGCCTTATTATATTATTACTTTCCGGATAAAAATAGTCTGTATTGTGCTGTACTGGATTATGTGATTACAGAACAAGAGGAAGATATTTTGGAGAAATTAAAGCCCATAAATAATACTGAGAAGGCGATAATGATTATATTAGAAAAAAGAATGGAGTATATTAAGCGATATTACAATCTTTTTGAATATACATTTAACACGAGTAAAGATGTACCCGAAGATCTTGGAAAGGTAATAATATGCTCTTTTGAAAAACAACATGAGCAAATTACATCAATTCTTAAAAATGGCGCTAAAAGTGGGGCGCTAGTCATAGACAATTATGAAGAAACGGCTCGCCTACTTTTATTCTCCTTGATGGGAATGCGTTTGATCGTGATTAAAGATCTCAAGCATTCCTTTTTTCCAACCAAAGAAGAGTTTGATGCAATCCTAGAGATGCAAAAGAAGATGGCTCAAATTTTTATAAAAGGGTTAAGCGCCTAATTTTTCTATTATATCGGCAATAATCATGTTGGCATGAACTCTTGAATTTTCGATAAACCACAGGTGTGTATTTAATCCCCCGCACACAACTCCAGCTAGATACATGTTTTTGATATTTGTTTCCATTGTGTTGGGATCATGATTTGGAATGCAGGGAGTCTCCTCGGAAATTGCAATGCCTAGTTTTTTCAGGAAAGTGAAATTAGGCCTGTATCCGGTCAATGCTAATACAAAGTCATTCTTTAGGTGTATCTTATTGGTCGGTGTTTGGATCTCAACGTCAGCCTCAGATATGCGTGTCAACTGACTATTGTAGAAAACATTAATTTCTCCATTAGCTATTCGATTTTCGATATCTGGTCGAACCCAATACTTGACCCGAGGACTTATTTCAGCGCCTCGAATCACCAATGTAACACGTGCTCCTTTTCGATAAGTCTCCAATGCCGCGTCTATAGATGAGTTGCTTGAGCCAACTACAACAACATGCTGTCCAGAATAGTAATGTGGATCGTTGTAGTAGTGTTTTACTTTTGGAAGGTTTTCCCCAGGAATATCGAGTAAAATAGGAATGTCGTAAAATCCTGTGGCGACTATAACATGTGTTGTTTTATACGATGATTTGGTCGTTATTACACTAAAAACTTCCGTATTTTCCTTTTCAACAGATAGCACTTCTTCAAACAAGTGTATTTTTAGGTCAAACGTGGTTTGAATTCGCCGGTAATATTCCAGCGCTTCCGCTCGTTTCGGTTTAGGACTTGTAGTTACAAAGGGTACATTGCCTATTTCCAGTTTTTCCGATGTGGAAAAGAAAGTCATATTTACAGGATAATTATAAAGCGAATTCACTAGGCATCCCTTCTCTAAAATTATATAAGATAATCCTGCTTTTTTCGCTTCTATTGCGCTTGCTAATCCAATAGGTCCTCCTCCAATGATAATGATATCAAATTTTTTTTCCATTCGTACTTGCTTCGTCTATTTTTTGCAGATCTTTAGAGATAATTTCTGTGGTTATCTTTTGTAAATCTGCTGAAATTTTTATCAAAAATTGTAATTGATCTGTAATTAATTTTGCTTCATCGCTATCAATAGAACTGTGCTGGATTATGTCCATCTTGATGAAGGGCGTGATTGCCTGTGCATTTTCCGGCTCGAAAGAATGGATAGTTTTTTCCAGATTTTGAAGGGTTTTAATTAGTGATTTTAGGTGCTCGTTATTGAAATTGATATTTTCGGATTCTTTGAGTTGAGTTAATAATGTAGCTGAATAAGAAGAAAATATATGATTTAAAATTACGAATCTGTTGACTTCTTTTGTGACTTGTTGTCTCCATTTTGGCTCTGTTAAAAGACGTTGAAATGTGGATCCCATGTTTGCAGAGGATATATAAACTTCTTTTCGGGCTAATTTGTAATCTGTTATCGGCAACGGATTACCTGAAAGCAATTTTAAGGCCTGGGCTAGATACTGATAATTTGCAACCAACAAATTTTTCATATTTGATTTAATTTGAAAGCTTTCCCAGTTTGGAAATATGATATAGCTGGATAAAAAAGCGATGGTTCCGCCCAAAAATGTGTCTAAGATTCTCTCTTGCGCTATTTCAAAGGTATTCATTCCTGTAAAGCTCGACATAATGAGTACATAAGGCGTCATGAAAATTACAGCCATAATATAGTTTATTCGGAATAAGCTATAAGCTATGAGAAAGAAGAAGACAAGCAGGATAAATCGAATGGACGTATCCTCTATTGTAATTAAAACGAGTGCACCGATGACACCTCCTATGACAGTGCCTCCCAATCGCTGAAGGTTCCGTTCTTTTGTCAAGCCAAAACCCGGTTTGAGTATCACTAGAATGGTCAACAAGATCCAGTATGTCCCAAAATTTGAATACTCAAACAAATTTAAAATGAAATAGGTTGAAGACAGTACTATCCCCATACGAAGAGCGTGTCTAAAAAAACTCGATTCTACACTGATGTTATCTTTGAAATTCTGCCAATTAATTAAATCTGTCTTTATGAATTTTTTTGTGTCTATGGTATCGTCGTCTTGGACTTCAATTGCTTTGAATTGGCTATAGTGGTAGATGTCACGTACTTGCTGCGATATTTTACGTATATTGATTAGTATTTTTTTTAGTGGAATGGAATTAATCTTTTCCTTTTCATCGATTCTCTGGATAGCCTGCCTGATCTTCTCAATTTCCGTATCAAAATCATAAACAGATTTTGGAGTTTTGTTGGCGTTAATTTTATAAGCTAAATTGTCTAATTCGTGCGTTACGTTATATAGTAAATTTTTAATCTGCTCTAATATTGCGGTTTCTCCGTAATTGTTACGAATGGTTTCATAGTCATAATGCGTCGTCATACTTTGTTCAAATAAGTCCACGATATCAGTAAAGATTAGCGTTAGATACCTTCCTTCTTTAGTCGTGTCTTTTATTGATCTTTTACTTTGGAACAAAATATCTCGTACATTTTCCTGATGTATATTTACAATGACTTGTTTTTCAATTAATTTGAGATAGTTGTTGTCTAAGCTTTGCTTGATGTCATAAAAATTGGCTTTGAGGCGAATGTAATCTGCAACGTGTAAAATTGTTTCCGATAACTCCTGCTGCGCTAGCCTGTAGGGTCTTGCTTGTGTGAGTGACATACTAATGGTCATATACCAAGAAGCTCCAATTATAAAATAAAGAAGGTAGGTAAACTCTTCGTTGAACGTGTATACATCGTCCACATTAATAAGCATGACCAGTATACACATCGTGCCGACTGTGGCCGCTCTTGCGTTAAAAACGGCAAACATGGAAAAGATGAAAGATAATATACCAATTGCAAGTGTCATTGCAATCAAGAAATTATTAAGAAAAGCGGTAACAATGACGGTAAGAATGCATAGTATGGTGCAATAAATCATCCCCATTCTACGATGTGTAGGAGCTCCGGGAGTATCGGACAATCCTACAATCAAAGCACCTAGAGAGATCAGGGTGCCTGTAATAAATTCACCAACTAAGGCGCAAACTATTATCGGGACAATACTTCCGAGTGTAATACGTAGACCGTCAGCGAAATATTGACTATAAAAAAAGCTGCTAAATTCTTCTGTCCTTTTCATTCCTGCTTTAAAACCTCTTGACGTGGCGATACTGATATGTTTAACCACGAATGATTCACATCATTTAGTAATGTAAAGATAGTATAAAAGAGGGTCCGAAAATCAAAATATGAAAAAGGATATTACAGTTCTATATCTCGCGATCAAACTACTTTTAAGACGGTCTCTATGTTTCCTCGAACGGCTTTTGAATAAGGGCATACCCGATGTGCCTTTTCAATTAAAGCTTGTGTTTGCTCTTTAGTTAACGAGGGTACATGTACTTCTATTTCTGCGGAAAGAAATGAGCTGTTACCTTCTGTGTTAAAAGAAGTTCTCGCGGTTACTTGGGTGTCTTTCAAATCAATGTTGTCCTTTTCGCTAACAGCCCCCATCGCTCCAAGAAAGCATGACGACCATGCTGCTGCAAATAATTGCTCTGGGTTAGTAGCTCCGCCTTTTCCGCCCATCGATACTGGCTTTCTGACTTGTAGATTTAATACGCCGTCCGACGATTTAACTTCTCCGTTTCTTCCGCCGATTGCGGTTACTTCTGCTGTGTATAGTTTCTCACTCATAATTTTTATTTATTTAGTTTTTAGTAAAGTGTATATTTACTAAACAATCAAAGACGGGATTTGTTTATTTTGTTCTTTTTTAAAAAAGACGTATTTTAATTATAATTTTTGTAAAAAATTAATGATTTTAATATAAATTACATATATTTGAACGTTCGCCATTGTACGGCAGATTTGATATGCCCAAGCCTTATAGTTATTTATAATCAAAGCAAGTAATGAAATTACATCAAAAAAAAGCGACTTTCGAAAATGAAGTGTTAACGCGATTTGATCTGTTCAAGAGTTTATTCTTGACGCTTCCTTTTCAACGTGTTAAACATACCGGAACACTTCTGCCATTTTTTACCACACATTGTGAAAAAGGGGTCGAAGAGCATTTGCCGCCCGAAGATATTATAGACAGTTTCTTTGGTCAATATGAACAATATGTCCAGGAAGAGGATCGCCTTGATCTGCTCTTTCGAATTGTACAATATGTAGAACGCCAAGTTGTACTCTTTGATGCGGTCGAAGATTCGGCTTTTCATGCAATCGGTAAGGCAGATGAAACGGGGAGTTTGAATTCATTGTTTAAGCTTACCCGGGATGACGACAAATTGAGAAAGCAAATTGTGGAGAAACTGAAAGATTTTTCAGTTCGCCTAGTGCTTACAGCTCACCCTACACAGTTTTACCCAGGTCCGGTACTGGGAATCATAAACGATTTAATTGAAGCAATAAAGTTAAATGATATTTCCAATATTCATTTATTGCTTCAGCAATTAGGGAAGACTCCCTTTATAAATAAGCAGCAGCCGACGCCTGTAGATGAGGCCATTAGTTTAGCCTGGTATTTGGAAAATGTTTTTTATAAAGTAGCCTCAGGTATACAAGCGAAAATTGACGACGCACTTGAATTACCTGCGGAAGAAGTCAAGCAATTGATCGAGTTAGGGTTTTGGCCCGGTGGAGACCGAGATGGTAACCCGAATGTTACTGCTGAAAGCACAAAAACAGTCGCATCATTATTACGTACTATACTTTTTAGATGTTATTACCGCGATTTTCGTCAAGTTAAACGACGCATTACTTTTCGAGGGATTGAGGGTTATCTCGATAATCTTCAGCATCTATTCTACGAAAATAGTTTTAATCCGATAGAAAACCCTGAAGATGATACGGAAAAGATTTTAGAGAATCTAAATGCTATAAAAGAGGTTTTGAACGCACGACACGACGGATTGTTTGTCGAATTGGTAGAAGATTTGATCCGTAAAGTTAATACGTTTGGGTGCTATTTTACAACGTTAGATATTCGTCAGGATAGCAGTATTTTAAGAAATACAACACGTTATTTGGTCGAAAAATATGAAGATACGAAATTGAAAACTTCGGACTTAGAAGGTACAGAAGAAGATAAACAAAAAGCATTTCAATTTAACGAGCTAACATTGGATGGCAGTGAAGATGCTGATCCACTAATACGGGACACAATTGACGTTATTCGTTTAATAAAAAGTATTCAAAAATCAGGTAGCGAGCGTGCTGCGCAGCGCTTTATTATTTCGAATTGTCAGCAGGCATCTGATATATTGAGCTTAATGCAATTGTTTTTATGGGAAGGATGGAAAAGGGAAGAGCTCTGCATTGATTTTGTTCCATTATTTGAAACTGTGGATGATCTTTCGCGTGCTGGAGATGTAATGAAACGTTTGTACACCAATAAAGAGTATGCAAAACATTTGAAATTGAGAGGAAATAAACAGACCATCATGCTGGGATTTTCCGATAGTACAAAAGATGGTGGATATTTGATGGCAAATTGGTCAATATACAAGGCTAAAATAGAATTGACCTCGATTGCCCGCGAGTACAAGGTAGACTTGGTGTTTTTTGATGGCCGAGGAGGTCCACCGGCAAGAGGAGGTGGGAAAACACAACGGTTTTATGCCTCGATGGGATCAGAAATCGAAAATAAACATATTCAATTAACCATTCAGGGCCAGACAATCAGCAGTCAGTATGGCTCGCTGGATACAGCGCAGTCCAACATTGAGCAATTGCTGCATGCCGGTTTAGTGTCCGAATTAAGACAGAATGTATCTGATACATTGACCTCGAAACAAAAAGAAGTTATTGATGGTATGGCAGCAGAAAGCCATAAGAAGTTCTTGGCCTTGCGGCATCATCCACAATTTTTGTCTTACCTTGAAACATTAAGTCCGTTAAAATCGTTGGCTTCTATTAATATTAGTAGTAGGCCAGTCAAGAGAAACTCCGATAGAGAGTTGCGTTTAGAAGATTTACGTGCCATTTCGTTCGTCACCTCATGGAGTCAACTTAAACAAAATATTCCTGGCTTCTTCGGTGTCGGAACGTCTTTACAATGGGCGGAAGAAAATAACCTTTGGTCCTATGTTAAAAACCTTTATGAAAGTTCAGGTTTCTTTAATACACTTATCGACAATTGCATGATGTCGATGACGAAATCAAATTTTCATATTACTTCGTATATGAAGGATGATCCTACATTTGGCGCGTTTTGGAGCCTGCTTCATGATGAATATGAAAAGACAAAGAAATATCTGCTGAAATTGAGCAATTCTGAAATTCTGATGCAAAATTATCCAGTGGAAAGAGCTTCGATCTTAGAAAGAGAGAAAATTGTTTTACCATTGTTAATTATCCAGCACTATGCCATACGCACACTGGAAAAAAACAAGAAAATTAGTGTAGCGCAGCAGGATATTTATAAAAAACTTATTGGAAGAACAATTTTTGGTGTGGTAAATGCAGGACGAAATCTGGCATAATATTAACATCATTTAATTCGAGAATTGTATCAGATATTTTATATTTTTGTTGCAAAAGAGATAGAATATCTAAGGACTTACAAAATTATACAGATGAAATTCAATACATTATTTGTTGCTGCAGTTTGTGCTAGTACACTGTTAAATTCATGTGCTCAAAAGACCGCTGAGGAAAGACAGTTAAAATACACCCACACTTCATTGGTTGATGGTGATGCCTATGCGTTTTTTCAAATTGTAGGTGAGCATGTTGCGACAGGACTAGTGCATGCAGATCAGATTCAGAAAGATGGAGATGCAAAAGCAAAAGAACTAGGAACCAAACTAAAGGATTTCTATGCACAATTAGATCCCGAATTGGATAGTATTGCTACTGCTTTGCATGTCGACTACCCGATTAAGGGAGTGGCGGCGACCCATTCTACGGATGAAGGTGCAACCACTCATACATCAGCAGCTGCTGAATCTACATCAGATACTACGGTTCATTCCGCTGCAGTCACTGTTGAACAGGAATCACAACATGAACATCATGCACCGGCTAGCGAGTATATCACACATACACAACACGAATTGGCGACGCTCAAGACACAATTTGAGCGATTAACGCGTAATACGAATAAAGAGCTACAAAAGTTTGCAAAAAAACATATAGCGGCTATTTCGGATTTATATACGCAGGCCGGAGGTAAAGAAGATGCCCATGCGCATCATTAAGAACTAATAGGATATGGTGGCACAACCAATCATAACAGGTATCTTGTCGTATGGAATGTCCGGAAGGGTATTCCATGCGCCTTTTATAGAAGCAAGTAATTTTTTCGTGTTCAAAGCAATCGTTGAACGATCGAAAAAAAAGGCTCAGTTTGACTACCCCCAGGTAGTCAGTTACGATAGTATTAGCGAGTTACTGGATGATGAGGAAATTGAGTTAGTTATTGTTAACACACCAAATGACACTCATTTTGACTTTGCGAAGAAGGCTCTTCTCTCGGGAAAGCATGTTTTGATCGAAAAACCGTTTTCTCCCACGGTGGCGGAAGCGCAGGAGCTTTTTGAAATAGGCAAGCAAACCGATCGTTGCGTACTTCCATTTCACAATAGACGGTTTGATTCTGATTTTAAATCTTTAAAATATATTTTGGATAGGAATTTAGTAGGTAAGCCTATTGAACTGCATATGCGTTTTGACAGATTCAAGCCTGAAATTGGTCCTAAAATTTTTAAAGAGACTCCTCGTCCCGCAAGCGGAGTCCTTTATGATCTTGGTTCTCATCTACTGGATCAGGCTATATCTTTATTTGGTAGACCAAAATCCGCAACCAAAATTCTGTCCCAAAATAGGCCAAACACAAAAGTAGACGACTATGCTTCATTAATTTTAAATTATCAAGATGGTCTGAATGTGTTTATTACAACAAGTCTATTAGTAGCGAGTCCGCAAAAAAGTTTTGTTTTACATGGGGCAAATGGAACGTTCATTAAAGATCGTACGGATGTGCAGGAGGCTCAGCTTCAGTTTGGAATGAGTCCGTTAGATCCATCGTATGGTATGGAGCATGAAGGTCAGGAGGGGGTATTGACCGTTATTTTGAACGATGTTTCTGAGGAAATTGACGTTTCTTCGGAAAAAGGGAATTATATGGAACTATTTGATGCGATTTACCAAACAATTCGTTTGCGGGTTCCTTATTTTGTTTCATCTGAGCAGATCCTTTGGCAATTGGAAATTCTGTCGCCTTCCCAAAAGAGTTAAATTATCTTTAACTTAATATTATTTTAATATATAAAGCACTTTTGTTACTTGAATTATCAGTAGCTTTATTTCGTTATATATTACTTATTATAAAATATTCTTTGTGAGATACGCAGCTATAGATATTGGTTCAAATGCAGTTAGGTTACTAATTGCAGATATTCTGGAAAAAAATAACGAAATTACCTATTCTAAAAATACCCTTTTGCGTGTTCCTCTTCGCCTAGGCGACGATGCATTTATAGAAAAACATATCTCGGATGCAAAATTTCAGGATATGGTGAAGACGATGACTGCATTTCGCCAATTAATGGACGTATACAAAGTCACAGACTATATGGCTTGTGCTACTTCGGCAATGCGGGACGCGAATAATGGACAAGAGGTTGTAAAAGCTTGTCGTGAGATAGGAGTCGATATTCAGATTATAGAAGGGGGGGTAGAGGCGCAGATTATCTACAATTCACACCTAAGTGATAAAATGGATAAAAACAAGGTCTATCTATATATTGATGTGGGGGGAGGTAGTACGGAAATTTCTCTTTTTGCTAACGCTAAACTGGTAGATTCTTATTCATTTAATCTGGGTACCATTCGTATTCTGGACAATCAAGACAAACCAGAGACTTGGGATGAAATGCGTAGATGGGTGAAGGAAATAACGAAAGGTTATAAAAATATCTACGGAATAGGTACCGGAGGTAATATTAATAAGTTATCGCGATTGGCAAATGAAAATGCGGACAAACCCATTTCGTATGCAAAGCTCAAGGCACTGTCTGATTATCTGATTTCCTTTTCTATGAAAGATCGTATTCATGAACTAGGTTTAAAGTCGGACCGCGCCGATGTAATTATCCCTGCTTCCGAGATTTTCTTAACCGTTATGAAGGTCGGACATTTGAAGAACATTATTGCTCCGCGGGTGGGATTGGCAGACGGAATTATCCAGACGCTGATTGATAAAAACAGCAATAAATAGTATAAAAACGATTGTAAGTTTCCAAAAAAAGTATATTTTTGCGTAAGTAAGCCCAGGTGGCGAAATTGGTAGACGCACCATCTTGAGGGGGTGGCGCCTGAATGGGCGTGGCAGTTCGAATCTGCTCCTGGGCACAACAGAAAGTCTTTGCGAACGCGAGGGCTTTTTTTATTGAAGGATACCTTAGGCTCGCAGTGCGCTCAGTTTCTTTAAGCTTACCCTCTATTTCTCTAAAAGAACGTTATGTAGCGATAGTTGCCAAGAGGAAGAGTTTTATGATGAGTTCTTGCCGTTTGCCTTATCGTGGAAGTCTGTCATATATTACAGCTTGTTTGCTCGTACAGTAATTTCCGCGATATCAAGAACTTCGATTTCCTGTTCCTTCTCTTTTCCTTTAACGCCATCACGCAGCATGGTCATACAGAATGGACAGGCTGCTGCAACCACGGTGGCGGCAGATTCAATTACATCTTCGATGCGTTCAACGTTAATGTCTTTGTCGCCTTTTTCGGGCTCTTTAAACATTTGTGCGCCACCTGCTCCGCAACAAAGTCCGTTACTGCGACATCTTTTCAATTCGACTAAGTCTGCATCTAGAATTTCCAAAGCCTTACGGGGAGCTTCATAGACTTCGTTGCCTCGTCCCAGGTAGCAGGGGTCATGATAGGTAATACGCTTGCCTTTAAACTCATGGCCATCAGCAGGTTTCAATTTCCCCCCATCAATTAACGACTGAATAAGCTCCGTATGATGAATCACTTCATATTTTCCCCCTAGGCTCGGGTATTCATTTCTTAGGGTATTAAAACAATGCGGGCACGCCGTTACGATTTTCTTGATTTCGTATCCATCTAATAGTTGGATATTCATCATGGCCTGCATTTGGAACAAGAATTCATTACCGGCACGTTTTGCAGGATCACCCGTACAAGATTCTTCGGTGCCCAATATCGCATATTTGATTCCTACATGGTGTAGTATTTTGCATATATCGCGTGTTATGCGTTGGGCTCTTTCATCAAAAGATCCGGCACAACCTACCCAAAATAATATATCTGGACTTTCTCCCGCGGCCGATAGTTCTGCCATTGTAGGTATATGAAATTGATTTTCCATGTTCTCTTTTCGTTTACTGATTTGTCCAATTGGCACGATCTGCCTGTGCATATTTCCAAGGGGCACCATTATTCTCCATATTATTCAACATGGCACCAATGCTCGTTGGTGCTTTCGACTCTTCCATCACCACATATTGACGCAATCCCATAATGATCTGCAAGGGGTCGATATTAACAGGGCATTGCTCCACACATGCGTTACAACTTGTGCAAGCCCATATTTCTTCCCTGCTAATGTAATTGTCTAATAATGCTTTGTCGTCGTCCAAAAATGATTTGTTACGATCTATATTTTTGCCTATCTCTTCTATTCGATCCCGCGTATCCATCATGATTTTACGAGGAGACAAGAGTTTTCCTGTGATGTTCGCAGGACAGGCTGCCGTACAACGGCCGCATTCGGTACAGGTGTAGGCATCCAAGAGATTTTTCCAAGTCAAATCCTGAACATCTTTCACACCGAATCGCGAAACCTCTGCAGAGGGCGGAGGAAGTGAGGGGTCTAGCATTGCTTTGACTTCTGCTGTTACGGATGACATATTTTCAAATTTCCCTTTAGGTGCTAAATTGGAAAAATAGGTATTGGGAAAGGCAAGAATAATATGTAAGTGTTTGGATATTGGAAGGTAATTTAGAAATGCCAATACACCAATTATGTGGAACCACCAACTGAAACGTTCGATGAAAATCAAGGAATCCATATCGTTGGGAAGCAAACCAACAAACGAAGAACTTATCGGAAAAGAGCCTGCGATTGTATAGTGTGCTGTTTGAAGTGCCTGTAATTTGAAATCTGCGGCATTCATCAACAGAAAAGCGGTCATAAGTGCAATCTCCGTAATTAATATTAAGTCTGCATCTGTCTTTGGCCAATTCTTGAGCTCCGATTGATTTAATCTTTTTACTTTTAACACATTCCTGCGTATTAAAAATATAACACAGGAAGCAAGGACCAAAAATGCTAAAATCTCAAAACTATAAATCAGGAAATTATACCCCCCCCCCATAACTGAAAATACACGATGCGTACCAAATAGACCGTCTATAATGATTTCCAGCATTTCGATATTGATGATGCAGAAGCCTATATAGACAAACACATGAAGAAGAGCGGGGAGGGGTCTTTTGAACATTTTCTTTTGCCCAAACGCGACAAGAAACATTAATTTTAACCGTTCAAAGGGTCTATCTGTCCGATTGACGGATTTTCCCAATCGGATGTTCCTGTAAATCTTACGCGCATTCTTGCAAAAAAATACAATAGCTCCAATAAATATAATCGCAAATAATAGCTGACTCACCATAATTATACTATTTAGGTTCTATACAAATATAGATAATCAAATTATTATTATGCTAGCATAATAGAATATTTAGAAGTATTAAAAATAGTAGGATATAAACACTTGCTTAATAATCAGGGTTTATACGTGTTATTATTTTTTTAATAACAGTTTTTAGGTATAAAGTGTTTTCAAAATAAAAACGTTATGACTAACAAAAATTTAATATATAGTTTAGGGGGAATTATTCTAGGAATAAGTGCCCTGTCATGTGGAAGCGAGCAAGAGACAAAGGATCCGGGCCCAGTTACGCAAATGGATAAAACGCGATACAATCTTAATAGCTCGGACGTTCAATTGTACGGGACGACAGATACATTAAAACAAGATTCACTAGCGAAGGATTCTTTAGATAAACGATAATGATTTTACCATATCCATTTCTTTAATCGCTGTGATTATCTACTTTATTGGGGTTGGGTGGAAGAGGATTAGTATCCTTTTCCGGTCTTTCGCCGGTATTATGTTTTATTTTCGTATTCTTATCTGCGTTGTTCTGTGCGGCTTCGCTGCTTTTTTTCTGGGAATCCTTGGGCTTTTTCATATTCATATTTGGTATCTTTAATGTATTACATGCATAGTAACAAAAAATGCCTAGAAAACTAGACATTTTTGTGGTTGCTTTTATTCGGCCTCATCTCGAAGCGCTTTTACTTCATCGTGGGCTGCAAGCTGTAATTCTGCCTGGCTCTGGATCATAGACAGTACGTCTGCATCTAGACCCTCTGCGTCTGTCCAAGCATTTTCGTATACTCTTTTAAAGGCATCTTCCCCTCTTTCACAGGATTCCAGAATACTTTTACGATCGCGACCAGCCAATGTATTTTTTAGATCCATCCACATCCTGAATAGTTTTCCTGTTACGCGGGTTCCTTCCTCGGGATTTTCACCTTCTTTAAATACCAGCGGTGTCAATTCAGATTTGAATTGTTGGGATTGCTGTATATACTTCTCGAACAGCGAATTCAGATCAATATCTGCTGCAGGATCTAACAACTCAATTGCTTTACTATAACCTTCAATTCGATCATTGTTGATTTCAATTAAATCATTCAATATCTCTGTATTTTTTTTAGTCCTATTTTCCATAGTATATATGTTTATTATAAAGACAATTTCGGGATTCTTTATGTTTCTAGGCCTTTGAAAACAAGTATTTAAAGCTGTTGCTTGCGTAGTTTTACGCGAGGCTATTCTTTTGGTGTTTTCATATTACCAATATCTTTTAGGTAGCTCATGAAAATCCGTTCAGCACTTTCTACTGGTTGTTTTCCTTTTTTTATGTGATTGATCAATCTATTGATATATCTGTCTAGTTTACTATCTAGAAAATCCTGTTGTAGCTTGGGGTGGATGTAATAGTTGCGTGTAATATTACGTGTGTTACCCAGTTTATTCGCTACTTGGTCAACTATACCCACTAGATTTTTGGGCGTTGAATCTTTTATTTTTCCTGTTTCTGTATCAATCATACATAGTAAGGCCATACAGCAACCCGCCCAGGTCCTAAAGTCCTTACAACTGAAATCCCCGTTCATGTAGGTCTGGATATAGTGATTGACGTTACCCGAATCAAGTTGTTGAATACAACCTTCCGTATCGTAATACTGAAATAATTTTTGTCCCGGTAGTTCTTTGATTTTCTTGAGTATACGTACAAGGCCTGAATTACTTAGAATGATATTTTGTTTTACGCTTTTTTTTCCGGTAAATTTAAAAAATGCCTTAGAACCTACGATCTTAACATGCCTATTTTTTAATGTTGTCAGACCATAAGATCCATATTTTTGTTCATAGAGTGTATTTCCGGCTCGGAGATAAGTTTCAGACATGACAAGTATTGCCGCAGCTGTGATTTTATCCTTAATAAAAGTACGTTTCCTGAGATCCTTTTTCAACTGTTGTTTTAGCTTAGGTAAGGCACATCCGAAATCATATAGTTTTTCAAACTTTTTGAGATTTCTTATTTGCATCCACTTGGCGTGATAACGGTATTGTTTTCGACCTAATGCATCAATACCCGTTGCTAATAGATGACCATTTTGTTCCATACTTATCCACACGTCTTCCCATGCGGGAGGAAGTACTAATTTTTCGATATACGACAAAATCGCGGTATCCTTTATTTTTTTTCCTTTGGGATTTACATAGAAAAATCCATTTTTGTTTTTCAGCCGACGGTAGCCTTCCGCATCCGAGCTAACATATTTGAGCGCTGAGTCTTGTTTTCGTTGTAAATGCATGTTAGCTATTTGAAGATGATTTTATCGAACATCTTAAAAAATTTCATCATTGTTTCCCCCTGGATCGGTATCAGGATGTATGCCCGGTCTATCCGACTCGATGATATCGTCCGCTTCCTGATCTTCAATTTCCTGTTCTCTAACGGGCTCTTCAATTTCCAGACTTTCAGGGTCAGGTTCTTCTATTTCTTCTTCAGGTAGATCAGGAGGTGTACCTTCACCTGTTTCAATGTTTTTCAACTTATCGGGTACCTCGGGATTTGTTTCCTGAGGCGCTCCTTCATTTGGGTTTTTAATCTCCTGATCCGAAGGTCCTGTTTGTCTTTGCTGTGCTATGTTTAGCACAAGCAAGATTTGTGGGGATGTATATATGTTATTTTTCATCTGTTTATTTTTTAGATATTATTTAGTTCTGCATCCATTGAACTCCGCATATACTTGTTTTTGTTCATATGAATTTATGTACATCCAAGCTAGAAAGATGTTTGTTGGTTAAATAACTATCGAAGGAAGCGAAATGTTTATAGAAAGTGTTTTATTTCTTATTTCATTTGTTAGCGTGTTGATCTTAAGTATGCATTGCTCGTTTTTATTAATATACAAGTCTTTTTACTAAATTATCCTGATATATACGTACCTCTATACGATTTCTACTTGTTGTCGGATTTTTCGCAACTACATCTGGATTGACGTGTTGTAAATACAATTAATAAAACAGTTGTCATTAAATAGAAAGGAGTATTATTATGAGCGAATTAACATGGAAAGGTCGTTGGAACGAACTAAAAGGAAAAGTAAAACAGTCCTACGCTGATATGACAGACGATGATCTGTTATATGTAGAGGGTAAGGAAGATGAGTTATTAGGCAGACTTCAGACCAAGACAGGTAAGTCTAAAGAAGAAGTCGAAAGTTGGCTGAATGATTTATAGTGCAATGGGTCGCTCCATTTTTATTATTTGGTATCTATAATAAAATTGTAAAAACACATGGACATGATTAATGAGATGAATCGTGTGAATAAAAAAGAAAGCACAGTATAAAAACTGTGCTTTCTTTTTTATAAGGATTAGACCTGTAGACGTGTAATAGCTTCTGCAAGTAATTTAGGTAATGTGCGATGTTAATCCAATAACGGTTTTAAGACCGGCCATACATTTTCGGCGACTATCTTTTGGCCTTCATCTGTGGGATGTACGCCGTCAGTTTGATTCAGATTTTCTATTCCTGCGACCTTATCCAAAAGAAAAGGAACTAATGCCATGTCATATTCATCAGCTAATCTTGGATAGATGTCCTTGAAATTATCAAAATAGGTTTTCCCCATGCTTGGAGGAACCATCATACCCGCAAGAACTAGTTTACATTTGGGATTCGCTTTTTTTACTTTTTCGATGATGTTGCTTAGATTTTCATAGGTCGTACTATTCGGGATCCCACGCAGACCGTCATTTGCACCGAGTTCCAATACGAAAATATCGATGGGCTGTTTCAGAAGCCAGTCAATACGCTCTTTTCCGCCGGCACTCGTTTCGCCACTGAGACCGGCATTGATACAGTCATAAGGGAGTTTTAGGGAATCTATTTTTGCCTGAATAAGAGCAGGAAAGGCGTCTTCTTGGCCGTCTAGGCCATATCCTGCCGTCAGACTATTTCCGAAAAAAAGAATAAGCTTTCGGGATATTCTTTTTTCAGCGATTTCTTCACTATTTTTATTCAATTCATCGTTGCGATCTCCACCCTCGGTATTTCCGGTGCCATTACAAGAGAACAACGAAGTGATAAAAAACAAAAATGTACACGTTCTAATAATCGATATCATAAGACTAAATTAGTCAAAACCATTTACTTTACGTATTCATGTCGTCAAATATTCTCCAATTAAATCAGGTCTCCAAAAATTATCGTATTGGCGCAGCCAATCTTTCTGTATTGCGTGATATTAGTTTTGATATCGAAGAAGGCGCTACAGTTGCCATCGTAGGACCTTCCGGTAGTGGAAAAACAACCTTGTTGGGCCTTTGTGCAGGCTTAGACCATTGCAGCGAAGGAACTATCGTCTTAAACGGTATCTCACTACACGAACTGAACGAAGATCAACTCGCACAGGTACGTAATGCGCACGTGGGATTTGTGTTTCAGAATTTTCAACTGTTGCCCACACTTACAGCACTAGAAAACGTCCTCGTACCTATGGAACTACGCGGTATGAAGAATATGAAGAAGAAGGCAATGGATCTTTTGGATAAAGTAGGACTTTCTGCCCGAATGGACCACTATCCCTCACAGCTTTCCGGTGGAGAGCAACAGCGCGTTTCGCTTGCCAGGGCTTTTGCCAATAGTCCAAAAATTCTTTTTGCAGACGAACCGACGGGCAATCTCGATGCCGAAACAGGGTTGCTTGTCGAGAACTTGCTTTTTCAACTTAACGAAGAGTTGGGTACAACGTTGGTAATCGTGACACACGATATGGAACTAGCGGCTAAAACACAACGCATTATACCGATCAGAGGGGGAGCAATTATATGAATTGGCGATGGATTGCTTTAATGGCATGGCGAGATAGTCGAAAAAACCGATCTAGGCTTTTTCTATTCGTCTCATCAATTGTACTGGGAATTGCCGCATTAGTTGCGATGAACTCCTTTAATGAAAATTTATCCCGCAATATAGACGATCAAGCTGCCCAACTTATCGGAGCAGACCTCGAATTGGAGAGCAGACGAAAACCCACTAAAGAGGCGTTGGTATTCATCGATTCTCTTCAACGGATAAGTGACGGCCATGCGCGGGAGGAACGCTTTATGTCCATGATTCGATTCCCTAAAGTCGAAGGTTCCCGTTTGGTTCAAGTAAGGTCATTGTCTGGTGCTTTTCCGTTCTATGGTCAATTACAGACTAACCCCCGCTCGGGATCCGAAGATTTTGGGCAGGCCGAATCCGCACTGATCGATCATGCACTGATGCTTCAATTCGATGCTCAGGTAAAGGATTCCATTCAGCTCGGGTTGAATGGTTTTGTCATCGGAGGAAGACTTATGGGAGCCCCCGGGCAAACCAGTATTTCAGGTGCCATGGCACCTACCGTTTTTGTTCCGCTTAAGTATTTAGAAGGTTCCGGTCTACGACAGATGGGGAGTCGGATCGACTATCATTATTACTTTAAATTTAGCTCAGATTTTAATGTCGATGAGTTCGTTAAAAAAATGGATGACCGTTTTAGTGAATTGCAATTACGGCATTCAACTATTTCTTCTACGAAGGAAGATACAGGTAGATCGTTTGCGGATGTGACCCAATTTATGGAACTGATAGGCTTTATCGCGTTACTTTTAGGATGTATAGGTATCTCGAGTGCGGTACATATCTATGTGCGCGAAAAATTGGTCACCGTAGCGATACTACGCTGTTTGGGCACAACGCCTAAGCAGGCTTTCTTTATCTTTCTGATTCAATTGGCGGTCATGGGATTTATAGGTGGTATTTTGGGAGCGTTCCTGGGTACGTCGGTACAGTATATCCTGCCATTGGTTATGCAGGAATTTCTGCCGATAGAATTAAGTACTCATGTATCCTGGTATGCTATCGCTCAAGGTATAAGCTTAGGGATAATTATTGCTGTTTTATTTGCTTTGGTACCGCTCGTGGCGATCCGCCATATTTCTCCGTTAAATACGCTGCGGGTGGGTAACGAGTCTGACACGGTCAAAAAGGATTCGCTGAGGTGGTGGATCTATGGAGCGATTCTTTTGTTCATTATTTTATTTGCTAGGTTACAGTTGGATAACTGGATGCAAACCCTATTCTTCACATTGGGGATAAGTTTTACTTTTATTTTTTTGTATGCCGTATCCCAAGGGTTGATCATGCTTGTGCGACGTTATTTTCCAAGCGGGTGGCCTTATCTTTGGCGACAGGGATTGTCTAATCTCTACAGACCTCATAATCAAACTGTGGTATTGATTGTGTCGATTGGATTAGGTACTGCACTGATTGCTACTTTATTTTTTGTACAGGATATCTTATTGCAGCGTGTCCAGAGGGCCTCCTCAGAGAAACAGGCAAACATGGTTCTTTTCGATATACAGTCTGCTCAAAAGGATGCTGTAAAACAACGGATAATAGCTGAAGGATTACCTGTCCTGGAAGAAGTCCCTATCGTAACGTTACAAGTTGCTGCTGTAAATGGTGAAAACCTCGCGGATGTCGCTTCGGACTCCACCTCTCGTATCTCATCACGGGTATTTAGGAATGAGATTCGTGCAACCTATCGTGATTCGTTGAGTGATGCGGAGCAAATTACCTCCGGTACCTGGCGCGGTAGGGTAGAGACGGGAGACACGGCACAAGTTTCGTTGGAGAAGCGCTACGCGGATCAAATCGGTATACAAATAGGAGATCGTTTGCTGTTGAATGTACAAGGTGTTATGATCCCGGCAATTGTAAGCAGTATGCGCGAAGTAGACTGGAATCGTTTCCAGACAAATTTCAGGATGGTATTGGCAAAAGGAAGTATAGACGATGCGCCACAGTTTCATGTGCTGATGACACGGGTTGAAGGGGAAAGCGAATCCGCTGCTTTTCAGCAGTTGGTGGTGAATCAATTTCCAAATGTTTCTGTGATTGATATGAATGCTGTTTTACAGATTTTAGACGATCTTTTGGGGAAGATTGGTTTTATTATTCAATTTATGGGAACCTTTAGCATCTTAACCGGAGTCGTCGTATTGATTTCTGCCGTAATGATAAGCAAGTATCAGCGTATTCGGGAAAATGTGCTACTGCGTACATTGGGAGCCAGTCGTAAACAAATTGTGATCATAACGGTATGCGAATATCTATTTTTGGGTATATTCTCTTCAGTTGCTGGTCTTCTAGTAGCGCTATTGGCCAGTAACCTCTTAGCGGTCTTCGTGTTCCAAAGTGCTTTTGTCCCTAGCATGGGTTTTATGCTATTATTAATTTTGTTTGTTTCGACACTTACCGTTGGAATTGGTACACTGAACAGCTTATCTATTTTGAATCGTTCGCCACTGGAAGTATTGCGGAAGGAGTAATTTTTCAGTAGTAGTTTTTAATAATGTTTTGAGGTTTAGAAATGAGTGTTAAATAGGAACCAATAATTTAATCAATTTCTTTTGTCGCTTGCCGCGACCTTTATTTTTTTGCCCTCATCGGCGGGCGGCCTAGTCCTTTTTTCATCCTTTGTTTGCTTTTTAAAGGAATTCAAGAGACCTCTTCGAGGGTTTCCCTTGATGGAAAATGGACCAAAAGATCAAGACTTGGTCAATGTTACGCTAAAAGCTTTTGGATTTACTAAACAGCTCCAAGTCGTTTCACTTGGGGGATCTGTTCTTAACGCAAATCCAAAAGCTTTCTTAACGCTACATCGACCTAGGTCGTCCTTTTCGATTCAGCTGAAGCATAAAAGTACAATATAATCAATGCAGTATCCTTTCGTCACCGACAAATGTCGCCTTAGCCATTTGCCAATAGCAGGAGGAGGCACTAACCGCCGTGGCAAATGGGTACAGCGATGACTTTTGCTTCTTTTGAGAGAAAAGAAGTCGCCCCGCGCCGGCGAAAGAGGCGCATAAAAATTGATTAAAATAATCCTTCTTTAACTTCACACCTCCCTCAAAATCTAAACGTTTTATTTTATTAATCCAGCCCTTTTTAACAAAGCATCCACTTGAGGTTCTTGGCCTCGAAAGCGTTTGTAAAGTATCATTGGGTGTTCCGTACCGCCACGTGATAATATATTGTCCTTGAATTTCTCAGCAATTTCGCGGTTGAAAATTCCATTCTGTTTAAAATAGCCGAAAGCATCAGCATCCAATACTTCCGCCCATTTGTAGCTGTAATAACCCGAGGAGTACCCTCCATTAAAGATATGCGAGAAAGAAGGGCTCATCGCATTTTCTTTAACGTCCGGAAATAACTGCGTGGAACTGAATTTTTCATTTTCGAAAGATTTTACACTCTTTATTTCGGAAGGATCTTGCCCGTGCCATCCCATATCTAACAAACCGAAACTCAACTGACGTAAAGTAGCCATACCTTCTAAGAATGAAGCAGATTTCTTGATTTTTTCCACCAGATCCATTGGAATGGATTCCCCGGTTACGTAATGCTTGGCAAACAATTCCAGCGCTTGTTTTTCGTAGCACCAGTTTTCCATAATTTGACTAGGTAATTCTACAAAATCCCAGTACACAGCAGTGCCAGATAATGTCGGATAGGTGGTGTTGGCCAACATACCGTGCAACGCATGACCAAATTCATGAAATAGGGTAGTAACCTCATTAAATGTTAATAAGGACGGCTTGGTTGCTGTGGGTTTGGTGAAATTGCAGACGATAGAAATGTGCGGACGTTCTTGTTGATTATTTCTCAGGTATTGAGGCTTAAAAGAAGTCATCCACGCCCCATTCCTTTTTCCTTTTCTAGGAAAAAAATCTGTGTAAAATACCGCTACGAATTCGTTGTTTTCATTAAGCACTTCAAATGTTTGCACCTCTGGATGGTATTTTTCAATGGTATCAACCTCTTTAAAGCGTAAGCCAAATAATTTTTTAGCCACTTCAAAAGCACCATTCAATACATTTTCCAGTTTAAAATAAGGTTTCAACTTTTCGTCATCTAAGCTGAATTTCTCTTGCTTTAGTTTTTCAGCATAGTATGCAGAATCCCATTTTTCCAATTGATCCAGTCCGTCTCTTTTTTTTGCGAAATCAGCCAGTTCGTTAAATTCTTTTACAGCAGCTGGTTTTGCTTTTATAAGCAAGTCGGACAAGAATTCATTTACTTTCTCCGGATGTTGTGCCATACGTTCTTCCAGCACAAAATCTGCATGTGTGCGATAGCCTAGAAGTTGTGCGCGTTGAAAGCGGAGGTTAACAATCTTTAATATGTTCTCTTCATTATTGTATTCGTTATCCTGAAATGCCTTTCGACCTGCAGCTAGGGTGATTTCCTTACGCAGTTCACGGCTGTCGGCATAGGTTACAAAAGGAATGTAACTCGGGTAATCTAACGTGAATATCCAACCTTCTTTATTGTGTGATTCCGCGAGACCTTTTGCCGCTTCAATAGTTCCTTCAGGAAGTCCAGATAGATCAGCTTCCTTTGTAATGTGCAGTTGATACGCGTTGGTCTCTGCCAAAACATTTTCCCCAAACTTCAATTTTAATACAGACACCTCGGCATCTATCTTTCGTAGTTTCTCTTTTTTTTCCTCATCCAACAACGCGCCGTTTCTCACGAAATCCCGATATGATTTTTCCAATAGGGTGTGCTGTTCATGATTTAGATGAATACGATCTATGGTTTCATACACTACCCTGATGCGGCTGAATAGATCGAAATTTAATGTGATGTCATTCGCCAGCGCAGATAGTTTGGGAGCGATCTCCTGCGCAATTTTATCCATTTCGTCATTTGTTTCAGCAGCATGCAGATTGAAAAAGATATTTGATATGCGATCGAGCGAGATTCCGGAATAGGCCATTGCTTCTATTGTATTTTCGAAAGTGGCGGTATCAGGATTGTCGACTATGGCATTTATTTCTGCACGTGTTTCTTGTATGGCTTTTTCAAAAGCGGGAATGTAATCTTTAGTATCTATTTGGGAGAACGGTGCCGTGTCATACGCCGTTTTAAATTTGTCATTCAGTATACTCATGGGGGTAAAAATACAATATTTTTACATTAATAGATATCTTATCAAGAGATCGGTTAAGCTTGAGTTTGTTATTATCAAGCACAAGTGACGCTACGCTTAACACTTGCGCTAATTGTGATGATACCAGTTCCTGCCTGAACGTCACTGCGAGGAGGTACGACGTGGCAGTCTTTAAATATAGATCGCCGCACCATCGTTCCTCCGGTTCGCGATGACGGTACCTACTTGACGCAAGTCTTAGTGTGTAGGATCGGCTAGACTTGTGCCTGTTGAGATCACCACTTTGTTACATCATATGCGGCATTCCAAAACTGAAACTCAAGACGACTGGCCGTCACAAATGCATCAAGCATTTGCTCCCGGACTTTCGCTGTAGTCTGTTCAGCCATTAAATCGACATAGTCGGTCGCTTTCCGCACACTTTCTCCGAATTCATCCCCACTGTACGTATCGATCCATTTTTTGTACGGATTTCCGGTGACAGTCTGTTTGCTGTAGATGTGATCACCCACTTCTTTGTATATCCAAAAGCAAGGTAAAACAGCAGCCATAGCAACCTCTAAGCTGTCGAATGCCGCCGTACTTTTGAGAAAATGTATGTAATGATGACATACCGGTTCGATAGGGATATGTTGTTGCACCGTCAGACCGAAATCTCGGAAATACGATTCATGTAATGCCTTTTCGACGATCAATGCATCCTTTCCAAAGTCGAAAAAATCTAAAGCTTGTGCGTTGTCCTGGCACTTGGAACCCAGAAATGCTAAAACGCGGCCAAAGTGCTCGAGGTATTTGGCATCTTGAAGCATGTAAAATTGAAATTTATCTAGCGGTAATGTTCCTTCTTGTAATTCGCGGATAAAGGACATGTCTAAAATATTCTGATATAGTGGTGTGATTGTATCCCAAGCGAGATTAGTCCATTTCATATGTAT
The DNA here is from genome assembly GCF_005049105.1 of Sphingobacterium alkalisoli. Lineage (GTDB taxonomy): Bacteria > Bacteroidota > Bacteroidia > Sphingobacteriales > Sphingobacteriaceae > Sphingobacterium > Sphingobacterium alkalisoli. Next base: position 79,407 of record NZ_SUKA01000006.1, read on the forward strand.
TTAATTATGTTTTTAGAGGTCATAAGGAATATCCCTGTATTTTATCCGTTGCCAGCCTTTGTGTCCGTGGATATTTCATACGTAATAAGCTTTTGTGGCGCATAAAGGTGATTAAGTGGGCCATTACCTTGGCCTATAATCAGGTCTTTGCTATGAAAAATAGCCTCATGCACATAATCCAGTGCCTTTCCTACAGCCTCTTTCAACGTGTACTTCTGAGCTAGGAAAGTTGCAATAGCAGAAGATAGCGTGCATCCAGAACCATGAGTGTTCGGTGTGGCGATTTTAGGCGTATGGAAGGAAAGGATAGGCTCATTTTGTAGCACTAAAAGAGATGTTAATACGTCGCTGTCGAGATGGCCTCCTTTTACCAACACCGATTGGCATCCCATATTTAACAAGGATTTACCTGCCGCTTCCATCTGCTCGACGGTTGCTATCTTATTGCCGACCAATACAGCTACTTCATCAAGATTTGGGGTAATAATATCCACTAATGGGAATAGTTTTTCGATACATGCTGTTATCGTGTCTTGATCAATCAATCGATGGCCACTGGTAGAAACCATGACAGGATCGAACACGATTTTTCCGGTATAATCTTTTAGAAAGTCTGCAATGATATTAACTAGTGTTGTGTTGTGTACCATTCCGATTTTGATCGCGTCTGGATAGATGTCGTCAAAGATGGCACGCAGTTGTTCTTCGATGGCTTTTGGGCTAATTTCGAAAATATTGCGTACGCCTTGCGTATTTTGTATCGGCAGGGCTGTTAATACGTTGGTAGCATAACATCCTAATGCTGAAATGGTTTTCGTATCCGCTTGTATCCCAGCTCCACCGCTACCGTCAAAGCCGGCAATACTGAGCACACTAATCGTCTTTAGTTTCTTCATTGGTGTCATTTCAATAATTCTTTAAGTTCATGACTGGCTTTTCTGGGATCGCTACTGGCACAAATTGCCGACACAACAGCGATACTATTTGCTCCTGCATCAAAAGCTTTTTTTGCATTTTCAACATGCATTCCACCAATTGCGATAAATGGTTTAGGAGATAAATTCCGTAATTCTCGTAAACCGGTTATTCCCCATGTTGAGAGCGTGTCTTTCTTGGTAGCTGTATTAAATATGGGGCTAATGCCGAGGTGCTGTACATATTGTAACTCTTCACTCATCATCTGTGCCATAAGTTCTATAGACCAGCCTATTGAAAGGCGGTAGCCGTAGGTGCTCATGATTTCTGAAGGCTGGGTGTCGCTTCTTCCAACGTGTACTCCCCATGCCTGTATCTCAACCGCGATATCTACGGCGTCGTTGATGATCAACGGTATCTGATAGTGATCGGTTAGTTTTTTGAGCTCCTTGGCTTTATGCAGAAACTCGTACCTGCTGCAATCTTTTTCCCTCAACTGTATGATGTCTACGCCGCCTAAAATGGCTTCTTCAGCTACGGTGAGCCAATGTTTTTTAGAACAATCCCTTTCGGATATGACCAGATACAATGGATAAGGAAAAGCATCATGTATTGGCATAGCATTTTAGTTTCACGTGCTTTGAAATCTGTTCATCCGATAACTGGTAGAGCGTATCATAGAGGGCGAGTTGCAGTGAGCCAGGACCATTGGCTCCCTGAGCTGCGAGTTCACCGGATAAGCTCATTATCGCGACACCGGCAACGGCCTCTTCAAAAGGATTGCGATTAAGTCCGAGAAAAGCGCCGATCAGGGCTGTAGATGTACAGCCCAATCCAGTTACCTTAGTCATCATCGGATCACCGTTGTGTACCTCCGCTATTCTGGTGTCCGATAGGATATAATCAATGCTTCCTGAAATGCAGACCACGCAGCCATATTGTTGGTTCAGTGCTTTTGCAGCTTCGAGTGCGTCGTTACTCGATTGTGTACTATCTACTCCTTTATTGGTGGATAAATTACTATTATGTAATGCTATGATTTCAGATGCGTTGCCTCGAATTACGGTAGGCTTCAGGAGTAGCAATTCGCGAAGGATTTCATTGCGAAGGGGAGAAATACCGGCTCCCACCGGATCTAGAATCCACGGAAGGTTGAGCTTGTTTGCCTTCTTTGCCGCTTTTATCATTGCTTTTGCCCACTTGCGGTCTAGCGTTCCTATGTTTATTACAAGAGCATTGCTCAATGCCACGACATCCCGGACTTCGCCCACACTGTGTACCATTACCGGAGAAGCTCCTAGGGCAAGCAGGGCATTTGCCGTATTGTTCATTACCACAAAATTGGTTATGTTGTGGACAAGAGGAGTTTTTTCGCGTAATTCCTTTAACTGTTTAATGATTTGATTTTCCATTAATTACATCTTTTTGTAAATAATTAATGGCTAAAGAGGAGGATGTCTTTGAAAAGTTGCTTTTTCCTACGCCGGTGTTAACCGAATCAGGTTCAAAGGGTCTATCTCAATTCCTTCCGGAATACCCCTAAAGCCAATCAAAGATATCAATTAAAATGCGAATTCACAAGGAGGTATTTATTGTATGGGGGCAGTAGTTTTTAAAACATTTCTATACGGATAGGTATGGAAAATATGTCTTCTGGCAAAGCGACCAGGAGAATCCGCATTTACAAATTTAATATATTCATTTTTTGACACACCGAAATATTCGTATTGACTGCCATCTTGGAAGGTAATCACTAATACCTGAGATTTCCATTCAAAATCATAAATACTTGAATTCGCCAGGGTATTCGTATAAATAGGTAATTGTTGTTCCCGGGTTTCAGGGCAGATGCTTACTAAAAAATGATAAGCTTCGATCATTTCTTTGCTCTTCATCTCCGCGTTTTGCTTCCCTTCCTCATCATTTACAAATTTATCCGGATGGCATTCTTTCATGATCGTCCGGTACGTCGATTTTAAGGTTTGAAGATCTGCTGATTTGTCTACATTTAAAAGTTTTCTGTAGTCTGCGATTTTTTTCATGCGCGCAAAGGTATGCATTATAAACTAATAATCCGCACTAAATAAGATTGCGTGCAGGTAGACGATCGGATAGATGATTGTTTACAGCGGTAAATTATTCAAACCTTGATTGACGATTTCGGCGCGACGGTAGGTTTCTTCAGATCGCTTGTGCAGTTCGTTATATGCGGCAAATATGTTTTCCCCGTATTCCCTATACATGTCCTGGTAATCATGAACTTCCGACAATGTTCCCTTGAATTCGTTCTGGTCGCGGTCTAATGTAACGATGTCGACCTGCGCTTCAAGGTAATTTCGGTATACCTGATGGATGTCGTCCCACAGTTGCTCGTCTATCCAGCTCTCTTTTTCATAGATCATATCGAAGTGTTTGGCAAACCAGTTATATTCGCTTTCGAGATCGTCGTGCATATCTTGCAGACGCTGGTTATGATAAGCGACGCCTTTATAAAATTCCCCCAGGTCGATGTTTATTTCAGCATTATCATCTTTGTCATCGAACGGCAATACCGAAGGATTCTTTATTTTGAGGAATACTTCGAGTATATCCAGATCTTGTTCAATTGGCAACAAGAGATAGTCGAGTTCAGCGACTTCAAAGTCTAATTGTTCCAACGCCTGATAATGTGCTTTTAATTGTTGCAGCATCTCCCAGGTCAGGTCGTGCATCAGGTAATGTGCTTCAAGCCCTTTTTTCTCAAAATCTAATAGGGGCTTTTTCAGGTCAAAACGTAATATGATGGGTCTCAACGGATGTTCTTTGACGATTTCTTTCATTTTAGTGTTTTTATTTATAGCGAAAAGGAACAGACGTCATTTCCCGTTTTGTTATGGACCTTTTCTTTCCTATTTTCCATGTCAAGGTAGGAAATGACGCTGTTATATTCAAGTATATTCATTTTGCATATATTATGCGGCCTTGCTGAGGCTTGTTTAAATACCTCCCTGAACGGGAAGTTCTATTGTGTCCAAGAAAATTTTTACCACAGGGAAAGACAGGTGTGTGCATGTCTTACCGCGGGTATCAAGCAATCTCTTTAAAGCACGTAGCTGCTTGTGCTATCGCTGTAGTTTGCTGTCGGATTAATCCCTATATACGTGACACGGAATTCATATTCCTTAAACGTTTCCAACCCTTCGAGTAAACAGCTGCTTTTCGAACTCAGTTGCGAAGTCCACGCATCCGTACTTCCTTTGATGCGGTATTGAAACTCATACATACGTGCCCCGGTCCACGAGGTCGTTTTGATCTGTACACGTCCGCTACCGATCTGCCCGGGTTCAGCTATAGGGCGCTGGGCTTTTGGGACCAGTCCACTGTAGGATTCATTTGATTTCTGTAGGCTGAATCCGGCAGCCAGCACTACCGTGCCGTCGCCATTTGCCACCGTATCGACGTACTTGCTCAGTTCTTTAAGCACATAGTCCAGTTCTTGACGTTTCTGCTTGCGTATCATGATCGCCCTTGTATCACGGTAAGCCGCTTCGGTCGCGGAGTTACGGAAGGCGGTCAATGCTGCTTCCAATATAGTGAGCGCTGGTACTGGCGCTGCAAACAGTGTCGACTCTGCTGTCATTTTGGAGTAGATCTGTTCTGCAGTCTGCATCAATTGAACATCGGTCTGTTTCTTTCCTGGTAATTTTAATTTACTCATGTCTTTTTTTTAAAAATGTTAATAAATCACGCTGTGAGCTCGCCTACCGTCCGGAAAGTGGGCACGCTCGTTTTGTTTGTGCTAGCAACGATACAAACATACGACAAGAGCTATGACATGGAGGGGGTAAAATCCCGCCAAAATTCGCAAAGTCCGAAAAACTTTTTGGCGGAATTTTACCCCTTTTTTGGAGGGTCGGAGCGGTTGTTTTGGTTAAAAAAGTTTGTGTATGCACTATTTAGGCCGATTTTCGAACTTCATAGCGCTAAATTTTCACCGAAGTAAACCACTCGGAAAAATTGCATTGTCGATTGGAAAAGTTGAATGACCAGCTGGAAAAGTTAGAATGTTGGTCGGAAAACTTGGAGAGTCTGTTGATAAAACCGACTTGTCGGTTGGAAAAGTTGGTTAGTCGATTGGTGAAATTGAATGACCAGCTGGAAAAGTTAAATTTCCGGTCGGAAAACTCGGAGGGTCAATTGACAAAAATGCCTTGTCGGGTGGACAAGTTAGTTAGTTGATCAGAAAAGTTGGGCAGCCGGCTGGAAAACATGGAGAGTCTGTTGACAAAACTATATTGTCGGTTGGAAAAGTTGCATTGTCAGGAGGACAAGTTAGTTAGTCGATTGGTGAAATTGAATGGCCAACTGGAGAAGTTAAATTGCCGGTCGGAAAAGCTAAATAGTTTGTTGACGAAACTGCATTGTCGGGTGGAAAAGTTGGATACTATAAATCTTTGTATCCGTTATCTGCACTTCATTTGGTCTTCCGCAAGGAGGGACGTTGATTTAGTTTTCTTTCCATTGCAGGTGTGTGTCCGAAGTAGTTGACATATTGTTTGATAAAATATCTGGCCGTTGAGAACTGCAGATAGAAGGCTATCATATCTACAGACTTGTCGGTTCTACGGAGCATCTCCCTGCCTTTGTAAATGCGTATGGTCCGTATGGCCGAATTCACTGTCAGTCCATTTTCTTTAAAGATGCGATACAGCGTGCGTTCACTGGTCAACAGCTTGTCGGCTATTACTTGAATATCTATTTCCTCATCCATATAATGCTTCATGATATAGTCCTTAGCTTGGTGCAGAAGCGGAATATCATCCTGTCGCATGGATCGGGCATGTTCGAGGATGTCGGCGTGGTAGGTGTCCATGAGCTGAACCATTAATGCCGGTAGCTTATACTTTAGTGAAAAGGGGCTATCTTTGATGTGTTGTATCTGCTGCAGGATCTTGTTTATCCGAAAGGCTATTTTTTGCGCTGGCCGTATACTAAGCTGGGATCCGCTTTCTGCAGACAACATTCTCCATTCGGTAGAGAGCAGTTTGATGTCGCTGATTTCCAATCCGATGAGGATCATCCACATCTTTCCCGATCGGAGGTGATGCCGTACCGTATTTTCTTCGTTGAAATAGCCTTGGTATTGTTGCTGTTCGATGCTGTGTTTTTGCGCATCATCTATAAAAGAGTTTCCGAGCAGCTGGAATACCATCCAAAATGTCTGGTGGGCGTTGGCTACAGTAAAATGCCAATCTGTATCACAGCTACATTTTATTTCGATAAATGAGAGCTGGCCTATTTTTCGCTGAGCGATGTAATAATCTTTCTGGCATAATAGCATATCTTGTTCCGGCATAAAGTTGAAATACCTTCCCTTGGGAGCTAAAGATGTATTACTTGGTTTACTGGAGATGGCTAATAGGGGTAGACTGGTGTTTAAAAGCATAATTTTCTAAAGTAGCTTGGTTAGGGGCGATTTATACAAATCCCTAACCATATTCATAATTTTTAATTGAGTGGTTTATTATTTAGAAATAAAGCTACAAAAAATAGGTTAAATTTTCAAGTAGTAGCATCTATGTCCCGTGATCCTAGAGATCATGATTTGAAATACAATTGTTCGACCTTCAATAAAATCAGTGCCATTATGGGTTGAGTTTGGCTTTAAAGTAATGTAACAAAGACCTTCTCAGGTCTTTTTCTTAGGGACTTTTGCGCCTTCTTTCTTTGCCTGAGAAAGACCAATAGCAACGGCCTGTTTTTTAGATGTCACTTTTTTTCCGGTACCTGTTTTAAGTTTTCCTTCTTTCATTTCGTGCATCGCTTCCTCTACCTTTTCGCCGGCTTTTTTTGAATATTTTGCCATGATATCATTCGTTTAGTGTTTATGATAAAACTTAAATTGTTATACGTCCGCCTGTTGCCGGTAGGGTCGCACCCGAAATATAGCTGCTCTCTTCGGATGCAAGGAAAACATAGGAAGGCGCTATTTCGGCGGGTTGTCCTGGTCTGCCGACGGGTGTATTTTCTCCAAAAATATCGATATCTTGCCATTTAGTAGCAGGAATAAGCGGAGTCCATACTGGACCTGGGGCGACGGCATTTACCCGTATGCCTTTACCTTCGTTTAATAGGATCTGGCTGAGATTGGCCGTGAAGCTTTGAATAGCCGCTTTCGTAGCCGCATAGGGTAATAAATCATCAGACGGGTGATACGCGTTCACCGAAGTGGTATTAATAATGGAGCTACCAGGTTTCATATGTGGTTCGGCCGCCTTACATAAATAAAACATGCTGTGAATATTGACCGCAAAAGTGTGTACCCATTCGCTAGAAGGGATATCTTTTAAAGACTTACGCGCCATTTGGAAAGCGGCGTTGTTTACCAGGATGTCAATCTTTCCAAACTCTTTTACAGCGGTAGAAACGATTTTTTTGCACTGTTTTTCACTCGTGATATCGCCTTTAATTAGTACACATCTTCGTCCGGCTTCTTCCACATAATGAGCGGTATCGCGCGCATCCTCATCTTCCATATCATCTAGGTAACTGATGACGACGTCGGCGCCTTCTCTGGCGAATGCAATAGCAACAGCTTTCCCTATTCCAGAATCACCACCTGTAATGATCGCGGTTTTATCCTTTAGTTTTCCCGAGCCTTTGTAACTACTTTGCCCATGATCAGCTTGGGGACGCATGGCGGATTCAGTTCCTGGAAACTCTTGCTTCTGCTTTGGAAATGGAGGTTGAGGGTATTTGTCCTCCGGATTTTGTTGTTGATTCTTATTACGGCCTGTTTGCTTTTTCATGATTGATGCTGTTTTAATTTAATCGATGTTCCGTTTTCTACTATGACAATGCAAATCCAGATATTGTTTTGTGAAATCTTACTAAGAGTTGATTGTCATTGAGAACATGCGTGGATTCTTTTGATGAAGATTCTTTCTGAATATGGCATTCTTAAAGTAAAAATGAAGTGATTTTTGATGGTGTAACTTGTATTATCAAATAATAAGTAGTTATTTTAAAACTTTAAATGCAAGATTACTGTTGCAATAAAAATTGGTAATTTTAACTATGAAATTGTCATGATTCTCTGAATTACAAATAATTTTAATATTAAAGTAGGGAGAGCTTCATTACGATCGATTGCACATTTATATAGATGAAAAACAGGCATGATTCTAATTGTTGATGATAGACAGGAAAATATCTATTCTTTAAAAAAATTATTAGAGTCCAAGAATTTTTCGGTAGATACAGCGCTATCGGGCGAAGAGGCTTTGAAAAAGGTGCTGAGAAATAGTTACGCCCTAATTATATTGGATGTTCAGATGCCTGGAATAGACGGTTTTGAAGTTGCAGAAACCCTAGCGGGCTTCAACAAAACAAAGGATATACCTATTATTTTTTTGTCGGCAGTGAATACCGATAAGAAATTTATTACTAAAGGATATGCTTCTGGCGGGATAGACTACGTCACCAAGCCTATAGATTCGGATATTTTGATGTTAAAAGTAAAGACGTTTTATCGCTTATACGAACAAACTTTGGCACTCAACGAAACGCAACAGGCACTGCGATCTGAAATAGAATCCCGAAAAAAAGCTCAGGCAGAACTGAAAGAAAGGGTAGACCATTTACATTCTACGTTAGAATCGCTTCCGCAGATAGCCTTTACTGCAAATGCAGAAAGACAAATTGAATTTGTCAATAAAAAGTGGTTTAAATATTCTCTATGGCCGAATGTTTTTCCAGATACCCATCCGGAGGATAAGGATATATGGGATGAATGGACGGCGTCTATAAACGCAGCCCGTTCGCTTGAGCTCGAAATAAGGCTTAAAAAAATAGATTCCGATATTTTTAGGTTTCATCTGCTACGTATAATCCCCATTAAAGAACAAAATATAGTTGTAAAATGGGTGGGTACGTTTACGGATATTGATGATCAAAAGCAGATGGAAAAAAAGAAAGATGAATTTCTGAGTATAGCGAGCCACGAATTAAAAACCCCACTCACAAGTATAAAAGCTTACATACAATTACTAGAAAGGGCGATAGATATAGAGAAGGACAGCGCAACCAATATGTATATCAGTAGAGTACAAACCCAATTGTCTAAGTTGAATAGTTTTATAGCTGATTTACTTGATATTTCCAAAATAGATAATGGTAAGATGAAGATAAACAAAAAGGCGTTCGATTTCGAGCATCTTCTTGCCAATGTGGTTGATACCATTTATCATACACATGAAAAAAATAATATCGAAATTGAAAGAGAGGGTGATATAATAGACCGGCTTATGATTGGTGATGAAATAAGGATTGAGCAGGTTCTTATAAATTATCTAACAAACGCCATAAAATATTCTCCAAATTCCAATCGGGTAATTTTAAAAACAGAAAGAGAACATTCGTTTTTGCGGGTAAGCGTACTCGATTTTGGTATCGGTATTCCTGAGCACAAGCAAAAGGGGATATTTGATAAATTTTATCGTGTCGAGGAATCTTCGCTCAGATTTCAAGGATTGGGAATAGGACTTTATATTTGCGCTGAGATAATCAGGCAGCACCATGGAACGTATGGTGTGAAAAGTCAGCAAGGACATGGATCGACATTTTATTTTACTATCCCTTTAAACTAAACATGATGCCTAAACCATTTTTACGAAACCTGCAAATAGGATTTGGAATTTCTTTAATTATTCTCCTTGCGAGCTCTGTCGCATCATATATTAGCATAAAACAGCAGGTCAATAATGGGAAAAAAGTTGATCATACGCGACGTGTCATTGCAGCGGCTAATGATGTGCTTATTGATTTACAAAATGCAGAGACCGGCCAACGAGGGTATCATCTTACCGGTAAGGAAAGCTTTTTAGAACCGTATCAACACAGCTTAAAATTTGTGCCGGGTTCATTAAAAGTGGTTCGAGATTTAACGTTGGATAATCCATTTCAAGCTTCTCGCGCGGATAGCCTTTCTTCGCTGGTTAAAGCTAGAATTGATATCTTAACAGAACTAATTAATCTCAAACGGAGTGGACAGGATGTCACCATAGCGCAGTTGGAAGAAGGGAAGCTGTATATGGATAGTTGCCGCAATATTATTTCTAGTTTTATCAAAGAAGAGGAGATACTTTTAAGCAATAGATCAGCGTCGCTCAACAAGTCGTCAGGTTATACATCGATTTTCATTGTTCTGGCCGCACTGGTTTCGTTGATTATCACTTTTATAGCTTACAGTCGCATTCGAAAAGACTTCAATAAAAGAGAGGAATTACAGCGTTATTTGAAGAAAAAAGACGAGGAAATAAGTCGACGATTAAACATTATCCAAACAATAGCTAATAAAATAGCCCGCGGGGACTATACGGTTAGAGTGGATGATGCTGAAGAAGATGATTTGGGAAGTTTAGCAGGTTCGCTTAATAAAATGACGAAGGCATTGAGATCTTCCTTCGACGAGCTAAATAGTAATGAGTGGCGACAAACAGGTTTAGCTAGATTGAATGAAGCGCTAGTTGGAAATAAAAGCGAGGAAACGTTGGCCAGCGATTCTCTTAATCACTTGATCAATTATAGCTCGTGTGTTAATGGTGCATTTTATCTTTTTGATAACGGGATCCTGAATTTGCAAAGCGCGTATGGTTTAGAAGAGCGAATGACACCTGCCTATGCTCCGGGGCAAGGTATGGTAGGGCAAGTTTTTAACGATGGAGTAGAGAAAATATTCGAAAATTTAGATGACAAAGATTATGTCTTAAGTTTTTCCAATGGAAAATTAAGAGTAAACCATATTTTGTTATTGCCTGTTCTTTTGCACCAGCGTTGTATAGGCGTTATAGAATTGGGATCTACTACTAACTTTGGAGACAGGGAAATAAATTTCTATAAGGAAGCGTGTCGGAATATTGCGCTTGCCATATCTGCTGCAAAAGGTAGAAAACAAGTTCAAACATTACTTGAAGAAACGCAGGCTCAGGCAGAGGAGCTACAGACACAGCACGGTGAACTTGAAAACCTTAATACCGAGCTCGAGGCGCAAACCCAAAAACTTCAAGCGTCTGAAGAAGAATTGAGGGTACAACAAGAGGAACTTTTGCAATCTAATCAAGAATTAGAAGAACGTTCTAAATTATTGGAGGAAAAGAACCACCTTATTGCCGAACGAAATTTAGACATACAACAAAAAGCGGAGCAGTTGGCATTAAGTACCAAATACAAGTCGGAATTTTTGGCAAATATGTCTCACGAATTACGAACGCCGTTAAACTCGATTTTGTTGCTATCAAGACTAATGAGTGAAAATGCTGACGAGAACTTAAACGATGACCAAATAGAATCGGCTAAGGTTATTCAAAGTTCGGGTACAAGTTTATTAAATCTCATCGATGAAATTTTGGATCTTTCCAAAATTGAGGCTGGAAAAATGGAACTCGATTATCAGCAAGTAAGCCTTCCTGTAATTAAGGAAGAGCTTTATAACTTATTTATTCCTATTGTAAAAGACAAGGATTTAGATCTGCAAATTGCTATTCAGCCTGGTTTGCACGATACCATCGAAACCGATAAAATGCGATTAGATCAAGTTCTTCGAAATCTTCTGTCCAACGCTATAAAATTCACTGCGAAAGGGAGTATCAAGTTGGTGATATCTGAAGACGATATAAACAAGAATAATATCATTTTCGCGGTTACGGATACCGGGATAGGTATCGCCGAGGAAAAACAAAAGATAGTATTCGAAGCATTTCAGCAGGCAGACGGATCGACAAGGAGAAAGTTCGGAGGCACGGGACTGGGGTTGTCTATAAGCCGGGAAATAGCTCGGTTGTTAGGAGGGGAAATAAAATTACAAAGTAAAGAAAATGAAGGTAGTACATTCCGTCTTATAATCCCCAAAACAAAAACCATAGCGGCTGTAAAATCCCAAACTGAGGAATTAGTGGCAGAAATATCTTCTGAGGTGGAAGAAACTAATACAATTGTTGCGGAGCAGGCAAGCCCATATACGTTGCATACTATTCCTGAAGAAATAGAGGATGATAGGCATGCCATTGAAAAAGGTGATAAAGTAATATTAATTGTAGAAGACGATACCAATTTTGCAAAAGCACTATTAAAATTTACTAGGCAGCAGAACTATAAAGGAATTGTCATTGTAAGGGGAGATATAGCGGCTGAATTTGCCTTAAAATATCAACCCATAGCTATTTTATTAGACATCCAGCTACCGATCAAAGATGGTTGGCAGGTTATGGATGAAATAAAAAGTAATACGGCTACCAGACATATTCCGGTACATATTATGTCATCTTTAAAGGTAAAAAAAGAAAGCTTGTTGAAGGGAGCAATAGATTTCATTAATAAACCCGTCGCGCTGGAACAGATAGGCAATATGTTCAAAAAGATCGAAGATGCTTTGACCCGATATCCCAAGAAGGTTCTTATCGTTGAGGAAAATCCCAAACACGCCACAGCGCTTTCTTATTTCCTCAGCAATTTTAATATTGTGTCAGAAATTAAAAGTAATGTAGAAGATAGTGTGATTGCATTAGCATCTGATGCGGTTAACTGCGTTATACTTGATATGGGCGTGCCTGATAAAATAGGTTATGAAACCCTCGAAGCAATTAAGGCAAATGAAGGGCTGGAAAATTTACCCATCATCATTTTTACAGGGAAAAATCTCTCTCAGGCGGAGGAACGGAAGATTAAGCAATATGCCGATTCGATTGTTATAAAGACAGCACATTCCTATCAGCGTATTTTAGATGAAGTAGGCCTGTTTTTACATCTAGTAGAAGAAAAGGATACGCAAACACAAAGGAAAAGATTCAATAATTTAGGGTCTTTAAATGACGTCTTAAATGGTAGAAAAGTGTTAATAGCAGATGACGATGTCAGAAATATATTTTCACTGACCAAAGCATTGGAAAAATATCAAATGAAAGTGGTTACGGCGATAGATGGTAAAGAAGCACTTCAACAGTTACAGGAAAATCCTGATATTTCTATCGTGCTTATGGACATGATGATGCCAGAGATGGACGGGTATGAGACCATCAAATTAATTAGACAGATACCGCAGTATACTAAATTGCCTATAATGGCGGTTACGGCTAAAGCAATGACTGGCGATCGCGAAAAATGTATTACTGCAGGGGCTTCCGATTATATTTCTAAGCCAGTAGATACTGATCAATTACTTTCTTTATTGAGAGTTTGGTTATACGAGAGTTAATATACATCTATGAAGGTTATGGACAAAGACAAGTTGATACTAATCATTGATGACGATAGCAGAAATATTTTTGCATTGGGATTGGCGCTGAAAGCTAGAGGGTATAAATCTATATCCTGTTTTGGAGCTGCTGAGGGAATAGCGTTACTCCAGAAAAATAAAGACATTCGTGTCGTGCTTATGGATATGATGATGCCTGATATGGACGGATATGAAGCAATAAAGATTATCAATGCGTCAGAAGAATTAAAAAAAACTCCAATAATTGCAGTGACGGCGCAGGCTATGCATGGAGATAGAGAAAAATGTATTGAGGCAGGGGCGTGGGAATATATCTCTAAGCCTATTGATATTGATAAATTGATTGCGGTAATTGAAAAAGTGTGTTGATGTTGGATCCGAATATTATCAAAGATGACGAACTGGAAATCCTTTTAACGGATGTTTCTTCTTTATATGGTTACGACTTTACCCAGTACAGTAGAGCATCCTTAAAAAGAAGATTGAATAGAATTTGCGTAATTGATAAATTTACAAGTTTTGCGGAATTGAGATACAATCTTATCCATCATCCAGAATATTTACAACGTTTTATCGAAGAAATAACGGTGAATGTTACCGAGATGTTTCGGGATCCTCATTTTTATAAAGCTTTACGTGAAAAAGTTTTTCCGCAATTGGGAACTTATCCCTTTATCAGAATTTGGCTTGCCGGATGTGCCACAGGAGAAGAAGCCTATTCCATAGCAATACTTTTGAAAGAGGCTAACCTATACAACAGATCATTGATATATGCCACTGATATCAATCCTGGTGTATTAGAAAAAGCAAGAATGGGAATATTTTCTATTAGCCAGATGAAGCAATACTCAGAAAATTATATTTTATCAGGGGGGACAGCTGATTTTTCACAATATTATACGGCCAACTATGATATGGTGAAGTTTCATGCTGACCTCAAAGAAAAGATGATATTTTCTACACACAATTTGGTCTCAGATAGTTCTTTTAATGAATTTCAATTAGTAATATGTAGAAATGTGTTAATTTATTTTGAAAAGGAATTGCAAAATAAAGTATTTAGATTATTTGATGACAGTCTTGATAATTTAGGCTTCCTGGCTCTTGGAGCTAAAGAGACGATAAGATTCTCCAACTTAGAAACAAGCTACAAGCAGATAAAAGGGGAGAAAATTTGGAAGAAAATCAAATAAAGAACGAATCAGCGGTATGGTACAAGACACGAAGATATTTTTAATCGGGGGCTCGGCGGGAAGCTTAACTGTACTTTTAGAAGTGCTGCCACAACTACGTAACGACATCTTATTCCCCATTGTTATTATCCTTCACCGTAAGTCGCACCCCGATTCCATTCTTAATATGCTGCTATCCAACTATACTAATTTGGAAGTCTGTGAGGCCGAAGACAAAATGATGTTAAAAAGCAAGTGTATTTATTTAGTGCCTCCAGACTATCATCTTCTTTTTGAAGATACTCAGATGGTATCACTTGATTCGTCAGAGAAAATAAATTATTCAAGGCCATCTATAGATGTGACTTTGCAATCAGCGGCAGAAGTATTTAAAGAAAATGCTGTAGCTTTATTATTGTCTGGAGCAAATGCAGATGGGGTAGACGGATTGCAGCATATCAAACGAAACAATGGAAAAGCACTTGCGCAAGAACCGGAAACTGCTGCAGTCAACTATATGCCCAGACAGGCAATTCTGCAGGTTGACATAGATCGTATACTCAGACCTGATCAAATGGCTGAATTTATAAATAATTTGTAACCAGTATATTAACTATATTAATTTTAGTAATTAAGATATTCCAACTAAATTAGCAGTTTATGAATGATAAGACAATATTAATTTTTGATGATGACGTTAACATCTTAGAAGTGTGTTCCATTGTTTTGGAAGCATGCGGATATAATGTAGCAGTTTCCGAAACGTCTCATGATATTATTGAGAAGGTAATAGAGATTAAGCCTGATGTCATTTTAATGGACAACTGGATACCTGACATAGGAGGCGTGAAGGCTACACAATTGTTAAAGCAACACCCTGATTTCGGACATCTTCCTGTAATTTATGTGTCTGCGAACAACGATATTCATTTACTTGCCGAAACAGCGGGAGCAGATGCCTATCTAGCCAAACCTTTTGATCTTTCCGATTTAGAAAACGTCGTAGCGCAGATGCTGCTTAAACGCTGAAGAAAATCGTTTCGATTTAATAACGTGTAACCTAGCGTTGAGCAGATGGTCGAGAACTTAGTTGTCGACCATCGCACAACTTTTAAGTTATTGTAAATACGCGATTTTTCCTTACAATATGCTAATCAGTTTTTGGGCAATATAATCTACGGTTGCTGTTACGATCGCTTCTTGAGATCCACTAAACAGCACTCTTGATGCGAATAGTTGTTTGTCGTTTCTCACCGCGTGAATAAATATTGTGCCTACTGGTTTCTCTGGGTTTTCACTTCCGCCCGGACAGGTCAAGCCTGTAACGCCAATGAAAATATCCGCATCAATTAGTTTTGAAAGCCCCAACGTTAACGAACGCGTTACTTCTGGCGATTCTGGTGTAAATTGTTTTATCTCTTGTGCAGGTACACCCAATAAGGTCTCTTTAAGTCGCGCGTCATAACAAACGACTCCTCCTATTAAGAATTTTCCAGCATCGGTTACCATGGAAAATTCTGACGCAAGACGTCCCGCTGTAGCGCTTTCCGCAAAGGCAATGGTCAGACGTTTTTCAATTAACAGTTGCCCGCATTGGTTTATTAGGTCTTTTCTCATCTTTTTGTTAAGCAATATGTAAAAATAACACGGTCACTTTGATTCCGCGTACCCCCCCCTAACGATTCTTTACTTAAAATGATAAAGGAAAATAACATCACCAACGTATACGGGTTTGGTGTTATCTCTGATAACTAACGTGGCCTCAATAACAGCTTTTACCACACCCCTCAGATTTAAAATTGATTTTACTTTGGCATGCAATTGCACTTCACTATTTACCAATACAGGTTGGCCAAATTTTAGATTTTCTATACCGTAGTTGATTTCCATTTTCACATTGCGTACGTCCGCGATTTGTTTCCAGAGGTAGGGGATTAGAGAAAGTGTTAGATAACCGTGGGCAATAGTTGATTTGAACGGCCCTAAAGACTCAGCTTTTTCTGGATCTACATGTATCCACTGGTGGTCTAGCGTCGCCTCTGCAAAGCGATTGATCTGCTCTTGATCTATTTTGTGCCAATCTGAAAATCCTAATTGTTTTCCTTCGTAGGATTTATACTCTTCAAAATTGTTGATTACTATCATTTCCAGTGATGTTTTTTATTTAAAATTGTTTTTCTAATAATAGTACGTCACATGTCTATATATGTAACGACGCTGTTTCTAAAAGTATTAAAAAGTATTTATAGAAATAAGATCGATTTACTTTTTTTTAACTATTGTCTATTAAATTACGTATTTTCATTGCCAATATATACTAAAGCGGCTACTATTGAGAATAAAAATTTTATTTATATTTCTTAATAAGAACTGTATTGAAACTATCCATAACATCTATCTATGAAAAAACTGAAACTATTTCTTTTACTATCCATCTGTGTTTTCCAACAAGTGAGCTATGCCCAGTCTGCTAATTTTCCAGAGCTAGGAGTGTGTGCAAGGCTAGACCAAAGTCCACTTGTGAAAAAATCAGGGTATACTTTTATTCAACCTACTGTGGCGGAGGTGCTTCAGCCCATGATAGCAGATTCTTCTTTTACTAGTGTTAAAATTGATAATTCCGATGTTGCCGTTTCCGTTGTTAATGTCTTTATCCCAGGTACAATAAAAACTACCGGACCGGATGTGGACGAAGCACTAATCATGAATTATGCTACTACAGTTTTTAAAAGGGCGCAACGTTCAAATATTCCTCTTATTGTTTTTGGCAGTGGGGCTTCCCGCCATATCCCCGACGGATTTGATAGAGACGTTGCACTTAAACAGTTTGTGAAAGTTTGTAAGATGCTGTCCACCCTAGCCGCACAATATGATGTTGTTTTGGCTTTGGAAAGCCAAAATAAGACTGAATGCAATTTCCTAAATACCTTGAGAGAATGCATAGGTGTGGCGGAGGCTGTAAATCATCCAAATTTTAAAATAACTGTTGATATTTATCATATGATGCGAGAAAATGAACCAGCATCCATTATATTAGATGGTGCAAAATATATTTATCATTGCGATATCGGCGAAAAGGAAAACCGTACAGCTCCCGGTATAATGGGTGATGATTTTACGCCGTTTTTTAGAGCTTTTCAACAAATTGGATATACTGGGAAAATAGCCTTGGAATGCAGATTTGTAGATTTAGAAAAAGAGCTACCCTTAGCGATGCACACTATTCGTAAACAATGGCAAACGGCATTGGATAAACTATAAATTGACTAAAACGTAAAATAGTATATACCCCAAACCACACTTTTTCGGATTTAAGGCGTATTATATCAATTGGGGAAGAATATGTTTAAACCACGTGTTATTTTATAAAAGGAATGAAACTTATCTTCGATAAATTGAATTAGGGAGAGGGGACATTCTGCCTCTTTTGAAAATGAAGTATTTTTTCATAGGATCTGTTTTGTGTGTCGGCTTGAATTTGGATGTATTCCAATAGCTTTTCGGAGAGCGATGGGGCACTGTCAATTGCCCCCTTATACAGTTCTTGCGCTTTAAGTTCTACACCGGCACATTTAGCTAACAATTCTTCGCGTTCAATTGGAACTAGCGTCGATTTTACATCCTGCCATAGACGCTGAAACATACCTGCGGCAGTAGTTCCGGTTGTCGGTTCCTTACCGTTAACCACAACGAATGGATGGAGTTCTTTTGCAAATTGTTGTGCTTGTTCCATGAGTTCTTCAAATAGAGATTTAATGTCCATATTGCTGATACCCGTTATATTTTTTATTGCATGGGCATACCATTCCGCTCTATCGTTATTCAAAGCGATAAGCTTGTTTGATAAATCAACAGTTTTTTTTGTTTGTTCCATTAGTTATTTCGTTTCGTATTGCTGATCGAATTATCACTATTAGCGACATCATCTGGCTTATTTATTTTCTCTTCTTTTAGTTCTTCACGGATCTGTTCCTTAACAATTGCCACACGGTCAATATCATCTTGTTGTAGTTCTGGACTGATAAGATCCGAATTTCGACCATCGTCTGAAGATTTGAGGTCATTGTCATCTGATTCATCCTCTTTCGGATTAAAATACTGCCCTTTTCGACCCATATTAATCGTTATTAGCAAGAGGGTAGACTTCTCGTTTAGCGGTGTCGCGTTTCGTGTTTTCATCCAATGCGATATTAGGATTGGTAAAGCCGGTCCCATCTGATTCAGAATCGACCTCAAAATTGTTTCTCATATATTAACAACAAAGCGAAATAAATGTTGGCGACGTGCGTTTTTTGTTCTATTTCAACGTATTTATATTATTCTTCTCGGTGTAAATACCTGTTCTATCTTACTGGATAAACTGTAGGTATAACTTTCTTGTTTGTAAAGTTATATGCTTTAAATTTCTGATTTGCTAATGGGGTAAATTGTTTGATAATCAGGGTTATTGCGACTATTTAACAAACAAAAGATAAATATAACTTGATTGCCTATATCTATACTGACATTGACATATACTAAAAATAAATTGAGCTCGAGAGCTCTTAAAATAAAATCTAGCTATGAATAAGGATAATATTAAAAAAAATGACCCATCCTCGGTTGACTTGCCCACAACTCAACCTCTCACGTCTAATCAAGGAACGACAATTGCTGATGACTTTAATACGTTAAAATCTGGTACACGAGGTCCGAGTCTCTTGGAGGATTTTCTTTTTCGGGAGAAAATTTTTCATTTTGATCACGAACGAATACCCGAACGTGTTGTGCATGCGAGAGGAGCGGGTGCCCACGGTATATTTAGACTTACGGATCCTATTCCCCAATTTTCCAAAGCGGATTTTTTAAGTCAAGCAGGAGCTGAAACAGACGTTTTTGTACGCTTCTCTACTGTAGTCGGATCCCGTGGCTCTACGGATCTAGCCAGAGATGTTAGAGGTTTTGCGATTAAGTTTTATACATCGGAAGGTATTTTCGACTTGGTGGGAAACAATATTCCAGTTTTTTTTATCCAGGATGCGATAAATTTTCCGGATTTAGTACACGCAGTAAAACCGGAGGAGCGCAATGAAATTCCACAGGCCGCTTCTGCACACAATACCTTCTGGGATTTTGCATCACTTATGCCAGAGACCGCACATATGGTAATGTGGCTTATGTCCGATCGTGCAATTCCGAGAAGTTATCGTATGATGCAAGGGTTTGGTGTAAATACGTATAAGCTATATAATGCCCAAGGTGAATCTTTTTTTGTTAAATTTCACCTTAAGCCAAAGCTTGGCGTGCATTCGGTCGTATGGGATGAAGCCCAAAAAATCAGTGGTCGAAATCCCGATTTTCACCGCCAAGATTTATGGGAAGCTATCGAAAACGGAGATTTTCCCGAATGGGAACTTGGTGTACAGATCCTTACGGATGAACAGGAACAAGCGTTGGATTTTGATATTCTCGATGCCACTAAAGTAATTCCCGAAGAGCTTATACCTATACAGTACATTGGTACACTTCAACTTAACCGGAATCCGGATAACTATTTTGCGGAGACGGAACAAGTCGCATTCCACCCAGGGCACGTCGTGCCGGGTATAGATTTTTCTGACGATCCCTTATTGCAGGGGCGGTTATTTTCGTATCTGGATACGCAATTAAGTCGGCTTGGCTCATCAAATTTTCATGAACTGCCAATTAATAAGCCCAAGAATCCTACGCATAATTTTAGAAGAGATGGGGCGATGCGTCACGATATTCCTACCGAAGCGGCGAATTATAACCCGCACTCTGCACCTGGGGGGTGTCCATACTTGTCCAACCTTATGAGTGGGGGAAAGGGCTTCGATAGTGTTCCCGCAGAAATGGAAGGACGTAAAGTTCGTAAACGCAGCGAAACATTCGGAGATCATTTCAGCCAGACAGCAACGTTTTACAACAGTCAAACCGAGATCGGGAAGAAGCACATCCAAGACGCCTTTAGTTTTGAACTTGGGAAGGTTACCCGGGAGGAGATTAGATCACGCTATTTAGGGATTCTTTCGGTTGTAAATAAAGATTTGGCTCGTATCGTAGCTGATAGACTAGGACTAGTTGTTCCAGATGGGTTGTCCAAAGAAACGGTTCAGACGGCATCACAGATTTTTGAGAACTATCCAGCTTTAGACAAGATTAAACTAGGCTTCACCTATCCGTCATTGTCGATGGAATACCACTGTGATTTTGATACGATCAAAACACGTAAGATAGCGGCCATTCTAAGTGAAGGGTTTGATATCCAAGAACTCAAACAGATGCAAAGCCGTATTAAAGCGGAAGGGGCTGTGCTCGATATTATTTCGGATAGATATGGTGAAATTATATCCGCGACGGGCGAAGTTGTAAAAGTGGATTATACTTTGGTGACAATGGATTCGGTATTATACGATGCGTTGTATGTTGTAGGGGGAGATGCAAGTCAGGAAAAGCTGGCAACTATAAAAAAGGCGGTATGCTATGTAGATGATGCGCTGAAACATAATAAAGCGATCGCTATTGGAGGAAACAGTAACGTAATGGTACTAGCAAGTGATCTGCGATTAGTCGAATCTGATAAAGCCGTTGTCAAGATACGTACAGCTAGCGATATCGAAATGTTTATACAACTTGTAGCTCTCCATAGGAATTGGCAAAGGGAACTGCAAAATGATCTTTTGTAAACGTATCCCACGACTGCAATAAGGAATTGGTAAGTGATAAGAAACGTTATGGCAACTCTGGCGCGAGCGCTAGAGTTGCTTTGTTTTGAAATATCTCTGTAATACTTCACTTTGGCAGTATTTGGGGAGGCTGAATATTCTGGCTAGGATTTACATATGACTCAGGTATACTATATATAAAAGCACCTACTCCGGGTTATAATCTTGGCTAGTTTGCAATGGTAGCCACACTTCAATCTTAGTACCTTTTTTGTATGGGGATTCTATATTTATACTACCCTTTAACAGATCGACTTTATTGCGAATTGAAGAAAGTCCAATGCCATGCTGGTCGTTGTTGGTCGCGGTTATACCCTTCCCGTTATCGCTGACAAGAATGCGTACACCACTATTTTTTATCACTAGGTTCACCTCTGCCGCGGTCGCTTTCGCATGCTTTACTACGTTGATCATCAATTCCTGAACCGTACGGAAAATAGCCAGTTCTAAGTATTTATCCAATTTTATATCCCCTAACGATAGATTGCATTTAAGTTTTAAACCATCTTTTAGCTGATTACAGACGTCTTGAATAGCTGCATTCAGCCCGAATTCGGTTAAAACAGTTGGCATGAGTTCGTGCGAAATTCGCCTATTTTCCTTAATAGCATCACTTAGCAAGTCTCCTGTGTATTTTTTAGAATAGTTGAATATTTCTGGTTTTTCCAAGGCCAGCTTAGACGTTAAGTAGTCCAGGCTTAGCTTAGTTCCGTAGAGTAATTGGGCTAGC
This sequence comes from Sphingobacterium alkalisoli, assembly GCF_005049105.1. Lineage (GTDB taxonomy): Bacteria > Bacteroidota > Bacteroidia > Sphingobacteriales > Sphingobacteriaceae > Sphingobacterium > Sphingobacterium alkalisoli. Next base: position 101,199 of record NZ_SUKA01000006.1, read on the forward strand.
CCATTATGTAAGCTTTCAGATATCCGTTGCCGTTCTTCCTCTTGTGTATTCAATATAGCTTGTAAGATCTCCTGTTGGCGTTGTTCGGCTAGGCGTCTAATCTTATTTTCAGCCTCGTGTACTGCTGTTATATCGATGGTCACGCCAAGTATCCGTATTGGCCTTTTTTCTTGATTCGAAACCACTGTAGCTTTGAGGTGAAGAAGTTTGATTTGATCTCCTATCCTTATCTCCAGCGTCTCTTCAAACTCTGCATTACCTTTATAGAGGCATCGCACTATCTTTTTCGCAATTGGTCGACTTTTGGGAGTCGCATAATCGAGATAGATTTCAGGTCTAATGTATGTGTTTTTTGTTAAATCAAAAAGCTTATACATGCCATCAGACCATGTGAATACATCGTTCTCAAGGTCCAAATCCCAGCTACCACTCTTAGCCAACTCTTCCGATTGCTGCAGAAGGAGGTAATGGTTAAACCTTTCTTCTTCCCGCTGTTTTCGCTCCGTAATATCGATGTTAGTTGCTACCAATCCGTTTCCGGATTTAACGAACATGCAAGAAAACCATTTTCTAAACCCGTCGTAAGGATAATAATATTCTAATCCTTCAGGTTTACCGGTCTGCATCACCCGTAACATAACATTAAATAGGCCCGATGATTTAATGCCGGGGTATTCTTCCGCATACAACTTACCCACCAAATCCGTACGCTTGGTTTCACTTTCTAGCTTTCTATTTACGATCTTTATTTGAAAATCTGTGATATTCCCGTTGATGTCACGAATAGCTTCCAAGACAGACATTTGGATCAAGCTAGCGTCAAATACGGACTGCATTAAATGATAACTTTTCGTCAAAGCTTCGTCAGCGAGTTTTCGCGCAGTAATATCAGCTGTCGTACAGGCTACTCCATCACCCAGCTTAACAACTGACTGGTGAAACCATCCGTCGAATTGTTCATATGTGTAGTTCATTTCGTATTGCTGTGCAACTCCGCTTTCCACTACGTCTACGAAGTGCTGAAATATGCCGGTATGTAGCACTCCTGGATTACGCTGAAGTAACCGTTCGCCCATTATGCCGCCGTAAATTTTTTCCGCGGCTTGATTGACGAGTATCCAGATAAAATCGATGATTTTTCCTTGCTCATCTCTTAGCGCTTTGAATACCTGTATCATATCGAGAGAACTATCTAATGTTGCCTGCAGAAGATCTTTTGTTTGGCGGAGCTCCGTGGTACGTTCAATTACTGTATGCTCCAATAGCTGGCGGTATTGCACTTCATTTTCACGTATCGTTTTTTCGATGTTCTTTCGCTCGGTAATGTCGTTAAAAAGAATAGCTACATGATTTTTATTGGGCGGCTCCATTCGGTAGGCGTATACATCATACCATCGTCCCAATGCTGCAGCTTCTTCTTCGAAATGTTGGGGAATACCTGTTTTTGCAATTTCACCATAGATTCGAAACCAATATTCCTCATGTTCTGGTTTTAAATTCCGCATTGTGTTTCCCGCCACCTGATGAAGCCCGGTTTGCGCTTCGAAAGCCGGGTTAACCTCCAAAAATTTGTAATCTATTGGGTTATCGTCGGGATCAAATAGTACCTCCACAATGCAAAAGCCTTGATTAATCTTGTTAAATAGCGATAAATATTTAGTTTTAGTCCACTGATCCATTTTCTCATGTACACGAATTAATTCCTGCTCGTCAACGGCGGAGGTGTTTGGTGTTTTCGAATGAATGGATAAATCGTTGTCTGTTTTATCAAGTAAGGTTCGAATTGTTTTCTTTGTACTTACGGTGCCTCGTTCAGGAGCGCTCAGCTCAGTAAAAGATACTATTACGCCGCTTTTTGTTGGCGTAGCCGTCAGTCTGATCCACCTATCCTGCGACACATAGTCTAGAGTGGCAGTTTTGTGATCTTCTAAAGCCGCTTTTATCGGAATAGAGAAATCATTTATAGTTGAATCTGGAAAAATTTCCGATATCGTACGACCGAGGCAATCCATTTTCGTTCTACCTAGAAGTTCTAACGCAGACCGGTTAATATACTTGATTATTCCTGTGTTATCCAAATGAAAACACGCTATTGGAATAAGATCAAGAATTTCATCGCTTAAAGCCATCGGTTGGTAACTTATATATGTAATTTGTACTAAACTAGCGAAAGTTACATGTCGAAGCGTTCATTTTTGAGAAGGAATAAACACTTGTGATTTGTTTGTAGCCCTTGCATACTTGAAGAACAATTTAAAACAAGTATAGTTTTGTGACTGGCAAGTATAATGACATTTAGGGCGTGATGGGGTTACTTTCACGAGGGTTTATTTTCACATAATTCATAGGAGCTATGAATGTAATTATCGGATGAGGGTCATGTTCCGTATTCTATTTTTCTAAAATAAGTTGATAAAAAATCGATAGAAATTTGGATATTTATCGTATGTTTGCAACCGTGTTGCGATAGTGTACAGATGATCAGTTGCCGTACTTTCTACTGCAGGGCACAGAAAACTATATAATTTTATATGAATCCCATACTGATTATTCTTATTTTATTCTTACCAGCGCTCTTTAGTGGGCTATCGGTATTTTTTGTTAAAAGAGATAATTCTTCTTTGCTTAAACTTATCCTTTCGTTTAGTGGAGCATATCTTTTTGGTATTACAGTGCTGCATCTCATTCCCCACGTATACCAAGGAAATGAAACCACTGAAGGAGTAATTGGATTGTATATCCTTGGTGGATTCATTTTTCAGTTGGTGCTTGAACATTTCTCTCAAGGAATTGAACACGGGCATGTCCATCATGGAAATCATCATGCGTTCCCTCTTGCCATCATGATTAGTCTTTGTTTGCATGCGTTTTTAGAAGGAATGCCGTTAGCTTCGGGACAGCAATCCCAGTTAGTATTTGGCATATCTATCCATCACATACCGGCAGCATTTGCATTGGGCAGCTTATTGATCGCAACGAAGTTGTCGAAAAAGAAAATAGCATTATGCTTATTGATCTTTGCCTTTATGACACCGTTTGGATTTCTTGTTAGTAAAGGAATCAGCGATGGAAATTTAGGAGAAATACATCAATATTACGACAAGATTATGGCAGTGGTTATTGGTATTTTTTTACATGTTTCTACGACGATTTTATTTGAATCAGGATCAGCTGACCACCATACATTTAACAAAAGAAAAATGATAGCGGTGCTAATCGGAATTCTGTTAGCTGTCGGAAATTTGTTATTCGATGGTCACGATCATAATCACGACCATCATGGACATTCACATGAACATGAGTCTCACGACGGACATCAACATTAGCTTCGGAACTTTTTAGCGAAGTTTAAAACCCAGAGTGGTATAGACGAGTGGATAAAGGTTCATATTGGTATAAGTTATTGGAAAGGTAAGGGCGTGGGATATATTTCTGCGAAAGCTTTTAAGTGTCCTTCAACTTGAGAAATACCTTGAATGTGGACCCTTTGCCAGGTTCGCTTTCCACCGTAACTTTGCCGCCTGCATTCACTACGACTGTATAGACGAGGTACAATCCTACACCTGTCCCTTCCACCTCTACTTTCGCACGTCGAAATTTTTCAAATATAGATAGTTGGTCCTCTTTGCTTATACCAATTCCATTGTCGGCAATTTCGATAACCATAAAATTGTCTTTTGCATAGGTTCTGATCACTATTTCAGGACGAAGATCGGAGGCTGTATATTTAATAGCGTTGCTTAGTAGATTAAATAGCACGCTTCGCAGCTTGCGTCTAACAAACTTAATTTCAGAGACGTCAATCTCTTGTTTTATAATTGCACCCGATTCCATAATTTGTGGCGCAAGGGTGAGCCTCACATCTTCCAGTATATTTTGCAGATCAAGTAGTTCCTCAACAGATTGGTAGCGTTCTTTATTCCAATGCGCGCCCGCCATCTCATCGACAACCTTTTTAATCTCTATTATACTACTTGCCATGTTTTTCAACAATGTCGCATGCTGTTCTGCGTTCTTACCGGGCCTATTCAGCACCTGAATCGTTAAGTCTAGTGCTAAAATAGGATTTTTAATATCATGGGCAATGGTGTCGAGCAAAAGTTCATATTCGGCAATTAATTTTTCCTGTTCTTTAAGATCTTGGATACGATTCGTAATATTCACGAAAGTGATAATGACTCCATTCGTCCTGTTTTCCCTGCGGATGTGGTATGGCAATATGTTCATCTGATACCATCGTAGGTCTGTTGTCTGTATTTCTTTTTCCAAGATTTTACCTGTTGCAATGACGACCTTGATATTGTCAATAAGGGTAGGATAACGGAAGTGTTCCTTAATGTCTTGTATAGGTAAACCAATAAATTCGTGCTTAAGCGAGAATTGCTTCATAGCTGGTGGCGTAAATTTTTGCAACAGTAAATTAGCGTCGACGAATAATTGCGGGATGATTGTATTGCTGAAATAATTTTCAAGCTCTTCATTTAGTTCAGATTGTGATTTCATTTTCACTGTTTTCATAGAATAGTTATAAACTATCACAAATATCGAGCCTATAACACAAATATATATCGAGGTAGTGATGGTTTGTATGCTGTTTATGAAATTTTATTTAATGACATTAGGGTGTCACTAGATAAAATAAAAACATGCAATTTTGTTTAACATTGTTAAGTTATTTAATAGGTATACAACGTGGGTAGTAAAGAACGTATTCAGCGTCTTAAGGATGAAACTAGAATCAATATTCTTGAAGCTTCTCTTCAGATTGTGAAAGAAGAGGGGTGGCATGCCTTGAGTATGCGTAAGATTGCGGATATTATTGAATATACAGCACCCATGATCTATGAATATTTTGCGAACAAAGAGGCCATTTTAAATGAGCTGGCGAAACAAGGCCACCGTTTATTGGCTAAGCGCGTATTACAAGCGAAGGCTGACGCAAGTAGCTTGGAGGAGCAACTGGAAGCCATGTGGTTTAGTTATTGGAATTTTGCTTTCGAAGAACGCGAACTTTATCAGTTGATGTTTGGAATAGGAACGGCTTGTTGTAATGGCGAGAAAAGTGAAAAAGGCCGCCCAACTTTTGGAGATATGATTGCTGATGTCATTCGTGAGATCATGGTGGCACAAGACCCCTCAGAAGAATTAGTTTGTCGGAAATATTTTACATATTGGTCGGTTATTCATGGCCTGATATCTATTAATCTTGTTAATAAAGGAAATGGAGAGATAACGAATCAGCAAGTATTAAAAGACGCAATTTACGGCATTACACGTTCGCTTAACGACTAAAAAATTTTACCCTATTTACAACGTTGTTAAAAAATCTAACGATGTTAAATATAAATTATTAATAAGAAGTATATTACAAATTTTACCTGTTACTATTAAATACAAATTAGCCCAATCTATAGGTAAAAGCACCTGTATTATCAAGCACAATTAACGCTCAACACATATGAAAAAGCAAACAAGTACCAATTTTAAGAGAAAAACCGTTTCCATACTTAACGGTGTTAAATTTTCTAATTACGTAAAGATGTTATACGTTGTAAGTGTATCTTTCCTTTACAGCTGTTCGACAGGAACCAGTAAGCCTGTGGACTCGCCTCCACCCGCATTGCCTGTTATCACCATCTCCAGTGCAGATGAGACTGTCTATCAAGAATATCCGGCATCGATCGAGGGGGCAGCAAATGTCGAAATTCGTCCACAAGTGAGTGGCGCACTTGATCGAATTTACATTGACGAAGGCGCTAAAGTTCATCAAGGTCAACTTTTATTTAAGATCAACGACCGACCTTACCAAGAACAGCTCAACCAAGCAAAGGCTAACCTTCAGGCCGCCGAGGCGGCGCGCGAGAATGCCGAATTAGAAGTTGAAAAAAAGATACGTCTTGTGGAAAATAAAGTGCTGACTGATTTTCAGTTAAAAGCAGCACAAAGCGCATTAAGCGTGGCTAATGCGAGTGTGCAACAGGCTAAATCGGCTGTAGAATCTGCTAAGATTAACTTAGACTATACACAGATACGAGCAACTTCAGCAGGTTATATTGGTAGACTTTTAAAGAAGCAAGGTAGCTTAGTCAATCCTGCAGATGCGGAACCACTCACCCAGCTATCCGATGTACACACGTTACACGTGTATTTCTCTTTAAGCGAAAACGATTTTATTGACTTCAAGCGTGGTGTAGATGGACAAACATTAGAACAAAAACTACAGCAAGTGCCTCCCGTTGCCTTGGTCCTATCTGATCAAAGTATTTACGAACATACAGGGAAAATAGACATGGTCGACGGGCAATTCGATAAGAATACCGGTGCGATTACACTTAGAGCGACCTTTTCAAATCCCGCAGGCATCCTACGAAATGGAAACACCGGTAGAATAAGGCTTGAAAAGCAATACCATGAGATTTTACTTGTGCCACAACTAGCTACAGTGGAGATTCAGGACAAGATCTTCGTGTATGCTGTGAACGATGATCATAAAGTGATCCAACAACCGATCACGGTTGTCGGAAAAAGTGGAGAAAATTATCTTGTAGATAAGGGTCTAAAAAGTGGAGACCGCATTGTTTATAAAGGTATAGAGCTCTTACAAGATGGACAAGTTATCAATCCAGTAATAGCAGAAAAAGAAAATATTCAGTAACTTATTTAACGTACGCATCGCATGCTCAAAAAATTTATAGAACGGCCTGTACTGGCTACGGTAATATCGATCTTGCTTGTTATATTAGGCATTATAGGTATCCTGAAATTACCCTTACAACAGTTTCCCGATATAGCACCACCTGCTGTTCAGGTCACAGCCCTTTACCCGGGTGCAAATGCAGAAACGGTACTGCGAGCAGTGGCACCATCCTTAGAAGAATCAATTAATGGCGTTGAAAACATGAGTTACATGAGTTCAACAGCTAGTAATGATGGTACTTTGATGATCACTGTATATTTTAAACTAGGTACCGATCCCGATCAGGCCGCCGTCAATGTGCAGAATCGTGTTTCCCAAGCTACTAGTCAGCTCCCCACCGAGGTGATCCAAGCGGGGATAACCACAGCTAAACAGCAAAATAGCTTGATCATGGTACTCGATCTTTATACAGAAGACGAAGAAAAATACGATCAAACATTCATTACCAACTATGCGCAAATCAACATAATTCCAGAATTAAAGCGGATTCCGGGTGTTGGTCAGGCTGTTGCTTTCGGCGGTAGCAAAGACTATTCCATGCGCGTTTGGCTAGATCCTAGCCAGATGGCTACGTACAGGCTTACTCCAGCGGAGGTTATGGCAGCTATTCAAGATAAAAATATGGAAGCAGCTCCAGGTAAGTTTGGAGAAAATAGCCAAGAAGCTTTTGAGTTTGTTATTAAATATAAGGGAAAGCTAAATCAGCCTGCCGATTACGGTAATATCATTATTCGCTCCAATACTGATGGATCCATATTACGATTGAAGGATGTAGCACGTGTGGAACTTGGTTCCTATACCTACGCTAGCCATACCCGTATAGATGGCAAAGCAGGATTAAATATCGGTATAATGCAACTAGCAGGATCGAATGCAAACGAAATCCAAATAGCTATACAGGAATTTATGGACAAAGCGTCCTTGAATTTTCCAAAGGGCGTAAAACATCTCGTATTGTACAATACGAAGGATGCTCTAGACCAGTCCATAGACCAGGTAAAACATACATTGATTGAAGCCTTTATTTTGGTGTTCTTAGTCGTTTTCTTGTTTTTGCAAGATATTAGATCTACGTTAATTCCGGCTATCGCCGTACCTGTTGCAATCATCGGGACTTTCTTTTTCATGCAGCTCTTTGGTTTTTCGATTAACTTGCTCACGTTATTTGCCCTTGTATTAGCTATTGGGATTGTGGTAGATGATGCCATTGTTGTTGTCGAAGCCGTTCACAGCAAAATGGAACATGCACACCTCCCTCCCAAGTTGGCTACGACTTCAGCGATGGGAGAGATAACAGGAGCAATTATATCCATTACTCTTGTTATGTCGGCAGTGTTTCTACCTATCGGCTTTATGGAGGGGTCCACCGGTGTATTTTATCGGCAATTTGCCTTTACATTAGCTATTGCTATTGTTATATCTGCAGTAAATGCGTTGACGTTAAGTCCAGCCCTTTGTGCTTTATTTCTCAAACCGCTGCACAATGAAACTTCCGTTGACCATAAACTAGGTTTTAAAGAGAAATTCTTCACCGGATTTAATGTTGGTTTTGAGAAATTAACCAGCAACTATATCGGAAGCCTTCGTTTCCTAATTCGTCATAAATGGGTTGGCTTTTCAGGGCTTGCATTGCTGTTGGTATTAACGATCTTTATGGTAAGAAGAACCCCCACAGGCTTCATTCCTTCGGAAGATCAGGGTTTTATCGCTATCTCGCTGTCGATGCCGGCGGGAGCGTCATTAGATCGAACTTCCAAAGCGCTTCAAGAAGCAGAACAACAACTTCAGCATGCCGATTTTACGAAGACGCTTAATGTAATGTCCGGATTCAATATTCTAACTCAATCTACAAGTCCCTCGGCAGGAGTTGCTTTTATCTTACTAAAGCCATATGAGGAACGAGGTGAAGTAAAAAGCATTGAAGCAATTATGGCCGACGTCAACCAAAAATTGTCGGCGATAAAAGGAGCTAATTTCTTTGTCTTTACATTTCCCACTGTACCTGGTTTTAGTAATGTAGATGGCTTAGATATGGTTTTGCAAGACCGTAATGGTGGAGAGCTCAATAAGTTTAGTGATGTCGGTCAGGGGTTTATTGGGCAGCTCATGCAACGTCCTGAGATCATGATGGCTTTCACGACATTTAAAGCTGATTACCCTCAGTATGAATTTCAGATAGACGATATCAAGGCAGCGCAATTGGGTGTCAATACAAAAGACATACTGCAAACCGTGCAGGCCTATTTCGGAAGTGCTCAGGCCTCAGATTTTAATCGCTTTGGTAAATATTACAGGGTGATGGTACAAGCCGATTTTACAGATCGTACAGCTCCTTCCGCTATGGATGGGATCTATGTTAAAAACAAGAATGGAGACATGGTGCCCATCAGCACATTAGCAGAATTACATCGAGTTTACGGACCGGAGACTGCCTCTCGCTATAATCTCTTCAACTCTATAGGAATCAATGCTATTCCAAAACCGGGCTACAGTTCCGGTGATGCAATTCGCGCAGTGGAGGACGTTGCCCGTGAACACCTACCTACAGGTTACACGTACGAGTTCTCTGGGATGACCAAAGAAGAAATGATTTCTGGCGGACAGTCTACGATCATCTTCATCCTTTGCTTGATATTCGTGTATTTTCTGTTGGCGGCGCAATACGAAAGCTACATCATACCATTAGCTGTGATACTTTCTATCCCTACTGGGGTATTTGGTGTCTTTGCTGCCATAGGATTAACCGGAATTTCCAATAATATTTATGTACAGGTTGCACTTGTTATGCTTATCGGTTTGCTGGCAAAAAATGCTATTCTAATCGTTGAATTTGCTATTCAAGGTCGAAAGCGTGGGCAGTCGATCCCCTTCGCCGCATTGGAAGCAGCTAAATTACGCCTCCGGCCAATCATTATGACGTCGCTTGCTTTTATCGTCGGTATGATTCCTATGATGAGCGCCGTGGGGCCATCCGCGCAAGGTAACCATGCCATCAGTATCGCTGCGGCCGGTGGTATGCTATCCGGCGTCTTATTAGGACTTTTCATTATCCCAGTACTTTTCGTTGTGTTTCAATACCTGCATGAACGAATAGGTCGATCTCATGCAGATACCGAGGGTCACTTACCAAATGATGAGCAGCCTACTTTAGTAGCAACGACTCCTCTAAATTCTTACTAAAAACTATTAAAAGGAATTTCATGAAAATAAAAAGCAACTTTCTCTTTCCTCTTGCCATTTCTGCATCATTGTGGGCATGCCAAACGGCGAAGATAAAAAATGACACGGCGCTTTCTCTTCCCGAATCTTTTCGGACTGACCAGGTCGTTCATGTCGATAGTAGTATAGGCAATATCCCCTGGCGGGATTTCTTTCAAGATCCTATATTACAAGAGCTAATCGATACGGCTATACGACAAAATGTGGATATGCAACTTGCATTGAAGAATATTGAGTCTGCACGACTTCTGTTCAAACAGTCCAAAGCAGCGCGACTGCCTAGCTTGCAGCTTCAAATGCAAGCGAATAGCACCAATCCCTCCAACAACAGTTTGAATGGATTAAGTCTTGGGGAGTTCTTGGGGCAGAACCATATCGAAGACTATACCCTGGGATTTGGGTTGTCTTGGGAGGCCGATATATGGGGGAAGTTAAAAAGTCAAAAAGCAGCTACATTAGCTTCCTATCTTCAAACCGAAGAGGCTCGAAAAGCTATTCAAACAGAACTGGTGAGCCAAATCGCTAAGGGATATTATCAATTGCTTATGCTGTACCAACTTCATGATATCGCTCAACAGAACTTACTGCTGAGCGATAGTACACTGCAAGCTGTGCAGCATCAGTATGAAGTGGGCGATATGAATTTGCTAGCCTTAGAACAAGTCGCTGCCCAAAGACTATCGGCAGCTTCGCTAATTCCGGATTTTGAGCGGCAGATTTTACTTCAGGAAAATGCTTTGCGATTATTAAGCGGAGAGTTTCCGAAAGAAATCAATACCTCGGCCACACTTACGAATATAAATCTTCCTACGACACTGGATGTTGGCATTCCTGCCGCATTATTGAGTAAGCGTCCGGATATTAAACGAGCGGAACTTTCAGTTACTGCTTCCCAGGCTTATCAACATGTTGCTAAAGCGCAGATGTACCCTTCTTTAGCGATTACCGCCCAGGCCGGCGTTAATGCATTTAAGGCCAGCAATTGGTTTAATATCCCTGCGTCCTTATTTGGAGCTGTGGCGGGTAGCATTACGCAACCTATCTTTCAACGAGAAGAATTAAAAACACAATATGAACTAGCACGTGTCGAATATGAAAGAAGCGTAATCGAATTTCGACAGTCGGTTGTCAGCGCAGTTGGTGAAGTCTCTGATGCATTGATTGCCATACAGAAATTAAAGGTGCGCGAAGAAATTGTTCAGGATAAAACGGATAGATTAAAAGTAGCCGTGCAACATGCTGATCTCCTGTTCGAAACGGGTACGGCCTCTTATCTTGAAGTAATCACAGCACAAAGCAATGCCCTGCAAAGTGAATTGGAGCTTGTCCAAATCCGTAAAGCTGAGCTAGTAGCTGTCGTCGATTTATACAGATCGCTTGGTGGCGGTTGGTCGAACTAGTAATTTTAAAGTTCCTACGTGAGCTATTCTCGCGTAGGAACTTTAAATTATTATGGAATAAGACCTATGTAATATCACGCTGGTTATTTCCCTATTTTAGCTGTAGTTTTAAGAAAAGTATTAGGCATGTTAATTTCGTGTCTGTAAAAAGATAATTACCTCGTTAAACATCTAATAACAATGGAAGAATTACTTAAGGAAACATATGGAGGCATATTGGAGCAAGTATTGATTGAAGAAATCGCATCAGTGGCAAAATTGGTAGAATTTAAGGAAGGAGACGTTTTGATCGATATTGGAAAATATATCAGGACAATGCCTTTGTTAATCAGCGGTGCTATCAAAATAATGCGAGAAGATTTAGATGCAGGCGAATTGTTGCTGTATTTTATAGAAAAAGGCGACACTTGTGCCATGACACTAGCGTGCTGCGTAGGTGATAAAAAAAGTGAGATAAGAGCCGTTGCCGAAAATAACGGGCTCGTCGCTATGATACCAATTGCTAAAATGGAAGAATGGTTAGGGAAATATAAGAGCTGGCGTACGTTTGTATTCGAAAGCTACAATAATCGTTTTAATGAGCTCCTCACTGCCATAGATAATATTGCGTTTATGAATATGGATAAACGCCTTTATAAATATCTGCTGGAGAAAAAGAAGATTAACAGTTCCAATGTAATCTCCAATACCCATCAGGAAATTGCCTACGAACTCAACAGTTCGAGAGTCGTCGTCTCACGATTATTGAAAGCCTTAGAAAGGGAGGGCAGAATCAAATTGCACCGGAATAATATCGAGTTACTCGAGATTTCCTGAATGTAGCGCCCTTTATCTACTCCTCAATCCTCACTCTTAAATTCTCCGATCGTGCATTCACCGTCGGATCGTACATGCATTCAATCTGTGCGATGCCACTACTGAACACACCATTGTTGTTGGTTTTTACCTCGTACTCGTAGACATGACGACCTTTTGGTAAATAATCGAAAAAATAGTTGGTCGAAGCATCCTTGATCGTGAAATAATAACCTTTCCAGAACTGATATCCCGAAGGTTGATAAATCGGTTCAAATCCCGAAGCCCTTCCATCACGGAGGTGGACGTAGTTTAACGGTTCGTTATTGATGACGACCAATTGTATTTTGATCTTATCACCGGTTTTAAAAGAAGTGGTTTCAACCCATTCCGAATCCTTTTGGACGAATAGTTTTTTGGATACAGACACGTCCTTTTGCTCGGAACGAACCTCTTCCAACGGCGCAAAGTACTGATGATAAATTCCTCCATAAATTTTTCGGTTATTGTCGTTGGTTACTTTCACCATCTTGTCCTTAACCAATTCTTCCGAAAGCAAGACTTTTCCGACCTGTCCGAGTACCTTGTCATCAGTTACCACAACTTGACCGTCTATTTCGATGGTGACTGTATTGTCCAGCACGAAATCCTTAGGATTGTTTGCTAAGAGCAAAGCATACACAGCGTCCACGGTATTCCATGTTGTCTGCCAATGATTGTGTTGTTTACTGTAATAGACCCATTGCGTGATTTGATCAAGTTTTGTCGAATCGAGTTGTTTGTAGGCTTCGACCATATAGCTTTGTAGGCTCATACTGTTGTATCGACTGGCATTGCTTTCCCAATACATGCCGCGTTCTTGGTCGTAGATGACTTCCTGCATTATCCTGTTCTTGACCTCGATACTGGCGATTCGGTAATCGTATAAAGCGTTCACCAACCATGCCTTTGCGGCCAAACCTGCAGGCTGATTGGCTGTATGTGAAGCAGTAAGATCGATGTGTTTGCGTAACTGTTCTGTTTTTGCTGCAGGCAATACGTGTCGCTCATTCCATAAGGCGCGGACATATAGGTAGTCCAATACCAAGCTGGTAGCTGCTTTCGCTCGATAGATTGAAGTGTCTTGATCCAGAAAATGGATCAATTTATCACTTATCGTTGCAATGCGGTCGTTGATGAGGGATTGATCAAGCTTTCCTACTTTTCCAAATACCTCCAACAGGCGAAGAGACATGTGCGTATCAGACTTACCCCCTTCGAACCAACTAAATGCTCCGTTTTCGAGTTGTGCCTTTTCGAGTTTTGCTTCCAATGCACGAATATCAGAAGCGAAATCAGTTTTAAACAACTTGGCCAGGGATTTAACCTTCTGTTTATCATTTCGAATTTGTCTTAACCACGGCATTTCCTCTGCCAGTAGCTCACTCAATTTACTGTTCTCTTCCAGTTTTGAATCCACTTCATCCGGATTGATGCTATTGAAATAAGTGCTGATGGCTGGGTAATGCTTTCGGATATATTGCAACATGCTGATTCCGTACCATTTGCTAGCTGTTTGTTCATTGCATTCGTAAGGATAGTTTTTCAGATAATCCAATGCTGAGATAATTTCCAGTATGGGGTTACTTTGTACCTGCACCTTGGTGTGTAGGTTGTCTTTTCCCTGCGAGCGGATGGTGAAGGTTTTGTTTTGTCCAGCATCCAACACGATCTTTTTCGTGTCAGTAAGTAAGACACGGTTGGGCAGGATCGCTAATTCATGTACTTCTCCGTCCGAAAATTCGCCTGTCGCACCTACTACTTTGATTTGTACCGTTGAATAGCCTTTTGGTATTTGCAACATCCATGATACGGTACTATTTCCTTTAGCTGTTACTGAAAAATCACGTAAACCATTGTCTAAAAAGAATTTATGGGAAATCACTTCATTGTTCTCCGGGTTGATAATTTCCAATCGTGCTGTACCGATTTTTGCCGTATCATTCAGGTTTTGAACTTGTGTTGTGATCAAGATTTCATCTCCCTCGCGCAAAAAGCGAGGTAAATTCGGTCGCACCATTAATTGTTTTTGCGTTTGGCTGAAGAAGGTTGCCGTACCGGCTTTGAGATCTTCGGTATGGGCAAACAACATCACTTTCCAACGCGTCAAAGCCTCTGGTCCATCAAATTCGAAAGTGACATAACCATCCTTGTCTGTCAGTAGGGTAGGATAGAAGAAGGCCATTTCTTGAAGATTTGTACGAGCCCGGACTTGGTCGAGCTGTTCCAATTTATTTGCTTCCTTAGTCGTGATGATTACTACACCATTGGCAGCCTTGGATCCATAAAGTGCGGTCGCTTGAGCATCTTTTAGGATAGCGAGGTCATCGATATTTTGCGGATCCATTTTTTCAAGATCAAAATTTTCCCTTACTATTCCATCTACAACATATAAGGGCTGTGCGGAGTTTTTTGTTGCTGTTCCTCGAATAAAAAAATCCGCAGCCCTACCTTCTGTCTGGGGAGATGCGTTGCCATATCCCACAGTAACCACTTCATCTACGGTTGCGAAACTTGGGAAATTGCCGTACTGCAAAATACCAACGCTTCCTGAAAACAATCCATAATTAATAAATACGGGAGGGTTTTCAAAGATGCTATATCCACCTGTAGGTTTATAGAAAAGTGTATTGCTCGTTGTTGGGTTATTAAATAGCCCCAAATTCCATCCTGTGTGGATGCTGTACCAGCGGCGATAGTTTTCCGTTGCAAAAGCGATAGGAAAGTTGTTTCGGGCAAAGTGATCCAAAGCTGTATCATACATGGAGGCCAATATTTCAGCTTTGGAGGCTGCATCTTTGTTCTTGATTGTAAAACTCCAGGTCTCTTTCTGCCCTGGAGTAATCTTATCGCGGAATGTACGAACCTGGATATCGAGGGATTTGTCGCTTCTCACGATAGGGATATTGACCCTTCGTGTCACAATTTTATTTTCCTGTACCATCATGATTTCAAACCACGTGTTGTATTGGAGGTCCTGTTCGGTTATCCTATGCGTATAGGAAGCACGTCCCTTTTTAAAAGGAATAAACTCAACGCGACTTTTAGTATTACCCTGTACTCTCCAAAGAAATACTCCAGTAGCCTGTTCAAAATCTGTTTGCAGATTGAGAAGGACTTGTTCTTCGAGCTCATAGCCCGATTTGTCGGTGCGCACGGTGAGAAAGTCCTTGTCCGATATTTTATTTTCGCCTTTAGAGAGAACCTGTATGTTCTGACTGGTTTTCGTGGTATCTACGCCTTGGAGCGTGTAGGCCTCTATAAGATATGAACCATTTTCATAGCTGTTTTCAAGCCGAATGGTATCGGTATCGTCACTGTCAAACGTATAGGTGCCTATTAATGTTTTCGGTCTATCTATTATCAAATCCAATTTGTCGAAGTACCACGGGAAATACTTCTGATAGGTTGCGGTATCCAAAATATGGTATTCGGTATGGAAATCAAAGGTCTTTCGGTCACTCTGAATAATATTTGGGTTCTCATATTTATAGATATGTATTGTCCCCGAGGCCGACATAGGATGCCCGTTCGGATTACTCGTCTTGATCACCAAATTATTCCATTCTCCTTCCACCGCTATTCCCGATGTAACAACGGCAACATGTAGCGGTTTGTCTGAATAACGATAAGATCCAGTTCCAGTTTGAATTTCGCCCGTTTCATTGATGGCCTCTGCTTGGAATTGTAATGTTAAGTCGGACTGGTTCCTAAATACCGTATCCATAAAAGGAATACGGAAGGTAAACTTGCCATGGGCGTCGGTCGTCGTTACAGAATCTAAATAAGTGATTTGACGATAGGTCTGGTTATCGTAGAATGACACCTTATAATTAACGGTAATATGAGATAAGCTCGCTCCAGATAGACTTTCAGCAGTACCTGTAAAAATAGCCGTATCTTGTTTAGTGTAGGTTTGCACATTTTCTGTCAAGCTCACCTTGAACGTGGGCCTTTTATACTCTTCGACCGAAAATGTTTTTGCTGACAACCGCTTGTTGTCTTTATGTATTTCTAGATGAAATGAGCCGTTCAATGTCTTTTTTGGGATACGAAAGCTGCCATGTACCGACCCGAAAGCAGTAGTCGTCAGATTCAGTGTATCAATGGACTGGCGATTGGCATCTTTCAATACTATTTTTATCGATTCACTCGGTACCACCATACCTTTCAATACGTCTTTTGTATAGACAATTGCTTTAAAAAAGACTTCTTGCCCCGGTCGGTAAATTGCGCGGTCAGTAAATAGTAAAGCATCGTTTTGAAGTCTTTCTTCCTTGCGCTCCTCGCGTAGATGCTTCGGGATATCATTAAGATGATTCAATGTGATCAAATGGTTTTCTTCCGGAATGAACAGGTATAGGTCTTCCAGATCGTACCTGTTTTCGTCGTAGTCAGCCAGGTAATCAAATTCACCGTTCTTATTGGTCCGTAGCGAACCTACTTTCGTCAATACATCCTCTTCAAGATAGTACAAATCCAGCTGTTTGTTGCTATAGGGTAAGCCATTTTTTCGGTTTACCATCAGTGTGGTATAGCGGTAGTCGGTAGCCTGAATGCCCTTGTCTTCAATGGTGGGCGAAACCAATAGGTCGCTTACCACAAGACCTCCTTGTGATACATCCTGATCTTGCCCGTTGTCTTTGAATTCGGGATTGTTGGCTATTAATATGATGTAGCTTCCATAAGGCAAGGGATTGATTTTGAAGTTAGTGTTGTGGGTTTGATAATCAGCAAAAGTTTTTAACCCTATTTCCTCTTCGTAAACCAGCGTGGCCTTTAGGTTCACCTGTTGCGTTAGGCTGTCGTACAGCGTATGGTATTCCTTAAAATTTTCGGGTTTATTGCTGGTATTATACACCCTTATGAAGACCTTGTCAGCGTTCAATGCGTTGATTTTGATAGGTATGTATTGTCCGCTCGGGGCAAAGTTTGGCAATTCAAGAGATAAGGTTTTTTGAGTCAGTTCATTGTATAGATTCTTTGCATCTTTTAGCCAAGGAGATTTTGGATACGCATTAATGGCTTCGTTTAAATAGTCGACGGCTTCCTTGTTTTTACCTCTCTGTCGTTTTTGAGCGTCGGCGAGGAGGAGCAGGATATGAGAGTTGTAATCAGCCTGTTGTTCCTTGATCAGCTTTTCGATTTCCTTTTGATATGTCAGAATCTCCCAGGTACGATACCGGGCATACGGACGAAAGGTAAGGTAAGCATCCGCATCATTATAATTTCTTTCGGAGTTTGTTTTTTGTAACGACTGAATAAAATGTGTGCCTTTATTCTTTTCTTGGGGATAGGATGCATCTAGAAAATCCAGGTAATTGTAGGTCAGCAGATGATAAATGGTAGGCGCCAAGGTCCGGTTTTTGAGGTCAGCTACCATGGCTTTCCACTTATCGATGGATTCCTGGACAAGGAGTGTTTTATTGTCCAATGATGCCCTGAAAAGAGAATCAATATGTACTTTTCTTTTGTCCAGGTCCCAAGTTAGAAAGCCGTGAGCAGATTCAACACGGCTGAGGTAAGACTGCTGAAAAAGAAAAGAGGCATACACGTTTTGTAGTACTTTTTTTTCCAACAGCGAGGCCTTGTCGATATGAGAAAGTAAATGCTCCTGTATATGATAAAAAGCTGAATCATTACGCATATTGGTTGTTAAGGAATGATGTTCGGCTAGCACAGCTTTTATCCATTCTGGACTATTGCTTTCTGCTCGCGCTTTCGCTTTTATGGATGCGATAAGTGGGGAAGTCTGCTGGTAGTTTTTAATGCTTATCAAGCGATCTACTTCCTCCCATTGGGATTTAAAATCCTGACCGGTGGCTAAAAGAGGTACGAGCAGTAAAAGAGATATAACGATTCGTTGCATAATGACAGATACAAATTCCATACAAAGTACTCAATATTTAGGAAGGGATGCAGATAAATTGAAAATTCCATAATTCGGGTAGTAAATTTTTTGTTCTTTAATTTGATTGCTTGGCTGACGATAAAATAGATGCTCCTTCAATCACTATTTTTTATGTGTATCTTGTCGTCCGAAAGATGGGTTGTATTTCATTTGCTATTATGTTGATAGTATATGGCTAAGCGTAGTAGTATCAAGGAAGTTGCAGATTTGAAAAGATGGACAAACAATGGACAATATTGATATTAAACGAGTCTCACGATTAACAGCAATTCTAACCCAATTGCAAACGAAACGACTTTTGACAGCTTCCGAATTAGCGAATAAGTTCTCCGTAAGTAAACGGACAATTTACAGAGATATAAAAGCATTAGAACAGGCCGGTGTTCCCATTTTAACTGATGAAGGAAAAGGATATACATTGATGGAAGGATACAGAGTCCCGCCAATAATGTTTACCGAAAGTGAAGCTAACGCATTGATTACCGCCGAACAGCTGATTCTAAAAAACAAAGACAGCTCATTCGTAAGAGAATATTCAGAAGCAATCAACAAAATCAAATCCGTACTTAGACACAATACCAAAGATAAAGTCGATTTGCTTTCCGACCGTACTGTATTCCGACAAAATCCGGCTAGTGAACAAACAAGCAATTTTCTGTCTACGTTACAAATAGCCCTGACAAACTTTAACCTTGTCAAGATAAAATATCATTCACCTGAAACAAACCAGACAACGGAAAGAACGATCGAACCTTTTGCTATTTACAGCACACAAGAAAATTGGTTACTTATCGCATTTTGCCATTTAAGAGACGATTTTAGGGCTTTTCGTTTTGACAGAATCCAACACCTTACCTTACTCAACGAAAAGTTTCAGCCTCATAAAATAACCTTGCAGGAATATTTTGAAATCTGTAAGGAAAAATATTTATCACAACCCTTGCCATAGGGTTGTCACAACACGAAGTTAGTTTTGTGGCTCAACAACAAAATATTTAAAAATGAACAATGTAACTATTGAGCCTTTTAAAGTAATAGGCATTTCGGTAAGAACCACAAACGAAAACAACCAAGCGGCTAAAGATATTGGAGATTTGTGGAATAGATTTATGAACGACAAAGTTCTGGAAACAATTCCTAACAAAATTGACTCCACCGTATATTGCATATACACGGAATATGAGAGTGACCATACTAAGCCCTATACGACAATATTGGGATGTAAAGTAGAAACCTTAAGCGTTGTCCCAGCTGGATTGATTGGCAAATCAATTGACGGTGGAAACTATATGAAACTTTCCGCTAAAGGGGATTTAATGAAAGACTTGATCATAAACAAGTGGTTGGAAATTTGGGAAATGGATTTAGATAGGTTGTTCACGACAGACTTTGAAGTATTCGGTGAGAAATCACAAAATCCGACAGATGCAGAAATAGATTTTTTAATTGCAGTAAAATAGAGGAAATGATGGAGCAACTTCATAACTATTATTTGAATAAAGAAGAACCAAACAAGAGTTGCTTGCTTGCCTTACGGGATATCATTCTTCATCAGGACATAGATATTACGGAAACGCAGAAGTGGGGAATGCCCTGCTTCTGCTACCAGAAAAAAGTGTTTTGCTATTTGTGGACGGATAAAAAGACAGATGAACCCTATATTCTGATGGTAGAAGGCGCGTACCTTGATCATCCCGGACTTAAAAAAGGGAAACGAACACGAATGAAGATTTTTAGCATCAACCCTAATAAAGATTTACCCCTCAAAACGATTGAGCACATTTTGCAAAAGGCATTGGATCTATACAGGAAGGAATGAGAAAAATCACACCTAAAAAACTTAAGTTTGTTAGAAAGTAAAGATGGTATGATCACATTAACAGGATTTCTTAGGGGTATTAATGTTGGTGGACATCACAAGGTGCCTATGGCAGACCTACGGGACAAATTGAACCAATTGGAGTGTGAAAACGTAAGAACATTATTGAACACAGGAAATTTTGTATTTGAAACAGAACAGACGAATATTCAAGATTTGGAACACAAGATCGAAACCTTTCTTTCACAGTCCTTCGGATTTATAATTCCCGTGATTTTAAGAGGTCAAAAGGAAATCTCTGACTTAGTTAGCGAAAACCCTTTTGCAACAATAGATGTACATAAAGATATTCGTCTCTATGTTTCTTTTTTAAAAAACACACCTGAAGTTGAGTTGACCTTGCCCTATTTTTCGGAGGACAAAACTTATAAAATCATTTCTATACAAAATAAAACGATCTTGAGTGTGTTAGATCTTTCGACAACAAACTCCCCAAAAGGCATGGATGAATTAGAAAAACTATTTGGAAAAAATATGACGACAAGGAATTGGAATACTGTCCAGAAAGTAGCGAATGTTTAACTGTATGATTTAATATCTGTTTGGCTACGTTCATATCTCATTTAATAAAAAAATATAAATCCTGTATATTAAAAAAATTATATTATCTTTGTTTTATAATCAGGTTCTGCCGACGCTTCTCTGAAATCGTTAAGTTCATTCTTCTCTCTCAGTTTTTGCTTTTTCAGTTACTAATTTTTGTTATCAACGTAACGGTTAAGTATCATTTTATACCTAGAATATTTCGAGGTTCAAAAAATTACAAACATCATTTCTTGTGAACAATCAGATTTATTATTGTTCTGCTGTTAAAATCAGTCGATAATGGCGTTTGCCCAATAAAATGAATAATTTATAAATAAATACAATAAACAATGCAAGAAGGAACAGTAAAATTCTTTAACGTTACCAAAGGTTTCGGTTTTATTACGCCAGTAGATGGTGGTCAGGATGTTTTCGTACACAACTCGGGTTTAATCCACGATGTACGTGAAAACGATAGTGTAACATTCGATGTAGAGAATGGCAAAAAAGGCATTAATGCCGTTAATGTACGCGTAGCATAATTACGTAGGAAAACTCATATTTTTCTACAGAATATATGATTAAAAATGTAGTAGATGGCATTCGTGCCGATTTACTACATTTTTTTTGTTTATGGGCTTTTATGTTTAGTTCTCCCAATCTAAACCTATAATTTTCTAAATAGATTTATATATTTTTCCTTCTTCTTTTAAGCTTTCGAATTAGGAGGGGGTAGGGGGCCGCGCTTGTAGATGATCAGTCCGTTAAGGAAGTTTCGGAGCAACTGGTCGCCACACGGTTTAAAATTTGGATGATTCTCTTTGCGGAATATCGCAGTCAGTTCGGTTTTCGTTACTCTAAAATCCACTAGGGCTAATACCTCCACAATATTGTCGTCTGTAAATTTTAAAGCCACGCGGAGCTTTTTCATAATATCATTGTTGCTCATAGTGTAAATTTAGGAAAACTATACCAAAAAAGTATCTTTTGATGAGGGGATTATCTTCTTGATCCGACGTTTCGTAATTTTTTGTGATGTTGTGGCATAACACGTAGTTTAATTATAAGGTATCGTTTGCCGCTTGAATCGTTTTTTCTAACGCATCCAATAGGTTCTCTTTATACTTGATAAAATTTACTTGACGGTCTTCTTCTTCACCCACTTTAAGTACTTTCTTGCATTCTTTAACTTGTTGCAATTCGTTTAAATATAGTTCATTGAAAGTTTCTACATCTTTGTTTTTTAAAATCCTTACGGTATGTGAATACTGTTCGTATACATCTGTAATAATACTCAGACTTTTATCGTCATAGTTCTGGAGACCCGTAATTTTTTCGGAAAGCTTTTCAAGCTTTTTTCTTTCTTTTGTATAAGCCATATCAAGCAAAGATACGTTTTTTTATAGTTCATTTTTAAGAAGAAACTTATCTGGCTACGACAAAATGATTAAAATAACAAAAACTTTCATGATCCATTGAATCACCAACAGGCATTAAAGTTCTTGATGGCCTTTGAGAAATAGACACTTTCAGAAAAAAAAATAGCAGACATATTTTACTACGTCTGCTACTCGTTAAGAAAGAGGATACTCTTCCTTCGTTAATTATACTACGCGTACATTAACCGCGCTTAGTCCTTTTTTACCATTCTCTACATCGTAAGTCACGGTGTCGTTTTCGCGTACATCATGAATTAAACCAGTTGAATGTACGAAAACATCTTGACCACCATTTGATGGTGTAATAAAACCGAAACCTTTGGTAACGTTAAAGAATTTTACTGTTCCTTCTTGCATTGTATTGGGTATATATTGTAAATGAATTATTTATATTCGTACTATGTTCTACTATTATTGTGCCAAAAATACCAGTATAAGGGTGGTAAATCAAATTAAAATCAAAAAAAATATATTTTCTGGTCTTTAAATAGTTAACCTGCTCTTTCAAAGATTGTTCCAGATCTTTTTCCAACGTTAATTACCTGAAGAAAGTTGTTGTTTGTAGACGAACACCCGCCCCATTTTTCGTCATTGCTGTCCCATATCTTCTGCCATGTGGTTTCATCGTCTAGCGAAAATGTTTGATCCGATGAAGAAAAATTTAGTATACACAGAAGCCGCGAAGTTTCGTGTAATATCGTGATAAAGATCGTGTGCTGATGGGGGTAGCAGACTATTTGAAACTGTTTTCGATCGCGCTGCTGCAAGAGCGGATGATTTTTACGTAAGGAAATAAGCGCGCGGTAATAAGCCAACATATCCCGATGTGGCCCGCCTTCTTTTTCATTCCAATCCAATATCGACTGATCGAACGTGTCCTGCGCTTGCGGATCGGGTACCTCACCTTCGTCATGGAAATCAGCAAATTCACGACGTCTCCCTTCGCGTACCGCCTGTATTAGATTGGGATCACTATGGTCGACAAAGTACAGGAAGGGCTTTTTCGACGCCCACTCCTCACCCATGAACAACATAGGCGTATACGATGAGATCATCACGGCCGTGGCCATCAGTCGTTGTATTTCGGGACTGTACAGCATACTGCTGCGTTCGCCCAGCATCCGGTTACCAATCTGATCATGATTTTGCGAGAAGACGATAAATTGATGGTCTGGCAGGTCTGCCGCACTTGTTCCGAAAAATTTTTGGCGATGCGGAGAAAAACCACCATCGAACACGTAGGCTTCTTGATAGGCTTTCGTTAGATGTTTTACTCCTTCAAACTCGCTGTAATAGCCGTTTCTCTTCTCTCCGGCAGCAACACGGAGCGAATGGTGAAATTCATCGAGCCATTGGGCATCCATTCCAAGACCATTTTTTTCTAAGGGTTCTAAATAGCGCCGGTCATTGAGGTCGCATTCTGCAATAAGGAAGTGAGACTTTCCGCTTTGTTGGATCACCTTGTTTGTAACCTCCCGTATTTCTTGAAGGATGTGCCGTGGACTGAAATCTTTTATTGCATGTACCGCATCCAGCCGGAGGCCATCGATATGGAAATCGCTCAACCACATATATACGTTTGCCAACACAAAATCTCGGACACCGTTATTCCATGCATCATCATAGTTAACGGCTTGTCCCCACGGGGTCTGGTATTTGTCGGTAAAATACGGGCCATATGCTGGAAGGTAATTACCTTCGGGGCCAAAGTGATTGTACACTACGTCTAGAATAACTGCTATGTCTTCTCGATGGCAGGCATCTACTAATTTCTGTAGATATTTTGCACCGCCATAGCTATGTTGCACGGCAAAACTAAATACCCCATCATAACCCCAGTTTCGCTCGCCGGGAAACTGTGCTACGGGCATAATCTCAATGGCATTGATGCCTAGTGCCTTTAGATAAGGAAGGCGCTCAATGACACCTTCAAAGTCTCCGTTAGGGGTGAACGTGCCAACATGGAGCTCGTAAATAATAAGATCGCGTAGCGACGGGGGTTGATAGTCCTCATCTGTCCAGTCAAATTGCAGGTCGACCATCGCCGAGGGTCCATGTACGCCCTCGGGCTGTGACCGCGACACCGGGTCAGGGTATTCGTTCTCATCAATAGCAATCCTGTACTGTTGCCCCGCTTGGAGACGGTTACTTTCGGCATACCAATAGCCATAAGCCTGCGCCGTTAATGGGACTTTACTGTCTGGCGCATAGGTATGTAGTACTACGCTTTTTGCCTGTGGTGCCCATACCGTGATTTGTGTATTATGGGCGGTTAATGTAACGCCCAATTGTCTTATACCTGCTATTTTATTCATATCCTATATCGAAATTATGGAAAAACGGGGTAGCTTTTTATGTTCAGGACGCAGACATCAGTACCACGATAGAACGCCCCTGTAAGGTCATGCTGGCTTCCGCGTCCACTTCCTCGTGTGCGCCTATAGTCTCTAAAGTTGTATCTAGTATCTTTACCCAGCGCGCACTGTACTTTTTAGCGGGAAGGGTATAGTTGATCGGTTCCCAATACGCATTGAACATAATATAGAAGCTTTGGTCTACGATTTTGGAACCGTCATCATCTAACGACCGTATCCCGTGACCATTTAAGAAAACAGCCAGTGAGCGCGCAAAGTCATGGTCCCAATGTGAATCGTCCATCTCTACACCGTCGGGCAAAAACCAGGCGATATCTTCTAATCCGATGCCTTTGATAGGTATGCCCTGAAACCATTTACGACGACAAAAGATGGGGTGATCTCTCCGAAGGGCGATCAACTGTTGTGTGAAATTAAGCAGGCTTTCGTCTTTTCCGGCCCAATCGAGCCAAGATATTTCATTATCTTGGCAATACGCATTATTGTTGCCCTGCTGCGTGCGTCCAAATTCATCGCCAGCGACCAGCATAGGTACACCCTGTGAAAGAAAAAGTGTCGTGAGCAGATTCCTTTTTTGGCGGGCACGTAGCCTATTGATTTCTTCATCGTCGGTAGGGCCCTCTGCGCCGCAATTCCACGAACGGTTGTGGCTGTCTCCATCATTATTGTCTTCTCCGTTGGCCTCATTGTGTTTCTCATTGTACGAAACAAGATCATGCAGCGTGAAACCGTCGTGAGCCGTTACGAAATTAATGCTGGCAGTGGGTTTACGATAGTCATCTTGGTAGAGGTCGGACGAGCCGGTGAGCCGATCTGCAAATTCGCCGAGCATGCTATCGGCTCCAATCCAATAGTCGCGTATACAATCCCTGTACTTCCCGTTCCATTCAGCCCATCCAGGAGGAAATTTTCCAACCTGATAGCCTCCTTCGCCAATATCCCAGGGTTCGGCAATCAGTTTCACCTGTGAAATTACGGGATCCTGATGGATGACGTCGAAAAAGGAACTTAGTTTATCTACCTCATGCAGTTCGCGCGCAAGGGCAGAGGCAAGGTCGAACCGAAATCCGTCTACATGCATTTCCAAAATCCAGTAGCGTAGGCTGTCCATGATTAAACGAAGTACATTGGGCAGTCGGGCGTTGAGCGTATTGCCGGTGCCAGTATAGTCCATGTAATATCGGCAATCTTCGGTAAGCCGGTAATACGCAGCATTGTCGATGCCACGAAAGGATAGGGTAGGTCCCATCTCGTTGCCTTCACCGGTATGGTTGTAGACCACATCCAAAATAACCTCAATGCCGGCTTGGTGAAGGGTCTTAACCATTTCTTTAAACTCGTTGACTTGTTGCCCTTGTATCCCCTTCGATGCGTAGCGGACGTCTGGAGCAAAAAAGCCGATGGTATTATAGCCCCAATAATTGGTAAGTCCTTTTTCCTGAAGATGCCAGTCGGTGATAAAATGATGAATGGGCATGAGCTCAATAGCCGTCACTCCCAATGCCTGTAAATAGGAGATGGTAGTAGGATGAGCTAGGGCAGAATAACTTCCCCGCATTTCTCTGGGTATATCTGGATGAAGCTGCGTAAACCCTTTGACTTGCATTTCGTAGATGACACTTTTATGGAGTGGTGTACGGAGCGGTTTATCCCCTTCCCAATCGAAGGATTGGTCGACAACAACGCACTTCGGTAAATAAGATGCACTGTCTTGGCTACTAAAGCTGAGATCTTTTTCTGGATGGCCTACTTCATAGCCAAAAAGGGAATCATCCCATTGTAAAGTGCCTGCTATCGCTTTGGCATAGGGATCAATCAACAGCTTGTGGGGATTGAAGCGGTGTCCGTTTTCAGGATCGTACGGTCCATAAACCCGATAACCATATAGCTGCCCAGGTCCAATATTCGGAACATACACGTGCCAGACCTGATGTGTTCGTTCTTTAATCCGTATTTTTAAGGGTTTTGCGTCTTCCTCGGATTTGTTGAAGAGGCAAAGGTCGACCCCTTCCGCGTTCTCTGCGTAGATGGAGAAATTCACACCTTTTCCATCATACGTAGCACCTAGGGGATAAGGTGATCCCGCAAATATTTTTGTATCCATAGTGTATTTAGTAATTCAATGGTGATAAATTGTCAAAAGGACAACAACGTAAATAGCTTCGAAGTTTTATAATCAAATAAATTTTGTAGCTGCGTGATTTTCTACCGGTCATATAACTCGACGAACTGCTTCAGCTTTTTTTGTAGATGCTTATCGTATGCATCGGGGAGCATCCGCCAGCTCCAGTTGCCCGTGGTACTGGCTGGACTGTTCATGCGATGCGATCCATCAAGTGAAAGGATATCCTGCATGGGCACGATGGCGATATCGGCTACGGAAGCATAAGCCATTCGAATCAGCATGTCATTTATATTCGTTTTCTGCATTTTAGATGCGATATATTGCGAAAATCTATCTTTGGAGGCCTCATCTAGTTCATCCTGAAACCAACCTTGCAGGGTATTGTTGTCGTGTGTGCCCGTATAAACAATGAAATTTTTGCCATGATTGTGCGGAATATGTGGTGAACGTGCCATATCCTCCCCAAACGCGAACTGTAATACCTTCATGCCGGGAAGATCATGCGCATCCCGGAGCTGATATACGGGATTATCAATATCGCCCAGATCTTCAGCGATAAATGGCATCTCACCTAGAGCAGACTGTAGCACGTTAAAGAAATCGATCCCGGGAGCTTCTTTCCAACTGCCATGTTTTGCGGTTGTCTCCGTGGCTGGTACCTCCCAATATGCTGCGAAAGCGCGGAAGTGGTCTAACCTCACCTTGTCATAAAGTTTACAGTTATGGGCAAGCCGGTCAATCCACCACTGATAACCTTCTCGTTTTAGTGCTTGCCAATCAAACACAGGCATTCCCCACAGTTGTCCGTCGGCATTGAAATAGTCGGGAGGTACGCCCGCGACCGCCTTTAGGTTGCCATTTGCTTCTAGCGAAAACAGCTGTGGGTGAGCCCAAACATCAGCCGAGTCATGACTCACGTACATGGGCACGTCACCTAACAACTGTATGCCTAAACCATGGCAATGCTGTCGTAGCGCATGCCACTGCTTGAAAAAAATGTATTGTAACCACTTCTGTTTTTGGATCTCCCGCTCATGAGCAGTTTCAAACGCTTGGAGCGCCTCCCTTTCCCGGGCTTTAAATGAAGACGGCCAGTTATACCAAGGTGTATCCAAGTGTTTTTTGCGTAAAGCGGCAAATAATGCGTAATTATGCAGCCAGTGCTGTTCCTCTTGACAGAATCGTTGAAAATCCGGAATACTTTCCAGATTAACGCGATCAAAGGCTTTATTGAGCAATTTTGTTTTGACGGATTCGACAAGCGCGTAATTAACCCGTTCGGACGATTTGAAGGTTCCTTTTTTTAGTTCTTTTTTTCGGAGCAGACCGTCTTGTGCCAATGCTTCTAAATCAATAAACAGTGGGTTTCCTGCCAGGGCGCTAAATGTGCTATACGGCGAATAGTATTGCTCTTTTGAAAGAGGCCCTAGGGGTAAAACCTGCCACCACCGCTGTCCACTTGCCCGTAGAAAATTTGCGAACTGAAAGGCGTTTTTGCCAAAATCCCCAATGCCAAATTCTGATGGCAGAGAGCTGATATGCATCAAAATGCCAGCGCCGCGAAACTTAGTCGCTTCTTCTCCTTTTAGAATAGCAATTGGCAGTTTGTTAAAAATGTTATTTAATTTGATTTCCGTGCTTTCTCCGGTGTCCGTCGTAAGAAGGTGTTCCCATTTTATTGTTCCAGTGCTTGGTAGGATGATGCAGGTGTCGCCCCAATCCAAACCGGAAGGTAGCGCTTCGCGCATTGCAGGAATGCCAGCAAGGTGCAGCGGAACAGCGACGACAATCCACTCTTGTTCATATTTACGTGCAAAAGCAAGTACATGTCGGCGGTAAGCTCCTGTTACCTCGAGCGGAATATATTCGCCATGGTTAAAGAGACCAGGGGAGTCGTGCCGCAAATCGATCAGCTTTTTGAGAAGCCAAAGCTTGATCTTGCCGTTATAGCGTTCTTCCCAGAGTGATTGAACAACGGTCTCTGCATTTAGGCTATTGATTTCGGTCAAGTAGCTTTGTTGGGTAGCATAATCTACTGCGCGCCGATTATCGGGGTCGACGAAACTCAGGTCCCATAATTCGGTTCCTTGGTACACATCGGGTATGCCCGGACAGGTGAATTTTAATACCTGCTGCGTCAGCGAATTCAATATCCCGAAATCGGATACACGTTCAAAAAACGGATAAAATGCAGGATGGAATGTGCCATTCTGATCCAACAGAAAGCTGGCGAAATGCCGTACACGTGCTTCATAATCGTCGTTTGGTGATGCCCAGTCCGACCGATCTTTTCCTTCCCTAAGGTATTTGGATAGGTATGCGTGAAACCGTTCCTCAAATCCGTCAGCGGATGTACTGGACATGGGATAGGAGCCCAGCAGAGCCTGATAGATGAAATAGATATCGTTGGGATGCGGTAATGTTTCTTTGTAATGTTCTTTTACGATAGCTTGCCATATATCGACTTGCTCTATCCAGCCTTGTGGCCAGGCTGTCAGTACCTGCAACCGACTCCGTACGTCTTCCCCCCGCTTGGTATCATGGGTTGCACTGGCATTCAAGGCCAGGGGCCACTGCCGTTGTCTTTTTCGCATCGCGCGATGAAAAGCTGATTTGCGAATACCGTAATAAGCCGGATGATCGCCCACTTCGTTGTGACCGATAAATCGATTATAGGTATACATTAAGGTGTCTTCGACGCCCTTGGCCATTACTGGACCTGTGAATTGCATGCAACGAAGCAAAAAAGACATCACTTTCTTCCCATAGTTTTGATCTGCTCCGTTTTGAGCCTTTTGAAAGATTTTCTTTAAAATTTTGATCTCACCGCGTAGTTCGTGTCGATCTTCTGATATCCTCTGGAGAACCGATAAAATGATTTGATAGCTTTTCTTCGCCAACGGAAAGCTGTAGTCGTACAGCCGATATACGGGAAAGTAGGCAAGAAAAGCCTGAATGACCTCGCGCATACGATTCTGTTTGATGTTATTGCCTACTTTAGCAAGCGATAACTCAGAGAATAGGATACAAAGATTATCTATTTCTCCCTGCATGTGATTAACCAAAATAGCTGTTTTCTTTTGCAGCTGCTGCTTTTTAATCGAATCCTTGTTTTCGGTCAGTCTTTTGTAATAGTCTGTGAGTAGTTTTTTGCTTTTTCGGTTTGTACAGACATTATTAGAGAGTGCTAAAAAATCATAACCTGTGGTACCCTGAATAGGCCAGTCTTTCGGTAGCTTTTCATGGTATTCTAGTATTTTTTCGGCTACAATATATGTATCCGGCCCGCATAATCTCCGTAAATCGTTGAGATATGTTGTCGGATTGTGCAATCCGTCAATATGGTCGATCCGGAGGCCGTCAATGATTCCCTCTTGCAACAGTTCTTTGACGAGCTGATGGGTTGCGCGGAATACCTTTCTATCCTGAACGTTTAGGCATATCAACCCATTGACGGTGAAGAACCGTCTGAAATTTATCTGGACGTCGGTTTCCTGCCAGTGGCAAAGACGGTAGTGCTGCTGAGTAAGGAGCTCTGTTATCGCCTCTTCGGATGCGTTTAACTTCGCAAGACGGCGTAGCAGCTGGGCGCGGTTATTCTTGGATCCCAACTTTGAAGCCAGCTCATGTTGCAAAATCTTCCATCCATCTTTATCTCCATTTGCCTCTAAGATGGCTATGTGGCTGCTAAGCTCGTCGAGGTCTGTATTAAGGGAAGATGAAAGGTCGCTTAGGACAAACAGGTAGGATGATGGACGGAGGGGAAACATATTTTCGAAATAAGATAGGTAAAGTCTACCATCTTGCAATACTACAGACAATTCGTGTGCACGGACCGTATCATCTAGAGAGGCTCCAAGAACAGGCACCATCAGTTTGTCTTTTTTGAAAGCCGGGTTGCTGTATAGTGTGTCAAAATAGGTAGCATAGCAGGAGGTGGCTCCAAAAAGCAATACGTCCATCATCCAGCTGTTATCAGGATGATAAGCCATATGGTTTGGAACAACGTCCTGTAACCACTTGATATTATATTGCTTGAGTGTTTGTTTCAGTGCGCGCAGTTGGTCTATTGTACCCAAATCGGGGTTGATAAGCTGTGTATCTGTCCCGTCGTATCCATGCGTACTGCCTGGTACGGCTTTAAATATAGGTGACGCATAAATGGTATCGATGCCCAGTTGCTGCAGGTAATCGATACACTGTTCGAAATCCTGAAAATTAAAACCACTATGAAATTGAATGCGATAGGTAGTACGGGGCATTTTCATAAATTAAAAATTTATTTTCTTACTACCATTCAACAGCGCTCATCGAAATATGTTTACGCGTGGTACTTCTATCAGCCTAGAACCGTGGCGAAATGTGATTATTAGCAGAAAATTAGATGTTTTTATGTGCTCTATGTCCGGATTTTTCTGTTTATAGAAAGAAAATACATCTTTCTGCGTAGAAATACGAGATGATGTCGAAAAGACGCAAGCCATGTATATCAAAATACTTGATTTTCGTTAAATGAAAACTAAAGCAAGATGGGGTGCGTTTAACTTTCAACTCTCGGGGCCGTCCAGATAGAAAAGAACTGGATGATTCGGGAACCTATGATGAAAACATTTAAAAAGGAGCTATTATGAAGATAGGAATTACCTTCTCTGCATTTGATTTACTGCATGCAGGACACATTAAAATGCTAGAGGATGCGAAGGAACAGTGTGATTATTTAATCTGCGGATTGCAAACTGATCCTACATTGGACAGGGCCGAGAAAAACAAGCCCACACAAACGGTGTTTGAGCGGTACATGCAGTTACGCGCCTGTAAACATGTAAATAAAATTATTCCGTACGCGACAGAGCAGGACTTAGAAGATATCATGCGCTCGTTTAAGATACATGTCCGCATTTTAGGCGATGAATACATGCATAAGAATTTTACTGGGAGGGAATACTGTGAGGAAAAGGGTATCGAGCTGTATTTTAATCGACGGGAAAATCGTTTTTCAAGTTCTTCACTACGCCGAATTATCGCTGCTAAACAAGAGGAAAAACCTAGCGCTATCATTCGTATAGGCGATAACATGGATTATAAATTGCAGCGGGCAAAAGCATAGCTACTGCTCAGTTCGTTACCTTTTTAAAAACAAAGAATTAATATGAAGACAGGAATTATTTTTGGAGTATTCGATTTGCTCCATGTAGGGCATATCGTGACATTGGAGCAGGCTAGGCGACAATGCGATTACCTAATTGTTGGCCTTAAAGCGGACGCGGATGAGACCGCGCAGGACGAGTCGCAGCCTGCACAGACTGTTGTTGAGCGCTTTATTAAATTAGAAGGCTGCCAGTATGTGGATGAGATCATTCCTTACGAATCCGACGATGATATCGTTGATATACTACAGTCGCTGACTGTCGACGTGCACTTCGTGGGCGAAGAGCAGGCTTTGTACGATTTCCCCGGAAAAGCATATTGCATGAAGGAAGGTATCGAGCTTATATACATCAAACGCAAACACCGCTTTTCTAGTCAAGGCTTGCGTAAGACGGTAAGTCAAAAGGAGCAACAGAAAGCATTCCAAATCAAAACGATAAATTAGCTGACATAGTGATATCGATTAATTTAATGAATACATTAATAGCCGTATAAATCACGATGTCCATCGGGATTCTACCTTTTTCCGTCAACAAGTACGGAAAATGGGGATAAATAGAAACCATTTTCTTTTTAGGGAAGTTCTTAGTGCACATATAAATCATTTTGACATGGAATTGTTTGACAGGAGTATTGCTTTGGCACGGAGAAACAAGGTGTCGGTAGCGATTATTAGCACAAATAGAAGACTACGATTTGCCTACAGGATGCTTCTTTCGGAAGAAACTGATAACCGTATTGAGGTTTTATCTGAAGGACCATCTTTACAGGAAATGGGCGTATGGGCAAAGCGTGATATTGAACCGGATGTACTCTTAATAGATGATAAGCAGGTTTATAAAAACAGAAAGAAATACTTTTCTTTTCTACGCCAAATGTATCCGCATAGCGGCATTCTTTTGATGATAGATGAGGAGGCTTCAAATTTGACAGACGACATTAAAAACTTTGTAAAGGGTGTTGTGAAAAAGTCCTGTTCACCGGAAACGCTTGTTTCCGCTATTTTTGACATAGCGGTGCCCAAGAAAGAGCTGGTTTAATTTTGCACCATAGCGTAACTAGAATTAAGAAGGCTCCGTCTTAATTCTAATCACATCATTATTTGCTCGATCGGCCTCCACTCTTTGGCTTCCTTTAAAGCAACTTCGGTTTAAGAGCGGCTCTCTTGAGAGCCTATTTCTTTGGTAATTCAATGTAAAACGTAGTACCTTTGTTTTCTATACTTTTAAACCAAATTCTACCATTATGCCATTCGACGATCGATTTAATAATCGACATGCCAAGGCCGATTGTTTCCTCTCCACGCAGTCCGTTTCTACGAGCGGGTGTAAATTTTTCAAAAAGCACTCCATGGTATTTTTCCGGGATGCCGATACCTGTATCCGAAACAGAAATTAACACATCATGCTCTCTTTCTTCGAGGGAAATACTAATACGACCGCCAGCCGCAGTGAATTTCATTGAGTTGGATAGCAGGTTATTGAGAACTTGTATAAACTTATCCTCGTCAACATCCATGTACATGATATCTTCATCTGTACGATAGCAAAAATCTATCGATAATTCTTCTTGGATCACTAAATATTGCTTCGTAAATTCCCGGATGCTACCGGCCAGATCCACCCGACGTTTCACAATTGGTACATCCGCAGATGCTAAGAATTCCTGATTCAAAAAGTCCCGGATCAACTTAGTACAGCTTTTGCTGATTTTCTTAATCATATCTAAATGAACAAGTGCTTTCGTGGTTTCGTTAGCTATTGTTTCTTTTTTGAGAATTTCCGATAGATTAGAGATTGTGCCAAGAGGCCCTGCCAAATCGTGTGTTACAATGTTGAGGATCGCGTTCTTTTTTGCGTTGTGTTTTAAGATCGTGTTGATATATTGTTTATAAACTGAAATATCTTCTGCATGACCCACAATTAGCCTCTTATCTTGTTCCGTAATTAGGTATGCATTAATACGTAAGGCCCCGTTTGTACTGTTTTGTGTAAAACGGCATTCTATACCATCGACCGAGTCGGTAGCGATGTCTTCAAAACGTTCTATGATATAGTTCCGATCGTCTGGATGTACCATAGCCATGAATGTTTCCAATTTTGGCATATCTGATGCAAGTGAGAAAAATGTTCTAAAGGCGGGATTAATATACGTAAATTGGGCAGCGGCCGGATCATATGCAAAAAAGAGCATCGAAGAACTTTCTGCGAGTAAAGAAAATAAAGAATGTGTCATGAAAACCATTAGGTGAAGCGCTTTATGTCCTCATGGGTCGCTTCACAGCGAAAGTTAAACAATATATTTTACATGTTGTATATATAATGGATATAAACTTTAAGTCAGGCTTTTTGTTTTATCCTTAATAGTAAATTCATATTACATATGAGCGCGTTTGAAAAAATCTTTTTGATTGGTACCGAATGGGATTTCGTTGGTGAAATTGTATTACGTAGTATCGTAATGTTCATTCTTATCCTTATAGTTTTGCGATTATCAGGCAGAAGAGGCGTAAGGCAATTAACATTATTTGAGGTAGCAATTATTATTGGCTTAGGCTCGGCAGCCGGTGATCCGATGTTCCAAGCCGATATCCCTGTCTTGTATGCGGTGATTGTGTTTAGCTGCGTAATTACGATTTATAAGTTAGTTACTTTACTAGCTTCCCGTTTTAAAGCCGTGGGCGAACTGCTAGAGGGAAAAGCGATGATAGTCGTCAAGGATGGGCTGTTTGATGTGAAACACGAAAACGACAACAGTTATTCTAAAATGGAATTTTTTGCGGAGTTGCGTAATCAATCTGTCGAACATCTAGGACAGGTGCGCCTGGGGGTATTGGAAGTGGATGGAACTCTTAGTCTCCTGTTTTATGGGGAAGAAGATGTCCGCTATGGTCTTCCACTTTTTCCGACCAATTACAAGCATGTAGACACTGCTGTAAGTCAAGGTCCTTTTGCCTGTATGTATTGTGGTTTGGTCAAGGATTTTGTCGGGGACAAATTCAAATGCGAGCGTTGCAAGCGAGATAGATGGACTCAAGCAATGAATACAAGGCGGATTGGATAATAGATAAATAACTTATATCGGTTATTTCAGAGCTCTCTCCAACTTGATGAAAGCCGGTTGCCGATACTATATCCAGACGGATTCAATTTTATTGATATTGAGCTTCGTTGCGACCGATTTATCTGTTGAGAATTTGCTTATATACTTCGATATAATCTCGGCACATCCGTTCTTTTGAAAAATATGCTTTTACTTTTTGTCTACAGGCAGCACGATTAATGAAATTGATACGCTTAACCTTTTCGATGGCGGCGTCAACATTCTCGACAAGAAAGCCATTGCGACTGTCATCAATAAGCTCTGGCATACTCCCTTTGTTAAATGCGACAACGGGCGTGCCACAGGCCATAGCTTCCACTACGGATAATCCAAATGGTTCGCTAAAATTAATAGGATGTAATAAAACACTAGCGTTAGCTAATAATTCATTGCGTTTTGCTGCCCCTACCGAACCAACGTATTCAACCTTCCCTTTTTTTAGATGGGGTTCAATATGCTGCTTAAAATAGTGATCATCCTGAATAATTCCCGCCATAATTAAAGGTTTGTCAAGTGCTCGGGCTATTTCAATAGCTTCTTTGGCACCCTTATCATGATGGATTCGTCCATAAAATAACAAATAATCCTGCGGATGGGCGTTGAAGGTAAACTGATCGAGATCAATACCATGGTAAACTGTTGCAATATAATCAAGCTCGGGAGATCGATCGGCGTTACTGATCGAAACGTAATGACTATATTTATCATACTTTTGGTAGACCGGAAGTATACTAGGGGACGAAAAGCCATGTATAGTACTTACAACTGGGGTTTTTACCAGTTTGGAGTAGGACAGTGGTAAAAAGTCGAACTGATTGTGAATGAGATCGAAGGTTTCTGCATTTTCAAAGCATTCGGAAATATGTAGGCATTCCCACACTTTAGCATTCATAGATCTATCTTCCTCATATCCGGTCGTGCTTACGGCGTGTAAATGTCCTGAAGTAACCGAATCCGCAGTTGCAAACAAGGTAACTTCAACGCCCATTTTTACTAATTCTTCGGTGAGTAATGAGGTAACTTGTTCCCATGGGCCATAGTGTAGAGGTGGAGTACGCCAGGCGATAGGAGAGAGCATTGCGATCTTCATATTGTTACAACATACGTTATCACCTTTTGTTTTTTAAGTGCGTGTCCTAGTCTCTATTCCAGCTGTTTTCTTTAATTGTTTTCATATTTCATAATGGTGTCTTGTATATTGGTAAACAGTTTGTGCTGTTAATGTTAGCTGATTTTAGTACTTGTTTTCATACGCATTGATCATTACTTCTAAAAAGTTGCCCGACATATGATCGCGATAAATCCATCGTACACGAACGTCTTTCGCATAATTGGATTCTACGGTGTTTATACGTAAGATTAGCAGATTTTTACCTGTTATATGGCAATTCATACAGATAATATAAAATAGCTAAACCATTTACATAGAGAGACGTTATACGGTTAGGAAACTAAATAATATAAAGTTATGGCAACAAATAGTAAACAACAAGGCAATATGCCAAATGCACATCTTCACGAATTATTTACGGAAGAATTGAAAGACATATTGGGTGCCGAAAGACAGCTCTTAAAAGGACTTAAGAAAATGGCAAATGCGGCAGGTAACGCGAAACTTAAGGAAGCTTTTGAAACGCATTACCAGCAAACAGAAGGCCAGATCGAACGTTTAAAAACCGTATTTTCTGGCTTAGGAATGGCTGCAAGAGGAAAGAAATGTAAGGCGATGGAAGGCTTACTAGAAGAAGCAGATGAAATCATAGAAGATTTTCAAGATAGTCCAGAAGTTTTAAATGCCGCATTAATTTCTGCAGCCCAGAAGGTTGAACATTATGAAATTGCGAGTTACGGATGTTTAGCAACTTATGCTAAATTGATGGGACATGCGGAAGCTCAAGAATTACTTGGTGCGACATTGGCAGAGGAAAAGGAAACGGATGAATTGCTAACGCTGATTGCGATGGAAGAAGCAAATACGGAAGGCGCATCTAAGTAAATAATAGCTATTGGATAATCCCATAAAAAGCCGGCTCATTAATTTGAACTGGCTTTTTGTTTTTACATATTGTCAGTTTATTTCTCGGCATTACTCGTTTTTATAATACCAGCGGTTAGCGCTTTCCATTGAGGAAAGGAAGCGCCAAATTTTGCTCCCAACCCAACGAGGAAGTTTCGTAGATTGTCGGTAAACTTGGTGTTCTGGGTGTTGACTATTTCGTTACGACCAGCGTAATGTGCTGAAACGTGACTAAGTTTTTTTTCGACTACGAGAGTAGAGGTTGCGAGATTTTTGAAAAAGTGTGCCGTATCCGGATTTTCATTAGTGGGATCCGGACATGGACGAAGCGTCAATATAGTCCGACGGGAAATTTCCGTTTCTTCTTCTTTTATGCTTTCAACGCAAACCCAGTCATATCCATTACTACTGGGAAGTCCTGGCCCTGGAATGTCGATACGTACATAATCTTTAACCTGGACGGCCCTATTCAGCTTCTGGTTACGGCTGTTTACTAAGCAAAACGAAGCAGAAGGGGTATTGGCAACTTCATGCCAGTTATTGATGTCCAATAGGCGGCTTTTGGCGAATGTGTAAAAGTTTGCAGCTTCTAGGGTGTCTGAAAATTCGACGATATCAAAGCAGTCCAGCTTCTTACCTGCAAATTGTTCTGGAATATCGTTTTTAGTTTCCATCTTTTATATATTTTTGTTAATGAAGCTTCTCCTTGTTCTTCTATTCAAAAACAAACAGTTTATCATTTTGTTAAGTGACAAACTACTACAAAATGCAAAATAAAGTACTTAAAAATAATTGCCATTTGTGCCATAATGATAATTGGTGGGGATAAATACTGGTATTCTTTTCGTTAAATACTTAAAAACACCATTCTTGTAAACGATATCTTTTCGATAAAGTTACTGTTATAGATCTTTTTACATTACAACCATAAAATAATATACTATGAAAAAGTCGATTAAATTATTTTTAAGTGTTATTGCAATTTCTAGTGCAGTAGCATGTGGAAATCGAGCGGACAGCGATGGAAATGATATTCCGGACACACGTTATGATGATAACTCGCAAATGGACACATTAAATAGGGATCCGATGGCGGATACCACTGGGCTCATTGATTCAGGAACAACTCCAATGGGCACTCCTACGCCTCCAATCGTGCCATAACTTTAAGAAAATAAAACCCTTTTAAAGCAGCAAAGGAGACTAAAATTTAGTCTCCTTTGCTAGCTATTCGAAAAAACAAGCTGTTTTATTTTACACCCAATTTTGCCTTTACATCAGCAGAAATATCTTCGCCACCTTGAAAATAAATTACACTTCCTGCTGCAAGATCCAATACATATGCATAGCCCTTCTCCTGTGCAACCGCATTGATCGCGGTCATTACTTTTTGTTGAATCGGAGCGAAAAGCTCTTGCTCTTTTTTACCTAATTCTTCTTGCGATACTTTCTGAATTTCTTGGATACGACCTTCTATTTGTCGCATTTCTTCACCTAAAGTTTGTAATTCTGTATCTACGGTTGTTTTGTTGGCTTCGCTTCTGTTTCTTAGTTTGTCGTTGTATGCAGTTTGTTTTTCCGTATATACAGTTACCATCCCTTGAAATTCTTTTTCCTTAGTTTCAGTCAAAGCTTTTAGCTGATCCGCTGCTGTTTTAAAATCGGCTGTAGATTGGAGGATTTCTCCTGAATTTATATGTCCAATTTTTTGTTGTGCATTTACAACCTGAGTTGAAATGAATAATCCCGCTACTAATGCTACTCCTTTTAATAAATTTTTCATTCTTTCCATTTTAGTCTATTCGACACGAATCGTCTTTTCTTTTTATGTTACTCTATTTTGTTAATTATATATATTCTGCAATTATACTAATTATAACTTATTCTGCAAGTTGGGCGTCAGGTTTAAAACCTAATTTTGTAATAATATCATTGCTTTTGTCTAGTTTTGGGTTTGCGAAAAGGAACGTAACCTCCGATCCTTTATCTAAAATGATATCCAAACCTTGTGCATTAGCAATATCTTGAATAGCCTTGGCGACGCGATCTTGTATCGGTTTTACTAAGCGGACCCGTTGCTCATATAACTCGCCTTCATATCCAAATTTTTCTCTCTGAAAATCCTTTACGGCTTTTTCTTTGTTCACAATCTCATCCTCACGGCGTTTGCGCATATCGTCATTTAGTAACACCTGATCATTCTGGTAGGCTTTATATAATCGTTCTATCTCGCCGTATTGTTTATCGACTTCTTCTTGCCATTGTACAGAAAGATCATCTAGATGCTTCTGAGCAGATGCATACTCGGGGATATGTTTCAAAATATATTCTGAATCTACATAGGCTAAGCGCTGCGCGAAAGAGGCAGTAGCGCCAAGGGTTAAAAAGGCTAATACAACTAATATCTTTTTCATTTTCGTTCTTTCTTTTTTGTAAGACAATTATAGGAATAAAAAGTTTAATTAAAAACCTCCCATATTTTGCATGATACTAAATGTGAAATTTTGTTTCCAATTGCTTGAGCTCATACCTGGGATAGGATCGAAGGCATGACCATAATCAATACCAAGCATACCAAATATAGGTAAAAATATACGTGCGCCAACACCTGCAGCGCGCCTTACTTTAAATGGATTTACCTCCGAGAATTTATTCCAGGTATTACCCGCTTCTGCAAATGCTAAAACAAATACGGTGGCTTGTTCATTCAGCATTACAGGATGGCGTAATTCGAGTTGATATTTAGCATATATCGGACTACCTGAATTGATCGCAATCTGTTGAAATCCATTCCCTGTAGATTCTGGAATGATGGTACCATTTGCATAGCCGCGCATGGCCAAAATTTCAGAACCTTGTAGAAAGTCAAATCCCTGCATACCATCACCACCTAACTTGAATCGTTCAAATGTAGAAGTAGGTGTCTCATCCGAATAGCTTCCTAAATAACCAAATTGTGCTTGCGTTTTTACAACTAATTTACCTACTACTTTGGTATACCATTGGGAATCAAATTTCCATTTGTGGTATTCAGTCCACTTATACTTTACGTTATCAACTGCAGTCGCGTAATTAATGTCATTAAATAGCGAGTATGGAGGAGTTAACTGTACAGAGAACTTGATATGTGACCCGGAAGTTGGATAGATAGGCGCATCTACGGAATTACGACTAATCTCTTGGGTGAAGTTAATATTATATGCTGTACCATCAGAGAATAGGAAATAGTTTCCATAATTCTGTAGTTTATACCGTTGAAACGATAAGGAACTATTGATCTGAAAATAATTATCTGGCCATTGTAAACGCTTACCTAATGAAGCTGTAACTCCGGTCATCCAAATACGATTTAATTCGGAGTCGTTTACCATCTGTTCCCCAGTATACATATTAAAGCCACCATAAGATGAATTAGAAGTATAGGCACTTAATCCAAAATAAATGGGTTTTTTCCCGCCTAACCACGGTTCTGTGAAGGAGAAATTATAAGACTGATAACGTTTACCGGATGTCTGGCCCCGAATACTAAGTTTTTGACCATCTCCGCGAGGAAGGGGCTTCCAAGCATCTTTTTTGAATAAGTTGCTTGTCGAAAAGTTATTGAAGGTTAAACCCAACGTACCGATAATTTGACCCGCACCATAACCACCGGACAATTCCACTTGATCGGAAGGCTTTTCGGTGACATTAAATACGACATCCGTCGTGCCTTCTTCGTGATT
The DNA here is from genome assembly GCF_005049105.1 of Sphingobacterium alkalisoli. Taxonomy (GTDB): domain Bacteria; phylum Bacteroidota; class Bacteroidia; order Sphingobacteriales; family Sphingobacteriaceae; genus Sphingobacterium; species Sphingobacterium alkalisoli. The sequence continues at coordinate 141,592 of NZ_SUKA01000006.1, forward strand.
CATCGATGAGGAAGGAATATCAGGTGTGATCTTTTGCTCATCGAACATACCCAGCTGGGAAATCTCACGTATACTTCTCATGATGAGCTCTCGCGAATATTTCTGACCTGGCTTGGTATAGATGGAACGTAATACCACGCGATCATTTGTAACATCATTACCCTTTACAATAACATTGTTGATAGTGTATTGCTTGCCCTCACTGACCTGGATTTCCAGATCGACGGTATCTTGGTTGATGCGCTTGATAACGGGATTGATACTAAAAGTTAAATATCCGTCATTCTGGTAGAGTGCACTGATGTCATCACTATTACGGGTTGGCCCCATTAATTTGGTGATCATTTTCTCTTCGCTGTACACATCTCCTTTTTCAATGCCTAGGATAATATTCAGTACCGAATCTTTATAGCGTGTATTTCCTGTCCAACCAATATTACCAACGTAATATTTAGGACCTTCATAGACTTCTATATCGATAACGACTTCATTTTCATCATAACGATAAATACTATCTGACAATATCTGTGCATCACGATAGCCTCTATCTTGCAACTTGGAAACCAATGTTTCTTTTGCTTCGGTGTACTTGTCTTCTTTAAATTTACCTGGGCCAAAAATTCTATACCATTTACGCGGTTTTACACCTTTTAAGAATTTTGACATCTGGTTATTCGAGAAAACATCATTTCCAGAGAAATTAACTTTGCGGACTTTGATTTTTTTATTTTTTTCTACATCAACAACGACAATTTCGTTATTGGATTGTGCAGTATCCTTTAGGGTTTTAATTTTGATGTCGGGATACAAGAAGGATTTCTCACGTAGAAAACGTTGTATGGTTAATCGGGTAGATTGCAAAAGGTTTTCATTGACAATTTTGCCAGCTCCCTCATTTAGTCTCTTGCGGACTTCCTCTGTTTGCGACTTGCTGAGCCCCGCAATGTCTATGCGCGTAAGACGTGGTCTCTCTTGCACCCGTATGTCAAAAAAGATATTTTCCCCTTCAATTCGGGACGCCCATAGTTGTACATCGTCAAATAGGTTTTGAGCCATTAAGTTTTTAATAACATTTGCGGTAGCTTCTCCCGGAACCTCAATATATTGGCCCACGACAAGCTTAGAGATCGTAATTAATACTTCGGAATCCAAATATTGGGCTCCTGATACGGTAATGCCACCTATTACGTAATCTTTAGGTTGCAGATAATTTATTTCATTGGGATCTGAAAGATTAATGGGATTGTTACCGATTTGTGAAAATGTCGATGTCCAGCTAAATAAAAAAAATGCTGTTATCAGTATATATATGTGCTTCATTACGTGTTATTATGGATGCTAAAGTACATCAAACTCTTGTTAATTTTTGTTAAAAGAAAAATACGTCTATTTAGTTAATATTTAGCCTTTTCGCTACAAAGGTAATATTTTCATTATAATAAACTGCTTCTTGATGTTTTCATACAGATTTTATTACAACTGTTCGCTTGTTTTTCCAAATCGTCGTTCCCGTAGCTGAAAATCACCTATTGCGTCAAATAGATCATTCCTTGTAAATTCGGGCCACATTTTGGGCGTAAACCAAAGTTCAGTGTAAGCCATTTGCCATAGCAGGTAGTTGCTAATTCTATATTCTCCACTAGTTCTAATCATCAGGTCGGGATCGGGCAGATCTGCTGTATACAGGTGTTGCTCAAATATATTGTCACTGATATCTTCTACACTTAAATCACCGGCTTTCACTTTGGTGGCAATTGCTTTAACCGCATCTACTATTTCCTTGCGGGAGCCATAACTCAATGCTAGAGTAAGGGTACAGGTGGTATTGGATTTGGTGGCCTCGATGGTTTCATTTAACTTTTCCTGACAATTAAAGGGTAAATCCGTAATGTTTCCAATCGTATTCAGTCGAACCCCATTTTTCTGGAAAGTCTTCAATTCTTTACTCAACGAGTTTACCAGCAATTCCATCAGTGCCTTCACCTCCAGTTTGGGGCGATTCCAATTCTCTGAGGAAAACGCATATAACGTTAGGTACTGAACACCTATTTCGATAGCACCTTCTAAGGTTTCTCTTACAGCGCTTACCCCGTTTTGATGACCAAATACGCGTAACTTCCCTAGACCTTTGGCCCAACGTCCATTGCCGTCCATTATAATAGCAATATGTCGCGGTATATTAGTTTTGTCTAGTTTATCCTTCATTGTTATGATGTTCTTCTTTACAATCTATAAGTCTATTGCCACCAATAACATTTCGTACTGATTAAGGTGTACGTCAATGTAAATCCGGCTGTCATATAGCCGTCGTAATTTTTGCCATTTCCTCTCGCTTTGCCAGCATTTGTGTCAATTTGACCACTCGGGTCGGCTAAAAAATCCCAGGTTTCAGGGGATACAGAGTAGGATCTTGGGGGAGAGGTGGCATAATTTTTACTCACGTTATCAATGTTATCATTGAAGGTAGTGCGGTATATTACTTCAGCACCAATACTCCAAGGGCCTTTAATATTATATTTAAATCCAAATCCAAAAGGTACGGAAATGGCAATTTTTGAATATTTGTCGGGATTACTTTCTACATCATGCTCTAACTGCAATTCTCTTAGCTTAATAGTTGTGCCATCTAAATTGACATAAGGGTCATGCAGCGCAGCAGATATGCCGGCTAGCAAATAGGGTGTGTAACGATTAACCGCTTTACCTGCAATGAATCGGAAAAAATTAAATTCTGTAGTTATTGTAAATTCTTTGAGGTGGTTGTTAAATTGTAACGCACGATTTTGCTGTGCAGTGAATTTGGAATCCAGGTCACTGCCATGAAGTGCAATGTAATTAAGTCCAGCCTTAATTCCCCAAGTGGGGTTGAGATTGTACTTTACGGCAACACCGCCACCAATATTCTGATAATAAAAGGGATTGTTAGGATTAATATCCCCCATATAACCGGTTCCAAATCCTGTGATACCAAATTCGTATCGCTGTGCGTAGGATCTTACTTGTGCACAGAGTATAAATAGTATAATGATATATCGGAAATAGACCAATTTTATTGATTTTGGATGTAAAGATAAAGTTTTTAATAGAATACTCTACCTTTAAATTTTGTTAAATAATATGAATTACCCAAGCGTGTCTAATAATTACGTACATCGATACCCCAAAGAAGTTTTTCGCGTAACGTACTGAAATAAGCGTCTTTTTCTAGCCGGATTAAGTTTATGCCAAAGGGTGCTTTTTTAATGGTTAAATGTGTAGAGATAGGTAATGTTTCACTTCGCGAATCGCAGCTTAAGATGAAATTTTCTGTTCTACTTTCGATTTGGAGATGCAATTCCATGTCGGATGAAACGACAATGGGTCTTACATTTAGATTGTGGGGAGAAATAGGGGTAATCACAAAATTACCGCTTCCAGGCATAATAATTGGCCCTCCACAACTCAACGAATAGGCTGTAGATCCCGTAGGGGTAGCAATAATTAATCCATCTGCCCAATAGGAATTAAGAAGTTCGCCGTTGATGGATGTATTGACCGTTATCATCGAAGAGGTATCAAAGCGAAACACTGTAATATCGTTAAGCGCAAAATTTTCCCCTCCGAATAAATCCCGTCCTTCTGTTTCAACGGTTAATAAAGTGCGGGATTGTATAGTATACTCGCCATTCAATATCTTGTGCAGAGCTTCTTTGATCTCGGTTTTCTGAATATTAGCCAGAAATCCCAATCGACCAAAGTTAACGCCGACAATCGGTATTCCGGTGTCTTTGATGATCGAAACTGCGGACAGCATCGTCCCATCTCCCCCCAAGCTCAGCATGAAAGTGATGTGTGTAGGCAGGTCCGTATAGGAAGTAAACGTTTTTAGGTCACTGGGGCAGGAAACGTGTGCTTTGAGAAAGGTGTAGAACTCATCGTAAACGTAGATATCGATCTCTTTTTCGGTGAGGAAAGTAAAAAGTTCTTCTACGAATGTATTTACAGACGTATTAAAAGCTCTTCCGTATATAGCTATAGCAATACTATTCATTACGACGTTTTATGTTCTGCACAAAAATGCAAAAGAATAATTATATATCTAAATAATTCATCAAAAGGTCGTATCGATCTTGTATATCAGACTGATCTCCTCCATCTCTAAAAGTCGCCTTTACTACATAGTCGTTACGCCATAGGGAAGAGACAATTGACGCTATATTTGTTTTGCTGACTTTGATGGTGAGTTCCAGTTTCGAAGATTCAGCAATAGGGCGTACCGCTGTACTCAGGATAACTGTATTTTCGGCTTCTATGAGGCGCGCGACGTGAGAAAGGGCATTGTCTCGCATACCCAGTTCCAAGACTATTATCGCGCCCTCTTGGTAGCCTAGGGTTTCATTCAGCGCAACCAGTAGGTTTTGTTTTGTTAGTATCCCGATATATTCATGATTTTTGTTCAAAATAGGAATGATACAGTAGTCGTAAGATGCGATAAGTTGTAATGCGTCGTAGATATGCTGATAATCGAATAAGTAGATCGGTTTGAATTTAGTAGATAGTACTTCTATTGGAAGACTACCATCTATTTGTTCTAAGAGTAAATCCTCTGATATAAGTCCGTGGTATCGACCATTACTTACGACAGGCAAATATTTGACTTGGAATTCATTCATGTTGTTCAATACAAAATCGACAGTGTCTTTTGGTAGAACTTCATGGAAATCAGATGATATGGATTGGCCAATAAACATTATAGTCTTTTATATGTTAAACAATAAAAAAAGAAAAACGTTTAATCGTTATTCTAAATATATGTATTCTCGAGATCGTTATCCCTACCAAACATACTGATTATTCCTAATTAGTTCATTGTTTTTCTTATCTACTTAATATTATTTTATGTACTTTTACGGTACGGGACACGTGAGAATTTTGAATTCAACCATAACACATGGCGACTGAGCAAGATAAGTTTATACAAGTAAGAGAAGTAATACATAAAAAAAGTCCGAAACTGGCCAAATGGATACCAAAACCATTAATTAGTTATTTAAAACGTACGATTCATGAGGATGAAATAAATTATATCATGACCACCTACAAGGATTTGTATGGGCTAGATTTTGTGGACGCATTGATAAATGAATTGGGTGTTGAAGTTGTTTTGGAAGGTGAAGATAACATTCCTATCGATGAAAGTGTTATTTTTGCTTCCAATCATCCGCTTGGTGGATTAGATGGTATTGCGTTTATGCAGGCCATAGGACGCTATCGGAGGGACGTAAAATTTTTGGTAAATGATATCTTGCTCAATATACGCAATTTAGAACCTCTTTTTATTGGGGTAAATAAAGTGGGAGGACAAAACAAAAATGCCATATCGGCAATAGATGATGCATATGCTGCGAATCAAGCTTTGCTTGTATTTCCGGCAGGTTTGGTCTCCCGTAAGATTGAAGGTGAAATTGTTGATTTAGAATGGAAGAAAAGCTTTATTTCAAAGGCTAAAAAATATAAAAAGAATATAGTTCCTGTCTTTATTGAAGGGAAAAATTCTAACTTCTTTTATAATTTTTCTCGATGGAGACAGAAATTAGGGGTAAAATTTAATATGGAGATGTTATATTTACCAGATGAAATGTTTTCGCAAAGAGGGCAACGGGTGACCATAAAAATTGGTAAAAAAATACCGTATACAGATTTTGATACGGCTAAAAATGAGAGGCAATGGGCTGCAGAAGTGAAGCAGTTGGTTTATGAAATGGCGAAGGACAATAAATAGTGTATGCAAGAAATTATACCTCCAGTAGATAGAGAGCTGATCAAAACGGAACTCACGAAAGAAGCTTTTTTAAGATATACCAATAATGGTAATAATGAAGTTTATCTCGTGAATTACCACTCTGCGCCTAATATCATGCGCGAGATAGGACGTTTACGAGAGATTACGTTTAGAGGTGCAGGCGGAGGAACTGGACTACCGTTGGATATTGATGAAAACGATACGTCAACACATAATTACGATCAATTAATAGCATGGAACCCAGATGATGAGGAAATCATAGCTGGCTATCGGGTGATCAGATGTGATAATGCCATAGATGAACAGGGAGCGATACATTTGTCGACCGCTCATTATTTCGACTTCTCAGAAAAGTTCAAAAGTGAATATCTCCCGTTTACAATAGAACTTGGTAGATCCTGGGTGCAGCCTAAATACCAACCCGCAATTGATAATAGAAAGGGCCTTTTTTCACTAGATAACCTTTGGGATGGATTGGGCGCGTTAGTGGAAATCACACCGGATGTAAAGTACTTATTTGGAAAGGTTACCATGTATCCGCATTTTAATGCACAGGCGAGAGATTTGTTGATCCACTTTATGGAATCGTATTTCCCCGATAAGGACGGATTAGTAAAACCGTACGTGAATCTCAACCTGGGATATAAAACAGATATTTCGAAATTTGTAGGACTCTTCGATGGCCTGTCATATAAAGAAGGGTACAAGATCTTAAATACTAAAGTGAGGGAACTTGGGGAGAATATTCCACCCCTGATTAATACCTACATGAACCTATCACCGTCGATGATGACCTTTGGCACGGCCTTGAATGATGAATTTGGAGAAGTAGAAGAGACGGGTATATTGATCATCCTAGAGGATATCTATCCAGCAAAGAAGGAACGACATATCGTAACCTATGAAAGAGATAAGGTCTATGGAAGTCGTAATAAACAAGTAGAGGGACAGTCTTAGCCCGCTACTTGTTTACATGTAAGGCCATTTCAATATGGGGGATATTATCTTCTAAATAAGGCTCGGTTTCTTTTTGGAAGCCTAAATTCTGATAAAAGCTTTGGAGATGTGCCTGCGCACTTATCCGTAGGCCATTGTTGGGGAATTCGGATAGGATTTGTTCAATACCCCTTTCCATTAATTGACGCCCAATTCCAAATTTTCTATAATCAGAAGCCGTTACTACTCTTCCGATGGAAGACTCTTTATACGAAATGCCTGGAGGAAGTAGTCTTGCATAGGCGATAATGTGATTCTCATGCAAACCAAAAAGATGCTCGGCTTTTAAATCTTTGTCATCGCACTCAGGATATAAACATTCCTGTTCAAGCATGAAAACATTGATGCGCAGTTTCAGAATTTGATATAATTCATAAGGCGACAAATTTTCAAATGTTTTTATCTTCCAGATGATGTTCATTATGTTAGTAAAGATTTCACCACCTCGGAGATTGTTTTACCATCAGCCTGGCCTGCTAGTTTTTGATTTGCAGCACCCATAACCTTGCCCATGTCTTTGATTCCAGATGCATCGGTAGATGAAATAATTTCTTTTATGATATTTTCGATTTCACTTCTATCCAATTGTTTTGGAAGATATTGTTCGATAACCTCTTGTTCCTCTACTTCTATTTGCAACAAATCTTCGCGCCCCTGAGCTTTATAGATCTCAGCCGATTCTTTTCGTTGCTTAACTAGTTTTTGTAACACTTTGATCTCTGTTTCCTCCGAAACTTCTTCGCTACTACCTTTCTCCGTTTTAGCTAATAAAATTGCAGCTTTCACAGCACGCAATCCACGTAACCTGGCAGTGTCTTTAGCGATCATAGCCGCCTTGATATCTTGATTGATTTTTTGTTCTAATGACATGATGTAATAAGTATTAATTATCTAAAGGTGAACCGCGCTAAAGTCGGTTCAAAAGTCGTTTATTTTGCTGTTTAATCCTTTTGTTCTTAAGTTAGTTGTTTCGTTTGACTAGTGTTCCGTTTGCTTGTGCCGTAGGCATCACTAACAGGTCATTGATGTTGACATGGGCTGGTCGTGATAAAACAAAGCTAATAATCTCGGCAATATCGTAACCATTCAATGTAGTGAGGCCTGCGTAGACACTTTTTGCTTTATCGACATCGCCCTTAAAACGTACTTCCGAAAATTCTGTTTCTACCATTCCGGGGTTAACTGCCGTAACTTTTATGCCTAAAGGAAGGAGATCGATCCGCATCGCTTTATTGAGGGAGTCAACGGCATGTTTAGTGGCACAGTATACATTGCCATTTGGGTATACTTCTTTCCCTGCAATCGATCCGATATTGATAATATGTGCCAACTCACTCTTCTTTAAAAGAGGTATCACCGATTTGGTGACATACAACAAACCTTTTACATTGGTGTCGATCATTCGATCCCAATCACCAATATCACCATCCTGAATAGGTTCTAATCCCTGACTTAAGCCTGCATTATTGATAAGTACGTCTATGTTTTTCCATGCTTCGGGAAGGGTTTCTATAGCAGATAGTGTTTCTTCGTAGCGGCGTACATCCAATACCATAACATGTATTTCACAAGTAGGGTGTTTGCTTAAGATGTTTAGTTTTAATGCCTTAAGTCGCTCTTCTCTTCGTGCACATAATATTAATCGGTAATTTTCTGCTGCTAATGTTTCTGCGCAAGCAGTTCCAATTCCTGAACTTGCCCCTGTAATTAAAACTGTTCTCATAATAACTAACGCTTATTGGAATATGACACTCAAATAAATATTACGTATCAATCCTTTTTCTAATGGTGCCATAAACTTGTTTTCTGCCGCCAGTGGATGCTGATGATCTAATGCAGATTTAAAACTTTGATTAAATTTTATCTCGGGCGACATCTTAAAATAGGGAAAGAAAATGTCGGCACCAATACCTATTTCCCAAGATAGATATCCTGGTTTCAATATGATGGATTGTGCAATATCTGAAGATTCTTTAAGTAATGCTTCGTATTCTCCGTTAATACCGATCCATCTCGAATAGCGTGCGCCCCCTGTTACATAGCCTCTATACCGATTAAATTTATTTTTGAGAACCTTTTCGTCAGATCTGAATTTGATGTTAACGGGAAATTCAAAAGCGTTGAAGTTTGATCCCGAAGTTGAAGTCTGGATGTGCCTCGTCTTCCGAAGCAAAGGTTCTTTGGTTTCATCCATGCTGGTATATTCAATTCCTGCGTGATTAACAAATAAAAAAGAAGGGCTAAACGTGAAATATAGATTTTCGCTTGTACGAAAGTCTACCGGGATACTCACAGAAAATCCTGATCCTGTTTTGGAACTTATACCCTGTAATTCTCCAACGTCATTAATATTGTCACCTGGATAATCTATAGTTAGTCCCTGCCATCCCTCCTTTAATCCCAAAACGTAATTTTGATTCACATAATTGTATTGTAATCCTAATAGAATAGGGGCATCTTCATCGTAAACTGAACTGAACGGTAGTGAGAATCTGCGCTGACCGTAACTAAAAGTTATCGCAACTATAAACAGGATAAGGGTAGACAGCTTTTTCATTTGATTGCCTCATAAATGGTGCAAAATCCAAATGTTTGTGGCCTGACTTTCGTTTCCTTAAATCCCACTTTGCTGGTTATTTTTGCAAACCGATCTCCATCAGGGAATTTAGCAACGGATTCGGGGAGGTACGAGTATGCACTGGCATCTTTGGAAATCAACTTCCCTATAGCAGGGGTTAACTTATGAAAGTAAAAGTGATAGAGTTGTTTGACAGGAAAAGCCGTTGGATTTGAGAGTTCTAGCACCACAGCTTTACCTCCTGGTTTTAAAACTCTAAAGATATCAGCAAGTCCTTGTTCTAGGTTTTCAAAATTACGAACTCCAAAGGCTATGGTGACTGCATCAAATGTATTATCTTCAAACTGAAGTTTTTCAGAATCGCCCAATTGAACTTCAAACCGATCTTGCAGCCCTTTTTTCTCGATCTTTTCCTGAGCTACATTTAACATGCCTTGGGAAATATCTACACCAATTATTTTTTTGGGATTAAGGATACGTATGGATTCGATCGCGAAGTCACCCGTACCAGTCGCCACATCGAGTATGAGCTGCGGATGGATGTTCTTTAAAGACCGAATCGCTTTTTTGCGCCATACGGTATCAATGCCCATGGTCATCACGCGGTTAAGAAGGTCATACGTTTTGGATATGTTATTGAACATATCGGCTACTTGCTCTTTTTTGCCGCCGTCCTTCGACTTATAGGGTTTTAATGTAGAAGCATTATTTGACATAATGACAAAGATACTACATTAAAATGTAGTTAAAAAGAAAATCAAAATATGGTTTTTTGTAAATATTAACTTAATGTATTGATTATGAAAAGTTAATATGATGTAGCTTATTAAATAGTTGAGCCAATATGGTTTTTGTAGTTGTTAACATGGGTTAAAGTTATCCACATGACTGTAACTTTTTGATAATTAGATTGTCTAAAAAATAGTTAACACGTTTTAAACATTGTGTGTGGATAATAGAATGTAATTTACAAACGAAAATTATATAATTGTTGATGCAACTTTTTTATAATGTGTAGAACTTGCAAATAAAGGTAGGTGTATTTTTGCTACTTTTGTTATCCCTGAAAATCGGGGCTCAAAATGGCGGGCAAGCCTTAAAAATATTAGTATGGATCAAGAATTTTCTGCACAATCATCTAACACTGGTCGTACCAACTTTAACAAGAAGCGTACTAGCCTAAACAACCTAGTAAGTGGTTTAGGTAAGCTCCCTCCGCAAGCGGTAGATTTAGAGGAGGCCGTATTGGGTGCATTGATGCTGGAAAAGAATGCACTGAGTGAAGTAATCGATATTTTGAAGCCAGATTCCTTTTATAAAGAATCGCATCAAAAGATATTTGAAGCGATTTTTAGCCTATTTCAAAAAACATCGCCGATAGACTTATTGACCGTAACGGTGGAGTTGCGTAAAATGGGAGCGTTGGAGATGGTAGGAGGGGCATATTATATTACACAGCTTACAGATCGTGTCGTTTCTGCGGCTAATATTGAATTTCATGCGCGAATCATTTCTCAAAAATATATTCAACGTGAGTTGATAAAAGTTTCTACGGAAATTATCAATGCATCGTACGATGAAACGAGTGATATCTTTGACCTACTTGATCACGCTGAAAAAAGCTTATTTGATATCGCTCAAAACAACCTGCGGAGGGATTCCCGGAAAATGGATGATATCATGCGGGAAGCCATTACAAATTTGGAATTGCTACGTGATCGAACAGACGGATTGACGGGAGTTCCGTCGGGCTTGACTGCCTTGGATCGCATGACTTCGGGATGGCAACCTTCGGATTTGGTTATTATCGCCGCCCGTCCTGCTATGGGTAAGACGGCATTTGTATTGTCTGTGGCACGTAATGCTGCTGTCGATCACAACAAGCCGGTAGCTGTATTCTCGCTGGAGATGTCTTCTGTGCAGCTTGTAAATCGTCTTATAGCCGGTGAAACGGAAATAGAACAAGAAAAGCTTAAAAAGGGTAATCTGGCGGATCACGAGTGGCAACAACTTCATTCTCGAATCGGAAGATTGACCGAGGCGCCCTTGATTATTGATGATACACCTGCATTGAATGTATTTGAGTTTAGGGCTAAGTGTCGACGTCTCAAGGCGCAACATGATATACAGATGGTAATTGTCGATTATCTGCAACTGATGCATGGAAAAGCTGAAGGTAAAGGTGGAGGAAACCGGGAACAAGAAATAGGTAGTATATCTCGCGCCTTGAAATCTGTAGCTAAGGAATTAAATATTCCTGTATTAGCATTGTCTCAATTAAGTCGTGCGGTCGAGTCTAGACCAGGTAATAGTAAACGTCCGATGCTTTCGGATTTACGTGAATCGGGATCGATTGAACAGGATGCGGATATGGTACTTTTCTTATATCGTCCGGAATATTACGGACTTACAGAGGATGAAGAGGGAAGATCAACAGCTGGTGTAGGGGAAGTCATCATTGCAAAACACCGGAATGGTGAGACGGGTATTGTACCTTTACGATTCATTGGTAAATATGTGAAATTTGTGGATTTAGAGGATGATTTTGCGGGTATGGGAACGGATTCTTTTAGTGCTGGAGCTGGTCCTTTTGGTGCTCCCTCGCCTATGCTTCCTTCTTCATCGTTTGAAAATTTTGGCGGCGGTGGTATCACGATGCCTTCCCGAATGAATGATATGCCAGATGATGCACCATTTTAGAAATATTATTTAATAAATTAGTTTTCTAAGCAGTTGGCTTTTGTTCCGTACCTACTGCACAGGAAAATCAAAATAGGTGTTTTTATAGGGTTCGTTGTTCAAGGTATAATGCCACCATTCTTCCGAATAGGATCTGAAGCCATATTTTTCCATGACGGATTTAAGGGCCTGTCTGTTTTTTTTCTGTTCATTGGTAATGTTTACGGAATTGTGGTGGGATTTCTCACCAAAGAAATCAAAAGGACTTCCCATATCGATTTCTTTTTTTGTTTTTAATACTATAATAGTAAGGTCGACTGTACTTCCTCTGCTATGACCAGACCGAGTTGCGATATATCCTTTTTTGAAAAGATCTTTCTTTTCCACCAGGGGGTAAAATTCACGCTTTGCGATTGTGTCATTTAGTACCCTCGCCCATTTAATAAAATGATTGACTGCACGCTGTGGTCGGTAGGCGTCAAATATTTTTAGACCCAAATCGCGGGAATTAAGCTCCTTCTGAATATTTAATAGTGCTTGGGCGGCTCTGATAGATAGAATGGCGGTCGGACGTTCGTATCCATCGATGGGGCTGCCGGTAAAATTGTAAGTGCCATAATAGCGGATGTCATATACAATATTTGGTATCACTTCATGGAGGTATGTAAAGCCTTTTGGAATATTGCTTTTCTGTGATTGTGCGTTAGAAAAGTATGCTGTTAATAAAATAAAAGAGATTAATAGTTTTTTCATGAAGGCCGTGATAATGTTTGAAGGTACGTTTTTTTTGTTTATTGTAAAAGAGTCTGCTCGTATATAAAATGATTTTTAGTAACTTTACACCATATTTTCTAACGGATAAAAAATTCACGATATTTTGGATTATTTAGCAGGATTAAACCCCTCACAACGCGCAGCCGTAGAACAGACTGAAGGGCCGGTAATGATTGTGGCGGGAGCAGGTTCGGGGAAAACACGTGTTATCACTTATCGCGTAGCACATTTAATCAATAAAGGTGTTGACCCTTTCAATATATTAGTTTTGACCTTTACCAATAAGGCTGCAAAGGAGATGCGTGAGCGTATCATGAAAGTGGTGGGGTTGGAAGCTAAGAATATTTGGATGGGTACATTTCACTCTGTTTTCGCGCGGATATTGCGCGTGGAGGCAGAACTTATCGGCTATCCAAAGAATTTTACTATTTATGATACCGATGATACCAAAAGCTTATTGCGTGCGATCCTCAAGGAGATGAATCTGGATGATAAGCTGTACAATGTGAATCATGTATATGGACGGATTTCGTCTGCCAAAAATAATTTGATATCGCCTCAGGAGTATAATAAAAATGAGGCTATTTTGGCAGAGGATCGTGAAAATGGCAGAGGACAGCTGGGAGAAATCTACATGACCTACGCGCAACGTTGTTATCGTGCCGGAGCAATGGATTTTGATGATCTTCTTTTTAAAACCAATGTGTTATTAAATAAATTTCCGGAGGTACTGCATAAATATCAGCATCAGTTTAAGTACCTAATGGTGGACGAGTATCAGGATACCAATTTTTCACAATACCTGATCGTGAAAAGGCTAGCCGCAGTAAATGAAAATATTTGTGTAGTGGGGGATGATGCACAAAGTATTTACGCTTTTCGTGGCGCAAATATTCAGAATATCTTGAATTTCCAGAAGGATTATCCAGATGTGAAGGTTTACAAGCTGGAACAGAATTATCGATCCACCAAGATGATTGTAAATGCGGCAAACAGTATTATCGCAAATAATAAAAACCAGCTGGAAAAAAATGTATTCTCCGACAATGAGGAAGGAGATAAGATTAAAGTGGCTAGGGCGTTCTCCGACAACGAGGAAGGAAAAATTGTCGCCGAGGCAATTATTCAAGAAAAGTCGATCAAGAGTTACAATTACAAGGATTTTGCAATTCTATACCGTACCAATGCACAATCCAGAGCAATGGAAGAGGCGCTACGGAAGCTAAGTATTCCGTATAAAATTTATGGAGGTACTTCATTCTATCAACGTAAAGAGATTAAAGATTTAATAGCTTACTTTCGATTGACTTATAATCCCAACGATGAAGAAGCGTTAAAACGGGTTATCAATTACCCACGACGTGGAATAGGGGATACAACTGTCGAAAAGATAATTGTAGCGGCCGATCAACATCAATACCGTATCTGGGATGTGGTGGCAAATGCGCAGATGTTTCTTGATGGGAGGAGCTTTACAGCGGTATCAAATTTTGCGCTGACAATCCAAAGCTTTCAAGCTGTGGGAAACAGCCACAGTGCGTTTGATACGGCCATGCACATTGCGCAGCATTCCGGAATATTAAAAGATCTTTACGAGGATAAGTCGGTAGAGGGATTGAACCGATACGAAAACATTCAAGAATTATTGAACGGCATCAAAGAGTTTTCGGAAAGAGAAGATATTGAAGAAAAAGGGTTGGATGTGTTTCTTCAAGATGTTGCGTTACTAACAAATGACGACAATGATAAGAACCCGAACGCCGATACGGTTTCTTTGATGACTATTCACTCGTCTAAAGGGTTGGAATTTCCGAGTGTCTTTATTGTGGGCTTGGAAGAGAACCTTTTTCCATCTCAACTTTCTCTTAATTCGCGAACAGAACTGGAAGAGGAGCGAAGATTGTTTTATGTAGCTGTAACACGTGCCGAAAAAAAGTTACATTTGTCATATGCAACTTCGCGCTATAGATGGGGTACGTTAAACAATTGTGAGCCAAGTAGATTCTTGGACGAGCTGAATCCGGCTTGTTTAGAGCTTGAGTTTAAACCCCGGATGCCGGCCAAAGAGGATGATGGCTTTCAATCTGAACGAGTTACATGGCAGCAAAAAGATACTTTTTCGAAACCAAAACCCAAGGCAATGAAGACAACCTCAATCTTGCCCAAAGCTCACGTGCCCACTGCTGGATTTGCTCCGTCGGATACCAGCACCCTTCAGGTAGGTATGGAAGTGGAACACGAACGGTTTGGATTTGGAGAGGTGGTCAACCTCGAGGGAAATAAGCCTGACATGAAAGCAACTATTTCATTCAAAGAGTTGGGACAGAAACAATTGTTGCTTAAATTTGCAAAACTAAGAATAGTCCAGTAGGAGGACTTAAAATAAAATAATATAAATAACGTTATTATAGCGTTTAACCGTTCTATATGAATTTTGATTATAACAGTACCCGTTCAAACTTAATTTTGGCGGAATATGGAAGAAATGTACAAAATATGGTTGACCACATTTGTACTATACCCGAAAAGGAAGAGCGTAACAGATTAGCGCAGGTAGTTATTGATATGATGGGTGTACTCAACCCTCATTTAAGAGATGTCTCGGATTTTAAACATAAATTATGGGATCATCTTTATATCATTTCTGATTTTAAAATAGATGTGGATTCGCCGTATCCTATCCCTACAAAAGAGGCTATAAATGTGAAGCCTCAACCTATTCCCTATCCGCAGCATAGAATACGTTTCAAACATTATGGTCATATCGTTGAACAAATGATTGAAAAAGCAAAAGGGGTGAGTAATGAGGACGTAAAGCAACGCATGACGTTGAGCGTAGCGAACTTCATGAAAATGGCTTACATCACTTGGAATAAGGATTCCGTAAATGACTTGCAGATTATTGAGGATTTAAAGGAGCTTTCAAAGGGAGCTTTGAGCCTTCCGCAGGATACGGTTCTTACTAAATTGGATTTCCGCACTCCTCCTCCTGGTAGTCGGGGAAAAACACAAGTCACTGCATCGAGTAACCAGAAAAGTAATCAGAATAACAAAAGACAAAGTAGCAGTAATAATAACAATGGCGGCAGACGTAAGATGGGTGGTGCCAGTAACAACAATAATAACAACAGAAAGTCCTATCAGAGTAATCCCTATAAAAAATAAGGAATACCAATCGCCTGAAGTAACTAACTTCAGTGATGATCAAGAATCTTCATGTCCATTAGTGATAAGGTCATGAAGATTTTGTTTTAAAAAGATTATTTCAATACTAACGAAGACTATGAACGCTTTTGAGATTATTGGTGGTAAACCTTTAAAGGGTGAGATTATTCCTCAAGGAGCCAAAAATGAGGCATTACAAATATTGTCGGCTGTATTGCTGACGGAAGAAAAGATTACCATAAGTAATATTCCCGACATAAAGGACGTCAACAAGCTGATTGAGCTTTTGGGGTCTTTGGGGGTAATAGTTAATCGACTAAATAAGGACACGTATGAGTTTGAAGCAAAAGACATCGATATTGATTATTTCGCTTCCGCTGATTTTAAACAAAAAGGAGGGGGATTACGTGGATCGATTATGATCGTAGGACCTTTATTGGCTCGATTTGGAAAAGCAGCTATTCCTAAACCGGGGGGAGATAAAATAGGCCGCCGCCGTTTAGATACTCATTTTTTAGGGTTCGAGAAGTTAGGTGCGAAGTTTGTATACGATGCTGAAAATCATTTTTTCAACATAGATGCTACTGCATTGAAAGGTGCCTATCTTTTATTGGATGAAGCGTCGGTAACCGGGACGGCCAATATTGTAATGGCAGCTGTACTGGCTAAAGGTACGACCACGATCTATAATGCTGCTTGCGAACCTTATTTACAACAACTCTGTAAGATGTTAAACAGAATGGGGGCAAAAATAACAGGTATAGGCTCTAATTTGTTATCGATAGAGGGAGTAGAAAAGCTGGGAGGTACAGAGCATAGAATGCTGCCTGATATGATTGAGATTGGATCATTCATTGGATTAGCAGCGATGACTGGCTCAGAAATTACCATTAAAGACGTTTGTTATAACGAGTTGGGTATGATTCCTTCGGTATTTTCTAGATTGGGTATCAAAATGGAGCTACGTGGAGATGATATTTTTATTCCAGCTCAAGACTCCTATGAGATTGATACATTCATAGATGGATCAATATTAACTATTTCGGATGCACCTTGGCCGGGATTTACCCCTGATCTGTTAAGTATCGTGTTGGTAACAGCAATTCAGGCGAAAGGGAATGTACTTGTTCATCAAAAAATGTTTGAAAGTAGGTTGTTTTTTGTGGATAAATTGATTGATATGGGAGCCCAGATTATTCTTTGTGACCCTCATCGAGCAACGGTGATTGGTCTGAACAAGCAGACGAAACTTAGGGGCATCTCTATGTCGTCACCTGATATTCGTGCCGGCGTGTCTCTATTGATCGCAGCTTTATCGGCACAAGGGAAATCAACAATTTTTAATATAGAACAAATCGAAAGAGGTTATCAAGATATCGAAGAACGTCTAAAAGCGCTAGGTGCGGATATTAGAAGAGTGGATACACAACCTTCGGGGCATTAAAATAAAATGTCTTTTAAATGTTAATAAATTAATTCGATAGAGATAAGTTCGACAAGAATTTTAATTTTGTGTAGATAAAAGTTTAAACATATAATCCAAATATTGAAAATGAAAAAAATCGTTTTATTCTCGGCAGTAGCTGCTATGGTTTTAGCATCATGCGCCGGCAATCCAGAAGGTAAAAAGGCAGATACAACTGATTCGGTCGAAACTGTTGATCAAGTAGTCGGTGAAGCGTATAACGTGGATACTACGGAATCTAAAGTGATTTGGACAGGAACTAAGGTCACTGGGGCTCATACAGGTACGGTAAATGTAAAGTCTGGTTCAATTAATGTAGATAAGGGTGCTATCACCGGCGGAAGTTTTGCGTTGGATATGACTTCTATCAATAGTACTGATTTGGATGGGGAATATAAAGAAAAATTAGATGGACACTTGAAAGCTGATGATTTTTTCGCCGTCGCTGCGCATCCAGATGCTTCATTCGTAATAACAGAAGTAAAACCTGGCACTACAGCTAGTGATGCAGTTATATCAGGCAACTTAACGATTAAAGGTATTTCTAAAAACATCACTTTTGATGCCAAAGTGGAAGAAGCTACAGATGCTGTTATAAAAGCCACCTCAGATTTTAATATTGCCCGTGAAGATTGGGGTGTTAATTATTCTGGTAAAGAGGATGATTTGATTTCTAAAGAAATCAACTTCAAAGTGACTATCGTTGCTAAAAAGTAGTATCTCTTAACAATACAGCTTAAAACTCTCCAAGATGCGGAGAGTTTTTTGTTTAAAAAAAATAAAGCAATGAAAATCACCTTACTCTGTGTTGGAAAAACAGATGATAAGTATATTCAAGAAGGTATAGATAAATACTTAAAACGATTAAAACATTACATATCTTTTCAAATCGTTATCATACCCGACATTAAGAATGTCAAGAACTTATCTGAAGTACAGCAGAAGGAAAAGGAAGCTGAGCTTTTTTTTAAAACCATTAATCCGCAAGACTTTGTTGTATTATTGGATGAATTTGGCAAGGAACTACGATCAATCGAGTTATCTCGCTTTCTGGAGCAAAAAATGGTGTCCGGTGTGCAACATTTGGTATTTCTTATTGGCGGCCCTTATGGATTTTCTGACTTCGTAAAGCAACGAGCTAATTATAATCTTTCGCTTTCTAAATTGACTTTTTCACACCAAATGGTGAGGTTGTTTTTTATAGAGCAAATATATCGAGGATTTTCCATTATGAAAGGGGAGCCTTACCATCATGAATAAGGATAACTTAAAGCATAATATATAATTTACACTACAAAGCGACAAGACATGGACATGAATAAGTATAAACGGGACTATAGGTACAAAAGCGATGAAGGAAATAATGGAGATAAATTTAAATGGCTTATTATTGCAGTCGGCGTTATTATTGCGATATTAGCTTACTTTTTTGGGTAAATTCAAAAAATAAGGCGATATGGGGAATATCGCCTTAAAATCACACTAACTATTAATAAAAACCCTATAGAACTAGGTGTTTTTCAATTTAAAATGTTGTCCCAATTAGAAATGTTTAATCAGCTCTTTATGAGACTACAACGTAAAACTATGAAGCATTTTTTGAATTACCAAATAATAAATTAAAAACCTTTATCTTGTCTGATACAAAATCAACAGTCATAAAAAAGCGATGAAGGACTTTGATGACCATTGAGGACATACGCACTCAGAAGAACTCTATTTGTTCATTCTGATAAAGTTTTCCCAAGCCACTTTATCAGTTTTAAAAGTCAAATCGGCTAAGTTTAGGGTATCGATATCGATAAACCTAAAGGATTCAATTTTATCTATGATATTGTCTCCGTCAAAATCAAATGCTTTTTCCTTGATCACGATCCCCATCGGTTCCAAAGGTTTTACTTGATAATAAACGGAAATTATTTGACTTTCATTAAAGCTCGATTTTTCAAAAAAATCAGTTGTGTAAATATGTTTGAGTACTTCAATATGAACATTGCATTCTTCCATATACTCCCTTTTCAATGCATCTATAAGCCCTTCTCCAAATTCAAGACCGCCACCAGGAAACTTGGTAAAGGAAACATTTTGTGTGCGCTCATCACTTATAAGGACTTGTTGTCTCTCGTTAATCAGTATTCCGTAAACTCTTACGTTAAATAAAAACATAATTTTAGTTTTTCGTACTCTTAGAAAGATCTTTTAACAAAATTTTTCTAAACTCAATAGGTTGTCCCTCACTTTGCAATGCAATAAACCCTCTTTTTAGTGCCTTACCGTCTATCTTCACTTGCGAGTCAAAATTATTAACTACCGAGCCTCCTATATGCGGTTTTGAATAACTCAATACCGTATCACCCTCGATAATATGGTGAATAATGGAATCTCCTAACACAATAAGTTCTGCTTTCACCCATTGATCGCCGTCATACGTTTTCGAAGTGGAGTTTATACAGTGCGTTTCCAACAGTTCACCTTTGTAATAAATATGTGTGCCAGGGGAGCACATGTTACCTGTAGTACGCGTTTTCCCATCACTCAACCCACCGAGGAATTGCATTTCTACTGATATTGGCCAATCTTGGTTGGCGGGCATTGTTTTCGGATCTTGGGCATGAAACATTATACCACTATTTCGTAGGGTGTAGCTTGGTGCTCCTGGATATAGATCTCCTATAAATCTATATTCTAATTTTAGATGATAGTGCGAGTATGGGGTATTGTAATAGAGATGTCCAAATCGATCGTCAAAGGATTTTTCGTATCCATCGTAATTCACTTGAATGACATCATTCTTTACCCTAAACGTCCCGGCATAGTTTTCGCCTACTTTGTATGGGTAAATTTTTGCTGTCCAGCCTTCCAGATCTTTGCCATTAAAAAGGGATTTCCATTCCTCATCATGCTTTTGATTAAATAGCGTGGAGGAACTTGTCAAAACTCCCAGTCCTAGGATATATAGTATTTTTGTTTTAATCTTCATGTGTGTCTATAGTGCTTGAAAACCATTATCGACCGCCATTTCGTCTACGCCCATAAAAGAATAATGTTTAGGCAGAAACCACGATATGGCAGACATTATCTCGTTATATGTTTTATCACTTTTAAACTGAGCAGGTGTAATATTAAATACCAAATCTTGGGAAACCAAATTTTCATCTTCATAATTTCGTGCGATAAGCATGATTTTAGGTGTTTTAACCCCCATGTGAACTAAATACTCTTTTATCTGTGCGCGCAAGTATTTTGGTAAAATACTGTCGGATGGTTGACCTATTAGGATTTTTTCATCTTTACCAATCGCTAAATTTTCTTTGTTATTCGAAAAAATGCTCTTATCCGTATAAAATGAGTCGTTCAATTCATAGTTGACAATATCGCCATACGACAGAATCCAATCTACCCGATCATGTTGTGGATTAATTGCAACTCCGAAACCTTGCGAAAGCAAGGTCGGTAACTGTTTACTTATAACATATGCGTGAAAATTTTCGTTCGGATTAACGGTTTCCAATTGGACATACGGAAACCCATCATTTGCTATAACGACTTCAGGATTTCCTAATTTGAGATTTGCCTCGGCTATGCTATATAAAAAATCGTTACGCCATTTTTGATCTCTTTCGGAAAAGGGAATGGACATTAACGCGTTGAGAATTACGGTTTTTTCTAAATCTCCTAAGCCAGCTGAGCCATCTTTTTCTATTGTTGATATAATATTAGCACTCATAAATACGATGTATAGGCCTTAAAAGTACATAATTAAGATGTATTATTTAAGGATATTAATAGATTATTAACTATATTGTAAAAAGGAATTTTAGTATTTTTGTAGGAAAACCAAAAAAGAAATGTCAGAAACGAATTTGAATGTGCCAGCTGACTTGTCATCGTCAAAATTAAGCTTTGATGATTTTCGGTATATTATTTTAGAAGATTATAAATTAGCAGTACAGAGCAGGTATGTGAGCTTATTAGGACGAAAAGAAGTACTTACTGGTAAGGCAAAGTTTGGGATCTTTGGCGATGGAAAGGAATTGGCACAGATCGCTTTGGCAAAGGTTTTCAAAAATGGTGATTGGCGCTCAGGGTACTATAGAGACCAGACTTTTGCTTTTGCATCTGGAATGAGTTCAATCTATCATTTTTTTTCCCAGCTCTACGCCAATCCAACATTAGAAGCCGATATTTCTTCAGGCGGACGACAAATGGTCGCTCATTTTTCCAAGAGTTTAGTTGATGAACAGGGAAACTGGTTAAATCAGACGCAACAAAAAAATTCGGTATCTGATATCTCAACGACGGGTGGGCAGATGTCTCGTATAATGGGGTTAGGGTTGGCCTCTAAATTGTATAGAACAAATGCAAATCTTTCGTATTTAAGTTATTTTTCTAACCAAGGTAACGAAGTGGTTTTTTGTACAGTAGGTAACGCATCTACCTCTGAAGGCGTATTTTGGGAAACCATGAACGCTGCCGGAGTCAAACAGATTCCTGTTGTCGTTTCGGTTTGGGATGATGGGTATGGGATATCTGTTCCTAATGAAATCCAAACGACAAAGGCGGATATATCAGAAGCATTGAGAGGTTTTCAAAGAGATCACAAAGGAGAAGGGTTTGAAATTTTTAAAGTAAGAGGTTGGGATTATCCGGCTCTTTGTGAGACATATGAAATTGCTGCGAAAATAGCCCGGGACAAACATATACCTTGTTTTGTCCATGTTACAGAGCTTACACAACCATTGGGACACTCTTCTTCAGGTTCGCACGAGCGCTATAAATCCAAGGAGCGGTTGGAGTGGGAACAAGAACATGATTGTAATACGAAGATGCGGGATTGGTTGGTTGAGTCAGGAATTGCATCTTCTCAAGAGTTGGAAGCGATAGAAATAGAAGCGAAAAATTTTGTGCGCGAAGAGCAAAGAAAAGCGTGGACAGATTATCGTAAAACCATTCAAGAGGATTTCGAGGGAGCCATCGCTTTATTATCGAAAATGGATCAGGAAATAGTAGAGTTGCCACTTAAAACATTGCAATCCATAACGGAAGCTTCTCTCAAGGAGATTTATTCTACTGTCCGTCTTGTATTACGTGAATTGCGTTTTACGAGTTCTGCGGAAAAGGATGAGCTGATTACATGGTATGAAAAGCAACAGGAACTGAATCGACAGCGATATAATGATAACCTATTTATAGAGAACCAAAATTCGGCTTTCCATATCTCTGGATCTTTGCCGGAATATGAGGAGAACGCAAAAATAGTCGATGGACGTGAAGTACTGAATGCTTGCTTCGAAGCAAATTTTTTAAAGGATGATCGTTTGATTGCATTTGGAGAGGACGTGGGGAAAATAGGAGATGTAAACCAAGGATTTGCTGGTTTGCAGGAAAAATTTGGGGACTTGCGCATTTTTGATACAGGAATTCGCGAATCCGCGATTATCGGCAAAGGTCTTGGTCTAGCTCTTCGTGGTCTCAAACCTATCGCCGAAATACAATATTTGGATTATTTGATCTACGCGATGCCGGTTTTAAGTGATGATTTAGCGTCTTTAAGTTATCGTTCGAAAGGCCAGCAAAAAGCACCGCTCATTATTCGCACACGCGGTCATCGTCTTGAAGGAATATGGCATTCAGGGTCTCCAATGTCACTTTTATTAGGAGGTTTGCGTGGCCTCCATATCTGTGTGCCTCGGAATATGACCCAGGCAGCGGGAATGTATAATACGCTTTTAAAATCTGATGATCCGGCGCTAGTAATCGAATGTTTGAACGGATATCGCTTAAAAGAAAAAATGCCGAGTAATGTTGGAGAGTTTACTGTTCCGTTGGGAGTTGCAGAAGTGATTCGCCCCGGATCAGATATTACAGTTGTCTCCTACGGGTCGACTTTGCGTATCGTGCAAGAAGCTGCTTTAGAACTAGAAAAAGTCGGTATTTCTATTGAAATTGTGGATGTCCAGTGCTTACAGCCCTTTGATCGGACGCACATTTGTGCGCAATCTCTTCAAAAAACAAATCGTCTTTTAGTAGTTGATGAAGATGTGCCAGGTGGAGCATCTGCATTTATTTTACAACAGATATTGGAGACACAAGAAGGATACTTTCATCTGGATAGCCAACCACGTACGTTGACTGCAAAGGCACACAGGCCTCCATACGGTTCGGATGGCGATTATTTTACTAAGCCTTCCGTCGATGATGTGGTCGAAATAGCCTACCAGACCATGACTGAAGTAAATCCAGAACAATATCCTAAAATATACTAAAAACGAGGGCTTGTATTATTGAAATAAGGAAGCGGCACCTATTATTGCTGCTTTTTCTTCATATTGGCCAAGACTAATTTCAAAATCGCTGAAGTAATCATCTTTATCGATTAAATCCCATGCCTTTGCAATATTTCCCCCAATAATAAACTTTTTACTGGCATGTTTTCTGCTGAAAAAATGAAGAAAGTCCCTCAAATGTGTCCTATATTCGGATAACAGTTGCTCGAATTCTTCGGTGTTCCTATGAGTGCGAGCGATTTCCTTAAATCCTTTTTCTTCAAATCCTGAAAGTGCTGAAAATCGATTAACAAACCATCGGGTGACTAAATACTCTTCAAAAAACGCACTTTTATAAGTGCTATTCCAAAGACCCGCGTCGAAAGCTTTAGCCTTATTAGACCATACCGCACTGCCTAATCCTGTTCCCAATGTAATCCCTAAAATTCGGTCTTCATGATCTCTTTTTGAGGCAAATATTTCTCCTTGAAGAAAGGCGGCCGCATCATTGATATAACGAATTTCGGTATGTTGATCTTTCAAACCGCTTAAAATTCCCGCTGTTGTACTCAGTTTATAAATATTATCGTACTTGTTTTGCCCCTTCATCAACGCGATCCCATTTTCATAATCGAAAGGACCAGGCATTGCAATACCTATTTGCTTTATTTCCTGATTAAATTCGTTGAGGCAGTTCTGTATATTATCTGTCCAATATTGAAAAATCGATTTAGCATTTTCTTGCGAATTAAAGGACACACGTTTGATTGTATTAGATAAGATTTTCCAAGTATCCTTCACTACAATAGCGGAGGTAATATGTGTACCTCCGATATCGCATGCTAATATAAAATTTTTATTATCAGACATTCTTATATGTTCTTTGCTTTAGTAAATGATCTGCAATAACTAAGGCTGCCATTGCTTCAACGATAATGACGGCACGTGGAACGACACAGGGATCGTGTCTGCCTTTTCCCGAAATAGTCGTTTCTTCTTGCGAGAGATTTAACGTAGGTTGATCGCGCATGATGGTTGCCACAGGCTTAAACGCTACTTTAAACGTAATATCCATGCCATTTGAGATCCCCCCCTGTATACCGCCGGAATAATTGGTGTGTGTAATAGTTCGCTCGTTTTCGAAACCAAAAATATCATTGTGAGCAGAGCCTTTAAGCTGGGACCCCTCAAATCCTGATCCATATTCAAATCCATGTACAGCGTTGATGCCCATCATTGCTTTGGCAAGGTCGGCATGTAACTTATCGAAAACAGGTTCTCCCAACCCCACAGGCACATGGCGAATAATGGTTGAAATCCGGCCACCTACTGTGTCTCCATCTTTGCGAACTCCATCAATAAAGTCGATCATTTCAATTGCAGTACCGGGATCGGCGCAGCGGACGATATTACTTTCGCGTAATTCGAATAAGCTGTTGAGGTCTGTACTATCAAGGTTGGGTGCTTCTATCGTTCCCACCCCGGAGACGTGAGCAAAGATTTCAATTCCGTATTGTTTTAAGAACAGCTTTGCAATCGCTCCAGCAGCTACCCTCGCGGCGGTTTCGCGGGCGGAAGAGCGGCCTCCTCCGCGATAATCGCGGATACCATATTTCATTTGATAGGTGTAATCTGCATGTGACGGACGAAACTTATCCATGATATGCGAGTAATCTTTTGAACGCTGGTCTTCGTTTGGAATAACAATAGCGATGGGGGTGCCGGTAGATTTTCTTTCGAAAATCCCTGATAGGATTTGGGCGGTATCGCTCTCTTTTCGTTGTGTTGTTATTTTGGATTGACCTGGTTTTCTTTTATCCAGCTCCGACTGAATGAATTCTTCGTCAATCTCAATATTTGGAGGGCAGCCATCCAAAATAACACCAATAGCTGCTCCATGTGATTCGCCAAATGTTGTGATTTTAAAGATATCGCCAAATGAATTTCCTGCCATAATTTAAATATTGCGTAAATATATCAAATCGGTAATAATTATTGATAAACTATTACCGATTTTTGTTAGTTCGTAATATGGAACCCCTGCCGCGCAAGATGCTCCCAGTAGGCGGGATACGATTTTTCTACAACTTTAGGCTCTACTATAGTAATTTCGTCAAACACTAACGCAAGGGGAGCAAATGCCATTGCCATACGATGGTCTTCATAGGTTGCGAAAGATACGGCACCTGGATCTTTGACATTCGCTGTGGTCAAGTGATAAATTTCGTCTTCCGCGGTTAGCTTAGCTCCAAACTTTGAAATTTCGTTTTGAAGTGCTGCAATGCGGTCTGTTTCTTTAATTTTTAAGGTTTCCAGTCCTGTGAAAGAGACATTTCTTTTTAATGCAGCGGCTACTACGACCACGGTCTGCGCCAAATCTGGACACTCTTTAAAGTCAAATAACTGCTGATTCGAATCAATTGCTACTTTCTTAATGTGTATTCCTTTTGTGGTGAATGTCGTTTGGACGCCGAAATGCTTCATGATTCCTGCAATTGAAATATCACCCTGTAAACTGTTTTTCTTTAGACCAGGTAGAAAAATTTCTCCCTTTTCGGAAAGCGCCACCATGGCGTACCAATAGGAGGCTGCACTCCAATCTGGTTCGACATAAAGCACAGATTCCTGATGTTTTTGAGGAGCAACGTGAATTGTATTACCTTCCCATTCGTACGTTATTCCAGCTTCTTTTAACATATTCAAGGTCATTGTCACATAAGGCCGAGAAGTTAGTTCACCTTCAATTTCAATGGTTAATCCCGTTTTTAATGCGGAGGCAATCAAAAGAAGCGAGGAGATGTATTGGCTACTTACATTGCCCTTGATGTGT
Organism: Sphingobacterium alkalisoli; assembly: GCF_005049105.1. Lineage (GTDB taxonomy): Bacteria > Bacteroidota > Bacteroidia > Sphingobacteriales > Sphingobacteriaceae > Sphingobacterium > Sphingobacterium alkalisoli. The sequence continues at coordinate 168,127 of NZ_SUKA01000006.1, forward strand.
ACTTTATCACTGCTCTGAGATATTTTACCTTCAATCTGAAGAGGAGGGAAGCCTGATTTGCTGATATACTGTATTTGGGCTCCGATATTTTTTAGCGCATCTACTAGGATCCCGATAGGGCGTTGTTGCATACGCTCTGTACCCGTAAGAATGAAATTTCCGTCGAGTAAATTGAGGTATGAGGTTAAAAAACGCATAGCTGTACCTGCTGGCCCGATGTCAATAACTTTTCGTTCAGAGCCATCTGCGTGAACTTGCATTAATACTTTTTCCAAAATAACGGTATCGGCAGCTTCAGAGAGATTTTCAACTTTTACTTTGCTGTCACTCAACGCACGTATAATAAGAGCACGGTTGCTCTCTGATTTAGAGCCAGTGAGTTGAACCGTGCCGCCTATTTGTTTTGTTTGATGTGATAGCGTTATGCTTATCTCATTCATTATGCCTCTGCTGGTGAATTAGCGTTCATAATTTCATTTTGCTTACGAATAGATTCGTTATGGAGTAATTCTAAATACTTAACTGCAAAATCTTCACTTATACTTAGTGCTTTAGCCAATTGAACACGTTTTTGAACAATTTCATCCCACCGAGTTACCTGTAGGATAGTGACATTATTGTCTCGTTTGAATTCACCAATTTTTTCTGCGATTTTCATGCGATCACCGATCTGTTTGATAATTTGGTCATCCAGTTTGTCAATTTGTTGACGTAGTTCTGCTAATTTATCTTCAAAAGCTGGATTATTGGATTCAGCATGACGTACAGCAACATGATCTAATAAATCTGCTAATGCGGCAGGAGTAACTTGTTGTTTTGCATCTGTCCATGCAACTGATGGATCGATATGTGACTCAATGATCAGTCCTTGCATATCCATATCTAACGCTTTTTGCGTGATATAAGGAATAAGTTCGCGGTTGCCACAGATATGGCTTGGGTCATTGATGATAGGTAAATCCGGTGCAATGGTTTTTAGTTGAATAGCTAAATCCCACATAGGCTCATTGCGGAAAGCTGTTTTTTCATAAGAAGAAAACCCTCTGTGGATCGCGCCGATCTTTTTAATACCCGCACGGTTTACACGTTCTAGCGCACCTACCCACAACGATAAATCTGGATTAACAGGATTTTTGATCAATACCGGAACGTCAACCCCTTGTAACGCATCCGCAATTTCTTGAACAGTGAACGGGTTGGCTGTAGAACGAGCTCCAACCCACAAAATGTCAACACCTGCTGCTAAAGCTTCTTCCACATGTTTTGCAGTAGCAACTTCTGTAGCCGTTAATAAGCCCGTCTCTTCCTTTGCTCTTTTTAACCATTCTAAACCGATGCTTCCTATACCTTCGAATTCTCCAGGACGTGTACGCGGTTTCCAAATACCTGCACGTAATACATGTACTTTGCCGGTATTTGCTAATAGATGTGCTGTGGAAACCAATTGTTCTTCAGTTTCTGCGCTACAAGGTCCTGCAATAATTAAAGGCTTGTCGCCGGTATCGATCCATGATTTTAGCGGAAGGATGTCTAATGAATGTTTCATCTTATTTGGAATTTTCTTGTTTACAATATGTTGAATTACTTATACTTTTTCGTTTTTGATGTACTCGCCCATGATACTAAAATTGACGGTGTGTTTAAGTACTTTACGGATGGCGGCATCATAATCAGCTTGTTTTTTCCATTCTACATCAACATAGAAGTCGTATTCATTTCGGCGCCCAACAACGGGCATCGATTGAATCTTACTTAAATTTACATTCTGCTCTGCAAAGCATTGTAATACACTGGCTAAGGAGCCCACAGAATTTCCTGTTTGGAAAGACAATGATGCTTTGTTTGCATTCTTTTGCTCTACAACTTCGTTGGATAAGATAAGGAAGCGGGTCGCATTTTTCTTGTGGGTCTCTATGCGTTTTTCTAAGATGTTCAATCCGTATATTTTAGCGGCAAATTCACTCGCAATTGCTGCAGTTGTGGTTAGTTTCTCTTCTTTGATCCGCTTTGCACAACCTGCAGTGTCCATACCTTCACGAACTGCCCAATCTGGATGATCACTTATGAATTCATCACATTGGCGGATAGCAATAGGGTGAGATTCAATGGTTTTAATGTCGCTAAGTTTTACTCCTGGTAAAGCAAGTAGATTCTGTTGAATATTGAGGTGCACCTCTCCGATAATATGAAATCTATAATCTCTTAATAAATTATAATTTGGGAGGATACTTCCAGCAATTGAATTTTCAATAGCCATCACTACATAATCTGCTTTTCCCTGTTTAAGCATTTCACAGGTTTTTTTGAATGACTCACATTCTATCACTTCGATATCTTTTCCGAAATATTTAAATGCGGCTTCTTCGTGAAAAGATGCTTTTACTCCTTGGATTGCAATTCTAATGCTCATTTTTTTTGATGTGTTCTTTAAAAGAGAAAAGTCCCGCTTTATCTCGGGACTTTCTATATTTTGCGCTTTACAACAGTCTACAGATCCCAGTTTTTATCTTGGATAATAAAAGAAATAAAATGTATATGTTGTGCTGTGGTGCATGTTTCTTATTTGATAACACAAAGATAATATCAATATTTTTATAAAGCAAATTTTTTTAAAATTTTAAAGTGTATTTATTGGTTTTTTTTGTTGTTATATGTTGTAAAAAAGAGTAATATAAAGAATGATTTTTAGTGTTAAATTTTTATAGTTTTATTCGATAGGTTTAATGTTTAATAATTGATTTAGAGTGTATAATGTTATTTTTTTTATTTTTCAGACGTTTTTTTTAGGTTTTTTTGTGCTGTTTTTATTGATTAAAATGATGTAAATTTACTATTTTTTTTTGTTGTATTTTATAGTTTTTTTATTGCAGTTTTTATTCGAAAAAAAGATGTTCAGAATCCATGTTCTGGTTAATTATGAATAAAATAAAAAATTAATAATCGCGTAATTGCAAAATTTTTGTACTATTGAAGCTTATTAATTTTTTAAATGATATACGTATTTTTCAGTGTACTATTTAGCGTAACCGTTTCCATAATCATAAAACTAGCCCGATCCAGACTAGTGGATACCCAACAATTGGTATTATGGAATTATCCCATTGCTGTATTGATGACCTACTTCCTCCTTAAACCAGATTTATCGAATAGTTTTGTGCAAAAATGGCCTTTAATGATCTATATTCCGTTGGCCATACTACTGCCGACCTTGTTTATTTTCATCGCTTTAGCCATTCGAACCAGTGGTATAGTTAAGACCGATATCGCCCAGCGACTGTCGCTATTTATACCTCTGATCGCATCTTTTGCCGTGTTTGGAGAGGAGGTAATATGGAGTAAAATGATTGGAATAGTAGTGGGGTTAATCGCAATTACGTTTTCAATTAGTTGGAATAAGCACGCGGAAAATTTTCAGAAGAATGCCTGGATTTATCCTTTTATCGTATTTGTGGGAATGGGAATTATAGATGTGTTATTTAAGCAAATAGCACAGCATACGCTGGTGACTTACCTCACGTCTATGTTTATCGTGTTCGTGCTTTCGATGTTGGTCGCTTTTGGTATTTTGGGTTACCAGATAGGGGTTCTAAAGAAAAGTCTTGATAAAAAAGCCATAGGTTGGGGGCTGTTATTAGGCATATTCAATTTTGGGAATATTTATCTTTACATGAAGGCACATCGTGCGCTGCCGGATAATCCTTCAATCGTATTTACAGCTATGAATATTGGTGTTATTGTATTAGGCGGTATAGTAGGCGTTTTAATTTTTAAAGAAAAGTTAAGCCGAATCAATCAAATTGGATTATTTTTAGCGATCATATCTGTTTTATTAATTGCATACTTGTGAGTTCATTTGAAGATACCTATCGGACAATCGAATCTGGGACGGAAGGCATATTTAGAGATAAGGGGAGTAAATTTATTGCGTATGCTTATCCATTTAAGGAGGAATCTAAGTTGAAAGACGTTATAGCTAGACTCAAAACATTGCATCCAAAAGCCCGCCACTACTGCTGGGCCTATCGGCTTACATCCGACCGGAATGTATTCCGTATAAATGATGATGGCGAACCTTCTGGGACAGCTGGACGACCGATATTGAACGTATTGCTGTCTAAGGATATCACAAATATTTTGGTGGTAGTGGTGCGCTATTTTGGTGGTACGTTGTTGGGCGTGCCGGGGCTTATACATGCATATAAAACAGCTGCATTAGAAGCTTTGACTAACGCCCAATTCGTGGAGAAGACGATTAATGATGTGTATGAAGTGGCGTTCGAATATCTGCAGATGAATGAGGTGATGCGTATTTTAAAAGAAGAACAAGTGGAGATTGTGAGTCAGCATTTTGACAATCATTGTGTTTTAAAGATTGAAATCCGTAAATTACAGGTAGATATTGTGATTAAGAAAATGGATAATTTACAGCATGTTAAAACCAATTATTTGTATACGATATGATACCTGATTCAGAGTTGATATTAAATGGGGACGGGAGTATTTATCATTTAAATCTAAAACCGGATGATTTAGCAGACACAGTAATTTTTGTTGGCGATCCTGATCGCGTATCTATCGTTTCTCAGCACTTTGATACGCTAGATGTGAAAAAAGGTAAGCGAGAGTTTATTACGCATACAGGGACATTGCGGGGCAAGCGTATTTCTGTTATCTCTACAGGTATTGGAACGGATAATATTGATATTGTTATTAACGAAATTGATGCACTGGCTAATATCGATTTCACGACGAAGGCGCTAAAACCTGAACTGAAATTCCTTGACATTATTCGCATCGGTACATCAGGGTCGATTCAAGGCAATATTGCGATAGGGACCATTCTTGCTAGTGAATATGCAATAGGTTTTGATGCTTTAATGCAATATTATATAAAGCCCTATACAGATATCGAACGACGAATGCAGGAGGAGATTTCCTTACAATTTCCAAAATTAAGTTTTAGTCCTTATGTAGGGAAGGCTAGCGAACGGTTAATGAAAAAAATTGCAATGGAGTTACCCCACGGTATAACAATGACTGCGCCGGGGTTTTATGGCCCTCAAGGTCGGAGTGTTCGTTCGCACAATGTATACCCCGACTTGATAAAAACAGCAAACCACTTTTCGATAGATGGAAGGCAAATCACCAATTTAGAAATGGAGACTGCAGGTATCTATGCATTGGCTAATATGTTTGGACATCATGCGATTTCGATAAATGCAATTTTAGCCAGTCGGGTTAATGAACAGTTTTGTGAGAATCCGCAAGAAATTATAGATAGGGCTATTCGCTGGGTCTTGGATAGAATTTAGATTTGTCCAAGTCCTTTACGGGTCGAATCAAAACGGAGCAAAATAAACAGCAATATGGTAAAGCTCCACAAGGATGAACCGCCGTAACTTATAAAAGGAAGTGGAATTCCAATAACAGGTACTATGCCTATTGTCATACCTATATTGATAAAAAAATGGAAGAATAGTATGGATGCAACACCATAGGCATAGATTCTTGCAAAGGGTGTGCGCTGTCGCTCAGCAATATTAACGATTCGAAGCAAAAGAATAAGGTAGATACAAATAACGAACACGGATCCTACAAAGCCCCATTCTTCACCTATCGTACAAAAAATAAAATCGGTGCTCTGCTCGGGCACGAAGTTGTATTTCGTCTGGGTACCTTGTAGATAGCCTTTGCCAAAGAGTTGCCCTGATCCTATAGCTATTTTGGATTGATTCAAATTATAACCTTGTCCTCTCGGATCATCCATTTTTCCCAAAATAATATCAATACGATTCCTTTGGTGAGGTTGTAATACTTGTTCGTAAGCAAAGTCTACGCCCAGAATATATATAGAGGCTGTAATGAATAATAAACCTGTGTTGATAATATTCTTTCGACGTTTACGAAATAGAAACATAAAAAACAGTGATGTTAAAGCAATAATGCCAATTAATATCCACTGGTTTATCAGTAAAGCCAATACAAAAAGTAAAATTGCTAGTGCTCCTAAAATTAAGAAGAGATTGCTGACAAATCCCTCTCGGTAGAAGACAAAAATTAAAGAGAAAAACGCGAGTGCAGATCCCGTGTCGGGTTGAAGCATAACTAGTCCGACAGGAAAGAGTACAATACAAGCACCAATGAATAATGTTTGTTTATTTGGTGTTTTGTTTGCTTGTGTGTTTAGATAATAAGCCAATAATAGGCAAGTAACTAATTTGCCAAATTCGGATGGTTGCAATCTAAAGCTTCCAATGGGGATCCATGCTTGATTTCCGCCGACATTTCGACCGATAATTAGCACAGCAATCAGTAATAGTATGACAATAATGTAAAGAATAGGCGTGATGGAAATAAAGAATCTGGAATCAATAATAAGAATACAAAATCCGATAATAACCGCGGTAAAAATGAAAATTGTTTGTTTACCATAATTTGTCTGCAGATTGAACAGCCCGGGATGTTCGGGGTCAAATACGGCAGCATGAATGTTAAACCATCCGATCAAACACAATAAAAACCACAGACCGATTGTGATCCAATCTATTCGACCGAGAAAGCTTTTGTTTTGTAATTTATTCATGCGTTCTTCTAACTTGGCTGTGGTGTACTAAAAGTTCTTGTTTCTCTGTGCTTTGAGAAGTTTGTTTTGGACTGTTGACGGGAACTTTTTTGATGATTGTGGGATTCTTTTTCATTGCTGAATCCTTCTTTTTTTCAACCTCAGGTAACAAGTTTGCGTTGTATATGCGGTCTTGGATATACTTGGGTAAGGTAATGGTATCATGTAGATACTTCTCAACGAGCATGCTAGCGATAGGTCCTGCCCAAGTGCCACCATATCCCGCATTTTCGACGAATACGGCAATTGCTATCTTTGGATTTTCTCGTGGAGCGAAGGCGAAAAATACGGCGTGGTTTTGACCATGCGGATTTTGAACCGTTCCGGTCTTTCCACACATTTCAATTCCTGGAATGCGTACGCTTGCCGCCGTTCCGCCCATATTTACGGCACGACTCATCCCTTCAATTACCGGGGCATAGTATTTAGCATCGACACCAGCTGATATTTTTTCCGTAAATTCTTGCTTAACGATTTTTTTCTCTCCGATACCTTTGATAAGATGAGGTCTGTAGTAAAAGCCTCTATTGGCAACGATAGCCATAACATTCGCCATCTGTAGGGGGGTGATACCTAATTCTCCTTGTCCAATTGACAAGGAAATATTATAACCCGATCTCCATTTTTCATTTCCATATCGCTTGGTATAGAAGCTTGACTCCGGCACGAATCCACCTTTCTCCCCTGGAAGATCGATACCTAACCTGCGGCCCAAACCAAACTTTAGAAGACCTTCGCGCCATAAATCATATGCTTTTGGCCCGGGTAAACCTCTAGAGTCAATCATTTTGGCGTACACGTAGCCGTAATAGGTGTTGCACGACATCTGTATGGATTTTATAAGGTTAGTAGGTCCATCAACATGTGTACAGCGCATAATGGCTCGACCGCCTCCATATCGATACCCACCTGGGCAGTTGAATATTGTGTTTTGATCGATTAGCCCCGCTTGTTGGGCCGTAAGGGCGGCCACTACCTTAAACACAGATCCCGGGGGGTAAGATGCTTGAATCGGTCTAATGAACATTGGCTTGTTTGGATCGTTGAGCATGTCCATGTAATTGTTGCCACGATCTTTTCCTACCATGAGGTTGGGATCGTAAGAAGGGCTACTCACGAATGTTAAGATCTCTCCTGAGGATGGTTCGATTGCCACCACGGATCCGAGCTTGTTTTTCATGAGCTGCTCGGCTAATACTTGCAACTCTATATCCAAAGATGATACTAGTCCATCTCCAGAAACCGCCAAGGTATCGTATTTGCCTTCCATAAACACGCCCTTAGGCCTATTTAACGCATCGACCATCAGATTTTTGATACCGCGCTTTCCTCTTAATAGTTCTTCGTACGAGCGTTCAACACCACTCGCCCCAATATAGTCGCCAGGTTTATAGAAACCATTAGATCGTTCGATATCCTTGTCATTTACTTCCTGGATGTATCCCAAAAATTGAGCTGCAATGCTATCGGGGTAGCTTCGGACGGTTCTATTCTGTACATAAAAACCTCTAAATTTGTGCAAATGTTCTTGTAGGCGTGCGTACGTTTCCGAAGAAATTAGTTTTTCGAATTGCGATGCACGGTAGGGGGAGTATGCACGAGCTTTTGCCATACGAGTTTTGAATCCTGCCATGTCGATATGGATGAGTTGACATAGTAGAGCGGTATCGATATCTTTTACTTCTCTAGGGGTCACTAAAAGATCATATACGGGTTCATTTTGAACAATGACTTTACCGTTTCTATCTAAAATAATGCCGCGTGCTGGATAAACGGTTACTTTACGTAAAACATTATTGTTTGCGGATAACAAAAAGGAATCATCAATGATTTGTAAATAGAATAATCGAGCGACAATAACGAGTGCTATTGTGATAAATATTCCTTGTATGACAAATTTTCGCTCGAAAAAACTATTCATGAATCTATTAATTTCCCAAACGCGATTTGCGCTTGTATGTAAGTATCCCTATTATAAAAATTACGACGATAGTGAATATACTACTTAAACCAACACTCGCTAAGGTATAAAGTATATTTTGAAAAGAGAATACTTCTACGAAATACAACGCCAAGTGATGGACTAAAGTTCCAAGTAAGATATATGTACTGTACCATTTGAATCCCATTTCACTCCAGAGGGGTGTTTCGAATGAGTTTATGACGTCGGCTTCTAGGGTAATCTTGTGGAAAAATACCCTAAACCAGACGAGTGCTACACAAGCTGCAGCATGGACGCCGATCGTGTCGTAAAATGCATCAACAGTAAGTCCCGTAAGGAAAGCGATGACATAAAGTAACAGGTTGGGTACACCTATAGGGAGAAGAAATAGAAATAAAATATAAGGAAACGGGGTCGCTAAATTATAGTATCCTATGTTCTTAAATAATGCGACTTGAAGCATTATTAAAATTATAAAACGTATTGTATTGTTAATTATAATTCTACCCATTGTCGTTATTTGTGGCTTCGAGTTCTATTTTTTCAGTAGCTAATCTGTCTTTTACAACATAAACATGACTCAGATTTGAAAATTCTGTCGTCAATAAAATGCGTATCTCTTTAAAACTTTCACCAGACGTAATTCCGGTTTCAACAATGTGCCCTACTTTGATGCCCTTAGGGTATAATGTAGAATATCCTGAAGTAAACACGGCCTGACCTTTGTACACTTTCACGTGATTAGGAATGTCTCGAATCATCGCATATCTCGAATCTGTATTGCTACCCCAAACTAATGAACCAAAGGCGTCTGCAGTACTATCTAGAGTGACAGATATTTTTGTCTCTGGATGCAATAGCGATTTCACCGTGCTAAAATGTCTTGAAACATTCAAGACCGATCCAACAACACCGTTTGAGGTTATAACACCCATTCCAAGTTCCACGCCGTCTTTAGTACCTTTGTTTAAAGTTAAAAAATTACTTTTCTGATGAATGCTGTTGTTTACAACAGCGGCTACGATAAACTGATATCTGTCGACGTCTATAGAATCAACTAAATGAGCGCTACTTAAGGTATCCTTTCCGATATAATTTTCTAACTTTTGGCGTAATCTAGCATTCTCCAACGCTAGTTCTTCGTTGGTGGACGATAATGCGAGATAACTTTTCCAAGAATTCGATTTTTCGTAAAAAAATCCAATAAGTACATTCGATGAGTTGACGAATGCGGTGCGTTGAAAATTATTATTTCGTACGACTAAAAGAATGGAAAATACAAAAAACAATATGAACCAAAAAAAGGCATTATATCTAACCAGGAAGAGCCATAGGTTTCTCATGTTTACTACTTCGTTACGTTTTTTAACAAGTACGCGATATAGAAGAAGTAACTCTTTTCTATATCGCGGCCATATATAATTTTCATCCGAATAAATTATCTTTAAACGGCGATGAAACTTGTATGAGTTAATCATCCCTTTTAGGGAGCGTTAACTCATGTCAGATTCTTTTGAGTATTATTGCATTAAAAATTTGAATCTTCCGATGTTTTTTAATGCAATACCAGTACCACGTACTACGGCGCGTAGAGGATCTTCGGCAACATGGACAGGTAATTTAGTTTTGGCTTGTATACGCTTGTCTAGTCCTCGTAGCAAAGCACCGCCTCCAGTTAGATAAATACCAGTCTGGTAGATGTCCGCAGAGAGTTCTGGCGGGGTGATTTCCAGCGCTTTCAAAATTGCTTCTTCAATTTTAGAAATGGATTTGTCTAAACAGTGTGCAATTTCGGTATAGGATACGGTTATTTGTTTCGGAATACCTGTCATTAAATCACGACCTTGGACGGCAAAATCTTCGGGTGGATCTTGCAATTCAGGAAGAGCAGCTCCTACTTCGATTTTAATTTTTTCCGCCGTACGGTCGCCAATCATGATATTATGTTGACGACGAATATATTGAACGATATCTGAATCAAAATTATCTCCAGCGACACGAATAGATTGGTCACACACGATACCGGACAAAGCGATAACAGCTATCTCTGTTGTTCCACCGCCTATGTCAATAATCATGTTACCTACAGGTTCTTCTACATCTATACCTATACCCACTGCTGCCGCCATCGGTTCGTGTATGAGGTAGACCTCTTTTGCGCCGGCAATTTCAGCAGAGTCACGTACAGCACGTTTTTCAACTTCTGTAATGCCAGAAGGAATACATACCACCATACGGAGAGAAGGGAAAAACCAAGATTTACCGCCATTAACTAATTTAACCATTCCGCGGATTAAGTGTTCTGCTGCTGTAAAATCCGCAATAACGCCATCGCGTAAGGGGCGTACCGTTTTTATATTATCATGTGTTTTACCCTCCATTTGCATGGCTTGCCTTCCGATTGCAATTACCTTGTTGGTTGTACGATCGAAAGCAACAATAGAGGGTTCATCCACTACTACTTTATCATTATGAATAATTAAGGTATTCGCTGTCCCTAAGTCTATTGCAACTTCTTGCGTAAACCAATTAAATAATCCCATTTGGTAAGAATTGTTCTATATTATAATTAAATGCAAACCTAATGAAAAAAAACCGTTTATGATAACGTATCCCCACAAAAAAATAACATAAATTATGTAGTTATTTGGAAGGTTTTAGGTCATTTTTGATAACGCATGTTTTTTGATATTTATTGCGTCAAAATGCCGATATAATAATTGTATGCATCTATTTCTAAGTTTTCTTTAGTCAGCCCCGGAATGTCTATATGCTTAAATAACGTTGTAAGTTTTATAAGCTGTTTTTTACCCCCTTTTATACCAATGTGTATGGGCATGTTAAACCCTTCTACATCGCTAATCCATCTTCCCAAGGGTTTGCCAGAACCGTCAAAAGTAATCTCTAATGTAGGGATGCCAGTCTTTGTAACATATTGCTGGAATAAGCTAGAGAAATCAATGCGCGACTCGTTAGAAATATAACTTACGATATCTTGATAACCGACTTGACTATGGTAAAATTTTTTATTTAATCCCCTTAGGATGTTACGCCATTTTTTATCATCATCGACAATCGTTCGAATCATGTTAAGCATGACACCTCCTTTGATATACATATCTCCAGATCCTTCTTTGTTAACGTTATATGGACCTTGAATGGGTTTGTCATTTAGTATTCCAGGCCTGTTACCATGTACATAGGCTTGACTCGCTCCTTTGCCATAAAAATAGTCGATAAATAGTGCTTCAGAATAATTGGTGAAGCTTTCATGAATCCACATGTCGGCTAAATCAGCTGCTGTGATGTTATTGCCAAACCATTCATGTCCTGATTCATGTACAACGATAAAATCCCATTTTTTTCCCCAACCTGTATTTGAACCGTCGCGTCCCAGATATCCATTTTGATACTTGTTGCCATACGCTATCGCGCTTTGATGTTCCATTCCTAGGTGAGCTGTTTCGACGATCTTATAACCGTCTTCATAAAAAGGGTAGGGGCCAAACCAGTGTTCAAATGCTTGTAATGTTTCTGAAACGTTCTTTTTTAAATGATTCACCTTATCCTTTTGATTGTTTTCTCTTAAAATATAATAATCTACATCCAAATTCCCCTTTTCGCCGGTGTAGATTTCGTTAAAGTGTATATAATCACCAATGTTTAACGCGATGTTGTAGTTATTTATGGGATTCGATACTTTCCAGTGGTATGTTTTATAACCATCCTTTATAGTTTCAGTTTTTATTAAACGTCCATTAGAGACATTAATGAGGTCTTTGGGGACGGATACCGAAATCAACATACTATCTACTTCGTCATATTGATGATCTTTATTGGGCCACCACACACTAGCACCCAAGCCTTGGCATGCCGTAGCGACGAACGGTTTGCCATTGCTATCTTTTTTCCAATCGAAGCCCCCGTCCCAAGGAGCTCGGGTTGCTTGGATGGGATTCCCTGAATAATAAACCGTAAAGGCATCTACTTTACCTTTTTCTATTGTTTTTGGAAATGTGATGAATACGGCATTAAACGCTCTGCTGAATGGAAGTTCCCTTCCGTTATACTCTACTTTATCAATTGATAAATTATCAAATAAATCAAACTGAAGTTTGGTGAAATCATTTACGGCCCGAAATTGAAATAGGTTGGATCCAGAAATGAATTTATTCTCTATATCCACCTTTACGTCTAGGTGATAGTATTGAATATCGTAACACGTACGCAAAGGCGTAAGTTCACCGCGCAAAGAGTCCGCTCGAGTGAATATTTCTTTTGCTTTCATAAGCTGAGCTTGAATAGGAGACAAGTAGCAGATATATAGGGAAAGCGTAAGGTAAATTAATCTTTTCATTATTTTTTAGTTCGCGCCTGGAGGACAGTATGTTTTCAGGAAATTAGTAAATAGCGTGCTTAAATGTGTACCGGTACCTTCTCCTTCGCTGATTGAATGACTCCGGTTTGGATATGCCATCATTTGGAAGGGAATGTTGTATTTGATAAGCTCATTAATATATACTTCTGAATTTTGGTAGTGTACATTATCATCTCCCGTACCATGGATCAACAATAGGTTTCCACGAATATTTTTTGCATAAGTAAGAGCAGACCCTTTAATGAAATCCACTTCGTTCTCCTGAGGTAATCCCATGTAACGCTCTTGATAGATATTGTCATAAAGCAATTGATTGGTGACCGGCGCAATGGAGATACCTGTCTGATAGATTTCAGGGTATTGACCCAGAAGATTAAGGGTAGAGGCTCCACCACCACTCCATCCCCATACAGCAACACGTGTAGTATCCACATAACCCCACTTGAAGACTTCTTTAGCACCCATTGCTTGATCTCGGATATTAATGATTCCGATGTTTCTATAAATAGATTTACGCCATTCCCGTCCCTTTGGAGCAGGTGTGCCTCTATTTTCTAACGACACATAAAGGTAGCCATCGTCTGCCATATTACCACGGTAGAGGTGGTTTCTGCCTGTATAGAAATTGTCTGTTACCGTTTGCATGGCAGGCTCACCGTATACAAAGAATACAATGGGGTACTTTCTTGTTGGATCAAAATTTCTGGGCTTTACGACCCATCCGTCCAAAGTTACACCCTCGCTGGTGGTTACGCTAAAAAACTCCGCCTTCGGTTCCGAAGGATCGGAAGTAGCGGATCTATTTGGGGGAACTATCTCTTTGTGCTCTGGTAGGGCAACGACAGAACCGGAGGACATATAAGAAGTGTTGCTTGTCTGAAATAAGGCAATTTTGCCATTCGGCGAAATGACATAATCCGTTGTACCGGTAACGGCAGCCGGCGTTACCCGACTGGCTTTTCCGCCACTTAGAGGTATGCGGTACAAGTACTTTTGAGCGGCATTATCAGGTGACGCAGAAAAGTAGATCGTTTTGTTCGTAAGGTCCAAAAAGTCTAGTTGAATTATATCAAATTCATCTTTGCTAATCAATGTCTCTTTACCTTTTAGGTCGATGTTATAGATCTGTCGGTATCCTCCCTTTTCGGATACCCATATAAATGATTTTCCATTATCAATCCAATCCCACCCGCTCGGATCGCCATTGTTCCATCTGGCCTTGATATCGATCCAGGTAGGATCTTCTTCGGTATGTATCGTATGGCTTTTTCCTGTCTCTGCATCCGCAACGATAATCTTACTCTTGTTTTGTTTGCGATTTAGCTGTTGGAGAATGATGGATTTAGAATCCAGTACCCATTCCATTCTGGGGATATAATGTTGAAATTCGTTTCCTTCGATCTGGGTTTTGACGGTCCGTTTCTGCTCAATATCGTAAAGCCATATGGTGGTTCCTGAAGGATCAAGACCTACTTTAGGATATTCTACGGGAATGGTATAGGAGTACAGACTATCTGTGTTGTTAATCATCAAAAAATTACGGGTGTTTCGGGCATCCTGTTTCCAGTATGCAATTTTTTGACCATTCGGGGACCAGCGGAAACCATCCTTTGTGCCAAACTCTTCTTCATAGGCCCAGTCAAAAGTGCCATTGATAATACGGTCTGTGCCATCATCCGTTACTTTTTCATATTGCCCTGAGGAAATGTCCTCGATGAAAATGTTGTTCTTTGAAACATAGGCTACCTTCGCGCCGTCGGGAGAAAATTTGGCAAACATCAAGGAGGCGGTTGAAAGTCCTTTTCCAAGTTGGCTTAGTTGTTTGTCTAGCTTGTTAAATATCCAGTAATCACCTCGGGTGTTCTCTCGCCATACCCGTTGCGTGTTCGTAAAAAGCAACAGTTTTTTTCCGTCGGGCGAAACCTGAAAGCTTTGTACTTGTAATGGATCGGTAGCACCATCAGGAATAAGTTCCGTGCTGCTCAGAAAAGTCTCGCGCTTGCCCTGTTCAAGGAGATGGATAACTTCTATTCCGTTTTCAGAAAAAGAATAATAGGCATTACCGTCAGCTGTCCATTGCTGCTGGGCTTGGGCGACTTGGATGTATACTAGACATCCAAGTACGATGAGGACCTTGATTAGGGAGGAAGGGAAAATTTTGTTATGCATAATTTGCTCGGTAGTTTTCAATTTCTTGTACTGTTTTTATAAGTTCTGGACCTAAAAGACGATAACCATCTCCTGTAATCAAGAAATCATCCTCTATACGGATACCACCAAAATTGCGGTACTCTTCCAATTTATCATAGTTAATAAAATCTGCGTTCTTTTTTTCCGCTTTCCACCTATCAATCAGTTCCGGAATAATGTAAATTCCCGGTTCTACTGTTAACACATTTCCCGGTTCTAACGCTTTACCTAGGCGTAAGGATTTTAAACCAAAGGTTTTTGTATCCTTGGGCTCATCTGCCGTATAACCAACAAATTGTTCACCAAGATCCTCCATGTCGTGCACATCCAATCCCATCATATGTCCCAGTCCGCACTGAAAGAACATCGTATGTGCGTGATTTGCGACGGCTTCTTGGGGATTCCCTTTCATTAAACCGATCGCCACTAGACCTTCGACCAACGAAGTAGCTGCACGAAGGTGTACGTCCTTGAATTTTATGCCTGGTCGAAGCATATCACGTGCATCGGTAAATGAGCTTAGCACGATATTATACATTTCGCGTTGTCTGTCTGTAAAAGATAGATCTACTGGGAAAGTCCGGGTTAAATCGCCGGCATATCCTAACGGTGTTTCAGCACCAGAATCATTCAAAACAAGATCACCTGAAGTTAACGTGTTTTGGCGATAGGCATTGTGCAATATTTCGCCATGAACGGTTACGATTGGCGCATAGGCAAGCGGACAATTGTTAGCAGCGGCTAGGCCTTGGATCGCATTTACGATTTCATATTCCTTCATGCCCGGCCTTGCCATCTGCATGGCCAATAAGTGCATTTCTGCAGAGATATGAATTGCTTTTTCTATTTCGGCGATTTCGATATCTTCTTTTATACTCCGCTGAGCTACTACCGCTTTTATAAGTTCGGTCGACGGTAGGAGTTGCTGAAAGGAAATATGAAGCAACTCTTCAAGTAAAATCTTATTATGTGATTGATAGGGCGGAAGGAAGTGTATATTCCGTTGGCTCGATTTTGCCCGATCGATGTACGAAGATAATTCTCCAAAAGGCAGTACCTGATCTACATCCGCCATTTGTGCCTTTTCTTGTAGCGTTTCTAGTCTTCCCATCCATACGATATCATCTATTGTCATCTCGTTGCCAAATAATATAGTTTTATCTTCTTCGATATCAATTATTAACGCCAACTTAGGACTTGCAATACCTACATAATAGAGAAACGTACTATCTTGTCGGAAAGGATAGGTATTGTGCTCGAAGTTAATTGGGCTTTCTGTATTTCCCAACAAAACAACGATACCGGAAGATATATTCTTCTGAAGAAGGTACCTTCTGCTGCTATAAACGTCTTTTTTAAACATAATTAACCCGAAGTTAGTAGTAAAAGCAAATTAAATCTATTTTTTTTATAAATTTAGGGCGTAGCGATAAATATCACTTGTCACATTTTAACCTATAATACTCGTTTTTTGTCATTTCAACATTTAATTATTGTTATTAAATTATGAATATTGTATCTTAGATTATATTATAAAGAACAAGGATTGTATTACTTTTATTAATACCTAGCTTATGAAAACAATTCAATTCAATGTACCAGCGCCTAAAGACAGGTCAGTATATGTTCAAGAGGATAGACTGGATCATTTTTATCCTTATTTGCACAGGCATGAGGAGTATCAGATTATGTGGATTGTAAAGGGAAACGGTACACTACTTGTAGACGATAGCTTTCACACGTTCAAACAAGACGATGTGTTTTTATTGGGCCCCAATCAGGCTCACGTTTTCAAAAGCACACCTTCTTCAGCTACGCATGAGGATGTACAATCGGTATCCGTGTTTTTTAATCCAAAAGGAAGCTTATCTAACATGTTCAATATGCCTGAGCTATCGGCTTTATTGGACTTTATCAGTAAAAATGCACGTGGTTTTAAAGTTCCGGACAACTATATTGCACGTGTTAAACGTCGCATATCTATCCTTAAGGATTCACATCAGATGGATCAACTAATGAATTTTTTCTATTTACTGCGCGCGCTGAATCAGGTTTCGGCAGAGTTAAAGCCGTTGTCTATTTCGGCTGTAAATCAGCACGACGAAGATGGTTTTTTACGTATTAACAGTGTTTGTAAGTTTATCAAAGACAACTATAAAAACAACATTACATTAGAAGATGCCGCGGGGCATGCCAACTTGACCCCGCAGGCCTTTTGTCGATATTTTAAGAAACATACAGGTTTGACGCTAGTTACCTATATTAATGAAATTCGTATTCAGGAGGCTTGCAAACTACTGACAGCCAAGCGTTACGAGAGTATTTCCTTGGTGGCCTACAATTGTGGTTTTAATAGCATAACCAATTTCAATAGGGTATTTCGTTTTATTGTGGGACAGTCTCCCAAGGAATATTTTCTTAAATATAGTAACAGCCTATATCAGTAAATGTCAATATTCAGGAAGTTTTGATTAAAACACGGTTAGCTTAAAGTTTTTTTTGGCGATATATTTGAAATAAAAAAAAGATAATATGGCTAATTTAGACTGGAAAGGAATTTATCCTGCGGTGCTTACTCCTTTTAAAGAGAACGGTGAAATTGATTATGAAATGTTTGCTAAAAATACCGAAGCTCAAATAGAAGCTGGTGTACATGGTATTATTATAGCAGGATCGTTGGGTGATGCTGCTGTTCTAGACACAGATGAGAAATTTGAATTATTAGTTTACGCAAAAAAAATCGTTTCAGATCGGGTTCCTGTGATTCTTAATATTGCAGAAAACACAACAAAAAATGCAGTAAACTTTTCTTTAAAAGCGAAAGAATTAGGTGCAGATGGCTTAATGCTATTACCTCCAATGCGATACAAGGCTGATGATCGTGAAGTAACAGCATATTTTATCGCAGTTGCCGCCGCAACGGATTTGCCCATATTGATCTATAATAACCCCATCGATTATGGTATTAATGTGACATTGGATATGTTTGAGGAATTGAAATCTCACCCTACAATTGAGGCTGTAAAAGAGTCCACCCGTGATTTAGCAAACGTAACCCGGATGAAAAATCAATTTGGCGACCGTTACAAGATTTTAGGGGGTGTGGATACAATTTCGTTAGAAAGCTTGTTTCTTGGAGCCGATGGTTTGGTAGCCGGATTAGTGGATGCATTTCCGAAAGAAACAGTTGCAATGTACAATTACGCGATCCGAGGCGAATTTGAAAAAGCCGTTGAAATTTACCGTTGGTTTATGCCTTTATTGGAGCTGGATATTCATCCTAAATTAATTCAATACATTAAATTAGCGGCGACTGCCGAAGGTATTAGTACCCCGCATGTTCGCGCCCCACGACTTCCTTTGGAAGGCGAAGAGGCCGATAGAATCGATAAGATTATAAAAGATGGCATTGCATCACGGCCAACTTTACATTAAGCGCCGATAACTTTAGCGCAAAACTGTAGGCTATACGTTTTCTAGCCTACGGTTGTTTTTATACCTTAACTAATAAAAGATGAATCAACCAAAAATACGCTTAGATGAGCACGTCCGTTCTGCTAGTGAGGCATTTCAATTTTTGAAATCAACCACCGTAAAAGAACGCGCTAAATTTATGCATGCCGTAGCACATAAAATTGAGAGCTTGAGTCCATTTCTATTGGAAACAGCTCACGCAGAAACGGCCTTGCCACTGGCACGTCTCACCGGTGAAAAAGCGCGTACTGTCGGTCAGTGGCGTAGTTATGCAAATGCCGTGGAGCAAGGTATCTATACAGAAGCGCGTATCGATTTAGCCGATGCAGAGAAAGGAAAAAATGACATCCGAAAATATAGCATCGGTTTAGGACCGGTAGTCGTATTTGGAGCTAGTAATTTTCCGTTTGCGTTTTCTACGGCAGGAGGGGATACGGCCAGTGCAATTGGGGCAGGTTGTCCGGTTCTGGTCAAAGGACATCCAGCACATCCTCAAACTTCTCAGATCATGGCAGATGCAATTACGGACCTCGTACAGGAATTTGGCTGGCCGAAAGGGGCATTTGGACATATCCTAGGAGATCACGTGGAGGGTACCGATACGTTGATCGGCGCTTATCTGACCGCACACCCCGATGTAAAGGCTGTCGGTTTTACAGGGTCTTATAGGGGAGGTAAAGCCTTGTTCGATATTGCTAACCAACGTGAGGAACCGATACCTGTTTTTGCAGAAATGGGTAGTGTAAATCCTGTATTTGCTTTTAGTAATGTATTGGATCAACGGGCGACAGATCTGGCTAAGGAATATCTTGCTTCTCTAGTGATGGGCGTGGGTCAGTTCTGTACCAATCCAGGTCTCTTTATAGCTGTTAAAGGTGCTGGATTCGAACGCTTCAAAGGTGCCCTGGCTACTGCGATATCTGTAGTTCCTCCTGCGAGGATGCTTAATCAAGGTATATACGAAAATTTTGAGAGAAACAGGAATACCTTAAATCAACAAGAGGATGTGCACATCTTGTCAGAGGTCTTAAGCGAACAGATAGATGGGCAAGGTTGTGCACAAGTCGCCATCACAACCGGTAAAAGTTTTTTAAAAAATCGCCTTTTAAGCGAGGAAGTGTTTGGTCCATTTGGGCTATTGGTAGAAGCAGAATCGTACGAAGAGGTTTTTGAAATCGCAAAGCAGTTGAAAGGACAGTTAACAGCTACTGTTGCAGGAACTATAGACGACCTACAAGCGCATCGGGATATCATTGATACGATCCAGGATAAAGTAGGTCGTTTACTTTTTAACGGTATGCCTACAGGGGTGGAAGTTGCGTTTGCAATGCAGCATGGAGGCCCTTATCCTTCATCAACCGATTCTCGTTTTACTTCAGTTGGTCCCGATGCTGTTAAGCGTTTTGTACGTCCTATTGCTTTTCAAAATTGGCCGAATGAATTTTTACCAGAGGAACTTAAAAATGCAAACTCCTTGGAAATCATGCGTATAGTAGATGGTGTGTCAACGGCGGCAAGTTTAAAAGTTGATATTGATTAGGTCTAATAAAATATGAGGAAAACATTTTTTTGTATTGACTCCCACACCTGTGGATGCCCCGTACGATTGGTAGCAGGGGGTGGACCGGTTTTGGATGGGAAGTCGATGATGGAGCGTCGTCTACACTTCATGCGTGAGTACGATTGGATCCGAAGGGGTTTAATGTTCGAACCGCGTGGGCATGATATGATGAGTGGTAGTATTTTATATCCGCCCACGGATCCTGCAAATGATACAGGGGTATTGTATATAGAAACTAGTGGATGTCTTCCTATGTGTGGTCATGGTACGATAGGTACTGTGACCATTGCAATTGAAGAGGGCTTGGTTATTCCAAAGGTGCCGGGCAAACTTCGTCTTGAAACTCCCGCAGGCTTAATATTGATTGATTATGAGCAGGAGGGTTCAAAAGTTCGGCGAGTAAAATTGACCAATGTAAAATCATTCCTTTACAAAGAAGAGTTGACGGTTGATTGCCCTGGACTAGGTGAGATAGTTGTCGATGTTGCGTACGGTGGAAATTTCTATGGCATTATAGACCCCCAGAGAAATTTTGCTGATATCGGTGATTTTTCTGCAAGTCAACTGATCCACTATGGTAAGATTGTTCGACGACTACTGAATGAAAAGTATGAATTTATCCATCCAGAAGATACAGATATTTTCGGTTTAAGCCATATTCAATGGACAGGTAAACCAACTAAGACGAATTCCTCAGGTCGAAATGCAGTGCTGGTGGGTGAAAATGCATTGGATAGATCGCCATGTGGCACAGGTACGTCCGCGCGTATGGCCCAGTGGTACGCAAAGGGTAAATTAAAGTGGGGAGACGAATTTGTACACGAAAGTTACATCGGTTCGCAGTTTGTCGGCCGCATTGAACAGGAAACTACTATGCAAGGGCAGATGGCTATCATTCCATCTATAGAAGGTTGGGCCCGGATTACCGGGTACAATACCATTGTTATTGACGACGAAGATCCCTACAGAGAAGGTTTTCAAGTAATGTAATTTTAAAATTAAACGAAGATATCGTGTCTAATAATAAAGGAAAAGTTATTGTAATAGGAGCTGGGATTGCAGGACTGTCTACTGCATATTATTTGGTTAAAGATGGTTGGGAAGTATGTATTCTTGAAAAGTCAGATGGGCTCGACAACTGTTCGTACGGTAATGCCGGTATGATCGTACCTAGTCACTTTACCCCTTTGGCTGCTCCTGGGATCGTAGCACAGGGTGTAAAATGGATGTTAAATAGTAAGAGTCCTTTTTATGTGCGACCGACGTTAAATCTTTCGTTGATAGATTGGGGACTGAAGTTTCTGCAGCATGCAAATCAAAAGCATGTTAATCGACAGGCGGAGGCCATTAGAGATTTAAATCTATCAAGCAGTAAATTGTATGACGAGCTTGCGAGCCAAGAAGGTTTTGATTTTGAACTGCGTCAGAATGGAATCATGATGCTTTATAAATCCAAGGAAGTTGAACATGAAGAACGGGAGTTAGCCGAACGTGCCCAACAACTGGGCTTGGACGTAGAACTGTACGACAAAGATGGTATTCAAGCATTAGAACCTAATCTCCGAATGGATACACTTGGAGGTATACTTTATAAGTCGGATGGAATTATGTATCCACCGAAACTAATGAGCGCGCTTACTGAATATTTGAAAAAACATGGAGTTGCATTTCATTACCAGTGTACCGTGACAGGATTTACCTTTTCGGGTAATAAAGTAACTGAGGTAAGGACCTCGGGAGGACAATATAAGGCAGATGAAATTGTTATTACAGGTGGCGCCACACTTCCTATATTGACGACAAAACTAGGTATTAAAACACCACTTATGCCAGGAAAGGGATATTCATTTATGTACAATCCCGAATCTGAAACATCTATGATACACGCTGCATTGTTGTTGGAAGCCCGAGTGGCAGTTACACCAATGAACAATCAGATTAGATTTAGTGGTACGATGGAACTTGGTCCTGCAAATGATCGAATATATACCAATCGGGTTAAAGGAATAGTAGAATCCATCCCTAAATATTTTCCAGATTTACAAGTAGATTATCCCGATGATGTATGGTTTGGCTATCGCCCCTGTTCACCAGATGGATTGCCCTACCTCGGAAGGATAAAAAAATATTCCAATTTAAGCATTGCAGGTGGGGGAGGGATGATGGGACTTAGTCTCGGGCCAGCATATGGCAAGGCGATATCCAATCTGTTGTCAGGCGGTGCACCCGATACTGATATCGCCGGTTTTGCACCGGATAGGTTTAATTAAAAAGGAGAAGTTAAATGATAAACAAACTCAAACAGCGTGTGTGGATAAAATATGGGATCGTGGCCATATTACTCTATACAGCTTTGTCAACAACCGCACAAGAAATGGATTTATACCAACATACGACACCGATCGAACCTTATGTAATCCAATACCGACATGATTTACAGGCTATCAATTATTTTTATGGGCCGATGCCTAAAGGTTGGGGGTTCCAAGAAGTTGCACCTTCGCAGGAGCAGATAAATAGGTTGTTACAGTTGGATAAAGAATACCTCGAGAAACTGAAGAAAGTTGATTTCGAGAAGTTGAATACCAATGGGCAAGTAGATTATATCCTCTTGCAAAAAAAAATTATCCATCATCAAGAGGAATTACAAAAGATATTGACGAGATATCAGCGCCTTGAGGGCTATTTGCCATTTGCTGATGTGATCCTTACCTTGGAAAAGAATCGTCGCAGGGGTGCTTCGGTTGATGGAAAGATGGTCGCGACTTCCTTAGAAAAAGCGAAAGAGATGATCGATCAAGAACTTATCGTGTTAAAAGAAAAGGAATTGATCGAAGCCGATGATGTTTTTTATCTGGTGTCGATCGTAGAATCGTTAAAATTGCGTTTAGAAAGTTCATTTGACTTTTACAATGGTTACGATCCAATGTTTACCTGGTGGGTGCCCTTATCCTATGAGAGTTTACAGGAAAAACTGGAAACGTACAAAGTAGCATTGCAAAAAAAGAGCGACTGGAAGGTATTTGAAGACGGTAGCAATATTGGAGGAAAGCCAATAGGAAAAGATGCGCTCAATAAGAAGTTAAAGGATGAAATGATTGCCTATAATACAGACGAACTTTTGCGTATTGCCGAAAAGGAATGGAACTGGTGTGTGGGAGAGCTCTTAAAAGCTTCTCGTGAAATGGGATTTGGAGACAACTGGCAAGCCGCTCAGGAAAAGGTGAAAAATTCCTATGTAGCTGAAGGGAAGCAACCTGATTTGATAAATATGCTATATGACAAAGCCCAGACTTTCATTCAAAAGAATGAATTGATGGATATTCCGCCACTGGCCGATGAAACATGGGGCATGATTATGATGACACCTGAACGGCAATTGGTGAATCCATTTTTTACAGGGGGGCGGGAAATCAGTATATCATATCCAACTGACGGAATGACCTACGAACAAAAGATGATGAGTATGCGCGGCAACAATCCACATTTTTCTTTGGGTACTGTACAGCATGAGTTAATTCCTGGTCATCATCTCCAATATTTTATGAATAGGAGACACAAGCCTTATCGGGAACAGAATTTTAATACTCCCTTTTGGACCGAGGGATGGACGCTGTATTGGGAATTACTTTTATATAGAATGGGATTCGCTCAGACTCCTGAAGAACGTATTGGTATGCTTTTTTGGCGTATGCACCGTTGTGCTCGCATCACCTTTAGCATCAAATTCCATACCGGGGAATGGAGCCCACAACAGTGTATTGATTACCTCGTAAAGCAAGTAGGCCACGAACCTGCCAATGCACACGGAGAAGTAAAGCGTTCTTTTGAAGGGTCGTATGATCCTTTATATCAATTAGCTTATATGATTGGTGGTCTTCAGCTGCTTAGTATCAGCGATGAAATGGTCGGTACCGGAAGAATGAGCTATAAAGAATTTCATGACAAGGTAATAAAGGAGAATTATTTGCCCATGGAGATGTTGCGAGCAATTCTCATGAACCAAAACCTGTCTCCAAACCACGAAACGAAATGGGAATTTTATAATTTTAACTAAGCTTTTATACCTAATATTATGATAGAAGAAAAAGCACAAGAGTTCAAGAAATCTCTAGGACTGCTCGATGCCGTTATGCTGGTGTCAGGTAGTATGATTGGCTCAGGTATTTTTATCGTTTCGGCAGATATTGCCCGTAACACTGGTTCTGCCGGATGGATGATGCTTGTGTGGATTATCTGCGGATTTATGACATTAACGGCTGCGCTTAGCTATGGGGAGCTGAGTGCTATGTTTCCCAAGGCAGGTGGTCAATATGTTTATTTACGTGAAGCCTATAACCCGCTCGTGAGCTTTGTTTTCGGCTGGACTTTCTTTGCCGTTATTCAAACGGCTACGATTGCTGCTGTAGGAGTTGCATTTGCCAAGTTTACAGGCTATCTATTCCCCGTTTTGGATGAAGATGTTTATCTATTCACATGGAATACCTTTCATATTTCCTCCGCACAGATGCTCTCCATTGGCGTTATCATTCTTTTGACCTTTATTAATACCCGGGGGGTAAAAAGTGGCAAGCTAATTCAAACAACACTTACGTTGGTCAAGATTCTGAGTTTACTTCTTCTTGTCTTATTCGGTTTTTTGGCCTTCAGGCACGAGATATGGAATCTAAACTGGACAGCGGAAAATGTTTGGAAACTGCAGTACCTGAATAAAGACGGTAGCTTCACAGATTACAGTACATTAGGAGCGTTAGGTGCATTTTCGGCAGCCATGGTAGGGGCACTTTTCAGCAGTGATTCTTGGCATTCCTCTTCGGCTGTGGCAGGCGAAATCAAAAATCCACAACGCAACATAGGACTTAGTCTTGCGCTGGGCGTAATCATTGTGACGCTTATTTACTTGATGACCAATTTGATGTATACCAGTGTATTGTCCATGGAACAGATGGTCAATGCAGAGAAGGACCGTATAGCAATGAGTGCGGCGCAAGAGATTTTTGGCTCCTTTGGAATCACGATCATAGCAGTCATGATTATGATAAGTACATTTGGGTGTAACAATGGTATTATTTTGTCTGGAGCCCGCGTATATTATTCGATGGCGCAGGATGGACTCTTCTTTAAAAAGGTAGGGAAATTGAATCAAAATTCCGTTCCTTCCAATGCACTTTGGATTCAGTGCCTAATTGCCAGTCTGTGGTGTTTAAGCGGCAAATATGGTGATTTATTGGATATGATTACGTGTGTTGTGGTTATTTTCTATGTTTTGGCGGTGGCCGGCGTTATTCGCTTACGTATTACCAAACCAGGTATAGAAAGACCTTACAAGGCTTTCGGATACCCCTTTTTACCAGTGCTATATATCCTTATGGGATTGGCTTTTATTTTGCTTATGGTTGCTTTCAAACCCAACTATACTTGGCCTGGTATCATCATAGCCCTTCTAGGCGTACCAATCTACTATTTTATAAAACCGACAAAAGGAAATATTTCTGATGAGACTAATTAAGACAATTTTACTGCTTTTTATTTCGAGTTCCGCTGTAGCTCAAGGATCTTTAGAAGATTACAAGCGCGCTAAGACGGTCCGTAAGGATTTTAGTAATAAAATATATAATATACCAGGCCAAATAAACTGGAACGAAGAAGGAACGTTATTCTGGTACGATAAACCTATTAAAGATGGGAGAGAATATATTTTGGTCGACGCTGTCCATCAAACCAAAACAGTTTTACTTACTTTGTCGGAATTGTCCGATGCGCTGAAAGGCGAGCTAAAGAAGGATGTAACGCTTCGTCACTTGGCCAGTGACAAAGTAAAAATCAAAAACTTGAATATTCTTGAGATTGAGGCGGAAGGTAATATCTGGGAATGGAATAGAACAGAAAGAAGCATTCGTAAGGTGAAAGAAATTGCCGTTAATACCAATCGCCGTGGTCAATATTGGGGACAAAAATTTGATGATAGCAAGGGAGAGGCTATCACTTCACCGGATGAGAAGTATGTCGCATTTATAAAGAACAGTAATCTCTATATCGCCCAAAAAGATGATGGAAAATCTGAAAAGCAATTAACGTTTGATGGAAATCCCGAGGAGTATTATTCAGCCCATATACATTGGTCCCCGGATTCCAAGAAAGTATCCACTAGTCGGGTGCGTAAAGCAGCAATTCGCATACTGACGTTATTGGAGTCTTCTCCCGCTGATCAACTTCAGCCGAAGTTACAGACCCGAGATTACGTTAAGCCCGGCGATGTATTACCACAGTGCTATCCCGTAATATATAATATAGATCAACAGCAGTTATATAGAGCTGATCAAAGGGCACTCGAAAATCAGTTTTCGCTATCGCGAATAGAATGGCGGAAAGATAGTAGAGCGATTACTTTTGAATATAATAGAAGAGGACATCAGCAATTTGATGTGATCGAATTAGATGCTTCTTCCGGCAATACCCGGTCACTTATCCACGAGGTTAACAAGACGTTTATTGATTACAGCGGAAAGAGATATAGAAAAGACGTAAAAGACGGGCAGGAAATTATCTGGGCGTCGGAGCGGGATGGCTGGAATCACCTCTATCTATATGATGGTGTGTCTGGAGAGGTTAAAAACCAAATCACAAAGGGTAATTGGGTCGTTCGCAAGGTCGTGCACGTGGACGAAGAAAGTAGAAAGATTATTTTTGAAGCGAGTGGTAAGAATCCGAAATTTGATCCGTATTTAATTCAATATTATTCGGTCGATTTCGACGGTAAAAACTTGAAAGAATTGACCAAGGAGAATGCAAACCATCAGGGATATTTTAATGCAGAATTCAGTTCGTTTGTAGATATCTATTCCCGTGTTGATGAGGTTCCAACAATGGTGTTGAGGAATAGTATGGGGAAAGTGATAATGGAACTTGAGCGAGGCGATATAAGTGATCTTTTGTCAGTTAATTGGCAGAAGCCAGAAGTCTTTTCCGCGAAGGGAAGGGATGGTCAAACGGATATTTGGGGAATTATTATCCGACCCACGAATTTTGATGCATCAAAAAAATATCCAGTCATTGAATACATCTATGCTGGTCCACATAGTTCTTTTGTGCCCAAAAGCTTTTATCCTAACCCAAGCGGAATGCATGAATTGGCAGAGCTAGGCTTTATAGTGGTTCAGATAGATGGAATGGGCACGTCTAATCGGTCTAAGGTTTTTCATGATGTCGCATGGAAGAATCTCAAAGATGCAGGTTTTCCGGATCGTATTGCATGGATGAAAGCTGCATCGAAAAATTATCCCTATATGGATTTGGAAAAGGTAGGTATCTATGGCACTTCTGCGGGCGGACAAAGCTCCACAGGCGCATTGCTATTTCATCCAGAGTTCTACAAGGTCGGCGTATCATCCTGCGGATGTCATGATAATCGTATGGATAAAATATGGTGGAATGAGCAGTGGATGGGATGGCCTATTGGACCTCATTATGCAGAATGTTCCAACACCGAAAATGCCGGTAAACTAGAAGGTAAGCTCTTGTTAATAGTTGGAGAAGTGGACGATAATGTTGATCCCTCGTCGACCTATCAATTGGTTGATGCGTTGATCAAGGCGGATAAGGATCACGAATTTATTATGGTTCCTGGAATGGGGCATTCCTCAGGGGGTGATTTTGGCGAAAAGAAGCGGAGAGACTTTTTTGTGAAACATCTGTTGGGGGTTGATCCTCCGGTTTGGGATGCATATTGAGATAAGTTAGAGTCCAGTGCCGATCTTTTCAATAAGTAAAATTGAAGGTAAGGATTTGCCAAACGGCTAATAACAAATAGTACGGATACAGGAAATTTAGGGATATTAAGAAAGAAGAGGGAACCAGCTGGTCCCCTCTTCTTTCTTAATCATTTCAGGCTATTACATTAAATCCAAATAACCTAAATACTACCCTTTCTTTTTGAGCACGATTGATGTTGAGGTTTTAGGGATTATATACCTTCCTAAACTATCCTTTTCGCTGTCTGGAATAATATAACCTGATTCTTCGTTAATATTAAGCAGAAAATTATTGATAAATTCAGTGCCTCCCAACTCCAATGTAATGGATTTAGATTTCTTATCAAATATAAATTTGTTGACTTCTCCAGCATCTAGATTTATCCACGCTTCTTCAGAGGCAAAGAAAATTCTGGCCTTCGAAGCTGTCTTAATTTCTACATGTATATTGTTTTTGTTTTCTACGAGATTTCCACTGAATGCCAGCCAACCAAATTCCGGATGATCGATGACATAGGTTCCAGAATTAACAGCGTATCCATAGAAACCTGATCCATAGTCTCCTGAAATACCATCGTTGGCTAATGTGGAAGGGTAGGAGTGAAATGCAGCGGGACCAAAACCGTCTTCGGTAACGTTTGCTAGGGCTCCCATCATGCCTGCATGACCTACACGTAATAGGTAAAAGTCATCCGGATTGCTGCGGTATTCGGTAAGTACCGGAATAGCGTTAAGAGCAGATCCATAATGATGTAGTTGTCTTTCAATTCGAGAAAGCTTACCTCCGTATACAAAATCCCAATATCTTCTGGCGCTACCATGGTATCCCCAGTGTGGAATATTGGGCGCATAGGCCAAAATTGCATTGAGCGTTACTTGCGCCTTATCATCGAAGCCGAAATAACGAGACCATAGGTAAACTTCTTCCTGACCAGTAGAATCCCAAGGCATCTCGCTGCCAAACGGGTAATTTAATGTTTTCCAATGCATTGCGCGGTCTCTCATCAACTTCTCTAAATGATTGGCCCAATCATCTAATCCTTCGCGACGAAGATCACTTAATGTAATGAGAAAGATGCTGCCTTCCATTTGTCCGAATTGCGCATAATGGGGCGCAAACTCCACCATCGCAACGACCGTACGATAAGCCCTTTCTAGATGGGTTTTCCACTGGTCTTCGGGGATAAGATTGTTGTAATTGCGTGCTAGGCGATATAACACCCAATGGGCAGCAGTTACGTGTGGATAATTATATGATCTTCCGATATTGTCAGCTTCTTTTTTCGGCCAGGCAGACCATGTTTTATAATTGATTGAATCACTGTATGTTCCTTTAGGAAAAGAATCTGGTTCATAATAAAATAAACTTTTTACAACGCCATACTGTTTATCGCCACTGCGATGTTGTATCCGGTTAAACATGGTTTCATCAGCGAATCGTTTGAGCTTGCTGATTTCCTGTGGATTGGGTTGAAGTATTTGTTTCATCATTGCCGCCAACCAGCTTGCAGCACCGGCCTCGTCACTTAGCCCGGCATACCAAGCTCTAGATTCCTGTGTTATAAGACGTTTTTCTTCGTAATCGTAAGAGATGACCGATGGCGATCTGCCAAATAAGTCAGTTGGATTTTCATACCATTGTTGGGTGGTTAGGAAGTTTCCTAAATCATTTACAACGTCCTTCTCAGACTTTATAACTTTATAATTTATACTTTGTTTACTCCCATCAGCATATGTTACCGTGACGCGTGATCTTCCCCAGGTGTTGCCCTCTACGATGTACTGTGTCCAGCCATTTTTGGTGTTTTTTAACTTTTTAAGAGAAAGGCTATTGGCGGGATAGATTTCGATATCCTTGATGCGCTGTACATGTTTGATGAAAAGTTTTGCCGGGGCATCCATGGCGATTAGGTAGCCTGGAGCTCCTACCGCGACTGGCCGTTTCTTCTCTATCAGTTTGTTTTCCACCTGTTTAATATTAGGAGATAGGACGAAGCGAAGCGCAAAATCTTTGGATTCTCCTTTTTTTAACGTTGTTGCCGTCGGTTTATTCCATTGTTCGACACCGGCCCAATCTGTTTGTGCATAGGCTTTGGAGTGAATAACCCATTCATGAAAACCTTCAAACGTAATGCTTTTTGGGGTAGGATCTGTGTTGAGAGGATTGTACGCTTCAAATGGGGTATTAACAAGAGGTAATACGAGTAAAGACTCTCCAAGTCCGTGAAGCCTGTTTACTTGAAGATATCCCGCATCGAGACCAATGTAAGGGTCAAAAAAGAGATTGTCGTGATGTGCTACGTCTAGAGACTTCCAATCCATGTTGTTATTGAAAATCATGGGTATACCAAGTCCTCCTATTTCTATATCATCGGTCGTGTTATTCTCTATATGAAAACGAAGCACAAGATCTTCATCAAGACGTTCCCATATACGGACAACTTTTAGGGGAATTTCATTTAGGGTCGAGGTGATGTCAGCTTTTGATAATTGCCCAGCCTCGGTTTCCAGCGGTATGACGTCTTTTCTGTTCTCTGCAGAAGAATATTTCACCCAAGTATTATCTTTGCGTTTAAGAGCGATATTGATGTCTCCCAGATGGTAAAAACTATTTTTAGCGCGTTTAAGTAACAATTCGTCGGGGGTATAATCGAAAGATGTATCACCGTTTAGTTTTAGCTGGGTAACTGTCTGTGATGCTTTAGCGAGCTGGAGAACGAGTTTATTTACTTGAAAGTCAAGATAACCTTTGCTTAGATCTATTGTCTGCGGGCGACTTTCAAATCGATCCCACGGTCCTGTCTGGGAATAGCTATATGTGGTAGGTAACCACGTCACTATTGCGGATAGTATTGTTATGTATAGTTTCATCATTATTTTTTTTGCAAAATATGATTCTTCTTTTAGAAGAAAGGCTCATATTTTAACTGATTTTTATTAATTATTGATATTGAAACTTAAACGTTCCACTGTAGTTACTCCCCAATTTCAACATAGTTATCCGTGGTGGGTAGTTTTTCGAGCATATAAACTATTTGGATAGTAAACTGTATTTACGATTAAACTTTAATTTCCACAGAATGAAAAAGAACTTATAAGTGGGTTTATCTGTACGTTAGCTTGAAATACACAAGAGAACAAGTAAAGAAAGCTGTTCTATAAATCTAATTTTTGTTATGTTAATATTCGATTGGTATTCATTAAAATATAAAAACAATTCTTGCCTATATCAAAGTATCTTGCAATGTCGTTACAATAACAAAATTTATGAAGCAGATTTTTAAAGTCTTGATCTTATTTCTGTGCAGTTGGGTGAATTTGAGCCACGCACAGCAGCTAAAGAAGCACCAGCAGCCGGGCCATTTAAATCCTATCCTGCCAGGCTACTTTGCTGACCCGACCATAAAGAAGATAGGTGATACGTATTATATCTATGCTACTACCGATGGCAATGGTTGGGGGGCAGGACCATCGCAGGTGTGGACATCTGAAGATTTTATAAATTGGACCATTCAACCGATGAATTGGCCGAATACCCATTGGTATTGGGCCCCGGACATGACCAAAGGATATGACGGCAGATATTATCTGTATTACAGCCAACCCGTGGAGATTTTCGGAGCGGTCTCCGATAGCCCGGTAGGACCGTGGGAACCTTTGGTGCCGAATGGAAAGTCTATTATTCCCAATTATATGATTCCAGGAGTTATCACCTTAGATGCACAGACATTTACCGATGACGATGGCAAGATGTATATGTACTGGGGGACCTGGGGTATCTATCCAGATCACGGATGTGCAGTAGGATTGCTCAATCACGATATGAAGAGCTTTGAGAAAATCGAATTAATACCCAATACCGTAGCTATAGATTTCTTTGAGGCGCCTTATGTATTCAAACGTAACGGAGTTTACTATTTTATGTACTCATCCGGTCATTGTGAGGATCATTCTTATCGGGTACAGTATGCCAAAAGCAAGGTAGGCCCTATGGGACCGTTCGAATATCCAGATCACAATCCTATTTTGGTCACTAATACCGACGGTACGATTCACGGACCTGGTCACCATAGTATTTTGGAAGTTGATGGACGTTATTTTATTGTCTATCATAGACACAATAATCCCCATTCAGGAGGAGGATTCCACCGTCAGGTCGCAATAGATGAGCTTTTTTTTAACGCTGATGGTGACATTAAAAATATTGTTCCGACACATGAGGGAATTAAAGATTTGTCAAAACCCACTTCTTATCCGGAAGATAGAGCTTTTGGCAAATCGATAGAAGTTTCTTCCTATTATAACGATGACTTCAAACCTTCTTTTGCAGTTGACGATAATAACGGAACGCTATGGAGAGCAAAAGAAAATCAGCAACCTGCTTGGATAAGTGTTGATTTGGGTAAATCAGAGGATGTGCAGACGGTGGAGATTCAGTTTGAATACCCCACATATGCCTATCAGTATACGCTCGAAACATCGGAAGATGGTGAGTATTGGACAACATTTGCTGATCAATCGGTAAACAATCGTTGGGCTAGTCCGGTACTGGAGCACGGTAAAGCAAAGGCACGCTATGTACGTTTGAAAATATGGAATACCCAACTGCCCGGGTTACCTCGTGGTGTCTGGAATATCAGTGTTTACAATGATCGATTAAAGAAAGAGACAATTTGGTCAGCACCACAGTCTATGCCGTCAACAAAGCAGGTTTTAGGTAATTTGATCCATTTGCAGGCTTCGGATTATCGGGAGGGACAGCGACTATCGACGATTCAAAATAAGGGTTTGCTCGGTGAGGAGCTGAAGAGCGAACAACAGGTGCTGGTTAAGCAGTACCAAGGTAAGCAAGCTTTTTTCTTTGATGGTTCTGTTTCATTTCGCTCCACCTTTGGTGTACCGCAATCCCTTGAAGGTAATAGTCCGTACACGGTAGCCATGTGGATAAACAACCCTTCGGTAGATCGACTTGAGCATGTACTGACTTGGTCCAAAGGAAGCCAAGATATGACCAGGGCGATATTTGGTGTTGGCAGTGATCCCCAAAGAGGGGCTGTTGTGCATGGTTCTTGGCCAGATTTGGGTTATAAAACCTTTCCTGTAGCAGATCAATGGCATTATGTAGTTATTGGTTTCGATGGGTATATGGAACGCATTTATGTCGACGGTATTATGCAAAGCGAACAAAATCGCATGTTGTATGTCCGTGGTGGTGATGCATTTGTTGTCGGTGCTTCAGATCTATTGGATAATAACTTTAGCGGTTATTTGGCAGACTTGAAGGTTTACAATGAAAATATGCCTGTAGAGGTAATAAAAGACCGATACGCGGCGGAGTCCGAGACGACTGGGTATTTTGCTATTCAAACTGATGACCTGGATCTGGGGCCGATTACTCTTTTAAAAAATCACGGATCGGTCAATGCGACGGCCATTTCTATCGATGGTGCTGTAGTAAGGATTATCGGTCAGCGAACCGCTTTGGAAATAAATAGACTTCAACACCCTTTATTACAAAGGGTGTTGGCTAAAGAGAACTATACGTTGGAGTTCGATCTTTTTGATGGAAAGAAATGGAACCATTATATGCTTATTCACCGTCAGGGTAAAGCTGTATGTTTTAAAAATGGTGAATTGGGTAATTTAAGAGATTTGAAAAAGCTATTTGCGATAGAAGATCAGTCGATCTTCTTTAAAACAGCTTTTCATTTTTTTAATGCCTATGAAGAGGGGTTTTCAGCGGGCCAGGCTACAGCACGTTATCGTATTTGGCAGGAAAAATCAATGAATAGTTTAACTGTTTATACACCTTCGCTGTTTATCGAACCGTATTATGTCAATGATAAAGATGTTTTTGTACAGGTTGAAGAAGATAAGAAGGGATTGTTGTATCTATTCTCCTGCGGCGGGATCAGCTCCGGCTGGGTGAAGCAGTCGTATTATCTTTTTGATAAAGCGGAGGATTATTCCGCAGTTCGGATTTATGCTAAAGACGAATTTGGCAATGTCAGTAAGGTATTGGAAGCCGCTGCGAATGTCGCAAAACCAACACTTTTGCCAAATATAGATGTAGGAGGAATATTTAGATTCCCCGAGGGAAAAATTCCGTTTTGGGATGGTTATCAGGTGAGTTCATACTCGGATAGTACCCAGACAGTCATTAATCTAGATCAACAAGTTTGGCGCATAGGATCGAAACATACGAAATGGGGCGATAATGACCTTGTGCCACCATTTGTTTACAAGGAACTGCAAGGTGATTTTACGGTAGAGGTTAAGGTCAGGGATGTAACAGGATTGTCCACTCAGGCCCGCTCA
Organism: Sphingobacterium alkalisoli; assembly: GCF_005049105.1. GTDB lineage: Bacteria > Bacteroidota > Bacteroidia > Sphingobacteriales > Sphingobacteriaceae > Sphingobacterium > Sphingobacterium alkalisoli. Next base: position 202,363 of record NZ_SUKA01000006.1, read on the forward strand.
TCCAGCGAAGCCGGCATTATGATTCAAGATGTAGATGACCCGTTATCCTATATAAACAATACAATTTTGACAGGTTGGAACTTGGGCAATTTAGCACGAAGCGTTGGTCCTCGTATCCATCGCGAAGGAAATACCGGTACAGGATTGATATTCGACTCGTTCATCCAAATACAACGGTCAGGGAAATATTTCTACCTGCGGTCTTCGAAAGACGGCAAGACATGGACAAACTTACCGAATACTCCTTTTGTACGAGAAGATCTGAACGGGCGTACACTAAAAGTAGGCCTTTACCAGATCGCGACAAACAATCAGGAAGGGTTTGGCGAATTTGAAGAGGTTAGGATTTATCTTAGATAGGGATACACCATTTAAAGTTAGCAGGAGTACAAAAATCGTAAATATGTAAATACTTTGATGAAAAGGCGGACCAAAACGGCATATTATGTGCTTGTTGGACGGATAATCTGAATGACGTCCAGTACATATGTCGGTTTAGTCTGAAAGGAACAACTGGTCATCCGGATGTGTTAGTTGTCAAAAGTTAATTTTTGACCGACTATTCTTCGTGTAAATAGTGTTTTGTTTCATAAATAAATGTGGGCCTGCTGAAGACATATTCAGTAGGCTTTCTTGTATCGATATGGATTAGCAGTAAACCTAATTTTTTAAAGTTTTTGTAAAGGATAAAGTAGGTTAAAAAATGGTTTTAATAGGCGAATATCGGATGATAAAATATGTCATTTTGACGTTACATTTGCTATATAACTAATTGATAACGTATCTGTTTGTGATGAGCATGATTACAGTTCTAGACTGAGTTTACGTCACATAGATCGATTTTTTTAAAACTTTTAAATTATTGATATAATGAAAACATAGTATGCTATAATACATTTTGGATATTAGTTTATTCATTGTTGTACGTCAGATGTGATTTTTATTCTGCTTATTGAAGTTCAAAAGAGCAACAATATAACTAGATGCAATTAACCTAAATTTTAACAAACATAATTAACGCATGAAAAAAATGTATCTACTTAAAATCTTGAACGTTTTTTTGATTTTTTTAGTATTCTGTCAACATGACTTGATTGCTCAGTCTGTTGTAATTACGGGAAAGGTCAGCAGTTCACAAGGAAATCCTTTATCAGGAGTGACCATAAAGGAGAAAGGAGGGACCGGTGTCACCTCGACAAAAGAAGGGGGACATTTTACGATTAGTATTTCGGGACTTGGGAAAAGTCTTGTTTTTACTTCTGTAGGGTATATAACCAAGGAGGTCGCAATTTCTAGCAGTAACGAGGTTAGCGTTATTCTAGATGAAAACTCTTCTGATATGGATGAAGTTGTTATTATCGGATATCAGAATATACAGCGACGGAAAACCACAGGTGCTATTTCTACAGTAAAAGGGAAAGACTTTGAAAATACGCCTTATGCTACTTTTGACGCAATGTTACAGGGACGTGTGGCAGGTCTAGCGGTGATGAGCACGTCTGGAGAACCAGGCACAAACAATATTGTGAATATCCGCGGTAGTAGTAACCTTGGGCTTGCTAATAATGTGATCTCTGCTCCATTGTATGTAATTGATAATATTATTTATGATGTGAATGATTTTGGTTCAGCATACGGAGCCAACCCTCTACAATCTATAAATCCGAACGATATTGAGTCTGTTGATATCTTAAAAGATGCATCTGCTTCTGCCATCTATGGAGCCCGTGCGGCTAATGGTGTTATTATTGTCAAGACAAAAAGACCGTCTACAGGTAAGCCAGAGGTTCGTGTGTCCGCCTATGCTGGGATCGCTGATATGCCAGCGATGAAACCCATACAGGTAGGAGCTGCTGAGCGTCGATTGAAAATGAATATGCTGTATGTTGGAGGACAAGATCAATGGTTTGCAAATAACCAGATAAGTATGATGTTGACTGATAGCCTCAATCCCGCCTTTAATAATAATACAGATTGGCAGGGACTGTTCTTGAGATCGGCACAGATCAACAACATTAATGCTAGTGTAGGCTCCTCGTCTGATCGCTTTACGTATCGTTTTTCTGCACAGCGATATTACGAAGAGGGTGTTATGATTGGGTATGAAAATGATAATATTACTCCCCGCTTGCTTTTACAAGTGAGACCTACGGATAATGTTGAAATAGAAACCAATCTATTCGCTGGTATTACGCGAGCCAAACACGGTTCCGGGGAGGGGGTGTATGGAAGTAAATATCCGTTTACGACCTGGGGATTTCCATCTTCATTTTGGCAAATTACCGATGTCGAAGAAGGAGTGTATACTGGACGGTACGACGATCTGATGGATAATGATCGTACAACAAGTATTAATGGTAATACGGCCGTGACCCTTAAAAAGGTATTTGTACCAGAGCTATCTTTTCGTACACAATTCTCTTACAACATTAATAATAACACACGTGATCTTTTTCAACCAGCCTTGATCACAAGTAATCGTAGGAATTGGGCAAGGAGTTGGGTTTATCAAAATCAGCGATGGGAGTTGGAAAGCTTCTTTAATTATAATAAGACGTTAAAAGAAATTCATAATATTTCGGGAGTTCTAGGGTATGGTATGGAACAAAATAATACCAACAATCGTTATCTATCTGGTTATAGTGACAACAGTTCCGTCGTAAAGTCCATTTCGGGAATCTCCTCCGGATCTGATCTTTACGGATGGAGTGATTTACAAGAAAGGGCACGGGTATCGGTCTTCGGTCGTCTGAGTTATGATTATAAAGGTAAGTATCTTGTGTCAGGAAGCTATCGTCAGGATGCATCGTCGCGCTACAGCAGAGACAACAGATGGGGGATTTTTCCGGCTATATCGGCTGGTTGGATTCTAACAGAAGAACGTTTTTTTGAGCCTTTGAAAAGTGTAGTGTCATTTCTGAAGTTCCGTTCTAGTTATGGTTTGACCGGTCTAGATCCTGGAAGTTATTATGCGCAGTATATGACTTTAGGTTTTAATGGAAATTATGAGGGAGCCAGACTGGACAATGGAGATAATGTGGCTATTAATACCTATAATGGAGTGGGTGTTACCTATCCAAACTATGGGGGGGCGGCATCCGCGTCCAGCATAAAATGGGAACGTACACCACAGTTTAATATTGGTTTTGATGCTAATTTTATAAAAGATCGTATTAATGTAACTGCAGATTATTATATCAGAAATTCCCAAGCGATGGTTTTTGAGTCACAAGCACCATTGACCACTGGTTTCTCCGCACTGACTAATAACTTTGTCGATATACGGAATTCAGGAGTAGAATTAACAATTAATACATTTAATCTGCGACCAGAATCCGCGTTTCAATGGAATACCAATTTCAATATCGCTTTCAATAAGAACATGGTTACCAAACTTCCTAATGGGGGGCGTGAGTTTCGAACAGGTCCCCCATGGATGGAACGGACGTTGAATGTAGGTCAACCTCTATTTCCGTTCCAAGTATGGAAAGTAGATGGTGTCTTTGCTACAGATGCAGACGTACCCATTGATCCTTTGACAGGAAACCGCTTGCGAAATGGATTGACGGGACAATATTATAAAGCAGGAGATCCCGCACCCCAAGATATAAACGACGATTATATTATCGATTATCAGGATAAAGTTTCTATGGGTGATCCAAATCCGAAAGTCACGGGTGGTTTTACAAATTTCTTTTCATATAAGGGATTTACCCTGCAGGTGCTTATTACATTTATTCAGGGTCGTAGTCTTTGGAACGGATATCTTTCCGATAGACTACAAGATGCAGGATCGGCCTCATTATTTAGTACATGGGGAAGTAACTCTGCTATCGCGGGTGACTTCAACGTTTCCGACTTCTGGTTACGTCCAGGCGATCAGGCTCGTTATCCCAATCTATTTTCCAATACGGTTGAGAACTGGCATATTGCACAGGATTATTTCGTAGAAAATGCCAGTTTCGTCCGACTGAAAAATATTCAGTTTGGATATTCTTTGCCGCAAAGTTTGGCTAGTAAGTTGAAACTTAGATCGCTGAGGGTGTTTGGGATGGTAGATAATCTCTATATCAAATCGTGGTCAGATACACCAGATCCCGAGGCCGTGGAACCTAATGGTTACTCGACAGGTAATGGTTATCCTATACCAAAGAAATTTACTGTAGGTATTGATTTACTCTTTTAAATAATAAAGTCATGATTAGAAATATATATATAATACTTGCTTCCATAGTTGTTTTGGGAATAAGTTCTTGTAATGATTTTTTAGATCTCAAGCCGATGAGTTATCCTACGGATGAGAATTTTTGGCAAACAGAGGATGACGCCAATTCAGGAGTGGCGGCAGTTTATGCATTGATCCGGCAGACTCTTAACTATTCAGGAGGAATGACATATTACGCATATGGTGATTTTCCTTCGGATGAGTTTACCACTTCGGGAGGTGCACCGTGGATGTTTAATCATGTTATTGATATGAATTGGTCCGAACCCGTTGCTAGTTCAGATACGGGCAACCCTTTATTGCGCCTAAGAAGATATGATGTTTTTTATAGGGCGATTGATCAGGCCAATAGAGTACTGAAGTACGTTCCTGAAATGCCAGTTTCTGCTTTTTCGAGCGAACAAGTACGTAATCGTCTTATCGGCGAGGCTTATTTTTGCAGAGCTTTCCTGTATTTCTATATGTCCAGAATATGGGGAGGAGTTCCGTTGGTAACAGAAACTGTCCCCGTGGACGAAGCGCAAGATATTGCAGCTACTGAATCAGAGGAAATATTGGATCAATGCCTACGGGATGTTACATCCGCGAAGCCCTTGTTGTCTTGGGAACGAGGTTCATCATCAAGTCGGGCTATAAGGGCAAATAAGACAGCTTTGTTTGCTCTTGAGGCTCATATTCATGCATGGAATCAGGATTATGCTTTATGTGCAGAAGCTGCCGATTCTGTGTTGACACATGGCGGTTTGGAGTACGTTGGGAGAGGAACAGCCTATAAGTCAATCTTTGTTGGGCAGTCTAATGAAGGGATTTTTGAAATATCTCAAAATGCAACCAACGAAGGGACAATAAGTGGTATAGGTATGAATACGCTTGTTGAACCTTATTTAAGAGGCAGAACAGGAAATCCCGGATTGATCATCTCACCAACCCATATCGAAAGTTTATATCAAGAAGATGACCTTCGCCTGAGGAATGCTTTCGATCTAGAAGCCAGCGAGACCTCTGTCGTTTGTACTAAATATTCTAATGTTACTTATACCGACGAAACAGCGAATGCCTTGGCGATTTTTAAGAACAACATTGTGATATTTCGCTATTCTGATATTAAATTATTGCATGCTGAAGCCTTGGCTGCAACGGAACGAGAGGCATCCGCGATTAGTATATTGAATGAGGTTCGTGATCAGGCTGGTATAGGAGTTTGGGACCAAGATGGTGACCTGTTTGAAGAAATTATTGCAGAACGTGGACGCGAATTATTTCTCGAAGGGCATCGGTTTTATGATATGATTCGATTAGGTCGATTTAAAGGGAAGTTACTTTTTGGCAGTAAAATGACTTCTGCTCAGTTTAATTCCGGGAAATACTATTGGCCATTTGATCCCAGCTTGTTAAGTGTGAATAGACGCTTGATACAAACCCCATTTTGGAGTACAGTGAATATGTAATTACGAAATTAAAAGAAAAAGAAAATGAACAAATTATTCACCTTTATAACATTATCGATCCTAAGCGGCGTATTCTTGGGTTTGACGAGCTGTAGCAAAGCGGATTATCTTGTCGATGGAGGATTGCACAATGCGAAAGTGGACATGAGTACTTATGATTATCTAGCAGGACACCCTCAGGGTTTGTTTGATACATTGATCCATATTATTGATCATTTTGGTTTAAAAGAAGAAATTAATCAATCGGAAACTTTTTTCGCACCAACTAACTACTCTATACGAAGGTATTACCAATCGAAATGGAATGAATTGAGAGCTGTTGACGAAAATGCAACCTTCTCTCTGGAACAAATGTTGGAAACAATTCATGTCGATTCCTTAAAGGCTTATATCTATCCTACACAACGTTACGATTTATCCGTAGCAAGTACGACGTATTCCAGTATTACAAATGCAGGAAATTTGCCTGGTTTTGCCTGCCATAAGCAGTTACAGCCTGCGGGACAATGGTCATTTCAACCTATATATTATTTGTTTTATGTGAAAATCAGAGGAGAAGTGGACCAAGTAGGCGATGATGGAACCGTCATCACACCCGAAGACGACTTTGCGGATCTACGAGTACGCTGTCAAACACAGGGAATCGAAACCTCGACAGGTACTATCATCAACGTATTGGCTAATAATCATCTTTTTATATCGGATTTTAATGAACCTAAGGAGTACGTCGAACCAGATTGGGGTACTGTCCTGGAATACGATATCGCGTTCCCATACGATGCTGGAGGTTATACAGGTGGATCTGTGGAAATTGACCGAGATGCACTAGCTGCTGCATTTGGGTTAACGGTTAATCAAGTCAGCACCTTGTTTGGAAGTCAGGTTCTTTTCTATGGAACCAATAGTGACGGTACACTGGATCCGAATAGTACTGCGACCGCTCCGGGACATTGGTTTAACGTTGAAGGAAATGTAACCACATGGGGTGCTACTGCAGTATTGTTTTCAGAGTATAATGCATCTGCATTTTCATTTAATATTGGACAGTATCCAGGGCAAGCGGTGAAAGGGGAAGAATATGTCATTCGTCAATCTCTAGTATATAAGGACGATAATGACGATGAGACTCAAGTAACTTTCAGGTTTAACGTCACTATCGAATAGGACTGTTGATTTTATTCAGATTTTTAAATTATATCATAATATTGTTAATCATGAAAAGAAACTATATAAATAAGTTGGGTATGGTATTGATAACGTTAATACTAGGTGCATGTGCCAAAGTTGAAAATGGCTATATCAGTGACTATATTACGTACAATCTACGAACATTAGAAGCTGTTCAGGGCCAGGTTAATTATACCGGAGCGCTAGTCCTAGATGGTAGTACTGGACCTGTTAAAGTGAAACTGCTTTCTATCAGAGATAAGCAGACCGGCAGAGAGGCGACAGAATTCTTAGAGGAATACGATGTGCCTACCTATCTTGCTGAGATTACCAGTGAGGATAACACATTGGAACGTCTTAATCAAAAGATCGCGATAGACCAGGTACCTGCTATTATGGTGAATGAGATAGGGGGACGGGTTGGGCTTACAAGAGCTACAACAAATATCGAAACGGGAATTTATACAATAGATGTCGAGGTAACTAATAACCGTGGAACAAAAATAATCAATAATGCTTTGGATATAAAGCTGGTTCCAGCAACAACGCATACAATTGATTATCAAGCTATGACAACTTCAGATTTTGGGCTTGAAGATAACTTTATTGATGCTGCACAGCATTTTGAAATTGAGGTAACCCGTGAAGCGACCGATGATAACAAAATAGTTTTTCGTTGGGTCGATAAAAATGGTGATACATTTAACCCTAGTGCTGGCGAAATTATTAAACGTGGTGATCGACCTACGTTTGCTCATTGGTCTCCCTATTTTGAAGAAGAGATTACCGATGATGCCATATCCTATGAGTTTCCGCTTACTGGGCTCGATTATCCTGTTTTGAGGCAGGTCAATGTAGCTGGATCGACTTGGGCAGATGGAATTACCTACTACAGGGTTGTTGGATCGGCAACAGATATTGGTCGAAATGTCAACCCAGTAAGTACACTGAGATATCATCTTGGTGGCACTTATCATGTAACATATCATCTTAAAAATGTTGTAAGGAAGTCTTAATATTAATAGAAGCGGATATGGTATTACTAAAATATTTTAGAGGGGCGTCTTGCTTTTATATGGCTGCTGTCTTGTTTTTATTTTCTACTTCGTGTGAAAAGAAAGCGAATGCTCCTGAAGAGGAAGAAATATTGTTGGAAGAAGTCTTAGATACTTTAGCAATTTATAAACCTAAAGAATTCGAAGCGATGAACTTTGAAAATCCTCAAAGTACATGGTCAAATAAAAGAAGTCGACATTCGGAACATTTTGTGGTATACTGGGGGAAAGATTATGGAACAGCTGATCCAAATGCTTCTTCAGTACCAGAAGCCTATCGTGTAGATATAGATGATTTGCTGACAAAGGCGGAAGAATTTTACAAATTGAATGTTGAGACTCTAAGATTTGCCGAGCGAGGTGTTGATAAGTCAAATCTTGATAAGTACAAGATGATGATTTTTCTACACTATACAACAGATTGGATGGCTTACGGTGGTGGGTATGATGATGTTATTGGTGCATTGTGGATTAGTCCGAGTACATGCAAACCAGTCGGATCTACGATCGCTCATGAAATAGGGCATAGCTTTCAATATCAGGTACGCTGTGATCTTGGCGCTAATCACGGGTTTAGGTACGGCTTTGGAGGAAATGGGGGCAATGCCTTCTGGGAACAAACAGCACAGTGGCAAGCAATGCAAAGCTATCCTGCGGAAATATTCGAAACACATCATTTTCCTGTTTATACAGAAAATTATCATCGTCATCAATTTCATGAGTTGTATCGATATGCGAATTATTTTGTGCATTATTATTGGGCAGACAAGTATGGTTTGGATATGATAGGCCGCTTATGGAGAGAGGCAACTTCACCAGAGGATCCGCTGCAAGCCTATATGCGATTGACCGCTATTAATAACCGACAACTAAACGATGAGATATACGATATGGCTGCTAAATATGCGACCTGGGATTTAGACGCACTACGTAGCCGAGGAAAAGAATACATTGGACGACATACCTATAAATTTGATGTACAGGCTGATGGAGGCCTTCGTGTTAGTTACGATCATTGTCCGGGTACTACGGGATATAATGTCGTCGCATTAGATGTGCCTGCTGCAGGTGAAGCCATTTCGATTGATTTTAAAGGATTGATTAACGCAAATGGTTTTAATACTATTTCCGATCCATCTAGAGCCGGTTGGCGTTATGGTCTTGTAGCGTTGTTAAATTCAGGGGAGCGTGTTTATAGCCCGATGTACGACAACAGAGAGGGTACCATATCTTTTGCTATTCCTGACCAATGCCAAAAATTGTTTTTCATTGTAAGCGGGGCGCCTACGTCCTATGCACTCCATGCATGGGACGAAAATGAAGATAATGATGAACAGTGGCCCTACGAGATCAAGGTTCACGGAACAAATGTTACAGGCTACGTTACTTTTGAGAATGATGATAAACCTCAGGACGTCACGTTTAATTTTGATGTGGATATTCCGTTTGATGCTACTGCTTATGGTGGAAAGAACATTTCTATAGATCAGACCGCATTGGCCAAAGCTTTTGTTTTACAACCGTCAGCTATTAGTAGCGCTATTGGCAGTACGATTAAGTTTTATGGCGTGGAAAGTAGTGGATCTTTAAATGCAAATACTACGGCAAATGGTTTAGGTCATTGGTTTGGTGCAAATGGCAATGTAATTGGCTGGGGATCTGATGCTCGAGTTTATTCGGAATTTAACCCTGCATCAATGATGTTTTTAGTAGGACAGTATCCTAACCAAACCACAGTAGGGGATACGTTTAAGGTGAGCCAAGCTCTTGTGTATGAATACGAGTCGGGTAAGAGGGTACAGGCCACATTTGTCTTTAATATAACGATAGAATAATCTTATTTAGTTAGATTTCTTTTAAATCCTGTCAAATCAAAAGATTGACAGGATTTTGCTTTATGTGCGGTAGCCTTACATATACATGATTGTATTTAAATTACTTCAACATAATCCTCCGCTAACGGTAGCTTTTCGAGCATATGATGCCATTCCTCAGGTATATTTACTAATTTTCGATGTTCCAGATCTAACCAAGCACCATCTACATTCACCACTGCCGCTTTCACGCCATCTTCCTTATACACTTCATGGCGGAAGGAGAAGCGTGCATTTTTTTTGTTAAACTTTGTCATCTCAATTTTTACAGAAATACGTTCGTCTAACTTTACTTCACGCAAATAAATCAATTCTTCCCGAAATAAAATGGGGCCTATTTTGCGTTTTGCAAATTCATTTAATGATAACCCCATTTTATTCAGCATATTGCTTCTGGCCTGCGCACAAAAATCGGCATAAGCAGAGTGACGCAGATGTCGGTTCGCATCTATCTGAGCCCAGATCACCTGACCCTCATAATATGTGTTATTTTTCATTCTTAAATCGCTTGTTGTTCAAATCTAACCAATAAAACTTTCATGAACAATATTTCCTAGTAATTGGAAACAAGACAAGATGATTCGATGATCGCTATACTACAGTTCATAAATGCCCGGAAATTTCTTTGTTTATACTGCTTGTACGTCATATTTGTCGTCTTCCTTGGGCGCTTTGGATATTTAAAGGGGTAAAATTCCGCCAAAAAGTTTTTGGGGGTACCCTTGATTTTGGCGGGATTTTACCCCCTCGGCGTCAGCGTCATGTAGTATGTTTGTATCGTTGCAACAAGAGTAAAGTAAATGTTTTAAATTTAATTTTTTCAATTATGGCAATTAACTACAATGTCGTCGAAATCGGTAAACCGGGAGATCTTACCGCTCCCAAAAAGTTTTATGCACGTCCGGTAACCGCGGGAGAAATCCTACTGGAAGATCTAGCTGCTGATATTTCACATGCTTCGTCCGTCACCGAAGCCGATGTATATGCTGTGCTACAGAGCCTGGTACGGGAGATCCCGCGCAACATCTCACGAGGATATATCGTCCGCTTGGGCAATCTTGGCTCCTTTCGCCTGGGGTCGAATAGCACGGGCAACGATACAAGGGAAGAGGTCAATGCGGCCAATATCGTCCGTACACGTCTGCTTTTCCACGCCGGCAAGCAGCTAAAAACTACTTTATCGAATTTAACTTTTAAGAAAGTAGAGTAGTTCCGGATTTAGAATTACTGTTAGAAGCCTGCACCTTATTGGGTGCAGGTTTTTTTTGGACCAAAAAAAGGTCAAAAACAACGGTGTTCGAAGAAAGAAACAGTTCGAATACTTTCCCAAGACTGTGGGAGAGTTTATAAAGTCTTCAAACGTTTTAAAAAAAGAATTCGATGAGTTTTAAAAACTCTTTTTGGTACTTAGTGCAGTTAGAGTAATTAACCATTGGTTAATCTGTTTAATCAAAAAATATATGTTTACGCCTTTTTCGTCCCTCTTGCAGGACCTTAAAAGTTGATTCTATACAGGAATAAGTGATTCCAAAAGGGGGATTTTACTTTTAAATGGATGAAACCAGTTGCATCAGAAGTGCAGTTATCCAACCGGCATACGTCCCTATGGCGTAGCTAAATACGGATAATATAACCCCTACAGAAATAAGTGAGGGATGAAAAGCAGCCGAAGTTACAGTCGCCGAGGCAACTCCTCCAACATTTGCCATACTTCCAACGGCATAATAAAAGAAAGGAATCTTAAATAACTTACCGACTATTAAAAGTAATAGTGCATGAAACGACATCCAGATAATTCCAACTATGAATAGTCCTGGGTTATCTAATATAGCAAGGATATCCATTTGCATTCCGATAGTCACGATAAGCATATATAATAACACGGTACCTATTTTTGATGCTCCTGCATTTTCCAGTTTTTTGGCAGGCGTAAAAGAGAGAGAGATGCCGATTATAGTTGCAAAGAGAACGAGCCAAAAAAAGCTATTGGTTAGCGAAAATTTCTCCAAATTAGGATAGTATTGCGTTATGTAGTCGGCAATGGGTTCTGCTAAAAATGTGGCTAGCCCGGTGCCACCAAAGGCCAAAGCAAGCATGATCATAAAATCCTTGGTTTCAGGCGTACGGTTATTCGCTTTTGCTTTTTCATCCATTTTGATCAACAACGCATCGACATCTTTTGAATCGGCCTTGAAAAATTTGTCAAATTGTTTGGATTTACTTGCGCCATATAGTAAAAATGCCATCCAGATGTACGCTACAAATACGTCAACTGCAATAATGGAGGAAAATAGTTTTGGAGAGGGCTGGAGAATTTCCCGTAACGCAACTTGATTAGCACTTCCGCCGATCCACGACCCTGCTAAAGAACCTAATCCACGCCACACCTCATCGGGTCCAGCTCCTCCTACCACTTCAGGCGCGACAAGTGTTGTGAGCCATACAGCCAGCGGACCACCGAGTACAATACCGACTGTTCCTGTTATGAACATTAGTCCTGCACGCTTACGTAATGCCCACATTTCCTTTAAGTCCAAATTGATGATAAATAATATTAGGCAACTCGGTAAAAAGTAGCGGCTTCCAATACTTGTCAGTGCGGAATTCTCACCATCAAAAACATGAAAGGAATTCAAAATTCCCGGAAGAAAATAGCATAACAATAGAGGAGGGATAATATTGTAAAAGCCTTTGATATATTTGTTGGATAAACTTGATGTATAAAATACCAAACCCAAGATAGACATTAATATGCCCACTATAACTGCTGTATTGGTAATCAAGGAGCCGGCTGTAGAAATATCGTTTTGCATAATTTCTTTTTAAAATCCTGTGAATTTATATAATTATATTCATTATATCCACCCTTTTGTGCTAGATTATGCAATTTTGCTTGTTAAATACGGAACAAAATTGCAATTTTAGAATAACGAAATAGTTATGATGGATAAAGTAAGAGTTCTAGTAGTAGGTTGTGGCAATATGGGCGCGTCACATGCAAAGGTATATCACGATCGGGAAGAATTTGAGATCGTTGGCTTCGTATCGCGAGGGAATAGTAAGATCGTACTTAATGAAAAATTAAATGCTAACTATCCGCTATTTGATGATTTTGACAGCGCGTTACTTTTTACCAAGCCTGATGCGGTTTGTATATCGACCTATCCTGATACGCATGAGCAGTACGCGATTCAATCTTTGGAAGCTGGAGCGCATGTTTTTATCGAAAAACCATTAGCCCATACTGTATTAGGCGCTCAGCGCGTAATTGAAGTTGCTAATCGTGTAAATAAAAAATTAGTGATCGGTTATATCCTTCGGCATCATCCCTCTTGGACTCGTTTTATAGCCGAAGGAAGAAAATTGGGCACACCGTTGGTATTCCGTATGAATCTCAATCAGCAAAGTCATGGCTATATGTGGGATGTGCATCGTAATTTGATGAAAAGCCTTAGTCCTATAGTTGATTGTGGTGTGCATTACATCGATGTAATGTGTCAGATGACGGATGCCAAACCGATACAAGTTTCGGCGATTGGCGCGCGGCTGACGAATGATATACCAAGGGACAATTACAATTATGGACAATTACAGATTCGTTTTGATGATGGAAGCGTAGGTTGGTATGAGGCCGGATGGGGTCCGATGATCAGTGAAACAGCTTTTTTTATCAAAGATGTCTTCGGGCCGAAAGGCTCTGTGTCTATCGTCGCCAACAATGCCAGCAAGCAGGGTAATTCGGATTCCATAGCCGCTCATACACAGACAGAATCAATACGCATACACCATGCTGATATAAATGAGAATAATGCATTCTTAAAATCAGATGAGTGGATAAATTTATTGGATGAGCCCGATCATCAGGAATTATGTAACCGAGAACAGCTTTTCTTTTTGAAAGTAATTCAGGAAGATCTAGATCTTTCCAAATCCATGGAGGATGCATTGAATAGCTTGAAAATAGCTTTTGCATGTGATGAGTCGGTGAGATCCGGCGAGATGATCAAGCTCTAACGATTATTTTAGAATCTTAATTTCTGTGCGTCTATTTAACTGTTTCCCCTCATGGGTTTCATTGGTGGCGACTGGTCTTTCATCTCCAAAACCTTGCGTTGTGACTCTGTCTTTAGCAATACCGTTTGCAAAAAGATAGTTCGCTACTGCCGCAGCCCGATTTTCGGACAATAGTTGATTAAGGTTTTTCTTGCCGGTGTTATCGGTATGGCCGCTAACCGATATCTCGATGTCTTGATTTAATTTTAGGAAAGCCAGCAGTAGCGTTAGATCGCTTGTTGACGTAGATAGCAATTCGTACTTGTTTATGTCAAAGTAAATATTATTTAACGTAATTGTACCACCGATTTTTATAGGTTGGAGCAGAACATTTGATTCAAATTTTTCGTTGGTAAATTTCGGATCATTTAAGGCATATTGTTTAGAATCAAATAGATAGCCTTGATGCTGGACGTGGACAGCATAATTAGCACCTATCGGTAAGGTGGCAATGAATTTTCCGTCGGCGTAATCAGCAACATCCGCATAGACCACCTGTTGATTGTCGGTATTCGTCACACTGATCTGTGCGGCTAAGGGTTGCTTATTTTCTGCATCTAGAACTTGTCCTTGGATATAAGCCACGGGATCTGGCATGATCAGTTCTGACAAATGAAAAGTATATATATCCAGTTGATTGCTGGAGTCTTGAGCAGCTAAATAGCCTAATTTACCATTCATACTGACATGAATGGCTGTTTGATTATAATGGTTGTTTATCGGTCTGCCCAGATTTTCTGGTCGCGACCAGTTTCCTAGTGAGTCTGCCTGACTCAAAAATAAATCTAACCTTCCAAAACCCGGCCATCCATTTGAAGCAAAATATAAGGTTTTATTATCCGCGTGGATATAAGGTGCGCTCTCGTCAAAATATGTGTTGATATCCTTACCTAAATTTTCCGGAGTTCCCCATTTTCCAGATTCATTTAATGTGCTTTTCCAAATGTCGTACCCTCCAACTCCGCCAGTGCGATTACTTACAAAATATAATGTTTTGCCGTCAGCGGAGATTGCAGGTTGTGACTCCCAACCTTTTGTATTAACCGGAGCGCCTAAATTATGAGGTGTACCCCATTCGTCATTTTCTTTTTTAGAAACATAGATGTCACAGCTTCCCATTCCATTGGGTCTGTTACAGCCTGTAAAAAACAAGTACTTTCCATCTGGTGAGATGCAATGGGCTCCCTCATTAAACATATCAGAATTAATTTTTCCAACCAATTTTTTAGCTTCTGTCCAATTGTTTGAGCGGAGCTCGCTTTCGAAGAAATTCTCTTGATTATTTACTTTTCGTGTAAACACAATTGTTTGGTTGTCTGCCGTCAATTTAGGGAAATACTCATCATCAGAAGTGTTTATTTCGATAGGAAGTCGTTGTAAATAGATGATGTTTCGAGTGGTATGATCGATCGCAAAAAGACAGTCGGCGATGTATTTGTCTATTTGCATCCTGCTTTTTTCGGGCAGATTGTTTTTTGCGTAATCTTCTAAATAAGTAAGCGCTTCTTGATATCTTCCCTCATTCAGTAACGACTCTCCTAATCCATATAAGGTTAACGGAGTCAGGCTAGGATCGAGACGCAATACATTCTGATAATTGTGTATAGCTTGTTTGAAGTTTTCTGTTTTTCGATGTATATCTCCAAGTTGTTGGTAGGCGGTTGCAAAACTGGGATCTAGCTCCACGGCTTTTTTCAATTGGGAAATAGCCATATCTGTCTGTTGCAAGCGAAGATTTTTATTTGCATTTTCATAAGCTTGTTGTGCTTTTTTATTCGCCGAGGGAAGTTGAGCGTATATCGGATTGGCTTCGATGCCAAAGAAAAAATAAAAACTTACGACTGCAAATAAAAATTTCATATACCAACGGCCTTATGGTATAAACTTAGATAAAATGCGTTGTATTCACAAACCCTGCTTGCGAGCTTATTCATGGTATTGAATACTAGATGCTTTTGGTTTTTAATTTGGTAGGATATTAAAGGAAGGTTTTTCTTAAACAGTTTTTTTGCCCCTCACATTACCTATCCGTCGTTGCCACGACAAGGCTTCTTCTTTCTCCTTGACGAGAAAGAAGCAAAGAGTCAAGACTTGGTCAATGTTACGCTAAAAGCTTTTGGATTTACTAAACAGCTCCAAGTCGTTTCACTTGGGGGATCTGTTCTTAACGCAAATCCAAAAGCTTTCTTAACGCTACATCGACCCTAGGTCGTCCTTTTCGGTTCAGCGGAAGTATAAAATAATATTTAAGGATAAAGCACCATCCTTTCATACCCGACAAATGTCGCCTTGGCGGGTCGACAATAGCAGGAATGGTGCACCGTCGTGTCGAGCCGGCACAGCGACGAGTTTTGGACACTTTTGCGGTCAAAAGTGTTGACCTGTCGCGGTCCAAGCGACGAAGAAATTTGATTAAAATAAACCTTCGGTTTTAATATCCTCTAAACTTTTACAGTCAACCTTAACCTCCTGCTAAGGAATATTCAGGTATTTATGTGTTTGTAACGAAATTTCCCATTTCGGGTTATTCTTTACGTAATCAATAATCAAGGGAGTCATTTCTGAAGCTTTGGACCACTCCGGTTGGAGGTATAATCTGCATTGGTCTCCCACAAATTTAGCATGCTCTTCAGCCCACTCAAAATCGCTTTTGTTAAAAATAATAATTTTTAGTTCGCCAGCTGCATTTAGCACATCCGGACGTGGGCCCTTAAATTTTTTTGGCGAAAGACAGATCCAATCCCAGAAACCACTTAAAGGATAGGCTCCAGAAGTCTCTATAAATGTTTTTATTCCAGCTTCTTTAAGCTTTCTTGTCAGGTAATCCAAGTTATAAATTAAAGGTTCACCACCTGTTATGACGACCGTTTTGGATGGGTATTGCGTTGCATTTTTAACTATTTGATCTGCGGAGGTGAGTGGATGTAATTCCGCATTCCAGCTTTCTTTGACGTCACACCAATGACAGCCTACGTCACAGCCTCCTAAACGGATAAAATAAGCAGCTTTCCCGGTATGATATCCTTCACCTTGTATAGTATAAAACTCTTCCATTAAAGGAAGCTGAGTGCCATCCTCTGGTACTTGATGTGACATTGCAGATAGTAATTAGGTTGCAAACTTAGATAAAATGCTTTGCATTCACAAACCGAACACCATAGGCTCATAGATTCTATCCAGTAATACTATTTAGAGACAAAGGAGAAGCAAGTAGAATTTGAAACTGCATGTTTGAGCATGGAAACTTGCAGGTATAACTAACTTTGTCTAAGTTTGTTTATTGCCTTGATTATTAACGCGATGATGTATACCATAGCTAGATTAGTACTTTTTGTTCTACTTGTCTTTAACTGCACTACGATCCTAGCGGACGGTTCTAAAGATTTATATCCATCTGGGGTACGGGGAAGCAGAGCTTTTTTAAACTGTCTACCTGCTGGTTACACTTCTTTTTCTAATCTGGGTACCCATTTCGCTTTTGTAAAAAAAGGAGAGATCTTAGCGGTAGCTTCCAGTGCCCAAAATATTGGTAACGGAAGAATTCGGATAACATCACCTTCGGGTGTGATAACACTGACAGATAATACAGATGTGGGACGTATTCGGGTAACTGGCAATTACAGCGCGCGCGAAGCTGAACTGGCTGGACCGGGGATAGGATATACTCCTTTAGAGATTTCCGCCGATGAAGAGGGGATTTGGATGGTGGAATTTATACCTCCTATTGGTGAATTTGCTTCGCAAAATGTGTCAAATCCTCCACAGAACCCAGCGAATGGTGATTGGGATCAGCCCGATACAGGATATTTGATTGCTGCGTGGGATATTTCGGTGCGAGCAGGTTCACAGTGGATTGCAGGTAGGGTATATGCCACTGTACTTAACTTGTATCTGAATTACGAATCTTTAGACAATGAAGAAGGCGCTTTTTATGGCATGAACTACGTGTTGACCAAAGATGGGTATGTGTATCGGGTGGATGGAAATGGAAGTCATGGTATCCAGTTTTCGTATTTTGTAAATAATACCGGGTTTCTGGACTCGGATGGAAATTCAAGTTATAAAAGTTCCGATGAAGGTTATAACGCCTATATCCATAATCCTTTATTTGCGGACCTAGATAATACCTATATCACGCATAAGATGTTATATAGTATGCCCGATTCCAATTTACCACAAATGAGCTCGGGCATGATTCCGGGAGGATCAACGTGGCTGGTGAACCCGATTCAAGTGGCCGAAATCAAAAATATAAGTTTGGCAGGTAGCGAAGGAACTCCTAATTATATTAATTTAAAAGGTAGTAAAATCAGCTTTGAAACAAATTATGCCGGGAGGTATAAAATCACCATCAAATCAAAAGATTCCCTATATGCTTTTGAACAACGTGATATCCTGTTACAGGCAACAGTTGGTGTAAACGAATATATCTGGGATGGAAAGGATGGAGAAGGAATTCTTTTACCTGCAGGAAGGGACTATCTAATTGAGATATTAATAGGTTTGGTAGAAGGGGAAATACACTTTCCATACTTCGATATGGAGATCAATCCCAAAGGTATTTTTGTGCAACGAATTAATCCGGATGGTAATGTAAACGGTCCGGCCATTATGTATTGGGACGATAGTGCGATTTCTCCAGGACTGTGGGAAGAACAGTCAGATCCACTTGTAAACGTAGAAGGGATAAGTAGTTATGAAAATGGGCATAAGTGGGGGTCATACCGCCATTCTACCATAACGAACCAAAATGTGAATATTGTAAATAATGACTATGGAGCGGCTAGTTTTGGAAATAACAAAGGAATGGATACTTGGTCATATACTGTTCAGGTACAGGAAAGTGTGGTGAAAGAAGCAACGGTTGAAATTGCGGACCTTAAAATCGAATCCATCGAACCAAATAAAACGGAGATAGAATTAGATGAAGTTATTATCTATACCGTGGTGGTTAAGAATGAAGGGCCATCAGATGCGAATAATAGTGCGTTTTCTTTTAATTTGCCGGAAGGGTTCACGATCGATGGTGTCGATCATTCGAGTTCTTGCACAGGGGGTCACGTTAATGCATTGTATACGGTAGCAAATGTTATAGATGCAACAGTAAGTCTTCCTAATGGGTGCAGTTTGATTTTCTCAATACGGGCCCGAGCGAATAATGTGCCTGATGAAACCTTTGGAGTAGTAGATGCATTGGCCGGAATAGTTCGACCAAGAGATTTCACGGATCCAGATGCCACTTCTAGTGATACCGATGCCACCTCTCCTGGCACTGTAACAGAGGAATGTATGGATAACTGTAATAACATGATGTGGAATACTGAGGTGTTTTTGTTAGAACCTTACAATGAAAGAGGACAATTGCAGATTTTGAAAACGGTAAAGCATATCGATTCAGATCAATCTGGTTTTCAGGAAATAGGTGAAGAATTAGAATACACCTTTACCATTCGTAATTCAGGTATGGTGCCAATAACAGATATCTTTGTGCAGGATCCATTGCTGGGAAATACAAACCTAATACCTCCAACAACATTTCTAGCTTCACTGGAAGAAGTTTCCTTTGCGGTTCGGTATAAGATTACAGCCGACGATGTGGTAAAGCGTAAGGTGATCAATTCTGCCGTCGTGAAGGGTAAAAATCCGCGAAAATTTGATGTAATCGATGTGTCGGGTAGCTCTTTTGAAGATGATGAACCGACCGTCAGTGATATTGATACAAAGCCCACGTTAAAACTAAAAAAATCGGTTGTAAACCAAGGAACCGGTGAGAATAATCAATTTACGTTGGGTGATGAAATTAGGTATCATTTTGATATTGTACACTCGGGTGATTTGGCTGTCACGAATATACGGTTAGAGGATGAAAAGCTACAGGAGGCTGCCGTGCTACTTTCACCTTCTTTGTTGAAGAATGGAAACACTACCTATACCGGAGTTTATATAATTGATCAACTTGATATTGATCGAGGGTATGTGGAGAATACGGCTACGGTATTTGGAATGGATGAAAAGTACCAAAATGAAATTTCCGATGTTTCGGGCAACTCATTAGCAGACGATAATCCAACGGTAACGATTGTAGCGAATCCTCCGATAGCAACAGAAGATTCGATATCATTTTTTCAGGGAGGAAATGGATGGGTTAAAGTATTGGATAATGACGAGAAAGGATCTAGTACTATTGATATTAATTCATTGCGAATAGTAGAACAACCTGGTTTGGGTGAAATTTTTATGGAAGGAGACGTGATTTGGTACGAACCTTTTACTAATCTTGTCTATGGCGAAGATAGGTTTTCCTATTCATTCAAAGATAACAGTGGTCTTTGGAGTAATGTAGCCTCGGTAAAAGTCTTTATTCGGCAAACTGTTCCGGTGGCGCTGGACGATCGGGTGAAAATTGCGTATAATTATGAAGCGACAATTAGACCCTATACCAATGATTATGTTGAGGGAAGTATTTTGAACATTGAAACGGTTAATGTGCTATCATATCCTTCTTATGGAACGATTAAATTAGTAGGTAATGGGGATATTGTATACGTGCCGAATGATAATTTTACGGGAATTGATGAATGGACCTATCAGATCCAGGATAAAAACGAAAACTGGTCCAACCAGGCTAAAATAACGGTTGAAACCACAGGTTTCTTTTTACCGAATGTAATTACCCCTAACGGAGATGAGCGGAATGATACGTTTGTCGTTATTGGCGCATATCTGTTTGACAGGATAGAGTTGGAAATCATCGATCGATTTGGGAAATCTGTATATAAAAACTCCAATTATAAGAATGATTGGGACGCTTCAACTATTTCTGAAGGGACGTATTTTTATATTTTCAGCGGACATAAAATAAATGAAAAGTCTGTCTCTAGAAGGGGATCGGTACTCATCACGAGAAAAATAAATCACTAGTCTTATTATAAAAAAAGGAGCTAACACCGTAGCTCCTTTTTTTATAATCGGGGAAATAGGAATTATAATTTTCCGATTTCTTGAACTAAATCAATGATTTTATTTGAATAGCCCCATTCATTGTCATACCAAGATACGACTTTTACAAAGTGATCATTCAACGAAATACCAGCTTTCGCGTCAAAAATAGATGTGCGTGCATCTCCTAGGAAATCTGAAGAAACAACTTCATCTTCTGTATACCCTAAGATACCTTTTAAGTCACCTTCTGAAGCTTCTTTCATCGCAGCTTTAACATCTTCGTATGAAGCACTTTTGTCCAAACGAACGGTTAAGTCCACAACTGAAACGTCGGCAGTAGGTACGCGAAATGACATTCCAGTTAGTTTACCTTTTAATTCCGGTAATACCAGGCCTACGGCTTTAGCAGCTCCAGTTGAGGAAGGAATGATATTCTGATAAGCACCACGACCACCTCTCCAATCCTTTGCAGATGGGCCGTCTACCGTTTTCTGAGTTGCGGTAACTGCATGAACAGTAGTCATTAAACCTTCTACAATGCCAAATTTATCATTTAACACTTTTGCTATTGGTGCTAAACAGTTTGTAGTACATGAAGCATTTGATACGATATGTTGATCTGCTTTTAATTCTTTATGATTTACACCCATTACAAATGTCGGCGTGTCATCTTTTGCAGGAGCAGACATAACGACTTTCTTTGCGCCGGCATCAATGTGCTTTTGAGCGGTCTCTTGCGTTAAAAATAATCCTGTAGATTCGATGATTACTTCAGCACCAACCTCATTCCATTTCAAATTAGCGGGGTCTTTTTCCGCTGTTACACGTATTGTTTTTCCATTAACGACAAGATTGCCGTCTTTTACTTCTACAGTACCATCAAATTGACCGTGTGTCGAGTCATATTTTAACATGTAAGCCATGTAATCCGGCTCTACCAAGTCATTAATACCTACTACTTCGATATCAGCACGTTTTACTGCAGCTCTGAATGCTAGACGGCCAATGCGGCCAAATCCGTTAATTCCAATTTTCATTTTTATCAGTTTTTATTAATGTAATATTTTACTAAGTTTTGTATAGGATCCTTTAATATGGTTCCTATGTTTAAATCGTATTCCGTGCCTATTTCCCGTAGCCAATCCGAATAATTATTTGCGACTGAGCCCGTGAAGTGGATGAGCTGATCAGGGTATTGATCAGAAAGGGGAATGAGATAGGTCTTAACGAAAATCTCCAACCCCCTTTTTACGATTGAAGCAATGTACGGGTCTTTTTTGTTTTCCAGTATAAAATCAGCAAAAGAGGTAAGAAAGATATTTGGATTCGGACTGTTATAGACTTTTTCCAATATAGTTTTTCTATCTAGCGGATGTTTGATCAGTAATTTTTCTCGTATTCCATTCGGAAGAGAATCGGTAAGAAAGTCCTTGATTACTTGGCGTGCTAGCCAATTTGTCGATCCTTCGTCTGCCAAAATATAACCCAAGCCGTAATTGTTCTCTATGATTTTTTTGCCGTTATAGAAAGCCGCATTTGATCCACTGCCTATAATCCCTATGATCCCCTTCTCATCTCCGAAGGTAGAGAGGGCAGAAGCTGCTAAATCATGATTTACTTTTACCTTCGCATAGCTAAAAAAAGTTTCAAATATCTTTGCTGTTTTATCCTGACGATCCTTAGAAGATGCACCAGCACCAAAAAAGAATATTTTGCGAATTTTCTCAGCATTATAAAGTAACTGTGTATTCTTATTAAGAAGCTGATTTACGAAATTTTCATCTTGAATATAGGAGTTGATTCCTGCTGTTCGAAATCCATGGAGTACTCTACCTTTATCTATAAGTCTCCAATCTGCATATCGTGATCCTGTGAAAATAACTAAAATCATAGTGTTTACCTTTTACCTTAAAAAGACATTACTTTCGCAATTTCTAATAATTCTTCATTCAATTTGAATTCTCGATTATTTAAGGCCTGTTCTAATGGAGTGGTAATCATATCTATCCCTCTAATACCAACTGTAGCGCCCGAATTGCCTTTCAATAACTCTCTAACAGCGGTATAACCCATTCGCGTAGCTAACACACGATCAAAACTACTTGGTGATCCACCCCGTTGAAGATGCCCTAATATACTAACTTTTATGTCAAAATGATCAAATTTTTCTTGAACATGCTTTGCAACGTTATATACTCCGCCATTTTTGTCTCCTTCTGCAATAATGACAATCATGGAGCTTTTATTACGTACTTCCGCTTGTTCGAGCAGCTCGATAAGCTCAGCAATAGCAGTTTCTTTTTCAGGTAACAGTATAGCTTCCGCACCACCACCTACGCCCGCTTGCAAGGCAATACAGCCCGAATCTCGCCCCATTACTTCTACAAAAAAGACCCGGTTGTGCGAGGCTGCGGTATCTCGTATCTTATCTATGGCTTCAATTACGGTGTTGTTAGCCGTATCATACCCTAAGGTATAATCTGATCCGTATAGATCATTATCAATTGTTCCAGGTATACACATTACTGGGATATCATATTCCTGTGATAATATCTGTGCTCCAGTAAAGGTTCCGTCTCCCCCGATTGCGACTAAGGCGTCTATACCTTCTCTTTTTATATTTGCATAGGCTTTAGCTCTTCCTTCTTTGGTTTTGAAATCCAGACACCGGGCCGATTTTAGTATCGTTCCTCCTCTATTTATAATAGAACTTACAGCGTGACTAGTCATATCTGTAAACTCTGCGTCTATCATCCCTTGGTATCCATGATAAATGCCTGTTACTTTTTTGTTTTCGTATAACGCAGTTCGTACAACTGATCGGATAGCTGCATTCATTCCAGGCGCATCCCCTCCAGATGTAAAAACACCTATTCTATTAATTTCCTTCACTATAATTTAGTTTAGCTCATACGAATATAGTGTGTATTTTTTACACTATTAAATTTTTCTGCGATTTTTTTTGTTTATTATACATTTTTTAAGCAATATTGCCAGTGTTTCTATTTACTTATCGATTTATTAATACTTAATTTTTAAGGGTTTGTTATCACATTTTACAGTTGACTGCGTAATATATACCTTTCATGAAGCACAATTAAAAATATTGTTGACAGAAAGGAATGAATACCCTTATAAAGGGTGGTGGGCATTACCTGGATTTTTTGTTGAGAAGGACGAGGAAATGGAGGATGCTGTGAAGCGCATTTCTTACGAAAATACAGGACTTAAAGATATTTATTTAGAGCAATTGGCGGCATTTGCCGGCGTAAAAAGGCATCCCGAAGGACGAATCCTTACGGTCGCCTATGTTGCGTTGGTGCGTTATGAGAATGTGAAAAATAAAGTGAAGCCTGTTACATCTTATATGAAGCAAGCTAAATGGTATCCTATTAATCATTTACCGGATTTAGCCTTTGACCATCGAGAGATTATTGAACTAAGTGTAGAAAAATTAAAAAAACGTTTGTCCTACTCATTGGCTCCTTTTGAATTACTTCCCGAGAAATTTACGTTAACACAGCTGCAACAAGTTTATGAAGCGCTTCTAGGGGAGACGCTCGACAAACGCAATTTCAGAAAGAAAATGAATAATTTAGGTTATTTAAAGGAACTGGATGAATTTCAAACAGGCGTTTCTTACCGAGCCGCCCGGCTTTACAAATTAGATAGACGGAAGTTTCAAAAGCTTGTTGATTAAATTATTTTAGAAATAGGCTTCTTCTTATTGAAGCATTTCCATATCGTCTTTCGTTATATCACGCAAAGACTTGCATTGTCATTGCAATGTTTTTTTTAAAGCATCTTTCTTTATATTTATCATACATTTTATATTTTTGAACAATTTCTAGAAAAAGTCAGAAATAAAAAAGGAGAGATTGGTAAATGGATAATCGTAAAGAGGAGATTGTTGAGGCTGCGATAAAACGCTTTTCGCATTATGGTTTTAATAAGACCACCATGAATGAAATAGCGGAAGATTTGCGAATTACGAAGGCAAATTTGTATTACTACTATCCTGATAAAAACGCTTTAATTAAAGATGTTTTGTCCGCTATTGCGCAGGAAGCAAACCAATGTGAGTGTGCGATAATAGGTAAGTATGATAATAATTTACTGGAGACCTTGTTTGCTTTGTTGGAATTAAGGGCAAGTTATATTCGGAAGTATTATGTGTTGCACCTCAGTGAAAACTTAGAGTGGATAAAGGGGTTAGAGCTGACAGATGTTTTAATAGAATTCCACAAACGTGATATATCGAATATTAAAAATTTATTAACGAAAGCAATAGCCGCTGGAGAAGTAAAGATAATCGATGTTGAGTGTGCGAGTCTGTGTTTTGTGGAAATTGTGCGTGGATTGGGTATCATGCACAATATTGCGGATATCGTGACAGGACTCCCGAATGTAAATAAGGTGGATAAAATTTTAGTGAGCCAAAAAAAGGCTACGCAGTTTATATTTGAAGGAAAAATAGTTAGTTAGAATAATGAAAATGATAAAAACAATTACAGTGTTACTGTGCAGCATTTTTGCTGGTAATTATTTGTATGCGCAACAAGTTTTGACGCTCCAGGAGGTTGTCAAATTTGCGCTTGAAAATAAGGCGGAGGCTAAAAAATCCAGACTGGAACTGGAAAATGCACAATATCAAATTGACGAGGTACGAGCAGGTGCTTTACCGCAGATTACAGGGGCTGGAACTTTGACTTACAATCCGATGTTGCAACAAAGTGCTTTGCCTGGTGAGCTTTTAGGCCGTCCTGGGGAGACTATAATGGTTGCATTTGGACAAAAGTGGCAATCAAATGCGACATTAACAGTTAATCAGAAGATTTTTGACCAGTCACTTTTTACGGGGTTAAAGGCAGCTAGAACAACTAAAGAGTTTTATGTTATAAATAATCAGCTTACAGAAGAACAGTTGATCGAAAAAGTAGCTAATGCGTATTATGAGGTTTTTCAATCGACCTTGCAACTACAGACTATTCAAAATAATTTAGACAATACGACTAAAACGCATAAGGTAATCAGTGGGTTAGTAGAAGCAGGCTTAGCAAAAAAAATAGATTTGGACCGTATATCGGTTAATATAAATAATTTGGAAGCTCAAAAACAGCAGGTTATTAATAGCAATCAGTTAAGGGAAAATGCACTTAAGTTTGCGATCGGGATGGATATTTCACAAGATATTGAGTTGCCAAAAGAAACTTTTGATGTTAATTCAAAAATATTACAAACAGAATCTAATTTATCCAATCGTACAGAGGTATTACTACTTCAAAAGCAAACAGAATTACTTGATTTAAATAAAAAGTCGATTGTTGCCGGATATTATCCTTCTTTATCGTTTACTGGTAATCTTGGCTATTTGGGAATGGGGGACACCTTTCCTATATTTTCAAGTAACAGTGGTGTACAATGGGCAGGATTTTCTGGTTTGGGACTCAACCTTTCGATTCCAATCTTCAACGGTGGCGCTACAAAGTCGCGCGTAAATCAGGCTAACATTCAAATTAGACAATTGCAAGTTGACATGGAGGATACGAAACTAGGATTAAATCTAGCACACGAAAATGCAAAATCACAGATTAAAAATAGTTTATTGACCATCAATTCAAATAGATTAAATGTTAATTTAGCGAAGGAAGTTTTGGATAATACAGAGAACAACTATCGGAATGGGTTAGCGACCCTAACCGA
This sequence comes from Sphingobacterium alkalisoli, assembly GCF_005049105.1. Taxonomy (GTDB): domain Bacteria; phylum Bacteroidota; class Bacteroidia; order Sphingobacteriales; family Sphingobacteriaceae; genus Sphingobacterium; species Sphingobacterium alkalisoli. Next base: position 228,830 of record NZ_SUKA01000006.1, read on the forward strand.
ATTATTGGATGCAGAAACTGCCTATGCCGAGGCACAAAATAATTTAAACACGTCGCTGTTAAATTATAAAGTTGCAGAAGTACAACTTATCAAATCAAACGGAAATTTAAAATCATTGGTAAGCGAGTAACCAACATTTAAAAAAGTACAATGCATTCATGAATGCGATTAAAATAGAAACTATCAAAGAATAATTATTTACATATGAAACGTGCAATTATTACTGTAATTATTATCGCTGCTGTGTTAGCAGGAATTTTTTACATATTGAATAAAAACAAAGCTAAAAATGAACAGGAAACACAAGAAGCAGCTGTTACAAATGCTACTGTCGCAGTACGTGTTGATACCGCGCGCAAGCAGTTGGTAGATTTAGCTTATTTAGCCAATGGAACTTTTATGCCTAAGCAGGAAGTAACTGTGTCTGCGGAAGCAGCAGGTCGGGTAGTACGTGTATTGGTGGACGAAGGTTCACGCGTAAGTGCAGGTCAGACCTTGGCTATTGTAGAGGGGGATAAATTAAATGTATCTGTAGCCAATGCACAGGCCGTCTTTAACAATGCACAAGCTGATGTGCAACGTTTTGAGAGCGCATATGCAACAGGCGGTGTGACCAAACAGCAATTGGATCAAACAAAACTGCAATTCGAAAATGCAAAAAATAATCTTCAATCTGCGAAATTGACCGCAGGGGATGTCACAATTAAAACTTCTGTTTCCGGTATTGTAAATTCCCGGAAGATTGAACCAGGAACTTATCTAAATGTAGGTGCTCCTGCATTCGATATCGTTAATGTAAGTACACTGAAATTACGTGTAAATGTCGACGAAAAGAATGTCGCAACGCTGAAAGTTGGACAGACTGTGGATGTGACTGCTAGCGTTTATTCTGATAAAAAATTTACAGGCAAAATTACATTTATCGCACCTAAATCAGATGGTGGCTTAAATTTTCCTGTCGAGATCGAAATTGCGAATAATGCCGACAACGATTTACGGGCGGGAATGTATGGCACAGCAAGCTTTGGAAGCAAAAACAGCGCAGATATTCTTGTAATACCTAGAACAGCATTTGTTGGTAGCGTAAGCGATAATAAAGTGTTTGTCGTTAAGGGTGATAAGGCTGTCGCTACAGAAGTGGTTTCGGGTCGTAATTTTGGAAATTTTATAGAGGTGATAAGCGGCGTCAATGATGGCGATCAAGTGATCGTATCGGGGCAGATTAACTTGTTTGATCAGACGCCTATTACCATTATTAAATAAATAATAAAGAACTAAAGCTGAGTACATGAAACCATCACGATTATTCAAATCACCCGCAGTGGGATGAATAATATGATAGCTTCATCCCTTTTCAAAAACAAATTATACAGATGAAAATTGCAGAAATATCAATAAAACGACCGAGTTTGATCATTGTGATGTTTATCATTTTGACACTTGGCGGTTTATTCTCTTACAGCCAGTTGGGATATGAGTTGATTCCCAAGTTTGATATCAACGTGATTACCATCCAGACGGTATATCCGGGAGCCTCACCTACAGAAATAGAGAATACGGTTACCAAGAAAATCGAAGATGCCGTCTCCTCTTTGGAGATGGTAAAGAAAATCGAATCGACCTCTTTAGAGAACGTGTCTATCGTTATGGTTACTCTTAATGATGGGGCAGATGTGAATTTCTTGTTGACGGATGCGCAACGTAAAATCAACTCTATTTCGAATGATTTACCAGACGATGTTGACCCTCCAACATTAAATAAGTTTTCGTTAGATGATATAGCGATTATGAGTTTAGCGGTAACGTCTAACTTGAGTGAAAAAGAACTATACGACCTATTGGATACGAAAATACAGCCTGTTTTTGCCCGTGTAAATGGGGTTGCTAAGGTTGATATGATCGGGGGAGAAGAACGGGAGATTCAGGTAAGGGTAGATCCTGAGCGGTTAGAAGGTTACGGATTATCCATTACCCAGATACAACAGGTAATCGCGTCATCCAATTTGGATTTCCCGACGGGAAGTGTGTCTTCCCGCGAAAAGCGCACGACTATTCGTCTGGCTGGTAAAGTGGAGTCCATTGATGAATTAAGGAATTTACCACTAACTACTTCTACAGGAGCAACTGTGTTTTTACGTGATGTAGCGGATATACAAGATGGTATTGCTGATATTGAAAAAATTGCACGTTTAGATCGCCAAAACACGATACTATTACAGGTGTTTAAGCAATCCGATGCCAATGCCGTGGCGGTTTCTGAATCAGTAAAAAACACAATTTCAGAAGTAGAAAACGATTACAAGGATAATAATATCAAAGTTTTGGTAGCAAATGATTCAAGTGAATACACCTTGAATGCGGCTAACCATGTGATGAAAGATTTGGTACTAGCCATCGTTCTTGTAGGCTTTATCATGCTTTTCTTTCTCCATAGCTTACGCAATGCAGCGTTTACGATGGTAGCAATACCGTTGTCATTGATTGCAACTTTTATCGGAATGTTTTTGATGGGCTATACGCTCAACTTGATGTCTTTGCTAGGGCTTTCCCTAGTAGTAGGTATTTTGGTGGATGATGCCATTGTGGTTATTGAGAATATACATAGACACATGGAAATGGGCAAGAATAGGGTGCGTGCGGCTTATGACGGCGCTAAAGAGATCGGTTTTACAGTCTCTGCCATTACCTTAGTTATTGTGGTCGTATTCTTACCAATTGCCATGTCAACGGGGTTGGTAGCTAATATCTTGGCTCAATTCTGTGTGACAGTTATTATTTCAACGTTGTTGTCGTTATTGGTTTCTTTTACTGTTGTTCCCTGGTTGTATTCTCGGTTTGGAAGGTTAGAACATGTTAATCCTAAGTCTTTCTTTGGTGGAATAATTGTAAGCTTTGAAAGAGGACTAACGAAATTTACCAATTGGGTATCTAATGTTCTGAAATGGTCTCTCCGCACGAGAGTGAACAAGGTATTAACCCTTCTTTTGGCGGTTGTTTTATTCTTTGGTTCCATTATGTTAGTTGGAATGGGGTATATTGGATCTGACTTCTTTCCGGCGAATGATAAAGGCGAATTTCTCGTGCAGTTTGAGTTAGAAAAAGATGCCTCTTTAGAAACGACAAATTTACTAACCCAGCGGGCAGAACATTTTATTGCAGCTAAGCCGGAGATCAAACGTTTAATTACCTCGGTAGGACAGTCCAGCGACGGTGGTTTTTCGGGAATAGCAGGTTCTCGGTATAAATCCGAAATTCACGTGATTATGAAGGATGAATACATTGGAATAGAAAATTCGAAAGTGTATTCCGCAAAATTGAAGCGTGAGTTAGAAAATGAACTGATCGGAGCGAAAGTCAAAACGGTGAATATGGGATTAATGGGAGCGGAGGAGGCTCCGATAAAACTGACCATTATCGGGGCGTCGCCGGAGGATGCATTGGAATTTGCAAACAAAGCATTGGATCTACTAAGAGATGTACCAGGTTCTTCTCAACTGAAATTGTCTTCGGAAGATGGTAACCCGGAAATTAATGTGAAAGTAGACCGCGAGAAGATGACTTCCTTAGGCCTGAATGTGGCGACCGTAGGTATGACGATGCAGACTGCTTTTTCGGGAAATACAGATAATAAATTCCGTGCAGGAGATAACGAGTATGATATCAATATTCAATTTGATGATAAAGGTCGTACAGGGATAGATGATGTGCGGGCGCTTAAATTTGTTAACAATCAAGGTGCCACCATTTCATTGGAACAATTTGCGGAGGTAGGTTATGGATCAGGTCCTTCTTTATTGGAGCGTCGTGACAAATCGCCAGCTGTATCTGTACAGGGCCAAGTGATTGGTCGTCCTGCGGGTACTGTAGCGCAGGAATGGGAAGAAAAGTTCAAGGAGTTAGAACGTAAGCCCGGCGTTTCGTATGTATGGGGAGGTAATATGGAAAATCAATCTGAAGGATTTGGTACGTTGGGTATTGCCCTATTGGCGTCCATTATTTTGGTGTACTTGGTTATGGTATCTTTATATGATAACTTTGTAACTCCATTTGTCGTATTATTCTCCATACCATTGTCTTTTATCGGAGCTTTATTGTTGTTGGCATTGACGAATCAGTCGTTGAACATCTTTACTATATTGGGTATCATCATGTTGATTGGTTTGGTGGCGAAGAATGCGATTTTACTGGTCGATTTCGCTAACCACAGAAAAGATGCTGGTGATAATACACATGATGCGTTAGTCGCTGCTAACCATGCTCGTCTTCGTCCAATCTTAATGACAACCATCGCCATGGTATTCGGGATGATTCCTATTGCAATGGCTACAGGTGGTATCGCAGATACAAACAGAGGTCTGGCTATTGTTATTATCGGTGGACTGTTGTCCTCGTTATTACTGACACTCGTTGTTGTCCCTGTCGTATATTCTATTTTTGACAGTTTGGGAAGACGCTTTGGAAAGAAAGAAAAAACGAACTATGAAGAACTTATAGTTGCCGATTACGAAGAAAATAAAGACTACGTAGATGAAATGGCGGTGAAGCATTAATCGTTATTAAATCATAAAACAAAAAATCCCGGGACGATAGTCCCGGGATTTTTTGTTACAAAAAAACGCGTCAATTGCGAGAAAGAATGACGACCGCCGAAGGCAGGTGCGAAGTAAACCAATCTTTTAAGATCGCATCATCTTCATACCTCAGGTCAGCGATGACGGTCTCGGTTCGACGATGTTGTATTTTTGAGACACTCTCATATTGCGTCTTACTTGCCCTGATTTTCAATCCATTTTCTGGCATTAACAAACGCCTCTAACCAAGGAGTGACTTCATCTTGTCGGCCTTGTGGATAGTTAGCCCAGTTCCACTGAAATGTAGAACGTTCGATGTGCGGCATTGTTACTAAGTGACGGCCTGTAGCATCGCATAGCATCGCTGTGTTGTAATCTGAACCATTCGGATTGTGTGGATACTGATCGTATGCGTATTTCGCTACGATATGGTATTGTGATTCTTCTTTGGGTAGGTTAAATTTTCCTTCACCGTGCGAAATCCAAACACCAAGCGTGGTGCCAGCTAGCGTGGATAGCATAACCGAATTATTCTCTTGAATCGTAACGGAAGAGAAGCTTGATTCATGTTTTTGAGAAGTATTGTGGTGCATTTTTCCGTGTACATCGTGTTCAGGATTGATCAACTCCAATTCCATGAATAACTGACATCCGTTACATATTCCTACAGAAAGTGTATCTGGGCGTTTGAAGAATTTATCCAATGCCATTTTTGCTTTGTCGTTGTATAGGAAAGCCCCAGCCCAGCCTTTTGCCGAGCCCAATACATCGGAATTTGAGAAGCCTCCCACAGCTCCGATAAATTGGATATCTTCTAATGTCTCACGACCAGAAATTAAATCTGTCATATGCACATCTTTCACATCAAATCCTGCTAAGAACATCGCATTTGCCATTTCGCGTTCGGAGTTTGACCCTTTTTCTCTGATAATCGCCGCCTTTGGACGAGATTTAGAGGTGTCCACAACGGGCTTTTTACCTGTGAAGTGACTAGGAAAAGCATATTTTAGTGGCTGATTTTTGTAATTGTTGTAACGCTCCGCGGCCATTCCATTCTTAGATTGCTTTTGATCCAAGAGAAAGGATGTTTTGCCCCAAATATCACGTGTTTCAGCGACATTGAACGTAAAGCTATCTGTGTTGTTTTTCAAGGTGACGTCTTTACCTTCAATTACTTGGCCGATTTTTAATGCCTCTACTCCGGCTTCTTTCACTATTTTCTCGAAGACACTATCTTCTTTCGCCTGTAATACAACTGCGATATTCTCGTTGAATAAGGCCTTTACCGAGTCGGTTTCATTCAATCCCGATAGATCGTAATGGGCTGCTAAATCCACATCAGCAAAAGTCATTTCCAACAAGGTGGTAATAAGACCTCCTGAACCGACATCGTGACCAGCTTCGACTAACCCTGTATTCACCAATTGTTGTATGGTATTGAACGCATTTTTGAAATAGGCGCTGTCCTGAATCGTGGGCACTTCTTTTCCGATCTTATTTAAGATTTGGGCAAAGGACGATCCACCTAATTTAAAGCTATCTTGCGATAGGTTGATGTAGTAGATCGAGCCTGCATTTTTATTCAGAACTGGCTCTATTACTTTATTAATATCTGTACAGTTTCCTGCCGCAGAGATGATCAATGTTCCTGGAGCGATCACATGTTCGCCGTTGGGGTACTTTTGCTTCATCGAAAGTGAATCTTTTCCCGTCGGGATATTGATCCCCAATTCAATAGCAAAATCCGAACATGCTTCGACAGCTTTGTAAAGACGAGCATCTTCGCCTTCATTATTACATGCCCACATCCAGTTGGCCGAAAGTGACACACCAGCTAAACCATTTTTGATAGGAGCGAAGACTAAGTTTGACAACGCTTCTGCAATAGCAGTTCTACTTGCCGCGGCAGGATCAACGATAGCCGCCACAGGGGAGTGTCCCACGGTTGTCGCGATACCTTCTTTACCTTTAAAATCCAGCGCCATGACACCAACGTTGTTTAACGGCAATTGCAGTGGACCAGCGCATTGTTGTTTTGCGACACGACCACCTACGCAACGGTCTACCTTATTTGTCAACCAATCTTTGGATGCAACGGCTTCCAGTTGTAGAACTTGCTTTAAGTAAGTCGGGATTTGATCTTTAGTATATTCAATATCGGCATAATTTCTGACGATGGTGTTATCTTTCATATACGTTTTTGGAGAAGATCCGAAGAAGTCTTCTAACGCATAGTCCATGGGCTTTTCACCGGTAGTTTTAGATTCGAAGGTGAAGCGGTGGTCGCCTGTCACGTCCCCGACGGTGTACATCGGTGCACGTTCACGGTCAGCTACGCGTTTTAAGACCTCGATGTCTTTATTGGCGATAACTAATCCCATTCGTTCTTGAGATTCATTACCGATAATTTCCTTCGCAGATAGGGTAGGGTCACCAACAGGTAGCGTATCCAGATCGATCAATCCTCCGGTATCTTCTACTAATTCAGAAAGACAGTTTAAGTGGCCACCGGCACCGTGATCGTGTATCGATACAATCGGATTGCTATCGGATTCTACCATACCACGTACGGCATTAGCTGCACGTTTTTGCATTTCTGGGTTAGAACGTTGGATGGCATTTAATTCGATGCCTGATCCGAAAGCGCCAGTGTCGGCTGAGGATACAGCAGCTCCACCCATACCGATGCGGTAGTTCTCTCCACCCAGAATAACGATTTTATCGCCTGTTTGAGGTGTGTGTTTCTTTGCTTGATCTAGTTTGCCGTAGCCTACACCACCCGCTTGCATAATGACTTTGTCGTATCCTAATTTACGCGTACCCTCTTCATGCTCGAAGGTTAAGACAGAACCTGTAATTAAAGGTTGACCAAATTTATTGCCAAAATCTGAAGCACCATTTGAAGCTTTAATTAAAATGTCCATCGGCGTTTGGTACAACCAATCGCGCTCTGCCATTCCGTTTTCCCATGGACGGCTCTGTGCATCGTCGAATGGATCTTTCAATCGGGAATACGACGTCATATAGATAGCTGTACCCGCCAACGGCAAGGCACCTTGGCCACCCGCTAGGCGGTCGCGAATTTCTCCTCCTGAACCGGTAGCTGCACCCGAAAAGGGTTCAACGGTCGTCGGAAAGTTGTGCGTTTCGGCTTTTACGGACAGAACAGAGTCGAATGTTTTTTCTTCATAAAAATCGGGTTTGTCAGCCGATTTCGGTGCGAATTGAACAACGCGTGGACCTTTTACAAAAGCAACATTGTCTTTATAAGCCGAAATAATATCATTGGGGTTGGTTTCTGAAGTTTTTTTAATGAGTTTGAACAAGGAAGAAGTTTGTTCTTCGCCATCGATGATAAATGTCCCATTAAATATTTTGTGGCGGCAATGCTCCGAATTAGCTTGCGAGAACGCGAAAACCTCAGAATCCGTCAGCTTTCGGCCTAGCTTAGTTGATAAGTTATCCAAATACTGGACCTCTTCCAGGTTCAGCGCCAAACCTTCCTGTTTATTGTACATCTCGATATCTTCGATCTCCAAAACAGGTTCTGGATTAATATCAATGGTATACATATCTTGTGTTAAAGCGGCGTACTTCTGTGAAATCATAGGGTCGAATTCGTTATAGTTTTCATCCACTTTGTGGAATTCTTCAATTCGGATTAAACCCTGAATTCCCATATTCTGCGTTATTTCAACAGCATTCGTGCTCCATGGGGTGATCATTGCAGCACGAGGACCTATGTAGTGATGGTTTAACGTTTGGTCGTCAAGTTTTTGTGCATTTCCAAAAAGCCAATTGAGTTTATTAATGTCTTCTTGTGATAAAGAGTTTACGCTTTGAACACCATATACGGTGCTCGATGGGTTCTCAAAGAATTGAATCATTATTTTCGTGTGTTTTGAACGTTCTTCAAATTAAAGTACAAATTTACGGAATATTTTGTATATAATATTCATGGATGCAAAAAGGTAGTCACATAGATGAAAAGTAATAGCTATGGTTATCCGATTAGGCGAATCTACTTTTTTTGCGCTGAACAATAGATCCCTTTTATACCTTTTATTAGATTTTTTTGCTCGCTGACAAAATCCTATCTTTGTTCCTTTAAAAAACAATAGATAATGAATATTTCTTATAATTGGCTTAAGAATTACGTAAATATAGATAAGACACCGCAGGAGCTCTCTTTGATTTTGACGGATATCGGGCTAGAGGTGGAAGCAGTCGAAACTATACAATCTATTCCAGGAGGTTTGGACGGATTGGTTGTAGGAGAAGTGATGACGTGCGAACAGCATCCCAATGCGGACAAGTTAAAGGTCACTACCGTAAATGTAGGTGGTTCGGAATTATTGCATATCGTATGTGGAGCTCCAAATGTAAGGGTAGGGCTTAGGGTGATCGTAGCGCAAGTAGGTGCCACCTGTCATCCTACAATTGGAGAATCCTTTAAGATAACAAAATCAAAAATCAGAGGAGAGGTGTCGGAAGGGATGCTTTGTGGTGAAGATGAAATAGGTTTGGGGTCCTCACATGCCGGTATTGTAGAACTGGATGCAGATGCACAGATAGGTTCTTTGGTAAAAGATTATTATCACATTCAAGACGACTATAGGTTTGAAATCGGTCTTACACCCAATCGTGCAGATGCGGCTTCGCATTTAGGGGTGGCCCGTGATTTGGCGGCGTATTTTCGAAGTACATATACACTGCCTGATGTAAGTGCATTCAAGGAAAAAGAAAATCCAGATGCCACGGTAGTTGTCGTAGCAGATAGCGCAGCATGCCCGCGCTATTCGGGTATAAATATCTCTGGCGTAACAGTAGGTGAATCCCCTGAATGGCTAAAAGAGAAGTTAAACGTGATAGGCATCCGTTCGATCAATAATATTGTGGATGTTACCAATTATGTGTTGCACGATTTGGGACAACCGCTACATGCATTTGATAAAGATAAAATAGGTGGTAATAAAGTCGTTGTCCGATTAGCACACGAAGGCGAACTGTTCACGACGTTGGACGGCGTAGAACGTAAGTTGTCTTCGGAGGATCTAGTAATAGCGGATACACAGAAAGCCATGTGCCTGGCAGGGGTTTTTGGTGGAGCACATTCTGGAGTAACTGAAGACACAACTGATATCTTCTTGGAATCGGCCTATTTTAATTCCGTATCCATCCGCAAGACAGCAAAACGCCATAGTTTAAAAACGGACTCCTCATTCCGATACGAACGTGGTACAGATCCGAATATAACGGTATATGCGCTTCAGCGTGCTGCTTTATTAATACAGGAAGTTGCTGGCGGACAGATTGACGCCCCAGTTACGGATATTTATCTATCTAAGGTTGATGCATTCTCTTTTGAGGTAAACTACAAAAATGTACAACGCTTGATCGGTAAGGATATTCCCACCAAGGAAATTAAGGAGATTATATTGGCATTAGGCATCGATATTTCTAAAGAAAGTGACAATACCTTCACGGTGCACGTGCCAGCCTATAAAGTGGACGTAACTCGCGAGGTAGATGTAATTGAGGAGGTATTGCGCATTTATGGCTACAATAACATTGAGTTGAAATCGCAGATTAAGGCTTCATTGAATACTTCCGAAAAGCCGGATAAAGAGGTCGTCTTGAATCAGGTTGCCGATCTATTGATCGCAAACGGTTATCAAGAGATCCTGTCCAACTCATTGACTAAAGGAGCGTATTCGGATGACGAGCACTCGGCTGTGAAACTGCTTAATCCTTTGAGTACAGACTTAGATACCATGCGTCAGAATATGATTTTTTCCGTTTTAACGGCGGTAGAATACAACCAGAAACGCAAATCTGTCGATGTTAAGTTCTTTGAATACGGAAAGACCTACCATCTGTTGGAAGAAGGGTATAAAGAAAAGCAGCATATGGTGCTGGGGATCGCTGGTAAAAAATCACTTGAGCAGTGGAACAATGACACAAAAGTTAACAATTTCTATAATCTGAAAGCGGCAGTAGACATTATTTTGAAGCGATTGAAAATAGAGAATCTTCAACCTGTAGAAACGGTCAATCCCCATTTAGCTTACGGACTAGATTATTTAAAGGGACAAAAAGTACTGGTATCATTCGGAGCTGTTTCGGTACAAACGTTGAATAAAGTTGATGTTGATGGTGCTGTTTTCTTTGCGGATTTTGATTGGGATCTAGTTATGAAGACTATTCGCAAAAATACAATTACGTATAGAGAAGTTTCTAAATTTCCAACCGTACGAAGGGACCTAGCACTATTGGTAAATGAAGAGGTCACTTTCGAGCAGCTTAAAAGTATTGCTGTTAAATCGGAACGCAAACTTTTGAAGGAAGTAAACATATTTGATGTGTATAAGGGAGAGAAATTGCCAGAAGGCAAAAAGTCTTACGCACTGAGTTTTACCATTCAGGATGAAGAAAAAACGCTTAATGACAAACAAATTGATAGTATAATTAAAAAATTAATTCTTAACTTTGAGAAAGAGACTGGCGCAGTAGTGCGTTAGTCGGAAGATATAAATAGTAATTGCGAAGTAATATATGGCGTCATTATCATCACAAATGAATGTTATCGTTGAGAAAACGAAAAATTTAATTCAGTTGTGCGAAGCCTTACAAGAGGAGAATGACCTACTAAAATTAGAGCTTCAATCTGTTCAAGTCGCTTTTGAGACGAGTTCAGGTAAAGTTCAACAGCTTGAGGAAAAGCTAAAAGTGATGACGGTAGCAAAATCCTTGGATGAGTCTGATGTAGATAAAGATGCTGTAAATGAAAAAATACTTGACACAAAGCAAAAAATTAACGATTTTGTGCGAGAAATAGACAAATGTATAAACTTACTGAAATAGTGGGATAGGTAAGATGACTAAGGGTAGAGGTTTATTACGTTATTAAGCTCAAGAAAATGGGAGATATTTCCATAAAAATAAATATCGCAGATCGCGTGTATCCGTTGCGTGTAGAAACAGATGAGGAAGAGGTGATACGACACGCTGCGAAATTGATAAATGAAAAAATTAAGGAATTGCAAGACAATTATGCAGTTCGTGATAAGCAGGATTTGCTGTCTATGTGTGTATTACAATATGCTACAGGTATGATTAAAGCCGAGCGTAATTCACAGAATCAAGACATAGGCTTAGAGCAAACAGTTCATGAATTGGATAATTTATTGACAGATTTCTTTAAAAAATAAGATCGTTCTTTATAAGAGCTGTTTAACGACGAATTTGCCGCAATTAAATTCGGGTTGTCACTATTTTAAACTTAACGCTTCAATATCACGAGCAATACAAAGATATAGGCCATTTTGCGAAAGCCATCTAGGTCATAATCATACGCTCAAATCATGTGTAATCGAAGTTTAATAATACATGGAGCCTGTTAAAATTTAATTGCGGTTTTTTTTTGCTGAAAAATTATTAAAAACTAAATATATACAATAAATAAAATGGAGTTATCAACGACAATTTCAATAATAATTTCACTTCTTATTGGCGTTGTTATTGGACGGTATTTTTTACAATTACTGTTCAAGAAGCAAGAACAAGCTGCCAATCTGAAAGCGGAAAGTATTATTAATGAGGCTGAAAAACATGCCGAACATACCAAGAAACAACGTCAATTGGAAGCTAAGGAAAAGTTTCTTCAACTTAAGGCAGAGCACGAAAAAGAGGTTAATCAACGTAATAATACGGTAGCGCAGAAGGAAAACAGCATCCGTCAAAAAGAGCAGTCTATAAACCAAAAACTAGAAACTTTAAATCGAGAAAAACAGGAGTTGGATGTCAAAAGTAAAAAATTGGAACAACTCATTGAGGTGAATGAAAAGAAAAGTGAAGAGGTTGATCAATTGAAGAATCAACATATCCAACAATTGGAAACAATTGCAGGGCTGACTGCCGACGAAGCTAAAGAGCAATTGGTGTCTTCACTACGAGAGGAAGCCCGCTCGCAGGCTATTATGCAAATTAAAGACATTGTAGACGAGGCAAAACTAACGGCATCTAAAGAAGCTAAAAAAGTAGTTATACAAACTATTCAACGTACAGCTACGGAATCTGCAATTGAAAATACCGTTTCTATTTTTAACATCGAAAATGACGAAATCAAAGGACGTATTATCGGTCGGGAAGGTCGTAATATACGTGCCCTCGAAGCCGCAACCGGGGTTGAGATTATTGTAGATGATACACCTGAAGCTATTATTTTGTCGGGATTTGATCCGGTACGTCGGGAAATCGCCCGTTTATCGTTGCATAGACTGGTTACGGATGGTCGTATTCACCCAGCTCGTATCGAAGAGGTAGTGGCTAAGACGCGTACGCAGATCGAGGATGAAATTGTTGAAATTGGGGAGCGTACGGTCATCGATTTGGGTATCCACGGCTTGCATCCCGAATTAATTCGTATGGTAGGGCGTATGCGTTACCGTTCTTCTTACGGTCAGAATCTGTTGCAACACTCGCGCGAGGTAGCAAATTTTGCTGCAACTATGGCGGCGGAGCTAGGGTTAAATGTGAAAATGGCTAAGCGTGCAGGTCTTTTACACGATATTGGTAAAGTGCCTGATGATAATCCAGAACTGCCGCATGCGATATTGGGTATGCAATTGGCCGAAAAATATAAGGAACACCCAGATGTTTGTAATGCTATTGGAGCCCATCACGATGAAATAGAAATGACATCCATGATTTCTCCTGTTGTACAGGCCTGTGATGCTATTTCTGGTGCTCGCCCGGGTGCACGTCGCGAAGTCGTTGAAAGTTACATCAAGCGTTTGAAGGAACTAGAAGCACTAGCCTTATCGTATCCCGGTGTAGAGAAAACTTTCGCCATCCAAGCTGGCCGCGAGTTGCGTGTCGTGGTAGAGTCGGAACGTATCAGTGATGCAGCGGCAGAAGTACTAGCTGCCGATATCTCTAACCGTATACAGACGGAAATGACTTATCCAGGTCAGATCAAAGTGACGGTCATCCGTGAAACGAGATCGGTTTCGTACGCGAAGTAATTTGCTTTTATACGTTATTTAAGAGGGGATCTTCTATGTTTGTCATAGGAGATCCCCTTTTTTTATATGATTATGTTTAGGTTATGATGTTAATAAAAATGAAGGGTTTTCTTAAACAAATTTCTTTTCGCCTCTTTCGCCGGCGCAGAGCGACTTCTTTTCCTTTGATGAAAAGAAGCAAAAATCAGGGCAGTATCGTATTTGTCGTTTCGGCGACGCAATGATGCAGCGCGCAGCTCTTAGGCCTCCATCGCTTTGTCCCAAGCCAAAGGCTGAGACCTGTTTGGAAAGTACAAACTCGAATCTTTCTGCATCACATCATCTGCTGCCTACTCGTCCAAATCCGCTAAGGCCATATTTTTTCAATTCAGCAGAAGCATAAAGTAATATTTAAGATAAAGCACTATCGTTACATACCCGACAAATGTCGCCTTGGCGGGTCGCCAATAGTAGGAATAGTGATCCGTTATGGCGAGCCGGTACAGCGACGAGTTTTGGACACTTTTGCGGTCAAAAGTGTAGACCCGTCGCGGTCCAAGCGACAAAAGAAAATTGAATAAAAATACCTCGAAGGTGATGGAGGATGTCTCAATCGGTATACCGTTTGTCGTATTCGTGATGTAGTTTAGTACGATCAGGATGGAGGATGCCTCAGTTGGTACTTATTCTACGATCACATTTATACCAGCCATGCTCGCTTTATACTTTATCTTTTCGATCAAACCGTAATAACTCCAGTTGCGCAACAGGAATTCATCCTCCTTAGCTACTTCCTCTTTATTTGTTTGGTTAACCAATAGTAGGGTGCCTGCTTCGGATTTTACACATATATCTATCAGCCTGCGACTATAGAGATGCAGACGACTATCTACGTAGCGTTTTTCCTTCTCGCTGAAATGCTCCAGACTTTTCAGCTTTTTCTTGCGGCCATGACCACCTTTGTTGAAGGCGGCAGCTTTTTGTATACGGTGCCTTGCAGCCTGAATGGCCATACGACGGTATAGAAACTCCTCTTTATTTCCGATTTGGTAGCTGTCCTTATCAATAGATATAGTAATTGGATGTTCTACGGATAGCGATGCTTCAGCAATGATATGTTCTTTTAGTTCGTGTTGCTGTTTTGGTAGCTCAAGAGCTAATAGCAAAAAGATTTTTCCCTTTACAATCTTTATGGAGCTAGTACAGATTTTGATTTGGCCGACCAGTGCTCTCTGTAGCAGTACTCTTTTATCCGATCGATCTTTTCCCAAATAGGTGCGAAACGGCATCTTGAAGAGTGTCAGTTTAAACTCCCGTCCTTTCTCGTCATTATTCAGTTTTACCTGATCCCCGGAAAAAGGGATTGGCATATCCTTCTTATAGTTTCTTAAAGACTTTTCGCCCTTCCAGTATGCCGATCGTTCTGCACTAAACAGCCTGTTCAAGGTCATGTTCATTGCGGAAATAATATTTGACGGTAGTTTTCCTTTAAAATATAGCGATAGTATGCGGTATGTCGTATTCATTTTCGAAGAAGTGAATATGCCGTCCGGATCTTTTTTGAAATCAGCCAATTTTACCTTGATGTCGTCCCGCAAGTAGATCAAGTCTTTAATCTGTTCCTGTATATACTGATGTGTCAAAACCATATTGGATCCACGATAAACCATATCCTGCCATTCGAATAGCTTTTTGTAATACTCCGAACGTTGCTCTTTATCTTCGCAATCTAAGTAAATTTGGATTTTCCTTGTTAAAATGATGGTATCTTTTTCCATAATACTCTCTCTTATTATGCTGTTTTCTTTGCGGATTTGATTTTCGCATGCGCTTGTACAAACAGTTGCTTGACCATAGACGGGTTCAACTGCAGTGCTTCCGAAATTTGTCCAAAAGATAACTGCAGTTCATAGCGCATGTGAAAGATCTCTGCCTGTTGGTCATTGAACTCACCTTGGAGAATAATCTTTGACGGGCTATTCAGCAGTTCCATTTTCTGCGAACTGTTGAATACCGAACGAAGTGTGTCTATCGTTTTCTCCACCTGTAAGCTCACCTCGTAGTCGGATATACCACCCAGATAATAGGCAATACGTTCATAGTTAAAGCTGTATTTTAAACAGAGTTTGATGAACAGCTGCTGCTGTTGGTTAAGGATAGGCAATACCTTGTTGAGTTTGTCAAGCCGTTGCTGTTTTTCTTCCTCGAGTTTCTCCAAATAGATCAGGTCCTCTTCTTCTTCCTCCTCTTCTTCTATTTCATAGCCGAGCAGAAACTCTTGATAATCTTCTATGCTATCCAACTGCAACAGGCTCCGGTGGAATCTATTTTGTGTTTTGTTGAAGAATGCATGTATAGCTAATTTAACCTGCGTTTTTAAAAAGATTAGGATACCTTCTGTATCCTTAGCATGTCTGCGGAATAACCATAATCGCAATAGTACTTCCTGTGCTATACTTTTAGCCGCACAGTCATCTTGCGTAGCGCGAAATGTTCTTGCAAAAAGATACCCGTAAAAGCGCTTGTAGAAAAAATTCAACCCCCGTTCGTCTCCTTGTTGAAGTAGGGATACATGTTTTTCGGTTTGATGTTGTTGTAAAGTTTTATTCATAATCAACGTTTTGGTTAAACACCTACATAGATCTCGGCCGGCCTGACGGATTTTTGCGGCAACCGAGATCTTGTGATAGGCTTATTTTAAAGCTGCATAGAACGTTGATGTATTGGTATTGATTGGTGATTGTTACACATACCTTTCATATTAATCAAAAACCGACCTCGTTGTGAATACTTTCTTGGTTGAATACATATTAGTAAGTAACCACTCGAACGCGGAGAGAGCCCAGTTGTGTATAAAATATCTGTTGTTATCAATAAAGAGTAAGCCCACCTCTATCGCATATACATGTATTGGGGCTCAGCGCGTGAGAAACTAGTTGTGTAAACTATTTTCCCTACAAATAAGGTGACCTGAAGGTGACTAGATTGTGTACCTAAATTTCGGATTTACAGCAGCCCTTTGCGTACAATAAACTATACAAGTACAAGCATATCACAATAAGACCCACCCTTTGCGTATACCCGAGCTGTAATCTATCGCTCTGTTGCAATTAATAGTATTTAGTGAGTGACTTTTGTCCTCACCCTACGGCGTCACAAGCAGCCTCAATGTTATTTAATTTAATAATTTTATCAACAGGGAGCCATCCTTTGTGTATTCAGTTTGATCATATCCATGCGTTTTAGCCCGAAAAATTCGCTTAGGATATCATAATTTTTTCTAGGGAAATTGACGGCTTGTTGTGTAAATTGTTCTAAACGAGTAAGCGGACGCGTTGTGTATACCTATCTCATTGAAATAGTTTAGAAAAATTTATGTTAGATGGGAAATTAGCGGTTTTGTTGTGCCTATTGAAGTTCTCACGCCTTAATTGTGTAAACTTTCTGATTGCCAGCTAGAATACGACAAGATCTCAGATTTCGTTACGAGGTTATTGTGTATTCTTTTTAATACCCTATGTAAAAAAAGTGTTTTTTAAATATTGTCAATCGGAACGACCAAGCACATTGTATATCTCAAAAAGTATTTGGTGAGTGACCTTTATCCTCACCTTATGGCGTCACAAGTAGCCTCTATATTTTCTTTTATAGTATTTTCTCTTCTTAATAAAGTGTAAAATTTTGTGAACGAGACTGTTGCGCATACCTTCGTTAAATTTAATGAGTGGCACGACGAAGAACATTGCGAACTCCCAAAAACAAAGGATATTTAGTGAGTGACTTTTGTCCTCACCCCACGGCTTCACAAGCAGCCTCATTATACAGTCAAAAATGCTTTTGGCTTTTTCCTTTTGATTTTTTAATTTTCAATACCAATACGTCAAAGAACATTCAGCTATTGCTGTTCGTTACAATAATCCGTAACTTTAAGCCAAAGTTATTTGATTATATTTTATTTTTTGGTTTGGTATTGTACCGATTTACCGGTAAAAAACCAAACGGTAATTTTCATCGGTTATGAATACTATTTTTAAAGAAAAAAACGACACCATGCATATCGGTCATAACATCAAGCGCATCCGTGAAATCCAGGGTATTAAACAGGAAGCCTTCGGCCAACTTTGCCGTAACAGGTATTCGCAACAACGCATTTCAGATTTCGAAAATATGGTTGCTCTGGACGAGCCTCTTTTGGAAGAGCTAGCTGCCGCACTGGGCGTGACTCCCGAATTTGTGCAAAATTTTAAAGATGAGAACGTAATCTATAATATACAGACTAATCAGGATACCAGTTCAAGTAATCAACAGTATAATCAACCAACAATTCATAACGACGGGGCAGATAAACTGGTAGCACTATTGGAGAAGTTTATTGAAGAGGACCGTGTCAAAACTCAGTCTATTGCCGAATTAAGCAAAGCCGTATTGGATCTAGCCCATGAGGTCAAAAAATTGAAGGAGGGGAAGTAAATAAAACTACCACTACTTTCACAAAGTAAACGAGAAAGCCACCGATCAGGTGGCTTTCTTGTCTTTAGCGTCTATTTCCTGCCTCACATTTAGGTCTACTATACCCATATTTTCGAAATTAATTTGATAAGGCGATTTCCATGTCCATGCATCAGAAGCACTTGCTTCGCACAATTATAAGAATACGAGGTGTTATACTATCTCCTTCAGATTGTATTTATAACATATTACACTATATGCCAATATATAATTATTAATATTTTTTCTTTTTTATTTAAAAAAACACTATATTAGTAATATATTATGCTATTAACCTAAGGGGATTGAGCACGAGTTGTCAGATGGTCGCCAATTTCCATTTTATCCGAATACATTTACAGAGTGGTATTGCTAGGCAGGAGTCGATAAAGTGATGTTGGGGCATCTCCATTTCTCATATTAAACCATTATCAATACCCTAATATGAAAAGATACGCATTATTATTTTCTGTTTTCCTATCGTTTGCGCATATAGCACTGTGCCAGGATTTTGTTAAGGTTCCGGTAAGCCCCGAAGCCTCTGCGCTTATCAAGCAGACCGAATATCCGGTCGATCTCAGCCGGGGTCTGGTCAACATCAGTATCCCCCTTATGGAGATGGGGATCGGAGACCTGGTCGTACCAGTTGCGCTCAGCTACCATGCGGGCGGATTCCGGAAAGACGAACGGGCGACCCGTGTAGGGCTGGGCTGGAGCATGAGCTGTGATCTGCAAATTAGCCGTGTCATCAACGATAAGGATGATTTTGGTGTAAAAGGGTATGTCAACAATGAGTTGATCAAAGGGGCGGAAGGTTATTTGAACGACTTTCCGGCCGATAATTCTTATATTAACGGTAACCTATACCAGATGTATTTTCAAGATATGGACGGAAGCCCGGATAAATTCAGCTATAGCCTATTAGGTAAATCAGGGACTTTTGTGGCGCAGAAAGATTTCTATGGCACAGGATACGAATTTGTGACCATCCCGTATGACAATATGAAGATCAGTTTCAGTGACGGCGAGTTTACGGTCGTGGATACAGATGGTACGGTTTATAAATTTGGCAGAAAGAACAGTGAAGTGGGGCCGCTGAATGTGAGTGACGAAAGTGTGCTCCAGCATCTGATCGAACTGACCGGAGGGAGTATCACGACCTGGAAGTGCCATAAGATAATATCGGCAAAAGGATTCAACGAGATTACATTCCAGTATGAGAACAAACAGGTCGAGTATGCCGGAAATTCGGATGATGAAGTGGTGGTGTACAAGAACGAATCGTACCATCCTTCAAACCAGGACTGGTTTGAAGGGAACAATATGAACATTTCTCCCTGGACAGACTGGTATCAGATACTGCCGGCAAAGGATTATAAAATAGGACATCTTTCCAAGCCACTAATCGAAGAAAGGTACGGCGGATATTCCGATCATGTTGTTTATAAGATACCGTATTATAATTATACGACGGGAAATCTTGATTTCAAGGCCGTCGATGATCAAACGGAAAACAACTATTCACATTCGCAGATCAGGGGACTTTCACTCCGGAAGATAATAACCAGAACAGAATTTATAGAATTTCTGGGAGCGGATGAAATGACCAAAATATTACGCAAAAGATCCAATGGCACATTAATCAAGACCGTGGATCTCTTTGCCTCATCGGCTTCTAGTTATAGCGAAGGCTACCCGATGCCCACCCGATACCTTGATTCGCTCCACACTTACGGGGCAGACACACTGGCCAAAGAGCGTTATGGCCTCCAATATTACAGCAAGTTTGTGTTTGGAAGCTATATGAAGGGGACAGATATGTGGGGATTTGTAAATGATGTAACGTTTGATGCCGCAGGGTATTATCAATACAATCTCGGTACCATTCCCCGTCAACAGCTTCCTGTCGGCAGTTACCTGAATAATGCAAATCAGGTCATGGTTACCAATACCACTGTCCCCATAGGACATCATTCTTCACAGCATCTTTTGCACCCGGACCGCACAGGTCTGCTAAAAGGAATGTTAAAGTTTATTGTATATCCCACAGGGCTTTTTACCGAATTCGATTATGAACCCCATCAGTACCGGGAAAATTATTCGAAAGAATATGTATCTCAATCCGTCGCCGTTGAAGCGGGAGGACTCCGTATCCGTACCATCAATTACGGCGACCTCAACGGTAACAGGTTCATCAAGCAGGAGAATTATGTTTACGGTCTCCATGAAGATGGGACCGGCGTGGCGCTTGTTAAACCGCCCCGTTCCAAGGCCCATCGGGCGATGAACTTTGTGGGCATCATATCCGATCCGACCTACCAGGTGTATTACAGTAGGAATATGCATACCCCTCCAAATGCATATGGTGTATATATCACGATGGATACCGTGTATCGTTACCGGAGCGGAAACTATCATAACTACACGATGCCCAATGGTTCTCCGGTGCATTACAACCATGTAACAAGGTATGTGCAGGATTACGGACAGGGCAACGGTAAGACGGTATATGAATATTATCCCCCGGACCATTACATGGATCCTTACGAACGTGCGCTTTTTGCCGAGTACAAAGTGCCCGGCTTCGACGTGGGATATCTGAAGATTCCCTACACGATGGGCCTGCTGAAGTCCGTAACAGTATTCGGTAGGCATACCGATGCAGCACAGCGATTTAGAAAATTAAACCAGAAACGGTATGCCTATACCAAGTATCAGAACGGCCTGGTCATAAGAACGGCGCTGGCGCGTCCCAAGTATATTTTCCGTGCGCTGGATAGCAATGCGCCCTATAGCGATGATGTTTATAATTACGATCCGTATAACCCGGCATCTGGTCTGGGGCCGGGATATCCGTATGACCTTTTTTATCGTGCGCAGTACAATATCCATTCGGGGCGAATGCTGCTGGAGTGGGAAGCCGAGACCAGCTATGATGAGCTGGGCGATTCGGTATCCACAGAAAAAAGTTATGGCTATGCCATGCTGCCCTATATGAAACCATCTTCGGTGCAGACGACGGATAGCGAAGGGCGTACGGTGCTTACAAATAGCTGGTATAGCTATGATTTCAACGATCCGCTGAATCTCGCCTTAAAGAACAGAAATATACTGGATCCCGTCATCGAAACTTTAAAGCGTATAGATAATGAAGAAATCCTTAGGACCAAAGTGGAATACGGTGAACACAATATGCTGAATACGTTTTATGCACCCAAGCGGATATGGGAATCCAGTAACGGCGGGGCTTATCGTACGGTGGGGGCCTATGAACTGTATGACGCCTATGGAAATATACTGGAATATCGCGGGAGGGACAGCATTCCGGTAAGCGTCGTATGGGGGTACAACAATACCCGGCCGGTGATCATGGCCCGAAATGCACATTATTCAACAAATCCATACCGTACACATGCCACCATAAACAATCCGGCCTCCCATTCTGCACTGCATAATTTCCTGGTTTCAAACCACGGAACGATGTACGGACAAAACAGTTATGTGAAATACTTCACCTACGACTTTAACGGCAACCTCATGACGCTCACAGATGAAAAACTACTGACCTCACACTATTCCTACGACGGTCTAGATAGGCTCAGGGAAGTGAGGGATCACGAAAACCGTATAATAAAGACCCATGAATACAGTTTCTTCAACTGGACCTCCACCGGGGGGATCCCATCCTTTAGCCGCCCGGTAATGGAATCCATCGGATGGCAAGGGACGGTATGGCACCTGTACAATTCGGTGTTCTACGGAGGAAAAACGTTTTCGAGCAATATTGAGTCGGCGACTGCACAAGCTAGGGAAGAATTATTGAACGCCTCTTATTATAACCTCGATTATTCCGACACTACGCTGTATATCAAGGAATCCCCGGGCAATCCATTTGTGGAGATAGAATTCGTCAATGTATTCCATTCCTATTACTACGACTATCCAAAATACGCCTATGTGGATCTTGTCCAGAATGGACATGTGGTGGTGTCGCGGAAGCTGTTCTTCAATGATGTTTATGATTATCCGATCAGCAGCTTGACCTTGCGCGTACCGGCCGGTACGTATACGCTGAGTTTCCGGGTCGATCCGTCCACCAAATATGAGGACGGCTTCTTCGCGAACTTTGAGATAGACAACAGGACAACGAGCAGTTCATCGGTCGTCCAGCACGGGAGCAGCTATACTTTCGCAACGGGGAATTCATACGAACTCTGGCTTACCAATTTTTAGTACAGGGCGATGAAGAACAACATGCAAACCGATAAGACTATTCAGCTATGAAGATCGACAGAATCCTTTCCCTTCTGCTGGCCACCGTATCCGTATTTTTGTGGAATGGTACACAGGGACAGACCAGCAATCAAAATTATACCGTGGAGACCGTCACACGGCGTCCCTATAGCAGCGCGGCATCCCTAACGGGCAAGCCCGTGGATTCGGTGAACCGGATGGTCCGCTACTATGACGGTATCGGCCGCCCCCTGCAGGAGATACAGTGGCAGGGCAGTACGGCAAAGAAGGATATTGTACAGCACATAGAATACGATGCCAACGGCCGTGAGAGTAAAAAATATTTACCCTATAGCGAGCAGACTGCCAACAATGCTTCCTTTGTGGCGGCGGCCGGGAATAGACAGGCAGCCTATTATGCCGGTAGCGGGAGCTGGGATACGCACGTGAAGAAGACCGCATATCCATATACCAGGACAGTCTTTGAAAATAGCCCGTTGGACCGGTCGGTACAGACCGGGTTTCCGGGGCAGATCTGGCAGCCGCTGTCGGATACCATCGCGGGTTCCGGCCATACGGTGGGCATGGAGTACAGCTTCAACGGTACCGGTGAGGTGGGGCTCTGGAGTATGTATGGCAGTTCAGGTGTGGCAACGTCCGGCGACTATCCGCCGGGAAGACTTATCAAGACGACAAGCTATGATGAGAACAATCCCCAGAGGATCAGAGCAGGATCCATTGAGGAATTCCGTAATCTTGAGAACCGGGTGGTGCTTCGGCGGATATGGCAGAGCAGCGCGCAATCTCTGGATACCTATTATCTGTACGATCGGTCGGGCAACCTGATCTATGTGATCCCTCCCGGCGTGACCGGTACGCTGGTTTCGGAAGACTTTAGCGGAGATCCCCATGATGTTGCTTTCCGGGAATATGTCTATGCGTACAGATATGACGGGCTGAACCGCCTTGTGGCAAAAAAGATACCGGGCAAGGGTTGGGAATGGATCGTATACAATACAAATGATCAGGTCGTACTGACACAGGATGCCCTGCAGCGTAGCAGTGGGAGATGGACCTATCGGAAGTACGATGTACTCGGCCGCGAAGTATCCACGGGCATCTATACGAATCCGGCATTGAGTACACGGGAACTCGCCCAGTCTGCAGTTGAAGGTGTAACCCTGAAATGGGAATCCCGTCAGGATTCGGTCTACAGCAACACAGCCTTTCCCACTACGGGATACGTACCACATCTGGTCAGCTATTACGATAACTATGGCTTTGAGGGCGCCTATAAGCTTCCCGCATCGGGCATCTCCGGGAGCGGTAAGGTCAAAACATTGCTCACAGGGACGAAGGTGTATAAGGACGATGGAACATCCCCGCTGCTGACAGTAAATTATTATGACGACCAGGGACGGTTGATCCAGTCGGCCGGGCAGAACCAGTTTACCGGAGGTACCGATTATATTACCAATACCTACAATTTTCCCGGAGAACTGCTGACCAGCACACGTGTACATAGACCATCGGCATCCGGAACTGCGACGACCATCGTCACGACCAATAGCTACGACCACGTCGGCAGATTGAAGGAGACCAGAAAGAAGGTGAACACGCAGACGGAGATCGTGCAGAGCCAGCTGGTGTACAACGAGATCGGACAGCTGAAGCAGAAGAACCTGCATGTAAACGGAGCGACCAACCAGCAGGAAATATATTATACCTACAATGAGCGGGGCTGGACCACAGGGATCAACAATCCGAATGTGCTTACGGACAAACGCCGCTTTGCGATGCAGCTCAACTATGCCAACAATCCACAGGCGTACAACGGTAACATCGGTTCCATCGTGTGGAACACCAAGGTAACAACCACGCAAACGCAGACCCCGTTGCAGAGCTATATCTATACATATGATCCGCTCAACAGGCTAAAGAAAGCCGCCTACAGCGCCACGGGCAAGAATAATTTCTTCAACGAAGAGCTGGCCTATGACAGTATGGGCAACATCGATACACTACGGCGCAGCAGCGGTAGTACAGGCTGGTACAACCACTTTAAGTACAGTTACACCGGTAATAGATTAAACGGCGTGGCCGATGCCGGGACAGCAGCAAGGGGTAATACGTTTACCTATGATGCCAATGGCAGTGCGATCACGAATAGCCGGCTGGGTATTACGAATATCGAATATAATTATCTAAATTTACCCAGGAAGTTCGTTAAGGGAGCCCAGCAGCTGCTATACACCTACGATGCCACGGGCAGGAAACTGACCAAGCAGCTGGGCACTGGCGTGACACAATATGTGGATGGGATCCAGTATAAGAACGGTGTTCTTGAGTTCATTCAGACGGAGGAAGGGCGCATCCTTCCCAATGGCAGTTCTTTTATTTATGAGTATTTTCTCAAGGATCATCTGGGCAACACACGTGCCATCATAGACCACACGGGGGCGGTTAAGCAGATCCAGGATTACTATGCCTTCGGTATGGAGATGAATACGGGCGCAGGCCTGAATTCAGCGATAAACCTTTATAAGTACAGTGGGAAAGAAAAGCAGACGGAGATAGGACTGGACCAGCTTGACTTCGGAGTGCGTTTTTACGATGCGGAGATAGGTAGGTGGAGCGTGCTGGATCCCCTGGCGGAAGCGGGTTTTGAGATATCTTCCTATACCTATGCCTTTAATAATCCGATACTTTATACAGATCCTGACGGTATGTGGCCCGATCTTCCAGACTTGTGGAAGAAATTTACGAATCTGTTTAGCACTAGAAGTAGAACAAGTGTTCCTAACGGCAATGGTAATCAGATAGATTACTCCATTGACCTTGAACCTATTGATTTAGCAGGGCCGAAGCGGGATCCTGTTTCGGGATTTTGGGGTAATGTCGACTATTACTTATTAGGAGGGAATTCCCATGATGGATACATGTATGATCGACAAGGGAATTCAACCGGCGTTGTTCCAATTGCAGGGATAGCACCGAGCCCTGGCATGATGAAAGCCAGCCCTAAAGATGTGCTCCAGATAGTAAATAGTATTAAAAACTTTCTTACTGCAACTAAAACTGTAGGTACTGCACTTACAAAACAATCTGTTATACAAGGATTCAAGGTTTCTAATCATGCGTGGAGAAAAAGTGGTTTAGGTAGAGGGGCTACAGAAGAATTAATTAGTGGGGTGATTGATGGGGCGAAAAAGGCTGGTACTGTTGTGCCGGAAGTTGGAACAGGTCAATTTGCTGGACACGTAATAAAAGTGTTTAACCATAATGGAATAAAAGTAGCTGTAGATGAGACCGCGAAAGTAATAATGAGCATAAGACCTGAAAAGGGTTTTTACTTACCGTAAAATATAAGAGTTATGAAATACGAATATGATAAAGAGGTTGACGGACTATATATCTGGTTTGTGGAGGATATTGAAGAGGAGAAGGGTAATTTTGAAAAAGAGATTTGGCCAACAGAGTTAAAAGATGAAATAGGTTTACTGTTTGGGAAGAATGGAGTATTAATGGGGTTAGAAATTATGCCTGCATCGAAATATTTTGAGCAGAGCCGCTTGGAGTGTTTTGACCAAACATAGAATGGAATTTCAACTTAGAAGTAGGGGCTTTTAACGGGCTGTTTGCTGTTCTTGCTGCCGAAGTTTACCCTCTTCAATCTATCCTAATTGGAAAGATTTATTAGAATGATATGTTGTTAGAGAAATATATATATAAATTACCACTGTTTAATATTCCTTTTTGCGATATAAAATCTCTTGAATCATTTGATCACAGATATATTTGTTGTAGTGCAATTTCAATAAGAGATTTCATGAAACTAGATACATTTCTTGTTGATGTGTATAATGTGTTTGATAATGATATAGACAATGTAGACTTATTGACACGAGAACTGTTATATGGTGGAGTTGTTTCATATAGTTTGCCAACGCGAGGGCAATTAAAGTGTATCAAAGTCAAGAAATTTAATATAGAACTTTCGGCGGAAGATTTGCCTGATTTAAAATATAGTCCCAGAGATATTTACTCTAATGAAGGTAAATGGTTTTATATGGATAAAGGAAATTACCATATTTTAGCAGGTATAAAATCACAATATGACTACGTCAAGCATCTTGAAGGGATTGAAATATATGCGGAGAATATCCTTCGTTTGAGGGTGGTCTTTGAACTATTGAAGACGAATGTAGATCTAGGGACAACAAATTTAACAACTGAAGAGTATCTTGACATTGGTTTTATGGTTTTAAAATCAGATCCTACAATGGTACGCTTTGATGACGAAATGATAAGAAATTCTGTTAGTAATTGGTTGCCAATAATATTAGCCATGCCTCTATATTCAAAAATACCGATTGATATTCGAGGGAGGAAACTTAGTTGATTAAAATGGATCCCAATTTTTTCAGATTTTGTTCCATAGTCGTGCACACAACATTGGGCAACACGTAGGGTAATTCGTCCTAGAAACTTATACGATAAAATATTTCAGCAAAATTATTTTATGAAATTTGCTTGTTACTGATTTTTAGAAATCTAATAGTTCATTTGGATTCAGATCTAACGAATAGAAATAATATTATCTTTTTTAAGGAATTCTTAGGAGGTGAGTTTACCTTCGGACAGGAAATTATTTTTAGTTGCTTTCGCAAAGAAAGTTTAATAGATATTCCTGAACTAATGAGCATCGAGCATGATTCGATGAATCTGTTTAATAGCGAAAACCTCTATATAATTGAGGAATTTCTTAGGAAGCGGATTTTCAGATGTAGCGTACATAAAAGGATCGGGAGGAGACACTTTAATAAAAGAAAGTATCTTCGAAAGGGGCACGTTCCGTTGAAAGATATCAAGGTTGGAAGGTGGTTTGCTGCACCTCTGGACGGTA
Source organism: Sphingobacterium alkalisoli (assembly GCF_005049105.1). GTDB lineage: Bacteria > Bacteroidota > Bacteroidia > Sphingobacteriales > Sphingobacteriaceae > Sphingobacterium > Sphingobacterium alkalisoli. Next base: position 256,033 of record NZ_SUKA01000006.1, read on the forward strand.
GAAGAAGGGGGGCTTACCGTTTGAGTTCTATCAAAACTTTAATCAGTTGCGAAGACCTTCGAATATAATACTTAAAAAAGTATTTTAATATGTTTAACTTTTGGAGAAAAAATAAAGACAAATTGGAGGAAAATAGAAGGGAGTCATTTGCAATCATTTTGGCTAATACTGCTAAAATTCTAGAAGAGGCCGATTTGTTACAACATGCGGAGATAGTTAGTAATATTGCTAAGGCATTATGTATAAAAGACGATAAAGAGTTTATTAAGCGTATAAATGGGATTGAAATGTGGGGCGGGTCGGGAGCTGTGTGGGAAGTTTATATAGACAATAAGGGCGCTAAAAAAGAGTTTGAAAATGAAATGATTCGATTAATTGACTTAATGGAGGATGTTGGTATTCTAGGAAGGGGAATAAAGCCTATTCGAAAGATATTCATAAATGAATCCATAAAGTAAGTTTACGGCTTAAATCTACTGCTAATATGTTTCGATTTTTAAAGAATAAAAGCAAGTTTGTACAAGATTGGGAAAAGCAAACATTTAAAAAAATATTTGAAGACCTGGGCGTTGAATTCGATACTTTTAGTAAACAGATGCAATATACCCAAAAGATTAAAATGGATGAGACTAGCAAGTCTTGTTTTTATAGCTTGATTTACCCAGTTTCGTTTTACAAAGATTTTGAAAACAGACTTGATACAAATTTTAAGATAGAAAATATTAAAGTACATAACTTGAAAAATAAGGAATCGATGTTTATTATTCTATATTTCGCAAGTAATATTTTTCTAGCATACTCCACCAGTTTGGCAAGGAGTAAATTTGAGTTTGATTATAAGAATATTGATCTGAGTGGGATAAAAATTGCCATGTGGGGGGATACAGAAGGCCTGCAAGTGCTAGAACTTTTAACCAAAGAAGAAGAGCATTACGTGAATTCCGGAGATATCTATATTTCAAAGATTGAGGGGAAAGAATATTTTCATTTAAAAGAGCTGGAAGATGGGGATTTTGTTGGGATAGATAAGGACAGTAACGTCTTTGTAATTACACATGACCCTTTGGAGGTAAAGCCTTTTGAAAGGGGGAAATTGTTGGACGTCTTGAAGTCCTCAAGTGATGGTCATGATGCCTAGGACAGGGGTAAGCACGTCTTACCTGTACGAGGCGACGGGATCGAAACTGTACAGGATAGCTACTATCGGTGGCAGTACGCATAGCGGGACTACGTAGCCGGCATCGAGTACCGTAAGCCCGGAAGTGCATCGAACAGCATCCAGATGGTTTATACGGAAAGAAGATTATCTGCAGCGCAATCCCACTGATAATCTCTCTTTGTACCGTTATAACCTGACGGATCATCTCGGCAATGTCCGTGCCATGCTAAAACGTGCAAGTGGCGCGTAGGGGAGATGATCTAAAAACAGAACTACCATTAACGGGCAAGACGAAAAACCGTAAAACCATGCCTGGGTTTGATATTGTCATTTAGGCCATAAAAGGGGAAGCTGAACTTGCGGATTATATCAGCTTGAATTATAAAGATAATAATATGAAAGTTATTAGAAGGATCTTTGGAAATTTAGATACCAAGGACAATAAAGATTTTATAGAGAAAATTTTTAATACCTCTTTTGAATGGGGTTATTTTATAAAGGATGTTGATGAGAAGTCTCAAGAATATAAGCAAGTTAGAGAGGTTATAACTAAAAATGGTTGGCACGATTCTGTAATTGGTACTGAGTTCTCAAAGCAAGAGGTTTATAACGCGGAAATTTTATACTTTGTAGGAGCTAGGGCATTTTCATATCCAGAGCCGCAAAGTCCCTCGTTTTTAGAATCAACTTATTTCGATAGTTGTAAAGAGTGTGGTATATATGGTGAGCAGAAGGCTGACTTTGCAATAAAGAAACAGCCGATTTTAGGTTCTGGCGGATTGGGCACATTACACTGGGTATATGATGAACTTTTTAGCACTTACGAAGTCTACAAAAATTATTTTGAAGGTTTAAATATGGATTTCAGACCTGTTAAACTCATGAACAAAAAGGTGTCAGCTGAAAATATAGTTCAATTGATTATACCTTTACACAATACTAGTTTAGAGATGGCTAGGTTTGAAAGTTCATCATGTGAAGTTTGTGGCAGAATTAAATATTCTCCAAGTATACATGGTTTTTTTCCATTGCCAAAAGGAAATTCCTTTCATATTACTAAAACTAATGAATTTTTTGGCAGTGGGCATTCTGCTTCTCATAGGATTTTGGTTAGTAACGAAATGATGCAACAAATGATTCAACATAAGATGGCTAAATATCATCAATTTGTGCCATGCAAAGCCGAGTAAAGAAAAATAGGAACAAATGTAGAAGCGTTATCAATGTCGATTCGCTATTTTAGAATAAAAATTATACTTTTCTCCAATATTTCAGCACCTCGTCAATGGATTCCTTTTCAAGCATTGCGTGTCGCGTGCTGCATAGTATCTTCTTTGTTCGAAATATCCGTCATTGATCCGCCGTTTCAACAGATCGAGCAAATCTTTGTTGGTTTTTCGGGTGCTGCCTTTTGGCGCATTTTTCTTCTTCCAGATAATGCGTGTACCTTCGCCTTTGGGAGAGTAGTCCGATATGGGCAATATCGATACACTACGGCGCAGCAGCGGCAGTACAGGCTGGCACAACCACTTTAAGTACAGTTACACCGGTAATAGATTAAACGGCGTGGCCGATGCCGGGACAGCAGCAAGGAGTAATACGTTTACCTATGATGCCAATGGCAATGCGGTCACAAATAGCCGGCTGGGTATTACGAATATCGAATATAATTATCTAAATTTACCCAGGAAGTTCGTTAAGGGAGCCCAACAGCTTCTATACACCTACGATGCCACGGGCAGGAAACTGACCAAGCAGCTGGGCACTGGCGTGACACAATATGTGGATGGGATCCAGTATAAGAACGGTGTTCTTGAGTTCATTCAGACGGAGGAAGGGCGTATCCTTCCCAATGGCAGTTCTTTTATTTATGAGTATTTCCTCAAGGATCATCTGGGCAACACACGTGCCATCATAGACCACACGGGGGCGGTTAAGCAGATCCAGGATTACTATGCCTTCGGTATGGAGATGAATACGGGCGCAGGCCTGAATTCAGCGATAAACCTTTACAAGTACAGTGGGAAAGAAAAGCAGACGGAGATAGGACTGGACCAGCTTGACTTCGGAGCGCGTTTTTACGATGCGGAGATAGGTAGGTGGAGCGTGCTGGATCCCCTGGCTGAAGAGATGAGAAGGCATTCGCCTTACAATTATAGTTTTAATAATCCTCTACGTTTCATTGATCCAGATGGTATGGGGCCAGAGTCTATACATTTAGATAAGTATGGAAATGTACTTGGGAATTTTGATGATGGAGATGATGGTGTTTATGTACATGAAGCAGCTAAGACTTTGGACGGTTTTCTTCAAGGGGGATGGATGAAAGACTATGATCGGTTAACAAATACCTCAGCAGGAGGTAAAAAGATTGGAGAAATAGGTGGAGAGATTAATGTAGATGAAATTTACGCTAATGTTTTGGATAAAAATACCTCTGAGGCAAATGATATTATAAGTCCGTTTGAATTTAGAGATAGAGTTAGAAATAGGGGCGTTTGGGATTTTAAATCGAACAAAGGAACTATTTTTGGTTTGGGCAATGATGGGAAAACCCAATTTGTGTATCAAGGCATCAAGATGGAATCCCAAGATATAGGTAATCACCATTTTGGCGCTGTCGGAAAAGCATACGGATTATTCTCTGATGAACTCATGCTTAGACAGGCTGGAGATGCTCAAATGGCAGCTGGTACATCCCAAGTTCAGTGGCAAAAATCCACGAGAAGAATTATAACAGATGGTTCTGGTGGCGTAGTTGTTCAAAAATCCTTGATAACTCCTTATGGTGATGACCCAAGAGATCAAAAATGGATTAAAGCAGGCTTCAGATATTATGAAAAGAAAAAATAGATTAGGTTTGGTTCTCTTGACAATTGTATTTGTTGCAGTTGCTTTCGTTATTTATAAAATGTCAACTTTCACCTTATTTGATAGTGAGGTAAAACGTCTAGTAGAGTTTGATGTTCCTGGACAGGAATACAAATTGAGGGTATATCATGTCCCATCAAATGCTACAAGCCTTGATTATATTCAGATTAGGAAATTTAAAAGCAATAAAGAGGATGTTCTTGAAAACTTTGAAAGATACGATTCACTAGTATCTTATTTGGTGTCTGATACATCGTTGGAACTAAGGATGATTAATACTGTGCAAATGAAACCAAGAACGGATACACTAATGTTAAAATTGAAATAGCTTTTGTTTATATTATAACAAAAGCCCGATCTTTATCGGATTGGGCTTTGTTGTATATCTACAAAGCGACAATGCTCTTAAGCTTTGCTGCTTTTATAAACGCATCGATTGTAGCGAATACGTGTGCCTTTGTTTCGCTGTCGAGATCCTGAATGGGCGCAGCTTTCCCAGTGGAATTGGTACTTTAAATCGGAGACTTTTTCTTCGACCCAAGTAATTGCGGCAAATAAAAAAGGAATAGCGTATTTCACCCCACTAATTTTTACTCCAGCTGATGCATTTAATTCCCTATTTATACACCAACCCACTCATAAAGGTTAGAGGTTACTATATGGTGATTTTTAAACTAATAAATTATCAGGAAGCAAATTCAAAAGTTAACTTAAATTCTCCATTAGAGAGAATGTATGAAGGGAATTTACTTTATATTGGACCAAATACATTCAGTAAAAACTATGGAAATAAATAAAGAACATGAATTGAATATTCTTACAAAAATATTCTCAATCATAAAATACAAGATTATTGATGATAGGACAAGTGAGTTAGCAGTAAGTCCTATTACCACAGAACTGTTTAATAGAGTAATTGAGGATTTTGCTCCGCTTATAGAAAAGAGAGGTGGAGTGTTAAAGTATGGGTATATCGAAGATAGTCCCGAAGAGTTAAATGCAATTAAATACCATTTGAGTAATATAGAATCATGGGAGACACTAGATAATCAGGTAAGGAAATCTGTTATTGTTAATCTTGTTTGCCCATATGAAATCAGAGAAGATACTTTGGAAGAAGCTTCTTCTTCTGATAGCTTCGTGTCCAGGAGTCTTTCGGAAAATAAATATTTGGGATTTAATGTTAAAGAACGGGTGTATGTTTCAGATTTTGTGGACGATTTCGTGCAGGCTATCATAGAAAAAGATACGGACAGGATTACAAAGATATTGAGAGATGTAGAGCGTGATGAAAAATCAATAAAGGCCATTTTGAACAGCTTAAGCCTCTCCTAATTTGATTTATAAAGTTAAATATCAGGTAAATCTACTGCTAATATGTTTCGATTTTTAAAGAATAAAAGCAAGTTTGTACAAGATTGGGAAAAGCAAACATTTAAAAAAATATTTGAAGACCTGGGCGTTGAATTCGCTACTTTTAGTAAACAGATGCAATATACCCAAAAGATTAAAATGGATGAGACTAGCAAGTCGTGTTTTTATAGCTTGATTTACCCAGTTTCGTTTTACAAAGATTTTGAAAACAGACTTGATACAAATTTTAAGATAGAAAATATTAAAGTACATAACTTGAAAAATAAGGAATCGATGTTTATTACTCTATATTTCGCAAGTAATATTTTTCTAGCATACTCCACCAGTTTGGCAAGGAGTAAATTTGAGTTCGATTATAAGAATATTGATCTGAGTGGGATAAAAATTGCCATGTGGGGGGATACAGAAGGCCTGCAAGTGCTAGAACTTTTAACCAAAGAAGAAGAGCTTTACGTGAATTCCGGAGATATCTATATTTCAAAGATTGAGGGGAAAGAATATTTTCATTTAAAAGAGCTGGAAGATGGGGATTTTGTTGGGATAGATAAGGACAGTAACGTCTTTGTAATTACACATGACCCTTTGGAGGTAAAGCCTTTTGAAAGGGGGAAATTGTTGGACGTCTTGAAGTCCTTAAGTGATGGTCATGATGCCTAGAAGACAGGGATAAGCACGTCTTACCTGTACGAGGCGACGGGATCGAAACTGTACGGGATAGTTACTATCGGTGGCAGTACGCACTGCGGGACTACGTAACCGGCATCGAGTACCGTAAGCCCGGAAGTGCATCGAACAGCATCCAGATGGTTTATACGGAAAGAAGATTATCTGCAGCGCAATCCCGATGATAATCTCTCTTCGTACCGTTATAACCTGACGGATCATCTCGGCAATGTCCGTGCCACGCTAAAACGTGCAAGTGCCGCTGTGGTGGAGGTGATCTAAAAACAGAACTACCATTAACAGGCAAGACGAAAAACCGTAAAACCATGCCTGGGTTTGATATTGTCACTTAGGCCATAAAAGGGGAAGTTGAACTTGCGATTATATCAGCTTGAATTATAAAGATAATAATATGAAAGTTATTAGAAAGATCTTTGGGAATTTAGATACCAAGGACAGTAAAGATATTATTGAGAAAATTTTTAACTCATCTTTTGAATGGGGTTATTTTATAAAGGATGTTGATGAGAAGTCTCAAGAATATAAGCAAGTTAGAGAGATTATAACTAAAAATGGGTGGCACGATTCTGTAATTGGTACTGAGTTCTCAAAGCAAGAGGTTTATAACGCCGAAATTTTACACTTTGTAGGAGCTAAGGCCTTTGCATACCCAGAACCGCAAAACCCCTCGTTTTTAGAATCAACTTATTATGATAGTTGTAAAGAGTGCGGTATATATGGTGAGCAGAAGGCTGACTTTTTATTAAAGAAACAGCCGATTTTAGGCTCAGGTGGATTGGGTGGATTACATTGGGTGTATGATGAACTTTTTAGCACTTACGAAGTTTACAAAAGTTATTTTGAAGGCTTAAATATGGATTGCAGACCTGTTAAACTCATGAACAAAAAGGTGTCAGCTGAAAATATAGTTCAATTGATTATACCTTATACAATACCCGTTTAGAGATGGCTAGGTTTGAAAGTTCATCATGTGAAGTTTGTGGCAGAATTAAATATTCTCCAAGTATACCGATTTGCTCTTGGCAAGGGTTGATATAGTTCTTATCTTTATACTATCATTTGATGATATTGTCACTCTTTATAAACAGAAGCCATGGAGAAGAAGAGAGTTATACCGCTAATAATTGCTATTATATTCGTTATATCGGTAGCCTATTTTACTATTCGGGTCAGGGCAGATCGGCCGTACATTGCAGATAATCTGTGGTTCTATAGCCATGCGTTTTCAGAACCATGCGATGGGCCTTCGGATTCGATCAGTATCTATGTGCCGAGTGAAAAAGTACGGCACCGCCAATTATTGGAGGGTGTCGAGTATGGTTCGGCAGAGGCCGTTTGGGATACGACTGTTCATGTGGATGACTTCGTAGATCTGATCAAGCAAAAATTTTAGTAGGATGTTCGATTTTCCACCGGTTTTGGTGTGCGGTTGTATTGAAAAGTTAATATGCCTGTATCAGTACTCCGGCTGGGATATTCAGTTTTTCAGCTAATTTGCGTATCATGGAAAGACTAAGCTTTCTTTTGCCGGAAAGGATTTCCGACTTGCGTGAGCGCCCGCCCAATATTTCTGATAGCTCGGCCTCGGACATATTCATTTGATCCAATCTAAATTTGATTGCTTCCAGTGGATTGGGTGAAGGAACCGGATAGTGCTCGTTTTCATATTCCTTAGTCAGAATAGAAAGAATTTCCAATTCGTCAGACTCCTTGGAATCTACTTTGATCTCTTTTTGCATCAGCATATATATCCGTTCAAGGGTATTTTCATATTGCTGTTCATTTTTTATCGGTCTTAACATAACTTACTTTTTTAACATCTATTTTATCATACTCCTTATGGGATCCAAACCAGACAACAAAAACAATTTTCAATCGGTATTCTATATCCACGACCAATCGGTAGGTATTGCCATGTATATTGAAAACAACCCTCTTATCTGTCAATATGGAAGCATTCCGATATTGAGCTTTTAGCTCGTTGGGGTTATTCCAGTTCGCGGCATCTGTCTCCTCATGCCAGGACAGTAACGCCTGCTCCGCCTGCGGAAATTCGCTCCAGTATTCCTTCAACGTCTTGATGGCTATTACCCTCATATGCAAATATACTAAAATTTGTTACCATATTGGTATCGTTTTGTTGCTTTTTTACACTTGGTTCTACTATTTCGGAAAAATATTTGTATTTCTAAATTGACAAGTGTAAATTTACATTTTACAATCCAGATATGATAAAAAGCTTTAAGCATAAAGGGTTACGGTTGCTTTGGGAGGAAGGGAAGACAAGCAAGCTTCCCGCGGAATTGGTTTCCCGTATTGAACGTATGCTTGAAGTGATCGATAGAGCTGCGAAAGTACCTGATGACTTTGACGTGTTTCCAAATTGGAATATTAACAAACTATCAGGAGATCTGAAAGATTATTGGAGTGTTAAGGTAAACAAGAATTACCGCATTATCTTTCGATTTGACGAGCAACATGTATACGATGTTGATTATTTGGATTATCATTAATTAAGGAGGAGAGGAAATGAAAAGGAAAATGCGTATTATCCATCCTGGCGAATTGTTAAGGGAAGATATTATCAATGCTTACGAACTTAAAACTGGTGAAGCAGCAAAATTATTAGGGATTTCAAGGCAAATGTTAAATAATATTATCCATGAGAAATCCGATATCACGCCAGATATGGCGTTTCGGATTGCGCAGGTATTTGGAGGTACTGCCGAGATTTGGGCAAATATGCAAACAAAATATAATCTGCATCTTGCTGCTGAACGTGCTAAGGAATTTAAGCTAAAGCCGTATCAAAGGCAATTGCAGAATATTTAATAATAACCGAATCTATACCATTGAAATCTAACACTCATACCGCCAACGCAGCATGAACTTAGCCATAGTGATGACTGTCTTGTGAGCTTACAAAGTAACCACGAAGCGCTCATGAATTCCTTTGAAAATGATCATGAATGAATAATGCTGTTGAAAGCACATATTAATGAATAACTATATACAGATGAACAAAAAGAATACTAAAGGCACAAAGCAACCCGAGTTTTCCCGGCCCGTCGAAAAATATTTTTATGAATTAGATGCTACTTTCGGAGGAGGAAGCAAAAGTTTGTATGCGGTATGTCTAGCCTTCGCATTTTTTGGCATCATGGGATTGATATGGATGATCCCTTTCCCGCAGTTTGATTTCCTGGTTAAACTAAATATGCACACCTTTCTCAATTGGGGTTCATTTTTTATTGCTATAGCCATATATCTCTATTTAAAGCTATCGCCGACTTTATCTTATGCGATTTTATTTTCTATAGCTGCCATGAGCTTTTTTATTGTGCAATTGGAATATGTGGAACGCGATGGCGGACCGAGCGTTGTACTGGTTTGTACGATGATCAGCATTATTAGCTTATCGGTTCTTTGGGTATTGGCCAAAAGAGAATCCAAACCTATTAGCGGCAATGATTTTATTAAGTTATTAACCGTGGGCCCGATTTGGCTCTGGTCTAAAGTGTTTGATAAACTGAAAATAAAATATTAATTTGTTATTATGGAGCAATTGAATTATCCCCTTCATTTTCAATTTCGTGTTACTACACTTGCCAATGATTTTGTGGCGACTGATGCTTTTGGTGACACAATTTATTATGTCAGGGAGAAGATGTTTTCTTGGAGAGACCGTATTAAAGTATATCGAGATCAATCAAAATCTGAATTGTTGTACGAATTAACCTCCAATAAATTAATTGATTTTCAGCAAACTTTTACGATAACGGATGGAGCAGGGCGGGTGATCGGCAAGGTGAGAAGAAAAACCTTAAAGTCGCTTTGGCGATCAACCTTTAATTTGATGGATCCCAATGATTCCATAGATCATAGTATTAAGGAAAAGAACCCATGGACTAAATTTTGGGATGGACTCTTTGGAGAAATCCCTCTTATAGGTATGTTGTCCGGTTATTTGTTCAATCCGTCTTATATCTTGCGGAATGATGCCGGAGAGGAGATGTTCGAGATAAAAAAAGAACCGTCTTTCTTTGGAAGAAAATTCAGCGTACACAAAATAACAGAACAGGAAAAAATAACAGAACAGGAAGTAGATGACGAACGTTTTGTGCTCAGTTTAATGCTTTTAGTGTTAATGGAGCGGAGTAATGGTTGATTAATGTGTTAGCGTAAAAGAACGTTTTTCTTCATCAGTACTTTTGTCGCTTGGCCCGCGACGGGAGCCTTCTTTTTACCTCAAAAAGAAGCAAAAACTCGTCGCTGTACCGGCTCGACACGACGGTTCACCATTCCTGCAATTGTCGATCCGCTAAGGCGACATTTTTCGGATTTGTGAGGATTGTGCATTTTTAATATAACCTTTAAACTTCAGCTGAATTTAAAGGACGACCTAGGTCGGTGTAGCGTTAAGAAAGCTTTTGAATTTGCGTTAAGAACAGATCTACGAAGTGCAACGTCTCAGAGCTGTTTAGTAAATCCAAAAGCTTTTAGCTTAACATTGACCAAGTCTTGGTTTTTGCTTCTTTTGACCAAGCAAAAGAAGGAGAGCCGCCCGCCGATGAGGGCAAAAAAAATGGACTAAAAAAACCTTCCTTAAATTTATTAATAAATACGCTTATGCCAATTAACCATTTCTATAGATTGCATACTCGAATTGTAATGCGTCGGTATCGGCAGAAGCAGTATATTCTTTCTCCTTAACTGCGCCGATTTTCGCTAATGCGGCTTGGGAACGAAAGTTTTTCTCGCGGACATGAAAAATAATCTTATCAACAAGCTCGAGCGCGTTGTGTATCATCAACTGCTTAACAGACTGATTGTACGTACCTCCCCAGTACGCTTTGGCCAAAAAAGTGTATCCAATAGCGATTGATCTTTCTGCTTCATTATATTGGTAAAAGGACGTAGCACCTATTACATGCTGTATCTTTTTATCAATAATAAGGTAGGGTAAATTGGTATCTAAGAGCTTTTTAAAATACTGGGTAAACCCGACGGGTGTGTACCTGTTGAAATCAGGATGTTGTGCCCAAATTTCTTCGTCTGAAGCTACTAAATATAATAAATCAAAATCCCTTTTTTCAAGAGGTACTAATTCAATCAATTCATTTGATAAGGGAATCCGAGGTATCATGTTACTTGATAATACGTTTAATCTTATTTGATTTTTTAATCAATTTATGCAAACCGTCGTAATCTTCCTGGTCGATTTTATCATGAAGTTTTTTCAACTGTTTGATATGCTCAGCCAGAACTTCCAATACATTTTCTCTATTTTGTTTAAAGATAGGCGTCCACATGTCGGGAGATGACTTTGCCAAACGCACGGTAGATTCGAAACCTGAGCCGGCTAATTCAAAGATGCGACCTTGGGATTTTTCTTTCTCTAATACGGTCAGCGCCAAGGCAAAAGAAGTTAAATGCGAAATATGCGATACATAGGCGGTATGCATATCATGTTCTTCGGCATTCATAAATGTGGATTTCATCTCTAGCTGATCCGTAATGGCATCTGCGAGATCAAAGGCATCTTCGTCTGATTTGAAGGCTTCTACATACACCATGTTCTTGTCCTTGAACAAATTTGGTACGGCAGCCTCTGGTCCGGAATACTCCGTACCCGCCATTGGGTGAGCAGCAACATAACGCCCACGTTTAGGATGATCGACTATTTTATTGAGGATATTGATCTTGGTGGATCCCATATCGATGACAACTTGATCGTTGATCCGATCTAGGATGTATGGCGTAAGCTGCATAATGGCATCTACGGGAACAGTCAGGACGATAACTTTAGCGTTTTCTAAAGCTTCATCCAGCGTAGCAATTTCATCTACTAAACCCAGTTCCAAGGCTTTTTTCTGGTTGGATTCATTCTTATCCACACCAATAATCTTATTACAGAATTTCGTTTGTTTAAGTCGGATACCTACCGATCCTCCGATAAGTCCAATTCCGACAATAGCTATGTTCATTGTTCAGTATTGAGTATTGAGTATTGAGTATTGAGTATTAGGAACTCCATACAAACTCATTGTTCTTTAATCTTTATGCTTGACTTCCTTTATTCTTGCAGTAGCTTCTTCTAACACATCCTCTTTGGCGCAAAGACTGATGCGAATATATTGATTTCCTGCTGTACCAAAAATTCCACCCGGCGTAATAAATACTTTTGCACGTTCGAGTATGCTGTCACTAAGCTGATAAGCGGATTCAAATGTATCCGGAATTTTCGCCCAAACAAAAAGTCCAACCTGCTTTTTACTGTAGATGCAACCCAACATATCCATAATTTCGTACACCTTTTCCCGTCTTTTACGATAGCTTTCATTTAGCTTATCATACCAGGATGTTTCTAAGGAGAGGGCTTTTGCTGCAGCTAGCTGCATTGGTAAAAACATACCCGAGTCCATATTGCTCTTAAAACGGAGGATTTCATTGATGCGTTCTTCTGCTGCAACGAGCATCCCAATACGCCATCCTGCCATATTGGATGATTTACTGAGCGAATTCAGTTCGATGGCCACCTCCTTAGCGCCCGCTATTGCCAACAGACTTTGCGGGGTTTCATTTAGGATAAAGCTATATGGGTTGTCATGACAGATCAAGATACTGTTCCTTTGTGCAAATGCAACCAAATCATTAAAAAAAGCTTCAGTGGCCGAAGCTCCAGTAGGCATATGTGGGTAATTTACCCACATTATTTTTACCTTCGAAAGATCTTGCTTTTCGAGTTCTGTTAAATTGGGCAGCCAGCCGTGCTCTTCAGAAAGTGTATATGGTCTCGCAGTTGCGCCACTTAACCGTACCGCCGATGCATAAGTGGGGTAGCCCGGGTTGGGAATGAGCGCTTCATCTCCTTCTTGGAGATAGGTCATGCAAATATGAACGATTCCTTCTTTCGAACCAATAAGGGGAAGTATTTCCGTATTGGGATTTAACTGTACACCATAATATCGGGTATACCAATTAGACATCGCATCGCGTAAGACAGGTACACCTTTGTAGTTCTGATATCCGTGTGTGGTAGGTAGAGCAGCTTGCTCCTGCAATGTTTGGATTACATCAGGGTGAGGTGGAAGATCGGGACTCCCGATTCCTAGATTGATGACTTTGGCACCGGCTTTATTCAATTCGTCAATTTCTCTCAATTTTTTTGAAAAATAATATTCTTCCGTATGCTGCAGCCTTTTGGCAACTTCAATTTGCATTTTTATTTATATTAACGGGCCTAAATTAAGAATTTAGACATGAATTGTACCCTATTTTTAGAATAAATAATTTATCAATTCTTTGCCATATTTATTCAATAACATAGTGCTTTGCTGTATATACATACAAATTTGCTATTTTTGTTGCTTATATCTTTAAATGAAAACGTATTTTCGACTTTTATCGTTCGCAAAGCCAATTGAAAAGTATGCTATTCCTTATATCATCTGTACTATTATTACGGTGGTTTTCGGCACATTGAATTTAGCATTACTTGCGCCGCTGCTGCAAGTGTTATTTGACGGTACGGATGAAAGCCTATCTGCCGTGACGCAGCCGGCAGTAAAGCCAGATAGTTTCTTTGATCTTCCGGAATGGTTTACGTACTATGCAGATACATTACATAGTCAGTTCGGTGCCTATGATGCATTAAAGTATGTTTGTATCGGTATTATTATATCTGTATTTATCACTAACCTGTTCCGCTATTTTTCGCAGCGGATAATGGAAAACCTACGTATTCATACGTTATTGAACCTTCGGAAAATTGTTTTTAACAACGTGATGGACTTACCATTGGGGTATTTTACTAACCAACGTAAAGGTGATGTCATTTCAAAAATATCTTCAGATGTACAGGTGGTTCAATATTCCGTGACGAGCACGTTGCAGGTTGTTTTTAAAGAGCCACTGCAACTGATTGCTTATGTATATGTATTGTTCGCTCTTTCGACTAACCTTACTTTATTTGCGATAGCTGTTATCCCGGTGTCCGCTTTTTTAATATCGCGAATCGTAAAATCTTTGAAATCCCAAGCTATTGCTGGTCAGGAGTCGTATGCAAATATGATATCCTATCTTGACGAGGCCCTTTCGGGAGTGCGGATTATAAAAGCATTTAATGCTGCACCGTTTGTGAAGGATAGATTTAATGGGGAAAACAGTAGATACGCCACTATTATGCGAAGAATGGTACGTCGTCAACAGCTGGGCTCTCCCGTCTCCGAATTGTTAGGGGTCGTGATGGTGGCTATCATATTGCTTTATGGCGGACATTTGGTGTTGACGGGCGAAGGGGAATTAACCGCTTCAGAATTTATTGCTTATATCGCTTTATTTTCGCAGGTAATGCGACCGGCTAAGGCTTTGACCGACTCATTCAGTAATATTCACAGTGGTATTGCAGCTGGTGAGCGGGTATTGGAATTGATCGATGAGAAAAATGAGTTGCTTGATAGACCGGACGCGATTGAAATCAGCAAGTTTAATGAAGAGATTACATTCACCAATGTAAATTTCTCTTACGGCGAAAAACCGATATTAAAAGATATTAATTTTACGATTCGTAAAGGACAAACAGTTGCTTTAGTTGGGCCTTCGGGAGGTGGTAAATCAACACTGGTGGATTTAATTCCACGTTTTATGGACGTAAATACAGGAGCTGTTACATTCGACGGGATTAATTTAACGGATCTTACGCAGGACTCGCTTCGTGCATTAATCGGTGTAGTAAATCAAGAATCTATCCTCTTTAATGATACGATTTTTAATAATATTGCTTTTGCCAATACTGCTGCTACACAAGAGCAAGTAGAAGCTGCGGCTCGTATTGCCAATGCGCATGAGTTTATTACCAAGACCGAAAAGGGATACCACACGAATATAGGGGACAGGGGGGCAAAATTATCTGGAGGTCAACGTCAACGTATTTGTATTGCACGGGCTGTGCTGAAGAATCCACCGATTATGTTGCTGGACGAAGCGACATCTGCCCTAGATACCGAATCGGAACGTTTAGTGCAGGATGCATTGTATAAATTGATGGAAAACCGTACAACTGTCGTCATTGCACACCGTTTGAGTACGATTCAAAATGCAGATAAGATTGTGGTGCTGGAATCTGGTCAGATTATAGAGTCCGGATCACATCAGGAACTGATCCAGCGCAATGGCTTGTATAAGAGATTAATAGATATGCAGCAATTTGCAGACTAGTTGAAGGTATACTAAAATAGCATTTTAGCATGTTTTTTGGCTGGAATTTTAGCTAAGTTTGTATAGTAAGGAAAGATTAATGGATGCTACACAAAAACTAAATTTTTTGATCAGTAACAAAAATTTAGATTCAGATTTAAGACATATTGCCGAAAAGGTGCGCGCTGACCAACGTATTACCTTTGAAGAAGGCGTGATGCTATATGAAAAAGGAGAAGTAAGTTATTTAGGCGTATTAGCGAACTATATCCGCGAAAGAAAACATGGTAACCACACGTATTTCAACAGAAACTTTCATATCGAGCCGACGAACGTCTGTGTTTACGATTGTAAATTCTGTTCGTATTCACGGATGATAAAAGAACGTGAAGAGGGATGGGAAATGGATGTAGATGCAATGATGGATGTGGTGAAAAAATATGACAACGAGCCCGTTACCGAAGTTCATATTACCGGAGGTGTTGTTCCAAAACAAAATTTGGCATTTTATGCGGAGTTCTTTAAACGCTGCAAAGAACACCGGCCCGAATTGCATATCAAAGGGCTAACCCCCGTAGAATATTATTATATTTTCAAAAAAGCAAAATTGTCCCATTATGAAGGGATGAAGTATCTTAAGGAGTGTGGATTAGATTCCATGCCGGGTGGTGGCGCGGAAATATTTCACCCGGAGATACGCGAGAAGATAGCCCATGATAAATGCACAGCCGATCAATGGCTAGATATACACGGGCAGGCTCATAAGTTAGGTATGCATACCAATGCGACCATGCTTTATGGTCATATTGAAGAATTTTGGCATCGTGTGGATCATATGGAACGTCTGCGCCAGTTGCAAGATAAAACAAGTGGATTTCAGACCTTTATCCCATTAAAGTTCAGAAACAAGGATAACCAGATGGAACATGTTTCAGAGGTTTCTGTTATTGAGGATTTGCGTAACTATGCGATTGCGAGAATTTATTTGGATAATTTTTCCCATATAAAAGCCTATTGGGCAATGATTTCGCGCGAAACCGCACAGCTGTCGCTGGCTTATGGAGTCGATGATATTGATGGAACTTTAGACGACACAACCAAAATCTATAGTATGGCCGGAGCGGAGGAGCAGATACCTGCGATGAGCACAAAGGAATTGGTGCAATTGATTAAGAATGTAGGAAGGCACCCTATCGAACGTGATACATTGTATAATGTCGTAACAGATTACAGTGATTACGTATTTGAAGATGATACAAAGAAGAAATATTATTCATTACCGGTAATAAATTCATAATATAAGTTGAGGAAAAAATTTTACTTCATAAGACACGGACAAACAGATCTTAATTTACGTGGAATAGTGCAGGGAAGGGGAGTCAATTCTCCACTCAATGTAAATGGCTTTCGACAGGCACAGGCATTTTTCGAAGCCTATAAAGAGGTTCCATTTGATAAAATTTATACGTCTACGCTGCTAAGAACCAAACAAACAGTAGCAGATTTTCTCGAACTTGGAATTCCAGTAGAAGAGATTGAAGGATTAGATGAGATAAGCTGGGGTATTTACGAAGGAAAAGAACAAGATGAGGATACCATGACAGGGTTTGAGAAGGTGATCGCATCTTGGAGAAACAATGAGCTGGATCTGAGTATCGAAAATGGTGAATCTCCTAATCAGCTTGTAGCACGGCAGAAAGAAGCGATCGCTTATATGTTATCCCAACCGGATGAAGAAACTATTCTTGTATGTATGCATGGTCGTGCAATGCGTATTTTACTTTGCCATCTCACTGATTTTCCGCTTTGTCAGATGGACGAATTCCCCCATACAAATACCGCCTTATATATTCTAGACTATGAAAATGGACGCTTTAGCGTTGTCGATTATTACAATACTAAACATTTAGAGCGTTTAGAAAATGAGTAAGATTAAGATTTCTGCGGTAAGTTATACCAATACGTTACCATTTTTACAAGGAATAAAGGCTTCACCCGTAATGGATCGGATTGATTTAAGTCTGGATCATCCCAGTCGATGTGCCCAGCGGGTGATCGATAATGAGGTGGATATGGGTATTATTCCTATAGCTGCACTATTGAGTCTGCCTTATTATCGTATTATAGGCGATTACTGCATTGGATCGGATGGCGAAGTAGATTCGGTATTTATATTCTCTCAGAAGCCAATTCATGAAGTCAAGACCATTCATTTAGATGATCAATCGCGTACTTCAAATGGATTAGCTCAAATTCTATTAAAATACCACTGGAAAGTAGATGTTGACGTTGTAACGGAGGGAGAAGCGGATGCTTTTGTACTGATTGGTGACCGCACATTTGGGAAAAAGGAGACGATACCGTATGTATACGACCTGGGGTATTATTGGAAAGCGTTTACAGGCTTGCCTTTCGCTTTTGCCGTATGGGTAGCCAACAAAGAATTACCTGCCGATTTTGTTGCGGAATTTAATCAGGCCTTGGCGGACGGAATTTCACATCCACAAGATGTCATTAAGGGATTGCCGGTGTATGATAACTTTGATTATTCATCTTATCTCACCGAGAAGTTGGATTTTCATTTAACACCTAAAAAAAGGGAAGCCATTCAGAAATACCTGGAATTGTATCAGACGCTGTAAAGGTGTTATATAGAGGAAGGTTTTTCTTTACCTTTCAGACTTACTTCAAAATTTAATATTCCGCTGACTACTATAGATACCTTTTCGGCCAGAAACCATAACTGCCGAAAAGCAACCTATTACAGCATATATCCCTACCGGGATACCGAATAATTCCATCGCCATAATCGCACAGGCTAGGGGAGTTTTAGTAGAACCTGCAAATACGGAGACAAAGCCAACTGCAGTTAAAAGCATTATATCAACAGGGATATATAAGGATAAGGCACTGGCAAATGTTGCCCCAATAAAAAATAAAGGGGTCACTTCTCCGCCTTTAAAGCCAATACTCAATGTTAGGGTAGTCAGCAGTATTTTTAGGAAAAAATCATAAAGTGCTTGAGGTTGTTGAAATGCAGCAGCTATTGTTGGCAGTCCAAGACCGGTATACTTTGTGGTTCCCAAGCAAATTGTAAAAATAATTATTACCATACTACCTATTGCTATGCGCAGATACGCATTGGGAAGACGCTTGAATAGTTGACTAAATAGATCTCCAGAATAAATAAATAGTCGTGAGATTATCCCGCAGAGTAAGCCTAGTCCCACGATCCACAAGACATCAAAACTTATGAAATCCGTAATGATAACTTGGGGGTAATGGCTATGGGGTGCCTTTAAGATCAGGCAGATACCGTGCGCCAGATAGGCAGTGATTACTACGGGGAGGAGCGTTTTGTATCTTTTGCGTCCAACACGAAATACTTCCACCGCAAAAATCGTTGCTGCTAAAGGTGTTCCGAATAAAGAGGCAAACCCTGCCGCTACACCACAACACAAAACAATTCGTCTTTCTTTTTTTGAAAGTTGAAGGCGCATGGATAGCTGCTCCCCGACAGTCGCACCATATTGAACAGCAGTACCTTCTCGTCCTGCAGAACCTCCAAATAAGTGAGTAAGCAAAGTGGTGAGAATAACTAATGGAGCCATTATCCATGGAATTGGCGTCGAAGGATGATAGTATTCCTCTAATATTAAATTATTTCCCTTACTAGCTCGGTCGCCATAATTTTTATATAAGTATACAATAAGCAATCCCGCCAGTGGTAAAAATAACACTATCCAATTATTTTGTTCCCTTAAATTGCTTACGTAATTCAATGCGAATAAAAATACCGCAGAAATAATTCCTACAGAAATTCCCGTCGCTATAATTATCGTCGACCATTTAATCAATCCATGTGAGTAAACCCGCGACCAAAGTGTAGACATTCGTATCGGTTTTTATAAGAATGAAATCAAGAGGGATGTCCATCCGATAATCATTAATAAACCACCTAGTGGGGTGATAGGTCCTAAGAACTTAAGATTAGTCTTCCAATATTCCGAAAAAGAAAGAAAATATATACTTCCTGAAAATAATAATGTTCCGCTAATAATACCGTAGATGGCTAATCTTTCTGAATAATGTGAGAAATCCAATTGGAATCCGATCATTAGCAGCACTAGGGCGCTATACATTTGATAACGTACACCCACTTCAAACGATGTCAACTTCTCCGAAGAGATCAACTTCTTAAAGGCATGTGCGCCAAAAGCTCCTAATACTATCGCGGTTATACCAAATATGGCCGCTATGGTTAATACAGTTGTATTCATGATGGTTATATCCCCATTTCTTTTAAGATGAATTTGGCATTATCGATCTTGTCAGCTACCCAAAGTACATATCGAATATCCACACCGATTGAGCGACTGTAGCTCTCATTCCACGCAAAATCATTAATGGTAGCGTCGTACGAACGGTCGAAATTAACACCGATAAGCTCGCCGTAAGCATTCATAATTGGAGACCCCGAATTTCCACCCGTGGTATCCATATTGTATAAGATGTTAACGGGTACGTCATTTAGTTCCTTTTTGAAATAGGCTCCAAAATTCTTGGCCAGCCAAGCCTCTTTAATCGCTGTTGGATACATAAATTCCTCATTACCGGAGTTTCCTTTTTCAATCAATCCTTTTACTGTTGTGAAAGGCGCTAAATAAGTAGCATCTACTGGATGGTAACCCCGAATGTTTCCGAAAGTCAAGCGTAACGTAGAGTTGGCATCCGGGATAAAATTTTTGTTTTGATAAAGTTCTTTTACCGCTACATAATCTCCCATCAGTTTATTTAGCACACCTTCTCTTCGTTTTTGCTCGGTGTAAAATGGTTCTAATTCATTTTCCAATTCCCTTTCTGTTCGTAACAGGTCATCGCTATAACCAAGTATCGATTTGGCATCTTTTAGTACCTCATTTATTACGGATTCTTTGTTGTTTAATTTGGAATCGGTTATCGCATTTTGAATAAATTTAGTGGATTCGTCTGCTGATTTAAAATTCTTAGTAGCTATAAACTGTATCGTGTTTTTCCCGTTTAGCCTATACGCTTCGGCAAATAAATGGCCGGCAATATTTTTATCTACAGATGTATGATAACTGTTATAGTAGCCATCAAGCTGTGCTTTAACTTTATCTATATTTAAATCGAAAACCTGTTGCTGCGTTTGAGGTGTACCTTGTTTGGCTATAGCCTGCTTGAAAGCATTCAGAATACTTGAAACTTGAAGTGAACGAACTCCACTATAGATGTTGTTAAACCATAACTCCCGGTCGGCATCGCTAAATACGAGCTGGTAATGTTTCTCAATATCCTGCATTAATGATGCGTATTTGGATGTTAATTCAGGTTTTGAATGGATAAAATCAGTCAGGGCTTTATCTTCCTGTTTTTTTGTATTGATCAAATCAATATTACGTAACCCCTTCAATTTCCCACGGTAATTCTTCATTACATTGGCATTACGTTTAATGCGGGTCGCTAATGCGAGCTCAGTCGCTTTATCGTCTTTCCCTGCCACAATCATCTGTTGATTTTGAAAATCATACAGTGCGGCTGTATAAGGTAATAAATATTTCTGTTGGTATTCGATGTATTGAGCCGGTCGGTGCCGGAAGGTGCGTCCCGGGTATCCCAGGATAAATACGAAATCATTCTCATTGACACCCTTAGGATTGATCTTAAGATGTTTCTTTGGTGTGTAAGGTATATTTGTTTTGGAATATTTGGCTGATGAACCATCTGGTGCCACGTACGCGCGCAGAAATGAAAAATCTCCTGTATGTCGCGGCCATACCCAATTATCCGTCTCGCCACCAAATTCACCAATATCCTGACGCGGAATGTAAACCAAGCGTACATCCTCTATGGTCTTATACCGAAAAAGAACATAACTTTTTCCAATAAACATCTCAGACACTTCAGCTTTGATCGTCGGATCTAGGGCTTCGGCTTGTCTAGCGAGTTCCGCTCTTTTTTCACTAATAAGATTGATCCGTTGAACGGGATCTATGACTGTAGCAGCTGCTTCAAGCACCTGCTTTGACACATCTTCATAGGAATCTGTAATACGAATCGTTAGTCCTTTAGCCTCGATCTCCTGTTCCAAGGCATTAGCCACAAATCCATTTTCTAAATAATTAGCCTGCGGTGTAGAAGCAAGTTGGACGGCACTAAAGGCGCAATGATGATTGGTTATGATTAATCCATTTGCTGATACAAATGAACCAGTACAGCCACTGACCTGTACGAGTGCATCTACCAGTCCGATATGGCCGGGATTATAAATGTCTTTTTCATTGATCTTCAGGCCAGCCTTTTTTAATCCCGCTCTATTCAGGTCACTAAGTGGATACATTCCCTCGTCCGGAATAGAAGCTGAATAATTAAAAATTCCTATTCCAAAGAGAAAGGTACAGAGTATAGCGGATTTCCAGTTTACGTGCATAGTCATTTGTTTAATGCTCAAAAATACAAAATCTTTTAGGACTGAACTTCATAAATAAGAATCGAAATCCCGTTGTCATTGTCTTAAAGGTTTGGACGCGCTTATATATTTCATACCTTTGTATAATTAAAATTTATATCATGACACTTGTCCAGTTAGAATATGTCGTGGCGGTAGATACCTATAGAAGTTTTGTGGCTGCTGCTGAGAAATGCTTTGTGACACAACCGACGTTGAGTATGCAGATTCAAAAGCTAGAAGAATCGCTAGGTGTCAAAATATTTGATCGGAGTCGACAGCCAGTAATTCCTACAGAGATAGGGATAAAGGTGATTCAGCAAGCACGTGTCGTGCTTACAGAAAGTAAAAAGATCAATGAGATCCTACAAGAGGAGAAGGGAGAATTGGAAGGGCAACTTAAAATAGGTGTAATTCCAACAGTAGCACCTTACCTGCTTCCTGATGTTATTACCATTTTTTTAAAGAAATATCCAAAACTCCAACTTCAGATCTGGGAATATACGACCGAACGGATTGTTCAGGAGCTCAAGAACGGATCCTTGGACTGCGGAATTCTGTCTACACCACTATCTGAACATGCCATTCAAGAAGCACCTCTATTTTATGAGACCTTTGTGGCGTATGTATCGGAGAAAAGTCATTTGTATTTAAATAAGATGGTTAGTGTGGAAGATATTGCGCAGGAGAAGTTATGGTTATTAAATGAAGGACATTGTATGCGAGGTCAGGTACTTAATATTTGTAATTACAAGCACAATCAGTCTTCAACAGGCACCTTTGAATACAACACAGGAAGTGTGGAGACATTAAAACGGATGGTCGATATCAATGCGGGAATAACCATCCTGCCCGAGCTAAGTATATTGAATTACGATGAGGACCAACTGAATCACGTACGGTATTTTAAAGCGCCTGAACCGGTGAGGGAAATTAGTGTAGTGACTACTCAGAATTTTGTAAAGAAGCAAGCTGTCAACGCGTTAAAGAATGAAATATTAGCTATTGTGCCCGAGCGATTTAAATCGAAGAAGCGAAAGGAAGTAATGGGTTTTGATCTCTAATCTGATTGTATGATGAAACAAAAATTTTTACGCAAGCTCGATCGCGTTAATAAATGGCGTATGCGAAAAATTTCCAATCGGAATTTTTTGGTATTACTGGCTTTTGTGGTGGGTATTATAGGTGGTCTTGCAGCTGCTTTGTTGAAAGGAATGACCCATTTTATAGCCTCTACCTTACAAGATGACATCGATTGGCATTATAAGTATTCTTTTTATCTTATTTTGCCATTGATTGGTATTCTTTTGAGCGTGTTGTACGTTCGTAAATTTCTAAAAGGAAAGAATTTTGAACATGGTATTACCCCGATTATTTATGCCATTTCACGCAAATCGAGTAAAGTTGAATCGCATAATATCTATTCGCAAATCATTACAAGCGCGATTACGGTCGGGTTTGGGGGATCTTCTGGATTAGAAGCTCCTATTGCTTATAGTGGAGCAGCTATTGGTTCCAGCACAGGTAGATTCTTTGGGCTTAGTTATAAAGAGTTGACGATGCTACTAGCGTGCGGTGCCGCAGCAGGTATTTCTGGAGCATTCAATAGTCCTGTTGCGGGGATGATTTTTGCCATTGAAATATTATTGCCGGAATTTTCCATACCCGCTTTTATCCCTTTATTAATTTCTGCTGCTTTGGCGGCGGTTGTTTCAAGATTGCTCTATAGCGAACCATTGTTCCATACTGCGGTAACGGAGTGGGAAGTACAGGCTTTGTTTTTTTATATTCTACTCGCTGTAATAGTCGGTGTTTACTCCATCTATTTTTCGCGCATTAGTCAAATCGTAAAAAAGTGGTTTTCGTCTATTACGAACCCATATAACAAAGTTTGGTTTAGCGGTATTTCATTAGGGTTAATGATTTTTTTGTTTCCCGCACTATATGGTGAAGGCTACTTAACAATTCAACAAATTTTGGATGGGCAGTTTGATGCTATCGTTAAGAACAGTTTGTTTGCGGATTATAAAAATATTGGCTGGATTGTCATCTGTTATACAGTGCTTACGCTATTTGCGAAGTCCTTTGCTGTTCTATTTACCTTAAATGGAGGTGGCAATGGTGGCGTTTTCGGTCCGAGTCTGGTCATGGGAGGTCTTATTGGATTTGCATTTGCCTATGGTATGAATCTTACAGGCCTAGTGCAGCTGAATGTGCCTAACTTTGTCATGGCGGGAATGGCAGCTGCGTTAAGTGGTGTCATGCATGCACCGTTGACAGGTATGTTTTTGATAGCCGAGATAACAGGAGGGTATACCTTGATGGTTCCTTTGATGCTGGTGGCTTCTATTTCCTATCTTATTAACCGGTCCGTAATGAAGCACTCTATTTACACAAAAGCCCTAGCTGATTCGGGCGATTTACTGTCGTATGAAGATAAAGACAGGACCGTGCTGAGTATGATGAAGCTCAGGTATCTGATAGAGACCAATTTCGTTATTCTTCGTCCGGATGAGACACCGAAGGACAGACAATCAGAAATTATTCATTCAAAGCGTAATATTTTTCCTATTGTAGATTTAAACGGTAAGTTGTTGGGGGTTATTTATAGTGAACGTCTGTTTTCGATATTATTAGGAGAGGAAGGGGATAGTAGTCGGAAATTCGAACAGATCGCTCAAAAACCTAATGACATCATTAGAGGTGATGAGAATATGGAAATTGTAATGTCTAAAATGAATAGAGATGATGTATGGATTCTTCCCGTAACCGATAGTGATAATCACTACCTAGGTTTTGTTTCTAAGTCTTCTGTTTTTAATAAGTACAGAGCGTTGTTGGTACGGCAGGGACACTATTTAGAATAGTCAATTAAATAGTGATGGCGCTTAGTTTCTGAGCGCCATTATTTTTGAAACATATTTTCCAACGATATCAAACTCGATGTTAACTTCCGATCCTACTTCCACCTGTTTAAGGTTTGTGTGTTCTATCGTAAAGGGAATGATCGCGACAGAAAATCGATCAACTCTTGAATTTACAACGGTAAGGCTAATGCCATTTACCGTGACAGACCCTTTTTCTACAGTAATGTTATTTTTGGAAGGATCGTATCGAAAAGTAAATAACCAACTTCCGTTCTGATCTTCTTTTTCAATGCAAGTAGCGGTTTGATCGACGTGCCCTTGTACAATATGTCCGTCAAAACGACCGTTCGCTTGTGTACATCTTTCGATATTCATCAGGTCTCCTTCTTTGACAGTATTTAGATTTGTCTTGCTCAATGTTTCGTCGATAGCGGTTACTTTGTGTGTTGAATTGTCTAAAGCAACTACGGTTAGGCAGATGCCATTGTGCGCCACACTTTGATCTATTTTTAGCTCCTGAGAAATAGAAGATTCGATGTATAAGTGAATATTGGTCTGTTCCTTTTCGATTTTTTTAACGACGCCTAATGTCTCAATAATACCTGTAAACATAAATTTTAAACGGATTTTCTACAAACTTAGATAAAAGTTACTGCCTCTTTTAAAAAAAAATAAAAAAATATTTGCAATAGTGTAGGATGTACACTATCTTTGTGTCATCATAATTTAGGTTTATAATTGGTTAGTAAAGGTTTTCATTCTCCCCGTTTGAAGACCTTTTTTTTATTTTTATTTTCCTGATAATCAAAACTTTACTTTCTTATAAGTAAATAATCTTGCATTTATTCATTTAACATTTGGATACTAAGTAATAATATCATTATATTTGCCATAGGTTTAGGTTGATTACCTCATTCAAGAGGTATTTATAAGCTTGGAAGATCGCCCGATTATTCCAAGCTTTTTTATTTAAACAGACTTTTTTTGCTTGTTATCAAGATCTAATTTAAATATTATGGTAGTAAAGGGCGTGCGCTTAACATGAACAGAGCCAATGATTGCATGCTTGATACTGCTGGCGTTAGAAAATATCTTTGTCGTTTTTTTAATTGAGATTGACGGAACTAGGTAAGGTTTATTGCCACGACATAAAAAAAGGAACCAGCTCGTTAGCTAGTTCCTTTTTAGTTTGTAATGTGTCCTCGGCGGGAGTCGAACCCACATCTTCAGAACCGGAATCTGAAATTCTATCCATTAAACTACGAAGACCGTTTCGCAAAAATATAACTTTTATGCGAAAGCTAAACTAAAATTTAATAATTTAGTTATTAATGATCGTCATCGTTATGATCCTCAACGAAATGCATGTCAAATTTTATATCTACGTCATTTGCGCCGGTGAATTTTCTGTAATCAGTCGCTGACCAATCTGTACTTGTATTGATGTTTGCTTTTACTCCTGCATTGAGATGTCTCATCACGTAATTCATCTCAAAAGTTGATGTTGGCTTTAACACGGTAAAATAACCTTGTACACCTACGTTTGCTTCCGTGCCATCCGTTTTGGTATCTGCATATTCGACATACAGTGATTCCGTTGGCACTCCTAAAATGAAAGCGTAGTGAATATCATCACGGTCCACAAATGTTTGTTGTGTTTCTCTACCGTGTGCATCAAGCATTTTAATGTTAAACCGATAAGACTTTCCGACTTCAAGATGAACGTGAGCACCGACGGGGGGAATCAGGTCCGTTCCTGTAAATTCTATGCTTTCTGTTTCTGGATTATCAATATCATGGTAATCGTAATGATCGCCATGAATTTCCCCTTCTACTTCGGTAAATGTAATTGTAAGGCCTCTAACTTCTTCTTGATCTATTTCGGGAGTTGGATCGTCTTTTGTGCAAGCTTGAAATAACAATGGAATAGCAAGTAAGACTAAATATATTTTTTTCATGATTGTGTGTTTTTATATTTTTAAAAATTGTAAGCTAGTTTAATGGAATAATTTCTACCGAGCTGATGAGCATAATAGCGAAATCTATCCATATAGTCTTTGTATAGTTTGTTTGTTAAATTATCGATACTAAAAATAATACCGATAGTATTCGACTTCAAATGAAGTTGAGTTCCTGCCGTAAAATCCAGCAAATGATAAGCCGCAGGGGGAGGTGTGTAGTCCGAATTTACTTCATATCGAGACTGTCGCGCCACAAACCGATGGTTTAATTTAATATAAGAAGATCTCAGTGCTTGCGCATCTTTGAACTGATGTTGAAGATAATGTGCTAACCTATCTGAAGGAATGTAAGGCAAGTACTCCTTCGTGTCAGTATTGATCGCTTTCACAATTGATGCGGAGAGACCATAGTCGATTGCTTTGGTGATATGATATTCCAGTTTAAGGTCGGCCCCATAGAAAAAGACATCATCTTGCCTGTACGCATATAAAGGAAATGTACCCCTAATGGTTTGCCTTACAGAGTCTGGATTGGGGTTGGCGTAGATGTAGTCTGTGATGTATTGCCCGAATACATCTAAACTGATGTCAATTTTCTCCGCTTTGTCCTTATATAATAATGAGTTTACCCATTTCAATCCTTTTTCACTTTGCAGGTTTACATTTCCTACTTCGTAGGTGCCGCTTCCATGATGTACCCCATCGCTATAAAGTTCATTGGCTGATGGGGCTCGCCACGCTAGGCCAATATTACTTTTCCAATTTAAGTTTGGCAGGAAATGATACAATAGTCCCACCGTTCCAGAGAGGTTGTGAAAATACTTCGTATCTTCCAGTAAGTATTGATTTAACGAACCATTCGCATTCGGGTTTTTATAATCATAACGGTAGCCTGCCACATCAAAATACCTGTAGTCGTAGCGCAAACCTATTTCGAAATGATAGTTTGCTAAATGAAACTGTTGTATACCAAAAATGCCCAACGTGTAATTGTCAAAATTAGGAATAATCGGTGTAGTGCCAGTACCCGCTGTGTTGTTGTGCACCTGTAGGTTTGCATTTATTCCAACGGTTGACTCATGGTGCGTGTAAGCGGCATCAAAAGATTGGGTTGTCAATACCATATCTGCCATAGGCGTATCATCACTTTCTATTCGGCGTAAATCGAATTCTTGCCGATGATTGCGTTGGAAGCTATATTGCAAGTCCAATTCACCTCCATTGTTCACCTGATGAGACCAGTTTAGTTTGGCGAGATCATGCGTTACTTGCTGCCTGGGAGAATTAATGTGATAAGAGAAATCATAACTTTCAAAAGGTTTACCGTTTTCTATCCGAGCATATATATCCTCAATGGTACCGATATGTGCACCTGAAAAGATTCCCAAATCAGTTCCGAAATGACTTGCGTATGCGGAGAACTTCCCCCGAGATAAGATGTACTCTATATATCCGTCATAGTTTAGTTCTTTCGCACCTGTATTGCCGAGGTAATAGCCTGCTGTTTTGGTATTACCGCGTATCTTGCTAGACGCCGAGATTCTCCATCCTAACTTATTAGCATGTCCCTCCAATCTAGCATGCCCTGATAGTCCTTTGCCATTGCTATTGCCTATCAAGTTTATACGGCCTCCGATTACTTTTTCATAGTCAATAGGAGCCGGGCTAGTTAATACCACGCCAGCCAATGCATCAGCACCGTATCGAACCCCCTGGGCACCCTTTATTACCTCAATCTTATCTGACATAAACGGATCAATTTCCGGTGCGTGTTCTACGCCCCATTGCTGCCCCTCTTGCCGTACACCATTATTTAGAAGGAGGATACGGTTGCTATGTAAGCCATTGATTACAGGTTTGACGATATTACTTCCGGTAGCTAAGGTGGTGACTCCCGCAATTTCAGCAAGCGCGTCTGCAAGTACTTTGCCTTTTGATTCAGCAAGTTGCTGCGCAGTCAAACTGTGTGTGCTACTTGTCAAAGTGGTAGATTTATAGCCAACGATCTTGATGTCCTCCATATGGATGTGTTCGATTTCCAGTGTAAAGGTAATGCTGGTATCACGCTCCAGATATATTTCCATTTCTAGCGGCTGATAGCTGATATGTTCTATCCGTATCTTATTATATCCAAGGCACAGGTTTTTTAAACTAAAGATTCCTTTATCTTTGGATATACCTTGGTTTTTAGATATGGATATGATGGCTCCATCTATTGCTTTGTTGCCCGTTTTGTCTACAATTTGCCCGCTCAATTGAATATTACAATTCTTTTGCTGCGCATGAAGTAGTACGGAAACAAATACAAAGAGGCAAGCTAATGCTACTTTATTCATTACAGAATTCTTCTTATTTCACGATTTTACGACTATTTGGTAATTAAGAAGTTGTAAAAGGAGGGCCTTTATTGCTATTAGGAAGAGCGTATCCGACTAATCGTAAATCATAATTCACCGCTTGAAAAACACGTTTGTAGCAAATCTCTATGGGTGATAAATAAATAAAATTACAAAGAGGTGCTGTGGCTTGCGAAAAGTGAATCTGATAACAGATGGCGCAATTGTCTGGGCTGTGCTCGTGATGCGACTTGCTGTCGCAGCTGTGGTGCTCTTCGTGATGGGTATGGTTGTGTTGAAATAGGTTTGCGCATAAGAATGCCCAAATCAATACTAAAGCTGAATATGTTTTTAGTGCTTTCAATAGGGCAAAGATACATTAAATGCAACAATGGTGCAAGTTAAAATATGTTTTAAGATCTCGGATGAAATTGGGTGATAACAGATTGTAAGTAATCTTTATCAATATGTGTGTAGATTTCGGTGGTAGTGATGCTTTCGTGCCCTAGCATATCCTGTACTGCCCTGAGATCCGCGCCGCCTTCTACCAGATGAGAAGCAAAGCTATGTCTGAATGTATGAGGACTTATTTCTTTTTTTAAGCCAATTTTTTGGGCCAGATCTTTAATGATAATAAATACCATAACTCTGGACAACGGAGAACCGCGACGATTCAAAAACACAAAATCTTCCTTTCCTGATTTTATAAATTGATGTGCCCGTACTTCAGCCATATAGATTTTTAAATATTTGATAGCCTGTTGCCCAATAGGAATCAGTCTTTCTTTGTTGCCTTTGCCTTCGACTTTAATAAACTCGACATCAAGAAAAAGATTTGAAATTTTTAAATTGATTAGTTCCGATACACGCAACCCACAACCGTACAAGACTTCTATTATAGCTTTATTACGCATGCCTTCAGATTTGGAAAGATCTATCGCATTGATTAATGAATCGATTTCATCAATATTGAGTACTGAAGGCATCTTCCGGGATAATCGGGGTGTTTCAATCAGTTCGCACGGGTTCGTCGGGAGCTCATATTCTATTTGCAAGAAGTTGAAAAAAGTTTTTAATCCCGATAGAAGGCGGGCTTGGGTAAAAGGGGATACAGCAAATTCATTAATCCATAATAGAAACTGTTGGATATGCTGTGCTGTTAACTTTTCGATCTCTAGGTTTTTATCTTCACAATACACTTCTAATTTACGTACATCATTTAAATAGGCGTGAACAGAATTACCGCTCAGGTTACGTTCAAATTCCAAATAGCGTTTAAAATCCTTTTTAGTTGTCTGCCAGTCCATATGCTACGAAGTTAAAAAATGTAAATTTATTATCTGGTTCTAATCTTTGTAAATAATTAATCCTAAATTGGCGGCATTAACTTTACATTGTATGAGATTATTAAAACCATTAGCAGTTGCGTTCTTGTTACCTGCTACTTTTGTTTCTGTTGATGCCAATATAGGCTATATTTCCCAAATGAGTCCGGCCGCGAGAACGGTATTATCTCAAGATAGTATTATCTCTCTCGATGAGGTACTGCCGTTTGACGATGAAGTACTGGTAGGCAAGTTGAAGAACGGTTTCAAATACTATATCCGTAGAAATGTGGAACCGGAGAAAAGAGTAACAATGTACCTCGGTATGAAGGTCGGATCAATCTTGGAAACAGACGAAGAGCAAGGATTAGCTCATTTTTTGGAGCACATGAATTTCAACGGTTTAAAGCATTTTCCAAAAAATGAACTTGTTGATTATTTACAAAAAGCTGGTGTGCGTTTTGGAAGTGATTTAAATGCACACACTGGCTTTGATGAAACAGTATATAAGCTTCCAATTCCTTCAGATGATCCAGAATTATTGAAGAATGGACTCCTGGTAATGCGTGATTGGGCGCAAGATGCACTTTTAGATGCAGACGAGATTGATAAAGAACGTGGAATTATCATGGAGGAAATGCGTGGTAGTCGAGGTGCCAATCAACGTATGCAAGATAAATATCTTCCCGTCCTGTTAAATGGTTCCTTGTATTCCAAGCGTTTACCCATTGGTACAGAAGAAATAGTCACCACCTTTAAACCTGAAGTAATCCGTAATTTCCATAAGAAGTGGTATAGACCCGACTTACAATCCCTTATTATAGTAGGGGATATCGATGTCGTACAAATGGAGCAGGAAGTTATCCGCCTTTTTTCGGACATGACCTTACCAGCAAAACCAGAAGAACGCAAGGAATATAAGGTTGACTTATTGAATAAAAATCAGTTTATCGCGGTGACCGATCCAGAGATGCAATATACTGTTGGACAGATTATTATCAAGCACCCTGAAGAGAAGATAAAAACGGTAGGTGATTATAGAAGTGCGTTGTTAAAGAACGTGTTTAATCAACTAATCAACTCGCGACTTCGTGAATTGAGTCAACAAGCTAATCCGCCTTTCTTACAGGGGCAGGTTGGTATTGGCTCACTTTTCGGTGGTTTGGATAATATGTCTTTGCTATTTGTGGCAAATCCAGGTAAGTTTGATCTGGGACTAAAGACCTTAATCCGCGAAATGGAACGTTTTGAAAAATATGGCTTTACGGAGACGGAATTTCAACGTGCCATATCGTCTCTTGCTAAGGGGAATGAAACCTCTTATATAGAGCGTGATAAGAAGAAATCCGATGCTTATGTAGAGAGTTATTTGAGAAATTTCATTGATGATGCTCCTGCACTAAGTAATGAAGACCGTTATCAATTGACGAAGCGTCTCTTACCAACCTTGACGTTAAAAGAGGTGGAAAGTGTGGGTAAGAAATTCTATGCAGATGTGAATAGAGATGTAATCATCATGGCTCCCGAAAAAGATAAGGCATTGGTGCCGGATGAGGATGCCGTTAATGCATGGATTTCTGAGGTTAAAAAAGAGGAAATCCATGCATATGAGGACAAGGTTTCTAAATTACCCCTTTTAGCGAAAGAGCCTGTTAAAGGTGCTGTCGCGGCTACTAAAAATATTGAAGGTATCGATGCGAAAGAACTTGTATTGAGTAATGGAGTGAAAGTAATCTTGAAACCGACGACATTTAAAAATGATCAAATCTTGATTTCTAGTTTCAGTCCAGGCGGAACCTCTTTATATTCCGATGCTGAATATATGACAGCTTCTAATGCGGCTAGTTTTGTAAATGGTAGTGGATTAGGGCAGCTAAATGCCATCGAGCTTAGAAAGTATCTAACCGGTAAAAATGTGAATGTTTCTCCTTATATTTCAGAACGAAGCGAAGGCATAAGTGGATCGTCAGATAAAGAAGGATTGAAAACTGCTTTTGAGATGATCTACGGATATTTTACTGAACCAAGACTGGACGATGATATTTTTCAAAGCGGCATCTCCCGTACATTATCGTCTATGGAGAATCGAGAAGACAACCCGGATTTTGTGTATTCAGATGTAATGCTGAAAAGTTTGTATGGTGATAATGTTCGCCGGATAGTTCCTACTCCCGAAAAAATAAAATCGATTGACCAACAACGTGCTTTAGAAATTTATAGAGAACGCTTTGCGGATGCATCAGATTTCACCTTTACCATTGTTGGATCATTTAGCGAGGAAGAGATTAAACCCTATTTAGAACAATACTTAGCAGCGCTGCCTTCTATATCCCGAAAAGAGGAAGCTCGGAATCTAGAGATAGTAGAACCTAATAAAGGTTTTGAAAAAATTGTCCATAAAGGCAAAGAAGCCAAAGCCACAGTACAGCTAAAATACTTTGGCGATTACGACTATTCGGAAAAAGAAAATCTGAATTTTGATGCATTGGAAAGTGTGCTGTCGATTAAATTGTTAGAACGGTTACGAGAAGACGAAAGTGGGGTTTATGGTACTGGGGCGCGTGGTTCTTCGAGCAAGTATCCTATTGGACGTTATAGTTTTACCGTTGCTTTTGGAACGGGTGTAGATAAGTATCAATCCTTAATCAATTCGGCGTTGGACGAAATCAACAAAGTGAAAAAGGATGGTCCAACCCAAGTAGATTTAGAAAAATTTATTATCGAACAAAAACGCCAGTTGGAAGTACAATTTCGGGAAAACAGTTTTTGGATGGGACAGATTGCAGGTGCCTACCAAAATAATGAAGATCCAACTTACATCCTACGCTACCTAGAAGAATTGGATAAATTGACGATCGATTCTGTTAAGGAAGTGGCGAATAAATATCTAAAGGACGATCGATTATTTAAGTTTATTCTCTTACCAGAAGAAAGTAAATAAATTATCGAAGGCCTAAGAAAAAGAGTGCAATCTAATCTGCACTCTTTTTCTATTTTAATAGGTGTTGTTTATCACGCTTCCCTTTTCGATGTCTTTTATAACTGTAATTGCCCTCGGCATCCGTTCCTTCAGTTCCTCTACATGTGATATGATACCGACAACACGATTTTCCTGGTGTAGGTATTGTAACGTATCAAATACCGTATTGATGCTTTCGTTATCCTGTGTCCCGAAGCCTTCGTCAATAAAGAAAAAGTTCTTATCTGCTTTATTCATCGACTGAATATTCTCGGCTAAAGCTAAGGCTAGACATAGCGAAGCCTGAAATCCTTGACCTCCCGAGAGCGTTTTGACCGAGCGGCGATAGCCGTTATTTAGGAAATCGATGACTTCGAACTCATTGCTTTCATTAATACTTAGGCTCAATTGATTTTTCGTGAGTCGGTGGAAGCGTTGATTAGCTATTTCACACAATCGTTCCAAATGAATGCTGGATACATAGTTGACGAAACCATTTCCTTTGAACATCTTAGCTAATGTTTCTAAATTTTCCTTTCGTATGTTCACTTTTTCGAATTCAGCGAGCAATGTTGTTTTCTTTTCAAATTCCGTTAATAGATGTTGGAATTCTTTTTCCAAAGCACCTGTAAGCGTAAGTTGAAGCTCTAGTTCTTCTTTTTTTAATCGAAATAGAGTTTCCGTCTCTTCGAATAATTGATCAGTAAACTCGCTCTTATCCGCTACGTTTTTTAACTCCATAATTCGGTTTCGCAATGCAGATATTTGAATGTAATGATTCTGGATCTTCATCTTATATTGATCTACGGGTAGATTTTTATTGATGACGAACTGAACCTCGGTGATATCATTGTAGCCAAATGAGGCGAGCAGTGTGTTTATTTTAGATTGTATCTCGCCGAGTTGGGTACTCACCATTGTATAGTGCTCATAGCTTTCGACATATTGTCCCGATATTGAAGCAATTTTACTGTGTAGTTCATTTATCGATTTGTTAAGCACCTGATATTCCTCCTCTGTATGCACTATCTTCTGTTGGATTTCAGCTACAATAGTTGGGTATTGTTCTGTTGGAATTTGAGGGGGTTCGTTAATATTTAGAATACGTAATTGACTTGTATTCTGCTGGATATTAGATTCAAGCATCTTTATTTCATTGTCTAGTGCTGCTAGCGACTTCTCATATCTCAATACCTTTTCGCGTGTAGTTATTGTTGCTTCTCGGAGTTCTTTAATGCGTATCTCTTTTTGTTTGATGTCGTTTTCCAGTCCCTGAAGCGTTTTCTTTTTTGTATTAAAGAGGCTTCTATCCGTGCTATCAAATTCTAGCCATTTAAATTCCTTATCATGAGATTCCAATTTCTCTGCATAAATTGTTAATTCATTTTTGAGTTCAGCACGCAGTTTGATTTTATCTGCGAGTAGCGTTGCTGTTTTTGTGAACTGCTGAATTTTTCGATTATTTGCCAACTCTTCTCGTTGAAGTTCTGTTTTTAAATTTAATACCTCATTTAAGTGTATGGTTACATCCTCTGCATGCATGGGTGCGGGGTGGTCGAGTGATCCGCACAAAGGGCAACTTTCACCGTCATGCAGATTCTGAACATATTGACTAAGTTCTTGTTTTAGGCGCCAGTCAGATTCTTCTTTGGCTAAATCAGATAGTTTTTTTTGACATTCCTGAATAGCTAACTGAAGTTGTTTCTCCCAGCTTTCCACATTCAATTGAACATCTTGAAATTGATTTTCCAATTCGTGAATTTGAGACTGATTTAGTTCAAATTTTGACCGTAAATCCTTTGTTGATTTTTCGATATTATCCTTAAACTGGTACCAATTTTCAATAGCAAGAAGGATACTTGTATCCATTCGTGCATTTTTCAGTATTTCCAGTTTGTTTTCTTCCTCTTCAAGGTCTCGAATTAAGAGTGTTTCTTTTTCTTTTGTTTCTCTTACAATAGGCTGACCTTTTTCTAGTCTATTTTGTACCTCTGCTTTTTTGTTTTCCAGTTTCGAATTTGTAATTAAAAGCTTGTAATCTTCGATTTGCTTTTTGAACACATCAATTCGATCAAAATCGGAAGACACATGAGCAAACTTTTCCTCGTTAGCTGCTAATTCGTGTTGTAAACGAAGCTTTTGCTCTTTCAGGTTCTGTATTTTTATAACTAAAGCCTCTTTACCTGTCGTGAGTTGATGTAGAACGTTTAATGCCTCTTTAAAATTTGAAACAGTTTTCTCGAATTGCGAAATTTCTTCTTCCATTTTCTTGATCGAATCCGATTGCTGTTCAAGAGCAGCTAACGCCAGTTCCTTATTCGCCAGATCTTTTTTGTCCTGCTGAATATTAACTAACTTTTGGTACCTTTCTTCAATGCTTTTATGTTCTTCCTTTACATCTAGAAGGGAAGATCTTGCCTCGTTTAATGTTATTTTTTTAGATTCAAGGATCGCAGAAGTTACCTCTTCAAAACCTGTTAACGCACCACGTAGGTTCTCCAGTTTTTTATTGTTTTCTGCCTGCAAAAAGGAAACCTTAGGGCCAAGGTCATATTTATTGAGATAGAAGATTTCTTTCATCATTTCTGAACGATCTTTTCCTCCGAGTTCTAAAAACTCTTTGAATTTCCCTTGGGGGATGATGATTGTCCTTCGAAAGTTGGGATAAGAGAGGTTGGTTACCAATGCGCCATCAGCGGATTCCATAGGGATCCATTGACCTTCTTTCCATTCGTATGCAAGCCTTTCGATGGGAGTAATATCCTCAAAGCGTTTTCGGCGTTTCCAATGTGCTACAAAGCGGAATTTCCGCTGTTGGAAATTGAGGAAGTCAAAAACAATGGTTGCTCCATTAGACTTTAAATTGAGCATATTGTAAGCTCGCTTGTCCGCTTTATTTAACCGTTCGGTATCGCCATACAAAGAAAAGCTAATCGCTTCTAAAATAGAAGATTTTCCTGAACCGACCGCACCGAAAATACCAAATAATCCGGCCTCTGTAAGTAGGGTAAAATCAATTTCCTGTTTTTCCTGATAGGAATACAGTCCTTCGATGCTTAAGTATAGTGGTAGCATAAGTTATTCTTCTGTTTCTTTGGTATGCGTTACAACCTCCTTAAATAAGTTCAAGATCTCAGAGTTTGGATCCTGTCCATATTTACTTTTAAAGTAATCTTTAAACAGATCGTCCATATCCTGTTCCAAATTAATAGCTGCTCTTGGATTATTTGCTAGCTGTTGTTGTTTAACGACAGGAATAATGTGAATAATACCGTCGTGAGATTCATGTATTCGCTTTAGATCAGTGGAAGAAATAAAGGTATCACTTATCAAGGTTAGCTCAACCAAGGAATACGGGTTGGCATATAACCATTCTACGCCTTCATCAATTTGCTCAAATCGTTTTCGGTACAGCTTTCGCCCTTTAGTCAACGTTCTGGTCTCATATTTTGCTGCTGCGCCATTTGGTTCAACATGTACAATAATGACTTTTTTTTTCTGACCAGCCTCAGAGAAAGAATAGGGTAAAGGAGAACTAGGGTATACTACCGGTGCATGATGACCACCGATGTTTTGATAGCGATGTAGATGACCAAGTGCAGTATATTGAATTTGATGAGGGATCAGATCTGAGTATATGACATCTGCATTTCCTATTTTTATCGGTTTTTCTCCGTCAGGTTCTTCTAAGATTTCTCCACCACGTTTTAACATATATAAATGTGCTGTCAGTATATTTACGCCCGATGAGTCACAGTATTTGTCGGCTAAATTTTTCCAGCTTTTGTATAGTAGCTCATTAAGGCTTTCGGCTTTTTCACTTAAACCTAGATACTGTTTAAGACGTAACTCATTAGCATAAGCTGTACTAATAACACGGACAGGATAGGGTAGGTGAGGTATTACAAGTTCGATAAACCCAGCATCCGATTTGGTCACTTCAAAACTGTCTGGCAGTTGAAAAGGTTTGATGACTGCATGTGGATAGCCAACGAAAATAATGCCGCAGGCCCGGGCCAAAGGGTCTGGTGAATCAATCCGATCGGGAGAATCATGGTTGCCAGCGATTGCGATTACAGGACGTTTGCCATTATTCGTCAGCCTTTTTAGAGATTGATACAGCAATTCCGTGGCCTCTACTGGCGGATTGAAGGCATCAAATAAGTCGCCCGCAACAATTACCATATCTACATCTTCGGCTTCGGCTATCTCGCAAATTTCCTGGATAACTTCTTTTTGTTCTTCGATACGAAAAAAAAAATCTAAACGTTTGCCTAAATGCCAGTCTGCTGTGTGTAATATCTTCATGCTTTTTGTTCCATGGAATTTTGGAGAGTTAAACTTAGATAAAATGCTCTGTATTCACAAACCAAATATATTGATAGGGGGGACTATACGCGTGCTGATCGAAAGTGGTCAAACTTTCTTTTCGGAATGTCCTAAATCCTTCTGCGGATTTACATTGTCTCTCACTAATTGTTTTAGCTCCTTTATTTCTGGAAATCTACCTTCTCTTTTACGATCGAAAATTACATTGTTATTAATCGAAATCTGATACCTACCGCTGATTTCACTTGGAATAAGCATTATTCCATACACGTCGTCTGTAAAAGTGGTCAACAGTTCTTGTGCCATATATGCGGCTCTAAGCATCCAGCCACATTTTGGACAATATTCTATTTTAATTGTTGGATTCATAAACTAAACTTAAATAAAATCGGTGATAACATGTATAAACCGTTTATGAAAATTTTGTTATTTTCGTTTTTTATTCCCAACGGATCAAACTATTTACGTTAGTAATTTATTTTTGTATATGATAAAATTTCAGTTCATATTCTTGTTGTTGATTGTATGCTGCATTAAAGCAAATGCACAGTTGCAGGCCATCACAAAAGGCACCACATATAAATTTTGGTTGCGATTGCCAGCAGATTATCAACAAGATGGAGATAAACAGCCTATTTTGGTTTTTCTCCACGGTCGAAGTTTATCTGGTACCGATCTGAATAAGGTTAAGCGATACGGAGTGTTGTATGCAATAAATAAGGGAAAAGAAATTCCAGGAATTATAGTGGCTCCACAAACTAGCAGGGGGTGGAATCCAGATAATGTAATAGAGATAATTGATTATGTATTGGAGAAATATAATGCGGATCCATCTCGAGTATATCTCTGCGGTATGAGTATGGGTGGCTACGGAACAATGGAAGTCGCCGGTAAGTACCCAGATCGTATCGCGGCAGCAGTGGCCATATGTGGTGGGGGTAAAGTAAGCTATGCACAAAGTCTCGCGAGAGTACCTTTATGGATTCAACATGGAAGTGCTGATCGGGTGGTTCCGGCATCGGAGTCAAAAAAAATCTATAACGCGATAAAAAAAGTTGATCAAAAGTCGGACGCGACATTAACTATTATTCCTGGTGGTACACATGGGAGCGTAGAACGATTATTTCACCAAGATAAAATCTACGAATGGATGTTCTCGTTTTCCGCAGAGGAGCGACGTAATCAAGAATTCAGTAAAAAGAGAACAAGTTGGAATCCTCCCGTATTTAAGAATGAATTTGTAAATTAGTATAATAATTAAGGGGTAGACAAGCGCTACCCCTTAATTAATTTTTTTGTGTAAAACTACTGTAAAGGAGCAGGTGCTTCTTCTTCAAATAGTGGAAATTCTTTGATGATATTATACCAATTGATAATTTTCTTAATATCTGAAGTATATACTCTCGATTCGTCATGTCCTGGCGCTACTTCACGGAAATATTCACGGAGGGCATTTCCGTCAGCTTTAGCATCGGGCGTGTTTCCATCATTTGCTTTTATTTTTTCAAATATATCCAAAAGACGGATTTCTTCTTCTTCTCCGTAGATTGTGATGTCTTCTAACGTCGCCATTTTTGTTGTGTTTAAATTCACAACAGATTTGATTTTAGCTTTGTCAAGAGATTCCAAGATAAAGCCTCCTTTATTTTGGCCCATTAATTTATATAAACCTGGTTTTCCTGTTACGGATACTAATGCTCTTAAATTCATAGTCTTTTCTTAGTTGGCTAGGCTTCGATTACTTCAATGGATAAAATACGATCTCCTTGACGAATATCATCTACTACATCGACGTTTTCCACTACCTTACCAAAGCAGGTATGGTTACGATCTAAATGCGCAGTATTATTACGACTATGGCAGACAAAAAATTGAGAACCACCTGTATTACGGCCGGCGTGAGCCATCGATAATACTCCCCGGTCGTGGTATTGGTTTTCCCCTGTCAATTCACAATCAATTTTGTAGCCCGGATCCCCAGTCCCAGGCGTACCAGCGGCACCTTCGCGAGAATTTGGACAGCCACCTTGGATAACGAAGTCAGGAATGACACGATGAAAAGTCAACCCATCATAATAACCTGATTTAGCTAATTTAATAAAGTTTGCTACTGTATTTGGAGCGTCTTCTGTGTAAAACTGCACAGTCATGTCGCCTTTTTCGGTCTTGATAATTGCTTTACTCATTTCTAAATAAATTTTTGATTTAAGCTACAAAGATACGCTTTTCCTTTAAAAATATGGATTAGATATGCGTTCTTTACCCGTTAAAGTTTGTTAATCCCAGATTATATTCCTAATTTTAAGGAAGCCAGTTATTTACTTTATAAACTGTATTTTATGAATAAACTTGTAATCCGGGAATGGGATCAATCGGATCGTCCACGAGAAAAATTAATAGAACAGGGAAGGAGAGCATTGACAAATGCCGAACTATTAGCTATTCTTATTGGCTCGGGATCACGTCAAGAGACTGCAGTAGAGTTG
This sequence comes from Sphingobacterium alkalisoli, assembly GCF_005049105.1. Taxonomy (GTDB): domain Bacteria; phylum Bacteroidota; class Bacteroidia; order Sphingobacteriales; family Sphingobacteriaceae; genus Sphingobacterium; species Sphingobacterium alkalisoli. Next base: position 296,051 of record NZ_SUKA01000006.1, read on the forward strand.
TGCCGACGTATTCTCAATGATGCTAAAAATAACCTTAATCATTTATCTCACATGGAAGTTGCCGATTTTTGTCATTATAAGGGGATTGGTGAGGCAAAGGCTATCTCGATTGTTGCGGCGTTAGAGTTAGGTCGAAGAAGACGGGAAGAATCGCAGGAGGAAAAACCTACATTGAATAGCAGTAGGCGGGTATACGATTATTTTAAATATCAAGTGCAAGATCTACCTCACGAAGAGTTTTGGGTACTCTATCTTAATACCGCGTGCAAGGTGTTAGAAAAGCAGCTGATTGGTCGGGGGGGGAATGATTTTACACCGGTAGATATACGCATAGTGTTACGGTATGCACTACAATACAAAGCAAATTCCCTTATTCTTATTCACAATCATCCATCTGGAACATTAGCGCCAAGCCAAGCGGATAAACAACTTACCACCAAAATAAACGAGGCATCCAAGATTATGGATATCCGGGTAAATGATCATGTGATCTTTACGGATAGTGGGTATTACAGTTTTCGGGATGAAGGACTTCTATAAGGCACAAAAGGCAGGACAGATATAGCCTTTTGTGCTTTAATATTAAGCTACGTCGCGTAAATCCACAGGTACTACTCGGGAAATACCTTGCTCTACCATTGTGACGCCATATATGATATCTGTACTCGCTATCGTGCGTTTATTGTGGGATACAACAATAAACTGAGATTGATTGGAAAATTCGCGAATGATATTGTTGAATTTGTCAATATTGGTATCGTCTAACGGAGCGTCTACTTCATCGAAGATACAGAATGGTGCAGGCTTCAATAAGTATAGTGAGAACAATAATGCGGTAGAAGTCAGAGTCTTCTCTCCACCCGATAGTTGATTAATAGATAGAGGACGTTTTCCTTTGGGTCTTGCGATAATATCAATATCCGACTCTAGCGGGTTTTTAGGGTCGCTCAAAACGAGATCACAACTGTCTTCTTCGTTAAATAATGACCGGAATACATGAATGAAATTTTCGCGGACTGCTGTAAAAGCATGCATAAACTTATCGTTAGCATTGCTATCTATTTCCTGTATGGTTGCCATCAGCGTTGTTTTAGCTTCCAAAAGGTCATTTTTCTCCTTGTTGATGAAATTAAAACGCTCGGTAATTTCATCATAAGCTTCTTTTGCCATTGGGTTAATAGAGCCATACTCATTAAGCTGTTTTTTCAAATAGGAGCATGATTCAGTTAATTCCGTTTGCGATGCGGTTATCTCTGGCATTTCGCCCTCCATAAGGGTTTTAATATCGATACTGAATTCTACAGATAACCGCTCTTTTAACGAATTTAGATCAATCTGTAAATTCGTCTTTTTGTCTTTGAATTCAGTGATCAAGAAGTCGTATTGATCTTTAGATTTACGGAGTTGGGCTACTTCTTCCTCCAGATCATTAATTACTTTGCGGGAGGAATAGAACTCCTCTTCCATTTCATGGAGTGCCTTTTCCAACAGTTCTTTCTGCTCATATAAATCCCGAAGATCATCGTCATTGGTGTCGGTGAATTTCAATGCATCCTGCATACCGATCTTCACTTGCTCTAGTTCTGCAGTGTTTTTGATCACTCGGGTTTCCAGTGCCTCTTTTTGGCTTTCGCGATACTCTAGATCTTTTTGGACGCCCGATACCTTATTTTGCTGTTGATGAAGACGTATGTTTTCTTGATTATATGCATTAGATTTTTCAGTCAATAGCTCGTTTAGTTCATTAAATGCGGCTTGGAGATCATTTAGTTTCTTACGTCTTTCATCACTTTCGGCTTGGAGGGTTTTCAGTTCAGGTTCTGATTTTGCGAGCTCCTCCGCTATGCCCCGCATTTTATGTTCAATATCCTGTTTACGAGTTTGGCTATTGGATATAAAGGCTTGATACTGTTCTTGTTTTGTTTTTACCGATGTCCACTCATTTTGCAACCTATTTAATTGTACGCGTAATTCATCTATTAGATCTTTTTGCGATTCCAAACGCCATGAGACCAATAACTCAGTTTGTTCTGCTTCAATTTTTTGCAGTTCTGCGATCCGTAGGTTTATGGTTTTGATTTCTTTGGCTAGATTTTCTAAATTTTTAGCCCTTCCAATACGTTTACCTTCAAATAAACCAACAGAACCTCCGCTGATACCCAATCTATTCTTGCTGAATTTACCTTCGTGGTGTAAAACAATGATATTTTTATCCGGCAACTCGAGTTCGATGGATCTGGCATCGTCAGACTCCAATAGATAGACATCCTTTAGCAACGCCAAACAGAGGGGCTTGTACTTCTCATCCACTTTAATTACCTGCATTGCAGGAATAAGATTTTCTTGGTGAAGAATAGGCTGGATCTCCTGGTCAGTTATCACAGCTTCCAGCACAAAAAAATTAGCCCGGCCGCGTGAAGAGTCACTTAACAAATTAATCGCTTGTACGGCATCGCTCTGCGTGTCGACCACATAATGGTTCATTACCGACTCCAGGTAGTTTTCAATGGCGACGCGATATTCTTCTTTACAAAATAAAACATCCGAAAATAAAGGGTATGGCTTTTGCCAGCCTGCATTTTTACGTAAGAATTTAATGGATTCGGGAAAACCTTCGAGATTATCTACTAGCGACTTCGTAAGGTTATACTCATTTTGTTTTGCATCGACTAAGCGGGATTCCTTATTTAGTTCTAATTTAACCAGGTCGAGTTGTTGCTCCGCTTGTCGAATTTTAATGTTTAACTCATTTTCGGCTTGTACGACGGACTCAAATTGATCTTGTTGTGTTTCAACCTTTCGTTGAATTTCGTCAACAGCCTTGTTGAACTGATTTAATTCAGCTTCTTTGGATGAGGTATCCGTGATGTTGCGTAAAGATTCCTGTTCGAGAGCTTCTTTCTGAATATTTAAAACCGCGATCTCTTTTTCTAACCTGTAAATTTTATTCTGAATTTCTAAGTTTTCCTGAACGAATTTGTCAAGCTGTACTTTTGAAGTATGTTGCTGACCTCTTAATTCTTCGACCTCTGTTTTATTTTGGGTTATATCGCCTTGATAGACATCTAATTTGGCCTGTTCTTCGTAGAGCTCTTCATGGAGTCTTTTTAACGTATAATCTACATGACTTAATTGTTGTTTGTCGAGGTTAAGTTCTGTGCTGATACGTGCTTCTTTTTCTTGCAAGTGGTGCAACCGTTCGTTTTTAACCTTCTTCTCAGACTCATAAGATCGGATTTTATTGATGTATTCATTCGTTGCCTTTTGTTGGGCCGACAATGCTTTCTCTTTAGCAAGAATATCTTCTCTATCTTTTCTTAAAGTAATCTCTTTGGTGTCTATTTTTTCCAAAGTATGCTGAAGCGACTGCTGAAGATTGTTTTCCTTCTCGGATAAGGATTGTAGATCCGAACTAAAACTGTCTAAGCGATAATAGGCAAGCCCGATGCTAGCTTCTTTATACTCTTCTTTTAACCTAAAGTACTTATCAGCCTTTTTTGCTTGGTTTTCCAAAGATTTAAGATTTTTTGTTATTTCATAGAGCAAATCATCCACACGCGATAAGTCAGCTTCTGTATCTTTTAACTTATTTAGGGTTTGTTTTTTACGTACTTTATATTTAGAAATACCAGAGGCCTCTTCAAAAAGGTTACGACGTGAATTGTCCTTATTGGCAATGATCTCATCGATCATTTTTAACTCTATTATTGAATAAGTATCTGCGCCAATCCCCGTATCTAAAAATAAATCTGTAATGTCTTTTAAGCGGCATTTTACATCGTTGAGGCGATATTCACTATCACCATTACGGTATAGTTTACGGGTGATGGTCACCGTCGTGAATTCTGTAGGAAGAACGTTTTTATTGTTATTGAATGTCAGCGATACCTCAGCTAGGTTAGCTGGCTTACGGTTTTTAGTTCCGTTAAAAATAATGTTTTCCATTTTCTCTGAACGTAGCATTTTGGTGCTTTGTTCACCGAGTACCCAACGTATAGCATCTACCACATTTGATTTGCCGCATCCATTTGGTCCCACAATTGCAGTAATCCCCTCGTTGAAATTTATCGTAATCTTATCGCCAAAGCTTTTAAATCCCTTGATTTCAAGTTTAGTTAGCTCCATTCACTTATTGTTAAATTTAAGTTACGAAAGTACATAATTTCTCGATATTAGCGCATAGATGTTAGATATTCGATAAGCAACAAATCAAAAGCCTTATAGCGGATTGGCTATAAGGCTTTGATACGTTTTTTCATTGGGTACTGGAATCTTTTAATCAACGATTACAGTACAGTGGTATTCTCTGTACTGAACGGAGTATTAATATTGTTCTGCGATACCGAGATACAGTGGTGTTTCGGTGTTATCTCGTTCGCCTACCAAAATAATAGATAGATATCTTCCCGGTTTGAAATCGTACTCCCGCTCGATTATTGTCGTTCCATCTGTATTTTTTACGACAATATTTTGTTTTCCACTCGTGTTAGCAACGAATAAATGGTTTTCCTCAGGCGATGAAGCACTTTCTGTTGTTCTCCCTGCGAACACCGGCTCACTGTCTGACCCTATATAAACAGAAACTTCATCTGCAATAGTCGACAGGTGTAAAAAACGTACAGCTGTCTCGTCTCCCAAATCTTCGACCGACTGATCTTCTGTAATGATGTGTTCTGTTGCTTCATCATTTCCGAATACAAAAGAGGTATAGGATGTACTGTCCTTAAAGGTGTAATTTGTATCGATAATTGTTTTTTGGCTTTCATCTACAATGCGTATGCGTCGATTACCAACAAACAAATTTCTATACCTTTCCATTTCTTGGTATTGCAAAAAGCCAAATGGTAGAGGTATACGGTTGTTATCGGCGTAGTAAGCCAATTTAGTGTCTTCGGTGTATCCATTTACCATGGTGAATACTGCGTGTGGCACGGGTTCATAATCCTTGTCCTTCAAACAGCTACTCATGATTATTGTACCAAGTACAATTGTAAATAAGAGTTTAAAATTTAATAGTTTCATATATCTTGAATTTTATTTTCATTTCTGTTATCAAAAACGAAGGAGACATTCAGAAGGCTACAATAAAATTAAAAAAAATGAAAATCATGCTTTAGATCACGGCTCACTTCATGAACCGCTTGAAATGATTTGCACTTACGTGCTATAACTATTGAAGTAATAAATAGTTGTTCAAGCCTTATATTTATCCTAATTTTAGGGCTTTACTGATTTGCAAAAACACTTTATGCTAAGTGCCTCAAAAGGAATCTTTTAAAGAGGTATCTAGGTAAGCGCGTTATGCGCGTCGAGAACATGTTTTAAATAGTTTTACGAGGAATATATAACCTGGCGTTTGATATGAAGAGAATAGTACTTATAGCCTTTTGTTTGATCTGCACGGTATACTTAAATGCCCAGGTTAGAGATAGTGTAGTGGCGATTATTGCCTCCGAATACGATGAGGTTGGAATAGCACATCGTTTTTGGCTTGGCGACAGCTATCGCAAACTTTATAACACGCCCGTAAAGATGCGTTTGGTAGATTTAAGTACAGAGAAGGGAGGGTTAGAGGGTGTAAAATTGGGAGGAGGCATGCAGACTCAATCTCTACGGATGGTCGATGTAGAGGGGCGGGAGTGGGTATTGCGTTCTATACAAAAATTTCCCGAACGTAGTCTGCCCGAAAGCTTACGTAAGACGATTGTCAAAGATATTGTACAAGACCAAATTTCTATTGCACATCCTTTTGGTGCACTCACCGTACCTTTTTTTAACGTAGCGCTGGATATACCGCACGCTTCACCTGAACTGGTGTATGTAGGCGACGATCTTAAATTGGGCGAGTACCGCGAATTGCTCAGGAACCGCGCTTACATGCTCGAGCCACGTATGCCATTTGAAGACGTTAAAACAGATAATACGGTGAAAGTCATCCAAAAAGTGCTGGATGATAATGATACGCAAATAGACCAAAAGCTTACCCTACGTGCTAGACTTTTAGATTTTATTCTTGGTGATTGGGATCGTCATGAAGATAATTGGCGCTGGGATCCGGAAAAGGAAAATGGAAAGAAAATCTATACACCAGTTCCCCGAGACCGTGATAAAGTATATTATAAAACGTCGGGCGTTTTTCCAGTTCTGCTATCCCGTCAATGGCTAAAAGCTCATCTTCAACCTTTCAGTCCACATATCCGTAATGTTGCACACTGGAATTTTAATGCACGGCATTTTGATCGATTTTTCCTAAACCATTTAAATGAAAATGATTGGATCCGCGAGATAAAATACGTACAGGAAGTGGTAACAGATTCTGTGATTCACCAAGCGATGTTATCTATGCCCGATACAATTGTTGTGTTGAGTGGGGAAGAATTAGAATTTAATATTCGTTCTCGGCGTGATGAGCTAATGTCAACCGGGTTAACCTATTACCGTTCGCTTGCCCGGTATGTTGATATTCCCCTATCGGGGAAATCGGAATTTATTGATGTTGATTACAATAAAGATGGTACGATAACCATTGACGTACATAATAAAAAGAAAGATGGCTCCAAAGGACGTCGATTGTTAAAACGGAAGTTCTTCTCTGATTACACACAGGAAATACGTTTATATGGAATAGCCGGAAATGATGAATATAAAGTTCATGGGGCAGGCCGTACCCCCATCAAGCTTCGTTTGATAGGAGGAGAAGGATATGATGTATTTGCTTCCACCAAAAGCTTTTCTAACGCGAGTAAATTATATGTTTACGATACGAAAGACACGGCTTCCAATATGTTCTCGATAAATAAGGGAGTTCGTTTGCGACTAAATACGGATACAGCAATCCACGATTATAAATACGATAGCTTCGTGTACGATCGTAAGGGCGTTCTCGTAAATCTGAATTATGGCATTGATCGGGGATTGATCTTTGGCCTCGGTTATTTGATCGAGAACCAAGGTTTTCGAAAGGAGCCTTTCGCCTACAGACATCAGTTTTCTGCAAATTACCTTACAGGAAGAGAATCATTTATTTTGGATTACAAAGGGCTTTTTAAGGAGTTAATTGCCGGTCATGATCTGTCCATTACGTTATCTTCCTTAGGACCTTATAATCTCAGTAACTTTTTTGGCTATGGTAATGAATCACGTTTTACGAAAATAGCGCAAAGAGGGATTTCTTATTATCGAAATAGATTCGATCTCGTGAACGGAGATCTATTTTTAGAAAAATACGTGCGTGCCGGTGTTAAATTGTTCGTTGGTTCTTCATCTCAATATTACAATAGTAATGAGTCGAATAATAGGGGTCGGTATTTTGCCGATTTTGAAGCTAATAACCCCGGCGAGCCCATTTATGGGAGCTTCTTCTTCACCGGAATAGCCGGAGGGGTGGATGTTGATACTAGGGATAATACGGCGAACCCAAAGTCGGGAATTCACGTTTATTCTCGGCTAGGCTATAATGCGCAGGTAGGAGGTCTTAAGAGAACGTATGCAGCGATGGAGAATTCCTTTTCTTTCTATAGAACCTTTGCCAACGATTATATTACGATTGCAAATAGAACAGGTCTTGAAGCAGTGTGGGGAAGCCCTTATCATTATCAGCATGCGCAGATCGGCGGTGAAACTAGTTTGAGGGGATTCAATTCACGACGCTTTACAGGTAAAACAGCAATTCACAATAATTTCGATCTGCGTTTCAAATTATGGAGCTTTGCGAGCTATTTGCTTCCTGGCACCGTCGGAGCTATAGGCTTCTATGATATCGGACGAGTATGGATGACCAGCGAAAACTCGGATAGATGGCATATGGGATATGGAGGAGGGCTTTATTTTATGCCCGGAGATCTTCTTGTTATACAGGCTGCTTTGGGTTTCAGTCAGGAAGCTACCCTTCCTTACATCCGAGTCGGTCTTTCTTTTTAAGCAAATATAAATTAAGGTCTTTAATTCCGAATGCAATAAAGCCCTTCTATGGAAGATAGAAGGGCTTTATTTGTACCTAGGGCGGGAATCGAACCCGCACTCCCTTAACGGGAACAGGATTTTAAGTCCTGCGTGTCTACCAGTTCCACCACCTAGGCAACTGAGCGAAAGACGAGATTCGAACTCGCGACCCCAACCTTGGCAAGGTTGTGCTCTACCAACTGAGCTACTTTCGCTTAACGTGCTGCAAATATAGCTAGAAAAATTAAATTTTAAAATGATAGTAATTTATTTTCTGCTTTGTCAAGATAAAATGCTCAATCTGTGTAAATTAATTTTTAATCTCTACACTATTATGTCATTTGAAAGCTGAATTGGTCTCGTTTTTGCCTATTTTTGTTTTCAAACCATCTTGGATTATATGAAAGTATTTAGACTCTTAGTATTGTATATTCTCTTTGCCCCTGCATTTTTACTAGCAGATACCTATCCAGAGGTTATTTTCGACAACAGTCTGGTTAAAGGTGTCTATGCCAAAAGTACGGTAAACTATGGCGGAAAGAGTTGGGTAGAGAATGTAAACCAACATTTGTTGGTATCCGATACACTCTTTTTTACACCGGGCAATGCCTTATCATTAAAATATATTTCGGCGGAAGAAGGAAATTGGAATACTGAAGTTCGTTATAGTCGTCAAAAACACCACTATAAATTTAGTAATGATGATTTTTTGAGTATTCGAATTTTTGTAAAGAGTACGGGGACAGAAGTGAATGATTTACCAAAATTATACATAAAGCAACGGAGTAGTACCTCTGCCTCATTTTCACTGGAAAAGTTTATCAAGAATTATGAGACCAATAAATGGATTCAGGTAAAGATTCCCATAAATGCTATAAGTGATGTTAATTTTAGTGACCCTATTGCCGCCATTGGATTTCAACAGCACAGGAGTTCGAATCGTATGCAGCACATTTTTATTGACCAGATCGAATTTTTGGCAAAGAATTACCCACAGGTAAAACTGTCTTCGCCAGCGATTCTGACTGATGCCGTACCTTACGACAGCCAGGTGCATTTGAAATGGCAATTGCCGTTAACACCAAGCATTCATTACATTAAAATTTATCGATCGGAAGATGGCGAAAATTTTAAGCCTATTGGAATACGTCCGGTTCAGATGCAGTCTTGTCTGGATATGGTTCCGATTTTGGGTAGAAAATACTATTACAAAATTACTTGGGTTGATTACAATTACCAAGAGTCACCATTCTCCGGTGTAAAGGAAATTACGACGAAAGAGCTGGAAGATAGTCAATTGCTGGATTTAATACAGTTGGCACACGTCAATTATTTTATTGAGAACTATGACGTTAACAGTGGGATGTATATGCCATTCCGGGTAAAAGATAAAGCTATTGTATCCACAAAAGAAACGGGGGGCGCTATTATTTCCTTGTTGATAGGAGCTGATCGTAAGTTTGTCTCCCGCCAATATGCGTACGGACGGATATCAAAAATTGTTTATTTTTTGCTGAAAGCTCAAAACAACAAAGGGATATTCCCTTCTTATTTTAATGGAAGGGGGGGAGTTCCCGAGTATCGAAGTGACAGCCCTAAATATGATGTATCGGCCACCTCCAATATACTTGAGGCACTGTTGATTGCCCGAGAATATTTTTCCGGAGACTCTGCCGAAGAATTGGATTTAAGAAAAAGAATCACCAAACTTTATGAAAGTGTTAATTGGCAAGAACTTACGTTGGAAGGAACGGATGATATTTTGAGATCTTCATTGCCAGCTATTGAGGATTTAAATTCACCACTTAAACCTACACTGAACGGTATCAATGAGTCGATCAATACCTATTTTTTAGCTATGGCTGCTCCAAAGTTTCCGTTGCCATTAACAAGTTATTATAATGCTGTGTATCACAATTATAGTCCTTATGTGCCTGAACAGCCAGAAGAGGGTGAAGTGGACATATATACCGATAGCCTAGCTTCGGATACGACAGCATTGATAGAAAGTCAAAAGGTGGTCGCGTTAATAGACACATTTATTCAAACATCAGTTTTGCGAGATACGCTTTTATATGGTAACTCACTCAAGCTTGGGGAATATAACCGAAGTCTTATGGAGTTATATAGGCCTTTTTTAACGATTTCGCCAGAACTTCTGCAAGATACCATTCTTGACTTTAAAGAAGTTTTGAATTCTTATGTTCATTTTGTAAAGCGACGTGATAATGAGATAGGGGTAGGGTCTACCGATAGCGACATCTGGGGCTTTTATCAACATCGGGATAGCGTAGGTAACTATCGCATTAATCCTTCCATAGCGCCTTCATCTATTTTCGTGGATAAAGAGATCGGATTGCAGGCAATCTTAGCGCTATACCATCAATATGGGAATGTGTTATTTACAGAATATGGATTTAGATCTTGGCTAGATTTACGCAATGATGACGTTTCAGATGAATATTTAGCCGCTAATCAATCGACGCTATCCATTGCTTTGGAAAATTATCGTTCGGGGTTGATTTGGAAATTATATGCCCAAATTCCTGAATTAAAAGCTCTGCGAGAAAGCCTATTTGCCAAAAATCTTGAGCCTATTAATGAATAATTTAAAAGATTCGTTTATCTTTATACGGATTAATGAGCTAACGTATATGAAGAAAGTATTTTTATTATCTGTGACGGTTACAACCCTAATGTTTACAGCCTGCAAACAACAAAAAATAACGGCATTACCAGGAGCAGTTATTTCGAAAGACGGTACAGATGATGGTTTAAAAAATGTAAAATCCGAATTTGATGATGCAGCACGTATCGATGAAGGAATAAAATTCACCTTATCTTCTGATGTGTTATTCCCATCGAATTCTTCGTTCTTGACAGATAAAGCGAAGATCGAAATCAGCAAGCTGGCTAAAATATTAAAGGAAGATAGTGGAAAAAAAATAAGAGTTGATGGTCATACTGACGCGACAGGTGAAGCTGGATATAATCAATGGTTGTCTGAAAAAAGAGCAACCTCTGTAAAGAAGTACTTAGAGGATTCGGGTATTGCGGCTTCCCGTATTGCGATTAAGGGCTTAGGTCAAACCAAACCGGTAGGAGATAACAAAACTCCCGAAGGAAGGCAACAGAATAGAAGGGTAGAAGTTGTTATTCTGGACTAATTGTTTCCGATAAATCAGAAATAAAAATGCAGCGTTCAAAAAAACGCTGCATTTTTATTTTAGCGGATACTCTTTTCGCAGTCCCAATAAATAAATCAATGATCCCAATATAGGAACAAAAGCAATTAAGAATATTATTAAAATTCGGTCTGTAGACTTATTCGAGAAATCTCTTTTGAAGAGATCTATTAATGTGTAGATGATAAGCGCAAAGGGAATAAGCCACAGCAATCCCAGTGTGAGCAACACCATCTCTTTTGATCCTATATTTATAAAACCGATCATAATTTTTTATTGCTAAATAGTTTTTCTAAAATAATGAATAAATTCCGTATTATCAAGGTCGCGGCAGATTGTGATAATTATGTGGAAAATGCCTAAATTATATTCGTTAAATTTGTTTTCTATAAAAAAAAGAATGCATGTATATAATATTTGATACAGAGACAACAGGCTTGCCAAAACGTTGGGATGCACCGATTACAGATACGGATAACTGGCCACGCTGTATTCAAATAGCTTGGCAACTACATGACGAAATGGGTAATCTGATCGAGCATCAGGATTATTTAATTAAGCCCGACGGGTTTAATATTCCCTACGACTCTGAAAAGATCCACGGTATTTCCACAGAGTTGGCTGAAGAGCAAGGCGTACCACTAGAAGAGGTATTGGATAAATTTAATATCGCTTTGGCGAAAGCAAAATTTGTGGTGGGGCAGAATATTGGTTTTGATCTCAATATTATGGGGTCTGAATATTATCGTTACGGAGTGCAAACTACCCTGAATGATAAGCCCATATTAGATACCTGTACCGAAGTTACGGCCGAGTTGCTTCAACTTCCGGGAGGGCGCGGTGGAAGATATAAATTACCCAACCTGACCGAACTCCATTCGTATTTATTTGGAGTACCCTTTGCTGAGGCACATAATGCGACCGCCGATGTGGAAGCTACTACACGTTGTTTCTTTGAACTTGTTCGCCGTGAGGTGTTTAAGCCCGAGGAACTTCAGGTAGATACTGGATATTTTATTGAATTCAGAAGAGAAAATCCAGTTTTAATTCCGACTGTTGGGCTACAACATGTTAACCTGAAGGCGGCTTCCGATGCGATAAGAAGCAAAAATAAGGAAGATGTAACGCATGTTGTGGATCATGAGGCAGCGGCAGCATTAAAAGATGCCGTATTTGCACATTTGCACAATCATTCTCAGTTCTCCGTTTTACAGTCTACGATCTCAATCGGTGGTCTTGTGTCGGCTGCTGCAAAATATAATATGCCCGCTGTTGCACTTACGGATCATGGAAATATGATGGGAGCTTTTCATTTTGTTAGTAGAGTGATTGGTCATAATAAAGAGGTTGAAGCCAGAAATCAAGAGTTGACTGAAGCCGGAAAGCAACCAACCGAACAGATTATAAAGCCGATAGTGGGTTGTGAATTTTATGTTTGCGAAAATAGGAAGGATAAGTCGCGTAAGGATAACGGTTATCAGGTTGTTTTGTTAGCTAAAAACAAAAGTGGTTATCATAACTTAGCAAAAATGGCTTCTGTAGCTTATACGGAGGGCTTTTATTACGTGCCGCGTATCGATAGGGAAACGATAGAGCGATACAAGGAAGATATTATTGTGCTGTCAGGAAATTTGCAGGGAGAAGTTCCGAATAAAATCCTCAATATAGGTGAAAATCAAGCGGAAGAGGCATTGATCTGGTGGAAGAATTTGTTCGGTGAAGATTTTTACATGGAAATCATGCGGCATGGACAAGAAGATGAAAACAGAGTAAACCAGTCTTTAATTCAACTCGCACAAAAACATGATGTGAAGTTGGTCGCAACTAATAATACCTATTATTTAAATAAAGCTGATGCGCATGCACATGATATTCTACTTTGTGTAAAGGATGGTGAAAAGTTAACCACTCCCGTAGGGCGAGGTCGTGGATTTCGTTTTGGAATGCCTAATCAAGAGTATTATTTCAAATCTCCAGATGAAATGAAAAAAGCTTTTGCAGATTTACCAGAAGCTATTCTCAACCTGCAGGATGTGCTGGCAAAAATTGAAATATACGCATTGAATCGCGATGTTTTACTTCCTAAGTTTGAAATTCCAGATAAATTCCAATATGCTGAGGACAATGAAGACGGGGGTAAACGCGGAGAGAATGCCTTTCTACGCCATCTTACCTATGTCGGTGCCGAAAAGCGATATGCAGAGATTACGGCCGAAATTCGGGAAAGATTGGACTTTGAGCTAGCGACAATCGAACGTACAGGGTATCCTGGATATTTCTTAATTGTTCAGGATTTTATTGCTGCTGCAAGAGGGATGGGCGTTTCTGTTGGTCCCGGTCGTGGATCTGCTGCAGGTTCTGCGGTGGCATACTGCTTAGGGATCACAAATTTAGATCCTATTCAATACGATCTGCTTTTTGAGCGATTCTTAAATCCAGATCGTGTATCCATGCCCGATATCGATATTGATTTTGATGATGAAGGTCGTGGGAAAGTCATGCAATACGTGATTGATAAATACGGTGCTTCTCAGGTGGCGCAGATTATTACTTACGGTACAATGGCTGCCAAATCTTCCATAAAAGATACTGCACGCGTATTAGATTTGCCTTTGCAAGATTCCAATGAGATTGCTAAGCTTATTCCCAACCTCAAATTGAGTAAAATTTTCTCGCTCGAAGAGAAAGCATTGAAAGAGGTTTTACGGTCGGATGAATTGGAGGCGGTTAATAAGCTAAAGGCACTTGCTGAAGGGGCCGGTTTAGAAGCCGAAACCATCAAGCAGGCCAGAGTGCTGGAAGGTTCGATGCGTAACACCGGTATCCATGCCTGTGGGGTGATTATCACACCTGATGATATTACGAATTTTGTACCTGTATCGCTAGCCAAAGATTCGGATTTATATGTTACCCAATTTGATAACTCGGTCGTAGAAAGTGCAGGTTTGCTTAAAATGGACTTTTTAGGGCTGAAGACTTTAACGCTCATCAAAGATACCGTATCGAACGTGAAATTGAGACATGGTGTAGCCTTGGATCCCGATGAATTTCCTATTGACGATCTTTTGACGTATGAGTTATTCCAAAGAGGCGAGACGATAGGGGTGTTCCAGTATGAATCGCCCGGGATGCAAAAATACATGAAGGAGCTCAAGCCGACGGTATTTGCCGATTTGATTGCAATGAATGCGCTATATCGTCCCGGACCTATTGAATATATTCCTTCTTTTATTAAACGTAAACATGGTATAGAGCCTATTATTTACGACTTGGAAGCCTGTGAGGAATACCTGAAGGAAACCTACGGTATCACCGTGTATCAGGAACAGGTCATGCTTTTGTCTCAAAAATTAGCAGGCTTTTCAAAGGGTGATGCCGATGTATTACGGAAAGCAATGGGTAAGAAGCAAAAAGCGGTACTGGATAAAATGAAACCTAAGTTTGTGGAACAAGCAGCAGAGAAGGGACATAATCCAAAGGTTCTAGAAAAGATCTGGACAGACTGGGAAGCTTTTGCATCGTACGCCTTCAATAAATCGCACTCTACGTGCTATGCCTGGGTCGCCTATCAAACTGCATATCTAAAAGCCCATTATCCCGCAGAATATATGGCAGCTGTACTTTCCAATAATATGAATGATATTAAGCAGGTTACATTTTTCATGGAAGAATGCAAACGGATGGGATTACAGGTGCTAGGACCTGATGTAAATGAATCTCACTATAAATTTACGGTAAATGAGCAGGGTGCGATACGATTTGGAATAGGTGCGGTAAAAGGAGTGGGTGCGGGTGCAGTAGATACTATTGTGCAGACTCGGGTTACAAGTCCGTACAAATCGATTTTTGATTTTGCCAAAAGGATTGATCTGCGGGCAGCGAACAAAAAAGCCTTTGAGAGTTTAGCATATGGCGGCGGATTTGACGGATTTACAGATACGCATCGGGCGCAGTATTTTTTCAGAGACGGGGATGGTTCTACAGGTATAGAGAAGGCCGTGAAATTTGGCCAGCGTTTTAAAGAAAATGAGCAGTCGGCTCAGGCAAGTTTATTTGGCGGCGGAGCGGCAGCCGACTTACCAGAACCTATTTTAACGCCTTGCCCGCAATGGGGACTGATTGAAAAACTGAAATACGAGAAAGATGTTATCGGAATTTATTTGACCAGCCATCCGTTGGATACCTATAAGTTTGAAATTAAGCACTTCTGCCAGAATAACGTAACAGATCTACAGTTGATCAATAAAGTAAAGGCCTCTGAGGTTGAGCAAGAGGTATTGTTGGATTTCAATCGTATAAAAAATAAAGAAGTTATCATTGGTGGCATTATTGCCAGTGCTGCCCATAAAGTAGCGAAGTCAGGGAAACCATTTGGTTCCTTTATTCTTGAAGACTATTATGACTCATATGAAATTGCCGTTTTTGGGGAAGATTATGTCAAATTCAAAGGCTACTTGCAAGAAGGATATTTTGTGCAGGTAAGAGGTTTGGTTCAAGAACGCTTCAAGCAAGTGGGGAATTGGGGATTCGAGATGAAGAGCATTCAGCTGTTATCTGATCTCCGTGACAAGCTGGCGAAGAGTTTCACGATTCAGATTGCATTACACAAATTAAATAATAAGATGGTAGATGAAATAAACAATCTGGTACAATCGACTGTAGACGAAACCAATCCGGCCAACTGCCAACTGAAGTTTAAGGTAATGGATGTACAGGATGAATTCGTGGTAGAAATGCCAGCCAAGTCGACGAGAATCCATATTACGAATGAGCTATTAGACGGGCTGGAGGAAATGGAAGGTGTCAATTATAGATTAAATTGATAAGCTATAGATATTATTGCATCGCAATTAGAATTCATTTGGAGGGATTTATTTATATTTGTATATAAGTTTGATTAAATTTAAAAGATAGTTTATTATGGCACTAGAAATTACAGATAGCAACTTTGAAGAAGTTGTTTTAAAATCAGATAAACCAGTATTAATTGACTTTTGGGCCGAATGGTGTGGACCATGTCGTATGGTAGGACCATTGGTAGACGAAATTGCAAATGAGTATGATGGCAAGGCAGTTGTTGGAAAAGTTAATGTAGATAATAATCCGGACATTTCCGTTCGCTTTGGCATCAGAAATATTCCAGCCTTATTGTTTTTTAAAAATGGTGAGATTGTAGATAAACAAATCGGAGCCGTACCTAAGTCTGTATTGGTTGAAAAATTAGATAAGCAATTATCATAGTTGGTTTATTGTTAGCAAAAAAGAGCGAATATTCGCTCTTTTTTTTGCTTTAAGCTTTCTTAGTGCCACTCTTCTCGTCCTAATATCTTTTTATCAGAATACTCAATTTTGTCTTCCACAACTTCTGTCAAATCGGTTCTTTTAGCGAGATTAGGTTGGCCTGCATCGATCCAAGCCGAGTACCACAATGATCCTACATAATAGATAGAAGATCTGAACCTTTTTTCCACCATGCCATTTAATGCACGATGGTAAGAGTTAGCATATGTATCTGAATAGTTCAATATCAGTTGGTTCTTGCGTGTAATATAGCTCTTTTGTTCAGATTTTTTCATCGTTTGAGAGAGCTGCTTTTCGATTTGCAAGACAGAATCGACTAATGCATTACTTTCCTTCACAATCTGCCAACCCAATTGCAACGGGTCGTCGATGTATGCAGCAGCTCCCACAAAATAATCATATTCATGACTGAACATTTCAGGTAGCCTTGTTTCCCAAAATGCGTGGATTCCTATTTGATCTGAAAATTGACCATTGTAATTGCTGGTAGTATGCAATGGGACATGTGCATCTGCCACGTAATGCCCCAGATCAGCGCTATACCGAATAATACGGTTGTGGTCTAGTTCTTTAAGTGCGCTCACTAGGTTTTGATACGTTCGCCATATCTGCCAGGGAACAACCCCATTTGCCAGCAGTTTCCGCTCGCTAAATTTTGCGACAGCTTTGCTCCAATGAATGGGGATGGAGTCCGTCTCTGCGTCATATCTGTCTAGATCGATATAGTGCCTAGAGGGTTCTAGCGTGTCGATGTAGCAACGCTTATCGGCATCTACTGCTTTTTCAGTTATGGTATTAAGATGTTTTTTATAAAATTTGGCTAATGATGCAGGTAATGTGTAAGTGGCGTTCTCGTTAATTTGTTTATGGGCATAGAACCCCCATGAGCTGAATAGAACAATAAAAATTAGACTGAGAAGTGTAATGGCAATATGTTTCATGTATGTTAATTATTTCACGGGCTGACCTTTGAATCAAGCTTCACGAGATCTTTTGTGGCACAGTTTGACTACCTGTACAATTTTTAATATTAATTGATTATAAACTTAAAGTTAACTAAATTTTATTTAAGTAGGTTTAGTAGAATCATTTTAAAAAAATGCTTACATTCGGATACATATATTGGACGCTATGAAGATACTTTATGCCATTCAAGGTACGGGAAACGGACATTTATGTCGGGCAATGGATGTTATACCTTGTCTGCAAAAATTTGGTGAGGTGGATGTACTTATCAGCGGTATACAGGCGGATATCCGTCTTCCCTTTGAAATCAAATATCGCCTTCACGGAATGAGTTTTATTTTTGGTAAATCCGGAGGAGTAGATATTTGGAAAACGTTTATGAGCTCGACGGTACGTAAATTTATTCAAGAAATAAATTCTGTTCCGGTGGAGAAGTATGATTTGGTAATAAATGATTTTGAACCCATTACCGCATGGGCTTGTCATACGCGTGATATACCCTGCATTGGATTGAGCCATCAGATTGGAGCTATGCATAAAAGCAGCCCGAAGCCGGAGGAAAGTGATATGATGGGGAAGTTTATTATGAAAAACTATGCTCCTTGTACACATTCGTATGGTTTCCATTTTAAAAGTTACCACGAAGATATTTTTACACCAGTGATCCGTAAGCCCATTCGAGAGCTAGAACCAACAAATGAAGGACATTACACTGTATACCTTCCTTCTTACGATGATGCACATATCTTGAAGCATCTTTCGAAGTTTCATGGTGTCAAATGGGAAGTGTTTTCAAAGCACAACATGCGTCCTATACGTTATAAAAATATATCCATCAATCCAATTAATAGTGAGGCCTTTGTGAAAAGTATGGCTTCTTCGGAAGGTGTATTGTGTGGGGCAGGTTTTGAAACTCCGGCGGAAGCTTTGTATCTTGGGAAAAAATTACTGGTCATTCCTATGAAAAACCAATACGAGCAGCATCTGAATTCTGCTGCATTGGAAGAGATGGGGTTACCGGTGATTAAAAGTTTGAAAAAGAAACACGAGTACGATATAGCTCTTTGGCTTAATAGTAAAACCGCTGTTCAGGTGGATTACCGCGATAACACCATGGAGATTGTTGAACAAATTATTAATAAACATCAATAATATGAATAAATTTTTGCCCCTGATTTTTGTAAGTTCCCTAGTTGCTTCAACGGCTCAGGCCCAAAGCCTTGCAACATCAAAAGATTCGCTGTCGTATGCGCTTGGAAGGGACATCGGCTCTTCTCTTAAAAACGCAGGTTTTGATATAGACATCCAAGTACTTAGCGAGGCAATCTCTTCCTCCTTAGCACAACAAGAAGGTGTATTCGGTGACGAACAGAATTCGCAGATTATACAAGGAGCTGTTAAGAAGTTAATGGATGAACGTAACGCCGTGCTGAGGCAACCTGGGGAAGATTTTTTAGCAAAAAATAAAACTAACCCCAATATAAAGATAACCGCAGAGGGTGTACAATATGAAGTTTTGGTGCAAGGAGAAGGTATACAGGCTACTGTTGAAGACGAAGTCGTTGTACATTATAAAGGCTCTCTGATAGACGGTAAACAATTTGATAGTTCGTACGACCGTGGGGAGCCTGTTAATTTAGATTTGGACCGCGTGATAGAAGGATGGAAAATTGGCATACCTTTGATGAAAACAGGGTCAAAGTATAAGTTCTATATTCCTTATCATTTAGGTTATGGCGAGCGTGGAGCTGGTGAAATACCTGCTTTCAGCACGTTGATATTTGAGGTCGAACTATTAGAAATCAAAGCAAAGAATGCGGTATAATAATTTAGGACATTCAGATTTAAAAATTTCAGAAATAGGTTTGGGTTGCATGTCTTTGGAAGGAGGTGCTTCTAATGTAAATATCGGTCTAATTTCTGAAGCTTTTGATCATGGAATAAATTATTTTGATACGGCAGATCTATATGAGAAGGGACTTAACGAGGAATTGATCGGTAAAGCCGTCCATTCATTCCGAGATCGAATTGTCTTAGCGACAAAAGTCGGAAATGAGTGGCGTACCGACGGATCAGGATGGGATTGGAATCCGCGGAAGGAATATATTCTCCGTGCGGCGGATGAATCCCTCAAACGACTTAAAACAGATTATATTGACGTGTATCAGTTGCACGGGGGCACGATTGAAGATACCATGGATGATGTTGTCGAAGCTTTTGAGATATTGGTCCAAGTAGGCAAAATAAAACACTATGGCATTTCTTCGATCCGACCAAATGTCTTTACCCAATACCTTGAGAAGTCAAATGTCGTTTCCAATATGATGCAATATAGTTTGCTTGACCGGAGACCTGAACGATATTTGGAGCTATTCAAAACGCATAATACGTGTATAATATCCAGGGGAAGTTTGGCACAGGGGCTTCTGTTGGGTAAAAAGGCAAAATCTTATCTTGGATACGAACCTACAGAAATCGAATTATTGAATGAGAATATAGAGAAGCTCGGCCAACAGCTTGAAGTATCTAGGCAAGCTATTGCGCTGGCATATGTATTACAACAGCCGTTGGTAGCCAGTGCCGTAGTGGGGGTGCGTACAGCAAATCAAATGAAGGATCTCTGGCAAGCCTGTCGTGAGCTTGAAAAACTGAGGCATCAGGATCTCAGCACGCTCTTAACGGCCATACGACCCATCGACTATACAGCACATTTAATCTAACGGCGTGTAGATCCGTACATAGGGAGACCTAATTACCAAAGTACTTAGCTATAATATACTTTAGATCTTCAGGTGAATCTATGGCATCGTTGGTGTGTGCTGATAATGCGGTTTGGATTTTATAGCCATTATCCAACCAACGCAGTTGTTCCAGACCTTCCATTTGTTCGAGGTCGGATAAAGGAAGTGCGCTGATCTCCTTCAGTACTTCAGTGCGGTAACCATAGATACCGATATGATTATAAAAGGGCCTCTTTGTTAGCCAATCTTCAATTTTGGTACCTCGAAGAAACGGGATAGCTTGTCTTGAAAAATAAATGGCTTCACCATTTTTGTTCAAGACCACTTTCGGTTTGTTTTCGGCTAATAGTTCTTCATTGGAAGACACTTTATGCACGAGGGTAGCGATTTGTGTCGCCGGATTTTCAAAACATGAGGCCAATAAGTTGATCTGTTGCGGGTCAATAAAGGGTTCATCGCCTTGAATATTAATGGCAATATCAAAACCTTGAAGTGATGCTATTACCTCCGCGCAGCGGTCCGTCCCAGATTCATGATCCTTTCTCGTCATGACTACATTCCCAGCGGCACTTTTGATGTGATCATAGATGCGTTGGTCGTCTGTTGCTACGATTACTTCGCTAAGTACGGAAGCATGTTTTGCCTGATTATATACCCGTTGGATCATCGATACACCTCCGATATCTGCCAAGGGCTTACCTGGAAAGCGGGATGAGTCATATCGAGCTGGAATTATTCCTATTATTTTCATTTGTATATGGTTATTCATTAATATATGCTTTCAATAGCATTATTCATTCATGATCATTTTCAAAGGAATTCATGAGTGCTTCGCGGTTACTTCGTGAGCTGGCAAGCTTGGTTATCTATTCATTACCGTTAGTTTTTCAAATGAATTCATGAGACGCTCCGCTAAGTTTATCCAAGTCAAAAGTTACAACTCAACATATAAGTTTTAAAACAGTCCGAACAGTTCCGTTTCGATTTTTTGAATAATAGTTCCTAGGTCTTCCGGATTATTGGCAAAATCGAGGTTGTCTTTGTCTAACACCAGCAATTTTCCTTCGTCATAACCGCCTATCCATTTGTCGTATTTATCGTTTAATTTAGATAGGTAGTCCAAGCGAATCCCCGATTCATAATCTCTTCCTCTAAGCTGAATATTATTCACCAAAGTAGGTACGGAAGCTTTCAAATAAATTAAGAGGTCGGGTGGTTTGATATAGTGGATGATACTTTGGAAAATATTGCTATAATTTTCGAAGTCGCGTGCACTCATCAGGCCCATGTCGTACAGGTTTTCCGCGAAGATGTAAGCATCTTCGTATATGGTACGATCCTGAATCATCTTAATGCCCTTACTTTGTAATTCGACGATATGTCTAAATCGACTATTTAAAAAGAAGATTTGAAGGTTGAATGCCCAACGCTTCATATCGCTGTAGAAGTCTTCCAAATAGGGGTTGTTGTCTACGGCTTCAAACTGAGGTTCATACTTCAGATGATGTGCCAACAATTTTGTCAATGTCGTCTTTCCCGCACCTATATTTCCTACTATTGCTATATGCATATTTAAATTTAATATAGTTTTTTAAGTCCAATTATCTCTCTTACTTCTCTAATCGTTTTCTGTGCACTAGCTTGCGCTTTCTCAGCCCCTAATTTGACCACTTTCTTAATATAATCATTATCATTGGATATATCTTGTATCCGGGATCTAACTGGCTCCGTAGCTAAAACCATATCTTCAGCTAATTGTTTTTTGAAATCGCCATAACGGATCTCACAATTATTATACAGCGTATCAAAATGTTGCAACGTATCTGGAGCCGAAACGACCTTCATCAGATCAAAGAGATTCTGAATGGCGTCCGGTTTTGCTTGGTTCACTTCTGTCGGTCCCGAATCAGATTGTGCACGCATAATTTTTTTTCGTATCACCTCAGGTGAATCGGATAAATAAATGCAATCGCCTTCACCATTGGATTTCCCCATTTTACCCTGTCCGCTTAATCCAGGAACTTTTACCAGTTTTTCAGAATAGGTAAATGCAAAAGCTTCTTTGAAATAATCGACATCGTACATACGATTAAAACGATTTCCAAATGTTCGGGTCATTTCGAGGTGTTGCTCTTGGTCTTTGCCGACAGGTACTTTTATGCCATGGTGTATCAAGATATCGCAGGCCATCAATACTGGATAAGTCAGTAGCCCCGCATTTACATTATTTGGATTTGCACGGATTTTGTCTTTAAAAGAGGTTGCACGCTCTAATTCGCCCATATAGGCATTCATGTTCATATATAGGTATAGTTCTGCAACTTCTGGTACATCCGATTGAACATATATAGTCGATTTTTCGGGGTCGATACCCGCCGCTAGATACTCCACTACTACTTGACGAACAGTAGATTGTAAGTCCTGAGGAGTAGGATGAGTCGTTAAAGAATGTAGATCTGCTATAAAAAAGAAGCAGTTGAATTCATTTTGCATCTTCACAAAATTACCTAGCGCCCCGTAATAATTTCCTAAATGTAATTTTCCGGTACTTCTGATACCACTGACAACAGTTTCCATATACCTGCGAATTTACGTATTAATTCGTTAATTTATTAATCTTGCGTATATTTAGGTTTATCAATACGTATTGGATAATGGGAAAGAAACGTATACACATTGTATTATTTAGCATCATCTTCAATTTGGTTCATGCACAGGAGAAGTCGGTTGTTTTTACAGATGAATGGTGTACCTATAAAGGCTTCTATGACAGCCAGAAGTATACAGAGAAACAATTAAAAGATACGCATGAATTGATAAAAGGTGTATACTTCAATTACAGTGAGAAGCGAGAAGAAATGGAAAAAAGCTATGCGGAGATTAAAAGTAAGCTAGCGAATTTATCTATTGTAAATGAGTCTTTCTTTAAGTCTCTTCTCGATTCTACACATCTTTATCTCGACAAGACTTATGAAGCTAAGCTAATCCAATTGGTAGCAAAGGATGATCCAGTTGTATTACTTCGTATATATCAGGAAGATGCTGATATCAAGCTGTATTCGGAAGCATTAGCTGAAGGGAAGACAAAATTATTAGCAGCCTATGAATATTTGACCAAAAAGCAGATGGAAAAAAATGGTTATCCGGAACGGCTCTGGGACAACTATCAATTTAACATTGCACAAGTAAATAAGTACGAACTAGCATTTGATTATGTATTAGTGTATGGCTGGTGGAATGCTGTAAACCATCGACTACCCCATATTTCATACGACGGACGACAATTTGCAGCATTTGAAAAATTGTTTACTAAACTAGAAACGTTAGATTGCGATGAGCCTTAGCAGGATAGTCGATTTAAGATTCAAGCGTTTTGGCTTCGTTCCAATAGACATCCATTTCAGCTAAGGTCATTTCACTAAGTTGTCGTCCATTTTCATTAGCTCTTTTTTCAAGATGGGCGAACCGGAAGATGAATTTCTTGTTTGTTCTTGCTAAGGCATTCTCTGGGTTGATCCCCATATGTCTAGCGTAATTGATCAATGAAAAGAGTAGATCACCGAATTCCTGCTCGGCTTTGTCGTAATTTATCTCAGCCTCGTTTTGGATGTTAAATTCAGTTTTAAACTCCGCTAGCTCTTCTTCCACCTTTTCCCACACCTGTGCTTTATCTTCCCAGTCAAATCCTACGCCACGAACCTTGTCTTGTATACGATAAGCTTTTACCAAAGCCGGTAATCCATTCGGCACACCGGATAGTACGGATTTATTACCTTCCTTTAGTTTAATCGTCTCCCAGTTTTGTTTTACTTCTTCTGCAGTGGTTACTTGAATGTCCCCGTAGATATGTGGATGTCTTGTGATTAATTTATCGCACACTCCATTTAACACATCTGTAATATCAAATCGTCCTTGTTCTTCTGCAATTCGTGCGTAAAAGACCAGGTGCATCATCACATCACCTAATTCCTTCTTTATCTCTTCTGTATCCTTATCTAAGATCGCATCAGTCAGTTCGTACATTTCCTCAATTGTAAGAAGCCTAAGACTTTCCATAGTTTGCTTTCTGTCCCATGGACATTCTTCACGTAACGTATGGAGCACCCGTAATAATCGATCAAAAGCTTGTGAAGGTGTGTGTTTTCTTTCAGGCGGAATATGTGACATGACGTTTATATTTGATTGCAAATGTACAGCAATTTTTAAAAAAAATCCAGATAGTAGAAACCTAAAGTACCGTTGTTTGTTATATTCTATATTAAGAAGAAAATTTATGGAAACTATTTTCAATTACGACACACCCGTCATAGCATTAGAAAAATTAAGTAAAGCAGGATATACGATCGATTACAATCAGGAGTTTGATGAGTTGTTTTCAGAATCTGACGATTTTACCATCGATTATTTATACCGATATGAAGGTATAACCGATCCCAGCGATGAGTCATCGGTTTATGGTATTCGAAACACGAGTTCAGGCCATAAGGGCGTGTTTGTGGCCGGCAATCTATCGCTGATAGAAGGTCGTAAACGCGATATTATTGTCAATTTAGAAATTCGTTCTAAGCAAGCCCAAAACAAGCTTTAAGGATATATAAATAAAACTTTCATGATCCATTGAATCACCAACAGGCATGAAAGTTCTTGATGGCCTTTGAGAAATAGACACTTTCAGAAAAAAAGGGAATGAACAATCATTCCCTTTTTTGACTTACGGTAATATTAGTGAATTAGACATTAAATCTAAAATGCATGATATCACCGTCTGCAACAATATATGTCTTGCCTTCTACAGCGAGTTTTCCTGCTTCTTTCGCGGCCGCTTCCGAGCCGAAATGTACAAAGTCATCGTATTTAATAACCTCCGCACGAATAAAACCTTTCTCAAAATCAGTATGGATTACACCTGCCGCCTGAGGAGCCGTAAATCCTCTTTCTATCGTCCATGCGCGTACCTCTTGTACACCAGCAGTAAAATATGTCGCGAGATCCAATAGTGAATAGGCGGCACGAATGAGTTTATGTACGCCTGATTCGGTTAAACCTAAGTCATCCAAAAATAGCTGACGCTCTTCGTAGCTCTCTAACTGTGCAATTTCAGATTCGATCTGAGCAGAAATAATCAATACCTCTGCTTTCTCTTCCTTCACCGCTTCTTTTACACGTGTCACATAATCATTTCCGCTATTTACAGAAGCCTCGTCTACGTTACATACATATAGCACGGGCTTGATAGTTAGTAAGGTAAGATCCTCTATATAGGCAAAATCTTCTTCAGATATGGCAGCTGTGCGAGCAGATTTACCAGACTCTAAATGTTCTTTTACAACAGAAAGAATTTCAAAAGTCTTTTTCGCATCCTTGTCTCCACCTGTCTTCGCCATTTTCTCCACTTTTTGGATACGCTTTACCACGGTGTCTAAGTCCTTCAGTTGAAGCTCCGTGTCGATGATTTCTTTGTCACGTATAGGGTCTACTGATCCGTCTACATGAATAACGTTGCCGTCGTCAAAGCAACGCAATACATGTATAATTGCATTCGTCGTACGGATGTTGCCCAAAAATTGGTTACCCAGTCCTTCGCCTTTTGAGGCCCCTTTTACCAGGCCAGCAATATCCACGATCTCGATGGTATTTGGTACTATACGTTGCGGATTTACTAATTCAGCCAATTTATTTAAACGTGCGTCAGGTACAGTGATGACACCCACATTAGGTTCTATAGTACAAAAAGGAAAGTTAGCCGCCTGCGCTTTTGCATTGGACAAACAGTTGAATAATGTTGATTTACCTACATTTGGTAGGCCAACGATACCACATTGTAAAGCCATTAGTTTTTTGCTGATAATTTTAAAATTCCACAAAGATAGGAAAATGGTGTCAATTAAATTAAGATAAGTGTATTTGAAATTTGTCTCATAAAAACTATCTTTATAATAAAAACGAAAATTATGAAGAACTTTTTCTTTTTATTATTGACCTGCGTTTCCTTTACAGCTATAGGGCAAACTGGTTTTAAACCTGGTTTTCAAAGTAAAGTGACCTTTGGTTCGGGGTTTACAGTGCTGGATGAGGAAATTGAGATGATGCAACTGAAGTTTGACTATGTTGGACAGGTTGCCTTAAGTCCCTATGTATCTCTGGGTGCCGGCACGGGAATTCGACATTATCTTGATTTCGATTATTCGAATTGGGATGATGACTGGTTTGATGCGGACTTTAATCAAGAATTAATGATCCCGTTATATGGTCATCTTAATGTTCGGTTTTTGGATAAGAAAGCATCACCTTTTATCAGCACCTCTGTCGGTTATGCTTTTGGTGTGAATTTGAATTCTGATGTTAAAGATTTTTACAGAGTAAATTTTGACTCAGATGATACGAAATTCAAATCAGGCTTTATTGCCGATGTATCCACCGGAGTCAGTATTCGTTTCAGAAATAGATTGGGGATCGTGGCCGGGCCCTATTTTGAATATCAACAAACGGAGAGACGCGTTTATGAATTAGTGGGCGGAGATGCTGTGGTTCAACATACAGAAGAGTTGAATCTATTTAATTGGGGACTTAAAGTTGGACTGACATTCTAATTGTAGCTTTTTCTTTACATATTTTAACGTTTAACGTGTTAATCCCTTTGGTACGCTATGTAGTCATAATAATAAAATTGGATAGAAAATTATCGCCTTTTTTGGGCATTTAATTTAAAGGAGGTTTTATTATGAAAAAAATAGTTTACTTCGCACTCGTATTTTTAGGAGTTGGCTTTGTACAGGTTGGTAAGGCTCAGGTGAATGTCAGTGTCAATATAGGAAGTCAGCCACTTTGGGGTCCTGTAGGTCATGCGTATGCCCATTATTATTACATGCCTGAGATTGACGTATATTATGATGTGATACATCGAAGGTATACGTATTATCAGGGTAATAGATGGATTACGAAGTCAAAGCTCCCAGGTAGATACAAAAAATTTAATTTATATCGTACGTATAAGGTTGTATTAAATGATCGTAATCCATGGCAATATCACCGCACGCATCGGAATTCTTATTCGCGATATGCCAACAATTATTCACAGGTGGTATTACGAGATGCACGCAGGGATCGGGAATACCGTAGGGGGGATGACAGGAGACTAGATCGCGGGTATGATACTAAAAAGAACTACCACAAAAAGAAAAACAAGCATAACAACGGCCGCGGAAATAGAAGGTAGATTGGGGACTTCCTACTGGCACCTATTATACATAGGTAAGTAAAACGAAAATGAGCGCTGCTATAGCTGGGATTCCCTGTTTTACAAATATGCTCTTCGATGCAGTTACTGCCCCAAAGATAGCCGCGATGATTACACAGCCCAGAAAGAACAGTGCTATGTAGCGTTGCCACTCTATATTGTCGATACACAAGGACCAAATAAGTCCAACAGCAAGAAAACCGTTGTACAATCCCTGATTCGCAGCTAGGCCTTTCGTCGCACCAAATAATTCTTCGGGTAAGGATTTAAATGTTTTTTTTCCGACAGTCTCCCACGCAAACATCTCCATCCATAAAATATACAGGTGTTCGATAGCAACTATAGCTATCAACACCATTGCAATGATGCCAGTTATTCCTTCCATAATAGTAAAGTTAGATTATATACCGCAAGATACAAAAGTCTTTCGATCATTGGTGACACAAATGTAGAACGTTCGTTTTACGCTTTAATTTCTGCACGCTTGTAAAGCTCTTCGTACGACGAAATGCTCACGCGCGTTTGCGCTAGGCTTTCGGGAAACTCATTTTTGATATATTGGATCATTTCTTCTCTGATATAGCAGCGTAAATCAAAGGCCTGCCCCGAATTTTTGCAGCTCATCAAACAGCGAATTTCCATTGTACGCTCTTTCAAATCCGTGACCTGCAAAACATTTACCTGCCCATCCCAAAGGCTGTTGGATTTAAGTAGCGATGTCAGTTTTTCTCTTAATTTTTCGACAGGAATAGAGAAGTCTGTGTAAATAAACACAGTTCCCAGTATTTCAGCGGTAGTACGTGTCCAGTTTTGAAAAGGCTTCTCTATAAAATAGTTGATAGGAAGTACTAAACGTCGTTTATCCCATATGGCAACGACTACGTATGTTAGGTTTATCTCTTCTACTTTCCCCCATTCTCCCTCTACAACCAATACGTCGTCCATACGGATCGGTTGCGTAAAAGCTATTTGGAATCCAGCCAGCAAATTCCCCAGCGACTTCTGTGCGGCAAAACCAATAATGACACCGCCGATACCGACACCAGTAAGTAAGCCCGTACCTATTTTACGCATATTTTCAAAACTAAGGAGGATAATGGCAACGGTAAATATAACAATGATCGTGATTAATAATTTGCGGATAAATACAATCTGTGTCCGTATTTTGCGCTCTCGTAAGTTGTTTTCCTTTGTAATATCAAATTTATGGTAGAAGTAGTCTTCCACAAGACGCAGTACACGAATGAAGATAATGGCGAAGCAGAGTATAAATGAGATTTCAATGATTTTGTCCACAACGATAAAAGTCTCTTTATTGAATCGCGTTATTGGTAGTAGCGAAGCGAATACAAGCAACGGAATAAAAACTGCTGATATTTTACTAAAATGTTTTATTATTGATCGCAAAGGCGAATATGTAGTGAGGTTATTAGCTTGCTTTCGTAAAAATGGAATAAGGATGGATATCAAAACTATTCCGATAAGGATAGAAAATAAAATTACAAATAGATTCCAAGCCCAGGATGGCATTTTTAAAGAAAGTTGTGCTAGATTTGTCGTCATCTCTACTATTTTTAGTTACCTTATTAACCCTTATAAAGGGAAGGTGTTTTTATTATTTTATAATTTTCGCTTTGAAATAATGGGCTTTACCCGCTGTATTATATGAGTCTATGTCTAGCGATGCAACATTTCCAATGTTAAAATTTTTGTGTTATTTTGCCGATTGAAAATATTATTTCGAAAAGCTTGTACGTAACATGATAATTGATAACGCAACACCATTGCCAACAGAACCTAAAAGAAAGCCAAGATTCTACGAACTCCTTTATATACAAGTGTTATTTGCAATAGCGATTGGTATATCATTAGGACATTTTTATCCAGCTTTGGGAGAGCAGATGAAACCTCTTGGTGACGGGTTTATACAGCTGATAAAGATGATTATCGCCCCAGTTATTTTTCTTACGGTCTCAACAGGTATTGCCTCCATGAGTGATATGAAGAAAATTGGGCGAGTTGCGGGAAAATCTTTTATCTACTTTATCACGTTTTCGACCTTAGCTTTGATACTGGGATTAATAATAAGTAATCTTGTTCAGCCAGGTAAGGGACTCAATATAGACCCCGCTACGTTAGACTTTAACAGTGTTTCGGATTACGTAGCAAATGCAAAGGATTCAAGTCTATTGAATTTTGTATTGAATATTATCCCCCAAACTTTAATCAGCCCCCTCAGCGGAACCAATATATTGCAGGTGCTATTTACGGCGATTTTATTCGGAATAGGTATTTCTTTAACATTGGATAAAAGCAAACCGGTTCTTGATTTCTTACATGCGCTGGCGCACCCTATATTCAAAGTTGTTAGTATTTTAATGAAGTTGGCACCTATTGGCGCTTTTGGTGCGATGGCTTTTACGATAGGAAGGTATGGGTTGAGTTCTATGAGTAATCTGATCATGCTGGTTGCTACTTTTTACATGACCTCCGCATTCTTTATCGCGTTTGTGCTGGGCGGAGTGGCCAGATACAATGGATTTTCAATTTTTAAATTATTAAGATATCTTAAAGACGAATTATTATTGGTTTTAGCGACCAGTTCCTCCGAATCTGCCCTTCCGTCCCTTATGCAAAAAATGGAAAAGGCAGGCTGCGCAAAGCCGGTAGTCGGTCTGGTTGTTCCGACAGGGTATTCCTTTAATCTCGATGGAACGAATATATATATGACATTGGCAGCATTATTTATTGCCCAGGCGTGTAATATCGATCTGAGTCTCGACCAACAGATTTTACTGTTGCTAGTTGCTATGCTAAGTTCCAAAGGTGCAGCAGGCGTGTCGGGGGCAGGTTTTATTACCTTAGCCGCTACATTAGCAGTTGTACCTGAAGTGCCTATAGCAGGTATGACGCTGATATTAGGTATTGATAAGTTTATGTCCGAATGTCGGGCTCTTACTAATTTGGTCGGCAATGCCGTTGCCACTGTAGTAGTGGCCAAATGGGAAAATCAACTTGATGTAGAGCAGCTCGATAAAACGTTGAATGAAGTCTCTTAACGAGGCCGGTTTATTACCAGCCGGTTTTAGATAAAAAGATCAAGTTGCAGAAGCTGGACTTTTGAGTTCTTTTTTGTATTTTGCCGATTAACTAGTTAAAACGATTTATGAAGCAAATAAACCATCAAAAGAGGCTTAATTATATAGTAATTTTACTTGCTTTTTTATTCATTTTCGATGTAACATTCGGACAACAAAAAGCTACAATCGCTGGCGATTTTCCTGACCCCACAGTTTTATATGCCGACGGTAAATATTATAGTATTGGCACGTCTAGTGAATGGGGCCCACATTTTCCGATTTATACATCGGAAGATTTGCTCGACTGGACGCAGACAGGATTTGTTTTTTCAACGCCTCCTGAATGGGCACAATCGTCGTTTTGGGCACCAGAATACTTCTACCATAAAGGGGTTTATTACCTTTATTATTCCGCCAAAAGGAAAGAAGATGGGGTTTCATGTATTGGTGTAGCGACTTCGGATTATCCGGATCGTGATTTCGTCGATCGTGGAATCGTCGTCGCTTATGGTTCTGAATCCATAGACGCCTTTGTTGTTAAGGAAGGCGAAGATCTCTATATGACGTGGAAGGCCTATGGTTTAGACAGCCGCCCCATAGAACTGCTTGGCAGTAGATTGTCTGCCGATGGCTTTCGGTTGGAAGGTGAGCCGTTCTCCCTGCTTCTAGATACTGCCGGCGTTGGAATAGAGGGACAAAGCTTCTTAGAAAAGGACGGATATTATTATATGTTCTATTCCGTAGGGAACTGCTGTGGACTAGGCTGTGATTATCACGTACAGGCTGTGCGTTCCAAAACATTCACAGGACCGTATGAAAGGATTGATACCCGGGTTCTCCTTGGTGAAAATGCAGACTGGAAATGCATGGGCCACGGCACATTTGTTGACGGAAAGGATGACAAAAAGTATTACCTGTTTCATGGATATAGTAAAGTAGGTACCACCTATACGGGGAGGGAGGGGTTACTTGCCGAACTTCAATGGTCCTCACAGGGTGAACCTTCTTTTGTGTTTAAACCTGCACTTAGTGTAAATAAAGAACACAATATTCGCGTCGACTTGAATAGCCATCTTAAAAGCAAACCTCATTGGCAGTGGGATTTTCGGTATTCAAAAGCGGAACTGCAATACACAGCAGACGGACTTTGGTTAGGAGGAACAATCCAACTGGAGAATCCTACAGGTATGGTGTTAACATGGCGTCCGAGCTCAATAATTTATGAATTGGGGACAGAGATCGATTTAATTAATAGCAGTAAAACAGCTCAAAAAGGACTTGCTATTTACGGAGATAAAGATAGATCAATAGGTGTTGGGGTTATCGGAGATAGCATACAGTTCTGGGTGGTGAAAGATGGTAAGAAGAGGCAGATTAAACACGAAGCACTTCCTAGTAGTATGACAAAAATAGAACTTAAATTGGAGCTGAGGCCAGATCTGGAATGTCGTGCATTTTATAAACAGTCGTCCCTCTGGGTAGAGATGATTCCCGATGATCGCGGACTTACACGTATTGACCGTATTTCTCCGTGGGACAGGAGTCCTAGACCAGGGCTTCATTTCCATGGAGAAGAGGATGAAGCTGCCATGTTTCTTAGCGTATATTTAAATTATACACGATGATTTTCAGTAAGACCCCTATCCGCCCTTTCCTGATTGGAGGAGTATCATTCTTCCTTTTAAGCTTTTTTTTGTCTTGTTCTACACCCCGGAAATTGGTTTACGACAATGAATTGAAGCGATTGAGAACAATGTCAGAAAATGTCCTTGGTTTGCACGTAGACGAATTCAATAACTATACCGGGCGTCCAGCCTCCGATGGTCCATTTAATGCATCGAATAATAAAGCCTTTCTCGTGGAGAATATTCCGTTATTCGCTAGTTCGGATGATAACATCACCAAAGTGTATAATTACCGTTGGTGGATGATCAGTAAACATTTAAAAGAGTATGATGACATAGAAGACCAGAAGAAGTACTGGGTTGTGACTGAATTCTTCGGCATAAAGCCTTGGGCGTCGCTAAGTGGAGCCATTACCTGTCCAGCTGGTCATCAATTTTATGATGTGCGATGGATTCGGGATCCTAAGTTTTTGACTTCCTATGCCGATTATTTTATGAAAGGGTCTGCTTCTAGGTTGAATCAGCGCGAAAATGGTAACTTTCTTACCTATTTAAGTCGCCCTGAAAGTCACCATTTCTCTAGCTGGATGATTGATGGCGTAGAAGCTTTTTTAAAGATACACCCTAACAAGACTTGGCTTCGCGACATACTGCCTCATTTAGAATCGCATCAACAGGTGTGGGATAGTTTGTTTACTGTAGCTGAGCCCCACTCCAAAACGGATGGTATGTACAAGGTCTTAGATCTTTATGATGGGATGGAATTTAGCCTTTCAGCGGTGCTGGGACTCATAGAAAGCAAAGGTGCTTATAATCTCTATACACATGAAAGTTGGAAAGATTATTATCTGGGATGGGAAACGACGAACAGAGCGGCACAGTCTATGGAGGCCAAAGAATTTCCAACTGCTTATCGTAAAGGGTATCCGGATTTCTATTTGGTCCGTCCGTCCGTTAACGCGTATGCTTACGGTAATACACGATCACTTTCTAACCTATATAAACTCCATGAGAATCTCGAACGTGATAAAGTCGTTCAAGAAAAGGTGAAAATCTATGACCAGCGTGCGAAAGCCATACAGGGAAATGTTTTAAATGTACTGTGGAATGAGGAAGATGAGTTCTTTAATTCCTATAGCGCAGGAGATAACCCGTTCGGAAAAGCCGATTATGAGGCGAGAGTGCGGGAGTCCGTAGGGTACACTCCTTGGTATTTTAATATGATTCCATCTCACGAAAATCATAAATATGAAAAGGCTTGGGATATGTTTTCTTCTCCACGAGGATTCTATAACAATGCAGGAATGACTACTGCTGAAAGACAGCATCCCTATTATAACGAGCAAGCGTATGCTTGGAACGGACGGGGATGGCCATTCCAAAACTCCATCGTCTATAAAGCTTATGCAAACTATTTACGTCAGTATAAAAAGGACGTTCTAGAGACGGATAGAGAGCTGTTGTACGATTATATCCAAAAATTGGCTCACATGCATGGTACCACTCAGTTAAATATCGGTGAATGGTATATCCCCAGCAATGGGGAAACGTTTGGCGGAGAGCAAGATTATTTTCATTCCACTTTTCCAGATATTATCATCGAAGATCTCTTAGGATTTAAAGCATATCATGAGGATAAGTTTACGATATCCCCGTTACTGCCGGAAGATAAATGGGATTATTTCTTTTTGGGAAATCTACGATACCACAACCACGATGTGGATATTATCTGGAAAAAAGATTGGGAACCGGAGGTGTCAGGTGAGCAAAGTATGCTTTGCGTTTGGGTTGATAAAAAATTGGTACAAAAGAGTTCGAAACTTAATACGAGTCTGGTAATAGATTTAGATAATTTAAAACCGTAGATATTTAAATGGTATTTTTTCCAGTATAGTGCTCGTAAAACGCTTCGCGAAACTCGTTTTTTTGGCCGTCTTTTACATCATTAAAGGATAGTTTCACTTCATAGTCCATAATATCACCGTTCTCTTGTATCGCAGTAATAATATTATCAATATGATCCTTAATAGCCTCCTGAATCTCTTCTTTGTCTGACGTGGAATCCATTTGAACCGACGATGTTAGTCCATTTTCGGTCAGTTCCTCGATGATCCAAGATAATACTTTGTACCCTGATTGATAAAAAGATGGTACGTCGACATTTATAATACTTTTCATAGCTACTTATTTCTTGTTGAACGTCATTTCCTTGTAGACGTTCATGATATACAACCGATATCTGTACATTATGTTTTGTCATGAATGGAAAGAAATGTAAATAGCCGAGAGAACACGCTAAGCTAATCTATTCAACTTCATTTGTCACCTTTGCAAATCTATTTCTATACTCGATAGGTGTAAGTCCGGTAATTTTTTTAAATATACCTCTAAACGCTTTCGTATCCGTATAGCCTACATCAAACATTATCTCGGTTACATTTTTTCTTGAAGCTTCGAAAGAGAGTTTGGCAGCCTCGATTCTGACCCTCTGTATATATTCGATCGGTGTATTATTGGTCGCTTCCTTAAATCTTCTTTCAAAAGTTCTACGGCCAAGATGAATTAAATTAGCCAAGGTTTCAATTGTTATTTTATCCTCATAATGCTTTTCAATATAATCTTGTACCTTTTGAATATCAGCATCTCCGTGATTTCTTTGACCTCTGAATATAGCGAATTGCGACTGACTATCTCTCCCGATATCTAGCGCAAAATATTTCGAAACGAGTACCGCTATTTCTCGATCAGCAAATTTTTCAATAAAGTATAATACTAAATTCCATAAGCTATTTGCTCCGCCACTGCTGTAAATATTATCATGTTCCGTTATTACAGCTCCATCTTCTACTTCCACATCGGGGTATCTCGTTTTAAATTCATTAATATAAGCCCAATGCGTAGAACACTTTTTACCATTAAGCAATCCCGTTTCAGCTAGAAGAAAAGCACCGATACATAAGCTGGCAATGCTGGAACCAGCTTCGTGCAATTTCTTAAAATAAGGTATTGCCTCTGTATTGGCCTGTATTCCTTTGGTGGTATTACCAAAAGTAGGCGGTATAATGAGTAAATCGGTGCAAGTAACATCATACAGCAATCGATCCGTTTTTATCGTGTATTCGCCATTGTTAGCACGAACATGCTCGCTTAGACCCACATATTCCACGTCGAAAATAGGTTTTTTACCAAATGCTGTTAAAAATTCATTAGCGGTATGAAAGGATCTAAACGGAGGTGTAATCCCTTCAATTGCGCCATACTCAGGTACAAAGACTGAAATTCGCATAGTTTATAATATGTTAAGCGTCAAAGCTAAAAAAATATTTTGTCATAATTTACCCCTAAACTTGTCATTTTTACAACAAGCATAATCGTATACGCTGTTGTATTTTTGAATAGTAGAATTTGTATAAACAAAAAAGGTAACAGCGATGACACAAGTAACACGTATTTCGGTAGAAGCAATAATAGATGCTCCCGTAGAAAAAATCTGGAAAGTGTGGAATACACCAAGCGACATCATGCAATGGAATAGTGCAGATCCGAGTTGGCATACCCCAAGTAGTGAAAACGACCTAAAGGTGGGCGGTAAATTTAAGAATAGAATGGAAGCGAAAGATGGAAGCTTCGGTTTTGATTTTGAAGGGACCTATGATAAGATAGAACTGCATAGGGAGATCACGTATACCATGGGTGACGGAAGAAAGGCTACAACATTGTTTGTAGAGCACGATGGCAAAACCAAAGTGGAAACTACATTTGACGCGGAAACAGAAAATGATCCTGAAATGCAGAAGCAAGGATGGCAAGCTATCTTGAATAATTTTGTTAAATATACCGAATCAACTAATTAGTAAACTATATATCAATCTTATGAAAAAGAATAAAATAATTTTTTGGGTGGCAACAATCATCATCCTACTCTGGGAAGGAGTAATGCCACTTGGAACCCTACTATTTGCACCAGAGTACGTGAATGTGGGTACGAAACCTTTAGGCTATCCCGATTACTTTTCCTACACGCTTATTATTTTTAAAGTGCTGGGTGTAGTCGCAATTTCTTTCCCGAAAACACCAGCTAAGCTAAAAGAATGGGCATATGCAGGGTTCACATTTAGCCTGATCTTTGCCTTCATCAGCCATGCATATGTAGATCAAAATATAGGATTTATGCTAATGCCACTAGTGGTATTGGGTATTCTTGTCATTTCCTATATCTATAACAATAAAATCCAGCCTAATGGTTTGAGCAAATAGTCAAGCAATTGATGAATACAAATAAGATTCAGGAAAGAAGAACGAGAAATAATTGATTAATCACCTTTAAATTTTAATAAAATGAAAAACAATTCTGTTTCACTACATCGGATAATTAACGCGAGCCCCGAAAAGGTATTCCGGGCATTTGCAGACCCAGTTGCAAATTCATTTTGGTTCCCACCTTATGGCTTTTTATGCACGGTGCAACAAATGGATTTTAAAGTTGGCGGTAAGTTTAGAATGACGTTTACCAATTTCAGTACAGGTAATGGTCATTCCTTCGGCGGAGAATATCTTGAAATAAAACCCAATGAACTTATTAAATACACCGATAAATTTGACGATCCTAATTTGCCCGGAGAGATGACAACAACCATACAGCTAAATGCGGTCTCTTGTGGCGCTGAGCTTAACGTCTTACAAGAAGGGATTCCAGATGTAATACCGCCTGAAATGTGCTATTTAGGTTGGCAGGAATCGTTGGAGAAATTGATCAAGCTTGTAGAACCCGAAATTCCTGACGCTTAATTTAATCAAGTATGAGTGCGCATCATAACGATAAATTAACAAGTTCGATTTTCATCACATTTTCCGGAAACTGTAAAAAAGCACTCACATTTTATCACACCTGCTTTGGAGGGATACTGCGATTCGAAACTTTTGGAAAGGACCTAAAGGGGTACAGCGAAATGCCCGTTATTAGTGGGTCGCTTATTTCAGACAGGATAATCATTCACGGTTCGGATCTTGTATACAACGAAGGAAGAAAAGTTGGAAACTATATTTCCATTTTTCTTCCTTGCAAGGATATGTCCGATCGGAAGGAGCTTATCGAAAAACTGGAAGGTAATAATAAGAACTTTTTTTTAAAGAATTACGACGAACACCAACTAGTTGAAATAACAGATGCCTTTGATGTGAAGTGGCTATTGGGTGTTTAGACGTTAAAAGATCGAATACCACACTAATGTCAAATTAAATTGCGTGCAATTTAATTTTAAGAAATATTTATATCTTTGTATACGTAACGAATCACATAAGGAGGAAATGGAAGACTATTTAAAACTGGATAAGCAATTATGTTTTCCAATATATGCTTTATCACGGGAGGTGATACAGCGATACCGTCCCTTGCTAGACGAAATAGATTTGACCTATCCACAATATTTGGTCTTAATGGTTTTATGGGAGCATCAGCAACAGACCGTGAATCAGATCGGAGGAAAATTACTTTTGGATAGCGGTACACTTACCCCTTTGCTGAAACGACTGGAGCAAAAGCAGCTCGTCATCCGCCAAAGAAGTAAAACAGATGAGCGGGTTGTGGAGATTTCACTTACCGACGAAGGAAAGCAACTGCGCACTAAAGCAGAACAAATTCCTTTAAAGTTAATACAAGAGTTAGGCATATCGCTCGAAGAGATCACCGTAATGAAAAACATTATAAATAAATTGTTGAAAATAAAAAAATAGTAAAATGAAAACTTTGTATACAGCAGCAGCAAGCGCCACGGGAGGAAGAAACGGACACGTGAAATCAGAAAACGGTATTTTGGATTTAGATGTAAGAATGCCCAAAGCCTTAGGTGGTGCAAACGATGATTATACCAATCCTGAAATGCTTTTCGCAGCGGGGTATGCAGCTTGTTTTGATAGTGCACTAAACCGCGTTATTCAACTGTCAAAAACGCAGACCGGTACTACCACTGTCACCGCAAACGTAGGTATTGGACAAATTGAAAACGGCGGATTCGGATTGGAAGTGACACTGGAAGTGAATGTTCCGGACGTAAGCGCTGAAGTTGCCCATGAATTGGTGGAAAAGGCACATCAGATTTGTCCGTATTCCAATGCAACACGCGGTAATATCGAAGTGAAACTATCCGTTAGCAATAACTAAAACAGCGAAAATGCTTTCTGAATTTGATTTTAGGTATCCAAAATTTAGTCAGTTCCCCCATATTTATTAAATAAGAAAAACTCAAAAATATGACATTATTAGATGGTTTGACATGGCGTCATGCTACCAAGGCATACGATCCGAATAGAAAAGTAAGCGAAACCGATTTAAACAAAATTCTAGAAGCTGCACGTTTGGCACCTACATCTTCCGGACTACAGCAATTCCGAGTGATTGTAGTAGAAAATAAAGAGGTTCGTGCGAAACTAGTTCCTGGATCACTCAACCCCGAATGTATGTTGGAGTCATCACACGTATTGGTTTTTGCAGCCTGGGACGAATATACTGCTGAGCGAATTGATGCGATTTACGATCGTACTACTGATGAAAGAGGTTTGCCTAGGGGACGTTTCAATTCTTATACTGACAAACTCAAAGAAATGTATGCAGCATTGCCAATAGAAGGCCATTTTACACATGCAGCGAAACAATCTTATATCGGTTTGGCGATGGCATTGGCTCAGGCTGCCGAACTCAAGATTGACAGTACACCAGCAGAAGGCTTTGATAATGCATTAGTAGATGAGGTCTTAGAATTGCCGAAGTACGGACTTAAAAGCGTTTCACTGCTTTATATCGGTTACGGCGACAAAGAACGGGATTGGTTGTCATCTATGGCAAAGGTACGTAACCCGATAGAAGAATTTGCAATTACGGTTAAATAATCAGATCAGTCAGTAAGCTATATGAATATATCGTTCATTGCTGTCAAAATAATTGGTTTACCGTCCGTTATAACAATAGTGTGCTCATGCTGCGCCATGTAGCCACCTTTGTTACCAACCATCGTCCAACCATCATTTAATTCCGTTGCATAAGTCGATTCTGTAGATATAAAGGTTTCGATGGCAACCACCGAGTTTTTCTTAAAACGTCGCTGGTCAAGTCTGTTTTTATAGTTTAGCAACTCGTCGGGCTGTTCGTGCAGGCTTCGACCTATTCCATGGCCGCCAAGGTTTTTAATTACCTTATATCCCCTTTTTTTAGCTTCGGTTTCCATTAATTGTCCGATGTCTGCAATTTTTATACTTCCTTTGATATGATCAATTGCTTTCCGAAGAATTTCCTTCGAAGCATCAACCAATTTCTGACGGTGATGGA
Organism: Sphingobacterium alkalisoli; assembly: GCF_005049105.1. Taxonomy (GTDB): domain Bacteria; phylum Bacteroidota; class Bacteroidia; order Sphingobacteriales; family Sphingobacteriaceae; genus Sphingobacterium; species Sphingobacterium alkalisoli. The sequence goes on from NZ_SUKA01000006.1 coordinate 335,448, forward strand.
TGTCATTGCCAAGAATAAACGAACTCCCGTTATCCGCCCAAAAGCCATTAAGTTCGGCGGAGACATCAATATTGATCAAATCACCATCTTTTAGTATCCTTTTTTCGGAGGGAATTCCATGGCAAAATTCATTATCGACACTTATACACGTCCAACCCGGAAAACCATACGTAAGAAGAGGAGCCGATTTGGCACCAAAACCCGTAAGGATTTTACCCCCATATTCATCAAGGTCCTTCGTTGTCATTCCAGGTTGCGCATATTTTACCATTTCTTTCAGGGTAAATGCAACAGCTTCACCTGCTTTCTGCATTCCTGTAAGTTCCTCTTCTTTTGTTATCGACATCGTTTTCTTCTATTATTTAGCCACACGTTAGATGACATTTTACCAGGTAACTGCCGGGCAAGTTATCAACGTGTAAAAGTACGATTTATTAATGAAATCAGGTCAAGCCGAGCATCCAAAATATTCAGTTTACGGGTATGTCGTTACCACTTTACTAACCTGCCAGCCGTCTTCCGTGTGGCAAAGGCTGATGTGATCTACCCGCGTAAAGTTTGCAAACTCCATAGTTGACTTCGCTACACAGGAGTTACCACATTCATCCAGTATTTGATAGGTCGTTTTGCAGTTGTACTGTAATCCCTTATTTTGTTTTAGAAATTTAGTGTACGCCTTTTTATCATATTTGCGATCGTGTGCGGTATTGTAGTATTCGAAATCTTTGGCAAATAATTGCTCGTTAAACTGCGTGTTACCCAACGCCGTGGCGTCCAAATAAGCGGCGACGACACCCTTGGCATTCATATCCTTTAACGGATTTACTTTTTCAGCAGCAAAGGAGCTGAATGAAGTCATCAAGATAAATGTCGTGACGATAGTAGAGATGATGTTTTTCATGGTTCAATATATTTACGTTTTTTGAGTTGTTGTGTTATTGTTGGAATCAAAAGTAGAGGAGAAGTTGCTGTAGGGGAAGAACGATTAGACTAGCGCACCAAATTATTCGGTAAACGCAGAAATATAATCGGTGAAAATAGTAGACACTATCTATTTAAGCTTTTATATATATTAGTATCTTTAGTCCTATTTTCTAATAATAAATGCCAAATATATATAGATCTGTTTTCGTCGTCCTTTTCATGATTTCTACACTTTCCTTTGCACAGGTAAACTGTAAGGTAGAATATTATTCAGGAAAGGACGGCCTAGCCCATAGTTCGGTAACTGCCATCGTAAAGGACCGAGACGGCTTTATGTGGTTGGGTACATGGAATGGACTAAACAGATTCGACGGTAAAAATTTCAAAACCTACAAACCTTCTTTAAAGGGTAACTCTTATCTGGAAAGTAAAAGGATTGTACAGATTTTGGATGGAGAGAACAACTTACTCTGGATCAAAACGTACGACAAGCAGGTATATTGGTTTGATAAAAAAACAGAGAAATTTGCGACGCTATCCACAATAATAGAAGAGCGGTATAAAAAGAAAATTCTATTCAATAAAATTTTACATGTTTCAAAAGATCATGTTTGGTTGGGGTCGGTAGCGGATGGTCTATTTCGTATTTCAACTCGCGATATTTCCACCAAAGGTATCCGGCAGTTTCGCGAAGCTGAAGGATCGGATAACATATTGTCATCGAATGAGGTGAATTTTTTACACGAGGACAAAAAAGGAAAAATCTGGATCGGTACCATCAACGGCCTTAATAGTTTAATAGTTGGCGAGAACGAGGGTCTTAGAAATACTCTTTTCATCATTAAAGAAACACTCGGTTTAAATATTACGAAATTTGAAGAAGATCGAAATCAGATTTATTTTTCTACCGCTCAGGGTATACTTATTGTATACAATAAGCAAACGCAACTCATTACTAAGCGACGAGTTTCGGATTATCCAATCAATAATATTTTTCTATCAAAACGAAGTAAAATACTTTATTTGACAGATTCCTCTGGAAAGGTTATCGGTTATGACATTGATAACGCAGCTTCTAAAATATATCTACAAGGGGCTGAAGAATTCATTCATCTTTTTGAAGATAGCCGTGGCAATCTATGGTTAGAGCCTAGTTCTGAAGGGGTGGTATTCTGGAACCGCACTTCAGGCAAAATAAACCATTTTTATAGCCCAAGCAAAAAGCAAGACAAAAAAGCACTTTTTAGCTGTTTCGAAGATATCAACGATGTCGTGTGGGTCAGCATGAAAGGAGGAGGTTTCGGATATTATGACTATAAGTCCGCCTCCTTTGTGACGAAAAATGAGGATATGTCGGGTAACTATACATCATTTCCCCAACTGATTTATAGTTTGCATTATGACCCTTCAGGTGTCGTTTGGTTATGTACTGAAGAAAACGGACTGATAAAAATGGTCTTACGTAACAATAATTTCGATAGTGATAAGTTAGTCAAAGCATTAAGTCCTGAAGAAGATCCCGAAGTACGAAGCCTTATGTTTGATACCAAAGGTAGGCTTTGGGTTGGGACAAAGTCGGGAAGTCTAGTCGTAAAGAAAAATGATACCTATACATCCGCTCCTATAGACAAGCTTCCAGTCCAAGGTTTTTCAGGTATATATGCTATGCTAGAGGACAAAAGCAATACGATATGGATAGCCACCAAAAATAAGGGACTATATGTAGCTACACCGAAGAATCAAGAGCAAACTGACTATAGCCTAACGCACTACGATACAATGAATAGTACGTTGCAGAGCGATCAAATATATACTGTGTTGCAAGATCATCGTGGAGATGTGTGGTTAGGCACATTTGATAAAGGGTTAATAAAAGTACAATGGAAGGACGGCCTCATAGACTTTAAATCAATCACCTTTAACAATAAGACATATCCTCAGGGAAGTTTTGATAAAATTAGGTATTTGACGGTAGATGATACCGGAAATATCTGGATTGCCACGACCTTTGGCTTGGTGGTTTATTCGCAAAAAGGACACTTCAGGGTGTACAGAGATAGCTATCAAACAGGTAATGGTATTGGTGGGAACGATCTGCAGTATATATTGAAAGCGTCAAATGGCGATATGTGGCTATGTACTTCAGGAGGAGGGTTGACAAAGGCAACAGGCGATCCTTTTACGGGATTAAAGTTCAAAAACTACACAGATGAGGACGGTTTAAGCAATGATTATATCTTGAGTGGAGCCGAAGATTCAGATGGTAATTTATGGTTAGCTACCGAAGGGGGCATTTCTAAATTTGACCTCAGGTCTGAACAATTTTTTCCATTTGATGCCTTTCATGAACAACCGGGTTTCAACTTTTCAGAAAAGACTGTTGCCAAAAGCCCTTACGGAGAAATTATATGGGGTACATCGAAAGGAACCATTCTATTGGATCCTTCTAAGCAGATCATTAGTAAATCAAAGGCAACTCTAGTATTTAGTGGCTTACAGGTTAATAATAAGGATTTGCGGCCAAACCCCGAAATAGATGGGCAGGCTTTCAATATCCAATATGCGGATAAGATTATTTTGAATTATGATCAAAATAATATCAGTATTGATTTTACCATCACAGATCATCGCTATAGTCAACATAATTATCTCTACAGACTACAAGGTTTGGACTCGACCTGGCATACCGACAAGCAATTGAACAGAGTTACCTTTACAAACCTATCACCTGGCCAATATTGTTTGGAAGTAAAGGCACAAAGCGACTTATATACCGTATTGCCTTATAAGAGTTTAGCTATCATTATTTTGCCACCTTGGTGGCACACGTGGTGGGCATACACTATTTATTTTGTGCTGTTGTTATGCATAGCTACTTTAGTTTGGAGGATATTGTCTACGATGATAGATTTGAAAAATAAGGTCGAGATCGAAAAGAAAGTAGCCGAAATGAAAATGGACTTTTTCACGAATGTGTCGCATGAACTGCGCACGCCATTGACGTTAATATTGAGTCCTGTTAAACAATTGTTGGGTAGCGAAAAACTTTCTTCACAAGGCGAACAATATTTGAATATGGTGTATCGGAATGCGACTCGGATGGAAACATTTGTCAATCAACTGCTAGATTTGCGAAAGATTCAAGAGAATAAATTCAAAGTTCAGTTTGAGATGTTCGATGTTATAGCGCTGAGTAGACAGGTCATCGATAATTTTCGACCGATAGCAAGAGAGCGAAGGATGACGCTGAAAACATCTTTTTCTTCCGATTCGATTTTGATTCAAGCTGATGAAAACCATATCGAGACGATATTGTTTAATATATTATCCAATTCTTTCAAGTATTCACCCGATGATACGGAGATCGTTGTTTCGTTGGACGAGCAACAGGGGGTCTTCAACCTGCAGGTTTCTGATCAAGGTTGTGGCGTGAGCAATGAAATGTTGAACAATATCTTTGAATTGTTTTATGTAGAATCCAAAACCGTTAGCAAAAATACTAAGGGTACTGGGATAGGGCTCGCATTGGCAAAAGAATTGGTCGATTTGCACAATGGTCAGATTAGGGCATTCAATAATGACGATAGGGGGCTCTCGGTCATTGTCACCCTTCCTGTTGTGCAGCAAAAAGAGTCACATATACCACAACAGGTACGGGATGAGACGGCTTCTGAACAGCAAAGCTATTCAGGAAACGCGGAAGAGCAGAAAGACGACGTCGAGAAGCCAGTTGTCTTGATTGTTGAAGACAATGAAGATTTGATGAACTTCTTAAAAATGCAATTAAACTTGTATTACAAGGTTTTGATAGCGCATGACGGCATAGAGGGGCTAGCTGTTGCCGAGCAACAGATACCCGACCTGATCATTAGTGACATTATGATGCCCCACATGGACGGAATCACGATGCTTGCTCAGATCCGCCAAAACACGAAGATAAGCCACATCCCAATAGTGCTGTTGTCCGCCAAGCACGCTATCGAAAGTCAAATAGAAGGAATACAATATGGCGCGGACTTCTATATTACCAAACCATTCCATACAGAATTCTTATTGAGCTCGGTGAACAACTTGATCCGTAGGCGTACGCAGTTTTTTTCGGCTATGGTAGAGCGACGTGAGGTGGTACTAAAGCCCTCAGATTTGATCATCACTGATACAGACGAAAAATTCTTGAAGAATGTGGTGCAGGTAGTCGAAGAAAGAATGTCAGATCCCGATTTCAATATAGATATGGTGGCCGACGGACTCCACATGAGTAGAAATACTTTTTACAAAAAGTTCAAAAGCCTTACTAAAATAGCTCCAATCGAATTTGTACGAGATATGAGACTCCAACGGGCTTATCAAGTGTTGGGAGATGGTAGGCATACTGTTGCAGAAGTCGCCTATATGGTAGGGTTCAATAATCCAAAATATTTTAGTACATGCTTTAAAGATAAATTCGGGGTGTCACCAAAAGAATTCTCCAAGAGCCTATAATATTTTTTTTTGTTTAATATGTTGTTTTTAAGTGTGTTAGTTTTGAGAGAGTAATTATTGAACCTTTTATGTCAAAAATTAAACCTCTTTCGAACACTATCCTTTTACATTTGCTTTAACTAAATCATGTGATTGATCGGAAATGACACTTTGTTTAAACCTGCCAACGTACGATACACCACAAGAGTTATAAACCCAAAAAAAGCATAACCTGAAGTATACATAGATATACTTCTACAAATAAAATAAACACTTATAAACCAACTTATATGAATAGATTAAAATTATGTGAGTTTCAAGATTTACACCCACTTTGTGCAATCGGTTGCTTGGAGCTGAATGACCCTCAGGGACTAAGACAAAGAAAGAGAAGTGGGGCTGGCTCACTTCCATTACACATTTTCAAAAGTGGTATAACTTTGTTTTTTCTTACCACAGTTTGTTTTTCTCCGACTTATGGCAGTAATGCCAGATTGACTAAACATCCCGTTCCAACACCAAACTCGATGGCGGCCATCTTTCCCTCTGCTGAGCAACAAAAGAACATAGATGTGTCTGGTACGGTTACAGATGTTAATGGCGTAGCGCTTGCAGGAGTTAGTGTATCGGTTAAAGAGACAGATCGAACGGTGGTTACCGATGCGAAGGGGGCGTATACACTAAGTGGGGTGCCTCAAAATGCCGTATTGATATTTATATCTGTAGGATTTAATACACAAGAGATCACTGTTGGTAATCGATCCAAAGTAGATGTCGTCATGCTGGAGAGCTCTACGCATATTGAAGAAGTCGTTGCTATTGGATATGGTACAATCAGACGTAAAGATTTAACTGGTTCGGTGGCTTCGATCAATGCAGACAAGCTTAAAGATCTTCCAACTGTATCGGTACTCCAGGCCATTTCGGGTAGATTGCCGGGGGTTCATGTAACAGTTACCGAAGGTTCGCCAGACGCTGACATTAAGGTTAGAGTCCGCGGAGGAAGTTCCATTACGCAGGATAACTCTCCACTATATATCGTAGATGGTTTTCGGGTAGCCAATATCAATGATATCCCCATGACGGATATAGAAACCATCGATGTGTTGAAAGATGCCGCATCTACCGCCATATATGGTTCAGAGGGTGCTAACGGTGTAATCCTGATTACCACGAAATCAGGTCGTGGAGGGCGGGCGCAAATTACTTTTAGCTCCTATGCGGCGATGAGTAATGTCTACAACCTTACGGAGGTTTTGTCTCCTTACGAATATGTCTATTGGCAACGTGAACTTGACCCTTCTACCGCCAATAACAATAGTTTTAATTCCATGTACGGTCTATGGGATGATATCGATATCTACAAGTCTAAAGCAGGTATCAACTGGCAAGATAGATTATATGGTAATACAGGAATACAACAAAGCGACAACGTCGGATTGAGTGGTGGAGATTCAGATGGTACATTAAATTATAACTTGAACTATACCCGTGATGGCGAGGATTATATCATGTTGAACTCTGCATATCAGCGCGATTATGTGAGTGCTAAGCTCAACAAAAAAATCAGTAAAAACTTGTCCTTCGAATTTAACTCAAGAATGTCCAATACAGTTATTACGGGGCCAAGTATATCAAATGGCCGAAAATTGCGGGAGGCAGTTAAATACGCGCCGGTTAGGAGTTTGGCATCTTTGACGGAAGATGCATTAGGAGGAGCAGAAGACATGACTTCTGCAGAGGCTTTGAGTTCATTGCAAGATCCAGTAGTGAATGTTGTTAACGAATATAAAGATCAAAATAGATTCAATGCGACCTTCAATACAGGGTTAAATTGGAATATTATTAGAGGTTTACGTTTCAGTACCAAAGGATCATTTGCATTTAATAAAGATTTTACAGATAATATCTGGGTACGTGGTACAGGGCAATCGAGTTCAAATGGAGGGCAGCCGGTGGCGAGGAGAGAAGATCAAAAAGGTACGCAATGGTCTATACAGAATGTCTTGACCTATGACCTAGATCTCCAAGACGGTAAGCATCGTCTTACTGTGGTAGGGGGGCAGGAATTGACCAACAATCAACGTAATAACATGCTTCTGGAGTCAAAGTTTTATCCACATGATTTTACACCCGATGATGTATTGGCGATGTGGAATTACGGGACACCACAGCCCACCTATACCACTATTGGAGAGCCATCTCGAGTGTCCTCTTTTTTCTCACGCGTAAATTATACGTTCAATGACCGATACATCTTTACATTCACCGGAAGAGCAGACGGTAAGAACGTGTTTGCTCCAGGTAATCAATGGGGATTCTTCCCGGGCGCAGCGCTTGCTTGGCGATTCTCTGAAGAACAGTTTATGGAAAATACCAAATTGTGGCTTTCTGATGCTAAACTGCGTTTGAGCCGTGGTGCCGTAGGCAATGCGAGAGTAGGTTCCTATTGGAGGCAAGAGTATGGTTTTGTAACTGCGGGCAACCAGCTATACTATATCAACGAGACCCCTCAGAGTGCATTGCGAACGCAAAATACACTTAAAAATGAAAGCCTAACGTGGGAAAGTACAGTATCCACCAATTTAGGTTTGGACTTGAGCTTTCTAAATAGCAGATTTAACTTAACCGTCGACGCCTATAGTAATATCACGAATGACCTGATACTTCAAGTCCCACTTCCTTCGAGTTCAGGGTATGGGCAACAATATCAAAATGTAGGTAGCACTGCCAACAAAGGATTGGAGTTTGGCGCCTCTGCAATACTCCTCGAGAAGAAAGATTTCAAATTGTCTGCGGATTTTAATATCTCGTTCAATCGGAATAAAGTACGTTCACTAATCGATGGACTTAGTGAGATGAATACGCCTGCATCCGCCTGGTTAGATTTTGGTCGCGATGATTTCCGTGCTATTGTTGGCCAACCGGTAGGTCTGATGTATGGCTTCGTATCAGATGGCTATTATACGTTCGATGATTTTACGTTTGATTACGATCAAAATAGATGGATGCTCAATGAAGGAATCGTAGATGCCTCTCACGTCATGTCTCGTTCGGGCAATTATTTCGGCCCCGGACATATCAAGCTGAAAAAGATGGGAGGCGAAGGAGAGGTCGTATCCCTAGATGACGACCGTGTCGTCATAGGCCGAGCGCAGCCTAAACATACAGGAGGTTTTATGCTGAATAGCCAGTTTAAGGGTTTTGATCTAGCAGCCATGTTCAACTGGTCTTATGGTAACGATATATATAACGCAGACAAAGTTGATTTTACAGCTTATGAGGGATCTAAACGCTATCAAAACATCAGTAACGATATGCGTTTGTCTGAGCGTTTTACGACGATAGATCCGCAGACCGGTGTCAATATTATGTTTGGCAACAATGCTGATCCTATCCTGTTTCAGGAACTGAATGAAGGTAAGACGATGTGGAACCCGGCTGCCGCCAACGGACGCGTTTTAACCGATTGGGCTGTAGAAGACGGTTCTTTTTTACGGTTAAGCAATCTTACACTGGGGTACACCTTGCCTTCGCATATAGCTGGCCGTTTGCTCATGCGCCAACTACGAGTTTATGTAGCAGCGTATAATCTCCATGTGTGGACCAATTATACGGGGCAGGATCCCGAAGTGGATACACAACGCAATCCGTTAACACCAGGTGTAGGTTACTCCGCCTATCCCAAATCGAAAAAGGTACTTTTTGGATTAAATGTTACATTTTAAACTATTGAAGATGAAAAAAATATTATTGATTATTTCTATACTGATGGTTGTAATTTTTGCGTCCTGCAAGAAGTTTTTAGAAACTAGTTCCCCATCATCGCTAAGTCCCGAAACGGTGTTTAATACCAGTTCCATGGCAAAGGCGGCTGTAATGGGCTTATATGGTCGAATGACGGAAACGTACATCTACGGGCAAAAGCTGTCTGTAAACTGGCAGGGGGTGTCGGATATAGAGTCCAATGGACAATTCAGTGAAACGCAGTACAACCAGCCAACGAGCGATTATGGAGCAGGTAATTTTTTTGGAGATTCGAACAACCAAACTACTCGGTGGCAACGCCTTTATGAGTTCGCAGAAATGTCCACGGCGGTAGTAGACGGTATTCGCAGTTCACCAATCCTAGAAAGTGATGCTACTATGAAACCGCTGTTGGGCGAAGCGTTGACACTCAAGTCGCTGGCTTTCTTTGAGCTCGTACGGTATTGGGGTGATGCTCCTTACAAGAAGGAGGCGTCAAAATCAGATCTTTCCAACGTTTATATGGGCAAGTCGGATAAGGATACGGTATATCACTATCTAGTGCAGGATTTGGAAGAAGCCCAAAGCTATCTTCCCTGGAAAGGGGGCAATGCCGAATACGGGACTGTAGAACGTGTCACAAAAGGTTTTGCAAAAGGATTATTAGCTCGAGTCGCACTGTTTGCCGGCGGATGGTCCCTGCGTGACGCGAACCAATTTCCGAATTCGACAGCAGAGAAACATCCTACACTATCAGAGATAAGTGGATATTATGTAGGCCGACCTCAAAATTGGAGAGACTATTACCGTATCGCTGCACAACAAACTGCTGAAATTATCGGCTCGTCCGAAAATCCCCATAGTCTGGATCCAAGCTTTCAGAATGTTTGGGAATCCGTGTGTGGCGGACGTCCTAATTCGTTTAATGAAAACTTATTTGAAGTGGCTTTTGGTATGGGGAATAACGGAGATATTGGATCACTAATGGGATACGAGGTTGCGGGCAATTCCCGGTACGGTACTCGGGGGTTTGGAGGAAGTTATGTAACCTCTACAGCCTATTATTTTTATTCCTTTGATCGGGAAGATCAACGGCGAGATGTTACGTTAACTTGGTTGCGTTATACATCGGAGAACAAGGAATCCATCAATACAAATCCCAATGATGTCAAACTCGGCAAATGGAGGATATATTGGATGTCAGATGCTTATCTGGCCTTACACAGAACGGCAACAAGTAGGGTTGCGACTGGGGTGAACTGGATATTGATGCGTTATTCGGATGTGTATTTAATGTATGCTGAGGCAATGAGTCAAATTGAAAATGCAGATGCTGTTCATGAAGCTGCAGGAGGTTTATCTGCACGTCAAGCGTTAGAAAAGGTTCGTGAACGCGCTTTCGGTACAGGTTCCCCGAAGATATATACCTACGATTCGAACTTTTTGGATGCGGTTATTCATGAGAGAGCATGGGAATTCGGTGGCGAGTCCATCCGTAAGCAAGATCTTGTGCGCTGGGGGCTATTGTACGACAAGATAGAGGATATGAAAAAAGCGTTGTGTTTAATGTTCGATCATACACAGCCGGTAAAAATATTTGATAAGATTTACCAACCGTCAGATTTTCCTACGGTCGTGTACTACCGCTTCAGAAATACGGAGTATATTGACCAGGCTTCCTTAAATTATTATGGAGATTTACCTGCCAATCCAGGAGGTGACTATCTAGCAATTGACTGGTTCACGAAAGCTGTAGCCAAGCCACTTGTCGTCGAAGCAGGCCGAACGTATAACTATACCCTTTGGCCGGTTAGGGCGCTTTTGGCAGGAACAGGACTAATGGCGTCGTACGACTACGCTGGGTTTCTATCTACGCTTACCCATGGTAGTGAGATACAGTCCTTGCTCAGTCAATACAGAATGGGCAACGGTGTATGTAATTATAGGTATCCATTTCCGATCTATGTAGATGATATTCGGGAATCGAGGGGTTATCTAGAAAATGCATATGGTTATTAATAGTAGGAAAATATAGAAATATGAAAAAGATATTTTTTAAGATTTTAATGCTCGGAATAGTAGGAATATCCATCTCGGGCTGTCAAAAAAAAGTTAACGATTGGGATATAGATCCCACCCATCAGCGACTTTTTAAATCATTGGTGTTCAACGTTGCCCGTATCGGTTCGACCGAAGTGGAAATCCGATACACGCAAACTGTCTCTGCCGACAAATACATATTCGAGTTTAGCAAAGATAATCTTGAATTCAACGAAATTGTCAAAACCGTGGAAATATTTGCAGACACACTCACGCCGTTTGCCCCGTCTACCTCACCGGCAAGAGTAGAATACCGGACAATTTTTGATGAACTCGATGGCCTGACGGAATACGCTGTGCGCATGAAAGGCGTCAATACGGAGACTGGAGAAGAATCCAGCTATTCGCAATTAATCTTTCTAACGCCCGCTGAACAATTGTTTAATAGTGCGGACGCCTTTGTGGACAGGATGGTGATGCATTGGACACCCACGGATAGGGTAACCCATGTCAGTGTTTTTGATCCCGTGAGTAATATCGAAATCCAGACGATTCAATTGTCGGCTTCGAATAAGACAGATGGAAATGTGGAGATTCTAGGGTTGCAGCCCGGGACAAAATACCATATCGCTATTTTCAATGAGGCGGTCCTACGCGGATCCCGGACTGTTACGACCTCAGGTTTGGCCGGTGGTGAAATTATAATTGTTAACCCCGGAGATAATATTCCAGCATTGGTGGCGGATGCGGTAGCCGACGGAAAGCCGAATATAATTCTGATGTTCAACGGCGGACAAATCTATGATTTGGCAACGCTGACTATGCCTTCCGGTGTGAATAATTTGAGTATTACGGGAGAACCTGATAATAACGGAAATAAGCCACGGTTGAATATCAGCGCATTACGGTTCTCGGATATTGTCTATGGTGAGGTAGTTTTTGAAAATGTTGATATTTATGCCGTGAGTGGTAGTGCGTTCCTGATTACACAGGATAAAAATGAATCTGATGTGGAAGCTTATACTTTTAGAAACTGTTATATCGAACGGTTTGGAAATGGCGTTGTCCGCTTAAATAATGCGGCCAATGTGCAAGGTATCATTTTTGACAATTGTATTTTGGATAGAATCGGCGGCTGGGGAGTTGTAAACGTAGGCGGTAGCGCTGCAATAGTTGATTCGATTTCCTTTACCAACAGTACGTTGGTAGATCTATCTACACAGTTGATGGATGTTCGTGTGGCCATTAAAAAAATCGTTATTGAAAGTTGTACGTTCTATAATCAAAATGCGGGTTTGAGCCAATTATTACGCTTTGATACGAATAAACTGCCCTTGCAGCTCGTTACGAACAACAACATCATTGCCGGAACAAATAATGGTGCAAAAGTTAACGCAACGAGTTACGACCACGCCAACTTTGGTCTAGCTGTTTCCTTCGCTGGCAGCTATCGTACGAATGAACTGCAAATTGAACGTGCTTCACGTGATTTTTCCGAGATAACTATTTTTGACGGAACGGCTGATGATCTATTTGTCGATCCTGCAAATAAAGATTTTCATATTAAATCGGGTAATGGTTTTGGTGGCCGGGGAACAGCCGGAGACCCGCGGTGGTTTGATTAAGCTTGGAGATGGGTAGGCCTAGGGATTTTTTTGTGCATTTAAAAAAAAGAAAATGAAAGTAAATAAACACCGGTATTTATATCTATCTATCGCTACGTTGATTCTTCTATTTGCCTGTAGTAAGGGTGGAGAGAACGAGCAAGAAACAGATAATGACAACGGGTTTAAGCCTGTCGAAGAGGAAGCTTTTGCATTTCCAGAGGCGGAAGGCTTTGGTCGCAAAGTCACGGGAGGACGCGGTGGCCGTGTCATTAAAGTGACCAACCTGAATGATGCAGGAACCGGTAGTCTGAGAGCGGCAGTGACTGCCTCAGGTCCACGGATTGTCGTATTTGAGGTGTCCGGTACGATCGAATTGCAATCGCAATTGAATATCCGCAATCCTCATATAACCCTAGCTGGGCAGACAGCGCCGGGAGATGGTATCACCATAAAAAATTATCCTGTGGTCCTGTCTACCCAAAATGTAATTATCCGTTTTATGCGCTTTCGTATGGGGGATGAAAAGGGGGTGGAAGCGGATGCCTTAGGAGGTTTCGAACAGAAAGATATCATGATCGATCATTGCTCAATGAGCTGGTCCACCGATGAGTGTGTATCATTTTATAGCAATGAAAATTTTACTCTCCAATGGTGTGTTATTTCCGAAAGCCTCCGTTTTTCTGCACACGACAAAGGTGCACATGGATATGGTGGTATCTTTGGCGGCTTCAAGGCATCCTTCCATCATAATTTAATAGCGCATCATGATAGCCGGAACCCACGTTTTGGCGAACGTGGAGGAACGGATATTGCACGTCGATCTCTAGTCGATTATCGAAATAATGTCATCTATAATTGGGGAGGAAATAGCGCGTATGGAGGTGAGGGGATGCATATCAATCTTGTCAACAATTATTATAAACCTGGCCCCGCAACCCAAAATCGAGCTAATACACGTATTTATTCTATAGACAAAAGTAAAAATCCCCAAGAACCAATGTATGATATCTGGGGGAAATATTATATAGCAGGTAACTATTTTGAAAATCAGCCTGCTGTGACCAGCAACAATTGGTCAAACGGTGTTTATAACCAGTTTCATAATAGCTATGGCATCGTTTCCGAAAACGATAAAGTCGCAATGCAACAAGCTACCCCTCATGATATCGAAAATAATGTAACCACGCATACGGCCCAAGAAGCTTATGAAAAAGTCTTGCTGTTCGCAGGAGCAAGCCTAAAAAGAGATGCGGTCGATATTCGTGTCGTCGACGATGTCGCAAACAAAACGTATACTGCCCATGGATCCAGTGGAGATCAATATAGTCGATTCGGGATAATCGATAGCCCAGGAGACGTAGGCGGCTGGCCGGAGCTTAGCTCCGGCACGGTTCCATTGGATACGGATGGGGATGGTATACCCGACGAGTGGGAAATCGCAAACAAACTCGATCCTAGTAAACCGAACGCCGACGGACGTAACCTAAGTACGGCGTACGACAATATCGAAGTGTATATAAATAGTTTGGTAAACGTTAAAAAGTAAATAAAGTATGTATTTGAAGTTTAAATATAAAGACTTTCTCTCTATTATGGCAAGCACGACCTATTGTGTACTATTGCTCGCTATGTATCCTGCGTTGGTCGCATGTTCCCATAAAGATGATTCGTTATCGGAACTTATCAAAGAGGAGGATGAGCCGGATAAAAATATCAAAGCCAATGCCGTTGTGGCAGCAGACGGTACAGGCGACTTTACGACGGTACAGGCAGCCATTAATGCTGCCCCAAATAATAGGAAAACCTATTTCTATATCTATATTAAGAAAGGAGCGTATAAAGAAGTAATCACGATCCCTAAAAATAAAGACTATATTTATCTCTATGGGGAGGATGCTGCATATACCATCCTGACCTTTGACAACTATGCCAAACGACTGAGGCCTGATGGATCAGAATTTGGTACCAGTGGATCTGCCTCATTTTTTGCAAATGGTGATTTCTTTGTGGCAGAAAACCTGACATTTGAAAATACCGCAGGTATCGATGCAGGCCAGGCCTTGGCAATCAATATTGGCGGAGCACGATCTTCCTTTCGGAATTGTCGTTTTTTGGGACATCAAGATACCTGGTATGCAGGCAATGGTACGTTCCAATATCTTCGGGATTGCTTTATCGAAGGATCAGTAGACTTTATCTTTGGTGGGTCTACCGCTTTTTTTGATGAATGCCATATGCAAAGTACACGAAATGGCTACATTACTGCGGCTTCAACCCCAGAAAATCAACTATACGGGTATGTTTTTCAAAAATGTAAAATTACGGCTTATCCCACTGTTGCAGAAGGGTCTGTTTATCTTGGAAGACCTTGGCGACCCCATGCAAAGGTTGTATTTCTACAGCCTAATTTAGGTAAACATATCCGTAAGGAGGGATGGCACAACTGGGGGAATGCTGCTAATGAAACCAGCGCTTTCTATGCTGAATATAATTCTACCGGAGAAGGAGCTAGTCCAAGTACACGAGTAGCTTGGTCTCGACAGCTGACAACAGAGCAAGCGACGAGCTTCACCTATGAGAAGGTGATCGGCAGCCAACATCCCGGTTTTATAGAAGATGATATCACTATAACGCCCAAATAAATGTAACAAAGTTGTGTTGAGCGAGAAATCAAACCTTTTTTACGAAATATTTGCCCCGAGGGGGAGATATAGTTCGTATTTTTAGATGAACGTAAAAACAATCTTTACACCAAAAGTAAGCCCTCATCTAGAAAGATGTTTTTTAGAAAAAATGCACATGAAAAAACTACTAATACTGATCTGTATTTCTTTTCTTAGCTTCGGAGCATTCGCCCAAAAAAATTATGTGCGAATGGTCGATTCAGAGATGAAACGTAATCCTGAAGCCTGGATGCTTGATTTTTCAAAAGCGCCGAAATGGAACTACTGTCACGGATTAGTGTCGCAGTCGATATTACAAACTTACGATAAGACTGGAGAGCGCAAATACTACGCGTATATTTATGATTATGTAGACACCATGATCAATGAAAGCGGTGATATATTGGGGTATAAGCCACAAGAATACAATATAGACCGTGTAAATACCGGGAAAATTTTGTTTCCTATTCTAGCAAAAACAGGAGAAAAGCGCTTTAAAATCGCCTTGGATCACCAACGCGAACAAATGCGTACGCACCCTCGGACGAAGGAAGGAAGTTTTTGGCATAAAAAAGTATATCCACATCAAGTCTGGCTAGATGGACTGTATATGGCGGGACCCTTCTTGGCCCAATATGCAGAAAAAAACAATGAAACCGACTTGTTTGATGACGTAGCATTGCAGATCGTAGATGTACGAAAAAACTTGTATGATCCCAAGACAGGTTTATATTATCACGGCTGGGACGAAAGTAAATCACAGCGTTGGGCCGATCCTAAGACAGGACTTTCGCCTAATTTTTGGTCTAGAAGTATTGGCTGGTACATGATGTCTATCGTAGATGTTTTGGATTTCTTACCGGAGAGGCATCCCGATAGACCCGAAATTTTAAAAATTCTACAAGAGCTGGCATCATCTCTGGAGAAATTTAGAGATCCCCATACCGGCATGTGGTATCAGGTAACCAACATGCAAGATCGAGAAGGGAATTACCAGGAATCTACAGGCTCTATTATGTTTATTTATGCTTGGATCAAAGGTGCTCAAAAAGGATATTTAGACCAAAGCTTCCTAAGGAAAGGAGAGGAAGCTTATGAACAATTTATCCAACATTTTACCAAGACAGAAAAGGACGGAACTTGGAGTATAACGAGCTGCTGCTCCGTGGCGGGATTAGGTGGCGACAAGAACTATCGCGACGGTAGTTTTGCATATTATATTTCTGAACTGGTACGAGACAACGACCCTAAAGCCGTAGGTCCATTTATTATGACCAGTATATTATTGGATCGATAATATGAACGATATGAAACAATTTTTTTTAGTCATCATAGGTTTATTCCTATCTATTTCAGCGCTATTCGCGCAAGCGGTTGCTTCTTTCCCCGGAGCAGAAGGTGGCGGTATGTATGCAACAGGTGGGAGGGGTGGTTCTGTTTACTACGTAAACACCTTAGAAGATAATGAAATTGGGGATCTACAGACGCGGCAAGGATCTTTTCGTTGGTGCATTAATCAGACCGAACCACGCACTATTCTATTCAAAACCGGAGGTACCATTTATTTAAAGAGCAGCCTATCAATTAGAAATGGAAACGTAACTATTGCAGGTCAATCTGCACCTGGAGATGGCATATGTTTAGCGGGCTTCCCGGTTACGTTGGCTGCGGATAATATAATCATACGTTTTTTACGCTTTCGAATGGGAGATCGTTATTTATCTACTAAAGAGTCTGATGGAGCGGATGCGTTTAGTGGACGTCAAAATACCAACGTCATACTCGATCACTGTTCGATCAGCTGGAGTACCGATGAGTGCTCGTCTTTCTACGACAATGAGAACTTTACTATGCAATGGTGCATTATTTCTGAGAGTTTGCGTTTGTCCGGACATTCTAAGGGGCCTCACGGTTACGGTGCCATTTGGGGTGGATTGCGAGCTACTTTTCACCATAATTTGTTGGCCCATCATGATAGCCGTACGCCTCGTTATGGGCCCGGCGCTAAATACGCAGGAAAAGATACGACTGATGTACGGAATAATGTGTTCTACAATTGGAATGGCAATGGAGCATATGGAGGTGAGGCAATGCATATCAATATCATAAACAATTATTATAAACCAGGACCTGGAACGGAGAAACGTGTTAAGGATCGGATAGTAGCCTTAAATGCGAGCGGTGAAAATGGCTATTTCAAATCCATTATAGGAGTTTGGGGAAAATATTACATTAACGGAAATGTGCTTGATCATAACCCCACTATTTCTGCTGATAATTGGTTAGGAGTAACCATTCAGGGAAATCAAACTATGGCTGGAATCAAACTAGAAAAACCGCTCGTGGTGCATACTATGCAAACACACAACGCACAGACTGCCTACGAAAAAGTGTTAGCACACGCAGGTTGTTCCATTTATAGAGATGCCATTGACCAGCGGATTGTACGGGAGACAGCAACAGGTAGCGCTCAATTTATAGGCAAAAGTCGGCACAATGGTAAAGGAGGGGAATGGAAGAGCAAAAATTATCCACGGAAAGGACTCCTTGATTCCCAGGAAGATCTAAATCCTAATGCAAAAGATAAGAGTTGGTCTGCGTGGCCAATACTACAATCTGGAGTAGCCGTTATGGATACTGATGGCAATGGGATTCCTGATGGATGGCTAGAAGAGCACCATCCTGGCAAAAAGGCCGAAGACCTTAACAAAGAAGGGTATACGTATCTGGAATGCTACCTGAATAGTTTAGTACAATATATTACGGCAAATCAAATCTGATCATATATAAATAGCGATGTGATCGAATAAGAAGATATACAACACATCAATCTAGTTAATACATAATTTTTAATAATGATATTCTTTAATTTCAAAAAAACTGTACTTACCGGTATTGCAACATTAGTTATTTTATGCCTTTCGGACGACCTATACGCGCAATCCGTTACGCCTCAAGCAGCAAGCTCATTTAGTTGGACAAATCTGCCGCAGGTCGCCCAACCGCAATTTAAGAAGGATACCATTGATATCAGAACTTTTGGTGCAAGTCCTGATGGGTATACGTTAAATACGAAAAATATCAACGATGCAATATCTGTCTGTAATGGCCGGGGCGGAGGAGTGGTTTTGATTCCCGCAGGTTATTGGTTATCCGGACCCATTGAATTAAAAAGCAATGTAAATCTGCATCTTGCAGATAATGCATTCGTACAATTTACAGCTGATTTTAATCAATATGAAATAATAGAGGGCAATTATGAAGGCAAACCTTCCGCTCGAAATCAGTCGCCTATTAGCGGTCGGGATCTGGAGAATATCGCCATCACCGGAAAAGGAACAATCGACGGAAACGGAGACGCTTGGCGTATGGTAGGAAGAAACGCGTTGACCGAAGGGGAATGGCGTGAGAAAATAGCATCTGGAGGATTAGTAAGTGATGACGGAAAAACCTGGTTTCCATCGGAAAAGACGAAGCTGGCACACGAAGAAAAGCGTTCGGTACTGTTGGCGGACGGCGGTAAACTGTCAGACTTTGAGGGTATTAAAGATTATCTAAGGCCAAACCTTGTCGTTTTGACCAACTGCAAAAAAGTGTTATTGGAAGGAATTACATTTCAAAATTCTCCGGCATGGAATCTACATCCCCTCATGTGTCAGGATCTTACCCTTCGGAACGTTCTTGTTAAGAATCCCGATTACGCGCAAAATGGGGATGGCGTAGATATCGAATCCTGTGCAAGGGTACTTATAGAGAATTGCGTATTCGATGTCGGTGATGATGCCATATGTATCAAATCAGGAAAAGATGAAGAGGGAAGAAAGAGAAACATACCAACAGAACAAGTTATTATTCGGAGAAGCAAAGTTTATCTGGGGCATGGCGGTTTTGTTGTAGGTAGCGAGATGTCGGGTGGTGCACGGGATATTTTTGTTGAAGACTGTACCTTTATGGGGACAGATAAAGGTATCCGGTTTAAGACTACCCGGGGTCGGGGAGGTATTGTTGAAAACATCCACATCCGAAACATAAATATGTCTAACATCGTACAAGAAGCTATCTTTTTTGATATGTATTATTGGACCAAACCTCCACAAGCGAATGAAGTGCAAGTAATACCTGAGGTAACGGTAGAAACCCCGCAGATTAGAAATGTATTTATCGATCGTGTTACCTGCAACGGGGCTGCTATCGGCGTTTTTATGCGAGGGCTTCCTGAGATGCCCATTCAAAATATTCGGATGAGCAACTTGTTTTTAACGGCTGATAGGGGCGTTGAGATTAAAGATGCACAACACATTTCGATCAACGACGCGACCTTTCATACCGATAAATCTAATCGATTGATATATGTAGAAAATGCCAAAGATTTGTTTTTTGATCAACTCGATTACAACCCTGATGTTTCTCAAGTGCTAGAAGTAAATGGTGCTGAATCAAATAATCTGCGGTTTAAAAATGCCAAATTTGATATTAAACAGATAAAGTTAGACCATGGCGCTCGGAGCAGCGCGGTGCAAATTGATTAACGATACGTAAAATTCAACCAAGATATAATGAAGAAACTTGTTTTAAAAACTTTGCTGATAACTACTTTGGCGATAGTACCTTTCTGTTTTTTAACCGCTCAGAAACAGGAACTGAAGCTTTTTTATGATAAACCAGCATCAGACTGGAATGAGGCTTTACCAATTGGAAATGGGCGTTTAGGGGCAATGGTATTTGGAGACCCTGCAAAAGAACAACTTCAGCTGAATGAAGAAACCATTTGGGCAGGTGAACCAGGAAATAACGTACCAAAGAATACTGCAACCAAAATAAAGGAAATAAGATCGCTGTTGAATCAGGGTAAGGCCAGGGAGGCACAGGAACTTTCCAATGCGACTTTTCCCCGCGCAGCGCCTAAGGATTTAGATTACGGTATGCCTTATCAGACTTTTGGCAGCCTATGGCTTGCCTTTCCAGAACATGAAGACTTTAGCAACTATCGGCGGGAGCTGGATATCGAAAACGCCGTAGCACGAACCGCCTACCAAGTTGCCGGTGTTACCTACCATAGGGAAGTATTCGCTTCATTTGCGGATGATGTCGTGGTTTTGAAACTGAGTGCCGATACGAAGAATAGTCTTTCCTTTACCATTGGACTCAGCTCGCCGCACAAGTCGGCCAATGTTTCGCAAGAAGGCAAACAGCTTTCTTTATCCGGCACAACCAGTGCAGTCGATCGTAAGGTAGGCAAGGTGAAATTCAACGGTATCGTTCAACCGGTATTAAAAGGTGGTGAATTGATTGTAAATGGGGATAACCTCGAAATACGTGGGGCGGATGAAGTTGTCTTATTTGTCTCGATCGGTACCAACTTCAAAAAATATAATGACCTCTCGGGAAATGCAGTCCGTAATGCGCAGAATATCTTAAGTAAAGCGTTAAAGGTGAAATATGCCGATGCACTTGCGAAACATACCAAGCGTTACCAACATTTTTTTTATCGTGTCAGTTTAGATCTTGGCAAAAGCCCACAGGCAGAAAAGACGACAGATGTCCGTGTTAAGGAGTTTAAGACATCTCAAGATCCGCATCTGGTAGCTTTGTACTTCCAATTTGGCCGATACCTATTGATCAGCTCTTCGCAGCCAGGAGGTCAGCCGGCAAATTTGCAGGGGATATGGAATGATAAACTATCGCCACCTTGGGATAGTAAATATACCGTCAACATTAATACGGAAATGAACTATTGGCCGGCAGAAGTTACTAACTTACAGGAAATGCATGAACCTCTTTTTGCTATGCTAAAAGATCTGGCCATAACAGGGCAGGAGAGCGCGAAGGAGATGTACGGCGTACGGGGATGGAACATGCACCACAATACGGATCTCTGGCGAATTACGGGAGTTGTCGACGGCGGCTACTATGGTATGTGGCCGATGGGTGGCGCTTGGCTCACGCAGCACCTATGGCAGCATTATCTTTACAGTGGTGATAAGAAATTCTTGAAAGACTATTATGAAGTGTTAAAAGGCAAGGCCTTGTTCTATTTGGATGTTTTACAGCCCGATCCTTCGGGAAAATGGATGATAGTCACACCCTCTATATCTCCCGAGAATTCATATATGACTGGAAGCGTAGGTATTTCTGCGGGAACAACCATGGACAATCAATTGGTGTTTGATGTATTTAATAACTTTATTGCAGCGGCTAACATACTGGGTAAGGATCGAACCTTAACGGATTCGATAAAAGTGATGCGTGATAAATTGCCTCCGATGCAGATTGGCCAGCACAACCAATTACAGGAGTGGCTGACAGATCTAGATAGTAAAACGGATAAACACAGGCATATTTCACACCTTTATGGTTTGTATCCAGCAGGGCAGATCTCTCCGTTTCGTCACCCGGAGCTAACCCAGGCGGCTAAAAACTCTATGTTGTACAGGGGTGATAAATCGACAGGTTGGTCTATGGGCTGGAAGGTCAATTGGTGGGCAAGGTTGTTAGATGGTAATCAAGCGTATAAACTTATTCAAGATCAGCTAAGCCCCCCGGAAGGGGAACAGGGCCAAGGTGGAGGAACCTACCCAAATTTGCTGGATGCGCACCCTCCATTTCAGATTGATGGAAATTTTGGATGTACGGCCGGTATTGCTGAAATGCTCTTGCAGTCGTACGATGGCAGTATTTATATCTTGCCGGCACTTCCCGATGCACTTCCGACCGGCAAGATAACCGGATTACGTGCACGTGGCGGATTCGTGGTGAATATAGAATGGAAGGAGGGTGTGTTGACGCGCTTGGTCGTAAAGTCGAACCTGGGTGGAAACTGTCGTTTACGCTTGGCAAAAGGGACTGTGCTATCTGGAAATGTGTCCCTAAACAAAGCAGAAGATGAAAATCCAAACCTATTTTATACTGTAAATGCTATAAAAGAACCTTTAACGTCGTTAAAGGCTACTGTGGAGCAGTATGAAACACCGGATACAGAATTATGGGATTTCAGTGCCAAAGCAGGAAAACAATATGAATTCGTCGTTACACCATGATACAATTTAAATTGCCCATTGACAGACGATATGATACATGTAAATCTAAAAGCATCTGGATGACTAAAGCAGTACACTATACAGCTGTATTTTTAATATTACAGCTGTGTTCTCCGTTTTTAATCGCGCAAACTCCTATTCCGATCGATACGACATACAATATCATGCGGGTACATCGGCAGATAAAAAAAGAATTTCCGTATGCAGTGCTTGTAAAGGATAGCCTGCCGAAAGGTATTAAAAGATATGACGACAACGTATATCTTACGTTACAACATACCGCTTTCGGAAAGCGCGAGCTTCATCTCGATGTTTTTCGTCCCGACCATACGAGAAAATTGCCCGCTATCGTACTGATTCATGGTGGGGGATGGCGTTCGGGTACAAAAGAGATGCAGGTTCCGATGGCACAAATGCTTGCTGCAAAAGGTTTTGTAACCGTTCCCGTAGAATACCAATTGTCGCTCGAAGCGCAGTATCCAGCTGCTGTCCACAATATTAAAGAAGCCCTACGTTGGGTAAAAGCCAACGCAAACAGATTTCATATCGATACGGCGAAAATTGCGGTTTTGGGTTGCTCAGCAGGCGGACAGTTAGCTTCGCTCGTGGGGCTGACAAATGGGCTTTCGAAATTTGAAATGCTGAAAGCTGAACAAGGAATCTCCACGGAAGTACAGGCCATTATCAATTTTGATGGTGTGATCGACTTTATGGCACCGGCATCCCTTAATTTGGAACGAAAGCCGGATGCCGCGGATATCTCATGGTTAGGTGGAAGTTTTGAAAGTCATCCAGCCCTATGGAAAGAGGCGTCGCCTATATTTTGGGCCGACGAAAAGCGTATTGTACCGATGTTGTTTTTCAATAGCGGTTTTCCACGATTTCACGCGGGACAAGATGAACTGGTCGGAATGCTAAAAAGATGGAACGTCTATCACGAAGTCCATGAAGTCAATGTAAAAGTACATCCCTTTTGGTTATTCCATCCTTGGATAGATGATTGCGTTGATAAAACAGCATCTTTTCTAAATGCTATTTTTAATTTGAATCGTATTTAAATCTCAACCCGCATGCGATTTTGTTGGCCTCACTAGCTCAATAAAAAGGCCTGCACTTCTGCAGGCCTATCGCACCAAAAACACCCATTTTTAAGGGTATGTCGTTACCACTTTACTTACCTGCCAGCCGTCTTTTGTCCGGCAAAGCGTGATATGGTCTACACGGGTAAAGTCAACAAACTCCATAGTAGCTTTAGCTATGCACGAGTTACCGCTTTCGTCCAGTATTTGGTAAGTCGTTTTGCAGTTGTACTGCAGCCCTTTATTTTGTTTTAAGAATTTGGTGTAAGCTTTTTTACCGTGCTTGCCGTTGTTGGCTGAATTGTAGTATTCGAAATCATTTGCAAACAGATGTTGATTAAACTCTGTGTTACCCAGTGCTGCAGCATCTAGGTACACGGCGATGATCCCCTTGCTGTTCATGTTCTTTAATGGGTTTGCTTTCTCTGCAGCAAATGAGCTGAATGATGAGATTAAAATGAGAGCCGTTGCGATAGTTGAGATGATGTTTTTCATTTTGTAGATGATGTTTTAAAAGTTATTATGTCGTATTATTTGAATCAAAAGTAGGGCAGAACTCGCCGCTAGCAAACGGCGATTAGACCAGCGTGCCAGATTATTCGGTGAATGCAGAAAAGAAATCGGTGAAAATATTTTGTTGCAGGCTAATGAATTTTTAGGTTATGCCACGGGATCGGCACCTTGTTGTACGACAGCTGATTTACTTTGTATGGGTATTTTAAAGTTTTTACTATCAACACCGGATAAATTCCGTGCCCCCATCGGTTTTTTTCTTTGGACGAATTTTTGCTAATTTTGACTTAATACAGCAAAGTGACCGAGTGATCAACCGATCGCTGTATATAGCTGTGTATTCGTTGCATTGCTAAAAATAACACCTAATTAATGGTATGAGACACTGACGATGAAGAAAAGGACAATAACAGCTCCGGTACTACCGCCCTATCAAAATAAGGACTTGGCAGATCTTCCTGGCGAAGAATGGAAAGACCTTCCTGGACTGGAAGGATATGGCATGATTTCGAATCTTGGCCGTATTAAGCGGCTATCGTACGAACTGACCAATTCGGTTGGTCAGACCAGTGTTTTTGCAGAGCGTATACAGGCCCAGAAGATTAATCGAACATTCAACAATTTCAAGCAGGACTTCAAGCAGCATTTTAACTCCCGGATTCAGGTCGGGAAGGTTACCCATTCCATTTCTGTGGGCCGGGTGATGTACTATTGCTTTGTTGAGCAGTTCGACCTTTCCGACCGGTCGCTGTACGTTACGTATAAGGATGGAAACGGCCTGAATGTCATTCCGGACAACCTGGTGCTGGTCGATCTCTCGGGTCTTCAGCAGCGCATCATGCAGGCCGACCGTAAAGACCTGCATTTTGGGCACAGCGAAGAAAACCAGAAGGTGTTCAGTCAGCTGGGGCGGGATGTGAACATCAAGAAGGTGAGCCAGTACAACATGGAAGGCCATTATCTGCATACCTACGAAAGCCTATCGCAAGCCGCCGAAGCCGTAGGCGCCACGATATCGGCCATCAGTGCAGCGACAAAGAAGAAGGCGCTCACGGCGGTAGGTTATATCTGGCGACTTGGAAGCAGCAAGAAGAATGTAGCCGTCCGCAACATTCATAAAGCGATCCGGCGTACCAAGGGAGCCCCGGTGAGCCAATATGATCTGGAGGGCAGGCGAATTGCGACCTATTACAATATGAGCCAGGCGGCAGAGGTGCTGGGGCTTGAGCGTAAGGTGATCAGCGATGCGGTCAATGGCAGGGTGCTGGTCACGGCCTCCTCGGTGTGGCGGAAGGGCGAAGCCGAAACGATCGACACGTCAAGGGAGCAAAGATCACTCTCGCTGCGCAAGGGGTATACGGTGAGCCAGTACGACCTGGAAGGCAATAAGGTAAGGACGTTTACCAACAGCAAGGAGGCGGCAAGTTTTATAAATGTTCAAACAGAACGTATAAATGCGATGGCGATCCGCGACGACCTGTTGCTGAAAGGATATATTTGGCGGTATGGCGAGGAACCACAGCTGGGAGCGGAAGAGCTGTCAATTATCCGTAACAATGTGGCCAAACCCAAGACGAAAGATATCACGCAATATGACCTGAAAGGCAAAAGGCTGGGGTACTATCCCCATATAACTGCGGCCTCCAGAGAGACAAGTGTTCATGCCGGTGGAATCAACGGCTGCGTGGACGGCCATAAGGCCACGGCAGGTGGTTTTATCTGGCGAAGGGGAAAAGGCAAGGCTAAATTGGTGCTACCGGTGACACCCCGTCCGCTGGGACATAAGCTATCCCGGAAAGTGATCCAGTATAACCTGAAGGGAAGGGAGATTGCCAGATATCCGAGTATCAAGAGTGCCTCCAGAGCGCTAGGAATTCATAATACCACCATCTCTGCCGCCATAAGGGGCGATAACAATACTGCAGGCGGTTTTCGGTGGAAGAAAGTGGAATGAGCCATTTTGTAAACGACCGGTGCCCGATCAATTTTAATCACTTTTTATTAATCAATATATGAGGCTTTTTATCGCCCTGTCTTTGCAGATAGCCAAGTTGACCCGTGCACAGGCGGACCCAACTTTATATATTCCGTTGTATCGGAATCTAAGTACATATGGAGGTGCAATTTTTGATTACGCATCAAAATCAGGGAAGAGACTAAGGCTAGATTATCATAACTTTGGAAAGTCTAATTATAATAACATTCTACACTTTCATACCAATTTTGGAGGGAGGGGAATTAAAAAACATAGAAGTTTAATTCCCTTTAGGTTTGGGAAGGCAATAGAATACAAATAAAAATAGTTGATGAATTTTGAAGCTGAAAATCCTGACGGAGCACGTATATACACCAATATAGATCTAACGAATAGAAATAGTATTATCTTTTTTAAGGAGTTCTTAGGAGGTGAGTTTACGTTCGGACAGGAAATTATTTTTAGTTGCTTTCGCAAAGAAAGTTTAACAGATATTCGTGAATTAATGAGTATCGAGAATGATTTGATGAATATGTTTAATAGCGAAAACCTCTATATAATTGATTTCTTAGATGAAAGTAGATTTTATTTCTTGTATAGGCATGTATTTGATTTAAATTCTCCAAATTTAATTGTTAAACTTTGGGAATATTTTTATTCTCTTTCTTTTTTTGTTCTTAATAAGGGGTATTTATTCAATGACGCGAAAGTTTATTTCAAAAATCATGAAAAAAGAGACGTCCATTTGAAAAACTTCTTAAGAAGCGGATTTTCAGATGTAGCGTACATAAAAGGATTGGGAGGAGATACTTTAATAAAACAAATTTGCTAGCAGTTTTGATTTCACTAATTAGGAGTCAACTGCCAATTCAGGTCTTGTATGACCCGTTGGGTGGCGGCCTCAGCTAGCGCCTGAATGTTTCCGGTGCTTTTCTTGACAGTTCCAAACCAGCGCGAGTAAGGAGCTGTTCTACAACGAATCTTATGGCAACAGTGTAAAGCGGTATAACGGCAATATCTCGGCCATGAGCTAAGAACCGAAAAGGAAAAGTGCGGTTAGGGGCTACGCCTTTAGCTACGATGCGCTATCGCGGCTCAGAGCAGTAGACTATCTCCAGAATGCTGCGACACGTACCACTTTCGTTGTTCTTACGCTTCGATCCAAATATTTTATTCCCATTTAAAGGACTTCATCATAATTTTTCCGCCCATGGTTTCGTTCGAATTAGTTTTGAATGCGTCAATTAATGTAGTAGCATGCTTAACGAAGAAATCTTCGAACTCTTTCACATCTGTATATGAGGGCATTTGCATATTTTATTCTTTCATAAAACTATCGTGCCCGCCTTAGAGAATTGTTTTTGCGAGTTCGTCCATAAATTTCACCATGATGAATAATTGAGGTTCATTGAGCTCGAAGTTAATCATACCTAGTTTTGATAGGTTGGTATTGTCATATACCTTAAATCTATCAATTTGCATCAAAATTGGGGGAAGGGAGGGGGGTAAAAAGCAGCGGATGTAACCAATAAGCACCAATTTCGCATGTTGGCGGCGAAGTATTATCACCTAGCGAGCTTAACTCTTTTTTTATTATGTCAGGGGTGCAAAGTTAACTGTTGAGGGGGCATGTTTGATCCGGGATACAAGATCCACTATGTCAGTTATTAAGTACTATAGCGGATTTTTTTTGACTTGTGTTAAAATACGTTAATAATATGTTAAAATATGGTTGTTTAAAAAGTTAATTAAGTTTTATGTTTACGATTAATTACCAATAATTAATCTGTTAGCTATGATCAGATCCGTTGCGAATATATTGCTTTTGGCCTGTTTTTCAATAAGCCTTCTACATGCTCAGATGCAACCTAAAAATCCTATTAGTATGCCAAGTGCGAGCATGTTGGGAAGTCAAAACAATATCCAGGCAGAGATATCTAGGTTTAGTGGAGCACCTGCTATCGCTCTACCGTTATACGAGTTTCACGAAGGTAACCTAAATCTTGGCTTAACGATGTCTTATGACATAAGTGGTATTCGTCCCGATGTCCACCCGGGGTGGGTAGGTAGAGGATGGTTTCTCCGAGCGGGGGTGATTACACGTAAGGTAAATATACGGGAAGATGAGCTACCTGCTGGTATGGGTGGCTTTTATGACAATTACACGAAACTGGCTGCGTCGGATTGGAGTACATTGTCCAAATTACAAGGGTATACTACCGATGCGCTAGCCGATTCGCCCGACGAATTCAGTTTTCAGGTAAATGGTATTTCGGGCAGATTCTTTTTGGATCATGAGCGAAATTGGCAAGTGCAGTGCGATCAAGATGTAAAGGTGTTGTTTGATGCAGAAACAGGTTTTTCTCCACCATTTGGGACAACCTCTCCGCCAGATCCTTACGCTATGGCTACATGGGCTAGAGTATTCCGGACATTTACACTGCTGGGACCCGACGGTACGAAATATGTGTTTGGCGGACAGGCAGATGCTGTTGAATATAGTATCGACTTTTTTAGCCAGTACGGCAGTCCATGGACAGCGACTTCCTGGCATCTGACTAAGATCGTTTCCGTTGATGGGATTCATGAGATTAATCTTAGTTATGAACGCGACCATTACACTAATGTACTGTACAATAATATCTATGCTAATAACTACACGATATCGTTGTCAGGGTCACTTATCTGTTCATCCAATGGTGGCAATGCCCGGTCAGCGGGTTCGTTGGGTGGCAACCTCCTGTCACCAGTTTACCTCAGTAGTATAACAACTGGTTCCGAACAGGCTATCTTTACACGTTCCACGAGTGTAGAGCTACGATATCGACAGGCAATATATGATGAAAGCTACCAGGTATATAACCGTACGCGGGCTATCGCAGGTGCAACTACACAGGAGACACTTCTCTCCATACAGGAACGTCTTGCTGCGGATACGGTAGATTATAAATTTCTTACTTTTCTCCGGCAGAATGGGCAAAATACGTATCCGGCCATTCTCAACAATCTGCAGTGGAAACAATTGGACCGCATTGATATCAAGGATGTGTATAACGATAAGATATTCCGTCGTTTTGATTTTCGTTATACGGCTGATTCAGATACCAGGCTGTCACTGGAAGGAGTTAAGCAAAGCGGCTTTGACGAAACAGGTGTCCAGGAAAGCAGCCCTGACTATAAATTTTATTATGACCAATCCGTCACACAACCGGCATACCTGTCGGGAGCGACGGACGAATGGGGTTATTATACTGGAAATGTACCAAACAGTTATACACAGTACAGACCACCTTCTGTTTCCCATATGAAAGAGGGGGCATTAACTAAAATAGTGTACCCTACAGGAGGAGTAAAGATGTTATACTATGAGCCCAATGATTTCTCCTTGAAGGCCAATGATGATCATTTGACGATCAGTGCTTCAGGTGCTGATAATCGAGGAGGGGGATTGCGGGTGAAGGCAATATATGACTATGACCCTTCCAGTGAAAAAGTGTTGTCTACGCATTTCGACTATCGACTACATTACGCCACAGGAGATCTTTCAAAAATGAGGTCCAGTGGTGTTATAGGCGGTATGCCCAAGCATCTTTGGGAGGGTACCCATACGCTTCCTAGCGGACATGTACTTCAGGCCAATCTGGCTTATCGTTATATGCCGCTACCCGAGGGTGTAAGTCTGGGCGGTGAACATGTCGGATATTCAGAAGTGACCGAAATTGCCGCTGATGGAAGTTTTACAGTTTACAGATATACCAATTATGATGACAACCATCCTGACGAGGGCGTGTTGAATAGCCTGTTTACAGGGAAATCAGGCATGAATGCGTTTACCTCACTGGCACTGGAGCGAGGAAAACTCAAAAGTGTAGAACAATATCATAAAAATGGTACGCGGCACAAAGTTACCCGTATCAGTTATGCACCCTTACATGGGCAACGGAATTTTATACGAGCCTTTGATGCTAGGCGTTATTGGGTGTGTAATTATGGAGCGAGCGGAGCATTGAGCGGCCCCATTGTGTATGAAGGAGGAGCCTATAAAATATACACGTATAGCTATCTTCCAAAGATGATGACCGATAGTATTTTTGAATCCGGATCGGACACGCAGGTAAACCGTGTAAGATTATTTTATGATAATACAGCCAATAAGCTCAATACACGAACAGAAATTATTCGTGCCAATGGAAAAAAACAGACCGATTTACGGCTATATCCACAGGACTATGCTTCAGGTACAACCTTTATAGATGCAATGGTTAGTAAAGGGTTATTGGCATTTCCAGTGGAAGAGGTCAGTTACCTCACTGATACTATCACCAATACACATGAAATTCTAAGGGGAGATATTAATACCTATTTGGTGGATAAGCCGTATCTTAAGGACAAAACCTATAGACTAGAAATTCCGAGTGACCAAGCTTTGGGATCTTTCAAATTTTCGAATCGTAATATAGGCCTTTTACCCTATCAGGGTACATCGACAACATATGGTGAGGATGGTCGATATAAACTTATATTTAGCAACAGTTACGATTCTTTTGGTAATCTAATACAGGTGGATCGGACTGATGGACCACCGGTATCTACTTTATGGGGCTATAATGGGAAGTTAATGCTGGCAAGTGCTTCTAATGCCAAGTCTTCGGAGGTATTCTATCAAGGTTTCGAAGAATTGGTTTCGGGAACTTCCACGGAAGCTCATGCTGGACTCCGATCAGGTTTGTTAAGCGGTTCAGGATTTTCATTACCTGCTATGCCTACATTAGGAAATGGCAGGAAATATAGATTGAGTTTTTGGTACAAGCAAGGTAGCTCGTCATGGAGCTATTCTACACAACTCTATTCTAATCTGCCAGCAACTATCAGCGGTCATACGGCCATTGATGAGGTTCGAATTCATCCTGAAGATGCGGTTATGCAGACCCTAGGATATGCCACATCACGCGGTGTCGTAACCTATCAAGGGGATGAGCGTGGAAGAGTTGTCCGCTATGCTTATGATCCAATGGGGCGGCTTGCCCGAGTGTCTGATAACAACCGTCATGTCTTGGAAGATCGCAATTACTATTCGGTATTTGCACATAGTGACAACGTGCCTGTATATTTTAGCACGATCAAATCGGCCTCTTACCAGCGAAATAATTGTACAGGAGGAAGAGTAGGCGAAAGTTATACCTATTTAGTGCCTGCAGGAAAATACTATTCGATGATTTCGCAAGCGGACGCTGATCAGAAGGCACAAGCAGAGGTTGTACTTAACGGGCAGACGGCGGCAAATTTGTGTATGGAGTGTGTATTTCGAAATACAGTCAAGCAACAGACATTTTATCGGCAGTATTGTCCTGTTGGGGAGATCGCAAGCCCTTACGTTGTTACGATACCAGCGGGACGTTATTCGTCTACGGTATCACAAGCAGAAGCAGATCAAATGGCGCAACTAGAGGTAGAGACAAAGGGTGCAGAAGTCAATTTAAAGGGGGAGTGTGTTTTGAATCAAGTGACGTTTGTGATTGAACATTTGGTCGGGGTATACGATTATCCCCGACAGTTGGTGGTGACCTTGACTAATTCCAATACGTCGCAGGTTTATAGTTCGGGTATCCTCAATATGGGGCAAATCAAAACGATGACACTACCTCCTGGGATATACAATGCAACTTATTCTGTTGGTGGACCTATAGGTAGTATGAGAATTCATACTAAAACTTTGGAGGGGTCTGTGGTTGAGGGGTGTTATGGATACGGCGTTACTGTGCCGGTGTATTCGTTGGCAGGATGGACTGTGACACTTTCAACGAAAATGGAGTCATGTCCGCCTCCTCCGTGATGAAGAATTCGAAAATGTATAATACACAAAAATCCATATAGTAAAATTAAATGTACATAATTGAGTTGGAGCTATGGGAAGCAAACAGCATTCGAATAATTTAACTTGGATAATCCAAAGAACCTTTAAAAGACAGCAGTATATGAAGTGCATCTGGGCAATGGTGTTGTTTATATGGATTAGCGTATCAGTTTTTGGAACTGAGCGTCATAAAATTAGTCCGAACTCTGTGCATCCACCGTATAAAATGACACAGGGTTCTACGGTTGCTCCAAATATTAGTTACGCTATACCTTCTGCCATTATGCAAGGTAGTACGGTGAGTTACATGCCAACGAATACCGGAGGGGCTATATACGCTGATGGCGACGCTGGCTTATTGGCGGGATCTGGGGTTTACGGAGCGGTAAATGGAAACCGTACTACTGCTCGATTCGCCAGTCCTGCGGGGTTGGTGCGGGATGCCTTGGGGAATATCTTTGTTGCGGATACCTGGAGCCACAGTATCCGAAAGATTACTCCGGATGGAACAGTCTCTACCTTTGTAGGTGGTGTCGGTGGTAGCGCAGACGGTGTAGGTACCGCAGCCAAGATGTATTTGCCGTCATATCTTGCTATTGACGCAGCAGATAACCTGTATGTGACCGATCGTGGTAATCATCGGGTGCGTAAAATTACGCCTGCTGGTGTCGTGACAACCTTCGTAGGGTCTACACAGGGATTTGTCAATGGTACAGGGACTGCGGCTCGTTTTAATGGTCCCTTAGGTATTGCTATCGATGCAGCAGGAAATTTCTATGTGGCTGATGAGGGAAATAAGGTTATACGCAAAATTACACCTTCGGGTGTCGTGACTACTTTGGCTGGCACCGGAGCATCCGGATCGGTCAACGGGCCAGGTCATATCGCAAGCTTTGAATCGCCAAGAGGTATAGCTGTTGGCTTGGATGGCATAGTATATGTTGCCGACTATTCAGGCAATAGAATTCGTAAGGTGAGTCCCACTGGTGTTGTCAGTACATTGGCAGGTACAGGTGTAGCAGGTAGCAACGATGGGTCGACAACTTCTACGACTTTAAACCAGCCTATTGATCTTGCTGTTGATGAAAGCAGCCTTGTCTACGTTGTATCGATGGACAATAAAGTCAGGCGGATTTATCCATGGGGTACTTCCAATACTTTAGCAGGGACCGGAACAGCAGGTTATGCCAATGGAGCCCCAAATACAGCTATGTTTAACAGTCCGGGAGGAATACTTTTAGATAAAGATGGTACGTTATACGTTGGTGATACAGGTAACAACAGAATCAGGACAGTAGGAGGTGGGTATACGATTGATCCGGTATTGCCGGCCGGGCTCTCATTTAATAAGACTACGGGGGTAATTAGCGGTACCCCTACGACTATTTCAGGATCAACTACCTATGTGGTTACCGCACATAACAGTATGGGAGCTTCGTCTTTTACATTTGGGCTGTCGGTGATCGACATGGGGGACAGTGCGGACAGGACACATATGCGTAACATCATTTATAGGGAACCGTTTACCACACCGCCATTATCTCCTACAATTGAGCAGGCTTCGCGACAAGTGAATTATATTGATGGTTTAGGAAGACCTCTCCAGGATGTTGTGATTCAGGGAAGCCCTATGCAACATGATCTGATTAAACCTTACGCTTATGATAGCCTGGGACGACAAAGTTTTCAATATCTTCCTTATTCTAGAGATAACAATCAGGGAACGTATCGCGTAGCAGCATTGTCTGGTGAGCAACAGGATTTCTACAGTAGCCCCCCTGAAGGTGTTGCAAGTACTACGCATCCCTACAGTCATGCCATATACGAACAGGTATCTGGTGCCCGGATTAAGGTACAGGGAGAAGTTGGAGAAATATGGCAGCCAACAACATCGGCAAATCGTACCCAGAAGATGCTCTACGGCAGTAATGGCAGTAACCAGGTTAGGTACTGGACATTAACAGCTAACGGCGCTGTTTCTACATATTATGAGGCAGGGAAACTTCGAAAACAGACGTTTCGAGATGAAAACTGGGGGGGAGGAGATGGAAATGTTGGAGCACAGGAGGTATTCCAGGATCAGTCCGGGCGAGTTGTTATGGCTGGGATCTGGGAAACTGATCAAATTTTTAATGCGACCAGTTATATTTATGATAATCGGGGGCGTTTACGTTATATATTACCTCCAGCGGCTAGAATGAACGGTACTTCCGAGCGAATCAGTTTTGCCGAATCAGACGCCTTTTTTGCCGATCAGGTATATGCTTACCGGTACGATGACAGCGATCGACCCATTGCCCGGAAGATGCCGGGTAAAGGCTGGGAATACTTTATCTACAACAAGCTGGACCAGGTGGTGGCCACACAGGACGCCGTGCAGCGCACCAAAAGTCCGCAGCAATGGACGGTAGCCAAATATGATGCCTTGGGCCGCAATATTCTTACCGGTATTTACCGTTATGGTAGTGCTTCGGGATTGGATTACCGTTCTGTTTTACAGGACTCAGTCTATAACGGCAGTCAGTTTGAAGTAAAAGTCGGTACCGGTTATGGATACAGTAGTCAGAGCTGGCCACGCAGTGCTATAGAGACCATGCTTTCATTAACCTACTATGATAGCCATAATATCCCGGGCTTACCTGCGGCATATCTTCCATCGGGCTATAATACCAATACCCAAGGCCTTCCTACGGCTGCACGGGTCAAGGTACTGGATGCAGGTAATGGTACCAATACGATGCTATGGATGGTTAACCACTACGATGATGAGGGGAGACCTATACGGCAGTTCCGCCAGCACTATAAGGGAGGGGTGCATAGCAGTTTCAATTACGATGAAGTGGTCAATACGTACAACTTTACGCATCAGCCACTGACAAGCATGCGTAAGCATTATACCGGTACATCGAGTGCCGTATTGCAGGTTCAGGTGCTGTCGGAGTATGATTATGATCATTCCGATAGGTTGCTACGCATTTGGAAAACTACGGGTACAGGTCCCCGCACACAGATTTCGGGTTATTCTTATAATGAACTGGGGCAGGTACGCACACGGGGCTTGCACAGTACTAACAATGGTAACAGCTTCGGACAGATCGAGACCCTTGGCTATAACGAGCGAGGGTGGTTGACACTGGACAGCACAGCGTTACTGGTGCGGCGTCTTCGCTATCAGGAAAACCTTAGTGGTGTAACCCCTCAATATAATGGACGGATTTCGCGGCAGGAATGGCAGCACAATGGACAGACTTCCCAGCAGTACACGTATATGTATGATGGGATGGGCCGGCTTCGCAGCGGGTTGACGGCAAGCGGAACTGGCGAATCTGTCCGGTATGACCGGATGGGCAATATCGATACGCTGTGGCAGGACGGCGGTGCTGCACGGAAGTACCACTATGTCAATGCGAGTAACCGAGTGAATAACATTACCGGCGGTCTCAATACGGGAAGCTATACCTACGATGCCAATGGAAATACGGTGTATGACGGTAGATTGGGGAAAAGCTTACGATACAATACTTTAGGTTTGGTAGATAGTGTGGGAGGAAGTCCAGCTATACGGTATACTTATGATGCATGGGGTCGCAAACTCCGAACTGCAGCGGGTACAATAGCAATTGACTATGTCGATGGCATTGAGTGGGTCGGCGGCAGTCTGATGAGTATTGAGATGGAGGAGGGACGTATTATCAATACAGGCAGCGGTTACCGCTATGAGTATCATCTTCGCGATCATCTGGGTAGTCTGCGCTCTGCTTTTCGTTCGGATCAGCTTACCGCTGCAAGCCAACGCGCGGACTACACACCTTTTGGCCGACGTCATACCACAGGACAGCTTGCAGGTAATCCTGTAAACCGTTATCTTTATAGCAATAAAGAGCTCCAGGATGGTACCGAGCTGTACGATTACGGAGCAAGGCAATACGATCCGGTCACTGGGCGCTGGGGAGCTATCGACCCTTTGGCAGATGCTTACGTGGGAATGACACCCTATGGTTTTGTGGGCAACGATCCGATAAATTATTTGGATCCCGACGGGCGGAAGATTGATGAGGCCAGTAGTGGTTATTGGTATCAGGAATACATGAGCTGGCGAGGTGCGATTGGACAGGCCGAGGAGGATCTAGCGGGCCTGATGGAACGTCACGAATCCGGAGAGGAGGGGCTGTCGACACCGATCACGACGCTAAAGGGCGTACTGGCGAAGGCGTATCAATATATCGGTTTGTTGGAAACACTGGCTTCGAGCGCGACCACGTATACCCATGCCAGTGGCGGATGGTCTATCCTGATGGATGAGGTGGTGGTGGATAGGGGACAAAATGCTAATTCGGGGGCAACATCCTATTATGAAGATCCAGCTTTTTACGTAAATGGTACCCTCGGATTTGCAGGAGTTGGCCTAGCCGTGAAGGGTGAAATGTGGAAAACGAATGAATTATGGCATATTCAAAAAAATGGAAGAGTAAGGACAGCATGGAGCTCTTTGAGAAATAATAATTTCGTAAAATCCTCTAAAGATATATCCTTAAGTAAAACAGCTGGATTAAGAAGTTTTAGCAATAAGGTTGCTGTTGCGAGTCTTGTTGTAACAGGTTATGGAATCGCTACAACAGGAGTGATAAAGCCTTCAGATGTTTTAAATGCAACAATGGCGGGAATTTCATTTACAGGAGTTGGAAGTTTAGTTTCCGGTGCTTATTTCCTTACAGACTTTGGATTTACAGTAGTCACTGGAAAAGGTCTTGGACAAAGACTCGATGAATCTATAGGTACATATAAAGCATGGTGATATGAATTACTTATTGAAATATTATTTTTTAAACTACTACGATTTTTTTTATAAAAGGAATAGTGACGAAAGATTCGCTGTTACAAGAGCATTAAATCTCCTGCTTATAAATATCTCTTTTTTGATTTTTTCTTTTTTGGTTTTTTTAACTAAGTTTTTTCCAGAATTGAAGGGCAAGTTTCCCGCTATTAACCAATATGGTATTGGCTATTTTGTTTTTTTAATTATGGTTTTTGGTATCCATTATTTAATGTCTAAAAAACTTAAGAAATTAATTTTAGATAAACAGGAAATCGCTACTTCTGTAATCAGTAGAAGAAATAAAATTATTGTTTTTTTAACGATACCTTGTATTTTTCTTGTCTTTATATTAATGCTTTTTATATAGCTCAAGTGTCAACTGGGGGGGGGGTAGTTGCAAACGTTACAACTAGTTTATTCGGCGGGTAGAGTCATAGGAGATCAAATGTTGAAATCCGGAAAATATAGATAACTTAATGAGAGAACTGGCAATTTTAACAATTATTACAGCTTTATCAGCTGTATCCTGTGGTCCGGGATTCGGTGATATTTCGAGGGAACTCAGTGGAGGTTATGAATATTGGTCTGAAGGATCTAGTCCCTATTTGCTTGGCCCAAGCTGGGGCAAACAGATTTATCCACAGGTTATCGACTATGATTTTGATTCAAGTTTTGTAATCGTGGTACAAAAGCCATCTTTAAATGACCATAAGGCATTTTTAAAAGGTAAATTATCCATTGAATATGGAGTCTTTATAGACTATGAAGATAAAAATACTTTGAAAATAGATGTTGATTTTTTAGAAAGATACCTTTTTCCCGACAGTATTTTATATCGAAATATGAAATCCAGGGGTATATCTACAACACGGAGCCGAGCTGATTTCGGCCTTATGCAGGGAGTTATAGACAGCCTGTTTCAGTATGATCCCTATTACGTGGACTTGTTTTCCCGCCCTGTCAATTACTGGATCATCTCTCATAAGGAACAAAACGCGGATGATTATGTCCCGATGTCGAGAGTATATGGTCCCTATTCAAGGGAAGATTATCTAAAAAAGCGGAAGGAGTTGGGCGTTCCGGAAGAGTTGACCTTGAAATTAGATGAGGATGGTGATAAATGACCCTTTGGCAGATGCTTACGTGGGAATGACACCCTATGGTTTTGTGGGCAACGATCCGATAAATTATTTGGATCCCGACGGGCGGAAGATTGATGAGGCCAGTAGTGGTTATTGGTATCAAGAATACATGAGCTGGCGAGGTGCGATTGGACAGGCCGAGGAGGATCTAGCGGGCCTGATGGAACGTTACGAATCTGGAGAGGAAGGGTTTTCGACACCGATCACGACGCTAAAAGGAGTTTTGGCGAAGGCGTATCAATATATCGGCCTGCTGGAAACACTGGCTTCGAGCGCGACCACGTATACACATGCCAGTGGCGGATGGTCTATTCTGATGGATGAGGTGGTGGTGACTGGGCAGCAACAGCAAACAATAGATAAAGTACAATTAAACCTGGGGACAGCGAATAGTCACTACAGAAACGGGAATGTAGTGCCCGTACGCGTGGATGCCAGTAAGATAGATCTTAGTTTTGTCAATC
This sequence comes from Sphingobacterium alkalisoli, assembly GCF_005049105.1. GTDB lineage: Bacteria > Bacteroidota > Bacteroidia > Sphingobacteriales > Sphingobacteriaceae > Sphingobacterium > Sphingobacterium alkalisoli. The sequence goes on from NZ_SUKA01000006.1 coordinate 373,770, forward strand.
AGAATGCACTTAAAAATCTTAAAGTTGGAGGTAGGGCATACACAGTCAATCTTTTGTTCAAGAACAATGATGGTTTTGTTTATGGTAAGCTTGCACTTGAGCGGTTAAAAAGCGGAGGAATTGGTATTAGAAGAAACGAATATGATTTTGAGATAGGTGCAGCGGATAGGCATCCCTGGTTTGGAGAAAGAAGTACATTTTGGAGAAATGTGTTCACGGTATTAGGAAATGCGGCTGCCGGTCCGGGTACACCTTATATGATTTATTTTAATGGCGAGGTTGACTTTAATTACCGGGAATCCCGGTATGTTCCCAATGTGCAGCTGATCGGTCAGCCCAAATGGTAAAAAATATCTGGTATGAAAGCAATTGTAGCAATGATGACCGCCTTAGTGGTCGTATCCTGTGGTCCGGGATTCGGAGATATTTCAACGGACCTCAGTGGAGGTTATGAATATTTATATGAAGGATCTGGTGCTAGTTTAGAAGGACCTAGTTGGGGGAAGCAGATTTATCCAAAAGTTATCGACTATGATTTTGATTCGACCTTTATCATTGTGGTACAAAAACCATCTTTAAGACATCATAAGGCATTTTTACATGGTAAACTCTCAATGGAATATGGAGTCTTTATCGATTATGAAGATGAAAATACCTTGAAAATAGATGTTGATTTTTTACAAAGATATCTGTTTC
>NZ_SUKA01000007.1 GCF_005049105.1 Sphingobacterium alkalisoli
GAAAGGTGAATCGATGAGAAAGGGAATATTGAAACAGGAATAACGATAACTTTTTTATATAATTGTATGATCTTTTAAGTGGCACGGTTTGACCGAAATCAATGGCACCATTACTCCGAAATACCCAATCGGGATTCATTATAGGAAGTTTTAAAGATTTTCATGTTGCAGCATAGCATAGCATAGCATCCAATAAAAGCTTTAAATATTGCCAATAAGACTTAATAGTACCGGGAGCATATCACTGTAAACGCATGCGCTCAATACAATAACTATTCTTTCGCTATCCATATTGTTTAATTTATTTTTTACCGTAAATTACTTCGCGATCCCTAATTGTTCAATCTAAACATCTAATCTACATGATTTTAATTATATTAGCACGTCATTTAACGAAGTACGAATATAGGTGTTGTTTCACGAAGCTTTTCTGTATTTTGTTTCTTAAAAAAACAATGTTATAGCCAATTTTAGGGCGACCCAACAAAATGAAAGAGCCAATAGAAGTTTTAGTTTTAGAAAGACAAATAATCAAGTTTTTTGACGAAGCTGATTATAGGTTTGACACATTGGACAACATCAAAACTTACGAAAAGTTTTTTATAAGTGGAGACAGAAATATGTTGACTTCACAAATTGGAATTGAAATTTTTGAAGACGACATATTAAAATCAAGTTGTTTAATTGGTTCAGAAGGTGGGGGGACAGGAATAAACGGAAATACAACTTTAATTAGTTATGGTGGAATAGTAATTTGTTGCTCAAATACTGTGTTTAAATTAACAATACCAAACTTAGATTTAGAATGGAAAACAATTGCCGACACAATGACTTGTTTTGGAATTCATTATCTTGACGAAGACTATGTTGTTCACGGAGAACTCGAAATATCAAGACTTGACAAAGATGGAAAAATAATTTGGCAACAAGGTGGACGAGACATTTGGACAACAGCGGAAGCTTTTGATGATTTTGCCGTTTATGACAACTACATTTTGGCAACAGACTGGGAATACAACCGCTACAAGTATGACTTTGACGGAAATCTATTGGAAGAATATAAAGTTGAACAGAATAAAGTTGTTCAGACAGAAGAAAACATAAAAATAAAAAAGTGGTGGAAGTTTTGGTAAAAAAAACTGGCTATAATAATTAAGTTTAGCTTCGCTGAGCTCCCTTCGGTCGGTTTCGTTGCGTCCGCAGGGCGAACAATGAAAACGCTGTTGAACATAACCGGATACCTACGCTTATGGGGTTTTCATTTTTAGGTTAGAAGATATACAAGCAGGTGGAGAGCCTGCTTGTATGTCGCTGTGAAATACGGTTCACCATAATTTCTTTTTTGGTATAAAGATCACTTTTGGAAAAATGACAATTTACTGTTTCGCTATTCATATATCACGTAAGAAGCGATATGTTTTTTTGTTTCGTTTTACGTCAATAAAAAACAAATAAACACCAATATATCAACATATTAAATAATTAAAAAGTATAAAAAAACGAAATTCGCCTATAGTGATGGATTTGTGAAACATTTTGTATATCAGTTTCGCAAAACTGATTGTTAGGCTTTATTTGAGAAAATTATGACTATACCGAAATCCCTATTTCATTATTACGAACTTGACAACGGCCCATTCCGGAATATTACTGAATATGGATTTGAGAAAGCCGAGATTATCCAGAAACAAATCATAGAAGGGTGGAATAGTAAAAGACCAGAGAATTATGTTGGTTTAAGATTTTCATTGGAAAAGCGAATTAGAGAGCAGTTTATCTTAAAAGGAGGAAAACCGAACAGAAATGACCCTTTTTATTTTACACTTGGTGAATGTGATTGGGCAAAATCTTGGTATATAAATCCTGGTGTTATAAAAATCCCTTTAACTGACTTTAACCCTGACCATATAAGTTTTACTTATCCTGATAGTATGGTGTCATTTCAGTTTTATGATGAACCTAAATTAAAAACATATAGAAAAAATTGTAATGGACAAATTTTTCTGTTAAGTGAAATAAGTGACTTAATAAATGAATACGGGATTCCATCAGAAGAAAAGTGTCAAATAGAAGAAAGACTTAAATACGATAAATACATTGAGGCTCAAGTGTGGGATGATGAAGTAATAAAGGAATATAAAAACAAAGCCTAACAGCAGCTACCCAAAAGTGGCGGTTCAGTGATTAAATCAAGCTTTGTGCTCCTATCAAAGTTTGTTCTTGGTTGACGGTGAAGTGCTTCGAAATCGCCACCTTCGGGTAGCTGCAAACCGTTACCTGCAATGCAACGAACACCGTAACAAGAAATGGATTTTACAATAAATATCGACAACTACAAGCAATTTGTTCGTAAGGACAAGTTCTTGGTTATTGATACAGAATTCCTCCGCTGTCGCCGGTATATGCAAGTCGCTAAACAAACATTCAATAACGATATCATATTATATTACAACATTTTACTATATTTACAATACCTTTATACGCAATGCGGATATAGAGATTGTTTAGCGAAGGGAGTTACAGTAAAAAAGTAGTTAGCTCTCATTTTAATACCGACACAATATGACAAACAGTTTTATAGCCATTAAGGGTAACCACTTTGACAGAGCAGGCGAAATCTTCTCGGTATTCAAATACATTGACCTCAAACAAGACAAACAATTTGACGACTGGCAGACTTTCAATGAATATTTGTTTGACAATTATTTCGAGTTTGCAAATAACGAAGTTGTGATAAGAGGAATTTGGACAGACAATGGCTGGACAATAATTCACGACCCAGAAATGGTTGACACGGTTGAAGAAGAAGCGTTACTTCAACTGTCAAGAATTCTGGATACAGACATCGTAACATTCATAATTCAGACAACATCAAACTCGTTTGGATTTACAGTTTATAACGACACTATAAAAAGACATTTCTTTGTATCCGACGGTGAAATTACTGACAATTTATACCAGCCATTAGAACAAGAAAATGGCTTGAATATTAATGAAAACATATTTTCTGACGACATTCTAAAATTGGCAGAGAAATTAGGAATTGATTTAGAAGCAAAAATCAAGCGAACATATTCCATTAAACAACTTGCTTATGGTGACGAAATGAAAAGCGAACTCGAACATTTTAGACAACAACAAAACCAAGCAAATACCGACAAAAAACCTTGGTGGAAATTATGGTAGAAAGAAAAACGAGTGCTAATTACTAAGTTTTCGTTTTGCCCAACGGGCAAGAAATGAAAACTCTGGTAAACGGAATCGGATACCTACACTTATGTATCCGCCCCACCAAGTACATCTTGTTTAGCGCGTATAGATCAATTAGTTTTGCTGCATGAGCAGACAGGAAAAAAGAGAACAGTTGTGTCGATGATAGCAGACTGGCAGCAGAGCGGCATGAGCAACAAGCGGTACTGCGATAAAAACGGGATCAATGAGGCGACGTTTTATTACTGGTTTCCGCGGAGGAGGGAAAAAGATGCAACCAATTTGAAATAGACTACTTCAAATTATTTCTTTAGAGTCTTCAAAATCGCTAAATCTTTGAAGATCTGGGTTAGATTGAAACCCCCACTCCATAACGATTTCTTTAAATTCGTAAACTCTTGCGTGCGGTTTATCTGTTATACCCACAGTATAACTTTGGTCTTTCAAATCTTCAAGAGAATCAGATATATATTCATTTAAGATCTCGTCAAAATATACTTCCCATTGGTGGCTACCGCTCAACGCGAATAACTCCATGATGGAAAATCCATATACTTCTTCCATTTCATCTCGAGTTTCCAATATCTTTTCAAAATCATACAGAAAAACTATGATGGGAGAATAAAGAGAAACTCCTATATTCTCAATAGATTTATCTGGCAGAGTTCGCCGCGAAAGACTCAGCCTCAGAGTTTCTACGGAATCAAATTCACAAAAAAGGTCAAGCCAATTTTTGATTTTCGATAAACAATTATAGACTATAGAGCTCGTTACAGCTAAGTCTGTATACGAAATCATTACCATTGCTATTCGCAAATGATCTGAATCATCCTCTAGTAAGAAACCATTGCAATCATCTACGAATCTTTCAAGTAGCCTTGTCGGTACTTCTAGGTTTTCGACAGTTTTGGGTAATGGGAATAACCTCTTTGTCAGCTGAAGTGTGTAAACGACAGACTCTGCAATACTCAAAACTTCATCGGGATTTAAGCGCACGAAACGTAGAAGAAAATCTACTAAAGACGGATTAATAAATTTCAAAGAGTTGTTATCCTCAAAATATTCGAAAGCTATAAAGCCCCCCACCAACTTATTAAAAGAGAGTTCAAAAGCATTAAGCGGACGCGGAAAATTGTTATAGCAAATCTCATAATTAATCCTTGAGTTAAATGCTTTTTCCAATTTATTTCTAGAAACGGAATCTCCGAAGCTTAACATCGTATTAAGTAAGAGCCGATCTGCCTGATCGATCTGGTTTACATATGCATGTCGCCAAATCTCGTCGGGGGTATCAAAATTATCATATATATATTTTTCAAACTCTTCCGCTGATTTAGATACTACATAGTCGGCACTGGTAATAAACTCAATTGAACGAGGGTAGAAGTTCTTGTGGTTAGTAATAAAAGTTTTAACACTATATTTATTCAATACTTCTTTATACTCTTTATCCAACTCGCTTTCTTCGATATGATTACTTAACATACTTTGCTTAAGCGAGTTGCTATATTCCTTCAGATGTAATGTACACTGCTTTGCCAAAAGATTCAGACGTTTCAGTTTCTCAGACCCTTCAACAGCGTCATTCAATATAAAAGTTCGAGTAGTCAAAATCAAAAGTTTATTACTTCTAGCACGTATTCGCTGTAATGTTTGGATAAAATGCTTTTCCGAGGCCTTTGCTTTTTCAATCTCCACTGCATTATGTCCCAAAAAATCATCATAATAAAACACCTGTTTCGAATCATCGTTTCTAATTGTCTTCGATAAATCCGTTATATCGAGCAGATAATTGAGTTCGTAATCGTCCCCTATTAATTCATATAGAAGAAGTTCAGCGAGAGAGGTTTTGCCACATCCTGGCTCTCCAGTAATGATCACAAACTTTTCCTCCCTAATTTTTTTTCTAGCTATTCTATACAATTCGGTTTCAACATATAATCTAATCTTACGCTTCAAGTTCGATTCTAAAAATTCCTGCGATCGACCATAAAACTCATATTGAATTATTTTTTTTAGAACATCAGTGCTAGAGAACCAAAGCTTATAATGTCTTTGCAAAACTTCAGGATATTCGTCTATCAAGCGATTTAAGTCTTTTAAACCGTAAATATCTGTCAAATCCAATATATATGGCGCAAACAGCTCTTTAATTTTCTTTATGTTATCGACGCTCAGATCAACGGAGGTTGCTAAAAGATAGCGAGTCGGTCTCAATTTACGAACCTTTTCCACTTCCTCCCTCTCAAGGTTGCTTAACAATGATTGAGCACCACTACGAAAATAATGTTTTACTTGTCCAACACAGTGATATTCTCTATTCGAATTGCTGCTAAGAATATCAATCCCTTTGTCTTTACCTTCTCTAAAGGTCCTAAACACCTGCTTGGAATTATATTTTTTTTCAGAGGCATTTAAAAGATCACAAAATAAATCTTCTAAATCGGTACTGTTTAAAGTGGCAAAATCGTAGTAACTCATTTTAACTGATAGTTAGCTGGCTGGTTAAAAAACCTATTGCATAAAGTTCGAAAAAAATAAACCAGTTCTAACATTTTTGATTAAAATAAATTAGTGGGATCGTACTCTAATAGGATACCTTTTGATGCTACAAGAACGTTTGCCATTCAGCACTAGATTTTATTTTTGCGGGACATTTGGTATCTCGGTAGTATTTACCAAGGAATTTTAAGGTATTGCTGAAGATGAGTAACAGTTCAGATTTAAATGTAACAGAAGATTTAGGCGTGAAAGTATAATTTGTCCAAATTTAAGTATACATAAGAAAAAGTCATTATTGTCTCTTATTGAAATAATAGTGGAAAACTTCGAACAAAAACGGATGCAATCGCTATGATATTCGCGATTTTGTCTATATTGTATTATTAATATAAGTCAAGCTTGGTCATATTTTTTATATTGGCTTACCTGACATTAGTATTAAAGCACCAAAAAATGTAAGGAATGGCAATATCCGACAAAACAAGAAAATTTTTATGGGCTAAATCAGGAAACAGATGTGCAATCTGTAAAGCTGAACTAATAACAAGCACTGTATCTTTCGATGAATTTAATCTTGGAGAAGAATGTCATATAATTAGTTCAAAACCAACTGGACCCCGCCATATTCCTAGCCTTGAAGAATATGACAATTATGAAAATTTGTTGTTATTATGTAAAAACCATCATAAAGAAATAGATGAATTGACGGATACTTACACCGAAGAACTTTTAAGGTATATTAAAACTAATCACGAAAACTGGGTAAAAAACACCATAAAAGACGCAATAGACAAGGAACAAAAAGATGAAGAGCCAAAGTTTTTATCTAGAATAACTTCTGGAAAAGACCTATTTAACATTATAAATGAAGTTTACGGATATAGAACCGACTATGATGACATAAAAAGCGAAGAAGAAATGAACTTTATTGGGGGTTTTATTCAAGCTTTAATTGATTATGGTGATATAAGTGGAATGATTGAAGCACATGACAAAGTCAGAATTGGGTATGAGCTACAAAAATTAATTGATGAAATCGAAAATAAGGGGTACTATATATTTGGAGAAAGAGGATTAGAACCTATGTTTTCTCATCAACCAAAAAGTGATAAATGGACTGTTGCAACTATAATTATTAAGAGGAAAGAAAACCCAGAAATTATTAAAATAGATCTCGAAAATTTAGCCAACGAATAACGTGATTTTGGTCATTGTTACAAAAGATGCACCTGACACAAAAGGATGGCGCAAAAAACTACGGAGATGGTAAAGGTTATATTAGGTAGCTTAACTATTAGAAATCACAATTATTTTACTAGGTATCGAAATAATTCCGAATAAATATATAAATTTGTATATGGCTTTAAGCGGAAGCCTGCCATTCGTCTTAGCGCAGTTGTATCAGCACCGCTTTTAAATAATTTATTTAACCCTTTTTCTCGTTTCGGGAAGCGGTAGGCGAATGACGTTTTTTCTGGCGAGATTTAGGAGTTTCAAATGAATAAAAAACCTACACGGCCTACAGCCGAATTTCTTAAAAGAAAAGCTAAAGAAAACCGTAAGACTAGCGGATTAACCCACACAATGGCTCTAGACATGATTGCCTTAGAATATGGTTACAAGAATTGGATGCACTATATTAAAGAAATAAAACAAGTGCAAATTCGGCTTAAACAAAATCTTCCTAAACGACCTGCATCACCGACCCCTGATGAAATCGCTATCCACGATGTTATATATGGCAGAGTACTTGGGCAGCGTCCCAACAGGAATATGTCTACCAGACGGCACAAGAAAATTGGCAAGATACTCGCCGAGCTACTTGAAGAAACAACCTACCACAAAAGAGCGCATAAGATTCTATTTCAAATTAGGGTCGATTTGGATAGCTGGCTTGGTGAAGAGTATGGTCCATCTGTCATGGGTAATGCGGAATTTAACAGCATTTATTATGGAAGCCACACAGAATTCGTGGATGACATACCATCAGCAAGGAGACAAGCGCAGCTTCGTACGTTATTGCGGCAGGCAAAAAAGATTCTTTTGAGTGCATATCATGATTGTAAATCTCTAGAAAAATTGCTAGGCCAATTCGACAATGCATTGGATAAACTCGAAAGCTGGCCAAAAAGCATACGAGTAAAGGGTGCACCAAAACGACAACTTCGTAGCGGTACTTTTGTACAACTTAAACAGACCAAAGAACTTCTTTTAGTATTCAATCATGATATGCGGAGTGATGTTGTGGTTGGCTTTAATGATGCTGGTACCTTTGAAGCTGGTCGTCATGAAGTTTCTGTATTACGCTCGCAACCCAATCTATCAAAGTACAGACCGTTACGCCTTTATCTCCCTTATGGTAAGTGCACGCTTGATGATGGAACAGAGGTTCTTTTCAACAGAGATTACTGTCCTCTATGGAGCCGCTCGCTGTCAGGGACCGTGAAAGAAGTAGACCTGCTGTCTGACCTAGATTTCAATGGAGCGGAACATTTTTTCTTTGAACGTGATGCGCCATACACTAAGAATGGCAATGTGAACCACGAAAAATGCTTAGAGATCCTACGCGAGTGGGGGGTTGCTGATCGTCAGCATAAAATTTTAGATCATTTTCAGGAAGCTGTTCGTCGAGGAAGAGTTGGGGACATTATGCCCAAACCATTCTCCTAAAGTTCTTAACTAATGCTAATTGACAGGACACGTTACTTTTTGTAGCATACTCTGCCTAATAAATGAAAATTAAAGTCAAAATCTCTGCTTCCACAATATAAAAAATTACTGAATGCTATCAATTCATTCTGAAATTTGCTATCTTTATGTAAGTAAACCTAAATGTGTTGAGTTGTACTCAACACATTTCGTACCTTTGCAGTCGCGAATTTATAGCAAAAGATAAAATGGGACAACAAGATTACATAAAAGACATTGCACGCTTCGGGTTGGAAAACGACCAGGAGAAGCTATTGTCTACGTTGACCGAATTTATCGAACACAACAAGAACAGCAAAAAGGTAAACTTTGCCCTGCAATTGCAATCGCTGCTCAAAGACAGCATACGCAAGCAGCAACATAGCCCCCTACAAAAGGTGGGCTCGCCATCGCACTATCAAAGTCTTCAAGACCGCGAAACAGACGAGCTAATCTTAGAGAAGCTCACCTCTGACTATAGCTTGGACAACCTGGTATGCACGGCATCTGCTAAAGATAAACTGGTCAACTTCTTGGAGGAACACCGCCATAGCGATCTGCTATCTAAGTACCAACTACCGATATCCAACAAGCTACTTCTTTACGGCCCATCGGGATGTGGTAAGACATTGGCATCTTACGTAATCGCAGGTGAACTGCAAAAGATGATGATCGTGGTCAATCTGGGTGCTATTGTTTCCTCTAAGTTGGGTGAAACCAGTAAAAACTTGGCCAAAATATTCCGCAAGGCAGCGCTGGAAGACTGTATCATCTTTATAGATGAGTTTGACTCGCTGGGTAAGGTGCGTGACTATAGCCAGGATCACGGAGAGATGAAGCGTGTGGTGAATACCATCTTGCAGCTCTTTGATTACCTACCACAGAGTAGTATGGTAATCTGTGCCACCAACCAAAAGGATATGCTCGACGAAGCACTGCTACGTCGGTTTGATCTGGCAATCTCGTTGGAACTACCGGATCAACAGCAGATACAGGAATTGATTCAATTGGTCTTAAAAGAGGGACAATTTGCCTTTGACCGGAAGGTATCTATGAAACAGCTCGTCGAAGGTGCTCAGGGTCTCTCCTACTACAGCATACAGAAAACATTGATCAATTCGATCAAGCGTAGCCTTTTTGCACAAAAAAATACACGGGCTCTAAAGCCCATGATTAATACACAGATCTGGAAGGATCTACTTACACAAGAAAAGGAAGCCTTGGCAATACAATAAAGCCAAGGATTTTTTATGCTTCGGCTTCGAGGTCTTGGTCGCCTAATAGTATATTTTGCACTTCGTTAATAGCTAACATTTCGTCATATAATCTTCCTGTCATTTTTTTCTCCGTCAAAGTTTCTTCAATCGATATGGCGATAGAAAACATATTGTCTTTTTGATAAAACACATCCTCTCCGGGTCTCAGTTGCGGATGGGTAAGACAGTGGACACCTATTTTGAAGACGTTGTTTTCATCGATCAGTTCGTTGACGTTTACTACAAAACTTAATTTTTGCGTATTCGAAAAAGGATTGGGTTTTTGTTTGAATCGACAGTTTTGGCTCCAAAGCTTCAGACCACTCTTTAACCTAGAATTTACCTTTTCTTCTTTCTTCAGTATATCTGCTCCTTCATGATTTCTGAAAAAGCCGAACGCGACCAATACCGGACAATATCCCAATTGACTGTCCTTTATGGGAAGAAATTGATAACAGATAGTCGCTGTTACCCGTAATACTCCGTTCTTCTTCCCTAAATCATCTGTTGTCAGATAGCTAGGAAATTTTAATGGAAAGATTTTGAGCTCACCATTATTAATTGTATCCTCGACGATAAAATTGATTGTATTGCTATCGGAATAAATGGCTCGGCTGCTATCCACACATCCATGCCCTACCAACATGCTTTTATTTGCAGTCAAATCTTCGACTAATTTATCCGAACAATTATTTAGCATCAATGCTTTGATAGAGGTGGAACGGAGACTTGGATAGTGCTTTTGAATCTGCACAGCAACATTGGCCGCCAAAGGTGTGGCAAAGCTAGTCCCGACCAATCTATAGAAGCTTTCAGTATGATCTGCGGATAGTAAGAGCATACTCCCCTCGCCTATATCGGTAAGCCCTCTATTGCCATAGCAATAATCACCCCCCGCCATAATTAGATCTGGCTTAAACAACGTTTTATTGGACTTGGCCTTACCTTTGAGCAGTTCATACTGATAATGTCCTTTTCGACTATACATGGTTGGATACTCTGGACCATTGGAAATCCCTATGTACCCCTCTTGTCTTAGCGAATCGGCACATGCTCCTACAGTTACATTATTTAGCGAATCTGCCGGACTACAAAGATTGGCTTCTTCATTTCCGAAGTAAGCCAAATCATAGCCATTGGTTTGGAGAACAGCATCCGAATTATTCCCGGTGGATATAAAAATCAAACAATCGTGTTCAAAAGCAAATTTGTCCAATGCATAAGCATAGCTAGAATAATGCTCATTGTACTTTTTACTTTGGCAAAAATTAATAGTCAAGGTAAATATCTTAATCTGAGGATGGTTGTCTTTTGCTCTTATGAGCAAATCCAAAACACGACTAATCGATATGGCAGAACTATCGGAGTCTATAATTTTGATCGGTAATAACCTACAATGAGGAGTAAAACGTCCTCTATACTCTCGCCATACCGCCTCTGCACCTAAAGCTACTAGAGCCGACACCGCTGTGCCATGCCCTCTGCCGCCATCTACGTTATCTTCCAGAACGGATGTACTCGTTAAGTTCAATTCCTCGTCCTGAACAATTAATGGAGCCAAAGGTGTATCAGAATCAATACCCGAGTCTATAACTCCGACTAATGGAAGATTTTCTGCATCGGCAACTTCGAACCCATAGGTACGATTGGGGACGTTAAAGATATCTGGTCTGATTATCGTAGATCGACCCGATGTAACCTGCAGTACGACATCAAAGTTATTGATGATCTCCTCTAGATCTAGCCCGGCTCTATTGTATATCTCTACAATACCGACATCGAAGTTTATTATATACTCTATTTGTTGATTCTGGAGATAGTTCACCAGACTCGCCTTCAAATCATCAAAAACTTGATTTTGAACCTTAAGGTCGGCTATCTTTAAAATAAACACGTCATCTGTATTGCCTGCCTTTATGATATCCCTTGTGGTTAGGAGTTCAAAATCTTGGATGTAATGTATCAGTTTAGGGTATTTGCGATCCTGATGATCCTGGGCATTACGGATGGCTGACTCCACAGCTGATAAGAATGTATCAAAGCGGCAAAAATCATGCTCAGTGACAGCAAAGAGTACAGAAGCGCCGAAATTGGTAACTTCGATAATCTCTAGTCCAAACTGTTCATACCACTTGCCAAAATAATCATTTACTGCAAACTGTCCCCAAAAGTTGATACGGACAAAGTCGACATGTAATGGTACCGCTAACTCTTGGTTTCGTTGTATTATGCGTTGACGTCTATCTATATTAAAATCTCTGTAAGATCTTTGTAGATTTTGACCGATACTGATGTAATTTCTCTCAATGTCTTTTTTGGCTTCGTCGGAATTTTTATCATCTCCAAAGCCATAATTATATTTCATGGTGACGGATTCATTCTTCTGAACTTGGGTATTGAGCAGAACATGTGGCTTTTTCATATTAATAGTAAACATTTTTTAATTGGTTAAACACAATATAACTGAATTTTAACAACTTAACAAGATATAATGCGTTAAAAAATCAGATATATTATTTTGAATCTCCGAATTGCTATTCGTCTAACACGTAAATGAAAAGACATTAACTAGATAAAACAATACGCAAGCATCAAAAACGAGCGTACCGTTCTATGCAGACGAACAGGAATATTAGTTATTTATTAAGATTCTTTACTAGTTCGTCAGCTTTGACCGCAAGTCCAATAACATGATGAACTAAGAAGGCCTCAATCAAAGAAAGTGCATAGTCCCTATCGATGGGCAACATATCTGGCCTTAATAATTCTTCATCGATATAACGTTCCGCATCCCACAACGAACGAGTTAGCTCAGGATTGTCTGGTTCGATTCTTTTCATGATGCGATCGAATGAGCGATTTGCTGCCTCGATAAATTCCTGACGATCTTCCTCAGTTAAAGGTAGTGAGGAAATTTTTGCAGTAGGAATGTTTGAAACAGAATCATATTGTTCCGATTTGATTTCTATTTCTTCATCATTTAACAGTCGATAACTTTCGTAATAAACGTCCTGCTCTCTTTCCAAGAAAAAATCTTTAAAGATTTGCAACTTGAATTCATCATCTAGCTTTACTTTATTTTCGGTTTCTATATGCGAGACATATTCATCCCAATCTCGCACTTCAACCCTATCCATGTTAGTATACAATAGAATTGATAACTCAATTTTGGCCGATGATGCTTTTGATAGGTCGCTCCATTTTTCCAGTCCGCATAACTTAGCAATTACATGCTGGGCATTTCCTAACTTGAAGTTTTCTTCGTTAATATTGAAGTCGTCTATAAGCAGGTCGATCTTGAAAAATTTTGGATCGTACTCGTAAACGTTACGCCGTAGTTTGGGATCGAACGAAGAGAATTGGGTTTTGAAATCTTTGTGAAGATTTTTTGCTTGAAGTTTTAGATACTCAATAGATGTCATAATACATGCCTGTTTAGACCTACTTCATTATCCTGGGTATTTGCGTTCGTAATCTTGTTTGGATAATAAGCAGGCAGGTTTGCATTATTAAACAATTAATTGGCTGAATAGATCTTTGCACGAACGAGCCAGCTCACCAACAAGCATAGACAATTATAGGAATTACTTTCATTACAACAAAATATATTATAATAAATATTCTGACGGCATTGTCCACTATGCGTAGCGAATGTTCGACTTGGATATGCAGAAGCCGCATCGTTTTATTACATTTACTGGTACTTTTTACGCAATGCCGATATAGAGAGTATTTGGCGAACCGAAGTCTGAAAGCTGAGATCTACGAGTTAAAATGAGTAGCGTTAGAAAAGTAGTTGATCAGCAATCCGCTTCGTTACGAGCTGCGCTACTTCGCAAAGCCGCCGGGACTTTATATGCAACCTTAGAGAGGGACAATGAACTTAAAAACAATTATTTTAGACTGTAATCTATATGAAGACTCTGATGAGTTTATGCATATGGTTTTTGCGAAAAAACAAAACGATAAATTTGAATTATATTCGGAAGCAACGGTTCTACGATTGACATTAGACGAAATGGAAATGAACCTGATAGACATTCGGAATTCCAAATGCCTTGGATTTGATTATTTTTTAGAAATGAATATTATTCAGGATTTTTATGCGGACATACGAAACTCGGAAGAATATAAAACGGACGACGAGAAAGTGACAAGAATAATTTACTATGCTGAATTTGACGCATAATTTGACGAAGCAGGAAGCACATAGCATCAGATCTGCAATTGACTTGTTTTGTGCTCCGCAAACAACTTAGTGGTGAAAATCTCACACCGTGTTGGTGCCGAAATGTTTCCGGTATCCCCTGCTCGAGCCGGTATATGCAAATCCCACGCTGGTGACGGAATGTTTCCGGTACCTCCGCTAGCACCGATAGGTGCAAATCACTGGCGCGTGGACTTTGTCCCGTGCCTATTTAATATAGAATGTGTTGCGATTGAGCAATGGGATTAAACGAAAAAAGTTTCCCATAAAATACTGCTTAATTAATCGCTAGATTTGAATATGATTGTTGATATTCGGATCCAGCCGTCGACTTACTAAAACTTGACGATATGAAATATACTGCCAGACTAATCTACATGCTTATAGTAACTATAATTGCCACGTACATCCTACATGCATGTTCTCCGAAAAAAGATTATTTACATTATGAGATCAAACAGGAAAACACTACACAATCTGGTTCAAAGACTTTCTATGATGCAAAAATCGTATTGGCATCAAACCTAAATCCGGGCAAATTAGAAATAGAGGGACTTTTGAAGCATATTTACGATTCAATAGCTAACAGATCCGTATATAGGCCAAACGCAGTAAACATCCTCTTATTCACTACAACCGAGCACATGGAAAGTGGCATGGGGCAATGGATTGGACAGATCAGCAAAGCACGAAATGAAGACAACCCTACGTTTAAAACTCAATATTTCAATAGCGATATAGAGCAACAATCGAATATACCAATACAAGATAGCATACCAACCGAGGAGAGACAAAATATATGGAAAGCACTTATTCTTGCACAGGATAAGGCTCTTGATTTGGCTGAAAAAAAATATCCGATAACGCTCAAAAACACCGAAAGCAAGACTCCTAGCGAAATTGATTTACTTAGAGAAAGGGCTAGAAATAATATGGATTTAAATTACGAATACGAGCAGAAACTGAATGATAAGTACAAGCTAGAGATCCTACAAAAATTCCAGATAGATGAAAACACGTTAAAAGCGATCAGTAGCGAAGGCTCAGATAAGAATTGGCCATTTCCGAAGAAGGCTTAGCAGATCAAAAACAAATTGTATGAAAACATTTCAATTTTTTATCATCCTCTGCGGACTTAGTATGTGTGCTATGCAGAGTAATAACGACGGATTGCTATTGCAACGCCCCTATTCGTTCATTATCCTCGATGGCGAGATCAGCCGTTTGGAACTGCGGGGCGACACCCTATTGTACTTGCACGGACGCATTCATGATCAGCGTCAGGTGGGCCATCTGTCACAATTAACACGGGATTCTTCTAAAAGATCCCGAATACACACCATACGTCGTGATAATGACGTCATCTATTTAGCGTTAGAACGTTTGGACAATATTCCTTTGTCCAACAGCCCTGTCCGGGAAAACCGCTACCATGTGCTGGCAATTAGGCAACCTACAGATCACACCATAGAGATGGTAGATTTGACGATGGGAATGACTAAAATTGAGCTGGACAGTCTTTGGGCTTTGGATCTCAGAGCAAAGGATCTGTTCTTCATCACGTACTTTAGCGATGATCATTGGAAGAATCTGTCCCTGCTAAAACCCATAGATACGGAAGAGGATGCACGTGAGATCGTTGCCGAATTAAAAAGCGAAAAGGTAAAGGAGTGGGCTGATGCATATATGAGCAATCCTGTCAAGGACATGTATGGGACAGTATTTACTGCCGAAATTATGAATAGGGTGTGCATATCCCTGGGGTATAATCCGATTGGTGCTTCGCGAGCGGTTCAGGAATTGACATCGCGATGAACTGTGTTTAAATCCAAATAAAACTTAAAATTTGACCAAATAATATCTTTTTATTGCCCATCTCCATGTGGGCTACTTCTTCCTTCATGATCTCCGTTCCTGGTATGGTTCCCCTGATTTTGTAATGGCAAAGGACTGCTTGATAAGCTTTTAAGCAAAGCTGCTCAAAGTTTGTCTTTGACCTTACAAAGAGAGATGGTTTTATTGCAGGTATAAAAGCGTTGATGTTCCGTCTAAAAAGTTGTAACAATAAATTTGATATAATAACAGATTATAAAATTGGTAAAAAAAATTATACTTAAAAAATGGAGCAGTTTTGAATGAATTAGAAATTGCTGATAGATTATTGTAAAATTTCGCATAATGTCGCGGATACATTCGAATTGAAAGGTTGGCGCGCGGGGCTTTGTCCCGTGCACATTCTTTAGCACTGAAAGCAGTTCCTATGAATACCAGATGATGGCCCAGCAGGTCAATACACAATCATATTCGTAAAATGAAACTAATTACCTGAGATGGATTACTGGAATCAAGAATTGCTATGGAATCATCCATTTATAATCAACGCTGGTAGTTAGTTTTACCGGATGCAAATCTCCGGCTGTAAGGTTGCAATAAGATTTGTTGAAATGTTTGTTAATATTTATAAAATGTTTATTTTTAACGAAATACTTTCATTTATTACCCTACTATGGTTCCAACTACATTTATAAATAACACTGACGACTTACTTGAAGCAACTTAACAAGGGGTTGAGAGTTGAGCTCATGAAATTTACCGCACAATCAAAGAGTACAATACGATCATGTTCCCATTATTAAGTTAATTATGCAACAAGAAATACTTTCCAAACTCGAAGCTTCTAGAAAAGAATTACTGGATCTCGGAATGCGCAATACTTTATTAAACTATAAAATACCACTTGCGAGAGGTTTACATATAGTTCAAGAGAAATCAGTAAGTATTTATGATATTCTGGTACGTAAAAATAAAGCCATGACTTTTATTGGCCGTCCAGGAAAAGAAGATGAGGATACTTTGGTTGACTTGCCAGCTCTGAGTGAGCCGGAATTGCAAGATGCTTATAATGACACCAGACTTCAAACAAATGAAACCGAGGAAAAACTTCAGACAAAAATCTTAAATACATATTATTTCGCGAAAACCAGTATTGAGGAGCAAGGTGTCAATATACTATATCTGGCCCTCGGTATGCTTGAATGGTACGAAAAAGGAAACACTGCAAACCCGAGATATGCACCATTACTTCTAGTACCGGTTTACTTAGAACGTTCTAGTGCTAGTGAAAGGTTTAGATTGCGGTACTCGGGTGCTGACATTGGCTCAAACCTCTCTCTCCAAGCTAAAATGTTGAGCGAGTTTAATATCAGTATTCCTGACTTAGAAGATCAAGAAGAAATTGATGTTGAGTCATACTTCAACGATATAAAACAACGGATAACAAATCAACAGCTATGGAATGTTCAGGAAAACACGGCTGAACTCGGTTTTTTCTCATTTGGTAAATTCATGATTTATCATGATTTAAATAGTGAAGTGTGGCCTGACGACCGTAAGCCGTATGATCATGAAGTTATTAAGGCGTTGTTTACAACTGGTTTTAGTCAGTCACAGCCGCGTATTAGTGAAGATGCGCAATTAGATAACGAACCGAAAGCTGTAGAACTTCAGACCGTAGTTGATGCAGACAGCTCCCAGATGATAGCTATGCTAGGGGTTAAGGAAGGCCGCCATATGGTGGTACAAGGTCCTCCGGGAACTGGAAAGTCGCAAACAATTGCAAATTTAATCGCAGATGCTTTAGGAGCGGGGAAAAAGATTCTTTTTGTTGCAGAAAAGATGGCTGCTCTAGAAGTGGTGAAACGCAGGCTCGATAATATTCATTTAGGAATGGCATGCCTTGAACTTCATAGCCATAAAGCTAATAAAAGAACGCTGCATGAGGAATTAAAGGGGGTGCTAGAATTGGGTAAACCGACTCTTCAGCACCTTGAAAATGAAATACAGATGCTGGAGCCGCTAATAACTGAACTAAATGATTATTGTACGGCAATAAACATGGAAATTCAAAATAGTAGTTGCAGTGCGCATAACGTGATAGGAAATTTACTCCGCATTCAAAAAGAGTATGGAGATTATAAATTTCCAAAAATTTCTACTATCGATTTTTTATCATGGACTCCTGCAAAAATGAAGGAAGCTGAAACCTTTGCCGAGCAAATCCAGGCCCGTCTGAAAGCGATTGGCGAACCAGAAAAATTACTATTTTATGGAACAGCTTTAACCTTACTACTTCCTGCCGCAGAGCAGGAATTGAAGGCAATGCTTGTAAAATTAATTGAGGCAGATGAAACCTTTCAATTAATCGTAGGTAAAGCTAGCCATCTCCTATCTGTTAAAAATCCTGCAAATAATTCAGAACTACAGGTAATTCAGCAGCAGCTTCAACTGGCTGAAAAATGTCCAGATTTAACAGGGTATAATATTGATGATGACGGGTGGCTAAATAATAAGGCTGATATTGTCGAAGCTATTGAGGCCGGGATAAAGCTTAACGATATCTACAATACCTACAATGACATATTGATTCCAGAAGCATGGGATCAAAATGTGCTGTCCATAAGGCAAAATTTAATTGCACATGGATCCAAGTGGTATAAATTCATAATAGGTGACTACAAAAAAAGTATTAGCCTCTTAGCTGGCTTATTGACTAGTCCAATGCCTAAGGAATTAGAAAAAAAATTGCAGTATGTCAACGCAATTATGGAGGCTAAAAGGCTTTCACAAAGCTTAGAAAATTATACTCCATTGCTGACGAGAATATTTGGATCTACTTGGCAGGGAAAAAATAGCAATATGCATCATCATCGCCAAGCTATAGACTATTTAAATACTGTTTACCAGAAGATCAATGAAAACGCAATCCCCAGAAGCTTTATAAATACGCTTAAAAGATTCAACCTGTCACAGGAGTCTGCGGAATTGCTTGTAAACTTACGCGAAGCAGATGCAGTGAGAAACGGAGAGCTTCAAAAATTATTTGATAAGCTAAAATATAATGGACAACTAGCAAACTTAAACTATGATATCCAGTCGGCCACCATTCATACGTGGAAAGAGCGCCTTTCAGAACTGCATAAGGCTGTTCAATGGAATGTTTTAAAAGAAACGATGGAATCACAGAATGCAAATTATCTGATAGACATTGCTGTGAATTGGGAGGACGCTCACCGTTTTCTCAAAACAGCTCTTCAAAAGTCCTGGTATGATACGCTACTGGAGAATGTTTTAATGAATAGTCCTGAATTAAGGCGGTTTGAACGTTCGAGTCACGAAGAGATTATTTCAAAATTCAGGAAATTAGATCTTCTTAAGCAGCATTACAATCGTGCGAATATCGCCTTAAAACATTATCAAAATCTACCAAAAATTGATGGTGGAGGACAAATTAACGTACTTCGAGGAGAGTTCAATAGGAAAGCAAGGCATATGCCGATACGGAAGCTAATGAAAGAAGCTGGCTTAGCAATACAAGCAATTAAACCGGTTATAATGATGAGCCCTATGTCAATTGCAAACTTCTTACCTCCTGACAGCATAGATTTTGACTTAGTTATTTTTGACGAGGCGAGTCAGGTTAGACCGGTGGATGCTTTAGGCGCAATATTAAGAGGAAAACAAATTGTTGTGGTCGGCGATACGAAGCAGATGCCACCTACCAGTTTTTTTGATAAATTAAATATAGATATAGAAGAAGAGGATAATGTTACTGCTGATATGCAGAGTATACTAGGCATGTGCGATGCACAAGGTGCCCCGCAAACCATGCTCCGTTGGCATTATAGAAGTCGTCATGAATCTCTTATCAGTCTTTCTAACCAGGAGTTTTATGAAAACAAACTTGTTGTTTTTCCTAGTCCCGGTTCAAAATATAGGATGGGGCTAAGTTTCCACCATTTGCCAGATACTTATTATGACAAAGGTAAAACAAGGGCAAATATAAAGGAAGCTGAATGTGTTGCTGATGCTGTAGTTGAGCATGCACGAAAGTCTCCAAAACAGACACTTGGCGTGGTCGCATTTAGCACATCACAAATGCAGGCAATAAATGCGGCTATAGAAATAAGAAGACGTACCAATCCGGATATTGAAGATTTCTTCCGCAGACATAGTCACGAACCATTTTTTGTAAAAAATCTTGAAAATGTACAAGGTGATGAACGCGACGTCATCTTCATTAGTATAGGTTATGGCCGTACTGCTGAAGGTACATTAAGTATGAATTTCGGGCCTCTCAATAATGAAGGCGGTGAAAGAAGGCTTAATGTACTTATTACTAGAGCAAAGAGTCGTTGTGATGTTTTTGCCAATATCACTGCGGATGATATTAATCCGGGACCTAATGCCAAGTTTGGTATCAGAGCTCTTAAGAGTTTTCTCTATTTTGCCCAACACGGAAAATTTGAACGTGAACAACAAATAATAGAGGTGGCAAACAGACCTTTTGAGGAATTGGTGGCTCAAAGCCTTGAAAACGTCGGTTATACGGTAAGGCAAAACGTTGGCACTGCCGGCTACTACATTGATCTGGCCGTAGTTGATACGGATCATCCCGGCAGGTATCTTTTAGGTGTTAATTGCGATGGCAAGTCATACGCATCCGCTAAATCAGCAAGGGATCGTGATAGACTAAGAAAGGAAGTGCTAGAAGCAATGGGTTGGAAATTACATAATGTATGGAGTATAGATTGGTTTCGAAATCCAGCGAACGAGCAGCAGCTTCTTATAGATGCTATTGAACAGGCTAAGATACAGGTGGAACATGATGATATAGTTGAGCAAGAAATTGAAGAAGAACTGAAAGGTTTAATTCGTGAAACAAGAATTGAAGAAGAACCTTCAAAGGCTCCGCTTTATCAAATGGCTATCCTTTCTGATGATATTGCAAAGCTGGAAATGCATTTACATTCGCAAGGTAATTTAGGTAAATGGATCGCAGATATAGTGTCTGTTGAAAGTCCGGTGCACTTTGACGAAATGGCCAGACGGATGGCAGGTGCAAATGGAATTTCAAAAATTGGTAGTAGGGTACGTACCAGTCTAAGTCTCGCAACGCGATATGCCGTACAAGCGGGACTAATTGAACAAAAAGGAGAATTTTTATACCACCCTGAAAGGAAGAATGTTATCGTTAGGGATAGAAGCAATTTACCAAGCAGTTCTAAAAAATTTGTGTACATCGCTCCAGAGGAGCTACATCAGGCACTAGAACAAATAGTTAAAGATGCGATTGCAATTCAGCCGGATAATGCAACTGTAATGCTAGCTAAATTTTTTGGCTTTTCTCGGGTTACTGAGGAAATGCGAACTCATTTGCTTTCAAGCATACAAGATGCTGTTAAAAAAGAAATTTTAGTACAGGATGGTGATTTTTTAAAACAAAAATAATGTGATGTTGGTATGTCGAACTAGGTGCTTTGAATTCTATCACGATTTTAACTACTTATCGGTTTGTACTAACAAGAAATGTTAATCAATATTTGGGGCGTAATCAATGATTAGTAGCTAATACCTAATTACAGGTGTAATGACGCAGGCATGTAATATTATTTTAATTAGCTGTATTTAGAACTAAATAACTTCGGAATGAATGACAAAAGGAGTACGCATAAAATCACTTGAAAATACAATAAATGAGAGATGAATTACAACAAGCAGTAGAAAATGAAAGTGAACAAGACTTAATAAAATGTCTTGATTATAGACGATCAAATGAGATTGATTCCAATTTATACTATTTGATTGAAAAAGCTCTCATAGGTATGTGGCATAGTCAACACGAAGATTTAGTAAATATCATCTATTTAGCAAATTTAAAAGATGACCGATTTGTTGAACCAATATTCAATATTGCTATGAATAAAGAAATTTTCAGATGGTATGATGACGAGTTGGAATCTACTTTGAGAAAATGTATACACGCATTGAAAACAATTGATTCAAAGAAATCGAATGAAGCATTGGAAAAATTAAAAAAAACGAATAACGACAATGTTAAGTACGCATTGGAAATGTATAAATAAAACGGCAAACAATCGGAGCTTGGCATTAAGCGGAATTACGTTAAATTTGAAGCTTCGTGTTTTTATTCAACTTCGGTACTGATATGCGATTGAGCAATGGGAATTGAACAAAAACAGCCAGCTGAAAAAAATCCAGATGGCGGTGTTAAGCTATAAAGACGAGGTGTCAAATAATGTGTATAAAGTTGAACTTACCATAAAACATTCAATTCCCCCTAGTACCGATTGATTTCAAAGTTTCAAATATCTTTTCCCGCTGTAGAAGCCACATCCCTAACTTCTCTTCGGCTACGCCTGAAACTAATTGATAAGTAAACTTGATATTACTTTCATCATTCGTTTCGGTCTTCAAATAGCTTAATTCGACGCGATCTTTATCTATGGCTGAACTCAGCTCTGTAATATGAGATGATATAAAAAAAATGGAACTCTTCATGTTTTCGAAATGTTCGATAAGTGTAAGTGTTGCCTGATACGCATCGTTATAGTTAGTTCCCTTAAACGCTTCGTCTAAAATAATGACCATCCGCTGCTTTTCTGACAAGGTATTCGCTATTTTTTTAATACGCAGTACTTCACTAAAAAAATGACTGTGGCCGGCGATTATATCATCCGCAAGGTTAATAGTTGTCAGCAAACCATCAAAAAATTGTGTATTCATTCTCGACGCGGGCACGGGGAAGCCAAGGTGGGCCAGATACACGCAGGTGCCTACTGTTTTTAAAAGGGTAGATTTTCCGGTCATATTTGCTCCTGTCAAGAACCAGATATTTTTTTCCCGCCGTATGGCTATATCATTTTTTATTGGGTTATCGATAAAGAGATTATAGAGCCCTTCTATTTGCAACATCATATCCGGTTCATTCTCATGGTGGAAGGTCGGAAAAATCATTTGCCGTTGTATAAAAGATATCGAAATCCCTCTCAGTGCATCCAATTCGTAAAGAATGGCAAAAATTGATTTTACTTGGTTCTTTTTTAAATTCCTAAATTTATAATCATATTTTATGAGCAAAGTAAGCGGAATGTCTTCGATGGATATTTTTTTTAACTCGTCAACATCGAGGCCTTCCGTTAACCTGAGAACATCTTCTCTGAACTGGTTGAGCACACCAACGGGCCTCCCCTGTCTGACCGCAGATTCAAGAAGTTCTGATAGATACCTGATCAACATGGCGATCTCGCACACAGAGCGTCTAATTGTCTGACGTATTCTTTTATTACTGAGCGAAAACATATTTGCAGACAATTTTTCTAAATAATATGAGAAATAGTTTTCTGAATACGGTTCATTAGGTAGACTTAGGTATCGTTCAAGGTCATCCATCATAAATTTATCAAAAGGAAAGTCTACATCTGCTTCGGCCAGATATATTATGGCTTCCTGACGATTCCGGATTTCTTCAATGCTCTTTAACGGGTTGAGAAAATATCTATACACGGTATACCGTCCTTCCACTGTTACCGTATGGTCAAAAAAATTCCACAGTCCATTATCGCTGCGCTCAATAGCATTTAAATCGGAGAGTGTTTGTTGATCAATTAGAAACATATTCCAACGGAAGTATCGGGTTATAAAACAGTTCTTTTTAATTTTCGATCTAATTTAGGTATTATTTCTTAACCTACAAATGCACTCTTCTTTACCTAATGACCCAGCGTTTCTATTGTATCTCGGTCGACAGTTGCTCGTCGTTTACCGCTAATTTATGCCGCAACTTGTCTAACAGAAGTCCGCATCCAATCAATTTAAATACGTATATTAGATACGGATTGCTAACCGCTATTAATTGAATGGCAACGGTTTAAATAAGACAACTATAATTATCATGAGAGATATCCGCAATGTGTATGTCAGCTAAAATCTTTAGAGCTCTTATCTGTTTATTGTTATTGAGCCAGGCCCTTTGTGCCCAGACCACCGATTTAAGAATATTTATCGATACTGCTGTCGACGAAAAAAATGTGGTAATACATTACTTGGATGGAATAGACGTACATCTAGTAAATGACCGCATCAAAGATCGGGCTTTGATTCTGCGGGAACCTTTATATGGACATTTAGCTAAGATCCAGGTTACCCAGCGACATGGCGATAATTCATTTGTTCTTCATATAAATGATAAACCAGCTGTAATAAATATTATACATAGTGATTCTTCATTAGCGTATAGCCATAATGAAAATGTTATTAATTTCTATGATACCCTGACGAATCCGTTATATAGTAAGTTAAGAGAGGTAACTATAAAGGAATGGTCGTCTATAAAAAATTTGTGGGATCGCCATTCGGACCAGTTAACAAAAGACGATTCAATCAAAAATTTGCATTCCGACCGGATTAAGATGCTTTTTTCAAAAGTACACCCTCTACTCAGCGATAATGCCTCCAATTATTTTTCTTTCATCTATTTTACGGATCACGTTGGTTACGCAACAACCTTTATTAAAGATGACCCGGCTTATTTTTCAGAGCTGTTATCTTATTTGAATGCGACTTTCCCTTCCGAATTCCGGTCTACGGAAGAGGGGCAAGCGCTCGCCCAATCCTTACAAGTGAGAATAAATCCCATTGGTCTAAATAAAGATGCTCCCGATTTTACGGCTACTTCCACAGAGGGGGATCAATTGACGTTAAATAACTTCAAAGGAAAATATGTATTGCTTGATTTTTGGGCTACCTGGTGTGTGCCATGTTTGAAACAGACGCCTGCACTGAAGAACCTGAGGTCTGCATTATCAACGGATATACTGGAGATGATCAGTATTTCATCTGATAAAGATTCTGTGATATTTGAACAAATCGTGCGAGAGAAAGAAATGGTCTGGACCCACGTGCTGGATAAAAAGAAAGATCTGTCTCGCTTGTATGGTATTGAAGCTTTTCCCACAATCGTCTTAATAGATCAGACTGGTAAAATTGTCTACAGAAAAGTGGGAGGTGAATTAAATATAGATGCGCTAACTGCGATCATAAACGACAAATAGTGGCCGGCATGTAACGAAGTATTCCAGTGGAGTTACAACACCTATCTGTTCTTATTCTTTAGTCCAAAATTATAACGTTCATGAACAATTCTCTTCAACACGCCTAATTGACCACAGTGCCACATAGTATGTTTTATATTCCAATCCAATGCTTCAAATTTAGTTATCGCAATGGGATGTGGTACTTCAGTGGGGTGCAGTTCGCTTTCTAGATCTTTTCCGGTTAGCGACATGATGATCTCAACAGATTTGGTTTGGACAAGCGTCAAATAACGCTGCAAATCCACAGGATTTGCTTTCCCCAATGATTTATATGGAGTTGCGTCGGTAAAAAATTTATCATACTCTTTTATGGGTATTTTTTGGAGAATATCCATATGGTGACCTGCTATCACCATGATTGAATGGTAATAATGGCTCATAATAAGGTGTCCTACTTGCCAGCTCACATTGGACTCGATGATTTCTGGGATATTATCCCATTTATCATGCGGAATAGAACTGATCAACTTGTTAGCCCAATCATAGGCATCCTTGGTCTGTTTTACTAAAGTTTCGATTTGATTCATATAATGCATTGAAAATTATAGCTCTAAAATAAAGCCTTAAGTACAATACAAAACTAGCAAACTGTAAAGGGTAATTCGTTGACCTTGATCAATAAAGACGCTACAGCGTATTTTTTTTCCTAATTCGGCTTATGGTTTCGGGTTTAACATTCAAATAGGAGGCAATAAGATATTGGGGTATTCGCTGCACTAGATCTGATCTTTCGGACATTAGTTTCATGTATCGCTCCGAGGCTGTATCTAATAGAAATGATTTCAGCCTATCATGCATTCTTAAAAACAATTTTTCATTCATTTGCCTACTAATGCCTTCTATAAAGGGATGACTTCTACCGAGCTTATTCAACCTATCTTTTGTGATGACATACACCGTAGTATCTTCTATGCATTTAATTTCTTTTGCAGATGGCGTATCCGTTACAAAACTGTAATAATCTGAAATAAAATTATTCTCAAATGCGAATTCGAATATTATTTCGTCACCATGTTTGTGGAATACGCATTTCATCAATCCGCTCTCAATTAGCCCTACTTTATTGCATATCTTCCCTTCTTCCATAAAAACGTCATTTTTCTTTAGTTCTTCCCGTGAGAATGCTGAAAGAAAAATAGAGACCTGTTCTTCGCTTAGTTTAAAAAGAGAAGCAATATGTTTACCTATCCTATCCAATTGTCTAATATTTGATTTTCACCGTAGCAATAAAGATATCATTTTCTTACATAGCTGTTGAAGATTTATGGAATTGGTCTTAGAAATTCATCATAATAAAAAACTAATCAAGAACAGGATGAATCTAGGATTTTATATTTTCACGTTATTAAAACGGCTTAAAACCAGTTAGCTTTTCAGTGATTCGAATATAAAGGCTTTATCTCTAATCAACAAGTAAAAATTAATATTCTTTCACTCTATAAATATTTTTTAAAAAAATAATATATTTTATATATCTGAAAATTAAATATTTACAAACCCAATGATCAAGTCTGATGAATGATTATACTAGCTCCAGCTCAATTGCGAATACACTGCGTTCGCAAGTGGAAAAACAAGATAAAACGCCCCACGTCGTTTATACTTAGAATTATTGCTTTTTATCAATATGCTTCACGCAGCTCATCCAGTATCAGCCCATCCAAAGTAACTCCATAGTAATGGGCAAGCTTGGCTAATAACGCAATGAAGGGGTCAGCAAGGCCGTATTCATACTTGGAATATGTATGCGTGTAATCTCCATCTCTTGTCTCAGCTGGCGCTGCCTAGCGCATTATTAAAATGCTACACCGCGTTATATTACAAGTTTTCATTATATTACAATACTTTTTGACGCAATGCGAATATAGAGATTTTCTTGCGAAGGGAGTTGCGGTAAAAAAGTAGTTATAGGCAGTCATAGAACATGGCAATATTAAAGAAAATAGAAGGAAACGAACTGTATTTGTATATGAATGGAAATCTCATATACAAACGCTGGCTTGACACCGGACAATCAAAAGTATTTGACATCATGGCTTATGATAAATATACCTTGACCAGTGTAAGAGATTTGGAATATGAAAATAATGAAGGACTCTTGTCTGTTAAAGCAAAATTAAAACTCAAAACGACAGAAGATGGTGGACGTCAGACTGGATTTACTAGTGGATATAGACCAAATCATGTATTTGAGTACAGCGACAACGGGCAATTATTGCAGACATATATTGGCGACATAATATTTGAAGGCAAACCGACAATTGAGCCTGGAGAAAAAAGAGAGGTAACAGTTCGCTTTCTAATTAATCAACCAATTGAAAAGTATCTAGACAAAGGGCGAATTTGGTGGATACACGAGGGCCCAAGGCAAATTGGACAAGCAGAAATGATATGAAGACGAAA
The DNA here is from genome assembly GCF_005049105.1 of Sphingobacterium alkalisoli. GTDB lineage: Bacteria > Bacteroidota > Bacteroidia > Sphingobacteriales > Sphingobacteriaceae > Sphingobacterium > Sphingobacterium alkalisoli. The sequence goes on from NZ_SUKA01000007.1 coordinate 27,219, forward strand.
ATCACTGCCTAGAGCAGCGGTTTGGCAATATGGCGACTTAAGTGCTTCCATTGAGCATTTCCCGCAAAGGCGGTAACGATGGATGCCAGATGAAAAAACATATTATTTATCTGCGACAGAAATAGATAGCGGAGTCGGATGGTAAAAGCTTCCGAAAACACCTAAAAAATGGTTAGTGTACACGGCAAATGTGTAAATGAAGCATTAAGAAATAGTATAATGACGGCAAAAGAAATTAAAGAGATAATAATTCAAGAATTGACGGCAGAATCCTACATTAAAAATGTTTTCGGACTTGATTTAACAAAGTGCTTAATTGAACCGGTAAAGCAAAAATATAAAAATGCAAATGATTACAACTAATCCACTATTAAACCAATAAAATAAAATGAATTTTACAAGATTGATTATTCTATTCCTTATAACGACTAACATATTATCGTTCGAATCCAACGGCCAGACTATGGATAGCATCAGCGTTAAAGCCGAATACGGCTTCAAAAACGAGGAGTTAAAAATGCTTATGGACATAGAACAGGTAGATTATTATAAAGTAACATTTCAAAACAAGCAATTGGAGGGAAACCCATATCTGCTTTTTACAACCATGGAATACGTAAAAGGAGTCCTCATTAAAAAAGACACGTTAGTTTCCCAAGATTTTGCAAAGGAATACCTTAAATTCAAGAATATAGATTCTACTACTGTCCTATCTTTAGTAACAAAACCTAAGGGTGACAGTATAACTTTTCATTATAATTTATTAGGGGTACAGTTCTCAAAGAATTATAAACGGATTGTACGAGACGACTATAGCCTTCGGGATGGGCTAGTGACAAATGAATCCTATAAAAGCATCCCTGTTAACACAATGCTTCCTTTATTTGTTTATTCATTGCCGTACGAAGATCCCAATCAGCCTGGTTATTTGTTTTACTGTGCATTAACGGCAGACGGTGTCGCACCTGACAAATGGTGGGACAAATATAAGGTGGAGCATTATATCATTGTTGAAATGAAAATTGTTTCAGATTAAATTAACTACAGCTAATAACCAAGTTTTACTTCGTAGGAACATGCTACTATCGGTCTAGCTCCGCGTTTGTTTAGTCTACTAGCTAAACTATTTTATAATTGGTCTGGATTTCTTATCTTGCAGACTATCGTATGTTTATGCCGATAGTATTATTGAAAGCGAGAAGCGAAATATCGATATGGTGAAGGTAAAATAAATTAATATGAACAGTAACAAAAACAATAGAGAAAGAGAAGGCGGTATTTTGGATATTGCCTTTCTTACAGCTCCACTGGTTGGCATTTTTGCTATTTTATTATCAAAGGATCGATCGCAAGCTATAAAGATCACCGCTTTATTAGCTACTGTTGTTGGATTAATTGCAGCAGTGATAAATCACAATGTTTATTAAGATTTTAAGGTGAAATCCATTAGCTAAAAAATAGATAACCAAGGGTGTGAGTTACACGCTCGTCGTAGGTTCAAGCTATGATAAGTAACTTTCTAAAAGTTCTAGTGTTGGGCATAAAAAAAGCGTCCTGATTCAGAACGCTAGTAAATTCAACTCCTCTACTCCTTCGATAGTAAGGACTTAGAGCTTCTCGATGTCTTCCGCAGAAAGTTCCGTAAAACGGATTATCTGCTCTAGAGGAAGTCCATCATTCTTCATTGTTCGAGCAGATTCAATAGCCTTTTTACGCTCGCCTTCAGAAAGTGCTTCCTTTTTAGCCTGGGCTAAATTTAACACATGCGCCTCTTCTAATTCCTGCTGCTTTTGCTCTAACGCTTGCTTACTCTGCTCTAAGGCCTGTCGTCCCGCCTCTAAAGCTTGCCTTTGCGCCTCCAGTGCCTGCTGCTTCGTCAACAACTCCTGCCTGTCTTCCTCTTGTGCCTGCCGGACGGCTTCAGCATCCCATTTGCGCTTTAAACTGATATCATACATATATCGCTCCTCCTTTGTCAATTTTGCGTAGCTCGCCAGCTGGAAAAATCGCTGGAAAACGCCCGAATTCAGTATACGGGGTAGCTTCTTTAACCTGGACATATTCTTGAGCATAAAGAATACCTTGTCCAGCTCGCTCTCCAACTCTGCTTCGCCTTTTACAAAGTTAATGAGTTCCATGTAAATAAATCCTAATCCTTCGTAAAATATTTCTCCCGAGTCTCTATCGCACAGGCAGATATCATGTAAATGACCCCTACTGCTGCTATCGGGCATATGGAAGCCATCCATCAGTACAATGGTATATACTTCTGGAAGGGAGTATGCCCAGCCTCTACGATCGCCATGGGGCGCTTTGTCCGAAATAACCTTGCTCGCATAATATAGCATCCGCTTCTTGAGATTCGAATGCCGGCTGGTCTGCATCTCGATGATGATCTCCTGCCCCGTACTGGTCTCGACCATCAGATCGAAGATAACCGTACCGATATCTTCTGCTGCCCCGACCCGCTCGGTATCACGGTAGGTGAGATCGACAATGACCTTGCGGCCCCGGAAAATGATGTTGAGAAAATTGATAAGGTTAATCTTATCGCCAAATAACCGTTTGAACCCCTCATCGGTGGTAGGATCAATAAATACGGGATTTTCTAGCTCTTTCATAATTAAATAGTGTTTACGTTAACATAAATAAATGATAAAGCAAACATCTAAAAAACTAAAAATATTAGCCGTATTATAAACGACTATAGTCGTTTATAAGCGTTTGAAAACGGCTATATTATAACTACGGATTTAAAAAGTGTAAAGATTAGGTATGATTAACAACAGGAGGCTATAGATGGAGCATGTAAGAGTAAATAGGTGGACTACCGGTTCCTCCTTATTAGGGAGTTCAGGCTTCTTTATTCTGTCGCTTCAAACACATTCTCGATAATTGTTTCTACCGCATTTTTGGTTCTTGGAACACTATCAACAGTCAAATAATTTCTAAGCCTATTAGCAATGACTTCAGGTCTCGGATTGTCAACTAGTCTTGGGTTCAATTTTCGTAACCAAAGAGATTGATTTAACCTTTTTCCATTTGTAGTGCAATAAATCAAGCTGTCAAGTGCTATCAAACTCAAAGGCCGTCCGATTGTCAGCCAATTATTTGCTCTTTCCCAAGTAAACTGTGAACTTGCAGCAAGTTGCCCCCAACTTGAAGAAATATTTTTTATTCTTTCACTAACTTCTTCTATCCAGTCAAGTGTCTTGTCGCTTTGAAAATAGAGTAGTGCAGAAACATTTTCGGTTAAAAATTTGTCGTCTCCGCTTTCAAGTTCTGTTTTAAGAATTTTAAATGCGTCGTCAAAATCCACACACTTTGCGATTGGCTCTGCAAATAGTTGAAGTTCATTTTCTCGTCTATTAGCCCATTCTTTCTTTATCCACTCTTCTGCTGTCTTCCCGACTACCTTTCCAGCAATTTCATAGGCTTTGTAATTGATAGCACGATTGTAATCTACCTTTTCTTTAAGTCTTTTAAGGACTTCCAATTTGTCGAACTTTTGAAGTTCGGTGATAACAAAAGCATTCGTGAAATACTGAACAAATGAAAAGTCAATAAGTCTATTTAAATCATCTTTGAACTGCTCAATGTCTGGAAATGGAAATTTTTCAGCATCAATTACTTCAATATCCGATTGTGTTGCTTCTCCCGTGTCGTAATTGTAAAAGTCATCGTGTAAATAGTAAGTGTGTCCGTGAATGGCAGTTAAATTGAAAAACTCCAAAGGTCTTAATGCTTTATTCAATAATCTGTTCTGGCAAGACAAACACAGACGAAAAGGATTTTGTCCTTCGTCTGCAAGGTCTTCAACTTCAATTTCTTTTATATTACAACTTTCACATTTCATTGTCTATGCTATTTTTTAGCCTGACCGCTAACTACCTTTTACCGTTACTTTGTATGCCTAATCATTCTGCATATCCGATTGCGTAAATGCCTCTTGTAAAAATAATAAAAATCTGCATTATAAATATTAATGAGAGAGCTGACAAAAATGCCGGAAACCAAACGTAAATATACTATCACAATTATTTCCGAGTTCTAATACTTAAAATTGTATAACAATTTGATTATCTTGCTGCAACATATCAATATGAAACTAGTGGCAACTGTATGTTGAAAATTCGATAGCAAAATGGACAATTCTGTTTTAATAGCATTAGGTATACCTGAACACGGTTGGCTACCGGTGGAAATCCATCATAGGGACTTTCATCTGGAATTTGCTGCTTCAGACGTTTTAAATGATCCGATTGAGGAACTTTATAATACAGTTACCAACCTACAAGATAACGAACTTAGGAGAACAACCTGGTGGCTTGAGCCGGCAGCATATTTTTTTGACTTTGAAAGAGCAGGACAAAGCATCGTTTTGGCAATTATTGAAATACAAGACCTCCATCGTGGGAGTGCTAACAATATACAGCTAATAACAATAAAAGGAACCGATAAAGAAATACTTGAACCATTTCGTATCGTTTTAAGACAGTTCTGTTCACAGACTTACGAGGAGAATCATTGGCCTTACAAGTTGAACGAGAATAAATTAAAGAGTCTAATGTAAGCAGCAAACGGCAAAAATCAAACAATAAAACACTATCAAATGACACCAAACGTGCAACAGACAAGAAGCCAACCGCATAACAAGATATTACCAATAACGTATTGGCAAGAGTAACCAAAAATAACTTGAAGAAACATGGGAATATTTAGCTTTTTTAAATCCTCAAAAAAAGAACATGAGAATGCAGTTCTTAACAGCATCGGGAAATTTAACTTTATTGAATTTAACGGCACGAAAAATTACAAAGGATTTATTGATTCCAAAATGGGCAAAAATATCGAATTACTATTTCCTATTAACGGAACGGAAATTTCCTTTTACCAGACTGAATATTTTAAAAAAATAGAGGATAATTGGCATACTATTTTAAACCAGTTAGACGATCAAAATGCAAAAATTTACTTTGAAAATTTTAATGTCACTAGTATAATGATTCCTGATCAAGGAAGTGAATTTTACCATGTGGATGCTGAGATTGTTCTTGAAAAAAACGCAACCATTATTTCTGTGATTTTGAAGGACATAAATGTAGAAGATATAATAGAAACTAGCTAATATGCGTATCGTTTAACAACCGATTTAATGAAGAGCTACAGAGTAAAAACCATATCCTTTTCTATCTAAATTCGACCAATAATGAGTGACCACAGTATCTCAATCGTTCCGAGGCGATCAAACTATCCGGACAACAAAGCCAAAGCAAAGGAAATTTTGAACTGGCTGCTATCTATGAACATAGTTAATGCTGCACCATCAGACTGCATTTTAGGTTCAAATACCGGATATGCGATCTCTGACGGTGCAAAGCAAGTGACAGCTTTTCCTGACAAGTTGCCTTTTGATCTTATAACCAATGGGCTTGAAATCGTAACAGAACGAAAAGTGTTTGACACTGGACAAAACTTCATTAACGTACTGAGTTGTCCACACTGCAATAAGAACATAGCATTTGACGACTGGGATCTAGATCCTTGGAATAAGGCACTAAGTGACAACTTATCGTGTACTCGATGCGAACTAGAGACTGAAATCCACAATTATAGATTTGAACCGGATTGGGGCTTTAGCGACTTGGGATTTACGTTTTGGAATTGGCCGGAATTTAGGGAAGACTTTATTAACGAATTCAAGAAGAAACTAGATTGTGGAGTTTCAATCGTACGGCAACACATTTGACAATAATAACACGTTCAAACGAGGGTATTTCCGATATTGTATATATCAGGAAATACCCGTGGTTACCTCGACGGCCCAATCAGTACTAAGGTTGGAATAGATTGTCCAGCTATACGCGTTCTTTACTTTTTCTAGTTCGATAGATCTCAAAGAGAAAACTATTTATATAACTGCTCCCTCATACTGACCAAAAGCTGCGCGAGCTTGCGAGAATCTGGTCGTTCGGGTAGAGTACATGATGTGGAAAGAACATCAATTTCCTTCATTAACCGCTCTGATTGCCGACAAAGGTCATCGTATGAATAATATCCACTTTTTATTTTTAACAGATATTCTCTATTCGGCCTTCTTACCGATAATATGCCATCTAGCAATATCTCCTTCGCTAGCTCAAGCAATCGGATCGTATGCATCATGTTCTTCGCATCGTAACCTTGCCCATGTTTCAAAGTTCCTTGGAAACGGTTTTCATTGCGTCGAACAACCCAATCAAAGTACTCTTTATAAGCTTTGCAATACGAAGAATAGGCATCTTGATTTACAAAAAGATAGGCCTGTAGGACTTCGCTCTTGGGAACCGATGTGCAGGATACCTCCTGACTTCCCGATTTAGCAATAATTCCTTTGTACTCCAAATTACCGATGGGATCGTAAAATAAAGCATACAAATCTCTGGTATGGTTTATCTTGGTCAATCCGCAACCCTCCTGTTTCCACTTTCTTAGCCTTAACCATTCTTTCAATGGTATACTGTCGTTGCCCTCCAGTATGAAGCAGAAATCTATTAAGCTCTTTCGCTTTGGATCCATAGGATTGTTGACTTTCTTATTTAATCCCTGTGCTTTGCGGATCTGGACCATCGCATACCGTGCGAATGTCGATACGGTTTCTCGTGTAATAAAATCTTCTACCCGAAACGATTCGAAAATGGGATTTTTGTACAAAATGCACTCCGCCGGACTTGCTAAAAGTTCCAATATATTGGGATTGCTCTTAGACAGCAGTTCCACAAAGCGTCCCAGTTCGTAATATACCTCGTCATTGCTTGAGCTGTTGACCTGCGCAATATATTGGCTGCCAAAGTACTGATCGCGCGGCAAATAAAATACGCCTTTGATATCTGTATCTGACCCGGTCGTTGCAAGGCCATATGCCCGGCTTCCCACTATAGCTTCAAATAGTATTAAACCTTGGTCACGGAGTTCTTTGATAGTCATGGCTATAAAGTGTAAATTTCAAATATTCTTCTAACTTCTGCTTTTCAAATTGGGTTATGGGAAGAAGTTTCGCTTCTCGTACAAGATATGGAAACTGCTCGCCTATATATGATTTTATAGCCGGGGACAACCTGTACTCGAAGCGCTCGTCTACCCTACTTTTTAAAGACAAAAGTGCTTTTATCTCGTCTTTGATATTATCGGGCAATAAGACCGCTAAATCCTCAAATGCCATTGGAGCATACGAATTATGGACAATACTCCATTCAGCCGCCAATAATGATCTCAATATATAAAATAGCGACTTCAACCTGATGGTCTTGCGATCAAGATCCATCATCTTGCTTCGAACCGTGCCCAAGTAATGATGTACCTGCCTACGGGCGCAGAAAAAATTTTCAATCTGCTCTAAAAAACTTATTTTGAAACCTTTCTCCTCGTGATAGACGATCGGTGATTGTATCCATTCGAAGGGTGTAGCATTGCTTTTAAATAATAAGGTCAGCACTTTTTTGATGTCCCATCCTGATACGTCAAGTTCGCCATTGATCGGGAATTTCAGATCCATATCTGGCAAGAAGACCGAAGAGTAATCTTCCATATTCCTGACGAAAATAAATCTTACATCGTAGTCACTGTCTACAGAAGGAAATCCCCATCCCCTGCTTCCGGATTCGCAAGCAAACAATATTGTCACATTTTCTGCTCGAGCAATTTCATTCAGTTTGTCTATTATCTTATCTTCCATACCAATTAAAGTTTTAACATTTTTAATTTTCTAATCTATAGATTGGAACACCACAAAGATCAGTACAGGATGACGCAGCCTTTTTGCGCAATTAAAAAACAATAAGAAAAAGCATGCAACGAACTAAAAAACAGCCCATTAAATTTAAAAAAGAATAAAATCAAAGCATTACAAAGTTTCAAGTACGCAGTTAGATTGCGTAATACTGTAGATTTCCATTGTTTTATGCCTGCGCTTTTAGTAATTTTAGGGGAGGCAAATTATTAATTGATAGTACTGTGCAGCTCCAATAGAGTGGAGATGATAGATGCCAATGACCATATAAGGCGAACATGAGAAGAATATTTTACGTATTATTTGCTTTGACTTTTATGGGTTGTGGTGATAATAAAAACAGAGTGGACAATAGCACGCTGGTAGACACAAATAAGTTAAACAAACAGCCCTCTTCGATGGAAATAGGGCAAAACGATTATAAGATCTTGCCAATTGATGAAAGTGGTGGCGACCCAACTTTAGTTGCATTTATAGATAAACTGAAGAAAATTGTTTCAGAAAAAGACACCTCCGAATTGTTTAAGTCATTGGATACTGCAATCACGGTAAGTTATGGCGGGGGCATTCATGGAGTAATTGAATTTTCTAAAAACTGGAAGCTTGACCGACCTGAGGAATCTGAATTATGGAAAACTCTTGACCAAATATTAACTATGGGCGGAACCTGGGAAAATGATGGTGAATATTTTTGCATCCCCTATGCTCAGTCTGAGAAAGCCTTTAATAAACACACATACGACTTCGACTGGTATTCTACAGCTGTGTGCATTTCATCTGATGTAACAGTTTATGAACAACCTAGAACAAATTCTTTAAAAATTGCTACTTTGAACTATGACATCGTGGAAATCGACCATGAATTCACAAATTCGGAATTTACAAAAATCAATACCATTGATAAAAGAATTGAAGGCTACGTAAAGATGGGTACGCTAATTCATGTAGCTGCACCAAAATTGGTAATCAGAAAAATAGACAAAAAATGGAAAATAGCAGCATTTGCACCATTCGATTAATACCTTTGATTAAATCTGCATTGCGTTCTGACATAAAAATCATTGTGACTATTCCTGAATATATGGAAACTTCTAAATGACAACCACAGCAGACAATAATTAAGTTTTCGTCTTGTCTGCGACCAGAGATCAAAACTTAGTTGAACGGAACTGAGAAGCGATCATTTGTTCTTAAATTACCCATATAGTTTATATATTTAATTCTAGAGAAGCCTTTTAGAACTGCGTCCGAGAATGTTTGTCGTTGTTGTACCTTACTTTTTCAATTTTTTCTTGAGGTGTTCATAATCGCTGTCAATAAGAAGATGTCCGTCAATCGTGAATAATTTACCTTTATTGCTAAAAAGCTTAAACTTTTTAATTCTTTTAAACTTTTTGTCTGTTAAAATCAGCCATATGGGGTTATTCAAATAGGCTGTCATGGGGAATTGTTTATCTATAGTTTTAGTTCTTTGTATGTCGGAAAGGTTTATTCTTCTCCTACTCCATCCGAGCATATTATTTACTTCTAAATATGTATCCGTTAATGTAAATTCACTCCTTACTAGCAATCCGATTGCAATGAATAGAAAGCCCAATACAAAAAGGAGCCAAGTCCAAAAATCCTTGCCGATCCCTTCAAATTTCAGGTAAGTTATAACAGCGCATAGACAAAGTGCGACTCCTATAATCAGAATAGCTTTTATTTTTCTGTAATCTGTCTTCAGTTTCATTTTTATAGCTTAAGTAGAACTACGTTACTACCGCAATTGTATATCACGAACCATTCTGTATATCCGAATTGCGTAGAAGGTTCCTGTAAAAATAGTAAATTGAAAGTTGTGAAGTTGAATGGAACCCATACATATCAGTAACTGAATCGATAGTGAAAGCTACCAAGCGACTAAAAAAACTGGCTACAATAACTAAGTTTTCATCTTTAGCCCTGCGAGCAAGACGAAAACTTAGTTATTAGCGGGTCATTGTTGTTACCATCCCTGCGGTTGATTTTCGTCTGCCCACCAGGAAAATCCCGTTATCCTTTTTGCTTTTAAGCGCTCAATGATTTGCGCTGTGTGATGTTGGATATGCCTTATGTTATTTATATGAAGCTCCAATCGGGTATATGGATACCATTCAAAGCCTGATTTATCGTTAAGAGGAAGTGCCTCAATAGTAGTCTTCAAATTGTTTGTCACCTTGTCGACAAAAGATAATACTTCTCCTTTTGTATGAAATCCCTCAACTTTTATACCTTCATTAACATTTTCCCAGTCCTGCAAACCGCCAAGGCTTTCTGCTCCTTCTATAGCATTCTCGAAGGGAACATAACTTTCGTTGTTTGCTCCCAAATAGTACCTTGTTGCCCACAAAACGTGATAGGTAATTTGCCAGTTTGGATTGTTGTATTCATCATTATTCCATTGTTCGTCAGGAACTTTTCCCACCGCTTGTCGAAGCATACCAAGACTTGCCTTATACTGTGAAGCCAGAATTTCTGTAATTGTTTTGTTGTCCATTTTTTCGCATTTTTATATAATCTAACAAAAATAAAATGGTGCTGTGACAACTGTGTGTCATAAGTAGAAAGAAATTACTATTCATGAAACGACAACTAACTTATCAATCCTGACAAGACGGGTTCAACTATTCTATCGCAGCTCGCGCTGGTATATGTAAATCGCTGGCGCGTGGTCTTTGTTCCGTGCCTATTTTTATTGGCAAATTATCGACATATTAAGCAATCGGATAGAGCATATTTGACAAACCGAACGAATTAAACTCTTATGAACAAAACGGAATTGCTACACATATTTTCATCCTCTTTACTAAACACTACCAATGATAACTAAAAGATACAACATATTTCTTGACGACAAATTAATAGGAACGACCGAACTCGAAAAAGCAGACGCTGCAATGGGTGTTGTTTTTGGCGATATGGAACTGTATGATATTTCATCGGGATATGAGTTTCTCAAATCATATTGTGTGACAAACGGGATCGAAATTATTAGTGACTACCCAGATGATAAACTTATAGCAACATCCGACATTCCAACATTGAAAATCGTTAACTTAACGGGTATAGAGATTAAAGGACAAGCAACAAGTATTGAAGGAATGGATAACGACATTTTTCAAGTGACGATTTCGGGAGTTTCCTATCCCTTTTATGAAGAAGAATTTCCTCATCACCTGAAAGCATACCAAGACCAATTCAAAGAGAAGCAATGACAATAGATAAAATTCCAGAAGTCACAGCAATGACAGAACAAGAAATAATAAAAATAATTAGTAAAATTGAGGGATTGGCCGGAATGACGGTTAATGAACGGCTTTTCGTTTGCGGACTTATGGACTAGTTTGACAAAACACGAATCGCTGACAAAGACAAAGCGAAGAAGATATTAGAACTTTTGGGTATTGACAAACCCTCAATCGAAAAAATTGTAACATAATGGAGCTTTCAAATAATAATGCAAAAATTTTATTACTCGACACGCATCAAGACATAGAAGAATTTGCAGATACCTTGGTCACCAATATTCTTGACAAGAAAGATTTCAGCTTTTTAACGTACCCGCCAAATTGTGGTTTGACAGAATTAGAGATTGAAGAACTCAAAAAACTGGGTAATAACGAACACTTAAAAAATGGTTTAAGAAAAGTTATTGCTGATAATTCAGCAGGCATCATTTTCAACATGTTTAACTTGTTTGACGGTACTGGGTTTCCCAAAAACAGCGACGACGACTGGACGGGGTTAAAACTGATAGACGAAGAACCTAACGAAAACTCGGAGTCAGTTGACGACTGGCTGCACGACAAATTTTACGAAACATATTGGGACTGGAAAAAAATAAGGGGTGACAAAATTGGAAACTGGATACATTAGATGAATGAGAGCTGACGCGAATTACTCGCAGCTTTAGACGAAAGACAGCAAAATAAAGAACTACGACCGGGCAACTATGATGGAACAAATTTATTTTTCAGAAATAATAAAAGAATTTCTTTCAGAGAATTTCCCTGAATTTCTCTCGTCTTTAGATTTTAAAGCCGATGGCTCATTTGATTGTGGTCTGAGAAATCAAGCGGATACATTTTCTATCTGGCTAGCCACTTACAATTCAGAAATAACAATCGGTTTAGAAGATCCTGACGGAAAAACTGACATTCACACCCATTTAGGTTGCGATGACAAGGAATACTTGCCTGAAACTTTAGATCGATTAGCGAAAATGATAAATGAAATCAGAGAAGATAAACTAGTATTATATAAAGATGAATCCGGTTATCATTGGACAGATGATATGGAAAAGAAGAAACAACCAAATACTATTTTTTTCAGTTGGAATTAAACTGTAAATTTATGATGAGAAGCGTAAATCTGATCTTAAAAATAGAGGCTTACACTTTGACATTAACAGCAATTATTGGCAAGCAACATCGAAATAACATTGATAGAAAAAATCTTTAAAATAAAGGCTGACGAATTCATTGACTTAGTTCCACCAATAGGAAGTTGTATTGCGACGGACAAAATAACCGTTGAAGGAAGGAAAGTTGGTTATATGTATCGTGAAGAACCATACGGAGACATAGACAGCGGTTGGCGGTTTTTCGCGGTAACAGAAGACCAAAAATATGTGGACGACTCAAAAAATATGATGATTTATAACGTGAACACAATCGCTAATTGCGATAGCGCAATAATTCCATATCTAAGCTTACCATATGGAACTGAACTTGAAAGAATAGAAAATAGTGACGAATTTCAAATAATAACAGAATAACAATGCCATTTCCCGTAAATACAAAATATATCATCGAAACCGAAAAAGAACTTGGACTTATATTTCCTCACAACTTCAAGACTAAAATGACCGAAGAAAACGGTGGAGAATTAATGACAGATGACGATGACTGGCAGCTTTTTCCATTTTTTGACAAGTCAGATAAAAAAAGAATTAGCAGGACTTCTAATCACATTGTTTTAGAAACTAATCAAGCTAAACAATGGGACAATTTTCCGACTAACGGAATTGCAATTGCTTCAAATGGTTCTGGAGACTTTTTGATACTATTACCGGCAAAAGAAAATAACAAACAACTGGGTAATGAAATCTATATATGGTTTCACGAGACGGGAGAAATAGAAAAAATAGCTGACGCTATTGAAGACCTTATCGACAAATGAAAACACTTTACCGCATTTGTATCCTGATCATCTCTGTTGCCCGCCATCAGGATAGCAGAGAGAATGAACTTTTGTATCTTTAATTCGGAGTCAGTACGCTATAATTACCCATGAAATCATTGAGAGACAAAGTTCATATTTGGCGGTCATTTTAAACGACAGCACGTAACACAAAATAATAATGAATGCACCGAAATTAGAAAAAGGTAAATGTTCAATCCTCATCGCTGAATATGCCACAGGTCACGTTTTTAAAAAGGACTTAACACTATTCCGAAAAGGCGATAGCGCAGGAGATACTTATCAATTGTTTGAGAATTTTTATGATGCAGAAAATTTTGTTCTAAACTTTATAAAGAGTAAACCCGAATTTGAATGTTCAATCTATGACCACTACGGAGAACATTTGAAAACTTACGACATTACAGGAAAACGAAAATTTACTAAAAATGGTCAGGAATAATGCAGAATTAGTAGACAAATGGACCTTACGGTTTGACGAGGTTTCAAACAATGTGTATAAAGTTGAACTTACAGACAGATTTGGACGGCAATCAGGAACAACAGACGACAATTTAGATAGAGCTATTGAAACCTGTATATCGTATGCGTTTGACATAGAAAAACAACTGGGTAATTCGCTCAATAAATTCACTTATGATACATTTAAATATTTTCTTGCAGACCAAAATCTAACGGTAAGCAACTATTCGGACAAATATTTTGGTTCGTGGACTATTGAGAAAAATAAAAAGAGAATAATTTTAGACGGAAGAGATCTACTACTAACGATTCAAAATAAAGCAGAAGCAAGCGATTGGAAAGACGACTTTACCATAAAACTTGAAGACTGTAAATTTGAACAACTCAAAGAACTAAAAGACAAGTTCAAAAATGACAACTAATGAGAGAAAAAACACTACTGCGAATAAGGGTTTGGCAATATGGCGGCTAACGTGCTTCTATGAAACATTTGGGCAAGTTTCAACATTAGGAATTCTATTGAACTTTTGTGCTAACAATCCGCCACATCGCCAAGCCGCGAAACGTTGTAGGTAATTTTTCAAACCAAGAAACCGAATGGAAATAATTCAAAATCAGTATCACACCAAAGAAACTTTATACTTTGCATTAACAAGAATGTTCGAAAGAGCATCCTATTATGGTTTCAAAACATTGATAGTTCTTTATATGGTAGGAGAAACCCTGAAAATGGAAAGAAGCGAAGCCTTAAACATTTATGGTGTGTTTACAGCATCATTAGTGTTTTCTCAAATTTTAGGAGCAGTTTTAGGAGACTTAGTAATTGGTAATAGAAGGTCAGTAATTCTTGGTGCAATATTACAAGCAATAGGAACTTTTTGTATATGTATACCACTTACAACAGGACTTTATTTAGGGTTGTTCCTAATCGCTTTGGGATGTGGTTTTTATACACCAAACTTAATCTCAAACTTTGGTAAATTATATTTTAACAAAACAAAATTGTTAGATTCAGGATTCACAATTTTTCATCTTGCAACAAACTTAGGTTCATTTTTCGGTGTTTTGTTAATTGGATATTTAGGTGACAAATATGGCTTCAATTTTGGTTTTATACTGGCTGGAGTATTAATGTTAATTTCATTAATTCCTATCGTTCTTTCTAAGGAAAGAAACTTTGAAAAAACAGAAAACAATAGAAGCGGATTAAACAAAAGAATTTTAATTATTGTAATGGCATTCACTTTAGTTGGTTTATTTTGGGGCTTTAATGATATGTCGTATATCCGAAATTCTGATTTACAATTACAATTTAAAGAACTATCTAGTTCAGTTTTTCCAGATTATTTTTGGCAAGTAGGTAACTCTATTTTCTTCCTCCCGATTAGTATCATTGCAATTGTTTTATGGAATAAATTTTATTCAAATCATTTCTTCAAAATTATGCTTGGGTTTATTTTTGGAGCAATAGCAATTGGAATATTACTATTAATCCCAGAAATACCAACCGAACAGCATTTAATGATATTTTTTATATCGCTACTATTTTTTGGAATTGCCGAAGTTCACATAGCACCAGTTATATATTCGATTTTGACAAAGTATTCAAATCCAAAATATTTAGCGATTTTAATTGGCTTGACATACTTGCCGACAGCTTTAATTTCATTTTCTTTTGGTTTGTTTAATGATAAAATATATGACAATCCAATATTAGGATTAAAAATAGGAATAATCGGAATGGCTATTATTGGAATCGGACTAATTAGTTTTATATGGTGGAATAAAAAACTACCTACAACATCGGCTTGACTAAATGGCGTGTTAAGGGATTAAATGAAAGTTTGTGCTCTTTATCCACAACAGCTTTTTATATTTCCTCTTTTCATAATTTAGTAAATAATAAAAAGCTGTTGCCCAAGTTAGTGTAAAATTGAAAGTTTCGTCGTTCTAATCCGTCAGTATCGCCAATACGTGACCCGTTAGTAGCAATTTTTAAGAAAATAGATAACGAAATAATTAATGATTGAAATAGTCGACCTAAAACAAAATAATGTTCAAGATATATACACTCAAAACAGATAAATAACCTGCCATTTTAATAATACTGACTCATTATGTTTATAAATAAATTCCTAAGACTGATTTTTACTTACATTCTCTTTACAGGATGTTCATCAACTCAAGACTGTAAGGAAGGTATTAACCTTCTTCCTATGTACGGTAAATTGCCAAAGTGTGCACAACAAGTAAAGAGTGACAACGATTTCCTTGCGCATGCAGACAAAAATTTCGCAGACAGGAAAACCGCTGCGCTATCTTATGTTGATTTAGGATGGGACTATTTTTATAAAAACGACCTGGAAACATCTATGAAAAGATTCAATCAAGCTTGGCTTTTAGATAGTTTAAATGCGGACGTCTATTGGGGCTTCGGTAATTTACTAGGGAAAAAAAATGAACTGGAAGCATCAATCCATTTTTTCGAGCAGTCATTAAAACTTAATCCAGACAATTCAAGAGTTTATGAATCTCTAGCAACGAGTTATGGTCATTTATTTGAAGCGACTAAAGAACAAAACATTCTTGATAAAGCTATTGAAAGCTTAAGAAAAGCCAATACTTTAGACGAAGATAATCCAAGGATTTTGGCACAATTGACAGCTGCGTATTCTTACTTTTTGCAAAAAGATAGTGCGAACAAATACTTAAACCTTACTGATAAAATTGATCCAAAAGCTGTTCCTACAGAAGTTAGGGAATTGCTGAAACAAAAATAGACGGCAACTATGACCATAACCCGGCATAAAAATATGGTTGTGGAATAATGCAAAAAGGTGCAATAATAAATTTAAATAAACAAAATCTCCGTTACATTATGACACCCTCATTTGATAAATAAAAAAACCGGTCACCTCACCCTTGGGCTGAAATCCCAAGCGTTCATAAAGACGCCGTGCAGTATGGTTATCAAAAGCGGTGGATAGCTGCATGAAGGATGCGCCCGCCTCCCTGGCAAAGGTAAGGGACGAATTGATCAATGCCTCTCCCACACCCTGCCTGCGAAATCTTTTTAAAACATATAGGTCATTTAGTATCCAGTCTTTCTGTAGGCGTGCAGAAGAGAATTTGGGGTACAGTTGGACAAAACCTACAGGCTCTTCTCCGATCATAGCCACAAAAATAACGGTCTCCTGCCGTACCAAGCGTTCTGTGATGAATGTTGCACCTGTCTTCACATCGGATTCCTGCCCATAAAACATACGGTATGCGTCAAAGAGCTTATTTACTAGTTCCTGATTTTCTAAACCTATTTCTATAACATCCATTGTCCTATTTCTTTTTTATATAAGGTTCCATATACTTCGTCAACTCTCTTTCCTGTTGCAGGGGGCTCTGCTCAAATGCTGCGCTTATGCGTTTCAATTCTTCCGTAGTCCGGTTCTGGCTTACTTTCTCCTGCGCCTGCAATTCGTCTACACATAGTTTGAAAGCTACTATTCCCTGCTGCATACGGTGTTTAGTCTCCTCGCTAATGCGTGTCCACTGTTCGCTATAGGAATTCTCATAATAGTTGATCATCTTCTCCAATGTTTCCCGCTTCTGTTCTTCCTGCTCCAGTATCTCTATCTCACCATAGGCATGTACCGCTACGTAGTCCCAGGTTGGCACATTATCCAGCTTGTCGTAATGCTTTGGCGACACATAACCATGCGGTCCTGAAAAGATGACCAAACACGCTGCATGCTGAAGTGTCGGCACCTGTTCGTTGCCCAACGCCATGTGGGATACCAAAGCCAGACGCTCGTTTTTCTCTTCCACTACAAAAGGCAGATGGGTTGCATACGGGCGGTTATTGTAGGTGCTTATCAATAAGGCAAAGCTGTTATTCCTCATAAATGTCAGCATCTTTTCCCGATCCTGCATCTTAAATCTTGTTGGTACGTACATTCTTATTTATGTTATTATTGGATAAAAGTAAGGTATAAATAGCCTACCTTTATAATCCAATTTTATTAAAATGGATAGTCCAATTATTTTCGGTTTATTCGAAGGCTGGCACCCTGACACCGCATCAGGCCGCCCCATCTTTCTACAGCTTTCCGAGAAGATCATGCAGCTGATCAAGGATGGCCAGCTTAGCCACAGACAAAAATTGCCCAGCACACGGTTGCTTGCCGCACAATTAAATATCAACCGGCTCACCGTGGGGAAAGCCTATGATGAGCTGTCACTGCAGGGCTGGCTGGATGCCAAGGTCGGCAGCGGCACTTTTGTATCGGCAGATACCACTACCGGGCAAGGAATAGACTGGTCTGGCGGGCAGGAGTCATCTGCTGTCACGGGTACAGATGTTCCTATACATAAGTATATTAGCGTACCCCATGTGACCGAACACCATGGATTGCATCTCGATGACGGATTTCCTGACCCACGTATTACTCCTTTAAAGGAATTCCAACGCTGCTGCCACAATCAGCTCAACCGCTCGGGACTCTATGAAAAATTTGGCCGCTATACACCTCCTCAAGGTTCAGCTTATTACAGGGAAACCCTTTCGAAATATCTGCATGAGACGCGTGCGCTGCCTACCAGCGAAGAGCAGATCCTATCAGTGAGTGGTACGGTGATGGCCCTGCACCTGATTGCCCAGACATTGCTACGTCCGAATGACGTAGTCGCACTGGGTATCCCCACTTGGGGACGTGCTGAGCAAAATTTTAGACACGCCGGCGCCAATGTGCGCGGGATTTCTGTCGATGAGCAGGGTATTATCGTTGAAGAATTTGAACAGCTGCTGCAAAACTGCCCCATCAAGATGCTTTATCTCACACCACACCACCATTATCCCACTACAGTTACTCTTTCCCTCGACCGCAGGCTTAGGTTGCTGGAACTAGCCCATCGTTATGGTTTCTGGATCGTGGAAGACGATTATGATTTCGACTTTCATTTTGCCCTGCGTCCTATCCTACCCCTTGCCAGTGCAGACAGGCATGGACATGTCATTTATTGCGGTTCATTCAGCAAGTCGCTCTCCCCAGCTTTCCGAAATGGCTATGTCGTAGCGTCGGATAAAGTTATCTACGAACTGGCGAAATTGCGTTCTATTGTTGACCGGCAAGGCAATCCGGTTATCGACCACGCATTTGCTGATCTTATCGAAGACGGGACTATGCAGCGCTTTCACCGCAAGGCATTAACCATCTACCGCAAGAGAAGAGATTTTCTTTGCGAGATGCTGGACAGTGAATTTTCAGGTCTTGTGCAGTATAATAAACCTCAAGGTGGCCTTGCCGTCTGGACACAGTTTGATGCCGCATTTCCAGTTGACGAAATAGCGGCTAAGGCCTTCGTCAAAGGGCTCTATATCTCCGATGGTCGTGCTCACCGTTATCCCGGCTACGCACAGAATGCAATACGCCTGGGCTTTGCGTCTTGCACCGAAGAGGAGATAGCCGCTAGCCTACGCATGCTGAAATCCGTTATGTAATACTGTCGTTTAATTGCTGTTTCATTTTATCAAAAGTTTGTTTCCCACAGGGTATAAACCACCATGAGGCTATCCTGTATGTTCCGCTTTTACTCTGTTCTCAATGCCCGCCCGGTCCGCCGGATCAGTAACAATGCTTTTAAAATCGGACATTTCCGTTAATATCTAGCTGGTGGCAACCACATCATCCTCATTATGTATGAATGAATGAATCCGACAATAAAGCATGTTATTAATGTACAACGGGGTAAAACATATGCCAAAAAAAATCCCCGGCAAAAACCGGGAATTCTTAGTAAAAAACAACTAGCGAGTTCCAAACTCGTACCCAATACTAATCGAACTAACCCGATTCTGGAAAGTTGCATCCAAATTTGACATATTTATAAATCCGGCAGTACTATTTAAACTTAAGACCAATCCGTTGAAAAATCGGTAACCTGCTAAAAATCCTAGTCCTGCGTCGAAACGGTTGAGTTGATTAGGTTGACTGCCCCATTCCATATGAATCGAGCTGCGACCGGAAGTTACCTTCGCTGAGAGGCCGTATGCCAGGTAAGGTCCGCCTCCAAAAAACACTTCTCCACTTCCAGCACTAACACGTCCTAAAAAATTAATAGGCACCTCCAGATAAAGAAACTTGTCCGACAAAGTTTCACCGCCGTCCTCAAACCTTCCACCTTTACCCTGCAGCAGGACGCCCGGCTGAATCGAAAAGCCAGAAGAAACACGTGCATCATAATACGCACCGACATGAAAGCTTGGCAAAATTTTCGTTGTTGAAGACTGATTGTCCATTCTAGCATACTCGCTGGCTAAATTTAGTCCCCCCTTAATTCCGAAAGAACTTTGTGCATATAGTCCTGCACTACATAGTAGTGCCGCTACAGCTAAACAGGTTTTTTTCATAGCATTAATAATTGTATAATGGAACCAAATGTAGGCAAATACGCTGAAAAATTATATACATCGCCTTCATTTTTAGAAGGATTGAAATTGGTAATGGAACTAAAAATAGGAGACTTTTTTATGACGGCATTAAAAAAGTCTATGGGTCTGGGCGCACCTCCTCGCCGATATATGCAAATAGCTGGCGCGTGGTAACCATGCCGAAAAATTAATTGGCAGAATACAGTTGATAGATAATATAAAAGCGGATTTGAAAGATTGGTTTGCAATTTCCGGAAGAACTAGTAGTTTCCAATTATGTCTTCGTTTGATCGGCTACTCCTTTTTATTCCAACTGAATCAGTTATCGGAACGAAGTGGCGGATCCCTTGGAAAGGACAAATAAGAAAAACAGAAGAATGTAGAAAAAATAAACCCAGGCCCTACATAACAGAAAATTTTAAATCGATTCCCACCTCGTTACCGTGCCTGAATCTTTCGTAAAACAGCCCAATACTCAAGCCTCTCATAAAGTTCCTGTTAAAGCTGAGATATTTCGAAATACCGAGCTGATAATCTATATTCTTGGAAAACACAGAAGCTCGTCCATAAAAATCTAAATGATCCCAGTATGTGGAGAAAATCTATGATGAAAATAACATGAAAATTAAAATAGCAGCGTAGCTTATTATTAGAATTAATCATTATCTTAGTATGCCATAAATAGCCGTATTTTATTAAATTAATGCAGAAAAATTGTTAACTAAACCTTCATGAGAATCCCTACTATTCAAGGAATCATCGAGAGAAGATTACTCATAAACTTCGTTGCGGAGCCGGAATATGTTCAACGTATCCTACCGCCACCCTTCCGTCCAAAAATATATCGCGGTAAGGCTGTAGTCGGAATTTGCCTGATTAGGCTTAAAAATATCAGACCAAAGGGTTTGCCAAATTTCATGGGTGTAAATTCTGAAAATGGGGCTCATCGGATTGCTGTGGAATGGGATGAAAACGGTGAGATAAAAGAGGGTGTATTTATCCCCAGGAGAGATACTTCATCAAAACTAAATGCACTGGTCGGAGGTAGATCATTCCCGGGGAAGCATTTCTTTGCAAAATTCAATGTAAACGAACAGGACGGCCATTATCATGTAGACTTTACCAGTTCGGATAATACGTATATACATATTGACGCTAAGCATAACGAACGCCTAAACGAAAATTCCATTTTTGAAACGCTGAAAGACGCATCCGAATTCTTCAAGGCTGGATCTATCAGCTATTCTCCCAATGGAAGAGCTTTTGATGGACTAGAACTGGACACCTATAAATGGAAAGTTTCTCCGCTGGAAGTTGAAACGGTAAAGTCCAGCTTCTTCGATGACAGGGATGTTTTTCCGACAGGAACTGTACAATTTGATAATGCCTTACTGATGGAAAACATTGAACATCAATGGAAGTCGATGAAACAAATTAAGCTCCCATAAATACCGCATATATGAATGACCTAACAACTAAAGATGTGAACGAAATGCACAATTCATTACGACCTAATGCCCGGAGAGCAAAAAATGCAATTACATTGATATGGGTCATCCTAATACTCGACATCTTTTCTTTTATTTCAGCATACCTCCAATACGGATTGCTGTATGCGCCCGAAATATCTGAAGAAGCTGCTGAAGCGAATGACCTCAGACAACAAATCATAGGTGGAGTATATCTGATATGCTTCGTGGTTTCGGCAGTTACTTTCATTAAATGGTTTAGACGGGCTTACTACAATCTGAGTCAAATGGACTCTTATGTATCTTATTCCAGCAATGATGTAGCGATAAGTTGGTTCTTGCCGATTATCAACCTTTTTAAGCCTTACCAGATCACGAAAGAATTGTATCAAAAAACGAAACAACTTTTAACCGAAAACAGCATAGAAAGCAGTGTAAAACTATCGACATCAACCGTTATCGCTTGGTGGACGCTCTGGGTCATCAACAGCATCCTTGGTCAAATAGCTTTACGTCTAGCAAGAAATACAAACACGGTGGACGACCTGTTGTTAAGCACATGGCTTGACATGGCATCCAGTTTAATCGGCATACCTCTCGCACTACTGGCGATAAAGGTAATAAGGGATTATGCGACGGTAGAACCGTTGCTGTACGAGATACAAAGTGAGGATCTGAAAATAGAATCGGCGATGACCTAAAAGTGGGATATTCCCGATGAAATCATTTTTTATGTAACTTACAAGTTATAATTCTGATTTATTAACCGAGTCAAAGAGAAAAACTAATAATATGGATCAGGCAAAACTCGATGTCATACTGGATGGCCAGCCTTTTGAAGAGGCTGCTGAGGATGGGCGTTTCGCTATATTTTTCGATGACGACGATGGTCGTAGCGAGGAGAAATATTATATCCGAGCCAACGAAGAAGGTCTACGACTGGTTGCTTATCAACTTTTATGTGCCGCTCGGGATCTAAAAGTCCAGACAGTAAACAAAGAATACCAAACGGTAAAGTTAATGACAGATGAGGACAAATGGATAGATAAAAGTTCTGAGGTCGTAATACGTTATGTAGAGCCTCTAGAAATAAATTCAAAACAGGCTCGCGCAGCAACTAAAGAAACGTGGAAACACCGCGCCGCGGAAATCGGATGTGGCCTCCTTGGTATCTTTTTGCTGATATCATTAGTCGTGGGGATCTTTGAGGTGCTTACCTATCTTACATGGAAATAAAAAAAGTAAGTATTGGCTTGACACATTCCAAATGTGAGGTCCTACTTCTGGCAACAACAGCGGGTACGGCTCAAATGACGAAACAACTGATAACGAAAAGATAAGAAAATGGGATTTGGATTTAACTTATTTTTCCTTTTTATTCTCCTGCCCTTATCGGGTATTCTATTAGTAATCTGGCTAATATCAAAAAGATCCATCTTTGGTAAGGCCCTTGGCTTGATCTGGATCGGAGTAGCCGCCATGGGATTGCTATCAGTAACAATTCAATGGTTATTTGCGCAGAAGGTTTTGTCTAAAAATGATTACTACGGTACATACGTGATTGATCGCGATTATTTCAAAGGGCGACAGGCTGATTGGCAGTATAATAGTTTTCGGTTTGAAATACGAAACAATGATTCGATTTATTTTTATGTAACAGATAAAGATAAAATAATCAACACCTTAAAAGGAACTATTCAGACAGTAAAGCCATACGAATCGCATCGATTAATTATAAATATGGAACAGCGTGGTCATCATATTTTAGCGACTGATCCGACAACATACAGAAATGCATGGAATTTTTTCTTAGTTTTTAACTCGAAAAAATTCAAGAATATGTATTTCAAAAAAGGAAATTGGAAAAAATTGGAATGAGACCTGTTGTCAGAATGCTTAAGGGATAGTCTCCGATTTAACTTTGTAATACTAAACGTTGCCTGCTATTTTTTCCAAAGAAAATATCCGTTCTATTTCCTTTTTTTGTAATTTAGAACTAATAAATAGCTTATGCTACCGTGGTGCTAAATCTCCGAAGGACTAGATGAAATTAATTTAATATTCATACTTATTTATCTACCACTATCGACAAGCCTCAAATTATATCTATTATTATAAATGACGACACACTATGACATAAACTGGCTGAAAGAAAGGTTTGAAAATAGCGAAACTTTGAAATACATTTTCTTTTGGGGGCATACAAAAAGGCATAACGAAGAAATTGGTAAATTTTGTTTCAGCCAATGGTCTGAAAGCCCCTTTACTGTTGACAATATCTCTTACAAAACTGCTGAACATTGGATGATGGCGCATAAGGCTATGCTATTCAGTGACAAAAAAATATTTGAGAAAATAATAAATTGTGACAAACCAGGAGAAGCAAAAGAGCTCGGACGACAGGTGAATGGTTATAATGACCTAACTTGGAACAAGAAAAAATTTGATATTGTAAAATTAGGTAATATCCATAAATTCAATCAATATCCAAAATTTGCAGAGTATCTCCTGAAAACGGAAAACAGAATTTTGGTTGAAGCAAGTCCCGTCGACACAATCTGGGGAATTGGTCTTTCACAAGACAGCAGCGAGATAAAAAATGTTCACGCTTGGCGGGGACAAAATTTACTTGGCTTTGCTTTAATGGTAGCAAGAGATTTTTTAAATGATTTTGGACATTTCAGTCCACTTAAAAATGCAATTCAAACACCTTGGGCAAAATTCCCAAATGTTGACGGCGACGGAATGTTTTGGCGAATGGGAAAAGTAGAAGATTATTTAACCGAATTCAGTAAATACTATCAAAGTCTGAACGATAGAGAGAAGACAATTTATAAGCTGACAAATCCTCAACCGTATGGTTGGAATCAATTTTACGACCGAGCGCCCGATATAATTTAACGGATACATTAGCTATCCGAAATTACTGTCGACGACAACATATAACAGCTTGGATTAGAAAACGAAAAAAGAAACAAATGCCAAAAATCGAACTCGTCACGGAAATTAACTCGGCAATCGGAACCTGCTTTGATCTCGCAAGAAGTATCGATCTACATAAACTTTCAACGGCAAAGACACACGAGCAGGCCATTGCCGGTAAAACTTCTGGACTGATTGAATTAAATGAGTTTGTGACCTGGCAAGCTACGCATTTCGGTATCAGACAAAAGTTAACTTCAAAAATCACGGCTTTTGATAGACCGAACTATTTTGTTGACGAACAGGTAAAAGGAGCTTTCAAATCCATGTATCACGAACATAGTTTCGTACAGATGGGTGATAAGGTAATCATGAAAGATTCTTTTGAATTTCAATCGCCTTTTGGCATATTCGGAAAGTTGTTTAACGAACTTATATTGACGAAGTATTTAAAGCAATTCCTTATTGAAAGAAATAACATGATAAAAACATTTGCGGAAACAGACAAATGGAAATCAATTTTAATAGGGTAATGACAGAACAGCCGAAAATACTTATGGTCTTTGCTCAAAATAATTGAGAAAAGTGGAGAGGAAATTGTATGTAATATAAAGGGGTCCGGGTGTTGGAAAAACCTATTTAATACCTATTTAATAATTTCGCTGGCACGGTATGCATTTAAGATAGTTTTCATTTGAAATTTGTAGTTTAGCTTGCCGTTCGGCCTTGCAATAATCCGGCCCGATGCAAAGCTTTAAAACTAGGACCTAAATTTAAAAAGACACCGATACATTGACAGAATATCCTAAAGAAATAAAATTTAAATATAGTTGGCGGAAGTACCAGCAGCGAGTGCTTGACGACTTACAAGAACACTTAACTAACGGACATTTGCACGTAATTGCACCGCCAGGTTCGGGCAAGACAGTTTTAGGACTTGAAGTTGCTATTCGACTGAATAAACCGACGTTAATACTTGCACCGACGATTGCAATCCGCAATCAATGGATTCAACGTTTTTGTGAACTTTTTCTGCAAACCCATTTAACACCTGATTGGATTTCGAGAGACATTCGTAATCCGAAATTTATGACCGTTGTGACATATCAAGGACTTCACGCTGCTTGCAATAACCTACGAATTGAAGAGGATGACACGGACACCGAGGAAGAAACAGAAGAAAATGGAAGCGGCAGGTCAACAAATCCAAACCTCGATAATATCATAAGCGGACTAAAATCGCAGAATATTAAAACAATCGTTGTGGACGAAGCACATCACTTAAAAAATGAATGGTGGCAAACGCTGACAAAAGTTAAAGATAAATTAGAACCGATTATTGTTGGTTTAACAGCTACTCCTCCATATGACGTAACAGCCACAGAATGGCAACGATATATCGATTTGAATGGTCCGGTTGACACAGAAATCTCGGTTCCTGAATTAGTAATTGAAGGTGACTTATGCCCACACCAAGACTATGTATATGTTACGTTACCTACGGAAAAAGAAAAACAAAGCATTGTTGATTTCAGACAGAATATTGAAAAACTCTTTCATGAAATAAAAAGTGATGAAACAATAATAGAGGCGATAGAGAAACATCCTATCTGGCAAAACCCAATGGAGCAATTGGACTGGATTTATAACAACCTTTCTTATTATTCGGCCTGTCTAATATTTTTAAATGCTAACGAAAAAGAAATCCCAGAAATACACCGTGAAGTTATAGGAGATATAAAGTTTAAAATTCCCAGACTCGATTATGAATGGATGGAAACACTTTTAGATTTCTATATCTACAAAGACAAAGTACATTTCAAAGCATTTGAAGAACATCAAAAATCACTTGAACACCGATTAAGAAGATACGGAGCAATTGAAAGACGACAAATCAATTTTTCGCATAATCAACGAGTAACTGGTTTTTTGACGTCAAGCATCAGTAAACTAAATGGTATCCAAGAAATAGTTGATTTTGAATACAAAAAACTAGGTAAAAACCTACGGTTAGTGATTCTTTCCGACTTTATCCGAAAAGAGTTTTTCATTAATTCAGCAGAAAACAAACTCGAACTAAATAAAATTGGGATCATCCCAATTTTTGAGAAATTACGGCGAGAAAATAAAGAAAATAAGAAAATTGCAGTTCTTACAGGTTCAATGATTATTATTCCTGTTAGTGCTTATGCTGCATTTGAAGCAAAGGCCGCGAAATATGGAATTACACAAATCAACTCAAATCCTGTTCCTTTTGATAATAGCTACGTTTTAATAAACCAAAATGAGCGCCTTAAACACGAAATTGTTCATATTGTTACCCAAATATTTCAGCGTGGAGAAATTGAGATTCTAATAGGAACAAAATCTTTGCTTGGAGAAGGTTGGGATGCACCTGCAATCAATGCTTTAATCTTGGCAAGTTTTGTTGGTTCATTTGTCCTTTCCAATCAGATGCGTGGTAGAGCAATAAGAACACAAAATGGAAACGGCGATAAAACAGGAAATATTTGGCATTTGGTATGTATTGATCCAACCTCACCAAAAGGCGGAGATGATTTTGAGCTGTTGAAAAGACGTTTTAGAAGTTTTGTGGGCGTTTCATTCAAAGAAGAGCCCGGAATCGAAAACGGGATTGGCAGATTGAACTTACCCGAAAATATTCACCATAAGGAAGAAGCGGAGAAGAAAAACATAGAAATGTTTACCCGCGCAGGAGACAGAGAAAGTTTAAAACAGCGTTGGAAAGAAGCATTGGCAACAGGTGTAAATCTTGTAGAAGAAATCAAAATTCCGTTTCCGGAAGAAAGAGAATACAAAACTGTAAAGTCTATGTATTTCAACAAGACAATCAGAAACCTCTTGGCAACTTTGGGTTCGGGTTTGCTAGCCTTCGGTTTGGAGAGTTTACAAGGACTTAGCAGAGCAGCAAGAAACATCAAAACAGCGCAAGATCTTTATCTTTTCCTCGCTATTATTGGAACAACGGGAATGTTGATTTTTGGAAGACTGACTTTCAAGACGCTAAGACTGTATTTCAAATACCGAGACATCTCAAAAGATATTCAACAAATTGGTGATGCACTGTTAAACGCGTTGATTAAAGCAGGTGTTATCCGAACTGACAATTCAAAGTTAAAAGTGGAAACTTCGGTTGACAATTGGGGTGCTATATATTGCCATTTGGAAGGCGGGACGACTTTCGATAAGTCAACTTTCATCAATGCATTGCAGGAAATCATTGCCCCTATTGGCAATCCACGTTATGTAATTATAAGAAAGAACAAATTTATGCTTTTCATTAAGCAAAAGGACTATCATGCTGTTCCTGAAATCCTAGGACGAAACAAGTTGCTGGCCGAGTATTTCCAAAATCAATGGGTACGACTTGTAGGCGCGTGCGATCTGATTTTTACAAGGACAATTGGCGGAAGAAAACTACTTTTGAAATCGAGGGTAAAATCATTGACAACGCAATTTGACGACAAAGTAGAGCACGTAAACAAATGGAGATGACGAGAAAAAGAACGGTCATAAAAAACACGTGCTTTTAAACTTCTTTATGGCAAGGTGCTCAGGGTCTCTCCTACTACAGCATACAGAAAACATTGATCAATTCGATCAAGCGTAGCCTTTTTGCACAAAAAAACACACGGGCTCTAAAGCCCATGATTAATACGCAGATCTGGAAGAATCTACTTACACAAGAAAAGGAAGCCTTGGCAATATAATAAAGCTAAGGCTTTTTTATGCTTCTGCTTCGAGGTCTTGGTCGAGATCTGCAATAGTATTATTAGCAAATTTATCTTAATTTATTTTCTTTTGTTTTTAATATACTGTAAATTTGTATTAATGAGCACAATAAAGGATATATCGAAACTCCTTCCAAAACATTTATTTTGGGATGTCGATCCAAAGAATTTAGATATTCAGGATGACAAGGATTTTATTATCCCAAGGGCTCTAATTGCTACAACAGCAGAAACATTTGTTCAGGATATCCAACCCTTGGAAAAGCTTTACAGCAAAGTCCAAATCGTTAAGGAATTGCAAAAAACAAAAGAGCGTATTAGTAATGAGGTGTGTAAACTTGTTGCTCGTCGTTATCATGTGAAGCAGTTTTTACGTTATCAATAATGTCAGCTATTTCTCCCTGTCTGTTGAAGACTATTCGTGAGTTACAATCTTTTGAAAGCTTTAACAATTCTGCTTTAGGCGGAGGCACCAATTTAGCTATCAGACATGGCCACCGTGTATCAACGGATATTGATATCTTTTTTCCACACATTATAGGTAAAGCAGGTTTTGAACGTATCAAAAAGGAAGTCCTAAATTTTTATGGTGCGCGTGTATTTGGCACTCAATATCCCTGCGACATAGACGATCAGTATATTTTTCTTCGTTTTTTTATTATATCTGACGGAGAAACCATCAAGGTGGAGGTTCTTCATAACATGAAAATGATCGCTGATATTGAAGAAATAGATGGTATTAAATTGGTATCCGAACTTGATATTGCGCTATTCAAAATGATGTCGGCCTCGAATCGCGCTACCCAGAAAGATATATATGATCTGGATCTCCTATCTGAAAATTTCTCTTTGCCATATCTATTTGAACAACTCGATAAAAAACGTTCTTTGTTCTCAGAAAAGGAGCATCAAAATATTTTTGACCTCGATGGAGAAATTAATCCATTAGACGAACCTTTAACTCTATTGAAATTTGATGAAGGACGTGGGCAAGACAGTAAATCAAGACCTCACCATTCGCAAAATAGAGTCGATATTGTGAAAGACCGGAAAAGCTGGCTTCTTGCCCGATCAAGTTGGCGAAAAAAGGTTCGTGTACTTTTTGACCAATTGAAAATAACATTTCCTGATCCTTCTTCATCAGATGTTAGCTGAATAAAAAACGCATATCTAAATCCTCGGATGGTGTAGGGACTTTGCCCCGTGCGGAATTAATATATAAGGCTAGCTCTATATATCCCTATTTTAGTTAAAAAAAGCGTTCCGATTGAGAACGCTTGTATATTTTGAAGGACATAGCTATCTCGGCAACGGATTTCCCGAGGCAACTTAAAAACTATTTCAACTTCCCGACCTCTTCGATAGTAAGTGCCTAGAGTTTCTCGATTTCTTCCGCAGAAAGTTCCGTAAAACGGATTATCTGCTCTAGTGGAAGTCCATCTTTCTTCATTGTTCGAGCAGATTCAATAGCCCTTTTTCGCTCGCCTTCGGCAAGGCCTTCAGCAAGTGCTTCCTTTTTAGCCTGGGCTAAATTTAACACATGCGCCTCTTCTAATGCCCGCTGCTTCTCTTCTAATGCTTGCCTTTGTACCTCCAGTGCCTGCCTATCTTCCTCTTGTGCCTGCCGGACGGCTTCCGCGTCCCATTTGCGCTTTAAACTGATATCGTACATATATCGCTCCTCCTTTGTCAATTTTGCGTAGCTCGCCAGCTGGAAAAATCGCTGGAAAACGCCCGAATTCAGTTTCCGGGGTAGCTTCTTTAACGTGGACATATTCTTGAGCATAAAGAATACCTTGTCCAGCTCGCTCTCCAACTCTGCTTCGCCTTTTACAAAGTTAATGAGTTCCATGTAAATAAACCCTAATCCTTCGTAAAACTCTTGAGTTGAATTTGCATATTTGGCAATTTCAACGAAAGACTCTTGCTGGCCATATAAATCAAACGCCTTCAACAAAATATTTCTCCCGAGTCTCTATCGCACAGGCAGATATCATGTAAATGTCCCCTACTGCTGCTATCGGGCATATGGAAGCCATCCATCAATACAATAGTGTACACTTCGGGAAGGGAGTATGCCCAGCCTCTACGGTCGCCATGGGGAGCTTTGTCCGAAATAACCTTGCTCGCATAGTATAGCATCCGCTTCTTGAGATTCGAATGCCGGCTGGTCTGCATTTCGATAATGATCTCCTGCCCTGTACTGGTCTCGACCATCAGATCGAAGATAACTGTACCGATATCTTCTGCTGCCCCGACCCGCTCGGTATCACGGTAGGTGAGATCGACAATGACCTTGCGGCCCCGGAAGATGATGTTGAGAAAATTGATAAGATTAATCTTATCGCCAAATAACCGTTTGAACCCCTCATCGGTAGTAGGATCAATGAATACGGGATTTTCTTTTGATTATCGTGCTGCAACATACTATACAGCCAATATCAACGAATATGAAGCGAATATTTGTTTCGGCTTTCCTACCTAATAAATATCAAACACGGATGTAGAACATTAAATAATTGTTAATTTCATACCTTTGAAAAAAATGGAAAAGATTACAAAATCAGATTATGACCATTTATTGGCAAGCATAGCAGCGGACGACCAAAAATCCTTTTCTATGTTGTACGATCTATTTTGTCCCGATCTCACTCGACATGTACTGTCCAAAGTCAACGAAATCTCCGTTGCGGAAGATATTGTGCATGATCTGTTCCTTTCGTTATGGAAAAACAGGAAAAACCTATTGGAGATTGAATCGCTCCCGGCCTATCTATTTTCTTCATGTCGTTATCTTGTTTTAGCGTATTATCGGAAGCGAGCCACGCAAGAAAAGTATGTTGATTTTTTAGACTATGAATTTGCAGACTCAAGCTTAGCGATTGAGGACAGGCTTTATTACCGTTACATATTGGATATGATAGAGAGCGAAATTGAAAATTTACCCGAAAAATGCAGGGAGATATTTAAACTAAGCCGAAGTTCTTTCTTGACCAATCGACAAATTGCCGAAAAACTTGCTATTTCTGAGTCGACTGTTGAAAACCATATCAATAAGGCTATCAAGAGGTTACGGACAATAACGAAAAAACATTTTCTTTTTTTTCTTTTTTTTTAAAAAAAGAGGTAGGTGCTAGCCTAAGTTTCCATCACTTGTATAAATAACGAGCCCGATGTGCTTACCTAATGATATGAAAGGAAAAAAGGATCTTTTATCGAAATATATCGCCCAAGAAGAGAATTCTGCGGAACGAAAGGAACTGTATGACTGGTACGACGAACAAAACCACGCGTTGCCCCATGAAGCAGATATCCAGGAATTGGAGTCACGCGCAAAAGCACGGGTTTTCGCTTCCATTCGAGCAGCTGTTCATCAAAAAAATACCACACGTATGTGGCGGACAGTGGTAGCAGCAGCGTCCATTGCCGTTGTGACCTTGTTGGGTTATCTATATTGGGCTCAACACCCTGTTCCTCTTCCTGCGGATGACCAGCGGCTAGCACAAGTTCTCCCCGGAAAACCACAGGCCATCATTACACTTCCCGACGGGCAGGTGATTTCGGCGGACAACCTTCATGTAAATGAGTCGATTGAGATCGGCAATTTCACGATCACTAAAGATCAAGATGGTCAGATTACGTACCACAGCGAGGATACGCAAGATCTAAAAGACCAACGGCATACGATGCAAACGCCACGGGCAGCTACTTACGATCTGATACTATCTGATGGGACCAAAGTACGGCTTAATGAGCAGTCTAAATTGAGCTATCCGGTAACATTTGGCGACGGTGACCGCGTGGTACAGTTGGAAGGAGAAGCTTATTTCCAGGTTACCAAATCGAGTACAAAAAGTCGTTTCGTCGTAAAGACCAACACTCAGGAGACGGAGGTGTTAGGCACGAAATTCAATATCAAAGCCTACAGCACCGCCAAATCCGTATATACGACCTTAGAAGAAGGCAGTGTACGTGTTTCGCCAGAAGATAAGCAACTCCGTGACGTATTGCTGCATCCACGGCAACAGGCTGTCTTAACGGGAAAAAGAATACGGACAGAAACGGTTGATTTAGAAATCGTATTGGGATGGACAAAAGATCTATTTTGCTTCGATGGGACGAATACCGAGGAAGTACTGGGGGAGATCGCCCGCTGGTATAATATCGATATCACCTATAAAAGCAACAAGAAGAGCACACAGTACAGCGGAAAAATTCCAAAAAATTTACCCCTTGATCAGCTTGTAAAACTATTGAGGTATGCCGATCTGACGGTCAACCCAACTTTAAACGGCGATAATCGCGTAAACTTAATCATTAACTAAATATTTACTAATCTAACTTACATTGAAAATAAAAAACAAACCAACTTAAAAATTTATTGGCAGAGCAAAAAAAATCCGGAATATGTTGACGCATACCCCGGACAAAACTGCTCGGCTTAAAAATGGATCTGTTGACACACAGTATTATCCTAATTTTTCTTAACCAAACACTACAAATGTAATGAAAATTAATCTGAATCAACCCGCTCATCAGGGTGTAGATTTTCATGCGAGGTATGCCGATTTTCCAAGAGAAAAGCCATATTCCAGCGGCAAGCATAACGAAAATATACACACTATGGGCACCTTAACAAAAACGTGGATGAAACTAAACCTCATCGTTTTATTATTGCTCATCGGTATTTCCCAAGTTGATGCCCGCAGCTATGCTCAACAAATTACACTAAAACGCAAAAATAGCAGCTTAGAGATCATTCTTAAGGAAATTGAAAAACAATCGGGCTACGTGTTCTTCTACAAAGAAGCAGAGGTCTCCCCTGTTCGCAATATTTCAGTCGACGTGAAAAATATGCCACTCCGTCAAGCCATAAACAGCATTACAGATAGAGCGGGATTTACGTACGACATCTTTGAGAAGACGATTGTGTTGAAAAAAATGGTTACCCCACTGATACCAAGAACAGTAACCACACCAAGTATCCGTGAAGAAGTCCTCTTACAACAATATATTAGAGGTAAAGTGGTCGATGAAACTGGAAAACCTATTGCTGGTGCCAGTATTCGGTTGAAATCGGACGCGAAAAAGTCAGTCGTCAGCCAAGCGAACGGAGAGTTTTCGCTTCCGTTATCCGCAAATGAGGAGGTTATTGTTGTGTCTTTTGTGGGGTTTACTACAAAAGAAGTAATTGCAGACCTGGAAAAGCAACCGTTAGTTATTAAACTAACGGCGAAAGATTTAGCTGTCGATGAGGTTGTGGTGACGGGTACGGGAATCAATCGAAATAAAGATAGCTTCACCGGTACGACTACGACATTTTCAGGAGACGAGCTAAAATCGATAAGCAATAATAATATTATCCAAAGTTTGAGAACCTTAGATCCATCCTTTCTTCAGCTCGAGAACAATCTTGCGGGTTCTAATCCGAATGTGATGCCTGTTATCGAAGTAAGGGGAAAAAGCAGTATTCCAAGTTCGACATTGCGCGATGAGTTTGGTTCTGATCCAAACCAGCCCTTATTTGTACTAGATGGCTTTCCCACAACTTTACAAACGATTGTTGACTTGGATATGAATAGGGTTGCCTCCGTGACGATCCTGAAAGATGCCGCCTCCACAGCGCTATACGGTTCGCAAGCTTCTAATGGGGTCGTTGTTATTGAAACCATAAAGCCGAAACCCGGAGAACTCCGATTTACATATACACAGGATTTTAGATTTGAAGCTCCAGACCTCACGGCTTATAATATGATGAATGCATCCGAAAAGTTAGAATTTGAGCGCTTGGCCGGACGATATTTAGGAGATCCATCAACCCCAAATAATGTCGTATTCTTGGATTCGTTATATCACAGACATTTAAGTAATGTACAAAGAGGCATCGACAGTTATTGGTTAAGTGAGCCGATACAATATGGCTACTCCACAAATAATTCAATTAACGCGTCCGGGGGCGATGAAGCATTCACCTACAATCTCGGTCTCAATTATCGTATTGGTGAAGGCGCTATGATAGGCTCGGGAAGAGATAGTTACAGCGGAAGTATTAGTCTAACATATCGTAAAGACAAGCTCAATATCAATAATATAACCTACATCAGAGGTAATATGACAAATGAGTCTCCCTACGGATCTTTTTCCACTTTCGTAAACGCAAACCCATACTTCGAAAAAACGTACGACAACCCCTTTTTAGAAGTGAGTAGACAAACGAATGGTTCGGCATTGTATGTCACAAATCCGCTATACGATGCGATGCAGCCGCAATATAACAAGTCGAGAAACATCGAAGTACAGAATAATTTAAATGCCAACTACGATATCACGACGGCATTAAGATTGAATGTCGGTTTGCAGATAACTAAAGGAAATACCGAATCCAAGCAATACAAATCGCCGGGAATGAGCGATTTCCTTAATACGACCTTATTACGGAAGGGAAGATATTCCGATTCCAGAAATAATAATTTCTCCTACCAAGGGAACTTAATGTTGACCTATTATAAGACGTTCGCTGCGAAACACCATATAACGGCGAACTGGAGAAATACAATTTCGGAAAGCAAAAGCGACGCATATGCGACTATAGCGGAAGGATTCCCCGAAGGAAGTTTGGGCAATCCTAGATTTGCATTTGGCTATTTATTAGATGGAGCACCGGCAGCATCGAGCGGCATTTATCGATCCCTAAACAGTACACTTACGGCGAACTACTCGTATGATAACCGCTATCTTATGGATGTGGTATATCGTTTGGATGGTTCTACTGCCTATGGAAGTAACCAACAATACTCGCCTTATTATGCTTTTGGATTGGGATGGAATTTACACAGGGAGCAATTTGCAAAAAACATCAAATGGATTAATTCATTGCGTTTGACAGGAAATATCGGGGTAACGGGTAATCAAAATTTCGCGAATATTAGCTCCGTCTCTATATATAACTATAACAGTAACACATCTTATAATCAGTTTGGTCAAGGTCTCGATCTACAAATGTTGGGTAATCCTAATTTGGAGCCACAAAAAACAAGACAAATTAGCACGTCATTAGATTTCAGTTTCTTTAACAATCGTTTCACCGGTTATATCAATGCTTACGATAAAAGAACTGATCCACTAATTGTTCCTGTTGATCTCCCTTCGTCTACAGGGGTTTACTCTTATCCGTATAATGTAGGAAGTTTGACATACAGAGGTCTGGAAACGAAATTAACGTTCTTTCCGATTTATAACTTAGAAAAGGGATTCACCTGGAATATCGGACTTACGGGATCTACATATAAAAGTCACTATGATGGCTTTGGGAATATCCTGAACACGTTAAATAAGCAACAGGAAAATAATAAAACATTGGTTCGTTACATGGATGGAGCCAGCGCAGAAGCTATTTGGGCGATTAAATCAATGGGTATTGATCCCGCTACTGGCCGCGAGGTGTTCTTAACGACAGATGGACAGTACACATTCGACTATAATACGGCAAATATTGTCAATGTGGGCAATACAGTGGCTATCGCAGAGGGCGTGTTTTCTACAAATGTACGATATAACGGTTTCACATTTGGATTGGGATTACGCTATCGTTTAGGTGGCGACGTCTTCAACACAGCGTTGTTTGACAAGGTGGAAAATATAAGTTTTTCAGGTATTGCCAACAACCAAGATAAGCGGGCATTGTATGATCGCTGGAAGAATCCTGGAGATATAGCGCAGTTTAAAGGTATATCACAAACGAGCACCACACCTATCTCATCTCGTTTTGTCCAAAAAACACATACATTAAGTAGCGAAACACTTAATCTGGGTTATCTGTTCGAAAAAAGTCCTTGGCTTCAAAGTATGCGCCTACAATCTTTGTCAATCAACATAATGGCAAATGATTTCCTTTACTTCTCCACCGTAAGACGGGAACGGGGTATTGATTATCCATATGCCAGAACGTTTGCATGTTCCCTTAGGGCCTCATTTTAATTATTTGAAACTATGAAAACAAATTATATCACAATTGTTCTCGTCACAATCGCCTCGCTATTTACATATTCTTCGTGTACGAAGTTTCTGGATGTACAACCTGAGGACAAAGTGTTAGAAACGGAACTGTTCTCTTCACAAAGGGGCATTCAATCTGTGCTGAATGGCCTGTATATTAATTTGGCGGGCAATAACCTATATGGCGATAACTTAACGTTATCAACCGTGGAGATATTAGCACAACGCTATAATATTCCATCAACGCACAGCTTGACTAAAATTGCAACGTATGCGTATAGGGATAACCCCACAATTGGTCGTATGGAAACCATATGGTCAAATGCGTATTCCTCCATTTTAAATATTAATACGTTTATTGAAAATTTAGACAAATATAAAGGTGCTTTAGATCCGGAAACCGAAAATATATTTCGCGGGGAAGCCATTGCTATGCGTGCTTTTTTGCATTTTGACCTCCTGAGATTATATGGCCCCCGTTATTCTACCGTGGATTCTACGAAACAGAGCTTACCTTATTATGTCAGTTCTCAAAATACGATCAATCCGCTTCTGGCTGCTAACGATTTTCTGGATAATGTTCTTTCTGATTTGAGTACTGCAGAAAACCTATTGCAAAATGATGAAGTGGTAACTACAGGGGTGAATCCTCGAACCCCAACCGGTAGTACTGATTTTCTAAAGACAGATAGAAATTATCGATTGAATTATTATGCGGTAAAAGGACTAAAGGCTCGGGTATTTTTATACCGGGGAAACAAAGTTGACGCATTAAAATATGCAAAGGAAATAATCACTGTAGCAAGTAAATTCCCTTGGACTACCACTACTAATGCTCTGAGTGAAAAGCAAAATCCAGACCGGGTATTTTCAACCGAAATGTTGTTTGGGGTTATGAGTACACAATTATATAACCGTTATACTTCCTTATTTGATCCGGCCCTGACCGATGCAAGTATTTTGGCACCGATCACTGCAAGATTGAATACCGTTTATGAAAATAATGAAAACGATTACCGGTTTAATCTAAATTGGCAGGTGCCAACAACCGGTTTAAAAAGTTATAAGACTTTCTACAAATACGCTGATATTGTTGACAAGGACAGAGTGTTTCGTTTTACAATACCGCTTTTAAAAGTGAGTGAGCTTTATTACATCGCCGCGGAAAGCGAACCTGTGGCCGCCGACGGAATAGCGCATTTGAATATCGTTCGCGCCAATAGAGGGTTGTTACCGTTAGCTTCAACTGTAAATATTAACACAGAACTTCAGAAAGAACACCAGAAGGAGTTTTTCGGAGAAGGACAGCTGTTCTTTTATTATAAACGGAGAAATGTGACGTCTATCCCTAACGGCTCTGCTTCAAGTGGTAACGTAAGAGTGAATTACGATGTACCACTGCCAGAGTCTGAATCTATTTATCGTTAACCTTCTAAGTACAATACTAATGAAAAAGATAATATTACATTTCGTTTGGTTAATTCCAGTTTTGGTCCTTTTTTCCTGCGAAAAGGAGCTGCATAAGTATGAAGGTAAGCCTACCATATATTTTAATGAAGCCGGTAGGTTACCGGACTATAGCAGTGAGGTTATTAAGGACTCTACACTTCTATCCTTCAGCTTGGTAGCAGTGGAAGATTCTATCGTGAATATGGTCGTTAAAGTTATCGGCGAAAAATCTCCAGAAGATAGAGCCTATACCCTATCCGTTAGTCCTAATTCGGATGCAATAGAAGGTGTTCATTATGAAGTCTTAGATGACGAGTTCGTAATTCGGAAAAATGAGCTAACGGACACCGTTAATATCAAATTTTTCAGAACGGCGGATATGCAAGAGAAAACTTTTTTATTGGGTTTTGATTTGCTCGAAAATGAAAATTTCGCGATAGCGATGTTTGACAAAATATTGAATCAAAACACGGGAAAATTGCACTCATACGTCACCTACAGATGGTTCCTCAACGACATCATCAAGAAGCCAGGAAGATGGCTTGATGGTTATTTAGGCACCTTTTCACGTAAAAAATTGTTTTTAATGGTCGATGTGCTTAACGTTGATCCAGCTTATATGGATACCTCTATTTCGATTGCAGAAATATTAGCCTATGGCAAGTATATGCAACGTTATTTAAACGAACAACGTGCTGCGGGTAATACCATTTTGGAAGAAGATGGAACCGTCATGGTTATGGGTGCCAGTTCTCAGTAAATTATACACTTCAAAAAACGAAAAAAATGAAAACAAACATATTTCGTCCTATTCTTTTTGTTTTAATGGCGGTGTTAACATTTTCCGCCTGTATGAAAGATCTAGGAAACTACGACTACGTAGAAATTAATGCATTGGAAGAAATTACTGGACTTCCTACCGAACTAAATGCCATCTATGGGCAAGATTTTAAAGTGACACCAGAGCTAAAATTCAGCTTGGACCAAGATTTTGACGAATCGGCATATAATTTCGAATGGAGTTATATCGGTTCAAATGGTTTGGGTGGCACAAAATTATTTACGTGGGCAACAACTAGAGACCTTGAGGTAAAAATGACGTTGGTGGCAGGGAATTACACAGCGTATTATTCGGTTACCGACAAGGCATCCGGAGTGAAATATAGCAAGAAATTCACACTTAAAGTGGCCAATGAAATAAACGAAGGCTGGATCATGATGAATGAGGTAAACGGTACAGCTCGTGTAGACATGCTATCGGTGAATAGTCAAGGAAATTTCGAGCTCATTCGCGATTTGTTACAGACAACAGGGGCTGGATTACAACTAGAAGGAAAACCAGTAATGACCTATACGTACGCTACTGGACTACTTTTAGGGCCTGATGCGATCAGTTATGGCCTCTATCTCGGAACGGACAAAGGGACAACAAAGGTTGACCCCAATACCTTTAAATGGACACCAACCATGAACTTGACATACGAGATGTTTGGAGAAATTCCGGATGGATTTTACGCGGATGTTATTCAAAGCAGATCCGGAGGTTCAGCATATATGATCGGCAACAATAATATTTATTTTTATTACCGAACACATAATATTTACTACTCTGCTCCAATAAGCTATGTTACCGCAGAAGAAAGGGGATTTGAAGCAGCACCTTTTATAGGAGGCGATCCCTTTATTGTAATTAATGCCCACGCTATATTTTATGACAAGACCAATAGACGTTTTGTTAAACACAGTGGAAGCAACGCAACCTGCACAACATTACCTGATCCACCTTCAGATCAGAAATTATTCAGCTTCAATACGGGTATGGATCTAGATTACATGCGATGGGTACCTTTTAACGGAGGTGAAATTTTTTCAATTCTTAAAGATCCAAATTCTAACAAAAAGTATCTGGCTCGATTTAATTCAGCAAACAATGTCCAATCTTATTACAGCGAAATGATCGGAACGGATATCGCTGATGCGGAATTCTATGCTATCAGCCCTGAATTTGGTTATATTTTCTATACCATTGCGGGAAAGGTATATGAATATGATATGATATACAAAACTTCTAAGTTGATGTTAGACTTTGGCAGTAGTAAAATTTCCTACCTGAATTTTTATGACTTTAAAAACTCGTCGAAATATCCTGGCAGGAATAAACTGATGGTAGGAACCTATAATCCGACTGTATCAGATGGTACTGAAGGTGTTTTAGGGATATACACCGTTCCGGGGGGTAATGGCGACCTGGTATTGGATCAATCGTATAGTGGCTTTGGAAGGATTAAGAGTTTAACTTATCGAGAGAGGTAGATCATGAGAAAAACCTGGACTTCACTCTTAATATTTTTTTTCCTGTTCCCTGTGCTTTCATTAGCACAGGTGGACAGTCTTTCCATAAACGGCGAGCTGAAAAATAGATCCGGAGAAATGATAGAAAGGATCACGCTTTCTTTTACCGATCATTCGGGCAAGCGCCATTCCTACAGCGCTGTCCCACAGTCGGGAACATTTGAGATTCGCGTACCAAGACAAGAGCTTGTCGTCGATGCCACATTACGTACTGTCTATCCAGATCCAATGAACGGCGTTATACTACGTCCGTTGAATCTATTTATTCACAAAGAGAATATAACGATAAAAGGACAAAGTAACGAACTGGATCTAGCGGTTGTATCCGGCGGTCAAGAGAACAACGATTACAATACCTTGCGACAGTCTACTGCTCCTGTTGTGCGCAAAGCTTCCAAGCTATATGCCCCACTACTTAAAAAGGAAATTGTTAGTGATTCGGAAGAAGCAAAGACCATTTTTAAGCAGATATCTGTATTACACCGGCAAGAAAATGATGCGCAGAAGCAATTTATTCAGGCGCATCCGCATTCGTATGTAAGCCTCTTTCTGCTGTACCGGATGAAAAACCACTACACTTCAGATGCATATGCACAAGCCTTCAACGCGCTGGACATCAACCATAGAGAAAGCCGTATGGGAAAAGGGATACAAAGAACGATAGAAAAAGAATCGGTGACCGCCAAAGGAGCCACTGCCCTCGCCTTCGAGCGTACAACTGTCGAAGGAAATACATTTAAGTTGGGGGATTTGAAAGGACGAGTATTTTTACTTGACTTTTGGGGAAGCTGGTGTGGGCCATGTAGGGCGAGCATGCCTCATCTAAAGGAGTTACATAGCCTATATAAAGAAAAGGGATTTGAAATTGTTGGTATAGCACAAGAGCGAGGTAAAACAATAGAAGATTCAAAAGCAAGCTGGGAAAAGGCTATTAATGAGCTAGGCATACATTGGATCAATGTACTTAACAATGAAAACATAGAACAGTTTGATATTGTATCGGCCTATCGTATCAATGGATTTCCGACAAAGATTTTGGTGGATGAACAGGGACAGATTATCCTGAGGTTGACAGCGTCTGCAACAGACGATATCGATGTTGCACTGAAAAAGATTTACGGCTTTTAAAAGCAAACGGTTCTAAGTATAAAAAAGTAAAAATAATGCGATTAAAGGACAAAAAACATATTGCGCTTAGCTTAGTGGGACTTCTATTTGCCAGTGCTCTTCACGCTCAATTGAAAGACAAATCAATGTTTGCTACCGCACTTAATAAAGCACTGCAAAGTAAAGATACCACAGGGCTTTCGGCATTTCTGGCGAACAACTTCGCCATCGCGGGTCATACGGGTCAAGGAGCACAATTTCGTTTGCACCAAATCTTAAAAAGTTATGCGGGCCAGGAGGTGCGTTTTATCTCCGAAGAGAAAGCTACTAAGGGCAACGTCTTGACCTACCAAGTGACGAAAACGGATGGTTCCAAAACAAATACGCAGGTGTTAACCGATACAGCTGGTAAAATTCGCCACGTCGAACTGTTTGATCAGCTCTATGGCATGACACGCCTACCTAAATCACGCCTACGCGCGAAAATCCCGTTTACTAACCGTAACGGATCAATTATCCTGCAAGTACATATCAACGATTTCCAAAGACCATTACAACTCCTTTTTGATACAGGTGCCGATGGGATGGCTGTTCGAAAATCCTTAGCCGACTCCATTGGCCTCCAGGTAACGCGCACCAATAACGCTTCGGTCGTAGGCGGAAATATGGAGATATCCGTTTCAGACAATAACACCATCCATTTAGATACCTTGATATTAGGCGGACAGGGCATCGCTATTTTCCCGGAAATGAGCCGCGATGCGGACGGTATTATCGGCAACAGCCTGCTACGTCGTTTTATAACCCATATCGACTACGACAAGAATGAACTGTCTCTTTACGATTTTGGCACACATACTTATACAGGCAAAGGAAATACGGTGCCTGTCACGATGCCTTCGGGAGTGGTAATCTTACCCGGACAGTTGGAAATTGTGCAGGCAAAACGTTACGATGGTCAATTTGTGTTTGACACCGGTGCTTCTTATGACTTAATCTGTTTTCGTTCTTTTGTACGAGAAAACAAATTGCTCGTTAGTGGTTTTAGACCAGATGCACAAGGAGCTACGGTAAGCATGGGCATCAATTCGCCTACATTTGTCGGTCGGAGCTATGGTTTCGCATTAACCCCATTAGCACCGATGAAAAACC
This sequence comes from Sphingobacterium alkalisoli, assembly GCF_005049105.1. Taxonomy (GTDB): domain Bacteria; phylum Bacteroidota; class Bacteroidia; order Sphingobacteriales; family Sphingobacteriaceae; genus Sphingobacterium; species Sphingobacterium alkalisoli. Next base: position 69,294 of record NZ_SUKA01000007.1, read on the forward strand.
TGCCAGTAACACTTATGGGTGGCAACGCCACGAATGAAAACTGGAATCCCGGATTTGACGGGTCGATTGGTATACGCTTATTGAGCCGATATAATATCACCATCAACATGGCAGAAAATGAAATCTTCTTTTCACCCAATAAACTACATGAGTTTCCCGTAGATTTCATCCTCAAGGACTATCTCTTCGGTTGGGATAATCAAGGGACATTGCGTGTATTGGGCAGTTTTGGCAAAAGCACGGAGGACGGTGCCGTTGAGACTGGCATGGCAGTTGTATCGATCGAAAATTTTGCGAGTTCAGACTTCGTAAAAAAACCTGCGCGCATCGATGAACTTCGTGAACGAGCAAAAAAAAATCCGGTAATACTAAAAACCGTCGATCAAATTGAAATAACCTTATAATCTAAATTATAGTATAACATGCTAAAAATTAAAAAAGCACTGCTGTTGTTGTTACTTTCCGCTTTAGTCTGGGAAACGGCTTTAGCGCAGAAAGAATTTAAGCCTTTTGAAGGACGTTTTGAAGATGTCAAAACCCAGGCTCAAAAAGAAAACAAGCTTATCCTCATCGACCTCTATTTCGAAGGTTGTATGCCGTGCAAAAAGATGGATCAGGAGGTATTTCCCAACGAGAAGGTACTGGCCGTTTTAAATCCAAATTATATCACCTACAAGACAGATGTCTTTAAAGAGGAAGATGGAAAAAAATTATCAAGAAAATACGCGGTGTCGGGTTTCCCAACTTATATCCTAATGGACGCCAACGGCAATACGATCCTGTTGGAATCAGGTTTTCTAGGAGTTGATCGCTTTATTCCGTTGCTGAAACGTGGAATGGAGCTAAAACAGCAGGGCATCTATTTAACTTATGACACCAATCTGGATAAAGAATATCCCGCATTCTACAGTGATCGCTATTTTAAAACCGGCCATCGGATTTCTGCCGAAGCGCTTAACAATTTTATGGATCAGCAAACGGACGCATTCGATGAGTTAACCTACACCATCGGTTCACTGGGCATGTCGGCAAAATACAATGCATGGATATTTCAACATATACCAGACCTACGTGGTAAATATGGCGACAACGGCTTACGCAATGCCGTAACCGCCACAGCCCAGGCCAAAGCAAGGAAATTTGGTACTGCACACCAATTGGATAGTTTGCAGCATATGCTGGAATACGTGAAGCCCGTATTTACAGAACGCCTTTGGACTGTATATCTGCCGAAATGGATAACCGAATTTTATAAGGCTGATCAAGATGCGACACGCTACCTGGAACTGATTGCCAACTATGACTTGTATCAAAATTGGGAACAACGCAGCAATGCGCTGGGGCAGGTAATCATCGATCAGCGAAATAACCAGCCACTGCTCCAACAATTAAAGGAGGAGTACGCCCAGCAGCAAAAAAAAGAAGTATTACACTTTACGGACACATATAAAATAGCCGTACTGGATATCTTCCTCGGAAATTTTGAGGAAGCAGCGATAGCACTTGCAACTTTGGAAAAGATGGATTTGTCGACGCAGTATCCAAAATTAGAGAAGGCAGATTTGCAGTCTATGAAAGATGCATTAATAGAAAAAAATAGCGCGGCTTTGGTAGCGAAGGACCTGCAACGACCACTACCCTTTTCAATGGATTAACAGTATTAAAAAAATAAATAGATGAAAAAAGTAATTGTATTATTTCTAGTGGTGTTACTCGGCAACACCACATTTGCACAGAAGCCCAGTAATATCAATGGGACTGCAGACCCCAAAACCGTAAAAAAAGTAAGTTTGGGCAAAGTGCTCAACGGCCACGTCGTAGAAATTGGAACGTCCATACCCGACAGTCTAGGTCGTTTTGCCTTTCGATTTACTCCGGGGTATGAGGGACTGTATACCCTAACAATGGGTAATACAAATAACATATTAAACGTCCTCCGCTTTTACTTTAAAGGGAATGACGACCTTAACCTCGCGGTAACTCCTACCTTTTATGAATTAATTGGTAAAAACAGCAAGGAAAACCAAACCTTGTACCAATGGGATCAATACACACAAGATATGCGGGCAAAGGGTCTTACGCCTGGCGGGATGTCGACCTATGTTGACTTCTTTCCCGAAGTAGAAGAAATGAAAGTCAAGCTCGGTGGTCTTAAAGCCAAAGCGAAGACCGGAAACAATCGGTTTGATACATTTTTTGCAAAGCTGGTCGATTATGATTTTGCATTCTACGCGATCTCCCATTTATATATGCCACGTTCGGCACATCCGAGTGCTGAAGAGATGAGCGATTATTATACAAACTTCCAATCGGATAATTTTTTGACAGCAGATTTGCTACGCTTTCCTTATGGCGATCGTTTTCTATCCAGTCTAGTATATAGAAAAGTGGATTTTAAAAATAAGCCGACCTTGGCCGACCAAGTCAATGCGATTCCGGCAGATGTGCTTAAAGGCCAGTTTATATTGCAGCACATGGAGCGTGCGCGCTCGTACAGCGATTATATTGCGTTGAACGACGAATATGCCAAGTACTTAACTTTGCCCGAACAAACTGAAAGAGCAAATGCGGTGGCAACAAAACTAGTTGATACCAAAGAGGGGACAAAAGCCTTCAACTTTAGTTATCCGGATCTCAGTGGCAAAAACATTTCATTGGCCGATCTTAAAGGTAAGGTTGTCGTCGTCGATGTATGGGCGACATGGTGTGGCCCCTGTAAAGCCGAAGAACCGCATTGGGAGAAATTGAATGAAGAATTCGAAGGCAAAGATGTTGTTTTTGTGGGCGTATCGGTTGATCAGGACAAAAAGGCCTGGGAAAAGTATGTTCCAGAAAAGAACCTGAAAGGCATACAACTTCATGCTGGACCAGGCAATGATCTTTCCAAAGCTTATAAAATAACAGGGATTCCACGCTATTTAGTTATTGACAAAGCCGGAAACATCGTAACCCCGGATAGTCCAAGACCAAGCGATCCAAAGTTGAAAGAGTTATTGAATACTTGGTTAGCGAAGTAACAAAGCAAGCATAAACAATTCAAATTGGATATCAAAGAAGAATTATCGACGAACAAAACACGACTAAAAACGAGAAACAGCAGTTAGCAACCTATTGCCAAAAGCGGGACTGAAGGGGTTCACAGATCATCAAGTTTACAACGCATACCTTCGGCTCACAACTTTTGTCTATTTTTACATGAACGTATTACGTAATTCGAATGTAGCCAACGGTTAGCAAAAGGATCGAAAACAGCTCTATGAAATAAATGGGAGATACGGTAAAAAAGTAGTGATAACCAATTTTAGGAAGATGGCAAAAACTAAATGAACGGAATAAAAAAACAGAGAGGATCCAGACGCTATTATAAAAAATTAGCGACAGAAAATGACCTGGATAAAGCGACTTGGTTTGACTTTGATAATCCTGAAACTTGGTTTGAGAATTGGCACTTACATTTTGACTGGAATGGTTATGGTAATAACTGTTTTAAAAGACGAAAACCACATCTCGACAAGTTGTTTAGACACTTTGATATACTTGTTGACAAGACAAAAAGGCTGAAAACAGACTTTCAGCTATATTCAATTTTACTCGACTTTGCCAGTTGTAATGATGTATTATTCCTACATACAACAAATCCGAATAACAGTCAATTTCCATTTACAATTTCAGACTTACAATCAACCACAACATTAACAAATAGACGGCTGGATGATTATATCAATAAGTTAGACGGCTATGAAAAGCTTTACGGACAAGCCGACGAAGCCTTCTGCCTAATATACAAGAAAAATGTAGGACAACCTTTTTGACAGAAGAAGGACTATTTAAAGATTTTATAGGCAACATAGTTGAGTTGGGCTATGAACAGACAAGAGATTTTTACAATTTGGAGTTTGGTTATCAACACTTTTACTACAGACTTGCCGACAGTTTAACAAGAGCTGAATTTAAACAAATGCTAACTGAGAATAAATTTGAACTGATTGACAAATGGGAGGAATAAAAGACTTTTGGATTTGGTTCGTAGCAAACGAACCTACTTTCTACAAAGCTGTAAAAACAGGCAAAAATATAGAAGATGACTTTTTTAATAAACTCTCATCAAAACTTGAAGAATTAAAAGACGGTTTTTTTTATCTGACAGGAATGTGTGACGACAATACAGCCGAATTAATATTTACACCTGATGGAGTGTTGAAGAACATCGTTTTTGTAGAAGAACTTGTAAGTTCAGCACCGATAATTCCGAATTGGAAATTCACGGCTTTAAAACCTGCCCTTGATATTGAGAATGTTGGGATTAGAATGGCAGATTACCGGTTTGACAGTGAAAACCTTTCATTTTATTCCATTGAGCACAAAAACTATCCAGATGAAGTTGATATAGTTGTAGCTCATAATGACTATAAAGAAGATGATAAATCAACAATTATCAATGGCACATACTTATTCGTTGACAATTATCTCGGAGAACTCAACTCAGTTACAAGCATTGACAACTTAACCGTGATTTCAAAAGACCAAGCTGAGAAAGAATTGCTTCCAATTGCTAAACTTAAAAGCTATCTTATTTGGAGGGAAAAAGAGTTTATAGAAAAATATAGTGGTGTTCGATACAAATCGGAAAATGATACTTATTCAAGTTTAGAAGCTACGCTAAATAGCGGACTTCCGTTATTAGCAATCATCAACACAACTTTGCTTGGTTGGGAAAACAAAGCATCCCATCCTTGGATCTTGAAAGTAGAAATAAAATACGATGGCAAAAATCGTAATGGCATGCCGGACAATGAAACTTATGAATTATTAAATAGATTCGAAGATGAAATAATGCTCGAGCTTAAAGACTTTGAAGGATATTTGAACATCGGCAGACAAACAGCGGACAGCGAGAGGGCAATTTATTTCGCCTGTAACGAGTTTAGAAAACCATCTAAACTACTTCATATCTTGAAAAATAAATATATAGGTAAATTAGACTTGACCTATGAAATATATAAGGACAAATATTGGCAATCTTTTGAAAGGTTCATGCCGATCTGACGAAAATCATAAACTAAAAGACAAATGGGATTTGGATTTAATTTATTTTTCCTTTTTATTCTCCTGCCCTTATCGGGTATTCTATTAGTAATCTGGCTAATATCAAAAAAATCCATCTTTGGTAAGGCCCTTGGCCTGATCTGGATCGGAGTAACCGCCATGGGATTGTTATCAGTAACAATTCAATGGTTATTTGCGCAGAAGGTTTTGTCTAAAAATGATTACTACGGTACATACGTAATTGATCGCGATTATTTCAAAGGGCGACAGGCTGATTGGCAGTATAATAGTTTTCGGTTTGAAATACGAAACAATGATTCGATTTATTTTTATGTAACAGATAAAGATAAAATAATCAACACCTTAAAAGGAACTATTCAGACAGTAAAGCCATACGAATCGCATCGATTAATTATAAATATGGAACAGCCTGGTCATCATATTTTAGCGACTGATCCGACAACATACAGAAATGCATGGAATTTTTTCTTAGTTTTTAACTCGAAAAAATTTAAGAATATGTATTTCAAAAAGGGAAAGTGGAAAAAATTGGAATGAGACCCGGATTCGTTAATTTATAAATACAATAGCAAAATAAATGCACATTCGCTATATTTAGACAATGAACAAAACATATGGGACTATTAAACCTTTTCGCAAGAGAAAATAACAACTCAAAATCACCTCTTCAGCGAAAGCAAGCGTCTGAAAAGATTTTAAAGCAACTTGGCATCCCCTATATAGACCATTTGCCTTACATTGAATCGGAAGAGGAAGCAAAAATCCGTACGGCACAAGATATTACAAAGAGAGTACTAATACTAGCCTACTTACTTTACATATTAGAAGTACCGCAACAAAAAGATAACATAACCAACTACTTCAAGGAATACGATATATGGGACCACGTCTCGCCTGATGAAAGGAGGTTATTAGAACTGGACAATTGGGATGAGCAGGATAAAACTAACGTATCATGGCGTGCCGAATCTTTATGGGTATTATTGTGGAGTATTAGATTGGTCGACAAATTGACACTAAAAGATGATTTTGTCAATGCTCAAGCGATCATTGAAAAATTGCCGGAATTTCTGAGTGATCCGTCCGAATTTATCCGTCAAGTCCGGATCCGTGCTACCGTAGATATCTTGGATTTTTCAGACTTGATCTATCGCGCACATTGGGCTGTTCGCAACGCTTACCTAGAAGGTAAACCTGCCCCCGCTGATCTGTCAAGTAGTACGGTAATGGAACGGCACTATGCTATCAATTGGATAACGTTCCAAGCTGATGAGTGGGATGAGGTGACAACAGATACATAAAATATCATTTACAAATTGTACCCTGATATTCGACCAGCTGCAGTCTATCCTCCATAACTGGTAAATGTCTGCTTCGGAATAATCCCTCCACTCGCACCGGTATATGCAAATCGCTGGCGCGTGGTCTTGGTTCCGTGCCCTTTCTTTTTGCCACGAGGTAATCCGAAGAGGATGTCTCTATTGCCCCCGTCTGGCATCAGTAGAATTGTGCCTATAAAGATAAAGACGAATATCCAACGCCTGACTATCCGCAATACCGATATTGAACTTTTGACAGCCTCCCACTGTAAAATTTTCAGCGAAAATGAAATTTTGTCCCTTCACGGGCCGTGTATTTGCTCTGGCATTCCTGTTGCTGTGCAATTAACGAGCATATGTTCATTGGTTTAATTAATATTAAAAGTTTATTCATCAAATTTTAGGAGGAAACACTATGACATTAGTTAAATTTAATCCCGAAAAAAAGAACAACGCATTAATGCCAGGCTTTAATGATGTTTTGGATTCCATCTTTAATGACACCTTTTTTTCAGACCGCATGGTAACACGGGTGCCCGCTGCAAATATCAGTGAAACAGCAGACCATTACCTTGTGGAAATGGCCGCTCCAGGTCTAAAAAAAGAAGATTTTCAACTCAATCTGGAAAGGAATTTGCTAAGCATTTCTGTAGAACAACCTAATGAAGACAGAGAGCAACGTGCGAATTTTACCAAGCGCGAGTACAGCTACAGTTCTTTTGTACGCTCATTTACCTTGCCAGACGGCGCCGATGAAAACGGCATACAGGCGACTTATAATGATGGTATATTAGCTATCCTTATCCCAAAAAGGGAAGAAGCGAAGACAATACGCCGTCAAATTGAGATCAAATAATCTGTAAAAATATTAGTCGCTAAGAGCTACCTATGGGTAGCTCTACTTTTTTAATTCTGATGTATGGAAACTCATTTTGAAATCTCATTAAATATGAAGACGCTCAAAGGTTTAGAAACCTACGCCAGTTTCTATTTAGGAACCGACCAACTTTTCGCCACACGCCTTTTTAATATGATGCAGGGAGAACGTGAAATCATGAAAAACGCCATTATAACCGTCGATCTGACCAAAAAAGAGGATGGAATCCCGTTTACATTGGCCGCTCTATACTGCAACTGCGAGCATCTCGCTTATAATATAAAAATAATCACTAAGGAGATTTTTAAAAAACTCAACTTGGAAGAGAATAAACTTTTGTAAAAAAGCTAAAGTTTGCCGTTTTTAAATCATCGATTCGCTTAAGTGCTTTTTATACTATGTTTATATCTTCTTGGTCGGACGCAAGGTCGCTGCATTTTTCAGGACGGGAAGCCAGATATCTCCTTCATCTTTATTTTTTTATTTAAATCTATCAGTCTTTTATATGATATTTCCCATAACTTCCTGCGAACCCAACCATCAGTTTGAATGCCATCAGTACAGTTAATGTGTTTAGCGGTATCGGTAATTCGGCATAAAAACTCAGAAGCAATGCAACGACAGCAAAAAAAAATACACTTATCTGTAATTGGAAAACGGAGTTTCTGAAAGCAACTGCAATAGTTGCTCCTGACATTGCAATACCCATTACTATGGCTACGGGCAGGTAGACCCCATTGTAAATGATTGCCAAAGCCAAAGTTTGCAGCGCGTGAAACCAAATAAAAAAATGTGGAGATAAACCAGCTTCTTTATAATAATATGAACTAGTCAAGACTTAATCTGACAATTTGTTCTTGAAAACCTCAAGTATGAATAGAACTTATCACTAAAATGTGAGGTTACATGCTCGTCGTAGATTCAAGCTATGATAAGCAACGTCCTAACAGTTCTAATGCTGGGCATAAAAAAAGCGTTCCGATTCAGAACGCTTGTATATTTTGAAGGACATAGCTATCTCGGCAACGGATTTCCCGAGGCAACTTAAAAACTATTTCAAGTTCCCGACCTCTTCGATAGTAAGTGCCTAGAGTTTCTCGACTTTGCTTCGCAGAGTCCTTCGGAGTTCTTCCGCAGAAAGTTCCGTAAAACGGATTATCTGCTCTATTGGCAGTCCATCGTTCTTCATTTTTCGAGCAGATTCAATAGCCCTTTTTCGCTCGCCTTCGGCAAGGCCTTCAGCAAGTGCTTCCTTTTTAGCCTGGGTTAAATTTAACACATGCGCCTCTTCTAATGCCCGCTGCTTCTCTTCTAATGCTTGCCTTTGTGCCTCCAGTGCCTGCTGCTTCGCCAATAACGCCTGCCTATCTTCCTCTTGTGCCTGCCGGACGGCTTCCGCGTCCCATTTGCGCTTTAAACTGATATCATACATATATCGCTCCTCCTTTGTCAATTTTGCGTAGCTCGCCAGCTGGAAAAATCGCTGGAAAACGCCCGAATTCAGTATCCGGGGCAACTTTTTTAACGTGGACATATTCTTGAGCATAAAGAATACCTTGTCCAGCTCGCTCTCCAACTCTGCTTCGCCTTTTACAAAGTTAATGAGTTCCATGTAAATAAACCCCAATCCTTCGTAAAACTCTTGAGTTGAATTTGCATATTTGGCAATTTCAACGAAAGACTCTTACTGGCCATATAAATCAAACGCCTTCAGCAAAATATTTCTCCCGAGTCTCTATTGCACAGGCAGATATCATGTGTTACAGCCCCAGTTCCTGGAGCATTCGGCTATAGTTATTCATAAAGTATTTGGTTAATCTATACTGCTCGGTATCTTCATAGCCCACCTGCTGTAATCCATCTTCCGTAACCTGATAGATGTCGGCATCGGGATAAGCCAGCAGGATCGGCGAGTGCGTAGCGATGATAAATTGTGACCTGGCGTTAACCAGTTCCCGGATCCGCGTGAGCATATTCATCTGGCTAACGACCGACAGTGCAGACTCCGGCTCATCAAAGATATAAAGCCCATTCCCATACAGCCGGTTGTGCAGAAGTGCAAGGAAACTCTCCCCGTGTGAACGCTCATGAAGAGACCCACCATAACTATCCTGAACCAGATAATTGTCTACCGCTGTAGCTACATTATAGAAGCTCTCTGCTCTTAAAAAGTAGCCGTCTTTATTCCGATACCCTGTACGTATGAGCTGAATATCTTCAAACAGTACGGAATGTGAATCCTGTGTGCTAAAATTGAAATTACTGCTCCCTCCTTCCGCATTGAACCCCGCATTGATCGCGATGGATTCGACCAACGTTGATTTGCCGGAACCGTTTTCACCGATGATAAATGTAACGGGGTTCCGGAGGCTCAATTCATCAAGCTTGGCGATAGACGGAATATTATAGGGGTAACTATTCCGCTCGGCTGTGGGTCTGTTATTCCGTATCTGGCTGATATAAATCATGGATCGATAAATTAAACGTAAAGATAAGGATGAAATAAGATCATATAATAGTAAGTTTCACTATATTTATTTCGGTAACAGTTGTAATCGGTCATATTTGAAAAACTTGAGAAATTAGGTGATAGATGAAAAAATATTTTTGGATTATCGGAATTTTAATAATAATTGTATTTCTATCTATTCCAATTTTTCACATTTTAAAAACCAAATGGAATGAAAGGGAAATAAGTATCGAAATACCAAAAGGTTATACAAATGATGCAAGTCAACTGAACTTAACCAAAATTGATACCATTATCCAAGTTCCGACCGACAAAAAAGAGATTGAAATTCAACTCAAAAAAGCGTTCAAATATGCAAAAGAAAATAATCTAAAAATTTCTATTGCTGGTGCAAGACACAGTATGGGTGGACACACTATTTATCCAAACGGAATGGTGTTGAATATGCTTCCTTACAAGCAGATGGAACTTGACACCATAAACAATATTTTAACCATTGGTTCTGGTGCTTTGTGGGAAGATGCTTTAAAGTATTTAAACAAATATGGAAAATCAATTTCCATAATGCAAGCATTCAGTTCATTTTCAATAGGCGGTTCAATAAGTGTAAACGGACACGGTTGGCAAAAAGATTTACCACCAATTTCATCAAGTGTAATTTCTTTCACTTTAATGAAAGGAAATGGCGAAATTATCACTTGTAGCAGACAAGAAAATCAAGAACTTTTCAAATTAGTAATTGGAGGCTATGGATTATTTGGCGTTGTTTTAGACATAAAATTAAAAGTTGTAGAAAACGAAGCCTTGCAATACAAATACATTCGTTTAAGTCCTGACAATTACGTAAAATATTACAAAAAATACATTTCAGAAAATCCAAATGTAAATCTCGTATTTGGTAGATTACGGATTTCAAACAAACATTTTTTAGAAGAAGCAACATTAAATTTCTTTGAAAAAGTTGACGCAGCTATACCTATTTTACAAAATGGGAAAAGCACCGAAACACAAAGGTTGGTGTTTCGAGGAAGTGTGAACAGCGAATATGGAAAACGTCTTCGTTGGGATTTGGAAACAGGAATGAATAAAGTTTTTAAAAACGAAATTTATTCAAGAAATGAACTTTTAAGCGACCACGTTTCACTAATTGAAAATAAAGACACTTCTTCAACCGACTTACTTCAAGAATATTTTATTCCTGAAAGGAATTTTAATCAATTCATTTCGGATATGAAACCAATTTTGAGAAACTCAAAAATAGACTTGCTAAACATAACCATTCGTGGCGTTCATCAAGACAATGACAGTTATTTGAACTACGCAAGAGAAAATGTATTTGGTTTTGTAATCTTGTTCAACCAAAAGAAAACATACAAACAAGAAGCAGAAATGAAAAAATTGACAAGCCAACTTGTAGAAGTCGCACTAAAAAACGAAGGAACATTTTATTTGCCTTATCGTTTACACATTGACAAAGACAAAATGAGAAAATCTTATCCAAACGCCGACACGTTTTTTCAATTAAAACTGAAATACGATCCGACCGAATTGTTCAATAATAAGTTTTATGAACACTACAAATAAAAACAGCCACTAACATCGGGCGACTTCTACCTCTCTCCCAAAAATAGTAAACATATTTCTCAATTGCCACTTTATAGAGACTTTCACTTTCGTCTTTAATTCGTGTTTTATTTGTTAGCAAACCTCGAAACTTCTTATATATAAAAAAATTGAAAGGTATGTCGTAGTGGATACGTGGTTGTCATTCTAATTGTACTCTGTTCCGGCCAAATCTTATATATTACTTTTCATGAAAATTTGTGTTTCCCACAACCTTAAGAAGTCATCTCGATAGACATCGCCTAATGGTATCGCTTGATCATCAACGAAGATCGTATGAGTATCAAATCTATCGATATACGAGATATTAACGATGTATGATTTGCTGACCCTGATAAATTGAGAAGAAGGCAACTTTTTATGAATTGTTTTAAGATTCATGGCCGTCAGTATTTTTTGCTCCTTTACATAGATAACAACATAATCCTTCAAACCTTCGATAAATTTGATATGTTTAAGTACCACTTTTTTGAATTGTCGCTCTGCTCTAACGAGAAGGAAATCCTGAAGGTCGTCGCTATCTCCACAACTGGAGTTTATGTCACGAACTCCGCTCCCTCCTCGATACTGTTTTACTTTAGCGATAGCTTTTTCCAATCGACCCTGATCGATTGGCTTGAGGAGATAATCCAATGCATCAACGTTGTAACTTTCCAGCGCGTATTGCGGATAAGCGGTTGTAAATATGATACTTGTGTGGAAGGGAATACGGGTTGCAAAACTTAACCCATTTACTTTAGGCATTTGAATATCCAAAAAAATGATATCGGTTTGTCTTGTTTCCAAAAATTCACCAGCATAAAACGCATTAGAATATAGGCCTATAATTTCGAGGTCGGAACAGGTTTCGATAAGATACTGGAGTTCTTCCCTAGCAAGAGGTTCGTCATCTACGATGATACAAGTCATAATGGAACACTTAAGTTTATACTATATTCGTTTGTCGTTTGGGATATATTTAATGTGTATCGGTTCTTATAAAGCAATTCTAATCTGCGACGGATGTTAAACAGACCTAGGCCACTCTCCTCCTTTGTTACGCTAACATCGAGCGCACGAGAATTTCGACAAATAAACGTTGCTGCTTGCTTAGATACAATAAAATGCACAGCGATGAAAGACGGGTTGCTGTAGGGATCCGAACTGTGTTTAATCGCATTTTCGACAAATGTAGTAAAGAGGTTTGGAGGTAAAAACAGACCTTCGATGTTTATCTCTTCCTGTCCTGTGTCTATATCGATACTAACCTTAAAATTGTCTCTTCTAATCTTTTCTAAGTTTAGGAAATTGGAAATAAACTCTACCTCAGAAGCAAGAGAGACATTTTCGTCGTTCTTTCCATACACTTGATATCTCAAAAAATCAGAAAGTCTCATGATTACCTGCCCCGCCAATATGGGGTTTTTACGCGTCAAAGTCTTTACGTTGTTCAGCATATTAAACAAAAAATGGGGGTTGATTTGATCTTTCAATGCAGTGAGTTCAAGTTTGAGAGAAAGTTGATTGAGTTCCGCTATTCGTACTGAGTCAGTGGCCCATCGCTGAAATAGCTTTATAGATGTACTTGTTGAAATGAGTAGAATAGTTATATAAACACCTTCAACTAGATTCGGCCAACTAATAGGTCTACTTGGCACGCCAAAGGCCGACAAATAAAAATTCAAGGATGCTCTAATAAAAATTAAGGCTAGAAAATCCAGTAAACATAAAATAAACAGATACAGGATATACTTCCCTTTCATAAGATAGATAGGGACCAATAGATACATGTTAACATAAAACATCAATATTAAAAATGAATAGATAACAACCAAAATGGGTATATGATGCTGCCCATCATACGCAGTGAAGCTCCTATTATAGAGAAAAAAAAGGAAAAGGAATAGAAACAAAAAATGTCGAAAGAGCCTATATTTCTTCTCCGTCAAGAAAAGCATCAACGGTTTGTTTTGAAAATTGGTAAGATTATTGTCCATATATCTATCCTTAAATATCACATTTACCTGCAAAGATAAAGTATGCCATTTCCTTTTTTTTGGATTTTATACGAAACATCCAAATTTATCTACAAGATATCCGTTAATATAATTTTGTAGCTATTTGGTATAAAAGAAAAAAGCTTCATACTGTAACTGTCTATCTTCGTGTACAACATGCAGTTTTCTGCATCGGGCTCCGAGGTTATCATTAGAAATTAAACAAATAGAAGTTTTTATGAACGGTATAGAAGAAGGAATGGATATCATCATCGAAGTATTTAAAACTAACGTAGATAATCACGAAGATGCTCACCAAATCATAGACGCGCTAAGCAAACTGTTGAATTCGATCCGGGTGACGATCGATTTGGAGGATTGCGACTGTGTGCTACGGGTAGAAGGTAAAGCTTTCGCAGCAGAGGAAGTTATAACTGTTTTACACCTTCACGGATTCGATTGCGAACTATTGATTTAATCTCAGCGCACGCTCTTTAGTGCAGGGCGATTCCAAGGTTACGAAAGAGGTAATCTCCCATTCACGGTGGTCGCCCGCGAACCTTTATCTATCATTTAAGTCAGTTATGTAACATCGATTTTTTAACTTGCAATTTATATCGAACATTAATTGTAAAAATTCACTTTACAAGTTACCAAATTTTCCGGTAAATGGTGCCAGACATTCCCAAGCTAAGCAACAACAGAAGTTTCTTCGGACATTGTTTAAAGTATTCTTAGAATAGATTATATGAAAGGCCAAAATTAAAATACATGGAACCATTGCGCTTCGTAATCAGTGTATAATCTGAGGATTTAACATTTCTTTCTATTAGCCGCGCATTTATCGGATTCGAAATACCTCCACGAAAAAGGAGATACAAATTTCCAAAAAAGCGGTGTTCATATGTTAAGCCACTTCGAATAGAAGCTTCGTTGAATTCATATATGCCGTCAAGTTTGTCCGTACCGAGAGTCACATAGTTTCTGTCTGCAAATATTTCGCTACCCATAAATAGTAAACCATTTACAGATATTCTTCTTTCTAAAAATATTTTTTGAGGAAAAAGTAGCTCGAATGTCCACGGAGAGCCATTGACATGTCTTTCATAGGCTACCATAGGCAACGCTGGGACGCGTGAAGATCTGTCAATAATGCCTATTAGGCCGATGGAGAAGTTTTCCGTTGGTGAACGCTTTAAAATCATCGTTGACGTTATCATTCCCCGTATGCGACGCATGTCAAGGTGATCGCCATCTCCTGTCAATGATCCGGTAAATACAGTCGGATTATTGAAAAGACTAGAGATATACATCGTGTTTAATGATCCGGACCAATATTTCAAATCAATATCATTATTTATAGATGTCCCATTTAAAGGCGTAATGCTCATATCCCCTGTTGTCTGACTATAGTATCCTGATATTGTTGCGATAAATTTTCTATTTATCGCCATAACAGGTAGGTTTACGGCTATTTTCGCACGTTGCAATTCATTCACTTCCCCTTTTACATCAGTTGAAAAATCTTTCGTATTAAAATTACTACTATTAAAAGACTCAATCTGAAGACCGACAGTTCGCGTGTTGGGAAATCGCTCAATAATTTGTCTGACCTTCTTCATTCTAACGGTGTCCCTCGTTTGGGTATAACCAAGATAGTTGATTGAAAGAAGAAGAATAAGCAGACGGAAACGTGCAATCATTTTACTTTTTTATTTGATGAAGCACAAAATAATATAAGAATAACGTCGCTTTTTTTGATTTTAGACGAAGCAGGGTAACTATTATACCAATCGTGTTAAATGGGAACAATCGTGGGAGGGGTACTAACCAAACCATTGCCCTATCTATTTTTTATAGCAGGTACATCATCTATTAGGATTTAGGGAGAAAGTGCATTTAAAGCTTATATTCCACTGCCATACTGACTGATGTTGACCCTCTTGATCTGCATCGTTATATAAATTTACTTAATTTTCAATTTCTTTAAACGTTCTTTTGCTGAAGGAATGACATCATCATCATCTTCATAATTATTAATCACACTTTCCAATGTACTCTTTGCCTGGAGACTATTGCCTTTGACAGCATAGGTATCTGCAAGCAGGAGGAAGCTCTTGGCCACCCAGTAATCATGCGCCCCCATATTATTGATCACATCAAAGGCTGTTTCCTGTGCTTTGTCGTATTCCTTGTTTTTATACTGCAGTTGCCCGGTGCGGTACCGTGCCTCTGCGCCGACTGCCGTTTGACTCTTGAGCGCCGCCAGATTGAGTTCCTTCGTGGCTGAAGACACATTGCCTTCCTGCAGCATGGCTCGCGCACTGTACAAGTGGGCTTTGGCGATGTCTTCTTCTGATGACCGGTTGTAATTCTTTATCAACGTCGCATACTTGGCCACCTGCTCCAAGTCACCGATTTGGAAATAGCAAATCATCAGGTTAGTTACCGCGTAGTTATAGTTTTCTTTAAATTCTGAATTAAGCTCTAGTTTTTTGAGATGCACGATGGCCTCGTTGTATTTCTCCAACTCTAGATATAACGCAGCTACCGTTAGCAAGGTGCTCTCAGTATACTTGCTTGTCCAGTCGTTCAGGATAATGTTCAAGTCGTGTAGCGCTTCTTTTGGGTGTCCGGTCCGGTATAAACTCACCCCGCGGATATAACGGGCATGTTTTTCCTTTATGGGTTTCGGAAATTTATCAAAGTATGCATTGATCGCTTCCACAGCCCCTTCATATGACCCCTTGTTAAATAAAGAGTAGGCTACCTGGAAAGTGAAGTTATCCTGATCTGCCGCACTCAGATCACTGACATCGGTATTGGTCGCGTAATGAATATAACCGGAAGCATCTCCTTGATCCAGGTAAATATTTTCAATGGAACGCAATGCTTGTCGTGCTTCATCTGTTGTAGCATGTTGCTCCACCACCTTCCGGAAGGAAGCCTTCGCTTCTTCGGTCTCACCTTTATTGTACTGGACAAGCCCGATGGTCATCAACGCCCGAGGTACATAGCTGCTTCGGGGGTATTTTTTAACCATCTTCTGTAGCCCTTCGATGGCGGTATCGTAATCTTCCATTGTGAAATACGTGTACGGGACCTCAAAGGCCACGTCATCTGCATAGTTCGAACCGGGGAATTGCTCCACAACAGATCGCAGCGTGCTGATCTTGGTTTCATTGTCGCCCTGCAATCCATACATAATACCTCGCTGAAACAACGCGTAGTCTTGATTAGAAGCTTTACTGTTAATCAACTGATCAAAGTATCGGTTGGCCCGGCCATAATTGCGCAAGGACAAATACGAGTCACCTAAACGTGCGATCACGTCATGCCGTACACTTTCCTCTATCGAACTTCCATCGGTAGCCAAAAAGCGTTCAAAATAATCAGCAGCCACGCTAAAGCTGTTGTTGCGAAAAGCTGCATAAGCCAGGCCATAGTGCGCATAACTGTATACATCGGTATTTCTTGCAGCGGGCATCAGGAGGAATCGGGAAAAGCTTTCTACCGCCTCCTTGTATTTGCGTACTTCATACATCGCCTCCGCTTTCCAATACGTGGCCAACGCTGCCATTTCTGGATCGATCGGGAATTTTTCAGATCTCATAAACATGGATATGCTATTTTCGAAAGCACGCTCATTATAAAACTCCAACGCACGGTAATACGTTGCTTTTTGATAGGTTACATCGGCCTCGCGGCTCCTTTTCTTTAACGATTCCAGCATACTTACTCCCGCGTGAAAATTACTCGTACCCAACAAGACATCTATGGATAATGTTTCCGCACTCTCCGGTTTCTTGCCATCACGATTAATATCCACATGTTTCTTGGCAATATAGTCTTGAAGTATTTCTAGGCCAACTTGGGCGGAGTCCAATTCATATAAGACTTTGGCGTAGTTATACAACGCAATTATTTTCAATTCCGGATCGAGATCCATTTTCGTCGCTTTGAGAAAAGCATTTCGGGCACGCTGTTTATCGTTGGTCTCTATAGCGATATTGCCCAAAGTAATTATAGCGCCCTGATAATAGGCATCCGATTTTTCCAAACTCTCCAAAATAGAGGTCGCTCTTGGATACTCCCCTGCACGGTAAGCTAGATAACTAATTCGGTAATTGTCGATATTGTCGCGTGAAGCATTGGGATTCCGTTTAAGAAGTTCATCATTGTAGGCTTGTTTGAAACCATTTATTGAAAAATATGTAGCAGCGGCAACCTGCTGTAGCTCATTCTCGATCGCTTCTCTGTTAATACGCATATCCGGACTCCGACGGGCCTTTACGGCATCGGCCAGTATCGGCCGGTAATCACGTACGACATCAATGGAATCCACAACTTGAGTTTCCTGTGCATACCCCATAATTAGCAAAGCTGAAAAGACCCCGGTAAGCAGGTATTTCAGGTAGTTATAGCCGGTGCTTTCTTTCAATATCATTGCTCGTCTCTATTTCTAAATTTATCCAAAACGTTCCTTCGCCGAAGAGATAATATTGTAATCTTCTCCTAAATAGCTATAGTCAAAACTAAAGAATTCCGTTCAATTATGTGAATAGTGAGCAAAAATGGATCCTAAAAACCTGAGTTCGATTATTAAGCTGCGATTTGGGCAGTTTTTATTGTTTGACACCTTATTGCGACGAGCGAACAACACGGTCTTCAGTTTCATTTTTATAGCTTAAGTACAACTACGTTACGCAATTGTGAATCGCGAATCATTCTGTATATCCGAATTGCGTAAAAGGGTCTTTAACACCGGGTAAAATTTCAATTTCTTGATTCTTTTAGCTGCTTTAATTTTTCACTAATCAACTTTATACGATGCCGGGAATGTCGTTTGTCAGGCGGAATGCAGGTTCATGTCGTTGTATCTAGTTACAACATCTAACTGTTTGATTTTTATCGTAGCAATAAAGATATCATTTTCTTACATAGCTGTTGAAGATTTATGGAAATGATCTTATAAATTCATCTTAATAAAAAGCTAATCAAGAACAGGATGAACTTAGGATATTATATTTTCGCATTATTAATATTAATAATTATCGATGTCAAAGCCCAGAACAGTAAATCCTATGACAATTCTTTCAACGAAATTGAGCTTACGGATCGAGCTGATGTTGATCAGTTTTCTTTCATTTCAAATTACCTTAAGGACATAAGCCATGTAGGATTAGGGGAAGCCTCTCATGGAACACAAGAATTCTATATAGCAAAAAGTATATTAATTAAATATCTTGTTAATAACTTAAATTTTAAAATTATTGCTTTTGAGATGGACGAACATGTAGCAAAAGACCTTAATAATTTTGTGATTGGTGGAGTTGCCGACATCAGTACTACGTTGAAAAACTATGGTTTATACAACTCTATTGAACTAAAAGAATTACTCGAATGGGTTAAAACCTATAACTCAAAACAAATTCAAGATAAATCCAAAGTAAATATTATTGGCTTTGATAGCAAAGAATTTTGGCCTCGCCCGTTTGAGAGGGACAGTCTAATGGCAGACAATTTATTGCAAAAATCGCCAAAGCAAAAGTGTATCATATGGGCCCATAATTCACACTTAATCAAAAGTAATACGTGGGATGTAACGAATTCGAAGGTGAAAGCCATGGGAAATTACCTTTCAAATAATCTTAATGAAAAATATTATTTCATAGCCCTCGACACAAAAAAAGGGTCATTCAATGTGATAGAAGGGGGTGATCTAAAAGAGTATAGTTTCGAAATTAATAAAAAGTCACTGCACGAGGAACTCTCTAATTTCTTTGTAGGGTTCGAGAATTATAATCTAACCAATATTTATGATTTAACCCACATAAATTCTAATTGGCAGGGTCCTCCACAAACGACACCTTCTAAATTGGGGGTAGATTTTGATGCTCTAATATTTGTAAATAAAACTTCAGCCGCTAAACCAATTGAATAAAAGGCAAAATACATTTTTTTGACTGCGACATTGGACGCCGTTATTTGGGTTGCTGAACTTTCATTTGGTGAAGGCCTTGCTCGCATAATATAGCATCCGTTTCTTGAGATTCGAATGAAGGCTGGTCTGCATCTCGATCTCCTGCCCCATACTGGTCTCGACCATCAGATCGCTATCCATACTCGGCATAGGAAAGCTTTTGGGAAGCCCTAAAAGCATGTCCTATTTTTATAACGCATCGGGTGTATTTATGTTAACAAATTATTAAGCAGATTAACAAATCATTATATCTGATAATTGGAATAGCAAAATCTTTCATTTTGGTTACTATACTCATAGAGGACGACAAATCGTGTCTTCGATGCGTATGGAAAAGAAACTATCGGATATACTAAACAAGTATCACAGTAATAAATGTACCCCTGAAGAAATCCAAAGTTTGGAGACCTGGTTTGAAGAAATTGCAAGAGGCCAACCGGGGGAGGAACCCGACCAGCAGACGATAGAAAACATGCTGGCTAAAATCAAGCGTTCGCCTCGATTCAATGCATCACCGCAGGCAAAATCAGCATTGTTAAAAACCTTGGCACGTCGGTACCGAGTTGCTGCCGCTTCATTGGTTTTCCTATTGGTCTCCGTTACTGTGGTATATCAGTACAGCAGAAGGCCCGCCGAACACACTGACAGGATAACCAGCAACGACATTCTGCCAGGAGGCGACAAGGCAATTCTAACACTGGCCGATGGGACCAGCATTGCACTGAACGACCAACAGGAGGGATTGATATCCAGACAGGATGGCATCACGATATCAAAAAATGGGCAGGGTATGCTTGTGTATGTGACCGAAGCTCCTGAGCGCGCTGCTCGATATGCGACCAACACCTTAACTACGCCTAGGGGCGGGAGTCATCAAATTATCCTTCCCGACGGATCCAAAGCCTGGCTAAATGCTGCTTCCTCCCTCTCCTACCCATTGGTTTTCAGTAAACACGAGCGCCGGGTGAGGATGACCGGTGAGGTCTATTTTGAAATTGCCAAATCTTCCATCAAACAGTCCGATGGAGAAAAAGAACCGGTGCCATTCTTCGTGGAAACAGACAAACAGACCATACAGGTATTGGGTACGCAATTTAACGTAAATAGCTACACCAGCTACCCTACCGAGCGAACGACATTGGTAGAAGGCAAAGTAAAGGTAATATACCGCGCGACGGGCGAATACAAATTCTTAAGCCCCAATATGCAAGCGCAGGTTGCAGACAAAATCCAGGTCGTTAAGACCGATATAACCCGAAACGTCGCTTGGAAAAACGGCGACTTCATTTTCCGGAATGAACCGTTGGCCGACATCCTTCAGGAAGTGATGCGCTGGTATGATGTGGATATCGTCTGCCCAGAACACTTGGGGAAAATACGATTCAACGGCATGGTATCCCGCAAAAAGCCCCTTTCGGCCATCATCCAAATGATCGCATCTACGGACAAAGTGGAACTGGAAGTAAAAGAAAGGAGGATAACCGTGAGGTAATAAAAAAGAAAGATAACCCAAATGAGTAGACTTCATCAAAAAAAGCAGAGGGTGTTAGAGCACCCCCTGCCATTGTGTCAAAAGTTTACTAAAACACTGTTCAATCAATATTTCAATCTTTTAACGTTAACAAAAATATGAATTTTTATCAAATCATGCGTGTTATGAAAATAACGATGCTATTGACCTTGTTTTGTCTGATACATGTGAGTGCCGCGACATATGGGCAACGCCTGTCTATCAAGAAAAACAACGTATCCATACAGGAGATTCTCGAGGATGTGCGCCGCCAAGCAAACTATGATTTCTTCTACGATGCTGATTTATTTGCCGATGCCAAGGTAATCAGCCTGGATATCGACAATGCAGATATTAATCAAGTATTGGCTCGATGCTTCAATGGATTACCGTACACCTACACAATTTCAAACAAAATCGTAACCATCAAAAAAGACAACAGCAAACGGCATCATAAGACTGCGACGGCGGTAACGCCGCCAAAACAAACGGCGCGTATATCCGGAAAGATCGCCGATGAAAAAGGAGTTCCATTGGAAGGGGCTACCATCACGGTATTGGAAACCAAAAAAAACGTGCAGTCTGACCGTCGTGGCGAATACGAAATACCGGTGGCTCCAGGTACATACACCATCCGTGTCAGTTACATTTCGTTCGAAAGCCAACAAATCGATCGCGTGACGGTTACAGGCAGCGATCAACGCAAGGTAGTCGATGTTACCCTCAAAAAAACAATGGACGCCTTGGAAGAGGTAGTCGTCACATCGTTGGGACTGACAAGCACAAAGCGACGGATAGGCACATCGATCCAAGAGATTAAAGGGGAAGATATGAACACAGCAAAAAGTGGAAATGCATTAACAGCACTGCAGGGTAAGGTAGCCGGTATGAATATGACCATGACATCGGGAGGCATGGCCAGCTCATCACGCATTGTATTACGTGGCGAATCCTCTTTGAATATTAATAAAAACACAGCATTGGTAGTCGTTGATGGTGTACCAATAAACAACAACATCGGCACCGGCAGTAGCAGTGATCTCTCGGTGGACTATGGAAGCGGAGGTGCCGAAATCAATCCCGACGATATCGAATCGATCAGCGTACTGAAAGGTGCTAATGCTGCTGCATTATATGGATCCAGAGCGGCAAATGGCGCAATCATCATCACGACAAAAAGCGCCTCCTCTTCGAAAGCCATGGGTGTAAGCGTTAATTCAAATACGGCATTCGATCAAGTGCTCAAACTTCCAGACTTCCAAAATAGCTATGGCGGCGGAACGGGTAGCGGGCTGGATTATTATTCCTATGGAGATGGGCCGGACGGACCCAATACCAGCAATTCAGGACATAACTGGGGCGCCCCGTTCAACGGGCAGCAATTCATCCAGTTTGGCTCGCCTTTGGATGAGAACGGCAATAGGATTCCGATCGCTTGGCAAGCCCGGCCGAATAACGTGCGGGATTTCTACGAACTGGGCCGGACACTTATCAATAGCGTATCGGTATCCAAATCGGGAGAGTTGGGTCACTTCCGGGCATCTTACAACAACTATGCTCAAACGGGGATCATGCCCAATACCGAGCTAAAACGTAACCAGTTTAATTTAAACTCCAATGTCAACATCTCTTCAAAGGTGTCGGTAAGGACAAACATGAACTACATCAATAGCCATAGCGACAATTTGCCTATCGTCGGATATGGCGGATCGTCGCCCACTTACAATTTTATTTGGTTTGAGCGAAATGCGGATATCAATTGGTTTAAGAACTATTGGATACCCGGACAAGAAGACGTGAAGCAAGACTACTACTTCACCTGGGGAGACAATCCGTACTTCACGATGTATGAACAGTTAAACGGGATGAAACGCAATCGCCTATTTGGCAACGCAGCCGTGGATTACCAAATCTTACCGCAGCTCAAAGCGATGGTCCGCACCGGCATCGACTACTCCGGCGAAATGCGTAGCTCCCAGCGCCCATTCAGTTCGGCAGTCAATACCAAAGGGTTGTACCGTCGGCAAGACCTGATGTACTTTGAGCGCAATTCGGATTTCTTACTCACGTACCAAGGCAAGGAAATAGGAGGATTCAATTGGTCTGCCAATGCCGGGGGAAACAATCTGCAGATCAACACTGGGCAAAATACGGCGACAGCCAATGGCCTGATCATACCAGGTGTATACAACTTGGGCAATGCCAGCAACAGGCCTGCATTAAGCGAGGCAAATACAGTCAAAAATGTCAACAGCTTGTATGCCTTTGCCGACCTGGACTATAAAAATCAGATATTCGTGCAATTGACCGGACGAAACGACTGGTCGAGCACACTGCCTGCAGGAAACAACTCCTATTTCTATCCGTCGATATCGGCAAGCGGTATACTTTCGGATATGCTGGGCATCCAATCCCGATGGATAAATTTTTGGAAACTAAGGAGTTCATTTGCCCAGGTAGGCAGTGATACCGATCCCTACCAAACGGCTGCCTACTACGAGTACAGCACGCTACCCGGTGCGGTAGGCCTCCCGGCTACCATGCCCAATACTAATCTCAAACCCGAAATTACCTCTTCTTTTGAGGTAGGCACCGAATTCAGGATGTTTGCCAACAGGCTGCATATGGATTTTACCTGGTATACCTCACAAAGTAAAAACCAAATCTTACGCAGCCCGCTATCCGTCAGCACTGGGTATACCGACAAGATCATGAATGCCGGTAAAATAAACAACCGCGGGTGGGAAGCGTTGATGACCGTGACCCCCGTCAAAAGCAAGCTCACCTGGGACATTACCCTGACTGCCTCCTCCAACCGAAGCAAAGTAATTGAACTTGCCGATGGCGTGGAAAGCTATATCATGGCGTCTGCCCAAGGCGCTACCGTAGAAGCTCGCGTAGGTGGCAGGATGGGTGACATCTATGGGATTGGGCTTCAGCGCAATGAAGCAGGCCAGATCATATACCGGGGAGGTGTGCCCGTATTCACCAGCAACACGATGAAGATCGGAAATTATAACCCCGACCTTATTGCCGGCATAAAGAATAATCTAGCCTACAAAACCTGGTCTTTGGGCTTTCTGTTTGACGGCCGATTGGGTGGTACGATCTATTCTTTTACCCACGTAACGGGAACTGAAGCAGGTAGTTTGTCTAATACGCTACCCGGCCGTGAAGAAGGCATCGTCGGAGATGGTGTGGTCCTCAATAACGACGGTACGTATTCGCCCAACACGGAACGGGTATCAGCTTATACATACTACCGGGGTTATTATCGACGACCCAATGTGGAATCCAACTCATTCGACGCTTCCTTCATTAAATTGCGTGAATTGACGCTTGGCTACACACTGCCTACCGAAGTAGTCAAAAAGACACCGTTCAAATCGGTGCAACTGAACCTGGTGGGCAGAAACCTGCTTTTGTTTTCAAAAGCGCCAAACATCGATCCCGAAACCTCATTCGTATCCGGTGGCACCATCGTACCCGGCGTAGAAAACGCACAGATCCCATCGACGCGGAGTTTCGGACTGGACATCAAAATAGCACTTTAAAAAAAACAGACATGAACATTAAAATAGCCTTTATATACGGGATCATCCTCTTAGCCACCGGAGGTTGCCAAAAAATTGACAATACAAACCCCAATGTCCCGTCACAGGTCAACCCGGGTGTCGTATTACCGCAAGTGGTGTACAGCATCTCGAATACCCTTACCCACAGCGCTTTTGAAATCAACAACGAGTTGATCCAATACACCTGTATGAACAATACATTCACAGAGGTACAGCGATTCAAGTTACAACCGACTAATTCTAATCAACTATGGAACCTATACAACAGGCTGCGGGATCTCAATGACATCAACAGGATGGTCGAGAATGGCACGGGACACAGCAACTACCGAGCAATCTCAGGCTTGATCAGAGTCTTCATCCTATCGATGATCACCGATACCTTTGGCGATGTGCCTTACACCGAAGCCGGTAAAGCGGTCGCCGATAATACCTTCACCCCGAAGTATGATTCGCAGGAAGACATTTACCTCGGACTGATCGAAGAGATACAGCAATATACGCAGCTCATCGATGTCAATGCGACACTGGATTTCGGGGGTGACTTGATCTATGGCGGCGATATGCTGAAATGGAAAAAATTTGGCAATAGTCTACTTCTCCGTATGCTTATGCGAACCGTTGAGAAACAAACGTCAAAATCCAGGGAGCTGATCGCCCTTATCTTAGCTGATCCGGCGCAGTATCCCGTCATGGAGGGGAATGGCGACAACTTCATATACCGCTACTCGGGCAGCTTTCCCGATGTATTCCCACTCGCACCGAGCTTTGTCCGTGATTTTGACTTTAAGTATAAGTCGGTAAGTGCGTTTGTCGTGGATTCATTGACTAAATTTGGCGATGCCAGGCTTTTCCAATTTGCGCGGCCAACCAACGCATCGGCCAATACGGCCAACCCGGTATACGTAGGCCTACCCAATGCGCTCCCCGTTACCGAATCTGCGAACTACAATGGCGGATATAATTTCCAATCCTACCTGGGTACGCGCTTCCAGTCTGACGATGAGCCTGCCATCTGGATGACTTGCGCCGAAGTATTTTTTCTGAAGGCTGAGGCCGCTGCCAGGGGCTTTTATACTGGAGATGCCAAACAGTCCTATGACGAGGGCATCAAAAGCTCTTTCGACTATTGGGGCGCCCCATTTGAGACGGACTACCTGGCGCATCCGAGCGTCGCTTATGACGGTGGATTGGAAAAGATCTACCTGCAGAAGTACTTTAGCTTGTTCTTTACCGGTATCGAGGCTTGGTGTGAATACAGAAGGACGGGCCATCCCCGTCTGGTACCCGGCCCCACCAATGTCAACGATGGAAAAATACCTTCCAGATTGCCCTACCCGATATCAGAACAATCACTCAACCAACAGCAGTACCAGGAAGCCTCCCAACGTATGGGTGGAGACAACATGAACGGTAAAATGTGGTGGCAAAAATAAAAATAGCATCATGAATACGAGAAAAATAGGATTGAGCATCATCGCCACTTGCTGGTTGATGGTCACTTACGGACAGACTGCAATGGACAGTCTGTCCATTGCCAACAGCGTCTTGCCCCACTTCAAAAATTGGTCCATACAAGAGGTTGTTCCAGGAGGAAGGATCGATGCAATACGGCAATTGGATGAGCATACGATCGCATTGGCTACCCGAGGTACGCAAAAAGGCAAGCTCTACATCAGTGATGACCAGGGGCAACATTGGCGTTTCCTATCCAAGCCGACCGAAAATGACATCACCTGCATTGCCGAAACGGGCGACAAACACGAGTTTTATATCTTGACGAGTCAGGCAGAGGTATACAGGACCTTGGATGGTGGGCAATCGTGGAAGCTATTGAAACAGCTGACAACCAACAAAAATACGGAAAACTATGCAGCCGCCTACGCCATCATGTACACAGCCCACGGTACACTGCTGGTTACAGACACTGATTCGGAAGGCGGCCATATCTACCGTTCCGCAGACAAGGGCAGCACCTGGACAGATCTTGGGGCTGTGTCTAAGAACGCATTGTACAGGTTGGAAAAAGTAGGAAATGGTATCGTCGTCAACGGATGGGATGGCACCGTGTACAAAAGCATCGATGATGGCATGACCTGGAACAGGTTGGAAAAACTGACCGACGCAGCATTGTTTGCTACCGAATACTTGGGGATGGCTCATTTGCTGCAGGCCGACCAAGACGGCTACATCTACAGTAGCAGCAACCTCGGATACACGTGGAAGAAATGTTCTCAATTAGATGGCGCGGCAGATGATTTCGTCAATATTGGATACGGTGCAGCATATTACGGTACCTATACCAGCGAGAAAAACGTGTACCTAACCTTAAACTATGGCCGTAGCTGGTGGAACCTCGGCGCCCTGCCCACGGTCGAAGGAGATTGGCTAGATCACGGTATACGGGTAGAGACAACAGACTCGGTCATTACCTTGTCTGCCACCAACAAAGGGTTTGTACTACGTGCGTCCTTTGCTAAAGACTTTCTTCACCATACCCTCCAACAGGTACAGGGTGCACAGAAAGAAATAAGCGCCAAGCATAAAATCCCCTTACATCAAGCTACTGTGGGCATGGTTAGTCATGTGAAAGAAATCAATGAGCCCGAGGACATCTTGATCCATAACAAATTTGCGTACATCCCCTGTCGGGATGGAAACAATGTAGCCATTATCGACTACCGAAATCCGGATAACCCCGTATTGGCACACAGCTTACGGGATCGGGATATTCTTGATGCGTTTAGTGTCGCCATAAAGGACCACTACCTGTATGTGCTATCGATGACCAACTGCCGGATAAGCACCTATGACATCTCCGACCCTTATCATCCCGTAAAACTATCGGCAATCACGGTAGGCGGTGAAGGTAGCTTTTTGGAGCACTATCAGTCGAATTATACGCGTCTCCGGAAGATATGGATCGATGGGGACTATGCCTACGTAACTCATAGCTCGGAAAGCAAGGTTTATATATTGGATCTCCGTCATCCGGCGAAACCGGCCATCGTAAGTTCATTCCACACGGGAGACGGGGCTTTTGCCGCACTGACCAAAGGAGATGTACTCTATTTGGCGGGTTACGGCCCCGGATCATCGCTCATCACGGTAGACATCCGGGACAAACGCCATCCTGTCATAACGGATCGGGTGTATGACCCTGTATTGCTAAAAGGCACTTGTGCGCTCGCCATAGACGGAAACCATCTTTTTGTGGTAGCATATAATGCCAATACCTTCTGGTCATTAGACATTTCCGACCCATTGCGTCCCCAGGTACGTTCACATATCGGCGACACGGATATGCAGGGACCGGGCAGGATAGCCATTTGGAAGAAAATGGCGTTTGTTTTGAACTCTTCCAATCACTCTGTAGCGATAATAGATATTTCAAAACCAGACAACCCCAGCCTGGCCCGCTATTTCCAAGACCCCCTGCTACGCAGGGTATATGGGATAGCGATAGATGGGGATATGCTTTTATTAGCCAGTAGGGAAGCCAATAATTTTATTGTCCTTGATCTTAAAAATACTGGATTGTAATCGTTGATTTTCGCTGCTCTACAACTATAGTAGCAACATCGGCTAATATACTAGGTGCAAAACCCGAAGCCAACAGTCTTCGGGTTTTGTATTAAACAACTCGTCACACCACAGTTGAAGCCGTTATCAGGCATTTTCCGCGCAACCATCAAACGTTTCCTTGCAAAGCTCAGCAAAACTGGGGTGCGTTGAGTTGCATGTTACTGGTTTTCATCATCCACAGCTTCTTCAGTCTCATGGCCCCCTTCACACAGGATTAACACAAACATAACAATTTCGATAGACCAAAGTTCCTAACTTTGGCTGTTAGGAACTCCAACCTAAGCAATTGATTAGTATAACATGCAATTCGGCAGCGAAGTGGTACAAACGACAGACAAGGAACTCTGGGATTCTTTAAAGCGAGGGGAAACGCATGCGTTTGACCACATGTACCAACGTTATGTCCGTCGATTGTACAAAGAAATCAGCAAACGCATTAATGATCAATCGGCGGTGGCCGACCTCATCCATGACATCTTCTTATCGCTCTGGGAAAAACGGGAGAACCTCCAGCCCCAGGGAGAAATCTATCCCTACCTACATGGAATGGCCATCAACAGGGTATTGAATTATTACCGAAAGAACAAACACCAACCGCATTTCGTAACCATCTGGGATAACCTGTCTGAAGAAATTGCAGACCTGGATGAGTTGTCACTGGCATTCAGGCAAGCGCACAATGAGGAATTGGAATCGCTACTGGATCTGGCAATCTCCGATCTGCCTCCCCGTATGAAACAGGTCTATGCGTTGCGCTATGAAAGCAACAAAACCGTATCCGAGATAGCCAATACGCTTTCCACCTCACCCCATACCGTGTACAATCAACTCAAGATCATCCGCAAACGCTTTGTAAAGGCCCTGAAAAACACGTCCTACTTTCTATTTTTATAACGCACCGGGCATTCGCGTTGATAAATGGAAATCCTCGTCCTCTGGTTGCCATCGGCCGACCGGTTTCAATGATTTTCATCGCTTCTTCCAATTTAAATTTGGTTCCCTCGAGGAAGTTCTAAAAATAAGCTTCTTAGAAAGCGAAATTTTTAAATGGCAAAAATTGATTTTATTCACCTTTAATTTATCGTCGCAACTTGTCAAATAGAAGCTCATATCCAATCAATTTAAATACGTATATTAGAATACGGATTGCGAACCGCTATTGACAAAAAAAATAGATGTTAACAATGACAACAAGCTGTTTATACGATTTGGATTGAAACGGACGATCAAATCAATTTTCATGGTTTGACCGGATGGCTTTATGGACATAAGGCAGATACTAAGAGTATTTAGCAAACAGAAGGCTGAGCGCCGAGCTCTACGAAGTAAAACGAGTTACGTTAAAAAAAATTGTTAGGTGCAAGTTGACAAGACGCCCCGACAGTGCGAAAAGAAGTGATAAAACAAATAGGATTATTAAAATGAAAGACCTAAATCATTACGTTGACATTTACAAAGAACAACTTGACAAAGGCGACATCCAAGAAGCTTATGTTGGACTTGTTAAGTATGTAACAAGACTTGGGACAACATTATCCAAAAGCCTTTCTGAACACTATTCATTCGGAAGTCTTCTTCAAGGGTATATGGACTATACATACTTCTATTACACAAACGACTTTTTGAAAAAGCGAAAACTGAAAATGGGACTTGTATTGAACCATTCAAAAATGCAGTTTGAAATTTGGCTTTTAGGCCAGACAATTCCAATTCAGGAAAGGTATTGGGAGTATTTTAAATCGACAAAGTGGAATAAACACAGAACAACAAGACCTCAATATTCAATACTTGAAACTGCTTTAATTGAGAATCCAGATTTTAGTGACTTGGAAAAATTAACAAGACAAATTGAGGACAAATTAGTACTTGTTACAGATGAGATACTAAAAGACATCAAACAAGTAAGTTTAACCAATTAGACATAACAAACCCGATATTCTTTCTTTGCTATTATATTCGATATTAAAAAGAAGTTTTCCAACTCTTCATCACACTTGAATGTCGTTTGGAAGCCGATAACTTTTATTTCATTTTGTCCTTCGGGAAATAACCCTGGCCCACCGGTATGTTTTATTTTCTGTCCAGTACAACATTGGGTCAATTTTGAACAACAATATTACTAATTAATTTAGTAATTTTTTCTTAACTTTGGTAAAAGTTAACACAGGAGGCTATAGCTGCAGCGCACAATTGCTCATATGGACTTGGATACGTTTTTCGTATCCAGCGAGCGGCTCAGCAACGATAAATCGAAGAAATGTGTAAAACTTATTAGCACAAACAGATGTTAGCTAAATATAAATATGGACTATAATTTACAACGTTTTCTGGATGCGCAAAACCAGATGTATATGAGGGCCTTGTCCGAAATAAAAAGGGGCAGAAAGGAATCGCACTGGATGTGGTTTATATTTCCGCAGCTCAAAGGTCTTGGGCAGAGTGATACGGCGAAATACTATGCCATATCGGGCTTGCGTGAAGCGGCTGCCTTCCTGAAACACCCCGTGCTTGGAAAGCATCTGATCGAAATCTCTGAAGCAATGCTCACTATCCGTAGTAAATCGGTCCATGAGATATTCGGACATCCTGATGACCTTAAACTTTGTTCGTCGATGACGTTGTTTGCCAATGTAGAAAACAGCAGTATAGTTTTTCCTTCGGTAATCGACCGCTATTTTGGCGGTTTACAGGATGAGGCGACACTAAGGTTCTTGAATAAACTGTGAACGGGTCGAGAAATAATAGCGGAGTTGTCCTGTCCTGGATATCTTCAGATTGAGTATGGGAAAGAAGAAAACATAAGTGGTGGATCTTGGCGCTATCATACACACAGAAAAATATAGACAATATGTTATTTTTATAGAAACATCTAAAATGTAAAACAAATGCGAAAAATCTCACTTTTTATTGCAACAAGTTTAGACGGTTATATTGCAAAACCTAATGACGACCTCGGTTTCTTGAAAATTGTAGAAAAAGAAGGTGAAGACTATGGATATGCAGAATTTACAGACACGGTTGACACCTTGATTATTGGCAGAAGAACCTATGATTATGTGCTTAAAGAAATTGGTTCATCTCATTACGATAACGGACAAAGAGATGTTTATGTAATAACCAGAACCGAAAGACCGAGTGTAGGTAGAACGACTTTTTATACGGGAAACTTGACTGATTTGGTTGACCGACTTAAATCTGAAAACGGGAAAAACATCTATTGTGACGGTGGTGCAGAAGTAATTAATGAACTATTGAATCACGACTTAATAGACGAGTTTATCATTTCGATCGTTCCGGTTTTATTAGGCAATGGAACAAAGTTATTTAAAGACGGACGACCTGAACAGACGCTTGAATTTGTAAAAGCAAAGACGTTTGAAACAGGTTTAACACAGCTATATTACGTGCGACAGAGATAAACGACCATGGGTATACAACTAAACACGTTGAAGTCACAGCTGTCCTAACGCATGGATCATCAACAGGTAGATACTAGCTGGCCTATCGGATCATCAAAAAAAGTGTACGGGCGCTATTCCCTTATCAGTTCTTCAATCTGTTTTAAGAATTTGGCTGATGCGTAATTGGCAAATCCCGTATTGTGGTACCTGATTTTTCCATTTTTATCCAGCACAATTGTTGTCGGCAACGCTCCGGCATAAACCTCTCTCGGAATATTACCATTAGTCGTAAATAACGGAACCGCATATTTTTCCTTGTTGAGATATGCTCTGCCCGTGGCAAGATCATCGTCTTGGTTGATTGTTAAAAAGAAAACATCAGGGTTGTCTTTGAACTTCGAATAAAACGTCTCTATGGACGGGAATTCCGCCCGACAAGGGGGGCACCACGAAGCCCAAAAGTTAATAAACACCACTTTACCCCTTAATGACGATGTATTTTGAACGTTTCCATTTTCATCGGAAAAATCAAAATCAAGATTAGCTGGGTTTGTGTTATCAGCAATTTTGTTGTCTATACTTGCATTAAACAGCCCCGTTGCCATTAACTGCCTAAGCACAAATGATTTTGCTTCGGGGCTTACGAACATTACTCCGATAAAAATCAACATCAGTACCGTAAAACCGTTCTTCTTGATGTGCTGCCAAAACTTATTTGCTGGTGGTGTTTCTTTTGAAACTTCTTTATTGTTCAACATAACTCGCTTTATCTATTAATTGCTTGTGATTAACTCATTAAGGGTCTTGATCATTTCAAGACTTATAATCCCTGCCCCCCTTTTATACCGGTTAGCGGAACTATAAAATTCAAGTGTAATTCTCGAATTGAATTTTATATTTTAGTTGAATGCTAAGGCTTTGAAAGCCTGCCCGAACGCCAAGCATAAAACGTTTCAATTATAACGATCCTTATCGATATATACAATGATGATAATCCACAGTAGTGAATTGTAATTGAAGTTAGGGCTTATGGCAAGGCTAGTTGGCTGAACAAGTACGGAGATGGCTGAGTATATAGCAATGACAAGACAATATGAAATTGAATAATTTTTATTTCCAAAATTGTTGATACTTTTGCGGAATGACAGTAGAAGAATTACGTAGTGCCTTGTTGGGCAAAGAGTACCCTGAAACGGTCCGGATAAGTAAAGATCAGACTGTAACCGATGTGGATAAGTTCCTTCATATCCAGTTCATCATGTGCGAACAGTGGACGAAGGATATCGCTAAGTCTCCGGCTTACGGTCGATTGTTAAAGTTTTATGAGGCCACGCGCTAAAAAAACTCCTTCAAACCATAACTATATTGAGGGACGTAAACTACAAGCTTTAAAATACTATATTTGATTTTTGCAACAAGATGAATTCTATCACTATCAAAGAATTTTATCAGGATATTTTGGGAGAAAGCTGTCCTGACATCAATCAATTCCTTCAAGATAATATCCAAAAAGACGTTGGTCATTTCAATGTGTTTGACATTTCGGAAATTTCCAAAACCTGCACGTCGAAAACCGGAATGCCTTACAACAGGAGAACTTATTACAAAATAAGCCTGATAAACGGAAAAAACAAAGTAGAATACGCAGACAAAACCATTGAGATTGAGGATTGTGCAGTTTTGTTTGCTTCTCCAAAAATCCCTTACAATTACACGCATCTTTGCACGGAGCAATCCGGACATTTTTGTGTCTTTACCAAGGATTTTTTACCGACTTCTAAGATTGGATTAGAGATAGACAACCTTCCGGTTTTCTCGCCCCAAAGTGACTTTATCTATCAAATATCTACAGAACAGTTTCAAAACTTCGAAGCTATTTTCGTTAAAATGCACCAAGAAATCCAGTCAGATTATTTTTACAAATATGATTTACTGAGAAATTACTTAATGGAATTGATTCATGTCGGGCAGAAATTAAAACCGATTTTTCCCGTCGAGAACAATAAAACGGCTGCCTCCCGAACCACAACGCTGTTCATTGAACTTTTGGAAAGACAGTTCCCAATAGAAAATATCAGTCAGCTTCTTCAATTAAAAACACCGGCAGATTTTGCCGGAACGCTGGGTGTTCACGTCAATCATCTCAATAGGGTTCTGAAAGACACAACAGGAAAAACAACCGGCGAAATCATCGGAAGCCGAATCGTCCAAGAAGCCAAAATACTTCTCACCCAAACGCAATGGAATATTTCCGAAATCGCCTTTACGCTGGGTTTTGAAGAAGTTGCTCATTTTTCTAATTTCTTTAAAAAATACAGTAAGCAGTCGCCACAACATTTTAGAGAATTGATGATTGTTTGATTTTTACAAACTTTCATTTGATTTATGCAACTACGGTAATGCGTTTATTTTCCAAATTTATACCATTAATTAAAACAATAAAAAATGGCAAGCAAAATAGCATTAGTAACGGGCGCAAGCCGTGGATTGGGTAAAAATTCGGTGATAGCATTGGCAGCAAAAGGATTTGACATCATTTTAACCTATCAAACCAAAAAGGAATCTGCGGACGAAGTAGTAAAAGAAATTGAAAGCGTCGGACAAAGAGCATTTGCGTTGTCTTTGGATGTTTCTACAACTTCAGTTTTTGACCAATTTGTAACTGAAGTAAAAAATATCCTGGACACTCAATTTTCTTCTGCTAAACTAGATGCATTGGTTAATAATGCAGGAATCGGAATCAACGAAAGTTTTGAAACGACAACCGAAGAAATCCTGGATGCAATGACAAATATTCATTTCAAAGGCCCTTATTTCTTAACGCAAAAATTATTACCATTGTTGAATGATGGAAGTAGCATAGTAAATACGTCTTCCGGTTTGGCGAGATTTTCTTTTGCGGGATACTCCGCATATGGTGCGATGAAAGCGGCAGTCGATTCATTGTCGCGCTACCAGGCTTTGGAATTAGGAAGCAGAAAAATAAGAGTGAATTCCGTAGCTCCCGGCGCCATTGAAACGGATTTTGGTGGCGGAGCTATTCGGGATAGTGCAGAATATAATCAGTTAATTTCTTCGCAAACCGCATTAGGAAGAGTTGGTCTGCCAGACGACATTGGAAGTGTGGTTGCATTTCTTTGTTCCGATGATTCCAAATGGATTAATGCGCAAAGAATAGAAGTTTCGGGTGGATTTAGAATTTAATTCACTCTATAATTAAGGTATTAATTATCCTACTCAACTAATTTGTTGGGTGGGATTTTTTTATGATGAATAATGTGCCAATCGGTGACGCCCAGATCGTCGCAATTTGTAAAGATTTATTCGCGACACAACTTTTTGTTCTTACATGTTTTTGACAAATCACTATAAAAATATGGCTATGTTTGCCGCTTTTGCGCAATACAACTTAATAAGGGAATGATCACAAACATTGAGGAGAAAAATATCAAACAGGTTTACAAAACATCTATAATTCAGCAAACAGCCTACTGGTCTGAGGTGAAAAAACTTCAGGGATTGAAGTCAAGAGCTTTTAATTTCAAAACTAGACCATGCGATCTTTTCGTAGAATCTGTTGATAAATCCCATTTTATCGGGGATTTACTTGTGATCATCCAATCCATTGACAAAACGCATTGCATAGCCTACGTTCCTTACGGTCCCGAGGTCGAACCGTCCGAGGAGTTTCAAGGTTTCTTTCTGGAACAACTTTCTGAAGGCTTGAAAGATTTTTTACCAAATAACTGTATTATGATCCGTTACGATCTCTCGTGGGAATCGTTATGGGCAAAGGATGAAACCTATTACGATATCGATGGCACTTGGCTCGGAGCTCCAGAGCAAAGTATTCAAGAAATGCGGCTAAATTTTAATACGGCAAACTGGCGTCTCAAAAAAGCAAATACCAATATTTTGCCTTCTAATACTATTTTTATGGATTTGAAAAAGGAACCAGACACCCTGTTGTCAAGGATGAAACCTAAGACACGCTACAATATCAAGTTATCATCTAGGAAGGACGTGAAAGTTCATCTTTTAGGTCTAGAAAGCTTAGATATCTGGTATAATCTATATCGCGAAACTGCTGTTAGAAATAATTTCGTATTACATGATATCAGCTATTTTAAGATCATATTGTCGGCTAAGGCAAACGATACACTTTCTCCTGCGGATGTTTATCTACTAGTCGCCAAGGCGGATGATAAACCTTTGGCGGCTATGTTTTTGGTTATTTCAGCACAAAGAGCAACTTACTTATATGGTGCGTCTTCGTCTGAAAACAGAAACTATATGGCGACTTATTCGTTGCAGTGGCAGGCGATGTTACTAGCTAGAGAGAAAGGATGCACGGAATATGATTTTTTCGGTGTATCACCACAAGCTGACCCTGCTCATCCGATGTATGGTTTGCACCGTTTTAAAACGGGCTTTGGTGGCACCATGTATCATCGTATGGGTTGCTGGGACTACCCTCTTGACGAAAACAAATACAGATACTATGCATCTACAGAGTTTCGAAATCAAGGTTATCATATGACGTAATATTACAAATATAATAAATGGAAAAACCTTTAAGCCGCATATATGATGAAAATAAATGTTCCTAAAGATTGTGATAATGCTCCGAAGAGAAAAATAATTCGTGATTTTATTATTGCTTGGTTCAAAAAAGAATGGAGTGATATTGAAAATATAATTGAAGATGAATTTCAATTCCGAATAGTAGGTAAACAGACAGTCGAAAATAAAAAAGATTTGCAGAAATATCTACAAAATGGTGTAGAGGTTACTACACTCACAATAGATGAGGTACTAAGCCATGGAAAATTCGGCGCATGCAACGGAAGCGTCGAATTAAATAAACAAACGATAGATTTCGCATATTTTTTTAGTTTTAAATCCGCCGGAAAAAATACCGTGACGAAAATTTCGGAATATAAAATTCCGTGTAAAAATTAACGGATATTATCAGACCGTTCATTTCGGTCCTTTAATTTCCTAAATAATACGACGGGACTGGAGCTTGAGGATAGCCCTGAGAGCGCTGAAGCACATAACTCCTATAAATAGGATCTTGCATTAGTGTTACTTTGCGATCTTTCGCCGGAATAGTGGTGTGATAGACTCTCAGTTCACCGGGAAGCGCTGTAACGACCTCCTCTCGCCAATCACCAAATAGATCTGCAATCATAAGGATATCTCCATATATGCCATCGCCAATTTTATCTCCATTCCAATACCCTATTGATTGGTTTCTTCCACCGGACGTAGATTCTGCACCCCATCGATTATCATCGCCAAAAAACAACTGACGAATATTTCCAGAATCCCACCATATCCAGTTTCGACAAGGAGGAACTTCCTCATTGGAACCCAGTTTTTTACCCTGTGCGCTCAACAGGTATTTATCTGTTGAGCCTCCTTTCCTATCTTCTGTGGCAAAACATTCTAATCCAGGGCTCGTAGGATCGATATCTGCCACCATTCCATCACCAACATGAAATGTCTTATGCCCGACACCCCAAATTCTCTCTCCATTATTAGCATCAACAGTTGAAACTCCATAACCGTTATCTATCCAGGGCTCGATAGCCAAAAATACTTCCAATCCCTTTCTTTCCGGATCGATATCGGTAAGATAAGCTTTATCAGAATGCCCAAGACCAGTCGACCATCGTAAAGTTCCATTATTATTGAGCATGCAAGACCCCAACAAAATTTCATCCTTTCCATCTCCATCCACATCGCCTGAAACCATATTATGCGCGCCTTGACTTCTAACAACCGGATTTTCCTCATCTCCGTCCCACCGCCACAATTTTTCTAATTTACCATTGTTCAATTGCCACGCATCCACAACCATTAATCTGTAAGTACCCCGAGCCGCAAGTATACACGGTGTCTTGCCATCGAGGTAGGCCATACCGATTTGATTTCGATTTTGCCGGTTCACATCACCGTACCGATCATTTCGCTCAGGCCAATCGACAAGAGCGATCTCCTCGCCGGTCATCCCGTTCCAGATGGATAAATGTTCACTCCCCCCATACACACGCCCCTGATCATTCTTTAAAAAGTCATCCCCCGCTGTTTTTAAGGCCACCTCTGCTTTTCCATCCCCATCAAAATCGTAAACGATAAAGGGTGAATACCATACACCCGGTTCTATACCGGGCCCTAAATCCCTCGTCCACAAATAGGTACCATCATGTAAATACGCCTCTATCTTATACGTCGTACCGTCGTTTGGGTTAGCAACCCCGGGATCCACATTGCTATTCGGATGGCGGATGATATAATCATACTGCCCGTCGCCGTTTAAGTCGGCAACTGCAACACGACCAGCCGTAACACTTGGATCTTTCAATTTTATTCTGTGATAATTAGATTCATTTACAACGTTTTGAGGTAATGATTTTTTCTTGCTTAAGCTTCTTTCTTCTCCTTGAATAGTTTCAATCCAGTACAGCACATTACCTTTTCCGATTTTAGTATCGACAAAATCAGTCGTTTCGGTTATAGGCCTTTTATTCAGCTTTTTCGAGACATCATTAACGGAACGGTATATGTTAAATGCTGTGATTTCATTATCTGACTTTAGTAATCTCCAACTTATATGAATTGCATTGCTTTCTTTAACATGGGCTAAAGTCAGTCCCCGATCCAGTGGTTCTTCAACTCTTTTTTGCGCAAAGCCATTTACCTCGGGCTTTATCGCATGACGAGGTGTTAGAATCTCGTACATATAGGAACGTTCTCTTGAGTCTTGAGATAAAACGGTGGTATTCAATACAGAAATCAGTGCGATAATAAAAAGGATCTTTATATAGTTCATAATGCGTTTATAATTTGCAACTTGTTTATCTTATTCTAGATTTATTCTGGTATTCACGAAGTTATGGCTTTAAGACCCTGAACGCAACCTGTACCATCCTGTTCAAAGAACTAGATAGTCACCTAATTTGAAGGTTAAAATCGACAATCCTAAAGAATAAGCACTCTGTCAACCGTCCGATAACATAAGACCAAGTAGATGATAAACTTACCTCTTCTGTATGGACGGCAAAGTAAGAGCTGGAATGCACTTCAACTTCAGAAAGAAATATAAAATCGCTGTTATATACGGAGAATACGATTACAATTCAGGACATAATATCCTATTTAAGAAAATTAGCGTACCAATATCCTGAAGATTTTACAGTACGCTGCTGGCTTTGAAAGTCAACGTAAACCAATCCAAATCTGGGGTGGTAACCTTCAGCCCATTCAAAATTATCAAGAAATGTCCACACAAAATATCCTTTGACGTTTACCCCCTCCCGCTTTGCTCGAAGCACCTGTGCGATGGTTTGTTGCAAATAGGCTATCCTTTTGGGATCGCTTACCTGATGGTTCTCTATCTGATCGGTAAAGGCAGCTCCATTTTCGGTAATAATCAGCGGTGGAATATTTGGATAAGCATTGAATTTCTTCAAAATATGGTATATTGACTCCGGATAGATCTCCCAATTCATTGCTGTCATTTCTACTTTACGCTTTTGGGCACTTACAATTTTTGCTTGTAGAAAAGGAACAAATATTGCATGTCGTACGATCTCGCGGGTGTAATTTTGCACACCAATAAAATCCATGTTGAAGATTAAATCGTTGTCGTCATTTTGCTTCATGTATTTCTCAATTCTATTAAGAATCTTTATTTCAGCAGTTGGATATCCCATTCCCAACAATGGTTCTATAAAGAGCCGATTGAGCAACGCATCTGCTTTTTTGGCGGCGACGATATCTTTCTCTCGCGTGGTGAACGGTTCGATGTGAGAGCATGAAAAAGTCGTGCCTACCACACTGTCTCTTTGCATCGTTTTAATAACCTTGGCACCATGAGCTTGCGCAAGTGCTGCATGATGTGCGGCTGCTAAAAAATTATCTAATCCCCTTCGTCCTGGAGCATGCACCCCTAAAAAATAGCCGGCAGCGCTAAATACAGTGGGTTCATTTAAAACCATCCAGTTTTTAACACGATCACCAAAATGTGTGACACAAACGGAAACGAAATAACCAAACCATTCCTTGATATCACGATTTACCCAACCACCTTTTCTTTCGAGCGCATGAGGGAGATCCCAATGGTACAACGTAATCCATGGTGTGATTCCCAATTGAAGCGACAGATCGATAAGCCTATCGTAGAAATCGATCCCGGCAGTATTAATATTACCAACACCATCCGGAAGTATGCGGCTCCAAGAAATGGAAAATCTATAATTCCGAATATTTAGGCTCTGCATTAAATACAAATCTGCTGTATACCGATTGTAAAAATCACATGCCGTATCCCCGTTTTGATTTTGATGTATTTTATTTCTGTTCTTTACGAAAATATCCCATATCGAAAGGCCTTTGCCGTCCGTATTGTGGGCTCCTTCGATTTGATAAGCAGCAGTAGAAACGCCCCAAATAAAATCTTCGTCGAAGGCTTCTTTAGTTAAAAGCATTAATTATAGAGATTTTTTGCACAAAGGTAACATTCTCTTCTATCTGGGCTAGATTTTATGAGATCTAAGAGGAGAATAAAACGAGCTAAATTGAGTTAAAAACAACTGTAGAACAATCCTTTGAAAAAAATACCCAATCGCTTTCATAATTCAACTGTTTTAAACTACAAGATTATTTATATCCTCACACAAATAAACGTAGTATTTGTGAACAGGATATTAATCTGCTATTAATTTTCTGTAAACTACAGGAAGATCAAAAATCCGACGGCTCCAGTTCAGGAAAAACAGATGATTTTTTATGCTGTGCAGGCAATTGTATTGTGCAAACGATTCTCGAAGAATTGACTATTTTTGTAAGATGTCGAAACCACCTATCGTTATAATTGGAGCAGGTGCTGCTGGATTAATAGCTGCACAACAACTTGCTTTGAATGGGTTTGAAGTGCATATATACGAACAGAATAAAGCAGCCGCACGTAAATTTTTAGTGGCTGGTCATGGTGGACTTAATCTTACACATAGTGAAGATATAGATACTTTTATAAAAAGGTATGACCACATTGAAATACAAAAGATTGTCAGATATTTCGACAATAAAGCCACTATTGCGTGGTTTGATGATCTAGGAATTGCTACATTCATCGGAAGTTCAGGAAAAATATTCCCTGCTAAAGGAATAAAACCCATACAGGTACTACAAGCTATACTTGCCAAACTAACAGACATCGGCGTTAAAATTATATACGGATATCGTATGATAGACTTCGATGGGGAGTCGGTCTCACTCGACTGCCAAGGTAAATCGATACGAATCCCTTATCAAAAACTAATATTAGGTCTTGGTGGCGGGTCTTGGGCAAAAACTGGTTCGGATGGAAAATGGGTAGATCTATTTCAGGCGAAAGGTATTCAAATTAGTACACTTCAGCCAGCGAATTCAGGTTTTAATACAAATATTGATTTTTCTCCATTGGCCGGAAAGGTATTGAAAAACATTCAGTTAAAATTTGAAGGACTTCACAAAACAGGTGAAATTGTATTCACGACCTACGGTATTGAAGGTGCTCCTGTTTATTATCTGAATCACTTGGTTCGTCAAATATCTTTTCCTATCACCCTATTTCTGGATATAAAACCTACATATACATTAGTAGCTATTGAAAAGGAATTGAGCTATAATGGAAATATAAGTTCCATTCTTAGAAACAAGCTGAAACTCTCGCAGACAGCGATACAGTTGTTGAAATTTTTGGATAAGGAGACTTATACAAATCCATCCAAATTAGCATATGCTATTAAAAATTTACCTATTGAGGTCTCTTCATTTAGACCCATTGATGAGGTTATATCTACTTCGGGAGGAGTTTCTTTTAAAGAATTGTCTGATTCGCTGGCTCTAAAAAAATATCCAGATATTTTTTGTATTGGTGAAATGCTGGACTGGGAAGCTCCTACGGGAGGTTATTTGCTGCAGGCTTGTTTTAGTTCGGGTGTATGGGTTGCTGATAATATAACGTTAAAATAACGCGTGTATTTGGTACTTTTTGATAAAAATTAACGAACTTTATAAAAAGAGTATTAACAGTATAAAGGAGAATAAGTATGTCATTTAAAG
This sequence comes from Sphingobacterium alkalisoli, assembly GCF_005049105.1. GTDB lineage: Bacteria > Bacteroidota > Bacteroidia > Sphingobacteriales > Sphingobacteriaceae > Sphingobacterium > Sphingobacterium alkalisoli. The sequence continues at coordinate 110,793 of NZ_SUKA01000007.1, forward strand.
AATCTTTTAACGTCAACGGAGAGAATCTCCTCAAAAAAATCAAAGAAATCATCGCGGAGGGAAATGTTCGAAAAATTATCATTTCAGATAAAGCCGGCAAAGAGATATTAAGTTTCCCCGTAACCATTGGAGTCGTTGGCGTGGTACTTTTACCTATTTTTGCGGCTGTAGGTGCATTAGCTGCTTTGTTAACAGAATGCACCATCACGGTAGAGCGGTCGGATTCGTCTAAGGAGCATGATCAAAATGATACGCCTCCCCCCACTGAAAACCCAAATACACCAACAGATATTTAATTATGTCGAGAAGTGATTAAATAAAAAAAAGGATAGATACGCTATCCTTTTTTTTATTTAATAGGGTTATTTTTTGTAGTACTTCATTGCTTCCGGAATATAGCTTTGGAGCTGAGAGATACGTCTGGCATCGCTAGGGTGCGTACTTAAGAACTCAGCTGGCGCTTGGCCGGATTTAGCAGAAGACATTCTTTCCCAAAACTTCACAGCTTCATTAGGATTGTAACCTGCCATTGCCATAATGATAAGTCCTGCTCTATCGGCTGCCAATTCATCATTTCTGGAAAACTTGAGCATTCCGAGAGGAGCCCCAATACCATACAATTGATTTATTGCAGATACTGCGCGATTATTTGTCGTAGACGATGCGGCGCCGAGTACCTGTGCGCCAAGTTGTAATGCAATTTGATTAGACGCCTGTGCTACTGAATGTTTTTCAATAGCGTGCGCAATTTCATGCCCCATTACTGTAGCCAAACCTGCCTCATTACCTGCAATAGGAATTATTCCACTATATACGGCCACTTTACCACCAGGCATACACCATGCATTCACATCATCACTCTGTACCAGGTTAAATTCCCAATTGAAATCATATTGATCGGCAACTCCTCTTTCTTGTAAAAATCGATTCGTCGCGGACGCAATACTATTTCCAACGCGTTTTACCATAGTTGCATTGGATGTACCGGTAATAACCTTGGTTTCTGAAGATGTTAGAAACTCTTTGTAAGCCAACGCGGCTTGTTCGTTCAGCTGAGTTTCATTCACCAAGCTTAAGTATTTTCTCCCCGTAACGGCCGAAGTAGCACAGCTCGCCAATATCCCCCCAATCAGGAATATGGCAGTATAGTTAAATATTCTTTTCATAATACACATTACTATAATAATCCATTTTGATTAACATATGCAATTCTAATGCCCAAATAGATTAATCAGGATTCTTTTTTTTAAATAGATATATTTTAGACTCATGGCCTTTCAGCAACCGCTCAATATTCTTTTGATGCGTAATAAGAATCAACGCACAGATAGCTATTCCATACAACAGTACGGAGGGTACCGTTGTCTTAAAGATAAAGGCAACACTGATGGGAAACGTAAATCCGGCAAGAATGGAACTTAAAGAAACATAATGAGACACTAATAGACAGATAACAAAAACAGAGACACAGCAGAGGGCTGCCGGTGCGTGAATGGCAAGCACCATCCCAAACAAAGTCGCCACACCTTTCCCACCTCTAAAGCCTGCAAATATGGGAAACAAATGCCCTATAACGGCGATTACCCCCAAGGCTAGTTGGAAGTTTACGAAATAACGTGAATTATGGTCTCCTATGATCGACCCGTCCAGAAGATAGGGCAAATTAGTCGCTGTCCAGCCTTTAAAAATATCTACAAACATGACAATGGCACCTGCCTTCGGTCCCAATACCCTAAAGGTATTGGTTGCGCCTGCGTTTCCACTTCCATATTCCCGCACATCGACGCTATAAAATGCTTGACCAAACCACACTGCAGTAGGTATTGATCCAAACAGATAAGCTAATATGACAATACCTACTAAATAAATAGAAATCATTAATCGTCCTTATTATGTTATATTAGTTTGGCCTTCAAACTTAAGTCAAGGCTTTTTACCGAGTGTGTTAATGCACCCACAGATATGTAGTCCACTCCCGCCAATGCATAATCTTTGATTGTCTCTAATGTAATACCGCCAGAGGCTTCAGTTATTAACCGCCCATCTACCAATTTCACAGCCTTTTGTACATCTACAGGTGTAAAATTATCAAACATCACGCGATCGACTCCTTCACAAGCTAAAACCTCAGCCAGCTCTTCAAAATTCCGAACCTCCACTTCTATTGGTATATCAATTGCAAAGTCTTTTTTATAACTAGTTGCATGCGCAATAGCATTCGAAACACCGCCCGCATAATCTACATGATTATCTTTAATAAGAATCATATCATACAAACCAAAACGGTGATTTTCCCCTCCACCGATCTTTACAGCTTGCTTTTCTAAAAAACGTAAAAGTGGTGTCGTTTTGCGTGTATCCAATACCTTAGTAGTTGTTTCCTTCAATAAATCAACATACGTAGCGGTTCGTGTAGCGATGCCAGACATTCGTTGCATAACATTCAAAACCAATCTTTCGGCCTTTAAAATACTATGTATATTTCCACGTACAACTAATATAATATCACCGTATACAACAGGAGATCCATCGTTAATAAAAATTTCTACTTGCAAAGAAGAATCTATGTAATTAAATATTTCCAAGGCCACATCCACCCCCGCAATTAACCCCTCTTCCTTGACCAAAAGTTGTGCTTCTCCACCTTTATTCTTACCAATAGTAGATAATGAAGTGTGATCTCCGTCCCCAACATCCTCAATTAGAGCAAGTTTTACAAACTCAAGCAATTTTACTTTAAAATCTTGATCCATTCCAAACTATAAAATATTAGGCTAAGATGAAGAAAATATATTTTATTCTAAAAATTATTGCTTGGAAATTGTCAAAAAAATCACTCTATTCGCAGTTCTGAGATCGTGAAATCTCCTTTGATATCGATCAACTTGACAAATACACGGTAAGATTTTTTAATGGTCTTCAGACTATAAATTAAGTATTTATTGCTCGAATTTCCGGCTACCTTTTGAAGATGTTTTAGTTCCGTTATCTTATTCGCTCTAAAAAAATCATTGAGTACCAGTTCTGCCTGAAATTTAGAATAGACGCTTTCTTCTTTATTTATAGACAGACTTAATGTGGAAGCAAAATGTTTGGATAACGTTTTGCTATTGCCATTCTTTAAACCATTATATATATCGGCATGGATATTACCCTCGACAAATGATTGCAGAGGCATAATCACCATTATTATAAACACTTTTAGCAGGTTCATCAATTATGTATCTAATCATTTAATAGCCGTGTGACAACTACCTTATTATTAAGTTAAAAACCATGCCAATTAATACTATGAAAAAAAATGATTGTCTGTACAAATGAATCATGAGCTTGCGTCTTTTTCCAAAGGGTGTTCGTGAATGCAAAGCATTTTATCTAAATTTGTATGTGGACAAATTAAATCAAAAAAAAGTTGCATTACTTATCCTGGATGGGCTAGGTTATGGAAAAAACGATAATTCAAATGCTGTAATTGCTGCAGATACGCCTTATTTAGATTATTTAATATCGACGTACCCAAATTCAAAACTTGAAGCTTCAGGTGAAGCTGTCGGGCTTCCGGAAGGTCAAATGGGAAATTCCGAAGTGGGACATATGAATCTGGGAGCTGGTCGTATTGTTTACCAAGAATTAGGCCGCATCAACAAGGCGGCACATGAAGGTCTATTCACCACACATCAGGTTATTCAGGATGCATTTCAATATGCGAAAGACAACGATAGAAAAGTTCATTTTGTCGGGCTTTTATCGGATGGTGGTGTTCATGCACATATCGAACATTTAAAAGCACTATGTGACGCAGCTCAACAAGCAGGCTTAACAAATAATGAAGTATTCATCCATTCTTTTCTGGATGGCCGAGATACGGATCCAAATGGCGGTATTGATTATGTAAGGAGCCTTCAGGATCACTTGACCCACTCTACCGGAACGATGGCTTCGGTAATTGGTCGGTATTATGCCATGGATCGCGACAACCGATGGGAACGGGTAAAACAGGCTTATGATTTATTGACAAAAGGAATTGGAAGACCTTCAACCGATTTGCTTGCCTCAATTCAAGATTCGTATAATGCAAACATTACCGATGAGTTTATCCAACCCATCGTTATGGTAGATTCTAATGGTACCCCGCGAGCTACCATTGAAAATGGAGACGTTGTTATCTGTTATAATTTTAGAACGGATAGAGGTCGTGAAATTACTATAGCATTAACGCAGGAAGCATTTCCAACGTATGACATGGTACCATTGAACTTATATTATGTAACCATGACATCTTATGACGACACGTTTAAAAACGTGAACGTGGTATTTCAAAAAGATAATCTAACAAATACTTTAGGAGAGGCACTTACCTCTCAGGGTAAAACGCAGGTCCGCATTGCTGAAACCGAAAAATACCCTCACGTGACTTTCTTTTTCTCAGGAGGACGTGAAGATGAATTCGAGGGCGAACGTCGTTTATTAATTCCTTCTCCAAAGGTAGCAACATACGATTTGCAACCAGAAATGAGCGCATATGGTATTGCAGAGGCAATCTGCAATGATATGGAGACCAATAAACCCGATTTTATTTGTCTTAATTTTGCAAACCCAGATATGGTAGGACATACCGGTGTGTTTGATGCGGTAATTAAAGCAGTAGAGACTGTTGATAAATGTACTCAAAAGGTAGTCGACACCGGATTAGCAAACGGATATTCTTTTATCATACTAGCCGATCATGGTAATTCAGAATTTATGATCAATAACGATGGATCGGTTAATACGGCGCATACAACGAACTTGGTACCCTGTATCTTAATTGATAAAGACTACCACGCTATTGCAGATGGTAAATTGGGAGATATAGCTCCCACGGTTTTACGGTTATTAAACCTACAGATCCCTCTTGAAATGAATGGCAATGTATTGGTATAAACGAAACTCGCAGCATATTTTAAAAGCTATAGCAATTCTAATTTGTAACGTAACTTTATTTTCATGCATATCCACGGATCCTGCTCAAAAGAAGCGAGCTGAGTTATTTGATCTCCCTTCGTTTTTTCAGTCCGAAATTAAAAGTTTAAAGGAAACAAATCCAACCATTACCAAAACAGTTAGAAAGGACAGTATTTCGGAAGTTCAAGAAATCAAAATTAAAAACTGGGACACCGAGCTTGCTAGTTTCGTCGCAATAGATATCAATAAACCTGCTTATTCTGGATATGTAGACATTGACAGCGTAGACAATTTAGTAACCTATACGATTACTAACCCCGACCTTGACCTTTCATGCATTCAAATACAGTACAAAAATGGAAAAGCAAATGATATCGTTATAGAAAGAAAAGTAAAAAACTCACTTTATAGTACGACGGAGCTTTTAGAATACCGAAAAAACGATAGTTATACCGTGGAAAAAAATCAGGCGGTAAAAGTCGTAGGAGAAAATTATTACAAGATAAAAGGGGAATTTTAATTAAAATCCCCCTTTTTATGACCTATTATTTGGATTTGTTTTGTTCTTCAAGCTGCTTTAAAGCTTTCTTCTCTGATCGTATATTTAGGTATTCGACCAATACGGAAAATGCCATCGCAAAGTAAATGTATCCTTTAGGAATATGCTGATCAAATGCTTCTGCTGTTAATGACACCCCTATTAGTAGTAAGAAAGCCAACGCCAACATTTTCACTGAAGGATAATCATTAACAAATCTACTGATTGATTCTGCAGACAGCAACATAATTACTACAGCGACAATAACAGCAGCTATCATAACCCCTATTTGATCAACCATACCCACCGCGGTGATAACAGAGTCTAACGAAAATACAAGATCGAGAATCAAAATCTGAAGGATTACACTGGTGAATGTGACCGGCTTGCTTTTGCTATTCGCTACTTGTATATGGCCTTCTACCTTGTGATGAATTTCCGTCGTGGACTTATAGATTAAAAATAGACCTCCGATAAATAAAATCAAATCTCTACCCGATAACACTAAATAGGGAACAATCTTCTCGTTAGTGATATTAAAAAGTTCTGCGAAATTTACCAATGGAGTAGTTAGGCCCATTACCCACTTAATAGAGAACAACAGCCCAACCCGCATCACTAGGGCCAACATTAAACCTAGCTGACGTGCTTTCTTTTGTTGCTCTAAGGGTAATTTAGCACTTTGAATCGATATAAATACGATATTGTCAATGCCTAATACGACTTCAAGAACCGTAAGTGTCAAAAAAGAAATCCATACATTTGGATCCGATAACCATTCCATATATTTGTTTTATGTTTTTATTTGCTGTAAAAATAATATTTAAATCTGATCTATCAAGAATAATGAACCAGGGATACGATGTTGTCGCTAAAACGTGTCAGACGACCGTGACTTTGTAAGAAGTCCAAACTGATAACAAACGAATACCCTACAATGTTTCCACCTAATTTCTCAATAAGTTTGGATGCGGCAACAACAGTACCACCAGTAGCTAACAGGTCATCGTGAATCAAAATATTTTTTCCTGCTTCAAATGCATCTTCATGAATTTCTATCGTAGCCTGACCATACTCTAGTTTGTACGACTCTGAGATTGTTTTAAAAGGTAGTTTACCTTGTTTACGTATGGGCACAAACGGAACATCCAACTGGTTAGCCAGCATCATACCAAATAAAAAACCTCTGCTTTCGATACCCGCTATCGCATCTAGTTTAACACCTTCTAAGTGTCTTTCAAATTCACGTACGATTTCTTTGCATAACATTTGATCTTTTAAAATTGGTGTAATATCTTTGAAAACTATACCGGGTTGGGGGAAATCCGGAATATCACGGATCACTTTTTTAAGCTGTTCTTCTAGCATACGATGTTTTAGAATTGTAAATACGGCGCAATTTTACGGAAAAAATCCTCATTTAACACAGGTATCTCCCTTAAATTATCCATCTCTTTATAATATCCATGTTGTTCTCGGTAGTTAACGATCAACTCTGCTTGCTTGCGGGAAATATAAGGATGCTTGCTCAATTCCTGTTTGGTTAGTTGATTGATATTTAGTTTTCGAATTATTGCAGCGTCTAAGAATAATTTGTCCTTTATCTGCTCATAATATTCGGGGGTGACACCATACACTTCGGTAACTTGTTCGGTTTTATTAAAGCCACCTAGGGCATTTCTATATTTTATGATGCGAGCGGATAAAACAGGGCCTATTCCTTTCAATCTTTTAAATTCGCTGGTATCCGCCCTGTTTATTTCAATCATTAAAGGAATTACAGGATTTGATCTGCTGGACTTTTTACTATCTGAAGCAACATGCCCAAATCTATGGCTCTCCTTTTCCGAAATCTTGATATAAGGTTCGATTCGCTTATAATCTTGCGCTGATATCGAGTATATTTTTTTTACATCCTCTTTTGTGTAAAACTTTCCTCCTTTGGACTCATAATTTTTGATAACGGTAATTTGTTTCTTAGAAAAACCTAACCTTTCCCAATCCTCTACTGAAAGTGCATTAGGGTCGAAGTCAAAATACCTGATGTGCTTCTCAGAAGTAGGTACAGATGATAGCACATCGCGAGATTCCTCAACGGGTGCATATTTCGCTTCCTGCTTTTCTTTTTTTTCGTCGGCGAAGTATACAATTGAAGATTCAGGCGTATCGCTCTCTCGCGTAAAACTGTACATTACAGGAAAGAGTAATACAAAAATAATTAGTACGACGAGAACAAAAAAACCACGCTGTTCGGCTTGGGTTAAATTAAAATATTGAAAAAATCCTTTCATATATAGTTTTTATATCACGAGCTAGAATATCTCCGAGAGCTAAATTTCAGATCTTTACTTAAATTTGCAAATATATTTCTAATATTACAACATGTATTTTGTCAATGCCCCTATTTTCCTAAGATGGTACTATCCCAACGTAATATGGAATAAATCCAGACACGATAAAAAATTATACTTGACATTTGATGACGGCCCTGTACCTGAAATTACCCCTTGGATATTAGATGTTCTAGACGATTTTAACATTAAGGCTTCCTTTTTCTGTGTAGGCGAAAATATCGAAAAGCACCCTGAAATCTTCGATAGAATAATCAAAAATGGGCATCAGGTCGGCAACCATACGTATAATCATCTGAGAGGTTGGGATCATAACGATGATATATATATTGAGAATATTATGAAATGTCAACGTTTGACCAAATCTCACTTATTTCGACCGCCTTATGCGAGAGCTAAAAAATCTCAGCTATCCTTACTTAGTGATCAATTTGAACTGATTTATTGGGATGTGCTCAGTGGCGATTTTGATTTAAACCTTTCTCCCCAAAACTGTTTGCAGAACGTATTGAAACACACAAAAAATGGTTCTATAATTGTCTTTCACGACAATATTAAAGCAATTCCACGTGTGCAATATGCGCTCCCTAAAGCAATTGAACATTTCTTAAAACGAGGATTTTCTTTTGAGACTTTATAACATTTCAATACGCACTCCGTATTCCTTAGCCGCCGTAACACTAAAATAACCAAAGGCACCATTGGAAATATTCGATTTCGGATTTGAGGGGGCCGCATTGCCGGGATTGGCAAACTGAACCTCATTCCAATAATCGTAGACATCTTTGCTTATACATTGTCTTCTTACGATCACCGAATCTCCGATTGCTAGCGAATTGTCGCTATTGGTTATTTCGTGTGAAACAAATAATCCATCGTTAAATTTATCATTAAATACCGAAGAAAATTTAAAAGTACTACCGTTTACGGAGGTCGAGTATCGATAATAATTGGGGATATCTATCGGATCGTTGAACTTCAATAGCACGAAATAATAGGGTTCATTAAAAATACGTTCCTCAATCACACCCAATGAATCAACTGCTACGAAATCCTCTAATCTAGACGTAGCTTCAAACAATTCATTGTCGATACGAACTGATAGATCATATACAACATTCTCCTGTAGCTTGAGATTTTTGAACGAATAATATCCTTCTCCCTGGTAAGTAAAATTAAATACCTGACCTCTCGAATCTGAAACGGAAACTAGCGCATGTTCAATTGACTTGCTTGGAATATCTGCACTAAACGGGACTGTTTGTGTAACACGAATAAATTGATCAGAAGACAGGGTAGTCAAATCAGCTTCAATTACATATTTTGGATCACCTTCATTCAGATTTACTTCGATGATTTCTTCACACGAGACACTTACGAAGGCAACAAACACGCTTATCAATAGATAAATAGATCTTGTCATTTTCTTAAAATTTAAAATTCCACGTAACCGAAGGAATAATGCCAAAAAGGGCCACTTTGTAAGCCTCGGTAACATTCGCGTTATCCTCATTTTCTCTAAAATCAATAATGTAGGCGTTTCTGCGATTGTAAGCATTATAGAGTCCAAAAGACCAGCTTGAATGGAAACGTTTATTTTCTTTTTTTGGTTCGTACGTAGCAGATAGGTCTAATCGATGGTAATCTGGCATGCGGTATCCATTTCGTTCGGTATAATAAAACAAGGTACGTCCATCGACTTGATATTTACCACTGGGAAAAGTAATTGCATTTCCCGTATAATATAAAAATGTAGCGCCTAACGACCATTTCTTAGACAATTCATACATTCCCACCACAGAAATATCATGTGTACGATCTTGTCTTGCATTAAACCAATCTCCGTCATTGATCTGCTCGAATTGCCGCTCACTTTTTGCCAAGGTATAACTTATCCAACCATTTAATTTACCCTTCGATTTGCGTAAATACCACTCCAAACCATAAGATCGACCGATTCCATACAATAACTCGCCTTCTAGATATTTGTTAGCTTGGAGATCTGCTCCGTTTCGAAAATCAATCTGGTTATCCATAAATTTATAATATCCTTCCACAGAGAATTCATATGCGTTGTTCCCAAAATTACGAAAGTAGCCAATAGCGGCTTGGTCTGCAAATTGTGGCTTTATATTCAGGCTACTTACAACATATTGATCAGTTGGCAACGAGGAGGTTGTATTCGTTAACTGATGTAGGTTCTGAGCAATTCTATTATAAGATATTTTAACACTATGTTCCGAATTCAGAATAACAGATAACGACAAACGAGGCTCAAGATTAAAATAATGCTTTATAACACCTCCATCAAATGATTGTTCGCCGATGGGATCACCATCTTCATCATATTCATAAAATGTACCTGGCCCCTGCACCATAAAATCGGTCGCACGCAAACCATATATCATGGAAAGCCAACTTGAAGGTTTCCATTCGTGCGAAATATAAGCCGCAGCTTCTATTCCACTTCTGCTTTCGATATCAATCGAATTGACCGACGACTCTTCTCCAGCATTTAAGCTGGCGGGTGAAATTTTCTGACGCAGCAGGTTTATTCCAAAGCGTAGTGTATTATTATTGTTGGCATAATACGATAGATCTTCTTTTAGATTAAAATTCTCAATCTTTGAGGCAATTGTAAAATCTCGATCATTGTTAGACACGTTTACATTGTACGTAAAATCACTATAAATCAAAGACGTATTACTAAATAGCTTTTCATTGAAAATATGATTCCAGCGTACAGTGGCCGTAGCATTTCCCCAATCAAAGCTAAATAACTTGCCGTACCCCAGATCATCCTTACCAAAATATCCGGAAGCGTATAGCGTATTCTTATCGTTAAATCGATAATTAACTTTTGCATTGAGATCGTAAAAGTAGAGCTTACTTTGATTGACTGTTTCATCATTAGATAGCTTCAAAAATAGATCGGCATACGTACGTCTTCCGCTGATCATAAATGACCCCTTGTCTTTGACGATCGGCCCCTCTAACTTTAAACGTGAAGCGATAAGTCCTAATCCTCCTTCAGCCGCAAATTTTTTATTATTACCGTCTACCATATTGATATCCATTACGGAAGATACACGTCCGCCATATTGTGCCGGAACCCCTCCTTTATATAATTCTACGTCTTTGATCGCATCCGAATTGAAGGTAGAGAAGAAGCCTAATAAGTGTGCCGCATTGTATACAGTAGCTTCGTCCAATAGTATTAAATTTTGATCAGACCCACCGCCTCTGACATAGAAATTGGAAGAACCTTCCCCCCCTTTTCCGATTCCGGGCAGCAATTGAATTGTTTTTAGAATATCTCTTTCGCCAAATACAACTGGAATGTTCTTGACTTCTTCCATCGTAAAATTAAAAGCCCCCATTTGTGCATTGGTAACATTATCATTTTGTTTCTTCATCGAAACTACAACTTCTTCCAATTGATTTTCTAAGGAAACAAGCTCAAAATTATAGCGTTTATTCTCGGTTACATTAACAGACTGTTCTAGAACCTGATATCCAACAAAAGAAACAAACAATTCTACACTAGGCTCTGCCACCTGTAGCGCATAATAACCATAGTTATTGGTGCTTGTTACGCTTTGTGTTCCTTTTATCTGAACGACAGCACCTATCAATACTTCACCTGATGCAGCATCTTTTACATAACCACTGATGGTAATTTTTTCTTGGGCTATTGCTGAAATCGAAAGGAATAAAGCAGTAAATACTAAAAGAAAATATCGCATGAATATCAAAATTGAGCTAACGTATTAATAAGTAACAGACTAATTGCGAAAAAAATCATCGAAAAATGCCATCTGTAATTGAATGGACTTTGCCCAATAATCAAAATTGTGCTTGCCTGGCATAGATACAAAAGTGTGCGGGATATTCATATAAGTAAGTTGTTCATGAAACTTAACGTTAACATCGTAAAAAAAATCACCTGTCCCACAGTCGATTACAAGTTTCAAATTTCCAGGTTTAATAAGATGGATCAACTCCATGACAGTATGTTTATCCCAGGCTTCTTTATTGTCCGAATAAGCACCAAGTCGATCTTCCATATCCCAATTGTGGGGAAATGGTCTGATATCAAGACCTCCTGCTGTACTTCCTGCTGCGCCAAAAATATCTTGATGGCGAATTGCTAAATACAAGGCGCCGTGGCCTCCCATACTCAATCCAGTAATTGCACGTGCATCCCGACCAGAACACACCGCGTAATTCTTCTCCATAAACTCAATAAGCTCTTTGCTTATAAACGTTTCGTATTGATAATTCTTATCACCCTTTATATCCCAGTACCAACTGTTGAAACCTCCATCTGGACATACGATATTATATCCATAAAAGTCTGCTAGATTTTTGATGTAAGGAGCACTGTTCACCCAGTTGGAATAGTTTCCTGAGTATCCGTGCAACAGATAGAGTGTTGGGGCCGGCTCTTTATTTCCCTCCGGCCGAATGATTACAGTTTTAATATTTTTACGCATGGCGACTGAATACACTTGTACTGTATCCACCTGAGCCGAAAATACATTGGTACAAAGACCAAAAGCAAACAAAAGTATTAAATAAACATTTTTCATCCGTATATCATTACTTTATGAACTCGTCTGCCCGTAGAGAGGCGGGAAAGCTCTGTTTTGTTTTCATTTTTTTTTGTACTTGTAAAGGTAAGAATCCAATCCAAAAGGACGCTCACTTATCGTATAAAAATCACAATTATTCACATCAAATGAAATCGCTTCGCCTTGGGGTTCTGCTTGATAAGGAATAACCTGTGGCGAAGTCCGCAGTGTTTCTAAAATGCTAACACCCGAATTTCTACTCCACTGATAGACATGTGTTAATGTTTTTATTAATATATACCGACCATCACGAGAGATATCGGCGGCAGTAACAAATGTATAGGGCAGCGTTAACCTCGTCTCGAGCGTCAAAATATGGTCTGTTAATGCGGGAATTTTAAAATCAAACACATTCACCCGCAAATCACGCTTGGAAATGATATAGACCCGATTATCTAAGGGATCGACAAATATGGCTTCCGCATCTCTTCTCTTGTCTGAATACCTAATTTCTATTTCTTTAATAGAAGATTTTGCGATGGTAGAAACGGTTTGGCTTCCTGAAAAATCTGGTTCTTCGAATAAATAAAAAGACAAAATCTCTCGATCCCGTCTATTATTTCCAATATCAGCCAGCAATAGATATGGTTTATTCTCTATCGTCAACCAGGCAATATCTTCCATGTCTACGGCTTCAATGTTTTCAAGCTTAAATTGACACATTAAGTTGCTTAATGTATCTATTAAATAAATAACAGCATCGTCGCCACTATCATTATGTACCCAAAAACAATGCGGATATTTGACAGAAGGAATTATGCCTGAAATCTCTCCTAGTTTCGGGTGGGTTATTTTACCCAGCGCCTTTCTTTCATAGTTAATCTCTTGAGCTAGAACACTGTAGCATACAGAAAAGCAAAAGAAAAGCAAAGAAAATTTTATATTAAATTTCATCATTCCCGAATATGACAAAATAAAGGCTAGTACAAAAAGTACTAACCTTTTTATAGAATTTATCAGAGTTTGACCTACTGCCCTTCAAATGCTGAAATGATGTGTGCTCTAAATGTAGAATCTTTTTCCGACATCTCAAACGACTTGCGGTATGTATCGACCACGGCAAATAACTCAGCTTCTGTGCCAATTGAATTATCTATAAATAACTTAAAACTATATGTACTTTGTTTTGCTAGATCTACTGAGACCTTATTCGAAGAAAATACTAACGGATCGATAGTTTCGCTAGTCATTTTCCCTGTAGTAGGCAACTTGAAAATGGCACCTAACGATTTCAGCAAATTATCAGAGTAAATTCCCATTGAGGACAATTTAATGGACCCCTTGACAAACCCCTTACTTTCATCGATCTTACCATCTGAAGTGATACCTGCTTCAATATTCTTTAAAATTTCAACCTTTAATCCTACTGTATCGTCGTTAAAAACTGACTTAGCATTATAGATTACAGAAGAATCTGTTTGTTGCTCATCCACTAATCTTAAGAAAAACTGTTGTTTAGCCGCATCAACGTCATTTGTAAATGCTTCCAATGTCCGTTCAGACTTTTCACCCTCGCCTTTAGATGAACTGGTTGAGCTATTATTACAACCCGTTAGCAATAGTGCTACTGCACTTATTCCGACAATCGAATATATCGCTTTCATAATTATTTCATTTTATCGTAAAACAGTTAAATGTAAGGATTGTTTTTATTTTAACAAAGCATTGTATAATATTTCAACCGGATGATAGGATGGCTTCCTTAACCCATCTTTGATCTGATGCCGACAAGATGTTCCTGTAGCAGCGATTAATACGTCGTCTGCAGATTCTCGCAAAGCGGGTAATAACACCAATTCAGCTACTTTCATCGATACTTCATAATGTTCCTTTTCATAGCCGAATGAACCTGCCATTCCACAACAGCCTGAGGGGATAATTTCTACTTTATAATTGATGGGCAAGGAAAGAAGTTTTTCTGTATAGCCTACCAAATGGAAAGCTTTCTGATAACAGTGTCCGTGAAGTTTTATCGTACGAGACGTAGCGGTAAACTGTTCTCTATGAATAAATCCTTTTTCCACTTCTGACACCAAAAACTCATCAATCATCAGTGCATTTCTAGCAAGGGATTCTGCAGCCTGTTGTAGGTTTCGATCTACCAGTGTTAAATATTCATCGCGGAACGTGAGTATTGCCGAAGGCTCGATACCCAACAGGGGTATATCATCCGTAACAAGGTCTTTCAACAATTCCACGTTCTTTTGAGCTAGTTTCTTAGCTTCTTTAACAAAACCTTTCGAAAGATAGGTTCTTCCGCTTTCTTTATGTGGAGGTATAAGCACCTGATATCCTAATGCCGTCAACAGTTTGTACGCGATTTTACCTATTTCCGTATCGTTGTAATTTGTGAATTCATCACAGAACAAATATACCTGACGCTTCTTTAGAACAGGTTCTTGCTTTTTTACCCAATCTTTTAGGGTCGTGAAATGAACTTTAGGTAATGACCGCTGGGGTGCAAATCCAATAATTTGCTTAACAATACCTGAAAAGAAGTCATTTTGTGAAAAAAAGTTATATAAAGGTGCTACATATGAACCTAACTGCTGGCTTTTTGTAAAGTTGGCAATCAACTTGGATCGAATGGGTGCGCCATTTGCATCGTAGTAATGTTGCAGAAACTCAGCCTTCATTTTCGCCACATCCACGCTAGATGGGCATTCCGTTTTACATCCTTTACAACTCAAACATAAATCCATTACCTCTTTTATCTCCTTGTGATCAAATCGATTGGTCTTTGTTGAATTGGTCAAAAACTGACGTAGCATATTCGCTCGAGCACGGGTGGTATCTTTTTCATCGCGTGTCGCCATAAAGGATGGGCACATCGTTCCCCCCGAAATTTCAGATTTACGACAATCTCCAGAACCAGAACATTTTTCTGCCAAACGCAGAATACTTTCATCTTTGGTAAAGTCAAAATATGTTTTTATAGCACTTTGATCTGTTACCGTATCATACCGCAATGAAGTGTCCATAGGAGGAGTATCCACGATTTTATTTGCGTTGAAAACTCCTTTTGGGTCAAAAATATCTTTTACATCTTTTAGTAAATCATAAACCTTATCGCCAAGAACCTTACTGATAAATTCACCTCTAAGACGGCCATCTCCGTGTTCGCCACTTAATGACCCGTTATATTTTAGCACTAGATCCGTAGTCTGTTCTAAAATGGCACGAAATTTCTTCTTTCCGTCAGATGTCTTTAAATTGATGAAGGGTTCAATATGCAACTCTCCTGCTCCTGCATGGGCATAATAAGAAGCATGTACACCTTCTCCTTCCAAAAGACGTTTTACATCAGCCACGTAATTAGGCAGATCTTCAGGCGACACTGCACAATCTTCTATTAGGTTGACCGGTTGATGGTCACCAGGAAGATTACGAATTAAACCTAATCCTGCCTTTCTTACATCCCAAACCAAATTTGTATCTCGTACACCAGTAACCCATGGATAGGCATAACCTAGTCCTCGCTGTACCAGATCATCTCTAAGCATATTTGCCTTCTGATCTATTTCGCTAAGGGTGTCTCCTCTAAACTCGACAATCAGCAAAGCCTGCGGATCTCCGTTAATAAAAAAACGATTATATTGGTATGTTGGATGCCCCACCGTAAAATCCAATATATACTTATCGACCAGTTCAGAAGCCTCTGGTCGGTGCTGTAGCGCTATTACATTCCCGTGCATACATTCGACCATATCCGAAAAATGCACACAGAGAAGCCCTATTTCACTTGGTGGTAAGGGTCTTAAATCTAATTTTGCTTCCGTGACAATACCTATCGTCCCTTCGGATCCGGCTAATAGATGACACAGATTAAAAGGTTTAGATGTATCGACCAAAAAATCCAAAGCATATCCGGTATTGCGACGTGTTAAGGTCTTTTTAGGGTAACCTGAATTTATTACCTCTATATTTTCTTTATCCGTTAATATATCGTTCAATTTACGATAGAGATCTCCTTCTCTTGTTTTTAACTTTAATTTATTAAAGTAATTTAGCTCGTTCAGTTCTTCAAAAACAACTTCACTACCATCGTTAAGAAGTACTTTTGCCGAAACCAAGTTTTGACGAGTATCCCCCCATACGATCGAGTGTAAACCTGAGGAATTATTTCCTATCATACCCCCTATCATTGCGCGACTTGCAGTCGACGTTTCGGGACCAAACATCAATCCGTAAGTTTTCAAAAAGGCATTTAAATCATCCCGTATAACACCTGGCTCGACTCTTACCCATTTTTCTTTCACATTGATCTCCAGTATTTTATTAAAGAATTTAGAAACGTCCACCACGATACCCGAGCCAACCACTTGGCCCGCCAAGGAGGTTCCGGCTGTACGCGGTATTAACGTGAGCTGATTTATGTCGGCAAATTGGATCAGCGTCTGTAAATCTACTTTATGATGTGGAATAGAAACTGCCAGCGGTAATTCCTGATATACAGAAGCATCTGTCGCATACGCTAAGCGTGTCATTTGATGTTTCGGATTGGCGGGATCAAAAAATAAATCTCCTGATAAGGTTTTAGCTAAATTCTCTAAAGATAATTGTATTGACACGTCTAATGGTTTTAATAAACAAATCTAGTTAAAGTAAGTTATTTTTCATGTATCTTAGTAAGAATAAATACGCTATTTAAGTCGAATTTTATTGTAAAAATGCAAGAAAACGCACATACTTCCTTGATATCTTTTTCCTATCACGTACTCTTTTATTAAAACGACAACTCTCCGCGCATAGTTAACCAAAAGAATAATATCCATTATTGGATATTAAATATTGAATATTATTCTAAAATTTACTAATTTTGCAGAATTATGGCGAAATTAGAATACAATCTGGATCACATTGATTATCAAATTTTACGTATTATGCAGAATAATGCGCGGACAAATAATGCAGATATAGCAAGAGAATTAGGCATGGCTCCATCTGCTATCCTTGAGCGTGTAAAAAAATTAGAGCAAAAAGAAATTATCCTGCAATATAATGCCAAGATAAACCCACTCGCATTAGAGCAAAATCTGCTGTCTTTTATTTTTATTAAAACATCCGATATTATTGGAGAGCAGGGCGTGGCCTATCTTCTCGCCGAAATACCTGAAGTACAGGAAGTACATGATATTGCCGGAGATGATGGTTATTTAATAAAAGTTAGAACCAATGACTCTTCTGGTTTAGTGGATATTATGCGCAATACACTAGGTAAGATTGAAGGTATATTATCTACTCGTACGACCATTGTATTAGAAACAATCAAAGAGGAACAAAAATTAGTCATTCCAACTAAAGAATAAAATGGAGGAGAAAAGTCCATCTACTGGTAATATTGTTTTTGCCTATTTAGTCGTCTACATTGTTTGGGGTTCTACGTTCTTTTTTATAGAAAAGGCACTACATTCTTTCTCCCCCTTCGTATTAGGCTCTATACGCTTTATTATCGCCGGCACATTGTTAATGGGGTATTGCGGATTAAAAGGATATAGGATCTTCAATCGGGCGGATATAAAACAGGCGGCTTTCGTAGGCTTTTTATTGCTATTTGTAGATATGGCTGCTATCATATGGGCCGAACAATATATTTCGTCTGGCATCGTCGCTATACTGTCGGCCGCTACCGCGATTTGGTTTATTATTTTTGACAAACCAAAGTGGAAAGAAAATTTTTCTAGCCTACCGATCGTCTTTGGCTTGTTAATTGGCTTTGGGGGGGTTATAATGCTATTCGCAGAACAGATATTCACCCAGAGCGATCAGGCAGAAAAATCTCAAAATTTAATTGCCATGGCTGTTCTTATTTGTGGCACTATTGCATGGACAATTGGATCGTTGGTCTCAAAATACAATCAAAGAAGCAAATCCTCTGTTAAAAAGAAACAACCTTCCCTCAATGTAATGGTAAAAACGGCCTGGCAAATGGTAACAGCGGGCTGTGCTTTTACGATAGTTGCTCTTCTCAATGGCGAATACGCTTTGTTTGATGCACGTAACGTTTCAATGGAAAGTTGGGGATATATAGCTTATCTTGCGTTAATGGGATCGATATTAGCGTTTAGCTCATATATATGGCTATTGCAAGTGAGACCGGCTACCGAAGTGAGTACATATGCTTATGTAAATCCAATTGTAGCCTTAATATTAGTTCACTTCTTCACAAACCACGATGTGACCTCTTTACAGGTTGCAGGACTGGTAGTTGTATTATTTTCAGTGTTGCTAATGAATTGGAATCTTTATAAGGATAATAGGACATTAAGAGCGCTCAAACACCGCAAGAAACTTAAACGTCTTAAACATATGGCACCCAAAAGTAGTATACCACGAATTGTAGAAGTGGCGGATTTCAATGAGAAGGAGAGAAAGAAAAATTAGATTAAAATCTACCTTCCTAAAAGGGCCAACTCGTCCTCATTGTACATCTTCGCCCCTTTCAGGTAGTTATATATAATATCTTTTGTATCCTCATCCGGCATTTTATATAGATTGTTCATAACAAAAGTCTTATCTTCTTCCACTTTGGAACTGTACCCCAAATAACTCGGAACATAGTATTGAATGCATAATCGAATGAAGCGGAGCTCAACATTATTTGGGTTATTAGTGATCTGCTTCTCTAACAACTTTTTACCGCCATTAAAATAGCTCATCTTTTTGAGTGGGTTAGAAGTGTGCTTGGCCATAAACATATGAAACGCAGCTTCATATCCTTTTTCGATCGGGGTGTCGGCCTCTTTCTCTAATGTTTTGTAATACTTTTCGCACAAATCTTCATTTTTCACGCCCTTATTAAAGTCTCTTCTAACATGATTTAAATTCAGACTCTGAGCCTGCACATATGTAGATATTAATATCGTGGCGGCACAAATAGTAATTCTTTTCATATTTAACCATCGAGATTTCATACAATTTACATTTAGTTGGTTTAACTACATTTACAAAAAATAAGCCAATATCGTTAAACACTGGCGTTCGACTGTTATTTTTCCATTAAGGAATTGTATTGATTTACAAAATCATGGTAGTTACATTTTAAATACAATTACACCACATAAAAATAGCATTTAAAACAAAACAATTCATTGATAAAATTTAAACAAACTGTAAACTAAATCTTAAGCCATAACCGATAGCTATCGCGATCACAAAGCTCGCCAGTGTACCCACTAATATATACTCTGTAAATTTAGTATCCTTTGCATTGGTCAAGTCGCCAAAACGAAAGACAGATTTTGCTGCCAGCAAAAAACCAATTCCCGAAAGAAAATTAACCTGAATAAATAACACAATAATTAATCTTTCCATGATACCTATCAACATTCCTGCATCCATTAAAGTGTCTTTTCGCTTAGTATAGAAATCGCTTTCCTGATTCCATTTACTAAAAAATACACGCAGAAAAATTGGGCTTACTGCTGTCACTAGAAGAAAAGCGATAAGATAAAGAAGTGATTTGCTTGTGAAAAATAGTTCCGTCCATTGATCGGGAACGCCGTACATATGTATAATGACCACCACTAATAATGCGATATGCAAAATTTGATCAACAATAAATAAAAGCACGGGCTTATAGGGCCACATTCGCTCCCACCAGATTTTTAAACTATCTATCGCTAAATGCCCGAAAGTAATAAGCAATATATTTGGCCACCATCTTGCGAAATCACTACTAAAGAACACCATGAGTAGAACCATATGTGTAACCACATGTAAAAACAAATACACTATCCTGTCTTTACGTTTAGCCACCCACGACTTCGGTTGCAAAACAAAGTCTCCTAATATGTGGCAAAGTAGTAGTTTTAAAAATACGGCTAACATTGCTTTAATAATTCATGAGTACAATATTCTATTACTTTCTTGATTTTCATAAAGCTGGCTTTATTTAATTCTGTGCTAACTTGACTTTGATATTTTCGATGCAATATAGCAGCTAATTCCTGTTGATTTGCCAAGGGATTTTCTAAAGTTGCTGCTACGCTTTCAGCCATATTTTCAGTCCATTTATTAGCCAATTCCGCTGATAGTTGTAACATCAGATTGATTGGAATATCCCACTTTGGCCAAGGAGATTGCATACGCATCAGCTCTTTTTTCAACTCATCAAATGCCTCTCCTGAATTTATAAACGCTTCCCCAGTAGAATTTTTAATATGTTTATCTAAATTTTCAATACCCCCAAATCCTAATCCAAGCCTCACATCAAGCTCGCTTATACTCTTAATTTTAGCTTTAATATAAAACAATATTTCGAAACTTTTCGCTAATTCAACTTCTGCCTGAAAACTGTCACCCCTAAATATATCAAAATTGTTAGAATATTCTTTAAGTGAATTTTCCAGGATAGGCAACCAGATTTTAACATCATGACTTCTCGAATTGACGAGATCACCTGTTATTATAGCATAAATTCTTTTCATCTTCTATCTAAAATTATTATCAAATATAATGATAATCATCAATATCATCAAAATTAATAATAACCAATATTATCACTGATTTTAGCAATATCTAGCAATAGAAACAAATTTTTAAAATTAACACAAAAACAATATCTTGTAACACAAGTTATAACATTATGAGCGGATTAAAAAGGCAACTAAAAGCGGATAGCAAATTCAAAATGGAGAACTATCCGACAGATATCAGTGACTCTATTACACCTGAAGATGCAAAAAAAGAACTAAAACGCCTACGGAAAGAACTTGCACAGCTACAAGATGTAATGTATGCGCATGACAGATATAGTGTATTAATCTGTCTGCAAGGCATGGATACGGCGGGGAAAGATTCTCTCATCCGGGAAGTATTTGAAAAATTCAATGCACGAGGAGTAATTGTGAGCAGTTTCAAAACACCGAGCAGTAAGGAGTTGCAACACGACTACTTGTGGCGACATGTTATCGCATTACCCGAAAAAGGGAAATTTGGTGTATTCAACCGTACGCATTATGAAAATGTACTAGTGACCCGCGTACATCCCGAATATCTTTTACGTGAAAATTTGCCTGAAATAAAAACAACAGAAGATTTACCTAAAGATTTTTGGAGAAAAAGATATGAGCAAATCAATAATTTTGAAGAACATATATCTGCAAACGGGACAATAATTTTCAAGTTTTATTTACACCTCAGTAAAGGAGAGCAGAGAAAAAGATTGCTAAGGAGATTAGAAAAAGAAGATCATAATTGGAAATTTTCACCTGGCGACCTAGAAGAACGTAAACTCTGGGACAAGTATATGGAAAGCTATCAGGAAGCCATTCAGCACACTTCAAAATCGAATGCTCCATGGTATATCATCCCTGCAGACAACAAAGAGATCAGTCGCTATTTAGTAGTGAAAACAGTTTTGGAGGAGCTCAAAAAATATAAAGACATCCAATATCCCGAATTACCCGAAGATATTGAAAAACATATACACATTTATAAAAAACAATTAGAATCTGAAAAATAGACGTCAATTCTTCAACTGCCCAACTCCTAAAGGCTCCAAATTGGAGCCTGTGATGGTAATTATTCTTTTATTAATTTCTTGCAAATATCTCCGATCAATCCCGGACCTTCGTAAATAAATCCAGTATATAATTGAACCAAAGAAGCTCCGGCATTCAATTTTTCGACAGCATCCTCCGCAGAATGGATTCCGCCGACCCCAACTATAGGAAAAGCCTTGTTGGATTTTATAGAAAGGTAACGAATCACCTCTGTAGCACGTTTTGTGAGCGGTTTACCACTCACTCCTCCCATTTCCGCTATCAAAATCGGATCACTTTTCAATCCGTCACGTGATATCGTTGTATTTGTAGCAATTACTCCGGCGATCTTCGTTTCCAATACGATCTCTACAATATCGTCAAGCTGGTTTTCTGTTAGATCGGGAGCGATTTTCAATAGAATCGGCTTTGCCTTATCTTTTTTATGATTTAAACCTTGTAACGTATTTAAAATATGTTTCAGCGGTTCTTTCTCTTGTAAATCGCGTAACCCTGGCGTATTCGGTGAACTTACATTCACTACAAAATAATCTACATAGTCGTACAAGGCGTGAAAACAATAGATATAATCGTTTATTGCTTCTTCGTTAGGTGTAATCTTATTCTTGCCAATATTACCTCCAATGATCACGCCCTCCCGATTCTTCAAATATTTTAACCGACCGGCAGCTACATCGGCACCTTGATTATTAAATCCCATTCGGTTGATCAACGCTTCATCTGTCGTCAGTCGAAACATCCGGGGCCTATCATTTCCAGGTTGAGGTTTAGGTGTTACCGTACCTATTTCAATAAATCCAAAACCAAACTTGGCCATATCTTCAATATACTCCGCATTTTTGTCAAAGCCCGCAGCTAGACCAACTGGATTTTTAAACTTCAATCCAAAAACCTCCCTCTCAAGCCTGGGGTCCTCCACCGCATATATCGCTTTCAATAAAGCTTTAGAACCCCAAATTTTTGAAAATGCTTTTAATCCGCCAGTAACGGCATGATGCGCCTTTTCAGGATTCATCGTGAAGAATAAAGGTTTAACTAATTTATACATATGTGCAAAGGTAGCCAAAGAAGAAGAAATTTCATTACTTTTGCATCCGAAATGATATCAATAAATAACTTAACATTTGAAATTGGGTCTCGAGCATTATATGATGAGGCAAACTGGCATATTAAACCAGGTGACAAAGTAGGGCTAATAGGTGCAAACGGTACTGGTAAATCAACCTTATTAAGATTGATAGTCGGTCAATATACACCTACGTCAGGTACTATATCTATGGCCAAAGACTTAAAAATTGGGTATCTAAACCAAGACTTATTGTCTTACCATTCTGACAAAAGCATTCTACACGTAGCGATGGAGGCATTTGAACGCCAAAATCAATTACATACAGAAATAGAGAATCTTCTTAAAAAATTAGAAACAGACTACTCAGATGATATCCTGAACAAACTAAGTGATAAACAAATGGAGTTTGAGGCCCTTGATGGATACAGCATCGAGTTCCGTGCGCACGAAATTTTAGCAGGTTTAGGTTTTTCAGAGGAAGAGCAGAAAAGACCTCTAGCTACTTTTTCTGGAGGCTGGCGTATGCGCGTCATGTTGGCCAGGATACTACTCCAAACCCCCGATATCCTTTTGTTGGATGAGCCTACCAATCACATGGATTTACCTTCTATCAAATGGCTAGAAAACTACTTACAAGCCTTTGAAGGTGCAATTGTCATAGTTTCTCACGATAGATATTTCTTAGATCGTATCATTAAGAAAACCGTAGAGTCTCGTAAAGGAAAATTAACTCTTTACGCCGGAAACTACAGCTTCTATTTGGAAGAGAAAATGCTACGGAGCGAAATTCAGTCCAATCAATTTAAAAATCAGCAGGCTAAGATAAAACAAGAAGAGCGCTTGATCGAGCGATTCCGTGCAAAAGCTTCCAAAGCAAAAATGGCACAGTCGCGTATCAAAGCGTTAGATAAAATGGAGCGTGTAGAAGATGTAGATGACGACAATCCAACGGTCAATTTCAGTTTCAAATTTTCCAAGCCTTCAGGACGACATGTGGTTACACTAGAAAATATCTCTAAGTCATACCCCAATTTAGAAATTCTAAGAAATACTGGAGGAATAATTGAAAAAGGCGATAAAATCGCTTTGATCGGTGCCAATGGTAAAGGTAAATCCACACTACTGCGCATAGTTGCAGGCGCTGATTCGGAATTTGAAGGAAAATCAGAGCATGGCCATAATGTATCTCAAACCTTCTTTGCGCAGCATCAATTAGAAGCGCTTCACCTAGAAAACACCATTATTAGTGAATTACAAGCCTTCGCTCCCAAACACACGGAGACGGAATTACGTTCGATCTTAGGTTGTTTTCTGTTCTCAGGTGATGATGCTTTCAAAAAGATAAAGGTACTTTCAGGAGGAGAAAAATCGCGTGTGGCCTTAGCGAAAGCTTTGACAGCAGATGCTAACTTTTTAGCACTTGATGAACCGACCAACCACTTGGATATGCAGTCTGTAAACATCTTAATCCAAGCATTACAGCAATACGAAGGCACATTAATAGTGGTCTCCCACGATCGCTATTTCTTGGATAATGTAGCCAATAAAATTTGGTACATTGAAGACAAAGAAATCAAAGAATATCCAGGCACATATCAAGAATATGAAGAATGGAATGCTAAACGTGAGGTTAAACCCTCAAATAAAACAGAGAAAAAAGTAGTTAAAGAAGAGCCAAAAAAAGAAAAAACGCTTCCATCTGAGGATAACACAAAACTGTTACAAAAAAAGAATAAAGAGCTCGTGACATTAGAAGCACAAATTGCATCCAAGGGGCAAGAAGTAAAAGATCTGGAAATAATGTTAGCCACAGAGGAAATCTACTCCAACGCTGTAAAATTGCAGGAGAACACACGAAAATATAATTCCGCCAAAGCGGAATACGACCAACTTCAGAAAAAGTGGGAAAATCTTGCTGAAGAAATAATGGATTTGGAATCCTAGAAAAACGAATAAGCGGCCTGAAAAATATCAGGCCGCTTATTCGTTAAACTATGGGTTTATCTTCTAGCTTCCGCACAAACAAACTATAGTTTTCATGTTTCTCAACGTAAATCTGATCTCCTGCCTCAATAAAACCGTCTAATGCAACAGCATCATACCAAATGCCATCGATTTCAATTTTACCCGAAGGCCGTAATACTGTCTTGGCAATACCATTCTTATTAATCAAATTTACTTTAGGTACCGACGAAGTGTAGCCCGATTCAGCAGTTTGTTCATCTGCCAACACCAAACGTTTAAACAGAGACGACCGCATTATATTTTTACCAAAAATAACCAGTAGTGCGACCGAAAATATCATAGCACTTACAACAATCAAAAACGAATTCACTAATAATCCAGGTTTAGAAATTTTAAAATCCAAGAAATCATTGGCCAACATAGAAAAAGCCAATCCACACAACAAAAATATAATACCGAGTACTCCGGCTATTCCAAAACCGGGTATGACAAATACCTCTAACACCAGCAGTAACACTCCTATCACAAATAACGCAATCTCCCAATGATCTGCTAACCCTTGTAAATATAAAGGTGCAAAAAACAGCGAAGCACTAATGATAGCCAATACCAGTGCAAAACCGATTCCGGGGGTTTGCAATTCGAAATAAATCCCTCCCATTATTCCCATAATAAGTAGTCCACTAATCATCGGGTTAATTAAAAAACCAATAATCCGATCTACAAATGTCAATTCGTAGGTGGTCACCTGAGGCAAGGAAATCGATAGGTCCGTGAAAATTTCGTCAATACCCTTTATCTGCGCTTTGGCGAGATTAGCTTTCACTGCTTCAGAGGCTGTAAAGGTCAAAACCTGTCCATCCTCTTTCCATTGCAATAAAGATACATTTGGATCGACAAAAGCTTCAGCCATTTTGGCGTCACGCCCCTTAGCTTCGGCTGTAGCCCGCATTAACCCCCTCATATAGGATTGATATTTTTCTGGCATGATCTCCCCTTGCTGATTAACTACGCTAGCGGCACCCAAAGAAGCCCCCGTATGCATATAAATATAATCACAAGCGAGCGATATCAGGGTACCCGCAGAAGCAGCATTATTATTTACGAACACAATCGTTTTCATATCTGCGTTTAGCAATAAGGTACGGATAGAATCAGCAAAATTTACCGCGCCACCGAACGTATTCATTTCAACTAAAAAATAATCCGCCTTTTCCTGCTTTGCCTGATCATATGATTTTTTAATAATACGCCAGGAATTTGGGCCCACATCTTCTTTTAGATCCGTCTTGTATATCTTCTGCGCAAAGGAAGCATTTACACTAAAAAAAAGAATCAACAGAAAGGTTTTCGTAAATTTGTCTAGCATAGTTTATTTACAATAATGACTAAATATACGATTAATAAAGCATTTGAAAAATCTTTTCCTTATCCAATATGGAAAATCGAAGTAGATTGCGCTAAAAAATGTATAGCCATAGAATATAGAAATCCTGATAATACGTTACCGACATTTTCTGTATTTGATTTCTTTGGCCAAGACCTTCTTGATTCGTTTGAAGAAAAAGAGAAAGAATGGACCTTAGAAGCTGTTCAGGGGGACCATCTTATCCTAAAACAATTTGGAAGTAATACACCTATTAAAGAAGGGATCAAAATCGTTCATATTCCATCAAAAGAAATTATATATACAGGTATGGAATATATATTGCAAGACGTATTTGACGGCTACATTAAAGCTGCCCATCGCTCTATTCCATCCGGCTTAGATTTCTACATCAATATACCCACTGGTGAAATACAGAACCACATGATTACACCGGCAGTTTATCCGTTAAACCATATACATTATCCACTTCCACATACAGGAAAATTACCAAAATTCATGCAACACCTTTTGGTTGAAGATACAATCTGGTTACAGCCCTTTAAGGATAATTTTATCTGGGCGTATCACACCAAAACAGATGATTCATATAATCTTCATCTATGCCTCTCATCCCGAACGGAAATTTTAGATACAACAATTATTTTAAATAATCTAGCAAAATTAATCCCTCAGCCCTACTTCGAAGTCGAAGAATATATTTTCTTTTTATCAAATACTAAACAAGAAATTGTAGCGTATTTAGTATAATTGCATGATATGGGGAATTACATGAACTATAACTTGAAAAAGCGAAGTGAGCGAAAAGTAAAAAAAAGGTCATGCCCGCCCTCCGAGAGACCGGCAATATTCATAAATTTTAAAACTTAGCAAAGCGATCATTGATGCCGCTAAAGAACAGTACTTCAATAAACAATTTATTTGAATGAAAAAAAACAAAACCGTTAAAACGTTTCATAAAATAACCTTTTTACTCTTATTTAGTGCGGTTAGTTCCTCACAAACCCAAGCAAAAGAGCTTCCATATATTCACGCTTTATCTCCCGATTCCGTTGGTACAGAAATCATTAGTGGACAGCGATACGTCATTCATAAACTTAACCCAAAGGACACCTACTATCAATTAGGTCGACAATATAACGTCGTAGTAAAAGATATTATGAACGCGAACAACAAAAAGAATCTTCGTGTAGGAGATACGGTGAAAATACCGCGTGGTAAAGCTACTCCCCTCCCCCCTTCACCAGTTGTTACGGTCTCCCCATCCAACAAAAAAGCAAATGATAAAGATCCAAAGCAGATACTGGTCACCCCGCAAGACATCTTAACGGAATATAAAGTGGGAAAAAGTGAAACACTATATGCTATTGCACGAAGATTTGGCACGAATGTCGATGATATTAAAAGAATAAATGGCCTTACTTCGGATACACTACGTGAAGGACAAACGTTAAAAATACCTGATGGCGACCTACCTGACCCCGTGATCGAAACACCAGTGGAAGTTCCTATTATTATAGAACAACATCTAGAACAACATCAACCCATTGACGACACGGATTTCAAACCAAACAAATACGGTATCCGAGAGAAAAAAGAAAAAGGAATTGGGGTGTGGATGGAAAATTTGGAATCAGATGGCCAGAGTAATCTTGCCCTACACAAGACTGCGCCGGTAGGTACCGTATTAAAAATTACGAATCCCATGACACGAAGTGTTACCTTTGCAAAGGTGGTGGGTAAATTTGCAGATAATGCAGACACCCAAGATGCCATTGTTGTATTATCCAAGTCGGCAGCCTCTTTTATTGGCGCATTAGACAGAAAATTTCAAATAGAAATTACATACGGCATCCCACTAGAGTAACATTTAGACAATTCATGAACAAACCTTACGTAATCGGTATTGCTGGTAGCAGTGGATCTGGAAAAACTTTTTTCTTAAAGAGCTTTTTGAATCATTTTGAAGCGAATGAGATCACCTTGATTTCACAAGATGACTATTATATCCCAGCTAATACTAAAACCAGAGAAGAAAACCGCTTATACAATTTTGATCTCCCCACATCCATTGACCGAGAGGCTTTTTTCTGTGATATAAAAGATCTTTTTGATGGTAAGACTATTCTTAAGGAGGAATACACTTTTAATAATCCGAATATCAAACCTAAGGTATTGGAAATAAAACCAGCACCCATTTTGATTGTTGAAGGGTTATTTATTTTTCATTATACCGAAATTAATGCACTATTGGACTATCGGATTTTCATAGATGCCGAAGAATCCGTGGCTTTAAAGCGACGTTTAAATAGAGATTTGTTGGAAAGAGGGTACGATCATGACGATGTAATGTATAAATGGACAAACCATGTTGTTCCTTCTTATGATCAATATCTACTTCCCTACAAAGATATTTGTGATAATGTCTTAATAAATAATACAGATGATCCAATATTAATTCATCAAGCTACAAATATAATTTCCGACGATTTGAGAAAAAAAATACAATAATTGTAATTTAAATTAATTCTAAACAACTAACTTTGCAGAATGAATATACTGCACGAGCTTGAATATCCTATTTATCAGGTCGATATTACCGAATCCTCAAAAGGTCTGAATCCCTTCGGAGACTTTTCATGCTGTATTTTAAAAAAGTGCTGTAAAAAATATAAGAAAGGAAAACGTTGTAGAAAATGCCCTAACAGTGAGCGTTAGGGCATTTTCTACCTAGACCGCACAGCCTATCAGTAGACCGCCCATTCGCATATCCAACACACAACCGTCTCTATAGCTATCAGGTATACCTCTATCCCGAAAGGTTTTGATCCACATGATAAATAAGATAACTAAATCCTACATATTTGCCAAATATCCTAGCATTAATACAAATAACAAGAGCGTTACACTTGTTTAAAGTCGAATTTTAATTAACACAAGCTGCTCTTAAAAACTTTTGAAAGTCGTACTTTTGTATTATGAAATTTTCGCCTTCATCACTTAAATGGCTTTTGAGAACCTATCCTCCTTTTTTGTTCCAAAGAATATGGATCAAGAAAGTGGAAAAAGGCTTTCGAGGTATAGATGTCAAGATTTATAAAAGTTTTTTAAATATCAACTCCAATCGCACCGTTTTTGGCGGAACTATTTTTTCTGCTCTTGATCCATTATATCCCATTCTTTTGGACCAGATTTTTCAGGCAAATGGTCTAAAAAAGACCGTCGCGTGGCTCAAATCTGCAAAAATAGAATATAAGAGACCGGGAAAAATGAATCTGGGATTTTCTGTTCGTCTCGCAGATACTGATATAAAAGAAGCCTTTACGACCGTTCGAAATTGTGGTAAGGTAGTCAAAACTTTTAAAACTAATGTCTACGATATAGAAGGTACATTAATCGCTGTGTCATACAATGAAATATACATTAGAGATTTGACTTTTCAGATTCCAAAACGTGAAGTGTATCAACCTCAGTTGGAAAATAGTTAATTTTAAGATTTACGCAATTCAAGAAACACAAATAATTAGCATTCACTCACAAATAAAAACACACGTATGAAAAAGTCATTTTATGTTGCTCTGGGAGCAAGTTTAGTTTTGCTATCGTGCCAGCAAAAATCTACAAAAAATGCAGTAGCTGATCAAAAATTGACAGAGGAAGCTATTGCTATACATGACGAAATTATGCCTCAGATTGCTGTATTCGACAGAAATACCGTGAAGATTGATTCCCTATTGGCTAATCTGTCCGATATCAAAAAAACAAATTCAGAAATCGATACTACTACATTGAAGAATGAATTAGCCACATTAAAGCGCAATCTTGAAGATGCAACAGATAATATGATGACCTGGATGAAAGATTACAATCCTGACAGTACAGATATAGATTACCAAAAAGCGGAAGTAGAAAAGGTCCGTGAAATGAAAAAACAATTTGAAGATGTATCAGCCGAAAGCACTAAAAAACTATCTGTAACCAAATAGAAAGCCATGCATAACTTATTCGTTCTCGGAATGATAACCTGCATCGCTTTCGCAGCATGCCAGTCAAATTCCACGACCCTTCCTATTATTGGACAGCGGGAGGCTGTGCAAAAAGAAGTTGATGGCAAGATCGTGACAGATACCATCTACCACAGGATCCCCGCATTCTCTTTTCTTAATCAGGATAGTATTCTGATCAGCGACAAAAATTTTGATCAAAAAGTATATGTTGCTAATTTCTTTTTTACACATTGCCCGAGCATCTGTCCGACCATGCAGCGCAATTTGCTAAAAGCGTACGAAAAATATAAAAACGATGAGCGAATTTTATTTTTGTCGCACAGTATCGATTTTAAGTATGACCAACCTCATGTTTTGAAAGAGTATGCAACAAATCTGGGAGTGGATAATGCGCAATGGCAATTCGTAACAGGTAGCAAAGCTACCATCTACGGCTTAGCCGATGAATACTTTGTGTATACAAAGGAAGATTCTACCGTAGCGGGTGGATATGACCACTCCGGATACCTGGTACTTGTAGATCATGATAGGCATGTGCGCGGTGCATACGATGGCACCAATGAAGAACAGGTTTCACAATTGCTAAAGGACATCGATATCCTTTTGAAGGAGTATGAATAATCGGCATAATATCATTTTGATATCCATTGGCTTATTGATAATGTTTCTTCTGTATCTATCATCATGCCAATCGAATGTCAGTATCCAGACTGCTCAATATGCTGTCAATGGGCAAAAACTTTACATGAGCCATTGTCAAAATTGCCACGGCTCCAAAGGTGAGGGTCTTGCACAGCTTTATCCTCCTCTCACCGACAACGAATACTTCAAAAAAAACCGGACAAAACTAAGTTGTATTATACGTTATGGAATGAAGGAAAGTGTTGTGATCCACGGAAAAACATACAAAAATCAAATGCCTGCAAATCCGCAATTAACCGAGTTGGATATTGCCTATATTCTCACTTACATTACAACTAATTTTGGCACAAGTGATAGTATTTATAGTCACAACGAGGTAAAAGAGGCTATAAAAGCGTGCGGTATTTAAAATAAAACTTTCATGGTTTCATTGGGATCACACACAAATATGAAAGTTCTTGATGGCTTTTGAAAATATACACTTACAAAAAAAAAGGTTTTCAAACGGGGAGAATGAAAACCTTTACTAACCAATTATAAACCTAAATTATGATACCACAAAGATAAGTGTAAAAAATACACCCGTCAAGCCTTTTCTTAAAACTTAATAATTTCTTAATACAAAATATTCCTTTGTCGTTTTAGCCGACACTTTTCTGTATTTCCATTTCCAGACATCATTTATTATATAACAATAATTTGACACTAAAAATGATCTAAGATGGTTACTTTTGTAACCGAATGAACGTTCAATTGACAGAAAAAATAGAAATTATATTTAAGAGCACCTTGGAATTAATCTGTGAAAAGGGTTTTCACGGAACACCAATGAGCCAAATTGCAAAGCAATCTGATGTCGCTATAGGCACGATATATCATTATTTTCCATCAAAAGATAATTTGATTATCGAATTGTTTTGCTACTGCAAACAGAAAATAAACAATTACATATTTTCG
This sequence comes from Sphingobacterium alkalisoli, assembly GCF_005049105.1. GTDB lineage: Bacteria > Bacteroidota > Bacteroidia > Sphingobacteriales > Sphingobacteriaceae > Sphingobacterium > Sphingobacterium alkalisoli. The sequence goes on from NZ_SUKA01000007.1 coordinate 142,793, forward strand.
GATTGGGATTCTACGCTAAGCTACAAATCCCGCTTTTTTATCGTAATGCGAAAATTTTGCGCCTTCTACCTTGAAAATACGGATATGTTTAGTTTTATGGAACAATTTCATAATTCGCCATACTTAGAAATTTCAAGAAATTCTTGGGAAAAAAATCTGAATGAGGAAAATAATATTATGGCCTTTTTATATGAAGGTATGCGCATCGCAGAATTGCGAAACATTAATATTTATATCCTGACTTCTTCTTGTATTGGCATTGCAACCTCATTTGCAAAAAAGGTCATCTATGGCCCTCTAGAATTTACGGATGAAAATTTAAATGAAATGATAGAAATAATCTGGAATGGTGTAAAACAACAGAATTAGTATGAAAGGTTCATATTTTCAAAACCGGACATGTTATATAACAACTAAAAAACACATTATACATATATGAATTTTAACTTTAAGCCTTTAATTGCTTTTGTATTTTTAGCAGTAGCTACTATTGGAGTACACGGTCAGACTTCACGGCAAGATGGATTAAACAGCAATGCTAGCTTAGACGAGCTTATCGATTACGCGCTACGCAACAAAATCGAATTAAAGCAAGCGGGAATAGATCAGGCAATCGGAGAGAGAGAAATTGCTTCAGCCCTATCTGGTTGGTTTCCTCAGATCAGTGCTATGGGAAGTTTAAGCCACAACCTTATAGTACCCATTGCCAATATAGGCGGACAGAATATTCGCATGGGACAGACGAACAATAGCGCTTTAACTTTCCAGGCCGATCAAGCAATTTTGAGTCCTGAATTGTTCCAAGCATCAAAGGCTGCGCGTTACGTACGTCAACAAAACGACCTCAATGTAGAGGACACCAAAATTAACACCGTTGTAGACGTCAGTAAGGCTTATTATGATATTTTAACCAGTGAGGAACAGATTAATATTATTGACGAGAACATACTCCGTTTACAAAGACAGTATAACGAGGCTAAGGCACGTTATGAAACAGGCTTAGTCGATAAAACCGATTTTAAACGAGCACAGATTTCACTCAACAACGCAAATGCAGAGTTAAAATCTGCAAAAGAAATGCGTAAGTACAAATACGACTACATGAAATTATTGCTCAGTATGCCACAGGGCGAACAGATCACCCTCTCTTTTACAAATCAAAACATGGAATCCAATATCTTATTAGATACCGCAGAACTGCTCCAGGTAGCTAAACGTGTGGAATTCCAACAATTGCAGACCCTTCAGGAAATCCAACGGCTAAATACGCAATATCAGAAATGGAATTACCTACCTCGTTTGAGTGCATACGGCAACTACGGACTGAATTATCGAAATGATCGCTTTGCCAATTTATATTCTGACAATTTTCCTGCTTCGACGATAGGGTTAAATTTGACGATACCTATCTTTCAAGGAACGAAACGAGTACAGGAAATCAAGAAATCGCAATTACAAGAAGAGCGTCTGAAATTGGATATGGAAAATTTAGAGAACCAGATCAGCACGGAGTACTCTGCAGCTATGGCCTCTTACCGGGCCAATATGAACGAGTGGCGCAATGCAAGAGAAAATATGGATCTATCAGAAGAAGTATATAATACCATCAAATTACAGTATGATGCGGGCGTTAAGACCTATCTTGAGCTTATGACAGCAGAGACAGATCTGAAGACTACACAATTAAATTACCTCAACGTACTCTATGCAGTGTTATCTAGCAAACTAGATATCCAAAAAGCATTAGGCACCGTCAATACAATAAATTAAACATTCCACCTCAACAAGAAATATACCATACAATGAATAAGAATCTATTATTTACGTCTTTACTTATTAGTTCAGGATTACTTTGGCAATCTTGTGGATCCAATGAGCAAAAAGGTGCCCCGACACAGCAAGGGGAGATAGCTATCCCTGTGAGTACCGCAGTTGTCCAAAAAGAAATTATCTCCGGTACACGTAATTATCCAGCCAACGTGGTACCCTTGCAGGAAACCGAAATCCGTGCGGAAGTAACAGGTTATATCACCAATATATATATAAGTGATGGATCATACGTTAATAAAGGACAACGATTATATGAAATCGACCGGGTACGCTATCAAGCCGCTGTAGACCAAGCAAAGGCGAATCTGGAAATAGCAAAGGCTAATCTAGAAAGAACAGAGAAGGATCTACAACGTTATCAGACACTATCCGATCAAGATGCAATCGCAAAACAAACGCTTGACTATGCCTTCACGGATGTCAATAACCAAAAAGCGCAGGTACAAGCAGCCGAAGCTGCCCTCACTACTGCACGCACTAATTTGCAACGGTCGGTAATTATAGCACCCTTCTCAGGTAGCGTCGGTATTTCGCAAGTGCGCAATGGTGCCTTGGTCAGCGCAGGAACAACCTTGTTAAATACTATCAGTTCAACGAATCCTATCGCTGTCGAATTTCCAATCAGTGAGAAAGATATTACCGAATTCACCAAACTGCAAGCAGGTAGTGCTAATACGGAAATATACGTGACGTTACCTGATGGCACGAAATACGAAGCTCCCGGAAAAATATCAACCATCGATCGAGCAGTAGATAGTCAAACCGGAACGTTAAAAGTAAGAGCGTCCTTCCCTAACGGTGATAACCTACTACGTGCAGGGATGAATGCAACGCTCAATGTACAAAGCAAATCAGCAACAGAAGAGCTTATCATCCCTTATAAAGCCATCTTTGAACAATTGGGTACATTTAACGTATACACTGTAAATGACAGCAGTAAAGTGGAGCTTAAACAAGTCGCGTTAGGTAGTAAAATTGGTGACAAAGTAGTTATCACGCAAGGGTTAGAAGTAGGCCAAAAGATCGTAGTAGATGGTACTACAGCGCTAAGACCCGGTGCTACAATAACAGACAATGCAGAAAGTAAAAAATAGTATTTGCTAGGATCCAAATTAAAAAATAATGATTTCAGAAGTATTTATAAAAAGACCGGTCACAGCGATCGTGATATCCATCCTGATCTCTGTGCTCGGATTGATATCCATTACGACACTGCCGATTAGTCAATATCCATCTATCGCTCCCCCTACGGTAACCGTAACGGCAAATTATACGGGTGCCGATGCCCAGACAGTTGAGCAGACCGTTACGACGCCAATAGAGAGTCAGATCAATGGTACACCTGGCATGATCTACATGTCATCCAACAGTACTTCCAATGGTCAATCACAGATTACGGTGACCTTTGAAGTAGGAACAGATATCGACATTGCTACATTAGACGTACAAAACCGTGTAGGCATTGCCGAACCCTCCTTGCCCGAGGCTGTTCGTCGGTTGGGGGTTACCACGCGTAAGGCAAATACCGATATCCTGATGTTGGTATCTTTGGTATCGCCTAACGGCACCCGTGATGACAAGTTCTTGTCCAATTATGCCAATTTATATGTCAAAGACGCGTTGATGCGTGTAACAGGTGTAGGTGATGTAACCGCATTTGGCCAACCGTTCTCTATGCGTGTATGGCTTGATGCCAACAAATTGGCAAATCTAAACATGTCCCCAGCGGACATCTCTACGGCAATTGGTGAACAGAATATACGTGTACCGGGAGGTAGTGTGGGCGGACGTCCGCAGGAATCCAGTACCGTATTCGAATACCCGGTAATTACGGATAGTGATCTATCCGATGTAGACGATTTCGAAAATATTGTGGTGAAAACCAATATAGACGGATCCATTGTATTGCTAAAAGATGTAGCCCGTATTGAATTAGGTCAATTTAGTTATGGAACCAGTACCAAAGTAAACGGGATGACCTCTACCGGTATGATGATCAATCAAACACCAGGGGGTAATGCGGTACAGACTGCAGAAGGTATCTACGCGGCCCTTGACAAACTTCAGGAATCTTTTCCCGAAGATGTCGAGTATGTGGTTGGATACGAAACCGTATCTGTTGTCAATGCTTCTATCGAATCGGTCATACATACATTAGTAGAAGCCCTTCTCCTTGTTACGGTAGTTGTCTTTTTCTTCCTACAAAGCTGGAGGGCGACACTCATTCCCGTATTAGCAATTCCAGTATCCATTATCGGTACATTTATATTCTTTACCCTATTTGGCTTCTCTATCAACAACCTGACTATGCTTGCATTTGTATTAGCCATTGGTATAGTTGTGGATGATGCGATTGTTGTCGTAGAGGCTGTTCAGCATTATATAGATCACTATAAAATGAGTGCCAAGGAGGCTACCGTACGAGCGATGAAAGACATTACAGCACCAGTAATTGCTATCGCATTAATCCTTGCCGCCGTATTTGTACCGGTAGGTTTTATACCTGGTATGGTAGGTCAGTTATACCAACAATTCGCAATTACCATTGCTGTCTCTGTAATGCTATCCGCCTTTATAGCCCTTTCATTGACACCAGCATTGTGCTCGTTGTTATTAAAACCCACCAGCGTCAAAAAAGAATCTAGAGGACTGAATAAGTTTTTCTATAAGTTTAATGTTTGGTTTGATAAGGTTACATATAAATATTCCAAAGGCGTTCGGAGAGCTATCAAAGCTGCTCCTCTCGCCCTTATCCTTCTATTATGTATCTTCATCGGTACAGGTTGGATGTTCCAAACCAAACCTACAGGGTTTATTCCTTCCGAGGATGGAGGAATGTTTTTCGCAGGTGTAACACTACCTGAAGGGTCGTCCTCAAGCCGAACCGACTCCGTATTAACGGAGCTTGAAACAGAACTTCGGAAAGATTTCCCTGAAATAAACTACATCACCGCGATATCGGGTATCAATATTTTGAATCGCGCGTTCAAACCCAATGGTGCGACGCTATTCGTTTCGCTAAAGCATTGGAATGAACGTAAGCGCACAGCTGGTGAGATCACGGGAGCGATTATGGGTAAATTTAGTCAATACCCCAAAGCCCGTATTCTGGCGGTAACCCCTCCCGCTATTCCAGGTCTAGGTACTTCCGGTGGCTTCTCTATGCTACTGCAGGATTTACAAACTGTGGATATCAAAGAATTTGAAGCCACGGTTGGCAAATTTCTGATGGCCGCCAATCAGCGCCCCGAACTCGGAATGGCCTATACCCTATTTAACTCGAACTCTCCGAACTATAAGTTAGAAGTCAAGAGAGAACAAGCCAAACGTATGGGTGTGCCTATCTCCAGTATCTATGCCACGATATCGTCTTATTTGGGAAGTAGCTATGTCAATGATTTCACGAAGTACGGACGTAACTTCCGCGTAGTAACCCAGGCAGACGTTGAATACCGTATGAATATAGAAGACATCAATAAGCTTTATGTAAATAACGTACAGGGTAATCCAGTTCCTATGGGATCTTTGGTAAGTTATGAACTTGTCACTATGCCTTCGATTATCAATCACTACAATATTTTCCGTAGTATTGAGGTAAGCGGAAGTGCCGCTCCTGGGTATAGTTCGGGAGATGCATTGAAAGCCTTAGAAGAAGTTGCTGCAGAAAATCTGCCCAACGGATATGACTATCAGTTTTCGGGATTATCCTTACAGGAAAAGCAGTCCGGATCACAAACAATACAGATCTTTGCATTATGTATCCTATTTGTATTCTTGCTCCTAGCCTCCTTATACGAAAGTTGGTCCGTACCATTCTCTATCCTGTTATCCGTCCCCTTGGGTGTATTTGGAGCTATTTTGGCATTAACCTTATTACCGCAGCTTGATAACAATATCTTTGCGCAAATTGGTTTGGTGACCATCATCGGTCTAGCGGCCAAGAACGCGATTCTAATTGTAGAGTTTGCAAAAGAAAGGGTCGATATCGGTATGAATCTAATTGATGCTACCCTTGATGCCGTCAAATTACGTCTAAGACCTATTATCATGACATCGTTGGCATTCATCCTAGGTATTATTCCGCTGATGCTTTCCACAGGCGCGGGAGCAGTATCCCGTCAAACTATCGGTTGGACCGTATTCGGTGGTATGACTGCCGCTACGTTCTTAGCCATTTTCTTCGTACCCGTTCTTTTTGTAGTCATCACCAGACTGGCTTACGGAAAGAAAAAATTAGCTGAATTAGAAGCTAATTTTGACGAAGAAAAGAAAAAGAGCTTGAGTGCACATTAATAAATTGATAAATTTATCTTCTCAAGAGCCAGCTAGTTTAGTTGGCTCTTTCTATTTAGAGGAATAAAAACGAATCACTTTAATAATCAAGAAGTTTAATGAATGTCACTAAAATATTTTTGGAAAATACGCTAGAAAACCTATATTTGCATCGTCATCAAGATACAGCAAGCCCAGCTGGCGGAATTGGTAGACGCGTTGGTCTCAAACACCAATATCTTCGGATGTGCCGGTTCGACTCCGGCGCTGGGTACTTTAAAGCTATAGCGAAAAAAACGCTATAGCTTTTTACAGTAAAAAGGGCATTTAAACGCTCTTAACCTCCCCTGAGCATGGTGAGGTCCCGTGCCATTTGATAGGTTTTTGTCGACTTTTTGTCGACCATAAAAAAACATACCTATGAAATATAACAGCACGGCTAAAACAGAAGCCATGTTCAAATTTTCAACAAAATTGTTTTTCAACAAAAACAAGATCACCCGATTGGGTGAAGTAGCGCTTTACCTCGAAATATATATTTCGACGAAAGGCAATTACGCACGCGAACGCTTACCCCTCGATCTGCGCTGGCCGGTAGACCGTATCGATCTGCAAAACTCTACTTTGCTACCCCGTATGCGCGACGATCAAGACGTAAATGATTATAACATGATCATTCTAAGCGAGCGTGCAAAGCACAATGAAATTGCGAAGATGTATCGGCTATCCAACCGGATCCCGACCGTAAAAGATTTAAAACGCGAATTGATCTTTGCCGATTCCAAAAAATCCGTAGTAGCCTATTTCGAATTTCGCCGTAAGGAATTATACCGTATGCGCGCCATATCCTATCAGACATACAAGAACTACGGAACGACAAACGGCAGGATTGAAGAATTCCAACTCGACGTACGATTCGACCAGGTGAATAAAAAATGGATGGATAAATTCAAAGCCTATCTAAAAGCAAAGGGCAATGCACATAATACCGTCTGGACCCGGCTAAAAGATGTAAAGGCGTTGTTAAAAGTTGCCAATGATGAGACAACGATATATGTAGATCCCGCAGCCATTGAATACGAAAACCGGTATACCGAAACCCCAACGACTTTCCTCAATCGGGATGAGATCCGGGAACTGTTAACGCTGGTACGCTCCAATACACTCAAAGACGAAGATCAAAACGTCTTAAAAGCATTTCTATTTTCGTGTTTTACCTCGCTACGGATCTCCGACATCTACGAAGCCAACCAGGGCTGGATGCTGTCCGAAAATTTCCTCATGTTCACAATGGTAAAAAACAGGCAGAAAAAGCCAAAAAAGATAAAGATCCCCATTGCTTCGATCGCAAAAGAATTTATCAGCACAACGTTGAACCAGTTTTTCAAGCTGCCAACCCAGCAGGAATACAACCGTACATTAAAGGATATCGCAATAGCTGCAGGGATTAAAAAGAACTTGACTTCCCACGTCGGCCGGCATACATTTGGGTATATCTTTATGACCTCCGTGGGCGATATCTATGCGTTAAAAGAAATAATGGGCCATTCCAAGATAGAAACGACCCAACGATATGCGCACCTCGATGAGGATTATAAGTTAGAGCAAGTAATGAAGATTGGGGTAGGGTTTGTTTAAACTGTTGTTCCTGTTGCGTCTACCCAAGTAGTACCATTTGATGTAATATTATAACTTAATGAAGTATCAAAATATGTATAGCCTATTGGAACATCGGTTATTAGTGGTCGCTGCGCTGTAGTTCCATATTTCCTACTTCCCGCTAAAGCTCCATATTGATTTATCCACCTGAAATTTACCCTATCATAATACAGTTCTTCTTTAGCTATAGAGGTGCTATAAAGTATTCTCAAATTACTATAGGCATTAGAATTATTAAACGTAGGTAGCTTTGAATGATCATCAATTATATCAATGTAATTCTCAATACTTCCAACTAAGGTACTTTCTACATAAGATATAGTAAAACCCTTATTTCCACCTGAAACTAAATTATCAGACATAACCTGTAACCTATCTCTTAGCTTATCGGATATATAATTATTTCTAACCCTTCTTTGATAATTATTAATCATCCAAAGCCTAGGAGTTAACGTTGGGCTTGGGTAATCCGTAGTTGAAAACAAAAATGTAGCGATTCTAGCATCTAGTGTAGAATCTAGACAATCTATTATTACATTATTGATTGCAATATCACCTTGCAAGGAATTTCCCGAAATCATTGGGTAATTAAAATCTTTTATAAAAATATACCCCCCCTTAATATCCCATTTATTGTATGAATAAAAACCTGTATATAGAGAAGAAAAGGCATTACTAAGAGAACAGTTATTTGCTTCTATTTTAGTTCGGTAAACTCTTGTAATAGGCGAAACATTAACACATTCGAAAAGTTTTATCAAAGGCATCGGTACCATATTCTTATTATCAGAATTATTAAAATCTGAATCGTTGAATTGATTGAATCTTAGTAAGTTTTCAGCAGAATCTCTATAAAAATTAACATTCCTAACTTCAAGTATTTGGTTATTAATCTCTTTAAATAAAGGTTTTTCAACAGATGAAGATTCAGATACATTACTTCCGTTCTCTCCTTGCTTTATTTTCATAAAAACATAAGACCTACCAAAACGAATAATACTAAATTCATTTTTTTTAGGGTCAGCACCAACATTTTCAAAATTAACGGTGTCTACATATAGATTTGGTAATTTAATATTTTGCGTAAGTTCACTATTTTGAGGAACTCGTAGCGCTGAAGCGAAACAAGATTCTCTAAGACTTACAGAAAGGGCATTCGAAAATTTAACATTTTTCATGTATATATTATACCCTCCTGCCGGTATAATTTCATTTGGTTTGTTAGGATGTAAATTGTAGGCATTAGTCGCGTCATCTGCAACATCTATACTAATAACTCCGTTATTCTCGTCATTTAATGTATATAATGTAATATTTTCTAAATATATATCACCTTTAAACTCTCCGCCATAGTCTCCTCTAGCCCCCATAACGTATGGAGATTTATATACATCTATGTCTTTAACGACCCATCGACCACCACCTGAGTATCTGATTCCTTGATGACCTATTTTACATTTCTCAATAGTCCAGTCATATCCTCTATAGTGGCAATCTATTCTACTAGTTACACAGTTAGAATATTTTATATTATACGACCTATGACCGCAAATACTACCCCACTGATCTAGATTCAATAAATCAGGACAAGTGTATTTGTCAATTAACAAATTTTGACAATCTGTTAGATTTAAAACATAAGACGAACCCCCCGAGGTTAATGTATGATTTGCCGGTATAGCTGAAAAATTATTAACAGATACATTATAACACTCTAAAAGCCTAATATAACCGAACATCTTGTTCTTAATACCCCATAAGTCTACTTTTGGATTTGATATAACTAAATTAGTCAAACCTTCAAAATAAAATCCTATTTGACGATAACCACTAGACCCTAAAGCTGTATTAGAAGTAGTATATACTACATTACCTCCTTTAAATTCTCTTTTTTGTTTGTAATCAAAACCTCTTATACTATAGTTGGCAATGTTATCATTTCCAACTAAATCCAAATCATCGTTATAAAAAGTTCCTTCGATATTACCATTTATATCAACAAAAAAATTTTCTTCTTTATACCACGTTTGCGGAGTGACTAATCTATTAGTTTCTACTAAGTCAGAAGTCCTACGAGAAGTAAGAGTGCGTAAACAACAATACCTATTAGCAAGTTTTTCAAATGCTAATCCTGTTAAAACTTTTGTATCTTCATTAATCGCTGTTTCTACAGCATTTAGTACAATAATACGATCGGATTCATCTAAATCTTGTGTATTGAAAACAGTTGCAGGTCTTGGTAAACATCTAATTTTAAAATCAATATTACCATTTGGATCCATTGTAATGTTAGCATTTGTTAAATCAACGTCAGTATATATTAATAAATCATCTCCATCCCCTTTAAACAGAAAATCACCTTCTACTACTAACGAATAATCATTTCTATTATTAAAATTAACTAAATTTTTAAACGCTGGATAACTATCAAAAATACTGTCTTCTTTACCTCCGAAATGTTGCAAAGACAATTTAGATTTAGTCTCCAACTTAATCCCACCAACTTCAATAATACTTCCTCCGTCATCAGTCTCTGTTGTGTTGGATAGGTAGTATTCAATAGGTGCTGGTGTATCTCCTTTTTCGTAGTAACCTAATAATTGAACCCCTTTTACTAACCCCGACGTTATAAGACCAATGTAATACTCATTCATTGTCCTCATTTCCTCAATCGTATCACATACCACCCATTCTTTCGTAACATCTATGTAGATTCCTTCTACAGTCCATTCACTACCATTCCTAGCTATTATAGATAGTTCTGCTGTGGTTGTCAACTCACCTTCTGATATTTGGTATGTCCCCGGAACAGCAAAGAACCATATTTTTTGCGAAACATTTGTTAGGTCGACAGAACTATCAATTACCCCCCCAAATCTCGTGTCTGTTACTACATTTAATTTTTCATCAACATAGTCCTTTACTGCTCTATTTGTAGGAAACTTTATAGAACTACTATCGATTGCATTACTTTTGTTCGAAGACACCTCTCGTGTTTGGAGTGCGCTTAATACAGCAGAACTACTAGGGTATTTGGTATAACTATTTGTAATATAATTTTCTTTATTTGATTTGTCTTCTTTATTAGTTTGAAGCGTGCTTATGTTTTGTTCTAGTGGCGTAATATTCGGAACACTTTCATTAACTTCTTGTATTTCTATATGAATATCTTGAGCAGTTCCGGTATACCCCCCTTTCTCCAAAAGTCCGCTTACGTCCGGTATTTCCCCCAATACCTCAGTCACAAAACGTTGCGATGCAGGTAGGTCCGCTGACGCACCAGGACCATCGGCAACATCACCCAGCGTTTTATCCTCACTGAATAAGGACCACACGCCATCTTTGCGCGTAAAGTAAGTTGCATACCCCTCCTTTGCTATCAATCCGCCTAAATTGGCATACGTGCCAGCTTCTTTTGCCTTATACACCCCGTCCTCACTGGGTGCAGGATCAGCTGGTGCAATATTACCTTTCACCCCATCGATAGCGGCTAAGACTTCTTTCTTTACCGCTTCCACACGTTGCGCAGCTTCCGCCACACTCTTCCCATCATACACCGTAATATTCACGTTGCTCATACCGTCACACTATTTAAAATAAACACCTTACCACCTACTAAACGACTTTTTTTGCTATCCTTCACAAACAGGATATCGTAATAATACTGATTCAGATTCGCCGTCAACAACTCATCACCAAAGGAAATCGTAACCAGGTTATCATCCACTGTAATACCCGAACCGATGGATTTTTCGAAATAAACCTGCGCATTCACATGATCATATGCCTTCATTTGCATCTTAATAGTATACCCACTAAGATCCAGCGGCTCACCGGAATCATCATTAAACGCCAGCGTAATTTCCTGATCATCCCCCTGAACCACCTCTATATCTAATACCGCGCGATTCCGCGGCAACGTCAAATTTTCCATAACACCACAAATTTCACCATTACAAAACACCCAATAAAGGACAATAAAACTGGCACTGAACTAAAAAAGCCAGCTGCACACTGTACAACTGGCCCGCCCTAAACCAACAAACAAACCATGAAACAACCTACCAAAACACAATATCTTTCCGATCCGAATAGCGACAAATCAAATCGCCATTCTCTTTATTATAAACAACCAATTCAAGATCCGCCACAGCACCCACAATATTTTGCGGATAATGAAGCGCCCATACGCGCAATATATTCTGACACCAATGCATCATATATTTCCGATCATCAACCTTCAGCGCTTGCGGAAATACATACACCACAGGCGTTTCCACGAATGGCGACATCACTCCCAATGCGATTAAATCATTTACCGCTTTCATCTTAGCGGCGATAATCTTCATATCCTGCTTTTTGATCATACACAAAAGTAAACAAACCATATCCCTGTTAAAGGACACTAAAAAACGGGCACATACCTTTTATCCGGGCTCTCCAGCAATATAATCGTGGCACGCATATTACCGCCCGATACATTAGTAAATATAGCCAGCTCGCCCGTCACATGCGTTTTCACATTGCTACCCGTCGTCACAGACATCGGATCATCAATGACACCACCCGTACCAAATTCACGCCTATAGAAGTATAGAATTTCCAGCGCACTGACAGCTTTTGGCGTCATCATATATGGATCAGAATAGAACGAAAATTCAACCTTTGCAAATTCCTGCCATTCGCTTCCGCTGCCGGGCACGATCCGGTTATCCACCCATCGCCACGCCACATAAGCCATTTCTGTAGGTTCCACCACCTCATAACTTTTCAATTCAAAAAGACCAGGATCCAACAACCCAAATACCTTATGAAAAGCATATCCCTTTACGCGTGTATAGATCTGAACATTGTTCTTACCCGGTTCAAATGTTATCCGATCGGGCAAAAATGCCGTTTTCACTTTGCTTGCCTCCGATACTGAGCATAGGTTCATCGGGGTTACCTCCATAAATCGATCTGCTGGTACCCGTGCGTTAAATTCCACCGTTTCCGTTAGCGTCAATAATTTGTAGAATTGCCCGCAAAGCAGATCTAGCCAGTTGTTATCCCCATTAATGCTCGTCGATATCCATGCAGCTTGCACCACACCCAGTGCATTACGGTTGTCGCTGGTACCATATGGTATCCGCCACGTCGGTTCCGACAAGGAATTCGGTAGAAGCCCACGAAAAGAAAATACGCGAAAACCAAATTCGTTGACCGAGATTTCACCCTTTTTGTTAAACCCCGTCGTTTCTCCATATTGCTCATCGTAGATATTCGCCGTCTGCGCCGTTTGGATCTGACGCAATGGCGAAGGTAAAGTACCTGTAAATATTCCCGAATTCATAAACGGCGCACCCACGGCCAGTTCCACCGCTTTCAGATCCGATCCCAGTCCTACACGTTTCGACTTCGTATACGAAAGATACTTGTACGCCTCATCACCATCATCCACGGCCGTCACGATACGGAATGCCTTATCCTTTACCGGCTTAATCTTCATGCTTCGATCCAGGATCCATTCCGTAAAATCCAGCGAACTTTCTTTTTCCAGTATCCGATCCGAAATATCGAAATGCGCCTTTTTTGTCAGCGAATCAAAATAAATGAACAATTTAAAATCATTGCGCAGGATCTTAAAAAAATTCGATACCGTAATCTTAGGAAAATGTCTAGCCGGCACCAGTGCAAATCCATCTGCTTTTATCTCCGCACCAGTATAATACCCCGTGTTATAGATCACCCACGTACGTATTTCAGGATGCGACAAAAAAGATCCGATCGCATCAAATCCCATTTTACTACATATTTCCTCGATCAGCCATACCAGGTAAAACGTAGGACAATAGAAACCAATATTTGACAACTGGTAAGCGCCTGTTACCGTCGGATCCTCCCAGTTAAACGAATTGATCCATGCATTACCCGATAGGTCACGTTCGCCAAACAATCCGAAATTGGTCATTGAAGGAAAAGCATACGAATAAGCGCTGGGATTGGTAGCCGTAGCCAACATATGCGCACGTATCTCTGCTTCCGTGGTACCCATAGAAATCGTTGAATACTTTTTAGAAGTACCATCGTAATACGAAAACATATCCGGCAACGTATTATCCTTAATCGTATCCGAAATAATGGAGTTATCGATCAATAGCGTAGCTGGCAACCGCTGATCTTCCACCTCGACCTCCATAATAGCGCTTTTCCACGTATGGTCAAACAGTAAGATCGATACCTCCACCGATATCCGCGCCAGGCGGTTAGCCAATACGTTCGCGAAATTGAGCGCCGTCAAATTCTTTTCCGACCATTTCAGATCCACCGGATAAGAATACGATCCCCGGAAAAGTTCCGATTCGTTGAAAACCGTCGAATACCATTCCATCGTTAAGTTGCTGCCCGATTCCACATCCAGCAGCACATCCTTATATTTAATTGCAAATCCGTACAACATCTAAAAGTTTCTTTGCTCATTCGCATACTTCACCCCGAAGGTTAGCGATTCTAGGTTATTCGCATCATCCCGTTCGTCAATACTGGAGCTATCCAACACCACCGGTACCAACTTCTCATCCTGGATAATGTATTTGTACGTCGATAAAATAAAATCTCGATACACCCAAATCATCTTAGCCGGCGCAAATCCAGTGTTGATCTTCAAAACATCGCGGATATCGATATCCAATTCGCGTGTCTTGTGCTGCGTAGGCCGATCGATATGCGCAAATGTATCCTGCGTTTTCTCCACCTCATAGCTACGCTGCTTTCGCCCATACGTGTATAAGGTAGAAATACAGCCCACACTATCCAAATAGCATAATGTCAGCCCATACCGAAGATATCGATTATCGATCATCCTGCTATACGTATCCGATACCGGTACACCACCCGATTCCACCCACAACATAATACTGCTAATCTCCACATCATCACGCGCCAGGTGTACGATTTGCGGAATCCCGATCGGTACCACTATCTTATCATACAGCTTCCATTCCGGTAGCGAACCCAGTTCCACCACTTCCTGCATACGATCTTCGTAGAAAATCTGCATTTTAAAATGCACCGATTCCGCGATATCATCTACGAGATTGATAATACTTGCATGCCCTATCTGCGATACATGCATCTGAAAATCACTAGCCCTCACATCATGCGCCCATCGCGGTAGTCCGTTTACCACAAAACGTTCCAGTGCATCCACCATATCATGGGATCCACCCAATATCGCCACAAAATTATCAGTCTGGTCAAAGCGCGTAATGTTTTGCGGTTCGCCGTACATCTCCGCATAGCGAATATAAAACCGTCGTACCGACATGCGATCCACATAGATCACATCATTGTCCAAGTCCGGTAACAATGGACCATCCGCCAACATAATAGCCGTTAAGTAATCCTGTACATCCCAATTAGCGATACCTTCACTATCCACCTCCGACACCGTTTGGCTATGCCGCACAAATTCCGTACGCGCCACATTCTCCACCCATAGTTCCAAATAGATCGCGAAGTTTTTCCGCAATACCCGGTCCTGCGCCGTCTGTACAACACTGTATGTTGCTGTCATCAAGCTAACGTTAGTGTAGGTTATCGCATACGATGTACTAGATACCCGCGAAGTAAAACGCAATGTATCAGCTGTAGGCTTCGTGATAATGAAATCATTAAACAAATAATAATGCCGTTCCAAAGCAGCTGCAACCAGTACCAGCCAATCACTTACCGTTCCCGATTGATAAGCCGGCAACTGCAACCCGCTATTATCCGGCGCGTTCTTAAATATATACGTGTATTCAGATCCACCCCACGCCAGTTTGAACGAACGTCCGTCCACATGACCCGTAGAAAATTGGAGCTGACCGATAAACGGCCTGCCGATAGCCGAAAAACGGTTATCCGTCGAAAACGTAAATAACACCGGATTCTTAGAAAAAACAATTTCGGGTGGCGGATTAATTAAAGAGATAGCCATATTTAGAAGGTAAAAGGAATTACAAAAGAGATTTGGAACTGATAACCGTAATACTTTACATTCAACGGCCCTATAGGCGAATAATTAACCTCCAGCCGATAATGCACGATCTTACCCGGCACGATGCCCGTCATCCGATTTTTACGGATGGTAGTCACGATATCCAGTCCGATCTGTCTACAGCGGTTACGCACATCACGCACCCGTTCACGACCATTGCGCTCATCCACGATCATAATCGTGAAATTCATCGTATCCGTATTGTTAGCCGAATCATTACCCGACAATTCCCCATCCGGTTCATCCACCAACATCGCCGGAAACTTTGCAAAGTTGCGAAGCGCCTGGTCAAACTCATCCAAATCGTAGGGATCATCCAACACATAAAAACTACCGCGCTTATCTTCCGGGTTATGTAGAATAAGCGGATGTTCCTGCGCCTTGCGCTCCAAGTAATCAATTATTTCGGTAACCTCCATAATCCAAATATCATCATGTGCACGCGCGCGCGAAAGGACATAAAAAAAGCCTCCATGTTGTGGAGGCCATATGTTTTACTAAAAATAAAGAGTTTACCCACTCTTTAGCTTTACATTGTAGCAAGTTTTCGCTTTACCATAAACTTAGAACTGCACAATTCTCGTCCGGTTATTGAAAAGAATTTATTTTGAAGGTCGTGAAGATATTGAGATCGAACCAAAAGTGACCCTGGGAATCTTTTATCAATTAAAATAGTGTTCGTATGCCTTAATTCAGTTTCTCCCCACCATTTTGGCTTGATTTCCACGACTGTTTTCGCTTTTTTGTGAAAAAAAAGGTTTTCGCTCATTTCCACAAAATCGCAGTCTAATAAGATCTCCTTCGTAAGAGTAATTGCTATAATATCAAAAAAATCCTTTTTTACGATAAAGAATGTTCCTTCAACTACTATACTAACCTCATCACTGGAGACACTTTCTATTTCTGCCCAATCCCCATTTTTGTTTTTTACAAAATTACTGACTCTAAGGTCGGTAAATATCCTGTTCACGGTTACTTCAATTTAATAATAATAATTCAAATATAGTTAATTGCCCGAATTGATCAGTCAAGTAAAACGTGAAAAAAATTAAATTATTTTTTTTTAGCCGCTTCGTAGCTTTCAATCCTTTCACTCATATGCTTCAAAAACAAATACAAATTCGTTCCTTCCGTCTCCACGAACGTACCAAACTTACCACCACTATACGCCAGTATATGATCTTCTAAATCCTGAATGTCTTTTTTGCTAAGCGTAGTTATACCACCATCGCCCGATTTTTTATATACTACTTTGAATTGACGCTGGATATACGCCCGGCATCCCTCGTAAAAAATCTTAATAGCCAATAGTAGCGTTGGGTGCATCGCCCAGGAATATAATCGCGCCCGTCTCGCAACAGATCGATCCGATAATTTACACCGGCGATCATCACCCGTACCGCCGGTAGGCCGCCATAACGTAGCCGCGAGCAAATGAAGAAACTTATTTTGCCCCGTACGCTGGTACATATCATAATAAAGTTCCGTACGACGAAATTCCCCAATCGTGATATTCGAAAGCCGGTTCGCCGGACCATGAAACTTAAACCAACCGATCCGCACCACACCCAGCACATTCGAAGTAAGCGAATTGGTTTCCAGGAACGAAAGCGTGTGGCGGATCTGTACACGTAGCACGGGTGAAAGCTTGCTAAATAACCGAAGCGGAATCCGGTATAACGTATGCGCAGCCAAATCCATAGCCTCCGCCACGGTAAGCTCTAACCGCAGTATCCCACACCAGGTAAGTAAATCACGCCTAGATAACTCATTCCATCCATCCGCACCTCTGAATAAATGCTTTTTCTTCCCGTCTGTAATTTCGATTCTCATATCTAATTCGTAATTCTTAACTCCCACTAGCACTCCATTGTTCCCCTATCCATGCCGGGATCTTTTGTCCCAGGTCACGCATTAATATCTCCTGAAGGCGGAGCGATTCCGCCGTCTTAGTCTTACTGTACCACTTCTTAGGCGCACGGCTCACATACGACACATTCGCGCCATACGCACGCGCACCCACCGTATTCGCGCGGTTCGTTTTACGTTCATACGCTTTCACGCCATTACCCACACCCATATCGATAAAACGGCCATACATCGCAAATTTAATCATCACCGCGCCAACATCACCGCCGTTCATTTCCAGCATCCGCGTAAAGCTTCGGAACAAAGCACCCGTAACACCTATCTTCTTTTTATTCAATTGCTCCTGAAAACGTTCAACCGCGTACCGCGCCCAGTCGCTAACCGTCTGCCGTGGCACCAAATTCATTAAATCCTGATCCGTCATAAGTCTAAAATCTAATATCTCACATCTAATTACGCATTCGCCCGATTACGGATCCGCGCCACATCCTCCGCATGATCCTCCATTAACCGATTAGAAATCACAACTGGCTTTGGATTATCCATTTTATCAATCAGCTCCTTAAGCAGTAATTCTACACCACTATTGTCCACAGGATCACCACCATTCACATTCACGATCGGCGCTGGCAAACTCATCGTTGTGCTACGTTGCGATCGTTCAGCCTCAATCGCTGCTGGGTTCAACTGGATCCGCGCGCCATTACGACGCTGCGAGTTATAAAGCAGTGCATCTACGATCTCCCTATTATTCGCATACGTATTGCGGGAAAGAATCGGTTCACCACCTTCAATATTTCCCAACACCTTACGTCCGCTAACCAAATTAATACCACCCTGTGCATGCGACGGACCATCAGGAATAAAACCACCCTTCGCAAATTGCGGTGGTTTCTGTGAAGCAATTACAGCGATTTGCGCAGCACCGGCAATACCAGCGATACCAGCTAGGATAAAGTTTGGCAACGCCTTCGTGACCGCCAGTGCCGTATTGATCACGGCCGAAAGAAGATCCGCTTTTTTCTGTGCCTTCCACGCCTTTAATTTTTCAGCCTTTTGAAGCTTATCGTATTTGTCGTTTATGGCTTGCTTTTGCTTTTCCGTCAAATTTTTAGCCGATAGTTCCCTATCCCGGTCCGCATTTATCTGCGAAAGACGTTCCTGCGATTCAGCTGCTATATTATTAGATATAATGGAAAATGTTGCGTCCGCTATTGTCTGCGCTACATCCAGCGCCATTTGCTTGCGTTCCTCGTTCGCTTGCCGCTTTATTTCTGTTATTTCAGCCTCCCGATTTGCTTCATAAGCATTTATGACCTCTTTGAACGCTTCCGTTTCCTGAATTTCCGCACTATTCTTTTCTTTAAGTAGCTCAATCTCCCGGTTATATTTCAGATTAATATCGTTGATGCGCTGTGTACGTTTATTGATAGAAAACTTTTCGTGATCCTCTTCCAGCTTCTGCTTAACCTTAGCCAACCGTTCCGCCTCCCGGATCTCCGCGTCGCCCAGTTCACGCGCACGCTCCAACGCGATCGTAGCTTGCATCGCTTCACTATCGCCCGCATCTTTCAATAGCTTATCGTAATAATTGTTAATCCGGATCCGGTCTTGATCCAATTCAGATTGCAATTTCTTACCCATTTGATCGCGTAGCGTCGTGATCGAATTCATCAAATCCTCTTCCTGCTTCAATCGTAGAGCATCCAATGCGGCATCTTTATCCGTGTTTAGTTTCTTTATCTGTTCATCCGCCTTTGCTTTGTCTGCTTCCAATGCACCTTCCTTCGATTTAAACTCTTTAAACTTGTCAATCTTCTTTTGATAATCAAGATCCAGCTGTGCAATCTGCTTATCGTACTTATCCATCTGATCGATCAGCTGCTGTGCCGCAAACAATTCTTCCTCCTTTAAAAGCTTTTCAAAATGTTCCTTAGCTTGCTTTTCAATACGTTCTTGCTTTTCCTTTTCCCGTTTTTCTTTCGCGATATCGGATTTTGACTTCTTACCACCACCTCCAGTAGCTGTACCATCTTCCGCATTATTCAGCGCTTTCAGTTTTTTCGTCAACGAATCAATAGCTGCTTCCGATTCTTTAAACTGCTGTGCGCTTAGATTTCCGGATCCCTGGCTTTCCTTAATTTCCTTTATTCGCTTTTCAATTGCTTCCACATTTTCCAGTACAGCCTTAGAATGTTCTCGCATCGAAGTAGTATCAAAGGCCACGTTCGAACTATCGCCCATTTGTTTGAGGGAATAGTCAATAGCATAGATATCGTCTGTTACTTTTTTTAACAGATCTCTTTTTGCAATCAACTCCTCATTCGATAAATCACGCGTGATCATAGAACCGCCGCCTCCTCCCATACCTACACCGCCTTGAAACTCCGTTACCTTTTTTGATTCCAATTCACGTTTCAATTGCTCCGCGTGATCTTCTTTCCGCTTCTTTGCAATCTTACCTTCTTCAATTGCCGTTTTGTTAACTATAGAAAGGTATCGCTCATGTGCAGCGATATTACCGCGTAGCGTATCTGTATTTATCGATAAAGCATTCCCGTATGCATCGACCTCCGTTACAGCAATTGGCCATGCTTCTGACAGCTTTACGATGATCTTCTGCAATTCGACGTGCTCATCTTTATTTAGTTCCCCTTTTTTAGTAAGTTCATCGTATCGGGTAATAAGTGGGTCAAGGTTTTCAGTCAGCGTTTTAAGTTCACTTTCAGCTTTCATCCACTCGTCACGAGCCTTTTCAAATTCGGTTCGATTGTCAACTAAAGCTCCTGTGACTTCGGTCATCCATATCCTAAACCCACTATGCTCCCAAAGTTGATTTATCCGATTCCAGATCTTTTCGAGATTCGCAGCAAGATTGGTGTTCACCGTATTAAATTCATCTAAAACGGATGTTCCCTCGTCAAACGCTGCGCTTGATGTTTCCAAGCGCGTACGAACCAAATCAATATTATCGGCCATTGCACCCAAAGCGGCAACGCCCCTACCACCGGACACTTCTAAAATACCCATGTTTGTAGCCAGTGCCTGCACACCACCACCGGCAGTCTTAGAATTTTCCAGTACGCGCAATAGCGCCTCATTCGCATCGTTCAACAAAAGATCTGCAAATTCCTTAACACTCATTTTTGCGATTTTTGCGAATTTTGGAATATCGGAACCCAATCCAACGATAAATTGCCCGATCGCCGTAGACGAGGATTCCATGGACTGACCCAATTCATCCATCACAGCACCGTAAGCCAGCACAGTAGGCAAAGAAATATTAGCCGCTGGAGCTACACCCGCCAGGCGCTGCGCAAAGTCAATCAGATTCTTTTCAGCTGCCGTACCTTCCGCACCCAATGTGTTGATCGCGGATCCCACCTTAAGCAAAGCATCCTC
Source organism: Sphingobacterium alkalisoli (assembly GCF_005049105.1). Lineage (GTDB taxonomy): Bacteria > Bacteroidota > Bacteroidia > Sphingobacteriales > Sphingobacteriaceae > Sphingobacterium > Sphingobacterium alkalisoli. Next base: position 163,845 of record NZ_SUKA01000007.1, read on the forward strand.
TAATTCAAACTGATCCCCCAGCTTGAAGATGTTGACCAGCTTACCCAGCGAGTTTACAGCCTCTTCTACACCGCCTAGATCCTCACCCAGCGCAACCCCGATTTTATCCGCCGCACGTACAAATCCTTCCACATCCTTTTCCGATGAGTAACCCAGTTTACCCGCGACCTGCGCCAAACCAAGCAACTGGAGGTTAGCCGTCCGGGTATCCATCTTTTTGAATTTCTCATTCAGACGATCCACGGCATCTTCCGTCAGTCCAGTCGTTTTTTGAACGCCGGCAAAACTATCGGATAGCTCCGCATTTTTCGTAATAGCCGTTTTTATTCCATTCGTGATCCCGTAAAACACACCCGCAACCGATAATCCGGCTACAGCCTGCTTAGCTAGGTCTTTCATTTGATTGCCAAAAGAATTCACATTATCCTTTGCGCCGGCAATCTCTTTGCGCGCATCCTCCCAGGCTTTTTTCACCTTTTGGATATCGGCAACCTTTTGGCGGTACAATGCAGGATTGTCCGCCTCTTTCATATTATTGATCTCCGTATTAAGTTTATAATACGTATCCCGTAGCTCCTTTACTGATGTTTTGGCTTGGTTATTATCAATAACCAATTTTAACACACTCTCCGTATCCGTCCTCACCTTCGCCATAAAACAAAAATGTCCTTTCTACACGGCGGTAGAAAGGACATGAAAAGACAGGGAAAGCGCTATTTATTTTCTCCGAATCCCGAAATACCAAAGGATCCCCAACACAAAGATTAATGCACCTACCACGCCGAAGATAATGCCACGTCCGCTAGCTTCGCTCACAGTCGATTTATCGGCTACATATGCCTTACTTTCTTCTTTTACACGCAGATCACTTTCCTTTGCATACTCAAAATTCGATTGCCGAAATGCCTCCGCTATCCGTTCCGTATCGATATCGTTTTTCTGCTTACCATTATACTTCACATTGCCTTTAGCCCGCAGATTGCCATCCTTATCAATCGATATCTCATCCGCAGTTAGAACGTGCGTAGCTTCCGATTTATCCGTCGTGACCGATGTTTCCTTAGAATTATCCGATTCTTGCTTAGCACCCGTTTCCTTCGTATTATCCGATTTTTCGATCTCGTACGACTGTTTTGCGACGAACTTTTCCTTTGTGGACTTTTTAAACAATCCGCACCCGTTAATTAAGGCGCAGATCGTTATCAATATTAGTAGATTTTTCATTTTGCTCTATTGCTTGACGTAATAACCGGCACTCTTCGCGGAGTGCTTCCAATTCAATTTTCTGATCATGAAAAAGCAGCTGAAAGTTGGCGTATTCCTCCCGTACAGCGATCAACTCCTTTTTAGTCGTGTTTTCCCCTTCGATGGCCATCTTAAGCTTTTCCTTTAGCGCTTGAATAACACCATCCGACGCAATCAATTGCTTTTCCAATCGCTCCGCAATATCTTCCGACATCTCCAGCACTTTTTTCGCGTTATCGACAATGCCGCCATCCGTTTCCACCGATTCCTTTTTCTTACCGCGGACGTACACCCAAACCGTACTGATCAACCCAACTAACGCACCCCACAAGTTTGGAAGCACGTATTCCTGTAAAAACTGTTCCATTACCCGACCCTCGCTATACAGATCCGTGCAATCTCATCCGCCGCCCAGTGCTTCCAGTCCTCATGGTTTGCCATGTCGGTCGGGTTAGAAATAAATCCAACCTCCAACAATGCGCTGGATGCCTTCGTGTGCAAAATACCCAACCGTTTACGATTCGAAAGAACTTCCGATCGTACACCACGGTTCGGAATCCGCAGAATCGTAGATACAAACTCCACGATATCTTTTCCAAATGATTTGGACTTGTCACGCGCACCATCTGCCACAAACACCGTCGCCCCCGAAGCTTTCGGCGATGCCGCCGCATCAAAGTGAACATCCAGCAAGTAATCATCCGCCGTCGCTACTGCGTTAACCTTAGCGATCACCTGCGTCAGGGTATCCCTATCATCATCAATCCACAAAATAGTACCGGGCGATAACTGGCGGATCCGCGTCGCGATCAGATCCCGCATTTCAATCGTCAGTTTGTTTTCCTGATACCCATTACCACTAGCGCCCGGATCCTTCAAATGATGCCCCGCTATTAAAAAAATTACCCCCATATCACCCTCACATTTTAAATTAATATTCCCCTACATCAGGTACACATTCGAATCCGCATCATTAAATCCCTCCATAGGATAGATCACCTTTTCGCCATACAACGGAAAATGCGTTGCATTAGCATTCAGCCATTTTTTAGCCGTCACCATATTACTTTCGCCAGTGGTGGTCAATTTCACCATCAGACTATTTAAATTTCGTTGTGTCGGGAAAGATTGCCCCTCAATATTATCCGAATTACTTCCCAACGCCGTCACCGAAGATTGGTATACCCCCGAATCCGATACCTGAACCATCCGATACGGGATCGATTCCGACAAAGCCAGCGGACCTATGATCCGGAGCCAGTAACGTACAAGCTTCTTTTCGATTTCGGAAAGTCCACCCGATAATAGTTTTGCTTTGATATCCACCACCAATAGCTCCCCGAAATTAGACCCCAGCATATCATCCTCCACAAAAGCGATTTGCGGTTTGATCACCTGGAATAAATCCGACGAAATCGATAGCCCTGCAAAAGATGAGAATTCAGTGGACGAATGAAAGAGCGTATTCAAATACAATCGGCGTTCACTCGATCCGCCCCAAATCGGAAAGTCCACTTTTTTACTTTCCATAATGGAGATCAGCTGTTCGAAAGCCGTCCAGCCGCGTTCCTTCGCATCACGACGAAACATCAGTAACTTCTTATCCGATGCCGGCAATTTCTTATCCGTTTTAGAAACGTGGATACCCGAATCGGAGATCTGTACCGCCCCACTACTGGAATACTTATCCAGCGTTAAATTCACGATCGCCCGGCGCATCGCATCCAGTGCAGTAGGATTCGCCAATATTTCCGGCGCTGAAGCTTCACCCACGATCACCAACAGCGCGTGTTCCATTTCTTTTAGAAAGCTTAGCAAACTTTCGATGCTAAAATCAACCGTTACCGCGCTGCACGCATCCTTTATATGATCATCATTGGTTACAAACAACATATTATTTTATTTTTCTACGTTTCCACTCCGCACGTTGCGCTTTTAATAACTTCCTTCGTTCCCCCCACATAAGCCTATCGTTAACATGTGTAATAATTATTTGTAATGATTTCTTAATTTCTTTACGGACATCCGTTAAATCGAAATCTCCACCCCATGGACGGTAGTCGAGATTAAATAATTGAGGAGCGGTGAAGGTCGGAAAAGAGACCCCCGCACGCATGGCAAATGGATCCACGTTTTCAATAGGCGCACCCTTTGGTATAAAAGTTCCAACACCATATATGCGATGAAAATATGTTCTTACCACAGCATCGTAATCCAATCCCTCGTCAATAATGATTGTCGAGATATCGCGTCCCTGCAATGTACCCCTATAACTATAATCACCTCTTAACCAAGGTAAGAACTTATTTTCGACGGGATTAATAGGTTTGATCACCCAATCCGCGGGTATCAAGCAAGCTTGTGGTTCTTCTGCTGTTGGTTTATTCATATCTTAATACTTAATACTAATTCACTACTTCATTCGCAGTTTGATGGTTTTTGTCCAGCGTTTCCAGTTCGATTTCAGTCGTTTTAAAGCAAAGCCCAGGATACTTAGCAAGCCATCCGTTATATTCAGCGATAAAATAAAGAGGTTCTAAGATCACATCACGGTATGGTTGCAATAATGCCACATAGATATTAAAAGCCATACGCTTATCCGATCCACCTCCGCCGCCCAGCTTCTTCCCCGGTCCGTCACCCACGAGCGTAGGATCTACACCCAGTGCACGCATTAAATGCTCCGAAGCTTCGCGACTATCTTCTAAGTGATTACCGTCAAGTTTCAATTGCTCTACCGGCTTAATCTCCCATCCGGGCAATGGCTTACCATTATGATCGTAGACGATTTCTGCCAATATGGTTTTGCCCGCATTATCAGCACCCGTCAGCTGGTCATTGATTTCCTTAACCTTCGCTTTCTTAATCGCCGTTTTATCTTCCGGGCTCTTTTTCCCCCAATCTTTATATGCATTCGGCCAATAGTCCGCAGGGATATAGAGAATATGCGTTACCGATAACATCCGTTTCATTACCGAAACTTTTGTTTTCGGGATATTTTTAGCGATATCGTACCACCCCGACGCTAAGAAACCGTTCCATTTTGCCAGCTGGTAATAATTATGACCCGGACTAGGATAGGATATCGGGTATACAAAAGATTTTGCCTTAGAGTTCCGAACCTCATCAATACTCGTATTTGAGTATGGATCTATTACATCGTAAGTAATAGTTTCCTTATCTTTTGCTTTTGCTTCCGGCCAGTTTGCGTTTACAAAACATTTAAGTATACGCCCCTTAGCATCCATTTTTGACCATCGGCAATGCGATGCATCCTGCGTGCCCAGGTAAGCGATTGTTTTTTCGTCTATCGATTTAATCAATTCGGGAAATACATTCCAAAACCAAAAGAAATCCACCGCCGCTTCGCGCATATAGCGCTTAAATCGTCTATCTTGTAAAAAGGCATCGATATCCGCATCGCCCACAGCCTTCAAAGCCCATTCGCCTTTTTCCGAATCAAAGAAACGCTGCATAGCCGAAACTTCGCGACCCTGTAACGCTCGTGACTGCCAATCCATTAATGGAACCAGTTCTGTACTCAGTTTCGCAGCTTCGATTATTTTTTGCGGAAAATCGTTTTCTTCCCCCCAGTTTGCAATCTCGCTTTGATCCTGTTCTTTTTTAACCGGACTAGCTGGAGGCGCAGATAATGGGGCTACATTCGTAGGCCCCATATCTACCAGCACTCGCCCCTCACAAATCAACGCATGTTGATCGCCCACATATTCAACCTCACTCATCCCATCTATTGCGTTAATAACATCCCATTAAACTTTATCACCAAATGCGGGTGGATTGTCGTAATCCGATCACTGTTTTTATGACGTATATTCCGCGTCATGTTTGCAAAGTGATTCGGATTACGCGCTTTATCCCTTTTCGAAGGACCACCCACAAAAACGGCTTCATCATATGTGATTTTCTTCCCTCCAGTATCCTTCTTAAGATCTGCTGTCACGAATGTGAGCGAAAACGGGATCAGTTCCCTGTCCTGTCCGCGCATCATCATCGTATTCAGCATATCCTTCACACTTATGAAACTATCCATAATCAAAGATGCCTATACGTGCATGGCTAAGAAAGGACACCCCACAAAAGGAAAGTAAATCCTACGCAAAACATTCCAGTGAAAAAACACACAATTCATTTATTACCAAAATCTTACCTCGAAAATCGACAAAACACTTCGCAGGTGACAGACAGATGACCCCGCCACGCACTATCCTTAAGGGAAAGTAAAGAGCAAAAAAAAGACGATATATGAAACGCCTCCGCGTGCGCTCGACTAGGACACGATCAGTTCGCCCACGGCTGTACTGTAACCATAGGTAGTATTGAACTTACCGATGTACAATGTATCCATCGCATCGCCCAGGTGTGGTGCATCTTCGGGCTTTACGGCGGAGTTCTGCTCCGGTCGCTTATCCTTCTCGAATCCGTTCTTACCTACACGCACGCCGGTCTGTTGCATCGATGTCAATAACGAATCGCAGTTGACCTTATTGAAGCGCACCGACATAAATCGGGTATCACGTTCCGCTAAGATTGATTCCCACATACGGTACCGTATAGCATGCGTGGGCTGTTGCCCAATGTATATACGTGACACGGTCCACTGGTTATCTTCGAAACGCTTCGTTACCATGTCCGCCAATGTTTCAAGCCGTGTCGCGTCCGTAACGTTAGCCGTATGATCATAGTAAAACATCACGTGGTGCGTGTCGTGATGCTTATAATAGGTACAGAATTCGTCAATCAAGTCATCCAGTACCTTCCTATCTTCACGCTTAACATACATCGACTTTAATACACGGTAGAAGTTCCGTGTTTCCTGTCCACATACCAATGATTTGATCTTAGAATTATAGTCTAATGAGATATCGATGGGCGCACCCTTGATCAGATCCGCATCCATCCTGCAATCCTTCACCAAGCCATTGGGTAGCCATATGCCCTGGCTTTCGATGTATCCATAATCGAATTGATCGTATGTATGGTAGTCGCTATCTAGCAAATGATAGAATCCGTTTTCGGTGGTAATGGTACGTTCATTCAATACAGCTGCACGGAATACAGGCCATATCAATTCACGCCGCCACTGGCGGATCTGCTCTTCTCCCAGTATCTGTATATTGTCCAGACTGGATGCCTCGGAATAGTACACCAGTCCTTTTCGGAGATGGCCCAGTACTGCACCGTATTCACGGATTTTACGATATAGATACTTTCTGCTTTCGGTCGTAGTTGCTTCCGAAAAACGTTGCTCCAATATATTAAGCTCATATTGCAAGCGCACGACCTTCGTAACGATATCGCTATCCATTTGTTCCCGCTTATCCAGGATCCAACGCCCTTTTGGATCCGTAGGCATGTCGGTAAACATCGTGATCATGTGATGTTCGGGTATTTGCCCGAAGTATTCCAAGTTACCGCGATTGATCGGCGCAATATCATCCATATAGCGCTGGTGGTTTAGAAAACGTGCCTCATCCGCGATAATGGCATCAACGTTCTTACCGTTCGCTAGTCCGGGACGATCCTGCGATATCAGGTGAAATACATGTCCATTGTACCAGGTAATAGAATGTTCATAATGCAGCACCGGATAAATAGCGGGTTTGATCTTAAACGCTGCAGGTGGTTTTTTACGAACAAAGAAATGCAGATCCTCAACATAACCAAGCCGCTCCCAGCTTTTTATCAAAGGCGGTAACGTACGATCCAGTAATTGCATATACGTTGTACCCACTACGCCCGTAGCACCACGAGGCATTACGTTCGCCGCGTGCGACGAACGGTAAGCAATGGGGCCTTGCGTTTTACCCGTTGCCCGTCCCCATACGCCATACTCTTCTTTGGCCGATACGTATATAGACCGCTGTTGTGGTTTGTTCCACCATAACTTAACATCCTTATACAGTACCATCGCTATCTTCCCCTTCTATTTCTTCCGCATCTTCAGCGATTTTTTCAATGACACCTTTTTTCAGTTCTTTCAATAGGTTGGCCACAACCATATCCGAATTTTCGACCATTGGAAATCCTAATTCTGACGGATCCGCAACAATAACTGGACGGATCGGGTGGAAATCTTCGGGATTAAAACCTTCAACATCCGGTTTATCCAATCCGCGTATCTTTGCTACCTCCTTGTAAAAGGCTGCGGCCGCACGGTGATCTCCATCAGCCTGCGCTTTGGCCATCGCATCTTCCCCCCAATGGATCATCATACCGCGGGCAAATTCCTTATCCGGGCGGCTTTCGGTTGTTAACCAAAACTTTTCCGCCATTTGGATATCCATATAAGCTTGTGAAAGAGACACCCCAAATTGTGCTATTTGCCATTCTGCTAGTTCTTTTTTTCGATAAGGACGGTTATAGCTATGCTGATAGGTTTCACCCGTTAAAACCGATATCCGTGGTTCGCTGACAATATATCCTTTGCGAAGTCTGTTATCCACTTCGGTAATGCGTTCCAGTACAAAGGCATCATCTTCCGATAGATCGTCTAATTTGTTTGACAGGAATGCTTTCAGAATACGATCCAGTACAGTCGATCCTTTCACATCTTTAGGCCGTAGATTAGACATGGTTAGCCTCCTCTCTCAACTTTTTAAGCAATGCTAGCTTATCATCCAATAACTTTTGGCTTTTGTCTCGGTTGCGCAGATCCGTGCGTTCTAATCGTTTTCGGACTTTCCAGATCTGTACGTATAGGCGTTGGATTTCCGGCGTAGTAAATTCCGTTTTTTTCGTTGCCGGCGGTAAAGTACCGTGCAATTCCAAGTGATCGATATCATCCAGTATGTTTTGCTTTTTCCGTTGTAGGCGCAGGATCTGAAAAGCATGCTCTTTGCGGGACGCATCCGATCGAGCCTGGCGCAATGCAAACATATTGGCATCGATTTGCCTATATACTTGCTGGCGGTCATGCCTTAGCTTTTTTAGTAAGAAATCGTTTTGCTTGCCCGGTGCCGGAAATTCCGGTATTTCCGAAAATTCCGACTTTTCCGGTAGTAGATCGTAAAGCTCATCAAATAGCTTTTTACGGTTATATTCGTTTTCCCCCTGGCGGAAGATGCTCTTTAGGAAATCATTACTTCCGATTTCATTATATAGGCGCACGCCATCATCATATGCCGGATCCTCCAGCCACTTTCTCACCCTCTCCATAACCCCAAAAATCCGAAAGGGAAAGTATCAGGGAAAGGACATAAAAAACGTAAATCGGATTGAATCTATTGCCTAAATTTCCAGTGAATTTTTGTTGTAAAAATGGGGAAAGTGGAGTGTTTTTAAAGATTATCTTTGTATTATAAATATATACAAATTATGATAGCAATAAGAAATTTTACAATTACTGGAATTGACGAAACAGTCAAACATTACGTAGCGGAAATAAAAAAGGAATCAGAAAAGCTACATGTAACTCTTAAAAATTCTGCAGGTGGGATGAAAGAAATTTTTGAGGTATTCAATGACAATAACGAAATCGTCGTTAAAACCTACACAGTTTCAATAATATTAAAACCTGAAACGGAATTATATAAAAAGTTACAGCAGTTGGGGGTAGAATATCTTTAAATATCACCGTCGAAAGTAAAAACGCCAGCTACACAGCTGGCGTTTTTGCTTTACTCACTTTACGCTTTACTTTTTTGAGGTACATGGTACCTCTTGCAAATATCTGATCTGCTTGCGCCAGTGTAATCTTTCGAAAATCAACATCACCGATTTTGGAATGCAATATCGGCGATGTCGTGTTAATGACTTCGTAGTGTCCAGCAATAGCCGGACTGACTATCCAACCCAGCTTTGCCATATACTATCCTCCACCAGCTGCAGGCGCTGGCAATTCACCTTCGTAAACAAAATACGGAGCTAATCCATACGCGCCAGCGGTAAACTTAATACCGACCTCACCAGTAGGACCGGTTCCCAATCCACCTTCAATGTTACGGATATACGCAGCAATCTCTTTTGCGCCTATTTGGAAGAAACCAGTGGATTGACCAATCCGACGAACCAAGAAAATACCACGGTAATTTTTGATAGCACGTGCGGTACCTAGATTCTGCGCATTGATATTTGGCAAAAAGAATTCAGCACCCGTATTAAAAATACCTGAAAGTATTTCACCTTCCATCGCAACTGTAGATCCCGACTTTTCGAATAGTGGCTGGATCTCAATAGGCGACTTATCTGCCTTCAGAACGTGGTTACCTGTAATGGTGACGATACCAGCTGCAGTTGTGGCTGCTGGATCCGGTTCTTTTATATCTTCAAACCATGAGTATGGGATGAAGTAGGCCAATTCAGCGATACCGGACGTGTTGTCATCGCCATCGGTAAATCCAGCCTTTAAATCTGTAATAGTATCGTAATTCATTTCAATACATTATTAACGTAAACAATTAATCGATCAAGGTCAACGCCCCGGATTCGATTCTAACTAATTTCTCCAAAAGATCTTTCTTATCTTTCAGTTCGGATCGCGAAAATCCATTCACACCAAAATTAACTCGGTATTTTTTACCGTCAACTTTTACCGTGAAATCCTCAACTGTTGGCTGCGAATTAACTTTGTCAATTGCATCCTTAGCGACCTTCTCCGCATCTTCCGCGCGCTTCGTCAATGTCGCGATATCAGCATCCTTTTGCTTTATCGATTCATTGAGCGCATCGTGTGCGGCTTTTAGCTTTTCGTTAACAGCTGCACCATCACCAAGATCCTTTTCCGCTTTGGTCAACTTACCTAAAGTCGTTTGTTGCTCCGCCATTAACTTTTTATACCCCGTTCCGTCCGCGTCGTATTGCTCTTTTAATTTGTCGTATGCCTCCTGTGCCTCCGCCAAATCCTTAAATTTTATTTTTCCCATTGTAGTCTATTTTTCAATGAATAAATGCAGGTAGCCAGCACATGCCAGCTACCAAATCAAACCTAGTTACGATCGTTGATCGATAACACATCAAAGTCCTGAATACCAAAACCAAGAACACCCGTCATGGAGTAATCCAAATGAAACATTTGCGGAATGGTTCTAATTACACGATAATCAGATTCTAGGTCTGTAGCTGCTAACAAATTATGATCAGGAGATACTGTTACCATATCCGACTTAGTTATCCAGCTACATGGCAATAACTTACATTTTTTATTCGTCAATGGAAGATATGTCAAGGTCCCGTCTTTTTCCGTGTACTTAGAAATGTCCTGAAATGAAGCCAGAAGTAATTCCAGCACATTATACGATATCCGCATTGTACCGCCCTTTATCTTCACCCATTCAGGAGCTTCATACCATACTGAGAGCAATTGCTCATACGCATCGGCTTTAGTAATTACTCCAGTAGATGCTACATTAGGAATTAGACCATTCGTACGTGCTTTACGTAATTTAGTTCCTAACCCTTCCGTTATCGCTTTCACCTGGCCGCTAATAAACTTATCAGGTGCGGAAATCGGTGTCTCCCCCGCAATAGTCAACGTCTTGACCTCATAATATTTAAGAACATCTCCTACAGTATATTTAACAAATGCACCTACGGCATAAGCTGTAGCGGGATTAAATGCTTCAAAACCATCTACACCTACACCATGCCAGGGCACGACGTCATTTATATTTCCAGCTAATGTTTCCGCTACTGCATCGAACACATGCGATGGAAAATTCATATTATTTGCATTCTCACCAGCACCACGCAGATCTTCTAGATAGGTACCCCGATAATTATCGGGCATAACTTGAAAATCTCGTTGCCACTTATCAACTGTCAACTTTTGATCACTATAGACGATATCACCAGATGGAGGACTAAAAATACCTGTAAACGGTCTAGGTTCGCCGTTCACTGCTAACTTTGTCAGATTCGTAGCACTTTTCACATTATAATAAGTGTTCAGATCCTTAAAAAAATCCAACGAATTTTCAAATTTCCGATATATCTTTTTCTGAAACTTACCAGCATACGCCGATAGAGCTGATACATCAGGAGAAATATTACTAAACAATAATACACCCTGCACTTTTGGGATAAATGCACTCACGATCGACAATGCACCAATCCCACACGCTACAGCCGGACTACCCGTGGCCGTACTAATCACCCCCATTAAAAAAATTAAGGCACACAAGCCAAAAAATAAATTTTTCATTCCTTTATACTAATTATTATCCCACTAATTCAATTTCACTGCACCCCAATAATTACCGGCTATTCGTCCGCTAAAATGCGTCTCGCCCAGTCATCCACCGATGTACGGAATTCATCTTTCTTTTCCTTCCCACCTTCCGGGATGTTATCATCGCCTTTAGCCTCCGGTGTTCCAGATTCAGACGCTGGTTTGCCCTTAAGCGCCGCCACTTCCGCTTCCAATGCCGTAATGCGTGCATCCTTCGTTGCAATAGAAGCTTCCAGCGTTGATTTAGCCGTTTCCAGCGCCGTTTTATCAGCCGCTAACGTTACGTTTTCATTGCGCACGGTTTCCAGTTCCGAATCCAAGACAACAGTAACACCTTCCACCTTTGCTTCCTTAATCTGCGCATTGATATCCTCCAGCTGCGCAGCCGTAATGGATGCCACTGCTACTTTAGCCAGCGCGCCCAACTTTGAAAATTTATCCCCAAACATATTGTCATTATTAATTTGCTTTCCGAAAGCCGATTTTAATCGACTTGTTAATTTTGCCAGCATTCCCTCGCTAGGCTCTTCCATTTGCGCATCGTACCAAGCGGCGATCTGTCCGTGCGACATATCCTGCACATTATCCGGCATATCCTCCGCCTCGTAATCCTCCACGAAATCCACCAAGCCCTCCGCGACCGCTTCCGCTGGCGTAAAATAATGATCTTTATGATCCATGTAATCCGCTTTCACGGCATCCATTTCCTTACCCGTACGTACCGCGATCAGTCCACCCAGCACATCATCATATTTATCCAGCACATCCGCCTCATCGCGGAGCGCCTGCGCATTACCGTACATCCAAGTCGACACCGAATGAAGCATAAGTAATGATCCCTTAGCCATATGCACACGGCCTTTCTTAGCAGAAATCGCTATCATGGCACCCATTGAATAAGCAATGCCATCTACGTACGTATGAACCTCTGTTTTTGATGCTTTAATGGCGTTGCAGATCGGCAACCCCTCGTGAACATTTCCGCCTGGCGAATTGATGTGGATATTGATACGATCACAGGTTTTTTCCAAATTCGAAAAAACACGAACAAAATCATTTGCAGTGTTTTCATCCCAGTAACTACCGATCACCCCGTAAATCTTAATCTCCCCCACATTCGGCGAACTCGAATTCAACACCGCAAAAAAATTCTGTCTCATATCCCTCTCACTAAATCCGTCTACTTTGAAAGCTCAAATATCCCAATAGCGCCACACGCCCCAAAGGACACAAAGCGCACCTACGATAAAGCCGCGTTTAACTGCGCTACCGTAAACGAAAATTGATTGTGATTGAGATCCGTAGGTTTCGATCCCGTATCAGCCGATCGGGATAAGGTGACAGGTTCCAGCGGCGAACCGATCACCTGCGCATAGCGATTCATATCCGTGACACGCATTACCGACACCGGGCCGATATACTTATCCAGGATATTTTCTATTTTTTTATTTTGGTGATGGATCTTAAAACTACCGGCGTAGCTGTACGACGTTCCATTATCACCATGCTGCACATCCGACTTCATTAATCCCGAATCGGGATACAATTCAATTTCGCGCCAGGCTTTCCCCGGATGAAAGACAACCGGATTAAAACTTTTAAAGTCTGTGACGTGCGCAATTTGGAGCGTAGCAATACCACCAACATTATCACCTTCGTACATTTCGAATAACTTTCCCATGAAACAAAATGACGAACGAAAAAAGAGTGGGGAAAGGACAAATTTTTAAAAGTTGTAGTGAGTGACAGCCAAAACACACAAAAACCATTGGACATATTGGACACGGCTGTCTCTCGAAAATATTAAAACACTAAATATGAGATGTTTATATTTTTAGGATATTGAATTTTGTGTCCAAGTTGTGTCCAAGACTACCGAAAGACACTGGTTTTTGTGTCCAGTCATGTCCAAATTTTATTTCAATTAGTCCTTTTAGTGTTCAAAAACATACATACGAGTATGAGAATCGTAAATTTGTTCAAAATTCATAGAGCGTTTTTCTTTAAGGAATATTTCAATAGATTCGTAATTTACTGCTACCGGTTCAAATTCTTTCACATATGAATCAATGATCGATCTTAACGCCGACTCAATATTATCAAAATCGCCAATAAAATCATGCATTCCACCTTCGGGATAATATATAGATCCTTTAAAAGCGAAAAACCGTTTCATTTAAATCATTTTTAACACGCTGCCTAAGTGATTTTTTACCACTACGATTAGCATTTTTAGTGATTAACTTGTCATATTTAGATACACCCTTGCTAGCACCAGGAACGTGATCCGTTTTTACTGCCTTAAGCTTAGGAGAACCGATTTTTATGGTATATGGTTTCATCTTATTTTTCTAAAACAACGCAATCTGCTTATTGCTCACAATAGCCTCGTGCAACATCATCGGGATCGTAAGCACCGTATCCTTAATTTCCCCTTTCCTTTTGTCCAGGCGCTGGCGCTCGCGGTAATACCAGCGTTTTAAATTATCAAACGTCAGATCATCCTCCGAAAACTCATAATAATCGATAAAACGGCGAATGTTATAATCCACAAAATTATCCGGTCTATTCGGGTGATGGCACCAGCGGTACATCTCCTGCTTAATGATCGTATCCATCGTACGCGAAAATCCCTTGATATTTTCATTCGAAATGAATCCACCGTATTTGCGCAACATGCCATCCGACACATATACATCAATCCATCCACCAAGATCATGTTTACGACATGGGCGAACCTTTCCCGGATCCAGTTTATCAAACGGCTCCATCACCCGCTTAAGCAGCAAGGTGATCACGTTATCATCAGATAGAATCAATTGCGGACCAAATAAATGTTGTACATAAGTCTGTACATGAGGCTCTACGGTTAGACGGATAAGATTAGACATAACGATTTGGTATTGTTTACCAAATATAATCAATATAAATCATTACATATCAAACAATTAATACAAAAAAGACACGTAAAAAATATATTGGACATGACTGGACACGGTTGGACACGATTTAACGACAATAAAGCAATAAATATATGGTATAATAATAGATAATATATTAATAATCATACATATATAACTATCTATTCATTGCTATGTCCAGTATGTCCAACGTGTCCAAGCAAAATAAGGAAATTTGAGAAAACAAGTATAAAAATAAAAAAAACCACTCGATGAGTGGCTTCATAAACTTTAACATTAACTAAATTTGCAAAATGAAATCAGCAACCATTACAGTAAGAGGAAAGACAACAACATTCGAATACATTGTGCTCAATCTTCTGGGTACTATTTACGCAAAGGTTACATGGGCAAACGGGAAAACAACCCACTTTTACAAAGGGCTATACCATGACAAAACAAAATGGGAAAATAGGGGAATTCCCGATGACCTTATAGATGTTATATCGGAGATATTTAACAAAGAAACCCCTATCCCTGAACATGCCGTTGACAGCTGGACAACACCAGGTAAATCTAGTTGACATACTCTCTAACAAAGTATCCCAGCCAAAATACATCTACAAAAGAAAGCGTCTGGCCTCTTTTAGGCTCTATAGTTATATACTCTTTTTCTCGTCTTATATCGCACTTCATAGCTATGCCTATGCCTGTAGTATTTGTTTTTAAAGCCTCCTGTATGGCATCAATAATATACTCTTGTGATGTTATTTTCATTATTCAAATATAAATTAGTGATTCATTTCTCATTTACGGTTTACCGTACCATTCAGCTAAAAACTGCGCTTCCGATACACGATCTTATACCCACCAACTTCCACCGTGTCCAGCGGCATTACACCGCTGGCATATACCAATTCACCATCCTGATCGTAAATAAATAGCATTGCATAATCGGGTTGGTCATATCGAGGTAGATCCGGCTTTTCGCAGGATGAAAAAATAAGTATACCTAAGAGCATGGTCATTACCATTAATTCTATTTTTGTATTTTTCATAGTTTTAAAATTTAATTAGGTCCACAACTTTCGCCAAATGCGCCAGCTGGTAACAACCATTCCTCATGATCGTTAAAAATTATTTGTTCAGTGTATTCTTTTGATGTAGCTATAGTAGCTAGATCTTTGGTAATATTTGGATATGGATTTCCGCACTGGATTAGCGTTTTTAAATCTGTATTTCGCTTCATGGTTACGCCAAAAAGATCTTCATATGCGATCAATTCCGATGCAATATTTGGGCTTACGACATTTGCGCTAGCAAACTGGTCAGCATTACCAAAAATGCAAAACTTACATGAGCAGCGGCTCCAACCCATATAATAGCATGGATGAACCCTAACCCGGTATTGTTTAATAATGTCCCACACCTGTTTTTCGGTCCAGTCGCGCAATGGCCTCCAGCGGTCTATAACACGTGGCACTTTCCCATTTCGAAGATCTGACCGGTCCGGTTCAAAAATATTATACTTTGCTCTCGCAGACGATTCCTCCCCACGTTCGCCCGACAATACGCAAACCCGCAATCCATTAAAACGTTCCTGGTTACGAATAGCAGTAGCACATATATCGATTTTCAAATAAGCCGAACACCAACGTACTTTGAGATCTGCGCTAACTTGGGGAAATCTTAATCGTGTGGCGAGCTTTCCCAGTACACCACCAACTTTTTTAAGTATACCACCTGGACATTCAAACCAAGTTGGTGCAGTCTTAGCATTATCACGCAGCATTTCGCGCTTAAATCCGCCTTCTTTCCATGAGAAATAGATCTCAATACCGAACGCTTGGGCAAACTTTCGACAATAATCGTGCGTACACTCCCAGTCCATAAATGTAGCTTCATCCGATCCGCCATCAATATCGTGATGCCATAGTTCAATCCTAGACGGATGTATCCCAATAGAAAGCAAATAAAGCACCAAGGAAATAGAATCCTTTCCCCCGGAAAACGCGATGATATATTTATCATAGCTATTTTTCATTGGTTTAATACTTTATCCTTCAATTCCATTGTCATACGTAGCAACTCCCTTGCTACTTCTTCATTCATTTTACCGTCAGTATATTCGGATTTTATGAACGATTCTATCGTTTCTATTTCTGCGTATATCTCCATTGTTCTATACCTTTAAAAATTTCGAATACCACCTCAGGCACTACCGCATTGCCGTAGGCCTTTATACTTTCAGTTCTCCATTGAGGAAAGGTAATTCCGTCCAATCCGAAGGGAACCCCATCATTTCCGCTACAAACCGGGGGTTGAGTTGGGAAGTTTTCCCATCCCGTTGTTGACAATGTTCCCCTATCATCACCGGAATATTGATTAATATATCTGATCTCATTTTTCCGCTCGCCCGGAATAGTGCATTTGGACTTACACTTGGTTTGTGGTCTCGTTGGGTTGGTGTAGGCAACATTTGGCGTACAACTACATCCCTGAGATTTGATAACATCATTCTCCCGGGCCGCGTTTCCGTCATTTCTTTTAAAACTGCTTTGTCCGTTTTTGGAGACATATGATCCATCGTCGTAGGTGTCGGTAAAAGGTTGCTCCGTGCTAGCTCCGATAAATTGCTGGTGAATATCTGCCCGGATGGTCTCTTTTTTGTCATCGCTGTTACCTTTTGTCCCCCTCTCTTTCCTTCCGATGCCGTGGGCGTTGGCAACAACCTTAGATCCATAAAAACACTTTTCCGATCTTCGCATGTCTTCAGTCCCTGTGTCTGCACGGTTGGCAATAAACCAGATTCTATCTCTTCTGTGCGGCGCGCCGACGGCACAAGCTGGAATAACAATCGGTTGGACTGAATATCCGATTCGTTCAAGGTCTGCACAAACTGTTTCGACAACATATTGTTGGTACTCCGATACAATTTCTTCGTCAACTTCTCCGAAAAAATCGGCTTGGCTTTCCACATGAGTTTTGTAAGCCTCGGGTTGTACCATACTGACGAGACCAGCAACATTTTCACCAACAACCCAAGTTGGTCGGATTTCGTCAATAGCTCGGAGCATTTCCGGCCAGAGGTAACGGTCATCTTCCGTGCCTTTTCGTTTTCCGGCAACGCTGAAAGGTTGGCATGGGAATCCCCCGGATAATATGTCGACGATTCCTCTGTAAATAGTGAAGTCTGTTGTTTTGATATCTTCATAGCATTTTGCATTAGGCCAATAGTGTTTTAGTATTTTTTGTCCAAAAGGGTTTATTTCGCAGTGGAATAAGTTATTCCATCCCATCCACTCAGCAGCTAAATCGAAACCGCCTATACCCGAAAATAGTGATGCGTGGTTCATTTCTTTAATTTCTTAGTTATCTGATAGCTCACAGCAGTAGCATTCACATTGAAACGTTCACCCAGCTGCTTAAGACTAAATTGCCCAGTCTTAAAAAGTTTGTACATTTCGTCGATCTGACTAACTGTGAGCTTGTGCGATGTCATTATATAGCCCTCCCTAACACCCAATATACCGCACACACCTCTTCGATCTGCACTAGGCAATCATCAACTGGGTGATGCGTTTGTACCAGCTGCAGACTTTCCACCACATCCGGGCAAATATTTACGTAGGTCCGCGCATCACGCTCATTGTAGTATTTCCAAAGATCTTCGCATCCTGCGTTAGCATGGTTTAATATCACACAGTCAAATGCTGGCGAATAAGCCCACACCCGTACATTCGCAATGACACAGTTTCTTTTAAAAAATCCTTCCAGTTCCCAAAGCGCATACGCTAATTTTTCCTTACCGCCCAAAGCCTCTTTGCGTACAGCCGGATCCTGATCCGCCCACCACATTATCGTATCAACGGACATAGTACGCCCATCATCAAACTGATCGCGATAATCCAGTTTTTTATAAAAAACATCATCGCAGATATTTCCCGTTTCGATGTTGAATGCCACAGCAGCTATACTTAATATGGCGGCACTGGGTTTGGTATCCAATGTTTCGAGATCGATCATCACATCGGTATATTTCTTTTTGAACATTACATTAGATTTAAGGTTGTCAATTCGTTGCTTTTCAGCATTTAGTAATTCGGCGTAGGTCATGATAAAAAGTCTTTAGGTTTATCCACTACTTTGTATTTGTACACCCATACCCACGGGTTCTTTTCCCAAGATTCAATACCATTGATAGATTGCCACAACGTCATAAAGGAAAACAACTCATTACATCCATAATCCAGCGTTAAATAATTGAAGTATAAGCGGCATGTTTTACCCTCGACATAATCGACGCCTTCCTCTCTTGCATCGCGATGAAATATATCACGTAACCGTTCCACTCTGACATCAGTTACTTCTAGGAAGATCCGCGCAGCCTCTTTAGGCATATGGATAGAAGGTTTCCAAACAAATGGTTCAGGGTGATGTAAAATCCGTACTGGATTTTCGGAACAAGTGCCATCCCTGTACTCGTAATGAAGAATTATATCATCGGTGATAGATTCAGGTCTCTCTATCTCTGCGATAAAAAAACTTTCCCTACCCCACATCACATCACCCACCTGGTATTTACTTTTTACCTTGTATCCCTCACCCTTATCGTTCACGAATATTGCATTCGTTTCCAGTGGTCCCGGCGCAGCTTCTTTGCTCGAATCCCAAAGCCTTCTTTTAAAGGATATCGTTTTAAAAGAATCCGAATCACTTTGCAATCCTTTAACGATCCGACGAGTTTGCGTTTTTCTTCCTTCCAGGTTAGCCATTACCATAGGCGTACTGAATAATATTGGTTTATTTGCCATCTTTCAAATCGATTATTTGGTCTAACCTTTTTTCAACAGCCCAGGGCAAAGAGGTGCTGTCAAATGAATAATAATCAGCCTGCATTATGAATATAGCCGGAAGGTTCACTTTATCTACATAGTCCAATGCTATCTCCAATTCGGGAACAGAACGTATCTCATCAATAATTAGGATTTCCGCATCCCTTTTACGTGGTACATCGAATAAATAGCGCACACTATGCGATAATAAAAAATGACAATTCAGCCCGCTATTATCAACAAGCTCTTTGGCTTTAGTAGTCTTACCACTACCTTGTGATCCTATGATCAATGTTTTTTTCTTCATCTCCATTTTATTTTTAGATTAATACCCTTTTTAACTATAGATCCCGATTCCCATTCCATGATCAAAATGGTAGGACGTTCCATCGGCGCACCGAATAAGTAAAGTCCGCTATTCGCCCTTTTTTTTCGATCAGCCCGTTGTACCTCCAGCGCCTTTGTTTTAATATCTTCCTCGGAGGCACCAGTTGGTAATTCAAAGTATAAGTACCCGAAACTCTGATTTGCAAAAAATTGCGTTATCTGATAAGTCTTATTTTCCATTTTCTATTTCTTTAAAAATTCATTAAAATCAATTTCATTCTGCACAGGTTCCGGCATACCGTCATTCGAAGGCTCATTTTCATTCTCATATTCCAATCCCATTTCCGAAAACTTAGCACGGATATCCTTCTCTTCCACACCGCGAATCAGATCAATACCCAGCGGAGCATATTTAAACTGCATCGCATGCGAATACTTTTGCCCGATTTTCATTTTCTTGCGTGCTATGAAAGCTCTAGCATCAGATTTCAGGTAATTTTCTAAGGTCGATTTATCCAAAATATTGATCTCACGACGTTCATTCATAGCCTTCACATAGTGGTGGTATACATCCTGGACAAATAGATATACATATCCATTACGGAGCACATAATGTTCATCCTCTTTAAGGATGTATGCCCCCACCAGTTGCTCCACCACCTGCCAAAACTTCGAAGTATCATCCGAACCAGCGAGAATAAAATATTGCTGTTTTATGGTGTTAATACACTGATCTTTAAATTCTGCCAAGGAAAATGGAAGGCCTATTGTTTCCGTCATTAACTTACCCGTGGCCAGCATCATGGCGTACGAAGACAAAAGCCTCTCATCCACGTCATTATTGTTCACTTCTACAGATAGCGAGCGCAAAGCAGATTCATATTCATCCTGAAAACGTGCCTCAAATAAATTTCTATATTGCATCATCATCACCGTTAAGTGAGATAGGCCATCATTTTCCATACGGCGCAGCTTTCTAAACTCTACACGGGCATTTTCCGTACGCACAGTTTCTTCAAACGTCATCATTATCGTACGCGTAAATAATGCAGGTTCGCCCGTTGGCAATTCCTGACCCGAAAACCAAACCAATGAAAGTACCGGTACATTTTCAGTAGCAAAGCCATTATCCATCTTACCACGCGTAGGGCCGTTACGATCGTAAAGGTTTTTGATCGATTCAATAATTTTGAACGGAAGTCCATTTTTAAATTCATCCAGCCACACCATACCATTACATATCTGCGCCATTTTACGCATTAGTCCAACTGGCGTTGTACTACCACCTAGCATTATCGGTTTTTGCTTTTCACCCCACATCATCAAAATAGATTGTATCATAGTACCCTTACCCGACCCACGCTTACCATACGAATAAGGCAACGGCATACGGTCTCCCATCGACTGATACAATATATCCGAGAACAAAGCACACGCCCATATCACGATCCCCATGCGTCCATTCTCCCCGAAAACCTTAAGAATCTGATTAGACCAATCCGCATAAGATGTGGAGCCATTTATATAAATGAACTTCTTTTCGTTCACATACATGTTATCCTTATCCACGAACACCTTCGAAAGTGCTGGGATAAAATAATTTATTGGTTTACCATTACGCGTAGATTCTACGATACCATGCTCATCAATTGGTAAAAAAATATTATCAGTGGTGTCAAATACACCGTTTGCAAAAGCATAGAACTTGCTTCGTTTGTTCCACCCCAATGTTTCCACCATTGTCGTATGGCGTTCATTACGTTGCAACATATCCTGCAAGCGAACCAAATCATGATCCTGACCCTTCCAAAGGAAATTACCTTTTCTTGCTATCACCTTCTTAAAAGAACCTGCACCAACGAAATCATCCGTATTAATGCGGAGCGTTTCCTCCAACCCATGAATATTTTTAATAACCATCAGTCGATAAGCAACATCATCCCCCGTGTTGATATGGTAAAGGATACGTAAACTGAAATTCGATATCTCACGCGGAATACCCTTCATGTCTAATGCCCAGTACGTATTCGTGCTTTTTTTAAGGTATATACCGTATTTTACAAAATCATCTGTATTGCTTTGGTCGCCGATGATTTGTAGCGCCTCCGCTTTCTTTTGAACCTCCTGTAACGTCCGTGGCAGCGCAATACTCAACCCCGCATCCTTAGCCAGCGCAAAGAATTTAGCAGGCGATTTAAACCGACCTTTACCCAGCGCATCGTTAAACTTCGCATCATCATCCTCATCGTGGTCATTAAACTGCACCGTACGCTTATAGAAATCGCGCGCCGCCTCGCCCAAAGTAGCCAATGCAAAGCCAACATTCATCCGGTTATCGTAGTCATCATCCGTAATGTCCACCTGATCACGCTCAATTTGCTGCACCACATGTTCCACCCGCGCTAGGTCGCTGGCCACTTTCCTTTGCCTAGCATACTCATCCACCACCTTACTGGTAGCAGCTTTCGCATCCGCTGGTTTATCCTTCACGAGATCCTTTGCTCCAATATCACCCGTACCCGGATCGTCCGTCGGCGGATTCACCTCGATCACCGTCGCCTTATCATTATAAAAAGCCGTCGGATCCCACGACACAAAACACACACGCGGTACATCTTTTCCCGATTCATCGATCTTGATATCAAAATTATCATCAAAGAACTGCGCCAGCTGTCGAAAAGCCTGCAACTGATAAGCCGCTACCGTCGGGAAAGCCTTTTCCCCCGATATCCGCACGACTACCTTAAGGCCATTTCCCGAAGGCGATACGAACACAGCAGCCACAAAATCCAGCGACGAAAAATCCGTTTTCAACCGGGCCACATCATCCGCCGACAAATCGTCAAAATCCAACACAATCAACCCCGAATGCTTTTTCAACCCATCCGCTATACGTTTCGTAAACACCCCCGAAAACGTAAAGAAATCAAGCACATTTTTAAGCGTCTTACGGATATCCTTATTATCCGTCGTGCGGAGCTTTTCGATATGATCCTTATACTTATCCGATCGGATCAGATCCACCGCCTGCCCCAGCGTCAATGCCGTCGCCTCCGGCTTCACATTCCTTATCGGACCCTTGTAAAAACTAAATTTATAAGTACTCATCTAATTGGTTTTACGGTTTTCTTTACTGAAATAATGTGCAGCACCGGCCATCACCAGTGCCAGCACAAATTTGATTACACTAGAAAGGAAGATCCCCATCATCACCCGTCGCAGATTCTTTAAACGCCGTACCGGCACTCTCTAATAATTTGATGGTCTTTAGCGAAGCGCCTATCAAAAATGCCCTGCCACTGCCATCCTTTTTATCGTACGCTTTACCTTTGAGATAAACTTCCACTTCCGCCTTCTTATCAATACAGTTATTATTAAGGCTATGCTTTTCGATATTATCGTTAAAAATATCTACGCCCCATTCCTCATCTGCACCTTTCTTTTCCCCACTCCATTGATCCACGTATCCAGGAATGAATAATACAATAGTTTGTTTCCGACCAGTACCGTCGTTATAGGTTTCCACCGGTAGTACATCTTTCACGATGCCTTTTAAAGTTGTTGTTGCCATTGTCTTAATTTGTTTTTAGATAATTGTCGAAGCGCCTTTTTGCCCGCTCGATTAGCATTTTTAGTTACCAGCTTATCAAATGCTGATATAGATTTTGATGTACCCGGTATGCCGTCTTTAGCTAACACTTTCAGCTTTACCGGATACTTAGAGTATTTTCCCATCGCTTTTAAGATAATTTTGAAATTCTTTGAATAATTCTGAAAGAGCCTTTTTGCGTGTGTTGACGATCTTTTTACCAGTCTCGTTGAAGTGGTTTATTTCCAGCTTATTGATAAAATACTCTTCGTTAATGCTGATTAAGAAATCTTTCATAGGTATACCTGGGTTAGGCCATCTATGCCCGTAGAACCCCCAATCCGAATCCACGAATAAAATACCGTCGTTCGTAAAGGAAAAAGTAGCGTATGATAATTTCGGGTGTAAAACGGTAATCACCGTTGCAACATCCTCTTTAATTTTTATCTTCATTTGTTTGTTGGTTTTTAAAGTTTTATAAACCACGCCTGGCTATTGGCGTAGCGAACCGGGATAAAGAACGATTTTAGCCTACCCTGAGCATGGTTTCAATTTTTAGGATTGTGCGCGTTATAGATGTCGATATACTCCTGGCACCAAAGAAACATCGGAGCGATAACCGCTTTGGTAAAAGCGTGGCATCTGCTTTCCTTAGAAGGAAGCAACAGCACCCATTCCTTATGCAATTCCAGTACCTTAGCACATAGCACATGCAAGCGGCTATCCTGCGCATTGATCAGCATTAACAGAAGCCGATCAACAGTATGAGCCAATTGCGGCGTAAGCCCTTTCACAGCTATAAAAGCACGGTTACGTTGCATCACCCAGGAGCGAAGCGTTTTATACATAAAATCCCGCGTTTCACTTTCCCATTTGCGCTGCAAATGCGCCTCGCTATATCCCACCACGATTTCCTTAGCAGGTTTTCTAACTTCTTTCGGGTACTGGATCAAAGCCTTGTTCGATCCCGGTATTACATTCATTTGTAGCATAGTTTATTTATTAATTAGTTTTCATAAATGTGAGCCAATGAGTTTTTGATGCCTTTCCCGATTTGTGACCAAAAAGAGGTTCAGTATCGAATATTTCTAGAATTTTAGAAGTGGGTATTTGATGTTCATTCCACTTGAAAATCAATATCCCGTACTGTTGCAACACTCTCATACATTCATCGAATCCAGCTTTAAGATCCGATTCCCAGGTAGGCATTAGAAATCCATATTTTTGAGCGGTATAACTCGTTCGTCCCAGGTCGTTAAAATGCGGTGGATCAAACACCACTAGCTTAAAAGATTCGTCATCAAATGGCATATTTTAAAAATCTGCTATCAGATCCGGATCAACTTCTATTTTTCTACTATCACACGCAACAAAGTTTTCTTTGCGGATGTCCATATAAATAGTGTCGGGATGATTTTTATTAAACCACATCATACGCGGACCACAACAAGCATCTAGTATTATCTTTCCATTGCTAGCCATTACAATTTGCTTGATTGAGGTTCAACAATATTTTTCCGTACCGCCCACGCAGACATACCCAGTTTATCCGGCACACCCAGCTTAGCCTGTATATTTTGGTTATGGCTCGATACCGTATCCTCCTGTATGCACAGCGATCTTGCTATCTCCTTATTCATATATCCCGAAGCCACGAGCTTCAGCACCTTAAGTTCCTGCTTAGTCAGCACACCATTAGGCGCTTTTATGGTAGAGCAAAGCTTTCCTTCCTGCGCGCAGTTACCACGGCGACCACAGTCGAAATATTCCGTATAGTCGATGTTACCATCAGCGTCGATATCCGGTTCATTGTCGAATCCACCAAATCGGCAGATAATATACTGGCGCATCATTTCCTCCGATTGCACAAGATCCCACGACACCAATGCTTTGATCGCTTCCGGGTGATCAAGCATATCCTGCTGTACCCGATCCAGTATCCATTGCGGAAACTCCCCCCACGAATATCGGATGCCATTATGCAGACACTTGATATCATTGTCATGCACATAAAACTCCACACCACGATCTTCCAGCCCTGGTGGGATATGCTGCTGAATTTGTTTTAGGTTCATCATAACCGGTTTATTTAGATAAGATAGATTTGAACCTATTTTCGCGTTTAGCCTTTTCCTTATTGGCCTCTTCGATGATTTCAAAAGCAACATCTACTACTTTGATGTTATTTCGCTTACCCGAAAAAACGGAAGAAACCATTGCCTTGCTCAATTGAGTTCTTTCGGCGATTAGTCCGATTCCACCTTTCGGTAGCTTACTTCTAAGAGCTTTTAAACTTTTACTGTCCATTTGGTACATATTTGGGATTTCAATTATCAATCAAAAGAAGAACTTTTGTTCTACAATAATAGAACATATATTCTATATGTGAAAATATTGTCCGTATAAAGTGAATAAAATGTCGGTAACAAACTGGCTATCAAGGAAAAAAAATTCTGATTTTTACGACATGAAATTCGTGATAGGTGAAAAAATTAAGGAAAAAGTGGAAGAAAAAGGCGTAACACAAAAGGCTTTCGCTTCTGCTATTGGTATGACAACAAGGAATTTGGAACGTTTTTTTGAGAGGTCAGATATATCTATAAATCAGTTAGTAAAAGCATCCGAATTTCTAAACTACGACTTCGTTTCACTGTATTTAGAGAATACAGCTAATGGAAAGAATATTCCGTTTTTAGCGAAAGAAAATTCACAACAATACAAACCCGAAATTAGAAGCTCCGACATCTCGATACAAATTAATATAGCCGGAGACGTACAATTGATTTCAAAACACTTTCCCGATCTACTAAGCAAGCTGAAAAAAGAAGCTGAAGAGCGGGGATTGCATTTAGCTTAAGATACAACCAAAAAATTAACCAAAGTATGGTAACGATATTCGTGGTCATAATTACAATTGCAGTTGTCATTTATTTGATAAATGATCGCAACCAGGGGAATCAAGATTTGACAAGGGTCAGCCAATCTGAAGCCCTTGACAAACAAATTGAGGCGGACAATATTGCACTAGAAGCTTTAAAAAAATCGATAGAAAGAAAGTATATCGATAGTTCAGATACTCCCATCCAATTCAAACAGCAAGGCTATCCTTACAAATTTGAAATTGAAGAATACACTGCTTTACATTTTGAAACTGCAAATCAAGATCTGGATAGTATTATAAAGTTGAGTATAGCCCACTTTCGAGGCAACCAAATTTTAGACATAAGAGAATACTATTTTTCTCCAATAAATGCAAATAACACTAACGGTGACAGATTTCAATTTACGCACTTACACGGAATCAAACCTAGCGATGTTTTAGACAAACCAACGATAATGGAACTTTGGGAAGAAATAGAACCCCAGTTACAAAAAAAGCACTTGATAGTCCACAACGTCGACTTTTTTGCTCCTTTATTAAAAAGAGTAGTTTCATTGGCAAATAAGCCCTTAAAAGGATGTACAATTACATGTACTAGCTATTATTCTAAACTATTCATAACGTGGATGTATACACTTAAATTGGATCTTATCTGCAATGAACATAGAATACCATATTGGGGGAAGCCTTCCAAATTCAAAGCTGTCAGTACAGGACTTCTGTTTATGTATTTGTCAACAATAGCAACTAATCAATCTTACAATCTTTTTATGACAGGAAAAAAAATTAGTCTAAAACCAATAAAAAAAACAATACAAGATTAATTAACCAAATAAACTTAAATCAATGGCAGAAGATTTACCTTTCGATAACGATAAAGAGCAATCGAATATTAATGTAATAAGAGAAATTCCGGATAAAAGAAAGTACTGGTTCGTTCGTACATATGGAGGCAAACTTTTCGATTGGTTTTTCGAAATGGGCCGCGTCGGTATAGCTGGCAATACAATACCTTTAAAGCTCATTGCTGACGGAATAAAAGATGATGTAACTTTTAATGCGCTAAGGACTTCCGTAGAGAATAATATTGAGGATACCAGGGCTGGTGCAGCTACAATGCTATCAAGACAGTTAGTAAATTTTTATCACAAAATGAATGTCGGAGACATAGTCATGATTCCATCCGACAACAGCGACTATATAGCATTTGGTGTAGTAGCGTCCGATCTAATTGAGAACAAAAAAATAAAAGATACATTTCTTCACAATGATCGTACTGAATCCTATCCGCAACGCTATAGGGATGTTGAATGGATAAAGATTATGAGTAAAAGAGATGTTGTTGGTGACATGAGAAATCTCTTTGCTACACAAATGGGATTGACTAATGCTGATAAATATGCCGATTTTATAGAAGGAAATATCTCAACGTTTTTTCAAAAGGATGAGTATTATTATTCATCTATGTTCGTCGATCTAAATGATGACGAAGAGCTTAACGCTTTTGAACTATATAGGTATTTGGAAGCTGTAACGAAGCTTTATAAGCACTATTGCGCTGTACATGGTATTGAAGAGAATGAAGAGCTTTATCTAAAAATAAAAATTCAGTCTCAGGGTAATAATATTTGGAAATGGCTAAAAGCCGCTGGTGGAACTGGCGTAGCCGCAATATTGGGTATGTCGCTAGTCGGATCAGATCCCACAGTTAAAATAAACAAACAAGAAGGATTCGAAGCATCATTAAAGGGCAACCTATTCAAAAATATAACTGAAATGTACGACAATATAGTACAAACCAACATTGCTAAGGAGGAAAAAGAATTAGAAATAGAAAATAACAAGATAGATTTAATAAACAAAAAAAGGGAGTTAGGACTGTTAACGGCTGATGAGGTTGAGAAATATCAAATACAGTTAGTGGATTCAGCGCAGCAGTTACAATTGAAAAGTATCGAATCTAAAGAAGTAGATATAAGCGAGGTGATTAGTAATTAAAAAAAGATAGAATATAATACATCCGCAGCTTTTCCAAGAAATATTAAAGATAGTACGATGGATATCAAAAGTAATATTATCGATAGAGGTCTATCGCCAACGTACCTATCGAGGTTAAATACTTTATACCCGACAAGATAAAGAGGACTATAGAAAACAAACAGCTCTACAGCAAAAACGCAGATAAGAAATAATATTAATGTAATCACACTTTTTCCATTAGGTCTTACCAAATGTAAGAACTTATTATATAACTAAGACAGATAATATTAAAAAAAGTTTATTCAACATATGAGCGATCCAGTAAAAGAACTCGAACAAAAAGCCGAACAGGAAGCCTACCAACACACGGTGTTTATGGCGCTTGCTGATATCTATAATCAGCTCAATCCGAATGTGGAAATAGGCGAATATTTAAAGCAGCTACAGGATAATAAAGCAGCTGAAAAGAATAGAATAATGAATGAGATTATACGGATGAAGCGTCCGTTATAACCCCTGCGAAAAGCGATAAAAAGTAACCAAAGCTTGTCTAATCTTTGTCTACTTATCAATTAACAGTTTGATAATTAGGAAACAAAGCCTATCGGCGCTGGGTACTTAACAGGAAAAGCGAGCGATGATTCACTCGCTTTTCTTCGTTTAAAGCCTTTTTGAGGATATAGAGCAACCTTTGACACGGGTGTTTTTTTATTGTTGCCGATAGTTTTTGTAGACATTTTGTAGACATACATTCTGATCATCCTCTCATCAATCGATTCCAAACTTATATTTTTTTCATTCCTTCAAAAACATATTTGTAACAAATACGTTATAATTAAAATCCCATAATATAACATGAAGTTACACCACTATTGCTTATTAGCGGGTGGATTGTGGGGGTGTATACATTTACAGTCAAGTGCACATGGGCAACAGCTCGATTCACTGCGAGACACCTCTAAACAACCACTCCCCATTCGGGACACGCTGCTTCCAAAAGGAAGCACCCCTTCTACTCAAAGTCCTATTCAGGATAAAAGCAATCCTCGCTCGCATCAGCCATCCATTAATACCGACTCTTTGATTCAAGGGCAAGTGCTCAACGAAAATAGTTTGCCACTTAGAGCTGTTACTATCATCGCTATAAAGGGCAAAAGTGTGGTGGGAACAGATGATCAGGGCAAATTCTCGATCGCGGTAGCGGCACAAGATTCAATCGAAGCCAACATGATGGGCTACGAACGTGCTGTCATAGCTGTCGGTCAAAAAAAAGAAGTCGTCATTCGCATGGTTCCTTCTGTAGCTCAGAAAATTGACGAAGTCGTCGTGATCGGATATGGAACTGCACTTAAGAAAAATTTAACCGGAGCGGTCAGTTCATTAAAAGGTTCAGCATTCCAACAACAGGCCATCACCAATGGAGAAGAGGGTATTGCCGGAAAGATAGCCGGGGTACGTGTTAGTCAAACCTCTGGTGTACCTGGTTCGGCCATGAATATCAAGATACGAGGCCTTAATTCCATCACGGCATCCAGCACACCGTTGTACGTAATAGATGGTCTGCCTCAATCACATATGCGAAATGTCAATCCTCGTGACATCGCCTCCATAGAAGTGCTAAAAGATGCATCTGCCGCTGCCATCTATGGATCCCGTGGTGGAAATGGGGTAATCGTGGTCACCACTAGATCAGGTTCTGCAGGCCACCTACAGTTAGATTTTAACAGCTATGCCGGTTATCAAACGGTGGATAAAAAGCTGCCCATGATGAATACCGAAGAGTATACGAATTATATTCGCTTTGTTAGGAACGAGCGGTTCCGACTTACAGGGGGAGATCTGTCCGCTCCCATCAGTAGTCGGCCCGAAGCCTTTCAGTATCCCGATTCATACGCTAATCCCAGTTCACTTCCCAACAACAACTGGCAAGATCTAGTTTACAGAAATGCATCCATGCAAAATTATGATCTTAATGTATCTGGAGGGGGCGAGATCGGAACATTCAATATATCGGGAGGCTATCTTAAACAAGATGGTGTAATGCGATACACCGGCTTTGAAAGATATAACCTTCGAGCAAATACACATTTCCAGTTTAGCGAAAAATTCAACATAGGCGCCAACCTAGCTGCTGCTTTCAGCCGTCAACAGGATCCGGTTACCGAGGGAAAAGAGAGCAACGCACATTATGCTATTGTCATGCCTCCCGTGGTAGAGCAAGATCAGAACACCGAACGTACAGGTTACTCGCAAGCACATACTTTTGTTAATCCACTGATCCGTCTGCAGGAAATGACAGCCAATGGCAAAGGAAATAACATACACATCAATACATTCGCCGAGTACCGACCCATAACGAGCCTCAGACTACGAACCCAACTTGGATACAATTACCACAATTCAACATACAATGAGTTTATTCCATTCAACGTGAATAAAGGTGTGCAGGCACAAGGGATGGCCACCAACCGCAACTCATTCAACATGAGTATACAGAACACAGTCTCCTACACACCGGATCTCGGCAGCAACCACTACCTCGATGTCTTGGCAGGACAGAGTTTTGAGAGAAATAACGAGGAATATATGGCAGCGGGAGGGAACGGATTTCCTAACGATCTACTCCCTTGGCTAAATAATGCTTCTATTCCGACGTTAGCAACGTCCAATGCCACGACAAATAGTATAGCGTCTTATTTCGGCAGGGTACAATATCATCTAATGGATCGCTACCTTATATCAGCTTCCGCCCGCTACGACGGATCTTCGCGGTTCGGTCAAAACCATAAATGGGGGTTATTTCCTTCCCTATCTGCGGGCTGGAAAATAAATGAGGAAAATTTCCTAAAAGATGTAGAACAAATTTCATTACTCAAAGTACGCGCTTCGTGGGGACTAGCCGGTAATGATAGAATTGGCGATTACGAACATATCGCTTTACTTGCCGCACAAAATTACAATCTTAACGGAGAAGTTTTTAATGGCCTCGTCCCATCCACTATCCCCAATGATGATTTAAGTTGGGAAAAGACAACATCAACCAACATAGGTCTCGATCTCTTCATGTTTACAGACCGCTTACAATTCACGGCAGATGCATACCTCAATAATACCACGGATTTGCTACTGAGCGTGCCCACGACTAGACTATCTGGATTTTCATCCATTCGAAAAAACATTGGAAAAGTAGAAAATAAGGGATTGGAATTCCAGCTAGCTTCTACTAACATCCAAAAATCTTCGTTTACTTGGACCTCCAATCTCAATTTTTCATTAAACAGAAATAAAGTAGTGGATTTGGGTACCCAAACCAGTTCTATTATCGTCAACACATGGGGTGCAGATGCGTTCATCACCCAGGTAGGTCATCCCATAGGTAGCTATTATATGTACAAAACAGATGGATTATTAATGCCCGGAGATTTTAATGACCAGGGAAATGCAACAGTTCCCATTGCCTCAGGACAAATCGAAGGGAATGTGAAAATTGTCGATGCAAATGGCGACGGCATCATCAACACCCAAGATCAAGTAGTCCTCGGAAACAATCAACCCAGCTTCCTGTATGGGATAAGCAACAATATCACCTTTAGAGGCTTTGAATTCAGCTTTGATTTACAGGGGTCTAAAGGGGGTAAGATTTTTTATCAGGGTCGCAGAGGATTCGATAACGGTGTGGGCGATGGTAGTAATCAATATCAACGATGGCTATACTCTTATAAAACCACGGAGATGGAGGCCTCCATCCCATCAGGTGCCAATATGGAATGGGACGGGACAACACCCAATCAGTTTGGTGTTAATCCGGTTTATAACGACACCTGGTTATATGATGCATCTTTCTTACGGATCCGTAATATTACTCTGGGATACAACTTCGAAGAAAATATACTACAGCAATTACGGATCAGTAAAGCCAGAATCTACCTTATGGCAGATAACCCATATACCTTTACCAAGTATCCCGGAGCTAATCCCGAAGCTAACAACGGTGGTAACGAAAGTACATCTGCCGGTGTAGATTACGGTTCCTATCCCATATCACGAAGATTTACATTTGGTATCCAACTCATTTTTTAACAATGAAGAACACATCAAGAACATATAAGACATTGCTTATCGTCATGTTGACTACCATCGGATTAATGAGCTGCAACAAGGATATTGACCTCGCTCCGGAGTCCAATTATAACGCAAAGGACTTTTACAAATCCGAAAATGACTTTACACTTGCTATCGCTGGTACATATGGCGGATTACGCGGCATACATAGTTACCAATATCCTATTGTAGTTGAAAGCCTCAGTGACAATATCAGTACCTCTACGAACAACCCCTATACACGTCTTACGCTTAACGATGGTGATGCAAATGTGCTATCTCTATGGTCGGCATACTGGACCATTATCAACCGTACCAATAATATCTTAGATCAGATTGATGGCGGCGAGTTCTCTACACCCGCCCTACAAGATCGTATAAAGGGAGAGGCGTTATTCATTCGTGGATTCTGTTATTTCCAACTGGGGTGGCTATTTGGTGGCGTTCCACTAGTAGATCATGTCACTCCCGAGCATGAATTGCTTCAGCTTACGCGCACCTCCCAAGCGGAAACCTTCGCTTTCGCTGCACAGAATCTAGAGGCAGCAACAACACTTCTTCCAGAAGAAAACACAGGTGGAAACCTGGGAAGGGCAACAAAATTTTCAGCCCTCGGTTTACTCGGGCGCTTACATTTATTTACCAAGGACTACAATAAAGCCAAAGAAGCACTTTCCCTCGTTATTCAATCGGAAAATTACGATATGTACCCCGACTATAAAGACTGTTTTTTAAACACGGAAGATAATGGTATTGAACATGTTTTCCAGATTCAATACACTGAAGGGTTGATCAATCAAGGTAATCCGTTGGTGTATACATTGGTTCCGGAAAACATCCGATCAGCCCAATTCCCCAGTGGCGGACGGTCATTGTGGCTTGCCGTTTCCAATGATCTATATGAAGCTTATGAAGAAGGCGATCTACGTCGTGATATCACGATCCAAAAAGGGTACGTTACCAGTAGCAATGTTACAGATGAAAACACATTACTCTATGTCAAATATGCACACGGGACGGTCCCAGGATTGCCAGAAGACAATGACGTTAATCTCTCCGTTGTACGATATACAGACGTCTTATTGATGTATGCTGAAAGCTTAAATGAACTGGAATATGAAGCAGATGGTGAGGCGCTATCCATCTTAAACGCCGTACGCGAGCGGGCAGATCTAGATTTTTACGATCCCTCCGATCTCACGACACAAGATCAATTCCGCGAAGCATTATTCAAAGAACGCCGTGTCGAGTTTGCCTGCGAATTCTTTCGCTGGTTTGATCTAATACGCCAAGGTCGCGATACAACTTCTTCCATCATGACCAATTTTCTCAATCGCACCGATGAAGGCAGCGGTACCTATTTGTTTGATGATAAATTTATGTTATTGCCAATTCCTGCTGCCGAAAGACAAGTAAACAATAGCTTGGAGCCCAATCCAGGCTATTAATTCCTAAAAGATCACGGAGCTGTTTTATTGTTGATACAGCTCCGTGATCTTTGGCTAACATGCTTGGTGAGAAAACCTCCTTCTTCCAACCATACATGCAAATTACTCTTCTACGGATTCCTTTAGTAAATGCTTAAATCGATTCTTTACTTATTACAAAGGAAGGTACCTCCAAAGTTCTGTTTTATTTCTAAAATATAGGTATCCCTTATTATCCATAGTCAACAAACTAGCCCCATTATGTAAAAATGAAATCATTTTGCTTTTGCTATCTACCTTAAAGAACTTGTTCGACACTGTACCATAGACATCCCCAGAAGGATGTAACACTAAAAAAGCACTTCTCCATATATGGGATCCCATTGGCTTATGTTCATACAGATCAATAGATTCTACTACCTTATTACGATTCGTATCATAAATAAACAACTTACCACCAGCCACGCCCCATAGGCGACGATCTGGTCCTTCAATCAACCCCGTAATTGCAGGTGCTCCCTCTACCGGGATACAAACCTGTTCAATCGAATTTAGGTCGGGATTCCAAACGCAAAGCACGGCCTCTTCAGTCGAAGGTTTTACGCCCAAACCTCCCGAAATAGTGGTACCAATCCATACCTTGCGGTCCTTATAAACCATACTACTAATGGCTTGATCTTTCAGCGGTACACCATGCGAAAGCAAAAGATCCTTCTCTCGATCAAATTCTACCAGCGCACCTCCCAACAAGCCGTACTCTGGGATCATTCCAAAGTACAGCTTATTTCTATCTTCAGCAGCAACCAAAGCAAAAGAACGTCCCTGTCCCTCTATTTCTCCGAGCCTTTGTGGATTTCCCTGCATAGGCATCCACGCTTTACGGGTATCATATCGGTAAAACCTCCCCTTCGGATAAATACCAAAAAACAATTCACTGCCGAAGGCCACCATACCTTCCGTCTGATCCAAACCCTTCCATTCCATGCTTATCCCAGATTCTGGATCATACGTCGCATGGCCTCCTGCCAGATACCCTCCCATCCAAATTTTATTATCCGGCCCGAAAAGCAAGGCATTAATGGGGATTGGCTGTCCAGGGATTTCCAAAGCTGTTACTATTGCGTTCTGGGTATTAAAATTGTACGCAAAAAGCTCACCGTGGGCATTAAGCACATACAAACTATCCTTCCAGCACGACAATGCATTAGCAGATCCGACCTCTTTCCGAAGAATTTTCGATGTACGGATGGATTTCGAGGGATCAAACATTTTTAAGTTTCCCCCAGAGGTATAATACACATTATTGGCATTAGATGCTAATGCTTTCATATCCATGCTATCGATTTCCTGCTCAAATCTTTCCGTTTTAAGGTTATATACCAAAGTTTCCCTTCCTGACGTAAGAAGTGCAAATAGGCGATCTGCGCCGTCTGCTGCAGGCACAATCTCCAAACCATAAACAAATTCCTTCGTACCATATTCCGCTGGCAGCAGTTCTTTTTTTTCTGCCGTCCGCGGATTCAACTGTAAAAGATGAGCGTGCGATCCGACTCCGACATACAATTTATCAGTATTTTTATGATATGCCAAACTGCGCACATAGTTTTCCGATGCAACAATCGGCCCGTTTCCCACATCCGAAAAACCCTCACGTGGATGGTATCGAAATACCCTACAACCGGGATACGTTGCACCAAACACCTCGCCGTCCTTTCCTACCGCCAGATTCCACACATACGTCTCTCCCGGCAATGCTTGCCCTAAATTTTCAACGATTTGCGTACCAGGGCGGTGTCGAAATAAAATACCGCTTGCACCAGGAATATACAAGTATCCGTCATCGGTAAAAGCAAGATCCCACGCGCCGTCCGTATTCGGCAACGGTTGATTCACCAAGAGCTTCTTTGTGATCAAATCGTATCCCAAAAGGTAAGCAGGTTCGCCACGTACGACGGTATAGACGTAATCCCTTCCAGCCACATCATGCAAAAACAGGCTTCCTTGAATCATGTTTGCGGTAAGCTGAGTCCCTAAATTTTCAAACCGACCAGCTTCTTTTTCCTGCGACCTAGTTTCATCACAAACAAAGCAGGTAAATAAGATAAAAAATATTACGCTGTAGTACATAGTTATTCATTTTCAACTAAAAAATCTTTCACAAATAGATCGTCATGCAGATGCGGATACGCATTATATACCCGATCAATTTCTTCCAACTGTCCCGGAGACAGATCTTCATCGGGATTAAGGCACCATCTTCCGACTAATAACCCTTGCCTACGCAACACCTCATGTATCCCGGGAATACAACCGTGAAAACCATGTCTAGGATCGAACAATGCTGCATTGACATCGGTTATTTGTATTCCCCGGGCAAGAAGTTCGTCTGCTATCCCTGCCGTCTTTTGCGAGCGATAATGCTGAATTTCCGCCATTAATTCCACTGCTTTATGTGTCCACACTGCCCAATGCCCAAGCAAGCCACCTCTAAAACCGATCTCTACCGGGGTATTATCCACATCAAAACGATAAGGTGTCAATAGATCGGCGACAATATTGTCGTCATTTCCGGTATACATTGCGATATCCATTCGACGACTAGAGTGCGCGACGGCACGCATTACATCTAACGTTTGATAGCGATTGAAGGAGGCACATTTTATCGCCTCTACATTTTCAATTTCTGCAAATTCTCTCCAAAAATCGTAGCTAAACACCCGACCACCTACAGAAGGCTGTAGGTAGAAGCCAAATACCGGAATCACCTGTGCTACCATGCGTGTCCGTTTAAGGATGTCCTCTTCTGTCATTCCTTGAAGACCTCCCATACTCAGCAATCCCATATCATATCCGTATTTACGTGCTAAGCTTGCTTCTGTCAATGCCTGCTCTGTAGGTCCGCAGATTCCGGCTATTTTGATAAAAGGTGCTTTCTTTTCAAAGCGCTCCACTTCCTCTGCCGCCCATTGCAATACTGTTTCTAAAAGATTGATTTTTGGATCTCTAATTTCAAACTGAGTGGAATGCACCCCTACTGCGATACCACCGGCTCCCGTGGCCAAGTAATACCGCGTCAATCGACGTTGGCGTTGTTCATCTATATTTCTTTCGGCATCCAAGGCTAAAGGATGTGCTGGAATCACCGTCCCCCGGAGCAAGTGTTCCTTAATTGTTACGTCTAGCTTATCCATTAAAATTTCCCTCCTCTCTCTTGAAAATGAGTTTCTTTATTCCATTCTTCGCCACCAAGGCGTAACCAACTTGCTGTGATATTTATGATTTCACGAATAGAGAGCTTCGGATAGCCAAATAATCGATGGCAGTCCGATGCGTTGTTTAGCAATGCCGTTCTAGCAGGCTCGTTTACAAAAATCGGTTCAATATCAAACAAACGTCCAAATTCGTTGGCTAGCCAGACAATTCCTATCGTTTCTGGACCTGTCACATTTAAAATTCTAGCGGGATTACTCGTATGTAGCAATGAACGTAGTGCAATCTCATTGGCGTCACCTTGCCAAATGACATTTACCATAGCTGTACTCAGATCTATGGGCTTGCCACGCAATACCGATTTAGCTATTTCCATCACTACACCATAGCGAAAATCCACCGCATAATTCAATCGATAGATCAGCATATTGGTATGGTTTTTTTTTGAAAAGTAAGTTAAGATACGCTCCCTGCCCAAACACGATTGCGCATATTCGCCTATCGGCTCGGGAGTTGTATCTTCCGAAGCTCCTCCAGACACTGGACTCACAAAAGGCAATACATTCCCAGATGATAAAGCCACAATATTCGATTTCTTGTAGCGGTCAGCCACCCTTCCGGGGAGGTAGGCGTTCATGGCCCAAGTGAAACTCTCATTACCCGAAGTACCAAATTTATGTCCCGCCAAATAGATTACATGGTCAGCATCCGGAAGACGCTGCAGCGACTCATCTTCCAATAAATCACATGATATGGTCTCTATCCCCGCTTCTTCTAATTCCGTTTTAGTTCGTGAGTCTGAAAAACGTGACACGCCAATTATACGTTTATTTACTCCAGCCGCTTGCGCCGCCCGTACGGCCAGTTTACCCATACTGGGTCCCATCTTTCCCCCGATGCCGAGTAATAAAATATCACCCTCAATCTTCTTTATATCCTCAATAAGATCAACCGAAGGCTCGGTAAATCGTTGTTCTAATTCCTGCAATGTGTAATCCATAGCTGTTTTAAAATTTTTATTTAATAAACATATTGTAAAAATTATAGACTGCTAAACCAGTCAAACAAAGTAAGCCGACAAAACCGCTTATCTTTTGAAATTGGGAATTCCTATTATCCTTCATAATTGAACTATCGTTTGCAACGCTAAACATCATATATCCAATAAAAGGCACCAAAAAAATCGTGATACTTTGCGCCAGAACAATGAGCTGAAGTGGTAATCCTCCAAATAGAATCGCTACACTAGCCCCTATCAACATCACTAAAGCGATACATATACGGCTTCCCAACGTATCCATTCCCTGTTTAAATCCTAGCGCGTCGGCAAGTAACGACCCACCAACCGTTGCATTCCCAACCAAAGACGAAAAAGATGCCGCAAACAGTCCAGTCAGGAACACGCCGGAGGCATATCCACCAAACAGAGGCTGAAGGACATTCGCCATATCCATAGCACTTATCAATTGAATTTGCTTCGGATGCAGAATAGAGGCCGAACAAATCATAACGATCATACTCATAACACCCAACATGATAATACCTATTAAGCTTTTATCTTGATAAGCTCCTGTTGCTCGTGTCTTTTTTCTTTCCTGTACGAGATAAGACTGATAAAAGGCCCCGACAATAGAAAAACACGATGCCATGAAGGCAATGATCAATCCTTCTGAGCCCTCGGGTAGTGAGGGGATAGCACCTGCAGCGAGGAGCTCCAAATTAGGCTTCGCAAGAATAAGTGTGATGGTGAAAGATAAAAACATCAGGAGAACCAAAAATAGCATCAACCTCTCCAACACACGATAAAAAGAGCTAAAGAAAAGTAGTGATATCCCCATTATCGTAAATGCTATAATCCAAAGTTGGGGCGAAGTTTTTGTAGGCTCAGCGAGTGAAATACCTACACCGATTGCATTTCCGGCCTGAAAAGAAGCGGCAACCGAAAATATACCTATCCCTACGCATAATACCGCCCAACGTCCAAATTTGTTGCGAATCAGCTGTATCAGCGATTGCACATTGTGCATTCCGATACGACTTCCCATACCTGTAAATATGGCCATAAAAAAAATTGCTATCGGAACAATCCACACTAAGCTGTATCCATATGTAGCCCCCAACTTTGAGGTGATCGTCATCTTACTTGGTCCAAATACAACTGCAGCGATAATTATTCCTGGTATCAAGCTTTTCATCCACGTAGAGAGCGTAAACTTATTTCCCTTATTTTTCATTATTTATTTCGTTTAGCTTTCACTTCAGATAAAGAAATAGAATCGGTGTTATTCCCAAATTCCTTGCGGATATAATTAACAATTTGTTGAATTTCCTCGTCCTTCAAAAAAGAAAAAGCAGGCATTTGCTGATCGTATACTTGCCCCTTCACCGTTATCTTGCCCGAGAGGCCGTTCATCAAAATATCCAGTAAACGGCTTTTACTATCCGACACCTGCGAAGCCCCCACTAATGGTGGAAATATTCCGACAACGCCGCTTCCATCCTCTTTATGGCAAGAAGCACAATACAAAGTAAATAATTGCTTCCCATCCTTCCCCCTATTTATGTGACCACTTTCTTTATTCACCGTGACAGGACGTATGGGTATCCCATGCACCTCTGTCGTACTACTTATTTTAAGAATACGATCATCTCCTTCCCGTGGAAAACCTTTGGATGGATTCCAATCGCGGTTACTGGTCGCCAAAAACAGATCTCCGTGTGGGGAAACAGCAATCGCGCGTAATCTGCCGTATCGACTTTCGAAAAGGATCTGCTCATCTACAATTTGCTGCCCACCAGCACTTAATTTCATTACCCGTAATGACTGTGTTTTGAGCGTAGCAAGTAACAAACTGTTTTTCCATTCTGGAATCTTGGTCCCTGTGTAAAATGACAATCCTGCAGGAGCAATGACAGGTGTCCATGAATGCAAAGGTTCCGACGTATGGTGCTGTGTTGCATAAGAACGCTCCTGTTCTGTATCATGAAATCCCTCTATAACGGGCCAGCCATAATTTTCACCTTTCCTGATGAGATTTATCTCATCTTCGATGGCATCACCATGCTCCGATGTATATAGCATACCACTATCCGAAAAGGTCATTCCTTGTATATTCCTGAAACCATATGACCATACGTAACTGTCGACAAAAGGATTATCATCAGGAATCGAGCCGTCCAGATTAAGCCGAAGAACTTTTCCATTAAGCCGTGTCGTGTCCTGTGCCCACTCCCCGTGGTGCGCATCCCCTGTAGCCCACAGCATCTTGTGATCGCGAGAGATCAGCAAACGTGATCCATTATGCCCCGTATTACCTGGAATCCTTAACAAAACTTCCGGCTTAATCAGGGTGTCCAGTCCGATCTCATAACGTACCAAAAGAGAAAAAATAGAATCTTGCTCTTTTTTTGTATAATGCACATATGCATAGGGATTGTTTTCTAGATCTGGATGAAGTACCATACTTAGTAAGCCTAAGGTACGATAGCGGTACACGTCCGCAATCTGCAACAGGACTTTCGACTTCCCCGTATTCGGATCGATCTTTTTTATGGTCCCTCCCTGTTCTGTAACCCAAAGGAAACCATCCGATCCAAATAGCATGTTCCATGGAACGTCCATTTCTGAAGATAATACCTCCACTTTTAAATTGGTACTGTCCAGTTTTATATAGTCTATGATCGGAAGATCCACACGATCATGACTACTGCAAGAAGTAAAAATGAACAGAAGAATCCAGCAGAAGAATCCAATACAATGCTTCATCATTTCTTTACGGGTATGGGCTTTTCAAATGGCCTTTTCATAATTGGAGGCAACATAAATACATCCCCTTTACGGTTCGCGAAATACAGGCGAGAAGAAGATTTCTGGCGTCCATGCCCATCTGCCCAAAAGGCAAAGAAATCGGGGTGTACATGCATAGGTCTCCGCGCATACGAGTGATTATATAAACTGTTAAATGTAAGTTGCCTACTTTTCCAGGTCATCCCCTGATCTTTGCTTGTCCATAATACCATCTCACCTCCTGTATTGTAAGCTTGTGGACCTTGAGTCGTAGGACCAATAATACGCCATACTCCATCTTCATCGATATACAAAGAACCCATGTCGTAATTGTTATCCGAAGACGTAACGGGGTAGATTACCCATTCTGACCCATTGTATCTTGCCGTATTCCATTGGCGCAGACCATTTTCCGGACCCGATTGATAACCATCAGAATTTACATACAAAATAACAGGATTTCCCTTTTTGTCATAAGTTAAGTCATTGATGTAAACGTTTTTTTTAAAGGATGCATACTCCTTCACCAGTGCAGGATTATCGATTTCCCGAAGTGGAAGATCCACCACTTGACCAGAAACGGTTTGCCAAGTCTTTCCAAAATCCCGCGTTTCCAAATAGTAAAGGTTACTTCTATAATTTAACCCATTCTCACCCACTTTGAACGGATGAAAATTAAAAGACGTACCGATGATACTATCATCGAAACTTCCACTCGTTTGGTAATGTCCTTCTTCGATTATGGCCAGATCGTTCCATGTTCCATAACTTTCGCCATCGGCGCTGTACATAAAACTTATTGTTCGCCGAGGTTTCTTTGGTTGCCCAGGTATTACCTTTCGGTCATAATGTGTAAAGAGATTGAGAAAACCCTCCCCTTTTTTATACCAGGTTTGCAGATAAGAGAAATTATCTAATGGTACCGATTTACCGTCTTGGATTTTGGTTGCATAAATCTGCTCAAAATCAGAAATATCGTATGGCCTCACGCTTTTATGGATGTACGACGGTGCATTGGTGCCATGCGACGTAGAAAAAATCCAAATATATCCCTCGCTATCAATATTCATAACCGGGTTATCGTGGGCATTATCAGTTTTCTTATCGAGCAAAATGGTAGGCTGGGGAACCATCTTCGTTTTATGATCAAAATAAGAAACAGCATGAAGCAAGGTCTTTTGTTCTTTATCTGTCGCACCATAGCAGAAAAAAGTTTTGTTGACCTCTTTTACATAAATAGAAAATGGATAATGATTAGCTGGATAGGTCCCCAAGCCACCACTATATTTGAAATGATATTCATCGCCCGACGGCTGATCGCTGTACCAAATACCGCGATAGCCGTCGTCTTTCTCATTGAGGGTAAGTACAGTTTGGGCCCTAAGTTCGCTATTTCCAAGTCCCAGCGACAACAAAAGTAAAACCAATATTTTTTTCATCCGTATATATTATTCATTTATATCGAGTACAGCGCCAGAATAAAGGAGCAAAAGTGATTTACCCATCATTGTCTACTAACAATAGGTATTGTTAAATAACGAGGTAATGCAACCTCCAAGAAAGAATATCCGTTAATCGTAATCTTGATTTTGTGTCATCACTCCAGGATTAATTTCAATCTGACTGTTGGGTATCGGAAACAGAACATGGTGAGCTTGCATACCTATTGATTCCAACACCGCCATCGCCCTATCAGTACGCACTAGATCGAACCAGCGATGTCCTTCGAAAGCGAGTTCTACACGTCTTTCATGTTCTATTGCCAATCGAAAAGCGCCCTGATCTGCTATCCGAAGTGCTGGTGTAACGTGATTACTTGTCTTGCTTAATAAATTTGCGCGATTACGTATCTGATTCAAATAAGCAAACGCAGGACCGTCTGCTACATATCCCTGCTCATTTAAAGCCTCTGCATACATCAGTAACACATCAGCAAAACGTAATACAATCCAATTATTATCACTATCCAAATTAGCCGCTGGTACCCCTAAATATTTAGCAACGTAATTGTGCATCACGGTATTTCCATTAACCACGTAGCTCGTCCGCATAGATAAATCTTTTCGTACATCGTCTACTTCATAGGCCGCATTCATATTATCTGTAGGAATATTCTGCCCCAATGGATTCCCTAAAGACGTCACGGCAGTTCCTGACCCAATAGGTGCAAATTGATTCGTAAATGGACTGCCCTCGCCCGAGGATCCCTTTTTAAATTGTACCTCAAAGATCGATTCTTTACTGTTCTCGTTCGCGATACCGAAAACACTGGCATAGCTCGGTAGCAATTGATACTTA
Organism: Sphingobacterium alkalisoli; assembly: GCF_005049105.1. GTDB lineage: Bacteria > Bacteroidota > Bacteroidia > Sphingobacteriales > Sphingobacteriaceae > Sphingobacterium > Sphingobacterium alkalisoli. The sequence goes on from NZ_SUKA01000007.1 coordinate 206,611, forward strand.
TTCAAGGTTGTCTGATCAATAACCTCCTTCAATTTTTGGACCGCGAGAGCCCATTTTTTCTGTGTTAGGTATACCTTCCCAAGTAACGACATGGCTGCACCTTTCGTAGCTCTCCCGATGTCTGCATTTCCGTATTCATATAACAACGCTCCCTCTGCATCACTTAAGTCTGAGACAATTTGAGCATATACTTCTTCTGCGGGAGTTCTCCCGTACGCATAGCCTTCTTGCGGATTGTTGATTACTTCAAGTACTAAAGGTACGTCACCGAAAATGCGAACCATGTTGAAGTACATCAATGCACGTAAGAATTTAGCTTCCCCTCGATATTGATTCTTTAAATCTTCATCCATATTAACCGCATCGATCTTATCAATAACGATATTCGCAGCCTGTATGCCTTGGTAATGGGCACTCCACGTCGTACTACTTATGGAATTGAAGGCATTGTTCTTAAATTCGTCCACTTCCTGTAGGTTGGCTCCTGCATTAGGATTAGGTATCCATGTATTATCAGATCGTAAGTCGCCAATGATATGCATGGAAGAATAGTACATTCCCGGATATTGTAAAGCACCATATACAGCATTAAGCGCATTTTTCATGTCTTCCGCTGTTTGGTAAAAGTTATTTCCGTTCGTCTGCGATATAGGTGCAAGATCCAAGAACTTCTTACAACCGCTCAACGACAATATGGAGAGCAACCCCATAATTACTATATTTTTGATAGTTTTCATGTTATTCATCATTTAGAAGCCAATATTCAAACCAAACATAAACGTGCGGGCCAACGGATAACCTCCTGCGTCCACTCCTGGAACTAATGTACTCCCCCCTTGTATACTTACTTCAGGATTATAACCTTCGTAGTTGGTCCAGGTATAGGCGTTTTGCACCGTAAAATTCAATCTCGCGTGTGCAACGCCTGCTATTTGTACAATAGATGTAGGAACTGTATAACCTAGTGTAATATTTCGAAGTCGTAGGTACGAGCCATCCTCCACAAATGCTGATGTCACGTTATTGACTAGATTACTACCTGGAAAAGCACCGAAGTTGCGATTAACCATGGGTGATTTTCCGTCACCCGGGTTCTCTGGCGACTGCCATCCTTGTGAAGCACTTTTCAATACATTGTAAGACCCTGCATAGTTGCCATAATAGCGCCGAGCCATATTCAGTACCTCAAAACCCTTAACACCTTGTAGTGTAAAAGAGAAGTCTATATTCTTGAACTGGAATGTGTTTGTTATACCATATGTAAAATCAGGGAAAGGACTTCCCAAAATCGTTCTGTCTGCACTTGTAATACGGCCATCACCATCCACATCTTCAAACTTGAGTTGTCCCGGTTTCGATTCATTAACGATGATAGGACTGTTGGCAATATCTGCAGCATCTTGATACACACCAATTACCTTATACCCGTAAAAACTACCCGGCTCAGCATCAATCTGCGTAATATGTGTCGGCGCATTGGCAGAAGTTGATTGTCTAGAGATGATCGGCGATCCATCAGAACCTAGCTCCAATACGGCAATCTGATTGGTCGATAAGTTAAAATCTGTTGTCCATTTGAAAGCGCTTACTAGATTGCGGCTGGTCACCGTAAACTCCCATCCTTTATTTTGAATCTTTCCGATATTCTGCAAAGCAGTACTATATCCTGTTAAAGTAGGGACAGGTACATTAAGCAATAGATCAGACGTCTTTTTGTTATAATAGTCTACCGTAAGTGCAAACCGATTCTTTAAAACACTAACCTCCAATCCTAAGTCCAGCTGATTATTTTTCTCCCAACCTAGCATGCTGTTCGGGATGTTAGATATTCGCGTACCGTTGACGAGCGCACCTCCGTTTCCTCCAAAAATATAGTTTTCAATACCGGTAAGACCAATATGGCCATAGTTACTTATAAAATTATTTCCGGTTGCTCCATAACTAGCCCGCAACCGCAAGTCACTTAACCAAGAAACCTCCTTAAGAAAAGCCTCCTCTGATAAGCGCCAACCGAGCGATACCGAAGGAAAAAAACCCCATTTATTATCGGCTCCAAACCGAGAAGAACCATCCCTACGGAAAGTAGCTGTAAGTAAGTAACGATCTGCAAAGCTATAATTAATACGTGCTAAGTAAGAAAGAAGCGCCCATTCCTCCTGTGTAGTCGTTGCGTTCGTAATTAATCCCGCAGCATTTATAGTTTTTATATTATCATTCGCAAAGTTAGTCCCTGCCATACTGCTGAAGTCGACATACTCTTTCTGCGCTGTATATCCCACCAATGCATCGATAGCATGCTGATCAAATTTCTTCTTGTAATTCAAGGTAAACTCTGCTAGCCAGTTCTTGCTTTCGGAAGAAACAGCCGTAGCGGTAGGTACTTTAGTTGCGTTTACACTATTCGGATTGACAATCGATGGGCTAAAAATATGCTCTCTAAAGTTTCGAATATCCGTACCAGCCAGCGTTTTGAATGTCAAACCATCCAACAAGCTTACCTCCGCAAATGCAGTTCCAAGCAAACGAAGTGTGCCCTGTTTAAAATAAGACTCTTCAGCCAATTTAACCGGGTTGTCAACTTCACTCGTTCCAATACCCAGTCCCGTTATTTTTGTATAGTTGCCCTGCGCATCGTATGGGGTTAAGAATGGCGCAGCAGTGATTGCTGATTGCACAATACCACCACCTTGCCAGTTTCCTTCAGCATTTACGAGGTTGTTAAAAGTATATGAAGGAGTTAGGTTAGCGCCTACTTTCACCCTTTTATGTACATTAGATTCAACATTTATGCGGAATGAGTAGCGTTTGAGATCGGAATTCAAAATAATACCATCCTGATCTAAGTAGCCCGCAGACAAGAAATACTTTGTCTTTTCGTTACCGCCTGAAAAATTCAGCTGATAGTTATGCATCATAGCTGATCTAAAAATCTCACGTTGCCAATCCGTCCCTTCCCCCAGTGCATCTGGGTTGCTCGTCATCTCCGGTAGTTGGTACATCACGTTGTTGGTGCGAACACTATTCGGATCAGAAGCAGATCTTCCTGCGCCCGAATTGATCCACGCATTATTACGGGCTTCATTGATATATAATGCATACTCCCGGGCATTCAACAATTCGAGATATTTTTCTACTTCCTGTACGCCACTGTTTATAGATAAGTCCATGCGCGACACACCATTCTTGCCTGATTTGGTGGTAATGATCACTACACCATTAGATCCGCGAGAACCGTAGATGGCTGTTGCAGAAGCATCTTTTAATACTTGGATATTTTCAATATCTGCAGGATTAATTGTATTTAGTGGATTATTGTTTTGATTGTAATCGTTAGTTACCGGAAAACCATCAATCACATAAAGTGGATCATTACCAGCGCTTAATGAGCCTGCCCCCCGAATACGCACGGAAGAACCTCCCCCTGGCGCGCCCGTGGCTTGGCTTACTTGTACCCCGGCCATTTGGCCAGCCATCGCATTGTCTAGTGAAACAACTACCTGATTTTTTATCTTTTCACTGCTCATTGAACTAATGGAGCCTGTGATATCTTTACGTTGTTGCGAACCGTATCCCACGATCACGACTTCATTTAAGTCTTGATTCAATTGCTGCAATAGAACCCGCACGTTACTTCGATCTACAACAGTTATCTCCTTGCTCTGATACCCTGTGTAACTAACCAGCAGTACCGGTTTTTCTAGGTCAGTAACTAAGACAAACATACCATTGGCATCGCTCACCCCCCCGACACTCGACCCCTTTATCTTAACAGAAGCTCCCTGAAGAGGGTTTCCTTGTTCATCCACAACTTTCCCCTTAATTTCAGCAGGCTGCAATGCCTGAACGACTTCTTTGCCATGACTTACTTTATTCACGATAATTGTCCGGTTATCGATGGTATAAGAAAATCCCTGACCCTTCAAGCTTTCTTTAAGAGCTTCTTCTAATGTAGCGTTACGCAACTGTAAAGTCACAGGAGCAGCATCTTTAAGTTCGTTATATTTGTAGAAAAAAAAGTGATTACTTTGTTTCCCTATTGCCATCAATGCCTTGTCTAATGGCATATTTTTAGTTTTCAAGGTTATCGTTTGCGAAAAACTGTGCGCACTCACTTGAAAACAACTTGCTATAATCAGCAATATAATGAGTTTCATAACAAGGATCTGTTTGAAATAAGTACATTCGGAGTACATCCGAATTTTACCATAAACATTAAAATTCATAAGTTTGTCATGTTTGGGTTAATGGATTAATAAATGTGCAATCAAAAATTAATGGGATTAATCCAAGCAGTTCCATATTACTGGAGCATAAAGCCAGCCGTGTTACCAGCACGGTTGGTTATTTTTACTTGTTTCCCATTACGAAGTGTTTTTTCAGTTATGTTTTCATGGCTTTCATTTTTTAGTTTCACGCTGGTTAGTTGTAAATTATAACTTTTCGACCCACTATGGTCACATTAATACGGTTAAGTTTAAGTATCCGTAATACCTCTTCGATATTTTCTCCTCTTTTTATTTCACCGACAAATTGGTCCCGGCTCAGCTCACCTTGGTATTCCACCTCTACATCGTACCATCTTGCCACTTGCCTCATAATTGTCTGGAGATCGTCTCGATTGAATTTAAAATAACCGTCCTTCCAAGCTACAGCATCTTCATTTTGGGCACTCTCTATTACAATATGGTTGTTTACCGGAGAAATCAGCGCCTGCTGACCAGGTTGTAACAGTTTCGAAATATGAGGAATAGGATTTCTGTCCTTATCAAGCTTGGTAATTTTGATACTACCTTCCAATAACGTCGTTTTATTCGAAGTCTCTTCTCTGTAAGTATTAACGTTGAAATGCGTACCTAGTACTTCAATCATTTGATTTTCTGAAAATACTTTAAAGGGTCTACCATGCTCTCTTTTTACTTCAAAATAAACTTCGCCACTAATATCTACCCGCCGTTCATTTGCAACGAATGCAGTAGGAAAACGAATCGAGGAAGCCGCATTTAACCAAACTTTCGTTCCGTCAGATAAAACAAGGCGATACTGCCCCCCTCGGGGAGTTTGAATCGTATTTTCCAAAACCTCACCCTGTGTTTTCATATGATAAACCAACTCTCCGTCTGCCGTCTTTTCTATCGTCACTCCCGACTGTTGTGAAATAACACCATCCGCTTCGTTATTAAGAATAAGTTGTGTGCCATCAGCCAATGTCAGTACCGCGTCGTCTTTACCGGGGCGAATGATCGCTGTATCCTGCTCCGCTACCTGAACCTGTCCCTTTCCTTCAGGCGTATAGCGCCAGTATGCAAAAAGAGCTACACAAAGCAATGTTGCGGCTACCAGCCCTACCAAAGGTGATCGAAACCATAATGATTTAGGTTTCGTATCAAGAGCTTCCTCCTCTGCCCCGAGCATCTCATCCACTTTCCTTTTGATTTCCATACCCAGGACTATTTTTTCTTGCTCCTTCATCTCCGCTAAAACATCATCCTGTAGCTCAAACAGTTGATAGTAGGCTATTAAAAAGTCTACTTCTTCTTTCGAAGCCTTTCCTTTCTGGTACTTACGAAGCAATATCAAAAAATCTTTTTTATCCATATTTTGGGTTAATTGTTAGGTGCTATACAGCCCCATATATTAATAAGACCCTGAAAGACAAAAAAGTCCCACAGAGCAACTATTTTTTTACCAGTATTTTAGTAAATAGATAAGGATAAGCATACCTAGCGATTGACGAAGTTGCGCCACACTCTTTCCTAATTGATTTTGCACCGTTTTGCGGGTAATACTTAAACGGTCGGCAATCTCTAAAGTAGAGAGGTCATCATGATAACGCATGCGAAATATTTCCTGCTGTGACGGGCTCAAGGTAGCAACAAGAGCCTCATAATAAAGTAAAAACTCCTTTCTGATAATCTCTGCATCCGACTGGTCACGTGCAGCAAAAAGTTGATCAAACAGTTCAGGCAGCGGTGTGAATCGTTGAGCTCTGTCCATGCACTTGAAGACCCTGTTCCGAACTGCGATATAAAGATAAGCCCCAAGGTTGTCTATGATTAGTTCCTCCCGGCGCAACCACAATTGCAGAAAAATATCCTGTACAATATCCCGGGCAAGTTCTAAATCTTTCAGACGTTTATATGCTGCAGAAAAAGCATGCTCCCAGTATCTAGTATAAATCGCATCGAAAGCAAGACTATCGCCAGCTGCCATCCGATTGAGCAGATCACTTTCCATTACTTTTTCATTTACAGACTCAGACATGCGCTTTAGATTTGTATATACTTTATATGATCGATTTTAAAACTAAAGATAATCAGATACGACAAAAAACCACAGTCGGTATGCACCAATAGTAGTTTATATTTTTAAAAGAACCAATCCCCCATTTACGTCTTCTCCTTATTTAGTTGTTTGCGATAGCGCAGTAGCGCTTCCAAATAATAATAATCTGCATAAATCAATGGCACATCGATCTCATTATTGCTGGGTAAATTCCCCGTGCTGTGCTTCAACAAAAAATAAGGATTATCCCCCTGTGTATTGAGATAGGTGTCGGATGCTAATGTCTCCAAAATAGCTGTAGCGCCCTGCTTATATTTCATCACTCTATGTTCATCAGTTGTCAGCGTAGACAATTCTAATAGTGCAGATGCCGTGATCGCGGCTGCCGACGCATCTCGGGGTATCTCCGTAAATCGCTCTGGATCAAAATCCCAATCAGGTGTATACCCTTCCTGCCCCGCATCGAAATCCCAATAGGGTATTTTATCTGACGGTAGTCTAGCATGATCTAAGAAGAAATCAGCCATTCCTTCAGCTGTTTTTAGAAAACGTAGATCTCCAGTTTCGCGGTACGTCATCGTAAAACCGTATATTCCCCAAGCCTGTCCACGTGCCCAAGTCGATTGATCGGAAAAACCTTGTAAGGTTTGTCGGTTTAACACCGTTCCTGTGTTGGGATCATAATTAACTACGTGATACGAACTGTAATCTGCTCGTACATGATTTTTCATTGTTTGTAGTGCATGATTAATAGCAATATGCCGAAAGCTGGAATCCTTTGTTACCTTCGCTGCATAAAACAAAAGTTCTAGATTCATCATATTATCCATGATAACAGGATATTCCCATACATTTACATCACCTTTGGACTTTCGCTTATTCCATGACTGAATAGACTTTACCGTACCCGAATAGCGTTCACAAAGTGAACGGGCAGATTGTATTAGAATATCGCGGTATTGGGCATTATCTTCGAATCGCAATGCATTGCCGTAACTGCAATACATCATGAAACCGATATCGTGATGTGCAGTATTGTATTGGTTAGATTCTAATGATTCTGTCCATTTACGTGCCTCCTCTTTCCATTTGCTATCCTTCGTATATTCATACATATACCACAGGATTCCCGGCCAAAAACCACCTGTCCATTCGTCTATCTGCAAGAATTTTAACGAGCCATCAGGATTGAGTGAATGTGGATAATCCGCTAAATTGTTTCCCGTTATCTGCAACAAGCTGTCGTAAAGCGGTGCTGCAGCCTCAAAACTCTCGGCAATTATAGGATCGGATTTCTTTTGATCTTGACATCCCGGTAGTACCACTACCATAAAAACACATGTCAACCAGTAAAAATACACTTTCATAAAGTTGGTTTATCGTATCATGCAGCCCTTTATCAGACCGCCCTATATAACATGACCCGGAAGTCCCAAAAAGTCCCATGGAAAAATTATTTTTTATCTCCTGGGAATTTTATTTCTAATGTTATCGTAAAAAAATAATTAATCATACAATTGAAAGCGCAATTATTTGTACATTACACTTGTTTATTTAAGCTATAAGCAAAAGAAGACCGATTTTAGACAAGATTTTATATAACATAGAACGCAGCAAGTATTAACGAAGTGATGTATAATAAGGTCCTTTTAGCTATCCTCTCCCTTTTCACAACCTACTTTGGTGCTATTTCACAAGAATACAATAATGAATCTGGTGTGGTAAGTGATAATGACGCCTACCTGTGGTACGGACAAGACCGTTATTATACCAATGGTTTATTCATTTATTACAGGCGGGCCATTGATCAGCGTAAATTAAACGGAAATCTCGAAAAATTAACCTACGAACTATCTATAGGACAGAAGATGTACACACCGTTATCTGGATATGGTCCTGACCCGAGAACGCACGATCGGCCGTTTGCGGGGTATCTGTATGGAAAAGCGCAGGTAAATCTTTTCTATCAAAAGGAACAGGTATGGAAGGTAGGACTGGCCTTGGGAACCTCTGGCCCAAATTCCCTGGCAAGTGGAACACAAAATCTAATACACACCACCGTAGGGTTATACGAAACAAGTGGATGGGACTATCAGATTCAGAACGAAGCAGCCGCAAATTTAGATATACAATATACGGCATTATTAGGTCGCAACAGCGCCAAGTCAGTCGATTTTTCATTAGAAAGTTATACCCAATTAGGAACTGTGTTCAATGGAGCAGGCCTTGGTCTCCTCTTTAGAACAGGACATATCAACCAGTTATTTAACTCCTCCTATCACAATGCCGCCATCAGTCAAAACAGCAAAACGAAGAAATTGCACGAGCGGGAACTGTATTTCTACGCAAGACCTCAATTTAATTATATAGCATACGACGCCACCATACAGGGTAGTCTATTCACAAATAACAGTCCGGTAACATTTTCCGTTAGACCATTTGTATTTGAACAAAAAATAGGCGTTAATTATTCTACTGCTCGTTTTACACTCGATTATAGTTTAACCTTTCGTGGCCGAGAAATTAAAAGCAATGCTAGGCCACACCAATACGGCAGCATAGCCATTTTTTACCGCTTCAATTAAATATTGTTAGGCTCCTTCACCGTTAACCACATCGGTTTTACTTTTAAGATTGCTTGATGTACAGGGCAACTCTCAGAATGCGCTCCACGGAGATAACCGATACTCATCAAAAATTCATTAACGATTTCCCCGCCAGTAAATTTGAATGTCTTCTTAAAGAGCTTTACCCACTCCTCTTTGATTTTAGGGTGATGATGTTCCAGCCATTTTTCAAAACTTCCGTATTCCTGTTGTAATTGAAGGATCGTTTTAGCATTTTCTATCGCTGCATTTACTTTCAACCGGTTCCGAATTATTCCAGGATCATTCAATAAGCGTTCTCGATCCTGTTCGGTGTACGCCGCTATTGTTGCGATGTTAAAATTATCATAAGCTTTTCGAAAACTAGCTTCTTTTTTAAGAATAGTTTCCCAGCTTAAACCCGCTTGGTTGATTTCCATAATCAAACGGCCGAACAGCTCATTGTCGTCATGGATAGGATATCCATAATGATTATCATGGTAAGCTTTGTGGAGACTTTTCCGGGGTTCAGCCATGGAGGGTATGTATTCGCAATAACTCATTTTTTAAGGTATTTTATTTGTCTACTTAATAATTGGAATTCAAATTCCTTATTCAGTACGAATAAGAGGATCTCTACTTTATCTAATCAATAACGTGTAAAATAGTTCTTTCTGTCACATTTCAATTCATGGAATTGGAATTTAGCAGTGAGATGACGCAAGTTACTTTATTGCCTGACTGACTTCGATCGGAAAATCCGACTCCAATATATTGGCACCATCATCAAATACCATTCTGTATTTATTACGACGATCCTCCTTCGCTTGCAGCTTATCATAGGTAGGTGCCGCAGAAATCATACACATCACACCCTTTTCCTTAAAAAAGTTATACATCTGCTGGTTGGCAGGTTTTATCTCCGGGCCGATATAGACGATCATGCGATCAAATGGCAGACCTGAAGAGATAAAATCATCCAGGGCTTCTTGCGTTTTAATATGCATAGAAAGGTATTGATCTGGATTTTTATCCAAATAAAATCGAGCCTGCTCTACGTTATGTACCGTTACCCACACCCAACGGTACGCATTGTGTTTACGGACGATCTCCGCCGTCATTTCCATGGGAAGGTCTTTTTTATCTAGGTTCAATACAGTTTTTCCCTTGGCCCATTCGATCATTTCATCTAACGTATTGATACTATACGGGGTTATATTACCTTGACTATCTCTAAGTTTTAGTTCTTTCAGTTCTTGCCAGGTATAGTCCGACAGCTTACCACTTCCCGTCGTTGTCCGTTCCAAGGTAGCATCGTGTAACATCACAGCTACTCCGTCTTTCGTCAAGCGTGGATCTATCTCAAATATCGCTGTCGTATGCTTAAGTACCTCTTGCATTCCGACAATAGAATTCTCCGGCAGACCGTTTTCTATTGTTCCTCTATGACCACTTATTATCTTCTTATTCTTTTCATATTTAAAATACTGCCTCATCTCCTGTACCGTACTAAAGTTCAATACATGTAGTTTTTGTGCTGAAACCTGGAAGATGGAGAAAGCAACAAATAGGGTTAAAAATAAAAATTGTTTGTTCATATATACCTATAAAGATCTAACAAAATTAAGCATTGCATTTTAACAAATTAAAACCTTTATATTTAGCTAAAGTTAACAAAGACCAGTCAACAGCCTATATATTATAAGATACCTAAACATTCCATATATAGCTCCGTAAAAATACTTACCATCATACCGTAGAACACTTCACGATACGGCTTAAAACCCGTAAAATTAAATTTGAGGCCAACAGATTTCGTGGCCGTCTGTTTACAGCAGTAAATGGCTCCCAAAAGGATATAGCCAAAAGGATATAGCGATGGAGTCATTCTATATATTACAACAAATTGTAACACGTTATAAATAGAGAAATTAACATGGAAAAGCTACACGAAAAAAGAATCGCAATTTTAACTGAAGATGGTTTTGAAGAAGTCGAATTGACGAGTCCTAAGGAAGCATTGGAAAAAGCAGGTGCTCAGGTGGATATTATTTCACCTAAGGATGATGTTGTCCGTGCAAAGAAGGGTGATGACTGGACAGGAACTTACGACGTAGACTATGTACTGTCGGATGCGGATCCTAGTTTATATGATGGTCTTTTGATCCCGGGAGGCGTTATTAATCCGGATAAGCTTCGCACTAATGACCAAGCACTTGAATTTGTCCGTTCATTTTTTCAAGCTGGCAAACCCGTCGCGGCGATCTGCCACGGACCACAGGTACTGATCGATGCTGAAGTGATTGAAGGGCGTAAGATTACCTCGGTAGCCGCGATTAAAAATGATTTAATCAATGCCGGTGCCGTTTGGGAAGACAGCGCCGTCGTTACAGACCAAGGGCTTGTAACGAGCCGAACACCCGAAGATCTTCCCGCTTTCAATGCAAAGATCGTCGAAGAGTTTGCTGAAGGAAAACATCGAGGACAGCACGTATAGTGCTTCCCACGACATATACCTAAGAAATGCTGGTACCGCGTATGCGATACCAGCATTTTAATTTTTATATGCCTTCCATATTTTATTGAACAATTCGTTGTTCTCGTAATAACCCATAAACTGGGTTGCTCCCGGGCCATATGCCATCACTGGTATCATCATACTACTGTGGTCGTTCGATGCGAAATGCCCGTGTACAGCACCATGTTTGGAATCTGCATCCAAGAGCGTTAAACCACCCGTCTCGTGATCCGCCAATACGATAACCAAGGTATGACCATCAGCATCGGCAAAGCGCAATGCCTCCCCAACTGCCCGATCGAAATCCAGGGTTTCAGTGGTTACGTACTCTAGGTCGCGGGCATGCCCTCCATAATCAATTTGAGCTCCTTCCGCCATGATGAAAAATCCAGAACCTCGTCCGTCTAATTTATCTATCGTAACCATCAGGAGCTCACTCAAGATCGATCCCCGCCCGTCTTTAACCGGACGCATAGCCGAATCCGGGAGATACACCACTAGTTTTTCCTGCTTCGACTCTACATAAGCCGTTACATTATCCAACAGCGAAAAACCGTTGCCCTTGATCGTTTGCGCAAACTTCTCCCGCTTCAAGTTATCTCGGTATGGTCCTGGTGTCGAACCGATCAGAAGATCAATACCTTTATTATCGCGAAGCGCTAGACTGATTTCCTCCGATGCGTTTCGATCGCGGTGGGATGCATAGAAGGAGGCTGGAGTCGCATCGGATGCATCACCCGTAGAAAGGATACCAGTGTGGATACCTTGCTGTGCCAAGATATCCGGTAAGCGTAGCAACGGATTTCCCGATGTATCCACGCTAAGAAATCCATTATATGTTTTTTGTCCAGTTGCGATAGCCGATCCACCCGCTCCCGAGTCCGTGTTACCCGGACTATAAGATGACGTCTTCGAAAAACCAACATGTCGCATCTGTGTCATATGGACCTCACCTTTATTTGCCGTAAGTGCCGCCTGTATATGCCCTAGTCCCATGCCATCGCCTATCAATAAGATCACATTTCGAACAGGGCTATCTTTTCCATCAGAAGCATAAGACGGATGATAAACAGGATAAGTCTGTTTACTTTTAAATCTGGATTTGGGCAGATCATCCAAATACTCCCTTAACCTCGTAGGATGATCCGTGTTTAACCAAGTTACTCCCATCTTCTCCAATACGATCCAGGTATTTATGCTTTCGGGTGCGCCCCATAGTCTAAACGGAACACCCCACTCCTTTGCACGTAAAGCCTGTGCTTCGATTCGTTGCATCTCCTCCTTACCTGGGACACCCTTCCCATTCCAAGCTGTATAACTACGCAGATTATCACTTATCATTCCTAACCGCTTACGTTGTCCTTCGGTATACGCTAAATTGGGCCGACCGTCAAAAAAGATCCATAATGGATAATGGTCAAAACTGTCCGCAGGGGGCATACTCCCACTAATCACGATACGTACTTTATTTCCCGAAGCACCCTCATCCAACATGAAGCGGTACTTTTCAAGTATTTCTACTAAAGGAGGCATAATTTTCTCATACCCCTCCTTAAGATCAATTAATAATTGTAGGCTCTTGGTACTATCAGCAAACGGTCGATTACCATTCTTTTTATAAAGAGATGCCAATGGTTCTAGATAGAGCTTTTCCAATGACCTGCCAGGTCTTATCTCATCCTCGTCATGCGCAGCATATAACGTATCCTTGCGTAGGAATAAATCCACTTCGATAGATTCCATACCTGCATAATAAGCTGTAAAAAAAGGAATATTTTGCTCATAATCGTTATGGCTGTGTCCTTTAACTACATATTGCTGTTCCTTCTCCGCTCCGAACATCAGCTGTTCGAATTTGCTGTGCATATCGGGAGTTTGTGCATTGGCCGGTACCAATCCCAAGCATAGTATTCCCGTCCATATTGTGAAAACTATTTTTTCCATACCATTCAAATCTATCACTTATCTAAAAGACAATATACAAAAATAGAACTACCTGAAACCTACCAACCTTCATTCTGTGCAATCCCCGCATTGCTAAGGTCTTGCGGTGGAATTGGCCAAACATGGTGTATCGATGGATCAAAGTTACGTGCCGGCCATACCTCAACAATAGTGAAAGCAGAGGTAGGATCGTTCTTTACGGCATACTGTCTACCCGTTGCCGCTTTCTCATAGGCAGCCTTCGCATCGCCCCAGCGGACAAGATCCGAATGTCTGTCTGTATATTCCGCGGCAAATTCAGAACGGCGTTCACGCTTCAGATCTGCTAATGTTGCACCTTGAATAGCAGGCAATCCGGCTCTATTGCGCACCTGGTTTATTTCGGCATCGCCATTCTGTCCCTGTTCGATCAAGGCTTCAGCCTTCATAAGTAAAATATCCGCGTACCGAACCAAAGGGATGTTCAGGTCTGAAGTAGGATAATCACCATTTGGATTTAAGTGTTGATCTTTAGGAGTACGAAAGGGTTGCATATATTTATTAAATTGAAAGCCCGTTTGCGAATTTGAAGAAAAATACCTGCGTTCTTCACCAAAAAGTGTAAACGGATCATTGAATTCTAAGATAGTCGCCTTTTTACGGTGATCTCCTGTTTCAAATGAATTGTATAATTCTAAGGATGGGTGAAAATACCCCCAACCGTTATAAAGACCATAGCCCGTGTTTTCAAACAGTACACCCGGCAGAATAGATCCTCTTGTCCGATTAGAAACCACAGAAAATATATATTCCGAAGAATAGTTATTCTCAACATAAAATACACTCGCAAAATCGGCTGAAGGATTATCTGTATCGATCAATTTGCGTCCCGAGCCCGAGTTGGTTACCATATCGCAGTATTTTACTACTTCTAGCCATTTACTGGCATCATATCGCGCCCACTGTAGGTTCATTTTTGCCAGATATGCATATGCTGCATCTTTATTTGCCCGACCTAAGTCGTCCGCACCGTAAGTTGTCAAGAGTGGCAATAATTCAGCCGCTTTTAACAAATCCTTTTCCATTTGCACAAAGTTTTCATTTACATGACCCGGTCTGCTAAAGCGCGTTTCCAACATGTTCTCTTCGGTCACAATGGGTACACCAGCACGTTGATCACCATAATATTGTGCCAAATAAAAGTAAGCATAGCCACGCATAAAATACGCTTCGCCGAGTACACGTTGTTTAGTTTCCTCGCCGATTTCCATAGGGGGTACTTTTGTCAATATCGTATTCGCACGCTGTACAATCTCATAGAACTTCTTGTACATGCTATTCACACGGCTTTCCTGTCCAGTAGCCGTAAAATTCCGTACTGCAGCCGACCCCGCGTCTGTACGACCCGTAACCATATCATCCGATGCGTTGACATACCAAAAGAGACCGCGTCCAAACATATTATCATCACTAAAATGTTGGTAAAGACCATTTGCTGCAAAAATAGCATCCGTTTCTGTTTTCCAATAATTTGCATCGGTAATCGAACCTTGTGGAGTTAGGTCCGTAAAATTTTTACTGCACGACAGTACACCTATATTTAAGCTTAACAGTGCAACTACCATATATTTATTAAATCGTAAATTCATCTCTGTATATTATTACTAACAATTAAAAATTAACATTCAGCCCCACTGTATACGTCTTGGCTAGAGGGTAGTTTGCAACATCTAAACCGATGGTACCTACTTCGGGATCGATCCCCGAGTAAGAGGTAAACGTAAACGGATTTTCCGCTGATAAATAAATCCGTGATTGCAGTTTACCCAGTAGCTGAGGGATATTATAACCCAAGGTAATGTTCTTAATACGGAAATAATCACCATTTTCTAAGTACCAGTCCGAAGCTGTACCGAAATTACCATTGGGATCCTGGCGCGACAATACCGGGATATCCGAATTTGTATTTTGCGGTGTCCAAGCATCCAATACACGACTGTCTAAGTTATAACCTTGTAATCCGGCATTGTATGCCGTGTATTTATAACCATTAAAGATTTTAGATCCTGAGATACCATAGGTCAATACATTCATATCAAAGCGCTTATATTCTAGATTTAGCGTAAAACCATAGGTAAATTTCGGCACCGCGCTTCCCATGTATACCCTATCCGCATCGTTGATACGTCCGTCACCATTCGAATCCACAAAACGTAAATCACCAGCACGTGCATTCGGTTGTATCAATTGTCCATCCTTGCTGTGTGCCTGTACCTCCGCATCCGATTCAAAAATACCTGCATTAGGCACTAGATAATACGAATAAAGCTCTTGTCCTGCAGTCGATCTATACGGTAGTAACACCCCTCTAACATGATCTGAGTGGGCCACAAAATCATTAAAGTAACCGTCCAAATGCAATAGTTTGTTACCATTTATGCCTATATTCGCCTGCACACCCATTTTCCAATCGCCAAAATGGTTATGATATTTAGCCATCAATTCGAAACCCTTGTTCATCACGTCGCCCACATTCGAGGTTGGCCCTTGTGCCATTCCGGCATGCGGATCCGCATCATTTTGCATAACCATACCAATTGTTTTCTTTTCATAATAATCAACTGCAAAATTGATGGTATTCAACAAGGTAAAATCAAGTCCGATGTCAAAAGACTGCGACCTTTCCCAAATAATATCCGGATTAAACTGTTTAGCCACCGCAAAATGACGAACCAATAAATTATCCGTTCCTATTGGCGTTAACGTTCCCGTATTTAAAGGAATATTATAGGCATATTTATCGACAGATTGGATATTCCCGATCTGACCCCATGATGCACGTAGTTTTAGATAATTCACTATAGACCTGTTAAAAAAAGGTTCCGATGAAATTTTCCAGGCTCCCGATACCGAAGGAAAAACATCCGATCGGTTCTGTTCAGACAAGCGGGAAGAGCGATCCTGACGTATACTGGCGCTTAAGAAATAACGATCTGCGTAATTATAGTTTACACGAGCAATAGCTGAAGTAAGCGCATCTTCCCAAACCGAACTTGTTGGCAGGTTAGGAATATCCCCTCCATTACCGATATATTGGTACCAATCATCTTCCCGTTCAAATCCCATTGCTTGGATATAAAACGTTTCATACCTTGTTTTTTGTGCAGAATATACCGCTACTGCATCTAGATTATGTGCCCCAAAATTTTTGGTATAATTCAACTGTTGATCCCATATCCATCTATCTTCCCTAGATTCTTCGTGCGCTAAATAGTTGTTTCCATTGGTCCTCCCGATTTCTGGTATTTTAGGATCAAATCGTTTATACGAATAGCGATTTAAATTCAAAGCGAAGTTGGATTTGAATGTCAGTCCGTCAAAAATATTTACTTTTGCGAAAGCATTACCGTTTAGGTTTAAAGAAGGATTTTTTACGGTAGGACGCAATAAAAGAGCAACCGGATTATAGGTGTCGCCATATGCGGAAGAGAACCTTGCTAGATCAAATGGTACCGTACCGTGGAAAGCTCCATTTTCGTCATATACCGGAGCTGCGGGATTCATATAAATAGCATTAATAATCGATCCGCTGTAACTACTGGATGTATTTGTTCCCCTGGTAGTCGTATGATTCACGTAAAAATTCTGTCCTACGGTCAATCGGTCAAAGAAATCGAACTCAGACTTCAGCCGGTAAGCAAACCGCTTATAGCCCGTATTTAACAACAATCCCTCTTTATCGTGGTAACCGAAAGAAGAACTATACAGCGAGTTCTCCGATCCACCTGAAAGTTGCACGTTTGCATTCAAGATATCACCTGTCTGAAAGATTTCCTCCATCCAGTTGGTGCGTGTTACCTGTCCCCATGGGTTTAAATCTGCAGTATGACCATCCGCGACGGTCACGCCGTCGTTTTTTGCAGCCGTATTATAAGCAGCAGCATACTGCTCTGCATTTAACGCGGAAGGTAGGTTAGTGGCATTTTGCCATCCTTTGTAGAAATCTACATTTAAGCGTGGTGCACCAATTTTACCACTTTTGGTCGTAATGACGATCACTCCGGAAGAAGCCTGCGCACCATAAATGGCCGCTGCTGCTGCATCTTTCAAGATATCTACCGTTTCTATATCATTGGGGTTGATAGGTCCACCATAATACGGCATCCCGTCGACTACGTATAACGGATTTTCGTTATTTAAAGAACCCATACCACGAATCATCACCTTCGGTGTGGAAGTCGGATCACCGCCCGCCGACATTACCGTCACGCCAGCAACATTTCCTTGCATCATTTCTGAAATATTCGTGATCGGCCGCGCCACATTATCTGCCATATTCGGCAAAGAGCTTACTGCTGTCGTGAGGTCTCCCCGACGCTGTTGACCATAGCCGATAACGACAACTTCATCCAATTCCGAAGATTGCTCGGCGAGGCGAATCAACATGGAATTGCTTTCCCCCTCTTTTATTTGTTTAGCCGCAGTTTCGAACGAGTCGTATCCAATCATCGATACCCTTATGCGGTATAGCCCTGTAATACTTAATCCATCTAGGGTAAACATCCCCCTCGCATCTGTAGACACTTGGGTAACAGCCTTTCCATTGCCGTCTATTACTTGCACGGTAGCCCCCGCGATAGTCGCTCCGGTATTGTCCATGATCGTTCCGCGCAACTGACCATTCGATTGTGCCCAAGCCGTGGCAGCAACCAACAGTGCTGTTCCGATCAAGACCAATCGCACATTTTTAAACATATTCCTCTTTTTCATTTATATTGATTTGTTTGTTTTATTTTTATCCTACTGGTATATCTAATTCGTCGTACCGCTCTGCTCGATCCAAATTATATTTCCGTCTTTTCGGTAGGTTAGCCCATTCATTTGGCAGACAATCTGCAACATGACCTGTATCGATTCCTCCGATGAAAAATCACCTGTAAACGATAGTCCTTCCAATTTTATCTTTCCGATCTTGATTGCTTCGTTCTTATGTTTCGCTATGGTTCCAAAAACCTCTTCTAGTGGAGTATCTTCAAAATGTAATGCCGTTGGCAACTGCTTCTGTGGAGGTAGTGCCCTGTTAGCATGCGCAGAAGGTCGAACAGCTTTTTGTACCATCGCTTTCCGTTCAACGGAACGATCTTTCACGTCGATATGAAGCTCCTCACCTGGTTCCATATATTGATCTTCCATGGCTACCGCACTAGCTGGTGTTGCCTTCACCACAATCTTTCCAGAAAGTAGCAGTACTTTAACCATCTCCTCCGACTGTGTATCGACGGTAAATTCAGTACCCAGGGCCGTAGTGGTATAACCACTTGCCAACACGACAAACGGCCGCAAGGTATCCCTTACTACCTGAAAACGTGCTTTACCTGAGAGCACAAGCGCGCGATTGCGTACACCATACCCGGAGTTATAAGACAGCTCGCTTTTCGGAGAAAGTATCAATATAGATCCATCCGGTAACATGGCTTTTTTTTCAACCGGTTCGTTATTGATGATATGCATCGTATCCATTGCAGCATAGATTCCGTTATCGATCGGATCAGTTGGGGCCGTATTACGGAAGAGAAACCAATAAGCCCCTAATCCTAGGCATATGAACACTGCGGCGGCAGCGGCCCATTCTCGGAAGGCAATCCGCGATTTTGGCAACGACCTCACCACCCCCATTTTTTGATGTACCTGCGTCAGGAGCTCCGCATACCTTTCTTCCGTTAACAATTCATCATTTCCGATTGTACCTTGCTCAAATTCCTCCTGCAATTCAGTTTTCAACTTTTCCTCCTGTTCCATCAAATCCGCAAGCAGACGCCTTTGCTCATCTTCATTTAAGGAACCCTTCCAAAACTGTTCTATATATTTTCTAACTCGTGCCTTCATCAATAGTAAATACACGGGTAGGGCATAAAGGGGATGCCTATTTGCATTAAGAAAATATTAACAAAATGTAATGTAATTATGTAGAGAACGCTCCCAGAAAAAGGGTATTAATGTGCGGAGTGAGCACATTAATTGTACTAGAGGTAAACAATGATGAATAAACTATACACGTCAGAAATAGAGTGTGACAAATAGTAGGATATTGCTCACATAACCCGGGTAGCGATCAAGTACATATTCTTTAATGGCTTTATTCGCCTGTTTTAGGTAATCACTCACCGATTGGGTGCTAATACCCAATAGATCGGCTACGTCCTCTTTGGATCGTCCCTCGTAGCGGCAAAGCCTAAACACTTCCCGCTTACGCGCAGGTAGTATATCCACTGCCTCTTCCAGCAATTGCATCTGCAGTTGAAAAACCTCTTCCTTTTCTCGGCTATTTTCCTCCGTAGCCACGAGGTCTGCCGGATACTCAGCCATATATTCAATCGATTCTTTCAGCCTGCTGCGAAGCACATTGAGCGATTTATTGTGGCTTACCACAAATAGCCATCCGCCAACAGGTTGGTCTGGCTTAATCTTAAATCTGTTTTGCCACAGCGCGAGAAATACGTCTTGCAACACCTCCGTAGCTTGTTCAGGACATTTAACCAGTTTCAGAATATTTGCATGGACAGGTTTATGATATTTCGCATACAATCTATTGAAGGCTGATACATCATCCAACGCCATCTGTTCAACATCCAGTTGTTCCTTGTCTCTTTTTATAACGTCAATCCGCAATGTATCCATTTTGTTCTCGGAGAATGAGACAAAATTATCCAAAAAGGAGTAACAGTACTATTTTCATTGTGTTATGAAATTGTTAAGGATATATATATCTATCGTAATTTTATTACTGCTGCAAATTTTTTGCAAAAATTAACACTTATAATTATCAGCAAGATCGTAGATTCGATGCAACTATTAATTCAACATGGATCGTCGACAATTTATCAAGAAAACGACATTAGCAGTATTAGGTTCAAGTGTCCTCGTAGGCGGCTACACTTGGCAGGTAGAACCTCTTTGGGTAGAATGGACAAAGGTCAATATGTCGATCAGAAATCTCCCCAAACGTTTGGAGGGGAAAACATTAATCCAACTTAGCGACATCCATATCGGTCCACGTGTCGATAAAAGCTATGTTATCCGTACCTTACAGGAAGCTTCTGCTATAGAACCTGATTTCGTGGTATACACTGGGGATTTCATCAGTTTGGTCGATGGTAAAGCACCCTACGAAGATCTCCAAGATATATTGACCCATCTGGCTATCGGAAAAGAAGGTACCGCGGCGATTCTCGGAAATCACGATTATGGCGCCGCATGGAAAGAGCCTGACATGGCCGATGAAATAGCAAGGATGCTTTCATATAGTGGGGTGACTGTTCTTCGGAATAGTACTACTGATTTCGCTGGTCTTCAGCTGATTGGTATTGATGATTACTGGGGAACCAACTTTTTTCCTGAAAAAGCCATGAATTTGTATGATCCCGGAAAACCTACCATCGTTCTTTGCCATAATCCGGATGTCTGTGATTTGGATGTTTGGAATGGCTATGCCGGTTGGATCCTGTCGGGACATACCCACGGCGGACAATGCAGACCACCTTTTCTCCCTGCTCCTATCCTGCCTGTAAAAAACAAAGCCTACAGTCAAGGTTTAATTCCTTTAGCCGATGGCCGTAGTCTGTATATCAATCGAGGTTTAGGACATTCCATCAAAGTTCGGTTTAATGTAAGACCTGAAGTGACTTTATTTACCTTAAAAAGTATTTAATCTAGTACGACGGGGCAGTCCTTCATTTATACACTATTAAGATCGCCACACCTTCGTGCCTCAGGTTCGCGATGACGATGATGCTACTATTGCAATG
The DNA here is from genome assembly GCF_005049105.1 of Sphingobacterium alkalisoli. GTDB lineage: Bacteria > Bacteroidota > Bacteroidia > Sphingobacteriales > Sphingobacteriaceae > Sphingobacterium > Sphingobacterium alkalisoli. Next base: position 227,724 of record NZ_SUKA01000007.1, read on the forward strand.
AAGACGAGTCACTAATTGTACGTCAGAATGAAGAGGCACGAGGCGGAAGTCTTTTTTTACAAACCATTAAGATCGCCACACCTTGGTACCTCAGATTCGCGATGACGTCGAAATACAATCGCGATGACGACAAGTGCCGAATAAGTTAAAATGACAACGAAATCACGGACGTGATAACGGAAACTCAAAACGTTCGAACAACTCAGGTTCGACTTTCTCTTTTCCTATCGCATCCTTCGGAATCATATAATATTCGCCGAAGAGCGTTAGACCCTCTGACGTTTTCTCTACCGCCATTTTCAGGAAGCCAAAATGATCATCACAGAAAGCTTCGAGCTTAGCGTGTCCATTTTCCACAGGAAATGCTTCAAACGAAGGATCATCTCGGTCGGCAATCGTATGGAGATCTACATAACCGCCAGCACCTGCCACGATAAAAGGCACAATCGTTCCATCGCCATATACGCGTGAAAAACGCTGATAATTGTGCACATGTCCACTAAATACCGCATCCGGTTTCATATCCGCTTCGGCAAAAGCTCCTTCTAAGAACTCGATCATCGGCTTGCTCGAACCGTGGTTGGTATCAGCAGAGAAGGGCGCGTGGTGTATACAAACGATAACTGCCTGCTCCTCCGCATGTTGTTTTGCATAGCGGAGCTCTTCTATAAACCACTCCCTTTGCTCTTCTCCGATCCAACCATGTTTCGGTATATTACTGTATAAGCCAATGAAGCGAACCAACGGAGTCTCCAACGTCCAGTACACATTAGGTTGCATCATACTTTGCCTTCTACTTCCCTCTCCAAAATCGATTGTTCTTCTTTCCGTCCCGCAAAACACCTCCATAAACGGCGCTAGGCTTTGGTAAGAAATGGGACTATCCGGATTAATATCACCATCGTGGTTACCAGGAATCGCGAATATTGGCGCCTCGTAGTTTTCGTAAGGTTGTAAAAACTGCTTGGGGTACGCACTTGCTTCACCGTGATTATACACGATATCTCCGAGATGATATAAAAATGCAGGCGACTTATTCGCAGTCAGAATTTTATTACTTTGATTGTTGAGTGTATTCGCGACAACCGACTGAAAATCTGAATGACGTAAGCTACCCGTATCACCCAACATATGAAAACTCATCTTGTCATGCAATAATTCGGTCTCGTCACCGAGTACTGTATTTATATCTAAGCGGTATGGGTAAGGCCAGCGCGGCTGAGGTAAAGGTCTGAATACCGGTATGCCTGTAGGCAAATTTTTAATCTGTATTGCTGTATCGTATTTATGATCCATCATACTACAAATTTAGCAAACTTATACCTGGAAGCAGGCTTATTTCTTGACTTTATTAGCGATATTTTTCGTATATTAGAAGAAATAGAAATGTTTATTAGTTTTTAAAACAAGATCCTATGAATTTTAAAAAACAGTTAGAAAAATTAGCGCATGAAACAAGCACACCTTGTGTCACGATTTCACTTAATACACACCGTACCCATCCGGATAATGTAAAAGACGAACTAACGTTAAAAAACCTACTAAAAGAGGCAAAGGATAGGGTATCTTCGGAATTTGATAAGAGATCTGTTGCATCTTTATTGGAGAAAATAGACCAACTAGCATCGAAGATAGACGTTAATTACAATTTGGACAGTCTTCATATTTTCTTGTCCAATGATACAGAAGAAATTATAAAATCAGCGTGGACAACCACCAATCAAGGGGTGCATATCTCTAGTAACTTTGCCATTCGTTCATTAATCAAATTGTACAGCAGAAGCGAAAATTACTTATTGATGTTACTTTCTCAAAGTGGTGTACAACTTTATGAAGCTGTAAATGATGCCATCATAAAAGAAATCAGCAACGAAGATTTTCCCTTTTCAGAAAATGAACATTATATTACAAATTCCGATAAAGCAAGTGATGGGAAACAGGTGGATAACATGGTCCGCGAATTTTTAAATAAAGTCGATAAAGCGTTAATGGAAGTTCACAACGAAACGGGCCTGCCTTGTGTTGTTGTTTGTACGGAAGATAATTACAGCCGTCTTCAACAAGTAGCCGACAGACCATCTATTTATTTGGGTTATTCAGCTATTGATTACAATAATGCGGCTACACATCAAATAGTGAAGCAATCTTGGGAAATCATCAATGATTTGCAGACACAAAGAAGAGCCGATGCGATTGCGGAGATGAAGGAAGCAGTTGCTCAGGCAAAAGTACTTACGGATTTACAAGAAATATATCAGGCATCTATTGATGGACGCGGAGACCTTCTAATCGTGCATCAGAAGTTTTCGCAAGCCGTGATCATGAAAGACGAAAGAACCTTTGATCTGATCGAAGAAGCTTCACAGCCAAATGCTATCGACGATATTACCAGCAACATTGCATGGGAAGTACTTTCTCAAAAAGGCAGAGTCGTATTTACAGCGCAAGAAGACATCAAAGATTTGGGGGAAATTGTATTAAAAGTTAGATATTAATCGGTAAACAAATTTTAAAGTGCTTACGCCAGCATCATCCTATTCGTGATGCTGGCGTTTTAAAATTATTGCAAACGACTTGTTCCAGTGCCATTTTGAACCAATACGTAAAATCTTGAGGTCGCTCACTCACCTCCCTTTCCAGTTCCATTAAAGACACCCAACGATAATTCTGTATCTCCGTCGGATTGGGATCTGGCTCATCGTCGGTATATCCAACAAACACGTGATCATACTCGTGTTCTATCAGTTTATTTTCAACAGGTATCTTATAAATGAACGAAAATGATTTTTCTAGCGGGCATACTAATCCCATCTCATACCTTAACCGTTCTACCGCACTTTCAGTTATGTCTTCATCCCATTGCGGATGCGAACAGCAGGCGTTGGTCCACAATCCACCACCATGGTATTTCGAATCTGCACGCTGGTGAATCAGCATATCTCCTTCCCGATTAAAGATAAAAACCGAAAAAGCCCGATGCAACAATCCAAGTCGATGTGCCTCCATCTTGTCCATTACACATAAAGCAACATCCCTTTCGTCTACCAATACAACCCTATTTCTTTCCATAAGCTTATTTATTACAAATGATCGCTCCCTAATCTTATACAACAATTTATTATTATTTTATGATGAGACTATTGATATTTTTCGCTAAACCTTTTAAAGAAGTAAATATTCCATAAGATCATCATATAACCGTATACCGCGTCCTCGACGGGTACAGTACCTATACGGATTCCCATAAAATGATCGCTATTATAATTCACGATGGGTTGGTCCAATCCAGTGCCAGTAAGCACTCCATTCACCATAAAAAAACCTGGAAGCAGTATGGTATACACAAATGACAATTTACCGATCCAGGATACCTTCGCGATAAACTTCAAATACACTAGTGATAGCCCGGTCAAAAGAAACGTGATAAACGGATATATTAAGGCTACGGTCAATAGCGCACAAACCAAGCACAGAACAATAGCAAGGACTGAAAAATAGAAGTCTATTTTAGGCTTCCAATCCAACTCAAAGAACTTATCCAAGCAAAAGTAGGTAAACACGCAGGAGAACGGTATACAGACAAAAAAAAGCCATTCTTCGACCGGCAAACCTAGCAAACGAACACCCAAGAGGTAGGTATCATTAAACCACCACACGCCCATCCTCGTAAACCATGCATCCCACACAATAAACGGGATCAACACCAAAACAGCACTTTTAATAAAGGGTACAAAAAACCGATTAAACTTTATTTTAGGATGAAATGAAAAAATAAAGCAGACAATTACCGCGAAAAAATTGATCAGCAAATAAGTGTAGTGCAACATAATATTATACTTCTTAATTAGTTAAATATTAAGCTCTTTTATTTTTAAAATACATTTTGAAATACTTGATAGGTACCCATAAAAAGCCAAAACATTCCCCCTCCCTTTTTCCCGTATGTTTGTGATGCTGCTTGTGCGCCCTTCTAATCGCCAACAGATATGGATTTTGCGTATTTCGTAGCAGCTTAATGCGTTGATGAATGAAAATATCATGCACAAAGAAGTACGAAAACCCATATATTGTAATACCCAATCCGATATAGAACCAGTAATTGAAGCCTTGTAGCGATCCATAATACATTAATGCAAAAGCAGGAATCGCAAAAATGATAAAGAAGTAATCATTCTTCTCCACTTTTCCTTCGTGATCATGGTCATGATGATCTTTATGTAAATACCATAAGAAACCGTGCATGATATACTTATGCGTACACCATGTAAAACCTTCCATCAGCAGAAATGTTACTACTACGATTAATACACTCATATCATTTTTTATTAAATTCTTTCTCTAATACTTGAAACCGGAAATCGAATATGGTTTCCAATTTCTGCTTTACAAGAAGGCGATGTACCCAATCTCCGAGCAACCCAAAAGGCAATTCATAGTCAATTATGTCCGTCATCCGTACGCCATCTTCATTTTCGGCGAAATGATGTTGGTGGTTCCACAGTTTATACGGGCCTTTTCTCTGGTAATCCGTAAAACAGACTAAAGGCATTACTTTCGTAATCTCGGTCTGCCATTTCATGGGTATGCCCAGCAAGGGTGTAACATTATAGTCGATTAACATACCTTCATATATACCACCCTCTTCCAGTTCTGATCTAACTTTAAATTTCATTTCTGGAGGAGTTAGAACGGACAGATTCGAAGGCGAGGAAAAAAAAGCCCACGCCGTTTCAATATCCGTACACAATTGCTGTTCTCTATAGAGTAGATACCTCATATCCGTTATTGTTATTATATTCGATTTGTAATCCTATCACAACATTGCTAATTTATATTGAAAATAACTGCTCATCATCAGCGAAAGCTTCTTTCCGTTATTAATACGTATGCGTTGATGGATGATCTTATCAGCCGGCGTACGCTTAATCTTATTAAATAAAGACACGTAATAGGTATAAGCAAGATACACACCATATTTTGCCGATGTGGGCAACATTTTGATTCCACTTAAAGCAATATCAAATTCCTCTTTGATCTCCTTCTCGATGGTCGCTTTTACTTCGCAGGTAAATGCATTCATGTCTACAGCCGGGAAATAGGTTCTTCCCAAGATATGAAAATCCTCCTTCAAGTCGCGTAAAAAATTCACCTTTTGAAAAGCCGATCCTAACTTCATCGCATATGGCTTAAGGCGTTCATACTCCGACTTATTCCCTTGCACAAAAACCTGCAGGCACATTAGGCCCACCACCTCTGCAGAGCCAAGGATATAGGTATCGTATAATTCAGAGTTATAATCAATCTGCTTCAGATCCATTTCCATGCTTTTTAGAAAGGTATCAATCAACTCCGTGTCTATCTGATATTGATGCACCACATGTTGAAAAGCATTCAGTATAGGATTCAAGGAGATTTTTTCATCCAAGGCCTCCTGAGTCTGTTCTCTAAAGCGCTTCATTAATCGTTCTTTATCGTAATTATGGAAACTATCGACAATCTCGTCAGCCAGGCGTACATAGCCGTAAATAGCATAAATAGCAGGGCGAATATCTTCATTCAAAGCCAAAATGCCCAAAGAAAAACTAGTACTGTATTTCTTTGTCGTCTCTATGCTGACTTTAAGAGACAGCTCGTCGAATAAATGTTTCATAATCTTATCTTTTCGTTTATAAAAAGCATTGTTTACACACTTCGTTCGCTACAATTTTTCCAGATATGATAGATGGAGGTACCCCCGGTCCTGGCACCGTTAACTGTCCGGTGTAAAACAAGTTTTTCACCTTCTTGTTGCGCACCGCAGGTTTAAATACGGCCGTCTGTCGCAGGGTATTTGCCAATCCATAAGCATTTCCTTTAAATGCATGATAATCCTCCATAAAATCCGCAATACAAAAGCTTCTCTTGTAACGGATGCCGTCAATTAAACCTGTTGTACCCGTGTGCCTCTCCAACCTCGTAATCATCTGCTTAAAGTACTGCTCCCGAATAGATTCCCCATCATTCAATCCAGTAGCAATAGGCATCAGTAAAAAGATGTTTTCATGTCCGATTGGCGCCACCTCTGGATCGGTTTTCGACGGACAACAAACATAGAATAACGGATTAGTAGGCCAGATTTTCTCCTCGTAAATCTCCTTAGCCTGTTGGTACAGATCGTGCTCAAAAAACAGCGTATGGTGCTTTAGATTAGGAATTCTGCGATCGAATCCCAGGTAATAGATCAGACAGGAAGGAGCAAACGTGCGAGATTCCCAATACGCTTCTCCGTAGTTTCTATACTCCTCATCCAACAACATCTGTTCAGTATGGTGGTAGTCAGCAGAAGAAATGATAGCATCAGCAATACAAAAATCATTGTTCACTCGGATACCACGGGCAGATCCATCCTTCACCTCAATATGTTCCACCTCCGCATTACAATGAAATTTCACACCTAGCCTTTCGGCGATCGCAGTCATGCCCTCTATAATTTTCACAAAACCACCCATAGGATACCAGGTACCCATTCTGTATCCCCCATAATTCATCAAGCTATATAAAGCAGGAATATTGTCGGGCATAGCACCCAAAAAAATAACCGGAAATTCCATTAAAGTAACCAGTTTAGGGTGTTTGAAAAACTTACGCACAAACTGGCTAAAATCGCTTAACAAATCCAGTTTAAATGCACTTTTAGCTATTTTTAGGGATACAAATTCAAACCAAGAGTGACATGGTTTATTCACAAAATCCATCATGCCCACTTCATATTTATATTTCGCATCTGCCATAAAGCGATCCAGCTGGACCGCTGCCCCCTCTTCAATACGATCAAATAGCGCTTTCATCTCCGTATAATCGGCAGGAAGTGCAATCACTTCATCCTCGAAAACCATCTCAAATTGTGGATTAAGCTCGACCAATTCATAGAAATCAGAAGCTTTATAACCAAAATCGTTAAAGAAATTTTCGATCACATCAGGCATCCAATACCAGCTTGGGCCCATATCAAACGTATAGCCTCTATCAGTCGTAAACTGTCTGGCCCTTCCACCCAAGGTGTTGTTTTTTTCATAGACATGTACGTCATGGCCCTCTTTTGCGGCGTATGCCGCCGCCGCAATACCTGAAAATCCAGAACCAATTATAACAATCTTCATAACCGATTATTTTTTACCATTTCTACTGTCTCTATTACCTTGGATCATCGTAAATCATTCCGTATTTCGGATATATTCCTTGTAGGCCACGTCCAACAGTTGTGTTGGATCCACATTTTTGTGATAAATGGGCTGGTGGAAATTCTCCAATTTATTTAGGAGATGAATAAGTTCCAATTTCTCTTTTAGATTCAGATTTCCGGTTACAATCATCGTTGCCTGACGGATTTTGTCCATCTGGTTTTCTATGGCCAGTACGCCTGCCTCCGTTATCGTAATCACTTTACTACGTTTATCTACTTCCGAATCCGTCTGTGACACCCATCCTTGCTGGATCAATCGATTAATAATCTGTATACCAGAAGGTTTCTCATGAACATTCCGTTGTATGAGCTGCATCTTGGTCATCGCCCCGAAAGTGCGCAAATTAATTAAGTAAATAAATTCCTCCTGAGTGGAGAAGGCCGAGCCCGATATAGCCGACTTCGAATAGGATTTCGCATAGCGGTTTAACTGCACGAGCAACGTATTGATCGCACTTTCCGGACTTCTTCCTTTCTCCTTACCTTCCCAATAGGGCTCATAAAGGGTAAACGTGGAATTATTGTCCAACAGCCATTGGATAAAGCCCTCCTTAGATCTTGGATACAACGTGTTTTTTTCAGCTTCTTGCTCAAAATCTTCCATTAATCCAATGATATCTTTTAATAGATTATATTTCATTTTTAAAAAAAATCAATAATAGTACAAATATATACTTTTTATAATAAATAAAAGTAAAAATAAACACTTATTTACAACACTTGAGAACTATTCCCCAAAAATCATCACTAGAATAGGGATATATACGCATAAAAAGATAGGATGCCTTTTTGGGGCATCCTATCTTTTTATTGGCAAACATTAACCGATCTTGCTTTACTATTCTCCAAAAAGCTCTTGGAGCTTTTTGTCTAGCCCCTCGCCACGCAGATCTTTTGCAATGATCTTTCCATTGGGATCGACCAAGAAGTTCATAGGTATTGCTTTGATTTCATAGAGTACACCTGCCTCATTATCCCAACCTTTTAAATCACCTACTTGTTTCCAAGTCAAGCCATCGTCTTGGATTGCTTTTAGCCATTTTGCTTTATCGGCTGCCTTATCCATAGATACACCTAAAATTTCAAACCTATCCTTCTGGTATCTTGCATACGCTTTGACTAAATTAGGATTCTCCCTGCGGCAAGGTGCGCACCACGATGCCCAGAAATCTACCAATACATATTTACCTCTGTAATCGGATAGCTTCACGGGATTTCCATCTATATCCGGTTGCACAAAATTAGGTGCTTCTACGCCCTCCTGTGTTTTTTTTACGGTCGCAATTCGTGCGGCGACCTCCTTGCCCAAAATAGAATTTTGCAATGCTGGATCCAATGTAGCAAATACCTTTTCTGCCGCTACTGCATCGAACTCAGGCGGTAGCGTCGAGTTAAAAGCCATCAATGCCATGTAGCTCTTTGGGTTTTTCGACACAAAGTCCATTTTCGCATCGATAGTTTGCTGCTGAATGATCGCAGCACGGTCCTCCAGCGTCTGGATGTATTTCGGATCTTGCTGATCCGCCAGCGATTTCGACTTGTATTCCGCATCTAACGCATCATACTGATCATAGATTGGTTTCAACATCGCGTTCACTCTTTCATTCTCCGCATTAAGAGGGGATCCGGATATTTTTGCATTTTTGATAGAATCTGTGGACACAAATTTAATTGTTGTGCCTTCGATTAAAAACGGCAATACATCCTGTTTAGCAGGTTTTGCTGGATCAAAAGGAAGATCATCATGAATAATGCGCAAATGAGCTTCCATCGGCGAAGGAATTGTGCCCTTAAATTCAAATTTACCATTTTTGATATATACCGAATCTATCTTTGGATTTCCGCCGCTGTTTAATCGCAAAAATGCCTTCGCAGGCTTATTCAGTTTACCTACTTGGCCTTGAATCGTATAGTTCTGCTGCGCAAACCCCAAGACCGGCAATGCACAAACTAGCATTAAAATGCGTTTCATATTTTTCATTACTTTATTTTTTGTGTTGTTTTCTCGTATTCTGTTCCTTTACTCAATAACTGTTTATAGCGCTTTTCATCGCGCAAAACAAGTAATGCTTCTTTAAAACTCTGATTTGCTTCGTTTCGTACCCGCGCCATGTAATCGCCACCAGTGTATAAAAGCGATCCGATCTGCGCTTTCAACTGCACATCAATGGAAGCATGTGCCGCTACATGATCTTCAGCAGGGATTTCGATCGACAGATTACGTGCATATGCCACCAATTGACCATGAACCTCAAACGGAACCTTGAAGCGGGTATTGAAGCTGTTAAAATCAGGATACGCCTTAAGTAGAGCCGCTCTGTTTTGCTGTACGAACTCGAAACCTCCTTTTGATACAATACCCTTGTTCATCAACTTGGACATCCAATCGCTATATACATTTGTATCAATAGGAACGAATTGGTCTGGCATAATTCCGCCACCACCATAGACAATCCTATTCGTATTTAAGGTCTTAAATTTTAAGGAATCCGAAAATTGAACATGCCCCTCTTCTACTAATTCCTTTGATTCCAATCGACGACTAAAATCCTGAAAATAATCTTCTTTTCCATTGTTATAGGGTTTCTGAATCGACCGACCTGACGGTGTGTAATAGCGGGCACCAGTCAACTGCATTTCAGAACCATCCGAAAGAGGAACAGGTCGCTGCATTAAACCTTTTCCAAAGCTGCGCCGCCCTATTACCACTGCTCTATCCCAGTCCTGTAAAGCTCCAGTCACAATTTCACTCGACGAGGCTGTCGACTCATCGATCAAAACCACCAATTCGCCTTCGTAAAACCTACCGAATCCACCCGTAAAGTAATAATCCTTGCCGCCTTCGTTAGGCACCGAATAGAACACTATTTTTTCTTTGGGTAAAAACTCGTCTACCACACCTATTGCTGATTCCACATATCCGCCGCCGTTACTTTGCAAGTCTAAGATCAACTTTGTCATGCCTTGTTCCTGAAGCATTTTGATGGCATCATCAATCTCAGGCCTTGTCGTACGATTGAAGATAGACAATCCAATATAGCCTATCTCGCTATCTACCATATAGCTCTCCCGCACCGATTTCTCCAAAATATTTTCGCGTACGATACTTATTGTCCGTGCTTGGCTCGCTCCTGGAGAAAGAATATCCAATACGACTTCGGTGTCTTTATCACCACGAAGCTTCAGCATAATTTCCTTATTTCCCCAACTTTCGCCTTCAATAGATTCACCATCTATACGTACAATTTGATCGCCAACTCGTATGCCTGCACGGATCGCAGGTCCATCCGGATTGACGCCAGTTACAAACGTATTCCCGTCATTTTTTAGGAACTGAATCCCCATTCCTGCAAAACTGCCGCTCATGGCCTCGCGCATGGCCTCAGCTTCCTCGCGGCTCGTGTAGCGCGAGTGAGGATCTAAATCAGCAATCATTGCCTTTATCGCCGCATCGACTAAATGTTCTTCATTTACTTGATCCACGTAATTCTCCTGAATAAGCCTCAGAGCCTCTTCAAATTTGTATTTGGGGTTCATTTGTGCCTGTAAAGAAAGACTCAAACCGATTAAGCCCACAAGCAGCCCCGTCCCTTTTCTGTTCATATGTTGTGCTAGATTAAGCTCTTTATTTTTCATTCTTTAAAATCTCGATAGCCAAAGACAATTCATCCATCAATTTGCTTGGACTTCCGGAGTAACCACCCGAACAATAACGTACTTTACCATCTTTAACAATAATTTTGCGCGGAATAGAAGAATCACCGAACAGCGGCACAAGTTGTTTAAAAACAAAATCCTGCTCATTTGTTCTTGGATTAACCGAGTCGTGTAATAAATTAAACTGATATCCCTCACCCCGTACAAAATTGACCGACTTGCTTTTATAGTCTCCTGTCTGCATTGTCCCCACCATATATACTGCCACCGCTTTATCATCTTTATATTTATCGACCAATAGCTGCATACCCGGGAAAGCCATAATACAAGGACGACACCACGTAGCCCAAAAGTCTACCACCACAATCTTTCCATTCCAATCTGCTGGCGTCACAAAAAGCCCATCAGCATTTTCTAGACGGAATGTCGGCATCGTGTAGTTGACCCAATGCTGATCGACATAAGCTCTCATTTCCGCTTTCTCCTCGTCAGATCGTAGATTAGAAACATACGCTTCATACCCCTCTTCATTTCCATTATGTTGTTTAAGATATATCGATTTCAGCTTATCAAACATCTTTGGTGTCATGGCATTCTCGCGTGCGCTCATCTCCAAGAGTGGAAGAATTTGCTTATCATCTTGCAGTCCTTCTAAAACCTGTAAGTTGATCTCATTCAACTCTGCATTGCTGTATTTACCAGCTTCAGAAAGTTCAAAAAAATACGTTCTTGCTGCTTTATACTTCTTCAGATCATTTAACAACGAAATATGCGTAAACAGCCTGTCATCCAGCTGATTTAACATATTGGAATCAGCTTTTGCCTTATTATTAAAATCATTGAGGTACGAACCATCGTTTTTTCTAGCCATAAGTTTAGGTAATATGGCTTCTGAAATTTGGTATAAGGTATCTTGTCCTATCGTTTTAAACATATAGGCACGCATGATGTTCCAGCGCATCAGTTCATTTCCCGTACGGAAATCGATGTCGTCGTATAGGGCTATAAATTTATCAAACTGCTTCGTGTCAAAATATCCAGATCCTATACCACGGTACACGGCATAATAAAGAAACCCTTGATTATTTGGATTTTCCTGCCATTCTTTTAACGGAAAGCGTTTCAAAAAATCTTCATAAGATGTGGTCGCTTGATGGATATCCGAGCTGCTCTCGATGGTATTATTATAGGCTACAAAGCGAGCTGAAGCTCCTTTGGGAAACTGCGTCATGATTCGTGACTCGATGCGCTGTGTCAATACATTATCCTTCAAACGAAATTTCGTATACTGATAAAGTTCGCCTAAAGCTTCTTCGCTTAGATTTTTATCCGCTAACGATTTATTAATAAATTGCGATGCATAAGCATTGAAGTCGCTTCCCAAAGCAAGTTGCTGTAGCCTTAATAAAGTCTCAAAGTACTTCAAATACTGCTCGCCGGATAAAGCTTGTTCTTTCACCGCTAACGCTTTGAGGTAGCCTGCGTCGAGCGGAGCTGGATCTACAGTATAGTATCCAAATGTACCACCTGCAGCGATTTCAGGAGCTTGAAAGGCCGCTTCGCCTAGATAAGCACCTGGTATGGGATTGCCTTGCATATCTGCTAATGCGACAGCATATCCTTTATTGTTGTTGTTATCGAAAACATCCGGCTGGTTGATGTCGCCTTGAAAAAACTTGACACCGATTAAGGCCGTGCTAGGCATGACTGCAACTTGTACAGTCCACAGCCCTTCCTCATTCTTCACCATTTTCAGGCTTTCGCGCTTCCAACGAAAATTATCATAGATAAAGAGTGCAGCTTGTACTTCATCACTAAACTCCAAATCTTTATTCCGCGCATCATATACGATTTGAAGGGCCTCTCCACCTTTAGGCTGTCTCTGTTTAAAAACACTGCTATCGTATCGAGGCTGAGCATACAATGTCGCCTGGGCCATTAACAACAGTAAAAGAATCATCTGCTTTTTCATCAAAATATATTTTTTCTTTTTAACGATCATCATGCTCTCATGCATTTATACTACAAAGGTTTATGTGGTATACGCATGAGAGATTTGTATTTGTTATCTCGGATTTTGACCAATCTCGGGGTTAAAATCCAATACCTTTTGTTCAATAGGAAAAACCAAGCGTGGACTAGTTGCCTCCAAGGATACCGTCTGACCATTATACTCCCTTACTACTGTTTTGAAGTATGATCCGTCAAGTGTAAATCGCCTCATATCGTACCAGCGCAAATCTGTTCCTACAAACTCTCTTCTTCGTTCGTTTATAACTGATTGCAACAAATCGGTCTGTACATCTGAAACGGTCAAAGCTATGTAATCACTGGCTTTAAAACGTTTTTGACGTACTGCATTTAACATTTCAACCACTTTAGTAGCATCGTTATTCCGTGCATACACCTCTGCTCTATTTAAATAGATTTCTGGCGTAGACAGTCCAACTACAGCATAAAAAGAACCTGATTTTGTTGGCTTCATGTATTTAAAACCACCAAGGGAAGCGTTATTTTCCAAAAAGTACGTTAAACGTAAATCTTTATCGTCATAAATCCCGATCAATTCAGGATTAATCGGCCCCGTGATACTTCCAGCAGTTAATTTTGACAAAAGTATCTCTGGGTCTTTAAGTGGTTGCGGATATATTTCCGAGACGTAATCTTCCAAATTTAATAACTGGGGATTTAAAGCAAGTGCCATATCAGCATATTTTCCAGCTTCTTCAAAATTTCGCATGGTAAGGTTTACTCTGGAAAGAAGTAAATATACTGCAATCTTCGAAGGATGGTGATTCAAAGTCGAACTACTGGGCAATGCGTCTAACGACGTTAATAAGTCATCCAGAATTTGATCGTATATTCTTTGTAGGGATACACGATTTAAATTTTGGAATAAATCGGGCGTAAGCAAAAGTGGTAAACCTTCTTGCGAAGAGGCACTGCTTGGATTATAAATTGCAGCATATTGATTTGCCAATGAAAAATAAGCAAATGCGCGATGCACTTTAGCCTCTGCGGCTATTACTTGTTTCTGACTTGTCGATCCATCCTCGCTATCCATAACACCTGACAAAATTTCATTCGCTATATATATGTGTTTGTACAGATTAACCCATCCTATATCTTGTTGATCGTCTCCGAAAAAAGATTCGCTCCAGAGAAATGCATTTAGATACTGTTGATTCCATTGGTTTACTGCGGAAACCGATGGTTTCCCATCTAGATCGTCACTCGACAAGATTGGAAGAATGCTGGTCGTTTCAAAATTACCCTTATTATTGACAAGATATTGATAGTCATTTGTCTTTTTCAGTGTCCGTGTGCCATAGGTATCTATTTCTACATATTCTCGGCAACTCACTACAGACATTAAAATAATGACTGCTACACTATATATTGTTATTCTTTTAATTTTCATCTTCTTATTTTGATTAGTTGATTAAAAGGAAGCATTTAAGCTAAAAAAGAATGAAGGGGCAGGTGGTAAACTGGAATAACTATCCGTAACTCGGTAGCTTGGATCTACACCCTCTTTATTCTTTCGCCATATAATACCAAGATTACGCACCGCGCCGTTCAGACCAATGCTCTTAAATGGTGTTTTTGATATAAGATTTTGCGGAATACGATATCCAAAATCAATCTGCTGCAAACGAATATGACTACCGCTAATCACCAACTTGTCCGAATTAGAATAACGCGTCACACTGTTAAACTGCCACCCATCGTTTACGATAGCCGGAATATCCGTATTTGCTTCGTCACCTGCATTCTGCCAGCGATCGGCCAAATCAGATTGCAGACCAATAGCTCCAGAATAATAATTCCATTGAGGATAATTCTGTACAGAAAGTCTGCGCAAAACATGTCCTATTTCATATGTCACTCTTATTCCTAGAGAAAAATCCTTATAGCCAAACGTATTGAAGAGTCCACCCACGTAAGGAGGAGTGGTCCGCCCCATTTCTTGCAAATCCTCCACCGTCAGCTCATTAATACCTTGATTAGCGGTCACTATTGAACCATCAGCTTTATATATCTGAGATCTACCTTCACCATCTAAACCAGCCCAATTATATGCATAGATATAATCAGTAGGAAGGTCTACTATCGGCACACTTCCTGAAAGTAACTGAGATACATTTGTTGGCTTTTCGAACCGCGAATCTGTCACCTCGTTTACATTGTAACCAAAATTAAACATGGTATTCCATCTAAACGAGGTGGATCGGAACCAATTGGCTCGTAGTCCAAAATCGACACCTTGACCTTCCATTGTTGCACTATTAAATCGCACACTTGTCCAACCATAGGTTGGATTAAAAGGAAGGCTGTACAAAATGTCTGATGTACGTTTCGTATAATAGTCTACATTGAATTGCAAACTATTATTCCAAAATCCATAATCCAAACCAATATTAAAAGTCTTAACCTTTTCCCAACTTATTTGATTGTTTGCCGGAAAGCTAATAGTAGCTACCCCCTCGCCGGTTGTATTATCTGAACTCGTTGTGATTACTACAACGCTTCCAATACCAGTAGGAAGCGTACCGTTTACGCCATATGTCATCCGCAACCCCAAAGCATCCGCCCATGCAGCATCTTTCAAAAAATCCTCCTTTTTTGCATCCCATTTACCACCGATAGACCAAAGCGGTTTTGCACGTTGCTCACGTGATGCACCTACAACAGTAAAATCGTCAAAACGGAGACTTCCAGATATCACATACTTATTATTAAAAGCTGATAATGAGGAATTTGAATAATATGATAATGCTCTAATTTTGTTCTTAGCAATAGTACCATTTGATGAAAATGTTGTTCCCCACCCATCTACCGTATCGTAACGACCATTTGGTGTAAAAACAGAATGCACGTAAGTTAATGGATCAAATCCGATAAAATTACCGGATGAGGAACGGTAGTCATTCTGTTTAATCTCGGCACCACCAATAAAAGCTAGGGCATATATATCGCGCTGACCAAATGTTTTATTAATACTCAATTGGGTGCGTACAAGATATTGCGAACCATTATAATTACGCGTTCCCAAATTTCCGCCCATAGGATAATTATAGACTAAATTCCCGGCGCTGTTAACCGTAGTTCCATAGTTTATATTATTACGCATGGAATAGCTGTTCACATAGTCAATATTTTCTGTATTCTCCAATTTTCGTTGCAACTGGCCCATTACAGAAAAATTGGCCCAGCTCGTCAATTTCGTATTTATATCCAAATGCATGCGAATATTATGCGACTGATCATTGTAGTTTGACGTTTCCAGTTCCTCCATGGGGCTATACGCCCAATCAAGATAACCTAAACTTTCGAACTCCTCCATCACTTCTGGTCTATAGCGCAAGTACTTCCTGATATTATCTCCATTCTCATCCTTTAATAAATCATAAGGTAACAAACCTCCCATTTGCGGGTTGGAAGACATCGCATTAATTGCCGCAGTATTCGTCAATGAATTACCATAATTATAATTCACGCCTGTTTCAACCTTCACTCGATCATTAAACAACATGTTAGTCAAATTAGATGTCAGCGTCAAGGTTTCACCCATATTGGCACGGAACACAGGCACATCCTTACTATAATTACCAGACAGAAAAAACGTACTCTTATTGGAACCCCCGGAGAAGGACATATTATACTGTTGTGATGTAGCATTTTGCAGAAGATAATCTCGAATTTGACTTCTATTATCTATTCCTGCCAATTTTCCCAATGCTGCATCCCGTTCCATCTCCGTAGCTGTACCTCTCTTGACCTTAAACATCCATTCTAACGACTCCGTTAAAGGAGAATTTGTATTAAAATCCCCCCAATAGGTAACGTTATCATTTAACATCTCTTTATTAAACAGTTCTCTCTCCAATTCAATATACTCTGCAGTTGACATACGATCCAGCTTATTGAGATTTGCAGGAGACGACACACTAAAGGTAGAGCTAAAATTAACAGCGGTCGGCGCATTTCTGCCCTTCTTTGTTTCAATTACAATAACCCCATTCGCTGCCTTTGCACCCCAAATTGAAGAGGCAGCAGCATCTTTTAGTACTGTGATACTCTCAATATCATCTGGATTAAGCTGGGATAATATTGCTCCGCCACCACCTTGTAAACTGCTTCTTTCGGTAAAACCAAACCGGTTGTCTTCTACTTCCGCCATTGGAAAACCGTCAATTACAATTAGTGGATCCTTACTGACACCAAGACCGAAACTATTAACACCTCGGATCCGTATAGAGTTAGTTTTAATATCGACGTGCATCCCTGGTACTAACCCTTGAATGCGTTCCATAATATTAATAGTAGGTGTTTCTTTTATTTGCTTTGATGAAATTGTAACAAAAGAACCAGGGGCACGTTCTTTAGGAATTTGAGTATACCCCATAGAGACAACCTCAACATCTTCGATTAAATTCTCCGCCTTCCCCATCGATACATCAATCTGCGTATTGGTACCAATTACACGACGCTGTGGTTGCATGCCGACAAAAGAAAAAGTAAGCGCTTCTGCAGGCTGCGTTAACCGCAAGGTATAACGGCCATCACTACTTGTCGACACCCCATTGCGTGCGCCAACCCCATCCGGCATAACCGAGACCCCCACCAATGGATTTCCATCACTGTCCTTTACATGGCCGGTGATTACTTTCCAATAACGGTCGTCGCCATCGTTGTCCTTACTGCCACGGCTATCGCGGATAATAGTGTAATAATTATTCTGCACGTACAGAAATAAGAAACTACTTGGGTACAACAGTTCCTTTAAAACCGACTCGACCGGCGTATTTTTATTTTTAGGCACCAGGTCGGCGTTGACCTGCGCGTCGCGCAGAAGTCCCTCTTCGTAGGAAAACTTCGTTCCATAGATTCGGGTTACGTCATTCAACGCTTGTTCAAGGCTTACCTTCCTTTGGGCATATCCACCGCTGTAGACCAACAGGAAGATAAAAAGCATCAGTAATTTTGATTTCATAAATGTTAATTAATTGTATTTGTTATTTTGAATTGATGGTTATTTCCTTATCCTTAACCTGGATATTGACATCCATGGTATGCTTGATCACGAAAAGAATATCTTTCACCTTGCTCACCGGAATTGTCCCCGTTAACCGTTTTTCCAACAGATTTGAATCCGTTAATATCACTTTATAGCCGTAATTATCTTCTAGCACTTCGACAATATTGGATAGGTTAGCATGTTCGATATCCAATTCCCCTCTAGTCCATGAAGACACTTTCGCTACATCCTTTTTCAGTAATTGTTCCGTTTTCGCATGCTGATCATATACAAATGTCTCTCCTGGTACCAATAATTTCTCTATCCCGTTGCCACCAGTGATCTGCAAACTTCCCTCAAAAAGTGTCACCTCGATACGTCCGCGACGCTCTTTTACATTAAATTTAGTACCAAGAACCGTTAAGGCTAGATCTGCAACATGCACAACAAAACGATCATTTTCCCGAAGCCTATTTAATATAGCAGTATGTTTTACCTCGAACATCGCTTCACCGGTTAACCAGACTTCACGAGGTTTATCCGATTTCCAATCGCGCACATACGAAATCTTAGAATTGCTGTTCAAATCGATCATGGATTCATCCGGTAAAACCACTTCACGCCTTTCGCCGAAGGTTGTTTTGGCACTTTTTGGACCCAAATGACTAATCTCGTAGATCAGCATAACTGCGAGGAATACCGCTGCTATCCTTGCAGACCAACGGGTTATTGTTTGCACGCGGTATAATCTAGTCTGTCTACGCGCGTAGATTGGCAGCTTGTCTTGTATGTTCTGCCAAATCACTTCGGCACTTGCGCTTTGCTCCCGAATCGGCTGCTTACGAATGAGCAGAATCCATTTTTTTGCTGTTTCCATTTCGAGACGAAGCTCTGGATACGTATCTCCCAACGCATGCCAAAACAATAGATCATCTTCTTTCGAAGAAAATGCGCTCGACGAGAAAACCTCATCTTGAAAAAAATCGACTGCCTTAAAATTTTTATACATCAAAAACGTGGATTCCATACACTGATTTATTAGATTATACTTGAAATGAAAAAATTACCCCAGTTTTATTTATTTTTTTTATTTTATTTTTGGAAGGAGCAAGAAAAAGCCAAAAACATGAACTAGAAAACAACTAATTAGCGAAAAAAAACATAAAAATAAGTGATGTTAGGTGAATTTCGACAATTACCTAAAGAAGTTAACCTACGAAGAGCGCAAATAACCGACAATTGAAAGAAGAGCAAGTAGATTTATCTTACCGATATGTTTACGCAAGCTGTCCATGGCACGATAAAACAGTTTGTAGGTATCTTTTATGGAAAGTCCCATCACATCTGCTATTTCCTCGTAAGTCATTTCCTCAAAATAGCGAAGGTGAATTATTTCCCGTTGCCTTGGCGACATTTTATCCAAAGCCTGGCTAAGTTGCTGCCGAATTTCAGCAAGACGCTCTTTGCGCATCAAATCTACATCCGACGGCAACTCAATATCAAAGGGTAATTTTTCAGATGAAATGGTCTGCAAGCTCAAGAATCGACTGGCACGCTCCAATTTGCGCGATAAGATACGACGAAAGGATTTAAAAAGGTAGTTTTTGACCGAAGCCGTATCGCCAAGATTTTCCCGATTGTACCATAGCTTTACAAAAAGCTCCTGTACACAATCATCAATTAAATTTTCATCCTGAGTAAATTTATAGCCATAATTGAACAACAACGATTGATACCGCTCAAAAATACTCTTGAACGATGCCTCATCGCCCATGCGAAACATCTCCCACCACTGTGATTCATCTTTCATTTCGAAACTCCAGGATATTCCAATAATCTGCTCGTATCAGATGATACTCCACCAAGCCAAAATGTTGCTACTTGTATACGGTTTTTCAAACATAAATAAAATGCTTTGCATTTACGAAAAATTTGCGTTGAAATGCAATTTCATTCGGATTAGCCTATGCTTCAAACACAACATCCTTAAAATAGTAAATGCTGATATCACTCTCGCGATACCAGCATTTACGTAGAAATAAACCACTATCAATCTTTAAGCAGCCACATCACTTTATTGATCTCGTCATATCCATCAAACTGCCTATCAAGGGCATTACGGAGATTTGCACTGTTGTAATTAAGCTCAGAAGAAGGATAAAGGTAACGCAACGGAAGACTCCCCGGACTATTCACGTTCAGGTTAGTGCTGGGATCAATCGGAAATTCAGGATACCCATTTCTACGGTACTCAAAATAAGCCGTCTCGCCATCTATCAAAAAGTTTAACAAGTACCGCTGTAACCAAATCTGCTTCAATTGCTCGCTCGATTGGTTCTTAAAGGCCGCTGTACCCTCAAAATAACCTTCTATATCTGCCGTTGTAATAGCATGACCGTGCGCATAAGCCGCATCCGTAGCCATCATACTTATTAGTGCAGCTTTTACCCCATTTTTGTAGTATGCTTCCGCACTTCCACTTGTTATCCACCCCCTTACCCGTGCTTCCGCCAAGATAAGCTCTTGCTCTGCGTAGGTAAGTAACCTACGAGGCTCGCTATTCTGTTTAGTTTGGTAACGTAAGTTTATCTTCGAATAACTTCCTTTCGAAAACTCGGTATTCATCGCTGCATAGTCAATGGCTGCATTCACACCCACATAGGCTTCGCTATCTCCCGGTAAACGACCCGCCTGAATCTGTGCATTCGCCGGCTCCGCAAAGTAAAACAACCTTTTATCATTTAGTTGCTTAAGGTGATCAACGACCAAACTGCTTAAGATGGTTCGCCCTGTGAACATATCATTAGTACTGTACAGCGGATGTAGATTTACTGTATTATACTCCAACCCCAGAAAGTCATTGGCAGATTCCAGCAAGACATTGTCACTCACAAGCTGCGCAAAGCGCTGTTGTATGCGCAGATCGGCATCGTTAGATTTGGCACTTAACGTCATCAGTACCTTCAATGTAAAAGCATGTGTAGCACGCTGCCACTTTTTTGGATCACCTTTAAAAATTGTTGGATCCCCCTCAAAAGCCGGGCTCTGTGCGAAGAAAGCACTTGCTTGTTCCAGTTCATTTAAGATTCCAATAAAGACATCCTTTTGGGCATCATACACCGGTTTAAAATTACCTATCTCCCCTTGGTTAGCGGCGCTGAATGGGATATCCCCCATACGCATGGTCAAGAGGTAGAACGTATAGGCCCTTGCGAAATGAGCAACACCTTTGTACCCATTTTCAGCCGGATCACCTACTGCAAAGCCCAACATCTTATCGATATCCGGTAAGATAGTCATCGGCCCGAAGCTACCGTTATAAATAATATTATACTGTGTCGCCAACTGCCCTTCGTTCGCATATCCCACATACTTAGGCAAAGCGTTTTCTGAGATATAAGATTTAGCATCACCACCATTATATTTGGTCACGCTCAAAATAATATTAGTACACAACATCGAAGCACTCACGCTTGTCGGTGTATTTGGATTGGTGTTGATTGCGTCAAATTTGCTACATCCCACCAACAAGAAGATGCTGGCAAATGCTGCTATAATTTTTTTCATCTGTATATAATTTACTTGTTAAATATGATGAAGCTCTCAGATTTATCCATTCCCCTGTGGGGTTTGAACAAATCCAAGATGGTTTCATCTGTTTCTTTTAAATGGCTCCTCTATTTAATTCAGTTGATATCATGCTGTTTTTAGAAGTCGACTTTAATGTTGAATCCAATGTAGCGTTGCGACGGATCACTGAAATTATCCATTCCACCATCCGGATCCGAATACTTGAAATCCTTTGCCCATAAAAATAAGTTTTGACCGATAGCCGACACGGAAGCCCCCCTTGCACCGACAAACTTACTCATCGACTGTGGAATACGGTAAGTCACCGAAACTTCACGCAGCTTTAAAAATGTGGTGCTATAGGTATCCATAGGCGATGGCGCACCACCCCAGGCTGTACCTTTATGGATTCGCTTCACATAGTTTTCGTACGTTACCGGCACATCATTAGGTGCATATTGTCGGGTATCCGATGTAATATTGCCATAAACATCATAAGCAACGTTACCTGAGATCACTTTTACCCCATCACCCACATAGTTAGCCGTTCCGGTTGTTACATCCAGATACCGCGTATCATTCACAGAATTAGGGTGATTACCAGACTGCCACATATACATCTCCGTGGTTGTCTGCGCCAGTCCGCCAATACGACCATCCACTGATAGCGCCAGCGAAAAGTCCTTATACCGAACCGAAGATGCTAATCCCCATATTTGCCCCGGGTCCGAATACCCAAATACCGATTGGTAGGGTGAGTACACCGGAAGACCGCTCTCATAAATAACATTTCCGCCGGCATCTTTCAAAAAGTCGTTAAGTACATAGGCGTCCACGCGTTTTCCTACCTGTACCCAAGGACGGTCTACCGAAAACTCCTCATCCAGTTGCGTATAATAGCGCGCATATTGTGACCAGTTGGCCGTGATGTCCCATTGCCAATCTGTTGTCTTGATGGCGGTCACATTTGCTGTCAGTTCCACACCACGGCGTGTAATTTCTTCGTTGGTATTGATATAGTTTCCATTAAACCCAGAAGCGTTGCTTACATTGGTTGCACGTAAAAAATCAAACATACGTTTTGAGTAATATGTAAAATCAAGCGAAAGGATATTTTTAAACAAACGTGCAGCGGTACCTACCTCCCATGTTTCGGAAGACTCTGGCCGCACCATCGTGCCTCGTATTGTTTCTGGAAATGAAGCTGAATTAAGACTACCCCAAGCATTTGTCGTTATATTATAAGCCGAATTGATATCATAGATATTTGCTGGCGTCTTCGAGGAAGTCCATGACCCGCGAAATTTCCAAAACGACATCCAATCTGATTTCGGAATCACTTCCGACGCTAGAAAACTACCCGATAACGACGGATACAAGTAGGATCTTGTTGAAGAAGGTAAGGTCGAGCTCCAGTCATTCCGTAAAGTCCCCTCTACAAAGGCCATGTTACGCCAAGAAGCAGACAATTTTCCAAATACACTATTCACCTGCCGTTTATATGCCTGTGTATTCACCAATGCATTGGTTACAGAAGCCTTCAAAGAGTAGAATCCCGGAACCGACAAACCACCCTGCGTGCGTGCTTCGATTCCTTCATCCTCCGTATAGTAGATTGTACCTCCTACAAGACCATCCAATTCGAAATCACCAAAGCGCTTGTTGGCATTCAACATAACGTCCGAATTCAAGCTGTATCCATTTCCTATTCCTTCATTATACGAACCTTTCAGTGATTCGCCCCAAATCTCTGTACCGTTTACAATTACTTTCGCTACCCCGGCCCCGGTCAATGACCCCCTTGATATGCGGATTACCTGTTTATTATTATAAGTATCAAAACCCGTTCTTAGCATGGCATTCAACCATGGCGTCACTTGGTAACTAGCCGATACGAATCCATTAAAAACATTGCGGTCGATGGCGTGTACACGTTCAAATCGATCAAAGTACGGATTGTTGTTCGTACCGGTATAGCTATTATTCTGCGACTCATTCGGAACCAGCCAATAATCTTTGTAGTTCCTTACGTCAAAATCTGGCGCAGACCATACCAACAAGCTATACATGGGATCGTAGCCCGTATAACCACTAAAACCCTTATTCGGTGACGATTGTCTGTTGATCGATACCGAAGAAGACAACTTAAACCTATCCAAATTAATATCTCCCGCCAATGTATAGGTGTATTTGTCAAACCTCGAATTCGGATACTGTCCTTTGTTATTCATCCAGTTTACAGAAGAGCGCACATTTCCCAATTCGCCTTGTTGCGTAACACTAACATGATTATTTGTAATATATCCCTGCTCAAGAAAATTCTTAAAATTATCTTTTCCTATCGGCAAGTAAGGCATGGCTTTATACTCCTTACCGATTGGATCCCACTGCACGACTTCCTGACCCTCCATAGGTACGCCCCAAGAGCCCGTACCTGTATATCTGTTGGTTGCAGCATCAATTTGTCTACCGTAGACCGACTGCATTTCCGGAATGGCCAGGTAGCCAGAAGTGAACATGGTACTGCTGTTCAGTTCCACACGAAGCCCTTTTGCCGCACTACCTTTTTTAGTCGTCACTACAATTGCACCGCTCGCACCACGGTAACCATACAAAGCAGAAGCAGTAGGCCCCTTAAGCACATCTATGGTTTCGATATCATCAGCGGGAATATCACGTAGGGTCATATTTCCGTAAGGTACACCGTCAATCACCAACAAAGGACTTTCTCCGCGTAACTGTATAGCTGGCTCCTCAGTAAATTCCGTACTGTTTCGTATCATCAAGCCCGACACTTTGCCCGTTAAGGACGTAGCAACATCCACCCCTTTAACCGTTTGCAGCGTCGCCCCTTCCACTTTTTGAACTGCATAGCCAAGCGCCTTTTCTTCCCGTTTAATACCCAAAGCCGTTACCACCATCTCTTCCAATAGTTGTGCTTTTTCGTCTAGTATCACATCGAGGATCTGCCCTCTGCCTATTGCTTTTTCTATGGGTTCAAATCCAAGGTAGGAAAACACCAACACCTGGCCTTCCTCCACATCGATACTATATTGTCCCGAACCGTTGGTTTCTACGGAACCCGATTTACCCTTCACTGCGACCGTTACATTTGGAAGCGGATTGCTATTTCGGTCCGTTACCTTACCGCTTAGCCTTCGTTGCTGTTGCGGCGGGCGTGCAGTTTTATCCGTACGCAGTGTAATCACCTGCCCATCTATTTTATAGACTACTGTGTAGTGATCCTCTATTTCCTTAAGTAATTTCTTTACAGATTTTGTACCCGCTGGAATTGGCTTAGAAGCCTTAAGTGCCAACACGTCTGCATTGTATAGGAGCGAAAAATCAGTCTGATTTTCTAAAATCAAGATAAGCTCCTGAAGCAGATAATTGTTTTTTGACAGTGTTACCTGTGTATTTTCGATATTTTGCCCACCAAACGCGCTAGCGAAGTTCAGTTGTGCAGCATATATCATAAAAAAGAATACGAAAATTTTCCTTTTACCGGCAAGCTTTTGTATTGCAAGATGCATAAAATTGTTAATTTTGTTTTGAATTGATAATTATTATTAGTTTGAACCCGATAATTGGTGGCCGCCATGTTCGGGTTTTTCTTTTCGTGAGCAGTTTTTATTTTACATAGGCGTTTGTTTTTGACAAGGTTTTAAGGAGATCGTTACATTACCCATTGTATCAATGGCGTAATCCATATCGTTAATAAATTGAATACTTTTTAATATATCGGTTATGTTATCGCCAGTAAAACGACCGCTAATAGTGTCGCAGCTATACAACGGAGAATTCACTATCATGTTCACCTTAAACCGTCTTTCCAGCGTTTCTATCACTTCTCCTATCGGGGTGCGGTCAAAAAACACTTTCCCATCTATCCAAGCGATATAGTCTTCAGGACGATCTACATGTTCTAAAACCGGTGAAGATTTTTCTCTATCCAGCACTACACGTTGACTCCTTGTCAAGACATTCGTGCTAGACGATTTTTTATCGGTTACCTTGACCTTTCCGGAGAGTACGGTCACCGCTGGCAGTGTGCCTTCGTAATTGTTAATGATAAATGTTGTACCCAACACTTCTGTGGTAAAATCGTCCGAAGAAATTACAAAAGGATGCTCTTCATCTCTGGATACTTCAAAATAGGCCTCTCCCTCCAGTTCGACATCGCGCGCATCACTTCCAAAATCCGCGGTATAGGTTAGGCGACTTGCCGCGTTTAAAATCACAAGCGACGAGTCTGGCAATATCACCCGCTTGCGTTCACCCGCATCAGTTGAAATGACAATACGTGTAGCTGATACCGGTTTGATGCTATATTGAAACACCGCAGCTGTCGCAGCAACAAACAAGATGACGGCAGCTGCTAGTTCATAGTACCTCCGTCTTCGTCGAGCTAACGCCTCTTGGATACGCGTATAAATCCGGTCACCCGTTTCCGCAGCAGCTTCATCGACCGTGTTATTCCGGTTCTGAAGTTTCTCCAAGTAGGTATCTACGATCTTGACTTCCCTTTTAGAAGCTTTACCCTGGCTGTATCGTTTGAAAAGTTCTTTATATTTTATAGACATTGATCTGAATGCATGATGTACTGTTCGTTTATTAGTAAGTACAGCAAATTTGAAAAGCACCTATGCGAAACCAGAAAGGTTACAATTACTTCATATTAACTTAATATATGAAAACGAGAAAGAATCGCGAAAAAAAACAAGTAGAACGCTTATAATAAGAATGTTAACACGGTGTCAAAAACAGTAAAACGTAATTAATGCCAACAGATGGAGATCGTATATATTTTCGCTTCTAAGCAGCTTGAGTGCTTTGTTGATGTGGTTTTCGACCGTGCTTACCGATATCCTTCTTAGGTTAGCGATATCCTGTACACTCATGTGTTCGTAAAAGCGCAGCTTAAATACATCAAAGCATTTTTCGGGTAATATCTCCTGTGCCTTTTTTTGTACTTCAACCAGTAGCTGCTCTTGAGGAATTTGCTGTTCTTCCGTCTCATCCACCATCTGTATTGCCTCTTCGAGTAAAGCGGTCTCCATGGGCATCATTTTTTTCTTCCTCAATCGGCTAGCACATTGATTACGTACCGCCTGAAAAAGATAGGCCTGATAACTACCTATCTCGAGCTTCCGCATCCGTATCCATAGATCCACAAAAATTTCCTGCACAATATCCTCTGCAGTCTCTTTATCCCCGACAATACGATAGGCAAAAAGGAACAGTGCCTTCCAATGTTCCTTGTACACATGATCAAATACGGACTTTTTGTTGAGCAAATGAACTGGCGTCATGGATATGGTATTCTAATAATTGCCGCAAATCTACAACAGTAATTACGCTTATCACCCAAAAAGCATATTATCTTAAGGTTAAATTTTCCGGAAGCAGATGAATAATAGAAAAATTTGATTTTATAGGCAAACTTATCCCATTTTTGGCTATTATTGCAAAAGGATCTAGCGTATATGTTTAACATGCTGACGATTCCAATTTGTAAACCTTTCCAAAAATTTTGTTATGCACATTAATAACACACACGAAGAAAAAGAAAGCCTCACCAAACGAAAGTCTACCTTGGGTATACGTTTATTTTTTATTTATCTTTTATCTTATGCAGGTTTTGTCGCTATAGGCGTATTCCAGTACGAGCTGTTATCTATTCCGGTACTCGGCGGGCTTAATTTAGCCTTGGCATACGGGATCGGATTAATTCTATTTGCCGTCGTGCTCGGAATAGTATATAACTACTACTGCAGTAGATACGAAGATGAAGCTGATCAGACGGAAGAAACTCAAAAGGGAGGAACGGCATGATATACGATATTTCTTACACGGCATTATTCTTTTTCTTTGTTTTTGTCGGCTTAGTTATTGGCCTTTCTTTTTATTTTGGACGTAAGACCAGCTCATCCTCTTCCTATTACGCAGCAGGCGGAAATATACATTGGGCCGTAAATGGAATCGCCTTTGCAGGCGACTATCTATCGGCAGCATCTTTTCTCGGTATATGTGGCATGATTGCCGTATCCGGCTTTGACGGTTTTCTGTATGCGATTGGTTTTTTGGCAGGTTGGATCGTCGCCTTGTTCCTTATTGCCGAGCCCTTCAAGCGCTTGGGAAAATTCACCTTTACCGACGCACTGAACGCAAAATTTAATTCAAGGGCGATAACTTTATCGGCATCGGTCAGCACATTGATCGTATCCGTATTCTATCTTATTCCCCAAATGGTGGGCGCCGGAGATTTGGTCATGCCACTCCTAGGCTTGCCACATTGGGCTGGTGTGATACTTGTCGGGACTATCGTTATTATCATCGTTGCCAGTGCAGGCATGGCCTCAACAACCTACGTCCAGTTTTTGAAAGGCGGGTTGCTGATTATTCTCTCTGTTGTGCTCACTGTTTACATCTTAAAAAATGGATTGACGCTAACTCCCGATTCCAAGGGAGAAAAATACCATAGCTTTATGGAATTAACACCTCAGGTGGCAGATGGAAAGGTGACGGATGTAGCAGGCTGGGAAATTATTGGCCAGCAGGTCGTTGGCAAAAAAACATTTGTAAAACTAGCCCAAGATGGGGTTGACAGATGGTTTGATTTCACACAGGCAAACAATAAACCGATACTCAAAGAAACCCTGACCGTGACGCAAACCGCTGACGGAAACCAACTGTACAATGGAGAAGCGAGGGAGAAACGCCGTTTTTATCAAGTCGGCCATATGAGCAAGATTCTGGTTAATGGAGAAGAGGTGGATAAAACGGGACCGCTCGGCCCGTTCGAATTTCTATCTACGCTACAAGAAAGTGAAATCGTGCGGTTCCTTCAGGTGAAGTTTACAGACGGGCCCGATCAAGTATCGCTTTATTATCCGCAAGTCACTGCCGGCGAAACATTTATGCTTCCCGGACTCAAATACAAAATCGGTCGCGACTCAAATCTGTGGAGTAAATTGGATTTCATTTCGTTGATGTTAGCGCTGTTTTTAGGTACCGCTGCCCTGCCGCACATCTTGATTCGTTACTACACCGTGAAAACACCGCGTGATGCACGTAAGTCTACTATCCTAGCTATTGCAGCTATAGGTGGTTTTTACATTCTAACGCTGTTTATGGGACTGGGGGCTGCCGTAAATGGTGTTTTAGATGTGGAATCGAGTAACATGGCTGCTCCACTATTGGCACGCGCATTCGGTGCAGCGTTATTTTCTATTATATCCGCTGTCGCTTTCGCAACCGTACTTGGTACCGTAGCCGGTTTGATTGTAGCATCCTCTGGGGCAATAGCACATGACTTTATTGATGTCTATCTCAAAAAAAATCTGAGCGATCACAAAAAAGTGAAAGCTGGAAAGATTGCAGCTTTCGCTGTCGGCATTTTCGCTATTCTTTTGGGAATGGCTTTCAAAGGAATAAATGTTTCTTTCTTGGTTGGTTGGGCGTTTGCTATTGCCGCATCGGCAAATTTACCGGCCATCTTGTTCTTACTTTTTTGGAAAAGAACTTCGGAGACCGGAATAGCAGCCTCGATCATCGTCGGAATAGTGGCCTCTTTAACGATTATTCTAACCTCTCCTACTATGTGGGGTCGATACGGATTAGATCCTGCAAATGCGATACATCAACTTGAAAATCCAGCTTTGATTTCGTTTCCTCTTGCTGTTCTTACGGTTTATCTGGTTTCTATATTATATCCCAAACGGCAAAAAGACGCCACTCTTGTAACAAGTTAATAGCAGGCGTAACGTCGAACAAAACCTATCGCTATTGAGGCGATAGGTTTTTACCCTCCAGCACGTGCTGTATCCCAATTTTATAGGATGTCGGGGTAAAGCCAAAGGCGTGACAAAATTTTTCACTGTTAAAAAAATAATCCTGCTCGTATTGATATTGCATCTCGATGAGTTCCTTAATCGTCCGATCAAACAATCCGGCAAAGCCCAACATCCAGGAAGGTAATAGCAGAAAATCGGCTTTTCCATTTTTTACACCTCCTGCCATTTTGATCAAATCCCTTCCATTGAGTCGCTCGGCCGACGTTGGGAGATGCCAAACCTGACCGTATGCAGATGGTGTATTACCTAATATAGCGGTCGCTTTTGCCGCATCGGGCGTATAGGTAAACGAATGCACCTTATCGACATCCGCCAACCAGTTGGCCTTTTTACCCTTAGCCACATTATTTAACACCAGTGTATTGAGGATACCATTCTTCGATTCAGGACCATAAAAATCAGCACAACGTGCAATCAAAGCTATCAGCCCCCGGCTTTTCTGTGCGTCGTCGAGCATATTGACCACTTGGGCGCGTACTCTTCCTTTTCGCGTAGCCGGATTGATGGCGCAATTTTCCGTCATATCCTTTACATCTATTTTAGCATAGCTGTAGACATTATCAAAGAAAACCAATTTTGCATGATACCTTATACAGGCATCGATTACGTTTTTCATAATCTGTGGCCATTGTGCCGCCCAGACTCTACTGTCGTATTTCAGACCAACCGTAAGATACACTACCTCGGATCCCGACACAGCACGCGCAACTTCCGTCGCATCCAATAAATCTGCAGCCACGAGTTCGTCGCTGTTATTCACCTTCTGCGGTTTGCGTGCCACCAACCGTATTTTGTCTGTATAATGCGTTAGTTCCTTTGCGAGTAATGTGCTGATATCACCTCCAGCGCCCAATATTGTTTGCATCGTTATTCTATTATTTTATGCAACAAATTTACCACTCGGTAACCTCAAAACACTTGATCTGGGTTAAGAGTTGAAAATTTTATGCGATACGTTTTCGGATGCGGCTCAGACTTTCTGGGGCTATGCCCAAATACTGCGCGATATATCGCTGCGATACACGCTGTAAGATACCTGGCTTAGTCGATAGGAGATCCTCAAACTGCCTTTCGGGAGAAAGCGACAGCATAGACTGGATCCGTTTGATATTCTCTGTAGCAATTTGTTCAAGCACTGCCCTAAAAAATGTTGCTATGGCAGGCGACGCCTCAATTGCTTTTACCAGTTCCACGCACCGTATGACCAAACAAGTCGTAGGCTCTAAAGCTACAATAGTAGACCCCGAACGTGCCTGCCGGGAGAAACTTTCGAGATCTGTCAAAAACGCATTCTCAAAGGTAAAGTTACAGGTTCTCTCCAGACCATCCTCATTGACGAAATACTGCCGTAGCGCTCCCTCACAAACAAAAAAGGCTTCGTGAGCCACATCTCCCGATTGTAATAATACCTGGCCACGTTTGTATGTTGTCTCAGTAAAGTAAGACCGAAACTCCGTCGCTTCCGATGCTGTCATCTCCGTGTACTCGCTGATCGCTTTTAAGAATGGATCCATGTGTTAAAAATAGGGAAATTTGCATAGAAAAAAGATTAACCGTTGCAGTATTATGATGAGTTGTTATTTTCTAAAATATTTCTTGTCTCGGATCTCCTCCACAAACGCGCGGTAGACCGGTCCCGAGCTTTTTATCAGCTTTACATTTCTTATTTTTGTATGCGTATCCATTTCACAAACTTTACCTCTTAACCCACTTTATGGAGCTTAACCTTATGCAGTAGCCAGGCTGTCACCAGTTTCGATTTCCCACCATGTTTATAAGCAATGATCTTCGTTCCTAGATTATCCTTCAAGCTGATCGTGATTTCCTTATTCGACGCCTGTGTCGCACCTTCGACCGCATGAAGTGGTATCAGGTAATTTCGGTTCACGCGCATATAGTCATCGCATCCGAGTGTTCCTTCTAAGCTGTCAAGACTTCCGCTTTGATACCAAAACTCCGATCCTGAGAGCAGGCCTATGTATATATTGTCCTCTTTGGCGCGGAAGTAGGCCACATCCTCATCTTTATATCCCATTACCCTATCCTCGGTGTTTACAACATGGAGATGATGAACCCGCAGCTTTTGTTCGGCGACAGACCTTTCTTTCAAGTCTTCCTTAATCGCTTTGTAGACCTCTTGCAGCTCGTCAATTTTCACATCTGCTATACGCAGTAGCTGCCTGCTTTCTAACAGTTCTGTTTTATAGTGGTCTCTTTCTTCTTCCACAAGTTGCATTTCTGTACGCGCCTCTTCTCCGCTTGTCCTTAATAACGTACGTTCAGATTCCAGTGCACGCAAACATTCTGCATGCAATCGCTGCATTTCTTGCGTTGCATTGGTGACAAGCCGTAACTTACCGCTTAACGCGATATTTACACGTGCCAATCGTTTATTTCGATGCAATAGAAAAGCTATTGCGTACCATGCATTGATTAAGATCAGAAACAACAAAATAAGGTATACATCTGTATGCAGAAACGAGGATTGCTGTATGGCAGGGGGCAGCAGTTTGGACATTACCTTATGTAGTTCGACCATAATGAATAAAGGAACCGCTACACATGACGCAGCCTGGTAAAACAAACGCGATACCCAGCCCCGGTTCCAGGGCTGACGTCGATCCAGTGACGCCGTTTTCCAGTCCATACCCAGCATTAGCGCAATAGCAACTAGAAAATATAGACCTGTCACAAAGAGGAACTCCTCTTCGCCTAAAGCCTCAAAAAAGCTACCCCGATAACCATACACACTTATCGTTACGGCAAAAATGATCCCACGCAGCCATGCCGGTATATGGAATTCTCCATAGTCAGCAAACGTGGTTCCCACCCGCTTTTGGCCAGTATGCTTTTCTTTATTCATAATTTCCTTATCACAGTATACGGATACAAGTAGACCGCATCCTATTCTTACGTAAAAGCAATTTACGAAAAGTATTTTGAAAAAAAACATATGTAAGTATATGACAACCGATTAGCGACCGTTAGACTAATCATTACTCCCTATTCGACCCCATATTTTTTCAATTCACCCCCACAAAAAATAGACTCGCCCCCACATTTAGGCACTTCGATCATATTAGGAGGGAAAAATTAGCTCCGTATACAACAGATTTACAGCCGTTTAAACGTAAATTTACGGTATCTAATCATAAATATTATGAAGAAGTCAAGCTATTATTTTTGGTTTATCCGTGTGCTATTATATCTTATAACCATTTTATTGTGGGGTATTCTATATCGCCTTCTGCTTCTTTTTATGGAACATGTTGAACACTTGCCGTTATCAATGGAATGGTCAAGGATATTCGCTTTTGTGCTTTTAAGAATCGGTAATCTTGTTCTGATCGCTGTACTTGCTTTTATCATTTATATCCTTATTACCATTGTGATCGACTATCCGATTTTGCGTCCATCATTTATAGACCGCTACCGACGCGTACCACAGATCGATGCACTATTAAATAGCAGGGCTGCGCTAAGTAACCTATTTCTCATCCTGTTTTCGACAATCGGTACATTATACAGCATACTATACCGAGTAAGTATTGACTATCAGCTTGCGCTATCCGCCGTATTATTATTGCTTTTCTATCTGATCCGCTGGCACCCCAAGCCCAATAGTGGCCTTCCAACTTTCGTGTATCTATTGGTTTGCCTATTTGTATCGAGCATTCGCATCAGCAACCAGCAGCGATACGATCTATTCAATGACAACTGGCTATTCGTGCTGTCGCTTGTGCTGAGCCTACTTTTTGCAGCCGGATGGATTGTACTCAAGATCCGACGCGTGCCCCCCCGTAGCACGACAAGGCAATGGCACTTCTCGCTGATTACCGTGACCAGTGTATTTTTTATCCGCTATTTTGAAATCGCACTCACCACCATCAACTGCCAATACGATCCCATAAAAACAAATGTCATCTATACGGCAACAGTCGTTTCCATATATGAGCCCTATAAAGAAGAGTATCACCTGTGTCTGTCCTATCCGCACAAAGGGTCTGAACGTAACATTTTAATGCGGGTACACCCCGCTATATACAAAAAGGCAGTGGTCGGTAGTAAAATAGATATCCACCTGCATACCGGCTTGCTCGGTTGGCCTTGGTACCACGATGATATCCATACCCGCCACCCATGATGTCGACCTTATCCATATTGCAAGAAGCCGTAGACCAATATGTATCAGTCGAAGCAACGCATCTGTCCGTAACAGC
Organism: Sphingobacterium alkalisoli; assembly: GCF_005049105.1. Classification (GTDB taxonomy): domain Bacteria; phylum Bacteroidota; class Bacteroidia; order Sphingobacteriales; family Sphingobacteriaceae; genus Sphingobacterium; species Sphingobacterium alkalisoli. The sequence continues at coordinate 261,270 of NZ_SUKA01000007.1, forward strand.
AGACTCGGTAGACAGGGTGTGCAAACAAGTACTGTCGGACATGTCTGCTGTCTACAGGCAACGTACCAGCCTAGATATGGCTGCGCAGGATGCTAACCAATGCTATGTTTTTTTAATCCAGATCATCGATAAGTTATGGGGAAAAACCCACCTCTTGCACATATTTGATTCCTTGCAAGATCTATTGTGCAAGTTCGAACATCGCTATGGGCACTATATCAAGCCCTGCAACACGCTGCCTCTTTATCAACAGCAGATCCTACAGGATGAAGTCGCTAGGCGGCTCCCGGCTCTTATTAATAAGCTACATAAAAAGTCCATCCCCCATATTTATCTCGATGAATTGGATTATGCAATGAAAAGCCTTTTTCACCCCGGTAAGATGCCTGAACTCCGTTATGACCACCGCACCTACTTACCCAAGCTTATCGGCGCACTGGAAGCTATGGCCGACGACAAGCGATCCAAACCCTGGACCGATCGCTTTACAAAGCTCCTTGTCAATCTAAATTTTAATTATATGGGTTTCTACAACCGTTGGGAAAGTAAGCAGAACGAACAATTTGACGCTGCCAACCTACAGGGTACGGTACACGACGCCCTAATCAGCTTAGAATCGGAGCTAAAGCAGTATGGCACCACGAACCATCTGGCCTACCATCCTGAACACAAGCCACTATTGGACCACATGTGGGATTATCTACAGATGCAAAAAAAGCGGGCAAAGCGTGCAGATGGAAATGAACTGCAGCGTCTCTATCCGTTTATTCCCTTAAGGCTAAACGGACATCAGTCTAAGCTCTTTTTCCATGCATTTTGTGCTGCAGACCTCTTTCCAACGACGAGAAAAGAAGATTCGGCTAAAGCCGTAGCTGCTAACATACGTACAGAGAGTGGTACTGCGCTTACATTTCAAAGCCTGAACCGGTACGATCGGGATAAGCTGGGACCCCACGCTCCTTTTGTAATTCGAAAACTAAAGGAAATGACCTTATTTCTGGAAGACGATTTTAAGTAGCTCTTTCCATAAAGTTCCAAATTATTTTAAAAAAGTAGGGGACTCCCCCTAGCTCCCCCCTTCTCGAGGTAAAAATTCACTCCAAAAACTAGGCTTACGCCATCAAAACACAAGAAAACGACGCGCATTCTGCTACCTCCAAAAATAGCCAAAATCTCCCCCCTTCGGCACAGTACCCCCGCTCATTGCTCAGGAACCGAACCGGAACCCTAAATTCTGTCCCCCTATCTGCTTTCCTTTTTGCTATACTTTTGAATTATGCATCTCGCAGGAAGCGAGATAAGCATTGATAAGTACATAAAAAAACAGAAACGGCAAAGCATATGAAGACACGAAAAAACATACTAACACTAGCCCAGTATAGCTTTATCCTGCTTTGGGGTTATGCAGCTACCATTAAGTTATGGAACTGGGATCAGAGCCAACGTGAAATGCACCTGCAACCCTTTCCAGGCTGGATGGCGGATATCCTCTTCGCGCTGATCCCGCTTTTGGAACTAGGAATTGTCTACCTATTGATCAACCGTAAGACCGTAGAGCGTGGCATACAGCTGTCGGTACTGTTGCTCAGCGCATTTACGCTCTACCTTGTCCTAGCAGTCGGCAGCGCTTTTGGCAAGATCCCCTGTGCCTGCGGCGGAATCCTGAGTAATATGGGACATTTGGAACACATAGCATTCAACCTGCTCTTTATAGCAGTCGGAATAATAACATTGGTATTGGCCCACAGCAGCAGGCTGCGCGATGACGTCTCACGCAGAACCCGCAGAAAGGAGGATGACGCCTTAATCTAACAATACTGGGTGAGCAGGTATCGGGCTTTACCTGCATAGACGGATTCTCCCTCTGGCATAAGCCTTCGGAATGCCATGGAGCAGGTCGTGTGATGGACCTGATGAAATCAGAACACGCTAATTTTTTTAAATTTTTATATTATGGTAAAAACATTTAAAAACTTCGACAAGGGCGCCTTGGTTGCGTTGGCAGTTGCCGGATTCTTTGCGATCTCTTGGACCAATGCAGCGCATAAATTAGCGCCGCAATGGTATCAAGTGACTGAGTCCGGAACCGATCCTGATCCGGAAAAGAACCAGCATATTGTTGGTCTTTACCCGGGAGGAACGCCAACAAATCCATGTGACGAGACATCGGGCGAAATCTGTGCTATTCAGCTCGATTTCAATCCCGAAGAGACGGATATGCCCTCAACTGTATCGGAAGCAAAAAACCTTGCTGAAGTTACAGTAGGATCGAGCCGTTTTTCGCAAGAAAACTAGTCATTGAAGTTAATTTTTAAACAGGGCCAAAACAGTTAGGTCTGTCTGCTAGGACAGACCTAATTATTTATTCTTCGTTCTGCGGCACGTCTCCCAATTCTATTTCACTCTGGGGCAATGGCCAAATCCACCGCGCACTCGTCGGGATCAGTTCGTACCGCTTCCCATCAACAATACGAAAATAGATTTGGGGCCCCTCCGCATCAGTAGTGAGCCGTCTCATATCATACCACCGAAGGCCACGCATGAAAAGCTGTTTCTGCCTTTCTAAAAGAATCCTGTCAACAAATTCTTTCTGCCCGGCTATCTGTAAAGGCTCAAATGAATCATTGTGCCTTTTTGCCAGTAATTTATTTAACCACGCGGAAGCTTCTACTAGATTATTCAAACGCGCTCTTGATTCTGCGGCAATTAGATAAAGTTCGTCGACGGCTATTCCTACAAAATATCCAGATGGCCCACTATAAGATCCTTTAAACGAAACCCGATTATCAGCATGATATGTAAAATACAGCTTAGCTCTTAAATCTGTCGCCTCGTAGGAATCCAGTATATGCCTGGCGACATTAAGCCTTGCTGAATTTATGATTGTGGCATTAGCTCTCTGAAAGAAAATAACTTCCGGATTATCTTCACCGTAATTTTCCGGAAAAGTGAAAGCAGCCGTTTCATCCAACGAGTTATAGTCAAGTAATTCATCATAAATTTTTAAACTTTCCTCTGCATAGTGAGCCGATCGTTCATAATCTCCCATTTGCAAATACACCCGTGCCAATAAAGCATATACCGTATTTTTACCGGGTCTAAATTTATGTACGGATCTTTCCGGCAATAATTCGGCCGACTGTTTCAGATCTGCAAGTATCTGTTCATACAGTTCCTTTACGGTCCCCCTTCCTATACGGACTTGGATATCATAATCCAGGCGCAAGGGAATACCCATATCCCTATTTGCACTATTGGGATCATACTTCCTGCAGAATAACTCAGCCAGCTGAAAGAAGGCAAGTGATCTATAAAAAAGCGCTGTTCCCTTCACCGTATTCCAGTCATCTTGATCGGATGGCCTCGGCGATATCTTCTCGACATCCAATGCAAGGTTTGCATGGAGAATCTGTTGATACCCCCAATTCCAATCATTGCTCTCTCCACCTTCAAATATATCTCCCGCAGACCACATGTACGCGTTCTTCTGATAAGCTTGGCTTAGTGCATTGTATCGTACATCCGAAATGGTATACTCATCCGATCCGATCAATGCTAATTCTAATGCATTGACCTGGTTGAATACGTCATAATTATCCAATATCGCTTGATAATCACTAATCAAAACAGGAACCGTCTGGTTTGACACCCTTTTGATGTCCAAAAAATCTTTACCACACCCAGCGAATACGCATGCGGCGGCAATATAATATGTAAGTATTTTAGTTTTCATTTCTGATCTTGTAAAATTTAGAATCCAATCTGCACGCCCATTGCCATCTGCAAAGGTGGCACATAATCAGCATCTACGTAGTCCGGGTCGATCCCATGTCGATTGGCCTTCCACAGAACACCTATGTTCCTCGCATATGCAAACAATCTTAAATTGTTAAATCCAGCTTTTTTTAGTGCAGATTCGGAAAATGTGTAGGACACGTTAAGGTCCTGTAACCGAATGAAATCACCTCGGGTGACCAATATTTCGGAGAAGGAATACGATTGCGCCCTATAAGAATCATATGTACTCATTCGTGCCGGCACATTCGTTAAGTTTTCGTCTCCCGGCATTAACCACCTGTCGAGGTAATCGAGATGATAGTTCTGATGAGCATCTGTTATTGATGAAGGGTCTATTGATTTCCGCCGGAATACAAAATTAGACTTAAATGTCAGCAGAGCAGAAATAGAGATGCCTTTCCATGAGAATTCATTTCTTAGAGAACCATACAAAGGCGGTACCGTTACGCCGGCCCTAATCAAATTTTCGACGTTGAACGACGTATAATAAGTTTGGTAATCTTGTGAGACCTCTCCATCGATCAGAACTTGAAGATTCCCTGTCGACGGATCAAGTCCAGTCCATGGCATAGCATACATAATATCACGGGATACTCCGCGATGGGGTGGAGCCGGATTTTGTGCATAGTACCCTATCGACAACACATCCTGGGTTGCGTAATCCTTAACTTCATTACCAACATAATTGATCAATACCGTACTATTCCATGTAAATATTCCGGAGAGATTCCGGCTGTTCAGCTGTACATCCAATCCTCTTGTTTTTAGGTCTGCATAGTTTACCAGATTAGAATTAACTGCGGTTCCGCCAGTAAAAATTCCGGTGCTGGGTGGCAGCAGATCTTGACCGATCAGATCATGGGCATTTTTTAGATAATAGTCTACACTTCCCGACAACCTGTTGTTCTTACTTCTAAAATCCATCCCTAAGTTGGCCGTATTTATGAGCTCCCATCTCAGTGAAGGATTACCAACAGAAGTAAGCGTACTATATGGAAGCTGCGAAATCCAATGCGCGCCCCAGTGATAAATTGTAGGATAAGCACTTACGGTCTTATTTACATTTCCAGCGCTACCATAGGTACCTCGAAAACGTAAATAGTCGATAACTTCCGTTCTGAACCAGTCTTCTTTTGATATCTCCCAACTGCCGCCCACAGACCACAAGGGTGTACCTTTCTGATTGGTCTTAACACCGAATAGATTGGATCCATCCCAGCGCATGGATCCCGAGAGCATATACTTTTCCCTATATGTATGACTTACATTACCAAAATAGGACAGATAACGATCGATAAATCGCAGATTGGAATTCGAGGGCGCATTTATGCGGGCGCGCGAGGTGGGGCGGACAGTATAGTTCTGCGTGTAATTAAAATTTGTAACACCTGTCATCAATTCAGGATCGTAGTTGTACAACGTGCTGCCGGGCATACTACGTTCTACAAATTCACGTACCTCCCCACCGGCAAGCGCATAGATCTGATGATCTGAACCAAACCTCTGCTCATAGTTTACCTGCATACGGCCTGAATGACTACGTGAGGCTGATGGACTTGCTTGCTGAAAGATGCCCCCATGGGGTATAATCCTCGAGCCATCAGCTTGCGTAAAGCGGTTTACCATATTACGAACGTAGTAGCTATCCTTATCGTACTCCACCGTACTGTTGCTATTGCCCTTGATATATTGGTAGGTCGCATTGAGGTTAAAGTGATCTAAAAAGTTATATCGGACACCTACATTTGCGCGGAGCTCCTCCGCGTTACTTTGTCTGTCAATTAGATCCCGCTCCGCCAATGGTCTGTACTGCCAGTCCAGTAGCCCCTGTGCTTCTGCCTCATCTATATAAGTCTGCCGGTAGTCCTTTATAATTGCCCGCGGATCACCATTATTGTCCGCCAGTCGCGTATAAGGCGACAGACCGACATGTGTTGCATGCCCTTTTAGATCGTTCAGACCGATGCCGTTGTTGACCGCTTTCTGCTGGCTGTACCAGAGGGCAGTGCTAAATTCTAACTCTTTAGCCGGCTTAAATGTATTCTGGATATTCAGGTTGATCCGTTCATTCCGGTTACCGATCACATCTGCGCGGTTCCGGTCGTAGCCCCCTGAGACGAAGTAGGTAAAACGTTCTCCACCTCCCCTTGCATTCAGCGCATACTGCTGGTACACAGAAGGCTGATAAAGGTGGGCCATGGCTTCCTCACGTACCTCGGTCGTTTTCATAATTGCCTCCCGCCGGGCAAAATCCTCCTGACTGAGGGTTCCATTTTCCAGCGCGATAAGCATTTCGACATATTCTGGGAATGGCACCTGTTGCACATTTGACAGGTAATATCCCCCATGTTCATATTTTTCCCTTTCGATCTGCATCACTACTTCCGAAGGCAATCTATTGCGACTGTACATCAGATCTGGCTTCTGTCCGATTGTTACATTGCTATTCAGCGACAATTGTCCCTTTTGATTATATCGTCCCTGTTTCGTCGTAATGACGATGACGCCGTTGCCCGCTCTTGCCCCCCATATGCTCGCCGCCGCCGCGTCTTTCAATATGGTTATGTTTTCGATATCGTTGGGATTGATACTGCTGATGTCGCCTTCATATGGGAAATTGTCCACGACGATCAGGGGCGATGCATCGGACTGTATTGTTGCCAGTCCGCGTACACGGATGTCCGATGCCCCGGTACCTCCGGCATTGACAAACTGTACGCCCGAAGCAACGCCTTCCAGACGTTGCAGGATGTTACCGCCTACAGACCGGTTAAGCAGCCCGTTGTCGACCTGCGTGAAAGATCCCGTCGCCCGTTCGCGCGGAATGCTATAGAAGCCGGTATTTATTGCGACCTCTTCAATGACATTGGATTCTTTTTCTAAATAAACTGAGATATCACGCATGACACTACCGACAGCGGTCTTTTTCGATAGGTATCCGATGTAGCGTACCAGCAGTGTATCTGGTGCTGTAGCCGTTTCGAAGCTGAATTTCCCTTCCCTATCGGTCATCGTTGACCTACCGCCGCCCAGCAATTGTACGGTAGCTTCATTCAGGGGCTCCCGGCTTTCCGAGGAATAGACCGTCCCCTGCAGTTGTGCAGTAGCGTTCGTTACACTTAGCAGCATATAGATGACGACTGTCACTAAAATATTATCTACTCTTCCCATCAGCAGCTCCTCCTGTATAGCGTTTATCAAAATAGGTCAAAAAATCATTCATTGTAATGCCTAGCGGTATCCTGCGGAGCGCCTTTCCAATAAGTTCCGGCGTCACATCCTTATGGTGCGGGATAGCCAGTAAACGGCCGTCGTGGATCCACACCTGGCCGAAGCTTTTATAGGAATAGAATAGCCGGTTGATTATCGTATCCGCGGTGTTACCTACTGCTATGGGCAGTGTCCATCCCTTTTTCTCGGCAAAGGGGCCTATCCGTTGGTTATCTCCGTAAAGGTGGACCGGTAATACAGCTACTTCCTGACGATACCTCTCCTGAAGCTGATGCCATTTATCCACCGAGGCAATACAGGGCACGCAAGCCGTATTCAGAAAATCCAATACAAGCAACTTGTCTCTATAGTCGGCAAGCTTGATTTTGGTAAGACCTTGCGGATGATTGATCACCTGGAGTTCCTGGTTCCAGAAGGCTTCCGGCAGACTATCGCCGATGACCATACCGCCCCCGGGAATGCTGATCTCAGTAAGCCCCTCCACAGCCCGCTCTCCAGCGGACTGCGCCTGGGCATCACTAAACAACACAACTAAACACAATAGGAATGTACTGAAGACTGCTGATCGCTTGCTTGGCGAGAGCCGGACCCTCCTTGCTGAAGCTACCGTTAAGCTACCAAATGCATGTAGGTCGGCCGTGGCATTCCGGTACAGAGCCACTAGCTTGTTACCGACTTCCCGGTATCGGGTTGGTAGCTTTTTAGTAAGTCTGTGGTAAGTCTTTAGTAAGTCTAGGCTATACTTTTGGTAAGTAACCCGTATACTAACAGTAGCTTTTTGGTATAGCGACAATAGGTTAAGCGCATTTTTTTCGCTCGTTGTTCTGACTGTATTCTGCCTTAGTTCTCCCTTTCTTCTACCTTTGTTCTGCTTTTCCGGCTTGGCGCTCCGATCATTGTCTGATCGCGCTCCGATCGCCATCGGAGCACGAAGCCGGCGCGAAGCCGTACTGAAGCCGTGGCGATCGGAGGCAGGCAGAACTTGGTAGGTACATGGTAGGGTGTTGTCCCGATCTGCTGTATTCGCATAGTACGGGTTCTGTATCGTTGAAGTACCGTTTTTATGTGCTATTGCTTTGAAAATGCGGGCTATATTGTACAATATTGACATAGCATAAGGCCATCTCACTGCCGAAATCGGGGCTTTTGTACTATGTTCGTTTAGTACTATATCAGTACTTAGCGTGTACTTAACACATACTTGGCGAGTAGGGAGCACTTGCTTAGGACAAGAATGTACAACTTTGTTGGACAAGAGGAGCGATGTTCGAGGAAATCTCGGAGTTTCGGATTTCCGTTGTTGTTCGAGACTTGTTCGACATTCCTTCGGGTCTTGTTCGAGAGTTCTTCGAGACCGCTTCGACTCTTCTTCGAGAGCTGTTCGACTGGTCTTCGACTGCTGTTCGACTGCGCTTCGACTGTTCTTCGGCAACGAGTCGAAGCCGACCCGAAGCGCAGTCGAAGGATTGTCGAAGAAAGGGTTACCCTTCCCCGAAGCTGTTACGGCTCTGGTACAGACCGATGGTGTAAACGTGCCGAACAAAGTCCGAATAAAAGCGAATGGTTTTGGCCAAGCTTTATCTGTATTGATTTCGTTTTGGGCAATGTTTAAGGGTATTTCACTTTCTAGTGAGTTGTCTTTTTTCTTTAGGAACAGGACATACCTCTCCCAGTTACGGAATTTTCGCATTCTTTTAGTGGTTTTTGGAAAGACCTAAAACTGTAGATTTGTAGATAGCTGGAGCTTCTAGCAAATTTTAGTACTTAATTTCGAAGTCTTTTACCGTTAAAAAATTGTAAGAAAAAAATGAGAATGCGGAATTTCAGTCATAATTCTAGGTTTCTATTCTTCATCATCAACGCACTCCTCGGTGGAGACCAAATATTGGTCGAAACTTCACCGAATTATTCCGGTGGGCAAATAATAAGAGAAAAGGCATCATCCATAAACGGACGATGCGGAATATACACAGTACAGAAAAGGCACCTCCCTAGCTCAATGGTTGAGCGTGAGAAACTACGCGACCATGACCTAAAATTAAGGGAGGTCCTTTCTGAATATTTGATGTACTTTTTTAAGTCTATACTTCTCATTCATGCTGGTTTTAGGTTTCTCACGCCGAACCGCTGAATGAATAAACAAATATAAATAAAACCTAACAACCAAACAAATATGTTTGGATTATTTTTTCACATTATGCCGTGCTTAGTATAAATGGATGATAAAGAATTACGTTTTAGGAAGTTGCTGGGAGCACGCATTCAAGAATTGAGACAGAATAAGCCAATGACTCAACCAGAACTTGCTGCTTTGATTGGTTTCAAGGATTACCAAGCTGTCGGTAGAATAGAAAATGGTCGTGTTACCCCATCTGTATATGTTATTTATCAAATAGCCGAGGCTCTCGAGGTAGGCTTCGAAAAATTATTCGTGTTTGATTAACATTTAGAATGAGTTAATCTTCTGTTGACACAGCTCAAGTATAACTGATTCAAGAATTTCAAGTTTACCGATTAGTTTTTTTAAGTCCTCAGGGGCGATATAATAATCATCTTGGTAACGAGCGTCCAAATAGGCTTTATTGAGAATATCAAACAACCTATACTCTTCTCTATCATCAATAGGATATTTAAATACCTGATTCAGATTTTCGTCGATGTGTTTCGAATATTTTCGATAGACCTTTAACTTGTGGGTCTTGGGCTTATAACCGGTGTATACAAGCAATAATCCGCCATAGAACTTTTCAGCTGATTGATTCAGTGTAAAGATTATTTCATTTAAAGGATCTCCATCTTTTTCAGCTACCATTACAGAGTTTTTTGTGATCTTCAAAAAGCGCGAGCCACTTTTAATCCATTTATCGAAGTTTCGAATAGCTATTTCCTTTTCTTGTTCGTTAGTTAGTGGTTTGGGTTCCGAAAAGATATGTTCTCCAGTATCAAAAAGGACAATTCCCTCCTTGACGATATCCCTGAAGAAGTACTGCCCCATTTCAAGCCCTTTGTTCACATAATCAATGCTATGTACGATTGGACTTACGTCGTTCTTATATTTTAGTGTTCTGTTTTCTATTTTACTGGCAACATCATGCTCTTTTTCTTTATCGCCATCTGGTAGAGCTACTAATATATCATAATCACTGATGTAAGAATAGGTCGACCCCTTCTCCTCATACACATCCTCCACCCACTTGTCTGTTGTGTGACTACCAAACAAGATAATCTTAGCCGGATCTGCTATCTCACAGATAACCTTGACAATTTCTGCTAGTTCTTCTTGTTTGTGTACGGGTAAGTGGGATAATGGATTCATAGATTAAAGATAGTAAATTTTGAGCTTTGGGACAATACGCTAGCAGACTTCAAAATTAGAAAACCTAGATTCAATTCCCGTAAATTCACTTCTCAACTCTTCATTATGCTTCTCTGTGGCAATATAGCTGAACGGATTAGATGATACTGTCTCGAATCCCCATTGACACAATCATCATGTCCCACCATTTAACGACACCCTTATTGAAATACTTTAAATCGTCTAAAATGAGATCTAATGTATTTGTAGCTTTAGTTAAACTACGTTCAGCGAGCCATTCTCTGTAAATGTTTGCCATTTTTTGTAAGGATTTTGGATTTTCGTTAACTTCTTGCATTGAAGATGAGTCAAATAAAACCGGATAGGTAGAAACTTTGTGTAAATAAGCATGATAAAATAATCTGTTTATGGCAAACATGGCATCGACAGCAATGTTGTACCTTTTGCTTTTAGGAATTGGCATACCTTGGTATTCGATCTGAAACGAATTCACATAATACCGATCGACCTTTTTACAGCTGAGCGTATAATCGTTCAAACACGGCAAAAGAGCTTCGACAACCTCTAACCTATCATTATAGGTGAGTTTGCTGTCATACAAAGCTTCCATATGATAGTTGTTCGTATTCCTAACCCATATGTTGTTGCCTTTTTGTATGGTAATTTTCAGATAAAAACCATCATACTCCTCTTTACAGGGAATTTTTTCCACTTTAACATCTATCCCTTTCCCGTAAGAGACCAAGTTCATTGAAATGAATAAACATAACAAAAAATAATTTCTCATATAAATCAATCTAACATTTCTTCTACTATCTTTTTTAATCTCCTATGAAATTCTTCCTGATCTTCAATTCCCTTTAAAAAGCTCATATCTATGGAAATCCCTGTGTAATGTTTTTGTGGTCTTTTATCCTGAAACGGCCAAAAACTGAATTGTTCATTCCCTACTCCAGTCCTAGTTGCAGCTCTATCAAAGTTCCAACCCGTATATTTTTCATAGTATCCATGATCTCCTTCAAATAAGGAAATGTTCTTCTTAAAAATATGCATAGCTCTATTCTTACTTCCTCTCGCTGTCATAACAAAACCGTCTGCCAAAAAATTATTTTTAGCGGTATAGACATCTCCATTACCGCTATAGTTAACCATAACACCCTCTTCTTCAAATATTTTCACCAATAACGCATCACCCTCATTTTCTGTTTTTCCCTCATAGATCGGTAAATAAAACTGACCATCCGTCAAAACAAACCCGTAGCAATTGGATGCCATATCAAATTTAAAGCCTTCAGCAGCCTCCCGTTCAGGTACACCTTGCGACACCATTCTCCAAGCTTCAACAGCAGTTCCTTTATTTGTCTTTATATTAAATGCCATATAACGTGCACCATTTAGTTCCACAGTTTTTGGATGTCCGTTCTCCAGTATTATCGGGGCAGCGATGATCCTTCCATATTGGTCAACAATAAAGTTACCGTCCTTATCTATAAATTTCAGCGGATTTCCTAAAGCATAACCATATGATGTCACCTCTCGATATACTTCTCCCAATTTATCTACGACGTTCCACCTCCCTATCTCCGCATCGTAGAACCGAGCCCCGTAATCGTAATGAGGCAACTTGTAAGGTTACTCTTTTCAATCTAGAGCACTCCAGTTCATTGTGTCATGATCTTCATAGTAATTGGCAATGATGTCCATTGTATGCAGCTTCGGTTCATTTTTGAAGCCGAGCTTTTTTAGGTAGGCTAAGTATTGAAGGTGATCCGTAAATCCTTTTTCAATTTTTAAAGACGGGGAAACAATCCACCAAGACTCTTTTACTTCGACACCCATTAGCAGAGTGCTGCCGGTATGCGCCAAAATAAACCCATCTTGAACAGTCGCGCTTTTAATATTGCTAAACGAGGAGTCTCCGCCTTCTAATGCCTGTAAGCCCATTATCCAATTGTACTTTCTGTCGTATATCACCGCCTCATACGGTTTAATAAAAGGTATCCGGGCAGAATCCCATTCACCTTTCTCGGTATAAAATTTATCAACTTTACCCTTGCCATCTTGCCTGCACCCTGATAATGATGCGAGCAGCAAAAGCAATCCAAAGACTCTTAAAAAATGTGCTATCATTTTGTTATCGTTTCGTTCCATCTTACTTCAACCTTCATATCCTGATTTCCGTGAAAAAAGTCAACCCATACAGGTTCCAAAATACCATTAATTCCATTGTATACGCCCCCCCGTCCCTCCTGTTGTCGTATATCGAAAGTATCGACGATACTATAATTTATTGTAGTTGTGCCATTCGATTCAACAAAATTGGCATTTATAACAGCTCCCCGAATCGAAAGCTTCAATTCAAGATCACCTTCTAGTGAAAAAAACTTGTTACCCCCAAGTTTAAACGGTTGCACACGTGATTTAATCAAAGGATTTAACTTATATTGAGCAATTATCTGCTTCCGCCAAGCCTTGAACGCCGGATCTTTCTTCACCCGATTCAATAGATCCCCTTTAACCACAGATGTCTGAGCGTTTCGCCGGGTTGCATTATATGCCAGATCGGTAAAGTTCTCTGCCGGATACTTATCCTTCTTCTGAGAGGTCCAATCATTAAATATTTTAAGCGTTTTATCCATAGGCTGAAATAGAGGTGATAAAACGGCAGCTGATTTAGTTCCTTTTACCAACACCTCCTTTAGATAAATCATTGCATTTGCGGAGTCAAGCCCAAATGGATCTATATACAATAACGGATTGTTAACACAATATGCATATGGCGATATGTTTGACCGCAAATCTGATATTGGATCCGGCACATTCCACCTTCCTATCTCCGCATCGTAGAACCTTGCCCCGTAATCGTAATGGCCTTCCTGCACATAAGAACTTCCGAAGGAATGCACACCGCCCCTCAGCTCATCCTGCAGCTCCTTCCCGTTATAAAGATAGCGATTATCATTGTGAACGTAAGCAGCGTTGCCATGCCTTTTTCCGAACGGATAGTAATCGCTCTGCTGCACTATCTCCGGTACGCTAGCGCTCGCAACTTTTTTCAGTACCGAACGTACATTGCCAAGGTGATCTTTGAGGTTGTAGTGGTAGATGTAGCTGCTACCACTCGGTGTAAGATATCCTTCCGATGTGGCTATGCGGTCTATTGCCAGTGTTCCCGAACCGACCTTACTGTATTCTATCGACCCAATATATTCGCTTATCGAGACGATACTGTTTTCCGTTGCAGTCTTTCTGAGTTTGTTTCCAAGTGCATCGTAAAGATACGACACATTGACTCCGGTCCTGACCGCTGTTTTAGGAAGGTTCAGATAGTTGTAGCTAAAGGTCATACCCGTACGGTCCTTTGTCGCATTACCATTGGCATCGTAGGTATATGTTCCCGTAAATCCGCCCGATAGCGACTGGAGACGGTTACTCTTCTGTCCGCTTATCAGATAGCTGTAAGCTATGGGTGTTTTATTATCACGTTGCAGTGATTCGATATTGCCCATATCATCATAGCTCAATACCTCGCTCATCACCACGCCGGTACTTGTACCGTTGATAAGTCTGTTCAGCTTGTCATAGGTATAGGAAAACGTATTCGTCGTAGTCGACGCATGCCCCCATAGCTGCTGTGAGATGTTACCGTTGTACTGTGGATTGGTACCCGCATCATAGTTCAGCTGATAGCTGAACTGTGGAGCAACGGCTTTTGTGGTCCACCCCCTTTCGTTATAGCTATAGGCTACTGAGCTCAGGAATGTACTGCCGTTGTTCTCGCTGTGCAGACTCCTGCTCTTCAGCTGGCCTATTTCATTGTATTCATTCTTGGCAAGGACAACCTCTGTCTGACTGTTAATCTTATGTCTGCTCGTAAGCAACCTGCCCACATGGTCATACGCATTGGTAGTCAGGACGGTAGTGGCCGCTCCTGTAGGACTGGCCTTATGTTCGTGTCTACTGGTCAGCAGTTCTCCCACGAAACTGTACGTATTGGTAACCCGGTCAGTGCCGCCAAGGTGGTTCTGTGATACGGCCTGGATCAACCTGGCACGGTCATCGTAATAATTTACCGTTAGCAGCGGAGCTGTACCGTCATCCTTACTGACCCTCGCACCGGTCAGAAGGGCATTTGTTCTCTGGCTCCTCGTGATTCCCGAAGGTAACAGTGCCGCATTCGTGGCTCCATTGAACGTATAGTCATCATAATAGTTGACCGTGTACTCAATGGTACCAGCGGTTGGAAACGCCTTGTTGGTGTAATTGGCGACCTGGATACGGTCTTCCCATAATGGTCTGACACCATTGACCAAAGGATGGCTGTTTACCGCATTCTGTGCCAGCAACTGGCTGGTCAGCGCAGTATTGGTATAGATACCGGTCGATGTCATCCTGCCAAAGGCATCGTACTTCATATAGGACCATTTCCCGACTGCACGCTGCACCGCATCCTGTGTAAGCACCGTTTGATCGTTGCCATTGTAGACGATATACTCCCAGCCCTTGCCCGGAATTTTCTTTTCGATCAG
>NZ_SUKA01000008.1 GCF_005049105.1 Sphingobacterium alkalisoli
GTCTTGTTTTTATATCTATTCCGGACTGACCTGGCTGGTCAGTTATTGCTAACTTATCGTTCTTAACTTTCGCCAAAAACTTCAGCTACTCGTTACGTTACATGATCATTTCCTTAAAGAACTTTCTTCGCATCCGCTTCGCGCTTCTGCTGCTATTTCAAAGCCTTTCGGCCCTTTTTATCTTTTTTAAAATCCCCCTTCGTTTCCGACGGGACTGCAAAGGTAGAAATCTTTCCCGAACTTCCAAAATAAAAAAATTTATTTTTTCGTCCCCTCTCCGATTTCCGCGTTTAAATATTGTTAAACCCTTCTTTTTTCAGGTGCCGGACCCTGCGGCCCGACCGTTCCTCCCTTGCGGAGTGGTGCAAAGATAGGAACTTTACAACATTACCTCCAAGTAAACTAAACGTTATTTTTATAACTTTATTGTAAACCACTGATGCAGATAAAGATAAATTTAGACCCCACAGCAAAAGACCTAGCGCATTCACGCCGCCCGACCGGCAATCCCCGGTTTTCTCCTGACTAACACCCCTTCTTTTCAGCCCGGTGTATTAACCCTGCCTCAGCCCTATCTTGCTCCTGCTTTAGGTCTGTCCGCGAAAATGTAAATAAAGTCTCTTGAACTTTTAAAGACATCCACAACGGAAATTGAAACGCCGTCCAAAGATTTCATGATTAGCGTGACATCATTCTTTAGAGACAAGGGAGTAGGGAGTAGGTATAAGCACGGACAGCTATACATGGTTATTCGACCGTTATTTTAGGGTAGGAAACAACAAAGCAAAGTTTGTTTTAGGTTTTGGATTAGGGCTATCCATTCTGCTGAAATTATTAAAATATACTTTGTTAAGGTATGGGTAGAAAGTAAAATTAATCAAGTTCCTCATTTTTCTTTAGTTTGTCTCTTCTTACACGCGAAGAGAACTCAAAACGATAAAACATCTATTCGTCAGATGTGTTATCTTACCATCAATTCATGATGATAAATTAAATACTGCAATGTTCTCTACACGTTTTGCACGCTTCTGTTCTCCAAAAGCCAAATGTTTCCGATCCTTTGGCATCGGCACAATCTTGCTAAGCAGCTCATTTGTCTTAAGCTCTTGTATCAAACGCTTATATCAGCAAAGTGATTATCGGTTATATGAAAAAGATTTTACGTTATCATCCCAGTCACTGTTGCGTACCGATGGTGTATATGTTTTGGACAGCATCTATTCTTCGGAAACATCACGAGCAGGAACAACGCATCAGTTTTTTACTTTTTTCAAAAGTGGACAAGCCAATTTGACGCTGGATATCGACAATGATATCCATAGCCCAGAGGAATACGAAGAATCAGTGCGACGCCATCTGCAATCGACAAGTAGTTCAGATAGGAAAACGCTTTTTGAAGGATATTTTCGAATTGATGGTAATCGGATCGTGATCGAACGAGCTTCCGTACCTCGCAATATGTTGGTTTACCAATATGGCCGGCTGAATCCAAATCGTCTGGAAATTGTTTCCCAAACAATTAAAGGCAAAGGAAGACTGCGTGATCGGTATTTCAAAAGCAACTACCGTGCGGTTTATAAATTTGTTCCGCTGGATGAAAATCAGTGGAATGAATTGATTCCTGGGTGGTAAAGACGGAAAAACAGAATATTCATATAACCATAACATTTTCTTAACAATCATATCCCGGTGTCACTTTACCTTTGTCTTGAAATGGAACATATTAAAGCGATAAAGGCGGATAACCATCAAGTTTTTAGTTGGGTGTATGAGCAGTATCATCAGCAGATATATGGTTTCATCATGCAACGCACCCGTTCCGAATACATTGCTGAAGAAGTCACTCAGCTCACCTTTATCAAATTCTGGAAACAACGAAACATACTAAACGAAGAGTTGGACGTTAACGTTCAACTCTTCGGTATGGCGCGTCAGGTCATGATCGACCTTCTTCGCAAAGAAGCTACCCGTTTCAAATACGAGGGCGAATCGGCAACCACCCCCTTTACAGATAGTTTGATCGATGCCATAGAAAGCAGAGATTTACTGCAGTTGATGGAGCAAGACATCCAAAATATGCCGAAGATGCGGCGTCTCGTGTTTGAACTAAGCCGTAAGCAGGGACTGTCCCACAAAGAAATTGCCCACCTGTACTCCATCTCTCCAAAAACTGTCGAACAGCATATTGGCAAAGCCTTAATGCAGCTCAAGCAGCATCTGTATTCCATTATGCTCTAAACTGCGTAAAGTTTCACTACCATATTTATTTCCTAATCAATAGTCGCCCACTCCCCCCTATATTAAATAATTGTTAAGCAACTAGGGATACCGTTCTGAGCGCCGTAATGTTAGTATGAAGTTCGGAAAGAAGAAGCCAAGCGATCAAGGTGATCGTCTTAACAAACAGCAGCAGCTACGTCAGAAAATATGGAAAGATCCTTCTATTATTGAAGATATTTTTGCAGACAAGGAGTGGCATTCCTTTGAAGGAAATCCGTCGCAAAATATACCCTCTAACAAGATGGCAAAGCACATCAACGAGGAGATAAACCACGAAAAAGAAAAACAAGAATGCAACGAGCGCCGCAGCTATCGTCTACGGCAATTTACACGTTATGCGGCAGCCGCCGCGGTGTTAGTATTGCTGTCGTTCAATCTGTGGCGTTGGGCTACACAACATCAAGATACAGCAGCACCATCTTTTGTCGAGCAGCACGAAAATTCACGCGTAGCGCAAGATAGTATTTGGATTTCAGTCACAAACAGCGAACAGCAGGTGCAGGTACTCACACTACCCGATCAATCTACCGTCCGACTCTTTGCGCAAAGTAGGGTGCGCTATACGCGTGAATTTTCAAGCCACAGCCGCGATATTTATCTAGATGGTAAAGCCTATTTCTCCGTTGCCAAAGATGCGTCACGTCCTTTTAGCGTATATGCTGGCGAAACGAAGACGACTGCCTTAGGTACGTCATTCACCATTGATACACGTACTAAATCCAAGTATACAACTGTAGAGCTCCATACGGGGAAAGTCGTTGTCGCCTCTCGTGCACAAATTCCCGCTTTCGACAATATAGTCCTAAACAAGGCAGGCGAGTCCCTTTCCTTTGACACAAATATGCGTCTCGTAGCACATAAGCAAGGTATCCCTAAAAAACCAACAACTCTAGCAGCAACACCTGCCGCTGAAAAAAACAAAGCTTCCCTGCTTCAAATGGATAATATTCCATTGCCAGAGGTGTTTGCAGCACTTGCAGCTGCTTACGATACATCGATAAAAATAGGAGAACAAAATATCGCAAAAATTCAATATACCGGCAGCATTAATCCACAACGCGAAACAATACAAGACGTGCTGACAGTGATTTGTCTAATCAATGACCTGCGTTATGTTACGGAAGCCGATGGCTCTTACACGATCTATCATCAAGACGAAAACACAAAAGAAGAAAAAATAAAAGAAAACCTATAAGTAAAAAAAATCATGTTTAACAAACCGTATCAATTTAAAAAAAGTGTGTGGTTTCTAGCGCTGTTGGCCGCAGGTCTTTCCCAGGCAAAGGCACAGCAAGAGCAAGTAAAAGGAGCAACACAAGACGAATCCGGAAAATTCATTTCTGGTGTGAGCATCAAGGCCGTTCATGGTGGCTCGGGTAAAGCGTTCACGACAAGCTCTACCGACAAAGGACTGTTTTCTTTTCGCACTTTACCCGAAGGCGGCCCTTACCAATTTATCTTTACCTCGGTAGGCTTTCAGCCCGATACACTCTCAGGTTATACCATACAACAGGGAAAACCATTAGCCTTAAGTGTGAAACTCTCTCCCATCACGACCGACCTAGAAGAGGTGGTGATCGGATATGGCCGGATTGCTAGAAAAGACGTTACCAGTTCCATCACAACGGTTCAGGCAGAAGATATGAATGTAGGTGTTTTTACATCACCTGCACAAATGTTACAGGGTAAAGTACCGGGATTAACTATATCGACCAATAATAGCAATCCCAATGCCACACCATCCGTTAGTTTACGCGGAGCTTCTACATTACGAAGTGGTGAAGCTATGGAGCCATACTATGTGATCGATGGTGTACCAGGTGCTTCCCTTGCACTTGTTGCTCCCGACGACGTTCAATCTATTGATGTCTTACGCGATGCATCAGCAACTGCCATCTATGGATCCAAAGCAGCTAACGGTGTTATAATTGTGACAACCAAACGAGGTAAGACTGGTCAAACCAGCATCAATTATAATGGTTATTTATCCCTAGATCGGGTAGCTAAGCGTTACGAAATGATGAACGCGGAGCAACATCGAAATTTCGTACTTGAGAATGGATATTCGCTGGAACCAGCAGATGATCTCGGTGCCGATACCGACTGGCAACGTGAAGTAGAGCGTACTGGCGTATCTAACAATCACAATATATCCATCTTGGGAGGAGCAGAGAAAACGCAATATAGTGTGAGTCTCAACACGATCAAAAACAATGGAGTAATTAAGGGTACTGACATGGGGCGCCAGATAGGCCGAGGCTTTTTACAGACCAAAGCCTTAGATGATCGCCTAACTGCGTCATTCAATATAAATACCAGTATCACCAAGCAAAATGATGTACTGGCGCTTGATCAAGGCTTGAGTGTCTATGATGCAATGTACTACTATCTGCCGGTATCTCCAGTACGCAGAGCAGACGGATCCTGGTTTGAAACTCCAGACCGATCGCAGTACGCCAATCCTGTTTCGTTGATTGAAGAGAACACCAATTTCTCGAAAACAAAAGTGATACAGGCGCACGCCAAAGTCGGCTACGAAATTTTACCAAGTCTGACGTATAATATCGACCTCTCTATGCAGAACAGACAGTTTAACAATGCACAGTATTACTCAAGTCTATCTATGGCGGCAAGAGGTCAAAATGGTAGATCTATACGTGCAGCCGTAGAAGATGAGCGTAAGGTCATGGAGATGAACCTAAGTTACGACAAAACTTTCAACGACCTACATAAGATTTCGGCATTGGCTGGTTATTCCTGGGAAGAAAACAACAATAACGACGGTTTCCAGCTAACAACGTCTGATTACTATGATGACGAAGTAGGATACTACAACCCAGGAATGGCGAATGTAGTGGATATGTTGGGATTTGGTCCATATTATCTTTCCACCTTACGTATGATTTCGGTATACGGGCGCTTAAATTATTCGTATAACAGTAAATACCTTTTCCAAGCAACCGTACGACGCGATGGATCCTCTGCCTTCGGTGCCAACAACCGATGGGCGACTTTCCCCTCGGTATCGGCAGCTTGGCGTCTTTCCGAAGAAGACTTTATTCGGAAAGCGGGTATTTTCGACGATCTGAAATTACGAGCCGGCTATGGTGTAAGTGGAAACTCACTCGGCTTTGATGCATTTACCGCGCAGCGGGTCTTTGGGGCGACTAGGAATTTCTTTGACTATGTTATCGATGAGGACAAAGTGACTCCACTTCGTACGCTTGCTGCACTTCGCAATAGCAATCCGAATCTCAAATGGGAAACTACGAGTATGATTAACCTAGGATTAGATTTCGGCTTCTTACGTAACCGCTTGACGGGTTCAGTAGAAGTTTATCAAAAGAAAACCAGTGATTTAATCTATGATTATCAGGTCAGCTTGTCCAAATATATTTTCCCAATACTAACAGCCAATGTGGGCGAGATTGAAAACCGTGGTATTGAACTTACCCTGAATGGAAAGGTAATAGACAAAGAAAACGTCAAATGGAATACAGGCGTGGTCTTATCCCATAATACCAACAAAGTGGTTAGCATTGCCAACGAAGAGTTCACGAGAGACTTTATTGAACTTTCCGATCTAGGAGGAGCAGGACAAACTGGTATATCCCAACAGCGGCTAACACCGGGTGCACCGATAGGCCAATTCTATACTTGGGAATGGGCGGGATACAACGAGGATGGTATATCGGTATTTAATGAACGTGATGAGCAGACGGGAGAACTTACCGGAGGCACCACCGCTACACCGCAGCGCAAAGATCAAACAGTAACCGGAAGTCCACAACCAAAATTGGTCCTCGGTTGGAATAATACTTTTACTTATAAAAATCTGTCTCTGACAGGAATGTTCCAGGGGGCTTTTGAACAACAGATTATGAATGCAACACGTGCGCGCCATTCCAATGTTTTCGGAAATGCAGGACAAAAGAACTTGTTAGCTAGTGTACTTGAAACGGAAAAACCAAGAGATATTAATTCGCACTACTTGTCCGATCGCTATTTGGAAAACGGCAGCTTTTTAAGACTAGCTTATCTAACGTTAGCTTATACCCTACCGATCAAAAACTTACCGATCAAAAATTTGAGAGTCTATACTACGATGAACAATGTTTTTGTATTGACGAAATACAAAGGTATTGATCCCGAAGTAGGACTCGGAGGATTAACACCAGGAATTGACAATCGCCAAACGTATCCACGCACACGTACGTTTATGTTTGGGCTTAACTTTAACTTATAACTGAGGGGAAAATTACAGATGAAATCAAAATTTCTTATTCGCTTGTTTTCAATGTCGGCATTGGCGCTCACAGTAGCTTCATGTACTGACCTAGAAATAGATATAAAATCACAAAACACCGTATTTCCGGACTCGGAACGGGCAGCAGAAGCTATATTAGCCGATGTTTACGCAGCCTATCGCGGCGCACTAGGTCGTGACCATTGGATGGCGCAGACACTATCAGCAGATGAAGCCGTTAGCGTAGCAATGGGTACAGATTATTATGATGGAGGTCGATACCGTGAGCTACATGTGCATAATTGGACTCCAGACAATAGCATAATACCTGGCATGTGGAATTCAGCGTCGGTCGGTATTACCTTAGCCAATAATGCCATTGTTCTTTTCGGTGAAGAAAGACCGAACCTAACAGCGCCGGCGCGGGCTATTCGTGCCTACTATTATTTTATCCTTATGGATAATTTTGGAGCTGCCCCGCTAATCACTGCACCTGTAGATCAAGTTCCCAACCGAACAAGTCGTGCCGAGATCTGTCGTTTTATTGAATCAGAATTGTTAGACGTTATCGATTTGCTACCGACTGAAGTATCCATCGCAACGTATGGAAAATCAACAAAATATATGGCACAAGCACTGCTTGCCAAACTGTATCTCAACTGGGCAGTCTATACCACGGAAGATGTGGCTAATTATAATCCCGCAGTACCAAACGAAAAATTAAATCAAGTGGTGGCAATGTGTGACGGCATCATTGAGTCCGGGAAATTTAACCTGAGCAGCCATAAGTTCATGGAAAAATTCCGTCCCAACAATGGCTATCAAATCAAGGACTTTATTTTTGCAGTACCTTACGACCGGGAAAAACAGCAAGGTATGACTTACTCCCGTTTCTGGATCCACCGTAGCGCACAAAACCAGTTTGCTGCTTTGCCACAAAGTGTAGGAGGCACCTTCCGTGTATTACCGAGTTATCTTGATAAGTTTAATCTGCCGGGAGACGAACGCAATCAATCTTACATTGGAGGTAAGCAGTACTATTGGTCGAACTACACCGAAGACACAAATCGTCCTTTCTTGATAAGGACCTCCAAACGTGGTATCGATCAAGATTACACCGCTGCAGACGCTGATGAACAATTCGACTGGCAATTGGAGACCACAAACGATATCGTGCTACGCCCCGATGGTGCGGCGACGTTGAATGTGGGTAACGATCAAAAAGGGCGATCCATGGGCTATCGTTCCATCAAGTTTTATATGGATGTCGCCGTTACTTCTGCCAATCAACGTAACCAGAGTAACGATGTACCTATCTTCCGATACGCCGATATACTGCTTATGAAAGCAGAGGCTATCCTGCGTGGCGCTGCACCTACAAACGGCGAAACACCGCAATCGCTTATCAATCAGATCCGTGCCTATGTAAACGCACCGTTACTCGCTACCGCCCCAACCTTGGAGGACATACTTGATGAACGTGCTCGCGAATTTGCTGATGAGTCCTGGCGTCGAAATGATTTGATCCGCTACGGAAAATTCGAGGATAGTTGGGGATTCCGATCTTTATATCCCGCTGGCGCAAACGAGAAATACCGCAGAATCTTCCCGGTACCCACTAGTGTACTGAATGTGAATACACACTGGGACCAGAACAACGGTTATCAATAGCAGATAGACATGAAAAGAAGAGACTTTATGAAAAGTACCTTGGGCACGGCCCTTGGTGCTAGTCTTTCCGGCGTATCGCTGGCTAGTATGGCAGCCAACGCTGCTACGAAAATAGAGAGTGAAGATATCAATAGCCGTGCTTTGTTAAAAGATGAGTACGATCTGCATTTCCTAGCCATTGGCGACTGGGGTCGTAATGGGGCTGACCATCAGATACAGGTCGCTAAGCAAATGGGAAAATGGGCTACAGAACATCCTAATGATTTTATAATCTCAACGGGCGACAACTTCTACCCTTCGGGCGTAGTGAGTGAGCACGACCCCTTATGGCATTATTCCTTTGAGAATGTCTACACCGATTTCTCCTTGCAATGGGATTGGTACCCTATTTTGGGCAACCATGATTATAAGTCGGATCCAGATGCGCAGGTACGCTACACTGCTATCAGTCGCCGATGGAAGATGCCGTCGCGCTACTACAGTAAAACATTTAAAATTAAGGAAGAAGCGGAGGTATTGATTGCGTTTATCGATACCAACCCCCTGGTACCTGAATTCTACCAGAACAGTGAGTATGGCCCGCATGTAGCCGGACAGCAACCCGAAAAGCAACTAGCTTGGTTAAACGAGTTACTTCAAACTTCGGATGCAAAATGGAAAATTGTGGTGGGACACCATCCGATCTACACGGCAGGGCCACGGACCGACAACTATGATACATTGGCAGTCAGGAAAGTTTTACAACCTCTTTTAGAGAAACATCGTATTCCCTTATATCTATCGGGTCACGAGCATTCCATGCAACATTTAAAAGTGCAGGAAAAACACTTTCATCAGTTCATCTCTGGTAGTGGATCGGAAGTAACTCCTGTCAAAAAAGGCGTAAATTACAGCCGATTTGAAGCTTCTACCTATGGCTTTATGTACTTCGCCATCAATAAAGAGCAATTGCAAGTGCAGTGCATCGATCACGAAGGAAAAGCGATCTATAGCAGCATCATTCCTTGGAATGCCTAGCTTCGCCGCGTGATACATTAAGCTCTCGAGGCGTAACACCTCGAGAGCTTTTCGATTAAAGATCTCCGATCTTCCCATTCAATTTGATTACCCTTTTCTGTCTTGCCATGATACTGTATCCTGAATGACACCACAAAAATGAATCACGCAAAAACGGGTTGTGTCCCAGATGCTCCCTTTCGGACATCGATGGAGCAGAATAGAACACGAACATCTTTTAAATTGAGCAGCCATTGTCTTCTATTCCATATATTTCTTAAAAATTGTGGTTGCAATGTGTCCGCCAAAACCAAAAGTGTTGCTCATAGCATAATTTACTTCTCTTGTTTGAGCTTTTCCCAATGTTAGGTTAAAAATATCTTTAAATTCTGGCTCAATGTCTACAGCGTTAATCGTAGGCGGAACTATATTATGTTGAATTGCCTTGATGCAGGCAATCGCCTCCACTGCACCGGCTGCGCCCAATAAATGTCCGGTCATTGATTTTGTTGCACTAATATTTAATTTGCTGTTTCGGCCAAAAACACGTTCTACGGCCTTCAGTTCACTATTATCACCTTGTGGTGTAGAAGTTGCATGCGTATTTAGGTAATCTATTGCAGTGGCACTTATATTCGCATCTTCCAATGCTGCAAGCATACCTAAATACGCACCCTCACCCTCGGGATGTGTACCCGTCATGTGGTAAGCATCTGCTGCCATACCACCACCGACAATTTCAGCAATAATTATGGCCCCGCGTTTTTTCGCATGTTCCAACTCTTCTAAAATGATAGTTCCCGCACCTTCGGCCATCACAAACCCATCTCTGTTAACGTCAAAAGGTCTTGAAGCATTTTCAGGGTTTTCATTATGCGTTGATAGTGCTTTAGATGCATTAAATCCACCAACACTACTTTCTGTTATAGGTGCTTCAGATCCACCGGTTATAATCATATCTGCTTTACCCCATTTGATATAATTAAAAGCATCTATAATGGCAGTGTTGGAAGTGGCGCAGGCTGATACGGTTGTAAAATTGACGCCACGTAATCCGTATTTGATTGAAATAAGACCTGAAGCAATATCGACAATCATTTTTGGTATAAAAAAAGGATTAAATCTCGGCGTTCCATCTCCTTGTGCAAATTCGGCTACTTGTTGCTGGAAAGTGCCAATTCCGCCGTTGCCAGATCCCCAAATAACACCAATTCTGTTCTTATTCAAGTTGTCGAAAGTGATATTTCCGTTTTTTATGGCCTCTTCCGTAGCAATTAAAGCATACTGTGAAAACAAATCGAACTTCCGAGCTTCAGATTTCGGAATGAAATCTAAAGGGTCAAAATTTTTAAGTTCGCATGCAAATTTCGTTTTGAATTTAGTTGTATCAAATTTAGTGATGCCTGCAGCGCCACTTATTCCATTGACAAGCGATTGCCAAAAATCTTCAACATTATTTCCAATAGGAGTTAAAGCTCCCATTCCTGTTATCACTACTCTTCTCATTGCTAAATAATTTTGTTAATTAATATTTCGACTAATGGTGCTATGATTGTTACCTTTTTTTGATAATACTGGTTTCAGCAATATTTTTTTCACCATTCTTTCATAGCTATTTTTTAATCAATTCGTTTTTTATTGATTCTTTTAGAACTTCAAAATCATTGTTATTGGTGAGTCGTGAAAGTTGCACAATGGCAAGCATATTAGTTATAATCATTAACGCTTTTGTTCTCGATAAACCTTCGTATTGAAAGACATTTTCAGTTTTTCCCTCTTCCAAAAAATTGCTTACCCACGCCAGCATCAAATCCGAAAATTCCTTCAGTTTATGTTGTACTTTTTCTTCTAATGTATTAAAGTCGCTTGCCAGAGAGCCAACCAAACACACGTTCTTTTCCTTTTGGATGTTGGAATAGATGGAAAAGAACATATCCAATTGCTCAATTGGAGATCTCCCTCCTAGTTTCTCGATAGATACCTTGAGATTATTAAAGTGGTACGCTATAACAGCCACAGCCAAATCGGATTTTTTTGGAAAATGATAATGTATAGAAGCCGTTTTTATACCCACCTTCTCAGAAATTTCATAGAAACTAAAGGCATTGAAACCAATTTGCCTAATCAAAGTATCTGCAAGCTGTATAATTTCTTCTCGCTTTGACATTGTTAATTCTTTCAGTAAAGACACATACCTATTAGTTGGTAGGCAAATATTTTTTATACAATTTATTCAGTTAAAGTTACATGTAAAGCGATCTGGCTACGACGAGCATTCTTTACATGTTCCTGTAAGTACGCAGTTGACACTATCGACATGGTATCCTTGTGGAACAGAAAAATGAACATTTTCGGGTAAACATTCTATCGTTTGACAACGGATGCAACGAAAATGAAAATGATGATTTCTAACACTATTCTCATCGCATTTCATACATACTGCAAAATACTGCTTTCCGTCTTCGGCTACAATCTTGTGAACCAAACCGTCTTCGCAAAAGCGATTCAAAACCCGATAAATAGTTGCGCGATCTATTTCTATGTCTATATTTTGTTCAATCGCATCGTGACTCATTGCCTTTCTTGCATTTGTCAACAAATTTAAAACAGCTTCTTTTGAGGGTGTATTCCTACGTTTCATGTTTAATATTTTCGTCCGAAAATCTGTCTGTCTAAATTAGCTTGCACGAGCAAATTATTGCTATCCTTTTTGGAATAGAAATGCGTACAAGATTTCTCTGTAAATTTAATGTAAAATAGTCGCATTAACATATTGCGATATAATCGCAATAATAAAACATTACTTATCTTTATCAAGATATTTAAATTTAACAACAAAATAGATTATACTATTCAAAAAATTAAACAGTATGGCAGATAATAAAAATTTTGATATAATAATCATCGGCGGGAGTTACTCGGGGCTTTCTTCCGCAATGGCGTTAGGGCGTTCTATGCGAAGCGTTTTGATAATTGACAGCGGATTGCCCTGCAATAGGCAAACTCCTCATTCTCATAATTTCATTACGCAAGACGGCCAGAAACCAAGCATCATTGCAGAAAATGCTAAAGCTCAGGTATTAAAATACAACACGGTACAATTTTACGATGGACTAGCTATTAGTGGGGTAAAAACTGCAAATGGCTTCACGATTACGACACAAACTGGTGAAGAGTTTAATGCAAAGAAACTTATTGTTGCCACAGGTGTAAAAGATATCATGCCCGACATACAAGGCTTTTCTGAATGTTGGGGAATTTCTGTCATTCACTGTCCTTATTGCCACGGTTATGAGTTTCGCAACCAGAAGACAGGGATTATGGCAAACGGAGAAAGAGCTTTTCACCTGGCCTCGCTAGTCAATAACCTGACAGATAAAATTACTATTCTGACTTCCGGAACAGCGGAATTCAATACCGAGCAAATGGCAAAACTGAACAAGCACAATATACAGGTTATCGATCAAAAAATTAGGGTGATAGAACACAAAGACGGGATCATTCAAAATGTAATTTTAAAAGATGGCAGCAAAATTAGCTTGGATGCTATGTATGCGTCGGTTGCATTTCAGCAACATTCGGATATTCCGATGAATTTAGGTTGCGAGCTGACAGAACAGGGTTATATCAAAGTAGACAACTTCCAGAAGACAACTATTGAAGGGATTTTTGCATGTGGAGATAGTACGAGTATGATGCGTTCTGTTGCTAATGCGGTTGCTACAGGCAACTTTGCGGGGGCCATGGCAAATGCAACCCTTACAGAAAAGGAATTTTGATGGTAAGTGACTAGCCCAAATAGGGCTAATCATTTACCGTCAAGAAGTTATGCTTTTAACTACATATTTTGCTGCTCGACCGTTTTGCTTCTTCCTAACTTCATCAACGATGGCGTTAAGAACGAAAGAATTCCTATCAAAATCACCAACCCGCCACAAATTAAAAAGGCATTCGCAACACCAATTCGCTCCGCGATCAAACCTGTAAATAGTAAACCAATCACACTCGGTAAAACGGCCACACTGAAGTACAAAGAAAATACACGCCCCAACATACCCGGAGCGACTTCCAACTGCAAAATAGTGGTAAAAGATGCCGAAAATACAGACAACGCAATTCCACTAAGAATAGTCGCAGCTGCAAAACCAACGAACCATCCTGATGGCAGCCAACCGCATAATATAAAAGACAAGCCTAATACCAGATGCATCGCGTTTATTAGAATAACCTTGGAGGCTTTCACCTTGAAAACGCCTAAAACTGTACCACCAATGAGCATCCCGATTCCCCAGACAATCTCGATAATACTCATTTCCCATTTTCCACCGCCATAATGTCCCGTTGTTAATAATGGAAACATTATCGCTGCCGGCATAATGAAAAATGTGACCATCATGGCATAAAAAAACAGAAAACTCAGCCCTTTATTTTTCAATACGGCATTAAATCCTTCTTTTAACTCAATGACGACTGCGTTGATCGACAATCTTGCTTCCGTTTTAATATGAGGTATGGTCACGAACAAAAGCGAGATGATCGCTGCTGCTGCTCCAATTACATCAAGGTATAACACATTTGAAATCGATAGGTAGGTAATTGCTAACGTTCCGACTGCGGGTCCGGCAATGCTACTCCCCGACTGCAACATTTGATTAATTCCAGAAACACGAAGCAAATCCTTTTCGGGAACAATAAGAGGCGCTATAGCCTGCATTGCAGGTGAATGGAAAGCATTTCCGACTGAACGGAAAGCCAACATTAGGTAGACCCAGTTGAGATTTACCGTTTCGTTTTGTAGCAAAAAGACCATGATTAAGGCACAGAGCGCTAAAAATGCATCTGAAAAGATCATCACTTTCTTACGATTCCATCGATCAATAAATACACCCACAAAAGGTCCTATGATGGCCTGTGGAAGCATGGCAGCAATGCCGGCATACGCTAAAATTTCGGCAGATTTGTGCTCCAGACTTAACCATATAATTACTGCAAAATGCACCGCATAGCTGGTCAACATCGATATAAATTGTCCCGACCATATAAACAGATAGGTGCGCAACCATTTTTTATTTTCCATAAAATTTAATAGTAATAAGTATACAACAATATATGTTAGCCTAAGCTAGGCTATAAGTAAACTGGGTGGTAAATTCAGCACCCTTAGACTAAGCGGTCCAAGGTTTTCCGATGAATGTTGTATAGTTTGCGAACTTCATGATGGCACAAAAATAGAAAATATCTGTAATATTGAAAATAAAAATTATTTTTTTGAATCACGACCATAGCTAGCTTCATATTTTCTGTTCTTTACTCCCTGACGAAAATAAATTGGTATTTTTAGCGAAAATAGTTAAATCGTAGTAGAAAACTTCCTTTTTCAAATGAAGAGTAAACTTGTTATATTTTGGTTCAGACGTGACCTTCGCCTCGAGGACAATACGGGTTTGCAGCAGGCCTTGGCTTCTGGCTACCCTGTGCTGCCTATGTTTATATTTGACACAGAAATTCTAGATAGATTGGTCAATAAGTACGACCGAAGAGTGGATTACATACAGCAAGCGTTGACCTCTGTGAATAGCGCATTACAAGACGCACATACCGCACTACAGACGTATCATGGCAAGCCTATAGAAATATTCGAACAAGTAACAGCAGCTTATGATGTACAAGCGGTATATTGCAACAAGGATTATGAGCCTGATGCAATTAAACGAGACGATACCGTACGAAATTATCTGCTACACAAAAATATTCCATTTCATACATACAAAGACCACGTTATCTTCGAACAATCGGAGATAACGAAAATAGATGGCACGCCCTATACAGTGTATACGCCGTACGCAAAAAAATGGCTATCTGAATTAAAACCGGAGCATTATGCAGCTAAATCAGTTGATTTAACGCCCTGGCAAAAAGTAGATCACTCATCTATCATAACGCTGGCCGATTTAGGATTCAAAAAAACAGACCTAACTTTCCAGGCACCAGAGATAGATCTAAATATCATCATGGACTACGATAAGTACAGAAATTTCCCAGCATTAAACCGTACCACACATTTAGGTATTGCTCTACGATTTGGCACGATAAGCATCAGAAAATGTGTGGCCTTTGCTTTGCAGTATAACGCGACATGGCTTTCTGAACTAATTTGGCGGGAATTCTTCACGCAGATTTTGCATCATTTCCCAAAAGTGGTGGACACCTGCTTCAAAGCAAAGTACGAGCAAATAAATTGGCGGAACAACGAACATGAATTTGAATTATGGTGTAAAGGGGAAACGGGCTATCCCATTGTTGATGCAGGAATGCGACAATTGAACCTAACTGGCTTTATGCATAACCGGGTGCGGATGGTGGTAGCAAGTTTTTTATGCAAACACCTGCTTATCGATTGGCGCTGGGGCGAGGCTTATTTTGCCGAAAAACTAGATGACTATGACCTATCGGCCAACAATGGCAACTGGCAGTGGGCCGCTGGATGTGGATGTGACGCCGCACCCTACTTCCGTATTTTCAACCCTACAGCGCAGACTCAAAAATTTGACAAGGATCTTGCTTACGTGAAAACTTGGTACCCGGAGTACGACCTGCAATTGACACCTCCTATAGTGGACCATACTTTTGCGAGAGAAAGAGCTTTAAGGGCATATAAACAGGCGCTGCAAGACACAGAGATCCAATGATTGTTTAGCAGCAGAAATTGCGAATAAATGGTGCTTGTTTGCATATAAAATCAAATTTGTCTAAGTTTAAGTAATATTACAATACGATCATAAATGACATCTGGAATGAAGAACCTTTTTTATCTTTTTCTCTGTACATTCTTATCTCCGTTTACATCGATGAGCCAAGAAGATGATCTTTCTGCTGATGAGATCTTTCTGCGGGCACGCCATCACGCATTCGAACAGAAAGATTATTCAGAAGCCATAAAATTAAGTAAACAAGCATTACAGAAGGCCCCCGAATACATAGATATCAGCATCTTTCTTGGACGCTTATATACGTGGTCCGATTATATTGACTCCGCCCGAATGGTTTTTACAGATCTGGTTAACAGAAAGGTGGAGGATGAGGATTTCTTCCTCGCTTACGCCTCCCTTGAGTTCTGGAACGACCAGCCTGCTAATGCTAATGCGATTGTAGATAAAGGAATTGCGTTGCATTACGATTCGCAGGATCTGTTGTTGTTGAAAACTAAAATAAATTACAGTAATAATAACTATGAAATAGCGGAGCGTTCGGTAAACCGCTTGTTGGAATTAAACCCAAAGCATACAGAAGCAAGAGCATTGATTAAAAATATTCAAGAATTTACCGCTAAAAATGCGCTTGGAATCACCTATAACTTCACCCATTTTGACAAGCAATTCGAAGATGACTGGCATATCGTCGGCTTGAGCTATCGAAGAGCGACACCGATCGGATCTGTTATTTTTAGAACAAACTACGCTAATAAATTTGCAGATAACGGAGTGCAGTTTGAATTAGAAGCTTACCCACGACTTTCTAAAATATTTTATCTCTATGTCGGAGCTGGTTATTCGGACAACGTGGGAATATTTCCAAATTACCGAACTGGTGTATCGCTTTACGCAAATCTCCCGCAAAGTTTTGAAGGAGAAGTGGGCTACCGTCAGTTGTATTTCAATGATCACATTTGGATGTACACGGCTTCGATAGGCAAGTACTACCAAAATTACTGGTTCAACTTTCGCACCTATCTTACGCCAAGTCAAGAAAATATTTCCCAATCTTATGCAGGTACTGTCCGTTACTATACCAAAGGTGCAAATGACTACCTTGGATTCATTATCGGTACCGGTTTAAGCCCTGAGGAGAATCGCAACAACTTACTAGACAATGCTTCTTATAAATTAAAAACATTTAAAGTAGGTGCTGAGTATAATTTCTCTGTAAATCGCACAAACCTTTTCTCCATTTCTTCCACTTATTATAACCAAGAGTATAGACCTAACGAAAAGGGAAACCAAATAGATATTACCGTTGGTTATATCAAAACATTCTAAGGCTTGCGTCCTTCGAAATAGCCTCGGTAAACGCTATCGGGGAGAAGCTTCTTTTTGGTATGGAAAAATTTATTTTTATGCTTAAATGTTTCAAAACGGTGCAACAACAGCTCACGTGCAGAGACATCCGAGATAAGATCTCCATTCAGTCGTTTATCCAATTTGTAAAGTTTTCCGTCCGAGAGGTGATAATTACGATAGACAAAATCACTCAACTGATTTTTACTTTGCATGAGCGCAATCCCGTTACTTTTTTCGGATATCCCTTCTGCCAATCCCCGGCCAACCCAAGTGACGTGACTGGGTGTATACAATCCAAAGTTCTCCCGGTAATATGCCAAAAGAGAGGGGGCTATATCAAAATGACTGACTGTATTCAAGAAAGTATGAGGTTCTTTCAACAAAGGCGAGTAGATGATAAGCGGAACATGGTAGCGATCCATTTTACTTTGCAAAGGAATCTCTGGCATAGCATGGTCTCCTGTTATTAAGAACAAGGTATTACCGAAGTCAGCTCTTTTTTGATACGCGGCAAAAAATTGGCGTAACGCATCATCTAAGTTCAAGACGGACACCAACTGTTTCTTATTCTCAAGCGCCCATTTTCTATTATCAGCGGCTAATGATAGGCTCGCCACTCTTTGATCAAAAAGTTTATCGTAATAAGCTTCATTATTAATTAAAAAAGGATTATGTGTAGACAAGGTTAGCAAGACATGAAAATAGGGGCTTTGCTGTAAGCCCTGCAATTCGATAAATTTATTAAATACAGCTTGATCCTCGTATCCCCAACTTTCCCCCCCTTGCTCAGGAAGCTTTTTATAAGGAGGTGAAAACGCATTCTGATCGATAAGTTTATCCACTCCACTGTAGTTGATAAACTTACTCATCTGATCAAAACTGGCGTCTCCACCATAAAAAAAACCAGTGGAAAATCCATTTTTTTTCAACACATTAAACAGATTGAAATGCGGAGGCAAGCTGTCTTGTTCTAAAAAACCATGCGGTCCGAAAGGTAATGAACCAGTTAATGTAGGCAATACGGCAAAAGTTCTTCCCGAGGAACTCAGGTTATTCTCCCAATGGAGAGACTGCTTAGCCAAAGAATCAATAAATGGTGTAAAGTTGCCAACGTAACCTAAAGGCGAACTATAGGCGTGCCCCAAACCTTCCACGATAATAATCACTAAGTTGGGTACGGTATCTGTGTTTTTGAAGTATCCACCTAAAATATCTTTTGTATCCTCTTTTCTAAGAAAGGGAAATCCATCGTTCGGATTCGTCGAATCCACTTCATTATCCAACCATCCAGTAAACATACCTGAATGTTCTTCTATATAGATAGTGAGATTAGAATCAAAAAAATATCGCCACTTGCTTCGTCCTGCATTTTGTACAAATAAATCATTTTTGGTGGATGAGAAGAAAATATCTAGGGGCAAAAAGCTCGTTACGATTCCAAGTACTAGCATACCTAAACCTACGTAAACTGTATTTAAAGACCGCTTGCTAAATATCCAAAATGGCAGGTAGCACGCCACTAAAAGAACCACGAGCAACGCAATATTGGTGAAACTTAACATACCGCTCGTATCTAGTATCTGTTTCATCTCCGCGATATTGTAATAGAAAAGGTCCGCCCCAAGTAAATTACGTGATTCTGCAAAATACAGAAACAGGATGTAATGCATTACGACGATGAATGAAAATGAAACTACCAGCACCGTATTTGCCCACCATCGACTGATAAACTGTAATACGAGGTAAATTATTCCGCCTCCTAGAAGCGCTTGAAATGCGAAGTAGAGATTATCTAAAAGAAGTTGTCCTCCGGTATTTACAGCAGCAAGATGTGTAAAACGATGACCATACCACCACCATTCTACGCCCACCGAAATCATATAGAGTATAAGGAATACTAGTGCTATAACGCCAAAGTTTCTCAAGGCAAACGCTAACTGTCGACCTAAGCGTTTCGTAAATGGTTCTTCGATTGCGGCTTGTTGAAAGCCTTGCCGGGTCATTTCTCCCCAGCCATGCTTCTTTCGGAAATAGTCGACTACCCCTCGCACGCCAGCACCTACCACGATCGGGTGAAAATAGAAGGGTTCTAGAATAGCCGTAGCGATTAGCTTGGAAAGATCTTGCTTTTTACTATATACCTGATGACTTACGAGGTCGACCAGGATAGCATAAATAGAATACAAAATCCCAGACGAAATGACCAGCGCAAATAAGGCGAAGAAAAAAGGCCAGTTAATGATCCCGAAGAATAAAAAGAGCAAAAAGATGAAGTATCCTGCAAATTCAACCAGTGGCCCTAAGAATTCAAAGAAAAACCAATAAGGAACACTTATTAGTCCGAGCCGACCATATCTCGGATTAAACATCAACTTGCGGTGCTTCCATAGCGTTTCTATGGTACCACGCATCCAGCGGTTACGTTGTTTCTTTAGTACTTCTTTGGATTCAGGAACTTCTGTCCAACATAACGGATCTGGAATATTCACGACTTCATAAGGTCTTCCCCGCTCTTCCATATAGCGCCGCATCCGAACTACCAGCTCCATATCTTCTCCAACGGTGGTCGTATCGTATCCACCACAGGCTAACACGATCTGCTTATCAAAAGCACCAAAGGCTCCGGATATTAGAATTAAACCCGAAGCCCTGGACCAAGCCATACGTCCTAAAACAAAAGCGCGAATATATTCTAATGCTTGCATTCTGCCTAGCCATGATTTCGGCAAATTTACCTCAACAACCTTTCCGTTCTCAATTTTACAGTTATTGGCCAAACGAATAACACCCCCACAGGCAATGACCTGCTTATCGGTCTGCTCTAAAAAGGGCTTTGCCAATTTCAAAATTGCATCCTGCTCCAGAATACAGTCCACATCTATACAAACGATATAGTCGCCAGAAGATATGTTTACGCCTACATTAAGTGCATCGGCCTTACCCCCATTTTCCTTATCGACGACTATCAACTTCTTGAATGCTGGATTTTTACTCTTGTATACACCTCGTATTTGCTTGGTTTTTATATTCCCCTGCACAAAAAAAGATATCGATTCCAGGTTATACGCTTCAATTAGTTTTTGCATGGAATCGTCCCGACTACCATCATTCACGATAATAATTTCTAGGTTATGGTAGTAAATCGAGAGTAGTGAACGCACATTGTCTATAATGGTCATGCCTTCATTAAATGCTGGAGCGATCAAACTGAGGGTGGGCGCGTCAGTATTTGTGGCAATAAAGTTATAATCGGTAAACGTATTGTCATGCTTGTAGCGTGATACGGCACCATATGCATAGAGCCCGACCCAGATATAAATGAGAAATATTGCTGCTGAATACAAGAGAAATAGCCAGATCACAATTTCGTAAACAATATGTGCGAATTCTATCATACTTTTTCTTGCAACGCGTGTTTAATAACTTGTTTAATTTCTAGGGGTACTATTTCGGTTGCAGCAATATTCTTTAAGTAACTATGCTGTCCTAAAGCAATCAGTGCCTCGGCTGCTGCAATCTTGACCGAAATCGCTGGATTATACCATAGCTGCTCTTGGAGGAACGGTTCACTTTGCGGGCTTCGCGATTTCTTAAGAGTTCGTAAAATCTCGATTTGTGACTCGTGGGGCTGTGTAGCAAAAATTGCTATTAGTTGATAAACGGTATCGACATTTTCTAAGGCCGCTAGGGTACGTATAGCTTGTACGCTAACAGTTACAGACGCATGGTCCAATAAATTAACGACGTCATTGTAAAATGGTAATAACTGAAACTTTCGTATCAAACGGAGGGTAAAAATGATAACCGATTCATTTGGACTGATTAACCAATTTTTCATCCATTTTTCATATGCATCGGGCAATTTTGCTACGGAACGGAGCAAACGCAATTGTTGCCAGTCTGACAAAGGAACTACAAGTGTATTTAGAAAATCTAGACCGTCAAATCCCTTAAAGCCAACTATAGCGTATTGTGCTTCTTGGTAAACCTGTCGCTTTGGGTGGTCCAGTAGGGAGATAATGTCTGGAATAGCATCCTCAACCCGCATGACTGCTAATTCGAGTATTCCGCCAGCGATGAGATACGACTTCTTTTGTTGAAGTTTTTGCCAGGCTGCATCTTCCATTTTATATATTTTAAAGAGATTATTCACTTCATTCCGGGCTACACCCGAGAATTTGCGATCAGAAGCGACCAAAACACCTAAAAACACGTTGCGAAAAGACGGCTCTCGGAGTTGCATCAAGAATGTCTCGTCCAGACTAGCCCCATCTTCACCACGCACAATAGCTTCCATAACCTTTTGCTCGCTCGTTTGTACCCAAGCTTGTCTTCGATAAAGAATCCGGTATTTGTAAAAACTGTAAGACAATACCGTTATAGTCAATAGCAACACCAGGATCAACACCACGACGATGGCGATAACAAGTTCGTGAATGGTAACCCGATGCAACATAGAATTCATTACTTATTGGTTAAACGCTTGATCCTTAAGACTAGTTCATTCGGACTAAAAGGTTTGACCATAAAATCTGCTGCGCCTAGATCGAATGCATCGGCAACGACTTCTTCTTGTCCCAGACTTGACAACACGATAACAGGTAGCTCTTTCTGAAATGACCTTATCGCGGCTAAAATCTCGATCCCAGAAGCGAATGGCATCATAATATCAGTGACCACAAGATCCACATTCAGCTCTTTAATCTTTTCAATTGCGTCTTTGCCGTTACGGGTCAAAATTATTTGATACCCCTCTTTCAGTAGTTTATGCTCTATTGTTCGTAATATTAACTCGTCATCTTCAGCTATTAAAATCAACATGCTATTGCTCCTTTAAAAGTTTCGTAATTAAATTTATTCCTGTTTCAATTTCGTGTTCAATACCCGTTAGCACCACGCTCAGATCGTTGTACGATGACAGGTTGTTTTCCAGTTCAGATGTAGACTTAGCCAATTTGACGAGTCCGGCTGTGGAAGAAGTTCCTCTCAGTTTATGCAGTATTTGCTTTATTCGATCAAAATCTTGCCCCTCTTTCGCTTCTCTGACGTTAAGAGCAGCGTTATTTAGCTCCTTCACCACCAGATCCAAGAAGAACGTCATAAATCCGGCATCATCGCCAACCTGTTGTTTCAATGCCTGCATATCCAAATGGTCGTCTGGTGTCGCAGTAACCATCGTCTCAGAGGGCTCCGGTTTTACAAATTTTTGCAATATGGAATACAGATCTTGTTGTCGTATGGGTTTTGGAAGAAAATCCGACATTCCAGCTGTTAAACATTTCTCCCGCTCTCCAATTACATTTCCTGCTGTAACTCCGATTATTGGTGTAAATTGGTAACCGGGAAGCTGACGGATTTGCTTCGTCGCTTCTATACCGTCTACCTGTGGCATTTGGACATCCATCAATATTAAATCAAAAGACTGATGCAAACATTTACTTACCGCTTCGACACCATTTGACACTTCCACTAGCTCTGCATTGGGCATAATCGACGCCATCATGCGTAAGTTCAAAGCCATATTTACGGCATTATCATCAGCTATTAATACAAGTGCTTGTTGCTTATAAACATGGGATATAGAACCTGACACTTTCAATTTAGCTTGCTCATCATCTTGCTTATTTTGCTGAATAACCCTGCGAAGTGCATGGTACAACTCATTAGATTTAATAGGTTTTAACAGACAGAACGAGTTGGTTTCTTGACGAAAGGTAGATAAAACCTCATGTTCCTCTGATGAGGTATGCAAAACTATCAATGGAACGACCTCACCTTGCTTGTGAAACAGTTCTTTAATCTTATCTATCGTCTCTAGTCCGGAAAGGATGGGCATATGGTAATCCATCAGGATAACATCGAAGCGTTCTCCTTTAACCAGTAGTTGCAACGCTTCCATTCCGTTTGCGGCCAGAACAGACTCTACATTTTTATAGCCCAACATATGTTGAAGGATAACCCGATTGTTCGCATTGTCATCTACGACAAGTACCCTACTTACAGGAAGTTCTCCGTTATTGTCCTCGCCTCCTTGCTCGTAAGCCACGTCGATATCAAAATAGAACACCGACCCTTCTCCCAAAACACTTTCGAGACTAAGCTTACTTCCCATATACTTGAGTAAATTATTCGATATCGTAAGCCCTAATCCCGTGCCTCCGTATCGTTTGCTCACTGAGCTATCTTCTTGCGTGAACGCATCAAAAATCCGCTGCTGCTTGCTGAGCGGGATACCAATACCGGTATCCCGAACCGAAAATCGTAAGGTGAGCGTGCTGCTGTCACAATGAATTTTCTCAATTTTTAGCTCTATTTCTCCCTGTTCGGTAAATTTAACAGCATTTCCTAAGAGATTGATCAAAATCTGTTTGATACGAGGTTCGTCGATCCAGATAAAGGCGGGTAATCCCTGCTCTATGTTGAGTAAAAGCTCTACCTCTTTCCGCTGTGCTTGATAAAGTATTACATTAATTACTTGATGTGCCAGATCGTAAACATTAAATTTGTCGATAAACAGTTCCAGTTTACCAGATTCAATCTTCGAAAAATCTAGAATATCATTAATAATATTTAGCAGGCTATTTCCAGACTCGTTGATATAATTTAGGTATTGTACCTGAACGTCATTCAGCGGTGTTTTCAACAGCAGGTCTGAAAATCCAATAACACCGTTTAGCGGTGTCCTTATTTCGTGACTCATATTTGCCAAAAATTCTGATTTGGCTTCGCTCGCTAACACGGCGAGCTCCTTTGCTTTTTTCAATTCTTGATTTACCTGAACCGATTCGCTAATGTTCTGTGTAAAAATAATAATACCACCGATAAGACCATCAGCCATATGCCAGGGTCGTACTTCCCAATTGAAATGCTGGGCTTCTGAAGTACCCCCCACTTCGATTAGTTCATCGACATTTTTATAAGGCTTACCGTCTAGTGCGTCACGATAGATCTGCTTTCGCTTTTCGGGAATATGCGGAAATAAGTTAAACAGATTTTGATTTAGCAAGTCAGCCTTTCCTTGATGAAAGTCATCGATCCACTGATGACTAACCGAAACATAATTGAAGTCCCGATCAAACATCGCGACGGAGGCTGGAACATAATCTACAAAGGCTTGCAGCATCGCTTCTTTTCGTTCTAGCTCCAAAAACAGTGATTTACTTCGATCTATATCTTGAATAATGCCAAAAACCCGTTTACACGAGCCATTTTCGAGCTCGGGTATTCCTTTTACACGCACCCAAATGACTTCGCCCTGCTCCCTACGAAGTCTCAATTCCGTATCATAAGGTATGCCTTTTGTTATTGCACGTTCAAAAATCTCCTTCAGTTTCGTTTGGCTTTCTGGTTCAAAAAAACTAATCGCATGATCAATAGTTGGAACAAAGTCTTTTTGTACACCATGGATCAGCTTCGTAGAATCAGACCAATAGACCTGGTCTTGAGCAAGATCAACCTCCCATCCACCTACCTGCGCGACGGCATTCGTTTGCTCCAAGATCTGCTTAGTATGTAAGAGATCTCGCTCTAACTGTATTCGTTCGGTCATATTCAGCGCCGTACTCACCACATACGATCTGCCTTCGGTGTCGGTTTCAAGCATATTATGATACAGCCAATAGATCTTTTCTCCGTCCTTGGTTTGCAAAATCATCATATCGGAGTCTTCTCCAACCCGAGCAATCCGCTCCAGATATGCTTCCATATTTTCTAAATGACGAGAGGGGATCAACTGCCGGAGATTTAATTTTTTTACCTGATCTTCCGAATACTTTAATAGTTCACGACCTTTTTGATTGACAGCGAGAATATTGCCATCCAAATCGTGCATACTCATGAGCCCAATGGCATTTTCAAAAAATTTTCGAAACCGTCGCTCAGAACTCTCCAGTTTCTGCTGTTCCTCTCTTTCTTTGGTGATATTTCTACCAAAGGCAAAGATCTCGCGATGGACAGGGTCATATTTGAAACGCCACTCAATGGTAATACCATTATCGTCCATTTTCTTCGTAATGGTAGTCAGTTGAAGTCCCGGATCACTTTCAGACACTTTCTCTAAGGTTGTTAATAAAGTATCGTCTTCATTACCAATAATATCGTAAAAAAAATCATCAATGACAGAGGATCTAGAAACCTCTAATCCTTCTGTGAAAGCAGGATTGGCTTCCTTGACACGAAATACTTCATCTAAGACGCAGATCATGTTTTCTGTGAGGTGAAATATCTCTCCGAAATATCCAGCCTGTATTTTTCTTTTTTTTCCAAGAAGAATTTTGGTCACCGCTTTCCCCAATTGCTCCAAAGACGCAATCTGCTTCGTAGTAATGGATTTAGGAACGAAATCTATGACACAAATGGTACCTAAAACAATACCGTCTTCGTCGGCTAAAGGTACACCGGCATAGAATCTAATGTTACCTTCCCTAATTAAGGAGTTGGAAGACGATCTTACATCCTCAAACGTATCTTCGATGACAAGTACCTCTCTCGTCATAATGGTATATTGGCATAAGGTACTACGTCTGTCGACGGATTCGAAATCGAGGCCTACGCAGCTCTGAATACGTTGCGTATCCTCTTCCATCATCGCTATAAGTGACGCCGGACAATCTGTTATCAGGCAAGCAGCGTGCGCGAAAACATCAAGATCAGGATCTTTTCCAAGCCCCAGAAGTTCATAGGATTTCAACCTTTGAATACGATCCAATTCATTTTCTGGGATAGGGAAATTTTTCATGCACGTGCCTTAAGTAGATTTATTTTATTGCTTCTGAAATTAATAAAACTTTTACGAATGCTTAGCAGATTCAGCATATAAAGTTCACTTTTTTTTAGCTACTATTAAAATAAACAGTTTTAATGCAAAATGGTTCAGAAAAGTTCAAAGAACGCAATTTGCGGGTACGGCACGATAGCTTGAACGGTTATCGTTTAATTACGTGAAAAGGAAATGGTAAATAAGAAAACCGAACTATTTGGAAGAAGAGTCATCCTCAGTGACTTCATCTTCAAATAAAATGCGAATGGAAGGTGTGAAGGTATCTTCGTGCTGTCCGCTTTTATTGGCCCAGAAAAAAGCACACAAGAACAATAGTGCGATCAGTACACTGCATCCGATTAACATAAAAATGATGTTCATTTTTTAAACGTAAAAATTAAATAGTTAAAAATCAAGCCCAACCTAAATCAATTTTCTGCGATTTGCATACCAACGGGTCATGAGACTGGTAAAGGAAATGATCGTAACGGTACTGATAGGCATTAATATAGCGGCAAAGAGTGGGGACATCGTACCTTGCACTGCAAAGCTCAAACCTACAACATTATACAGCATGGAGATCACAAAACTTATTTTGATGACTTTTACCGCATCCCCAGCAAATGCAAAGAATCGAGGTAATTTATCAAAACTCACTCCATCTAAAATAGCATCGCAACCCGGTGAAAAATTATTGATATCATCGGACACAGCGATGCCAAGATTGGCTGTTCGGAGTGCGCCCGCATCATTGAGGCCGTCTCCTAACATGCAAACACGCTTGCCCTCGTGCTGCCAAGCTTCAATACGAGTCATCTTATCACTGGGAGTCTGATTGAACAATAATTTTGTCTGCTCTGGGAAGATCAACCGAAGGGTATCTGCCCGTCGCTCATTATCACCTGATATTAAATGTAGATGGTAACTATTTTTCTTTAATTCGTTGATCACATCTGACAAGCCGGTACGCCAGGACTGCTCTAAGGTAAAAAAGCCTTTAATATTATCATTCACACTGACGTAAACTACAGACCCGCCGACTGTCATTCGAGATTGATTCACAAAGCCGGCACTACCGATACGGACAACATAATCCTGATAGATACCTTCCTGCCCCATACCCACTGTTTCGGCATACCGTTCAATGGGAACAATAAAATCTTCAGCAAGCCATTTTACAATCTCCCGACTTAACGGATGACTGGAATTTCGGCAGATCGAAGAAACAATCTGTCTTTCCATCTTCGTAAGTTCTCCTTCAAAATACATAGCAGATGATGTAGGTGAAGAAATCGTTCCAGTTTTATCAAACACAATCGTATCTATTGCCGCCATTTGTTCAATAGCGGATGTATTTTTTATATAGAGTTTGTTCTTATCAAATATACTCAGGGCTGCGGACAAGGTAAAAGGAGAACTCAGAGCTAGTGCACATGGGCAGGCAATAATCAACACTGCCGTGAATGCCCCCCAGGCCCTATCAGCGTTGCCACCGAAAGCCCATAACAAAGCGGCCAGCATTGCAATTGAAATCAATGCGACCGTGAAATATTTGCTTATAAGACCGACAAAGGTATCAAAGTTCTTGTCATAGCTTTTGAAGCTTTCATTATTCCAAAGACGCGTAAGATAGCTTTGGGAAACGGGTTTCACGACCTCAAGCTCTATCGCTCCGCCTATTTGACGCCCACCTGCATATACTAGTTCGCCCAACGTTTTTTCAATAGGTTTGCTCTCGCCTGTGACAAAACTAAAATCTACTGCTGCGTAACCATTTAATAAGATCGCATCTGCTGGAATAATTTCATTATTTCGCACCAATATCCGATCGCCTACTTGCAGTTCCGCAATTTGTATGGGTCTTTCGTCGTGATCTTGTATCACGGTAACCGCTACGGGAAAATAGGAACGGTAATCGCGTTCGAATGAA
The DNA here is from genome assembly GCF_005049105.1 of Sphingobacterium alkalisoli. Lineage (GTDB taxonomy): Bacteria > Bacteroidota > Bacteroidia > Sphingobacteriales > Sphingobacteriaceae > Sphingobacterium > Sphingobacterium alkalisoli. The sequence goes on from NZ_SUKA01000008.1 coordinate 27,939, forward strand.
ATATGATAATATGTACGTTGTTGCACCCACTTGCCGATGAGGATAAAAAAAACCAAACTACAGAGGGTATCTATAAACCCCGCTCCCGACTGATTTAAAATATCAAAGGCTGATCGGAGAAATAAAACTAGTATGCCTAGCGCAAGTGGTACATCCAAATTTAACCGCCGTTGCTTCAAACTATACCACGCGGAGGTAAAATAATCGGAAGCACTATAAAGTAAGACGGGTATACCGAATGCTAAATTCATATACCCGAAAAAACTCGCATACTCGCGCTCGAAAACACCCATTCCGAAATAATCAGGAAAACTAATCATCATTGAATTTCCAAAACAGAAACCAGCAACCGTAATTTTACGTACCAATGCCCCTTGATTGATTTTCTTACCCTCTTTAACAACATCCTGCAAAGTGATCTTGGGTTCGTATCCAATGTTAACAAGAAGCTGCACGAGCTCTCGCAAAGAGATTTCTTGATTTTTAAAGGTAATGCTAGTTTGCTTTTTCATAAAATCCACTTGCGAGCTCGCTATAGCAGGATTTAATTTATACAGATGCTCTAACAGCCAAACACACGAACTGCAATGAATAACGGGAATATAAAAAGTGATAACGCCAATCTCTGTGTCTTGATAATCAACAAGCTTTGCAATTATATTGGGTTCGTCGAGGTAGCTTAGATCTGCCTGAGATGATTTTTGCGCCTTGCCCGGGTGCACATTATAGGTATAGTAGCTTTGTAGATTATTTTCGTTTAAAATCTGATAAACAGTCTGACAGCCTAAGCAGCAGAATGTATGATCCTCCATAACATAAGGTGTATCGGTTACTTCATCTCCACAATGATAACACGATGCCACTATCTCTACATTCCTGCGCATTGCCATACTTTTAAATTGCTTGACTAAATAAATTTTCGCGTTCCTTGCTTCTCTGTAATCTTTCGTCAAACGCCATACATATATTCCTTAAAAACGATTTACCTATCTCCGTAGCAGTGACAGTGTATTGATCGATTTCTACTAATCCGTCTACTATCAACGCTTGTAAACGCGCTATAATTGCTGTATTCAACTGGAATCCAACTATTAGATTCACCTTACTTCGACACATCATATCTAAAATATATTGACGAATAACAACATCTTCTTCATTTAACAAATGTCCTTTGACTACCGGCAGCCTCCCTTCACTAATGAATGTATGATATTCCTCCACTGTCTTGACATTCTGTGCAAAAGCGGTCCAAACATCACTAATAGACGACACACCTAGTCCAATCATAAGGGGCGTATAACGATCTGCATAGCCCATAAAATTACGATGTAGCTTTTTCTCTCGCGAAGCGATAAATAACTTATCCGTTGTTTTGGAAAAATGGTCCATACCAACGTCTTTATACCCCACTTCCTCAATCATCCTCTTTCCTATTTTATACAGATTTAACTTATCTTCTCCCACAGGAAGATCTTGCTCCGTAAACCGTCTCTGACCTGGTTTAATCCAAGGCACATGCGCATAACTGTAAAAGGAGATGCGATCGGGCGACATCAACAGTGACTGCTGCACCGTCATCTCGACCGATAAGGGGGATTGTAAAGGTAAGCCGTAAATAAGATCGAAATTTATAGATTCATATCCGATAGCGCGTGCTTGGTCCATCACCCGCGATACATCTTCTACTGGTTGATGGCGATTTATAACAAACTGCACCCGTTCATCAAAATCTTGTATCCCTAGACTCAATCGTTTAAAACCCAAATCGTACAAGGTTCTCAAGTGTTGTTCTGACGTATTGGCGGGGTGTGCTTCGAAAGAGAACACGGCATCACTGGCTTTTTTATTTCCGGCTAAAATACCATTGATTAGTAAAGCTAAACTTTCAGGCTGAAAAAAAGTAGGTGTTCCTCCTCCCAAATGAATTTCACTAATGTTAACAGCTTCACTTCCTAAAATCACTTTGTACATCTCCCATTCTTTGAGTACCGATTGTATATAAGGATCTTCTACTTGATGGTTTTTAGTAATACGCGTATTACAGCCACAATACGTACATAAGCTTTCGCAATAGGGCAAATGGATATATATGCTGATTCCTCTTTCTTTTGATAGCGTATAATTTTCATGTACCTGCACACTCCAATCACCACTGTTAAAAGAGCTATTTTCCCAAAAAGGTACAGTTGGATAACTCGTGTATCGGGGAGCGGCAACGTTATATTTTGTAATTATCGCGTTTAAACCTATTTCTTTCATCTTCCAAAAATTTCTCTCTTTTCGCACATTTCATGGTACACTGACAAGCGGAGCCTGCACAACCATTATTGCTCCACTGATTTAAGTTTACCACCACTTGATCTGCGATTCCTTTAAGTGACTGATCATTAAAGGGTGTATTAGCTACGTGCAGTTCCAGGAGGCCGGCGTGCATTAGATCAATATGAGTTGTGGATATAGAACGTGTAACAATATGTTTGATTCCAATATTATTTAATTCATCAAGCAATTGCGTATCCAGATTGTCCCGATCTGAAATGATGACCGCATCTTTCCCTCTTGCATAGTGAAGGGTACTAAAACTTAGTGGATTGGAAATCAGTGTTAAGTCATGAACTTTCGCATTTGCTTTGGCAAGCAACTCTTTTTCGTATTCTTGGATATTATATGCTACTACTTTCATGATTAAGATCAAAGCTACAGGAGAATTGAGTAGTAGGGAGTGTAGTGCATCAACTTATTAAATGACTTTCATCACAGATTATATCTATCACAATTCGATATCTAGTAGAAACCTGATAAAACTAAAGGAGAGCGGTGCTCAATCGCACCGCTCTCCTTTAGTTCTCCAATAACAGGCTACTTTTACTGCTTAATATTCCGGAGTTTGCTGATAGAAAAAATTCGAATTGCGTTTCCTTCTTTGATAATCAGCTTTTCGTCTTTAAAATCTGCCAGCATACGACTGATGGTTTCATTCGCCGTGCCTGCTAGCGCAGCAAGATCATCTCTCGATATTCGAATTAAGACTTCGTCTCCATTTTCTCGTTTAGCAGTTTTATCAGCAACGTTTACTAGCGCGTTGGCCACACGCTTACGAACCGAGTCATAAGCAAACCCCAACATCTGCTCCTCCTTTTCCTTCACATTGCCTGATAACAGTTTAATAAACTTTCCTGCAATGCCAGTTTTTTTGATCATAAGTTCATAAAAACGCTCTTTTGGAATTAATGCTAGCTCCGATTCTTCCAAAGCTGATGCATTATCTGAGTACTTTTCATTCAGCAAAAGCGACTCGTATCCAAAAAATTGCTCATCGATATGTATACCTGTCGATAACTCCCTTCCATCCTGATAATAGAGATATGACCTAACTTTACCTGAGATAATAAAATAAAGGAAAATTGGATTGTCTCCGGCCTCAAAAATCGATTGCTTTTTTCGAAAGGTTTTGATCCGAGAATCTTTAACCAAGTCCTGAAGGAGGTAATTTTGCTCCTCTTCACTCAACTCCAGATTCGATCTGCCTTCGGCGCTAACCAAGAGCTTATCTCTTTTTCTGAAACGGCTTTCGATGGCATTAAACAGTTCAACATCATCGAAGGGTTTTATTAAGTAATCGTCCGCCCCCATCTCCATCGCCTTACGCATATCTGCACGTTCTGATTTTGCTGTTAAAAAAATGAACGGAATTTTAGAGGTTGAATCATACTTATTGAGCATATATAATACACCATAACCATCTAACTCAGGCATCATGATGTCGCATAGAATTAGATCAGGCAAATGTTTGGTCGCCATTTCTACGCCCAACTTACCATTTTCGGCTGTAAGAATATTATACCCCCCGGTTAGTTCTAATATCTCGGCTGTACCTTCTCTAATCTCAAAGTTATCTTCAATAATTAAGATCGTTTTCTTTTCCATATATTATGTATTTTGTAGAAAGGTCATTTTAAACATCGCGCCCTGATTGATAGCGGACTGGTACTCCAGAATACCGCCCATCAATTTTACGTACCGTTTTACTATATTTAACCCCAATCCGGTACCCGGAATATTGCCGGTATTGTGCGCCCTAAAGAAGGGCTCGAACAGATTGACTTGGTCTTCCTGCGGGATACCGATACCATTATCTTTTACAATGATCGTACAGGCATCCTCATTAATCTCGGTCGAAAACTCGATAAACGTATCCTCTCCAGAATATTTCACTGCGTTAGATACTAAATTTATAATGCTGTTTTTTAGGAGATGTCGATCTAGAGAAAACTCAGCTTTGGCACCGGTATGTTGATATACAATAAGCTGATTGGTTTTACAGATCATCTGCATTTCCTCCGTGATCTCTTCTCCCAAATGCACCAGGTTAATAAGGTTATTATTCACTGCTACGACACCCGCTTCGAGCTTTTCCAAAGACAAAAAATCATTTAGTATGTTGTTTAACAATTGAACAGCTCCCTTGATACGAGATGTATGTTTTTTCACAGCAGGGAAGTCAGGACGCTCAATATATTTCTCTATTAAGGAAGCGGAAAGCTGAACTGAGCTCAACGGTGTACGAAATTCGTGAGAGGCCATCGATACAAATCTTGATTTCAACTGGTTAAGCTCCTTTTCTTTTTCCAAAGAAGTACTCACATCAGCTTTCGCACGCTCCAATTCGGAAACCAAACTAATTAGGTTTTTGGTACGCTCACGAACAACTTCTTCTAGCTCCAAGGTGTGCTTCAATAATCGATCCTCTGCTTGCTTTTCTTTTGTTAGATCATGAATAAACCCTGTGAAAATACTTTTATCTTTATAAAAGACCTCGCTAACAGCCAAACGAAATGGGAATGTAGTCCCATCTTTCTTTTTTCCGCGCACTTCCCGACCAATACCTATGATCTTTCTGTGACCGGTTGCCTGGTAATTATGAATATAATTGTCATGATTACTTCGATCGGGCTCAGGCATAAGTATAGAGATATTGTTACCGATCACTTCTGAAGCTCTATAGCCAAAAAGCTCTAAAGCAGCTGGATTAATAGACTCTACTATCCCCCTGCTATCAATTGTAATAATACCATCTATAGCGGTAGCAATGATTGCTTCTAATAATCTCGCGGTTTCTAACACGTTATTTTACTAATTTTCTATATTTAATACGTTTCGGACCTATATCGCCCAAACGCTTCTTACGGTTTTCCTCATATTCTGAATAATTACCCTCAAAGAAGTAGACTTGTGAATCACCTTCAAAAGCAAGGATATGTGTACAAATACGATCTAAAAACCACCTATCGTGGGAAATGATTACGGCGCAACCACCAAAATTTTCAAGTCCTTCTTCTAAAGCGCGCAGTGTGTTAACGTCAATATCGTTGGTAGGTTCGTCTAAAAGCAATACATTAGAGGCATTTTTCAACGTAATAGCCAAATGTACACGATTTCGCTCCCCGCCTGAGAGTACGCCAACTTTCTTTTGCTGATCTGCACCATTAAAGTTAAACTTGGAGACGTAAGCTCTGGAATTTGTAGGACGATTTCCTAATAAAATATTGTCATTGCCTTCTGTTATATTCTCCCAAACGGACTTATCCGGATCAAGATCATTATGCAATTGATCTACATACCCCAACACAACTGTTTCGCCAACCTTGAAAGTACCCGTATCAGGCACTTCCTGGCCAGTTATCAATCGGAAAAGTGTGGTCTTGCCAGCACCATTGGGGCCAATAATTCCTACAATCCCTGCTGGAGGTAACGAAAAGCTCAAATTTTCGAACAAAATACGATCTCCGTACGATTTAGAAATATCACTCGCTTCAATAACCACATTGCCCAATCGAGGTCCTGGTGGAATAAAAAGTTCTAATTTCTCTTCGCGTTCTTTGGTTTCCTCGGAGGCTAGTTTTTCATAATTATTAAGTCGTGCTTTAGATTTTGCGTGCCTTGCTTTAGGAGCCATTTTCACCCACTCAAGCTCGCGTTCTAACGTCTTCTGCCGTTTGGTTTCTTGCTTTTCCTCTTGTGCTAAACGCTTTGATTTTTGATCTAACCAAGACGAATAATTCCCTTTCCAAGGAATGCCCTCGCCTCGATCCAGTTCAAGGATCCAGCCTGCAACGTTATCTAAGAAGTATCTATCGTGCGTCACGGCAATTACGGTTCCTTTGTATTGTTTGAGATGCTGTTCTAACCAATCAATAGATTCGGCATCCAAGTGATTGGTAGGTTCGTCTAACAATAATACATCGGGTTCTTGAAGTAACAAACGACATAATGCCACCCTTCTGCGCTCCCCCCCTGACAGATTGGCAATTTTAGCATCGGGCTCTGGACAACGGAGGGCATCCATGGCACGCTCCAGTTTACTGTCCAACTCCCAAGCATTTGTGGCGTCAATTTTATCTTGCAATTCGCCTTGCCTGATCAAGAGTTTATCCATTTCATCTGGATTTTCGTAGACTTCAGGAAGCCCAAATTTCTCATTGATCTCTTCGTATTCTTTTAGGGTATCTGTTATTTCCGCGACCCCTTCTTCCACAATCTCCCGCACCGTCTTTTCGGTATCTAATTCAGGTTCCTGCGCTAAATAGCCCACAGAATATCCAGGAGAAAACACGACTTCACCCTGATAGGATTTATCAAGCCCAGCAATAATCTTCAACACAGAAGATTTACCGGAACCATTTAAACCGATGACGCCAATTTTTGCACCATAGAAGAATGATAAATATATATTTTTTAAAACTTGTTTTTGCGGAGGATAAATTTTATTTACCCCAGCCATCGAAAAGATTATTTTTTCGTCAGACATAGATTCAAGCCAATATTTTTAATAAAATCACTTACCTTTCAAAGGTATTAAATTTACTCGCTAAATAAAATACCCTGTCGCTTTAATTCCAGTAGATTCGTTTACTGCACATGGCTTCAGCTGACAATTTGACGATAATCACCTGTGGCGTGATTGTTGATAAAATATAGAAAATAATAGGAACGGGTTTTATAATTAATTACTACATTTATATCATCCTTAACATATTTTACACAGAAAGGTAATATCCATGGAAGCAAAATTCTCACCAAGAGTAAAAGATGTAATCTCATATAGCCGCGAAGAAGCTTTACGCCTTCGGCACGACTATATTGGAACTGAGCATCTTTTATTAGGGCTGATCCGAGAAGGTGATGGTGTAGCGATTAAAATACTAAAAAATCTTACTATAGACACCGGAGCAATACGCCAATCAATAGAAGATGCTGTAAGAGGTTCTTCTATTTCAAGAGCACCGATCGGAAATATGCCGTTAACAAAACAAGCCGAAAAAGTTCTCAAAATAACATATTTGGAAGCGAAGATTTTCAAAAGTGACGTTATCGGAACCGAGCATCTATTGCTGGCGATCCTGCGTGATGAAGATAACATCGCGTCTCAGATACTGCAACAATATAATGTGTCGTACGATTTGTTTAAAAATGAAGTGGAGCAAAACAAGACAACAATAACAGATGAAGCCCCGGGCTCTCCTGCGAACGATGATGATTATGCGGAAGAAGAAAATTTCGCTGCTCCTAAGAAAGTATCGGATATTAAATCTAAAACACCAGTTTTAGATAATTTCGGTCGTGATTTGACCAGGGCAGCAGAAGATGGCAAGCTAGATCCTATTGTTGGTCGTGAAAAAGAGATTGAGCGTGTTTCCCAGATTCTTTCACGCCGTAAAAAGAATAATCCTATTCTAATCGGTGAACCAGGAGTGGGTAAATCGGCTATAGCCGAAGGACTTGCCTTGCGCATCGTACAACGTAAAGTTTCACGAGTTCTTTTCAACAAGCGTGTAGTCACGTTAGATCTTGCTTCTTTAGTAGCAGGCACTAAATATAGAGGACAATTTGAAGAACGTATGAAAGCGGTGATGAATGAATTGGAAAAATCTCCGGATGTAATCCTCTTCATTGATGAGATTCACACTATTGTAGGTGCAGGTGGAGCGTCAGGCTCTTTAGATGCATCTAATATGTTCAAACCTGCGTTAGCAAGAGGTGAAATTCAATGTATAGGAGCAACGACACTGGATGAATATCGTCAGTTTATTGAGAAAGATGGTGCATTAGATCGTCGTTTTCAAAAAGTAATGATTGAACCAGCTAGTCATGACGAAACGATTGAAATCTTAAACCGTATCAAAGACAAATACGAAGAACATCACAATGTTAACTATACTCCAGAGGCAATTAACGCTTGTGTCACATTGACAACGCGTTACATCTCAGATCGCTTTTTACCAGACAAAGCTATCGATGCGTTGGACGAAGCTGGGTCGCGGGTACATTTGACAAATATTCACGTACCACAGTCTATTTTAGATATTGAAGAAAAAATCGAGGAAGTAAAAGTTGAAAAGAACAAGGTAGTTCGCTCACAAAAGTACGAGGAAGCTGCTAAGCTTCGTGATACCGAGAAAAAACTTCTTGAAGAGCTGGAACGTGAAAAAACAGCTTGGGAAGCAGAAACAAAAACGAAGCGCTTTGATGTTACAGAAGATAACGTAGCAGAAGTTGTATCCATGATGACAGGTATTCCTGTACAACGGGTTAGCCAATCTGATAGTCAAAAGCTATTGAACATGGGCGATGCCATGAAAGATAGAATAATTGGACAAGACGATGCTGTACAGAAATTAGTAAAAGCTATTCAGCGTACACGTGCAGGACTAAAAGACCCTAAAAAACCTATCGGTTCGTTTATCTTTTTAGGGCCAACAGGAGTTGGTAAAACGGAATTAGCAAAAGAACTTGCGCGATTCATGTTTGATTCGGAAGATTCATTAATCCAAGTAGACATGAGTGAGTATATGGAGAAATTTGCAGTTTCTCGTTTAGTTGGAGCGCCTCCAGGATATGTTGGCTACGAAGAAGGTGGGCAATTAACCGAAAAAGTACGCCGTAAGCCTTATTCAGTTGTACTATTAGATGAGATCGAAAAAGCGCATCCTGATGTATTCAACTTATTACTGCAAGTATTGGATGAAGGTCAGTTGACAGATAGCTTGGGTCGTAAAGTGGATTTCCGTAATACGATAATCATCATGACTTCCAACATTGGTGTACGTCAATTAAAGGAATTTGGTCAAGGTGTAGGCTTCACTACTGCGGCAAAAGAGAACCAAGCTGATTCGCATTCACGTGGCGTGATTGAAACGGCGTTGAAACGTGCCTTTGCTCCAGAATTTTTGAATCGTATTGATGATGTAATTGTTTTCAATTCATTAACAAAAGAGAATATATTCAAAATTATTGATATCGAACTCAAATCGCTATTTGGTAGAATCGAAGCTTTGGGTCATACGATCGAATTGACACCTAAGGCAAAAGAATATATCGCTGAAAAAGGATATGATACAAATTTCGGAGCCCGTCCATTAAAACGTGCTATTCAGAAATATTTAGAAGACCCGATTGCCGAGGAAATCTTGAAAGGAGAATTAAAAACCAACGCCGTTCTACATATTGACTATGATGACAAAAAAAATGAAATCATAGTAAAGGGGCATGCCGCTAACGACGATGACAACTCTGTTTCGTCCGATGATCTAAAAGGTAAAAACAATAAATAGAAGAAACGCCGCTCAAAACTAAATGAGCGGCGTTTCTTATTCGACATATTGACGTTTAAAACAAGGACAGCTGCCCTTCCTCTCTATTTTTATTCTCAAATGGAAAGGTTTGAATTATTTCATATTGCCCCTTATCTGCGTTAAATTTTCGCAAGGAAAAGCCATCACAAAAAAAACTTTTGTCTATATGGGTAAATAATTTCTTAGCTATAATCATTTTATCTTCATCCAGTTTACGCGCTATTGTAACATGCGGATCAGCGCCTTTTTCATTTAACTCTGGAATATACAGCTTGAGTTGGTGAATTACTCGGCGAAATATATCTTTTAAATAAGCTTTGGAATATAGTGAAGGTTGTATGTAAAATGTGTGCTGCCGATAATTATTAAAGTCACTCAGATATATATACTGGGCTTTTTCGAATCCTGCTAGGTGAGCCAACTTTTCTTTAATTTTTTCGACATTGATTTCATCTGATTCAAATTCACACACACTAATATGTGCTAAAGAATTGACACTAGCATACCAACCAATCTTCTCCTCCAATTGCTTTTTCAGATCCTTTACATAATCTATAAAGTCTACACTTGGATGTATAACTAATGAGTATTTCATGCTAAAATTTACTTTCTACAATATACTAATATTGTACCAAAAATCGCCTTCTCACCAAGTATTAAAACTCAGCTCTTATTTCAAGTCAGTTAATTCCCATTTTAAAGTTAATGCAACGGGACAATGATCTGATAGCGGCTGTCCGTCGATTGTAGAAAAAACACCTTTATCCATCTTATATTGAAGGGGGTAAAACTTTAAATTAGGACTACTTCGGAAATATATTTTATCAATACTTTCACAGCTATCCGTAATTGACAATTTTTCCGCAGGCATAAACGAATACCTAATAGACGGAAACTTTCCGTTATTTTGCAACAGCACCCAACAGTCATCCAAACGTGTATGCTTTAGGAATTCATGCAACCTATCTCCCGAAAACGCATAACTGGCATTAAAATCACCCATTACCAGTAAAGGCTCATCCTTGGAATACTCATTGATAAAAGCCGCCAATTGTTCTAAATTTTGTCGGCGCGCCTTGACGGCTGCAGCCGTATTTTGAGCGGTAGCATGTAAATTATACACATGTACATAACTATCTTTAGCTAACTGTATCCGTGTAAAGGAAAATCCTTTGGGAGCAAGACAGTCTGTACCACTGCATGCTTCCCAGGCAATACGTTCGTGGAAAATAATCGGGTATTTTGAAAGAGTATTTAACCCATCTCCAAAAGGGAGCCCTTTCATCGGCTCAGTACGATATATATGAGAATTCCCCGTTTGATAAAGCTCGTTATTATAACTGAAATCTTCCTGGACATTCACGATGTCATATCGATTCAGCTTTTGCCCGATCACTGAAATACTTGAAGCCCTTGATGTCGGAGCACTCGATAAAGGCTCAGGCAAACCGGCGATATTATACGTGATTATAGACAACTCTCCAATAGTATCCGTAGAAAGATCTACTGGAATTACACCGTGAAAAACCTGCTTTCTACTTGCTTCCTTGAAACCAAATCCGGCCCAGATACAAATACCGAAAACGAAAAAGACGACAAGATGTATATTCCATTTCTTTCGATTTGGATTATAGTTTAAAATATAAAAATAAATAGACCTCGTATTCATCGAATTAAAATTAGATTTCAGATATTAAACCTAGCTCTTTAGTAGATTAAGATTTTATGTAGCAAACATATTTTCTACATAAAATCTTAATATTAAACTTATATCATATTCATAAAATCTTAATATATCATTAGCAATAAAAAAACATCGGAATTTTACCTTTATGAAATGAAAGCTTTTAAAGATGAAAAGAGTTGCTTTTTTTGCCGAAATTTTAATTAAAGATTTTGACGGAGCGTCCCGTACCATGTTTCAATTAATCGATAGATTAGACGCCAGTGCCATGGAGTACTTTTTCATCTACGGAAAAGGTCCCGAGACTTTTCGTCATTACCTCTCCTATCGTGTACCGTCCATTAACATACCCGTTAATGCAGATTATAGCTTAGCCCTACCCTTTATGGTAAAAAAGAACCTAGAACAAGTTTTAGACAATTTTGCGCCAGATGCAATCCACATTTCTACACCATCTCCTCTGGGATATTATGCCCTGAAATATGCTAAAAGGAGAAATATTCCGGTACTGACCATCTATCACACTCACTTTATCTCCTACATCCCTTATTATCTCCGGCATGCACCATTGTTCATTAAGATGGTAGAAAACTGGATTCAACACACGATGCGAAAGTTTTACAATTCGTGTAACCAGCTATATGTCCCTTCAATTGCTATGATACATGAACTTGAAAATCTTGGAATAGCACGGGAACAGATGACGCTTTGGCAACGAGGCATAGACTTAGAGCTCTTTTCGACAAAAAAAAGGGACATCACCTATATTCAACATATTACAAAAAATAAAAAACCGAATATCTTATTCGCAAGTAGACTTGTTTGGGAAAAAAATATCCAAACTTTAATCGATATCTATACGTACATGGAATCCCAGAATATGGATTATAATTTTATTGTAGCCGGCGATGGTACAGCAAAAAAAGAAGCGATGGCCCAAATGCCAAATGCGCTATTTTTAGGCAAACTAAATCATGAGGAACTTTCTAAAGTATATGCTTCTTCGGATGTCTTTCTATTCACTTCGGTTTCCGAAACTTATGGCAATGTCGTTATTGAAGCGATGGCCTCAGGTCTTCCCTGCGTGATTGCAAATGGCGGAGGAAGCGGGGACCTGATCAACCATGGGCAAAACGGATTCAAATGTACACCGAATTGCCCTAAAGAATATGCGTATTTCATTCAGCGTCTAATGGAGCAACCTATTATTTATAAGGATATACAACTTGCTGGATTTAACTATGTGCAACAATTGGATTGGGATAATCTCGCACATCGCTATTTTTCCGATATGCATTTACTCGCGAATCTACCACAAGCACAACTAGCATGGGTTACAAGTTGAGAATTCAGAAAAAACATTTGAAATTAATCCTTCTTTTTAGTGTGCTGGCTTTCATTGGTGTTTTCATTTGGAAAACTGATCTCACAGCTGTCGCCAAGGAAATCAACAACATAGGCTTCCGTGTTATATATATTTTCGCGTGTACTTTTTGTGCCTACCTCTTGGGAACTTGGGGCTGGCGGGCATGTTTAGGAGCTGATAAAAAGAAAATCAGCATATCGCAACTTTTTATTGTGCGTCAAATCGGTGAAACGGTAGGATTGTATAATCCTACAAGTGTGGTAGCAGGTGATTTATTCAAAGTGGAGCTGCTTAAACGATATGGCATTAACACTCAAATCGGACTCAATTCCGTTCTAATTTCGCGCATTACAGCTGTGCTTTCACAAATTCTGTTATTTTTATCGACGATGTTATGGCTACTTCTATCGCCCCTTAATACTAGAATCTCAAATCTATTTGGTATTTGGTTCTATATACTCATTGGTGTATTGATTGTTGCCAAAATAGCGCTATTTGTGTGGCTAGGGACGAGTAAACGTTTCAAAAGGCCCCTTGTGAACAACAACGGATCTGCATGGAAACGAATAAGTGACCACATCAATAGTTCATTATTTGATATCAAATTTTTTTTTCAAAATGATAAGAGGGCGTTCTGGTGTTCATATTTTTTATTCCTTCTACATTGGATCGTTGGGAGTTTCGAGTTTTATCTCATTCTACGTTTTCTCGGATACCATGTCACCGCATTACATGGGCTATTCTTAGATATGTACAGCATCACATTTAAAAGTCTTGGAGCTTTCATTCCTGGTCAATTAGGGATAGAAGAATTGGGAAACAAGCTTGCATTATCAACCATAGGTATAGCAAGCGTAAGCCTATGGATTACAGTTTCTCTCCTACGGCGCACACGTCAATTATTTTGGATCTCGATCGGATTCATTTTATATTTTCTGATCAAAAAAGATGTTGCTAATGTTACCACAGCCTGATTACGAAATCTTATTCGTCAGCCATAAGTACCCTCCCGCCACAGGTGGCATGGAAAAACAAAGCTTTGAACTCGTAGAAGGAATACGTAAACTTACTAAAACACACCATATTCTATTCCAAAAAGAAGAATCAATTTTTTCATTTTTCTGGAAGCTCAATAAACGAATTCTAACAAAAATTAAAGCTCATCCCAATATCCGTCTGATTCATTTTAATGATGGTCTGGTTGCGTCACTCTCTTTATATCATAAAGGTTATACACAACTAAAAAAAGTCGTTACCTTGCATGGTCTGGATGTGGTGTTCCCATTTCCTTACTTCCAGCATAAAATAGTTCCTCAATTCGAAAAATTCGACTTAATCATTGCGGTAAGCCATGCGACTGCTGATGCTGCTATCCGAAGAGGAATCTCTGCTGAAAAAGTAATTGTAATCCCTAATGGAGTAGATCATCGAATAACACAAGCAAATCACATTCTCAGCGATAAGGAAAAGTTGATGCAAAGATTTCCACAATTAAACTTAGATAAACCTTATCTACTTACATTAGGTCGCCCCGTGAAACGGAAAGGATTTTCCTGGTTTATAAAAAATGTACTTCCCTTGATACAACAAGACGTACAATTAATCCTGGTGGGTCCATTTAAAAAAAAAACACCCTTCTTTGAACGAATTCTTACAATTCTACCTAAAAAATATTATCAGCTGGTTACGCTATTTTTAGGCTACCCTTCAGATGCGAAGAACATTCGACATCTCATAAAACAACCTGACATTAACCCTCATGTAAAACATCTTGGAAAGGTGGCCTTCGAAGATCTTCAGCTCCTATTAGCAAATGCTACTGCATTCTTAATGCCTAATATCTATGTAGATGGCGATATGGAAGGCTTTGGTCTTGTCTGCTTAGAAGCTTCGCTTTCGGGCACGTTGGTACTCGCATCAGAAATCGAAGGCATCACCGATGCGATCAAGCATCATAAAAATGGAATTCTACTTACGAGCAAAGATCCAGTAGCATGGAGAAATCAAATTCAACAAATACTGTCTAATCCAGCCGATTACCAACAACTCGCCAATGAGTATAGAGAATACACTCTTCAAAACTATAGCTGGGAAAAGATGGTGGCTGCCTATTTCGAAGTATTTGGGCGTATTACGACACCGAATGAATCTACCTCTTGATGAAATCGCACAACAGTATATTACAATTCTTTTTTTGATTTTCTAGAAAATCCAGAACCGAAAATTAGATCCCATACATACGAACTCACTCCGAATCCCTTTTCTGGGTCGGAATAATGGTGCAACATATGATGATCTTTTATTTTCTTAAATAGTCCAGATTTGAAATTTGCATGATGCATCGCATAATGGCATTCATCATAGATAAGATATCCTGTTAAAAAGCCAGAAAAAAAAGCGGACAATGTATACTCTGCGAAAAACAGACTAAACAAGGCATAAATAATAGTTGCCATAGGTATACTAGCAGAAAGTGGCATCACAAGACGCAATCTATCTTTAGGATAATCGTGGTGCACTCCGTGAAAAATAAAATGGATTCGCTGTCCCCACGCACTTTTAGGTTCAAAATGAAAAACCCATCGATGCAACACATATTCCGCTAATGTCCAAAACGCCAGACCTAACAAAAAAAAAGTTGCTACTAACCCACCAGACATTTCACCTTGCAAGTAAGCTTTTCTGACAAAGTATAGGATCACCGGAACCCAGAATATAATGGGTACACTGTAATGAATTTTTGTTAATGATTCTAAAAATCTATTCTTGAACATCCTGACGGATTCGGTAGAATTTGAAACGTAATTCTTCTTAGCCATACGAACACTGTATTAATAGTACTGACAGGGTAGACAGTAATTTGTATTACAAAATTAGAATTCTGTAGGAACAAGAAAACCTATTAACTGTCATTTTTTTGTCCAATTTTCCAACTCTTTAAGTAGTAAAGGATAAGCTGGATAAGTCATTCCATGATCGTACCCATCTAGTTCAAGATGTTTAACATCGACATGCCCCACTAACCCAAGCATCCTTTTCAAATAGGCATTTTCTTCATATCGGCCTACCATTTCCAACTCCCGATCGCCCGTAATCAGTAAGATACGGGGAGCGTCTTTACGCACCCAAAACAAAGGAGCCAGCTCATCAATAATAGGTTGAAATTCGGTCAACCCTTTTTCTTTACGAGCAGTGAAATGTGTAATAGCCTGCCCGCTAAAAGAAATGATTCCTAACAACGCATCCGTTGAGATATCTCTATTAGCGAGATAGTTCTTGTTCAGCCCTAACATTAAGGATAAATAGGCCCCCGCCGAATATCCTCCTATTACAATCTTCTGTGTGCTTCCACCATATTCAGTAATATGTCCAAAAGTCCATTTGACTGCATCAGCCGCGTCTTGAATAATATCAGCAACTTTTACTTGAGGAGATAAACGATATTCAACTCCTAAAACCGCGATGCCTTTTTTCTTCAAAAAATCAGGTACCTCTTTGTTTCCCCCCGTCAGGCCTCCACCATGAAACCAGATTAATGTCGTAAAATCCTTCTTGTTTGTAGGATAATAAATATCTACTTTACAGCGTTCCTGACTATAATTATCGGTACGCAGAGTATACGTAATATTTTTCTTCTCCTTATAAATTACTTCTTGAGAAAAAAGGGAAAGAGAGATAAATAGAATGCAAAAGGTCGTAATAAGATTTTTCATACAATATATATTTAAAGGTCGTCCGAACCTGCTTCACCTGCATGCAGATTTTCCGTTTTTAAACTTAGAGAAATTTGCTTTTATAAACAATTTCTTCCAATTAAAAATTGAAATAGTAATTTTCTCTCCAAAATATCTATATTATAATTTAAAATAAATATCCCTAAAATACCTTATCAATCGAATTCGGATTTGTACCTGAACTTAGCAAAGATTTTCTTAATTTTACCCCGTTGAAACAAACAATTTTTAATTGGAAACAATTAGTTAAGCAGCTTAAATGAGTGACGAAACGAATTATCCTGACGAGAACGGCTCAGAAGGTTTAATGCCACAAGAAAACGAACCGACTTCAAATACAATACCATTATCGGGACTCTATGAAAATTGGTTCTTGGATTACGCATCGTATGTAATTCTAGATCGAGCCGTACCACATATAAATGATGGGTTCAAACCCGTACAACGGCGGATTCTACATTCATTAAAAGAAATGGACGATGGCCGCTTCAATAAAGCTGCTAACGTTATCGGTAATACCATGAAATATCATCCTCATGGTGACGCTTCTATTGGTGACGCGATGGTACAGTTAGGGCAAAAAGATTTGTTAATCGAATGTCAAGGTAACTGGGGGGATCCTGTAACTGGGGATTCCGCTGCTGCACCTCGCTATATTGAAGGGAGATTATCAAAATTCGCTACCGAGGTTGTATTTAATGCCGATACTACAGAATGGCAACTTAGTTATGATGGACGAAACAAGGAACCCGTAACACTGCCTGTAAAATTTCCATTATTACTTACTCAAGGAGCTGAAGGTATAGCGGTGGGGCTTGCTACCAAAATTATGCCTCACAATTTCATCGAACTGATCGAGGGATCCATCCAGGTGCTAAAGGGAGAAAGGCCCAATATTTTTCCAGATTTTCCGACAGGAGGTCTTGCGGATGTTTCCAATTATAACGAAGGGCAGCGCGGCGGAAAAATTCGTGTAAGAGCGAAAATTGAAGAACGGGATAAAAAAACGCTGGCTATTACTGAAATCCCTTTCGGTACAACGACTGGTGCATTGATTGAAAGCATCGTTTCTGCAAATGATAAAGGAAAAATTAAAATAAAAAAAATAGAAGATAATACGGCAGAGTTTGTAGAAATAATGATTCATCTCGCACCAGGTATCTCACCCGATGTAACGATAGATGCATTGTACGCATTTACTTCCTGTGAATCGTCTATATCTCCAAATACCTGCGTTATCCGAGATAATAAACCTCATTTTCTAAGTGTTAATGATATCTTAATTGAAAATACAAAACAGACTAAATCGCTTTTAAAGCAAGAATTAGAAATACGCTTAAAGGAATTACTCGAGAAAATTTTCTTCAGCAATCTGTTAAAGATTTTTATTCAAGAAGGAATGTACAAAAATCCAGATTATGAAAATTCGGGCGATTTCGATACTGTCGCACAAGTTTTAAACAATTTGTTTACACCGTTCTTTGATCAGTTTTATCGTACAATCACGCCGGAAGACTATAAAAAACTGATCGACAAACCAATGAGTAGTATCACACGCTTTGATGTTAAGAAGGCGGATGAGCAAATGAAATCCTTAGAAGAAGAAATTAAAGAAATAAAGAAGAACTTAAGGCATCTGACTGAATACGCAATTGATTGGTTTGAACATTTAAGATCTAAATATAGCAAAGGTCGCGGTCGTAAAACTGAATTGCGAATATTTGACAGAGTAGAAGCGGCACAGGTTGCACTAGCAAATGCTAAACTATATGTAAACCGTACAGAAGGATTCATTGGTACACATTTAAAGAAAGATGAATTTGTAAGTGACTGTTCCGATATCGACGAGGTTATCGTTTTCCGTGAAGACGGAAAATATCTGGTCACAAAAGTACAGGATAAAGTTTTTGTCGGAAAAGATATTATTTATGTTGCTGTGTTTAAACGTGGTGACGAGCGTACTATCTACAACGCCATATATAAAGACGGCTCTACTGGCACAAGCTATATTAAGCGTTTTGCGGTCACTGCGGTCACACGGGACAAAGAATATGATATCTCAAAAGGGACTAAAGGGTCTAAATTATTGTATTTTACGGCTAATTCCAATGGAGAAGCAGAGGTGGTACATGTTCAACTTAAACCACATACAAAATTAAGGAAACTTACATTTGATCTTGACTTTGCGGAAGTAGCTATCAAAGGTAGAAGTTCACAAGGTAATATCGTCTCTAAATATCCGGTTAAGAAGATAAATTTCAAAAGTGCGGGTATCTCCACGCTATCAGGGCGCAAAATTTGGTATGATCCGATTCTTAAACGATTAAATGTAGATGAAAGAGGAACATTTTTGGGTGAGTTTGACGGCGACGACAAAATCTTAATGATCATGAATGACGGCTCATATGAATTGTTAAATTTTGACCTCAATAATCACTTTGAAGAAAAGATGATCAGGATTGAGAAATATTTAGCGGATCATATATATACAGCTATTCATCAAGATGGTAAATCAGGCACGTATTATGTAAAACGGTTTAAATTTGATGACATCCCTTTAGGAAAACGTACCTTATTTATCAATGACGATCCGAAATCCAAGCTTGTTCTTTTAACCAACAATACATCTGCGGTAGTCCAATTGGATATTCTTAAAGGGAAAACCCAAACACCTGAAACCTTAGAACAACCGTTAAACGAAGTCATAGACCTAAAAGGGATGAAGGCTCAAGGAAATAGACTTTCTTTCCATACCGTAAAAGAAATTAAGATTTTAACAACGGAGATAGATTTATCTTTGAGTTCCGCTTCTGTAAACAAAGAAGCTAAGCCCGAAGAGCTTAATTCAAATAACGAAATCTCTTTGGAGATCACTAATCCTGATGATGTCCAGATAGATGACGATGGACAAATCGAATTATTTTAACCATATAGGTTTAGGGGCGTAGCTGCAATGTTGCACGCCCTAAACCTAATCAACTAGAAACAAGAAACTTATATATTCAACAACTGTTCACATAAATTAAAGCGTATGTTGGCCTTATTTTTGGAATAGGAAATTGTAGCACTAACACCCCTCTAATCGTTCTATTGTAGATGAATTTTTTTAGTAAATTTTTTGGTAGCAAAAGTCTTAATAACAAAAAAGTAGCCGATTTAAGTTGGATGGAAATAGACATCCACAACCATATTCTCCCTTCTATTGATGATGGCAGTAAAAGTATTGAACAATCCCTCCATTTAATACGGAAATTAAACAAGATGGGATTGAAAAATTTTGTATGTACTCCTCACGTGATGGAAGACGTACACCCTAATACACCTGAAACAATTAGGGAGGCGTATCACAAGCTTAGCCTAGCCTTGAAAGAAGCAGATAATGACACTACAATTAAATTTAGTGCCGAGTACATGATTGATTCCGGTATAGAAAAATGGATAAATTCGAATCAACTATGTCCATTACCCAACAATTACATGCTTATAGAAATGTCTTACTTAAACGAGTCTCAGGGACTTTTTAAAACTATTCAAGATATTCAAAATTTAGGATTAAAGCCCATTTTAGCGCATCCTGAAAGGTATAATTATTATCACATGAGTTTTAATACTTATAAACAGATTAAAGATGCAGGGTGTGCACTTCAATTAAACCTGCTTTCCATTAGCAGATACTATGGTGAACATGTAAAATCTACAGCACTTACCTTAATAAAATCGGGTATGTACGATTTTGTAGGAACCGATTTGCATCACGAGAAGCATTTAAATGCATTAAACCAGGTTGCTTTGAAATACGATATTCCTGATTTGTTAACGCCATGCACTATACGAAATAAAGAACTCCTTTAACCAATAAACTCGAAGAATCTCAAGTTTATTGGTTGTTTGATCTTAAATATTTTTGCAGTTTGGGAGCTATGACAGCTTCACAAAACGGATTCTCTGGATTTCGATTAAAATAGTTGTGATGATAATCTTCCGCAACCCAAAATTGCTGCGCCTGCTCCACAGCTGTGACAATAGGATCATCGAAGACTTTCGCTTCCGATAATTCTTCGATCATCTTTTCAGATTGAAGTTTCTGATCATCTGTATGATAGAATATAACGGATCTGTACTGAGTCCCTACATCTTCTCCTTGTCGGTTTAATGTGGTCGGATTATGTGTTTTAAAGAAAATAGCCAATAGATCCGGGAAACTGAGTAACGTTTCATCAAATTCTACATGAACGACTTCGACATGTCCCGTTGCTCCAGAACAAACTTGTTCATAGGTTGGATTCTCCCGCTTTCCCCCCATATACCCAGGTAAAACGGAAAGGATACCTTTTGTATTTAGAAAGATGATTTCAGTACACCAAAAACAGCCTCCGCCAAATGTTGCTTTCATCGAAAAATATTTATTTTGTATTCCGTCTCTCACGGACATTACAAATGTAGAAATTATCTTACTCATTTATATAACTTCTCCGACAAATGCATTTTAATAGTTTATTTTAAAACAAATATGCAACAACAAATAACTTTTTTAAGTTTATTCGCATTTTATTGCGTTTTTGTTTAACTTTAGTTTAATATTATGACAATGAAAAATCCAAAAATTGTATTAACACTTATTTTTATTCTTTTCTTAGGATTAATTTCCGAGACTAGAGCTCAAATTGATTCGACGCAATATCGTCGCATTGTACAAATACTAAAAGACAACAGCGAAACGGTGGCTCCTGACAAACGAATCAAAATCCTGGAAATCGCTGGAGCAAATATTCCAAACAACGAGTATATTATCCAAACTACAGAGAGAGAATTAGTTACTCAATTGCAACAAAAATTATCTAATGTCGAAGCAAAAATTATATTCAGCACACTCCCCGATAGTAGCGTCGGCGAAAAAATACATGGAATAGCAAATTTATCTGTGGCTAATCTACGCACCCGACCTAGCCATGCGGCCGAAATGGCCACACAGGTGTTGTTGGGAACCCAAGTAGATATTTTGCAGAAAATTGCCGGTGATTTCCGTATCCGTACACCAGAGGGCTATATTGCCTGGGTTCCAACTTCTTCTGTAACTGCTATGACAAATATGGAATTGAACCTCTGGAGGAAAAAAACTAAATTGATTTATATAGAAGAGTTTGGAAGGTCGTACTCTGCAGCAAACAAAACTAGTCTACGTGTTTCAGACCTCGTGTACGGAAACATTCTCTCATTGGTAAAGGAGGAAAAGGGATATTATAAAGTGGAATATCCAGACAAACGAGTCGCCTATATTTTGAAGGATGAAGCTATTCGACTCGACGAATGGATTAATTCAAGACAAGCGACACCGGAAAATATTATTTCAAGTGCCAAGAGCATGCTCGGTCTACCTTATCTATGGGGAGGCACATCGGTAAAAGGCGTGGATTGTAGCGGTTTTACAAAAACGTCTTTTTACATGAATGGATTTGTCATTCCACGTGACGCATCGCAACAGGTGTTGGCCGGAGAGAGAATTGAAATTTTAGATGAAGAGGGAAATTTCAGTCCAGAATTGGCCTTAAAAAACTTAAATCCTGCTGATCTACTATTTTTTGCCGGTGGTAAAAACAGAAACTCCAATGCGCGCATAACACATGTTGCGCTATATCTCGGGAATGGAGAGTTTATTCACGCTGCCGGCACAGTGCGTATCAATTCCATGTTAAAGGATGCCGAAAACTTTGATGATTTTCAAACACGCACCGTCGTAGCAGCCAGAAGATATATCGGAACAAAAGATGAGCAAATAAAAAATATTAAAGAGCATTCATATTATACAAACTAATATACCATGAGTTTATCTAATTGGGAAACTAAAAAAATGGGGAAGTTTACCCTGAGATACCAACCATACACGTTGGAAATGAAACACGTATTTACTGTTGCATCCTTCAGTCGCAACACTACGCCTGTTGTATTAACGGAATTAGAATACGATGGAATAATTGGGTATGGTGAAGCCAGTATGCCGCCTTACTTAGGTGAGTCTCAAGAAAGTGTTGTCTCTTTTCTAAAACAAGTGGATTTGGGCTCTTTCAACTCACCTTTTCAAACTGAAGAAATTTTAAGCTATGTAGACGCTCTCGCAAAAAAAAATACCGCAGCAAAAGCAGCAGTAGATATCGCATTACATGATTTGTTAGGCAAAATCATGAATCAACCATTTTATAAAATCTGGGGGTTAAATCCAGACTCTATACCTCCTACTTCTTATACAATAGGTATTGATACCGAAGAGATGATTCGTAAAAAAGTTTCAGAAGCAGGTCAATTTAAAATCCTGAAGATAAAATTAGGACTGGCAACAGACAAGATGATCATAAATACGATTCGTTCGGTTACTGACGTTCCGCTGTGTGCTGATGTAAATCAAGGTTGGAAAAATAAAGAAGAGGCGTTAGAAATGGCGTATTGGCTTGCTGAACAGAATGTGGCATTCTTGGAACAACCGATGCCAAAAGAGCAAATAGATGATAATGCCTGGCTCACCGCCCATTCTCCGATTCCAACTATTGCAGACGAAGGTTGTCAACGTTTGTCAGATGTAACCAAACTTCAAGGTGTGTATACGGGGATCAATATCAAACTGATGAAGTGCACTGGTATGCGTGAAGCAAAACGAATGGCAGAATTAGCGCGATCATTAGATATGAAGGTGATGTTGGGCTGTATGACAGAGACATCATGCGCCATATCAGCGGCATCTCAATTGGCTCCCTTGGTGGATTGGGCAGATCTTGATGGAGCGCTGTTAATCGGGAACGACATTTATAGTGGTATGATTGTTACTGATGGGATTTGTAAATTACCCAATCGACCGGGCATTGGCATTATTAAAAATTAACTATTCCCAATATTAAAAGAGCGAAAGGCCTTGAAAATTAGCAAGGCCTTTCGCTCTTTTAATGAATCCTATTTTTAAATGTCAAATCGTTAATACCCTTCGACAAATCGATGAGATAACCATTAAAAACCGCATATTTCAAATTACCGGATGAATCACCTAAATAAAAATTGGTGGTTCCGCCCAAATCAATCGAAGATGTCGTAAAAAATTGCTTTTGTGTAAATAAATGAACAGGTAAACCATGAAGTTTACTTTCTCTTGTGGTTCCAACTGTTTTGACAGGAATAGCCATAAATCCTTTTTTCAACAAAGCGTAAGCTTGTTCCATAGTTAAAGACGAAATATCATTAACCACATTGGTAGCTAACTTTGCTGCAACAAAATGGAGTCCATCTGCGTCTATCTCATCATAGCCGATAGATTCAGGTAAATCACCTATATCTTCCACTCGTCCTCTCACGAAATAATCTCTTCCTACCGTTGTTTCGCCTCTTCGGATAGCAATATCCGTTTTTAACGGAATACTGTCATTCCCAAGGGATAAATTTCGAATAACTACATCATGCAAAAGAGAAGCATTGAACGGAATATCTTCATAATGCGTTGCTTCGTATTTTTTGTAGCTTCCTTCGGCAATTTGAATCAGTGCATTTAAGATGATAATAAAATTCAATCTACGGATTTCCTGTTTCTCTGGATCTCCCTTAAGTCCACCGGATTCTATAAGTACAGTACTTGCACCCCACGATTGAAAATTGTCACCAAATCCTCTAGGCGTATAGGTATCATCATACTTTGCTACCGCATCGGGAATATACTGTTGTAAAATTTCATTCATACCGACGATCAATTGCATCGCACCTTCACGTACTTCATTTATTTCCCGTCCTTCATTGTAAGCTGGTGCCAACAACGAAATGGTCACAGGATTTTTAGTACCGGGCACATTGTAATATATACTTTGATCGTGTAGATTAAACCCGTACTGTGGAACTATTGCTTTCGCTCGGGTTTTAAGCAACGCACCTTCTACAGTCTGTCCCGCCCGGGCATCTCGATTCAGATCGATACTTTGTGCATTCCTTCTATTATAAATTTCCGCTCCATCTGGATTAAGCATAGGAATAAAATGGATGCGTAATTTATTCTTAAGCAGGCCTCTTATTTCAGACGCACCGTCATCTTTTCCTTCTAAATAATTAAACAGGTCAAACAAAGCCATGGTTGCCGTCGGTTCGTCTCCATGCATCTGCGACCACAGCATCACGTTAATATCTCCCTCACCATACGTTAATTCATAGATCGATCGTCCCTGTACGGATTTCCCTATTTGATCAACGAGGAGCACTTTATTTTGTGCATGCACTTTTATCAACGAATCAACGTCGCTATGTTTAAAACGTCGATAAAACAAAGCCGGTTCTTTATATTTTTCATGTAGGGTATTAAACTGTGTTGTATCTAATTTCATTGCTTTTGAAAAATCTGAATCAGAGGTTGACGAAGGTGGGTTACCGCAGGAGGCGAAGACCGTAATTGCTAATAGGACAAGAAGTGATTTCATCTATTTATTTTTTTCAATGGTTGATGAGAGAGCTCGATGTAAATAATCATTGCCTTGTGTGTCAATATTATTTATATCTCGGTTTCATATGTATATAACCTATTTTCTAATGATTTGTTCAATCACCGCGCCAGAAAATTCGCTTCCCCGACGGAAATTGCTCCTATCCTAATCCTAATGTGTTTAGGAATGTTCTTTTATCCATTAGCGATTAAATAATAAACGATGACCTGTCCCCACTTCAATGATTTCGCCTCTGGAATAAGCCAGATTCCCAGAGACAATGGTATGCTCAACAGTTGATGAAAATGAGTGATTTTCAAAAGGAGACCAACCACATTTGGACAAAATATTTTCCTTTTGTACGGTATATGGTTTATTCAAATCCACCAAAACTAAATCGGCCCAATAACCTTCACGGATGAATCCGCGTTGTTCGATTTGGAAACAAATAGCGGTATTATGTGCTGTTTTCTGAACAACCTGTTCTAACGTCATCTTACCTTGCTTAACCATGTCCAAAAGAGCGAGTAAAGCGTGCTGTACTAAAGGTCCTCCAGATGGAGCCTGCAAATAAGATTGTTGTTTTTCTTCTAATGTATGAGGAGCATGATCCGTAGCTATAACGTCAATATGACCATCCAAGACTGCTTTCAAAATTTGATCCCTATCTTCTATTGTTTTAACAGCTGGATTCCACTTAATAAAATTCCCTTTAGTGCTATAATCTTTATCTGAAAACCATAAATGATGTACGCATGCCTCCGAAGTAATTCTTTTTTCAGCAAGCGGTATAGCATTATCAAATAAAGAAGTCTCCCGACCGGTTGAAATATGTAAAATATGTAACCGAGCATTATTCTTCTTTGCAAGCTCCACCGCTTTAGCGGACGACAGGTAACAAGCCTCGGCCGAGCGAATTTGCGGATGCATTTCTATCGTTATCGCCTCTCTAAATCGTTCTTTATAACTGGCTAAATTCGCTTTTATAGTAGCTTCGTCTTCACAATGTGTTGCGATCAATGTCGGTGAGTTTCTAAAAATATTTGCCAGCGCCGTTTCATCGTCGACCAACATATTTCCAGTGGAAGACCCCATAAAGACCTTTACTCCACATACATCGCGCGGGTTCGTTTTTAAAACTTCATCCAAATTATCATTACCCGCCCCCATAAAGAAGGAGAAATTCGCTAATGAGGAATCTTGTGCGATATCGTATTTATCTTGAAGAAGTTTCTGTGTCAATGTATTGGGAACCGTATTGGGCATTTCCATAAAGGAAGTCGTCCCTCCGGCTACTGCAGCACGGCTCTCGGTAAAAATACTGGCTTTGTAAGTCAATCCAGGTTCGCGAAAATGCACCTGATCATCTATTAATCCAGGCAAAAGATGTAATCCCTCGGCATTTATCTCCTTATCTGACAGTTTATCGATCTGATTTCCAATAATTTCTATACGCCCATTTTTGATATATATATCCTGAACTTGTATAGTTCCTTCATTTACAATTTGGGCATTTTTTATAAGTAAGGTCGACATGAAGTTTGCGTATTTAATCCGTATTACAAACTTAATAAAAGTATTTAGAGTTCCCCTTAAATTAGGTATCAAAAGTACCTTCAGGCACATAAAATAATTCCAGTTCCTTTTTGTCTTTTAATATACGGCAACCTCCATTCTGTAATAACAAGATCTTATTACTAATTGCCAATACGTTGGTATAATCGTGGTCTGAAATCAAAAATCCTTTTTTAGCACACTGATTTACAATCAGATTTTGTATTTTTTCTTTATATACGGGGGATACGCCAGAGAATGGTTCATCCAACAGAAAGAATGTCGCCTTTTGATTTAGCAATAACAAGATCTCTAAATAACGTAATTCTCCTCCCGAAAGATCGGCAATTTTTGTTTGCCAAATAGGTTTTAAAACTCCATCCTCTTGAAACTTCGCCCTACTATTCTTGTCACGCACCATGAAATGGACAACCTTATCAACAGTTTTTGCTGTAGGCAGAAAATTTTGTTGCGGTAGATAACATACTTCATTAGTCAGAAAGGCTTTTTTATGTATACGTTTACCATGGAGTCGAATATAAGCAAACTTTGGCTTTAGCGTTCCAAAAATGATCTTCATTAACGTAGACTTTCCACTCCCATTACGTCCGAGCAATCCGACAATTTCGCCAATTTTTATATGTAAGTATACGCCACTCAATAATTGCCGCTTACTCGAATAACTAAATTCAATCGAGTCTACATATAGCTCCTTCTGATCTATATCCATATGATCGCTAACAAAAATAACGTGATAATAGTATTAAACAACAGTGATCCCAATAACAGCTTTGTTCTCGAAAAGCCTAAGTTATAATATAAGTACATCGCATTATTTTCGAAGAACCGGACAAGAAAGCAGGATAAAACAAAGCCGATAGTTGCAAAGATATATGGCAGCATACGCGGGTATCCTAATCCAAAAGCTACAGAAAGGCTAATATTAACAATAAGTATTGTTTTATAATAATTCCAATAAATGTACATTTTTAGCGGTATTAAATAATCCCGTGTAAAGATCCGCCTTTTGCGCCCAGTTGATCTACCTTTCGTTCAATCATCTCGTCTTTAATCAAGTCAGGTGCATGATGCGGTTTACGACGCGCGTCTATAATTACGGGGCCACGACAACCCCAATGCTTATATTTTGTAAAACTATTTACACCATATATATCATAAGCCGGATTTGAACGTGTAAAAGTCACCCAAACGAAATTGTTGATATTCTCGGCGGTATACGCAGCATCGTCGGCCAGTACAATCAATTGAATGCCGTCAAAATTGATGTCACGCATCGCATCACACCAATTACCCAAGATTATTTCTTCTTGCTCATATGAACTAAAATTAGCTCCATCTACAACAAGTATTCCAGGTAAAGCCATCTTCGCTTGATTAAAGGGACGAGGAATATCCAACCCATTCGGAATTTCAGTAGCAAGCGTCCTTTTTTTGGAACCTGCTGCGGCAAAAATGACCTTAGATCCCGCATTCAATCCGTCTCCAGAATAATCCAATGTATCTATTGTCGTATTCGTATGAAAGTGCAGATCACGGGATAAATCGATACGTTCTAATATATGGGTAAAAAATCCCTTCACATCGTAAATATCTAGTTTTGGATTATCTTCTATCGCTCCTATGAATAAGTATTTAGCCAGACTTAATTGGTTCTTACCTAAAGCCTGACTTGCAATGGTCAAAATTTCTTGCGGTCGATCCACTTTATGATACGGAGTGTAGCTCTCTCTACCTATCGCAAACAACAGCGGATGCACCCCTGCGGCATCTACAGCGTGTACAGCCTGCAGGCCGTTAATCTCTTTAGGAATGGCCGCTCCTGTTATTTCATGTATCAGATTGCCGAAGCTGGTATCTTCTTGAGGAGGTCGTCCGACCACCGTGAAAGACCAAATAGGGTCTTTTTTATGATAGACATTGTGTACTTTCATCAATGGAAAGGGATGCGTCAATGAATAATAACCAATATGATCTCCGAAGGGACCTTCGGGTTTAGTTTTATTAGGATAAACAGTTCCAGTAATTACAAAATCAGCATCCGCAGAAATGCAAAACCCTTCTTCGTCGTAAAAATACCGGAAACGTCTATTTCCTAATGCACCTGCAAAGATCATTTCGGACAGTCCTTCTGGCAGCGGCATCACGGCAGACAACGGATGTGAAGGCGGTCCCCCAACAAAAATACTCACTTTCAACGGTCTGCCTAATTCATTTGCTTTCATTTGATGGATTCCAATCCCCCTGTGTAATTGGTAATGCAAGCCAATCTCCTTATCTTTAATATACTCGTTTCCAGAAATCTGAATACGATACATCCCTAGATTAGCTTTCATGATACCCGGGCTGCTGACATCTTCCGTATATACTTGTGGCATAGTGACAAATGCACCACCATCCATCGGCCAATTGACTATTTGGGGCAACTTACTGATCTGGGTCTTACCGTACAAGATCGGAGCATTTGATTTTTTCCGCCAAGGTAATGCACCTAATGCCACCGCCGAAGATCCGATATATTTGAATGGATTTTTTAACACTGCTGTAGGATCCATCTTCACATCGACTAATTTTTTGATATGATCTAATGTATCGCGGAACATAAATTTAGACCGATCCAATGTACCGAACAAATTGGAAACAGCTGGAAATTCGGATCCCTTAACATTTTCAAAAAACAAAGCGGGACCTTCTACATCAAAAACACGCATGTGGATAGCCGCCATTTCCAAGTATGGATCCACCTTTTCTTTGATACGTATCAGATGACCATTTTTCTCTAAATCAGCGACACAGGCTGTCAAACTTGAATATCCCATTTTCTATAAAATAGTTGAATCACAAAAATAGCAGAATATTAGCTTAGTCCATAACAAGTGGGAAGATAAATCAGAGTTAAATCCCTTCGTCGATAGATGTATATTTAAAGTCGAACTGCTTTCCCCAAATTGAATTGTCTACAGGTGGAGATTTGCTTAATTCAAGAATATAATCGCTATATAAGTCGTATTTGATACCATAGAAATACTTATTACAAAGTTGGGGGAGCAGCTTATTTGTAAAAGGAAGTATTTTAAATTTCACATTAGGCTTTCTTTTTTCGGCATATTTTTTAAAGATATCATAAAAATCAATCAATTTAGGACCTCCAAATTCCACATATTGATTGACGAACGAGGTCCGCCAATCGATATTTTTGATCCATCTAAACACATCTTTTAGTAACACGGGATTAAACTTTATCGCCGAATTCGGTTTAAATAGAAAAACAACTCCGTGTTTTAGCATTTCATTCATAAAGCGATCGAAAGTCGTTCCGACACCTATGGCGATGTCTTTTAATAAGATAGTAAATAGCACATTGAGCTCTCGAAAAAGCTGTTCCACTTCTTTCAGGTGCTTCCGATCATATAACCTTCCGACGTAAATAATTCTATTGCACGAGTTTTTCTGAGAGAGATGAATAAAGTTACGAAGCGATAGCAATTCATAATTCTTCGCTATTCTATCGTCCAAATCCGGTATTTGGGTAAAATATAAAGCCAGCCTAAGATCATGGGATTGAAAAGAGTCAAAATCCAAACCTTTTCGAATCAAATCCACAGAACTAATACGTGCCGTTAAGGGCAATTCCAAATTCTTTTTAAAAAGATCTTCATCCCGCACTAAACCGTGAATACGATAGGTCTCATCTTGCATATAACTCACACAAGCCTTACCTAAATATGAATTCAATCCACAAACCAAGATATTCATAATTCTCTACAATCGATATTTTGATATAACCCTCTGTAGTACCTATTTGTTTTAAACGGAGCGAAATTGATTCCAAATGTTTAAATAGTGTCAATATTGGCTTTCTATACCTAAAACATGAATCAAATAATCTATATTTGTTATTTTTCAAACATTATTCCAGTAAATCAGGCATGAGCAAACGGGTTATCTTAGTATGGTTTAGAAACGATCTTCGCACTCACGATAACGAAGTTTTACACGCCGCAATTGATAAGGCAGATTTTGTCATTCCGGTATATATATTTGATCCACGATATTATCAAATAAACAAATCTGGATATGCGAATACGGGCGAAATCAGATCATTATACATTTCAAATACAGTCAGCTCCCTGAAAGAGAAACTTCAATCCTTGGGAGGAGATCTAATGACTTTCGAGGGTTTACCTGAAGAAATTATCCCTCATCTTGTACAGAAATATGATGTTGATGAGGTATACCATCATCGTGAAGTTGCGCGAACCGAGACTTCTATTTCGGAAAAAGTCGAAGAAGAGCTGTGGAAAATACAGCGGAATCTAAAGCATTTTATAGGACATACCTTATATCACAAAGAAGATCTTCCTTTTCCGATAAAGGATATTCCAAATAGTTTTAACGTATTCAAGAAAAAAATAGAACGTGAAAGCAGTGTTAGAAGTCCTTTGGCAGACATCGGCTCGATTACCATTCCTCCTCATCTAGAAAAAACCGAACTTCCCCGACATGAGGAAACCGTCTCCTACACGTACGGAGAAAAAGCAGCGATTGAACAATTAAACGCCATCTTCAGTCAACCCCTGGTGAATGAAGATCTTTATATTAAGCTTTCACCATTTCTTGCTATCGGATCGTTATCTCCAGTATATACTTACCACTATATTAGTAAGCAAATCACTCCTTCCAACAAAAAACAAGTAGTTAAGATAATCGAGCGTCTGTTGTGGCGGGATTATTACCGGTTTATGCTTAAAAAATACCCTAACAAATATTTTTTAAGTCAATCTAGTTTAAATCCAGACGCTATAAAAATAGAAAAATGGAGAACAGGCAATACCGAATATCCAACGATCAATGTTTATATGCAAGAGTTGAACAATACAGGTATTATATCTTATGTTCAAAGAGAAATTCTAGCTTTATTTTTCACCTATGAATACCAACAGCCTTGGCTGGAAGGTGCTGCCTGGTTTGAAGAAAAACTTATCGATTACGCTCCCGCAACAAACTATGGATTCTGGGCACATATCGCCGGAGAAGGAACAAGTGAAAAAGACAACAAGTCGATGAAAGAATGGGAAAAAGAAAAGACCAGTATTTAATTTTCACCCCAATACATTCCCGGTAAATCTCATTTTAATTCCCAGCTGAAAATTTTGAATGGTCTTAAAGATTTCCTTTAATGTTACTCTCTCAATTTTTGTCAAGCTCTCGATAGGAATGTAATTATCTGGCGCCATTTTATCTATAATAATTTGGTTAGCTTGACTTTTTAGGCGTAAACTCATGAGATAATAATAAGACTGCATGAGCTCATGAGACTGTTGCTGTGTGAATACGTCCATTTGCGTCAAAATCTTAATACGTTCTCCGGTGTTTTCTTCGAAAACCCGATTTTGTAAGGCGTACACACGCACTAAATCTACAATGGGAGTCATTGCATTTTTTATATTAAACACTTCTGATTTACCAATCATTTGCGTTCTAATACTATTGAAAAACGTCAATGGTGGTTCGTACTGTAGCGCATTTTTTCCGATGTGAGCAAAAAATCTCCCCATAGGCTTTCTCAGCTCGGTATCTAAAAAATCCTTCAACTGTTTTATTATAGTTTTATCTCCATACAAAAAGCGGCAATCAAAAAAAGTAGAAAATTTAATAGCATTTTCTGGAACAGATTCTTCTATCCATTGTTTATAATTTCGCTGCCAATGCGAGAGAGAATGTGTCCATTGTGGATTGCTGGCCATATATCCGCCTTTGCAATAAACAAAACCGATGTCATTCAATTGGTCTGAAACCCGCTTAGCGAATTCCAAAAAATAGGTCCTAACCAATTCACGTTGTTCATTTGCCTTATCCTCATAAATAATAGCATTATCTTGATCGGTTTTTAATGTCTGCTCTTTTCTTCCTTCGCTTCCTGTTACCATAAAAACAAATTTTGCAGGTGGCTCTCCCATCTCTGCAATTACTTTGTCTATGACTTTAATTGCTATGGAATCTGCAATAGTTGTAATAACCTGATTGACTATTTCAGCATGTACTCCCCTACCCAAAAGTTGTGTGACAATATGCGGTACGCGTTTCCATTTTTCTGTTAGTTCTTGTATTGTGAGAGCAGATTTCACTGATTGAATAAAAACCAACGGCGACTGCGCATGCTCACTCAGCAATCTGTTACGACTTAGAAAACCGACATACTTTCCATCTTGCTCTATCAAAAGATATTTTGTTTTTGTCCTGAACATCATCAGTACTGCATCGTACAAATAAGAAGTGTGCGCTATAGACACAATGGGGTTATCCATTATATCGGAAATTTTATTTTGAGCATCCAAACACCGAGCTACTACATTATCCCGCAGTGTCATATCTGTGACATATCCTACTATTTGATTGTTCTCACCATTTACAAACAGACAACTCACTTTATTTTCAGCCATTAGTCGAGCCGCTACAAAAATCGGTGTATCCATATCACAATAAACAATATCCTTATAAGCGATACCTTCTATTTTCCTAGAATAAAATTGCTCGGAAGCGATATAACTTTCCTCAAATGATGCAGGTTTTTTAAAAAAGTGAGCAAATTCCTCATCCAGCATGCGCTTCCCAAAATCAGTGGTATAGAATTGGAAAAAATCATCATATCCATTACATAGATCAATAAAGTCTTTGCGGGGCAAGGTATAGATCTTAGTACCCTTTTTAGCTATAACAGACTTTAATGCTTTTGTGCGATTTAGCAATACCGATATTCCTCCAAAACAATAAGGAGAATGATGAATCTCTATTGACCGCTTATTTTCCGTAGCGTCAAAGAAAAATGTTTCATATTCGCCTTCTATAAGAAGGTCTACCCCAGTCATTTCCGTTACCTCCTGTCGATATGCGAGTGTATCCTTTTTAAAAACGACTTCATTTAGCGCATCAGCAACACTTTCAAGCACTTCAATTGGAAGTGTATTAAATGGAACAGTGTTTTTTAAGAGTTCGATCTTGTTTGTCATGCTATAATAAAAACCAATATTAAAAGTAGAAATAAAAAGAGCCATAGTACGCCCCATCTCTGTTTTATTTTGTCTCCTGGCTTTGGTGGAGCAAAATGGGATTGATTTGTTTTTAGTACGTATTCGTTTATATCTCCTCGTTTCATTAATTCGAAAAAACTAGCTGCAGTAATTTCCACATCCACAATCGCATCGTGTATATTGGTTACTGATTGATCAAAAAGATAGCTATACAATTCTGATAGTCGTAGAAATTGAGCCCGGGGATTTGTGACATATTTTTTACTTATAAGCATAGTACAAAATAATGGATAGCGATATAAAGGAAAATTTATACCTGACCTATAAAAATCGGCACTGAGCATATGAAAATCTAATTCTATGAAATGGCCAACGAGCATAGGGTTGTACTTTTTGATGTCATAAGCGAGTTTATTCATCACCTTTTTCCTACGCTCTCCATGCTCCTTCAGAAACTGATGGGTGATTCCATGTATTTTTAATGCAGACGGATCGATACTAAAATCAGGTTCATTGATGTACCGGTTTTCCCTTTTTATTTCTACGCCCATTTTATCAAAGATAATCCAGGCAATCTGTATGGAAAATGGCCAGTTTCCCTTCACTGCATAGGGTTGGTCCCAATGTTTGGGGAGACCCGATGTCTCTGTATCGACAAAT
The DNA here is from genome assembly GCF_005049105.1 of Sphingobacterium alkalisoli. GTDB lineage: Bacteria > Bacteroidota > Bacteroidia > Sphingobacteriales > Sphingobacteriaceae > Sphingobacterium > Sphingobacterium alkalisoli. The sequence goes on from NZ_SUKA01000008.1 coordinate 62,059, forward strand.
AGAAAATAGTCATTTAATACTGGTATCATTTTAAACCCATATCTATTCTATAAAGATATGGATACAGTTACATAAGAAGAAATAATGTCATACTAATTATGTAAATAATCCAAAAACATACATTCAACTTTGATTCCGTTTATCTACCCGGAATCTAGCATTACAAATGACGTGAACGACATAGCTGTCAGTTTTACAATTATATTCCTGTATACTCAATTTTCGTTTTTTTTGAAGCAAAAAAACAGTTGTGCAAATAACAACATTTAGCAGATCTTGAGGGCCTCACTTTCAGTGGGAAATATTGATTTTTAATGACATTTCGGGCATACAAAATATTCAGTTTCACTAGCCGAAACTGTTTTATTATTTATAACTTTGGCAATTCTATAGATTACAACAAATAAATGGATAAATTGACATATTTGAGTAATGCCGATTCAAGTTATATTGACGGATTATATCAAACATACAAAGCTGATCCAAACTCGGTAGACTTTGGTTGGCAAAAGTTCTTTGAAGGCTTTGACTTTGGTCAGAAAGCTGAGGGCAGTTCGGTGGATACAGAAAATGTTCCAGAACATGCTCTAAAGGAAATTGATGTATTAAATATGATTCACGGATACAGAGATCGTGGTCATTTATTCACGGACACCAACCCCGTGCGCGAACGGCGCAAATACTATCCAGGCAAGGAATTGGAAACTTTTGGCCTTTCCGAAGCCGATATGGACACCGTTTTTCATGCAGGAGTTGAAATCGGGTTGGGTCCCGCAAAACTACGTGACATTCGTCAATTAATTGAGGAGACCTATTGCCGTTCGATCGGAGCCGAATTTAAATATATTCGTAACCCCGAAAAAATCAAATGGTTGCAGGATAGAATGGAGGCCGACCGTAACCGGCCAAATTATACAAAAGAACAAAAGAGCAGAATCCTACAAAAAATAAATAGAGCAGTTGTTTTCGAAAGTTTCTTAGGTACTAAATTTTTAGGTCAGAAGAGATTTTCTTTAGAGGGAGCTGAAAGTTTAATAGCGGCCCTTGATTCCGTTATTGAACAAGGAGCGAATCTTGGAATTCAAGAGTTCATGATTGGTATGGCTCACCGGGGTCGTCTGAATGTATTGGCTAATATTATGGGCAAACCGTACAAGACGATTTTCTCTGAATTTGAAGGCAAAATGTATGCAGAAGAAGATCCTGAATTACAATTCGGGGGGGATGTAAAGTATCACCTTGGATATTCCTCTGATATCAAAACAGATTCGGGCAAAACAATTCATTTAAGTCTAGCCCCAAATCCGTCACATTTAGAGACTGTGGATCCGATCGTCGAAGGTATGGTTCGCTCCAAAATCGACATGAAATATGACGGTGACTCTTCAAAGATCGCTCCGATATTAATTCATGGTGATGCCGCCATCTCTGGCCAAGGCGTGGTATACGAAGTGACTCAAATGTCTAAATTGGAAGGCTACCGCACAGGCGGCACTATACACATCGTCATTAACAATCAAGTTGGTTTCACGACCAATTATAAAGATGCGCGTTCAGGGACATATTGCACGGATGTAGCAAAAATCACTTCTTCACCTGTTTTCCACGTGAATGGGGACGATCCAGAAGCTGTCGTTTATGCGATTAATCTTGCAGTAGAGTACCGTCAAAAATACCAAACTGACGTTTTCATCGATTTACTGTGCTACCGTCGCTATGGACACAACGAAGCGGATGAGCCTAAGTTTACGCAGCCTCTTTTATACAAAGCCATCGAGAAACATGCAAATCCAAAGGAAGTATATGCTAAAAAATTAATCGATGAAGGTACTATCGACTCTACTTATGCGAAAGAGGTAGAAAAAGAATTCAAAGCTTATCTTCAGACTCAACTGGATGCCGCCAAGAAAGTCATTAATCTTGAAGAAGAGGTTCCGATGTTTGGTGGTGCCTGGAAGGGACTCTACCCCGCTAAAAAAGCTGACATTTGGAAAAAGGTCGAAGCGACAGTTTCAACTGAAACATTCTTAGATTTAGCAAAACAAATCACCTCTCTTCCTAAAGAAAAAAAGTTCTTCCGTAAGATTTCTAAACTGTTCGAAGATCGTGCAGCTATGATCGAAAAAGATTCATATGATTGGGCAATGGGAGAATTAATGGCCTATGCAACCTTATTAAACGAGGGGAAACGCGTACGTATCTCGGGACAAGATGTACAACGTGGAACATTTTCGCACCGTCATGCTGTGTTGACTCTTGAGGACTCAGAAGAGAAATATGTACCTCTAGCTCAAGTAAACGGCGGAGATAAGTTTAATATTTACAACTCTTTACTTTCAGAGTATGCAGTACTAGGATTTGAATATGGATATGCGTCTGCTAATCCACAGTCTTTAACTATTTGGGAAGCTCAGTTTGGAGATTTTTATAATGGTGCTCAAATCATTGTCGATCAATATTTGAGTAGTGCGGAAACCAAATGGAAACGTTCAAACGGCTTGATAATGATGCTTCCACATGGTATGGAAGGTCAAGGGCCGGAGCACTCCTCAGCACGCATTGAGCGTTTCTTAGAACTATGTGCCAACGATAACATGATATTAGCTAATTGTACCACCCCAGCTAATTATTTCCATTTGTTAAGACGGCAATTGGTACGCGATTTTCGTAAACCTTTGATTGCCTTTACGCCAAAAAGTCTGTTACGCCATCCAAAAGTAGTTTCATCTGTTGCGGATTTTACAAAAACTACCTTTCAGGAGGTAATTGATGACCGCAATGTAAAAGCGGCTTCAGTGAAACGTGTATTATTCTGTTCTGGAAAAATCTATTACGATTTACTTGAAAAACAACAAAGTGAAAAACGTACAGATGTAGCTATCATTCGTGTCGAACAATTATTCCCCACGCCTGTTAAAGAATTAGAAGCTATCCGCGAAAAATATAGCAAAGCAAAAGAATTTATCTGGGTACAGGAAGAAAACGAAAACATGGGGGCTTGGCCTTACTATTGTCGAAAACTGCGAAAAACCAATGTTGAGTTTACGGATTTCATTGCACGTACCGAAAGCGGCAGTACTGCAACCGGGTATATGAAAAAACACCAAGCACAACAGGATGCGATAATTAATAAATCATTTGAATAAACAGTATATTAGATCCTAACATCTTATATTTAATATAGAAGTTGGTTTTAAAGAAATAGAATATATGAGCTTAGAAATCAAAGTACCTACGGTTGGTGAATCGATAACCGAAGTAACATTAGCACAATGGCTAAAGCAAGATGGCGACTACGTCGAGATGGACGAGAATATTGCCGAATTGGAATCAGACAAAGCAACATTTGAATTACCTGCTGAAAAAGCGGGTGTCTTAAAAATCATTGCTCAAGAAGGTGATACGTTAGAAATTGGTGCAGTGGTATGTACGATTGAGGATGGTGAGGCGCCAGCGGCCGGTGGTGAAAAACCTGCTGCAGAAGCCTCTGCTAAACAAGAACCAAGTGCTCCAGCACAGGACGCTTCTGAAAACCCGGACTCCTATGCCGCCGGAACAGCTTCTCCTGCCGCTGCTAAAATCTTAAGGGAAAAAGGAATCGATGCATCTACCATCAAGGGAACAGGCAAAGATGGTCGCATTACAAAAGAAGATGCTGAGAAAGCACAATCAGCTCCTGCATCTCCGAAAACAGCATCTAAACCTGCTGAAAGTGCAGCAATAGCAGCTCCTGCCGTAGTTGGTGCACGTAGCGAACGTCGTGAGAAAATGACCTCATTACGTAAAACCATCGCAAAACGTTTGGTATCCGTTAAAAATGAAACGGCCATGTTAACGACCTTTAACGAGGTTAATATGCAGCCGATCATGGATCTAAGATCGAAGTATAAAGATATTTTCAAAGAAAAACATAGCGTAGGTCTTGGTTTTATGTCATTCTTTACAAAAGCGGTGACTACGGCCCTAAAAGAATGGCCGGCAGTAAATGCGCGTATCGAAGAAAACGAATTGGTATATTCTGATTTTGCGGATATTTCAATCGCAGTTTCAGCCCCTAAAGGATTGGTAGTCCCTGTAATCCGTAATGCAGAGTCTATGTCATTACATGAAATAGAAAAGGCGATTGCTGCATTGGCAGGAAAAGCACGCGACAATAAATTGTCTATTGAAGAAATGACAGGCGGAACATTTACGATTACAAATGGTGGTGTGTTTGGATCAATGATGTCTACTCCTATAATCAATGCACCTCAATCCGCAATACTGGGTATGCATAATATTATCCAACGCCCGGTGGCTGAAAATGGTCAGGTAGTGATTCGCCCCATGATGTATATCGCCTTGTCTTATGATCATCGAGTTATTGATGGTCGCGAGTCCGTAAGCTTCTTAGTACGTGTAAAACAACTACTGGAAGATCCCGCTAGATTATTATTAGAAGTATAATTAAGATTTTATAATTATCTTTGAGGCTACCTATATATAGGTAGCTTTTTTATTTTTATGCAAGCAGATCAACAACTCATCATCAAATTTCTTATGTTTTCCATAGTTGGAGCATCCGGTGTAATTGTTGATTTTTCTATTACGTGGCTATGTAAGGAAAAGGCAAAAATCCACAAATATGTAGCAAATTCCTTTGGTTTTATTACTGCGACCGTAAGTAACTACCTATTAAATAGATATTGGACCTTCTATACGGAAAATGCACAGGCCAAATTTGTAGAGTTTTCTAAATTCTTCTTTATTGCGCTAATAGGGCTAGCGATCAATAATGCAATATTGTACTTCTTTCATGAAAAATTGAAATGGAATTTCTATGTATCTAAATTGGCTGCTATAGGTATAGTATCTATTTGGAATTTTTCTTTTAATTATCTTTATACTTTTACGTCCGTATCTTAATGGCCTCATTCATAAAGAATTTCAAGATCCAGCATTTTTTACTTTTCTGGCTTTTCATAAACTTGATTCAGGGCACATTTATGGAACTCCATGTAGACGAAGCCTATTATTGGATATATAATAAATTTCTGGATTGGGGCTATTATGACCATCCTCCGATGGTAGCCGTTTTTATAAAAGTCGGAACTTTTTTTACGCAGTCAGCGCTAGGGGTACGAATCATCAGCATCTTTAGCAATGTATGTGCTATTTATTTTCTTTGGCAGATTGTAAAACCCTATACCGAGAATGTTTGGCTTTTCGCCTGTCTCTATTGTAGTTTCGTCATTTTCCACGTATATGGCTTTATTAATTCCCCAGATAGTCCACTCCTTTTCTTCGCCATCCTTTATTTCTATTTTTTAAAGGGATACCTGAAAGAACAACATTTCAACATCAAGACTGTCCTATGTCTCTCACTAGTCATTACAGGTATGTTGTACAGCAAGTATCACGGAATTCTACTTTTGTTCTTCACGATTCTTGCAGATTGGAAACTACTAAAAAGATCTTCCTTTTGGTGTATTGTACTATTATCATTGGCGCTATATCTGCCGCATATATTATGGCAAATAAAGAATGATTACCCATCTATCCAATTCCACGTATTTGAAAGAAACGCCCGGGAATATAAGATATCATTCACATTGGACTATCTACTGAGCCTTATTCTTGTGGTGGGGCCATTATCCGGTTGGTATTTGTATTATCGGTTTTTTAGCTTAAAAAATGAAGACACCTTTTTGCGTATCTTAAAATTTGTTTTTTGGGGATTTTTAGTTTTCTTTTTCCTTTCGTCATTCAAAAGTCGCGTACAGGCACAATGGGTTTTATTGGCCTATATCCCTTTATTTATAGTAGGTTATATTGCTTTAGCAAGATATCAGATTCCCAAATGGTTTTATACATTATTATATATCACTGTTGCACTTATTATGGTTATTCGATTAGCCCTTGTCGTTCCTATTCCAGCCCTACAAAAGATAAAGGCTGTCAATGTCTATTGGGGACATGCTGATCTGGCAAGCCAAATAAAAGAAAAAGCCAAAGGCAGATACCTTATTTTTGACAATGGGTTTCAGGATGCCTCATCCTATAATTTTTATACCAATACCTTGACAGCCTTGTCATATAATCCACGTACCTACCGTAAAACACAGTACGATTATTGGCCGATAGAAGACAGTCTTCGCAACAAAAACACCTATTTCGTTCGTCCCTATTCGTTTGAAACACTAGAACAAGATACTATAGAATCCAAGTTACGTGGCACTTGGTATGGCATCAACATCGACACGGTTCGTTTATATCAAAAGGTAGAAATTTCATGCGACAATCTTCCTGATACCATACAACAAGGCAAGAAATATCATATCAGGCTTTCGATCACTAACCCGTACGAAGAGGAAATCACTTTCGATAATACGGGACGTAAATGGCCTCTATTTTTCGAATATGGATACACGAAGTATGTCTATGAATCTGGAGAATTTTTCGAGTTTGACGAAGGTTATCATGTTTTAAAAATTGCACCGAAGCAAACAAAACATATTCAGGTAACCATCACTGCCCCTTCTGAATTGGGCAAAAGATTAATTATGTTTTCCCTGCGAACCGACCCTTTTATTGGTCCGCGCAACAGTAAAAAATATCCAATATATGTTACTGAAAATTAAAATTTTAGCTTTAGCAATATGTTTGTGTGCCTATGAGCTTGTCCATGCACAGCAAATAGAAGGACAAGTTGATTTCCATGGTTTTGCGGACAATCGCGAATATTCTAACTCAGACAGGTATCCGCAAACCATTTTTGGAACCAGAGTCACACCCGAGATTGGTCTGTTTGTGGACAGCACCCATCGCATACGCCTAGGGGTTAGTTATTTACATGAATTCGGAACCAAGAATATTACGAACCCTGTCCGTCCAGTCGCCTATTACAATTACGATAATAATGGATTCGACTTCAAGATCGGGATGTTTCCCCGACATGAATACCTCGACGAATATCCCAAAGCTATTTTGAGCGATACTATTGGGTATTATCAGCCCAACATTGAAGGTATGCTGCTCAAATATAAAAACGAATATTTTCATCAACAGATTTGGATAGATTGGAACAGTCGTCAAACGAGAACAGATCGCGAACAATTCATGGTTGGTATATCGGGAAATGTTAATTTAAACAAGACATTTTACATCAAAAATTTTGCTACTTTATGGCACAATGCAGGGCCTATGGTCGATGTGCCAGACCCCAATGATCATATACGGGACAATGGAGCAGCATCGTTACATATCGGAGCCGATTTAAGTGAACGAGGGTGGTTAGACTCCATCAACATAAATATTGGAGGTATTATCAACTATGATCGTCTTCGTAATGTATACGAGTGGCAGTTTCCAAAGGGATTGTTGAGTGAAATCTACCTGGAACACTACAAATTCTTTATTCGGAACACCTTCTATACCGGCGAATCATTAGCCATTCCCTATGGAGATGTCTTCTATACATCCAAACAATATGACCGTCTAGATATTGGCTGGATTCCGCTTCGGTACAAAAATCTGGAAGGACGATTTATAGCAGGGTTTCATTTTTCTGAAGGCGTAGTGGATAGTCAACAACAGTTTATTTTACGCTATACGATAGGACATCTTTTTAATTGAAAGAAATAATTACCTTTGTTTATGCAAGCGAAAAAAAATCAAATTCTATTCCCTGCCATCGTTACGTTGGGAAGTATTTTAATTTCATATTATTACTACTTCAGTGATTTACCGGTATTTTCACAACTGGTAGAAGAAGACGGGGTTTTCGAAAATTTAACCTCTTTATTTCTATTTCTAACAGCGGTTTTCCTCATTCTTGTTTTTGCTAAATTCCAATCCAATCATAAATTAAACTGGAAAATAGGACTTGCTATCATGATTGCGGGTTTGATCTTTGGAGCAGGGGAAGAAATTTCCTGGGGCCAACGTATTTTTAGTGTAGAATCTTCCGATTTTTTCAAACAAAACAACGCACAAGGAGAAACAAATCTCCATAACATGGTCGTTGGCGGAACAAAAATCAATAAAATAATATTTTCTTATGCTTTTTCAGTAATCTTTGGAATCTATTTTACCATACTTCCAATACTTTACAGGAAGAGCAATAAAATTAGCGGACTTGTTAACCGGTTTGGCATACCTGTCTCTACAAATTTTCAAAGCATCCTCTTCTTAGTTGCTACTGTATTGGTTATGCTACTAGACCATTCACGTAAATGGGAGTTATGGGAATTTATATTCGCATTCACTATATTCACCATTTTTGTTAATCCACTAAATAAAAGAGAAATCCAAGCAGGAGTATAATTTAATAGTCGAGATACTCTGCATATACCTTTTGATTATAGGCCTTCAATATATTTAGAAGGCTTTTTTCATGTCCAGAAGAAGAGATCACCTGTTGCGATTGAGGATCAAATACAAGCGTGCCATTTTCGGAAATTATCCCTACAGAATGCTTGGTATTAAAAAATGCATAGGGCGTAAAATACGTATCGAAAACATCCCTGCTCCAGCTATACCGATCCGAAGGTATATGTAATTGATTCAAGATAGAAGAGGCTAAATCTACCTGTCCCATTATTTTGTTTATTTTTTGCCCTTTAAATTGAGCTTTTAATACATCGCCAAAAAAAATTAAAGGAATATGGAAGCGCTTAGGATCGGTGATTTCACGGTCATACGGCAATCGGTGTCCATGGTCTGCAGTGAGTATAAAAAGCGTATTCTTATACCAGCTTTCTTTTTTTGCCTTTTCAAAAAAATCATTTAGAACCGAATCCGTGTAAAACGCCGTACTCTTAAACTTGTTAGCCGTAACATTATTACCAAATTTGTAGGTTGTTTTCAGATCAAAAGGTTCGTGATTTGAAATGGTAAAAACGGTTGAAAAGAAGGGTGTTTTTTCATGATTCAGGTCTGCAAGTATCCTTTCAAATACATGATGATCATATACGCCCCACGATGACTCATTATATGAAGACGGAAAATCAGCCATATCAACAACACGATTAATCCCATGAGACATCATATAGGATTTGAAATTATAGAATTCACTTTGTCCTCCGTAATAAAATGAAGTATGATAGCCCGCATTATGGATCTCCTGTCCTATACCGGCAAGTTTCTCGTGCTTTTTGATGGATTTAATAATGCTTTCCTTGCCTTGTGCCGGAAAACTTGAAAAGACGCCGATAATACCCTTATCTGATCGATCTGCCGCGGCATAGAATTGTGTAAAGGATAATCCTTCTCTCGAAATTTGATCTAAATAGGGGGTCACCTCTTTCTCACCACCCAAGTTTTCGATCAGATCCGCTGTAAAACTCTCTAATAAAATCAACACCACATTGGGCCGTTCCGTATTTAATATGGAAACAGATGGATCTCTCTTTTCAGGAAAAACAGGAGTGAGTATTAGATCAATATCGCTACTATCTTTAAAATATTGGTATGGATTACCACTACTTGCGCTGTTTACCAGATCATTGACAAAAGACCAATGTGTATTTACAGCGGCATGATTATAAAATTGATTGGATGAATAATAAGCCATACTTTCATTCAATGGAGACGTACTATAGCCCCCACGAATACAGGTAAATAAAAAGATCAACCCTACAAAGAAGCCCAGTATATGAAGTGTAAAATGCGTTTTAAATTTAACGAAGGCTAGTCTAAATAACAGACTAAAAACCGTACTTCCAACTATGGTAACCACTACAAAAACGAGAAGGGGGATCCATAAATTTGTAGATGAAGCAGATAAAAAAGCTTCCTGTGGCGTTTCAAAAAATGTCTCGATAGCTCGTCGGGAAATCTTATCTGTCCATTCCGTATACAGATTAACACTGATACACGATAAAAAACCCAGAATAATTAAGATCGAATAAGTATATATCCGGATCCATTTCGTTGAAAAAGACCAGTTCGGAAATAATGACCAAAGGAAATAACCGATAAAAGGCAGTACACAAATATAGGCCGTCATCGATAAATCGAGCTTAAAACCGGCCGAATATACACGCAGAATCTCCTGAAAAGTGAATCCGGTATTTACCGGAGCAGCAAACAACAAAAACAATAACCGATCTATCCAAGCTATAAAAAGCCAGAAAACGAAATATAAAAGTAAGAAGTATACCGATTTGTATTGTTGTTTCACGTTACCTATCATCAGAATGTAGGCAAAGGTAATTAACTTAAATTTAATCTAAAATTTACAACCGAAATTTACTATTGGCCCACTTGCTGTGGTACCACTTCATATGCTGGAATAAATAAATAATCAAAAAAGTAACGACTGAACCTATAATCGCTCCTATATATACATCTCCTGTCCAATGCTGCGATAGGTAGACACGTGAATAACCCGCCAGACAAGCCAAAATAAAGAACAAAGGATTGCTACGCTGGGAAGGGAAAACATAATACAATACCATCATTAGTGCAAAAACGCTAGTCGTATGTCCCGAGGGGAAACTGTAATTTCCATGAATATGATAATCGGGTAATGTATACCATGTTGGATCATCTTTAAATACCGATCCCGGACGAGGCATTTTTACTGATTTCTTAATAATCTGTGCAACTAACCCTGAAAGTAAAAAAGATACGATAGTCAGGATAGCATACTTATAACGCGTAAAAATAAGCAGCAAACCTACCGCCACCACAAATAAGCCATCTCCAACATTGGTGAACAACCTGAAAAACCAATCTGCCCATTCGTGATGAATGGCATTCACGAACCGGAATTGTTCCGTTTGATCATATTTCAGACTGACGAATCCGCAGACAATCTCTACTAGGAGTAAAGCCAACAGTACAAATCGCAGATCAAATAACAATTGCTTAAAGCGTAATGGGTTAGAATGCATTCTTGATATTTTGGTTTCACAAACTTAGACAACTCGCATTTTGTTCACAAGTGTTTGTTGATATTTATATCATTTATTTCCTTAAATTTGCGTTCCTATTTACTAATTCCTTTTTACTAAAGCAAAAAATGAGTATAGCAAAAACTTACAATCCGAAAGAAGCAGAAGATAAATGGTATCAATATTGGATGGAAAACGGGTTTTTCCGTTCTACTCCTGACGCGCGTGAACCCTATACCATCGTAATGCCTCCACCAAACGTAACTGGGGTATTACATATGGGACACATGTTAAACAACACCATTCAAGATGTATTGATCCGTAGGGCCCGTATGCAAGGAAAAAATGCATGCTGGATTCCAGGAACAGACCATGCCTCAATCGCGACGGAAGCGAAAGTAGTTGCTATGCTCAAAGAACAGGGGATTGACAAGAAAACCCTTACCCGGGAAGATTTTCTGAAACACGCTTGGGAGTGGAAAGAGAAATACGGTGGTATTATCTTAAAACAGTTGGAAAAACTGGGCGCTTCCTGTGATTGGGAACGCACCAAATTCACAATGGATGCAGATCTTTCCGAATCGGTAACCGATACATTTATCAAATTTTATAAAGCCGGCTATATCTATCGTGGTGTGCGCATGGTAAACTGGGATCCGCAAGGAAAAACAGCATTGTCTGACGAAGAGGTAATCCGGAAAGAAGTACAGCAAAAATTATATTATATTCGTTATAAAATTAAAGATAGTAACGAGTATCTAATCATTGCTACGACTCGTCCGGAAACGATTATGGCAGATGCAGCTATTTGTATCAATCCAAATGACAAACGTTATCTACACTTAAAAGGTAAAACTGCAATCATACCCCTAGTAAACCGTGAAATCCCTATTATCGAAGATACCTATGTAGAAATGGAGTTTGGTACCGGCTGTCTGAAAGTGACACCGGCACACGATTTAAATGACTACGAACTGGGACAAAAGCATAATTTAGAAGTTATCGATATCTTAAATGATGATGGTACCTTAAACGAAAAAGCAATTATTTTGGTAGGAGAAGATCGTTTCATCGCCCGAAAAAAAATTGCAAAGCAACTGGAAGAGGTTGGTCAAATCGAAAAAATTGAAGAGTATAAATCTCAAGTCGGCTTTTCCGAGCGTACAGATGCCGCTATCGAACCTAAATTGTCTATGCAATGGTGGTGTAAAATGGACAAATTAGCTCAGCCTGCCTTAGATTACGTGCTAAGTGGTGAAGTCCGTTTGATTCCAGACAAATTCACGGCCTCTTACAAGCATTGGATGGAAAACGTGAAAGACTGGTGTATCTCACGACAGTTGTGGTGGGGGCAACGGATCCCAGCATGGTATAACGAGAAGAATGAATGGGTTATTGCCAAAACTAAGGAAGAAGCTATTCAGGAACTCAAAAACCAAGGGAAAACGGCAGATAGCGTACGCCAGGAAGAAGATGTATTAGACACCTGGTTCTCCTCTGGACTATGGCCTATGTCTGTTTTTGATGGCGTACGCAACCCAGAAAACGAAGATTTCAACTATTACTACCCGACCAACGATTTAGTAACTGCGCCGGAGATCTTATTTTTCTGGGTGGCCCGCATGATTATAATGGGACACAACTATACAGAAAAAGCACCTTTCCAGAATGTATACTTAACGGGGATTGTCCGCGACAAATTAGGTCGCAAGATGTCTAAGTCTTTAGGAAATTCGCCCGATCCAATCGAGTTAATGGAGCAATATGGTACCGATGGGGTCCGCGTAGGCATGTTATTATCCTCACCTGCCGGAAACGATTTAATGTTTGATGTCTCCTATTGCGAACAAGGACGTAACTTTGCCAATAAAATATGGAATGCATTCCGTCTGGTAAAGGGCTGGGAAACTACAGACTCACCGGCTACTGTGGCACAAAAGACTTCCGCTCAATGGTTTGAAAGCCGATTTAATCAAGCTGTAGCAGAAATAGACGAACATTTCAAACATTACCGCCTATCAGACGCTTTAATGGCCACTTACAAATTGATTTGGGACGATTTCTGTGCTTGGTATCTGGAATTGATAAAACCCGCTTACCAAATGCCTATTGAACAGGAAACCTTAGAAACGGTAAAAAATTTCTTTCAAAAAATCCTTTCATTAGCGCATCCGTTTATGCCTTTCTTGACGGAAGAATTATGGCACGATGAATTGTTCGGCCAACGCGATGTAAAAGATTGTATCATTGTGGCTCCGTATCCCGAGATAGCAGGCTTTGACGAAAATATCATTAGGGAATTTGCTTCCGTTCAACAGATCATCTCAGAGGTACGCAATGTACGAAACTCTAAAGGCATTTCGCCGAAGATTGCTTTACCGTTGGCCATTAACGCGACCGATATCGATTATTCAAAATATCAAGATAGTATTATCAAATTAGCAAACATTGAAGAATTGACTTTTGTGAAAGATAAAGTAGCCGGCGCGGTCAGTTTCTTAGCAGGAAGAGATGAATGCTATATTGCCTTAGCCAATAATATTGATGTCGATGCTGAGCGAGAGCGTATTCGCAAAGAAATTGAATATTTACAGGGTTTCTTGCTATCTGTAGATAAGAAATTATCTAATGAACGCTTTATAGCAAATGCGAAACCCGAAATCGTAGAAAATGAACAAAATAAAAAAGCGGATGCCGAAGCTAAAATTAAAATATTAACAGAAAGCTTGACTAGTCTTGGGTAAGTCTCTATAAGACAACAGAAAAGAGCCTTTCTGAAATCGATTTCAGGAAGGCTCTTTTCATTACAATTCTTGTAAAGCAGAAACCCAGCAAATTCACCGAAAAAACCATGGGTTTTACCGAGTACAGCAGTCTATCTGCCTAATCCCCATTTCCCTTCCCTCCCCGATAATATATATTTGAAGTGTATAAATAAAAAATAATATCGAATATTAAAAGATATATAGCATGAAATCAAAAACAACATTTACCTTAAACGGTGAAAACATCACAAAAGCGTTTGAAAACACATTTGATTCAGTACAATCAACCCGATTAAAAGTAACTTCTAAAGCGGGTAAAGAATACTTTAATCTTCCGTTAATTTTTGCATTGGTTTTGGCGATTGTACTTCCCGTTCTTATCGTTGTCGCTATCATCATTAGTATAGTGACTAATCTCACCATTTCCTTCGAGAGAGAAAATAAAGCGACGGCACCCCACATATCAGAATAAAAACAACTTAAAATATAATGTTATGTCAATAAAAGAAACATTTTCAATAAAAGGAGAGAATCTACTAAAGAAGATTCAGGAATTAATTGCTGAAGGCAATGTAACAAAAATTAGCATTGCGGATAAATCAGGAAAAGAAATCATGAGCTTTCCGGTAACCTTAGGTGTGATTGGTATATTATTAGCTCCTATTTTTGCAGCCGTTGGTACATTAGCCGCACTACTAACAGAATGTAAAATTACGGTCGAACGAAATAACAAAGACCATACAAACGATGAGGTAGCTGTCCCAGAAAGCCAAACTATCGACGTAAATTAATTACATAGAGCCCTGCTATCAGTACATAACAGGGCTCCTATTTCAAAAGCGCTCAATTTAATTGCAATATGATATTAATTGCCGTCCTTCTTCCCTGGTTATCTTTCTTTTTAAGGGGGAAAATTTTAACGGGCTTTGTATGTCTCGTTTTACAATGCACGTTAATAGGTTGGCTCCCCGCGGCAATATGGGCGGTAGCATCCAGAATAGATGCAAAGAACAATGCACGCACTAAAATTCTAGCGCGTCGAACGAACTATTAACGAAAAGGAATCTGTGCAAAAAACACGGACTACCTTTGGTCATCGGAAGGTACGAAAAGCACTGCGTTTGCGGCGACCATTCCGTCTGCACCTTTCGTACTGATTTCTACAAAAGCGGATTCGTCATCATGGATAACTACAGAACTTCCCAAAAGCACCCACGTGCTGGATGTTTGTCCTTTTATTTCCACATGCGACAGATCCAGTTGCTTTTCGTCGGAAGTCTTGCCGTCATAAATGGTATAAGTAAACAGTTTGGAACTTTTAGCGGATTTCGGAAAATAGGTATACACATCATACTTGCCGGCAGCCAAAGAAGCTGCAGTAAATTTAGCCGTACTTTGTCCGTCGTTGCTATTCGCCTCTACATAGCTGCGTCCGTAGCCATCGTTGCTACCCTGGTTCCAATCTCCGGTAAACTGCACAGCATCCAAATCGGAACTGATGATGAGTATATCTGACTGCCGCTGGTCCGCTTTAGGATTGGCAGCCAATAACGCTTTTATCTCCGAGACACTCACCGATTGCACATCGGTGCCCTGATCGATTGCTAAACAAGCTGCCACTGCGGCAGACTGCCCCAATACCATGAATACCGGCTCCATCCGTATGGAACCAAAAGCAATATGGCTAGCAGACAGGCAAACGGGCACCAATAGATTCGTAACCTCATTACGCTTGGGCACGATTGCACGGTAGGAAATCGGAAATGGAGGAAAACCGCCAACTTCCACGTTGCCTTCGTTCTTCACCATACCATTGACTACCAACCGATCACAGTTGTGTGAATCCATCGTATAGGCGGCATAGCCCACTTCATCATTTACCACCTCGTTGCCTTGGCAATGGTGCTGAGTCATCACTAGTTCACCAACCATCCGCCGAGCTTCACGGATATAGAGCTGCGGACTCCAGTGTTCATCGTTTACATATTCATCTTTGGGATAACCCCATTTTTGCATTTCTTTGCGGATAAACTCTGGAACCGACAGATCGTTACCCACAAAATACAGCAATCCTTTGGTATAATCTTCATGGGCTTTGATGATTTCCTGTCTGCGTGTGTAATTCGCTTCGGGGTATTCCCAATTCATACCAATCATATCGGTCGAAAAGCCATTGCGGTTATTGATATCGGTTTTGCCATTCGGCATATGGCTCCAAATAAAGACATCATTTAATCCCTTCCACGGTTGGATTTCCTTCTGTCTCTTCAACAGCTCATACCGGGAAGGATCGTAGTTATCCGGTTCAGTAATTGGCATACGGTTTTCTGGCACGTTAGTGAGCGTGATACGGTAGTTGTAGGCTTGCACTTTTTTATCGCCTGTACCGTCGGGAAGCCGCTCGCCATCACGGATTCCCCATAGTAGTCCGCTGCTGGAGTCACCACGCTTCACATACGGGTCTATCCCATTCGGAAACTGGTGCCCATCCATTAATTGAACCCCATTTAGTGTTTCGCCATACACACTATTAGCTTCCCGACCTACGTGATACGATACACCCGCTGCGGCAAATAGGTCTCCCTCATACGTGCAATCCATATAAACTTTTGCTTTTACTGTCAGTGAGTGTTTGTCTAGGTTTTCGGTCGATTGGAAATGGACTTGTGTAATGTTAGTGCCCACCTTCTCCACATCCTGCAGCAATTGTCCAAATTTCACCTCGGCATCACAATCTTCCATGTATTGGTTAAAAATCGCTTCCGCCACTTTCGGTTCAAAAATCCACTGTTCAAACGCGTTATAGTGTTTTCCGATTTTCCGGTAAAAATCCAACGCCAAACCGCTTACTACATATTTGTTGCCGATGTCAGTTTGGCCAAGCCCGCCCGAGCTCAACCCCCCGAGTCGTTGACCGGGTTCAATAAGAACCACGGACTTGCCTGCCTTGGCAGCTGTATAAGCAGCCACTACACCGGCAGAGGTACCACCGTAGATACAGAGGTCGTATTGCTTTGTTTGGGATTGAACGCCATATGCCCAACAAAAAAAAGACATAGTGGCAAAGAATATTTTTAATTTCATGATCATCTATCAATTGTGAATTAAAATTAACTAGTTATATGTGAAATATTTAATAGCCAGGGTTTTGATTTTCTTGACCGATCGCCGGATTATTGTTGATTTCATTTTCCGGAATGGGGTATAGTAGCCGCTCGTCAATTAACGTTTTGCCGATTGCAGCAAACGCCTCTTTGGCTTTTGCTGTACGTTTCAAATCCCACCAACGGCGCCGCTCGATCAAGAATTCATACGCCCGCTCCCGCATGACTGCATCGATGAAGGCTTCCTCTCCCATTCCTGCCGGATAGTCCACTGACGAAGCCACGCTTGGATTATAACCATAAGCCCTTCGTTTGATCATATTCAACCGTTCCAATGCCAATGTGGAAGGGCCGCTCTCGGCACGGCAGGTAGCTTCAGCATAGAACAGTAAGGCTTCGGCATAGCGATAAATCGGCACGCTGTACGTCCGGAGCCCACTGTTATCCGTGACAAATTTTTTAAATAGCACCGGAGTGGTTGCAGGAAGGGATACCCATTCGCCAGCTGCATTTTGGATTTCTGTATACAAGTTGAAGGGTTTACGTAAGTCGTTGTCATCCCATTCCTCGCCGATCATGGAGTTCGTATTGGGTAACCAAGCAAAATATCCCGTGCTGCTGTAGTTATAAGGCAGGTTATTTCCCATGTGTAGGAAGTTGGTGATTTCCGATTGCGATATGTCTGAATGATGCACAGACATAATGTCCTCCGAACTCGTATTCGATGCAAAAATATCGTAGAAATCATCCGGCTCCTGTACAGACACCAGCGTATACTGCCCCGTTGTAATTACCTCTTCAGCTTTGGCTGCCGCAGCTTCCCAGTCACCAATAGTCAGGTATACGTGTGCCAACAACATCTTTGCCGCCGACTGCGAAGCTTGGCCGGTCTCCTGACCAACGGTTGGGAGGAGATCTAATTCTGCAACCTCAGCGTCGGCAATGATCAGATCGTAAACTTCATTTTCCGGTCGACGTGGTGATTCCAAATCTGATAAATCCGTACTCTCTGAGGTTTTGATCGGAACAGCACCCCAACCCCGCACCAACTCAAAGTAAGCAAGCGCGCGAAGAAAGTGAGCCTCTGCCAAAATCCGAGCACGTGCACTCTCGCTGATGTCGGTAATCGAGGGCACATTAGCTAAAACGGCGTTAGCACGATTAATGCTTTGGTACAACCTGAACCAATGGTTTGCTGTACGCCCTATATTCTGCTGGTCCAGCAATTGATCCATATTTGAAATGGGTGCTTGTGATCCTCGGCCCAGTAGCAGGTCGCTATGGAGTTCGGATAAGATGAAATTATCGATGCCATAAAACTCTTTACCCACGGTACTATATGCACCATTCAATGCACCTTGCGCATCTGCTTCATTGCGGTAATAGTTGTTTCTCGATACGAAATCCATCGGCACCTCTTCCAACATATCTTGGCAAGCAGTCAACCATACACCGATCCCCACAATCACTAATAAACCTATCTTTTTCATCTATTTTAATTTTTATTTAGTGGTGATGAAGCTGTCATGATTTTTCATAGCTATTTGCTACACAGGTGTTCAAGAGCTCGCAAGCTCGGTTTAATTCTGTCACTGTGTGATTTTTGCAAATCATGACGGTTTCATTTTTTTTCAATTAGAATGTTAACCTAAATCCCAACACATAGTTTTTGGCGTTTGGATAGCTGCTTTGATCGTGTCCCATTCGCAGCAGATTACCTATATTTCTATCTCTCGTATTTCGCGAGTCCTCACCTCGCGTATTGACCTCGGGATCCAAGCCAGTGTACTTTGTGAAGGTAAGTAGGTTAGTGCCCGATACGTAGATCCGCAACGCATTGCACCACACCATGCCCCAATTGGCCACCGGAAGATCATATCCGAGATTGACCGATTTCAAGCGGAGGTAACGGCCGTCTTCGATAAACCGGTCGGAAATATCAAAATTGGAAGCCGAACTGATTCTTGGATACTTGGCATTCGGATCTGGATCCTCCTCCGTCCAATAGTTGCCCATTAAGTCCTGAAATTGGTTACTTCCGCGTTGAAAGGAATTCAAATGTGTACCGTTTGTCGCGTTGAATACTTGATTACCCTGCACACCTTCCAGAAAAACAGTGAGATTCACTCCTTTGTAAGACACGGTGGAATTCAAACTATAGATCAAATCTGGCGTGGGATTACCTAGAATAACGCGATCTTGCGCATTCACCGCTCCATCCCCGTTAACGTCCTTATACTTGATATATCCGTTCTCGTTCAATCCGTCTTCGAGGTAACCAAAAAGACTGCCCAGTGGCTCACCTTCACGTGCAATGTTCGTACTTGACCACACAGCGGCTAACCCAGCGCTGTAGATGTCGCTACCTCCCGCCAATGAAACCACTTCGTTTCGGTTGGATGACGCCATCGCCGCGAGATTCCATTTCCACTCCCCTGTTAAGACGTTAACATTTACACCAACTTCCATTCCTTGGTTGCTGATCTCGCCAATGTTCTGGAATATGGAACCGAAACCTACGGATGGCGGCAACGGTACAGATGCGAGCAGATCGGTCGTGTGTTTCCAATAATAATCCGCAGTTACATTCAAGCGGTTGTCCCAAATCGTGAGGTCGAATCCGATATCGGTCTGCTGGGTGGTTTCCCATTTTAAATCCCGATTTGAAATTCCCGATGGGCTGTACCCGATCACTACTTCATTATTACCATAGATGGTACGCGCAATCCCCATCCGGTCGAGCGACTGGTATGGACTCAGCGCAGTGTTACCCGTTACGCCATAGCTTGCGCGGACTTTTAAGTCATTGACGAAGCCGATGTCCCGCATAAAGGGTTCTTCGAACAGTCGCCAGGCGAAGGCACCAGAGGGGAACATCGCCCATCTATTGTTCGCTCCAAAGCGGGAGGAACCATCGGCCCGAATACTTGCCGTAAACAGGTACTTGTCTGCCAATGTATAGTTGACCCTTCCCAAATAGGAGGCCAAAGCCCATTCCGATATGCCCGAAGTTGGCGGATTGACTGTTTCCATGGCCGAAAGGTCAAAATTGCGGGTGGTATTGCCAGGCAGTCCACTTCCATCGATCCGGAAATCGCGATTTCGGTCCGTTTGATAGGTAAATCCACCCAATAGCGTCAGCCGGTGTATATCATTAAAGTTTTTGGAATACGTCAGTGTATTTTCATTCAAAAAAGAACTCCGGTAATAGGTTTGCTGACGGGCATAACCCCGATCTACCTCAAAGATAATGGGACGGAACTGATCCTCCAACGTATAGGCGTATTCCAAACCAACCATCGTTCTGAACGTTAGATTTTCGCTAAGTTTTACATCCAGGCTGGCATTGCCGAGACCGGTATTACCGAGTGACTTTGTCTGGTCCTGCGCGAAAATCATGGGGTTTTGCATATCCGAAGAGCCAAAGCTATAAGCCCGCTCGATTTGGGCGGGAAGCCCATCTTCGTCATATATAGATAGTGTAGGCGGTGCCGATGCAGCCGCAGATAATATAGAGCCACCGCCCCTAAAGCCATTGTTTACCGGAATGGCCAGCTGCTGTCTCCGTGAAAGGTTTAGATTCACATTCAACCGCAACCAGTCTTTCACGTCGTGTCCAAGATTTAACCGTACCGAACCTCGTTTCACTCCGGTATTGATCAAAATACCTTCTTGATCATAATAGTTTCCAGATAGCGAGTATTGCGTCTTTTCCGATGCGCCCGAAAAAGTAAGGGTATGGTCTTGGATATGCGCCGTGCGCAACACGGCATCCTGCCAATCGGTGCCCGGATCCTGCACTTCATCAAGATCGAAATACGGATCCTGCCCTCCATTTCTCAACCATTCATTGGCGATGATGGCATAGTCGCGGGCGTTCAACAAATCATATTTTTTTGTCGCCTCCTGTAAACCATAGAAGCTGTTCAGCTCTACACGGCTGGGCGTTCCTTTTTTTCCTTTTTTTGAAGTGATGATCACTACACCATTGGCTCCGCGAGCCCCATATATTGCCGTGGCGGAAGCATCTTTCAAAATATCAATGGATTCGATATCCGCTGGATTGAGAAAATTCAAGTCGCCGGTTAGCGGGAATCCATCTACAACATACAATGGTTGGTTGTCGCCAATCATCGAATTTCCACCCCGGACACGAACTTCTATCCGCCCACCCGGCTGCCCCGAATTCTGTGTCACCTGCACACCCGTGGCACGTCCTTTTAACGCTTGCTCCATGTTATAAACTGGTACGGCCTGCAGATCTTCCGATTTGATTTGTGCTACGGATCCCGTAAGGTCGGACTTGCGAATGGTACCATATCCCACAACAACCACTTCTTCCAGATCGCTCACTACGGCTTGCATCGTCACATCAAGACGACGACTTATTCCGTTGAAATCGCGGTGTTCCTGCGGTTTATATCCCACTATAGTAAAAACTAAAGACCCCTGATTTGGAACCGCAACACTGTACCCTCCCCTTTCATCTGTCGTGACAGCGGTGGACGTACCCTTCACGGTCACCGATACGCCTACCAGGGGCTTACCTCGATCATCCACGACGTGGCCCGACACCATCTCCTGCGGCTGGTTTTCATCAGAAATCGACGACAAGGTTTTCTTCCTCGATACCAGCACCCTTTTTCCACGGATTTGGTAGGTAAGCGGCTGGTCGGTAAAACAATACTGCAAGATCTCAACTAACGGAGCTTGATTAAAACTCAGGCTCACTGGACGAGTGTCCTTCAAATCATCGGTCAGGTAAAGAAAATGATAGCCTGTCTGCTTGCGCAATTCAGCAAAAACCGTTTTCAACGGAATTTGCTTAGCTGTAATACTCACTTTCTGGGCATACACCTCAGCTCCGGCGCGGACAGTGGTCATCAGTACGATAGCGAATATGATTTTAGTCATAATCAAAAGCTTAATGAGGTCGCGATAATACGTCGCGGGTTTATAAGTTCTGTGCGTTTTGCAATTTTTGCAAATTCCGCACGTTATTGCAATACAAATTGCATACATTTGTTATACAGGTTAAATGATTATTCTGTTAAATCTATCATTGTCAACTGCCAATTATATATTGTCAATTGATCATTGGATTAGCCTGTTTGCGGCATAAATTACCGCGCCATCCGGAAGTGTTAGCCGCACTTCCGGCTTTTTTTGGGCTTATGCCCTCACAGGGAATCCATTATTGGGGATCTATTCAAGTCTCCATATTTACACCTCCTTCATTTGTGTTCAATTTTGATATTTCCGACTTCCGTCGGGTCGCATTCAATTATAGCTCCTAATTACTGTACGTACCATCCGGAACCGGGAGCATAATACTGTAGACCATACCATAGTAGATCCGAAGTTCCTTCGTTATAGGGGTTTCCAGCATCTATCTTCACGGCCACATTTATTATAGGGTAGAAAGCCCAATCTGTATTGCCATCAGCCCTATCAAGCATATTTCTATGCTGCAAGGTCTCTTTGCCATCAACGAAATGCGTAATCCAGTCATCTTCAATAATACAGGCGTAATCGTGGGGCTCAGCATTCAGATCTATGTCCAGTTCGAAACCGGGGACACGGTCCAATTCACTTTTCAGACCATTTACCATATCCCGCACATTAGAGCCATGCACACCGATATGTTGCGCAGAACTTGTCGAGCGCGGTGTGTAGGCTGCGCCATAAGCTCCATTGAAGCTCTCGAAGAAGTCGATCTCCGGCGGCCACTGGCTAGCACCCGTACTGAGCACACTCCCTACCGCCCAAAAAGCAGACCAGGCTCCGCGACGGCTAGGGGTCTGTATCTGCGCGCGATAAATACCACGGCGATACTTCCATTCATCTAATTTCGAACCTTGCAATACAGACGCCTGAAAGGGAAATGTTTTGCCGCTAAAGACAACGGGCTCTTCAAACTTCACCGTATGCAGCCGAACGAATGGTCGTCCTTCGCTGTCCACCTCACGGGTCTGAGGGTTCACCGCATGGTCCGGAAACGCTTCTACGTTTGTGTACAGGCCAGTCTCACCGTTGCTAGCCTGAGAATAACCATGAGATAGGCGGGAGCGCCATACTGGGTTGCCGTCGGCATCGAAACCGCTATCCGACCATTCAATGGCGCCCATATCCAAATCCATGGATGGGGTTACCCCATCCGCGTGCAATACAAGGGGATCACGGTGGAAGGGCATTTCGGCCGGAAGTTCATTGACTGCGCCCTCCTGAATCTGGAAAAAACAAGCAACAGGACCGGCTGTCCCTTCGCCGGGAAAAGTTATCTTGAATTGATCGCCAGGGGTGTGCCTCGGATTGATAATATCAACCGTAATCCAAAGGTCAGCATCGTCACCTGGACGCCAATATTGATATTTGAAAGGAGTGGATATGTCTCGATTGACATTGAATCCTTTTGCTCCGCCGGTACTTGTATTAACCTGTACATAAGCAGTGCTCATAATCGCACCGGCTAGTGTCAACCGGACGTGAGCCTTGGTCGCGCCTGGAGGGATGCCAATTGGTTCTTCCAACGTGGTCATTGGATCAAGATCAATACCGTTGATTGACAAGCGTCGATCCGCTATTACAGGTATATCCTCCAACGGAATCTCCGGATTTGGATTCACAATATGCTCGCTACAACTTACCATCGAGCTGATCACCAACACCGTGATAACCAACCCGATATTATGCCTATTTTTTTTCATCTGGATATAATTTGTTTTTTAACTGCGATGAAGCTATCAGATTTATTCATTTCCCACGTGAAAGAATAAATCATGATGGTTTCGTAGCAATAACTATTACAGTTCTTATAAAATGATTATTCTGTTAAATTTATCATTGTCAGTTGCACGTATCAACTAACCATTGGATTAGCCTTTTTGCAGCACCATGTCCGCTCTGGCCGAAAGCGTTAGCCGCACTTTCGGTTTTTTTTGCTAATCTGGGGTAAAGATTCAGGTTACCATATCATCCTAACCTCCTTTCCGTTACGTTCAAATTTAACCTTGCCGACCAATTCCAAGTCGGCCAACAGTTCATCGATTCCTGCGGTGATCGGAAAACTTCCTCCGAAGCGCTTTTTAGGGACATTCGCTTCGATGACTATCCGTACATCATACCACCTCGACACACTACGCATGACCGAAATCACATCCATATCATCAAACAAAAAGTAGCCGTTTTTCCAAGCCATCGCCTGCTCCAAGTTGCTCTGTCTCCTCATGAGGTTCCCA
Source organism: Sphingobacterium alkalisoli (assembly GCF_005049105.1). Lineage (GTDB taxonomy): Bacteria > Bacteroidota > Bacteroidia > Sphingobacteriales > Sphingobacteriaceae > Sphingobacterium > Sphingobacterium alkalisoli. The sequence continues at coordinate 86,043 of NZ_SUKA01000008.1, forward strand.
TCTGCCGAGGAAACGGCCTCAAAACCTGGAGTCAACGAAAGCGTCTTGCCTTGATGGTGCACATCTACACCGCCTTCCAATAGCGTGGTACGCACCTCATTATCTGAAGCATATGCAGAGACCGTGAAATGCGTACCCGTCACCATGATTTCCCGGCCTTGCGCCATCACCTTGAACGGCTTTGATCGGTCGGGCATTACTTCAAAATAGGCCTCCCCATCTAATATTACCTTACGCTCACTCTCCGTAAATGCTACAGGATAAGTCAGCGTTGTTGCTGTATTCATCCATACATTTGTTCCGTCGGGTAAGACCAGCTTAAATTGCTTACCATTGGGAACATGGAGGGTGTTTTGTGCTGGCGCCTCCAACGCAATCTCCGACTTGGAATCCGATGGGTTCTCGTAAACCAGCTCGCCGTCAAGTTTCCTGATATCGACACCTCCACTATGTCTCACCAGTCCGTGTTGTAAGCCATCTAACCCAACTACCGAACCGTCGGCCAACGTGAGCCGGACACCATCGGACGGATAAGAAGCTGTTTCTGAAATTACTAAAGATTTTTCCTTAACGTCTTTCTTCCCACCGACAGACCAGAGCAGTCCAAAAACTGCTAGTAAAGAAGCTGCAACACCCCCATACCATAACCTCATAGACCGGGAAGGCTTGCTTGCATAACGCCGCTTATCAATCGCTTGCCTAATCCGAATCCCCATTAACACTCTAGCCTCTTCACTTTCCCACGACCAATTATCAACAATGGGATCACGAAGAACCATTTCTTCCAGAAAGCGCTTTTCCGCTTTGGTACACGTGCCATCGGCATACCGATGCAATAATTTTCGAAATTCTTCTCGCTGCATGTAAGTTTATAATAGTCCCAGTTTATAATGGTCCCTTTATTGAAAGAGTGCAACGACGTGACCAAGGGGGTACATCTCGAATAAAATATTCGATAAACAACTGATAATCAGAATAAAAAAATTAACTAAAGTAATTAATGATGAGTATTAAGATGAGGTATGAAATGTAATCCTCATCGAGTCTGAGGCGTAGGTGTTTCAGGGATTTATTGATTTGCTTTTTTACCGTCTGGTCCGAAATCTCCAGCCGTTCGGCGATTTCCTTATAAGACAGGTGTTCTTTACGGCTTAGTACAAATACCTCACGCATCCGCTCCGGGAGTTTATCAACCTCGGCATCAATGATGTCCGACAATTCCCGAGTGTCTATTTCCGCCAACATACTTTCATCAGCTTCCCAATAATGATCAACGAGTCGACGTTCGATATCTCCATGTTTCACTTGCTCGCGAAAGCGCTTGAAAGCCAAATTTCTAGCAATGACAAACAAGTAAGATTTTATGGATTTGATATTTTCCAATTTACCTCGCATCTCCCAGAAGGCTATAAATGTTTCTTGGACGATATCGGCGACGTCATTTTCATCCGGTAAAATACGGACGACATACCGAAATAGGCGTTCCCAATACGCATCGTAAATAGCAGAAAAAGATGACTCCTCTTCTGCTCCTAAAATCCGGATATGATGTGTATTTTCACTTTTGGATCCCATAAATCTACCTTATCATAAGTCACAATTGATCTGTGTAAAACAAACTTACATAAAAATCGTGAATTTGAATTGCAAGGATTTTATATATCGGCAAATAACTCCATCTTTGTATAAATTCGCTACAAACTCCTTGACCCTGCATACGGAGACTGTAAACCGCTTTTTTTCAAATTTAACCCCGTATAAAGCACCGTTCACCTCGCGCCTGGTCGCCATTTCGCATTCAAAGAGATGGCATAGCAGTATGTATCATAGGCCATGAAGCATACACTTCGCGCGGAATGACACACACCTTACACGAAACGACGTACGTCTTAAAGCAGAGGGTGTATGTCTAAATTCGCGAAGTGCACGTCCTATGCCACGAAGCATATACTTCATACGAAATGACGTACGTCCAAACGCAGGAAGTGTATGTCTAAATCTACCAAGTGTACGTCATATGTCCCGAAGCATATACTTCATACGAAATGACGTACGTCCAAACACAGGAAGTGTATGTCTAAATTCGCGAAGTGCACATACTATACAATGAAGCATACACTTCCTACGAAATGACGCACACCTTAATCGAAACGACGTACGTCTTAAAGTAGGAAGTCTATTTCTTAATCTACCAAGTGTACGTCGTATGCCACGAAGCATATACTTCATACAAAATGACGTACGTCTAAAAGCAAGAAGCATATATCCAAATACGCGAAGTGTACGTCATATGCCACGAAGCATACACCTCGTACGAAATGACGTACATCTAAAAGCAGGAAGCTTATATCCAAATACGCGAAGTGTATGCCATACGCCACCAAGCATACACTTCGTACGAAATGACGTACATCTTAAATGAAATGAAGTACGTCTAAATGCACGAAGAGTATGCCTAAATAGGCGAAGGGTATGTCCCCCAACCCCTTGGAGGGGGGAGCCCTTAAGTGCGCTAAAACACAAAAAAGGTCATTTTCCTTTACGAAAAATAACCTTTTTGTGTTGCTCCTGAAGCTGGGCTCGAACCAGCGACCCTCTGATTAACAGTCAGATGCTCTAACCAGCTGAGCTATTCAGGAATCTGGTTCTTTATATTTCCGAAACATCATTTCCGTTTCAGTGATGCAATTATCGGAAGTTTAAAGGAGTTGTCCAAATATTTTTTTTATTTTTTGCACAAGTCATTCATTGCCAACAAGAATAATTTCTAAAGCAAAACGCCCGATAAAAGTAAGGTAGCAAAAGTGAAATAAATGAGCAGTCCGGTAACGTCAACAAGGGTCGAAACAAAAGGAGCCGATGAGCTAGCCGGATCGGCTCCCATCTTCCGTAAGATGAAGGGAAGCATCGAGCCTGTTAAAGATCCCCATAATACGACACACACTAATGAAAAACTCACAACCAAAGCAATCAAAACCCAATGTTCACCATAGTGGTCCGTAAAAAATTGCCAAGTGGCTATTCTTATAAAGCCCAGTATCCCCAAAATAAGCCCAAGTGCTAAACCCGATAAAATTTCCCTTTTCATGACACGCCACCAATCTGTAAGCGACACCTCTCCCAATGCCATAGCTTGAATAATCAATGTCGACGCCTGTGAACCACTATTACCCCCACTCGATATAATCAATGGCATTAACGCGAAAAGCATCACAGCGCTCATCAATTGCGTCTCAAAATGCTCAATAACTGTTGCCGTCAACAATTGCCCTAAGAAAAGAACAACCAGCCAGCCTGCGCGTTTTTTGACGAGGTGAAGAACAGATACATCCAGATAGGGCTCATCTAACGCCTCCGTCCCTCCAAAACGTTGCATATCCTCCGTATACTCTTCGTTGGCCACCCAAAGGATATCATCAATAGTCACAATTCCCAGCATGATCCCCTGCTCATCAATAACTGGTAGTGCAACCCTGTTATTCATACGGAACACATTGACAGCCTCTTCTTGGGGATCATTTGCATTTAAAGAAATCAGACGATTATCGATCAAGTCGCCCACCATGGTATTGAGCTCTGCCAGCAGAATATCTTTTATCCGAATATCATCCATGAGTTTACCGTCCGAATCGATAACGTATAAGACGTCTATCGTTTCCGAGGCATTACCATATCTGCGGATGTGATCCAATATTCGGGAAATGGTCCAGTGTGCTTTGACAGTGATATAATCAGGGGTCATCAAACGACCTACACTGTCTTCCGGGTATCCCAAGAGAGAGAGAGCTTCTTTACGTTCTTCCGGCGAAAGCATGATGATCAGACGCTTTACGACATCGCCTTTCAGCTCTCCGAAAAATGATGTTCGGTCATCAGGAGGCATTTCATTGATTATCTCTCTGACCTTCGAGGCGGAAAGCTTTTTGAATATCCGCTCTTGTGTCGGAAAGTCCAAAATTCTAAAAACATTGACAGCCCTTTTTAGATGAAGCGTTTCGAGAAATAAGGCACCATGTTCCGGAAGTTCATCAATCAATTCCTCGACATCAGAGATATTCAACTCATTAAGAAAATTCTCTAGTCCAACCTGATTATTTTCCTCAATCAGCTGTTCAACTTGCGCGACTTGCATTTCTAATTCTTCCATTTACGCCCTCCAAAAAAATGTGATCTTACATCGGTCTGCTAATTATTTTTATGCAGCAAAAGTCGTTTATTTTAATGAAAAAAAATAATGTTTTTTACCTAAGTTGCAAATAGTATTTAAAAAAAACATGCTCAATTCTTCGTTAAAAAAAATCAAATTAACGCCATTTTGTCAGTATCAATATCTAATGTTCTGACCATTCCCTTTCTGTTCTATAGAGAATTAAAAAACTATACGACAATCCAATTTCAACTTCTCAAAAGAAAAAGCAATGTCTGTCTCTTTTTTTATTTTTCAGTTTATCTCCTCAGCACGTTTTTAGAATCTATCTTACATTTTTTAAAAAAACTAATCTCCAGAAGCTATTACATCGTAAAACAAGAATGCAGTATAAAGAATGCCCATGAAATGAAAAATATTAATAAAAAATTGTACATTCGTTTTGACGAAACACTATATAGTTTATCAAAAAAAATATGCTTGTAAAAAGCAAAATTAACACCTAAAAAATCGATATTTATGTTATCAATACAATACATGTAATACACATATAATCAGATTATAATAAACATTAACTAAATTAAAAAAATATATAAAAAAGCATATTATAACTAATATTTTTAGCAAACAACAATATGACCTCTAAATATAACATTAAAATAAACTATATCAGAATATTAACACTATTTATATTAATAATAAATTCACAAATAGCATTTTCTCAATTATTTGATGGTTCGCAATCCCACTTTCGTGTTAAATGGAAGCAGATAAACACCGATAAATTCCAGCTTATTTTCCCAGGAGAATTTTCTTCGACTGCTCCTGCTCTTGCGAATAGACTCGAATTATTTATTGAACAGACGGCCTCCACATTGAATCGACCTTCAAAAAAAATAAGCATTATATTACAGCAAAACCATATTTCACAGAATGGGTTTGTTCAATTAGCTCCCCGTAAATCGGAATTCTACAGCACCCCCTCTTCCATTGCTGACAATCAGGAATGGCTCCCGAATTTAGCCCTTCATGAAAGTAGGCACTTCGCTCAATTTGACAACTTGACAGGAAATTTAAAGAAACCCTTTTTCGAACAATTGGCACTAGCCCTCTTTGGACTTAATCTTCCCGCTTGGTTTTTCGAAGGTGATGCAGTGCTTCAAGAGACTCTTTTTTCAAATGGCGGGAGAGGACGATTGACTTCTTGGAACATGCCGATCCGCGCAAATATCCAGTCTGATTTATTATTTGATTTTAACAAATATGTGCATGGATCTTTCAAAGATATTGTTCCGAGTTATTATTCTATTGGATATTTTATGAACAGCATTCTTTATGAAAAAGACCCAGAAATACATGGCAAAATTTTGGAAGAAATGAATGGAAATTTACTTCGGCCTTTCAACTTTGAACGTAGCTTAAAAAAATATTCCGCGCAAAAGAGTAGTCAGCTTTTTAAGTCTACTATACATGATCTCACCGAAAAGTGGAACAAAGCAACCGATATAAATTCGCCAAGTTCATTTGAAATAGCAGATCGATTTCCTACGGATTATTTTCTTCCTCAAATGGTAAACAACACCGTGTACGCACTTCAGCATAGTCGACAATTAACACCAAAAATCGTCCGTTTCGAAAATAAAAACACAAAGCGACTCTATAAAAAGGTTGTGCAGATCGGTCAACAATTAATGCCTTATTTTCATGTTCAAGGTCATTTGATTGTATGGGATGAATACAGAAAAGATCCTAGATTTGAAAAACAAACGTATAATATCATTAATGTATACGATGTCAACACCGGAAAAACACGTCATCTTACCCACAACACACGCTATTATTCTCCTGTACTTTCAACAGATTTGAACGAAATAGCCGTTATAGAAGTGAGTTTAGCAAACCGTGCCCAAGTTGTTTTTCTGGACAGTAAAAACGGAGCTAAACTGGATTCGATCACCATGCCGACGGGCACCCACATTCAGCAACCACAGTTTCATGCGACGGGCACTAAACTCATTGCTATAGCGGTGAATGAGAAAGGCACGAACCTTATTGAGATAAATAGAAGTAAAAAAGAAATACAGTACCTACTAGACTGGTCTAATTTTCAACTGGAACGACCTATTTATATTGGAGAACATATCGTTTTTAAAGCCAATTTTAACGAAAAGGATGATATCTACCTATTAGAGAACGGAGATATTTCGCAGCTGACGGACAGTCAATTTGGCGCGTTTAATCCATTCGCAAGTAATGATACCCTCTATTACAACACCTATACAACCAATGGTTATAAAGTAAACATACAGCCGCTAATAAAAAATAATGAAAAACGAACCACTCCTCCAATGGTCCAAACGCTGTATCCCCGCCAAAACAATACCTCCTACGAGCCTCTCTTGCCAGCTAAAGACTACCCGATACAAAATTACAATGTCACAAAAAACAGTTTTAACTTTCATAGCATTACATTAAGTGGCAATGATTTCGAAAGTTTTGATAATTTAAAACCCGGAATATTTTGGATTTCGAATGATATACTGAATACCACCGCAGCAAAACTTGGTTATGAATACGACACTGAAATCCAAAAAAGCACCTATTCAGCGGAATTAAGTTATCAACGCTATTTCCCCAAGGTGTCTCTTTCTTATAAGAATAGAGGACAATTGGGCCAGGCTACCCGTAATGGTAACCGAGATTCAATTATTAATTTTGATTATCGTGAACATTATCTTGCGGCAGATATCCAGCTCCCCTTTAGTATCTATAGGGGAAATAAAGTATATAGCTACGGCATCAACATGGGAACTTCTTATCAAAAAAGATATAACCTTAGCCTGAGTACGTTAACCAACTTCAATGATGTCATCAGTTTCCCACTGAATTACCAGCTCTATTTCAACAAAAACAGTTTAAGAGCTACCATGGATATCCTTCCCCGATGGGGACAAAACTTTAGTTTTACTTATCGTCATCTCCCCTTTGAAAACGAGTTGAGAGGAGACATTTGGTCGCTCCGTACTAATTTTTATTTTCCGGGAATCCTGTTAAACCACAGTCTACAGCTACGCTATTCTATGCAAGAATCTGCTGGAAGGTATTTATATTCAAATGATATCCCACTTGTGAATGGGTTTGCTAATTTCCTATCGCCAGCGGTAAAAAACACATTGCTATTTGACTACCGACTGCCAATCGTCTATCCCGACTGGTCTATCGGCAATATGGCTTATTTAAAAAGAATTAGAGGAATTATTTCCGCCGATTATCAAAACCTATCAGAATCAGATTTATCGCCCAAGACGGCTGGAGCAGGCCTTTCATTTGACTTCAATGCTTTTAAGTACCCTTTGCCCCTATTTACATTTAGCTCTCGACTGACTTATATTAATGATAAAACGGCGACAGCGCGAATAGTACCTACATTTAGTTTTGGCTATAGCTACTAGCGGATACTCAAAAGCCTACCCAGTGATAATATTCTTACTATCAATATGTTATTTAAAAAAAATAAAACAAAAAATAGTTGAAGACGTTATAATAATTACAACAAATAGTAAATCCCTCAATAAACAAGTTATAATATGGCAATTATATCTACTGAGGCTGAGATACAAGAAAGATTATCCGCCGTTTATGAAGAATTGATAAATACAAAAGATGTTATCCGTAATGAACTCATTGAATCTCGGATAAACTACAATAAAGCCTGCGATAAGCATATTCAAACGGGTTTTATGTGTGAATACGAATGGATCGATGCTGAAATATCACATCAAGAGAATTTTATAAAATATGATATCCACTGTCATCTTCTCGAAATCGTAAATGACTTCAGAGACTTGTACGGGCACTTCCCAGATTACCATCAAATGTATGTAACACTCAATCTGATTATGCTTCAATTAGCTAAAGAGGAGAAATATGAGCTAGCTGCTATACTTAAAAACTGGGTAGATCGAATAAAGTGTATTATACAAGAAAAGTCTCCACAGTTTGGATGATCAGAACCAAAAAGATAAAATATTCTTTGTCTTGGAACATAAGAAATTTCCTTTTCTAAGCAAATTTGTGTAGAGGAGATCCTACCGCCGTATCAATGTATCTCGAGCATCTGGTGTAGTGGAAGATATCAATCTCATATATAGATACGAGTTTCAATTTCGCTTCACGCAAATATTAAGAGATATAATACCTATCTTTGAAAGCAAATTCACAACTATGTCGATTCCTTCTAAAAAGACTGCTCGGCTACGAAGCCTCCTTATTTATAGCCTTATACTTTCGTTTCTTTTTCTCAGTGCTATCTTCGTATATCAATACAGTCAATATAAGCTTGTCGACAAAAGACTAGGTGCAGCATACGCTGTAGGGCAAACCCCTTCCGATGGCTTATATATGCTTTTCTCTACTTATAGTGAGGCCGACAACCTTTTCAGACTATATACCATAGATTTCACAAAGGAGAATTACGAAGCTTATAGACATAAGCTCGATACGATTAAGTATTATGTCGATTCACTATCGTCTCTTCCTATAGCAGAGAATTTATTCGACAATAGTGCCTCGGTAATTGCTACAAAGGACAACCTTGCTATGGAATATGCCAATCTAAAAAAAAATGTAGATCATCTCATTTTACTTGCCAGAGACTCTTTACCCGTATTATCTGAATCAACTATTCCTTATCAACCTCGCAAAAGCACAATCTCAACAGATCAAGTCGTAAGTCAAATCCTAAAGGATACAAGTTATCTTTTGACCTATCAGGATACAGTCATTAATAAGAAAAAAAGCCTGTTTAACCGGATATTTAACTCCAAAAACGATACTTTAGTATCTAACATATCTAAACATAATTTCAATATAAACCAAATCGATGTAATACAACGCAATATTGAAAGTTTCGTAATTCAACAGGAGAGAACATCTAATAGCAACATCAAAAATCTGCAGAGTGCCTTCTTAAAATTACAAGAAACAGAACGGATACTAGTTTTCTCAAACTACCACTTGTTAAACAATCTTAAAGCCGGAATAGATGGTCTAAAACGGCATGAACTGGAATTACGAAGAAAAGCAGAAGAACTTGACTTTATTCAATACCAAAAAAACACTCAACAGTTTGGTCTACAATTAGCGATAGCTTTGACAATTATGCTTTTGATGATTTTGTTTATTATCTATTATCAGCATAACGCAGCAACATACGAACGAAAAATACAGAATGAAAAAGAGTATGCAGATAAGATTGCTGAAGAAAAAACGAGTGTACTTGCGACGATAAGCCATGAGATACGAACCCCAATCAATGCACTGTTAGGAGTGGTCGATATCATAAAAAGTAGTAAAGGACTTAACGCAGATGATCAAAAACTTGTCCTTTCAGCTAATTACGAATTGATGGTTATCAATAGTACGATAAATGATATTCTAAGCTTAACCAAATTGGAAAACGGATCGTTAAATGTTATCAATGAATATTTCTCGCCCTATCAGCTTTTAATTGACGTTATAAAACTGCACACGTACCATGCAGAAGCGAAAGGTCTTCTCTTTACATATCATATTGATTTTGACCCCAAAATACAGATATATGGCAATGCATTACGGATAAAACAGATTGCATCAAATCTGACCGGGAATGCGATAAAGTATACTAAGAAAGGTTCGGTCAATTTCTCTGCTCGAATAGAAAAACATAAAGACAAACAAAACTTACTCATCGAAGTTAGGGACAGCGGAATAGGAATATCCGATGAAAATAGAGATCACATATTTCGGAAATATTACGTCACAGATACAAAAAACAACGTTAGTGGATTTGGATTAGGATTGTATATCTCCAAACTTTTAAGCGAACAATTAAACGGTAATATTTCGTTTAAAAGTAAATTTGGAGTGGGGTCTACATTTACATTATTGGTACCAATTGAGAAAAAAAATCTTGTTGAAGCGCCATCCAAACCGCTAGCAATTGCAGATTTACCAGACGATCTACGCATTGTTGTAATTGATGATAGTCGCATTAATTTGCTTTTTATAAAACAGCTCTTTGGTGAAAAACGGCACGTGTATACCTTCGAAGAGGGACAAGATGCATTAGATTTTCTACGAGACAACGATGTCGACATTGTACTTACAGACCTCCTAATGCCCGAAATAAACGGTTGGGATATTCTCAAAAATATTAGAGATACTGACCGCTTCCAGCACATCAAAGTTTTTGCACTAACTTCGGAAAAAATGTTATTGGAAGACCGTAAAATCGATAACGCTGAATATACATTTGACGGAGTCCTTAATAAGCCCATTAACGAACAAGAATTCGTTAACACTATAATCGGTACATAGGATTACATTCGTCAATCGTAATGCACCAGAGCGCTGGTAAATCAAGAATCTATTAAAAAAGGAGAAAACCTACCAGACAGGTCTTCTCCTTTTGGATGCGTTTCAAGCGAAGCCATTCTTATTTTAACAGCCTTAATTCAAAAATTTTCGCTGTCGCTTGTTTGTCTACAGCTTTGAACCTGACTGTAAATGGCTTACTTTCGTTCAAGCGATCAGATAAAGGTATTTCAACAAGCTCAACAGCAGATCGACCCGATGATTTAAAAACCATGACGGGTTTGTCATTAATATTTATCTCTACTTGCTGAGCAGCAACAGAGTTATCAAGCTCGATTCTTAATATCCGTGCGTTTTGATAATATGGAAAAGTATACTCAAAAAAATCTGTTGTATTTCTCCAATGCCTATCGTCGTCATAACCTGCAGTTGATTGACTCATTTTGACAAAATGATCGGATTCGGGTTGTTGTTGCCCGCATATGACTCGGTCTATACTCTTATTATCCAATTCTTCATTCTGAGAAAATCGTTCATTGGCATTTTCATACGGCCAATAAAGTATATATCGACTATTATGTAGCTGATAAAAAGGTTCTAAAGTATACTCCGCAATTTGCCCCCCTTTATCTTTAACATTTAAAGAAAAATGTATATCATCACCATTTTTCCTTGTAACTAGGTTCTTTATATTAGCTCGACCTCCATATAAAAAAGGAATTTCGGATAGATCCATTTTTTCGCCTCGAGCCACATGCCCCCCTCTACTATCATCCGCATATAGTCCGGAAAGAGGAGGTCCGTCTATTCTGGCGGATAATACTACCGGACCATATAAAAATGCATAATAGTCGGACTTATCCGGTAATTGTTCAACAGTGATTTTCATATCAAACTCTACACGAATCTTATCTCCATCCCTCCATTTTCTATTCAATTCGTAATAACCGTTTAAAATTTTAACCCCCTTAATTTGCTTACCATTTAAATAGAATTTATTAGCATTTGACCAGGTTGGCTTACGTACCTTTAAAGCAATTTTCTGGGATTTAGTCAAATTAAGTGTCAACTCCGAAAAGTTTTGATAAGGGAATTTATTTGTTTGTTTGACAACAAGATCCTTTTCTTTCCAACTTACCTGCGAAGGAATAAACAGATTGACGTAGAAACTATGTTTATCATACGCATAGATCATTTCGCCATATTTCGAATGATTTTCAATACCCGATCCTACACAACACCACATGCTTGTGTGCGGTTGAGAATATACACGATAATGCCCTGGTCTCATCTGTGTAAAATAAACTAACCCTCCCGTTGTTGGATTTTGAGTCGAAAGAATATGATTATAGACCGCTCGTTCATAAAATTCGAGGTATTTAGATTGGGGATGAGTCTGAAAGAGCATTTTGCTCAATCTCATCATATTGTATGTATTGCAAGTTTCGGGCCCCTCTACACTCTCTATCATTTTAGAAAAATCCGTAGTTGGATGAAAATGCTCACCGGCTGAATTCCCTCCTATTACTACACTACGTTCTGTCGTAACTTTATCCCAAAAAAATTCTGAAGCACGATCCCACGAGTCGTTTTGATCCAAATCAGCAATGCGCTTGTAACCTATAACTTTTGGAATTTGCGTATTCGCGTGTAAACCAGTCAACTTGTCTACACTTTCTAAAAGCGGTTTCAAAATAGATTGATGAGAAAATTGCTTTGACAATTTCAAATATTTTACATTCTTTGTGAAATCATACACATCTGCAAACACCTCATTAAGTCCACCATGCTCACTAACCAATATATCTTGAATCTGCTGATCTGAAAGCGCAGAGACTTCTCCTATCATCCAGTCGGCGAAATTCACTAACATCTCTTTTGCCAACTCCGATCCGGTGTACAAATATGCATCCCGCAATCCAGCGTAAGTTTTGTGGATATTATATAAGGGAACCCATTTCCCGTTCAAATCAAAATTTCCGGCTTTAATTTCCCCTCTTTTTATTTCATCCCACATTTTCATACCTTGTGGCACTCCCCCTAGATAACCATTACCATTTTTCTTTTGTACGGTTTCTAATACACGTAACATATAATCCAAACGCTCTTTTACGAGCACATCTTTGTCAGTTGCATATAACAATGACAAGGCGGACAAATAATGGCCACCGATATGTCCGTCCAACCCTGTATTTTCCCAATTTGTATATTGCTCTTTTTTTGTCTCCAGCCCCGCCTCTTTTAGAAATGGAGATAATAGGCGATCCGGGTCCATGTCAAGAATGTACTTCTTGTTTAAGTTCTGAGCAACCAAAAACGGACTTTGCAGCAATTTCACTTCCGAATTATCAAAATAATGCACTTGTGCACTTGCACCATCCAGCATCAGATAAAGGATAACAGTATAGATAATTTGTACTAGTTTCATTTTTTTATTAATTTAAATATGGTTAAGGAATAGGGCGGCAACCTCAACTGATTTAAATCTTTTAAATCCATAAAAGATTTAACTGGCCTAGCCGTCTTCGAACTCGGAATATCACTTAGTTCGATTTTCTCCACCTCAGCACCAAACAATGCGAAATGACCGGCATCTACTTCAATATCCGTCGCGACAGGTAACATGTTAACCATTTTTAGAATTAGCTCACTGCGGTTCTCATTCCAAACCACTGAGGTTGCGATACGATTTGTAACCTTCGAATCAGTTGATTGTACGCGATTTGTACTATTGACATAATGTGTACCTACATTTTCACCAAACAACTTTTGTACTTCGTAGCCCACTGTAGGTTTTACCTCCTCGTTATTGAAATAAATAAGATCCGGGTTCCATTGTGTAAATCCTTCTTTCGCTAACAAAGGAGCATACGAAGTCATTTCTACAATATCCCCATTTCGCTCTAAGGCTGTCAGGTGAATAGCTTCTGCCAATGCAGTTTCTAAATTGTTTGGTCTTCCTGGCAAATGGGCAGCATACTCTCCGAGATAAACTTTGGATTTATTTCTATCGTATCGGTCGTAAAAATCTTGATTATAAATAAACCATCCAGGTGTTTGGTAATAATGCTCATCCATCATTGGTACATTCAGTTTATCAGCGATTTTCCAGCCTTCGACATAATCTGTACCTTCATTGAACGGCCCTGCTGTACCTATAACAACTATTTCAGGATATTTATCTTTAATGGCATTAAAAATTAAAGTAAAACGTTCTTCAAAAATATCTGTAATCAAATCTTCATTTCCAATACCTAAATATTTCAAATTGAAAGGCTCAGGATGACCTGCGGCCGCTCTTTTTTTACCCCAATACGTATTTCTATCGCCATTGGCATATTCGATCAGGTCTAAAATATCCTGGATATAGTTATCCATTTCATGTAATGGAATACCACATTGCTGGCCTGCTCCACCATCGGAAGAATTCTGACACGGTACACCTGCAGCAATTACAGGTAGGGGAGCCGCTCCTAAATCTTCACAAAATTGGAAATATTCATAATATCCTAACCCTACAGATTGATGATAACCCCAAAGATTGCGCTGTGGCTTACGTTCTTCCAGTTTACCTATCGTATTCTTCCAATTATATATATTGTGGATGCCGTCCCCATGGGCTACACACCCTCCCGGAAAGCGAACAAATCGAGGGTGCATGGCTGCAATGGTCTCGGCCAGATCTTTCCTCAGACCATTTTTTCTATTTTTAAATGTCTCTTGAGGAAATAATGAAACCATATCCAATGCTATTTCTCCCCGACCTTGGGGTGTTATTCTTAATATTCCCTTCTTAGCACTTCCGTTAGCCATTAATACCAACGATTTTTTTTGCCACTTTTTGTTGAATGAATTCACCGTCTGCTGGGCAATTATTTTACCATCGTCGTCGAGTAATTCTACCACAAAGCCATTGATATTACCTTCGACTTTTTTTGCGAATACTGAAAAATCATATTTCTGTCCATTCCGAACGACTATACCATCAAAGCCCTCATTCAATAGCGCCCCACCTTCTGCTGTTACAAAAAGAGTGATGTAGTTTCTGTTATTTATATGGATTGGGTTTACGGTATCTATTTTATGAGTAATCCCTTTCCCTTCTAATTTCCAAGATTTGAAACTATTCCAGTTGGGATCCGAACCTTTTTTATCATGGGGATGGTACTCAAACCCTCTATTTTGTATAAGTTCCGCATACAGACCTCCATCTGCTGCGTAATTAATATCTTCAAAAAAAATCCCCAACAAGTGATCACTTATTCTCTTTTGGTGATTGAGCTCGATTGAAAAATTTGCTTTAACGGGCTTTAAATCTGCAAATCGAATTACATCTTCTTCTGCACGTTCGTTATGCAATTGAGATTTATAAATTTCTAATTTTTGAGCATTGATTATCTTATCTATGACTTCCCAGGCTACTTTATGCAGTGTACCTTCTTCTTGTGCTCCATTTAAATGAACCTTCACACGCTGTTTTCCATATGAACTGCCCTCCAACTCGCTCACATGTTCATAATTTTTCAAATCTTTGGTTACGGCACGGAAATTCTTTTTACTTTTTGGACTGAAGCAGGAAATGACATACTGATTACTTGTCTCGTCCCAGTTTATTTCGGGTTTCGATACATTGTCGCCTACTAGAACCTGAGGATAAGATTGTCTGTTCCAAAAAATCAAATCGTCAGAAGATGCATATGCGAAAACCCCGTCCTGTTCATTAAGTTGCCAGATAGCATGCCACCTATTATCGACACCCCTGATGACAACAGGAGCTATCATTCTCTTTTGGGCGCCCCAGGTTCCGTAATCAGAGCGCACAAAACTATGCTCAGGTCCGACGAGATGCCACTTCTTTTCATCGATAGTCCATGCGTAATGTAGACCATTCTTATTGTTATTTTTCGTTGTCGCATATGCAAATAACAGCGCAGAATCGGGTTCAGCAATAGTTTTTGAATATGCGGCCCGTAGCGCCAGCACCATGATTAAAAATAGACAAATGTTTTTCATAATTAGTTCTAGTAGTTGATTAAAATATTGATTTCTTCTCTGATATCGCAAAATAAAAGCTACGTACATCATATCCCTTATAAGTCATTCGGCTTACAGTATTATGCCCCTGATTAAGAACTTTCATCTGAATAAGCCCAAGAATAAATAAAACAACAATTTTCATGGTTTATTTTGGTTATCTTATCTCTAAGATAGGACTTTGTTTTTATATGTCAAAATAACAATTAAAAAACAAGACTCAAAGCAACTAGAATGTTACATTTTATTAGGTGTACTATCTTCTAGCGAAATGCAAGATAGAAAAAATGATATATAGGACAAATATAATAGGTACGGCCAATACCTTAACTATCAAAACTAATACAACAGATGCAATAAGAAAGAGGTATTTGAATTTATTTTCCGTCCAGGCTAAGGAAGAAAGCTTCATCGAAAACAGCTTTAACTCGCAAACAAGCAAATAACTACATATCAATATGATTGCCAACAGCACGTATATATTTTGTAAAATAGGCGGGTATTGCGAGCCTATAAAGGGAAGCGAAATGATTAGAAATGTATTCATCGGTGTATTTACACCGATAAAATCAGAACTCTGACGTGCGTCAATATTAAATTTCGCTAAGCGTAGCGCCGAAAATATGGTTACAATAAAACCTAA
Source organism: Sphingobacterium alkalisoli (assembly GCF_005049105.1). Taxonomy (GTDB): domain Bacteria; phylum Bacteroidota; class Bacteroidia; order Sphingobacteriales; family Sphingobacteriaceae; genus Sphingobacterium; species Sphingobacterium alkalisoli. Next base: position 102,221 of record NZ_SUKA01000008.1, read on the forward strand.
ATGCGGAATATAATCGTTTGCGGCGATATTTTCTAACAATTTAAACATGACTGCACCGGGGAGAAATCCAAAACTTATCACATCGGCCAACGAATCCAGCTCTTTACCTATTAATGACTTCACATGTAGTAATCTTGCTACCATACCATCAAAGAAGTCAAAAATACCAGAAGCCAGCACACAGAAGAAAGCTCCTACGAAATCCCCTTTTAAAACAAAGAGGATACCGATACACCCGCTAAATAAATTCAAACATGTAATGGTATTTGGTATATATTTCTTCATCGACTAAAATTAAAAAAGCCATCTAAAATTAGATGGCTTAAAAATATCAATAATTCACGGAATTATCCATTCATACTTATTAAAAACTCTTCGTTGGATCTTGTTCCACGCATTTGCTGCAACAAAAACTCCATTGCTTCCGTAGAATTCATATCTGATAGATGGTTTCTAAGCACCCACAGTCTTTGCAAAGCGTCTTTGTCCATTAATAGGTCATCGCGACGTGTACTTGAAGCAGTCAGATCGATAGCCGGGAAGATACGTTTGTTAGATAATTTACGATCCAATTGCAATTCCATATTACCCGTACCTTTGAACTCTTCAAAGATTACATCATCCATTTTTGACCCTGTTTCCGTCAACGCTGTCGCCAAAATAGTTAATGAACCGCCATTTTCGATATTACGGGCTGCACCGAAGAAACGTTTTGGTTTATGTAGCGCATTTGCATCCACACCACCTGACAATATCTTACCTGATGCTGGAGCTACCGTATTGTAAGCACGCGCCAAACGGGTGATAGAATCCAATAAAACGACTACATCATGTCCACATTCGACCATACGTTTCGCTTTTTCTAAAACGATGTTAGCAATTTTAACATGTCTTTCAGCAGGTTCATCAAATGTAGAAGAAACGACTTCTGCACGTACGTTACGTGCCATATCTGTCACCTCTTCTGGGCGTTCATCAATTAAAAGAATAATCAGGTAAACTTCTGGGTGATTTTTTGCAATTGCATTAGCTACTTCTTTCAATAAATTAGTTTTACCTGTTTTCGGTTGTGCAACGATTAATCCGCGTTGGCCTTTACCAATAGGTGTAAACAAATCCATGATACGTGTGGAGTAGTTGTTTGACCCTAAATCCAAATTCAATTTTTCATCAGGAAATAATGGGGTCAAGAAGTCAAAAGGAACACGATCTCGTACTTCTGCAGGGTTTTGTCCGTTGATAGATTCAATACGTACTAACGGAAAATATTTTTCACCCTCTTTAGGAGGACGAATACTACCTCTTACATTATCCCCTGTTTTTAATCCAAAAAGTTTAATTTGTGATTGAGACACATAAATATCATCGGGCGAAGTCAAATAATTATAGTCTGACGAGCGCAGGAATCCATAACCATCAGGCATAATTTCCAATACACCTTCATTCACAATAACATTGTCGAAATCAGTGTTTGACGCTGAAGAAGCCTCTGCTTTTTTTGTTTCTACAACATTTGATGATACAGGAATATACTGTTCTTCAGATTTTGGATTATCTGAAGGAAATAAGGTCGGCTCGTTATCAATGTCCGATTTTGTACGTTTCGTCACGGGAACGGGATCCGTTTTTAACGTTCTTGTTCTACGTCTAGGTCTATCTTCAGACTCCTCGTCTACGAGAACTGGTTCAGTTGTTGCACTTTTTTCGTCAACAGGTTGTTTTGCTATATCAGAGATTTTGTCGATAAGTTCTTGTTTACGAAGTTTATCTGCATCTGCGATTCCCAAGACCTTAGCTATCTCGCGTAATTCTGACACGAGTTTAGAATTCAATTCGGTGATATCCATTAATGATATTTATGAGTTTTTGGATTTTATTGTTTTGAAACTTATTCTAGACAATCTCAGAGATCTTTTTTCTAAGCTTTTTAATTCAAAACGAAAAAACAAGTAGTTTCTTATTTCTGAACTAGAACAAATTTGAGAATGCACAAAGAAAAACATAACTATTGTAAAAACAAAAAAAAAAATAAAAAAGTTTTAAAAAAAAATGCATATTGATCGTTTATATTTTAATAAATTGATTTAGCAATAAAATAAATTAAGGAAAGTTATTTCATTCTCAAAATTAAGTTCGTAAGTTTATCCCCCGATAAAACCACGATATATGAACGATAAATTAAAAGAAACCAACTACCCTGCATTATACACCTTAATTGTTGTATTCTTTTTTTGGGGATTCATTGCAGCCGGCAATAGTATATTTATCCCATTTTGTAAAAATTACTTTCATCTAGATCAATTTCAATCACAATTGATAGACTTTGCTTTCTATACCGCTTATTATATAGGAGCCCTATTGCTCTTTATCTTCAGCGCTTTCTCCGGAAAAGATATTGTTGGCAAATGGGGTTATAAAAAAAGTATCGTTTACGGTCTTCTTTTTTCCGCACTAGGCGCGGGTGCGATGATAATTGCGGTAGAAGTGAATTTGTATATCGGTATGCTTATTGGACTATTTATCGTTGCATTGGGCTTTTCTTTACAACAGACTGCAGCAAACCCCTTCGCCGTGCTATTGGGAGATCCAAGAACAGGCGCATCTCGTGTAAATCTAGGCGGAGCAGTTAATTCATTTGGCACAACAATAGGTCCTCTTGTTATAGGTTTTGCTTTATTTGGCACGTTCGAAACCATTTCAGATACAGAGATCGCTAGTCTACCCCTCAACAAAGTAATATACCTTTATATCGGAGTTGGATTGCTCTTTATACTAGCTGCTGGCTTGTTTCATTTCTCAAAAAAAGTTCCTGTCGGAATTAACAACGAGCCAATGGAATCAGCTGATAAAGCAAAAAATACACTGATCATCATGACCATCCTCCTGCTACTCATGTTTGTCCCGGTATTCTTAAGTTATAAAAGTGATATCGCTTTCCAGCTTCAAGCTTTAAATGCGCAATTAGGTAGTACAACCGATGCAAATGCAATCTTACAATTACAGAATCAAATTAAAGACCTAAGCCATCCACTCGAATTACAAAGAATGTCTTGGTTACTAGGCGCCTTAGTAGTAGTAGTGGGCTGTTTAATATTTGCTTATCGCAAGGCGTCTAAAAAACCTCAGGGCTGGGGCGCTATGAAATATCCACAATTGGTCTTAGGTATGCTAGCTTTATTTATTTATGTAGGCGTGGAAGTCGCTATTGGCAGTAATTTGGGCGAACTTTTGAAATTAGAAGAATTTGGAAATCTCCAGTCGTCCGAGATAACTCCCTATATTTCGATGTATTGGGGGGGTATGATGATAGGTCGATGGGCAGGTGCGATTAGTGCTTTTGATTTTTCCAAATCGACCAAGCAAGTACTGCTAGTTATCGTTCCTCTTCTTGCATTTGGATTAATAATTGGCGTTAACACTCTGGCGGGCTTCGATATGTCGCATCTTTACTTCTTCCTTGCTTGTGTAATTATTCAAATTATTGCGTTTTTTATCAGTAAAGAAAAACCCGTCCGTACGCTAATAATTTTCGGGACACTTGGTTTGTTATCCATGTTAATCGGACTATTCTCTGTTGGAACTACAGCAATATACGCATTTCTAACAGGCGGATTAGCCTGCTCTATTATGTGGGGATCGATATTTAGTCTTTCCATTTTAGGGATTGGAAAATATACCGAGCAAGGATCAGCATTTTTGGTAATGATGATTTTAGGAGGTGGTATCATTCCTCCTATTCAAGGAAAATTAGCAGACATTATCGGCATTCATAATTCGTATATCTTACCGCTGTTAGGCTTCGTTTATATTATATTATTTGCTTTCTTAGCGAGAAAATTTTTAAAGAAACAAAATATAGATACGGATAATATTCAGGCTTCAGCTAGTCATTAATCCCATACTAATTGTACTAAATACACTAAGAAGTAAAATTTAAAAATCGGCTTTTAAGCACAGAATAAAGCCGATTTTTACACCACAAGGATTCCCATGTTAAAATTAAATTAAAGTTATGTGTTGTTTTTTGTTTAGAAAAATGTATCTTCGGAAAGCATATAAACATTGAATACTGAAAAAATTTTAAACGAACAACAATGATAATTATTGCAGATGGCGGATCCACCAAGACCAATTGGTGCCTATTAGATGATAATCAAAAAAAGATTTATTTTAATACAGAAGGTTACAATCCTTATTTTGTCGATAGCGAATACATTCTTAATTCTTTGAAAAAAGGACTTCCGAATGATTTGCCCCTCGACAAAGTAAAAGAAGTAAATTATTACGGAGCAGGAGTTCATAATGAAGAAAAAGCCAAAATCGTAGCCGACGCTATTGAAGCACTATTCCTAAATGCAAAAGTTGAAATAGGACATGACCTTCTTGCTGCTGCACGTGCTTTATTGGGCAATCAAGCCGGTTTTGCCGCAATTTTGGGTACAGGTACGAACACCTGTATTTATGATGGCGATGAAATTACGTTTAACATTAATTCAGCAGCTTACATACTAGGCGACGAAGGGAGTGGCTGCTATATCGGAAAGAAATTGTTGACAGATTTTGTTCGTGGCTTAATGCCAGCGGATGTTTCAAAGGTATTTTTCGAGACTTATCAACTTACTCCTGATGAAATTATTGATAATGTATATACGAAACCGTTAGCAAATCGCTTCTGTGCAAGTTTTAGTAAATTTGTGTACGATAATAATGTAAACATTGAATACACACGCAAAATCGTAGATGATGCGTTTGAAGCTTTTTTCGCCAATTTGGTAAGCAAATATCCTAATTATCAAGAATACACCTTCAACTGTATCGGCTCTGTTGCTTATAATTTTCGCAACGTACTAGAATATAAGGCGACCCAGTATGGGATGAAAGTTGGGAAAATTATTCGTTCTCCAATAGACGATCTGGTTAAATTTCATATCGAAAGAGCTGTTGAGAAAAGCTAAAAACAAAAGCCACATTTTTAAGATGTGGTTTTTGTTTTTAGAAAAATTTTATAAGATTAGCTTCCCTCCTATAGGGGGAAGTTCTAACCGCAATCCAGATTTCTGAAATAATGTTGTAGCTTCTTTTTTATTTATAGCAATAGGAGGAAAAGTATCATAATGTATACCTACGATGTTTTTACAATTTACAAACTCGGCAGCCTTTACCGCATCAATCATATCCATGGTGTAATGTCCACCAATAGGTAAAAAAGCCCAATCTAAATGTAAATCACTCAACAATTTCATCTCTAATGTCAATGCAGTATCCCCGGCAAAGTAAATTCTTCTATCTCCTATAAAAAAGACATAACCACAAGGAAACCCACCATAGTTTCCATCTGGAGTGGAGTTGGTATGGAGTGCATACACCATTTTCACCTTCCCAAACGGCAATGTTAATGTGCCACCGAAATTAAATTCGACAACTTTTTCGGGCGCTACACCTTGCTTTCTTACCCATTCAGCCGTTTCAACAATAGCAACTACGGTGGCGTTGCTGTTCTTTTGAATAAGTTCCATGTCTGCAACATGATCCTGATGCCCATGTGAAAGAAATATATACTCGGGATGTATTGAACTGACATCAATATTCTTAGCTAAAGTATTATAGGTAATAAATGGATCTAACAGCACCTTGGTACCGTTAAAATTAAACTCCACACACGATTGCCCATAATATGTTATCGAAATTTGATCCGCCATTTGATTATTATTTAATATATCCAAGAATTTTCGCTAGCCTTTGTTAAACAAATTACCCAAACCTCCAAGCATATCTTGTGTAGCTGCTTGCATTTCTGTTTGGCTTACATTCTCAGCTTGTGCCAACGCTTTATTTAGCGCAACAATTAGTAATTCCTCAATTTGTTCCTTATCTCCATCCTGAAAAATTTCATCACTGATGCTTACCTCTTTAATCTCTTTATTCGCTGTAGCAACGACTCGTATCTTCCCTCCTTCTGCCTCTCCAGACACAGCAATATTATTCAATCTAGCTTTGATTTCTTCTGCCTTTTGTTGAGCTTGAAATAATTTATCGAACATAGTTTTTCATCTATTAGTATTTAGGCCAAGTTACGAAATCGCTATCGTAGCTCAAAATTAGGATTTGAATTAGGTTAATACAAAAGACCTACTTACTTTTGTAACATGACAAAATACGAAAAACTAATCGAAGAGTTGAAGTCTGTTAACCCGGAAGAAGCAGCTAGTCTAGAAGAAGAAATCGACATCATCGTACATAAGTTAAAATTCCTTCCAATAGAAAGTTTTTCAAATGTCGTTTTATTGGATCAGCAAAAAAACTTTGAACCATACACTTCCTCAACTATAGCTGAAAAAGTCAAAATAGCCGGTGGTAACTTGATAAGCAACCTAGATTCTAATGCCGATAAAATTATCATTATCCAGCAAGACGATTCGCTTTACAACATACTCCCATCATTACTTCGTAAACCCGAGATTAGAGACTCAAAGGCTTTTACTGATAATACAATCTATATTATTTATCGCTCGAATTTCGACAAAGACGACATAAATTACCTTTCCGATACTGAAATTTTAGCCGAGATATTACAACCGAAATATTTTTTCTACGGAAGAGATGGGATCGACTGGGTCAAATTTGAAATAAACTAAAAAATAGGGTTTGGAAAATTTCCAAACCCTATTTTTTAGTTTATAAACTTCTTCCGAAGAACGACATATAATTTATCAACAGTTTGTGGCTTTTCAGACCAACCGTTCTTCAACGCATAATTAGACTGCAAAAAAGCGTCCGCTTCGGAAAAATTGTCAAAACGATTTAGAAGTTCTATTGCTTCACTGTATGCCAAGCTGTAACCATTGAACAGATCTTTTATAAACAACAATTTATCATTCAGACTTATAGCAGATTTCAAATCTAAGATGCGTTCGCTTGATGCGGAAGTCTGAAATTGCTGTGTAAAATTCGTGCCCGTTTGTTTTTGTTGTTGAATCATTTCATTTAAAGTAAGGGGGCGAGTAGGTTTAAAAGACTCTTCAAACTTCATCGATTTCTCCTCCTCCACAATTTGATTGACAATGGGAGCCTCCTCTTCCTTTTCTTTAACAGTATCAGCGTCCATAAGAAATACTGGCCGTTCAGTTGCTTGTTCAAGAATAGGCTCTTCCCGTTTCGGAACTTCAACCACTTCTTCGATCACTTCATCTTCAAAATCATCCTGAGCAGCTTCTTCCTGTTCCGAGATATCATTAGTTGTATTAATAGTTTCCGTTTGAGTAAACAGAGGTTCTTCTTGCGGAACCTCTACAATCTCTTCTACTACTTTTTGCCCATCCAATTCTTTATGTTCCAATTCAGATAACGGAGTAAAAATTGAATTGGGGATCTCGGTGGATTGATCTACTGGTTCATTCTCACTTTCTACCGCAACGACTAAAGTTGTCAAATTTCTTAAAGCATCGATATGGACGCACAAATAATTCATTTTACCAGCAAGCAAAACCAATTCTACTGGGTCTAGATTCACTTCTGCTTTCATATCGGCATATTGCGAGTTTATTTCTGCTAATAAAGTGTCAATTTTTGTAAATAATTGTGATTTTGACTTTGCCATTAGATATATTAAATTTATATGTAATCATTAATTTTGGTGAGGGAATACGCCTAACAAAATCTCTTGATTCTGATGCAGTTCAAAAATATCTCTCACGCTGATACCTCAAAAATAATATATAATTTCGATATTCGTGCAGAAGTATCACAGGTTTTATAGAAAGTTAACAGTTTCTGATCTACATTTAAATTATGCTTTTTTCGGAACACAATTTCAACAATAGAAATAGACAGGTAGGGAGTATTGAAGTCATTTGTGGTTCTATGTTTTCTGGAAAAACAGAAGAATTGATACGCCGGATGAGAAGAGCGCAATTTGCAAAACTTAAAGTTGAAATTTTCAAACCGTCCATGGATATCCGTTATGCCGATAAAGAAGTCGTATCTCACGATAGCAACAGTATTCCTTCCACTCCTATCAACCATTCTTCAGCGATATTACTACTGAGTAGCGACACAGAAGTAGTTGGAATAGACGAGGCTCAATTCTTCGACGACGAATTGCCAAATGTCTGTATTCAACTAGCAAATAAGGGTATTCGAGTCATCGTTGCAGGATTAGATATGGATTACCAGGGAAGACCCTTTGGACCAATGCCGAATCTTCTCGCTATTGCAGAACATGTCATTAAAGTTCATGCTGTATGTATGCAATGCGGCGCTCCCGCAAATTATTCGTATCGTTTTAACGAAAATAAAGATATCGTTTTACTGGGCGAGAAAGAAAGCTATGAACCAAGATGCAGATATTGCTACTACAAATTAGTCAAATCTATTTAACAGAAACTTAATATTATATAACAAAATTTAACCAAAATGCCACTTACCTTTGTAAGGTACTTAGGGTAAGGTACTTCATAAAAATTAGGTTTATTGTTGGTTAGTAGAAAGGAGCTTTGAAAATTCAAAAGCTCCTTTTTTTATATCACAATTTACTAACAATGTCTTTGTGAAGTGGTGTCACCGCCGAACGATACCGGTGTATCAATTTACCCTTTTCATCAATTAGATACTTTTCGAAGTTCCATTTTATATCGCCTGTAAAATCTGGATTAGCCTGCTCATTCAAATATTTAAATAAAGGGTCTATATCTTTGCCCTTAACCTCTACTTTCTCCGAAAGAACGAAAGTAACACCAAAATTTTTCTCGCAAAAAGATTGAATTTCCATATTAGTACCCGCCTCCTGATTTCCGAAGTTGTTTGCGGGGAAGCCAATGACAACAACCTTATCTCCGTAAAGGGTGTGCAATTCCTGCAATTCTTTATACTGCTTGGTAAAACCGCACTTAGAAGCGGTGTTCACTATTAGAATTTTCTTCCCTTTGAAATCTGACAGGCTTACTTTTTCCCCGTCCATAGAAGTAAAGGAAAAATCGTAAATAGATGTTGGTGGAATGACCATATTCAACATCATGATTAAAGACATGATAAGCATAATTTTTCTTTTTATATTACATCTGTTGGTAATTCATCTCACGCTGAATTACAAATTCATACAATTCTTCAATTGGTGACTTAAGAATCTTGCCGACCCGTACACCATGTACTTCGCATACTTCGCGAAGGTGCATATCAAAATGATAAGCTATCCGTCCCACAAAATTACATTCGTATTCCCAATAATTAGGATAACTCATTATATTCGTCCGGACATACTCGTCAAATCCATTCCTTAGTAGGTTATCAATAAAGGGGTGTAATCTATTTTCATTCATAAACTCCGCAAATGAAGCCAAATATGAATTAGCTCGCTCTTTTTGATATACATTCTTAATAACAATATCTTTGGTCAATTTGTATTTCTCCCCGAATACCTTAGCTAGATCACGTGGCATTTTTTCATACAGATAACTCGTTATCAACTGTTTCCCAAACCAGGATCCTGAACCTTCGTCTCCGAGTACGTATCCATTACCATTATGACTTAGCGATAGATTATCACCGTTAAAGAAACTGATATCTGATCCGGTACCTACTGTAGAGACATAACCTTTCTTGTGTCCACAGGTAGCATATGCAGCTCCCAATAAATCGCTCTCTACTGATATAAAAGCATGAGGAAATAAATTTGTAAGTGCATTCGAAACGATTTCCCGTCGATCGGGCGTGACACACCCCGCTCCAAAAAAATACACCTCCCGTATCTCCTCAATATAGGGAATAATCTCAGGCACTTCCTTCATCACCTTTTCAATATCTTTTTCACTCATAAAGAAAGGGTTCAGACCTTTAGTTCTAAACTGCAAGGGTTTGCTGTCTGGAACACTCAACATCCAATCCGAGCTTGACGAACCACTATCAGCTACTAATATCATAAGTATACTCTTTTTTTAGGTATCCACACGTACTTCAAACTTAGATAAAATGCTTTGGATTCACGAATACTTAATGAAAAAAATATTTTTTAAGTGTTATATTGTTATGCAATATATATGGTTTACATATAAAATTAAATTTTAGATTACTTTTCTCCGCCTTTCTAAATTCAACAAATATTTATTTTGAATGAGGCTACTTTAAGTTTAGTTTTGTAAATTGACATCATTCACCTAATTGCTGTATTCTACTATGTCTTTACCTTCCATATTCTTTCATATTTCTTTTGTCGAACCGCAGGCTCATTATGCAGAAATAACCATGCAAATTGACGGACTACGAGAACCCTTTATAGATATAAAAATGCCCGTGTGGGCACCAGGATCATATCTTATACGTGAATATGCTAAAAATGTAGAAAGACTCCAAGCATACACCGGCTCCGAAGAACTCATTCCACATGAAAAGACCTCCAAAAATACATGGCGTATTTATTCGAACAATAACGATATTCGAATTCGTTATAGTATATACGGTTTTGAAAATTCGGTGCGCACAAATTTTATAGATAGTTCTCATGCATTTCTAAGCCCTGTAGGAACCTTTATGTACGTAGACGGTTATCTCAACAACCCCGTACAGGTACAGATTGAAATACCAGATTTCTGGTCAAAAATATCTACCGGATTAGAAAAATCCACCAATTTACCCAACACCTATATAGCACCAAATTTTGATATTTTATTCGACTCTCCGATTGAAATTGGCAACCAAGATACGTGGACGTTTGATATAGATGGGACATTGCATGAATGTGCTATGGTAGGTGGAGGTGTTTACGACAAAGACAAACTCACTCAAGATATCACAACCATTGTAGAGGAAGAAAATCGGATCTGGGGATGCAATCCCAATGCATATTATCTTTTTATCACCCATAATTACCAAAGTAACAATGGAGGATTAGAGCATTTCAATTCGACAGTACTTGCTACCTCGCGGTTCGGTTATAATCAAGAGACCACTTACAAAAGCTACTTAAGCCTGGTTGCACATGAATACTTTCATCTCTGGAATGTAAAGAGACTAAGACCTAAAGCATTAGGCCCATTTGACTATGAAGCGGAAAACTACACAACCGGACTTTGGATCATGGAGGGCTTTACGTCATATTATGACAACCTCATCATCCGAAGATGCTCTTTTTCCGACGAAAAAGAATATCTTCAGATGCTCGCGTTGGATTTCAATACGGTGTACAATAGACCGGGACATGAAATACAAAGCGCTGCATTAGCTAGTCATGATGCATGGATAAAACAATACCGCCCCGATGAGAACTCACACAACAGCAGTATTTCCTATTATAATAAAGGTGCTATGCTGGCATCTGCAATAGACTTAAAAATATTGGCTGAAACACATGGTCAAAAACGTCTAGACGACGTACTCAAATCCGCTTATCAGAAATTTTATCTTGTAGAAAACCGTGGGTTTGAAGAACATGAACTCATGGAACTCGTCCATCAGATTACGCACGTAGATGTGTCCGAAATATTCCATGCGGCCCACACGTTGGAAGAACTGGATTACAATTGGTATTTCAATAAAGTGGGATACGAAATAGTCAACCTCAACTCAGGTGTACAGCCTCTTTCCATGGGTATAAAGACCGTAAACAACGACACGCGGATAATCGTTAAAGCTGTAGACCGTAATTCAGGCGCCTGGAAAGGTGGAATCAACGTAGATGACGAAATTCTTGCTGCTAACGGTTATCGGATGGATCCAACGGGTCGCACAATCGATTACATTTTGGCAAGTAGCAAAGAGGGTGATTACGTAAGTTTAATCATCTCGCGCGACGGATTAATCAAAAACCTAAACATACAACTTCAATATTCCGAGAAAAAATCATTCACCATTCAACGGAAGGAAACTGCTACTTCAGAAGAGAGAAGACTGGGGAATATATGGATTGCTTTAGATTAACAATAAAAGGGGCTGTCTAAAAAGCACAACATCGTCGTCATCGAACCGGAGGGACGATGTTGAAGCAATCTGACGATGTAAAAAACGTAGATTGCTTCAACATTCTTCCTCGCAATGACTCGTTTTTCTTGTAGGTAACGACCATTTTAAACACCTTCTTTATTGTTAGAACTTGTAACGTATAGAAAGGCCAAAAGGGTCAATCAATCGGATTGAACTCTCTTGTATAAAATCAAAATAAGGTTTTACATCTAACGATACGGCCAAAGGCGTTGTGGGTATACTATACTCTACGCCAATAATACCATCTATACTAAGCGCTAATTCAGAAGAAGTATCTATCTGTTCTCCCGCTGCATTTCTATAGGCTTTGTATTTATAACTACCTATACTTCCACCTACACCGTAAAACCAAGAAAAATCTCCAGTGATAGGTTTATGCCATTCATATAGACCAACAACTCTAAAACGGCTAGATCTTGAATTACTTTGCACGCTCATGATACCTTCAATTGCATGGTCCTCAGCCAATGTGTACCGATAAGTAATACCAGTAGCACTACCGAACCTTGCTCCTATCGCGTGTTGACTAGGAAGCTGAGCCAATGCATCTTTACCAAAAAATAAAACTGTACCTAATAAAAAAATACTGCGTAATGTGCTCTTCATATATAAACTTAAATTATTCAAATGTCAAAAGTAATACTATTTTTAAACGTATAAAACTAAAAATAGGTATATAAAATATGATAATTTATGTTCGCTTAGACGACTTAATTTGTTATATTTAGAACTGTTGATCAGAAACAAATTATAAACACACATTAAATTCTACGTATATGGGCACGGCAACTAGATTATTCGACTTATTAAAAGGCAATATTCACGCTTCTTCCAGCCAACTTCTCGTTGCAAAACGCCATGAAAATGGGTGGCGTGAATACAAATTAAAGGAAATACTGCAAATTATAGACAGCCTAAGTAAAGGGCTATTAGCTAAAGGGTTAAAAAAAGGTGATCGCATAGCGCTAATGTCTGGAAATAGACCCGAGTGGAATTTTATAGATTTCGCTTGTAATCAATTAGGCATCGCGTTAGTCCCTCTGTATCCTACGCTATCGAGTCAAGATTTGTCATATATTGTAAAGGACGCTGATGTCAAATATGTATTTGTCAGCACTGCAGATCTAGCAGCGAGAGTAGACGCTGCAGCTACTGAGAGTCAACTAAATTTAGCGGTATACACCTTCGACGATGTTGCTGATAAGCCAAATTATCAAGAGCTTATAGCACTTGGAAAAAGTCAGGAAATAGACCTTACACCTTATAATGACGCTGTCGATGAACAAGACTTACTAACGTTGATTTACACTTCAGGCACAACCGGCAAACCCAAGGGAGTATATTTGACGCACAAGAATATATTAAGCAATGTGGATGCTTCTACACATCTATTGACAGATGATTATAAGAAAGCGCTTAGTTTTCTACCACTCTGTCACATTTTTGAACGAATGGTCGTGTATCTCTATATTTCTAAGGGCTTGCATATTTATTACGCAGAAAATCTAGATAACATTGTCTTAGACATCAACGACGTTAAGCCCGAGCTGTTCACCACTGTACCCCGTGTTTTAGAAAAAGTGTATGACAAAGTTGTAGAAAAAGGAAAGGCACTGACCGGCATTAAAAAGACCCTATTTTTCTGGGCACTAGATTTAGGACACAAATATCAAGAACCACCATCAAATAGCTGGTGGTATAACGTTAAATTGAGCATTGCACGAAAATTAATTTTCTCCAAGTGGAAAGAAGCATTAGGGGGAAACATTAAATTAATTATTTCTGGAGGGGCCGCACTACAAGAGCGTCTTGCGCGGGTATTTTGGGCTGCAGACATTAAAATTCTAGAAGGTTATGGTCTTACCGAGACTTCACCTGTAATTGCGGTAAACTCATGGGTTGAAACTGATGTAAAATTCGGCACCGTAGGCCGTGTTCTCTCGAATCTGCATGTAAAAATAGCTCCGGACGGTGAAATTTTGGTAAAAGGACCTTCCGTTACGTCTGGTTATTATAAAAACGAAGAAGCCACCAAAGAATCGATCGATGAGAATGGCTACTTTCATACAGGAGATATTGGCGAACTCACCAAAGATGGCTTTCTAAGAATCACAGATCGTAAAAAAGAAATCTTTAAAACTGCGGGAGGAAAATATGTAGCACCACAAGTGCTCGAAAACAAACTCATGGAATCTACGTTAATAGGTCAAGTGATGGTAGTCGGAGAAAATCAACGTTTTCCATCTGTACTGATTGTGCCGGCGTATGAAGAACTTGAAAAATGGAGTAAATATAAAGGAATATCCAGCACCTCGCGAGAAGACCTTATAAAAAATGATCAGGTTCTCGCTAAATATCAGCAAGAAATAGATAAGGCAAATGCTAATTTTGGTCAATGGGAGAAAATCAAAAAATTTATACTTTTAACAACGGAATGGACCATTGACAATGGCGAGTTGACTCCAAAATTATCGTTGAAGAGGAAGGTCATATTGCAAAAATATGATGATCAAATACAAAAATTATATGCAGAGCATCAATAATGCTAGTACAACAAAGGAAAAGGAGTCCTTTCTTATAAAAGCAAAAGGATTTGGCCAGTTATTAGTAGATACAGGAAATGGATTTATAGAAGATAAATGCATGAAGCTCAGCGCGTCCTTAGCGTATTATACCGTTTTTTCCATCGGACCGTTAATTATCATTCTGATATGGGCTCTTGGATTCTTTTATGGTAATTTGGTAGATACATCTATAGGCGCCCGCGAGGAAGTAATGGATGAATTGAATGGTCTTTTGGGCCGGGACATCACCATATTGTTGGAAGGAGCCATTCAAAAAATATCGTTTGAAAACCGATCTAATATTGGTCTAGTAATCGGGATATCTACCCTCGTGATCACTTCGACAACTATATTTCTAGATATTCAGGTGTCTATCAACGAAATCTGGAGAGTAAAACCAAAACCAAAAAAAGGGTGGTTAAAATTAATCATCAATAGGCTCATTTCCTTCTCAATGATATTGGGTTTAAGTTTTCTGTTAATGGCGTCCCTCCTGATTAGTAGTATTATCGGCGTTTTCACCTCACATCTGGAGAAGCTGTTGGA
This sequence comes from Sphingobacterium alkalisoli, assembly GCF_005049105.1. Classification (GTDB taxonomy): domain Bacteria; phylum Bacteroidota; class Bacteroidia; order Sphingobacteriales; family Sphingobacteriaceae; genus Sphingobacterium; species Sphingobacterium alkalisoli. The sequence goes on from NZ_SUKA01000008.1 coordinate 117,301, forward strand.
TAATTGGAATATTCAGTTGTGGGATTCGCTGAATACAGGAATCACCTTTCTGGTCATCGCTGTGCTATTTGGCTTTATTTTCGCTGTTTTACCTGATGCAAGAGTCCGGTTTAAAGATATTTTAGGAGGATCACTGTTTACAGCTTTCCTTTTCATGGTCGGTAAATATGGCATATCATTCTATCTGTCAAATAATGCAACAGCAACGGCGTACGGCGCTGCCGGTTCAATTATTATTCTTTTAGCGTGGGTGTACTATTCCGCAGCCATATTATACTTCGGAGCGGAATTTACGAAAGAATATGCCATAAAATATGGAAGAGGAATACAACCCGCTTCCTTCGCCGTGCTCGTAAAGCAAACGGAGCTAGAAATTGATCCAGAAACAGGCAAGCGAGAAATAGTCAAGAAACATAATGAACCTGTTAAATGATAATAGCCCGAAAAATTTCGGGCTATTATGCATTATTTAATTACGTACTGGCAAGTTGTCTATTTTACGTTATAATAATAAACTGTCCTTCCTATTTTCCCTGCATCATCTATTCCTTCTACTACGACTTTATACTTTCCATTCCCATCTGCATTATAGTAATCCAGACTAACTTGCCCACTTTCGTCAATAGAAACAGACGGATTCCAATATACTGTGCTACGATAATCATTCGTATTCCTACTTTGATCAGTATCATACTTAGGAGAATAAAATATGCGCTCCTTAATATATCCCAATGGATACATATCAATAACATTAGATTTGGGCAACATGGCTTCTATTTCCGCCAAAGACATACGAGGTCCTTTTGGTTTTTCTTTTTTTGTAATGATAGATACAACGCCATCATTTTGATACATACGACTCACTGTACCTAAGTCGTCCCGTAAGAAGATTTCAATAGCTTCCACTTCCGCCGTCTGAATAGAATTGAGCGAAGGTTCGTCGATTGGCATTCCATTTAAAAAAAACTGAACAGGAGTACGGCTGCCTTGGTTATAGTTTCTTGTAATATAATATTTTAAAGTTTGCGAATCGTAAGTAACTCCCGTGAGCATTGTACTTAGGCACATAGTCAACACATTACATCCACTCAGGCGTTCTCCTTCTATCCGATGATCGGCCATAGATAGTCCCGATAAAGCTGAAAACTCCTTGCTGGTACGCTGTTGTCTAACTACCCCCGTCACTGTTACTTCGTCGATTAAAATAGAAGTTCTATACTCATTTTTACTATTCGTGAGATACGCAGTAAGTTGCTGATCTATATTTAGTACTTCATTGCTAGTGTAGGGATTTCTTAGATCTATAGCAGGGAAAAATGATTGATCCATGTTAATGACCAAATTGCGATAATTATCATTACTTCTGGCGTTTATGGTTACTTTGACTGAATCTGGAAACACTAAATTTTCAAACGAAAATCGTCCACTCTGGTCTGTATATGTATCCTTTCGTAAAGCTCGCGCTGGGATCGACAATAAAAGTCCTCCATTTGGATACGGTCTACCCGTATTTAGACGTAAAGTACCAGATAGCGAAATCCCTTGTTCTGGCAGAAAATTAACCTGTGGAAATTTTTCCGCGATCAATTCGTTATAATCGAATCTCCTAAACCCTTGAGTCATCATTAAAGCATCCAATGCTTCAGCACGATTTTCAACCTTTTCGTCAAAATAAAAATTAGGTTTTTCTACATATCCTTTCAAATCCGAAGTCAACAGCAAACTGCTTACAATCGTATTTTCTTGGTGGTCATCGTACGGCACTTTAGCTTCATCTATTACAGATATAGAAAGATGACTAGGTAATTTCTCGTCTGAAATGTTAGAAATATCCAATTTTACGGCCTCTTTTTTATTATAATCTTGCTTGTTTGATTTAACTTGAATGTTCAATTCAGAATTACCTTGATGAAATACTAATCTCTCACTGATTGGCTTGCCTTGAGGAGTCAAAACGGTAAATTGTATAATACCGCTTGGTAAGTCATCTTTAGGTACAGAAATCAGTAAAGATGGATTTTTCAGCGTGGCTTGCGCGGCATAAATCAAATGTCCATTGAGCTGCGCTAAAATGTAAAAGGATGAATTTTGAATTTTTGAAAAGTGGTTCTCATTGGTAACAAGACCTATCTGAATGGTCTTATCATCCGATTTATGATATACCAAATTTACGGATTCTTCTTTAACAACAGGCAAATCAAATGTACGCTCTTCGTCTTGAATAACAACCACCGCTTTGTAAGACTCGCCCAATTGAGGAAGTAGCGAAAAGTACCCCATTCCCAAACCAAAATCAGAAAACTCCGCTACGGTATTCTTTTTGCTATCAATTATTTTACCTTTTATTGCCAACCCTTTTCCATCAGATCCGATGGCCTTAAAAGCAACATTTTTTGCAACACCAGCGATCAAATCCCCTCCCTCCGGAAAAAACTGAACGTCCGTTTCCGTCAACGCATTTTTAAGCGGAAAATCACCTACTAAAGAGCTTGCACTTTCACCTTCAACTTTTACAATTAAACGTCCGTTCTTCAAAATTTCCTTATCTTTTGAAGAGAAGGTAATGGTAGCTCTTCCCATATCGTCCGTTTCAGATTTCCCTTTATCAAATGGATCCCATCCATCGATAGCTTCCCAAGTAATTTTACGTTTCCCCAAAATGTCCCCTCTGGCATCTTTGAACTGAATCTGAGCTTTAGTTTTATTACCTTCAGGTATATACGTGATCGTCGTTCCTAATTTCTTGTTGATCGCATCACCTACCGGAACGATTTTATTAAAGAAAAATGAACCATCAAAATTCATCATCCACTTGGTATATGCTCTAAATCGATAATTGTCTTGCTTTATATATTGTGGATCAAGCACGAGATATCCATTTCCAGTACCTTTGTCTAACGGTATCCGTAATGTTTGCATCAAGGAATCTCTCCCATTAATAATCTCCACATAACCTACTTTGCTGGGTTCATACTCTACTAGATTTCGGTGTAGATACATTTTAAACCACAAGGTATCACCTACGGCATAATAAGGTTTGTCAAAATGGAGATGCACTTTTTCTACTGGATAAACGCCAAAATATTTTTGCACACGTTCTACCACAGTATTAATCGGAATTTTATCTAACTCTTGACCTCTAGAAGGCAAAATGATCAGCACAAATAATAGAAGGAGTAGTAAATTTTTGATTTTATTCATAAGACTAAATTAACAGAATAAAATGAATCATCAGAAATGCAAAATCATCCGCGTTCCTCGATCAACCATTAAATTTAGCTAAAGATAAAGAATTTTATTTTTCCAAATCTTTAAAAGAAGTTAAGATTTTCAATATGCTAAAGGACGGGTGCGAGAAGTCTACAGATAGAGTCTACTCCTCGTTTCCATTTGGAACGCGATTGCCATACTTCTAAGGTAAGTAGATTACATTCAAGCTTGTCAATTTCAAATTGTCGCTCCATTTGTATACACAAATTTTGATCAGAAACTGCCGCCGCAACCTCATAATTGATATAAAAACTACGTATATCTAGATTTACCGTTCCTACAAATGCTAACTTTCCGTCGACAGTAATTGTTTTCGCATGCATAAATCCTTTGTTATATAGGTAAACTTTTACACCACGTTCCAGTAAAGGTTTCAAAAATGAAAACGATGCATGACGAACAAGGTAGGAATCTGATTTTGCTGGAATCATTAATTCAACTTCGACTCCAGATGAAGCCGCAATCATTAACACAGTCGCCAACTCATCACTCGGTATATAATAAGGGGTGCAAAGTTGTATTTTCGTATTAGCCTCACCCAATGCAATAAGAATAGCTTCCATATTGAACGGCCCTTTGGAAGCGGGATCACTCGACACAAAAGCCACAGCGGCATTTTCTTTGCAATCATGGTACTGTTTTAGCTCTTTTAGATAACCTTTTTCTAGCATAAAGGGCTCTCCATCTGCCTGATTCCAGGAATGCCAAAACCCGACTTGCAACATGTTGATCGCCATTCCTTCAATGCGTATCGACGTGTCTCTCCAATATACTGAATTGTTGTTTTTTGGATCATTGATATATCTGTCCGAAATATTAATCCCACCAATAAATCCAACCTCGCCATCTATTACTGCTATCTTTCGATGGTTGCGATAATTACTGTTCGCTAGAGAAGAGAACGTTACAGGCAAAAAGGCTTTAAATTGAATGCCCGATTTGACACGTTTCATATATCTCACAAAAGCGGGAGAGCCAAAACTATCCACAACCAGCCTAACTTCAACACCCTCACTTGCTTTCCTTTCTAAAATATTTAAAATCTGAAGTCCAATATTATCTAATTCGAAGATATAATATTCCAAATGAATGGAATGTTTAGCCGTGTTAAGTGCTTCAATAAAATATTTAAATTTTTCTTCCCCGTTGATCAATAATGTCACAGCATTATTGATCGTCGGCGAGGACAGTCTTTCATTCTTTAGAAAAGTAAAAACGCGAGAGAGGTCGCCTATATCATCACGAATGTCATGGATAAGTTCTTCCATTATAGGATCCAGACGCTTCCATTCCTTTTTTAACCGTACTGCTTGTCTCTGATTAATCCTTCGCATCTTTTTTACTTTAGAGAACTTTTGTCCAAAAAAATAATAAAGTAAGAGGCCGACAACAGGTAAGAACACGATAACAAGAACCCACGCCATTGTTTTGCTAGGGTTTCTATTTTCGATTAAAATCGTACTGATCACACCGACATACAGAAACAACACAGGCAACCAATACCATTCCTGCAGTATATGAAAAAGTTCCTGTATCTTCTCGCTCAGTACGATTTTTTGCATATTTAACCATTATCATTGGCAATCATTAGAAAGAAAATCACATTAAAGAGGGTTCATATAATAAACATAAAAGCCCTCTTATAATTCTAAATCGTTCTGTCAGAATCCCAATTTTCTAGATAATCAGCAACTCTTTTTATAAATGTCCCCCCCAATGCACCATCTATGACCCTATGGTCATAAGACATCGTGATATACATCATATGTCTTATGGCTATTACATCACCATGTTCCGTTTCCAGTACGGCAGGCTTTTTCTTAATCGTACCCACGGCTAAAATTGCTGCTTGAGGCTGATTAATGATAGGCATTCCAAAAATATTTCCAAATGCCCCAATATTTGTAAATGTAAATGTACCTCCTTGGGTATCATCTGGCTTAAGTTGGTTAGTACGGGCTCGGTTAGCCAGATCATTTACAGACCTACTCAATCCCATTAAACTCAATTGATCCGCATCCTTTATAACGGGTACGATCAAATTACCTGTGGGCAGGGCTGCGGCCATGCCTATATTAATATGTTTACGCTTAATAATATTATATCCATCGACAGACACATTCACCATTGGAAAATCCTTCAACGCTTTGCTTATCGCTTCAATAATCAAAGGGGTAAATGTGATATTCTCTCCTTCGCGTTTCTTGAATGTATCTTTTATATTATTTCGCCAGTTAACAAGATTGGTAACATCTGCTTCTACCACCGAAAAAACGTGCGGTGATGCTCTTACACTATTCACCATGTGATCCGAAATCAATCTACGCATTCGATCCATCTCTATAATCTCATCCCCATTCATACTTTTTACCACCTGAACTGGCGAGGATACGTTTGAACTAGAACCATCTAGATCACTCATATGTACTCTTGAATCACGATTAGCAGATGACGGAATTGAATTCGGGTCTCCCTTAGCTGCAATATAATCAAGGACATCCTGTTTAGTCACACGACCATCAGCCCCTGACCCGACTATACTATCCAATTCATCTTGAACAATTCCTTCTTCCTGTGCAATGCTTTTTACCAAAGGTGAATAAAATCTACTCTCATTTGTTATACTCACCTGTAAAGTATCTTGAGCTGGCTGCACTTTATTTTCCAATTCTTCTACATCAGGCCCTACAATAGTATAGTTTTCTTCCGGACCTTCAGTTTGTATTTCCAGTTTTTCGGTATCGCTTTCACCCTCCACTTCCAACACTGCAATCACTTCGCCGACCTGTGCCACCTGACCTTCCTGAAAAAGAATCTCTTTCAACTTCCCTGTTACGGGAGAAGGAACATCAGAATCTACTTTATCGGTAGCGATTTCAACTACCGCTTCATCTTCCTGAATAGTATCTCCTACCGACTTCAACCAATTTGTTAAAGTTGCTTCAGAAACACTCTCACCCATTTTTGGAAGAACTAGCTTATATATTCCCATATTGATTTCGTCTTTAAAATCCCTAAATTAAATATTTATGAGTAAAATATCCGCAAACAAAAATATAATTTTTAGATTTTAGTAAAAATCAAAATATAATTTTAATATTTAAACTAATTCCTTTACGTACAAATTCCAAAGCAAAATTAACGCCTGCATTGTGCTTCTTTCGATATTTACTTCTCGATTATTATTAAATTGGAATTTCTTTGTAACCATTTCATTTTTTCCGACTACCGCTATCCAAACCGTACCAACAGGTTTTTCCGGGGTCCCTCCGGTGGGTCCGGCAATACCACTGGTAGCTACTCCATATTCCGCACCGCTTAGGCGCTGTACGCCTTTGGCCATTTCAATAACAGTCTGCTCACTTACTGCTCCAAATTCGTCAAGCGTATTTTTCCTGACTCCCAATACCCCTTGTTTGATATGATTTGCGTAAGCTACTATCCCACAATCAAACACCTTACTTGCTCCGGTGTATTTAGTCAAATTACTCGCAATGGTACCACCGGTACAACTCTCTGCAAGCGCAATTTTCAGATGTCCTTCTGCAAAGTTTTTAATGATAGCCTCCTCCAACGATATATCTTGTCTAGCTACTACAAATTTACTTAGTCGTTCCGAAATTCGATCTGCAAATTTATCAGTTTCAGTCTGTAGTACGTTTACATCTGTCCCCGTGGCAGAGAGTCGTAGTCTCACCAATCCAATTTTTGGCAAATAGGCTAATTTAATATAATGAGGTAAAGAAGCTTCAATATCCGCGATTTCTTCCGCCAAAAACGACTCGCCTAATCCCGCGGTGAGTATATGACTGTGATAAACGTGTACATGGCTTCGCATAGACGCCAACTTTGGCATTACCCGATTTTCCATCAAAAACTTCATTTCAAATGGAACTCCCGGTAAAAAAGCAAAACATTTGCTGCTTCTTTCTACCCACATACCAGGGGCCGTGCCCACATCATTAAATAAAATCTGAGCACATTCAAGCACATCAGCTTGACCATAGTTGGATATCGGCATCTCGCCACGACCGAGCCGAAGAAAGATTTGTTTAACGTGATCAAGCACATGTTGATTTCGAACCAATGGGGACTTGAAAAACTCAGAAATAGTATTTTTAGTTACATCATCTTTCGTGGGGCCTAACCCCCCAGTTACTATTACTATATCCGAACGTGAGGAAGCCTCGGATAGTGCTTTCGAAATATCTTCTCTTCGATCAGATATAGAAGTAATAAAACGAATAGCAATATCTGCTTGTCCAAGATACTGGGCAATCCACGCAGAATTGGTATCTACAATTTGACCAAGTAGAATTTCGTCTCCTATGGTTATGATTTCAGCGTTCATAGCGCATAGTTACCAAAAAAATATTAATAATTATAATGACTATTTCGCTTCGTCAATTTAAGATCTTGCAAGATGCTCGCTTTGGCTCGAATAGTTACATTATAACTTTGATATCGGCCAAAAGGGACCCAACCAAAGGACATGTCCCAACAATGCAGATCACGATAAATAGAAAAGCGTGTTAAAGAAACTTCCTTTTGCTTAAAATCATACCCACTATTAAATTGTATCTTCCATTTCGGCGTTACATTAAAATCACCATGCAAATTTACCGTGGCAGTGTAGTCACCCATTTCCTTACGCTCTACCGCATCGAAGCGGCGCATGTACTGAAAACTAAAGGATCCGGCCAGATTCCAAGGAATATTAAAATCGACAAAGGCATTTGGATCCGTACTTATTCTTGCCAGAGCATCAGACTGCTCTTGAGTCATCGCCGGCATATTGTTTCGCAAGGAATCAATATTATCACTCCTGCTTTTTGAAGCATCCGGATTAAAACTATAGTCGAAAGACAAGCCAAAATTAGTAAGGCGGGCAAGTTTGCCATCCTCAATGGCAAACCGATTATAACGCTGCCCTCGCTCATCAAGCTGATAAGGATCAAATGATCCGTTAAAATTCAAGTTTATTTTCTGATTAAACAGGGATGTTCTTCCAGAAAAACTGATTGTTGAAAGCTTCAATGAATCCGCAGCAAAGTTGTAGTTACCGCTAAACGTTAACCCTTGTATGATCGGAATTTTTTTAAATCCTTTTCCTGTAGTATCATTCTCCGTCCGTACTTTTGCTTCGATATTGTTATCTACAGAGAACCCTATTCCTGCTGATTGCCCCCTTGATGGAGAACCATAGATACCTCCTTCAAAAATAGAATAATCTCGTAAACGGCCACTTTCATCGATGTAAGACTTATAGAAACCATACATCGGATCAGAAAAATCGGGACGGTAGTTAAAATTCACAGATGGCGTTACCACATGACGTATGGCTTCGACTTTTCCAATTTTGGGATACATACCATATATTTTGGTGGAAAGTCCACTCGAAAATGAATAATCATATGCCCTTCTAAATCCTTGAATGGTATCTCTTACTGTTTCAAATCCATTAACCGTATTTTCTAAACCATTACGAATAGACTGTAGGTACCATCTTTCCGTATAATTCATTGAAGTATTAAATTGAAAATATTTAAAAGCATTCAAACTCAAACTCACTGGAATACTATGTTGGAATCCGTTAGTAAACCGCTTTAAGGACTCTTTCTTAAATAAAGTCGAATCACCCGTGGAAATAGTATTTCTTCCCTGCAAGCTATATCCTACTGTAATACGTTGATACCACTTTTGTTCGCCCACACGATCCTTCGAATCGAACGGATTGAATGTAGCTACGTTCAAACTGAATGTAGGCAATTCCAAATCTACCTTACCGGAAGCCATATCTTGACGATGACTTAGACTGGAGGTAAAATTCACTTTACCATCGCCAAAGACTTTACCGTAACTGATTGAAGAAGACATATTATTACGAGTCAGCTGATCATAGTCATACGTACTATTTGCTCCTGTATTTTGAAAATATGAACCTGTACCAAAATTAACTGATGCCGAAAAAGAAGTCCCCGGATTGGCCTCTTGACGCTGCGTATGATTCCAAGTCACATTAAAATCTTTATTTGTACCATAGTTATCCGCTCCTTCAACGCCCGTCTTCGTCGAGGCATAGCGAAGATTAAACCCACCGCTATATTTGTAATTCACCATATAGTTGGTACGCATGGAAGCCTCCCATGATCCCCTAGAATAGAAGCTACCTCTGAATTCGGTATCCCAATAATCATTAAATGTTAAATACCAACCCAAATCTCGTAAAGCGAATCCGCGGGCCGCATCTTCGCCAAAAGATGGAAATAGAAATCCCGAAGACTTTTTGTCCTGTTTCGGAAAAAAACCAAAAGGAATTGCAACAAATTTTATGGGAATGCCTTGTACCACTAAATAAGATGGCCCAGCTATAATTTGCTTATCGAGCACCAAACCCTTGGTGATGTGAATACCAAAATGCGTATGGGGTTCGGGGAGATCACAAGTACTATATAAGCCATGGTAGATAGACATCTCATCATACATATTCTTTCGAACCGCGCGAGCTTGGATAAAACCTCCATCTACCTCTGTCATTACTCCAAAGGTCTTACCTTCTTGTGTTTTATAATTATACGTTAACGAATCTACAGCTTTGGGGGTATCATTTGGAAACAAAGCCACCGGTCTGCCTACGTATTTGCCGTTGTGGTCTATTACACCACTTGCATATAAGAGGTTATTATTTCGGTCTAAGCGGATGTAATCTGCCGAAAGTTCAAAGTCTTGATATTTTACTTTTGCACCCTTATATAAATGCACAATATTTTTGCTCACCTCATTCCAGGAAGAATCGTTGGCCACGATAGTCACTACAGTCTCTAATCCGCTATCATCTTTCATGACAACAGTATCCGTGCCCGACGATGTGCGCAGGTGATTTTTACTGGTATCCTGCGTAATTAAACTTGTATCTTGTACGTTATTATTGGTGGCTGGCGTTACTACTTGCCCGATAACGGAATAAGATCCAAACAAAAGGAACAGAAAATAAAATAAAATACAAGTTAACGCCTTCAAAATGAATTATGAATATTATTTTTGTGGTAAATTTAAACTGTTGTTGGCAAAATTAGTCAAAAAACAATTAGAAAAAACTAGTATTTTTTGCACGTTCCATTATTCAATTATTGTCGTCATACTTCGCTAATGAAACTACAACGACAAAATTGTAAAATATTATACAGATGAAGTTTATAAATAATGTTAAAAAATTAAGTTTAGTAATAATACTCTGTTTTATAACGCTTATTTCTACAGCTCTCCTACCAAATAAAAGAGATACAGCACATCTTAAAACCAGCTTTATTGTTGTGATAGACCCAGGTCATGGCGGAAATAAACCGGGTGCAAGAGGTCGACAATCGGCTGAAAAAGATATTGTTTTAGACGTATCCAAGAAACTAAAAAAAATGCTGGAAGACAGTATACCCGATGTAAAAGTTATTTTGACCCGTTCAACGGATGTCGATGTGGAGTTTTACAAAAGGACAGACATTGCAAATAAAAACCACGCGGATCTTTTTATATCTATCCATGCTAACTCTGCTGATAGAGACATTAGGGTAAAGAACCGACAAGGGAGATATGTCAACTCTATAAAACGCAATCCCAGTGTCAAGGGCACCGAAACCCTGGTACTGGGTTTCCACAGAATCAATGAGCAAGATGTTGCAATACGTGAAAATGCCGATATCTTATTAGAAGAAAACTATGAAGAAAATTATCATGGCTTTGACCCCAAAGACCCTTCCAGCTATATCGTATTTAAGCTAATGAAGCGGCAATATAGAGATCAAAGCATTAAAATAGCCTCGCTCATGCAGCACGAATATAGCAAATCCTCTCGCGGAAACCGAGGAGTTAAAGAACAGGGGCTTGCGGTCTTGGCCAAAGCAGGAATGCCGGCTGTATTGACCGAAATCGGATTCATAAGTAGCCCCGAAGAAGAAGCTTATATGTTGTCTCAAAATGGACAGCACGAAATCGTGACGAATCTTTTTCACGCAATCAGAACTTTCAAGACTACAACTAAAAAATAAAAATCTTACTTTCTCAACGAGGAAATAGCTAAAATCCTAAGCATTGAAAAACTACAACAAAACAAACGTAACGCACTCAACAAGTACAGTCATACTTCTATCCATATTTGCAATAATCACAGCATGGACGCCCAGTAAACATACCGAACCTATCTCTAGCGGGGGTACGGAATTCAAAATGAAAACCATCGTGCTCGACGCCGGTCATGGTGGTCATGATCCGGGTGCCGTCGGCAGAAAATCAAAAGAGAAGGACCTCGCACTGCAAGTGGTATTAAAACTGGGAAAGCGGATAGAAGAAGGTTTGCCCGGCGTAAAAGTTATCTACACCCGTACTACTGATGTGTATCCAAAGTTATACGAGCGCCCGGCATTAGCGAATAAACATAAAGCAGACTTATTTATTTCTGTGCATTGTAATTCTGGCGGAGCGACCACCCGTCGGGTCAAGAACTCAAAGGGACGGTACATAACAAGATCTGTATTAAACACTTCTGCAAAGGGAACAGAGACGCTGGTATGCGGTTTCAACCGAATGGATCAACAAGATGTAGCTATCCGCGAGAACGCGTCTATTTTGTCTGAAGAGAACTACCAAGATAACTATAATGGGTTCGACCCTAATGACCCGTCTAGCTATATTGTATTCAAATTGATGAAAAGACAATTTCGAGATCAAAGCATTAAATTGGCCACTTATATGCAAAATGAATACTCAAGTAGCTCCCGTACTAATCGTGGTGTAAAAGAACAAGGACTTGCCGTATTAGCTACCGCAGGTATGCCAGCAGTATTGACGGAGATCGGTTTTATCAGCAATCCAAGTGAAGAAGAATTTATGATGTCGTCAGCTGGACAACGAGAAATTGTTGCAAATCTCTTTAATGCGATTAAAACTTACAAAACATCCGTTGAAAAGTAAATAATTTACTATTTTCGTGTACTTGACGTACTACAGTTCCTTAAAACATATCATTTTGAAAATATCAAACGAAACAAAAGTAGGTGCCCTTACAGCAATAGCGATTGCTATTCTATTTATTGGATATAGTTTTCTCAAAGGAAATGATGTTTTCAGCAGTGAAAACACCTTTTATACGGACTATGACAACGTAGACGGACTAACCGTATCCAAGCCTGTAATGGTGAGTGGATATCAGATTGGACGTGTTTCTAAAATGAACCTGTTAGATAATGGTAAAATAAGAACTGAATTTAGAATCAACGATGACTATGATATTCCTTCCAATACTGTAGCACGTATCATAAGCGCTGATTTGTTGGGAAGTAAGGCAATTGTTTTTGACTTAGGAAATAGTAAGACTGTCGCAAAAAGTGGAGATCCGCTCCTTTCGGATGTTCAAGCCAACCTGATGGAAAAGGTGGAACCACTTCAAAAGAAAATAGAAAATTTAGTCGTCAAACTAGATTCGGTATTATCAGCAGTCAACACTGCACTCGACGACGAATTCCAAAGAGATTTCAAAAGTAGCCTAAGTAGTATTTCGGTCTCTTTGAATAATATGGAAAAAATCACTGGTGAAGTTGAAGGATTAATGGGATCAGAACGAATTAGATTAGCTAAAATTATGCAAAATCTCGAGTCTATTACCGAAAATTTCAAAAACAACAACAGCAAGATTAATTCGATATTAGCTAATTTAGACAACTTTTCTGACGATCTAGCGAAGACAGAGATTAAAGCTACTATCGACAATGCAAATAAGGCGATGAAAGATGTGCAAGCTATAACCGATAAGATAAATCAAGGGGAAGGCTCAATAGGATTATTAGTCAACGACGATCAGCTTTACAACAACCTAAATAACGCTTCCGAAAATTTAGATCAATTAGTAGAAGATGTAAAAAATAACCCAGGCAAATACCTAAAGATCTCAATCTTTGGCAAGAAGGACACAAAATAGAAAAAAAGATCCCCGATTTGACAATCAAATCGGGGATCTTTTTTTTGGTAAGATTTTTTACAATGTTTCCTTCAACCATCCGAAAAATTCGCGATGCCATACCTGCGCGTTATGACCAGAAAGCACCCAATGGTTTTCCTCTGGAAGATATACTAGTCTACTTTTGATATCTTTCAATCTAGCCGCCTGAAAAGCTTCCAACCCTTGCCCAATTGGAACACGATAATCTTTTCCTCCTTGAAAAATCAATATGGGAGTGTCCCACTTAGCCACGTGATTAATAGGATTAAACTCCGTATAGGTTTTCTCATTTTCCTTATTCCAGTATGGCCCACCTAAATCATGATTGGCAAAAAACAGCTCCTCTGTGGTACCATACCAAGAAGTCATATCAAATAATCCACAATGCGAAATAAATGAACGAAAACGTCCCTCATGTACACCCGCTAGCATAAACACCGAATAGCCACCATAGCTTGCACCAACCGCACCTATACGATCTCTATCGATATACGATTCTTTAGCCAGATCGTCAATCGCAGACAAATAATCACGAATAGACTGGCCACCCCAGTCTTTACTGATATCTTCATTCCATTTTACACCCCAGCCCGGCATACCTCTACGATTAGGTGCAATAACAATATATCCTTGTGAAGCCATTAACTGGAAGTTCCACCGGAAAGAATACGATTGTGTTGTAGCTGCCTGAGGTCCCCCCTGACAATACAATAATGTAGGATATTTCTTCGTTGGGTCGAAATCAGGCGGATAAATAACCCATGAAAATAGATCTTGCCCATCAGAAGCTTTTGTAAATCGACCTTCCACTTTTGTAGGAGCAATTTGTGCATAAACTTCATCATTCACTTTAGTGATCGGATTCAATTTTTTTGATTTGAGGTTATACAGATAAACTTCCGTTGCCCGTGTCATTGTGGTTGACGTCACTACTAGACCCTCTTCTGTTTCCCTTACGATTCCAGTAATATCAAACTGTCCCTCTGATATTTGCTCAATTTTAGGTTGTGCTTTATTTTTAAGATTGGAAGGAATTTTAATTTCAAACAATTGCGAAGTACCTCGTATGGGCGCTATAAAATAAATCTTTCGGTTATCCTTACTCCAGGTAAAAGTATTGACAGTTCCATCCCAATGTGCGGTTAAATTCAACTTTATATCCGCGATGGCGTCCCAAAGGATAATGTCATTCTTATCTGCTTCGTATCCATCGGTTTTCATACTCAGCCAAGCCAATACCCGTCCATCAGCCTTATACAATGGGTGGGTATCATACCCATCCATTCCTTCTGTAAGGTTTGTTGTTCTTCTCGAAATCAGATCATAACGATAGATGTCTGTATCTGTACTTTTCGCATATTCCTTTCCAGATTTCTTTTTGCATACATATAAAACCGAGTTTCCATCAGGCGACCATGCGAAATCTTCGATTCCTCCAAACGGAGCCTGCGGGCTGTAAAAAGGTTCTCCTGCTAACAAGTCTATTGCTTCACCTATTTTACCCTGATCGTAAGTTGCGACAAAAGGATGATTAAAACGTCCATCATTAAATGAATCCCAGTGCCGGTAATCCAGATCATCGTAGATGTACACATTCGATTTTGATAGATCAGCATACTTGTCTACACTATGATTCATATTTACCAACACAGCCTTGCTGAAGAGGATATGTTTTCCGTTAGGCGAAAATTTCACATTCTCCAATCCACCTTCTCCGTTTGTTAATTGTTTTGCTTCCCCCCCCTTGATATTTTTAAGCCACAATTGATTTTTATAGGAATAGATTACCTCACCATTATCTTTCACCTGAAGTACCGACTCGCCCCCATCTCCGGCAGTGAATTGAAAGAAATCCCCCCCTTTTACAGGAACCACGAAGAGGTTTTTCTCCGACTTATTTTCATCAAAGCTGTATTTCGAAACACCATAAATCAGCTGCCTTCCATCAGGGGTTAATCCTTCGGCAGACACCCGCCCTAGTTCCCACAATCTTTCAGGCCCCATAACTTCTTTACCAAAATTTTGCATCCTATTCGTAATAAGGGATTTGTCAATTTTCTTTTCCGGGGCACGCTGCGCAAAAGATGTTAAAGCCAGCATCAGCGCAACTGCCAGAACAGTATATTTTCTCATCATAATCATTTTTTGAAGCTGCAAGATAATAAAAACCGAGTGTTTTTTGTTACGTCATCTAAACCTCTTATTAATGATCCATAACGCGGTCAAATACATTTTTAAATAGCACCATCTAGTATCCATCACATTTTTATTTTCGATCAAACTGATACCAATTTATCCGGGTTGATACACGCATCAATACCGCTAAAATAATAAATATTCCAATAGTCCCAACAATTAAAGAATAATCTCTTAATTGCATTAAAACAAAAATAAATCCGTAAAACAGGCATAGAATACCGGCAAAAAGTAATGCAATTTTAAGATCTTTTGTAATCGATTTAATAAAAGAAGTGATCAACCCAACGGTAGCGACCGCAGCCAGAACATATGCAATGTTGAAATTCAAATATTCTGAAATAGCTAACAATAAAGAATAAAATAATACCATAGCAACACCGATCAAAATATATTGGATAATATGAATTCGTCGCTTTTTGAGAATTTCTGTAAAGAATAAGGATGCAAAGGTAAGAATGATAACTAATATACCGTATTTCGCAACCCGTGTTGTTTTCTGATAGTTATTTACTTCCGGTAAAAAATTGATCTGCACCATATCCGCATCCGAAGATCGGGTAAAAGACCCAGTAGTATTTGTGGCAGAACTCATTTCGGTAGGCAATTCATCCTGAGCGAAATATCTACTTTCGTTCAAGTCAATACCTGAAAATGAATATAGTCGCCCTGGATTCCCTTCCCATTGTGCAGGTAAACTTCTGTTAAAACTTGGTATTTTCCACGTTGCTTTAAATTGATCGGCTTCTACACTTCGATCTTCAGGCAAATACCCACCGTTAAAGCTGGGGTTATTCCATCTTCCAGCAACATAAATAGAAGTTTGGTTCGCAATGGGAAAATAATTCAACGATTTTGATCCTCTTAAATCCATTTTTATGGAGAAAGATTTCTGGGTATCCCCTATATCGGATAGCGGTATATTTGCCACTAGATTGCTTTCAAAGAGTTGAAGCGTTTTCTCGAACGTGCCTATTTCCATCATCGTGGTATCCCATGTTAATGTTGGAGAACTCAATAATCCTTTAAGATCACGGATACCAAAAACTAGCTTTGCATCTTTCCAACGCACACTATTAAGGTCAGTCCCTAGCTTTTCCTGTTCCAAGCCAGAAAAATCACCAGCCATTTCAACTTGCGCATTATATACAACAGATTGATAAATCCCTCTTTTCAGATATTCCGGGGTTACATTCGTCTTGATATTGACTTGATTAGGCAATAAAAATATCCAATCTTGCTCTATACTTTTTATGATATTATCCTTCCCTTTTTCATCCCTTTCGGTTGTCTCTCGTACATAATCATACGGTATTGCTAATATTGGACTCGAAATCACCTGTTCCCTTCCCCATTTGGAAGAAATTTCTGCAGTCACATCTTGTTCTCTATATTTTCGTTCTCTGATCAAGTCATCTACCAACGACATTGGTAAAAGCAACAATAAGATAAGAAAGAAAATGACGCCCAATTTCAAAAGAACAGAATTAAATATCTTTTCCCAAAACGAGGGTACATTGGGAGGTAATTGTGGAGGCATGTTGTGTGGAGTAGTTTCCATAGTGATTTATTTTATTGTGATTAAATTTGTTTTCAATTCCAAAGAAGCGCGTAGTTCTTCAACAGAACGACCTAAAAGCATTTTAAATTCGATTTCGTAAAAAGAGGCCATATTTCTTCCCTTTTTAAACGCCTGGATATAGCAGGGGAAATATTCCGGAAAAATCAATCCACCGATAAAAATCATCGCAAATAAGTATAGACTCCTTTTCCCATTACCGAATAAGAGATATTGCATTGCAATTTCGTCCTGAATTTTTGTGCCCGTATTCGTCAGTATATGAAACACGTCGTGATTTTCCAACTTCGGCATCACGTCAAAATCATATAGCGCATAAAACTCCCCAAGTGCCTTACCTAACGTGCCCTCTGGGTAAAACAAGAACTCGACTTTAGTTATCCCCCACGCTTTCTTATTGATTTTAAACGCATTGGCATACACCCGGGATGACCAGCCGTATAAGTGTAACATAAATTTCAAACGTAAACCTCGCATATTAAAACGATTTAAAAGAACTTTGAATTTCAAAGTATATAGTTAAAAAAATTATTTGTGCTGTTGTTTTATTAAATTTTCCAAGGCTTTTAAGTGGTTTTCAAATGACCGTTGCCCTTTCTCCGTCCTTCGGTAACGTGTATTGGATTTTCGATCAACAAAACTCTTGAACACGGTTAGATATCCCTCTTTTTCTAAGCTTTTCAGGTTAGAGGCTAGATTTCCATCTGTTACGTCCAACACATCCTTCAGCGAATTAAAGTCGTATTCCTCATTGGCGACCAATATGCTCATGATCTGAAGGCGTATTCTATTCTCCAATACTTTGTCATACAATGAAAAATCCAAGCCCACTATTCGTATTTTTTATAGACAATCAAACCATAGATAATATGTAACACGCCAAATCCAAATGCCCAAAACCACAACCCATATCCCGGACATGCCAGTGCGAGAAGACCTAAAATGATTTCAAAAATACCTAGCCATTTTACTTCCTTAAATGTAAAGTTACTCGCCGCAGCTAATGCTAATCCGTAAAAAATCAATAAAGAAGATGCTAATAATCCGTAGTATCCTCTGGCAAATACCATCAGCGAAAAGATTCCTCCTGTCATCAACGGCACAGCTACAGCAAACAATAAAGAACGGCTTGCGGCATTCCATATCGACTGATTTATCCGCTTCGCTTTACGCCTAGCCATTAATACCCCTGTAACAATAGAAACGAACAAGACAGTTAGTGCAATTACGAGCAGCTTAACAATAACGATCTCATCGGTGACAAAGTAATCACGATACCCAAATTGACTTTTAAAACCATATACAGTTAGATAAGCTAATGCTGCACCAATTAAAGCATATGTGCCAATGAGCACCCCCGATAAGCCGCTGATGGAAATAAATTTGCTCGACTTTTCCATAATTGAGCGAATTTGTCCTATTTCTTTTATAATGTCCTGCTGATTCATAAAAGTACTTTGTTTTCCAAAGTAAAAGAATAATAACTACTTACGCAAGAGAAAATTTATATTTTTTATTTTTCGAAAAAATAATCAAAAAAGACTTGACAGATATAGTAAACGTTTCTATCTTTGTGGCACAAAAGAAATCCTAACTGCGGAAGTGGCGTAATTGGTAGCCGCACCAGACTTAGGATCTGGCGCCGCAAGGCGTGGGGGTTCGAGTCCCTTCTTCCGCACTTGATATCCTCCCGAACACAAAGACATCGGGAGGATTTTTTATTATAATGCGAAAAATAACGCTAAGAAGAGTATGAATATTTCACACGAAAAAATCGATGACATCAACGCAAACATTATAGTTGAGTTAACACCAGAAGATTATAACCCCACGGTTGACAAAGCCATCAAAGATCAAGCGAAAAAAGCAAAATTACCTGGATTCCGCCCTGGATTGGTACCTGCTGGTCATATCAGACGTACTTACGGTAAATCCATTTTATTTGACGAAGTCAATCGCATTATTAACACTAAAATCTCTGAATATATCGGTGAACAAAACTTAGAAGTATTAGGCCAACCTCTTCCTAAAGAAGAAGACGCTGAAACAACTTATAGTTGGGATTTTAAAGATACATTCAAATTCACGTATGAGATCGGCTTAGCGCCCAACTTTGAAGTTCCTTTCACTGCAGATACTGAATTTATAGAATACGACATTAAAGCCGACGATGCTACCTTACAAGAGCGTATCAAAAACTTACGCCGCAGTTATGGTAAAATGACGAATCCCGAAGTTTCTGCTGAAGGCGACGTTTTATACGCTGCTTTGAAACAAAATAAGGAAGAAGGAATTGAGAAAACAGCTTCTATCCGTACCGATATCATCGTAGATACAAAAATCAAAAAATCTCTGACCGGTCTTAAAAAAGATGATAAGGTGAAGATAGATGTAAAAAAAGCATTTAACGTTGCAGACTTAGCCCGTATTTTGGAGATCACGGAAGATCAAGCGGAAAATTTAGATGTAACTAAGTTTGAACTGACTGTTAAGAATATCAACCGTCTTGAAGAATCTGATTTAAACCAAGAATTCTTCGACAAACTATTCCCTGCTGGCGAAGTTACGACAGAAGAACAATTTAACGCAAAAGTAACAGAAGAGGTAGAAGGCCTATTCAAACAAAATTCTACTCAAAAGTTACGTAATGATATGTATACGTTTGGAATGGATAAAGCTGATGCTAAATTTCCTGAGACGTTCTTGAAAAAATGGTTAAAAGCAACTAATCCCAATCTTTCCGAGCAGGAGATCGAAGAAGGTTTTGCAGACTTCGTTAGCAATTTAAAATGGACTATCATCGAGAATCGAGTCGTAACAGCGAATAAGCTTGAAGTAAAATACGACGAAGTGGTTGATTTGGCAAAGGAGCGTATCTATTCGCAAATCAAAATGTATAACATGAACGAAGAACCTACTGATGAGCAATTAGGTCAGTTTGCTCTTCAGTTATTATCAGATCGCGAACAAGCAAATCGCTTATTTGAAGAAGTAAAGGCATTAAAAGTATTTGACAAATTAAAATCAACGGTTAAAATAAAATCTAAAAAAATCGATTACGATAAATTTGAAAAACTAGATAAATAATCGAGATTCATTTCGGTACATAAAACAGTTACTACAACAGCGCAATTCCCCTAAAAAGCCACATGCTATTTGGGGGAATTTTTATTATTCCACTTTAAGATCTCTTCTTTTTCATCAGAATCCGTATCCAAGAGGCCTCAAATAATCAACTTAGTTATATAATTGCAGGAGAAAACACTAGCTATAGTGTGGATTGGTATCGTGATGGGTGGATCTTCGGTGAGTGGTGAATAAAAATAATCAAATTCTAGAACCGGACATTGTAACCAACAGAGATTCTACCAAACGGAAATTCACGGTGAAAATCAGCGTATTGAGGATCATCAAAATTTCCCTGTAAGGAAAAATATCCCGAGCTTGCATTCAGTGAAAATCTTTTAAAAATTCGTAGACTTGCTTCTATTGTACCCGCGTGCAATACATACTGCGAATCATTCCCGCTAATGGTATACAATAATGCACCATTGTAATCTGCTATCAACATCAGTCGATTCAATAAGCTCAATTCACCACGATAACGATAGCTTAAACCCGACCCGTAATTGTAGTTACGACTTGCTCCGTAAAGCAGGTACGGATCAGGAACGGCTGCTAAGGCCACAGCACCTGCCCCTGCACTCATATTGAATCTATTATCTTTCTTATATCTAAATTCAGAGACCCAATTATAATTAAGACTCTGTGCTCCATAAAAGAAAGCGTCGTTATTATAGAAATCGTAATGTGCATTCAACGTTCCAAAATGACTACTTTTTTTACTTTTAAAGAATTCCGCACCATACACTAGCGCATGAACATTTACGGCATTAATAAATGTGCTATCTCCGTCTCCGACTTCAAAGTTGACAAAAAATTGGTCAAACGGTCTTTTGTAATTGTGCGCTCCATTACTATACTGAAAACGTAAACGGGCGTAAAATGTATTTTTCCCTTTTGTTAGGAAATCACCTTCCCGCGCATCATGTCGTCTTACACCAGCATCTATTTCTGCACTGATGATTGATGAATCTGCTGAATTGTACGTATCAACTTTCCCCCATTTACCGTCTAATAGTCGATTAAGACCATTCACAGGATTGACGATGAAAGCCACTATTTCATTTCCAATTCGATTTCCATATTTACCTCTTGCCAATATATTCCGCGAAACCCGATGTGTCATCTCTCCCAAAATAATTCCTCCGAAAGTTGTATTTACGAGATCATTAATAGAAGGGTGCTGCGTTTCACCCGCTGTTTCCCAAATGTAAGATCCCAATACAGTGGCAACACCCGATTGGTAAAAATTATATCCATTACTTCGAAAAGCATTAAAATACAGTTGACCGTGATAGGGATGATCGATTTGGTTGGTCGTGAATTCATTATCATCCCAATCCCATGCGCTGAAACGTTGGTGGTTGATAAAATTTTTAAACGAAATATAAGAATATGGATCGCGTGTAATAAATCTATTGAATGATGCCGGAACAGCCTGCGCTAAAAACCACTCCGTTCCTGCCCTCCAAAAATGCTTCGCCCGCATAGAATCCATCTGTTGAGCGAATGTGTCCCGAATAGAATAATTGATTGTTATACTATTAAGTTCTTTTGCTCCGTCTGTATATAGCTTATTTTTTAAATATCCATAAGTAATACCCCCATTTCTTTGTGTGAAATTATCACCTTTGAACATGTTGTTGAGTGTAGAATCAACAGGTTGCTGTGCAAACGATACAGATAGGTAGCTAAGAAATACGAATAAAAACAGTTTATCCACTATAGAAATGACATTTAAGGAGCAAAAATAATACTTTACCTACGCTTCATACCACTAAAACAGCAAAACATACTATAAGATGACAGTTATATATTTAGAAAGGACCGTTGCCAGTGCCTTTCTAAATATAGACTATTGAAGCATCGGAACTTCCATGACCAATATGGAAGACTGGGTGATAGCTCTAAAATTAACCTGCTGCACTTCCCAAATTCCAAGTCCATCTCTTCTTTTCAAATCTTCGCGATTCGCGGAGAGCTCTCCTTCCAATACAAAGATGTATACGCCATTTTCTGGATTTTTTAAGGTGTAAGTAATTTCCGACCCTTCACTGAGATCTGCCAAATGAAACCAAGCGTCTTGATGAATCCAAACGCCCTCATCCCCTTTATCTGGAGACAAAATCTGCTGAAAACTATTATTACGTCCTTCCGTCGGGATCGTCTGCTGATCGTATCGCGGTGTTACATTACGTGCATTAGGAAATAACCATATCTGTAAAAACTTAACCGCTTCATCGGTATCGGCATTATATTCGCTATGCTGAATACCCGTTCCCGCGCTCATTACTTGAATCTCGCCTGTACGAATTACGCCTTTGTTACCGATGCTGTCTTGATGCTGTAGCGCCCCTTCCAGCGGTATCGAAATAATTTCCATGTTGTCGTGCGGATGTGCACCAAATCCATTTCCTCCAGATACGCTATCGTCATTTAAAACACGTAACGCGCCAAAATGTACCCTATCTGGGTTATAATATCCACCAAAACTAAAACTATGGAAACTCTTCAACCATCCGTGATCTGCATGTCCTCTTGTATCCGCTCTGTGAACTACTGTCTTCATATTATTCCTTTCAATTGTTTACACACAAAAATATAGGAATTTAGGTTCCTATTTCTTAAGCTATATTAAGAAATAAGAGCCTAGCTCCGCTCACTTCGCAGCTTACTTAGAAACTCCGGTGTAATACCGATATAGGAGGCAATTTGTTTCTGTGGCAATGTATTAATCAATGTGGGATAGAGGTCACAGAATTTTTGATAACGTACTTTCGCTGGAAGGCTCAGGTAGTCCAACGTCCTATGGTTGCTACTGGCTAACGCATTTTCAGTTAGTATTCGAAAATAACGTTCTAGTTTTGGAATTCGATCGAAAATTCGGAGTTGACAATCCCGACTTAAAATCAATACGTTAGAATCCAATAGCGCATCAATATTCAAGTCACTTGGTTTTTGTTTCACAAAACTATACATATCCGAAATCCACCAATTTTCAGGAGCAAATTGTAAAACATGCTCCAACCCATTTTGATCTACAATATACGAGCGCAAGCAGCCTTCTAATACAAAAGCAGAATATTGCGCTACTTCTCCAGCCCTATGCACAAATTGCTTACGTGGAACTTTTTTCTCTCGAACCAGTTCTTTCACGATTTCTATTTCATCTCCCGTTAAAAGGCAGATTCCATTGATATGGGAAATTAATTTATCAATCATATATAAATATACATCTGCTTCAGAACACTAATACGCTCTATAATCAATGCCCATAGTCTGAAACATAAAAGACCATTTATCCACTTGTTCGGCGATAACCATGGCAGTAGATTTACCCGCTCCGTGTCCAGCCTTGGTATCGACACGAATAAGAACTGGATTCGGTCCTATATGATACTCTTGAAGACGTGCCGCAAATTTAAACGAATGAGCGGGCACAACACGGTCGTCATGGTCCGCAGTGGTCACCATCGTAGCAGGGTAAGCTATATTTGGTTTCAACGCATGGTAGGGCGAATACTTATATAGATATTCAAACATCTCCTTACTATCATCCGCTGTTCCATAGTCAAATGCCCATCCTGCACCTGCTGTAAATTTATGATACCGTAGCATATCCAGCACACCAACAGCAGGGAATGCCACTTTAAACAATTCCGGTCTTTGCGTGATACATGCTCCCACTAATAATCCACCATTTGATCCACCCGCAATAGCCAACCGTTCCGAAGAGGTATATTTCTGGCCGATCAAGTATTCGGCAGCAGCGATAAAATCGTCAAATACGTTTTGCTTATTCATCTGCACACCGGCAAGATGCCAATGCTCGCCATACTCTCCTCCCCCTCGAAGGTTTGCCACGGCATGTACGCCACCTTGTTCCAACAGAATGATATTACCGGTAGAAAAAGACGGTGTCAAGCTTATATTGAATCCACCATAGCCATACAACACAGTAGGATTGGTACCGTCTAATTTAATATCTTTCTTATAGGTAATGATCATCGGTATTTTCGTTCCGTCCTTAGAGGTGTAAAACACTTGCTTGGACTCATACCGGGAAGGGTCAAAATTGATTGCTGATTTTTTATAAATTTCTGATTTTCCGGATGCCATATCATATTTATAGATCGTAACCGGATTAACGTAATTCGTAAAAGAATAATATAAATCTTTATCTTTCACTTTCGCACTGAATCCACCTGCAGAACCTATACCGGGCAGCTCGATTTCCCGTTCTAGCGTCCCGTTTCGGTCGTATTGTTTTACCAGCGAAGTTGCGTCCTTCAGGTAATTCGCAAATATCTTACCTCCACCGGTTGTAGGCGATAGCGACTGTTCGGTTTCGGCAATCAATGTTTGCCAATTTTCCGGTTGTGGATTGGCGGCATCAACCGTTACTACACGTCCATTGGGTGCATCCAGTTCCGTGTAAATAAATAATCTAGATCCATCGTTATCGATGATTTCATGATTTTTGTCCATATCGCCCACCACTGTTACGAATGCGGTGTTAGAGGAGGAGAGATCTTTAATATATAGTTCGTTGCCGGAGGTGGTATTCGCTGCCGACACTACCAGATAACGTTCATCTTCCGTTAAGCTGGCACTGATGTAGCGACGCGGTGTTTCTGAGCCACCAAATACCAGTTCGTCTTCTATCTGCGGTGTATTTAGTCTATGGAAATAGAGCTTATGTTGATCGGTCATCGCCGATAACGCCGAGCCTTCTTTGGGTTTATCATAACTGCTATAATAAATCCCCTCATTACCTCTCCAAGCTAGTCCCGAGAACTTCACATCTACCAGTGCCTCTCCGACAACAGATTTATCTTCCGTCTTCAAAACGACAACCTTTGTCCAGTCAGACCCACCTTCCGAAATCTGATAGGCTACCAACGAACCATCCTTAGAGAATGAAATATCGGCTAATGAGCTTGTACCACCCTCCGAAAACTTGTTTGGATCTAAAAAAACCTCTTCTTTTCCATCATCGCCTTTTTTACGCCAGAGTACATATTGATTCTGAAGCCCGTCATTTTTATAAAAATAGATATAGTCGCCCTCTTTAATCGGAGCGCCAACTTTCTCGTAATTCCACAAACTTTCCAAGCGTTTATAAATAGCTTCGCGAAATGGAATCTGTCCTAAATAATCCTGTGTTACTTCGTTTTGGGCAGTTACCCATTTTTTTGTATCATCAGATAAGTCATCCTCTAACCAACGATATGGATCGTCTACAACGGTTCCGAAGTAATCATCTTTTACATCTACTGTCTCTGTCTGTGGGTATGGTTTCAGTTTAATTTCCTTGTTCACTTCGATACTTTTTTGCCCTTGCTGTCCGCATCCCGCGATCGTCAATACTGACAATAGCATAATACTAATTGATTTATTCATATTCTAACACTTGATACGACAAGATAGGAGTTTTTTTTAGGATATAACTAAAAAAGGATATCCTTCTGAGGATATCCTTTTTTGAAGCGGTCTGGACGGGACTCGAACCCGCGACCCCATGCGTGACAGGCATGTATTCTAACCAGCTGAACTACCAGACCTAAGGTTTAATTTTAAAAAGAAATGGCGGTCTGGACGGGACTCGAACCCGCGACCCCATGCGTGACAGGCATGTATTCTAACCAGCTGAACTACCAGACCTAAAATCCTTTTAATCTTTTTAAGAGCGTTTGAAAGATAAATCTTTCTCTTTTTGAAGCGGTCTGGACGGGACTCGAACCCGCGACCCCATGCGTGACAGGCATGTATTCTAACCAGCTGAACTACCAAACCTCAATCCTTCTTGTTAGAAGGTGTGCAAATATAGCGCTATTTTCCAATAAACCTAAATTTTTTTGAAAAAATCTTAGTCTACGGTACCGTCTTTCATCTTTTCTGCATTCTCCGCAAACTGCAATGCATCGATAATATCCTGAATATCACCGTCCAAAATGGCCGGCAAATTGTACGTAGTTAATCCAATTCTGTGCTCTGTAAATCTACCTTGAGGAAAATTATAAGTACGTATTTTAGCCGAACGGTCTCCGGTCGAAACTAATGTTTTTCTTCGGGCAGCAATATCGCCATTCTTTTTGTTTAACTCTATTTCATAAAGCTTAGTACGGAGCATTTCCATTGCTAATTCACGATTTGCTAATTGCGAGCGTTCAACTTGACAAACGACCACTATTCCGGAAGGTTTGTGCGTCAATTGTACCTTAGTTTCGACCTTATTGACATTCTGCCCACCAGCTCCACCAGAACGGGAAGTCTGCAATTCAACATCAGCAGGATTGATTTCCACATCTACTTCTTCAGCTTCAGGCAAAACAGCTACTGAAGCGGCAGAGGTATGTACCCGACCTTGCGTTTCTGTATCCGGAACGCGTTGTACACGGTGTACTCCTGATTCATATTTTAATTGCCCGTACACATCGTCACCGATCACCTTCAAGATTACCTCTTTGTAACCGCCAGAGGTACCTTCAGTAACATCCATCACTTCATTACGCCATCCTTTAGTCTCGAAAAAACGCGTATACATGCGATAGAGATCGCCAGCAAATAAAGCAGCCTCATCGCCTCCTGTACCGCCACGAATTTCAATTATTGCATTCTTAGCATCTTCTGGATCTTTAGGAATAAGCATCAAGCGTATCTCTGCTTCTTTTTCCTCTTTTTGAACATAAAGAAGATCTTGCTCTTCTTTTGCCATCTCCCGCAATTCCTGATCTTTTTCGTTAGAAAGGATATCTTTATTTGAATCGATGTTACTAACTATATTTTTATAGATGTGGTATTGATCTACGATTTTGCCAAGGTCTTTGTATTCCTTATTTAATTTAGCAAAACGTTTCATATCGTTGATGGCTTCTGGGTTGCCTAACTCAGCTTCCACCTCTTCCCATCTTTCTTTAATGGCTTGTAATTTTTCTAACATAATACTTTAACTAGGGGGCATATAAGCCCATTAGAGAGCACAAAAGTACTTAAAAATTTATGTTATAGAAAGAAGTAATTTCTAATGGCTTGAAACAACTTTCAGTCCCACAATAGAGGCTATTAAAGTAAAAATAAAAAATACTCTCCAGAAGTCCGCAGGCTCTTTGAAGAAAATTATCCCCATCAATACCGTTCCTACAGCGCCGATTCCCGTCCAGATGGCATAAGCTGTCCCTAGCGGTAACGTCTGGGTCGCTTTGATCAATAAAGCCATACTGATAAATAGAGATATAATAAATCCTCCATACCACAGATACATTATTGAACCCGAACTTTCTTTGGCTTTACCAAGACAGGTCGTAAAACCCACTTCAAATAAACCTGCAACAATTAGTATAATCCAATTCATAGCATATATAATTACGAATTCTAAAATTACGAATTACGAATCGTTTTCTGAATAGAGCCTATAATTTTCAACAGTTCGGTTATGTCATCCAATAAACTTTCGCTTTGTTCTTTCGATAAATAGGCGGTATCTCTTAATATCCTAATCCAATAATGTGTTTCTCTCGCTTCTTTATACGCTATGGTCAATTTAGCATAAAAATCCTTACCAGATTGTCCACCGATAGCTTCCTCAATATTAGCTCCAATAGAAGTACCGCTACGTAAAAGCTGTTTGCTCAATACAAACTCTTTCCTATCGTTTGATAAAAATTGATATACCTTTACAATTCTAACCGCAAAAGCATAACTCTTAACCTGAACTACATTATCACTTCTCATAGTTTGGTAATTACGAATTGTTTTCTCACGACTTCTCCTAATTCTTAATTCTCCATTCGTAATTCATCATTCGTAATTCTTCCCCATCCCATACGGCATAGGTTGAATAGGTAATCCACTCCCCTAAATTAATGATTTGAGTCCTATCACTTAATTTAATGTCATACGGAAAATGGCGATGCCCAAAAATCAGGTAATCGTAATGCTTTCTTGTGAGCAGTTCTTTCCCATACTGAATAAGCCATTCGTTTTCCTCTCCTAGAAATTTTTCCTCTGTGTTGCTAGCAGCTCTGCTGTGCTTAGACCAGCGCTGTGCTATTCCGATTCCTAAATTAGGGTGAAGTCGCGCAAAAAGCCATTGACAGACTTTACTTCGAAAGATTTTTTTCAGGAACTTATATTTGCGGTCGCCAGGCCCCAGTCCGTCACCGTGGTGAATATAGAAACTCTTCCCGTTGAGGTTTAATTCCAGTTCATCCGAAATAATAGTCGCTCCTAACTCCTCCTCCAAATACCCAAACATCCACATATCGTGATTGCCTTTAAAGAACGTAATTTTAACACCTAAATCGGCCAACTCGGCCAACTTTCCCAAGAAACGGATATAACCTTTCGGAACGACTGTCGCATATTCAAACCAAAAGTCAAAAATATCACCCACTAGATACAATTCCACCGCATCAGACTTAATCGAATCTAACCAGGATACGATAGCGCGCTCTCTTTGTTTAGAAGATTCGTCCGGATGTGACCCTAAATGGAAATCTGAAGCAAAATATATGCGATTACGTGTAGACATCTTTGCGAAGCTAGACAATTGCCACGAATTTTCAAACTTGAAATAGCAGCAATATATGTCCGCTTTTATTCAGCCATAACTGTGAATTCGGCTCCCGATGCAAAGTCTTGTCCGTTTTGCGAACTTAACGCGGTAAATCGAATAAAACGTCCTTTAACAGATTTGTCCAGCACAACAGATTTAGGTTTCGGATTATTTTCAAAACGTCCTTCTTTAACCGGATCACCCCAATTTTCCCCATCGGCACTTACATACAGTTTATATTCTTTGATATTACCATTAGGCCCGTTCTGTCTCGGCGTATACGTAAATCCTTTAATTGTTTTCACATCACCAGCATCAAAATCCACCCAATGGGGGTATTGTGCTACCGTTACCGAGTACATCGTATGCCATATCGTCGACAAATCGCCGTCAACCAAATGCGAAGCATTCCCCTCTCCTCTTTCTTCACTCGAAGAGAAAACGACCTCTATTGGAATACGCTCTATCTTCTCAAAATCAAAGGAAACAGCTGATGCTTCATTCTTCTTAAACCACGCTGTAACTGTGCCCCCGTTTCGTAAATTAAATGGTGCGGTATAGAGGCGTGGCTGATCACCACCTAGAGTATAATAGATTTCCGCATCATCCTTTTCTGCGGCAATACGAACATCTCCTGTACGACTACGTGATATTGTCAATGGTTTATCACCAGCTGGGGACACACCGGCTTTATCCATAAAATCATTTCTTTTAACCGGTCGGATAATAAACCCAAACATGTGTGTGTCCGCTTTTACCCGGTCTTTTGCCAAAGGAGGACCCTGACCGCAGCTATTGCCTCCTAACCCTGTTACGGCGGCATTTAAGTATAAATGGGTACCTGAGCTTTTTGGCAACTGATAAGTATGAGGAGCTAATGTCATTTCCAATTCACTCCATGGTAATGCTGAAGTCGCCATCTGCTTGTTGGCAATAAAAATGGCACCATTACCCAAATCGTCTGTCAACGAACTCCAACGTACTTCCTCCCTATTCCCTGTACTTTGTGGACTAGGCCAGGCCACGTATTGATCCCTCACCGTACTCTTATGCAGTTCTACGCATTGCGCAGTTTTACGATCGGCATAGTTATTTATTGGCCCACGTCCGTAATACTGAAAATTGCCATATTTCTCTGGAACTTGCAGTGTATAACCAATATGAGGCAATACCAAAGCAGCATTATTAGAAGTAATACTGGATTGCAGCTCAATAGATCCATCGCGATAAACAGTCCAGATCTGAGTGGCTGTGAATTTAAAATCCCCACCATCAAATGTCCTATCGGTTTGTTCTATAATCGTGTAGGTTCCGGAGCTTCCTCCACGTATAGTTGCACCATTCGGCGCCTGAGATTCGACGGTGAACGACAAAACCACAGCGCCATCGGGTTTCGTATACATCTTTGTAGAAAGTGCTTTATGTTTCAGATTGTGGAGACCTTTTTCAAACCATTGTTGATAAGCCCAGTTGTCATTATCCAAAGGTGCTCTTAGCGCGTCCAATTTAGGCCCTTCCCCATCTCGGATAATTTGTTCTTTACCGTACGTCAAGCTATAAATCGTACCGGTCCGTGTATCAAATTTCACTACAAACTCATCTCCTTCAATTCTTTTGAAATCACCTTCGGCATTAGCTTGGAGTTTACCTCCTTCAGCTACAGCAGAGATTAGTGGCTTATTCTCCGCCTCTTTCACGAGCAACTGTTCTTCCATTTGTACAAAACCTTTCTTAGCCCAAAACTTATCCTCGGCCAATAAAAACTGTATTTTCAGAAAGTATTCAGATTGCGGATCTAAATTCGAAAAATCAAAAGGAACAGTGTATAACTTTCTTTCACGAGCTCCAGCCAAATTACCATTCGCCGAGAAAGTTGTGCTTTTCTCTATTTCGACACCATCCTTATACAATGACCATTGAAGAGTGTAGCCACTGAGTGCAACGAAATAGTTTTTGTTGAAGATCTCTATCTTCCCTTGTTTTATATCCACAGCACGCACACCAACATTTTGATATACCTTTTTCACCTCGTAGTACTGCGGCTTCGGGGTCATATCTGCGAATAGGAGTCCGTTCATCACAAACGTACCGTCATTCGGTTTGTCGCCAAAATCTCCCCCATATGCCAGGTACTTTTCGCCCGTCGCCTTATCATAATAATACATTGATTGGTCGATCCAATCCCAGATTGCTCCACCCATAAAGTAATTTGTCGATTCAATAGCTTCCCAATAGTCAACTAGATTTCCCGCTGCGTTACCCATCGAATGCGCGTATTCCGAAATATGAAAGGGATATTTGATCTTATAGGTCCCTTTCACCGCTCCACGTACCCAATCGATTGAGGGGTATTGATTCGACCCCATATCGACAATACTATTATTACGTTCATACTGCACGGGGCGCGATGTATCAATCTGTTTGATCGCCTCATAGGCTGCTACAAAATTCTTTCCCGGACCAGCTTCATTACCTAAAGACCATATAACTACCGACGGATCGTTGATTGTTGCATGCACCATCTCGACATTTCGCGCGACATGTGCATTCCGCCACTCTACCGGGTGCGAGAGAGATGCATCTCCGTAGTAATATTGATGACTTTCTATATTTGCCTCATCTTCCAAGTAGATACCGTACTTGTTACACAAGTAGTACCAATATGGATCATCGGGATAATGCGAATTTCGTACGTGGTTAATGTTAGCCCGCTTCATCAACTTGATTTCGTTCTCCATTTGTTCACGAGAGATGACCTTGCCCGTTTCCGGATTTGTTTCATGGCGATTTACTCCTTTCAACTTCACCGCTTTACCATTGATATAAAAATAGCGGCCTGCCAGTCCAAATTCGTCGTCTTCAGCCTTAGTATCTTTAATCTCTACTTTCCGGAACCCAACAACCACCGAAACGGTCTCTATCGTACGGTTTTTATTATCTTTCAGTTCGCCGACCAAAGTATAGCGGTACGGACGCTCTGCCGACCATTTATGGGGAGAGCTAAGCGGGAATATTACTTCTGAGGAAGTAGAACTTCCGGCTTTTATTATCTTCGCTGTAGCGACAGCAGCAGCTGATCCTACGACGGCATTATTATCACCATACAATTCATTTGCATAAAGACTGTATATCATTTTATAATCTTTTGCGTCCTTCTTATCTAGGTTTCGGATATCCGCTTTGATCTGTAATGATCCATTTTCATAATTCGCATCCAGATCAGGGATAGCGATCAGATCCCGAACATGAATTTTAGGTTTTGAGGTAAGGGAAACTGTACGGAATATACCGGGAAGTCGGAACATGTCCTGTGCTTCCAGAAAGGAGGCGTCAGAATTACGATATACTTCTACCGCAATTGTATTTTCTCCGTTGTTAGTTAGATACGGCGTAATATCGAACGATGCCACATTTCGGGAATTCTTAGAAAACCCGACATACTTGCCATTTATCCATAGGTAGAAAAAAGAATCTACGCCGTCGAAATTGACGAATATAGCCCGCCCATCCCAAGAAGAAGGAACGGAAAAAGTACGCCGATATGATCCCACTTCATTCCGATAGCTATAGGTCGTCCAATGTGCCGGTGGTGTTCGCATTACGCCCCCGCGCCAATCGTCAACTTTTACGCTATGTTGAAATATCACAGGCTGATTAACATAAATAGGTACGCCGTATTTCAATGACGCATCTTTTTGGATACCGAGAATATTCCAATTCATTGGCACTGGCACATCATCCCAAGAAGAGACATCCTGTTTTGGATCATAGAAATTTTTCGGACGTTCTTCGGGAGTTTTTACCCAGTTAAATTTCCAGGTTCCATTAAGTGAAATCCAATATTTACTATTTTCAGGCAATACTTTGCGTGCATGCGCGACATCTTCGAACGAGAAAAAATAAGCTTGGGGTTGTTCTTTATTCAAGGATAAATCTTCAGGAGATTCCCATTCCTTACCAGAAGGAGCCACCTCTCTTCCATACCGAAAACCTGCTATTGATGAAGCTACCTGTTGTGCATGTACTGAAAACGACATCGGCAATAATGTTGCGATTAGAAGCGTTATTCGTTTAGGTATGGATCGTATCATATTCAATAATTAAAATACATGGTAGATTGCAAAAATAAAAGCAATAAGCATAACTACAATACCCTTACTTCAATCATTCGATTGCGTAAAATACTTATATTAAAAAAGATACAAAGGGCAGCAGCAATCAGTTATTGAAAATTTTCGATTTTATATCTTATATATCCAAAATAACTCCTACGTTTGATTCAGGAATTTTCTTAAATTAAAATTTAACAAATCAGGGTTACTATTTGAATTTTAAGGTATTAATAAGTGAGTAAGATAAGACAGATATTACCAAAAGAGATATCGGACCTTGAGATCATCGAGGGAGTCGCAAAAGGTGAAAGTAAAGCTATAAATACGATTTATGCGCATTTCTTTCCTTCTGTTGCTCGTATGATAATCAATAATAACGGTTCGAACGAGGAAGCGAAAGATATCTTTCAAGAGGCGGTAATGGTATTGTATGACCGTGTTACTCAACAAGATTTTGAGTTAAAAAGTAAACTAAAGACATTTTTATATGCCGTTAGTAGGAGGTTATGGTTAAAGCAGCTTAATCGAAAAGGAGCTTCTACTAATACCTCAGACATTTCTGATTATGAAGACATCCTTCATGTTGAAGAAGATATCGAAAGGCATGTAGACATTGAAACTAAGTTTACACAAATGGAAAGCTCGTTAGAGCAGCTGGGGGAGCCCTGTAAAACCATTTTGAACGACTTTTATATTGCGAACCTGTCTATGCAGGCTATCTGTGAAAAGTTTGGCTATACCAATACGGATAATGCCAAGACACAGAAATATAAATGTCTACAAAGACTTAAAAAGTTGTTTTTTAATAATACAGATTAAAAATAATAGCGATCATGAGTAGTATGCGAAGAAATGAGTTTATTGATTGGGCAGATCAATATTTGAGAGGAGAGTTATCCGCGGGCGATCGTTTTGCTTTTGAAAAATTTTGCCAAGATTATCCCGAATTCCAGCAAATTTTTGAAGAACACCGAAGGTTCATTTCTTCTTGGAAAGAAACCGAACAAAGGCGCATGTTCAAAATGTCGTTACAGCAAGAATCATTACATCGCCAAGCTCCTGCGAAAGCCAATACAGGGATCATCAAGATTTGGAAAAAACTGCAGATGAATGCAGGTGTGGCCGCAGCTGTAGCATTGATCTCTGTCTTCTCCACGTTATGGCTCACAGGTTATTTTACCAGTATCAAAAAGGCTTCTACAGACTACAGCGCCTTGCGTCGTGAAATGAATACGGTAAAGAAGAATGTAAATGAGCAAAACAGGAAGATCCAAAATATCAATAGCGGAAAAGAGAAGAACTCAACGCCGATACACTTCGGTGCTACAGGGTTTATGCTGACCAGAGATGGCTACGTCGTAACAAACTATCATGTGGTAAATGGTGCTGATTCTGTGCATCTTCAGAACACAAAAGGCCAGGCATTTAAAGCGCAGATCGTTTATTCAGACATAGAGAAAGACTTGGCCATTTTGCATATCAGCGATAGTACATTCAAGCCCTTAAAAACCGTTCCATATACGTTCAAAAGACAAATATCTGATATTGGAGAAGATATTTATACGATCGGTTTCCCTCGGGATGAGGCAGTATATGGTCAGGGATATTTAAGTTCGAATACGGGGTATGCAGGAGATACGATCGCCTACCAAATTTCGATCCCTATCAATCCGGGTAATAGTGGTGGACCGGTTCTAGACAACAGAGGAAATATTATCGGTATCATTTCTGGTAAACAAAAAGGTATTGATGGCGCCGGTTTTGCGATTAAAACCAAAGAACTGATCGAAACATTAAATCGGATACCTGCAGATTCATTAAAAGGAAATGTAGTTTTGAGCACTAAAAATACATTGTCGAATTTACCGCGGACCGAGCAGATTAAAAAAATTCAGGATTATATTTATATCGTTAAAGTATACTAGTAGCTTTCAATAGTACTATATTTAAAAGCACCTTGGATTTCTTATCCTAGGTGCTTTTTTTTGTAGACCTTATTCAACAATCAGGTTAATTCCCGCCATGCTGGCTTTATACTTTATTTTTTCGATCAAACCGTAATAGCTCCAGTTGCGCAACAGGAATTCATCGTCTTTTGCTGCTTCTTCTTTATTCGTTTGGTTCACCAGTAAAAGTGTACCCGCCTGTGATTTCACACAGATATCAATTAGTCGACGGCTATATAGATGGAGGCGACTATCAACATAGTTCTTTTCCTTTTCGCTAAAATGTTCGAGACTTTTGAGTTTTTTCGTTCTTCCCTTCCCACCTTTATTAAAGGCGGAGGCTTTTTGAATGCGATGCCTTGCCGCTTGTATAGCCATCCGTCTATACAGAAATTCCTCTTTATTGCCAATCTGAAAGTTATCCTTATCGATATTGACTGTAATCGGATGTTCTACGGAAAGAGAAGCCTCTGCTATGACATGATCCTTTAGAACATGTTGTTTTTTTGGAAGTTCCAATGCGATAAGTAGAAAGATCTTGCCTTTTACAATCTTAATAGAGCTACCGCATATCTTTATCTGCCCCACCAAAGCCCGTTGCAGCAACACGCGTTTATCCGAGCGATCCTTGCCCAAATATGTACGGAAGGGAATCTTAAATAAGCTGAATTTGAAATCCCTATTTTTCTCATCGTTGCTGAATTTAATCTGAACACCTGAGAATGGAATGGGCATATCCTTTTTATAATTACGAAGCGACTTCTCCCCTTTCCAGTATGCCAATCGATCGGCGTTGAAGTTCTTAATCAACGTCATATTCATATTCGAGATGATATCCGCAGGCAGTTTGCCTTTAAAGTAAGTGGACAGCACCCTATATGTCGTGTTCATCCGCGAGGTATTTAGAATGCCTTCCGGATCTTTGTTATTGTCTGCTAATTTTACCTTCACATCGTCCCGTAGGTAGATCAGGTCTTTTATATTTTCCTGCAGATACTGATGCGTCAGTACCATATTCGAGCCGCGATAAACAATATCCTGCCATTCGAATAATTTCTTAAAATATTCCGTACGTTTTTCCTTTTCGTCGCAGTCGATGTAAATCTGTACTTTTCGGGTTAAAATAATCGTATCATTTGCCATAGATCCTCCTTGTTATGCTGTTTGTTTGGATTGCTTTATTTTTGCGTGTGCTTCAACGAATAGCTTCTTCACCATCGCGGAACTTAGCTGTAAGGCTTCTGAAATCTGTTCAAAGGAGAGCTGCAATTCGTAGCGCATATGAAAAATCTCCGCCTGCTGATCATTAAACTCACCTTGTAATACAATTTTAGCAGGTTTATTTAACAGCTCCATTTTCTCCGAACTGTTGAATATGCTGCGCAACGTATCAATTGTTTTCTCTACCTGCATACTGACCTCATAATCGGATATGCCGCCGAGATAGTAAGCAATGCGTTCATAATTAAAGCTATATTTCAAGCACAGTTTGATAAAGAGTTGTTGTTCGTCTTTCAGACTGGGCAGGATACTATTTAACCGATTCATCTGTTCCTGCTTTTCGGTTTCCAATCTTTCGAGGTAGACCAGATCTTCCTCCTCCTCTTCTTCCAGTTCATAGCCCAATAAAAACTCCTGATAGTCCTCAATACCGTCCAAGCGTAATAGACTACGATTAAACCGATTTCTTGATTTGCTATAATAAGCCTTTATCGCAGCGTTAACCTGCGTTTTAAGAAAAGTAAAAACCGCATCCATGGAGTCTACATTCTCCCGAAACAACCAGAGCCGTAGAAAAGCTTCCTGTACAATACTTTCTGCGTCACATTCGTCCTTGGTGTACTTTTCGCCCCGGAAATAAAAGTACCCATAGAACTTTTTATAGAAGAAGTCCAGGCCCTTTTCCCGACCGTCGTTCAGCAATAAAATATGCCGTTCAATATCTTTTTTTTGTTGTAATAGTTTACTCATAATTGTTGTTTAGTTTGTTATCGATTAGATAGCTTACTGCAGCCCCGGGGGATATATCTGGCGGTTTTTGTGGCCGGGGCCGCGTAAGCTGTATATGAATAGAAACGTATTGGTATTGATGATATAGCTGCAAGACTCTGTTGTGTATGCTTTAAAGTGCGTGATAAGCAAATCTGCGAATTCGCCTATGAGCGGATTTGCAACAAAGTACCTTTCAAATTGGGGTCAGTAACACCTACAGACATCTAAGAAATGATGGTACTGAGAGTTGTGTATACCTTTCAGATAGGTAGTAAGCAAATTTGCCTATTCGCGAATCAGCAATAAAGTACCTTTCAAATTGTGGTGAGTAACACCCAGACCTCGCTAACATCCGAATATCGTATAGTTGTGCATACCTTTAAAATTGCAAGAGTTAACACCGGAGGAAGATAGAACTATAGCAGGGCTCCGTTGTGCATACCTTTAAAATTGGGGTGAGTAACAACTTAAAAACTATGAATGAGGAATATTAGTTGTGCATACCTTATAAATCAAGTAAGCGAATTCGCAAATTTGCCTATTCGCGAATAAGCACACCCGCAAGAAAATAAAAAAGTATTTAGCGAGTGGCATATCGCCCTCACCCTACGGCGTCACAAGAAGCCTCAATATAAGTCAAAAATCCTCTCCGTTCAAACACCTAAAGTTTAAAAATTGTCATTCCGACCGAAAAGGAGGAATCTAACGATATAACTTGCAAATTGGGGTGAATAGCACTTGTAGGGAGTAACACCTAATTGGCAAAATACCAATAGGGCGAACTTGTTGTGTATCCCTTTCAAATTGTGATGAGTAACAACGCATGTTGGCGTCTGTTTGTGTGCAGTGTTGTTGTGTATACCTTTCAAATTGTGATGAGTAACAACATACCAAGAAGACAAAGCAAAGACGTTTCTGTTGTGTATACCTTTCAAATTGTGATGAGTAACAACTGTTTCTGCGCGTTCTCGGTCATCTTATTAGTTGTGTATACCTTTCAAATTGTGATGAGTAACAACAAAAAGGTTTAGTATATTTGTGGCCAACGGATTGTGTATACCTTTCAAATCGGAATGAGTAACACCCACCTTTGTGCTTGATAACGACCACCACTCGTTGTGTATACCTTTCAAACTGTAGCAGCAGATTCCTGTCATTCCGACCGAAAAGGAGGAATCTAACGATATACCTTTCAAATTGGAATAAGTAACCGTAATCATATAATCTTCACTTGAGTCCCCACAGTTGTGTATCCCTTTCAAATTGTAGTGATTAATACCTCTTTCATAATGAGGCTTTTAACGGTTCTGTTGTGTATACCTTTCAAACAGGAATGAACAACAGCTAAATTTGAGGGAGGTCCTCTCTGAAGTTGCACATACCTTTCAAATTGTAGTAGCAGGTCTTTAATTCCCGTCATTGCGATGAGCGAAGCGAGGAAGCAATCTTACTGTTATAATTATGAAAGACTGCCACGTCGTACCTCCTCGCAGTGACGAACCTTGTACTGCCAAAACCTATCTTCCTCCTCCTACTCCCTAACACATAAAACAAAAAAGTATTTAGCGAGTGGCACATCACCCTCACCCTACGGCTTCACAAGAAGCCTCTGATTAATATTGTATATTTTTATAATACGTATTGTTTTCATATTTTTACACGTAAAAGGAAAATGTTATGAATACAAAACTTACATTGAATTTAGAAAAAAACATCATCGAAAGTGCGAAAGATTATGCTAAGCATAATAAGACCAGCCTTTCAAAACTGATTGAGAATTACCTAAAATCGTTGACCGAAAAAGAAGAAAACACGACGGTAAGTCCGCTTGTTGAAAGTCTTACAGGAATCATCCCTCAAGAGCCGGAGAAAAAATACAAAAAGGAATACGCCGACTATTTAAACAAAAAGTATTCTTAATGGAACACGTTTTCGTCGACACCAACATTGTTCTTGACCTACTACAGAAACGCCAAGGTTTTTTTGCGGAGGCGCGGGAACTATTCACTTTAGCTGATAGAAAAGAAGTTAAGCTCTATATTTCTGCACTTACTATTACCAATACGTACTAACTGCTATCCAAACACTACAATTCGGCTGATGCTCGAAAGCTATTAGCAAAATTTAAGGTACTCGTAGAAGTGCTAGCGATAGACGATAAAATCATCGAATTATCTTTGGTCTCAGACTTTAAAGATTTTGAAGATGCCCTCCAATTTTATACCGCATTAGAAAATAACTTAGCCATCATTATTACCCGCAATAAAAAAGATTTCAAAAACAATATTCTTCCGGTAATGAGCGCAAAAAAATACTTAAGTAGATAATATTACCTTTCAAAAGTAGGAGGGTCACACCAAGGTACTCCGGAGCTTTGAAAATGTTTTGGTTGTGTATACCTTTCAAATTGGGATAAGTAACATCACAATTTGATTTATACGGTTTGATTTCTCGGTTGCATATACCTTTTAAAGCCCGCATTCAGATTTTGCCTATCTGCTGATCCGCAAATCAGCAATAAAATAAAAAAGTATTTAGCGAGTGGCATATCGCCCTCACCCTACGGCGTCACAAGATGCCTCAAGTATACATTTCACTTTTTTATCAATACCAATACGTCAAAGAACATAGCGATGCATATAGAAAATCTTTCACAAAAGGCAAGCCTCTTCCTTGTCGTCTTTCGACAACACCGCATCTGAATTAAAATAAAATGATTGAAATCCTATACGCTTTTAACTGGTTTCTTCACGTGGTTTGGCGCTTCATTTAGCTTTACAGGACCGATGTTTTTTGAGAAAGTAAACAACCCCAATTAAACTGGAGATTTAATAATATTTTTAAATAGCCTCTTTCTCATAGTTTATGATTTAATACTGTTTGCAAACTATCTTAATACGATTTTGTTTACATAACAAATATAAAAACAAAAAATAAAATAGCAAAATTTTATAATATTTTTTATTTAATATTTTGCGCAAATAATAATTCTATTTGTTATGTGAGTATTGCAAATAAAACCATATTAGCGGATATTGGTAAACAAATCCGCATACGCAGGGAAGAGTTATCTTATGCACAGAATGATGTAGCAAATATGACAGGCCTCACTATAAATACTGTTGCATCGCTAGAGAAAGGTAAAGGTGCGACACTAAATAATTTTCTGTTGATCTGTAGAGCTTTGGAAATACAACCTAAGGATATTTTTAAAAGTGACATCAGTTTAGAACCTCTTTATAATCTTCCCCCTGAATCTAAAAGACGGATCGAGATTACCCAAAAACTTGACAACCTAGTTTACAACTCCGATTTCTTCAACAGTCCAAAGCGTGTCGCCGATGTCATCAAAGAATTAGACACCGAAAAAAGCGACAGCAACAAATTCTCCGTTTATCTGACCGGCTATTGTAAAGAAGGCGAACTGGAATATATCAAAGAGGGCAACATCAAAAAGTATACTAAAAAGAAAAATGGGGGCTAGACCTTCCCTCCTCTACGCTCACTTGCATCTCATTGAGCGTCACCGCACCGAAGTGTGTGGCAAAGGCAACATCCGCAGCATCCCGCCCGTAGGCCACTAGAATGCGGCCGCCTTTCGGTTCGTGCTGTGTAGCATCGAAGCAATACCAGCGTCCTCCGATATAGGCCTCAAACCAAGCATGAAGGTCCATTGGATCCAACTCGTACAGATAGCCCGTAGCCATCCGTGCCGGAATATCCAATGCCCGGCACAGGGAAATACCGATATGCGCGAAGTCACGGCATACACCTTTCTTCGTTTCCAATACATCGCATGCAGATGAACTGCTGTTGGTAGTGCCATATTCGTATTGGATGTGTGTATGTATCCATTGACGAATCGCTTCCACTTGTTCATAGCCAGTGTTGCAGCCTCTGGTTATTTCCGCGCTCACTTCGCCCAGTTTGTCAGACTCGCAGTACCGGCTCGGCAAGAGAAAGTGCAACATACCGTCCGGCAGGTCAGTGATTGGTGTCCATGCAGCTCCGTAATCCACATCGATCACATCGGCACAGTCGGCAACCACCGTGCTTCGTAGTTGGAATTGTCCGGCGGGCAGCACCAACCGTTGACACAAATTACCGTAAGTGTCGGCAAACTCAGTCATGGCCACATAGGGCGACACCTGCAACTCGTCGCGCATCACGAACTGTCCGATCCCACTCTTCGGCCGCAGCATGAATATCGTTGGCACGGGAAACTCGCAGGTAAAATCCAGAAAACAAGACGCTTGTATTAGCATAGCGTAAATATACATAAAAGCGCAGAAGACAAGGAAATACCTTAAATAAATGCTTATTATTTGTCGGACAACGACTATATTTGATATATAGCTAAGTTTAAATAGCACCCCACAGAAGCTTACGCGATGAAATAAATATTAACTAACAACACTACATACATATATAGTCTATAAAGGAAAAATAAAACCATCATGTCGCCATTTATAGTTATTTTCGTTCTATAACCAAATCTAATTTTATGAATACCTACACATTCTTTTTCGTATTATGTCTCCTATATAGCCACTTAACTATCGCTCAAGAGAATACCAGACCGTACAAGAAAATAAGAGCGGGATATGAATTAAATATCGGGGGTTTTACCGACCAATACACAGCTGTGAATCCCAGCGGCACTGTGCATTATTTAATTCATCCACAATTATGGACAGGCCTACGTGCAGGATTTCGTCATCTATTTTCTGATCCAGCCTATAAAGAAAAGGATTTACAATCCAAAAATATATTTATAAATGAAGAAATAAAAGGTATAGCAACTATCTCTTTACGCTATTATTTCAGTGATAAAAAAATAAGTCCGCTTCTCGAAGGGAGGTTAGGATTACAACAAGGCATCCGCTCGGAACAAGTACAGCTTGCCACAGGTGGATTATTAGGCTGTGCGTTCAAGTTCCCATTTGGTGGAATTATACATTTCGGCTATCAGACTGAACTACTTAATTACAATTCACTTACCTATCGAACGGATGGCACGGGTTATACCGTTTATCGTGTCATCGGTGATCTCCCTATAAAGCGAATGTCTCATGGGGGTTTTATTAACTTTACTTTTAACTGATACGATGAAGAATATCATTTTTATATTTTGCATATTAGGCCTGTTAACAGGCTGCAGGAAACAACGGTATGTAATTACCGAGAATGGGAACTTTGAAATAAAAGGATTGGGATCTATGAGCAATAACCAAGATAGCATTCATGGATCTTTTGAACTTAGCGTAAAATTTGAAGCTTTATATTTTGGTTCGAACTGGCATATTATTCCAACGGCCAATGCCTTAACTCTACCCATAGTTTACGTTAACTCCATTGATCTCAACTCAATTGAAGTCAAACTAGATCAGCCCGTCCAAATTGATGACAAGGATATATCAAAAAACGAGGATATCGTAAAACATCTATTCACGACGACAGAATTATCAAATCTCCAACGATACGAGCCAAGCATCGTACGTATAATATTTAATGACGAACTGTTGAACAGATGTGAATTTCAAACAGGCTGGACTACCTTTTATCTAACGGGTAAGAATTCGGACGATGTCAAATTTTCCTTTTCGAAAAGGGTATTTTTAAATATCAAGCCGTAATTGCAAAGACAATAACAAGACAGCACATGACAAAAATCTAAACAAGACTTGCTTTTTCTCGAATTTATGTATGCATTAAAAAAACAAACGCTATTTAGAATAATACAGATTGAAAAAGAAATAGGTACAAATCTTGATTAAAATTGGCAGTTAATATTTTAATTGCTAACTTTAAATTAAAGAACTACCCATGAGAACCTTTTGGATATACTTTTCCATTTTTTTTATTATGTGCATAATGACGCAATTATTCCTTTACTTTTCTGCACCAGATAGGTATAATTTCGACCTCGTTCATGGCGTCAGTTACCTTGCCATCATATTCATATCTGCTTTACTAACGTCATATATTTTACGCAAACGCAAATACTCCTATAAGGAAAAAGCCAACTTATAGTCGGCTTCTTCTTTATAATTACTAATCGCTTGATACTTTTATTTATTCGGCTGTGGCGTTGTACGCAAGTAAGGTTTTATCTCCGTAAATCCTTTTGGAAATTTAGCAGGAATATCTTCCGTTTTAATAGCCGGCACCACGATGACATCTTGCCCGTCGGTCCAGTCTGCTGGTGTAGCAACAGAATACTCATCAGTTAATTGCAATGAATCAATCACACGCAAAATCTCATTAAAATTCCGACCCGTTGATGCTGGATACGTTAGGGTCAATTTAACCTTGCGATCCGGACCGATAACAAATACAGAACGAACAGTAGCAGTAGCAGATGCATTAGGATGAATCATATCATATAACTCTGCTACCGTGCGATCTTTATCCGCAATGATCGGAAAATCAACATTGGTGTTTTGAGTCTCATTAATATCCTTTATCCAGCCGAAGTGATCCTCTATATCATCTACACTCAATGCCAATACTTTTACATTACGCTTCTCAAATTCACCCTTAAGCTGCGCAGTGCGTCCCAACTCTGTAGTACATACTGGTGTGTAATCAGAAGGATGAGAATAAAGCACTACCCAGCTTCCCTCTGTATAATCGTAAAAATCGATA
Source organism: Sphingobacterium alkalisoli (assembly GCF_005049105.1). Lineage (GTDB taxonomy): Bacteria > Bacteroidota > Bacteroidia > Sphingobacteriales > Sphingobacteriaceae > Sphingobacterium > Sphingobacterium alkalisoli. Next base: position 160,712 of record NZ_SUKA01000008.1, read on the forward strand.
TCTCCAATTGTTGTTTGCGCTTGGAAATTTGGCGCTTGGTCTCCTAATCTTAAACTCATGTTATATATTATTTAAAATCAATATTTCATTTACTCTACTAAGATAGTAGATTAAGATAAACACCCCAAATATATTCCGTCATAACTTTATCATTTCTATAACAACGCGATTGTGATTAAGTTTATTTTTGTGTTAAGGCGTTTGGTGTTAAAGCAATTAACCGATAAAAATTATTTCTCAACAAAACATTATGCATGCATAGTATTTTTAAGTATATTTGAATATACCATACTAAACAAGTTATGTATTTCGAACTATCTGAAGAACATAAAATGATTCGCAATGCCGCGCGTGAATTTGCGCAGGAACTGAAAGCAGGTGCCATTCAGCGCGATGAAGAAGCTACATTCCCTTTCCAGTTTGTAAAAAAAATGGGAGAACTTGGTTTCATGGGGATGATGATTCCCGAGCAATATGGCGGAGCTGGTCTCGACACCTTGGCCTACGTATTGGCATTGGAAGAAATTGCAAAAATAGACGCTTCTACTGCTGTAATCTTATCTGCACACAACTCTTTAGTACTATGGGGATTAAACGAATATGGAACTGAAGAGCAGAAACAGAAATATCTAGTGCCCTTAGCCAAGGGAGAGAAATTGGGTGCTTTTGCTCTCTCGGAACCTGAAGCCGGTTCGGATGCATCTTCGCAACATACAATTGCTGAAGATCAAAGTGATTATTACTTGCTCAATGGAACCAAGAATTGGATCACTAATGGTGGCAATGCCGATATATATTTAATCGTTGCACAAACAGACGTGGGCAAAGGGCATAAAGGAATCAACGTGCTTATTGTAGAAAAGGGATATCCAGGCTTTACAATCGGGCCAAAAGAAAATAAGCTAGGAATCCGCAGTTCCGATACACATTCGCTATTATTTTCGGACGTAAAAGTACCGAAGGAAAACCGGATCGGAGAAGATGGATTTGGATTCAAATTTGCTATGAAAACGCTAGATGGCGGACGGATTGGCATCGCTGCTCAAGCGCTGGGAATTGCTGCGGGAGCCTATGATTTATCATTGGCCTATTCCAAAACACGAAAGACTTTCGGAAAACCGATTTCAGATCATCAAGCAATCCAATTTAAATTGGCCGATATGGAAGTGGAAATAGAAGCTGCCCGCCTATTGACATACAAAGCTGCTTGGACAAAAGACCAAGGACTTCCCTATGGCAAAGAGGCTGCTATGGCAAAATTACACGCTTCTGAAGTCGCTATGAAACACAGTATAGAAGCTGTACAAATTCATGGTGGTTACGGGTATGTCAAAGAATATCACGTGGAACGACTTATGCGCGATGCAAAAATAACACAGATATATGAGGGCACTTCGGAAATACAACGTCTAGTAATCGCACGCGAAATACTAAAAAACAATAAATAGGTAAGGGAGCCCCCCTTACCTTTTATACTCATCTAACTATTTAAGGTATCTATCAATAGTTGCCAAATGCTCAAAATCTTCGAAAGAGAAATTTCCAGTTTTGGCAGCTTGATATTCCAATAGCAACTTGGCCCTTTGGAGTAATTGTACTTCCTTATTGATTAATCCATCATACAGGAATAACAAAGCTAAAGGCCGTAATTGTTCGGGTTCCAACCTATCTGCAAACTGCTTTAGTTCATCTTCGTTTAATTGCAACAGATCGGAACGCTCTTGTTTAAAGAAATCACGATATCCTGTCTCGATATCAACAGGGTTTTGTGATTTATCAAATCCTTCCCATAGTCCTACCACCAATCTCAAAAACTTCCCCATTTCATTGATCCAATTTAGGATCGTGTCTTTTTCATATCGTATTCCCATTCTTCAAAATCAAAAGTCAAAAACCTAATGCCATATCTCAAATCTAACATCTAATATCACCTCACCTGCCCATTACCGGTTACAAACCATTTTTCAGTCACCAATTTCTCCAAGGCAAATGGTCCTCTGGCATGTAGCTTTTGCGTCGAAATCCCTATCTCTGCTCCCAAACCAAATTCTCCTCCATCCGTAAAACGCGTGGATGCGTTGGAATAGACTGCAGCGGCGTCGACTACATTCATAAAGGCACTAATGTGATCGGGATTACTCGAAACAATACATTCGGAATGTTTAGAGGAGTACATCGCGATGTGATCTAAGGCTTCTTGAAAGTTGTCGATCACTTTAACCGAACATTTAAAATCTAAAAATTCCCTTCCATAATCAGACTCCGTTGCCTGTTGAAGGTGAGGATAGTTTAGGCTTGCTAACGTTGCGAAAGCATCCTCATCCGCAAAGATCTCTACACTAGCCTCCTGTAAAAGTGGCGCTACCCGGTGGAGGAAATTTTCAGACACTTTACGGTCTACCAGTATCGTATCTAAGGAATTACAAACCGAAGGACGCGAGATCTTAGCATTCGCAACAATCTGAGCAGCATCTTCGAGATTTGCAGTCTCCTCTACGTAGGTATGACAGACACCTGCCCCTGTTTCGATCACCGGAACTTTAGCATTCTTCCGTACTAAATCAATCAACGACTGCGATCCTCTCGGGATAATAATATCCACATATCTAGTCGCTGTGAGCAGTTCGGAAACAAATTTGCGATCGGTTGGAAGCAGCTGAACAATGTGTTCATCCAAATCGAACTCACGAAGAACAATATGAATTAGATCGACTAGAATGCTATTGGTAAACCAGGCATCCGAACCACCCCGCAATAAACATACATTTCCAGACTGAATACAGAGTGCCGCCACATCAATCGTGACATTGGGACGGGATTCATAGATTACGCCCACAACGCCTAAAGCCACGGATTTCTTTTCAATGTATAGGCCATTAGCCAATTGCTTTGTTAAAAGTACCTTTCCGGTAGGATCTTCCAATTGGCTTACATCGATCACACTTTGTGCCAACCCTTCGATTCGCTCTTTGTTCAACACCAATCTATCATACTTCGGATCAGTGATATCCATGCGATCCAAATCCTTTTGATTCATTGCTATTATATCATTGCTATTCGTTATCAAAAGTGAAGACAATCTCGCTAATACTTGTCTTTTCGTTTCTAACGATAGAGGTTGGATAACCTGTTTCGCTTGGCTCGCATCTTTCAGTAGTTGTTCTATTGTTTCCATCTCTTATTTTATAAAAGCACAATATCATCCGCATGTGCAATTTCTAAATTCTTTTTATTTTTTTCATTTTTAAGTATAGCGGAATCCAATTTGGATTTTGCTACCGCATGGATTAGTCCTTCTTCATCTGCTATCTGAAACACCTCACCAACCTCAAAATCCTGTACGACATTACGCACACCTACCGCCAACAGGCTTTTTCTATTTTGTAAAGCGTTTATAGCTCCTTGATCTACCGTTACCAGACCTGAAATCAAACTTCCACTTGCCAACCATTTATTGCGAGAAGATAGTTTCTTCTTTTGTGCATAACATACAGTACCAGTCTCTCCTTTCACAGCTTTCAATATACCATTTTCGGTTTGCATACTAAAGATAACGGCCTTAATACCCATTTGATTGGCCAATCGGGCAAAATTCAATTTAGAAGTCATCCCCCCAAGACCGACCGCCGACTTCTCCTTGCTTGCTAAAGCTAGCGCATCCTTATCGATGACCTTGATTTCGGGAATAACCTCTCCTTGGGCATTCAAAACCCCAGGAACTGATGTACTGAAAAGAATCTGTTCGGCACCAACCCCCACAGCGATCAGCGTAGCGAGCTCATCGTTGTCCGAAAACTTGAGTTCCTTGTTACTCACGACATCATTTTCATTCGCAATTGGAATAATATTATTGCGCCAAAGTGTCTCATATGTGCTCTTTAGCTGAAGAAACTGATCACGATTGGCAAAATGATGCCGCTCGCAAAGACTTTGCGCTAACGCAATTTTAAAAGGTTTAAAATACGTTGCATACGTTCGTACCAATAACGGATTACCAATAGCCGCGGCCGCTTTCCGTTCTGAAAGTGTGCCACTGTATTTGGGTAAATATTTCTTACCAGCAGCGACAGCTCCCGAGGAAACCAGTACAATATTATAGATAGATTGCAGTTGTGCAGTTTGTCTTGCGATCTCCAAAACGATCCGCTCATCTATTTCTCCACTAGTGGTAATTGAGGCAGAACCGAATTTGATAACCAATATTGGCTTCTTCATTTAAATTTTATTAAAAATCTGCGTTGATATTTTGGAAAAACATAAATATATAGAGGATTTTCAATTATCCGAAGCGATCAGTGTACATTTTTTCCAATGCAAACATTTCATCCCGCAATTTAGCCGCTTCCAAAAAGTCCATGTCTTTAGCGGCTTTTTCCATCCGCTTACGCACTGTGTCCACTGCCTTTTTCATATCCTTCTCACTCATATACTCCATCAAAGGATCTGCAGCCAGTATCGAACCTGCATCCGGCTCGACATAGGCTTTTGCCTCTCCCGGTTTGTAATCAGCCACAGAAGTCTGTTCGAGGATTTCTTCACGCGTCTTACCCACCGTACGTGGTGTAATGCCATGTTCTTGGTTGTAATCCATCTGCTTATCTCTTCGTCGGTTTGTTTCCTCTATGGTAATACGCATACTCTCTGTCACTTTATCCGCATACATAATTACACGTCCTTTATCGTTACGAGCGGCGCGACCTATCGTTTGGATAAGTGAGCGTTCGGAACGCAAGAACCCTTCCTTATCCGCATCCAAAATGGCAACTAACGTCACCTCCGGTAAATCTAAGCCTTCCCTTAGAAGATTGACCCCGACTAATACATCAAACTCACCGAGTCGTAATCCTCTTAAAATCTCTACCCGTTCCAACGTTTTAATTTCTGAATGGATATAACGTACCTTTATATTAAGCCGACTCATGTATTTTGTCAGTTCCTCGGCCATCCGCTTTGTTAATGTAGTCGCCAAAATCCGCCCCCCTTCTTTGATCGCTCTATCGACCTCTTCAAGAAAATCATCAACCTGATTCACCGCAGGCTTTATCTCAATAATAGGATCTAATAAACCTGTCGGGCGGATTACCTGCTCCACCACTACCCCTTCGGTCTGTTGTAATTCATAGTCTCCTGGCGTAGCCGATACATAAATAGTTTGATTCGTTAATGATTCAAATTCGGGAAAGTTTAACGGTCTGTTATCGAGTGCAGCGGGTAACCGGAACCCGTACTCAACCAAGGAAATTTTACGCGAACGATCCCCACCATACATCGCGCGAAGCTGCGGTAAGGTGACGTGACTTTCGTCGATAACCAACAAATAATCTTCGGGAAAGTAATCTAGCAAACAGAAGGGTCTCATGCCGGGTTGTCTACCGTCAAAAAATCGTGAATAGTTTTCAATCCCCGAACAGTACCCGAGTTCGCGCATCATCTCTAGATCGTAGTTTACACGCTCTTCAAGCCGCTTGGCCTCCAGCATTTTCCCTTCTTCTTCCAATTGTGTTTTACGCTGCACCAATTCGTCCTGTATTCTCCAGATGGACTCCGTAAATTTCTCCTTAGGTGTCACAAATAAATTAGCTGGAAATAACGACAGCGCCTCGTGTTTAGCCAATGTCTTGCCGCTACCTGGGTCGATTTCGCTTAGTTCGTCAATTTCGTCACCAAAAAATGATATACGATAAGCATGGTCAAGATAAGCAGGGAATATATCTACAGTATCACCTTTAACCCGAAAAGTTCCGCGTTTAAAATCCGTTGTAGTTCGGGAATACAGAATTTCCACTAGTTTATGCAGGAAAGCATTACGCGAAATGGTAGTTCCCACGCCAAATCTAAAAATAGAACGCGAGAAATCCTCTGGATTACCCATACCGTATATACAGGATACAGAAGAAACCACAATCACATCTCTACGGCCCGACATAAGCGCAGATGTAGTTGCTAAACGCAACTTCTCTATTTCTTCGTTGATTGCCAAATCCTTCTCAATATATGTATTTGAAGAGGCTATAAAGGCTTCAGGTTGGTAGTAATCATAATAGGAAACAAAGTACTGAACAGAGTTTTCCGGGAAAAACTGCTTAAACTCTCCATAAAGCTGCGCAGCTAACGTCTTATTGTGACTTAATATCAATGTCGGCTTTTGGGTTTGTTGAATCACGTTGGCAACCGTGAATGTTTTACCAGATCCGGTTACCCCTAATAACGTTTGATAATGTTCTCCTTCATTCACGCCTGCCACTAATTCCTTGATGGCCTGCGGTTGATCCCCCGTAGGCTTATACTCAGATGTTAATTGAAACTCCATATTACTTCGTGAAATGTAAACTTACTAAAAATGTTCGTCTTCTTATTATTCCATACAATAATGTCGCCTGAAATAAACATTCAATGATATTTTTTTGTTAAATTGGTAGAAATTAAAATCCGTACGCTATGATAAACATTCTCACCCAACACAACAGCATAGCTAATCATTTTTTAGCCGAATTGCGCGATGTCCATATACAACAGGATAGATTACGCTTTCGTAAAAACTTAGAACGCATAGGTGAGCTAATGGCCTATGAAATCAGCAAAACATTTCAATATGAGCTTCAGGAAGTAGAAACACCCTTAGGTTTTGCCAAGACACAACAACTCGTCGATTACCCCGTTCTTACCACCATTATTCGTGCAGGTTTACCATTTCATCAAGGATTCTTAAATGTATTTGATAAAGCTGATAGTGGTTTCATAGCGGCATATCGACATACCAAAAAAAGTGGTGAATTTGAAGTTCATAAAAAATACCTCAACACCCCAAATTTAGACGACAAGATCGTCATTATGGCAGATCCAATGCTGGCCACTGGAAGAACGCTCGTCTTGTGCTGTAAAGAGCTTTTGGCAGAATACAATATCAAAGAACTTCATATTGCTGCCATCATTGCATCTGAAGAAGGTATTCAACATGTAAGGGCCTTTGTACCTGAAGCACAAATTTGGATAGGTGACGTCGACAACGAATTGACCAGTAAGTCCTACATTGTACCAGGTCTGGGCGACGCGGGAGATTTAGCATACGGCATTAAGGAAGACTAAAAATAAGTTTGCTCAGCCAATTTGGAGTTTATAAAACCGATTGGGAAGCAGTAAAAAATTAATATGTAATTAACACAAAATGAACAATATAACTTTAAATTTAACACATAAAAAACAACGTTATGGAATGGCACAAATACAATGGCGAAGTCATACGGATTCCGATCAACGAAGCTGTTGAGGACATCATAAGTAGAGAAGCACATGTAGGCAACAAGCTCAAGGTTTACATAGGAACCGATTCTCAGGTAAAACGAGGAATTGTTGAGTTTGCAACCGTCATCGTTTTCTTACGTGAACACAAAGGAGGGTTTATGTTTATCCAAAGAGACAAAAAACCTCACCGAATGAGTATTAAAGAACGGATGCTCATAGAGGTACAAAAATCGATAGAAATCGCCTATCACCTCTGCCCTCTCCTTGACCAATATCACATCGACCTCGAAGTCCACGCCGACATCAACACCAACCCGAATTTTCAATCCAATGTAGCGCTAAAAGAAGCGATGGGTTACATTATGGGCATGGGATTTATTTTCAAGGCCAAACCCGAGTCCTTTGCTAGTACAGCCTGTGCCAACAGGGTAGTACAATAAGCAAACGCTCGGCCTCTTCTTCTTACATGCTTATCTTTAATTGTAATAACAATTGAAGCATGGCTTCTTCACCCCCTAAAAATCCTCCTATACCAAAATCTTTCAAAAGCAAAATTTTCAGTATTATTGTTCACATATGAACGATACGGAAAAAAAACTATTGAAAATAGCCGTAGTAGGGCCCGAATCCACAGGGAAATCAACGATAGCTCGCTATTTAGCCGAACAATACGATACGGTTTGTGTACCCGAATATGCGCGATACTATTGTAAAAATCTTCACAATAATTACACGTTACAAGATGAAGTTAATATGTTTTATGGGCAAATCGCGCTAGAAGAAGCCCTAATCCCTCTTTGCCGTAACAATATCATGGTAGCAGATGTCACGATCATGACAATAAAGATATGGTGCGACCACCTTTTTGGAAATACACCTCCAGAAGTTAAAAACGAAATTTCCCGAAGACATTATGACTTTTATCTTCTGATGGACATCGATCTGCCCTGGCAGGATGATCCATTACGGGATTTCCCTGATCAACGTGAACATTTTATGGAAGTATGGAAACGGGAGCTGGAAGATTTGAAAGCGAAATATGCAATAGTATCCGGTTTGGGTGATGAACGTCTAGAAAAAGGTCTTGTTCTACTAAAAAACAGCCTTGCTTCTCAGTAGAACAAGGCTGTTTTTATTTAGCGACTATGCGTTCAAATCTGGCACAGACTTAGTATCTGTAGGCATCTGATTTGAAAGGTCCATCTACCGACACCCCAATGTAAGCTGCCTGATCTTCGGTTAATGTATCCAACTCTACACCAATATGTGCTAAATGAAGGCGAGCTACCTTCTCATCAAGATGCTTAGGCAACGTGTATACTTTGTTTTCATAAGCTGCTGTATTCGTCCAGATTTCTAACTGTGCAAGCGTCTGATTCGTAAACGAATTAGACATGACAAAAGATGGATGACCTGTAGCACAACCTAAATTAACCAAGCGGCCCTCCGCTAATAAAATAATATCTTTCCCATCGATAGTGTATTTATCTACTTGAGGTTTGATCTCAATTTTGGTGTCGCCGTAGTTGGAATTAAGCCAAGCCACATCAATTTCATTGTCGAAGTGCCCTATGTTACAAACTACTGCTTTATCTTTCATTGCCTTGAAATGTTCCGCGCGGACAATATCTTTGTTACCTGTAGTAGTTACGATAATATTCGCCTCCTTTACCGCATCTGCGAACTTTTTCACTTCAAAGCCTTCCATTGCTGCCTGCAATGCACATATCGGATCGATTTCAGTTACGATTACACGCACACCCGCAGAACGTAATGACTCTGCAGATCCCTTTCCAACGTCTCCATACCCCGCTACTACAGCCACTTTGCCTGCTAACATTAAGTCTGTTGCGCGACGGATCGCATCTACTAAGGATTCACGACATCCGTATTTATTATCGAATTTAGATTTCGTCACCGAATCATTGACATTAATAGCAGGTAAATGCAGTGTACCGTTTTTCATCCGCTCATACAGACGGTGTACACCTGTTGTGGTTTCTTCGGACAAACCCTTAATCCCATCAATTAATTCAGGAAATTTATCGAACACCATATTTGTCAGATCTCCACCATCATCCAAGATCATATTTAAGGGCTGACGTTCTTCACCGAAAAACAATGTTTGCTCGATACACCAGTTGAACTCCTCTTCCGTCAATCCCTTCCAGGCGTAAACCGGAATACCAGCAGCAGCAATAGCAGCAGCAGCGTGATCTTGCGTCGAAAAAATATTACATGAAGACCAGCTTACATCTGCCCCTAATTCAACCAAGGTTTCGATTAATACAGCGGTTTGAATTGTCATGTGAAGACACCCAGCAATGCGCGCACCTTTTAATGGCTTCGCTGCACCAAATTCTGCACGCAAACTCATTAGCCCGGGCATTTCTGCTTCAGCCAATTCTATTTCTTTTCGCCCCCACTCTGCTAGAGAGATTTCTTTTACTTTGTAAGGAACGTAAGTAGTTTCTAATGATGACATAATGTATTCGTTAAATATTTTAGAAAGGCAAAATTACTTGAAACACACACCATTTCAAAACATTCCACTTGCTTTCTTCACAAAATTGACATTATCTTGAGGATATTACCTTGACCAACGACTCACAAACTCCTATCTTTGTATTAGGTATCCATGATGAAGTAATATAAAACGTTGAATGTGATATCCTGATAATTTTTAAATGTTGACTTTTTAATTTAATAGAAGATGTATCCAGAATATTTAGTAGCTCCTATGCGTCAAGAATTAGTAGACGCAGGATTTCAAGAGTTGAAGACCACTGAAGAAGTTGATTCTGCAATCCCTTCGGAAGGAACGGTTTTCGTAGTGGTCAATTCGGTATGCGGATGTGCTGCAGCCAACGCACGTCCAGCGGTTAAAGCAGCTGTTAAAAACGAAAAACATCCCGATAAGTTAGTCACTGTATTCGCAGGAATGGAAAAAGACGCTGTCGATAAAGCCCGTCAATACATGCTGCCTTATCCACCATCTTCTCCAGCGATGGCTTTATTTAAAGATGGTCAATTGGTACATATGATTGAAAGGCATATGATTGAAGGTCGTCCTGCACAAATGATCGCAGACAACCTTGTTGCCGCGTTTGACGAATATTGTTAATCAATACATTTTGGTTTTTTGAATTTAATAGGCGTCTCGACTTTTGAGACGCCTATTTTTTTAGTATTTCTAGAAAATCTTACAGAAAATATATTCACTTTATACCTTATTTAACCGCAACTTCTAAACTTACTTTAGTTTTAGTTTTAACTGATGCCTTCCAGCCACTAATTTTATCAGATCACGACTACCTTCAACATTTTCAGGAGGATAGAATGTCGCGCTGGAATTGGCAGGAATCTGTACTTCATAGACAACCGTTTTTTTATTCCTTTTCCAGCTGGAGATAATCTCCCCGTAGGGTGAGCGATGCGTAATTTCCGATTGATCCAATCCATTTGGAAATATAGGCTGAAGCAAAATATTCTTAAATCCTGGTTGAGCTGGATCCGGCAGAATACCTCCTATCGATTTAAAGAACCAGCCTCCTATTTCCCCAAACATCATATGGTTATCCGAGATGTCTCTTTTAGCGTCTAGGTCCCAGTTTTCGAGCAATGTCGTTGCTCCATTCACAACCCACCATCCCCAGGATGGATAGGTCTCCTGTACCGCTACCTTGTATGCAGTCTCCCCATATCCATTGTTTTTCAGTGCATTCAACAAGGCCTTTGCGCCCAACACACCTACATCGAGATGAAAATTAGTTTCTTCTACTTTTTTGTTCAGATTAGCGGCTACCTTAGCCTTTATATCTTCCGGAACAATCCCCCAATGTAATGGCACACTCAATTCAGTCTGTGTTCCATCAGCATATATTCCGGTTTCATAATTTAGGAATTTTCGATTAATGGCATCTTTGATTTTTTTGCAAAGCGCATCATATTTTTTATAATCCTCCTCCTTGCCAAACAGTTTTGCTGCCGAAGCCAAAATAGTGGCATCGACATAAAAGTAAACAGATGAGGTGAGCTCCAGATTGGATTGTGCCTTTACAGGTACCCAGTCGCCCCGTCCAAACGTCGTCAGTCCTCCTGGACTGATACGTTCTACATAATCGACATACCGTTTTATATTTTCATAGCAATCTGCTAAAAGCCTGCTATCGCCATAGAACAGATACACCTGCCAGGGAATAATGGCGATCGTACTCGTCCAATCCAACCCGTTTGCGGTGCCATATCCCCACCCGCCGGTCGGAATAATATCGGGCAATACTCCATTCGGTTGCTGCTCATCGCGATGGTCTGCCAACCATTTTTCATACACGGTGATACCATCAAAATTATATAATGCTGTCTCAATCGCCAGATGCCCGTCGCCCGTCCATCCGTTTTTTTCTCGTTGCGGACAATCAGTCGGATAACCCATCAAGTTAGATAGATAGGCATTATTTGTGACTTTCCAAAGATCGTTCACCAATGGAGAAGAGGTATTGCCCCGACCTACCGGATCCACATCACTGTGCATAAAATAAGCAGTTAGATTCGATTCATCGAGTACGATGGGATTACTGCTGGTGATTTCCACATAGCGGAAGCCCTTATAGTTGAAGGTGGGCATAAATTCATCTTCCTTCTCCCCGCTAAGTGTGACAACATCGGTCTGAAATGGATCTTTCTCTTTATCTCCGCGATAATATACATCGATATTGGACATATCCAATCGACCGTTTTCATAAAGGCGCTCGCCATGCTTTATCCTCAGTACGGTTCCCTCAGGCCCCTTCACATTTATACGGGTAACGCCTGCCATATTCTGTCCCATGTCAAAAACATAGGTCTTCTCATCAAATTTCTTTATGGATGCCGCACGGTAGCTTTTCACTAAGCGGATAGGTACAGTCTGCTGTGATACAATATGATTCGAAGGGGCACTTCGGTATCGAACACCATGCCATTTCCCATCATCGAAATCCGGTTTGTCCCAGCCATCCTGCTCCAAGCGTGCATCGTAGTGTTCACCTGTATATATGTTATTCGATGTAATCGGTCCAGATGATGTTTTCCAATCACGTTCCGACACAATGGTTTCTTCAGTTCCATCCGTATAGACTATGCGAAGGTCTAAACAAAATGCCGGCCTTGCCCGCCACGGTGCATTGTGAAAATCCCAGACGGCAAGCGGTTGGTGGTTGTACCAACCATTCCCCAAAACTACGCCGACCGCATTTTTGCCAGATTGAAGCTGGGTGGTCACGTCGTGCACTACATAGAGGGTACGTCTATCAAAACGGGTATACATCGGATCCAGTCGATGATCGCCTACTCGTTCGCCATTTAGGGAGAGCTCATATAATCCGGCTACTGCTATATATGCCCGGGCGGACTCGATCTTCTTTTTTACATCAAACTGCTTTCGGAAATAGGGTGCTTCTTTATGATGGATATCCTGGTTATCGCTGATCCATGTTCCTTTCCAATTATTAGCATATAACATGCCCGTTTCAAAGATGGCTACGCCCGATGGTGTTGCCTTTCCATCTTTATCCCATACGGTCACCTTCCAAAAGTACCGTGTCTGCGCTGCCAGCTTTTGTCCAGCATAGGACACGAGAATATCTGCTTTGGACTGTTTGCCGCTATCCCAAATTCGCCCTTGGTTTTTAACAACTTTCATCGAGTCGGTATCCACAACTACTTGATAAGCTGTCTGTATAGCCCCTGGTCTATCATCGCAAAGCATCCACATCAACCGGGGATTCTTTAGGTCTATCCCTATAGGATTAACTAGATGCTCGCATTTCAGCTGAATGGGTTCACCGTTTACTGGAAAACTCTTTCCATACAGAGTTGTATTTAACATTACCACGGCCAACAGAAAAATTTTTCTCATATTCATACACAATTACTTTTGCGATTCATTTCATTTTCAGAATAGTTGAATTCCTGTTCTGCTTTACAAAAATCAAGTTTTTTAAAAACCATATTGTTGAGTGCTGATCTTTAAAGTTAGGTTTTTTTAACAGAATTATTGGTTAAAACTGCATTTCTATTCTACCATAAGGTGGATGGAAGAAAATACGCGGCTAAATCTGGCGGGTACGGTTTCCTAACACCGATCTAATTGGTTGATTGTTATTGTTAGCAAGCAATTTATCAAAAATGAAATATCAGTACGACGCGATATGACTTAACATATCCCTAACATTAAACTCTTAGATTTGCAAAGTGGTAAAGAGAACCGATATACAGGAACAAGAACTTTTGCAGCGGCTTTCCGAGGGCGATACCGTTGCATTCGATCGGTTGTTCCTGACCTATTACCACGGACTTCTCCGTTATGCAAAGAGCCTGATGCCCTATCCCAGCGATGCGGCGGAAGATATCGTGTGCAATATATTTGGACATCTGTGGGAACATCGCCTACGACTGAATATTTCCACTTCCATCGCTGCATATCTCTACACCTCTGTAAAAAACAAGATACTAAGGGAAATCAACAGGGATAAGTTATACGAACGAACAACTGATCGTACAGAACATATCGATATTGCCGATAGTATCCACTACGAACCGGACAATATTTTACAGTATAAGCAACTGGACGAACGTATCAGAGATCTGATCAACAAACTACCGCAACGCACAAAAATGGTATTCTTGATGAACAGGAATGACAAACTGACCTACGATGAAATAGCAGTATTATTGGATATCTCCATCCATTCTGTAAAAACACACATGTACCGTGCGTTATTGTTTTTAAAGAGCAGTGTTTATATTAAATAAATACATCCTTAACTTTTTGTTCATAAAACACCTCTTCATGTTATCTTTCTGTTAATCTTCATTTTTATTGTAAGGAGATAGAGCGGCCTGTGGCTCTTCGTATATAGTAGCCAGAAAATGGCATAGCTAGATACTATGGACGATCAGGAAATATACTTACTCATTACCCGTTACCTTGCACAGCAGACCACATGGGATGAAAATGAAAAACTCGCCGACTGGATTGCCCTTTCAAAGGAAAACGAAAGCGAGTTCCAGCAAGTAAAGACTATATGGCTGGCCGGAACAGAAGACAGCGATGAACAATCCGCATTAAAGGCACTCCATAAAACCAAGAAAAAGTATGACATTTCGGAAGCAGAGACTTATCAGGAGGAAAAACTGAAACAGAACAGACTGTGGTATTATTGGGGAGCATCGGCTGCGGCAGTTCTTTTATGCGTACTGTACTTTTTTAAATATCAATCCGATGTCCAGCCGCAAGAAGTCGTTTATATCGAAAAAACCACCTTGCCGAGACAGAAGCTCAAACTGACACTGGTAGACAGTACTGTGGTTTACCTGGCGCCAGAAAGCAAATTACGTTATCCTGCAACATTTGCTGCTGGCAAGCGACAGGTATTTTTAGAGGGGGAAGCCTTTTTTGAAGTAAAACGGGATACCTCACGCCCGTTCCTTGTCACCACCGAATTACTGACAACCAAAGTACTGGGAACATCGTTCAATATCAACGCTTTTCCTGGCAGCCCAGATATCCGCATATCTCTTTTTAGCGGAAAGGTGGAAGTATCCAAGGAAAACGAACCCAAACACGCTTATGCGCTTCACCCCGGGCAACAGCTATTATACGATCGCGGCGAGGGACGGATATACCGGCAAGACTTCGATCAAACTGTTGTTAATGGTTGGATGACCAATAAACTGGTTTTTAGAAATACCAAACTGGAGGAGGCTATCCGGAAAATCGAAATCCTGTACGGAGTTAAAATCGTACTGAGTGATAAAAACATCGCCGGTCGCCAATTGTGGGCAAGCTTCGACAATGAGCCTTTGGACAAAGTACTCGATTACCTCAAAATGGCAGGCGGCGTAAATTTCAGAAAAGAAGAGGATGTGATATATATAATCAGTAACAAAGCAATGTAAATAGACCAAAGTCACAAGCGGTAGGAAACTTGCCAGGCAGGTACCACCCCAAAAAAAACCGGCATCTGATCCATGCCGGCTTAACAACGTCATTCAAATCAGTAAAACTTAAAAAACGTATTCGATAAAAATATGAAAAAATACAATGTGGTACAGCATTCCTGTCCAAAAAAAAACACAACAGCATATGAATTTTTATACTTTATGAAGCTTACAGCGATCGGATTTTTCCTTAATACAATTTTCCTGACGGTACTTTCGGCAGCGGGGCATGCACAAAATATTAAAGATGTGCCTTATATCGCAACGAGTGGACAGAAGACACTGGCTGTTCTTTTCGAAGATATAGAAAAGCAGACAGGTTACGCTTTTCTATTGATGGACCAACATGCAAATACCCTCCTCAACAAATCCGTGTCCATCAACAAAGGCACCAATAATCTTGCAGCGGTGTTGAGCCAATTGGAACAAAACTCCCAACTTAAATTTACGGTCAAAGAAAAAAAAATCATTGTCAAACGTAAATCAGAGACAAGGGCTGCCCCTGTACCCCAACAGCCCGGCCGCATCTCCGGCAAGATACTCGATGACCGTGGCGAAACATTGCCCGGTGCCAGCGTTAAAACTTTACAGACCAACCAAACTGTACAGAGCAGTGTGGATGGAAGCTACAATTTCAGTATCGCCCCCGGTAACTACACCATCGAAGTAAGTTATATCTCTTTCCAGACCAAGCGCATCACGCAGGTAGAGGTAAAGGCAGGGCAATTGACCAGCCTTAATATTGTACTGAACCCTGCCACTAACGAACTGAGCCAGGCTACCGTAACTGGAAGCTTCAAAAAAGAAAGTGTCGCCGGATTGTATGCCACACAGAAAAATGCCGCTTCTGTAACCGATGGTATCTCTGCCGAGCAGATTGCACGTACACCCGATAATGATATGGGGCAGGTATTGAAGCGTGTGACGGGGCTGACAACCGTGAACAACCGAAGTGTAATTATAAGGGGAATGTCCGATCGCTATAACCAGGCCATGTTGGATGGTGTAGTCATACCAAGTACTTCGCAGAATAGACGCGATTTCTCCTTTGATATTATTCCTACCGAGATGGTAAGTTCGGTTGTGGTCAACAAAACGGCAACACCTGATGTATCGGCCGAGTTCTCCGGTGGACAGGTGTCGGTAAATACCATAGATATCCCTGAACAGAATTTTACCAGTATTCAATACGGTACAGGAGGTAATTCTCGTACCACAGGCAAAGACTTCTATCGTCTGGGCGAACGAAAGACCAGCGAGTACTTTGGCTTTTTCGATAAATCTGCCAAGATACCTGAAGGAATGAAGACCTGGGTATGGAACGGCAGATCATCACAACTGGATGCGCCTCCCGGTTACAATTTGACCGACCCCGAATTAAACGCCAGCCCGCTCAATCCAGCAGAATTCGGAAATGATGTTAAATTTAATGACCTCGATGCCATTTCCCAATCCAAAAAGCTGAACAATGATCCTTTGCGATTATACCGATATAAAGGTTCACCAAATCAAAATTTCCGCTTCTCGCTCGGACGTGTCTACGATCTGAAGAATGGAAACCGCTTTGGATTTACGGCATCTGCAAATTTCAGAAATGAGCAAAACATCGTGTCTTTCAACAATGTGAGAAAATCTCCTGCCGGTCACTATATAGACAGTTTAGGCCTTGGTGACAACGGTGCAGGCACATCTTATCGGTTTAACAGTAATGGGGGCTTGGTCGCAAATATGGGACTACAGGGGCAACATTTTAAGATCGTCTTGAAAAATATGTATGCGCGTACATACAGTGACAACTACAATGAGTCGATCCAGAAAGCTCGTGAAGAGTCTATTCCGACACCTACTAAAATTGTCTATCAATTGCCTGAAGCCATGTCTTTGCAACAGCACCAGTTAATTGGCGAATACCAGCTAAAATGGAAGATAAAAGCCGAAGGGATGTTTGCTATCAATAAAATCAAGCAGCAGATATTAGATGAGCGTAAACTCTCCTATAGATTAACCACAATAATTGCGGGCGAGCCTTATTTTCAGACACCGGGTTTAATGACTCATTCCACAGCCTCAACTGGTGCTTCCTTCAAGGACTGGCGCATGTGGACAAATATCGATGAAACGGATTACAATTGGAGTGCGGCATTTTCGCGCAGATTTGGAGAAGGTAAACAGGTGTCTACGCTGATCAAATTGGGCTATCAGGCATGGTCAAAAAAGCGATCGTTGGATGTATTCAAATTTGCTCCCTGGACAAGATCATGGGTGGAGGGTACCAGTCAGAAAGCCCCCACGATAGAGGCAAGCTATGAGCAAGTCTTCTCAACCGAAAACATCGGGAATGGCGAGGGCCAGGCTTATTACTATGCAGATGCACTGGGCGGGCGGTACTATAATGGAGATATGAGTTCGCATGCACTATATTTGATGGCCGATCAAAAACTTTGGGACAAACTCCGCTTAGTATATGGGGTACGTGCCGAGTATTTCGGTTTAAATTCGAAACAGGAGGAACTCTATAAGAGAAAACACGGCCCTGGTAAATCAGACCCTAACGCTATAGAAGCCGCAGAGAACAGGGTCAATGAAAATAACTGGCGATTCCTTCCCTCGATTAATGCGACCTATAGTTTGACACCTGAATTCAACATCCGCGGAAGTTATTCGAAAACTCTGATACGTCCTGACTTTAGAGAGGTTGGTCTTTTTGGGATGTATGATTTTGAAATAGATGGATCTGTACATGGTGAACATGTAGAATCCACCTTGATTGACAACTTGGATGTACGGTTAGAATGGTATCCTTCACCGGGTGAGATCATTTCCTTAACAGGATACCACAAAAAGTTGGATAAACCCATCGAATTGGTTCAATCCGAACCAGCCACCAATGCATACACATTTGCCAATATGGAAAATGCCAAAAATCTTGGACTGGAACTGGAGATCCGGAAAAACTTCAGCTTTATATCCGATCAGGATTGGGCTGAAGACCTGTTTATATCCGCAAACGGAACACTGCTCAAATCCAAGGTCAATGTATTGACACACTGGACGTGGGTCAATAATCCGGAAACACAGGTAGCCGAACGTGTCCAGCTGCGTTATCCCAACCAAGACAGACCTTTGATGGGCCAATCTCCCTGGTTATTGAATTTGGCATTAGGCTATTGGGGAGACTGTTTTGGCGCTACTGCAAGCTACAATCATCGTGGATATCGTACAAACCTCGCCAATGTTAACATGGCAAGAGTGGAGTATGAATTGGCACCAAAACAGCTGGATGCCCAATTTTATGCCCGCTTCTTAAAGAAAAAAATGGAGGTTAAACTCAATCTGACCAATCTACTGGACGATTGGACGCGTTACTATGTTAACATACACGATTACGAACAAGATGAAAACAACCTTTATGTATTAAAAGAAGGCAAATCTATCCAGTATAATAAGGAAGAAGGCGACAACATTACCTACCGTAAAAAAGATGGTCGACGTTTCAGTCTGAGTGTCAGTTATAATTTTTAATAAATCAATAATGAGTTTGAAGATCAAAAAATAAACAGATGAAAGCATATATAAGAAACAGTATCGTTATTGCCCTATTGTCGATAGGTTTATATTCCTGTCAGAAAGCAGAGTATGTAAATTCATTCCTGGAATTTGTCGATGTATATTTTGATGCTGATAAAACCGCACTGCGAAACAATGGAGCAGGTGCTCTTATTGCAGCCAGATACAACGGAAGTCCGATCGAATGGGATATACTTTCGAAAAACATCAGAGTGGTTGCAGGTGAAGGAAAATTTGAATTCTATGACACCCGCAATGGAAAAGTGGTTGCGGAAAAAGTGATCGATGTGAAGCTCGGTTCTAAAGAAACCTACATGCTATTCCAGCCTACGATGGATGCCCCGGTCTCTTTTATCGATCCGAGCGAACAGGATACCGAGAGTCCGGCTCCGGCTGGACATATCAAAGTGAAAGTAGCCAATTATGCCCAAGACCTTATTCCATTTGAAAATCTGGACCTCAAAGTTTTCATAAGTTATTTTGATGCCGATTTTAATACAGTGGTCGAGGAGGTTGGGACGATCAAAAATGTAAAAAACAGCGTTGACCAAGCCGAATATCACATCCTCCCCGATGGTCTGCCAAACCCTTTACCTGAATATGCTCACAACTACGTATTCGAATTTGTAAACGGTAGCACTGGGCAGCCCTTGCTCAACTATGGAGGAACAAACTATTCCAATATGGCATTTAGTCCTGCAGGCACTGATCCCATACCTGCCAAAAATATATTTACGTTATACATGATTTCTAGAGAAACCTGGGGAGAAACTCCTTTCTTTATAAAAAAGGGTGATACGTTCTATGAAATAGCCACCAGCGTACTTTTTGAAAAATAGAGCTATAACAATAAATGAAAGCCATCAGCAAGCGAGCGCACCAGGCAATCTTCGCCACGTTCAGACAAGCTCGAAACGTTGACGTTGAGTTCTTACGAGATTTCCGAAGTTTCTAACACTCGGAAATCTCCTTGTCCGCTGATGGCTTTTCTTGCTTCCATCGAGATACTAGTACAAAAGTACGAGCGCTACGAATACCTGCATTCGCAACCGGCATACTATATTGCGGAGTATGAGCTACTGCACAAAGAGGTAAGGATAAATGTGGTCGCAGCGACAGTTCCTATCATGTCATACCACTGTAAACATCTATATATCAATTATATTGATCTCTTAACTTAAGAACTACTAAGATATAGTTTGTAATTCGATGTTGCAAATTTACCCCCCAAAAAAATAATTACGCAATTCTTGCTCCTTTTCTTTCTGTCATAATTGCTCCATCAATTCTTTGATATTTATCCTGTTCATATAATTGGTATCAACAAATTTGTATGTAATGCTACCATTGGTATCTATTACGAAAACGGCAGGAACAGGCAATTCGTTATTATCATTTCCGTTGTATTCTGACAGCTCAATATCTAAACTACCATAAGTAGGAATAACATAATCCTGAAGTCCGAATGAAATACCAACCTGTTTAGCCAAAGCATTGTTTTTGTCCGTCAATAGTTCAAAACCTAAATTGTGATTACCCTTTAATTCTTCACTGTAATCGGGCGTTTGCGGTGAGATTTCCACAAGTGTTGCTTTTCTGTCGATAATCTGTTTTAGGTTCTCCTGCAATGCTTTCAATTCAAGATTGCAATAAGGACACCAACTGCCACGAAAAAAAGCCACAATCACTTTTCCGTTTTGTAGAAGCTCTTGTAACTTTAGAATTTCATTGTTTGTATTTGGCAGGCTGAAATCAGGGAACGTATCGCCTGTGGCAACGCTGTTTTCTTCGATGTTCTTGGTTTTCAAATCCTGAATAGATTTCCCGAATACCTCTAAAACTTCTGTCGGAAGTTGTTTTGCTAAATTTTCATTTAGTTCTTCTATTTGTTGCTTTAACTTTTTCATATCTTGTTTACTATTTTTGCAAAGTTTTGAAAGTAAATCCAGAACCACAATACCGCATATAATTATCCCTATGGGACAAAAAAGTCAATTTTATGAAAACAAAGGAACGAGCGATAGAAGAAAAAATTTGCCCGCTGGAAATAGCTGTTAATGCCATTAGCGGTAAATGGAAAATCCCGATTGTATGGCGTATAAACGAAGGCGAAAAACGTCCGAGCGAAATGCTAAGAGGTATCGCAAAAGTGGATAGACGTGTTTTAAACCAACATCTGAAAGAATTGGAGCAGGACGGAATTTTAAGCAAAAAAAACTTCAATGAATTACCGCCTCGTGTCGAATATTCTCTTACCCCACTTGGCAAACAATTAGTAGAGGTACTTTGGAAATTGAACGATTGGGGAAAAATACTATTAAACGAAAACACAAGAGATTAACTTCTTTTCTTTCCACATAAGCGACCAAAAAAAGAAGGAGAACACCGTTATATTGATATTGGATTTTAGATATTTCATAAATTTGCTGTATCATTAACAAATAAATAGCTCTAAGAATACAAAATACGCATTACGTATATTTACGAGTTGTAGCTAATGCAAAGAAAGCTTTGCATATTTGAAAGTATGGATAGATTAATAGAAAATATAAAAGTATATACACTGCTTAGTGAACCTGAAATTCAGTTGCTTCAAGATGCTGTAGATAAAAAAATCTATCAAAAGAATGAGATATTTTTTACCGAAGGAAAAATATCGGACGAAATCTATTTTGTTACAAAAGGGTGTGTAAGACTTTTTTATAATGTGGACGGTAACAATAAAACAGCGTTCTTTTATACTGAAGGACAATTTATATGTGCTGGGGAGAGCTATACTTTTAATATTCCCGCAATTGAAAATTATCAAGCAATTGAACAAACAGAGATATTTGTTTTTAGGAAATCACAAATCGAAACTTTATTAAAAGAAGTTCCCAAATTTGAAGTGATTGCCAGAATAGCCACAGAGAATGAACTAATTACTTGCCAAAAGGTCATTGCATCATTTGTGACAAAATCAGCAGAAGAACGCTACATTGATTTATTAAATACGAAGGGAGAACTATTCCAGCGTGTTCCACAACAATATATTGCATCGTTTTTAGGTGTATCTCCTGAAACTTTGAGTAGAATAAAAACTAGGGTATTCAACAAAGAAAAAAGTTCTTGACGATAGTCAAGAGAATGAAGATATGTAACCTCTAACTTTGTAATAAAAAAGATGAGTACAAAGAAAGTTTTAGTCGCAGGAGCAACTGGATATTTAGGACAATTTTTGGTAAGGGAACTTAAAAGTAGAGGTTTTTGGGTAAGAGTTTTGATTAGAAAAGAAGCCCAAAAAGACAAATTTAAAAATGTTGACGATTTTTTCATAGGTCAAATAACAGAACCCAATACTATAAAGGGAATAACAAATAATATTGATTGGATTTTTTCCTCAATTGGTATCACTCGTCAAAAGGATGGAATGACTTATATGGATGTTGACTATCAAGGAAATTCAAATTTATTGAAAGAGGCATTAAAAGATAAGGTTGAAGCATTCGAATATATTTCAGCAATAAATGGAGACAAGCTGAAACAGCTAAAAATATTTGAAGCCAAAGAAAAATTTGTTGATGAATTAAAAAGTTCAAGAATCAATTATTGTGTTTTACGTCCAAATGGATTCTTTTCTGACATGAAAGATTTTCTGAATATGGCAAAAGCTGGTCGGGTTTATTTATTTGGAGACGGAAAATTCAAATTAAATCCAATTCACGGTGAAGATTTGGCAAAAGTATGCGTTGATAAGATGATTGCTGGCGCTAAGGAAGAAACAGTAGGTGGAGCTGATATATTAACTCAGAATGAATTAGCAGAACTAGCATTGAACGCGTGGCATAAACCAATTAAAATAAGTCACCTGCCAGATTGGACAAGGCGATTTACAATTTGGTTTATGAGAACATTTACATCATCAAAAACTTATGGACCGATTGAGTTCTTTTTAACAGCGATGGCATTTGATAATATTGCAAACCAATACGGAACTAATCGACTTAAAGATTTTTTTAAATTTGAAGTGAAAAGAATGAAGGAATAACAAGCACTAGCTACAACATTTTGTATAAGTAATGGCAGGCAAAATACTAAATATCAAGGTTTGTAGCCCGCTCAAACTGCCACTACTCATACAATTTACCGATGCTCCTTTACCGACATCCTACATTGACAGCCAAACTACTTGACTTTAACAATTACTTTCCCTTTGGCACGACCACTTGAAACGTAGGACATTGCTTCGTTCATTTCTTCAAATGGAAAAACTTTATCAATGACAGAACGAATGACACCTGTTTCAATCAGCTTTCCAATTTCTGACAATTGTTTTCCATTGGCTTGCATAAAAAGAAACGAATAATCGACACCAAGTTTTTTTGCTTGTTTCCCCACTTTTCTGCTCAAAAAAGAAATCGCTGTTTTCATAAACCACGACAACCCTACTTCTTTTGCAAAATCCGTATCCGGAGGACCTGAAATAGAAATAACTTTTCCGCCTGGTTTTAATATTCGCAAAGACTTTTCCAATGTTTTCTCATCTTGACTGTTCAATACCAAATCATAATTTTTTAGTATTTTTTCAAAATCTTGCGTTTTGTAATCAATAACAACATCAGCACCAAGACTTTTGACAAAATCAAAATTACCGGCACTTGCCGTTGTGGCGACAGTCGCACCCAAATGTCTTGCCAACTGAATAGCAATCGTTCCGACACCACCCGAACCTGCCTGTATAAATACTTTTTGATCCTTTTTGAGTTTTGCTTTTTCAACGAAAGCTTGCCAAGCCGTTAAAGCAACCAACGGAATGGAAGCGGCTTCTTCCATTGAAATGTTTTTAGGTTTCAAAGCGACATCATTTTCATTGACCGCAATGTATTCGGCAAACGCACCGATTTTGAAATCGGCAGGACGAGCAAAAATTTCATCGCCAACTTTGAAACCACTAACTTTTGAACCCACTTTTGTAATAATTCCTGCGACATCGTGTCCTAAAATCAACGGAAATTTATATGGAAGTAACAACTTAAACTCACCACTTTTCAGTTTGACATCTAACGGATTGATACTTGCTGCGTGTATTTCTACCAAAACTTCACTTTCCTTAATATTCTGTTCTGGTATATTAACTAATTGCAGTTTTCCTTCTTTACTATACTTTGAAATACCATATGCTTTCATATCGAATATAATTAATTGACTAACAATTTTTTGTTATTTTTCTTTGAGTTAATCAAACCAAAGGCTACTTTTGGAAGCAAACGGTTCAATAAATAAATTACCTTGCTATCACCAATTCTAACAGTATATTTATTGTTTTCTAAACCATTAATCAGACCACTTATTAATTGTGAAGGACTTATTTTCTTATCATCTCTATTAGCAACCATATCTGTATCTACTAATGGTGGTAGCAGTTCAAAAATCTTAAGCTTACTGTTAATGATCTGCAAGTGTTTGCGCAATGACTGCACATAAAAAGCCAATGCCGTTTTAGAAGACGAATAAGTTGCTTCTATGGCAGACGGAACGATACTAAGAATTGATGTGGTATGGATTATAGCGGCTTCTTTTCTGTCTTTTAGCATATCCATAAAAAGATTGTTCAATCGTATCACACCAAAGTAATTAACTTCCATTTCATAAATGGCACCTTTTAAGTGATTGTTGTTGGGTACACCTAAATTTAAAGGTGGTACGCCAACACCTGCATTATGATACAAAATATCTATGCCGCCTAAGGCTTCTACTTCTTTGTACAAATCGTTTGCATCTTCTTCCTTTGAAGCATCACTTTGTATAGCGATAAGTGCTGGGTAGAGCTTTTTAGCATCTTCTAATTTGCTTTTATCCCTTCCTGTGATGATTACCTTTGCACCTTTCTGCAGAAACTGTCTGGTAGCTTCAAGCCCGATACCGGAACCTCCTCCGGTAATCAAAATCGTTTTATTTTTTAAATCCATTACTTAGGTTTTTATGATGATTTTATCTTCCGGAATGAATGATAATAAATTCATGAAATTTTTGACATTGCTTCTGCAATTGCTGTGGCATACTTTTTCGTTTCACCCACGGGCACATCGAACTGATTGTTTTCAAGAGCAATGAAAAACTCGTCTGCTACTTCTGCCGGTGGAATGCCGTTTGCTCCACCTATTTCTGCTGAAAATTCTGTATTCACCAATGGTGGGTAAATTTCGTACACCTGTATGTTTTTAGCTTCTTCGTATGTAATTCTCAAAGCCATTGTATATGCGTGAAGTGCCGCTTTTGTTGCTCCATAGGTAGGTAAAAACTTGTGGCTGCCAAAGACTGCGATAGAAGAAACATTAGCGACTGCAGCATCTTCTTTTTGCAATAGGTGAGGCAACATCAATTCAGTAAAATGAATGATAGCCAAATAATTCGTATTCATCTCAATGGCAGCTTTTTCGTGTGCGTTGGTAGTTTCGCTCAGTAAATATCCAAATGCTGCACCTGCATTATTGACAATCATATTTACCTCTGGATGATTAACTTTCAAATCTTCCGCAATGCGAATTCTATCTGCCTCTATCGATAAGTCGCCTTGAATGGCAACTGCATTTGAAAGCTCTGCAAGTGCTTTTTCAAGTCGTTCCTCACTACGTCCGTTAATGATAACCTTATTATCTGATGCGCTAAATTTTTTGGCAATTGCAAGACCTATTCCTGCACTTCCTCCACTGATAAAAATTGTATTCCCTGTTGTTTTCATTTTTTTGTTTTAAAAATTTTTGTATTTTTGCTTGCAATTTGCAAGTGCAAAGATATAAAACAACTTTCATTTTGCAAGTGATTTAAAAAATATTTTATGGCAGATAGTAAAAAGAGGTCGGATTGTCCCGTTAGTTGTTCCCTTGAGATTTGGGGCGACAAGTGGTCGTTGTTAATTGTGAGAGATTTAATGTTTGCAAAACAATGTACCTATGGCGATTTTTTAAAATCAGACGAAAAAATTGCGACCAACATTTTAGCTTCGCGGTTACAAACACTTGAGGAAAATGGAATTATTACAAAATTAAACCATCCAGACAGTAAAGCGAAAGTTTTATACAGACTGACACAAAAAGGAATTGATTTACTACCTTTAATGATCGAAATAAATTTGTGGGCCGAAAAGTATTATGACGTGCCTGCCGACATAAAAGCAACGCTGAAAGAGGTTAAAAAGGACAAGGGTAAATTTATCAAAACGGCAAGTAAAGACTTGAAAAAGCAGTAGTTGACAAGGAGTTTTAGGAGTGCTAAATTCGGTGATGGCTCTTCGATTTCTAGGCTGAAAGCCAAGAGGTTGGTGCAAAGGGGCATTTCTTTGTATCCTATTTTTTAATGATTATCTATGTTATGCAGGCTGTTGCGTCTTTACTTCTTGCTGTTGCTTTTCTTTTTTCCTCCCGGGAACATAACCCACAGTGACAATAATCCGAAAACAATTAAGTGTATAAGTTAACCATTTACCAACCTTTTCGATAAGTTGAATAGCAACCGACTTCTCATATATAAGGAAAAGCCTTCTGATCCTATAGCATCATGCCTGTAAATTTTCTACGGCTTATCCAATAGATAGGCCCTATCCCGATAACAGGCAGGATAATAATAATAATAATACCAAGCACTAATTGAGACACCATAAAATCTATTTTAATTTGCTACTAATATTACAAGCCTAATGGCTATAAAGCTTTTATAAACTCACCGTTGTCGTTCACAACCTGATTGCCCCATTTTGTAATAGCTTCTAAAACAGGAACAAGACTTTTTCCAAAATCGGTTAGACTATAAATAACTTTAACAGGCGGTTTGATACCATATACTTTTCTAAGTATCAAGCCGTCTTTTTCTAATTGCTTTAGTTGTAGGCTCAACGTCATTTCAGTAATGGCTGGCATTTCCTTGCGAAGCTCATTGTATCTCTTCGGCTCTTCCTTTAAATGGTAAAGAATAACTGCTTTCCATTTTCCGCCCACCAAATCCATCGTAAGACTTACGGTACAGGGATAAATCTTCCCTTTAAGTTTCACATAATCTCCAATGCACTCTGTCTTCATTTTATACTTTTTTAACCTCTCTATTTTGATAGTTATTGCAGATGCAATTTACTAAAAATACTTTTGTAACTAAAATAATTATAGTATGTCATTAGTAATTTTAGCACACCCGAAGTTTGATAAATCTTTTGCGAACAAAACAATTGTCGAAGAATTAAGGAACAGCAATATTGATATTGAAATGAGGGACATTCACGAATTATATCCTGATTACAAGGTTGATGTAAAAGCAGAACAGGAAGCATTGTTGCGACATAAGACTATCGTTTTCCAATATCCATTTTATTGGTACAGTATGCCTGCCATTTTAAAGCATTGGTTTGATGTAGTGTTGGAATATCAATTTGCCTATGGCTCCAAAGGAGATAAGCTTAAAGGCAAGAATTTTTTAGCAAGTTTTACGGTTGGTTCATCCCAAAACAGCTATACGGCATTAGGTTTTCAGCATTTTCGTGTGCATGAATTTTGCAAGCACCTAGAGCAGACAGCTTACCATATCCAAATGAACTACATTGACCCGATTTATTTTTATGGCACTTCGTTAGCAGCAGGCTATACTGAAGATGAAATAAGAGCCAACGCAAGGCAACACGTCAAAAAACTGATAAAAAAGTTGTTGGAATTGGGATAATCAAATACGAGTATAATACAGGCTACAAAAAAAATAAGTGGCTCGTCATTCGACTGGCCACTTAATCTTAAGAATAATTTTAAATGGACTGCACAACCTCATCCAATTCAAAACGGGATTTTGGAAAAACAGTCGGGTGCATCCAATCACTTAAATCAGCATAGCCTACAGTAACTGCAAATAATGGGACATATCCCTCTTGTGCTAATATCTGTCTATAGGCATCACGGTTGATGCCCTCCATTGGCGTAGCATCAAGTCCTATACTTATGCAGGCACTCAAAAAGTAGCCCAAGGAAAGATAAACCTGATGCTCCATCCACGATTTTACCGCAGCATCGCCATTCGATTTTACCATTGGTTCATAAAATCCTGTTATCCATCCCTCCGGAAGAATAGAAATATTGCGTTTCTCAAAATATTCAACATCTTCCATTACACTGAACACAACTAAAAGATCGACATCGTTAATCGATTGTTCATTCATATAGGATTGGGAAGCTAATTCCCTTTTCACATCTTCTGCTGTAACAAATGTAAATTTCCACGGCTGGCTGTTGATAGAAGATGGACTTAATCGGATTATTTCCTTCAGTTCGTCAATCTGTTCTGCCGAAATCTTTTTAATTGGGTCATACTTTTTGGTTGCATATCTGCGTTTTGCAAGATCTAAAAAATTCATATTTTCTACTTTTTAAAAGTACACTATACTTTTTACTGTTGCAAAACTAAGTATAGTACTTTATCTTTGCAATAACGGTCAAAATTGATAGTAACAGATGTATAGTATAGACGACAAGCAATACCCTTGCAGCACAAGCCTCACGATGAAGTATATAGGAGGTAAATGGAAAGCGGTAATTCTTATTCATTTAATCGAAAAAAAACGATACAGTGAACTAAGAAAACAATGTAAAGTTATTACAGAGCGAACATTAAGCTTACAGTTAAAAGAACTAGAAGAAGACGGTTTAGTTACACGTACCGTTCACACGAGCAAACCACCGTTAAAAGTAGAATATGAGCTAACAGAATTTGGCACAACGCTCATTCCTTTGCTCAAAGCTATTGCCCAATGGGGAACGGAAACCGCTGAAAAAAATAGGCGAATAAAAGTGGTGGAATAATACAAAAAATCGGCTTATCTTTAAAAGATAAGCCTTTGACCAACGGCTACCATTAAGACTCCTGCTATTTTATCCATCTCCATTAAAGAAGTTACTTATATGAAATAGGTGTGTATTTGCAGCTTTAGACCAATATTCTGCATTATGCTCGCCAGAACGTTCTTCATAAATATGCGAAATACTGAGCTCCATAAGTTTTTGATGAAGTTCTCTATTCTGCTTAATAAGAAAATCGGTTATTCCGCAGCTGATGAGAATTTTTTGTTTTGAATTTTTTAGGTGGTTTATTTGAGAATCGGCAGTATAATTTGCCCAAGACTCATTGTTTTCGCCCAGTAATTTTTGCACGCCATACTCTTTTCCATAATTCGTAAAGTCTATAGCACCACAAATACTACCAATAGCTTCGAAAACAGTTTGGTGTCTTGCTCCAATATATAACGCGCCGTGTCCACCCATACTCCATCCCATAATTGCAGTTTTTGACGTATCCGTGATATAACACTTGTCTATATAGGAAACGAGTTCATTTGCAATAAAAGTTTCATATTTTGAGCTGGTTGTTTCACTGTCAATATACCAACTGTCATAATTTCCATCAGGTAAAATAAATAAAGTTTGCATTTCCTGGCTTAAATGAAGTAATGAAGGAATGTCCTCTTTTATTGTTCTTTCAGGATAGCCACTATATCCGTGCAAAATATATACACTAGGAATATTCTTTCTGATATTTTGATCAGGGCTTATTACTAACGTTTTAATATTTTTCTGCATTGAAGGGCTATATACGTTTAAAGTATCTACTTTCTGCGAGAAAGAGTGATTAGCTATACTTAAAACAACCAGAAGAATTATTAAATTTCTCATTTTATATATGTTTAAAATTAATTTAGCCAAAGTTACCCTGTCTATTTTCTTAAAACGTATACATATGTTGAGAGAATAGAATTATTTAAGCAAGTCTTTTTTTTCTACTTAATTGCGTTGGAGTAATTCCTAAATAGGATGATATTTGATGTTGTTTCAGTCTGTTTTGAAGGTGTGTATTGTCTTCTATGAATTTCTGATATCTAATTTTTGCAGTCTTGTATTTAAATCAATTTCCAAAGGTTCTTTATCAACAACCCAATTTTTTTCCAAATAGCTGATGTAAAAAAAGATATTTCTGGATAGAGAACCATTAAATCTTTGTAAGCTTTTTTTGGGTACACGAAATCTGTAAAGTTTTTTCAGGACGAGACACCCTAAAGCCTCCTGCGAATCGAACCTCGGTTCTCATTCTGCCACAAACAAAAAAGTCCGACTTTCGTCAGACTTTTTTTTTGTCGGGGTGGCAGGATTCGAACCTACGACCTCCACATCCCAAATGTGGCGCGATACCGGGCTACGCTACACCCCGAAAAGGTATCTCCTTTAAAGTGATGCAAATATAAGAAGCTTTTTTTAATTATCAGTATGAATATTAAACATAAATCACAACTCGCTGATTTTTTGAAAGATATTTTGAAATAAAGATCTTTACATAAGGAGATTGGTGAGCGGATTACCATATTTCCAAAATTGCGTACACATTACACCTGGCGAAATACTGTTTCTTAAAACCAGTGTTTCTTAAAATTTTACGTATATTAGTAGATATTGCATCTTTTTAAATATGTTATGAAGTTTAATACTACTATAATTATCGCAACAGCACTACTTGCATTCGCTTCCTGCCAAAATGACAACAAGAATAAGAGCAGCGCAAATTCTGAATATTTAGATACCCCCTCTACCACAGAAGAATATACATTAACCAAAGTGGATCAGTATGAGGATTATCTACTTGCATTGGATACGACTGATATCAATAGTATGACAAAAGCCACGAATAAATTCACCGAAATTTTCTCAAAAGACGATAGTGTGCAAAATGACGAGGCTATATTAAAATTCCTAGCCTATCAAGAGAAAGTGGAGTTGAATGGAAATGAAAAAATAATAGACGAACGCGAAGACTACTCGTCACTGGTCGATGTAGAGTATAACAACAAAAAAATACCGAACGAGTTGAGCGCTTTTCACAAGCAAATAAATCAGAATGGATTTAGAATAGAACAGTCTGAAGGTATGTATTATATAAAATCTAGTCCGGCATACATAGAACAAAATTTTTACCGATACGCTTCGCCGACTATGGAAATATACTTAAGACAGTTGGCGAAAGAAAATATCGAAGGCTTTGCTGCCGACGGTGCCATTATTATTCCGTTCGAAACATTTGTTCAACGTACAGTATGGTGGGAGGATTTCAGCCAATCTGTTACCAATCCAGCTATTCGATCCAAGGCTCTTGAGAAATATAAATCTTACTTATTGTTTTTAACTGTGGGAATGAACAATACACCCGCCATAAATTACGAAAATAAAGCGGAAGAATACTTCGTCAATGCGTATACTTATCTAGAAGAAGTGCACCCCACTTCTGACACATTTACAACGCTTAGACCTTATATCAATTTAATAAAAGGAAATAAAATAGCAGAAGCTAGAAAGATGGCTCTTCAAATGATAAAATCGGAATAACACTTCAAATGTGACCGTCCACTACAAAACATACGCTGGCATTCAGATACGAATCTCTTCCTCTGTCTACGGTTATCTTTAAGTGTTATTAAACAAAAACGGGTTCAGATGGTTATATTAGGACAGCTCATACAAACAATTCGCATAACGATAGACGATTAATAGAGTTTTTGCGTTAAATATTAAGACAAAATAAAAAAAGGAGAAAAGATATTTTGACAAGTGATTTTATAGGCAACACACCTATCCGGAGATGCGACTACCTGTCTTCAAAGTATAATACAAACATATTCATTAAAGAAGAATTCCATAATCCAGGCATGTCCTCAAAGGACAGACCTGCACTTTTCATGATAGAAGAGGCTATTCGCAAGGGAAAAATAGAACCTGGAGGCACCTTTGTAGAAGCAAGTAGTGGTAATACGGGGTACGGTCTAGCCATGATCGCAAGAGAAATGGGATATGCATCCAAAATTTTCGTTTCAAAATCCTGTTCTTCCGAAAAAGTAGAAATATTAAAATCTGTGGGTGCTGCTGTAGAAATCTGTGAAAATTCCAATGGTTTACATGATTTTTATTCCACTCAGTTTAGAGCTCAATCCTACGCCGCCAACAATAGTAACTGTTATTTTACAAACCAGTACTATAATTCCTCAAATATAAAAGCCCATTACAAAACCACTGGCCCAGAGATCTGGCAACAAATGAAAGGTGAAGTGACGCATTTTATTGCTGGAATCGGAACCGGAGGAACCATATCGGGGGTAGGGAGATTCTTGAAAGAGAAAAACAAAAATATCAATATATGGGGATTAGAGCCTACTGGATCCATTTTATCCCATTTCCTAACGTACCGAACATTACCAACGGAATACGAAAAATTTGAACCTATAGAAGGAATAGGCAGAACATTCATCCCTGGATCGCTAGATATCAATTGTGTAGATAAAATTTTTCAAATCGGTATAGCGGATAGCAAGTCTGCTGCACAGGAATATAAAAATGCGACCGGATTTTTAATTGGATTCTCCAGTGCTGCGCTAGTGGCGATGCTCGAGGCACATATCAATAGTTTAGCTTTCAAACAAACCGACATAATAGTTGTATTATTCCCAGATCATGGTAGCCGATACATGTCAAAGCTTTATTCGAAAAATGAAATAGTAAATGAAAAATCTAAAGTTATTTAATAACTACGTTGCATGAACCTATTTGAAGACATAGCTATTCCTCTCTCTTGGCCTGATCAAACAGCTCGAGGTGACGAAGCTTGGATGGGATTTTTTAAGAAGATCGGTATTGTTAAAAACTTGAATTTCAAAGTCGGACATGCTGCAATTCTCTTAATAGAAAGACATAGTGGCAATATTCACTATTATGACTTCGGGCGCTACATCACTCCACGCGGTTATGGAAGAGCACGCTCATCCGAATTCGATCCCCGCTTAGCCGTACATACCAAGGCGCGATGGGATGCGAAGAATAATCTCCAAAATTTGGAAGAAATTTTATATGAGCTTTCAAAAAACGAAAAACACACACATGGAGGCGGAAGACTGTACTGCAGTGTTGCACAAGGCATAAACTTTAAAAATGCACGATCGTATGCAGATGATCTAGTAAACGAAGGGCCGTTATTATATGGTGCTTTAGCACCCCAAAACAACAGCTGCTCACGGTATGTCGCACAAATATTAACAAAAGGCATGAACCGGCGCGACCTACGTATTAAATCTATCTTGTATCCAGAGTGTTTGAAAGCCAGCCCCACAAGCAATGTTGTCAACGCTAATAAAAACGACAAAATATTTGTATATCACAAGGGTACGTTAACCCCGATAACAATGAGCCGTAAGGAATCGTTACTATTTCAGGTAGACCTTCTAAAAGATAGCTTATATACCAAGAGAGCCCTAAAGATCAAAGACGATTCAAGGCCTGGGTTAATGGATGAACCCGATAGACCATTACACATTCCGCAGAGTGCGACATGGCTAGGAGGAATTGGCGAAGGGGTATGGCTAGATCTGAAACGCGACGAAGATACATATGAAGTGGTCCGATATCACCACTCCGGAGAAGTGGACTATAAAGTGCCTGTTATTTGCAACCAGCAGATCGATTTAGAGAAAGCCTATACATTTACTTTTCACTTTAAATATGACTATTACAATGTTTTGCAGGATAACAACATCTATCTTTTCAAATCACTGTATATTACCGAACAAACAGCAAAAAACAAAGCAATATAAAAATTACATAAAATGGAATTAACATTATTAAAAGCTAAAATCCACACCGTAAAAGTCACTGAGGCAAATGTTACATATAATGGCTCTATTACAATAGATGCAGATCTACTCGATGCCGCAGGCATTAAAAAGTATGAACAAGTGTATATTAACAATGCTGTATCGGGAAGTCGAATTATGACATATGTGATCCCAGGCACGCGAGGAAGCGGAGAAGTATGCATGAATGGCGGCGCAGCACTGCATGCTAGCGTAGGCGATACAGTACATATCTTATCCTTTATCAATATGTCCCCAGAGGAGGCGGAAACTTATCAACCAACATTGGTTTTCACCGAAGGAAATAATCAGATAAAATCTGTTGAGAAGTACAATTATTAGAAATATGAGATAAGGAGGGTTATTCTAATCCAATAACTCTCCAGATTTCTTTCAGCCTAAATTAAAACATTCAATTGACAGAGGACGGCTTATTATTTCCGATATTTACATTTACTAATTGCGAGGGCTATGAAAGATATTGAACGCTTAGATGACATCAAAATGCTCGTTGACACATTTTACACGAACATTCGAAACGATGATATGCTTGGTATTATTTTTAAGCAAAATATTCAGGATCGTTGGCCACAGCATCTCGATAAAATGTACCGATTTTGGCAAACTATTTTGTTGGAAGAATACACGTATGATGGCCGCCCCTTTCCTCCACATGCTCACTTACCTATTGGTGAAGTACATTTTAACCGATGGCTTGATCTCTTCAACAACACGATAGACGGGCTTTTTTCAGGAACCAAAACAGAAGAAGCTAAATGGCGAGCAAAAAAAATGGCGACGATGTTTCAGCACAAATTAGCCTACATTCAAAACAATCCCGATAAACCGATATTACTGTAGACAGAACGTGTAATTTTGTAAAATGGCGAGAGAATTACGAAGACCTTCTAAAATTGTCGATTTACATGCTGACACCTTTTTAGCAGATTGGGAAGACTATGATGCAGACGAATTACTAGCAGAATCCGTAGAATTGTTACGGGAAGTACTAGACGCCGCTATCTACTGGGAATACACTGAAATCCGATTTATTCACGGAAAGGGAAAGGGTATTCTTCGCAAAGAAGTATACAAAGAATTGGAATTTTATAAAAATTCAGGAGCCATAGCATCGTACCACCCTTCGTACCAAAATGAAGACATTGTTGTCGTTCATATTGGATTATAGATCAATACATTTAATCCAATGTCGATATACGCTCTACGCGCACTTTTTTATTTCCAATTATTGCCCTTGACATATTAGCGCAACAACTGGAAATATTTAATTTCTGACGAAACAGTAAAATTACTGCGCTGGTGTAATACTTATTTTACGGAATTCGATAGGTCCGTGGTCTCCCTGTAAATAGATAGGGCCTGGTTCCCCTTCCCTACTATCTAACGCACCTCCTGTAATACCGGGTATCTCTTGGTTGCTGATAATAGTTTTTCCATTTGATACGATCGTCACCAATCTTCCAATCAATGTTATTTCGTAAGTCTGCCACTCGTTAGGGCCCAACGTAGTCATTTCATTGGGTGCAAGAAATCCATAAACACCGCCGAAGTAAAGCGATCCGGGATGTTTATCTTTTGGTGAATCTTCAATTTGTACTTCGTATCTTCCGCGAAGGTAAATGCCCGAATTACTTCCTTCCGGATAACGAAACTCTACATTTAACTTGAAATCGTCAAACTTTTGCGTTGTTATTAAATTTGCTCCTGCTTGGAGATTCGTCAACACACCTTCTTTTACAACCCACTGATTATCATCTGTAGACGCCGTCCAACCCGTTAGATCCACTCCATTAAACAAGTGAATAGGCTCTCCCCAAACAGGGGCATTTGCACGTACCAAATATGGCGCTTTATCACCTGTGAAGGTGTATTTTTCCCCTTTATTTGTCGTGACCGTACCTCTTAACTTTACTCCGTCCAGTCTTCCTTCAATCACAAAATCACCTTCGCCACCTTCCCATTGCGGAGGAATGGAAAAAGAAAACTTACCATCTACTAATTCTATATGAGAGATAGGTCTGTTGCTCCCACTATCGCCTACATAAGCTCCTACCAATGTATTAAAACCAGATAGTTTAATCTCTAACCAAGAGGGAACCTCATCCCCATTTTTATCTACGGTCAAATCCCATCTTCCAATTAGATCTTTAGACTCTTCAGGTATAGTTTGCGCCGCGGGGTTATGTATTTCTTCGGATTCTTTCTGATTAGAAGAATTCGTATTACATGAGATTACGCCTACCGTTAACAGACAAAGAATTATACCACTACCTAAATATTTCTTGAGCATATTGATGTTTTTATTTTAAGTAAATTAATAACGCATCTACAAATTTATCATTTTCGACGATTTCTAGCCTAGAAACTGAGTTGATTTTTTTATTTAGTTGGGTGAATTAGCACAGGCCAGTCATGCCGGCCTTCACTTTACAATTTAATCTGTTTAATTTGATTTTCGAGCATCGCTAACTCATCCGCCTGTTGATTGATAAATGCATTATCGCTCAGCTTACCTACTACTTTATCCATCTCTTCTTCCGAGTCATACACCATCTTACGGAATTGATTTTCATAATCCTTGGATCGCGATTTAAAAATTTCTTTATTGATCCACTTTTTAGTTTCAAGTGTTTTCTTCATTAGGTTATTAATAAAACTCCTGTCCCACTGACCCGTGGAAAGATTCTCTAATTCCGCATAAGAAATCATAGCATGCTTAAATTTCTCAAGCGGATAGCTCGTACTTAATTTATGATAGCACTCGTGAATTTCATCCCAAGAATTGCATTGACCGGATTTAATCTCTTTCAGTAAAAGATCTAAATCTCTTTTTAATACCAATTGAGAGCCTAGGTTGACAAACTCCTCCCGGTTTGAATCCGATAAATCTGACAACAATTCTTCTAGCTTTTCAATGGAATGTTCAGAAAGATAATTCACAAGCATCACACCAGCATAATAAGTAATCATCCGCTTATACACCGAATAACTTTCCTTAGCCTTCGCAACGAGCACTTTCCTTTTTGACGCTTCTGCATTATCCAATACGATTTCATATTGAAGACGCACCAAAGGATCTATCAGATGTTCTCTCCCTTTTTCCGTACAAAATTGATCGGTTTGGTCTGATGTCTGTATCAAAGATTTCCCGACAGCAGATTCTAATTCCTTGAGCGCCGAGAATATTTCATTTACCGTATCAGGAGCCAAAATATCATACTCTAAATATTGATTTTTCAACTGCCGTTTATCCCGATTCAAAAACTTACTCGTATTGCGCATCAAAGCATACATGTTGTAAAGGAACCAATACCCAGGTATGATGACTACTTGATCATTAGCTACATCATGACTCACTAGAGAAAATGGCATCCTAATATCTAATTCATGCAAGAAATCGCCTTTTACAATTAATGTATACGACGCAAACCTGGAATTGTGCTTTAAGCTGACGCATAAGCCAGGCCAAAACCCTCTTCCAGCAATAATCTCTCCATCAGCTCCTCTCGAATTATGGTTTGATCCTACTGTTGCGCCCGCCGCCATATTACTTTGTCCCTTCACCAACGCAGCACAAAGGAAAGAATTGTTATGATGTTGCTCGTGAGCAGGGAACAACAAAGAATTAAGCACCTCACAGCATGAGATAGTAGAATTGTCGCCCAAGAAAGAGTTAATTAGCCGTGCTCCATATTTTAATTGCGAAAATGAAGAAAGAATAAAACGTACAGCTTTGACACCATAAAAAACCCGACACCCGTACCCGATTATTCCGTTCACTAGTTCACATCCTTCTCCTATTTGTGTATAAGCTCCCTCTATTGAATTGATCGTTAAATTTTTAAGCTTATTGACACCTTTAATATAAGCATGGCTGCCAATTTTCACATCCTTAATGATATTGGAATTTTTGATTACAGTGCGATTCCCAATCATACTGTAAAACCCTCTTCTCTCGCTAAACTGATTTTCGGTAATTTCTAAAAAACGCTGTTGCAATACATCGTCTCCTCTAAATCGGGTGCAAAGATAAGCATCCGCAGCTTGCATTCCTTCAAAAGGAACGACAGAACGTCCACCATTTTCATTGCACAATTCTAAAACGATACGCTGGTTCTCCGATTCGCCTTCCTTTACGATGCCATTACCAAATTTGGCAGTGGGGCTCGTTTCCATTTCATTGACAGAAGATAGAATCACTTCATTTCCCAGTATAAAATGAGATAAGTAACGAACGTGATGGATAGCAACATCATTACCAATATCGCTACTGATAATCTGGCTATTATATATTCCAATCGGTAACTGTAAGTCTCGAAACGCGATAAACGACGGAGACATATTACCAATGCGAACGAGTCCGTAAAATTTCGAATTTTGAATCTGTTCGGGAATAAATTGGTCTGTAACATGTACATCCTTCCAATTTGGCGAATAGTTTCCATTATGAACGAGAATAGCTATTTCTGCAGAAGTAAGATGACGGTAATCATTCGAATTGAGCTGATGTTCAAATCGTCGGGTGTACTCATTTTCTCCCTCACGTAGATATTCGCGATCGACAAAATCATAACCTAAACCTGTTAAGTTACTTTTCTTAAACATTCCCATTTCTATTCTACTGTTACCGATTTAGCTAGATTACGTGGTTTATCAACATCCAAGTCTCTTTCTACGCCAATATAATAAGCGAGCAACTGCATAGGAATTACAGATAACAATGGGGCGATGATCTCATCCGCTGCCGGAACAACCATTGTATCTTCTGCCAATTCCAATGTTGTCATATCCCCGAATGATGCCACGGCAATCAAACGGCCTTTACGCGCTTTGATCTCCTGCATGTTACTTACTATTTTCTCATGATAGGAATCTTTTGTCGCAATAAATACAACAGGTAATGTTAAATCCACCAAAGCTATAGGTCCATGTTTCATTTCGGCAGCAGGATAGCCTTCCGCATGGATATAAGAGATTTCTTTCAATTTCAAAGCCCCTTCTAGCGCAATTGGAAAATTATATCCTCTACCCAAGAATAAAAAATCATTTGCATCCTTATACTTTGTTGCTATGGTCTTAATATTTTCCAATTCATTTTCTAAAATCCACTGTACTTTCTGAGGAACGGCATTTAGCTCATGAAGTAGGTGCACGTATCGTTCTTCTGAAATGGTATTTTTTAGTTTTGCTAGTTTGAGCGCAAACAGTTGCAATACGGCTAGCTGAGCTGTAAAAGCTTTGGTGCTCGCTACACCTATTTCCGGACCAGCGTGTGTATAGGCCCCCGCATCAGAGATCCGAGCGATTGATGATCCCACTACGTTGACAAGTCCAAAAATCGTAGCCCCTTGTTTTTTTGCATTTTCCAAAGCCACTAGTGTATCCGCTGTTTCCCCGCTCTGGGAAATAGCAATAATAACATCTTCTGAGGTGATAATTGGGTTTCGATACCTAAATTCAGAAGCGTATTCCACCTCAACATTTACCCTACATAATTCTTCTATAATATATTCCGCCAGCAAACCTGCATGCCAACTCGTACCACACGCTACAATGATAATACGACGGGCTGCTAACAATTTATCTTTGATACTGTCCAGCCCGCTGAGCAAAATTGTATTGTGCTCCACATCCAGTCTTCCGCGAAAGGAATCATAAATGGTTTTCGGTTGCTCAAAGATTTCCTTTAACATGAAGTGATCATATCCTCCTTTTTCAATAGCAGCTAGATCAAGATCCAACTTTTGAACAAAAGGAGTTACGCGCTCATTACCTAAATTTTTTAAGATTAACTCGTCTGGCTTAACAATGGCCAATTCATAGTCATTTATGTAAACTACTTCTTTCGTATATGCCAGCATTGGCGAAGCATCAGACCCCAAAAAATGTTCGTGATCACCAATACCAATTACTAAAGGAGAACCCTTACGGGCAGCGATAATGGTGTCTGGAAGGTCTTTATCGATCAAAAGAATAACATAAGCACCTGTCACGCGTTTTAAGGCTATTCGTACCGCTTCCTCTAGCGTACAGTTATTATTGAGTTGGATATCTTCAATAAAATTTACAAGTACTTCAGAGTCCGTGTCACTTTTAAACTGGTAACCTTTCTTCACTAATTCCGTTTTTAGCGAAGCATAATTTTCGATGATGCCGTTATGAATCATCGCAATGTTTTCTGACTTAGAATAATGCGGATGCGCATTTCTATCACTCGGTTCACCATGTGTCGCCCATCTCGTGTGCCCTATACCTACTGTAGAGGTCAAATCTTGATTCTTAACAGATTCTTCAAGAGCAGCGACTTTACCTTCCTTCTTAAAAACGTTAATCTTGTTAGCCGACCATAAGGCAACACCTGCACTATCATACCCTCTATATTCTAACTTCTTTAAGCCATCAACAATTATCGGATAAGCTTGCTTGCTACCTACGTAGCCTACTATTCCACACATAAGTTTAATTTTAATTAATAGGAGGATCAAATATATGTAAAAAATTAAATACACAATCGATTGTGGTGTTAATTATTCCTAAATATTCAAGCTGTAATTATCACAATTCAGGTACTTAACATTTTTTTTAACACAAGAATAATTTGCACTTAATTTTGAAAACACTTATCTTTAGACAGCCGTAAATTTATTTATTAACCTCTTTATAATTTATACACTCATGCTCCGCATAATTATTTTAACAATCCTTTTTAGTACTGTTTCTATTAGCTTCTCGCAAGACTTTTCATTTGGAAAAATTAGTCTTACCGATTTTGAAAATTTGATTGACTCCACTGCAGAAGCAGTAGTTTTAAGAGAATACGGCAAAGGAGGCATCGAACTATCTCACCAAGGTGAACTCATCCTACGCTATTATTATCACACAAAAATTCAGATTTTAAAAAATGAAGGGCTTGATAAAGCCAATTTTTCGATACCCCTTTATCGATCCGGAAATCAGAAAGAAATTATCGAATCAATCAAAGGCGCAACTTACAATATGATGAATGGAAAAATAGAGGAAACAGACTTACCAAAAAGCAGCATCATTACCGAAAAAACATCCGACAATTTTAACACGTCGAAGATCGCATTCCCTAATGTAAGGGAAGGGTCCATCATCGAACTTAGATATAGCGTGCAGTCGCCTTTCTTATATAATTTAGAATCATGGAGTTTCCAATCTGACATTCCCAAAATATATTCCGAATTTGTAACAGAAATACCGGAAATATGTGTCTATAATGTGAGCTTAAAAGGAGGATATGGTTTAACAAAGCGAAAACAGGAGTCCTATGACACGAAAATGGAGTCATCAGTAGGGGTAATAAATGGCCAGAAAACTTATTATATCATGGAAAATGTTCCAGCTTTTGTGGAAGAAGATTACATGACATCTGCCGAAAACTACAAATCTATCCTCACGTTTGAACTAGCGCGGTATAGTATTCCATTTGGACCATCTCATAATTTTTCCAGATCGTGGGAAGATGTACAAAAGCAATTGTTAGAATCGGATAATTTTGGTAGAGAAGTACGCAAAAAAAACATCTTTAAATCCGACTTATTAGCTCAGATAACCGATAAAACCTTATCAGATTTAGAGAACGCTATAAAAGTCTACACCTATGTTCAAAAGCAGATTATATGGGATAAGTCTGATGGAATGTTTACCAAAAACGGCCTAAAGGATGCGTTAGAAAAACGTTCAGGAAATGCCGCCGATATCAATCTAAGCTTAGTTAATGCATTACAAGCCATTAATATCCAAGCTTCTCCAGTTATTCTGTCTACCAGAAGTAACGGAATGCCGTCGTTTACACACCCTACCATTAGCAATTACAATTATGTGATTGCACACGCGATAATCGACAGTATAGAGTATCTTCTGGATGCCACGGATGCAAACCTGCCCTTTGGGTTAATACCACTGCGCTGCATTAACTTTCAAGGCAGATTAATCAGCAAAGACTATTCGGATTGGATACAGCTAAAATCGAACTATACATCATCCATTTCTCATATATTCAACGGAGAGCTTTCGGAAGATGGCCAGCTGAAAGGTGCTTTTCAAATCCATAGATACGGATATGCTGCTCTCAATAAAAGAAATGAGCTCAAAGAATTTAACTCACTAGAGGAATACTTTGAAAAATTAGAAGAAAAAACAGGGAACATTCGGTTTCTGAAAAACGCTATGGAAAATATAGATAAATCAGACTTATATCTAATTGAAAATTTTGAAATCGAAGTGGATAATTTTGCTACACCAAGCAATACAGGAATACAGTTTAATCCACTTTTTATTGGTAAAACAATCAAGAATCCATTTAATTTAGATAGCAGAAGCTATCCAGTTGATTTAGGTTCAAAATTAGAGGAAAGCTTTCAATTCGTGATTAAATTACCAGAGTCTTATAGATTGGTCGAAAAACCAAAGAACGTAAATATGAGTTTACCGAACAGGGATGCTCGTTACATTTATAAGATCAATAACCACGACAATACCTTAGAAATACAGATTCTATCGCAGCTTAACAAACCTATGTTTTTGCCAGACGAATACTTGTCTCTGAAAGAATTCTTTTCTAGAATCATACAATCCCAAAAGCTGGACATCAATCTTCAGAAGATTTAATGTCGAATATTCCTTCAAAAAATAAACACTTTTCACAGTAAAAGCCGCTTTAAGCGGCTTTTACTGTGAAATAACTAATCTCGCTAATACTATTAGAAGGTATAACGAGCCGTCACTCCTCCATTCGCATAAAAACCATCTCGGTAATCATACCCATTAACAACGTGAATTGTTGGACGAATATCTGCCGAAAAGGCAAAAGGTGCATTTTTTAATTTGTAATCCACACCGCCGGTTGGGTAAATACCTAAATTGAAACCGCCATCCAAATCATCATTGTTTACAAAAGTATTGGAAAGAGTAGCTCCACCTCCTACAAACCACTTAAAACCTGCAATATTTCCAATGGGAAAATGATGTTGGTATGTTCCAGAAAAAGCAGCGCTCGTATAACGGTTACCACCAACTTTATCCGTATCAAAGCCCAAATCAAACTCTAACGCGCCAGGTTGTGTAATAAATGTCTTAAATGCCACGGCTGCTACATCATAGTATCCGGATCCTAGGCGAATACCGATGGAATTTTTGTAATCCTGAGCAAAGGAACTACCAATAAAGAGGACTGCTGCTAGTAGTAAAGTAATTTTTTTCATAAATATTCATTTAAATTTAAACGTATTAAATAGGTGATTCGCAAAAACCATACCACGTATTTCAATAAATTTCGGGAAAATATAAATTTTGTAGAAAGTGAGATGTATAGGTGACGACATGAATTACGCGTAACCAGCATAATGTTTCCATTTTTTTTATCTTGAAATGATACGATCTTTTAAAATTTTATTAATTTATCAAATAAAAAGTATAACTTTGCACTCCGACAAAGCAGTCGGAATACTCCTCTTTTTAAGGCATTTTTCATTGCTTTGTCTAGTTACTACAAATTCGTATTTTAACTTTTTGAATTAGAAAAATAATGCCAAGAAACACCTCCATTAACTCCGTATTAATTATAGGATCCGGCCCTATTGTAATCGGACAAGCGTGTGAATTTGATTATTCAGGGTCTCAAGCCGCTCTTTCTCTAAAAGAAGAAGGCATTAGAGTTTCCATCATTAATTCCAATCCTGCAACTATCATGACTGACAACGTTGTTGCAGATCATGTGTATTTATTACCGCTTACTTGCGAGAGTATCGAACAAATCCTTCAAGAACAACAGATTGATGCTGTATTGCCTACTATGGGTGGTCAAACTGCACTGAACTTATGTATTGAAGCGTCGAACCTTGGTCTTTGGGAAAAATACAATGTTAAGGTAATTGGTGTTGATGTGGCAGCCATAGAGAAAACAGAAAACCGTGAAGAATTCCGTCAACTCATGGTTGATATTGGTGTAGGTGTAGCCCCTTCAAAAATTGCCAATTCTTTCCTTGAAGGGAAAGAAGCCGCGCAAGAGATTGGTTTCCCACTGGTTATCCGCCCTTCTTACACGCTAGCAGGCACAGGAGGTGGATTCGTACACAGAAAAGAAGACTTTGATGCGGCGCTGAATAGAGGTTTACATGCTTCGCCAACGCATGAGGTATTGGTTGAACAAGCTGTATTAGGCTGGAAAGAATTCGAATTAGAGTTATTGCGTGACACCAATGACAACGTCATTATCATCTGTACGATAGAAAATTTTGATCCAATGGGTATTCATACCGGTGACTCCATAACTGTGGCGCCGGGTATGACACTCTCTGATAAGTGTTACCAAGATATGCGTAATCAAGCGATCAAAATGATGCGTTCTATTGGTAATTTTGCGGGAGGATGTAATGTCCAATTTTCCGTAAATCCGGAAAATGAAGATATAATCGCAATTGAGATTAATCCACGTGTTTCACGTTCTTCTGCTCTCGCTTCTAAAGCAACAGGCTATCCAATTGCTAAAATTGCAGCTAAATTGGCTATAGGATACAATTTGGATGAGCTTCAGAATCAAATTACAAAAACAACTTCCGCATATTTCGAGCCTACGTTAGATTATGTAATCGTAAAAGTTCCACGTTTTAACTTTGATAAATTCAAAGGTGCAAATAAAGAATTGGGATTACAGATGAAAGCAGTTGGAGAAGTGATGGCAATAGGCCGTACATTCATCGAAGCTTTACAGAAAGCGGCCCAATCACTGGAAACAGGTCGCTGGGGATTAGGAGCTGACGGTCGTCAATTGCGCAATCTGGATGAGATAATGTACAGCTTAGAGCACCCAAGTGCAGATCGCTTATTCCATATCAAAGATGCTTTTGAATTAGGAGTTCCACTAGAATCTATCCGGAAAGCTACTTTAATTGACAAGTGGTTTTTAGTTCAAATTCAAGAACTGGTTGCATTGGAGACTGAATTGCGTCGCTACCAATTAAATAATATTCCTCGTGATTTCTTTATGACCTTAAAACAAAAAGGTTATTCAGACGCACAAATTTCTTGGATCTTAGGTAACGTTACGGAAGACCAAGTTTACGATCGTCGTAAAGAACTGGGTATAAACCGTGTGTATAAAATGGTTGATACCTGTGCTGCAGAATTTCCAGCACAAACACCATATTATTATTCTACTTTCGAAGATGAAAATGAATCAATAGTTTCTGATAAAAAGAAAATTGTCGTATTGGGATCCGGTCCAAATCGTATCGGACAAGGGATTGAATTTGACTACTCTTGTGTACACGGTCTACTGGCAGCTAAAGAATGTGGTTTTGAAGCTATCATGGTAAACTGTAACCCAGAAACTGTTTCAACAGATTTCAATATGGCCGATAAATTATATTTTGAACCGGTATTTTGGGAGCATGTCCGTGAAATCATT
Source organism: Sphingobacterium alkalisoli (assembly GCF_005049105.1). GTDB lineage: Bacteria > Bacteroidota > Bacteroidia > Sphingobacteriales > Sphingobacteriaceae > Sphingobacterium > Sphingobacterium alkalisoli. The sequence continues at coordinate 205,624 of NZ_SUKA01000008.1, forward strand.
GAATTAGAGAAACCTGTAGGTGTGATCGTTCAATTAGGAGGACAGACCGCTTTAAAAATGGCCGAACGTTTAGAAGAATTTGGCGTTAAAATAATCGGCACTTCGTTTTCAGACATGGATTTAGCCGAAGACCGTGGTCGCTTCTCTGATTTATTAAAAGAACTAAACATTCCTTATCCGAAATATGGTGTCGCCACTTCCGCGGAGGAAGCCATTCGCGTAGCAAATGAAGTGGGTTACCCTGTATTAGTACGTCCTTCTTATGTATTAGGTGGTCAAGGAATGAGTATCGTCATTAATGACGAAGACTTAGAGAAAGCGGTAGTCAACCTCCTTAAGAGTCTTCCCGGAAACCAAATCTTAATTGACCATTTCCTAGATCGTGCAGAAGAAGCAGAGTCTGATTCTATAAGTGATGGGGAAGATGTCCATATTATCGGCATGATGGAGCACATCGAGCCTGCAGGAATACACTCGGGAGATTCATCCGCAGTATTACCTCCCTTTAGTCTGTCAGACCATGTACAAGCTAAAATGGAGGAATATTCAGTAAAATTAGCACAGGCATTAAATGTTAGAGGTTTATTGAATATTCAATTCGCCATCAAAAATGAAAATGTATACGTTATAGAAGCTAACCCACGTGCTTCACGTACCGTCCCTTTCATTGCTAAAGCATATGATGTACCATACATCAACATCGCGACCAAAGTAATGTTAGGAGAAAATAAATTAAAAGATTTCAAAATTGAACGGAAACTGGAAGGCTGGGCAATCAAAGAGCCAGTATTCTCTTTCTCTAAATTCCCTGAAGTCGACAAACAATTAGGTCCCGAAATGAAATCTACAGGTGAAGCGATACGCTTTATCAAAGATTTGCAAGACCCTTATTTCAGAGAACTAGTATCAAAGAAATCCATGTTCTTAAATGCACAATAAAATAAAAGAAGCCCGCAACTAGCGGGCTTCTTTTATTTTATATCTTTTACGCATCTAAAACCAACGTTGTTCGTCGGACTATTTACCTCTCCTTTCCCTCTGCTACCTGCCTTATATCGCTCACAATACTGATCATTACATAAGAAGGAGCCTCCCCGCTGTACACGCTTTACAGTTCCGGGCTCCTGTGGATCATAAGCCTCAGCAGGGCCTCTGGGATTCAGCTTAGGACTGTTTGCATAATAATCTGGGCGATACAGGTCAGCACACCATTCCCAAACATTTCCTTCCATATCATATAATCCAAAAGCGTTTGCTGGAAAAGATTTTACTGGAGCGGTAATTTCATACCCATCTTCTTTCGTATTATGCGTTGGGAAATCTCCTTGGTATATATTGGCCAACCACTTCCCATTTTCTTTCTTGTCACTTCCCCAATAATAGGTTTCGTATTGATGCTTCCCTGCTTTTGCTGCATATTCCCACTCTGCTTCTGTTGGAAGTCGTTTACCCACCCACTTCGCATATGCCTCCGCATCCTGATACGCAAGCTGGGTAACAGGGTGGCTTTCTTTTCCTGTTATAGAACTCTTAGGTCCTTCTGGATGTCTCCAATTGGCGTCGGGAATATATTCCCACCACTGTAAGTGATTATTCAATCCTTGGATATTCTTAGGCGCACAGAAAACGGCAGAACCCGGAACCAACATTCTCGGATCAACACCAGGAAAATCTGCTGGATCCAAGGGTCTTTCAGCTAAAGTAACATATCCGGTAGCTTCTACAAAAGCTCTAAATTGTGCATTGGTAACTTCGTGTTCATCCATCCAAAAAGAGCTGAGTTCTACGTTGTGCAGAGGTTGTGCATCATCGAAACTAGTGGAGCCCATTTTAAATTCTCCGGCCGGAATCAGTATCATTTTTGCGTTATCATCGCCGGAAATATAGGTAAGAGAGTCTTCCGATATGCGGGAAAATCGATTTGGAATAACACTAGCACATGTAACTGCGCTATCCAATTCGTTTGCATTAGCAGCCTTTTCTGATGGACTTATATTACATCCAAATAGAATCAAAAAAGGAAGACCTGCGTAAAATAGTGCTTTCATTCCTAAAAATAAGTAAAACCAATGAAAAAGCCCAACAAAAATGCTGGGCTCGACATACATATAGCTATACTAGACGTCTAATTGCTTTCCATCTTTTTCAACTTTAGGACGAATTTTAGTGTTTCCACCACCATTCAATGTAAGATCTACCGGTGTATTGGATCTCCAAGCGCCCTTTGTAAAATCTGGGAAGGTAACTGTTTTACAATTTTTACCTACAGATTCTACACTCAAAGGAACAATTGCACTCCATGCTGCTGCATCATAAACATCTTGATCCAAGGGTAAACCATTACGCAAACAATCAATTAATCGCCAGTCCATCATGAAATCCATCCCTCCGTGACCACCTACTTTCTTAGCCTGTTCTCCAATGAACTTCACTAGCTCGGGTGTGTATTTTTCGCGTAACTCTTCTACTTTTTCTTCTGGCAAGAATGAATGTCCATTTTTGTGACTCTTTAGTGAGATTCCTTGTGTTGGATATTTCTCTGCAAAGCCTTTCGTTCCACTTAACAAGTGAATTCTAGAATAAGGCCGTGGAGAAGTAACATCATGTTGAATCATGATTGTTTTTCCTTTTTCTGTTCGGATCAACGTGGTATTCATATTACCACGAAATTTTTTACCAACAAATTGTTGAAATGTAGCATCTTTAGCGGCCAATTCGCGCGCTGTATCAGCCATATGAAAATCATTAGTCTGCATGGCGACCAATGAAGTCATTACATCGCCGCGATTGATATTCATGCATTGCGCAACTGGACCTATACCATGTGTAGGATATAAATTTCCGTTGAAACGAATATTCTCTTTTAACCTCCAGAAATCATCGTAATAAGTCTTGCTAAAATTTAGATCCAATAAATCGTGAATATAAGCACCTTCTGCGTGAATAATATCTCCAAATAGACCTTCTCTAGACATTTTCAACGTCAACATTTCGAAGAAATCATAACAACAGTTCTCCAGCATCATGCAGTGCTTTTTTGTCGATTCCGACACTTTCACAACCTCCCAACAGTCTTTCACAGACAATGCAATAGGAACTTCACAGGCTACGTGGGCACCTGATTTCATACCATCAATCGCCATCACCGTATGTAAATCCCAAGGAGTACAAATATATAATAAATCTATTTCGACTTCTTTCAACATCGTTTGCCAACCATTGTCTCCTGAAAAGCCTTGAGGTTTAGTAAAACCTTTTTCAGTTACAAAATTTTGATGCTTTGTAACACGATCTTCATGACGGTCACACAATGCGACAATCTCTACTCCTTCAATATAAGTATAGCGATCTACCGCACCGGTACCGCGATTTCCTAAACCCACAAAAGCGACGCGCACTTTGTCTAGTTTAGGAGCTCTGTATCCTGACATATTAAATCTCGGAGCCGCATGCACCTCCATACCAATCGAAGGCAACGTAATTGCCACACTTGAAAGTAAGGATACTTTCTTAATAAAATCTCTTCTATCTGAACTCATATTTCAATTTTAAGGAACTTGCAATCAAAAACATTAAAGGGGACAAACGCCCCCTCTAAAATCACCTATTTTAAAACAAACTAAACAGTCTATTAAGGAATAACCAATTTTTTATATTTTAAGGCTATCGGTTATCAATAAGCTACTTATCCGCTTATCTATCACAATAATAATCCTAAAAAATTATAATAAAAAATAAAACACAAACGCAAACGTTTGTTCAAATTACGAAACCGTTTGTGTAACCAGCTGATTACAAATAAGATTAAAAGGACTATAGCGCTATCTGTCCAATAAGCTCTTTTATCGCTACTTCTGATAATTTCGCCTGCAACTTCGCAGAATTAAACCGCGATACCGCATTAATAAAGTTTTCCTGAGCATCTCTAAATTCAACAGTACTAATGCTGCCAATTCGATATTTCTCGAGGGTTATATGTAGGTTCTGTCTTGCGATGTTTTCGTTCTTTTCCTCTAGTACAACCAAAGCTATATTAGTTTGATAGGTTTGATACGCAGTAGCTATTGAAGTCTCAACAAGAAGCTTTTGCTGTCTTATTAACAGATCGGCATTATCAACTTGAATCTTAGCAATGCGTTCATTTCGACGCTGATTAAATCCGTCAAAGATATTAATAGACGCGGTTATGCCATATGTCAGTCCTCTGCCAGTAGAACTGGATACAAAACCTAAACTGGATTCAGATTCTGAAAAGTTGTAGCCGGTGTTTAATCTAACCGTAGGATAGCGATTCGCCTGTACATTTTTCAATTCCAGTTCAGCGATCCTTTTGTTAATTGCTATAATCTGCAAATCCAGATTTTGCGTACTTGCTTGGTCAAATAATGTAGCAAGTTGCAAGCTCTCATCAAACTCAAATTCCTCTACTGTAACGAAGTCTATCAACAGATCCCGAGCCAAGAGACTATTCAGGTTTATTTTCAGGTTTTTTACTACGTCAGCTTGCCGCAATCGATTCGATTCATCTGTATTTAAATTCACCTGCACATTCAAAACCTCCAATCGGGAAACTTTGCCAATAGAAAACCTGTTCTCGGCTATCTCTAGTCTCTCTTTGGAAATAATGATACTAGAATCTATTGCATTCAACAAATTTTGCTGTTCCACAAGGGTATAATATGTTGCAATGACATCAGAAACACGCGTTATTACCACCTGCTTAAACTGAAAATCCCCTTGCTTTTCCAATTCCTTCAGTTGATCATATCTTGAAAACATCCCTAAACCATCAAAAATAGTCCACCCTATACTCACACCATAATTCATGTTATTATTTTTGGCATTATTTAAAGAGCGGGTATCTCCGGTAGCTTGTACCTGCGTTGAATTTTGAAGACTATTATTTTGGGTGAAATTGCCTGTAACCGAAGGTAGCATCCCTGCATTCCCGTAAGAAACATTCTGTTGGGCAATTAAAAAATCATTTTTAGAAAGCCGTATATCGTAATTATTTTCTAATGCTATTTCTACAGCTTCCTTTATCATCAAAACTTCCTGTCCTTTCAATCCCAAAGATTGAATAAAAAAAAACAAAAATATGAAGCTTACAATTCTATTCATCTTAATCTTCTATATTATCAAATTCAGGTCGATGTATTCTCTTTCTAGACATTAATAAATAAAATGCAGGAATAACAAAAAGTGTTAAAATCAACGAGAACAAGGTACCACCTACAATAACGACCCCCATACCGATTCTACTTGTGGAGGCCGCACCCAATGATAAAGCAATAGGCAATGCGCCTAAGGCGATAGTCAACGAAGTCATTAATATTGGTCGTAACCGAGATTCCGAGGCTTGCAATACGGCATTATATTTATCCAAACCTTCTTCGCGTAGCTGATTGGCAAACTCTACAATCAAAACCCCATTCTTTGTGACCAATCCGATCAACATAATAGTCCCGATTTGGCTAAAAATATTCCAAGATTGACCAAAAAGCCATAGTGAAAATAAGGCTCCAGCTACTGCCATAGGAACTGTAAGCAGAATAATAATAGGATCAACGAAACTTTCGAATTGTGCTGCAAGAATCAAAAATATTAATAATACCGCAAGTCCAAACGCAAACGTTGTATTCGAACCACTTTCTACAAAATCTCGAGACTCACCCCCTAAATCTGTTGTGAAATTGGCATCCAACACTTTTTCTTTAACGGCATCCATAGCTTCTATACCTTCTCCCATACTTCTCCCCGGTGCTAGTCCCGCCGAAACAGTGGCAGACATATAGCGGTTATTATGGTATAGCTGTGGTGGACTGCTTCTTTCCTCTATTTCTACTATATTATCTAGTTGAATTAGTTGGCCATTGCTATTTTTTACAAAAATAGCAGCTAGGTCTGTAGGCGTGGATCGATCCTCTCTGTCAAATTGACCCATGACCTGGTACTGTTTACCATTCATCATAAAGTAACCGAACCGTTGTCCAGAAAGAGACAGTTGTAATGTCTGAGCTACATCCAAGACAGAAACACCTAGCGACTGCGCTTTGTCCCTATCAATGGTAACGTATACTTCCGGCTTGTTAAACTTCAAATTAACATCGACTATGGAAAACGTACGATCTTTGGACAATTCTTCCATAAATTCCGGAATTTTCTTTTCAAGTTGCTCAAAATTGGGTGCTTGAATAATATACTGTATGGGTAGCCCTCCCCTCCTGTTAACCGAAATTGTAGGTTGCTGCGACACAGAAACCCGCGCTTCAGAGTACGGTCTCGTAATACGAGACACATCATCCGCAATTTCACCTTGCGAACGTGCTCGCTCATTTGGCTGTACTAGCCCAAGCCTGACGATGCCGCTATTTGAAGAAGCCGAACCGAAACCAGGTGATGTAATCACCAAGCTTACTTTTCTTTCGGGCACAGAATCATTAATAAGAAGTGTTAAATCTGTCATGAAACGATCCATATAGTCGTATGAAACTCCTTCGGGGGCAGTTACTCTAAGGCTAATATAACTTCTGTCGTCATAAGGGGCAGTTTCCTTTGGCAATAGTTGAAAAAATAGATAGATGAGTAAAAAACAACCTACAATCACAGCCATACTTAACCACTTAATTTTCAAGAAATGGCGAAGGGAATTGGTGTATTCCTTATTCATCATCTCGAAATAGCGCTCAGTCCGTACATAAAACTTAGACTGTTTCTGTTCGCCACCTTTCATTAAATATGCATTTAACATAGGCGTCAATGTTAGCGAGACAAAAGCGGAAATTAGCACTGCAGAACCTATTACAATTCCAAATTCGCGAAACAATCGACCGACAAACCCTTCCAAAAAAACAACAGGTAAAAAAACTGCTGCCAGCGTAATGGAAATCGAGATAACCGCAAAAAATATTTCATTAGAACCTTTTATTGCCGCTTGAATGGGGGACATTCCTTCTTCCACTTTCTTAAAAATATTTTCTGTGACCACGATCCCATCATCTACGACCAACCCTGTAGCTAATACAATGGCCAATAGTGTCAGTACGTTAATTGAGAAACCACATAAGTACATGATAAAAAAAGTCGCAATGAGCGAGACGGGAATATCTACCAATGGACGAAACGCAATAGACCAATTTCGGAAAAATAGGAATATAATTAGGATAACCAGTGTGACCGAAATTAGAAGGGTTTCAACGACTTCAAATATTGCTTTTTTCACAAAAAGTGTATTATCGATGGCGACATTCAAATCGAACCCTTCTGGCAAATCATTCTCCAGCTTTTCAAATTCTGTATAGAAACTATTTGCAATATCTAAATAATTGGTACCCGGCTGCGGAATAATGGCTAAACTGACCATTGGGAATCCGGAGTCTGACATCTTAGTTTCAAAGTTTTCCGCTTCTAGGGCAGCATTGCCGATATCACTTAGCCGCACAATCCTATCCCCATCCGATCGCACTATAATATTATTGAATTCCTCTTCATTCGCTAAATTACCAATTGTCTTCACTGCCAGCTCGGTATTCAGTCCTGTCAATTTACCAGAAGGTAACTCTACATTCTGTGCATTAAGTGCATCTCTTACATCCAAAATTGTAAAACCATAGGAAGCTAGACGTACTGGATCTATCCACAAACGCATCGCATATTTCCTCTGACCCCAAATTTGCACGGAACTTACTCCCGGTATGGTCTGCAATCGTTGCGCAATAACATTTTCGGCGTAATCAGATAGTTCAAGCACATTTTTTGTAGAACTTTGGACCGTCATTATAATAATAGGTTCGGAATCCGCATCAGCTTTTGAGACTACAGGTGGCGCATCGATATCCTGAGGTAACCGACGTTGAGCTTCTGAGACCTTATCTCGAACATCATTGGCAGCTGCTTCTAAGTCTTTACCGAGATTAAACTCAATAGTAATATTACTTGAACCTTGATTACTAGAAGAAGAAATATTTCGAATACCATCAATTGCGTTTATAGCTTTTTCAAGAGGTTCCGTTATCTGCGATTCTATAATCTCAGCGTTGGCACCCGTATAATTCGTTCGCACGGAAATCTGAGCTGGATCTATAGAAGGATACTCTCGAACACCTAAAAAAACGTATCCTATAATGCCAAATAAAATGAGCATTAAATTTAACACAATGGTTAATACCGGCCTTTTAATACTTAACGTAGATAAACTCATATCTGATTATCGTAAAGTAACTTGAACAGGGCTCCCATCTCGTAAGGACATCACGCCCGATGTAAGCACGGTATCCCCTTCTTGAATTCCTGATAAAATCAACACATCTTCTTTCGTTCTTGCCCCTGTCTCTACAAGAGATTCGAACGCCTTCCCATTTTTCAGAAGAAATATCTTTTTACCATTTTGTATAGGAATCAGTGCTTCCGCGGGCACCAACAGGCCTCTCTCTATGGTTTCCAAAGGAAAAACAATGTTAGCAAATGTACCGGGAATTAAGCTTTGGGCGGAATTATCTGCAATCGCCTTTACCTGAAGCGTACGCGTGGCTGATTCCACAATAGGCTCAATAGCATAGATCATAGCTGTATGATCTTCTCTACTGCCTTGTATATTCAGTTTAATACTGCTATTATTTTTAACCATTTGGACATATTTCTCCGGAATGGAAAACAGAACTTTTACCCTATCTGTATTTACTAACTGAGCAACACTAGTGGTAGGAGTAATATAACTTCCTTTGGAAATATTCCTTAATCCGATCGTGCCCGAAAAAGGGGCTTTTATGACAGTCTTAGCCAGCTGAGCCTCTATTACTTGAATTTGAGCTTTTGCTGTGCGATAATCCGCGCTGGCAATATCATACTCTTCCTGGCTAATTGCTTCTTTTTCTAGCAGCAATTTAGCTCTTCTTGCATTTTCACCGGCCAAACTGTTTCGTGTAACTGCCTGCGAAAGTTCCGCTCTCAATTCCACATCATTAATCCGAATCAATACTTGTCCTGCTGACACACGACCTCCTTCTGAAAAGCTTATTGCTTCTACAATTCCAGAAATTTCAGGACGTATGTCTACTATTTCATTAGGTTCAATAGAACCGGAAAGCGACAAATGATCAGAAAAGGGCTTACCTTTTATTACTTTTCCATAAACTTTTGTTTGAATGCGACCTCCTGCAACATTGCCAGCACGTTCGCTATCATTTTTATCGTTTGTAGTTATTCGATATAAAACTAAACTTCCGACACCAAGGCCAATTAAAACTAGAAATATGATGGTCTTCCTTTTCATGTATACATAGGATTCAATAGAACATAAAACAGCAAAGAAAAATTTTAATCCGTATGCCGTTCATAAGTTTTGTGTGTAAAGTAGAAAAAAAACACACAACTTTATGTAATATTGTTATTATATAAAGTTAAGCCTATTTTTTCGTTATGTAGTCTGCGCTAAGCTATACAAAAGCTAAGAGGATAGTAGAAATTGTTGCGCTCTTACTTTTTATTCGGACGATATTGGGATATATTGTGAGTTCTGTTTTGTACCGAATTACAAAACGGAGCTGGGGATAGGGGGAAATATAGAAATATAGGTTACAAAAAAAAGCCCTTACTGTTTCCAGCAAGGGCTCTGTATAAAAAAAGGCACCGACCTACTCTCCCACCTGTTACGGCAATACCATCGGCTCTGGCGGGCTTGACTGCTCTGTTCGGAATGGGAAGAGG
>NZ_SUKA01000009.1 GCF_005049105.1 Sphingobacterium alkalisoli
CCAGATCGATGTTCTGCCACTCGTTGAACCCGCCCACATTGTAACTGTCCCCGTTTTTACCATTATGGTACACCAGGTCGATGGCCTTTGCGTGATCGATGACAAATAGCCAATCGCGGGTATATTTCCCGTCTCCGTAGATCGGGAGTGGCTTGTTGTTCAGGATATTGTGGATACAGAGCGGGATCAGCTTTTCCGGGAAGTGATTGGGACCGTAATTGTTCGAACAGTTGGTCAGTACCATAGGAAGACCGTAGGTATCGTGGTATGCGCGCACAAAATGGTCGGAAGAGGCCTTGGATGCCGAATACGGGGAATGTGGATCGTATTTGGTGTCTTCCGTAAAAAGACCTGTCTCGCCCAATGCTCCAAATACTTCGTCCGTGGAGACATGGTGGAAACGCTTACCTTCATAGTCGCCCTTCCAGATTTCTTTTGCTGCATTCAACAGGTTTACCGTACCGATCACATTGGTCATCACAAAGGCGGTAGGATCCGTGATCGAGCGGTCCACATGGGATTCTGCCGCTAAATGGATCACTCCATCGGGTAGGTACTGCTTAAAGATATCCAGGATATGGGCGGCATCGGTTATATCAGCTTTTACAAAGCTGTAGTTTGGAGCGTCCTCAATATCCTTTAGGTTCTCCAGGTTACCTGCATAGGTAAGCGCATCCAGATTCACAATCTGGTATTCCGGATATTTGGTCACAAACTCTCGGACTACGTGGGAACCTATGAAACCGGCACCTCCGGTGATAATTATCGTCTTTTTCATGATCTTATTTACTGTTATAACCAACAAACCAAGCTACAAATTTTTGGACACCTTCCTGTATTGAGGTCTTGCTCTCATAGCCCAACGCATTCAGGGAAGTTGTATCTGCCCATGTGCGAGGCACATCCCCGGACTGCATGGGCAGCATATTTTTTTTGGCCACTTTACCCAAATTGTGTTCCATTGTTTCAATAAATTCCATCAGTGAGACCGGAGAACCGTTACCGATATTGAACACCTGATATAAGGGCTGCTCTTTTTTGCTGACCGGTGGGTTGTTTAATGTGATGATAATGCCGTTGACGATATCATCGATATACGTAAAATCACGGCTCATCTCACCATTATTGAATACCTTGATCGCACGATCCTCCGTTATCGCCGAAGCGAACAAAATCGGCGCCATATCCGGTCGTCCCCAGGGGCCATATACCGTAAAGAATCGAAGTCCCGATGTTGGGATCTGGTACAGGTGGCTGTAGGTATGCGCCATCAGTTCGTTAGCTTTCTTGGTCGCAGCATACAGACTTACCGGATAGTCTACCCGGTCATCTTCCGAAAAAGGCACTTTCCCATTTTCCCCATAAACAGAGGAACTAGATGCATACAATAGATGTGATATCTTATGGTGACGGCAGGCTTCTAATATATTTACAAAACCGACAACATTGCTGTCCACATAGGCCATTGGATTCTCCAGACTGTAACGTACACCTGCCTGCGCCGCAAGGTTGATCACCGCATCAAACCCTTCTCGAGCAAACAGTGCCGATAACTCGTCCTGATCTTCCAGATTCATGCGTACAAACTTAAACGAGGGGTAGCTATCAGAAATAACCTCTTGGTTCCAGTTCTCTGCTTCTGTTCTCTTTACGCCCAATTCCTGAAGTCGCGCATACTTCAGGTTAACATCGTAGTAGTCGTTGATATTATCCAGACCGACAACAGTGATGCCTTTTTCCAAAAGCAGTTTGCTTAAGTAGAATCCTATAAAGCCCGCAGCACCGGTGACGAGTATTTTTTTATATTCCATTTCTTTTGCGAATGTGCGAATCTGCATATTATGGATGATCCTTTATTTTCCTGAAGGAATCCATGAGCTCGCAAGCTCGGTTTGCCTCTTCGCTGGTTTGTCTATTTATAACTATTTATTCTCCTGCCATTAACTAAACTCCTTTTGCGCATTTTCATAAGCCGCCAGATCTCCGATATCAAAACGGGAACCATTCAAGGGCCACGCGTAGACGTCCGTCTGCTTACATAGCCAAGCGGCTAAGTTACCCGGCGCATCGTATCCGCATCCTTCATCCAGTGCCCTGTGTATCAACGGCAGATCACTGCCCCTGTAAAAGTAGAATGGGGGTACCGCCCAATGCGAAGGTGGATTTCCGGGTTTCTCGTGCATGGCGATGACCCTAAAATTATCGTCTGTCTCCAGCACTCCTGTTTTCTGAAGGGCTGCGATCGACGGTTCCTCATGACAGGTAATACAACTCGTCCCCTTCTCTTTCGCATACGTAACAAAGTCGGCGAATGAAAACGTCGCGACATTATCACCGGCAAGTACCAGTACATCTTCGGTGATCTGCAGCTCCTCAATGGCAAATAGAATATCCTTTACCGCTCCCAAACGGTTATCGTTGCTGGTTGTACCGTCGTTAAGTATGACAATCTCCTTTGAGTAGTTCGATGCTGCTCTCCATTTCGTAAAATGTTGGTAAAATGTAGCATTCGTAATTACGACATGCTGGTTAACCTCATTTATTTCGTCCACAGATTCGATCAAACGATCCAATATGGTCTTTCCCCCCACTTCCAGCAGCGGTTTGGGAAAGTTCTTTGTTAAAGGATATAAACGCGTGGCATAACCTGCCGCTAATATGATCGTTTTCATTTTTTATTCAATTTTACGTTAAGATTGCCCCGTCGTTCCTCCTCGCAATGACGTAACAGGTATTACTTCTCCCTGCTACAGAATCTCTATTTCTGTTTCGCATCTATCTAACACCTAATCCCTGACTCCTAATTTCTAACTCCTATCCACTAACTCACCCTTCTAACTCCATCAGCCGTTTTGCATACGCGCACCTCATATTGCCCTTCCATTTCCGGGTATTTTGCGATGTATGCGTCCGTGACATATTTTATGGCCTCTTCCCGGTATTCCGGATTGGACAGGGCTACACAGCAGCCCTTAAACCCGGCACCGCTGAACCGCCCTCCGTAGACCCCTGGAGCTTCCTTTATGGCGTCGAACAGGCTGATCATTTCTGGACATCCCGATTCCCATTGCTGGATGGAGCTGTCTCCAGAGGCGAACATAATTGCGCCCAACATATCGATATCTCCTTTTGTAAATGCTTCCACCGCATGGTCTACACGTTCGTATTCTGTCATGAAATGTGTGGCCCTTTTGGCCAGTGCATCGGGCAGGCGGTGCTTCCATTTATTGTAGACTTTCCGGTCCACATCACGCAGGCGTGTATTGGTGAATGCATCATAGGGCAGCCCTTCATACGCCAATAAGGAAAACGCAGCTACCTTACACTCATCGGTGCGGGTGTTGTATCCCGTATTGATCAATGTTCTGGTGAGCCCACTGTAAAATATAAGAATATCGAAGTCCGGCATATTTGCAGGCTTCGGTATCAGCTTGTAAGAGTCATCCTTGGTATCTAAATAAAGCAAATGGTCCTTTTTGGAAAGCACTTCACAGCTCTGGTCCAGTTTACCCAGGCTCAGTCCGATGTATTCTTTCTCCGCACGGAAAGCCAGTTCGATCAGTTCATGTTCGTCTACCGGGATGTCATTGACATCGGCCAATGCCATGATATAACACAGTAATACCGCGGACGAAGATGACAACCCACCCACGGGAAGCGATCCACAGATCAGCCCCTGTACACCGAACTTAACTTCACCTTTTTTGGAAACCGTATAGATCGCGGCCTGTATGTAACGCCCCCAGCTGTCGTATTTGGGAGGGATGGCGCCTAATGGAAACAGCACCTGGCCTTCAAAATCCGTACTGAAGAGATTGATTACGCCGGTTTCCGTGGGCACATAGTAAAAATCTACGCCGTGGTCCAGCGCAAATCCGGTGACATGCCCATGCTGATGGTCTATGTGTGCTCCTACCGGACATACCCGGTACGGACTGTACACATGCCTTACTTCATGTTCCGGTGTATCGGGAAATAATGTTTTAAAATCCTTATGCATATCTGTTTCTCGTGATTGGTGACCGGAAATTATTCCTTAAATCTCTAACCTCCGATTTCTAACCCCTGATTACTCTCCTATCGCATAGTACACAAATCCCAGTTCTTCCAGCTGTGCACGGTTCAATAATTTCCTTCCGTCAAATACAAAGGAAGGTCTTTTCATCGTTTCCTTGATCTTCGCCCAGTCATAACCTTTGAATTCATCCCATTCTGTTAGAACTGCTGCTGCATGTGCCCCTGCAAGTGCTTCATACGGATCATTCACGACCTTCACCAGTCTCCGGTTTTCTTCGGGAGACCGTGTACCTAGGTAAACCAAGTCCCTGTAGATCTGCTCGGCAGGTACCTTAGGGTCGTAGACAATCACGTTCGCCTCTTCATCTAATAGGTGATCGGCTACATAGATAGCTGCTGATTCCCTAGTGTCATTGGTGTCTTTCTTAAACGCCCAGCCCAGAAAGGCAATATTTTTGCCATTGACCGTATTGTATAATGTCTTGATGATATTCTCCGCAAAACGTACTTTTTGGTGGTCGTTCAGGATGATGACCTGTTCCCAGTAGTTCGCAACGGCCGTCAGGTTATATGAACGTGCAATATAAACGAGGTTCAGGATATCTTTCTGGAAGCAGGATCCGCCAAAGCCGACCGAAGCTTTCAGGAATTTTGCACCGATACGTGAATCGTGACCGATGGCCCGCGATACTTCATCCACATTTGCACCGGTCACTTCGCACAGTTCGGAAATCGAATTGATCGATGAGACACGCTGCGCCAAGAAGGCATTTGCTACTAACTTAGACAATTCAGATGACCAAAGGTTGGTTGTCAGGATACGTTCACGGGGCACCCAGGCTTCGTAAACCTGTACCAAAGCTTCGATAGCTTCGGCATCTTCGCCACCGATCAATACGCGATCAGGATTGTGTAAATCGGTTACCGCGGTGCCTTCGGCTAGAAACTCTGGATTGGATAGGATATGGAAATTAACCCCATTTCCTGTATTATCCAAAATAGATTTAAGTGCTTCTGCTGTACGAACAGGAAGGGTGGATTTTTCGACAACAATCTTATCCGATTTAGCCACTGCAGCGATCTGACGTGCACAAAGCTCAATATATTTTAAATCGGCGGCTTGCCCCTTACCTTTACCATAGGTTTTGGTAGGAGTATTGACCGAAATAAAGATCATATCGGCCTCATCGATCGCCTTATCCACATCCGTAGAGAAAAACAGATTACGTCCACGTGCTTCGCCGACTACCGCATCTAACCCGGGCTCGTATACCGGCAGTTTGGATAGGTCGGCATCATTCCATGCAGCAATCCGTGCTTCGTTTAAATCAACAACCGTAACCTCAACATTCGGGTTTTTCTGTGCGATAACCGACATTGTGGGCCCACCTACATAACCGGCTCCTATACAGGTAATTTTTTTTATTTGCATAAATTTACAGTCTGGCATCAACAACTGACCGGTCTAAACAACCTTTGATGTCAAATACGACATTCGTATCCTTTGTTAATGATTTAATATTATATGTTAAAAATTCATGATGTGCTACAGCTAATATCACGGCTTCATACTTAGTGATTGGTGACTGGTGACTGGTGATTGGTGATTTGTCAAGCAGCTTGATACCATAGTCCTGAAAAACTTCCTCAGGGTCTGCCCAAGGGTCGTAAATATCGACCTCAACACCATATTCGATCAACTCTTTACGGATGTCCATGACTTTGGTATTCCGTACATCCGGGCAGTTCTCTTTAAACGTAATCCCTAGTATCAATGCTTTCGAATCCTTCACGTTGATACCTTTTCCGATCATTAATTTCACCACTTTGGAAGCAACAAAACGAGCCATGGAATCATTTACCCGGCGGCCGGAAAGAATTACATCTGGATGATAGCCCAGCTGCTCCGCTTTATGGGCCAGATAATACGGGTCGACGGATATACAATGGCCACCAACCAAACCGGGTTTATATTTCAAAAAGTTGAATTTAGTCCCTGCGGCCTCTAATACATCATTGGTATCAATACCGACACGGTCAAATATTAAAGCAAGCTCATTCACAAAGGAAATGTTGACGTCCCGTTGTGCATTTTCAATAGCTTTTGACGCTTCTGCCACTTTGATCGAAGGTGCCTTATGTGTACCTGCTGTGATGATTGTTTTATAAAGTTGATCTATTTCCTCCGCAATTGCAGGTGTGGAACCCGAAGTTACTTTTTTTATCGTTGTCAGCGTATTCACCTTATCGCCTGGGTTAATCCGCTCGGGTGAATAGCCTACAAAAAAGTCCGTATTAAATACTAATCCAGATAGGTTTTCCAATACAGGTATGCATTCTTCTTCGGTACAACCTGGATAAACGGTGGATTCGTAAATCACAATATCGCCACGCTTAATAATCTTGCCCAACATGGCAGTCGCCTTCAATAGAGGTTGCAAATCCGGCGAATTATAGCGATCAATGGGCGTAGGTACAGTCACAATAAAAATATGAGCATCCTGGATCTCTTCCAACAAAGAAGATGCCCGATAGCCTTTTGTAAAATTGCTATCTTTGGCCGCCTCGATAGCTGCTGTCAGCTTATCCAAATCGGCCTCCATTGTGCTGTCTTTGGCCTCATTCAATTCCACAACACGATCCGCATTGATATCAAATCCCACCACTGGAAAATGTGATGCAAATTCAATAGCCAATGGTAGACCTACATACCCCTGCCCGATGACGGAGATTTTTTTGTGCATATGCGCCGATTCGCCTATCTGCATATTCCTTTATCCATTTCTAACAACCTTTTATTTCTAACACTTATTTACCATTCTCCTTCTCTGCAACCGTTTTACGCAATCCTGAAGATGAAAAGCGATGATCGCGTGTATTATAATAAAGCGCAATGCCTTTTTCTTCACAATATTCGCGACCGGTAAAGTTTTTATCCATATACTCATCACCTAGGATCCGTACGTCAATTTTAAAAGCGCGTAAAATATCTTCCAGATCCTGTTCAGTTAGATAAGGTACAATTTCGTCTACATATTTGCAACCTGACAACTGAATATAGCGTTCTACAACTGTTTGACTGGGTTTGTTTTTTTCCGGACGATCTAATGTGGGGTCTACTTGCAAGCCACAAATAAGGTAATCGCATTGGCGCTTTGCCTCCTCTAGCATCTTGATATGACCGGCATGTAACAGGTCGAATGCCGAAAAAGTAATGCCAATGCGCATAGGATTCCGATCGCTTTTAATATTTGTGTCCAAGTTTTTACTAGTTTCTGATTTCATATATTACTTCCTTTTGCTGATTCGCTCATTATGGATGATTCTTTTTCCTTTGATGGAATCCATGAACTCGCTACGCTCGGTTTGCGAATCTGCTTAATAAAAATATACTAACACGGGTTGTTTCTCAAAATAAGTGTCATCGTTTGTAACATTCCGATGACTTGCCTGCTTCCAGCAATTTCTATGCCGTATTTATTGTTTAATTGCGCATTATGGATTATCCTTTCTTTTCTCTATGGAATCCATGAGCTCGCAAGCTCGGTTATGGATTATCCTTTCTTTATAAAATATCCCCCTGTTTTGGGCGCTCCTTTAAATATGATTTTATCCTCATCTCTCAGATGTTTTAGCCAACGCTCTAAAGTACGATCGGCTACATCAAAATATTGTCTTATTTTTTTTGCATTTATTCCAGGGCTATTCCGAATGATTTCCATCAATTCATTTATACCGACATTTACACCGACATCTTCTTGCTTATTTAGCCTTTGATTAAAAAGCACCACGCGAAAACCATTTACAAATTCCTCAAAAACAGGTGCAATCACACCGTAATCGTTACAAATATTTTGTATACGTTGATACCTGAACCATAACGCTCTATAAGCCCAATCTCTTTAAATGCTTTGGCGATCAATTTATTTCTCGATTTTGAGGTATTGTATATATCGTGGTTTCTATCATTTTTTCGTATGTCCTAATTTACAAAACTTTCCAATATCCTCCTTTTGCCGGGCCAATACGCTCCAACAAGCCCTTTTCTTTTAGTGTCTGTATGTTATCCTTAATTTTCCGTTGGGATATCCCTACCATGTCCGCCAGTATTGCAGTAGTGATGTAAATATCCTTTGTAATCGCGGTAAGTATTTTTTGCTGATTATCGGTGACCTTACCGGTGACCTTACCGGTGACCTTATCGGTGACCCTATCGCTTCCAGAGATCGGAGAAGTGAGTACGCGCACAAAAAAACCGTCCTGAACCATTTTAAACAACGGCTCGGGCAAGCCATGGTTTAAAAATAATTGCCTCACTCGCTTAATACCGGTACCGTATCGCTCGATCAGTCCTATTTCTTTAAATATTTTGGCAATCTGCAGGTTTCTCGGCGAAGACACATAATCATCTGAAAGCAGATTTTCAACCGTGATGTGATCTGGCAACGGACCGGGGTTAAACAAGACAATACTATCAGGGAATATCTTAATCGTAGAATGACCCCCAGACATATAATCACGGTGCACAATCATATTGACAACCAGTTCGCGGATTCCCTCTAAAGGATACTGCCAGCGTTCTGTATTTTCCAATTGATCCGTAATAATGATTTCTTTATTAATGTGCTTCCTTACAAAGTTCATTACCTCTTCTACCTCAGTTACTATGTCTGTCGATATCGTGACATCGTCTTTAATAACCGTTTCTGATGCAAAATGGCCCATCTGAATAGTCGTGTGATACGTATCTTCCTTACAAAACAGGAGATAACAGGCGTTGCTTATTTGCTTACCATGCACCAGTTCCTGCTTTTTTAAAAACTGCTCCGACGTATCAATAGGAATATTAGAATTGCGCCGTCTCACCATATCAAAGACTTTCTTAACCTTATCTAAGGAAATATCTGCGGTGGTTAACCCATTACGCCAAAAATAATCCCAACTGGAATTCACTGTCCTAAGGTGCATTTGCGCAACTTCCGCCACAGACATCGGATGGTTGGCATTACTAACTCGTTTGTAGTACTTCCCTTTGAACGAAACGGGTTTTATGGGATATACTGCCACGCTAAACAAAACCACTTGTTGCCCTTGGTGTTCCCATATATCCACTTCCGGTACTAAAGCAGGTTGTGTTTTTACCTTTATTTCGTTAAGCCACTTCTGCACTGTTTCTTTCCCAATCGACACGCCTTTAGCAACACCCTTGTCATCCACACCAACATACACCGCGCCTCCCTTGGCATTAGCAAATGCCACCAAAGAAACGATCACTTCGTCCTGAAAAGAAGTTTTGAATTCAACCTTTTCGGATTCATGATGAGGTATAGTATATATCGTGGTTTCTATCATATTTTCGGGATGGATGATCTCGGTTTGCCTATTGCTTCTTAAACAATATAATCTGATGTGCTGAGGCGGATGACTTTTCAAAATAAAGTTTCACAGATTTTTTTAAAAGCTCCGATGACTTATTCGCTAATCGCGACAAGTAATCCGTATCGAGATCATTTCCTAATATACATACTTCTAGTGTTCCTGAATCGATACCTTTTGCGTAATCACCAACTAAACTGATCTGCTCAATATCACCTGCTTTTGCAAAAATATTATCAATCAGCTCATCCATGCCGAGGTAATCCCGGATAAGTTGTTGAAGGGAATGAAAAAGCGGGTGTTTGTTATTGGCTTGGTAGATTACCTTATTGTTTTGCTGTGCTCGGGTTAGGTAGCCCGCATCCGTCAATTGGTTGAGTTCTTTACGGATGGCATTGGTCGATTCATGAAATTCTTCCGCCAACCCCCGCAAATAGCCCTTATTGGTCGCATATGCAAAAAACTTAATCAAAAGCTTAAGTCGTGTCTTCGACGTAATGAGGGTTTCTAACATAGCATTCGTATCGTTGAGCAACAAAAGTACTCGCTTTTTTTCAAAAAAACAAACGAAATGAATCAAAGAAGAATAATGTATACGTTACTATTTTAAACGGTTAACGTGTATTCCCCTACCTTCTTGCCATCGTCCAGCAGCATTTCCAAGTGAAGTCGTGTCTCATTAGCTTCCAGATGAATGACCGTTCTGCTTCCGTCTTTTGATCCGCCTCCAATCACGACAGGGTATGGATGATCAGCATCCGGTGGATGTACACCGTGACGATGCGTGTGACCAGAAATCACTAAATCGACATTATTGGCTCTAAATATGGGATCGAATACTTCCCGACAGTGCATCGGTCCATGCCACTCGCCGCTATGGAACGGGGGGATATGCATAATAACGATCCGATAGGCGGCTTCTTTGTACTCGTCGGTATTGACGATCGCCGACAACCATTTGCCCTGCCTTTCGCGCACGGCATCAAAATCGACAATACCCCCATACACCGGATGGTCATCGGGCTTATCTTCCCCAGTGTCCAACACCACCCAATAAATAGGTCCTTGTTTATAACTGAAATGGTATCGATCGTCTGGAAAAGCAAAATAGTTTTTGAATTCCCGGCGGAATTTACCACGGGTTTCATGATTACCCCTTACCATGATAAACGATTTCTGTCCGGCAAACAATTGGGTACAAGGCGCCAAAAGATGATCAATAATCTGCTGTTCGTCGGTCTGATAATCGAACGTATCTCCATTCAGCATCACAAACTCATAAGGTCTATTGTCTACCAGCGACAGTAAGCTTTCGAATGCTGTTGGGCTGTCGTGTACATCATTTAAAATTACACACGACACCTGCGAAGCATTTGTAGCTGGAGTGGTAAAGGAATACCACTCCGTTTGGATTTCTTCCCCATATTCTAATTTATAGGGATCGAATAGGGTAATTGCTTTAGAACATGCTCGATATCGATACGTCTTTCCCGGTTGTAAATTGACGATCTGAATTTTGTTTAGCTTAATATACGCAGCATGTAATCCATCTTCTTCCATATAGGCAATTTGCTTATCCACTCCTTCGCTTTCATATTCGATCCAACTGTAAGCCGCACTATCTGTGATAAACATAACGTATACGGATGTAGGGGTAAGATGTTGAAGGTATGGAGACACAGCGAATCCAGGCTTCTGCGAGGAGTTTCCAAAATCCTTCGCCAAAAGAGGGGTAGTCGCATTGGCAGCAACCGCAGTAACCGATAACAAGGATACCTGTTTAAGAAAATTTCTTCTGTTATTCATGGTATAAAAATTTGATAAGAGAACGTACAGCCTAACTTAGGAATTCAATAATACATATATAAAAATGCTATCGCAATAACAACAGAAAAGCAATCGATTGCTTTATTTTGACCTATGGCGAGCTACCAACAACCAATATACCGCCAACCCAATAAGTACCTAGTCTTGGATGATATAGACTACGGAATGAAGATTCTCTTCTGTCTCTTCGGATTTTTGTATCAATTAGGAGCTCTTGTTATAAATCGTGCAAATTGAAAATCAAACTTTCAATTTACACGATTAACCTTATCTGTGGGTTATGATAGAAAGAAGTTGTTACGGAAGCTATAATTGGAGAAGCAACTTCATCTCCACCGCTGGCGCTGGGGTAAAGCCTTATTGCAACAGTAAAAAACAAGAAAGGTCTTGAAGCGGGGAGCTTCAAGACCTTAACTAACCAATTATTAACCTAAATTATGAAGATCAAAGATACGCTGACCATACGTAGCTATCAAGCTAAACCCTTTTAATTAACAAATATTAACAGATCGAAGATGGGCGCTTCACTTTCCAACGAAGGTGCTATCGCTTAATGTCTCGAGAAAGGCGATCATATCATGTTTTTCCTGTTCTGTTAGCGGAATCCGATTGCCATTCGCCTTTAAAATAGGATCAAGATTATCGGCATCGACAACGCCGTTATCAAAATAATCCAAAACGGCCCTTAACGTCGGAAACTGACCCAAACTCCCATAGGGTGCGGTATATTCGACATTCCTTAATGAGGGAACCCGAAACCGCATGAAGTCTGCAGGTATCCCTGTTACTCTGGCACGCCCTGCCTCTTCGATGCTGGGGTTCAAAGGAAAGCCGACATTCCTGAAACTTTGGTCGGTAAACAACGCTGTGCGATGACAGGACTCACATTTCTGTTGAAACACGTGATAACCTCGTGCCTCGCTTGCTGTAAATTCTTCGCCTTCATTCCGTTGTTTTATCTTATCATATTTGCTGTCGGCAGAGATTAGCGTATATTCATACTGTGCAATACTTCGATAAATCCGGTCAGGGGTAATCGTTTCATCACCAAATGCTTTTTTAAACAAATCGGTGTATTGGGGTTCACTACTTATTTTTCCAATAACTTCCAAAATTGAAGAATTCATTTCTTCGTGCGTGATGATGGGAACCAACGGTTGCTTTTCCAATTGAAGGATATTACCGTCCCAATTATAAAACTTCATAAACGCCATATTTTGAATTGGTGGCGTATTCCGAAGTCCTATACGACCATAAATACCTACGGCCTGCGCATTATTATCAGAAAAAGCACGTGATTGATTGTGACAACTGGCACAGGAGATCGTATTATTGCCACTAAATTTCTTTTCATGGAATAATTTCTCGCCGAGCTCCACACCGTATTTTGTAGGGGTATTGCCAGCGACCGAATTATTCAACGGCGGAAAACCTGCAGGTATGTGCAGCGGAACTTCGGGGTTGTCATAAGGCGTTAGCTCAATGACATCCGTTCGGCTACAGGATAACAACAGCAATAGAATGGATAAAATCGTAAGTACTGCTTTCATGTGGCTCGTCACCTAATTTTAATTCGTTACTCTCGTGATAGAAAACATGCCCGAAATATCACTTGAGCCATTCCCACCTAGGTTATCGACAAACTTGACCATTTGAAGTGCTGACATGGTATTGGGTGTAGCATTGCTATCATCGTTATGATTATTATCGCCTGTTTTTGACTTCAATATAAGCGTATTCGTTTTTCCACTTAATAGTTTATCAAAATCAGCTTTGATCGTGATTTTAGGAATATTTCTCCCCACAGTAGCAGGATTCGGAAGATCTAAAATGATATCCCGATAAGCATCCACGCCTTGTGCATAGGTCGAGGGATCGCCATCAGTCCCCACGACCGTGCTCCCGGTATGAATGGACATTTCCTTACCATCTGTCTCAAAAAATCCCTCCAGTTTCGTAAATCGATAGCCGGCTCCCCACTCCCAATGCATTTTGGTATCGTTGGCCCCTGCCTCCGCATAAAAGTTAGGGAATCTTACTTGATCCAGTGTATTCAGATCTCGTCTAACACCCAATCCGAATTTGATCTGCTTATACTCGCCGGCAGGGATATTACTCAAGACATAGTCCAATGTCTGAGGTTTTGCCTGGTTTACTACGGTCGCACCCTTATCCAAATCATTGATATTATAGGGAAATTCGTTGCCATCTGTTTTGATAAGACGGATATTGCTTATCACATATTTTAGCTCCGAAAAGTGATGGACCTGTCCTTCGGCAGAGGTATTTACCGTTGCCGTGAAAGAGCCAGCATCTCCAAGGACGATAGTCGTGTTTTTAAACGTGTTGTTGAAATGCAAAGTGATATCATTTGCGACAGGATTGTTATCGTTCTTACTGCAGGACATGAGAGCCAACGAAAAGGCTGATAATAATAGAAAGTTTTTATAATTTTTCATTTTTTTATTTAGTTAAGTGCTGTTGATTTAAAAATTAAATTTTAGGGATGTGAAAAGATTACGCCCCATTCTTGGAATGTTACCCCAATCTGCGTATGTACTGTAATACTGATTAAACACGTTCTCGGCACCTACCTGCAAAACGGTTTTAAAACCTTTGTAATCGAAGGTGTAATCCGCAGAGATATTCCAGATCCTATACGCTGGCGTAAGGTCTTCACCATATTCAGGGCTGTAATTGTCTTGTGCAAAATCGCCATTCAACGAAGTCTGAATACCAAATTTGCGGTGCATAAAGTGAAGGGATGTTTGATAACTCAGCGGGCGAATAAACGGCAAATTCCCACCGTTATCGTCCGTGGCGCGTGCATAGATTAGCGTTCCTTTCCAGTGTAAATGCGAGAAGATATCGTAATTAGCATGCAGCGTTGCGTTGAAAAGCTTGCCGTGGTTCAGTGAGGTGTATCCTTTCACACCGACCGATTGGTAGTTCATAGGGCTTCCCAGACTCAGAATTTTGCCGACGATATAATGTTGGATATGAAAGTAGTTTACCGTGGCCTCTAAAGCGCCCCTCTCGCTTTTAAACCCTGCACTCGCATTGGCTTCATAGGAAATCTCATTTTTCAGGTCGGGATTTCCAATATAATCGTAACGGTCAAAACTGTTGTAGATGTAATAGCCGTAAGCTTCCGACACAGAGGGCGCTCGATGCCCATAGCCCGTGCCAACAGAAAAATCAAACTGGTTTATATTCAGCTGATAACTGGCATGCACGCCTGGCAATATTCTGCATTTTTCCTGTGGGGTTCCGGGATGGAAAATCCAGTTGAACTCGACGTATTTGGAATGGTTATAATTCAAACCCAAGGAGCCTCCAAAATTCAACCGGCTCCATTCCGAGATATCCCAGGAATTATTCATCGAAAGACCTGCAAAGCGGGTAGTAACCCAAGGCCAGCTGTAGGCAAACATCGTCTTATTGCTACGATCCTGCGGATACATTGTCATTTCTGCAATGGATAGGTTATCGTACGCATTCAATTGGATTTCAGCGCTGTAATCCCCACGCTGTAGATTGGCCCCGGAAACTAATCCATAGGTAGTACTCCAACCCGGCATATCCATGTGCACCAAATTTTCGGGACGCTTGGTATCATCCATATAGTGTTCTATTGTATTGAAATAAAACTTGGTATCCCAAACTTTCACTAACCCTTCTTCAAATAATTGCTTGTAGGCCACGGATGTAATCATTGCCCGGGAAAGCCATAGATCCATGGGCAGCGCAGGGAATCCGACATCTTTTGCCTTGTCGTAGATCGCATCGACCCGTATCGAGGAAAGCGGACTCGTCTTATACGCCAGACCTAACGAGGTATTGAACTTATGGAATTGCGAATGATTTACTTCATCCTGGTTCCCGTCGTAATAATTGCCCGCTTTTCGAAAAGAGATACTTCCGTCGGCGACAAACTTTTCGCCGGAATAAGATAGGTTTCCGAGATTGAAAAACTGCCTGTTATTGAACTCAACCCCTGTTTGGTAGGCCCCGTTCCATTTCTTTTCCAAGCCGAATGCGGTACTTTTTCTTTTTAGATCAATGCTTCCCGCGACAGTTGCGCCATGTAGGCTGCCCTCTTGACCGGATGTGATATCTATGGCAGAAAGGTTATTGCTTTCTACGTAGGAAGTAACCGGATCCATTTTATCCGTACACGCGCCAAAAACATGCATCCCATCAATCGTAATGGTAGAACGCTCGGTACCCATATTATTGAGTAGGGGTTCCCAGGCGTAGGCTCCTCGTTTGATGAAGCTGATTTTCTGGGAAGAGGCTAAAAATTCATCCACCGAAACCGACATCTTCATATCGGTTTCTATTTTTCTCTTGGCAATGACTTTTACTTCTTCAATGCGTGTGGCACTATCGGTTTGCGTTGGTACGTTTTGGGCATTTGCAGATACTCCAAGAAAAAGAAACCCAAAAACAGCAAGTAAATTCTTCATGTGATCTTAGAATAAAATGTCAAGATGTAATTCACTTTTCACCCCTTCCACGCCCGGTGTAAAATCGGTTGGCACTTCGGCTCCCTTTAGAATCCGCCCGTTTTGGTTTAGCATGATAAAGTTTAACGTCCAATTCCCCGTCATGGTGTAGTTAACAATTCCCCGATACAGGCCATCCTCGTACTGTGTCAGATCTTTATTATTGGGCGACGAATGATTTCCCATAGAAGGTTCCGGCATGCGCGGGTCTAGCTGTAAGGTATAACCCCTTACCGCTGTGTATGAAAACTGCGACGGATCTGGAAAATTTCCGGACGGGGGACTGGTCGGTTGATTGAATTTGTATATCCCGGCAACCAACTCGTTTTCGGCAACCTTCGGCTTTTGTGGCGACACTAAAGCAATGAAATACTGTTCGTTATCTTTCCCTATAAATGACGTCATATTCAGGTTTTTGTTGGGCTGTTTCTGAACCGAGATATTATCCTCCACCAGATGGGTTTGACTCCCAACTGTAAAGCTCATGTAAAGCGTCCAGCTTCCATCGGCACCACTTTCACTTGTGAATACCGAATGGCCCGAAAAATAGTCGTCCTCTGCCCGGTAGACCAGATTGTACTGGTGGGGACAGGAAATTTCACTCCCGTCGGCATTCGTCCTAATCGGTATATAGGTTACCGAGGATACATTTGCTTTTTCGTTGGTCTGACTATTCGTAATCTTCACACGGATTTCGTTATAGCCGTTATAGAAAGTTCCGTTTAATGCTTCGATACGGATGTCATACCCCTCGCTGCGGATGACAGCAGCTTCTTTAAACACAGTATGCTCGGTAATTACCTTATCTATTTCCGCTTCATAATCCGTTTTATCTTTTGTACAGGATACCACCGCAATGCACACTGCGGCAAGAAAAAATAGTGTTTTTTTCATTCGAAATGATCGTTATGAGAATTATCTCCATGCATCAATAAGCTCGTCATACACGATCCGTTTTTTAAACGGCCATGAAGCTTGCTTTATTAATAAAATTTTTTGTGGCAGTGTCAAGCTGACATAGCTACGGATCTATAGGTATAGATCAGCTAATTGGAGGACGGAATATGGGGATGAGGTACTTAAATCTGTAATCGATCGAATAAGGTGAAAAGTGCCTTTCGGAGGTTTCTTCCTGCGGCTGGTATGTGGTAAAGGTAATATACTCTTTATGCATATATAATGCACTGTACTCATAAATCAGAAAATTCCTTCTTGTTTCGTCTTTCTCTTTTTCCTTTATTTTCTTCATCAGTACACACTGACCATTACAATGAAGCTGAGGTTGGGCTTTGTTTATACATTTCGATAAGTACTCGGGGAGGTGTATCTGATAGTCCATAACCGCGATACTGCGGTAAAATGACTGCAATGTCAACGTAATTAATAAAACATATGTAAAAACAACCTTCAAAATCTGCGTTTTTTCCTATCCAGACTGATACGCACCAAATATACGGAAGAATCTCTCATAAACAAACCTTTCATGATCCATTGAATCACCAACAGGCATGAAAGTTCTTGATGGCCTTTGAGAAATAGACACTTTCAGAAAAAAAAGGTCTTGAAGCGGGGAGCTTCAAGACCTTTAACTAACCAATTATTAACCTAAATTATGAAGCTCAAAGATACGTACAACCTACCTTAGACGCAAGTAGCACGACTTGTTTTAACGAACATTTAACACGACGCCTACTATAGATCCGAATTGGAACGCACTTTACTGGCCATATTTTACTTTCTCAACAGCAAATAAAACAGGTGACTCCAACTAACTAGCTATGTAAAGCCTCGGAGGCTGTTATCATTTCTACTTTCGTACGGTAGGCAAATGCAGTTTTCCCTTCCTTTTCAACGACAACATAACCTTTGATAGACAATACAGCCTTGGATGTATCCACCCTATTCAATGCACTACTTCGGCAACTAAAACCGATAGAACGGGCAGGAAGCTCTTCGTTAAACGCTTTTACTTCAAAAGATAGCTTATCAAACGCGTTCACCTGCAATGCAGGGTCTGAAAAGCGTATACTGGTAAAGACAACTTGACGTAATCGGCTATCGTGAGCTTTAAGATAAAACATGAAAGATCCCTTCGTTTTATCATGCGTATTCCCCTCTCTTTTCAATAGACTAACACGCAACTGGGCATACTGTTGCAAGCGTCGCTGCAGCTTGTACAGGTAAAAAAGAATCAAGGCTAAGGCTAACAAGCCGCTACCAGCAATGAAGATCGTTTGCATCCGTTAAATAATATTAGACTGTTGTTTTTCCGTTCACTTACGCAATTGTAAGTTTTCCTTTACAAACATCAAAAAAAATGCCTAAATAAAAAAGTCGTACAAAAAAAAATTAAAAGGATCATAAAAATTTAACCTAAAGTACGTAAACGTACTGGCACAGAAACTAGTAGCAATTTCGCTACAAAGGAAGACTAAACCAAAATGTGCTTCCTTTGCCAAGTTCAGAGTCTACCCAGATTTTTCCTTGATGGCGGGTTATAATTTCATGCGAGAGGAAGAGCCCCATACCTAGGCCAGAAATATTCTCGGTGTTTTCTTCTATGCGATAAAAGCGGGAGAAAATACTACATTGCTTATCGGGAGAAATACCCATACCAAAATCCTTGACACCAACCCGAGCATCGGTCTCAGTGGTATGCAACGAGACCTCGATCTCGTTTTTGCCCGGTGCATATTTGATCGCATTGTTTAAAAGATTGAGCATAACCTGCTCAATTCGGTGACTATCGGCCTGGACCAAGCAGGACACCACGTCGGTCTTCAATGTGATTTGGTGCTTTTCACTGTTGTGAGTCACCAGTTCTATAGCCTCTCTGATGGTATTGAGCAGGTCAAATCCGGCAATGGTCAGTTTTAATTTTCCGGCTTCGATCTTAGATACATCAAGTAGGTCGTCTACCAGCATGGTAAGTTTCTTGACCTGTAAGGTAGCTCGCTTTAAAAACCGATGATGCTGCTCATTTTGACTGGAGCGTTCTACAATCTGAAGATAACCGTTGATGCTGGTAAGCGGGGTCTTCAATTCATGGCTGGCCAGTCCGATAAACTCGTCCTTCTTGTCGTTTAGACTTTTGACCTTTTCGTAGAGCTGGGCATTATCCAGTCCGATAGCTGCCTGGGCAGCAATTGAAACGACAAGGCTCTCATGATCGACACTGAAGCGGTCGGTGTCGGCGTGTCCAAAAAACAATCCACCGATCACTTCCCCCGAGCGGGACACAACAGGCACAGCAAGATAGCTAAGCGCTTGAAATCCTGCTGATGGCATGCCGAATGGCTGTTTGTACTGTCTATAGCGTGAATCTTGTCGTGTGTCTGCAAGACGATCTACGTGTAGATCCGCAAATACGCCTGGGAAAAAGGCCTGACTTGCAGCTATATCAGATGGTGCGAATGCAGCACCTTCCTTGCTCGACGAAGCATACACGAGATGTACCTTATTCTCAATATCTTTTTTAGCGTAGAAAAAGCTTCCGAAGGTGGCGCCGGTAAGTTCGACAGTGGCATCGATTACTTTTTGAAGGATATGATCCAAATCCAGTTCTTCGGCGACCGTTTGGATCATCTTATTGAGTATTTCCAAACGCGTGGTATAACGATGGGTTGTTTTCTCCGCTTCTTTCTGGGCACTGATATCCCGGGCAATCTTCGAAGAGCCTATGATCTGACCTTTCGCATCTAAAATAGGCGAAACAGTAAGCGATAGCTGCTTTTCATTACCTTCTTTGTCGATGCGAACGGTTTCAAAGTTAACAACTTGCTCGCCCGATTTAATCTTGGAAGCGAGGTAGGCGGCCTCCTCAAACCGGGATAAGGGATGAATAATGGATATATGCTTCCCAATAGCCTCTTCCTGGGTATAACCCAAATGCCGCTCGGCGGCCTTATTCCAACTCGTGATATATCCATGCAGGTTCTGGCTGATAATGATATCTTCAGTAGAGTCTACGATCGCAGCCAGCCGGCCATGCTTCTCCGCATTCTCTTCGATCCGGATTTCATGGAATTTTTGGTTTGTAATATCTAAAACAGAACCAATCAAACGCAGAGGTTGGGAATCTTTGTCAAAGTATACCTTCCCTTGGGCCTTTATCCAACGCTCTTCACGACCAACACCGGTAATGGTACGGTATACGGTGGAATATGCACCTCCAGAGCGGTCTTCATCCATAGCCCGCGACATCGCCCAGAGTACCCTATCGACATCCTCAGGATGAAGTGCCTCCTTAAAATCCTTCTCTAAACTGACAGGACGATCATCTTGTATTCCAAAGAGTTCTCTACAGCGCTTGTCCCATTCCAGCGTACCGGTCACAACATTCAGGTCAAAGGTACCCAATGAAGCCGCTTCTTTTGCTAAACGCGACTGCTCGTAAGCGCGTTCAAGTTCCAAACGGGCGCTAACCTGCTCGGTGACATTAACCGATATAGCGAGCACGCCCAGAATATACCCATCTGCGCCGTAGTAGGGTTGGTAAACAAAAGTTTGGTACACGACATCGGGTACGCCATGACGGATCAGCGAAACGGGCTGTTCCGTAGCCGTGAAAGGAATGCCAGTAGCATAAACTTGAGCCATAACTTCCTCCAATCCCTGTTCCCGCGCATCGGGAAGCGCCTCGAAAATCGGAAGATCCATCACTTCGGCTCTGCTTTTGCCCCATATATCGATCATGGCATCATTAACCAATGCCACAGTATGCTCAGGCCCCAAGAGGAGGCACATTGCTACGGGAGCCTGCTGTATCATACTCTGGAAGTTGCGT
Source organism: Sphingobacterium alkalisoli (assembly GCF_005049105.1). GTDB lineage: Bacteria > Bacteroidota > Bacteroidia > Sphingobacteriales > Sphingobacteriaceae > Sphingobacterium > Sphingobacterium alkalisoli. Next base: position 20,515 of record NZ_SUKA01000009.1, read on the forward strand.
TCGCTCTGCTCCACTTTATTCTTTGCCAGATAGAGGTCAGTCACGTCGGCCGCCGTATTCATCACGCCATATACTTGACCCTCATGATCCCGTAGCGGCGTAAAACTATAATTGAAGTAGAAATCCTGAGGTTTCCCTCCGATATGCAACACCACAAGCTGATTGCGAGTGTGAAACGGAACACCAGTGGTATATACCTGATCGAGCTGCGGATAGATATCTTGATCCGCCAGCTCGGGTAATACCTCCGCGTACGTTTTCCCGACGACGTCATCTCCCTTGCCCCAAACATCTTTTAGGGACTGATTAGCGTGGGTAATTCGCATCTCCTTGCCGATGTATACTCCGATCGGAAAAGGAGCACTTTCGACCATCTCCCTCATCTGATGTTCGCTTTCTGTCAGCCTTTCCAATAAAGCGTGAAGTTTGCGCTGCGTAAATTCGAGATCTTCATTGGTGGTCACCAACTCTTCATTGGCTGAAACCATTTCCTCATTGACAGTCGCCATCTCCTCATTAATTCCCTCCAAAATAATTTTGGCGGTCGATTTATCGGTTACATCGATAGCAATAATCATGAGTCCAATGACTTGGCCATCTATATCGCGTAATGGCTCATATACAAAATCAACGTAAACAATTTCGGGTACGCCATGTCGTATAAGGGTAACCCGATGCTCTTTGGCCTGATAGCTTTTTCCAGTTTGCATCACGGCTCGCGAGATTGGCTCATACACTTCCCTCACCTCACCGTTGACATCCCAGTACGGACGGCGCAGAAATTCTTCTCGCTCCTTGCCTGAGATTTCTAAGAATGCATCATTGACCTCAATAGTCTGTAATTGATCTCCAACAACAATACACACGCCCACGGGTGCCTGGCGAATCATTAACTCGCTATTCTCTTTAAAGGATTTGAGCTTCCTCAACTCCTGTGTAGTCGTCGTATGCTCGATACAGGTAATACCTACCCCTTGTACAGCACCAAATTCATCTCTTATTGGCGTAAAAAAAATATCAAAAAAACGGTCGCGTAAACGATTATGCCCATCCTGTGTAACTTTATGATCTCGGATAACAGCGGATTCACCTTTCAACGAACGATCAAAAACAGACCCTAACCTATCCCACGCTGTAGCCATTGTGATTGCAGCAAGACTTCCCAGTGCGGATGGAAGTGCACCAATAGTCTCGAACGGCCTGTTGAATAGTTGAATAAACGTTGTACCCCAACATAACAGCGTAGGCACACCGCTTGTGATCATGGTGGCAGTAGCTTGCTTTAATGAGGAAGGCCACTCTTCTATGGCGCCGAGCGCCGTACTTGCCCAATCAAAGTTTGCAATACGATGTCCACATTCTCCACTGTCTTGTAAAAAGACTAAAAATCCATTCGAATGATCTGATGATGCTGGGTTTTGTTGTCGAGACGTCATACGCGATGCTAAACTTTCATGGATAGTGAGTTTTTGACCTTCATAAATCAAGTGACACTACGCAAACTTATATAAATTTCGTTTTAGAAACAATTTAATTGCTTCATATAAAATCGTGAATTTATTTTTCACGACCCTAATTATGATAATAAATGTTCTTTGTGCTGTTACGTGACGTAGGAAAATTAGGAGAATAGGATCTTCAGCAATGCTTCTTTTCGGGAGGACGTGACCTCCATCTCCGCGCCGTCTACAAATTCCAATGTACCACCGTCTCCCTTTCGATATTTAGCCACATAATCAAGATTTGCAATGACTGAGCGGCTGATGCGGATAAAAAATGGTTCCGTTAACAGCTGCTCAAATTCCTTCAATGTCCTAGAAACGACAATTTTTTTTCCTTCTGCCAGATAGAACGTGCTGTAATTACTCATCGCTTCCACCCGCATGATATCTGTCTTTTTTACAAGGTATACACCTTCGGCAGTAGGGAGCGCAATACGTCTACTTCCTGATAGGGGTGTCGAGGAATCGGCCATGAATACTCTTTTCCTCGCTAGTTTTTCATGCAAACGGTCAATCGCACATTGCAACTCGTCGTTGTCGACAGGTTTGAGCAGATAATCTAACGCATTGATCCGCAGTGCATCCAAGGTGTAAGCATTAAAAGCGGTAACAAACACTACTTCGAAATCAAAGGACCCTAATTTCTCCAAAAATTGAAAACCATTCAGGATGGGCATTTCGACATCCAAAAAAAGTACATCAGGTTTTAAAACCGCTATTCCGGACAGGGCAAGCAAAGGATCGTTAAATACCGCCTCGACCTGTAACTGCTGATCAAAGGCCTGTAATTTATGCTGCAACAGCTTACTGCCACGCAGTTCGTCGTCTAAAATAACTGCTTTTAACATGTACTTATTTTTTTCTCTCTGCTAATTTCGTGTTTTTCAAACATTTATACACTATTTATTTACACCGTATACAACTTTAACAGCTTCTTTTTAAAAAATGTAACAGATTTTGCAACTCATTCGCTAAATCCCGTTTTCTACCGCCTAACCTTTACGGCTAAATAGAAGCAAATAAGCTGTATTTTTAGCTTCCCATTTTACTAATCGAGCCAATGGAGGTTTTAAATGCGTGAACCGCCCACTTTACTTAGTGATTAGTTATCGTCTTTTATTAATTTTATTATTAATTTACTTAGTAATCAATGACTTAAATCGATTATCAATATGAATAAACATACGCATAGCTTCTTTTACCTGTTAATACTCGGGTTGTCGGGTTCAGCTTTCGGCCAGACGAATATCGACTCCGTAATCCTTGAAATTCAATCCGCTAAAGTGGACAGCACAAAAATAAAACTATTACATGAGGTTGGCCTGTATTACAAAACCCAAGACCTTAAAAAAGCCGCTGCGTATCTTGACGAAGCCATCGAGTTGGCAGAAAAGATAAACTGGGACAGGGGGCTAAGTCACGCGCATCTCACCCGTGGAGAGATTTTCAATGAAACCGGGCGGCATGATGAAGCAACCGAAAACTACAATCAGGCATTAAAAATCGCTACAAAGCTTGATAACAAACGGCTAATCGCCCAAATATTAAACAACATCGGCACTGTACACGCTCAAAAAACAGAAGATGTACAGGCGATGGAGTTTTTCTCTCGCTCGCTACAGATCGCCGAAGAGATAAACGATAAAAGCTTAATTGCCCTAGGCTTTTTGAATCTGGGCATCATCAGCTTTAAACAAAATGACTTTAAAAAATCATATGATTATAAATTTAAAGCCCTTAAACTGTATGAAGAGGAGAAAGAGTGGTCTAAAGTAGCAGAAACACTAAACGGAATTGGACTTAACTATCAGAGTGAAGGTAATATCCCCGAGGCTGAAAAATACTTATATAAAGCGCTACGGCTTTATGAAAAAGAACAAAATAAAACAGGTGTTGCGATCTTGTATTCGCAAATTGCAATACTATACGAACCAGATTATCAAAAAATTATTGATTTTCAATTAAAATCGAAGGTGATATGGGATGAGATAAACCCTACCCATTTTAATGCCATGGTAAATCTGGGAAATCTTGGTTATACCTACCTAAACCTCTACCTAGCAGGTCCCAAAACAAACCACCCCAACAATGTAAACCTACAGTATGCCGAACTTTATATCAAAGAGGCTATTCAGTTGGCTAAGGACACCAAAAATAAAGAATTTGAAAGCCATTTCATAGGCACACTTGCGGAAGTACAGGAACAGCAGGGTGACTTTAAGAATGCATATTATAATTTCAGGGAATTTCACGACTCCAATGATTCACTCTATTCGCAGGAGATAAAGAATAAAATCAGCAATATACAAAGCGAGCGGGAAATTGCCCTACGAGATCAGCAGATCTCTCTGGCAAAATTGCGGCTGAAATCATTTTGGCTATATGGCATCATTGCCGGTATTATCTTGATCCTCGTCTTTATGTACTTTTTAAATCGATATCGATTGAACCAGCTTAGATTGAAGAGCGACATCGCAAAAAAAGAGGCTGACAAGATCCAAGAAACGTTGCTGTTTCAAAACAAAATTACAGAAAGCGAATTAAAAGCCATTCGTTCGCAAATGAATCCACATTTTATTTTCAACGTATTGAACAACATCGAATCCTTTATTCTAGACAATGAACCCAAGACAGCGAGTCGATTGATTCAAAAATTTGCTATGCTTAACAGACTCATTCTTGAGAATTCTACGCGAAGTATGGTAAAGATTGCCCGCGAATGGAAGGCGCTTCAATTATATACCGAGCTAGAAGCCATCCGCTTCAACAACCAATTTTCTTATCACTTCGAGGTGGACGAAACCATCGATATGGAAAAGTTGATGATTCCGCCTATGCTAGCGCAGCCGCTTGTCGAAAATGCAATCCACCATGGACTTCGCCATGCTACTACCTCAGAAAAGCAGCTCCATGTGAAGCTGATACAGGACGAAATCTATATCAAACTAATCGTAATCGATAATGGTATCGGTCTGCAGCAGGCAAAAAAACATACTGAACCATCGGATTATAAAGAACAATCGATCGGACTGGAATCGATCAAGGAACGATTGGAAATCTTAAACAGGAATTTTGATGCCGTAAAATCGAGTTTAGAGGTCAAAGAAAAGGATGTGAGAGAAGGAAAGGGAACTATTTCCCAAATATGGTTCCCGAAAATATCTGCAGAATCGTCTCGTTCGACCCTACAATAAACGACCAGATAGGCACCCTCTAACCACCCACTGAATTGCATATCTACTCTAGTCGGGAAAACACCTATTTCGATTTTTTTTTCTGCAAAGCGAAAACAAAAAAAAGATTAAGCCGTTATAATGTGATGAATTACGCATTGTAACAAACTTGAAACAAACGAATCGACACAAAAGAAATCAACACTCAACTGACGCAAATGTTTTATCAAACAGGCGCGCCCCTACCGTATCTTCTTATTTTTTAGCTAAATATCTTTATAATTTATATGAACTACAGATTTATATCGGCCTCCCTGCTGTTGCTCGGATATGCTACCTCTCCTTCCCAGGGAGCTCTTTCTGCCACAACAACGCATCTAGCAGCGTCCACGTTCATGGTGAAAAGCGGTTCTCCTACTGCGATCACAAAACTTGGAGCTCAGGATTCTTCGGAAATTAAAGGCCTAGTGCGAGATTCGCTCGGCAACCTGCTCCCGACCGTAGTGGTCACGGAGAAAAACACGACAAATTCGGTTACTTCAAACGAAAACGGTGAATTTGCAATAAAGGCCAATCCGACGGGTACATTGATTTTCGTTAAATCGCCTTTTGCCCCCAAAGAGGTAAACATAGCCAATCAGAAGACATTAACGGTAACGTTAACACAAACTCCGGATGTTACACCCGAGGAAAAAGCCCGAAAGGCGGATTCGGTACAGAAGCAAGCGGCAAAGGCGACGGAAATACAACAACCAGATAACAACACCGCTGTCGTAGGAACAACCACACAAGCGGATAGCGCAAGGAGCACTATTCCGAAAGTACAGGGGGACAGTAGTACGACCACCGCAGCGCAAGGCCTAGTTAATGGTGTAATCACGAATGAAAGTGGCCCCCTTGCTGGTGCAACGGTGTCGGTAAAGAACGGCACACAGCAGACGCAGACTGATGAACTGGGAAAATACAGCATCAATGCTGCTCCTACTGCCACACTGGTGTTCAGTATGGTGGGATATCAAACGATAGAAGAGGTCGTGGGAAGTCGTCAGGCTATCGACATGATAATGACCAATGAGTCGAAAACAATTGCGTCGGTAGATGTGGTGGCTGTTGGATATGGCACCATGAAACGATCTACCTTGGCGAGTGCCGTATCGAGTATAGGCTCTGATCAGATCGAAAACGAAGTGCTGCCCAGCATTACACAGGCGATACAAGGAAAAGCAGGTGGTGTGCAGGTGTCCCAAAAATCGGGGTCGCCAGGTGGCGGGCTTAATATCCGCATACGGGGAACAACCTCCATTAACGCCAGTTCGGATCCACTCTACGTCGTAGACGGTATTCCGGTAAATAGCACAACCAATTTTACCGGGGGGTCTAATTTTAATTTTGGAGGAGGCACCCAAGGTATTAATGTGCTAGCTTCCATCAATCCGTCGGATGTGCAGTCGGTAGAAATACTAAAAGATGCTGCTTCCTCTTCGATATATGGTGCAAGGGCGGCAAATGGCGTGGTATTAATTACAACAAAAAAGGGACAGGCCAATGTTAACCGGTTTAGTTTCAATATGTACGAAGGGTATTCGGAAGTTCCGAAAAACAGGTACTACAAGATGATGAATACCGAGCAGTACCAAGATTACATGCGGGATTTTTATAAGTATACTGAGCCTAATGCGGATGGAGAAAGACCTATACCAGAAAGCATACTGGCTAATCCAGGGATCAATACGGACTGGCAAGACGCAATATTTCGTACCGCAGCCACCCGGAGCTATGAACTATCGGCTAGTGGCGGGGGCGATAAAACTCAATACTATACCTCAGTAGGATACATGAAACAGGGAGGTGTGCTGTTGAATTCAAATTTTAGTAGACTCAGCGGACGAATCAATTTGGATCATCAGCAAAATGAAAAATTACGTTTTAGCACATCGGTTAACCTAACACGCGCACTTAACGATCGGGTACAGGAAGAAAACTCGAAAGAGGGCGCAACGAAAAATGGCTATGTGACGCCGCCGAACCTCTCGATCTACGATGCGAACGGCAACTATAATTATGACCTGGTCAGCAACAGCCGGGAGAATCCCATTGCGATGCTACGCCTCCCAACCAACAATGCGGAAACCTTTCGGGTACTAGCTAATGTGAGTGCGGAATACAGTATCCTTGAATCGCTCCGCTTAAAAACAGCATTTGGAACGGATATCAGCTTTATTGACGAAACTTTCTTCATGCCACCTAATGGTCTGCGCTCATTTGAAAGTCAAGGGGGTATCGGTGCAAGAAGGAATACACGCGATCAATTATGGATCAATGAAACTACACTAACTTATGATCAGGTGTGGGGAGACCACCATATTAATGCGCTGGGTGGGGTATCGGTACAGGAGTCACGACTTGAGTTCGTAGATGCACAGCGCTCCAACTTTCCGTCGAATGATATCGGTTACATCTCGGCGGGAGGAGTTATTTCCGGCGCCAATTCCTTTCCAGAAGAGTGGGCTATTGCCTCTGGATTTGCACGGGTAAACTACGACTATATGAGCAAATACATCGTAACGGCGAATCTTCGGTCCGACGGGTCGTCTCGTTTTGGCGCAGATAATAGATGGGCAACGTTTCCTTCTTTCGCAGCAGCCTGGCGTGTATCTGAAGAGTCGTTTTTACAAGGCTCCAAGGTATTTAGTGATCTTAAAGTTCGCGCCAGTTGGGGGATTACGGGTAACCAGAATATCGGAAACTATGCCAGCTACTCCTTATACTCTGGTGGACAAAATTATCTAGGGCTTCCAGGATTCGTACCTAATGTACTAGGAGATAAGGATCTAAAATGGGAAACAACGCGCCAACTTGACATTGGTATAGACCTTGGCCTATTTGACAATCGAATATCCTTGCTAGCGGATTACTATGTAAAAAACACGTCAGACCTATTACTCGGCGTACCGGTACTTACAAATTCAGGGTATGAAAACCGTTTTACCAACTCAGGAGATATTGAAAATAAGGGATTTGAATTTGAATTGACCACCCGCAATCTGGTAGGGGAATTCAAATGGACTACCTCGCTGAACATGACTTTTAACCGAAACAAGGTGACCGCACTACCAGAGGGGGTAACGCGTATTCGTGGTGGTGTAGGTGAACTGAACATCGCAGAGGTGGGACGGCCATTGGGTACGTTCTTTGGATGGAAAATGATTGGCGTGAATCCTGAAACAGGTATCATTGACTTCCTAGGAAAGGATGGACAGCCGACCACCCCTACACAGGATGAAGATCGCACCATAATTGGCGACCCTAATCCCGACTTCTTTGGAGGGATAACCAACACCTTCCAATATAAAAACATTGATCTGAGCATCATGGGGCAATTTACATACGGTAATGACCTGTTTAATTATAATCTTGCGACCGGTCTGGGGGGATCAAACCCGAGTAGTAATGGCTTTATAGACTGGGTAGATCGCTGGAGACAGCCCGGCGATATTACGGATGTACCACGCCCAACGCCGGCTAGCCTCGACAATTCTGCCATTTCGGATCGCTTTGTGCAGGATGGTTCTTTCTTCCGTCTACGCAATATCACATTGGGCTATACGCTGCCCACTGTTGTAACTGATAAAATCCGCGTACAGAAGCTTCGTTGGTATTTTACGGTCCAGAACGCTTTTGTTTTTACGAAATACCGGGGATATGATCCAGAGGTAAGCTCCAGTCACGGGGGCGCTAATACAGGGCTGATCTATGGCTACGATTACGGTAGTTATCCGCAGCCCCGGATCTTCACAACAGGTATCAATCTTACATTTTAACGTGCTATAGGGATACGAATGAAACCATCATGATTTATTCAATCACAAGGAAATGAATAAACCGAGCTTGCGAGTTCTTGAACACATAATTAACAAATACTTGTGAAAAATCTGATAGCTTCATCACATTTAAAAAACAAACCGAGTGTAACGAGTTCATTTATGCCATTGAAAACTTATACTCATAAATAATTATATACGGATGAAAAAAACAGCATATATATTACTATTAGGGACTGCCCTTACGTTCGGATTCACTTCCTGCGAGAAATTTTTGGATCGGGAGCCACTAAGTCAAGTGACAAAAGATAGCTATTTTAACTCGGAGACAAATGCCAACGCTGCCGTGGTAGGCATGTACCGCACGATGTTAAGTTCATTTGGATATGGGCAATCGATGATCATTGTACCCGAATTTTCGGCACAGCATGTTTCACATAGTGGTCAATTTGCGGAGTACGAAAATTTTGCCACTTATAATGTGCAAACTATTAATCCATGGACGGCAAACATGTGGAAAAGTATCTACCTGACCATTAATGCGGCGAATAATATTATCGCAGGTGTCACAGAGATGGATGACGCCATTATATCGGAAGAAAATAAAAATAAGTTTGTAGGCGAGGCTAAATTCGTCCGCGCGCTGGAATACTTTTTCCTGGTTCGTGCCTTTGGACGCGTGCCGCTTGAGACAATGCCGACCGAAGAAGGTGACGACCTAGCGACCCCGCAAGCAACAGTAGAAGAAATCTATACGCAGATTATAACAGATCTGACAGATGCTGTTTCATTGTTGACTGATGGATCGGGAGACGTGTCTACGGCAAAAGGCCGTGCTTCGCAGCTTGCCGCTAAGGCCCTATTAGCGAAGGTTTACTTATACGAGGCTTCCTTTAGCAATGATTATAGCCAAGCTGCTACGCTGGCGAAAGAAGTAATCGACGACGAAAGATTCAGCCTTGTGCAGGATTATGGCAGCATTTGGGGGGCAGAAAACACGGCCGAAGCGATTTTTGAATTGCAGTTTGACGAACAGGTTACAAACGCATTGGCGGCCGTAGGAAATGACAATGCCAGTATGTTATTTTTCGCAAAGGGAACCATACCTTTCGAACTGTATGAGGAGACAGACAAGCGGCGGGATGTAACGGTTAAGCTTGGATCGAGTGATCGCTATTACATCGGAAAATTACCAAATAATGCCCCGGCTACACAAAATGTGCCGCTGATAAGGCTGGCGGAAGTGTATCTTATCCATGCGGAAGCACAGGCGCGTATGGACAATGCCGTGAGTATGGCTTCATACGCCTCACTGGAAAAGGTGCAGGCGCGTGCCGGTGTCGTAAAAGCGATCGAAACCTACGTAAACCTTGACGCATATATTCGTGCAATACAGGAAGAAAAGGAACGGGAGCTATTATTTGAAGGTGAGACTTGGTTCGACTATTGCCGTACCGGTCTAGCGCTGGAAAAATACGAGGGTTTGGAGAGCGCTGATTATTTCCTTTATCCTATCCCCGAAAGTCAAAGGGGATTAAATCCATCGTTGGATCAAAACGACGGATATAATTAATATATAAACGAAGAGATCCTGAGGCGCGGAGCTTCAGGATCTCTCTTATATGAATCATATAGGTTAGCAAACAGGATTTTTTAATCCTGCTTACTTAACGTGCTGTACTTGTACTATCTTTCCAGTTGCCCGATAATCCTACAAAGTGGATCAAGCCTAAAACCGTACTTCTACGTAGGATGTAGTTACGAATAAAACGATAGCAATAAAAAATAAAAATAAGAACATAAAAAGTGGTGATTTTCTCAAAAAGTCAAATTTCATTACAGACGTTACTCGTTTCATAGCTGCTCTAGTATATTATATTAATTTCGTGACACTAAACAAAAATTGATCCAAAAGCGTCTCACTTTCATCCAAAACAGCTAATTAATTGTTTTTTATCACTAAAAAGCTATAAACAAGTAACTTACACTTTATTAACTAACTTGTAAATCATCTTATATATATGTTACTAACGTTCGTTTTGCTTCATTCCGGTTACATTAATCACCGATTGTGGAATCGGAAATACGTAACGCGGATCGTTTGGCTGCAAGCTATAGTTCGTTCCGAGGACAGTACGCTCCAACGTAACGGCAAAGCGCGGATCGTGCTGAACACGCTTAAGGTCAAACCATCTTCGGTTCCGTCCGACCAGTTGCTTACGTCTTTCTAATAGGACACGCTTTATGATCGCTGTCTCATCCGACGATGCAAACGGCACATAGGTATTGGTTTCAAAACGAGTCTCCAACATCGTATTAAGATACCGACAGGCTTGCACATAACCTCCCGTACGGGCGTAGGTCTCGGCAGCAATGAGGTACAGTTCGTCGGTCGCTAAACCTGTAAACCGGTTCCAAGAGCCGCTATAGGTATTGCTAAAATTCTCACTTGTTGTACCATCTGATCCGGTTTGAATGGTAAAGTACAAGCTTTTACGCAAGTCGCTATCGGTATAGCTGTCGTAAAATGACTTTGCTACTCGGTAAGTAAAGTTAAAGCTGTATCCAAAATTAGGTACCGTTGCAAAATACACGGTCTCTACATTTAGCTCCGGGAAGACAGGCCAACCCTCGGGATCTAGTTCATTATAATCCATCAAATCGGGCTGTATCGCAAGCGCTGCCAACGCATTTTCTAAGGCTTGCTCGTAATCACTCATATCGAGATAGATACGTGCCAACATGCCGTATGCCGCGACTTGGGATGCGCGGGTGGCTACGGTAGCTTTCCGAGGCAACAACGGGATAGCTGTGTGTAAGTCATCTAAGATCTGTTGATAGGTTTCCGCCAAACTCGGGCGGACAGACCGTACGAAGACATCGGATGCAAGACGAATAGGGATACCTAAGTCGGTATCCGCAGTAGCGGGGTTATAATTTTTAGCATACAAGTTAGCTACCTCAAAGTGTGCTATCGCCCGTTGAAAAAGTGCTTCACCTTCTATTGTACTCCGCATCAATGGCGTACCCGTATCGGTTTTGAGAAGTCCCTCTAGAATCACATTAACAGTGTGGATTCGCGAAAAGGGCGTATTCCAATCGACCGCTTGATCCTGCGGCATATATATATTTCGGTTCCATACATAGGTGTTACGCTCGAAGGGACTGCCAATACTTTGATATTGGGCATCGTTGAAATAAATATCGTCTGCTGCAAGCTCCCCAAGGCTCCCCGTAAAGTTCATAAATTGCACATGATCCAGCAAACTACGAAAGTCTTCTACTGTGGTAGGGATAAGCTGTCCTTTGGGTTGGATATCTACAAATTTCTCACACCCGCTAAGTATAAGGGTGATTAGCAAAGCTACGCTATATTTCTTAATCAATAGTTTCATTACTCGTGTGTATTATGTGTTAAAATCCGACCGTAATTCCAAAAGTGTACGTACGCGGCAACGGCAAAAAATTGCTATAGCCCATAGGCACGAAGTCGGGATCGATTCCATGTTTATTGGCTCGCCAAAGTATTCCCACATTGTCTACATAGGCGTAAATCTGAGCTGAACGCAACGAAAGCGATTCCATCCATTTGCCTTTCAAATTATAGGAAAGGGTAATATCTTTTAAACGAACGTGCGAAGCACTTTCTACAAGAATATCGGCATATCGATACGCTTCGTCACGGTAGGTATCAAATAGATTATAACCAGGATAGGCCGGTACATCCGTACGAGCTTCGTCGCCAGGCTCTCGCCAGCGTAAAGCGTAATCGCTGTGTCCCGTTGAACGAAACATATCCGTACCTGCCAATCCGTAATAATTAATAGAAGAACGTCGGAAATAGTGACCTAATTTGTAGGTTAACGTGGTTGTCAGTCCAATACCCTTGTAAAACAAGTTGTGCGTCCATCCACCGTAAAAACGGGGCTGAGCGGGGCCGTGATAAACTAACTTATCTGCGGGCAGGCTACCCAAAATCGATGCATAATCGCCTAATGCGCCATGTTCATCTAAGAGCTGAGGATTTCCGTCACTGTCTAAGCCTCCCCAAGCATAGCTATACAAGGCATATACGGGGCGTCCCGATAGTGGGAAAACTTCTCGGTCAGCCAGCATATAACCTTGGTTTCCTGTTAAAAAACCTCCGCCTGCTGTGACTCCGGAAGAGAAGCTTCCTGAGCCAATTAAGGCAATATCTTCCACGCGATCAATCGCGTGACTAAACAATAATTTAGTATCCCAACGTAGCACCGAACCAATTCGGGCATTGAGTTCGAAATCGAAACCACGGCCCTGCATTGTCGCCACATTGGCCTGAATGGTACTGAAACCACTACTAGGGTCCAGAAAATGATCACCAAATAGATCCTGTCCTCGCTTTGTAAACCATTCCAAACGGCCTGATAACCTGTTGTTCCACAAACCAAAATCGACAGCCAGGTTTAATTGACTTACTTTTTCCCACTGCAACAGCGGATTGGCTGGCGACGTAATATTTGCCGTTGGAAGTCGGGTCATAAAATCGCGTCCGGCCCACGCTATGGGAAACGAAGTCTGCGCGGCACTAACATTCCCATTGAACCCATACGTACTGCGGAAACGTAGTTCCGAAAAGATGCCGCTTGTAGGGAAAAAGGACTCCCTGCTAATGTTCCAGGCTAGACCAGAAGACCATAGCGGCACATTACGATCGGCAGGATTAACGCCAAATAGACTGGATTTGTCGATCCGTCCGCTTGCCGATACAACGTAACGGTCTAAGTAGGTGTACGACACGTTACTATAGAACGAGGCATACCGGTTCCACTCTTGGCTGATTCTATCCTGGATACCACCTCCAAATTCAAAAGGCAAGGCAAACGGCATCGTAAACTGCTCGTACGATGCCATTTTATCCATATCAGTGTATTGCAAGGTTCGATCGTCGTAGCCGTAAAAGCTATTTAGCATATTATCGTACAGGATATCGCGAACCTCCATCCCTACTATACCCGACAAGCGATGCCGGTGTTCTGCCCAGCCGCCATTATAATTTAGCTGCCCCCGAAAGTTGTGCGAACTACGCTGTCCAGCGTTGCTAATCAACACATCCCCAACTGGAACCGCCCTACGTAAACCGTTATCTCCGTTTGGATCTCTAACGCTGTACGTATTGATCAGATCCCGGGTGCTGTACATATCGAGTGGGCGCAGGTCGCGGCCGCTAATCACATCCCGCTCGAATTGATAGCGTAGGTCTGCACTGAAACCCAAGGGCAACTTGTATTCAAGGCCTGCCGCAATACGGCTATACTGCTGCTTCGTCTGGTTATCCCGTAAGTTGATTTCATCGGCTGGCCGGTAGCTCCAATCTTGCATCCCGTATTGCTGCTGCAGCTGTTGATCGTATAGGAAAGGTACATCCCGGGCTATGGAAATGGCATTGCCCTGTGCATCACGTAAACGTTGGTAAGGATAAAAGGCATATTGATTTGCATCGACAGACCCGAGGTTACCACCCGTCTCGCCCTGAAAACCGTAGAGCCCCATAGCATTATGTTGCTGCCCATTCCAAGCGTGGTTAAGTGATACGTTTAGCTGCAGGCTTTTCATAATTTGGTAGGTATTGTCTCCCCGCAACGTTATGCGATCCGTACCATTTCCGCGCTCGGAAGATTGATCCCGGTCGTACCCTGCAGAAAACATATAGCGTACACGTTCGCTTCCGCCACGCATGTTGAATTGATGTTGCTGATGGACACGGTTCCGGTAGAAGACATCAGCATACTCTTTCCGTACATCGACACCTCGAAGATCGTTGAGATACGCATCGGCCTGTTGTTGCGTGGAACGCCCTTGTTGCACATCCATGAGTTGCTGTACGACTTCCGAGAGCGTCGGAAGCTCATCCAGAGGTGAACTCAAGTACTGATCGTAACGGCCGTCTTGATACCAGGCCCGCTCGAGATCAATGTAGTCTGATGAAGACATATAAGGCAGGTAGCTTAGATCGGGACGGTCTCCGACGAGTGCCTGCGAACGCAGCTCAATGGTAGGCCGTTCATTAAATGCGCCTCTACGCGTGCTGACCACGATCACGCCGTTAGCCGCCCGTACACCCCAAATCGAAGCGGCAGCGGCATCGCGCAGGATCGTAATATTTTCAACGTCATTGGGATTGATGCTATTGAGGCTTCCTTCGATAGGGAAGCCATCCACTACAACCAAGGGCTGATCGTCTCCGTAAATGGTGCTTCGCCCCCGAACAACTAAGCTTGGCTCGCCGCTTGCACTGTTTCGGTGAAACACTAAACCACCGGCAAGGCCTTCTAGGCGATCCAAAACATTCATAGTCGGTTTCCGGCTGAGTAGCTCGTTAGACACGGCAGCAAAAGATCCAGTAGCGCGTTCGCGTGGCAATTGCTGGTACCCGGTAGATACGACAACTTCCTGCAAGTCTGCAGCCTCGCCTTTTAACATAATCGTACCTAGATCGTTCGTAGCACGTAGCTCGAGTGCCGTATAACCGATATAACTAATTTCTAAAATGGCTCTTCTTGGGACATCGTTAAGTAAAAAGCGTCCATTTTGATCGGTCAAGGTGGCCTTATCCTGACCCCTTACCCTTACCGAAGCGCCTACCAAGGGCTCGCCCAGCTCGTTCGTAACCCGGCCTTGTGTAGGACTCTGCTGTTCTAGAACTGTAACGGGAGAAACAACCACAGGGGACACTGTCGTCTCAGTTAAAGGCATTGCAGATATGATCTTGCCATTTACCTGATAGCCGAACGGCTGATTCCTGAACAGCATAGGCAGCATCTCCAATACATCTTGACCCGAAACGTGGATCGTCACGGCTTTTGCTTGTCTAAGCAGCTCATCCTTCATAATAAAGGAATATCCCGACTGCCGTTGCACTTCTTTGACAACAGATTTAAAGGATGCCTGTCGCACCTGCACGGTGACTTTCTGCCCCAATACATCCCCTAATACGCTAAAGGATAAAGCAAAAGTCAAAAAAAAGAAAAGCTTCATAACAAGCAATGTTTTTAGTGAAAAACTATCACGCGGGCTACATTGATAAACTAATCGTAGAATCGCGGAACCGTTTTCGATATTCATATTCATAACAAGCATTTTGTTATGCAATACAGACCCCTGGCCGTTAGTCAGCCCACAAAACCGCCTTTGTGTTTCAGGTTATTTTGTCTAAGTTTGTATTGCTAGGTTAAAGATTTGATTACATACACAGTAACATTTTGGTCTAGCACTATCGCCGAAAATGCTTGCACCCATTTTCGGCATTTTTATGTGCCAAGACCGGAAGAAATTCTCCTATTTTGTGACCATTACCCTCCTCCCTTCGATCTTGAATGTAACGTTATAATTCAGTGCTAGGGCTTCAAGCACTTCGGATAATCGGGTTTCCCGGTTTAACGCAATATAGGCCTTTTCGGTTGGTCGGCTTTTATCATCAAAAGTAACATCGTACCAACGCTCAAGCTGGGGAATGATATCTTGGAGATGCACTGCGTCGAGAATAATGTAACCATCTTTCCAGGCGGCGTAGTCTAGGGCATCTTCGATGTGCTGTATAGCTGTTTTCGCACCAGAAACAACAGCTTGCTGTCCCGGGGCTAGGACTTGGGTCTGCTGCGATATGCTATTCTTCAATGCTACCCGTCCCTGTATCAAAGTAGTGACTTGCCGCGATGCTCCATCATAGGTATTAACATTGAATTCGGTGCCCAACACGCTAATTTCTTGTCCTGCAGAGCGCACTATAAATGGTTTTTCCGGATCTGATTTTACCTCAAAATAGGCTTCTCCGGTTAAATCGACTTCGCGCTTGCTACCTGTAAATGAGGTCGGGTACCGGAGCGATGACGCGGCATTTAACCAAGCGACGGTACCATCGGGCAAGGTGATTTTATAGTACCCCCCCTTTGGGGTGGTTAATGTCGCGTAAGAAGAGGCCTGTAGGGGGATTCCCGTACCATCGGTATAGTTCGCACGGTTATCTGCTACCTGGATACCTTCTTTATCTTCTTTGAGTACAATACGTGTGCCGTCTGCTAGCGTAATCGCAGCACGTTGCTCTCCAGGGAGCACATCGCCACCATATTTGCTCACCAACTCGACGGCCTGCTTTTCTTTTTTCTCCAGGAAAAAAAACGTTCCTAACCCCAAAAGTGTAATAGCCAGGATCGCAGCAGCCACTGCGCGCGTATACGGAAACCGACGAATAGGTTGTGGCGGATTAATCCGTTGCAGTAAACGGATGCCTATGGCATCGGCCAACGCTTCGATTTCCGGCTGCTTTGCATCAACGTGACGATCTAATTCCTGTTGAATCCGAAGCGTGAGATCTGTTGAATCGACATGAAACTGAAAATAAGCCAACAAGGCATCCAGCTCCTTCTCGGAGTAATTTCCGGAAAGGTATTTTTGAAATAAAATATGGATTTCTGATTGATTTTCCATCGCGCATTTACTATCTATACACGTAAACGGGAAAATCCAAGTAGACAAAAGGCATATTTTTTTAAAGAAAACACACAATAACAGTTCAAATTCAGGAGATAAGAAGAAAATTTATATTTAACGAAGCGAAAGCATCACAAAAAAACCAAAAAAATAGGATAGAAACCGAGGATCTTCTTGTGTCAACTTTTTAAGCAGCAGATTCGCATTGCGTATATGAGTATTTACGGTAGTTTCACTAATATGCAACTCTGCTGCTACTTCTTTATAGCTCTTTTCTTCAAGTTTGCACAAGGAATATACTGTGCGCTGCTGTGGAGACAACTGGTTGAGTAGGGAATCAAGCAAATGCTTATTTTCTTCTAACACTAACAATTCTTCTACATGGCTGTAATATTCACTCCATTGTGGCAACAGGTAGTCGCGGAATTTTTGTTCGTAGCCAGCACGTCGAAAGATATTTTTTGCTTTATTCGCGGCACTTTGAAAGAGGTAAGGTCTTATGGATCTCTCGGGATCGATACGTGCGCGATTTTCCCAGAGTCCTAAAAACAAATCCTGGAGCACGTCCTCGACCAATTCCGGCGATTTTAGCATCCGCAACAAGTTACCGGTCAGTTTGATTTTGTATTGACCGTAAAGCTGTTCAAAGGCCGACACATCACCCTCGCGAAGCTTACGCAATAAATCCATTTCATCGGGGGCCGAAGCAATTTCCATTATCCTGTTTAGGCTGGTATAAAGCGAAGTAAAGAAAACTTTAGCACATAGACAAATTATGGTTAAAAAGCCGTATAAATTAACAAAGGCCGGGCGAATATGTGTTTGCCCGGCCTTAAATAGACTTGAGGTATTAATTATACCTGATAATATTGCTCCCACCCTTTTGCCGGAGGAGGCCCTATTAAAAGTGCATTTGCAAACTTATCGTTTACAATTTCCTTTTTGATCGGATCAAATACAATTTTTGTATTGAGTTTTTGGGTGATCACACCGAGGCAAAAAACCTGACTTAATGGCCCGGCCAGATCAAAAGGTGATCTCGTTTTTTCTTCTCCCTTGCACGCTTTTAAGAAGTTTGCAAAGTGATTAGAAGGTGAAGAGAGCACGGTAGGCAATTTAGCTGCAACTTCCTGTGCCTTACTATCTGGAATAATCTTTAGGGTGCTGCCATGCGATCCACCTTTGAAGGTCAGATTTTTGGAATAGATTATCTTACCTGGATTCAATTTGGCCGGTTCTAATTTACCTGTACTAGGGGGCGGAATGTTCGGATCAAGGCCCGAGACGCCATATCCTTCCGGTATCGGCGGAAGATTATCAAGCCCGTCATACCAGTTGATATCGATAGCACCCCTGCTCTTCTTTTTCGGAAAATGAAACTTAAGTGTGGAGGACATCGGAAAAAAGAAAGAATTATGACCTTCCAACATCACGGCATCCACTTCTGTAGGAAGTCCTAGGTCTAGAAATTCGTGGGCTGTATCAAGAAGATGAGCTCCCCAGTCTCCTAATGCACCCATTCCGAAGTCAAACCAGCATCTCCATTGTCCGTTGACGAAGTCTTTATTATAGTCATGTCCTAAAGTCTGCATCTGCCATAATTCCCAATCCAGCGTCTGCGGAATAGGCTGTGCCTTAGGAAATGCTTTCATCGCCGGATCCCAGCTGTGCCATCTTCGCGGCATATTCATATGGGCATCAATTCGGTGAACATCTTTAATAATCCCTGCATCTTTCCAGGCTTTGAACTGAAAATAGTTTGCTTCAGAATGTCCCTGATTCCCCATCTGCGTCACTACTTTAGGGAATTTTTTAGCTTTCTGCATCATCAATTCTACCTCCCAGAAAGTGCGTGCCATTGGCTTTTCTACATACACATGCTTGCCCATATCTATAGCCATCATCGTGGCCGCAAAGTGTGCAAAATCTGGTGTACCAATGGAAACCGCGTCGATCTGCGTATCCATCTGTTCCAACATTTTCCGGAAATCCGTGAATTTTCGTGCATCTGGAAACATCTTCATAATCTCGGCAGTGTGCGGTGCGCCTAAATCCACATCACACAAGGATACTATATTACACAATCCGGTCTTATACAATTCTTTGATGATTTCAGCAGCTCTATTCCCGATACCGATACAAGCTAAATTAACCCGTTCGCCCGGTTTAGCAAGTACAACATTGCCTAGAAGACTATTGGATAAGAGGACTGCTCCGCCAGCAATAGTCGATTTTTTGAGAAAACTTCTTCTTGAAAAATGGTGATTTGTCATGTCAATATACGTTTAGTAGTTCGGGCTTAAAATTAATAGGTTTTGATTTTAATATTACGATAGGAAACTGCATCTCCATGATCTTGTAATAGAATGTGTCCTTCTTTTGCTTCCCCAAAATTCGCCCAATCTTTATACTTACTTGTGGCAACGATGTCCTTAAATTCTTTGGATCCTCTTTCGTATGTCACCATTTTTATACCGTTAAGATAGTGTGTTACCTGATTGTCCGGCGTCACTACGACACGACCACGGTTCCATTCTCCTATTGGTCTACGCGCACGCCCGTCCTTATTGGATGTAATCAGGTCATATAACGACGCCAACGTACGGTTACCATTCCTGCCCATTTTTGCGTCAGGGTGCAGGGCATCATCCAACACTTGGAATTCTAAACCTATGGCCGATCCATGTGTCTTTTCCTTTAACGTAACAAAATACTTAACACCACTATTCGCCCCCGGAGTAAGCTTGAACTCAAATGAGAGGTCGAAAGCGGAAAATTGATCTTGGGAAACGATATCGCCTCCGTTGGTCGACTCGCCACCATCTGATTTTAACACGTTAACCTGCCCGTTTTTAATCTCCCAGCCCTTATCAGGTAGTTGCCCCGTGCGTGCACTTTTCCACCCGGTAAAATCCTGTCCGTTAAACAATAGCTTATATCCGGCCTTCTGCTCGGCGGAGGAAAGTTGGTTAGGCACTAGATTTACGATATGTACATCTTTAGGGAAATCTTTCGATTTTAGGTTAGCTGTCTGAATTTTGATATTCCTGAAATACACTTTCTTTCCATCCAATTCATTTGGGATACTGTGCACCTGCAGCCCAATAAAACCTGTTGGATCTAATGTATCGATCACGAAGGCCGTAGGTACACCGTTAATCCAAGTTTTTAGCTCGTTTCCTATGGCTTCAATACGTACATGGTTGTATTCTTCCTGCTTATAAGCTGTTTTAGCTTTTTCATTCAGATCCAACGGATAAAGCCACATTCTTCGGGCTTCATCATAGATACCACCGGACCAGGCTCGCGCCGACGGATCAATTTCCACCTGCCTGCCGTACACCCGACCTTTGCCATTGTTGGCAGCGGCATCAAAATGGCTACGCGTTTGAATACCTGAATTGGTACTATTCCCTTCCAGCTTAATATCCAGTTCGAGGATAAAATCGCCATACTCCTGCTCGGTTACGAGGAATGAATTGGGAGTTCCTTTCGTCATCGTTCCTACGATTGCTCCGTCGACCA
Source organism: Sphingobacterium alkalisoli (assembly GCF_005049105.1). Lineage (GTDB taxonomy): Bacteria > Bacteroidota > Bacteroidia > Sphingobacteriales > Sphingobacteriaceae > Sphingobacterium > Sphingobacterium alkalisoli. Next base: position 41,002 of record NZ_SUKA01000009.1, read on the forward strand.
CTTCATAAGGAGCCTCTCCACCTAACTTCTTCCAACCTTTTAAACTCTTACCATCAAATAAGCTTGTCCAGTTTTCTTTTTGACTTTCACTGGCTTTTATAGTACTACATGACCAGTAGGTAAGGCAACTAGCAGATAACAGTGCCACTGTAGCAAATGCAGTAAACAGCTTTTTTCTCGTTTTTATCATCATATTTATTTTCATTTTTATCCTTAGATCTATCGGTTTTGAGCTTCCCTTCCATGCTTAAGCAGGATACAAACTCGCGCTTAATGTCATCATACATAGTTTATAGCTATGTACAATGATATTAATTATTTACGAAAACAAAGGCTATATCTAGGTTATTTTTACGAAAACGTTTTAGCCATTCACGCGAAAGTAGACACTGCTAAGCGGCTAGTGCTTTCTTTAATAATCGTTCACCTTCTTCGCTATAACGCAGCGTGAGCGCTACCTGCGTACCTTGATGACTCATCTTAGACAAGGTCTTTTGTAAAATAGCAATCATTTTCTCCTCCGATTGTTTCGCGATCAGTTCGTCGTATTGGTATTGTAGAAACAATAAACATAACGCATCTTCCATAGTTTGCACTTCCGGGTCCTTTTTTATTGCCTTTTTTTGTACAATTTCCTTTACACGCTTAATAGTCATATCATCATAGTCTACTGAACGTAATATTTCCTCTGCTTTTTGTGCGTGAAATCTGGAAAGATCACTACGCCAAGTCAAATAGCCTATACGCCCCTCGGGATAACTGCCTCGTGGAATTTCCCAACGTCCGATATGCTGGCAACGTGATGCTAAAAGCAACGCCTCACTTGCATCGGAACGAAGTATGCTAATCCATTCGTGGAGCTTGATGGCATAAAAATATTCAATCGGATAATCCTGTCCCGAATTACTGATATGAGTGGGTGATTGACGATTATACGAATCGAACAATGCAAAAGCCTGGTCTAATTTTGTCATAAGAAAGGTAGTATGAGACGAAAATCAATCTTTAGGTGAACATAGCAAAAAAAATCTATACTAAAAAGAATTTAATATTTTTACTTTGCTCTTAGCTATGTCTATGACATGGTATCATAAGGAATGTCTACAGTTGCCAATTCCAACAATTCTCTTTCTTAAAGGTTTTGCTTATTAATGAGCAATGGATGGTATTAGCAACATCAGGGCCGGAATACCACTCGCGTCATAGCATGAAACCACATCGTCGGCATCCACCTTGGCTAAATAATTTTTGGAAGTCAGGCTACGTGTTTGATCACGATTATGCCAACCGTAGTCTATCGTCCGTCTGAGCCAAGGCAGATATTCCGGTTTGTTGCCCTCTTCAATCAAGCGGACGATATATTGTGCAAATATAGCCGTGTAGATCCCTTTCTCTTCTCCTTTTTCAGAAGGAAGTACTGCCTGCGGGGCAGACATCACCTCTTTGGTATAGTCAGCAATACGCACTGCATGATCTAAATATTGTTGCTTTTTCGTTATGGCGTACAGCTCTGTTGCCGCCCCAATTGCGCTACCCTGATTATAAACATGCAGTGTCCAATTTGGATCACCCTTACCGTGTTTTGAATCGGCGATACGGCCTGTTAACGGATCATATAGGTTCTCTGATGCCCATTGGTAGATTTCTTTAGCTTTATGAAGATAATCCTCCTTCTTCGTGACATTATATAGTGTAGCTGCTGCCACGACCGTAGGATAATTGATGCAGGACATCTTACCAACCCGTCCGAACGTCCAGTCCCAAAACATACCGCTATGCTCTGTATCGTACGAACCAGGATCTATTCCAGGAACGCCATTCCACACGCGGTCGAAACCCGACTCGGCATGCGCAAGGTATTTGGGATCTTTTGTTAACTCGTAAGCCCGTGCCATTGAGATGACCCACCACATAATGTCGTCGTAAATAAACCATGTTTTATCGTTCGACCAATCATAGTTGGCATATTGCTTACCATTGCCTTCGTAGAGGTCTTCGATAAGCTGTCGATTTTCAGGTGTTTTCTTACGCTTATAGGCATTCATCGCCATATCCCAATAGACCGCTTGAGTCCATATTGCGCCAACGGCCATTGGCTTATCGGAATCGCGCAAATAGATTTTTCGGACTGGATCATAGAGGTGCATATTAAAAGCTCTATACGCTTCGTCGACATCTTTTTCTGTGTATTTTTTTGGGAGGTCAGAAGAAGGTATACTATTTTCTCCATCAAACTTATTGTTAAGTGAAAAGCTTAACAGAGCGCTTATCGAGAAAAAACAGACAAGGAAGGCGGGTTTAAGGTTCTTTGCTTTCATAATTGAAAAATTTATTTTAAGGTATAGTTAGGCTGTTATTCTACTATTACTTCTACCACAACCGGAAAGTGATCTGATGGCATACGTGTATCGTATTTCCGGAACGAAAGCTCTTTGGGAAAATCACCTTTTTTGATCTCTTCCATTTGCATTGTCGGAGTTCTGTAGGAGTCTGTCAATACCCCATACTTATTTACGGATACCTCCGACGTAACGAAAATATAATCGATGCGGCTATCGGTCATTAGATGACTGTCAAATGCATTAAACGTTCCATTGAATGCATACCTTTCATTCGTATGTTCGTAACAATCTCTAACAAATTCGGAGTCAGCAAGAATACGATAGATGCTATTGTTCTGGTCTACGTTAAAATCCCCCGTCAAAAAAGCAGAATCATCACCAACCATTTGTCTCATTTTAGCAATTACAAGACGGGAACTCTCTTCCCGTGCCACCATTCCGACATGATCCATATGCAGATTGAAGAACCAGGATTTACGTCCTGTACCTATCTCTACCAGGTGTGCCCAAGTACAGATACGAGGTAGTGAGGCATCCCATCCTTTTGAAGGCTTATCCGGCGTTTCAGAAAGCCAAAAGGTACCTGCATCGAGGAGTTTAAATTTCTCCTTTTTATAGAAGATTGGGGCGTACTCACCCTTGTCAATACCATCGTCGCGCCCCACACCTACCGATGCGTACGCGTCTAGACCTTGGTTCATATCGGCAAACTGTTCTTTCAGTACCTCTTGAGCACCAAATACATCAAATCCATGAAATTTAATTAGCGATAAAATGACGGGCAGTCGTCGATCCCATCCATTGCCTTTGTCTCGATCGCCCTTATTATCATACCGTACGTTGAACGTGGCTATTTTCCAAACTTGCTGTCCCTGTGCAAAACACGGAGCAAGAAAGATCGTCATCACCAAAAACAACACGGCGAAACCTATTGGGTATTTTCGTATCATCATCATTATTTTTTAGATCTTCTTTTTTTTTCCGTAGTAAAGGAGTAAGGTGCGTCCTGCGGATTTGAACCTCTTTTAAGGTTAGGATTTGGTGACATCTTAAAGCTTAATTCTGCTCCTTTCATCAAATCGGCATATTTCAAGTAATTGTGCGTGTAAAGCTTCCCGTTCACCGTCATCTCATCCACATAGACGTGTTGATCATTAGCCGCTAAAGAAGAAATCCGTACAGTTTTACCGTTCTCCAATTTTAAGGTTACCTTTTTGAATTGCGGCGAGCCAATAACATACTCGCCAGATCCGGGAGCGACGGGATAAAACCCCAGTGAAGAAAAAACATACCAGGCGGATGTCTGCCCGTTGTCTTCATCGCCACAGTACCCATCGGGTGCAGCGGAATACAGTTTATCCATAATCCGCCTTACCCAATATTGTGTTTTCCAAGGTTGCCCCCCATAGTTGTATAGGTAAGGCATGTGTTGAATCGGCTGGTTACCATGTGCATATTGCCCCATATTCATAACCTGCATTTCCCTCATTTCATGGATCATACTTCTGCTCTTCATCCCGTCGTGACTAGGAACCGCGAATACGGTATCTAGCATTGCGTTGAAACGGGCGTTGCCCCCCATCAGGTCGATCAACCCTTGTGGATCGTGGAAGACGCAGAAACTCCAATGCCACGCATTTCCTTCGGTGTAGGCCTTGGTCCAATCGCTTGGATAAAACGGAGAAACAAATGTCCCGTCGCTATTTCGTGCACGCATGAGCTGCGTATCTTTATCATAGAGATTTTTATAATTGAGTGCTCTTTCTGCGAATACATCAATCTCAGAAGCTGGCTTTTTCAATGCTTGTCCCATTCGGTAAATACACCAATCTGCGTATGCATATTCGAGTGTGCGTGCAACATGTTGGCTCAGTTCATTATCCGCTGGAATGTACCCCATATCGTTGTACAGATCAAAGCCAGCTCTACCGGTAGATGAATTGGTCGGATGCACATGATTAGCACCATGTTTTACGGCCTCCCACAGCACCTCGGCATCATACCCCCGAAGCCCGTTTAAATAGGCATCGGCCACTACAGAGGCTGAATTATTTCCAATCATGGAGGCACGGTGTCCGGGACTAGCCCATTCTGGTAAAAAACCACTTTCCAGATAAGCATTAACGAGTCCTTCTTGCATCTTTTCGTTCATCGATGGATATACCAGATTCAGCAATGGGAACAAGCTTCGGAAGGTATCCCAAAAGCCTGTATCGGTAAAGAGGTACCCAGGCAAGACCTTGCCATTGTACGGACTATAATGTATTCTATTGCCTTGTGCATCGATCTCTGAGAAGTCTCTTGGGAATAATGTTGCACGATATAGGCAGGAATAGAAGGTACGGGTTTTATCAATATCGTTATCTTCAATTTTTATTCTTCCCAGCACCTCATTCCATTTTTTACGCCCCTCTTGTTTGATGTGATCAAACGGCCGTTCCCCCACTTCCCTCAGATTCAATTCTGCTTGTGCATGGCTAACAAATGAAGACGCGACGCGTGCGACGACCTGTTCACCCCGTTTAGTGCGAAAACCGATCAAACCTCCGGCATGCTGATCACTTGTTTCCAGTTTTCCGGTTTGAATTACCCCGCTCTTCACCGTGGCATGTGAGGTAAACGGTTTATCAAAAACGATGACAAAGTAATTTTTAAAGTTATCCGGAGCTCCACCACTATTTTTAGTCGTATATCCAATGATCTTATTTTCAGCAGGAATTATCTTAACGTACGAGCCTTTATCAAAAGCATCAATCACGACATACGCACTATCGCTTTCGGGAAATGTGAACCGGAACAAGGCAGCCCTTTCTGTCGGTGTAATCTCCGTGGTCACATCGTAATCCGCTAGATATACGCTATAATAATACGGCTTTGCTATTTCAGCTTTATGCGAAAACCAACTTGCCCGATCCTCCTCATCGACGTTAGGATGACCCGTTATGGGCATAATCGCAAACTGCCCATAGTCATTGTTCCAAGGACTGGGTTGATGTGTCTGCTTAAATCCCCTAATTTTATCGGCAGTATAGGTATAAATCCAACCATCCCCCATCTTACCTGTCTGAGGTGTCCAAAAATTCATTCCCCAGGGCATCGCAATAGCGGGATAGGTATTACCCGTGGAGAGTTCATATTTAGAGAGAGTTCCCACTAGCGTACTGACATAATCTACAGGATCCTTGGATTGCGCTATACCAATGGATGTAAAAAATAGGTTACAAAAAAGAAAAGCAGATATAACGTGTTTTATATACAACTTAATGGCCGGAAATTGGACTGTGATGTTGTTAATCATAAATAGTATTTATTGCAGTTTATCGGTACGTATACGGCCTTTTCGATATTTAAAATCGTTTTAGCAACTGCAATATACTAAATTATTCCAACTCTTCATTTTTCAAAAACACCAACAGTACATCTGCCGGGATGGCCAAAGATGCCGTATGACTATATCTTGCAATATTCAATCCCACTACTTTTCCTTCCTGATTCAGGATCGGGCTACCACATTCATAAGCATGTATACGGGAATCATGTACAAAAACACGATCGAATCCGTCTCTTCGAACAGATTTTCCTCCTTTAAAATGGTTGGCTGGATGATTTCCTTCACGCATCATTCTCGTTACTAGCACGAGCGAACCAGACAACGTATCCTGTTCCCTGATCCACGAGACCTGGATCGTATCTCCTGGGAAATAGTGTGCGAGCTCCCGGTTGATTTTCTCTGCACTAGCAACATCTTTGTCATCGACCGTTATAATCTGATCATCCTTTTGGAGGCCGAGTCGTTCTGCAGGCCCTAGGCTATCCAATTGCAATACAGTAGGCAACCCATTTATCTCCTGTAGGCGAGCTCCTAAACTGCCAGTGCTGAATCGGGCAGGGAGACTAAGCGGAGACATCCCCAATATACCGTATTTAAAACCGTCTTCTGGAAGAACGGACGTTATAGGTTCTCCTAGATTCTCATCTGAAAACGGAGCCTCTACAATGTCAGCTAACGTAATAGCACCCGATAAACGTTTTGGCAATGCTAGCGCTATCAGGTCATTTTTCTTATCCCGTGCCAACACTTTTAACGTATAAGATTTATTGCCCAATTTCGCTACAGGGCGCTGTCCTACAGAAGAGCTTTTACTGAGAATAATCTGCTTACGTTTTCCTAGTGCAAAACCCGTTCCTACGATACTCACTGTGTCGTCATGCAGCAAGCTACTAATCATGATCACCGCAGGAGAAGATTTTGTCTTTATCATTTTCCGCTTTGTGGCTAACGTCGATTGTGCATGCAGCTTTGTTACCAACGAATCTATTCCTAGATCTTCTTTGCTTTTCGGATGTTCTTCCAGTTCCTCCATGACTTGTAAAGCAGACCAATATTGCCTATACATATCCACGGGAACTTCAAAATTCAATCCTTCTGGTCCATTAATACGACTATGTAAGGCAACCACCCGGCCCAGCGCATCAAACAGCGGCCCACCAGAATCTCCTGGTTCCATGATACAGGAACTCACCACAAAGCCGTAGGGATCCAGCGGTTTCACTACCTGTCCTATGCGTAAAAAAGGCTTATTGAGCATGAGGCTCTCCGGATACGACCAACCAAAGCAGAGCTGGTCTTCAGCCAGCGATGAAGAACAGCCCATCTCCGCATAAGGCCAAGGTCCTTGCCCTTCCATCTTCATCATCGCAACATCGGGCAGATTCGTGGATTTATCAGTCACCAGCCGTCCTAGCGCCCTGGCCGTTCCTTCACTCCCGTCGGGAAATAAAACCCGATACAAGTTACCGGGTTTGGTAGCATGGGCAACGGTAAGAATATGACCTTCTGGGGTAACAACCACCGCACTGAACTGCGAGCTGTTTTGTGCACGTGTCAAGGAGTCGATACCATGTAGCTTGATACAGGCCGGATATGATTTTTTTAAGATCGAATCAGCTATCACTGGGTCGTTGAAATCCGAAATTGAGTAAGCATAACACGCATTTCCTAAACATAAAATAAAAAGGAAGATCTGTACGATCCAACGAACAATAAGTTGGGATTTCACGCGGCAAAGGGAATCATTAACTTGCATGGGGTGTTAAAAATTAAATCGGCACAGTTTTTTGATACTGTGCCGATAAATATAAATACAATATTATAAAAGACTAACCTTTATGTGGTTTTTTTGCGGAGTCAATTAATTCTTTCATCTCTATTTTGATATAATCTACATTTGGAGAAGAACCAGTCAAGGCATAACGGATATTTCCTTCTTTATCCAGGATAAATTTCGCAGGGATACCATTTACACCCATTTCAGCTGCTAAGTTTTTTCCTGTTTCAGCATTTTTTTGATCATCAAACAGTACTTCGAAAGGATAATCGTTCTTCTCTAGAAAAGAAGCAACATTCGCTTTATATTCCTTATCCCGTTCCCACGTATTGATAAAAAGGAATTCAACTTCGGGATCAGCTTGATACGATTCTTGCGCAGCTTTCATCCCTGGGAAAGACCGAATGCAAGGTTGGCACCAAGTTGCCCAAAAGTCAAGAACGACGACTTTACCTTTTAAACTTGCTAGGGATACTACCTCACCCTTCAGGTTAAGCAATTCAAATTGCGGAGCGGGCTTGTATTGAGCACTCTTCGCGATATGTTCTCTTACTCCCTTTGTCACATCTTGATCAAGACGTGCGATGTAGCCATCAAAGCCAGTTTCCACCCCATTTAGTTCACTATATAGACTTTTCATTTTCTCTTTATAAGAAAAAGTTCCTTGTTTATATAGAATTTCCAACTGTTGCAACGCTTCCAGTTTACGACCTGCAACATCAAGACCTTTGTAATACGCACCACTGAATTGTGGTGCCTGATCGGGAACCAAGGTAATAGCTTCCTCGATCAACGCTAATGCCTCTTCATAGTTACCTTGGGCATTGTATATGTTAACCAGTTGTGCTACGTAACCAGGATAACCCACTGCCGCAAACCCGGCTCTATTATCCTGTTGTTCTTTTGGCAGATTGATGTAATATTCCGCATCTTTTATAGCCACCTTCAGAAATGGTATTACAGTTGTGGTATCGCCTTTGTTAAGTAATATCCTAGTTACTGGAGCATACCCCTGACCCCTCCAAAAACGCTCATTAAGCTGATCTAGATATTGAATTGCCTTTCCGGTATTACCTTCTTTTGCATAATCATGTGCTACATTGGAAATCAAATAATCGTATCCAACTTTGATTACATCTCCCTCTGGAATCGGCCACTTCTTAATCAACTCCTTATAACTTTTCTCTTTTGCAGCTGCACCATCCTGTTTAAGGAACACATTCGTGATGTAGTGTTGTTTCGCCACATTACTCTTTGGCATCTGCTTAACTACAATGTTCCGTAGAGAGTCTGCACTCTCTTCATATCCTAACTGGTTCAGATAGTTGATGCTTAATTCCAGTTCACCTTCAATTTTCGACTTTTTAGCCGTCTCTAGAAGTTCTTTGTGTAAAGCATCCTTTTGTTCTTTCGTGCCAGATTGTACAATATCGTAATATTTTTTGGAACGGTCGTTCAGATCATCCTGCTGTGCCATCGCCATTGTCGATAAACAAAAGCCCAACGCTACTAGTTTTAATTTCATCTTTATAAATTTATTGTGTTATAATATATTCATCTAATATTTGAAAGCAAGATCAACAATCTTTCCAAAACCTGTAAAGGTTTTGTCCAGTTCACCAATACTTCCATTTGGATTTACCTTGAAATAATACACTTTACCTTCTGACCCGTTCCAAGTACAAGCAATAAGGCGGGCTTGGGCATTACCGTACCCGTGTTTTTGGAATTTAATTTTGGTTGTGACCTCGGTCGCCGGAAAAGTGTAGCCAACCGTGTAGTTGTCTGACGTTATCTCGTAACGGTACAATTTCCCATCATGTGCGTAATATATGTGAGGGGCGAGGGTAGAACAGGTTAGATCTAATGCATCGGATAAATACGGAGCATTTAGTTTCTGTTTACTTTCAGTGATTGTCTCTTCTCCTTTACGTGTCGTTTTAAACGTTAGTAGATACGTTTCGTTATCTAGGCCTTTCATGACCGCGTTACGTATCACATTATTATGCGATGAATCCATTTTGATCAGATCCATTCTCACGTTATTCAAATCAATAATATCCAGATCTTGTACGGCATCATCAAATCTTCGTAATGCATTGGGTTTAACGTCAAAAAATCTGCGGTGCTTTTTATCAAACATAAAAATCTGGTAGAGATCAGTATATTCGGTGCCCGAAATCGTCTGGGACGCCAAATCATAATCGTAATCGCCTTGTGGTGAAGACAACGGCGCTCCGAACTTCTTTGCCCCTGGAAATCCACCCACCATATTGACGTGGAGTTTACCGTCGTTTATCAGAATGCCGGCAAGATTTCCAGTACCGCCAGCCCAGCCGATATAAGAGGGCTTTTTTAATGATGGCGGCACAAAGAACAGGTAGTTATAATCAAAACGTTTAGTCATTGTGAGTCCATCGAGTTCAATAGCATCGTCCTCAGTTGTAATATAAAAACGTTTACCATCGCGTCCTACCTGATCACTTACCGACTCATGCGATATGGTAAAAGATGTTGGGTTCTTAAGCGGATAATCTGGATTTGTCTCGGTATAGATGTTATGAATTACCTCTCCACTTCTAGAAATCATGGAAAGATCAGCCTTTGTAGCTTTATCTTCAAGAAAAATCCAGCCCACTGTATATTTATCCGAAACCGATAATTGGTAAAAGTAAAAGTAGGAAACGCCGGTTTTTTTTTGTGTAACTTTATAGGTTAATTTATAATCTTCACCGACTGTAAATACACTTGGATCCACAATATAATCTAACCTACGGCTGGTTGCTATCAATGTACTATCCTGGCTATATGATGCTGCGGATGAGTTTAAATAGGCAAACCATTGGAACGATAGATCATCTTCATTCCCATTTAACTCCAGCGCGGGATTAAGTTGTAGGGACGACCCTGGCTGCGCAAATAACTTTTCCGTCACCGCTTCGTCTTTTATAGTTATCGGATTGACATCTTCGTATACATAGTTCCCTTTATCTTTGTAACAGCCACTCATGATGAGGCAGAGTACTGAGGCAATGAATAAATTATAGTTCATTATTTTCGTCATCATTTTAAAATTTAAGGTAGAATCACACGGTTATCATTCTCATCTATTAGCGGGCCATTTGCCTGTTCGTATTCATATAATCCAAGTCTCGCCTGCTGGATCAATAAGTTACGATCTTGCGGAAAATTTACCGCCGTATTCCAATTTCGATAACCCGTCCATTGAGTCAGATAAACCAATTTGGTATTAGAATAGGCTCCAAATAGGCTCGCCCACCTTGCATCCCATATAGCTGGTTTAGTTAGCATATCTGTAATCGTAAAGTTGTACGACAAGCGATTCAATCTCGAACTGGTGTTTGGCTCGTCGTAACCGGGCTTAAAATGCTCGGATTCCGCTATTCGCAATTCGGCTCGGAGCACGCTATCCTTCAGTCCATGCCTCCTAAAAATAATAATTGGTACTTCGACGTCATAGGCGTTTGCCGGCATGTAGAGGTCCTTCGCAATAAAGTGATAACCCATCTTTGCGGTCGATGCTTCTGTGAGTTCCAATTTGATTGGGCGATCATAGGCTTTTGCAGCTCCCATTATACGGAATGCCAAGGAAATGGTGTCTGTCTGTACCTCTTCCGGATCTAATGCGAACGAGAGGTTCACGCTGTCTATTGAACCTATACCATTTGTCACTATATTCTTTGGAAAATAGATACGCGGATCATTATCTTTATACATTAACCGCTCTTCCTTTCCGCAGGAATTTGCGAAGCATGCCACTACAAAAAGCGTATATAATATGTTTTTGATTTTCATCATGTTAATCAGTTAAGTCCGAACTCTATTTCGTCATTTGGTTTTGGAAGCACATATTTCTCGTTGTTCATGACACCACCAACCGAGTTCTCCAAGTTTAAATAATTCTTTCGCTTATAGTAATACCATAGCTGGCCCTCAGCATAAAACTCCTTTCGGTACTCTTTAAAAAGCTCGTTTTCCAACTGTTCGGCTGTAGTTATAATATCTGTTGTCAAAACGGATATCAACCTGGCATTGCGAACCACATTTAGAAACGCTAACGCTTCTTCAATAGTGCCACTTGCTTCTGTCGCGATGTAATACATTTCAGGTAGCCGGAGAACAGGTACAAGCTTTTGGTTTACATTATTAATGTTGACACCAACGTAATATTTCGTGCTGTACACTACACTTTCAGAAAATTCATTCCATCTTTTACCTATACCGATCCCTCTTGTATCGTCTGAGTTGCTCCCGGCACCTTCCTCATAATATAACTTTAACTTTTCTACACTGGTAAAAAGATCCAGCGATTCAGGTCGTTCCACTTCCGTCTTAAAAAGGTCATCCGACAAGTTTTTTAGATCCGACTTATAAATAGAAAAGATGTGTTCATTGCTAAAAATGGTATTGGACTTAGTTGAATTCGGCTCTGTGGAATACGTTAATGCATTTACGAATGCAAATTTATCACTTCCAATAACCTCCTTAGCATATTTCAAAGCTTGGGCGTTATTTCCGCCATATAAATGGACGCGAGCTAACAGACCCTTCACTGCCCAATAATTTAACCTATTTTGTCTATACATCCCAAACACGTCCAATGATATACTTCCTTCATTATCTTGTATCTGATCAATCTCAGGATTAACAACAAGCAACGCTTCCGCTTCAACTAAATCTCTCACAATCGCGTCAATTACAGACTGAAAGCTAGCCGCCTTTTTTGGGCTAATTGTAAAATCCGTCATATAAGGAATAGTTGGCTGATCAACTTGATCTAGACCAGCTAACGCTGGTGCAAACAGACGGAGCAAATCAAAATGAACCAATGCTCTTATAGCAAGAGCTTCCCCCTTGATAATCTCATAATTATGTTCATGCAAAATATGTCTTTGCTCATCTACATTCTTCAAGATATAATTCGCTTGTGCAATAATATTATATTGATGCTGCCATATGGAACTGATTAAGGTTTGGTTTGGTGCTGCCAAGAAATTATATCTCGCCATGATGCCATAGCCATCAGTTTCGCTCGATTTATTTTCATATACTTGCGCAAATACATCAATCATTCCATACGACAATTCCTTCCCATAACTTACAGAAGACGCCATGCGTTGGTAGGCGCCAATTAACGCATTGATGAATCCTTGCTCAGAAGAAAACTGCTCCCTTTCCGAAGTCTGTGTAGACGGTTTTACGTCAAGCCATTCGCTACATGACGTAGGCAGCAGCAAGCTACTTATCAATGCCGCCACTGTGACAATTCTGTGAAATATTTTAATATGTTTTTTCATTCTCATAATACTATTAAAAACTAGCCGAAATTTGAAATGTGAATGACCTACTGAACGGATAAACCAGTCCACGTTCCTGTTGAACACTGGAAAAACGGGCCAAATCATTGGTGTATGCTGTAACCTTGGTATTTCGTATACCGAGTCTCTTATTTAGTTCATCGGATAATCGATAATATATTGAAATACTCTCAATAGATAGTACGTTGTTATCTTGTACAAAACGAGATGTTGCATAGGTCTTTTCTCGGTTCAAAACTCCGCTCGCATCTCGTATGGCTTTGAAAAAGCTGATATCTCCTTGTTGCATCCAGCGCTGTTCGGCGACACGCCGATCCACATTGTAAAGCGCAACATCAACGTTTTCTACGCGATCCACCAGCGTTTGGTTGTAAGCCTGTCCCCCCAGTCGGAAACGCAGGGTTGCATTGACTCCGATACCATTATATTCGAAATTTGATCCAAATGTACCTTCGACATCACTACGTGTATCACCTACGATCTTTTGATCCAACGGATCATAGGTATTGGTTAACTTTCCATTTCGGGTTAAAAAAATCTCCCGACCCGATCCTGGATCAATACCCAAGGAAGGCACTGCCCATATCGCTGTTGTGGATTGTCCTTCTGCGTACCTGGTGATGGGTATGGACGAAAGTGTTTCATCTGCAGCCCTATTCAACGCCGCAATTTGATTTGAAACCTTTTGTATTTTATTTCGTGTAGAAAATAGATTGACAAAAAGTGACCAGTTGTTTCTGTTAGCTGTGCTGTTTATAATGTTAAAGCGTGTGTAAAGTTCCCAACCGCTTCGCAATAGATCACCCATATTTTCCTTATAGTCCATAAAGCCTGAAGAGGGCGCAACAGAGATATTTGCTATTGAACCTTCTGTTTTTTCGATATAATAGTTACCCACTAAATCAAAACGATTGAACATGACGAGGTCAAGTCCAAAATTATTCTTTCGGCTTTTTTGCCATTTCAGCGACTCATTTCCAAAAGCCAATAAATAGGTACCTATAATCCCCCTATACTCGCTGTTATTAAAGTATTGCGAAGTCGTAACACCATAAAACGATTCAAAATTCTGCGATCCTGTGAAGCCAAAGGAATAACGCAGGCGTAACTTGTTGACTGCTAAAATATTTTTTGCAAACGCCTCATTATGGACATTCCAACCCGCCCCGACGGACCAGAATGGGGCATACCTATTGTCAGCCCCGAACTGAGAAGACCCATCAACCCGCAACGATAGATCTAATAGATACCTGTTATCATATGAGTAGCTCAAGTTACTAAACATGGATGAAAGGCGTTTAATGCTTTCGATTCCTTCGGGCTTTGTATTTTGGGCGAACTGAAGACCTTGGGTCATGTTATTCAAGCTCGCATTTGGAAATCCCACCACTTTGAAAGATTCAGTATGGTTACCCTCGTGACTCATGTTAAGGCCTAACGTTGCAAAAATTAAGTTCTTGCCAAAAGACTTATTTAAGTTAGTTGTGAAGATCCCTTCATAACGTTGATTTTTCCCATATCCCTTATTGTAACTACCACGCTCAAAGGTTGGTGTAGTGAAAAAGGAAGAATGCTGTGATGGCAGAAATTTATCGGACTCGTCTTCCTGAAATAGGTAAGCAAAAGTACCGCGAAAAGTTAGCCAAGAGTAAGCTTTCCATTCCATAGCAAAATTATTGACAATTGTATGGTACTTGTTTTGGTCAACCAATCCCAAGGATGCATCATAGAGCGGATTTCCTGGTCTGCCTGTGTAGCCGTTCAAATTATCATAACGGTCAAAGTTCGTCAGTCTTGATCCTCCCTCATTCAGAATTTCTTCTAAATACACTTTATAGGATCCGTCCTCTGCAAAGGGAGCCCAATAGGGATTCAATCGCGTATACTGATTAAATGATCCATAATTTGAATTATTACCCGTATTGGTAATTATACTTAAGTCATTTTTAAACAAGAAGTTTTTGTAACGATAGGCCAAATACGAATTACCGGTCATTGTTTTTCGATTTGAATTTTTCATCACGCCCACGTTGTCGTAGTAATTCACCCCCACCCCGTACTGGATTTCTTCCTGACCACCTTCAATATAGACGTTATGCTTTTGACCAATGCCCGTACGTACCGGCTGCGCGAGCCAGTCGGTATTTACGCCAGATTTCACAGCAGCCAAGCGTGCATTATAGATCGTTTGCAACTCTTGATCTCTAAAATTGAATGAGTCATGATAGAAGCCTAGCCTATTTTCAAGGTCTAATTTTTCTGAGGCATTAAGCACATCGTACCCTCGTAAATCTGGTGCTTCCACCGTAATATTTCCGGTATAGCTCAGGTTTAGCTTTCCTGCTTTTGGCCGAATAGTTTCGATTATGACCACACCATTAGCTGCACGCGAACCGTATATTGAGGTTGCGGTTGCATCCTTTAACAAATCTACAGATTTGACGCGAGTTAGATCCAGATCATTGATACGGCTCAATGAAACCTCGAAACCATCCAAAATAAACAAAGGTGTATTTGGTGCGTTCGAATAGTTAAATGGATTGGAACCTGCTATATTTGGATCAATCAAGCTATTTCCACCTCGTAAGGTTACATCAGGCAAAGCGTTTGGATTTGACCCCAAGTTGATGTTATCAGGCATCTGAAAAGAAGGATCAAGCGCAGTTATTGCGGTCAATATATTATCACTGGTTACATTTTGCAATTGTTCCTGTGTAAAAGAGCGTGCAGCACCTGTGTACATTTCTTTTGGACGTTCAAATAGACCGGTAACAACGACACCTTCAATTTCTCTAGTTGAAGTCTTTAAGGTCACTTCTATCTGGGTTCTGTTTCCAACCCTAATTTCCTGGGTACCGTAGCCCATCAAAGAAAAAATCAACGTGATCGTATCGCTTGGTACGGGTATAGACCAATGTCCGTTTGCATCCGTGGCCGTGCTACTTTGAATCTCTGCATTCTTGATTATCTGACGCCAGTTTTTCATTAAAACGGAAACACCAGCAAGCGGCTGACCATTCTCGTCTTTTACCAAACCACTACGATTAACTTGCTGATCAGCTATCAAATGCTGATTTGCTTTTTCAAACAGTACAATACTCTTCCCGTTCTGACGGAATCCCAATTTGGTACCATCCAACAGTTCGCTCAGCATCCTAGCGACAGTCCGCTTGGTTGACACAATAGCGTTGACTTCATATCTCTCTACGATTTCCGTGGGATAAAAAATTGACATACCCGAGCGTTTTTCAACTTCGCTCAGTGCCGATTTTAAACTTGTCGATCCAAAACCCAACTCAATTTTTTTCGTATGAATATTTTGCGCATGGGTATTAGAAGATGCTAGACCAATCGACAGCATCAATAGTAAGCCACTTAATAGATTGACTTTCATAAAGAATCTAATTTTATTTTGATCAAGCAGCTTGGGACAAAGGTGCGTCCCACCACTTGCAAAAAACAAGAATTTTTGCATTATTTGTATAAGGTTTTAAAGTTTACCAATAATTTTAGATCACCTAGCTCCCTCTATGCTTCCTACGGCGGGGGGAGTTTTTCTTGTTTTCCTATTCTATGTACTTCGTTGTAAATCTTTTTTCATTTCATTCATTTTTTAGTTAATTGCTTCTAGTTAGTTAATTCCTATTTGTAATCTCTGAAATTTTGGGACAGCCTGTTCCATTAATCTCCACCGAACCAGTATCGCTTATTTTAAAAGTAGCATTACGCGTAGCACATAGCGACGACAAGACCTCATCAATGGTCTCTCCGCCATTAAATCTTCCACTAACTGGACAATTGGCTAAATTTTGATTCTTGAAATTGATATTTAAATCATATCTTCTTTCCAGTTTAGCTGCAAGTTCACCAAAAGACTGATTGTCAAATCGTACATCCTGAGCGGTCCATTCCATGGTTCTTTCAGCGGATACCTGTACTGCTTTCGGCGTCGACACCTCTGCTTCGATACGTATTTGCTGATCGGCCACCAAGTCAGTTTGGATGTGGTCTGTTTCGCGCTCTACTCGTACTTTGCCCCGCTGTACAGTCACCTGCACATCGTTCTGCTCTGAATCGGTTTTGATGGTGAAAGCAGTACCCAATACCACGGTTTTCACTTTCCCCGTATGGATAATAAATGGCTGATCTGCCTTATGATTTATATCAAAATAAGCCTCACCTACTAAATCGACCTCGCGAGTTGCTCCTTTAAAATTCGTGCGATATTCCAATCGGCTACCCGGTCTCAATATTACCCGTGAGCTATCCGGCAACAAAATAAATCTATTTTCCACCTGCTCCAATGGTGTAGCAGCGATTAAATTTTCAACGTCATCGATTCGATTAGCTTCTCTACTCCACCATATACTTACAAGCGCTACCAACAATACAGCTGCCGCTACCGTAACCCATTTGCGCCACTGCAAAACTGGTGGTGCCGTGCTGATTTGTGCCTCTTTCCAAATATTTTCCCGAAGTCGCGCTCGTATAGCCTGTTCCTCCTGCTCATCCTTCACCTTCCAAATGATATCACCATCCTGACTACGATACCATTCGTGCAAATACGCCCGTTCCTCTTCGGTAGCGATGCCCTGAAGGTATTTATCGATTAATACATCAAGATTATGATTCTTCATAAATTGTGGCTGTTATAATGTAGGTACCCTAAGGGATAGCGCAACCCTACATCAGATTAAAAAAAATTATTAAACTCTACTTCTAATTAAGTACATACTCGCTTCGCACTCACTTATAAAAATATATATTGAATATTTATAGGTATCTATGAACCCTCTAGAAACCCACTATTATAGCTCTAGAAAAACTCTTAAATTAGTGAATCTTTAGTGAAGTAGAGCGAATTTAATATGAAGTGCTCTACGCTAGAAATGGGACTAAAAAAGCAGCAAAAAAAAGAGACTAAATCCTACTTTACGCAGATTAACACGAAGTGTTTTTAGGGCACGTGTGATCTGAGCTTCTACGGCTTTCTCGGTAACATTTAATTCAGATGAGATCTCCTTATTCGTTTTATGCTCTTCACGACTAAGACGGAAGATCAGTTGACACTTTTCCGGAAGTTTCTCAACCAGACCGTCTATAAATTCTTGAAGAAACCGGGCATCGATATACTCTTCATCTAGTTGTCTCGTATCAACAGGCAGTACCGCATCGCGGATTTCCTGTTGTCTACGGGTACGCTGAATCTGTTTAAATGTGGCGAACTTCACTGCAGTAGCTAAGTAACTCGAAATTGTATCGATTTTCACCTCCGTACGACGTCGCCAGAGGGAAACAAACACCTCCTGTACAATCTCCTCTGCTACCATCTTATCATGCGTATGTTTGTAGGCCAGACCGAGAAGTATTTTCCAATATCGATCGTAAATGGTGGCAAAAGCCTCTTCACTGCCCCCTACTAGCGCGTTAGCTAGCTCGTCTTCCTGATAAAAATCTTTTGCTGACATGAAATAATCTCCGTATTAACACACCTTTTGATAAAATATAGACCTAAGAAGAATATTGACAATAAAATTCATCATAACAATCTAAAAAAATTAATAATCCAATAAAAAAAAGGCAAATACAGTCATCCAATTCGACATATTTGACGCAATTTATGATTAAACTTAGAAAGATTGACACGATAAACAAAAATAAATCTCCTGAATTTAAAAAAAATCATCCTGAGGATCATTTTCTTTCGATCTTACTTTTGTAATTACACGGGATCGTCTTCGTCGCTTTTGAAAACCTTATAGTGCAAATATAGCAACAAACCAAAAGACTATAATTAAGTAGATTTTTTTAAAAGTCGCTTCTTAGATTTGTTCTTAACACAAATCCAATAGCTTTCTTAACGCTACATCGACCTAGGTCGTGCTTTAATTCAGCAAGATTTAAGAATGAGTATAAAAAAGCACTATACTACCGAATTCGAAAATGTCGCCTTAGCGGGTTGACAATAGCAGGAATGGTGAACATTCGTGTCGACATGGTACATCGACGCGCTTTTGCGTACTTTTTGCAAGACAAAAGTATGAGTCATGCCACGGGGCTTGAGTGGTGGATAAATTTGGTTAATAAAAGCGTTAATTTAACATCTACAGTACCTCAAGAAATTGCCAAATCCGAAATTACCCAAACTGCCCTTTGATATAATTTGCAGTCACTTCATTTTTTGGGAAATTGAAAATATCCTGCGTAGCACCTTCTTCTTTTATCTCACCCAAATACATGAACACCGTCTTGTCTGCAATGCGCTGCGCTTGTTGCATATTATGGGTAACGATGACAATAGTATACTTTTCTTTCAGATGAGTTATCAACTCTTCTATCTTCAACGTACTTACCGGATCGAGTGCCGAGCAAGGTTCGTCCATCAGAATAACCTCTGGACGTAAAGCTACCGCACGCGCAATACACAGCCGTTGCTGCTGTCCTCCAGATAATCTTGTTGCCGGCATTTTTAAGTCATCCTTCACCTCTTCCCATAGAAATGCTTCGCGCAGTGCCTTTTCAACAACATCTTTGTTATGTGGCAGGTTATTGATCCGCAGGCCGTAAGCAATATTCTCATAGATGCTCTTAGGAAAAGGATTAGCTTTTTGGAATACCATTCCAATCCGCTTTCTGATTTCAGTAACAGGTATCGTTTTGTCGTATAAATCCAGTTCTTCAAGCTTCAGTCTACCGTCGATATGTGCGTCAGGAAAAAGATCATGCATCCTATTGAAGGTTCTCAACAGCGTGCTTTTACCACATCCCGAGGGACCAATCAGCGCTGCTATTTCGTGTTCATTGAAAGAAACAGTAATATTTTTTAGAACCTGCTTGGTTCCAAAGCTGAGGTTAAGCGATTCAGTGGAAAGTTTAGTTCTCATTTTTCCTGTATTTGTAGCGGAAGTAAAAAGCGGTTAAATTCATCAAAAACACCACAATAACCAATACCAAGGCCGTACCGTAGGCAATTGGTCGCACCTCTTCAATAGATTGATGTTGTGTAGATAACATATATAAATGGTATGGCAGCGCCATAAACTCGTCATTCAGATACCCTGTAGATCTATTGATATAGAATGCCGCGCCTGTAAACAGAATAGGGGCCGTTTCACCAGCTGCGCGGGATAATGTAAGCACCACGCCTGTGAGTATACCGGGCATCGCTGAAGGAACGACAACATCTTTAATGGTTTCAAATTTCGTAGCACCCACGGCCAATGCGGCTTCGCGCATACTATTAGGAATACGTACCAATGCTTCTTCGGTCGTCGTGATAATATAGGGTAAAGATAACAAACCCAATGTCAAACCTGCAGCCATGAGGGAAGTCCCGAACTGTAGCGCCTGTACAAATAAAGCTAATCCAAATAAACCATAAATAATCGAAGGTACACCGGATAGGTTCCGGATGGAAGCTCTTATTGTACGCGTAAGCCAGTTGTTTTCCGCATATTCATTTAGATAAATCGCACAGGAAACGCCAAACGGGATGGAAAAAAGCGCCGTGATCATGGTCAATAGCACGGTGCCTACCACCGGTGTAAAAATACCGCCTTTTGTCATGCCATCTGTCGGCACAGTGAATACAAATTCCCAGGAAAGCTTACTGGCTCCTTTGGAAATAATTTCCCAAAGAACCACCAGTAGAAAGAAGCAGACCAAGCATGTGCTCAACAATAAAGTGCCCCATTCAATTACACTTGTTATTTTTGGCGTTCTATACCGCATGATATTTTCTGAACTTATTGATAAAATATTCGCCCAACATATTCGCTATAAGCGTCATGAAAAACAGAACTGTCGCAATGGCGTATAACGCATAATAATGCGTAGTTTGGTAAGGTACCTCTCCCATTTCTATCGCTATGGTTGCTGTCATGGTCTTCACTGCATCAAACATTCCGGTCGGAAACATCGATGCATTACCCGTCGCCATCAGCACCGTCATCGTCTCCCCAATAGCCCGTCCAACACCAAGCATAATGGCGGCTATAATACCGGGAAATGCGGCAGGAATGACCACTTTTCGTAACGTCTGCCACTTGGTGGCACCTACACCGTAGCTTGCTTCCTTATAGGTATTTGGTACGGCATGTATTGCATCTTCCGCTACTGTAATAATGGTAGGCAGTGCCATAATTGCCAAAAGAATAGCACCATTGAGCGCGTTAAGTCCATTTGGCAAATCTGCCATAGTTGCAATCTGCGGACTCAATACGACAATACCTAGAAAACCGATCACAACAGAAGGAATAGCAGCAAGCATCTCGATCGCAGGTTTTAAGATATTTTTCAACCGAGGGCTGGCATATTCGGCTATAAAAGCAGCGGTACCAATTCCCAACGGAATCGCGATCAGCATCGCTCCAAAGGTGACTAATGTTGTACTGAGAATCAATGGAAGCATACCGTATCTTGGCGTGTCGCCGGTAGGATTCCACTCCATACCGGTGATAAAGTCCAGCGGCCTTACATCTAGGAAGAACGAAAAAGAATTGTAAATCAGCATCAAAAAGATACCACCCAACAAGGCCAAAACCAACAAACCTGTAGCTTTGAAAACTATCTTGAATAGTTTATCTAACGAAATCCGGGTTTTATATCTCATCTATTGTTTGTTTTTAATCGCTGATGACTTCTTGAGTGTTATAGTAGCCGTGTGCTTCGATCAATTTTTCACCCAGTGGGCTTCTTTCAAAATCGATAAATGGCTTCACTTTATCCCATGATTTTTCAATCACAAATTGGTACAGCGGACGTTGAAAAAAATACAGTCGATTATTAATAGCCTCTGGGTCTGTCGGCGACTGTGCTACTGCTGTTTCCGATTCTTTTATCTTTAAGATCTTAACACTTTCGTTTGCGGTTGGTTCATGCGCCACATAACCTGCCCCTACATAGCCTATCCCTGTTTTATCGGCTTTCACGCCTTCCAGAATCTGGGCATTCCCTGTCATTTCCTTGGCCGCAGATGAGAATTCTATATCCAATTTCTTTTTGACAAATGAATGCGTACCCGAGCTGCTCTGCCGTCCGTAAATATTGATGGGAAGATCGGTAGTGGTTATTTCTGCCCAATTTTTAATTTCTCCGCTCAGGATTTTCCCCAAAGTCGCCACATCTATTTCCTCCAGTGGTAGATCCCGATGCACCACAAAGGCAGTGGCATCCTCGGCAAAGATAATAGTACGAAGGGCAATGCCCTTGTCTTTGAATTGTTTTGTTTCTTCTTTTGATAACGGTCGGGAGGAATTTGCAATATCTGCCTGTCCATTGAGCAATGAAGTGATTCCGAGTCCCGAACCACCACCCGAAATCGCGATATTAAATTCAGGATCGATGGTTGCAAACTGCTCCGCGAGATTAACAGCTAAGTTTACTTCAGTATCTGAGCCTTTCATCTTAATCGAATTACCTCGACCGCTACAGCCCGTACAGAATACCAATCCCAAGCATACCGAAAGAAACAGAATACATTTAGCTAGCTCTCGCTCCATCCCCCAAATGTCCCACTCCGGTATTATGTTGCTATTACTTAAATATTAACAAAGTGTTAATATTTACTAAAAAACAGTTAACCCTTTCATACGTTTACAAATCCGCCCAATTGCGCTTTCAATAGATTATATTTTTGCATTAACGAATCTAAATTTCGTTGCGTTTGGTTGTCTAGCTCTTCAATATCTCTACGTCTGTTCTTTACCTGAATAGCATGTCCCAGTTTGTGCAACACATACTTGGCTGATGTCGGATAGGCATAATGCATCACTTTCATATGGTCTATTAAGAACTGTTGTACCTGTGCAACCTTATCTTGGCTATGTGCTTGGTCGTAATTATTACAGAGCCAAACGATCATTTCCGGAAAATAATTACCCTGAATACAAGAAAGTCCCGCCGATCCCGCTTTTAAGGTATCAACAGCATGCCCCATGTAGGCATCGTACACACCAAAATCCGCACAGTCTGCCGTCTCTCTTATTTTAGCTTCAACGTTCGTCATATCCAATGAAGTATCCTTATGGTATTTCACCCGTCCGGTCTTCGCAAGCTGGCCTAAAAAATCGGGTTGCATAATCCGCTTGTAGGGCACAGGACATTCATAAAAGCCCAATGGTACATCTGCGGTCCATTCGAGCAGCTTTTCTACATTCATACGAAATGTATCTTCACGATCATGTTCCTTGGCAAGTAAGCCCGTAATGACAATAACGGCGTCCACACCGGTCGCATAAATCTCTTTAACAAACTTTGCCTGATTTTCTATGGTGTCCTCAAACGTCCCTGTCGCTACTATTGGAACACGTCCCCTAACTTTTTCCACGATAAAAGAAACGGACGTGAGCATTTCTTCCTTCGACAGATTAAACATCTCACTCGAGAGGCAGTTGGCAAATAACCCTCCTGCACCCGCATCTAAATAATACTCCACAAGCTCTCCGAGTGCGCTGTAATCAATTTTCTCATCTTCCTGAAAAGGCATAAGCATTACAGGAATGAATTTCTTATCGTTTTGGACCTTCATATGCTAAAAGTGTATATATCGTTTACGTTCTTCTTAATTTTCGACTTAGATTTCCCACTAAAAAAATAGACAGTGTGCCCACGACAATAATCATATTGGCATGAAGAGGGTTTCTTAAAAAAGCATATTTTTCGGGAATTAAATACGAAAAGGTCATCCATAAAATTACACAGATGCCCACTATAGTGCCGATTAAGGCATCATTATTTTTAACTTTCTTACTGATTAGTCCTAGCAAAAACAGCCCCAGCATACCTCCCGCAAAAATCCCAGACAATGTCCACCATACATCCAGCAGACTTTTTATCCCAATCATTGCAATACCGCATAACATGCCGATCAGCCCCACTACTACGGTTGCGCCATACAGCACCTTCAAGCTATTTTTATCGGAAGAGCTGTCATTAAAGTACCGCTTATAAATATCTTCGGTAAATACTGTTGCCGATGCATTCATGCCTGAACTGATCGTACTCATGGCGGCTGATAAGATTGCCGAGACGATCAATCCCAATAGTCCGGTTGGTATCATATATACCATAAAATGAGGCATTATTTTATCCCCATAGTCGGCTGGTTTCATGGATGCTGCAAGCTGGCTCACCTCCGGACGATTAAGCGCTAATCCCAACTGCTCCGAAGCCGCTTGCAACTTGATTGTTTCCAAAAGCTCGGGATGCTGCTGATAATATGTGTACAGACATGTACCAATCACAAAAAACAAAAAGGAAACCGGAACATAGATCCACACGCAGAGCCAAACCGACTTATTCGCTTCTTTTGAATTTGCGGCCGTATGGTAACGTTGCACGTAGTTTTGATCCATACCAAAGTTATTCAAATTGATGAAAAACCCATACAGGAGCACGACCCAAAAGGAGGAGCTGACAAAATCGAATTCCATGGTTCCCAAACTAAATTTATTGTCGGCCGCTCCCTTTGTAAGGATATCATGAAAGCCACCCGGCACTTCCCTTACGATGAGATAGATAATAACAAGGGTTCCTGCCGTTTTCAAAATACCTTGTGCCACTTCAGTCCAGATGACCGCTTCGATCCCACCGAGCACCGTGTACACTACAATACAAATTCCGGTAACGATCATGATGATTACCATACTGTAACCCGTCAATGCCTGTAACGTAAGGGAGATACCGAAAAAAATCGAGCCAATACGTGCCAGTTGGGTCAGCAGGAAGCAAACTACCGCGTATGTACGGGCCCAAGTGCCAAACCGCTTTTCCAAATTGGTGTAAGCAGACACCTCCCCTGTACTTCTGTAAAAAGGCACAAAGTATTTTGTCGCCAACCATGCTGCTAACGGCATGGAAAGACTGAATACAAACGCATTCCAGTTGCCTCCGTAGGCCTTACCAGGCACACCCAGAAAGGTATTGGAACTTAAAAAAGTTGCGTATATCGATATTCCTATTGCCCAGCCGGGAATCCTTCCAGCTGCCCGGGTAAACTCCTCCGTCGTGCGGTTACGTCGGGAGAAATAGATACCGACTAATACCATTCCAAGCAAGTAAACAAGGATGATTCCTAAATCAAATACCGGTAGATTTTTCATACCCCGCACAGATGTACCGTCATACCCAAACTCGCCATCGCGCCGGCTTTCGTGCGCAGTGCTTTTAGGATGTCGTAGGTATCGTCAACGTAAACCACCTGTATATGGTTAGCCTTATGCTGGGCCATCATTTGATCGCGGGATACACCGTCCAATACCGCATGCATAATCGGCCACTCTGGCGTCGTAATACGCCATCTACGCTCAGTCTCTTCCTTCGGTAATTCTACGACCCTTCCTGTACCCATATCACAGTGTATTGTGCCCTCCTGAATATATACACGACTCCATACGATCTTTCCGGGTTTGCTCACTCCCCGAAGTGTTCCCCCTCCTTTTTTGAAAAACATAGGTGGCTGTCGCAGACTTTCGGCGCCTGCATAGCTACCGATAAAATGTGAGGCCGGCGCAGCCCCGGAGATTAAAAATACCCAAACAAACTCTTCTCTTCCATCGATCAAAAAGTTTGCTCCATATCGCAAATCATGGAGCGTATTATCACCCACCATGCCCAGACTTCGCCATAAATGGTAAGTCAGGTAGCCGTCTACACCTGCACATTCATCTACTTCGTTAAAATGTGGCAAGGCTTCATTCGCATACAGTTCACGCCCCTTTTCATCGTATGCAGGAGGTCTTAAAGTATTGTTCAACAGTCCCTCTACCAAATCACTGGCGGGTGCTAATTCTTTCAGACCCTGTTGATATTGTATACCAATCGTATCGCAGCCAAACTCGTCTGATAGACGTAGCGCTGCGATATACATTTTACACTGGTCTAACGTCTGTCTTCTAGTCAGAGACAGTTCCGCGTCTTCTCCCCAGTAAAATCTCATCCCTTGGCCAAGCAGCCACTGTAGGATCTGTTCTGCTTCTGCATCCGCCACCGTCAACATTTTGGCGTATAACGTAGATTGGCTGAGACGTTCCTTAAAGAAAAAGAGTTGATGGATTAAGTGATCGGGAATAATCGCATTGAACATCCCCATGCATCCTTCGTCGAAGACGCCCATAATCACTTTATTTCTTCGGATATCTTCGACAAATTGGGTGACTAATTCGCGTTCATCCCGCTGTAGATGGGTTGCATCAAAATCACGAACATGAGATGTATCATGTTGGATAGTTTTTGTGTCGATCCACTCCTTAAGTCCGCTTTCAAAAAAATTGTCCTCAAAATCCACGCTCCATAAGAAGCTGTATTGGATACCAGCCTTTGTCATTGAACCCGCTAGATTCAACGCACCTACGAGCCCGGGATAGGTACCGTCCCAATTGGCCACCAACAAGATAGGCCCTTGGTGCGTCAACAAACCGGCCAATAGATGGTGGCTATATTGCCACACACTTTCGGCAATCACTAAGGGAGCCGTAGGATCTATCCCTTTAAACACCTCGATACCAAAATGTTGGTAATCAATAAAACCATGTTTCTTTTCCGCATTGTATTTGTGCGCACGTACAATAGACCAGCCGTGTCGTTGGAAGGCTTCTGTCAACTTTCGTTCCATTGCTTCTTGGCTAGGCCAACAACTGATATTTGCCGAGGGGCGTAAATCCCCACTACACACTAAAAACGCTTGATGCTCCTGTATTGTCATACGATTTATATTTGGTATAACAAATATGGGAAGCATACAAGCTCAAATACTAAAAGAAATTATCCAAAATATCCAACATATTACCATGTAACAGTTAGGTGCTAGAAATAGGGGGCGGAGGCGATAAAAAATTAAAAAGTAACAGTGAAATAACAGCTCTATAATAAAAAGTTAACGTAGGGCACGTAGATTTGTGGTAGAGATATCATCCACTTCAAAGGTAATCGCCATCAAAAATGTCTCCTTTTTTCATCTCTCCCCGGTATGAAATCTGGAACTTGTAAAAGCCTCATGAATACCACGAGGCTTTTTTCTATTTTAAAAGTCTTTCCAATCTGTCGAGTTCACCATTCGTAATCTGTATCACCGAACCGTGCCTTGGCGTAAAATTACCTTTGGTATCTGTATTTTTTACAAATTCAAAATTGGTTAAATCATCACTTATACAGAACTGATAGTATCCCTCCGTGTAACAATCGTACATCAACATATACTTATCTGAGTCAATTATCGGAAAAACACTCGATCCTTCTACAATAGCATCCGTTTTCTGCAGATGCTTGTACTCGGTTTTATAAGGACCTTTCAACTTACGTGATGTAGCGCGCATAATACCGTTTTTCGTTTTAAAGCCATTGTTAACCGTCGACAGTCCTTCATCTTTAAAAAAAAGCACAAACTGTTTGTTCTTCTTATCGTAAACGATGTCTCCATCGATAGCAGCCGATCCAAAATCGAACAGCAACTTCGGTTCTGTTATATCCGTAAAATCCTTATTTGCGTACGAATAAAATATTTTAAAATAAGGTTGTGACCGATTGCCAACAGGATATTCCCAGTCATGCCGTCCGATACTGTAATAGATCATGTATTGTTTCTTTTTTGCATCCCAGATGGTTTGTGGCGCCCAAACGGCATGCAAATTTTCACGGTCAAATCCTTTCAGATTTGGAAAACGGCTTGGAAAGTCAATCCGGGAATGCTCCCAGTTGATCAGATCTTTACTTTTCATCAAAACGATACCATCATTGCTCTGCCACCCTTCGCTTGACCGCATATCCGTTAGCACCATATAGAACGTTTCGCCATCCTCTCCTCTAAGAATATGCGGATCCCGGATCCCCTTTTTTAAAGCGATGCTATCAGATGCCAAAATCGGCTCACCATTATTAAGCGCACGATAGTTTACACCATCTTTGCTGACCGCATACCTCACCTGCTCACCATCAGGACTATTACTCGAAAAATAAGCAAACAAGTAGTTTGAGAAATTGTTGGGACTGCTTGAAAAGTCTTTATCGCTATATTCCTGACCAAAATCAGGCATACCTTCTTTTGTCCATTTCAGCTCTCGTACATGAGTATGGCGATTAGGGTCATATAGTGGTTCACCATCGATATCCTTATAATCCCGGGCGTGATAAACCATAATATCTTTAGTACCGTCTTCCGATGTGGTAAAACTGTTGTGACCGGGGCCAAAACGACGAAGTTTTTCATTGGTAAAGAAGACAGGCTCGCTAAGCTTATGCCATGAATTCGGATTCAAAAGATCCGCTTCTTCATCGGCCCATAGAAGGCCTATACAATAGGAGGCGTCCGTTGCGCTGGCCGAAAAAGTTAAAAACACCTTTCCATTACGAACAAGCACTGCTGGGCCTTCGTTCACCTTATGTCCCCTCATTTCCCATTCATATTCCGGCTGACTAATTACGACTTGTCGATCATCCAGCTTGGTGGGGCTGATCATTTTTGCGATATATAAGCCGGTATTCACAACCGAGTCAGAGGCCCTATCTACCCAGATCATATAACGCTGTCCCTTATGCATAAAGGTAGTCGCATCCAACGAAAAATCGTTACGACGACTTTCCATCTCCCCCTCTTCCTTCCAGCTACCTTCTGTCGGATTTTTCATTGCATTCGATAGTACATATTTCCGAATTTTCCATTTTTCTTCAGCTGAACCCGCTGCAAAATAGATGTACCATGTCCCATCTATCTGATGAAGTTCTGGCGCCCATATATGATTCCCCATGATGCCTTCGCGATGCTTCCGCCATACCACTACAGCTTCTGCATCTTTAAGTCCATCAAGCGTTTTTGATTGACGTATTTCAATACGATCATATGACGGGACGGTCGCAATAAAATAATAGGTACCATCAGCACCTCGCGTAATAAACGGGTCAGCTCTTTGCGGAATCAAATGCGCTATGTCAGGTTGCTGTCCAGCTTCCTGAGCAGTAGCCCAATCTGCGCATAGGATACAAACAACTAGGATACAAACTCTTAAAAGTGTCTTCATTATTTCTTTATACGGTTATTTTATTGTTAGCCAAAAAATTGTTGGCGGATAATGTGTATAACAAATATAGTGAAATACAATTAAATGTTAGTAAC
This sequence comes from Sphingobacterium alkalisoli, assembly GCF_005049105.1. Taxonomy (GTDB): domain Bacteria; phylum Bacteroidota; class Bacteroidia; order Sphingobacteriales; family Sphingobacteriaceae; genus Sphingobacterium; species Sphingobacterium alkalisoli. Next base: position 69,896 of record NZ_SUKA01000009.1, read on the forward strand.
ACGTTTAATTGCTGGGTAAAAAAGGCTATTTGACACAGCGTTTTGCCACTGATTTTAGCAAACTCTTTACTGTAAACCATAGCAAAAAACCATTTCGACTTGCTAGTAACAATAAAGTGCAGACTGATAGCCTGCACTTCTATTTCATTATGAAACTGGTACCTGTCGAAAATCGATTTTTACATCTTATTCAACCAATCTTCAACTTCATCTTTTGTTTTTCCGGTCTTTTTTTGCAAAGTTCCAAGTAATTCATCTTCCTTGCCTTCTGCATACAACAATTCATCATCTGTGAGGTCTGCATATTGTTGTTTTACTTTTCCCTTTAGCTCGTTCCAACGACCTTTCCATGTTAACTCACTCATATTTACTCCCTTTTTAAATGTGTGTATATTAACAACAGCGGGGATTGGAAATAGTTTTCGCACACATAAACAATATCTTATCAATACACAAACATTAGTCCGGACTAACGAAGCTCAATACGGTCTGTATTAAAGGCAAAAAAATATCCTAAAGCGGGGAGCTCCAGGATATTTTAATTAACCAATTATTAACCTAAATTATGAGTTATTATAACGCTGTATATGCCTCACTTATTACAGTAGTTATGTCAAACCAATGTCATTTCAAAATAAAAATTATCAGGTCTGTATTCAACGATAACTTATCATCCTTGACAAGTGAATTTTATTCCTGTAGATATTCCTCTATCTTATCGACCATATCTGTGCTGCCACAGTACAATGCTGTACGCTGGTGTAGCTCCGTGGGTGTTATATCAAGGATTCGCTGCACACCGTCTGAAGCTTTCCCCCCGGCCTGCTCCACGATAAATGCTACCGGATTTGCTTCATACATCAAACGCAGTTTACCATTCGTATGCGAAGAGCTATTAGGATATAGAAATACTCCTCCCAACAAGAGATTACGATGGATATCTGCCACCAAGGATCCAATATAACGAGCAGTATAGGGACGTCCTGTCTCGTTATCTTCTTCTTCGCAATACTTAATGTATTTTTTCACCCCTTCCGGAAACTTACGGTAATTACCCTCATTGACGGAATAGATCCGTCCTTGAGTCGGTATCTTGATATCCGGATGCGACAAACAGAATTCCCCAATACTGGGATCCAATGTAAAACCATTAACACCTCTGCCAGTGGTGTACACCAACATCGTTGACGAACCATAGACAATATACCCAGCAGCCACCTGTAGAGCACCCTTTTGCAAGATATCCGCTGAGGTAGCTTCTCCGCTCGTAGAGGTACGTCTATAAATCGAAAACACGGTTCCTACTGAAACATTCACATCAATATTACTCGAACCATCCAAAGGATCAATACAGACCACATACTTCGCATTTTTAGAGACTTCCGATTGTATGGATATAGGATTTTCGTGTTCTTCCGAAGCGACTACACAACACTCCCCACCACTACGCAGGGCTGCGATGAACTGTTCGTCGGCGTACACGTCCAACTTCTGCTGTCCTTCACCTTGTATATTCATCTTCCCTGCCGAGCCAATAATATCAGCAAGTCCCGCTTTATTTACTTCACGGTTTACAATTTTTGCTGCAATACCAATATCGCGTAATAAACGAGAAAATTCACCCTTTGCATACGGAAAATCCGCTTGCTTTTCAATAATAAACTGGCCTAATGTTTTGAATGCTGTCATCGTATTTTAGTTAGTGGCTTCTAGGTGCATAAAGATACTGAATAACGACTAAAAAGTTGCGCAACAGCCTAATTTTCAATATGGATTCTACGCAATCGTTATCAGCAAGACTATCCACGTATTCATATAGTATATTTTACAGAAAGTGTTTTTTTCAATCGCTCGGTCAAAGAAACCCGAACCGCAATCAAACTACTTCATGACGGACAGTGACCACGTCCGTTGCCACCGTTCAGCCAGTGAAAGGGAAACAATTCCTTCTTTCTCTAACAGTCCTCCCCGATGTTGTGCCGTATCATTAACACCGCACCAAGGTTCTAAGCAGATAAAAGATGACCCGGGAGCCGACCAAAGTCCCAAATATGGAAATCCTTCGAAGATAAATTCAACCCCGTAATCTTCCTGCCTATTACCTAGTCTTACTTTCTTAGACGCGAGATTCTTTAGCACCCAGGCATCATCCTGAAACATACTTCCACTTAATTGCAACTGTTGATTTTGCAAAGGATAAAACTCCGGTTGTGTATGCAGCAAGCCTTGCTTTAAATAGTACCGTGTCACGGCGTTATCATCTGGAAATTCCAAATAGTAATCAGCCCAGCTTTTCCGATTCGAAAAATCCAGCTGTAGAGCCGGGTGTCCTCCAATCGAAAACACCATCTCTTCTTCACTGTTGTTCCACACCTCATAAGTGCAATACAATCTATCCTCCTCCAAGATATAATGCACAAACAAATCAAACTCAAATGGGTACATGTCTTTCGTTTTCTCGTCTGCCCGCAAGACGAAACTAAGCTCCGTTTCAGTTTGCACGACTAGACCAAAGGTACTGTCGCGCGCAAAACCATGTTTCGGCAGTTGATATTCCTGACCATTATGTTGGTACCTTCCATTTTTTAAACCACCCACAATCGGGAATAATATTGGTGAACTTTTTGCCCAGAAGCGTGGATCACGCTGCCAGATATATTCGCGCGCAGAATTCTTAGCAAATACACTTCGAAGTTCGGCTCCTTCTGGCACTATTTCTACTTTTAGCAGCTCATTTTCAAGAATCATTTTTTTATTTTAGGCGTTTAGACATCAGCTATTAGGAGTTACTTGTTAGAAGCTTCTTTTTCTGCTACAACTCTCCGCAATCCATGGCTCGAAAAGCGATGGCTCCGCTTATTGAAGTAGATATCAATCTTTTCTTCAATGCAATATTTGCGTCCCGTGAAATCCCGGTCGCGGTATTCTTCGCCAATAAACCGGACATTTATGGGCAACGCCTTAATCATATCCACCAAATCCTGCTCCGTCTCATAAGGAATGATTTCGTCCACATAACGACATCCTTCCAGCTGAATATAGCGCTCAACAACAGACTGTGTAGGTTTATTCTTTTCAGGAGACACCTCTGATGGATCCGTATTCAGTCCAACTATTAAATAATCACAGTTACGCTTTGCTTCTTCAAGCATCATAATATGACCGGCATGTAGCAGATCAAATACGCCAAAAGTTATTCCTATCTTCATTCAATTATTTATTTTATTTATCTAACAAAAAGCCTGTATAAATTAAATTGTTTGCTCATTTTATGATCTAGAAAACAATTTTCCAACGTTCATCTAGTATAAGTTTCCGCAAACGAGGTACTTTTCGTTAAATATACCAACTTCTGAAGTTTTCGTTATTAAAAAACACATTAATTTTCGATCATGAGGAAAATTATATACCTATCGTTAGACACAACCGTTTATTTAACGACAATTTTAACCCGCTAAATATTCTTGAGCTTTTTACGTATACGGCACAAAGTTTCCTTTTTCATACCAAGATATGAAGCTAGATATTTAAGCCCTACACGACCAAATAGTGTTCTACGTGTTAGCGCTAAACGTCGATAGCGCTTTTCCGCCGACGGAAGCCGGCCGAGATAAGCACGTTCCTCCGCATCTCGATAATATACTTCCAATACTTTTCTACCAATCACATTCACCTCAGGAAAACGATCATACAGTTCATCCAAACACGATCTGCTGATTGCGATCAACAGCGTATCCTCGAGCGCCTGTATATATTCTTCGGTCTGCACATCCAAACCCAGGTTACGTATGCTGCCTACGATATTATTTTCTTCGGATATCCAAGTTGTAATTTCCTCCCCATCCTCACGTATAAACCCTCTCATGAGACCTTTGACGATAAAATAGATGATTTCCGTACTATCGAGCGGGCTTCTAATGAACTTCCCTTTCTTTACCTTCTCATAACGTGTATTTTCCAACACATATATCATGGCAAGTCTAGGAATAGGAAAAATTTTATGAAAGAAATATAACATTTCCTTCCCCCCATCGGGGTATAACTTGATAAGTTTGTCCATAGGTTGATATAAGCCTCCTTCTCACGCGACAACAGGATTTTCTGTATTCTTTACAGAAATACTGTAAAAAGCTAACGCGACGCTTTGTTAAAAACAACCATGGATTTCATGGTGATGAGCTCGTTAAAAATCGACCAAAAATAACCTTTCCTAGCGGAGAAAAATGTGATATATATTACATTTTTAAAAAAACGCATATAGAGATTCACCACATTAAAAAAACCAGCCATCATCGTGCAAATCTGTCAGTAAATTCGGACAGATTTTCGACCTTCGTGTACAGGTGACACATTTGCAGTCGCAACTGAAACACCTAACCATAAAGCCCCGATTTGTCAATTTTTTAGGTTTGCAGCGAGATAGGGTATATATTAATCTACCAATAAGTGACACGTAGAAGATCCCTTTCATATTTTTCATTTTTTTCTGCATTATGACTTTGTTTGCATGATCATTGCGGCGTTTTAGGTGAAAAAACGGAGAGCGTCTTCGTTGATTTAAATCTTATAAACAAATTACAGAACGATGAAAGTACTAGTAATTGGAGGGGGGAATATGGGCTTCACCTACGCGGAAGCTATTGCAAAATCAACATTTTTAAAAGCTAAGGATTTGATGATCCTAGACAAGTCAGAAGAACGGGTAGCAGAACTAAAGAGACACCCACTTTTAGATGCGTATGCTGACTTAAAAGACTGTTTGCCAAAAGCAGATGTGGTTTTAATAGCTGTTAAACCGAATCATGCACAAGGATTAATGACAGAAATGAAATCTTTGGTAAACAACGAACAGGTATTTGTTTCTATTATGGCTGGTGTTACGATCAACGTAATACAGAATGGCTTGGGCGTAGCTAAAGTCGTTAGAGCAATGCCCAATTTACCGGCTCAGGTAGGTTTAGGCATGACCTCATTTACCGCTGCGGATGAAGTTTCACGATTAGAACTTTCAACAATTGAACAACTCTTGGACACAACGGGAAGATCTATTCATTTAGAAACCGAAAAGGGTATAGATGCCTCAACGGGTATTTCGGGCAGTGGTCCTGCTTACATATTTTATTTTATGCAGTCCATGTTGGAGGCCGCACAGAACATGGGATTTTCTGCCCGCGAAGCGCGCACGTTAGTGTACCAAACTTTCGCTGGCGCAGTCGAACTTTTTGGTTCGTCTGATCTTGATCCAAATGCTTGGATGGCAAAAGTTGCTTCTAAAGGAGGTACTACGCGGGCGGCACTTGACTCCATGGAGGATAACAATGTGAAAGAGATGATCAAGGAAGCCGCTTATGCTGCTTTTAACCGTGCGGTAGAATTAGGTAAGGAGTTTAACCATGCGTAACGAACAAAAGGAGATTAAACGAGTCGTGATCAAAGTAGGAACAAACGTCATCACCAATAAAGATCACCGAATTGATGGTACTGTTTTGAATAAGCTCGTCGAACAAATTGCGGAATTATACGAACACGACATCCTTACCGTTCTCGTTTCATCGGGTTCCGTTATCGCAGGAAAGGAGGTGATGCGGCACCAGCTACAAACACAGGATAAAATTGTCAGAAGACAGGTATTTTCCGCTATCGGACAACCCCGCATGATGCGGCATTATTATACACTGTTTCAATCCCATGGCATGCGCTGTGCGCAGGTGTTAGCTACCAAGCGCGACTTTGACCCAGGTAGGCACCGCGAAAACATGACTAATTGCTACGAAGGACTTCTACGAGAAGGTGTTATCCCGATTGCGAACGAAGATGATGCGGTATCGTTGTCAATGTCCACCTTTACCGACAATGACGAATTGGCGAGTCTGGTCGCCGAATTGACCAATGCGGATATGCTGATTATCCTTACCGATGCAGAGGGTTTTTTCAACGGCCATCCAACAGATCCTAATAGCGAGCTTATTAAAGAGATAACTGCTGACGAACCCGTCGAACAATTTGTTCAGGAAAGTACTAAAGGCGAAGCGGAAGGCAGAGGTGGAATGAAGTCTAAATTGCATATCGCGAAGAAGACTGCAAAGATGAATATCCCTACCTACATAGCCAATGGGAAAAGGCCCAATGTCATTCTAGATATTGTAAGTGGGAAAGAAGTAGGGACGAAGTTTACCATTTAGAAGTAAAAAACAACTTCCCATACGAGAGGTGCTCCATAGCTGAGCACCTCTTTTTACAAAAAGTATTAACCTTCATCCCACCATCGCTGAAGGAGGTCATTATGTTCCTCCACCCATTCTCTGGCCGTTTCCTTTTTATTCTTACTCGCTTCCATTTTAGTGAGTAGATCAGCCATAACCTCTTGCTCAAAGAAAGCATGCTGAAAATAGCGGAATACTTCTGGAAACTCCGTTTCAAAATCCTGCCGAACAAACGTTTCGATATGCTCTGTATCACCGTATATCTTTTTTGGATCGTCCAAAAATTTAAGTTCAAATCGACCAAATAACCAATGCGGTTGCCATGCAGTAACCACAATCCATCTCTTGTCATTAACGGCCTTTTGGAGTTCCGAAGCCATGGCGATCATGGAAGAATTCAGCTGTTTATAATTTAAGTCATATGCAAACAGCACACTATCTGTGTAGGTCGCCATCCCCGAACCACGTTCAATACCGATGATATTTCCATCGAATTTATCGATATTATTGTTTAGCTCCTCGATCGAGTTGATATCCACATATTTCGGCACTACAAGCCCGAGCTTTGCGCCTTCGTAATTAATCCCAGCACTGAAAATATGGCTAAAAGGAGCAACCTTCTGCCCATGCGTCGTTGGCAACCATACATTCATAAACACGTCGGTATCGCCATTATCCATCGAGGCCAATAAAAGATTGGGCGCCGCTTTATGCGTAACGATATGATAACCTTTTTGTGTAAGGAACTCTTTACTTACTAAAGTCATGGCATTACCTTCGGCCCAACCCTCTACCATCCCCATGCTGATCCGCTTTGTTAAACGCTCGCTACAGCTGGATACTATACTGCATAGTATTCCTAAAAAAAGTATTCTATATATCACCTGTTTCATTTACTTATCTTATTACCAAATGCCTGCGTAATCCGATCTAGCACGATGGCTAAGATTACCACGGATAAACCGCTTTCAAACCCCAATCCAATATCTAAATTGTTAATTCCCTCCAGTACTTTTTCACCAAGACCACCTGCAGCAATCATACCTGCTATAACCACCATCGACAAAGAAAGCAGGATAGTTTGATTTACCCCGGTAAGGATAGTCTTCAATGCCAAAGGCAATTCAACTTTAAACAGTATTTGCTTTTGGGTGGCACCTAAAGAACGTGCCGCCTCCAGTATATCAGCTGGAACCTGTTGAATCCCCAGCGCAGTTAAACGTACAGCAGGCGGCATCGCAAATATAATGGTTGCGAAGGCACCAGGCAGTTTACCGATACTAAAGAAAAGCACAGCGGGAATCAAGTACACAAAAGCTGGCATGGTCTGCATGAGATCGAGCAAGGGCCGGATGATACGTTGTGCAGTTTGATTTTTTGCCGACCATATACCTAAGGGTACGGCCATAATTAATGCGATAATTGTAGAGGAAATGATCAATGCCAATGTCTGCATAGTTTCTTCCCAGAACCCCATCAAATAAATTAGCGCTAATCCGAAAAGCGTAAATACCGCAACACGAGATCCTGCATATTTCCAGGCTGCTGCAGTGAACAAGGCGATGGTAATATAAAAAGGAACACCCACTAATACCCATTCGATACTTTCAATACCGGCATTTCCCGTACTTTTGATGAAGTCAAATAGTGGTCTTAGGTTATTCATTAGCCATTTAACGGCTACTGCTACATATTGTCCTATATCTATTGTTTTTTCCATAGTTAACTGTTGTTCGCGTTTTCTTTTAATTTAGTGATGTCCTGCTCATTAAAGCGAGTAGCCTCAATAACCACCGCATTTTGTGACACGATACCCAACAACTTTCTCGACTCTTTGTCGATTACCGCGATAGGCGACCGGGTCGCACTAATAAGTGGCAACATTTCTTCCACCGTTACCTCTGTCGTCACTGCGGGTACCTCCGTTAAGATTATACGCTGTACGTTCTTCTCTTCCGCTTTGGCACATTGAAGTGCGTCATTAACCCATACAAAACCTAGGAATCCCTGTTGGTCGTCGACTACGGGCAGCACATCCAGGCCAGTTGCGCGCATTTTGCGTAAGGTACCTTCAGGGCCATCCTTACCGAAGCGAACGACCGTCGGCTTTTCATGCATCAGAGAACCCGCCGTGATAATCGTTTTGCGGTCTACCTTTTTTACAAAAGCTTCTATGTAAGGTGTAGCGGGATTAGTCAGGATCTCTTCTGCGGTACCGATTTGTTCGATAATACCATCCTTCATAATCACGATTCGATCGCCCAGCTTAATGGCTTCATCCAAATCATGTGTGACAAATACCACGGTTTTTCTAAGTTTACTTTGCAGGCCAAGTAGCTCATCTTGCATCTCGGTTTTGATCAGGGGATCTAGGGCGGAGAAAGCTTCATCCATCAGCAATACTTCGGGGTCATTGGTAAGGGCACGCGCCAAGCCAACACGTTGCTGCATCCCCCCAGAAAGCTGAGCCGGGTTCTGCCGCTCGAAGCCCTGAAGTCCGACTGTCTCTATCGCTTCCAACGCTTTCTTCTCCCGGCTTTGCTTATCTTCGCCACGAAGTTCTAAACCGAAGGCTACATTTTCTACGATCGTACGATGTGGTAACAAGCCAAATTTCTGAAACACCATGCTCATTTCCGTACGACGTACATCAAGTAGCTCCTTATGGTTTTTACGTGTGATATTTTCCCCATTGACGTAGACATCTCCAGCCGTAGGTTCTATCAATCGGTTTAAACAGCGAAGCAAAGTCGATTTTCCGCTCCCCGAAAGTCCCATGATAACGAAGAACTCACCTTCGTAAATTTCAAAGTTTGCACGGTTTACGCCAACAGTACATTGTGCTTTAGATAGAATTTCCTTTTTGGTAGCGCCTTCTTTAAGCATTTTAAGGGCATTTTCTTTGTTCTTGCCAAAGATTAACACCAGATCGTCGACCTTTATTTTTATAGGTCTGTTTTCTTCCATGTTTAACGGATTTTAATATGTTGTTGAATAATGCAGATGGGGCCTACCCGCCTAGATACAGATAAGCCTATTGATGGCTCACAGAAATACATTACTTAATAAAACGTGCTCCCTATATAAAAAGGAAATCCATTAAAGCGCAAACAGTTGCACTTTAGAGTAGATGTATCTCGTGAACGAAACCGTGGAATTTAAAATCCTGAGGGAGGGATTTTCGGAGTATTTGTTAGGGATTCTTTTCTAATTCGATAAAACAAGCAATACGAAATACTGTATATTCTTTTTTTTCTCATTGACACAAAGGTACAAAAAAATAATTACTAGGATTTCTTCAGGTACTCTGTTTGGTAATCGCCAATGTGTTCTTCACTTTCCACTATACTTTTTCTGTTGATCAAAAAATTAAAGATCCCGAAAGCAATGAGGCCGGCAGAAATCACGAAGAATATCCACATAATGAGATGTGATTCACTGAACGAAAAGAAACTATCTATAGAAAGACCTGCCACAAAAAAGTACATGGCCGTACGTAAAAATGCCAAAAAAGTCGTCTGGTTTGCCAGATGGGTACGCTGTATTGCTAATTTTTCCCTTAATATCAGATCTTTATTCATCGTTGCTACATCTCCTATTCTACGTATCCGTAAACAGAATCTAAATTAGAAAATAGTTTCGACAAAACGGAGCATCCTAAATATTCATTGCTTTCAGTTCTTTCACGGTGTGGTCGACCGCACGTGCTGTCAGTGCCATGTAGGTGAGGGTCGGGTGTCATACAGGCGCCATCAGTCACATAGACATTTTTACATAGATGCATCTGGTTCCACTTATTCAACAGCGATATGCAAAAGTGGGATCCCCTATTTATCTTTCTTTTGGACATCCAACCAAACCTTATTTTCCTGTTTTGGTATTGCCTCTGCCATCATATGGGAATGCACGCGCCATTCGCTCCACTCGCCATTCAATAAATTATCCTTTAATCTCTGACCAATATCATCACTATTTCGCATCACTTGTCTTCCTGCGCCAAATGTAATTTGTCTCAAAAAGCAAGCTTATCTTCTCAATTTATGGCGCACCCTAACCTATTTCATACGACAAGACAGCTAAACTTTTTGCATCTTTCTATTGATCGCTTTTCTTTTCTTAATTGCTTTTTAAGAAAAAAAAGCTACCTTAGATGCTGCAATTCTATTTCATAGTGCGTACACCAATTGATCTAACCATGGAACGAGTATCGCTTCGTGGGTATTGTGGGCTTTTAATAGTGGATTAGCAAGAAGAAATATTTACATGAAAGAAAATAAAAAAACAAAGAAATCTCTTGTTACTAAATCAAAACTACTGCAAGCAGTGGAAAAAGTACTTACTGAAAAGGGATTTACGGAATTAAAGGTTATGCCAATCTGCGAGGCTTCAGATGTCGACAAAAAACTAATATATTTCCATTTTGGGGATTTGAAAGGCTTACATACCAAATTCATTCTATCACGAGATTTTTGGCAGCCAAAAAAGGAGATTCCCGAGGAGCTGACTAGCGAAGTTTTGATTGATTATTTTACCGCTATCTATGAAGACAATTTGCAAAAACAGCTACTAATATGGGAACTAAACAATCTGAACGAAACACTAAAAGGTGTTGCGAGCAAGCGGGAAGAGCTCGAAAACCAGATGATCGACAAATTTATCAAACAACAGGATTTACCTGCAGATGTCCGTCCGTTGCTGGCGTTGCTCGTTGGTGGATTTAACTATCTTTCTCTCCGTTCTGCGGAAAAGGGTGACGAATTCTGTGGGATCGACATGCATAAGACATCCGATAGAGACCGAATAATCAATACGATGAAAATGCTGATTGACGGGGTCAAATAAATAAGCTACACCCTACGCCAAAGTGTTAAATCGAATTGCCTTAAGTCCGCTGATGCCCTGCACATCTTCCAGATCCAACGACTCTATTGGTGAGGTAATGATTCCCTCATTGCGCAAAATGCGCACAAAATCCATATACTCTTCATAAGTCTCCTCGCTTAAATACACAATTGCAATCTGATAAGGTTGTGTTAGCCGCTCATAGCTTCCTTTAATTGTAATCTTATCTATTCTCTTTTTAATAACCTGATAGCGGATATTATACGATCCCTCCACATCAAAGCGTCTTTCATCCGATCGGAAACCAACGTCGATTTCGGAAGAATTGACATATATCAGATAAGTTGTATCCAATGCATAGGGCAGATCCTCTTTCAGTGCATGCGTTTTGCGTGCGATTACAATCATGGATTTCAACTGTTCATACCGGGCTGCCTTTATATCATCCGGTCTAAAAGTACGTGCAGGCGATATACTTTTACCCAAATAAACATCAAATTCGATGCCGTCGGTCCGGAATTTATCGAAGTAACAAGCCACCCTTTCGTTGATGGTATCATGCAAAATATCCAGTTCGCCGCTGATAACTCGATTCAAGTTTTGAATCGAATCTTCCAATTTCCTTCGATGAAGATAGGCCACTCCCTGTTGTCTATCCACTATTTGTTCAAACCGCTGGACGTGCGGCTCACTTTTTATACAGGTCGTTCTAAAAAACTCGAGGAACCGCGGCACATCCTTATTACAGAAGTCCATCAGACGTACAAATACCTGTTCCAGGTAACCTGAGGCTAACTTCTCACGCCAATAGGCTGTAGCATGCTGTATTTCCTCATTTTTCATGAACGACAGATCTGCCGTCAACGCGGCTATCAAGACATCCAAAGCATCCAGATACACCTCCATATCCTTTACAATCGCATCGTTACGCGCAACAGTAGAGTTCCGGATATCAATCGCTCCATACAACGGTATCACGTTATCTAGCACAATATCCGCAATTTGAACATTATCCAATTCCAAAATATCTTGCTCTTGTATATATTTTACCGCAGCCTCCTTAAACTTCCATTCCACCGCAGGTTGTATCACGGTAAATTTATCAATAATAACGCTATTGATTCTGTTATTAAATTCCAGCGAAACTTCATACATGAGCTGTGCCAGCATATCCGAAATGTTTCTCAGCTTGACCAGAACCCGCTCGTCAAGTTGCGTGCTCTTTTCCGTATATACCTCAAAAATACCTGTTAAGTTATTTTTGTAAAACAATGGAAAGCAGACATAAGACCCAACACCTTTTCCCTGCATAAGCGCCGCAAAATCTGCATCAGAATTACTTAGCATACCCAGCACCTGGTAAAGAATGATTTTTGGGGACTCTTTATACGCTTGGAACCTATCTGCACAGACATACTTCTCAATGTTGAAGAATACGGAATGTTCAGCGATTTCATCCAGCATCAGCGTTTGCAAATTCTTTTGCCCAAATACCGGAATCAAACTAAACTTTACGTCTTTACTCCGAAAAACGGACTGTATGGTATGCAGAAGCTCGAGATAAACCTGCTTACTGCCTGTCGAACTCACATTGAACTTAAATTCTTTTATCCGCTCAATTTCCACACGTTCACTCACATCTTCTGCGTTGAGAATGGTAAATCCGTCAAACTGAAAATGAGATAACGGAAGAAAAGACTGTAATGCATCCAGCTTACTATTCTTGATTTCCTTCTGTTTTGTTATCTCCTGGTAATTAAGTGTAGGGAGGCTGTCGGAAATTAACCTAACATGTACATAGGTGAAATCAATTGTCCACGAATAATGATTTCGAAAAGTTTCCGAGGTCTCCGGCTCCATGTACACGAAAGACTGTTCCATATTGGTAGGATAGTCATAAAAACGTTCTAAAATGAGCGCGTACAATGAGCGTATCCTCCACTCCTGAAATTCCAAAAACTGCTCTTGTTTCATCATTCCCGACAATATGCTAAAGAAATCCTCCGTCCCGCATAACGTAAGTGTAACTCCGGGATCGAGTATCCCCCAACACAACGACTTATCTCTGTGTCCTTTGTGAAAACTAAATAATAAATCAAAAATGGATTGGCATTGCTCTAGACTTTCCGATCTAAGATCTCCATATTTTGCAAGATGCGTTTCAAATTGGTCCAGCACAAGGCGTGGTAAAACATTTTCCTGTTCTTGAGAAGATTCAATCATCCGCCGGAATACGGCCGTCAGAGGAACCAACGACAGCGACGTTGCTATTCGATGTGGATAAACCGAATTGATATCCGTTAATTTAATACGATCTATTTTCATCTGTTATCAGTTAGCGTCGCCTTCTATATAATTTATTTTTAATATTGTCGCTGTCCCAGCCTTGGTTCCTGCTTCATTGCTGATCCATAAGTTAGCTTCCGCATCGAAAGCCATTCCTTCCGGTTGCTTATATAACTTACCATCTAATGCAACAGCAGATTTTACTTTAAATTCAGAATCTGTTATTACAATTCCCATATTCACCGAAGAAAGAATATACCAGTCCTTGGTCACCGGATGCTGTGCTAATGCCGCAGGGCGCCAAGTTCTCTTCTTTCCGACCAATGCATATAGCTTTTTTAGGTCGACAGTAAGGGTATCGTCTACATCTAGTTTATCATTACTCGCATCCAACGAATAGATTGTCAGTGTTTCCTTCTTATTATCTACTGCGCATGATTTACAGAGTATATAAAGTTTCTGAGTGAGTGCGCTGTAAGCTAGCCCTTCGTATTCTCCCTTGGGCAATAATTTTTTGGTCGCTTTCACGGAAGTTAAATTGCCCGATTCGATTCCAGATCGATTAAACCTAACGATATTTCCGTCACTCCTCAGTATGAAAACCTCATCGCCTACTCTGGCGATATCTTCATAATCAGCATCTGCACCAAATTCGTACGGACGCACCTCATCGCCATCTCGTGTTATGGTGTACAAGGTTCCCGTTTCATCTTCCTGCGCAAGTAGCAGGTTGTAATTATCATCGCTAAACGTGATACCAGATATTTCCGCTAATCTTCCATCGAGTTGGATTACTTGTTGCGGTTTACCAAAATCATAATTAGAGGTGCGGTAGCCAGGCTCCTTCTGTTGTGAGCAGGCGAGGAGCGTTATACCAAGTAATACGGCAAACATCGCTAATGAACAAACGTTACTGGCATTTATTCTTCTCATATCACAACGTATATACAGCAAACGTGAAAACCAGTACAGAAACAATGATTCCATACATAAATATGTTGTACGCATGGCGTAGCAGGCGATATTTACGCCCCAAAACCACCCCTTGCGAATACACATCCTTAATCAACATACCATATAGATACTCCCGGTCGCCCATAGCTTTCAACATACCATCCTGATAATCTTTAAGGTCCATTTTATGAAAATTACCAAAGAACAACAAATTAGCCTGTTTGCTCTCCACCTCCTGTTTCGTAAAATATCCCGCAGATATTTTCGGCCGGGTGGCTAAGATAGCCACAACCATAGTGACCAGCGACACCAGTAAGAGGATCAACGTGGGCGCAATCAGGTATGCATTGTTATCCAGCTTACGCAGTAGTAAGGCAATGACGACCGAAAGGATAATAGAGTTGACCGTAATGAGAATATTAGCCTTATTATCCGCCATATCGCTTAGGCGTTGGTTGTTGGTCGCCGTAATCCGAAACATGGTTTCAATACCTCTATCCGGCATATTGCCTTTATCATTTTTTTTCTTGGATTTCATTCCCTTTTCATCTATTTCTTTGGTCTCCAAATCCTTAATGTTTTTTTCCTTGCCTGGATTTAGTTTTTGCTGTGCATATGTCGTATGATAGTTGTGGTTCTTTAAAAAAGTGATCGTCCCTTTTCGCCATAATCGTTTATCAAATTCTTTTCCTAGGACCGTTTCGACCTCTTGCCGCAAAAGCTTGTCCCGAGAGATGAAATCTTCAGATCCAAGATGAAATAAATCGGCATCACAAACTATCTGCTGTAACAGATTCTGCGGGGTCTGTGGAATTTTTGTCGCCAAGATACAGGCCTGGATTTCGGCTACAATTGTAACGTTTACTCCCTTCTCTTTGAGGAAATCGCCTGCCAACTTTGCACTGCGCTGTTCGTGATTTTCTGCACCGCCATTTAAATAGCCGGTATCATGAAAAAAAGCGGCCGTCAATACAATAAACAATTCTTCAGCCGACAGGTTATAATGTAAACCTATCTCCTTCGCAGCCTCTACCACAGATTCCGTGTGTCCATCATCATGAAAACAGTAGCAACTATTATCCTGTTGAAGGTATGTCTTTACATATTCCTCTGCTTTTTTAAGTAATATCTCGTGATCCATTAGCAAGGGGGTTAAAAGTGTTTATTTACATAGAGCAAATTAACAACATTCTGATCAAAATCTAGTAGATAGTTGCGATTGTCGTAAACATGACCAGCCTCGTTGTGATTGCTTTTTACGATCTGTATAAAAGGAATATGATCTTCGTACGCCAGGTCTACAGCATCGTCTTTATATGCATAGAACAGAATATGAGACGTGCCATCCTGCATCACATCGAGCACCGCATATCCACCCAAAGAATACTTAAACTGCAAACCCTTACCATTCGCAATTGCTGCGGTCTTCGAGGCTCCACCACTTACAATCTGCGTCATCTTATCTTTTTTAATATACTGCAATCCATGGTCGTGCCCCGCAATATAGATCAGGTTTGGATGGTTAGCTGCCAATTTATTGATATTATCGACCAATGAGCTGTATCTGGGATGAGGTTTGTCCTCTGCGTTTAAAAAAACTGTATTCCGCAGCAACGGGTACAGCGATCCGACGAGCGGTAAGGGCACATACAAATTTCTTCTAAGGTTCGTTAGTGGAAAAATATGATCTCTCCACGTGAAATGTCCGCCATGAGCCCCATACGAATACATCGGATGATGGCTTGCCAATACAATTAACTTATCCCGATATACATACAGGAGTTCATCTAATCGTTCAAATACCTGCGTTTCCGTTTTACATAAGCAATCCCCGTTCTGCTTACGGAAGGGATATAAAAACCATTCGCTATCATAGAGCAGCAGCACCGAATTAGTCGAAACCTCTATCGCGACCGGATCCGGACAACCCTTGGCGGGCAGAAAATGAAGGTTAGTATCCTGTTGTGCAAGGATAAAGTCAGCCTGGGCACGTACCCGCTCCAAACCGTCTCTTTTTTTATAATTCCAATCGTGATTTCCGGGTAAAAAATATACCTGTGCCCCCTTTTTAAGCATCGGTACATATTGAGATTCTAAAATACCTTTGGCTTCGTTGATGCCCTTTACATCCGTCAAAGGCATCCCATCCGGATAAATATTATCCCCCAAGTAAAGCACCAGTGTATTCTTTTCCACTACTTGCGAAGCAGCATGTTGTATTAAAGCCTTCTGCGTTTCGTTAATTTCTCCCGCATCACCAATGAGAACAATTCTCTTTTGAACTTGCGCCCCGATAATACCGAACGAAAAAAGCAATATAAAAAAGAGAAAATACCTCATGGTTGTTGATACGAATGCGTCAAAATTCCTACAGCGGTTAATTTACACATTTCATATCAAATCTAGCTAAAATGCTTTGCATTCACAAACCGAACGGAATGAGCTTATGTTTGCCTACACGATAAAAGATTGCCTCGAATAATCCAACATCTATACTCATAATTTAACGAGTTAAATGTACTAGAAAATTCGAGGCAACACCTACTATGACCTCATCATATCGGTACTACGGTAGCAATATACCTATTGCAAAAGCCACATCTTTGACCAGTGATTATTTACTTTTGGACTAAGCTTTTCCACTGCACTTAGCATCTCCTTTTCATTGAAGGCATCTTCGTACCAAAAACGCAGCGGTACATTTTTGCTATTCGATCCAGAGACAACCTGTTCATTCAGATCCGGAAATCCTGTTCTGCGCCAATCGAACCAAGATTCACCGGTCATCCACAAGGCGATCCATTTTTGAGTCATTATAGGTTTCAATTTGTTGGCTGCCTGTTGATATTCCTGTTTTATGTTTGTCACGAATGCCGCTCTGTCAAAAGGAACTAATCTGTTACCCTGCACATCATACACTGCAGCATTATCTCCATCCGCAATTGCATATTGTTCTAACGAACGAAGTACACCCGTTTCAAAATATGACCATGCATCGCCTCCAATCCATCCGCGTTGCGCGGCCTCAGCCAAGATCAAATACACCTCCGCACTACTCATAAACAAGGCTGGATTGAGCGGGTGCGCATCTTGCGTATAAATTTCGGAAAGATAAGAAAGATGCGGATTAGATGCCTCTCCCAGATAGATGCTATTGTTCGCGGATTGTATCTTGTCACGGAGAGTACTCACCGTATTACCCATGTTGTAATCGTTGGGGCTTGTCAACGCAACACCCAAACCTACAAATAAAGCCGTATTGATATCGTTTTCCAGATTGCTATCGTTGTTCCGATCAACGATATTGATATCTGTGTAGCGGGTCACAATACCTTGTTCTAATACCACATCACTTGCGGCGCCCTGCTTAATTTGCACATCGACGGGGCGGATCCACTTGGTCAAGCGCGGATCTTGTAATGCCACTAAGGTACTGACGATCGTAGCCGACGGCTTTCTACGGTAGAATTCCGAACGTAGTCGGTAGTTGATCGGACCACCAGGCCAACTGTTGATAGCATCTGTACCAATAAACTGTACCGCGGCGTTATCTTGTATCGTATTCATTAGCGGATGTTCGGAAGAATTGGCGATCATAGCAGCAAAATCCGCACGTGCGTTGATTTTTGAGGAAGACTTCTCCGACAAGCGCATGTAATACCGCAAGCGTAGCGAATTAGCAAACTTCCGCCATCGCTGTCCATCACCTTTAAATAACACATCAGCCTGAGCCGCCGTTTGCACTATGCCAACATCTTTCAACAAGTTATTTGCACGGTCTAGATCAGCTATCAACCCCGCGAATATATCTTCTTGCGCATCATATACCGGCTTGAAAAACTCGTCTCCACCCTTTTCTGCCTGCATAGCTTTGGAATAAGGAATATCGCCGTATGCAGAAGTCATAAATCCGTACCAATAAGACTTCATGATCAGTGCAGCAGCTTGATAAAACGATCTTTCATCCCCCGTTTTTTCTTCTTCTGCCCGACCATAAATGTATTCGCTATCCTTGATCGGTTCATAGTACTTCGCAAATGGTATAGAGCCCCATTCATAGGTATTGTGTGCATAGCTGGTAAAATCACGCTGCAAATACTGCGTAGCGGAGGAAAGTTCTCCTTGCTTATAGATCAAATCAACAGTGATTTGAGCAGATGTGGTCAAAATCCCAGTTAATACGTACTGGATATCAGTCTCTTTGTCGGGTAGCGAATTAGGGTTGATATTTATATCGTCGAGGGATCTGCTGCATGAAGCTAGTATCGTTACCAACATCACCATCACCCATTTTTTTATAGAACTGTTCATCGTTTTCAAGATATCTTTCATTAAAATGTAATATTAAGATTAAACCCGACAGGGATAGTCCATGGTGCAGTATTCCACTTTTCAAAGCCCTGTTGCCCTTCATTATATGCAGACTCCGGATCGATGTTGATCCCCGCCTTAGTCCACAGGATAACATTTTTTGCATACAGGGAAAGGCTAATTTTTTGGGAAGCCATCGAATGGGCGAGGCGATCCGGCAACTGATAGGTAAGCGTAATATCCCTCATTTTGACGAAGGAAGCATCATACATAAAGGCGTATCCTGTTCGCCAAAAACTTCCGCTGGATTCGATAAACCGGTAGGCATCAAACATTTTCGTTCCTTCAGCACCGAAGTTCTCTGTGTATGTGCCATTTCCATTGTCAATCACACCAGGAAAGAAAGCACCATTCTCTCCACCGTTGAACGGAAAGCCGCCGAGCTCGCCATTTCGCCCCCCTATCCAGACATTGTGGTCACGGTAATCTGCATTATTCTTGATTTCATTGGCCAATTGGTCTCGGTCGCCATTGAATGAATTGGCTCCTAATACCCCTGCAAACGTGCTAGAACTATATCCATTCTTCCAGTCTTCGACCTTACCATCCCGTGCAAGCCTTTTCATCGATTCAGAAAAGAACTGTCCGCCCTGACGCCAGTCGAAACTCGCTGAAAGGCTTAATTTTTTATACGTAAACATCGTCGTCAAGCCTATGGCAAAATCATTGGTGAAGCGGCCCACTTTGGGGAGCTTGCTCAGATCCTCCTGTATCTTCCAACGGCCATTGGCATCCAAGAGATTCCACCCCTTGTATTCCCCCTCCTCCACTTTCATCACATCAAAGGAATACAGGTCGCCGATAACGCCCCCCACATCGGTAAACGCATATTGACCACTGCCACCGCCGAATGATACGCGATCAATACCATCAACCAACTCCACCAAGCGACTGCGTTCTTTGGTAAAATTCATCCGCATATTCCACTCCAGCTCCTTTTTCTTGACCGGCACCAGCAAGAGCCCCAATTCTATCCCGCTGTTTTCAACATTCCCGGCATTGATAGTCGTACTGGTGTAGCCCGTCATCGGCGAAATGCCAACATTAAGGATTTGATTTTTGTTTTGCGCTTTGTAATACGTCGCGTCCAAGCCTACCCTACCCTTGAAAAAGGAGAGATCCGTTCCGAGCTCATACGAGGTCGCAATTTCAGGCTTCAAGGAACTGTTGGGCATGCTTGACGGTAAAGAATAGCTATATGCATCGCCCCAGTAGCCCTGTGTAAGCGTAGGTTGGATTAAGTACGGATCCGTATCTTTTCCCACTTTTGCCCATCCTCCGCGCAGTTTGAGCATGGATACCCATTCTGGCACATCTACCATCTCGGAGAGAAGCACGCTGGTTGAAATCGAAGGATAAAAGTATGACCTATTTTCCTTTGGCAAGGTACTTGACCAATCATTACGAGCAGTCAGATCCACAAATACACTGTTCTTATACCCCAACGATGCCATCCCATAGACACTATAGACCCTTTTTTCATATCTACCACTTTCGTATTCCAGACCTCCACGCATCACATTCGCCAACGTATACAAGCCCGGTAAAGCCAAATCATTTCCACCTGCGGCAAGAGCCGAACGATCTTGATACATGATGTTTGCTCCGATAGCAGGCGCAAAGGTGAAGTCGCCGACCTTTTTGTCATAAGACGTTAAAAAATCCACATTCGACTCGCGCTCCTGCTTGTTGCTGATATGGTAAGAGCCTTTAGGTCTACTTGCTCCGCTAAACCCGTCGAATGACCAAGGTTTGAGTATTTCTTCTTTATTGTCTGTACTACTGTATGCTGCTCTTAACATAGTCTTCCACGATGGTGCGATTTCCCAGTCTAATCTCAGGTTTCCAAATCCGCGAACATTATCAAATTTTCGCTTGCGTTCGTATGCAGAAAACCAGGGGTTGCTATATCCATCGGTCACCTTGCGTTGCTGCACATTTTTAGTTGCCCAATAATCGTCTTTCAGATCGTTGATATCGACGTGTGGCGGCGTATTGTACACATCATAGTACAGGTCATCTCCGCCATCGTTAATTTCTGTATAATTGTCCGATTTCGGATTTGAAACATTTACATTCGTCGTTAAGCTCACTTTGTTGGTTACTTTGTACACAGCCGTCAGTCCTAGCCCAAGTCGCTTCAGTTCCATTCCAGGAAAAATTCCTTTCCCATCCATCTGTGATAGCGACAATTGAAAACTACCTTTATCATAGCCCCCTGTTACACCAATATCGTTGATGGTTGTTACACCAGTCTGGAAATAATCGCGTAAAGCGTTATCATAGAACTGCATCGGCTTCTCCTCTCCATCGGATCCAAAATGAATAGCAGGTGTTCCTTCTTCTGGTCCAAACCAACGACCGCCATCGGCTTCGTTGAATACACCTCTTCTTCCATTAGTAAATTTATTCTGAAGCTCGATGTATCGGTAGGGGATACTGGGTGTAACATTGGTATTCACTGAAATCCCCAATCCCTTGGCCGTTCTCCCAGATTTGGTCGTAATCAGAATCACCCCATTTCCCGCTCGCGAACCGTACAGTGCCGCTGCACTAGCCCCTTTAAGGACAGATACTTTTTCAATGTTCATCGCACTGATATCAGCCATTACCGCCGTCCCTCCAACCGGCACACCATCCACCACCACTAATGGCTCGTCATTACCCGCTAAAGAAGTTCGGCCTCGTACATACACATAGGTCTCGGCATTGAGATCGTTTCCAGATCGACGAATATCCACGCCCGAAATCTTTCCGGAAAGACCTCCCAAAACATTTTCTTGCGGAACCATATTAATCGTTTCTCCCGGAACCTCACCTACCGCGTATCCCAGTTGTTTTTTTGCTCTTCCAATGCCCAAAGCCGTTACGACGACCTCTCCCAATGCACCTTCCTCTGATCGTAAGACGAAAGAAGCATCTACCAATCCATCCGCTGTTACCGACACCGTTTTACGCGCTGTCCGATACGAAATATAATTGACCTCAACCGTGTATCGCCCCGGTTGCACGTTGACAGAAAAGGCACCTTCATTGTCCGTACCAAAGTGGCGATCCAGTTCGACAATCTTTAAACTCGCTCCTGCCAAAATCTCGCCCTTCTCGTCGGTGATTGTACCAATAATACGACCGGGACGCTGTATAGCATATAGGGAAATCGTCCCGGATTGTTCCGAAAAAGCGATTTGTCGCCCCCTGAAAAGTGTCTTCAATACATATTCTAGCGATTGATCTTTAAAATAAACGTCCGTAAACGTAATCTTTTCCAAGTCCAAATGATTCGTGTACGCAAAGTTGATACCTACACGTTCTCGAAGGTCTTTGAGAATGGTCTTTGCATTGGCACTGCGGTATGACAAATCGATTCGCTGTTCCAATACCTGTCCTTTCAAATTTTCCGCTGTGAGAAAATGAGTGGCGGAAATAATAATGATGGTAGTGATCCATGTTAATCGCATAATTTTCTGCAATAACGGTATGTTTAATTTCATTAGCTGTTGTCAGTTGACCTCATCTTTTTTTCATACTTTTGAGGTCGTAGTGGTTAATTGATAATTTACTACAATGTTGGGCTGTAAGCTCGGTCGCCAAACTTCTGCTTCAGCCCGCATTTTCTATGCACAGGTACCGCACTTTGCCGTACCTGTGTTATTTTTGGTTAATAAATGTATATATCTCCAGTCTCCTCCTCTTTATAGTGCTTATTCAAAATGGTACATATCACACGCATGGACTCCTCCAATCTCATGCGCGCTGTTAAAGTCAATGTATAGCGGTAAGCGGACACCTCTGGATTATTGGTGGCAAGCCGTATGCCATACAAATTCTGTACGCCTTGGGCGAGTTCTTCAAAATTTGCATCGTCGAGCACGACGCTACCATCACGCCAAGATGTAGCTACACTTGTTATGTGGTCGTCAACGTGACACGATTTATCCGATTTCTGGTACGTCAGCCATTGTCCTTTGGTAAGGACAGAGAGCGGGTTGGAAGTGGTGTCTGAAATCGATACCTTTCCTGTATTTACAGCAATCTTTATCTGTTGCAAGCTGGGATAGGAACGGACGTTGAAGGAAGTACCGAGTACCGTAACAATGATCCCATCCGTACCTACCATAAACGGCAAAGCAGTATCTCGTTTCACATCGAAAAAAGCCTCACCTCTTAAGCGTACGGTACGCTTTCCCATACCATACCCCTTCGGTATATCCAAGATAGAGTTGGAATTAAGCCATACCTCCGTACTATCTGGCAACCGTACTTTTTTGATCTGTCTGGCAGCCGTAGTGATCTGCTGCGCAGCCATTTCCGACTTTGCCGAGACAAGGTCGCTTTCACCCGTTCTAAATAAACCCGTATAGATAGCTAATACCGCTCCCACAACAATTATTACGCTGACGGCAACTTGCATAGGCCTACGCATATACCAGATTTGAGCTTTTTTAGGTCGCGGAATGTTACGCCAGATGCGAGCCTTCAGCCGTTCTTTCTTTGCATCGTCAGCCAAATCCGGAACCTCTTTTCGTTCATTCTCAAAAGATTCATACCATCGGTCGACTACAAAGCGTTCTGCATCCGTAGCATCTCCTTTCTGGTACTTTTTCAATAATTGCTGTAGTATAGTGAATTTCACATCTTTCTCCTGTTACAACTATATAGTACCGAAGAGGGATCGATAGTACCTTAAGAAATCGTGAATAAAAAGTTAAGTTTGTGTGAACAAAAACAAGATAGTATAGAAAGAAGAGGGTATCTCTGGGTGTTCCTTCATTAATACCGTACGCAATCGTCTGAGCGCATCCGAGGTGTTGTTTTTAACCGTCTGCTCAGATAAACCTATGGCTTCCGCAATCTCGGCAATCGTGAATCCCTCCATACGAAGTCCGAAAATCTTGCCCATATTACCTGGCAACTGCTGGACTGCTTTATCCAGAGTAACCTGTATATCATTGACCGCCAACATATCCAACACTGTCGTTTCGATGTCGGTCATTTTTTGAAGCAAATAATCCGCAGCCTTTTGCTTTACGTCGGCCTTTATTGTCCGTTTGATGATCTGGTACTTCAGCGCTGTACGAAGATATGCTGAAAGGGAAGATGTAACGACAAGCGAATGCCTACGTGTCCAGATATTAGCGAAGATATCTTGTACCATATCCTCTGCTTCACTTCGGTCGCCCAATCGCAAATAAGCCTGGC
This sequence comes from Sphingobacterium alkalisoli, assembly GCF_005049105.1. Classification (GTDB taxonomy): domain Bacteria; phylum Bacteroidota; class Bacteroidia; order Sphingobacteriales; family Sphingobacteriaceae; genus Sphingobacterium; species Sphingobacterium alkalisoli. Next base: position 93,751 of record NZ_SUKA01000009.1, read on the forward strand.
GGTACATATCTTCCCAGTAGCGATTAAAAAGTAACTCAAACATACCGGGTTCGTCCTGCCGGATACGATCCAGCAGTTCCGCTTCCGTGATGTTGTCGTTAACCAGCATGTTGGCAAAGATAGCCAAACGATATTACGCTAATATTAACTCTCTACATTCACTTCAGATTACTTGATTTTGACATGTATTCAGAGGGTTTACATCCATACAGCTCTTGAAAACACTTACTAAAATAACTCGCACTACTAAATCCGACACGATCCGCAATTTCAGATATCGTGTATTCGCCTTGGGTTATCATCTTAGCCGCATTTTGAAGTCTAATATTTCGGATAAATAGCGATGGCGACTTGTCTAACAAGTTGACCAGCTTTCGATATAAACCAGTGCGGTCCATATTAAGATCGCGACTCAGCTGTTCAACCGAGTAATTAGGCGTTTCAAGGTTTTTCTCTACGAATGCAATTGCCCGAGATAAGAAGGCTGCCTCAGCTGAATTTTCGGGAGCGTATACAAGTAGCTCCTTATCGCTTTTTTGAACGTTCTCAGAATAAGATACTCTCTCAGACTCCAATACAGCACATTGATCGATCAGACCCCGTATTCTTATCAACAGAATATTTTCTTTATGTTGCCGTTGCAATTTTCTCTTGGTTTGTGCCAAAAAAAATCTCATGCTGCAGTAGGCGAGCGCGACGAGAAATAGAATATAACAGATGTAGGCAATTGTCGTTTTCCACCAGGGTGCAAGCACGACGACATCGATCGTTGTACTGTCTCCATTCCATTCTAAGCTGTTAGCAGAAGACATGACGACCAGCGTATAATTGCCAGGTGTAAGATCCGTATACGAAATCCTAAGTAATCCGTTACCCGCTGTTCCATCATATTCCCCCATGCTAGATGTTTCGCGCCATTCGGCGTCAATTCCTATTAATTTGTAGCGATAATAGATCTGAGAAGGATTCTGATAGTTGAGTCCAGCGAACTCAAAGGTTACAAAATTCTGATGGTGTAAAAGTTCGATTTTTGTTGTATAGCTTGCAGTTGAAGCAAGAACTATTTTCTCGGCATATTTCTTCCCAACCTCAACTTTTTCACCTTTAAGGTATAGATTAGTTAATAATGGTCTATAAGAAAGCTGAGGGAATTGGGATAATACCGGATCAAATGTATTAAAGCCATTAATACCTCCAAAATACAATATTCCATTTTTCGATTGGAAGGCTGCAGCACGAACATATTCTTCCTTCAACGCACCGCTTAAAACATTGTAATTCGAAAAGTGAACACGTTCATCTTCAAGATCGATTTTTATATGTGATATGCCGTAGCTTGTCGTTACCCATATCGTTCTGTTATGATCCTCAAGTATGGAATGGATATAATTATTAATTAGCCCGTCTGTCGTATAAAAGACCTTCTCGGAATTTGTCGTGGGAATAAATAATCGTAGCCCATCCTCAGTGCCCGTCCAATGCCACCCACGTGAGTCAACTATTTTTACCGTCTCATAGGCGTTTAGATGGCTAGTTCTTGGGCTACTAAATTTTTTATTTACTTCGTGTGGTATATCTGAGGGTAAAACAATTGAGAGGTTATGCTTATTTTTTGAAAGATGCTGATAAAGGTAGGTCGCTTTTTGAGTTTTTACATAGATTTTACCCCGTAGATCTTCTGCAAAGTCTTCAACAAGTACATCTGTAATTTGTTCACTAAAGTACGATCGACCAATGTAACTTAATTTGGATCGCGAAGGATGATGGTAGAGAAGCCCCCTATTAAGAGTTCCTAACCATAGACCGCCCTGCGTATCGGCAAAAAGAGTGCTGATTTCCGTTTTAATATCTTCTCCCTCCACTGTCTTTAAAGTTGGAATAAATTCCGATTCACCATCCTGTGTATTTAGCTGCCATAAGCCCGTTGAGCAGCTCACGTAAGCAGTATTACCTTTTAAGATTAACGTGTTCAGGGTATAATCTGTCAAGAGAAGCCTTTTCCAGAGCCGCTTTTTCATATCAAAGAAAAAGAGACCACCTTTAGTGCCATTGCGGATTTGATAGATCCCATCAGCACTCGATACGACTAAGGAAGTTCGGTTATACAGGCTATAGTCCTCTTTTTTATATGCGTATTTTTTGTAGGTTATCTTCTTTTTGGGTAAGTTATAGCATACAACCGACCCTGTATTGAAAAATAAATATAAATTTGCCCCAGCTGAAACGATATCTTGTAAGTGCCCTTCACGAGCACCAATACTGATTTTTATACCACTTTTCAGTTCAATTAAATCTTGTCGTTGTAAAACCCACAGTCTTTTATGATTATCCAGGAATATATCGTCTATATTACCTTTGAAGCCCTTTTTTTCGAAGTAGGATTTTGGTGATATCACATATGTTTCCGTTCGTAAGTCAATTGCCATCAAATTGTGATAGTCTTTAATCCACAGCAAAGAGTCATATCCTTGATAGATACGGTAATATCCATCATAATTTGAAAGACGCACGATGTTTTCTTTCCGTCTGTGTATATATTTAAAACGGCTACCATCATACAGGTTTACATTCCCACTTGTGGTAAAAACCATACGCCCATCGCTAAGCTGCAGCATGTATCGCACCTGATTATCACTTAAGCCGTGCGAGACATCTATAGTACTAAATAAAATTGCTGCAGGGAATGATTGTTCGCTAGCCTTGGTTGACGTAGCGCACACCAAAAGCAAATAGCATAAAATTCCCAAATTTCTATAAGTATATTTTGATAGGTTTAACATAGTCTACAATGCAAAAAAGTAATATCGTATTTATGTCTGGAAACTTGATACCTAATAAATCAGCTGATCACAAAGGTAAAATTTTATATGTAAATACAGTAAAAAAGCAACACAGTTGTTATTTTTTTCAACATAGTTGTCATCCCTTTTTCATCTACACGAATACATTTGTCTTACAAAAATTTACGATTTATTAGCAATAAAAAATAATGATGAAAATGATGTTTTACACAAAAAAACTAACTTTACCACTTATCCTGTTATTTGGGTTCCTACTAGATGGTCGAGCTCAAACTATCCAACAAATAACCCAGGGCGTAAAAGGTTCTATACAGGGATTAGATATCCAAGTTGAGTTTTATTCTCCGACTATTGTTCGAGTGTTGAAAATACCGATGGGGGTTTCTTACGAAAAGAAAAGTCTAGTGATCATCAAGTCACCTGAGAAAATAATTCTAAACGTTGATCAAAGCGGAGATTACATAAAATTAGCGAGCAGCAAAATACAAGTGGAGATAAATTCACTTACCGGAGGTATAAATTTCTACGATTCAGTAGGAACACTTTTACTTAAAGACAAAGATTACGGAACACAGTTTTCGCCTATAGATGACGGGGGCACAGAGTCATTTACAGTACGGGAGGGATTTCTTCTCGACAAAGATGAAGCTATTTATGGAGTGGGTCAGATTATGGACAATAGGTTTAATCGTCGCAATTCCTCCCACCATATGCAAAACGAGAACATGTTTACTTATTCACCTTATTTCCTTTCTGTTAAGGGATATGGTGTTTACTGGGATAATTATTCTATCTCGAAATTCAATGATAATCCTCAGGAGCTTTCTTTTGAAAGCACCGGGCATTGTGCCGACTATTACTTTATGTACGGAAAAAATGCGGATGGTGTGATCGCCCAGGTGCGGGATTTAACTGGTAAGGCTCCTATGCTACCTTTGTGGGCGTATGGATTCTTTCAAAGCAAGGAGCGCTATCATACGCAGGAAGAAAATTTAAATGTTTTAAAAAAATACCGCGATCTACAGGTCCCTATCGACGTAATGATCCAAGACTGGCGCTACTGGCCTGAATACCATAAATCCGATAGCGCATGGAATGCCCAAACCTTTGACGCAGAGCGCTTCCCCGATCCAAAAAAATGGGTGGATGAAATCCATGGTCTCAACGCGAAATTATTGATTGTCACCTGGCCAGGCTTTGGTCCTAAGACCAGCCAACGACAAGAGCTTGATAGCAAGAAGATGATTATCAATTTTGACACATGGCCCCCAAACAGTGGGGCACGCCCCTACGACGTATATAATCCTGCGGCGCGTGACATTTATTGGCGTTATCTCGACAAAGGTATTTTCAGTTACATTGGCAATGACGGTTGGTGGCTCGACTCTACTGAACCAGACCACATCAACAAAAAAGAATCAGACTATAAATTGCCAACACACCTTGGTTCGTATGGTAGTGTAAAAAACGCCTATAGTTTGATGCACAATAGCGGAATTGCAACACATCAACGAGCGCAGAACAGCAACAAGCGTGTCGTGATCTTAACCAGATCGGGCTTCATCGGTCAACAACGATATGGCTCTAATACTTGGAGTGGTGATGTCGTATCAAGTTGGGATATGTTAGAAAAGCAGATTCCCGCAGCATTAAATTTTACCCTGATGGGTATTCCTAACTGGAACAGTGACATCGGGGGATTTTTTGCGGGGCGTTGGAATAACGGAGGTGGAGCTAAACACCCAGAATATCAGGAACTGTATGTGCGCTGGATGCAGTTCGGGGCTTTCAGTCCCATGATGCGTTCTCACGGAACGGATATACCTCGTGAGATATGGAATTTTGGTGAACGGGGTTCTTGGTGTTTTGATGCACAGGAAAAAGCTATAAATTTACGATATAGTTTATTGCCTTATATATATAGCACCTCGTGGAATGTCGCCCGTAACGATGGTACATTTATGCGTCCTCTTATCATGGACTTTGTGGCGGATAAATCCACACACCATATCGGAAACCAATACATGTTCGGCAAATCAATTTTGGTAGCACCTGTTACAAAACATGAGGCAAAGACGTGGCCTGTTTACTTACCTCAGGGCATCGAGTGGTACAATTTCTGGACAAACGAGCGCTTTAAAGGCGGACAAACAGTAACCACACCTGCACCTGCCGATATTATTCCGCTATATATCAAAGCTGGATCTATCATTCCCTTCGGGCCGAAAGTACAGTATTCGACAGAAAAGAAATGGGATAATTTAGAAATCCGTATCTACGCTGGAGCAGATGGAGAGTTTGTATTATATGAAGACGAATTTGACAACTATAATTATGAAAAAGGACAATTTTCCGAAATCGCCTTTTCGTGGAGCGATTCCAGTCAAATATTAACAATAGGAGAAAGAAACGGCAGTTATCCCGGAATGTTGTCAAGAAGAAAGTTTACGGTAAGCCTGCCCAGCGGTGCTACGAAAATCGTCACCTATAATGGACGTGAACTTACCGTAAAGCTGAAATAAAATTTTTACTTAAAAACGTATCGTATACGATACGTTTTTAAGTGTTTTTTGTATCTTACGATACGATGGAGCCTCAAATCAAATTAGCGACCTACTATCAATTTAGTATTCAACCATACTGCCATTCAGTCCGGTAAAAAAGTTGATTATCCTCTGTCCCCCTTTTAGCAGAACGGAACTTCCTTTTCTATTTCATAGCGATCTGATTAAGGAATTATTTCTTTAATCAAAGAATCGTGTAACAAATGTTACTGTTTAGGTAGCAAATAGATTATACATTTGTATTGTTAAATTAAAAATTGGATACTTACAAAGTAGAGCGCATTTAATAATAAAAGTTATGTTTTTTCAACACGTATATGATACAAGTTTAGCTCAGGCGAGCTATTTTATAGGATGTCAGACCAAAGGCGAGGCGATCGTTATCGATGCACAACGAGATATCGATGTATACTTGCAAATTGCCAAGCAGAATAACATGAAAATTACGCACATTGCAGAAACACATATTCATGCTGATTTCCTATGTGGTTCTCGTGAATTGGCTGCCGTAACAGGCGCACAACTGTACTTGTCCGACGAGGGTGGCGAAGAATGGCAATACCAATTTGCACATATAGGCTTAAAACATGATGACAAGATCAATGTCGGAAATCTCACGTTAGAAATTCTTCATACACCGGGACATACACCCGAAAGTATCAGCCTCCTATTAACAGATCATCCTGCGACAGACAAGCCCGTTATGGTTTTCACGGGAGATTTCGTTTTCGTAGGTGATATCGGTCGTCCAGATTTACTGGAAAAAGCAGCCGGGTTAATGGGCACACAAGAAAAGGGAGCGAAACAGATGTACGAATCACTCAAGCGGTTTACAGCGTTACCGGAGTATGTTCAGGTATGGCCGGCCCACGGTGCCGGTTCGGCTTGCGGTAAATCATTGGGTGCCGTTCCGAGCTCAACAGTAGGATACGAAAAAATCCGAAATTGGGCCTTTCAGTATGAAAATGACGAAGAAGGATTTATTCAATATTTATTGGAAGGGCAACCCGAACCACCGAAATATTTTGCAATGATGAAACAGCTGAATAAAGTAACTCGTGCGTTGCTGGTGGAAGTCCCCAAACATCCCAAATTGACAAAAGAACAGTTTTTCACGGCTTACGAAAACGGCTTGAAAGTGATTGACACCCGCCATAAAGTTGATTTTGCAAAAGGATTTATTCCGGAAAGCATTAATATACAAGGCAATAATTCATTTTCTACCTGGGCTGGCTGGTTGTTGAATTACCAAGAGCAGTTTGTGTTGGTGGCTGACGATAGCCAGATCGAAGATCTTACCCGAAAACTAATGCGTGTCGGCTTGGATAATATCTATGGTTACATCTCTAATGTGGAAGAGTTAGGTTTGGAATTAGAAACGGAGCAAATTATTGATATGGAAGAGTTCGGATCGTATATCGGAAACCCCGATGTACAGATTGTGGATGTTCGAGGCGCGTCCGAATACCAAGCTTATCATGTAGAAGGTGCAGACCATGTATTTGTGGGAACGCTGCCTGCTAACTTGGACAAGTTCAGCAAAGACAAACAAATCGTGATCCATTGTCAAAGTGGAGACAGAGCAACCATTGCCCAATCACTGCTGGCAAAGTACGGCTTTAAAAATGTTAAAAACTACAGTGCTGGAATGAAAGAATGGATGGCTCGTTAAACAGGAGTCTGCACAGTGCTGTCATCGGTGGATTGTTATTTATTATTTCAAAAATATTTTAACCCCTTTGTTTTTTTTACTCGCATAAGCTGCATCAATAAATTTACAAATCCCGATAGTTTGCTCTTGGGGAACTGGAGATACTCCTGTTTCAAAAAACAGCATAATCTCCTGTAGTAAACGCTTGTAGCCTTTAAATTCCCCTAAAGCAACGGCACCTTGACTTTTAGTAAAAACAGTACCACCAAATCCGTGATCTTCTTTTGTAAAAGCCCTTAACGTTCCAACCCTGCCCCCAGACCAAGTTCCAACGATGATGTCGCAGTCCTTTTCCTCAATAGTTTGGACAGCCGTACAGTGCTCTTGTAAAATGGTAAACAACATCTCGACGCCATGAATACCATACCAATACAAATCTTTATGATTGGGTTCTATCGGAGCTGGCGTATACACATCCGCTCCCATCACCTCAGCTTTGTTAATACCAGTAATCCCTTCAATGTAACGCAAAGAACTCGTTGAGAAAAGAGGAACCCTATAACGAGAAGCCAAACGAAAAATTTCTTCTGCGTCTTGCTGAGAATTTGCAATGGGCTTATCAATAAAGAGAGGTTTACCCTGTTTTATAACGAGCTTAGCTTGCTCCAGATGCATATTTCCATCATTTGTCTCAAGCATCACATAGTCAACAACCTTTAATAAATGCTCGATACTATCGACAATCTCGACGCCAAACTGTTGGATTTCTTCCTTAAATCGAGTAATACGCTCACCGTTATTTGCTATAGTTGGATTTCCAAAGGGATAAGCTACTACCACCTTATATCCCTTAAAAATTCCCTCCTTGTCCTGATAAAGCGCTTTCGTAAAAGCGACAGCATGCGAAGTATCAAGCCCAATAATACCGATGCGCTTTTTCAACTTCTTAGCGATATGCATTTTATCACTGGCAAACAAAGTCGTTCCTGACGCCCCAACAACCCCCATTGAAAATAAAAATGATCTTCTGTTCATACACTAGACTTCTTTAATCAACAACCGAATAGTCGCATAAGCCATCGCTTTCATGGAAGTCAAAAATGCCATTTCATCCAAATCAAATTTTGCATTATGAAGCTCATGTTGAGGATTAATACCCTCATTGTTTATACCCACAAGAAAAAATAAAGATGGAAAACGGTGAGAATAGTATGCAAAATCTTCTGCTGCCATCCATATTCCCACATCTTTAACCTGATCCTCTTTCAGGATTTCACCGAAATAACGTTTTGCTTGCGATGTCAAATCAAAATTATTAAAAAGAAAAGGATATCCCCTCTTTATTTGTAAATCAACTTCAGCACCAAAAGTCTTAGGCAAATCCAATAGCATTCGTTCAATTTTCTCAACCGCCTTTTCTCTCCACATTTCATCCATCGTTCGCAAAGTGCCTTCCAATACAACTTCGTCGGGTATCACATTCACTGCACCATTACCTATAAATTTACCGAATGTCAAAACTGAAGGAACAGATGGATCAATATGACGACTTACAATCTGCTGTAAAGATGATAAAAGCTGAGCCCCAATCGCGATCGGATCCACCGCGCGATGAGGCTCAGCAGCATGCCCACCTATTCCTTTGATACGAACATAAAACTCATCACTTGATGCCATAAATTTTCCTCCACATAGCCCCACCTCTCCAACACGTAGCCGAGGACTAACATGCAATCCTAAAACAGCCTTTATTCTATCGCCATAATCATCCAATACACCCGATTTCAAAACTTCCTGTGCCCCTCCAGGTATTCTTTCTTCAGCAGGTTGAAAAAGTAACAATACTCTTCCCGAAAAAGTATGTTTTAACGATAATAGAATAGCAGCCACACCCAGCAAGTTACTTGTATGAAAATCATGTCCACACGCATGCATCACGCCATCCTGCCTCGATTTATATACAGCATCATTCAATTCATAAATAGGTAATGCATCTATATCCGCGCGCAAAACAATCACATCATCAGAAACCGACTTCGTACCGTCAATCCAACCCAATACACCGGTATTAGCAACAGACCGATAAGAGATATCCATTGTGCCTAGTACGCCTTTTATGAATGCAGAGGTTTCGAATTCCTCAAAAGATAATTCAGGATTTTGATGTAGCAATCGTCTTCTTTCAACCGCGACCTGAAACTCTCTTTCCACACATGAATTTATTTCCGACCGTAAGTCCATAATACGCTTATTAAAAATATCTCACATAAAAATACAACACCATGATTGTAACAATCAACCACCACAACGTCGGATTTTTCAGACCCTTATAATAGCTCTTTTCTGACGCTGGCAGGCTAAGGCTCTCTTTATTCCAAATCAATCCCTCCAATAGTTCAACTTTCACAGGTCTAGTAAACAAACTTACCCCTACACAGAGGATCATACATGCCCAAAAAACTATCCCAGTTCGGTTAAAGAATGGCATCTCAGGAAAAGCAAACTCCATAATTAAAGATAAAGGAATTGTTAACAATCCTGCGGATAAGGCCCCTTCTTTTGTGGTTCTCTTCCAAAAAATTCCCATCAAGAACATCGTCGCTATCCCTGGCGTAAATAATCCGTACAAATTCATCAAGTATAAAAAGACAGGTTTATCCGAATAACTAATCAATATCATTGCGCTCATAATTCCCAATAAGATTATGGCCACACCAGATAGTTTTCCAAACCGAATAGCTTGCTCATCAGTTGCTTTCTTATTTATAAATTGTGTATAAATATCTACCGTTAGTATAGTTGTACATGAATTTATTGCTCCTGATACATGCGACATAATTGCAGATATCAATCCAGCCATTACCAAGCCAATCAACCCCTTGGGTAACAATGTTTCAACCAAAACTGAAAATAACAGATCAGGCTGATCTAATTTAGGTATAATCTTGGGTGCAACCAATGCAGGAACGATAATAATCAACGGAACTAAAAATTTCAGGTAGTCGCCAAAGATAACGCCCATGCGGCCATGCCACTCATTTTTCGCAGCCAATACCCTTTGTACAATAAATTGGTTGGTTGCACAGTAAAAAACACTAATACACAGCAAACCTCCTAAATACATCGTCCAGGGAAAATCCGGATCAGAAGCTGGATAAAACATCTTCCAATCCTGAGAAGATTCGATCACCGTTTCAAACCCCCCGGCAGCATTAATAGTGCTGAATGTTAGAATAACCCCACCGGCAACCAAAACAACTAACTGAACCATTTCTGTCCAGATAACTGCTCTCAACCCACCGAGAACGGTGTATAGACCCGTTAAGATCGCCATTCCTAAAATACTGTAAACAATCGGCAGATCAAACAAGGCATGCAAAGAAAGCGCCCCTAAATACAAAACTGCACCAATCTCTACGAATACATAAGTAAACATAATCAATATCGCGTACAATATTCGCGTTGTATTACCAAATCTTTTTTCTAAATACTCTGGAACAGTATAAAAACCATTTCGTAAGTAAAAAGGAAGAAATATCCACAACAAAGCATTAAAACCTATTAAAATTGCCCCCCATTCTAATGTTACAGCCACAAAACCACGACTATAAGCTGCCCCCATAGCGCCTACCAAATGGTGACTACTAATATTGGCAGCAATAATACTTCCTCCGATCATCCACCAAGAAAGCTTATCCCCTGCTAGAAAATAATCTCTTTTGGAATCTGAGCTACGTTTAGCTGCGTACAATCCCAAAAGAACGACACCCACAATGTAAACAACGAATATAATCAGGTCTATGGTCTCTAATTTCATCTATCAAGATATGTTTGAATTTCTTTAATCGTTTCTTCTATGAGGATTTCTAAACTTCCTTTTGCGTATGGTGTTTGCCAAACAGCATAGATATCATGTATATAAAGGTCCTCAGGAGGCAAATAACCAATATAACCATTAGCTATATTGACAAAAATAATTCTTAGATTCGGAAAAGCGGCTCGGACAGTTCGTTGATAAGCCGAGTAAGCCTCATTAGGTTGCGCAACGACAAAAGCATCTCCAAGTTTCCAAATCCACAAGGGGATTTGCGCAAACTTTCGATCACCAATGGATTTTCTGGTATTTAATTTCCGCCATAATCGATCCTTTAACACCCTATCATGACACCGCTCATACTCCTGCTGTATCTCTTCGACCGGCTCCAAGCATTTATAAGGAACGGTTACATCTATTTCTTTTGCTAGCAATTCTGTTGAGGAAGATATTACTTTCTCCCTCCACAACGCTAAAGGAGCCCCAGACAACAAAGATCCTTCAAAATCCCAAACTGTATTTGGTCGATCTGATTTTTCCAACGTAGCCAACACCGCATAGGCCAATTCCCTTCCATTGGCATCTACTATTTCAGGATCCTTGACATACTGCTTTTTTGGAGCCAGCTCTCCGGAAGCTCCCTGTAAAAACACGGTAGGTACCCCTCTTTGAGATTGAATTAATTCCCGCATAGCTCCTACATAATCAGGGGAGATTAGGGTATTTTCATGCGCAAAAGAGGTCGGGTGGCACGCATAATTACAGATCACAGCAGTCAAATTCCCTTTTAAATCCGTCACTTTTCCGACGAGCAACGTTTGATCCGCATCTTTAGAGGGGTTGTAACCGATTAAAAACTCTTCGTCAACCTGTAGATCTCTGTTTGTAGCGAGATTACACACCCCTAATGACCAATTCAATGTCACCTCCGATAGATTCGCTCTCGCTCGCTCAATACTCAAAATCGCTGCATTTTTTAGGAATTCCAGATAAGGTTTGATGTACTCTCCACCCGGCAGATCACTATCTGTAGAACATATGCTAGGTCCCGCATGAGTATGTGACAAGCAAAACAAAAGCTGATCTATAGATAAGCCAAAATGAGAAAGAATAGCACCGCGTAGCAACTCCTCATCCTCATTATTTTTCCACCAACCTAAATCCGCTGTAATTAATACTTTTTGATTTCTTTCTTCCTCGCCAAACACCACACATTGTAACAATAAAGGTCTGTGGATATCTGTCGCGACATCAAATTTTGCAGCCCCCCAGTTTCTTGAATAAATCCCCAACGGAGGAGTAATAACTTGCTCAGCATATCCAAATGTACCCGACCAATCTCCATTACTACTTTGTACAATTGACCCCATAGCTATTTCAAATATTATTCAATTCTTATGGCCTGATTAAAGATAGGCCACCATCCATTAAAACAGTGGCGCCAGTCATGTGTTTATTGTTTTCAGATGTAATCCAAAGTACCTGCCTCGCAATATCCTCTACCTCTATAATTTCCCCCAATGGGACAGCTGCCTTCGCAGACTGTTGACTCGCTGGAGATTTTTCCCACACAGCTTTACTCAAACCCGCATTTACATATCCGGGCGCTACCTCGTTGATACGTATTCCGAATGGAGCAAACTCCAATGCCATACTTTGGCAAAGCATACGTACAGCTGCCTTCGACACACTATAAGCAGGCAAATGAGCATGGACTGCATGAGCAGCCCAACTTCCTAAAAACACGATATTTCCTTTTATCAAACTCTCCTTAAAAACCTTTGCAGAAGCGCTAGCTAAAAAAAAGGCCCCATCTACATTAACCCGTTGTTCCAATTGCCATTCATCAAAGCTTAAATCGATGAAGTTTTTCAAAGTCACTTGCGCAGCATTCACTATCGAAATGTCAATCCTCCCATACTTGGTTGCTAAACCCTGCACCCAGCCCTGAACTGCAATACCATCGGTCACATCTATCGATTGGTAATTCAACCTATCTACATAAAATGAAAAATCCTGCAACTTAGTGATAGCTTGTTCTGCTGTCAATCGGTCAGATAATGCCACGACAGCGCCATTGTCTAAATAGGCTCGAGCTATCGCCAGAGCTATATCTCCCAGTCCTCCACTGATGAGAACAATCTTTCCTTTGTATTCTTGCATATTCACTACTTATTCCTACCAATCTCCTACACTACCATCTTTATAGAATGTACGTTGCAGAACCTCCTGCTGAAAGGGATGTTTTTTAACCTCTTCTTCATTTATTTCAATACCCAACCCCGGTCTCGAGTTTGGCAATACAATTCTTCCTTTTTCCTGTACCGTAAAGCCTTCAGAAACGACATCATTGCGCCATTCCACATCCTTGTGAACACTTTCACAGATAATATATGAAGGCGTTGCAAATCCCAATTCTATAGATGCAGCTGTACTAACAGGGCCCTGGGGATTGTGTGGAGCCATTGACACACGGTATGCATCAGCCAGCGCACCAATTTTTCTAGCCTCCGACAAGCCCCCGCAATGCGTAATATCAGGTTGAATTACACTTACAGCCCTCCTTTCAAGCATATCCCTAAAAGCATGCACCCCAATAAGACGCTCACCCGAAGCAATCGGCGTTTGAACAGCACGCTGAATCAATGCAATATCCTCCATTGTCTCTGGCCAACAGGGCTCTTCAAAGAAATATAAACTATAGGGTTCTAGTGCTTTTGCAAACATCATCCCCATACGAGGACTAGGTCTAGCATGGCAGTCAACCATAATATCAATATCATCCCCAACGGCATCACGCATCGCAGCAACACATGCCACTGCATATTTGATCGGCTTTAACCCTTCTAAAGACATTGTTTCCGGAACAGCCATAGATTTAAACGCTGTAAACCCTTCATCAACCGCCTTCAAGGCTAAATCACCAAAGCGCTTTGCATCACCTGGGGCAGTCTCATAAAAATCTTCCATTTTACCGCCACCCAAGTGACAATAAAGACGAATATAATCCCTCACACGACCTCCCCACAACTCGTGACAAGGGACGCCATGTATTTTACCTACAATATCCCACAAAGCGATGTCAATACCACTAATCGCAGTACCTCTTACGATTCCATTGCCATGCCAAAAATGCTGCCTGTACATCATCTGCCACAGGTATTCTACTCTTCGGGGATCCTCGCCTACCAACAGTTGCGATATATCTTTAATTGCGCCAACGACACTTTGCGTATGCCACTCCAAAGTTGCTTCACCCCACCCCCATAACCCAGGTTGATCGGTAACAACCTTTACAAAGATCCAGTTCCGCATCCTAGCATGGCAAACAAACGTTTCTATTGCTGTAATTTTCATCCGTATATTTTTTTCCCTCTCAATATATAGTTATCTGATCATTATAGTAGAGGTTATAACAGTTTGACAACTTTTTCCGTCGCCTCCAACGTCATTTCAATATCTTCCAAACTATGCGCATAAGATATACTACCTTGTTTGATCGCAGCCGGAAAATTAAAAATCCCATTTTCAATCAACAGTTTGCGATATTTAACATCTAAGGCGAAGTCATGGCTCGTCAATACATCATGATAATTAACCGGCGCATGATCCATAAAGTACACACAAAAAGCTGACCCTTGTCTTGCCACATAGAAAGATCTTCCTAATTTAGAAAATATTTCCATATAACCTGATTCTAGCCTTGATCCCAATTTTTCAACATGACCATATACATCATATTCCGCTGAACGTAGTTTTTTTAAGGTAGCTATGGCCGCCGCCGTAGTCAATGGAAAAGCATTATACGTTCCTGCAATCATCACCCGATTTTCCTTCTCTGGATGAACAAAATAATCCATATACTTTTGCTTTCCGGCAATCACCCCCAGGGGATATCCATTGGCTATCGCCTTACCAAAAGTGGACAAATCTGGCACAACCCCACACAGAGACTGATATCCCCCCAACGCATGCCTAAACCCAGTTTTTACCTCATCAAAAATCAACAAGAAACCATTTTGATCGGCCAACGTGCGTAAACCTTGCAAATATCCCTCTTGAGGCTTAACCATACCTATATTTTGTAAAATAGGCTCCAAAAGAATACAGGCCACATCATACTTGCCGATTACATACTTAACGCTCTCGAGGTCATTGTAATTGATTATATGAACCAGATTACTGTGTTCTTTAGGCACGCCAGCACTCAACGAATCAAAAGGGTATTCACCTGGACTTGTATAAGGCCCCACATCATCCAATGTACTAATTACATTGCATGCCACGTCGTTGTGCCATCCATTGTATCCTCCCTGCATTACAATGATATGACGTCTCTTCGTCACTGTTCGAGCTATGCGAATCGCATGATATGTTGCTTCCGAACCTGTTGTCGTAATTTGAAGCTTTTCGGCGTATGGTACAGATTCAATAAACAACTTAGCAAACTCTCCTTCTAGCGCTGTAGGACCTGCCCCCATCAATAAATGCTGATCTTTTAATGTTGCCTCTACAGCGGCATTAACGTCATCATCATTATGCCCTAAGAATGAAGCTGCAAACCCAGCCTGATAATCGATATATCCGTTTCCATCAATATCAAACACTTTACTTCCCTTACCTCTGACAAAACAAATATTGGGATCAGACTTTCTATTTAAAGAAACCACCCCTCCCGGAATCCATTGTTCATTTTCCCGCAATATACCAGCGGATTTTTCACGTTCTTGCATTTTTATAAACTTTATATATGTATTAACTTAAAGAGAATCACCGTTAGCAGTCCATTAGACTGATTACTTATTTTATCAATTTATGTATACTAATATAAATACTTTTTGTATACATTTACAAATATAATTCAATATTCTTATATGATTAACGTACTTTTAGATAACATTGCCTTTCCTGAAGGCCCTGCGTTTGACAAAAATGGCAGAATTTGGCTAGTTGAAAAAGAAGCAGGAAACCTCATCTCTATTGACTCCGAAGGGATTAAAAGATACCAAACAAATGGCAATCCCAATGGAATAGCAATAGATAAGAACAATTTAATCTGGTTTTGTGACGCAAAACAAAACAGCATTAGAACATTTAATCAGTCCACGGAACGCATCGAAACAATCGTATCCTCCATAGACAACATGCCGCTTAAAATGCCCAATGACCTTGCTTTTGATGAGCACGAAAACTTAATTTTCACCTGTCCCGGAGATACACTAACAGATGGAACGGGATATGTGTGCTGTCTAACCAACACAAAAAAACTCCTCATTATTAAACACAATATGTTTTATCCTAACGGGCTAGCCTTTTCAAAAGATTTTAACTCCTTATATATTGCGGAGACAGGCACACATATAATCTGGAAATTTAAATGGAATGCGCTACAACATATTTTATCTGAAGGCATACAATGGATTAATGTCGGCGGTCCTATAGGGCCCGACGGAATAGCTTTTGACGCAGATGACAATTTATATATCGCACTATATGGCGGAGCATCCGTAAAAAAAGTGGATCAATATGGCCAAATAATGGAGGAGATTCTATTACCTGGAAAAAATGCAACAAATTGTGCTATTGACCCTACGGGAAAGATGGGGATTATCATAACCGAAGCCGAGCAAGGAACGTTATTACAAAAGAAAATCAACACAAAAGGGGTATTGTAATGCTACAATACCCCTTTTGTGTTTTATCATTCCGCCAAATTACACCAACTCTAAAGCAGCCTGTGCTCCTCTATTCAAGTGTTTGGTCAACATATCGAACGCTATTTTCCAGTTGTTTTCCTTTAATGCCTCAACAATCTTTCTATGCTCACGATCCGTATCTGCATAATCTTCCATATGACTCATAGCGGCCCCTAATTTCATGTGAAACAAGGGAATATTACTGTTTTTATAAATAACTATAAGCCTCTGATTTTCTGTAGATTCTATGATTTTCTCATGAAATCTCACGTCAGCTTCACAAGCACCGCCATAGTAACCTTTAGCAACCATATCGCTAAAGTCATCACAAATCAACTCTAATTCAGCAATAACGGCCAAATTTTTCTTTTCAAACAAAATCTTTAAAGCCCCAACCTCCAACAACTCGCGCAACTCCCTGATATCTTGAATATCCCCAATAGTCATTCCTTTCACAAAGCAGCCGCCCTTTTCACCGAATTCCACCAGATTCTCTCCAGCCAATCGCATAAATGCTTCTCGAACCGCGACACGACTTACGCTCAACTTGTCCGCCCAATTACTCTCTACCAACCTCGCGCCACCGACCAATTGATTAGACAATATCTTTTTTCGCACCTCTAAATAAACTTTATATGCTAGCGAATCTTCCTTCATTTTGTATACATTTCTGACAAAAATACAATAATTGCGTTAGAAATTATACTTTATATTCGTTCTCACTTACGGCTCCCTTCGACAACTTAATAAACACGCTGGGGCTTCAAAACCAATTCGCCCTTTTTTCCTTCAAAAAACATGACATTACGATCTTTCAAAACAGAAATATTTTCACTAAGCTCCGATCCTTTTGTGTACAAATTCCAAAATCCTTCCTTTACCCCCGCTATGATCACATCGTACCGTTTATCGGCTGGAATCTGCACGATAATTTCTTCATTCAACAACTGTCTTGGCTTTGACAACACGATTACTTTATCACCGATCACAAAATAACCATAATGACCTTTATCTATGTACTTCTCCTGCAGTTTCGCTCTACCATCTTCTACCATCTGGAAAACGGTTACAAACTCCTTTTCAGCACTTTTTTCTTTAGATGAAATCAAGATCCGACTTCCTTTAGCCTCTGGCCACGGTGACTTGACCGTATACATATCACCAAATACAAATGTAGAAGAATCTCCACTCCACACCGTCAACTCTCGATCGGTTAGAGCAGGCTTCAACATGTTCACATAAGTTTGTCCTGATTTCCCATCAAATGAAGACGTCAAAACCATGTCATCACCTTTGTAGACTGGTTTATGCAATGTATTTATCTGCCAAAAATTCTCAAAGCCGGAATCCTGAGCAAGCAGATCGTCCCAGAGAACAATAAAAGCAGGTACATCTTCCAACCCCGTATTTACAAACAAAAAACTTTTGGAATATGCACTAACCTTAGCGGAATAGGCTGCCGATAAATCTACATTAAAATAACTAAATTTTGGTTTTAGCGCATCAGGTCCATACGTTGACGAACGCACAAAACCAGTATGAAACCAAGGATCATTCAAGACCTCGTATACCGTTTTAGGAAAACGTTGACTAAACCTTGTTCCGCCATCATTTGTTTTTGTCCTAAACAACAATGGCTCCCTTGGATCCCGAAGCAACATCATACTATGTGATACCGATCTCTTGTTAAAATTAAAATCATAAGGTGAACCATAAGACAAGTACAGCCCTAAATCGCCGACCACATTTCCATGATGATAGATTTGCAAAGCACCAGCATCAGCGTGTTGATGATTTCCAAAATGATAGCCCCCACCTTTGATTTCAGCTATCACATCAGAACTATTCCTGACTTCCTCCCAGCCTGTACGAGCTACCATAGCGCCAAGTACGGTACCAAAATCCTTCGTCAACGGAAGTTGATCTAAATGATAATCCGGTTTTAAATTTGGATCATTTAACATCAGGAACAGAACCGGATTATTGGGCAAACCGCCCTGTTTCATAAATTCTCCCTTAATAAGTCGGTCTCCAGAGAAAGCATAACATAGCAACATGGTTTGCGGATTTTTCCAGTAAAACTCATCACTACCAGAATATTTCACATTAAACATGTCTCCATCTCTCAGCATCTTCCCATCAGGAGTTCGCATATATAACCAGTAGTCTGACATATTTTTAATGTTATCATCAAACACGGAATAACCTAACATCCTATAATACAACCATACAGCATGCATCTCCCAGCCAAATCTGTACCCCCCGTAATCGATACCTTGATTGTGTCTTGGTGATTGATACTCAAACTTGCGCATGGGCACCAGTTGCTCCAAAATGGTATAAGAAACGTACTTATAAGGTTCCGGATCCTCATCATATATCGCCAAGCTCCATGACAACATATCTCTACAGATCTGCGCTTCATTACCATGCCCATTAATAATGCTTTCTAAACCATAAAAAGGAGGCCAGCCAATTTCCATATCCCTGACCAGACGCTTCAAATCTTTTCTAAACCTACTTTTCAAACCAGTATCAATCAGTTCATAACACCAGTCATAGACCAGTGCCCCTGTATAAATTGCCCTTCCTAATTCACGTGTAATATCACCATATGAAACATTACCAAACTCCAAGGCAGATAAATATTTAGCCGTCAGACCGACCACCTCCTTCCCAACCTTCTCATCCTTGGTCATTAAGTAGTAAAATGCTTTTTTCTCAATAATTCCTTCTAAGTGTTCATCATAAAACATCTCGCTATCGGCATCAATATCCAACGCATAAGGCTGTACAGCGACGTCACAAACAGCTTTCCAGGCTTGCTTATGTTCAGCGGCATTTAACCTTGATTTAATTATCGGATAAGTTTCCTGATTCATCCACAGTCGCGGATGAACATCGGATGGAACCACAGATGGTTTATATACTTCAGCTTCAGCAGGAGCTACAGGAGGCAAGTAGGGCTTCAAAGTGATTGTATAAAAAATCAAATTTTTTGGTAACCAAATTTTTAAACTTTCCTGTGCATTTATTTCAAACTTTCCTAACTCCTGCTTTCCTCCTCTGTGATTATCAAACACAATACGTTTTGTAGGTCGTTGATCGCCTATCTTAAAAGTAGCAAATAACGTTAAGCGACCAGTCTGATCATTCCTTTTTAAAGCCTCCGCATCTACAACCGAAGTCTCCGCCTCCAAGACGTACCAACCACTTTCAGGAACCTTTAACCTAACTTCGACATCGGCATTCCGAAACATATGTGCCGATTCAACATTACTACGTAAAAGTACACCAACCCCCTTCTCTTCCCCCTTTACCGATCTAGTTGTTATATTTTTTTTATTCAATACCCCCTTATGAAGACGGAAAACCGACGAATAATGCTGCTGTGCAAAAGACGTAAAGATGGAAAATAAAAAAGCAAACAAGAACAAGTAACGTTTAACCATTGCGTAAGTAATAATTTTAATCAAAAAAAATCGTATACATATATTAAACCGGGAATAAGCTATTCCCAGTCTGGATTTTGTGTTAATAATGGGTTAAGTTCTCTTTCTGATTGCGGTATTGGCCACAAATAGTAATGATCAGGAAACCCTCTTTGTCGAATGTTCACTCCCGTAAATTCCGTCATCCAGACACCATCTACCACATCTTGAGCAATTCTCCAACGGCGAATATCCGAATAACGCTGTCCCTCACCACACAACTCCACCATACGCTCATGCCTTATCCGTTCTCTCATTTCATCTTTGCTTAGCCCTTCAGGAAGACCGGGCATGTCTGCCCGCGATCTTACAGCATCAATGGCATTATATACCCTTTGGTCCGGAGCACCCAATGCTTCATTCTGTGCTTCTGCATACATCAACATTACATCTGCCAACCTAATTAACGGAAAATTAATTGGCATGTTATCTTGTAATGTATAAACCGACCCCGTCTCTACAAACTTACGCCATGCATAGCTTCCATTTGCCCATACAGGTGTATAAGCCAAAGGGTCCGTAGTTATCACAGGGAAACGATAAAGATACTCAAGTCCATCTTGCCCTACAAAAGTGGACCATGGAACTACAACAGCTTGATGCATCCTAGGATCCCTGTCTTCAAACAGCCTTCTTACCGAAGCCTCATCTCTCCAATCCGCTACGTTATTGGGATCAAACACAGTACCATTTGCATTCGTGAAATTATCAAAATCAAAAGGAGTACCATCTTTCATTTCGTAAGCATTCACTAGCTTAGGTGTGGGACGCGTACGTTGCGAACCGGTTGTCGATCCACGTGCATTACCATAATTACGGTCTGTTGCAATACCATACCCTTGAACAGCAACATATTGAACATCGAAAATAATCTCACTACTATTATTACCTGCCGCCCTAAATAATGTATAAAAATCCCCTAGCAATTGACGGTCGCTATTTTCCATCAGTTCTTTAAAATCTGCCGCGGCTTTACCATACTCTTTTGCCCACAAATGAGCCTTTCCCCGCATAGCCAATGCAGCCCATTTTGTAGCCCTTCCTTTATCAGATTGACCGTACGAATCTGGGAGCAATGCATAAGCGTCTGTCATATCATCCACAATAAACTGGTAAACCTCTTGATCTGTAGCTCTCGCTTTATACGCCTCATCAACATTCATTGCCTGCTCATACAATGGTACAGCCCCAAAATAATCCCACAATTTAAAATAGTAATAACCTCTAAAAAATTTCGCCTCACCCAATGTACGATCCTTTACATCATCGCTCATCTGAATATCTGGCACATATTTCAATAGGGTATTAGCCCTATAGATGCCTTTATAAAAAATACCCCAAGAATTAGAATATAGGCTCGCATTTGCGGGAAACAAACCTGTAGTCAATCCTGTCGCCCAAGACTGATAGGAAATATCAGTAAAATCATCCATCATGCCGTACATGACAATGCTATTGGTAAATTCACGATTGACCTCGTACAACGCATTTGCCCCCATTACAGCATCTTGCTCCGATTTCCAAAAATCACCTTCCGATAATCCCACTAAAGAATTTCTATCCAGAAAATCGCTGCAAGACCCTAATAAATATATCGAAAACGTATATAATATGACCCTTTTTATCTTATTAATCATGGCTTTTCTTTTTAAAATGTTACATTCAAACCCACTACCCATTGTTTCATCATAGGATACGAAACACTTGCATTTTCCGGATTGTACCCTTCAAAATTTGTAAACGTAAAATAGTTTTCCAAATTCGCATACAACCGCAACCTGTCTACCTTAAATTTAGTTGAAACATTTTGAGGTAATGCATAACCCAACTGCAAAGATTTGATCCTAAAGTAAGATGTATTATACAACCAGTAATCACTAACGGCGGTATTCAAAGCCGAACCGGACGTATGCAATCTAGGATACACCGTCGATTTATTTTCCTCTGTCCAGCGTTCTAAAATTGTTGTGCGCTGTAAAAATCCTTCATTAATATTAAAGGTATTAAACCCGTCATTACCCCAATATTGTTTTACGCCACCTACACCTTGACCAACTACATTTACGTCAAAATTTTTATAAGCAACATTAAAATTTAAACCATATGTGATTTTAGGCAGTGAAGAATAATCCTTAATCACCCGATCTTCTGCATCAAACACTTTGTCACCATTCGTATCCTTATAGAGGATATCACCAGGAGATGGCTTACCTCCTACAAAAGTTCCAAATGTATAACCATCGGCAACCAGGCCTTCTATTTCTTCCGGATTTTGCACGATACGATCAAATTCCAATGTATAGAAGCTCGCATAAGGGCTACCCTCTAACGTAATATTTGCGCCGCTTATGGATCGGTCCCCATTAAACTTAGTCACATTGTTGCTCACTGTAGACAAATTCCCATTTACTTGATAAGCCAATTCCCCAACCTTACCTTGGTAACCTAGTTGAAATTCAAAACCTTTATTTTTCATTTCTGCTATGTTCTGCCAAGGCGGACTGAAATTCCCCATAGTCAATGGAATAGGTATTTTTGTTAAAATATCGCTTGTGGTTTTATCAAAGTACTCAACACTCAATGTCAATCTGTTTTTCAACATCGCCAGATCCAACCCAACGTTGCTTATTGTGGTAGTTTCCCATTTAATTTTGCTATTAGCAATTTCCTTCGGAGCTACACTTTGTTGCAATTGACCACTAAACGGATAAAGATAGGAACCATAAACAACTTGATAAGTATAATCACCTATCCTGTTATTGCCCAATTTACCCCAAGAACCTCTAATTTTTACGTCGTCAAATATGGCTTTTAAAGGTTCAGCAAAACGCTCCTCTGTTACGCGCCATCCAGCAGAAAACGACGGAAAAAAGCCCCATCTGTTATCTTTGGAAAACCGAGACGACCCGTCGTATCGTGCATTAGCTTCAAAAAGATATTTATTTTGGTAATCGTAATTTAATCGCCCAAAATATGACTGTAATGCATCGTCAGTTCCAGTTCCCCCTATCGACTCCATGTTAGCGCCCGCGTCCAAAACATAGATTGCATCATTACCAAAAATATCATTCTTCTTCGCGTTAAAATTATCCATCCTGTTATATTGCTGATCAAAACCCAACAAAGCGGCAACATAGTGAGATCCACCAAACGTTTCTTTAAAACGCAGAAGTGTATTTAACACGGTTGAGTAATCTCTTCGATTATTGTTAAATAAGCTATTCACACTTGGGCGTTGCTGATACTGAAAGTCTGTTTGAAGGTTCCATAAAGAATACGGTGTAACATATTCCCAACTTTTCAAGTTCGAATAGTTAAATCCGAAACTGCTTTCCCATTCTAAATTTTTTAACAAATTAACAATACCAAAAAACTTTGCACTCAATTTTTGCCGTTCACCATTACCCGTAATATTATCCACATATGCACGAGGATTAGACCCTACAGGCAATCCTGAAAACATCTCACCGCCATAACGTCCATCCGTGTAAACAGGAATCACGCCAGGCGTGGTATTTCTTATAGAAGAGAAAAAACTAGACACGTCCAAAACTTCCCGATCAGACCAAGAGCCAAAAATATTCGCCCCCAATGTCAAGAAATTTTTAACCTTAGCATCAGCATTTATTCTAAAATTAT
This sequence comes from Sphingobacterium alkalisoli, assembly GCF_005049105.1. Classification (GTDB taxonomy): domain Bacteria; phylum Bacteroidota; class Bacteroidia; order Sphingobacteriales; family Sphingobacteriaceae; genus Sphingobacterium; species Sphingobacterium alkalisoli. The sequence continues at coordinate 117,407 of NZ_SUKA01000009.1, forward strand.
AACGCTCGTAACCTGAATTGTCAACTATCCCTTTATTATTTAAATACCCCATTGACATGGCAAAATGACTTTTTTGCCCACCTCCTCGGATCGCCAAATTATGTTCCGACAATAACGAGCTATTAAGCATTTCATCATACCAATCCGTATTCGGATACAACGGATTTCCGGCAGCAGATTCCCTTCTCCACTCTTCTATCAGATCTGCGCCGTACTTTTCTCTGCCTTCAGACTCATTAACCAACTCCATGTGCGTAGCCATATCTGTTATAAAATCGATATCCTTCGCTACCCCTTGAGAACCCAAGTACCCATTATATGTCACACTGAATTTATCACCGCTCCCCTTTTTAGTGGTTACCAAGATAACGCCGTTCGCTGCTCGAGAACCATAAATAGCGGACGAAGCAGCATCTTTAAGAACCGAAACACTTTCTACATCATTCGGATTCACATCATTTAAAGCCCCTGGAACACCATCAATAACCACCAAGGGAGAGGCATCATTCATTGTTCCCATTCCCCTTACTAAGAAACCAAAGCTCTCAGCCCCTGGCTGTGCAGACGTCTGTGAAATATTCAAACCTGCACTTGCTCCTACCAAAGCTGAAGCAAGATTAAGATTAGGTCGGCTAACGGTATTCTCGTCAAATTTAACCGTTGACACGGAACCTGTCACGCTACCCTTTTTCTGCGTACCATACCCCACAACGACGACTTCATCAAGTCGGCTCTCTAGCACTGTCAACATAACCTGTTCGATATCTGCTGCCAAGACCGTTTTTGTTTCATATCCAATAATTTTGAACTGGATCTGATCGGTTGAAAGAGCTTCCAATTCGAAAACACCATTCACGTCCGAGGTAGTCACCGCATTTGTTCTTACGTTTCGAATCTCGACTCCCGAAACTGCTTCCCCTCCAGCTCCCGAAACCACTCCTTTCCATTTCTGCTGTTTAGCATCGCTATTTACCTCCAACATCACTATGGAGATTTTTGACGAAAAGCTTTCTCGGAAAGCCCCTGTCGAGATCTTTAATACAGTCGACTCTCCTGCCAGAGGAAACATAGACACAGCCAGCAATAAATGCTTGGTATTAAAAACCCTCTTGAATTTGTGTAGTTTTAGATTCATCGATTAATTCAGGTTTTAGTAATCATTTACAAAAGAGATTATTTTAAAAGAAAAAGCATAAACAAGCACTGACCTACAAGTATCATAATAAGGTTGTCAAACCTGCTCATGCAAAATTATTGTATACAATATTATGTATTTTTTGAAAACAAAAAAAATATTTTTTATACTTTTTTTCATAAGAGTAAAGAGCTATTATGCGTAATAATCTATAGAACAACCCTTTATAAAACTACAATCAGATCTAAATATTAAAATTGTATACAATTTTAATATTTTTTTGTATATTAAATTTCAAAGCGATAGCTTTGATTCGTAATTATTCAAGGTTACACAAGGACAATACCTTATCTTATGACAAGTACAAAACAGATCTATATCCTTCATATTTTTTGTATTATACTTACAGGCTGTACGTCCAGTAATAGCGAGGAGATCATCAGTAGCATTGAGGTTGGCAACTCCATACTTACCCTGAGCAAGGTAGCCGACAACCTTGATGTCCCGTGGGATCTGCAATACGATCCGTTAAACAATGTGATCATATTTTCCGAGATCGCCGGAAAAATAAAGAAGCTTGACCTTCGTACAAACGAAGTCACAAGCATTGCACATCTAGAAGATGTGTACCAACTGCGTACACTGGGTCTTTTGGGTATGGCCCTGTATCAACCCAACAAAGGTCAGCACTATCTTTATCTCTCGTATACCAGTAAAACAGACAAAAACATCTACTCCAACCTGGTTCGCTATGATTTCAAAGAAGACAAATTAAGTAATCCAAAAACGTTATTGCAAATCCCCGGCAACACGGGACACAACGGCTCGCGTATCATCATCAGCAAGGATAACAAAATACTCTGGGCTACCGGCGATGCTGCACACGACAATTACGCACAGGACACTACCTCATTAAATGGAAAAATCCTACGCCTAAACCCAGACGGATCGATACCGAATGACAATCCCATAGCAAACAGCTACGTCTATGCGTGGGGATTTCGAAACATACAAGGCCTAACCCAGTCCGCTTCTGGAAGCATATATACATCCGAACATGGTGACGCCATCGAAGACGAAGTAAACCTGATCCACCCTCTTCACAATTATGGCTGGCCTCAGATAGAGGGTATGCACGACACGGACAAAGAGATGGCTATAGCCAAAATATCGGCACGCACAGAACCCATCCACTCTTGGACACCTGTCATAGCACCTTCAGGCATGGCCTACTACAATTCCACGGCTATCCCCACATGGAAGAACAGTCTCTTATTGGTTACATTAAAGACGCAATCGATGCGGATCCTCAAACTCTCGGACGACGGCACTACCATTGTAGATGAAAACGTATTATTCACAGATTACCTAGGAAGACTTCGCTCCGTCCTCGTCCTCCCTAATGGTGATATCTATTTTTCTTCAAGCAATAGAGACTGGAATCCGCAAAAAGGATTCCCGAAAAAAAAAGATGACGCTATATACCGTATAACAAAAAGCAACCACGTACAAGGGCCTGTTATCAGACCCAAAACCGTCAGAAAGGAAATAGCACTTTCCGGAAAAACACTGTATGAAGCCTATTGTTCATCCTGTCACAAAACTGATGGCGCAGGCATCGCACATTTGTTCCCTTCGTTAAGACAATCACCAATCGTATTGGGAGATGACAATGACCTTGCATCCCTACTATTGTATGGCACAGCAGATAAAAAAGAAAAAAGCCCTTATGAAGGAAAAATGCCTGCCTTTAATTTTTTAACGGATGAGGAGATCGAGTTGATTGCCAATTACATCCGAACATCTTTTGGAAATACTGGCTCAAAGATATCTCCACAAACTATTCAATCAAACCGTAGACAAAATGCAAAGTAGATCCAATTCCCTCTTCAAAAACTGGCTGTCTATCTTAGGCCCCGGAGTTATCACCGCCGCTTTGGTCTTTGGACCAAGCAAAATCACCATTACGTCTAAGATGGGAGCCGATTACGGCTTCGATCTGATATGGGTTATTGTAATTGCCGCATTCTTCATGATGGTATTCACCAATATGGCGACGCGGATCGGCGCACAAAATGACGAGTCTCTGCTTCGCCTGATCGAAAAGAAATTTGGCAAAGTCACCTCAGCCATAATTGGGATAGGCATCTTTTTAGTAACAGCTTCGTTCCAAGCAGGCAACGCAACTGGCGCTGCACTGTCCATCTCCGAACGCACCGGATCGGACTCCAAAATCTGGATCATCGTCTTCACGGGGGTTGCGATACTCCTTCTGTTCTTCCGCTCATTCTACAAAGCGCTTGAAAAGTTTATGCTGACCATGATTATCATCATGCTAATCGCATTTCTATCCACAGCAATCATGATACAGCCTTCCTTTGAAGATCTGGCAAAGGGTTTGGCACCGTCCATCCCGAAAGGCTCAACAGGATTGATCATTGCATTTACGGCATCCTGTTTTTCCGTGGTAGGTGCATTCTATCAAAGCTACCTTGTTCAGTCCCGCAGAAAAACACTAGGAACCTCCTCGTTACCCGATCAAGAGATCTTGGGAAGTAAGATTGGTATCGTATTGCTCGGCGTGATGAGTACTTCCGTTCTTGTCTGTGCCGCTGCGGTACTACACACACAAAACATCAAGATCAGCTCAGCCTCCGAAATGGGAAAAGCACTAGAACCTTTACTGGGTTCCAAGGCCGCTCTTATCTTTTTTATAGGACTATTCGGAGCATCATTTTCATCCCTTATTGGCAATGCCGTATTAGGAGGTTCTTTGCTTGGAGATACATTCGGGTTTGGCAACAACCTCAACAACAAAGTGGTCAAAGCCTTTATCATATTGGTTATGTTGATCGGAGCTTTCGTTGCCATCACTTTCGGCAAAGCACCTCTCGAACTCATCGTATTTGCACAGCGCATTACGATATTTCTGGTCCCGTTTATAGGAATCATCATGTTCCTCATTGCCAATGATCCTGTGATCATGAAAGATCAAGTCAATAAACCCACTACCAAAATCTGGGCAGCATTGGGACTGATCGTCTTGATCACACTTGCGTTCAGCAATCTATACAACCTATTTATCAAATAAAAACGCAAAAATATATGCAGACAGACTTAGCAAAATTAGAGAAAGAGATCTTGGCACCCTCAGCCGCACTGGTAGCGGACATCAAGAAAATTGAAGGTGACATTATGCTGCTTGGTATTGGCGGAAAAATGGGGCCAAGTATGGCCGAACTAGCTGTAAGAGCCATTAAGGAAGCCAATCTAGACAAAAAAGTGATCGGTGTATCGCGTTTTTCCTCTGGAGGACTTCAAAAAGAATTAGAAGACATCGGTGTAGAAACAATAGCCTGCGACCTGCTAAATCCGGACGAACTAAAAATACTTCCGAAGATACCGAACATTATCTACCTGGCTGGGCACAAATTTGGAACCACAGGCAATGAAGATTTCACCTGGGCTATGAACACCTATCTTCCAGGACAGGTGTCCGAACACTTCAAATCCTCAAAGATTGTCGCTTTTTCTTCTGGAAACGTACTTCCTTTTGTCTCTATTTCTAATGGAGGAGTATCCGAAGAAACAACACCCGAACCCATTGGTGAATATGCACAATCGTGTTTGGGCAGGGAGCGTGTCTTTCAATACTTTGCCAAGAAAAACAACACACCTGTATTGATCTACCGTCTTAATTATGCTGTTGATTTCCGCTATGGTGTATTGGTCGAGATTGCAAAAGCTGTACTTGAAGGAAAGGAGATAGACTTGACCACCGAAAATGTCAACGTCATCTGGCAGGGGGACGCCAACGAGATCGCTTTGCGTTCCTTATTACATTGCGAGTCTCCCGCCAAAATATTGAACGTCACCGGCCCTGAAATTCTGTCCATACGATGGATAGCGCAGTGTTTTGGCCATTACTTTGATCAGACACCGATATTTATCAATGCGCCTACAGGAACAGCCCTACTAAGCAATGCCAGCGAATGTCACAAGCTTTTCGGATATCCGAGAACCTCGATCAGAGAAGCGATTGATATCACCGCCAAGTGGATCACTGAAGGGGGAGAGCTATGGAACAAAGACACCCATTTTCAAGAAAGAGGAGGAAAATTTTAATGAAGACACTATCCATTACCCTAAAAGAGCACCTATTAAACGGGACAGTCATACCTGCGCATCCACTGGCATTGCATGAAGACCGCACGGTAAACGAAGCGCATCAACGATTACTGACCAACTACTATATGGCTAGTGGAGCAGGTGGTATAGCCGTAGCGGTACATTCTACGCAGTTTGAAATCAGAGATCCCAAGATCAACCTTTTCGAAACGGTTCTCAAATGGGCTGCAGAAGAAGTCGAAAAAGCAGATCTTGAAAGGCCTTTCGTGAAAGTAGCAGGAATATGCGGCCCCACAGAGCAGGCAATTAATGAGGCAAAAACAGCAAACAAATATGGCTACGATATCGGATTATTAAGCATGGGCGGTCTACAAGGATGGACAGAAGAGCAAGTACTAGATCGTGTGAAGGCTGTTGCTCAGGAAATCCCAGTCTTTGGCTTCTACCTACAGCCTTCTGTCGGAGGACGGGTGTTTACATACGGTTTCTGGCAAAAATTTGTAGAGATCGAAAATGTGGTTGCCATAAAATGTGCTTCTTTCAACCGCTATCAAACATTAGACGTTATGCGGGCATTGGCCAATTCATCACGTCCGGACCAGATCGCCATGTACACGGGCAATGACGACAATATAATCAACGACCTGATGAGCGCCTACGTATTTCCCGTCGGAAACAAGAATATCAGTATTGATTTCAAGGGGGGGCTGCTCGGACATTGGGCGGTCTGGACGCATAAAGCAGTAGAACTGTTGGAAGAAATCAAACAATACAAAAAAACCCCTTCTCCTGAACAAGCTGACAGGCTCCTATCCAAAGCTATACACGTCACCGATACGAATGCCGCTTTCTTTGACCCCGCACATAACTTCCATGGATGCATACCAGGGATACATGAAGTATTACGAAGACAGGGGCTACTAAAAGGAATATGGTGCCTCAACCCGAAAGAAACCCTCTCTCCCGGACAATCTCAAGAAATCGACCGGGTCTATAAAAATTATCCGACCCTAAATGATGACCAATTTGTAAAAGAATTTTTGACAAACTATAAAAAAACATTGTAAAGCTAGGCAAGGAAAAATATTTTTTTTAAATTTAAAGTCCATAGGTTCTGCGCACTCTCGCGCAATGGTTAAAGAAAAGCCCCTCGTTCCAGAGGGGCTTTTTGATCGCAGCTACGAAAAGTCAATAACTTAACACAAATATTTGGAGAGTAACACCTACAAATTGAGCGTTTAACTTTCAAAAAACAAACCGTTAATGTGGCTACTTTCGGTTATCACCTCCCTTTTATCAGCGGGAAAGAAGAAATTGAACACCAACGGTTCCTCCGCCATGAAAAGTATTCCTTGCTCGGTCGGCTCCCCAAAATCTCCACGCCAGTGCCCTGGTTCTTGGCTCGGGATGTACAGTCTCAGCATAAGTTAGCGAGGGAGCTGCATATACCTGAATATACCGTCCTAAATTGACAGCCGGTACAATCCGAAATGAGCTTCGATTAGCTTCATTATATTTAAGATCCTTGTCAAAATGGGTTCTATGAACCAATTCCGTAGATAATGCAAATCGCTTTCCTCTTACAAGATGCGCACCGACCCCAGCTTCAATACCATATTTAACGTTTTCGTCATTTAGATAAATTCCGGCTGCTAAGACACTGTACATCACCCGTCCACCACTTCTCAAGCTCGCCGCAATGAAGCTGCTCTCATCAATTCCTAACGACAGCTGACGAGAACCTTTTCTTATCCAGTTAAAGACGCCGATAGGGTAATCGCTGCTATCAGCAATATTAATAACTGAAAGCTGCACACCACGCACTTTTTTTGCGATATTAATCCCACCTGCAAGTTGGCTCCCGACTTCGCCTCGGCTGATATTCATCCCTCCAGCCAGCTGAGCCCCATGGGTCGCACTATTAGCCATATTGATCCCACCCGCTACTTGCAATCCCCAAACAACCGTGTCTATGCTATTCCAAGCGCCAGCTACCTGTACACCCGATAGTTTATTCAACCCGACATTACCAACCCCCGCCGCCTGAAATCCTTTTACATCGCCACCTACCACATTGGATACACCAGCAAATTGAACACCATGCATGCTAAATTGGTTGACATTAAAAATTCCTCCCAATTCAGTTCCGGCCACTCCCGCTGTATATCCTCCGATGATATTCAACGAGAATTTGTTGACGACTTGTGAATTAAAAAAAGCATGTGTACTCAATCCCGGTGTCATCGAGATTTGAAAGGGGCTGTAAACAAAGAATCCCCCTAAGTTAATATTTTGAATTCGCTGGCCGGAACTTGTAAAAAACCTACCAAATACGGAGTTTGAAATCATTTTACTGGAATCAGAAGTATGGTAATAACCTGTTTTATGCTCTTTACCGGTATGCGAGATCTCTAACGGAAGCAATAGCATTAGCATAGTATCCCGATAATATTCTTTACTCAACGCGATGACAACCGTATTATTCGGATTCTTGATATCCAGCTCAAAATATCCCTTTTTACTGGTAAGCGCGGAAGCCTGAAACGTCGTTCGGTCATACACCGTCACCAAGCTAACCGGCTTATTTGTGCGGATATCTTTGACATAACCCGAAATCACCGCTCGGTTGTTTTTTGTCGTATCCATATCGATGGCACTTACATCCATCCGCTGTGGAGCATACGTAATAATAATATGGGAGTTGGTTTCTTTAAAACTGTATTTCTCTCCAAGTAATCTTTCCAGATAATGTGTTAACAGTCCTTGATAAGAATCAATATTGACCTCCTTATCAAGATCCAGTAAATTACTGTTGTAAGAAAATAAGACCGCTTGCTTTTGTTTTAACACATCAAAAACTTCTCTTACGGTAGCTCCCTCGAATTTGGGCAATTGTATATTTCCTGAAAGCTTACTTTGGCCATACACGGCTGAACAGCTTAGGCATACCATGAGCGCACCTATTCCAAAAAGTTTTGCTTTACGGATAATGTATATGATAATTTTGAAATTTCTGATAAAACTGGAATACCTAGGCATGATGCTTATTTAATATAGTACACATTATCTTTCTGATTCATTTTTAAGTCGAATGTCTTTAACACCACATCCAATATTTCAGTCAGCGTCTGCTGTTCAAAGGTAGCTGTATACTTTAGCTCCCTTGTCGTCTCGCTCACAATCACAAACTGCCTCCCATACGCCTTCCCCAGCACTTCATACACCCTTGTCAAGGGTGTATTTTCAAACATGAATTCCTGGTGGACATAATATCGATAGAGCTGATCCGGAACCGTATCTACACGAATCTTAAGCTTTGCGGTATCTGAAACAACAACCATTTGCTTGGGCTTTAAGACCAGCTCTTGCCCCCCATGGTTCACCCTCACCGCGCCACTCGCTACAATTACCTCCGTATCGATTCCTTCGCGCCGTACATGAAAACTTGTTCCCAATACCGTGATTTTACTCTTACCACTTTCGATCACAAAAGGATGATTCTTATCTTTTTTTACATCAAAGAAGACCTCTCCTTTAAGCAATTGTACTTTCCGATTTTTTCCAAGCCACTCTTTTTGATATAGCATTTCCGCGTGGGAATTCAGATGTACGATACTTCCGTCGGGCAATCCCACATGCTTTATCTGCCACTGTGTTTTCAATTTCTTTTCCAACCTTAATGTAGATTGAAGGCCCCAAAAAGCGAATACGCCGACCAAAAACAGCGATGCGGCAATGCTTATCCATTTCAGGCTGTTTCTTTTAGGCACAGTATTAAAGGTCTGGAGCTTGTTACTCCCTTCGTCGCGCATCCGAACAAAATCCGACCAGGCATTATCGATGTCTATGTCTGGGATCTGTCTAGGATCTCCTCCGATAAGCCATACTCTTTTCATCTCTTCCAGTTCCTTTTTATTATTGCTATTTGCGGCAATCCACGCCTCAACCGAAAGACGCTCTTGTTGGTCCGTCTCTCCCACAATATATTTTACGATCAATTCCTTCTTCATTAGAAATACAGGTTTTATAAGCCAGTCATCATGATTAATGTCAGTATATTTAAATAATCTGCAAGATGAAGCCTCAGGTGTTTCAACGCCTTGGTCATATGTCCCTCCACAGTTTTCAGCGACAACGTTAACTCGTCGGCTATTTCCTGATACTTCAATTCCTGAAACCTACTCATCTCAAACACCACCCTACTCTTTTCAGGTAACTCGGATAAAGCAACATATAGCTGTTTTCTCAATTCGCTATCGCTTTGTTGTGCATAGGCTTCATTACCACTGCTGTGCTGCTGATACGCCTCGTACTTCATCTTGTGTTGTTTTCTTTTGATGAGATTTATGCTCTCATTATATACCGCCCGATACAGATAAGAACGTACAGACGTATGAATATCCTGCTGCCAATCTCTTTCCCACAGTTTTAAAAAAACCTGCTGAACGGTTTCCTCAGCCGTATCAGAATCTCCCAATATCTTGAAAGCGTACCGATGCAACTCCTTAAAATAAGTCCTGAAGACCTGTTCAAATTTTTTCTCTTTGTCTACTAGCACTGTCATATCATGCTTTTTTTCTGACTTGTTTCATTATAAGACAATCCAACTGGCTTTAACCCTTACCGATTTTTATTTTTTTTCCTTCCCCTTCCGGTGGAACAAAAATAGAGATTACCCGTTATTTTTTTCCCAGTCGGGCTAAGGGTATATTCAGAATCAACTGTCTTAGTCACAATAGAAAATTAATAACATTATATCTTAAACAACTTATTCTGATGAACAAAATGAAAAAACAAACGAAGTATGGATTTATAGCTCTCGCTTTATGCCTTGGTTTAACGGCTAACGGACAGGATTTGGATTACGGTGTTAAAGCCGGAGCGTTATACCATATGCCAAGTTATGGTAATAAATCCGTTAGCAATGATGACGCGCAATTTGGTGTGCAGGCAGGGATTTTCGCCCGTACCTCTGACAAACTTTATGTGCAAGGAGAGATAACATTTTCCACCTTTAAATCGGCATACAACTTTCAACAAAAGAAATATGACCCTACATTCTATCAATTAAATGTACCTGTACATGTGGGTTATAAAATAGTGGAAACTGACCAGCTGACTGTAAGAACCTCATTGGGTTCACAGTTAAACTATAATCTGAAAAAGAACAACGCGACCCCCAACAGCAATTTCAATACGCTGATCTGCGATGGCTTTGTTAATATCGGAACGGATATCAACCGTTTTGCGGTAGATCTTAGGTACAATCATTCCATTAACAGGACCAGCAAGGATCTTGATAGCCGAAGCCGAATAATAGGTTTGTCGGTAGGGTACAATTTTTAAATTTAGTCCACTCCAAAGTGGACTTTTTTACATACTATGAAGACGTAATTAATTTTTCCAATTGTTCAAATTTCTCATTACTCATTTTTTTTCGCAGGCGTTGTCTGGTTTTCTTTACCGCACTCTCTGTCACACCCAAGACTTCACCAATTTGCCGTTTATTAAGTCCCAACTTGAATAATGCAATATATCGTAAATGCGTTTCATTCACTTCCTCAAAATCCGTAGTTAGCCGCGCGCAAAACTCGGCGTATTCCTCTTCGAAAATTTCCTTAAACTCCTTCCACTTATCATCCGTCATGAGGTGGGAATCTAACATTTCAGACAGACGATCAGCAGTCCCTTTCCCGATATCAACGGCTGGTGCATGTATTTGAGGTAGATCCTCTTTTCGATTATTTTGGTTACGCACTACCAAACTAATTGCTACTGTAGAACCGATCAGTACAATTACGATACTCCAAGTAAGTCCGGAGTAGAACATTTTCCGTGACTCTGGTCCTTCCTGTTCTTCCATTTTTATCCTATCCTGTTCAAAAAGCATTTGTTTCTCGATCAAGTTACGAGATGACGAAATTACATTGTTACCATCCCAGTCATTCGCTTTACGTTCTAGTGTATCAAGCAAACGTCTAAATTTCATTTCGGAGATGATATCATGATTTTTTAAAGAAATATCCAGTTTAATTTTCACATAGCGTTGTGCAAAAGTTACCAGTTGGTCATTACGATCCAGTATATTGGCTATTTCATCCAAGATTAGTTCCGCACGATTGAGGCTATCTTTTTTTACATATAGTTCTGCCAGTGCCAGTGAGGCAAAGAGTGTATTCTGCTGATTATCGTGTTTTTTAGAAATCGTAATATCCTCTTTCAAATACCTTATCGCCTCTACCGCATTGCCGTTGGCAGCCGAGATTCGCGACAAATTACCAAGTACCTTTGCGTAGCGCACAGCGTCATTGCCCATACGTGCCATTTCCCTAGCTTCTATGAAGTACTTTTTTGCCGCTATGGTATCTTGTCGCTCTAACATCAAAACACCTATATTATCTAAGATCTCTGCCTTTTCATAGCGATCATTGCCCACATACGATAAGGCCTTAAACAGGTAATCAAGGCTTTCTTTGTGTTGACCTATTGTCCCCGAGATATAACCCATTCTCTTAAACGTCCCCACCTTATCTATAACGCGTTCTTCCGGTACCTTCAGCAGAAAGCGTTTACTTTCCACAAAGTAGGGTAGCGCTTCCGCTATCGTTCTAGAGCGATAATAAGAATAAGCAACGTGCTGAGTCACCCACAATAACATTTCGGTCCTATTGCTCCGTTTCGCCCATTCAATCGCCTTATTAAAAGCCCTCCGACTTGTCGGGTTGTCTCTTTTTTGAAGTCGAGTCTGCCCTTCTCCCAACAAGACATAATACACAGCCCGCAGATCGTTGCTATCGTCTCGTTTTGCTTTTTCCCACAGCCTACTTAGTCCCGCCAAGAGAGCTAGTGAGTCTTTCCCGACATATTGCCGAAATTGCGTATACTGATCCAATACAGGATCAATATGGTTGTTCTCGCCAAAACAGGGCAATTGCAATGTAAAAAATAGGACGAGGGTAATAAAAAAACATCGACTACCAACCAACATACGCAGGAGGCTTAATTCCCTTTAACCGCAGGTAGACGATGATCTGTCCGACATGATGGGTTTGGTGATCGTGTAAAAGAATAAGTATTTGTCGCTTGGTTTTAGGTCCTGCGAAAAAGGATACCGTTTCCTCCAACTGTGTAGGCGAAAGGCTTTGGTGCGCAAGCAGACCCATGTCATATGCTTCCTTGAGTTGTTGAATCACTACTGGCTTCGCTATGCGGGTCAAATCATTATTTTTCTGCTTTGCCTTTTCGTTGGACAAAAGATACGACGACGAGAGCCATTGGATATTTTGTGCAATGTGCAGCAACTGTTCTTTAAAGCTCATCACCTCATCGGTGGGTTTAAAGTCATAAAAATCTTCCGGCATCAATTCCGCCATTTTTAAGGTGTATGTCATCGCATTTTTCCATTTGATCTCCAACTGGCTGGTCAAACTATCCTTTTGTTGAGCATAGCATACGGGCTTAAAGAAAAAAAAGAGGGCCGTAATGAGGCATACCGATATTTTTAATGAAGACATTTTTTTTATATTTAAATCTGATTGGATAACCCAATTTATTATTCCTCACGCCTAGAGTCGTATCTGCTATCGCCTCGAACGCATTTCTCCTTAATTCCATACATATAAAAACATTTGGTTATAAATATATAAGATATCATTTAGTTACACAAAAAACATTTTTTTTGCAAAAAGTATCCAGAAGTCCCTTTTCTGTTCATAATCATTTATAGTTAAAGCCCCGGATACGACCGGGGCTTTTCTCTCAATTTTATATTTCAGCCCACCATTCTATTCCGCTAATGTCAATTAGTTTCAAAGAATAATTTTCCTTTATCACGATTCCATCTAGATCTATGGTAATATCAGCTTTCGCACCAAGAGGCAAAAGCAAACTATGTTTTCCGGATTTAATTTTAGCGACATAATGATTTTTTATGTTATCCTTTGGAAACCGTGCCAATTCATTTTGATTGATAGATTTCACGACCTTATTATCTTCATCTAAAATTTGTATTCCGATTAAAAAAGAACCGTAAACATCCGCTCCTTCTACTCTGAATAGTTGAAAGCCAAGTTGAGAATCGGTATAATGAACGTTTGAAATTTCGATTTTTGGTTTAACCGATTTATTATGAAGTTTGCCAAATACACCTCCGTGAAAATACTGATTGGTTAACAGCGTGAGTCCAATGATGAATATTGATCCGGTTAAGACCTTCGGATGTAAGTTTTTCACAGGAAGAATTCCCGAAGCTAAAAATCCAAACCGTTTCTTGTTGGTAAAATGAGGCTTTTTATTCATCAGGTAGCCGTCGAGCGAATAAGCCCCACTTCCGGTAAGAAATAGCGTAAAACCACTTGAAACACCAAGTACACCGATTTGCCATTCGTCCAGACAAGTTGTACCAAGCCATCCAGAACCCAAAAGTATCCCCAAAGCGAGTAGAAACACACCTACACTCATTAGTCTTGTAAATAATCCAAGAATAATAAATAGCCCTACAACAGCTTCAACTATTGTGAAGGTCACCATTGCTATTTGAAGTGCATCAGGATTGGAAACCAAATATTCAATAATGGGCTTGATGCCTAAAGCATTGGGTAAAAAGTGATTGAATTTTTCACCTAAGTACCCCGCTTCTTCGGGAATAAGCTTATTCTCTAAAATTAAGCGTCTCCAAAATGCGGAGAAGTATGTCCAGCCGATTACCCAACGTAGGGATAAGGTGAAAAGTCCAGCCATATTAGCTGAATTTTCAATATGTGTATGTTTCATTGAATTAATATTTTATTAAGCGTTAAAAAAAAGATATAGAGTTTGTAAGCAATAAACTATCCTATATCAATCTTCATTCGCTTGTATAAAATATACTTGGGGGGACTGTTCCTCGAGAAAGTTTTTGCGTATTTACGGTTGCCTTTGGCAGCAGAACACACCACAAAAACATCCTGTCTGCAAAAATCGATGGGTTCAATCTGCTTATTGAATTTTGATTTTATTACAACGGAAACATATTGACTATCGTGAGAAGAGTACTGACAAAGGTTTGTCTGTGTAATTGCCTTTGATTTGTTGAGTGGTTTGGAATAATCAATATCTACCGAATCAAACATTACTTCCTTTACCGTACAAGGAAGCAACGAAAATAAAATAAACCATATCAACAAGATACTGTACGATTTTCCGATATGTGTTTCTATCTGCGGCATTATTACAAAAGTACACTATTTTACTTTGTAACCTTCTCAAAAAGTAGCTTAGATTATTAAGTCCGATATATCTTTTGATTAGCTCTTGCCAACAAGCATTAAAAATAAAACCTAAACTAATGAATTTTAACTATTCTGTTCTTACTATGTAAATTAATAGATCAATTATCCGCCTTCGCGTGCCATTTCCACCATTTGAACGACCTCTTCAGCAACTTCCTCCGCGCTACCTGAAAAACCCGCAGCTTTGAAGCGTATTCTGCCCTTTCCATCGATAACAAATTTGGCCGGTATACCATCTACCTTGAACGCATCTGCCGCCGCACTTCTTCTCGTTGCAGGATCTTTAGGATCCATATACAAGTCAAATGTGTAATCTCGTTTGGTTAGAAAAGATTTCGCATCGGTCAGCGGATCGGCCACATTCTCCCAGGTATGAATGAATAAAAATTTAATCTCCGAATCGTTTTTATAGCGATTCACTGCCATTTGCATGGCGGGAAACGATTCCACACAAGGACCGCACCACGTTGCCCAAAAATCTAATACTATGGTTTTGCCCTTAAAATCCGATAGAGACACCTTTTTCCCATTTACATCCGTAACCGTAAATGGAGGCGCCGCCTCATCGATCATCAACTCCGCAACATGCGCTTTCATCTTATCAATAAAACCCTGCTTCAGCTCCGTGATATACGCATCCACATCTTTATTAGGGTATAATTTAGCATACCCTTTTCTTATTTGTTCAATGTATCTTGGATCATGTTTGCCATCCTTAACAGCTTTAGCCAACATCGGCAAGGCTTCTTCGTACAGTCCCTTTAAACTTGACAAGAAAGCATAGTTCTCGATTAGTTCCGCGTCGTTGTTTTCAAGATTGCGGTATGCCTCTGTCGTATACGTGTAAGCTTCCTCATACTTTTCAGCCTTAAAAAGTAGTTTTCCGTACATGTTGATGTATTCCTTATAGACTGCTTGTGGATCTATCTGGAGGGGCTCACTAAGTGCAGATTGGTTTTTAAGAGTTTCTACCTTTGCGATTTCGTTCGTGGCAATCGTCAGCGCCGTCGCTTTATCGAATGCGTCGATGATATCGACCATCAGCATGACGCCATACAATCGGTATACCTTATCCTCCATCGAATTAAGCATGCTCATGGCCTTGGTGGTATCCGGGATCTCGGCATAGGCAAGAGCGGCTAAATTCCTTTCCAGATCCAAATTCGTATTGGGATAGTCTTTGATCATTGTCTGCACTAAAGCCTCGATTTCAGCCGGTTCTGACAAAGGCATAAACAACTGCATGCGTAACATCCGCGCATTTATACTCTCTGGATATTTCTGCAGCAACTTATCGCTGACTTGTTTCTTCTTAGCCTCATCTTTCGCGTAATACTGGATCAGCACATCCAAATCTTCTGCCGTCCCGTTCGCTAGATCGGTGATCTTCTTATCAAGTGTAGCCTTATTTTTTTCATTTTGTAAGGCCTCCAGTTTCGGATTTTTATATTCGCTTTCTTGGGCATCCGTGCTCAAGGTAAAGAGCATTAAAAATGCTAAAGCTATATTTTTCATAGCTAATATTCTATTCTAAAGTTTAAATTCTATCCTGTATAAATTTTACGAGTACGGCCGCAGGCATAATAATAGTAGCGGTGCGACTTCTTCTGGCTATATTGATGCCCCAAAACCGGCCATCACGGTCAAAAACCGGTCCGCTACATTATTCGCCCTAATCGGCGCATCATGGACGAGAACGTGATTATAGGCGTCGGAAAGCTGCTGACGTTAACCCCGTATATTAGTGCTGGCGGCAGTTGCAAGTGCTTTGGTGATTTCCACCATTGCTTTGAGCTTATAATATTCCCGATCGGTCGATCCGGCATAACCCGAGCTGTAAAATCGAATATTACCTGATGGATCGAAAATAATCTTCGTCGGTGTTCCCTGCACCTCATACGCCAGATTTTCCTCATCCCGAAGGACATCGAGCGTGATGCCTTTCTGTGCTACATAGGCCTTGACCGTGCTGTTGGTCTCAAACAAATCGATCACAAACAACTGGAGTTCATCTTTCGTGTAATCGGCCACGACACGTTCAAAACCGCTAAATGCCGCGACACAAGGTGTACATAAGGTCGTCCAAAAATCAATCACCAAGATTTTTCCCGTGTGATCCGCCAACGGAACGGGCTCTCCCTTCAAGTTTTCCAGCGTAATATCCTGAACAGCTTTTTTTGCTTCGAACAACGTCATCATTTCGGTCGCATCATCTGGACTAGGGATCGTAGCCTTCAATGTTTTTTGTGGCGATGCGATGTACAGCTTTTCTACCTCTTTGTAATAGTGCTGGTACGCTTCATCTTGTAACGATTTAAGGTAAAGCTCAAAATCTTTATCCGTCCCCTTTGCCTTTTTATAAATCTCTTTAAAGGTGGTTACCGTATTAGGATTTGAATCCGCTTCTCTAAAGGCTTTGGTCAACAGATCAAATGCCGATTGATTTTCACCCGCTGCCGAAAGCACGATGGCATACCGGTTGAGATAGTTTGACTTACTATCTTTAAAATACGGAATTTCTCGCATTGGGTTTTCTTCCGCTGATGAAAGCGTTGCAATCATTTCTTTTGCTTTATCCACTTTTCCCAATTTGGCATTCGCCGCTGCATTTAACTCTTTCAAAACCGGCGTTCTGCCTAACACATCTTCCAGTGTACCTTCCTTAATCTCCTGTAGGAGCGCATTTGAAATCTCGGCTACCGCAGCATAGTCCTTCTTTTCATCGAAGAGTTTCTCCAGCGCATTGGCAAGGTAAAGGAATTGGCGTGCCGAAAAATCAGGCTTTGTGGATTTGTAGTAGTTGTATCGTTCGACATTCCCTGTGGCTAACCAGGCAAAAGCCAATTCTCCGCGAAAATCGTTTGTGACTGACGTTATGTGTTCCTGCGGGGGCAGTTCCCTTAGCATCTCATTGTACTTTTTTTCCTGATCTTCAACCTTCTCAATAACCATAAAATCATTGAAGTTATATTTAGCTGGCGCTTCCTGTGCCCATGCTTTCGTAGATAGTAACAATACGAGGATTAATTTTTTCATGTTTATTCAATTATGTATTAAACTCTTTATTATGTACGTGTTTATTCTTTTTTATTTGGCAATCTATTGGCCTACAAATCCTTTGTATGTGCCTTTGCAACTTCAACCATGGCTTTTAATTTGTAATACTCCGCATCGTCAGATCCTGCATAGCCGACTCCCCTGAGTTGAATATTTCCATCGGTGCCAATGATAAATTTCTCGGGCGTACCTATTGCCCCTATGGCATTAAAGATCTTTTCGTGATTATCAAAAAGCACATTTAGCGTATATCCTTTCTTTTTCATGTACGGCCGAACGATGTCAGCTGTTTCTCCCACATTAATAACAAACAGTTCAAACGGATCCTTACTATACTCCTTCACGATACGCTCAAAGGCAGGAAACGCGGCCACACAAGGTTTGCATACCGTACTCCAAAAGTCAATAACCACGATCTTCCCTTTATATGTCGAAAGACGGATCTCTTTACCATCATAATCCGTTAACGGAATATTTGGCACGGCCTGTCCATTCGCTTTCCATTCCTTTTGTACGTTTTCATAAGTCGTCCTATAAGCTTCTTCTTCTAGGGTTGCAATATATTCTTCGAGACCTTTTTTACTACCATTTACCTGCTGGTATACCTCTCGTAGGGTACCACGAAGAACTGCTGTCGAATTGGCATCACGCATTGCTTTAGAAAGGGTATCCAATGCACGTTGAGGTTGTCCGTCGGCAGCTAAGATTACCGCATACCGGTTGAGATAATTGGCCAATGAATTTCTAAAATAAGGAAAGTTTCTGAAGATTACCTTTTCATTAGAGGCTTCAATCCGCTCCTTGGCAAGCTGTACATTACCTAATCGAGCATTTGCTACAGCATTGATTTCCAACAATACGCCAACTCGACTAAATTGGTCGTAATACATCCCTTTTTCCAGCTCGCCCAACAGTTCGCTGGAAATCTGTTCAACACGTCTCACCTCCGTATTATTGTCGACCCAATCTTCGAGGTGATTGCTTAATTCGAATAATTGAAGTGCTGTAAACTTCGGTTGCATCTTTTTGTAAAACTGGTATTTCTCTACATTCCCTTTGAGCAGCCAATCCACAGCCAATTGCCCCCTGTATTCACTATACTTAGCTGTATTATCGGAATCTTCAGGTTCTTCCGCCATTAACGAATTATAATACTTTTCTGCCTCTTCAACCGCTAGAATAGTAGCAAATTCAACATCCTTTACTTGCACTTGTTGGGCGTAAGCACATCCAGAAAAGACCATTAATAATAGTATTGCTTTCATAAACATATATATTAGTTCATATTTCAATTTCAACTTGCTTTTCTAGTCTAACGACCAAATAGCTCGGCTAGTCTAGTTTCCAATTCCGCACCATGAAGATCCTTTGCGATGATCTCGCCGTTATTATCAACTATAAAATTCCGCGGAATAGCAGTAATATTGTACTTTTTCACCATAGCAGAGTTAAAACCCTTTAGATCACTAAGGTTGATCCAAGCATATCCATCCTGTTGAATAGCCTTTTTCCACGCTTCTATATTCGTATCGAGTGAAATACCGATAACCTGGAAACCTTGTGCTTGATATTTGTTATAAAGAGGTATCATTTCTCGCCCCTGAACTCTACATGGGGCACACCAACTCGCCCAAAAATCGATAAACGTATATTTACTTTTAGTTATGATGTCTTTAGATGAAACCACCTTTCCCTCGGTATCGGTCATTTCAAAATCTTCATAGCGTACAACCGTTGCAATCCCCTGCAAACTATCATTGGAACTCGTATTTTTTTCATCGGCCGTAGTCTGACCATTAATAGTCAACGTAAATTGTTTAGTAGACGGTGGCATACACATAAAATCATTACAGGCCATAGATTTGACCTGAAAAGAAAGGATAAATGGTTCATCAGATTTCAGTCGAACAACCTGCGAAAAGGTAACTCCTTTTGCATAGTACGCAACTCTTTTATCCTTGTTGTCTTCTACCCCTTTTTCTTCGATCACACCTACATACGCTACACCAGGCGTATCCGAAAATTTGATCTCCGTAGGCATCCCCAGCCCACCGCCCGAAGAATGTTGTGGGTATATATGATAAGGGTCTTTAATCGTTGCCTGAATATTCACTTTATAGGTCAATAGGTCGATTTTCTCCGCATTGACTGTCCATGAAACAGGGTGATTGGCCTGTGTAAATCCGAGAAAAGTCAGGGAAGACAGCATTACTGTCATAAGGAATTTTAGCATAATACAGTATTAAAATTATTTAGTTCATCTGCGTAGTAAAAAATAGGCATGACGTAAATTAGGGTTAGTCGATCAGAATGGTTCAAAAATTAATTACCCAATAGATCGGCTAGTTTATCTTGCAAGGCTTTTCCGCGCAGATCCTTCGCAACGATGAATCCTTTTGGATCCACCAGCACGTTGGCTGGTATTGATGATATTTGGTATAGCTGGCTCACCTCACTATTACTTGCCTTAAAGTCACACACCTGTGTCCACGGTAATTTATCCTCTTCGATGGCTTTTAGCCATAAGTCTTTTTTCGTGTCCAACGAAACGGCCAGCACGGTAAAATCCTTATCCTTATATTTTTCATAAGCGGCCAGCACGTTCGGATTTTCCTCCCGACAAGGCACACACCAACTGGCCCAAAAGTCAACCAACACGTATCCCCCCCGGTAGGATGCAAGCGATATTGGATTGCCTTTCACATCATTCAATGTGAACGCAGGTGCTTCCAGGGTTCCAGAAACCGCAACTTTGGCTTGCTCGAGCTTATCTATCCAGCCTAATACTTTTTCGGATTGCTTCATTCTTATGCTTAATGCGTTATACATCGGCTCGACCAAGTCGGGGTTGATTGAACTCTGGGTAAACAAATCCATCAGGTCTACACTCGTATAGGTATCAGGATAGGCTACGACAAAATCCTGTACCAATTCCTCAAAGAATTCCATTCCACCGACCGTTTCCGGCTTTTCCTTCATTCTGTCCAATGTCATCTTTTCGTATGCACGCCAAGCCTGCTGGTCCTTGCCACCACCGCTATACGACGCCTTGCCTGCGGCATCAAAGCTGATCTCGACGTTGCCGTCCAAATAAAACAGGGCTACATTTCTCATATTATCGTCTCCATTCGACGATGTACGTTCGCTACCTTCTGCACGAGAGGTGATTAAATTCAATTCGGCCAATTGCGGTCGACCAATGCTTCCGGTATAGACAAACCTACCGTTATTCAAGTAAATCGTATCAGCAAGATACTCCCCTCCGTTGTCATCCATAGGATAAGATACAACCGCTTTGCTTGCATTCAAACTTGTGGAAACCTGACCTGTAATATTGTACTTTGTTTGCGCATGCAGTACCGTCGACATAAAAATCGCTGCGGCTAAAACAATTGATTTTTTCATACTTAACTTTTGTTATTTATTTTCTTCCAATCCTATACTTTCAGCGAGCATGCGCTCGCCAAACTTCAATGCAAACCGTTCCGGTCTCAATGTAAACGACTCCACAAGATCTCCTGTCTCATCATACATATCGTGACGATAGATTACTGTATTGCTGTAAATCGGATCGACGGAAAGTCTGCGCATATCCAACCAACGCATCCCCCCTAACGCAAACTCGCGGACCCGCTCATCTAAAATAAAACGAACTAACTCCTGTTGATCCCCGACAACATTTGCTGGCACCGTTATATTATCAGACATCCTTCTTGCTCTTAAGTACTCCAAATCCGATCTAGCGCCATCTAAATCGTTGGCACGCGCCAAGATCTCTGCGCGCATCAGATAAAGATCAGGCAATGACGGTCCGATATCGGAAGAAAAACCAGGAAAACGTCGCATACCCCGTGGAAATACAAAATCACCAAATAATTCTTGGTTAGAATAAAGTCTAAGCCGTTTGTCCGACGGATCAAACAGTTCAACTGTCCTAGGGCTAAAAACAAATGTATTTGCAGAAGATATAAAAAATGAGCTCATTTCTATATTATAGATGATCTGTGTATTGTTGGCTGGTAAAGGCTGATTAGATGGTCCAAAACCGAAGTCCATATCTGCCCCCCAATCGCCACCGTCCGCCAGCACATCATTATAATCGTAAAGAGACACTTCAATATTTGATTTATCTTTTTCAGAAAATGCAGCATCAACATGTCGTTTTGCAGACTCAAAATCAGCCATGTAGAGATAAATACGCGTCAAATAGAACTCGGCGGCCAATTTGGAAAACTTGCGCCTGTGCGTGAGTGTACCTAAATCCGGTAATGCCTCGGTCAGGTCTTTGATCATAAAATCATAGACTTGCTGTACTGTAGCACGCGGGAAATTTCGGTTGGTTACATCCGCAGTCGTTAAAATGGGAACTCCCAAATCTGTAGCCGCAGTAGCTGCATTATACGGCACCGAAAAATCACTTAAAAACATGAGGTGACAGATCGCGCGTCCTACTTTGGCCTCTGCTAAAATAGCACGTTTTTGCTCCTCCGACCCTCCTTCAGAATCCATCACCTCGTGGATAATTTTGTTAAACAGATATTGCCTCTGGATATACGAAAAACTGCCCGTCACTTCATCAGGTAGCTCATCGGGCTGATAGATCCGATCTTCGTACCGAAAGAGCCTTTGCATACGCCGACCAGTTCCAGCAAAGTAAGTTTTTTGTGCTGCCACCTCATCGCCCAAATATCCCGAAGCAGTAAAGGTGGACGTAAGATAAATTGCATTTAATATTTGCTCGTAGTCCTTGGTGGATTTGGCTATTAAATAGCCCTTGGGTTCAATTTCCAGAAACTCCCGTTTACAGGATGTTTGACAAACAGTCAACACCAGAAAGAACGAAATCAGTATATATTTATGGGATGTATTCATAACCTATTTTTAAACTGTAAATTATAATGTGATATGGGCTCCAAATGTTACTTGTCCTTGTCCTGTCCGAATGACCCGTCCTCCACGTGCGGCGTGGAACTCGGGATCAATGCCTAGATCGTTGGCCTTCCATAGCATAATATTAGATACCTGAAAGCGAAAACTGATGGCCTCGGCACGAAGACGTCGAACGACCTGCTCACCTAGATTGTAGGAAAGCGTAATATCTCGCAATTTCAGGAAAGAGGCATTAAAGATATTCGAATTTGCGTAGGTGTAGTAAGAGGTATTTCTATTATAGTCATCATCACTGTTTCCCACGTACCGCGGGATATTTGTCTTACTTTCATCTCCTGCTTCTTTCCAACGATTGGCAAATTCGGGGTGGATCGAATTGGTATATGGTGGCTCTGACCAGAACGAATTACGATCACGAAACATTTTATGCCCTGCATTATAACTCATATTGATACCCAACTGAAAGTTTTTGTAGACGAAGTTATTGGAAAAACCACCACTCCAAATTGGCTGGGATGTACCCATATACAACACATCCTCCGGTGTATTGCCATCGATCTCGGATGTGACGGTGCCGTCTGCTAACGTAATTTGCGGATCCCCAATCGCATTCAAACCAGCATAATCATAGCCAAAAAGAGTAAATGCCGGATAATCAATTACATAATCCTCCTGTATCATCCCATCCCCTGTCGCGATGGGTGTTGTACGCGCTAACTGCGTGATCTTATTCTGGTTGTACCCCAATGTAAAGCCACTACTCCAAAAGAAATTTTCCCTAATCACGTTCATGGAGTGTAAGTTGACATCTACCCCCTTATTTTCCAGATCACCAAAATTTCCGGTTACTCCAGAGAAGCCAGTCAGCGGTGAGGTGCTCAAAACACCGATCAGATCCTGCGTATTCTTGATATATCCATCGATCGATCCCGATAGCCTACCTTGCAGAAGTCCAAAGTCTATCCCTCCATTATATACTGCCGTTCCTTCCCAAGTGAGCCTCCTATTGGCCGGCGAACTGATGATCACTCCTGCTCCAGTGACATAGTTTGGTTCCGACTCGGCCTGTAGAATATCATAAGAAGAAGCCGTACCTGGCGTTGGTGCATTACCCGTTACCCCATATGTGAAGCGTAGGTCGAGTTCACTCAACCAGTTTGGCTTGACCACAAACTCTTCCAGTCCTAAAGCCCATTTACCACCAATGCTGTAAACCGGTCTATTCTGTGCTGATTTGTCCAAACCAAACAAGTTACTCTCATCTATCCTCCAACTGGCGTTTAAGGTATATTTACGTGAAAAAGAATAGTTCAGGTTGGAGTAGTATGAGGTAGTCCTCGCAATGACCCCCTCGCCACCACTGACAAAATTTTCATCTAGCGTGGCTACACCACCACGGACGACGCCCGTAATACCGAGCCCCAATGTCGCGTAATCTACAGGGCGTGATACCTGCAACTGATCATCCCAACCTCTGTAAATAACCTGCGTTGCTAATGGTGTCGTACTCGTCGCCTCCTGTCCGGCCAAAATGGTAAGCTGATGCTTTTGCTGCCAGTCCAGATCATAGATCAATTGGTTCCGAATGGTCCAGTTTTTTGTTAAGGCATTATTTTCGGTCAACCGACCACCGTTTGTCGGTAGGTTATAAACTGGGGTACTGTTTACTGTGGGCGCCTGTGTAAAGGTCATCAATTCATTCCTTACGACATAACTCTCTTGATCCAGCACCATCCTGTTGTTTGAGGACGAGACGTTATACCCATAGGTTCCTTCAAAACGCAGGCCTTTATAAAGATTGATTTTACCACCCCCTACGATTCTTGTAGACAATCCTGTACCATTAGCACGTCCTCTGTTTATTTCGTCCAAAGGAACAAAATCCAGATTAACCCGGCTTCTTGCCTGGTAGTCCATACGGTAGGCATCACTATATCCACCCATGTAATTTACCGTCAATGGATTACCCTGGGCATCTTGCAACAACTGGTAAGGAACAGTAGATAATGTTATAGGTGTGTAGCCCGTATCGCCAGAGCTGGTCAGATTGACTATATTATTGGCAGCAGTCCGTGTACTTCCTAGATCTGTCACCAAGAAAAGTTGTAGATGTCTGTTTATATTAAAATCCTGACGCAGATTAACCTTAAAACGGTTATCCTTTTCACCAGGTGTTGTACTCTGCAAGCCGATATAGTTTACCGACCCATAGAATGAATGAATAGGACCACCGCTCGCCAAGGATATGGTGTGATTACTCGTCATTGCATTCCGATAAATAAAATCTGAAATCTGACTACGGTTATCGATCCCAGCAAGACTATCAAGCATCAGGTCGGCCCGCTGCTGTGATAACAATCCGCGCGGCACGGCATATTGAATCTGTAAATGAGGCGGTACTGCCGAAAGGGATTCCACACTACTCCAAGGGTAATTATCGGCATATTGCGGAAAAAGCTCGCGTGCTGTGGCAATAAACTCTCTACTGTCCATCCGTCGAAGATAATTCAAGTCGGGACGTCCCTGGATATTATGATAGCCATCGTAGTCAATACGCAATTTCTGTCCTGGACGACCTTTCTTGGTCGTAATCACGATAACCCCGTTGGCCGCCTTTGCTCCCCAAATAGAAGAAGAGCTCGCATCTTTTAATACAGTTATATCTTCAATATCTTGCATATTCAGGCTTTCTACCGAAACACCTTGTAACTCGACGCCATCTACAACTACCAATGGCCCACGTGTGGAATTGATTGAGGTCAGACCACGGATAAGCAATGGATTTTCACTACCCGAAGGGGCATTGTTCACCGTTAGTCCCGGAACCAAACCGTCTAGACGTTGCAGCACGTTGACGCTGGAAGACCTGTTCTTCATAATGTCTACATTGGGTTTTGCAAATGAACCCGCGCTGCGCTCCCGCGACAAATTTTGGTATCCTGTAGAATAGCTGACCTCCACATCTTCGATATCGCTAGTGAAAAGTTCCAGGATAATGTTTCCCAGATCGCCTTTCGCTTTTACGTCTCGTTGTACATAACCGAGGTAGGTTATTTGTATTGTTGCCTTTTCATTGATGTCCTTCAGAAAAAATTCCCCGTTTTCATTTGTCATCAGCTTGATATCAGTTCCCTTCACTTTAACGGTGGCACCTGCTAACGGCTTACCCGAGTAGTCTGTGACCCGACCACGTATGTCTATGTGTTCGATATGTAAAGGGGTTTTTTCGGTTGTAGGCGCTTGCTCAAGCTTCCTTATAGATACAATCTTCCCTTCGATCTGGTAGGTATAGGGCAGCCCCTTCAATACCGTTGCTAAGGCATCGTTAATATCTGCATTTTTTAGCGACACGTTAATTGTCTTTGTGTTGGGGAGTATTTTGCCGTCATAAAAAAAATCATATCCGCTCTGCTTCCTAATTTCTTTTAAAACGGCCTCCATTTGTGCATTTTTTCGGTTCAGCGTTATTTGCTGTCCAAACGTTGATGCCGTAACCTGCATCAATCCGGCTAGTAGTATTACGGTGGTTAATCGCATCATCCACATAATTTTTGTATAGAGGCGTTTGTAGGTCTCTACTTTTTGGGTAATAATTTTGTACATATTTGTCATTTTTAAAACGCCCTTAGCGGTCGACAAAAGACCACTATCCTTGCGGTTTCACGCAATTTTAGCTAAGTTTGTTTAGTTTGGTTGTTACAGCAATCCTTAGCTTTCGACGGATGAGGTTGCTTTCATAAATAGTTCATTCCAAGCTGCGACCAGAAGTGTTACAAGCCCTTCTGGTTTGTTTTTGGGACTAAGTGGGTCGTGACCGTTTTTTCATTTCATATTGTTTTAGGTTAACACTGCTGTTGATTCATTCATATTTCACTTTATTTAATCACGTGAATTTTTTTGCCTTCTATTCTAAATCTTACCATCCCCGAAGATTCAATAGACTTCAGCACCTGCGAGAGCGGCTTATCACGTGATATCCAACCTCCGGCCTCCATATCATCTGGTATCGATGCGTCATACACGACCTCGACATCGTACCACCGGGCTATTTTTCGCATAGCGGTCTTGAAATTTACGTGGTTTAAGTAAAAATCGCCATCTTTCCAATCGATGACATTATCCACCTCAATCGTCGCCAGCTGCAGATTTCCGTTAGCATTAGCAACCTGTTGGCCGGGCTTTAATATCCGCTGTCGTCGGCCATCGGTTACCTTGATAGCACCTTCCATCAATGTAGTGGTTATTGCCGGCTCGTCCGCGTAGGCGTTTACATTAAATTGAGTACCTAAGACTTCGATTTCTTGTGTTCCACTTTGCACAACGAAGGGGCGTGCTTTGTTCTCGGCAATTTCAAAATAGGCCTCACCAACAAGCATTACGTAACGCTTTCCGTCATAAGATCTATTTAAATTAGCCGAATAGGTTAAGGTAGACCCGGCATTTAGCCACACCGCTGAACCATCTGGCAAACGCAGCCGATAGGTCTGGCCTTTAGCCGTCGACAACGTGTTCACACTATTTAGTTTCTTATCTGATCCGCTGATTTCATAGATCAACTCTCCGTCCGCAGACTTCGTAATTCGCACACCCGCCTCCTCCGCCAGCTGACCGGTTGTTGCATCTGATAACTTTATCTGTTTTCCGTTGGTAAGCGTTAACGTCGCCCCTTGCGCACCCGGAGCCACGTCATTCTGATAGCCCTTGTGCACATTCTGAGACGGCCGAATTGCATCATTATAGAAAAATAATACCGCAGCGCATACGACTGCTGCCACCGCAGCAACTATTGCCAACTTCCTTTTGTACGGATACAACATGCGTACGGTAGCTGTACCCTGTTCCACATTATTGGCTTGGATCTTGGTTATTGTTTTAGCCCATATCGCTTCGCGATCCGCGCGCTCATATCGTTTCAATTTCTCGTTGAGGACCTGTTCCCGGTATGTTTCTTCTAGGTGCAAACGATGTTTAGGATCTTGATCCAACCATACTGCTAACTCCGCGCGTTGCGCATCGGTAATCGTACCTTGTATTTGCGCTGCAATTAATGTTGAAATATGGAATTCGGTATCAAGCATTGTCGTATTCTTTGTATTAGAAACAGATTAATTTAACTTCTCTGTAATATAGAAACCCGGTTGCGGACAAAATGCTCGAAAATAAGTTTATTTTTTCATTTGGATTTTCCACGTTGGTGCATTAAATAATATTAAATTAATGTTTCTTTAATATAGAAACACCATAACATTCCTGAACGCTCGAAATTATTTTTATTTTTTTTGGAAAGCTTAGATTTGCGTTGCTTAGGGCCGATCAATCAAAAACAAAAACGCTAATAAGGTAACGGCGGAGACCCCTTGTTTTAGCAACTGGCTCTTCAGCAATTCTATTGCCCGGGCTTTGTGTCCGCGTACGGTCTTTACGGAAATACCCAACAGGTCTGCAATTTCATCTGTTTTTTTATTCTCAATGTAGATCATCTTGAAGACTTCGCGACACTTCGTCGGTAATTCTTCAATCTCGCGACTAAGAATGTGGAGCACTTCGGTCTCTATGATTTGATACAGAATGGTCTCTTCTCCGGATTCTAGCTGCGAAAAATACAATTCCTGCGCAGCATTTCGTCTTTTTAAGCTTCGAAGATGGTTTAGACTCGCATTCCGACAGCTGATATACAGAAATGCTTTTACATTTTGTGCCGTTTGGAATTCGGTTCGGTTCTGCCAAAGTTTGAAAAAACAGTCCGCTACAATATCTTCGGCCTGCTGCGTATCCTGGCATAGGGGCACGGCAAAATAACAAAGCGATTTGTAATGTAAATCAAAAAAAAAGGCAAGCGTTGTTTCGTCTCCACCTCTAAATGACTCCATTAGATCATTTTCGCCATATTCAGCCCGTTTTTTCATCAGTTTATTTGCACGCCAATCAGATTGCCAATATACATATTTATATTAAAAAAATAAGAACATGGAACTGTTGCCACTAATCGTATCAGGATATAAGCCTATCTTTTCTATGCTTACCTTACTAGCAGAAGCAAATGGTAATAACAAAGACAATTACCGTCAAAGGCAGCTTCTTTTTATCAACCATACTGCGACCACGAGTACCAATCCGCCTATTGCCCACCACCAAAAGAAATTTGTTGGGTTATGATCGGGTATGTCTCCCATATATACAAATGAAGCCCAGTAGAAGGGGTTGGACAAGTGTTCATCTGCATCGCGCAAATAGGTGATCTTAGCCTGATGTAAGGCATTCTCATAAGGTCTGCCATTTTTCAATTCTGCGTAAAACGATTGCATAATGTCTCCGGTGGCCTTGTCGGGAACAGCCCAAAGACTCATAAGCACATTCGGTACATTCGCATACATGAAGCCTCTCGCGAGGCTCATGACACCTTCTCCTCGTTGAAGTTCACCAAATCCGGAATTACATGCAGATAAGCATATCAGATCGGCATTCAAATTCATCGACAATAATTCGTATGTATGAAGCAAACCATCATTCGACGAATCAGGCGATAAAATAAGATGTGATCGCAGGGGATTTTGGTTATTAATTTCGGAGTGTGCGGCCAAATGAATAACAGTCGATTTTCCGGTTAGTTGCTTCAAGCTGCTCTCTGTAGCTTTGGAACCCTGAAGGTACTGGCCTGGGAAAATATTTTGGATCGAAACAACTTCTTTTGCAGAGTTAGGTAACTTTGCCAGGGAAGGTTGGTCATCATAGGTCGGAGCCATTGCAAACACGGAAAGCTCTCCATTTTTTATTTTTCTATGTTGTGGCCGGTCGAGCAGTGAAAGAGCGCCGTGATAGCTGAAGCGATACTTATGAATAAGGTAAGGATAATCTTTAAAAGTTTGGGCAGTGTGATCGATTGAGTCTAGCAAAGCCTCGAAAGGAATATGCGTCAGTATCCCGTCGGGGATAATCAATATATGGTCGGGGGATGTTTCCCGGATTACGGGAAGCAGCAGATGGTCGTACATTAGCTTCGCGGAACTTTCATAACTTTCGTGGCCTCTCGGATCACTCAACGCTTTTCTCACATTTGATATAGCACTCATCAGTTTTTCAGATTTTTCCACAGATATAGCGCCTTTTTTTCCTTTCGTCATATACTGAATGTAAAAAGCCCGTTCGCCATCAAAGTAGTCGATCAAGGTCTTGCTTCTGAGTCTCTTTTCATTGATATTGATCCGCTTATCTTGTTGTTCAGAGTAGGACACCCCGTACATGACCTGTCGATAATTTGGGTATTTGTCATCCAAGCCACGTAACCACCTGTCAAAATCTAATTTTGCCGCCAGTAATTCCGCCATTACACTACCACCTTCTCGATCGGGCCATAATTGGTTTGCAGCGCTTAGTGAATAAACTCGTTGCTCAAGCTGAATAATTTTGCTTTTTAATTCCAGCTCTTCTACACGCACTTGCTGAGGGACGCCAATAGAAGTGGTTAAGGCCGTTACTAAATGCTCCTTTAGGAGTGCTGATTTTGACTGGTCGGAAATCCATAAGATTTTTTCAAGATCTGTGTCAGCGCCTGTCTTTTCATAAAGCGTATGGGCGAGTGCCATGGCTTGGGAAAAACTATCATGAAGTAGATTGGAAAACGTCGCTTTAGACCTCAATGTCATCAGCCCCTTGCGAGATCTACCTCCCTCTCGAATCGCAATCATGTAGCAATCCAGCGCTTGTACTAGGTAATCAATAGTTCCATTTTGTTGATAGAGTTTATGAAGTAACGCACCTTTTTTAGTAAAAAATGCTCCCATATACGGGTGCGTAGGAATAAGATTGGAAGGAGGATTATGAAGGATGTCTGTTGTGTCTCTAAAATTTGGGAAAAGTAAATTCGTAGCGCGTGATACGAATGTTGGTATGGAATCTAACCGCTCTATTTCAGCCAATTGCAACAAAGCCTGCACTTTATACATCGTCTTATTGGCGTCAGCTTGTACCGGTATTTCTAGGGCTTTGGATAGATAATGACGTGCTGAATCACTTTTCCCTTGTGCCATGAGTATTTTCGCGTACTCGTTGTACCTAAAGATTAGCCCGGTATAGGCATCTCCGTAGGAGGAAATGAAAAACTTTTGGGTTTGCACGGCATAATCCGCAGCCTCATCATACGCCCCCAGCAGGTAATGTGCTTTAGAAAGGAGACCTAGGAAAGATCCTTGGTAATAATCTTCAGGATTTATAGATCGTAGAATGGCAAGACCTGCATGCAGACGTTTTATCGCCGCTAAGATATCTGCCTTTTGTTGATTAATTTCAATCAAAACCTCGCCGTATACCAGGTTTTCCCTCATTAGTGCATATTGATCCTGGGAAGGAGAGGAGGTCTGTTCACGGATATGACGAGATAGTTCAATATTCTCCAAAGCAGATTGGTAGTCTCCCAGATCCAGTTGATTAAGCGCTTTGTTCAGGTAAAGGGTTTGCGTTTGTTTGTCTTGTAATAACGACCGGTCATTAAAAATGACGAGACAGCTGTCAAAGTATCTGATAGCTTGCTCATAATCAGAAAGAAAATTATAATTAATAGCAATGTTGTTAAAAACCTTAGCTCTTTTCGTTTTGATATGGGGATCATTGTCCACCTGAAGATAAAATGCGTTCAGCTCTTCAAAAACTTTAATCGACTCGCTGTTGCGTTGCAAATAGGCAAGCACAATACCGTAGGTGTTTTTTGTCTCCTGAACAAGGGCCGTATCACGGATATGATAACTATTAATAAGGCGGTTGGCGCTATCTAGGTAAAATGCGGCACTGTCCAATTTATTTTGGCCAAAGTATGTCTTGCCACTCGATGTCAAGACCTGAAGGGTCTCAAAAAGTTCTTCTTGTCCTTTCTTATCGGGGAGACGTGATCCGCTTTGGAGCCATATGAAGGCGAGGCTTATAATAATCCATAAAGTCTTACTCATGAGGTAAATATACTAAATATAGACAAATGGCACAATGGAATTTACAGCACTTGTCTAATCGATCCGACAAGTGCTGTATGATATATTACAGGAGTAAGTTTAGATATTGCTTTTTAGGTTGACTACTCCCCCGATGGCACTTCAAGAAATGCACCCGCAGCTACGGGCGTTCCAAAATTGGGTGTCCCATCTGCATTCCAGGTAAACCTTTGCATCCGTGTGCTGCGTACATTGCCACAACCGTTATTATTCGGATGAGATTCCATATTTGCATGGTATATGATCCAATCTTCTTTTCCGTCCTTTGACTTGAAAAAACCGTTATGACCTGCGCCGTATGCGCTAGGTGCTTTTGTAAATACCGGATTGGGGTTTTTAGACCACGAAACGGCTTTCAAGGGATCCGCATTATCGGCCAGTCGTAACATACCCAGTGCATAGTCGTCCGTACCGCAATAACTGGCCGAATAAATCATAAATACATCTCCATCTGGATTTTTTAAGATCTCTGGTCCTTCGTTTACGCCGAAGCCATTTCGCTCCCAGCCATGCTGTGGTGTCGATATCATGACGGTCTGTCCGGTAAGCGTATACGGATTTGACATTTTCGATATATAGATATTTTGTGTTAAGTTGTTATTTTGAGCTCCCGGTCTGCCCGACCAGATAAAGAACAACTCGTTGCTATACTCAAAGATACTGCCATCTATAGACCACAGATCGGCCGGTTGCGTCATCAACTGTCCCTTGTCTACCCAATTATTCGTTGTTGGATCTTCATTGGCATTTTCCAGTACAAACATTCGGTGATTAACATCCTGTCCGTCGCTGGCCGTATAGTAAATATACCATTTTCCTTGCAGAAAGAACATTTCAGGCGCCCATACATCCCTGCTGTTGATGCCCGTAGCAGGAGCATTGAACACCACGGTGCTGCTCGCTGATGCGAGTTGGCTCATTTTTTCCGTTTTTCGAATTTCAATCCGGTTGCCATGGGTTTGTAGGAAATAATAAAAATCCCCACGTTGTGCGACCCAAGGATCCGGAGCAGCGTTCAATAAGGGATTTTGAAACTTTGCCGGCCCTATAGCCTCGGGTGCTGTTGGCGTAGCTAGATAGAGTCCAGCTCCGCGTTTGTCGCAGGCTAAAGCAATGATCAAAAAGGCGATATAAATTACAGATTTCATCTCTTTACAATTTGTTCTATATTTTTACAGTTTTGAATATTCCAAGTAGTCCAGCTCACCGTACCCCGTGTTGTGCCGGATACTTATTTTACGTGTCCCCTCCGATAAATTAAATACCAAGTCGAAGGTTTGCCATGTATTCCATCCCCTATTCGGAATGCTATATACTTTCGCTTCTGCAAACTTATCATCGATATAGATCTTGTGGGTTGTACCATCGAAACCCGTACCTGCAGCCACGCGGATCAAGTAATCGCCGGCGGCCAATATCTGTATAGTGGCATCAATACCGCTATCTGCATTGTCTATAGCGCCCACCTTTGCTTGGCCAGAGGAGGTTTCCCGCGTAGCTGGGTCATCCGCCTTTTTGGCAACTCCTCTTATGATCGTATTTTCCGCTTCAATCCGTTTGGCGCCCACCCGCACCTTCGCTTTTACGGTATTGCTTTGGACACGGTTACCCGCTCTATCGAATAGAACGGCGTGGAAAGAAAGTTCTTCTTCGGGTATAAGTTCAGTCACGGTATAGCCAAAGTTATAAGGCGCAATGGTCTTTTCCCCAATTTTTTCTTCCCCTTTGTAAAACTCCACCTTGCTGAGCTGTGGACCACCGTACGTACTCCTGCCCTCCACAGTTAATGTGTAAACACTTTCAGACAGCGCGACCGTATCGGCGTCGAGATGTAACGTTGGCGGATTCGTATTGACGGGAAGATCTTCTTCTCTTTCGCATCCGACCACTATCCATAGCAAGAATAGCGGGCAGAGGTATAATAACTTGTTCATATGTACACTATTTAGTCGTTAAAGCCATATGAAATATCCAGGTTAAATATATGTATACTGGTGCAACATGGATATTCATAGCTGTATCTTTTGTTTGTCAAGGGTTATCGCTGCTTCGATATAAGGCTAATAACCGGGATTCTGCGTCAGGTTTGGACCGTTGTCTATGTCCGCTTGCGGAATAGGGTACCACTCATGTTTACCCGGAACGAAGTTGACAAAATCCGCATCCCTTTCCCGCAGGGTCTCCAAGTTATTGGAAAACTCACCCCAGCGCACCATATCAAAGTACCGCCAACCTTCACCTGCTAACTCCAACGTACGTTCGTGCTTCAGCTGCTCTTGGAAAGCGAGCTGATCCATCCCTGGCTTTACATCGCTGAGGGGCGATAGGTTTACACGCTGACGCACTTCATCCACATAGGCGTATGCCGCATTCGTTTGTCCGGTTTCATTCAGGCATTCCGCATACATCAACAGAATATCCGCATACCGGATCAAGCGGTAATTATTCGGCGAGCTGAATATCTCATTATTCTTCCAATCGTCATTCAGCAACTTTCTAAACCACACCCGCTTATCGTCTGAACCGTATCGGCTTAGCCATGTCTCCCCATACACCATGGTAAAAGCCGGACCTCTTTCATCGGCATTGTCATAGATAAAACTAACAGCGGCACGGGGATCCTTTTTATTATCGACGGTCCGTTCGGTATTAAAAGCATCCACGATCCAGCGTCTTGCTGCACCATCTCCAAAACCTGGCCCCGGACTAGGTGGCGCCAGAAATTTAGGCACGGAAGCTCCGGTATTGAGACTGATACCCGGATTGGTATCGTCGTCTCCGTTCTCTGCGGCATTTTCTTTAAACTGAATCTCAAAAACGGATTCTCTATTGTTCTCTGTATCTTTCCTAAAATTATCTGCGTAGTTGTCCATCAAGCCGTAGTTGCTGGCGCCTTCGCCCGTCACTAACCAGTCCATCGCCTCCTTTGCCGCTGCGAATTTACCCTGCTGCATATAGACCTTTCCCAACAGGCCATGCGCCGCTCCTTTGGTGATTCTACCTACATCCGCAGCATCATAAGACGGCGGTAAGTCAGTCATAGCCTCCGTTAGGTCCTTCTCAATCTGTGCAAATGCTTGTGCGGGTGTCGCATTCGCCGGGTAACCATCAGCTGGCGATAAGAGCGTTAACACCAGGGGTGGTCGCCCCCAAAACACGACCAGATTAAAGTAGTTCAGGGCACGTAATACCTTTGCTTCGGCAATAATCCGCTTTTTTAACGTTTCGTCCATGTCGATCAGTGGCACATAGGTGATCACCTGATTTGCACGGTAGTTTGCGTGGTAAATGGCATTCCAAGTACCTCTGCTGGTATTATTATCCGTAAAAGCGAAGGCAACATTATTATTAAGACCGATATCGCCCCCCGAGCCAAAGCCCTCATCGGAGCGTAGCAGGTACAAAAAGTGCATACCGCGATTATAGTAATTACTACTTCGGTTCAATGCGCTGTATATCGCATTCACGCCTTTAATGGCATCGGATTCATCTTCCCAAAAAGAATCCGTCGTGAGCATATCAGGATTCGCTTCATCGAAATTCCGCTCGCACGCAGTCGTAAGAAAAACGAAAGCAGTCAATATAATTAGAGTATATTTTTCCATCTTAAATGATTTTTCCATTCAATAAGTTATAAGCCAAAGGATAAGCCAAATGATATGATTCTGTTCGGCGGCCATGCACCCACATCCACACCGGGCTCCAAGTTTGCGTTTGCCCCTACTACATCCGGATCCAATCCTGAATAATTGGTTACGGTAAAGAGGTTTTGTCCGCTTACATGCACGTGCAGCGAAGGTATGTGCAGCCTTTGCAAAAGATGTTGCGGCACATTATAGCCGATCTGCACGTTACTTAGCCGCAGGTACGAGCCGTTTTCCAACCAGCGATCCGAATCGCCCCGCACATTAGACACAATCCCCCGGTCTATAGCCGGGTCTCCTGGCGTCGTGCTGTTATACGACACGCCCAGTCTGGGGAAGTCTGTTGGATTTTCGGCCGTCCACGGTGTAATACCGCTTCGGTAGTTGGAATAACCCATGCCGTCGAAGTCCCGCCGCATGTCATTATACAAGGTGGTGCCGACAACGCCATAGAATTGTAGGTTCATCGTGAAGTTCTTGTAGTATGCATTCCACATAAGACCTGAAGTAAATACCGGCCATGGCGTTCCCGCAAAGGTTCGGTCATCTGGGGTAATATCGTTCCCCGTTCCTCTGTCCGACAGATTAATATAGCGAATATCGCCGGGTTGGGCAATATCTGCCTGTGCCCGATGTGCATCAATTTCGTCCCGGTTCTGGAAGATACCGTCTGTCCGAATCACATAATATTCGCCGATGGAGCGTCCAACCTGTGTCCGTGTGTTACCCGATTGGATATAATCTCGCGGTAGGCCTGTCACGGGATCAATACCCAGATCACCCAGCTCCAACACCTTATTACGGATAAAACTGATATTCCCGGTGATATCCCAGCTAAACGCGCGTTCCTGCCCCTGCTGCGGTCGGTATTTTAGCTCTAATTCTATCCCCCTATTCTCGATGGAGGCTCTATTGGTAAGTATGTCTTGGCTTATACTTCCTAGATAACCGGGGATGGGCAAATAGAGCAGTACATCTGATGTCACTGAACGGAATACATCGAATGTTACATTAAGTTTCCGGTCAAATAGGGCGGCATCAAATCCCAGGTTTAAAGTCTTTTTCTCTTCCCAGCGCAAATTCTGATCCACGAGGGCTACCTGTGCCCCCCCTACATACGCGTTTTGATCACCCTGACCGAAAATAGCCCGTGGCGCTTGATTTATGAGGCCGATGTACGCATAATTACCCAAGTTAGCCGCGCCCAACACGCCGTACGAGCCTCTCAATTTCAATTCCGGTAGCCAGCTCACGTCGAAGAAATCTTCGTTACTCACACGCCAAGCCAATGCTCCCGAAGGAAAAAATCCGGTCTGGAAATTCTTCGAAAAGCGTGAGTCCTTATCCGAACGAAAGGTGAAGGTGGCTAAATACCGATCGTCGTAAGTATAATTGAGACGGCCGAGCCAGGAATCGATAAAGTTTCGGCCCCTACTTCCGGACGCAACCATCTCTCCCGTAGCGGAATTGATCGTGGTAAAATAGCGATCTCCTGCAGCGAGCAGATCAGTTCTTTGGGCACCAATCCCCGATGATCCGATGGTCTGCTGGGTATAACCAAACACACCATTTACCTGATGCTTGTCGAAGGTTTTGTTAAAATTTAACGTATGCTCGAACAGGTAACTTAAGAACTGAGAACGATTTTCTTCGATCCGCGTCGGCTGGTCGGCTTGATTCCAGTACCATATTCCTTTACCTCGCAGGGAAGTTCTCCGGTCAAAGCTAGTTTCCAGTCCTGCATTGAGGCGATAGGTAAGCCAGTCTGTAATATCGGCCTCACCATAGAGGTTACCCATCATCTTTACGTAATTGTAGTCGGAATTGGTAATCGACGCCTGTGCTACCTGGTTACGCGAATAGGTCCGGGCATTCTCTGATCCTATCCCCCAGCCTCCGGGGTTGGCATCACTTACAAACCCTGTACCTTTGATCGGTATAATAGGCAACATGTTAAATGCGTCGTAAAATGGATTTCCGCCGAACGCACCACCCGAGAAGGGCGACCGTCCGTAGCTACTTGAAATCATCAGGTTCTCTCCGACGCGGAAGCGGCCTCGAGAGGTCTCCGTATTGACGCGTAACGCTGCGCGATCAAATTTACGCTCGATCACCGTACCTACATCTTTAAAGTATGATCCTGACATAAAATACTTAGACGACTCACCGCCTCCCGATACGGAGACATTGTAATCCTGTATTGCGCCTGTACGGAATAACTCGTCTGCCCAGTCAACATCGGTGCCGTCGTAGTTGGCAACTGCTGCCTGCTGTGTATATCCTGCATTTTCATAAGCCTGCCTATTCATGTCCACATACTCCTGTCCGTTCATCATGTCGTACATCTTTGGCAGGTTGACGATGCTGTATCGGGCTGAAGCGTTTAGCTTCATAGGACCCGTTTTACCTTTTTTGGTTGTTATGATAATAACGCCACTAGCTGAGCGCGCACCATATATTGCCGCTGCCGAAGCATCTTTCAGCACCTGTATACTCTCTATGTCATTCGGGTTGACCGTGATGTTTGGATCTGACAGCATTCCATCTATCACGTATAAGGGGCTTGCGTTACCAAATAACGTACTCATACCACGAATGTTGACGACTGCACCTTGGCCAGGACCTCCTGAATTTCGCACAACCAGCCCGGAAGATTGGCCCTGAAGTGCTTCGGGTAAGGATCTTGCTACTTTAGCTTCTGTATTTTTGGTTTCCACCAGTGTCGCGGCTCCCGTCAGGTCTTTTTTACGTATAGACTGATAACCGATCACGACGACCTCCTCGATGTCACTTTCATCCACCAGCAATACTACGTTCAACGTTTGATTGCTCGACACCGAAAGCTCCTGGGTTACATATCCGATATACGAAAATACAAGTATGGCTTCAGGTTTGGCTACATTTATGGTATAACTTCCGTCCGCGGCAGATACCGTGCTGTTATTTGTGCCTTTTTCCTGCACAGAGACTCCGCCAACCGGGCCTCCGTTTTGGTTGGTCACAATCCCTTCAATCGGGATTGACTCCTGTACTTTTTTAAGACTTATCGTGTTTCGGCCACCTCCCTCGAATGCCTTGGGGAGCAAACCATTCGCCTGAGAGAACGACTGCAAAACAAAAATGGCAGAAAGCAGAGCGGATACAATTGCGAAATACTTCATAAGAATCTAAAGGTTTATATACCACAAATATAGTCGGTGTCAAAAACCAAATAGATACAAATCATCTCAAAAAAAGCTACATTCGTCTCAAATTGCGTGCTAAATCCTTATAATTTGATAAAGTCAGCGAACAAGAATGGAGTTCTACCTTTGAGTAGAGACTTTTTATCCTAGCGCGCTTTTTTTCGTTCATACATCACGGAGAGAGGGGTATGATAATATAGTGGAACAGATCACCGGTACGCTCACGATAGGGCCTCCGTTACAAAAAACTGTTAATCAGCGCAGAAGATGTTAAACTAAAATGCAATCTCTCATAATTGAAATAGATTTTGTATTTTTGTCCCTATGGAAGCTATACTAATACACCCTGCAAGCAAAGAACAACTGGCGGCCATAAAAGCTTTCGCCAAAGCATTAAAGATCCCATTTGAAACAAAGGAGGTCGAAAACACCTATCTCCCTGAATTTGTTGACAAAATCCTTCAGGGACGGGAAGATGTAAAAAATGGCAAAGGAGTAAAAATTGCCATTGAAGATCTATGGAAGTAATTTATACTCCACAAGCCGTTGAAGATCTTAAGTACTGGAAAAAATCTGGCAATAAAGTTGTTCAAAAGAAAATACAACAGCTTATTACTGCAATAGTGGAAAATCCTTTTGAAGGTATAGGCAAACCTGAACAATTGAAATTTGAATTGTCAGGATCCTGGTCTCGTCGCATTAATCAAGAACATCGTATAATCTACGAATTATACGAAAACAATAAAATAGTGATTCTTGAGATACAGTCCGTACGTGGTCATTACAAATAAGCTTCTTCCCCGCATTACACACAACTATATATATTTAGTCGTCTACACTAATTATTTTAATGCACTAATCTTTTTATTAAGCATGGGCACTACTAATCTAATGCTCGCCCGAGTTTGGTTTTGCTGTAGCTAATTTGCAGTTTCAAAACTACAATTTTCACTTATATTCACAGCACACAAAGGATCGGATTACATTAGGGGAGTACTCTGCGAAAATTCGATAAAGACCGAACAAAAAGTCCAATGAGAAGTCGTCGTATTTTTATAAATGAATTCAAAATTATTGAACAGTGTGTCTTCTAAAAACGCATATTTCACTTCTAGGTCTCTTCGCTGGTTGGGTCATCCATACTCTTCGCCAATTCTTCCCAGACTCGTTGATATTCCGTAGGGTCTTCCAAAAGTTCTTTCTCTGCGTAATAATAGGATCGGTTATGTATATCACCTCCAAAGAATCTTTCTTCAAGAAAAATATTTAAGTTAATTTGGGCCTTTGCCTTTCCATTCGGCTTCACCAAGAAATTGAGTGTCCGTCGCGCACCACTTTTGGCAGATAACATCTTTTTTGTATACTTCGTTACGATCTGCACCTGTATAAATCCCGATGCGCGGTCGAGGTTGGCAAGAAAATAACCATTCTTATGGAGCGAAGAAGCGATCTGATCAAAGGCAGAATCTGCAGCGAGGTCAATAACTTTCGATCGACTTGCCTGTTGTGCCGACGCAGTAATCGTAGAAAATGTAAGGATACAGAGGGTGATCAGCGTGAAAAAAGACGAATTAGCAAACTTCATAACGGGTAATTTAATTAAATGACATCCATACTAATATAAGGAAAATCTAACAAACAAAGACAAACAATGCCAAAAAACAGGCGCTATCCCGAACCGCTATGGCGTTTTGCCAGCTCGATTTTCGTATCCAGCTCTTTCACGAGTTTTTCGACATTTGGCTCGCCACCTGCGTTCTGAAAACGGATAAACCCTTCTTTATCGATACGACTTTGGTCGGGATACCATTGATACCATAAGCCGTTACGACAGCGTTAGCGGGATCTTCTATGTCATCAAAAAACATGTGGTTTTCCTGAGAGAATATTACCTACCCAAAAGGGTAGTTTTTAACTAATTTAGTTATACTAAGGAGGTACATCTGTATATTTACCACTTTGATAATAATCTACCAGAATGCCATTACCAAAAAACTTAACCAAGTGTACTATCATCATTGTAGACCCTGAGAAAGGGAGTAGCCGTTCGATTAGTATCCCTTCATTGCATTTGTATAATATGCGCTATTATATCCTCATTATAGCCGTCGTTACCGCTGTTTTGATCACAGCCTGTAGCATGCTTTATACATCCGTGGGGCAGAAGGACCAAGAGCGGGAGAAGCTCCTATCGGAAATCAGTACACTGCAGCAGCAGATACCGGCGGCAAACGACACACTGAATGCACGGAATTATGTGGAGCGTATAGAATCCAAGCTTTCAAAAATCAGCGAATACCTCGAAAAAAGAGGCGTAAAGAGTTTTGCACTAGAGGATGCCGGTGGTCCGGAATATAAAAACCTTAAGTTAGCTCCGATAGAGTATTACAGTATGTATGATGAGTATATGGAACAGCTTTTTGAAGGCTTGGTGTATACGCCTACCGGTTCTCCGGCCAAACCTAAACTGACCTCCAATTTCGGATATCGCCGCAACCCTTTCCACGGAAAAACGATAGAATTTCATTCAGGAATGGACTTTCGGGGCGAAAAAGGTGATAAAATTCGCAGTACAGCTAACGGTAAAGTCGTTTTTTCCGGGAGGAACAGTGGATATGGCATCTATGTAATCATCCGGCATCAAAACAACTTCGAAACACTCTATGGACATTTATCCAAGGCTTTGGTCAAAAAAGGTGATAAGATAACAGCTAATCAAGTTATTGGCGAAATGGGCTCCACCGGACGCTCTACAGGAACCCATCTCCATTACGAAGTACGAAAAAACGGCAGACCTATTAACCCGGTCGATTTCATGAATTTAGATTAGGCTGCTGTGACCGTATCAAACATAAACAAAAAAGCAAGCAGCAAGGGGAAGAAAATGAATGCTACGATCATCCCCACATTAATTGACAGAAACTGCTTGATAACAGGAAATATTTCCGGTACGCCCTTTATCCGGATAGAGGGCGTACTGGAGGGCGACATTCTAGAAGTTGGAAATTTGGTAATCGGCGAATCGGGCACCGTAAATGGCAATATCACTGCAAAGACGATCACTATTTTTGGAGAGATTAATGGAGATGTTGTCGCCACAGAATCCGTTGAAATAAGGAATTCGGGCAAGGTAACCGGCACAGTAAACACCACAAGCCTAACGATAGAACGGGGAGCCACCTATGATGGAAGTATCATCATGGGCAAACAGAAAAAATAGTATCATTTAAAATTATTAACATATGTATTTAATACAATCTTTCTCCAGTTTAGTAGAGAACAACAATACAGTTCTCATCAATACTTCAAAAGATTTGCTCCACGGGCTTAAGATTCTGCACAATGACAAATGGTATATTTGTGGAGACCTAGCCCTAAACGAAGGGCAGTCACCCCATAAACTCATTAATTCATCACCGGACGACACAGACTATCAGTTGCTCGCCAAAGCGGCTCTGATTGTATCCCAGGAAAACCTGGAGCAGCCTATTTGCATTACCACTGGCTTCCCTTATGCTACCTACCATATCCACAAGGAGAAAGCGATCAATTTTTTCAAACGGACACACATATTGGATTTCGATAGTTCCACCTACGGCACAGGCGGCAAAAAGAAAAATGTCCTTGAAGTGCAACAGGTTGAAGTAATACCAGAAATCGTGGGCTGCACCATAGGCATCAGGAGAGGAGAACTCCAGGCAACAGGTAGTTTTTTTGTATTAAGCTGTGGTTTTGGCACATTCGAGTCCATTCTCAGTACCGATTCTGGCATCATCGAACAAAGTATGGTGAGTGCACACGGTATCCGCTATGCCGTTAACATCATGATCAATGAGCTAAAA
Source organism: Sphingobacterium alkalisoli (assembly GCF_005049105.1). GTDB lineage: Bacteria > Bacteroidota > Bacteroidia > Sphingobacteriales > Sphingobacteriaceae > Sphingobacterium > Sphingobacterium alkalisoli. The sequence goes on from NZ_SUKA01000009.1 coordinate 159,535, forward strand.
AGCAAATATTACCTTGAATTCCGGAATGCACATCAGTTTGACGACGCGTTCCAACGCGGATACGTTTATCTCAATCGGCAGAATATTGACTTACGAGAAATCCGTCGGAATGCAATCCGAACATACTATGAAGACATTGTATCACCCGTCTTACGAAACATTATCACAGATAAGAACCTCATGAAAACCAACCACATCTATCTATGCGGAGGAGCCATGTATTACCAAGATCTGGTGGAATGCTTCCGGGAAGAATTTGAAGGCATTGCACAGCTAGAAGTAGTTGAAAACCCCGAAACCATGGCCAGCAAAGGGTATGCATTAAACTCGCTGCGTATCGCACACGGAAAAAAGAAATCTGCTCTGGGAATAGACATTGGTAATGCGACCACTATCGTTACCAATTTTGATGATGAAGAAGTAAAAAATTATTAGATTTGATCCGTTTTCTAAAAAAAAGAGATACCGACACGTCAAGAACACAGCCACAACCCGCTGGGAGGAATGAGATTATCATTCACGAAGAAGACACTATAAGCCTGTCAACTATGGTGCTATCCGATATCAGAAAGGGTAATTTTTTTATCCAAGGGGAAGCCATTGTAGAAAAGAATAGCTTTATCACCGGTACTATCGTATCCACCAACGCGATTATAACAGGACGCGTAGACGGAGAAGTTATATGTACCGGTGAAGTTGTGTTAGCTGCATCTGCGATTGTAGAAGGAAATTTGAAAGCCAGCACAGTGGTCATATCTCCTCATGCCATTTTCAATGGCAATTTGATGATCTCCGGGCAGACAAGTGCTAGGGCAGAATCACTGCTATCTGAAAAAATAAACCTGGCTCAACGATTATTGAACAAGGGATATATCCCTGAGGTAGAGATTTTAGTAGAGTCCGATCCTCCGAAAAACAATATAATGACCGCTTTCAAAAAAACAGAAAAAAAGAACAAGCATGATCAAAAAGGAGATGAAAATTCATCTTCTTCCGATGATACGGTAAGTTCTTGGTGGTAGGTTTAGGTCCCTTAATTTTACCGCGTGCAAGTATATTTGGATAATACAGCGAATACGCCATTAGATTCATAAGTACCACGCTATCACGAACCGCTATGGCGTTTTGCCAGCTCGATTTTCGTATCCAGCTCTTTCACGAGTTTTTCGACATTTGGCTCGCCACCTGCGTTCTGAAAACGGATAAACCCTTCTTTATCGATAACGACTTTGGTCGGGATACCGTTGATACCATAAGCGTTCACGACAGCGTTAGCAGGATCTTTCATCTCATCGAAAAGCACGTAGAAGCTATACTTGCTCTTTGTCATAAAATCCTCTACTAATTCCTTGTAATTATCCTCATTCTGGCGGGTGTCGATAAACAGAAAGACGACATCCGAATCATCCGCATACTTATTTACCGCAGCCTGCATCCCCGGAAAAGAAGCAAGACAAGGACCACACCAGGTAGCCCAGAAATCCAGGATAACGACTTTCCCTCTATAATCAGCCAGAGAAACTGCTTTACCGTTGCGATCCATTAAGGTAAATGCAGGGGCCTGCTTTTTCAACATTTCCTGCTCGTATTTCGCCATACGTTGTGCAGTCGCCTCTTCGTCGAGTGCGTGCAGATGCCTCTCAAAATCTTCTGTAGGGTACAGTTCGAGGTATAGCTCCTTGATGGCCTGCCCCATACTTCCTTCTATACCGTGTTTACGGATAAAGGTTTCATACACCGCTAAGGCGTCCATTTTACGATCTAATGCGACATACGCACCCGCTAACGTGTTTGCATCTGTCGGCGTTGTATCGTTATCATAGTTGGTATCCGAGAGGAGCTTTAGGGCGAGTTCGCTGGCCTGTTGGTAATCGCCGGTATGGTAAAGCATACTTGCATATATAGAAGATATGGTCCGGAGTTCCCTTTCGTAGAAACCCAGCATCGGATCGTTGTCAGCGGCGGATCTCAAGATCGTATTGGCGTCTGCATAGGCATCTTTAGCCAGGGGGAGCAGCGCTTGGTGCTTGTCTTCCCCCTCGACATGCTTATCCAACAAATATACACCATAGACAAAGAAAGGCCCGTCCTTTAGCATTGGTACCAATTCGATTGCTCTGTCTTGATTTCCTTCTTCCAGATAGGCATTGATGACCATGAGCTGCCCTTCCTGAAATTTAGGCTGAAACATCTCATCGTAGCTCGACACATTGTATTTCTGGTTGAATGCGTTGTATTTCTCTTCTAAGTCGGTGGCATTCGCTGCTTCCTGAAACAAGGCATCGTACACCTTACTAGCAGCGTAAAGACCAAGCGGATACTTCTCTTCAGTGGCATTTCGGATGCTATCGGCTTTTTGTTGATCACCAAGGAGCTGTCCATAGGTAAGAATGGCCAAACTAACCAGGGCTTCATTCGGATGGTTGGCTAACACATCGGCCTCGTCCTTCAACTGCTGTTGTACCGCAAGGTCCGCTTTCTCTTCGTACAACTTATTCAGGTGTTCGCGCATCTCCTGATAGGAGATATTCTGCTGGCTAGCTTTGGGTATATACTGTGCAAAAGCGGGGCTTAATACCATCGTGCATGCAGCAAAAAGCAGGAGGCAAAATATCTTTAGGAATGTCGTATTCATAGGTTAAATGTAAGAAAAGTCCTATGTTATTCCAAAAAGCACATTGCTCGCGTAGTGCGTTCCGAATGTGGCTAACACCCATGTTACCGCACAAGAAATGCGGATATGCATCCGCTTTTTTACTCCACCAGAAGTCCAGTTCAACACATGTGCACCCGCCAGGTTTCATCCGTTTTATTTTTTTATGTCTTTGTACGCTTACCACGTATCGACATACGTTCAGCTGCAAGCAATGCCTACTCGTGTTAATGTCCTTGTGGCAACTATCTTAGTTGCTGAAACTCTCATTCATCCACTTTAGGCTATTATAGCTTTTTAGAAATTTAAGGTACAATTCAATAATTTTTTCCTGTGCTTCTATCAGCTTATTTTCCCTACTGTTAATCAGGAAAAGAGAACTTTCACCACTCGCATATTTCGTTTCTTCCGCGATCAAAAGCTTTTCGTAGCTGTTGGCATTTTGCTTAGCCATATCGATCTGTCCGGCATAATTTATCACTTCATTTCTGTATCTGTTCATTTTAGTTGCCAATTCCTGCCTTTTGAAATTGAAATCCATTTCATTTTGGCCGATCTTCAATTTTGCCATGTTATAATCGGCCCTTGCCTGTCTTAGGAAAATGGGTATTTCCAGTTTTACGCCGTATTGGTAATTGTTATCAAAAAACGGAAAGAAGTTGTGGGCGTAGCCCTCCTTCTTAAAGAAATTATAGGTGAAATCCACCTTCGGCAATAGACTCTGCAGTTTCAGTCTTCGGTCACTATCCAGTATATTTCCTTTTTCATCGTAGTAGCGTAATGCCGCGTGACGGCTAAGCGATTGGGCATCTAATCTGTCAAGCAATTCAGGATAGCTATGGTGAGGCACATTATCATCCAGATCCTCGGAAGGTATTATCCATTGGGTCACGTCGTAAGGCTCTCGGTTTTCCTTCCACATGAATAAGGAGAGCTCTTGGGTAGCGTTCAAATATTGGAAGTAAGCATCTCGCTCCTGAAGCTCAAAACGCTGCAGTTGCGCACGCGCTTCGGTCGTGTCTATCGCGGCCTGCTCACCATAAGACAACGTTTTAACTACCAAATCCATACGTCGTCTATTAATATGCACAGCTTGCCTTTGGATTCGATAGCTCTCATACTGTTTTACCCATTCCCAGTAGCTGTTTTCCGCTTCCAATAGGAGTTCATTCGTCAGTAAAGTCTGCTCCGCTTCGGTCATACGTCTGGCAATATGTGCCTGTTCCAACAGAGCCCTCCGTTTATCGTAAAGCAGATTTTTCGCCAACGGTACAGTCAACCCCACTTGATATAAGCCACCCCGCGTATCGCTATTATTCAACTTTTCACCATCCAGGTAGCTATAACTTCCACTTACCGCTACCCCATACCAAGTTGGGATATTTAAGCCAACACCTTGTTGCTGATAGTAATCTATACCGTCTATTGTTTTAGCGCCGCTTTTCCCATCCAGCACCGGATCAAAATTACCCCGTTCACGTCGAATATTTTCGTCTGCCATCCGATTCTGCAAACGGTACTTGAAGGCCATCGGATGATAGCTTTTAACAATAGCTAGAAATTCATCGTGCGATAGGCGTAAGGTATCCTGCCCGTAGCAAAGATGAGAACAGCACCACATCAGCACAATAAGTACATATTTATTTCTTTCCATCCGTTGGTGCTGCTTTTTGATTATCCACGACATAATAATCCGGAGGAAATCCATTGATATTTCGCCATAATTCATACCAGATCGGCACATCGTTAAGAATTGCAATTCCCTGTACACCTGCGCCCACCTTAATCTGCGGGGGCCATGGCTTCTCGCTTTTATCCTCTGCGAGCAAAGCTCTAAAGAGACCATTCGCACCGATGTTGCTCTCTACCGCAATGACCTTTGCCGCAAATGTACCATAGCTGGTATTTGGCCATCCTGAAAACACGATAGCCGGAAAACCATCAAATACACACATCACACGCTGCCCTTCCTTAAGCAAAGGCAGGTCTACCGGTCTGACATAGATTTCCACGGCGTAATCCACCTGATTAGGCACAATGGTTCCGATGCTCTCCGTGTCTTTCAATATTTCGCCAATACCTGCCTTACTAAGCTGTACCACCTGTCCACTCTGCGAAGCCAGTACAGCATACAGTCCCTGCCTGGCCCGGTAATTTGCAACTTGGTTCTCCAGCTTGGCAATATCACCCATGCTACCTTCGATCAGTCCCATACTTTGCAGCCTATCTCCCTCGGTCTTACTGAGCTTTTCCGCATAATCTTGGATGGTCGAGTTTTGTTCTATTTCTACCGCAACAATTTCCTGTCGTGTTTGCGCCAATTTATTGTCTATTGCGGTCTTTTTGGCTAAAGCGTTTTGGTAAGTAACACTTCGCTGCTGAAATTGGGTAAGCGATACCAGTCCCTCATCATACATTTTTTTCTGACGGTTAAACTGATCTTCATTTAACGCTAGCTCATTGGTTGCAGCCAGAAGTTCAGCCTCCTCCGCAGCTAGCTTACTGTTCAACTGGCTTATTTTTACCTTGAGCTGCGAGAGCTTTAATTCTCGCGCAGCATCTAACGCCTTAAGCTGGCTATGTGTCGTACCTACCTTTGCTTCGTAATAATCGCGCACCCCCTGTTTAGCACGTACCTGCTGCTCCGTTCGTTCAATCAAAAGCGGATCCAAATAATCTTCTTTCACCTCAGACAGTTCCAATATCGTATCACCCTTATTGACGAAGTCCCCGTTCTTCACATGCCATTTGATGATCTTTCCAGGTATAAGCGAGTTAAGCTGCTGCGGCCGCTGGTCCTGATAAAGCGTCGTCACAGAGCCTTTAACCTTTATATTCTGGGTCCAAGGCAGAAAAAGCGCTGCCAAGCAGAGTACTATTACCACGACAAACCACCTTTTTACGTTGGATTTCCGGTGAACATGGTATATTTTATCAAATGATTCCAGTTTCATGTTTTTCGAAGTCTTCACTTAGTTTCGATCGTACGGTTATTAAGATAGAGATGCTTATCTGCAAGTTCAATAACTTCTTTCTCTTGGGATACAACGATGATGGTCGTATACTGTTTTATTTTATTAAGGTATTGCATCAACTTTGATCTAAACACCTCATCCATTCCATCAAAAGGATCTTCCAACAACAGTAGTCTATTATTGCCCAAGAGCGCACGCAGCAATAGAATGATCTTTCTAGAGCTAAATGATATTTCCGTATCCGTCTCACTCAGTAAGGTAAAGAAGCCATTGCTAAATTGATCGGACAGTTGGACTATACCAATTTCCTCGGCCAGTGCCAATATATCTTCGGTGCTGATATCCGCTCTACCCAGCACGATATTCTCGTGCAGCGTACCCTTAATGATGGTCATATCATCCATATAAAGCCCTATCCGGTTACGCATCGCAATCTTGTCGATGTTTTTCATCGGAATTTTATCAATCAATATGGATCCCGCTGTAGGCGGATAAAATCCTGCCAGCATATTTAACAATAAGGTTTTACCGGCCCCCAGCTTTCCCGAAACCGCCGTCAGCGTATTCGCCTCGACGTGAAAATCAAGCTGTTTAAAAATTGGCGCACGATCGCCAAACGTCAAACTCACATCTTTAAAAACTACCTCCATTCCGCCTGTGTGATTCTCAAGTGCAATCTCTCCATTATCCTCCTCGAGAAGCCCGGTAACTTTATTGAGCTTAACGATAGAAGCGATCATATTATAGTAATGTTCCAAGCTTCGGATCAGCTTACCCACTGCGGCCATTATCGTTAGTACCACGATCTCCGTCGCCACGAATGCACCAATGTTCAGTTTTTGATTCACCATTAAATACGTACCGATAGCTAGCATGACCAATGTAATAATGACGTTAAAACCAATGATCGCCTTATATTGAAACAATAGGACCTTAAAATGCGTAGTTCGGTTTTCCAAATATTGCACCACACGTTTATCCGTACCAGCGAGATGTAGATCAGTTTTGGAAGTAATCTTAAATGTTTTAATGGCACCGGCAATATCTTCGATCCAAGAAGCGACCTCATATTTTCTATTACTTTCCTCCACGATCGAGCGGATGCCCGAATCCATCGTGAAATAAAAAATAGCGACAACAATGATAACGACCACCGCGCCGAAAACCAAAAACCAAGGGTGATAAAAGGACAAGAGCAAGATCCCGAAAAATATCTGTATCAGTGCCGTAGGTATTTCAAGCAGGATTTTAGAAATACCTTTTTCGAGATTCAATATATCAAAAAAGCGGTTTACTAACTCGGGCAGGTAATATTTTTTGGCTGCAGGCAGATCAATTTTGGGTAATTTTTTGGCGAATGCGAACGTATATTCCACGAAAATTTTCTGTTGTATTTTTTCAATAATCTGCATCACTTTGATGCGAAAGAGTCCGGTCAAGAAGGTACCTAAAACCACAAAACCAATCAACAAATACAAAGACGTCACCATCGTAGCACCCATCACGAAACTGACGATCGCTTGTATACCTAGGGGAATACTTAATTGGACAAGACCGCTAAGAATAGCGTAAATGTATATGGCTGCTACATCCTTTTTTTCTTTTGTGATCTGTTTGAACCACATTCTTCTGCTCATCGCATAATCTTGTTCCTGTGCCATTATTAGTCGTTTTTTTTAGCATAGACTTCGATTTCCAACTCTTTTACTACTCATTACGACATCACGAAGCTACGATCACTTTAAGGTAAACTTAAAGCCATAATTAATCAAGTTTTCGCAAATATATTAAATCAGCACAAAAGATGGTAACAGCAGATAAAATAGTTATCAAAAGTCTTGCAAACTTTGCAAGACAAGGAAATACATCGCTTTATAGCCCACAAAGTACAATTACAAATATTCACTGAAGTTGGTCAGTACTTACTCGTACGCGATCGCTTATTGGAGATTAATAATTAGCATTAGCAAGCACGGAATTTAATACCATAGCTTTTTTAAGTGTCACATGGAAAAGTAGCCTTCAAACAATACTATTCGAGAATTGCAGCATAAAGTTTTCACATTTATGCTGCAATCACAATTAAACATTTAAGTGTGTTACGATAAGTACATCACTATTTCCCAAACGACTGTACAAGGTCTGATTCGGCCAGCACCAAATGATCGATGCCATTTGCCGCTTGCAAAGCTACGTACATGCTTTTCACTCCGCCGCCCTGGCTTCCCCACAATTTAGATGGTAATTGAATGCTTGACATATAACTGTAATTAACATCATTATTTAGCAGATATTCTTTTGTACCAGCCTTCAAAAGAAGCACATACATTTCTCCATCCAATGGTGCTATCTGGAAGTATTCTGTTCGCTGCTTTGGTTTTACATCTCTTGCGAGATAGGTAACCGAATTGATGTCCGAACCGTCTCCATAAACAATATCTACTGGCATATCGTCCGGAAAGTCAAAATAAAATGCTATTTGATCCACACCGGGTATCGCATCCGGATACGCAAAGGTATTGGTCACCTTTGTACCATCATAGAAGAAAGTAAAGCTTTCATCTGCGGGGTCATCCTGTTCTATCGTCGTGCTGTAAAGCACTTCACCCGAACTTTTTTTCCGCAGGTCCATTGCAATCGGGGCATCATCTTCAAATGCGATTCGTCCATTATACATAATCCTTCCGTAGAGATCACGCATTTTTATACCGTTGAAATATTGTTCCAGCGTATCACGCATCACAAAACCTTTGAACTCGATGGGAATAAACTCCTTTACAGGTTTCACGACCAATTCGCCCTCCTTTTCACAGGAAGTGGCAAAAACCGCAAGTACGGCTATCGAAATAAGTAGTATTTTATATCTATTTTTCATCTGCAATGTATTAAAAATTATAAGAAAGAGAAAGGCTAAAACTACGGCCTATGTAACGCGTAAAACTCTGGTCATCGCCTATCTGCTCTGGATAGCCGTTCTCTTTGGTACTATAGCCTTCTTCAAACTTGTCTGTAAACCCAAATTTGTATTTATACATGTCATGCCATTCCTGGTCAACCTTAAACTCGTCTGTCTTCAATTCATAAGTTTTTCCACTATTTACAAAAAAGCGGTAAGGGGCGTCCGTAAGATTGCTCATATTAAGCTTAAACTGAGCTTTGTCATGAAAGAACCTGTAAGTTACCTGTGCGTCCAGCTGGCTCCTTGGCCTTTCATACTCTACCAGATTCGGACTCACACCAGTGATAAAAGTTTTATAACCCATATGGTTAAATGTTACATTAAACCCTAAGTGTTTGCCTGTATAGTTTAGTCCGCCGTTCAATGTAAGAGGCACCTGTCCATAAAGCGGACGCTTATTTCTCAGATAGATATAGTACGATACTTGATTGCCGGCATCGTCCTGCTCATACCGCAATTCCCTGGACCGCACTTCTGATTTGAGCAGGGTGATATTACCGCTTAATGTAGTATTTCGTAAGACGCCGACCTCGGGCGCTATAAAGCCAAGGGACTTTCTAAATTCCATTTCCATTCCCCTGATCTTTCCCCAGTCGGAGTTATTGGTGAAGACATATAACCTATCTGTTCCTGAAATCGAGTTGGTACCATAAAACTCTGCAGGCTTGTCAAAATATTTATAGAATGCACCAATAGAGAGGATGTCTCCCGGGTTGGGGAACCATTCCAGCTTGACATCAAAGTTGTCAATAGCCGTCGACTCCAGTCCCAGATTGACCTGCATTCTTCCCAAATAGGCATTGTAACGCGAGAAGCGGGAGTTGTCCATCAGCGACGGCCTCACTACCGTTTTGGCATAGGAAACACGAATATTGAAGTCATCTATAGGTGTATAAGTTAAATGTGCAGAAGGAAGCAAACGCCATCTTACACTATCACGAAGGGTAACTTCGGGTGTCCATTGCATATTCATGCTATTCTGCAGACTGTCATACCTGAGGTATTCATATCGGGCTCCCCAAACCATCCGCAGTTTGCCTGCAATTTTATTGTCCATCATCAGGTAGCCTGCCCTGTTCACATCTTTACCTTCGTACTTGTCCTGGTGGTAACTACTGGGCATGTAAAAGGGATCTTTGCTGGGATTTTCCATACCCATATCATTTCCCCATTCTTGTAGCGGCCTGTCTTTGTAAGGGTCGGCTAATGTCGCAAAACTCACGATAGGCAGTATCGTCCACTCATAGCTTGCATGTCGGTCTAAATGGTAGAGTCCGGCTTTAAGGGACTGCTTTTGGTTATAAATATTAAAATCAAAAGTCGCATTTAATCCTGCTGTGAGGTTTCGCTCGCTGTAGACGTACTTATCGCGTTGAGCGACACCTCCTCCGCCAGAAGTAGTAGCCTGTCCAGGGATATAGTTGTACCGTACTTCATTGGCCAACTCCTCAGGCATCAAGAGCGCCGTAACCGCATCAAGTTCCTCCGAATGGCTCGTAACTCTGGCCACATTCCAGTCCAATTTTACCCTACCCAGCACATGTTCGCCGCTAAGCTTATTTTGCAATAAATTAGTAAATACCGGGCGGTCATCTTCGCGGATAACTGGGTGTCGATATGTGCTTTCATCTTTCGGTTCCGAAAACGTCCAACCGGTGATCCGTTCCATTTGCTCGCTAAAGACGCGTGAGTAGAAATTGTTAGATGTAATCTGATGCTTGCCATCTCTGTACCCTGCGTTCAGCATGGTGCCAAGCGTGGTATTGAAACTATATATTCCACCGGTGTTGAGATCGTTCGGATCCTCCGGATTTTCGACAACGCTCCAGTTTCCCCGGCGAATATTGGTGATATCGTCAATGCTTTGTGTATTGCGGTAGCTTACCGAACCGACAAACCCGAATTTATTCCCTCTTTGCTGCGACAGGTCGTAAATTCTGCCAATGCTGAACTGGTAATTTTGAGAAGGTGCCGCCTTAAATACCCTACTTCCCAGACGCTCTGTCCCGCCGATTCTGCGATTCTGTTCGATTACCTCTGCAACAGGTGTGCTGTTGGGCGCATTACCAGGCCTAAAATTAGACATATCGTTAAGTCCTTCGGGAAAGTGATTCCTGCTACCGTCGTCAAAACCCAAATAATCATATTTTCCACGCTGGTAACCATAAAAGTCTTTACCGGTAGACCTGGAATTATAGGAGCTACCCAGACTGAAGCTTAGGAAATTACTTTGGGGAATAGAAATGGTATTAACCTGAACGAGGCCCCCTGCAAAACCAGCGTTCATATCGGGGGTAGCAGATTTGCTCACTACTACACTCTCTACCAGATTAGTAGGTACGATGGAAAAGTCAAAATTCCGGCTCATTACCGTAGTGCTGGGCAGCAATATACCATCCAGCTGCGCCATGTTATATCGTTCTGCAGCACCACGCACCACGACGTTTTTATCATCGGTGGTACTTAATCCGGTTATTCGTTTTAAGCTCTCGCCTATATTTCTGTCCGGTGTTGCGGCAATTTGTTCTGCCGAAATCCCATCGGTCACCGTTGCCGCATTTTTCTGTCGTGCGTATAATCCGGCTACACTTTCCTTTTTGAAACTACCGGTTACGACAACCCCGCTGACCTCATTTATGGCAGCACTCAGAGCTATCGTGAGTTGGGTTAGTTCCCCTTCTTTCACCAGCACTTCAGTAATGCGTTTGGTCTGGAAAGAGATATAGCTAACTTCGATGGTGTAGCTACCGGGTGCAATACTGAAGTTATAGCTCCCATCTACGCTGCTCTGTCGCTGATTATTGGTTTGCATGATTTTTACACTTGCACCGGCCAACGGTTCGCCTCGGTCGTCCACAATCTTTCCGGAGATACGACCGAGCTGTTGCAGGATCATATTTGGCGATTTCCCGTTATTGCGGATCGTATTCAAGGGCGTTAAATTTGCTTTTTTTGATACGATCACCGCTTGCTCGCCGATGGTGAATTTTAAGGGCTGGTCTTTAAAGATCGTTGTCAACACGGCTTCCAGTTCACCATTTTCAACAGTAAGGCTGACTGGTTTTGCGGCTTTCAGAATGGCTCCCTCGATCATAAATCCATAGCCAGTCTGTCGGCTGATCTTTTTGAAGACCTTGGCAAGGGAGGCATTTTTTTCAGAAAGACTGATCTTTTGTGCAATTGCAGCTGCATTGACCTGTAGCATTCCCACCAGTAAAAAGAAAGACGTTAGCTTCGTCATGCGTAGTAATTTTCGGACATGGCTGTTCCACCCGCCCTTTTTTTGCGTATATTTTTTATACATTTGTTTGTCTGTGAAAAAGTTATTTGTATCTCGAAATTCATTTGACCATATGCAGACATGGGCCAGTTGTGTTGCAAGCACTTCTGGCTTTTTCGTTGTATATGGTATCCATTTTGATTAAACGTAGAATTATTGTCTTATCATTATCCTCCTTCCTTCTAACCTTACGTGGCTAGATTTAAAAGTCTCCATAATTTTCATAACCTTAGCAAAAGACCAGGAACGGGGAATGCGCCCCGTAAAAGTTTCTTTGGTTTGGGGGCCCTCAAATACGACGTCTAGGTCGTACCAACGCGACAACTCCCGCATCACGGTCTGAATATCCGCATCGGTAAAGTCAAAAAATCCGTCTTTCCATGCCGTAACCTCCGCAACATCAACCTCGCTAACCGCAATGCCGGTCTTAGTAACGACCGCCTGTTGCCCTGGTTTAAGAATTTTCGCTTGGCCCGCAGTGGTAATAGCCACCGAACCTTCCAACAGCGTTGTCCTACTGGCACCCGTGTTCTGATAAGTGTTCACGTTGAAATGCGTACCCAATACCTCTACCATTTGTGTACTCATTTTTACCCGAAATGGTTTACGAACATCGTGGGCAACCTCAAAATAAGCTTCTCCAGTCACTTCGACCTCCCGGTAATTTTCGGTAAACGAGGCGGGGTAGCTGATTGATGACGCCGCATTCAAGAATACTTTTGTTCCATCGGAGAGTACAAGGCCGTATTGGCCGCCCCGTGGCGTGCTGAGGGTATTCCGAATGTTAGACTTCCCGTCGCCCTGCTGGTCGTATGATACTGTGCCGTCCGTTGCCTTGCGGACGATTGTATTGCCTTGACTGGCAAGTTCCCCGTGCTGGACATCGTTTAGTATAATTTGTTTACCATTTCCCAAGGTCAGTATCGCTTTGTTGCCGCCTGGGGCAAAATCTGTAATGGTGGTAGCGATCGCCTGCTTCTTCTCGAAACTTTTATTTAGAAGAAGATAGCCACCTAACGTTGAAATGATTAATACGCTTGCTGCTACCATGGCTTTTGTCCATAGCGATACCGACTTATTTGATTGCAAGGGCGAATGGTATTCTTCTGCCAATCTGGTCTCAATAGTCTTATCGATGCGTTGGAACAACCTAGCCTTCGCCTTTTGCTGCTGTCCGGTCGTCAATTTATCGGTAATATTTGGATGGTCTTCAAATGACTGGAACCAGGTTTCCAGTTCCTGCACATCTTCGTCTGTAGCCAGGCCCTTATCAAATTTATCTATTAATGATAGGATACGGGCATTTTTGTCGTCCATTGTTATCGCTTTATATAGTGGAGTACCTCTGCGGAACAAAAGCGGGAACGTTTTTTTAAGAAAATTTTCAGCCCAATGACAACCTGCTATTTATCAACACGATACCACATACAGCAACTCATTAAAAGAATAGCATACAGGCCAAAATTAGGTTGATGGGGTAGCCCTTGAACTGCGCGCGCATGATATTCATAGACTTTGTAATGTGTTTCCGAACCATCGAGAGCGATATGCCCAGTTTATAAGCTATATCCTGGTTTGATAATTGATCAATGCGGCTGAGTAAAAAAACGTCGCGGCAGACACTAGACATTTTTTCGGTTGTCCGAGATATTTCTTCCTGAAGTTGCTTGGTTTCAAGTGCCTTATCAGGTGTTAGGGGTTGCGTCTGTTCGGTATAAATTGCCGAACTTACATAATTGTTATGCACCTGCTGCGCACGGTAGGTTTTGTATAACTGGTATTTTACGGCGGCGCGGAGATATGCTTCCAGCGAATTCACTTTAATACTTTTCCTGCGAAGATAAAGATCCACAAAAACATTTTGCACAATTTCTTCTGCAGATTCCATGGATAGGCCACGTTTTCCCACCATATCGATTAGCATCTTCCAATAGCGGTCATATAGCTTGGCAAAAGCTGTGCGGTCGTCCTCCTGTTGGATCAAATCCAGAAGCATTTCGTCCGTGCACTGTGAACCATATTTTGCCATAATTATAAACAGAGGCAAAAATAAACAGTTGCTACTACGCTAATATTGAGTTAGTATTAAGTAATTATTAATATTGAAGCCTCCCCTTGCAGGAGATAAGTGGTCGGTAGTTCGAAGTTCCATGGTTAGTTGTGGAAACAGGTGATTTATTATTCCTGCACTGGTTTTACTCGCAAAAATGCCGATGAAATTAGCCGTAGGGACTTCCCTATTTATCATCGCTGCGAAATCCCTTTTAGGGTTTACCGGATTATCTGTTGTTGGAATTTTTATCGGAATTTTTCTATCTAAAAAAACAGAAGGCAACAAACTTAAATCCGCATTCGGTTGGTTTGTACTGCTTATGGGAATCTATATCCTTATCAAAGAATTATTCTTATAAAAACGAAGTCTTGTAACTTATGTTACTGTATAGGTTATAAGCAGATTATAATTTTGTATTATAAAATTTAAAACATTAAAAAACATAGACATGAGAGTAGAACAAATTTATACAGGATGTTTAGCTCAAGGAGCCTATTATATCGAAAGTAATGGCGAAGCAGTTGTAATAGATCCACTTCGTGAAGTACAACCTTATATTGAAAAAGCAGAAAAAGATGGTGCCAAGATTAAATACGTATTGGAAACGCACTTTCATGCTGACTTTGTAAGTGGTCATTTAGACTTGGCTAGTAAGACCGGAGCAACCATTGTTTTTGGCCCTACCGCAAAACCGGAATTTGAGGCACATGTTGCAGAAGATGGTGAAATTTTAAACGTCGGAGATGTCCACATCAAAGTGCTCCACACACCCGGACATACCATGGAAAGTACTTGCTTCCTGCTGATGGATGAAGAAGGCAAAGAAACAGCCTTGTTTACAGGAGACACCTTGTTTATTGGAGATGTTGGTCGTCCCGATTTGGCACAAAAAGTTATTGCTGATCTGACACAAGAGAAATTGGCTGCTCATTTATATGATTCTCTATACAACAAAATCATTCCGTTGGCAGACGATATTATCGTATATCCGGCACACGGAGCAGGTTCGGCTTGTGGCAAAAATATGAGCAAGGAAACTACCGATACCTTAGGAAATCAAAAGAAAACCAACTATGCTTTACAGCCTATGAGCAAAGAAAAATTCATCGATGAAGTATTGGATGGTTTGATGCCTCCTCCGGGATATTTTCCAGAAAATGTTTTGATGAATATTAGAGGCTATGAAAGTATCGATGAAGTATTGAATAAAGGAACACAGGCTTTAAACCCAACAGAATTTGAAGCTACTGCAAACGAAATCGACGCATTGCTATTAGACACTCGTGATGCACAGACTTTTGCCAAAGGATTTATTCCGAATTCCATCAATATCGGTATCGATGGCAACTTTGCACCTTGGGCAGGAACACTAATTCCGGATATCAAACAAACCATTTTGTTGATTGCGGACGAAGGCCGTGAAGAAGAAATCGTTAGCCGCTTGGCTCGTGTTGGTTACGACAATACCATTGGCTATTTAAAAGGCGGATTTGAAGCGTGGAAAAATGCAGGAAAAGAAACCGATACCATCGAATCTATTCCAGTTAATGAATTGGTAAGGCGAATGGAACAAGATCCAAATCTAAATATTTTAGACGTTCGCAAAAAAAGCGAACATTTTTCAGAGTATGTGATTGGTTCCGAAAACATAGCCTTAGATTATATCAATGATCATATTGCCGAAGTAAGCAAAGACAAAATCTATTATGTACACTGTGCGGGTGGTTATCGTTCTATGATATTCAACTCTATCCTAAGAGCAAGAGGTTATGAAAATTTGATTGACGTTCAGGGCGGATTTACAGCAATAAAAGAATCCGGTCAACTCAAGGTAAGCGATTACGTTTGTCCAACAACTATGCTTTAATCAATAACATTTAAAGCTAAAAATTGGAAGTATATAATCTTGGGGGCGATCTTTTTCAGCTTCTCTCTTTGACGAGCGGGCTGATTGCCCTGCTCGTACGGGAATCGCTAGAGGAAAATATAATTTGCTGTAAGTGCAGTGGGATATCCCTGTCCATGTTCTTTACAAATTTTTTCATTAATTGTAGCCAATAGAGTTGTTTGAGCAAATTTTCCAGATTAACCACCTAGTGCCATTGTACTGATACTAAATTCTCCTTCCTGGTTGCTGCTGCCTGTCCAGCCCTTTCCTGGCGAGCGTGAGCAAGTAGAATTGCAACTTAAAGGGGAGGCATTTTACGAAGGAAGTGAGTTCTACGATACCTACATATCTTCCATAGACAGGCCTAGAAACCTGACCTGGAATAACGCAAGTTCTTTCTGCAAAGCTTTAGATTTTTGTTCTAGTATCCTTAAATCTATTTTCTTAGGATTTCTTTTCACTTCAGCTAGCGTTGCAGTCTTGTCGAGATGGTTCAAGGCGACGATATCAATCTCATTTTGACCTTTGCTGTCCCAAAAGTTACCTATTTCTGTCACACGCTCTTCTAAGCTTATCTTTTCTCGAAAATATTGTTCCAATATCAGTCCACTATACTGTTCGTATCCTTTGCTAACAAATTCACGGAGCAGGTCCAATCGTCCTATTTCAATAAGCGACTGATGCGGGTATATGAATCTAAACCAAAAGCTAAGATAATGGTCCTTAAGGCTCCATCTGCTTTTGCGGCTATTGGGTTTGGAAAACATAGGTTTGTTGCGCACAATCAGTGAATAATGCTCTTCGAGGTTGTTCAGATAAGATCCTGTATTTTTTTCGATAATGGAATCAATTTCACTCTGTGTGTTCTTTCCAGAAGCAATCAATTGGAGTATAGAGAAATAAGTACCATATTCCTTACCAAATTCGGTGATCAAAATATCCTTTCCTTCACCTAAGAATGGAGAATCCGACCGGGCAATCATATCCAGCATTTGATCTTTCGTAACGGCTCCGGCATCCATTAGGAGTTCAATATATTTGGCTACTCCGCCTGAAACCATGTAAAGACAAAGTAAATCTTCTGGCTCGAAATCTGGATTATAATCCCGTAATATCTCCTTAATTACATTCACCTTGAATGGTTGAACAATCATTTTTGAAGTCAGTCTACCAAACAGCGGCTCTTTATTATGCTCAAATATTTTAGTCATTAGAGAGTATACGGATCCGCAGACGATTAGATTAATCTTAGCCTGAGCTTTATATTGGTCCCATAAATTCTGAATATCACTAAATATTGAAGGGTTTACATTTTCAAATTCTTGAAACTCATCAATTATAAGCGTAAAATGTTCTTTTGCTGCAAATAACAAAAGTTGCTCAAACAGGTTTCTGAAAGAACTCACTGTACCAAAGATCCGGAGTCCAAGCATCTGCTCCGCGTCTTTCTGAAACTGCTGGCACAGCAGGTTTTCATTTTTACGGGATACAAAAAGATATAGATATTTCTTTCCCTTAACGGATTCAATCAACAGGGAGGTCTTGCCAACACGCCTTCTGCCAATTATAGCCTGAAAACAAGCGTTTTCAACGGATCGCTTAAGATTGCTTTCCAGCAATACAAGCTCGTTATGTCTGTTGTAGAATTTCATATGCAGTTTACTTAACAACCATTAAGTTAATGTTCGTTAAGTTAATGGTCGTTACAAAAATAACATATTTTATTTAAACAAAGAATTAGTATTTTACTATACAGTTACTTAAGCAAGAGCACCGGTGCTAACCGAACGACCGCCGAAGGCAGCTGCGAAGCAAACTGAGCTCTACGGACGCTACTTTTGTATTTTATAAACTACAAAATTAATATCATTTTGCAATATAGAAACAACAATATGCAAACATTAATCTCCCCCTCCTATGTAGAAATTGTACCGCACACATCACAATTATAGGTAAAAAACGTATCGCATGCGATACGTTTTTAAATAGTTTTCGTACCTTTGACGATACAATGGAAATGTTAGCAAATAAATACAGGGAACTACTGCAACAGACTAAAGTTAATTTTGTGCGTGGGCTATCTGACAAAATCAACTGGGATTCACGTGCGATATGCATCGAAGGAGCAAGAGGTACCGGAAAATCTACTCTGATGCTACAATATATAAAATCTAACTTGTCGCTTGATCAGACGCTATATTTATCCCTGGATGACTTATATTTTAAGCAACATAGCCTCTTATCTGTTGCCGAAACGTTCTATCAAGAAGGCGGTAGATACTTATTTCTGGATGAGGTCCATAAATATGAAGATTGGCAAACCGAAGTAAAAAATCTTTATGATTTTAAGCCGCAATTAAAAATCGTACTTTCCGGCTCATCTATATTAGCCTTACAGCAGTCGAATGCAGATTTGAGCCGGAGACTATTGCACTATCATCTACCTGAGCTGTCACTTCGTGAATATATAGCACTCAAGGCAAAAGTATCCATCCCTATATACAGCCTGAGTGATCTATTACAAAACCACCGTGCCATCGTGGATGATATTAAAAACTTCTTACCATCCCCGCTCAAATTTTTTCGCGAATATCTCACCTATGGTGCATATCCATTCTCGATGGAGGGAGAAGCCGAATACCTCATGCGCATTCAACAATTGATCAATGTCATTATTGACTATGACCTCCCAGAGGCCCGTCCAATCGAGCTAAGCAGTTTGTCCAAGCTGAAAAAACTGCTCTACATTATTTCTACAGCGGTGCCGTTTACACCAAACATTTCCCGTCTAGCGGAGCAAATTGTCACTTCTAGAAGCAGACTGCTTGAAATGCTAGATCTCTTGGAAAAAGCGCAGCTTGTCCGCAACCTGCGCAGTTCTGCATTTGGCATCTCCCTTATGAATAAACCGGAAAAAATTTTCCTGAACAACAGCAGTTTAATCATGGCCCTAGCAGAGGGACAACCCAATATCGGAAATTTAAGAGAAACATTTTTTTATTCTCAATTAGCAGGAGCGGGTTTTCGTGTCTCTTACCCAAAAAAGGGAGACTTTCTGATAGACAATCAATACACATTTGAAATCGGCGGAAAAAATAAAGATTCGAAACAAATAGCGACAGAAGTTCAGGCGTATTTGGCCATTGATGACATAGAATACGGAACGGTAGGAAAGATTCCGCTTTGGCTCTTCGGTTTCCTATACTAAAATTTATTTACTTAAGCACGAGCACAGACTTTCCATAATTGCTTATACAGTGAGCATTTTCGAATAAGCTCAAATTAGTTAATTTTACGAGCAGAATTTTAAGAAGCTAAAGCGAATTGAAAAAGTCAATATCCATAAAAAATAAAATTGAAGCGGAGGAACTATTAAAAGTTTCGTCGTTTAGAAAGGAAATTCGCACAACCGAGCCCCATAAGCATAACAGCTATTTTGAGATCATCTACCTTCGCGAAGGTAGCGGCTCACACACCATTGACCACACTTCATATTCGATAGCTCCACCTACCATATTTTTTGTTCGCAAAGAACAGGTACACCACTGGAAGATTACCAATGTGCCAGAGGGATATGTTTTACTCTTAAAAAAAGGCTTCGTTGAGAAATCGCTCGATAATGAACTGAAGAAACATTTATCCAAATTAAGCGTATTTAACTGTGTTCATTTGAAGGAAACCAAAAGTATCGATGCATTGTTCAATCTTCTTACATTAGAGAAGGACTTCATCGTAACGGAGGGATTATTGAAAGCACTATTTGCAAAAATTTTGATTGCTTCAAAGCCCATGCCCCTTCAAACCAATAAAAAAACGAGTGGTATAATATCATCATTCCGGGAATTACTAAACCAGACAAACGACTTGCACAACAGTGTCGCTTACTATGCAGAAAAGTTCCACACGACACCACAAAACCTCAATGCAATTTGTCGTAAAGCGTTAAACCAATCAGCGGCTGAGGTAATTGCCGAGCATATTATCAGCGAGGCAAAAAGACAGTTAATTTATACGGAATGCAGTGTCTCTGAGATAGCTTACAATTTAAATTTTAGTGACAGCTCCCATTTTGTAAAGTTTTTTAAACGTTATACGGGCGTCACCCCGCTTATATTTCGCAATACCTAAAAGCCACTAGGATATTTTCAAATATACCGTATAAAACACCTTCTATTGTACGAAATTTGTTTAATGTAAACAAAATAACAATCCAAATTTCATTAAAATATCTACATATTATGTTTCAAAAAATAACCAAGACAGACCTATCAAAGACCACCATACTTATTCGTATCATGATAGGTGCTGTATTTCTTTCGGAAGGCATTCAGAAATTTTTATTCCCAGCTATTCGCGGAGCAGGGCGTTTTGAAAAAATTGGTTTACCGTCTCCCGAATTTTTAGGAAGTTTTGTAGGTACTTTTGAAATTCTCTGTGGAATACTTGTCCTTACTGGACTTTTCACAAGACTGGCTAGTATTCCATTGATTACTATTATGTTGGTTGCCATTGCAGCCACCAAATCGGAAGTTTTAGCGGAAAAGGGATTTTGGGAAATGATGCACGGAAGCCGAACCGATTGGGCCATGCTCGTGGGAAACATCTTCCTATTGATAAAAGGTGGAGGTCGATGGTCGATTGATAGCCTTGTATTCAACCCCGACACTTTAAATCAAATAGATGAAGTCGAATTAAGAAAGTAAGAATGGAAGAGAAAGTAAATTTGAAAGAACTTGCTAAAGTCTTCGCAAAGTTGGGCATTATCGGTTTTGGAGGCCCTGCAGCACACATTGCCCTGATGCGTGATGAAGTCATCATAAAACGAAAATGGATGAATGAACAGCATTTCTTGGATTTGCTGGGAGCCACAAACCTTATTCCTGGTCCCAACAGCACCGAAATGGCCATCCATATCGGTTATGACAAAGGAGGATGGAAAGGATTAATAACAGCAGGCTTATGTTTTATTCTACCTGCCGTATTCATTACAGGGATTTTTGCATTGCTATATCGTAATTACGGGCAATTACCTGAGGTTCAGCCATTTATTTACGGCATTAAACCTGCCATCATTGCCATTATAATTGGGGCGGTTTATCCTTTGGCAAGAAAGTCTGTCAAATCCGTATTTTTAGGTTACATTGGTGTTGTGGTAGCGTTAGCAGCCGTGTTTGGTATTAATGAAATTTATTTAATGTTTGGAGCGGGTTTACTGGCTCTTTCACTGTTTTATATTCAGAACAAAAAGTCCGCCAGGTGTCAAAGTATAATACCTCTTATTTTCCTGCAAATCACACACACAACTTTCTGGACTGCCACGAATGCCCAATTATTTTGGACATTCCTTAAAATCGGCTCCATACTTTACGGAAGTGGGTATGTCTTGTTTGCTTTTTTAGATACAGAATTGGTAGCAACAGGATTATTGACAAGACAACAATTAATGGACGCCATTGCCGTGGGACAGTTCACGCCTGGTCCTGTTTTTTCATCTGTAACATTTATTGGCTTTCAACTCAATGGACTTGCAGGAGCCGTTATCTCAACTATTGCCATTTTTCTTCCTTCATTTGTATTTGTAGCACTGCTCAATCCAATAATGAAAAAGTTACGAAATTCTAAAGGGTTTTCCACCTTTTTAGATGCTGTCAATGTAGCATCTGTAGCAATTATTGTAGCTGTGTGTTTTGAAATGGCCAAAGAAACTATTACTGATTGGCGAACTATTTTGATTGCGGTTGTAAGTGCGATAATCGTTTTAAAATTCAAAAGAGCCAATAGTTCGTTTATAATTTTGGGAGGATCACTTTTGGGATATATTTTGAGAATCGTTTAAAAAACAAAAAATACCGATGACGGGAATCACGAATCTGTCCCTACTCCAATGTAGAAATTCCATTTTTATTATTACCAGTCTTGGGGAGAGCCGGTAAAAAAGGTATCGAGTACATTCCAGATCAGAACGAATTGATTACATTGCTATATACGGCGAATAGCGGAACTTCCAGATTATACTACGATTTTGTTGATGACACGGATTTTGCTCCTACTAGCTACGGTGACCTTGCTGCCGTCCGTATACGGTTTTAGTAATGGTCATAGAAGATGCGGATAGAATAACTATCCGCATCCATATTAGCTTATCTTAGCTCAGGATAATTCTTTGTCGGTTCGATTACATACGTACTAACGGCTTCATGCATGTTTCCATAATCGTCCTGCGCCCGTACGCGGATCTCGTGCTCACCGATGGCTAAATCGATCGGTAAGCCCACCCGCCAAAGGTGCGCACTCATCACTGCATCTGTGGGACGTCGCCCAGGCAGAAGTGTATCCAGGTTATCCCAGGGATATAAAAGAGCCAGATAGGCGGGATCATTCGATTGCGTAGGCATCATCTTGCCCCAGGCACCTCCGTCAATGGAAAACTCGACTGTACTCCCGTGATGGCCCATAAAAAAGTTTGCAAATATAGCTGCGCGCGTACGTTTGCCTTGCCCGACAACTTTCGGATTGAATATATTGATCTGATAAGTCGAATCTTTTCCTGACGCCTGGTAACGAATCTGGTACTTATGCGCATCAAAATCTATAAACGCATATCCATTCGGCGTACCATCGCGCATAGTCGCCATGGGAACACCGCGCTCATCCAACTGCCCGGAATACCAATCGCCTGAAGTGGTACCGACATTGTATTCATGATGGGGCTTTTCCTGATGCCATCCATCGGATTTTCCATAGAAATGCTGGGTTTGCGTGTGCATATGTGCCGATAGGGATAACGTATGTGGATAATCTTTTAGCAGATCAAACAATCGCTGCCTATCTTCTGCCCTAAACGTATCTCCATTCCGATGATCTAAGGGAATATGAAATGCCAAAACGACTAGACGGTCTTTAGCAACGTGCTTTAAATCATTTTCAATAAAATCAAGCTGCTCTTTTCGAAAACCACCCAAATAACCACGACCAGTGCGGGGGTTAGGATACCGCACATTATCGAGAACAATAAAATGCACTTTGCCATAGTTGAACGCATAGTTAACCGGACCAAAATTTGCTTCGAATGTTTCGTCCGACAGGCTATCGGCATCGACATTAAAATTCATATCGTGGTTACCCTTCAAATTGTACCAAGGAAGACCAATTCGCGCGATACTCGCTTTATAACCCGGATGTAGACTTAAATCATCACCAACGAGATCACCTAGGCTCAGCCCAAAAGCCACATTTTTTATTCCCACTACTTCATCCACGATCGCACGATTGAAGAAAGTCAATTCCTGTTCCGTATACGCCTGCGGATCACCGAAAACTAGCATCCGGAACTGATCAGCCTCCTTCGCTTCCGTTAAGCCAAAATCGATTGTTTTTGGAAGAGGACCTGTCGGTGCTACACCCGCATACTGCAGGTTTGTGGGAGATCCCTTCGGCTTGTGGATGTAATACGATTTCGCCAGGTAATCACTATCAAACGGCAATGTATAGCCGCTAGGTTTAATAACAAAAATTATGTTATCATCGCCTACAGGAAGTTGATACGCCCCATTCGCATCCGTTAATACAACAGCTGATCCATTGCTCACCGCTACGTTAGGTATTCCTGATTCCTTTTTATCCCACTTGCCATTGTTGTTCAAGTCGTGGTAAACTCTTCCTTTTGCTATTTCCTGAGCTTGGCACCATGCCGAAAGCAACAGCATGCTGCTACTTAAAATAATAGATAGATTACGTCTCATTGTCTGTTTACTTATTTGTTAAAAGGCATGATGTATTGTGATGATTTGTTGGCGACCAGTACCTTGTTCATGTCATGTTTCATGGTCACTACACCACTGGCAGTATCGTATGTAAAATCGTCCAGTCCTCTATTGAGCGGAATAAATGACGGGATAATCGCTTTGGTATGCTCCATAGTCACCTTTTTATTGTTCAGCTGTTCGCGTTGGGAAACCGGAAACCGCATCCCCAGATCCGTCATACGACGCCCCTCCGCGATAAAGATCTCCTGACGAAGTAAATAAATGTGGTACAAGGCGTCGTCTTCCGTCACAATCTCATCAATATCGTCTACCGTGATATGGGTACCTGAAACACTGTACGCAGGGATAGTACCTTTGGAGCGATCCATTACTAAGCCTGATTTCAAAGGGCTTTCGCTGTCAAATTTCACCTGTACCGCCGTGATAGCATAATCCTTTCGATTACCACCATTTCGGGTATCGTTCTTATCGTTGAGCTGCACGACGGGTCTTTTGCTTACGGTGTTGATCAATAAATCTTTAAGTGTTTGCTTAGCGGTAGCGACATCGCGGCTAGCTACCTGGGCTTCAGCTAAGATCAGGTATGCTTCCTCGGCTTTTGCAATGGCAATCGGCTTCTCATCGTTGAAAATAGCTGCCGTCTGATGGAAATATTTCGGATCCAAAAAATCCAATCGCGGCAGCGGTGCGAACGAATTTGTCGTCGAAGAAAAAATAGCACTCTGAAAATTATTTGAAGGCCCACTCTGCGTGCCGTATCTCACCTGTCGCAGCAATAACGGAGCGGATAACACTTGCCGTGCAAAGGCGGAAGCCTCTTGTACATTACCCAAGCGGTGGTGACAGCGGGCTAGCAGCAAGGTGCAGGCATCTTTATCTACAGCTTCGGTATAAAGCGCTGACGCCTCACTCAGCGTAGCAATGGCCGCCTGCAAAAGCTGTTCTGGGCTCTTTACCTCACCCAACGCGGCGGTAGGCATACCCACATAAAGATCCGCCGCAAGCAGGTGTGCATAAGCTTTAAAAAACAACAGTTCCGCTCGGCTTTTAGACACATCCCCTTCCGCTGCAGGGATCAAGGTATTTAACCCATATTCGCTCATCTCCATGAGCCTGTGTATAGACGCCTGTATATTGGCCACATCCTGATCAAAATAGTTTATTTCCGGGTTGTCGAACACCTTACTACTCTGTGTGTAATTATTAAAATAATTGTCAGACACCAGTTCGGTGAATTCCACCACAGTTCCAACCGTAAGACTTGCTTGCCGATTAACACCTTTTAGCCAGATTTCGAGCGACTGAAAGCTTGGAATAAACCGCTCCTCCGTTACATACGGATTGGTTACCTCGAACACTTCACAGGAGCTCAGTAAAAGCGAGGCACTTGCGATGGTATATAGGGATTTTTTAAATAGTTTCATACGTATTCTTATTTAGAAAGACATTTTTAAAGACATGAGAAATTGACGGGGTGCCGAGTAGGTTGCGTACGAGACACCGCCCGTGGTCGCTCTACCCTGACCTTGCGCACTACCGCTGATTGTGGCTTCCGGATCGAAGGAGGACGATGCAAAGTTGAATGGATTCATTACCGTGGCACTAATCAGCACGTTTTTGGCGAAGGAGCGCGTGGTATTAGCTGGCAGCGCGTAGCTGGCGCCGACTGTTCTGATTTTAATGTAATCGGTTTTCTCTACAAACATATTTGTAAATTGTAACCAGCGGAGACGTCCATTGTCCGAATTAATTTCGCTCAGTGGTATACCCTCATCCCCTGCACCATAGTTGAACCGGAACTGGCTATCCCAGTTATTTGCGTAAGCACCTTGTTGATAATCCGCATTGACAAACACATTCAATTCTTTCCATTGATAATTTACCCCCATGCTACCAAATAAATTAGGGATGGTGGTACCCAAATTTTGGAGTGGGATACTTGTCAACTTACCATCTTCGCCGAATTCACCGTAGCTACCTCTGATAAACCCGATAGGATAGCCTTCTTGTACCACAGTCTGAATGGTACGCTCGCTGAAGCCTGCGATATTAAACGGTGCCTGTCCTTTAGAAGACAATACTTTATTGTATAGTGTATTTACTGCAAAATTCAAACGAAGGGACGTTTTATCATTTTGCATCGCGACAACCTGCGTAGCGAACTCTAGCCCTCTGTTTAATATAGTACCCACATTCCTGAGTGCTGGATTTTCTGCTGTTGAGGGTGGTGCCGGCACGTTGAAAAGTGCATCACGAGTTATAGCATGGTACATGCCCGCAGAGACCGTCAGGCGATCTTTCCAAAACCCGAGATCAAGCCCCGCTTCAAACGTCGTCGTTTTTTCAGGCCGTAGATCCACACCCGGCATACCAAATGTTGCGGCCTGATCTCCTAAATAACCAGAAAAATTTATCGTCCGTAAATTTTGAAAAGGAGGCGGAAAATTTCCAGCTAAACCGTAATTCCCGCGCAACTTTGCAGAAGGAATAAAAGACAGGTTGTCGGTCCACCACTGCTCTACAGAAGGTATATACGAGAATCCCACTTTTGGATAATACTGTACACCGATATCATCGCCGAACGCACTATTACCATCACCACGAAGTCCTAAATCTAAAAACATTTTGTTCTGCCAGCCCAGATTCGTTTGCACGTAAACACCATAATTAACAACTTCGAGTAAAGCATCATTACTACTTGTCAAGATCGCATCGGAAAGGTTTCGTGCACCATCCCGAACATTCGTCCCGTTGTACGCAACCTGTCTATCTTCATTGCGGAACAACTGGCTTCCAACCGTCGTTACCGCAGAGAAGTCGCCAATTTCGGCTTTGTGCTGTGCATTTAGCTCCAGGGTTATGCCCCAATATTTTCGTTCGCCGTTGTTGATACTTCCGCGATCCGTGGTAAGATTTCCGGTGGTATGGGTCAGGTATTCGTTGGTTGTGATGGACTGGTTGCGCACCACACGATAATCGATACCCCCTACAGCCTTCACATTCAGGTTTTGCATCGGTCGGTATTGGAAACTTTGAGACGTCTGAAAACGGTTCACAACAATCTCATTATCCTGAAGACGCTCCGCTTTGTGCACATACTCTTTCATTTTCGCAAAATCTTCCGCAGAAAGATCGTCGATCCTTGGATTGAAGCGAGGCGTTGGTCCTGTCACAGCAGAAGCCCCACTCTCTACGTACCACAGCCCGGTGTATCCACCTTGGTTCCCATTACGGTTACGCTTGTAAGCATTGTTTACAAAGGTAAAAGTGCTCTCATACGACACCTTGTCGTGTAGGTCTGCTTTAAAACCCGACCGTAGATCGATCCGCTTGTTTTGATTTTGTTTAAAGAGCTGTACACCGGAGCTATTTAAATAGGAGCCCGTAACACTGTATCCAACTTTACCACTATTACCATTTACGGCTACATTATAGCGCTGAAATAAGCCAGGCTCGAAAAGCAATTCCTTTGTCCGATCGAAGTGCAAGAAATCGGTGGTGGCTCGCTCCGCGCCGATTGTAGCTTCGGCAGACACACTCGTACGATCTGCTCCACCTTTTTTTGTAAAGATCTGAATAACTCCATTAGCGGCATCCGACCCGTACAACGTAGTCGCGGCACCACCATTTACATATTCCACACGCTCGATGTTATCAATGGGAATATCGGCCAAGGCGCTTACACCAGATCCTTGTGCGCTCCCCCCTCCGATCGCTGACGCGGTATTCAGATTATCCATACGCACACCATCGACATAGATCACTGGCGTAGAGTTTACAAATGCCGATATGACACCGCGCGCGCGGATGATTGAAGTAGCTCCCGACTGGCCTCCAGTTAGCCTAATCTGCGCATTAGGCAGCTTAGACTGGAGCAGCTGATCAAAACGAGTGGCTGGAACTTTTTCCAGTTCGGCACCGCTGATGCTCGTTATGTTTGTAGACAATCGTCGTTTGTTGATGTCTAGTCCCTGTCCAGTGACTACGATTTCGTCAAGACCAAAATGATCCTGTTCCAGTAAGATGGAAAGTGGCTGATTTAACTCGGCTGAAGAGATCGACTTATCTTTCGTTTTATAGCCCATATAACTAATGCGTAAAACTGCGTTATCAGGGCTATGAAGTGTTAATCTAAAAGCACCTTCGAATGTTGTCTGTACGGAACGATTACTTCTTACAAGAGCCACTGTGGCCCCCGGAATAGGTTTGCCCGTTAACGCATCGTTAACGGTACCCTTCAACATAATTTCTTGTTGTGTACTCGATTTCGTATCCGATACGTTTGTCGCAATTTTATGCAGCACAATCATATCGCCTTTAATTTGGTAACCGACACCGGTTCCCGACAACAAATCCGTCATAGTCTGCTGTAGCGGTTCTACCACGTTATAGGGTTTCGCTACTTTGCCGACAAGGATCTGCTTGTCGTATACCAAGCGTTTGCCAGCGTGTGTGGCTACGTGTTCCAGTGACGACAACAGGGTGCCCCTATGTTGCTGAGTGGACAAAATCCCAGCGGAAGTCACGATCTTGCTATGCGCTGTAGCCCCGTCCCATAGGCAGAGACCAGCCAGCGCCAATAAGTAAATTTTCATTTGTTAATTAATAATAAAGTGTGTATTCATATACGTGTTAATACCTATTCGACTTCCGGACCTATAGATTGCGCGCAATCCGATAATCGTCTAAGGAGTTTTTAGTGTTAAGGGATCGATGATTTTAGCATGATCGTATTCCCATTTTTTATCTGCTGTGTACCCGTTGCCAGGCATATCATATCCAAAATTTCATCAAGAGGTTGGTCGGATTGAAATTCCCCGGAAAACTTATGTGTCCTTTCTAACCCTTTTTCGATTGTAAGGACAACACCATAACGTTCGGCAATGATTTCAGCAATCTGTTCCAGGTTATTATCTTTGAAGGATAACATCATGGAATCGTCAGATTCCTGATCTACCCATCCTATCTGATCCTTATCCAACGCATAAGTAAGGCTATCATTTGCCCCTAACGTATACGTTTCACTTGCGTTCTTTGGTTTGCTTACGCGTACTTTTCCGCTCTTTACCCAAATCGACCAAGCAGCATCTTCTATAGATGTCCGAATGATAAAGGATGTACCCAATACTTCAGTTTGCATCCCGCTTCCTGCCACCCGAAATGGTCGTTCGGGGTTTCTATGTACCTGAAAAAATGCTTCACCTTCCACTAGTCTGACTTTTCGATCTGCTGACTTTTCGAAATCATCGGCAACGATAAGTTGTGTATTTTCCTGTAGGGTCACCACCGATCCATCTACCAATTCGACTGTTTTAGACTCCCCTTTACCCGTAGCGACGGTATGGGTGCCACTGTCGATATCGCGGACCGCGAAAAATCCGATTACGATGAGTGCTACAGCCGCCCCTAAAGCTGGCCATAGTATAATCCGCTTCGTCATCGGCCTTGCACCGTTTGTTATGTGTTGATTCTCGATACCAGCCCATATCGCATTCTTTATGTCATGAAGATCAGTAGGTGTGTGAGGTATCGGCAGTTTTTCGACCGACGAAAGCCAGCTATCCAAGGCCTTTTTCTCAATGGCACTAGTGGTACCGTCTAAATAATTTTTTATGATCTCTTTGATCCGTTTAATGTGCATACACGTCTTCGTCTTTATAAGTATGTCTATAAAAGTGATACACAGGACTAGTGAAGTGTGTTATGAAATAATTAAGTATATATTAAATCGCGCTAGTACGGGTTAGGATCCCGTGCCCAGGAGTATCAATAGCGATACATACGCCATGTCGCTAAGTTGAATACGCAATTTCTTTCGCGCGGCCGCTAAGTGATTTTTAACCGTATCTTCCGAAATATTTAGCCGCTCAGCGATTTCTGCTACACTCAAGGCATCCTTTGCTTTGAGTTGAATAACGGCCTGCATACGTTCTGGAAGTTTTTCAATCTGCAATTCAATTTCCGCCTCCAGGTCTTTCAGGATAAGGGGATCAACAAACTTCTGAAAGCTATTCTCAATTAACTTCTCTAATGGCACGTTACGCTCTTGCTCCTCAAGACGCTTTGTAAGCTTTGTTAGCGATTTATACCGCACCGATGTAAACAGATATGCCTCCAAAGACGTTTGTATGTCAATATCACATCGGCGATTCCAAAGGCTGATAAATACCTCCTGTACCGCATCTTGTGCATCATCATCGTTGCGTAGTAAATTAAATGAAGATTGAAAAAGGGGAGCCCAGAAATGATTGAATAATTTCTTAAACGCTTCATCCGCATGTGTAGTGCGTAATTGAAGTACATCTACCTCATTCCAATATTTTTTTGTGACGCTTGAACCAATTTGCTTATTCATCGTGCCCAAAATTACATGTTGGAACGTTAAGTCTTCATTAAGGTATTATAAGACTTCGATTAACTCATTTATGCCTTTGGATGTACTTCGCTTTCCATATACTATGAAAAGGAAAATCATATCGATACCCATTGTTATCCACAAGAAAATCTTCGATAAAGAAAATAACTCTTAAAAAAAAGAGCAACTTTTCCTAAGTTTGAATTGCTTCACAAAAAACGAATTATTGTATCTTCGAATTGATGAATTATGATTAAAATAATATCTGTTACCTGCTTTTTGTGTCTTACCGCTGCATCATACGCACAGCAGTTTAAAACGGAAAAAAGAGCACGTGATTATGGCATTGAGATCGGCGTAATGTCTCCAGGTAAATGGAATGCTATCACCGATGTACCTGGTGTTCAGGTTGGTCATCTTACGCGACAAGAGGGGGATTCTGTACATACCGGCGTTACTGCCATTTTGCCCTATAAAGGCAACATGTTCCAACATAAAGTACCAGCAGGCATCTTCATCGGAAACGGATTTGGAAAATTATCCGGTATCAGTCAGATAAATGAATTGGGCAATATAGAAACACCTATCATACTCACCAATACCCTTAATGTCGGAAGAGCCATAGAAGCAGTCGTTGAGTATACACTTTCGCAACCCGGCAATGAACGGGTACAATCGGTCAACGCGATTGTTGGTGAGACCAACGATGGCGAACTGAACGATATCAGAAGTATGCACGTCTCAAAAGAGAATGTACTGAACGCTATACATTCGGCGACCTCGGGTCCGGTACAAGAGGGTAATGTTGGCGCCGGGACAGGAACAGTATGTTTCGGTTTCAAAGGTGGCATTGGCACAGCTTCCCGCGTGTTACCTCCGTCTTTAGGCGGATATACTGTCGGCGTGCTTGTACAAACCAATTACGGCGGTATTTTACAGATCAACGGAGCGCCTGTAGGTCGGGAACTACAGCAGTTTTCTTTCCGCAACAAATTGCTTAACAATGTAGATGGATCGTGTATGGTCGTGATTGCCACAGATGCGCCGCTCAGCGACCGAAATCTCGAGCGACTGGCCAAAAGAGCATTTATTGGATTAGGAAAAACCGGCGGTATAGTGTCCAACGGCAGTGGTGAGTATTTCATTGCGTTTTCGACGCATGATTCGGTCCGCGTCGCATACGACACACCGTCGTCAATACTACATCAGCCGTCTTTACATAACGATTATATGTCGCCTCTATTCATGGCGGTTATCGAAGCCGTGGAAGAGGCCATCATCAATTCATTATTTGCAGCAAAGACCGTTAAAGGTTTCCGCGCAACTATTCCGGCACTGCCGCTAAATAAGGTGCTACCAATTTTAAAAAAGTACAATGCATTATCTCAACCCAATTAAATAAATTCAAATGATCCAATCCTTGCATGTTATTATTAACGGGCAGCTTATTCCAGAAAAAGAAGCGAGCTTAGGTATTGATGACTTATCTATAGTTAGAGGATACGGCATCTTTGATTACTTCAAAACCGTAGCCAATCGACCCGTTTTTCTGGAAGATAACCTCGATCGCTTTTTTCACTCGGCTAAATTAATGGATCTGCCTGTCCACTATACCCGAGATGAACTAAGAATACAGATACGGACCCTTATGGAAGCTAATAAAATCCCTGAATCTGGCATCAAATTACTCCTAACAGGTGGTTATAGTAAAGATGGATATAGTATTGCGACCCCCAACCTCATCATCACACAACAGCCATTGCAACGCAATATACGACAGGAACAACAGGGTATCAAGCTCATTACGTACAACTATCACCGACCGTTCGGAACGGTCAAATCAATAGACTATGCGGTCGGTATCCTTGGGCTAAAAAAAGCTAAGGCCGCTGGAGCCGACGAAGTGCTTTATGCACAAAACGGGTTACTTTCAGAATGTCCACGCGCTAATATTTTTCTCATTACCAAGACGGGCAAACTGCTCACGCCCGGCAAAGATGTGCTGGCTGGTATTACGAGGAAGTATATTATCGAGATCGCAAAAGAACATTTAGATGTTGAAATCAGAGATGTTACACTAGAAGACATGAAAAATGCTGCTGAAGCGTTCATTAGCAGTACGACAAAAAACATCACCCCTATTTTATCCATTGACGATACGGTCTACGGTTCCAATCCCGGTCCATTAACTATACAGTTGCAGCACATGTTAGAACCGATTGTATTTGGAAGCAAAGAGAAGCTCATAACTGAAATATAATGTAGATCCGTGAATATTTCGTGCGAGCCAATTTTGGGCAGTCCTCCTGTGGAATTGCAACTTTAAAGTGGAGACAAATGTAGAAAGTCCAAATGATAAAAAACGCACTACCTGCGTAGTGCGTTCCGAATGTGGCTAACGCCTATGTTATTTTTAGCTACTTCCTTTTACGCTGTAGAATCCGCGTTAGCAAATAGCTCACCAGCGTACCGACGACCGCTAGGATCACCGTCTGCAAGAGGTTGTGCCAGGGAATCAAACCCATGATACTGCAGCAGCTGCCGCCGAATACCGGAAACCAACTACCGCCATGGCTATTCATCACGTCCCTCCGTTTCCGCAGCCGTGTTCGGCCGCACAATATCCGATTGTGCAAAGTGAGCTGCCTGATCAGGTACTACACTTGCGTCATCATCAAGGTTCACTTCCGCAGGCGGATGGGCGCCCCCCGTTGAGGCCGCTACGTCGCTATCTTGCTCTTTCTCCTTCTGGGTTTGGGTTTCCGATTCCGCCTTCCCGTTTTCCAGAACCGATTCGATGACACCCAAGCCCACGGCAACGTATTTTAAAATATTCAGTGCCTTACCCGGCAGCTTGATTGGAGCCAGCAGTACGACCTGTAATGCCCGGCTGATTTTGTTTATAATGCTTTTCATTTAGATTTGAGATGTTAGACGTTAGATATTAGACTTTAGATGTGAGATAGACTTTAGATGTGAGATATTAGATTTGAGACTGCGTCATCGCGAACCTGAGGTATAAGGGTGACGCGATCTTATTTTGCAAAAGACAAAAGATTGCCGCGTCGCTATGCTCCTCGCAAAGACGAGAATAATAGTTCTAACCCCTAGTTACTAGTCACCAATCACTAGTCACCAATCACTGGTCACTAACCCCTAACCTCCAAATAAACTTCTGCTCCCATGTCCCACAGGCTGTACACCAGTGCTTTTAGCTCTTTGAGGGCTTTTACGCTTTCATCGCCTGTACCTTCACCTGTAAGGGTCGTAACCGGCGCAATGCACCCGCGTAGTTCCCGTTCGGCGTTGTTCGCGGCATGGATCAGGATCGCTTCGCGTCCCTGCACAAATGGAATTCCAATCTGCTCTCCATTTTTGGGATAGACCCTTTTTTCCAGCCTGTAGCGTCCTTCCGGGATACAGCTTTTGTTTGGCGTATTGTCCTGCCAGGGCAGTTCTATCGTGTGGCAGATCGGTTCCCCTAGAAAATAGATCGTGCCATTAGTTCCCCGCTCCCCGTATTTCCGTCGGAGATGGAGGGTTATCGTTGTGTTCATAGTATTTATGATTTTGTATTTCGGATTTGCGTATTTGCCTATCTCCTTATTTGCGGAGATGTGAGATGTGAGATTTGAGAACCGGAAACAGAAATCCGATTCCTGTTTCCGGCTACTCGATTCCTAGTCTCCAGCTCCTCGAAGATTGCCACGTCGTTCCTCCTCGCAAAGACGAGAACAACAGGTCTAACCCCTAGTCACCTATTACTAGTCACCAATCACTAATCCCTAGTTACTAACTCCATTACGGAATATCAACTTCGACAATAGACATCGCGTTGTACGATCCATTGTTTAATGGATAAAACGCACCGTTTACTTCTTGGAAGAGGCCTATTCCAACCAGCACGTAGGCCGCACTGCCGGGGTCAAAGGCAGTCGTCAGTTGCAGGGTCTCCTCCACATGCTCACCGATTAATGGGATATAGGCCGAGCGCTCCACCACTGGCTTCGGCGGTACTTCCTGCATCGTCAGTTCGGCAGCGACCAGCACTACCTGCATATGTGTCGCTCCATTCAATAGCGTCACATCATTTTGGGGGTTGAACTGTGGGATTACCAACGACACCGTCTCCGCATCACGGTCGATCACAGGTTCCAGGTCTTCAGCCAATATCATCTTCAGGCTGCTGCCGATATTGAGTTCAAAACCCTTCAACATGTCGGCATTCTCCGGCAGGAAAACACGCTCACCACGGAGGTTTACCGGGTCAGCTTTCTGGATACGGTGCACCAGGGAAGTGAGCCTATTGCGCATCGACTTATCGGAGAAGTAGCGCAGGAGATTGTTCAACTGCAAGCGAAGCGATTTCGCCATTTTGTTTGCAGATCCAAATTCCGCATTGTTTTCACGGGTACGCTGAAAATTGGGATCGGAAGCGATACGGGATTTGTCGACGCCGCCTTTCATACGTACCTCATACCCTCTACTGCGGTGTTTGCTGAAGGAAAGATCGCCGACCTTTCCCCGCATTTTTACTAAACTTTCTTGTTTTGCCATAATAAATTTGTTTTAAATTATAATCCAAAAGTGCATAGCCAAGAATTAGCCGCTGTCCACAATGTCCGCAGATGTCTTAATTTTCCACATTTGTCCGGGCACCGTCTACTCGTGTCTCAAAAAGGTCAAAAATGTCCAAAATGTCCTAAAATGGTAAAGATTGGTTAGCTCAACTATACCGTTTACTTACTGTAGACTTACTAAAACCCTATCATTTACTTACCAAAGACTTACTACAGACATACTAAAAACATACGAAAGCCCTACGAAGAAGCCACGGTAACTTTACCACTGCTTCCATCGCAATCCTACACAACTCCAAGACAAAACCAACAAAACTCCAGGGCGAGTCTAGCAGCTTGGAGTATATAAAGCATAGGTGTACCGTATCATTTTATCGGCATGTGCTATTGGCATTATAGTATAAAAATGGTATATTGGGAAGTGTAATTAACTTTCTCCTGAAAAGGGTGGTAGCGCTACACACTACTTGAAGGTATCTTGCTTAATGGGGGAAATAATGCTAACCGATATTTCCATTACCATGAAAAACCCTAGACTGTGCATCACTGCGCAAGATATCAGTGCCATATTAAATATTACGCCACGGCAGGCAAGCCGCAAGTTACAAGAGGTCCGAGATGCGTATGGCAAGCAATATCATCAGTACCTTACCTTCGCCGAATTTGCAGCGTACACCGATCTCCCCTTAGACGAGCTTTATAAACGCTGCCATCCGTAGTAGGTGATCGTTAAAAATATGTATTCGTCTTTTCATTTTGTCATCCTGACGTAAGGAATAACCTAAAGTCAGGATGACTGAAAAGCGACCTCTTTAGACGTCCTCATCAAATTAGATCCCATTATGCTGTACTGGGTCTTTGTAGGAGTAGATCATTGCGCAACTCCTCATAGCGCTCCGCAGATATCACGATAGGTTCGCTTCCTTCCAACATCAATGATACGGCATATTTTTTTGCCGACAGTCGCTTGATATCTGCGATTTCAAAACGGTTAACCAGCGGCCCACGGCCCAATCGGATAAACAGGTAGGGAAACTTCTTTTCCAGTTCTGCCAGTGACTCCTTATTTGCTACGACCACATCCGTTCCATCGCGCAGCAGCATGTGTACATATTTATATTCTTTATCCAGGTCACTTAGATAGAACTGTACAACCCGTGATGGATGAACGGGATGCTCCAAATCGGGCGAAAACAGTTTTTTTTGCATGTCCTGCCACAGCTGTAAGCCATCCCCGACCTGCTTGGTCAGCACCTCCAGTTTCTTTTCCCATTGCCTATTATTTTCCCCCATTTGCCTGTGTAATTCCACGCTTTTGGCATCTGATGTACTGAGATTCTGGCGTAATTCCACTTCACGCAAAGATGAGTTTTCAAGCTGCTGAGTCAAGGTGTCGATCGTATGCTTGTTGCGCTTGTTCTCTTCGCGCCAATACAAAGCATAATGGTATATATTGACACAGATTACACAGCACATCATCACCACAAAATCGCGTTCCAGATAGGCCGAGTTCCATAGATCTATATCTAAAAAATACCAATACACCAAACACACGGTTTGAAAAGCGATAAAGCCAAGGGTCAGTATGCCGAGTCCAATCTGATATAAGGTCCTTGATGTCTCATGCTGTATCCAGTCCATTTCCCGATCGAGCCTCAATGATAAGTGCCCCATGAGCAAGAACAGCAAAAACATCAATACAATCGTCATCAATAATGTAGAAAAATGATCCATCGAAGTAAAGCTATCCAAAAGCGATCCTTCGGTCGTATAAAATGTAATGATAAAAGCAGATAACCCAGTCTGTATTGCTAATCGAGATGGCAGACCGTAAGACGAGCGAAATATTCCGGCAAATAAATTTCTCATGTTTAGTATTAGTTTTTGTTGATAATCGACAAACTACAAAAAACATTAAATGTTTCAAAGAAATTTGCTGAATATTTTTTTCCTCGCTTTCTAACTTGCAACTTCTATAAGTCGTAAATTCCGTTTCATGGAATTTGGCGTCATTTCACCGATTTAAAAACCGTCTTTAAACGCTTAAAACACATATTCTAATCCGTTTCACGGAAAATCACGAACATTTCACGGAAAACCCATCTCTAAAATTTGTTATTTTTTTGAAGGCTACTTTACCTTTGTTGTATCCTGGCCGGGGAACTATCGGAGCTTGCGAAGCCCCAATTAATCATTTATAAATAATAAATCAATGAAAGAATATTATTTCGACGCCGATGGCGTACAACAATGGCAGAACGACCTATACGCCTCAAGCCTACAGGCTCAACAGGCAGAGTATAATTTTATCGCCGCTAATTTCCCTTATTGGATCATCATGCGGTTTGGTTTAAGCGATGACCAGATAGACTACCTCAATCGTTTAGACGACTGCTTCATTATCGATGTGCAATGGAAGATCCTCTTTGCGATCGACCACCACCTGCCGATTAGACTAGAAAAGGAAACAGATGCAGAGACCACTATAAAAGTAGCCGAGAGCGAAGATTCTATTAAGGTAACTGAGGTCAAAAACCGCGCTACGCAAACAGCAGAACAGCCCGCCGATGATGACGAGGAGTCCAGTGGAGAGGTTAGCAGCTGTAGCTACTCTACCGAAGGTGAAGTGGTAATCCGAATTTACTACCGCAAGGTATAAACAAAAACAAAAAGCGTCTATGGCACCATACCTTCAGCCATAGGCGCTTTATCTTCCATTTGCCATGATGACCACACTATTACCCCTAGAAAACGCCATAGATCAGCACCTCCGCAACGATGGATCAGCCGCAGCACCAACCTTGGAAACTTTCACCACGCTATGTCAGCAGGTGCTCGTTGATATGTCCGTGGTGTACAAACAATATATGAGCAAAGCAGTGCTGGACCAGTCGACCAACCAAGCGCACCTGATACTGACACACCTCAGCGATAAATTATCAGATACACCTGCTGCATCCAATCATATGCGGGTCTTGCAGACACTAATCAACCAATTTGAACAGTACTATGGCCAGCATATAAAAGCCGAAAATCCTATCGCTCACTACCAGTCGCAGCAGTTGCAGGCCTTGGTAGCAAAGCGGCTGCCCGACATCACTACGCAGTTGAAAAGAAAAGCCGTACCCATCCCCTACCTCGATGAGTTAGTCTATGCGATGGCCTCACTTTTCCAGCCCGGCAAGCTACCCGAGTTGCAGCACTATCACCGCAGCTACATTACAAGGTTGCTCGATGCCCTGGAACATATGGCCAACGACCAGCGGGATAAGCCCTGGCCCGAACGCTTTATCTCGCTTTTGGTTAATATCGATTTCAATTACATGGGCTTTTATAACCGCTGGGCAGACCTACAAAATGCGCAATTGGATATTGCCTTAACTCAGGGGAATGTAGCCGCCATATTGATGCAGATGGATATAAAGCTTGCCTGGTACCGTACCAAAACGCAACTTGCATACGATCCGTACAACAGGTCGCTGCTTCATTACATGCAGGAATACTTACGTTTCAAAAAGAAAGAGATTAAGCTTAGCACGGAAAGCCAAGCATCAAGTGCCTACGCGTTTATTCCGCTCCAGCTTAATGGCAACCAGGCGAAGCTCTTTTTTCATGCCTGCTACGCCGTCGGCTTATATGATGCCTCCAGTAAAGAAGAAGCCGCGAAATTTGTCGCCCAGCATATACGGACCGATTTCGGTACCGTCCTCAGTCCGCACAGCCTGCGTAAGTACGACAAGGATAAGCTAGCGCCCCATGCCGATTTTGTTATTCGGAAACTCAAAGCAATGACCAAGTACCTCGAAGACGATTTCAGGTAGGTTTAGTAGTGGGTTAGGGTTTAGAGATTAGGGGTTGGGGAGTTAGTTAGCATCGTTAGACGACATCGGAGCAATGAAGCTCCACGCGATTTTTCAAAGCGGGACAAGGATTAAGGAACATTGATTTCTGAAAGTCGGTGAATTCTAAATGTTCCTGTTGTCCGCTTAAAACGGTGGGCAAAAAATACCCACCGTAAATGATTGTCGGAACGGAAAGCAAAATGTAACCGCTTATTTTTCTTGCTTCGTTTGTCATAACTATTAGTGTTTAAAGGTTGTTGGTGCTTTGTCCAATTTACTTTTAATAAAAATCAAAGCGGTTTCTTCGTTCTTCATAAACGGAATTTCTTTGCCGTCTTTTTCTTTGATGAGTTCAACGGTTTCGGTCAACACACCTTCTTCGTAGTTATAGTTTTGCGTAATTCTAAACTTGCTATACGGCATAAACTTACTTGCATTTGGAACATACATTGTCAAAACGGATTTACGAAATTCGGTGTCGCTTGCTCCTGTTCCGTTACCCAATGATGAGTTGATAGTCGCTTGCACTTTTCCCTCAATCAGATTTTTGTAGGCAACTTCAAAATACATTGTTTGGTCTCTGTCGCCCGCTTTACCGTCATAGTCGGGGTGAATACGGTGTAGTGATTTAACGGATTTCCAATGATTGTCGTAGCGTTTTTGAACAACGTCAAATTGGTAATCGTAACTTTCGGCTCTTAGCCATTGTCCATTTTCGTAGCGATATGCCTTGCTGATACCATTCCAAATAATCGTGTAAGTATCGTCCAACTCAACCGAACGACTAAGCGGAACTGTTATTTGTTTTGAAGTGCTGCAACTCGTCAAAAGCATAAAAGCTATTGCGGTGGCGGAAAAAATTACCTTTTTCATTTTGAAACTCTTTTTTTAGTGAAACATTAAATTTTACACTGCAAAAGTCTCAAAGGCAAATGAGGAAGAAATTGACAAATGTTACAATCGTTATTTACCTGCAACTTTTTTTCTCAAACGGC
Organism: Sphingobacterium alkalisoli; assembly: GCF_005049105.1. Taxonomy (GTDB): domain Bacteria; phylum Bacteroidota; class Bacteroidia; order Sphingobacteriales; family Sphingobacteriaceae; genus Sphingobacterium; species Sphingobacterium alkalisoli. The sequence continues at coordinate 198,881 of NZ_SUKA01000009.1, forward strand.
TTAAACTTTCCCGTTCCAAGCCTAAGTAGGAAGCGATATGATATAGAGGTATTCTGTCAAAAATTTGAGTTTGATTTTTAAGCAAGTCAAGGTAACGTTGTTCACCGTCTAAGAACAAAAAGCTCTCAACTCGTTGGGTGGTCAGTTTATAAGATTGTTCTGCTATCATCCTTCCAAAACGTTCCCAATTTTGCGATTGATTGTAGGCATTTTGTAAAGCGGATAAATTAAAGGTAACAATTTCGGTGTCTTCCAATGCCTGAATGAAATATCGGCTTGGCTTACTTTGCAAAAAACTGTCATAGTCTGTTACAAATTCATTTTCAAACGCAAAATTCGTATTGATTTCTTTTCCGTCAGAAAGGTAGTAAGTTCGGAAACAGCCTTTATTTATAAACCCGATTTTCTGACAGATTTTTCCTTCGCTTAAAAAATATTCTTTCGCTTTACAGTTTTTGGTTTTCAGGTAAGGTTCAAACAATGAGCAATCCTTTTCTGTTAGAAAGGAAACTTGTGTAAGCCAATTTTTAAATATTTTAAATTCGTCCATTGTCTTGTGTTCGTTGGTCTGTCGGCGTGTCGTCTAAGGTTGCCCATAACTCAAAAATTGACGCAATGCGTATTTTGTATTGTTAGGGTTATTTATTTGTTAATGATACAGCAAATGTATGAAATATCTAAAATCCAACGTCAATATAACAGTGTTCTTTTGCTTCTTAAAAGCCTTTATTACAACCGTTTTACCTGTTTTTAATCTTTGATGTATATTTACTGAAAATTTATTTTAAAAAACTAGGGGACTCCCCCCAGCTCCCCCCTTAAGCCGCTACCGATTAGGCGCCAAAAACAGTCCTCATACCACCAAAAACCCAAATATCAATAAGAATCCAGATACACCTCAAAATAGCCTAAATTTCCCCCTACGCCAAGGTGTACCCCTCCCCATTTCTCAGAAACGGCGTTACACCTCTAAAATCTGTCCCCCCGCATCCCCACTTTCATGCTCTACCTTTGATTTATCAAACACAATAAAAGGCAAATCTGCGGATTAACAAATTCGCACATCAGCAACAACGCATATGAGAACACGACAATACATAGTACAAGCAATCACCGTAGCCTTACTCCTACTGTGGATCCCCGTAGCTATCGATAAATTAATAAATTTTCAACAGTTTAAATACGGAATCCTTCAGCAACCATTAAGCTATACCATTGCTTGGATAGTTATCTACACCTTGCCTGTTTTAGAAATTTCGATAGTCATGTTGCTGGTGATACAGAATCTCCGTCATTCAGCGAAACGAAGTAACGTGGGAATCTGGAGATTTCATTTAACAAATCCCTTTCTCCTATCGTCCTTGTTGATGGCAGCCTTTACCGCTTATGTCGGATTGGCTCTTTTAGGCGCATGGGGCAAGGTACCCTGTGCATGCGGATCGGTGATCAGCGGGATGAGCTGGATGCAGCACTTTTGGTTTAACTTACTCTTTCTAACCATCAGCATTACAGGCGTTATACTTCATAAAAAATCGCGCTCCTGTCATCCTGAGTACAACGAAGGATCTCAAGATATAACAGCGTCTTTAGAAAAGACAAACATAAAGCCCGATAGGCCTCAAAGAGAATAGCACAACTATTTACAGCGGAACTTGGATTCTAGGTTAGTCCGGGCAAAGGGTTTGTCGCCAAAAGACTTTTCAGACTATCCCGAGCGCTTGCCTCGGCACCGTACAGAAAATGGGCAAGCGCAGGATAGGAAGGATCTAGGGAACACAGCTGTTCCCTACCAAAAACAGTAAAAACAAATAAACACAAGCAAAATGCTTAAAACACTCAAAAAAAATGCAATGGCCTTAGCAGCTATGGCGATTGCAGCAACAAGTTTAACGATGATGTCGTTTGAAACTTCGGCGGTACAAACATCGTACTTCTACGAGTACACATCTAATTCCACCAATCAGAGTGATATCGAAGATATCAATAACTACCAGCGGTCGGAAGCAAGTTGTGAACCAGGGGAGCACGTATGTGGGGTAAATTTGCCCACCAATACAGGAAATGGCAATGCGCCAGCTCCGACAGAATTCGATGCTGTAAAAAGCCAACTTTGGGCAGCTGAGCAAGCGGGTTCAACCACTAATCCTCAAATTTCAATGAAGGAATAAGTGTAGTGCAAGACCGCCCTCCCATCAATCGAAGGGAGGGCGATCTTGTTTTAAGGATTTTGCTCTATCCCACTGAACAGTATGGATTCCCGAAGAATTTTAAACACGTATCGCTCACCATTTGGCTCAAGTGCTAACATATCATCATCATCAAGTTTTCTTTTCAGCGTTTTTTTAAATCTATTTTCCTGATTCAAGCGTTTCAAATCCGACCATCGTAAACAACGAAAAAGTAACTCCTTTCTCCTTTCTAAAAGAATAACATGCAAGAGCTCATCTTTGTCTAAACCAGTTAACTCGACAAACCTATCTTTTTGCCAACGGTGTTTCAGTAGGGTATTCAAATCGACAAGCGCCTTGTCAATGTCTCCTGCACGCGCGTTGCATTCAGCTCTGATCAAGAACATTTCGTCGGTGGCAAGTCCGACAAATTGAATTGCAGCACTAGCACCCGAATAATGCCCTTTGAACCCCTTTGTACCATCCGCATTATGTATGAAAAATGCCTTCAATCGCAAGTCGTCCATATCATAGGTTTGAACCAGCAAGGTATCAACCCGGCCCCGCGCACGATTAAGCAGATTAGAGACCGATGCCTGCACATCAAGGATCACTTCATCGTTCCGCACTTTAAAAGGTATAATTTGTGCGGTGTTTAGCGCGTTGTAATCCACCAACGTTGATTGAATACGCAGACATGAATCCGCATACAGACCTGCTTTCGCATAGCTACCCATAGCCAGGTGGATCCGCGCAAGTAAGCCATATCCTGCAGCCTTGTTTGGTTGAAATTTGTTTGACAATCCTTCGTCTAATGAAGGAATAGCCGCTTCAATATCTTTTATAATAAAATCATAGGTTTCTTTTACACTTGCACGTTGCGGCACCTTGTTGATATCAGCGGTTCGTTTTAAAGGGATACCTAAGTCTGTCTGAGCCGACCCTGCCATATACGGTTTACAAAACAGATCTGCTAGCGCATAATGATAGAATGCACGCCAAAACAGGGCCATCGCGTATAGTTTCTTCTTTTTTTCTAAATCAGCTGTTTTAACGTGGTCTAATGTCTCAAGGATTATATTCGCTGAGAATATGGCTGAGTACGGGAAAGACCAGAATGGGCCGACGTCATCGTTCGGTTCCCATCGGTAAGTTCTTCGCTCCCGCTCAGATGCACCATTTAAATGCTGAACACTGACGAAAAAGTTGTCCGACGCAATCTCGGAAGCGTAGGGATATACGGCATTGAATTTACCATAATCTTTTAGCAGTAGTTCGACATCCTCCGTTGAAGAGGGTGAGGCAATCTTAGCCGAGCTTTTTTCGTCGAGAAATGTCTCGCAGGAAGAAAGCGCCCTTGTTGAAATGGCTAGCAATATTATAATATAGAATTTCATGATCATAAGTTTAGTTGGATACCTAGTGAAAAATTGATAGGTCGGCGAAATCCGATCGAGTTTTCTGGATCGACGTTGAAAGTATTTGCTTTCCATAGCATAACATTCATGTTATCGACGAACGCATGGCATGAAAGCGAGCGAATTAAAGAGATCCCTGTAGCATGCACCTGATATTGCAGCCGCAGTTCGTTTAGTCGGATATGGTCAGCCTTTTGCACATTTATGTCTGCATATCTATAAAAATTATCTCGACGCGAATTAGCAGGGTATTGGATGGAGGGAACATTTGTGTGAACTTCGTCTCCAGATTCTCTCCATCGGTTTACGTACTCTAAATTCCCGTTCGATTCCCCATACTGAAACAGTGTGCCATAATTCAGCGCCTGCTTTCGAAAATAATGTCCGAACTTATAGTTAAGTCCGGCTAGCAGACTCCAGTTTTTCCATCGGAATGTGTTCCTCCACGATCCGAAAAACGGCGGAAGAGAAGGACCGTGCAATATTTGATCTTCGATCGTGTTTAATTGCATTGCAATATAGTCTTCGCTTACCTCATCGTTGAGGTAACCCCTTGGGTTTCCGTTCTCAGGGTTCAGACCTGCCCAGCGATAACTGGCTATGAGATAGGGATTATATCCTTCTACGGGAAAGATACCCTGTCCTGATGAGACCAGACCATCCAGTGAGGGGGGATCAAGATTCTGTGTGACTTTGAAATCAGCATAACTGAATAGAAGCATACTGCTCCAGTTAAAACGTCTTTCGATTAGAGAAGCCGATAGGCTAATATCAAGCCCACTCCCCACGATAGCCGCCGAATTCTTTGGCTGTATCGACATTCCGACGATCGGATCCAGCTTCGTGGAATTGAAAAGATCTGTAGACTTCTTCTTGTAGTATTCAATGTTACCTTTTAATCTGTTTGCGGAAAATGCTTCGAAATCAAGCCCTACGTTCGTAGTTCTAACAGTTTCCCACCGCAACGATGGATTGGGCCCCATAAACACGGTTGCAAAATTCTCATTGACAGGGCTCCATGCCCCGCCATAATAGTTGATCTGTGTAAGTGCTGTAGCATTTAACGGGATATTCCCGCTATATCCGTAAGTTGCTCTAAGTGATAATTTCTTTATTGCGGAAAATTCAAAAAAATCTTCCTTTGACAGATGCCATAATCCACCAACCGACCAAAGCGGATTCCACTTTTGATTTGTCGATACACCAAACAGGTTCGAAGCATCCCTACGCACGCTTCCTGTCACAGTATATCTATTGCTATATGTATATGCTCCATTTCCGTACAATGAAATGAACCTATTTACATATCTGTTAAGATTTGCTCCGAAGGGGATGTAATTCCAGCCGAATAGGTTGTTGAAACTAGCATATTGCGTAGTAGGGTCTATATTGGTAAATGTGAGTTTATCCTTATCATAACCATACAATATGCTCGTTGCGGACTCATTTTTGAGATCCCTTGCTTCCGATCCGATAATTGCATTTACCTCATGCCTTCCAAAGCTTCGATGGAAATCAATCTGTGCTCTTATATTATATGAAGAACTGGTATTTTCAGAAGATTCCCGAATAGCGCCCCGTGGTATGTGATTTTCGACATCACCTGAAGTAATTTGCGTAAACCTGTTATTGAGGTTTCGTGTATAGTAGCTGTCCTGATGATTCAAATGATTAGATTCACCATTTCCAAACTGCTTTTGAAATTTTATCTTACCGGTAAATCCATATTTCCAGCTATAATCCATTCCCCAATTAATGATAATATCATTCGAACGAGTCACCTTATCAGATAAAGCCAGTTCTTGAAGCGGGCGATACTTCCAATCCAAAAGCTGCCCGCCCCCAGCCGTGTCCGTAAAAAGGCTGCGATAATAGATATCAAGTGGTAATGCATCCCCCGATGGCGTCGCCAGTTGGCTATACCCCGAAATGCCCCTGAAGTCGCCATATCCACCAGGACTGTTGTTGGTATTGTTTTGAAAAGCCATCCATATCCCCACCTGCATATTAAGCTTATCAGTAAATTGGATTGTATTATTGGACCGCAAATTAAATCGCTGATTCGCATCTCCTATCCGATGTTCTAGATTCTTATCAAACCCAGCAGATAACACAAAACTTAAGCGGTCACGGCTGCCCGACATAGTGGCTGCGTATTGCTGATTTGCTACCCGTCGGTAGAGGTAGTTTTGCATATCATGCCTAAAATCTTCTCGTTTTAAAGCGTCGAGACGCTCTTCGAGTGCATTGTCCGATAGATAACCCAATCGGTTCTCTTCCATAAGCTCTGCTACTAAAGGGATAGAGGGGCTACTTAACATAGAAAACCGAGCCGTATAATATCCTTTTTCATACAGCATCCTTTCCATCTCTACATATTCGGGCGTAGGCAAATGGTTTGAGGTGAATAGGTCGGGGCGTGGCGAGACAGTCATATTGGAGATCACGCTGGTCGATAAACGCTGTCCCACCCTAGCTGTTTTGCTTTTGATTACAATAACACCATTGCCTGCGCGCGCTCCCCAGATCGATGCGGCGGCGGCGTCTCTTAAGATAGAGATAGATTCAATATCATTAGGATTGAGAGCATCCAGGTCCCCTTCAAACGGAAAATTATCCAGAATGACCAAAGGCTTCATTGATTCCGACCCGAGAGAAGAAAGTCCCCTGATCTGTACCGTGGGATTATCCGGATTCAAATTATTTGTTAATAGCCCATTTGTTAATCCATCCAACCTGCTCATCACGTTCGAGCCAATTCGTTGGTTCCAAAGCGAACTGTCAATGAAGGCATACGATCCGGTTGCCCGCTCTTTCGGTATACTCTGAAATCCGGATTCAATAACCACCTCCTCTATAACATTGTTAGATCGCCGCAACTCCATCATCAGGGGGAGCGCCGTAGTATCATTGACAGGATGTCGAACTTCTTCATAATCGATACCAGAAAATATCAGGGTATCAGAAGGATAGCGGAGCAAAAGATAAAATGCTCCTGTACTATCCGATTGCGATCTCGTAAGACTTCTGGAGAATCTCATATTTATACCCTCAATTGTCTTTCCGGATTTTTCATCAATTACCTCTCCCCAAATCCTTTTGACACCGGTCTGTGCGTTACTATTAATCGCGGACACACATAGGAAAAAGAAACATAGTACCGCAGTCAGTAGTTTAGTTGCCATAACGATCACCTCCTTCTTTCAGCAACAGCTGTTGTAACCGTCCACGGTTTAGTTCCTTTTTTCCAGTAATAGCAAGTACCTCGCCTTTCTCATTTAACCAGATCAAACGAGGGTATACTTTTGGCTGAAAGTATTTGGTTATTATTTTATCATTATATATACTTGGGACTGCGAAACTGCCCGTTACCCCTCGACCTTGCTGCTCCATGATATACAGAATACGTAAGCGGTCATCTTTACTTGACGCTGGATTCACTAGAAGAATTTGTAGATCATCCCTAAAAACATTTTGGATGCTGTCTAATGAAGGAAAAGAATTTATGCAACTGCTGCACCAGCTACTCCAAAAATCCAGTATAATAAGCTTCTTATCGCGGTAGTCGTTGAGTGTGATGGTATCCTTACCATCGGGATGGTTTACGACCTGTAATGGCAGGTTCCACAGCGCCTCGGGGATAGTATCCCCGATCTGGAGCGGTTTGATTACAGCTAACCCATTGGCGGCAGCCTGCTCTCCAGCAGACTGCGCCTGGGCCTCACTAAACAACACGATGAAACATATCATTCCTATTAAAGAAAGGTTATACCGCCTCCTCCTGCTGCTACCCTCATCACTACGAGGAGCGGAGTGACGCGATAATCTCTCAGACAATTCTTCTGTAGCAACGTCATCGCGTTGCGCGCAGCGCTGTAGCGATCTTTTTGTTGTAATTATTGCAGCGCGTATCGTTCGCAACAGCGCATAGCTTTCCCCTTTGCGTAATTTTCGCATTCTTTTGGTTTGTTGTGTAAAGGCGGTGCCTTTACAGTTTTCAATAAATTAATTCCTAAAAAAGATCCTATTGGGCGCTACTCACGGGGGTGTTCACGTAGGTCAATAATACTTCCAGGCGCAGGATCGGGTGGTTTCTGTCCGGTTACTCTGGAGATTTGATGATGTTTTTAAATAACTTTTTTCTCATTGTTTCTGTTTATTTGTGTATATAATTTATTCCAAAAACCGACCCTTCTATACCTTTAGCTGTGCGATGATTTGCATAACCGCGAAAAAGACGCTACTTTTATTGTTGCGAAATAATAAATTGTATGGGTCCTTCTGTGCTATTATGCCATCCATACAGCATTGGTATATATGGAAGGATCGGTATCGAATGAAAACGAGCGACCAAGGCATTTCTTATTGCCGGAGAACCGCTTTGGTGCATCTGCTATTTTAGATAAGCAGACCTCGCTAACATCCGAATATCGTATACTATTTATTCGAGCGCATGGATAAGAGTACTATTGTCGCAAAGGCGACGGCAGAATTGCACTTCGCAGAAGTGTCGTTGTGTTTGAGGGGTTAGTACGGGTTTCCTTTTCATCGCATTATTCTTTAATGGTTAGTAAAAAAATAAAAGGAGTCTTTGGAAAATGGTGGGACGGCTACGAAAAAAAGCTTGGCTCCTACCTTCGACCGTCAATAAGCCACTAGCAAGGCTGAAACACGGTGTCCAGTAGGAGCCAAGCCCACTTTTGTAAAGATACAAAAAATGGGAGAATTAGCTCCTAAAGGCCTTGTGTTTCTAAAAATGCTAGTTTCTATTGACAAGACTCCAATCAGATAAACTGATTTACAATTCAAATATAACAGTTTACAATATTATATGAAAGATATTTTTCAAGAAAACAACCAAAACACTGAATACAAGACACTTAAATTAAAAGAATTTAGATCTTTTATCTATAGCGTAATAAAAGCAAAGTTTTCAAAAAAAACCGAACAGGAAGAAGAGAAAGATAAAATTCAAAACTTAATTTCTGAAAATGGAGGCGACTTTTTTGGAAAGATGTTTTACCTTGTTCTGAAAAGAAGTGGAGAAGATATTGACTTGACATGCGAAACCTTATTCTCCGATTACGTCTATCCTGGTTTAAGCAAGCCTCAAAAAGATCAAACCAAACTGGCAACATTCATTTCGGGTATTACGTTATCTGATGGAGAACTCGCCGAAGCTATCGGAACAAATCCAACGCATTTTAGCAGATCTAAAAATCACATGAACCATGAGGATCTTTTTGCATTCGAGGTCTATGCATTAGCTAAGATTTCCAATGTCAAACCCAGCCAACTGTTTAACTACTTTTACGGCGACGGGGAGCAGCCGTTAGTGGGGGTTTAAAAAACTAATCAGTATAAATAGCCAATTATGCTGCATTCTTATTTGCCATTTACCGATGCTAACACCGGAAGCATTTCGGTGTTTTGACGCGCCCACTACCAAGAATTTATCCGGCTAAAACAAAAAAAGAGGCTGTCTCAAAATGCGGTCTGGGAGTGTAAAACAAGTAATACCTTACTATATTATTTCATTTGTCATTCTTGCATCAGAAAAATACTCCATTTTCACTTCTGACAGCTCCTTTTTAATCATTATGGCTATATCTTTTCCTTCCTGATCAAGCTTCTTAATAAGATCTTCATTAATAAAGCCATTGTAATGTTCATTCTGATATTTTGATAACCATTCTTTCAACTTCTGCCTAAGTGGAAAACTTAAATCTAAGTCCTCAGGATATATAACCGCCTTCATGCTTCTCCCTAATTGGGTATTTCGGAGTAATGGTGCCATTGATTTCGGTCAAACCGTGCCACTTAAAAGATCATACAATTATATAAAAAAGTTATCGTTATTCCTGTTTCAATATTCCCTTTCTCATCGATTCACCTT